>CAWBZE010000008.1:0-557910 GCA_963793215.1 uncultured Cytophagales bacterium | reverse complement strand
GAATAGGAATTTTTTTCTGATTAATCAACCAATAGTTTACCTTCGGTAGGCTCTAGAAATGCGTTTCTCTTTTCTAGCTGTTTTTGCAGTTCATCCATGCGCTCACCCATAGATAACTTCTTGCAGGTGGAGGGGTAAATTTTTTCCATTAACACCAGTTCATCCTCCCGAATTGGAAAATAATTTCCACTAAATCCGATTAAATAGATAATTTTTTCTAGTAAGACTGAAATAGTACGCATTCCCTGCTTACTACAAAACAGTCAAGCCTTATAATACTCCACCAGACTTCCGTCAAAGCCCGCTACGCGGGCCACCAAATCCTGCCGCTCCGCTTCGGTGTAGGCGGTAAAGGAGCGGGCCAATCCGATCTTCTCGCGCAGCATATCGGCGTGGTCGGCCCCGGTGATTAGTACGCTGACGGGTAGCGACCACACGAAGTGTAGGGCCTCTCGCACGCTCAGCACCTGCGGCACGATACGGGGTTTGTCACCGCCGCTAAAGTGCCGGGTGCCCCCGAAGAACCCGCCGTTGGCTAACGTTTTCATCGCCAGCGGCGCAATATTTTTCTCCGCCAGCCGGGGCAACACGTTGTTGATGAAACTTTTGTAGTTGGGGTTGAAGGCATTGATAGGCATCTGGCAAGTTTCCATTAGCTCGGTGCGGTCCAGCATAGCTAGGTGGGCGTGGTAATCGGTGTGTCCGGTGAACCCAATGTGGCGCACCGTGCCGCGGGCCTGGGCCTCCAGCACCACCTCCAGCACTCCCTCCTCGATACGGCCCGCTACGTCGTCGGGACTAGTAATCGCGTGTACCTGCCACAGGTCCAAGTAGTCGGTGTTGAGCCGACGCAGCGATTCTTCCAGGTGCTGCCGGGCCCGTTGTGCGGTGCGCGCGGTGGTTTTGGTCATGATGTAGGCCACGTCGCGGTAGTTCGGACTCAGAAACTTGCCGTAGCGCCGTTCGCCTTCGCCATTACCGTACATTTCGGCATTGTTGAAAAAACGAATGCCCCCTTCCAGGGCCGCCTCGATGGTGCGCTGCGCTTCGGCCTCGTCCATGCGAGCAATGTGCGCTCCGCCCAGTCCGAGCATGGTCACCGACTGCCCGGTTTTGCCCAGCCGCCGCTGGGGCAGCAGTTCGCCCAGCCGATCACGGGTCAGCGCGGTGGCGGTAGGCACACCCCCGGCAGCAATATCGGCGAAAGTAGTGGAATGGCCCGCCACGGGCAGCATCAGGCCGGTGGTCAGGCCCGCTAGTGATTTTAGAAATTCGCGGCGGTCGGAGTGTTCAGCTTCATACATGGCGAGTGGGGTTTTGTTTTTCTAAGCCAGCGGTTCGTTCGTTTGGCTTCCAGGGCCAGTGTACGCAGTTGGCGATGGTAGGAAACACCACCAAATCGGCGGTTCCCTTGAGCACCAGGGTGGTCACCACGCAGTCGCCCAGACGCTCCTTCACGGCAACGAGCGTTTGCCCGCTCACCGCCACGTCGTCAACCAGCATAATCCGATCGCCGGGATCGAAGTAGGGCAGTTCGGCATCCAGCCACTGCGGATGGTCGTAGGCCGGTTGATTATCGTCGTTCCGGTAGTTCACCCACACGATAGATAGATCCCGCTGCAACTGGTGGGCAATCAGGCTGGCGGGCACCACGCCGCCCCGACCAATCCCCACCACGCGATCAACTTCCGGAAGAGGAAATTCCCGCAACGCTTCGCTGATGGCAGCAAACGATAGACTCACTTTATTGTCCATCGGGTTGACCTGGCCGGTAACGTAACCCCAGCACGTTGATCAACCCCAGCAGCAGGATACCCGGCAGGGCTACGCTAATCGAGGTGCGAAAGTAGTTAAGGGGATCAAGCTGGCTCAGGAAGGGAGCCAGGGACAGTACAATCAGGGACACCGTTTTGGTGAACAGAAAAGACAGCGGGGCGGCTACCCACCTCAGCGTGGTAGAACGCAGCAACTGACCGGCAACCAGGGTGAATATGATGAGTTCAAGGGTGAGCAACATCAGCATTGGCCCCTGGGGCAAGCCGGTGATCAGAAAGCTAAGCGCGGGACCCGCCGTGGCTACTATGAGGCCCACCGAAGGTGGATACCAGAGCAGCGCAACAAGTGGAACCACGAACAGCGGGAGCAAAACAGCGCCCATGGGCGTGCCCTGGTGGGGCGGAATTAAGTGGACGAGCCAGGGCAGCACGCTGGCGATGGCTAACATGACCGCCGTCGCTTTGAGCGGAACGGCGCGGAAGGGTTGGGAAACGGAGTAGTGCATTGAGAATAGGTTGTGGCGTGATACAAAAAACAGCGCTTACCGGCTTAAGATAGTATATTACGAGCACAGACAAAACCCTGGTGGGCACAAAATTTACGCGCTAGTCAAGGTTATTTTTGTTAATGATATTCTCCGGCCATTGTCAAGAAAATGCATTTTATGAGTTATTTTTCTTATGTTACCGCAAAACCCCGTCTCTCCATTGAGACACACGACCTACGAAAGTTCTGTCTACTAATAATTTTTTATGCAGCAACAACCAACGCTTTGCCGTGCCAATAGCACCATCAGTGGGGCGCTCACTAGCTTTTTGATGCTGGTCACCCTGCTTTCCTACGCGCAACCTAACGGCAGTGATCGCGTCCGATGGCAACACTACTCGACCGAAAACGGTGACTTGCCCGTGCCCAACCTGGGAGGACAGCAGACCGCTTCGCTGGTAGTGGATATCGACCGAGACAGTATCACCGACTTTGTGATCACCGAGCGCACCAGTGCTCCGTCGGTGGTGTGGTACAAGAAAAACGGCGAAAAGTGGGATCGCTACATCGTGGAGGATGAGGCGCTGCGCATTGAGGCCGGTTCGGCCCACTACGATATTGATGGCGACGGCGACCAGGACGTTGTATTCGCAGGCGAAAGCCAGAGCAACGAAGTGTGGTGGTGGGAAAATCCGTATCCTGACCACGCTCCCGATCAACCCTGGAAGCGCTACACCATCAAGAAGTCGGGGGCCAACAAGCACCACGACCAACTGTTCGGCGACTTCGACGGCGACGGACAAGCCGAACTGGCCTTCTGGAACCAGCAAGCCCAAACGCTCTTCGTAGCCGAAATCCCCGATAATCCCAAAAACACCGACGAATGGGAACGCACGGCCGTCTATCGCTACGGCACCGACAGCCAGATGGAGCAGTTGGGCCAAAAAGGCTACCCCGACTGGAAAGACGTGAACGAGCACGAAGGTCTGGCTAAAATTGATATTGATGGTGACGGCATCGAAGATATGGTGGGCGGCGGCCGCTGGTTCAAGCACAACCCGGAGGGTAGTTACACCGAAAATATCATCGACGCCAGTTACGTCTTCACCCGCTCGGCGGTGGGGCAGTTTATCGAGGGCGGCCGCCCCGAGGTGGTGCTGGTGGTGGGCGACGGTGTGGCTCCCATGATGCTCTACGAATGGCAAGACGGCACCTGGGTTTCCCGCGAAGTGATCGACCAACTCGACAACGGGCATACCATCGACGTGCTGGACTTCAACGGAGACGGCCATCTGGATATCTTTAGTGCCGAGATGCGCTTCGGGGAGGGCAACCCTGACGCAAAGGTTCGCATTATGTTGGGCGACGGACAAGGCAACTTCACCGAGACCGTGGTAGCCGAGGGCTACGGAGTGCATGAGGGACGCATCACCGATCTGGACGGGGACGGAGACTACGACGTGCTGGGCAAACCCTACAGCTGGAAAACGCCCCGGCTGGACATCTGGCTACAAGAATAGATGAAAAACCTCGCTTCCGCTTTTGATCGCCAAATCGCTTACACCCTGGCTGGAGCACTTGCGACGCTGCGCGGCGCGCGTACCGCTCCGATCTCCGTAGTATGCTTCTTTCTGGCTTGCGATCCTCAGCCTGAGCCAACGGTCCCGGTCATCACGCTGTGGTACGGTGACGAGCAGTACTTCGGCACTCCGGGCACGGCGCAGCGGTGGATCAACGTTCTGGGCACTACGCAGTCCAAGCAGGGCCTGGCACAACTCAGCTATCAACTCAATGAAGGTCCGGCGCAAGCGCTCAGCATCGGTGCCAACGATCGGCGGCTGGCCCGGGCGGGTGACTTCAACGTAGAAATTCATCGCGACTCATTGCGCGTAGGCCAGAACCAGTTGGTAATCACCGCGGTGGATTCGGCCGGGGCGACGGCCTCCCGCTCCGTCCGGGTGCATTACGACCAGCCCCAGGCCTGGCCCCTGCCCTACACCATCGTTTGGGACGAAGTGGATACGCTGCAGCGGGCCGTGCAAATTGTGGACGGGCGCTGGCAGCGGGTGCCAGGGGGCATTCGTACCGTGGCCCCGTATTATGACCGGGACATTGCTTTTGGTGACAACTCGTGGACTGACTACGAGGTGAGTACTTCGATTATCTATCACAGCTTCACCCCACCCCGCCCCGGTCCACCTACCTATGGAGTGAGTCACGCGGCCATTGCCACCCGCTGGCCTGGTCACGACTTCGACAAGCGACAACCACACGTGAAGTGGTTTCCGCTGGGCGCAACCGCCGAATTTCGACTCACCGACAACCTGGACAGTTGCCGCTGGAGGGTGTTCGACGGGCAGTCGCTTTACGTTGAAGACAGCACTAAAATCAGAACGGTTACGCTGGGAGCCTGTTACCGATTAAAGCACCGCGTGCGCAGTCTGGACAGCCTTCGTACGCTCTATCAGGTGAAGTGTTGGCCGGACGGTGAACCTGAACCAGCCGAATGGGACATAGAAGCGATGGAAGAATCAGCGGCCAATATCAAGGCTGGCAGTGCGATGATACTGGCGCACAACACCGATGTAACGTTCGGTGACATTCAAGTGGTGGCGGTGGAATAGGGAACCTTTTAAAGCTCGGAAGGGATTAACCCCGGCAGCAGAATTATGCGGAGGAGCTTCGGACGGCTGATGGGCCGGGCACAAGAGGAAAGCGCCGCGAAGGGGGAGAGAAAAAAAAGAAAGAAGACCCTGTTGGTGAGTCTTCTTTCTCCTGGGACGGCTTTCTGTACTAGGCCGCCACAAAATCGCCGTCGCGCACCTCGCCGAGGTAGCTTACGTTTTTGAAGCGAGAGTAGCGATCCAGCAGGGCCATTACTTCGCGCTTGGTGCGGCGACTAATTTTAATGGGATGATGATCACCGTACTTGGGTTTCACGGCGATGTAGAAACCATCTTTTAATTTTACCTTTCGTGTGATTGGTCTTGCCATAGGGATTAAAATTGGTTAAACGAAACAACGGGTCCGAGACGCTCTCGGCCCATAAACTTATTGCTGCACGCGACGCACTTCACTGGCTTGCGGGCCTTTCTTACCTTCGGACAGTTCGTAGGTGACGTGGTCGTCTTTTTCGATATACTCCAGTGCGTCGGATATGTGCACGAAAACATCCTCGCCGGTTTCGTCGGAAGTGATGAAGCCGAAGCCCTTGCTTTCGTTGAAGAATTTCACCTTGCCAGTTTGGTTCATGGAAGTGCTATATGAATGGGTGCGGTAAAAGGAAGGGCGGCGTTACGGAGATCATTGGCAATGAATGCGTATACGGTACCATACCTTATTTTTAGGGGCAAAGATAAGCATTTTTGCTGAAAATTCAAAATATTTGCGTGATTGGCCTGCCTTTGAACCCACTACTGTATGAAAAACTTGATTTTGTTGTTACTTCTGCTGACGTACGGCACGGGGGCAGTAGCGCAACCGGACACCACTGATTACGAGCAAACGATCGCTCGGTACCAACGGCAAATCAATAAGGAGTATGCCGACTCCGCTACCTCACCGCTGTTGCCCGATGCCCGTCAGCACTTCGAGAGACTTCCCTTCTACCCCATTGATGCCCAGTTTCGGGTAACCGCCCGCTTTGTGCGCACCCCGGGTTCGCCGCCCTTCGCCATGCCCACCTCTTCGCCCCGCCGGACGATCTACGAGCAGTACGGCAAAGCACAGTTCACCCTGCGGGACACCGCCTACGAGTTACTCATCTACCAGAGCCACGAGCTGCGGATCACCGAGGAGTACCGTAACTATCTGTTCCTTCCTTTTACGGATTTGACCAGTGGGGATGAAACTTACGGTGGCGGCCGCTACCTGGAACTCACTATTCCTAAAGGAGATACGGTCGTCATCGACTTCAACCAGGCCTACCAACCCTACTGCGCCTACAATCCGAAGTACGCCTGCCCCATTCCGCCGCGAGAGAACAACCTGCCGGTAGCCATTCGGGCGGGAGTACGGCTGGAGAAGAAGTAATTGTCCCACCAACGGCAGGGGCAATTTGTGTAGACTAGCCCAAGACATCACCAGGGTTAGAGATGCCCTCTGAAAGAGCGCCACCGGGCTACCGCTCGTACGTCGTTTGCTCTACCGGGAGCAAAGGTTTTTTATGCGTCCCCAGCGAAAACGCACTCGATTAGAAGGTTTCGATTATAGCTCAGACCGGCTTTACTTTATCACCTGCTGCGTGAAGCACATGCGGCACTGCTTCGGCGAAGTGGGAAGCGGATCGGTTTTTCCGGCGCTAGGATCTATTGCTGGTATGCGGTAGGCAGGCTTCCGTATACCCCTTGATACATCCGCAGCGACAACGGAAGTTCTTCACCGTTGTATTCGTGGGGCGGACGCAGCAAGGCGTATCCTACTACTTTCATTCGGCGAAAGAACAGCTGCCATACGGGCGATGGGTCAATGTAGTATTCTAAGAATGTAGTACTGTAGAAATCGTATTCGTGGAATTCCCGCTCGTCTAACGGATAGTGCATATTGAGCAATTGGGCGATAAACGTGCCCCAGTCGCGACCGATCTCGAAGCGGATGAGGCAGTCCGAAGGATGTTTCACCCGATACTGTTCTAGTTCAAAGATGACTCTTCCGAGTAGTTCGAGCAGCTCTGCTTTGGGTTGCAGGGGAAGCTTCTCATCCCAATCGTCATCGGAAGCGAACTCTTCCAGCGTAGGAAGCGGACTGGGCTTGTCTTTCCCTTTAAAAATCCGCTCGACCCAACGGTCCGTGCCCTGGCGAAAACGCAAATGCCCTTCGTAGGCCTGTTCCAACGTAGGGTGAAAAAAAGCAAACAGAGGCGAATGCTCCCAACCATCGGAAGCTAGTTGCGCCATCGTATCGTCCGCGTCGCCGATCAGTAGGCGCAGGAAGTTGATAGTTTGTTGTTTGGGGCAGGTAGACAAAGCTTAGAATCTTAAACTTTCTAGCGGACGATCCGTGCCGTCAATATAAAACTTTTTGTAGATGTTTGTCACGTGTGAGCGCGCTTCGGGCCGATGGCGCACCGATGCCTGGAAGTAGGCTTGGTTGAGCGACTCAACGACAGATGGCTCGAAGGGCAGCGCGTGGCTTCCCGCTCTCTCGAGAACCTCACACGACACATTTAGGGCACGCGCTGGTTTGTTAGCCTTCTTTTCAAAAACCAGATCTTCTAGCAGCCTTACCCAAAACGTGAGATCAGTATATTCTATCGTGCCCGGCTGACAAGGTAGATGAAAGCGGAGCACCGTACCTCGATCCAATACTTTTTCGGCCGTAGCATGGAATCGTTCGCGGTCTGCTTCGGGAATATCCATTCTTCGCACAATCAAACGCACTGGTGCTTGCTCTTTCAACTCAACTACCTGCCCATTTTCCCGATCATGAAACTGCCCGTCGTGGTAGACAGCATCCATATAGGCCGTAGGAAGATCGCCGTAGAAGTTTTGTTGGTCGGCGTAGGCAAATCCGTTTTCGGTATCCTTTTCCATAAGGCAGTAACATTTGGTTTCCTTTCACCGGTACCAGTTTCTTGCCGAAGACGTTGAGCGAAACGGCAATCTGTTCAAAAACATCACTTTGAAAAGTGGACGACCTTTGCTAACTAGCTTTTCTCTATAAATCACTACCCCTACATCACTACCTAGATGACCGAACTCACGTGGCAGGGCAAGTACCAGGATAGTAAAAAAGTAGCCCCGGTGCGCCTGTCCCTCCCCTTCCAGACCATTGAGACCGTTAACGAAACCCGGCCGGTGGCGGGCACGCCGGATATGTTCGGACAAGCCTCGCAGCAGGCCGCCCGGGCCAGTGGCTGGTACAACCGCCTCATCTGGGGCGACAAAAAGTACGTGCTGCCCAGCCTGCTGCCCGAGTTTGCCGGACAGGTGAACCTCATCTACATCGACCCGCCCTTCGACACGGGAGCCAACTTCTCGTTTACTGCCACCGTGCCCGCCGACCAGGTGAGCGAGACCAACGGCAGCGAAGCCTCCCAATTCGTGAAGCAACCCAGTATGCTGGAGCAGAAAGCCTACCGCGACACCTGGGGCCGGGGCTGGACAGCTACCTACAGTGGTTCTACGAAACCGCCCTGCTGCTGCGCGAACTACTGGCCGACAATGGCAGCATCTACGTGCATCTGGATTGGCACGTCGGCCACTACGCGAAGTGCGTATTGGATGAAGTGTTTGGGTATGAGAACTTTAGGAATGAGATTGTGTGGCATTACCCTGGAAGAGAGAAACTTAGTGAAGTTAAATTTCAATCTAAGCATGATATAATCTTTTTCTATGCAAAGTCTGATAACACTAAAATAAATTCTGTGACAAAGATTTGGGACAAAGATGAAAGAATAAAAGCTTTAAGAAGAAAAATACACAAAGATCAAGACGGTAAAGAATGGTTTTGGGAAACAAGAGGGCAAGCCCATGGAGTTGAACCTTATAAAAGATATTTAGAAGAGTACATCAATAAAGGGGGAGCTCTAAATGATGTTTGGGAAGACATACCATTTCTAAGAGGAAATCACCCCGAACGAGTTGATTATGCCACCCAAAAACCAGAAGCCCTACTTGAGCGCATCATCAAAGCCAGCAGCAACGAGGCCGACCTAATACTGGACTGCTTCTGCGGGTCGGGCACCACGGCGGCGACCGCCGAGAAGCTGGGGCGGCGGTGGATTACCGCTGATCTGGGTCGCTTCGCTTCACACCGCCCGCAAACGCTTGCTGGGCATCGAGAACGTCGCTCCCTTTATCGTCCAGAACCTGGGCAAGTACGAACGGCAGCAGTGGATGCAGGCCGAGTTCGCCCATCCCGAAGACCGAATCGCCCAACTCAACGCCTACCGCACCTTTATTCTGGACTTGTACCACGCCGACTCCCTATCCGGCTACACCTGGCTGCACGGAGCCAAGGCCGGGCGACTGGTGCACGTGGGCGGCGTCTCCTCGCCCGTCACCGTCGACGACATCAAGGCCAGCATCAAAGAATTCTGGCAGTTGGCCGGGAAAGAACGCACCGCCCAAACCAACGGCATCGACTTTCTGGGCTGGGACTTCGCCTTTGAGGTTAACGAAACCGCCCAGCACATGGCCGCCGAGAATAAGGTCAACATCCGCTGCCTGAAAATCCCCCGCGAGGTACTGGAGAAGAAAGCCGTAGAACAGGGTGATATCGTCTTCTACGAGCTGGCCTACCTGGAAGTGCAAACGAAGATAAAGGACAAAACCGTTGGGCTGACGCTTCATAACTTCGTCATCTCGCCCCACGAGGTGCCGCAGGAAGTGCAGCAGGGCATCACGCACTGGAGCCAGTGGATCGACTACTGGGCTGTCGACTGGAACTACAAAGGCTACGGCGATACGTTCCACAACGAATGGCAGAGCTACCGCACCAAGCAAAGCCCCACGCTGGAACTGCAAGCGACGCACACCTACGAAGCCACGGGCCGCTACGAGGTGCTGGTGAAGGTGATCGACATCTTGGGGAATGATACGACGAAGGTGGTGGCAATCACTGTCTAAGCCTTGATTGGTAGGATTATTGGATTGCCTTGATTTCACTTGCATAGTGATTAAAATGACATCATGAAGCATAAGGAACTGACCGGAAAGATCATCAAGTGCGCTATGGACGTGCATTCGGCCCTGGGGAATGGCTTTCAGGAAGTGATTTACCAGCGGGCGTTGGCCTTGGAAATGCGTTATTCCGGGTTAGAATACGTACGAGAGATGGAGATGCCGATTCATTATCGGGACGAGCAAATCGGTACCCGTCGGGTAGACTTTTTCGTGGAAAACGTTATTATGGTAGAGTTGAAGGCAGTCATCCGGCTGGAAGACGTTCATTTAGCCCAGGCGATGAACTACGTAGAAGCCTACCGCATGGAAATTGGGCTACTCATTAATTTTGGGGCGAGAAGCCTGGAATTTAAGCGAGTACACAATAACAATCCGGTCTACCAACCCCCGTCGAAATAAGGCAATCCTACCATCCTCTAAACCAATGAGTACACAACAACAATCCTATCGAGTAACGCAGTCATCAAGGCAATCAAGCCATCCTTCAAATCAAGGTACTGACAAATGGGAAGAAAGAAAGACCCCTCACAACTCAACTTATTTGACATCGGCGATCAACTCCGCACGGCCGTGTGCGTACCGGCTATTCGGCGGGAAGTAGACGAGTGGCGGCGGAGCAACTACAAAGGAGCCACGGCGACGAGCGAGGAGTTGCTCAACTTCTGGTTTCGTACCGACCATACGCTGGCCGACCGAACGCCCTTCCGCTTTCACGTGGCCCAGCGGGAAGCGATGGAGACGTTGATCTACCTCTACGAAGTGAAACGGATACGGACGCGTACTGCTTTGCTGGAAATCTACGCGGCCAATGTAGGAGATATTCGTCTGCCACCGTACGACGACTTTGCCCGCTACGCCGTGAAGATGGCCACCGGCAGCGGCAAAACGCTGGTGATGAGCATGGCGGTGGTGTGGCAGTACGCTAATTCCATTCGGGAAGATGCCACGCAGTACGCTCGAAACCTTCCTGGCGCTGGCCCCCAACGTCATTGTTTTTGAGCGATTGAAAGAGGACTTTGCCGACGGAAAAGTGTTTCGTACGTTGCCTCTATTACCCCGCCATTTTCAGTTTTGGTGGGAGATGGATTTTTACGTACGAGACGATACCGAGCGAGCCGCCCGCGACGGGGCTCTGTATCTGACCAACATCCAGCAATTTTACGAGCGCCCCGCCCGCGGTAAAGATCAGGAGCCAGATGTTATGACAGATATACTGGGTGATATTCCTCCGAGTGATAAAACGATCATTTCAGACTTTGACGAGCGTATCGTTCAACGCGATGGGCTCCTGATGGTGCTTAATGACGAAGCGCATCACACCCACGAGGAAGATGGCGAGTGGAACAAATTTATCCGTCGGCTCCACGGCGAACGTCCGGTTGCCGTTCAACTTGATTTTTCGGCTACGCCGCGCTTCACTTCCGGTCAATTGTTCCCCTGGACGGTGTTCGATTATCCACTCAAGCAAGCCACTATCAACGGCATCGTAAAGCGGCCGGTGAAAGGCATTGCGCAAATAGAGGAAGCCAAGTCCGATATTGCCAGTGTGCGCTACGTCGGTTTCCTGACCGCCGCCGTTGAGCGGTGGAAAGAGTACCTGGAGCAGCTTGCTCCGCTGAAGAAAAAGCCCATTCTGTTCTTTATGATGAACAGCACCAAAGAAGCCGACGACGTGGGTGATTGGCTCGGCCGCAAGTATCCCGAACTATTCGCCGGTGATAAAACGCTGATTATTCATACAGACCGAAAGGGAGAGGTATCCAAAAAAGACCTTGATAAAGCCCGCGAAGCATCCCGAAAAGTGGACGAGGGCACCAGTCCGGTTAACGCCATTGTATCGGTGCTCATGTTGCGCGAAGGTTGGGACGTTAAAAATGTAACCGTCGTGGTGGGCTTACGCCCCTACTCGGCTAAAGCCAATATCTTGCCCGAGCAGGCTATCGGGCGCGGCCTGCGGTTAATGTTTCAACATCTGAAGCTAGGCGAATACCAAGAGCGGGTCGATATTATTGGAAACAAGGCTTTTATGAAGTTTGTGGATGATCTGGAAAAGCTGGAAGATATCAAGCTGGATACGTACAAAGTAGGTAAAGACAAGCTGACTATTCTCACGATTGATCCCGTAGCCGAGAAAGCAGCGTACGATATCGGTCTGCCGGAAATAACCCCACTGGTAGGCCGCAAGAAATCGTTGGCAGATGAGATTGCTTCGCTGGATGTGATGCAGTTCAACACCACCCCGTTGCCTCTCCGAGGCAAGCCCGAAGATATCAAATCTTTCATCTACGAAGGGCGCGACATTCTTACTGACGAAAAGTTGCTGGACCGCACCTACGAGATTCCCCCCGCCCAAACGCCCGAAGAAGTAGTGGGTTACTACGCGAAAATGATTGCCCAGCAGATTAAGTTGCCATCGCAATTTGCCGCTTTGGTACCGAAGGTGCGGCAGTTTTTTGAACACAAAGCGTTCGGGGAAACGGTAGATATGTACGATTCGCTCACCATTCGGGCCATGAGCACCAACTTGGCGAGTTATGTGGTTACCGATCTGTTTGCCAAGCGACTCCGCACGATGGTGCTGGAGGAAAAAGAAGCTACTCTAACGCAGGCACAAAAGATGCTTTCCTCTACTTTCCCCTTTCCCACCTCACGCAAAGTCATTGAGTCGGCCAAGACCGTTTTCAACTACGTTCCTTGTGATAATAGTTTCGAGGAACGTTACGCTTTGTTTTTAGACAAGGTGGACGATGTGGTCTCTTTTGCCAAACTGCCCGAACAATTCGGGTTTTATATTCAGTATACCGATTCAGTAGCCAACATTCGCAATTACTACCCCGACTTCGTGGCTATTCGCTCCGATAAGTCGTACTGGATTGTTGAAACTAAAGGGAGAGAAGACATTGACGTGCAACACAAAGATCAGGCTGCTCAGCGGTGGTGCGAAAAAGCCACCGAACTTACTGAGAATCACTGGAATTACGTGAAAGTACCGCAAACGGCGTTTGACACCCTACACCCGGAAAGTTTGGAAGAGCTTCTGATTGGCTTAAATCACGCTTAAGATGCTCCTTCAATACGCCTCCGACCTGCACCTCGAGTTCCCCGCCAACCGGCAGTGGCTCGCCGAACATCCCATTTTGCCCGAGGGCGACATTCTCGTCCTCGCCGGAGATACGCATTACTTAGGATGGGACTTTAACCGCCTACCGCTGTGGGACTATTTGTCGAAAAACTTCCATGAAACCTACGTGCTGCCGGGCAACCACGAGTACTACGGCGGCTACGACGCGCGTACAAGCCTATCAGAAACCAAAGAAACCATTCGCAAGAACGTCTGGCTGGTGAACAACTGCGTGGTAGAGCAACCGCAGGTTCGTCTTATTTTCACGACGCTCTGGTCGCGCATCGAGAAGAATGTGGCGGATATTCTACTGGGCATGAATGACTTCTACCAAATTCGCTACGCGGGGAAACTCATCGGCATCGAGCACTATAACCAGCTGCACGCGGCGGCGATGGAGTTTCTGACCTCGGCGGTGCGCGCCGCGCCGGACAAGAAGCAAGTGGTGGTGAGTCATCACCTGCCGAGCGAACGCTGCAACGCCCCGGAGTTTCGGGGAAGCGCGCTTAACGAAGCCTTTTGCGTTGATCTGACCGACCTTATTGAAACTTCGGAGATAGACGCGTGGGTATACGGTCACAGCCACCGCAACGTGGCCGAGTTTGACATAGGCGGTACGCGGATGCTAACCAATCAACTAGGGTACGTACACTTGGGAGAGCATCGTTCCTTTCAGGTTAATGCCACGGTAAAAACTAATTTTTGACGTTCTACCCGAATGTGATAGCTTAGTGAAAAAAACCTATCCTGAATGAAAATCTTGTTTTCTCTTCTCTTTATTGTTCCTCTTACCCTCTTCGCTCAACCCACCCTCAATTCCATTAACCGGCGGGTGCAAACCACCTCGGGCACCCTGGAAGGCACCTATGACTCCGGTATCCGCATCTTCCGGGGCGTTTCCTTTGCTCAGCCACCCGTGGGGGAGCTCCGCTGGCAGGCACCGCAGCCGGTGCAGCCCTGGAAAGGCGTCCGGAAAGCTGACTCCTTCAGGCCGCGCGCTATGCAACGGCCCATCTTCGGCGATATGGCGTTTCGCTCGGACGGCGTGAGCGAAGACTGCCTGTACCTCAATATTTGGACGCCCACCCGCTCGGCGGACGAAAAATTGCCGGTGCTGGTTTACTTCTACGGCGGCGGGCTGCTGGCCGGGGACGGCTCCGAGCCGCGCTACGACGGTGAAAGTATGGCCCGTCGGGGCATTGTGGCCATCACGGTAAACTACCGCCTCAACGTGTTCGGCTTTTTCGCCCATCCCGAACTTACCAAAGAATCACCGCACAACGCATCGGGCAACTACGGTCTGCTGGACCAGGCGTCAGCATTGCAGTGGGTTCACGATAACATTGCGGCCTTCGGGGGTGATCCGGGTCGGGTGACCATCGCCGGAGAATCAGCGGGGTCATTTTCGGTGAGTGCCCAGATGGCATCGCCGCTGTCGAACGATTTGATCGCCGGAGCGATTGGCGAGAGCGGTTCGTTGCTGAGTAACCGTCCGCCTACGCCGCTTCGCGAAGCGGAGCAAAATGGGAAGGAATTCGCCCAACTGGCAGGTGCTTCATCGCTGGCTAACCTACGCGCAATGTCCGCCGAAGACTTGCTGGAGGTGACGGCGCATCCAGATGCCCCGCGCTTCTCGGCGGTGGTCGATGGCTACTTTCTGCCGCAGGCTCCGACCGAGATTTACGCCGCGGGCAAACAAGCCAATGTTCCCTTGCTGCTGGGCTGGAACTCCGAAGAGGGCAGCTACCGCTCCCTGCTGGGTGAAAAGCAACCAACTCCTGAAAACTACGCCACGGTCGTCCGGAAGCTCTACGGCCCACGAGCCGATTCGGTGCTCCGATTGTACCTCGGTACCACCGAAGCCGAAGTGAAGCAATCGGCGACGGACCTGGCGAGCGACCGCTTCATTGCCTACAGCACCTGGAAGTGGGGAGAAATGCACGCAAAAACCAGCGATCAGCCGGTGTTCCGCTACTACTACGCCCGTCCGCGTCCGGCCGTGCGCTCCGAGATCAGCGACAACGCTTCCCCCGCCACGGGCGCGGTGCACTCGGCCGAAATCGAGTACGCCCTCGGCAACCTGCCGACCAATCGGGTATTCGACTGGCAACCCGAGGACTACCAGGTGTCGGCGATCATGCAGGGCTACTTTGCCAATTTCATTAAAACCGGTGATCCCAACGGACTTGGGCTACCCACCTGGCCCCCGGCCGATGCCCGCGCGTTGTCGCCGGTGATGGTTATAGATGTGAAAACGCAAGCCATGCCCGCTCCGCATCCGGAGCGGTACCGGTTGCTGGATCAGTAGCGGTTTGGCGTCGGTTCGTTCTAATTGTCGTTGAGCGGATCGGCTAGTTGTATTTTCTGTCGCAATGGCGTATCATTGGATTCTCCGTCTACTCCCATCCTACCGCATGAAACTTTACTCCAAGCTTTGCCTCTTGCTATCGCTCTTAGCACTCACCCTCGCCTGTCAACCCACTGCCAGCGACCAGCCAGCCGGATCAGCGGAGGAAAGTACCGACCCGGTGGTGGCCGCCCAAAGAGTAAATGATTTCCGACCGGTAATCAATCAAAAGCTGGAACCCACCGCTTTCGCGGACACCCTTGCCACAATCTCCGACGAGCAGCTCATTGACGTGCGCACTCCGGCTGAGTACCAAACTGGCCACCTCCCCCACTCCACCCTGATTAATTACAAGAATAAAGATTTCAGGGACAAGATAGCGCAGTTGGACAAAGGCAAGCCGGTGATGGTGTACTGCGCGGCGGGAGGACGTAGTACTGCGGCGGCCGCCCTGCTCGAGGAGTTAGGTTTCCCGAAAGTATACGAACTGGAAGGCGGCATCACGCGCTGGCGGGATGCTGGCCAAGCGGTGGAACAATGAGCGACCCTTAAGTTTCAATGAAATATACATTGGTGCTCAGCGCGTTGCATTCAACCATCTAACGTTGAGCGGACGCTTACATGAAAAAAGGTCCGAGCGAGATGCTCGGACCAGAACAAATGTACTCTTGTGTTTTCTACCGAATTACGCGGACGTAGTTATAAACTCCCCCGCTTTGGGCATTCACGATGTAGGTGCCCGGCGCGTAGGACGACATATCCAGTCGAAGCTCGTCCTGCGGACCCGACACCACCAGCTCCTGGCGAGCGACGTACCTTCCCAGCGGATCAATGATCGCCACCGACAGGGTCTCTCCGGCCAAGCCTTGCGCCTGGATAGCAATCTCGTTTACCTGAGGGTTGGGATAGGCCGTGAGCGTAAGGGCCGGTACCAGCGGCTCTTCGGTGGGCAGCAGCGACTTGTACAGCGTAGTCATGCGGCGCTCGTTAGAGGCCAGCAGCAGCGCCCGGAGGTCGGGAAAAATTACCTCATTCACCATGTGCACCACTCCATCGGAAGCCATAATGTCGGCGGCAGTTACGCTAGCGTTGTTCACCTTCAGCCGGGGTCCATCGCTACGGACAAACAGCGGCAAGCCGACCAAGGTGTTCACGCGCGACTGCGTGGCCAGTTCGTCGCTGGTCAGTCCGCCTTTGGCCACGTGCAGCAGCAGCAACTGTCGCAGAATAAAGCGCGGCAATTGGTCTACGCTCTTCAGTCCTACCAGTCCCAACAACTGGTCAAAGGCTTGGTTGGTGGGCGCAAAAACCGTAAAGGGCCCTTCACCACTGAGGGTTTCGGCGAGTTTGGCCCGTTGCAGCGCCCGCACTAGCACGCTAAGGTCATCCGTATCCTGCGCAATCTCCACAATGGTTTTCGGGGCAACTGGGTCTTCATCAGCCACCACAAAGTTGACGGTCAAGAAAGTGCCCGCGGTTCCCTCGGCGCGGTTGCGGGTGTAGGCCGTAGCCACCACCTGGTAGTTGCCGGGTTGGATAGTTTCCCGAAGCTTCAGGGTGTAGGGTGGGAAGTTCTCGGTCTTCACCAGGGTATCGTTCAAAATGAGTTGCACGCTCTGCGCCTTCCCTTCCACTTCGGCCCGCAGGGTAAATCCTTTCGGAAACTGCCGCAGGTCGATGGAGTCTCCGTCCGCTAGTACACCTACGTCCCGACGAGCATCCCGATCACGCAGAATGATTTTCACGACCCGATTTACCGGAGGCTCGAACAACTGGTGATTGCCGGTTGATGATGCGCTTATCTTCAGTAGGCGACGTTTCTTCCTGCGCGAACGGTTCATCCTGATAGGTAGCCGCCAAGTATTCAGCCAGCGCGTCTTGTTCGGTGCCGAAGGGCGCAAAAGTAGCTTGTCCTTGCTCCAGATCTTCTCCCGCTAAATCTACGCGGCCGTCGGCCAGCGCGGGGAAGGGGTAGTTATCGCCCCCATCGGCCAGGAAGTTCAGGGTCACGGTACGAATCATACGATCGGCCTCCCCGACGATTTCGCCATTGGCTACCAACGTATCCTGGTCGGTGCCATTTACACTGATCAGGGCGACGAACTCCACCCGGCTGCCCGCCTCGGCGGTGGTGTCAAAGGTAAAGCGCAGTCCGTCCACCTGGGGAAACTGTCCGGGTGTGGCTCCCGGAGTAGTGGCGGATACACCGTGCTCCAGCACTTCTTTTAGGTCCGCCACCGACAGGGTAAGCAGGGTGAGTCCGTTGTTGAAGCGTAGCGAATTGACAATGTCCAGTTGCGACACCTCGCCTTCTTGTTTGCCGGTGAACGGATTGGCCTGGGGCGGAGCGAAGCGGGCCTCTCCTCCGCCCAGGTCGATGATTTGCCCGATGGCGGCTCGGATGCCGCCGCCGTTCTTGATGGATACCTGCACGTCGGCATCTACTTGCCGGGCGGCAAACAGGTTGGCATCGGCGGTGAGGTTGCCCAGGTTAGTCTCTTCGGTGCGCACCTGCTCGCGGCGTCCTTCCAGGTAGACCGCTGTTTGTCCGAATATATTACCGTCCTGGCTGCTCACGACGGCGCTCACGGCTTCGGTGAGGCGACTCACGCGTTCGGCCTTGGTGCCGTCAGCGAAGGGGTCTTCGCTGCCCCACACCTGCTCCACCACGATGGGCAGGGCGGCGTAGGCTCCGTTTTCGGGGTTGCTCAACGACGCAGGCAGCAGTACACCCTGCCCGTCAAATTCGGCAATTAGTCGTCCGACGTAGGTATATCTACCGGGAGTACCGACCACTACGGCCAGTTCGCCGTCCGCGTTTTGTGTCGTTATCGGATAGTTACCAACCGACATTTCGCCGGGGAAGAGCACCTCGTCATCCTGGGCTAACAACGCATCCGAACCGCCCGCGATCACGATATCCACGCCGCTCAGCAGGCCCACCAGTTGCTGTTCCAGCGCAATCTGTTGCAGGTGCGACGTCACAATAATCTTGTTGATGCCCGTTTCGCGCAGTCGGTCAATTTGCGGTTGTAGAATAGCGGCCAGGGCAGGCATGTCATTAGCATTGGGGCCAACCACCGTTATGTCACCTTCGGAGGTAATCGACGCTAGCACCTGGGTGGTGGCTCCGACCACTCCAATGCGCTCGCCGCCTACCTCAATGAAGGTGGCCGGAGCCAGTTTCGGTGCATCGCTGGCCGCTGCCAGATCGTCGGGTGAAGAGACAAAGGCCGTATTCGGCAGTAGTTCGTCGGTATACAATCCGGACAGGCTGCCCTCGGCGCTGAAGTCCAGGTTAGCACTCAGGTAGGGAAATAGAGCCCCCAGCCAACGCACGTCGCCTAGCGTTTCGCCGCGGATGTCGGTGCCGACGATATTGGCCACCGCGTCGGGGCCCGCGTCGAACTCGTGGTTGCCCAGGGCCGAGGCGTCGAAGCCCAGCACGTTCATGATCGAGATATCCACCCGTCCGGCGGTTTCTCGCAGGTTAGTCAAACCGGGCTCATCGAGTAGCTCCTGGTACACGCTCTGCAGCACGGGGCGCAGCGAGCCGTCGGCGGCGGCGTTGAAGAAGGGGCCGGGGATGTAGTTATCGCCCGCCGAAAGGCGTATCGTGGCGTCGTACTGGTCTTCTAAGCCGTCGATAAGCGCCGCAAAGTTGGGCGCGTTATCGATCGCTTCCACTCCTCCTTCCAAGTCGGAAGCGTGCAACAGTTGCAGGGTGAAGGTCTCGCCGGGCGTTTCATCACCCGCTGGAAATTCTTTCGGATCGTCCTCGGTACCTTCGGTGAGGAAGGTTTCGCCGTCGTTGGCTCCCCAGGCAGTAGCAAAGTATTCGTCGGAGTTAGGTTCCAAAATGGAGTTCACGAAGTACCAGTTAGCCTGGGCCCGTCCTTCGGCCACGTCGAGGATGTAGTAGCCGTGCTCGTCCAGGTCGTTGAAGCGCATGTGCGGATTCGGATTCACCCCGCCGATTCCGGGAATGGTAGCGGGCAGCGGGTTGTTGATCTGCGCCTCGAAGCCTAAGGTGGCATCCTTGCCGATGTTCTCGTCGAAGTTGGCCGAGTTGATGCTGGGCGTAGCGAACTCCACTGCCACCGAACCGGCGCGGGTAGCGGGATCGTAGGTGGGCGTAACGGGTACGGGAACCCGCTTGGCCACCGCAATGGAAGGATCGCTGCCGCTCAGCGGGGAAGGTTGGGCCGTTACGTCGTAGGCGAACGAGGAGTGGAAGTCGCCGGTGAGAATCACGGTATTGCCGATCTCATTATCACCGATGAAGTTAATGATCTCGTCGCGCTCGGCAGGGTAACCGTCCCAAATATCCAGGAAGATACTCTCGATGCCGTCGGTGGTGAATCCTCCGTTGGGATCGAGTCCGGCAAACCACACGTTGAAGGGTGAGAACATCACTTGGTTGCCGATCACCTTCCACTTGGCCGTCGAGGTGGTGAGCTGGTCGTAGAGCCACTGCTTTTGTACCTTACCTAAAATGGTGCGGTCGGCACTGTACAAATCCGGGTCGGTGACGCTGATCTTCTGAAGTTCTCGTTCTTCCAACCGGGTGTCGAGCATAATGAGGTCCACCAGGTTGCCGTAGTGCACGGTGCGGTACAGGGGATTCTTCTCCACGTCCACGCGGATGGGCAACCACTCGTTGTAGGCTTGTTTGGACACCGACTTGCGAACGCTCCAGGGGCCTTCGGTTTCGGGCTGGTGGTTCTGCGCCCCGTCTTTGTAGCCGTCGTTGGCCGATTCGTGGTCGTCCCAGATGGTGATGAAGGGGTGCTGCTGGTGCACAGCCCGTAGGTCGGGGTCCAGTCGATATTGGGAGTAGCGGGTGCGGTAGTCGTCCAGACTCACAATTTCTTTGTCCGGCAGGTGGCTGCGGTTGGCCTTGAGTTCGGCGTTACCATAGAAGTCGCTACCGGAGGCGGAGTACTCGTAGATATAATCGCCCAGATGAATCACCGCGTCGAGGTCGGCCCGCTCGGCTACCTTCTTATAGGCGCTGAAGTAGCCCGCCTGATAGTTACTGCACGACACCACCGCGAATCGCAGGCGGTCGGCCTCATCGGCGGTGGGAGCGGTGCGGGTACGGCCGATAATGGACGTAGCCTCCAGCGCCGCAAAGCGGTAGAAGTAGGTGGTGTAGGGTTGCAGTCTGCTCACGTTGACCTTCACGGTGTAGTCGCGCGCGGCATTGGTGGTGAACAGACCGGATTGCACCACCTTGGCCATACCGGAGTCCGTGGCCACCTGCCAGGTGACGTCAATGTCGTCGGACGTTCCCGCTTCCGGAGTCACGCGCGACCAGATGATCACCCGGTCGGGCAGCGGATCGCCCGAGGCCACGCCGTGGTAGAAGGGTTTGAGGTCGGGATCGTAGTTCAGCGATTGGCTGTGCAGGGAGCTCGTGAGAAAAAGAAGCCCCAGGCAAGTGAGAAAAAATCGGTTCATAGGGTCAAGAGATAGGGTTAGTGGTGGGGCTAAAACTACGGCCTAGCCTGCGAAGATAAGCCATTTGGGTATTATCAAATTATTAAGCGTAGATGAAGAATTGGTAACATGAACGGCGGACCGGGGGAGAAGGCAGGCGAAGCGTCTGCTTTAGGCGGGGCAGGAGGCCGCACACTCTAAGGTTGCCGGTAGCAGACCACGCGTTAAATGATCGGGGCCGTTATCCCCAGTAACCCTGCCCGTGCCTTTTGGCGCGGAAACGCATCCTGATCGGGGGCCTTCGCACTTATCTTCTGGGTAGACGGAATGCCCGGTCAGTTGTAATTTTCGTCTACGGCTGGATTTTTTTAGCTTCGTTGTTCCTTCGGTGTAGGCTCGGTCTAGGTTCGGTGAAGGCTCGTCCCCGGAAAAAGCCAGGAACTAGTACTATTTGGAGAACAGTTGTTTGATGGAAGTCGGTTCCGAGGCTAAAATTAGACGGCTAAGGCTCGAGAAAAGGCAGGTCCATTAGCGGATATTGTATGATCATTTCTCTAACAAATCATCTATCCTACCCTTTACCGCCGGTGCTTTGTTGGTGTGGTTTTCGTAAAGCACGTTTCCTTTGGCAATAAGCGCATAATTAGGGATTCCTTCAATATTGAAACTAGTACGCAGTTTTTGATTCCACTGACCTTCCGCCAGCACATTGTTGCCCAGCAGATCGTAGCGATCAAGGGAAGCAAGCCACTTACCTTTGTCACTCTCCAAACAAACGTTTAGAAACAAGACATCGTCCTGGTCTGCGTAGGAAGTGACCATCCGGTTCAGTTGCGGTATGTTTTTGATACAGGGTTTGCACCAGACGGCCCAAAAATTTATGTACACTATTTTGTCTTGATACGTCCGGAAAGAGACCAAGCTATCCAATTGATCGACAACGTAGAAGTTAGGAATGGTATCGCCCCGGCGGAGGGTTGTTTTCGTTTCAATGATCTTTAGCAAGGATTGATACTCGGTTACTTGGTACACTTTCGCTAATGAGTCAATGGCAGCTGAGTCCGAAAGGTAGTTGAGAATACTACTGAACTGGTACCTGTGGTACACGTCTTTGACCTCGCCGGAGAGTTGGGCCTGGGACAATGGCAACACGTGGCGGTCTATGGTAAGGTGTTTTTTCAGCCCGGCCAGACCGTTGAATTCATCGCTGGGCAGGTCCTGCATAAAATAGTCGTCCAAAAACTGCAGGTAGTTTCCTGAGGTGATTTCTTCCGGGTTGTTGATGAGCACGTCGTTCAGAAAAGCATAGTATTGATCCGGTAGCTGGTCTTCGAATATCGAAAACTGTTGGTTGTATTTTGGGATAACCGTTTTAAATCCTAACCCAGCGTACTCAATTTCGGCTTGCTCATGATGGACAAACCACTCAAGTAGTGGTTTTTCACGAAGATAGTTTTGCAGGAAGTTGTCTTCGTTGCTGACCACAGAATCGGTAGTCGCCAGAATCAATTGATAAGAAGCCGATGAATTCAATGGGGCATTGAGCGGCATCCTGATATCAGTATAGCCCAACTGGTTTTTCTTTGCCAGATAGTATTCGTTGATGGCGGCCCCTTTTCCGCTAAAGCTAAGGTTAAGCTTTTCCCCTGCAATTTTAACGTCAACCCCCACTGTGTCGTCGGGAAAAATGATAATGTTGTGCCTTTGATCTTTGAGGTCAAGGAAAGCGGAAGTGGGCCGATCGTTGGTCAGAGACATAAAATAGCTCCCTTCGCCGGTCACCGGAATCCTTTCGGATTTTTGCCCAGCCCTAGGGATGTTATTCAAGGTGGATGCCTTCAGATACACGGTGTCCTCCGGATCGGATTCAAAAGTTACTTTGATGACGCTGGTTGAAAATGGCTGGTAGCAGATATCATCCTCGAGGCTTTCCGAAGCACAAGAACCCAGAAGCAGGCCAATTAGGCACCAATGTTTCATACAATGATACTTTAGATCAAGATTGAGTAACGCACAACTCAAGGTAAACCAATCGCCTTACAACTAAAAGCATAGTTGGTTTTTTATTGAGTCCGCGCCAAATCACATTCTTTCGTATATTTGAAGTTAAAATATCTAGTCAAAGCCATGACCACCTCATCCGTGTTAAGAATTCCGCTAGAACCCCAACCAGACCAGGATACCACCAGAAAAATAGTGGTGACCGGCGCCCATCCGGGCGACCCGGAGGCGGGCTGCGGCGGGCTCATCGCCCTACTGACCCAGGCCGGACACTCGGTGGTGCTCTCCTACCTCACGCGGGGCGAGGCGGGCATCGAAGGCAAATCGCACCAGCAAGCGGCCAACATCCGCACGGCGGAAGCCAAGATATCCAGTGAGCTGCTCGGCGGAAGCACCCACTACTTCGGTCAGACCGACGGGGCCACCTTTACTGACAATGAGCAGTACCAAAAGATGCTTGATTTCTTGGAAGCGGAGCAGCCAGACCTGCTACTCACCCACTGGCCGATGGACACGCACCTGGACCATCGTGCCTGCGCTGCCCTGACCTACGACGCGTGGTTGCGCCTGACCAAGACGCCATCGTTGTACTACTACGAGGTGACGCCGGGCGGACAGACGCAGAATTTCGTTCCCTCGGACTACGCCGACATTAGCTCGACGGTTCATATGAAGCGCCGCGCCTGCTTTGCGCACGAAAGTCAAAAGATGGAGCAGCTGTACCCCACCGACCACGAAAAGATGGAGCTGTTCCGGGGCATGGAAAGTGGCTACGCATTTGCCGAAGCCTTCGCGCGCCATACCCGAAACCCCACTCAATTCGCCTAAGTCCAAAAGCTATGTCCACAATAACCCGTCAACAACTGATCAAACGATCCGGAGCTATCGCCACAGGAATTACCGTAGCGGGGCTGCCGCTGTCGGCCGCCACCAATTCGGTGGCCAAATTAAAGGTGGTGGTTACCGGGGGGCACCCCGACGATCCGGAAACCGGTTGCGGCGGACTCATTGCGCTGCTCACGGCGGCGGGCCACGAGGTCACCATTGCTTACCTCACCCGCGGGGAGGCGGGTATCGCTGGGGTTGGTCACGATGAAGCGGCTACGATTCGAACGAAAGAAGCGCGGCGCGCCAGTGAGATCTTGGGGGCAACGCCGCGGTTTGTGGGACAAATAGACGGGGACACGCACGTGAATCAGTCGGCCTACGAAAAAACTTTTGATCTACTTAACGCTGAGCGTCCCGACCTGCTGCTCACCCACTGGCCCATCGATACGCACCGCGACCACCGAAGTTGCTCGATGCTGACGTACAACGCTTGGCTTTGGATGAAGAAGAAGCCGGATTTGTACTTCTACGAGGTGGTGAGTGGCGGGCAGACGCAAAACTTTGCGCCGACTAACTTTGTGGATATCTCTAGCGTGCAATCCACCAAGCACAAAGCGTGCTTTGCCCACGTTAGTCAGAATGTCAAAGAAATATACGCGAAAGACCACGGGATGATGGAAGAGTTTCGTGGTTTAGAGAGCGGTCACTCCTACGCGGAGGCTTTCGTACGACAGTGGTGGAATCCGCAACAGATCGCTGGATTAGCTCGGAAGTGACCAGCATCTTTCTTTCTGGCCACTTCCACCAATAAATTTGGGGGTCGATTTATTAACATAGTTTTAGTTACAATACCATTAGATTTATCTGAATCGGTTTGCTCCAGTGCCCTTCTACTCTACAACTTCAACCGCTTGAAAACCCCCTCGGGCAACAGTGCAATTACTGTCATAATCGGTCGCCAGAACCATTTGCTGTATACCACATCCTTCTTTGACTTCATCGCCCGGAATATATCATCAGCTACAGCCGACGGTTTAGCGGTCAGGAGCGGCGGCAAATCCAGGTCCTCGGTCATGCTCGTGTCCACGAAACCCGGCTTCACCGTGACCACTAACACCCCATGCGCGTGCATCCGGTTACGAAGTCCCGACAGATAAGCCGAAAATCCGGCTTTGGCACTCCCGTACAAATAATTACTGCCCCGCCCCCGGTCGCCCGCCACCGAGCTTATGCCGATAATAGCCCCCTCCTTTTTGAGAGCAAAACTTTCGGCTACCAGGTTTAGTATCGAAACCGCCCCGCTGTAGTTAGTGTCCAAAATAGCCTGCGCTTCTTCCCACACCTTCTCTCCTTTCGCCTGATCACCCAAGTAGCCAAACACCGTGATCACCACCGAGGGAGCAGGTTTCAGGTCGTTGAAAAAATCGGGGTGCGACTCAAATTGGAGAGCATCAAACGCTAGAGTTTGCACCGACACCTGATGACGAATGCGCAGGTCGCTGGCCAGAATTTCTAGCTGAGCCGGATCTCGGGCGGCCAGTTGTAGACCGTAAGAAGCAATCGCAAACCGTCGCGCGACAGCCTGAGCAATGTCCGAAGTTGCTCCCAAAATAAGTACTGTCCCCATACGCTATCGGAAAAATGGTTAGCCACCAAAGCTAAAAACTATCTGGAAATATAAAAACCGCACGCGCTTGGTCATAACTTAGATAAGTAGGAACACTCGCGCTTGATTTCAAGCATGCTTTAAAACTTAATCAAATGGTAACATTATTAACGATTTATTAACACAACGATAAAATTGCCTTAACTGATCTCTTCCGGCTCGTGGGTACTTTTGAGCGAACATTATTCACGCTTAAACAAACCTCACCATCTATGAAAAAGTATTACGCGCTGACCTTGGGTCTATTGCTCACGACCTACTCGGCCCACTGCCAATTTTTCTTCGACGTGCAAGTCAACTCCGTCTGGTATCCAGACTCGGTGGTGATGCCACCCTCCCCGCTGAAGCACCAGATTCTCTTTATCGGACAAACCGATACCGTACAAACTACTGCCACCTACGGCAACCCGGCCGGTTCGACGCTGGCCAAGCAGTGGCACGATTTCATCGGCTTCACTCCCGATGGAGATAGTGATGACCTCGGCTGGATTTCAATAAATCACGAAATGATCTCGGATGACGACAACATTGGCGACGGGGGCGGGATGACCGTCTTTAAGGTGAAGCGCGATCCGGCAACCGACACCCTGATCGTTGTGGATCAAACCTTGTCCGATGGACGACACGGTAAGTACTTCAACGTGGACTTCGCCAATACCGTCGGCGAAACCGGAATGAACTGCGGGGGCATCACCTCACCCGTAGACGGACGCATCTGGACGGCCGAAGAATGGTACCGCGGTGCCAACAACGACATTTCATTCACCGACGCTGAAGGCCGACCACTCGGAGTGCGTGACACCGCTAACTTCACCATCAAGACCGACATTCCCGGTGAGTTTGCTGGCAAAACCATCGAGAAGTTTCAGAACTTCAACTGGATGGTAGAAATTGATCCCCGCGAGGCCGTAGCGATCCGGAAGCAGTACAACTGGGGCCGACAAGCTTTTGAGGGTGGAGTAGTGATGCCCGATAACCAAACGGTGTACACCGGCGAAGACGGCACCCCCGGCCTGTTCTCTAAATTTGTGGCCGACACTCCCGGCGATTTCACCAAAGGCACGCTTTTCGTGTACAAGCACGATGCTGAGGGCGAAGACGGACCTTGGGTGAAGATGAACAATAAATCGCTCGACGAAATGCTGTTCATTGGTGATTCGGCCTTCTCTAAGGGAGCCACCATGTTCAACCGTATTGAGTGGCTGGCCCAGTACGATGGCAAAGTCTACTTCTCCGAAACGGGCCGTGATGACCTGAGCCGGGGTTTGGCCGCAGGATTTGAAATGGGCGGAGTGCTGGACTACCACTGGTTAGAGCCCGTGCGCACGCGCTATCCCAAACTGGAAGCCAAGACCGACGACCAGGTGCTGGATTTTGTAGGAGGCGGCTTCTTTGAGGACTACTACGGACGCGTGAACGTGTTTGATCCGGCTACCGGCGAAGTGGACGTGTACCTGGAAGGCGGTCCCTTCTACGAGGAGTCTCCCGAGGTGGGGGCCTATCCCGACAAGCACCTGAGCAACCCCGACGGCCTCAACGTGATGGTGGTGAACGGTCAGCCCTACATGGTGATCTGCGAAGATTTGAACGGCACCTCGAACGCCCGCGTGCCGGCCGGTATCACCAACCGCACCTGCGAGGCCTGGATGCTGGACATGTCGATCGCCAACCCCACCGTAGATGACCTGATTCGCATCTCGGTGGTGCCGGTGGGTGCCGAAGTAACCGGAGCGCAGCCTACGCCCGACGGAAAGACGCTGCTGCTGAACGCGCAGCACCCTTCGGAAGACAACCCCTTCCCCTACAACAACTCACTCACCTACGCCATCACCGGTTGGGACGACGTGATTGCTGCCATCACCGAGGTGAAGAACAACGTGACGGAGGTGGAAGGACTCAAGTTCTGGGCCGATCACGTGCAGCGCGTGGTGAAGACCAGCGAGCCCGTGGACATGGCCATCTACGACGTGACCGGTCAGCGCATTCGCGTGAGCCGCAACGTGCAGGAAGTAGACGTGCAGGACCTACGTTCGGGAGTATACATTATGAAGGCTTTCGGTCTGAAGTCGCGCAAGGTGGTAGGCGCTAAATTCGTACTTCAGTAGCCATTCTCATTAGTTCATAAGTAATGTATAAAGGGCAGTGGCGTTCGCCACTGCTCCTTTGTATTCTATACCGCCCTCAAATTGCTCTTTTATGATTAGATTTATACTTCCCATTACCCTACTGATCTTCGGGGGAGTGATCCTCAGCAGCTTCCGCGACCATGCGCCCGCCAACTCTCCCGCCGCCGAGGTGATGACCACCTACGGACACGACCTTCAGTCTTTGACGCAGGCAACGCACATTCTGCACGAGCAGGCCAGCGCCCTGACTACCTCCGATGCCGTACCGGCGCTACAGGGCGCTCTGGAACGCGCCCGCTTGGCCTACAAACGCACCGAATACCTGGCTGAACTCCTCGACGGACAGTTTGTCGCCGACTTTATCAACGGAGCACCCCTTCCCAAGCTCGAGCGCAACGCCCCCAACCTAAGCGTCATTGAGCCCAAGGGGCTTCAGGTGCTGGAAGAACTTATCTTCGGAGAAGACCCCGTAGCGGATCAGGATAAGATCAGGGAGCTCACTGCCCTGCTGGACCGAAAGGTTACCGAGTTTGCTCGCTTTCAGCAGCGCGTGCCACTCACCGACCGACAGGTGCTCGAGGCGATGCGCTTCGAGCTGATCCGCATTTTCACCCTCGGCGTATCGGGCTTCGACTCCCCGGCGGCCCTGTTATCGCTGCCCGAGGCAAAAACCTCTCTGGAAACCATGCAACGGGCGATGGCGCTTTACGGACCCCTGCTCAACGCCAAACACGCGGACCTGTCCCAACGGGTAGCCGCATCCTTTGCTACTGGAATTCGCTACCTGGATGAGCAGCCGGATTTTGACTCTTTTGACCGCTTACACTTCCTGAAGACGTGCATCAACCCCTTGTTTGAGCAAATCTTGGCGGTGCAGTTGGCCCTCAACATCGAAACCTACTACGAAACCTCTCCCCGGCACCGTAAACACGCGGTCAACTACTTTGCTACGAACCTGTTCGACGAAGACCTGCTCAATCCATTCTTTTATACCCGCATGCCGGAAGACAAGTACCAACCGCCGGTGGTGGAGCTAGGGCGGACGCTATTCTTTGACCCCGCCCTGTCGGTGAACAACCAACGCTCCTGCGCTTCGTGCCATCAACCCGAGAAGGGCTTCACTGACGGATTGGCCAAGAGCGTAGCGCTCAATAACGATGGCACCGTAGATCGCAACGCCCCTACCCTGCTCAACGCCGTGTACGCCGATCGCTACTTCTACGACATGCGCTCCGAGGTGCTGGAAGACCAGATGGACCATGTGGTGGCCGACCACCGGGAGTTTTATACCACTTATATGGACATCTTCGAGAAATTACAACAGAGCGACGAATATAAAACCCAGTTCGCGCAGGCCTTCCCCGGACTAAAAACCAACCCGATCAACAAATACGCCATGTCCACGGCCCTGGCCGCCTACATCGTGTCACTGAAGAGCTTCAACTCGCCCTTTGATCGCTACGTGCGGGGCGAGTCTGACCACCTGGAGCCGGCGGCGCAGCGCGGGTTCAATCTGTTTATGGGCAAGGCGGCCTGCGGCACCTGTCACTTTGCTCCCCTGTTTAGCGGCACGGTGCCCCCGCAATTCCACGAGTCCGAATCGGAAGTGCTTGGGGTGCCTGCCACGAAGGATACGCTCAACCCGGTGCTGGATGCGGACCCAGGCCGGGCCGCCGGGGTGCTCAAGGAAGAAGTCAACTTCTACGGTCACTCGTTCAAGACGACCACGGTACGCAATGCGGAGCTCACCGCTCCCTACATGCACAACGGAGTATACAAAACGCTGGAAGAGGTGGTAGACTTCTACAACCGCGGGGGCGGGGCCGGGCTGGGTCTGGACGTTCCCTACCAGACGCTGAGTCCCGACCCCTTGCAGCTATCGGAGCAGGAACAAACGGACCTAGTGGCGTTCATGCGGTCGCTCACCGACACCACTTCGCACGCCGCTCCTCACACTTTGCCTACCTTTGCCGACAACGAAGCGCTCAACCAACGGATGGTAGGCGGAACGTATTGATTAATCATACTTTTGCCTGATGCACGCATTTTGTCACTTTCGCAGCCCGAACCTACTTCGTCCGATTTTCGGGTTGATTGGTTTGCTGTTGGGGTTTGGCGCGGCCCAGGCCCAGAATTCGGTGCTGGCGGAGGGAGATTGGCATCAGGTATCGGTGCATGAAGACGGAGTGTATCGCCTGGACCGGCAGTTTTTGGAGGAGCACGGCATCATCACCGCCGCCGATAGCCTGAGCAAAGTGCACGTGTTCGGAAACGGGGGCGGCATGCTGCCGCAAGCCAACGATGCCCCGATGGCCGAGGACCTGCGGGAGTTACCCATCTGGCTGAGTGCCGACGATAACTTTCTGCTGTTCTACGGGCCGGGCCCCGACCGCACCTACTACGACGACGAGCAGCAGGGGTACCGGGTTGAGAAACACCGGTACGATACGGCCAACTACTACTTCATCACCCGCCGGGAGCAACCCGCTCCCGCCCTGATCACGCGTCCGGACGTTACCTACGGCACGGGCGTGCCCGTCACCGAGCGACTGGCGGTCTACCACCACGAGCGTGCCCTGAGCAACCTGCTGGGGTCGGGACGGCAGTGGCTGGGGGAAGAACTGAGCAGCGATGATGCCGATCTGGACATTACCTTTCCGATGGCGGCGGCCGGAGCGGGCACGCTGGAAGTTTCGGTCAGTAGCCGGGCCACCTCCCCCACGACCTTCGAGGTGGCGGTCGATGGGGAAGCGCTGGAACCTATCGGGGTGGATGCCGCCCAGCGGGGACTCTACGGGTATCAGGCGCGCTCGGCCAGTAAACTTTTCACGTTGTTCGCGCTGTCGGCTCATACCACGGTGTCGATGCGCTACCAAACCCGCACGGAAAAAAGCGGCTACCTGAATCACCTCACCCTCAACGTGCGCGAACCGTTGACCTACCAGCAGCGTCCGCTGTGGTTCAGCGATCCCCACGCCCAGCGGGGCACGCTGCAGCGCTACACCGTGACGCAGGCCAGCCCCGGTTTGCTGTGGGACGTCACCGATCCGCAGTCCGTGGCGCAGCAAGCCTACCGCTGGCAGGACAGTACGCTCACCTTCCAGGCGCGGGCCGACACCCTGCGTCGTTACCTGTTGTTCGAACCAACCCACGAACTTCCCTCGCCGCGGTACGTCGGCCCGGTGGTTAACCAAAACCTGCACGCGCTGGCCTCGCCTGAGTTGCTGGTAATCACCTCCCCGGCCCTGCTAGCGGAAGCCGAACGATTAGCCCAGTTTCGCCGTCAGCACGACAGCTTGCGCGTCGCGGTGGTGACGCTGCCGCAGATTTACCACGAGTTTTCGGCGGGGCGGCAGGACGTAACCGCCATTCGCAACTTCATCCGGCACCTCTACCAGCGCGACGCGGGGTTGCGCTACGTGCTGTTGTTCGGCGATGCCTCCTACGATTATCAGCAGCACCACGCCGCTACGGTGCCCACCTACCAGTCGCGGCAGTCGTTGCACAACGTTTACAGCTACGCCTCCGACGACTATTTTGGGTTTATGGAAGCCGAGGAGGGAGACTGGCCCGAGCAGGGCAACGAAATTAATGGGCACTCGCTGGAGATTGGCATCGGGCGCTTACCGGTGGGCAGTGCCGAAGAAGCCCGCACGGTGGTGGACAAACTCATCCACTACGCCACCGCCCCGGCCGCCCAGGGACCATGGCGGCAGGAGGTGTTGTTTGTAGCCGACGATGGCGACGCCAACCGGCACCAGCATCAGTCTGACTTTCTGGCCTCCTGGCTCGAGCAGCAGCAGCCCCAACTGTCCGTGCGGCGCTTGTTTATGGACGCCTACGAACAGCAGGACAACGAAGCTCCGGCGGTGCGCGAGCGCCTCAACCGGGCCGTGGAACGCGGCGTAGGCTTGGTGGACTTCATCGGTCACGGAGGCGAAACCGCCTGGACCAACGAGCAAATCTTGGACCTGGACATGATTGCGGACTGGCGCAACTACGACCGCCTGCCGGTGCTGGTGACGGCCACCTGCGAGTTCGGGCGCTTCAACGATCCGCGGCGCGCGTCGGGAGCGGAGGCGGCTTTGTTAAGTCCCGTGGGAGGAGCCATTGCGCTTTTCACCACCTCCCGCCCGGTGTTCACCAGCACCAACTTCCAGACCAGCACCGCCTTCTACGAAACCGCCTTCGGTGGTTCGGCGCCTGACTTGCGACTGGGTGATATCATTCGGACGACCAAGAACCGTAGCGTAGCGGGCACGCTCAACCGCAACTTCGTGCTGCTGGGTGATCCCTCGATGCGCTACGCCGTTTCATCGCCCAGCGTAACGCTCACTACGCTGACGGCCAACGGACAACCGGCCGATACGCTGCGTCCTCTGGACCGGGTTGCGTTGCAGGGGCAGGTGGTTGACGGCTCTGGCAATACCGATACCCGGTTTAGCGGTACGGTGTTCGTGGATCTGCTAGCCGCGCCCCTGGAGACGACCACCCTGGGACAAGAGGGCAGCGGCCGGGTGATGATGTTTAAGAACCGGGACTTCCGCTTGTTCCGGGGGCAGGCTACCGTGCGCAACGGGCTTTTTTCGCTGGAGTTTACGCTACCCAAGAATACCGAAAGCACCTACGGGCCGGGCAAATTCACCCTTTACGCCCAGCACGACTCCCAAGACCGGGAAGCCAGCGGGGCCCGCACGGTGGCGGTCGGCGGAGAGGCGACCAGCACGACGGCGGATAATACCCCGCCCGCGGTAGAACTGTTCTTTAACCGGGAGGTGCATCCGGTGCCCGGCACCCTACATCCTCGCCCTACGCTGATCGTTCGCTTGGCGGATAAGCACGGTATCAACCTGGCGGATAAAGCCCACGGGCTGCGTTTGGTACTGGACGAGTGGCAAGAATTCTTCCTCAACGATGACTATCAGGCCGTGCCGGATGGACCGGGGCAGGGAAAAGCCACCTTTCGGCTACCGGACTTGGTGGCCGGTTCGCACACGCTGCGGGTGCGGGCCAGCGATACTTATTTGAACACCACCGAGCGATCGCTCACCTTCCAAATCGTGGGAGACTCGGTGCTACTGCTGCAAGATGTGGTAGTGTACCCCAATCCGACCGAGGGAGATATCAATGTATCGTTTACGCTGGGGGACAAGGTGGCACTGGGCCACGCGGAGCTACTGGTGTACACCCCGCAGGGGATTTCGGTGTATCGTCGTACCATTCAGTTGGAAGCGGGCCGGGCGGTCTACGAAATATCCGATGCGTTGCCGCGCTCCGGGGCGACGGCCTTGCCCGGTTTGTATCTGTACCGGCTCACCGTCTACGACCAGCAGGGGGCGTATCAGGAACACAGTGGCAAGTTACTGCTGCAACCGTAGCCTAAAATATCCGATCAGGCTATCCTACCGATAAAGAAGAGTGTTCACTGGGCGAGAGCGAATTTGTATCGAGAGTACTGGCTGATTTGGACTGTCGCTAGCGTATAATGCAGCCATCAGGCTGGGGATTGTGAGACATCATTTTCCAAGTATCAACAGGCTGACTAATAGAAACAAAACTGCCATACTAACGTATCCCCGGCTGGCGGCTGCATGATGTTAGCGGGCGTTTTCCCTCTTTGCAAAATAATCAAGTATTTCTTTAGGTGACTTACCTTCGGTTTCTCTAGCAATTCTTTCCCTTTCTTTGCGGATACTTTGAACACAATCGTAGTCCTTCTTAGTTGTCGTTTTCATAGTTAAAAACTTCTCGTGGGTTTCTAATTTCAATGGTTTGGTAGCCATTCTTTAAATTGACGCCATGATAGCCGTGTATCTTTGGAATGTTAACGATATGTTTGAAGTTCCAGCTTACCAAAATGTCTGCTTTTAAAACTGTGGCAATGGCAATATGATAGCAATCCGCTCGGCTAGATTTTCCTACAACCTTTTCTTTAAGGTATTTCTCGGCAAGCAGAATAGCTTCTTCCGAAAGTTTGGTTCGTAGTACGTTCTTCTTCGGAATGGATTCCACAAAATCTTTTACACGTTGCGGTGCACTTATCAGCTCTTGTTCTGCCACGTCCAGCAATTCCCGGTTTAGCTATTCTAGCTGAATTTTGTATTGTATGGCCACGAAGGCGAAGAGTTGTTTCATAGTTTGGAACTGGATCATAGTGAAAGCTGCTCGGATAGCTTGCCAAAGTTTGGCTTTAGTGCCTAATCCCTTCCATAGCGTGCGGAAGTACTCACAGGCGTATTGCCGGATTTGATCTATCGTAAAAGCTAGCATCATCAGATAAGCCAGCACCGTACATAGCTGGTCTTGACCGTGCCCATAATTATGCTCAAAATGGTAGCCTTGGTTTTTTAGGGTGTTAAACGTTTCGTTTTCTATCTTCCAGCGTGCTCTTCCGGCTCGCATCACCTTTTCCAGATTATTCTGTCGTAGAACAATATCGGTAATCCAACTAAATGTAGTGGTCTTGCCCTTCTTATCTACCTGTTCGTAGTGTAACATATTGACTCTGATGTGCGCTTGCGTGCTGTTCAAAGGCAGGTTGTTAACCCAGCGGAAGTGGTGTTGGATGCCCTTTTCCGAGTAACTGTATTGCCCTGCCTGACCGCTTTGCTGACGCGCGGCGAACTGGCTGAACAAGGCTTTGTTTCCATCGGGTTTGCTGCCGATGATAAACGAGTGACCATCGCTTTGCAATTGTTCAATGAAGGGGCCATTGGCATACAGCGCATCGGCGACTAACACAAACTTTTCTTCGGCATAGCTTTGGCGTAAACCTTCCAGCAACCGCTTTGCCGCGTTGCGCTCACAATCATTCTTTATGCATCCATCCGTATTGGCAATCGGTTCGCAGCGCATAGGAAACACCTCTCGCTTATCAGGATGAACTAGCACAGCAGAAAGCATTTGATGGCTATAGGTAAGTTGACCATCCTTGTGCTGCTTCCGCAAACAGTGCTTACAGTGCACTTTCTTAGAAGAAAAGTACTCTACGCCATCTATTGAAACAATGAGCTTGCCCTTCCAATATTGGTATTCCTCAACTATACGACAGTCTTTCAATACTGTATACAAACGCCGAAAGCCTATCTGCAAAGCAGTGGCATCCACTCGGTCTAACACCTCACGCATCTGCGTGTCTGAACATATCCTGCTAATGCCATACAGGCTTTGCAAGTTGCCTTCCTCGGCCTGACTACGCTTCTCAAAGCTTAGCAGTGAAGGACTCTTCAGTGAAAACATCGCAAATGCTGAACTCAGTACATCCATCATACTAATGCTTGCATTGCTACGCCGATGATCCGCTATTGTAGTAAACATCCCTTGAACTTCACCGAGCAGATAACTGAATCGGCTCTGCTTTTTACGTCTCTTGGCTATCCATCCCATAGCAACAAAAATACGCGCCGCACGCCTTATTTGCTAAACCGGGAATTGCTGGGCCACGTCCGAGTATATAAGTAGAAGGTTGGAACTGAACACTTTCCTAAAGAACAGCTCAGTCCATAACTCAAATTCATCATCAAATTTACCACCGAAAACCGAGGTGTCTACATAAATTGTTTTCATGCGGTAAAGATAGAAAACGTTTCGTTCTTCCAATGCCCGCTAACGATTTGGGCAGGCGGCGTGGCGGCTTTGGAGCATCTTTCGTTCGTGTTAGCATTTCCGCTACTTGTTTGCCATAATGCTTCGGTTTGCGAATCAGCTAGCCATGCTGCTTGCCTTGTGTTATGGGGCGTTTCTTATTATTTCTAAAATCTCTTCCTCCTCAGACTCCAGAAAATCATGAATCGCTGAAATGTTGTTCTTCAGTAACTCTGAAATTGATTTGGTCGTCAAGTTTCCAGTCTTCAACCAGATGATCTTGGGAGGAATCCCTCTCACTACATTCAAATCCACAAAATCGGCATCAAATGTTACCACAACATATCCATGGCTTTTAGCGTAGTCAAAAATCATCACATCTGACGCATTTTCTAATCCTACATGCCTTACCTGTTTTGAATCTGGAAAATCCGATTCTAGCTGTCTGACAATCTTGGGTGAGATATTCTGGTCAAATAGCAGTTTCAAGAAGCAATCTTCAATTTATGTTCTTTGTCCGCTGCAAAAGCTAAACAGGCATTGATCATTTCTTCTGTAATCTCTTCAAAATCTTCCATGATTTCTTGTTTACTCATGCCATTTGAGAGCCAATTCAGTACGTCATAAACCGATATTCGGGTTCCTTTGATGCAAGGTTTCCCAAATCGCTTATCGGATCGTATTTCTATATATTCCTGATAGTTCATAAGTCAAATATACATAAATTCAGCTAGATTTTTTTCTCATTTCAATGCCCCATAACGGTCTTTGCAGCCGTCAGGCCGGAGATTCTGAGACGTTATCCTTCAATTATTAACAGGCTGACTTAGGGAAATGTGACTGCCCTTCTAACGTTCCACCCGGCTGGCGGCTGCATGGTGTTAGCAGGCGTTTCTCAATTCTTACAGATTAAGCGTACATCAATTTCCCTTTCGGTTTTGGAATCTTCCTGTCTTTCATTCTAGCGGTCTCAATCCACTCATCTACAATTACTTCTACATTAGACAAAGCCTCTTGATAAGTTTCCCCATCGGCAGCACATCCCGCTAATTCTGGCACCTCAGCAATGTAGGCATCGTCTTCCTTACTCCAATAGATAATAATCTCGTACTTGTGACTATTTTTCATCTTCATTTAAATTTAGCTGATATTTGACCACGAGGTTTCTAACTTGTTTAACCTGATAAGCTTTGGCTTGACCTGACTTTGATTGTATGTTTAAAATTTCTTCAACGCCTTCCCTGGTCAGAATGTGATGGCTCCCTTTAATCCTTTCTTCGAATCCTAGTCGCACCAATAGATTCCGGAGTTCTTCAAATCCGATATTCTTGTCAGAAGTCCCCCTCAGTATTTTAACTAATATTTTCTCATGCTTACTCATACTGACAAATCTAGCAAATGTCTCTCAATCCGTTAACACCTTTTGTCAATTCTATGCCTGCTAACATCTGTGTAGACGCAATTGCGTCTATATCCATTATGTTTTTTATGATTCTGTTGCGATAAAAAACCGCCTCAAATCACTTCTTTCAACTATTTTCTTGCTTATCTTCTTCATCTTTACCCAAATTTAACTTGTCCAACGGACTCCGAATGTCGCGCAGCGCTTTCGTACTCATCATTCCATGACGGCATGCGTATAGATCTCCGTCGTCCGGCTCGAGTTGTGCCCCAATAATGTCTGAATATAACGCAAATCCGTGCGGGGCACCCCGTGCCATTTTCCAACAAATGCCGAAATGTCGGACCAGTTGGTGTTAGCACTGTAGCGCCGGGTCTTCAATTTATTAACGAAGGCTTCGGGACATGTCCGGTAGTTGGGATTGTCCGCTTTGCGCGGACGCGCCTGCCTCCTTCGCACCGTGGGGCGGGTAGAATAGCGTACTTGCAGGTCCTCTCTCAGCAAACGTAGCCAAATCCTTGCGAATCACTTCCGTATCAGGCATTCCATGCGGGGCACGCTCCACCAGCGATTTTCCTGATCATACACCGGATAGGGGAGCGTTTTCACAAAAGCAATCACCACCGTGTCGTAGGCAAAATTTAACCGCAACCGACCCTCCCGGGCGTAGATGGAAATCTGACCCGCCCCGGGTGGCTCACCTTTGAGACGGTCTCTCGACGAGGAAACGAGTAGAGGAGTTCTCGGTTCGGGCGGCTCTTTTGTGACTGGTGCCGGGTCGGCGGGCTGTTCAGGAGGTGGTTCAACCAAAATGCCGCCCAATTCCTGTAGTAGCCGCAAACTTTGCCGTATCAGGCACTAGCCAGCATTTTTTTCTGGCTCCACTGTCGGCCGGGCAAAGCCTTCACCTGGGCAGCGAGTTCAGCGTCGTAGGGGAAGTCGATCCGAAGGCGGAAGACGCACCGGTGGTGATTCTGGTAAGATGTAAGGTAGTAGGCATATCCAGCAGGCTATTGCATCTATCCAACATATACGGGGCAAAACCGCAGGTCTAACCGCAAAACCAGTGCCTGATAGGCCAGGAGGAGGACTCAATAACCCCCAAAAATCCCGTAACTCCCGCAAATACATTATGAATTTGCAAGAGGAACCCGACACGGTAGAGCGACTCGCCATGCGCACTGAAGCCCTGGGCAAAGAGCATGCGCTATACCCACTAGCCGCTGAGTTGCGTAAGCAGGTAGCTGCCTCGCGCAAGGCGATCAAGGCCTACGAAGACGTGATCAAGCAACTCAAGAGCTGCGAAGCCGACGAAGAGATCGCCCAGGCTACCTTACGCCGCCAGTACGAGAACAATTACCTAGACGCCCGCAAGCAACTCGGGAAAATCCGGGCCGAGCGCCTTTTTCCCAAACTAAACAATGCTAACCGCAGTGCCCAAACGGTAGAGGAGGACGATAGGGAGGAAGAAACGAACTGATACGCCCCCTAGGGGGCTTTTGCCCCGCCAAATTCGGTCGCATCACCTTGCCCCGCCAGTGTGGAGCTTAAGAATGGCTCCCCAATCCGTCGCGGTATGAAATTTAGCGATACCAGGGCATCCCAACGCTTCGTAGCCTGCTTTATCGCGATAGCACCAACGCGCGATGCTTCGCCGACTACTTTGGCGTCATAAAACCATCCTGCCTCGTGTTTTGGTGCTCAACCGCCGCTCGATAAGCATTCCGAAAAACGTTTCGGCACGCTTCTTAGCGATAATTGCACGCTGCAAAACTTTTCGACGCACTTTAGCGCGATAAAAGTGCTTTACAAAATAAGGGGGGGCGCAATTAAGTTACAATCAGCGCCGCCACCACCTTAGCTTCCGGCCGATATGCTTAACGCAGCGTCCGGAATGTACCATACGTCCTTTTCCAGATCAACTCCCCCGCCCATTTCTTCCTGCACCACCCGGTCGATGACATAAATGCCTCGTTCGGCCATATCACTGAAGTTATCCAGACCGTTGTTGGGGAAATTAACCCGGGTTCTATGGATATTAAACTTGTCGGAGAAGGTGCGTCCGAAGGCGGCTTCCACTCCTGCTTTGCCGACCATAAAGCCCAGCAGCCCGCCCCAGGTGGCCGTGGGGTTATCCGAATCCCACCCGGCCAGGGTGCCGATCTTGATGGTTTCCTTCAGATCTCCTTCGCCGTACAGCAGGCCAGGGCCGGGTTGCTGGTTTCCGGCGGGATAACTCCTTCCATCATCAGGTCCATCGCCTTTTGGTTGGCAACCCACAGGTAGTTTTCCTCCTCGGGTTTCATGTGCGCCAGCCATCCGTCTCTGATCTGCTCGCCCCTCAGCTTGCTGGTCTGCTTGGTGTAGAGCAAATGCTGGTACATATACTCAACGTCGGTGTCATCGTCCGATCCCCAGACTTCATCCTCATCTCTAAAGACAAAGTCGATGGTTTCGGAAAGGTCACTCGGCACTCCTTGGCCCCAGATGCTCGGCAGATCGGTCGTTCCCCAGTCTTCTCGGGTATAAAAAGCCCCGGTTTTCAGCTTCCCAACGTTCCCGATCTTATCCATCTCGGTCACCAGCCCGGTCCAGTTAGCGATGCACTGCCCCAACCAGAAACCGTACAGTTTGTCAGCGTAGGCAGCGCGGAAGATAACCCGATCGGTTGGCTTGGGAGAATACGCTTCGTATACTAAGTTGGGATCTTGAGCCGCGTCGGTCGCTTCGTCGCCCTGAACTTCTTTGGTGCTTTGGCACGACAGTAGAAAGCAAGAAAGCAGAGCCAGCGAGAGGAAGAAATGGTGTTTTATGGGCATCGTTGCTTAGGTTTCAAACCCCAAACACATCTCAGGGGCGTATTGGAAATACCAACCGTGTTATGCATTATAACCATTTACCCTCAATGGAAAGTGCACTAGAGAGTGCCTTAAAACAGATTATCAGTAGCTAACTTAATTTGCCATAGTTACATAAGCCATACTGCCTGTAACTGATACTAATACTATTATATCAAATGTTAATATGCTATTCAGTTGTACATCTTTCAATAGCATTATTGATGATGCTATTCTTGCGGCAAAAAATATAACCAATGTTATGAAAATGGGAATTGACATAGAGTTGGTGAGGTTAGCGAAATTCAAACTCAATATAGAGCTAATATCTCTCGTCAATCCACAAGTTTTACATATGACATTAAAATTCTCCTTGTAGTAGCAGCTCAGGTATTCATCTGTAAAAGCAATATAAACGAATCCGACAAAGAAAATCAAAACCAATACCACATTAAAAAATTGATAATCATCCCTAACCCGTCTATTTACTTTTCTCAATTTGGCTCTCTTGAATTTTTCTCATACCATCCACTGTTCCTCTCATTGCAGCAAACTGGGTGTAAGCAATAGCACAGCCTAATAAAGCGGTTGTTAGTGCACCAATAATTAGTCCTTTCGGGTGGTCGTGTTGTAAAGCAACCGCTAGGCCAACCAATGAAGCCGTAACTGCAATGATACCAAATATAAAAGCAAATATTCCAAAGCAGGGAATAAAGGAAACTAAAAGCGTAATGATCCCTACAATTAATCCAGTAATTCCCATTCCATGAGAAATTGATTCATACTTTTTTCTCTGTATGCTTTCGGTTGACATAGATAGTTTGGTTAAGGTTCAAGTTATCTCTAAATTTATACAAAAACGTATAGATTAAGTATGGTTTAGAGAATCCATAGATAAAGAATTATGATATTAAATCATAAATTTTTCTACAACGTTTTATTAGATTGTCAAACCTCATATCCATACCCACCGCTGAGACCTGATACGACTATGTACAATGTGATGAGCATATGTATCAATTCTTCATATAGCGAAAAACCCTCTAACCAACAGCGAGGGGCTTTTCTAGCCCCTCGTCACTGTAAAATATCAAAACCTTTTGGCTTATGGACTAACCCGACCTAAATCTCGTACTTCAGATACAATACTCCCAAGGGCGGCAGCATCAGGTTCACCGAGCGCTCGCGCCCGTGCAACGGGATGGGCATCGTCTCTAGTGGGTCGCGGTTCACCGCTCCGCTGCCCCAGTATTCGGGGTCGTCGGAGTTGAACAGAATATGCAACGCGCCCTTGTGCGGAACGCCCAATCGGTAGTTCTGGTGCACGTTGGGGGTCAGGTTCATTACCACGTACACGTCGTTCTGCTCCTGATGCCCCTTGCGCATGAAGCTGACCACCGAGTTCTCCGCATCGCTGATGTCAATCCACTCGAAACCTTCGCCGGTGAAAGGCTTTTCGTACAGCGCGGGTTCCGACTGATACAGCTCGTTTAGGCGCTTCACCATGTACTGCATCGAGCCGTGCGGAGCGTACTGGTTCAGGTGCCAATCGAGGCTCTGCTCGTGCCGCCACTCCTGGGTTTGGCCGAACTCGCAACCCATAAACAGCAGTTTGGTACCGGGGTGGGCGTACATGTAGGCGTATAGCGCCCGCAGGTTGGCAAACTTCTGCCACTCGTCGCCCGGCATCTTGTCAATGAGCGGGCCTTTGCCGTGCACCACCTCGTCGTGCGACAGCGGTAGCATAAAGTTCTCGGTGAAGGCGTACACCAGGCTAAAAGTGATTGCGCCTTGGTGATGGCTACGGTACATGGGGTCGCGGGCGAAGTAGTCCAGCGTGTCGTGCATCCAGCCCATCATCCACTTCATGTTGAAGCCCAATCCGCCAATCTCCGGCGGGCGCGTGACCATCGGCCAGGCGGTGGATTCTTCGGCGATGGTGAGCAGCTCGGGGGTTTTCGTGTGGATGGCGTCGTTGAGCTCCCGCAGAAACTGGATGGAGGCGATGTTCTCCCGTCCTCCAAACTCGTTGGGAATCCACTCGCCTTCCTTGCGCGAGTAGTCTAGGTAGAGCATTGAGGCCACCGCATCCACCCGGATGCCGTCGATGTGGTATTTTTCCAGCCAGTACATGGCACTGCTGATCAAAAAGGCCCGCACTTCGTTGCGGGTATAGTTAAAGATGTAGCTTTTCCAGTCGGGGTGGTAGCCCAGCCGGGGATCCGCGTGCTCAAAGAGATGCGTTCCGTCGAAGTACGACAGCCCGTGCTGGTCGGAGGGGAAGTGCGAGGGTACCCAGTCCAGAATCACGCCGATGCCCGCTTCGTGCAATTTGTTGAACCAGAAACATAAAGTCTTGCGGCGTGCCGTAGCGGCTGGTAGGCGCAAAGTAACCGGTGGTCTGGTAGCCCCACGAGCCGTAGAAAGGGTGCTCCATCACCGGCAGCAACTCCACGTGGGTGAAGCCCATCCAGGTCAGATACTCGGGTAGCTCATCGGCCAACTCGCGGTACGATAAGGGACGCGGCTTCCCGTCATCGCCCGGCACGCGGCGCCACGAACCCAGGTGCACTTCGTAGACCGACACCGCCTGCGGGTCTACCCACAGGTCTTTGCGGTTCTGCACCCACGCCTCGTCGTTCCATTCGTAGTCCAGGTCCCACACCTTGGTGGCGGTTTGGGGGGCGTTTTCCCAGTGGTAGGCGAAGGGGTCGCCCTTCTCCACCTCGTAGCCATTGAACTGCGACTTGATATAGTATTTGTAGGTGGCACCGCGCTCCAGACCGGGCACAAAGCCCTCCCAGATACCCGAGCCGTCCCAGCGCGCGCGCATGGGCACGTCGCCCCGGTTCCAGCCGTTGAAGTCGCCCACCACCGAGACGTACTCGGCATTGGGAGCCCACAACGCGAAGTATACGCCTTTCACTCCCTCGTGCTCCATGAAGTGGGAACCGAGTTTGTCGTGCAGGGCGTAGTGGTTTCCGGCCCGGAACAGGTGAATATCGTACTCGGTGAGCAGCGTGGCGTGGTTAAACGCGGGGCTGTCCGGTGCTTTTGCTTTGGTCCGCTTGGGAGCGGCGGCGGTTCTGCTCATGGTTTGATTGCCTTAGTCTTCAGTAGAAAATTTGTCCATCACGTGTAGGATTCCCTTCATAGGGATGATGCTCCACGCCGGACGGGTGTTGAGTTCGTAATTAAGCTCGTAAATGGCCTTTTCCAGCAGAAAAGTCTGGATAAGAGTCGTAAAGTCTTCTTCGTTGGAAGGGATAAACGAATGACCTTTTGTCTTTTCCAGATAGGCCTGTAAATAGAAGCCACTGATGTAGTGGTTCCACTGTTCGGCCCAATCCTCCAGGTGGTCGGCGTGGCCCTGCACGTAGTCGTCGATGTGGAACAGGCCGTTGTAGGCCGCGTAGTGGAAGGAGCGCAGCATGCCGGCCACGTCGCGCAGGGGCGAGCGTTTCAGGCGGCGCTCGCTGTACGAACGAGCCGGTTCGCCCTCGAAGTCCAGAATCACGAAGTCCCGACCCGTGAACAGCACCTGACCCAGGTGATAGTCGCCGTGGGTACGGATCTTGAGGGCGTCGATCTTGTGGGCGTAAATGCTCTTGAAGCGTTGTAGCACTTCTTTCTTCATGCCCAGTACCCGTTCGGCCAGCGGGACAAAGGGGTCGGGCAGGGTTTTGAACGAGCGATCCAGTGTCTGGTAGGTGGTGCGCACCAGGGTTTGCAGCGACGAATAAAGCGAGCGCTGGTAGTGCAGCGAAAACGCCTCAGATTCAAAGTTTTTTACCTCAGGATGCGCCGCCAACGCAATATGCATCTCGGCAGTGCGCAGCCCCAGTAGGTGGGCCCGCTCGGCGGGAGCACCCCCGATCAGACTTTGCAAAATGTCCGGGATCTTATCGTGGGGGGTCGGCTTCATCAGGCTACCCTTGAGCGCGGGGGCGTGATGGTCCTCTTGCCCCAACGATACGCGTTCGTAGTAGCGTTCGATGGCGTCGTTCATGTACTTCCAGGCATCGCCCTGGTTGTCGACCAGCTCCAGCATCATACCCAGCATGTAATCGGTCAACTGCTCGCCCTTCAGCACCAGTTCACCGGCGTACTTGGGCATGTGCTCAAACTCAGCCGTCTCGCTCAGGTAGCGGGTCACCTCCACGTCGGGGTTCAACATGCGCTCCAGCTTGCGGTAGATCTTGAAGAAGTACTGCTTGTCGTAGATCACCGAGGTGTTGCTCTGCTCCGCACTCAGAACGCGAGAAGACACGGTCTTCTTGTTCTCCTTATAGTAGTGCTTCACGGCGGCCACCGAGCGACCGGCCAGTCCGGTGTTTTCTTCCTTCTTCCGGGGTTTGGCCATCAGCGAGAACAGGTAGCTGCGGTACGGTTCGCTGTACATCGCATCATAGAGAAATCCTTCTTCGCCCCCCACGATGATGGGGAAGATGACGCTCTGCTGAAACTTGCTGCGGAAGAAGCTGCTGGGCCCCTCGGGAATGAAGGATACCGGCAGTTGGTAGTATTCATCTAAGCCTTCATTGTAGCTAATTTCTAGGATCAACAGCGTACCCAATCCGTCGGTGATGGGCAGTTCGTGGGTTTCGGCAATGGTGATGCTGCGGATGATGCGTGACTTTCCCCCGAACCAACGGCAGGTATTTAGATACGATCCTAGGTTTTTTTCCAGCACCGACCGAGAACTCTTGCTCGTCAGTTGACTCCACTTGGAAATGGTTAGTACTGGTTTCTGGTGCTCGCCCAAAAATTCGTCGCTATACTCACGGGGTTTCTCTAGTAAAAACCACTGATACGCGTAAGGTGCCAGGGTGAAGTGATACGTAGGTCCGTCTACCTCAGGGAAACGGTTTCTGCTGAACAGTTCTACGGGAATGGCGTCCTGGTACTGCGCCAAGTCTATTTCGGCCGACTGCGAAAAGCGCGATAGGTTAGAAATAATGAGCAGCGTTTCGTCCTCGTGGGTACGGGTGAAGGCCAGAATCTTGGAGTTGTCTACGTACAAGAATTCCATATCGCCGCGGCTAAAGGCGCGGTGGCTCTTGCGCATGCTGAAGTGACGCTTCATCCACCACAGTAAGGAGTTGGAGTTGCGCTGCTGGGTTTCCACGTTCACCGCTTCGTAGCGGTATTCGGGGTCCAGAATCACCGGCAGGTACAGTTGCTGCGGATTGGCATCCGAGAAACCGGCGTTGCGGTCGGGGCTCCACTGCATCGGGGTGCGCACTCCGTCGCGGTCGCCCAGGTAGAAGTTATCGCCCATGCCAATCTCGTCACCGTAGTAGATCACCGGCGTGCCGGGCAGCGAGAGTAGCAGGTGGTTCATCAGCTCGATCTTGCGGCGGTCGTTGTCGAGCAGCGGCGCCAGACGGTGGCGAATGCCCAGGTTGATGCGGGCCTTGGGGTCTTTGGTGTAAACCTTATACATATAGTCCCGCTCCTCGTCGGTTACCATCTCCAGCGTGAGTTCGTCGTGGTTGCGCAAAAACAGACCCCACTGGCAGTTTTCCGGAATAGCCGGAGTCTGGTCCATAATGTCGATAATGGGGTAGCGGTCTTCCATGCGTAGCGCCATAAACATGCGCGGCATAATGGGGAAGTGGAAGTTCATGTGGCACTCGTCGCCCTCGCCGAAGTAAGAAGCCGAATCCTCGGGCCACATATTGGCTTCGGCCAGCAGCATGATGCCTTCTTTCTTATTGTTGACGTGCTTGCGCAGCTTCTTAAGAAAATCGTGGGTTTCGGGTAGGTTTTCGCAGTTGGTTCCTTCGCGCTCGAAGAGATAGGGCACCGCATCGAGGCGGAAACCGTCTACGCCCAGATCGATCCAGTAGTCCATCATCTTAAACACTTCCTGCTGCACCGGCTCGTGGTCGAAGTTCAGGTCGGGCTGGTGGGAGTAAAAGCGGTGCCAGAAGTAGGCCTGGGCCACTGCGTCGTAGGTCCAGTTGGAGGCCTCGAAGTCCTGAAAGATAATGCGGGTATCGCTGTACTTGTCAGAATTATCGTTCCAGACGTAATAGTCCCGTTCGGAGGAACCGGCGGGGGCACGGCGGGCCCGCTGAAACCAGGGGTGCTGGTCGGAGGTGTGGTTGATAACCAACTCGGTGATCACGCGCAAACCGCGGGATTTAGCCTCCTTGAGCAATTTTTTAAAGTCACGCAGCGTGCCGTACGAGGGGTTCACGGTGTAATAGTCCATGATGTCGTAACCGTCGTCGCGCAGCGGGGAAGGGTAGAAGGGGAGGAGCCAGATGGTGTTTACGCCCAGGTCTTGCAGGTAGTTGAGCTTCTCAAGCAGCCCCCGGAAATCGCCGATACCGTCGCCGTTGCCGTCTTTGAAGGCTTTGATGTGCAGTTCGTAGATGATGGCATCTTTGTACCAGAGTAGGTTGTCGTCTAATTCGGTGGATTGTTTGGCAGCCATAGACTAAAGTGGGGGATTTGGTTTGTGAAAGTAGTTTTTAAATCTTTAATTTTTTTCCAGACGCTCGATGCGGTCTTGCGTAAAATCTCGGTAAGCAATTCGATGATTCTCTCTTCATTTTTCGTAAGAGTGCCACTTGTCGACCGTGGTCAGGTTGATATCAGGTCGCTACATCAAGTAATGCGCTTAGGGCTGATCGATTTTAAACACGTGGGCAGGCATCAGGTAGGGGTTCAGCGAAACAAAGTTCCACTCGCCCTGCCAGGTAAAGTAGCTGTCACTCAGCACGTCGTGCAGGTGAAAGGGACGATCCCCGGCCAGACCGAGCTCTTTTAGGGGCCAGCGCACGTGACCACTCTGCGTGTTGTAAGGATCCATGTTCACGGCCACCAGCACCGTGTTGCCCGTGGCTTCGTCATACTTACCAAAGCACAGCAGCTGCTCGTTTTCTGAGTCGGCAAAGTGCACGTTCCAGGTGCTTTGCAGCGCCGGATTTTCTTTTCGGATGCGGTTCAGCAGGGTGATCACCTCGCGGGTGCGGGTTTCAGCGTTCCAATCCCAGTGCTTTACTTCGTACTTCTCAGAGTCAATGTATTCTTCCTTACCGGGGTAAGGCGCGTTCACGCCCAGTTCGTAAACCGGTCCGTAGATGCCGTAGTTAGAGGACAGGGTAGCAGCCAGAATCACCCGCATCAGGTGGGCCGGTTCGCCGCCGTAGACCAAGGAGGGGGTGAGGATGTCGGGCGTGTTGGGCCAGAAGTTGGGTCGGAAGTACTCGCGCATGGGGCCCTGGGTGAGCTCTACCATATATTCTTGCAACTCGTGGGGAGTGTTGCGCCACGAAAAGTAAGTATACGACTGGGTGTAGCCAATCTTAGCCAAGCGTTGCATCACCCGCGGCCGGGTAAAAGCCTCGGCCAGGAAAATCACGTCGGGATGCGCGTTGCGCACTTCTCTGATGCACCACTCCCAAAAGGGAAAGGCTTTGGTATGCGGATTGTCCACCCGGAAGATCAGCACGCCTTGCTCAATCCAGTAATCAAACACGCTTTTGAGCTCTTGCCAGAGGTTTTCCCAGTCTTCGGACTCAAAGTTAATGGGCAGAATGTCTTCGTAGCGCTTGGGCGGATTTTCGGCGTACTGCACCGTGCCGTCGGGCCGCCACTTGAACCACTGCGGGTGCTCGGTGACCCAGGGATGGTCGGGCGCGCACTGGAAGGCAATATCCAACGCAATCTCGATCCCGTGCTTTTCGGCCGCTTTCAGCAGGGATTTGAAATCATCAAGCGTGCCCAGTTCTGGATGAATTGCTTTATGGCCACCCTCATCCGAGCCGATGGCCCAGCACGAACCGGGGTCGCCGGGCTGCGCGGTCACGGCGTTGTTGAGTCCTTTGCGGTTTTTCTTGCCGATGGGATGAATGGGCGGGAAGTAGAGCACGTCGAAGCCCATTTCGGCAACCCGGGGCAATCGTTTTTGGGCATCCTTAAAGGTGCCGTGCTGGCCAGACTTCCGGGAGGCCGAGCGGGGAAAGAATTCGTACCAACTGCTAAACAGCGCCTTTTTACGCTCCACTTCCACCGAATAGGTTTCGGGATAGGTGGTGCCGGTATCGGTTTGGTAGCACTGCTCCATCAGGTGGGTCATGCGGTCACTCAGGCTCATCGTCACGGTGTCGCCCACCGTGTTTTCGTCCGCCGATTTCAATGCCTTAACCGCCTGTTTCAAGAACTGCTTGTCAGCCTTGGTCGCGTTATCCAAGGCTTGCTCGATCATTTCGGCTCCGATCAACAACTCAACGAGTACGTCCTGGTTCGCGTCCCACTTTTTGCGCAGTCCGTACTGCCAGGTACCGAAGTGGTCCACGTAGCCCCGCACGGTGAACTCGTAAAAACCCATCGCTTCGGGAACGAAGGTGCCCGTCCAGCGGTCGTTGATGCCCGCGGTCATAAACACGCGCTGCCAGTCTTTCTCGCCGCGGCTGCGGTACAGTGCGGTGGCCTTCACCAGGTCGTGTCCGTCGCCGTAGACGTCGGCTTGCACGGCTACCGCTTCGCCGACCACGCGCTTGGCGGGGTAGCGGCCGTTCTCAACCTGGGGGGCCAGGTGCTCCACCACCACGCGGCGGCGGCCGTCGTTGGGAGCGGGAATGGGGCGTTTTTTCTTTGCTTTGGTGGTTTGGGAAGGTAGTTCAGTCTGCATAGTGCTCATAAAAATTCAACCGCGAAGATAGAATTTTGTTATTAAATCGTACTATGCCTTTGGTCAAAAGAATCTCAACCCTCAACAAAGTAGCCATCGACCGGTTGGAAAAGGGAGACCGGAGAACGGAGGATGGAAAATTCATTGTGTTACATTCTTTCTCCGGTTTTCGTTCTCCGTTCTCCCTCCTCCTTTTTATTTCATAAACAAACGGATCGTTAACATCAAATTCCTCAATATGTCTGATAACAAAGCTATTTTTCGAGCAATTTATCCAACTGCTCAACGAGCAGCGTCTCGACGAACTTTCTACTGTGGTGGATCCTGAGCGCTACCACGAGCAGTGCGTGGGCTACGCGCCGGGCTGGATGAACCTCTACGAGGCGAAGCAGAACCTACGCAAGGTGTACCAGGGCATTCCCGATTTGCACGCCCGCATCGAGACGATGACCGCCGAGGGCAACACCGTGACGGCCCGCGTGACGGTGACCGGCACCCACCGGGGCTCGTTGTTCGGCGCTCCGGCCACCGGACGGTTCTTTCAGGTGAATGGCTTTGATACGGTAGAGATTGAAGACGGTAAAATTGTGCGCCGCATCCAGCAGGCCGATTTGGCCGGACAGATGGGGCAGCTGTTCGGTCCGTGGCTGAAAGGAATGGGTGTGGCGTTGGGAGTGGGAGTGGTGGGGGTGGGGATGGGGATAGCGCTACTGCGGCGGGGGTGATATTGAGAATATTTGACGGTAATCTATCGCTGGTTGGCAATACTAAATTGACGGAGTGCTGCATCATTTCCTCGCTTATTGCCGCAACCCAAGGGGAAGTTATCATCCGCGACAACGTCCCCGGGTGTAGCAACGTCGCTGAGATTCAGGACAACTGCGAGGCGGTGACCGCGCTTGATCCCAAAAAGATTCGGCTTCGGTCGAATCTTTTTTTTGTCCGAACCACCGCGAAGCTAGTGCCCCTCGTTCTTTCGCGTAGCTTTGCAGCATGAAACTATTCAACTGCCAGAAGTGCGGGCAACTGCTCTACTTCGAAAACACCCGCTGCGTAAACTGCCAGAGTCCGCTCGGCTTCTGGGCGCAACCCATGAACCTGCTGGCCCTGGTCGCCCAGTCTGACAACACATTCGTAGCCCACGGGCAGGATGTCCCCCTACTCCGCTCCTGCCAAAACGCGGATCAACAGGCCTGCAACTGGCTACTGGCGGCCGACAGTACGGAAGAATTTTGCGAAGCCTGTCAGCTCAACCGCACCATTCCCAACCTGAGTCACCCACCCAACCTAAAGCTGTGGCGCAAAATGGAGGTGGCCAAGCACCGCCTGGTCTACTCGTTGATGCAACTTGGCCTGCCCGTGCGGAGCAAAGAACAGTATCCTGACACCGGACTGGCCTTCGATTTTCTGGCGGATCAGTCGCTGCCCTTCGGGGCGGTGCGACGCGTGATGACGGGGCACGCCGACGGCCTGATCACCATCAACATCAGTGAGGCCGACGATGCGCTACGCGTGCAAACCCAGCAGTCGATGGGCGAACGGTATCGTACGCTGCTCGGCCACTTTCGCCACGAGGTAGGGCACTACTACTGGAACCTCATCGTGCTGGATACCCCCTACCTGAACGCATTTCGCAGCCTGTTTGGCGACGAGCGGCAGGACTACGGTGAAGCGCTGAAGCGGCACTACGCGCCGGGAGCGCGGGAAGACTGGTCGGCCAATTTTATCAGCGCCTACGCCAGTTCGCATCCCTGGGAAGACTGGGCCGAGACCTGGGCGCACTACCTGCACATGATCGACACGCTGGCCACGGCCTACGCCTTCGGACTGCACGTGTCGCCCCGCGCCGCCGACGGCACCACACTGACGGCTACCATCGACCACGATCCGTATCAAACCGCCAACTTCGACCTGCTCTACGCGCAGTGGCTGCCGCTCACGGTGGCCATGAACAGCATCAACCGGAGCATGGGCCAACCGGACTTGTACCCGTTTGTGATTCCCCCCCGGTGGTTAAGAAGCTCAAGTACGTGCACACGGTTTGCAAAGCAGCCACCGTTCGTTAAACTATTTTGTTAGCGTACTTCACGGTTGAGACGAACTTGCTACGGTTGGCGCTAAGCGTGCGCTCCGGCACCGTTGAGAGCAGAACCGTGGACAATCAGATTATTGTGACCACGCTCAGCACCGAAACGGACGCTCAGTTGAGCTTTATGAACCAGCTGTCGCTCAATCAGGTCTTGGTGATCAACTATTACTTCTAGGGTTCGGCGATGGCGGATGCCGGGCGAACGTAGTATCCCGCTGGTTTCCACGCTCCGGCGGGGTTACGAACCATTACCACTGTTTCAACCGCACTTTCTAGTTGAGTAAACGAACTACTATAGGTAATCACGATGTATTCGCCTTCCGGAACGCCGGGCAGGGTGGTGGTGTACTCCCGTCCCTTTGAAGCCCGCAATAACAACGGCCCCAGTGGACCTAACGCTCCCTGAAGCCCTTGTTCCCACTGATCTTGCGTGACTTGCTGCCGAAAGGCGGCCGAAGCGCTCTCCCAACTGGCGGCGTACTCCATGCTATCGATCAGAGCAATCCAGACGTCAGCGGTATCCTGGGCGGTTTGCTGTTCAACCAAAGAAACTGCCACGGTATCGGATTCTTGCGCAACAGCAACCCCAGTGATCAAGCCCAGGGTTAACGCCAGAAACCCAGTACGTAAGCCTGTCCTGCAAAGAAATAGACTGCTCATAGTTTGATGGGCAGGGTGGCTACCGTCTTTCCCCAAGCCAGGTGCATCAGGGCGTTGTCGCCATCCTCCGCAAAATGAATGGAAAAATTCTCTACCGGTTTGGCCAATTCTTTCACCGAGGCCGGGGCCCGTAGCACATCCTGTTTTTCGTTGTAACTGTAGGCTCCCCAGTAGTCCAAATCTTTGCTGAGGACAACCGTCCAGTTACCTTTGTTGGGAATGGTGAACAATGAATAAGTACCTGCCTTTACGGTCTTGCCGTCGATGGTCACATCTTGATAAAATTTGATCTCGGGAGCTTCGTCGGCCCCGGTGCGCCATACCTTGCCGTAGGGAACCAGTTCGCCGAATAGCTCCCGGCCGTTGGCCGATGGACGGCTGTAGGTGACGCGGATGATGGCCTGGTCTCCCTCTTTGCGGTCGTGCGCGAAGTGATCGGGAAAGTAGGCTTTGTCCAGCGGACTCTTGTCCGGAGCACGAAACGACTGGGCGGTGGATAGTCCAACGGTAAAAACCATCAGAATAAAACTGAGTAACAAAATCTTGATCATGATGCGTTTGGTCAGATGTGGTGAAACTAAGGCGATCTATCCCGGTGCTTGGGCTACTTGAGCAGCTTTCGCTTGATCACGTATACGGATCCGTCCACCACGGCATCAACCAAAGTATTGCGGACGGAGCGAATTTTAAGTATTTGGTAGGCGACCACCCCGGCGACCAGACCTAAAGCAATTTTTCCTAGAGGATTCATAAGTATATGTTTAAAAATTAGCGGAAGGGCGAAGGTAAACGTTTGTACTGCATTTCAACAAGTTTGCGACGGATTTGTCACAACGATTTTTTTAAACAACCCGGTTCTTCTATATTTGCGCCGAGTTTCGCAATCATGGTTTTGCAAATCGGCGCCGTACGACATCAGTTCTGCGCACCAATGCCGCTATCGCGGTCTTTTTTATTTTCACAACCTCCTAAATCATCTACTTCATGCATCCTATCGTTTATCTCATCCCGATCTTTGGGGTCGTTGCCCTCATCTTTACCGCTATCCGCTCGGCTTGGGTGAACAAGCAAGACGCCGGTGACGCCAAGATGCAGGAACTAGCCAAGTATATTGCGAACGGGGCGATGGCTTTTCTGCGGGCCGAGTGGAAAGTGTTGGGTTACTTCGCCGTGATCGCGGCCGCCCTGTTGGCTTGGTCAGGAACGACGGTAGAAACTTCTAGTCCGATTATCGCCGTGTCTTTCCTGATTGGCGCTTTCTTATCGGCTTTCGCCGGATACATTGGCATGAGCGTGGCCACCAAGGCCAACGTGCGCACCACCCAGGCCGCCCGCACCAGCCTATCACGCGCGCTACGCGTATCATTTGCCGGAGGAAGCGTGATGGGACTCGGAGTAGCCGGTTTAGCGGTACTGGGCATGGGCAGCCTGTTCATTGTGTTTTTTCAGGTATTTGTGCTGAGTACTGGCGCTTCGGTGAACGGACTGGAGATGGAAAAAGCGTTGGAGGTGTTGGCCGGTTTCTCGCTCGGGGCCGAAAGTATTGCCCTGTTTGCCCGGGTGGGCGGCGGCATCTACACCAAAGCTGCTGACGTGGGGGCCGACTTGGTGGGAAAAGTGGAAGCGGGCATCCCGGAAGATGACGTACGCAACCCCGCCACCATCGCCGATAACGTGGGCGACAATGTGGGCGACGTAGCCGGGATGGGAGCCGACCTGTTCGGATCCTACGTGGCCACCATCCTGGCGACGATGGTGCTGGGCCGCGAGATTGTGTCGGTGGATAACTTCGGAGGTATTGCCCCGGTGCTGTTGCCCATGCTCATCGCGGGCCTCGGGTTGATCTTCTCGATTGTCGGCACTTTCTTCGTGCGCATCACCAAGGAAACCGATAGCGTACAGAACGCGCTTAACCTGGGTAACTGGTCTTCCATTATCCTCACCGTGGTGGCTTCTTACTTTTTGGTGACCTACATGCTACCTGATACCTTGGAGATCCGAGGCTACTCCTTCAGCGCCCTCAACGTGTTCTGGGCCATTTTCGTCGGTCTGGTCGTGGGTGCCTTGATGAGTATCATCACCGAATACTACACCGCGATGGGCAAGAAGCCGGTACAATCAATTGTTCGCCAATCTTCTACTGGTCACGCGACCAACATCATCGGTGGGTTGTCGGTGGGCATGGAATCTACTGTGTTGCCCATCTTTGTGCTGGCGGCGGGCATTGTGGCCTCCTACAGCTTCGCCGGACTCTACGGCGTGGCCATTGCCGCGGCGGGGATGATGGCGACCACCGCCATGCAACTGGCCATCGATGCCTTCGGACCCATCGCCGACAACGCCGGGGGTATCGCCGAGATGAGCGGGCTGCCCGAAGAAGTACGCGGCCGCACCGACAATTTGGACGCGGTGGGCAACACCACGGCAGCGGCCGGAAAAGGCTTTGCCATCGCTTCGGCCGCCCTGACCGCTCTGGCCCTGTTTGCGGCCTTTGTGGGAGTAGCCGGTATTGATTCTATTGATTTGTACAAGGCCCCGGTGCTGAGCGCTTTGTTCATTGGCGCGATGATTCCCTACATATTTTCATCGCTGGCCATTGCCGCGGTAGGCAGAGCCGCGATGGACATGGTGCAGGAGGTGCGGAGGCAGTTTCGCGATATTCCGGGCATCATGGAGTACAAGGCCAAGCCCGAGTACGAAAAGTGCGTTGCTATTTCTACCGAAGCCTCCATCCGCGAGATGCTGCTGCCGGGAGCGATTGCCCTGCTGTCGCCCATCATCGTGGGCTTCGGACTCAAGGGAGTGTTCGCTGAGGCTTCTTCGGCCGAAATTTTGGGAGGTATGCTGGCGGGCATCACCGTGTCGGGTGTGCTGATGGGAATCTTCCAGAACAACGCCGGAGGGGCATGGGACAATGCTAAGAAATCGTTTGAAAAAGGAGTGGAAATCAACGGCAAGATGGAGTACAAGGGCTCGGACGCCCACAAGGCTTCCGTGACCGGCGACACGGTAGGCGATCCCTTCAAGGATACCTCGGGTCCGTCGATGAACATTCTGATCAAGCTAACCTCGATCGTGGCGCTCATCATTGCCCCGCACATTGCGGTGGATGAGGTGCACGATGAAGGGTTGGGAAGCGATGTGCCGCAGGAGCAGGTGATTCCGTTAGAAAAGCAGGCTCAGAACCTTGACAACAGTAGCGCTGATTAGACTTTTCCACCGCCTAAGAACTGTTTGAGTCCTATGATAAAATGATTAAAGCTTATGGATTTGTTATCCTTGAAATTCATCTGCTGAGGCATTTCTCGGGCGGCAAAAGATTTAGTGAAGTTTTCAGTCAACCGAAGCATCTCTTCGGAGCCATCTAGCCTATCACAGTTCCTGTACTTTGCTTTGTGTAATAGCGAGGAGGCTTTGCTGTCCGGGTATACTTTCTCAACTGCATTTAGGTCGCCTAAATACCAGTTTTCAAGCTCTCGGCAAGCAATCCGAATGAGCTTAGGAAGCTTAGGATTTTTCTCCTCAATCAAATGGATAAGCTTGGCTTTCAATTTTCGGCAATCGTTGGAATCTTGGTCGTGAATGACAATGAGCTGAACGGGCTGAGGATAGTTCTTGAATGCTTGAACCTTGCGAGGAATAGATTTCTGTAGATCGCTTTTTCCTTGGTGGGGCCTGATAAAGCAGTTTTGGTCAAGTACGTATGGATTAGGTAATAATTCTGGTAGAACTACCCTTAAAAAAGTCTCCATCGATTTTTCCTCCACCAGTATCTCTACAATACCATCCATTAAATGCTTGGTTTGCTTGCGGTAAAATAACCTTCGTTCCACAAGTAGCCTAATTGATCCCCTGCTTTACAAAGAGCCATAATTTTCTCGTCATGTGAGGCACGGTATACCGTAGAATATCCATCTCTCTTACTTAACCAAAAAACTTCCTCAGGTCTTGCTCCGTTGAGCAAATCAGGGGAGTGAGAAGTGACAAACACTTGTCCACCCTTACGGGCATATAATCTAAATTCCTCCAAAAGCTCCACTAATAGTGTGGGATAAAGCTGATTTTCAGGTTCTTCAATACATAACAGAGGGTGGGGCGAAGGGTCGTGGAGCAAAACTAAATAAGCAAACATCTTTATAGTACCATCAGATACGTAACGAGCAATAAATGGATCGGTGAACGAACCGTCCTGAAAGCGGAGTACAATCCTTCCGTCTTTGGTAGTCTCCGCTTGCACATCCGATATGCCGGGCACCCGCTCCTTCATCCGTTGTAGCAATTGCCTGAAGACTTCCGGATGATTTTCGTGCATATACTGAGCAACCAACGGTAAATCTTCACCCGTGGGCGAAAGATGCTCGGCGTACCCGGCGTCCCGACTACTACGTGCTTCTGAAATATGAAAGTCTGAAACGTGCCAGTTCTCAATAAAATTTCGGAAAGCGCTTGCTGCCTTGAACCGCTCAAACTGTCCCAGTCCTTTAATCGCCAGAATATCGATGCCACCTAGTTTCTGGTTTTCTCGGTCTAACTGCTCGTCGCTTTTATCAAAATCTTCTTCATTCGTAATGGCAGTTCCTTCTCCTCTGGCAAAATCGATGAAGTGATACGGCGAACCGTAACGCCCTCTTTTATAGCGCAGAATTTCCCGTGCGATAAAGGGAGTTCCTTTCTCTTCGCCTATCTCTAAGCGATAGGTGACCAGCCGTTCTCGTTTAACAATTTCCAACCGAAACTGAAGCTCAACTTCAATCAATCCGGTTTGTCCTCGGCTAATTACCTCCTTGAATCCGCCTCTTTTAGCCAGTGCCTGGCGTACATTGTTTTTGAGCGCATCGCTCAGGAATCCGAAAACATCAAAAAGGGTGGATTTACCAGTACCATTCGCGCCCACAAAGATGGCTAGCTCGGGAAGATCGTTCATTGTTAAGTCTTGAAACGATCGGTAATTTTTTAACCGAATGCTTTCTATTTTCATAGTCGTTCTTTTGAAGGGCAATTTCGCTAAAGATAGGGTTTAATGCCTTATCTACTCTACATCCTTCGCGCAGCGAAACCCCTGATGAAACAGGGCCGTTTCGGCCGAGCAAAAGGTGCGGGCTGAAACTCGGTAGCCGTGACAGAACGACGCGTCACATAAAAAAGACCCGCCCCTGATCACTTTGTTGGTTTCTACCAACTGAAAGGGATCGGTGTTGCCCGCGTACGGCTGGTAGGTATCGCTGCACCACTCCCATACGTTGCCGCCCATATCACTGAGGCCGCAATCGGTGATGCCGAAGGCTCCCACCGGCGAGGTGTAATAAAATTCATCGGCTTGGTTATTGATCAAGGGAAAGTTGCCCTCCCAGACGTTGGCTTTAAACACGCCGTTGGGGGCCAACTCGTTGCCCCAGCTGTACTGCTGGGTGGCGTTGTTGCCACTACGCGCTGCGTATTCCCATTCCGCTTCGGTGGGCAAACGTTTTTCCGCCCACTTTGCGTAGGCGGTGGCATCATTCCAGCTTACTTGGGTTACCGGATGCGGGTCTCGGGCTGCCGCATGATCCGGCCCCATTGGGTACTCCCAGTAGGCACCGGGCACCAACTCCCAACCCCGCGTTTGCAGATCAAACATCCCCTGGTAACTCAGTTTTTCCATTGACTCCACCTCGTAGCCCGCCTCTCTCACCAATTGCTGAAGTTTGTCAACATTGAATATGCCCGCATCGCCGAAGTTTTCTGCTTCGGTACGGTAGCCCGTCGCCTGAACGAACGCCCGAAACTGCTCAACCGTCACCGGATGCGCATCCAGATAAAAGTCATCAACGCGGGTGGTGAACACCGGCTGCTCATTCGGTAGGCCATCAGCCGCGCCCAAGGTGGCTGGCCCACCCGCAAAGTAGACCATTCCCTCGGGAGGCGGCGGAGCAGGATACTGGCAGGCGTAACTTGTCACCAGAAACAGGAAAGACAGGGTGCGAAGCATTGTTCTACTGAGGTTTTTCATGACAATGGCAAAAATGGGGTATTCTCATGGTCTAACCACATAATAAAGAGCAAAAGTTGGTTTCCACCGCGAAAGTTTTCACTTTTATCGCTACATCACCTCAACCGGACCTACATGAAAAACCGATCCTACGTCATTACTATTACATTTATTGCGGCCCTCGGGGGCTTTTTATTTGGCTTTGATACGGCCGTTATTTCCGGAGCCAACCCGTTTATTCAGAAATACTTTCAACTGAACGAACTGCTGCTCGGCTGGGCAGTTTCCAGCGTCATTGTGGGTTGTATTATCGGGGCTTTTTCGGCCGGTTTTGTGAGTGATATCTACGGACGCAAAAAGGTGCTGATCGCCACCGCGGTGTTATTCACCTTTTCGGCCATTGGCACGGCGCTAGCGACGGATTTCAATTTTTTTATTGTGGCCCGCATCCTGGGCGGCATTGGCGTCGGGGCGGCTTCCGCCATGTCACCTACCTACATTGCGGAAATATCTCCGGCGGGGCAGCGGGGGCAATTGGTATCCATCAACCAACTCACCATAGTTATCGGTATTCTGGTGGTTTATTTCACCAACTATTTATTTGCTTCTTCCTTTGGCGACGACAGCTGGCGGTGGATGCTGGGTAGCGAAGCCATTCCGGCAATACTGTTCTTTCTGCTGCTGTTTATCATTCCCGAGAGCCCACGCTGGTTGTACAAGAACGGCCAGCCCGAAAAGGCCCGGGAGGTGCTGCGCAAGCTAGAGGGCGAAGCGCACGTGCAGAGCGAACTTGCCGAAATTGAGGCTACCTTGCACGGTGATACCGAGAAAGTAGCGTTTGGCGATCTCTTTAAGGGAGGCATGAGCAAAGTGATGTTTATCGGGATTGTTTTGGCGATGCTTCAACAACTGGTAGGCATCAACGCAATCATCTACTACGCGCCCACTATTTTTGCCAGCGCCGGGGCCGGACTGGATTCTTCCCTGGCTCAGACCGTGGCCATTGGTGCGGTGAACCTCACGTTTACCTTTGTGGCCATTTGGTTGGTAGACCGGGCGGGACGTAGGCCACTGCTACTGGCCGGATCGGTCGGCATGACGGTCTCACTGTGCATCCTGGTGTTCTCGTTTTCCTCGGATGTTTTGGGTGGCTACGGCGTGTTGTTTTCTATCTTAGGTTACATTGCCTCCTTTGCGGCTACCCACGCCGCCGTGATGTGGGTTCTGGTGTCCGAAATTTTCCCCAACAAATACCGCGGTTCGGCCATGTCAGTGGCTTTGTTTTTTCACTGGGGATCCACTTATTTAGTGACCCAGACTTTCCCTTGGTTGTTGGCTAATAAAGGAGGAGCTTTTTCGTTCGGAATTTTTGCGGTGATCAGTGCCCTGAGCTTTTTCTTTGTGTGGTTCTTCGTTCCTGAAACCAAGGGAAAATCATTGGAACAGATAGAGAGAGATTTTAATCTCGAATTTGAGGAATCCTAAAAAAAAAAGCACCGTCCCGATGAACAGTGCTTTTTGATGCGACTAGTAAGTCAACTCAAGACAACGTTGATTAGTTGTGCTGGGGCTGATCTTCCATCGTTTGGTCTACTTCTTCCTGATCAGCGGATTCTACTTCAGTGTAGTTTTCATCTTCCGCCTGCTCGGTAGCGTATGATTGATCGTCATCATCCTCTTCGGTCACGTCCTGCATTGACGATTCAGCATTAGGATCTTCTCCTTGCATCTCAACCACATCCTCTTGCATCTCATCAATAGGCTCAGTGGTTACGTCGGGGCTGGTCACGTCAGCAGGTGCACTAACGTCGGGCTGGTCAACGGCGTCCATTTCTTCAGCAGGCTCTTCCTGCAAGGGGGTCTCGTCAATAACCTCGTCTTGCATTGGTTCAGTAGGCATTTCGTTGATTTCGTCCCGCACGGTTTCAGTTTCCGGCTCAACAATCTCACTGTCGTCCATAGATTGCGTGTCGCTGTCTAATGTTTCGTCTTCAGTGGGTTGCGATTGAACGGTAGTTTGTGGTTGCTCCTCAGCAGCAGGAACTTCTTGGGCATTGGCAGCGAAGATGGTAGCTGCGGCGAATCCTAGGGTTACGAGTAACTTTTTCATGATATCTTAAATTAGCGGTTAAGTTAAATTGATTAACCAAAGCGTTACAAAACAAAAACCACTTCCGAACGTATCTCTTAAGAGTCTGGCTTTTAGCATGTTATACCTTGAGCGCTCTTGCTAGTGGGGTAAGCAATTGGGTATCCGATGCAACAATGTGGGGAATCACACTGAATTGTGTCCCCATTTTAAATATTTCTAAACAATTAAATGGCACATGGATTATACTATTGATATTCCGTAGGGCCTTCCATTTTTTTCCCTCCTAAAAGTTAATTTTTATGTCACAGGATAATAGCTTGCTTAACCAACCACTAGATTCAACCATCATTCCGGTTATCGAGGAACGCGTTCGGGTTGATATCCAGCAAGAAATCATCGGAAAGGTCAGCATTTCCAAAAATGTGACCACTGAAACCGTTTTGATTCAAGAGCCGTATACCCAAGAAAACGTTACTGTTGAGCGAGTTGCCGTTAACGAATACGTTGATGTGGCCCCTCCCGCAATACGTTACGAAGGCGACATAACGATAGTATCAGTGCTGCAAGAAGTATTGGTTAAGAAAATTTTAGTAATAGAAGAACTTCACATCGCCAAGCGCAGTGATCGTTCTTCTCAAGACAAAGAGGTCATCTTGCGCAAAGAAAGCATTGATGTTAACCGAGCGTGAAGCGGTCTCTTTTTATTTCCTTTTTTATTCATTTAAACTTTTTTATCATGTCACACACAGTAGTAGGAATATTCAACAATGTAGTAGACGCCGAAAAGGCCGTAGATCAACTTTTAAGCAATGGTTTTGCCCGTGATCGGGTAGATGTTGCTGACCACACCACCCGCGATGGCTACTCGGATGCCGACCGTGACCGCGATAGCGATGGTATTGGAGGGTTCTTCAGCTCTTTATTCGGAGATAATGATGACACAAAATATCATACTGAGGCGGCCAAGCAAGGTACCGTAGTAACGGTTCACGCCACTTCTGACAAGGAAGCCGAAAAGGCAGCTGATATTCTCGATAATTACGGTACCATCGACGCTAATGAATTTGCCGGTGCCCGTGCTGCTAATTTGGATAGCGATGCCACCATTGACGTAGTAGAAGAAGAACTACAAGTTGGTAAGCGTCAGGTGAACACCGGAGGAGTACGCGTACGAAGCCGTATCGTTGAACGTCCGGTAGAAGAGCACATTCGCCTGCGCAGTGAGCACGTGAACGTGGAACGTCATGCGGTAGATCGTCCTGCATCTGAAGCTGATCTAGCTAATTTCAAGGAAGGAACCATCGAAATGACTGAGACTGCCGAGTCGGCCGTGGTGTCCAAAGATGCCCGCGTGGTAGAAGAAGTGCACGTTGATAAAACGGTTGAAGAGCACGACGAAGTGATTCAGGACACCGTGCGTAGCACCGAGGTAGATGTAGAGAAAGTGGCTGGTGACCAACGCGCCGCACTTACCGAGCAAGAACGATTAGCAAAAGGTAAGGGACGCGTATAACTCGCCACCCAGTAGACTCAAAAGGGGCCGTCTTTCAACGGCCCCTTTTTTTATGCCCTAGCGAAAAGATTGAGCAAGAATCTCTTAAATGATGAGACCGCCCGACTTTAGTAATTCTGCTCTATAATTTCGTCAGTTAGCTGATCAGCCAGTACGGTTAGATTGGTTTTCATCACCGATGCATCCGCCCGGAGCACGGCTTCCTTCAGGTGATACGGTAGTTTATCTGCTCCCCAGTAAGCTCCCAGAATGGCACCGGTCACCGCCCCGGTGGTGTCGTTATCGCGTCCGTAATTGATCACAAACATCAACGCTTTCTCAAAATCAAAATTACTCAACAGCAAGGCAGTCAGGTTCACCAAATGAATTTCTCCGGCATGGAAAGGAAGATCCTGGTTACGAGCGTCCAACTGAAGAAAGGCCTGTTGCATCTGCCCCCAGAACAGGGTGTCGACCGGTAGGTGTTCAGGATACGGCGCGTGCAGAGTATCTAAGACCGATCGGGGTATTTGCCGCACCGAGTACACTATACCGCGCGCTTCCTGTAGCTTGCGGTAGGCGGAACGACCCACCAGACGACTTTTAAAGTAGCCTTGGGGGTCCACGTCACGAAGCACGTTCATCACCTGATGCTGATTGGCGTTGGGCAACATCGCCGCGGCCACCATCGCTCCGGTGATCGCGCTGATGTCCCGGGCGTAGCCCAGATCAAAAATACTGAGTCGGTAGGCGGCGTCGTAGGCCTCTACCGGCCTTCCCGGATAAAAAGCACCAATCATCGGACTGTATAGCATGCCCGCGCAGGTTACTTCGCCCCCGTAGAACTTGCTCAACGCCATGCTGTAGTTCTGGGCGTCGCCCGCAGCAAAGGCATTTGCCACCTGAACCCATTCTTGCAACCACGCCATCCGGCGCGTAGCCGCTTCAAAAGCCTCAGGGTCAAATCCTGACACCGCCCGGAGCTCCTTAACGTGGGCTTGATACGTACCAACAATGTGCCGGGCGAAATCAGCCGCATCCAACGCATCCTCGTTTCCGAAGCCCGAGTGGGGCATCAGTAAAAATTCAGCCATTAGCTTCTTCCAGCGCGTATCATCGGTGGTGCCTCCGGCGGGCAGATTATAATCCCAGGTTCCTTCGGCCGAAGGGGCCCGCACCATGGTATCTAACCGATCCACAAAACCGTAGTTGACGGCAATTTCACGGCGCGACCACATCTCGGTAGGCGCTCCCATGGCGTCTCCGATGGCCGAACCCAGCAACATACCCAGCACCTTGTCGTTGAGCACCGCTCGGTCGAACTGCGGCGGCGCGGGAGAAGCTGGAGCTGGCTTAGCAACCGAAATATTTTCGGCGGAAGTTTTGGGCGAAGAACATCCCGCCGCGCTAATTAGTAGGAGCAGACAAGCCCCGGTGGTAACGCTACGGATGCTGAAGTAAACCGCTACCATCAAAGTAAGGTGACAGCGCGGGCTAACAGCGCCACCCGTTGGTCCAACGTTATGGACAGCGGAAGCTGGGCCAGTCCCAGTATCCGTCGGAGCACCTCCACCCCGGCGAAGGCATAAGCCAGCGACTCGTCCCAATTGCCGGTGGGCTTATACAATTCCAGGATTCGCTCCGGGGTGTATACCGGGCCACCGGTGAGCAGCGCATGCGCCAGCATCACTCCCACATCGAACTCCGCCCGTCCGAAAAAACCAAACTCCGGGTCAATCACCCGCACTCCCCGCACGGTGCGCAGCCAACTACCCGGATAACAGTCACCGTGAACCAAGGTATCACCCGGCATAAGATACTGCTCACCCAACGCGGCGATGCGCTTTTTAAGTGCCCCGTTTTGCTGGTAGGATAACGAGACGGCCTGTAAACCGGGAAGCACGGCATCCAGGTCCATGCCGTTGTCTTCCTCAAAGGGGTATCGAAAGATGTGTTCGTGGTTAAGCTTCCGCATGTCCGGGTTTTGCAACGAACGAGACCCGCCCGGTTCCGCCCGGACCCGGTGCAAGAGAGAGAGAAAATGGACAAGCTGCCCCAATTGCTCCTCCGTGATTTGCTCAGGCGAATGATAAAGATGCGTGAAGTCAGCACCGGTGCCCAGGTCTTCCAGTGCCAGCACGTAGTGGTGCGCGTCGAACCCAATTAATGCGGGAGTGTAGGTCAACAGCTCCGCGTGGTCGTCGATGAGTTGGTAAAAAATCGCTTCCATTTTGCCCCGTGCTACGGGTGCCGCTACCTGCGGAAAGCGGTGCACCCAGGGGAGCGCTTGTTTCAGAATAAACGAACGCTGGTTGGTTTGCACCCGAACCACGAAGTTCATGTTTCCTTCGCCCGGTTTTTCAGTCCTTGTTATCGCTTCGTGGGGGCCCAGCCACTGTTGCTGCTGCAGATAGGAAGTAAGCGACTCGTTTGACAGTGACTCAAGGAGGAGTGCGCTCGGGTGCTGAGAAAGGTAGGTTTGCTGCGGATCCATATTGGTATAACTACGGAAATTATTTGATAGTGTGCCCCTGTTTAGAATCAAATAGCATTATCCATTCAGTTGCAGGGACAATGGCTCTAACGTCTAATACAGCCACCGGCCGGGCTTATGAGTGGAAGTTCACGGGTATGGATCACATCGTGTCTCCTCTCTCTTAGCCAATAGACTAGATGCATCGGCAAGTGAGCGTCTACTAGAAATTTCATGTCACACCACCACGCTATGAATGCTTTTTACTCGAATCGTCTCGTTGGCGAAAAGAATACAGGCTTGCAGGTCTTCCTTTTCTAAGTCGGGGTAATCCGCTAAGATCTCTTCGTTAGTCATGCCAGCGACCAATAAATCGAGCATGATCTCCACCGGTTAGCGCATGTTACGAATAGTAGGCTTTCCAAAGCATATATTCGGATTCATGGTGATTCTTCTCAGTAGTTCCTTTTTCATCGTCTTTGTGGATATTTATTGTTAGTCTACGAAAATACTTTTGCAAAGAACTTATCAATCTGAAAATTCATTGACGAAGGCTTTTGATGAAATCCTGAGTGTCTGCATATTCCCCCGTCTTTTTTGCTTCAATCGCATGTGCCATTGCCAAGTCTTCAGCTTCTTCTCCTTCTAGCATTTTGATCTTAAATCCTAACTCGTTGGCTAACGCTATGAATAGGGTCATATTAGCGTCGGATTCGCTAGATATTATAGCAGTTTTCGTATGTCGTTGCGTTTTAGCTCAAATATCAATCATTTGGTTGTCTTTTCAAATGAGCCCTAACATCTGGATAGACACAATTGCGTCTGTATCCATTATATTTTTTACGCTTCTGTCCATCATCACTAACTAAATTTAACTTGTCCAGCGGACTCCTAAATACCGCGCAGCGCTTCCGTGCTCATTATGCCATGACGGCATGCGTATAGATCACCGTCGCCTGGCTGTTTCACAGCAGCCCAAATTGTGTTCTAAAAAGTCTGAATATAGCGCAAACCCGGGCCATTTTCCAACTAATACCGAAATATCGGACCAGTTGCAAAAGCGTGTCTGAGCCCATGAATATCACCTTTTCCTAAGTTTTTGATCGCTTCATGGCTTGCTTTCTATTTTGTTACCAATGTATTGTACCTTGAGCGGCTTATGAATGCACCCTTTCCCGATCCTCTTCTTGCTGCCGAGCAACTTTGCGTTGGCTACCGCCGCGGTCGGCACACGCATTCGGTGGCCGAACGTTTGGAATTTCACGCATTGCCCAGTCAAATTATTGCCTTACTGGGCCCCAACGGATGCGGAAAGTCCACCTTGCTGCGGACCATAACCGGCATGCAGCTTCCCCTAGGAGGACGCGTACTCCTCAACGGCCATCCCCTCCTTAGCCTTAGTCCGATGCAGCGAGCGACCCAACTGGCCGTAGTGCTCACCGAAGCGCCCGATGCCAACCTGACGGTCTACGACCTGGTAGCTACCGGCCGCACTCCTTACACCGGGTGGTTCGGCCGAATGTCTCAAGAAGATAAACGTGCGGTAAGCAATGCACTAGAGCAAACCAATACCCAGCGTTTTGTCCACCGTCCGGTTGGCACCCTGAGCGACGGTGAACGGCAGCAGGTGATGATCGCTCGGGCGGTGGCCCAAGACACCCCATTACTTGTCCTTGACGAGCCAACTGCCCACCTGGATGTATCTAACCGTATTGCCGTGCTGCAACTGCTGCTCCGCCTGGCGCATGATTACCAAAAAACCGTTTTGTTGTTGACCCACGCAGTAGACTTTGTCCTGCTGGTGGCCGATCAGTTGTGGTTGATGCGCGGGGGGGAATTACAGTCGGGGATGCCCGAAGATTTGGTTCTCCGTGGCGCGTTGGGATCGATGTTCGAGAGTGAGGAAGTTACCTTTGACCGGGGCACGGGTATCTTTGGAATCTCTCGACCCGCCGGGCAGCCCGTCCGGCTTCAGGGCGAATCGCTCGCTGCGTTCTGGACCCGCCGGGCCCTAGAACGAGGCGGTTACACCGTAGTAGATGATCGGGACAACGCCCCATTGGTGCGGGTGCTGGAGGGGTCACCCCGTCGCTGGGTGGTAGAATTTGATGGTTCTCGGTGGGAGCAAAACAGCATTGAAGCGGTATTGGGGCAACTTGGCGCTTTAAAAACCAGGGACTAGTCCGCTACCGCGCTACCGCCTCTTCGATGGAGTCGACGTACTGAATATCCATCTGTCGAAACTTACCCTTGGGAAAGCGCTCGTAGATACTTTTTCGGCTGGCGTCGACACTGTACTTGAAGGGTAGGCTCTCGGGCATAATCTTAGGTGCGTGCGCAGGCCGTGGTCAAACATCTTCTCTTTCCACGCGGTGAAATACCACTCCATCGCTTCCGGATCAAACACCTTGAAGCTGCGCTTGTCAAAAATGAGTTTGGTAATTCCTTCCTGCTCAATAATGGCCCCGGCCTCTGAAAAAATGTTCTTGAAATCGGCCAGTGGTATTGAGGTGGAAGTGGACTGAATGATGAGCGTGGGTTCACCGGATACGCGCAAGATGTCGGCGTATTTGTGAGAAACTACTTTCTTGAGTTGAACTACTTCAGCCATCGGAAAAAAATTAAGTGTAACTATTTAAAAACTCGAAGTAACACAACCCAAGCCAGAAAACCGATATCAGGTAATTTAATTGATTGAAATGCATAATTTTGATGCTACCCAATCTAGTAAGTTGACCGCTTACGCTGCCCCGAAAAACATGAAAAACCTCAGTTCAGCTCGATGCACTCTTCTGGTAATTTGCCTGGTCTATTTGCCTCAGTTAACCTTTGCTCAGGCCGACGCCGCACCCGGTGTATTGGAGGCCGAAAGCACGCGCTTCGCCGCCATGATCTCCGCCGATACCGCCGCGCTGCGGACAATGCTGCATCCGGACTTACTATACATTCACAGCAATGGCCTAGAAGAATCAGCGAATGACTTGGTAAGCAGCGTAGCAGCGAAGAACGTCGTCTATCAGTCGTTCGATCCGCAGCAAATTCTGCGGGTACAAACGTTTGGAAAAACCGCCTTGGTCGATGGTTTGGTACGGGTGAGCGGTCGGTATCAGGGCGATGCATTCCTGGTGGACTTGCGCTATACTAGTGTCTACCGGAAGGTAGATGACAAATGGTTGTTGGTTCGGTGGCAGTCGTTGAAGGGGTAGCCTGTCTCTAGTGTAGTTTTAGATACGGGTAAACCCTACTTTCAATCAGTAGGTTTACCGGACTGCCCGAGCAATGCACCAAACCATTCTCGTATTTTCCGTACTGATTTCATTTCTTTTCCTACCTTTACCCCTCACTCAGGGTTCAGCACGGGCCCGTCACGCCCGTGCCGATTAAAAGGGAATCCGGTGCTTTGGTCTACTTGACCGGAAAAACCGAAACTGTCCCCGCAACTGTAAGTCCATCAACGGGCTGCCCCTACAAATGACCACTGTTTTGCTCGGCTACGTTTGCCACGCACGATGGGAAGGTCGGGGTAGCCGGACGAGTCAGGAGACCTGCCCTACGGTGAAATGCATTCGGGCTTTCGGAGGAAAGGTCAGGATTGTGATCGAGCCTACGGTAGGGACATATTACCCAACCCGCACACGCTTGCCCTTCGCAGCGTGTAGGGGACTGACTTCGATAGCACTCCTCCCTCCTTTTTTCTGCCAGCCCATCACCTCAACTTAATTGCTGGCATGTCCTACTGCTTCTTCCCGGTCACTTTCCTTTTAGTGCTTGGTGCGCTGATTCCTGGTTTCGGCCAAATCCCTACTGATACCCGCCAGGTGAGCGCCGACAGCGTGCTGCTGAACGAAATTGTGGTCACTGCTTCCAAGGTGCCGCTGCCGCTGCGGGAGACGGCCAAGCCGGTGCAGATCATCACCCGGGCGGATATTGAGCGACAGGCGGGCAGTGATGTGGCCCAACTGCTGCAAACCCAGGCGGGCATCATTGTGAACGGTGCCTACAGCAACCCCGCCAAAGACCGTAGTCTCTACCTGCGCGGCGCCAACGCTGCCTACACCCTCATCCTGATCGATGGCCAACCCGTAAGCGACCCTACGTTACTGGGCAGCACCTTCGACCTGCGCCTGCTCGCCCCCGAACAGATTGAGCGCATTGAAATTCTCAAGGGCAGCCAGTTGACGCTCTACGGCAACGATGCCATTGCGGGAGTGGTGAATATCATCACCCGGAGTGATGCCAAGTCCTATCCGCTGTCGGTCTACGGGTCGGCGGCGTGGGGTTCGCTCAACACCCGGCAGGGCACCCTGGGCGTGCGCGGCACGGCGGGTCGGGTGGGCTATGATGTGAGCTACCAACGCTGGGCCACCGACGGACTCAGTGAGGCCGTCCCCCCGCCCGATAGCACCGGCTACGACCGCGACGGCGCCCGCCGCGATGGCTTGCAGGCAACGGTGCACCTCACTCCCCACGAGCGGATTCGGGTGAGTCCTTTTATTCGCTACTCGGCCATGAACGGACACAACGATGCCGGGGCGTTTACCGATGCGGCCGATACTTACGTCCTGCGCTTACTCAACCCGGGGCTGCAAGCCGAGATAAATCTTCGTCGGCTAACCCTGCACGGACACTACGGCTACACCCGCACCCAACGCACCTTCCGCTCACAGTACGGCGAAACCCGGTTCGACGGGCGCTTCCACCAGGGCGACGCCTACGCTAGTGTCACCCTAAGCAACGTTCTACAACTCATGGTGGGCGTGAACGCCCAGCAGCAACAGATGCAAGACACGGCTACCGTACGCACCAATCCTTCATCTACCATTGTGAGTCCGTACGCTACGCTGCTGGTCCATACGAGCAGCGGCTTCAATGCTGAGTTGGGCTATCGCTACAATGACCACAGTCAGTTTGGACAAGCGTCTACGGTATCGGTGGCTCCCTCCTACCAGTTCACCCCTACCCTCAAGGCGTTTGCTGCGTTCGGTACCGGTTTCAAGGCGCCTACTTTGTACCAATTGTACGCTAACCCCTGGGGTAGTCCCGAACTAAAGCCCCAGCGGAGCCGCACGGTAGAAGCAGGCGGGCAGTGGGCTTCAACGGATGGACGCGCTACGGGGCAAGCCACCTACTTCCGGCGTCGGATTGATCAGGTGATTGGGTTCGTGAACGGCTACGTAAATCAAGACCGGCAGAACGGGGTGGGCTTGGAGGTGGAGGCATCCTGGCAACTAAACGAGCGGTGGAGCATCAACGGACAGTATACCTATATAGAGGGCACTACCACCCAACCGAACAGCCAGGAGCAGGATTCTACCTTTGCCGACCTTCTGCGACGGCCCCGGCATAGTGTATCAGGCGCGTTACGCTTCACCCCTATCCCGCGACTGATGCTATCGGTGCAGGCGCAGTACCAAAGCCAGCGGGACGACCTCTACTTCAATTTTGATTCGTTCAGCACCGACGCAGCTACCCTGGATGCTTTTCTGCTCCTCAATGCCCACGCAAGTTACCGGGTGGCTAACGGACTATCTTTCTTCGCCGACGTTAAAAACCTGAGCAATGCCGACTACTTTGAGGTTTACGGTTTTAGCACCCTGGGCATCAACGGGCAAGTGGGTGTGCAGTTTAATCTGTTCGAGAACGCGGAGCGGTGATTACAACTCCGGACGAGGCGTTTATCAAAATAAAACCAATACGGCCTAATTCAGTTACTATATACGTAGAAAAACAGTTTTCTATCCAACCCACAAAATTACTATGCAAGATTTAAACGTTCTGATACCTCCCTTTCTGATTGGCTTGGGCATCGGGTTACTCGTTGTCCTGATCACCTACATGCGCGAGAACATGAAGCGCAATTCGCTGCGCCGCGAAATTGGCACCTTGAAAAACCACTTACAGAACAAGATGGAGATCGAGGCGGAGGCCACTGAAGGACGTCGATTGGAGATTGATCGCCTTAAGAAAGAGAACGAAAACCTGCGCATCACCAACCAGACGCTGGCGCAGAAGCCGGGTCGGCGCGAGGTGATGAATTTGCACGTGTACCAGCGGGCCATCGCCATCATGACCGAAAGTGCCCAGGGTTTCGCCCCAATGTGGCAACGCGCCCTGCGGGAAGCCGAAGCCGAACAAAACCAATCGGATCAGGGCGGTTCTTCGTTTATCCGTAAGATCATTCCTACCCAGATTTTCGGAAGTTCCTCTTCCGAACCCAAGCGCATCAGCACCAACACCGAAGAAGAAGACGTTTAGTATGAGTCAGGCCTCCTGGACCACCGTCAAAGACTACGAAGACATCACCTACCGCAAATCCAGCGGAGTGGCGCGCATCGCTTTTAACCGTCCCGAGGTGCGCAACGCTTTTCGGCCCAAAACGGTAGCCGAACTATTCGAAGCCTTCCTAGACGCTCGCGAGGATCCGACGATTGGTGTAGTGCTATTGTCGGGCGAAGGACCCTCACCGAAAGACGGAGTATACGCTTTTTGCAGCGGTGGCGACCAGCGCACGCGCGGTCATCAGGGCTACGTGGACGATGGGGGCGTGCCGCGCCTCAACATTCTGGAAGTGCAGCGGCTCATGCGCTTTATGCCCAAGGTGGTGATTGCCGTGGTGCCCGGCTGGGCGGTGGGTGGCGGGCACAGCCTGCACGTGGTGTGCGACCTCACGCTGGCCAGCAAAGAGCACGCTATCTTCAAGCAAACCGATGCCGACGTCACCAGCTTCGACGGAGGCTACGGCTCGGCGTATCTGGCCAAAATGGTGGGTCAGAAACGCGCCCGCGAGATCTTTTTCTTAGGCCGCAACTACTCGGCGCAGGAAGCCTACGACATGGGCATGGTGAACGCCGTGGTGCCCCACGATGAACTGGAAGACACCGCCTACGCCTGGGCGCAGGAAATCCTACAGAAATCACCCACCTCGATCAAGATGCTTAAGTTTGCCTTCAACGCCACCGACGACGGGATGGTGGGGCAACAGGTGTTCGCCGGAGAAGCCACCCGCCTGGCCTATATGACCGACGAGGCCAAAGAAGGTCGCGACGCCTTTCTGGAGAAGCGCAAACCCGACTTTGGTGAGGGGAAGTGGATACCTTAGGTTGGATCGAATTTTGAGCGGATGGCCACAGAACCATTGTTTATTCCGCCTATGCTTCGCTACTGTTTGCTATTTATAATTTTCCTCGTTTCGTTCGTTCAGTTGCCGCGGCCCGTTTACTCACAACCGGTGGACGAGGTAAAATTGGGAGTAGGTATATCTCTCTTAGGAACCGGTGACGTATACGTGCTGAAATTATAAGGGGAAGCGCTTCGCCGCTGGAACCGTTACTTCAGCGGTTCGCTGGCGGTTGGGGCGGGTTACGGCGACTCGCGGTGGTACGACCGGTACCAATTCGGCTTACCCACCAGAACCGCTACCGTACACCTCGACGGCAACGTTTTCTTTTCTCCCTTTAGCAACGACCGCGCGTATCACTTCAAGGTCGGAACCGGCCCCTCACTCATATACGTACAGGATCAACTTTATCGACCGTATCCGGGGGGTCGCGCATCCGAAGGGTTGCCGGACCACCGTTTCTCACTGGGCGGCAGCGTGATCGTGGAGCAGGAAGTGCGTGCCAAGCAGCAGTATACGGTCGGACTGAAAACCATGTTTCAAACGTATCTCAACGGCGACGGCGCCATCACGGTGTTGATTAAGGTGGGTAAAGTGTTATAGCACCCCGTTGCTAGGCAGTCATGGTCTTAGTTTTTGTTCAGGTTGCTTCGCAAGGGTAAGATTCACTACTTTGCGTACTCACATGCTCTGCTATGCCTGAAATTAGCCAACGACGTCCCCGGACCGAAATTATCATCGCCATTGCCGCTACCATCGTCAGCATTTGCGCGATGGTGACCACGGTCTACCAAACCTACATCCTGCGCCAGCAGCAGCACGCCGCCGTGTGGCCCCGTTTGCAGTTATCCAATGCCTATTGGGTAACCAGCGATACCGCTTTCTATCAATTCTATATTGAAAACAATGGCATTGGCCCAGCCATTATTCGTGAGGTTTCTATTGATTACGAAGACAGTCTCTACTCAACTACCGCGGATTTAGCACGAGAAATAGCCAGACAAAACGGTCTTCCTGATTCTGCTGCTTACCAAAATTATCGCGACCTTTTTCCGGATATGGTTGTACCTCAGCAAGAAACGTGGGAGCTACTACAAATACTCAAAAGAGAGTACGTTGTTCCTTATACAAAAGAAGTAAAGGATAAATCCATAAAGATTACCGTAAAGTACGAATCACTCTACGGTGAAAAATGGGAAGTCGGCTATCCGGGGCTTCTTCATCGTAAGCTAGACTGACTCGGTTGATCAAACCCAAGGATCGTCAACACCTCCGGCAACTGCTCAATCAGGTGCGTGTGCGGCTCCTGCCTCAACTCCTCCGCCGAATAGGCTCCCGTGGTAACGCCCACTACGTAGGAACATCCGGCCTCAGTGCCCTGCTGCAAGTCCGAGGCGGTGTCGCCCACCTTCGCTACTGCCCGTACGTCCGAGACGCCGGTTTGCTCCATCGCCCGGAAGATCATGTCCGGATGGGGACGACCCCGCTTCACCTCGTCGCTGGTCACGCTAGCATCGATAAGTTCCCGCCAATCCAATCGGTTGATGATGGCGTCGGCGATGGGGCGACTGAAACCGGTATCCAAAGCGATGCGGATTCCTTGGGCGCGCAGTGCGTTCCAGGTGCGCTGTACTCCTTCTTTTTCGCGAACCTCTGCCCCGTCGGCGTAGTGATCAACCATCCTCCCCACAAAGTCCCGATGAATTTGATCGACGTAAGCATCGGTGGCTTGTTCGGCTGCTCCACGCTTTTCTAGTAATTGCCGAATGGCCACCGGTTTGGGATAGCCCATCACTACGTTCGCTTCTTCGTAGCTGATTTCGTGTCCTTCGTGGGCCAGGGCTTGCTGCAGGGCGTGGTGCACTTCGTGGTGACCCGCTACGGTGGTGCCCGCCATATCAAAAACCACGAGCTGAATCGGAATTATCATAGGTTAGTACAGTAGATTATCGGCAAGGTACGGTAGGGAGCCGCGTAAGACGAAATCTATCGGTTATTTTTTTGTTAATATTCTCCTATCGTAAAAACTGCGCCCTTCTGTCGTACGGAATAAAACCGGTTCAGAAGGGCCAAGCAGGCAAGGCCGGGGGCAAAAATGCTTATCCCCTCCACCTAAGCCTCGCATCAGTGTTGGCTCGAGGCTCGAGTCAACACTGATGTGAGGCTCGAGTCAACGTTGATGTGAGGCTCGAGTCAGTACGGACTCGAGCCTCGAGTGAAGGCTTACGAGCGATGAACGGAATTGTATGGTAATATTTGATGCCCCTAGAATCTGTCTACATGCTGTTGCAATTGGGGGAAGAAAGTATCGAACTCTTGAACGTAAAGAGATTCGTTCTCAGTTAGCCCATTCGCTGCTTGTCCCATTTGGTTGGGAAACTTGGCACGGCGCTGCATTCCGGAAAGAGTCTGTCTAATGCCCTCTGCGTACTGATAATTGGTCAGCCAGTCGTGGGTTTGCATATAACCAAGTACCCGCTGCGCCAGGGGCGGGAACTGCCCGTTATAATCCTGCAAAACGGCGTACATACGTTGCGCAAAGTCCGATAGGGGTTCGCTTGAGTAATTTACCCAGTGCCGCGCCAGCAGATGATCATAGAAAACATCCACCACCACTCCGGCGTAGTGCCCCTGCTGCGGGACGAGTCGTCGTTTGCTCTGCCGAAACACCGGATGCGCATCGGTGAAGCGGTCGATCTCGCGGTGCAGCAGAATCCCGCGTCCAATCTCAGGATCAAAAGTTTGATACTGCTTTCCCCGGACAAAGTCGCCTAAGAAGCTGCCGACCACGAGTTCCGGGGTTCGATGGGATAAAAAGAAGTGCGCTAAGAAGTTCATTCCGATAGGTAGGTAAACCCCGACGGTTTAGAAAGGATCAGGAACAAAATTTCAATAATCTGCTTTTAAGAACTACCAATTAGTTCCTAATTGTTGCTCGCCCGCATCCCGTTGCCTCATGAACCGCAGTCCCGAAGAACTTCAGCATCAGATTCATCTTTTACGCCTGGAGAAAGAAGCTGACCTGGAATACTACCGCCAGAAAATCCTTAATGCCTCGTTAGAAGATCGTAAAAAAAACGGTCTGTGCTGGCACCCGGTCACCCTGTCTGGGCAGAACTACAGCCTGGGCGAAAAGGTGGTGGTGCGCGTATCCCGGGCCGACGCTCACCTGCCCCGCGGGGCCTTTCAATCGGGTAAGATCGTTCGTCTGTTCACCCATCCCGGCGACGAACGCTCGGCGGTGTCGGGCGTGGTGAACGAGGCCAACCGCTCCATCATGACCATCACCCTAAATACCAGTAAACTGCCCGACTGGGCGGCGGGCGGTGGACTGGGCGTAGACCTGCTCTTCGACGAGATGGCCTACCGCGAGATGGAAAAGGCGCTCAAGCAGGTGATTGAGGCCAAGCGGCCCCGCCTGCTCGAGCTTCGCGAGGTGCTGCTCGGCCACGCTGCGGCCCGCTTTTCTAAACTGCCCGCTCCTCGTGTGCCCTCCCTGAACGACAGTCAGAACGAAGCCCTGGATCTGGTGATCCGGGCGCAGGACGTGGCCATTGTGCACGGTCCGCCCGGCACCGGCAAAACCACTACGCTGGTGCAGGCCATCGTGCAAACCGCCTACGTGGAGCAGCAGGTGCTGGTGTGCGCTCCCAGCAACGCCGCCGTCGACCTGCTCACCGAAAAATTGAGTGAACAGGGGTTGCAGGTGGTTCGGCTGGGCCATCCGGCGCGGGTGGACGAGACCAACCTGGGCCGAACCATCAACGCCCGGATCACCAAGCACCCCTACTACAAGGACCTCAAAACCTTGCGCCGCCGTGCCGAAGAGTTGAAGGAGCTGGGTCTGAAGCACAAGCGCAAGTTTGGTACGCCGGAGCGCAACCAGCGGCGGCACCTGCTGCGCGAGGCGTCGCAACTGCGGGAGGAAGCCCATCAGTTGGAGTTATACATCGTGGCCGACATTTTCGCCCTGGCCCAGGTGGTGGCCTGCACGTTGGTGGGTGCCGCCAGCAACCAGTTGAAGGGCTACCGCTTCGATACGGTGTTCATCGACGAGGCCGCCCAGGCGCTGGAAGCCGCCAGTTGGATTCCGGTACTCAAGGCCGACCGGGTGATTCTGGCGGGCGATCACTTTCAGCTTCCTCCGACCGTGAAATCGTACGAAGCCGCCCAGCAAGGCTTGAGCGAGACGCTGTTCGAGAAGTGCATTCAGCGGCATCAAAATAGAGATTCTTCGACGGTCGATTCACTGCTACAGGTGCAGTACCGCATGAACGAGCAAATTATGCGCTTTTCGGGACGCTACTTCTACCAGGACGCCCTGGTGGCCCACGAAAGCGTGCGCAACGCCACGCTAGGCGAACAACCGCCCGTCACCTGGCTCGATACGGCAGGCTGCGGCTTTGCCGAACAAAAGGAAGCTGAAACGCTAAGCACCTTCAACGCGGAGGAAGCGCAATTGCTGCTCAAGCATTTTCTAAATACGGTGGAAGAAGTATGTTTTGATTACCTGCTTGAGCACCAGATCACGTTCGGGGTGATTGCGCCCTACAAAGCGCAGGTGCGCGTGCTCACCGAACTGTTTTCTGAAGCCGAAGCGCTGCAACCCTTGCAAGCGCTGCTCACCATTGATACGGTGGACGCCTTTCAGGGACGCGAGCGCGACGTGATCTATATTAGTTTGGTGCGTTCCAATGCGAAGGGAGAAATTGGCTTCTTGGGAGATATTCGGCGCACCAACGTGGCCCTGACCCGGGCCCGGAAGATGCTGGTGGTGGTGGGCGACAGTGCCACGCTGGGCAGCCACCCGTTCTACGGAGAATTACTCAACTACATCAACGAGATCGAACGCCTACCGCAGTGCCTTTGAGATGATGAGTCCATAGTTGATAAGTCGATAGTTCGATGGTCCATAGCCCAGAGTAGTTATCGTCTATCAACTTTCAAACTGTAGACTGTCAACTACTGGACTATTTCATCTTCTGAATCAGGCGGGTGGTGGAGTAGCCGTCCACGAAGTCGATGAGCTGCACCTCTTGCGCAAATTCGCGGCCGATGACCTCGTTGATTTGGTAATCACCCCCCTTCACCAGCACGTCGGGGCAGATTTGCCTGAGTAGTTCGTAGGGAGTGTCTTCGGTAAAGATCACGACGTAGTCGACGGCCGCCAGACTAGCCAGCAGGTAGGCCCGGTCTTGTTCATTGTTAATCGGTCGGTTTTCACCCTTGAGGCGGCGCACCGAAGCGTCGGCATTGACGCCTACGATGAGCAGATCGCCCATTGCTCGCGCGGCTTGCAGGTAGGTGGCGTGGCCGCGGTGCAGTATATCGAAGCAGCCGTTGGTAAAGATGATTCGCTTGCCCGTCGGCCGGTCAAAGGTGAGTCGATCCGACAGGGCGGGTAAGGTTAGTATTTTGTCTTCGGTCACGTTTAAAAAGTTGCCCCGAAACTTAGTCCAAACCAGGGTATAAACGTCCCTGGAGCAATTACTGGTGTGAATCCAATGCGAAACAAAAAGCCACCATCACGGGGTTGCAGTCGGTAGCCAACCGTACTAGTGAAACCAACTCCACCTCCTCTGAATTGATCAATTTGCTCATTTTCTACTGTCCCGCCTCCGCTTGCTCCGACTACTATTAACCCACCCCCTACTTCGAGTCGGCTATTACCATCTCCTACGAGATAGTTTGCCATGATAGGGGCCAAAAACAAGGATACTCGTCCGTCAAGAGAATTAGGATCACTGGCAGAAACCGAAAGATACATCGCACCAATACGGGCACTGGCGTGGTCAAAAAACTTATGGTCATAATTCACTGAATAGATAAGTGCGTTCCCTCCTAGTTCAACAAAAACACTGTTGCGAGCAAATGACCCATCGTCGTTGGTAGCAGTGGGCTCTTGGGCTTGTGCTTGGTGCGAGATTGAGCCAACGAGCAGGAAGAAAATAAGGGAGGGTTTCATGAGAGTAATCATAGTAAAGTTGTTTGGTTGAAAGATAGCAATGGCGCGTATCCCTACCAAAGAGAACTTCAAAATACATGCCGATCCTACGTAGGAGATCTATCTAGTACGTTAAATTTTTATTACTACTCACCAGTATTGGTTGTTGTCGGTTTACTTGGCTACGTCCCCCACTCGGTTTACCTTTGCGCTGTCCCGTTATCCAACGCATGAATTTCTCCGAAGCGCTTAATCAACATCCCGTTTTTGCCACTGTGGCCCAGGTAGCCCAACAAACAAGCGTGTCTACCTACGTGGTGGGTGGCTACGTGCGCGACCTGCTGCTAGACCGCCCCTCTAAGGATGTTGACTTCGTGTGCGTGGGCGATGGAGTAGCACTGGCGCAAGCAGTGGCGAAAGCCTTGCAGCAATTGCCGGGTCGCACCACCGCGGTGAGCGTGTTTAAGAACTTCGGCACCGCCGCACTGAAGCACCGCGACTATGAACTGGAGTTTGTGGGTGCCCGCCGAGAATCGTATCGGGCCGACTCGCGCAAACCGGAGGTGGAACCCGGCACCCTGGAAGACGATCAGCGGCGGCGCGACTTCACCATCAACGCGATGGCCATCAGCCTGAACGCCAACGACTACGGCGAGCTGCTCGATCCCTTCAGCGGGGTGACTGACCTGAAGCGCCGGATGATCGTCACTCCGCTCGATCCGGTCATCACATTTTCCGACGATCCCCTGCGCATGATGCGGGCCGTGCGCTTCGCCTCCCAGCTGTCGTTCGACATTGCCCCTGACACCTTCGAGGCCATCCGGCAGCACGCCGAGCGGTTAAAGATTATCTCCCAAGAGCGCATTACCGACGAACTGAACAAGATCATTCTGTCGCCGGTGCCTTCCTACGGCTTCAAGCTGCTCTACCACGCTGGTTTGCTCGCGCAGTTTTTTCCGGATATGCTTAAGCTACTGGGCGTGGAAACCATCGACGGCAAGTCGCACAAAGACAACTTTTACCACACCCTCCAGGTGCTCGACAATGTGGCGCAGGTCTCGGACGATCTGTGGTTGCGCTGGGCGGCCATCCTGCACGATATCGCCAAACCGGCTACCAAGCGTTTTCATCCCAAGGTGGGCTGGACGTTTCACGGGCACGAGGACAAGGGCGCGCGGATGGTACCGTTCTTGTTCCGCAAGCTCAAGCTGCCGATGGACCAGCCGATGCGGTTGGTGCAAACCCTGGTTCGCCTGCACCTGCGGCCCATTGCCCTGGTGAAGGAGGTGGTCACCGATTCGGCGGTGCGGCGGCTGCTCTACGAAGCGGGCGACGCCACCGATGCGTTGATGATGCTGTGCCGGGCCGACATCACCTCGAAGAACCACCGGCGGGTGGAGCGTTACCTGCGCAACTTCGACGCGGTGGAGCGCAAGATGGCCGAGGTAGAGGAAAAAGACCAGCTGCGCAACTTCCAGCCCGCCATCACCGGGGAAGACATCATGCAGACATTCGGCCTGTCGCCCTCGCGGGTGGTGGGCGAGATCAAGAACGAAATCCGCGAAGCCATTCTGGACGGTAAGATTGAGAACACCAAGGAGAGCGGCTATCAATTTATGCTGGACGTGGGCGCGAAGCGGGGATTGACACCGGTACAAGAAACGTAAAGCTGAAGCCCTATACGCTAAAAATTGTAGCTCACCCCACCCAGCAACGAGCGCCCGATACGATCCGTGCCGTAGTACTCACGGCTGTCATTACCCAGCAGATTCCTTCCGTTGACGTAGAAATCCAGCTTCTTGACCACCGGTGTTGTAGTTGAACACAGGGCGGTTATCGATCATAACAAGCGTTAGGGTATTGGTTTGAGCGTAGGATTGGGTGTAGCGCACCAGAGTATCGAAGCCCCGCAGGTGAATGTCGTAGGTGTAGCTAGACACCGGGGCATCGAAAGGACAAGTGAAGGCGCATACGGGGTATGTTTACTTTGCTTCTGTGACCCGTGCAAGTTCCGTACGCTATCGCTATAAAATTCTCATGGAGATTGAGGAGGGGAGGGTGGTTATGTATGATCGTGAATATAATCACCGTACTGCTGGTCATTTATACTCATTAAGTAGATATCAACTATTCGGAGCCACTCACACTATTATAAAAAGACAACAACTCTTGGCAGAATACCATTCTATTTGAAGTATCAGAAAATTTGCCGTGAATAGTACATTCCAGACAATGCATTGTGGTTGCGTAATACGCGGGATGAAAAGAAGAACTGTAGCACCCAGGGCGTTTAGGTATGGTAGTAAAGGTTACAACGTAAGAACTGGTTACTGGTCAAAATTGCAAGGAACTTGTGGCCAAGGATAAGGGGCTAATAATAGCTCGCCAAGTCAAAATTTTCTCCCAATGAGTCACGTAGGTGACCATTTTCGCACTTAAGCACCCGAGAGGGATACTTCTTCACGAATTCATGGTTGTGGGTGGCCATCAGCACGGTGGTGCCCTGCCGGTTGATCTCTAAGAACAATTTGAAGATGCCTTCCGACACCTGGGGGTCGAGGTTGCCCGTGGGTTCATCAGCCACCAGCAGCAGCGGTTCGTTGATCAGGGCGCGGGCAATGGCAACGCGTTGCTGCTCGCCACCCGAGAGTTGGTGCGGTTTTTTGAAACCCGCCGAACCCAGGCCTACCCGCACGAGTACATCGGACAAGCGCTGCTTCATCTTCACCCGGTCTTTCCATCCGGTGGCCCGCATCACAAATTTTAGGTTTTCGTCCACCGTGCGGTCGGCAAACAGTTGAAAATCCTGAAAAATGATCCCCAGGCGACGCCGTAGAAAGGGCACCTCCGTTTTTTTGATCCGCTTGATCGAGTAACCCGCTACTTCCATTTCACCCAAGCGTAGTTCCAGGTCGGCGTAAAGCGTGCGCAGCAACGAACTTTTCCCGCTGCCGGTGCGTCCGATGATGTAGACGAAGTCACCCTTATTCACGCTAAAGTTCACGTTTTCCAGCACCACGTTGTGTCCCTGAAAGACGCAGACGTTTTCCACGTGCACCACCGGATGGTTAGAGAATTCGTCAGCCATCTAGAGATTTATTGAATGAGTGAATGATTGATTGAAGGAGAGCAAACTACTTGTTACGGATGATCAAATTTCTAGTTTGCGGAGCTTGCCGTAGGGTAGCACGTCAATAACGGCTTGCAGGGCCTGTTCTTTTCCGGCTAGTCCGTATTTTTCCAGTTTTTTAAGCGCGCGATCGGCTCGAAAGTAAGCAATTAGTACAAAATTGTCGTCGCGCAGTTGGATGTAGTCGGGAATTTTAGCTTTTCCCTTCACTTTTATGATGTACATAACAGCACTGATTGAGCCAGAGGGTCCAGACTTAATAGAGTTTGTCTTACTTCGTCCACTACAGACGCTTGAACCAAGGTGGTGGCTGCCATACTGGAGAATTAAAGGGCGAAGCCGGAAGGAGAAAAAAGCGGGTATCGCACCGCTACGACTGCCTACCCTTGCTCCATTCCTGGCCTGGGGGAGTTCAGCAGGAGCTGGTCGTACCCGCGGGGTAAAGGTACACTATTTTCGACCCAAGGCAAATTTTGGATGTTCCAATTTTGATGAAACCAAGAAGCTTATATGGTGTCCGCCAGCGACCACTGATCGGTCGATACCGAACACTTCGGCAACCGCCAATCTGCCTTGAGTGACTGGTATAAGCATTGGTACGCCTCTTGTTACGCCCCACCAAGGAGGTATTCCTTCCCTTGAAAAATACCTACCTTCCCTGCGAAACGAACGAGGGGAAGGCTCACCTAATCCACCAAACGCGCATGTTCCGCACCTACCTCAAGTTTGCCTCCCGAACCTTCTGGAAAGACAGGTTCTACACCGGACTCAACATCATCGGACTGGCCATTGGCATCGCCGTGAGCATCATCATCCTGCTGTATCTCCAGAACGATCTCACCTACGATCGGCACCACACCCAACACGAGCAAATATACCGCCTGGTAACCAATATGACCGGTCCGGGTGTGGAATTCCATTCGTCGGGGGCGGCCCGCGAAGTAGCGCCTTTGCTAGCCGACGATTACCCTGAGGTGCTGTCGTTCGCTCGTTTCGAGGAGATGGGTCGCACACTAGTGAACATTCCTCGGGCTGGCGTGCCCCTGGCTGGCGTGCCCCGGGCCGGACAGTTGGGAGCCGATGAAGCCCTCTATAACGAAGAAGACTGGCTGCGCACGGATTCTACGGTGTTTACCGTGTTCACGCATCCGTTTCTGGCAGGCGACCCCACCACGGCGCTGCGTGAGAAGAACAGCGTGGTGCTCACCGCATCGCTAGCGCGCAAGTACTTCGGCGAAGAAGAAGCCTTGGGCCAGACGCTGCTGCTGTTTGATGACCAACAGAACCACACCGTCACGGGGGTGATTGCCGACCTGCCCGACAATTCTCACCTGAAGTTCGAGGCGCTAATTTCCGGTATTGAGCCCCGGGAGTGGTCGTTGCGCGATGGTGAATTTAACTCGGAAGCCATCTGGAACCCCGATGTGTACACGTATCTACTGTTTCCGAAAAACTACGACGCTGACGGCTTCCTGACCAAGATCACTCCCTTCTTCGACCAGTACATCAAACCCTTCGGCGACCAGATCGGGGGCAAATTCTGGTTCTATCTAGAGCCGCTGGCCGACGTCCACTTCTACTCGCAGCAGGAGGGCGATGAGGCCCGGGGCAACGTGGCCTACCTGTACGCCTTCGGAGGCATTGGCCTGTTTATTCTACTGCTGGCCGGCATCAACTACATGAATATGGCCACCGCCCGCTCGGGCAATCGGGCCAAGGAGATTGGCATGCGCAAGGTGCTGGGTTCTAGTCGCCGGGCGCTGGTGCTGTCTTTTCTGGGCGAGTCGGTGCTGCTGGCCCTGCTGGCGTTGGCCATCGCGCTACTGATGGTGGCAGTGGTGCTCTACGCCACTCCCTTCAACGCGCTGGTAGAGAAAGAACTGTCGCTTAGTCTGCTCAGCAACCCGTTGCTGCTGGGCGGGGCCATAGGCATCACCCTGCTGATGGGCTTGGTATCGGGGTTGTATCCGGCCTTCTACCTGCCCTCATTGTCGGCGATAAAATCGCTGAAGGGATCGTTTCGCTCGTCGGCCTCCGGCATCGTGCTGCGCAAGTCGCTGGTGGTGGCGCAGTTCACCATTTCTATTGCCGTAGTGATCTGTACCCTGCTGATGCGCGACCAGATTGGCTTCGTGCGCAACCAGGAGCTGGGCTTCGACCGCGAGTATCTGCTGCTCATTCCGGTGCCGGATACACTGGTACGCAACCAACTGCCGGTGATCCGCACCGAACTGGAGCGCTACGAGGGCGTGGTCAACACCTCTTCCGCTTGGAACACTCCCGGTATGGATATCGGAAACTCCGTGTTTCGGGTACAAGTGGACTCGGCCCTGACGATGCAGGAGTTTCAGACCCTGGCGGTGGGTGAGAACTATTTGGCCACAATGGGCATGACGCTGCTGGCGGGGCGGGATTTTCGCGCGGGCTTCGCCGGAGATACCGACGGACAGTCGTTCATTGTTAACGAGACGGCGGCGCGCCGCCTGGGCTGGTACGTGCCGGAGCGGGAGGGCGCGACCATCGACGACGCCCTGAACGGGCGGATGAAGTTCTTCCACGGCGAGGAGCTGGGTAGCATCGTGGGCGTGGTGCAGGATTTCAACGTGAGTTCGTTGCACAACCCCATCGAGCCGACGATTATTATTCCCAACACCAACGGAGGCGATACCTTTGTTGCCCGCCTGCGGGGCGAGAACCTGCCCGAGACGATGGACCACATTCGGGAGCAATGGGCCGACTACGATCCCAACCATCCCTTCGAATACGAATTTCTGGACGAACAATTTGACGAGCTTTACCGGGCCGACGAGCGGCAGAGCAGCCTGATCTCGGTGCTGGCCGGCATCTGCCTGTTAATCTCCCTGCTGGGCATTCTGGGACTCTCGGCCTTCACCGCCGAGCAGCGCACCAAGGAGATTGGGGTGCGCAAGATGCTGGGTGCATCGGTGCCGCACATCGTGTACCTGCTGTTCAAAGACGTGATGCTGCTGGTGGTGGTGGCTTCGTTGCTGGCCGCGCCCATCGCCTACTTCCTGATCGACCGCTGGTTGCAGGCCTTCGCCTACCGCACCGACATCAACGCCCTGCTGTTCGTGCTGGCGGGTGCCGCCGCGCTGTTAGTGGCTTTTGTGACGATGAGTTTTCACTCGCTGAAAACCGCCCGGTTGAACCCGGTGGAGAGCTTGCGGTACGAGTAACCAAAAGCTAGTCGTCCATGAATTGCGTAAAGTAACTCAGTGACCGTCTGCTGGTGAGAAGCTAAGCAACTTCCTGCATTGGACGAACGCGGGGGTAGGGTAACGGGCGTCCTTGTGACGTGAAATGATCAATCACCTCCTCTACCACCTGACACAGTTCACAATAGAGTGAAACCGGATCTTCACCGTGAATACCAGTGATGAGGTCAGGACACTTTCCAATATAAACCTGATCTTCCTCGCTCCACTCAACCCATTTGTGGTATTGATCAACGTGCTTCATGACTTGGTTTTTTCAATGGCCTTTTGCACCCGCTTTTCCTGATAAATTTTTGCATCATTACCTGTTTTTCCACTTAACGTTACCGCACCGGCATAGTCGTCGTGTACGAATTTGCGATGCGATCCTTTTCCTCCCGGAATTTCATAGAAGCCCGCTTTTTTCAGGTCCTGAATAAGTGATCTAATCTTCCTAGGCATAGGTAATAATCCGTAGAGCAATCTAGCGTTTAATTTCCGAATTAGAAATTACTACGCGAAAGTTTATAGAGTCTGGGTAGTATGGCCTTGCCAATTAAAACTACAAACGACACCAGAGTCGCGGCGCTGCTGGTGGCCTTCGTGACGATGAGCTTTCACTCGCTGAAAACCGCCCGACTAAATCCGGTAGAGAGCTTGCGGTACGAGTGAGCGCACCCTTACGGGGCAAACTACCGGACTCAGGTAGTAGTTTTTATGCCGAGACTTTCTTACTTTGTATTTATCAGCTTGCATCGGATGATGTACGCCAATTTTTCATCTACCACAACCCATGAATATCAGAGGAGTTCTTCTCCGAATCGCCGACGAAAACGATGAGGCAGCGTTCAAGGTATTTTTTAGGCTGTATCATCCTAAGCTGCTATCGTTTGCCCGTCTGTTTGTAAAACAACCTCACCAAGCCGAAGACGTGGTATCCGATGCCTTGGTGCAGCTCCTTAAGCAGCGGCAGCGCGTCTTCAGGATGGAAAACTTTGAAAGCTACCTGTTTCAGACTGTTAAAAATCACGCCCTCAATTTCTTAAAGAAAAAAGCCAACCACCTGCCGCCCGATTCGGAGGATAATCATCATGAAGCGGAGCGTGCTGAGCGAGATAATCCCCTACAGCAACTACTGGATGCCGAGTTGCAAGAACGGATCACTGCCGCCAGCGAAGCCCTGCCACCCCGGCGAAAAATGGTGTACCAACTGGTGAAAGACGAGCGCTTGACGCACCGAGAGGTAGCCCAACTGATGGATATCTCGGAAAGAACGGTAGAAAACCACCTGGATGCTGCCGTGAAGGACATGCGACGCGCTATTCAGGCCTATCTCTCGGAGAAGCGAAAACCCTACTCGAGAGACTTCCTTGAACGAGCAATGATCTCCTGACTTCCTTTTTGTCCTCATTAGTTCTGCCCTCGATACTTACACTATTCGCAATAAAGCGCCAATCTTATTATAATTACGGTTAAGGCGGCGCTATCCTACAGCTACTAATAAGTTATTTTGATTTTTTTTCGGTGTTGACTAGGGGATCGCCTGGCGATGGTTGTTATGTAACTGTAACGCACCGCTAAATAGTTTAAGCACTATTCAGGCTCACCTAGCACACTTCTTTGACCAACCTTGATCAAATAATCAGAATTCATCTGTCGGGCGACCCCAGCCCGGAAGAATCTGCCTTGCTCCAACGGTGGTTGGCCGCGGCGGAAGAGAATCGGCTGGTCTACCGCGAACTCCAGCGCGTGTGGCAAGAAAAATCTTCTGAACGCCCATTACCCCACGCTGATGCCCTGGCCGAATCCATCTGGCAACGGGCGCAGAAAGCTCCTCGAGCAAAGACTTCCTTCCGACCCACCGCCCCGCTGTACTGGGCCAAAGTGGCGGCGGTGATCCTTGTTGTATTTGGGACGGCTTTTTCGGTCTACCTCACCCAGTTCGAGGCTCTTTCGCCCGTCGCGACGCTTGCTAGCCCGGTTGAAAAAAGCAATCCGGCTGGTCAGAAATCATCATTCAGCTTGCCCGATGGCACGCGGGTGTGGCTCAACGCCGAAAGCACCCTGCGCTTTGATCCTACTGAATTCGAACTCGATCCGAAACGTTACCCTCGTCGGCGAAGCGTACTTCGAGGTGGCCAAAGACTCCACCCGCCTATTTGTGGTGACCACCGAAGTCCTGCGCACCACGGCCCTGGGCACCGCCTTCAACGTGCGCGCCTATCCCGATCAGCCCGCCCTGGAGGTGGCGTTGGTAGAGGGGAAGGTGAAGATCGATCAGCCAGGTAAAAGCCGATTACTAACCCCCGGCACCGCCCTGGCCTACGACCGGCAAACCCGGCAAGCGCGTTCGTATCACTTTGCTCCGGAAAAGATAGTAGCGTGGAAAGAGGGATCGCTGGTGTTCGACCAAGATTCGTTCACCGAATTTATCGCTAAAGCCGAACGCTGGTACGGGGTCGAGTTCGCCGTTAGCGGTACCCCACCGAACCACTGGAGCCTGGTAGGCCACTACGACAACGTATCACTGGTCTTTCTGCTGGACGATATCCGGTTCGGTAAAGACTTCACGTATCATATCACCGAAAATCAGGTCAGTCTGCAATTTTAACCCAAGTTTATGAAAAAGAGAACTACCCCAATCGCTCCCCGACGCTCAAGCAAGGTATCCGTAGGCATGCTGCTCGCCTGCTTGTTGATGATCGCCCCTCCGTCGGGCGCGCAGGATCGCGCCAAAAATGTGAACAGCGTATTAATCAACGCCGATTTTGAAGATGCGCCCCTTGCCGAGGTATTCGAGACCATCGCTCTTCAGACCGACTTTCGTTTCACGTACCACGCGCAGGAGGATTACCTAAAGGATCGCCTTAACTTCAACCAGGATAAGGTGGAGGTTGGCGAGGTGCTACGCGCCATTTCGGCTAATTCGGGGCTGCGCTTCCGCCAGAAAAACAACAATATCAGTGTGCGGGTTGAAAAAAGAGAACGAACCCCGCTCCCACCCCAAGAAACCCAGGTGGCCGTCACCATTCGCGGACAAGTCACCTCGCTCGATGAGGACGAGCCACTACCGGGGGTGAACGTGGTGCTGAAGAATACCAACGTAGGCACCATCACCGACATCGACGGCCAATACTCCCTCAACGTGCCCGAACCGGACGATGCGGTGCTCGTGTTTTCGTTCGTTGGTTACCTAACCGAAGAGGTGCCCGTCGGTGGGCAGTCGGAAGTAAACGTGGTGCTGGCCCCCGACATCTCTAAACTCGGCGAAGTGGTGGTGGTGGGCTACGGCACCCAAACCCAACGGGAGCTCACCGGAGCCATCTCCAGCGTCAAGTCCGAGACGGTGACGCAAAACATCAACGCCGACCCGATCACGGCATTGCAGGGCAACACCGCCGGGGTGCAACTCACCCAGGCGGGGGGGCAACCGGGCGGCAGCATCCGCGTGCGGGTGCGGGGCAGCGCCTCACTCCTATCCAGTGGCGACCCCCTGGTCGTAGTAGACGGTATCCCCGTGATCACCAGCAGCTTCGGGTCCGACCCGAGAAACGGTATCTCCGGACTGGCTGAAATCAACCCCAATGACATTGCCTCGATGGAAGTGCTCAAGGACGGAGCGGCGGCGGCCATCTACGGATCGCGGGCGGCCAACGGGGTGATTCTGATCACCACCAAAAGGGGGAAGGCCGGACAGAGCAACCTGACGGTAGACTACCAGCAGGGCATCACCACGCCAACCAACCGCGTCGACTTGCTAAACGGCCCGGAGCTGCTGGCTGTGAACCAGCGGGCGTGGGAGAACACTATTTTCTCCGGTACCGGATCAGAAGAGTTTTTCCCAGTGCCCCGCAACGTGGACGACGCGCGCGGCTATAACGCCGACGTGGCCGCCGCCACCGACGTGGACTGGCTGGATCAGGTGCTACGCGACGGGCAATTTCGCAGCGTGAACGTTTCGGGGAGCACCGGCTCCGAAAAAACGTCGGTATACTCCAGCGTCGGCTACCGCAAGGAAGAAGGCATTGAGATTGGCCGCGACTTCACCCGGGCCAACGCGCGGGTTAACGTGAACCACAGCGCCAACGATAAACTCGACGCCGGGATTAATATCTCGTTGTCCTACATCAAGCGCGATAACCCCGGTGGCCACTTCGGCACCGCCCAAAGTTCGGCCCTGCCCATTTTCCCCATCTACCGGCCCAATGATCCTTCTCTGCTGTTCAACGGATTCAACGAATCGGATAATGACGTTGGTACCAACCCGATTTTCTACCGAGACAACTACTCGGACGTAACCGAAACGTACCGGAGTATTTCTAACGTGTACGTAGATTTCAAGCCGTTGCCTGGTCTTTCCATTCGTTCGGAGTGGGGCATTGATTATCAGAATAACGTGAACGACAGTAAATTCAGTTCTCAGTTGTTTCCGCAGGACAACGACGGCAGCAAGGTGGGCGGCAACGGAAAAACCAATACCCGCCGCTTCTCGACCCTCGCCTGGAACACCAACAACACCATTACCTACTCCCGCACCTTCAATGAGAAGCACGGGCTCACCGCCCTGATCGGAAGTAGTATCCTCAACCAGGAAAGTCAGGGGCAGACCTTTGTGTTGGAAGGCTTGACCTTCCCAACCCTACCCATTGCCAACACTTTCGAGCGCTTTTCTAATTCTCAGTCGCTGTTCCGCTTTGTGTCGCTGTTTTCTCGGATCAACTACGACTACGACGGCAAGTACTTCGTGCAAGGGTCGGTGCGGCGCGATGGCTCGAGCCGGTTTGGTCCCGGACAGCGCTTCGGCAACTTTGCCGGAGGGTCGGTCGGATGGATTTTCAGCGAAGAAAACTTCTTCCGCGACAACGTAGGTCTGTTCAGCTTCGGTAAGCTGCGGGCCAGCTACGGCACGGTGGGCAATGCTGAACTTCCCAACGATTTCCTGTGGATTTCGCTGGCGGACGTGAACGACTCGGAAATCGGTTACGGAGGATTTAACGGGGTGGCGTACGGAAGAATCGGGAACAATGCCCTCTCCTGGGAAACCACCAAGCAGTTCAATGCCGGGTTAGACCTTGGTCTGCTAGACAGCCGGATTAGTTTGACCTTTGATGTGTATAACAAGCTGTCGGAAGACCTGCTGCTGGGCTCGCGACTGGCCAACAGCACCGGTTACATAGAGCGCGACTACGTGGTGAACGTGGGCTCGGTGAGAAACCGGGGAGTAGAATTCAGCATCAGCACCACCAACGTGACCACCGACAACTTCCGCTGGACCTCCGGATTCAATATCTCCCGCAATCAAGGGGTGGTGATAGCCCTTACCCCGCCGGTGAACGATGAGGACACCCGCATTCGTAGCTTCAACACGGGCAACGTGAGGTTGGTAGAGGGCGGAAACTTCGGAGCTTACTACCTACCCATTTGGGCGGGAGTGGACCCGGTGACGGGCAACGAGCTGATCTACGAGGTGGACCAGGAGTACCAGGATGAAACCGGCATCGCCCGACTCACCGGTAACGTGCTGGATGCCGAAGCGCTCGGCGGAGACATCGGGCGTCACCGAATGATCTTAGAGGACAAAACGGCCATGCCCGATTTCTTCGGAGGGCTTACCAATAGCTTCCAGTACCGGGGGTTTGCGCTAGACGTGCTGTTCTACTTCCAGTCTGGTAACTACGTGCTGGATGAGGGTGAAATGGATCAGAGCTATCCCGGCGAACAGCAAAGCCTCCGGGCGGGGCTTCGGGACGGATTAAACGTGCCGGTCGGTGAATTTTCCTCGACGGCACCGTTAATTTATGAGTCAGAGATCAGAGGCAATGCAACAACGCGCTTTTTGCACGATGCGTCGTTTATCCGGCTGCGCAACGTTCGGCTCAGCTACGATTTTCCCAACCTGATCAATCCACGCTTTGGGGTGTCAGGACTGCAAATTTACGCCACTGGCCAGAACCTTCTCACCTTTACCAAATTCCCGGGCTGGGACCCGGAAGTGTTTAATGGCGATGGGGACCAACAACGGGCCAACGCCGGACCCGGAACCATCGGCTACGCCTTACCGCAGGTGAGAACGATGCTCCTGGGAATCACCGTCCGGTTCTAGGCTTGGTTGACGTACCATTAATTCAACATCAATAAAAAAATCACGATTATGAAAATCGATAAAAAAATGTACGGATTGGCCCTTCTGCTGGCTTGCTCAACCGCCTGTGAAGAGTTTATTGAAGAACCTCAACCCGAGGCCACAATCAGCATTGAAGACATCACCAAGTCGACCGACGGGCTGGATGCGGCCCTTACCGGGGCCTGGGCGTGGTGGACCGCCCCCCAGTGTTACGTGGGCAACGCGGTGATCTATCCGGAAGCGCTGGCCGACTATCTGGAAAACACCTACGAACGCGGCGGTAGAGGCTCTGATGAAGCATACCAGCGAAACTTTGAAGACACCAACTACGGATTGCTTGGAGAATTCGGACAACGCGTGAGTCGCGCCGAAAATCTGGCGGCCCAGGTAGTGACGGCTGCCCGTACCAATGAGCCGGACGACGAAAGCTGGGCCAGCAGCCGGGACCGCCTACTGGGTGAAGGCCTATTTTTGCGCTCGTGGATTCACTTCGAGTACATTAAAATGAACGGAGCGCAGTGGGACACCAAAAACGTGGGTGCCAACGCCCAGGCCCTGGGTCCCCTGATTCATTTTAAACCCATTCTGGTGCTGGAAGACCTGGCCCAGGCCCGCACTCCGCTGGCCGCCGCCTACGATTCTACCATCAACAGCCTGCTCCAAGCCGAGCAACTGCTGCCGGAGTTCTACGATCCTCAGCAGCACAATCCGGCCTTTCAGGTGCGGGCCAACCGGGCGGCCGCTTCCGCTTTGCTAGCGAAGGTGTACTGGCAGCAAAACGACTTCGATAATACGCTGGTGCAAATCAACAAAGTGATCGGAGCGGCTCCGGGGCAGTCGATCTTTCCCCTGGCCGAAGATTTTGGAGAGGTGTATAACCGCAATGGTATCACGGGCACCACCAATGCGGAAGACAAGAGCGAGGTAATTTTGGAATACGTGGCCCGGGAGCCCAGCAAGATATCTACCCGAAACGGGCAAGCCCTGAGCAATGCCTGGTGGCGAGACGGTGGAACCAGCCTGTACTTTGGCGATTATTTTCAGGAGCTGGCGGCCTTTGATACCACCAATGACCTCCGCTACCGGGAACTCATCAACGGTGAGTTTACGCAAAGCCGGGGAGACGCCGTTACCGCCGAGGACAGTGCCTGGCAGACCCTCAAGTTCGTTCCTGATGCCAATATGCCGATCTTTCGCTCGGCCGATTTGCTGCTGATGCGGGCCGAAATATTTGCGCGTCGTGGCCAAACCGAGGATGCGCTGGCCGACCTGAACTACGTGCGCAGCCGGGCGGGCGTGGCCCCGGTAACGGACGCTGCCGGCCTGGTGGACCAAATTATTACCGAGCGCATCCGCGAGATGCACGCCGAAGGCTACCGCAGCCACGAACTTAAACGACTCGGATCGCTCACCGACGGCGAGCCCAACGAAGTCTTCTTTTTGCCCGGCGGCAGGAGTGGCGCCGAAGACTGTGGGTATCCCGGAGCCTGTGACCCGATCAAGTGGAACAGTCTGATGCTGGTTTGGCCCATTACCCAGAGCGAGCTGGATCTCAACCCACTGGCCCAAAACCCGTAACGGTCTTTTCGAGCCGTGATTCTCTCGGGTGAGGGAATCGGCTCGAGTATAACAGGTTTATTAGAAAATAATATCACCAAAAAAACTACACCATGCAACAGAAAACAATAGGAATATTACTGCTCGTTATTTCCCTGGGTCTGGGGGGCTGCGAAGACGAAGCTCCCGTGGTAACCCAAGTTAATGACCTATCGACCTACGCCGGAGACTGGCGCGGCGTGGATGTCGTAACCATCAAAAGCAACGGTAGCGGGGACACGGTAGCCTTTACTGAAACACTGCGGCTCCTGCCGGGCAACGGTACTTCGGGAAACTTTGAAGTTATAGACACCGCCGCCGTCATCTTATCTCAGGGAACGTTTACCGTTACGCAAATAACCAACGATGATCTCTCCATCGGTTCTCCCCGTTTGCTTCGTCTGAGTGCTTTGGAGGAAGACACCGATGATGAATACGGGCCAACCGTCAACGGTGAGGACGCTTACTATATCTACTCGGCGTTTAATGTGATCGAGGTGTCGGCGAACCAACTGGTGCTCAGCGATGCCCGGAGCGACAGCGACCGGATACGATACACCTACACTAAATAGGAAGGAAGATTATTGTGCCTGTTGGGTAGTCAGCTGGATGAGACGTTGCTCACGCTGGAGCAGAAACAAGGGCAACGCCAGCGATACTCCCACCGTGCATAAACCCAGCACCGGTAGCCAGAGATGTTTCATCTCAAGTCGTCGCCCTTCTGAAAATACAAAGACCAGCGTAACCAGGGCCGAGATCAGCACGTCCCACCAGGCAAACGCTGCCACGGGTGGGGAAAAGGCCTCCTGGATCAATAGCCCAGTAGCCAGTCCGTTGGCGGACAACCAGGGGGCAAGTTGCGAGAGGGGAAGCACGGTGCCGAGTATGCATAGGACAAGGTATACAATGCGCATCATGCGGTTTCCGGGATTTGGGTGGTTTATTGCAACTTATTCATTCTTTGGGTTCGGTCATTGGTTAGCAATTGGTCAACTTCTCCTTCCGGTTTGCCCACGAAAACCAATACTTCGTCTTTTTTTACGATTGACCCTTCTGGTTGAATAGGCTCAATAATAATGCGGCTTCCGTCTTCTTCAATCGTAAGACTAGTCTCCAAAGTGATACCAAGCTGTTTTCTTACTTTTTTGGGAATGAGTATTCGCCCAGATTTGTCTAACGAAGACACCATAAGTTATTTTTTGGCAAATGAAAAGCAAATACTTTTTTAGTCCGTAGACAATGGGATGGGCTCCACTCCCGCAAAGGTCATTTTCACGGGCTGAATGGTGCCGTCGTCGTTGAAGTACATGCGGTCGATGCACGTCACCCGGTGGTCGCGCCCCTCGTTGGGGATGGGCCGCCGGTGGTACACCATGTAATAGTCGTCGGTGTCGGGCGGGTGGATCACCGAGTGGTGCCCGGCCCCGGTGGCCACCGCCGAATCCGACGAAAGAATGACTCCGATTCGTTGGTAGGGTCCGGTCGCCCGGTCGGACATAGAGTAGGCGACCCGGTAGGAATCCTGGCCCCAACTGCCCTCCGACCACATCAGGTAGTAGATTCCGTTGCGCAAAAACATGAAGGGACCTTCCACGTAGTTTTCGGGAGTTATTTCGTGGAACAGGCTGCCGTCGTCCCACGGCTCGAAGCCGGTGAAGTCATCATTGAGTTTGCCCAGGTTGCAGTGGCTCCAGCCCCCGTAGAACATATAGTTGGTGCCATCGGTATCCCGGAACACAAACTGGTCAATCGGCTGGGCGTCGTTATAAAAATCCCCGATCAGCGGCTTACCCAGGTAGTCGGTGTAGGGTCCGCCCGGCGCATCGGCCACGGCCACCCCGATGCCGCCCGTGTGGTTGATATCGTTGTCCGGGTCCCAGGTAGACCGCCCGGGGCGCTGCACGTCATTGGCCCCAAAGAACAGGAAGTACCGACCCTGGTGCTCAATGGCGGAGGGTGCCCACATGGCCTGCCGGGCCCAGGTGACGATGGTGGTATCCAAGATTCGGGCGTGCTTTTGCCAGTGCACCAGGTCGGGGGAAGAGAAGGCGTCGAAGAAGAGTTGGTCCTCAAACGCATCCGACCAGGTAGGAAATATCCAGTACTCATTGTCAAAAATCGCTCCTTCCGGATCGGCGTACCAGCCCTCGAAGACCGGGTTGCCGGATGTGGGGGGCTTGGTTTGGGCAGATGAATGAACCGTGGGCAGAACAGTCAGTGATAGCAGTAGAATTGATAGACCAGTAACTTTCATTGTAACAGCTTTATTAGTGCCACGACTAAACTACCCGTGGCGATGGCGGTGCCCACCACCCATGATATAGTTGATCGGTGGTAACCAGACATTTTTTCATAGACGTACCTAAATCGGTCACTCTGTTTTTCTTCCGACTGATGGATCTGACGCGTTACGGAAAGCTCAACTTCTTTAATGTCTTTTCTTACTTCTTCTATATCTTTTTTTACCTCAGTGATATCCTGTTTTTTTGCGTTCTCGCGCCCTTCGTCTTTTAGAATAGCCTTGATGCCTTCTACCACTTCCTGCATCTCATCTTCGGTGAAATTATGATCCTGAAAGACCTTGTAAAACTTAATTATTTGCGTGTCCATAAATACTTTATGCGTTAAACCGATCTAAAATAGTGAATATTCTGCAAAACCACTTCTAGAAGAACATCAAATTATCTTTCAAAACGCGTACTTCACTGACACCATCACGTTGCGGCCTACCTCATCGGCGAAGTAGCGCAGGCGGTCGGTGTAGCTACGGTAGCGCTGGTTGAGGGCGTTGCGTACTTGAATTCCCAACTGAAAGTGGCCAATTTGACCCGTCCAGGCCAGGTTCACCAGCAGGTAGCCCGGCGGGGGTGGCAAAATGTCGAAGGCCGAGCCATCGGTAGCAAACAGCGCTTCGTCGGTTTGTCCGGCCCGCAGCAGCTCCGACAGGGCAATCGTGCGCGGAGCCTGCCACTGCCGAAAGGTGTATTGTCCTCCTGCGCTCCACGACGACTCGTCCAGCACTCCCCAGCGGGGCAAGCGGTACTCCAGCCGGTAGCGCACATCCGCCGGAGGCAGCCCCACAAAAGCTTCATCGGTGCCCAGGTTTTGCGCCCACAGGTAGCTGGCCCGCAGGGTGGAGGTGAGCCGGTCGGTGTGGAGGTAAGCCGCCGTCACATCCACTCCGGTCAACAGCGCATCGTCTTGCTGATAAAGGAAGTAGGGAAACGCACCCCGCACGGTTTGGGTAATGCCCGCCGGTTGGGTGTAGATATAATTGCGGATGTAGTTTACGTAGGCCGTTAGCTCTCCCTGCCAGCGCGGCTGGCTCACCTCGTAGGTGCTGATCCACTTCAGCCCCTGCTCGGCGGGTACCGCCCGGTCGCGTTCGCTCAGAATGGCATTGGTGTCGAAGCGCCCGCCCTCAGTCCGGGTATAGCGCCACAGCCCGTACTCCAGCGACGCTTGGTGGCGGCCGTAGCTGTAGAGTTCCGATACGTTGGGCGGTCGCCACGCCAGTCCCACGTTGGTGCGCAGCCGCTGCTGCTCGTCCAACTCGCGCACCCAGCCCAGCGTGGCGGTCACGTTGTGGTAGGTCAAATCAGTCCGGTAGATATCATTATTCGGCTGCCGTCCTCGGATGCTCATCGCCTGATAGTCGTAGCGGGCCCCCACCTCCAGCCGGTCGGCTCCGTCCACGAAGGCCTCGATCACGTACACCCCGGCCCGCTGCGTGGTGAAGTTGGGCACAAAGGGTACGGTGTTGGTTCCCGGCTGGTTACTGTTCACCTGCAACAACGCCTGGGCGCCCACGCTCCCCTCCCACCCTTGCCAGACAGGGTGCTGCCACACCGCATCCACCGAGTGGGTGAGCAGTTGCAGGTCGATATTGGGTCGCTGGTTGTTGGTACCCCGGCGCACGTCAAATTCCTGCCGCTGGTTGTTCTGTAGGGCGTACTGCACCTCCACCGACTGCCGCTCGTTGTTCCAGTGGCCCTCCAGCTTCAGCATATCGTGCTGCACCGCTTGGCGCGGGTTGTTGAGGTTGTAGGCAAACGAGCGCGTCAGGGGCGGCGGCTCGGTGGCGATGGCCGTCACCAGATCGTTGAGGTTGCCGGTGACGGCCCCGCGCAGGATGCCCAGCTCCTGGGCGAAGTGGCTGTAGTAAGCGTAGGCGTCGAAGTTGCCGTAGTGAAACCGACTGCTCAGCGCCGCGCTCTGCTCCCGCTTGCCGGTGTTGGTGAGTTGGTAGTCCGGCGCGTGCAGGTCGCCCTGCCGCACCACCGAGGCCTGCCCGAGCAGCGCCAGTCGGTGGAAGCCCTTTTGCAAACCCACCGACGCTTCTCCCGCTCGTCCGTTCGACTGTCCGATCAGTTGGGCGCTGCCCTGCAGGGGGGTGAGCAGTTCCAGGCGGGGCGGGTTGATGAGGATTACGCCCCCGAGGGCGTCGGGACCGTAGCGCACGGTGGCGGCCCCCTTCACCACGCTGATATCCTGCGCCAGCGAGGGGTCGATCTCCGGCGCGTGCTCGTCGCCCCAGTTCTGGAATTCGTGCCGCACCCCGTTATTGATGATGAGCACGCGATTACCGTGCAGGCCGTGGATGATGGGTTTGGATACGTTCGATCCGGTCGATAGCGTGGATACGCCGCTAAGGTTGGCCGCCAGGTCGCCCAGCGAGCTCGACTGCTGCTGCGTGAACTCCTGGGGCGACAGGCGCTGCACGGTGCCCGAGTACAAATCGCCCTCCACCGGTTCGCCTTCTACGGTTACGCTCTGCAGGGTGATGCTGTCGTGGGCCAGCAGGATACGCGGCGCGGCGTGGTAGACGTCGTGGTGGTGCAGAGCGGTCTTGTAACCAACGTAAGAAACGATCAGGTCGAACTCGCGGCGGCAGAGGTGCTCGATGTGAAAGTACCCCTGCTCGTCAGTTTGGTCGCCTACTGATAGGCCCTTTATCTGCACCGACGCGTAGGGAAGCGCCTCCTGCGTGGCGATGTCTACGACCTGACCGTCCACGAAGTAGGTACAGGAATCTGACGGCCGCTGCTGTGCCACCGCGGCGAGAGCGTTGAGCAGGATTATTCCGGCCAGATACCATTTAGCTGTAAGAGTAAAATTCATACTTTGGTACGAAAAAATCATATTCGGCAAAGATAGCGACAATTTGACGTGATTGCGCTAATTCTTACAAGCGCAAAGCGTGTTTTATTAACGAAGATGAGGAATATAGCACCTTGGCCTACCGGCGAAATATTCACCATTTTATTTATACGTAAAAAATTGATCATCAAATTATGCTATAAAATGTTACTCTCTGGTTTTTTTAAGTAGGTTTTGGGTGCTGAGTACTTTATGGAGGAGCTTTCAATGTAAGCAAGATTAGTACTTGCGTAGGCTATACGGAGATTAGAAAACCGCATTTTATCTAACATTGTGGCGGCCACCCAGAAGAGAAAAGCTCGTTTCAGCGTGGTGCAATTTGACTCAAAATGCTGCCTCATGCGTACCCCTGCTTATCCGTTGCGAAGAAATATCTTACAAAGCTTTTTCGGCACGCTCATTACTCGCCAAAATCCGTTCGGCTGCTTCACTAGCCGGGCCCGTCACTGCTTTGCGGCACTAGTAGGCGTACTTATTACTAGTTTTGGATCAGCCCAGGCCGCCACCCCGGTAGTCAGCGTGACCAGCCCCCAGAACGTGCAGCGTGAAACCTACTTGGTGTTCAACACGACTAACAGCAACCTGATCAGCATCAGCGATGCGGACGATGACGACCAGACGGTGACCATCACGGTGACCAACGGCAGCTTCTTCCTGGAGGATGTCACCGGAATCACTTCAGCAGATTTCACCGGAACGGGACAGCAGGAGATAAGCGCGGGCACTCCGGTGAGCTTCAGCGGCACCCTGGCTAACGTGAACGCAGCGCTGAGCGAATCTAGCTTTTATCCGACCAGTGGCTACGCTGGTCCCGCTTCGGTGCAAATTGCTACGGATGACGGTACGGGCACTGACACTAAAACGATTAACATCACCGTGCTGACGGGCATCGACACCGACGGCGATGGCATCTACGACCACCAGGACCTGGACGACGACAACGATGGTATCCCCGACAACGTGGAGAACCCCTGCGAAAAGCTGTTCGCCTTTGACTTAAGCTCACAAGGGTGGTTCACGATCAATGATAACAACAACAACCAGCGCAGCACCGGCAATCCAATCCCCCGCTTCGCACTCCACCGATCCGGTCACTGAAAACGACGGATGTACGATTGATAATACCGGAAGAGCCAACAAAGAAATTGCCGGAGCCAGTCCTACTCGAACTGACTACATCGTGGACGCCGACCCCAACGGTGGAATCATGTATTTGCGGAGCCCCAACCTGGGGGGCATTGATTACAGTGAATTGGAAGGAGGTACTTTCCAGTACGATGCGTACAATTATCGCGTTGGCAAAACCGGCGATCCCAACTGGATCGATGATGATCCGGCTGATCCAAATTTTGCCCGTGCCACCGTCTACCTCTTCAATACGCAAGGTGACTTTGTAACGGCTCGTTCTGACCTGAGCCAGAATCCGCACTTTGATCGGTTTGAGGCCGGTTTGTGGAACACCTTTGCCTTTAGCTCGACCTAGCCTTTTGCAGATATGAAAAAGAAGAAGAACTCAAGAGGAATGGGTAGTTTTGGATTGTTCTACGATTCAAATCTATGCTTATTATTCCCGAAGAGTTCTCCGATCAAATATCAGTATTTGCCCCGTTGTTTGCTAGGAAAGTTTTTTCTCATGTCAAAGTTTTACTCATGGGCTCTCTGTTAGTAGTAGGACGGCGCACTGTGTGTGGTGCCCTGCGGGCAATGGGCCTGAGCCAGGAAAAGCAATTTCACAAGTACCATCGCGTGTTGAGCAAAGCTAAGTGGTCTGGAGTTCCCCCGTTAAAGTAGACATTTAAAAGAGCATAGGTTAGCGGATAAACGCTTAACTTTAATGATCTAAACCAAGTGTCACCTATGAGTAGGAAAAAGTATTACAGTCCGGAATTCAAACGGGAAGCCGTTCGGTTGGCCGAAGCCAGTGGTAACAAGAGCCAGGTAGCCCGCGCCACGGTGGCCGCGATCTAGGCGTCCATGCTACCATGATTGGTAAATGGCAACGAGACTTACAATCCGAGGGGAAGAAAGCATTTCCAGGGCATGGGAAGCCTAGAGACGAAGAGATGGTTCATCTGAAGAAGGAAAACCGACGGCTTCAGCAGGAAGTAGAGATACTAAAAAAAGCGGTCGGTATCTTTGTAGTCCGCTCTTAGAAAGATACCGATTTATTGAGGAGCAAGAAGATAATTTTTCAGTATCTCTACTATGCGAAGTAATGCAGACATCCCGGAGCGGTTATTACGCTTGGTTGAAGCGTCCGGAAAGCCTGCATAGCCAAGAGGATAAGCAATTAGTGAAGCATATTGAGAGCATATACGAGCAGAGTAGACGGACTTATGGAAGTCCGCGCGTGCATGATGAACTTAAAGATCGGGGGGTGTACTGCGGTGAGAATCGTGTGGCGCGCCTGATGCGCGAACATGGTATTACCGCTGAAAAGAAAAGGAAGTTTGCTCGGACTACAGATTCCAATCATTCTCTGCCTGTTGCCCCTAACCGGCTAGATCAGTGCTTTGAAGTGGATAAACCAGATGCAGTGTGGACAGCAGACATAACGTATATTTGGACAAAGCAGGGGTGGCTCTACTTGGCGATCGTCTTGGATCTGTTCTCTCGTCGGATCGTGGGCTGGTCGATGGCTCCCAGTCTGGAACGGACTTTAGTCATAAATGCTTTGCAGATGGCTGTTGTGGCGCGCAATCCAGACAAAGGACTCATTCATCATAGCGACCGGGGTAGCCAATATGCTAGTTATGATTACCAGAATATTCTCCAACAAAAGGGAATAGTAGGTAGCATGAGCAGACGGGGAAATTGTTATGACAATGCACCTACCGAGAGTTGGTTCGCTACACTGAAACGCGAGTTAGTGTACCGCACCTATTATACCACGCACGCCGAAGCCAGACAGAACATTTTTGAGTACATCGAGGTATGGTATAATCGTCAAAGAAAACACTCTACCATCGGATTTATGAGTCCAGTAGCTTATGAACAGCAATGGAAGAAATCAACCGCTAAAGCTGCTTAACTGATTGTCTACTAAATTGGGGGAAACCCAGTCTTCGTCGGTGAGGTTGACGCCCTGCCGGAAAGCTTCCTGGGCAACGACACCCTGCTGTGCCGGGGCGAAACGGTGGTGCTCACTCCCCAGGTGCCGGGTGCCACCGCCTACCGCTGGGACGATTCCTCTACCGAACCCACGCTGCTAGCGCGGGTGGCCGACACCTACTGGGTAGACGTGACGGTGGGCGACTGCATTATCCGCGACAGCATCACCGTGACCTACGAACCCCGCTGGAGCCTGGGGCCGGACAGCACGCTCTGCCAGGGAGAAACCCTGCTACTCTCCGCCCCCGCGGCCACCGGCCCCTTTCGGTGGAACGATAACTCCACCGATAGCACATTGACGGTCAGCGAATCCGGCACCTACTGGGTGCAGACCGCCACCTCGGCCTGCGCGGCCGGAGATTCTATCCGGGTGGATTTCGTGGATTGCCCCGGCCTCATTCCCACCGTGTTCACGCCCAATCAAGATGCCTTCAACGAAACCTTTACTATTGAGCACGTGGCGGGCCGGGGATGGCAGTTGCAGGTCTTCAACCGTTGGGGCAAGCAGGTATACGCGGCTGATAACTACCTCAACGACTGGGACGGGCAGCATTTGGCGGCCGGAGTCTATTTCTATCTACTTAAAAATCAACCGCTCAACCGCACGTACCGCGGTTGGGTTCACCTTTTACGAAACCCTAGTTAACCGCTTACTCCTATGAAAACAATCATCTGCTGCCTTGCTCTTTTGCTGACTACCGAAGTCGCCTAAGCACAATCTGAGGACCTTAAACCGACAGTCAAACGTAACACAGTTTTTGTGGAGCTGGGCGGTCCGTTAGCTGCTTATTCTATTAACTACGATCGCCGCCTGCGGTCCTCTTCCTTTGTTCAACTGAGCGTACAGGGGGGATTGAGCGGCTATTGGTGGAACGGAGGTGGTATTCTGCTACCGGCAACCTTCAACGGATTTGTTGGTAAGGGCAACCATCACTTTAACGTGGGAGTAGGAATGGCTTATAGCAACGGCAACGAAGAGCTTATCCGCGGAGGAGAAAAACGGCAAATCAGGTTCCAATCCGTAGATGCGATTGCTCGGATAGGATACCGCTTACAGAAACCGCAGGGAGGCTTCTTTTTGAGTGTCGCTTACACTCCGTTTGTTCCAATACACACAGGTAGTTTTTTTCGCAGAGAAGGCGAATGGTACCACTGGGCGGGCATTGGGTTGGGTCGTACATTCTGAAATAACTCCCTAGCCTACCAACTATGAAACGATATACAAGGCATGTAAACTGAGAGCGGAGTAAGGAGCAGTTTATTCTTCAGTACTTTGATGCGTACGATAGACGTTTATAGCCACTTGGTTTTCTCTGACATGATAAACCACCCGATAGTTGGCTTTAAAAGAGCGGCGAACATCACCCGCGTTATTGGAATAGTATTCGTCTAATTGATAGATCTCCGCTTGTTGTGACAAGCTTTTTGCGGTGCGCACAATCTCTTGTCGGATCTCCAGGCACGTTGAGGTGAGGTCTGGTCGTGCTAATGGGCATAAAGCTGATCAAGGGCGGTTTGAGCTTTACGCGTCCAAACAACTTCCCGTTGCTTCATGGCTGGTTTTGCTCAATACCCAGCTGAGTAATTACTTCTCCCCGGTTAGCCTGAGCAATGGCTTCGTCTAGATCTTGTTGATAATTTTCTCGCGACAGGGGGTCACCGGTGGTGGTATAAACAATGGTCTTATATCGTAAACACGCCCTAATACTCCTCATCACCGTCATCCCCTCGATTACCACCTCGATCTCGCTCCTTTTTCTGATTGATACGGTAGATTAAGGAGAGGGTGATTTGTCGCTCTCGCCACTGAAATTCGCTTTCCGAAGTAAAAAAGGGTGTTTGGGTGAATGAAATTCTTTTATTTGAATTAAATAAGTCCCTTGCATTGAAGGCAATGGTCGCCTTATCCTTGAAAACATCTTTGCTAAAAGCCAAATTGATGGTAAATATCCCTTCGTTTTCTGTTTGCGCATTTTGAGTGGGGCCACGGTACGAGGCATTGGTCTGCCAGTCTACGTTACCCGGTAAGGTTACTTTTGAACTAAATCTCGTAAACCAACTGGTGTTTTTAGCGCCAAAATCAACCCCGTTAAAGAATCCTTCCGAATCGAATTGAAAGAAATTGAAACTACCGTTCAAGCGCAACCATTTTTTTGGATTGTATAAAAGTCCTAGTTCTGCACCAATACGCTCGTTGGTAGATAAATTGATGGGTATGGAACGTATGATTACAATACCATCTGAAGTTATTTGACCCGTTTCTTCTTGTATTCTTTCAAAGGAATTTGTTTCCTTCTGATAGTAGATTGAGGAGGTCAAGGTAAGTTTCTCCCACCTTTTTAAGTAACCAAGATCAAGCGCATTAGCAAACGCAGGATCAAGATCAGGATTTCCCTGAAAGATATTTGTGCGACTGGATCTGGACGGAAAAGGATTGATATAGTAGCCACGAGGCCTATTTATCCGCCGATTATAACCCAGGGTAATGTTCTCATTTTCGGCCAGCTCATAAATCAAGTTAAGCGTAGGGAAAAGACCCAAAAAGGTTTCGTCAAAATTGAGGCTCACGTCATCCCCTAAAACTTCCTGTAAGGTAGCAACATCTACTCCGCTAACCTCACCCTTCAATTGGGTGTTTTCCAGTCTTAAGCCCAAAAGAAAAGAAAAATCGCCGAACTTATTCCCATACTGGGTGTAGATGGCATTTACGTTTTGATTGTAGATAAACCGATTGGTCAGCCCTAAGTTTGGTACAAAAGCGCCGGTCTCGGCGTTAAATTCTTCAAGACTAAAATCGTTATCATTTTCTTCCCAATTGCCTCGGTAACCTGCTTCAAATTGGGCATCACCCAGGGGTAGCACATAATCCACTTGCACCAAATACTCGTTCTCAAGCTCTAATTCCCAAATGTTCTCGCTAGCAACGGTTTCCGAATCAGGAAACGTATTATCCTCCCTAATGGTGGTCGGTTTTAGCTCTTCACCGTAAGAATACTGCAAGTCGGCGGTAAGCTTATGCCCCTTTTTATTAAAGTCATTATTGTAATTCAACGAGAACTGATAATTTTTCTCTTCCTCCCGTTCATCCTCAACCCGTAAAGTTCGGCTATCTATTTCTGTCGAAATAAACCGGGCGGTGTTGTTTTCCGTCACATCAACACCATCGTTTGTTCTCCCAAATACGCTGGCCGTCAAAGAAGATGTTTCTGTTAAAAAGTACTCTATCCCCAAATTGGCGTTGAAGCCACTATTTTGTCTAGAGATATCGCGGTCTTCTATAATACGGTCAAAAGTGCTATTTCCGTCAAAAAAAGTATTATCAAAAAAACCGTTTCCAGGCGGTTCACGGTACGAATACCCAATGGTATTGAAGATATTAAACTTCTCCTTTCTCAGATTCAAATTCGCGGTCAGTGAAGCAGCATCCGGATAGCCCACACTAGCGTTTATTATACCGTTAAAACCACGGGTTTTTTCTTTTTTCAAAACGATGTTCAAAATGCCGGCAGTACCCTCGGCATCATAACGTGCCGATGGACTGGTGATTACTTCTACTCTTTTCGATGGCATCCGCCGGTAGCTGGCGTAAAGCATCCGTTGAACCAAAGCCCGCCAGTGCTGAAGGCCTGCCGTTTATTAAGATTCGCACATTGCCATTCCCACGAAGTGCGATAGCTCCGTCAACATCAACGGTTACCGATGGTAAGTTTCCCAAGGCGTCACTTATGGTGGCACCACTATTGGTAAGGTCCTTCCCAATATTATATACCTTTTTATCCAAACGCACCTCAACAGAGGTTCTCTCCCCGGTAACCACCACGTCTTCAAGTTGTGCGGCATCTACTTCGAGTCGTACGGTACCTAAATCGCGTGAAGCGCTCAAATTCTGATCTTTCAACACATAGGATTTGTAGGAGATATATTCAACGCTAATATCGTATCTGCCCGGAGCGGCTTCTACACTAAACTTACCATTCGTATCGGTAATACCTCCTGTTACCTGATCAGGGTTTTCAACACTTTGCAAAACGAGGGTAGCGTACTCTAGCGGGGTGCCGGTCTCTTCATCCAAAACTGTACCCGTGACAACAATTTCTTTTTGTTGGGCAGAAGTTATTCCGACGAAAAGAAATAATAATAATCCTATAAGTATACTGTTTTTGAGCATGTTTTGCGTGTGGTAGTTTTGTTAATAAGAAAACAAAACTGCGAAGTTTAGTGCGTCAAAGGAATAAATTTCTTTGAACGGCGAAGGTTATCAGCCCAACGGTAATAACAACCGGTTGAACGCCAAAGTGCAGGCAACTTTGCTACCAACGCGTAGATTACTTTTTCTGCTTTATTATTGGGCTGCGGAGCACTTTCTAACCATACTATCTTCAGTAATCCACCAGCATCCCCGCAATCGTAGCGGTCATCATACAAGCAAACGTAGCGGCCACCAAAGCCCATAGTCCGAGCCGCGATAGGTTTTCTTGCTGGCCGGGAGCGATGCTGCCGATGCCACCGATCTGGATAGCAATCGATGCGAAGTTAGCGAAGCCGCACAGGGCGTAGGTAGCCACCACCAGGGCCTTGCCACTAAGCACGCCCTCGGTTTTCATTTCCGACAAGCTGAGGTAAGCGACAAACTCGTTGATCACCGTCTTTTGCCCTAGCAAACTACCAACTTGCAGGGTGTCTGCCCAGTCGACGCCCATGATAAAAGCAAACACCCGAAACAATTGCCCCAAAATATACTCCAGCGAAAAGCCCGCAAAAGCTCCGTCGGTACTGGCCGCTACCCAGCCATTGAGTCCGCCGATCTCGCCCAGCACGTTGGTTAAAAAGTAATTGATCGCGGCGATCACCGCGATGAAGGCCAGCAGCATACCACCCACGTTGAGGGCCAGCTTCAGCCCCTCCCCCGCTCCGCGCGACAGCGCATCGATCACGTTCACGCCCAGTTGTTCGTCGCTCACCCGCAGGTCGCTCTTAATTTGCTCAGGATGGGTTTCGGGCACCAGGATTTTGGCGATCACGATGGCGGCCGGGGCGTTCATGATGGAAGCACTGAGCAGGTAGGCCGCAAAGCGCGTCTGCTGCACTGGGTCGTCGCCGCCCAGAAAGGCCACGTAGCCGCCCAGCACTCCGCCCGCGATGGTGGCCATGCCGCCCGTCATCAGGCACATAATCTCCGAGCGCGTCATGCCCTCGATGTAGGGTCGCACCAGCAGGGGCGCTTCGGTTTGCCCCAGAAAGATATTACCGGCCGCCGACAAGCTCTCGGCACCCGACAGGCGCATGCTGCGCGTCATCACCCAGGCGATGCCGTAGACGACTTTTTGCAAAATACCTAGGTAGTACAACCCAGCCGACACGGTGGAGAAGAAAATGATGGTGGGCAGCACCTGGAAGGCGAAGATAAATCCGAAAGAGGTTGTATTGACCAAGTCGCCAAAGATAAAACGGGCTCCTTCTTGCGAAAAACTAAGAAACGTCACAAAGCCCTCGCTCACTTGGTTGAACACACCCGCGATGAAGGGCACCTTGAGAATGAGCAGACCAGCCGTCAATTGAATGGCCAGCCCGGCTCCCACCAGTTTCCAGTTGATGGCGTTCTTGTTGGTAGAGAGCAGGTAGGCCAAGCCGACCAGCGTGGCTAATCCCAGAACACCGCGGAGGTAATCCATGCGCTAATTGCGGCGGTTCATCTCGTCGCGGACCAAGGCGGCTTTTTCGTAGTCTTCTTTTTTGAGGGTTTCTTCCAGCAACGTATTGAGCTTATTGAAGGACAAATCTTTGAGTTGCTCATTGAGCGGTTTATTCGATTTGCCTTTGGCGGGAGTGTCGCTGATTTCGGCGGCCGACTCGCTTTCCTCTTCGGTGAGCACAATCCCCGCCTCCGACAACACGTTTTCGTAGGTGTAGATAGGCACGCTGAACCGCAGCCCAATGGCGATGGCATCCGAGGGACGCGCATCAATCTCGGTGGTGTGGGCCCCGTCGTTGCAGATGATCTTAGCGAAGAAGACGCCTTCCTTCAAGTCAGAGATCACAATTTCTTCCAAGGTGAAGCTGAAGTTTTCGGCAAACGACTTGAACAGGTCGTGGGTCATGGGCCGGTTGGGCACGATCTTTTTCGATCTCAATGGCAATGGCCTGGGCCTCGAACATGCCAATGATGATCGGCAACCGCCGGTTGCCGATGGTTTCGCCCAGCACCAGGGCGAACGAGCCCGACTGTGACTGGCTGGAAGAGAGTCCTAAAATTTCTAATTCTATTTTATCCACGGTAGCGAGGAAGCTAATTGAACATATACGTACTAATCTTGGGCGGCGCGAATGGCCTCGGTGAGTTTGGGCACCACCTCAAAGGCGTCGCCCACCACTCCGTAGTCGGCCGACTTGAAGAAGGGAGCGTCTGCATCCTGATTGATGACCAGAATATTTTTAGAGGAGTTGACGCCCGCCAAGTGCTGAATGGCTCCGGAGATGCCCACCGCCACGTACAAACTCGGGCTCACCTTGATGCCGGTTTGCCCCACGTGCTCGTGGTGCGGCCGCCAGCCCATGTCCGACACCGGCTTGCTGCACCCGGTGGCGGCGCCCAGCGCACTGGCCAGTTCTTTGATGATGTCCCAGTGCTCGGGTCCCTTCAGGCCGCGTCCGCCCGACACTACCACGTCGGCTTCGGGCAGCAGCACTTCGCCTTCGCTTTTTTCGGTGGAGATGATGTTCACCACAAAGTCGGCATCGTCCAGCGTCGGCGAAAAGGCTTCTACCGGGGCACTGCCCTCGACTTCGGGCAGCTCGATGGCGTTTTTCTTAATCGCAATGATCTTTTTGTCGGTGGCCAGCTCGGTATAGGCGAAGGCCTTGCCGGTATAGATGCTGCGCTTCACCACAAAGCCGTCGCCAGCTTCGGGCAGCGCCACCACATTGGAAGCGAGTCCGGCGTGCTGCTTCACCGCCACGCGGGCCGCGACGGGGTCGCCCAGCGAGGACTTGGCCAGCACCAGAAAGGTGGCGCCGCTCTGCTCCATCGCTTGGTTGAGTACGGAGGCGTAGGCCTGGATCTGGTCTTCGTTGAGTCGTTCGTCGGCGGCGTGCAGTACCTTGGCGGCGCCGTAGCCCCCGAGCTTTTCTAAAGATTCGGAAGTCACGACGTTACCCATCGCGATGGCGGTTACGTCTCCCTGGTTAAGCGCAACGGCGTAGGTCACGGCCTCCAGCGAAGTCTTTTTGACCTTTCCTTCGGCACTTTCTACAAATACGAGTACGGACATACTTAATGAGTTAATGCTTGATAAAACGAGCTACTACGGTTAGCCTCTTTAACGGGTGTTACGCGCGTTTCTTGCCAATGCGTTACAGAACCTTGGCGTCATTTTTCAGGGCCTGTACCAGCTCGCCCATCTGGTCGGGCGAGAACATCTTCACCGCGCCCTTGGCCGGAGGCTGCTCGTAGCGCTGGGTGGCGGTTAGCTTTTCTTCGCTGGCCGGTTGGCGCACCTCCAAGGGTTTGCTACGGGCGGTCATAATGCCCCGCATGTTCGGGATTTTCCACTCGGCGATCGGCTCCTGGCAACCGGCAATGAAGGGCAGCGGCACGGTGGCGTGTTCTTTACCGCCCTCAATCTCGCGGGCCACCGTGGCGGTATCACCTTCTACTTCGAGCTGCATCACCGGCGAGACGGCGGGCATGCCCACCAGTTCGCCCACCATGCTGTGCACCTGCCCGCCGTTGTAGTCGATCGACTCGCGCCCCATCAGGATGAGGTCGTAGCTATTTTCTTTCACCACGTTGGCAATCTGCTGGGCCACGAAGAAAGCGTCGGTCGGCTGGGCGTTGATGCGAATGGCGCTGTCGGCCCCGATAGCCAGGCCCTTGCGGATGGTAGGCTCGGTTTCTTTTCCGCCCACGTTCAGCAGGGTAACCGTTCCGCCCGACTGTTCTTTGAGCTCCACGGCGCGGGCCAGGGCGTAGTCATCGTAGGGACCGATAATAAACTGCACTCCGGTGGCGTTGAACTTGGTATTGTTGTCGGTAAAGGATATTTTAGACGTGGTGTCGGGCACGTGGGTGATGCACACTAGGATATTCATAAGAAAGGCTCAGTGGTTTTCCTTGGTTAACCGGTTTTTTGCCACGAAGTTACGTAAATCAAAAAGAAATAAAAATCTAACCGAACAATGACTGCCAACCGCCTTGACGCCCTGCTGGAGTTCTTGCAAGAAACGCCCGACGACCCCTTCACGCTCTACGCCGTGGCTACCGAGTATCGTCAGGAAAATCCCCGTACGGCTTTGGGCTACTACGAGAAGTTGCTGATCGAACATCCACGCTACGTACCGACCTACTATCATGCGGCGCAGTTGTATCTGGACCTGAACCAACCCGAGCGGGCTGAGCAAACGTATCAAAAAGGAATTGCCGAAGCGAAGCAGCAGGATGACGCGCTGGCGCTGCGGGAGTTGCGAAGCGCGTATGATGAATTTTTGTTTGAGTAGGGTTCGGGGTTGTAGGTTCAAAGCTGTAGGTTCAAGTGTTAGAAAAGCGCACCTACGACTGTCTATGTTTTCGATGGGTTCGTCGCAGACTCCCCGACCAGAGGTGGAACACTAGGTATGTGATTAGCGTGTATAAAATTTGAAGAACTACTTCATCATCCGACATTCCTTGTTCGGTGTTCTTCTAACATATCACTAATCTAGTCGTAGGATTAGCGCAGCGCTCCTACGACCCGACCAGCGTCGCTGTCTAGTCGTAGGAAATCCTACAACTAGGTGCAGATAAATAATGAAGTTTCTACCCTCCTATCCCCGTTGGCGTGGTTGTTGACTTTTGACTTCCGAACACCTTGCGCAGAATTTGTTCGCTTTGTCCGAAGGGGTCGTCGCGGATTTTCTTTTCTTCACGGGCCACGAGTTTGAACAGGCCGTTCAGGGCCATTTGGGTGGCGTAGTCTTCCAGTATCGGCAGCTCGCCCACGTTCACGTTGATTTTGCTCACCAGGGGGGTTTTGTTGAAGGTACTGATGGCGTTCTTGAGCGCGTTGTAGTAATCGGTCGCCTTGGTCTGATCCAAGGCGCTTTTGATGACCGGCCTGAAGGCGCTGGTCAGGCTGGCCGTGGTGCTGCGTTCCAGGTAGTTGGTCGCCGCATCGTCTCCGCCCTTGAGGATGCCCAGTCCGTCGGTGACCGTCATGGAGGTGATGGCGTTGACGAAGATCGGGGCGGCCTTTTTGGCCCCTTCTTCCGCTCCCCGGTTCATGGCCGTGATAAAATTATCCACCACCCGGTCGCCCACCAGCGGAATCTTGCGAATATTTCTTTCGACGCCCTGCAATTTGTCGGGCAGCGGAATGCGGATATTGACCACAGGATTGTTCAGGTAGCCGTTTTCCTGCGAGGCGTTGTCACCCGCGAACTTCGCTCCCTGCTTCAGGGCGGTTTTGAGTCCCCGCACAATTTCGGCCGAGGAGAGTCCGCCCGTGCCAAGGCCGCCCAGCACGCTTTGCAGCACGTCGCAGGAAGAAAACAAAAGGAAGGGCAGCAGCAGTAACGAGTTGCGGAGCAAGGCGAAAAATGAAGTGGGCATGGGGGGGGGTGGTTGCGTGAAAATAAATTAATAGAAAGGGCAACGAATGGCCCTTCGCTGAGCAAAACAGCAAAAAACTCACCAAAGTTTGATTTCAACCTAGCGACGCGGGCTAGTGCCAGTGAAGTGCCTTTTTACCAATCACTTAAGTCAAGCATCACCCGCCATGCGCTGCCTTTATTCTACAATTATTTCAATTTGATCGTATTTCTATTGCTTGTTGTTACTATTATCCATACTATTGCATAGATAAAACGTATTTTATAATACAAAATTAAATTTTATGCGCCTAACTTTATTACTTATCGCCGGGTGGCTGCTGGGGTGGTCACCCGTGCTCCACGCCCAAGACCAAACCGTGACCGGACAAGTCAGCGACCTTGCCGAAAGCATCAACCTGCCGGGAGTGAACATCCTGGTGAAAGGAACCGCGGTGGGAACCGTTACCGACATTGACGGGAACTACTCCCTGAACTTGCCCGACGGTGCCGAAACCCTGGTTTTCTCTTCCGTGGGCTACGAAACGCTGGAAGAAGCCATCAACAACCGCAGCACCATCAACGTCGCTATCTCCCCTGATCTGCAATCATTATCCGAAGTGGTGGTGATTGGCTACGGCACGCAGAAGCGAGAAGACGTGACGGGTTCGATTGTCTCGGCCCCACTGGAAGCCTTCGAAGAAGCTCCCAACACCAATATCCTGCAATCGCTAGCCGGTTCCACCCCCGGCATCAACATCGGGCAGGTGGCCACGGCGGGTGAAGAACCCAACATTCAAATCAGGGGGCAATTGAGCATCAACGGCAACCAGGACCCGCTCATTGTGCTCGATGGGGTGTACTACCGCGGGCGGCTAGCTGACCTAAATCCCAAAGACATTGCCTCAGTGGATGTTCTGAAAGACGCCAGTAGCAAAGCGGTTTACGGAGCGCAGGCCGCCAACGGGGTGATCATTATCACCACCAAAAGCGGAAAATCCGCGCAAAAACCGGTCATCAGTTACGCCGGTTCTTATACCACCCAGTCGCCGGCGAACGAGCTCACCCCAGAAGGAAGAGCGGGTTATCTCCGGGGGGTGCGCGACGTGGATTGGCAGAATGGCTACCTTGCCCCGGACTACAATCAGGATAACCCCGATTGGTCGATTGATAATGATACCGGTCTGTTTCCGCCCCTGCTGGCGGGTTTTGCCGCCGGGAACGACTACAACTGGGTGGATGAAGTAACCGACCCCGGCTACATCACCGACCATCAGTTGAGCATTCGGGGTAGTGGACCCAACACGTCGTACTTCCTATCGGGAGGATATACCGAACAACAGGGTTGGGTACTCAACGATAAGTACCGCCGCATCACTGCCCGGATCAACGTGGATACTGAGATCAACAACTGGTTAACCATCGGGGCTAATACGTTTGGTTCTTTCTCTGATTTCTCTGGTGAGAGTCCCAATCTGGCGCAGCTTCCCCAGATGAGTCCGCTGGTCACCCCCTACGATGAAAACGGCGAGTTGGTGGTAAATCCATTGGGCGATAATCGTTTGAATCCTTTCTTACAAAGCGCCTCCGACGACCGTGACTTACGCAACAGCTTATCGGGTATTTTCTACGCGCAAGTGCGCATTCCTCAGATTAAAGGACTTAGCTACCGGGTTAACTTTAGCAACAACTACCGCTGGGATGCCCTCAGCAACTCCAGTCCCTTTGATGCGGGCCAGGCGGGTCGGGTATTCAAACGAAATCGTGCCACCTACGATATGCTGCTCGACAACATTGTATCCTACAGCCGCGAACTGGGCAGCAACCACCAGTTGGACGTCACCCTGCTCTACGGCCTCAACCGCATTAGCTTTGATGAGAACCAAGCCGAAGGCACCAACATCAGCAACCTGGCCTTATCCTACAACAGCACCGAGCAGGCCATCAATCAATTTATTACTTCCGAAGCCTGGGAAGAGCGCTACCTGTACCAGATGGCCCGCGTCAACTACGGCTTTCGGGACAAATATTTGGTAACGGCTACCCTGCGCCGTGATGGATTCAGTGGCTTCTCGGAAAACAATAAGTTTGGTTTATTCCCCTCAGCCGGACTCGGCTGGGTGCTATCGGAAGAAAACTTTCTTAGTAACGTAGCGGGGCTGGACTTTTTAAAGTTACGAGCTAGCTACGGTATTAATGGCAATTTGACTGAGCGCTATAGCTCACTGGCCGAAGTAAGGTCTAACGACCAAACGCAGTACGTATTTGGAGACGGCGGAGGCACCGTGAACGGGACGGATTTAGCATCGTTGGCTAACCCTGACTTGTCGTGGGAACGAACCGCGGGGATCAATATCGGGCTGGATTTTGAGATGCTCAGCAGTCGCTTGTCCGGTAGCTTAGACTACTACCAATCAAACACCACGGACTTATTATGGAATTTTGTGCTTCCCCGGATCACTGGATTTGAAAACATTACCTCGAATGTGGGAGAGATTAGCAACAGCGGTTTTGAGGCCATGATTAACGCCACCCCGGTGCGTGGTGATCGATTTAGTTGGGATCTCCAATTTAACTTTGCCACCAACCGTAACGAGATTGTTAGCCTCATTGGGCTAGACCGGGATAACAACGGGCAGGAAGATGACTTGATCGCCAACAACTTATTCATCGGCCAGCCCATTGGGGCGGTCTACGATTATGTGGTAGATGGTGTCTACCAAATCAGCGACGGCGAAGACATTCCCGACGGATGGGAACCGGGACTGTATCGCCTGCGCGACCTGAACGGCGATGGGGAAATTAAACCAGAAGACGATCGACAGATCATTGGCTACGAGGAACCGGCCTACGAGTTTGGTATTCAGAATACGTTGCGCTACGGCGACTTTGCGTTCAAATTTTTCGTCCGTTCCATTCAGGGGGGCAGCAGTGGTTACCTAGGGCAGAACAACCCCTGGGCCAGTGGCTACGGTACCCCGGGAGTAGCACAGTCTACCAACTGGTACGCGGAAATTGACTACTGGAGTCCGATCAACCCCGGGGCCACCTACCGTCGTCCCGGACCGGATGCACCAATTGGGGGCAACCGTTATTTTGCCCGCAATTTCTTCCGTTTGCAAGACATCGCGTTGTCCTACAGCCTGAACAGTGGACTCATAGAACGTTGGGGTTTGCAAGAACTGAAGGTCTTTGTGAGTGGCAAAAACCTGATAACCCTCACCGATTGGGAAGGCTGGGACCCTGAAACCGGGCAAGGGCTGAGTTCTACGCAGGAGCGGGAAGGCGACAATAATGGCGTACGAAGCGCACTGCCCGTCATGCGCGGATTTTCGGTAGGTTTAAATATTTCTCTATAGCACCCTAATCCAGACAGTCATGAAATCACTACGATACTATACGCTACTGTTCACTGCGTTTGCGCTGATCCATACCGGCTGCAACGAAGAGGCTTTTCTAGAAGAAGAGCCCCTGGACTTTTTCAGCCCCAGCAACGCCTTTGTTACCTTTGGCGACTATCAGGCGGCAACCATTGGCTTGTACGCCCAGGTGCGGGATGTTAAATTTAATAGTAACGACAATGCCAAAGCGCATATTTACGGCACGGATATCATGTTTGATGCCCGAGAATCTTCGTCCAACAACCGCTTCGGCGATTATTTCGTCACGCTCAACCCAACCAGTGGCATGGTGAGTTGGCACTGGGAGCGCTGGTACAAGGTGGTCACCAGCGCCAACACCATCATTGAGCGGGTGGCAGAGTCTGAACTGACTGAGGAACAACAAACCGCCATCACCGCCGAAGCGAGCTGCTTCCGAGGACTGGCCTACCGGTATTTGGTGCACCTGTTCGGCGGCGTGCCGTTGGTGCTGGAGGAAGTGACTTCCCCCAAGGCTGACTTTACCCGCGCCAGCCGCGCAGAAATACTTAACCAAATAGTAACCGATCTGTCGTTGGCCGCCAGCGGATTGCCTCCGATTGGCGACGTGGAAGACGGCCGGGTGTCGAACCTGGTGGCGCAGCATTATCTGGCCGAAACCTACGTGGCCTTAGAACAGTGGGATCAGGCCATTGCGGCTACCACCGTGGTCATTGATGATCCGGCCACCGCCCTAATGACCGGGCGGTTTGGGTCGCAATCGGCACTGGAAAACGGCGACGTGTACTACGATCTGTTTCGGCGCGGCAACCAGAACCGCAGCGGGGGCAACACCGAGGCCTTGTGGGTAGCGCAAATGGAAGTGGACGTGCCGGGCGGTTATTTGTCCTCCACCAGTAACCAGGGAAATGATTTTGAAAGAAACCACGCTCCCGCCAGTTGGACGCTGCAGGACCCCGACGGCAATCCGGCGGTGCTCGGCTGGCGCTCTGATCTGAACGTGGGCGGACGGGGAGTCTCATTTATGCAACCTACCGGTTTCTTTGAAAAACCCCTGTGGGAAAGCGACTTTGATACCGACCTCCGCAACTCCCCAATCAACTATATTCGGGATTTCACCTACGACAATCCAGCTTCGGCCTGGTTTGACTCCAGTGCGGTGAAGTACCCGGGGCCAAATCTGGAAGCCCAAGGCTGGCGGTGGTATCCCTGGCTGAGCAAGGTGACCACGCCCGGCCAGCACCCCGATGCGCTGTATGCTAACCGGGATCTAGGCTTGTTAACCGCCGGGGGCGGCTCCACCTACACCGATACGTACTACCTGCGCCTGCCGGAAACTTACTTGCTTCGAGCGGAAGCGTATCTGGGCCGGGGGAGTCTAGCCGAAGCCGCGGCCGATATCAACACCGTTCGGACCCGAGCGGGAGCTACTCCGGCAGCTCCGGGACAGGTGGACATTGACTACATTTTGGACGAACGGGCGCGCGAATTAAGCCTGGAAGAAGATCGACGGATCACCTTACAGCGGCTGGGTAAACTGGTAGAGCGGGTAAGGCTCTACAATGCCCACAACGGTCCTCAGATTCAGGATTTCCACGCGATGTGGCCCATTCCGATCAGTGAGATTGATGCCAACATTAATGCGAAATTAGATCAAAATCCCGGATATTAATCCTTCTGCGGACTCAAGCGAACCCACTGTCTATGACTAGATATTTGATTATGCTATTCATCGTGCTGGGGATAGCTATTGACGACACGCTCGCCCAGAGCGACTCGTTGGTAGCAAACCCACCCTTCGATTTTTCGGTGCCTGTTCCTCCTTCTTTCCCCGACCGAGAGTTTGCTATTACCAACTACGGGGCAGTTTTGGACAGCGAGGCGATGAACACTGGGGCATTTCGCCGCGCCATCGAGGCTTGCCACACCGCCGGGGGAGGTATGGTAGTGGTGCCTGCCGGGGTTTGGCTCACCGGTCCCATTCATTTGAAGAGCAACGTGAGGTTACATCTGGCTGACAGTTCGATTATTCGTTTTAATGAGAATTTTTCGGATTACCTACCAGTGGTACTAATACAGCGAGGAGGGTTCTTTTGCTATAATTACTCCCCCCCGATCTATGCCAACGAAGTAGAAAACGTAGCGATTACCGGGCAGGGCACCATTGACGGACAAGGGCAGACCTGGTGGCCCTGGAAGAAAAACCAGCCCGGCATGGTAGAACTGTTTCAGATGGGCAAGCAAAATATTCCGATAGAAGAACGGGTGTTCGGAACCGAAGAAGCGGGGGTACGTCCGCCTTTCGTTCAGTTTATCAATGCCAAAAACGTGTGGATACAGGGAGTGCGTTTTATCAATAGCCCTTCCTGGAGCATCCACCCGGTCTTCTGTGAGAATGTGCGGATCGAAAATATCAGCGTGGTTTCGCACGGCCCTAACAACGACGGAATTGATATTGATGGTTGTCGCAACGTGCTGATCCAAAACTGCCTACTGGATGTGGGCGATGATAATATTTGCTTGAAGTCGGGACGAGATGAAGAAGCCTGGCGCATTGGAAAGGTTTGTGAGAACATTGTAGTACGAAACTGCATCGCTCGAGCCGGGCACGGCGGTTTTGTTATTGGCAGCGAGATGTCAGCCGGAGTGAGAAACGTCTTGGTGGAAAACTGCCATTTTAGCGGCACCAAGCGGGGCATACGCTTTAAATCTCGCGTAGGGCGAGGTGGAGTAGTGCAAAACGTGTGGATCAAAAACATTACTATGGAAAATATTCAAGAAGAAGCCATCATCGGTAACTTGCAATATGATGCCGAGCCTATTGAACGAAATATGCAGTATCAGAAAACTGAGAGTAATAAACTGGAATACGCTCCGGTGTTTCGGGATATTTTTATAGACAGCATCACCTGTCGGGGAGCAAGTCAGGCGATTAAACTAGTGGGGCTGCCGGGCAATTACCTATATGATTGGACACTCAGCAACATCTTTATAGAAGCTGATGAAGGTTTGGAGCTAACGGATGGGCGCAACATTCACTTCGAATCAATCAACCTTCATTTGCCAGAAACGATTGGGGATACATCTGCTGATAAATAGCGCATTAAACTATCAAACTAATAATGCTTTGTTACGCTAAAAACAGCTCGCTACGCAGCCTGCTTATAACGATCCTTTTGGTGACTCAGTCGGCGACGTACGCCCAGACCGACCGCGCTATCTTCAACGTCCGCGACTACGGGGCACGGGGCGATGGTCAGACGCTGGACACCGAAGCCATTCAGCAGGCGATCGATAGCTGCCACCGCGCCGGGGGCGGAAAGGTATCCCTGGCCGGGGGCACCTTTATATCCGGCACACTGTATCTGAAAAGTTACGTGACGTTGTACCTGGAAGCCGGAGCCGTACTGCGGGGCAGCAACGATATTGAAGATTTTCCCAGCACTTCCTCGCGCTATTCATCGTACACCGGCAGTTTGGAGACCAACCGGATGCTGATCTACGCCGAAGACGCCCAAAACATCAGCATCGAGGGGCGGGGCACCATCGATGGTAATGGCGACCACTGGGCCGACGGCCCCTACGGCTTCCCCTCGTTTAGTAGGCGCCCCCGCATCATTCACCTGCGGGCCTGCCAAAACGTGGTGGTACGAGACGTGACCCTGTATAATTCCGCCTCGTGGGTACAGTCGTACCAGTCGTGCAAAAATGTACTCATCGACGGCATCACGGTGGACAGTCGGGAGAACAAGGACATTGAGCGAGAACGATACGCCGACGTGCGCGGGCGGAACACCGACGGCTTGGATTTAATTGACTGTGAACAAGTACGCATCGCCAACTGCCTGATCAACAGCGGCGATGATGCGATATGCCTGAAAAGTTTCTCGCCCAACGAGGCCTGCCGGGACATCACCATCACCAACTGCGTGGTGTCGTCCAATGCTTCCGGAATAAAGATCGGCACCGAAACCAGTGGTCGCTTTGAGGATATCACCATCCAAAACTGCGTGGTGTACGATACCCGCAACGACGCGATCGCGGTGATGAGTGTAGACGGCGCGCGGATCGAACGGATCAATATCTCCAACGTTAGTTGCCGGAACATTAAGGGCTCGGCCATTTTTGTGAGGCTAGGCAACCGCAATCGCTCCTACCGGGATAGCGCCAGCGTCAATGCGCCCCACCTCCGGGACATCATCATCGACAACGTTCAGGGCACCCGAATATCGGCCGAAAACGGAGCGGTCATCGCCGGGTTAGAGAGTATACCGGTGGAGAATGTGGTCCTCCGCAACATTAACCTGGTTTTTGAGGGCGGCGGCGCAACGGACACATCGCAGCGCAAAATCCCCGAAAAAGAGCAAGATTATCCGAAAGGGAGTATGTTTGGTACGTTACCGGCCTACGGCTTTTACCTCCGCCACGCCAAAAACATTACCCTGGAAAATATTCAGCTTAAGTTTCTCCGGGAAGACAAGCGCCCGGCTTTGATCGCCGACGATGTGGAGCAACTGGAAATTACCGGACTCCAAGCAGCGGCCAGCTCGCAAGCCCCGGAGTTGATTCGCTTCATCAACGTAAAAAACGGAGTGATTTCCGAAAGTCGATCCCAGTCGTCGGTGCCCGTTTTTCTGTCAGTATACGGCGACCAGTCGGCTAAAATCATTCTTCGCAACAACCGCATGGACAATGTCCAACAAAAGGTGTCCGTTGAAAATGAGTCGCTTAAAACAGTGGTCCAGGAATTTTCCTCAGTAGAATAAATTGACAATAATGCGCAATTACATTTCCATTATTATACCGCTCGTCAGCGCCCTGCTGCTTGGTTCACGCACTGCCCAAGCGCAGTCTGATTCGCTCCGAATGAAGGTTAGCTTATCGAAGGTCGGCCAGATTACTCCCCAGCACGCCCGCGACATTCAGACTTCGCCCTGGAGTGTGGGCGGCGAAACGCTGGACCGCGATTTCGCTAGCTACGACAATTATAAGGAATACCTGGGTCCGCTGGGCGTGAAGATGATTCGGCTGCAAACCGGCTGGGCCAAAACGGAGCAGCAGCCCGGCGTATACGATTTCCGCTGGCTGGACCCCATCGTGGCCGATGCCGCAAGCCAGGGAGTGAAACCGTGGTTACAGTTGTCCTACGGCAACCCGATCTACGCCGGAGGCGGCGAACCAGCGCTGGGCGGGGGTATTCCTACCTCGGAAGAGGCCCTAGCCGCCTGGGACCGCTGGGTGGGCGCGATGGTGGTGCGCTACCGCAACCAAACCGACGTATGGGAAATCTGGAACGAGTCAGATTTGGCCCGCGCCGGAGTGAGCCCCGAAGCCTACGCCGATTTGTATACGCGTACCGCCGAAATCATCCGGGACCTACAACCCGAAGCGCACCTGTACGCCCTGGCTATCGCGCACATCGATACCACCGATTATCTGGAAGGCTTTCTGCGCCGATTGCAGGAAGAGGATAAGCTGTCGCTGCTGGACGAGATCACCTACCACGGCTACAAGATGCGACCCGAAGATTCGTATCCCCTGGCCCAAAAGTTTAAAGAGGTTACCGCCCAGTACGCCGATAGCGTGAAATTTCGGCAGGGAGAGCAGGGCGCGCCTTCTACCCGCATTGCGGCCTTCGCCCTGAAGAATCACGACTGGACCGAGGTGGCGCAAAGCAAGTGGATTTTGCGCCGGATGCTGGGCGATATCGGCCACGACGTGCCCTCATTGGTGTTCACCATGGCCGACCTGCGCTATCTGCTGGGAGAAAACGGACAGGATACCGTGATGAATACCAAGGGCTTGCTGGCCACCGACTACGACCTGAACGTGCTGCGGCCCAAGGCCTCGTACTACGCCGTGCAGCACCTGGCCTCGGTGATCGATCAGCCGGTGGAAACGATCAAAGATTTTGCGCTGGATAGCAAGGCGAAGGAGGAAATCACCGCCCACGCCTTCCGCAAAGAAGACGGCCAAACGGTGGTAGCGCTGTGGTTCCCGAGCGCCACTCCATCCAGCGGGCTAGAAACCAAATCCGTGGACGTGACCCTGCACGGAGTGGCCTTTGAAGAACCGGTGTACGTAGACTTGCTATCGGGCATCGTCTACGAGATTCCTGAAAAAAGCTGGCAGAACGATTCAGGAGCGGTACAGTTTAAAAAATTTCCTTTGCTGGATATGCCGGTACTGATCACTGAGAAATCAACGGTGTTGCCATGATTATCAAAAACCTTTGTTTGCTACTGATCGTAGGAAGCGGTCTTCCCGGCTACACCCAGGAGTCATTGGTTCCCACGGCTCGACAGCGCGTGGAGAATACTCCTGTCCGAGAAAACTTTCATCTGTACCTCATGGCCGGGCAGTTGAACATGGCGGGCAGCGCCCCGGTGGAAGCAATGGATACCGTTCCCAACGTCAGAATTCTTCAGTTGAACAAAGACGGTGCGTGGGAAATTGCCCAGGAGCCCTTGCGCTTCGACAAAGACATTCCCGGGGTGAGTCCCGGACTGGCCTTCGCCCGACGGATGATCCGGGAGGATACCAGTAGCACCATCGGACTGATTCCCTCGGCGGTAGGAGGCACCAGCATTGATCGGTGGAAGCCCGGCGCTTATGATTCTATCACCGGCTTGCATCCCTACGACCAGGCACTGGCCCGCGCTAAGGTTGCGCTACAATCCGGTACGCTAAAGGGCATTATCTGGCACCAGGGCGAAAGTGATAGCAGTCCGGAAGGTACAGAAAACTACGCCAAAAAGCTCAAGCAGGTGATTCAGCAGCTCCGAACCGATCTGGGCAACGACACGCTTCCTTTTGTGGCGGGTTTGCTGCCCGCCTACCAGACCCGAAAAAGGCCGGAGGGAGTGATCACCATCAATCCTTCGGTGGAAGTCATCAACCAGGCTATCGCTGAACTGCTCAACGAGGTGGATTACTATAACGTGGCCCTGCTGGAGGGCGCGGCGCACAAGGGCGACTGGACGCACCTGGATGCCCCGTCGGTACGCCGCATGGGCGAAGAATACGCTGAAGCTATCATCAATCTACCATGAAATTAGGTTTATCTATCGTATTCGCGCTAGTTTTCTTTTCGGCCTGCCAGTCGTCCGAATCTAGTTTCGTACTGGTCGGTGACGGTCAGCAAGCGCAGCTTTATTTGCCGTCTCAAAGTTCGGAACCGATCCGGTTGGCCGTCGGAGACTTGATCGCCGATATAGAAAAAATCAGCGATCAGAAGCTGTCCGTTACCGATCAGTTAAGCGAAGCCTCTTCCCAACTCATGGTCTTCAATCTGGCTGACCCAGCGCAAGCCGAGGAAGTACTAACCCTGCATCCCGATCTGGATACGCTCCGGGGAAAGTGGGAGTCGTACGTGGTGCAGAACCTACCCGTTGATGGTCAACAGCACTTGCTCATCGTAGGCAGCGACGAGCGAGCAACGATGTTCGCGATCTATCATTTCATCGAAGAATACCTGGGCGTGAGTCCGACCTACTACTGGAGCGGCTTGGAACCAGCGAAGCAGGATCAGTTGGCCTGGGATGAAGTCGAGATCGGGCAGGACGAGCCTACTTTTAAGTTCCGCGGTGGCTTTGTCAACGACGAAGACCTGCTCACTGAATGGAAAGACGGCGGCGGAGAGCGTAATATCGACTATCGCTACTACGGGCAGGTCGTACATCCCGACGTGATCCGACCCGTGCTCGAAACCATGCTTCGTTTGCGTTTGAACTTGGTCATTCCCGCCAGCTTCGTGGATATTCGAAATCCGCCCGAAGAGCGCTTGGTAGCTGAAGCAGCCCAGCGGGGCTTGTTCGTCTCCATGCACCACATCGAGCCGCTCGGCGTGAGTGCCTTTGCCTACCAAAACTACTGGCGAGAACGGGGCGAAGAACCTTTATTCTCATTTTACAGCGAGCGCGAAAAAATTATTGAGGTTTGGCAAGAGTACGCCCGCCGCTGGGCCCAGTACCCCAACGTGATCTGGCAGGTGGGCCTGCGCGGTATCGGCGACCGCCCCATGTGGATGGCCGACCCCGGCGTGCCCCAGTCCGACGCCGAGCGGGGCGCCATCATATCCGAAGCCATTCGGGTGCAAAGCGAGATCATCGATACGCTGGCGCAAAATCCGGTGCTGTCTACCACGCTGTGGGCCGAAGGCGCCAGCCTCAATGCGAAAGGGCACCTCACCTTTCCCGACAGCATCATCGTGGTGTTTGCCGACAACAGTCCGGGCTGGAAGTGGCAGCCGGATTTCTACGAGACATCGCGCGATTCGGCCAACCGCTACGGAGTGTATTATCACCACCAGCTGTGGGGGTCGGGTCCGCACCTGGTGCAGGGTGTGCCGCCGCCGAAGACCTACGCGATGTTTCAGAAAGCGATCGAGCACCAAGCCTCCGACTACGCCATCATGAATATCTCCAACGTGCGGGAGTTTGTGCTGGGCCTGGAAGCCTCGGGTCAGATGCTGTACGCTATGGATGGTTTTGAACCGGATAAGTTCATGCAAAACTGGTTTCAACAGCGCTTCGGCGAAGCGGGAGAGGTCGTGCAATCAGCGTATCAGGCCTTCTTCGACAGCTACCAGATGCACCCCACCACCGGCACTCCCCTGCTGCTCGACGGACAAACCCGCTCCTACGGACTCAACTTGCTGAAGCGTCTGGAAATGCAAGTGACCGAACCCAAGAAGTACCGTGAAATGATAGACCGGGAATCCGGTCCAACCGTGGAGCAACGGTGGGCCAAAACCAGTCTGTCGGACATGCACCCCGCCAACCGCATGACTCCCGACGAACTGCTACCCATCCTAACCCAGCAAATAGAAAAGCTAGAAGCCACCGGCAACCGCATCACCCAGGCGGAGCAGCAAATTGAAGGAAGCTCTGCCAACAACTCGAGTACAGACGCGCCGCGTCCACGGTTGACGCTTCGCGTTTCACGCGTCTCACCCAGCAATATCTCACAATTTTTCCAAGCAAATCTAGCCGCCCAGCAACAAATGATTCTCGGACTCAACCGCTGGCTCGAGGCCGTAATCCTAGCCCAGTTTGCCGCCGACGAAGGCAACCAGCAGGCCAGTGCGACCCACTTACAACGCGCCTTACAGTATTTATAGCAAGTAGAAAAAGCCAAAACCATTGCCTCTGCCGGAGAAAAGTGGCGACACTGGTACCGCGGCGACCGCAAAATGAATATATCAGGAATGATAGAAACGACGAAAGAAACTCAGCAAGCACTATGAATGAATGAATCAAGGGAAAATATATCGTACAGACGCGCCGCGTCCACGGTGGATGCTTCGCGTCTCAACACAATATCAACTATCTCAACGCCCCGCTCACTTGCGCCGCCGCCGCCTTAAGTTCCCGGACGATCTCTTCGCGATGCGCGTTGGTATACCGGATTTCCGGTAAAAACACCCCCAGGGCGGCCACCACCTGGCCTTGCTGGTGCACCGGCACGGCCAGTCCGACGATGTGGCGGTTGGTTGGCACGATGGACAAGCCCGCTTCGCGTAGTTGAGCCAGGGCCTCTACCAGTTGGCTTTCGGTGGTGATACCGGGCCACATATCGTCGGAGGGGAAGCCGTAGGTGCGGGCAAAACGGGCCTGCTCGATGTCCGAGCGGTAGGCGAGTAGCAGACGACCGGTGGCCGAGTCGTATACGGGACGGTCCACGTTGCCCCGGGCCTGGATGTCGTGGTCACACTCTACCGCGTGCAGGGTGATGCGGCGGTCGTTGAGGGTGATGGCCAACAGCGAGGTTTCGTTAACGGCCCGGGTGAGCTGTTGCATGGGCACGTCAGCGGCCGCGATGAGGTCGCGGCGGTAAGCTTTGTTGCGGGTGAGGTGATACGACATCGCCCCGAGCCGGTAGCCCTTCTTGTGGCCGAGTTGCTCCACGTAGCCGCGGGTGACCAGCGTCTTAAGAATGTTGGCGCAGGTGCCGTGGTTAAGCTGGTGCTGGTCGGCAATTTCGGTGAGGGAGAAATCCCGTTGGGGGTGCTGGGCGATAAACTCCAGGATGTTGAGTGCGCGGTGAATAACTTGAATCATACGGCAAAGGTACGCAACTAATTTTATAGTATTGAAACATGAGTAACATTCAAACCTTAGACTACGCCGCCATCGCCATTTACATGACCTTTATGGCGGGCATTGGCATCTTCTTCGGCTGGTACGTTAAGGACATCGGGCAGTACTTCAAGGGCGGCGGCGCGATCCCCTGGTTTGCCGGAGGGATCAGCAACTTTATGTCGATGTTCAGCACCTTCGTGTTTGTGGCCCACGCCGGGATTGCCTACGAGTACGGACTGGTGGCGCTGCTCATTATCTGGTCGTCGGTGCCGCCCATGCTGCTGGCCGTGGTGTTTTTGGCCAAGCGCTGGCGGCGGGCGGGCATCTCCTCTCCGGTAGAATTTATGGAGGTGCGCTTCAACGCCAACGTGCGGCAGGTCTTCTCCTGGGGCGGGGTGCTGTTCCGTCTGCTGGAAAATATGGTGCGGCTCTACGCGATTGGTTTGTTCATCGCCGCCGCTACGCCGCTCAGTCTGGACGTATCGATCATCGCCGCGGGAGTGATCGTTGTCATCTACACCGTTACGGGCGGATTGTGGGCGGTGATCGTGACCGATGCGGTGCAGTTTGTCGTGCTCATCTGCTCCACGCTGATTCTGATTCCGCTGACCTTTGAGGCAGCGGGCGGATTGAGCAACATGATCGATACCGTGCCGGATCACTTCACGCTGTTCAACGGCTCCAAAGGCGCGCCGCTCTACCTACTGGCCTACTACGTGATGATCGCCATCAAATTCAACGGCAACTGGGCCTTTATCCAGCGCTTTTACAGCGTGAGAAACGAAGCGGCCGGACGTAAAATGGGCATCGCCAGCGCGGTGTTTTTCCTGATCTTTCCGCTATTGTTTCTGCTGCCACCCATCGCGGCCCGCGTGATTCTTCCCGCGCTGGAGAACCCGGAAATGGCCTACGTGGGCGTCGCCCTGGAAGTGTTGCCCACCGGCATCATGGGCATCCTGCTGGCCGCCATGTTTGCCGCCACCATGTCGTCGCTCGACTCGGAATACAACGTGGTGGCCAACGTGATCACCAATGATATCTACCAACGCAAGATCAATCCCCAAGCTTCGGATCAGGAGCTGATGCTGGTAGCGCGGGGCACGACGCTGGTGGTAGGCAGTTTGGTGATCGGCGGCGCGTTTTTCATCGGAGTATTCGGTGGCGCTTTTGAGGCCAATAAGTTACTCACCGGACTGTTTGCCATTCCGCTGGTGATTCCGGTGGTGATGGGGATTTTATTCAAGCGACCCAAAGCCTGGGGAGCGGTGGCGAGTTTGATCATAGGCGTTGCTACCGGATTGGTGCTTAACTACCTACCCACTTTTTCCTGGGAAATGTCCACGCTGATTGCCATTGCCGTCTGCCTGTTGGTTTTCTTTGTATCCGGCTACTTCGGACAGCGCGCGCCGGAGCAGCAGCAAACGATCGACCGGTTCTTTACGCGCTTGCACACTCCGGTTCCAAAAGCAGAGCAACCCACCATCGAACCGGCTTTTTATCGCTCGATCCAACTACTGTTCGCCATTGCCCTGGCCAGCACCGGGCTGCTGTTCGTGGCCATGAGCTTGCCCTCGGTCGGGCTACTGAGCGGGCAGTTGACCCTGTCGGTGGGTATTATCTGTTGTGGTTTAGGACTGGTATTCTATTTGGTTTCGCGGCAAAAGAAGCGGGCTAGCTCCCGCTTATCCTCCGAAAAAGAAACACTTCATGAAAAAACCGTTTGATAACGAAAAAATCTATGACACGATGAACCATTCCTCTTTTATACATCCTGAATTTCTTCTACAAAACGACACCGCCGTCGAGCTTTTTCAGTCCGTAGCGGATTTGCCGATTATCGATTATCACAATCACATCAGCCCGCTCGATCTTGTTAATAACCGGCAATACGAAAGTATAACGCAGCTTTGGCTAAGTCTGGACCCCTACAAGCACCGCCTGATGCGCATTAACGGGGTGCCGGAAGCACAGATCACCGGCGAGGCCTTGGACCGGGATAAATTTCAACGGTGGGCCGAAACGCTGCCGCGGGCGTTGGGCAATCCGCTCTTTCACTGGAGTGCGCTGGAGCTGCAACGGGTTTTCGGCATCGACGAATTGCTCAGTCCCGACAACGCCTCGGAAATCTGGGAAGCGTGTAACGAAAAATTGCAAATCGATGACTACCGTGTGGTTCCCCTCCTGCAACGCTGGCGGGTGCAGACGATGTCCACCTCAGACGATCTTCTGGACGACTTGGAACCGCACCGGCAGGTAAGCCTCACGCACGAACTCGACGTATACCCGTCGCTACGCGGCGACACCATTCTATCCTTTGGGAAAAGCAACGACCGGACTTGGCTGAATACACTGACCAAGCAATCCGGACAAAAAATTAATAGCCTGGCCGATTATCAGTCGGCGATCTTACTGCGCATCAACTATTTTGCCAAAGCCGGTTGCCAACTGGCCGACCACGCCCTCGACCCGGATTTTCACTTCGCGTTGCCCCCCAAACAAGCGGCGGCGACCTACTTTGAGCGCGTGCTAGACGACGAAACGCTAAGCCCGGAAGAGCAAACCAAGCTCACGTCTTACCTTATAAACTTCCTGGGGAAAGTCTACGCCGAAAAGGGCTGGACGCTGCAACTGCACATCGGCGCGCAGCGCAGCACCAGCACCCGGCTGAAGCAACTGGCGGGCGGGGCCGGAGGCTACGCGGGCATCGGAAACACCGGCGATATTGCCAGCCTGTGCCGCTTCCTGGATAGCCTGGAGCGAGCGGGCCAACTACCCAAAATCATCCTCTACACCCTCAACCCCGCCGACTACGAAGCGATGGCTTCGCTGACCGGCTCCTTTGCCGAAGACGGGGTGCCCGGTAAGATCCAGCTCGGCCCGGCCTGGTGGTACAACGACCACTACGAAGGTATTGAGCGACACTTGAAAGTTTTAGCCAGCTACGGCATGCTCAGCCGGTTTATCGGCATGACCACCGATTCGCGCAGTCCGCTGTCGTTTTCACGGCACGAGTACTTCCGCCGCGTGCTGTGCAACACCCTGGGCGCCTGGGCCGAGGAAGGGCAGTTGCCCGCCGATTTGGATGCATTGCGCACGCTAGTGCAGGATATCTCGTACCAAAATGCTGCGCAATGGATGCACAGAAAAACGACAGTTCATCAAACACCAACCAATTAAGAGATATGAAAACATCAGACAATAAAGTAGCCGTCGTGACCGGAGCCGGAGGGACGCTCTGCTCGGCGATGGCCAAAGACTTAGCCCAACAAGGCTACCGCGTCGCCCTGCTGGGCCGCACGATGGAGAAGCTACTGGCCGTAGAAGAAGAAATTAGGGCTGCCGACGGCGTAGCCTTGTCGGTGAGCGCCGACGTAGCCGACGAGGCCGCCGTGCGCCGAGCACAGGAGATTATTGCGCAAGAGCTGGGCGTCTGCTCAGTGCTTATCAACGGGGCCGGAGGCAACCAGAGCGACGCGCTGACTAATATCCCCGCTTACGACGAGCGCGAACTGCTCGATGATGGGGCGGTGAAGGGTTTCTTTAACCTCAGTATGGACACCTTCCAGAGCGTCGTTGACATCAACACGATGGGCACGGTGATTCCCTGCTTCGTGTTCGGCCGCGGGATGGCCCAGCAAAAGTACGGTAATATCATTAACTTCGCCTCGATGACCAGCTACCGCCCCATCACCAAGGTTGCGGCCTACGCGATGGCCAAGAACGGGATCGTGAGCTTTACGCAGTGGCTGGCCGCCTACCTGGCTCCGGCCAACGTGCGGGTGAACGGCATCGCCCCGGGATTTTTCCTCAACGACCGCAGTCGTAAAATTATGTTCAATGAAGACGGTTCGCAAACCGAGCGCGCGCAGAACATCCTGCGGCAAACCCCGCTCAACCGCTTCGGCGAGGCACCGGAGCTCATCGGCTGCATGAACTGGCTCATCGATGAGCGCAACGCAGGCTTCGTGACGGGCATTACCGTACCCATTGACGGCGGGTTTTTATCCAGTCCGGGGGTTTGATACGAATCCGGTTGAATTTCAGAAGATGCTGGCAATGACCTAGAAAATTCTCTAGCATAGGCTATTACTTCATCATTCGGTGTTCATTACTCGATATTCAGTATTTACTAAATATCGAACAAGGAATGATGAACGTTGAAGTTAAAAATCTTGAACCAAAAAATATGAAGCATACTATATTTTCATTACTATTTTTCGTCTCAGCGACCTTCTCCTACGCCCAAGATACCACCAGCATCGACTTACCGCTGCTCGGAAAAGTGCAGCCGCGGAGCGCCAATGAAATCGTAGCCAACAACTGGTCGGTTGGCGCCGAAACGATGGACCGCGATCTGATAAATTTCGATAGCTGGAAGGATCATTTGGGTCCGTTGGGCGCCAAGCAAGTGCGCTTGCAGAGTGGTTGGGCCAAGTGCGAACCGGAAAAGGGCGTGTACCACTTCGAGTGGCTCGACAGTGTTATCGACCACGCGTTGGCCGAAGGAGTGGAGCCCTGGCTACAGACTTCTTACGGTAACCCCATCTACGAAGGCGGCGGAGGTATTCACCTGAGCGCGGGCTTCCCTACTTCCGAGGTCGCCCTGGCCGCCTGGGACGATTGGGTGAGGGCGATGGCGGAGCGCTATAAAGACCGGGTGAAGATTTGGGAAGTCTGGAACGAGCCGGACAACAAAGGAAAAAATTCGGCGGAAGACTACACCCCTTTCTACATCCGGACGGCGGAGATCATTCGATCCGTTATTCCTGATGCCACATTGTACGCGCTGTCGCTGGCCAGCAGCGGCGAAAGAGGGCGAAACTACATCGACACCTTTCTGCGGACGCTGCAAGCGCAAAGGAAACTTGGTCTGGTGGATGACATCACCGTGCACGGCTACACCTACAACCCCTCGGAGGTGTACCCCCGCTACGAACTGATGCAGCAAATTGTGGCTAACTATTCAGACCGCATCCGGCTGCGGCAGGGCGAACTGGGTTGCCCCTCGGAAGAGCAAAGCATCTACGCGCTGCGCAACTACCCCTGGACTGAGCTATCGCAGGCCAAGTGGGCACTGCGCAAGATGATGGGCGACCTGGGACGGGATATTCCTTCCAGCTACTTCCTCATTATCGACATCGTGTACACCCACAACCACGAGGAGCTGATGGAAAAGCCCCAACGAAATACCAAGGGGCTCATCAAATCGGATTTGGAGAAAAACTTTGTGGCGCGCAAGCAGTCGTACGGAGCGTATCAGCACGCCACCGCCATATTCGATCATCGTCTGGAGCGGATTCCCAATTACCCCTACACCGTAAGTTCCGATTCCTCCCTGTCTGTTTTCGCCTACCATTCGAGGTTTGATCGGCAGGTAGTTGCTCTCTGGAAGGACAGTCAGAATCCAACCAACTCCAACGCCAAAACCCCCATGACCTTTGAGTTTCCGAACGGTAATTTTGACACTCCGGTACTGGTCGATCTGCGCACCGGCGAGGTGTACGAACTGCCCAAATCATCCTGGAAAAAGGACGGCACCCACTACACCTTTGCGGACCTCCCAATCTACGACTCTCCCATTCTGATTGCCGACCGAAGCCTTATCCCTCTTACCGAAGAGCAACCAACCAAACCCTAACCAAAAGTCATTTCAAATCACTCACTCATTCAAAAATTCAATCACTCATTCCCTTATCCTATAAACCATGAGCATCAACCAATACAAAAAAGAAGTAAGCATGATGAAGCTAGACCGGCTCATCGAGCAGCAGGAAAGTATTTCTACCGTAGAATTTCCTGTTTCTGATGATGAATTGCTGACCCGTTACGAACAGCTCTACACCGGAGCAATCAATGACGTGCTGCGTGAGTTTTGCCTGATGAACCAGGCCCTGCCCAACCGTATCGTTCCCCTGCGGGAGTACCAAACCGTGGCGGGCTTTGCCTTCACCGTGAAGAGCGCACCCAACACCAAAGTGACCGGCGAGATGGAATTCCGCACGCAAATGCTAGATGCCATGCACACCAACGCCTTCGTGGTGTGGGACAGTAGCAACGACGAAAAATCCACCTCCTGGGGCGGAGTGATGACCGCCACCGCCAAGGGCAAAGGCATCCGTGCCGCTTGCCTGGACGGTGGCATCCGCGATACGCACCAGATTCTGGAAGCCGACTTCCCGGTCTTCTACAAGTACCGCTCGTCCAACGGCAGCCTGGGCCGTTGCCTGATCACCCACTACCAGATTGCTCTGGACATCGGCAACGTGATCATCAAACCGGGCGACGTGGTGCTGGGCGACGTGGACGGGGTGCTGGTGGTGCCCCGCGACGTGGCTTACGACGTGCTGATCCGCGCCGAAGAGATTAAAGAAAACGAAAAGAAAATCTTCGGCTGGGTCAAGGAGGGAAAGAGCGTTCAGGATATCACCGACCAGGGCGGTTATTTCTAGTCACGGCGAGGTAGCATGCCATACAACTTTTCCAGAGGCTCCGCTCAGGGAAGCTTTCTTCTTCCGAAGGTCATAAGTAACCTTACCAACCTCATCAACACTATCCAGAAACACGGAAAAACAATGCGTCACCACGTAACCGGCAACCACCAGGGTTCCTCGCTCGGGCAATGCGGGTGGCCGCTGGTGATCGTGGAGCCCCCGGTGAATCCACGCTTGCTTCTGCGCTTCTTGTTCGGGAGTAATGCGTCCCCAGTGACTACGTGTACCCACGCGGTCCAATTCCAGATAGTTTGTTTGTTTGTGGTACTGTTGGGCTTTCGCTACGTAACGGCGCGCGTGAGAACTGGGGACCCGAACGTCGGTTTCTCCGTGGATGATATACAACGGAGCGAGCAGATTAGAAACGGTGGTGATGCCGCTCCGGGAAGCGTAAGCGGTTAGATTTGCTTCGGGGGTCGTGCCGATCCAGGGAAGCAGTTCGTCCCGAAACTCGCCCTCGATCGAGTCTTGTCGGTACCACTCGGCGTAGTCGCTCATTCCGGCCAAAATGACGGCACTGGTGAACAGATCGGGAAACTTACCGACCAGTCCGTAGCCGTTTCCGCCGCCACCACTTCCTCCCAGATAATACACGGTCGTGGTGTCGGAAATATGGTCTGGGTAGTGGGCAGTAGCGTAGCGGTAGGCGTCATAAAAGTCGTATAATTCGTAGCCGTTGGCATCGGGAGTACCGGTGGAATACTGGCGACCCCGCATGTCTACCTGTATCGTTAAAAAACCGGGATACGGATTTTGATCACCGGCCTGGGGGACGCGTACACTCTGGTGCCAGCCGTGGGAAAGCAACAAAACAGGAGCCGGTTGGGCGGGCTTCCATACGACGATCGCAAACGTTACGTCATCGGTAATAGAAGAAGCAATTTGAATGAAATCTACGGCGGGCGAAGTAAAAAACCCTCCGGCGGTGTCTACCGAGGGGGCGACGTGGTCTTCAAACAGTTCGTCTAGCGCGTCCTGAGCGAACGATGAGATGCTGAAGAGGCAAACTAATAGACAATTAAGAGGCAAGGAATGAAACAGAAAACGAGTCATTGAAAACAGGTATAAATGTTCGGGGCCTAGGGCGTGTTGACATATAGATTAACGAGGGATTTTGAGGGCGGTTTTCGTCTGATCAAGGCGCTTGAGAAGCGCGATGCTGAGGCATCGGGCGCCGAAAGCAACGCAGAACAAGTGGAAAGCGTACCAAAATCGCCGTTTAGGTTATATGTCAACACGCCCTAAATCGCCTTGGCAACAACTTACGACTTTTTCAGGATTTGACTGACCACAAACCAACGATTACTCACTATGAAAATTACTATGCTTTTACCACCCACCTACGACACGCGTAAGTGGGTACTGGCCCGGCAGATCGGCGTGCGCTACGCCTTCACCAAAGCCATGCCTACGCTATCGGGCAAGCCCGCGCCCTATAATCTGGCGGCGCTTCAATCTATCCAACAGGAATTTGCCCAAGCCGGGTTTACATTATACGGCCTGGAAGGTGACCAGTTTGATATGCAACCGATCAAACTAGGCTTACCCAACCGCGACGCGTGGATCGAGCGCTACCAACAGATGCTGCGCAACATGGGCCAGTTGGGCATTAGATTGTTGTGCTACAACTTTATGGCCAGCATCGGCTGGTTCCGCACCCGCACCGATATTGAGGAAAGAGGGGGCGCGTTGGTGAGCGAGTTCAATCAGGAAGAGGCATGGGAACTGTTGCCCGAAGCGCAGCGCATCTCCGAGGCCCAGTTGTGGGAAAACCTGTTCTACTTTCTGGATGCGGTGCTGCCGGTAGCCGAAGAAGCCGGAGTAAGCATGTCCCTGCATCCGGATGATCCACCGGTTAGTCCGCTCAAGGGAGTAGGCAGAATTCTGACCAGTGCCGACAGCTTTGAGAAAGTATGGCAACGGCATCCCATCAGCAGCAACCGCATCACCTTTTGCCAGGCCACTTTTGGTTTGATGGAAGAAGATTTGTTTGGCTTGTCCGAACGCTGGCTCAACACGGGCCGCATTGATTACTTACACCTACGCGACGTCACCGGAAACAAATATAAGTTTCGAGAAACCTTCCACGACAACGGGCCCACTCCAATGGCGGAGTTGCTTCGGCACTACGCGGCCCACGGCTTCGACGGCCCGCTGCGCCCCGACCACGCTCCGGTGATGTACGGCGAGGCGCAGGGCACGTTCGACAGTGGGCTGTCGGCGGGCTATGAGATCACCGGAAAGATTTTTGCGATTGGCTACATCAAAGGCATTGCTGAGGCAGCCGGTATTGAAATTTCCTAACGGACCGAGAAAAAGTCATAATTCGGATCAAGCTTTTTAATTAGCTTTTTAATTAGCTTTTGCGAAATGAATTTTACCAGTATCTTGCTGGTTCTATTATTATAATTCGACCTATGCCTTTTCTAAATAATCTCGTCTTTCCCGCGCTTTGCACCGGACTGCTGAGCTTCGCAATTCCTTCGGTAACCATCGCCCAGTCATCGCTCTCTCTCAATGACTTATCCGCCTTCCAAAAGCCATCCAAGAACTGGCAGACCGTGGGCAGCGTTACTGCCGACCTCGAGCGAGCCAACCAACTAAGTGTCCAATCCGGCCAGGGAGTTTTGGTGAATCTCATGGACCGCACCAAAAAACCACAGGATTTGTACACCACCGCGAAGTATGGCGACCTGGACCTGGAGCTGGACTACCTCATCGCCAAAGGCTCTAACTCAGGTATCTACTTGCAGGGGCGCTACGAAGTGCAGCTGCTCGACAGCTGGGGTGATACGCGCGTTACCTCCGGAGGCAACGCCGGGGTGTACGAGCGCTGGGACGACACCAAGCCCCAGGGGCAGAAGGGCTACCAGGGCTACGCTCCCCGCCAGAACGTGAGCCGCGCCCCCGGCCTGTGGCAGCATCTCAAGATTTCTTTTCAGGCTCCCCGCTTCGGGGCCGACGGTAAGAAAACCGAAAACGCCAAGATCCTTCGGGTAGAACTCAACGGTGTGACGGTGCACGAAAACGTGACCCTACTTGGCCCCACCCGCGGGCCTATGACCGCCGACGAGCAAGCAACCGGTCCGCTGCGCTTCCAGGGCGACCACGGCGCGGTGGCCTTCCGTAACATAAAAATTACCCCGTACGATAAGCCGCGGCCCGAACTCACCGATCTCACCTTCCGGATCTACGGCGGCAAGTACGAGATGGAGCCCACCTACGATAGCCTTCCGCCCGAGGCCGAGGGCAGTTCGGTGATCCTCACCTCCGACCTGCGGCCTAAAAGTCCGCAGTACCTCATCCGCTACCAAGGCACGCTCCGCGTTCAGGAACCGGGCGATTATTCTTTTCAACCTAAACGCTCCGGGCGGCGGGGGACTGTTGCGCATCAACGAGCAGGACGTGGTGGCGATGGACGCCGACGAAAAAACCGGTAAGGTCACGCTACCCGCGGGCAAGTTACCCTTTGAGCTTTTGTACGCTAAGCACGTTGATTGGGTGCAACCCGCTCTAGGCCTTCGCGTAGCCGGACCGGGTATCCGGGAGTACTTGCTCACCGACGAACTGGCCAGCCGCCCCGAACCCGTCGATCCTATCCTGGTCGATGCACAAGAAAAACCCATTCTACGTAGCTTCATGGACGTGCCCAACGGCCCCCGGGTTACCCACGCGGTGTCGGTGGGCAGTGAACAGCAGGTGCACTATACCTACGACCTGGACCACGGCGCCCTGGTGCAGGTGTGGCGCGGCGATTTCCTGGATACTACTCCCATGTGGCACAAGCGAGGAGACGGCTCATCGCGCCCGCGCGGAGCGGTGCAGTACCTGGGTAAACCCACCCTGATGGTGGCTTCGCTGGCTTCACCGAAAGCAGCTTGGCCCGAAGATACCGCCCGGAGCAACTTTCGCCCCCGGGGTTATACGTTAGACAAATCGGGAGCACCCACCTTCCGCTACGAAGCCTTCGGCACCACGGTCTCCGACACGCTGCGGGTGCTGGAGCAGGGGCACGGTTTTCAGCGATCACTCAGCGTGAAAAATTCGGCCGACTCGCTCTACGTGCGCCTGGCGACAGGAAGCATTACTGAGCAAAAAGCCGGACTCTACACCGTGGACGACCAGTCGTATTACCTACGCATTGACGACGCGGACGGTGCCACACCTATGGTTCGAATGGCGGGTGACACCCAAGAATTGCTGGTGCCTGTGCGCAATAAACTGACGTATTCCTTGCTGTTTTAACTACCCTTCATGTCACGGGTCATTCGGGCGCGTTTTTAACGCGTTCGCCTGACAATACTTTACTCTTTAGCGATGTCTTACCCCCCACTCATGAACCGTATTTTTCCGTACTTCACTTTTATAGCCTGTCTTGTACTGGCCATCGGAAGCCACCAATCGGCGATCGCCCAAGAATCTCCCAAGGAAGAAGATTTCTCGAAGATCGTTAAGATCAGTGCTCCTGAAAACGCGCTGCTCGAGGTGGGCGGCTTGGCCGTGCTGCCCGACGGCACCCTGGGCGTGGCAACCCGACGTGGTGATGTGTTCATCGTAGAAAATCCGACTAGCGCGAACCCCTACTTTAGGCAGTTTGCCTCGGGCCTGCACGAAGTGCTGGGTCTTACCTACCTAGACGGGGCATTCTACTGCGCGCAGCGCGGCGAACTCACCAAACTGGTGGATACCGATATGGACGGACGCGCCGACGTGTTCGAAACCGTGTACTCCTGGCCGCTCTCGGGACACTACCACGAGTACAGTTTCGGTCCTAAGGTGGCTCCCGACGGCTCGTTCTTCGTGTCGGCCAACGTGGCCTTCGGCAGCGAGGAGTGGTGGCGCGGCGAAAGCCGGGTGCCCTGGCGCGGTTGGATCATGCGCATCACCCCCGATGGCAAAATGGAGCCCTGGGCCACCGGCATGCGCTCTCCCGCCGGACTCGGCATGATCGATGGCGAACTGTTCTACACCGAAAACCAGGGCGACTGGATGGGTTCGGGCGGCATCTGGCACGTAACCAAGGGCACCTTTAGCGGCCACCCCGCCGGACTGCGCTGGACTGACCGTCCCGAATCACCGGTAGATGTATCGACTGAGGAGCTTTATGCGCAGGTGGACCAGCGACAGGTCAAGAACGAATCGGGCCGGTACGTGAAGCCCGAGAACCGGGTGGATGAAGATTATAAAGCACTGTTTGAGCTGAAAGACCAATTTCCGGCGCTAAAAACTCCCGCGGTGTGGATGCCCCACGGTATTTTTGGCATTTCTAACTCAGAACTGGTAAAAATTCCCGAAGGTGCGTTTGGTCCGTTTGCGGGTCAACTGTTGATGGGCGATCAGGGGCAGAGTAAGATTATGCGGGTGGTGATGGAAAAGGTGAAGGGCGAGTACCAGGGCGTGGCCTTCGACTTCCGGCAGGGATTTCGTTCGGGTGTGCTGCGCATGGCCTGGGCACCGGACGGATCACTCTTCGTGGGTGAAACCAACCGGGGTTGGGGCTCAGCCGGAGAAGCCAACGAGGGCTTGCAGCGCCTGGTGTGGAGCGGCCGCGTGCCCTTCGAGATGCGCAACGTGCGCGCCACCCCCGACGGCTTCACGGTGGAGTTCACCCAGCCGGTAGACCGCAAGTCAGCCGAAGATTTGGCTTCGTACGAAGTGGAAAGCTTTATTTACAAGTACCAGCCAGTGTACGGCAGTCCGCCCGTGAACAACCAGCGCGGCAACGTAATCGGCGTACAGGTGGCCGACGACGGACTCAGCGCCCGCATTGTGCTGGATAGCCTGCGGCGTTACTACATCCACCGCCTCACGTTGAAGGGATTGCGCTCGAAAGATAATTTTTACTCGATCGTGCACCCCACGGCTTACTACACCCTGAACAACATCCCGGAAGGAAAAAAGCTGACCCAGCGTGAGTTCACTTCCCGCGCTTCCGAAAATCCAAAAACCGCAACGGCTGAAAAACAACTGCCTTCGACCGCCAATAAGTCACCGATGACCACCCCTGATGATCCCCGATCGGCTTCAGCTTCTAATGCGGTGGCGGTAATCAATGAAAGTGAGATTAATGAATTGCTGGGCAAATACACCTGCACGGCCTGCCACAACGCGAAAACCAAGCAGGTGGGTCCGGCCTACGCTGAGGTGGCCAAGCGGCAGTATTCGGACGAAAAAATTGTGGAGCTGATCTACAATCCGCAGCCCCAAAACTGGCCCGACTACACTCCCATGCCACCGATGGCGCAGGTGCCGAAGGAGGATGCGCAGAAGATAGCTACCTGGATTAATTCGTTGGGTGAATAGCCCGCCACTGGGTTCAAACTGTACTTAGGTTATTCATTCCGCAAGCTATCCACCGGGTTACGATTAGCCACTTTCAGCACGTGGCCGCCAATCATCAGCAGCGCTAACACCGTCACTCCAAGCCAGGTCACGGCAAACATCCACCATTGTATATAAATCCGGTAGGCAAAACCGTTCAGCCAATCTTGCAATAAATAATATGCAATGGGAGCCGCGAGCATAAATCCTATCAAAACCAAGCTAATAAATTCTTGGGATAGGAGAAGCACCATGTTCATTACAGTGGCACCCAACACTTTGCGAATACCGATTTCTTTCGTGCGGCGCTGAGCCGTATGCATGGCTAAACCAATCAATCCTAAACAACAAATAACAATTGCAACAAAAGTAAAAATTCGAGTAAGGATAGGGATAAATTACCAACGGCTCAATGGAGTTTTGTAACGAGCGGTGGTGAAAGTCTTCAATCACTCCCACAATTACTCCTTCTGCTCCGGTATTGCCTTCGTGCAGTGGTTTCTCGAGCACTTCTTCTGCGGAAAAAAACCCTAAAGCCTTGACAAATTCTTCGTTGACTAAGAACTCGGTTACCGAATCTCGTAGGTGTGTGTTCCTTCCAGCTACTAAGTGAAGATCATACGTTGATAGGTAGTCTTCATCGGCCCAGCGGTAGCGTACGAGGAAAGGTTCTCGCTCTTCTCGACCATTAAAGCGCACGTAGTCACCTTCGTGGATATTAGCGATCGGAGGAGAATGATGAAAGCTGACTTGCTGAATATCTGAGTACTGCTTGAGTTGGTTACGGAATGTCTCCAGACGGGAAAAATCACTTCGGGGAACACCGAAGATGACCACCGCTTGCTGGCGGAATCCTAGGTCTTGCTCTTGAAAATAATCAAGTTGATAAAGCACCACCACCGCACTAAGGATAAATGCCTGGGCAGTGGCAAATTGCGTCGTGACTAGCCACTGGCGCAGGCGATGGGTTCCCCCTTCCCGAGCGCTGATCTGATTGCGTAACGCTCGGATCGGATGAAATCCCGCTAGCACGAGGGCGGGGTAACTCCCTGCCAGAAGAATGATACTTAGCCCAAAAACGAGCAAGCCCCCAACGACAGCCCAATGATGGGGATCATCGCAAAAGTAGGCCGCTTTTGGAGGTTGCGCAGCGCGACTATAAAGTTATTCTTCAGCATACGGTTTAATGGGTAGCGTTGAATGCGGATTAGCCGATCATTCTTCCCGAAGAATTCTGGCAGGGCTCAGCAGACTCACGTTGATGATCTGGACAGCGATAGTTACCGTAGCGATTACGAACAAGAGCAAGGAAGGAATCAACAAATGTTGAATGCCTAGCGCTATTCTAAAGCTGTACGCCTGCAACCAGGCGTCCATGATATAGTACGCAACGGGAGCGGCAACGATCGTGGCAACCAGCAGTAAAACCAGGTATTCCTTGAAGAACAAAACCAGAATGGCCGCCGAGGATGCTCCGAAGGTTTTTCTGACCGCTACCTCTAGTGTGCCCCTCGAAACATCAAACAGGGTCAATCCGATGAGCCCGAGGCAAGCTAAGCAGATTGAGACAACGGTAAAGACGCCGAAGACCTCCCGAAAAAAGTGCTCGGTATCGTACTGGGCCCGGTAAAGATCGGTCAGAAAAAAGTACTCGAAGGGCTGATCCGCGTACACCGTTTGCCACACTTCTTTTAGTTCCGAGAGCTTACCAGGCAACGCGTGGGCGGCCGCGGAGGTCAGGTTCAGGGTGATATAACCGCGCCGAGGATTGTACCGGAAGATGGTCGGCTCAATAGCGTCCCGGAATGATACCTTATGATAGTTCTTCACCACCCCAATGATCTCGCACAGTTCATCCTCCTCCTGGTTGATCAGCTCCCGGTGAATTGCCGCTTCGGGAGTTAAGCCCAACGCCCGTGCGGAAGCTTCGTTGATGATCACCTTCCGATGGTTGGTGGCGGTACTGCTCATGCCGGAGAAGTTGATGCCCGCCGCAAACTCTACCTGGTAGGTTCGGGCAAAACCAGTGTCCACGTCATTGATGTACAGCAGCGGCTTCCGGTCGGAGCCCTTGAGCGAGAAGTAGACCTCCTGCCGGTACGACTCACCGGGAATCGTGGTTGAGGTGGTGACGCGCTCGATCCAGGAGCGTTTCGCTAGTTCGCTCTTGATGGCCAACATCCGCTCCTGCTTGCCTCCTAGCCGGTCTTTGGGTGGTTTTATGATGAGCTTATTCGTAGGATTTAACCCTACGTCCTGATGGATCATAAAGTCAATTTGTGATGAAATCACAAAGGTGCCCACAATCATCACTGATGAAATAACGAACTGGGTCACCACCAATCCTCTTCGCGCACCCCGCCCCCACTGGTCTGCCGTTCTACCGGTTTTGGACAGACCACTAACCTTTTTAGAAACCAAGAAAAGCGCTGGGTAGGCCGAAGTGAAGATTGATCCTACCACAAAAGAAGTCAGAAGCAGCGTATTGATAGAAAGCGTATTATCAAACAGCGGGAGAAGATGGTTTCCAGTGAGGTTGGCGAAGTAGTCGTAAGAAAACGTTAAGAACAACAGGGAAAGCAGCAACGCGATGCCGTTGATGGCCAGCGACTCCAAGACGAATTGTTGTAGGAGTTGCCTGTTGGACGAGCCGAGGGCCTTTCGGATAAACACCTCGCCCACCCTACGCAGGGACTGCGCGATGGAAAGACTGACAAAATTGATCCAGGACAAAATCAGGATAGCCAACCCACTCAGGGCCAGCATCCACTCGAAGGAAGTCAAAGAAGGGGTGAGTGGCAATAATTCAACCGAAAGCTTTCGTCCTTGGTCTTGGAAGACGGGCAAACTTGAAATATAGTTGGAGATCTTCTCGGCTAACGCAGGGGAATCGGACGGTGCCGTATTGGACAATGCCGTCTGAATAAATTGATGTTCAACCGGCAACTCCCATAGATTGTCGTGATTAACGGGTTTACTGACTAACAGATCAAATTGAAGTTTTGAATTGTTGGGAGGGTCTTCCACCACACCCGTTACGGTCCAGAGCCCCTTTTTACCCCAAGAAACTCTGCTCGTAATCGTCTCTCCAATGGGATTTTTGTTACCGAAATATTTTTTAGCCGTACGGTGGGTAATCACGGCCGAGTAGGGAACGGCTAACGCTTTTTCCTGGCTACCCTGTAATAATCGAAAAGTGAACATATGCAAAAAAGAAGAGTCCACAGTGAATATCCCACGCTCGTTATAACTGGTTGTTTTACCCGCTTCATCAGAAACCGTCACTAATCGCTCAACGCCCTGAGTGAACCTGGTATAATTGATCACTTCGGGGATCGCTTGTTTGGCCACGACGGCGACACCCTGGTACGTAGAACTTCCCGTATTTTCCGGGCTTCCGTTTTTCGTCTCCGTCTGACCAAGTTGAAAGATGTGCTGCTGGTGCTGATGGAAACGATCAAAGGTGAGGGAATAGCCTACGTATTTAGCAATGATGATGGCGGATGTCATTCCAATCAGTAGACCAAAGATGGTAATGGCGCTGGTTATCTTGTTTCTCCCCAGACCCTGCAGAAACATTCTGACGTAGTGGTAAAGCATAGTCTTCTCAATTCTTTGGTTAACTACTGTTTTAAAACCGGAATGCTAGGGACGCTTCGCGGCAGCACAATCTAATGCTGCCCCTAAGGAAACCAATAAAAAAGGGAGCTTCCTCAAATCAAGAGAAAGTTCCCTGTTACCATATAAACTACTACCTAATAAGGTATGGACAATAGTACAAAAGACCTATCAAAAGAACAAGCATTCGGGCTTTCCTCTTAACAAACGCGCTATTGTTTTGCTATTTTTATCAAAATGTTACTTGCCCGGAGTTACTGAGGGGCCGGAAGCCGCCGCATTGACCTGCCGGAAAGAGCGCAGTGGTCCGTTATTGACGGACGCTAAAACATGCAGTATGTTTAACGCGTTTGCCGTAGCCAGCTTCTTCACGTCGTAAGGCAACACAATGCCACTCCGCTGCGTGGGTACCGGCCTGAAGTTTCCCCGCCCGTCTCCGGCGAGCAGCAAGCCTACTCCCGCGTCGTTGCGCGGCGTTTCCACCTCCGATGCGTATAAGTTTCCCGCCACCAAAACGTCTAAATGTCCGTCCCGGTCAAAGTCTTCGATCAGAATATCATTGATGCTCGATACCTGCGCCTCGTTGGGCAAGTCGTGACGGGCGAAGCGACCGTTGCCTTGGTTTTCTAGAAAAGCACTGGCGAAGGTGGTGACCTGATAGTGCAGTGCCGATTGCAGGTTATCAGCGCCGTACACTTCCACTAGGTTAGCGGCAGCGAACCGCTCGTAGGTAGCAAACTTCTTTCCGATCAGCGGCACCTGCTGCGACGAGCACGACCGCCCCCGTAGCGGAAACTGCTCCCCGAAGTTGTAGTAGCTCAGCACAATGTCCTTGCTGCCGCTGTTGTCAAAATCGTCGTAGTGCACCTCGAAGGGCTCTTCGGGGCTGGCGTGGTACTTGTAATTCAGTCCCAGATTACCGGCCACCAAATCGGGGTCACCGTCGTTATCGACATCGGCGGCGGCTACGCTGAACCACCAGCCGTGGGTATCACCCAGACCCAGTTGATCGGTAGCCTCAACAAAGGTAGTGCCGTCGTAGCGCAGCAGGGTGATGGGCATCCACTCGCCCACCAAAACCAGATCAGTATAGTTATCCTGGTCCACGTCGGTCCACACCGCGTCGGTGACCATTCCTAGGTTGAACAAGTCGGGAGCCAACTGCTCGGTAACGTCCTTGAACGTGCCGTCTTGGTTGCGAAGCAGTCGGGTGGTGGTGGGCGCCGGGTACTGTCCGGGTCGGTGCCGCCCCCCTACGAGCAGATCCGGATCGCCGTCGCTATCAAAGTCGAAGGGACGCACGCAGGAGCCGCTTTCGGTCAGAGTGGGCAGGCAATCGGCCCAACTAAACTGGCCCCGACCGTCGTTGAGGTACAGGCGGTCCTGGTAGGCTTCATCCTGATCGGGCCACGCATTGCCGCCACTCACGACGTACAGATCAAGGTCGCCGTCGCCATCCGCATCAAAAAAAGCAGCATCCACGTCTTCGTACCGCGCATCCTCTTCGAGCGTGCTCGCGGGTTTCCACTGACCAGTGGCATCCTGAAAAAACAATTGCCCCGCCTGCCCAGCCGCCCCTCCCACGAAGCAGTCGTCGCGTCCGTCGCCGTTCACGTCGGCTACGGCCAGGGCCGGACCGAACTGCGACATTTTGTGCGGTAGCAACACCTGCTTTTCAAAATCATCAAAGTCGTTCTCCTGGTGCCGAAAAGCGATATCAGCAGCTGCTTCAAACAGCGATGCGGGTAGGGCCGCCACTGATTCAGGAGCGGTGCCCGTGGACCAGTCTACGGATTGGCGTTGATCGGCCGCTACCTGACGCTGTTCGGTGATCGTGCCGTCGGGCCAGTGGATCACCAGCCGGTCGATGGTGGTGGCAGCTCCGGTGCCGAAGTGCGCGGCCAGTTCGCTGGTAGAATACATGCCCCGCACTCCGGTGAGTTCTACCCATTGTTCTTGATCGCCCGCGGTCAGGTGCACCCGCGTGCCCGCCAGCGGACGGTGCTGCGCCGTATCGGTGGGAGTGAGGTGCAAATAGTGATGCTGCCCCTGCTCAACGGCGTTGTTGCGGTACACAAAGGCGGTGTCGTTCACGTTGTTCACCACCAGATCCAGGTCGCCATCGTTGTCCAGGTCGGCGTAGGCCGAGCCGTGCGAGAACGCCCGCTGGTCGAGGCCCCATTCGTCAGTTACTTTGGAGAAAGTAAGGTCACCGTTGCTGCGAAAAGCGTAGTTGGCCAGTTTCTCGGACGGCACGATCTGCATGGCTTCTTCCAGATCCAAAATGTCCCAGATGCTGATATCGCCACCGTCCGGGTGGTTCTGCACCCAGGTGGTAGCCACGCTGTCCACGTAGTTTGAGAAAGCCTTATCGGCGTCGGTGTTGCGAATGTCGCGCAGCAGGCCGTTGGTTACGTGAATGTCCTTGTAGCCGTCGTGATCAAAGTCAGCGATCAGGTTCGACCAGCTCCAGTCGGTGCTCGGCATCCCCCCCAGCTGAGCGATGTCGCTGAACAGCGGTGACTCATTTGCTTCGGGTCGGGGCACGTTGCGTTGCAGGGTGTTAAACATATACTGGTAGTGCCCACCCTCGTCCACCACCTTCTGAAACGATTTGGGGTTCATCCCGCTCATGTTGGCCTTTAGCCGAAAATTATCCTCGGCCACCATGTCCAGCACCATCAGGTCCAGCCAGCCATCGTTGTCGATGTCGGCCGCATCCACCCCCATGCTGTAGTACGAAATGTGGCGCAGTGCGCTATCGATCACGTTGGTGAACGTGCCGTCTTGGTTGTTCAGGAAAAAACAGTCGGGAGCATCATAGTCGTGGGCTACGTACAGGTCGGGCCAGCCGTCGTTGTTTAGATCGCTGGCCGTCACGCTGTTCGGGTAACCGGGTTGCTGCACCCCAGCGGCCGCAGTTACGTCGGTAAACCGGGATTCTCCTGAGAAGTCAGCAGCGGCGGTCACCACATCGTTCCGATAAAGCCTCGATGCGTTCTCCAAAGATGGTTTGGTACCGTACAGGTCGGAAAAGTTACCCGGGTTGGGCGGTTGGTTGAGCAGAAAAAGGTCCAGATCACCATCGCGGTCGTAGTCCAGGAAGGTGGCGTGCCGGGTGCGTTCGGAGTCGTCAATACCATACTGCGCCGCGCACTCCGTAAACTGCGGGTCTCCTTCGGGCGTTAGCTCCCCGCGATTGAGATATAATTGGTTGCGGCGTAGCGTTGGCTGGTTGTCGTAGAGTTCGCGCGTCACGTAGATATCGGGCCAGCCGTCGTTGTTCACGTCGGCCACCACCACGCCCGACGACCAGCCGCCGTTATCGGTGATGCCCGCGGCTGCGGTGATGTCCTCGAACTCCAGCGGAGTGCCCTGGCTACCCTGGTTTAGGTACAGCCGGTCGCCGGTGAGGTTGCCCGCGAAGAACATATCCTGAAATCCGTCTTGGTTGAAGTCGCCCACCCCCACTCCGGCCCCGCCGTAGTAGTTGGAGTAGATCAGCACATTGTGCGCTTTGGTATCTGCCACCGGGTTGGTGAAGTCCACGCGGGTTTGCTGCGGCGAAAGCAGCGTAAAAAGCGGCTCGCCATTTTGCGCCACTACCGCTTGGGTTAGCAGTAGGGCAGTTGTAGTTAGCAGTATATTTTGCATCATCCTATAGTTCAGTGTCTAGTTACTACCTACACCACCGACGCAATGTCCACCAGATACATCTGCCGCTGCCCGTTCTTATGGGTGGAGTCAAAAATCACCTGGGTGCCCGGCTGGTTGCTACGGGGGTGCAGGTCGCAGCGCCACTCGCCCGAGAACATCGGTGGTTCATAAAACTCTCCGAGCACCACCTTTTTATTGGTAGGCACGTGGTAAAGATAAAGGGTTTGCAGACGCTTCTGGTTCTGACCGGGATAAGTATCGTTCAAAATCCACTCGCCATCGGTGTTGGGCACGTAGGTGTTGTGGCCATTGACCGTCATTTTATCTTCGCCCACCGCGTGGACGTTGTTGGTCTTATCCTCAAATAAGTAGAAGGCCCAATCCTTACCCACCGGCTTGGTCCAGGCACAGATATGGTTCGGGTCGCGCCAGATGAAGTGCGAGGTATTGCCCGAGGGGTCCAGGATGTACTTGTCGCTGCCGTCTTGGTTGGCGGTGAACATGCGGGTGGTGAATCCACCGGAAGGACCTTTCCCGCCGCGGGCCGGGGCGTCGCGCCAGCGGTGCAGGAAGATCAGCCGCGCACTATCAGGACTTACCAGCAGGTGGTTGAAGTAGTGCCATTTGTCAGCCAGCGACGAGCCGTCGTGATACGGTATTTTCGCCACCTCAGCCAGCGAAATAATTAGGGTAGATTCTCCGGTGTCCAGGTCCATGCGATAAATACCAATGTCCTGCGGTGCTCGTACGTCGGCGAAGGGGTCGGGCACGCCGGGGTAGCCGTAGCCGGGACGCATGTTCTGAATGCGATTAAACTCGGTGCCCACGGCGTAGGTACCATCCGGACTCAACGCGTAAATGGCTTTGGGCAGGGTGCGCATCTTGCCCGTCTTGACGTTCATAATGCGACTCACAAATTGCCCGTCTTCGGCATCGTTCCAGATAATTTCTTCTGAAGACCCAGGTCGCCACTGCAGCATACAGCCCTGCTGCCAGCCCCAAGCGTTGCTTTGGCCCAGCTCAATCCAGCGGGGCCGACCCTCGGGATCGTTATCCTGCAAGTCCACCATGCCGATCTTAATTACGTCGTTTTCGGTAGGCGACCGCTGGGGCACGTCCACTTCCATGCCCAGCACGTAGCGGCCGGTGGGGTCGAGCTGTTGCTTATCGTAGTAGCCAAACCAGTGGGCTTTGGGTCCGAAAGTGATCTGACGCACCGGAAAGGCCGGGTCTTGCGCCAATTGGGCCAGCGCAGGCGCAGCGACTAGAGCGGCACCGGTAAGCAGGCTTTGCCGGAGAAAGTGCCGACGGGCGGGCAGGTGAGGTTGTATCATTGTAAATTATGGTTATTATTACCGACCAATATAAACAATCTAACGATCAAATCGATGCGCTCCTGGTTCCTTACGTTCACCACCCTTTTAATGAGTTTGCCCGCCTTCGCGCAACCTACCCCTACCCTCCGCCAAGTATCCCCCTTCTCGGTGGGAGTGGCGGTGCGGCCGAAGCAGTTGGTACAACCGGAGTTTGGCTCAGTGGTGGCCCGCGAATTTAGCCAACTCACCGCCGAAAACGCCATGAAACCGAAGTACACCTGGCTAAGCGAATACCACTACGATTTCGCGCCGGGCGATTCTATTGTTGCCTTCGCCGAGCAGCACAACATGCGGGTACACGGGCACACGCTGGTGTGGCACTTTATGCCGCCCCGCTGGCTGGAGACTGCCTTACCTACTTACGATTCGGCCCGACTGGAGAATATGCTGCGCACCTACATTTATACGGTGGCGGGGCACTACCGCGGGCGGGTAGCGGGTTGGGACGTGGTGAACGAAGTGATCAACCAGGCGGGCGACGGAATGCGCGAATCGGTGTACTATCAGACGCTGGGCGAAGACTATCCGGCCCGACTGTTCCAGTACGCCCGCGCGGCCGACCCCGACGTACTGCTCTTTTACAATGATTACGATTTGGTGGCGAAGCCCGAGAAACTGCGCACTACGCTAGCGATGATCGACGATTTTCAGGCGCGGGGCATTCCCATTGACGGGGTGGGTTTGCAGATGCACATCGATCTAAGCCTTCCGCTGGACCAGTTGCAAACCACCCTGGACGAATTAGTGAAGCGCGGCCTGCGGGTGCACCTGTCGGAAGTGGACATCAAGGCCAATCCAAAGGGAGAAACCGACCGCCTGACTCCCGAACTAGCCGAGGCCCAGCGGAAGATGATGCAGGAGATCGTGCGCATCTACCACGCCCTGCCCGACGAAAATCAGTACGCGATCACCTTCTGGGGCCTGCGCGACAGCGACAGTTGGCTGAACACATTCACTGATTATACCCAGTGGCCGCTATTGTTTGATGAAGACTATGAGAAGAAAGCGATGTACGAAGGGTTTTTGGAGGGGTTAGAGTAGTGGGTTTACGTTTTGTTGACTGCAAGAGAGCGCTAAGTTGCGTAAGCTGGAAATTGTGCCGATATTGGTAGCCAAGCAATTGTGTTTATGTAAAAGAAACTTTTGTACTGATGAGACTTGAACTGGAACAAGAAGAAGATGGTCGCTGGTTAGCAGAAGTGCCTGATTTACCGGGGGTACTGGTTTACGGTCAGTCTCGTGAAGAGGCAAGCGCACGGGCAAAAGTATTGGCTTTACGCGTACTTGCCGACCGCCTTGAGCATGGTGAGACAATACCCGAACTCTCCTCACTATTTGCTGAAGCTGCATGAGCCAGTGGCCCTCATCCAAAGCACGGCGCGTTCTTAAAGCGTTGAAAAAGATTGGCTGGCAAATTAAACGTGAAGGGCGCGGATCGCACCGCATCCTAGAGCGCGAGGGTTGGTCAGATTTTGTTTTTGCTTTTCACGAAGGTGAAGAAGTCGGTCCTCGTATGTTATCCCGCATTTCTAAACATACGGGGCTGAAACCAGAAGACTTATAAACCTGAACCTAGTCGGAGCGTCCGCTCCGACCCTAACATAGATTTATTTTACATCTCCACCTTGCTCACCAGCCCTAGTCCCTTTAAAGTTTGCGGGTCGTTGACGAAGGCCAGGCGAGCACTTTGGGTGAAGTGGCGCATCCAGGCGTTGAGCTTTGCTACTGCTTCGTTGCGCTGGGTGGTGGCGGCCTGGGCTTCGGTGGCTTCGTTCTGGCGCACGTTGTGGGCGTCACTCACCGCCTCAATCATGCTCTCTCCCTGCTGTAGCTGGGCTTCGTCCAGATCGTACTTCGCCAGGATATCTTTCACCGATACCACGTTGCGGTAGAAGTTGCGGGCCTGCTCTAGCCAGCCGAACAGGTCATCTTTGTGGGCATCCCACGTCGGCCAGCATATCGCCGGTCGCTAAGCTGCAATAACAAGCGTTCGGTTCGGACAATGCCCTCCGGCGTCGGGCAACTGCCAAGGGTCCGTAGCGCACAACGATGGTCAAACGACTCGGTGAGGGTTCTGCCCCGTTGGTCCGGTAGTATCTACGGTTCGGTCAGTATGATTGGCACGGAGGCAATTTGTTGAGCACCTTCGTTAAAAATCAAGCACACTCTATGGAAACAACGCGCACCATCGTCCTGATTCTTCACGTTATTGCTGGCTTCATAGCGCTCACCGTCGGATTCGTCCCCTTCGTGGCGAAGAAAGGAAGCAAGCTGCACACAACCACCGGCTGGATTTTTTGCTACGCCATGCTCTTCGTTGCCCTATCGGCCTTTGGCTTGGCCGTGTGCCGGTTCAACCCCTTTTTGCTGATGGTCGGGCTGTTCACGCTGTACACAACGGTGACCGGTTATCGCGGACTCCGGTTCCGGCGCAACCCGGCAACGATTGGTCAGCCGCGAGACTGGGCCCTGCTCGTTGCCAGCGGAATTGCCCTTGGGTTCACCATTTGGCAGACGCTGGTGCGGTTTGGCACTGAAAACGTATCCGTACTGGTGCTGATCGGTTTCTTCTCCTTCTCGCTGCTAACCCTGTTACGTCAGGATGGGCAGCTGTTTTCCGGACGGAAGAAGGGGGAAGGGAAGGCTTGGATTCGGTACCACATCGTTCGCATCTGCGGGGCTTACCTGGCAACGGTCACCGCGTTTTTAGTGAACAACGTGACCACTGATCCGGCGTTCGTAGCCTGGCTATTGCCTACCGCCATCGGGGTACCGACGATCGTGTACTTCAAGCGTCAGTACGGGGAAGAGAAGGCGGCAAGAAACAGCGTACCTCTGGGGAAGTAGCGGATTGGAACCTTGCGGGTAGATTTTTTCTGAATGTTGCAAGTTTAGGTAAGTACCTCCGCTATTTTTTGTCTGAACCATGAGGTGGTGACCAGCCGCTCTTTTTTCCAGTTATACGCTGCAATACTTTCTTTGTTGAACTCCTTCATGCTGAAAAACGGATAGAAGGTTTCCAGATCATTACTGGAAAGGGCCTCAATGATCGTATCAAAATCGTCGTCTCTAATGGAGTCTTCTACTCTCAGAATTGCGTACGAATCTCTGGTCTTGGCGATTTTAGAGATGAGTTTCAATTTGCGGGCATTCTTCTGCTCAACGATTTCCAGTAGGTATGCAGATTTGTCAAATTCCGGTACCAAAGCTTTCAGGTTATCCGGATGATACAGATAGTTCTCAAAGCAGTAGTACCGTAGAATCCGAAGTTTGTCATATTTCTTCCGGGCCTTCTCGATCTCTCGATCCGTCAGGAAGTCCCGGTCGATCAAGCCGTAGTAGCGAGGGTCGCGCTTCACGTAGAGGAAGACATCGTTTTTGTTTTTTATGCCGACGAACAGTTTGCCTTTTAGTCCCAGCAAGTTATAGAACTCGTCGTTCTGGTTTTCGCAGAGCACAATGTGCTTGTTATCAAACAGCTTGAAGATGCTTTCTTTTGGAATTGCCACGTCGAACACGTCCAGCGAATCTTTCGGCTCGGGTAGCAGGACTTGCTTCACGTCAAAGTCGAAGCTATCAAAATCAATAATGGCGGCATGGTCCGCTTCGCGGGCGTAATCGATAAAGCCGTACGAATGACTGGCCGTCCACAGTTGGCAGTTATCGGGAATCCAGCGCTCGGTGATTTCTTTCAGCAGATTGTACTGCAGACGGGTATTGAGGTGCAGGTCGATCTCGTCGATGAAGTAGATGGTGTCTTGGTAAGTGTCACGGCGCACGAAGAGGTTAAGCAGTATGTTAATGACTTCTTTTTCGCCAGAACTTAGCAGGTCATAATGAAATTGTGCGGCTCCTTTCTTGAACTGTATGTCAGCGACGTTTCCACGTAGTGGCGGTTTTAGCGAGATTAGTTCGAGCAATGGCGCTTCTAAGCTTCCGAAAATACGATAGAGGCTTCGATTGATGGGCTGCAGATACTCCTCTTTGAGCTGCTGTGCGTCAAAGTCATCGCCGTTAAATACCTCATCTAGTATTTGCTGCGCGAGTATTTCAATATCATTCTCGAAGCGATTATCTCGATCTATATAGGTAAGCGGCCGATCACTATCGTTGGCTAAATCAAAACTACTACTCGCTCCTAGTGAAGTTCTGCTGAGTCGCGGGATTTGTCGAAGGCTACTCCTACCATAAAACGTCGTTTTGGAAGCTGGCTCAGCATGCTCGATGTTGGTCGTATGTTCGTCGCCTCCAATAGCCAACACCACACCATTGTCAAGCCTGACAGTGAGAGTTATGTCTTTATCTTCCACCTTGTAATAATAAGCTGTAGGATTCTTGGAAACAGGGCTATCCTGAAAAAGCCCATCAGCTGCCCTGTAATACTTCAATAAAGAGTCAAACCCATCAAACACCGATGACTTACCGCTGCCGTTGGCTCCGATCAACAGCACCAGCTTCGGCGGTTGCGATAGTTTGGACAGATCAATCGTCAGATCAGTGAAGCGCTTAAAGTTCTTGAAATCCAGATGCAATAGATGCATGGTCGATTGGCTTTATCATCCCAAGTGGCACTACTTCCCCCCCCCCGAAAAATCATCAAACAAACCCTCCTCTTGCTTATCACTCAGCGGCTTCCCAGCGTGCAGCACCACCCGGTACCGGAAGGTCACGCTTTCGCCGTCCTTGAGTTTAAAGTCTAACTCGTCTTTTCCATCCGATAATGCTTTCTGCCCCAGCGGATTGGCCGCGAACAGTCCGTAGCCCCGGGCGTGCCAGTAGGTCGGGAAGCCTACGTTATCCGGATGGTCCATGATGGTGATCGAGGCGGGTTTTTTACCCACCCGACCGGATAACTGCACCCAGCGCCCCCGGGTACCCCACACCGCATCTCCTTCTAGCCCTTCACTGCTGCGGTATAAGCCATTTACCCCCTCGTTGTTCATGGCCTTCACCTCAGTGGGTAAACCGCTGGCGTCGGTAAAAACGGCGGGCTCATCCGAAGGATGCTCCAGGGCGCGGGCCACCCGCATGCCCAGCATGCCTTCCTTATTGTCAGTGAGCGATACGTCGCCGACGGCGGTGAGCGTGGTGGTGCGGTCGATAAGATACGTGTTCTTATCATAGGCCGAAAACCCAAACTTGGTATCTTCTTCCAGCACCTTGTCATCATCTGAGGTGATCCAGTCGGAGGTGACGTGCAGCGTAGCCTGATCACCGTCGGAGGTCTCCAGAATTTTACGGTGGTGGATGGTGCCGTACTTGCCGTTGGGGTCCACGGCATCGGAGTTGTTCCAGAAGTCGTAGCCGTTCACGTCGCCGTAGTTCAACCACAAGCCTGCGTGGTGCGGATGGTCGACCCGCTCACCCGGCCGCGCATCCAGCGGAAAGCCGCGGGTCACCACCGTGCCGTCCGGCGTAAGCAAGGGATACAGCACCGGTTTTTTGATGGTATTGGGGAAAATGTAGGCGGTAAAGGGCTGACCGTTGGCTACAATGTCCACCCGCTGCGCGGCGGTGTCGGGCTTCACGGTGAAGCGGGTTTGGGCTGTAGCCGCTCCTGCAAACAGGCACAACAAGGCAAATGCCGCGCCAGGGCGAAAACGCGTACAGCAATAAGAGAAAGTTGTCAAGGATTTTATTATTTTAGTCCACGGTCGAGGGTTCCACCATCGACCGTGGACTATGGACTATTTTGTTAACTCACTACGATATCCTGCGCCTTATCGTCAAATGTAACGCGCTTGCCCGAGTGTAGGGCGGCGGTGCACATAATATTGGCCACCGAATGATTGTAACCGGCTTCCACCGGGGCATTGGGAGTTTCGCGGCTGCGAACGCACTCCATCCAGTTGAGCATATGGCGACTCGTCATGTCGTCGGCTCCGGTGTTGGCGTTGGTTTCAGCTTTGGCAGCCTCGGCCAGAGAATATTCTTCGAGCTGGAAGGGCTTCATATCCATCGCGCTGGCGTATTTCTCGTTTAAGCCGCCCTCGGGAGTCACCTTGTTGGTGGCGAGGTTGAGCATACCGCCGTTGGAGTAGTAGAGTTCTTTCACACCACCCGCTGAATTGTGCATGCGAGAGGAGTACACTACCTGAAAGCCTTTGCTCATATCGTCCTGCGGACCGTAGTCGAACACGGCCGTCATGGTGTCGGCATTCTCGCGTCCGTCGCGCCACATATAGATACCCCCGTTGGCCGCTACGCTGCGCGGGTGGTCGTAACCACTGAACCAGTGCACGGTATCAATTTGGTGCGACATCCACTGTCCGGGGATGCCCGAAGAATAAGGGTAAAACAAACGATACTCTAAATATTTACGCGGATCCCACGCTACCTTGGGGCGATTCATCAGGAAACGGTCCCAGTCGGTATCTTCCTTCTTGATGGAAGCGGTGAGTTCGGGCAGTCGCCAGCGACCGGGCTGGTTCACGTTCCAGGTCATCTCTACCATCGAGATATCCCCAAATTTACCGGATTTGATGTAGTCTTCGGCCGCGTGGTAGTTACCTCCGCTGCGTCGCTGCGAGCCCACCTGCACGATTTTGCCGGTATCTTTCACCGCTTTGCGCACGGTGCGGGCGTCTTCCATTGATTCGGCCATGGGTTTTTCTACGTAGGCATCTTTGCCCTGGTTCACCGCCTCGGCGCAGTGCAGCGCGTGCTGAAAGTCGGCCGTGCTGATAATTACCGCGTCGGTTTGCTGGGTGTCGTAGAGTTCATCGTTGTTGCGGCAGGCAGCGATTTTCTTGCCGTACTGCTCTTGTACGTAGGCCTGCGCCTCGTCGCGGCGGCGGTTCCAGATGTCAGATACGGCAACCAGCTCAAAGTTCTGGGCCTCGGCATGTTGCATAAAGGAGGGAAGCAGCGCGCCTCGGAAGCGGCCCGAAAAGCCGACGATACCCACGCGCACGCGTTCGTTGGCGCCGATGATGCGTCCGTAACTGCGGGCCGACATGGCGAAGGACAGTCCGGCCGCTCCGGCAGCACCTTTCTTGATAAATTCGCGACGACCGGTAGGTTGGTTGCCTTTATTTGCATTGTGATTCATAGGATGTAGTGTTTTAGTTCGTATCGGACAATATACTAAATTATGTCTAAAACTTGATACCCAAGTCCAGGCTAAACAGATCGTTTTTCACCACAATATCCTGCGCCGGGGCAGATTCGTTGCGCACCACGTTGGCCAGTCCGCGGCGGTAGCTAAACCCGCCGAAGAAGATTGTATTGTAGCCGTAGCGGTATTCGGCCCCGGTGGCTAAGAGCAGCGATGAGTCCACGAAGCCAAAGTCGTCTACGTAGGTAGTTTGCTCCGAAATATTATCTTCCAGTAGCTTGATATCCAGTGTGAACCCTGCCTGAAAGTAGATACGGGTGTTGAGGGCCACCTCGTTGGTAAACAGCTTCATGGTGGCTGGAATTTGCAGGTAGTGCAGTTTGTAACGGTCACGAATTTCGTCGGGTCGCCGGTTGTCCCGGATACCTACGCGCTTAGGAACGAAAAAGAGTCCAGTGGACACGAAGTAGTTGTCAGTGAGCATGTAATCAACCACCGCTCCGCCGATCATCCGCCCCCCCACTCCATCGCTCGAAAAGTTGATATCGGCCGATTCGTCGTTCACCCGGTTGAAGGATAAGGTTGGGGAGACCTGTACCCCCAACTTGATCCGCGAAAAATCAATTTGGGCAAACCCGGCAGTAGAACTTGCCAGAAATAAAAAAATAAGGATATACCGTTTCATACGTTGTGGTTAAATTTGTCGTTGTTTGATGTTATTGATCCAATTACTGATTTTATGCCGCGTTTGTTTTCCCTTGGCCTACGCTTTATCCTGGTAAGCGGGTGCGCCGGAGGATTTTTTTCTTGCCAACCTGACGCTTGCCGTCCCCTCCCCGACCTTTCTTCTACCAACGTATCGGTATCGGTGGTCCACTGGGGCGAGCAGTTATTTGAGGCGCAAAGTAGCCAAGATATTGAAAAGCTGCTACTCCGCTACCCAGATTTTGCGCGTACTTACTTACACGCAGCTGACTACCCCGCCGACTCGGTGCTGGCCAATCAGTATTATCAGCTAATAAGCAACCCCTCTATTGATACTTTACAGCAGCAGACGGAGGCGCTGTTTGGCGATTACTCGGACTTGCAAACGGACTTTGAGCAGGCGTTCCGACTCGTTAAGTACTACTTTCCTACCTTTGCTGCTCCCACCGTTTACACCGCCTTCACCGGATTAGGTACCTTTGGCGACGACCTGCTGGTTACGGATAGCATGGTGGTGGTGAGTACCGAATTTTTTGCGGGGCCCTCGGCGCGGTACCGTCCCCAGACCCACGACTACCTACTGCATCGCTACCAGCCGGGGTCAATGGTTCCGGGGTGCCTGCTCCTCCTCTCGGACCGCTTCAACGCTACCGATCTCAAAGATCAATCGCTACTGGCGGAGATGATCTACTACGGCAAGAGCTACTACTTTGTGCAGCAGACCATGCCCTGCCTGACGGATAGCGTTCTGATGGGCTACACCAGTGAGCAAATGCGCCTGGTTGAGGAGAACCGGCAATTGGTCTGGTCGCACTTCGTGGACAATGAGCTTTTCTTCAAGAGCGACCAAGCCACCAGAACGAGTTACCTGAGCGACCGACCGGGTACCGCGGAAATTAATAATAAACTACCCGGACAGATCGGTCGGTGGCTGGGCTATCAGATTGTGCAAGCTTACGCGGACCGGACCGGGGCAGCGCTTCCCGACGTGATGCGACAAGAGGCGCAGCAGATTTTTACACAGGCAAAGTATCGACCCTAGCTTCCTGAGGTACCGATTGGGGTACCCCTAAGCTACTCAGCAGCGCCGCTACCTGCTTCTCCCGCTCAAACTGCCGTTCACCCAGGGCACGGGCGTTGGCTTGATACCGGTCAAGCAGTTGCCGATCATTGACAAACGGAGCTAATTGAGCCACGAACTCCTCGGAATGATGGGGCGAAGCATAAAATCCGCAGTGGTTCTCTTCCACTAAATCAGAAATCCACCCCTGGGCATTGGTAATGCATAGTTTTCCGGCTGCCAGGGCATTGAAGAATGCCGTTGGGCTATCCAGTCTCGGATTGTCGACGGACGATACGTAGACGACGTCGGTGACGTTGAGAACCGAGAGCAATCCGTATTTATTTTGGTGCGGCAAAAATTGCACATTATCCAAGTGGGCTTGTCGCCCGTACTCTTGCCAGCGTTTTAGGTTGCCGTCGCCCACCACCAGAAACAGCACATCGTTAAGTTGCATCCGTTGGCAAGCCCGCGCCGTGTTGATGAGTACTTCTAGTCGGTGCTCCGGCAGCACCGGGCCCAAGTGGGTTACCACAAACTTACCGACCACCCCAAACTGCCGTTCATGGTAGCCACTTCGCTCAGTGTGGCTAAAAAAACCACAGTCAGCCATATCAGGAATGTAGTAGATAGGGCATTTGAGCATTGTCCCCTCAAGGTGTTGTTTCATCCCCGGAGTGAGCACGGACAACGCACTGGCGCGCCGGTAGATTCGCCTCTCTAGCTGTCTTTGCACCCATTGGCTAACCATTGTGCGGCCTCCTGATTTTTCACCGCTCATCCTTAGGGTGAGATCGCGCACTTCGATGTGGAACGGAGTGCCAAATTTTCTTTGAAGATACAGACCAATAAGCCCTAGGCTAAGCGGGGAGGCGGTGATGTAGCAGACATCAACCTCGTGAAAGAGGGCCGCTTTTTGGCACACCAACCGGATAAATCGCAGTGGTGCCCGACTGCGCTCCATCCAGGCGGAGCGCGGCACCGGCAGGTAGTGAACGTGGATGCCGTCGATAAAGACTTTCTGGTACTTAGCCCCGGCGTGGGCGCTCACCAGCGTGACCCGATGACCGGCATCGACCAGTCCCTTCGCTAGGTAATAAGACCGAATTGCTCCTCCTTCTTCCGGCGTTTTAAAGTGCTGATCAACGTAGAGGATGTGCATCGGCGTGTAAAAAAAATGGTGGCGAAACGGGCCTCAAAATACTACTAATTTTTTTAAAAGCATGACACGATACTCAAACTAAGCACAAAAATCATAAGTGATCAACTCATTGGTAGTTACCAACGAAATACGGCGATCTTACGTGGTGCGCTGTGATGTTGCCTTTTCTATTTCGAGTGTCAGATCCCCCTGTTCATGTTCGATGGGGCCTGGGTACTTAAAATTGAAGAGACGGCTCGCTAACAACTCAACCTTAACAATCCGAGCAAACACGCATCGGATGGTTGCGCCGGATAGGGCAATTTGTGAAAAGAAATTCGCTGATTCCGCTACCATTTTTTTGGCAGGCGCGTATACTCGGCAAAACTTGTGCGCGCATGTCTACCCTGTACTTTTCAACGTTTGCCCCGCTGGCGACCAGCACGCTACAAAAGTTAGATCGTCCGGAAGCAGCTGAAAACTACGCTGAACTACCACCCTCTCTACAGCGGGCCCTCACATTTTGTTGGCAATGGACGCAAGGGCAAGAAAGCTTTTCGGTGCCCACCTCCGGGTTGACCGGCCCGCCCAAAACGATCGAGATCACGCGGCAGCAGATAATCACCAGCGTCCGCAATACCCAGCGGGCCTTATCGCTAAGGTCGGATCACACCGCGCTTTTATGCATTGACCCGGCCTACATCGGCGGCCTCATGGTGCTGGCGCGCGCCCTGGTGATTGGTATGGACGTGGTGTGCGTCCCCCCTTCGGCGCATCCGTTTGCCGAACTTCCGGTTCGTCCTGCCTTGTTGGCGGTGGTGCCTTTACAGCTCCAAAACCTACCGGAGCGTGATTTGGCAATACTCAACGCGGCGCACGCAACCTTGGTCGGTGGCGCTCCAATCTCCCCTGATCTGGAGAAAACCATTCGCGCTAAGGTGCGCACTCCGGTCTACAGCACCTACGGCATGACCGAAACCGCTTCGCACGTGGCTTTGCGCGTTCTGAACGGTCCCGCGGCCGACAGCACCTTTCACGTGCTGGGTGACACTGTGATTGACATCGATGCCCGAGGCTGCCTAACCCTTCGGGGCGCAGTCACGCAGCAAGAATTAGTGGTGACCAGCGACCGGGTGGCACTGGTAGACGAGCGGCGCTTCCGGTGGCTCGGCCGCCACGACTGGATGATCAACAGCGGGGGGGTAAAAGTATCGCCCGAACCGGTACAAGCGATAGCTGCTCAATGGTTTTCTGCACCGCCTCCCTTACTGGTGGTGGGCCTCCCTGATGATCGCCTGGGGCAACGGGTTGCCTTGGTTATTGAGGGCGCGCCTGCCCCGAAACCTGATCAGCTACGTCTGCTGCAAGCAGTATCGGAAAAGGTGCCCCGGTATCACGCTCCCCGCGAGATTCACTACCTGAAAGCAATCCCCCGGACGCCCAATGGAAAAATCAGCCGCCCGGAAACCGTGGCGATGCTATTGCGTAGTATTTCCTGAGCCCACCACCCTACGGCTCATCGCCATCTGATCCACTTATGCCTACCACCGTGGTTGATATTTATTACCAAACCCGGCGGCTACCGCCGCCCTACTCCTACCGCTACGCGCTGCTGCTACAACCGAAAGATCAAGCGCTGCGGGTTCGCCTGGAGTGGACGTACACGGATCGGGATGAACTGACGGAAGAAGATATCGAAGCGGAAGGGTTTTCAGCAAACGACGATTTCTTTTGGGAAGGAGCGCTACCGGTAGTTTGGACGGCAACCCTGCACGATCTACTGCGCGAAACCCGTTGGGTGCCGGAAAACACTTCTAACGATAGTTCCTTGCGTGTGATGGTAACCAGATCCTCGGAGGAGGTAGTCCAGGGAAGCCCGCATGATCACCCAGAGTGGGAATACTTTTTACAGGAAACCATTCAGGCAGTATACGAAGCTGCTCAACGAGAACGTCCGTTGCGCTTGGCCTACCTGAACTTTCAAAAAGACCGTGAGTCCGTTGAGCTCCGCTGGGAGGCTAGTTTTTTGACCCGGACGCTCATTCTGGTGCGTATAACGGACGGCGTACCGCAGGAGCGAACCGTGCCTTGGCCGCTCTTACGCCCTTTGCTTCAAGCGTGGTACGTCCCCGACTATGATCCTGAGAAGGCCGAGGCGAGCATTCCACGCCTATCCGGAGAGTATGCGGACCCGGGAGATGGCCGTTGGCACCAGTTCGGTAAAGCAGTTACGAATCCGGGTAAACCTGATACAATTGGCAACCTTCGAGTGGCCATCCGGCGATTCGAAGCATTCCTGACGGAGGAAAACCAATAGTTGGTTCAAGCCTGGAAGCGAGACCTCTTTCATTAGCGAATTATTCAATGTTTTACTATTCCTTTACGAAGACCGTTGCTATTGTCCCATTCGCGAAGGGAAATCAAATTCGTTCGGTAATTGCTAATTGCTCAGAACAAACCACCAGTCGGTTTATATTTTTTATAATACTGTGAGGGCCAGACTACTGCATCGCTAATTTTTTCTAATTATTTTTGGGATTTAATAATTAACCGTACTTTTATCTCATATTTATCTTAATGCAATGGGTTAGTGCATAGTATGTGTCAGGAATTCTCTTAGTACGCTGGCTTCTAATATTTTTTACCCATGAAAAACAACCTTCGGGACCGCCTGAGAAAGTATCAGTACTCTACGGCTATTCCCCTTTTTTTGATGGCTACCGATGCAGCCGTTGTTGTGGTAACCCTTCAACTCATCCATCGCTATACATCGTGGCCAGTTAGTGCAACCCCCCAGACAGCGGTTTCCCTAAGCATCAACGCCGCCCTTTGCTGGCTGGTGGCGTCTATGCTGGTATCAGCCTACCAAATAGACAACTTAGGTCGCGCACGCAAGCTGGCGGCTCATTGGGTGGCATCCGGCACCCTTTATCTGCTGTTAGTGCTCATTCTTACGCCTTTGCTTCCGTCTTTGACTTTCAGGGCCGGACAGTTGCTGGTCCTTATGATCGCCACTATTCCCCCGTTGTTAGTGAAACTGGGGCTGCTCTATTTCTATCGGTTCTACCGGCACCAGTACCCACACCAAAAGAGGGCTATCATTGTGGGCTACACCGCTCGGGGACAAGACTTGGGTCGTTACTTCACCGAGAACCGTTCGCTACCGCAGGTATTTTTGGGCTACTTTGATGATACTCCTCCCCCGGAATTTCTGCTGTCTGACAAGCATCTGGGAAGCACCGCTGAGATCAAAGAGTACTGCCTGAACCACGGGGTGCGAGAAATTTACTACGCCATGCGTAACAATAGTGCGTTACTAGAAGACCTTTCTTCGTTTGCTGAGTATAACTTCATCTACTTTGGCATTGTGCCCGACGTAGGAGGGCTTAGCGAAGGACGCCGGATCGATACGCAACTTTACGACGACAGTCGGATTCCCGTAATCTCTACCCGGAAGGCTCCGTTGCGTTTGTTGGTAAACGCCCAGTTGAAGCGCGGTTTTGACATTGGCTTTTCGCTACTGGCCCTGTTGTTTCTGGTTCCCTTCGTCTTTCCCTTCATTGCCCTGGCAATCAAACTAGAGTCGCCTGGCCCGATATTCTTCAAGCAGTTGCGTCCGGGGCGGAACAATCAATTGTTTTGGTGCTTTAAGTTTCGCACCATGCGGGTGAACAACGATAGCGAGCGCCAGGCTACCAAAAATGATCTGCGGATTACCCAGGTGGGATCCTTTTTACGCAAGACCAGTCTGGACGAACTGCCTCAGTTCTATAATGCGCTGTTGGGTGACATGTCGGTGGTAGGCCCCCGCCCCAATCTCGTCACCCACCTGGAACAGTACCGCACCCTGATCCACGAATATCCGTTGCGCCACCAGATCACCCCAGGTATCACGGGTTATGCCCAGATCAGCGGACTTCGTGGTGAAACCAAGGAGCTACACCAAATGCAAGAGCGGGTCAATTATGATCTGTGGTATATTGAGAACTGGAGCTTGGCCTTTGACTTGGAAATCATTGGCCGCACGGTGTGGAATGCGGTATCGGGTGAAGATAATGCTTACTAGGTGGCGACAATCCAGAAACCTACAAAAGCCACCACCTTACTGCCCCTGAAAAAGGTGCAGTTAATACGTACCTGGGTTACCAACGCCCCCTACCAGCAGTTTATCCAGGAAATCACGGAGCGGGCGCAACAGCGGCATTCAACCTACGTGTGCTTTGCCAACGTGCACATGCTCATGGAGGCTAATCATGACCTGGGCTTCAACCGAGTAGTGAACCAAGCCGATCTGGTAGCTCCTGATGGACGGCCCTTATCAATACTTATGCGCTGGCAGTATGGCCTGCGGCAAGACCGGGTTTGTGGCATGGACCTGCTGCCTGACTTACTGCATGCCGCTGTCGAACAAAACTTATCGGTATATTTTTACGGATCGAACCCAAGAAACCTTGGATGAAATTCGAGAGCGCTTAGCAAGGGAGCATCCTACCCTCCGGATTGCGGGTTTGGAATCACCACCCTTCCGCTCCCTCACCGCCGGGGAAGACCAGGAGGCTGTCGATCGCATCAATGCTTCCGGAGCCAATCTGGTCTTCGTCTCGCTCGGTTGCCCAAAGCAAGAACGCTGGATGGCCGACCACCAGGGGCGGGTGGAAGCGTGTATGTTGGGGCTGGGACAAGCCTTTTTGACCTACGCGGGCACCGAAAAACGCTTACCCCGCTGGGCACACGACTATGCTCTGGAATGGGCTTATCGACTGTATCTGGAGCCAAAACGTTTATGGAAACGCTACCTAGTGGGTAATACATGGTTCATAGCCAATGCCTTTGTCAGCATTGTGCGCTCAAGGTGTCGGGTTTTAGACTAACTTGCCTCGGTAGTTATCACTGAAGTAACGAGGAAAAACATCTTATCTATGAAAATATTGATCACCGGTGGGTCCGGCTTCATTGGCACTAACCTGATGCAGTCTTATCTGGATCAAGGAGTTGAAGTGATGAACCTCAACTGGAATCCCCCGCTCAATCAAGCCCAGGTTCCCTACTGGAAAGAAGTGAACATCATGGATGTGTCGCGTCTTAACGAAGCCTTTGCCACCTACCAACCCACCCACGTGGTGCACCTGGCGGCCCGCACCGATACCGATATCTACGAACTGGACGGCGACCTAAACGAATACGCGCAAAACACCCAGGGGACGCAGCACGTTCTGGAAGCTATCCAAGCTACCGCTAGCGTGCAGCGCGCCATTATCACCTCCAGCATGTTTGTGTGCGAAGCGGGCTATATGCCGCAGCACGACCAGGATTACCGTCCGTTTACGCTCTACGGGATGAGCAAGAAGCTCACCGAAGAATATACCCGTACGGCCGATCTGAACTGTGCCTGGACGATAATTAGGCCGCAGACGATCTGGGGACCGTGGAGTCTACGCTACCGCGACGTGATGTTTAAGGTGATGAACAAGGGACTGTACTTTCACCCCAGCAAGAAGAACGTGCGCCGCGCCTACGGCTACGTGGGTAACGTGGTGTGGCAAATTCAGCAGATTTTGCAAGCACCCGAAGCCGCGGTGAATGAGCAGGTGTTCTACGTGGGCGATCAGCCCATCGATTTGCGCAATTGGGTCGAACTGATATCGCTCGAGTTGACGGGCAAGCCGGTGCGCTTGTTACCCACCCCGCTGGTGAAGGGTATCGCACTGGTGGGCGATGCTCTCAAACGTTTCAACGTTTGGTTTCCGCTCAGCAGCACCCGCTTCAATAGCATGACACAGGACTACTTGGCTCCGATAGAAAAAACCTACGAAGTGCTCGGTACGCCGCCCTACACCACTGAGGCTGGAGTAAAAGAGATGATTGCCTGGCACGAAACTGAGGCGGCCCATGTGCCCCAACAGCAAGGACGAAAACTACGGGCCCAGTCGGTAGATCAGCAGCCGGTGAGCGTATGAAAAAGATCTTGGTGGTAGGCATCACCCCTCCTCCCTACGGCGGACAAGCCATGATGACCCAACGAATATTAGATGCTTCCTTCGCTAACCTCAAGCTCTACCACGTCCGAATGGCCTTCTCCAAATCTATGGCTTCGGTTGGTAATTTTGAGGTGTGGAAGCTTCTTCATATGGTGCAGGTGGTTGTGAAAGCCATCTATTACCGGTTCCGTTATCGCATCTCGTGCCTCTATTACATGCCGGGCGGGTCGAGCTTCACCCCGGTGGCCCGAGACATCTTTATCCTCTTTTTTCTTCGTCTGGTGTTTCCTGAGACTATTTTTCACTTTCGGGCGGCCGGAGTGTCAGAGATTGTGGACCGACAACCGCCCTTGCTCCGGCAAATTGCCCGTTATGTGTACCGGAGACCCGACCTAGCCATCCAGCTTTCGGTGCTCAATCCCAAAGATGGAGCATACTTTAGAGCCAAACACACCGTAGTGGTGCCCAACGGACTAGAGGATGCTGCCCAACCGTACTTGCCCATCGCGCGTGAGTCGGCTAAATTAACTAACATTCTTTACGTAGGAGTGATCCAAGAAAGCAAAGGAGTGTTAATACTACTAGAAGCGGCTAACCTACTAACGGCGCAGGGCTATGCTTTTCGGGTAACCTTAGTGGGTGACTTTGCTTCTCAAGAATTTAAGGAAAAAGTCATTGCCTATTGCCAGCAGCGGGGTATGGAAGATATTGTCCACTGGGCTGGGGTGAAGAAAGGCAACGAAAAGTGGCAGCACTTTTTAGCAGCCGATATCTTCTGTTTTCCCTCGTTCTTCGAGGCCGAATCGTTTGGCAACGTGGTGGTGGAAGCGATGATGTTTTCCTTGCCAGTAGTAGCCACCCACTGGCGGGGCATTCCCAGCATAGTGGATGACCGAGAAACCGGACTGTTGGTTCCGATCAAGAACGCAGTGGCGGTTTCGGAGGCAGTGGCCCGTCTCATGAATGATTTCGCCCTGCGGCAGCGCCAGGGAGAGGCGGGCCGAACCAAATACGAACAAAAGTATCAGATTTGCTCTTTTATTGACACCATCGAAAAGGTGCTGTTACATCGTTCGTGATCCACAATTCGGCTGGATTCCGTAAGTTTGGTTTATTGGCTTTCTTCCGGAGCGCTGAATTAGTTGACGAAAGATTCTTCGTAAATGAAAATACTTATATCAGCCTATGCCTGCGATCCTACCCGCGGTAGCGAGGCAGCTTGCGGCTGGAATTGGGCCTACCAAACCGCCAAACTAGGCCATGAGGTGTGGTGTATGACTAAAGTGACCCATAAAGAGAATGTTCTTGAATGGGTGAAAAAAAATCCGGTTAGCAACCTTCATTTCGCTTTTGTGCCTACCTATGAGTGGTTAGATTATCTGTCCGTCAAATATCATTACCAAATCGTTTACTTGCATTACCTGATTTGGCAACGACACGCCTACCGCCAGTCGGCAGTGATGCATCGTGAGAACGACTTCGCCCTGATTCACCATGCCTCCTACGGCAGTTTACAACTGGGATCCCGCCTCTGGAAATTAGGGGTTCCGTTCGTTTTTGGTCCGCTCAGTGGGGCCCAAACCGTTGCCCCGCAGCTACAAAGATACCTGGTGAAAGGAAAGTTGAAGGAACGACTGCGGTTGTGGGTTAGCCAGCGGTTGATGCATCAAAATAATCGTACCCGACGCGCCCTTCGCCACACGCATTTGGTTTTGGCTGCTAATCAAGAGACGTATAACCTTGTGAAATCGTTGGGAACGCCCCGGATTTCTCTTACCCTAGACGCAGGTATTTCTAAGAAATTCATTCCTGAGCGTTATCCTGAGCGTCCTATTCGGCGAGCCATGCACGTGCTTTGGCTAGGCCACTTTGTACCCCACAAAGGGTTTTCCTTGGTTTTAGACGTTTTTAAGACCCTTGGCTCAGAGTATCCTATTTTTTTAGACGTTATCGGCGACGGACCGCTGGCTCATTACTACCGACGACAAGTAGACGAACTGCATCTGACCAATACGGTCACTTTTCATGGCAAATTGCCTTTTGATGCACTAAAACAATACTATAAAACTTCAGATGTGTTTCTCTTTTGTGGCTTGCGTAACTCGCTGGGTATTCAAGTGCTGGAAGCAATGGCTCATGGTTTGCCATTGGTTAGCTTGAACCAACACGGCGTTAAGACGTTCGTTCCGGACGATGCCAGTATCAAAGTAGAACTGAACGAGGTTCCCCAGATCGTTAACGATTTGAAACAAGCCCTGCTCACGCTTTATTTGGATACTGACCAGCGGATACGGCGGGGGAAACAGGCGTATCGGTGGGCCCAGCAGCATACTTGGGATCATAAAGTAGCGTTGGTTAACGAAGGTTACCAGCGTTCATTATCCTCTCAATCAAAGTAAACCTATTCATCAGTTGCCAACAAAATAAATGAGTATGCCTAACCTTTCGCCCTTGTTCTCCATTGTCACCGTCGTGTATAATGCCGAACAGTACGTTGCGGAGACCGTTCAAAGCGTGCTTGACCAGTGCTTCGATGATTTTGAATACATCGTGATCGACGGGGGCTCTACGGATCAAACACTGGCTATTCTGGCAAACTATCAAGAACAGATTGGCACACTAGTCAGCGAACCCGACCGGGGCATTTACGACGCTATGAACAAGGCCATTGGCCGGGCTCGGGGGAAATACGTTAACTTCATGAACGCAGGCGATCGTTTTCACTCTTCTGACACGCTACGACAAGTGGCTGAGCACTGCGAGCAGCATGGTGGACCAAATCATCTGGACATCATCTACGGAAAAGTGGTTAAAATTAGTTCTGAGGCCAGTAACTTTCAGTATGAGAAGGGAAGGCCAGTCTCGAAGCGCTCTTTTTTTCTGTCCATTCCCATGTGCCACCAAGCGATGTTTATCAAGACCGATCTCTTCCAAGCGGTAGGAGGTTACTCACTGGATTACGAAGCAGGTTCGTTCTACGGCTGGTTAGGAGCCTACTACGGCTACCGACAGTCGCTTGACCGGCTGTCGTTCATCGATCAGCGCATTGCCTATTATCTGGATGGGGGCTATAGTTTTCAGATGAAAAAAATAATTGACCGAGAGCGCTTGCAGGTGGCTAAGCGCTACTTTTCGCAGAAGTATGTTCTGCTGAACTATCTGGTATACCTCAAGGAGTGGGTCAAGGCCAACGGACTCATCCTGATGAGCAAGCTGCAGCTTCTGGACCGCTATCGAAAGCTAAAATACACGATTACGAAGCAGAGCCTTTAAAGATTCTTTGGTCAATGTATGCTTGTCGCAATCCTGCAGGTACAGCGCTGAACGATGGCGAGCTTTGACCCGTGCACTGGGAACAAAAGAACAGAAATTACTATAGTTATTTTTCGTATCAAGAAAACTATATTTTAAGATTAGACTCCCGATTTTATGCTATCTTTACTCTTCTTGCTTCAGACATAGGTCGTCTGCGCGTCCAAATACCAGTTAAACAGTGTTTGCCCATGCCCGAACGGAGACTCACATTTATGGTTATCGGCGCTCAAAAGGCCGGAACTACCTGGCTCCACGCCAATCTATCCGACCATCCGCAGGTGGCCTTTCCCCCCCTTAAAGAACTATTCTACTTCAACGAAATAGATTCTGGCATTCCAACCAGTCTTCTGGGAAGGAAGATAAATAACCACTGGCTCAACATCAAATGGAAGGCGATTATAAAGGGCCAGTTGCCCCAAGCCGTCCGGCGCGGTGACTTTGCAGAGGTGAAGTGGTTCCTGCGGTATCTGATGATCCCTCGCAACCTGAAAAAGTCCTCGCTGGACAAGTACGATAGGCTATTCCCTACCTTACCGGGAAAAATCAGCGGAGATATCACCCCTAATTATTCGTTACTTTCTCGGCCTATCGTAGAAGCTATTGCCACTTACTATCCAGATTGTAAAATAGTCTTCATCATGCGAAATCCAGTGGAAAGAAGCTGGTCGCAGGCGAAAATGAACTTGGGAGTGCTAAAAAACCGAGACATTCGAAAAGTTTCAGACACCGAAATAGAACAGTACCTGTCTTTGAACCCTAGCAATGAGCAATTAAGCGATTATCGGGCTACCATCACTGGGTGGTTAACTTATTTTCCAGTAGAGCAAATTCATTTGACCTTCTATGATGCCCTTAGCCTTGATCCGGTATCATTTTACCGTGATGTGCTGATTTTCTTACAGTTGAAGGATCTTTTTGACGAGGAAAAGCTAAGAAGGGTAGTCTTCAAGGGCGCTAAGATGGACATTCCGGCCAGATTTGAGTTTTTACTTAGCCTGAAGTACCAAGAGCAAATTCAATTCTTGGCCAATTTTTTCAAAAATTACCCAGTGAACTACCCTCAACAATGGCTTGCTCGAACACACGAGGTGATTGGCCACGTACCAAAACTTTGACTCACCACCATAGTGCTCATTTGCCGAGAAATGGGAGTCGGCGGCGCAGCGCTGCCAATGACAAGCCCCTTAGTTTGTGCTGAAAGAGCTGCATAAGCTGAGTGAAAGAAAGATAGGAATGGTAGTAGCGGTTGTTTTGGTTCTTCTTTTTTCTCACTATTTGATCCTTATGAGCAAGACTAATGTCTCCTCCTGACAACTGATAAATTACGTTCATTACTGCCGGTTTGAGTTGATAGGCATACGAGTTTACCCAAATACGGACGGGCTCGGTGGTGAGCACGTATTCCTGAGGATACAAATGTAGTTCTTTCGTGGCGTTCAGGTCAACGAGATAGTCGTAGTCAGCTAATTCAGGAACCAAGCGATTCAGCCGGTCGGGCAAAATTTCGAAGAAAGCATCATATACTGCCAAAGACTCCTCAAACGGCCTAAAATTTCCTCCCATCTTATCGTCTATCGGCAAGGCAACCTGGTACTTGGCTGTCAACTTCGCGTAGTGTTCTCCCGGGTCCGAGAAATTGGTACAAAGCGACACTTTGGGATAGGCATAGTAAAGGTCGTTTTCGACCAAGAATTTCAGGAAATACTTAGACCACGACTTCTCGGACCAGTATTTCTTCACTCCCACGGGAAGGAGATCAGTCGAGTGAATCACCGGCTCTTGTTGGTACCAAGACCGGAAGTTTTTCCAGTGTTTTCCGAAGAGAATGGTTCCCCATGAGGCAAAAAACTGCAAAAAATACACAGCGTTGTCCTCCTGGATAGGAATAAACGGAATGGCGGCCTGCTCATAGTATTGAAAAGAATACAGAGAAGCACCTCCGATCCGGGCGTGGTTACCGTAGTGCTTAATTGCTTCTAAAGCATACCTATAAAAACCGGGGGCAACAAAGATATCATCTTCTAAAAAAATAAGGTAACCATACTGTTGTGTGAGATCTCCACAGAACAACGAATGGGCCCGAAGTCCAAGGTTGGTAGGATGCGCAATCACCCTCTTTTCGCCAAAGGGCCACGTAAAGGACTCGGCTAACTTTTGGACCGCCTCGGTCTCGCTTTTGTCGATACTAATGATCAACGGGACTTCAACGGGATAGGAGGCACGTAGTAAACTGTCTAGCAAACGTTGCAGTGAGGCGGGGCGATTGTAGGCCATCACCACGACGGCGGGAACGGTAGAAGTGGAGTGCGCCATAAGACCTTAAGGTAGTTAGCCTTGGATGATACAAATCAAAAAGAAGCAAAAACGAGCCGAACTTAACGTATGACAAAAGCAAAGCTACTGAATTACGTTACAAATGGTAGGTACGCAGTTAGTCCCAATCGTACAACCGCCACATTGGGCTAAATAGAATGGAGCGAAGATTTTTTAGGTACGATCGTTTCAGACGCTTGGCCCGCTGAACTGCCCATACGAATCGCTTCAGCAGTACAATCTTCCGCTCAAAATAATAGCGTTTGTTATACTTCCAAAGTAGTTGCCAGTGTCGGTCATACATATGCACAACATTGATGACCTGACCGCGATTGTTTATAACGAGTTCATCGTTATTAAGGGCCACGTTCGAAATAGGCTTGTAACTCGAGATCGTAGACACCGCCCCCTCATCATCAGGGACAAGCTTAATGTGCTCTATCTGGTTGGTGTGGATTAGATAATTATGAATTCCTTGATCCTTACACCCCTGATCCTTCACAACATTGATAATGTAGTCCGTTAGCTTTTCCAGATAATCAACCATTGGCAAATAACTGCCGATGGTGATTCCGGAACAGATGATCGGTTTTTCGCCAATGCTATCGAGTGCCTCGTTTCCAAAAGCCTCTTTGATCCAGACAGAGTTAAAATAGTTATTTTTGATTTGTTGGTGTTTATCCTCTAGATAGCCGTAGATTTTATCACCTACCTCAAAGTCAAATGGGTCTTTTTGAAAGATAACATCCCTGACATCGCTAACCATTACGTTTTCGTACTCATCTTTATGGGCTTTGAGATAAGCTAAGTACAGTATGTAGCGAATTGTCTTGGGGTGAGGAACAAAACTAATGGGTGCCGACACGTGCTCTGCAACCTCTAGATAGGCCGGTAAGTAGGGGTAATCGTAGGTAAATTGGATGAGTTTGATGGGGTATTTCCTGAGCTTAGCGAGGGTTGGGCCATCTGTATCTGAAACAAAAAATACCACTTCGCCTTGATATTTTGTACTAAACAGGGTGTCAAGAAAGGGTTGCAGATGGTAGAACGTATAGCCACTTCCAGAAGTTAGTATTACATTTTTTTTGACTGGCTTCAATATAAACTAACATTAGTAAATGAAAAAATTAGCAGGCAGCGTGTAATCTAACAGCGACCGCTAGTATGTCTTACCACATAATACGTCAAACCAACAAAGAAAACTATTGTTTTGCCTGAATAAATGGCGCGCTGCGCAAATAGCATAGGTCCTTATTATCATCACAAGGAAACAACGATTGAAGGGAAAGCGGTTAAACGTTGGTTTTTCTCAACACCGACAATCGGTATATCTGCTCATCTTTCAGATGTCGGTAATCACTATTGAGCTTTGTGTGCACACTAAGGGCCCGTCGGCCTACCAGCTTGTAAAGTAGCCAGTTGACGGCCGGTAACCAGTGCAAGTGGCAGTAAAGTTTAGTGTATATGTCGTTTGACTCTCTACTGCAGGCTTTAAGAAGTTTTTCACGGTGCTTGCTTTTTGGATTACGAAAGTGTAAGGTAAGCGCTTCGTCGGCCACCCACTGATATTTATCGCGAAAGCATAAGCTAAATTTGCGTCCCTTGATCACTTTTTCGCGAGACAAACAGGTGAAAAAACGCTGTTCAACCAGTTGCTTATGATTCTGAGACACTGACTCCTGAAAATACGGTCGCTCATAAAGCACTTCCGGAAGGCGGTAGAAATCGCAGTGACTACGCATGCGAAGCCATAAATCCCAATCCTGGGCAAACTCAATCCAGGGATCGTAGCCACCCGCCAGGTCATAAACTGATTTCCTGAACATAATCTCGCCCTGAGATATAATATTTTTATGTAAAATAATCTTGCTGAAAACTATATTTTCGTCCTCATGCACCTTGTGCACTTTGGTGCCATCAGCCAGTTCGTTCACCCAATTGCAGGAGACAATTCCGGTCAAAGGGTTGTCATCAAAATACGCGGCCTGCTTAGCAATTCGTTCTGGTCGCGACACGTCTCCGGCTCCCTGAATGGCGATGTATTCGCCCTTCGCATACTCCCGAATAGCTTGAATCACGCCCTTAGTGAACCCCCCGTTCTGCTTGGTTCTAAACAGCCTTAACCGGGGGTCGTCAAATTCCTGTAGCAATTCGTAGGTGCCGTCGGTCGAGCAATCATCAAAGATGATGTACTCAAAGTTCGGATACGTTTGATCAAGAATGCTTTGTACGCAAGCTTTCAGGTTTTCTTGGCGGTTATAGTAGCCGGTGACAACACTCACCAGGGGTAGTTCTTCCATCATCAGATAATACGTTGTTCCACTTCCAAATCTACTCCGAACCGGGTTTTCACGCTGGCTTGTATTTCGCTAATCAACGTCAGAATATCCGCACCACAAGCCCCATCACAGTTCACAATAAACCCGCTGTGCTTTTCCGATACCTTCGCTCCGCCTACTTGGTAGCCTTTCAGCCCTAATTCATCGAGCATCGGCCCTACATAACGCCCCGGCGGCCGTTTGAAAACGCTTCCCGCATTTGGATAATCGCGGGGCTGCTTCGCCCACCGGGTATCCCGGGTACGATCCATCTTGTTGAGGATGTCATCAGCCTTACTGGGCTTGAGTCGCAGCAAAGCGCGACAAACAATTAGTTCTGGGTTTTGCTGAAAAAGGCTGTTGCGGTATACGAAGCCTACCTCGTCTACACTGGCCGTTTCAATGGCATCCGCAGTGGGATTGTAGTACCAAACGCGTTCCAATAAACCTTTGATGTCTTCGCCCCCCGCCCCAGCATTCATCACCACCGCCCCGCCCAATGAACTGGGAATATCATAGTAAATCTCCAGGCCCGAGAGACTGTGAGTGAGCGCGAATTCGCTTAACGATTTTGTATCCGCCCCGGCCTCGCACAGCATACAATCGTTCTCTACTAAAGAAATAGCGTTGTAATTGCCTGAGAAGATAACAAAGTCAGACTCGTAGTAGTCTTGCGACAAAATCACGTTGTAACCTCCGCCCAGCAGCACCTTTTCCTTATGTTGATCACGGAACAGCGTTCGGATATCCTCATCTGATTCGGGGAAGTAGGCCATACGACACCGGGCCGACAAGCGGTACGCGTTATACGCGGTAAGATCAAAATCCTTAAAAACCTTCATACGACAGACTCGCCCGGAATAGATTATACTACGCGCCGACCAGCGCCGGGGTGGACACGACGAACACACTGCCTCCCAAATCGGTTAGCTTTTGCTCCATGTTGTTGTAGCCGCGCAGGGCCATCTCCACGTTGCGAATGGTGGTGGTGCCCCTGGCCAGCAGCCCGGCGATCACGGCAGCCATGCTGCCCCGCAGGTCGGTCGAGTCGGCTTCGGCGGCGGTGGGCTGGTGTCCGCCCTGCACCGTGATGGCTCCGGGCCGGAAGCTCAGGGCATCGCCGTAGAACTTGTTGAGCTCGGTGCAGTAGCGCAGGCGTTCGGGATAACGGTAGTCGAAGATACGGCTGGTGCCGTTGGCGTGCAGGCCCAGCAGGGTGAAAAAGGGCTGCATGTCGGAAATGATGCCCGGGTGGGTGCCACAGGCCAGCTCGAAGGGCTGAATCTGCCCGTTCACCAAGCACTCGGGCGACACCACCACGTTGTTGCGGTTGCGGTACAGGTCAATGCCCATGTGCCGCATGTGGATCAGCGGAATCTCCATCGTGTCGAAGGGCACATCCTCCACGGTGATGGTGCCTCCCGAGATGATGCCGTACACGATCCAGGTCAGGGCCTCAATCCGGTCGGGAATCACCCGAAAGATGGAACCCCGCAGGGAAGCAGCGCCGGTCACGCGCACGAAACTGTTTCCGACCACCTCGATGGTGGCTCCCAGCGTACGCAGAAAGCGGATCAGACAGTCTACCTCCGGACTGATATAAGCATTCTTGATAATGGTTTCTCCGTCGATGGTGGATGCCGAGATCAGGGCGTTCTCGGTGCCCCCGATGGTAGAGGTTGGGAAGTCGATCTCCCCCGCCTTCAGGCCGTGGGGCGCACTGATCTCGATATAATCGTCGGCTTCCACGACGGTGGCGCCCAGTTGCTGCCACACCATGATGTGCAGGTCGTAGCCCCGGTTGCCGATCTTGCAGCCGCCCGGATACGGAATGCGGGCCACTCCCGAGCGCTTCAGCAGCCCGGCCGCCAGCAGATAGGTAGTGCGAATGGGGTAATCATAATCCGCCAGTTCGGTGTGCACGTAGCCCGTGGGGTCGATGGTGAGGGTTTGGGTGGGTTCATCAATGGTGACCGTGCCCCCGCATTTTTCGATGAAGTCCGCTTTGTAGCGGGCGTCTACCAGTTCGGTGGGGAAATTATTGAGCGTAACGGGCGCGTCGGCAATCAGCGCAGCGGCCAGTAGACGCGTGGCCGCGTTCTTGGCTCCGCTCACGCGGACGTGGCCCTGGGGGGCGGCTCCGCCCTGGATATAAGCGGTTAGGTTCTCTTTCATCGTAGATAGGTTAGGGTAACTACAAAAACAAGCAGAGCAACTTACACGAACGATAGGGTGGGATGCCCTGATGATAGGTCTAAAAAATACTGATTACGATTCTTCAAAAGTAATACCCATATCGTTACGATGCTACTAACGAATGGTTATTATCTCACGGGTTCGTTCAAACTATTTTGCGTAGTTACCCCTCCTACCCTACCGAAAGCAGCTTTTCACAGTGCGGTCTTTTGCTTTCCGAAGATGGTCTGGATACGCCTAAGCTACGGGCGAAAGTTGGCGGTCCTCCCGCCAGATCAGCCGCCCCTTGATTGACGGGAGTAGTCCGGGTTGAGCACAATCACAGGCAGGCTACACTACCTTGAGGTTGGCCTGAAGCTGGTGCAGGGTGTAGTTTGTAGGTTCTCTCTGGGCATATCATCGTCAATATTAATAAAATATATAAAACAGATTCCCCATCTTTGCGTCTGACTAACCAAAACCAGTGATCAATGCAGAAAATAACCGTAGCGCAGGGCGATGGCATCGGCCCCGAAATCATGAGTGCCACCCTGGAAATCCTGATGGCTGCCAAGGCCCCCATCCAGATCGAGAAAATTGACGTAGGCGAGCAGGTCTACCTGGCGGGCAACACCAGCGGTATCAGCACCGACGCCTGGGACAGCATCCGGCGTAATAAAATATTCTTGAAGGCCCCCATCACCACTCCCCAGGGCGGAGGCTACAAGAGCCTGAACGTGACCATGCGCAAGGCCCTGGGACTCTACGCCAACGTGCGCCCCTGCAAAAGCTTCCACCCCTTTGTGGACACCAAGTTTCCGGACATGGACGTGGTGGTGATCCGCGAGAACGAAGAGGACCTCTACGCGGGCATTGAGCACCAGCAAACCGACGAGGTGGTGCAGTGCCTTAAGCTGATCTCGCGCCCCGGCTGCGAAAAGATCGTGCGCTACGCCTTTGAGTACGCCCGGCAGTACCAGCGCCAGCGCGTGAGCTGCTTCACCAAGGACAACATCATGAAGCAGACCGACGGCCTGTTTCACCAGGTGTTTAACGAAATCGCCACGGATTATCCCAGCATCAAGACCGACCACTGGATCATCGACATCGGGGCCGCTCGCGTGGCTGACACTCCCGAAGACTTTGACGTGATCGTGACCGGCAACCTCTACGGCGACATCCTGTCGGACATCACCGCGCAACTCACCGGCTCGGTGGGACTGGGAGGCTCGGCCAACATTGGGGAGCAGTGCGCCATGTTTGAGGCCATTCACGGTTCGGCTCCCACCATTGCCGGACAGAACATCGCCAACCCCTCGGGGCTGCTGCGCGCCGCGGTGATGATGCTCACCCACATCGGGCAGCCGGAGGTGGCCGAGCGGGTGAAAAATGCCTGGCTCTGCACCCTGGAGGATGGAGTGCATACCGTTGATATCTACAAAGAGGGAATCAGCAAGCAAAAGGTGGGCACCAAGGAGTTCGCGCAGGCCATCATCAACAACCTGGGTCAGAAACCGGATGCTCTGGGAGCGGTGGAGTACGCCAAGGGCATTGCCCTAACCCTGCCCCGCTACGAGCGCCGTCCGCCCGCCAAGAAGACCCTGCTGGGGGTAGACGTGTTCGTGGACTGGAAGGGCCAGAATCCCGACGAACTGGCCACCGTGCTGCAACCGTTGAGCGAAGAATTACCCCTGGTGATGATCACCAACCGGGGCGTGAAGGTGTGGCCCGAGGGCTTTGAGGAAACCTTCTGCACCGACCACTGGCGCTGTCGCTACCAGGTCGCCGATGAGAATTCAGACCTATCGCCGCAGGTGATTGTGGACCTGCTGGGCAAGGCCGTGCAGGAGAAGGTAGACGTGATCAAAACCGAAAACCTGTACGCCTTTGACGGTAAACGCGGCTTCTCGCTGGGACAGGGACAGTAGGAGATTGAGGGGAGAGGAGGCGGGTTGGCTGGGTTTCAATGAGTTCTAGGGCGTGTTGACATATAGATTAACGAGGGATTTTGAGGGCGGTTTTCGTCTGATCAAGGCGCTTGAGAAGCGCGATGCTGAGGCATCGGGCGCCGAAAGCAACGCAGAACAGGGGGAAAGCGTATCAAAATCGCCGTTTAGGTTATATGTCAACACGCCCTGGGTTCGCCCTTCTAAGTTTATACTCAACTTAGAACGGCGAATCTAGAACTTTTTTACTCGACAGCTTACGTTTAAAGGAACATTAAGATGGCACCACGATGCCGAGTAACTTTAGTTGCTGCTTGTCGTCCTGGAAAGCGTAGCGGGCGGCGCGGATAAACTTGGCCATCCACTCCTGCATGGCCCGCCGCTCTTCGTCGCGGCGCACCTTAGCCACCTGCTTGTTGCCGCGGTGTCGGTTTTGCTCCACCCGGGCCGCCCCCAGTTTGAGTCGCTTAATGAGTACGGCGGCAATTACGCAAGGGGAAGACTACGATGCGCTACCGGTTGCGCGGAAACCTTCCCAAGATAAGCTTAGCCGAAAAGAACTATTTTTTGCGGGCTACTTTCACTGAGGTAAAAAGGATAACATCTCGATCTGCGTCATTGACCAGTCTAGCGTGAACATGCGTGAACAGACGGTTAATCTAGAGTAGTATAGCCCGCCCGTACGTGGACGGATGGGCAACATTGGGTAATCTAGCGCGTCCGTAGGTGAACATGCGGGCAATCTTGACTACTCTAGCACGAACAAACGTGGACATACGGACGCCATGAAGTAGTTCAGCACGGTAAATGGCAGACGTGACTAAGAAATTCGGCAATGGGTAGGCCAGGAAGCGGGGGATGATTATATTACGAATGGGGTAGGAAAATCGTACTTAAGCGCGTCGGTGGTTTAATAAGCTAAGTACCGTTGCAATCTGCTGTCTAAGGGCTTAGATAACTAGCGGTGGCTAGCTGTTGGTTAAACGTTTGTAGTGGTTTGCAAGCGTTTAGTTAGTTTGGCGATCTTCTGCGCGTTCTACTGGTATATTTACCGTAAAAATGCTATCCGCACGATGAAAAACCAAGTAACAGAAAGAATTTCGGCAAATAATCGGCAAATAATTAACTGCTTGCTATATTGGATATAGACGCAATTGCGTCTATACAGATGTTATGTGGCATTAAAAATGGAAAAACCAGAATTCAGATGTGGAACTGGAGAGGCAATTATTTCCATAGCCAAACAGCTTGATTTACCTTTTGATAAGTCAATGCAGGATTGGGCTTATGAAGTAGCTGATGCAGAACGAATAAATCAATACATTGAACTTTACGATAAGCTAACCAATGGAGATGAAAAATTTGTGCTCATGCAAGTGATAATTCAAGCTGCTGATGACAAAAAATCTGCTAATCAATTAACTAGTGAAGATTGGGGTAAAGTGGAACAAAGACTCATGAATAATTTCGAATTACATGAATATGAGATTTTCTATTGGAGCAAAATGGAGACGGAAAATAAAGAATACTACTTCGATATAACGCCCGAAATAAGAAATGTTTGGATTCAGAAAAAAGGAAAAATGAATTGAAAACGCCACATAAAAGCGAGCAAGCACCACGGCTGGTGAATGGGCGAAAAGAAATATCAATGCAAACAATCAAACTTAATGAAACTCGGACAGAAAATGCGCCAAAGCCGCCGCGTCGCCTGCTCTAGTCCGTCACACCTCAAGAATGCTGAGCTTGGTGTTCCGTCGTATCCTGATCCTGTTGGGGATCAGCAGCCTAAAGATGAGTCCTAGGCCGATCAACGACCCGCCAATAAGCAGGGTTTCTCCGTTCAGTTCACGGTTGTTCACCGCATCCAGCACGATGTAACCCGTCCCCGCAATAAGGGCCAACTGGGCGGGCTTGTACCGGAGCCACCAGCGGGTCTGGTCGTCAATGCGCAGGGCAGTAATCTGACTGACCGGCACGGCGTACTCCCGAAACACAATGAGACTATCCTCCAGCGCAAGAATGGTCTCGGTTCGCCGCGACCGCTTCCCGGGTAGGTAAAAAATGATACTGTCGCCCGCTTCGTAGTAGGCATTCTTGGTGGGGTTCGGCATCTCAAGCAATAACACCTGGTGTTGCGCCGATGCGCGGAAGGAGAATAAGGAAAGGACCAGCAATATAATTATGACTCTCATGGCCTTTTGCGGTATTGGTTGGGCTTGTAAAAACACCAGCCTCGGGTTAGAGACGACCGCCTCGGACAGTAAACCACCGAACCAAACAGGGTCTACTTCTCCTCCGTTCCCATGATAGCCCGCAGGATATCCTGGGCGGCTTTGGCAATTACGGTGCCCGGACCAAAGATACCCAGCACTCCCTGCGCGTACAGGGTGGCGTAGTCGTCGGGCGGAATCACTCCTCCCACAATCACCCCGATATCATCTCGCTTGATCTGCTGGAGGCTTTGGATCAGTTCGGGCACCAGGGCGGTGTGCGCCCCGGCCAGGCTGGAAATGCCAATCACGTGCACGTCGTTCTCAGCGGCCTGCCGGGCCACCTCTTCGGGAGTCTGGAACAGCGGACCGATGTCTACGTCGAAGCCCAGATCAGCGAAGCTGGTGGCAATCACCTTGGCTCCGCGGTCGTGCCCGTCCTGCCCCATCTTGGCCACCAGAATACGCGGACGACGACCGTCCCACTCCGCAAAGCGGTTGGCGAGTTCACGGGCTTGCTGAAAGTCTTTATCCTGGGCCACTTCTTGGGCGTATACTCCGGTGATGGTACGTACGGTGGCCTGGTAGCGACCGTACGACTGCTCCAAAGCTAGGGAAATTTCTCCTAAGGTGGCCCGCTCCCGGGCGGCAACCACCGTCAGCTCCAATAGATTACCCGATTGGTGGGTGGCGGCTTGGGTCAGGTTGTCGAGGGCGCTTTGAACGCGTTCTGGGTTGCGGGTGGACTTTACCTGCTTTAGTGATGCCAGTTGCGTCGCTCGCACCTGCTGCGTATCAATGGAGCGTAGCCCGAAGTGATAGGCAGCTTCATCGGTGCGGAAGCGGTTCACTCCCACGATTACTTCCTTACCGGCGTCGATGCGCGCCTGCTTGCGGGCGGCGGCTTCTTCGATGCGCATCTTGGGCACTCCCAGCTCGATGGCCTTCGCCATGCCCCCCAGCGATTCCACTTCACTGATCAATTCGCGGGCGCGCTCTACTAAGGCGTTGGTGAGGTACTCCACGTAGTAGGATCCGCCCCAGGGATCCACCACCGCGGTGAGGTTTAGCTCTTGTTGCAGATACAACTGCGTATTACGGGCAATGCGGGCCGAGAAGTCGGTCGGCAGGGCAATGGCTTCATCGAGCGAGTTAGTGTGTAGCGACTGCGTGCCCCCAAACACGGCCGACAAGGCCTCCAGGCAGGTGCGGGTCACGTTGTTGAACGGGTCTTGCTCGGTGAGGCTGTAGCCCGACGTCTGGCAGTGGGCGCGCAACGCCATCGACTTGGGGTTAGTAGGCTGGAAAGGTTGCATCAGTTGGGCCCACAGCAAGCGGCCGGCCCGTAACTTGGCAATCTCCATAAAGTGGTTCATACCGATCGCCCAGAAGAAGGACAAGCGGGGCGCAAAGTCATCGATGGCTAAACCTGCTTTGAGGCCAGTACGGACGTACTCCAAGCCGTCGGCCAGGGTGTAGGCCAGCTCCAGGTCGGCCGGAGCGCCCGCTTCGTGCATGTGGTAACCACTGATGCTGATGGAGTTGAACTGCGGCATACGCTGCGCGGTGTAGGCAAAGATATCGGCGATCAACCGCAGCGATGGTTCGGGCGGATAGATGTAGGTGTTGCGCACCATGAACTCCTTGAGGATATCGTTCTGGATGGTGCCGGTGAGTTTTTCGGGGGAGACGCCCTGCTCCTCAGCCGCCACGATGTAGAAGGCCAAGATGGGCAGCACCGCTCCGTTCATCGTCATAGATACCGACATCCGGTCGAGCGGTATCCGGTCGAAGAGCACTTTCATGTCTTCCACCGTGTCGATGGCTACTCCGGCTTTGCCCACGTCGCCACTCACCCGGGGGTGGTCTGAATCGTAGCCTCGGTGGGTGGCCAGGTCGAAGGCTACTGACAATCCGCGCTGCCCCGCGGCCAGATTCTGCCGATAGAAGGCGTTGGATTCTTGGGCGGTAGAGAAACCGGCGTACTGCCGGATGGTCCAGGGTTTGGTGAGGTACATCGACGCGTAGGGTCCCCGCAAGAAGGGCGGGAAGCCCGCGACGTAGCGATGGTGCTCCAGCATAGCCACGTCATCAGCCCGGTAGATCGATTTTACCGGAATTTGCTCCGGGGTCATCCAGGGTTCGGTTGTTTCAGAGGACGCTTGGGCAAGCGTATATCCAAGAGATACGCGTTTAAAGTCAGGCTTCATGCTTCCAGCGATTAATGAGCGGTTCGATGAGCGCAATAAGATCATGGCCAATGCCGAGCACGCCGTCTCCTCCGGCTTGGCGCACCTTGGCAACGGTCTCGTCACTACCTCCGGCAATCCAGCGGGGGTGCGTTACCTCAGGGTTCTGTCGTATGACATCTGCCACCGTAGTCTGATAATACGTATCGGTGCCGCAGAAGACGATGGCGAGCAGGGATGGGTCGTTCGCCGGTTCGGATAATTCGACGAGGATAAATTCTCTGGTGGCCAGCCCCAGGCACGCTAGCACGTCCTGGACGTAGTGCCTTCGGTGGTTGGCTAAAGTCGTGTCGGGCTGCACGCATACCCCCACAGCCGGACGAGCCTTGCTCTGGGCCACTCCTTGGTCGATCGTGTTTCTGATGGCTTCAAAGGGAAGCGCCCAACGCTCAACCGAGTCGTCGAGTGCTTCGCGGCTTTGCTCTTGGGCGTTGCCGTAGCGGGTGGTGCCTACCGCAATCCGGCGGTGCGCTCGAAAGGCGGTTGTCTGCTCCGCTGCCTTAGCCCGGCAGTGGGCTTCTAGTGCGCCGTTCTTCAGCAATTTGACGAACCCACCCTGCTGCTCCCAGTCCAAAAACTGTTGCCACCCCTGCTCGACCAGTTGTCCGGTGAGGTTTTCGATAAAGTACGACCCAGCGGCAGGGTCAGACACTTTGCTCAACTGCGCTTCGTGGCGCAAAATCTGGTAGGTATTGCCAACCATCCGAACTCCAAACGGGTCGGGCGACGCGGTGAGAAAATCGTGTGGCGACAACGCGAGCGTATCAGCACCTCCCATTAAAGCAGCCAGCGCCTCGGTGGTGTTACGCAGCAGATTCGTATCCAGGTCGTAGAAGGTTTTGTTGCGCAGGCCGGAAACTGCCCGCACTTGGGGTCTAATCAAAGAATGGTCAGCAAGTCCGTATGCCTGCGCAATCTTATCAACCAAGCTCCGCAAAGCCCGAAACTTAGCGATACTTAGGAAGTAGTCAGCGTCCGTCGGTAGCGTGAGCTCGGTGCGGGCCAAAATAGTTTCTACGGATAATCCGAGATCGGTGAGTTGGTCACAATAGGTTGCCCACCAGCTTAGCGTGAGGGCTAATTCGTCGGTTACCCGGGCACCCCATGCCTCAAACTGATTGCCCCGGACCGTGATGGTGGCGAGATCAACCAAGTCGCTCGTTTCTTGCGTCAACTCCTGCAACGAGATCAAATCAACGGAATTGCTTTCCCAGTAGCTCAGTTGGGTAACGGGCAAATAGACTGCTCCGCTAACTAGTGACGCGACAAACTGCTCCCGCAAGTAGGCTAGGTAGGTGCGCAGATCGGGGTTTGGCTCCGTCGTTTCAATAGACAGGCGGGGCAAGGGTGAGTCGCTAGCCGAAAGCCAATCTAGCAAAGTAGGCAGATCACGCTCATTGGTTCTCCAACCCACCCCATCAGCGGCTAGCACGGTTTTTCGTAGCATCGGAGAAAGCGGAGCGGGCAGGGCTACTTCAAGTGTGCCGAATGGCCGGAGGCTTGCGGCATGACTATCAGGATCAGGTAGCGGGAGATCAGACGAAGTGTTAATAGCTGGAAAGCGGACTCCGTCGATCATTTTATCAAGGGGTTGACCGGCGTCCGCTACGGCATTGCGCCAAATTGCTTCTTCTACAATGGAAAACACCTGAGAAGACAAAGGGGATGATGGATCATTTTCCGGCATGCGGTTGGTTGTGGCGCTTTAGGTAATGACAGAGAACAGACTAATACAATAACGAGTGGCGTCAGGGGATCATTCTCTTTCTTTCCTAAAGAAACAAAATTTTTGACAAAAGCAACGAACTTTTATGATCCCGCTGATGGCTTGAATTTAATTGAATATCAAACTAAATCAGATTAAATTCATCTTTGAGAGAAATAGTCAAATTTCCAGATATGAATTTTCGCAGAGCATGAAAATAAATTACGCCTACCGTACTTTTTTAAAGCATAAAAAACCCTAAGGTGCTGACTGCATACCAGTTGATTCTTGTTTTGTCTACCGGGACTTCAATTCAGATCGCGCGTACTCCCCTATCCAGATTAGCCTGATACAAGATGTTAAATGTTACTATTTGAAGAAACTTTGAAGTCAAGATCGAGCCAATTTTTTTATCTATTTTTTTTTCACAAACTTTACTTCACTACGCAGAAGAACCTGCCCCCCTACACTACTCATTGTCCAATGCACGGTTGACCCGTCCATTATCTACACCGCCAACTTTGCCCGTATGAGCGTAAGCACTAACTTTGTGTCCATGCAACAGGAGCACGAAATTGTTTGGAGCAATTGCCTGAGGATCATCAAAGATCACGTGGGCGAGCAAAGCTTCAACACGTGGTTCGCTCCCATCAAACCCCTTCGACTAACCAATAAGACGCTTACCATCCAGGTTCCCACCCGTTTTTTCTACGAGTGGCTGGAGGAACACTACGTGTATCTGCTCCGCAAAGCCATCGATGCCGAGATCGGATTGGAAGGACAACTAGAATATTCGGTGACAGTAGACACCAGCGCGCGCAAAAACCAGGCGGTGCGTCCGCCCAGTGCCCCGCCCAAGCAGCGACCAGCGGCCGGGCGCTGGAACAACGAACCCGCGGCTGATCGCCCGTCCTACGAGGGTCCTTTTTCGTTTCCAAGTATTGATTACCTAAAAGAAGAAACCTACCTCAACCAAAAGTATAACTTCGATACCTATATCGAGGGCGATTGCAACCGCCTGGCCCGATCAGCAGGCTACGCCGTAGCACAGAACCCTGGTTCTACCTCTTTCAATCCGTTGATGATCTACGGGGGCGTCGGTCTGGGCAAAACCCATTTGGTGCAGGCCATTGGCAACGGCATCCGACGGGTGAACCCCCAAAAGTTTGTCTTGTACGTTTCTTCCGAGAAGTTTACCAGCCAGTTCATTGAGTCGCTCAAGAACAACAATGTGCAGAAGTTTACCAATTTCTACTTACAAGTGGATACCCTTATCTTGGACGACGTGCAGTTTCTGGCAGGCAAAGAAAAGACGCAGGAGATTTTCTTTCATATCTTCAACCACCTGCAGCAATCGGGCAAGCAAATTATCATGACCAGCGACTGTCCACCCCGCGACCTGCACGGTCTCACCGAACGCTTGCTGTCGCGCTTCAAGTGGGGACTCACCGCTGACCTGCAAACTCCGGACTTTGAGACGCGCATCGCTATTGTGGAGCGCAAGCTACAACACGACGGGGTGGATTTACCCAAGGACGTGGTGGAGTATATTGCCTACAACGTAGACACCAACGTGCGGGAGCTAGAAGGGATCCTGGTTTCGCTGATGGCGCACGCTTCGCTCACCCAGCAGGGCATCAACCTGGAACTGGCTAAGCAAATACTAAAGAACATTGTCCACAACACGACGGAAGAAATCAGCATTGAGTTGATCATCCGGACAGTGGCAAAGTACTATAACATCACCCTGGAAGACATCAAAGCTAAAACCCGCAAAAAGGAAGTGGTCGGTCCGCGGCAGGTGGCCATGTACCTGAGCAAGGAGCATACGAAGCACTCACTCAAGGCCATTGGCTACCACTTTGGCGGGCGCGACCACGCCACGGTGATTCATGCGGTTCGCTGCATTCAGGACCAGCAGAAAAGTAATCCCAAGATTGGCGAAGAAATCAAAAGCATTCGTGCTCAACTTAAGGGAAGGCGGGTGCGCTAGCGTTATGCCCGCCTTAGTTCTAGGATAGTAATTTCTGGGGGCATACCGATTCTACCCGGAAAGGCCAAGTACCCGTAACCCCGGTTCACATACAGAAATTGTTCTCCCTCCTGATACAGCCCCGCCCACTGCCGGTACATATACTGCACCGGACTCCACTTGAAATCACCCACTTCCACCCCAAACTGCATGCCGTGGGTGTGTCCGGCCAAGGCCAGATCAATATCAGGATACGAGGGACGTACCTGGGCGTCCCAATGACTGGGGTCGTGCGACAGCAGTAGTTTGGCGTCGGCTTCGTCGGTGCCCCGGTGGGCTTTTGCAAGGTCACCGTACTTCGCGAACCGGCCTGCGCCCCAGTTTTCAATGCCGATGATCGCCAGCGTACCGTTGCCTTCCCGCAACATACGATGCTCATCAAGTAAAAGATTCCACCCCATTTCTTGGTGCGCGGCTTTCACCAGTTCTAGGTTTTGCTGCTTGGCCTGGGGGGAAGGCCAGGCGATGTAGTCGCCGTAGTCGTGGTTGCCGAGGGTAGAAAACACGCCCAGCGGAGCCTTCACCTGACTGAAGATCGGAAAGTAATCCTTGATTTCGGTAGCTTGGTTGTTTACCAGATCACCGGTGAAGAACACCACATCAGGTTTTTCTTGCAGTAAGATATCCACCCCTCCTTGCACCGCCGTTTTGTTGTAGAAGCTTCCGCTGTGAATATCGGACAGTTGCCCGATGCGAAGGCCGTCGAACGAAGGTGGCAGGTTTTTAAGCGGCACTTTCACGCGTCGCACCCGGTAGTCGTGCGCACCCGACACAATGCCGTAGGTCATGGCCAGGGCGGGCAGGGCAGTGGCCACCAGCGAGGTCTTCACCAAAAAATCAGAACGAGAAATGTTATCGGTGCTCGCGGAAGGGGTGGGATCAGACGGGCGTAGTTTCATCCAGGCCCACTGCCCCATGCGTACCACATCGTCAATGATAAGGATTAACACTCCAAAAAATTTGGAGGCGTAGTTGACAAAGATCACGGCAAACAGAAAAGTGCGCAACCCCCGACTCATTACTGCTTTGTCTGCCAGATTGTAATAGAAAAAGCTCGCCAAGGCAACGGCACTAATAAGCCAGTATATAATGGTAACAGTGCGTTTGGTAGCCGAATCCTGCTGGAAAACGTAGCGCACCGATTGGAAAATGTATACGTTGAGCAAAACCAGTACGCTTGCTATCATTATTAACATCAAAACTCTACTCATATTTCTGGTGAGGGATGGATAAACCGATCGTAAAATTACCGACCGCGCACCTCTAAGGAGACGCGGTCGGGGAAGCTTTATTTTATTCGGCCAGTTCCACTTCGGCTACTTTTCTTTTGTCAAAAGCGCGCAGCTTGATTTTGTCCACAATCAGATACATCACCGGCACCACCACCAGGGTTAAGAAGGTAGCGAAGATCAACCCGAAAATCACCGTCCAGGCCATCGGCCCCCAGAAGTCGGCGTTGAAACCGCCGTAGTAAATCTGCGGGTTGAAATCGGAGAGCAGCGTGAAGAAGTTGATGTTTAGTCCAATGGCCAGCGGCACCAAGCCCAGCACTGTAGTGATGGCCGTAAGCAGCACCGGACGCAAGCGCACTCGGCCGCCATTGACGATACTACTTACAATCTCATTATAAGGCAGCACTTCATCTTCTCTCACTCCTAGTTCGGCGCGACGGCGCTCGCGAATCAGGTTGGTGTAGTCGATCAACACAATGGCATTGTTCACCACCACTCCGGCCAGAGAAATGATGCCAATGCCGGTCATAATTACCACAAAACTCATATCAAATGCCACCAGCCCCAGGAATACACCTATCGTACTGAGCAGCACCGACATCATAATGATGAAAGGCGTAGTGATGGAGTTAAACTGGGCCACAATAATCAGAAAGATGGTCATTATGGCAATGAACAACGCCTGTAACAGAAATTCCATGGATTCCTGCTGCTTTTCTTGCTCACCCGTAAAGTTCACTTCGTATCCTTCCGGCAACTCCAGTTCGCTCACCACTTCCTGAATCTCGTTGTTAATCTCGGTGGGATTGGCTCCTTCCAATACGTTGGACGACAAGGTGATTACTTTATCCAAGTCCTTGCGCTTCACCGAGCCGTAGGTAGAAGAATACTCTACGTCAGCCACCGACGAAATAGGAATCTGCTTCAGATTACCGAACTTGTCCCGAAAGGTGATCCGATAATTCATCAGCGCGTCCACGTCGTAGCGATACTCATCCTTCAGGCGCAACTGAATGGGGTAATCATCCTCGCCGTCCTTGAACTTAGAAACCTCAAAGCCAAACAAGGCGGTACGCAGTTCATTGGCAATGGTGGAAGTGGACAGGCCGAACCGGCGCGCCTTGTCGCGATCAATATCTACCAACAGCTCAGGTTTGTCCTGTTCCAGATCCGATTTCAGTTCTTCAATGCCGACAATATTGGCCTGCTTAATGGCCGCAGATACCTGATTGGTGACGGTGATGAGGCGGTTGTAGTCCTCTCCTTTCACCTCAATGTTGACCGGTTTGCCTACCGGCGGACCGGCTTTGTCTTTGTCCACCGTGATTTGTACCCCCGGATATTTACTAACGATCTGGCGAATGTCTTCCATAATCTTAACGGTCGACGAGTCGTTCCGCAGTTCGTAGTCAACAAACGAGATAGCGATACGGGATTTATTAGGAGTAGCTCCCTGACTCGGCCCTTCGTTAGGATCAGTGGCTCCTTGTCCTACCTGAGCGATCACGGCCTCAACCATAAATTCATACGGTTTCAGGTACTCGAACACTTCCTGCTCCAGTTGTTTGGTGACCGAATTGGTGGTTTCAATGTCGGTGCCGATTGGTTCCTGAACAAAGATGTTGACGTAGTTGGGTTCGTTGTTGGGGAAAAACAAGACTTCAGGCTGCTTGATGATGACCAATCCGATGGATATAAACAGCAGCAATACAGTGCCGCCAAATATGGCGTAGGTATGGCGCAATGAGAACCTCAGCACCTTAGTGTACGCCCGCTCTAACCGCGTAAGCAGGTGCTCCTGAAACCACTCAATGGCGGGGGTGAGCAGGTATACGTTGAAAGGAATGAGCAGTGCGGCCAGCATCAGCAGGTTGGCCACAATAAATACTTGGGTGATGTAGAGTACGATTGCCACTGCCGCTAATACGCCCGCAATAATCATCAAGCGCTGCTTTTTCTTGTTGCTGATTCGGGTTTGTAGCTTCATGTACATCGCCGTGAGCACCGGGTTGATGACCAGTGCCACAAACAAGGAAGACGACAACACGATGATGAGCGTAATGGGCAAGTAGCGCATAAATTCGCCGATGATGCCCTGCCAGAATGCCAGCGGCAAGAAAGCCGCCAGCGTAGTGGCCGTAGACGTGATAATTGGCAAAGCCACCTCGCCCACTCCTTCTTTGGCAGCGCGCACCGCACTGTAGCCCTCTTGCATCAGGCGGTAGATATTTTCTACCACCACAATGCCATTATCCACCAGCATGCCCAGGGCAAGAATCAGGGCAAAGAGCACCATCAGGTTGATGGTGATGCCCAGGAAGTTAAGAATCATGAACGACATGAACATCGACATCGGAATGGCAATGCCGACAAACAGGGCGTTACGCAGGTTCAGGAAGAACATCAGCACCAGGATCACCAGGATCACGCCCATGATAATGCTATTTTCCAGGTTATCCAGCTGTAGTTTAGTATTTTTTGACTGATCGTTGGTGATGACCACCTCTACCCCTTCCGGGAACCGGTTGGCCTGCGCTTCGGCGACAATCTCCTTGATTTTGTCCGATGCTTCAATGAGGTTTTCGCCCCGGCGCTTTACCACGTTCAGCGTCACCACCGGGTTTTCGTTCATGCGGGCGTAACTCTCGCGTTCCTCGTAGGTGTCGCGCACTTCGGCCACGTCTCTCACGTAGACGATTTTGCCCTCTTCGGTTTTGATGATCACGTCTTCAATCTGCTCGGGCCGGTCAAATTCGCCCGCCACGCGCAGGGTACGTCGGAAGTCACCGGTTTTCATATTTCCGCCGGAGATGGTCACATTCTCCGCAGCAATAGCATTCTGAATATCCGAAAAGGTCACCTCCCGGGCGTCCATCTTGTAGATGTCAGCATCAACGCGAATCTCCCGTTCCAGCAGCCCGCTAATATTGGCCTCCTGAATCTCTGACATCGACTCTATTTCGTCCTGAAGGTATTCGGCGTATTCTTCTAACTCATCGTTGCTGTAGTTGCCCGACAGGTTAATGTACATGATGGGCAAATCCTGCAAGTTCACCTCAAACACGTTGGGGTCCTGATCCAAATCGGTGGGCAGTTCACTTTTGGCCTGATCCACTGCGTCCTTTACGTCCTGCAGGGCCTTTCCCAGATCCACATCGGTGGTAAACTCCACAACGATGGTAGAGTAATCTTGGATGGACGTAGACTTGATATTATCCACTCCGCTGATGCCTTTGAGTTCTTTCTCAATAGGACGTGTAATCAGGTTTTCCATGTCCACCGGTGAGTTACCCGGGTACGGGGTGCCCACATAAATGGTAGGAAACACCACCTCGGGAAAATTTTCCTTAGGCATAGAGTAGTAGGAGAACGCTCCGATGATCACGATGATGAAGGTCAGGATCACGATGCTGGTGCGGTTGTCTACTGATAACGAACTGGGTCCGAATTCGCGGGCAACCGGCACTTTTGGTTGATTATTATTCATAGCTAAGAAATTATTAGTTAGAAGAAAGGGCGTTGGTCTCGGCTTCCTGAATAGCCATGCCTTCGGCTACTTCCCGAAAGCCCTGCTTGATAAGCCGCTCGCCGCTGGTTAATCCGGAAGTGATAAGGGTTTCGTTGTCGTAGGTCAAGCCCCGCTCCACTGGCTTTTTGATCGCCGTCAGCCGTCCGTCTTGCTCGGTGGCCACGTAGACGTAGTCTCCCTGATTGTCGCTCAAAATCAGGTCGGTAGGCACCACCACGGCGTTCGGTTGATGAAAGTCCTCAATGCGCAGCACCGCCAATAGGTTCGGTCGCAGCAGCTTGGCATCGCTGGGCAATTTCACCTCAATGGAGAATGTTCGGTTGTTTTGGTCAATCACCTCACCGATCGAACTAATATTGCTGGTTAGTGACTGGTTCAACGAGGGGAAAGTAACCGTTACGGTGTCACCCACCGTAAACTCACCAAGGTAGGATTCCGACACATCGGACTCAATGAACATGTCCTGCAGACTTACCAAGCGCATCAACGGCACGCCCGGCTGCGCCATTTCGCCTTCCTTGATGAACACCTTATCCACTGATCCCGTGAAGGGAGCCCGAACGGTGTAATTCCCGAGTTGCGCGCGGGAGGACGCAATGCGGCGCTCCAGCGTTTCTTTTCCGTTCTTGGCTTCTAAGAACTGGATTTCGGTACCAATCTTTTGGTCCCACAATTTTTTCTGCCGCTCGAAACGGATGGTAGCCAACTCAAGCGAGGTTTGAAGCTCTTCCAAGCCGCGGCTTGAGGCTTCGGCATCCTGTCGGGCCAGGACTTGTCCCTTTTTCACCCGCTCGCCTTCCTGCACCAACACACGCTCCACCATTGCCGGTGCTTCGGCGCTGATGGTAATATTCCGGTCGGAAGTGACCGAGCCACGCACTTCTAAGAAGTGACGGAACGTTTTGGTGGGCACCGGTTCGGTGGTGACCAACGTTGCCTTATCGCGGTTCAGCGCGTTAGGGTCCTCCGCAGCAATTTCTTCCTCCAGCGAACTGATTTTGCTCTTTAGCTCCTTGAGCTCCGCACGGTAATTGTTCAGTTCAGCCTTTTTGCCGTCTAAACCGCTCTCGGTTCCTCCGCAGGCAACCAGTGCGACCAGGGCAACCGACCATATACTTGATTTTATCTTGTTCATAGTGTTAAAATTTAAAGCGTTGGTTTAGTTTTCAGGGGCAATGTCAACGAGCGTACCCAATGCCTTTTTCAGGTCAACTTGCGCGATCAGGGCGCTGTATAGGGCGTTATAGTAGTTGGTTTCGGCCGATTGTAAGGCGTTCTGGGCTTCGGTGACCTCTAGGTTGGAGCCAACCCCCGCCTGGTACTTAATTTTGGTGACGTCAAACACCTCTTGGGCGAGTTCCAGGTTTTCTTGCTGTACCTCCAGGGTTTCGAGGTTATTTTGCAAGTTTACCCGGGCCTGCACGATCTCCAGGTCTATCTGGTTTTTGAGAAACCCACCTTGGTTCTCCAATTGTTGCAACTGCAGTTTGCTCTTCTGAATGGTGTGATGCTTGCGCAGGCCGTCGAAGATGGGGATGCTCAGGTTGAGCCCCCAGTTTCCGTAATCAAACCACCGGTCACCAAAGTTGGTGAGGTCAGCAAACTGACTCGCACCCGAGTTATAGCCATAACTGGCACTGGCGGTAAGCTTAGGCAAATACTGAATCCGATTGTTCTGCAAGTCCAACTTCGCTAAATCTTGATTGATTGATATCTGAGCAAATTCGGCCCGATCAGTGTATCGGAATTCTGCCTCAGCGGCCTGCTCAAAATCGAAATTTATGTCGTTGATCTTGTCCGCTAACGCTATGTCCTGATTAATGGGCATACCCATCTGAAACTTGAGTAGCAAATAACTCACCTCCGTCAGACGTTGGTTCTGCTTCCGTTCCGTATTGGCGTTGTTAAATTGTACTTGAATTCGGCCTACATCAATTTTTTCAGCAAAACCGTTTTCAAACATCAGTTTGGTTTCCCGCAGCAAGGTATCCAATCGCTGATAATTGCTATTAAGCAGTGTTTGTCGTTCTTGATTGACCAAAGCGGTGTAGTAAGCCTTGGTTACCTGCTCCGCCGTTGCCACTTTCGTCTGCTCAAGGCTCTTTCTTGATAAGTCGGTATATACACGCGCTGCCTTTAGCCCAATAAAATAGGACCCATCAAAAATCATCTGCTCCACCGTGACGTTGGCCAGGGCCTGATTGGCAATGCCGAACTGGAGCTCAATCAAATCATCCGGTGCTGGCCCTCCCGGGGTCTCTGCTGCGCCCGGAAAACTACCTGCCTCAATAAGGGTAGTCTGAAGAATAAAGTTATTGGTGTAGCCTACGCTAGCGTTGATCTGAGGAAAGCCTTGCGCTTTGGTCACGCTCACGTCGCGGTCAGCGATCAACCGATCTAATTGGGCATTGTCCACGTTGGCATTGTGCGCAAAGGCATAGTTCAGGCACTCCCGAAGATTCATCGGTTGGCTGGTGTCTACGGTGTCTACCGACTGGGCGCAGGCCGCACTTCCGAGAAGCGCCAGCCCTACCACTCCGCTTAGTTTAGTTAGATTCATGTTTTTGCTATTTCTTGGGTGTATTTTAGATAAAGTTTCCGACCCTTGTCAGTTAAAATACCGTTGATAAATTGCTCAAACAATTGCCCCTGCACCGCTTGGGGTTCAAATTCCTCGCGCGGAAACAACTGTTGGTTGAAACTGAGTTCGATAGTTTCCGAGCGAAGTATCGCGAGTATCTTAGGGTTGATGTCCGAACGGAAATACCCTTCAGCCATCCCCTTGCTCAGGGTGCTTTCAATAAGATGCAAACTGTTTAGCTTGAAGACCAAGAACGTTTTCCACGCCTCCGGATAGAATTTCTGAAGGTCATGCATGGCCGAAGGATTGGCTTCAGCTACGTGCGCTCGGATGTATCGGGAAATTAAAACCATCTCGTGAATCACGTTTTCGCCTTGCTCATGGATCTGGTTCATTTTCGCTTGCTCTTTAGCAAATATCTGCCGCGATACCTTTAGCACAATCTCATCCTTGTCCTTGAAAAACTGATATATTGTCTTCTTAGAAATAGAAAGCTGCTTAGCGATATCTTCCATCGTCACACTACGGATGCCGTACTGGAAAAACAAGCTTTCTGCCGTGTTCAGTATCCGTAAGTCAGTAGTAGTGTCGTTCATAAAACTATGGAAACTATAAAATTACTTTTAGTTTCTACTGGTCTCAACGGGCTTGCTCCTCTAGGGTTCATGTATGTAGGAAATATTTTTCAATTTATTTTCCCTTCCCCTTTCAGGTCGTCTAACAACGATTCATATTGTGATGCATGGCAAAAAAAGTCGATCTCCCCACGTTGTCCTTCCAAACCTACGGGAGCGGACCCAAGATTCTGCTTGCCTTTCATGGTTACGATCAGAGTCATCGCGTGTATGAGGGTCTCGCTGGTGCGTTAAGGAACCGCTACACCGTGTACAGTTTCAACCTTTTTTTGCACGGGGACCGCTACGATGAATACTCAAGATGGTCCGATGATCACGTTATCACCGTGAAAAGCTGGCAAGAGAGCGTGGAAAAGTTTCTGGAAACCCACGGTGTAACTAACTTCTCATTGGTAGGTTACAGCCTGGGAGCTCGTTTCGTGCTCACCCTCATCGAGGCCATGGCGCCGCGCATTGAGCAAATTATTCTCGTTGCTCCCGATGGAATCAAATCCAGCCGCTGGTATCAGTTGGCGAGCGGCACCCGGCTCGGAAACCGTCTGCTACGCTACACAGTGGTTCATCCGCGTCCGTTTTTCTGGGTGCTCGGGAAAGCTTATCAGCTAAAACTGATTGAAAAGAGTGTACTCAAGTTCGTAGAAGCTCACATGAATACCCGCGCCAGGCGCTTCCGGGTTTACACCCGCTGGACTACCTTTCGGCGTATTCAGCCGAACCTGAAGCGAGTAGAACAAGCGTGCAATACGCATCGGATAGCGGTGATTATTTTCTTAGGAGAATACGATGCGGTGGTGAAGGGAAAAGCGATAGAAAAATTCCATAAATCCCTGTCTAACAGTGACTTAATTCATCTTCCGTGCGGGCATGCGGCTTTAATTGATGAGGTGACACGCTACTACGCAAGCAAAGAATAATGGCTACCGCCCCTTGCCCTTAATGGTTTTCGATTTACCCTTTCGCGTTAGTTTGACCAGATCAAATTCAATCAAATAAGCTATCAACACCGCCCACGAGTGCGTGGCAAACGACAAATCGTCATCATAAAAAATCAGGGTGGTGTATCGGCTGTCTTCGTTGCCCATGTTGGTGTGGCCCCAGCGGTAGCGTAGGTCCACCATCAGGTAGCGACCACTCAGCGGAACCATAAACCCACTTCCCACTTCCAAACCTAGCTGAATGCGATTGGCATTATTCACGTACAACGGTTCAGTAAACAGGTCTTCGGTTGGCCTATCTCGAAAGGCAATGCGGTGATCAAGTTCGTAAACCTCTAACTCGATGAGCTCATTGTGCCGCAAGTAGCTGTGCCCCCCTAGCCAGTAACTGACGGACGGTCCGCCGTTAATATACACTTCCCACTGCCCCACCGGAACCGAGCCGCGCAGCAGAATCGGTGCTGATAAATAATTATAGGTATCGCGACTGATGGTGTAGTCGTCGGTCCCCCTCGTACGCTTACTCACCTGCCGGTAGAGCAGTTCGGTGTGCAGCGCAAAGTATTCCGAGGCCTTGATCTGGAGCACTCCTCCGGCCTGAAAGCTCAATCCATACTCGGGAACGTATCCTTTATAATAGTCGGAATTATCGTAGTACGGACGCGAGAGTTGCGCCCCAATGGTAGGTCCCACGCGAATTTCTTGAGCCCGGATCACCAGCGGCAGTTGGCAAACCAGGCAAACTAATACGTATCTGATCATAGTACTATCATTATATGAACTGTAACAAATATATTAGTTTCGCTGCGCAATTGGTATTTTCTGACCCCGCCGACTTCACCCAACCACTGGCCCGCTTTCGCCCAATGTGTACCATCTGGTTTTCTGGCATCGTATCTTTCAGATACCGCTGAACTCGAGCACTAATTACACAAAATGCTTTTTCTGTCAAGTTTGTGCAAATCAACGGTACGGGGCACTCAGGACAGCCAATGCGCCTTGCCAGCCCCGCTCTTGCGATGTCGCCGAACACTTTAGATGCCAAGAATTGCCAGAATACCCTTGGTTCTTGCGGCGTAAGCTATGGCGCAAGATTCCTATTCATCCCGATGGCTTAATTTACTTAATTTATACTTTAAGTTATAACCCGCATTAGAATAGTAAAACGCCAATTTGGTACCTGTATATGAAGTACGTACTGCTAACCCTTCTCCTTTCCTTTGCTTGCCTCGCGCAAGCTCAAGTAACTATAGAAAACTGCAAAAACGGCATAGACGACGATGGCAACGGGCTGATAGACTGTGCCGACGTGTTTCGGTGTGCCGGTGAGACTGACTGTGGTTTTGAGGATCGTAACTTCAACTGTGCCGATGGCATCGATAACGATGGGGATACCGACATCGACTGCGCCGACAGCCAATGTGACTGCACTGGCGTAGAGATCTGCAACAACTTGTTGGATGATGATGGTGACGGGTTGGTAGACTGTGCTGACACAGTAGGGGTTAGCAATTGTATCGACTTCGTGGGTTGCGAGCGGGAGTGCAATAACGGGGTGGATGATGATGGCGACGGCTTCTTTGACTACTACGACGGTGACTGCGTAGACCACCCGGACAACCCTAATGATTATATTGTTACCAAACCCGACTGCGAGGCCCGTCCCGTAGGCAATATTTTTAATGTGAACGAAGCCTGGCGCTCTCCGAGAAACACCGCTAACAACCGGGGCATTCCTATCGTCGCCGACATTGACAATGATAATACTCCCGAGGTGATCACCTTTGATCAGAATACCATTAGAATACTGAACGGTAAAGACGGTTCAATAGAAGCCTCCTATACGTATCCCAATGATGGTTCCGGAGATGCCATAGAAGCATTGGCGGTAGCCGACGTGGACAACGATGGCTACGGAGAAATCTTTCATATCAACGACAATGGTTGGGTACGCGCCATGGACTATGATCCGATAAGTGGCATCACCCTCAAGTGGAAGAAAAAGCAGTCCAAAACCCTCCTCCGCTTCCCCGCGCTGGCGGATTTCAACCAGGACGGAAAAGTAGAACTCTATTACGGCAACGAAATTCGCGATGCAGTGACCGGTGACCTGTTGGTGACAGGTAGCCACGGCACTTCCAGCTATTCTTTTGGAAACGATTGGAAGAAAGATCTAAACGGACTTCCGGTGGCGGTCGATATCTTGCCTGCATCGGAATGCGCGACTTGTAATGGCTTAGAACTGGTGCTCGGACACGTGATTTACGCTGTCGACCTCACCGGGGGCACGCTCACCGAAGTAAAGACCATGGACGATCCGGCCGTCACCAAGACCGGTTACACCGGTGATTATCAGGTCAAAACCTCCTTTGGCGATCAATCACCCAACACGACAGCCGTGGTTGATTACAATCAGGACGGTTATCTAGATATACTCATGAGCGGAGCCGCTGACCGACACGACGGCCCCGCCGCTGTTTTCTTTTGGGATGTTCACAACCAAACCTCTAAAGCATTTTTGGTGACTCGCCCTGCTAACACCATACCGGGTGCTTTCCGAAACCTCTATAAGGATGCAAACAGCAACAACTGTGACAACGGCGATGACTGTCACTGGATCAGGGGACTAGGCAGCATCAACGTAGCCAATATTGATAGTGATTCTGATTTAGAATGCACTTTTATGTCGGGCTCTAGTTTGTACGCCATTGACGTGAATATGCAACCGGAGTGGACGCAAAACTTCTTTGTTGACCCCTCTGATGCAGCCTACGGCACACCCGTGAATGGCAACCACGTAGACTTCTGGGAGTCTACCTCAGGAATAACCGGCACCGCGGTGTTCGATTTTGACGGCGATGGTGCCTCGGAGGTAATTTACCGCGATCAGGTGGATTTATACGTGGTTGACGGTGAGAGCGGCCGGGTGCTAAATAGCCAATATACTAATCTGACTAAATGTAGCTCCAATACTGCCTATGAGTACCCCATCATTGCCGATGTAGACGGCGATGGGGAAACTGAAATTGTGGTAACCTGCGCTAGAGTAGAAAACGAGAAGTACAAGGGTCCGAATACTAATGGTGGTACCGATGGCCATGTTCGGGTATACAAAGCGGCGCCGGACATGTTCTGGGTACCTTCACGGCAGATTTGGAACCAGTTCACCTACTTCAACGTGAACATCAACGACAACCTCACCGTGCCCCGCTTCCAGCAGCCCCACCACCTCAACTTCGCCCAGATCTGCATTGACCCGGCCGCACCCAATAACTTCTCGCTTAACAAGTTCTTGAACCAATCCCCCCGCATCACCTTCTGTGGTGACTTGGCCTTCCCCGCCGCCAAGCTCAATTTCCCCGAGGATGCCGTCACCATCACCCCGCCCATCTGCCCGGTGGACACCTTTCAGGTAAGGCTCAAGTTCCAGAACACCGGCGACTACGCCGTGCTGCAACCCATTCCCTTCGCCTTCTATGAGGCTGACCCCACCCAGTCCTACGCTAACAGTGTGCCCAACCCCTGGCTGGATACCGTCTACGTGAGCGTGCCCGGCGGGGTGCAGCCTGGGCAGGAAGTAGACACCACCGTTACCGTACGCGGCGCGCGTGGCGAGTTTACGCTTTTTGTCTCCATGAACGACATCGGGCCCTTTGACAAGGACACCAAAAACGCCCTGGCCAACGAAGACTTCTACCCCCTAACGGCCCTCAACGGCACGGTGCGCGAGTGCGACGGCACCCCCACCATTGTCTCCCGAACCGTCAAAGCGGTGCCCTTCCGCATTGAAGCCACTGCCTACGACAACCGCCGCTGTAGTGATGTGATCGGTATCAACAACGGACAGATTAAGGTCACCGACGAGGACGGCAAGCCTTTTACTCCCTTGAGCAACTACACCCTCTCTCTAATTAACACCCGCACCAATGATCCGGTAGACGTGTCCGGCTCCCGCGCTGACTTAGACTCGGGTACCTTCATCATGGGATTAGATTCCGGTACCTACGCTTTGTCGGTGAGCTACACCAACGATGCCTACAGTTGCGGCAGCACCACCGATACCTTACGCATCAACCGCGTGGAAGGATGGCCGGGTAACGAACGCCTGGAGATCACCAAGCTCCAGGACGTTTCCAGTTGTAAGCCAGGCACCGCCGACGGATCCGCACAAGTACTCATCTACGAGGGCACCCAACTCATGGACCAGGATGACTACCTGGTCACCTTCGTCGATGAACAGGATAGCCGAAACTCCATCGTGCTTGATTCGGCCTACCAGATAGTCACTAACCTAGATGACGTCTCTTACCGCATTGAAGTGACCAACAAGACTACCGGCTGTAGTCTCAACGATTCTAAGCTCAATATGGAACTGCCCCGCCCCGCCCTGGGCGATCCCATCGTGAGCCCGGTGACCAATTGCCGCACCCCGGATGGTAGTGTGACGGCGGTGATGCAAAGCGGGGATATCAACGACTATAAATTTTACCTGATCAAAGAGTTTGGCCTGCAGGATACCCTGAAAAGCGACGGCGGGGTTTTCACCGCTTTGGCCGAAGGATTGTACGAACTCAAGGCTTACGACCCGGACAACGACTGCGGACTCTACAGCCAGGGCAAGGCCGTAGAGATCATCAACGCGGCCGTACTACCGGCCCTTACCCTGAGTCAAGTGAGTCCCCAAACCGCTTGTGATCCCGCTCAAGCCGATGGACACCTGCGGGTTGTTGCTGATATCCCCGGTGACTACACCTATACCTGGTTCAAGGGCACCGTCACTACCGGCACCACGGCCGTCGTAGTAGGCAACGCCGCCGATGCCACCGGGTTGTATACTTACAATAATCCCAGTCAACGCTTCACGGTAGTAGTGCTGGACAACAACACCGGCTGTAGCACCTCAGAAACGATTGACCTACAGGAACAGATCACCTATCCCACCCCGCAGGCAACCGCCACCCCTCGTACTTACTGTAATACCCTGAACGGAACTATTAGCGCTAACGTAGCGGGCAACACCGCTGATTTTACCTTTGATCTTTACCAAGGCACTACCGCCACCGGCACTCCGCTTGCGCAAAGCACGGATGGCTCATTTGCTGGGCTAGACTCTATCGAGTATACCATCGTAGCTATCAGTACCCTGACCGGCTGTGCCACCCCCGCCCCGCTGGCCTTCACCATCAAGGTGCCCGGTAACACTACCCCTCCCCTGGTAGTACCTACTGTCGTAGACCAATCCTCTTGTGACCCCTCTACTCCTAACGGGGCTATTAGTCTCTCAGTAGACGGCGCTGCCGCAACCACTTCCGGCTACACCTTCAGTTGGCTTCTTCCCAGCGGAACCACCGCTAGCGGCATTACGCTTACTGACTTAGCCTACGGTAGCTACTCCCTCACCGTTACCAACACCACCACTGGCTGCGATACGACCCTAATTATACCGGTAGAGAATGACATTCTAGAAAATGCGCCCCTCACCCTGGTGGCCAGCGACGTCACTTTCTGCGATCCTTACAACGGAGCGGTGAACGTTACTGAGGTGAACGGTAGTGCCGCTGACCTATCTGACTACACCTTCACCTGGTACGAGATCGCCGAATCGGGCTTTGATTCCACGCTCATCGCCGGGGTCACCGGACTGGCACTTAGCGGACAGCAGGAAGGCACTTTCTCGGTACAGGGCTACAACACCCGCACCAAGTGTACTACCGCCTCACAACGCGCTACCGTAGGACGAGGTGTTCCTGAACCTACCATCGGGATCAATGCAGCGACCCCCATCACTAGTTGCGTAGATCCTAGCGGTGTGTTTGAACTGGTGGTAGAAGTAGGAGGCGTTGATAGAATCAATGACTACACCTACGACTGGTATTTGGGAATCGAAGCAACACCGGCCAGTTACGTTCATTCTGGCCCAACGATTCAAAACGTATTAGCCGGTATATTTACCATTGTGGCCACCAGTACGGCTCCTCATCGTTGCCCCACAACGGCAGTGATTAATCTGGGTGAGTCCCTCACCTTTCTACCCGTCGTCCTGGCTGACCCCACTGCCAATGATATCGTACAGTGTGGGTCACTCGGATCAGCTACCGCCCAAGTAGATCTTATTCCTCTGGCAGGTCCTGATTACGACAACCAAGACGATTACGCATTCTACTGGTTTGCCGGTAGTAGCTTGCCTCCTATGGCTGGCGGGCCTATTGGAACGATTGATACCACGCAAGCCCTTACTTCTCTAAGCGCCGGTACTGCACAAGGGATAAACGGAGTGGGCAACACGCTTACCAACCTAAATGCTGGCTTCTATAGCGTGGTGGTTTACAACCTTGCTGATTCATGCTTTGCCTCCAAGTTCACCGAAGTCAGACAGATCGCCCGCGAACCGGTCGTCACCTTGGTAGACAACCAACCTCAAACCCTATGCAGCAGCCCCGCTGATGGTAGATTGGAAGTGACTGCTAGTAAGAAAAACGGGGATACTACTCCGACCGCTGGCCCTCCCGCCTACTCCTACGCTTGGTACGCCGGTACCGCTGCCTCGGGACCCGTACTTTCTAACGCTAACGTACTGGACGACCAAGTCGCCGGACAGTACACCGTGCTGGTCACCGATCTGCAGACCACCTGTGACATTGAACAAACCTACACCATCCTGGACGAGCGAGACCTGCCCACCGTAACCAATGCGCAAGCTAAGGGCGTGGACATCTGTCTCACTGATAACGGACGCATCACCGTCACCCAGGTTAACAGCGGCAGTGCGGTTATTACTTCTCCCGCCGTCTTCGACACGGACTACGCCTTCTATCTCTATACGCAGCGAAGCGATTACGATCAGAGCAATCCAACGAATAATACTTTATCACCGATTGCTGCCAACAACCACACCTTCGACAACCTGGCAGTGGGCACCTACTTCCTGGCCGTCAGCGATAACAACAACGGCTGTTCCTCCCCCTTCCTGCACCCAGTAGAAGTACGCGATCAAGTGCCCGTGATGACCCTGGACCTTATCACCCAGGAAACCTTCATCGAGTGTACCGGCCTCAACGAAGGAGAACTCGCCATCACCGTACAGAATACCTCCAACGCTAGTTTCACCTGGTACGCGGGGGCAAATACCGCCTCTCCCCCGGTTGACCCGGCCAGTATCACCAATACAACTACCCAAAGTACCCTGGTCAACCTCGGTGGTGGAGAGTACACCGTGGTGGTTACTGACCAGAATAGCATTGCTTGCGATCTGCCCCCGCAGACCTTCACCGTGCCAGTCAAAGAAGTTACTCCAATCCTATCGGTGAGCAAGCTCAGCGATCAGATAACCTGTAATCCCGACGGTAGTATTGAAGTGAGTAGTGTCACCCTCAACGGCAACAGTGAAAACTTAGGCGACTACACCTACACCTGGTATCAAGGAAGCCTGGATGCTACCGGAGAAAACCTCTTTGATACTTCCTTCGGGCAGGGAGGCACCGCTTATCCTAACCTGCCAGCAAGCACTTACTTCATTGTCGCCCAGGGCAACGGCACGGGCACGGGCATCTGCTTTACTGAACCCGTACAGGTGATCATCACCGACGAAAGCGTAGAACTGCAGGTGGTAGACGACTTTATCTCTGAGCCGATTGTGGCCTGCGACCCTACTCCGTTTGAAGAAGGTGAGATTGAAATCAACGTGCTCAACAGCACCAACTTCACTACCGAATGGTTCCGCGGTGACCAAACAGACCCCACCCAGTACATTGAGTTTCGGGTTGATAACGGAGTCAACATCCCGCTCGACAACGCGACCAGTATTGGCGGCCGGGCCAACGGCAACCTGCTCGTCCCCACCGGTAATGCGGGCGTCTACGATACGCTCACCGCGCTGCCCCCCGGAACCTACACCGTCAGAGTTACTGACAACGACACCGGTTGTGAGGCCGTGCGGCGCTACGCCATCCAGGGCATTGCCGTACCCCTCAACGTCTTCCCCTCCGCCCGTCCCCAACTCAGTTGCCAGACCAACGACGGGGCCGTCGCCCTCACTATCAGCGGCGGCAAAGGAGACTACTACGTCAACTGGTACGCTGGAACCACCGCCACCGGCGCTCCCCTTAACGCCAACAACGCCTACCGCGTGGATAATCTGGCGGCCGGAAACTATACCGTCACCGTCCTGGACAGCGCTGACCTGAGTTGCGGCTTGATCACCAAACAGGTCACCGTGCAAGACCGACGCGATAATGACCTGCAGATCATCGTAAGCCCCGACTTCCCCATGACCAATTGTGACGATGCCAATCCCAACGGGCAACTCAGCGCCAAAATCACCAGGTCGCTGACCCGCTACGAGTTCTTCTGGTACGAAGGCACCAACACGGCAACCAACCCCATTGCCTTCGGTCCTACGGTCACGAACCTGGGGGAGAACACTTACTCAGTGGTCGCCCGCGACCGCATCACCGGCTGTCTGAGTGATCCCTTCACCGGGCAGATCATCACCCTGCTAGACAGTGGCTTGCTACCCGCCCCTACCGTGCGGATGCTTACTCCCGTTACCCGTTGCGCGGATCCCGACGGCTCGGCCCAGGCCACCCTGGATAGTGCTTTGCTGGTAGACCCCAATGTAGACTACGAATACATCTGGACCAATGCCCAAGGAAAGATGATCCTGAGCACTTCCCGCACCAATGTGGCTGCCCAACTGGATACCGGTCGCTACCTAGTAGTTGCGCGCAATACCATCACTGGTTGTCTCTCGCTACCGGGTGAAGTCTACATCGGCTTGCAACTCAAGACCCCCGAGTTTGAGATCGTGACCACCCCCTCTTCTTGTAATGAGCCCAGTGGCACGCTGTCCTTTAATCTCTTTGAAGCAATTGAAATCGTTAACATCGCCTGGGTGACTCCCTACGGAGAGGCCAACGGATTCTTCCTGGACGAACAACCCGCCGGTACCTACACCGCTACCCTCACCGATGCCAGCGGTTGTGAGTATACTAGAGAAGCAGTGGTACTGCCCAACATTGAAATCTACAACGCCGTCTCCCCCAACGGTGATCAGAAGAACGATATTTTCACGGTGAGTTGCCTGGAAGCTTATGAGAACAACGTCGTGCGCATCTACAACCGCGCCGGTTCGCTGGTCTACCAGCACCGCGGTTACGACAACCAGACCATCTTCTTTGATGGATTCGGTAACCAGGGCATTTATCTGGGCAAGAAAGAGCTGCCCGATGGCACCTACTTCTATATCGTAGACAAACAAAATGGCGATCAACCTCTGTCCGGATACTTGGAGCTACTTAGATAATATACTGGTCGCACGATTTTTTAGGTCGTGCGCCCCCTTTGAAAAAACCACGCAGACCGTTATGACTACTTTTACCGTTAGATTTAATGCTTCAATGAGGTGCCTGGTCCTGATACTACTGCTGGGTAACGTTAGCATCGCCTACGCGCAACCGCAACAGCGTCCCGTTATCTCACAGTATATGTTCAGTGGTCTGGTGGTGAACCCCGCTTACGCGGGTAACCAAAAGCAAACGGTGGTTACCGCCCTGCACCGCGACCAGTGGGTCAATCTGGCGGGAGCCCCCAAGACGCAAACCTTCATTGTGAATTCAGCACTCAAGGAATATCCCATTGGAGTGGGTTTGCTCCTCTTCGAGACCAAATTGGATCGTATAACGATTACAGCGTATACTCCAGCTACGCTTACCGAATTCCGATCACCAAAAAAGGAAGCTTAGCGATGGGCATCCAGGGAGGGTTTAATTACACCTCCGCTGATTTTAGCGATTTGAGGCAATTGGACGATAATGACCAAGTGTTTTCGCAGAGTCTGAATCGCTTCAAACCCAACTTCGGGCTGGGAGCGTTCTACAGTACGAAGCAAAGCTACGCGGGCGTTTCTGTTCCCTATATCTTCCAGAGCGACATCTATTCGTACGCTGAAATCAAGGATCAGGTTAACTTACAGAAAGCCCGTTATCTCCTGCTGGCGGGCGGTCACGTATTCACCCTGAATGACTTCATCAAATTGAAACCCTCTACGTTACTGCGGGTGCAGCAAGGGCAGGCCTTCAGTGCCGACCTGAACGCCAACGTGTTTCTGGATGATATTCTAAACATCGGTTTGTCCTACCGCAGTGGCGACAGTGTGATCGGTTTATTCGAATTGATTCTCAACCCAAATCTGAGTTTTGGCTATTCCTACGACATGACCACCTCGCGGGTAACCTCCTTCACCGACGGGACGCACGAGTTCATGCTCAAGTACCGGCGTAATCTGGGGAAAGGTCCCTGCCACGCCTATTTTTAGACAAGCGGATCGGCCGACATACACTCCTCTACCAGATTTGCTGATCTAGTTAACTTCCCTGCACCCAGGTCAAAGAACGTCTCTTCTGCCCCTAAAGTAGGTTTTTTCTTTCATTTGAAGGATTTCAGTTGAAAGAAAAAAGCATTCAGTTTTTCGGTATTGGTGGTTTTTCTGCGCTGTTGTTTCTGCGCCACTGCAAACTATCGCGGGGGCAGGTTATCAAAAGCGCGCCGGTGACTTGAATCGAAGACGAGGGCTTGATCGCGCTTTTGATGTTCTAGCCCTCGCTTCCTGGGGGTTTGGGGGGCGGAAACAGCCCCCAATCATTATCGGGCCTCCACGTGCGGCGGGCTAACGAAGCACAAGTCTATGCGTTTTTGATAAGCGTCGGGAAAGCAGGTTTACTAGGCGGCACAGCCGCGTTTTCGCGAAGCCGACTGCGAGTGTGAGAGAGGCCGGACAGGAGGTACCCGCCTTAGGCGGGGTCCTGGCCGTGAGCGGCAAAGCGTAGCGCGACCGCGGTCCGAACGAGCCCGCAGGCGAGCACAACACCGGCAGCGGCTGGGCGGGCGGTGGCTGACCGAAGGGAAGTGGCCGACCGAACACGAGTAGCTGCCCTGGCAAAGAGGAAGCGGAAGGCAAGCAACCTGACAGCCTGGAACGTCAGTGACACCCGAAGGGCGACCGGTGGGCCGAAGCATTGAGGCGAACCGGGCGGGCTGGCGGGATGCTTTGCCCGCAACGATGCGCCACTCCGCTATACCTGCGCGTCAGGATGCGCGTAGGCTTTGTGTGTGGGTTCGTGGGGCGAGGGGGCGGACTGTGAGGAGGGTTTGCGGAAGCTTGCGGTGGTGGCCTATAAATCTATACTGATACGGAGCTTTCCGCCTAAGCCTTCCTCTACGATCTTGCGTAGCGTGGATAAGCGGATGTCACCCGAAGCATTCTCAATCCGGGAGATGTAACTACGCTTGGTCGAGAGTTTGTCGGCTAACTCTTTCTGCGTCATGTGTGCCTGTTTGCGGGCATCTTTGACCATCTCGGCAATCATGTACGCTTCGGCCCTTTCTTCAAAGGCAGTGCGTTCTACCGTACCGGGTTTGCCGTACTTCTCATCAAAGTGCTCACCGATAGTTCTAGGATGTTCCTTTTTCTTCATAGTATGCTGCTCTTAATATTCTGGCTCGTTCCAGTTCCTTTTTTGGTGTCTTCTGACTCTTCTTCTGAAAGCCATGCAACAAGATTACCAAACTACCCTCATCAAAGAAGCTAAAGATCCGGTAGATGTTGCTGCCCTGTTTGATCCGTACCTCGTACAGGCCGTCTCCCAGGTGCTTCAAGAACTTTTCCGGCACCCGGTCCACACTGCGGATGATCTGCAACACGTAGTCTATCTTCTCCCGGACTTTCTCGGTTTGCTCCTCGTAAAACTGCCAATAGTAATCTCTAAACGGTACAACTTCTCTTTTCATAGTATACTGCAAAGGTAACTGATAAGTTACTTTTTTCTTATCCCATACGGTGATTGCCAAGGAAACTCACCGGCTAACGGGTCAGTAGACTCAAACTGATGCTTCTTGGGACCTAACAATGGTTTCTTTTCGGTTAGGTCCGACCGATACTACGTTAATCGGAACGCCAACCGCCTCTTCGATGAAGTCAATGTAACGAAGCAACGCCTTGGGTAACTGACTAAAATCGTCAAGCCCAGCTAGATCGGTCTTCCATCCCTCGAAAGTCTCATAAATCGGTTCAATTTCCGAATCACAAATCTCAAAGGGAACGTAATCAATCTCGCTGCCGTCGGACAAGCGGTACTTGGTGCACACCCGCAAAGTGTCTAGCTGATTGAGCACGTCGGCCTTCATCATAAACAGTTGGGTGGCCCCATTGATGGTAGCGGCGTACTTGAGGGCCGGAATATCGAGCCACCCACAGCGGCGGGGGCGCCCGGTAGTCGCTCCGAACTCATGGCCTTCGGCGCGTAAGAACTCACCGGTTTGGTCGTTCAGTTCGGTCACGAAGGGGCCGCTACCCACCCGGGTGCAATAGGCCTTGAAGATGCCAAATACTTCACCAATGCGGCCCGGAGCCACTCCCAAACCAGTGCACGCGCCCGCCGCCGTGGTGGTGGAACTGGTTACGAACGGATAGTTACCGAAGTCAATATCCAGTAGCGAACCCTGCGCCCCTTCGGCCAAGATGGCGGTGCCCGATTGCAAATGCTGGTTGATAAAGTACTCACTATCCACCAATTTCATCTTACGCATCATCGCAATGGCCTGCCAAAACTTTGGTTCTACCTCGGACAAGTCATACGAATGCTGACAATACGACAGTTTCTTTTCGTGTTCCGCTTTCAGAGCCTCATACTGCTGTTCGAAGTCGCCAGTCAGGATATCGCCTACCCGAAGGCCAACGCGACCTATCTTATCCTGGTAGGTGGGTCCAATGCCCCGGAGGGTAGAGCCGATTTTATCTTTCCCTTTTGATTGTTCGTAAGCGGCATCCAAGAGCCGATGCGTAGGCAAAATGAGTTGGGCTTTTTTTGAAATATACAAATGCGTATCCAGCGCCAGACCGTACGGTTTAAGGTCGTCTAGCTCCTCGCGCAACACAATGGGGTCCAACACCACCCCGTTGCCAATTACGTTATGCACCCCGGAACGAAAGACGCCCGAAGGAATTTGGTGCAATACGTGTTTGATGTTGTCGAACTCCAGGGTATGGCCCGCGTTCGGACCTCCCTGAAATCGAGCGACCACTTGATAACTAGGTGCCAAATAATCCACTATTTTACCTTTGCCCTCGTCTCCCCACTGGAGACCAAGCAAAACATCGACGTTCATAGTACGGAAAGGTTTGTAGGATGCGTTGTTGTAAATTAATCGAGTCGGGAAGTGCTAAAAAAAAGAAGCTTTAGGGAGCCTTCGCAGTGCTTATCGAATCGGATGGTTTGCGGTCACAATTGTCTTTGCTACAACTCCCGTAAAGAATCAACGAGTGTTGTTGAACATGATAGTCTAAAAGTTCGCCTACCATCTTCTGAATGTTATAGATACGCGGGTCACAGAATTCAACCACCTTATGGCAATCGGTGCAGATAAGGTGATCGTGCTGTTTGTATCCGTAGTTCTTTTCGTACTGCGCCAAATTTTTGCCAAACTGGTGCTTACTCACTAAATCGCACTCCACCAGGATATCCAAAGTATTATACACGGTGGCGCGACTCACTCGGTAGTTTTTATTCTTCATGCTGATATAAAGCGACTCCACATCAAAATGACCCTCGCGCGAGTATATCTCCTCTAAGATAGCGAACCGCTCGGGGGTTTTTCGGTACCCTTTGTCCTCTAAATAGGCGATAAAAACTTGCCGCACCTTGTTGAATACCTCAGAATTAAATGCCATAGATTGCGTAGATTGGTACAAAGATAATTTTTTCGGCCAAAGCCGCCGACAATTTCTAAAAATAACCCCCGCCACCAGAGCAGTGGTTAGCTGGACGTTGGATCATAACGGCTGACCCGCTCAACCCCGTTCACCTGCTCCAGCTTATTAATTAGCTGGTCGAGATGGGATTTATCGTGTACGTACAACATGATGTTTCCCTCGAAAATTCCTTCGTCGGTTTCCATAGAAAGCGATCGCATGTTCACCTTCAACTCTGATGAGATTACCCCGGTCACATCGTTGATCAGCCCAACCCGGTCGGTACCAATCACCCGCAGTCCCGAGAGAAAAGCAAACTCTTTTCGGGTGGTCCACTCCGCCTTTAGAATACGATATCCGTAATTGGCCATCAATCCCGGCGCATTGGGGCACTGCGTGCGGTGCACCTTAATGCCTTCGTTCACGGTGACGAATCCGAAAACTTCGTCGCCGGGAATAGGGTTACAGCAGCGTGCCAGCTTATAATCCAGTAGATCCAGGTCCTCGCCGATCAGCAGTAAGTCCTGCGTTTTTCCCTTCAGTTTGGAAACCGTCTTTTTAAATGTTTTAGCATCAGAGATTTCGCTGCCTATGGTATTTTTTTCTTGCTTAAACTCCTCATTAAATTTTTTGATGGAGGTTTGAGGAATAATGCCTTCGCCTACCTGATAGTAGAGTTCCGAGGAGTTACGTACCCGAAAATAGTTCACCATTTTTTCGAGCACCTTGCTGTCTAGATCCAGTTTCATCTGCTTGAGCTTGCGACGAACCACCTCTTTGCCTTCGGAGGCCGCCGCCCGCTTCTTTTCTTTAAGGATTTCCCGGATCTTGGACTTAGCCCGCGAGGTGGCCGCGTAGCGAAGCCAATCTTCGGTAGGGTTCTGCCGTTTGGAGGTCAGAATTTCCACCTGATCCCCGTTGGAAAGGGTATAATTGATTGGTACTAGTTTTTGGTTCACCTTGGCCCCTAGACATTGAGCGCCGATCTCGGTATGGATGTCAAAGGCAAAGTCTAGGGCCGTGGCCCCGCCGGGCAGAATGCGCAGTTCGCCCTTGGGGGTGAATACAAATACCTCTTCATTGAAGAGGTTGGACCGAAAATCGTCCATGAACTCAATCGCTGAGGTGTTGTTCTCCTTTTTGGCTTGCTCAAGCAACACGCGCACGGTAGCAATCCATTCTTCGAGACCCGACTGTCGGTTGGTCGTGGGCAGGTCTTTGTACTTCCAGTGCGCGGCGTAGCCTTTTTCGGCAATTTCATCCATGCGGGTGGAGCGAATCTGTACCTCTACCCATTGTCCTCCCGGGCTCATCACGGTGGTGTGCAGCGATTCGTAGCCATTGGCCTTGGGAGTGCTGATCCAATCGCGCAAGCGTTCGGGATTAGGATTGTAAAAATCCGTGATCACCGAGTATACGTTCCAGCAGGCAGCTTTCTCCTCAGCCAAAGGAGTATCCAGAATCACCCGGATGGCGAACAAGTCATACACCTCGTGAAACGGTATCTGCTTCTTGTTCATTTTATTCCATACTGAATAGATGGACTTGGGGCGACCAATAATCTGGCAGTTATCGTCGTGAAAGCCCTGCTGGTGCAACGCCCGGCGGATAGGTTCGATAAACTTACGAATGAACCGGCGACGGGCGTCTTTGCTAGCACTAATGGCGGCCGCAATGCTGCGGTAGGTGGTGGGGTCAGTATACTTTAGGTACAGATCCTCTAATTCTGACTTGATAGCGTACAAGCCCAAACGGTGCGCCAAAGGAGCGTACAAATAGATCGTTTCTGAAGCAATTTTTAGTTGCTTGTCGTGCGGCATACTGTTGAGAGTGCGCATGTTGTGCAGCCGATCGGCCAGTTTGATCAGGATAACCCGCACGTCGTCCGAGAGCGTGAGCAGCATCTTGCGAAAATTTTCGGCCTGCTGCGAGGTTCCGTAGTCAAACACTCCAGCAATCTTGGTGAGTCCATCGATGATGCGGGCGATTTTGGTCCCAAAATCGCGTTCGATATCTTCTAACTCTACCTCCGTATCCTCCACCACGTCGTGCAACAAAGCAGCAATGATAGCGGTGGTGCCCAGTCCTATTTCGTTTACCGCGATTTCGGCCACGGCCAGCGGGTGGTAGATATAGGGCTCACCCGATTTGCGGCGCATTTCGCGGTGCGCTTCCATCGAAGTACTGAATGCTTTCTTAATCAGTTTGGCGTCGCCATCTTTCAGATAAGGCTTGGCCAATCGCAGCAACCGCCGGTATCGGCGCAGTATTTCTCTACGCTCCTGGTCAGCTTCCACCGTGAGCACCGAATCGTTTAGCATGGGCAGTTGGTTCTTGATAATCCCTACGGTCAATATATAGGTATATCAACAGAATTTCAGAATTTTTGGCATCCATTTTTCCTAGACACAATGAATAAGCGAAACATCACCCACCCCTAATAAAAAATTAGTCAACAGATAGGGAAAAGTCAGACTGAACGCTTACATTTGCGTTCCGTTTCGATGCGGATGTGGCGAAATTGGTAGACGCACTAGACTTAGGATCTAGCGCCGCAAGGCATGGGGGTTCGAGTCCCTCCATCCGCACTCCACACCATTCGGATACCCTCATCTTCGAACACCCGCCGGGGGCCACCCGGCGTGGGTTTGCAGCGTGAGGTTTTTTTTTGCACGCACTAACTTATAACGTTTTGGAAATCACACTTGACAAAAAGGGCAACAGCGAAGCTTCTATTAAAATTGTGCTTCGTGAAGAAGATTATCAACCTCAGGTAGAAGAGAAGGTGAAAACCTACCGAAAGCAAGCCAACCTAAAGGGATTCCGTCCGGGCAAGGTACCCGTTGGTCTGATCAAAAAAATGTACGGGAAGAACATCAAAATCGAGCAGATTAATGAACTATTAGCCCGTGCCCTTCCGCAGTACATCCAGGAAAACAATCTGAAAATCGTGGGCGAACCCCTACCCGACCGCGAGTCAGCAAAAAACATTGACTGGGAAAGCCAAGCAGAGTTTGAGTTTAGCTATGAGGTGGGCTACGTCAATGACTTTGCCTACGACCTTTCTGACGCCGTGACGGTCATCAAACACGTCATTCCGGTTACCGACGAGAAAGTCGATGAAACTATTACCGATTTACGCAAACGCTTCGGTAAGTTCCAGGACGCAGAAGGGGCGAGTGAGCGCGGCGATTTGTTGACGGGGGTGATATCCGAAGTGAAAGCAGCAGAAGAGCGCCCGGCAGATACTGAAACTCAAGAAGCAACCTCAGAAAACGAGGTTGAGACAAGCGAAACGGAAGATCTCACCACCGAGACGAAAATCGAGCTGTCTTCGCTCAGCGATGAGCAGGCAAGTGCGTTCGTAGGTGCCCAGGTGGGAGACGAAGTGTTTTTCAGCCTACGAGCCGTTTTTCCGGAAGATGAGGCAGTAGCCGATTTACTGAATTTCTCGTATGAAGACGAAGAGATTTCTCATATTGACGGCGAATTTAGCTTTTGCGTGGATAAGATTGGCCGCCAGCTCCCCGCCGAACTCAACCAGGAATTGTTTGATCAGGTTTTCGGAACGGATGCGGTGAAGAACGAAGCTGAATTTCGGGACAAAGTAAGAGAGGCGGTCCAGGATAATTACCAGCGGCAGTCAGATGCACTGTTGGACCGAGACGTTCAGGATCATTTGGTAACTGCCACGGATATTGAGATTCCCGAAGAATTTCTACGTAAATGGCTACTTGATTCTGAACGAAACGACTTCACCGAAGAACAAGTAAGCGCTGAGTTTGGCGATTACGTTAAAAACCTCAAGTGGAGCTTACTGAGCAACAAAATTGCCGAAGACCGGGAAGTGAAAGTAGATCACGAAGAGGTAAGGCAGAAAGCCAAAGAGATGTTATTGGCTCAGTTTGGGATGATGGGTAGCAACTTTGGCGATGATGAACGCTTTCAGGATATCATCGATAACTACTTACAACGCGACAACGCGGAAAACTACCTGCGGACCTTTGAGCAAGTACGTAACCAGAAACTCATTGACGCAGTCAAAGAGGTTATCACTATTGAAGAGAAAGAGGTGACCCTAGAGGAGTTTAACGAACAGGCGGCAGCGAAATAACCCTCCCCCCAACTATCCGTTAGTAAATTAAGTCGACGATAAACAGTCGTTTTAATTGAATAAACCACACATATTGTATGATTAACAAAGAAGAATTTCGCAAATACGCCGTTAAGGACCGTAATATTAGCGGCACCACCGTGGATAGCTACGTGCAACACGTAGAAAATATGACGCGCGCGGTGATTGAAGAACGCCCCACCAACTTCCGAGAGATTGACGTCTTTTCTCGCTTAATCATGGACCGCATCATTTTCTTAGGAATGCAGGTGGAAGAAAACATTGGCAACGTGATCACCGCCCAATTACTCTTTCTTGAATCGGTTGATCCTAAGAAAGACGTGTTGTTGTACATCAACAGTCCCGGCGGTTCGGTATACGCTGGCTTGGGTATCTACGATACCATGCAGTACGTAAACCCCGACGTGGCCACCATTTGTACTGGCATGGCCGCTTCCATGGGCGCGGTGCTCTTAGCCGGTGGAGCCTCCGACAAACGATCGGCGCTGCCCCACGCCCGCATCATGATTCACCAGCCCAGCGGAGGCATGCAGGGCAAGTCGCGTGATATGGAAGTCACATTGCGCCAGATGCAGGAGCTTCGCAAAGACTTATACGATATCCTAGCGTTCCACAGCGGGCAGTCGAAAGAAAAAATTGAGAAAGATTCTGATCTCGATTTCTGGATGCGTCCCTCGGAAGCCAAAGAATACGGACTGATTGATGAAGTGCTCGACCGTAACTACTTTGGCCGAAACAAGGAAAAAGAAGATTAGTCCATTAAATCCTTCATTAAGAGATCGGTGGGACGTTGTTACCGCTGATCTCTTTTTTGTTATATTTGCCCGACCTTACCTAATTTAACCCATCATGCCCCAGCAGATTACCTGTTCGTTTTGCGGCAGAACCAAGAAGGACGTAGACCTGATGATCTCAGGGATAAATGCCCACATCTGCAACTACTGCATCAACCAGGCGCAGCAAATTTTAGAGGAAGAGCTTAAAATAAAGACGAAGGACAAAAACCCGGAGTTCACGCTCATCAAACCCAAGGAGATCAAGGCCCACCTCGACCAGTACGTGGTGGGACAAAACGAAGCGAAGAAGGTGATGGCCGTGGCCGTGTACAATCATTATAAACGGTTGATGCAGCCTAAGGATGAAGACGACATTGCCATCGAGAAGTTGAACATCATCATGGCGGGTGAGACGGGGACCGGCAAAACATATCTCGCGCGTACCCTGGCCAAGATTCTTCAAGTACCATTCTGCATTGCCGATGCCACGGTGCTCACCGAGGCGGGCTACGTGGGCGAAGACGTGGAAAGTATCCTTACCCGCTTGTTGCAATCGGCCGACTATGATGTAGAAGCGGCGGAGCGGGGCATTGTGTACATCGACGAAATAGATAAAATTGCCCGCAAATCCGACAATCCATCCATCACGCGCGACGTGAGCGGCGAAGGGGTGCAACAGGCCATGCTTAAATTGCTGGAAGGCACCCACGTAAACGTGCCCCCGCAAGGAGGGCGCAAGCATCCCGATCAAAAAATGATCAGCATCAACACCGAGCACATTCTATTTATCTGCGGAGGAGCCTTCGACGGAATTTCACGGAACATCGCCAACCGCCTGAACACCAAACCATTGGGTTTCTCGGGCAACCGCGTCAACATGACCGATCAGCGCATTGACAAAGAAAATTTGTTACAGTACATTACCGCGGTGGATTTGAAACACTACGGACTCATTCCCGAACTGATCGGCCGCCTACCGGTGATTACCCACCTTAATCCGCTGGACAAAGAAACGTTGCGCATGATCCTGACCCAACCGCGCAATGCGCTTACCAAGCAGTATACCAAGCTGTTCAAGATGGAAAACATCAACGTTTCGTTTCAAGACGAGGCGCTGGATTACATCGTGGATAAGGCGATGGATTATAAACTGGGCGCGCGCGGGTTGCGGTCCATCTGCGAAGCAATCGTCACCGATGCTATGTACGAGCTGCCCTCGGAAGAAGACGTCAAAGATTTTGTGATCGACCGCGATTATGCGCAGAATATGTTTGAGAAATCGAAGTTTAAACGGCTTACGGCGGCTTGATCATCACCCCTCTCCTCGCCTCCAGGTCAGATTCACCGTTTGCCCGTCGTTCTGGCGGTTGCCACCAATGGCATGCAGCGTGAATGCGCCATTTTCGGCTGATAAATCTGCTTCTAACCACCCCACCGGCTGATCATCCGCGAAGTTGTAACCTACCGCCGGAAGGTTGATCAGTTGGATTCCGTCCCGCTGCCCGTACTGATACTCGTGCGAGTGTCCGTAGAGCACGGCTTTCACCGACGGATGCGGACGAATAATGTCAAACAGTCGATCCACATCCTGCAAATCAGAATCGTCGTCGCCCAGGGTATGATGGACGAAGATCAGCGTGGTCATCGGAGCTGCACTATCCAGAAACATTTCCAACCAACTGCGCTGCATTTTTCCGAGCAGTCCGACCACTTTATTGACGTACAGCAGGGAGTCGAGCAAAATCATCCGCACGGGTGGTGCTTCGATCACATGGACATGATGATCTTCTACCAAGGTAGTCGACCCCGAAAATACCTCGCTAAAATTAGCCCGATCATCGTGGTTACCTAAGGTCATGTGTACCGGTAGCTTCTGTGCTAAAGGCGAAAGCAGTTGTTGCACTTGTTGGTAATCCGATTTCTCGCCCGAAAGTCGCGCCACATCGCCATTAATAATGACTCCCTCCGGGGCCACGGCTAGTACTTCAGGTATCACCTTTTGCAGGTTCTGATAGGGGGTAAATCCTCGGTAGGCCTCTTCGGGGTCACCGGCAACGTGCGTGTCCGATAAAAAAGCCCAGTGCGCGTTCTTGGTACGTGCGTAGGCAAAGGTGCTTGCGGATACTCCCATCGCCGCAGCAGACAAACCCAGCGAAGTCTTCAAAAATTGCTGGCGGGCCATTGGCTGGTAAAAAAATCCGGGCATAAAAGTCGTTTTTGTTCAAAGTTTATTTGTACGCAAGTTCGGGTTACAAAACAACATCCGCCACCACCGGCAGGTGATCCGAAGGATAATAACCGTTACGAAACGATGAGATGATCGCATGACGGTTCACTCGAACGTTCGGGCTTACGAATACATAATCAATGCGATCGCCGGGTAGAGAATCAGTGACGGTGAAGCCACTGAAAGAGCGATCAGGACCTACCGAAGGTAACTGACTAACCGAATACGCATCCCGTAACTGGTCTCCTTCGGTTAGTATTTGATAGGGCACCGAGGTTAGATTGCTGTTAAAGTCTCCGGTCACCATCACTGGGTACTCGGCAGCATGGTTGGCGATCCATCGCCTGATAAGCCGGGCACTTTCCTGTCGGGCCTGCTCACCACGATGGTCAAAATGGGTATTCAAGAAGAAGACGGTGTCCTTTTGCTCCTTGCGGCGAAACTGCCCCCAGGTGGCAATGCGCTCCATAGATGCGTCCCAGCCCACGCTGGGCTTATCGGAAGTTTCCGACAGCCAAAAGGTACCCTGATCCATTAGCTCAAACTGATCTTTGCGGTAGAACACCGGCGAATACTCCCCGGCTTGCTGCCCATCATCCCGCCCCACGCCGATTCGTCCGTAATCAGCCAGTTGACTTTCTAAGAACGTGAGTTGTTCGTGCACCACCTCCTGCAAGCCGATCACATCCGGTTGGTAGAACTGAATCAGGGCGGCAACCTCCTCCTTGCGCCGGTCCCAGGCCCGCTCTCCGTCCCCCGGATTGTTATACCGAATGTTGTACGACATGATACGTAGGTCAGCTTTTACCATATTCTTGGAGGATGGGTTAATTTGGGCGGACAGACCAATGATTCCAGCCACGATCAGTATGAGTCCGCGTAGTCTAAGCATGACGCTATTTGGTTAGTTGTCTAAAGTGCGCAATGCGGTCGGCATCCGTAACCTTTCGTTCGTATTCGGAGAGGCGCAACGCTCCGCCCATAAAAGCCCGATGATTTTGATGTTGCATTGAGCTTACCAGCGTGGTGCGGCCTGAGACGTGGCACTCGCTCACTCCGGTCTGCTGCACCAACGCCTCAATGTTATGCTCATTGATGCCACCCCCTGGCATGATGATCACTCTTCCGGCCGCTTGTTGCACCAAGTCTTCAATGAGCCCTACCCCTTCCCAGGCGGTGGCCTGCTGCCCGGAAGTTAGAATACGATCTACCCCCAACTCAACCAGGACTTCCAGCGCCTGAAACGGATCGGCCGTCATATCAAAGGCGCGGTGAAAGGTGATATTCATCGGGCGGGCTAGCTCAATCAGCTGCTGGGTGATGGCTCGATCAACCTCTCCCCGCGCGGTGAGGGCCCCGATCACCACGCCGTCAACACCCAGCTCTTTCGCGACGCGGATGTCGTGTTGCATCACCGCCACCTCGCGCGCGTCGTACAAAAAATCACTTCCGCGGGGACGAATAATCACCTGCAACCCAATGCTAAGATTGGCCCGGGCCACCAAGATGCACCCGGCACTAGGCGTGGTACCTCCTTCGAAAAGGTTATCGCAGAGTTCCACCCGATCAGCCCCGCCCTGTTCGGCGTTCATCGCTGACTCAACCGAGTCTACGCATATTTCTAGTTGTATCATCTTGGGTAAATCTAAGCAAGGGATTGCTCTGATGCCACATTTTTTTTTACTTTGCTCGCTATGGAACAACCCCCTTATCGCATCGCCCTGCTGGGCACCGGACTCATCGGCACCTTTTATACCTCCGCGTTGCATCGCCATCGCAAAATGGATCGCATTCACAGCGTTTATTCGCGCACCGAAGCGCGCGTCGAGAAATTCGCTCAGGAATGGAACATTCCTCATTTCATGACTGACCTTACCGAAGCCATAGCGTCGCCCGAAACGGATACGGTAATCGTGGCATTGCCCAACAACCTGCACTTGGAAGCGGTGACCCTCGCTGCCGAGGCGGGTAAGGCTGTTCTCTGTACCAAACCGCTGGGCCGAACTGCCGCAGAAGCCCTACAAATGCTCCAGGCCGTGGAAAAAGCTGGCGTATTTCACGGTTATCTGGAAGACTTGGTCTACACCCCTAAAACCCTAAAGTCGTTGCGCTCGGTGCAGCGGGGAGCCCTGGGCAAGGTGCTGTGGACACGCTCGCGCGAGGCCCACCCCGGACCGCACAGCGACTGGTTCTGGGACCCCGAGCAGTCAGGCGGTGGCGCTATTGTAGACATGGGGTGCCACTGCATTGAGATCGGACGCAACTTCATTGGCAAAGACGTGAAGCCCGTGGAGGTGATGTGCTGGGCCGACACCCTGGTGAAGCCCATCGAGGCCGAAGACAATGCCATTGGCCTGGTGAAGTACGCCAGCGGGGCCATCAGCCAATTCGAGGTGAGCTGGACCTACCGCGGCGGCATGGATTTGCGCGACGAGGTGGCCGGTACGGAAGGTACGCTGCGCATCGATCACTTTCTGCGCACCGGACTAGAGATGTTCACCAGTGTAGGCGAAAAGGGCTACGTGGCCGAGAAGGCTGAATCGGAAACCGGTTGGCTCTTTCCGGTGGGCGACGAATCCACCGCTCTGGGTTACAACGATATGTTTGCTGATATGATGGATGCCCGCGCCGAAAACCGTGCGCCGATGGAAACTTTCTACGACGGCTACGTGGTCAACGCTATCATGGATGCCTGCTACCGTTCGGCCAAGAGCAAGCAGTGGGAACCGGTGGAGCTAAGTGAGTGGCGCGGAGACGAATCTACCGGGGCTGACAAAACATTCGTCGAGCACGACGCCGATCACTACCTCATCAAAGAAGAGCTACTCCCCGACGGGCGGCGCAAACGCATCCTCAAGCATAAGACTACGGGTGAAGTGTCGCAGCAGGTTTCTTGAAACTTCAGAAGTATTTCCGAAATGTTGCTAGCTTTTATTACAGTGAGCGTACTCATTGTAAAGCAGCGAGAGCAGGGTTACTTTTCTCTATCACAGCAATATGGGAAATACCAATCATCTCTTCCGTAATTCAACCTTCGTTATCAACTCCTTTTCTGATCAATTTGGTTTATGAACGCCTTTGGATTGTATGATTATACGTCTAAAAGCGCTTGCTGGATACACTTCGCTACCGTCGCGGAGGCTTCATGGTCTCCCAACCTATCCTTAATCATTCTATAATCATCCAATTGCTGTTGACGCACCGCGCTGGGTTCCACCAACTCGGGCAGTAACTCACTGATGCGTTCGGCGTTGAAGTCGGCTTGAATCAGTTCGGGCACCGCCGCCCGCTCGGCCACCAGGTTCACCAGCGAAATGTAGGGCACGCGAATCACCCGTCGGGCAATCTGGTAGGTGATCGGACTCATCCGGTAGGTTACCAACTGAGGCACCTCGAAGAGGGCGGTCTCCAGCGTGGCCGTGCCCGAGGTGACAATGGCCGCCCGCGCGTGGTGCAGCACGTCGTAGGTCTTATTCGTTACGATGGTCACCGCAGGATGATCGCGACCGGCGTCGTAGAAGGAGGCGGGCACGTTGTCTACGGCCGCCACCACAAAGTGATAATCCGGGAAGCGGTCGGCGATGTGCAACATCATCTTCAGCATCAACCCAATCTCCTGCTGCCGACTGCCGGGCAACAGCGCCACCACCGGCCGCTCGTCGGGTAGATAGGTGGCCGCAAAATCGTCGTCAGGACGAAAATCACGGATGGCGTCGAACAAGGGGTTCCCTACGTACTGCACCGCGTAGTCGTACTTGCGGTAGAAAGCCTCCTCGAAGGGCAAGATCACGTACATATGATCCACCGTGGCCTTGATCTTCTTGGCGCGCGACTGGTTCCAGGCCCACACCTTGGGCGAAATGTAGTAGAACACCCGCAGTCCGTGCTGCTTAGCAAACTTCGCCATGCGCAGGTTGAAGCCCGGATAGTCGATCAGCACCAGGGCGTCGGGTTGGTAGCGCAGCAGGTCTTGCTCACAGCGTTTCAGCAGGCGGCGGATGGTGCGCAGGTTCTTGAATACCTCCCAGAAACCCATGAAGGCGGTCTCGCGGTAGTGCACCACCAGATCGCCCCCGGCGGCCTGCATGGCATCACCACCCCAGCAGCGAATCTGCGCCTCGAAATCCTGCTTACGCAGTGCCTTGATGAGGTTGGCTCCGTGCAAATCGCCCGAACGCTCGCCCGCAATCAGATAATATTTCAAAGTATCGTACTCATTTCCATCTCGGGACGCTGCACAGCGGCGGTGGGTTCTAAGCCCTCGCCGAAGAACTCCACGAAGTTGTTGCGGGTTTCGTGCAGTTGCAGGGCGTGCAGCTCGCCCCGGGGGGCAATCTTGAGCACCTCAGGAGCGAGAATCTTCCAGAATTCCTCTACCAGCACCTCGCAGCTGGCCATTTTGCCCTGCATGAAATCTACATCGTGGTTCAGGTGCTTATGATCGACCCGGTCGGTGATGTGTTCCTTGATAATATCACTAAGCTGCTTCAAATCGACCACGTAGCCGGTATCGGGATCAGGGGTGCCGCGCACGGTGACGATGAGCTCGAAGTTGTGGCCGTGGCCGTGCTCGTTGGCGCAGAGTCCGAATACCTTTTGGTTCTTCTCGTCCGACCACGCCGGGTTGTAGAGCCGGTGCGCCGCGTTGAAGTGTTCTTTTCGGCTGACGTAAATCATGGTAGGTTTTTTGGCAAATATACGGAATTGCCTCCGTAGCCCACGAATAAATTCATGGGCTATGGCAAGGGAAAGGCAATCAGGTTACCTTTGTGTTTCTACATTCACCGATTTCCAATCCTTTATTTTTATGATGCTCATCACCGGTGCCTCTTCCTTCCTGAGCGACGCCCTCGTTCGCACCCTCAGCCAGCACAACTTTAACTACCTGGTGGTCACCGATAATAATCCTGCCTGGAGACCACCGGCCGACTGGCGAATAAAGGAACACCTCCTACCCACTCCCCTACCCGACTGGTTCGAGCGCAACCAGCAGGAAATGGAGTTTGCGTTCTGTCTTGATCTCACCGACGACTCAACGGGTGACACCTACTTCCGTACGCTTTGGCAGCAGTGCATCGACTATCAGGTGCCCCTCATCTACCGCACCACCGCCGCCCGTTCGTTCTGGGTCGCCCGGCAGGCTGCCACGCCGTTCTTCTGGGCGGGTTTGCTAGCCCCTCCTCCCCGAACAAAGTCGGAGAACGACGACGGTTTGCTGAGCTACGCGCGGGACGTGGCCCAGGCCGCTTACTCTCTGGTGCACCACCGGCAGCAGTGTGGGGAGTTCACCGTGAGCGACATCAACCAAAACCATTTGCGGGACAAAACCGGTTATAGTAGGTGATTTATCTTTAGATGTACTGCTTTCCGACGAAAACGAAAAAGGCCGAGTGACGTTAGCCGCGGTTTGATTCGGTCACTTGATCACACCGAATTTCTTATTGGCAAAGTCGACAATCACGGTGTAGTTCCAGAAGTAAGCGTTTCCGGTAATCCCCCACAGGTCGTTTGCTTGCAGGAAATTAGTTTTCTCCTTAGCTTTATAGCAGATGGCCTTGGGCAACCGTTGGTCGCCTAAAAAGATGTCGTCCGTTTCCGCTCCGTATCGGCTACGGCAATCCGGGTGTTGGGGTAATCGATAATGAGCACCTTGCCCTGAAACAAGTCGGCCCCAATCGATCCGATGTGTTTAACCGTAGGGCTGTTGACCGAGTCTACCGTGAGCACGTTACGATCATCGTCAGCGAGAAGTATGGATTTATCCCTGAACGGGTGGCCATCAATCGTAATATCTACCTGCCTTAGGTAGTCATATTCAGCGGTAGTGTCCAGCTTTTGCTCTACCATTGGATACGACGGCAGATACGGTCGTAGGGATGATTCGTATACCAGGGTTACGTTAAGCCCCAGGTCAAACTGAAACGTAAAGTCATGAGGAATGCCTTCAATATTGACCGGCAAGTAGATTCTAGTCTTATCAAAATACTGACCACCCAAAGAATCACCCACCCACCTAAACTTCATCCAATCCGGTTCGTCTTCCGGCAACTTAGTCCTGGAGGCGGTTAGAACACTGATGATAAGAATAGGTAAAATGTAGATAAGCGTGCTTATATTTTTCATGCTTAGGCTCGCTGAACGTACCGTTTTCCGGTGAAACCCGCGGTTGAAAACATTGTTTTTGAAGATAGCTGTTCCGGCAACCCACGGCAAAGGGCCGTCGCCTCCCGTGGGCATAGCCATTGCGTAAGATTTCTCGATGAAAACTCCCGGGATAGCGGTTGATCCGTAAGGAATAGGGGCAAAAACTCGCGGTAGCAAGTAGAAGTAGGTAGGGTTTGGGGCTATTCCGCGGGTTTTCATCGATATTCCTGAGGATTTAGCGCCACCACCGCGGGTAAATGCCCGATAGTGGCGGTATTCGGCCTATTCTACGCTCGTTCCGGTCATTGAGGCGGGGGATTGGACGTAATTTTTACGATGCTTTGGGGTGGTTTTTTAGCTAACTGATGACACTGCGGGGGAGGGTTAACGAACGCGCGGCAAGCACGCCCGTGTGGGTTGCTAGGTGAGGGAGGGTACCCGAACCGGAGGTTCGGGCGATGGTGGGTTTTAATCGTAAAACGCGAGGCTATCGGCAATAACGCAAGAATCTACGGGGATGATCCTATCAAAGCCCTCCCGTCCGAACTTCTGCTCCCGAAGCCAATAGTCGTTAAATACCGAGCGATAGCAAATCGTGATAGTGAAGCCCTCATTATCAATAATACGATTCATATGCTCCATCAGAGGTTGATTCTGACTTAGGCCTAAAAACGTAGACGCCTCGTTAGCTGGTATGACCCTTCTAGAGATTAACGCATCATCCCTCACTGTTGATAGAGTATCCGGGTAATCTGTTAGTCTGAAAAGCTCTCCCCAGCTTCTAGCGTACTTTCCCTCGTACTGCACTGAGGCACTTTCTATAATTGCCGGGCCGGTACCAGCGTTGCCAATAGTGAATTCAAGCGATTCCAGATTCATCCCTTCACGGTCGTAAGATCGACTTCTACCAACTCCTACGTTGGGCCACAATTGCGCTTTGGCGCTTTCGGTCATGATGCGCTGTTGTTCGGCCATCACTTCCTGCTGCTGCGATAGCACGCGGGTTTGGTAGATCGACACGAACAGCGCGCACAAGCTGATCACGGTGAGGGCCACGGTGGCCACCAGCGATTGGTCCAGCGGCCAGCGGTTCTTGGGCGCAGCAGTAGTCGTATTGTCAATCCCTGGTTGATCGTTGGTTTCTTCGGGGGACTGATCGGAAGGAGTAGGTGGCGACGGTTCGTTCATTGGACTTTCTTTTGGGGTAACATACTAACTTCGGATCACTGCTCGATCGTCGGCCATCCCGGCGGGCAGCAGTCGAGCCATTGAACAATCGAACAACTCATCAAAAGGTAATAATCCCCCCGATCACGGCGTAGTGCACCAGGGAGAAGTTGTAGACCTCGTCGTTGTCGGCACCGCCCTCCAGGATGCGGTAGCCCAGTTTGAGCGTGACGCGCCGGTTGGGATAAAACTGGGCGGCCAGCAGCACGTCTTCGGCCCGCCCCTGCGGAGCCACCAGGGCGTCGCCCTGCAAAACGAGCGATAGCTTTTCTTTGGCGAACCACTCGGCGCGGAAGTTGATCAGGGGCACAAAACCGACGTTGGTCTTGGTCACGCCGTTCACTTCTACTTCCGCATCCCGGATTTTAGCCGTGGCCCCCACCCCGAACCGGAAGTGCTGGGTGCGCGGAAAATTGAAGCGATAGGTGAGCCGGTACGAATTGAACTGATAGCGCACGTCGAGCGGCTGCGTAGCGGCGAAGGTGGTGCCAAAGAACGCAAGCTCCTGGCCAAACACCCCGTTGTAGCGGATGGTGAGCGGAGCGAACAGGGCGGTGATGGTGTGCCGGTCGTTGATGGTGTAGGACAGGCGCAAGCGGTAAAAAGCGGTAGGTGTGGCCTCCAGTGATTCAGCGAAATTGATAAAAGTGCCCCCGTCGCCCGGAATGCGCACTTTGTTGTAGCCTGACAAGGCCGCACCGGTTTCCAGGTCAAGCTGAAGCTGCGCGTGGGCGGGGTTCCATCCCAGCATCAGCCCTAAGATCAAGCAAGCGCTAAAAGTAAATCGTATCATAAAAATCGAATTGTTTGCCAACGGTTTAGCCGGTCAGACACCGAACCGGCCGGGCCAGTAAAAAAAAGGATATTCAGCCGTGCTAGGCGACAATAGCCAGCATCTTTTCTTGGGTCAGGGGTTTGTTGAATAGCCGATCGGCTTCTACTCCGAGGGCGCGCAACCGTTGCACGTCCTGGGGACTGTCGGAAGTGGTGAGCACCACCACCCGCACGTTCTGCACGCACGCCGCCGGTAGTGACTGAAGGCCTTCCAGAAAATCAAAGCCGTTGAACACTGGCATCTTTAGGTCGAGCAGGATCAGATCCGGACAACGCAGGGCGGGGCACTGCTCCTCAAGCATTTCCAGGGCTGCTTCGGCGTCGGTCTGCACCTCGAGCGCATCGGTTATCTGCAAATCCATGATGAGCTCCTGATGGATGAAATTAGTGATCTCATCATCGTCGATAAGCAAAATCCTCCGAAGTTTATGCATTGGGGTAGGTCGTTTGATCGTTGACACTTTGGTCGTTGGGTTAGATTTTAAAACGAACCAAAAACGTTTTTGTCTATCCTTATTCCTACTTTTGTCCGATTTATAACCGCTAAAGCAACCGAATGCAAGAAATTATTAACCATTTCGCAGAGAATAACTTTATGCCGCACGGCCACTGCTACCAATGGAACCCCGCCGTGCTGTGGTCATACGCCATCTCGGACGGCATTATCGCACTCGCCTACCTGGTGATTCCGCTCAGCCTGGTGAAAATCGTACGCGCCAGGAAGGATTTCAAGTATATGTGGATGGTCACCCTGTTCGCCGTGTTCATCCTAAGCTGCGGCACCACCCACGTGTTCGATGTGATCAACATTTGGACACCCCTTTACACCATAGACGCGGGCGTGCGCATCATCACGGCCCTGGCCTCGATCGGCACGGCCGCCATGCTGCTCACCATCACGCCCCGGCTGATCCTGATTCCTAGCGCCGCGCAGTGGCGGGCCGTCAACGAAGAGCTGCGCGGGCTCAACGAAAACCTGGAACAACTGGTGCAGGAGCGCACCGCCAAGCTAGCCGAAAGCGTAGCGCAGACTGAGCGCCAAAACCAGGAGTTGAGAAGGGCCAACGAAGAACTCGACGGCTTTCTATACGCCGCTTCCCACGACCTAAAGGCCCCCGTGGCCAACCTGGCGGGCCTCGTGCAGCTGCTGTCTAAAAAGGGCACCAAGGTGGTCTCAGAAACGGCCGACCCCCTGCTGGGGATGATGGGCAAGCAGATGGAAAAACTCAGCGATGTGATCCGTGACCTCTCGGAAGTGGGCCGGATTCAGCGGCGGGCCGAAGAACCCGCTGAGCGGGTGGACGTTGAGGCTGTTCTAAATGAATTTACGGAGACGCAACAGCCGCGCATCCAACGGCTCAACGCGGAGCTGCACGGCCGCTTCGAGTACACTGATTTTTATTTGTCGAGGCGACTGTTTACCAACGTGATGCACAACCTGCTGGAAAATGCCCTGAAGTACCGCGCCGATGAGCGATCCCCGATTATCCACGTCCGAACCTACCGGGAAGAGGATTTCTTGGTTCTGGAAGTGAAAGACAACGGCGTAGGGATTAAGCCCGATCACCTGGACAAAATTTTCGGGATGTTCAATCGCTTTAACCGAAGCAAAGAGGGCACCGGCATTGGGCTCTACCTGGTGAAAAAGATTGCCGAAAAGTACGACGGAAAGGTAAGCGTAGCCAGCCAGGTAGGGCAAGGTTCCACCTTTCGGGTCTACTTTCGTCCTCCGACTTCGTAGATATTCGAACTACGTTGCCTTTTTTCACCATTGTTATTCGTACAGCGGTTGGTGCAATTGCTTAAGCCGCGCCGGTTTAATCTTAACTATTTTACGGTCGTAGGTCATTAGCCCATTGGTTTCTATCTCCACGTCGGTGGTTTGGGTATACACCGCGGCCGACAGTCCTTGAGCAATCAGCGGCTTCAGGTCCTGGATAAGTTTTTCGTAACGCTCCAGTAATTCTTCCTGGCTTTTGAAGCTCTGGTAGCCCCAGTTGTCTTTTTTTTGCCAGGTGTGGCCTTCCTCGGGTAGGCCCAATCCGCCGTATTCACCCAGCACCAGGGCGCGCTGCATACCAAAAAGGTCCGGGCGGGGCATTTCCGGGTCCGGATAGTTGTGGATATCCAGGATGTCGCCTACTGCGAAGAAGTTGCCCCCGCTGGCGCTGTTCACCAGGCGGGTGGTGTCGTACTGCATGGTCCAGTTTGTGATCTCTTCGGTCTTGAACTGCCCCCAGGCCTCGTTGAAGGGCACCCACACCACGATCAACGGAAAGTTATAGTTGGCATCCAGGATGGCTTGCCACTCGGTGCGGAACATCGCTTCCGACTCCACAGTGCGCTCCCGCTCGGTGCCTCCGATCACTCCGGGACGGGAGTTCCAGTCGTTGCCCATGTCGCCGCTGGGCATGTCTTGCCACACCAGCAGGCCCACGCTGTCGCAGTAGTAGTACCAGCGGGCCGGTTCCACCTTCACATGCTTGCGAATCATGTTGAAGCCCATCTCCTTGGTCTTGACAATATCAAACAGCAGGGCCTCGTCGGTGGGAGCGGTATACAGCCCGTCGGGCCACCAGCCCTGGTCGAGCGGACCGTACTGAAAGTAGGCTTCGTTGTTGAGCAGCATGCGTTGGATGCCTTGGTTATCGGGAGCCAGACTACTCTTGCGCAGCGCGGTGTAGCTTTTCGCGGCGTCTACCACCTTTCCCTGGCGCAGCAGGGCGATGTCCAGATCGTAGAGGTGCGGGTTCTCGGGCGACCAGGCGGTCGGGTTCTCGATCACCAGCCGGGCTGGGGCGTCGGCCGCCACGGTTTGCTCGGCCACGGTTTGCCCTCCGTCCAGCACACGCACCCGCAATTGGTCCTGGGCTTGCCAGTTTTCTACCTGGACCGCCACGGTGATGGTAGCGTTGTCCAGATCGGGCGTGTTTTTCGTGGAGGCGATGTAGGTTTCCGGCACCACTTCCAGCCACACCGTTTGCCAGATGCCGGTGACGGGTGTGTACCAGATGCTTCGGGGTTTTTCCAGTTGCTTGCCGCGGGGCTGCGGCCCGCCGTCGGTGGGATCCCACACGCGCACCAGCAGTTCTTGTTCGCCCGAGGTGAGGTGCGGGGTGATATTGAAGGAGAACGGATCGTAACCACCCCGGTGGGTGCCCACCGACGTGCCGTTCACCAGCACCTCCGCTTCCCAGTCGACCGCCCCGAAGTGAAGCAGCACCTTTCGGCCGCGCTTCTTTCGGGGGGTAGCGAACGTGGTTCGGTACCAGAGTTGCTGATCCTGCCCCACCGTGTCGCCCACGCCCGACAGCGACGACTCAACGGCGAAGGGCACCAGAATCTTCCCCGAAAAATCGGTGGGTTGGGCCGCTGACTTAGCGAGGATCGCATAGTTCCACAGTCCGTTCAGGTTTTGCCAATCGGGGCGCTGCAACTGGGGCCGGGGATACGCGGGTAGCGGATTTGCCGGATCTACCTGGGCTGACCATTCGGTGCGTATCTTGTCACCGGCGGGTTGCCAAGCCGTGGATTGGGCACACAGTGCGCCGGAAACAAGCGTGAGCAGAACAAGAAAAGCAGACTGAAGCATGGGTTAGGTTGGTGGAGTGAGAAGTAGCGCTAAGTAACGGGATTTAACCGTTAGGGCCAAAGATGGGGGTGCTATTCTGCGGGTAAAGTTGAAACTGTGGCAGAACCTGGGCAACTACCGCAGCATCGAGGCCCTGGCAACGGTGATCACCAAAATATTTGCTTTGACAAACTCAAAGCGAGCCACTCCCAACGGGTGGTAGCGCACGACGTGGAAGAGTATTCGTACGAAGAGATAGAGCAACTCACCGGGATGTGCGTCAACAACATCCGGGTGGCCCTTTCCCGGGCGCGCCGCAGCGTGCGGGAGATGTACACCAAAATGAATGAGTTAGTGTTTGCGACGATGATTACTAAAAGATTTCCGCCCTTAGTTCCAGAAGTATAAGCCTGCCTACTCCTCACTGAGTCCCACCAGGGTCAGGCTATGGAGTGGCTGCCGTTTGATCACAAATTCCTCATTAGTTAGACTAACCTGACTGCTGGAAATCAGCCTAGTCGTTTTCCACTGAACCGTTTCTTGCAAGCCCAGCTCCACGAGCGATGTCCGTATGTTGGTGGCCTGATCAGTCCAATTGTAGAAACCAACGGCGTGTTGGGGCAACTGGCCGTCGTCGTAACTGACGCGGTAGGCCCGGGGCACCCCCTCATCTGAGAAAAGCATAAAATGCTGCGCCGGTACGCGTGGGCCTTGTGCGTTCCAGAACTGCTTGATCACCTCCTGGTCATCCTGCGACCACTGCGAAGGAAAATCGGAGGTCAGAAACACTCCACCCATCAGGCCAATGGTGCCCGTCAGCAACGTATTTTCCGACTCGGTGAGGTCAGAATCTTCCTGGCGCATATAGAACACGTCCGGGTCGGCCTGCCACCATATACCGTTGGTGTGGAGTCGCAGGAACAGCGTGGTCAGGTTGGCGCGGATGCTGCTCCAGTTGCTGCCCATATCTCCCCCCAGGCGGGCAATGTTGACCTGCCCCAGGGCGTAGCGCCCGGGCTCTCCAATGCAAGCATTAAGCAGCATGTCGTCGCCCGAAGCATCGCGGAATACGGTGTAAAGGTCACGCAGGGTCTCAAAGCGGTTTTTTGTGGAGTCGTAAGGCACGCGGGCGGTAGAAACCGCGTAAGTAAAGTCTATTTTGAGATAGCGCCAGCCCTGCGCTTTGACGTCGGTGAATATGTCGCCTATCCACCGTTTCACTTCCGGGCGGTCGGTTTCCAGGTAATACGTCTTTTTACCAGGGTTTCCGTGTTTCCAGGTTGAGTCGACAGTCCAGCCCCAGTTGGCAAAGTGGATGGCCGGTTGCCCGTCGGGCAGGCGCTGCAGCCAGTCGGGGTGCTGCTGCACCAGCGGATGATCTTCCAGAATGGTGGTGGGAGCCACCCACAGACCGGGCAACGAGCCACTGGCGGCAATCTGTTGGGGCAGGGTATCCCACACCGCCCGGAAGCGGGTGTTTGGCCGCCAGTCGCCGGGCATCCGTTGGAAGCCATCGTCGATCTGAATGGTACGTCCACCGGGGGGGACGGGCAGGGTAGCGAACTCGTTGATGGCGCGCTCCACCTGCGCCGCTTCAATATCGTTTTCAAACTGGTACCAGGAACAGTAGCCCACCAGGGGCGGACGGGGTTTGGGCACTTCAAACGCTTGCGCGCAGACTTTGGCCCAGTGCCGCAGGTTGTGCTGCCAGTCGCCGTAGCCTACCAGCAACCTCTCTAGTGAGCGACTGTCGCCGGGCACCAAACGCACATTGTCTAACAGCACCCCCGCGTAAAATCCACTGGGTTCCTGCTGGGTGCGGTAGCCTATTTCTCCAAAAGCAGTGCCGGGACCGGTGAAGCCAAAAAACCAGCCCGGCTGGTTCCAGGAGGGCGTTAGAATAGCCACATCGGTAGAGGTAGCCCAGTGGGGAGTATCGTGGTAAGGTTCGGCCAGCCGGGGCCAAAACACCCGGAAGTTGGTCCAAATCTGTTCGGTGGCCTGCCGGGGGGCGGGCAGCGTATCGACGGGCGTGACCAGTTGACCATCCATGCCCAGGAAGTTTAGGCCCTCGGCCACTTTGCCCTCCAGGTAATGAAAGCGACTCAGTTCTACGGGTTGCCGACCGCCATTGATCAGCGTGCCCGAAAACTCCCAGTGGAAGTCGTCTGCTCGGCGGCACACCAAGTCCGCGGATATCTGCTCGAAGCGCGCCCGAAAACTAATTTCATCCGGCGTCCGGGTTTTTACCTCCAAATCGGAAGCAGGAGTCACCGTCCAGTCCTGGGCACCCGCGCGACGCCATACGAGCAAGGGCCGATTGGCCGAAAGACGCCCCCCTTCTTCGGTCAACAACGTAAGATACTGGTCATCCACCCTAATGGTCACCGGTTGCTGCGCTGGCACCAGGAGGTGGTGCACCGGTTGGGCCTGGGCCCCTGATTGAGAAAAGCAGGAAACGAGTATGGAGAAAAAAAAGGCGCTCAATAGGTACTGCATGGCAAAAGGAATCTTCCAGGGTAGTTGTTGAGGTTGATCAGCGAATATTGACGTCTTTTTCTACGGAAAGAAATTCCGTGCCCGTCTGCATCCCAACCCACTCGGCTTTCAGCAAAGCCATGTCGGGCACCACCTCAATGGCGGTGACGCAGTCGGTCAACTTTTCTAGCTTGGGCACGTTGCCGGTGCGGTTGTAGGCCGAGATAAACGACCAGCGCGACCGCTTCGACGCGTTGGCTTCGGAGCGGTGTAAAATGTTGCTGTGGAAGATCAGCACGTCGCCGGGTTGCAGTTCCACGTACTCATGCTCCATCATCTCCAGCGCCTGGTCGACGCGCTGCATGTCTGCCCCCATCTGCTACCCTCGTGAGCATGCTCCAGTAGGCCCATCCGGTGCGACCCTTTGATCACCTGCAGGCAGCCGTTTTCCGGCGTCGCTTCCGTAAGGGCTGTCATCACGCTGATCATCTGGTTGGGAAAAAGAAACTGCGCACGGTACCAATAGCCATAGTCCTGGTGCCACTCCCAGGCGCCTCCCACGCGGGGCTCCTTCTGCATCAGTTTGGAGTGGTAATGCGCCACGGCCGACTCGCCCTCCAGCAGTTGGTCGACCGCGCCGACGACGCTGGCTGAACGGGCCACCAGGCCAAAAGGATCGTTGCCCGGCGTAAACCACAGGGCCAGCCGGGAGGCGCGGCCTTCTTTGTCCATCATGCCGTAGGCGTGTTGGCTGATCGTTTCGTCTTCGGTGGCGAACCGGTAGAGCCTATCCACCTGCGCGGGATTGAAGAAGCCGGTGACGATCAGGTATCCGTCCTGGTGGAAGCGATGTATCTGTCTAGGATCGAGGGTGACGGGGTAGGTTGTTTTTATTTTGATAACTAGTGAGGTTGAAATCGGTTTCGCTTTGCCAATTTGCTAAGGTCTATCCGAAATAAATATCCTATTGTTATGAGCTTAATCATTGTGTTTTCTATAAATTTTTTTATTCAATTTGCTGCCTACGAAAAAAGGAGTAGCCTATGGCAAGGCAGAAGCTCACTACCATAAATTTATTTTGATGATGCTGCCGCCGCTACGGGCCATCCGTTGGGGCCGTGCTAACGTCATCTACGTCAAAGATCGCCCGGGGTGAGGGCGTGTCCGGGTTGGGAAGGGTCGTCTTGGGATAGTTGGGCCACGCTCCCAGGCGAGAAAAGTTGTCCAGCCGGTAGCCGCCGGTACGAAGCTCCAGCCGTTCCACCGCGTCGGTTTTTTCGTAAAAGGACGCGTCACTGAGCTTCTCTTCCCCATCGACGCTTACCGAATAGGTCTGCTGGTCAGTGTTGGCCCTGAGTTCAACATCAAGCCATTGGTTGGAACTAACTTCCGCTACGGCCGTTAGTTGGTCGCCCTGGCTGGCGTACAGGGCGCCCGCGTTCAGGCGCAGGCGCAGGGCCACGTAGCCGTGCCGGTCGGTGACGTCCACCTCCAGGGTATCGTCTTTGGCCTGGTGGGGACGCAGTCGGGCCCGGAGGGTGGCGGAGGTACTGGAGGGAAACACCCGCATGAGCTTGGCATAGTCATAGGGGTCTTGGTCTTGCAGGCGGACAAACTGGTTGTCGTCCTGCGAAGCAAGGTCCACCGGGGCCCAGTAGGGAGAAATCACGATCCAGTTGCCCAAGCGGTCGGCCGGGGAGTAGTCTTCAAAATCATCCTGCGGATACGCGTTAACCTCGTGGCGCATGGTCAACGGCACTTCCGATACCCAGATGTCTTGCTTGTTGACCGAGTAGGTGAGCCACAGATTCTCGTTGGGTGCGGCGGTGTTGGGCTTGTTCTGATTGGTTTCACTGATGCCCCGCACGTACTGCGGTCCCGAATCCCGGTTATCGTTCAGGCCGCCCACATCGGGGGGGTTGGCGTAGCGAGTAGGCGAAACATCTCCGAAGACAACCGCCCGGTCTTCCTGAAAATGAAGACCGTCAGACGAAGTAATCGCCAGCATTGGGGTGCGGGTCCAGGAATGAACGCTTTCGGGGTTGGGCGGTTGGGTTCCCGTATTGAAGACTAGCGCGTAGCGACCGTCGCTCAGGCGCTGTCCCCACATCTTGGCCGAGCGGTTCTCATTTAGCCGATCAAAGTTAAAGTCCACCGGACTGGTAGTTTTCCACCCATCGGTGGAGGAAGCCATCGCGGCCCCTTTCCACCACCCGATGATGCGTTCGTCCGGTAAGGTGTACCAGTCGAAGGCCTTAGCTTCAAAGCTATCTTCCGCGTTGAGACCGGTGGTGGGCGTGGTTGCGTTCACCGTATACAGATCGGGCCGACGGTCTTCTTCGTGCCACTGCTGGGTGACCAGCGGGTTGCCGAGCAGCTCTTCACAGGCGGCGACGAATCCTTGGTCCTCCGCGGCCGTGTACAGCGCGAGGCCGGTATTCTCCGCGGTGCGGTCGGCGTTGAAGCGAATGGCGTAGATAGGCCCCATATCCACCGTGCGATCATCGTTCACGCCGTATATTTCGCGCACTACGCGCGCTACCCCGTGCTCGCCACCGCCGTTCGGACTTGGATGTCTACCGTGGAAGCTGATGGTTAGCAGCCGTCCGTCGTTGGCCACGTAAAAGCCCATGCGGCTGTGCAGGTAGGTGTTATCGCCCTGAAAGCGGATCGAGGGAAAAAGCAGCTCGGGGGCTTCCCAGTGTTGTCCGTCCGAAGAGTAAGCAATCCAGTAGGGCACCCTTGGTTTATCGCCTTCACTGGCATCGGTGGGGCCACCCTGGTAGTTGATCCAGTAGCGGTCTTTCCAGATCACCAAATTTGGATGGTGGTTGAAACGGTAGCCGCGCCCGTTCTTGTCGTGCGTGCTGTCTTGATTATGGGCCCGAAAAACTCCGTAGGCATGGGTACCCATCACCCAGGGCTGGCGGGCGTCGTGCCGTCCGTTGGCGCGCTCCTTGCTCCCGGCGTAGGCAGGATACTCCGCCGACTGCGCCCTAAGCCCTGGTCTAGCGTTGATGAAAATAAGGGAAGTAAGAAGCAGAGATACTAAAGACAGTTTCATATTGCTGGTTAGGTTTGGATAAATCAAGAACTACAATCAGATTCCTGGATTACGGCGGGAATAGAGCCTTAATTTTTGGTGACGATAACATCTTCGGTTACGATAATAGCGATATCGTCGATCTTATAATCGCTGATGCGGTGGTGCTTCTCATCTGCTCCGGGGAGGCCATCGTCTTTGGGAGCCAGCAGGTCGTAGCGGTGCTTATTGCGTTGCCGGTACGCACCCGTGCGAAACTCCAGACGCTCCAGCGACTCGACCGGCTCGCGAAAGGGAGCCGCCTGCAAGAGCGCTTCATCATTGAGGTAAAGATCGTACTGCTGTTGGTCTACGTCGACCTCCAGCCGGAAACGGTAGTCCTGGCCATTTTCCAAGCGTTTGAGGTGACGCAGAACAGGGCCCTCGGTAGCGGTCAGGAAGTTCCACGAGTGGTTGCCGTTTTCCTCGGCCGTTTCCACGGTGGCCCAGTAAGGCTTATAGACGTTCCAGCCGTCCGGCACTTCACCGGTCGCGGTGTTTTCAAAATCTTCTCGCACCTCCGCCGATACACTTTCGCGGGCGGGAATTGGGACACGGCTAATCCAAATATCTTCCTTGTTAACCGAATACACGACCCACAGATCGTTACCGGGCGGGTTGCCGTTGCCTTCGGCAATACCACGCACGTATTCGGCACCGACGTCTTTGAATGTTCCGGTGTACCGCAGTTCAGGCACGTCGCCGTGGACGTAGCGCAAGCTGTCGAAGGTGATGCCGTCGTTGCTGGTGATCAGCGCCAGGGGTAAGCGCGGGTCGCCTCCCTGCGGGTTGTAGACAATCGCGTAACGGCCGTCGTCGGTACGCTGCCCCCACTCCTTGGCACTGCCCTCCGGCTTGGATTTAATTATCACTGGCTTCGACCAGGAGTTTCCTTCGTCCTGGCTGAGGGCGGCCCAGGCACCCTTCCATAAGCCTACTACCGTGCTATCTTTGCGGTGAAAAAAGCTGAGCGCCTTGGGTTCAAAGTTGATGATGGTGTCGGCTGCGAGGGCAAAAAAACCATCTTGCGACTGGTCCTCTTCCCACCACTGCTGGGTCATCAGGCGGTCGGTCAACAGCGCGTCGCAGGCGGCCACGAATGCCTTATCCGGCGACTTTTGGTAGAAGGGGTACCACGTCACTTTGGCTTGCGGGTAGCCCGCGTGCGGCATATAACAAATGAAGTAGATGGGGCCTACGCTGCCGTCTTGCCTGATCTCCCGCACCGCCCGGCCTAAGCCGTTGCCCTTGTTGGGTCCGCCCCCGGGTTCGAGGGGGATGCCATAGTAGGCCAGCGCTAACAACTTGCCATTGGGGGCTTGGTAAAATCCCATCCGCTGGTGAGCGATGGTGAACGCACCGGGTCGGTGCTCGATGGCCGGAAAAATGCGTCGCGGGGCGGTCCAGTGCTTACCGTCTTCCGACGACAGTAAGTAAGTCTGGGTGCGTTCGCCGTGTTCCTGCCACTCCTGGGCCAAGTACTCCACGTAGAAGCGGTTGTTCCAGTAGGCCAGCATGGGGGCGTGGTTGTAGGTGTTACCCGCTTGGTCGTCTTCCGGCGGGTGGGTGCGGTTGGCCCGGAGAATCTGAAAATTATCTACGCCCAATACCGGACGCAACTGTCCGTCGTGCTGATCGCTATCCGCAACTTTTGGTTCCCCTACGTACTGCAAGGGCAGTTCAGTAGTGCCGACTTGTTGGGCTTTTGATAAAAGAGGAAAAACTACGAAAGCAAGAACTATAAAACGGCTCATTCGATGGATGTTTGATGATTACTCAGACTAGCGTTGGTATGTCTTCAAAAACTTCAACGGCCTCAAGGCTGCTCCTTATAAAGATTTACTACCTCGTTTTCCGGCACTTCCCTTTGGTAGACCACCAAGCGGTATCTTAACACGGTGGGAGTTTTGTCCGAAACCCCCACCGGGGTTCGGCCGGGAAATACCGGATTTTGCATACTGTTTTCACTTCTCAGAATCCACTGATTCTGAGGAGAGGGGTTGTCGGGATGGGTCATAATAATGATCACCGTTCGGCCACCGGCCGTCAGCGATCCTGACACATCCATCCACGGGCCAGCATCGACCGCGGCAGTCTGAGGAATAACTTCACGCCCCTCTGAGGCAAAACGGATCGGACGTCCCAATTAAAGTCTTCACAATCCCACATATCGCCCATGGAGTTCCCATCAGTCAACACCTGATGCCACGCCCAGAATATACCCCGTTGGTGCCAGTGGTTATGCGGGGGGTCTTCCGGAAACTCTTCGGTGAGCACCGTTCCGTCTAGTCCAAAGAGGGGATGCACGTAGTTGGCGCGCGTGTAGGCACCGTTTAGCGTCTTCGTCTTTCTCTGATAAAACAGCACACGGTCATTGTTCTCTCTCACCAAAACGCCTTCCTCGGTGGTTTCGGCCACCAGCAACTGAGCGTTAGCTACTACTGCTCCCAGCAGCAGCGGCATGCTTAGGCACCCAATCAAAAGAGAAGATAATGTTCCCGGAAAAAAAAGATCCTTCATTGTTGATAATTATAGAGTAGCAGGGAGTCTTGTCGCTGGGTAACAACTACCCGAGGCTCGTCATTGACGGAGAGCATCCGTAAGGTCTGAGCCTTTGGCGCCCAAAAACCGGATTCTCCGGAAGCAACCGCCGTGAAACTGCCCTGGCCCGTTCCCGCTAGCAGCAGGCCCGTTTGGGCGTCGTACCAGGCTTCGGTGGCCGAAGTGCCTCGGTTGCTGCCCACCAACAGCAGATCCAGGTGCTGGTCGCCATCGAAGTGGCCTGCCAAAAGGCCCCGCGCCGGACCTAACTGCGCCATCGTGGGCAGCGGATGCTGCGCAAAGTGATCACCCTGATTTTCCAGGTAAATACTCTCTAGCACAGTGATTGAATCTACGCTCGCCTTGGCCAGTTGCGCTTCGCTAAGGATATCCTCCACGGTGGCCGAGGCATAACTCACGTACGAAGGAAACTTCTTCTTGATCTCTACCATCTGCCGAGTGAGGGCATCGTAGGAGGCCACCGGAAAGGCCCGACGCTGCCCTCGTTCGTCCGGAAAATACTGGGTGAGAATGGCGTCGGTCTTGGCATCGTCGTTGAGCGGGCCGGCATAACGCACCAGCGGTTCGGTGGCCGACGCCCGGTAGTTGGTGTTGAGCCCCAGGTTTCCTACGACGTAATCAGTGTCCCCGTCGGCATCAAAGTCACCGGCCGCCAGGCTGCTCCACCACCCGTGGGTCTGGTCGGTCTGCCACCGGTCGGTTAGCTCCCGCAGCGTTCCCTGCTGGTTCTCAAACACGCGGATGGGCATCCATTCGCCCACCACAATCAGGTCGGGCTGCTGGTCCTGATTCACGTCGGTCCACAGGGCGGCGGTGACGATGCCCGGCTCTTGCAACTGAGGACTGACGCGGGCGGTCACGTCAGTGAAACGGCCTCGATCATTTTCCAGCAAGTAACTGCGCGAACAGCGCGGGTACTGGTCGGGCAAGATGCCTCCTCCCACAAACAGGTCCTGGTCGCCGTCGTCGTCGTAGTCGGCCGCGACCACGCACGTGCCACTGCCGACGATGGACGGCAACGCGTTTGGTAGGGTTGTGAAATTCCCCTGGCCGTCGTTGGCGTACAGACGATCCTGAAGCGCTAAGGGATGGGTGTATTCCGACCCGCCGCTCACCACGTACAAATCCAGATCGCCGTCCTGATCAGCGTCGAAGAACAAGGCATCCGTATCCTCGTAGTCAGCGTCGGGCAGTTTTTGCTGGATGAAAGCGCCCCCCGCCTGCTGTAAAAACAGCGTGCCGGCGAAGGTGGCGGCCCCACCCACGAAGAAGTCATCGCGTCCGTCGCCGTTCACGTCGCCCACGGCCAAGCATGGCCCCTGCTGCGAGTATCGCCAAGGTAAAAGCGGGTCTACCTTGAAGTCGTTAAAGTCATTTTCTTGATGGACGAAGGGTAAGCCTACCGTACTCGTCACGGCCCGAAACCGGGACTGGCGAGGCGTTGGGGCTCGGGTGGCCGGAGCTACCGGACTGCCCGATGAGAAATTGAGGGTGAGCAGCTGGTCGGCCGCGACGCCTATCCACTGCTCCTCCTGCCCGTTGGTCCACCGAACGATCACCGTATCCACCCGGCGGTCGGGGCCCAGCCCAAAGTGCAAGGCCTGCTCGACCGACGACTGAAAGCCGCGGTACGGATTGTAGGAGAGCAGTTGCTGGTTTTCGCCGTGAATGATCCGCACTTCGGTTCCCACCAGATCCAACGCTACGTCGGCTTTCAGGTCGATGCGCAGGTAGTGGCGGTCGGGGGCTTGGCTGCTTTGGTTTTCGAAAATCTCGGTGGGCTGGTTCAGGTGGTTCACCACCAGGTTGAGGTCGCCATCCTGGTCCAGGTCGGCGTAGGCGGCCCCGTTGGAGCAGGTAGCCTCGTCGATGCCCCAGGCCGCTGACTGGTCGGAGAAGCGTAGGTCACCTTCGTTTCGGAATAGGTAGTTGCGGTGGTGGGCATCCGGCAGGGCCGCCAGATGCTCGAGCAGCTCTTGCTTCACTTCGTCGTAGCTACCGGCCCGTCCGGCCTTCGTGTCCCGAAATTTGATGTAGTCGTTGTTGGTGATGTCTTTGGGAATACCGTTGCTCACGAAAATATCCTTCCGACCGTCGTTGTCGTAGTCGGCCAGCAACACGCTCCAGCTCCAGTCGGTTTGGTGCACTCCGGCCAGGCGGGCCACGTCGCTAAACGACAGCGAGCTGTCGGGGCGGAGTCCGTTGTTGCGCTGTAGCACGTTCTGAGAAAATTGGGCTTGGTAGTCGCGCCGTTGCGCCAGGTCAAACACGTCTTCGGTCATGGCCATGCTCATCATCTTCTGTCGTTCGTTCTCCGGGGGCATCATGTTCGAGCACCATCAGGTCGAGGTGCTGGTCGTTGTCGAAGTCGGCCACATCCATACCCATCGAGAAGCGGCTCTGGTGGGAGAGGTACTCCGCCGAGCGGTCGGTGAAGGAGCCGTCGTGGTTGTTGACGTACAGCCGATCCTCGAAGACAAAGTCGTTGGCCACGTACACGTCGGGCCAGCCGTCTTGGTTGAAGTCGGCCACGCCGATGCCCAGGCCGTAGCCTTCGTGGGTGATGCCTGCTTCCTGGCTCACATCAACAAACGGCTGGATTGCCTGTCCCGGCGTGGCGACGCCCGGACTCGATCCGGAATTGCGGTAGAGGCGGTCGGTGCTCGGAAAACTGCGCCCGTCCACCTTCGGCTTCGGAGTGTTCAAACTCACCTTTTCGTGATTAGAGGTAAGCAGGTACGCATCCAGGTCGCCGTCTTTATCGTAGTCGAGGAATGCCGCTTGGGTGGTGTAGCCGGTGTCATCCAGGCCGTAGGCGGCGGCTTGCTCGGCAAACACCGGAACGCCGGTGGCATTCACCCCCTGGTTGACGAACAAGTAGTTAGCACGACGCTGTTCTTCCGGGTAGCCGCTGCGGCAAACGTAGATATCGGGCAGGCCGTCGCCGTTGATGTCTACTACGCTCACTCCCGTGGCCCACCCTTCGGTAGCCACTTTCGCCGCCGCGGTGACGTCTTCAAACCGCAGATCTCCTTTATTGAGATAGAGCTGACTGGAGACCATGTTGCCGGTCAAGTAGATATCCGGCAGACCGTCCTGATTAAAGTCCCCGATGCCTACGCCACCGCCCGTGTAGAAGTTGTTATATTCTAGAATGTTGAAGGCCAAGGTCTCCGTAAGCTGATTGGTGAAGGTAATGCCGGTATAGTCGGCCGACCGGGCGAGGAACAGGGTATTCTTTTTCTGCTCCTCGGTCGGGCCACATGCCGCTACTCCGAATACCAACAACAGCCAAGCGTACGGCCCTGCGTTTAGCACCATCGAGCGTTAAAAGTCATACCCGGTATTCTGGGTCAGGTTAGGGTTTACCTCTAATTCCGTGACGGGAAGGGGCATTCGGATGGGTTGCTGCTGAAAATAGGGTTTGTTCAGATCCAGGTCAGCGATATCGCTTCGGTTTTCTCGTATCCAATCCAGGAAAAGCCCCCGGCGGTTGAGTTCACTGAAGAAATTATGCTCCCAGAAAGTTTCGATCCGGCGGTCCTGAAAGATCTGATCGAGCACTTCTTCCGGGTTGGTGGAAGTAAAATCAGGTAGTTCGGCGCGGTTGCGAACCTGGTTCAGGGCGGCAAGTGCCTCCGTCGTCCGGCCTACTTCGTTAAGCGCTTCGGCGTAGTCGAGCAGCACCTCCGCGTAGCGGATAATGGGGCGGTCGGTGCCGCTGTACTGCGGGTCAGCCGCCGGGTTAGGCTGGTGCCAGTACTTGGTGAATGCCACCCCCGTGGTGGTGGAGTGCACGGTGGTATCAAAAACGAAGTCAACGTCCGGATGCTTCATGCCGTTCAGCAAGAACTGACCGCGAAGACGCGTATCGATGATGCTGTCCTGAGCGTTGGTTTCCATGGAGTTGATCAGGTCCATAGAGGGACTATAGCCTCCCCACCCTCCAAAAGCGGTGGATACGTCGGAAGGAATGTTGCCCGGAAGCTCACTTTGCGTTATAGCGATTGTGCCCTCATTATCGTCTCGCCAGCCGCCGCCAGGAATCACCCGATTTTGGGTGCTAAAGATCATTTCCGCGTTGTTTTCGTTGTTATCGGCAAACACACTTCGATACTCCGGCAGGAGGTCGTTCTCTCCCAGGGCAATAACCTGCTCCGCGTAGGTGATGGTGCCGTTGTAGTCATTGGCGTAGAGGCTGATTTTGCTCAGCATGGCCAGAGCGGAGGGGCGCGTGGCCCGTCCCACGTTGGCACCGTCCCAGGCCAGGGGTAACACCGGGGCGGCATCCTGCAAATCCTGAAGGATCTGCGCCCACACCTCGGCTACCGGGGCTCGCTCGGGAAGGATCTCACCGTCTAGGTTGGGCGGATCGGTCACCAGCGGGATGTCGCCGAAGGTACGCGCGAGCGGAAAGTACAAAATTGCTCGGAGGTACTTGGCCTGGGCCACAATCTGATTTTTTGCTTCCAAGTCGATGATTGATTCATCCATCGCTTCCACGTTGGCGATCACCACGTTGGCGCGATTGACGATGTTATAGAAGCGCACCCACATGCTCTCCAGACGAAACCAATTACGCTCCCACTCTAGATTATAAAAATCAAGATCGTCGGGTTCCCCCGCATTAGGCACCATATCTCCCGTAGGAAAATATTCTACTTTGGATAGCAAACCGCCCCGGAAAGTCTCATCCTTTTGCAAACCGTCGTACACTCCGTTGAGGGCCGCTTGGGCATCGCTTTCGGAGGTAAAGAAGTTAGCGTCGGTGAGTTGGTCGCCCGGAGGATCAATGTCGTAGAACTGATCGCCGCAGGAGTAACAGATCAGGGTGATCAGCGGAAGGGTAAGCGCACATACTTTTATAAACTTGGTCATAACAGTTAATAATTAGAAGTTAATACTGGCTCCAAGGCGAAACACTTGGGCACTGGGGTAGCGACCCACGTCGATACCGTAAGAAAGGGCATTGGAGCCCCCAATTTCCGGATCAAAGCCAGGATAATTGGTGATGGTGAACAGGTTTTGCGCACTCACGTACACCCGCACCCGCGTCAGCCCTATGGTTTCGGATAGACTCTCGCCGAAGGTGTAACCCAGCGAAAGGTTGCGGCAACGTACGTAGGAGCCGTCTTCTACGAAAAAGGTAGAGGGCGTCTCAAAGTTACGGGCACCGTCAAAATCTATGCGCGGAAAGCTATTGCTGGTGCCGGGGCCGTTCCAGCGATTGAGGGCCTCAATATTTCCGTTGGTACCGCGCACGTGGTGCGTGAAGCGCTTGGTCACTAGCAATACTTCGTTGCCCTGCACTCCCTGCAGAAAGAAATCCAGATCAAAGCCTTTGTATTTAAAGCCAAGGTTCACCCCGAAGTCGTAGTCAGGGAAAGGATTGCCAATCTTAACCACATCGTCGTTATTAAGCGACCCATCGTTGTTCACGTCCCGGTACAGAAAATCACCCGGGGCAAAGCCGTCCTGGTGGGCCGGGATATTCTCTTCTCGTTGAATCACGCCATCTACAATGTAGCCCCGGAAATAGCCGATGGGTTCACCCACCCGCGACTCGGTGGTGTTACCGGCCAGGGTCTCTCGCCGCAGAAAACCGGCTTCTTGTTCCGCCACGTCTTCTCCCAGCGAGAGCACCTTGTTCTGAATAGTGGTGAAGTTAACGCTGATGTTGTAGGAGAAATCATTCCAGGACTTACGATGATTAATTGCTAACTCCAGGCCCCGGTTTTCGATGGCCCCGCCGTTCACCAACGAGGAGCCAATGCCCACGGTAGAGGGCAGTGGTTTGGGCACCAGCAGGTCCTTGGTTTCTTTGATGAAGTAGTCGGCGGTGATCCCTAACTGACCCTCGAAAAGCGAAAGATCAATCCCGAAATCCAACTGCTCACTGGTTTCCCACTTCAGGTTGGTGTTCCCCAAGCGGGTGAGCACCCCACCCTGCTGCGTGTTGTCGCCGTAGGAGTAGCCAAAGTTGTCGCCGACGCTATAGGCATTGAGGTACTCAAACGCGCTGATGCGATCGCTGCCCAATTGTCCCCAACTCGCCCGTAGCTTTAGGTAGTCGATCACGCTGATGCCGCTCATAAAGTTTTCTTCGGACAAGCGCCACCCGACGGAAGCCGCCGGAAACACTCCGTAGCGATTCTGTTCGGTGAAGCGGGAAGACCCGTCGCGGCGCACGCTGGCGGTGAGCAGGTATTTGTCCTGAAAACTGTAGTTCACCCGCCCAATGATGGACTCTATGAACCAGCCGGTGCTCAGTTGACCGCCGCCGTCGCGGAAATCGCCGGGGGCCGCCCCAACCGAGGTGACCGCATCGTTCTGGAAGCGCCGCCCCTGAGAGTTCGCCAGGAAGTCACCGAACTTCTGAGAGGTATATCCAGCCAGTACGCCCAACTGGTGCCCACCCTCGAAGGATTTGTCGTAGTTGAGCGTGTTCTCGATGAGCCAGGTGCGCTCGTCAGAATAGTTGATGTTGATCTGATTGAAGGGATACGCCTGCCTTGCCCCCGGTCCGCGCTCGATGGTGGGGACCTGCAGGGTGCTGCGGGCCCAGACCATGTCGATACCGGTGTTCAGTTTGTAGCGCAGCCCGTCAATAATTTTGTATTCAATAAAGGTGTTTCCTAATAGGCGCAACGCTTCCTGTCGGTTGTCCACGTCACGGGCGAATAGCACCGGATTGTCGATATTTACCTGGGGATAAAACCGGGCATCGCCGTCCACGGCGTCATCCAACCCTATAGTAGGAAAAAGATTTTGCGCGTAGAGTATCACGTTCTGACCCCCAGTACCGTCGCTCACGTCGTCGCGCACGCTGTAGGTGGGCGTGAAACTAGTCCCAATCGTCAGCCGGTCGTTTACGTTATAGTCGAGGTTGGCCCGCAACGAGTAGCGCTCGAAGCCCGAGGAGATCACAATGCCTTCCTGGTTGAAGTAGTTGGCCGACAGGCGGGTGCGAATCTTGTTATTCCCCCCGCTTACTGACAGCGAATAGTTCTGGATCGGAGCGGTACGAAACACCGCATCCAGCCAGTCGGTGCCTTGCCCCAGCGAAGCCGGATTAGGCCACTCGGGGTTGGTTTCCAGACCCGCTCCCGAAAATGTCTCGTTGTGTAGGGTTGCAAACTGCTCAGCGTTGAGCAGTTCCGGCAGCCGCCAGGCCTGTTGTAATCCAACGTAACTGTCAAAGCTAACGGTAACCGCACCGGCGTCCCCTCGCTTCGTAGTAATGAGCACCACCCCGTTGGCGCCGCGCGCGCCGTAGATGGCCGCCGCCGAAGCATCCTTCAGAATCTCGATCGATTCAATATCCTGTGGATTGATGGTGGCCAGGGGGTTGAGTCCGCCCGCTGCCCCAATATCGTTGCCGCTGAGCGGGAACCCGTCCACCACGTAGAGGGGTTCGTTGCTCCGGTTGCTGCCAATACCGCGGATTCGGATCGATACGCCGCCGCCCGGTTCACCGGAGTTCTGGGTGACGGAGACCCCGGGGGCCCGCCCTTGCAAGGCTTGGTCGAGTCCGGTGACGGCCACTTTTTCCAGCGCTTCGGCGTCTACCGAAGCAATGGAACCGGTAATGTCTCTTTTCTGCTGCGTGCCGTAGCCCACCACCACAATCTCAGAAAGCGACTGGATATCCGGAGCAAGCGACAGGTCAATAACCGACTGGCCGTTGATAGGAATCTCTTCGCTGGTGTAGCCAATGGACGAAAACACCAGGGTGCTGATGTTGTCATTAACGGTGAGCCGATAATTGCCCTCCACGTCGGTGACTGTGCCAATACTGGTGCCTTTGGCCAGCACGTTGACGCCGGGCAGCGCCTCACCCGATTCCAGGTCGATTATTTTGCCGGAGACGCTTTTGTCCTGGGCATACAGGCTGCTGCTTGCCAACAAACTGAGGGTTAGTAGCAAGTAACCCGTGAGATTAGTAAAATTTCTTGCAAACATAGGTTAGGGGGTTATGTGTGTCCGAGCGATGCAGCCTGCAACCTGGGGGTAGCGCCTGGGGGTAAGGCTGAGTGGCTAGTCGTTGCTACAAATATTTCTATTTCTAGTCCTTGATACTTCAACAATATTAACAGCTAGTGGTAGGATATTCGCATGTTTTACTATTTTGGCAAAATGATCGGATGGCTTTGCCTAAATTTGAGGGCCACCCCGCTTGATCGCCGAATGTGTTATGAGAATGTTTTTTTTGTTACTTTTCTGGTTTTCGGGAGGTGCGCCGTCTCTCACGGCCCAGTCGGTTGTTTCTCTTTACGAGGGTAGCATTCCTAATGGCAAGCCAGTGGCGGATCAGGAGTTTAAGGATGAAAACGGGATTGTGTACCAGGTGTCGCGTCCTACCCTTACGGTGTTTCTTCCCCCCAAGGCGACAGCCACCGGCACCGCGGTGATCATCTGCCCCGGGGGCGGCTACCGGGCTTTGGTGATGGAAAAAGAAGGCTATCAGGTGGCGAAAGCCTTTCGCGAACTGGGAGTGGCTGCTTTCGTGCTGAAGTACCGCTTGCCGAGCGACGAAACGATGATCGATAAAGCCCCGGGGCCACTGCAAGACGCCCAGCAGGCGATCAAACGGGTACGGCAGCAGGCTGCCCAGTGGAATATCGATCCCAAGAAGGTGGGCATTATGGGCTTTTCGGCCGGAGGGCACCTGGCGGCCTCCGCCGGAACGCACTTCGAGAAGGACCTGGTCAAGGCCGGTTCCGTCAGTCTGCGCCCGGATTTTATGGTGCTGGTCTATCCGGTGATCAGCCTGACGGATTCCCTGGGGCACCGGGGTTCCCGAGATAATCTGCTGGGCAGCAACCCCTCGCCGGAGCAGGTACGCTACTTTTCTAACGAACTACGGGTGACGGCGGATACGCCCCCGACGCTGCTGCTGCACGCGGGCGACGATCAGAAAGTGCAGGTGGCCAATAGTATTCGCTTCTACGAAGCCTTGCAGTTGATGAGTGTTCCGGCCACCCTGCACGTGTACCCCGACGGGGGCCACGGTTTCAAGACGGGCAGTTCGAAGGAAGATTGGTGGCCACAGTGCGTCCGCTGGATGCAGCAATCGGGTTGGATGCCCCGCTAGTTAAGTGAAGGTTACTCGACAAAGGTTAGCACTAGCTTTTGTGTCGCCAAGTGCGATCTCATGCAGAAATTTCGTGCATTTGTCAAATTGAGAGAATGATTACTAAAGATAAAATATCTGAAATCGTTGGCGCCATAGCCTCTGGCTATCACCCTAATACGATTATTCTATTTGGCTCTTACGCTACGGGAAATCCTACAATAAATCACGCTGTCGGTCTCCCGTATTCGGTCTGAAGAAATTGGGCCAAAGTAGTCGTTGGTTAGTAATGCTGTTTTTGCTTTCGTAGCCCACCCAAGACACTCCTTCCGGCAGTGTGGTGTTTAGTAGGTCCGTGCATTCCCGGGCCGAAAGTAGCCTGACCGTTCGTTCGGCCAGCAGGTCGAAGCGATGGCTAACGTAATTCGTTAGTTGCATTTTCTGCCGCATTATCACCGCGGTCTCGGTCTGCTTCACTACCCGTACCGTTGATGGTGGGAAACTTTTCGTCGCCATCCATATACATCTTGATTTCGCCCTCTCCCCACCAGCCCGGATGCAGGGTTCGTACCCCGATGACCGCGCCGATAAACCGCCCCTTTCCGGTTCGCTGGGGGAGCAGCTCGAAAGTCTTCTTTCATCGTGGTCGGGTTCTCTCTTCTGAACAAGACGTGTAGCCTTCCGACATCGTCGGCGTGATCCTCATCGATGGTATAATCAAGCTGGTAGTACAACAGAAATTCTAGGTCAGACTCGTTCGTAAGCGTGATTCTTGCGTTCTCCACAAAGGGCATAGGCAGCCAGAAATTGAAGGCACCTTTCTCGCCAATGGTGTGCGCGGCCGATTCGTAGGCGGTTACCTTAGCGGGCGCAATCCCCATCAAGTCACCCAAGGGGCACTCAATACAAGGAAATAGAGCGGGATACTATTTTGCCATCTACCTTATAAAGCGCTGAATTTTGATCAATCTGCACCAACCAAACGTAACCAGAGAGAAGCAACGCAGCGCTTAGAAAATGCTTAATCATATTTATGCTAGTAAAATTATTACAGACCCTTATCCAATAGACTATCGAATAAGACAAACGATGGTCCAGCGGAGCTGCTATAAACCAGACCCCGCCAACAAATACAAATATCCTGGTTTATACCGCTAATCCTTCTACAGTATTAACCGCTAGTGGTAGGATATTAATGGATTTTGTAAACCTCTTAGTATTTGTGGCGGTACTCGGTTGGGTTCATGTCGGTGATCTCCTTAAACTGCCGGTTGAAGTTAGCCAAGTTATTGAAACCGCTCTCGAAGCAAATCTCCGACACGCTTTTGAGCGGACTGTTGGTGAGCAACTGACAAGCGTAGTCAATTTTTACTTCTTTGACGAAAGTGAAGAATGACTTTTTGGTGATTCGTTTGAAGAACGAACAGAAAGCGCCCTCGCTCAGGTTGATCAAATCAGCTACCTCTTTGAGGCGAATTCCCTGCTGAAAGTGGTGAATGACGTAATGATGAATTTTCTTGATCCGATCGTCATTGTAGTTACTAACGTTCCAGGTGTATAAACCCGGGGAGATAAACTGATAATCCTGGATCTGAGAGAGATACTTTAAAATTCGAAGGAGGTGCATCATTGCCTCGAATCCCTGCAACTGCTGCAAAGTCGCCAGGCCACCCGCCAGTTGGTGCGTATCGTAGCGAGGAAAAAACAGGCCATTTTGGGCATCGTCCATCAGGTTTTTGATGGACCCAAACTCCGGGAGGCTAAAGAGAGAAGCGTCAAAAAAATTTTCATTAAAGTGAATGGTGATCGCCCGGGGTCGCTCCGCTTTGTTGCTAATTTCCCAACAGTGAGGAACGCCTGGCCCAAGCAACACCAGATCCTTTTCTTCAAAATCGGCCACGTTTCCGGCCACGTACCTCCGCCCCCGGGCGTTCACCATAAAGTTAAGCTCACAGTTGCCGTGGCGGTGAATGACGCCCTGGTTTTTAGTGAGGTCCATTTCACTGACGATAAACGAATGAGCGGCGGGCACTAAAATCTTGCGATTGATCACTTCCATACCCGAATATAAGCATTCTTACCAATTGAGAAGTCTATTTGTTCGTTTGGCAACGCTTTTTGCGATATTTTTAAATAATGTCCCGTACGGGGTGCTCAATTCTTCCTGAGCTTGTGAACATGCTATCACTAGCTATTAAAATTGTTGCAGTGCGGCTGACTAATTAGGAATACCTTTGCGGCTATGCTTAAAGTGTTGGCCATAGCGGATGACCTGACCGGAGCGGCCGAAGTGGCGGGCCTAGCCCGCTTGGCCGGACTGTCGGTAGCCATCGTCACGCGCCTGCAACCCGCCGCCCTTCAGCACTACGAAGCGGTGGTGTTGGATACCCACACCCGGGCGTGTTCTCCCGAAAAAGCCCGGAACGTAGTCACCGACCACCTGCGCGGTGTGGAGGTGGCTGACGATACGCTGGTATTTAAGAAAACCGATTCGGTGCTGCGCGGTCCGGTGGTGGCCGAACTGCAAGCCACAATGGCTCACTTTGGGTTGGCGAACACGCTGCTGCTGCCCGCCAATCCCTCCAAGGGTAGAACCATCGTAAACGGAACCTACGCCATCAACGGCGTACCGATTCATCTCACCGAGTTTCGGCTCGATGCCGACCACCCGGCGCGCTCGTCACGCGTCAACGAGTTGCTTCGCCCCGCCGACGCGCTGGTGTACCTCAACGAACCGACCGACGCCGCCACCCACCACCGGGGCAAGGTCATCATGGGCGACACAGAAACGACCGAGGCTATTGAGCAGCTGGTGACTCGCTTTCAGGCGGCGCGGGTGTTGTACGCCGGAGGAGCCGACTGCTTTACCGCTCTGCTCCGGAGCCGGATGGGAAGAACCCTACGGGACTACGACCTGCCCTCCCCCGAAATAGCGCGCTGGCCCCGGTATTTTTTTATGGGTAGCCACACGATCAGCAGCGCGGCCACGCTCCGAACCCTGGCCCGGCAGGGCAGCGTATGCTACCAGCTAACCCCTGAGCTGCTTCTCCAATCGAACGAAGCCTTGTTGCCAGAAGTGTGGGTGAACCACCGGGTGCCCGCCGGCCAGTCCGTGGTGTTTTCCCGTCCCGACGAACGCACCGAAGGGGCCGCGTTTGGCAAGGCAATCACCCACCTCCTCACCCAAGTGGCGCAGCGCATTGTAGAGCGAGCCCCGCCCCGCTCCCACGTGCTGGCTGAGGGCGGAGCAACCGCATCCGAACTAATCAGAAAGCTAAACTGGTCTACCTTACGGGTGGAGCAGGCCTACTGGCAGGGAGCGGTTTCCTTGTCGGTTGGCTCGGACCGACCCTGGCTCACCATCAAGCCGGGGAGTTACTCCTGGCCCGCAGAATTTCTTCGATAAACCCACTATGCCAATGAACCTCCTACAAGTACCTCCCCCCGCCGTCGCACCCGGTTTGCACTGGATCGACTACCTGCTGATCATTCTGTCGCTGGTCGTTTCGGTTGGGGTGGGTTTTTACTTCGCCAGGGGGCAGAAAACCACCGACAAGTTTTACACCGCCCAGGGTCGTATTCCGGCCTGGGCCATTGGCATGTCCATCCTGGCCACGTTGGTGAGTAGCGTCACCTTTCTGGCGTATCCCGGCGAGGGCTTCTCGGGCGACTGGGTGCGGCTGGTGCAGGGACTGATGGTGCCGCTGGTGCTGCTGACCGTCATTTGGGTGATCGTACCGCTGTACCGAAGTGTTATTCGCCTGAGTGCCTACGAATATTTTGAGCGACGGTTCGGCTACTTTGCCCGCTTCTACGGTTCGCTGGGATTCATTCTGGCGCACTTTTCCAAAATGGGGACCGTGTTTTACCTGCTGAGCCTGGCGGTGGCCAAATTTGTGGGCGTAGACACGCTAACGGTGATCTGGGCCATGGGGGCCATCGTGGTGGTGCTAACGCTGGTCGGCGGCATTGAGGCGGTGATCTGGCTAGACGTTATCCAGGGGTTCTTGCTGATGGTGGGAGGGGTGGTCACGTTGCTCATTATTCTGTTCAACACCCCGGGCGGTCCGTCGGCGTTGTGGGAGACGGCCGCCGCCAACGGCCGTACGGGCTTTGGCTCTTTCAACTGGAACTTTGTGGACCTTACCTTCTGGGTGATGGCGGTTAACGGGATATTTTACGCCATTCAGAAGTACGGCACCGACCAGACCGTGGTGCAACGCTACCTCACCGCCTCCTCTGACAAAGATGCCATCCGAGCTTCGCTGCTGGGCGTACTGCTGAGCGTGCCGGTGTGGGCGCTGTTCATCTTTATCGGCACCGCCCTGTTTTCGTTTTACCAGCTACAGAGCATCGCGTTGCCTCCCGACGTCCGCCCCGATGCGGTTTTTCCGATCTTCATCATGACCCAACTGCCGGTGGGGATCACCGGACTGGTGGTGTCGGCGCTGCTCGCCGCTGCAATATCGAGCCTCGACTCCGACCTCAACTGCTTGTCCGCCGTGCTGACGGAAGACTTCTACGGCCGGATGAAAAAGAACGTCACCGACCACCAGAAACTGGTATTCGGAAAGGCAATGATCGTGGTGTCCGGAGTGCTGGCCATGCTGGTGGCCACCGTCTACGTAGAACTAGGTGGGGAGGGAGTGCTCGGTATCGTATTTAGCCTCTACGCCATTTTTTCCGGCGGCATTGCCGGAATGTTCTTGCTGGGCCTGTTCGTGCCCCGAGCCAACTGGCAGGGCCTCTACCTCGGCATTGGTGCGTGTGTGGTATTCACCGCCTACGGGTTGCTCACCTCCACCCCAATTGGCGGCACCCAGTGGCTGGATTTCGGCCCGTGGAACTTTCGGCAGCACAACTATATGTTAGGAGTCTACAGCCATCTGGTACTCTTCGGAGTGGGTCTGGTGGCCAGTTACTTTTTTAGAAAGCCTTCCCTTGACGAAAATTTAACCTACTACGGATGGTCTCAGAACAAACGAAGAAACAAACAACCCCAATGAGCACAGAAAAATCAACCGTAAACCGACCCATCATCGCTATCAGTGCGGGAGACCCAGCGGGCATCGGCCCCGAGATAGCGGTGAAGGCCCTCAGCGATCCGGAAATCTATGCCCGGTGCAAACCGCTACTGGTGTGCGACCCCCCCATTGTGCAGCAGGCCCTTGACTTTTGTCAGCTTAATCAGGCGGTCAACGTGGTAGACGATCCGGCCGAAGGCCGTTATCAGTCCGGCACCGTCAACGTGCTGCGGATGGAGCAAATAGATATGGCCACCTTTCGGCACAACCAAGTGGCAGCCATGACCGGAGAGGCAGCGTTTCGCTACGTGGAGAAGGTGATCGATCTGGCCCTGGCGCAACGGGTGCAAGCCACGGTGACCGGTCCGATCAACAAGGAGGCGATTCATCTGGCGGGGCACCACTACGCGGGCCACACGGAAATCTACGCCGAGAAAACCGGCACCCCCCACTACGCCATGATGCTCGCCGACGGTGACTTCCGCGTGGTTCACGTGAGCACGCACGTATCGCTGCGGGAGGCTATTGCGCGCGTGAAACAAGACCGCATCGTCAACGTTATCCAACTGGCCCACCGCGCGCTTCAACGATTGGGCATCGCCCACCCAAGAATCGCGGTGAACGGACTCAACCCCCACGCGGGTGAGAACGGCTTGTTCGGCAGCGAAGACCAGGAAGAAACCCTGCCCGCTATTCAAGCAGCCCAGCAACTAGGCATCGATGCCGATGGTCCGCATCCGCCCGATACGGTCTTTCCTAAAATGAAGGGGGGACAGTACGACATTGTGGTGTGTATGTACCACGATCAGGGGCACATCCCTACCAAACTCACGGGGTTTGTCTACAACCACGCCACCGACCGCTGGGAGGGGATGTCGGGGGTCAATATCACCCTAGGGTTGCCCATCATTCGGGTGTCGGTCGACCACGGCACGGCCTTCGACAAAGGGGGGAAGAACCAGGCCAATCCCGAGAGCATGAAGCAGGCGATTGCCTACGCCATCCAGTTAGCCAACTATCCAACCACTTCGTATGAGTAACGTAAGCAAGAATTATCGCGGACTGATGCCTCCTATGGTCACTCCGCTTACCGCCCAGGGCCAGATTGACCAGGAGGCAGCGGTACGCCTAATGCATTTTCTGCACCAGGCTAATGCCAACCCCTTCGTGTTAGGAACCACCGGCGAAGGCAGTTCAGTGGCCATCGACCAGCGCGAAGTGCTCGTCAAGCTGCTGGTTCAACACAACCCGGATCACCTTCCTACCACCGCGGCCGTACTGGGACTGCCCCCGGCCGACACCGTGCGCGTAGCCAACCGCTACCTGGAACTGGGACTTAACGCGGTGGTGCTCACGCTGCCCAACCACTACGAGCTCACCCCGCTTCAGATGACCCGCTACCTGGAAAAGCTCGCCGATCAGATCGAACGGGAAGCTGATCCTGTATAACATTCCGAAAACCGTTCATATGTCTATTCCGCTGGAGGTGGCCGACGAACTCAGCCAACGGGAAAACGTGATCGGCATCAAAGATTCGGAGCCCGGCGAAGCGCGACTCACGCAAGCCCTGGGGTTGTGGAAAGACCGGGATGATTTTTTTCACTTTGTGGGCACCAACGCGCTGATGTGCCAGGGACTGCTGCTTGGTTCCCAAGGTATCGTTCCTAGCACGGCTAATTTATTTCCGCAGTTGTACCAAACAATGATTGAGCACTGCGAAGCAAAAGATGAGAAAAAAGCGAAAAAGCTTCAGCTCCTGACCAATGAGCTATCGGCTACGTATCAGCAAAACGAATTATTGGGAGGGTCTTTGGCAATCCTCAAGGCATTGCTTACCGAACAGGGACTTTGCACCCCCCACATGCTTCCGCCCCTGTCCGAAAACTCCGGTAGAATAAAGGAATATTCGGAAAGAATGGGTAAACTGCTGCCAAAAGAGCAAGTTGAGTAATCTTTTACTTCAACCGAGCTTCATTCTTTTTCGTAAGAAAAAGACGTTGCCATTTCACGCTGCTTCCGTTTTCTGTTGTGATTAGATGCCGTTTCGTATTTTCAGTATTTGTTAGCTGCCTCTTACTTGCCTGCGAGTCAGACGCCCCCCTATTTCGCCGAGTGCCTTCTTCTCAAAGCGGAATCACCTTTGCCAACACCATCGTTGAAAGCGATAGCCTCAACGTGATCGACTACACCTACCTCTATAACGGCGGGGGCGTGGGAGTGGGCGACGTGAACAACGACGGGCTGGACGATGTCTTCTTTGCCGGAAATCAGGTCTCCAGCCGCTTGTATCTGAACCAAGGCGATCTCGCCTTCCGGGATGTCACCCAGTCCTCCGGAGTGAGCACCAGCCGCTGGGCTACCGGCGTATCAATGGTTGATATTAACCACGATGGCTGGCTGGACATCTACGTGTGCGTGGCCAGCAAATTTGGTGCTTCCCAGAGCAAAAACTACTTCTTCATCAATCAGGGAGCAGCGGCTCCCGGCAAGGATGTCACTTTCATCGATCAGGCAGCGCGCTACGGGCTGGCCGACGATGGCTACTCAACCCAAGCCGCCTTCTTCGACTACGACCGCGACGGCGACCTGGACGTGTATCTCTTGACCAACGGCTTAGAAACGTTCAGCCAAAACAACGCCCGCCCCAAGAAGATCAACGGAGAAGGGCTGAGCAATGACAAATTCTACCGCAATGATAGTTCGCCCAGCCAACCTAACGAAATAAGCTTCACCGACGTGACCCGGGAAGCGGGCATCCTTACCGAGGGATACGGCTTGGGCATCACCGTGAACGATATAAACCAGGACGGCTGGCCCGACGTGTACGTGGCCAACGACTTTGTCACCAACGACCTGCTGTGGATCAACAACGGTGATAGCACCGGGCGGCATCCCACTTTCACGGACCGCGCCGCCGACTACCTCAAGCACCAGACCCACAACGGCATGGGCACCGACGTGGCCGACTTCAACAACGACGGCCTGGTAGACATTGTGGTGCTCGATATGCTGCCCGAGGATAACTTCCGGCAGAAGATGATGTTCGGCAAAGCCAACGAAGACCGTTTTCAGCTTAACCTGCGCTTCGGCTACACGCCCCAGTACGTGCGCAACACCCTACAGCTCAATAACGGGTTCACACCCCAGGGCGACCCCTCCTTCAGTGAAATTGGGCAGTTGGCCGGGGTGTCTAACACCGATTGGAGCTGGAGCGCTCTGTTTGCCGACTTTGATAACGACGGCTACCGCGACCTGCTCATCACCAACGGCTACGCCAAAGACGTAACTGACATGGACTACGCCAGCTACCGGACATCGGCCTCGCAGTTTGGCACCGCCGAATCCAAACGCGAGAAAGCCGTGCAGCTGGCTGCGCTGCTCAAGGAAGCTAAGGTACACAACTACGCCTTCCAGAACCAGGGCGACCTCACCTTCACCAACGTGTCGGAGGCCTGGGGCCTGACGACCCCTTCCTTTTCCAATGGTACGGCCTTTGCCGACCTGGATCAGGACGGCGACCTGGACGTGGTGACCAACAACGTCAACGACGAAGCCTTTGTCTACGAAAACACCCTGGAGCAATCACCGGAGCGCAACTACCTGCGAATTGGCCTGGTGGGGCCAACGAACAACCGAGCGGGACTGCAAGCGACCGTGCGCCTGCACTACGGCGAAGAGCAGCAGTACCACCATCATTCGGTCGTCCGCGGCTATAAGTCCACCGTGGAGAACACCATTCACTTCGGGCTGGGCGCACATGCATCGGTAGATTCGGTGGAGATCACCTGGCCCGATGGTGAGTATCAGCTATTGCAAAACGTGCCCGCTAACCAAATCCTCACGTTCCGGCACGAAGATGCCGCAGCGTCTCCTCCGCCCCCTGCCCCCCGCCCCACTCCACTGCTTACTGATGTCTCGAACGACCTTTCCCTAGATTATCAGCACCAAGAGGAAGACTTTGTGGACTTTAAGTATGAGCCCTTGTTGCCCCGGCGCTACTCGCAAGATGGCCCCTGCCTGGCCACGGGCGACATCAACGGTGACGGAGCGGACGACTTCTACGTGGGCGGAGCCCGAGGGCAACCCGGACGTTTGTTCGTGCAGCAAGTGGATGGCCAGTTTGTTGGTCAGGCTTTACCCGGCGATTCGCTCTACGAAGACCTGGGGGCCGTGCTTTTCGATGCCGACCAGGATGGCGATCCGGACCTCTATGTGGTGAGCGGCGGCAACGAATTTATGGCCAACCACCCGGCCTACCGCGACCGCTTCTACCGCAACGACGGACTGGGAAACTTCGCGTTAGACTCATTGGCTATCCCGGCTATCACCGCCAGCGGCTCCTGCGTGCGGGCGGGCGACTATGACCAGGACGGTGATCTTGACCTGTTCGTGGGTAGCCGATTGGTGCCGATGCAGTATCCCCTGCCCGCATCGAGCTACATACTGCGCAACGAGGGCGGGCGGTTCGTGGATGCTACCCAAGAGATAGCCCCCGACCTAACGGAAATAGGACTCGTCACCGATGCTCAGTGGACGGACTATGATCAGGACGGGGCGCTCAACCTCATGGTGGTGGGCGAGTGGATGCCTATCACTTTCTTCCGTCAGGAAGGCGGGCGGTTTAGCAACGCAACTCAAAGTACTCAGCTTGCCTATACTTCCGGGTGGTGGAACTGCCTGCTGGCCAGCGACTTTGACCAGGACGGCGACCCGGACTACATCGTGGGAAACCTGGGACGCAACTCCCGCTACCACGCCTCAGCTGACGAGCCGCTTCGCGTGTATACTAAGGACTACGACCAGGATGGCCGAATCGACCCGATCCTCACCTACTATATTATGGGCAAGGAGTATCCCGCTGCCTACCGAGACGCCCTGTCAGACCAGATGAATATGATGCGTCGGCGCTTTTCCACCTACGAAACCTACGCAAACACCACTTTTGACGAACTGTTCACCACCACCGAGTTGGAAGGTGCCTACGTGTTGGAAGCCGAGCGCCTTACCACCAGCTACCTGGAAAACCAGGGCAACGGCCCGGACGGTTATCCCACCTTCACCATTCGCGAGATGCCAACGCTGACCCAAACCGCCCCGGTGCACCGCCTGGTGGCCGACGACCTGAACGGGGATGGGCATCTAGACGTGCTGATGGTGGGCAATAGCTACGCTCCCGACGCCCACGTAGGTCGCTACGACGCCTTCATCGGGCAAGCCCTGCGGGGTGATGGCGCCGGGCACTTCCGTCCGCTTTCTCTGGAAGAAAGCGGCTTCTACGTGGATACCGACGCCAAAGACATCATCCGTCTGAATCGGAACGGAAGGCCCGCCTGGGTGGTTGCTAGCAATAACGATAGCCTGAGCGTATTTGTGAAGACACTGGACTTACCGAACAATGATCGGATGATTGGTAAGCTTGATTGATCTTGGGTGCTTCCGAATTAGAATACCTAACATCTTCTGGAGTGCGGATCTTATTATCGCCCTCGATTTGAACTTGCAAGGAAAAGGTGGACGAAAAGTTAAGCCACGGGGGCTTCGATCTGACGCACGCGGGCTAAATACAGTCCGGCCTGAACTACGAATACCAGTACGATTGTGTTTCTAAGCGGTTTTGAGCCACCGGTCAGCGTTAGAATTCAGACCTACGACCACGGGTCAGCTCTTTCTAACCTACTCCTACACCCGAAAGGCCAAGCTGCCGGGGCTAACCCTACGGTTCTTGCAAGGGAGCGGCCCGATCGACGGGGACAATCCGGTATCCGGCGAACTGTACGTCTCGCATATTGCGATTAACCATAATGGGCCAATTCTCGCCGTACCACGCGCGGCAAACGGTACGCAAAAATATACCAGGCGGCCCCCGTAAACAGCAACCAACCGGAGGTGATCAGCAGCAAGGCAGGCATCGAAGCGTGGTAGCGGGTAATGAGCGTCACGTACATGAATCCCAGCAGCACGCCGTACACCGCCCAGTTGACGTATTTCCAGGGGCACATTTTTTGCCTGTTGATTCGGGCGGCGTTCCGCTGGGCGGCACTCCGCTTGGCCGCGCCCTTCACCTTGCGCTTTTGACTAATCCACAGCCCGGTGAGCACCAGCGAAGAAATACCCAGTCCCAGCACGAACCAGATCAGTTTGGTCGCTAGCCCGCCCCAGTAGCCGAAGTGCAGCGGGTCGGCAATGTCGTTGAGCCAGGTCACCATCGGCAGCTCCGAGGCGCGTTGCACCTGCAGCACTTCGTAGGTCACGGGATGCACGTACACCCGGTTGGCCCGGTTGCGCACCAGTGGCTCTTCGCTCACGCCCGTCAAATAAAGCGCGTTGTCCGGACTCGCAGGTAGCAAGATATCCTTCACTTCCAGCCCGGAAATCTCAGCCTGCGCCACCCGCACTGCCCGGTCGTAGTCCAGCGCCCGCACCAGGGCCGGGAAGTCGGCTGAGTCAATTGCGGGGACGGGCAGTCCGGGAGCGTTGGGATTGGCCACGTCGGATACTCTGCCCAGGTTGGTGCGCTCGGTGAAGTACCAAATGCCGGTCACGGAAAAGAGCAGCGTAAAGGGCACCGACCACACGCCTACCAGCCGATGGAGGCTGCGGAAGAATACGACCGCTCCCCTACCCGTCTTCAGATCGAACAGCTTGCGATACCACTTTTTGTAGAACAGCAGGGCGGTCACCAACGAAATCAGCAGCAGAAACGCGAAGAGCAGCACCGTGAAGTGGCCCACCTGAAAGGGGATGAACAGAAAATAGTGCAGGTCGCGAAAGAACCGCTGGAAGGTAAGGTGCGCGCTGCCCTGCACCGCCCCGGTATAGGGGTTGGCGAAGACGTAGAAGCGGTGCTCCGCCTTTTTCACGTGAATAATGTTGCACAGGTAAGGTTCTACGGTTTCCCAGTAGACCATTTCTGCGTCAGGAAAAGACTGCTGCACGTTGCGGGCGATCAGGTTACGGGAGGCGAGTTCCTCCTGCGGCACTGACCGCATCGCCGGGTTGAACAGCCAGTCCATCTCGTGGCTCACCGTGGCCAGCGTGCCCGAGAAGCACACGATGAAGAACAGCAGGCTGAGTTTGATGCCAATCCAACTGTGCATCCGAAAGATACGTTTGCGGTTGAGCTTCATAGCGGGGTATGGTTGATGATTTTTTTGAAGGTCATATCCATACTGCTTGTCTTATTGTAAACTTATAAAACACAAATTATCATAAGAATGGAAAACATCGTTTTTGATACGAATGCGCTGATCAGTGCCCACCTTATCAAAAAGTCAGTAAGTGCCCAGGCGTTAGACAAAACACTGCGTTTGGGTACGTTGGTTTTTTCCGACGCACCATTTTCCGAATTCTCGGAAGTTTTGTACCGTACGAAATTAGACCGGTATTTTGCCGAAGGTGAAAGAGACGAAATTGCCACTTCTCGATCCTTCTTAAGCCAAAAGATAAAGCCCACGCTTAAAATCAAAGTAAGTCGTGACCTCAAGGATGACGTATTCTTGGAGTTAGCCCTAGAAGCCAACGCCCGCTGCCTTGTCTCCGGTGATCCGCACCTTCTGGACCTCCACCCCTTTCGTAGTATTACAATCATGGGCGCAGCTGATTTTTTACAAAATTTTCGCAGCTAAACGGGTTAGAGATTATGCGCAAATTTTATTGGATCAAAAGGTATAAGAAACCGTGGTCATCACGTTGCGCGGTGCGCCGGGGAACGCCCGGATGTAATCATAGCCCCCCACCCAGTGAGTTTCGTCCAGCAGGTTGTTCACGTTCACCTGAAGGCGGAACTTCTCCAGTTGGTAGTACACCGCCGCATCCACCACCCGGTAGCCCGGAAATACCGGCGGCTCGTCGGTGCGGACGATAGACCCAAAACGTTCGCTCACAAAGTTCACCCCTAACCCAAAACCAATGCCCGCCAGCGAGCCGCGGTCGATCACGTACTTGGTCCATAAATTACCGGCGTGCCGGGGCGCATTGGGCACCTGGCGGCCGATTTCGGCTTCGTCGTCGCTGGCGGTGATGGTCGCGTCGTTGAAAGCGTAGTTGGCTACTACGGTCCAGTTGGGCAGCAGTTGGCCCACCACGTCAAACTCCAATCCGCGCGCCACCTGTTCGCCGATGGGAGCCAGTCGGTCGGAATTCGCTGGGTCGTTGGCGTTGAACAGTTCGTTTTGCTGCACCAGCCGGTACAGGGCCAGCGTAACGCTGAGCTGGTCATTTAGCCAACTACTTTTGGCTCCGGCCTCGATCAGGTTGCTAATCAACGGATCGAAGGGGCCACCGGCGTTGGGGTCGTTGATTACGCTGGCAGTTTGGGGTTGGTAACCCGCCACGTAGGTGGCGTAGAGGTTGATGCCGGGAGTGACGGAGTATATCGCACCCAGCCGCGGTAGCAGGGCATCCTGAACAACGGTTTCTTCCTCGGAAGTTTTATACTCCAGTTCGTCGGCGTAGAACTCTTGACGCAGGGCCAGCAGTAGTTTCAGTTTGCCCCAGGTCACCTGATCCTGCACGTAGAGGCCGTGGGTGCGCAACAGACTCTGCTCATACAAATTAGTTTGATAGAGGTAATCGCTCATGTCGCGCAATTGGTTCGCGGTGGGGTCGGTCAGGTCGAAGTGCGGCACGTTGGGGACAGGGTTTCCGTCTGCGTCTAGCGCGAAATCAGCGGCATTTTCGGGATTGAAGCGGTTAATGGATTCCGTCCGGTCGGCACTCAGGTAGCCGCGGGCCTGCAACTGCGAGCCGCCCGGTTCCAGGGCCTGCTGAAAGTAGTCGTAGCCTACCAGCAAGCGATGCTGTAGCGGTCCGGTTTCCAGGTCCAGGTTCAGGTAATTATTGAAGTTGTCGTTGTTCCAACCGCGTTTTCGGATAAACACGCGCATCTCTACTTGTTCAGGATCGAGCGAACCATCGGCGAGCGAAGCAAAGGTGTTGGCGGTGCGGTGCTCGAGCAGGTCTTCGTCGTAGCTCGATCGCAAGTAGACACTATTGAACGAAAACCGCTGAGAGAACTGGTGTCGAAACGACAGGGTGGCGTTCAGGCTTTCCTCGGTCAAATAGTCGTTGGTGGCGTTCAGGGCCTTGGTGATGGGCACCGAATAAAGATCGCCATCACCGAACACCGCCTGCCCCCGGTCAAGCCGTCCGTCGGAGCCCTGGTAGACGATGTTGACGTAGACGCTGGTGTTTTCGCTGGGAAGAAAGGAGAACGATGGGGCGATGATCAGGTTCTTGTCGTACTGCAAATCGCGGAAGCTACCGGAGTTTTCGTAGCCAACGTTGAGGCGGTAGAGCAAACGCTGGTCGGTAGTCATCGGTCCGGTGAAGTCGGCCAGCGTCCGGAAGGTGTTGAAACTGCCTACGGTGGCGCTAATGGACTGCCGTTGCTCCCGCAGCGGCTTTTTGGTGACCCGGTTAATCGTTCCACCCGGTGAAGCGTTGCCGAACAATGCTGAGGCGGGGCCTTTGATAACTTCCACCCGCTCGATGTGCGGAATAAGTTGTTGCTTCCAGAAGCTGGTGAAGGCGCGCATCCCGTTCACTAAGTTGCCTGAATTGCCTTGTCCGCTCACCCGAAAGCCGCGGATGGTGAGGTCGTTGTAGAACGAGTACTGGTTTACTCCACTCATGTTTTTTACCACGTCGTTTACCCGAAAAGCGGCCTGATCCAGGGCCAGCTCCTTGGTGACGTAGCTCACCGACTGGGGCACGTCTATGAGCGGCGTAGCGGTTTTGGATCCAATAAACGAAACGTCGTTTTGATAGGTAGTTTCCTGACGGCCGATAATCTCTACTTCTTGCAGTTGCGTCATGCTTTCCGACAGTCTAAGGTCTATTAGTAAGGTTTGCCCGGAAGAAACGTTTACCTCCTGCTGCTGCGTTTGGTAGCCCACGCCAGTCACGATTAATTGGTAGGTGCTCGGAGGCACATTGTTGATCATAAACGTGCCTCCGATGTCCGTAATGCTACCCAGCGTACCGTCTCCACCGGAAGATCCCTTCAGGGAGACGTTGAGACCGGGCAAGGGTTGGTCGTTGGTATCGGTGATCTTACCCTGGATCGTGCCGGGGTCGGATTGGGCGCGTAGTGCGGATGCGTAGAAAGCAAAAAATAAGAACAGCAGTAAGAATTTGTTCATGGCAATTGGTTGGTTGAGAGAAAAGCAAAAAGGTTAGTGGCTTGGATAATTTCCGCATCTTTCGTTTAGTTTCCGGTGCCCCGCCGGGAGCGCCCCGCAAAGCCGGTGAAGTTATTCACGCTTAAACCAACCCAAGAGCGCCCCACGGGGGACTTTAAATATCCGGCGCGACCTATATCTACTCGTGAAAATATCCCGCCGGAACACTATTCTTGACCCGCCGCAAAATCAGCAGGTGGGGCAATGAATGCCATCACGGCTTCCCGGATACGGGGTAGCCCCAACGCAGAATCATAGCGACCATCCTCAGCGACCAATTCCTTATTGAGCGGAAACAACCGTTCGTAGAGTCGCTCATCGTCTACTCTCTCCTGAAAATTTAGCGTTTGCTGGCGGGCGAATACTTCGCCCCACACGGTGGGCACGTCGGCCCAGAACGCCTGGTTCGTGTGCCACCAGCTGGCCGCCGCCTGGCAACGCGCATCGTCCACTCGCTGATAGGTATTCATGCCCTTCTCATGGGCCATCACCCGTTCTTTCTCGCTGGTGCGGCGAATTTTCACGTTGTCCTGCTCGTGGCGATGGCCTTCGTCGGTGATCTCATGGTGGTTGGTGCGCTGCAAAATATTGTAGTCGTCACGGTGGGTATACTCGCGGCGGGGCAGCGGGGCATCCACGGTGCTTTCCCAGTAGTGGCGGCCGTCGGTGTGCACCCAGGTGGCGCTGCCTTCGTAGCGGGGAGCATCGTCTACCTGAAACACCTTTTGCGTCCACTGGCCTTGGGTATTTTCGTCGGCTAGGGTTTCGTAGTTCCAGACGTTGTCACCGGCAAAGGTGTACAAATCGATGTTTTCGTAGTGCCAGTCCTGCCGCCAGTGCTTCATCGAGAAGCTGTCGTTCATCACCAGGATATGCTGAATGGAGATCATTTCCGGGGTGTCTTCCACCAGCCCCACCCATTCCAGCGCACTGGCCTTATAACGTTCGTGAAACTCGTACTTGGCGCTGGGCGCAAAGGTCTCGGCATACTGGAAAGTAACTTCGTAGCAGCCGCACTGGGCCTTGATGGCCGCTTGGTCTCGCTCATCTTGGGCAAAAGCGGAGCTGGCAATGAGCAGAAGGGTAAAGAATGAGATTAACGGTTTCATAATAATTGGATAGGGTTGGAAACTTGAGAGAATGAACAGGATAAGAAGCGTAAGCTAGTTGCTTGGCAGTGGCTAGAAAGCCCTACTCCCGCTGGGTTACACCACGTAGCGAAAGGTGTAGTAGCGCCCGTCAACCGCGCTAAAATCCGAGGCGGAAGTATCCGGGTTTCCCCGGTAGTAGCTCAGGATTTCCAGCTTGGCGTAGTTGCCGTCGGCGGTGCGTAGCACGATGATGCGCCCCGGTATGGGTAGAATGGTATTGGGTGGATTGCCGTCCTGCACGGTGTAGGTATACCAACCGTTGCCCGATCCCGTAGGAATGGCTTGCCCGGCTTCGCTATCGGCCCGATAGCCGCCTTCGGGCGCTTCGCTCAGCGCCTCAAAGGCACCGGCCACTACCTGGGCCTGGCCCTGACCGGGTCCGGAGGTGCCGCCGTTCACTAAAACAATCGTGCCTGCCAGCGCCAGATCCCACTGGTCGGAATTGGAATCGGCCTTATCAACAACCTCTCCATCGGCTAAACTGTAGAAAGTATAGTTCGGGAGTGGCCCCTGACCGGGAGGGCCCGAGACGGCACTGGTATCGGCCGGAATATCGGTAGCGTTTTGTACTTCCAGGGTAGCCGAGCCGCCGGCTTCATCGTTGTCGTTATCACTGCAACTGCTCAGAAATAGGAAGCTGCTGAGTAGCCCGAAGTACAGCGCAAAAGAAATTGATTTCATAAGTACATCATAGGTTAAGGATTAGATTGGGTAAAATTCAGTTGTAAACCGACGAAGAAGATACGTCCCGCCAGGGCGGGTTCGTTGGCCGTGGTTTGGCCGAAGAGGTTGTTGGAACCGGCCTCCAGCGTGAGCCAGTCGCCGAAGTGCTGGCGGGCTGCCAGGTTCACCAACCAGTAGCCGTCGGCGTACTCGTTGGCGGCGTCCAGCACCGTGTTGCCGTTGAAGTCGCCCACCCCCCAGCGCCCGCGGTAGAGTCCGCGCAGGGAGACGTTGAAGTGGTAGCGATTGTTCGTATAGAATACCTTAGCGTTGCCCGAGTGGCGCGAGCGGTTGAACAAGCCGCCGTAGTTATCCATCGTCACCGCCACCGTGCGGTTGCGGGCGTCGCGGCGGAACACCGCCCCGTCTTCTATCTGCAGCACGGCTTCTTTGTCGCGCGTATCCAGGTACTGATACCCGGCGCTTAGGGCTAGGCCGGGGCAAGGCGAGTAGTCTGCCTGCGCTTCTATCCCCTGGGTAACCACCGCGGCGTAGTTGAAGTAGCTAAATACGTTTTGGCCGTTGGTCTTGCGGGCGACCGGGGCCGTTTCGATTAGGTCACTGATGTCGTTGCGAAAAGCGTTTACCTTAAGGTTCAGGTTCTTCTGCGGAGTAAGCACCAAACCCAGGTTGTAGGCCAGCGAGCTTTCGGCCCGGATTTTTCGCACCGTGGCGGGGTCAATCAGCACCTGGGCGATCTGCCCCTGGGCTTGCAGCTCGGCAAACTTTTCTTGCACCACCTGCGCGCCAAACACGCTGTAGCCCGCCACCGGATTGGTGAAACTAAGCAGCAGTTGGCGGAAGTCGGGAGCCTTGTAGCCCCCGCCGAAGGAAGCCTGCAGGCGCAGCCACCGGTTGGCGGCGTAGCCTACGGCCAGCTTCGGACTCAGCCGGTTGGCGTAGGCACTGTGGGTGTCGAAGCGGCCCCCGGCCACCACGTTCCAGCGGTCGGTGGGTTGCCACTGGTACTGGGCAAACGCGTAGGCAGACGTGAATCGATTCAGGTCGTCGTAGCGCGTGGCCTCCGCCCGTTCGCTGAGGTGGCCCACTCCGCCCGTGACGATGTGGCGATCGTCGTGACACCAATCATACTGCGCTTCGCTCCGCCGAAACGTCTGGTTGAAGGTGCTCAGGTCGTAGCGCTGGTTGTCACTCGTGTAGGTTAGGCTGCTTTCCGTCGCGTAACCACTCACGTAGTGCCGGAGCTGAAGTTTGTGGTGGTCGTTGGGACGGTACTCCAGGGTGGGCAGCACGTTCCAGTCGGACTGTTTATTGTAGCTGTTCAGCCGAAGGGTTTCCTCATCCGGCGTGATGTCCAGCTGGTCGTTACTACTTTCCCGGTAGAAGCGGCTGCTCACCCGCAGTTGGAGTTGGTCGCTGATGCGGTAGGACAGCTTGGGGCCAAAGGTAAGGGCCTGGTAGGGAGCCACGGTCTGCGCTACGCTGTTGCCGCTTAGGTCGTAGCCGTCGGAGCGCAAGTGGTTGGCAAAGGCGCGGACAGAAAGCCGTTTGCCCCGGTACCCGGCTTCGGCCTGGGTGTTCCAGGTGCGGAAAGAGCGGTACTGCGTGCCCAGCGTGCCATTCCAGCCGGGGGCGTTGTTTTTAGTGATGATGTTGACCACCCCGGCCATTGCTTCGCTGCCTTAGAGCGAGGAAGAAGGACCGCGGATGATCTCGATGCGTTCAATATTATTGACGGAGATGCGCGATAGGTCAACGGTGCCCGCCGTGCGTCCAATCACCGGTTCGCCGTCGATGAGAATCAGGATGTAGTCGGATGATAGCCCCTGCATTTGCAGTCCGGCCCCGTGGTTGGAGATCATCTGCAGGCCGGTTTGTTCCAGCAGCACCTCGTTGAGGCGCAACGATCCAATGCGCTCGATTTGCGCCTTGGCCACCAGCTGCACGGGCATCGGAATGTTGTCGAACGGATCGTTCGGTACGGGTAGCGGTGATCATTACCTCGCTAAGGGCATCGGGGGTTTCCTGCAGAATCACCTCGAGAGAAGAAAGGTCGGTTGCGGCCGGATGGATCACGCTAGTTTCCGGCTGGTAGCCCACGTGGGTAATCACGAGGGTGTCGGTGGCGGGTAGTAGCAGTCCGTTAAAACGAAAGGTTCCGGAGGAGTCGCAGACGGTACCGTTGCCGAGGGATCGCAGGATTACGTGCGCACCGGACAGTGGGGCACCGATTTGATCGATCACCCGTCCGACAATCAACTGCGCGGGCCCCTCGTTAGCGGTCAAGACCATACTGCCAAACAAAGCAAGTAGGCGAAGGAGGGGAGGACAGGTGCGCATCTGCTGAGCTAAATTATTTAGACTAGCTATAAATAATGCTCAAACATACTTACCATTGTAATGGTATGCAGGCTTTGTTTAGAATAATTCTAAATAATTTTCAGTTTACTTTCCTGATCCATAAACCTTGTCCAATTTTTCGAGCAGGGCCTGGTACATGCCGGCGCGTTCCTTTTCCAGCGTCGACTTGTTATAGGCATACATGGCTTCAAGGTTGTCCCAGGTGTTACAGGGCGTGGCGTGGTCCCAATCAACCGCCCCGTTATCATCGGTATAGTAGCGCGGTCTTTGCTGCGGAAAAGGCTTCTTGAACTTGCCGGCCCAGCCCGACTGGGTAGGGTCGTCGGAATTGTGATGGGGATCGATTACATAAAGCACCGAGGGCGTATCACCCACCCTGAAATACTGGGCCCACTCCTGATTTTTGGTGACCAACTTCATGAGTTGCCCCAGGGCCCCGTAGTGCGACAGCTTTTCAAACATTTTTTTAGGTCCTTCGCCGGAAAACATGCCGTTGTAGGTCCAATTCATTTCCAGCCACCACAGGTCCTTAAACCGCGCATCGCGGTAAATTTCATTTCTACCCGAGCCGTTCCAGTTGGGTACGTCACATTCTTTTCCGGCCACCTCGTCTTCAGGGCCATATTTCAATCCCGTTCCGATCGTAATCAAACGTATCTTATCCTTGATCTCGGGATGTTGGTTTAGGGATTTTCCAAAGTTGACCATATTACCCCAAACCAAAACGTACAGGGGTTCATCCCCCTTCCCGGACGTGGCAGCTTTGTGCAATCGCCGTGCGGCATCCTGGCTATTTTTAGCCAGAATGTTTTTCAGATATTTGGGCTTTGCGAATGCTTTCGGACCAAAATTATGCGCTTCAAAGTCCTCCGCGTAGGCATCGATGGTCATCAAGCAGGCCTCCATGCCCTGTGCATCCAAACGGTCGGGCACAATCCCTTCTATCTGTAGGGCATCAGCGTACCAAAGCAGATGCACCAGCGACTGCCGGTCATCGGGATCGCCCTTATCAATATTGATATCGGTGAATACGAATACCCTTGGTTTAGCTTTTTGCGCCTGGCAGTCGGCCAGGGAGATGATGATAAAGATCAAACAAATCAGTGCTCTTGTCATTTTTTTGGGGTTAGATAATGTGGATCGCAGAATAAGTATTAGTTGAACAACCTGATTGGTTTGTCGCCATCGAATTCCAAAGTTAAAATTTCGCTTGCATTAAAAGATTTTATATTATTCTTTTAACCGGAGATACCTATTACGCCAGTAGCGGTAGATATCTTTATTTTGATGTTTGAGGTTCCGTTAGGATGTAGCAAAACATCTATCTTTCCGTTATCCCATATACCCTCTACCGAAACTCCGTTTAAAGTATACAGTCCTTTAAATATAAGAGGCGCAATGTTCCACGCATCAACCAAACAGGCAAAAATATTCACGTATCCTTGCCAATCCTGAACCAACGCATCCGTATACGCCTGCTGATACAGACCGTGGGTTGGAAAGTAATACGCGGTGGCCAAGGTATACCGTTCCCAAAAAGTGAATTCATAACATTGGATCCAACGGGGGTCCGCGTGCTCGCAGTACTGGGCGGCACTCATGTCGCGCGTGAATTCCTGAGGTTGCCCCAACCTGCTCGATGCCAAAGCAAGAGTCGTTTCCCACTATTCCGTTCTTCTCAAACGTATCCCACTGCTCGAAGGGCGGAGTCCACGGATAAAATCCACCCGCAACGTCCATGGTCCGAACACTATACTTCTTTACTTCAGCAAGAATGTCAAGCCAGTATTTCATTGATTTTTTGTACCGCTCAAAGTGGCCGCTCCGCTACAATACCCCGCAAATATTCGCTGGTGGGAAATCCGGGAGCGTGCTTTTCAAGGGTTGACTTGATTTTTCCGTAATCATTCACCAATTGCTCGATCTTGTCCTTTCTTACTTTATCTCTAAGGTAAGTTGAGGTAGTCGCCACAATTCCTTCTATATTATATTCATTTGCAAAAGTATTTATACAATCCCATAGTGCCATTATTAGAGGTGACAGCATCTGCCAGTTCATGCTACCATCACCTGAAGAGCTGCGCCTAGCCAAGCATGATAAGGTTGTTCGCTCCGAGTTGACGTGAAAAAAGCGAGGTTTAGATTGTGGTAGTTGTTTTGGCGGCCGCGATTTGGTAGCTTTGCGCCCTTTCGGGGCGTAGCGCAGCCCGGTAGCGCGCGTCGTTCGGGACGACGAGGCCGGAGGTTCGAATCCTCTCGCCCCGACGGGGATAAACCCTAAAATCACTAAAAACCCCTTAAATCGCAGAATTTGAGGGGTTTTTTTAACTATTTACCTAACCAAACAGTCATCCTCCCACCGCTTTATACTAAACTTTCTTGAAATCGGCGTAGGTACTTAACCAACGGAGAGATCACGAGTATCCGCGGAAGCATACCCACTTGAGAAAGGAAAAGCAATAACCTCCAAAATCATACATCACCTATGAATCCATCTCCGGATATCGCGTAAATGCCCTCGGGATATCGTATTTTAGGATATGAAGCAGTGGCTGCTCCTTATTGGCTGGATGTTATGGTTCGGAGCGCAAGCGCAAACCGACAGGGATACCCCCGTGTTTATCAGCCAAGAGATTGATGACGTAGACTACGGATCATTTAGCCTGAACACCAGTTACTATACCATTGCCAACAACATCAACAACCGGCAATCATCCGCGTTCATTAGCGATGCCCCTTCTTCCGGTGAGTATCTCTACTTTGCGCAGCATCAGCCGTCGTACTACTTTTTAGTTCACCGGCAACGATCAGTATTGGCAATGATCCTTCTTGACCAACGGACCAGTGCCCAACAGTCGGGTTTCAGCTACACCATCGTGAATCCGGCCAACGGACACCGCCGGGAAGTGCCCAGTCGCCTGGTGGGTCAACTCACTCAACAACGCGCGCAGGAGTTGACTACTGATGCGTTGGTCTCTCCCGCAATCTTCCTCAACGACACGCTGTGCCAGCTCAGTGGAGCAGATTACTCCGTGCTTGCCTTAAGCAAAGTGCAGCAGGAGGTGGTTACCCTAACGCGGCATCTTTTAGGTCTGGCGCAGGGGAAAACAGATGAGTTGGAAGAGTACATCCGAGCGGAAACAGTTGGCGGATCGCTGGATTTTAACATTGCGCTGGATCAAGAACCACAGCAACGCTTCTCCCGCCACGGAATTGTCTACAACAAAGCCCGGTTTTCGGTGCTACTGTGGGGTGGTGCGGTTCGAATGCTTGGGCTGCGGTCCATAGAAAATGCCCGAACGCTGTGGGAAGAAATTCAGCGGCGCCCCCTCACCCAACCGGAGTGGAGCGCTTTGCGTACCGGATTTCAGGAACAATCGCTGGTCAAAATCCAACCGTAATTCGTCAGTCGCCCCCCTTCCGTATCTTATCGAGTATCTGCGGTTTATTACTTACCCAACCCAATGAGGTTTTCGTTTTCACGCTTCATGGTATAGGGCAGCGACCAGTAGTTCCCGGTGCTATCGCCTACGTATAATTGAGAGGAACTAAGCGCATCGGGGTTGCCATCGGCCCAGTAGTAGAGAAAAGGCGCCCGTCCGTTCACCACGCGCCGCACGTAGTTGTGGTTGCGCGCACTATTGGTAGTTACCTGTCGTACCCTCATCCAGGTTTCACCGTGATCACGGCTCTCCCACTGCGTCACTTCGCCCCCACCCCCGTAGCGCTGGGGTCCGTCGGTGGTGGGTGCCATCACCGTCCAGTGGGTTCCATCGACGCGCAGACTACCCATGTCGTAATTGTGGTCAGAGGTGGTGATCACCGTCGTTTTCCAGGCAGTGCCGTCGAAGAAGGTGACGCACCACTTCCGAGGATCGTTATCCGGACCCGGTTCGTGTCCGCCGCTGGTGAGGTAGAGCACGATCGGCCGCCCCCGTTCGTCAAAGTTCATATCTTTCAGGTAAACGTTCTTCTTGTCCGATTCGTAGTTAACCACGCGGGATAAAGAGGCTACATCAGTTACCGGAACCGCCACCGCATTACCTTCGGCGGTAGTCCACGTCTCTCCGAAATCGGTGGTTTGCAGGCAGTAAAGGTTGGTTCGCTGATCCGCGTTTCCATTGGGGTGGCGGCTAAAAAAAGTAGCCAGCGTGTCGCCGTGGTGCCCGCTCACTTGATAATGCCCGCTCTTGGTTTCGCCTTCGCCTCTGATACCCGCCAGTTTCCTATCTTCGGTCCAGTTCACTCCATCAGGACTCGTCTCGTAGTACAGTTCACGAATACCAGTGTACTTGGTGAAGAAATGAAAAAAGCCATGCTTGGGAACGAACCAAGGCTGCGGATAGGTAATTTCTTCTTCGGTAACCTGCCTGAAGGCTTGGATGCTGTAGGGCTCAGTACTCTTGAATTTGAAACCGGGCCGACGGGTGTTTCGTCCGCTCACGAATACCCACAGGTAACCCGCCGAGTCGATGAGGAGACTAGGATTATCGTGGGGGTCATCCACTCCTTGCTTATCGTAAACCACCGTAGGTTGGGATACGGTGCTGTCGCGGTGGTCAAAGCTGCCAATCATGCAAAGCAAGTGACGTTCTTCGGCGTTTTTGGTGCCACCGTACACAAAAAAGGTCTTTTCTACCGCCGGAGCATAAATCGCCAAGGGCTTGTGCTTGGCGGTGTAGGTCCCTAGTCCGCCCGAGTACTTGTCGCCGTATTCAGAAACCTGCCCCAGGGTGAACCAAATTCCTTTATATCCCGCTATTTTACCACCGGTTTGGTCGTGCTGAACTTGATTCGGCTGGGCCAGCGTCTTATCCAAACTAAATAAGCAAGTTATCAAGTGCAGGCCAAGACCAATCAGTTGTTTTCTCATCACGATAGGCTTAAGAATAGGTAAACGTACCGTGTTCACCGCGCACGCTCACCTTCTTAGCGGCGGCAGATTCCACCCGCCCTACCACCTGCGCATCAATGCCGAAGGATTGTGAAATACTGATTAATTGATCGGCGCAGGTTTCGGGCAAGTAGACTTCCAAGCGATGGCCCATATTGAACACCCGATACATCTCCTGCCAGTTGGTTTGGCTTTCCTCCTGAATGAGGCGAAACAAAGGCGGGGTTTTCGAACAAATTATTTTTTATAATATGCAATCCTTTAATAAAATGCAGCACCTTGGTTTGTCCACCCCCACTGCAGTGAATCATGCCGTGCAACTGCGGGCGCAGTTGCTCAAAAACTCGATTGATCACCGGGGCGTAGGTGCGGGTAGGCGAAAGCACCAATTTTCCTACGTCGGTAGTGATACCGTCAACGGTTATAGGGTCGGTGAGTGATTTGCTACCCGTATACACGAGATCCTCAGGCACCTGAGGATCGTAACTTTCCGGATATCGGCTAGCCAGTGCGTGATCAAACACATCGTGCCGCGCTGAGGTGAGGCCGTTGCTGCCCATCCCGCCGTTATAAGCCTCTTCGTAGCTGGCTTGTCCAAACGATGCCAGACCAACCACTACGTCACCTGCCTGTATATGATTTTCGAGCACTTCAGACTGTTTCATCCGCACAAACGCGGTGAACCCTACGTCTACCGTCCGCACGATATCGCCTACGTCAGCAGTTTCGCCACCGGCTAAGTGCACGTTCACTCCCAGCGAGGCCAAGCGTTCCAAGTGGCGGGAAGTGCCCCCGATCAGCGCGCTCACCACCTCGCCCGGAATCAGGTTTTTATTCCGCCCAATGGTTGAAGAAATCACAATATTGTCCGTTGCTCCCACGCAGGCCAGGTCGTCGATATTCATAATCAACGCATCCTGGATGATGCCTTCCCACACACTCAGGTCGCCAGTTTCCTTCCAGTAGAGATAGGCCAAGGCCGGTTTGGTGCCCGCGGTGTCGGCGTGCATGATGTTGCAGTAGTCTGGATCGCCCCCCACCAGATCGGGCAGCACCTTGCAGAAAGCGTTGGGAAAAATTCCTTTGTCCAGGTGCCGAATGGCTCGGTGGACGTCTTCCTTAGAAGCAGACACACCGCGCTGCTGGTATCGCTCGTTCATGGGGTTGCGTTTGGTGACGGCGCAAGGTACAAAAAAACGCCCATCCGGGCGGATGAGCGGCTACTTTTCGTTCGCGCGAGGCCGATACTACTCCGAACCCCGGTTGGCCTGGCTGCTATTGATGCCCACCACCTTGAACTCGGTACGGCGGTTCACCTGATGCTGCTCTTCGGTGACCGCGTTCTTGATAATTAGCTGTTCTTCACCGTACCCCTTCGCGGTGATGCGCTCCGGAGCAATACTGCTCTCTACCAGATAGCGCACCGCCGACTCGGCCCGGCGTTGAGAAAGTGATTGGTTATAATCGTTGGAGTTCCGCGCATCGGTGTGGGAACTCAGTTCAATACTGATGCTAGGATTATCTGCTAGGATAGCGACCAGCTTATCTAGTTCCAGGGCCGCCGCATCCGTGATAAAAGATTCATCAAGATCATAATAAATGTTCTCCAGCACGATTGATTCGTCCAGCACAATCTTGTTGAGCACCAGTTGGGTCGTGAAGGTAGTGTCGGTCACCATTTTAACCAATTCTTCTTGGGGAATGGTTTTGCCGATGGTGGTAAAGGGCAAGCGGGTGGTGAAGTATCCTTCTTTCTCACCCACGATTTCGTAGTTGGTGCCACCCTCCACCGGAAACCGGAAGGCGCTTTCATCGCCCGAGTTAGCGTTGGCGATCACTCCACCGCTGGGATACACCAACCGCACTTTCACATCCTTCAACTCCTTCTCTTCTCCCGATTCTTCGTCGGTAGTCAGCGTAGTTCCGGCCAGGAGGTAGTTAACCGTTTTTAGGTTAGGGTCGTTGTTCACGAAGGCGTAAATATCGTCATCTCCTTTGCCCGAAGCGCGGTTCGAGGTGAAATAGCCATCCTTGATGGTGGTGAAGGACATACCAAAATCGTCGGCCGTGGAGTTAACGGGCGGGCCCAGGTTCTCAATAGAGATCTCGCCGTCGCGGCGCACGGCCACAAAGATGTCTAGCGCGCCCAAGCTAGGATGCCCATCGGACGAAAAATACAGTTTTCCGTCGTCGGTCACGTAGGGGAACATCTCATCGCCCGGAGTGTTGATCGGGGCACCCATGTTACGGACGTTGCTCCAGCGCGAACCGTCCCAGCGCGCTGAGTACAAATCATTTTCTCCCTGCCCACCGGGGCGGTTGGAGGAAAAATACAAGGTTTTGCCGTCACGACTAAAGGTGGGAGTAGAATCCCAGGCGTCGGGGTCGCTAATCGTCATCAACTGCGGCGTGCTCCACTTGCCCTGCTTGTAGATCGACATATATAGGTTAACGTCTTTGGTGCCCTTGCGCTTGCCGTTGTTGCCCCGAGCAAACACCATAAGCCTTCCATCGGGCGAAAAGGTAATGGCTCCTTCATTGATGATATCAGTTGTGAACTCTTCGCCTAGCGTCTGCGCTTGCTGAATGGCCACACTGTCGCCACTCATGGGTGCCTTAAAAATATTGGTGAATCCGGTGCCGGTGCCCTTGTATACCTTGCTGTTTCCCCGCGATGAGGTGAAGTAGAAATCGCCGCGGTGCACAACGGGGGCGTATTCCGCTTCCGCCGTGTTGACGGCGCTTAGGTCCTCGATCTCGTAGTAGACATCTTGCGAGGTGATCTCCTCCACCAAATCTAAGTTTTCTACTTCCTGCCGGGCACGTTTAGTATGTTCTAGCGTGGTATCGCTGGACAGCTTGAGATACGCTTGCAATTGGGTGCGGGCATCGTCGTAGCGGCTATTTTGCTTCAACGCCATTGCGTAGTTAAAGACGGCTGCCGAATCGGCAACTCCCATATCAATGGCGGCTTCGTAGTAAGGAAGCGCTTCCTGAAGGCGGTTGCTGAGTCGGTAGGCTTCGGCAATTTTGTAGTTAGATTCCCCCACTTCCAGACCTTCGTTCAGGGCTTTTTGGTACTCACCGATGGCTACGTCGTACTCGCCGCTTTCAAAACTGTTATACCCCTTCACCAACGCGCGTTTTCCCGCGCTGCACGAAGCCAAAATGAGCACCGCTAACCCAACAAACAGTAGCGACCCATATTTATCAATAAATATCATAGGATAATCTGATTTTTACCATGAAACGATTTTTACGGTCAGAAAGTATGTAATTCCTGCCCGAAGAAGCCCTTGCTTACGCATTCACCTTTGGCAGATAACGCGCCAGCCAAGAATTCTGAACGGGTATCTGCCACTGCTCCGTTAGTTCGCTTTTGGTAGCAACAAGGTTGTTGAATATCAGTGTGTCAGGCTGAATTTGCCCGTCAGAGATTTGCTGCTTAGCCTTGGCTAGCGGAATCAATGCGACCGAATCATTCAACCAAAAAGCAACCAGCGTACGGTCAAAGAAGTCAACCGGCGCGCTCTGGTTCTGAAGCATCCCCGCTAGTGAACGAACGAAGCCAACGGAACCGTCGATAGCGCAGCCCGTAGGCGCCTGGTGCTGCTCATCAACGGCCACCACTACGAAGCGGCGGTGGAGCACGGTAACTGAGGCGCGCAACCCCTGACCATGCGCGGCCCACTGCTGAGCGAATAGCTTACCTTGCTGCAAAACGAAGCGTTCTTCTTCATCGGTGAATGGGCGGTTGGCCTGATAGATCCACACCCGAGCGTTTTCGGGTAGCTGCTCAAAGGAAATAAACATAGACGTTCGTTAGAATAGGTGTAGTTCTGGTTGCGTATAACACAAATATAATAAATATCAGAAGCAACTTTCCAGAAATAATCTGGTGTTAGAGTCCTTGACGTTCAGCAATTAGCTCGGCTAAATCTCTCACCTGCACCGTGTCCTCTTTTTCCTGGTTCTTTACCCCGTCGCTCATCATGGTCATGCAGAACGGACAGGCCACCGCAATGGTGGTTGCCCCCGTGGACAGCGCTTCTTTGGTGCGGTTGATGTTCACTTCTTCCCGACCCGGTTCGGAGTCTTTAAACATCTGCGCCCCGCCCGCTCCGCAGCAAAATCCGCGGGTACGGCAGCGCTTCATCTCCACCAAATCGGCATCCAGCGCCTCGAGCACCGCGCGGGGCGCTTCGTAGATATTGTTAGCCCGGCCCAGGTAGCACGAGTCATGGTAAGTGATTTTTCTTCCCTTAAAGGTGCCGCCCCCCTCCATTTTAAGCTTGCCATCGTTGATGAGTTGCTGAAGAAAGGTAGAATGATGAATCACCTCGTAGGTGCCACCCAGTTCGGGATACTCGTTTTTGATCGTGTTGAAGCAGTGTGGGCAGGCCGTGACTATTTTCTTTATCTCGTAGCCGTTTAGCACCTGAATGTTGGCGGCGGCTTGCATCTGAAACAGAAACTCGTTGCCCGCCCGGCGCGCCGGATCACCGGTACAGGCTTCTTCGGTGCCCAGCACCGCAAAGTCTACGTTTATCGCGTTAAGAATTTTAACAAACGCTTTGGTTACCCGCTTGTAGCGATCGTCGTACGACCCAGCGCAGCCCACCCAGAACAGTATTTCGGGTTGCTTGCCCTGCGCAGTCAGATCGGCCATCGTTGGTATTTTCATCGTATTTTTCACGTCAAGTATATTTCTTAGTTTATTTCTCTTCCCCTGGTTTTGCTGCTTCTTCCTGAACCTTGAGCTCGTCTGCCCAATTAAAGCGGTCGGCGGGCGCAAATTTCCAGGGAGCAAAATTCGTTTCCACGTTCGAGAACATGGCATTCCAGGCCGCGGGCGACCGGGCTTCTTCCATGGCCACGTAGCGGCGCATTTGTAAAATAATCGCCAGCGGATTGATATTGATTGGACAAGCTTCTACGCAGGCCGTGCAGGTGGTGCAGGCATTAATTTCTTCTCGCGTGGTATAATCATCCAGCAGCGTCTTTCCGTCCTCCAAGCCCTTTCCTTCCTTATTATTCCCCACCTCCTCCACCCGATCGCGGGTGTCCATCATAATTTTACGGGGCGAAAGTTTTTTCCCTGTTTGGTTGGCCGGGCACATCGCCGTACACCGGCCGCACTCCGTACAGGCATAAGCTCCCATCAAATCGGTCCAGGCCAAATCGTTTACATCCTTAGCTCCAAAGCGCGCGATCTCAGCGGGAGGTGCTTCGCTGCCATTTTCCGGCGTCGCGCCGAGCATGATCTGTACTTCTTTGGTCACCTCGGGCATGTTATCCATTTCTCCCTTAGGTTCCAGTTTTGAGTAGTAAGTATTGGGGAAGGCCATAAAAATGTGCAGGTGCTTGGAGTAGGTCACGTACACCGCAAAGGCCAAAATACCAATAATGTGAAACCACCACATAAACCGCTCAACCAAGATTAGGGTACCGGTAGTCATGCCCTGAAACAGCGGGATCATCAACGAACTGAAGAACAAGTCGCCGGTTAGAGCGTAGCCAGCGTCCGGGCGATCCTGTAGGATTTGGTCGGTAGCGTTCATGGTCAGAATCGCCAGCATCAGGATAATTTCTACTACTAAGATGATGTTAGCGTCCAGCTTGGGCCAAGCGGTGAGCTCCTGGGCATGAAAGCGCTTGACCTTCTGCACGTTGCGTCGCCACAGAAACACCACGCAGGCCAAAATAACGGCCACGGCCAGGAATTCAAAGATATTAAGCGGCACTGCGTAGAAGTCACCCAAAAAGGGAACGAATAGGCGGTGGGTACCCAACAGCCCATCCAGCACAAACTCCAGCACCTCTAGATTGATCACAATGAATCCCACGTAGATCAGTAGGTGGAAGAAAGCCGGAATCACGCGCTTGAACATCTTTTTCTGTCCGAACGCTACCAGCAGCATCGTCTTCCAACGTTCGGCGGTCCGAGCCGTGCGCTCGGTTTCCCGTCCTAGCAAGATATTCGCCCGGATGCGGCTGATGCGCCGGTACAACAGAAATGAGGCGACTCCTACGATTAGAAAAAAAGCAATTTGACCTAGGTAATGGGGCATACGTGGTTAAATTTCCGGTTAATGTTTTGTGGCACTATAAAAATTAGCTAGCTTTGTAGCCGCTTACGGTGATGTAGCTCAGTTGGTAGAGCATCGGACTGAAAATCCGTGAGTCGGTGGTTCGAGCCCACTCATCACCACAGCCTCTTTTCTCTTCGGAAAAGAGGCTTTTTTTCTCCTCCGTGCGGGCTACTTTCTCTTTCTTTCTCCGATCCGCAGACAAATATACCAAATTAGAGATTGGAAAAAGAGCTACTCGCTTCGCTATTCTTCTCAATTATTCTTAAAAAAGTGCGTATTCCTTAAAATACCTACCTGATTCAATTCACTTTTTTAGGACATGAAAATGAAGCAGAAAGTTCTTATCCCCTATCAAAAGATGAATTATCGCAGTTAGGGCCAGTTATACTACTTTCTCAGCCTCCGCCGCGGGAGAACCGAAAATGGTGACCCCTTTTTCGGTAGATAATGATGCATCAAAATTACACGTGTAGGATAATTAAAAAATCCCGTCAAATAATCTTCTCGGCAGCGCCTATTTTTGTTTCATAAGTTTTATAAAAATAACGATAGCCGTTTTCGAAGCCCAGCCACATGAACGTTAAGTACAGCAGCTTCCTCCTCATTATTTGTCTGGCCTTCACCATAGAAGGAATAGCACAAGTCCCTACGCGGAAACTGGAGGCAATCTACATGTACAATTTCACGAAGTACATCAACTGGCAACGAACCGGGGGACAAGGACACACCATTGGGGTGTGGGAAGAGAGTGAAGTTGCCACCGAACTGCAGGATAATTTGAAGAACAAGGGCGGTATCGTAGTGAAGGTAATTACCACCGCCGCCGAAGCCAAGGAATGTGAAATAGTTTATCTGCCAAAAACCAAGTCAGACCAACTAAGTCAGTTGATGGCGGCCGCTGGCAGCGATGTATTAATTGTCACCGAAGAAGATCTGGCGGCCAAGGGCGCTTCCGTGAGCTTTGTGCAAGATGGATCTAAGCTACGGTTCAAGATCAACCAGGGAGCACTAGATAAAGCAGGATTACAAGCCAGCAGTAGTTTGCTGAGCTTGGCGATCCTCCTGTAAGGAATATACTCGAGGCCAAACGGGCCCGGGCAACAGTACTAAAATTTAGGTTAGGTTGTGTAGTGTAATAAATGAGGTGCCTGCATCCCAAGACGGGCCCTCCTTTTTCCTCTACTGGCTTTCTTAAGAGTTAGGTTAGGTTGTGTAGTGTATAAAAGAAGAACCCACATCCCAAGATGGGTTCTTCCTTTCTTCCAACCCGACTGCCAAATTTTTGGTTAGGTAGTGAATTAAAAGACCCGTCGGCTAATCGATGGGTTTTTTATTTGAGGTGCTTGAGTTGAATGATCTCGGCCGCTGAAAGGTGCCTCCAATTTCCCCGGGGTAAATCTTTTTTGGTAAGCCCCGCGTACATCACCCGATCCAGCCGGAGCACTTCGTAGTTAAGGTGCTCAAATATCCGGCGTACAATCCGGTTACGACCAATATGAATCTGCACCCCCAAACTGGTTCGACGACTATCCACAATTCCGATTTCATCCACGGTGGCCACTCCGTCTTCCAGCACCAACCCTTCCTGAATTTTGAAAAAATCGTCATCCGCAATGGGCCGATCCAGGTCCACCTGGTAGAGTTTCTTCACCCCGTGCGAAGGATGAGTCAGCTTTTTCGCCAGATCACCGTCATTGGTGAACAATAGCAAGCCCGTCGTGTTGCGGTCCAACCGTCCTACTGGATAGATGCGCTCCTTCGCTGCTTTGGCCACCAATTGCATCACCGTGCGGCGCTCCTGCGGATCGCTGGTTGTGGTGATAAAATCCCGGGGTTTGTTGAGCAGCACGTACACCAGTTTTTCCAGATTCAGCACTTTTCCCTGGTAGGTCACCCGATCCGAGATGGCTACCTGTTGCCCCATCTCGGTCACCACTTGTCCGTTCACCTGAATTTCGCCATCGGCGATGAGCACGTCGGCCTCCCGACGAGAACACACTCCGGCATTTGCGATGTACTTGTTGAGACGCATCGTATCCTGACTGGGTGCGGCAGCCATTGCGTCAGGCTCCTGGGTAGTTTTCTGGGGGGGGCGGCCTTTTTTTCTTTTCATAAATGGGTGATGCTAAGTGGTGAGAATCCCCGGAAGAGCAGGGGCAGGCGACAAATAACCTACATTTACGGTATTTAAGTAAATTTTTTCGGAGATTTAGCCGGAATGGGCCCGTCACCAGTGTGCCTGGTAACGAAAGCACCGCCGGAATAAATCAGTGTCTAAACCTGACAAACATACCTTAAAACAATGAACCACCGAACCGAAAAAGATACCATGGGCGAAGTGCGCGTGCCCGCCGAACGCTACTGGGGTGCACAAACGCAACGCTCGCTCGAAAACTTCAATATTGGCGGCCCCGCCACCCGCATGCCGCTGGAAGTTATTTATGCCTTTGCCATCCTCAAAAAGTCAGCCGCGGAAACAAACCAAGAGTTAGGCGTACTTGATCAAGAAAAAGCGCAACTTGTCGCCCGGGTGTGCAATGAGATATTAGCGGGTGACCATGACGATGAATTTCCCCTAGTAGTGTGGCAAACCGGTTCCGGCACCCAGAGCAACATGAACGTGAACGAAGTGGTGGCCAACCGGGCACATGTGCTCTTGGGTGGTGATCTTTCGGATCCCACTAAAAAAATTCATCCCAACGACGACGTCAATAAGTCCCAGTCGTCGAACGATACCTTCCCGACGGCCATGCACATTGCTGCCTACAAAATGGTGGCAGAGCAAATGCTTCCCCGCGTAATGGCTTTGCGGAATACCCTTCACCAAAAGGCCAATGATTTTAAGGACGTGGTTAAAATCGGGCGCACCCACTTCATGGACGCCACTCCCCTGACCCTGGGCAACGAGTTCAGCGGCTACGTTTCGCAGCTTGACCACGCGGTCCGGGCGGTGCAGCATACCCTTTCCCACCTGGCCGAACTGGCCCTGGGCGGCACGGCGGTGGGCACCGGACTCAACACCCCGGCGGGCTATGCCACGCTGGTGGCGGAAAAGATTGCTCAGCATACCGGACACCCTTTCGTGAGTGCGGATAATAAATTTGAAGCACTGGCCGCCCACGATGCCATCGTGGAGACCTCCGGAGCACTCAAGCAGTTGGCGGTGAGTTTAATGAAGATCGGCAACGACGTTCGGATGCTGGCCTCCGGCCCCCGGTGCGGTATCGGCGAGATTTTGATTCCCGCCAACGAACCCGGCTCCTCCATTATGCCTGGCAAGGTGAACCCCACCCAGTGCGAAGCCCTCACCATGGTGTGCGCCCAAGCCATCGGCAACGACGTGGCAATCTCGGTGGGCGGAATGAACGGCCAGTTCGAACTGAACGTATTCAAACCCCTGATGATCTATAATTTACTATCCTCCGCTCGTTTGCTGGGCGACGCTTGCGCTTCGTTCGAGGCTAACTGTGCCCAGGGCATCGCCCCCAACCACCCGGTCATTCAACGAAATTTGGAGAACTCCCTGATGCTGGTCACCGCCCTAAATCCGCACATTGGGTACGAGAAAGCGGCAAAAATTGCTAAAAAAGCGTACGAAGAAGGCACAACCTTACGCGAAGCCGCCGTAGATAGTGGACACCTAACCGCTGAACAGTTCGATACGTGGGTGGTGCCCGAAAAGATGGTAGGGAGTTTGAAGTGAGGTTTTAGTCCACGGTCGATGGTCCATAGTCCACAGTAGAAAAGCAATGCTTTTTTTGCGGACGGTGGACCATTGACTGCGGACTATCGTAAACCACAAATTGTACCCTTATGAAGTATCTATGTGTTATCATCCTCTTCGTCCTGAGCTTGGCGGTCGTTCCGGAAACGGTGCAGGCGCAAAAACTTTCTAAAAAGGAGCGCAAGCGCCTGAAAAAAGAGAAGAAAAAGCAACTCAAGGCCATGAAGAAAATGAGCGCGGCTGACTTTCAGGCGCAACAAGAGCAGCAAGACGGGTTGATGACCAAGGCCAGTGAGCTAGAAAGTCAACTTTCTTCTACCAAAAGCGAACTATCCGCCAAAGACGGTCAGGTGAAACAACTGGAAGAAAAGGTGCGCACGTTGCAGCAGGATTTAACCCAGGCTCAAGCCAGCGCTCCCGAACAGCCGCAGAACGTGCCCATGGCCAGCAGCGAAGACCAGCAGTACGATCAAGGCCTGGTGTTTAGGGTACAGATTGGTGCCTGGCAAGGAAAAGACTTGGCCGCCTACGATACCAGCGAAAATTTCAGGGATGAAAATGGACCCGATAACGTACAGATGTACACTTTAGGCAATTTTCGCGATTATTGGGAAGCCGACAAGTTTAAAAAGTACCTGCGGAAAATGGGAGTACGCGACGCCTGGATTGTTCCCTACGAAAACGGTGAGCGCCGTCCCATTAAGGATGTGCTAGAGCAACTGCGCAACAGTGCTTCCTTAAACTAATTGCTAGACATAGCGAGCAAAAGGCTACAATATACTGTATTTTGCGGCGTGCTCTTGTAAACATGTTTGTTTACTTACCCCCCTCTTTCTTATGAAGGCCTCACTAAAATCTTTAGCTCTGCTTTTTGTTGTATTACCGCTTGCCTTTGTGGTATCCTGCGGCGACGACGAGGAAGATATCGACCGTGAACCACTTATCCTCGGTACTTGGACCCTAGAATCGCAAAAGGTGACCAATGTGAAAGCTACCGTGAGTGGCCTTCCGGTTGGGATCCCCGAAAGTGTTATCAAAGAGTTGGTAGATACGCTGACGATCATTCCTCAAAATTCTAAGATCACCTTTAACCAGGACCTCACGTATTCAATCAAAGCGCCCCAGCGAACTACCGACGCTTCCGGTAGCTGGTCACTTAGCGAGGATCAGAATACGATAACAATTACCGGACTGGAAGATGCCCAGACTTTATTAGGGTCAAGCAGCTTAGCGTTTGTCATCCAGCGTATCAGCAATACCGACTTCTCGTTGCTCACTTCCGTCCCAGAAATAACCATTCCCAATATTCCTAATTTGGGTTCGGTGAAAGCATCGGGCGATTATCAAATGGAGCTAAAAAAGTAGAGTTTTATTATGCAGAAACGGTGGATCGTTAAAGATACGGCTGACCAGGTGCAAGCAGACCAATTAGCGAACACCATCAATGTTGACCGCACATTGGCTGCTTTACTGCTGCAACGGGGCATTAGCACCTACGCCGAGGCGAAAGACTTCTTCCGGCCCAGCCTTAAAAATCTAAACGATCCTTTCTTACTCAAAGACATGGACCATGCGGTTCGTCGTTTGGCCCTGGCCATACAGCGAGACGAAAAGATTCTAGTGTACGGCGACTACGACGTAGACGGCACCACTTCGGTGGCTTTGGTGTACGGCTTTCTCCGTCAGATCTATCCGGAGATAGACTACTACATTCCGGATCGGTACGATGAGGGCTACGGTATTTCCTCGCAGGGCATTCAGTACGCTGCCGCCCAGCAGGTGAGCCTGATCATCTCTCTTGACTGCGGCATCCGGGCGGTCAACTTAGTGAACGAAGCCCGGCAACTGGGCATCGATTTTATCATTGGCGACCACCACCGACCCGGCGATATTCTTCCCCCCGCCCACGCCATCATTAACCCAAAGCAGCGCGGATGCCAGTATCCTTACCAAGAATTATGTGGATGCGGGGTAGGCTTCAAGTTCCTCCAAGCCTTCTGCCAAGCAACCAAACGTCCGGTCGGCGAATTGTATCGCTTGCTAGATTTGGTAGCGGTGGCCATTGCGGCCGACATTGTTCCTATCACCGGCGAGAATCGAATACTCGCTCACTACGGGCTAAAAGTACTCAACGAGTCGCCCCAATCCGGACTCAAAGCCTTGGCTGAGGTAGCCGGTTTGCATTTTCCCCTAACCATCGACAACGTGGTGTTCGGGATTGCACCCCGCATCAACGCGGCGGGCCGCATGGGGCACGCCAAATCGGCCGTAGAACTGCTGTTGGCTCGGGATGAAGCTACTACAACGCGCTTGGCTACGCAACTAAATCAACAAAACAGCCAGCGGCGCGAGCATGATACGGATGTCACCCAACAGGCCATTGCCATGATCCGCCGGGATAGTCGCCTAGAGCAGGCCAAAAGCACGGTGCTGTACGATCCATCGTGGCACAAGGGGGTCGTTGGTATCGTGGCTTCTCGCTGCATCGAGCAGTACTATCGGCCTACCATCATCCTTACCGAATCTAACGGAAAGGCAACCGGCTCGGCGCGCTCGGTAAACGGCTTTGACGTGTACGATGCGATCAACGATTGTGCGGAGGTGCTAGAGCAGTTCGGTGGCCACACCCACGCTGCCGGACTCACGCTATCCATTGATAAGATCCCTCTTTTTCAAGAAAAATTTGAGGCATCGGTCGCGCAAAAAATTCCTCCCGAACAATTAATTCCTCGGCTCGATATTGACCAGCAAGTCTCTCTTACCGATGTCACCGACCGCTTCTACGGGGTACTGAAGCAACTGGCTCCCTTCGGACCCGGCAATATGCGGCCGGTTTTTGTGAGTGACAACCTGGAAGTGGTGGGGCACCCTCAGGTTTTGAAAGAAAAACATCTAAAATTCACCGTACAAGAGCGCGGAACCAATTACTGCTTCAGCGCGATCGGATTTGGGATGGCTCATTTTTACGATAGCATTTGCGATCAGCAACCCTTCCGGATGGCTTATTCAGTGGAAGAAAACCACTACAACGGCCACAGCAGTCTGCAACTCACTGTCCGAGATTTGATGCCATCCTAACTTGCCACGTTCTGGAAACGGCGCTAGCAGTTCTTTTTTTGATAGTTACATCCCAACAAAAGTGATATCTTTGTCCACCAAGCTGCTACTATGGACAAATCTCTCGAAATTCTATTACAACACCGCAAGGTACTTTACTACTACCTCAAACAGATGCCGCTGGCGGTGCTGAATGAAATACCCCCCGGCTTTCGCAACAACATCCTCTGGAACATTGGCCACTCGGTGGTTATTCAACAGTTGCTGATCTACCGCCGCTCGGGCCTCACTACGCTGGTGGTTGACGATATGATCGAGCGCTACCGCAGAGGAACGGTGCCCGACGGCAAGGCTACTCCTGAAGAGGTACAAACGATTCAGAAACTACTTTTTACAACCGTAGAAAAAACCTCGGACGATTATCAATTGGGTTTATTTCGTGAGTATGATTCGTTTGTTACGGCAACCAACGTAACGCTTGCCAGCGTAGACGATGCTATACTGTTCAATAACTATCACGAAGGTCTGCACCTAGGAACCATTCTGGCGCTTCAGAAAGCGCTTCACCCTTAACTTACCTTCCCACCTGTCTCCCGTCGCTTTCCGCAAACCCTGGCAATCCTCTTGGTGGCATCTGCTGTTTAGTCCGGTCGACAACAGTCCGTTGGTGTTATTTCGAGGGATATTTGGCCTGCTCATTGCCCTAGAGTCGGGCGGAGCCATTGCCACCGGCTGGGTGCGGCGCGTCTTTGTTGAACCCGCTTTCACCTTCAATTTCATTGGATTTGATTGGTTGCAACCCCTAGTGGGTGAGACGATGTACGCACTCTACGCCGCGATGGCGGCATTGGGCATCATGGTGATGCTGGGCTACCACTACCGCTTCGCGGTGACCTCGTTCGGACTACTCTGGACGGTGAGTTACTTGTTACAGAAAACGAGCTACAACAACCACTACTACTTGCTGATTCTACTGTGTGGCTTAATGGCTATTGTGCCCGCCCACCGCTACTGGTCGCTCGATGTGAAGCAGGGCCGGGTGGCTCAGTCGCTGAACTGCCCCCATTGGTGTTTGCTGATTTTTGGGTTACAGGTGGGCTTGGTGTACTTCTTCGCAGCGGCGGCCAAACTCTATCCCGGGTGGTTGTCTGGTGAAATTATTACTGGTTGGTTGGCAAGCAAGGCCGACTATTTTATCATCGGTCCCTGGTTGCAGGCTTCGTGGCTACCCAAAGTAGTTGCGATTGGGGGAGTGGCCTTCGATGCGCTGGTGGTGCCCCTGCTACTCTGGAGGCGAACCCGTCTCTTCGCCTTTGGGATCAGCCTGGCCTTTCATCTGTTCAATTCAGCGGTGTTTCACATCGGTATCTTCCCCTACCTGATGATCGGAATTTGTGTGTTTTATTTTCCGCCCGAGCAGATTCGTCGGTGGTTTTTTGAAGACAAACCCGGCCAAGCGTCAGTAGTAACGGCACCGTATCCGAAGCAGCGCTGGTTGGTCGCTTTGTTTGCTGTATACTTTATCTGGCAAATTTATCTGCCGCTCCGACACCACGGCTACTCTGGTGATGTGCTGTGGACCGAAGAAGGGCACCGCATGGCCTGGCGAATGATGCTTCGCAGCCGCTGGGGTATCGTCTCGTTTCGGGTGGTGGATCCGGCTACCGGGAAGATTTGGAACGCCATGCCATCAGACTATCTCACCGCGAAGCAAGCGCGTAAGCTGGCGGCCAACCCGGACATGATTTGGCAGTTTAGCCAGCGGTTAGTGGATGAATGTCAACAAAAGGGCTATGCCGACGTGGAGGTATACGCCACTGCTCAGGCGAGCGTGAACGGGAGCGAGCTGATGCCCCTCACCGACCCCACCGTTGATTTGACGCAGGTTGACTGGACTCCTTTTCGGCACGCTGATTGGATTGTTCCGTTTCCGGGAAAATGACAAGGACATTGAGATCGGAGCCTAGCTCATGCCAATCATTTTAAGGATCATGCCTACCAACAGGCTGTAACCCAGCAGATCGTACAGCGAAAACTTTTTCTCTCTAAAATCTTGGTTGATGGTTTTGATAACTTTCTTCATTGATAATGACTGTAAAAGGGAATGCTTTATCACAATCCTCCTGCAAAAAAAAGGCTAAAACACTACGGCACAAGCAAGGCTGTAAGAGCATGTTTAAATTTTGAAAAGAGCGGGTCAGTGCTTAAACTTTGGGTCAACCAAAACTCAAAAGTTTATGCAAACTCAATACGAGCAGCTCACCGACCCGCAGTGGGAAGTTATCAAAGAGAAACTACCTATCCAAAGGAAACGGAAATATGATTTACGCGCTATTGTTAATGCTATTTTCTGGATACTACGTACGGGTAGCCAATGGCGAAATTTACCGGATTGTTACCCTAAATGGCAGTCCGTTTATTATTATTTTAGTAAGTGGAAGAGAGATGGGACATTGGTGGGACTCAATAGCTCTCTGAATATGATGCTACGAAAAGAATTAGGCAGGGAAGCCACTCCGAGTGCGGTATCCATTGATAGTCAGTCTATTAAAAAGGCGCCGTTTGTCAGTGAAGATACCGGTATCGATGGGAACAAGAGCATTAACGGACGCAAACGCCATATCCTTACTGACACGATTGGCTTAGTATGGGTAGCGGTGATTCATGCGGCCAATTTGCACGACGGGCTGATGGCTCAACGAGTAGTCAGCCCAATACTAGGCTATCTTCATCGGGTGAAAAAAATCTTTGCCGATATGGCTTACAAAGTGAATTTGAAAGAGTGGTTGGACCAGATGTATACCAGTATCGAACTAGAAATTTCTTCCCGTCCCCCTTCTTCTGAAGGCTTTGTGCCGGTGAAGATACGATGGGTCACTGAGCAGACTTTTGGTGTCTTTAATTTCCAGAGAAGACTAGATAAAGATCACGAAAAAACAGCAAACAGTGCTGAGGCTTGGATATATTGGGCCAATTGCCAAAGAGTCCTTAACCGATTGAAGCTCAAACCTATAGAAAATTTTTAAACATGCTCTAAGAATTCTTGGAAGAAACCACTTTTACCGATAAAGATCTTAGCACTACTGGGCAAAAGCACTGGCTTCAGAAGTTGAATTCTGCACAAACCGAACAATCTCCCGGTAGCGAGGATTCCACGAAAACAGAAATTGAGTGATCATGGGGATGTGCTTTTTCCCCGGTTGTATCCGATAATCCAGCAAACTTCCGTAGGGTTGAAGTGCATTTACAAACTTATCATTACTTTTCATGATAGAAGGGTAGGTTTTTCCACCCCGGTAGATCAGAAACGGCGGCAGGCCTCCGTGCAAATGATACAGGGGCGACGCTGCCTTCCAGGTGGCAGGGTCCTTGGTGAATGTGGTTTGGTACTTACGCTCCTCGGGAGCCCTTTCCGATAAGTACCCGTACATATCCAGCCCGGCGGCATCAATGAGCACCACTCCCCGGATGGGATTGGCCATACCCAAGGTGTCAAAATACGCATCGCGCACGGTGATCAATGCGGCCAGATGCCCCCCCGCCGAGTGGCCCGACACCACAATGCGGTCGGGATCACCTCCGTAGTCGGCAATATTCTCATGCGTCCACTGCACCGCTTGGGCGGCACTGTGCGCCATCTCGTTGTACTGGGCTTCGGGACTCAAAGGATAATCGATAACCACCGCCACCACCCCCTTCCGAGCCAAGCGCTTGCCCAGGTAGTAGTAAAGTTTTTTATTTCCCGACCGCCAGCTGCCGCCGTGGATAAAGATCAGTACCGGAGCGGGTTGTTTTACTCGGCGCGGCGAATACACGTTAAGCTGTTGCACTCCTGTACCGAAAGCAAGATTGGCGGCACGGTAAGGAATATTCTTCGCCTTACGAACGCGTTGCAGCGAGCACCCCGATACTCCAAGCCCTATGCCTACCAAGGCTACCAAAAACAACTTATACCACCGAATCGTACCGACCATAGGGCATTTGAGAGAATTTAATGAATATACGAATCCTAAACGATTACGGATTCGGCAGGCAGTTCATTAAACGAGATGGCCAACAGTCCGCCAAATTCACGGGCGAAATCCACCGATACCCGGGCGTGCACGGCTCCCTGGCGATCCAGGAAGCGTTGTTCACCCCGCAAGGCGAAAACCCCTTCGTGCCACACGTTGGGATGGATGTAGAGTCCCTGCTCACCCCTGAACCAGAAGCAAACGAACTGGTTAGGATGCACATCGTCACCGGGCAACGCCAGGGGAACCACAAAAGGCTGTCGGTCCAGGGGGAAGAACAACTGTCCGCCGTCGGGGTGGTAGTTGGCGTGCCAGAGAAGTAGTTGCTTCGGATCACTTTGGTGATCTTCTTTGGCCTGCGTTGGATCAAGGCCGTAGCCCAAGATATAATGTCCGCCCACCGCAGCGTTGCGTCCGTAGAGGACGTCTCCCCGCCAAGTGGCCACGAAAGTGCCTTCGGTGGTGCCGCCCTCGTCGCCACTGTCCGTATCCACGGGTCGCCACCCCGCCGCGGGCCAGCGCACAATTTCTATGGCCACCGCTTTCGGATCCTCTACCAGAATACCGTAACCATTCAAAGAATCAGTAGTTGCCTCGACTATCGGAAGGGTGAAGTGAGCCAGACCAGTGGGCAGGTCAGGATTGAGGTAGTCGGGAGGGGTAGCCATGGGGTGAGGAAAGCGAACGAAGGTATTAGTCACTGAGTTGGGGGATTCCCACCGGCGCGGGAATGAAGTTGAGAGACAAAGCGAGCTTGAGGCTAAATTAGTTGGCTTGATATAACAGGGGGAAGAACTGTCCGTCAATGGTTTGTCCCTCAGGCACGGCGGGCACCCCAGTGAGCAGCGGTTCATCGGATAGCGAGCGGGTGCCGTCAGCAAACACGTTGACCACAAAGGCGCGGCGCGAGCGCGGAGATCGGTTCTCGTAGGAGCCGTGCACGGTGAGCGGGTGGTGAAAGGTGGCGTGGCCCCGCTTCATTTCAATGGGGACGGGATTAAATGCGGCCTTTTGCTCATCGGTGAGGTAGTCCAGCACCCCCTCCATATCTCCGGCTAGTTCGGGCTTGTCGAGCAGTCCCCAGCGGTGGCTTTTCGGAATGTAGTGTACGCACCCGTTCCCGGTACTGGCGTCGTCTAGCCCAGTCCAGCAAGTAAGGTGTTGCATGGGTGCGGTGCGGGTCCAGTAGGAGTAATCCTGGTGCCAGGCCACCACCCCGCCGTGCTGGGCTGGTTTGCAGAACAACTGGTCGTGCCAGAAGCGCACTGGTACATTATTAAGCAATTGGCTGGCGGCAATCACGAAGGCCGGGTTCCAGAGTACATCGTGAAAACCGGGCGTGATGCGCCAGTGGCCTAACGAGTGAAACAGCACCGCGTCGGGATTGGACGATTCATTGGAGTGGAACTCGTAGAACAAAGCGTTACCGGGGTGTTGGGGGTCGGTGATGGCCGCTAGTTCTTCGTTAAGGGCGTCCACCTGCTCATCGGTAAGCAACTTCACGTTGGCGAGATAGCCTTCCTCGTGAAAGAAAGCCACCTGCTCGTCGGTGAGGCGATACGGCTCCCATTCTTCGGGGGTTTGGGGATAGGTGAACAGGTCTGACAACAGTTCGTGTTTTTTAGAAAGGTCTTGCGTTGGGGAAGTGGTCATGGCAGGTAAGGGATTGATTGAGTGAAGGAGGGAATGCGTTGGGAAATGTTGGTAATATAGTGAAAAATGAAAAGCGGTTACGCGGGGACGGCAATGTTCAGATGGTGGGGCAGTATGCTCACGTCGAGGCGCTCAACTTCGCCGCGGTACTCACCATCGATCTGAAAAGGAACCGATTGCTGACAGCGAATTGCGGCCCGCGTGGTGGTGAACGACTCGGCAAAGTCACCGTCAAGCTGCACTTCTTCCTGAAGCGTTTTGGCTATCTCCAGCACGTCAAGCTTCTTAAAGATCAGCACCTCAAACTTTCCGTCGTCAATTTTCCCTTCGGGATTGATGTTAGCCCCGGTGCCGTACTTCTGAGCGTTGGCCAATGCTAACAGAATACCCTGTCTCCTATACGTACCCTGATCTACGGTCACATCGAACGTGTATGGCATATTGCTACTCATCAGCGTGGGAATCGTTTGTAGGGCATAACCAATTTTACCGCGCACGTCTCCCGCTTCGTAGTGTCGGATGAGTTCGGCATTAATACCCAAGTCGCTGATGTGCAGACACAGATCGTTGTTAATACACAGGGCATCAGCCTTTTGAAAGTGGTTGCCTAGTGCTACCGCAAGGGCTTCACCCAGATCCGTCGGCAAGTTCAGACTGCGGGCCAGTCCGTTGGCCGAACCAGTCGGCAGTATTCCCAGCGCTGTCTTCTGATCACGCAGCACCTCGGCCATCAGTTTGATGGTGCCATCGCCCCCGGCCACCAAAACCCGACGGGCCCGAAAGGTGTTAAGCAAGTCGGCAATCCGAGCCTGGTCATCAACGCCGGTGGTGGTGTATATTTCCAACGGATGGTGGGGCCGCACGGCTTGCTCCACCCGTCGGATCAACTCGCTTTTTTCCAGATCACCCGAAATAGGGTTTACCACTAGTAAGATAGGTTCGATGGGGTTGGGCATAGAAAAAAATATAAGGAGTAACCAGCTACTGAAGTATGAAAAAAATTGATATTAAGGTATACCGTGGTTACGTAAACGATGAGGAGATTATAGTGTTTGGGCACGTTTTTCGGTCGAAGGCGCCCGACGCTATGGCCCTGGCCGAAACCAACGGTCTTAGTCATGCTCACTCAGTGATTCGAATGTTTCGTCTGAACCCCATCGGTAACGCAAAGGTAACCTTTCGCTTTCATGATTGGGAGGTGACTACCAAGACAATGGAAGACGGTTATTTTCGCTTCAATCTACCGTTTATCGGTCCGTTGGAAAGCGGTTGGCATCCGTATAATGTGCAGTGCCAGGTGGGCGATGCCACCGTGGAGGCGACGGGTGAGTTGCTGAAACCTTACAAAAGTCAGTTAGGAATTATTTCTGACATCGACGACACCTTTCTAATCTCCTACAGCAATCGGGTATTCAAAAAACTGTACGTGATGTTGTTTCGCAACGTGAACCGCCGGAAGATTTTTGACGAGGTGGTGGATCACTACCAGGCGTTGAGCCGTACCGGCCAAGCCGGTGCGGAAGCTTCTAACGCATTTTTTTACGTCTCGAGCAGCGAGTGGAACCTCTACGCCTTAATTACGCGTTTTGCGGCGCTGCACGAGTTGCCTAAGGCAGTAATCAAATTAAAAAAGATTAAAACGAATCTGCTCGATTTCTTCGCATCGGGGCGGGGCAACCACGACCACAAATTTACGAAGATCCAAGACATTATGACCTTTTACCCACAACTGGAGTACGTGCTGTTGGGTGACGATTCGCAGCACGATCCTTACTTGTACGAACGCGTGTGCAAGCAGTTTCCGAAGAACGTGCGCGCAGTTTACATCCGCCAAACCGCCAAGCGCCGTAAATCCCAGGTTGTAAATGTCCTTAAGAACATAGCGTCGCTTGAGGTGGCCACCTGCTACTTTACGAACAGCGGCGAAGCCATTGCGCATTCGCAGAAGATAGGGATCATCGACTGACCGCTATTGTAAATAGCTACGAGGAATATTTACGTTTGCTTAGCTCCGAAAAGAAACCACAATCTGCTTCGGGTTGGGTTCCGGATCACGGCAGGTGAGTGGTTTCTCGGGCAACGGACGCCGTTCGCGACGGCTTACCGCTAACTCCTCCGGTGCCGCCTTGGTAGGCGTGGTGTACAGTTCCTGGCATACCTCAGCAATCGTGCGCATTCCCTGAAAAGTAGGTCTAGACAGCGGTTGAGTGGTAGCCACTAGCAGTTCTTCCGGAGTGGGATCCAGGTAGTCTAGCAAATCCAGGAACCACTGGCGGAGCGCCGGATTAAACGGACGCGAAGCAGCTTCTACCGTCTCGCTCAACAGCCGGCAACGATCAATCTTCCGACCCGCCGCCAGCAGCTTCAGCGTGTACTTCCAGTCGGTGTCGTGCTGGCTCTCCGGTCCGTACAGCAATTGACGGTCGCTCCAATTAAGGTTGGTTTCGTAAAGGAACAGGTACCAGAGGTGCTCCTGAACGGTCACCTCGTGTCGGGTGAGGTTCTCGGGGCAGTAGGTCCACTGGTGGTCGCGCAGCTCATAAATAAGCTGCGGCAAAAATTGACTGATCACTGATTCGTGGGGGCGCACCCAGCCGTGTTGCATCAGGAGAATTAAATAATCGTAGGAGAAACAGGCAGGCAGGTAGTGCTCTTCGGCGTAGTGGTTCACGTAGTCGCTGAACCAGGCAGGACAATACCAGGGTAGCACGGTCTCCAGTGTCCGTTCTTGCAAAAGTTGGTGGTGCACGTTGAGTTGCTCGAAGCTGTCGCGATCCAAGCACACGAACGATGCCAACGCCAGCATGTGCACCTGAACATCCGAGGCACGCCGCCCCCGAGGGCATCGCTCGTCCTGGTACCCTAGGTAGTCTTGGTTCAAGGTTTGTAAGTAGGGGATCAGGGTAAGCTTGGTTTCTTCGGTGAGCGATTGAAGAAACGGCATAAGGTGAGACACTTGTTCGGCGATCAACAGTCTGATAAATTGCGTATGATGGGTCATGTTGTAGTACGTTTGTTTGCTTTATACTACAAGGATACGCTCCCGGAGTTGCACCCTCCGCAACTCCTAAAAAAAGATCAGGATTTTTTGGATAAAGGTGGGATAAACAGGATGAATACGGTGAAAATCAGAGGGTTCGTTGCGCCCAGAGCTCCTTGAGGTGGGCTTTAAGGGCCGCTGGTTCTTCCACCACTACCTCGTCGCAGAGACTTAGCAGCAAGCGGTCGAGCAATTTATACTGGGAGTTGACCGGGGCACGAAAGATCACGGCCTCTTCAAGTTCCTGACAGTAAGCCTCGGTGGCCGGATAGAATTCTTTCATCTGCTGGGCGGCGGTACGGGTCAGGCGCAAGCGCACCTCCACCGGTTCTAAGTCGGCCACCCGAAAGGGATCGGTGGAGTGCGTTTCGTGCTGGCTGCGGTGTTGGTAGCCCGTGGTACTGCGCTTCACCTCTCCGATGCGCTCCAGTCGGAAGTGACGCATGGCGCGTTTCTCCACGTCGTAAGCCTCTAGAATTAGATCGCGGTGCAAAAAGCGCACCGGCTCCACCCGCCGGTCGCGCACCTCCTGGCTGTTCACCGACACGTACTGCCGTAGCACCACCTGCTTCTCTTCGTCGATGGCTTCCTTGAGGGTACGGTAGCGCACCGACCGCTGGGCATCGGCTAGGCTGTTGGCGATTTCGGGCAGGTTGGAGTGGGTGTAGATTTTGTTGAGCAAATCCTGCTGCAGGGGCGATTCGTAGCTGCTCACCAAGTCGCGCAGCACCTGGGCTTCGTCTTCGCTGAAGTAGAGACTGGGATGGCCCTGGCGCAAAGAAGTTCGGTCGAGATAGTGCTGCTTTTCATCGTCGATGCGGATGGTGTAGCCCGCTTCCTCAATGGTCTGAAAGTAACGGTACACCGTGGTTTTGTTCACTTCCAGCAGGTCGGCATACTGCCGGGCGGTGCGCCGTAGGGGCGAGCTCAAGAGCGAAATGAGCTTTAGGAGACGAAGAAGACGTTGCTGTTCGTTCATAACCGAGGCAACAATAATTGGAACACCAATCTCTCAAAAAATGACCGCTCTACCAAAAACCAAACTAGTTTCTGGGATACGAACGCCGCGGTTTAGGACGTCCGCCTCCCCCGCCCCGGTTGCCCGACTGGCCGTTGGGTGATGGAGCAGGATCTTCGGTGCCGTCGTCGGGGAAGGGATGCTCGTCCATCACCGGTATCTTTTGATCGATGGTGCGCTGAATGTCGCGCAAGTAAACCTTCTCCTCACCGTCGCAAAACGACCAGGCCACGCCACTGGCCCCGGCCCGGCCCGTACGCCCGATGCGGTGCACATAGGTTTCCGGAATGTTGGGCAGGTCGTAGTTGATCACGTAGGATAACTCTTCTACGTCGATACCGCGCGCGGCAATGTCGGTCGCCACCAGCACGGGGGTTTCACCGCTTTTGAAGTTGCCCAACGCCCGTTGACGCGCCCCTTGCGACTTGTTACCGTGGATAGCCTCGGCGCTGATTCCGGCTTTGCCCAACTGTTTCACAATTTTGTTGGCCCCGTGCTTGGTGCGCGAAAACACCAGCACCGAATCGATCGGCTCGGTTTGTAGCAGGTGGGTCAGCAACTTAGGCTTGCTTTTTTTGCTCACGAAGAAAACGCCTTGCTCCACCTTCTCGGCGGTGGTTTGCTCGGGTTGCACGACCACCTTTTCGGGATCGCCCAAAATTTGCCGCGACAGCTTCACGATGTCGGACGGCAGGGTAGCGGAGAAGAACAGCGACTGCCGCTGCTTAGGCAACTTGGCGATAATCTTCTTGATGTCGTGGATAAACCCCATGTCGAGCATGCGGTCGGCCTCGTCCAGCACAAAGTACTTGATATCTTTCAAACTAATGAAACCCTGATTCATCAGGTCGAGTAGCCGTCCGGGAGTGGCGATGAGCACGTTAACGCCGCGGCGCAGGGCCTGGGTCTGCGCACCCTGCTTCACGCCGCCGAAGATCACCAGATTCTTGATGTCCGTATACTTGCCGTAGGCGGTAAAGCTTTCTTCAATCTGAATGGCCAACTCGCGGGTGGGCGTGACTACCAGGGCCTGGATGGGGCGTGCTCCGCGGGCGGAAGAGCGGTTTTCAGAAAGATGCTGGAGGATCGGCAGGGCAAAGGCCGCGGTTTTTCCGGTGCCGGTTTGGGCGGAGGCCAGCAGGTCGTGCCCCCGCAACAGAATGGGAATAGCTTGCTCCTGGATGGGCGTGGGATGCGTATAACCCTCAGCTTGCAGTGCGCGCAGCAGAGGTTCGATGAGATGAAGATCTTGAAAAGTCATGCGAAAGGGAAGGTAAGTGGCAAAGGTAGAATAATTGTTGGGATATTTTTTTGTATCTTTTCCAACCATTTGTTACAACGCTGGGTCATTATACCCAACACATTACTAACCAACTACGATAGCTGCTGCCATCGATGCAAGAAGACAACATACTGGTCGCTGACTGCATGAAAGGAGACCGGGCTGCACAACGGGCGCTTTACCAAAAGTATTCCGCTCGGATGATGACGGTCTGCCTGCGCTATTGCCGGTGCCGTGAAGATGCCGAAGATGTGCTTCAGGAGGCTTTCGTAAAGGTTTTCAACCACATCGACACTTTTCGCCAGGAGGCTACCCTTGCTTACTGGATCAAACGCATTGTGATTAACACCGCCCTGAATTACCATCGAAAAAGCGTGTACCTGTATCCTCATCTGGACGTGGATGAAGTGCATTCGCTGGGCACCGATGACACAGCATTATCCAACTACCATTTCAACGAACTGCTACTACTGCTACAAACCCTTCCTCAGGGTTGCCAGGTAATTTTCAACCTGCACGCCATTGAGGGGTACAAACACCGCGAGATCGCCACCATGCTTCAGATCAGTGAAGGAACGTCTAAATCGCAGTACGCGCGAGCGCGCTTGCTGCTTCAAGAATTAATCACCGAAAAAGGGGAGGTAAAACATGGCTGATATGCAACCCAACCAGAAGCCCTGGGAAAACCAGTGGCAACAGGCCTTTGAGGGAGCCGAAACTCCGCCCCCGGCCCACGTATGGAAGAACATCGAGGGCGAACTGGCCGTGCAGGAAACCGGCAAGTACCGGCGCGGCTTCCTGCTGTACCGCGCCGTGGCGGCCGTATTGCTGCTGCTCATCGCCGGATTAACCTGGTATATCATTGACCAGCAACCCACAAAAAACGCCAACGTGGTAATTGACTTAGAAAATTCTCCGAATCGGGTCGAGCAATCCGCCGAAGTCCCGCCTGCTTCGCTGCCTACGCTTCCTGATGCGAGTACTTCTTCGTCCGAAACACCTTTGACTGAAACCGGAACTCAAATCGAATCCTCGTCTTTAGCCGCTGATCAACCCAACCAGACTTCCGGTAGTCCTTCCGACCCTGCGGAGGCACCAACCGAACCGGTCCCGGTGGCTGAATCCTCTGCCGAAGCAACCGACAATACTGCGCGCCGTTTTTCAGCAATTAACCCCGGTAGCGAAGTGTCCGATAATCCTGATCAGGTAGTTTCCGCTCAGCCCGCTACCGTTGAGGAAGGCCGGTCGGAGGTTACCTGGGTAGCTACCGTAGCGCCAGTGGCGTCAGAGACGGTTGCTGATACCTCTCCCCTGCGGCTACCTACCCAATCGCAGACGACCCTCTACCGGGTGCCGCAGATTCCAACCGCTTCGCCTGAGAAAGACCGTCCGTCGCTGTCTCTCTTTGCCGGATTATCGCTAGCACCGGGCTACTTTGATCCCCAGTTTCAGGCCAATGCCAGTGATTTTGGAGCGGTGGCGCTAAGTCCGAGTCCCAGCCCTTCGCTTGATGTCTCAGAGCTGAGAAGTGCCAATTCGTATGAAACTCCCGCCTCATCGTCTACCATTGGGGTAGAAAACAAGCCGGAGCTCTCGTTTACCTACGGATTTGACGTGGGAATGCGTTTATCAGACCATTGGGTGCTGGAAAGTGGTGTGGACTACAATCGCTTTAGCACCAGCACCGCTTCTCGTTGGGTGGTAGCCGACGTGGCCTCGGGGCAACAGTACGCATTCGTGGCCACCAATGCGAACACCTTGGACAATAACCTCAACCAAGCTCCCAACACCAGCACCGACCTTAACAATGCCTATGAGTTTATCGCCGTGCCTATGAAGGTCGGATACCGCCGGTCGGTCAGCAGGTTTCAGTTCACCTTGAGTTCGGGAGTGGCGGCTAACTTCTTTTTGCGAAACGCTATTTCGGCTTCTAGCGCGGCTTCGGAGCTGAGTACCTACCGGATTTCAGCTTCCGAAAAAGGGAGCCCCTACAACGACGTGTATTACAGTGGCTTGCTGAGCGGAGGAGTGAACTACAACGTGCTGGGTCGTTACTACTTGTCGCTCACACCTACTTACGCGTTTGCCCTTACTCCGCTCACCCGAGTAGACAGCAACCTAGATAGCAACCCCTACTCCTTCGGCGTCAACGTGGGCTTTCAGTATCAGTTTTAGCAGGCTCTACCCGGAATAAAGTGGTTTGTAGGAGGCTGGCAATGCCAATGACCAGCCCAACGCCAATTGGGTTGAGCCACAGATAACCAATAGTGGTGGTGAAAAACAGCGCGATCACGAGCGCTTGAGTCAGGATAGCGGCCAGAAAAACGGACCGCGCCTGAATCCACCGAACGTAGAAAGCCACTACGAATATACCTAATACCGGACCATAGAAAACGGAGCCGATGATGTTGACCAGCTCAATGAGGTTTTCGGCCAGAGAAGCAAACAGAGCGATAAATAGAGCCAGACTACCCCACAACAGGGTAAATGCGCGCGATACTAGTACATAGTGTTGATCCGATGCGTCGGGCTTCCACAAACGGCGGTAGAGATCAACAGTGGCGGTAGTAGACAACGCATTAAGTTCGGAGGCAGTGGAAGACATAGCGGCCGACAGAATAACCGCAAGCAATAGCCCAACCAGTCCCTCAGGGAAGTACGTTAGAATAAAGGTAATGAAAACGTAGTCGCTATCTTGGGTAGCCAAAGAGGGATCGGCCCGATGAACCAAGGACTCAGCAGATTGCTTAAGCTTTTGTTCTTCCGCACTCAGTTGCTTGATTTTCTGCCGACTTAGCCCAGCCGCCGGTTCGTCGTCTCGCTCCAGATGCTTCAGATACTGATGGATTTCGGTATTCTTTTGGTTCCACAGTCCGTCGTAGTTTTCGTTCAGCGCTTCCCACTCCGGGGCATAGACCGAAGTTTGCACCGTTTCGCGCCCTTTCTCAATGAAAAACAGCGGCGGTTGGTAAAACTGATAGAAGACAAACACCAGCACCCCCACAAACAAGATAAAGAACTGCATCGGCACCTTGAGCAGGCCGTTCATCATCAACCCCAGCCTACTCTCAGTGATGGATCGGCCCGTGAGGTAGCGTTGCACCTGCGACTGGTCGGTACCAAAGTAAGACAAGAACAGAAACGTACCTGCCAGCACCCCCGACCAAAAGTTGTAGCGGTCGGAGGGATCGAACTCGAAGCTTACGGCGTTGAGTCGTCCCATGCTTCCGGCTACCTCCAGGGCGTCGAACAGGCCAATGTCGGGAGGCAGCAGGTGCATAATCATAAACCCGGCCGCCACCATACCGCCCATCATCACGGCCATTTGCTGCTTTTGGGTTTGGCTCACCGCTTTGGTGCCCCCACTGACGGTGTAGATAATCACCGCTACGCCGATGACCAAGCTGGTGGACGACAGCGGCCAACCCACGGCGCTGGACAGAATTATTGCGGGGGCATAAATGGATATTCCGGCCGACAGAGCGCGTTGCACCAGAAAGATGGCTGCGCCCAGCACCCGCGTGCGCAAGTCAAAGCGACTTTCCAGATACTCGTAGGCGGTGTACACCTTGAGGCGGTAGTAGATGGGAATGAAGGTGATGGAGATGATCACCATCGCCAGGGGAAGTCCGAAGTAAAATTGCACAAACCGCAGTCCGTCCTCAAAGGCCAGTCCCGGGGCCGACAGAAAGGTGATGGCACTGGCCTGGGTGGCCATCACCGATAGCCCGACGGTCCACCACTTCATGCTGTTGCCGCCCCGTAGGTAGTTGTCCATGTCGCGGTCGCCACGGGTTTTCCACACCCCGTACACCACGATAAAAAGCAAGGTTCCTCCCAGTACTGCCCAGTCCAAACTGCTCATGCGTAGCGAAGGGTCAGCAAGTAAAACAAAATAATGAGTACCAACAGGTTGCCCAGCACTAGTAGATACACCGTGCGCCAGCGACGAAAGAAAGGAGGTCGTTCATTCACGCCGACAAGGTATTAAAATTTACGAACGTTAGCGACCGACAAGCGTGATCACCCACTATTTAGCGCGGGCAGTGGTTGATTTCTTATCGTCGGGCGGGCTTCCTACCCCTACACTAACCATCAGGCCCGAGCGCAGCGCCAACCACCAGTATCGAACCATAGACCCGGTAGAATCGCGGAGCGCGTACACCGGCCCCGGCCGCAGTGGTTTGGCTCCCACCGGGTTGCTATTTTTAATCACCAGCCAGTTGGCCAACCACGATTTCATCCCCTTTTTCTCATCGGGAGCGTCTTTTTTCAACAGACTCATTTTAAAATCTTCGTACTGAAAACGTACCTCGCCCGTCGCGGATTGCTCATTGAGCTGCATTTCAAAGTCCAGGTGGTTAGCGACACCACTCTTAACGGAGGCAAAGGCCAGGGGCTCCACCGCCGGATTCAGCGCTTCCAGAGGCATACGGTACATTTTGCCGCGAATACGGTGCTCGCCGCGAGGGGCGGTGAGTGGAAACTCAAAGTGCAATTCGGCTTGGCCCTCACCCATTAGGTGGGTGCGTACGTCGGCTTCCAGAACCACCGTAGAATCGTTTGTCTGGTTGGTGACTTGATAGAACGAAGCGTATAAATCGGCAAAGGTAACCTGCCCCGCGCGCTCGGCCGAATCTCGGTGCTCCTGGTACCGAAGGGCACTCTCCGCTACCGTTAGGGTGTCAATGCTAAAGGGGGTAGTCACTGACTGTAGCAACTTCGGAAGCAGCGGACGGGCTCGCGCTTCGCCGCGGGGCAAGCGTAAATCTCGAAACAGCGTGACGTCCAGCCGGTCAACTGAGGCGTGCTGAGCGCTTATGATCAGTGAGTCGGTGAGCAGGGGGAAGTCAAGGTCCTGAACTTCAATACGGGCAATGTCCCACTGCATCCAGGTGGTTAATTGGCCCAGGTGCCGACCCATTTCGTAGCGATCCCAGCGCGGAACCACCGAAAGCTGCTGCACCAAAACATGACCCCGCAGCGGATCCACTCCGATCGAATCCACCCGAAAGCTGTACAAACTGTCCGATGAAGTGAACGTCTGGTCCCGCATCCACACTACCGCCTCTTGCATATGAGGCCATCCGTGGGCTCGTTGGGCAGCCACCGAATCAATTCGCGCATCGACAATTCTCATTCCCAAGTCATTTAAGGAAGTGCTATCCGGAGGGTGCCCCTCATGGTGCTCGATGAGGCCCAGGGTAGCTTGCTTCACGCTCACTACGGACACCGCCAATGAATCGAAGTAGGGCTTGATGAGTTGAAAGGTGTTAAACTTAAGGGGTTCGCTGTTCTGGGCAGTGTCGGATCGGGAACGGGCAAGATAGCGGTGGACAAACACGGAAGGTTGATTTACATCGATCACGTCGATGTTTAGGTACCGCCCGGATAAGAAATAACCGATTTCCCGGAACTTAACGTCCACGTGCCGAATGGCTCCGGTATAGTATTTTTGCTGTTTCTGCCCGGAGAGATTAACCTGGACAGTATCATAGGATAGAGTGACATCTTCCAGGGCGATCTTTTGGCGGAAGAGATGCACCTCAAGATTCTCATAATCAAGCTCATACAATCCTTTTGTGAAGTAATACACCGACCCGCGCAGCGCCCCTCCGATGATTGGCTGGAGAAAGAAATACACCGCCCCCTGAATGAGCAGCAACATCCCGAGCACTACTCCGACAAGCCTTAATGCCCAGTGAATTTTTTTGCCGCCTATGCGCATTTGAAAGGTTGTATGTAACGGCGCTATTAGCTATCTCGCTAGAGCATCGCCGGTTGAGGGTGATTCACTTGTTCTTGGCAAGGTAGTGAAATTATTAGCTATGCAAGAAGAAGCGGCAATGCAACGCCCCCCTAAAGTTATCGCCCCCCGCAAACGCGGTTTGGTGGACCGCTATTCCGTCACAAACTCCAGCGAGTTTTTCACTTTCTGCTTCAATAAGGCAATCGCCAGCACATCGTCGACCGAGTGCACGTAGTGCACCTCCAAACCCTTGAGGTACTGCTCGCTGATTTCTTCTACATCCTTGCGGTTTTTGTCGCACAAGATCACCTCCTTCATACCCGCCCGGCGGGCCGCGAGCAACTTTTCTTTAATACCTCCTACCGGAAGCACCTTGCCCCGCAGCGTGATTTCGCCAGTCATGGCCAGGCGATTGCGCACCTTGCGTTGGGTATAGGCTGAAGCCATCGCCGTCAGGATGGTGATCCCAGCCGATGGTCCATCCTTAGGCACCGCCCCCGCGGGCACGTGCACGTGCAGATCGTAGTTGTCGAACACCTTGTGGTAGATGCCCAAACCATCGGCGCGCGATTTCAGGTAGGATAGGGCGGTCATGGCCGATTCTTTCATCACGTCGCCCAGTTGGCCGGATAGCGTGAGCTTCCCTTTTCCACGACTCAAGCTCGATTCAATAAATAAAATTTCGCCGCCCGCTTGCGTCCAGGCCAGCCCGGTGGTCACGCCCGGTAACTCATTATCCTGGTACAGTTCTTTATCGAACACCGGCGCACCAAGCACACGGCGCACCTCGGCCTCCGTGATCTTCTGCTCAACCGCCTCTTCCATAGCAATCGATTTGGCTAAGTTGCGGATCACCGCGGCAATTTTTCGCTCCAGATTCCGTACGCCTGACTCGCGGGTGTAGTTCTCAATGATGCTGATCAGGGATTTCTTGTCGAAGCTAATGTCTTTGGTCTGTAGGCCGTGCTCCTTGCGCTGCTTGGGAACCAGGTGGCGTTTGGCAATTTGCACCTTTTCTTCCAGGGTGTAACCGGTCACCTCGATGATCTCCATCCGGTCGCGCAAGGGAGGCGGAATGGTATCCAGCGCATTGGCAGTGGCGACAAAGAGTACGTTCGACAGGTCATATTCCACCTCCAGGTAGTTGTCCATGAAGGTGCTGTTCTGCTCCGGATCCAGCACCTCGAGCAGGGCCGACGAAGGATCGCCCCGAAAATCGGCCCGGACTTTGTCGATTTCATCCAGGATAAATACTGGATTACCCTTCTGCACCTTTTTGATGTTCTGAACGATTTTGCCGGGCATAGCACCCACGTAGGTCTTGCGGTGGCCCCTGATTTCGGCCTCGTCGCTCACGCCCCCCAGCGACATGCGGCAGTACTTCCGCCCCAGGGCCCTGGCGATCGATTTGCCCAGCGAGGTTTTGCCCACGCCGGGAGGACCGTAGAGGCACAAGATCGGCCCCTTCATGTTTTGCTTTAACTTCAGCACCGCCAAGTACTCGATGATGCGGTCTTTCACTTTTTCCAAGCCGTAATGATCGCGGTCCAGTATTTTCTTGGCCTTCCGTAGATCGAAATTATCATTGGTGAACTCGTTCCAGGGCAGGTCGAGCAGCAGTTCCACGTAGTTGTAGGTGATTGGATACTCGGCGGCCATCGGGTTCATGCGAGAGAGTTTTTCCAGCTCCTTGCGAAAGTGCAGTTGCACTGCTTCACCCCACCCCTTCTTCTCGCCGCGCAGACGCATTTTATCAATGTCTTGGTCCAGTCCGCCGTCACCCAGTTCGTCTTGCAGCACCTTCATCTGCTGCCGTAGGAAATAGTCGCGCTGCTGCTGGTCAATATCTGAATGCACCTTGCTGTGAATCTCCCGGCGCAGCTCCAGCACCTGAATGTCCTTGAGCATGTACTCGAGCAATAGTTTGGCGCGGTCCATCCCGTCGTTGGTCTCCAGCAGCTTTTGCTTTTCGGCCACGTCAACGTTGATATTCGACGATAAGAAATGCGTCAGAAAGCTAGGACTGTCGATGTTATTCAGGGCGGCCTGGGCTTCTTGGGGAATTTCGGGGTTGAGCTCCAGGATGCGCGCAGCGGCTTCTTTGATGGATTGCAGCACGGCCACCGCCTCCTGATCGCTCTTGGGCGGAAATTTTTCCTCAATATGCTCTACCGTCGCTTTCAGAAAAGGATCTTCCTGCACAAAAGAAGTGATTTTAAAACGCTTCTTGCCCTGAATAATGATGGTGGTGTTGCCATCGGGAAGCACCAGCATTTTGATGATCTTGGCCACGGTGCCCACCTGGTAGATATCGCCCGGATCGGGTTCTTCGGCAAAATTGTCTTTTTGGGCTACTACTCCCACAATACGTTTCCCCTTCCGGTAGGCTTGCTTCACCAGTTTGCTCGACTTTTTTCGTCCCACCGTGATGGGAATCACCACTCCGGGAAAAAGCACGGTGTTGCGGATGGGCAGGATAGAAAGTTCGTCGGGCAGCGCCTCCGGCTCATCGTCTCCCTCATCGTCGGTGACCAATTGGATTAAATCGTCGGCTTCGTCGTCGTCTAAGGGGGAAATAAAAAGGTTGTCGATCAAGTTATTAGAATTCATCATATACGTCAGTGCCAGAATGACACGATTCGGCTAATTTTGTTTCAATTTTATCGATACCGGTATAGGGCAAGGGCTATGCCACCTTTGGGAGCGCGCTGTCCCGTCCTACCAATGGGCGATACAAAGTATCGAGGTAAATTACCGCATTAAAACCAGCAAAACCTTACAGGTAGCGGAAGGTAGCCCGCTTTTTGCTGATTGTCAGGCAATTGGGCAACCGCATGCTACGATACGTTCTACTTTTCGTCAGCCTTTGGGCGAGCACCCTTGCGCTTGGTCAGATAAAACCAGCGCAGAGTGCTTTTATGCTTCAGGATACTGCCAAAAACGCAGTTGCGCCTAAAGTATACTCCCTGCTCACCTTTCCCAACCTCAATAAAACCCCTTACTACCGCGACGCTAAGGCGTTTGCTACGCTGCAAAAACTGGCTCGGCGATCCGATTCCGAAGCTTTGTACTCGCGTCTTTTTGCTTACGTGCAACAGTTCGGCGTGAAAAACTTTATCGAAGAAAGCGGTTTGCTCTGGAAACTAGCCAAGCTAGAAGAAGAACAGGGCGACACCACCGCGGCGGTGGCAATGTATAAACTACTGCTCAAACACCATCCCCAGGGATTAGAAGCCCAGGAAGCACGGCAGTTGCTGCAGGATTTCGGAGAAGAACAGAAAGATGACTACGTACCGCTCGAGTATTACTACGAACTCGTAGCGTTTCGAAAGGAAATCGATACCCTCCGTCCGCCCCGCGGGGTGTATTTGAACATGGGCGATGGACTCAACTCCTCAGCCAATGACTACGGACCGGCCCTAAGTGCGAGCAACGACGTGCTATTGTTTACCTCCAAGCGCCACAAGCGGTCGCAGGGCCTCAAGGAAGTGGACAACGAAGATTTGATGGTGAGCTACCGGCAGGATGATGACTGGTCGATGGCCGAACCGCTGGAAGGCATCAACTCGCCCTATAACGAAGGGTCGGCGTGCCTGAGTCCCGACGGCAACACCCTGTTTTTTGCGCGCTGCAACGCTCCCGACGGTTCGGGCAGTTGCGATCTGTACGTGTCGACGCGGCAAGAAGGGCAAGCCTGGAGCCCTCCCCGCAATTTGGGCTCGCACATTAATAGTGCTTCGTGGGATTCGCACCCCTCGCTGTCACGCACCGGAGACACGCTGTATTTTGCTTCGGATCGGCTCGGAGGCTTCGGACTGTCTGACATCTACTACACCCATCGAAATGCGCAAGGACAGTGGGAAAGGCCACAAAATGCCGGACCGGTGGTGAATACCCGTGGCAGTGAGGTGAGCCCGTTCTTCCATCCTGAGCATAACGTGCTGTACTTTAGTTCGGACGGACACCTGCTCAACTTCGGAGAATACGATATTTATAAGTCGTACCGCTACCGTTCTATCTGGAACGAACCTAAAAACATTGGCCCGTTGGTGAACGGTGCCGGTAGCGAGTTCTACTTCACCATCGACGCCCAGTCGCAGAACTTGTATTACGCCCGCTCGGTAGAAAATCAGATGGGTGATCTTGATCTGTACTCGTTCCCTTTGCCGATGGAGGCCAAGCCTACGGCGACCATCAACCTGGACGGGTCGTTGGTGAATAGCGAGACGGGCAAGCCCTTTCGCAGTGGCATTGTGTCGATCATCGATCTGGACAACGGAGTAGAGGTAGCGCCCAAGGCATTACGCGACGACGGCACCTTTGCCTTTCAGTTGATCAACAACAACCGCTATCTGATCATCATCCAGGGGGCAGAGTTTTTCCGGCTAGAAGAAGTGTTTTTCTTGACGGGCGACCGGACCTTCAACTTCGAGACCATGCCGATTTCCAGTCGGATCCAGTTCAGCAACATGGAGTTTGACAACGGAAAGTCAGAGATCAAACCCGAGATGTACGCCGACCTGGATAAGATCAGTAACTTTCTGATGGACAACCCCAGCATCCAGTTACACATTGAGGGCCACACCGACTCCGATGGCAATCCCGAGTTGAATCGTAAGCTTTCGCAGTCACGGGCCGATGCTATTCGAACCTACCTGATTGATTTTGGTAGTGTCGCTCCCGATCGAGTTCGGGCCACGGGTTACGGCAGCAGCAAACCCATTGTGGACGAACAAACGGCAGCTGACAAGAAGCTCAACCGCCGGGTGGAGTTCAAGATTGAGAAGAAGTAATCTTATGCCGCCTTCCGTTCCGTAGGGCGACTATACTCATAGCCCTCGGCTTTGCTTAAGATTTGAGCTAGATTGCTTAACAACACTCCGTAAATCACCTTAGAAGCGATATCGGCTACGGTGTAGGTCATTTGTCGGGCTACCACTCCGGTTTCATTGTAAAACGCTCCTTCAATACCCAACAGGTGCGGCATAAGATAGGCACCGGGGTACAGAAACCAAGAAAAGAGAAATAACCACCAGATACTGCTCAGCACCTTTTGCCCGGCCAAGGGTATCCCTTCCTTGCCTTCGTTGATCACCTTCTTCATCAACCACAGAATGTGGAAAAAGAAAACGGTAGAAATCGCGCCCCATACCGCAAATGCCACTAGGTCAGTCACTTCGTAAAATTGCCCAATGTAGCCGGTGATCACCATCAACGAACCGGAGAACCAGAACTGGTTGCGAATGCTGGTGAAGCTACTCTTCGTTAACGTGACCACAAACAGAATTTGCAGCAAAAGCATCGGCACATCAATCAACCAGTTGAGGTAGCGGTAGCCGTTGTTGAACAAATCTTTACCTTCCGCTAAGAAATAACGCCCCCGAGCCGCATCAAAAGCAAAGGCATCTACCCAGTTTTGGGCCTGTACGTAGAGCAACAGGGCGGCCGATACCATCACCACTCCCGACAAGACCGAAGAAATCTGGTACTTGGGTGCTGAGCTTTTGATGGTCAGAACAAAATACAATAAGGAGGCGAACATCACCGAATAGCCCAGGGTGAGCACGTGGGCCGTCATTTGGTAGGCCATCTCGGAGTAGCCTTGCTCTAAGCCGATATAATTTTCAAAAGTTGCGTTTCCTAGTGTTTCCATTGCAGAAGAGGGTTTAAAAAGTGGATTTACCCTTATAATGGCCAAGGCCTATTTTTGTTTGGCAAAGCCGATAAAAGCCAGCTTAACAGTTATCTGATTTTGCATTTATTTGCTGGATGACGGATCGAACATCGCGATACCCAGACCTGTTATACCGACTCAACATTTAATGCCCTTGAGAAAAGTAGCCGCTGGCGTAGGACTCATACTGTTTGTCCCAGGAGGGATGGCCTTGTTGTCAGTGCTGGTGGCATTGCTGTTCCGTGAGTCAGTGGGCGTTGAGGCTTTTCTGGTTACCGCCGGACTTAGTACATTGCTAGGTTGGGCGCTTTATCAACAAAGGCGTGAATCACGTCCCGCTTACTCAACGGCTGAAATCATGACGGTGGCCACCTTGGGTTGGACACTGATTAGTTTGTTAGGGGCGCTACCCTTTTTCTACATGGCCCACCGCCTACCCGCGGCCCAGGTGGCAGCGCAGCAGTTGGCTCCCTTCACCAATTTTATCGACGCCTTCTTCGAAGCACTTTCGGGCTACACCAGCACTGGTCTCAGCCTGGCCCCTTCGCCCAGCAGTTTGCCTTCTAGTTTGCAGTGGTGGCGATCTTTCTTGCAGTGGGTGGGCGGCGTCGGTATCATTGTGTTTATCTCAGCCTTGCACCCGGGCCTGGCAGCAGTTTCGGCGCACTACTCTTCGGACAACCAGCAAGAGGATGAAGAAGACAAGCAAGATGATGAGCAGCAAGAAAACGACGAGGAAGAGGAGGTGCTACCGAACGCCGAAGTAAGTTGGACGAAAATATGGTGGATATATCTCATCTTTACCTTTTTGGCTATTGGACTACTGTGTGTTCAGGGCATTCCGCTTTGGGAGGCCATTAATCACGGCATGACCGCTATCAGCACCGGGGGGTTTAGCATCACCGACCAAAGTCTGGAAAACTATTCGTTATGGTCGAAAATTACGGTGATCCTGATCATCATCATCGGTTCACACAACTTTCACCTGTTTCACCGGTGGTTCACCCAAGGAGCTGTGCTCCGTTTTCTCAAAAATCCCCAGCACCAGCTTTTTTTTGCTCTGCTTTTGCTGGGCACGTTTCTACTTTACTACGAAAACAACCTATGGGCGAACAAAGCCACCGCTTGGTCTGACCTTGCGTTTCAGACAACCTCCGCATTAGGCACCTGCGGTTTTTCTACGGTGGCGGTGAAGGACTGGAGCACGCCGGCCCTGTTGATTCTAGTCGCCGCCATGCTAATCGGCGGCGCCACGGCTTCCACCACCGGAGGGGTGAAGCTGTTTCGGGTTATTTTGCTTATTAAAGGAAATATTTACAGAATACTCTCCTGGATCAGCGATTCTGATCGCGAATTACATCTCCGGTTCAACGATCGGGTATTTTCGCACGAAGAATCGTTGCGGCTATACCGCAGTATGGGAGTATTCTTTTTTTTCTGGATTGTAACTTATATGCTCACCACGGTCGTGTTGATACACGAAGTTTCGCCCCAGTACCAACTAACCGATGTGCTCTTCGAGGCCGCTTCAGCCCTGGGCACAGCAGGGCTCAGCGTCGGAATTACTGATGCTGAACTTAGCGCAATCGGAAAACTGAGCCTCATGCTGGGCATGCTGGTAGGTCGGCTAGAATTGATGCCGATTGTGGTCTTGTTCGCCCTGATCAACCGCCAAAAATAGCGTTTGGTCCTAAAACAGCACCTTGAAAAGATCATTAAAGACGGCAAACACCATCAACGACAGCAGCAGCACCATACCGACCTTTTGGGCTCCCTCTAAAAATTTGTCCGAAGGTTTACGGCCCGACACGATCTCGTAGGTAAGAAATACCACGTGTCCGCCGTCGAGGGCCGGAATGGGCAAGAAGTTCATGAAGGCCAGCACCATCGATAGCAAACCGGTGATCCGCCAGAAACGGAGCCAGTCCCATTCCCCCCCAAAGATTTGGGCAATACCGATAGGTCCGCTAATGGATTTGGAGGCTGAAACCTCGCCGGTAAAAATCTTACCCAGAGCCCGGATGTTGATCCACACCACATCAAAAGCGGCCTCGGCCCCCTTCGGTAACGATTCGGCCAGGTTATACTCGGTGCGGGCGATGGGAACGTCCCACTGCGCGTAGAATCCCAGTTTCCCTTCTTCATCCACGTTCACGGTTAGCGTACGGGGGGTGCCCACCGCCGACTCAACTCCCTGCTTTTCAGAAACGACTTCTACCCTCACCTCGCCTCCGGCGTTGGCTTTCACCACCGACTCGAATTCGTCGTAGTAGTTTACTGCTTCTCCGTTGATGCTAAGCACCCGGTCGCCGCCGCGAAGGCCACCCGCTTCGGCGTTGCTTTTTTCGATCACCTCTCCCACCGTAAAGGGGCGACGAATGTCGATGTACTGGTTGGCCGCGTCTTTGTCCGAAAACTTATCTAAAAACCCCCGGGGGATAGGAACATCCACCATTTCGCCGTTGCGGTTGATGGTGTAGTACCCATTACTTCCCAACAGCACATCAGGGCTGTATAGATCACTGAACTTCTCGTAGGGCTGTCCGTTCACTTTCTCTACTTTGTCGCCGGTCTGCAGGCCAATTTCCTGACCCAGTTGGTAGGCCACGATACCATTTTGCATCACCGCTTCGCGGGGCACGTAGGTGTCGCCGTAGCGGTAAGTCAGAAAAATAAAGATCACAATACCGGTGATCACATTCACGATGATACCTCCCATCATCACAATGAGTCGCTGCCAGGCTGGCTTGGAGCGGAACTCCCAGGGTTGGGGTTCTTCGGAAAGTTTTTTGGTATTGAGCGATTCGTCTACCATGCCCGAAATTTTAACAAATCCTCCCAGTGGGATGGCGCCCAGGTTGTATTCGGTTTCGCCGTAGCGAAAGCCAATGATCTTGGGGGGGAACCCGATGTAATATTGCTCCACCCGCATGCCAAACATTTTGGCCGTGAGCAAGTGGCCCAGTTCGTGCAATCCTACCAAAAGTGACAGCCCCAGCAGAAGCTGCGCTGCCATAATAAGTCCTTCCATCTAATTATAATTGAAGTTTTGTGCCCGGTGCGTTGGTGGGCGTTATCTAAGTTCCCTAAGCAATTCCAGTGCCTTGCTTCTGGTTTCATCGTTGGTGGCGACGTAATCCTCGTAGCTTGGTTGGCGAATGTACGGCATTTTTTCCATACAGCGCTCCACGAGCGTCGACATGTCCAGAAAACCAATATTCCCCCGCAAAAATTCAGATACGGCCACCTCATTGGCAGCGTTCAGTACGCAGGGCACATTTCCTCCCTGCCGCATGGCCTCAAAGGCCAGGGGTAAATTTCTAAAGGTGTCGGTATCCGGTTGCTCAAAGGTGAGTTCGGGATAATCCAAAAAGCGAAAGCGAGGCAGCGTGTTGAGTAACCGCTGGGGATAACTTAACGCAAACTGAATGGGTACACGCATATCGGGCAACCCCAACTGCGCCTTGAGTGAGCTGTCGGCAAACTGCACCAACGAGTGAACAATAGATTGCGGATGCACCACCACCTCGATTTGTTCGGGAATGAGGCCGAACAGCCACTGGGCTTCAATCACCTCCAACCCTTTGTTCATGAGCGACGCGGAATCGATGGTTACCTTCGCGCCCATCTCCCAGTTGGGATGCTTGAGTGCCTGCTTTTTAGTAACGTTTTTCAGGTACGCCTCATCTTTCCCCCGAAAGGGTCCGCCCGAAGCGGTCAGAATAATTTTCTCTATCGGGTTTTGAAACTCTCCCATCAGGCACTGAAAGATTGCCGAATGTTCCGAGTCTACCGGATAGATACTCACCCCGTTTCGCCGCGCCAGTTCGGTGATAAGGGCTCCGGCCACCACCAGGGTTTCTTTATTCGCCAGGGCAATGGTTTTCCGCGCTTCAATGGCCCGGATGGTGGGCAAGAGTCCCGAGTAGCCTACCGTGGCGGTTAGCACCAGGTCAATGGTATCCATGGTGACCACCTCGGCCAATGCCGCTACGCCCGTATACACTTTGATGTTGAGTGGATCAAGGGTTTCTTGCACCAGGGCGTATTTCTTCTCATCGACGATCACTACTGCATTGGGGCGAAATTCCTGACTCTGCCGGATCAACAGTTCGGCGTTGCGGTGGGCGGTAAGTACTTCGACAGTAAATTTTTGGGGATGGCTTCTTATTACTTCCAGCGCTTGGGTGCCGATGGAACCAGTGGAACCAACGATGGCCAAGCGTCGGGGGGGGGCATCTTGGAAGGTATTGTTCACGCCGTTGGGGTTGGATGACGCGCTAATATAGGAAGTTGAAGGTAATTAAACGAAGGTTCCGCACAAGACCTACGAGCGTGCCTTTTGGACCTATAATGAACTCAATATCATACCAACATACCTTACTTTTGGTGGTAACTAATGAGCAGTAATACGACCACAACGCATATTTTTCATGGCCAAGATTAAGTACTACTATGATCCGGACACCTGCCGGTACGAGCGCGCACGAGTAACCAAATGGGCGGTAGTGCTAGATGCTATCCTTTCGCTTTCGGTGGTGCTCATTGCCGCGCTGGGGGTGACACTGATCTACACTACCTACTTCGATTCGCCGCGAGAAACCAACTTCCGCCGGGACAATAGTAAACTCTTGTTTCGATACGAAATTTTGAACAAAGAGCTATACGCCATTCAGGAAGTACTTACCGGTCTACAAGATCGTGACGATCACGTCTATCGTATCATCTACGAACAAGACCCTATTCCGCGGTCGATTCGTAATGCGGGCATCGGCGGTTCGGAACGGTATCAGGAACTAGCGCACAAAGATTTGGAGCACAAAGATTATCTGCTCAGTACGCTGTCTACCTTCGACCAATTGAAGCGACAGATGTACATCCAGACCAAATCGCACGATGAGCTGTTCAGTCTGGCTCGAAACCAGCATTTGTTACTAGCCTCTATGCCGGCCATCACCCCGATTCCGCTGCAGCAATCGTATCTGTCGTCAGGCTTCGGACTGCGGTATCATCCTATTTATAAGGTGAGAAAGATGCACACGGGCATCGACTTCGGTGCCGGAGTGGGTACGCCCATCTACGCCACCGGAGCGGGGAAAATCACCAAAGTCTCTACAAGCTTTTACGGTTATGGGAAGCAGGTAGAGATTGACCACGGATTCGGTTTAGTGACCAAATACGCGCACTTATCGGAGTTTAACGTGAAAGTGGGTCAACGCGTGAAGCGCGGTGAGCTCATTGCCTACAGCGGCAACACGGGCACCTCTTCTGGGCCGCATCTACACTACGAAGTGCACAAGAACCACAAAAAAGTGAATCCCATTCACTATTTCTACCAGGACATCAGCGATTCGGAGTACGAAAAGCTGGTAGAGTTAGCCTCGGTAGAAAACGAGTCAATGTAATGCACTACGGTCTTAGCAGACGATAAAACACCTTTCGAGACAACTCAGGCCGCACCCCTTGTTTCAATTTGTAGGTGATAACGGGGATGTTGTCGTAGGTTTGGGAAGGTAACTTTTGGAACTGCATCCCCCCTACTTCTTGCACCAAACCAAAGTGAATGAAGTGCTCATCGGCAAACTTAGCCAGTTCGCTGAGCGCCTCGGATTTTTCGGGCAAAGCAAAATAGATCTCCCGTACCTTATGCCGCACGCAGTATTTTTTCAGGGCACTCAGATCCCCTTTGATCAATGAACCCTGCCGCTTATCATCAAAGAAACCCAGAAACCGGTACCCAAAATCTTGGTTCTTTTTCAAGTAGCGGAAGACACTTCGGCCCGCCGGAGTGAAGCCAACCACCACGTAGGGGATTCGGTTGGACTTTAAATTCCTGAGGTACTTGTACGAGGTCAATAGGACTATCTTAACGGCTACGGTAAGCAAAAAGGTGAAGCCGTAGGCTCCAATCATGAACGTGCTGCTATAGTAGTAGGTCTCGAAGACAACCAGATAAAGTAATAACAAGCAGGTGTGCACTACCAAAAGCTTTACCGTGCTCTTCACGATCTTGTCTACGTACTTCAGGTTGCCAGTGTCGTAATAATTAAGAACAAGGGCCAACATCACCCACAACAATGTCCAGATTGCCTGCAGCGAAAGGTAATAGTCAGGCAGGGGAGCGGCTAAGGTGAAATTGTTCCAAAAAGAAAGGTGATACGCCGTGTAGATACACAGCGCATCGATGATGATTAAGATGACAAAGAAAGTCTTAGAGTAGTGTCCTTTCGGAGTGGATACAGCATTCATATTAATGGGTTCGGCGTAAACGAAAAAATAGTTAGCAAAAGCAACGCCAACTCATAGGAGTACAAGAAAACAATTTTTTCTTACAAAGCCCAAGAAATCGGTTTTTAAAAATCTGTCAACAGATTGGCGTTTAAGAAAGCGACCACCGAAAAAAAGGTTGAAATATTAAAAAGTTATGAAATCCTTGAGAAAGAAGGCTTCATTTGTTTGGTTTTACTTACGCGAATGTCCTAATAAAGTTACTACTTCCCAATGCAAAACTTACTGAAAATATTATCCAACAACTCGTCGTTGGTAATTTGTCCCGTGATGGCACCTAGGTGATACAGGGCGTGACGGATATCCTGCGCCAGGAAATCGTGACTAATTCCGTTGCTCAGCCCTTCCAGGGTACTATTTAACGCTTCTTGCGTATGCAGCAGGCTGGTGTGGTGACGCACGTTGGTGACCACGGTGCCCTCAACGGCCGCCGCTCGCTGGGCTAAAAACCCGGTGAGTCGGGCCCGCAGTCCATCCAGGTTGTGTTTGCTTTGCGCCGCGATACCAACCACCTCTTTCCTTTGCTTCAGAATTTCTGACCATGCCGGAGAAGCCTGGTCTATTTTATTCCCCACCACAATGAACGGTTTGCCTACTTGCAGCAACCATTCTTCCTGTTTTCGGAGTGATTCGGGAGTGTCGTTTGCCAAGTCGATCAGGTACAACACCAGCTCCGCCTGCTGCAGTTTCTCGTGCGTCCGTTGCACCCCCAAAGCTTCTACGCGGTCCTCGGTTTCACGGATACCCGCCGTATCGATAAAGCGCACCCGAATTCCATCCAGCGTAATTTCATCCTCGATCACGTCGCGGGTGGTGCCGGGGATTTCCGAGACAAGGGCCCGTTCTTCGTTGAGCAGGGCGTTGAGCAGGGTAGACTTTCCGACGTTGGGCTTGCCCGCAATCACCACCGGCAAACCATTTTTGATCACGTTGCCCGCCGCAAAACTGTCAATGAGCACTCCGATCACCTGCTGAATGCCTTCCACTAACTCCCGCAACTGCTGCCGGTCGGCGAATTCTACGTCCTCTTCCGAAAAGTCAAGTTCTAGTTCGATGAGTGAGGCGAAGCGGATCAATTCTTCGCGCAGGGCGTTGATCTGCTGAGAAAAACCGCCGCGCATTTGCTGCATGGCCGCCCGGTGCGCCTCCTGCGACTCGGCCGCGATCAGGTCCGCCACTGCCTCGGCCTGGGCCAAATCGAAGCGGCCGCCCAAAAAAGCCCGCTTGGTGAACTCGCCGGGCGTGGCTAAGCGAGCGCCCTGCGCCACGAACAATTGTAGCAACTGCTGCACAATAAACGACGAACCGTGGCACGACACCTCCACCACATCTTCTTTGGTGAACGAATGCGGAGCCACAAACAAGCCAACTACCACCTCGTCTACGATCGTATCGTTTTGGCGAATGCTACCAAAATGCAAGGTGTGAGTAGCTTGCTGCGACAAGTCTTTACCAAAAAAAACGGAGTTAACAATGGCAATCGCCCGATCACCCGAGAGTCGGATCACGGCGATGGCTCCCTGCCCCGGGGGGGTCAACAGCGCAACAATGGTATTGTGGGAGGGATGAATCATAAAAAGGAACACCGGGGGATGCTCCTTTTGCTAAGCGTGAAATAAACAGAAAATACTACTGAGCGCTATTGAACTGCTCAAGCAGCTGCAAAAAGTCGTTTGCACCGCGGTAGCCACTCACCGGTTGAAACTTAGAAAACGACTGGTCGAAGAAGACGATGGTGGGATAGCCGGTGACACGAAACGCCTGCGCCAGTTCGCCCTTAGTGTATTCTTTTCCCTTGAAGGTGACCTTGTCGTTGCTGTCGGCCTTTAGTTTGACGGCGTAGAAATTTTCGTTTACGTACTTGGCTACGTCCTCGTCGGCGAAGGTGGTTTTGTCCATTTTCTTGCACCACCCGCACCAGTCGGTATACACGTCCATCAGGATCTTCCGCGGTTCTTTTTCCGACAGCGCCTCCGCCTCTTCGATGGTTAGCCAGTTGATGGTTTCGGCAGCGGGGCGGGGAGGAGTAAACGAAGCCAGGGTGATGAGCAGCAACAGGGCGGCCAGACGGTTAAGGGATGAGTTCATGGAGTTTGGTTTAAGTACTAGGGGGATAACGCCGCGGTGAGCGAATTAATTCTATTGATAGGTTATCAAAGATGGTGCTATTTGTGCGTAAGTTTAAGAATTAACGAGACTGGTTCCCATCCACCGTGAAACTATTCGTAAAAAGTTGCGCTCAAAGACAGTGTCGTCAATGATACCATCGCGATGTACGCCAAACGCTATTCTGACCAGGGTGATACCAAAGTTATGTACTCCTACGAACCGGATGCCATCCGAATTCACCCGGTCTGGTTCAACTATTTGCAGAAAAACTGCGCGGTTCTAAAAGGTTTTATTTACTGGGAGTTGAGCAGATTCCTCCAGAAAAATAACCCAAACGTGATCGGCATTACTGAAAAATTAAAGAGGTTAATTCATCCAAAAGCGACCGCCTTCCAGATATGGATCGTTATCTATCCGCTTTTGTGGCTTTGCACCAGGATGCTTTACACGACCACTACTCAAAAGTTCTTGTTAGAACTTTTAATTTGCCGCTCACACCGAAACCACCGCCTTGATCACTCCTGACTCGGGCTGCAACCACTTCTCAAACGCGGGCACTAGTTCGTCGAAGGTACTGCGGTGGGTGATCCACGGAGCCACGTTGATCACCCCTTCTTCCATCATCTCGATAATCTGCCGAAAGTCAGTAGGCAGGGCGTTGCGGCTCGCTAGCAGCGAGAGTTCTTTCTTGTGAAAATACGGATCGTGAAAGCTGAAGTCTCCTTGAAACAAACCCACAAACACCACCCGCCCGGCCGGAGCCACGTACTCCAGTGCCTTGCCCATCAACGCCTGGCTACCCGTGGCATCGAGCACCACGGTGGGCAAATCGCCCCCGAAGTGATTCTTCAATTGATCCAACGTATCCTCGCAACCTGCCACCACCGTACCCGTCACCTTCACCAGTGAGTGCGCAACTGCCAGCCGGTCTTCGTTGATATCCATCAGCAGGGTGCGGGCCCCGGTGGCCACCGCAAACCGGGCGGTCGCTAGTCCGATGGGCCCCGCTCCCACCACCAGCACCAGATCGTCGGCCTGAATCATCGCCCGGTTCACGGCGTGGCACCCGATGGCCAGCGGTTCCACCAGCGCCAGTTCGTCATAGCCTAGCTGCGCCGACGGATGCAGGTACCGCGCGGGCAAGGTCAGGTACTCCCGCATACCGCCGTCCTGGTGCACTCCCACCACCGAGATGTTTTCGCCGCAGTTGGTAAAGCCGCGCCGCACCGCCTGGTCGGACTGCAAATTAAGGTACGGTTCTACCGAACAGCGGTCGCCGACCCGCACGTTGGTAACCTCCGATCCGGTCTCCACCACCTCTACGCCCAGTTCGTGACCCAGCACCCGGGGATACGAAAAAAAGGGTTGCCGCCCCCGGTAGGCGTGGTAATCGGTGCCGCAGATGCCCACGCGGTGCACCTTTAGCCGGACATCCTGCGGTGCCAGGAGTATCAACGGTTCGGCTTCTACGTACTCGAAGCGACCTGGTTCCTTCAGAATGAGTTTCTTCATGGGTAGTAAAAGTACGAATAGTCGCTTACTTTCGCGGGCTCACTGGTGCCTTTGTTCCACCCAACCCGCTCTCCGTTGCAACTCGTTCTCGTTCCTGATAAATTCAAAGGCTCGCTTACCGCCGCCCAAGTGTGCCGAATCGTGGAACGGGGTGTGAAGCGCTTCGACCCGAGCATTCAGGTGCACAGCATCCCGCTGGCCGACGGCGGGGAGGGTACGCTGGACATTCTGATTCCACTACTAGGATTGGATGTCGAGCGCGTCAACGTGCACGATCCGCTGTTTCGCCCGATCACCGCCCACTACGGCGAGAAAGGAACGGTGGCCTACGTGGAGATGGCCAGGGCCTCCGGACTGCCCCTCCTGAAGGATAATGAACGCAACCCGTTGCTAACCACTTCGTTGGGAACTGGCGAATTGGTGCGACACGCCATTGAGCACGGCGCTCGCCAGGTGTACCTGTTCATCGGGGGCAGCGCCACCAACGATGCGGGCACCGGGATGGCGCAGGCCCTGGGCTACCGGTTTCTGGACGAACAGGGTCAAGAATTGTCCCCGGTGGGAGGTAACCTAAGCAAAATAGTTCGCATCCAAACCAACCAGTTACTGCCGACGTTGTCCGAAGTAGAGATCCGGGTGGTAAGCGACGTAACCAACCCGCTGTACGGTCCGCTGGGTGCCGCCCAGGTCTACGCCCCGCAGAAGGGAGCCTCCGCCTCCGCCGTCGAGCTGCTAGAGCAGGGCCTAATTAATATTGCCAATCGGATGCAAGCCTTAACCGGCAATGACGTGCGGAACGTGCCCGGAGCGGGTGCCGCCGGTGGGATCGGGGCAGGTGCCGTGGCTTTTTTAGGCGCGCAGTTGCTACCCGGCATCGATACCCTGCTGGATTTGTGCCAGGCGCGTCAGGCGATCGCGGAAGCTGACTTGGTGATGAGCGGCGAAGGAAAGATTGACGATCAAACCCTGCACGGCAAAGTGGTGAAGGGCGTAGGCGACGTGTGCCGACAGCACAATGTACCTTTCAACGTGATATGCGGCACCCTAGAGGCTAGTGCCGCGGAGCTGAAGCAGCTAAACGTGCAGCGCGCCTACGCGGTGAGAAATGGCAGCATGTCTTTGGCCGAAGCGCTGTCGTGCACCGAAACGCGGGTGGAGGAGCTGGCCTACCGGATGATGATGGACTTCTCTGCCCCGTAACGCAGTATCCTTCCCCTTTTTCTTACATCGGTTACTTTCGGCGAAAAGAAGTCCTACCTTTGCGCCTTCGTTCGGAAAATCACTTTTCCTCCTTCCCCCAATCCCCTTTCTGTTTTCTATGAAGAAGTACCTTAATCTATTCAACCTATCACAAAAGGTAGACTATAAAACCGAAGTGTTGTCCGGCCTCACCGTGGCGCTCGCGCTGGTGCCCGAAGCGGTGGCCTTCGCGCTCATCGCGGGGCTTTCTCCGCTCACCGGACTCTACGCCGCCTTCGTGATGGGACTGGTTACGGCGGTGCTGGGCGGTCGGCCGGGCATGATTTCGGGAGCGACCGGAGCAGTAGCGGTGGTGATCGTGTCGCTGGCGCAGTCGCACGGAGTGGAGTACGTGTTCGCAGCCGTGGTATTGGCGGGTGCCTTACAGATTGGAGCCGGTTTTTTGCGCTTGGGTAAGCTGATGCGCTTGGTGCCGCACCCGGTGATCTTCGGCTTCGTGAACGGCTTGGCGATCATCATCTTTATGTCCCAAATGGAGCAGTTCAAAACCGCCGACGGACAGTGGCTCACCGGCCCGCCCCTGTACATGCTGCTGGCGCTGGTGGGAGCGACCATGTTTATCATCTGGGGACTGCCCAAGCTTAGCCGAGCGATACCCGCCTCATTGGTAGCCATCCTAACGATCTTCGGACTGGTGGTAGGATTTGGGATCGACACCCGTACGGTGGGCGATATTGCTTCTATCCAGGGGCGCTTTCCCCCGTTTCACCTGCCCGCCGTGCCCTTGCACTGGGAAACCCTGGTTATTATCTTTCCCTACTCCGCCATTGTGGCCGGCGTGGGCCTGATCGAGAGTTTGCTGACCCTCAACATCGTGGATGAGATCACCGAAACCCGCGGACGGGGCAATAAGGAAGCGGTGGCCCAGGGCATCGCCAACGTGCTGTCGGGTGTGTTTTCGGGCATGGGCGGCTGCGCCATGCTCGGCCAGAGCCTGATCAACGTGTCGAACGGAGCCCGCGCCCGCTTGTCGGGCATCGTGGCGGCGGTGATGCTGCTGGTGTTTATCATGTTCGGGGCCGACCTCATCGAGCGACTACCGATGGCCGCCCTCACCGGGCTGATGATTATGGTGGCCATCGGCACCTTCGAGTGGGCCAGCCTGCGCACCATCAACCGCATGCCCCACTCTGATATACTGGTGATGGTGCTGGTGACGCTGGTGACCATTTTCTTGCACAACCTGGCCCTGGCGGTGCTGGTGGGAGTCATTATTTCGGCGCTGGTGTTTGCCTGGGACAATGCCAAGCGCATCCGCGCCCGCAAGCACGTGGACAAAGAAGGAGTGAAACACTACGAGATCTACGGACCGTTGTTCTTCGGCTCGGTGACCACCTTCAACGAGAAGTTCAACGTGGCGGGTGATCCGGACGAAGTGATTATCAACTTCGCCGAGAGTCGGGTGGTGGATATGTCGGCCATTGAGGCGTTGAACAAGATCACCGAGCGCTACCAGCGGGTGGGTAAGCGGGTGCACCTCAAGCACCTGAGCCCCGACTGCCGCAAGCTACTCCAGAACGCCGAATCGATCATCGACATCAACGTGCTGGAAGACCCAACCTACAAGTTGGTAGTAGATTAACTGTTCTGGGATCGCACGATTTGCGTGGTGACTAACAGTTGCCCCACGTGCCGCTGGGTATGCTCAGCGGCGTGAAACAACAATCCTAGCACCGTAGACGGAAGCTGGGCACGTCCTACCCGACGCGTGTCGGTCAGACTAGCTTCGGGAGTGCTTTGCAGTTGTTGCATTGCTCGTTCTGCTTGGCGATTGAAAGCGTGCACCAAGTCTTCGGTCGTGCCTTTTGTTTGCCCTTCGTTTCGCAAGGCGGCAAGTTGTTCGTCGCTGAGTGCTTCTCCCCGGGCGTAAGTGAACAGGCGATCCAGCACGCCGCGCAGGTGTTGCAGGTGGAAGCCCACTGAGGCCACTCCGGCCGGTCGTTCGTTCAAAAGCTCCGTCGGAAAGTCACGGGTATACGTGTGCACTTCTTCTTGTGCTTGCCGCAGGGCGTGGGCAACCGGCTGCAACAAAACAGGTACGCCGTCGATCGGTCCTCGTAACCAAACTTCTTCTTGCTGTTTTTCGGCCACTGCTTGATGCGTTATTGATCCAATAAAGGCAGTTGCTGCTCAATGGAGGCCCGTTGGGATTCGTACTGCGCGGGTAGTTTCAGCGACTGCCCGAGCGTTTCAACGGGTTCGTCGCGGGTGAAGCCCGGCGGGTCGGTGGCGATCTCAAACAGTACTCCGCCTGGCTCCCGGAAGTAGATCGCCATAAAGTAGTCGCGGTCGATGGGCGGGGTCACGCTGAGGCCACGGGATAGCAGTTGCTCGCGGTACTGGAGTTGCGTCTCGTTATCCGGCACTCGAAACGCCACGTGGTGCACCGAACCGCCCGCCACGTGGCCGCGCTGTCCGGCGGGCAGGTCTACCAGATCAACCACCGCTGCTCCCTGACCATCGGCAGAAACATACCGATACCGGTTCACCACTTCCGAAGCCAGGGTGTAGCCAAATACCTCGGTTAGTATTTCAGCCGTGGGTTGGTGACCTTCTAGCGAAAGGGTGACGCCGTGGAAACCCCGAATGGCGTGCTCCTCTCCCACTCCGCCGCCGGTATAGGGTAAACGCGCATCGGCACGAGCGACCAGCTCCAGTTTCAAACCGTCGGGGTCGATGAGGGTCAGGTACTCTTCGTCGAAGCGCTGCGCGGGTTTGTTGTAGAGAATGTTCTCCTGCTCCAAGCGAGTTTGCCAGAAACTCAAAGAACCAGGTGGAACGGAGAAAGCGGTTTCGGTGACTTGTCCGCTGCCGCGTCGGCCGGGGGTAATGCCTTCCCAGGGAAAAAAGGTGAGGATGGTGCCGGGGTCGCCGGTTTCGTTGCCAAAGTAGAAATGGTAGGTGCCCGGGTCATCGAAGTTTACGGTTTTCTTCACCAGGCGCAGTCCGAGCACGCGGGTGTAGAAGTTGAGATTACGGTTAGCGGCTCCGGCAATGGCGGTCACGTGGTGGATTCCTTGGATGGGCATGGGGGTTGGGGGTTGGGGGTTGGGGGTTGGGGGTTGGGTAAAATTACAAAGGACAAGTAACTTATACCTTCTCGAGTAGGGATCAGTCAGCGTTCAGCAAGGCGTTGGCTTGCCGAAGTTCGTCGTCGTTGATGGTGTGGCCCAGCCCGGGGTAGATCTTCTTCGTCACCACGGCTCCCAATTGGTGCAAGATGACCTCCGACTCGTCGATGCGCGTTTCGGGCACGTGCGGGTCGTGGTCGCTGGAGCCGATGAAGATAGGGGTGTCGGCAAAACCACCCGCGTAGTTGGATACGTCTACGGTGTCGCCCAGCAGGCCGCCCGTGAGCGCGATGATGCCGCCGTAGCGCCGGGCATGACGCGCCGTATATTCCAATGACAGGCAGGCCCCTTGGGAGAACCCCAAAAAGTAGATATGATCGTGAGCAAAGCCCAGGCCGGTGAGGTTATCGACCAGTTCGGCCACTCCCGACAGGCTCAGCGACAGCTGCGGTTCGTTCTGCGGCAGCGGCATCAAGAAGCTTTGCGGGTACCAGGTGTTGTGAATGGCCTGCGGAGCCAGGCAGGCAAATCCCGGCGCGTTCAGCTCCTGGGCCAATCGAACAAAGGAAGCCGCCCGGTCGCCGCGACCGTGCAGCATAATCAGCACTTTCTTAGCATCGCCGAGCGGCACTCCGGCCGTGGCAACGGGCTCGTTGTGGATGATCATTGCCTAATCGTACTGGTATACCTTGTCCAGGTGGTCGGCCCGATTAACGGTCAGCCCCAGGTTTTTGATGCACCCGGTTTCAATGTTAAACACCCAGCCGTGCACGTAGGGAAACTCGCCCCCCTGCTTCCATTCTTCCTGGATGAAAGCCAGCTTGGCCACGTTGCCCACCTGCTCTTCCACATTGAGCTCCACAAACCGCTGCTCGCGCGCTTTCTGGTCGGCAATGCCGTCGAGCTTCCTGCTTGTTCAACTTATACACATCCTTGATGTGCGACAGCCAGTTGTCCAGCAGTCCGTACGAGGTGTTGCCCATGGCCGCCTTGATACCGCCGCAGCCGTAGTGGCCGCAGATGATGATGTGCTTCACCTTGAGGTTTTTCACCGCGTAGTTCACCACGCTGAGCAGGTTGTAATCGGTGTGGATCACCAGGTTGGCCACGTTACGCTGCACGAAGATGGAGCCCGGCAGCGAGTTGGTGATTTCTTCGGCGGGCACCCGGCTGTCGGCGCAGCCGATCCACAAGAACTGCGGGTGCTGCCCCTCAGCCATATCGTCAAACAGATCGGGGGCTTTTTTTTGGATATCCTTTACCCAAATCTCGTTTCCTTCTAAAAGTTCTTTAAAGGTGTTCATCGTCCTGGTTGGTTACGGGTGAAGTCAAAGGTGAGCAAACATCATGATCACAACGGCAATATAAGCGCATGGTTAGAAAGCAGTTGCGTTAATATTGCAAAAAAGCTTCTGAAATACAATAATTCGTATCGCTGTACCCCGGGGAGCTCTGGTTGATACCCCAGTATTTAACAAGAAAAAGCCTCCGAAGTATCTTCAGAGGCTAGAAAGTGCCATCAACCGGGCTTAGCCCTTACTTCACGGTCAGGGCAAAGGAAGAAGCTCCGGTGCGCAGTTCGGTAGCGCTGTATATGGTGGTGCGGACCTCCACCTCGTACACTCCTTTCTTGAGTTTATCGGGCAGCTCCACCTGCAATGACTTGGGATTATTTCGATACAGGTGCGGCACCTTAATCTCTTCCTGGTCGCTTACCAAAAACACTCCCTGCTCCGGGGAGGCTTCGTCGGCAATCTTGAGTCTTTCACCCAAAATATCCAGGGTGTGGCCGGGGGTGAGCAGTTGGTTGGTGGTCTTCGACTTTTGGTCATATACCTCCACGATCTCCGGTACGGGGGTGGTGTGCGGAATGATTTCTACCGGCACCTTGGCCAGGGCTTCTTTGATGGGAGCGCCCAGGCGCAAGTTGAGTTCTACTTGGTGCCGCTCTCGATCGAAGCGATCCTTTCGGTTAATAAACACTCCCGATACGCTGGGGGCCAGGGTAAGAAATTCGGACTGGAAGCCGTAGCCTTCGTGCAAGTTCTTGGTGATGGTGCGCAGCAGGGCGGTGATCACCGTTTCGCACTCGGTAGGCTTAAGGATAGACCCCTCACCGGTGAGTTGCTCCACGAGTTCCTCGACCGTCTTGTATTTGCGGTTTTGCACCACCGCCATGCAGTCGTGCTCGTCGTTTTTGGTGAGTTTGTTGTTGGATAAAGAAATCTGTAGCATGAGATGCGTGGTTTGAGTGGATATTTGGTTTACGAGTAGGCCAAATGACCAGCAAAATCTGTGTCAATTGATAAGTGACGGCAGTGCCACGTAAGGTATTCGCTTCCTTTGCGGAATAATTATCACTGAGACGGGATCGTGAGCAAAAGTGCTCAGGCGGTCGAGACGTTACCGCGCCCGCGGTTGAGGGTTGACCGAACCCGCGGTCGAGACGTTACCGCGCCCGCGGTCGAGCCTCGACCGGATTTTGAATCTTATCTCAAACTGGTCGTAGCGTCCGCTACGACCCAAAAAGATACCGTTGTTGACAACGCCAGGATCAGCGAAACGATTACCGTACATCCCCAGCTCGCTACAACATTAGCAGTCCGGGCAACTTCACGGTAATATCAAAGCGCTGAAGCGCTACGGTGAGCAAGACGAGCGGCAGTACTTGTAGGATGATCCGGACTATCAGTACACCGGCAACCGCCTGGCCGCCGTGCAGGATGCGGGGGAAGCAGAGACTGGTTTTGTGGACGGGGCGAGTACGGTGTGGTGATCACCGGCAAGGGCACCATCAAGTATGCCTACGATGCGGCGGGTACCAAGCTACGCCAGGAAGTGCTGCCCAGCGACGGCAGCCCGGCCAAGACCACCGACTACGTAGGCGGCTTCCACTACAGCAACGGCACGCTGGACTTCGTCCACTTGGAGATCTCAAACTGTGATGTCCAAAGAGGGCCGACAGGGTCTCTAGCGGTTTCTTTTCGGAGCTTTGAGTGATTTATCTGCATCGTAGTAATAAACGTACTGCGGGATAACCCAGCCCTTGGGCTTCTGAGGAAAGTCCTGGGGATACAGCGTATCCGAGGGCGGGCCTACCTGGGGAGCGTGCACAACCACGCGCTCATAGTTGGGGTCGTAACTCACCTGCCCGTTCTGCCCGGCAATGAGCCCGCTGCCGTCTCGAAACAAGAAGGCAGGTCCGGCCTTATCACCTCCCGGATCGCGGGGTTCTGACTGAAACCCGATGAAGTCTACGAAACCACCCCGGTCTACCACCGAAAGGATTGACAGCCTTTCGGTATGGAAGCCCGCCGCGTAGAAGTTAGCCCCGCTCACGTAGGTGCGTCCGAAGGTGGCCCGGTCGGCGCTGCCCTCTATGTTTATGTTCCAGGCCCATACGTTTTGTCCACCCTCATACTTGTCGCCCAGCCGCAACCCCATCACATCGTACAAGTATAGGTCACCCGACCCCTTGCGGGCCAGCGTAGACTGCCGGGCGTGCCGCAGCACCACCACCGGACTGCCCGGCAGCAGCTCCAGCAGATAATCCATGCCGTTGAACTTGTCTACGGTGATGTGGTCCAGGTACAGCGTATCGTAATCGGTGGGGCCAATCACCAGGGCCGGTCCCCGAAAGCCGCCCTCACTTCGGAACGAGGTTTCGCCCCCGAAGATCTTCTTCACGTTGCGTCCGTGGTCACCGCCGATGTAGATTTTGTCTTCGATGCGGTAGATACCGCGGGTACTGGCCAACATCCCGGTGGGGTGGGCGGCGGCCTCGTCGATAGCCTGCTGCCAGGCACCACGATCTCCGTGCCGTTCTCGGTAGTCGCGCACGTTGGCCCACTGGGCCGTATCAGGTTCCCACCAATCGGTGGCCCGGCGGTAGGGCAGAAAGGTGGTGGTGTCCAATGCTTGCCCGTGCAGCGAGAGCTGCCCGCGCGAGGCGTAGTGGGTGAGCCACAAGCTATTATCTCGACCGTAGTAGATGGCCCCGGCGGCCGAAGAAGTGCCGTTCATGGGCACGTCGGGCAGGTAGCCCGCCGCGGCGGAGTTGTCTACCGCCTTCTGCGTCCAGCCCCGGAAGCGGCTGCGTCGTCCGGTGAACGACCCTCCGGCGGCGTTATCGATCGCCACCGGTCCCGAACCCTCGAACACGCACTGATCGGTATAGATGCCGCCCTCCCGGGTGCTGATCTTGATTGCCGGGGCATTGCTCCGCGATTGGAACCTGACCGCCGTCAGGGTGAGCACGGCTTTGCTGGTGAGGATGCCTGTGTCAACATAGTCCAGGATCTGCACGTTGTCGAAGGTCATCCCGTTCTCCCAGCCCACGGCGCGCACCCCCGTGCGAAAGCCCCGGATTTCGCAGTTGAGGAAGGCCGCCGGGCCGGTATCTTCTTCCAGTTCCAGGCCGAACCTTCCGTCTCCGATCAGGCGCACTCCGTCCAACCCGCCCCGGTTGGCTACGCCCATCTTCACCGGAATGCAGCCCGGGTTACCGGTGGTGACCAGGGTCAGATCCTTGAGCATATTGTAGAAGGCGCGGTTGTTTTCACCGTTGGCTCCCTGAAAGCGAAAGAGTTTGCGTTCGCTGTCGGGGTCGGGATAGCTGCCCGGTTCCAGCGTGATGGTGGTATGGTCGCGGCCCGCCCCTTGCCAGATGAGCGAACTGCCCTTTTTGCCCTGCGCGTTGTGGTGTTTGATGACATCCCCCTTCACCGGATCGCCCGGGTGTAAAAAACCGATGCTGTTGAGGGTGCCGACGCCGGGCACCACAAAGTCGTCGGATTGCAGCGTGGGACTCAGCCGGTAGTTGCCCGGAGGAATGTACACGATGTTGGCAAAGCCGCCGTCGAAGCGCACGTTCTGCTGGGCAGCGTAGATGAAAGCGGGCAAGCTGTTGCGCTGCCCGGTGGGGTCGGCGTAGTAGGGTGCCTGGGTGATGTCGCGCGCGCCTTTAATTGAAGCGGGAAACAGAATGGGGTTGGTTTGTGCCCAGGATACTGTGGTGAGACACGTGAGAAAAAGTACCCAAATAATACGGTTCATCGTGGAGGGTTGAGGAGCTACGGGATTCGTAGTTGGCAAAATAACGTTTGGTACGCTAACAACCTTTCAAACAAATAATGTTTATTTGATAATTCTTTTAACAATAACGGTTTTTATTGTAAGAAACTCTTCGTTTCTTTGCGGATGCTTTTGCGCTAGCGTCGGTTTCATCCGATGCGGTTGGGTGCTAATACTATATTGACCGTGAGGCAGTTTTTTGTTGAAGTCAGCAGTTTCGTTTAATTAGATTACGCTTTTTTTTCGTGATTCGGTATTCGCATCAACCACAATCACGTTACTTAACCGAATAGCAGGGAAAAGGTCTTACCAGCGGGCGCCTCTTTTTGAATTATCACCTTCCGGTAACTTACGAGCAACCTACTTTTATGAGCAACCGAACAATAAGACGTTTAGTGTTTACACTTTTAACAATTACTGGCCTGAACCTCAGTTCGTGCATCAGCAACCGCCAACTGGTCTACTTTCCGGACCCGGCATTCAACACCGAGCAGCCCACTGACATTGTTAATAACCGACAACAGTACCGACTGCAACCCCGCGACGTGCTCTCGGTACGGATTCTGACCCTAGATACCCAGTCTTCTGATTACTTCAATTTGCAGTCGAGTAGTCAGTTTCCTCAGTTCAATGAGGCGGGTTTGTTCTTAAATGGTTACTCCATCAATACCAAGGGGTACATCAGCATTCCGGAGGTGGGTTCGGTGCTGGTGCTCAACAAGACGGTCAATGAGGCCCAGGACCTAGTTCAGTCCAGTATTCAGAAGTATCTGCCCAATGCCACCGTGTTTGTTAAATTAGTTAGTTTCAAAGTAACCTTTCTCGGAGAAGTGAGTCGCCCGGGGCAGTTCTTCTTCTTTAATGAACAGCTCACCCTGCTGGAGGGGCTAGGGCGCGCGGGTGACCTTACTTCGGAAGCCAACCGAGAAAACGTTACGCTGATTCGCCAAACGACGGCAGGTTCTCAGGCGATTTTGCTGAACTTAAAAGACCCTGACTTGCTTGAATCGGAGTATTATTACCTACAACCTAACGACGTAATCTACGCGCGTCCGCTCAACGCCCGCAACATTCGCCGCAACCTCGGGCTGCTGGGCGTGGTGTTCGGAGCCATTAGCACCACGATTCTACTGTTGAACTACATTAACAATCAGTAATGGAAAACCAGGATATAAAAAGCGTTTTGTTGAACTTGGTCCGCAAGTGGTACTACTTCGCCATTGCCTTGGCCGTCTGCCTGGGGCTGGCTTTCTTTTACATCAGCACCAAGCAGAAAGAGTACCAGGTGATCACCACCCTTCGCCTGAGTGAGCAAAGCACGGCCAGCGGGGGAGCGGCGCAAACCAAGCAGTTTCTGAACGGCGTGGAGCTGCTCGACCAGCACGATGCCATCCAGGACGAGATCGGGGTGCTTACCTCGTTCAGCACCTTTCGGCAGGCGTTGCTGGCGCTAGACTTTACCGTATCGTACTTCAGCTACCCGAACCAGTTCGGAGAGCTGGGCGTGATGTGGGCGAAAGAGAAGTACCCACCGCCTTTCCGGGTTTCGCTCGACTACTCGGCTCCGCAGTTGGTGCACGTTCCCATTCACTTCGAGTTCGCCAGCGACAGCACCTACCGGGTGTGGGGTGAGGCCGAAGAAGGAAACGCCCATGAGTTTGGCAGCGGTGAGTTTTCGTACCTTGAGGACATTTCGTTCGACGAAACCCTGCGGTTTGCTGATACCCTCTCCTTGCCCTACCTGCGTTTTTCGCTTACTGACATTCCGGAAGAGGGTCTCCCTCGCATCAACGACTACTACGTGGTGATTCAAGACATAAAGAGCCAGACCGAGTCGTATCTGGGCCGGGTGTTGGTGACGCCGATTGCCAAGAACTCAACCATTGTGGAGCTGGCAATGGTAGGGCCCACGGTAGACAAAGAAGAGCGCTTTCTCAATACCCTGAACTCGATCTACATTGAAAACGACCGGCAGAAGAAGAGCCAACTGGGTATGAACACTATCCGCTTTATTGATCAACAACTCAACAACGTTTCGGATACCCTGAAAAAGGTGGAGCAGTCGCTAGAGGAGTTCCGGAACGATAGCCGCATTGTGAACATTGCCACCACTTCTGAAAATTTGACTTCGGAACTCAACCAGCTGGAACGCGACCGGGCGCAACTAAACGTGCAAAACGAATATTATCGCCACATTGCCACCTACCTGCGCAACAACCGCGACGTGAGCGACCTATCGGCTCCTTCGGCGGTGGGTATCAATGACCCCTCGCTGGGCAACCTGCTGGTAGAACTATCGTCGCTTTATCGCGAGCGCAACGAAAAGCAGCAGAGCACCAGCACCCTGAACCCGATCTACCAATTGCTGGAGCGGAAGATCAGGGGTACCAAGGCTGCCCTGGAGGAGAACATAAGCCAACTGATTGCTTCTTCGGCCATTGCACTCAGAGAAAACCAGCGCAACGTGGGCCGCATCAATCAGGTGATTAACCGCCTGCCGGAGAACGAAAACGCCCTGACCAACATCAACCGGCAGTTTTCGTTCAACGACAACATTTACAATTACCTGCTCCAGAAACGAACGGAAGCGGGCATCGCGGTGGCCTCGTACGTACCCGACAAGAACGTGATCGACGGAGCCCGGCGGGTAGGCGGAGCCGTATCGCCCAACAAGATGATTATCCTACTGCTGGCGCTCATGGTAGCCTTTGGCTTACCGGCTACCATTATCGTTACCCAAGACTACTTCAACGACCGGATCAGCGACCGGAAGCAACTGGTGGAGCGCTTCAAGTATCCACTGGCCAGCGTGATCTCTCAGGGGCCCAAAGGCAGTGCCCTTCCGGTGGTAGAACACCCCATGTCGTCGATTGCCGAGGCCTTTAAGTATACCCAAACCAACCTGGGCTACTTCTTCCGCGAAGCCAGCGTGAAGGTGATTGGCGTGACGTCCAGCGTGGAGGGCGAAGGGAAATCTTTCTGCTCCGAAAATATTGCCACCACTTACGCTTTGGCGCAACAGAAAACGCTTCTACTGAGCTTTGATTTGCGAAAGAAGGGCTACCAGCGCACGTTTCCGAAGGGCAAGCTGGGAGTGGCGGACTACGTGATGGGCAACGCCACGTTGTCTGAGATTATTCAAACCACGCAGATCAGTAATTTGCACGTGATCCCACCGCAGGACCTGCAGTTCAATGCCGCCCGGGTGCTGGAAGACCAGCGGATGGCCGATCTGTTTAGTACCCTGCGGGAGAGCTACGACAAGATTATAGTGGATACTCCGCCCTTCAACTACGTGTCGGACTTTTTGTTACTGCAACCCTTCTTCGACGTGAGCTTGTTTGTGGTACGCCATAACTACACGAAGCTTTCTACGCTGGAGCAAGCCGTGGACCTGCTGCGCACCAACCAGGTGGATCCGGTGAGCTTTGTGTATAACATGGCTCCGTCTGAGAAAGAGTACGGCTACGGGTATCGACCGCCCACCAAAAAGCTGTTTTCATTGTCACGAGGCAGACGAGGCGCTAAATCAACTACCTACCCAGCGTAGCCAAGCTGACCCGTAGCATCCGCCGGTATCAGGTTGCTACGCTAAGATTGGAACACTTATCCCTCGGAGCATGTCATTGGTTGAGAAGGTCACGCAAGGTTTAAAAACGAAGGGGTTTAAGAAATACGCGGGCAACGTGAGCTGGATGTTTCTGGGCTACGTGGTGCGGATCGGGGCCAAGTTTCTGGTCGGCATTTACATTGCCCGCTACCTGGGAGCCACTGACTACGGCCTCTACAGCTACGCCATGAGCTTCGCCCTGCTCTTCCAGGTGCTGGTTCGCCTTGGTTTTCGGGACGTGGTGATTCGCGAGATTGCCAGTGGCAAACAGGACATTAGCACGATCATCAGCACGGTGTTGTGTTTAAAGCTCGTTGGCGCGGTGATCGCGCTCATCCTGACCTACGTTTGCTCACTGGTTGTCAACGCTTCCTACGAAACCAGCCTTATTCTGATTGCCTCGCTGTACGTCCTCTTCGAGACCTTCGACGTGCTGGATTATCTATTTCAGGCAAAGGTATTAGCAAAATACACCGTCTACGCCAGCGTCATTGCCACCGTATTTATATCGGCGGTTAAGTTTTCGTTTATCCTCGCCAAATTGCCGCTGGTCTACTTTGTGGCCACCTTCGCCCTGGAGGCGCTTCTGTATTCGGCGTGCTTGTACTTCTTTTTCCGAAAAGACTTTCACTTTCGATTGCACCCCGCACTTTACCAACCAAAACTGGCCACTGCATTGCTCAGAGACTCCTGGCCCCTTGCTCTGGCGATGGCCGTAACGATGGTTAACACCAATATCGACCAGATCATGGTTAAAAACATGCTGAGCAATGCCTCGTTGGGTTATTATTCGGTAGGTATGCGGCTCTACACTTCGCTGAACTACGTGCCCTTCGCCATTTGCGCCACGCTGTTTCCGGCTATTATTAACGCTCGAAAGCAAAGTAACCAACTGTATGCCCAGCGGATGAAAGAGCTGTATATGCTGATGTTTTGGATAGGGACTTCATTCGCGCTAATCCTGGTTGTTTTTGCCGAAGAGATCGTGATCACTTTGTTTACCGACGAGTTTAAAGAATCTATCAAAGTATTGCAGATTTCAGCTTACACGATGATCTCTTTGTACCTGGGCTCAGGCTTGAATAAGTACTTAGTGGCCGAAAGACTCACGAGGATCAACGCAATTCGCACCGGTTTCGCGGTGATGACCAATCTGGGGCTAAACTGGCTATTAATTCCTCGCTACGGAATAGAAGGGGCGGCTACTGCGACACTGGTGTCAAGTATCATGAGTGTTATCATTGTACCCGTATTTATCTCCTCAACCCGTCACCAATTATGGTGGATGATCCAGGGAAGTTCTTTGATGGTGCTAATGAACCGGCTGCGCTCCTGAACGTAATCAGACGACTCACCTCGCTACCAATACTCTTTCTGAAAAGACTTCACTCCCACCCGTCGAAGCAGCTTCTTAGCGACATTCTTAGGGCTGAAATCCTTAGGAGTTGACCGTTTATCACTCCAGGGAGTAAGTTGCAGGTACTTGAAATACTCGTCTCTTCGTGGGTGATCGTTGAGATAATCCCAGGGTTTCCAGGAGGAGGTGTAGTGGATGATGGCGGGATCGGCCGCTTCAGGGTAGGTCTTTGGGTCTTTGAACATTTGCCGCTGCACATTCCAACTGATTGGTAACGTCTCCCATTGGTCAAAGAGCAACGCATTGAAGGCGTCCTGATCACTCGCTTCAAGAATACCGGTATCAGCATTTTGAAGCAAAAAATTCATGATCTTTCTGCCGTACTGGTGTTCCTTCCACTTCACTACGTCAATTAAGAGGACGCCAGCGTTGAAGTAACCGTACTGACGAGGAATGCTAAGCTTATCATACCGCTCGAATCCTGGATTTTCAACTGCTCCGATAACCTTATCCTTGAGAGGAAAAGTGAATAAGGATCGGATATCGCCTTTTACAATCACATCGCAATCCAGATATAGGATCCTCTCAATGCCCTTTTCTAACGCATCGGGAAGCGTTGTTCGATAATACGTTGCTTGGGTCAAATGTTTGTAGGTAGGTAGCTGAGGGTATTCATCCAGGTTCATTTTCAAAAAAGTGTAGCTACATTGATAGCTTTCAATCAACGTAACTAAGCATTTGCGATCATTGGCAAGTATCTGATCGGCAAAGATTAAGAAGTGAACCGGATAGTTTTCAGAGCGATTTTCTAGTACCGAACACAAGGTCACTCCCAGGTGGCGCGTGTAGAAAGCATCGGTAACGCAAGCAATATATACGGTGTCGGGTGATAACGATGATAACATAGATACGAAGTAAGAGGTCAAGCTTTGGCCTGAACCTTGGTGGGTAGGATGCTCACTTGGGCCGGTGCAAGGAGCGTAGAATAAAACTTTCGAATTAGTAGCAAGCCCGGAAAAATGGCTTGCGCTGTTTCTAAATAGTTTTCAAAAAATGAAACGGTAGCCAAGAAAATAATAGCGATGCCGGTAGCCATCGCCAACCAGCGCGGTAACATTTGTTGTTCCCGATAGGCGCGAATATACACCTTTCTCAGTTGGTACACGCAGTAGCCTACCAGTGCCAACAGCCCGAGCATAAACACCAGTCCGAACTCAGTGTAGACGGATAAGGCTGAGAAAAAGGGGCGACTCATGGTGGAGTTGCCGTAACGATCGTTATTAATGGCGTAGGCTTGCCAAGCGGGAAAAACGTGCTCCCGGAAGGGTACCGACATTGACTGAAGAAAGAAAGAACCGGCCTGGGGCCCCTCAAAACCACTGAAGTAGTAGCCCGAACTGATGAGTCCGGCCCGGCTCGAGTACTGCCCCGGCCCAAGCCCAGTAAAATAGATCATCGGATACTCGGCGGGCAATTCGTTTTGGGCAATAGCCACCGCTTCGGTGCGGGGATCATCGCCGCGTTCGTACAGCTCGAGGTACATTAGAGAGTTTTCCACGAAAGTGCTCATAAACACCGCCAGGATGAGCACCAGGGCGACCACGCTGCCGGTGGCCACGGCAAATACCTTAAACTGACTAAACAACAGATGCTCTCTGAACAAGAACACCGTTACAAAGACACTGATCAGCAGGGCAATGAATGCGTGCACCACCAGGGCCAGCATCAAGCTGAAAAGCGCCACGGCAAACGCCAGCCGTCCCTTTCGGTGCACAAACACGTAGGGCAGCAAAAACAGCAGGGTGAAGATGATGCTGATGGCAAATATCTGGTTACCAAAGCCAGCGCTCGAGGCCAGGAATGATAACGGGCTGACCGTTCCTTGCACGGCATCGCCCGAGGAGATATCACCAAATCTGGCTCCTACGTACTGAAAACTACCCATCACTCCCTGGATCCAGGCCACCACCGTCAGCACCCGGGCGTACTTCTCGTAGCCGTATTCTTGGTTGACGTTGAGCGGTGCCGGGGCAACCAGCAAAAAGAAAAAAGGACTGTACATGAGCAGTGACACAAAAGCGTTGGGAAGCAGAAAGGTGCTGCCTACGAATACGTGCAACATATAATAGAAAACCACTACGAGGGCAAAAAGGCTACTTACCAGCAAAAACCGTTGAAGAATACGGCCCGAATTAGTGCGGTAGAGCAACCATCCGAGCACCAGAAAAGCAGCTACGTAGGCCAAGGGCTTCACCGGCGACCAGGCAATAAGAATGGCAATTACGAATAGCTCGTAGAATACGTTGTCGGGGGTTCGTTGCATAGAAAAATACTCCTCGTCTGACTAGAGAGCTAAGTGAATAGCACAAATTTACAACAAAATGCGATACCCAATGCTTTTTTGGGAGATTACCTGGTATATCCAAAAAAGGACATAAGGTTCGTGGTTTGTGATTCTATTTCTACCTGCTGCGCCTCTCTCAATTCTTGTGGCCACTTAACAGTAGATTTCATTAAGGGCTGATTGGTTTGCCACCTTCTGAAATCTTTGTGGTTAGACGGATCTAAGTGGCCAGCACTGGGAATGGCGACCTTCTTGTCATGATAATTTAAAAGGTCCAGGGAGTATCTGATCCTAACAAAGTTGCACAGCATCTTCAAGTTTTGTTCAGGGTTAGCAACAAAATCCTCTATTTTTAGCACGAATACCCGCTTATCGCTTATGTGTTTCATCAGGCTTTCGTTGTCATGCTTCCATCGGGCAATACCTTCTTCCAGCCTGTATCCCCGCTTCATCAACGAATTACAAACATCCCGGGGATCTCTTACCAAACCAATTACTTTGGCTCGCGGAAACATCCGAAGTATTTCAGAAATATGGTTTACGTGTTTCGGCGTTTTTTCCAGCACGCGAAACTTACCTTTTCTCAGGGCGGCAATAAACCACCCCCTAATTTGCGCCTGCGCGTTATACTTATTTAGGAAGCCAGTGAAGGTATTGGTTTCGTGACGTATTGCGTGAATCTGATTTGATTCGGAAAGAACGGTCAGGATAATCGAAAGTTCCACTGTGCCCGCAACCAACTATGAAGATAGGGCGTTGGAATCTGTTGAAAGTTTTATCAAACAGGTATTTAAGCATATCTTTCGAAGGGTTGTGGCCCGTAAGTTAGTATTTTTGAGAAACTATGAGTCCTATTACTTTTGTCATTTGCACCGAGCGCGGCCTTCTGGAGCCCATGTCGGTTACCCTGGTTCGCTCCTTGCGGAAGTTCGGAGGCACCTTCAAGGATGCCCCGGTGCTCAGCTACCAACCCCGGCCCGGCTACGAGATTAACCCGGAAACGCTTCGCGCACTGGAGCAGTTGGGCGTTACGCACTTCACCGAACCGCTCAACCAGCGCTACGCGCACTACCCGCAGGGCAACAAACCTCCGGTGTGCGCCCACGCCGAGCAAACCGCTTCCACCGAATTTGTGGTGTTCCTCAACAGCGACGTTGTGGTTCTGAACGAACCAGGCGCCTTGCTGCTGCCCGCCTCGCGTAGCATTGGGCTTCGCCCGTCCGATAAGGTGGGCGTGGCCACCACCGGGCCTTCCGACGACAACCATGCTTATTGGCAACGCCTTTACCATCTGCTCGGGGTGGAAGAATCGTCCGTAGGTAGGGTTACTACCACCATCGATCAACAAAGCATCTACGCCTATTATAACTCGGGTGTAATGAGCGTACGCCGAAGTGCGGGCATCTTTGACCGGTGGAACCATAACTTTGAACGCATCATGGATAACCGGCTCAAACCAAAGCAAGGGGTGTTTCATACCGACCAGACTACCTTGGCCGCCACCCTCGCGCAGCAGCAAACCCCGGTAGAGATTCTGCCCGCCACCTACAATTATCCCTTTCACCTGCACGAACAAATGCCTGCTGCCACCCGCATCGGAGCGCTGAAGGAGGTTGCCTTATTGCACTATCACAAAGCGCTGCATAGCCCGAAAAATGAGGCCCCTTTGGCACAATTTGAAGGTAACGAGCAACAAGAATGGCTCTCAGAGCAGATTGATTTCCTACGCACGGTGATGCCCTCATCTCAACGAAAATGGGGACCGTTTGAGCGGGTTGTAGGCAAGCTAACGGCTTGGCTACGTTAACGAAGCAATTGGACTTGCCCCCGATATTCGCGGCGGCCCTTTTCTTCGATCAAGGCGACCAAACGATACGTATACGTTCCGGTAGCCACCACCCTTCCCCGATAAGTGCCGTCCCACCCCTGACCGCGGTCGTTGGGTTGAAAGTCTGAGGCGCTGAACAGCAGTTCGCCCCAGCGATTGTACACCTCAAACCGTTGAAACCGAACCTGATCATTAGCTACCGGTATGAATACGTCATTCAGTCCGTCGTTGTTCGGGGTGAAGGCGTTGGGAATGGCTACATCCCGAACCGGCGGCGGATCTGACTCCGGCAAGGTTGCGGCTACCACTTCCACCAAAACCCTTGCTTGCTGCGAGCAGCCTAGCGCATTGCTCACCACCAACGCGTACTCGGTGGTTTCGGTGGGGCTGGCTTGCGGATTGGCGCAGTCGAAGCAGGACAAGTTGGTGGAAGGAGTCCACGAGTAGGTATAGTCGGCTATCTCGGCCGGTGCCCGAGCCAGCGGGACAGCAGCGCCCAAGGTGATGGTGGTATCGGCCGTAACTGCCACCGCCGGAGAGGGAAGCGTACGCACTAAAATTGAGTCGATCAGGGTACACCCGCCGCGCTGCTGGTGCAAGTAGTAGTAAACGCTGTCTTCTCCTTCGGGTGCGGTAACCGTAGGATTCGTTTCTTCCGTATAAAACTCTTCCGGACCGGTCCAGTGGTACGACCAGGCCGGGTCTACTTCAGCCGAAAGTACCATATCCTGCTCAGCGCAGACCAGTGTATCTTTCACGAGCCTTAGGTTCGGCACTTCCTGCGTGATGCTAACCACCGATGGGTCGTAGGGTTGGGCAGTGGTGGTGTCGTCGGAAGCTAACATTAAGCCAAAAGAAGCGGGCAGGTTGGTAAGAAAAGCCTGGTGAGCGATTGTGCCCGACTGCCCGCGGGCATCGGCACGAATGGTAAACGAAATTTTTTCACCGGCTCCGAGCGTTAGTTGATTCAGGGTGAGCACGTTATAACCGACTCCGGTTTCTGCTTCCGGTTGGTAATTCACACCCTCGGGAAGCAACAACTCAGCGATCAGCATTCCGGTTGGTAGGGTATCGGTGAAAACTATGTTGTCAGCCGAAGCCACCGAATTGTTTCGGATAACTATTGAGTAGTCGATGGTGCTTTGACAAGCGTCTGCTTCAGAGTCCGCTTGCATGGCAAGCCCGAGGGTAGCGGGGCACGAACAGCCGTCGGTGGTTCGCGTCTGTAGTGCTTCGCCGACTAAGGTAGCCCCACCGCTTGCCTTATCCAGGGTTACCAGCACCCGCGGTTCCGTAGCGTCAATGGGCCACTTGTCCAGACCGTAGGTGTAGAGTTTTCCGGTGGCGTCGAAGAACATCCCACCCACGTGAACGATCACCGCCGGGTCAGGTCGGCCGACCACTGACACCGAGCCAACCGCCGGACTATTTAAATCACCGTCGATTTTCAAGAAAGTCCCCCGGGTCTCCGCTGACTCTTCCACTATTTGGTCATAGTTGCGCTGGTGAGAATAGATGCTTCCGTCTCGGTTGGTATCAAAGACAATATCATTCATCGCCACGAAAAAATCAGCAATACCAACTTCAGGAGCCCATCGCAGCGGAACACTGCGGCGCAAAGTTACCTGATCGCCCGAGACATCCAGATAATGTAGCTGCTGACTTTCCTGATCGTGTACCACAAAGTACCCTTCGGGCGAACAGTCTCCCGCACTATAATCCCACCGAATATCGTTGATTGCTCCTGCGCCCAGTTCAAGAACTTCATACGTGCCGTCGGCGAACAGACGAAGAATGGGGTACGTTTTGCTACCATCGTCCAAGATGACCGATGTTTGGTTGATTGCGTATATAAAGTTGTCACTGGGGTTGTACCCCACTCCATTTAGCTTCACTCCGACATAAGCGATTGGGTCGACGAATGCCACCTGGTTTTCACCAAAATCTACTCGGTGCAAATCGGATTCTTCTTCACCATCAACATTTTCGTTGATATAACTGGAGATAAAAAAGCGACCATCGCACGCGAATTGTTGGGCAAAGAGTTGAAAGGACAAGCTGCTGCAAAACAGGCAGCCTAAAAAAATACCAGTTAGTAGACGCATGGCTACTTAAGGTTAGGTTACAAAAGTGCTACAAAGCTAACAGAAAATACCAACTTAGTAACATAGGTACTTAAAACGGTGCGCACGGTCTGTATACGGGAAGTTATTGGTATTGTTTGGCAATGGCCAGCGCCTGTCTCCCGTATCCACCCCCAAACAAATAGTCATGGTTTAGGTAGTGATACAACTGGTAGAGCGGCTGTCGCTCCCGCCACCCAACGGACAACGGATATACCTCCTCGTAAGCAGCCCACACGCGTTTGCCAAACCCTCCGAACATCGCCATCAGTGCCAAGTCAGTCTCCCGGTCGGCATAGGCGCAGGCCGGATCAATCAGGGCGGGGCCGTTCGCGGTATACAATACGTTGCCCGACCATAAGTCCCCGTGGGTGAGGGCGGGCGTTGGTGCGTGGTCAAGCAACTGGGGCAAGCGTTCGGTGAGCTGGGCATAGGTTCGCCGCTCCGAATCGCCTAATCCGCGTTTTTGCTCCAGTAGCCTTAGCAGGTGCCCAAGCCGTTGTTCTCCGTAGAAATTCACCCAATCATTGTTCCAGGGGTTGTCTTGCCGGGTCGCTCCGCAGTAATTGTCGTGGTAGAAGCCGAAGCGGCGGTATTCGTGGCGGTGCAGTTCGGCGATGCCCCGACCCAATTGCTCCTCCTGCTGCGCCTGGGGCTCGGTGGTCGGTTCCAGAAAGGTAGTGATCAATAGCGCCGGGTCAGTTTGCGCCACCACCACCCGGGGAATGGGCAGTGACGTGCTGGCCTTGCTCAGCTCCCGCAACGCTTCGGCCTCGCGTACAAACTGCTCGGCGGGAGCGCGGGCACTCCACTTGGCGAAGAAGAATCCTACATTGGTACTTAGCTTCACCGCCTGGTTAATGCATCCGCCGCTGAGCGGCTGAATCGCCTGCACCACCACCCGTTCGGACCGCGCTTCAGAGAGGAGCTTGGCGAGCGTGTCGGCAATGTCGCTACTCACGGATTTGCTGGTTGAATACCCGCTTCACGGTTTGGTAGATACCCATCACAATGAGGATCAGTAAGATTAATCCGGGCCAGCTACCGTAAGGCGACTCGGCAAACAGTTGCAGCTGTCCGGGTCCGGTGGCCACAATACCGATAGCGATGGCAATGCCCATCAGGGCTTCGCCGGTGATGAGTCCGGAAGCCAGCAACAGTCCGGCCTTCTCGGCGCGGTCTTTCGCGGTGGTGGCCACCCCTGCTTCGGAACCGGAGCGCCGCCGCATGTACCGCTCCACCGCCCAGGCGATGAGTCCTCCCACAAAAATAGACGTATCCAGCTCCAACGGCAGGTACAACCCAACAGCCACCGCCAGCACGGGCATCCGAAAGTCCGATCCTCGGTTCTTCAGTCGCACGTCAATAGCAATGATCACCACCGCAATGGCCGCCCCGATAGCCACCATCGTCCAGGGCAGGCCACCGCGGAAAATGCCATCGGCCACGCTTTGCATCAGGGTGGCCTGCGGAGCGGCTAGCGCGTCGGGGTGCTCAGCGGTGGGGGCTCCGATGCCATAGGCGATGAGCAGGTTGTTGAGCACCGGGGCAATGGCCAGCGCTCCGGCCACCACGCCCACGCACTGCATGATCTGCTGCTTGTAGGGCGTAGCCCCCAGCACGTGACCGGCCTTTAAATCTTGCATATTATCGCCCGCAATGGCGGCCGCGCAGCACACGATGGCTCCCACAAAGATGGTGGCGGCAGCGCCCCGCCCCGGATCGTCGGTGCCCATCAAAGCCGCTAGCAATAGGGCGGTTGCCAAGATCGTCGCAATGGTCACTCCCGAGATCGGATTGTTGGAACTGCCCACCAAACCGGCCATGTAGCCTGCTACCGCCGAGAACAGAAAACCGGCTACTACCATGATTACGGCCATCAGGCCCGAGATGGCTACGTCATGAATTTCGCGGAGATAAATGACAAACACCGGTACAATCAGCACCCCAATACCAATGAGCACCCACGACATAGGAGTGTCTAGTTCGGTACGGGCCTGCTGAAGCTGCTTCCCACCCTTTTGGAAGGCCTCGACCCCCGAGCGAAAGGCGGTGCTGAGCGACTGCCGCAGGCTGAGCAGCGCCCACAGTCCGCCCACCACCATCGCTCCCACCCCTAGATAGCGAATCTGGCTGCTCCATACCATGATACCCATTTCGGCCGTGCTGCTCGCCCCTTCGGGCACTCCTACCGTGGCAATGTAGAGCGGAATGCCCAGGTACCAACTGATGGCTCCGCCCAGAAATACGAGGAACGAAACGTTGAGTCCTACAATGTAGCCCACCGCCACCAGCGCGGGCGATAGGTTAAGCCCGAAGTACAGGTACAGCTTTTGGTTGATAAGCACCGCCTGCTCGAACAGACCGTCCCATAGGTTTAGCGCCGAATCGCTGAGCTTAAACAGTCCACCCACCACGGCGCCCCAGACTAAATACTTCACGGTGCTTCCGCTTTCATCACCGGTTTTTAGCACTTCGGCGGTGGCCACTCCTTCTGGGAACTTAAGCTTCTCTTCCACGATCAGCGCGTTACGCAACGGGATGGTGAACAAAATCCCTAGAATGCCACCGGTCATGGCAATCAGCGTGGTTTCCCAGTAGTTAAATTCCTCCCAGTAGCCCATGATGATGAGCGCCGGCATGGTGAAGATCACTCCCGCTGCCAGTGACTCTCCGGCCGAGGCGGCGGTTTGCACCATGTTGTTCTCCAGCACATTCGAGTTTTTGAACAGCTTAAGAATTGCCATTGACAAAACCGCTGCCGGAATGGAAGCCGACACGGTGAGTCCGGCAAACAAACCGAAGTAGGCGTTGGCCGCCGACAGAATGACCGAGAGAAGTGCTCCCAGAAGCACCGCCTTTAGGGTGAGTTCGGGCAAGACGGTAGTAGCGGCAACGTAGGGTTTTTCTTCTTCGGTGGGCGAGGCCAGGGGCGGTTGTTCGGGCGACATAGAAAAGTTGGTTGGTTGCTCACAAACATACTATCTTTTAAATAATATTCCGTAGCATTGCCATTTCTAAGCGATAACCCTGTCCCTATGAACCACATCACCGTTTTTTGTGCTTCCAGTCCGGGTTCTGATCCGCAGTATGCGGAAGCCGCCCACGCCCTGGGCCAGTTTCTGGTTAAACAGAACATCACGTTGGTCTACGGCGGCGGCCGGGTAGGACTAATGGGCATTTTGGCCGATGCGGTGCTGGCTGCGGGGGGTCAGGCTATTGGAGTAATTCCCCAGTTCTTGCTGGATATGGAGGTAGGCCACACCGGACTCACCGAGTTGATCGTGGTGGAGTCAATGCACGAACGGAAGCTACGGATGGCCGAGCTGGGAGACGGGGTGATTGCTTTGCCCGGTGGTTTTGGCACGCTGGAAGAACTTATCGAGATGCTTACCTGGTCGCAGTTAGCCCTTCACCGCAAGCCGGTGGGCATTTTGAACACCAACGGATACTACGATTTGCTCCGCCAGTTCTTCAACCACATGGTGGAGGAAGACTTACTGAAGCCCGAGAATCGCGATCTGGCTATTTTTGAGGAGGATATAGAACGACTTTATAAGAAAATGAGTATTTTTAGGCCACTAACAACCACCAAATGGGTTGGTGACGATTCTCGTAAGACGTAAAAATCCCGGGAATACGCATCCCCGGGATTTTCCTACTAAACTAACCAAACCAAACTATGCGATGTGTGCTAGGTTCAAGCAACGGTCTTATCCGCACTGCTTTTGGCCAAAGTGGCCCCTGACTCACTTACTTGTCGCTCTTCAATTACCTTTTTCAGCTTAACGATTGACTTGCCAGCTCGCTCACTGTCCAGGGTATTGATGTTTTCAATCATCTTGTTCTTTTCTTCGTTGGTAATCACCTTGTTGTTGAGCAACAGCAGCAACTCCGTCTTTTGCTTCACCGAAGCTTCGTTCTTCACCGCAGTATCGCGATCCACCGGGTGGCGATCCACCGGGTGGCGATCCACCGGAGGGCGATCTTCCGGACGTGGCTCACTTACTGAGCTTTCGGTATCGTCAATTTTTTTGGATAACGCTTTGGCTACCTTCTTGGGCGCTGACTTATCCTTTGCCATGTAATCCATCTCCTCTGCCGGGGTAGGCTCATAGCCCGCCGCCCGAATAATCCAGGCCAGGATGTTACGGTACGCTTTGCCAATGGCCCGCGTCTGTGCCATCGAAGCGATTGCAAACTCCTGATAGTTGCGTTTGCCGTTTTCCTGATTGCTGCAAATCGCGTATCCTGAACCCACTACCTGGGCCTGTCCATTGACCTGACTCTTCAGGTTGTAGAGCTTTACTTGCGCCTGGTACTTTACTTCGTTCGTATCGGTAGGAATTCGTACCAACTCTTCGATCACGGGTAAAATACCCAAGCGAGCACCGGCGTACTGCCAGCCTTCCACGTTCACGTAGGCTTTGCCCTGAATGTGGTGAAATAGTTTGTTCTCTTTGATAAAACGAGCTAAGTCTTGCGCCAAGTGCATGGTCTCGTACGAATTGGTGATATCGTAGCTCTCTATGTTTTTTTTGCCTGATGAGGGGCCGTCGATCTGGTTCATATTTGCTAATTTAACGTTCATTATAGAAACGATAGTTCACCCGTAAAAGTGCCAATTCTGTTAAAAAATGTTAAATTTAAGTAACTGTTTATCAACCGGTTATAAATTGATTTTTCAGTTACTTCCGAACCGCTATTAAACGATCTCTTTATTACTATGGCACGTTCATTAAATGTCTTTTTCACGACAGAAACTTAATTCCCACCCGCATTTGCATGGCTTCTGACCTGTTTCCGGCTGGCACTCCTCTTTCTGCCTCCCGCTATTTAACAAAGTATTTTGCTCACTCTCCCACTCCCCAGCAGGAGGTACTATTTCACAAGCTGGAGAAGTTTATTGAGGCTCCTGATCGCGAAATGAATGCTTTCTTGCTAAAGGGATACGCAGGAACCGGCAAGACCAGCGTGATCAAGGCCTTGGCTAAAACGCTACGCAAATTCAGCTTTCGGGTGGTCTTGTTGGCGCCTACCGGACGGGCCGCCAAAGTAGTGGCGCACCACACCCGCCGGAAGTCCTACACCATTCACCGGCAAATTTACAAGCAGGTGCAGCACCCCTACTCGGGCAGCATTGAGTTCAAGCTCCGCAAAAATTATCAGAAGAACGCCGTCTTTGTGGTCGATGAAGCCTCCATGATCAGCCACCGGCCCCGGTCGGGCGATCCGTCGATGCTCACTGACCTGATTCGCTACGTATTTACTCATCCTACCAACCGGCTGGTGATCATTGGCGATCCCGCCCAGCTTCCTCCGGTGGGGCACAGCAGTAGCGCCGCCCTGAGTGCTGAAGTGCTGCGTTACGCCTATCACCTCACGGTCATTGAACACCAGTTGACCGAGGTGGTGCGTCAGGCCAATGAGTCGGGCATCCTGGCCAACGCTACGGCCCTGCGCGATGCCCTGGAGCAGCCCGGCGCAGTTACCATTCGCACCCAAGCCTATCCCGACATTTATCACATGCCCGAAGATCGACTCAAGGAGGGGCTCAGCTACGCGTATTTAAAGTACGGACTTCAGCAAACGTTACTGATCAGCCCCTCGAACCGCGAAACGGTCCGCTACAACCAGCTTATTCGTGCGTCTATTCTTCATCGTCAGCAAGTAGTAGAACCGGGCGACCTGCTGATGGTGACCCGCAACAATTACCGGGCGTTGCCCAAGGGGTACCCGCTCACCTTTTTGGCCAACGGCGAGTTTGTGGAGGTGCAGGAGGTGATGGATACCGAGTCGCGCTACGGCTTTGATTTTATGACGCTATCGCTTCGCCTACCTGACTATCCGAGACAGGATCCTTTTGTTGGCAAGATTCTGCTGGCCACGCTCAACAGCACCACACCCTCGCTGAGCGATACGCAAAACAAACAACTCTACGAGGGGGTAGCCGAAGATTATCAAACGATTGAGACCCCCTCGCGCCGCCTGAAGGCTATCCGTAAGGATGATTACCTGAACGCGTTGCAAGTGAAGTTCGCCTACGCCCTCACCGGCCACAAGGCCCAGGGCGGACAGTGGAAGTGCGTGTTCGTCGCCCCGGATTACCTCACCGACTCCCCCCCTACTCCCGATACCATTCGCTGGTTATATACCGCCTTCACCCGCGCGACTGACGAGTTGTATCTGATCGACTTTCCGCGCTCGTATTGTTGAAAGTTAAAATAAATTACACTACGAATAGGAAATTATAGTATTTAATACTACGTTTAAGAATCAATTATTACGTTACCAATTGGTTTGGGGTTGCTATTATAATCGGAAAAGTTCATGAAGAAATTTCAGCTTGGTGAATTCGAAGAAGTTGTCATGCTCACCGTAGGGGTCTTGTACCAAGCAGCCTACGGAGTGTCTATCAAAAAAGAAATTGAAGAGCGGCTAGATCGGTCGGTCAGTGTGGGAGCACTACAGTCAGCCTTAAAACGACTGGAAAACAAAGGATATTTACGCTCGTACAGCGGAGAAGCCACCCAGGAACGCGCCGGTCGGCCCAAGCGGTATTTTGAGATCACGGCCTACGGCAAGCAAGCCCTGGAATACGTAAGGAGCACCCGCAATGCTTTGTGGGATGCCATCCCGAAGATCGCTCTGGATTTGAAATACCTACGCTAAACCGGTATGTGCCCCACCCCACCTAAACCGCTGCTACGCTTCTTCCGCTGGTTCTGCCACCCGAAGTTGCATAGATACATCGAAGGAGATTTGCTGGAACTGTACGAAGAACGGGTGAAGGCATCAGGAAGACGAAAAGCCAATGTTCGGTTCGCCTTGGATGTCTTGTTACTCTTCCGACCAAGTATCATAAAATCGCCAAGTGCTACTTACCAACCCAATCACTACCCCATATTTAAGAACTATTTTAAGACTTCGTACCGTAGCATGGCGCGCAATAAGCTGTTCACGGCTATTAATGTCGTAGGACTGGCCGTCAGTATGTCGGTAGGTTTATTAATGATTGCCTTTATTTCAGACCTGCGGTCGTATGATGATTTTCACGAAAAAAGTGATCAAATATATCGCGTAATCACTACCGCTGAGCAGCATGACGGACCCATCATTAACCTGGCATCCACCTCGATAAAAGCCGGGTATCAGATTAGAAAGACCCTGCCGAGCGTAGAAACGTTGACGATCCTCCGCCGGGGGTTTAGTGGCGATGCCGTGGTGGGCGATCATACCTTGCCAGTGCAAGCCTTATGGGCCGACCAGTCGTTTTTTGATGTGTTTACCTTTCCTTTGCTACAAGGCAACCCGCTTACGGCCCTTTCCGAACCCTATTCCCTGGTGTTGACGGAGCCGTCTGCTGAAAAGCTATTTGGAAGAACCGATGTGGTGGGTCAATCGGTGAGATTTGATACGGTTGACTATTTGGTTACCGGGGTTATGCACGCTACTCCCAAACTCTCTCACCTTCAATTTGAGGCACTGGTATCATTCGCTACGTTTGAGTTACAGAACCGGCGGGCCGATGAGGATGCCTCTGGCTGGGAAAACGTTTTTATGAATCACGCTTACCTCATACTTCCTCAAAGCCAAAACCGTCGAAGCTTACAAACCAGCTTGGACCAACTGAGTGCCGCTGAGAATACCGCGATCCAGAACCGGAAATTTATGCTCTCCCTCCAGCCATTAAGCAAAATTTCTATCGGGAGTCACCTAACGAATGAGATGGGCCCGTCTATGGATAGCACCGCCTTGTGGGTGATACTGGGGCTGACGTGCATCGTAATCCTCTCGGCGTGTTTCAACTACGCCAACCTCTCTATGGCCAGGGCCTTAAAGCGTTCCCGGGAAGTAGGTATCCGCAAGGTTGTGGGTGCCAAAAAAATCCAGGTAATTAGCCAGTTTCTCGCCGAGTCTGTCATGGTTTCCGTATTTGCGTTGGCTGGCTCTTTTGGCTTGTTCCTGTTGTTGAAACAGCAATTTATTGCTATACACCCCTATATTGGTAGGCTGGTGGTACTTAATCTATCCCCTACCTTACTAGTACCCTTTGCCCTGTTGGCAGTAGTTATCGGTATAATGGCCGGGGTGTTCCCCGCCCTATTCTTTTCTCAGATAAAAGTAATGCAAGTCCTGAAGGGCTTTCCGGCATTTCGAGCCTTCCGGCGGGTTACCGTGCGTAAATCACTCATCGTCGTTCAGTACGCCTTTTCACTCATGTTTATTACCGCTACCATCATCGGCTATCATCAATACCGAAGTTTTCTGGCCTTCGACCTGGGCTTTGACACTGAAAATGTGTTGAATATTGACTTGCAAGGTAACAAAGCGGAACTTCTTACGCAGAAGCTTTCAGCACTACCGGCCGTGAGCGAAATTTCGCAGTCAACCCTCGTAATTAGCCTTGGCAGTACGTGGAGTGCCCATTTAAAGTACCAAAACCCGAATGATTCTACGAGTGTATGGCAAAATTTTGTGGATGAGCACTACCTGCCGCTTCACGCCTATACCCTGCTCGCGGGCCGTAATTTTAAAAATGATCAACAAAGCCAGGCCATCGTGAATGAAAAGCTGCTGAAAGACTTTGGCATCGGAGAAAATGATCCTTCTCAGGCATTGGGCGAAGTAATAACCCTGGACGGGACTGAGACAGAAATCGTAGGCGTCGTAAAAAACTTCCACTATGAAACATTAGAAGATCCGATGAAGCCCGTCGTTTTTCGTTACTCTTCCAACCCTGGCCGATACCTTAATGTGAAAGTCGACGCTAGCCATTGGCCGGAAACGTTGGGTAGCATTGAAAAAGCCTGGAAAGAACTAGACCCGGTTCATCCGTTAGACGCAAGGTTTTATGATGACCAAATAGCCCACAGTTATAGTCCCTACGTAGGCATGGTGAAGATCATTGGCTTTCTGGCGTTCTTGGCAGTACTCATTTCTTCCGTAGGATTGTTTGGGATGGTGGTGTTTACCACGGAGACCAAACGCAAAGAAATAAGTATACGTAAAGTGCTCGGGGCGGGTGAGATGCGTTTGATTTATTTGTTGAGCAAAAATTTCTTCTCTTTGCTTATCATTTCAGCACTCATTGCGCTTCCCACCACCTACCTGTTCTTTGATAGAGTAGTGCTCACTAATGTAGCCTATCACGCCCCCATTGGCCTAGGTGAGCTACTTATTGGTCTAGCCGGAGTGTTGGTTGTGGCTCTGATGATGATTGGCTCCCAAACGATAAAAGCCGCTCGGGTGAATCCTGCCAAAATTCTCAGTGAAGAATAACCGATGGTACTGCTTTTAAATCGCACAGGGTCAGCCTATTATGAGCGGAACCATCAATGGGAAGGAGGCTTTCCTGCTGGTGGCCTTTACCGGTCAGTACGTACAATCGACTTAGGGAACAAAGCCAAAGATACCCACGTATTTCTGGCTTTTTATTTATCTACTCACCCGCAAAAAAAATATCAAGAACTAACGATCTTTCCGGCGGATTTATTCGTATGTTCGTTAGCGATTCGCCACAGTGGCGGTTGCCCAACGTTTGTTACTTAGTTATTTACTACTTTAACACTTTCACTTATGCACAACGTATTGTTATTTTTAGGAGGTTTGGGCGGATGGGAGATCATGATCATCATGCTGGTGGTACTGGTCTTTTTCGGGGCCAACAAAATTCCGGAGATCGCCAAAGGCTTGGGCCGCGGCATTCGCGAATTCAAAGATGCTACTAAGGAGATCAAGGACGAAATTGAGAACAACAGTGTCCGCCTAGACAAATGAGTATCCTAAACCCGTCCGCGTTAAGTAATTGATGGTTTTTTCTGGCCATCAACTAGCGTAGACGGGTTTTTTCAGAAAATATTGCCTAACTGTCGTACCCCAAGCGGTTGCGCTGCGGTGAATCCTTCGCCGTAGGCAACCCCGATCGTGTGGCCCAATTCTTTAGCGCGCGCTTCAATAAACTGCAGAAAGATGGGAGTCGTCAGGTAGGTTTCCGGCTCCTCACTTCCCGTTTGCTCAAACTGCGAGGCAAAACTTCGTATCGCCTTGAGCTTCAATTCCCAGTACGCAGAAATATCCACGACAAAGTCCGGCTCGATGGAGTGTGCCTGAATGTAATGATACACCCGTGCCGGTCGCCAAGCTTCCTGTAGCTCGCTATCCCAACGAGTCTCTACCATGCGCAAACCAGCAATGAAGCAAGCATCTCGGGCCAGCTCCGCCCCCCGCCCGTGGTCGGGGTGCCGGTCTCGAGTGGCGTTGGCCAACACAATATCGGGCCGGTAGTGGCGAATCATCCGCACCACCTCCAACTGATGCGCGCGGTCGTTGGCAAAAAAACCGTCGGCAAACCCTAAGTTCTCGCGCACTGCTACGCCCAGCAACTGCCGCGAGGCTTCGGCTTCTTGCTCCCGAATGGCGGGAGTGCCCCGCGTGCCCAACTCTCCTCGCGTAAAATCCACGATTCCCACCTGCTTGCCCGCGGCTACGTGGGCCGCAATGGTACCCGAACAGCCCAGCTCGGTATCGTCCGGATGCGCCGCCAAGGCTAAGATATCTAGTTTCATGGGGATTGGGTTCGATATTCTTTTTTAAATCTCGTACCTTAACGACCTCACTTTTTTTTTGTTCTTAACCTTCCTATCCATGAATCACAACCGACGGCGCTTCTTGCAGCGCTCCGCCCAAGCCACCGCTTCGCTAGGTTTATTTTCTCAACTACCCCTGTTAGCCAGCACCCAACCGTCCAAACCCCTGGGCGTAGCCCTGCTCGGACTCGGTTACTACAGCAGTGACTTGCTGGCCCCGGCCCTGCAACTGACCGAACACTGCCAGTTGCGCGGCATTGTTACCGGCAGCCCGGAGAAAATTCCGGTATGGCAGAAAAAATACGGCATCGCCGACGCGAACGTCTATAATTACGATAATCTAGATACCATCGCTGACAACGATGACATTGACATAGTGTACGTGGTGACGCCCACCGGCACGCACGAGCGATTTAGCACGATCGCTGCTAAAGCAGGAAAGCACGTGTGGTGCGAGAAGCCGATGGCGATGGATGTGAACGAGTGCCAGCGCATCATTGATGTCTGCCAGAAGAACAAGGTAAAGTTATCCATTGGCTACCGAATGCAGCATGAGCCCAATACGCAGACGGTGATGAAGTACGCTGAAACCAAACCCTACGGGGCCATCCAGAACGTGATCTCCGAGGCAGGCTTTGCCGGTAGTGGCCCCACCGGCTGGCGAGCCAATCCGGCATTGGGCGGCGGCGCCTTGTACGACATGGGCGTGTACACCATCAACGGACTGCGCTACGCGACGGGGCTGGAACCTACCGAGGTGCGCTCGGCAAAACGCACAATTCCAAATGACCTAAAAGTAGACGTGACCACTGTCTACCAACTGGCCTTTCCCAATGATATTATAGGTAACGGAAAAACGAGCAACGTTGAAAAGACCAATATTCTGCGCGTGAACGCCGCCGACGGCTGGTACCAACTTACCCCGATGCAGTCGTATTCCGGAGTGCAGGGAAAGACCAGCGATGGCAAGCAGCTAGACAAGCCAATCAACAACCAGCAGGCCCGGCAAATGGACAATGACGCGTTGGCGATCATCAACGATACTCCGGTGATGGTACCCGGTATCGAAGGACTCAAGGATATCCGCATCGTGAATGCGATCTTCGAAGCGGATAAAACCGGGAAGGTGGTAAAGATCGGGGGATAGCAATAGAAGCTGAGGTAAGATGCAGCGCGGGGACGGTTCGCGCCTCCCTGGCCTGTTCAACATAGCCAGTCAACAACTATAGTTTCTCAATCTGGCGCTTGAAAAGTCCGGTGATGCGTACGATCAATTCTATAGCAACCCCTTCCCTCTTCATACGCGTGGCTGACACCTTTTTTTCCTGCCTCAGTTTAGCCGCTAATTGCTTCTGTCCCTCCTTGCATTCTTTCTCACGTCCTTCCTCGAACCCCTCTTCACGTCATTACTGGTAACGAAGGTCTTTTCTGATGTCATAAACGAGTGCCATAGCTTCTATCTGTTTAATGGTTTCTGGTTGTAAGTACGGACCTTATCTCTATCCCTAGTAACTTCTGACTCAGCGGCAGGATGAGTTGCTCGATATTCTCCTTAAATATCCGATCGTAGTCGCCCATTGTTGGTACTCAATATCCTACTGCCGTATCATCGCCTCGTGGGTCGGCACCCCCTTCCAGGTTGCCACCGGGTAGCACCAAAATGGCATCCACCCGCCCGATGTTGCCCCGCGCCAGCACCGTGTGGCCCATTGCCTCCAGCTCCTGCACTACCTCCGGGGTGAACGCCTCGTTTTCCGTAAAGATGGTATCGGGCAACCACTGGTGGTGAAAGCGTTTAGCGGTGACGGCTGCCTGCATGCCCATGCCGTGCTTCGTCACGTTGAGGATGGTCTGATACACCGAGGTGATGATCGTGGAGCCGCCCGGCGTGCCCACCACCATGTAGAGATCTCCGTTCTTCTCCACGATGGTCGGAGTCATGGAGCTGAGCATCCGCTTTTCGGGAGCGATGGCGTTGGCTTCGCCTCCTACCAGGCCGAACATATTGGGGAAACCGGGCTTGATACTGAAATCGTCCATTTCGTTGTTAAGCAGGAAACCGGCTCCGGCCACCACCACCTTGGAGCCGTAGCCCCCGTTAAGCGTGGTGGTCACCGACACGGCATTGCCTTGGGCGTCTACTACCGAAAAGTGGGTGGTCTCGCTCGTCTCTACCGGAGCCGGACTCCCCGCCAATACCGCCGAGGAGGGCGTGACTTCGTCGGTCAGAAAGGTCTTCATGCGGGAGGTGCTGTAGCCTTTTTCCAGCAGCTTCGCCTGGGGCACCGCGTAGAAGTCAGGGTCGCCCAGGTGGGTAGCGCGGTCGGCGTAGACGCGCCGTTCGGCTTCCGCCATCAGGTGCACGGTGGCGGCGGTGTTGTGTCCCATTTCGGCTACCGGATAGGGTTCCACGCTGTTGAGCAGTTGCGCCAGGGCTATCCCACCACTGGAAGGTGGCGGCATGGAGATGATGCGGAAGCTATCGTACTGGGCAATGATGGGCTGACGAAACTTCGCCTTGTAGGCTTGCAAGTCTTCGAGCGATATAATTCCGTTGCCTCGCTCCATCTCGGCTACGATCTTATCCGCCGTTTCCCCTTCGTAGAAGCCCGCCCGTCCCTGGTCGCGGATGAGCGTAAGCGTCTGGGCCAAGTCGGTCATCACAATGGTGTCACCCGCTTGCCAGCCCGATTCGTTGAGTAAGAAATCGGGCGGCACGGGGTTGTACTGGGTGAAGTTCTCCTGGTTGCCATTCAGATTGTCGGCTTCCCGTTCGGTTAGGACAAATCCGTTGGCGGCTAGGTCGATGGATGGCTGAATGAGTTGCTCCATCGGCAGCGATCCGTACTTCTCGTGGGCCCGAAACATGCCGTCGACGCTGCCCGGCACTCCGGCGGCCCGGTGTCCCCGCGTGCTCAGGTCTTCAATCACGTTTTCTTCGTCGTCTAAATACATATCGCGACCAGCGGCCAGCGGGGCTTTTTCGCGGTAGTCGAGGCAATCGGTGAGCCCCTCAGCCTCCCGAATCACCATGAAACCGCCGCCACCAATGTTGCCCGCCGCCGGATATACTACCGCCAGGGCAAACTGCACGCCAACGGCCGCATCCACCGCATTGCCGCCCTGCCGCAGGATATCCACTCCCACCTGCGAGGCCAGCGGGTGGGCACTCACCACCATCGCGCTGTCGGTGATCAATCCTACCAGCGGATCGAGCGGCACCTCTGTGCCCGGCTGGGTACAGCGAACGGTGGAAATGAGAAGAACGAATAATAAATAACGTACGATTGTTTGGCTAGGCATGGATGTGGGAAGGTTTTATTGGGACGAGCGCCCAATATGCCGCTAAATGTAGAGTTTTCAAAACGTGCTCCAAAGTACAAGCGTCTACTTCCGCACCGCCTCCGTATCTGCTACCGTAAAATCCAGCTGCTTTGATCCCTTTTGCACGTCCGGGTTCGACATGAACAGTTTCCACAGCAACCCACTGCGGTAGTTCTCGATCATCACCACAATGGGTCCCTGGTCGATGGCCAGGTAGCGAGGGGGATAGTAGCCCCGGGTTTGGTTGAAGGCGTCGTAGAAGCCGTACTTCCCCCAAATATAGGATCCTAAATCGGTATAGAAGTGACGCATGGCCCGGAGGCTGGCTTCCGGCGTATATGGAATCGACGACAGGGCAGCCGTCGGAGAAATTACTCCGAGATCTAAACCGGGGCGGTGCCCTCCGTAACCCTTGGGTGAGTAGCTGGAAGTAAGTCCCCAGGTATTTGCCCCGTAGCCTACATAGTTTTTGGGATTATCCAGCGCGTAGGCCACGTTGATCAGGGCGTGGTTTTGGTTCAGCTTCCAGTAGTCACCGTAGCGATCGCTCAGTCCCCGGGGGTCTAGGCCCAAATACGAGTAGTGCGCCCAGAAAAGGGGACCCACCGGCGCGTCGCCGTTTTCGTAGTGGTCCAGCACGAGGTCGTACCCGTAGTAGGTGCTATCGCTGCGGATGCCCCCATTGTGCGCCCAACCCTGGTGGTATGCCTCCGGCGAAATAGGGTGCGTGGGTGACGAAGCGGCCAGCACGTACATAATCAACGCTTCGTTATAGCCTCCCACCGGGAAGTTCATCGCCCACCCGTGCCTCGGCGACCAGTGCCAGTAGAGCACGTTTTCGCCCCGGGTATACCAGTCCCACTCCACGCCGCGCCACAGTTGGTCGATGCGTTGGGCCAGTTGCTGCTCCGGTGCGGTGCCGGAGGCGAAATACTGCCGCACGCAGAGCAGTCCCTGCACCAGGAAGGCGGTTTCTACTAAATCACCGCCGTCGTCGCGGGGGCTGAAGGGTTTCACTTTGCCGGTTTCACCGTTGAGCCAGTGGGGCCAGGCCCCGTGGAAGCGGTCGGCTTCCTCCAGAAACGAAACGATCTGCTCGAAGCGGGCCAGCCCTTCGGCTCGCGTGATAAACTGCCGCTCGATGCCTACCAGAATAGCCATCAATCCAAAGCCGCTACCGCCAGTGGTGACGATATTTTGATCGTTCTGAGGATACACGTTATCTGTGTGGATACGCTCCCGGGCCAGGCCGGAGTTAGGCTCAGCGCCGTCCCAGAAGTACTGAAAGGTGCGCGCTTCCACCAGCGTCATCAGGGAGTCGTCGGAGAGGTAAGTGTCGGTCGGGGCTGGTTTACCGGGGGTAGCTTGAGCCAGAGCAACAACGGGAGCTATCACTAACAGTAGCAACCAACAACGGCTTAGAAGTAGGACTTTCATCATATCAACGGGACGTTAGTCCACAGTTGACAGACCACTTATAGCTGTCGACTGTGGACTGTGGACTATGAACTGTGGACTGTCGACTGTGGACTATGAACTATATTTAGTATCCTGGATTCTGCGTCAGTGTTCCTTCCGAAATGTCAATTTCACCCTGCGGAATGGGTAACAGTTCGTGCTTGTTGGCTTTAAATCCCAGGGGAGCTAGCACCGTAGCGGCCTGACCGGTGCGCACCAGATCAAAGAAGCGGTGCTCTTCCAGCGCCAACTCGGCCCGGCGTTCGTTCCAAATGGCCTGACGCAACGTCGCCGGATCAGTGGTAGTAAGGTCAGGTAGTACGTCGGTGGCTCCTCCGCGGGCGCGGGCGCGCACCTGGTTGAGGTACTCCAGCGCCTGCGCGGGCTGGCCGTTCTCGTTCAGGGCTTCGGCGGCCATCAGCAGCACGTCGGCGTAGCGCAGCAGAATGCGGTTGTGCCCAAACTGCACCCGCGGAAGGTCACCGGGCATAAACGCCTTCTGGTTGTAGGTCTCCAGTTGCTCAATCTGGGTCTTAGCCGCATCGGCGTAGATGGTGTCCGGAGTGCCCCCGTCCCCCAGGATCACCTCCCCGGCAATAGTATCTCCGATAAATACTACCGAAGCGTCTAATCGCGGGTCGCCATCCTCAAAGGAAGTGATCAGATCGTAGGTGGGCCGTCCGAAGCCCCAACCCTTGCCGGGCACACCCCGCACCCCCTGGGTTTGGGCGTACTGGTTGCCCCCGTCACTAAACTCTTCCGAGATGGCCCCAACCTCAAACATCGACTCCGGTCCGAACACATTGGTGGCCGCGTATACGTCGCCGAAGTCCGGGGTCAAGCTATACTCACCGGAGTTGATGACCTCCCGGGCCAGCCGCTCCGTGTTTTCATAATCGTTTAGAAATAGGTACACCTTCGCCAGCAACCCCACCGCAGCTCCCCGGGTGGCCCGCCCCAGATCGGCTTCGGCGTAGGCGCTCTTTTCGGGCAGGTTGTCGGCGGCAAACGCCAGATCAGGGATAATGATCTCGTTGTAGAGGTCTGTCGCGGACGTTCTTTCCAGTTGGCGGGGCGGGTCTTCGGCGGTTACCAGGGGTACGCCCCCGTAGGCCCGCACCAGCTTGAAGTAAAAGAACGCCCGCAGAAAGTGCGCTTCGCCCAGCAACCGGGTTTTTAGCGCATCGTCCATCGCAATGTCGGGCACCCGGTTGATTACCAAGTTGGCGCGGAACACCCCAACATACAACGCGGCGTACATCTGCTGAACCTGTCCCTGATCAGGAGTGAAGCGGAAGCTATCTACTTCTATCAAAAATGAGCCATCGGTGGGGTTACTGCCCTTGGTCATATCATCGGACAGGACATCCAGAATAGGAAATCCTCCCGTGATAAACCAAGCCCGATTGGCGTTGTAGATGGCATTGGTGGCCAACACCGCGTCTTGTTCGTTTTCGTAAAAGGTGGCGCTGCTCAGGTCGCCCAACGGTTCTTTATCCAGGAAGTCGCTACAGCCGAGGCTGAAAATGAGCCCGGTGATGAGCAGAAGGGGTAGGTTATGGGTGATCGTTTTCATAGTGTTTTGGATTAGGTGCTTGAATTTCGGTGAGGTTTGTGAAGACACGAACCTAAGAGCGATGGGGTTAAAAAGTAACGTTGAGGCCCAACGTATAGATGGCCGTGATGGGATAAGGGCCTTCGTCAATTCCCACCGACAGGGCGTCGCCGCCATCCCCCCGCCCAATCTCTGGCGAGTAGCCGCTGTACTGGGTGAGGGTGAACAGGTTGGTGCCCCGCAGGTACACGTTGGCACTACTCATCCGCGCCCGTTCGATCAACGAGGTGGGCAGCGTGTAGCCCAGCGTCACGGTGCGCAGGCGCAGAAACGAGCCATCTTCCAAGAAGTAGTCGGAAGGTTGGTAGTTCACCCCGCCCTGCGTGGCCCGGGGCACGGTGTTGCTGGTACCTTCTCCGGTCCAGCGGTCCAGCACGTCGGTCTGGAAGTTGTACAGGTTCGGGCGCGTTGCCCGCAGAGCACTGTAAATATCGTTGCCCGTTTGCCCCTGGAAGTTCAGCGCCACGTTGAAGCCCCGGTAGCTGGCGTTGGCGTTGAAGCCGTAGATAAACGTAGGGATGGGCGAGCCAATAAAGGTGCGGTCGGCCTCGTCAATCTCTCCGTCAGGGCTGCCGGTCAAATTACCGTTCTCATCGTAGCCGTTCAGGTCGGCAAAGCGCAGGTCGCCGGGCTCCTGGTTCCCTAACTGCGCCCCCGCGTCCAGCTCCGCCTGGTTCTGAAACACTCCCTGCACCTTATAGCCATAGAAGGAGCCAATAGGCTGCCCCACTTCGGTGCGGGTCACGCTTTGTCCGCCCCCGATATTACCGGCGGTAATGAACGAGTTTATCCCCGTGTTGGCCCCAATCTCCAGCACTTCATTGTGCACCGTGGTGCCCAGCACGCCCAGACCGTACTGGAAATCACCGATATTATCGCGCCAGTTCACCGTGAACTCAAACCCTCGGTTGAGCACCTGCGCCGCGTTGATGGGCACGCGCACAAAGGGCCCGTTGCCTACGTGGGCGGGAGTGAGCACTGGAACCAAAATATCGTTGGTGGTGCGGTCGTAGTAGTTGAACTCAGCGGTTAACTGGTCGCCCAGCAGCCCCACCTCCAGGCCAATGTCCCACTGCACGGTCTCTTCCCAGATGAGGTTTTCGTTGGCCGACCGGCCGATGGTGGCCCCGGGCGTGAGCGACTCGTTTGTGCCAAAGATCGCATCTAGCCCGGTGCTGACTAGCGAAAAACGGGCTTCTTCGCCGATGCGGTCGTTACCCAGGATGCCCCAGCTGCCACGCAGCTTCAGGTTAGAAAGCAAACCGCTGTTGGGCACAAAGCTTTCTTCCATAATATTCCAGCCCAGTCCTACTGAGGGGAAGAAGCCGTACTGATTGTCTTCCGAGAACACCGAAGAGCCATCGTAGCGTCCGGTGAGGGTAAGCAGGTACCGGTCGTTGTAGGCGTAGTTGACCCGAAACAGGTAGGAGATGATGGAAGATTGCACTCCATTGCCGTTGGTTTCCTGATCATCGGTTTCGCCCGCGTCGATAAAGCGCAGGCTAGGGTCGCCCCGCAGCAGGTTGCGCGTCTGGGCCACCAGGGTCTGCGATTGTTCGTCTTGCATGGTGTAGCCCAGCAGTACCCCAAAGCGGTGCCGGTCTATTTCTTTGTTGTAATTGAGCGTGTTTTCCCAGAACCAGCGGTTGCGCTGTTCGTCGGTGACCGTGAGTCGACTCTCCTGGTTGCGCTGCTGGGGCGATACAAAAAACACCGGAGTGAAGTTCACCCGCTGCCCGAAGTTCACGTCCACCCCGTAGCTGGAGCGAAAGGTGAAGTCTTTCAGGAAGTCGATCTCGGTGAACACGTTGCCTACGATTTGGGTGCGGGTGTTGTTGTTGTTGTTGTAGGCAATGGAGGCCAGTGGGTTGCCCGAGCCCTCCAGTTCGGCAAAGTCACCCTGCGGGTTGAAGGGGGTTCCCGTGGGGCGAGCCCGCAGTACCGAGCCCACTACGCTAGCACCGGCGGCCTCTTTGAAGCGCGCTCCCGTCAGATTGTGGCCCACCTGGATGTTATCGGTGAGCTCGTAGGTGTTGTTGAGCCGCAGGGTGTAGCGGTTGAAGTCCGAGCCGGGGATCACCCCCTCCTGTCCAAAGTAGCTAAAGCCTACGTAGTAGTTTAGCCGCTCGCTTTTTCCCGAGAACGACAGTCCCGCGTCCAGGATGGGAGCCGAGGCGCGAAACACTTCGTCCTGCCAGTCAGTGCTGGCCACGGTATCGGTATCGTAGGTGTCCGGAAAGATTTCGTTGGCAATCTCGGCAAACTGCGGCCCGTTGAGCAGATCCACCCGCTTGGGGATTGTTTGGAGTCCATAGGACAGGTTCACGCTGAGTTGGGGAGTGTCGGAGGTACCGTTTTTGGTGGTGATGATCACCACGCCGTTGGCCCCGCGGGCGCCGTAGATGGCGGTGGCCGAGGCATCTTTGAGCACCTCCATCGAGGCGATATCTTGGCTGTTGAGGTAGTTGATGTCGTTGGCGTCGCGTAGCAGCACCCCGTCCACCACGAAGAGCGGCGAAGCGTCGTTGAGCGTGCCCACGCCGCGGATGCGCACCAATGGGGCGGCCCCGGGAGCGCCCGAGCTGCTGGTGATTTGCACGCCGGCCACCTTGCCCTGCATGGCCTGCATGGGCGAAGGGGCGGGCACGCTGGTGAGGTCTTCGCCCCGCAGCGACGATACGGCCCCGGTGAGGTCGCGCTTCTGCTGGGTGCCGTAGCCTACGACGACCACTTCGGACAGCGTTTCTACGTCTTCGGCCAAAGAAACGTCAATCACCGAACGTCCGTTCACGGGTACCTCCTGCGACAGAAAGCCGATGTAAGAAAAGGTGAGGGTATCCTCGCCGGTGGTATCGAGGCGGTAGTTGCCGTCCAGGTCGGTGACCGTGCCGATGGTGGTGCCTTTCATGAGCACGTTGACGCCCGGCAGGGGCTGTTGGTCGGTTTCCGAAACCACCCGCCCCGACACCACCTGGGCGGTGGCCTGGTGGCTCAGCAGATTAAAAAAAACGGCGAGCCCCCCCAGGAGCCAGCGGACGCGAGCAAAAAAGTGCGGGAGCGGAGAACTAAATGAACAGTTCATAAAAATGTGGTTTTAAGTTTCTAAAAAATTGCCCGGGCGGCAGTAGCAAGCGGGCAGACGGCACAAAACCGAACTGCCAAAAAATACCGGTTAGTTGCTGACTTGCCGGATTTAACGAAATGTAAGAATATTTTTGGAAGTTTATATTTCGGGATAAAAATATATCTTTGTCATTAACTTTTCCTTCCATTACCACCACACTGTTGAACCGCTCAATCTCACCGGACCTTCGGAAGGTATTTGAAGCATTGCCTGAGTCACTCGTCATTCTTTCGCCGGATTTAACCGTGCTGTTTGCCAACCGTCGGTATCAGCAAGCCACCAATGTGCCGTTGGATATGGTGGGCCGACCGATCTTTGAGATCTTTTCGGATTCTTCCACGGAACATGAGATTGGGACCGTAAAAGCATCATTACAGCAGGTGTTAAGCACCCGAGAGCCGCATCAAAAGGATCGTCTCCGCTACGACCTACCGGCTTCTGATAGCAACCGTACTTCTGCCGTCCGTTATTGGCAAGGCTATAACATTCCGGTACTGGATGAGGGGGGACAGATTCAGTACATTATCCAACGCGTGCGTGACGTGACCGAAGCGGTGGCCAACGAGGCCCGCTTAGCGGAACTAGAAGCGCAGGAACGGGAGAGGCAGGACCAAGCCGAGCAGCGTCTCAACTTGCTCCAAACCCTACTTACTCAAGCGCCCGTAGCGATGGCCTTGTTTCAGGGCGATGAGCTGGTAGTTACTTCGGCCAATCAATTGATATGTTCTATCTGGAGTCGCTCAAATGAACAGGTGGTGGGCCGCCCGCTACTGGAAGCCATGCCCGAGCTGGAGGGACAAGGTTTTGATGATTTGCTACAGAAAGTATTGGTTACGGGAGTGCCCTACCACGGCCAGGAAACTCCCGCCCAATTGCTGCGCGACGGGAAGCCACAAACCGGTTACTTCAATTTTACGTACCAAGCCGTACGCAATGAGCAGGAAGAAATTATTGGAGTAGTAAATGTGGCCGCTGAGGTGACCGAACAGGTGGCAACGCGGCAGGTCATGGAAGAAGGGCAACGCAAGGGGCAGGTGCTGAACAAAGCACTGACGACCAGCAATGATGCATTACGGAGCACCAACAAAAAGTTGGAAGCCTCTCAGGGCGGTATGGCAGAGCTTAACGAGGAGCTGGAGAAGCGCGTGACATTGCATATCCGACGAGGGGAGCAGCAGGCGCAAACCTTCGACGCTATCCTGGCCGCTTTGCAAGACTTTGTGTTTGCGCTTGATACGCAAGGGCGATTTACCTACGCTAACCGACGCCTGTTAGATCTGCTGCGGATCAGCCTGAACGAGATTATCGACAAGACTTTTCATGAGTTACCCTATCCCGCCGATCAGGCTAACCAGCTGATGCATGAGGTTGCGCAGGTGGTCACCACCGGAAAACCACTCACCAACGAAATACCTTTCACCAGCCCGGCGGGTGACCTGGGGTACTATGAATATATTTTTCAGCCGGTGCTCAACGATCAGCAACGGGTGGTCGCCGTGGCCGGTTCTACCCGCGACATTACGCTCCGCAAACAATCTGAGGAAAACCTGCGCGTCAAGAACCAAGAGCTAACCACCATCAACACTGATCTGGACAACTTCATCTACAACGCCTCCCATGACCTGAAGGCCCCTATCTCGAACATCGAGGCCCTGCTTGATGCGCTGTTGCGTACCTTACCCTCCGACAGCCGGGAGGATGATCGTACGCAACGCATTACTGATATGATGCAAAAGTCGGTAGAGCGCTTCAAACGTACCATTGCCAACCTCACCGAGGTGGTTAAACTGCAAAAGGATAACAGCGAAGCGGCGGTGGAGATAGACCTTGCCAAGGTAGTGCAGGAAGTGCGGTTGGATATGCAACCGCTTATTCGGTCATCGGGCGTTCAGTTAACGGTTGATCTGGAGGAATGTCCAACCGTGCACTTTTCCCGGAAGAACCTGCGGTCGGTGGTATATAATTTGCTATCCAATGCTATCAAGTATCGTTCGCCCGAGCGAGCATCCGTGGTATCGCTTCGGAGCGAATGTATTTCGGAGTATGACCTGCTCACCATCACCGACAACGGGCTGGGCATGGACCCGGGGCGACGCGACCAGCTGTTTGGGATGTTCAAGCGTTTTCATGACCACGTGGAAGGCAGCGGCATTGGCCTTTACATGGTGAAGAAGATCGTGGAAAACGCGGGTGGCAAGATTGAGGTAAGCAGTACCCTAGACGAAGGTGCTACTTTTCAAGTATATTTCAAACAAGAACAATAACAAACCACCGCTCATGCGTAAGATACAATCAATCCTGTTGGTAGACGACGACGTAACCACCAACTTCGTGAACCAGATGCTGCTGGAAGATATGGAGGTAGCCGAACAGATTCTGGTTGCCAATAACGGAAAAGAAGCACTTTCTTTGATTAAGAGCCAGTGCGCCAATGGCTGCTGCCCCACCCTGGTGCTGCTCGATATTAATATGCCGGTAATGAATGGCTTTGAGTTCTTGGAGGCCTACGAACAATTAGACCTAACCAATAAAAAATCACTGGTGGTGGTCATGCTCACCACTTCGCTTAATTCCAAAGATATGGAGCGCCTTGATAGTTTGCCCAACCAAGGTTTCTTAAATAAACCGCTCACCGCCGATATGGTAAAGCAGGTGCTTGAAACGCACTTCGATCAGCATATGGAGCGTGAAAACTAACCACCGCTCACGCGGCCCTTGGTGTCGGAGGCACTTTTATGACGAAGCCACGTAACCTTATTCTCTACGGTCCACCCGGGACCGGCAAGACCTACCGCTCCTCCACTTTGGCAGTGCAGCTTATTGAGGGACTTTCTGCGGATATTGAGCAAGCCTACCCCACTCGCTCGTTACTGCGCCAACGGCTGGAAGCGCACCGAAGCGACGGACGGATGGCCTTTACCGTGTTTCACCCTTCCCTATCGTACGAAGACTTCGTGGAGGGAATTAAGCCACGGACCAACGAACAGCAGACCCTGTCTTACTCCGTAGAAGACGGCATTTTCAAACAGCTATGCGTTCGGGCCGCCCACGCCCTATATCTGGCGCAGCAAACCAATACCTTAGCCGCTGATCCGCCCCCCCGCCACCACTTCGAGGCCCTGTTCTTTGAATTTATTGACTACCTGCAGCGCACCGGGGCCGATGATGCTACGGAAACGCTTTTTGAAAGCAAAACCGCCAAGCCTTTCTACCTGGTGAATATCAATACCAACCAAACGCTGGTGCTCAAAGCAGCGCGGGGGAGCAAAGAATACGCGGTCACCAAGAACAACCTGGCTAAGCTGTACCGGCAGTTCGATACGGCCGAAGCGATTAGTAACCTGCGCCGCGATATGCCTACAGCGCTGCGGGGCAATGCCTCGGTGATTTGGGCCGTTTTCCGTCGCCTGAAGCACTACGAGGCTACCCGTAACCAATCGTATCACCACCTGCTTGAGGGCCAGACGCCCTACGACGCCGTTCGCTACCAAGCCATGAAGCGCGACCTGCAAAGCCTGAATTACGACACGCTGACGCCGGAAGACCGGGCCACGGCGGGCAATTTTGTGCTGGTGATCGACGAAATTAACCGGGGCAACGTGGCGGCCATTTTCGGAGAATTGATTGCCCTGATCGAAGATGACAAACGCGCCGGCGAGGCGGAGGCTTTGCAAACGGTGCTCCCCTACTCGCGCGAGTCATTTTCGGTGCCGCCCAATCTGTACTTAGTGGGCACCATGAACACCGCCGACCGGAGCCTGGAGGCGCTGGATATTGCGCTTCGCCGACGCTTTGCGTTTGAAGCGGTGGATCCGAATCCGGCCTTGCTTTCAAAAATTGTCATCGATAAGCTAAAGATTCAACCTACCCCAGTCAGCCCTGAACGATTGCAAGCGGCCGAACCGCTCGTCTCGTACCGAAAGGTTCCTCTGCCAGAAAGGGAGATCGATCTGGAGAAAGTGCTGCGCGCCGTGAACCACCGACTCGTGGCCTTGCTCGATACCGAGCACCAGATCGGCCACGGCTACTTTATGACGGTAAGCAGCGCCTCTCCTCCGCTGGACGAGCTGCGTAGCGTTTTCTATCGCAAAATTATTCCCTTGCTACAAGAATTCTTCTTTGGTGAAACAGACAAAGCGATGCTGGTAATCGGAACTGACTTTTTCTCAAAAGACCGCCCCTCAGATCCCAGTAGTCATTTCTTCGCAACGGCAGACTCCGAAGCGGATTGGGCGCGGGTGCCCAAGAAATCCTATCAAGTTCGTTCACTGTCTGACATTGAATTGGTCCGTGCTATTCGAGCCATCTATGCTTGATACCCCCCCCGTCATCACCGTCTTTGAGCATCAGTTGCTTCGCCCGGGAGATACTCCGGAGGGGGTGCCGTTTACCGAGGCACACTGGCAAACGCTGGTGCAAATGCATGCTTACCTTCCCCGCCCCTACTATGCCCTGACCCACCGCGGCGTTAAGCTCTCGCACTACGTTGGGGTGCTCAAAACGCCGCATTTCACGCTAGAAATACTCCCCAAGGCCGATGCGCAGCCGGTACCTACCGGGTTGCGGCAACTGCTGATCGAGCTAGTGGCGGCTTGTTCTTCCCTACCGGTAGATCACCCGGCAATGGCGGTGCCGAGCTATCGGGCCGACTCATTACTAGAAGTTTACCTGCTGGATTTTATTTCCCAAGTAGAACGCTTATGCCGGTCGGGCTTGGTCAAGCAGTATCAGACCGTAGCCGAAAATTGCGGGGCCGTTAAGGGACGCCTGCGGTTTGCGGAGCAGGCTCGAACGCAACGTGGTGCATCAGGAGCGCTTCTTTGTGGAGCACGCCGTCCATACCGTCGACCACTCCTTGCATCAACTGCTTAAGAAAGCCTCACAAGTGGTAGAGAGCGTGTCATTAAATCCGGCAACAAGGCAGCGAACACGCCGCTTGTTGCATTCGTTGGCGCGGGTATCGGATGAGCCGCTAGAAAAGCTAAAGTCTACGACAATAATCTTCAATCGCCACTCGGAGCGGTATCTGACGGCGGTGACCGCGGCACAGCAACTACTAGCGGCAAATTTCTCGCACGTTTACCAGGGAAGTACGCACCAGGGGTTCGCCTTTATGCTGGATATGAACGCGCTCTTCGAAGAGTTTGTGTATCGACGCCTTCATCAACTATCTGCTACCCACGGATTTACCGTCCACAGACAAGCCACCCAGTCGCTCTGGGGAGCAACCAAGGTCCGCCCGGATATTTTGGTGAAGTTTACGGATGGTCGGAAAAACGTGGTAGTAGATACTAAATGGAAAGTACTGCAACAGCCGCGCCCTTCGGCCGAAGACCTACACCAGATCTACGTTTACAACCAATTGTTTGAAGCCGAGCGGGGCATCCTCTTGTATCCTCAGGTATACAATATGCCCCGGCAGCAACACCGTTTCGGCGGGCCAGGCCACACCACTGCCGAACTGCACTTCATCAGTATTGCCAACGACCAGCAGGCACGGATCAATCCGCAGTTGGACCAACTCCTGCTGCACATGTTGGAACCGACTTCCAAAAGTTAACGATCCGATTATTCGTCAACCAACGCTGTTTGTTAAACCGATTCCCACTGCCCGGTTTGGTGCGCCTTTTTGAGCGCATCTAAAACCCTCATGTTATTGACGGTGTCGGCGGGCGAAATAGGCGGCACTGCTTGATCATTCACCGCCTGGGCGAAGGCCTCAAACTCCAAAATATACTGATCCTCAGCCGGAAGGTATATTTCCCGCGTTCCTACCCGGGTGGTCACAATTACTTCCGCATCGGTGTCGGCGTGGGCATTAAAGGGAATGGTGAGTGAGATCACCCCACTAGAACCGTGCACCGTTACCCGCTGGTAGGGAAAGGTCTGAGTAGCCACGGTAAAGGTGGCGCGCGCCATTCCAAAGTCGAGCATCCCGGTGAAGAGCACATCGGTGCCAAAGTTGGCGTCTACCTGGGCAAGACTTATCACGCGTTGGGGTTCGCTTCCGGTGAGAAATCGGCTGGCCGACACGGCGTAGCATCCGACATCGAGCAGCGCCCCGCCCCCGGTGTCGGGTTGGTTACGGATGTTGGACGGATCCGTGTTGTTGTAGCCAAAGAACGACTCGACCAGGTGGATGCTACCTATCTCCTGCTGACGGATGATATTGCGGACATGAAGCCACTGCGGATGCAAGCGGTACATGAAGGCCTCCATCACCGTAACCCCTCTTTCAGCCGCGTAATCCAGACAATCTTGCGCCTCAGCAGCATCAAGCGCCAGGGGTTTTTCGCACAGCACGTGCTTCCCCGCGTCGGCGGCGCGCTTGATCCACTCAGCGTGCAAATGGTTGGGCAGGGAGATGTATACTGCGTCTACCTGCGGGTCGTTTAGTAGTGCATCGTATGAGCCGTATGCACGCGCCACACCGTATTCTTGGGCGGCTTGCCGGGCCTTTTCTTCGGACCGAGATGCCAGCGCGACCATATCAATCACGGGCGAGGTAGGAATAGGAATAGCAATGCGCTTGCGAAAAAAATTGGATACTCCTAAAATGCCGAGTTGAAGTGGTTGCATGGGTTTGGTTAGCTAGGTTGAACAAAAGCAGGTCAGATTGCTTTTGAGAAAACGGACAGGCGACCAATTTACGCATCTTATTCGCCAAATGTAGACAATAGGCTGAACTTATGATTCATTCTCTCAAACTAGTAGAAAGGGCTCCAATGACCCAGCTAGACGGCCCGGCCCCACTGCTGGTCTTGCTACACGGTTTAGGAAGCAATGAGAACGATCTGTTTTCGTTCGCTCCGCACCTGGACGGTCGGTATCGAATTTTGAGCGTCCGCGCTCCCCGTGCGTATGCCTACGGCGGATTCGCTTGGTTTGATATTCTGTTCGATCAGGCACTGCCCCGGCCGAACGAACAACAACTGGCCGAAGCGAGGCAGACGCTGGTTTCCTTCCTGCAAGAAATTAAAGAAACCTATCACCCTTCGCGGATTTATCTGGCAGGATTTAGTCAGGGAGCGATTATGAGCTACCTAACCGCGCTTACCCACCCTACTTTAGTGAGCGGGGTGCTAGCGATGAGTGGATATATTATCAAAACCCCGGATTTGCCCTCCGTGGCGGGTGAAGCGTTAAGGGCACTGCCAATCTTTGCTACCCACGGTGTTCACGATCAGGTTCTTCCGACCTTCTTAGGGCGCACAACGCATCAGTATCTACTGTCGCTGCAACTCAACGTGACCTACCGAGAATATCCGATGGGACATGAGGTGAGCCCCGCGTCCTTTGCGGACTGTAAGCACTGGCTGGCTCAGCAGGTAGCAGATATTCCTCTGAGGTAATACTGCCTACTGTACCAACCCGCTTGCTTCTGCTGATCGCCTATACCTTGGTTTTGGTTCGACCACGGGCGGCCAACAGGATCACCACAAGTAGTAGCAGCAGCACTGCACCCACCAACACTATCGTGGTAATGCTGGTGCCTTCAGGGGAAGGATTGGCAATGGCTTTGTCGGAAGGTGCGTCTTGGGTTAGGTTCGCTTGCGTTTCAGAAACCCCGCTCACCCCGGCCGAGGTAGATGATGATTCTACTTTGATATAGGCCAGAATATTGAGGATTTCACCCCGCGACAGAAATTCGAAATTAGGCATTACTTGTTGATTGTACTGCTCATACAAGTGCTGTGCGTATTCGTCTTCCTCATCAATGATTACGTGCTGCGAATTCTGGATAAAACGAACCAGCCAATCGATGGGTTGACGGTTGTGCACGCTCGCCAGCGCGGGCCCGATAATTTGCTTACCCACGGCGTGGCAAACACTACAGTGTTGACCGAACAGCGTTTGCCCTTCGATGATGCTTTGGGCATCTTCGGGAATTTCATCAGCCACCGCACCGGCAGGATTGGTGGCGGCTTCTACGTTTTCTTGCTGGGTTTGTGCCCAGGTAGTCGTCGGAAAGCACGGTAGCAAAACAACAAACAACGAGAGAATCGGATGTATAACATAACTTCTATTCTGCAGCGTATGCATAGTTTAAAAAAATTTACGTTGGCGTTAGATACTTATTTATAAAGGTTAATTCATCAGATTGTTTGGTGCCCCACAAAAAAAGCACAGGTAAATCCTGTGCCCGAATGCAATTGCTATTTAAGTGGACTATCCTGACTAGTAAGGGATCAGTTCCATGTTCAGTTGCGTGTCTTCTAAAAAGTCTTCCGCTTCTTCAAGAATGTCCTCGTCGTCTTTGGGATAGTACCACTTTAAGTCCAGCACTCCGCCCGTATCTTCGTATTCCTTTAGGAACTCGAGGACCTCTAAAATCCCCTTCGATGAGCTGGTATTGAAATAGGTAAGCTTGAAGTTGAACGTGATTTTCTGACCGGTGTCGGCGTAAGACCGCAGCCAACTGACCAATCGCTTATAAAAATCCCAGGTATCCTCCAGATAGGACTCGCCCTCCAGAGTACACAGTCCGGTTTCAGCGTCGAACATAACGTGCGGAACGAAGTAAGTTCCCTTTTCTCCTTTAATTTCTAAGTTATCGAGCTTTGTCGTTTCCATAGTGTTTGCTATTTATTGATGTTTACAGAAAGAGTAAATATTGAATGATTGTTGTCCAAATCCTGGGCCTGAATCTCCAGTGGATTTCCGGAGAGGATAGCGACCTGAACCAGCCCAATGCCCGCGCCCTTGCTTATTTCGGTAGCGGGTTGGCGTCGTTGGTGCCGCTTCAGTTTTCGTAGTTCGTCTTTGTCTAGTGAATTGATGGTGTGGCAACTTTCAATGAGTTGTTCTACGTGTTCTCGGTTGATGGTGTTGCCGCAAGAAAATACGTAGGAATGATCGTACTCAAGAATTTGCAGCATCCCTACGCTGTCGACCCGGCCGGCGTACTGAATTTTTTCCGATGAGTAGTACAGGATGTTTTGGGCCAATTCTAAGAAAACCGAAAACACTTTCCGGCTGGCCCGGGGGTTTTCAGCCAATTTGTCCTGGATATCTCGGCTTATTTCGGCCATTATGACCGGAGTCACCGGGCCTTTGTAGGAGATGAGTACCTGCTTATCCTGAGTAACGAAATGATCGACCATACTAACTCTTTCCATCATCGTGAGATTTATGTTCTATTATGTGGTTATACTCTTATTCCAATCAGATTAATATCATCGCGCTGTTCGGTATTTCCCTGGTGCTTGTCTAGCGCTGCCTCAAACTGCTTGTTTTGTTCCTTCATCGGCAGGTCATATACCCCGTTGATGAGCTCACGGAGTCGGCGCGACCCGAAGCGTTCCCGTTTGTGGTTGGCCTGATCAATGAACCCGTCGGTCGTCATATAAATGGAATCACCCTTCTGCAGCCTGATTTCCTGTTGCGTGAACGAGAAGTCTTTTTTCAAGCCACCAATCGACTTACGATCGCCCTTGAGCGTAGTAAGTTCTCCTTTAGTGACCACAAACAGGGTGTTTTTTGCTCCCCCGTAGATTAAGCGAAACCCTTGATTTGCTTCTTCTTCCAAAACACAGAGTCCAAGATCCATTCCATCCCGGTTGGTGCCTTCGTCTTGTTTGAGTTTGGCGCGTACTTTAACGTCCAGATAATCCAAAATTTGGGCTGGGTTGGTGAGTTGGTGCTCATTTATTGCCTCGTTGAGCAGGTTGTTTCCAATCAAGGAAACCAGAGAGCCGGGCACCCCGTGACCGGTGCAATCCACCACCGACGTGATTTTTTTTCCTCCGCTTTGGGATATCCAATAGAAGTCACCTGAGACGATGTCTTTGGGGCGATAGATGACGAAACTTTCCGGCACAATGCTGGATCGCTGCTCCTCAGTGGGCAGGATAGAGAACTGGATTCGCTGCGCGTAGTGAATGCTCTCTTGCGTCTTTCGGTGCTCCATTTCCAACTGCTGCTTCTGTTCGGCCAGCACCTCCTGGGTGAGTTGGAGCTGGTTCATATTAGCCCGAAGTTCTTTTTCTCCCATCAGCAGTTGCTCGTTCTTCTCCTGAATTTCTTCCTGCTGCTTGTGAAGCTTTTTATTATCTTTTTGTTTCTGCACAAAGCTGTAGGCGATGGTCACCAGGATCAATAAAAATAACCCAATAATGCCGTAGCCATACTTTCGAAGGGTTGCCTCTTCTCGCAATTTTTGGTCTTTTAGTTTTTTGTCAGCTTCCAAAAGAGCAATGGCCCGTTCCTGTTGCTGTTTCTCAAGGCTTTGCTGCCTCAATTGCAGGTCTTGCACCTGTTTCTGTCGCTCCAGGTCTCTCAGCTTCTGGTTTCTTTTTTCGGCCTGAAGTTGCTGGCGAGCCAACGTGAGAGCCTGCGTTGCCTTGTCTTTTTCCAACTGCTGGTTTTGCAAGGCAATGGTTTGTAGGTCCTGGTCGCGTCGGAGCAGTTCTAACTCATTTTCTTTTCGTTCCACCTCCAGGGCCTTGCGTTCTTGCTCCAGCAGTTGGGCCTTAATTTCGTCTTCTCGCTTTTCAATGGCCAGTTGCTGATCTAGCATCCTCTCAAACTTTTCTACTTCGGCGATTTCTTGCCGGTCTTTGATCTCGTTATACTTTTCGGCGTAGAGCTGCGCTTTGTTCAAATTATTGTCAGCTTCATAAATCATTGACAAAATTTGGTAGCTGGTGGCCAGCACCTCATTGGCGTCGTGCGTAACACCAATCTCGATGGCGGTGATTACTGACTTGAGTGCCTGCGCATTTTTGCCACTCACAAAATAGTTAGATGCCAGGTGGTTGTGCACGTTGGCTTCGCCGACTTGGTCCTTTTGCCGCTCCCTGATTCTAAGGGCCCGCAAATAGTACTCTTTCGCTCGCGTAAATAATGAAAGATTCGTGTAAGCAATACCCAGGTTAGTAAACAGGGCAACTTGCGAATTTTCACTAAGATTCAGAAGCGGACTTTGGCTTATATCGACGGCCTTGCTAAAGTACTCTAGCGAAGTTTTTAGGTTGTCAAGCCTTTTATAGAGAAATCCTAGGTTGTTGTAGGCATGCACTATCTCCACTACTACTTCTTGTTGCTGGTAGATTCTAAGTAGGGCATCTTCATAATCAATGGCGGTTTGGTAGTCATTTTTTTCTTTGGCTGTGAAGGCAAGCATCTGGTAGGTCTTAACGAGTTTGTCCGTATCGTTGACCGCCTGATAGCGTTGCAGAAGCATGTTGTAGTAGCGTTGCGCCTCATTATATTCGTGCAATTGAAGGTAGCAATGGCTGATCACTTCAATCACATTGGTAGGCAATTCAGCCTTGCCAGCGAGTTTCTCTCTTGTTTTCTGATAGGTAAGGAAGTAGTCTATCGCTTTGGTATAAGCTTTCAGATCATAGTACAGGTAGCCAATTTCTAAGTATTTCCTCACGCGATTTGGTTGGTCACCCGTGCGTTCGTACGTTCTGATTGCCCACAAATTGTACCTTACACTCTCTAGATAGTTTTTTTGTTCGCGGTTGATGATCGCTAATCTATTGACGCTTTCGGCTTCCCCGACAGCATAGTTGTTCTTCTGAGAAATATCGAGTGCCCGTTGAGCACGCAGCGTCGCCCTTCGGTAATCTTTTGCTTTAAGATACGCTTCTGACTCTTCCACTAGGCTCAGCACTCTGTTTTGGTAGACCGTGTCTTGTGATAAATTTGGTAGGGCCTGCGCTTGCGCTGACCTGACTAGTAGGGTCAGTAGGGCCAAAACCACCAGCCCCGCTATCAGATATTTCCAAAGGCGATCTATTCGTATGTCAAAGGTAAAGGGGGCGTTATGGAAGGTGTTCTCAATCACAGACTAGAAGGCGAGGTCTATCCCTAGCATATACAAGTTATTTGTCTGATCTGCGTAGAGAAATTCTACTTTTTGGCTATTGAATACGTTTCTAGCGTTGATAAACACCACGTGCTCATCCCAGAAGTTGTAGGTAACTTTGCAGTTGGCAATTAACTTTGCTCCGATGACAAAATCTTGTGTGTAGCCCGAAGCAATGCTGCCATCATAGTAGTATACACTGGCTCCGATCTTCAGCTTGTTTAAAAAGGTGCGATAGTTTCCGGTGAGTCCTCCGAAGTAGTTAGGGACCGCCTGCGACACTGATTCGGGCGTTGACGTTTCACTACCGATGGAGTGCTGGGTGGTCAGAAAAGCGCTCGCCTCCAGCTTTCCGATGGTCCACTTGGCATCTAAGGTAATTCCGCTAAGCACCAAAATATCGTTGCTGTTTACTCTTGCCCCCCCTAAGGAGGCAACCGGATCAACAAAATTAGACGAGCGGGTTCGGTAGTAGGTAGCTCCCAGCGCAATTTCACTTCGGGGCATTGCCCGATATCCAATTTCGTACGTACGGGTCTTGAGGGGGCTTAAATTTGGGTTGGTTTGATTGGCATCCGTTGCATCGTTGTGCCAATAATAGTTGGTGGCGAAGGTGTTGCCTACCCCCGACGAGACACTGGCTCTGACCGTATGGACTTTCCCGATTTGATAGGTGGATCCCACCCGATAGGATCCGTAGAACTGGTTCGTAGCGCTAAAGCGGTCAGCACGCAGCGTGCCAAACAGGTTCAGTTTGTCGCTTAGCAAGTTGAGTCGCTGATCTAGAAATGCCCCATTGGTTAACAGGGACGTGGTACCCAGCAGCACGCGCGCTTGATGGTCTACCTCGGCCAAGGCTTGGAAGCGAAACCTTTCGGGGAGCGCATTTCGAAACCCATTGAAATGGACGTCCCCTCCTAGCTTCAGGCCGTAAAACTTGCCCCGGTAATCGTACTCTGTGGAGGCGAACAAATTGTTATTGCGCATATCAAAACCTTCGTACCCAACGGCTAAATCTTGCTTTGCCGTGGAATAGGCCAGACTGGTTCTGAATCTTCCGGTTTGGGCGCGTATAGCTAAGCTACTGCTAGTTTCAGTGTCGCGGTTGGTGAGCGCGATCACTCCCAGCGGTTGCAGAATACTCTGCAGATACGACTCTTTGGTGCTAACGAGCGCTTCCAGGTTTATTTTTTCGTTGGGACGAAAGATGATCGTGGCGTTGATACCGTTGTTGTGCAGCGCCTTCTCAGCGGACACGTTACTTTCTCGCGCATTGGACTGGTAGTAAAGCAGTGAATCTACGGTTACGTAGCGTTGCTCGCTACGAAGGTAGAACTGCTCTTGCCAACGGGCCAGCCGGTTGTAATGGCCTGAAACCCGAAATTTCAGACGGTTAGACACCGCAAAACTCACGCTACCCCGATGGGCGTAGTTGCCGCCCAGTCCACCCTGCAGGCTCACCTTCGGCCGCAAAACGTTTCCTTCTACCTCTTCTGTAACCAGGTTGATTACTCCGCTGCTGGCATTTGGCCCAAAAAAGGCGGTGCTAGGAACCGCTACGACTTCTATTTGGAGGATGTCGTTGAGCTCTACCGGAACGGTTTCCCATAAAATTCCACCTTGGTAGGCGTTGTTGAAGGGTATCCCGTTGATGGTTAGCAGTAGCGAAGTGTTTTCAAAACTGCTACCGTATCGTTGCATTGCGCCCCCCGAGGCACCGCGTACCGACACGTGGTAATATCCGTTAGTTGATTGTTTCACCAGCAGGGCCGGAGCCAGTCTTAGTGCTTCGCCGAGCGTGAGCGCACCGGATTGCTTGATTTCGTTGGCAGTGATGATGTAAGTTGAGACGTTTGTTTTGGAAAGCTCTTCCTGGTTTCTAGCGGCGGCGTAGACCTGATGCACTTCGGTGCTCTGAACTTTGAGGTTTAACACATCATCCTGAATCGATAGCTTGTAGGGCATAGTGGTCATCAGGCTATCCTCTTGCGCGAGAACCGGCGAGATCAACCCTACGGAAGTAATTAATACCCTACAAATTCGCTGTATCATGCTTAGTGATGAACGTGGATAGCTTATGGTGCTTAGAAATTACAACTTCCACTAAATGAATATTCTATTCTAGGCACCCCGCCATTGGCTTTGATGCCCTTAGGAATACCCTTCGAGATATTTTCGTACGGATACGTGTATATTTTGGATAATCCCGGAAGATCAAGATCGTACTCGTAATAAGTAGGTCGCTGATCGGGAATAAATGGTAGCATGCTTTCGCCAGGTTCGGTGGGATTGAACAACAGCAGTGCCACGTCAGAGGGTAGTAGCGACTCTGTATGAAAGCTGCTTTCTACCGTCATTCTTTTGGTTACACCATTGGTGGTTGCACTGCTATCACTCACCGTTATTTGGGTAGCTGAATACGCATAGCTACTCCTATTCTCGATGGTATTGGCCGAAAGGTTACGGAAGCGAACAGCACTTATTCGGTCTGAGGTTGAGTTACTATAACTGAAGTGGATTTTTTTAACTGCATCCCCTACAGCGTCCTCAATCAGAATTTCTTTGATTCGGTTTTCACTGACATTATAAGGTTCGTAGGTATACGTCCAGGTCTCGCTCATCGAAGCGTCAGCATGATCAGTAATAGCCACCGTAGAGACGAGCGTGCCAGTATACGTAATTTGGCTAGTACGCACCAGCGTATTGCTACCATTATAAAGTTTAATCGTAAATAAACCACCAGGATTGGTAAACTCTTCTCTTCCCAAACTGCCAAAATTCCGTTCGGTAATAGCGCAACCGCTACCAATCACGGCATCAACGGTAGCCACTGGATTCGAGAATCCTGATTCGGCATTTGATTGCTTGCTTCGTAACCTATAGTAGTAAGTGGTGTAGGGATCCAATCCGGTGACCTCGTGAGAACTACCTAGCACCGGTTTGCCATTGTAGGCGATTAACATATTCGTAAAGGCGAGATCGGTAGCCACATCAAGCAGGTAACTATCGGCTCCAGCCACTTCCTGCCAGTTGGCCGTGAACCGATCCACCTGCTGATCGTCAGCGGCCTGAACCACCGGGGCCGGTAGTGCGATGGTCGTTGCCGAGATTATACTAGAGTAGTCAGAAGTGACGCCAAACCTTTTTGAGCGCACTCGGTAGTAGTACGTTCGCCCTGGTTCGAGACCGGTCACTATCAATGACAACGCTGTATTTGGAACTTCCTGACCATTGTATCCAGCAACCAAGTCGCTGAATCCGATGTTCAGCGCCACATCGAGAAGGTAGCTTTCTGCATTGGCAGCACTTTGCCAGTTTGCCTGAAAACTAGTGATCTGCAAGTTGGTAGGCGGTGAGGCAACCGGTGGGTCAATGGGCGCTGTTTTTCCTGATCCAGTGGCGCTTCCCCCGGTAGAAACCGCATTCTCAGCGCGCACTTTAAAGTAGTAGGTTCTGTTCGGTTCTAAACCGGTTACCAATAGCGAAGTTGTCGGTCCGTTCACAATGCGGTTGTCGTATCCTACCCCAATTTTGTTTTCTACCAATGGATCAAACCCAACGTCTACTCGGTAGCGCGTAGCTCCCGTTACCGCATTCCAATTAATGGTAAACTGTTCAAGTTGCTGGTTGGTGACGGTCAAATTCTGGGGTACTGATAAATTGGTGGTTGTCAAATCAATGATGTTGGAGTAGCCTGAAAATATCCCACCCTTGAGCGCTCTCACTCGATAAAAGTAGCGACGGTTCACAATCAAACCGGTTACCTGCTGCATGGTATCGGCAACAGAAATATTATCGTAAGCCGGGAGATTATTCTCAAAGTTAGCATCGGTAGCCACTTCCAATCGATAGCTGTCCGCTCCGGTCACCGGCCGCCACACCGCTCGGAAGCTGGTTGGCTGTAGCTCTACGGCTTCTAGCGCCCGGGGGCTGGCGAACGATGAGGTGGTTACCTGAACAACGTTTGAGTTGGCCGATACCGCCCCAAAACCCTTAGACCGCACCCGATAGTAGTAAATAGTGTTTCTAAGGAGTCCGTTGATAACTTCTAAGGTGTCTACCACTTCTTTGGCCCGATACCCGGTTACGTAATTAGTAAAGCCCTCGTTCCGAGAAATATCCAGCACGTAGCTAGCGGCATTGGTTAGCGAATCCCAGTTGGCTTGAAACCCATCAATGCCCACCCTGCTTGCCGGGCGCGCCGTCGGTATGAGCAGGTTGGTGGTACTGATCGTTCCCACTTCAGATACTTCAGAAGCCGATAGCTCGTTTAGCGCCTGAACCCGATAGTAATAAGTAGTATTCGCGTTGATTCCGGTGATAATCAGGGAGGCAGATTCAAGTACAACTCTACCATCATACGCTGGCAATACATTGGTGATGACCAAAGGATCAGTAGCAACGTACACCCGATAGGAAGTGGCCCCCTCCACAGCCTTCCAATTGACCGTCACGCTGGTAAAGCTGGTATCGGAAGGTTCCGCTAGCACCGGTTTAGACAAGCTACTTGTGCTTACCTCCATCAGCTCCGAAACTACGGATACTGAAGCGCCGCGTACGGTCCTGACGCGGTAAAAGTAGTTTTTATCCACCGTCAGTCCGCTTACTAAAGCAGTGGTATCGTTGACTAGTTTTCCGTTATATCCTTCGATATACGAGGTGAAGTTAGCGTCTTGTGACACGTATAACTGGTAGCCTCCTGCCCCATCGACCGATAGCCATTGAGCCACGAAACTCAGGGGGGTGATTTGCTTAGGGTAGTGAATCTGAGGAGATAAAAGGGGAAGCGTGGTGACCGACATCACCGTCGAGTATTCTGCCTTGGTAGAATTTATTTTCACCTGATAATAATACGCGGTATTCGCCTCCAGCCCGATAACTTGGTAACTGGTGCTGTTCGTAGTGGTTGGAAAGCCTTTCAGCGTATTGTTTTCATCAAAATTTTGGTTGTTTGACACTAAGAGGGTATACTTTTCTCCTCCCTTGATCGGCATCCAGGAAGCTAAGAACCCGCTTGAAGTAATCGCGGAAGGGGGAAGTACGGTAGGAATTGGCTCTCGATAATCAATCTCCTCAAATTCACAACTCGTTGAAATAAGGCTTCCTAAGCATAGAATAAGGCACACTGATTTTAGCTTCTTCAAAGGAGATATTGCTTTGGTGTTTTGTGTCAAAAATAGAATTTACCCCGCAATTAAAAATATCTACTTTAGGCAACCGCCCAGTTGGCATGTACTGTCACCTTCATGGAAGGTATAAAATCCAACCGATTGGTTTAATTTGCTTTCGAAATCGCCCAACACTCTAGTAGTCGGTCCATAGCGTATTGTAAACGCTGGCAATCAGTTATGGCATCTAGACGCCTCTTACGCTACGAAGTGATTAGTTTTTTAGTATCTGATAAGCAACTCGTTCGGCCCAATTACCATCCTTTCGGTTAGAAGCTGTCAATGTGACAAATTCATCCCTTTCGTTGTGATCCACCCAGACGGTCTGGTTATTTGCCCTTTGTATTCACTGAGCTCACTCAAGATTTGCTCAAACCGGTCAAGCAGAATTGGATACCCTCTATCTAGATTAAGTTAGGGCTCTTTGAGAAAAATGATTCTCGCGTGGATTCGCTACGCATGTACTGTTCTGTCGCAACCCGTCCGCTTACTTAGAGGATAAAGATTAATATTGTGGTTGATTCGAGCAAAATCTACTTTTCCCTTGACAGAAGCAGGATTAATTGACAAGACGATCACCGACTACCACGCTACGGGGTTGTTTGAGTGTATTGATGATATGCTGATTTTTTTCGATCCTGACTTTCGGGTGCTTTCGGTCAACCAAAAAACCTGTCAACTGCTTAACCAGCAAGAAGAAAACCTACTAGGGGTGCACATCAGCGTCTTGTTTCTAAAGCGGGAGGGTAAGTTTTTGAACCAACTCTTAGCCGAAATCACCGAAAAAGAACACATCTCAAACTGTGAAACTCGCCTAAAGGTCCGGGGCAGAAAAAGCTTACCCGTCTCAGTCTCATTGTCACGCGTTAGGGGCAGCTTTGGCGCAAAGGGATTTTTGTTGATCGGACGCGATATTGAGCAACTACTGATGGCTACCGATGCGCTAAAGCAGAAGAACCACGAACTGGAAACACTAATCTATCGGGTATCTCATGATTTAAAAGGACCTCTCGCTTCGGTGGCCGGACTATTTCAACTATTGCAGCACGAAGAAGAAACGCTTGAGACGTTAAGATACTATCTGAATCTGATTCAAGAAAGCACGGGCAAGCTAGAAAATGCGCTAAGTGGATTGCTTGAAACCCGACTTTTTGCTAATGGTGTGTTACGACATCAGGAGTTTAATGTCCACCAAGTTGTGGAGAACGTAGTTACCACCTTCACGGATTATCCTGGCTATCAGGACGTTATTCTGCTCTTATCCACCAACCGTGAGCTGACGCTAAACACGGAGGTGGAATCGTTTCGCTCGGTGCTGCAGAACATTATCGAAAACAGCATCAAATATCGGAAGCACTATGCTTCGGACTCAGTCACTAAAATTTCGGCGAGAAGTTACAAAAACGGTATTAAGATAAAGATCAAAGATAATGGACAAGGCATGACGCGGCAGGTACAGAGCCGCGCGTTCGATATGTTTTATCGAGGAAACCAAACCTCAAAGGGAAGCGGCTTAGGTTTATTCATTGTGAAATCGAACGTTGAAAAACTGGGCGGGGAAGTACGTCTCAAAAGCCGGGTGGATCATGGTACTGAACTATGGATCTACCTACCCAACATTGATGCATCGCGCCGCAAGTCGTTGCTAAACCAATCATCTTAGCCACCAGCATTAGTCGGCCAGTGAGCAGTAGCAGAAATTGCGCTTCTCTTCTCAGAACGTACTATTTATCATTCTCTTTCGGCAGAAGGGGGCATTTCGGGGTGCATCACCCGCATTATTTTATGAAAGATTTCGGTGTTCTTATAGATACCACTGAAGACTTCAGCTCCCGGACCGTAGGCGAATACCGGAATGAGGGTGGCGGTGTGCCCACCGGTGGAAAAGGTGCCGTTCAGTTCGTTATAGTTTGATTCTGACCCAGCCTGCTCACCGGAGGCAGACAAAGCAAACCCTCCGGTTTCGTGGTCGGCGGTGACCACCACCAGGGTATTTCCATCCTTTTCGGCAAAGTCTAATGCCTCTCCCAGCGTTTGGTCAAAGTCCAGCACTTCGGTGATGATGTATTGCGCATCGTTGGCGTGCCCGCCCCAATCAATTTGCGAACCCTCAACCATCAGGAAGAAGCCATTGTCATGCTGTGACAAATAGTCGACCGCCCGGTGGGTGGCGTCCGGCAAGAAGCTTCCCCGTTTATCCAGCATGCGAGGCATTCCGTCAGGAGCTAGAAGGTAGCCGTACTTCTTATCCGGTGATAGCTTGGCGGAGGCAGAAAGTTGGGTGGTATCCATAGTAAATCCGTGGGTAGCAGCGCTGTCGTAGTAGTTGATGTGGTCGGCGCGATTCACAAAGAACTTAGTGCCCCCTCCGGCGAAAAAATCAACCCCCGAGGTGAGCAGCTGCGCCGCAATTTCATCCTGCATGTTACGCGACTTCACGTGGGCATAGAAAGCGGCGGGCGTGGCGTGCGTGATGGAGGACGTAGCTACCAGACCAGTGCTTAGTCCCTCTTCGGACAGCAACTCAACCAAGGTAGGCACCGGTTTTTCGTCAGGGTCCACTCCGATGGCTCCGTTGTAGGTAGACACTCCGGCTGAAAAAGCGGTAGCTCCGGCCGCCGAATCGGTGATTTTATCGCTCGAAGAGGAAGTTTTGATCAGTCCAACAATTGGAAATCGCGTAAAGTTGGATGGCTTGTCCTGGTAGAAGAAAGCGGTCGACAACTGGGCCAGACCCATACCGTCGCCAATCAGCAGAATGACATTTTTAGGAGGATCATCTGTTGCACCTGAAGACTGAGCGAAGGTAGTCATCGTCCAGAAAAGGAGCACAGCCAAGGCTATGAGTTTGCGCATTTCGGTTGGTTTTATATTGGCTGGCAAGGTACGGTATTGCAAAGATTCTAAGAGCAATTGGCACTACTTTTCTCACCAATGTTACGTAAACTTAATATTAGAAGATTGAAAACCAGTTACTACTTTGCGGGTGGGCTACTGACTCATCAAGTAGGCTTTGATGAACATACCCAACTCGCCGTTCGAGCACGGCCTGCACGTCGGAAGTTTCGGTACTGGTGCGCACGTCTTTCACCAACTTGTAGGGGTGCAGTATGTAGTTGCGGATTTGAGAGCCAAAGTCGATATTATCCTTATTGCTCTCAATTTCATCCCGTTCTGCATTACGCTTTTCTACCTCTTTTTGGTACAGCCGCGACTTCAAAAGCTTCATGGCCTTTTCTTTGTTCTGTAGCTGAGAACGCTCCTGCTGGCACTCCACAATGATACCCGAGGGGGCGTGACGGAGTCGTACGGCGGTTTCTACCTTGTTTACGTTCTGTCCGCCCGCACCTCCCGACCGAAAAGTTTCCCAGGTGATATCAGCAGGGTTCACTTCAATCTCGATGGTATCGTCAATCACCGGATAGGCGTATACCGAGGCAAAGGAGGTTTGGCGCTTGCCGTTGGCGTTGAAGGGCGAAATACGCACCAAGCGGTGCACGCCATTCTCTGATTTCAGGTTGCCGTAGGCAAAGTCACCCTCAAACTCCAGCGTCACTGACTTGATGCCCGCCGCTTCGCCGGGGTGGTAGTCAACCTGGGTGACCTGATAACCGTTTTTCTCACCCCACATGATGTACATGCGCATGAGCATCTCGGCCCAGTCCTGGCTCTCGGTGCCCCCGGCTCCGGGGTTGATCTCTACGGCGGCGCTCAGTTGGTCTTCCTCGCCACTGAGCATCTTTTTAAACTCCAGTTCCTCGACAATCTTCAGCGCCTTCTGATATTCTTTCTGAATATCAGCCTCGCTCACTTCGTCGGCTTCGCAGAATTCCTGGAGCGTTTCAAGGTCTTCGTAGGCGGTAAGCGCCCGCTCAAAGCTATCGGTCCACACCTTTTTGGTCTGGATGCTCTTGATTATCTTTTCTGCTTCGGCAGGATCGTTCCAAAAGTCGGGCTGCAGCGAAATGCGTTCTTCGTCGGCAATGTGCTCTTTTTTGGTGTCGTAGTCAAAGATAGCCCCGAAGGGCATTTATGCGCGTATTGATGTCTTTTAGTTGGTCAGTGGTCATATTGATTTTCGATAAGATGCCATTGAGACGCCATGAATGGCGTCTGTACAGTGTTAAAGATTAATTTTTCCGTTCAAAATTTCATCACCCATCCGGGAGGGCCTTCTCGTCGGCCGTATTTAATATCATCCAAGGCGTGCAGCGCTTTGTTAGAAAACTCACGCTGGGCCACCGGGGGCAATTCGTAATCGGTGCCTTCGTAGCCAATGGCAGCGATGTGCGCCACCGTGGCGGCGGTACCCGCTCCGAAGGCTTCGTTGAGCGTACCCTTTTCGGTGGCAGCAATGATTTCTTGCACGCTGATCCGGCGTTCTTCTACTTCCATCCCCCACTCGCGGGCCAAATGCAAAATACTGTCACGCGTGACTCCATCCAAAATGGTGGTGCCAGTAGGGGGGGTAACCAACTTGCCCCCGATGACCAGCATGATATTCATCGTGCCGGCCTCTTCAATATATTGGTGGGTTTTGCTATCCGTCCAAATGAGTTGGTCGTAGCCTTGCTGCCTGGCTAGTTGAGCGGGATAGAGCGAAGCGGCGTAGTTGCCCGCGGTCTTAGCGAAACCGGTGCCGCCCTCGGCCGCGCGAACAAAGTCTTTCTCAATTTTAACCCGCACGGGCTGAGTGTAGTACGTTCCTACCGGACCGGTAAAGATGCAAAAAGTATAGTTTTCTGACGGTCGCACCCCGATATATTCGTCGGAAGCAAACATGAAGGGGCGGATGTAGAGGGCCGTGCCGGGACGGTCGGGAATCCAGTCGCGGTCTAGCTTGAGCAGTTCAGCAATGCCACCAATGAAAATTTCTTCGGGAATGGATGGCATGCACATCCGCTGGGCTGATTTGTTGAAACGAGCGGCGTTTCTGTCGGCTCGAAACAAAATGGCTTCGCCGGTAGCACTTTTGTAAGCCTTGATCCCTTCAAAAATTGATTGCCCGTAGTGTAGGGCCGCCAAAGCCGGACTAAAGCGCATCGGGGCAAACGGCGCTACCCGCAGACCAGACCATTGCCCGTCAGTGTAATCGGCCAAGAACATGTGATCAGAGTAAACCTTGCCAAACTCAATATTGTCAAAATTGACCTGATTGATTTTGCTAGTTTCAGCGGTGGTTACTGATATATCAAGGGTCTGTACCATAGCGAAGCGTTGTTGTCCGTGAAGTTTCAATATTACTAAACGTTTGCTAATAATTGATGGTTTTGATTATCCTTTCGGAGTCTTACTTCGTAACTTTCTCAAAAAATCACTGCTATGAAATGGGAATTTGCGGAAGGACAGTAGCGCTGGATATACTATCCTACCAATTCTGAGACAATTTTCTCTGCCCACAGCGCATACATCTTTCCGGAAGGATGAAGTTGATCCTCCACCAACAACAACGGATCGTTAGCCGCTCGCTGAGACAGTTCGGTAATGTCACAGTAAGTAACCGACGTGGCGACAGCAATTTCTTGCGCCACTGCGTTGAAACACATAATCTCCCGAACAATATGATCCGGATTTTTGTCACTCACCGCCGGGGCAACACTATAATCAGGAATGGATACCACCAAAACGTGCGATTGTTGAATTGCTTGACGGGCGGCAAAGTCAATTATTCTGGTTAGCCCTTGCCGATAAGTATCAATATTTAACCCATCATACTGGTCGTTTACCCCAATGAGTACCGATACCCAATCGTACTGTCGCTCAAATCTGGTTTGCCCAATAGCCGCCAGTAAGTCTACCGTAGTCCAGCCGGTTTCGGCTAAATACTGGGGCGGGCTGAGGTTTAGGTGGCCTGCCAACTGAGTGGGCCAACGTTCGTGCGGAAGCACTCCTTCACCGATGGTGTATGAGTCTCCGAGCGCGAGCCAGGTGGAAGAAGAATGGGAGACAGTAGCCATTAACGAGCGAACATTGGTACGAAGAGACTTGGTGTCAAGCTACTTGCTTAGAGCGCTTAGCATTTCCTCGGCAATTTTCTCCTTCACTTTCTTAGGTAGTTTGGCGATTACCAAATTGTAAGAATGATCGATCCAGTCGGTGACCAGGGTATCTTTCAGCGAGCCATCCATCAGCACCGTATTCCAATGCTTCTTGTTCATGTGATACCCCGGTAACACGGCGGGGTACTGCTCGCGAAGCAGGGCCGCTTCTTCGGGGTCGCACTTCAGGTTGATGCTCACGAATTCGTCCACATCGGTGAGCGCAAATAACTTTCCTGCTACCTTAAACACCAGCGTCTGTTCGCCGAAAGGGAACTCTTCGGTGACCTGAGGCTTCGCCAGACAATAGGTACGGAAAGACTTGATATTCAAGGCTAAAAGACAAACCGCTTGAGAATAAAGAAAGTGATCCCCAGCAGAAAGATGATAATAGATATTTTGTTGATGCCGTGCATCATCCGCAGGTTGAAGTTAGGACGATGGTTAGGATCCTTCTTGCGAAAAAAGTATCCCAATACCTCTCCGAAGGCAAAATATTCTTTCACTGAACCGTTCTTTTCGTCCCGTTGATCAATGTTTTCATTCTGATTCATGGCGCATTATTTAGTCTAAGGAGTTAACAAAAGCTGGCGCTCGGAGTTCGTTATGCTGCCGTTATTTGGGGGCCTCTTTTTTGATCAATAAACTAATTGGTCCGTCGGCTCTCGCCAGAGATCATCTCCCTTAATAAGCTTGATCAGTTCATCTACTGCCTGCGCGGAAGGCACACTTCGTTTCACCACTTCCTGGCCCCGGTACAGGGTAATCTTTCCTTTTCCGGATCCTACGTAGCCGTAGTCAGCATCAGCCATTTCGCCCGGCCCGTTCACAATGCAACCCATAATGCCAATTTTCACTCCCTTTAAATGATCCGTCCGCTGCCGTATCAATGCCGTGGTTTCTTGCAGGTTGAACAGGGTGCGCCCGCACGAAGGACACGAGATATACTCCGTCTTCGACATGCGGGTGCGAGCGGCTTGTAATATCCCAAAGGCCAGGCGATTGTTTTGCGCTAGTTGGTTCAAGGTCTCTTCCTTGGTCGTTGCTGGGTTTAGTTCGGTACTGAGCAACACTCCGTCGCCCAGACCATCAATGAGCAATCCGCCCACGTCGGTGGCCGCGTAGAGCGTAAGCAATTCTTCGGTGGTGGTCTCATACTTCCGGAGAAGGACTACTGGCGCGGTGATATTGTTTTCGAGCAGCAGGAAGAAGAAACGCCGTTGCTCGGCCATCGCGTGCCGATTATCCGTATCCAAAACAACTACTATCGTCCTATCGCCAGATAAAGTGCTTTTTAAAGATTCGCTCCAGTCGGCGATGGTCAGGCGTAAAAAGTTGACTTGAGAGTGCTTTTGGGCAGCAAGCGCGTATTCTTCCCAGGAAAAGAGGGGTAGCTTATGATTTTGATCCGCTGAAAGCAACCATGTCGGATAATCTTGAATCTCCTTAAGCCCATTGGGAAGCATAAAATCGATGGGCTGCTGGCCCGAGTAGACGTAGTCGCAGCCCTGATCATTCATCGTCCATTTATCGGGTTCGGGCAGATAGTAGTGCCCCACGTGCTTCAGATCACGGTAGGTCCAATCGCCTACTGAGCGGACGTCGGCCACTACGCGGGGCACGTTGCTGCCGCCCAGATTAGCCACCGGGTGCGTTTCCCGTCGTTGGTAAACGTACGGGTCTTTCGGCACTTCATCTACCGGTAGAAGGTGTGCGTGTCCGTTTCGGTGGCGGTAGCGGTTCACCAACTGAAAGCCAACCGGCATTTCGGCTTCGGGCTCTTCGGTAAGCGATACCCGAACGGTATCGCCCAAACCGTCTTCGAGCAGCGTACCAATGCCCACCGCCGATTTGATGCGTCCGTCTTCGCCGTCGCCTGCCTCGGTCACGCCCAAGTGCAAGGGGTAGGGTTGCAAGCCTTCTTCGTCTAATTTTCGCACCAGCAACCGGTAAGCCTGCACCATCACCTGGGTGTTGCTGGCCTTCATCGAGATCACCAGATCGTAAAAGCCCAAGTCCTCACAGATACGAATAAACTCCAGCGCCGACTCCACCATACCGGTAGGAGTATCGCCGTAGCGACTCATGATGCGGTCAGAGAGCGAACCGTGGTTGGTGCCGATGCGCAGGGCGGTGCCGTATTCGCGGCAAATTTTCACCAGGGGCGCAAAGCGTTCGTAGATTCGTTCTAGTTCTTCCTGATACGAAGCGTCGGTGTAGTCGATGGACTGGAATTTCTTTTTATCAGCATAATTTCCGGGATTGATACGCACCTTTTCGACGAAGCGAGCGGCCAGTTCGGCAGCGTTGGGAGTGAAGTGGATATCGGCCACCAGGGGAGTAGGATATCCTCTCTTGCGAAGTTCTTGCTTAATGATGGCTAAGTTCTGCGCCTCTTTGATGCTGGGGGCGGTGATCCGCACGTACTCGCAGCCGGCCTCGATCATACGAATAGCCTGCTGCACCGAACCTTCCGTATCCATGGTGTCGATGGTGGTCATCGACTGCACCCGGATAGGATGGGCCCCACCGAGGGGAACGTCACCGATCATCACCTCGCGCGACATTCGTCGGGTGTAGCTCGTCAGGCTAGGGCAGTAGCATCGATGAGAAAGGATCGGAGGAGAGGAAATCATACGTTGGTTTAAAGGATTCAATTATCGAAAAACACCCAAAGGCTAGAGATAATTGCCTTGACAACTAAATTTAACAAGAATTGTTGATGTGAAACTTGTGGGCGGGCAACTTTTGTAATCTTTCAACCCAAGAAATACTAGCAAGGATTCGTCACATTTGTGGCGCTACTGCTTTAGGGCAAAAAGCTAATGCATGTAATGTTTTGTCGCAGAGTATCGTTTTTATGGGCACCCGCTTATCCTGATTTGCTTTAATCAATTATTAGTATCGTATAAGATGCCCGGATAATCAGGCAACCAGCGGCTGTAGAGAGTGAGTGAATAGTTCTTAGCCAACGAATTCGTATCAGTAAAATCTATTTCCAAATGGCAATAATATTCTTTTCAACCACTCTTTCCGCGTGACTTTAGAATAAAAATTACTCGTTTGAGGCGTTTGGTTTGTGCTACCTTGAACCTCAAGTTCGTGCAACCCACGTTTTGACTACGCTAAACCGTTATCGATATGAAGTATTCCTTTCCTAATCGGCAAATCAAAGCGAAAATTCTATTGGGTATCCTAATAGTTATTGGGACCATTATGGCGGCTACTGCTTTTACCTACCACAGTTTCAACCAGATGTTGCAGGCAGTGGACACCATCAGCGAGCCTGAAGCCAAACTTGTGCGTCTAAACGAAGTGATGACCGAAATATCCATTGCGGAGGGAAGCGCCCGAGCCTATACGGTTACTAAAGAACGACACTATCTTCGTAGTTACTGGAAGCAGTTTTCTACCATCGAGGCGCGTATTGCCCTACTGCGAAAAGACATGCAAGGCAACATCTACCAGTTGACCCGAATTGACTCGGTATCGGCGCTTTTAGACGAAAAACAGAGCAACCTCCGGTCGTTTCTATTTTTAAAGGACCAAGAAGCCGAGAATACTCCGCTTAAAAAAGCGCTTGAAATTATTGATCAAAAGGTGCAAGACGTTCCTTCCGAGCCTCAGCAGCCTATTGCGCGGATTCGGCCGAAACAACCGCAGTCAGCAAGATATCCGATGTCTCGCTCGGCACCACCCCAGCGCCAACCGAATAAACCAGCCAACGCAAATCCGAACCACTCGAAGGCCAAGCAAGCCGACGCTTTGCTGGATGATGTGAAGGATATTATCAGTGGTATAGAAAGCGAAGATTCGCGAATGAAAAAGTATCTAGGCAAGCAAGAGTTAGATATCATTGAACAAGACTGGTTGATTATGGACCAGATTCGTTCTATTATTCGAGATGTGCGCCGTGAAGAGCTATCATTGGCCGAAATCAATGCCGCCCGCGCCCGTCACATTGCCACCAGTTCGGTTGCTACCATCACCACCGTGGGCGGAGTGGTAATTCTGGGAAGTTTGTTTTTTCTTATCTTAGTGTTCAAAGACTTGGCACAGAGCAACTACTATCGTATGAACCTGATACGGGCCAAGAAACGGGCCGAAAAGATGGCCCAAGTCAAAGAGGAGTTTCTGGCCAACATGAGCCACGAGATTCGTACTCCCCTGAATGCCATTACGGGATTTTTGGAGCAGCTCAAAAAGACTGCTTTGGATCGCAGCCAATACTTATACGTGAACACTATTGATAGCAGTTCTGAACATCTGTTGTCCATTGTGAACGATATTCTGGACTTATCGAAGATAGAATCAGGCAAGCTTACGATAAACCAGCAACCCTTTACGGTGAAAAAAGTGATGCAGACCGTGGTGGACGTGATGCGGGTGAAGGCTCAAGAAAAGAATATCACGATTGGCCGTGAAGTAGACCCGGCGCTTGATGTTACGCTGGAGGGCGACGCCCACCGGCTGCGCCAAATACTGTTCAATCTGGTTGGTAATGCCGTCAAATTCACCGGGCAGGGGGGTGTTACCATACAAGCGGTGGCCAAAGAAATTACCGATACGCACATTACGGTAGAATTCTTGGTGAAAGACACCGGTGCGGGCATCGCCAACAACAAGCTAGAGCATATTTTTGGGGCATTTAACCAGGAAGAAGAGGTCACGGGCTTTCACTACGGCGGCACTGGACTTGGCCTTTCTATCTGCAAAAAACTGATTGAGCTTCAGGACGGGTGGATCGCCGTGGAAAGCAAGGCCGGGCAAGGCTCCACGTTTTCCTTTGCGATCACGTACCAGAAGAGCAAGCACCCGGTGGCTTCGGTGCCTGAGTCAGTCCCGGTATACGCAATGGCGGATGTTTCGGACAAAACCATCTTGGTAGTCGATGACGATCAGGTGAATCGTTTGTTACTAGAAGTTTTGTCGGAAAAGTGGGAGGCCCAGGTAGATATTGTGGACGGAGGAATTGCCGCGCTTTCAGCCATGCGCCAGAAGGCCTACGACATGGTACTTGCTGATATCAACATGCCCGAGATGAACGGGATTGAGTTGATGCTAAAGATAAAAGAAGCGTATCCATCTATCCCGGTTATTGCGTTTACGGCTACGGCGCAACCCGAGAGTTTAAAGGAATTTGTTGCCCAGGGGTTCGATGACTACCTGCTAAAGCCGTTTAAAGAGTCTGACTTGTGCGCTAAGATTGTGCAGCATACCACTGGGCGTCCGGATACCGTTGCTCCCTTGCAAACGCCTCCGGCTGCCAAGCAACTCGTCCCGGCATTTTCTCTGGACGAGCTGACTGCCATTACCCGCGACAATCCCAAAAAACTGGTCGACATACTCCGTTTGTTCTTAGAACACTGTCCGAAGGAGGTGGAAAAGCTCACCCAGGCAACCCACCAACAGCACTGGGCAACGCTGGCCAATTTAGCGCACAAATTGCGCTCTCCTTTCGGACAGATCAAAGCCGAGGGGTTGGTTAACGAACTTCACGTTATTGAGGAAAAGGCGCGCGAGCCTCACCCCGAAAAGCGGGAATTGCAGCGAGCCACCCAGTTGTTCGTTGCGCAAGCGCAGGTTATTTTTGAGCGCCTGGAAAAGGAGATGCTGATGGTATCTGAAACTACTTAGCTTGGGGCGCTTCAGTAATCACTCAATGTCTCCCAACTGAGGGCGCAGCACCAACTCTTCTACCACCGTCCGGGCTGACAATCGATAGGCAGCCAAGATGGCCTCTGCCACGTCTTCCGGGGGCATAAAACGGTAGGGTGGCAGATCAGTACCTTCCCAGCTCGCCGTTAGGGTAGCCCCCGGCAGCACCGAGGTCACTCGGATGTTGTGCGGTTTGAGTTCTTCGCGCAGCACCTTGCTCATGCCCAGCAGGGCAAACTTTGAAACGCAGTAGGACCCACCATTGACGTAGGCGGTGATGCTGGCGGTGGAGCACACATTAAAGATGTGCCCGCTTCGTTGCGCGATCATTCCGGGCAGTAGGGCGCGCGTGAGATGATACACGCCGAACACATTGGTATGCATGGTTTGCTCAAACACTCCTTTGGGCTCCGTGTGAATCTGGCCAGGAACGAATACTCCTGCGTTATTGATTAGTAGATGGACTGGCGTGCCTAATTGAATAATAGCCTCCGAAAATTGCTCCACATCGGCCTGTCGCGACATATCGGCCTGCTGATAAAAGAAGGATGCCCCCGGATACCGTTCGTTGATTTCTTGGTGCAGGGCCTCCAGCGGTTTTAGGTTTTCGAGCGCAGCTTGCCAGCGAAAACCCCGCCTGGGCCAACTGCAAGAGCAGCGCCTTGCCAATCCCCTGGCTTCCTCCGGTGACTACGGCTAACTTTTTCATATTTTCCCGTTAATTTATTCTACATTTATCGCTTCACGCTCGAGGATGTTTTGCCCGTGGTTGGATGATGTTTTACTCCTACTTCGAGCAGATCAAACCAAAAGCAATTACTTCCCGTTAACTCACTTTCAAGTAGCGTATTCTTTATGAAAAGCTTAGGTAATTACCTCCTTTTTATTGGTTCTTTTTTCAATAAAATGGAAACCTTTGGCACCTACGTCCGCCGCACTATCGACGAGGCCGTGAAAATCGGCACCGACTCCCTCACTTTGGTCACCATCGTATCGGTGTTCATTGGCGCGGTAACCACCATTCAAACCGCCGCCAACATGGTGAGTCCGTTTATCCCTGACTCGGTGATCAGCATGATCGTGCGCGAGATGACGGTGCTAGAGTTGGCTCCCACCATCACTAGCATTGTGCTGGCGGGCAAGGTGGGTTCAAGCATTGCTAGCGAATTAGGTACCATGCGAATCTCTGAGCAAATTGATGCACTGGAGGTGATGGGAATCAATTCGGCTTCCTATCTGGTGCTTCCTAAGTTAATAGCTGCCTTGCTAATGTTTCCCCTGCTGGTGGTGGTGGCTGGGTTTCTGTCGCTTTACGGAGGCTACATGGCCGGAACGCTCACCGGTGCAATTACGGGCGAAGACTACGTGGCCGGGCTACGACTGGATTTCAACCAGTATGGCATTTTTTCGGCGCTGGTGAAAGCGGTCGTTTTCGCTTTTATCATTTCTACTATTTCCGCTTACCAAGGCTACTTTACCCGGGGCGGTTCGCTGGAGGTAGGTCAAGCGAGCACCACGGCGGTTACCAACAGTTGTATTGCGGTTTTGCTAGCCGACTATGCGGTGGCTCAAATTTTGGTATAGCCCCATCTCTTTCGACATCATCGCTTTTATGATCACAATAGAGCACATTTCTAAATCCTTCGGCGACAAGCAAGTCTTGATAGATATTAGCGGGGAGTTTAAGTCGGGCACCACCAACCTAATCATCGGAGCGAGTGGCACTGGCAAGAGCGTGCTGCTCAAGTCTATTGTAGGATTAATCCCGCCCGATGAGGGCACCGTTTATTACCAAGGACGCGATTTTACGCACGCTGACAAAGATACCCGAACCGAGATTCGTAGGGAGATCGGAATGTTATTTCAGGGGAGTGCTCTGTTCGACTCGCTGAACGTGGAGAACAACGTGAAATTTCCGCTGGACATCCTCACCGACATGCCCAGCGACGAAAAGCTAGACCGGGTAAACTTCTGTCTGAAACGCGTAGGACTCGAAAATTCTAACAAAAAAATGCCCTCCGAGCTCAGCGGTGGAATGATGAAGCGGGTAGGCATTGCGCGCGCCATTGCCAACGACGTACGCTACCTTTTTTGCGACGAACCCAACTCCGGGTTAGACCCGCAAACCTCTATTGTCATTGATGATCTCATCAAAGAAATTACCGAGGAGTTCAACACCACCACCATTGTGGTAACCCACGATATGAACTCGGTGATGGGCATTGGCGAGCATATCCTATTTTTATACAAGGGAAAAAAGCTTTGGGAAGGCAATAACCAAGACGCCCTGCACACTGACGTGCAGGAATTACACGATTTTATTTTTGCCAACAAGCTTGTGAAAGCCGCTCAATAAATGGAACCTCTACGTATACCAGCTACTGACACCACTCCCGCCGTACACCTCGACGCTTCGGAGGGAATAGTTGCCCTTGAAGGAGTCTCAGATGAGCAAGACGCTCTGGGTTTTTATTTTCCGGTGATTCAGTGGTTAGATGCCTATCAGCAGCACCCAGCAGTTCAGACTACCCTTACCATCCGTCTGAAATACTTTAATACCGCTTCGGCCAAGGCTTTGTATGAGGTGGTGAAGCGTGTTGCTCACCTACGTCAGGCTGGCCATGAGGCTACCGTAGAGTGGTACTACGACCAGAATGATCCGGTGCTCAAAGATGATATTGAACACTTCTGCGACATCGTAACCATCCCCATCGAGCTCAAGCACCACTGACCGCTGGGTGCCGAAGAGTCAGCCGGTTTTGCGTGGTGACGCTTTCGTCCGGCTTAGGCACCCCAACCGCCAATAGCAATAAAACAAAGTGGAAAGAGGTGCTTGCCATTTGCCATCCTGGCAACACATTAGAATATTTAAATGGCTGTCGATAGGCCAGTTGGGCTAGCTGACTGGCGTCGCTGAAGTAACGATCAAATCTTCGGTTTTAACAATACTTGTTCCGATAGTACAGGACAAGCACCGCTTGGGCTTACAAAAACTTTGGTGCAGCTCCAACACCGCTTGGGAATCCAACGCGGAGGTAAGCAGGAAACCATAGTTTCGGTATTTGTTCACCAAGCGATTATTTTCGGGCGGAAGCGCTTGCAGTAGGGATAGGGCATGATCTCTTCGCGACTGATCCTTAAAAAAGCCTCCGTAGGCAAACTGATAGGGAATGACCGCGTTGATTAAAATTTTATGAATACTTTCCTTCCCTATTTCGGGTATGAACTCCGGTAATCTTCGCTGGGTTTCCATGATTAGCGCACACTGCTGCGTGATCGATTCAGGTTCAAAAAGCGGCGCTAGCCCGCTACGATACCCCACCAGGATAGCAGCAAGCTGTACGATCCGCACGGTTGGAAAATTAGCGGGCCGGGTGCGGAAAAACCGCCATTGGCTTCGAGCCAGGGCACTGTCGGCCAGCTGATGTTTTGCCCGCAAAAATTCGTAGGTTTCCTGCCATTGCTTGGGGTATTCTTCGTTTTCCAAAAGCCCCGCCTGCCCCAGCAGCAAGGCGGCAACCGAGGAAAAATCATGCTGATACTTCACCAGCAGGGAAGGCGGAACCGCCCGGCTCAACTGCTCGAAGGGTGCTTGGTTAACGCTAAAACCGAAACTTTGAAGCAGCGTCTGATAAGCAGTGACTGACCAATCGCCCCGGTTTTTATTCAGACGCTCAAGAATTTCCTGCGATTTGCGCTCGAGACGAAGCGCCGCTGCTTTATCCAGCATCGTTAGTTTCTGTATTTCACTTACTTTTGGAACAAGTGGGGCGCACGCAATGTCTTGTTGGTCTGGTGCATGAAACACCAGTTGCCGGTAGTTGTCAATCACCGCCGGGGCAACCCGGTTTTCCAGTACCAAGGTCGGCATGGGGGTTCCGTCTTGCCGATACACCACCCGGTCGGCGTGCCACACCACGTGCAAAATCACTCCGTTGTAGGCGGGGTCCCGCTGGTGTCCGTGGGCATTCCAGTCTGAAGCGTTTAAATGAATCTCCACGGAGCCTACCCATTCCATCTCCGCCAATTGTATCCGCGCGTTAGCGAAGTCAGGCCCCGAATGAGCGTTGCGAATTCCGGGATGAACAACCGTTAAAACCTGACCATCTTCAATAGCGACTGCTTGTTTGCTGAAGTACTGAAGCATCCAAACGAAGTACAATAACTCTTCTCTCACGCGGTTCTTTTTGAGCAATGCTACGCATGAATATCCAGTTTTATTGGCCTATTTGCGCTCGGAACCTACGTTTGTAAAGAATCGGAAGTTTAGTGGCGGGTCGGCTTAGCGGCGTTGGTGGTATGCGTTTACCATTTGTTGGCATTATCAAGGTAGAGTTTCACTAGCTCGACCGTGTTGTTCACCTTGCATTTCTGCAGCATGTTGGCCCGGTGGTTAGAGATGGTGCGCTCGCTAAGAAACAGGCGTTCGGCAATCTGCTTAGAGTTGAGCCCTTCCACAATCAGGGAGAGCACCTCGCGCTCACGCTTCGACAAAACATTGATCGGGTTTTGGGTGTCGCTGTTTTGGTTCTTTTTTTCCTTGAAGCCCTTCACAATAATCTGGGTAATCCGCTGGCTGTAGTATTCTTTGCCCTGCGCCACAGTGATGATTGCGTTCACGAGTTCGTTGCGATCCACGTACTTGGTGATGTAACCGGATACGCCGCTATTTAGGGCTTTGAATACGTAATCGGGGGTGTCGTGTACCGAAAAAATAAGCACTTTGGTACGAAGCTGGTGCTTGGCAATCTCGTTCAACGATATCGAAAACCGACTTTCCGGGCATAGTAATGTCAGAAACCAGCACGTCGGGTTGGTGCTCCAGGACGAGGGACAGGGCCCGCTCGCCGTCCGTTGCCTTGCCCAGTAACAAAAAGTCTTCGTAGTCTTTTAGTACGGCGGCGGTGCCTTCGGAAAGAATAGCATGATCATCGGCTAAAATTACCTTGATTGGGTTAGATGGCACTTACTGGTTGTTTATCTGGTTTGCACAAACCACGTACGCTAGTTTCTGTGCAAGTATGTAGACCACAAAGTAGTAAAAATTCTATACATTATTTTTTACCCCCCTCACTTCGCTCGAATAATGAACGTAATCCTTCCGGTTGAGCTAGGCGCGGGACGTACGTTATCGTTGGTGGTGCTAAAGGTAAGTTGCTCCACGGCCAGCCGGTACTGCCGTTCGATGGTGGGGCTCACCGTCTTCTCAATGGTTTTCACTCCGATGATTTCGCCCTGATCGTCGATGGTGATCTCAAAGACGATGCGTCCGTTTTCGTTCGAGGAATCGTTAGGGCGGGGGATGTTATCCCAATTCCATCCGGCCATTTGTAGCGAGGCACCGTCCGCACTTCCTTTGGCACCGTAGAGGGCACGTTTATCAATTTTGCCGTCTTCCTTTCCCTTATCGCCAATTTCTTTGGTATCGTCGCCCTGGTTGGAAGGCTTCGCTGCCTTACCAGGGTACAGACTTTCTTGCTTAGGGGCCGGGACGGGCTTGGGCTCTGGTTTTGCTACCACCTCTTTAGAACTTTTTTTCACATCTTCTACTACCACTGGGCTTTCTTCGACCTGCGTTTCGGTAACTACTTCTTCCACTGGTTCTACCGGTTCCGGTTCAGTTACTTCCGCTTCGACAACTTCTTCCACTTCGGGTTCGGTGACCGGCACTTCGGGAGTCTCTTCTACTTCTGGCTCGGGGGTAGCCTCCTCCACCACTTCTTCTACTACGGGGGTGGGTTCAGGGACGGGGGTTTGTCCGGAACCCTGGTTGTCCATACCGAAGTCCAGTTCGATGCCGTATTCAGGCAGCGGAGGATCAGGCCTTCGCCATGCTACCAGAAAAAAGAAAAGAAGCAACAACAAGGCTTGAAAACCCGTGGCCACCGCCAGGGCAATTTTCTTGTTCTTTTTTTCTTCCGAAGTAGCCATATCGGTTAAGGTTGCGATCAAGAAAACGAGTCGCCTACTGTTCGGGCTTGGTGGCGATCGATACTTTCGCGTTAAGTGAGGTGGCAATTCCGGCCACCCGCACCAGGTATTCAACGGGAACGGACTTATCAACGTTCAGGATCACTGCTCCCTGATCACCCAGTAACATCCCGCGCAGGGTTTCTTCAAGCGCTTCGGGTCGGGTGGCCTTGTCGTTTACAAAATACTTTAGGTCGGGGGTGATGGTAACGCTGACCTTCTGCATCGAAATAGTAGAAGTCTTGCTGCTGGGCAAATTCACCGGCAAGCCCGATGGCGTGACGAACGAGGAGGTCAGCATGAAGAAGATCAGCAATAGGAAAATAATATCGGCAATAGAGGAGAAATTGAAGGAGGTCTCTATTTTGTTTCGGGGGCTTAGATCCATGTTTATATTAGTGGAGACGCGATTAATCGCGTCTGTACGACAATCAGAGGAAAAATTAGCGGGGTTCTTGGAGCAGGTCAATGAAATCGATAGAAGTGAATTCCATCTTGTGGACGAGCTTGTTCACCTGGGCAATCAGATAATTGTATCCCAGGTACGCCAGGATTCCTACGGCCAAGCCTCCGGCGGTGGTGATCATCGCCTCGTAGATACCAGTGGAAAGCAATTTGGGGCTTACGTTGCCTTCCTCTTGCGCAATGGCGATGAAGGCCTGGATCATGCCGGTAACCGTGCCCAAGAAGCCGATCATCGGAGCAGCTCCGGAAATAGTAGCCAGCAGCGTCAGGTTCTTCTCCAGCCGATATAGCTCGAGCTTACCCACGTTTTCGATGGCATCCTCAATGGTCTTAAGGGGAGTGCCGATGCGGGAGATGCCCTTCTCAATCATCCGGGCAATGGGGGTGGTGGTTTGCGAACAAATCAAACGGGCACCACTGATGTCGCCCGCCGAAACCAGGCGTCTGATTTTTTCGGTAAACTGTTCGGGGACCCGCGAAGCTTTCCGGATCGTGAGAATCCGCTCTACGAAAATGTAGATGGTGATGAACAGCAGGATGAGTAGCGGAATCATCACGAATCCGCCCTTCATCAGTAGGTCAATAACACGCAGCGAATCGGCGCCGCTTTCAATAGTTGTGGTGTCTATCTCACCGCCAGCGGTGATCTGTAGTATTGTCATGTTAGTATTTCAGTACCCAAGCACTTTCTCCGTAGTCTAATTTGTAGGCTTCTATCTCGCCCAGCGCATCATTGAAGGTATTATAATCGGCCACCGCTACCCGGTGCAAGAGTGGGGCCCGTGAGGTAGGAGCGAGAATACGAATGCCTACCCCGCGCGCCGATAGCTTTTGGCCCAAATCGCGGGCGAGGTCTTCATCAACAAAGCTACCAATAATGATATAAGAACGTCCAGTAGGGGCTCCAATTGCTTCGACGGTGGTATAAGATCCCCTAGAACCGTCTTCAGACACTGATCCAGACGTTACTTCCTCTGCTGGGGTTGCCTCAGCTATCACCGCTGGTTCCGGGTCTTCGTAAGTTATTACTGGCTCAGGTTCGGTTTTCTCCAGAGTTTTAAGCTTGGTTTGCTCAACCTGGGCGTCGTTGCCAAACCAGGAAGAGACTTGTTCTTTCCCCCCAAACCCGAACAAATAAACCGCTAATCCGACCAGCACCAGCAAGCCGATAATGATCGCTACGATAATTCCCTCTTTACTGCTTTCAGGTTCCTCATCCTCCTCACTGTAGTAGGTGGGTTCCTGAAAGGCCGGAGGCAAATCATCTTCTTCCCGCTCAATAGGCTCGTACTCAGACTGGGGTAAACCGAAATCTTCGGTATCTTCTAAGTGGTATAACGATTCTTTGTTCTCTTCCATGACGGATTAATTTAGGGTACTAATTTATCCTCTTCGGGGGGATAGGGCCTTTGCCACCTGCGAAGTAACAGAGAATTTTTAAAACCTAAGCACGATTGTCGAGCAAATGGTACCTACGTAGCATATACCGCAAATAAATAACTCACCGGACAGCTCGCTTCAAATTAGAACGCCACTGTCGTAGGTTTTCAGAAACTATAGGATACTCCTCCCATCACCATCAAACCGCGCGCCGGATAGTTAAGAAAGCGCTCGTAATTCTGTGCAAATATATTTTTTAATTGCAGAAAAGTAGAAAATCTGCTGGAAAATAGGTAATCGGCCTGAAAACTTAAATCAATGATAGGGTCAAGGGCTTTTTCAGTATCACTCGCCAAGTTTAGTCCCTGAATACCACCCATCGCCAGCAGTTCGGCACTGAACAGCAACTTGTCGTAGGCATTGTAGCTGCTAAGTACACTGAGTTGGGTGGTGGGTCGGTGCCAGGGCTCGTCTACCTGATTCACGCTGTAGCTAAAGTAGTCGCCCCGCAGGGTAGTTCGAAACCGTTCGGCGCTGTTGATGCTGATTTCTAAGAATGGATTGAACAACAGCGTTTTTTCCTGATCGTAAAGAATGGTGAAGCGGGTAGAATCCAGGGCGCTGTTGGCGTAGAAGTAGAGGTGCCGGTAGTTCCCGACCGAAAATCCGGCGCGAAAGCCCACCGCGCTAGTGAATCGCCCCTGCAATCCACCCCGAAAGGCCAAGGTTCGGTTGGTGTGCAATAGTGGCACGTCGGGGTCTAAAAACGGGTTTTCTTCAACGAAATCAAGGAGCGAGGTGCGCTCGATATCACCATCGATACCCGCGTACAAGCTAAAACTCTTGGATACATTGTACTTGGCTAATAAATCGGGATACAAATGTAACTGACCAGCATTCAATGCAGTATCGTTCTCATACACGGCACGGAAGCCCAACTGAATCAGCAACCCGCGCTGTGGGTCGTCACTGGTACTGAAGGTCACCGTCGGGTTAAATTGAAACAGGTTACGGTTGGTGGTACTGCTCACCTCGGCTAATGTAGATTGATCCGTACGCTGCATAAGATACACGTCGCTGGATAGTCCCACCGCAAATTGTTCGCTTACCGCGAACTGAAGCTGGGCCCGTAATCCAATTTGATTTTCGGAAGCGGAGTAGGCATCGTTGAGGGCCCGAAAACTGCCGCCAATCGCGTAGTCGAAGGGCTTATCTACCTGATCGCGCTCTAGATCTAGCCGGGCAGAGATCACGTTAAATACCTGCTTGATATCGTCACGCTCAAATTCCAGGCCGGGCTGGTAGCCGTAGAAGTGATAGCGGTTGCGTTCGTAACCTACCTCACCACTGAGCGTGTTGCCGCCCAAAAAATACTTACCTGACACGGCCGCCTGCGTATGGCTATTGCCGGAATTGTCACGATCCACCGGGCCAAAGCGCGACGACAGGTGTTCTAGGTGCACCCCATAGGCGTAGGCATCGTTGCGGGTGTTGTTGACGTAAAGATCCAGGTAGGGGGTAAGAAAGTTACCAAACCCTGCCTTCACGTAATTGCCGTAAAGTTTATCCAGGGGCGGCTCCTTGATCTTGAGAACCCTGATTTTCGGATCAACAGTAGGTAGCCGAGGAGTGAAATCCTCAAACTGGTAGGATACTTTCACCTCAGGGGTAGCCACGGTGCTGGGAGGCACGCGCTCAAACTGCCGACTGGCCGGGGGAAGTTCAATCTCCCGATCTTTCTCAATGACCACTTCGGTGTCGTCAATCTCTCCCTCCTCGGCTTCCCAGGCGGGCTGCTGAGCACGAGCGGTGGTAATTGTTAAGAGGAAAAGAAGACAGCTGGTGATGCGTTTCATACGAGATTTTCCTTTGGAAGGTGCTAAAGTAACGCTTATCTTCAAAAAACGTGATTTTTCGACGCGAAGTATTGCGGTCAGCTTCATTGACTCACAAATCATCTTCGCGCTCGAGCATCAGGATAGCCGCCTGCGACACGATGAAATATTTCTCATCTTCGTACATGATTTCGTAAGCGCCTTTTTGCAGAAATATGGCTAAATCGCCTTCCTTGACCTGCAACGGAACGTAACTGATCCGTTGGTCGGGAGTCTTCCAGGGTTCATCGTCATTCGGTACTGGAATGGGGTAGCCCGGTCCGGTTTTCATCACGTAGCCGGTTTGAATCTGCTCTTTCTCCTGCACACCGGGGGGCAGCAGTAATCCGCTTTTGGTACGCTCCGATGTTTTCTTAGGCTTGACCAGCAGACGGTCGCCTACTATGATTAGCTTACTAAGTTTATCCTCCGGGGTTTGCATGATGTTGTTTAGTACCGGAAAATAGCGGCCAACACGGCTTCCTCTACCGTTTCAGGAAGTTCTTCAGCATTCACCAAATAGGCCCGCCCCCCGTGCAACACCGTCTCTACCGCAGCTTTGCTCACCAGGTCATGGGCGTTCTCTCCGGGCTCATCCGTTAGCTCCACTTCGTTGGTACTGCGGTTGATCACTCCCCAGTGGCGCGCTCCCCGAGCGATAAACAGCGCATTGATGCGTCCGTCGAGAGCCGCTGGGGCAATTTCCTCTATTTCATAGGAAGCCTGGGCGCTTCCCATCAAAGAGGTATAGCGGGTGTGATCTTTTTGCTGATCCTGGTGGAAGTTTTGGCCTGCCGATGCAATTCTTGCGGTGATAAGTTATCAGGATTTCCGGTGATGCCCTGATTATAAACTTCAACGGCAGTGTTTGCTTTTCGAAACACTGGGTGCCACTCTTCCACGGCGGCCAACACCACCGGCTGGTCATGATGCGCAATGATCTGGGGCAGGGCTTCATCAACCCGGCGAAAGTATTCGGCGATGTATGCGTCTTTTTTGTCACCGTCACCCCCCTGACCGTGAAAAATGGAACCCCCGGAGCCGGTTTGGCTTCCCCCGGAGTGATACTGCAAATTCTTCTCGAAGTCATAGTAGCTCAATGCATCTTCCATCCCCTCGGGAAGTTGGGCGGATAGATCTATCTCTTCCGCACCGTGCTCATCTCCCTCTAGCAAGCGTACTTTGTTCAGGCTTATTCCTAAAATATAGAAGGCGCGGTTCTTGGCCGTTAGCGGCACCAATTGGCCCAGATCAAAGGAAGTAGATAACCAACCGAACTCGCTTACCGAATACGGCAGCTTCATGGTTTTAAAGTAATTGTCGGCTAAAAAGATGGCTAACCCCTGGTCTTGGTGACGCCAAAGCGAAGCATCGTCGATCAGGGCACGAACGGGTTGCAAATAAGCATTGGCTTCTTGTTCCGAAAAGCCTTTTTTCTCAATCTGGCTTCTAATCTTTTGATAGTGGTTCTTAAGCACAATAGCGTCTTTCCCTTCGTTTACTTCTTTTCCCCGCTGGTGGGTAGGCAAATAAATGCTCACACAATTAATTCCACCCACGGTGGCTAGTTCTTGTAGTTGCTCTTTTGTGATTGACTTCATAGCGATGTTGGATTGTTATTCAGTTGAACAACTGCCAACGGCGGGGCTTGTTTTAACTAATAGGTAGATTCTAGTCAGCAGAATGCCTATTAGGTCTGGCCCATTGTCTTAACGCTAGCATAGAATTACCAAGCAAAATCCTGGTTTACTTTCGTGATTTAATCAGAAGCTTTGGCTAAGTTGTTGCTTAAAGTAACGCATCATCCGGTAACATTTTATTTACCCAGTCGCTAGTAATATTACCTTTTTTGTAATCTTAAGAAGTTGGTTTTATTTGTCAGACTGCTTTAGCTTTATTACACCAGCAAATACCACCGCGAGCTACTTCCATGCAACACTTTTGCCCGGTCAGTCTGACTTATCCGATGCGTATCATTTTGACTTTCCTGTTGGGTTGGCTACCTCTTGCCGATGGTTGGTCTCAGGCCGTAGTGAGCGGGCGAGTTACCGACGCAACCACGCAAGAAGGTATCCCTTTCGCCAATGTAATCATCAACGCAACCACTCAGGGCACCACCACCGATTCGGATGGTTTCTACCGTTTGAAGATAGCTGAAGGTTCGGACAGCCTACACGTTAGCTTTGTGGGGTATGTTGCGCAGACGGTCGCTATCAATGCTCGCGAAGCTATTAACTTTGCGCTAACCCCCGAAGTGGTTGGGTTGAGCGAGCTGGTTTTCATCGCCCGCGAGAACCCGGCTTTTGCGCTGCTGGAACGCGTGCGGCAACAACGCAGCCGCACCGATCGGCGCTCGCTACGCGCTTATGATTACGAAAGCTACATCCGCACCGAAGTGGCACTGAGTGAGGTATCAGAAAAAATTCGTAACAAGATAATTCGTAAAGCTTATCAGGTAGCAAAAAAGCAACGAGCGCACGCTGACACCACCGATAGGGCGGATATCCCTATTATCATGACCGAAACGCTGTCGCGGGCGTACTTCCAAAACCATCCGGAAGTGAAGCGAGAGGATATCATCAAATCTAAAATATCCGGCATCGGGCTGTCATCAAGCAGTTGGTTAGCGCAACTGACCGCTTCCTCGTTGCAACAGTTTAACTTCTCCGAAAACTGGATAAAAATCATGGGCAAGGCGTTCGTTTCGCCGCTGGCCGCCTCCGGACGCTTGTTCTACGACTACTACCTGTCCGATAGCCTAATGCGAGACGGCGACTACTGCTACCGCCTGGATTTTGTACCGAAGAATCAACAAGACCTCGCCTTTGAAGGCACTGCCTGGATCACCAAAGAAACCGCGGCCCTCAAGGCGATAGACGCCCGTATTGGTCCCGAAGCTAATCTCAACTATATCAGAAGCGTGCATATCATTCAGGACTTAGCCCCCGTGGCTGCCGGTGCCTGGCTTCCTACGCGTACCCAAACCAACATCGAATCAGAAGCATTTTCAGATTACCCAAGCCTTCGGGTGCGATCCTTGGTATCCAACCGAGGCGTGCAAGTTAATCAGCAAAAGCCACTGGGCTTCTACGCCACCAATGTCACCGTTGGTGAAGGTGCTCATCAGGCAGATAGTGCGTTCTGGCGAACGCATCGCCACGATCCACTGGGTGAAGATGACCAGCGAGCGTTTGCTATCATTGACACCCTCAACCAACTACCGGTCATCAAGCGAACCGCGAAGTTGGTAGATACCTTCGCCAGCAGCCACTACGACCTGGGACTGATTGAGTTGGGTCCCCTTCCTTACACCTACGCCCGCAACGATGTGGAGGGACACCGGTTTCGCCTGGGATTCAAGACCAGCCCCCGCTTCAGTTCTCGCTGGACGTTTCGCAACTACCTGGCCTACGGCACGCTCAACCGGCGGTTTAAGTACGGAGTAGAGGCCAATTACATCTGGCGCCGCGCGCCCTGGACACAGCTAACGGTTTTTCACGCGCAGGACCTCAGCCAGTTGGGCTGGTTTCCGGAAAGTGAAAATGAAGTGAAGTTCTTCGAGGCTGCCGCGCTGTGGGGTGACTTGTCTACCGGGTATCGCTACCAGCGTAGCAGCGTTAAGTTATTCCGACAACTTCCCAAAGGGATAGGTCCTGAAATAGGCATTCATCGGGAATGTATAGAGCCGCTGTTCAGTTTTTCTTATCCGTTGCCACTGGAGAACCAGGGGCGGGACACCAGCGGTTTTGTTACTGCCGAACTGCGGGTAGCACTGCAGTTCGCCCGTGATGAGCAATTTGTGCAGCGCGATAACCGGCGGGTAAGTCTGGGCGGACGCCGCTGGCCGGTGCTGCGGGCGGAGTACGGATTGGGGCTGGACAATGTGTTAGGAAGTGATTTCTCTTACCAGAAGGTGAAGTTCTCAGCTCAACAGCAAATAAGTCTCGGTGTACTAGGCAGTTCGCAGTACGTTCTGGAAGGGGGCTACATATTTTCTCAGCTCCCCTACCCCCTGTTGGTGGTTCATCTGGGCAACACCTCACCATTCTATTATCGCCACGGATTTAACACCATGAACCGCGCCGAATTTGTGAGCGACCACTACGCCTCGCTGCGCTACGCTCATTCGTTCGAAGGTTTCTTTCTAAACCGCATCCCCTTGCTGCGACGGTTAGACTGGCGGTTAATAACTTCGGCTAACATCCTCTACGGAGGTGTGCGCGCCGAAAACCGCGTTCCGCAGCCGATAAATCAAGAGGCAGCGCTAACCTTTAGGCACCTGAATAATAACATTCCCTTTACAGAGGTTGGCTACGGAGTGGAGAATATCTTTCGCCTGATCCGGGTGGAGGCCTACCACCGGCTCACCTACCTGGATCATCCATCGGTGCGCGGATTTGCGATCAAGGTAGGCCTTCAGTTGAAGTTCTAGGAGAAAACCCCTCATGTAGAGGGAGACTTTGGGGATCAAATCTTCTTACGGCTACCATGGATGGCTTGGTGTTAAAACAAAGTATGTGATTTGTATTAAAAATAACATCCATTGTTATAAAATCAGTCTATAGGTCATATAGGTGAATTTTTATTGTCGGTTTGTCGTCATTTTTTGAGGAAAAAGACATTATATTAGATTACTATTTCTACTCTACCCGATGGTTTTGTAAAAGAGGTTAAATCTCATCCAGGCCATTTCAATGGCCAGTTGTAAAGGGCTGCTTATTTGCCGTTTATAGAACTGTCTCATCAAGTTCAACCCTCTTCTAAAGACGCTATACTGCGGGTAACCGTGTTTTTTAGTTCTGACGGGATTGACCTTTCCGTCCTCAATACCGGTGGCCCAGCAAATGGTATAGGCTATAGAAACGATAGCAAACAGTTTTCGGTACTTGACGATACAGCGCAGGCAAGAGTCCTCTAAGTTGAAGCCTCGCTGTTTGAGTGCTTGAAAGAAGACTTCTATAGCCCAACGTCTTTTATACCAAGAACGCAGCGTCTGGGGTAGAGTGGTACCAATCAGATAGAGCAGTTCGCCTTTTTCATCATAGGAGAGCGAAAGGTTAACAGCCACTCCATCTACCACTACGTCCTGTTGATAGCATTCTATATCGTCGTCGGTAAAAGCTTCTTCGGCCCAGACTCTTTGCCCGGTCGCTAACAGGATGGAATGGTGCTTAGGTACTCGCACACAAAAAGGAATACGCTCGCTTTTGAGCCAACTTAGCCATTTTTGCCCAATGAATTCCCGGTCCATTACCAGCATTTGGATACGTTGTTTACCCACAACAGCCACCAATGATTGGAATAGAGCAATGCGCTGATCTGCATTACTATTGCCGCTGTTGTTGTCCAGCATCTCAAAGTAAACCGGCACGGCCATCTTACCAATGCTTACTACTGCGCACAAAACGTTGACCTGTGTCTGCCCGAAGTCCCATTCCGTGCGGTCGATGCTGAGCGTCAACTGAGGGTGAGGAACAAAACTCATCAGAAAAACCGCTACCTGTTGATAGTCCAAGCTAACTTTGGCGAAAAAGTCTTGTATTCTGCGCTCAACAGAACTCACTTGAATGGGCTTATCTGTTTTATCAGCAATCTCTGAGAAGATCACTGACCGACTGCTAATTATTCCCTGAATCATATCGCAGAGAAATTCTTGTCGCTTTTTATGCCGCACCACTTTGGCCGTTCGTATCAATTCATATATCTTTAGTACCGGATTCTTATCCATTGAAAAAGCTGGTTTTGTTGTGTAGGAACTACAAAATTCAGCTTTTTCTCCCTCTCATTCAACCCCCACCCAAAACCATCGGGTAGAGTATACTATTTCTTATGAATCTTATGCTCAAGCCCCGCCCCCTATGACTCCCAATCTGCCGCCGCCCAAGTATTCGGCACAACTCGACGAGTTCATCCGCAAGGTAGCCCAACGTGCCAACTATTTTAACGATGATGAACGTGCCCTGTCGCACCTGCGCACGGTGTTTCGGGTGGTGCGCAACCGCAGCAGTTTTGAGCAGTCGCTCCGGTTTCTGGAGATGCTTCCCGTGGCGCTCAAGGTCATTTTCCTCAACGACTGGCACATTGTGCCCGGCGCGCCCGTTCCGGTCAGCGGTCTGGACGAACTGGCCGATGCGGTGCTACAGCACGAACGAAGTCATATCATGCGCGATCAAGCCGAAGCGCTTCGGGTTTTGCGGGCCATTTTCAACGAATTGGCCAGCATTGTTTCCCCCGACGCTTTGCACGAGGGACTCAGTTTTCTGCCCGCCAGCGCGCGTTTCCAGTTGGTAGGCTCCGCCGCTACCTACCAGTATTCGGACACCTGCATTTGGCTATCGTAGCGCGGCTACCGTAGCGCGGCTACCGTAGCGCGGCTACCGTAGCGCGGCTACCGTAGCGCGGCTAGCGTAGCGCGGCTAGCGTCCCAACGAGACAATTTTCAGGAATGCTATAAGCACCGCCACTCATGCCGCTCGCAGCTTTGCTCGAAGGCACGGCACTGTCGGTTGTCGGTAAATCTTCAGCCTCGTAGCCAAGACGACTTGGCGCGCCAGCGCCGCCGGTCGCGAGAAACTCCACTTTAGTCAAGTAGATCCAATCGTTAGTACTGTTACCTCTGTTTACGACTCGAGCGTGAACCGATCCGGCAAGCGAAGACGGGAAAGTGTATTCATAGTTTTTGTTATCCGCCTTTTTATGAGCGCCGCTGACTTTCGTTGTAAAGCAGGTCACGTTGGTCGAGGTCTGGATATCGACCAACAAATCCGCTCAGTCACCTCATTCATAGCGATCTAAAATGGCGTTAGATCGAAAGAAGCAGTGATGGTACAGGTGATGTGTTTGTTCAGAGAGTCGTGACTCCAGCTGGTCACTAAATCACCGTCGATGGAGTAGGTTGAGTAAGAAATAGGTTTAAATCCGCGCCCCGTACGAAAGGGCGGACTCAAGTGGTTCAATCAAATCACTTGAGTCCGCAATATCACTTTCCGGAGACCAGCAGTTTGCTGCGATAAGTGCCGACTTCTGAACTCAGTTCAACAAAGTACAGCCCTTCACCGCTGAGTTGATTTCGGTGGATGGTGATGGCAGTTTGCCCCTCTTTTACGTAGGTTGCATATAACTGCTTTCCCTGGACATCGTACACTAATAGTTGAGTCCGCTTCCCTAGTCCGGCGGTTTTGATGCTGAATTCGTCCGTAGCCGGGTTTGGATAGATCAGCAACTGAGCGGATTGATCCGTTGCTTCTTCTTCCCCGGCAGGCTTCGCTCTCACGATCTGCTGACGCTCGCCTACCGATTCGTTGGCGCTAAATGTCCAGCCTTGCGCTAGGTTGTCGTTGAAGTTCTCGGAGTAAGTGGTCGTGGTGGCGGGAGGGTCTGGGATGAAGGGAACTAATTCCCATTCTCTATCCTGCCCCGCAGGCTCAGAGAGAAGGAGCACGTTACCGTTTTGCTTGGCCATGTACTTATTACGAGCTTTGTTTCGAAACCGGCTGTAGGTTCCTCCAGCTGACGTCCACTGCCACTGCTTGTCGTCTCCGGAAGCGTCGCTATTCAGGTCTACGCCGTCGTCGCTGTCGCCGTCCAGATACGCGTCTCGAGCTACGTTGCGTAGCTGGTAAAAGCTCCCCGCCAGCACCAGCTCCCAACGTTGAGCCTCGCTGGTGTTGCTGGCCGAAAGGCTGACCGACCAATCGCTGTTGCCGGTGAGGTAGGTGCCACTCTGCCGGTTGCGCAAGTAGTAAACCGCCCCGGGTTCCGGACTATCAGCAGACTTGGCGAAGCCTATCCAGTTGATATTCACCTTTTCACCAACCATCTCCAGGCGTAGCACCTGGTTGTTTCCCCCGGACAAGGCAACGTCGTTGAGCGTCACGGTCTGCCAGTTCTGCCAGCCACCCGTGTTGTTCACCGCAAAGGTGCCCAGCGTGCTGCTGCCCAGCTTCACCCGAACGTCGCCCACCGGGCCAGCAAACCCGGAAGCCACGCGCAAGCTAAGGTCATAGGTGCCTGCGGTCACGTTGACCGTATACTCCAGCCACTCGCCGTCGGCTGTCCAGCCAATGTTGTGCCCCCCGCCGCTGTCGGTAGTAGCCTGGATGTCTACCCCTTCAGTGGTACGGTAGGCACTGCCGTTGTTGCTGTTGTCCACGTCGTTGTAGGCCGTGCCCGGCCCTCCTTCATCGTAGTTCTCGGCCTGGATGGTAAACCCCGTCGTTCAACGGCCAGGGGTTACCCCCGTTGCCGTAAGAAGCCTGCGCCACGGGCGGAGGGGCAGGGGCTTGCACCATAAGACCTTCTATGATTTCGCCCAGTTGGTTGGTGTCCATCTTCTTCTTGAGATAAGCATGCCTGGAGTTAGCAGAACCATTCCAGGATGTGCAATTTCCGTCGAAGACTACTGTTCCGTTCGCTTGCAGGTTCCAATAGGAATCTCCGGGTCCGAGAGCCCGCGCACCGTACAACACTGCTGTCTGATCGTAGGTCGGCCAGTCCCAATTAGAATTTCCCGTGAAATTCTGGTGGTGCAGGCGGTAAGCTTCTCGGACTGGATTGATGGCCGGCGTGGCCTTCAGGTCTTCTCCCTGTTTAATGGCATAGCCGATCTCGAATCCTGAAAAAGTCAATGCCGTCGGCCAGTTCTCGATCACGTACTCCGTGGCAGCGCGCGCGCGGGCGTTCCCAGGACTCGTTCCACGAGTGAGATTGGCTTCACCACAGCGGGTTGGAAAGCCGCCGCCCATCACCACCAACTCAGAAACCTTAGAATTCGCAAGGTTGAATCCGGTGCCGTCCTTGAGCAGACGATCAAGGTTCGTTAGATGCCCTACAGATACGATGACGACAGAACCATTAGGCTGATTTTGCAAAACACTCTTATAAAGGGCAACGGCATCCGGAACCTGAGATCGTCCGGTAATATTGTGACCGTAGGTGTCGGTATCGTTCCCAATGTCCCTCCACCAGGGATATCCCCACTTGGCGTCCCATGGCGTGTCGGAACTGCTGTCATACTTACCGATCGGAATATTCGGTCGCCCGTAGTAGGTATTCACGGCATCAATAGCCGCTACGCCCTTATCCTCCGATGTATTATGCATAATAGCGATCAATTCAATTTCGCCATTGTCCATTAGCGCATGCAACATACCCAGCGCCGAGATATCATCAACGTCGGGACCGAAGTCGGTTTCGAAGATAATCTTTTGCTGGGCCAAGCAAGGTTGAGCCATGCTCAGCAAGCACGGAAGAATAAGGTTTCGGATTATTTTGGTAAGTTTCATAGCATCTAATGCTGGAGTCAACCGTTAATCGTTTCTTTGGCCGTTGAGAATCGGTTGGTAGGTTCTGGGAATGGTTCAAAAAGTATAATGTCACAATTGATGCGAATCACTGCCCGCATTTGGCCATCCAATGTAGTCACTTTTTTGAAAAAAGACAGTATATTAGGTTACCATAAATTCCCGAATGTTCTCGCACACTCCGTCGAGCAAGCGAGTGCGGGCCTCGGTGCTGGCCCAGCCTAGGTGCGGAGTGAGCAGCAACCGCTCCGGGTGCTTTACCCGTAGGTACGGATGATCCGCCGGAAGCGGTTCCTGCGCAAATACGTCTACCCCGGCCCCGCCAATGAGCCTCTCATCAATGGCGCGGGCCAAGTCGGCTTCGTTGACAATGCCACCACGCCCCGTGTTGATTAGCAGCGCGTGATCTTTCATGCGCTTCAGTTGGGGGTAAGCGATCATATCTTCCGTGTCCGCGTTCAGCGGAGCGTGGATCGAACACGATGTCCGAGGTGGCCAGCAGCTCCTCCAACGGCAGACGAACGTACTCAGTCGGCTTGGCAGGGTCCCGGGAAGCACCGGGGCGGGAGGACACGTAGGCCACCTCGGCACCAAAAGCAGTGCCGACCGCCGCCACTTGCTTCCCGATGGTGCCCAACCCAATGATGCCCAACCGCTTGCCCGCCACTTCGCCGAAGGGCGGATCAAAGTAGGTGAAGATATCGTGCCGGGAGTAGGCCCCGGAATAGACGAAGTCGTTGAAGTGCGGCGGACGCTGCAGCAGGGTGAGCACCAGCGTCCAGGTTACCTGCACCACGCTGGGGGTAGAGTAGCCCTGCACGTTCTTCACCGCAATGCCCCGTTCGCGGGCGTAGGCAGTGTCCACGTTGTTGGTACCCGTGGCGGCTACGCAAATCAGTTGCAGGTCGGGTAGTTGATCCAGGATGGCCTGGTCGAGCACCACCTTGTTGATGATGGCTACCTGCTGCCCCTGCAGTCGCTCCGCCACCTGCTCGGGACGCGTGGTGTCGTGCAGGGCTACTTTCCCCAGTTCGTTGAGTTGATCCAGGTTGGGCACGTCGCCCAGGGTTTTGCGGTCTAAAAAGGCAATGTTCATAAAACTGTTGGTGGGTTGGGCGAGCCAATATAAAATTTATCTATCCTAAATAGTAGCGCACCGCAGCGATAGGTTCACCTATGGGCACCAAATTGTTGGGTTTTATGGCCATTTATCCATATATGGGCACCAAGTAACTGCTCCCGACGTAAAATTGAGCACAAATGGGTACGGGGAACCGGTTTGCTCGGGTATTTATTGCGATTGGAGAAACTTCCTGGCCCTGCTTCCCAAATCCTAGCTATTTGTTTACTTTAGCATTCTTAGTAGAAGCAAATGGTTGTATTCTTATGAGTGGCAAACATCCCTCACACATTGTTGGCATTGGCGCTTCGGCGGGTGGACTAGAGGTGTTGCAGACGTTCTTTAGCCAACTTAACCCAGACACCAATTTTGCATTCGTGGTTATCCAGCACCTTTCATCAGACCACGAAAGTATGATGAACGAGTTGCTCGGTCGCCATACTTCCTTGCCCATCACCGTAGTGAGCAAGTCGGTGCCGCTGATGGCCAACCATATCTACCTGATATCCAGCCGACACAACGTGGTGGCCACCGAAGAGCAGTTGCACCCCACCCCCAAAGAAAAGAAGCCTACCATCAACCTTCCGGTGGACACCTTTTTCCACTCTCTGGCCGAAGCCTACCAGGAGCGGGCCATCGGCGTGGTGCTGTCGGGGTCAGGCACCGACGGCAGCCGGGGCGTGAAAAGCATCAAGGAGCACGGCGGCATGGTGATGGTGCAGACCCCCAACACGGCTAAGTTCAACGGCATGCCCCGGGCCACGGCAACGGCCGTATCAGTTGACTTTAACCTGCCGGTTGCCGACCTGGTGCGGGAGATCAATCGGCTGGCCAGCAACGAACCGGCACCTACGGACGGCGACCAGATGGCCGACGATCGCATCCTGAACACCATCTTATCGCTGGTGTATGACCGGGTGGGCAACGACTTCCGGCAGCACCGCTCCCCCACCCTGCTGCGCCGCATCGACAAGCGGATGAAAATTGTGGCCTGCCCCACCCTGCAGGGCTACTACCGCTTTTTGCTGGAGCACGACCCGGAGGTGCAACGGCTCGCCGAAGAGTTCTCCATCGCGGTGTCGAGTTTCTTTCGCGATCCCGCGGTTTGGGACGTTCTTCAGCGGGAAGTGGTTTCGGATTTGTTCACTGGCAAAAAAAACGGCGCCCCGGTGCGCGTTTGGGTGCCCGCCTGCTCCACGGGCGAAGAAGCCTACACCATTGCTATCTTGCTCAGTGAATACCAGGAGAAGCATCGCCACGCCGACTTCAAGATTTTTGCTTCTGATATCGATAAGAAAGCGCTGGCGCGCGCCGGGGCCGGCATGTTTTCGGAGAGTATCAGCCACGAGCTGGGCCCGATGCGGCTAGAAAAGTACTTCGACAAGGTGCCTCAGCAGGGCTACCGGGCCAAGAAAAAGATTCGGGAGCGTATCGTGTTCTCGGTGCACAACTTGATCTCAGACCCCTCGTTCATTCGCATGGATATGATTTCGTGCCGCAACGTGCTGATCTACATCAAGGCGGATGTGCAACAACGTATTCTAGCAAACTTTCACTACGCCCTCAACTACCAAGGCTACCTGGTGCTGGGAGCCAATGAAAACCTAGGAGAAGTGCAGTCGGCTTTTCAATCGGTGGCCCCGCGCACCAACATCTTCCGGAACGTGCAACACGAAAAGCTCGACCGCTACGCGTCCACGACTGCCGTTTCGTCACGCAGCACCACCGACCGTCGAATCTACCGGCGCCCCGAATCCACCACCGCAAAAAAGTCTGATCACGATGCCTACGCAGCGGCTATATTGCGAGAGCACGCCCCAACGTCCGTCTTCATCGACCACGAATTTACCCTACTCTACGTATACGGCTCCGTTGAAAAAGTGCTGAAGTTCCCTCAGAAGGAGGCGCGGCTCAATCTCTTGGATATGATCGGTCCGGAAGAGCGGCTGCTCATTCGTAGCGGAGTGCGCAAGGTGCAGGAGCAGCACAGCAGCGTTTATTACGAGAACGTCCCCTTTGGCCAGGACGACGCCAAGCAGGTCCTCAACCTTCGGTTCAAAGAGGTGCGGGTGGACCAGCAACGCAAGTCAACGGTGCTTATCGAGTTTGTTCCGGTGAAGCACCCCACTGAGGTTCCGCTGCGGCTCAATCACGATCGCATCGTTAACGAGCAGATTGAGATGCTGGAGGAAGAGGTGGAGCAGAAAACCATCCAGCTGCAAAGCTTGTCGGAGCAGCTGGAGTCAAGCAACGAGGAGTTACAGGCCAGCAATGAGGAGCTGCAGGCCAGCAACGAAGAGTTGCAGAGCTCGAAACGAAGAACTGCAATCGGTGAATGAGGAGCTGCACACGGTGAACGCCGAGCTTAAGCAAAAGATCAAGGAAGCCACCGCCTCGCGCAACGACATGAGCAACCTGCTCACCAGCACCGATATTGCCACTATCTTTCTGGATGAGAATCTCATCGTCCGGATGATCACTCCGCGCAGCGAAGAGATCGTGAACATCCGGCAGAAAGATATCGGACGATCCTTCACCAGCTTCACTACCCAACTGAAGCGCGACACCCTGGAGTCGGTGATCCGCAAGGTGCAAGAAACCGGCAAACCGATGCGGCGGGAGGTGACTACCCGAAGCGGAAAGCACTACTTCAACCAGGTGCTGCCCTACCGGGTGGACGATGATGCTACGCAGGGAGTGGTGGTTACTTTCGTCGATATTTCGGACTCCAAAAAAGCCCGGGCCGCCCGTCTGAGTGCCGAGCGCAAGACCCGGGAAGCTATGCGCAGGCTTGAGATGGTTATCGAATCGCTTAAGGTGGGCATTTGGGAGTGGGCGCCCCGCAGCGACCAGGCCGACTGGAACCAGCACATGCGGGGCTTGTTCGATATCAGCACGGATGAGTTTGACGGTAAGTTTGCCACCTGTTTCGCCCGCATCCACGCTGATGATCAAGCGCGGGTTCGGGAAGCCTTTCAGGAAGCAGCCGCCAGCGAAAGCATGCTCAACATCGAGTTCCGCGTGCTGTGGAAAGACCGGTCGGTGCACTACATCTACGCCCAGGGTCGCATGGTGACCGCCCCCAACCCGCGTATGGTGGGCACGTGTGTGGACCTGACGCAGCGCAAGCTGGCCGAAGAAGCCGCGTTGCAGTACGGGCAGTTGCTGGAGAACTCGCACAACGAAATTTATATTTGCGATGTCCGAACCCTTCGCTTTATCAACGTGAACCGGGGGGCCCGGGAGAACATCGGCTACACCCTGGAAGAAATGTCGGCCCTTACCCTGCTAGACGTTGCCCCAGAAGTGAGCCGACAGCAGTTTCAGGATTTAACTCAGACCCTGGACGAGCAGCCGGAGGAAAACATTCAATTTGAGACCACCTACCAGCGGCGCGATGGGAGCCACTACCACGTGCTGGCCAACCTGCAACAGATGCAGTACAACGGCCGGCCAGTGTTCATTCTCATTGTGTTGGATATCACCGAGCAAGCCATCTTCAACGCCCAGTTGCAGGAAACCAACCGACAGCTAAAAATTGCCAACGAGTATCTGGACAACTTTGTGTTTATGGCGGCGCACGACCTGCGGGCACCGGTGGCTAACCTGCTGTCGCTCGTGCAACTCTTAGAAGATTCTAAGCCCGAAGACACCCGAATTGTGAGCAGAATCGGTATTTCGGTAGAACGCTTGGAGAGCACGCTGAGCGGCTTGATCAAGATTCTCAACATCCAGCAGTACGGACAGGACGAGGCCTCGAAACTAACGGTGGAAGAGGTGTATCATACCATCATCAACCGCCTGGATCCGCAAATTCAGGAAGCATCGGCTCAGTTGGTTACTGATTTCTCTTCGACTGCTTTTTGTTATATTGCTCCTTATTTGGAAAGTATTCTCTATAATCTGCTGAGCAACGCGCTCAAGTATCGTTCTGAAGACCGCCCCCTGCGCGTGGAAGTGCGCACCCGAACCGAGGAAGACTACCTGCTGCTCACGGTGGCCGACAACGGAAGTGGCATTGACCTGGAGCGCTACCACGAGAAACTTTTTAAGCCCTTCGAGCGACTCACCCGGCAGGCCACCGGTCAGGGTATTGGCATGCATTTGGTGAAGACCATGGTGGAGAAAAACGGTGGTTACATCAAAGTAGAGAGCACTCCCAACCAAGGGACAACTTTTCACATCTATCTACATACGTATGAACAAAAACGTCACTACGCTACGAATTCTGTCCATTGACGACGACGATATCAATAATTTTGTAGCCGAAGAATGGATCAAATCCAACACCCAGCAAACTGAATTTATGGCGTTCACCAGTGCCGAAGATGCCCTTCAGCACCTGCGATCGTGTACTAAGGCCGTGTATCCGAATCTGCTGCTGTGCGACCTGAACATGCCTATGTACGACGGTTTCGAGTTTATTGAACTCTACGAGAACGAGTTTTATCCTGAGCATCCCGACACCAAGCTGGTGGTGCTCAGCTCCTCGCTCCGCAAGCAGGATATTGATAAGGCCAAGAGTTACCCCTCGGTGAGCAACTTCGTGGCCAAGCATTCGGTGCAGCAGAATTTTAAGCAGATCCTTGATAAATACGAGGTTATAAAGCCGCTGGAATAACACAACGGGGAATGCAAATGGCAAAAGTGGTGCCTTCGGCCGATGAACTACTCAGCGTTACCTGCCCTTCGTGCGCTTCGGCGATGCCCTTCACCAACGACAGTCCGATGCCCCATCCCGAAGGCGCGCGCTGTCCCGCCACCCGGTAATAACGAGAAAACACCTCGGACTGCTGCTCTTCCGAGATAAGGGTTCCCCAATTGTGCACCGAAAAGCGAACGGTTTGATTATGTGATGAGTTCTCAACCGAGACGGAAACGTCACCCGTACCGTATTTGATTGCGTTGCTAATCAGGTTGTCGAGGGCTCGACGAAGCGCCTCGGCGTCGCAGCACAGTATTAGCGAAGGAGGCGCTTCGGTTAGTTGAATAGACCGGTCGCGCGATTCACTAAATCCTTCTACCGCGGCCCGCACGGTGGGCATAATGTCGCAGCGCTCGATGGAGACAGGCAGCGTGGCTCCTGCTTTAACCAGATTAGCGTCTAACAGATTACGAATGAGCGTATCTGCCTGCTCCATGCTCGTCTGAATGGCATCCATGGCTTTGTCTTTCACCGCCGCATCGGTCGTAGTCCGCAGCATATCCACCAGTGATAGCGTATTGGCCATTGGGTTGCGCAAATCGTGGGTAACGCTGCCGATGAAGTTGTCGCGTAGCTGCCCTTCCTCTTCCAGGCGCGCGGCCATTTGCTCGGCTTGCTCCTTGGCCTGCTCGCTTTCTTCCTGCCGGGTTTGGTAGAACACCTCGGCGGCTTCCTCTATCGCGCGGGTAATTAAGAAGATAACCTTATCCCGATCCGAAATGCTCACTATCCCCTGCTCATCCACCACGTCCAGTAGCACCTGCATGAGCACGCGGTACTCGCGCACCACGTCCGAAAGCGCATAGTTTTCAAAAGCCGCTCGCAACCGCCCGTGGTCAAAACTATTGTGCGTGTTTTGTTCCGGCTGGTCGGTATCTACGCTCACCGCAATGTCATCGAGCAAGTCGGGAAGGTCGTCGCGAAGCGCGGTGGCATTTTGCTGCTTAGATTTCGGAACATCTTCTTTCACCTGCTTCATCCAGTACTGAAGAATGTGTTCCTTGTTGTTCCTGATGATGTCTGATGTTTTCACTTCCGCTCGCGATAATTTTTCCTATGATTACGTGCTGTGCTTCTTGCTAGGAACCGGATAGCTTTCGCACCTTGATATTCTTGAAGTACACCCGGTCGCCGTGGTCCTGGAGCAGGAGGTGCCCGCTTTCGGCCATCCCGAAGTTGTCCCAATCCTTGTACTTGCTTCCCTGCACCAGTTTTTTGTACGCCTCACTACCGCGCTCGTACTCCAGCACCTTGGTGCCGTTCAGGTAGTGCGTCACCTGCTGGCCGTTCACTTCCAGGCGGGCAGTGTTCCACTCCCCGATGGGCTTGGCCGGTTTACTAGTCGGCGCTCCCTTTAGATCGTAGAGCGAACCCAGCGTGCGCGTGCCGCCGCCGTTGTTACCCAGCTTGGCATCGGGGTGGCGCTCGTCGTCCAGCAGTTGGTACTCTAATCCAATAGCCGATTTATCCGAATTATAGGCTTCGGTCACAAAGTACTTGATGCCGCTGTTGGCCCCTTCGGTGAGTTTGAAGTCTGTCTGAAAGACAAAGTTCGAGTACTCATCATTAGTCACAATGTCGCCTCCATTTTGCGACTCGGCTCCGTCGGAGGACTCCACCATCAGCATGCCGTCTTCTACGGTCCATCCGCCCTCGGGAAAGTTTTCTTTGTGCGCTCCGCGCCAGTGGTCGGTGGAGGTGCCATCGAACAGCAATTCCCAGCCTTCGGCTTTTTCCTGATCCGTGAGGGTATTATCCGCCGGGGCGGTATCGGCGGTGGTGACCACCGGTGCTTCAGCCGTCGCCGTAGTTTCTTCGGTGGTAGTGGTGGTCTGGCAGGCAATAGTTGCCAGTGAGATGAGTGAAATTACGATAACAAATCTCATAAGTAAACATTTTGGGTTTATTGATAGAAAAGTTAAGGATTAGCAAAGGCACATCAGACAAAGGTAATTACGCCAGATTCTTCCCTCCAAATATAAGATAATCTATTGTGAGTGCTAGTAAAAGTTAAGCTTTGACACCGAATGGGTGCAAGTGACCAGACCGTCACATTACTAAAGTTCTACGGCAAAGTAGTAGTGTTATAGTACTTTATTCTGCTCAATTTCAAAGTTTTGCTCTTTCGCTTTAGCGTTTATATAAGAAGCACATATAGCGGCCGGTTTTGCGGTTCGGACTTTAGCGCTCGGGCTTTACTAGGAAAAGTATTTGCTTAAAGGGTAAGTTGGACTGATATCCTGTTCAGGCTTTAACCATCAATTTGTGTTTCTAAGGCGTTGATCGCCTAACGTACATTCTTATGAAGAAAACCGTCGTTTCACCCACGCCCAGCAACCCCAAAGCCAACTCGGAACTGGCTAAACTTAGGAAGCAAAAAACCGAGCTGGAAAAGAAGCTATCTGAGGTTACCCAGGCGCACGAGCAGACCCTGGCGGTTCAGGAAGAATTGCAGATCGCCCACGATCGGCACGCTCAGACGCTGGAGCAGGTGGTGGATGCGGTGATCACCATTGACGCGTCTCAGCAGGTAGTGTTCTTCAACCACGCTGCCGAACGTATTTTCGGCTTCTCCCAGGATGAGGTACTCCACCAAGCGGTAGATATTGTCCTTCCTTCAGCACATTTTCACCACAGCGTTCAATCAAAAAGCCCCGCCGCTCAAAATGAAGCTGGGCACGCAGCTGAAACAACCCTGAAACGGCGCGACGGCAGTGAGTTCTGGGCAAGAGTGTTTCTGCGTGTGGTTGAGGTTGATAATACCAAACAGCACACCATTTTTGTCCGAGATATCTCGCAAGAAAAGGAGGACAGAGACACGGCCGAACACATTCAGGCGGTGGTAGATACCGGTTTTGCCGCCATTGAGTTTGCGGCTGATGGCACCATCCTTACCGCCAATGATAATTTCCTGGCAAGTTTGGGTTACTCGAGCCTAGACGAAATCGTCGGAAAACACCACCGCATATTTTGCGACCTTGACTACGGCCAATCAGCCGAGTACGAAAGTCACTGGGCTCAGCTGCGGGCCGGAAACATTATGGCGGGTGAGTTTCGTCGCCAAACCCGGCAGGGCGATCCAATGTGGATCAATGCAGCCTACACCCCCGTGAAAGACGCGCAGGGCAACGTGGTAAAGATCATCAAAATTGCCACTGACATCACCCCGATGGTGATTGCCCGCAAGCAGGGAGAAAGCACGCAGGCTGCGGTGAACACCGCATGGGCCTACATTGAGTTCGAACCCGACGGAACCATCCGGTCGGCCAACCAGAATTTTTTAGACGTTGTCGGGTACGCTAACGAGTCGGACGTTGTGGGGCAGCACCACCGCATCTTCTGCGACTCCAAGCACACCGCAACCCAGGAGTACGCCGATTTCTGGAAGAACCTAGCCCAGGGACATATCCAGAAAGGGGAATACCTACGCGAAACCCGTGATGGTAAGCAGGTGTGGCTTCAGGCAGCTTACACCCCCGTGAAAGATGAATGGGGGAGGGTAGAAAAAATCATTAAAATTGCCGCAGATATCTCAGATATCAAGTTTCCGGTGTTGTCTATCAGCCAAATTATCAGCGACATGGCCAAGGGGGACTTGACCCAGCGGTTTAAGGTGAGCGCCGACGGCTACGTGCAGCAAATGGGCGACGCGCTCAATGTAGCCAATGAGAACCTCAGCGCACTACTCAGCAGCATCGGCAAGAACGCTAGTTTGGTGACGGACTCCTGCGCCAGCGTACTAGAAAAAAGCGAAAGCATCCAAAATAGCACGGCCGAAGTTTCTACGGCTATCTCAGAAATGGCCCGAGGCGCGCAGGACCAGGCGCTCAAAACCGACGAATCGTCTAAACTAGTGGAGATGGTGAAAGCTTCGGGCAGCGACATGGAAATCAAGGCGAACAGCATCTACCAAACGGCAGAAGCGGGGCAAAAAAGCTGCGAAAACGGTCTGAAGATCATCGAAACCCTGGTGAATAATATGCAGGGAGTGAGCAAATCGGCTTCCGTTACCTACGAATCGATCAATATCCTGACCCAGCGGGCCGAAGAGATTGGGCGAACGCTAAACGTGATCACCGACATTGCCGCCCAAACCAACCTACTGGCGCTCAATGCGGCCATTGAGGCAGCGCGGGCGGGTGACGCCGGACGCGGATTTGCCGTGGTCGCTGAAGAGATCCGGAAGCTCGCCGAAGACTCGCGCCGTTCGGCCATCGACATTGAAAAAATCATAAGCGACGTGCAGAAGGATACCCAGTCGGCCAGCAAGGCCATCGAAACGATGGACAACAGCGTAAAAGATGGTAGTTTGGCTACCCAGGAGGCCTCTACTATCTTCGAGGAAATTGCGCAAGCCAGCAGCGGCACGCTTAACTTCAGCAAACAAATACAAGAAGCCACCCGCGAGCAGAAGTCAGCCATTGACTCAGTTTCGCGCAACATTGAGCAGATTGTGGTGGTGGCTGAAGAAACTGCCGCGGGCACCGAAGAGGTAGCCAGTTCGTCGCACGAGCTAAACAACAGCATGAAAGATATTACAAATGCTAATAACAAGCTCTCGGAGATTGCTGACGAACTGCAACGCGCCATCAATCAATTTAAGCTTAGTGAAATGGTGCAGGGCTAACCATCGGCCTCCTATTCATTCGCCAGCAAATATCTTATGGAAACAGATGACACAATAGCCGAAGCGGCCAACGCAGCCACCTCCGTTACGGATACGCAGTTGCTGATTGTCTTCAAGTTAGGCCTTGAGGAGTACGGTATCTCTATTGATCAGATCAGAGAAGTGGTGCTCACGCCCCGAATCACCCGGATGCCGCAAACGCCTTCGTATATTGAGGGGGTGGCCAACGTTCGGGGAAGTATTCTGGCCATCGTTAACCTCGAGAAAAAGCTAGAGATCGAGAGCGCTCAACCCGCAACGCAAGACCTGGCCGCCCAGTATACGCTCGTGGTTGAAAGCGAAGAGCAACGCTTTGGTATTTTGGTCAAAGAGGTGCCCAACACCTTGGCGGTCAACTCCAGTGATATTCAAGAGCCTACCAACGTAATCCAGACCACCAGCCAGAAAAGTCACTACATCACGGGGATCGTACGGATGAACGAACGGCTTATCATTCTCATCGACCTGCACGAAATTATGCAAAACGAAAAATCAGTAAAATCATGAACAAAAAATTACTCATTGTAGACGACTCGTTATATATGCGAACCCTGATCAGGGACGCCGTAGTAGAAGCTGGCTACGAAGTAGTGGGCGAAGCCGCGAACGGCGAAGAAGCCATTGACCTGGCCCTTGAACTCAGCCCCGACATCATCACCCTGGACAACATCCTCCCAGACATGATTGGCACCGACATCCTGAAGGTCTACCAGGAAGAAAAGCTGCCCGCGCAGGTAGTGATGATCAGTGCCGTGGGACAGGAAGCAGTGATAAACGAGGGGATCAGCTTGGGAGCGAAGGAGTACATTGTGAAACCCTTCACTTCGGAGAAACTCATCGAAGTACTCGCTAAACTTTAGAATTAGGCCCGACGATGCCCACCCCTCCCATTGGTACACTATTGATCGAAGACTCCGGTTTGATGCGGATTATGCTGAGCGATTTGTTGCGCAGCGACCCCGACATTGCCCTGCTGGGCACGGCGTCAAACGGGAAGGATGGCCTTCTGAAAGCCCGCCAACTGAAGCCAGACGTGATTATCACCGATATGGTGATGCCCCAAATGGACGGGCTGGCGGTGGTGCAAGCCGTTATGGAGCAACGGCCCGTGCCGGTGATCTTGCTAAGCGCGCTGGACAAGGAAAACCCCCTGGTGTTTGAAGCGCTTTCGGCGGGGGCCTTCGATTTCTTGAACAAAGAGGTGGTGGGGCACGCAGCTACCGATCAGCAATCGCCGCTGAACGCGATGATCAAAGCCGCCGTTAACGCTACTCCCGAAACCCTTGGCCGCCTAAAGGTTCGGAAGAACAACCACACCCATAGTTTTGCGGCGCAGCTTCCTTACGAAATTATTGCGGTGGGCGCTTCAACCGGTGGCCCCACGGCGGTGGAGGGACTGCTCAACGGATTACCCGCTAACCTCACCATCCCAGTGGTGGTCGCGCAGCACATGCCGGAGCAGTTTCTGCCCGCCTTTGCCAATCGCCTAAACGGCGCTGGCCCCCTTCGGGTGAAGCTGGCCGAGCGAAACGAAGTGCTGCGGGGAGGCACCGTGTATATTCTGCCCGGACACACCAACACCAAAATTCGGCGGGACGAACGGACGCAACAGCCCGTGTTTCAGTTCACCAACCGCCAGTTCAAGGAGTTTAATCACCCTTCGGTTGACTGCTTGTTCTCTTCACTGGCCCAGGTATACGGGCAAAAGACCATTGGCGTACTGCTCACCGGCATGGGTAAAGATGGCACCCGGGGATTGGGTGCCATTCAGGATCAACAAGGCTACACCATTGGTCAAGATGAATCCTCGTGTGTGGTGTTTGGGATGCCCAAGCAGGCGATTGAAGCGGGGGTAGTGCAGCAGGTGATGCCGCTGCGCGAGATACCTGGTTTTTTGGTGAGCTGTTTATCGTAGCAAATTATGAAGAAGCAAGACGAATATCAGGAATTGTTCTTAGCTGAAGCGTTGGATAACTACGAGGAACTCAATCGGTTGCTGACCGAGTTGGAAAAACAGTCCTCCAATTCTTCGGCCATCCACGCCCTTTTCCGCATTACCCACACCCTGAAAGGCAATGCGGCGGGCCTGGGCTTCACCCCTATTGCCGAACTTGGCCACGCTGTTGAGACCCTGTTTGGGGAGATCAGGGAACAGCGCATTGCTCTGGATGCTGCGGTCTTCACCGCCTTGTTCAAGTCCGTAGATATCCTGGGGGCGCTCATCCACTCGGTAAAAGACGGCAAATCGGTGGCTTACAAGGGCATCAAAACTAAACTGGAAATTCTCTGTAAACAAGCCAAGCCTGCTCAAAGCATCTCCAATCCAACTGTACTTGCCGAACCAGTTGCCGAAGAAGTTTGTGATGACAAGGAGGCCAGCGAGCCCCTGAATATTGCCTTCTCGGATCTGGTACAGGTTCCGGTCCGGAAGCTGGACAACCTGCTTAACCTGGTGGGCGAACTAACCATTGAGCGCGACCGGATGATGGCTGCTGAGGCCAAATCGCACCGCACTAACGCCTTCACCCGCCTCAACCGCATCTCGTCCGACCTACAGTATTCCGTGATGGACGTGCGTCTGGTGCAAATCGGCTTTTTGTTCAAGAAGTTTCACCGGGTGGTACGCGACGTGGCCACGGGCGAGAACAAACAAGTGGCCCTTCGACTGAAAGGCACCGACACGGAGATTGACCGAAGCGTGCTGCAAACCATCAGCGACGCACTCATTCACCTGGTTAGAAACGCCGTGGCCCACGGCATTGAACTGACCGAAACCCGCCAGAAGGCTGACAAACCTCCGGAAGGAACCATCACCCTGGAAGCAAGCAACGAAAACGATGCGGTGGTGATCCGGATCAGCGATGATGGCGGCGGCATAGACCTTCAGAAAGTGCAACAACGGGCCGTGCAGCGCCAATTGATCTCTTCGGCCCAGATAGCCCAATTGAGCGAGGAAGAAACCGTTATGCTCATCTTTCGAGCCTGGGTTTTCAACCGTTGATCAGGTAAACGACGTTGCGGGCCGGGGAGTAGGCATGGACGTCGTTAAGAAAACCCTGGAATCAATCGGAGGCACTATCTCGGTGGATACTACGCTTGGTAGCGGCACCAGTATCCGCCTGTCGGTTCCGGCCTCAATGGCGGTGAAAGGAACGTTGCTCTTCGAAGCAGATGAGACGGAATACGCTATTCCTCTTACGTACACCCGGGCGGTGGTTTCGCTGCCCCAGTCTGCGGTTTCTCGGGTGGGAAACGGACTGGTCACCTCGTATCTGGACAAAACAATCTCGGTTATATTTTTGAGAGACCTTTTTACCCCGACCACCGAATACGCCACCGACCCAGCTCAGTCTTTGTCCCCCGAGCCCGCCCCCAACCCCAACCCTGAGGTCCAGCACGACGTGGTGATCGTCTCGTACGCGAACCGCACCCTGGGGTTGGTGGTCGATAAGTTGCTGCAACAGAAAGAGGTAGTTGAAAAACCGCTGATGAAGCCGGTAGACCGGGTTCCATTCGTGAGTGGAGTCACTATCTTAGGTAACGGACACGTATGCCTAATTCTCCACGTGCCCGCCATTATTAATTATATTTTCCATGGAAACCATCAACGTTCAGCCGAAATCACTGCTTAATATGTCCCAACTAGACGATTTAAACGATCAGGAAATTGAAATTCTGGAGCGCTTTATAACGAACGGGTACGCTCAGGCGGCGCAGTCTTTTTCGCAAATCCTAAACCACGAAGTGACGGTTGGCTCGTTGCAATACAACATCTGCACGGCAACGACGGCAGAATCGGCCGATTGTCCTCCGATTTTCTACTACGGAAAGACGATGGCTCTGGTACTGACGGATATTATGGGCCAGGCTCCGGGGAGAAGTTACCTGCTGCTGTCCGACCGAGAATGCCAGCAACTACAGTCATTTGGCCTTTCGGAGAGCCAACGCTCAGAGGAAATGACCGAAGCCTTTATCAAAGAGGTCGACAACATGCTTTCGGCGGCCGCTATTTCTGAGTTTTGTACTGCCCTGCGCACGTTGATCTTTGGCGGAGTGCCCCGCTTGCATACGCTGCCCCTCAAAGATATGGAAGCCACCCTGACCGAAGACTTCGCGCAATCTAAGCAGGAAGGCTATGGTCTTATGAGCAGCGCGCGTTTTCTGGTGAAGGGCCATCCTGACTTACAGCCCCAATTTCTTTGGAATTTTTCATCGGCCTTTTTAGATCATCTGAAGAAATACATTGACCTCACGATAATGAGTGACTCCGGCTAATGGCCGCTGTCACCCTCTTTTCGTTTTCCCTAATTTTCGCTGCTATGCCTGCCATTCCCATTTCCGATGAAGAACTTCACTCGCTCACGCATGCGATTCTTCGCCGCTACGATATTGACTTTACCTGCTACGAACCCACCTCATTGAAACGCCGGATTTCGCGGAGCATTGGGGTTCTCAGGTTAGAGTCGGTTCATAACCTATGGATCAAACTACTGAGGGACCGATCGTTCATCTACTTGCTTATTGATGAGATATCCGTCGGACTCACGTTGATGTTTCGCGATCCGGTTCTGTGGCGGGCACTGCCATCCCTGATTTCAGATACTGTTAGTCAAAAAGAGCAGGCAGCCATCTGGCACGCGGGCTGTTCTACCGGTGAGGAAGTATACTCAATGGGCATCGTGTTGCACGAAACCGGTTTAGCCGACAGAGCCACTGCGCTGGCCACCGACATCAGCGAAGCCGCCGTAGGAGCTGCCCAGTTGGGAAAGTACCATCAACTGAAGATGGCGGATTACGCCAAAAACTATCAGCGGTACAATCCCCAAGGGTCGTTCCAGCAGTATTATCAGAATGGAAATACCGAGAGCCTCATGAATCCCGGATTGGTTCAGCACGTCAAGTTTCTTTCCCACAATCTGATCACCGAGTTGCCGCCCCACCAGTTTGACTTTATCTTTTGCCGCAACGTGATGATTTACTTTGACCACGCTTCTAAAGTGCGCCTTTTGCAACAGTTTCACCAGCATCTCCACCCCGGTGGATACCTCATCATCGGGTTCTTCGATTCACTGGTTCCACTCATTGACAAAGAGAAATTCCGCATCGTTGACTTAGATGCCAAAATCTTCCAAAAGCTTTAGGGTGGGAACAAAAAGCTATTTACCCCTGCGGTTTAGGAAACAGCTGCTCGTAATGCTTCGACTGCCCAAAGATGCCCCCGCTGCGCTGGTAAAAGTCACGACTTAGCTCAAACACACCATCCTGGGCGGTGACCCAACTCGCCTTGGGATAGGGGTGGTAGGTCAGCATCTCCGACCAGTTGCGGTAGTTCTGGTGGCCGTTGTTCTCCATTAGCCCTACCTTCTCGAAGCCCGGCCAGGGAGCCAGTCGGGCGGCCACGTTCTTGTTCCAGTCCACCAGAATGGGGTTCACCGTGAGGTCGGCACACAGGCAGGGCACCTGATTGTCGTGCGCCACCTTGGCCATCTTGAGCGTCATGCTCAGGGTCTTGGCGATGGGTTTAAGCGCAATGCCGCCGTAGCCCATCTGGATGCGGGTGAGCACGTCCTGCTCGGTATGCGCACTTTCGTCGGCCACCACCCGCACGCCCACGTCGCGCACGTCGGCCTCGTACTCCTCGGGAAAGGGCTCTTCCACCACCACTATCTGCTCGAACGCTCCGATGCTTCGGGCGTGATCCAGCAGTTCGAGCAGCGTATCTTTGTGCTCGTAACGGCCGTTCATATCAAAGTAGTAGGGAATCTTCCCATCGGCGGTGTAGGAAGTGGTGCCCTGCCCGATGGCCTGATGGATGGCGGTTAGTTTGGCCTTGTCGGCCTCGATCATCTCGCGCTGCGCGCCGGGGTGCCCCAGTTTGATCTTCATAAAGAAGTAGCCTTCGCTGGCTAGTTGCTCCATCTGCGCCACCGGCGTGGCGAACGAGAACGACGGAATGCTCACCACCCGCGGGTGCCGGTAGCCCAGCGCCGCGCGGTAGGGTTGCGGAATCATCGCATCAAATTGGTCGATGCCGTTCTCAGCGGCGTGCAGTAGCCAGGCGGCATTGTTGACCGCCACTAACGCGTTGAGCACAAAGGTGGTGCGCAGTCGCGGATTGTTGGTCACCTGCTTTCCGTACGTCACCAGTTCGTTCGAGCATCTGCTCCTGCATCTCGATGGGTGAGGCAAAGGTCTGCCCCTTCATGAGTTGGGCGGCGCGTTCGGTGATGGCGTACATCAATGCGTTGCCGCCGCTTTCGGAGTGGTTGGTGAATACGCGCGCGTCGGACCACAGCACGTTTTGGGTGCCCAGGCCGATGCTGTGCCGTCCCGAAGTGCTCTGCAAGCGAACCACCGTTTGCCACACGTCGGTCATGTAACCGCCCTTGAAGCCGTAGGGAGTGGCCAGCGGCTCCCGCTCAAAGGTGGTGCTCACCTGTTTTACTCCTACGTTGTTCTGGGGAGCGGCGTCCGCAGTGGGCCAAGCCGCCAAGCCGAGGGGCAGTGCCAGTCCGGCGGAGGCTTGTTGCACAAAGGTACGGCGATTCATTGGAGACATTCTTGGGGGGTTTGTTACCAAAAGTAAGAATTTATTCCATTATTTAGGTTTTAGGTTCGCTGTTCTGGGCTTCAGAAGGCAAATCCTAAACCTGGAACTCAAATTTCGAACCTAGAACCTTGGTCCCGGTAACCTAAAACCTAAAGTATGATCAACGTCGCCCTCGCTTCCTACGGCATGTCCGGACTCGTATTTCACGGTCCCCTACTGTCCGTTCACCCCAATTTTCGCCTGCACTCCGTGCTGGAACGCAACCTCTCCGAGTCGGCCGAGCGCTATCCCGAGGTGAAACTCGTGCGCACCTATGAAGATCTCCTCGCCGACGACTCCGTAGAAGTGATCGTCGTCAACACCCCCAATCCCTACCACTTTGACATGGCCAAGGCCGCCCTGCAAGCGGGGAAGCACGTGGTGGTAGAGAAGCCCTTCACCAACACCGTGCAGGAGGGCGAACAACTCATCGCGCTGGCTGAGGAAAAGGGCCGCGTGCTCACCGTGTTCCAGAACCGCCGTTGGGACAGTGACTTCCTCACGGTGCAAAAGGTGCTGGCGGCCGATGTGCTGGGCACGGTGGTGGAGTACGAAGCCCACTACGACCGCTTCCGTAACTTTATCCAACCCGACACCTGGAAAGAAGACGACGGCCCCGGTGCAGGCATCCTGTATAACCTGGGTTCGCACATGATTGATCAGGCACTCGTACTGTTCGGAATGCCAAAAACCTTGTTTGCTAAGCTGAGCATCCAGCGCGCGGGCGGACAAGCTCCCGACGCCTACCACCTTATCCTGGGCTACGAATCGATGCAAGTGGTGCTCAAGTTGAGCTACTTGGTGCGGGACCAGGGACCGCGCTACAAGGTGCTGGGCAGCGAAGGCACCTTCACCAAGTACGGACTCGACCCCCAGGAAGACCTGCTCAAGCTGGGAGTGTCGCCCGATAACTCTCGCATCGGCCAGGAGCCCGAAACCGACTGGGGCACGCTGGACACCGTGATCAACGGCCTACCGATCCGGGGAACCGTGGCCTCTGAGACGGGCGACTACACCCGCTTCTACGACAATCTGTACCAAGCGCTACAGGGAAAAGAAGCGCTGGCGGTGCCCGCCGCCGAAGCCCTCAGCGTGATTCGCCTCATCGAACTGGCCTACCGGAGCAATGACAGCGGTCAGGAACTATCCGTCAACTAATCAGCTAGTCATGAACGCAATTACCTACGCAGGACGCACCGACCTCCGCAAAGCAATAATCACCGCGGCCTCGCTGCTGCTGCTACCTACCCTGCTACTGGCCATCCCCATCTTGTCGTCCGGCCCCTTTCTGTACGGCTTGCTGGCGTTTTGGGTCTTCGCCTCCGTGGCCGCCCTGCTGCCCTTTATTCACACCGTTTACCGCATCGAGGACGGTTGCTTAATCTACCGTTCCGGACTGCGCTGGGGCAGCATTCCCGTGGATAGAATCAGTTGCATCACCCGCGGAACCTCCGTTCTGGGTGCCAACGCTTCCAAATCCTACTCCGGCCTGCACATCCGGTTCTTCACCGGCGAAGCCTTCATCGCCCCGCAACCCGAAGCCACCTTCATCGCCGACTTACTACGCATCAACCCCGCCATTGTGGTAAAAGAAGCCCGCGAGTGACCTTGGTTAGCCCACCAGCGAACCGCCTTCTCTTCACGTCGTTCTGGAATTTCGCGCAGCGCAGCAAATTCAGCGCCGTACTTTCTGCCAACTATCTTGCGGGGCATACCTTGCCTCTCAGAAGAAAAATCACGTCTCCAATGCAACAAGTTTCCTACTGAATGACAGTAAATAGGCAAGCGGAGTGTTGTTTCCTATCAGGGCGAAGGCAAAGCCCCCAATAAAGACCAAAACATCTGTCTGCTTTCCTCTAAAAATTATCTATCTTGAACCATGAACCTACTCAGCCTACTCCAGGAAAAGCGCACCGACTTCATTGAATTATGTCAGGCGCATCAGGTAGAAGTGATGTACGCCTTCGGTTCTTCTATCACTGATCGTTTCAATCCCCAAACCAGTGACATTGACTTGGTGGTGCGGGTAGACGTTGCCGACCCGGCAGATCGTGGCGAAACTTTGCTCTCCCTTTGGGATCAACTGGAGCTATTGTTTGAAAGAAAAGTGGATTTGCTTACCGAAGCATCTATTAAAAATCCCTGTCTGAAGAAAACAATAGACCGCACAAAGAAGGTAATTTATGACCGATCGCGAGAAGAAGTTAAGGTTGAGTACTCTACCCGATGGTTTTGGGTGGGGGTTGAATGAGAGGGAGAAAAAGCTGAATTTTGTAGTTCCTACACAACAAAACCAGCTTTTTCAATGGATAAGAATCCGGTACTAAAGATATATGAATTGATACGAACGGCCAAAGTGGTGCGGCATAAAAAGCGACAAGAATTTCTCTGCGATATGATTCAGGGAATAATTAGCAGTCGGTCAGTGATCTTCTCAGAGATTGCTGATAAAACAGATAAGCCCATTCAAGTGAGTTCTGTTGAGCGCAGAATACAAGACTTTTTCGCCAAAGTTAGCTTGGACTATCAACAGGTAGCGGTTTTTCTGATGAGTTTTGTTCCTCACCCTCAGTTGACGCTCAGCATCGACCGCACGGAATGGGACTTCGGGCAGACACAGGTCAACGTTTTGTGCGCAGTAGTAAGCATTGGTAAGATGGCCGTGCCGGTTTACTTTGAGATGCTGGACAACAACAGCGGCAATAGTAATGCAGATCAGCGCATTGCTCTATTCCAATCATTGGTGGCTGTTGTGGGTAAACAACGTATCCAAATGCTGGTAATGGACCGGGAATTCATTGGGCAAAAATGGCTAAGTTGGCTCAAAAGCGAGCGTATTCCTTTTTGTGTGCGAGTACCTAAGCACCATTCCATCCTGTTAGCGACCGGGCAAAGAGTCTGGGCCGAAGAAGCTTTTACCGACGACGATATAGAATGCTATCAACAGGACGTAGTGGTAGATGGAGTGGCTGTTAACCTTTCGCTCTCCTATGATGAAAAAGGCGAACTGCTCTATCTGATTGGTACCACTCTACCCCAGACGCTGCGTTCTTGGTATAAAAGACGTTGGGCTATAGAAGTCTTCTTTCAAGCACTCAAACAGCGAGGCTTCAACTTAGAGGACTCTTGCCTGCGCTGTATCGTCAAGTACCGAAAACTGTTTGCTATCGTTTCTATAGCCTATACCATTTGCTGGGCCACCGGTATTGAGGACGGAAAGGTCAATCCCGTCAGAACTAAAAAACACGGTTACCCGCAGTATAGCGTCTTTAGAAGAGGGTTGAACTTGATGAGACAGTTCTATAAACGGCAAATAAGCAGCCCTTTACAACTGGCCATTGAAATGGCCTGGATGAGATTTAACCTCTTTTACAAAACCATCGGGTAGAGTAAAGGTTGAGTATTCCTATAGATAGCCAACTGTAAAACTATGTACTCATTCTTGCCATTCTCTGTATTCCTGCGCGTTGGCCCGAAAGCTCAGCGGGCGTGCGCAAGCTTTTGCGCGGGGAAGCATTGAGATTTCTTGATCTTTTTGGTTACTTTTTGTATCAAGACAAAAAGTAACAACGCACAACGCACCGAGGTGGAGCAAGGTTTCATATTAGTGTAGTAGTTCGATTAGGTGTTTTCAGACGAAAATTAGTTATTTTTCGCCAACTACCACTATTCCCCCTACCCACACCCCCCTAACTCACATCCCACTTATGAGAAACATATCCCCCACCAATCGCCGCACCTTCCTCAAGCAATCGGCCCTGGCCTCCGGAGTATTCATCGTGCCCCGCCACGTGCTGGGCGGAGTGGGCTTCACCGCTCCCAGTGACCAGCTCAACGTGGCCGCCGTGGGTGCGGGAGGAAAAGGCTGGGTCAACCTCACCAACACCCATAAAAGCGGGGAGGCCCGCATCGCCTTCTTGTGCGACGTGGACAGCCGACAGGCACAAAAAGCCCGCGATGAGCATCCGAAGGCCACCTACTATACCGACTACCGTGCCCTGCTAGAGAAAGAAAAAGACAACATCGACGCCGTGATCGTGAGCACTCCTGACCACATGCACGGCATCATTGCCCTGGCCGCAATGCAGTTGGGCAAGCACGTGTACGTGGAGAAGCCCTTGACCCACAGCATTGCTGAGGCGCGCCAACTCACCGAAGCGGCCGAACGTTACCAAGTGGTGACACAAATGGGCAACCAGGGCAGCAGCGGTGATGATACCCGCCGGATAGAAGCCTGGGTGCAGCAGGGAGTGCTGGGCGACGTGCACACCGTCTACACCTGGACCAACCGGCCGGTGTGGCCCCAGGGAGTGCCGTTACCCCAGGAAGCTCAGCCCGTGCCCGAAGGGGTCGACTGGGACCTGTGGCTGGGGGTGGCCCCGCAACGCGCATATCACGAAGCCTTCATGCCCTTCCGCTGGCGGGGGTGGTGGGACTACGGCACCGGGGCACTGGGCGACATGGGCTGCCACATCATGGACGTTCCCTACCGTGCCCTGCAACTGGGCTACCCGGAATCCGTCTACTGTAGCGTGGGCTCGGTTTACGCCGACTTCTTTGAGCAGGCTTATTATCCCGAGAGTTGCCCGCCTTCCTCGGCCGTGCACTTGAAGTTCCCGGCGCGGGGCGCGCTGCCCGCCGTAGACTTCTCGTGGTACGACGGGGGCATCCAGCCGCCCCGTCCCGAAGGCCTGGACCCGAACCAGGCGATGGGCGACAACGACGGCGGCATGCGCTTGGTGGGTACCAAGGGCGAGTTGATCGCCGGGATGTGGGGCCGGGAACCCAAGTTGCTTTCGCCCCAAGGAAAGGAGATGGCCGCTCCGGCAGCAGACATCACCCCGGTGAAGGACGGCCCCGACGGCCACCAGGCACAGTGGGTGCAGGCCTGCAAAGAAGGGTACGGCGCTACCACCAGTTCACCGTTCAGCATCGCCGGTCCTCTCACCGAAACGGTGATCATGGGCAATCTGGCCGTGCGCAGCCACAGCTACCGGGAGGCCACCGCCGACGGCAAAGGGCAGGTGTTCCACGGACGAAAAAAACTACTGTGGGACGGAAAGAACCAGAAGATCACCAACTTTGAGCCCGCCAACGCCTTCGTCGCCCGGGAGTATCGCACGGGGTGGTAGCACGTTCACGTGGTTTTTGGAATTCGTACTAAGCTATTCTCACGAATACACTCATTTTTATACCTTTATACTGCGAGAATTTTGGGAAGATCACGAAGATAATGAACAACAACTTCTGGCTTGGTACAAAGATTTTCAAAAGGCCGAGTATCGGTCAACCAATGAAATTCTTAATTCTTTTGCGAACTGTCGTTCAATTGGGTCGGGGAGATACATATTTAATGTTAAGGGAAACACGTATCGATTGGTGGTAAAAATGAACTTTGACCTTCAAACCGTTTGGATACGATTCATTGGGACGCACAGCGAATGCGACAAGATTAACGCACTAACTATTTAAGCCCATGAACTGGACGCTAATAAAGTCCGAAAAAGAGTACGAGAACGCCTTACAACGTCTTGACAAAGTCTTTGAATCTAAGAGCATGTTTAAAAATTTTCTATAGGTTTGAGCTTCAATCGGTTAAGGACTCTTTGGCAATTGGCCCAGCAATTCCCGGTTTAGCAAATAAGGCGTGCGGCGCGTATTTTTGTTGCTATGGGATGGATAGCCAAGAGACGTAAAAAGCAGAGCCGATTCAGTTATCTGCTCGGTGAAGTTCAAGGGATGTTTACTACAATAGCGGATCATCGGCGTAGCAATGCAAGCATTAGTATGATGGATGTACTGAGTTCAGCATTTGCGATGTTTTCACTGAAGAGTCCTTCACTGCTAAGCTTTGAGAAGCGTAGTCAGGCCGAGGAAGGCAACTTGCAAAGCCTGTATGGCATTAGCAGGATATGTTCAGACACGCAGATGCGTGAGGTGTTAGACCGAGTGGATGCCACTGCTTTGCAGATAGGCTTTCGGCGTTTGTATACAGTATTGAAAGACTGTCGTATAGTTGAGGAATACCAATATTGGAAGGGCAAGCTCATTGTTTCAATAGATGGCGTAGAGTACTTTTCTTCTAAGAAAGTGCACTGTAAGCACTGTTTGCGGAAGCAGCACAAGGATGGTCAACTTACCTATAGCCATCAAATGCTTTCTGCTGTGCTAGTTCATCCTGATAAGCGAGAGGTGTTTCCTATGCGCTGCGAACCGATTGCCAATACGGATGGATGCATAAAGAATGATTGTGAGCGCAACGCGGCAAAGCGGTTGCTGGAAGGTTTACGCCAAAGCTATGCCGAAGAAAAGTTTGTGTTAGTCGCCGATGCGCTGTATGCCAATGGCCCCTTCATTGAACAATTGCAAAGCGATGGTCACTCGTTTATCATCGGCAGCAAACCCGATGGAAACAAAGCCTTGTTCAGCCAGTTCGCCGCGCGTCAGCAAAGCGGTCAGGCAGGGCAATACAGTTACTCGGAAAAGGGCATCCAACACCACTTCCGCTGGGTTAACAACCTGCCTTTGAACAGCACGCAAGCGCACATCAGAGTCAATATGTTACACTACGAACAGGTAGATAAGAAGGGCAAGACCACTACATTTAGTTGGATTACCGATATTGTTCTACGACAGAATAATCTGGAAAAGGTGATGCGAGCCGGAAGAGCACGCTGGAAGATAGAAAACGAAACGTTTAACACCCTAAAAAACCAAGGCTACCATTTTGAGCATAATTATGGGCACGGTCAAGACCAGCTATGTACGGTGCTGGCTTATCTGATGATGCTAGCTTTTACGATAGATCAAATCCGGCAATACGCCTGTGAGTACTTCCGCACGCTATGGAAGGGATTAGGCACTAAAGCCAAACTTTGGCAAGCTATCCGAGCAGCTTTCACTATGATCCAGTTCCAAACTATGAAACAACTCTTCGCCTTCGTGGCCATACAATACAAAATTCAGCTAGAATAGCTAAACCGGGAATTGCTGCAATTGGCCCAATATATCCAAGCCTCAGCACTGTTTGCTGTTTTTTCGTGATCTTTATCTAGTCTTCTCTGGAAATTAAAGACACCAAAAGTCTGCTCAGTGACCCATCGTATCTTCACCGGCACAAAGCCTTCAGAAGAAGGGGGACGGGAAGAAATTTCTAGTTCGATACTGGTATACATCTGGTCCAACCACTCTTTCAAATTCACTTTGTAAGCCATATCGGCAAAGATTTTTTTCACCCGATGAAGATAGCCTAGTATTGGGCTGACTACTCGTTGAGCCATCAGCCCGTCGTGCAAATTGGCCGCATGAATCACCGCTACCCATACTAAGCCAATCGTGTCAGTAAGGATATGGCGTTTGCGTCCGTTAATGCTCTTGTTCCCATCGATACCGGTATCTTCACTGACAAACGGCGCCTTTTTAATAGACTGACTATCAATGGATACCGCACTCGGAGTGGCTTCCCTGCCTAATTCTTTTCGTAGCATCATATTCAGAGAGCTATTGAGTCCCACCAATGTCCCATCTCTCTTCCACTTACTAAAATAATAATAAACGGACTGCCATTTAGGGTAACAATCCGGTAAATTTCGCCATTGGCTACCCGTACGTAGTATCCAGAAAATAGCATTAACAATAGCGCGTAAATCATATTTCCGTTTCCTTTGGATAGGTAGTTTCTCTTTGATAACTTCCCACTGCGGGTCGGTGAGCTGCTCGTATTGAGTTTGCATAAACTTTTGAGTTTTGGTTGACCCAAAGTTTAAGCACTGACCCGCTCTTTTCAAAATTTAAACATGCTCTAAACCATCTGATCCAACTTTCAAGGAAGCGGAGCTACTGGTGATGCTCATTGAGAAGTATGAAACTGAGGCAGAACCCTCATTCGCTGACCCTGATCCCATTGAAGTGATCAAATTCCGAATGGAACAGAACAATTTAAACAGTGCTGATTTAGCGGAGATTGTAGGAAGCGAAAGCCGAGCAACAGAAATTCTTAATAAGAAGCGTCGCTTGACTTTAAGCATGATCAGAAAGATCAATAAGGCACTGGGCGTTCCCGCCGAGATTTTGATCAACGAATACGAGTTGGTGAAGTAAACCGATGAAAGCTAAAGGTTGCTATTCTCGCTGATAGAACAACAACGCTTTCCGTTGCGCGATCAGTAACTTTCCTAGTCTATTCATTCAACCACTGAAACCATGACCGACCGCCTTATCCTTAACCACATCACCGAGCAGATCGCCGCGGTGCACCACGGGAAGCTCTGGATGGGTGATTCTTTTGCCAAGAAGCTTGCCTCCTTAAAGGAAGAAGAAGCGTTCGTGCGCCCCCTGCCCACCCTGCACAGTGCCGCCGAACTGATTGCCCACCTGACCGCGTGGCGAAAAGATGCGCTCTTGAAGCTCACCACCGGAACGGGCCGACTCACCGAAGAGAGCCCAGAGAACTGGCCGGATAACCACACCTTGGCCCAGATCGGCTGGCACCAACTTCTCCAAAACCACCAGGAAAGCCTGTCGGACCTGCTTGCTTTTCTACAAAGCAAAGACGACGCTTTTTTAAAGGAATCGTACCACGATCAGGATTTCAAGGGGCAGTTCAATCACTCGTTCGTTATCGATGGTATGCTCCACCACGATCTTTATCACCTGGGCCAACTGGGCATTGTCATCAAACTACTCAAAGAGCGCGCTAACTCCCCCAACTAGAATGCAGTAAGTGGATCACAAAGAAATAGCGCATGCCTAACGTCATTCCGGAAATTTGCGCAGAGCAGCGAAGCAAATTGTCCGGAATCCCCGGCGGGCAAAGGCAGAAGTACCCTTCATAGACCACAGTGTTCTACTAATTCATCAGAGAACCTCGCCCACTAAATGACAATAGATGTACACTTATCATCCAGGAAGGACCTTATCACAACGTGGCAGAATAGTTTTTTGAGCGCAGAAAGCTCCCTGTCCGACCCCAATTGTGGCGCACCCTGAGAAGAGAAGTAGAAAAAGTGCGCTATATTACTGGCTGATTGCTACTTTTTTCATCGATACCCGGTGCCTTTCGTTGCCCTCACCCTAGCCTAAAGATCACCATGAAACTCCCCTACCCTGCCCTGTTCCTCTTCAGCACACTGCTACTCAGTCCCCTACGCAACCCTGCTTGCGGCCAAACTATCTCTTCCTCACCCATCAGCATCAGCACCGATTTTGAGAGCGGCAAGCTGGGCAGTATCAAGCAAGTTAGCGAAACCCACTGGGAGTGCGCCCTGGCCGGTGAGAGCGATGCTGACAACCGCAACCGGCAGGCCAGCTGGTATTACTTCCGGATTGACGGCGCTAAGGGCAAAAATTTAACCATCAACCTCACCGATCTGGTGGGAGAGTATAACTATAAAGCCGGCTCGCACCCGGTGACGGACGAAACCCGGCCCGTGATTAGCCCCAACCAAACGGACTGGCAGCACTTGTCCGACCAGCAAACGGAGTGGAACGAGGCCGACAAAACGCTTCGCCTCACCTTCACCCCCGACCGCGACACCGTGTGGGTGGCCCACCTGCCGCCCTACACCACCGAGCCGCTGGCGCAACTGCTCACCAAATACCAGGGATACCCGTCGGTGGTGTTGCGCACCATTGGCTACACTCCCCAGCAGCGCCCCCTACAACTGCTGACCGTCACCAATACCGATGTGCCGCTCGGCCAGAAAAAAGTGGTGTGGCTGATGGCCCGGCAACACTCCTGGGAAGCGGGCACCTCCTACGTGATGGATGCCGCGATCTGCTATCTGCTCGACTCAGCCCAAGGCCAAGCCCTGCTCGATAGCATCGTGTTTCAGGTGATGCCGATGGGTGACCCCGACGGGGTGGCACGGGGCGGCGTGCGCTTCAACGCCTTCGGCCACGACCTAAACCGCAACTGGGACCACGTGGTGGCCGAAGAGATGCCCGAAATTGCCGCCCAGAAAAAAGCCATCACCACCTGGCTGTCCGATGGGCACCCCATTGACCTGTTCCTCACGCTGCACAACACCGAGTCGGCCGACTACCTGCAGGGGCCCGACAAGCCCGTGGGGCAGCGGCTCTGGCAAGGCATGGTAGAAACTTCTTCTTTTGAGTCGGATGAGGGGCTGCGGGAGATGCTGACCTCCACCACCCCGGGGAAACCGGGCCGCATGACGGTGAACCAGGCGCTGTGGGCCGAAGAACAGGTACCGGCCTACCTGATGGAACTGAAGGTGGAGCGCGTCGGCAAGCTCAACGGCCGTCGGTCGGTCCAAGACTGGCGCGCACTTGGTCCCAACCTCATGCAGTCCATCGCCGCGGCTTTAGAGTAGTTTCTGCCGATTCTAACCGCAAAGAATCGTATTCTGGTCATAAGGTAATGAAGTGTCCTCCGATCCACTTGGTAGACGGCTTCGCATGGGTCGTAGGACCGCTTCGCTTGACCTACGACCAGATCTAGGCAGGGATTCCCAAAAAACCTTCACTTTCTCGCAAAAAGTACCCGCGTGCTGTTTGTCTTGATCCGCACTGGTTTTTCGTTTCCTGCGGAGAGTTCTTTGCGGTAGCACGTATCAAAAACCACGTATCCGCCCATCAACACTTAAATCCTTATGCCGGTCCCCTTCAATGTTGTCCCCAAGCACAACCCGCAGCAACCAAAATCAGCGCAAAAGTTCTACGCCGTGGCCCAAAGCACCGGGGAGGCCAACTTCCGGCAGATGGCCAAGGAGATTGCCGAGATCACCACCGTGAGCCTGCCCGATGCGGTGGCCGTGCTCGAGTCGCTGGTGATGATCATTCCGCGGCACATTGAGCGGGGTGAGATCGTTCGGCTCGGCGAGCTGGGGTCGCTGCGACTCACCATCAACAGTACGGGCAGCGATACGGCCGACGCAGTGAGCGCTAGCAACATTAAGAAGGCGAACTACCGCTTCACGGCGGGCGAAGAATTGCAGCAGACGCTCAAGATTCTCAAGTACGCACGGGTGAAACCCAGCGAACCCACCCCGACTCCGGCAGCGAAATAAGGCATCGATTGGCATGAAAAAACGGCAGGGCACTCCACCCGGCAGGCACGACCGGTCGGGTTTTTTGCGTTTAGAGGCTAAAATTGTCCGTAGAAGTTGCCCAAACGCAGCGGAGAAAATAAAAATTGCTGGTCAGCTTTTCCAAAAAGCTGCGCTGCGTCTCGAAAAAAGCTGCGCTGCACTTCTCCGAAGTCTGCCTATGTTCGTCAAACGTCCCTGAAAGCGCCACGTTAAGCGCCCGGCACTGGTTTTGTGGATTCCGGGCAGCAGTTTCCTATATCCACACCGGTAGATTTGCCGAGGGGTAGTAGTCTCATCATCTCCACCCCCAGCCGCCAAGCCCTTCCCCCCGATCGTCATTCCGGAATTTCGTGCAGCGTAGCGTAGTGAAATATCCGGAATCTCCTCCTCGGCTGCCGAAAACGCTAGGGGTTAGGCAGCACTTTAGCGATACTTACCGGGTGGCAAGGTATTCTACGATCTCAACCGTCTTCGCTGGGGTCGCAGGACCACTTCGCTCAACCTACGCCCTGATTAGCAGGTTGGCCGGATCAACACCGGCCTTTGCCGGACAGTCTTGGTTGATAGGTTTACAAACAATACCGAGGCCAGCGCTTGCGATTCAGGGCGTCTTTCCCTACATTTCTTTTATGAAAACCGCCCCGCTTCTATCCTTCCTCTTGTTGTTGATGGTAACCGTCGCCTGCCAAAACGATGATGATAGCGCCTCAACCAGCGTGGTGGTGCCCGCGTGGTTACAGACTCAGATTGACGAAGACGAAGCCTTAATCGCTGCCAACTCTACCAGCCTACCCAACTACGGTGCCTGGATTCGGTACGGTTTTAAGAATGAATTCTATTACGAGTACGATAATCCCCTCAGTTCTTCGTTCGGCAGTCCCTACTCAGAAGAAGGAGATATAGTGAATTTGTCTAACGTTTTCTTTACTAATTACCGGAACGAGCGCTGCTGTGCCCGCTATATCTGGGAGGGGCCGCAGTATACGAGGTCAAATTGAACCAAATGATTGGCAAGGATACTTTCTTGACCCGGGAGTTTGCTCCTGATCCTGCGTTAGAATCCCACGTAGTGAATATTACCTACCGGGAAAGCACTAAAGGAAATGAAGAAGTTCGCTTGCCGTTCTTTGCCGACGGCTATCCCGGAATTGTCTATCACCAGACGGGCAACGGGCTCACGCTGCTGCCGGCAAACAAGCAACTTTCGCCCTTCTTCTTGTACGGGCAAACCCTGGATCCCATTACGTTATCCGCTCGGGGGCCGTTCAAGCTGCTGATTTTTCAGTTGGACCCTTCCGGGCCTACCCGCCTGTTCGGACTCACGCCGAAGGACATCAACGACGACTGCTACGACCTGGTGCCGCATGAGGCAGTGAAAGCGAACGGTCTGCTGAATCAACTGGCCCCGGGTTCTCCCCAAACGCGGGTGAACATCATCACTACTTTTCTAAACGATCTGGTGCAACAGTCGGCTCGCGAAATTGATCACCCCGTGCAACGGGCGATACAAATCCTGTTGGCTACGCAGGGCGTCATCAGCATCCGACAACTCAGAGAGCAGCTGTAGATGACCGAGCGGACGATGGAGCGGAGGTTCACCGCCGCCGTGGGAGTCACGCCCAAGCAGTTTGCGCGCATCGTTCAGTTTCAATCCTCGCTCAACCACCTCTCCGACGCCACCCACGCCCGGCTGGTGGACGCGGCCTACACCTACGGATTTGCCGACCAGTCGCACTTTATCCGGACGTTTAAGCGCTACACGGGGCGCACTCCCTCGGAGCACCGGAAAATTGTAGCGGGGTAGCGCGGGCATCACTTTGCCGGATTTGTACAATTTCTACGGTGCCAAAAGGCGGATGTTTGTCGCGTACCATCAACGTAAGCGCGTATGAAACTCATTATCTTTGGGGCCACCGGTTCGGTCGGCCAGCATCTGGTTCAGCAGGCCCTGGCGGCGGGGCACGAAGTGACGGCCTTCACCCGGCAAAGAAGTAAGGTTGATTTTGACGACCAGCGCTTACGCGTGTACGAGGGCGACGTGCTGGATGCTCGCACGGTAGCCGCGGCGTTGGAAGGACAGTCGGTGGTGCTTTGCACCTTGGGGGCCGGAAGAAAAGGGACCGTTCGGACGGAGGGAACCGAAAACATCGTTCAAGGCATGCAAGCACAGGGTACGCGTCGACTCATCTGCCAAACCACTTTGGGATGCGGCGCGAGCCAGGGCAACCTGAACTTCTTTTGGAAGCGCGTGATGTTCGGCTGGTTTCTCAGAGCGGCTTTTATCGATCACGAACGGCAAGAGCAGGTGGTCGTCGATAGCTTCCTGGACTGGACGATCGTCCGACCCGCCGCCTTCACCAATGGACCGCTGACGAAGCAATTTCGCCATGGCTTTCCGCCCACCGAGCAGTCGCTGAAGCTAAATATTTCCCGCGCCGATGTGGCCTACTTTATGCTGCAACAGGTAGATAACCGGACGTACCTGCACCAAAAGATAGGAGTGTCTTATTAAGCTATCGGCAAGCAATCCGGTCGTTTATCGAGGTCGCTGTCCGAAGCGTAGCGCCCTCTTCTACCTGAGGCTACACTATTCTGGTCGTAGGGTAGCGATAGGCATCCTACGACCGAAACCATCGACGTACCGCAACGGCTGTAGGACACTGCGCTGCCCTGCGACCAGATTTTTCGGTTGCTACTCAGCCGGTTCGGCCACTTCCGCCTGCTGCCCGTTCAGTCCTAACTGGCTCAGATAATTCTGTCCCGATGACTGGTACAATTCGTGCGCTTCGTCTTCTTTGTACTTACTCACCTGCGTGAGCGCTTGCTGGATGGCATCGCTAAACAGTACGATCAGCGAGTCCGGTTGGGCGTGGGTGATGGCGTGATCGATGGCCTCCTTTTCCTTGGATATCACGGTCACCTTCTTGTTCGGGTCCACCTGTTTGATACCGGCTACCAGCATCTCGATGATCTCTTCCTGGGTCTTGCCCCGCAGGTTGCGGTCGGCCCGGATGATGATCTCGTCAAAGGTTTCGCAGGCGATGCGGCCCACTTCCTCGGTGTCTTCGCGTCGGCGATCGCCAATGCCGGTGATGATGCCCACGTTGTGCGGGCTACCCATATTGACGATGAGTTTCTGCAGGGCCCGCAGCCCGGCCGGATTGTGCGCATAGTCCAGTAAGAACTTGAAGTTCTTGAAGGTGAACAGGTTCAACCGGCCCGGCGTCTGTCCTGGCGATGGCACGAACGACTCCAGGGCCGACCGGATGTCTTCAATAGCGAACTGGTTGATAACCCCCGTGAGTACCACCGGCAGCACGTTCTGGATCATAAAGGTGGCCTTGCCGCCCATCGTCAGCGGCACGTTCACCGCTTTGGTCACGCGCAATTTCCACTCGCCCTTGCCGATGGTGATGTAGCCATTTTCCCACACGGCCGACAACCCGCCCTGCTTGGCGTGTGCCAGGATGCGGGGATTGTTCTCGTCCATTGAGAACAACGCCACCTTGCAGTCCAGCCCTTCGCGCATGGCGTACACCAGATCATCATCGGCGTTCAGAATGGCGTAGCCGTCTTTGTGCACCGCTTCCGGGATCACTGCCTTCACCCGGGCCAGTTGCTCTACGGTGTGGATGCCTTTCAACCCGAGGTGGTCACTGGTCACGTTGGTCACAATGCCAATATCACAGTGGTCGAAGCCCAGGCCCGCGCGCAACAAGCCGCCGCGCGCCGTTTCCAGCACCGCGTAGTTCACGATCGGGTCCTTAAGAACAAATTGAGCGCTGCTGGGGCCGGTGCAGTCGCCCTTCATCAGCAGGTGGTTGTTCACGTAGATGCCGTCGGAGGTGGTGTACCCGACTTTGTAACCGTGCATCTTCATTAGGTGGGCCGTGAGCCGGGTGGTGGTCGTCTTGCCGTTGGTGCCGGTAATGGCCACGATGGGGATGCGCGACGTGGCGCCGGGCGGAAACAACATGTCCAGCACGGGCGCCGCCACGTTGCGGGGCAGTCCGTTGGTAGGAGCGATGTGCATCCTGAAGCCGGGGGCGGCGTTCACCTCCAGCACCGCCCCGTTGGTTTCGGACAGCGGCAGACTGATATCGGTGGTCATCACGTCAATACCGCAGATATCCAGGCCGATGATTTTGGAAACGCGCTGCGCCATAAACTCCACCTCAGGGTGCACCTTGTGGGTCACGTCGGTGGCGGTGCCGCCAGTGCTGAGGTTGGCAGTGTCTTTTAAGTTAAGCCGCTGGCCCTCGGGCAGCACGGTTTCCAGGGTGAAGCCCTCGGCATCCAGGATACTCTGCGTCATCTCGTTGACTATGATAGCGGTGAGCACCTTTTCGTGTCCGTAGCCCCGGCGCGGGTCTTCGTTGATGGTGTCGATGAGTTGCTGGATGGTGTGCTGGCCGTCGCCAACAACGTGGGCCGGAGAGCGACGGGCGGCCGCCACCAGTTTGTGGTTGATTACGAGCAGGCGGTGGTCGTCGCCCTCGATGCGCCGCTCAATGATCACCCGCTTTGATATCTGCTGCGCCTCCTCAAACGCCAGTTGGGCGGTCTTCCAGGTGGTGATATCGGCGGTGATGCCGCGGCCGTGGTTGCCGTTCACCGGCTTGATGGCCAGCGGATAGCCCAGTCGGTCGACGGCATCCTTGAGTTCTTCGGCGTTGCGGATGACCTCTCCCTGGGGCACCGGCACCTGGGTCTGATTGAGCAAGTACTTGGTATCGGTTTTGTCGCAGGCCAGCTCTACGCCGATGCTGCTGGTGTTGCTGGTGACGGTGGCCTGAATGCGCTTCTGGTTGGCCCCGTAGCCGAGCTGACACAGCGAGTATTCGTTCAGGCGCATCCACGGAATCCCGCGGGCGACGGCCTCTTCAATAATGGAACCGGTGCTGGGGCCGAGCCGCTCCCGTTCGCGCATCTCGCGCATCTGTTGCAGGTCATCGTCTAAGTTGTAGGGTTCTTCGGCGATCAGGGACTCGGCGATGCGCACGGCTGCTTCGGCGGCGTATTTGCCTACCCGCTCTTCCGTGTAGGCGAACACCACTTGGTATACGCCTTTTTCGCCGTAGCCGCGGGTGCGTCCGAAGCCGACATCCATACCGGCCAACGTCTGAATTTCCAGGGCGATGTGCTCAATCACGTGGCCCATCCAGGTGCCTTCTTCCACGCGATGAAAGAAACCGCCCGGGACTCCTTCCGAACAGCGGTGTTCGTACAGCGAGGGCAACATTGTTTTTAGCCGGTCGTAAAAGCCGTCAATAGTATTGGTAGGTTGTTCCTCCAACGCCTCTAAATCGAGCGTCATAACAATAAGTTGATGCCGTCGGATAGACCAGTAGTTGGGTCCGCGCATCACGTTTATTTTCTTGATTTTCATAGGGGAAAATTGGTTGGTCTTGTCTAGCTTGCTCACTACTAAAAGAATAATACGAGTATAATTGTTTATATCCGATTGTAGCGAAACTTTCTACGGCAAAGAATGAATCAAACCGATACTAAAGGAACCCTCATACCCATTGGTGGCAACGAAGACAAGGGTACCCGCCGCGACGAATCCAGTCAGCTCAACTTTGTGCAGAAGGGCATTCTGGCCCGCGTCATCCAGGAGTGCCACAATCAGGAACCACTGATTGTGGTGGTGCCCACCGCTTCCACCATCCCCAAGGAGGTAGGCGAAAAGTACCGATCTGCCTTCGGGCAGTTCCCAGCGGTGCGGGTGCACGTGCTCGACATCCGCAAGAAAGAGCAGTCCAAAGATCCGGATAACCTACGCTGGCTTGAGCGGGCCGACTGCGTGATGTTCTCCGGCGGTAACCAATCGAAGATCACCCGGGTGATGCGCGAAACCCCGGTACACGAGCTACTGACGCGGCGCTACCGCGAAGAGGAGTTTGTGCTGGCGGGCACTAGTGCCGGAGCCATGTCTATGTCACGCGCCATGATTGCCGGGGGCAAGTCAACCGAAGCGTTATTTAAGGGGGCTGTCAAGACCCGGCAGGGCATGGGCTACGTGTCGGGACTTATCATCGACTCGCACTTTATCCAGCGGGGCCGCTTCGGACGGGTGATGGAAGCGGTGGCCCGTTTCCCGCAGTTGATAGGCGTAGGCCTGGCCGAAGATACGGGCTTGGTGATCAAGCAGGGCAACGCGTGCGAGGTGATCGGCTCGGGCATGGTGGTGGTGGTGGACCCCAGCCAACTTATCCACAACAACGAAGAAATTCTCACGGAAGGCACCCCCATGTCGTTATCGAACCTGATCGTGCACGTGTTGTCGGTGGGCGACCGCTTCCGTATTGATACCCGGGAGCTGCAAATCTTGCCGATGAACCTGGATGCCCGCACGCTGCTGGAGCGACCGCACGAACTTAGGCGGCGTAAATTGAAACAGTCTCCCTCTCCGGAGTCTTAGCCGCCCGGTACATCCCTTCGGTGTTAAAGGGCAAACTTACCTCTCCTTGTGCGTTCACGGCCACCAATCCACCGTCGCCCCCCAGGGCCGGAAGCCGCTCGTGCACCACCTCCCGGCAGGCCTGTTGCAGCGAATAGTTTTTGTACTCCACCAGGCAGGCCACGTCGTAGGCCACCACCCCGCGCAGGAAGTACTCGCCGCTGCCGGTGCACGACACCGCTACCGTTCGGTTGTCGGCGTAGGTGCCGGAGCCGATCACCGGGCTGTCGCCGATGCGTCCCCAGCGTTTGTTGGTCATGCCGCCGGTCGAGGTGGCCGCTGCCAGGTTACCGTGTGCATCGCAGGCCACCGCCCCCACCGTGCCCAGTTTCTTGGGATTCTGAGGCGACCCCGTCGTTGGCGACCCCGTCGTTGGCGACCCCGTCGGAGGCGACCCCGCATGATCTAGCTGAAAGCGGTCGGTATCTTTGATCTGCTGCCACTGTTCGTAGCGGAACTGGTCGTAGAAGTAATCATCGTCGGCGAATTCGCATCCCTGGAGGCGGGCGAAGGCTTCGGCTCCGGTGCCCGCCAGGAAGACGTGATCCGACTGCTCCATCACTTGACGGGCCAACCGAATGGGGTTCTTTACGCCGGTGACCAATGCCACAGCTCCGGCCCGGCGGTGCTGTCCTTCCATGATGGAAGCGTCCATCTCGTGAGTGCCGTCGGCGGTGAACACCGAACCCCGTCCGGCGTTGAACAGCGGACAGTCTTCGAGCATAGTAACGGCAATTTCTACCGCATCCAGGGCGGTGCCTTGATCAGACAGGCACTGGTAAGCGGCGTGTAAGGCTTCCCGGAGGGCGGTGGTGTAGCGGGTTTCCTGTTCGGCACGCATCTCAGCACGCAAAATGGTTCCGGCACCGCCGTGCAGGGCAAGGGCAATAGGCATGGTCGGTGTAGGCTGGTAGGAATTGGAGGAGGTTGAACGAATGATTACTTATACACCGAATCAATCTGCTTGCGGAGCGTTTGATAGGCCACCGGTCCCTGTTTGGCCAAATCATCCCAGCGGGCTTCGATGACGATGTTGCCGGTGTAGCCCTCTTTTTTCAGCGCCGCGATGTAGGGAGTGAAGTCGTCGCCCTGCACGCCCGGAGGAGTGCGGGCTTCTTTTTCCGCTACCTCGCAGTAAACAGCGTAGCCCTTGCTTCCGGCAATAGCCGTAGCCGGTTCGTCTTCCTTAAGCATATGATACACATCCACGCAGAGCCGTAGGTTGGGGTGATCCACCGCTTTCACCACCGCCAGCGCCTCGCCCAGGGTGGTGATGAAGTTGCACTCGGTGCTGTTAAGGTTCTCCAGCGCCAGGATCATATCGTACTTCGCCGCGACGGCCGCGACCCGCTTGGCCATGTAGATAAACTGGGCCGTGGCGGTGACCCGACTAAACCCTTCCGGTACCGAGCGGGATCCGCCGCTACCCCACGTGATCAGGGTGAGTCCGGCGGCCTGCGCACGTTTCAGCACCGGCTCAACGTACGCCAGCACGGCCTGCTCGTCCACCTCGGGACCGACTACCTTGAGATCACCCGGAATGAAGAGATTGCAGCCGTACATCGGCACCGGCATCGCTTTGATGGTAGGCAACATAGCCTTGAACTGCTGATCGGTGACGTTTTGGGGAGAAAGTATCCGGCGCGTTGACTCTAACAGGTATTTGTACCCCATCGTTTGAAGGACACTGGCTTGATCCATTTCCTGCACGACGCCTATTTGCGGCGGCGCTGGCTTTTTTTGGGCGGTGGCGGATAGGCTTACTAGGATGACGGTCAGGAAGGTAAGTAGTTTTTTCATAGCCCTAAAGATAGTGATTTACCGCATTTAGTCCAGCAGTATTCTCGTTGATAGCCCTAAAACTTCGGAATAAGCGCGTCAATCGCCACGGACGCTCAGTTTCCGCTATCTGAAACTCGTCAACCGTGATTGACGGCTATTTTCCCGCGTCTGAGACCCGTCAATAACCATTGACGACCAAATTCCCGCGTCTGGGGCTCGTCAATGACCAACGACGCTCCAGAAACTCGGGAATTCGGGTATCAACGGCCGTTGATGAATAAATTCCCCGGGAATTGGGGCGTCAATGTGATAAACAAGGTAGCTAAAGCGGGGCGAAGCAGTGGTAATTATGGTTGACCCTCATTGAACTACTAATCACGTTTGGACACAAAAAAGCACCTACCATTACGGCAGATGCTCTTTTAAACAAATTACTAATTAGATAGCTTACGCTAAGAACAACGTTGCAATGGCGATCACTTCTTCCTTGGACAAGGGTTCGTCATAGGCTTCGGTGATGGCGTCGGTGCCGTACGAGGTAATAGTACTCACGTCTACTCCGGCCTGGATCAGGTTGTCTTCTCCGGCGTAGGTGGCCTGGGCCGCTTCGGGCACTCCGGCTCCGCGCTCGGCGTTGGTGATCCATCCCTTTAGTCCGCGCAGGCGGCGCACTTCCGAGGCGTGCCGCGCTTCCACCGAGTGGATTTGCAGAGCTACGGTTAATATTCCGCCATTGCTGATTAGGTTACCGGCCTGCCCCTTGTAGGCGCGCACTCCGGTATCTTCAAAGGCCTGCGACAGAATCAGGTACACCTGGTAGTCTTCAAAGGTGTTAAAGAGTCCTCCGGCGGTGAAGTCAAACTCCGGCTTGTCGCCCGGCGTGCCTCCCAGGGAGCTAATGGCTCCCTTAAGCAGTTCTACGTGCGCGGTTTCGTGTTGGCTGATCTGGTGATAGATCTTCTCGGCCTTGCTGCCGGCCGGAATCACTCCCGAATCAAGTCCCTTCACGTAAAATTCAGCTTCCAGGTATTCCAGCAGCAGGGCGAAGTTAAGCACGCCGACTACTGTATCAGTGTCAGTTACAGCAGCGCGGGCGGACGGGGCAGCGGCAGTGGCCAAGCCGAAAGGTACCATGGCGGCGGCGGCTTTCTTCCCGAGGCTTCCCAGGTTGCGAAACGCTTCGCGGCGGGAGGTACGCGCGAGATTATCGCCCGAATATTGATCTAAATGGTCTATTGCATCAAAAATTTTCATAGTATGTTTTGGGGTTAGGCGGTGGGTAATTCGCTAGCGTCAACGGGGGTGAGGATAAAGGCCGAGGCGGCTTCCAACACGGTGCCGGGCATAAAGGCACGGTCGAGTCCGTTGGCATCAATCACGTCATCTCCGGCAAAGGAAGTAGGGTCTTTGTCTAAGATGCTGCGGATAGCGGCGGCGTGACGTGCTTCCACCGAAACGATTTTGCCAGCGATCAGCAGCAGGTCAGTGCTTTCCAGCAGTTGTCCGGCACCGTTGTAGGCAGCTACGCCCAGGTCTTCAAAGGTCTTAGCAGCCTTCAGCACGCTACTGCGGCTGGTGAAGTCGATGGCGCTGAAGTCGAATTGCAGGTCGGCGATGGCATCTTTGCCCAGCGCTACTTTGAAGAAATCTTTGTGGATCGCCTCGTGCTTCTGCAGATCAGATAGAATCTTGAACTCCTCGTCGTCGAAACCACAGCTGATGGCTGAGGCCACCGCCAGGGTGTAGAAGCGGGATTCCAGTTGCTCCAGTGCGTAAGCGTAGTTAAGAATCCCGGTGTCGCCTTTGCCGAGCCGAACGCCTTCGGAGGCTTTGCGGGGGGCCAGGTCGTAGAACTCTTCGCAACCGGTCATCACCAGGCTGGCCGTGGCCAGGGTGGCTCCTCCGTATCGTAGAAACGAACGTCGGGCGGGGTTGCACGCCTTTTGGTTTTTGTTAAGCATAATAAATAGGTATTTAGGTTAGAAAATAAGTGACAAACGAAGCGAACCCGTTGGGCAACCCGCGCTGATTCTTTTGGAACGAGAGAAGTTACTCAAACGAAAGAACCGGCAATAGACTGCTTACGGTGGGGTAGAAGAAGATCGGCCACGTCAGTTAATGACGGTGCTCGGTGGGGTACTGGGCAGACGTACGAAGTAAGGAGGGAAAGTAGATTGGGGCAGCGAAAAAAAGTTGTTTACTTGCTCATTATTCACTCCGCAGACTGTCCACCGGATTGGCCAGGGCGGCCCGCAGCGAGCGGTAGCCTACCGTTAGTAAGGTGATCACCAACGTGGCAACGATTCCGCCTACGAACACTCCCCAGCCCAGATCGATGCGGTACTCAAAGTTTTGCAACCATCCGCGCATCACGTAGTAGGCCAGCGGGGCCGCCAGCACAAAGGCAATCACCACCAATTTGACAAACTCTCGGGAGAACAAATTGACAATATCCAGCACCGTGGCGCCCAGCACCTTGCGTACCCCGATTTCTTTGGTCTTTTGTTCGGCCATGAAGGTCACCAAGCCGTACAATCCCAGGCAGCCGATCAGAATCGCCACTCCCGAGAACACCTGGATCAGGGTGAAAGTGCGGGTGTAGCTCGCGTAGAACTGCGCCATCGCCTCATCCAAAAACTCATAATCAAAGGGAGCTTCCGGATAGATATCTTTCCACACCCCTTCCACGTGCCGCAGCACGTCCTGCGCCTGCGCCATGTTGATCTTTAGGTTCATCGTCTGGTACCGATCCGCGTGGCTGCTGATCACCAGCAGACCAATCTTTTGCTGCAACGAAGCCACGTTGTAGTCGGCCACCACCCCGGTGACGGGAAGGTTATTCTGGCGTCCGTCGAACGAGATCGAACGTGCCCACGATATCCGCGGGCGGATCGTAGCCCAACCGACGGGCAAAGGTCTCGTTCACCACGTAACGGTTGGTTGTATCCGATGGAACTAATCCCTCTCCGGCAATTAGTTGAATGCCGTAGGTCTCCAGGTAGTGCTCGTCGGCGAACTGCCGTTGGGCATGGCGATCAGTATCACTACTGTCTCCGGGTACGTAAAAGTTAGAAATCCAGAAGCTCCCCGACAGGGCCGGTGCCATAGACAACGAAAAGTGCTCGACCCCGCTGTGCGAAGCAATGCGGTTGCGCATCTCTTCCAGGTCCTGCGGAGTGTGCTCCTCGAACTGGACCACCACCACGGCTTCTTTATCAAAGCCCAGCGGAGCCTCCTCGATGTAGCGCAGTTGGTAGGCAATCACCAGCGTGCCGATGATTAGCGCTTGGGTAACGGCGAACTGAAACACCACCAAGCCTTGTCGCAAAGAGAACTTGCTGGTTGTGCGCTGACTCACCTGGTTTTTGATGGCCTCAATCGGTCGAAAGCGGGCCAACACCCAGGCCGGATACAGACCCGCCAGCAGGGTGACGACTACCGTCAGTGCCACAAAGAAGGCCACCGTGCTCCATGAGAAAGTTAGGTGGATGGCGTTCTGATATTCGGCAAAGCTGTTCAGCTTCACCACCGCCAGTTCGGTAAGTCCCAGCCCCAGGATTACGGCGAACAGGGTAATCAGCGCTGCTTCGCCCAAGAACTGGACGATGAGTTGCGCCTGCGAACCACCCAGCACCTTGCGCACTCCCACCTCGCGGGCGCGCTGGGTCGATAGGGCCGTAGCCAGGTTCACAAAGTTGATGCAGGCCGCCAGAATAATCAGCAGCGCTACCAGGGCCATGCCTCTGATTACCTCGCGCGACATGCTGCGGTACATGAAGTTGGGGAAGTCCGGGTTGAAGTGCATATCAGCCAGGGGTTGCAGGGCCAGCGTCTTGTCATCGTTATAATTTTCTCCGGCGTACTTGGCCAGAAAAGCGGGCAGTTGATCCTCGATCTGCGCGGCCGATACGGCCTCGTTCAGCATCACAAACACCTGGAAGTCGCTGCTGTTAGACCACCAGGCTTCCTCATTCGCCACCGCTTGGTTCCGCCCCAGCGTAGTGTACGAAATCAGCATCTCGAAGGGGAAGTCGGTGTTGGCGGGCAGCGGCTCCATCACGCCCACGATTTTGAGGTCCAGCGAATCGTCGAGGTCGATAATGGTGCCCATCGCTTCCGAAGGATCGTCGAAGAGCCGCTCGGCCACCGTTTGGGTGATCACCACCTCGTTAGGTTGCCGCAGCACCTGCGCGGGATTGCCCGTCAGCAGCGGAAAGTCGAAGAAGTTAAAATACGCGTTCTCGGTGAAGGCAATGGTGACCCCTTCGTTGGGAGTTTCTTCCATGATGATGGACCGCTCGCCCACCTGCACCCGATTCCAGTGGTGATACTGCTCGATGGGAATCACCTGGGCTTCCTGGGTGAAGTCTTGCGCGAAAGCCACCGGAAACGGCTTGGGCGTACCCACCTGCTGGTGTTCTTCTCCGTCCCGGTTGAAGGTGGTCACCACCCGAAATACCCGGTCGGCGTTGGCGTGGAAGGTGTTGAAGCTTAGTTCGTAGCGCAGCACCAGGAAGATAACTGCGCAGGAAGCAATGCCCAGCGACAGGCCCAGCACATTGATGATGGTGTGGCTCTTGTGCTTCCAGAGCGTGCGGAAGGTGGTTTTGAAGTAGTTTTTAATCATAGCGTGTAGTGTTTAACGTTTAAATTCTGCCCATCCCGTAATCCTGCTCATCCTACCATATCCTGCCCATCCTGATCTTATTCATCCCGCAGCGAGTCCACCGGATTGGCTAGGGCGGCTCGGACTGACTGAATGCTGACCGTGAGTCCGGCGATAAGTAAGGCTCCTGCGCCCGCCAGCAGAAAAATACCTGCGCTAATATCGATTCGGTAAACAAAATTATCGAGCCATTGGGCGACCACCCAGTACGATAGGGGTGCGGCAATGACCAGCGCGATCAGCACCAGCCGCAGAAAATCGCGCGAGAGCAGGTGCGTGATCTGCCCGACGGAGGCTCCGAGTACCTTGCGGATGCCGATCTCCTTGGTGCGCTGCGTCGTGACAAAAGCCACCAGACCGAACAAGCCCAAACAGGCCACCAGGATGGCCAGCGCCGTAAATACGCTTAACACTCCGGCGAGTCGCTGCTCGGCACGGAAGAGACGATCAAAATCCGCATCCAAGAAAGAGTACACTAACGGATTGTCCGGTTCGAACTGCGCCCAGGCTTCCGTTACCTGTGCTACTCCGGACACCGTACTGCCGGGGGCTAGGCGCACCACAATATAATCGCTTAGGAAACTGGGTGAGAAGTAGTGAAAAGCCATAGGCGGCACGTGCTGGTCGAAGGATTCTACGTTGAAGTTCTTGACCACACCCAGCACCCGCAGACGTTGTTCGTCTTCCGCTCCCTGGTTCTTAACAATGGTTTGTCCAACCGGATTTTCCAGTGCCAGGACATTGACCGCCTCTTCATTAAGCAGTAAACCCTCGGTATGGTCCGAGGCAACATCTTCCCGAAAGTTGCGTCCCGCGATGATCTCCAACCCCAGCGTCGGTACGTAATCCGGATCGACTAGCAACCAGGGCATACCATCACCCCCCGACGATCCTTCAACCTGCAAATCACGTATTACCCGCAAGGGTTGCGCCGGAACTCCGGTGGCAAAGCTTACCCGCTCCACCGCCGATTGTTGGTTCAGCAAGGCCTTGAACTCTTGCCACCGGTCCTCAATTTCTTTATCATTCCGGATAATCAGCACGTGCTCCCGCTCGTAGCCAATGTCTGTCTGCTGAATGAACCGAAGCTGCTGCACCACCAGGGCCGTAGTGATGATGAGGCTGATGGAGACCACAAACTGAAAGATGATCAGCCCATTGCGCAGGTAACCTGCTCCGCGCTGAGAACCAGATGATCCCCGCAGCACCACGGCTGGTCGAAACGAAGAGAGGTAGAAAGCAGGGTAACTACCGGCTAACAAACCAACCAGCACCACGCCCCCCGCCATCGCCAGCAGCAGGCTCGGGTGCGCAAACCAGTTGAAAGTGAGTTGTTTCCCAACCAGTGCGTTAAAGGGCGTACGCAGGATCTCAACCAACCCCAGGGCCAGCAGCATTGCAACCAAGCTAATTGCCACCGACTCGGACAGAAATTGAGCGACCAACGACGAGCGGGGCGAACCCAATACTTTGCGAACTCCCACTTCTCTAGCCCGGCGGGTGGCCTGGGCAGTGGATAGGTTCATGAAGTTGATACAGGCTAGCAAAATAATCAGCAAGGCCACCGTAGCGAGTAGGTACACCGTGATGCGGCTACCGTTGGCCTGGTGCTCTCGCTGCAAATCCGAGTGCAAGTGAATATCCGTCACCGCTTGCAAGCGGTAGGTGATCGATTGATCACCGACAGCCCCCTGTTCGCTGGCTTCTAGAAAGGGCTGAGCGTAGGTCTTCGCCAATTGGTCAAACTTATTGGCCAGGGCTTGACGCTGGTCGGCGGTGCGGTTGGCGTCGGGGCGGATCTTTACGTAGGTATACATAAGATTCCAGCCCCAATTATCGTTGTTCATGATTTCTTGGTAGCCCTGACCGTCCACCAGCATATCAAAGGGAAAGTGGGTAGGGCCGGAAGGGGCGACTACCGCGGTAACCTGCCGCGCGGCGCGACTGCCACCAAAAAGAATTTCCTTGCCCAGCACTTCCCCCCGCTTCACCGCTTCCGAACCAAAGTAGCGTTCGGCGGTTTGCTGAGTTAGCACGATAGAACCTGCTTCCCGCAAAGCCGTTTCGGCATCCCCGGCAATCACGTTGAAGTCCAGCACCTGTAAGAATTCGGGGTCCACGATATAGATGCTGGTTTCGCGAAAGACGGTCTGCTGGCTGCTGTCTGCCTCGGCGGGCAAGCGCATTGTTGAGTGATTCCAGTTAAAGGCCCGGGCCACGGCCACTACCTCAGGCACATCACTTTTAATGACTTCGTAAAGGGGCGGCGGCGTGGTCGCCAATTGGTAATACTCGCCGCCATTGAACGTCACCCGATACACTTGTTCGGCATCGCGGTGAAATTGGTCGTAGCTGAGTTCATCCGTCACGTACCAACCGATCAGCAGGCTACTGGCTAGTCCGACGGCCAAGCCAAGGACGTTGATCGTGGTATAAAACTTCTGTCGCCGGAAGTTGCGAAGGGTGATCTTGAAGTAATTGCGTAGCATAGTTGTAAAGGTTTAAAAGGTCTAGTTATTTGGCTTGTAGCGTTTTGAGCGCGTTGCAAACGCACACTAGCTGTATCCTGCTCATCCGACAATCCTGTCTATCCTGATTCTGACACTATTCATTCCGCAGCACCTCCACCGGATTCGCCTGCGCGGCGCGCCACGATTGGTAGCCGGTGGTGGCCAGCGAGATCAGCAACGTGACCAGCAGGCCGATGATAAATATCCAAGGACCAATCGTGATCCGGTAGGTGTTGCCCTGCAAGAAAGACTGCAGCAGCAAGTAGGCCAGCGGGGCCGACACCAAAAAGGCAATACCCATCAGTCGAATGATGCCGCGGTTGAACAGCAGCAGGATGCTGCCCACGGACGCTCCCACCACCTTGCGAATGCCGATTTCCTTTTCCTTCTGCGCCAGCGTGAACGACACCAGGCCGAACAAGCCCAGGCAGCAGATGAAGATAGCCACCCCGGCAAACACCCCGAACACTCCCGTCAGCAGACGGTCTTCGCCCAGGCGTTGCTTCACGGCATCGTCCATAAAGGTATAGCTGAACTCCCGCTCGGGGTAGCGCTGCTTCCACAAGCTTTCCAGCGAGGCAGTCACCGCCGGAAGGTTCGTCCCGTTAGTGCGCACGTTCACCGCGGCGAAGCGGTCCGCCCGGTAGGCGAAGGCTTCGGGGTCGCCGCGCCGCTCAAACTCCCGGTTGCTGTAGTCGGGCACCACGCCCCGGATGGGTTGCGGCCCACCTATCTCAGCCACCGTGAGGAAGGAGCCTACGGCTTCCTCGGCCCGCGCAAACCCCAGCTCCTGCGCCAGCGTTTCGTTGATCAGCAGCCCATCGGAGCCGCCTTTGCTAAAGTTGCTACCGGCCAGCAGTTTAATGCCGAAGGTGGGTAAGAACTCGGCGTCCACGTACTTCAACTGCATCGGGCGTTGCTCAACCGGTTCGGCGGTGTCCAGGGCAAAGGTGGTGGCCACCTCGCCGCTAATGGGAGTGCCGGAAGCAAAACTGACCCGCTGGATGCCGGGGTTTTTGAGCAGTTCGTTCCGAAGATACGCCTCATCCTTTCCGTGGAACGGCAAGGTGATGATCCCTTCTTTATCGAAGCCCAGGTGACGCGCACTCAGGTAGCGAAACTGGAAGGCCAGTCCGATGGTGCCCATGATGAAGAACTGGGCAACCACCAACTGCGTCACCACCAGGGTTTTGCGCAAGCGGGCCCCGCCGCCGCGTCCCTGCCGCCCGTGGCGGATGGCCTGTAGGGGATCAAAGCCCGACAGCACCAGCGCCGGATACGTCCCGGCCAGCACGATAACGACCACGGCAACACCAACCACAAAGTAAACCAGCGTATGATCCATAGCAAACTGCAAGTAGATGAAGGGCACCAGTTGCTGAAAGTACTTGACGGCCAACTCACCCAAGCCCAAGCCGATGAGCAGCGCAATTAGGGTGACGACCGTCGTTTCGCCCATAAACTGCCCGAACAGTTGTCGGCGCGGGCTGCCCAGCACCTTGCGGATGCCCACTTCTTTGGATCGGCTAAAGGCCTGGGCGGTGGCCAGGTTCACAAAGTTGATGCAGGCCACCAGAATCATGATCAGCCCAATGCCCCCGATGGGCCACAGCAGGAAGGGCGGAATGGTGTACAGGCTGGCCGCCTTTCCGTGCTGATAGGCAAAGTGCAGGTCTTTGAGCGGCATCAGGTGAAAGGACAGGCGTTGCTGCAACTCCTCGTCCGGCACGTAGCGGCGTACCAACTCGTCCAGGCTCGCCTGGGTTTCCTTCGGAGCTCCTCCCTCGCGCAGCGTGACGAAGGTGCAGCGCTGACCCAGCGCTTCCCAGTCTTCGTCGGACTCGGTCGGTGGCAATGCCGCCTCGTTGATGAGCGTGGTGAAGAACAGGTTGGAGTTGAGCGGGGAATACTCAATGACGCCCGTGACAGTGAGTAGCGATTGTCCGTTCAGTTCCACCACCTCGCCCAGAATGTCTTCGTACGGAGTGTCCGGATACAGCTTGTCCGCCATCCCTTCCTGGAAAACGATTCCGTTCGGTACGCTCAGGGCGGTGGCTGGGTTGCCCGCCCGCCAGGTGTAGTCGAAGGTTCGGGTAAACGCAGAGTCTACGAAGAGAATCACTCCCTCTTCAAACAGCTTGGCCTGATCAGTGCCCAGATGCACCCGCAGTTGCCCAGACAGCGCGCCCACGGTTTGCGTAACGCGCAGGTCATCGGGCAAGGCCGTTCGCAGCGATTCCGCCAGGGGACGCGGGGTGAAGGGCGAACGCAGCGCCTCGTCGGTGTTCTGCATGTGCGTGTTGACGCGGTAGATGCGGTCGGCCTGCGCGTGGTGGTGGTCGAAGGTGCTCTCGTAGCGCAGAAACAGAAAGATGATGCCACTGAACGCAATACCCAGGCTTAGCCCCAGCACGTTGATTGCCGTATGGCTTCGGTGCCGGTACAGGTGGCGAAGGATGGTTTTGACGTAGCTCTTAAACATAGTACTGTCTGGTTATCGTTTACAATCATTTACACCCGTGGATTATCCCGAAGCACTGTCGTCTTCGGACCTCATTGCCCCAGGGCACATAGACACTAACACGCCGTGTTAATGGTCGCAACACGCCGTGGTAATCTCGTTAACACGCCGTGATAACGACCGCTACACGCCGTGTTAGCCCCTCGAGCGCTAGCGTATCATCGTCGATGTGCCTCTCGGGGTGGAGAGGCACCTGCACCAGGCAACCCGATATTCGGCAACCCAGGGATAAATCCCTGGGCTATTGCCAAACGTAGGAACATTCGCGTATCAATAATCCCCGTTATCCTATTCACCTTCTGCATCCTGTCCATCTGGCAAATCCTGCCCATCCTGATCTTACTCGTTTCGCAAAGAGTCCACCGGATTGGCCCTTGCCGCCTGCACGGAGCGGTAGCCTACCGTGAGCAGGGTAATGGCCAGCGTGGCTAGGATGCCCCCCGCAAAGGAGCTTATTCCCAGCGTGATCCTGTACTCAAAGCCCTGCAACCATTCCCGCAGCAGGAAATACGCCACCGGCGCGGCCAGCACGAAGGCCACCACCACCAGCTTGATAAACTCCGCCGAGAACAACCCGACGATCTGCCCGACGGTGGCTCCCAGCACCTTACGCACGCCGATCTCCTTGGTCTTCTGCTCGGCCATAAAGGTGACCAAGCCGTACAAGCCCAGGCAACCGATGAAGATGATTATCCCGGCGGCCACGGCCAGCACCACCGACAAGCGCTCTTCCCGCTCGTACAACTGGGCCAGCTTATCGTCCAGAAACTCGTATTCGTAGTGGTAGCCTTCGTACACCTGTTTCCACTGCTTTTCTACCGCGGCCAGCGTGCCGGACAAATCAGCGGTTTGCAGCCGCAGGGCCGCAGTGTTGGCTATTTTTGTGTAGTCTACAATAATGGTCGGACTGATCTTGTCCCGCAGCGACTGGGTATTAAAGTCCTGCACCACCCCGCGGATGGGCACCGATTTGGCGTGCACCTGAATCAACTGTCCCATTGCCGCTTCCGGAGTGGCAATGCCCACCTGCCGCAGCAGCGCCTCGTTCACCACCGCCGAGGTGAAAGTGTCGGCCGCACTCAGCCCTTCGCCAGCCAGCAACCGCAGTCCGTAGGTACCCAGGTAGTGCTGATCGCCGTACTTCATCTCGGCGTTATAATACTCGGACTGGCCCGCCAGCACGAAGTCGGTCACGTTGATGAGTCCCGAAGTGGGGTCAGCAAAGGCTAGGGTCACATCTTCTACCCCGGCTAATTGCCGAAGTTGGTCGCGCAGGGTTCGCTTGCGGTCTAGCTGGTCGCCGGGCATGGGGATGGTGACCACCGTGGCCCGGTCGTAGCCCAGGTCGGCCTGCCGCACGTAGTTCATCTGCCGCACCAGCACGATGGTGCCGATCACCAGCACCTGCGCAATCACGAACTGCACCACGATGAGGCCCTGCCGCAGCGAGAAGCCGCCGTTGCCGCGCACCCGCGAGGTCTTAAGGGCCTCGGCCGGACGAAACCGCGCCAGCACCCAGGCCGGATACAGTCCCGACAGCAGGCTGACCGTCACCACCAATCCGGTGAGGAACAGCAGCAGCGCCGGATCATGGAACAGACTGAACTCCAGCGAAAGCTCCAGAAAGCGGTTCACCGGCAGCAGGGCCGCTTCGGTGAGTCCCAGGGCGATGAGCACCGCCAGCAGCGCGATAAAGGTGGTTTCGCCCAGGAACTGGCGGACTAACTGGCGTTGGGTGCCGCCCAGCACCTTGCGCACGCCCACCTCCTTGGCACGTTTGGTGGCCACCGCCGTGGTGAGGTTGATAAAGTTGATGCAGGCGATGAGCACCAGAAAGATTGCCACTACAATGAGCGTCCATAGCGTCTCCTTTTCTATCTGCTGTTTACCAAAGGTACCCGCTTCCACGTCGAAGTGCTGGTCGGTGAGGGGTTGCAGTTCGTAGGCCATCCCTTGGTCCGCTTCCACCGCGTGGTATTTATCTACTAGGGCCGGGAAGCGGGTGTTGATTATTGCCGGGTCGGCCCCCTCGGGTAGCAGCGCGTAGAACTGGTTATAGCTGCTGATGCTTCCCCATTCGGTGTTCTTTCCCTCAACAGTAGCGTAGGATACCAGCATATCGAGCGGCAGGTCGGTATTGGCGGGGAAGTCGGCCATTACGCCAGTAATTTGCAGGTTCTTTAGCGTGTTCGAGCGACAGGGTTTGCTCGAGCAGGTTGGGTTGGCCCTGCCGCCACGACGGTCCGAAGAAGGTATCGGCCCAGCGCTCGGAGATCACCGCCTGATAGGGCGTTTCCAGTGCCCGCTCAGCATTGCCAAACCGCAGCGGACGGTTGAAGATCTTGAAAAACGAAGACTCGGCGAAGGATATCCCTTCCTGTTCCTGAAACTTTCGTTCGGAGGGGCTGTCGGGCCGGACGGTGACCAGGCCGTTGAACTGGTAGTTGGGATAGTAGAAAATAGGCGTACTGGCCGCTGCTTCCGGGAACTCCAGTTGGAAGGCTTCGGGGAAGGGTTGCGGCACCCCGCCGCTGCGGTCGGGCACGCCCTGGTAGGTTTCGGTGCTCACCACCCGGTAGATGCGGTCGGCGTTGGCGTGGTAGGTATTGAAGCTCAGCCAGAAGCGGATGAGCAGAAACAGCAGCAGGCTGCCGGTGATGCCCAGCGAGAGTCCGATCACGTTGATAACGGTGTAGCTGCGGTGTTTGCGCAACTGGCGCAGGGCGGTGGTGACGTAGTTCTTGAGCATGGGTGCAATGGTAAGTAAAGCTTCGTTCGGTATCGTACAATCCGATGGCCAAAAACGGCAAGTAGGCTAAGTAGCTGGCAGACAGCATATTGGCTATTGTTACTTTTTGACCACTGTATCGTTTTCGATACAGTGGGTGTTCGGTTTTGGACAATTAATTCGCTCTATATCGCGCCTTTCTCCAGCAAGTGTTATATTTCACCACCAACCAACCTCTCCATGCCTGCTTCCATCACTCGATATTTACTGTTCTTTATTTGTTATTCCCTGACCGCCTTACTACCCATCAACGGGCAGCCACCCTTCCGCTTCACGCCTCAGTCCACTTCCACCACCGCGAGCCTGCGTGGGCTGAGTGTGGTAAACGATCGGATTGCCTGGGCTAGCGGCAGCCAAGGCACCGTATTGCGCACCACCGACGGCGGCACCACTTGGCAAGGCTGTCCCATTCCCGGCACCGATTCCGTGGATTTCCGAAGCTTACAAGCCTTTAGTGCCGACGAAGCCTTCGTGCTCAGCGCCGGAGAACCGGCCTTATTGTACCATACCACCGACGGTGGACAGAGCTGGCAGCTACGCTACGAGAACCGTACCCCCGGTATCTTCTTCGACGCCCTCACCTTTTGGGATATGACCCACGGCATCGCCATGAGCGACCCCGTCGACGGACAGTTCGTGCTGATTGCTACGCACGACGGCGGGAAGCACTGGGAACCACTGCCTACGGGTAATTTGCCACCCCCGGCACCGGGCGAAGCGGGTTTTGCGGCCAGCGGCACCGGCGTAGCCATCGGAGCTGAACAACGCGTTTGGTTCGCCACCGGCGGAGCCCAGGCGCGGGTATTTCGCTCCGAAAATCGGGGGCAACGCTGGTCGGTGGCCGGAACGCCCGTGCAGCAGGGGAAGGCTTCGCAGGGCATCTTCTCGCTGGCGTTTGCCGACTCACTGCAGGGGGTGGCCGTCGGAGGAAATTACCTTAAGGAAGACGATACTACCCGCGTCGCCTGCTATACGCGCGACGGCGGACGCACCTGGCAACTTCCCCAAACCTATCCGAATGGCTACCGCTCGGCCGTGGCCTACCATTCGCCAACGCAACTGCTGCTCACCGTTGGCCCCTCCGGCTCCGATTACTCCGACGATCTTGGACGCACGTGGCAGCCGGTTGATACGGTAGGGTATCACACCGTTCAGTTTGCTCCTGAGCAGCGCGGGGGATGGGCGGCGGGAAGCGATGGGCGGATTGCTCGGATTAGTTGGTAGAAATAGAGAGCAGCTTACTACCCGAGGGCAGAATAACTCCTTGGGATAATTTCAGTGCCCAAACACGGGGGCGCTAATCCAGGGGGTGCTGTCGCTAACGGCGAGCTTCTCGGCCTTTCCGGTAGTCCGGCAGCCGGGCAACTTTTCTATTCTTCCCGAAAATGCTAAGTGCGTGGTGTCGGTATGCCCCCCTTCCATTGTCAGCCGCCCTACGTAGAAACCAGTGATCTGCCACGCTACAGACTGCTCTGACTGCTTAGTGGATGCTTTCTCGGTTTTCCACTCTGGATCTCCTACCTGCCAACCGGTGGGGAGGATGGTCAGCGAAACGCTGTCCTCCTGTGAAAGAAGGCTGATTTGCAAACTTGTTTTTTTTAAGCTTGGCTGCGATAGTCTGACTCGGTACGTTCCAGCGGGTAAGCAATCAGCCTCGTTATTCTCCGGTGAACGTCCTTCTTGAATGTCCAGCAAACTGTCCATAACGTAATTAAATCGCTCAAAACCCTGGTTCTCGGTTAGTTCACGGGCGATTTGGGCAATGCGGTCGGTGGGGCTCATGCGAGCGGTATCGACCTGAGCTTGTTTATCAATATCTTCCTTATGAACGTGGGCCAAGCTATCAAAATGGTGGTTGAACCAAGCCAGCGAGGTAAACGAGATGGTATCGTAATCAACCTGCCGGGTTTCTTCGTTAAATTCGCTGTAGGGAACATCCACCGCTTGCCCGCTCTCCAGCCGCTTTCGCATGTCAAATAAATTAGCTTCCATCAAACTGTCGCGGTCCAACAATTGCAAAAAATGAACATAGTCCTCATCCGACAGGTACGCCATTTTCTCTCTAAATGCCAGGTCACCGAATAACTTCTTCTCCAAGACTGCTGTTCTTTCCTGAAGCGCTTCAACGGGTTGCGCTACCGTGTGGGTTGATGAGAAAGCGCTAAGAATAAGCAGTAAAACTACTTGGTAGCCACGTTGGGTAGCGTTCATAATCATCGTTGAAGTTTAACTCCAAATTTATTGTTTCTCCCAAGATAACCAAACAACGAATTGGTGATTTGTGCTGTAAGATCCCACTGAGCCTACAAAAACACCGTCTTGACACCAATGTCGCAAGAATGACGCACTGCCGACGCAAGCGATCAAGCGCCCGTTGCCTAGCTTTGAGAAAAAACGAAACGCAATGGAATCTAAAACCATATTAGCCGAAAGAATCCGGCAACAGAGAATACAAAAAGGATACGCTCAGGAACATTTAGCCGACAGTGCTGGCATCAGCCTGCGTACGCTGCAACGCATTGAAGGAGGGCAAACCGAACCACGCGGACATACGCTCATTGCTTTGGCACAGGCGCTGGAGGTAGCCATTGAGGACCTAATGGATTTTACGAAAGAGGAAAACAGTGGTACTTTGCACGCAATCAATCTGTCGGCACTGGCCTACTGGGTATTTCCCCTGGGCAATATTCTGCTCCCCCTCATTCTTTGGATTCTTAACAAAGACAAAGTTAAAGGCGCTAATCGTTTCGGGAAGAGGCAGGTCTTCATCCAAGTGGGCTGGACAGCATTAATCTTTTTGTCAGTCGTTATATCCTTTTTTGGTCCTTTCCTCTATTTTGAACTAACCGGTATAAATTCAAGTCTTGCACTTCTTCCCTTACCCCTTGTTGTTGCCGCGCTGGTATACGTGCTCAACACGCTTTACATACTTTTCGTATCCCTGATGATTAGCAAAAACAAGTATCTGCCGTTTCTAGGATTGAATCAATAGCTCAATCTTTCTACCTTGGGGCAACTTCGGAATAACGTTATGCCCGCTCGCCCCACCTCCATCCTGATCATCGACGACGATGCCGACGTGCTGCACTCGGCTCAACTGCTGCTGCGCCAGCACTTCGCGCGGGTGGATACCGAGCAAGACCCCACCGTGATCAACCAGGTGGTGTCGCAGCACCCCTACGACGTGGTGCTGCTCGATATGAATTTCCGGCGGGGCGAGCACGACGGACGCGAAGGATTGTACTGGCTGGAGCGCATCCTCACCATTAACGCTCGCACGCCGGTGATCCTCATCACGGCCTACGGCGACGTGGAGCTAGCCGTGGAGGCCATGCGGCAGGGGGCGGCGCACTTCCTGCTCAAACCCTGGAAGAACCAACAACTGCTGGAGGTGATCAACACCGCCCTGGCCCGTCAGCCCAAACTGCCTACTTCCCCAGCACTGACCACCGAAGCATCCGATGCCAGTCCGCTCATTGGTGCGTCGCTACTCATGCAATCGGTTTACGATCTGGTGACCAAGGTGGCACCCACCGAGGCCAACGTGCTTATTCTGGGCGAGAACGGCACCGGCAAGGAACTGATCGCCCAGGCGCTGCACCGGCAATCGGCGCGACGTACGGGTCCGTTCGTGCGGGTCAACCTGGGGGCGGTGGCTCCGTCACTCATCGAGAGCGAACTGTTCGGGCACGTGAAAGGAGCGTTCACCGATGCGCACCACGACCGGTCCGGTCCTTTTGAGGAGGCTCGGGGTGGGACCTTATTTCTGGATGAGATTGGCAACCTGCCACTGGCCCAGCAGGCCAAATTGCTCAGCGTGCTGCAAAGTCGAATTGTACGTCGGGTGGGAGGCAACGAGGCCATTCCACTGGACGTGCGGCTGTTGTGCGCCACCAACCGGCGCCTGCACGAGGCACGGGGGGACGACGGCTTTCGCGAAGACCTGCTCTACCGCATCAACACGGTGGAGATTCGGTTGCCGCCCATGCGCGAACGCGCGGGAGATATCGCGCTACTGACCGATCACTTTCTGCACCACTACGCCCATAAGTACCGCAAGCCGCGTCCCGAACTCACTCCGGAAGCCCGGCAGCAGTTGGAGCGGCACCCCTGGCCGGGCAACGTGCGCGAACTGCAACACGCCATTGAGCGGGCCGTGATCCTCAACGAAGCCCCTACCCTATCGGCCGACGCCTTTGCACTTAACGCTTCGCAGTCCCCTTCGGCTGCTACCAATCCGGCGCAGACGCTGGACGAAAACGAGCGTAACTTCATCCGGCAAGCGTTGCAGCGGCACCAGGGCAACATCACCCAAACCGCGCAAGCGCTGGGCATCACCCGCACCGCCCTCTACCGCCGCCTGGACAAGTACGGCCTTTGAGCAGTACTTCATTTGCTCTGATTAAATAATTTAAAAAGTGAACCCGGCCAGGAAATAGAACCGGCGGGTGAGCGATTTCAAGGTGGTGTATTCGGACATTCCGTTTCCTCTTTCGTACCTCGCTTCCAGAGAGTACCTCTTAAACCTGGATCCCAGTCCGAAAACGAGTCCCTGCTCGTACCGCCGGGTGTCATCAATGGCCTTAAACGTTTTGGATCGTTCCGTACTAAATATTTTTTCTTCTCTTCTTCGGTAGTTTACTTCGTTAATGGCAAACCCATTAGACATCCCCACGTTGGTATATACTCGTAGAATACCTACCGGATAGCTAAATCGAACCAGCGTATTCAGCTTAATGTAGTCGTGGCCGATTTCTGTATGGTTGATCGTGTAGCGGTCCTCATCCGTATAATTATCGTAACGACCCGCAAGCCGGTAGGATGTGAACAGTAGTTCGTTATAGAGCGACCACTTTCCTTGGTTTCGGGGAAGGATGGCCTCAAGAAACAAGCCTCCGGCAAAGTTTGCCGAGGCAGGATAGTTGACATCCACCAAATAAGCGTTGCCACTGCCCACCAACGATAGCGAACTGACCGATGCACCGGCCAGAGCACCCGTGTTGAGTGCTATAGTTTCGGTGGTTTTTTGGAACGAAGTTTTAGCTTGCGCGCAGTTATAATGTTGTGTCTGTTATCAAGTCCGGTTCAGCGTTGGTTGGCAGCTCACTTGAACCGTAGGTACTGACATCCACCGACACAATGGCAGCTAGGTAGCGCTCGTCGTGAACCCCAAAACCCTGAATATCAAGTGGCCGATAGACTACTGTCTTCTCACCTTTAATCTCCGACTGAAAACTAATTTTATCAGGATTGTATTCCCAGTTCCGGTAGTCGATTAATCCTGGAACGGTATCTCCGGGTAGCGTTATGACGTAACCAGGTAAATATTGTTCTTGTCTAAAAGAAACTTGCGTTAATAACAGAAGTATCTTACCCACCTGACCGCCCCCCAAACAAACTGATTGTTAGCCATATAACGCTGCTCATTTCCAACCAAAATCTTAGCTACCGTGTCTTTAAACATCGTCCGGCCTAAGTCTGTTTAACATCCAAAAATTCCGTAACAAGCGCTCATCGATCCCGAACCTAGAACCACTTAACCCAGAACCTTTAACGCGTCAATCATGAACAATCTTTTTTTCCTATTTCTAGCCATCACTTTATACTTACCCAATCTACTTCCCGCCCAACTGACCAACGTTACCTCCCGGCTGGAAGTCTATAACCTCAAAACCCACGAGCGCACCGTAGTCTACGAAGAAGATACCCACTTTGAAGCCCCCAACTGGAGTCCCGACGGCACCTTTTTTCTAGTAAACGGCTCGGGCAGTCTGTACCGCATTTCGTTGGACGGTAGCGAGAAGGAGCGCATCGAAACCGGCTTTGCTGACAAGTGCAACAACGACCACGGCATCACACCCGACGGCAAAACGATCATTATGAGCCACTACGACGAACCCGGCGTGGCTTACGCCGACCTGGACTTCATGACCTCGCGCATCTACACCCTGCCCATCGGCGGCGGCAAACCCCGGCCCATCACTCCCAACACGCCCTCGTTCTGGCACGGCGTGTCGCCCGACGGCCAAACTCTGTTCTACGCGGCGCTGCGCAACGACGAGATCAACGTCTTCTCCATCCCGATGAAGGGTGGCAAAGAAGAGCAACTGACCCAAAGTCCCGGACTAGACGACGGTCCTGAGGTGTCAGCGGACGGAAAGCATCTATATTTCAATTCCATGCGGTCGGGCAGTATGGAACTGTGGCGCATGCGGGCCGACGGCAGTAAACCCACCCAACTCACCGACGACGACTATTCCAACTGGTTCCCGCACCCCTCACCCGATGGAAAGTCGCTGGTGTTTATCTCGTATCTGGAAGACCAGGGCGACGCCCACCCCGCCATGAAGGATGTAGCCCTGCGGCTTTACGATTTATCTACCGGCACCATCAAAGAGTTGACCCGGCTCACCGGCGGACAGGGCACCATCAACGTGCCGTCTTGGTCGCCCGATGGCCAGCAGTTCGCCTTTGTGTCGTACGAGTTCACGGAGTGAAATGCTTTATCCCACTAACTTCGTAAACTCTGGTTTGAACGCCTTGCTTTATTGTTACCAAATGCTTACTTTTTCTGGACATGCTCTATCTAACCTTCTAGATATGTCTCCCCTACGCCTTGTCCTCCTGTTTGGATGTTTTTCATTCATTGGTCTCACTTCCTGTAATGAAAACGAACCCGTTGCCGAAGTGGAATCCTCTCAGCTGCGTCAGGCTATGCTGGGCACCTGGGAGCTAACCGCCTCACCCGCCGACGATCGGAGTAGGCTTAAGTACTGGGGGCTCAATCGCTGGACGATCACCGACTTTAACACCACTACCGGGGAAGTGATATACCACCACGGAAGCACCTATACGCTAAATGGCACCACTTATGTTGAGAGCGTAGAGTTTGCCAACGAAAACACCCGGGAATTGATTGGAACCACGCTTACTTTTGATGTTGCGGTGCAGGGCGACACCTTCACCCAAAACGGCACCGATAACAACTACAACGAAGAATGGATTCGGTCGAAGTAGTAGTAGCTAAAATATCCGCCGTTCAAAGAGGCGCACTAGGCCGAACAGTAGCGCCCCGTACACCAGCGTGCCTAGCCCGTAGAAGAATAAGAAATTGCCGTCGTTGTGTAGGGCTTCCACGCTGCGGAACGTCCAGTAGGTGGGCACCACGGCCAGCGCGTGCAGGAGCTTGTAGGGCAAGAAGTAGATCAGCACCGGCAGGTTGAGCATAAAGTTATACAGCTTGAACTGGGCGAGTCCCTCCACCTTGTTCTGCGCGAAAGTAGCCACCAGCAGCGCCAGCAAGGGGGCTAGCGTAGCGTACTGAGCCGCCAGCAGGATGGTTTGCCCCCAACCCATTGTCACCCAGGGGGTGAGACGCAGCAAGACGACATTCATCAGGCAAGCAATGGCGAAGCCCAGCAGCATGCGCATACCCACCAGCATCCCGGCCGACACGGGCATCACCCGCAGCGCGGCGAATACGTTCTCGTCTTTTTCCTCCAGAAACACAAAGCCGTTGATAAACCCAAACATGGTGGAGGTCTGCATGCAGGCCAGCATCAGAATCACGTAGTCATACTGGCGAACCACCGGATAGGCGGCAAAGAGCACGGGTACAAACCAGACGACCAGCGCTAGCACCAGCAGGGGCAAGAACAGGAAGAGCCGCAGCATGGGGTCGCGAAACACCATGCGAAAATCGTTGGCACTTAGGGTTAAAAGTTGGTTCATAACTATTTGACAGGATGCGTTCGTACTTGATCGCACGCGTTGCAGACGCGCGCTAGCGCTTGTTTTATGACAAAGTAAACAGTTTCTTTCCCCAGTAGTAGCTCGCAACCAAGGCTACCACCAGGTATCCGTATCCATAAACGTACTGCCACGTAGCCAACGGCTCAAACGACGCTTTCAGTAGCAAGATCCCTGGCATCGACGGCAGTAGGTAGAGCAGGGGGTTGTCCCACACCTCGAACAGCAACAGCATGGGCAGCGCCACCGGAATAAACACCCCGATGGAGCGGACCAGAAAGGCATTGAACCCTACGGTGCGCCGACCAACCAAACACCCCAACCACGCGAACAGCAAAGCACTTCCCAACGTGCCTATCACAAAATGAAAATGGTTGAAACCCCAGCCGTAGCCCACCCACGTCATCAACAGCGCCGTGCCGGTAGCGATCAGCGCCAGGGCAAATCCTTTAGACCACAGATACGCCCCCGGCGTGAGGGGGGTGACCGACAGGGCATCCAGCGTGCGCTGGTCTTTCTCGAGCAGCAGCAAGGCTCCGGCAAAGAAATAGCTCATAATGATCGGATCGTTAAAAATCATCACAATGAGCAGCTCCTCCAGGTTGCCCAGTGACTTGAGTAGGTAGAAGATACCCAGGTAGGCGGCCGCCACCAACAGCGAGACGGTGATCATCTGGTTGCGCTGCAGGTGCAGCAAATCCCAGCGGAGCAGAAGGGTCAGTTGCTTCATGGCGTAGCGGATTGCGTGGCGTGGTGCAGGCTCTGCCCGGTCACCTGAATGAACACATCCTCTAGGGTGGCCTCTTCCGAGTGGATGGTTTCCACTTCGTGATTGTGAATCAGGGACAAAAACGCTTCATTTTGCCCCAACTGATCCAGTGGAAACTCCTGTGCATCGCTACACCCCGCCAGCCGCACCCGCACGTTGCGTTGTCCGTACCGCAGCTTGAGCGCGGCGGGCGTGTCCAGCGCCTTGATTTCACCGTCGATGATGAGCGCCACGCGGTCGCACAGGGCGTCGGCGTCGAACATGCTGTGGGTGGTGATGAAGATCGTTTTGCCCTCGTCACGCAGCCGCAGGATAATGTCCTTCACCACCCGGGCGTTCATCGGGTCCAGGCCCGCGGCGGGCTCGTCCAGAAAGAGAATGTCCGGATCATGCATGAATGAGCGGATGAAGTTGAGCCGCATCTTCATGCCCTTCGAGAAGTCGCTCACCCGCTTGTCACCGTCGTTTTCTAGCCCGACCAACGCCAGCAGATCGGGCAAACTAGCGTAGCGCCTCGGGTAGAAGGAAGCGAAGAAGCGCAGGTTTTCCAGCGCGGTCAGCTTCAGGTAATGGTTGGGCAGCTCAAAGCCGACACCCACCGTCCGGTAAAAGTCTCGGCCCCAACTTGCCAGGGCCTGATCGTTCACGCGCACCTCCCCGGCGTAGCCATTCAGCAGCTTGTACAGAATCTTCTGCGTGGTGCTTTTGCCGCTGCCGCTCGGCCCCAAGAAACCGAAGATTTCACCACGGGCGATGGCAAATGAGATTCCCTTGAGCGTGTCCTGCTCAGCGCCGGGGTAGCGGTAGCGAAGTTGGTCAACGTGGATCATGCTGCATACCAAATTTCAGGAGGTGAATAATATCGTCTACCACTTGAAGTAGCTCTTTTTGATTAGGACCAAGCACTGATTCCTCTGGCTGAACGTTGTTTTTAAGATCAATACCGTACTTCCAGCTTAGCCATTCGTCAATTCCTTTGCCCACCTGCATCAGGGTGTAGGCCATCAACTCCGGGTCGAGCTCGGGCTTTAGGCGACCCTTCACCTGCTCAGCAGTCAGGATTTTATGAAAGAAGGTGATTCCTTCGGCCAGTTGCGACCGGAAGGATGAGCTGGTTGCAGGTAGGGCGTTTTCTTGCGAAGCGCGGTAGAGAAAAGCGCTGTACAAGGGTTCATCGAGGTTGAAATTGAATACCGGATACGTAGAGTTGGCGGAAAAGCTCCCAAAAGTCTTCGTAATCCTGCGCAAATACTCGTTCCATGCTGGTACGTTTCCGGTCTTCCGCCAACTCTTTTAAATAAAGATAAAGCGCTTGCTTGTCGGCAAAGTACTGGTAAAAGCTACCCTTGGCGATCGCCAGCGTGCGCACGATGCGGCTGATAGATGCGTCATTGTAGGTATGATAGGCAAACTCCCGCAGCGCGGCTTGCGTAAAAGCATTTCGTTTTTCAGCAGAAAGATTTTCAAACGTAGATTTCGCCATTGTACTATTATGACCGACCGGTCACAATGGTACGAAACCTTTTTGGAAAATGCAATTGGCAAAGGAATTATCCACTGCTCACGGTGAGCGCAAACCATAAGAAACACCGCTCGTTTGTCGGCGATGCTTGACGCCCCGTTACACGTTCCACCAGTAGGTGAGCTTCACCACCAACGCCCGGTTGCGCACTCCGAAGGGGGCGGGCAGGTAGTTGTCGGTATACACCACAAACAGGTCCGAAGCCGGTTGGTAGCGCCACTGCAAGCGCGCGTTCAGGTTAATGTTCTCCAGCTGCTCGTTGTACTGCATAAAGGCAGTCACGAACAGCTTGTTGGTCATCGTCACGTCCAGCCGCGGGCCCACCAGCCAGAAGGTGGTGCGGTTCCAGGGTTCGGGCAGCAGAATATTATTGTAGCTCGAGCGCACCGCGATGCTCACGTAGGGCTGGAAGCGGTAGCCCAGTTCGGTGGTGACGTTCAGTCGCCGGCCGTCGGCGTAGTAGCCTCCGTAGCGGGTAGAGAAGGCGTAAGTGAACAGACTATTCGGCGTGGAGGTGTACTCGGTGCCCCAGGCCCGCCAGCGGTGCTGCGAACCGGTGGTCAGGGTGTCGCCCCGGGCGTTGGTGGGGTCGAAGGCCTGAAGCAGTTGCACGTAGTTGCGCCCCACCCACACAGCGGCCTCCGAGCGGTTCTGAAACAAGGCTGAGTAGAAGGCAAAGCTTTCGTTGTCGGTCTGCCGGAACGATTCGTTCAGAAAGTACTCGGTGCCCACCGAGGGGCCGTGACTCACCACCGGGCTGTTCTTCGGCAAGAAGCGGTAGCTCAGTTCGGGCTTAAGGCGCACGTACGCGCGGCGGGGCACAAAGCCCACCTCGGCGGTGTAGCCGCGGCCCACGTACTCGTGCTGCCAGCCCAGCGTCCAGTGCCGACTGTCGTATTGCAAATTGGCCGCGTGCACCCAGTTGTTGTCTGGACCGTCCGGCTGCATCGACCGCAGGTACACTACCTTGCCCGTCCACTGGTTGTTGGCCGAAGCAATGTTGTATTCTGCTCCCAGGTTGCGGTTGTAGCGCGAATAGGTCGGATTGTCAGGATTGCCGTCGAGCTGATAATTGAGCGACGTTTTGTCTACCGCGATAATGCCAATGCTGGAGCGGGCAAACACCCGCCGCTGCACGGTGGCGGCCGCAAAGTTCTGCGCGGGACGGCCATCTTCCTCCACCCGGCTGGTTTGCATGTTGAGCAAGTTGATGCGCCAGTTTTTGTTGAACTTACCGCTCAGCCGCGCCCCAAACCGAATGGGCACGCCCAGCCCGATGCGGCGCGAGAAGAACGGACGAATGGTCGGGTAACCAAAGTTGGCCAGCAGGTCGCCGTTCTCCAGAAAGAACTGCCGTCGCTCCGGGAAGAACAGCTCGAAGCGATCCAGGTTGGTCACCTGCTGGTCCACCTCCACCTGCGAGAAGTCGGGGTTCACGGTTAGGTCCAGGTTGAGTGAGGAGGTGATGGCTACCTTGGCGTCTACGCCCACGTCGCCGCGGTAGTTGTTGCCTCCGTTCTCCTGCCGGAAGTCGCGGCGCATCCCGCCCAGCGCATAGGGAATGATGGACACGTTGTTACCCACCCGGGGCGGGGGCTCATCCCATACCAGCACCCCGGTGTAAGCCAGCGAGGCGGTCGGAAACTGCCGCGGCACCGGCGTCCAGGACGACTTTTCGGCCGTCTTCAGGTCGAGCCGACTAAAGTTGATGCCCCACTCAGTGATGCCCAGCTTGTAGCGCAGTGTCTTGAAGGGAATGGCGGCCTCGAACGTCCACTTCTCCGCGTCGTTTTTCACCTCCGACACCCACTTGTTGTCCCAGCTCAGGTCCACTTTGCCGCCGTCGTACATCAAGCCATCCCACTGCGCTCCCGCCGCGTTGGCCCCGAACGAAAAGCCGTTGGTTTGGTCGTCGAAGGGGTCCATAAAGAGCAGGAAGTTGTCGTTTTTGCCGAAGGAGAAGTCCCGGCGCAGCGATTCCACCACGTAGGGGCCGGGGGCGGCGTGGTAGCACTCGGCCAGCAGGTACAGGAAGTTATCATCGTAGGCCATCCGCACGTCGGTGCGGGCTCGGGCCCGGCTGGTGTCCATCGGCAGCACCATGTGGAAGTCGGTGGCGGCGGTCGCCTGCTGCCAGGCAACGTCATCGGCCCGCCCGTCGATGCGCACGGGGGTGGCTGTTTTCTGGAGAAGCAGCCGGTAGTCAGCGTTTTTCTTCTGGGCCACGCCGACCGTACTGAGCAACATTCCGGCCACTAGGGGAAGCAACAAGCGCACAAGGGAAGGATTTGATTAGGCGGATAAAGCTAGTGCTTTCGGCACTAAGTTTTCACACAATTATTTTGAGTATTTTTCACGGATTTGGTAAAGCCTTCAAACTTTCAGTTCAAAGGTTTAGCTAAGCAGTCGTTATAGTAGGCAATATAGTCATTGATGTTGTTTTCAAGCTCTGCGACTGAGGCGAAATTACCGTATCGGATCACATGACGCTGCAATTTGCCGAACCAATTCTCTATTGGATTAAGCCGCGCCACGAAAGCTGACCAGTCTTTGATCTTGGAATTAAGCCAATAATCAGACTTATGCGGTTGTAACCGGTTGGCTTTTTAAAGCTCGCTTACGTAGCGAGGGGATATAGTTTCTACAATACCTTGGGCAACAGCCACTTGGGCTAGCATCTCCCGGTTCCGTTGAGTCATTGGAATCCCGTAGTCTTGTGGCTTACAACAAGCTAAGGCAGGAATCTGCTGCTTTTGAGCCATGCTGATACGCACCGGCGCACCACTGCGGGGGGCATCCTGTAGAACCGCCAGCATTTTGGTCAACAGTGCCCGATCACTAATCCCTTGGTCAGCAACCCCGGCTTCATAAGTACATTAACCTTCATGACGAGCCGCCCAATGCTTACGCCCAAGCTCTAACCGTTGACAAAGATGCAGATTACTCTGTCCGGCAAAGGCCCCCAGTACAATGCCAATGGCGCGGCCACCGTCCGAGTGCGCTACTGAACCGTAACGTGAGCTTTGTTCTTTTGCTTGGCCAACAAGCTTCGTTGTCGTCTCGTATTCCGAACTGGCTTTTGCCTCTTGCAAAGGTTCATTTCGGTTGAAATCACGCATATCGAACGAAAGTAAGGTTTACCCCCCTGGTAGTTACGAGGGTAAATATACAAGAAAATTACCTTTGTTAGTGCTGATATAACTCCCGCCCCGTCCGGGCTAAACTAGCGTATCAGCACTCACTCATCCCGTAGGCACTCCACCGGGTTCACCCGCGCCGCCCGCACCGTTTGCAGCCCGACCGTAAACCAAGCAATCAGCAAAGCCAGCAATCCCGCTCCGGCGAAGTACCACCAGTGCAAGTCAATGCTGAAAGCGAAGTCTTGTAGCCACCGTTGGGCGATGAAATAACTAATGGGCAGAGCAATGACGATGGCTGCCAGCACCATCTTGGTGAAGTCGCCCGATAACAAACGAACGATACCGAAGTCACTGGCCCCGAGAATTTTACGAATGCCAATTTCTTTGAGTCGCCGTTCGGCCGTGAAAGCGGCCAGGCCGAAGAGACCGAGACAAGAAATGAGGATGGCGATACCGGCAAAGTATTTGGATAGGGTGGAAACACGTTGCTCGGCGGCGTAGAGGGCTTGGTAATCGTCGTCCAAAAACCGATAGTCTAACGAAAAGCCCGGATTAAACGTCCCGTGCAGCTGCTGGAGCTGCGCCAGAGTTTCCTGCGCTCTTCCTGCCGCTATCTTGACCATTGCGTAGTCGGTACGTTGAGGATTCAGGTAGAAGAACAAAGGCTTTACTACCTCGTGAAACGATTCAAAGTGGAAATCTTTCGTTACGCCGATGATTTCCATATCTCTCTCCCAAAGCTGCACGGTCTTGCCAACCGGGTCGGTGAGACCCATAAATTTAATAGCGGCCTCGTTGAAAATAATTTTGGCCGTGTCTGTGCTGAAATCCCTCGAGAAGGCTCTTCCTTCTTTCATCTTAATATCCAGCATTTCTATCATCCCGTAGTTCACCGCTAGCCGCTCAAATTCAGTTCGGTCAGCAGGGTCCTTTCCGGGCCATCCTACCCCGTAAGTGCCCCCGTTGTGCCCCGTCATATCGTGCGCAGTACTTGAGGCAGCAACCACTCCCGGAACGTTGTTTAATTCGGAAAGAAAGGTTTCCAATTTTTCTTCTTCCCACAATTGCCCTTCCCGAACAATAAGTAGGATGTTATCTTTCTCGTATCCTAAATTCTGCTTCTGTACGAACTCAATCTGCTGGTAGACTACCCAAACCGACACGATTAGAATGATGGACAGCGTGAACTGAAAAACGACCAGCCCGTTGCGGGCCCACACTTCGCCTATTCCACTGTTGCGTTTGCCGGGGGCACCATTGCCCTTGAGCACCGTGGCCGGATTGAATCCTGAGAGGTACAAGGCCGGGTAACTACCCGCCATAAGCCCAGTGAATAACACCGTGCCCAGCAGGGTTGAAACCAACGGTACCCCCCAGGGCAGAGCCAGTTGCTTTTCGGTGATGGTATTGAACTGCGGCAAGAACAGACCTACCAACAGCAGGGATGTGAGTAGCGACAGAAACGCCATTAAAAGAGATTCGCCCAGATACTGGTGAACCAGCGCGATACGTTGAGCGCCAACAGCCTTCTTAACTCCCACCTCTTTGATTCTTCGCGACGCTCGGGCCGTAGACAGATTTATAAAATTGATGCAGGCAATCAGGAGGATAAACAGCGCAATGATAGAGAATAAGCGGACGTATTCAATTCGGCCTCCCGCCTGCGCTCCGTTTTCGTACTGACCGTAGAGGTATCTTTCCGAATAACGGGCAGCGAAGGGGGTGCGGTGGTCGGCATTTCCCTCCGTTTTGGTTCTGACCAGATCAGCAATCTTGCGATTAAATTGCGCTACATCCGTACCTTCTCGCAGGAGCACGTAGGTTTGCGGCGCGGTATTATACCAGTTGGTTACCCACTCATTTTCGTCTTTAAATCCCTCGAAGGTCAGCACCCAGTCAAACTGAACAGAAGCGTTGCTGGGTAGATCACTGAAAATGCCGGAAACCTGATACTGCTTATCGTGTTGCCACACTATCGCCTTACCGACGACATCTTCGGTGGTGCCAAATAAATTTGCGGCCAGGCTTTCCGAGATCACAATGGACTTCTTGTCGGAGAGTACCTGATCTTTAGCTCCCTGGATGAGGTCGTAGGAGAACAAATTGAAATAGTCCGCGCTGGCGTATATTCCTTCTGCCTTAAGATCGTTATCGTTGACCGAAAGCGTAGCATTGGTGAGATAATCGGTGGTAGCCGTTACTGCTAGGGCTACCTCCGGCATTTCTTCGGCTAAGGCTTCGGCGGTGGGTCCGGCCGTTGTTTGGCGGGTAATCGTATCTCCGGCCTGCTGCACGTTCTCCAAAATCTGATAGAGTTGACTATCCTGCTTATGAAATTTATCTACGCTCAGTTCGTCACTCACCCACAGGAAAATAAGCAGCGCACAGGCTAAGCCGGATGACAAACCAATCAGATTTATGATGAACGTGCTTTTGTATCGTTTAAAGTTGCGATAAGTGAGCAGCAGGTTGTGTCGGAACATGATCGTAGGGTTTTGGGGATAAAAGGTTTTAGAAGACCGGATGAAGGCCGGGTGGAAGTGACGCAGCACGTTCCAGATAAACTTCCGGCGGGCTTTGGTAGGAGATTCTTCATACTGCCTCTCGTACAGTTCCAGCAGATTCCCTTCAATCTCTTCCAGATATTCATCCCGGCAAAACCAATGAAGAAATCGCCGGGCCAGTGTGGGTGGAGATTTCTTCATCAGCTGAAAGATATGTTAGGAATCTGCTGGTAAATGCCCACCCGCAGGGCGTATTGCTGGTTGAGCATCCGTTTGCCCAGGGCCGTAATCGTGTAGAACTTCTTGCGCCGTCCACCCCGCTGGGCCGTGATGCCCCCGAAACGGGAGGTCACGAAGCCCTTGTCTTCCATGCGCTTGAGGGCCACGTGCACGGCGCTGATGTTGAGCTTCTTGTCCAACTTCTCTTCCAGCCCTGCCAGCACTCCCACTTCGTAGGCCTCATCGTGCTGGGCGGCCACCATCAGCAGCACCAGTTCTTCAAATTCACCCAGGGTTGGGGCTTTCATACGCTTGCTATTTATATGACAAGTATAAATGTAATAAATACTTTTACTTTTGCTACATAAATAGATAATTTTCTTTATCAAGAGGTTCACCATTCTGAGTTCTGGCCAACTCAGAACCTAGAACTTAATTTGCTGAGAAGGTGAGTGATCTCTATCCATCAACGAAACCTTGAAGTAGTAGGAACAATATACTCAAGACCCCGCCCGACGAAAGTAAACGTCATCACTGATCGACTCCAGACGCACCGGCACGCAGCCCCCACTGACTTCGCCTTCGATTTCCCAACCGACGGGGCTTCCCTGGTGCCGTTCGGCTTCCGCCGCCTCGTCTAGCCTTACATCCAGATTGGTGTACACCTGTTTGCACGCGATTTTACAAATGTACGGGCCTGTATCGTACTTTGCTCTATCCGCTCTCTCAACCCGACGCTCCAGAGCAGGGGATGTCCCAAACGCTCTAGGCCAACACCCCCTTCACGATCTCGCCGTGCACGTCGGTGAGGCGGAAGTCGCGCCCCTGGAAGTGGTAGGTGAGTTTTTCGTGGTTCATGCCCAGCAGGTGCAGGGCGGTGGCCTGCAGATCGTGGATGTGCACCCGGTCTTGGGTGGCGTAGTAGCCGATCTCGTCGGTCTCCCCGTAGCTCACCCCGCCCTTGATGCCGCCCCCGGCCATCCACATGGTGAAGGCTTCGGTGTGGTGGTCGCGGCCCATAAAGGGCATCTCCTTGCCGTTGCGGTTCTCCTGCATGGGTGTACGACCAAACTCGCCGCCCCAGATCACCAGCGTCTCGTCCAGCAGCCCGCGCTGCTTCAAATCCTTAATCAGGGCCGTCATCGGCTGGTCCACTTCCCGACACTTGTCCTGGAAGCCAGCGTTCAGCCCGGTGGTGCGGTCCGAGCCGTGCGAGTCCCAACCCCAGTCGAACAACTGCACGAAGCGCACGCCCTTCTCCACCAGGCGACGCGCCAGCAGGCAGTTGTTGGCGAACGATGCCTTGCCCGGTTCGGTGCCGTACATTTCGTGAATGTAGGCGGGCTCGTCGGCAATGTCCATCACCTCGGGCACCGAGGTTTGCATGCGAAAGGCCATCTCGTACTGCGAGATGCGGGTCATGATCTCCGGGTCGCCCACCTCTTCGTACTCCTGCCGGTTGATGCGGTTGATGGCATCGAGCGTTTGGCGGCGCAGGTCGCGGTTCATCCCGGCAGGGTCAGAAACGTAGAGCACCGGGTCGCCCTCCGAGCGGCACTGCACCCCTTGGTAGACCGACGGCAGGAAGCCGCTGCCCCACACGCTCTTGCCCGCACTGGGTGTTTTGCCACCCGACACCAGCACCAGGAAGCCGGGCAGGTTTTCGTTTTCCGATCCCAGTCCGTAGGTCACCCAGGCTCCCATGCTGGGGCGACCCAGGCGCGGACTGCCGGTTTGCATCAGCAGCTGGGCCGGGGCGTGGTTAAACTCGTCGGTGTGCATGGACTTGATCAGGGCAACCTCGTCGACGATGGTAGAAAAGTGCGGTAAGCGGTTCGATACCATCGTATCCGATTCGCCGTATTTAGCAAAGGTGGCCTGCGGACCCAACATCTTGGGCACGCCCTGGATAAAAGCGAAGCGCTTGCCCTCCAGTAGCGAGGGCGGACAGTCTTTGTTGTGCAGTTTGGCCAGTTCGGGTTTATAGTTGAAGAGCTCTGAGTTGGGAGGGGGAGCCGGCCATGTGCAAGTAGATCACGCGCTTGGCCCGGGCGGCGTAGTGGGCAAACTTGGCGGCCATCGGATTGGCATCGGCCAGCACTCCGGGGATGGAAGTGGGTGCCGCGGGGGCGGACGAACCGAACTCGCAACCCATTAGCGAGCCGAGCGCGACCGCGCCGAGTCCGGAGGTGCACTTTTTCAGGAAGTGCCGCCGGGTTTCCAGTTGCAGTTGACGTTGTAGTGCTTCTTGATAAATATTCATGGTGGGAGGACTTTCGGGGTGGTGATATGCTGGATAATTGAAAGACGCGACTGCGAGGCTAATGCTCATGCTATAGATAAAACGCAAGGTAGCGGCTTATCGTTTAAATTGTTAAAATGGCAAAAACGTACTCTGCCGAAGCAGTCTCAGGCAGTATAGTGACGTGAATTGGACAGAAAGATCTAATCCTCTGCTTATCGTTCGCCATCCCCCCGAACCCCCTCCAAATCTTCCATAGTCAAATGCGCCAGGATCACATTCGATCACGCTCGTCGGGGCGATGGCCGTGTCCGGTAGCAAATCAGCGTGCTGACTCACCAGCAGCGGACGGTCTTCCAATGCAGTGTCGATGCCTCCGTGCGAACCCTTCACCAGGGTGGCATCCAACGGAATAACGTCCATAAGGTAGCGAAATCCTAGCTTTTTCTTCAACAGCGTGCTGCCGATTTTTGCTTTCAGGAAACGAATGGCGGGATCGGCGAACACTTCTACTGGGTCGTAGCCGGGCTTGCGGTGGATATCAACTGTGCGGGCAAAATCGGGCGCTTTAGCATCGTCCAGCCAGTAATAATAGGTGAACCAGGCATCCGGCTCGGCTACCGCTACTAATTCTTCCGACCCGGTCGTGATTCAGGTGGTACTGTTTCTTTCCGGCTTCGTCCAGCACCCGGGCCACGCCCGGAATATTCTCCAGCAACGCTTTCACCTTTGGGATCGCCTCGGCTTCGTTGACGTAGACGTGCGCCAGTTGGTGGTCGGCCACCGCAAACGCCTGGCTCACTCCGGCGTCCAGCAGTTCGTGGCCCAACTCGTCCTTGACCGCAATGTAGCCCCGCTCGCGCAGCACCCGGTTGATATGCACCGGCCGATTTACGTTCGTGATGCCGTATTCCGACAATAAAATAACCTGCGCTCCTTGCGCTTCATAGTAAGTGATCAGGTCGCGGCACACCTCGTCGATATCCCGCAGGTCGGTGGCGATTTTGCTAAAATCGATGCCGCAGCGTTGCAGGTTGTAATCTAGATGCGGCAAATAGACGAGCGTCAGCGTGGGGTCGTGCCACTGGTCTACCTTTTTGGTGGCTTCAGCAATCCAGCGGGTGGAGTTGATGTTGGCGTTCGGCCCCCAGAACTCGAACAGGGGAAACTGCCCGAGTTCCTGCTGCAAGCGGTCGCGCAAGTCCATCGGCTGGGTGTAGATGTCGGGCAGTTTGCGCCCGTCGGCGGGGTACAACGGACGCGGAGTCACGGTGTAGTCGGCCGAGGAGTAAATATTGTACCACCAAAACAGGTTGGCACAGGTGCAGTTAGGGTCGATGCGCTTCGCTACGTCCCAGACCTTGGGAGCCTGCACCAGTTTATTCGACTGTCGCCAGAACTTGATCTCGCACTCGTCGCGAAAGTACCAGCCATTGCCCACCACGCCGTGCTTGCTGGGCCACTCGCCGGTGAGGTAGGTTGACTGGGCCGAGCAGGTCACCGCGGGCAGCACCGGGTCGATCGACAACTGCTTGCCCCGGCTAATCCATTCGGAGAGAAAGGGAGTGTGCTGGCCCACTACGCGGGGAGACAAAGCGACGACGTCTAGGACTACGGTTTTTTTCATGCTTGGTAATGTTCTAGCACCCATTGCAACTCCCGGGTGATTGACTCGGCGAGTCCGAGGCGCATCTCCGGGGGCAGCACTTCCCAGGTATAGGTTTCCACTTCCAGGTGCGGCGTGAGCGGCGCTTCCCGCAAGATAGCCAGCACCTCCTGAATATCCGACTGGGTGGCAGCCAAGGCACCGTATTGCGAAACAAAGATCGGCACGTGAAAGTGCGTACGCCACTCGCGCACCCGGGGTTCGGCGATGTGCGCCAGTGCGTCGGGCAGATCACTGTAGCGAATGAGTTCGCCATCAACCGTGCGGGCAATCACCTGATGCAGGTAGGTAGATTCTACCAGCGAGGCAAACGCCTGCGTCACGGCGGTTCGCTCCGTTGCCGCTGCCGGAAGTCGGGCGCGCAGGGCGGCGCTGATCTGAATCTTGCCTACCTTGATGCCCGCTCGCTGCCAGCGGTCAAAAACTTCTCGCGGACGTTCGTAGCCCACCGCAAAATGACACACGTCGTAGCAAATCTGGATGTGGGTGCGCAGGCAGTCTTCCGCCTCGTCGGGACTTACGCCCAACTGCTGTTGCAGATACGGAACGCCCCGGGGAAGCAGCCAGTTGTCAAAGTAGTCGATCACGTCCTGCGTGTTTTCCAGCAATCCGTCGGGTTCAGGTTCCAGGTCGAGGTGCAGCAGTTGACCGGTGGTTTGGCGCAGGCGGTACAGATACGCGGCCACCTGGGCAAGGTGATGCGTTGCTGATTTGCGAACCGCATTCCGTGCGGCTTTGTCGGTGAACCACAGCCGATACGAAAGCGGCGAGGTGGAAATTCCTCCTTCCGTATCGTTGGGTAGCAATTGAGCCAGCACGTTGAACGAGCGAAGCGTGTAGCGCAGACGCTCCGGGGTGGTCCAGTCGGGCCGGTGCACCGCGTCTTTAACCCGCTGCCGGTGGAAGCCACCGTAGGGGAAGGCGTTCATGGTGAACACGTAGTAATTATGCTCCGTCAGCCACGCCCTGAACCTTTTTAGCTGATCTCCCGCCAGGATATCTTCGGTAGCCTGATGCGATAGCCGCAACCCAATGCCAAAGGGCTGATCGGGAGACAATGCTTTGCGGATTTGCGGCAAGTAAGTGTATAGCGACTCCTGCACTTCACTCCACCGCTCGCCGGGATGGATGTTGGTGCAGTAGGTAAGGTGGTAGCGATCTAGTTTCATAAGATGTTTTCAGCAGACCGTGGTGGAGCGGTTCTGAAAACTTTAAAAGTACGTATTCCTGGTATAAAAATGCTACTAGGTAACCGCAAAGCGCTTTGCCAACCACCGCGACAGCGGCAGCAACAGCAGCACAATAAGTCCGAAAACCCATCCACCGAAGGTAGCCGCCACGGCAGCATCCAGCACGATCAGCGACAGCACCCCGGCCTTCACGGCCAGGCCAATCAGACGCGGTTCGTTGCTGCGCAGCGCCCGGAGCAGCGGCGGATAGATCAGAAGGCCCAGCAGCAGGAGGAAAGGAACAACCACCTCTACGGAAACCGATACCCCAATAGCCAGGGCCAGCAGCCCACCAAGCACTAGGGCGTACATACCTACGCCGCCCCACAGGGCTGCGCGGTTGCTGCCGTGCACCTCGCCCCGACTGATCATGGTGATGGCGGCAATATAAACGATTGGAATGATGCTTAGAAACCAAAGAGAAACCACCGCGGCCGGAATGGCACTTACCCCGAGTAGCAAATTACCGCCCCGGCAGAGCCCCATATTGATGGGCCCAAGCAAGCGTTGGTGCTTGCCCCAGGCGTTGTAGAGCACCGCCAGTCCGGCCACGATTAGGGCAATTAGCGCGCTGAGTTGCGACACCTGGGCGGCAGTAAGCACTCCCATCGCCAGCAAAAGGGTTGCTAAAATACTGGCCCCACGCACCGAGGCGTCGCCCCGGGGAATGGGCCGCTCGGGCCGCTCAGCGCGATCAAGTTCCGCGTCAAAAACGTCGTTAAAAACAATGCCGCCGCCGTAAAGTCCGACGGTGGATAGAATCAGCCAGCCGAGGCTGGCGACCAGCGGATGCGTACTCCATTCGGCGGTGGGTAGCGCATGAAGCGCAACTAGCGCACCCGAAGCGGCGAAGCCCGCCAGAATGTCGGCCACGGCGGTGACGATGTTGGCCGGACGGGCGAGTTGGAGGTAGGCGAGCAGACGCTGGTTCACGGTGATCGCAATATGAGTAAAAACAAGAGCAAAAGCTAGGTTGTGTTGGCAGAGAGCAACATACGGTCGGCTCAATGCGGACGGGCGGCGGCGTAGCGATTGCGTTCCGGACGTTTTCCGCGTACCTTTCGGCTCAATCAGTAGTTCTACTACGCTCTTAATAACTCTCTACGACATGGCAATCCAGGAAAATCGACCGCTTGACGGACGTCTCGCCCTTGTAACGGGGTGCAGCCGCCGCATCGGCATCGGGTTCGCCATCGCCGACCGGCTCGCATCGCTCGGGGCCAACCTACTCGTTCACGCATTCCGGCCGTACGACGATGAGATGGCGTGGGGGGCAGATCCCGGTGGACTCGGTCCACTGGTCGTAGAACTTCGCCGCCACGGCACCCGCGTTGCGTCCGTTGAGGCCGACCTATCCGATCCTAACGCTCCGAACCGAGTCATCAGCGCAGCGTGCGCACTTGGCCACCTCGACATTCTCGTAGCCAACCACACCTACAGCACCATGGGCGCGCTCGGCACACTCACTGCCGAGGAGATCGACCGCCACCTCACTATCAACGTCCGAGCGACCATGCTGGTGAAAGTGATATCCTGTTCGGCGTTTCGATAGCCACTGAACAGCGGCAGCACCGATAAGTAAGAATCCCGGGAGGGGCGCGGCAGCGATACCGGCCAGCCGACGTATACTTTGCCGTTCTTCATCGTGAAAGACAGCAGAGAAGCATCTAGGAATGCGCCGTTGATGAGTTGCTCCAGTTCGTTGCCGGTTAGCTTGATGGAGCGACTCAGGGCGCGGGTTTTGTCAATGAAAAGATTAGAAAGGTGCGGGAGAACGATGCCGAACAGCAGCGAGAGCACGGCGGTGCCGGTGTAGGGAAGTTGCAACGGCACGGCTTGCTTGGTACCTTCGGTCCAGGCGGGCAGCAGGTAGCCCACGGTTTGGGTGATGACAACGGACAGAAAGATCAGGGCGATGCCCACCACCACTGAGTTGAAAATCAGCCGCTGGCGGTCAATACGTTGGTGGATATACTTGGTGAAGCGGGAAGTGACGAGCAGGTAGTAGCCGCCCATCAGGGGAAGAAGCAGTAGGTTGAAGGGCATACCCGGCTAGGCCGCACTGGAAGGCTTGCCTTTTCTTTGCTTGATAGCTTGGTAAATAGAAGACGCTTTAAAGCGCGCCAGCACCTGTCGCCCCTGTTCGCTGGCAATGATATCCGCCGGGTTAACGTACAGGCGTCCGCCCTTGCTGTGGATCGCTATCGTATCTTGGTCTTTATTCATGTTATCCAATTGTACGAAATTCTTCGGGATAATGTTAGAAAGCCAGTCTGTGATTTGAGACTTGAAAGCAAATGCGCACTGACCGTTCCAATGGAAAGTCGAAGTATAGCCACCAGCAGAATTTTCTGTTCTTTAGAATCGGAGGCCAATCCCCAAACCTGGAAACGGAATGAAAGGGTTGAGTTCCACCGGTGAATACGTCGAGCAAGACAGTGCCGTCGGTAACGATGGGTACAATGCCTACCACTTCGCCTAGTACGTAAAGCCTCTTTTTGCGGAACGGATACCAAAGGTACCCAATGCGGGGGCTAAGGTACCAAAAGTCATAATCGGCAGAGGAGTTCGTATTCATACCTTCCAGTTCCCAGGTTTCGTAGCCGATGGGCAAACTGACCACCCACCCTTCGTTGGACTTGCTCAAAAAATACCGGACCGACAAGTTGATGCCGAGTTGCTGGGTCGCCTCCAGGTCGATAGATTCATCAAAGTCGAACACTAAACTGTTGAAGCCTTCCGAGAGCGTTGAGGCAAACACGTTGGCCCCTATCTGTAACCGGTCATTTATCGAGTAGTGACCTACCACTGAGAAACCGTTGCTGATAAATTGTAAGGGCTCAAGCTCTACGTAAATCTTATGGTCGGCGGCCTCTTGCGAATAGGCGGAGCTTAATATTATCGTGAGTAAGCCCACTAGGGTTGCGATTCTCTTTTTCATGGTGATTGGCTTTGTTGACAATAAAGGTAGGCGTTGCCAAGCCGGTGGATTTAAACAAACCGCTGATTCTCGTATACCTTTCTCGGCAGTTGGCTGCTTTGTATACGACCTTCCGCCATTCGTATACTTTCCCTTAGGAAATCCTAGTGATCTTTGTGTCAATGATGAACCTACTAAAGTTTGCTCCCAATCTAGACCTGGCCTCCCTGCTCCTTCGGTTATCCCTGGGCGGCATGTTCTTTCTGCACGGCATCGGCAAGCCCTTCGTGGTGGGAATGGAAGAAGTGAACAGAGGCTTCGTGGAGCAGGGCTTTCCGGTGTGGAACAGCTATGCTGCTACCGGGGTAGAAATTATCGCGGGACTGCTACTAATATTGGGAGTATTCTCGCGGCTAGCGGCGATGATGCTGTTGCCGGTCAGCGTAGGTATTTTAGTATACCACTTTCCTAACGGCTGGGTATTTCATGAAGCAGGGGGCGGTTGGGAATATCCGCAATTAATCATTGTCAGCCTGCTGGCTATCATAGCAATGGGCGGTGGTCAATTTGCCCTAACTTCTGATTGACAATTTTTAACTATTCCTTATTCACCATTTATTTTAAAATACTATGAAAAAGATCACATTCCTACTGCTGTTTATCCCGTTGCTGGTTTCTCAAACGGCTTGCGAAGAAGACGAAGGCACCGGTGCTACTCCTGAGGTTGACGGAGTAGCGGTGGTAGAAACATTCTTAGAACGTTTCCAGCAAGAAAGTCCCTCAGTCTTCGAGCTATTCAGCGAGTCGTCTTCCGTGACCGTCATGATGAATCCCAATGCGACCCAGGACCCGATCGTTTACGATGGAATCGGTGCCATAGAGATCTACTTCAACCAAATTTTCGCCACTTTCTCCCCCATCCGATTCACTGACGTGCGCCTCACCTCAGCGGATAACGGTACCACGGTCTTTGCGCAGACCAACGGACAGTTTACCGTAGAAGAAACCGGGACTCCCTACAACAATGTGTACGTGTTCCGCATCAATGTAAACCAGCAGGGTCAAATCGTATCTTCGGAAGAATACCTTAATTGGGTTGTCAACGGCGAGTTTTTGGGTCAACCCCTGGGAAGCTGTCAAGAAAGAATTTGTAACTGATTTACACTCACCTAAAGACGTTAAAGCGATGATTTATAAAGCAATAATTATATTCTGTATATCTGTCTTGGTGGCAACCCATCTTCAGGCCCAAGGTCAGCCAGAGAGCGAGCGCGGAAGCTTCTCCGTCACCGTCAATCCGATTTTCTATGCGTTAGGAGGTTACAGCGTGAAGGGATTTTATCATCTACCAAAAAAATGGTCGTTCGGTCTGGCTGCCGAAGCTGGGTTTGAGCTACCGGATGTTGCCCGCGACCAGTTCTTTGATAATAACGAAGACATCACGGTAGACTGGGACTACCTGGTGGGCCTCAACGTAAGGTACCGCTTTACTGATAGTAACGTCGACCGGGGATTTTATGCGTTGGGCACCGTGGGGTACGAAGGGTGGACGATCACCGAAGACGCGGGTCAGGAAAACTCTTTCAACAATTGGTACGCCAGCGTTGGTCTGGGTTATAATTGGTATCCGTTTAAGAAGCCAAAATTCCACGTGGGGGCTTTTTACAACCTGATCTTTATTCTTAACAATACCGAGGAGCGAACGGTGGGCGATAGCCGCTATAGCATCAATAGCGTGGTTCCTCCCACTTTTTTGCCGACTTTTTTGCTGGGTTGGCGGTTTTGAGAAAAACGGTCTGCAATACTGATTGTAGGCACTACGTAAAAGCTTTTCTGAACCAAGACAACTAATCTTTTCGAATACGAATGCCGTTGTCAATATAACACCACTGCTGCTATGCCTGATATCCACCACATAGACTCGATCCATCTATTGCACCAGGTAGCCGGTGGCCCTCCGCCCCGACACCCGCTGTTCAGTGTTCATCGGCTCGAGGAACTATCTAATGACGGCCCGGGATTTCCCCAATATTTGACCTACGGGTTCTACGCCGTGGGTTTGAAAAAAAACCTGTCGGGCTACTTGAAGTACGGCCGCACTAGCTACGATTTTCAGGAAGGCGCCTTGGGCTTCACCGCTCCGCTCCAGGTCCTCTCGTTTGAACTGGAAATTCTGAAGCGAGCCACCGGTTGGATGCTGTTCTTCCAACAAGAACTGCTAGCCGGATCAGCACTGGCCAACACGATAAGGGACTACGGTTTTTTTGACTACCAGGTAAACGAAGGGTTGCATTTGTCCCAAGAAGAAGAAAATACGCTGGACATCATCTTCGGCAACATCCAGACCGAGTACCAGCGGCCCATTGACCAATACAGTAAGCAAGTGGTATTATCTAATATTGAGCTACTGCTTACCTACGCGCAGCGCTATTACAGTCGGCAGTTTATCCTGAGAAATGATATTAGTTCTTCGGTGCTAAACACCTTCGAGAGCAAGCTACACCAATGCCTTGATCACGCAGAAGTCCTACAATCGGGCTTGCCAAGCGTCAACTACTTCGCCGATCAGCTTCATCTTTCGCCTAAGTACCTAAGCGACTTGCTAAAATCACTCACCGGAAAGACCACCCAAGAGCACATCCATTACCAGTTGATAGAGAAAGCCAAGGTAAAACTACTGGCTTCCGATGCCCCCGTCGCTGACATTGCGTACGCGTTAGGTTTTGAGTATCCCCAGTACTTTAGCCGCTTGTTCAAGCAAAAGACCGGTATGTCGCCTACCACGTTCCGTTTGCCAGACAACTAAGTCGCCCTCGGCAGCAATAGCACTGCTTCTGTCTCCTATCCGTCTGGTCTACGCTACTTCCCGATTATCGGTCGCTCTCGTGCATTTGACTGTATTGAATTGCTTTCAAGCTAACTTCCTGTTATAGTACCTGTATATTCCTCTACGCTAAACTATGAACATGCAAACGCTTAAACTCAACCTACCCCAAGACCTTACTGCGTTGCTACAAGGATTTAACCAGCCCCTCGAGCAATCTGCCAGAGAACTCTCGGATATTTTCCGCGGGGTGGCCCCCACCGCTACGCTTTGAAAAATTCCGAACTGACGGTGTAGAAAGTTAAGCGCGACTGCTCTGATATACCTTGAGTCAATCTAAACGCTGCTTTTCCATCTGCGGCTCCTACCCGCCCCGCCACACTAAGGTTGTCTAAAAACAACTACCGCTGGTCTATCACCTTATGTCGGCAAACCAGGGGGGCAGGAAGGGCGTTCGGCTAAAATAGTCAGCCCGGATTTTTTCCTGCTACGCGGGTAGCCAAGGCACCGCTCGCCCGTTTATATTTTCTTCAGCGTCTTTGCCCGGTAGAAAGTTATCCCACCCATCCAGCGGGGAGCGTATCCAACCTCACCCCTTCGTCACAAACTCATCCAGGTTCATAATCGCGCTGGCCACCACCGTTAGGGCCGCGAGTCCGGGATTTTCTTCACCCACCAGTTTGGGTACTTCCTCCGGGTTCTCCGCGTAGTAGCCCGTAGCTTCCTCGTGCAGCGCCAGCAGGGCCTCGAGCTTTTCCGGACTGATGTCTTGTGACAAAGCGAATGCGTAGGCGGTTTTGATTTGCGCGGCGGGGGCCGTATCCGCCACGAGCGAGTCTTCGCCGGACAACACCCGTTGGGCCAGGCCCCGGGCGGCTTCCACGTATACCGTATCGTTTAGCATCACCAGGGCCTGCAAGGGCGTGTTGGTATCGATGCGCCGCGTAACGCAGAACTCCCGGCTAGGCGTGTCGAACGACATCATCGAGGGGTACGGACTGGTGCGGCGCCAGTAGGTGTACAAAGCCCGGCGGTGGCTGTCTTCACCCTCGCTGGTTTTCCACTCCAGGTTGCTATACACCGCTTGCCACACTCCGGCGGGCTGGGGTGGCATCACACTCGGACCGTACATCTTGTCGCTGAGCAGCCCGCCTACCGCCAGGGCTTGGTCGCGCAACTGTTCGGCCGGAAGCCGCACCCGTGGACCCCGGGCCAGGAGGCGGTTGTCGGGGTCTTTCTCCAGCAGCTCCGGCGATACCTGCGAACTTTGCTGATAGGTATTTGACATCACCAGTTGCTTGAGCAATTTCTTGATGCTCCAATTATGCTCGTACATCAACTCCTGCGCCAGCCAGTCGAGCAACTCGGGATGCGAGGGTTTGAAGCCCTGCGTACCGAAGTCCTCGAACGGTTTCCACAATGCCGATGCCAAAGAGCTTGGCCCAGAAGCGGTTCACCGCCACGCGCGCCGTGAGCGGATTGTCTTTGCTCACCAGCCACTGCGCCATGCCCAGGCGGTCGGGCGTGGCACCGGGAGCCATCGCGTTCCAGGCGTGGGGCACCCCGGGTTCCACCGCTTCGCCGTGCACCAGCCAGTTGCCCCGCTCAAACACGTGGGTGGCACGGCGGTAGTCAGCGGGACGGTCGCTCATCACCGGGGTTTCAATGGTGCCTTCCGGGGTGTTGATGAGCTGAAACATCGTTTGATTAGTGCTAGCGTAGGCCGCTTGGTTGGCCCCGGGTAGCGGGGCATGAAACAGCACCCACTCAATGAGGCAAAGCGCCTTATCGGGGGTTTCGTCGCGAAAGACCAGGAAGATATCGTAGGTGCCTTCAATCGGGGTGATGGGTACCGAAATGGTTTCAAAACCCCAGCCGCCTTCGTTCGCTTGCACCGCCCAGGTGCCCAGCAACTTGCCGTCTACGGCATCCCGACGAATCTCGACCTGGCCAGTGCTTCGGTCGGCCGCGTAGCTAACGTACATGTGATTGCGGCCGCGCAGCGTCACGTTCGGGATGCGGGCGAAGCCGCCGTCGGCCACGCCCAGGTACTTGCCGTCCTGCAACGAGCCATTGGTGATAGAATCGTAGGAGGCCGGATGCCGTTTCGGCTCAGTGATCTTCATTAACTGCACAAAGTCATCGGCTTGCGCTAGTTTGTCGTCGTTCGAGGCGGTGTGCTTGATCACCCAGTTCTTCACTTCCTCGAGCCTGGCCTGATCCGCTTCGGCAAAGGTTTTCAGCGTGGGCGACTCGCTGGGCACGTCGGCGTCGGCGCTGTTGTTGAAGAAGGACATGAATTGGTAGTATTCTTCGTGCCGGATGGGGTCGTAGGGATGGCTGTGGCACTGCACGCATGCCATCGTGGTGGCCTGCCACACGTCCCAGGTGGTGTTCACCCGATCAATCACCGAGGCCACCCGAAACTCCTCGTCGTCGGTGCCGCCTTCGTCGTTGTTCATGGTGTTGCGGTGGAAGGCCGTGGCGATGCGCTGCTCGTCGGTGGGGTGGGGCAGCAGGTCACCGGCCAGTTGCTCCACGGTAAACTGATCAAAGGGCATGTCGTCGTTGAAGGTTCGGATGAGCCAATCACGGTACTGCCAGACCGAGCGGTGCCCATCTTTTTCGTAGCCCTTGGAATCAGCGTAGCGGGCCAGGTCCATCCACATGGCCGCCCAGCGTTCGCCGTAGCGCGGTGAGGCCAGCAGCCGATCCACCTGCTTTTCGTAGGCGGCTGGGCTTTTGTCTTGCAAAAATGCTTGGGTTTCTTCCCAGGTGGGCGGCAGGCCGGTGAGGTCGAGCGACACCCGACGCAGCAGCGTGGCCCGGTCGGCGGCGGGCGAGGGGGACCGTTGGTGATCGTGCAGGGTGCGCAGTACGAAGCGGTCGATGCCACTAGGATCAGTCCAAAATGAGTTGCTGACCTTGGGCAGGGCAATCGGTTCGGGCTTCACGTAGGCCCAGTGGTCTTCCCATTTCGCACCTTGCTCAATCCATTCGGTGAGCAGCGCAATTTCTTCCGGCGGCAGCGGCGCACTCTCGGGCGGCATGCGCTCTTCGGGGTCGGGGTGGTTGATGCGGCGCAGCATCTCGCTGGCCCCCACGTCGCCGGGCACGATAGCCGGGTGGCCCGACTCGTTGGGACTCAGCGCCTCGGTGCGAAACAGCAGACTGAAGCCACCCGAACGCTTCACTCCCCCGTGGCAGGTGATGCACTTCTTGTTAAGGATCGGACGGATGTCGGCGTTGAAGTCGATCTGCTGCTCATCCTGCTGGGCCAGCACGAAGTAAATGGCCCCGGCGAGCAAGAGCAGCAAGAAAACGATCCCGAAGGGAGCCAAGCGGCGTAGAGAAGGGGCCATGGAGGTGGATTTTGATGGTTTATGCGAATAATTTAGGTACGAGTAGAAACCGATTTTGAATATCCACTGGATGCTGGTCGAACTGATTCAGCCCGGGCTTTGGTTCGTAGAAGCTCACTTTAGGGCGTAGTCAGTGGGCTTCTTGCCGGTTTGAAAACCTCCGAAGCCAAACATCGTCGGGTTGAAGGGTCCCACAATGGCCACTTCACTTTTCTCAGGAATCTGCTCTTCCATATCCAGTGCCCAGTAGCAGGCGTTCACCAGCAGGCGGCGCAAGTCCTCGCTCTTCAGATCAACGGAAGCACCCATGGTGGTGGTGAATATTTTGGCAGACGACCCACTTTCGTTCGTATATTCCTTGGTCCAAGCCATCGGCATCACTGATTTTTGCCAGTTGAGCGGAGCGTCAGCAGTCATGCCACTGGTAGGCAGGCCCCAGACCAGCACGGTGGGGTCGCCGGTGAGCTGCCGGGTGCCGTATACATCGGTAGGCACCCAGATATCGTGCACGCCGCGCAAAATAGGGTGGTCGTTGCGCTGCTCGATGCCGTTGATGAGCGCCCGTGCGCCTTCTTTGGCGTGGTTACCGTGGTGGTCGATCCAGGTTTCGCCCAGCACCTGCCGACCGAAGCCATCTTCCCAACCCTTGGCCTTGCTATCGTGACTGTACTTGGCGTAGGGACTGTTTTTGTTCTTCTCGTAGCGAAAGGCGTGGGTGGCGGTGCGCATGCCAATGATGGGTTTGCCCGCCTTTAGGTACGCATCGATGTGCTTCATCTGCTCGTCGGGCAGTTCCCGAAAGCGGGTGAACAAGATCATCAGATCCGCGCTTTGCAGTTGCTCCAGTCCGGGAATGTTGGAGGTATTTTCAGGGTTAATCTCACCGTTCGGGTCCAGGGCAAACAGCACGGTGGTCTTGAAGCCGTGGTGTTGGTTGAGCAGCGCGGCCAGCATGGGCAGGGCCTCTTCGGAGCGGTATTCTTCATCGCCGCTCACCAGCACAATGTGCTTGCCCTGCCCCGGTCCGGCCTTGGACGCGTACGTGATCCACTGCGGATTGGACTGGGCACTTGCGATTGAGGCGCATAAGGTAAAGGATACCAATAGACCGAAGATTTTCAAAAGATTAGGGGGAAGTAAGGTTGTTCGGTGACTGCTTTTCATTGGGAAGGTTGATGTTTTTAGGGATAGGTTTAATGGGTTTGCTATGACTCACCTTTTGGTAGCCCCAATTTGCTTTCAGAGCAAAGGCGCGCACCTCGCCAACCACGACTACCGGTAGAATCGCCCGAGCTGGTAGCATCTGATTTTTTCGCACACAACTAATGATAGGCTTTTTATTCAGATGATTGATGATACTATGGCCTCAATGCTTCCGCTCAATTTATGCATAACTGACTCAAAATCATAAATAAGTGCCCAAAGAAAGTGCGGAGAGCCGGTATGGCAATGCTGGTTTTCCTTTCTTGCACTCCTGGTGGTGACATTATCCTGATGAGCAACCCCGTAAGTTAATACTCAATCAATGCGCTGCCCCGCAATCATCCCTAATTTTACGGGTACTGAGCGTCTTTTCGTCGTTGACCCAAGCAAATCGACCAGGAATTTGAATTATACGGAGATGAACATCAGTACAATGTAGCGCTGCGATCCTATTCCCAACCTGTATTCGTATGAAACCAAGGGGACTTAGAAGCTGTTTTAAAACTAGTTTAGGCGTCTAATCATTAGCGGTAGCATAGCCAGGTAGACCATGCTTTGACTGTTTTTTCTAGTCTTTTCGTAGTCCACACTCAGCCTACGAGCATTCAATATCCAAGCGAAAGTACGCTCTACGACCCATCTTCGGGGTAATACTTTAAAGCCCTTCTTCTCGTCGGTTCGCAAGACCACTTGCCAAGTCCAACCCCATAGTTTGCGTACGTAGTCAAGCAAACTGGGACCGCGGTATCCCCCATCCACCCAAACTAGCTCAATACGCTCACATAAGTTGTGTAGACAGTTGATACGTTTAATATAGCGCAGCAAATACATAGCACCCGCTTTCTCAGAAATCCCGGCCGCACATGTCCACACGGCCAGTAGTAAACCTTGCGTGTCGGTGAGAATAAATCGTTTGCGACCTTTTACCTGCTTGCCGCCGTCAAAACCTCGGTGTTCACCCCCACTAGCGGTAGTTTTGCTGGATTGAGAATCTATACAGGCAGCACTGGGACGTTTATTGCGCTTCATTTTCTTTCTTACCTTCTTAACAAACTGGGTGTGTATCCATTGCCAAGTACCATCCTTACTCCAGCGATTAAAATAGCCAAACACGGTGGCATAACAAGGAAAATCATGAGGTAAACAGCGCCAAGGGCAACCGGTCTTCACCACATAAAAGATGGCATTGACCACCTGATGCAAGTCAGCAGATGGCCTTCCCCCCCGGCTAGGGTCAGTCTCTTTTACCGGTAGAAGTTTGCGTAGGTGCTTCCATCCGTTTTTACTGATATCGCTAGGATACCTTCTCCTTTTACTATTCTTTTGTTCAGTACTCATGGCGGTCTTTGTTATGTTGTCTCTCAACTCTATAACTGTCCTGTCATGAGTACGTTTTTAGTTTGACCTCAAACTTCAATAGGTTTTAAAACAGCTTCTTAGGATTCTGCTGAGCCGCGAGTGCTCTAAATGTTGCTCAACGATCCTGATTCCGAGCTGTATTTAAATTAAAGCAAGGGGACTTAGGATTCTGCTGGGCCACAATTACTCAAAATCGGACGGTTTAATAAGGTTACCGACCGAATATTAAATAAAAACAAGCGGACTTTGCATTATCCTGGGGCGATATTCGTTGGGTATTAAACAAACAAGAGAATTGCGTAGGCGGAATACGCTATTTGGCGACCTGGCCGTTGAACCACGAGCAGAAATATACTATAAAATCGGATGTTCTTCCAGCAGCTCCTGCGGGGTATAGAATCTGGTCTTGCCCTTGATGGCCTCCCGCACTGCCTGCACGGTTTCGGGCGTAATGGGCGAGGCCACGTTGCCAAAGGAGTTGCGCACGTAGGTGAGCACCGAAGCTATTTCCTCATCGTTAAGCATTCCTCCGAAGGGCGTCATGGGCACCTGGCCGAGATAAGACTGGCCCAGCACCTCCATCGGACCGTACAGCCCGTTGAGCACCACTTTGATGAGACGTTCTTCGCTGCCCGTTACCCAGGGTGTGCCCATCAGCGGGGGGAAGCCCGAGGCAGCGAGCCCCTTCCCGTTGGGCTGGTGGCAGGTTTCGCAGTAGCCCTCGCGGGAGTAGATCTCCTGGCCCGCTTTAAACAGCGCGCTCGCCGGACCCGCCATTCGGGTGGCCACCATCTCGTCGGTATCACGTTGCACGGGGCGGCCGTTGAGGTGCGCCTCCGCGGTTTCGTAAGAATCCTTCATCCAATCGTCGATGGGGTGCTGATTGGCTACTTTCAGTACCGCCAGGCCCGCCTCTTTTTCTAACCAGGAGGCGGTGGTAATGGCTTCCAGCCGCACCCGCCCGTTCTCATCTCCGGCCGCCCGTTGCAGCAGTTCGGCCTGCTCCACCTGGTGACCATTGTAGCGCAGCACCCGCACCGCCGCCGCCCGCACCCGCGGGTCTTGGGCCTGCAGCAACTGCCGCAGCAGCCGTTCGTCCACCTTGTTCAGCCCCCAGGTCACCCACAGCGCTTCTAGCAAGTGGTGCTCGTAGCGGGCGTCGTTTAGATCGAGGCGATCAATCCAGTTCCACAGGTGGGCTTGCACTTCCTGGGCGTCGCGGCCCCGCAGTTCGCGGCGCGTGCGGTAGCGGCTGCGGTACTCCGGAAGTTTCAGGTTGTTCAACAGGGTGTCGATGGGAGCGTCCGCAATGGTCGCCGGTTTCACCAGCGGACGCGCCGGGTAGGTGATGCGGTAGATCCGTCCGTGCACGTGGTCGCGCAGGGGGTCGCGGGCGTTGTGCTGCATGTGGCCGATGAGCACGTTGTGCCAGTCCACCACGTAGAGCGAGCCGTCGGGAGCAAACTCCATATCCACCGGACGAAACTTCGGGTCGTCGCCCCAGTACAAGTCTTGCCGGTGTTCGCTGCGGTAGCCGGTGCCGTCGTCGACCAGCGTGTGCTGCTTGGCACCCAGAAAACCGATGGTGTTATTGATGAGCCAGTCGCCCTGCACGGCATCCGGAAAGTGCCGACTAGAAACAAACTCCAGTCCGGAGGTGGGGCGCACCCGCTGGGCTTCTTCCACCAGGCTATGCGTATTGGGCATCGAGGTGGCGTAGCGGGGTTTCACGGTGCCGGGCATCATCCAGTGCACGTTGGGGTTGGAGGTGCTGGCGAAGAAGTGCTGCCCCCAGTCGTCAAAGGCAATGCCCCAGGGGTTGGGGATCGGCAGTTGGGCGGTGCGCTCAAGCTGACGCCGCTGCGGCTGGTAGCGGTAGAAGCCGCCGTTGGTAGCGCGTACGGGTCCGTAGGGGGTTTCCACGTTGGTGTGCAGGAAGATGCCTTCGGCCATGTAAATGGCTCCCGAGGGGTCGGTGGTGTAGGCGCTGTGGGCGTGGTGGGTATCGTGATCGTCGAAGCCGCTGAGCAGAATCTCGCGGGTGTCGGCCCGGTCGTCGCCGTCGGTGTCGGTGAGCAGCATAAAGTTAGTGCCCTGCGACAGGTACACCCCTTCCGCCGCCAGCTCGAAGCCCAACGGCAGGTGCAGGCCGTCGGCGAAGGTGGTCTGCTTATCGGCTTTGCCGTCGCCGTCGGTGTCTTCCAGGATGATGAGCTTGTCGTTGGGCTTCTGGTCGCCGGGGCGGTAGTGGGGATAGCTGGGCATGGTGGCCACCCACAGGCGTCCTTTATTATCGAAGGATAACTGCACCGGATTGGCCAGATCGGCAAAGTCTTCTTCCGAAGCAAACAGCTCGATCTGGTAGCCCGGAGCGGCGTGCAGCTTATCCAGGGCAGCTTGCCCATAGAGGTAGGTGGTATCGTTGCTCTGGCCCGGATCGTAGTTGGTCTTTACGGGCGGCAACGGGTCCGTCTTTTGGTCGGCGGCCGACAGGTCCATTCGCTTACCCTGCGTGGCCTGCCAGATGGCTTGGTCGCGCAGGGCAGTCATCTCCCTGATCTTGGCGATTTCGTAGGGGTAGTTGTCGGGTCCGAAGGGATCGTAGCGACGGCCGTAGGCGTGCACGCCGTTGGGAATCTTAAAGTCCTGGTGCCACATCCAGTTCTTTTCCTGCACGGCCGCGTGCACCAATTCACGGTTCGCTTCGCTGGCAACGGAAGCGCCACCGAACAACTGATCGGTAAGTAAGGTAGCCAGGCGCTGGTAACCAGCGTCGTTGAGTTGAAAGCCATTGATGGTCAGCGGTGTCTCGCTTTCGGCGTACCACTGCTCAGAAAGGGTGAAGGCATTGACGAAGGGCACGTTGTGGTGCGTAGCCACCTGGTGGATCGCCTCAGTGTATAATTGTAGATTCTTGTTCTCTTGCGCCCCGTCGGGCAGGTCATACGCATCGGAAAGATCTTCAAAGGCGGTGGGCGACACCAATGCCAACTGCGGTGGGGAAGCTCCGTTGTAGGATTGGCCCAGCGTATGCTCCACAAAAGCGTTCAATTCGGCCCGGAAGTTATCCAGGCCCGCTTCGCCCCGGAACGATTCGCTGTAGCCGAAAAAAGCAATGATCACGTCGGCTTTCAGCTGGGTAAGCCACTCATCGGGAGAGGGGAAGTGTCCCTGGCTGCCCGAGTTTTCGGCCAGTTCGGTCTGGAAGTCTTTGGCCCCCGGAAACGCCCAGGGAGACTCCCGGGCGGAGTGGGGGCGGAACCCCGGGGTGTTGCCCCCGTCGCCCATGTTGCGAATGAACAGCAGGCTGTCAGGGTAGCGCAGTTGCAGTTCCGTCTCGAAGTGGCCGTAGTGCATCATCCGAGAAGGCAGGTTGTTGCCGACAAGCACTACGTGCGACCCCTGGTGAATATTCAGAGCAGATTCTTCGGGAGAGGAACAGCGGGTGTTCAGGATAAAAAGAGCCGCACTTAGTGCGTAAACGATGATCGGCAAGGTTTTTTTTCGGTGCATTGCTATCGCTGTCCTGTTAGTTTTTATAATCTTTCTATGCCCTTGGAAAAAGCGGCTGAGCCCTCTCTGATGAAGAAGTAAGCAAAGTATTTGTAGTAAGCCGCATCGGATCAGGGTGCTTTATGCGCTCACCGCTGCTTGCTGCCGGTCGACCGGTGAAGTGGCCGGATTCCGCACGCTCTGCTTGGGCAGAAAGGTAGATCCGGCTCGGATCAGTTCTCGGTATTTAAAGGAATTTTCAACCTCTACCCGCACTATCTAAGATCGAGGCAAGTTATACGCAAAGCAGCGTGATCTGCCAAAGCAGCTACCGATAGTACACGCACAGTGTCAAAGGCATAAAAATAGTAAATTTTGTGAAAAACTAACTAAGACGATAGCCAACGATCGCTATCGGCGGTGCCGGGGTCGGTCATGCGGTGCCCGACACTAGTGACTCGCATTGATGGCCAGATGGAACATCTTGTGGGAGTAGCCAGTATCTTACCCAGCATGGAATGCCACCCAGAAAATCATCCAGCATTCACTAAACAACCCAACAATGAACGTTGCAACACTGAGACAAAAAATAGGTGTCCTGCTCCGAAGCTTTGGAACCGTTCGCCGGAGAGTTTGCCATGTCGCTGTTTGCCATCGGCATCATCGCGGCGGGACTGTCCTCAATCTTTCCCAATCTATTACTCTTCCCCTGGTTGTTATCTGATTACCACCAAACGCCCCGCCGCCTGAGCCGTCCGTTGTACCGAACCATCGTGGTGCTGATTGCCCTGTCGGGGATTATCGTTCCGGTGTTCGGAGGCAAGCCGGTAAAGAGCATACGATTGGTTGGTTGATGAATGCCGCACTAGCCGCCACCTTGATTTTTAACTGCTACATGCTGTACGTGGCTACGGATGGATTCTTAGATTACCTTCAGTAAGAAACTTCAACAGCTACAGTAAAACTGAAACATTTCGAAAGCGCTACAAACGCAAACGGCTCGTTTCCAAGGATTTAGAAACGAGCCGAAGCAGAAAAGCAGAGAGTGAGGGATTCGAACCCCCGGACCCGTGAAGGTCTCCGGTTTTCAAGACCGGCGCATTCGACCACTCTGCCAACTCTCTGTAAAACTAGTGCGCAAATCTATGGCTTTTCTTTATTCCTGCCAAATGCTTCGTCAGAAAAATACGGGCGCAAAAGGGCTACTAGTTGCTGCGGCGGGCGACAAGGACGCATACTGTCGGATCGGACAAACGCGAGCTTCGTCTCGGCGGTATGCAGCCGGTCGCGCTGCTCATTGTGAAATTCGTACTGAAACCGAATAATCGCCGTAGGCATCGCCCGGATGGTCGCCGTGATACTTAGCAGATCATCATAGTGCGCCGGGCGGTGGTAGTAGGCGTGGTGCTCCAGCACCGGCAACATCACCCCGCTCTCCTCCAGCTGCTTGTAACTCATTCCCAAACTGCGCAACGCCTCCACCCGCGCCACCTCGCAGTAGGCGGCATAGTGGCCGTAGTACACGTAGCCCATCTGGTCGGTTTCCCCGTAACGAACCCGTAGTTGTAGCGAGTGCTGATACATCAGTTGTAGATGCCGACTTCGCTCAGGGCGCGTTGGTAGCGTCGGGCATTGGCGTTGTGGGCGCTCAGGTTAGTGGCAAAGTTATGGTAGCCCGAAAAGTCCTCGCGCGCGCACATAAAGATGTAATTATGATCCTGATGATCTAATACCGCTTGCACCGAGCCAATCGACGGAATGCGAATGGGTCCGGGCGGCAGACCGGGGTACTTATACGTATTGTAAGGCGAATCGATTTCTTTGTGCTTGTTGAGCACCCGCTTGATGGTGAAGTCCTGCGCAGCGAACACCAGCGTCGGGTCGGCCTCCAGCGCAATGTTGCGGTCCAAGCGGTTCATATACAAGCCCGCCACAACCGGGGCCTCGTCGGGCTTGTTGGTCTCCGATTCCACAATGGAAGCCAGTATCGACACCTCCACCGGCGTCATGCCCAGCGAATCGGCCTGCTGCCGCCGCTCGGCCGTCCAGAACTTTTCGTACTCCCGCGCCATCCGCGCCAGCAATTCCGGGGCGGTGGTCGTCCAGAAAAACTCGTAGGTGTTGGGCAAAAACATACACAGCACGTTTTCGGTGGTGAAGCCGTACTTACTAGCCACCGCTTCATCGCTGAGCAATGCTTCAAACTCCGTAAATTCAGCCATGAGGTTCTCACAGAGGCGTTCGGCTAGCTCGTGCTTGATCCTGACATTATTAAAAGTGACGTTCACCGGCGCCTGCTGCCCCGAACGCAGCAAACGAACCGCCGATAAATTACTCATATCCGCCCGCAGCAAGTAGCGACCGGGCTTGATGTGCTCATCGTACTTCATCAACTTGGCTAGCACGCTGAACGACAGCAGGTCGTTCACGTAGTCCTCATCGTGCAGCTTCTTTTGCAGTTGCTTAAAGGTAGTCCCTTCGGGGATGAGCAGTACTCTGTCGGGCTGCTCCACCAGCAGGTTGGGAGTTTGTACCGCCTGGTAGGCATAGAACGAAAAGGAAATGAAGCTCACCGCGAAAACCAGCAGAACAATAACCAGAATCTTATGCTTTTTCATATCAGACCAAAATTAGTAATTTGCCGCAAAACTTAGCGCAGAATCATCCGCAATTTCACCCCTGTACTTTTTGTAGCACGTTTGTTTGTTCAGGTTAAACCCAGCTTTATCCTAGCAAGTTCTAAGTCTGCTAACTAACCGCAACCACCATGAAAGCCACGCTTCTCAAAATCTACCCCGACAATCCCGAAGGCCGCAAGCTAGATAAAGTGGTCGAAGTGCTGCGTAACGGCGGCCTGATCATCTACCCCACCGACACCGTTTACGGCTTGGGCTGCGACCTGTTTCAACCGGCCGCCATCGAGAAAATCTGCCGACTCAAGGGCATCGATCCCCGTAAGAACCAGCTTTCGTTCATGTGCCAAGACCTAAGCCAGGCCTCCGAATACGTGAAGAACTTTTCCACGCCGCTCTTTAAACTCCTCAAAAAAACCTTGCCCGGTCCTTATACCTTTATCATGACCTCCAGCAGCAAAGTACCCAAAACCATCGACCCTAAGCGTAAAACGGTGGGCATTCGCATTCCGGACCATGCCATTCCGCTGGAGCTGATCAACCGGCTGGGCCATCCCATCATCACCACTTCGGTGCACGATGAAGACAAGATCATTGGCTACCCGACCGACCCCGAACTAATTTACGAAAAGTACATCGATCACGTAGATATCGTTATCAACGGCGGCGTGGGGGGCAACCTACCTTCTACGGTGATCGACCTATCCGGCGACACACCGGTGCTGGTGCGCGAGGGAAAGGGCGACGCCTCGTTGTTTCAATAGGGCGTGGACGACACCCTGCTGATTGAGCCGCACTACTTCCCGTCGGTCGCTTATTTGGCCTTGCTGTTGAGATACCCCAAGGTGGTGCTCGAGGTGCATGCGCATTATCCCAAGCAGACCTACCGCAACCGATGCTACGTGCAAGGAGCCAACCAAGTGCAACTGCTCACGGTGCCGGTGCAAAAAGGGAAGGGGAAAATACCCACCCACGCGGTGCAGATTAACCACGATGAGCCCTGGGTAGCGCATCACTGGCGCACCTTGCAATCGGCCTACGGAAACGCTCCTTTCTTCAACTTTTTCGCCGCAGACTTCCATGACATATTACTGCGGAAAAATCACTATTTGGTAGACCTGTCCGTAGCGATCCTGACAAAGTGTCTGGAAATATTACAATTAGAGGTCCGGTCGCTGACACTTAGTCAAAAGTACGATTCGGTAGCACCAAAAGGCTTTTTTGACGCGCGTAACCGCCTGCAGCCGGGCTTTCCTCCCATTCTGCCGCCTTACTTTCGGCCGGTTTCGTACCAGCAATTGTTTGGCAACAACTTTGCGCCCAACCTCAGTGTAATAGATTTGCTATTTTGTGCCGGTTCTCGCGCTAATTCTATTATTCGCCAGTCGTTTGAGCAGAGGGGATGAACAAATGCGATTCACCCTACGTTGTTTTCTTAGACAAAGTTTATATCTTGCTCGGACACGAATGAGGCACTGAACCGCTCATTTTGCCGTTTAATTCCTATATTTCTTATGGAAGCAAAATTTTCGAATAGAGTAAAAGAAGTAATATCACTGAGTCGTGAAGAAGCCTTGCGGTTGGGACATGATTATATTGGTACGGAGCATCTGCTGCTGGGGATGATTCGCGAAGGCGAAGGCGTAGCGGTAAGCTTGCTCAAAAAACTAGGGGTGTTGCTCGACGAACTGCGTGGTTCGGTAGAACAGGCCACCCGGGGCACCGCGACGGGTAACGTAAAGAATTTAGCGAACATTCCGTTGACCCGACAGTCTGAAAAAGTGCTAAAGATCACCTACCTGGAAGCCAAAATTTTCAAAAGCCAGCTTATCGGCACCGAACACCTGCTGCTGTCTATCCTGCGCGATGAGGACAATATTGCTACCCAAATTTTAGAGAAGTTTGACGTAAACTATGATGTTGTGAAAGAACTACTAGAATATCAATCTGACCACCCGGTGGCCTCTTCGGACACCGATGACGCCGACGAAGATTCATCACGGATCTTTGGCAGCGGCTCTGGCTCCGGACGCGAGGCGAAGGGCTCCGAAAAATCCCGCACCCCGGTGCTGGATAATTTCGGACGTGACCTGACCAAGCTCGCCGACGATGATAAGCTGGACCCCATCGTGGGCCGCGAAAAAGAAATCGAGCGTGTAGCGCAAATCCTGAGTCGACGCAAGAAGAACAATCCCATCTTGATCGGAGAACCTGGGGTGGGTAAAACCGCCATCGCCGAAGGCTTGGCCCTGCGGATCACCCAGAAGAAGGTGTCGCGCGTGCTGTTTAACAAACGCGTGGTCACGCTAGACCTAGCCTCATTGGTGGCAGGCACCAAGTACCGCGGTCAGTTCGAGGAGCGCATGAAGGCGGTAATGAACGAGATCGAGAAATCGCCCGACGTGATTCTCTTCATCGATGAGCTGCACACCATCGTGGGGGCCGGAGGGGCCTCCGGATCGCTCAACGCCTCCAATATGTTCAAACCGGCACTAGCCCGGGGCGAAATTCAGTGCATCGGGGCTACTACCCTGGACGAATACCGACAGTACATCGAGAAAGACGGTGCTCTGGCCCGTCGTTTTCAGGTGGTAATGGTGGATGCTACCACTCCCGAAGAAACCGTTGAAATTCTTACCAACATTAAGGATAAGTACGAGAGTCACCACCACGTTGATTACACGGTGGAGGCTCTGGAAGCCTGTGTGAAGCTGTCTGACCGCTACATCAGCGATCGCTTTTTGCCCGACAAAGCCATCGACGTGATGGATGAAGCCGGTGCCCGCGTGCACATCAACAACATTCACGTGCCCGACGAAATCGTGAAGCTCGAGGAAGCCATTGAGAACATCAAGGTGGAGAAAAACCGGGTAGTCAAGAGCCAGAAGTACGAAGAAGCCGCTCAGCTGCGCGACCGCGAGAAGAAGCTCATCGACCAACTGGAAGGAGCCAAACGTAAGTGGGAAGAAGAAACCCGCACCAGGCGCTACAAGGTAGACGAAGAAAACGTGGCTGAGGTAGTGGCCATGATGACCGGCATCCCGACCAAACGCGTGGCGCAGAACGAAAGCAACAAGCTGCTCGGCATGACGCAGGAACTAAGTGGCCGGGTAATCGGACAGGAAGATGCCATCGTAAAGCTGACCAAGGCTATTCAACGTACGCGCGTAGGTCTGAAGGATCCGCACCGCCCCATTGGTTCGTTCGTTTTCTTGGGCCCGACGGGCGTAGGAAAAACCGAACTGGCCAAGGTGCTGGCGACCTATCTTTTTGATAAGGAAGATTCGCTCATTCGCATTGACATGAGTGAGTACATGGAGAAATTCTCGGTATCGCGCCTGGTAGGAGCGCCTCCCGGCTACGTAGGCTACGAAGAAGGCGGCCAGTTGACCGAAAAGGTGCGACGTAAGCCCTACAGTGTGGTGCTGCTCGATGAAATTGAGAAAGCCCACCCCGATGTGTTTAACCTGCTGCTGCAGGTGCTGGACGACGGTATTCTGACCGACGGTTTGGGCCGACGGGTGGACTTCCGCAACACCATCATCATCATGACTTCCAACATCGGGGCCCGCGACCTGAAGGATTTCGGTGCTGGTATCGGCTTCTCAACCAAGGCGAAGGAAGAGAACATGGATGACCTGATGAAGTCCACCATTCAGAACGCGCTGAAGAAGACCTTTAGTCCGGAATTCCTGAACCGCCTGGATGATGTGATCGTGTTCAACTCACTGAAGCGGGAGGATATTCACCTGATTATCGATCTGACCCTCAACAAACTGTTCGCCCGGATTATGGCACTGGGTTACGAAGTGGAGCTGAGCGATAAGGCGAAGGACTTTCTGGCTGAGAAAGGCTACGATCCTCAGTACGGGGCGCGTCCGCTGAATCGGGCGATCCAGAAGTATCTGGAAGACGCCGTAGCGGAAGAAATTCTAAAAGGCGACGTCCAACCCGGTGACGTGATCACGGCTGATCACCAAGATGATCAGGAAGAGCTGACACTCACGCTGAAGAAGAAGAAGTTGGAGAAGGAGAAAAAAACCGATAGCTGAGAATCTCCCCGGCACGTATTAACCAAGAAAGCTGTTCTCCCCAGAGCGGCTTTTTTTATATCCAAATAATTCCTACGCAACCTTAACCTCGGTCAACCATGAGCACACAAACCGCCCCCGCCCCGTACGCTACCATTTCAGCCCTGTTTGCGCAGCAGCAACAGCGTAGTCTCGCCCTGCGCTACGAGCCCGTGGCCGAACGCATCACGCGATTGAAGAAGCTTAAGGGCTGGATACAGACCCACCGACTGGACATTCAGCAAGCTATCTACCAGGACTTCAAAAAACCGACGTTCGAGACCGATACCTCCGAGGTGCTGGTGTGTTTGCAGGAAATAAATCATACCATTAAGAACCTAACTAGCTGGGCCAGCGATCAGCGCGTCTCTACTCCTATCACCCTGCCCGGTACCACTGGCTACATTCGCTACGAACCGAAGGGCGTTTGCTTGATCATCGCTCCCTGGAACTACCCCTTTCAACTGCTGGTGGGTCCCTGGATTTCGGCTATTGCAGCGGGCAACTGCGTCATCCTAAAACCTTCGGAGATGACGCCCCACACCGCCAACCTCATCGAGCGGATGGTCACCGAGTTGTTTCCAACCACTGAAGCGGCCGTAGTACAGGGCGACAAAGAAGTAGCCCAGGAACTGCTGTCCCATCCCTTTGACCACATCTTTTTCACCGGTAGTCCGGCCGTGGGCAAGCACGTGATGGCCGCCGCGGCCCAGCACCTGAGTTCGGTCACGCTGGAGCTGGGCGGTAAGTCCCCGGCTATCGTGGATGAAACCGCCGACCTGGCCGTGGCCGCGGAGAAGATCGCCTGGGGTAAGTTCTTCAACGGCGGACAAACCTGCATCGCGCCCGACTACGTGCTGGTGCATGAATCGGTGCACGATGAACTGGTGGGGCGACTAATCACGGCGGTTAGAAAGATGTATGATCCCGAGGGGCAGGGCATGGCGTACTCGCCCGATTTCGCGCGGCTGGTGAACCGGTCGCACACCGAGCGCTTGCTGGGCATGCTCGACCAAGCGGTGACCGAAGGGGCTGCTGTGGTCTTTGGCGGAGACCACGCCGCCGACGATCATTACCTCAGCCCTACCTTGCTCACGCACGTGCCGGAAAACACTGACCTGATGCAGGAAGAAATCTTCGGACCGCTGCTTCCTATCCGATCCTACCGGCAGTTGTCGGAGGTCGTTGACTACGTGAATAGCCAGCCAAAGCCACTGACGCTGTATATGTTCACGCAGGACAAAGCCAATCGGGAGTACGTGCTGCAACGCACTTCTTCGGGCGGAGCAGCGATCAACGAGTGCATCATGCAGTTCAGTCATCCAGACCTGCCCTTCGGGGGAGTGAACTACAGCGGCATCGGAAAAGCCGGTGGGCACCACGGATTTTTGGCTTTCTCGAACGAAAAATCTGTGTTCCGACAGCACTGGGGTAACCGGATCACCCGCTTCCTGCTTCCCCCGATCAGCGATAAATTAAAAGAGCGCTTGGGATGGGTGATTCGCAATTTTTAGCGTGAATCCCGCATTTACTGTCCTATTTCGTTATTTTTGGCGATTGTCCCACCGATCAACGGTGCTTAACCTATCCTTATGAAGAAAATTATCTGGCTTGTCAGCGCCGGACTACTGGCGCAATTTCCGGCCTTTGCTCAGGAAGGAATCTACCCGGTCAATGGGGTGCGCGACACCCGTCCGGGAGTCTACTTATTCACCAACGCCACTATCTTTTCTGACTACCAAACCCGGCTGGACAGCGCCTCGCTGCTCATTCGTAATGGTGTGGTGGAGGCGGTAGGCAACAATCTCACCGCTCCGGCGGGAGCGCAGGAAATTGACCTGGCGGGGAAGTTCATCTACCCGGGCTTGATAGATCTGTACAGCGACTACGGACTCTCGGAGGTGCCGACGCGGGCGCCCTTTAGCTTTGGCAGCCGCGAGCAACTGGAACGCACCACCGAAGGGCCGTACAATACCAACGACGCCATCAAGTCGCAGTACCAGGCAGTAGAAGATTTTAAGACGCAGGATGCTGCTGCCAAAGCCTACCGGCAGTTGGGTTTTGGGGCGGTACTCACCAACAAGCGCGATGGTCTGGCCCGGGGCACCTCGGCCCTGGTTTCTTTGTCGGACGAGCCCCCGAACAAGGTGGTGATCCGCCGTCGGGCCGGAGCGCACTACTCTTTTGACAAGGGAAGTTCACCGCAGTACTACCCGATCTCCAAAATGGGATTTCTGGCGCTGCTTCGCCAAACTTACCTGGATGCCGCCTGGTATCCTACCCAGCGCAACGATGGTTACCGCGACGAGTCGCTGGAGGCCTGGATTGGCCAACAGGAACTTCCCCAGTTCTTCGATGCTCCGGGCTGGCTACAGATGCTGCGGGCCGACCAACTGGGCGACGAGTTCAATGTGCAGTACGTTTTGCGCGATAACGGCGATGCCTACCAGCGGCTCGACGCCGTGCAAGCTACTGGAGCGGCGCTTATTGTTCCGCTCACCTTTCCGGATGCCTACGACGTGAGCGATCCCTACGACGCTGAGCACGTGGCCCTGCAAGATATGATGCACTGGGAACTGGCCCCCACCAATCCGGGCCGCCTGGCCGCCCGCGGAATCACGTTTGCTCTCACCGCTGACCAACTTACCAAGGGAGATGATTTTTGGAAGAACCTGCGCCAAGCAATCAGGCACGGTTTATCGGAAGAGGATGCGCTCCGGGCCCTCACCGATACTCCCGCCCGACTGATACGCGCCGAAGACCAACTCGGTAGTCTGCAACCCGACCGATTGGCCAACTTTATCATTACCTCGGACAATCTGTTCGACGACGAAGTGATCCTCTACGAGAACTGGATTCAGGGCAAGCCCTTCATCATCAATGATCGAGACGCTCCAAACCTAAGCGGTAAGTATAATTTAGAAGTGGCTAATACCACCTATCCGCTGGAGATTAGCGGCAAGCCCGGCAAACCGAAGTTCACGATCAATCTCGCAGATACCACGCGGGTAACGGCCGAGGCAAAGGTGGACCGAACCACGCTTACCTTATCCTTTCCGCCTCAGAAAGGTGCAAAAGAGCGCGTCCGGTTGTCGGGCTACGTGGACGGGCAAGCGCTGAAGGGGTCGGGACAACGCGCCGACGGTACCCCCGTGAACTGGCAGGCTACCTTTCAGGATGATCTGGAAGCAAAGGAAGACACCGCTGAGCAAGCGTCTACTGCGGTTGACCTGGATAGCCTGACGAGAATCACCTATCCCTTTATGCCCTTCGGCAACGAAGTACTACCCCAAGCGGGTACCTACCTGATTCGGGGCGCTACCGTGTGGACCAACGAGGCCGACGGGATCCTCGAGCAAGCCGACGTGCTGATCTCCGACGGAAAGATTGCGCAGGTAGGCCCCAATTTGTCGGCGGATGGCGCAACGCTGATTGATGGCAGCGGCAAGCACCTCACCAGTGGAGTCATCGACGAGCACTCGCACATCGCGCTGGCCAGTATCAACGACATTGCCGTCAACTCGGGTATGGTGCGCATGAAGGAGGTGGTAGATTCCGAAGATATCAACATCTACCGGCAGTTGGCCGGAGGGGTAACCGCCGCCCAACTGCTGCACGGTTCGGCCAATCCCATCGGGGGGCAGTCGGCGCTGGTGAAGTTGCGCTGGGGCGCTTCGCCGCGGGAGATGCTCATTGAGGGTGCCGACCCGTACATCAAGTTTGCCCTGGGCGAGAACGTGAAGCGCTCGTCTAATCAGGAGTCTATCCGTTACCCGCAAACCCGCATGGGCGTGGAGCAAGTGTATCGCGACGCCTTCACGCAGGCGCAAGCCTACCAGAAGCAGTGGCAAGACTACAACGCCCTTTCTTCCCGACAGAAGTCAGATGCTTCCTCGCCCCGGCGCGATTTGGCCCTGGAAGCAATGGTGGAGATCTTAAACGATGAGCGCTTTATCACCTGCCACTCCTACGTGCAGTCCGAGATCAACATGCTCATGCACGTGGCCGATGACTTCGACTTTCGGGTCAACACCTTCACCCACATCCTGGAAGGCTATAAAGTAGCCGATAAGATGGCCAAACGCGGCGTGGGCGGCTCCACCTTCTCCGATTGGTGGGCCTATAAGTTTGAGGTGCGCTACGCAATCCCCTACAACGCTGCTCTGATGACGATGGCCGGAGTCACCACCGCGATCAATTCGGATGACGCCGAGATGGCCCGCCGCCTCAACCAGGAAGCGGCCAAGTCGGTGAAGTACGGCGGCATGTCCGAAGAAGAAGCCTGGAAGATGGTGACGCTGAACCCGGCCAAACTGCTGCACCTCGACGACCGCATGGGCAGCATCCGGGTGGGTAAAGACGCTGACCTGGTGCTGTGGAGCGACAATCCACTGTCGATCTACGCCCAGGCGGAGAAGACGATGGTCGACGGCCGCTTGTACTACGACCAGGAAGAGGACGCACGAAAGCAGGAACAGATCGCCCAGGAGCGTAATCGGCTGATCCAGAAGCAGCTGGTTGCCAAAAAAGACGGAGCTGCCACCCAAAAGCCCAGTAGCACTACCCGCGCCCTCTTCCACTGCGACGATATTGTCGGCCTCCACCACTAGCGTACAGATGCCATGCATCCGTCGTGAAACGAGGCGTCTCCCGATATGTCGGCACCTACCCGGCAACTAACTATCCACCTTTTTACGTATTTTAGCGGGCAATAACTAAAACAGCAGAACCATGAAAAACGAGGACCGAATCGTAGAGCTGTTAGCTGAGAGTCTGAAACGGCAAGACCAGATGGTGGAAGGCTTTCAAAGGATGCAGGAGGGCATTATCGGCTTAGACAAAAGGATGGAACGCGTTGAAAATGCCGCGTTAGGCCTAGGCGACCGCATGGAACGCGTTGAAAACGGCGTGCTCAGCATGGTCAACTCCGTAAATGCTTTAACTGATTTGGTGAAAGTTGCCTTGGATCGTACCATACGCGTTGACGACCTGAACAAGCGGGTAACAAAGCTGGAAAATCCTAATGACACCAAATAATTTATGTCCCAATTACACTTCCTCACCCTCCTTATTCTTTTACTGCCTACCACCCTGCTGGCTCAGGTGCCGACTCCGGCACCGCCGCAGTCGCAACCCATCTTATTACTGGGTGGCACCGCCCACCTCGGCACCGGTGAGGTGATCGATGAAGCCGCGGTCGCCTTTGTGGCGGGTAAGCTCACCTTCGTCGGTACCGCTTCGTCGGTTCCTAACAATGAGCTTGCCTCCTACGAAGTGATCGACGTGAGCGGTCAGCACGTTTATCCCGGCTTCATCTTGCCCGATACCGACCTGGGCCTGGTAGAAATTAGTGCGGTGCGCGCCACCATCGATAACGCCGAAGAGGGGCTGGTCAACCCCAACGTGCGCTCATTGATCTCCTACAACACCGACTCGGAACTGATCCCTACGTTTCGCTTCAACGGTATTTTGCTGGCGCAGATCGTGCCGCAGGGTGGCCTGATGCCCGGCACCTCGTCGGTGGTGCAGTTGGATGCCTGGAACTGGGAAGACGCTGCGGTTGCTACTGACAACGCCCTGCATCTGCACTGGCCCGGCCGGTTTCGTAGTAAGTTCAATTTTGTTACTTTCACCGTGGAGCGCGTGCCCAACGAAAGCTACGAGGAGCAGCTTCGGGCGGTGCGTACCCTGTTTGCTGATGCTCAAGCATATACAGCCACCGAACCAAGTTCTCCCAACCTCAAGCTGGAAGCGCTGCGTAGCCTGCTGGCAGGGTCTCAAACGCTATTTCTCCACTCCGACGATGCCCGCGAAATTATGGAAGCGGTGCTGTTCGCCGAAGAATATGATGTAAGCAAGATTGTGCTGGTGGGAGGTAGCGGCCTACTGCCGATTAAAGAATTTATCCAAGCCCGCAAGCTGCCGGTGGTCATCGAAAACGTGCACCAACTGCCTTCTCACCCTGACAGTCCGGTAGATGCGCTCTACAGTCTCGCCCATGACTTACAGGAAGAAGGCATTCTAGTGAGTCTGGCCTACAACGAGGGGATGACCGCCCGCAGCCGTAGTCTCGCTTTCTTAGCGGGCACCGCTGCGGCCTACGGACTGGATAAAGAAGAAGCGCTGAAACTTATCACCGCCAACACCGCTCAAATTCTGGGCATTGCCGACCGCGTGGGCACCCTGGAAGTGGGCAAGCAGGCCACCCTGTTTGTATCGGAGGGCGACGCCCTGGACATGCGCACCAACCGCCTCACCCGTGCCTTCATCGACGGACGCCAGATCACGCTACCCGCTATGCAGCAGGAGCTGTACGAGAAGTACAAAACCAAGTTCGAGAACGACCCTGATGTACCCCCGGCCGGAAACGAATAATCAACAAATCAGTCACTGCTGTCTTCCCAACTGCCGTGCTTGAGCCACTCGCTAAACCAGTTCTGTAAGTAGTGGAATAGCAAAGAACACCGCGTAGGGAATTTCAATAACCGAAATCACCAGCGTCTTGAGGGGTATTGGCCAGTCGGACATCACGGGTTCTAACAGCCACTGGGCCAGGGTTACCGCTGGATAGATCGCTAACCAGACGATGACCGCAAAACGATAGCGGGGGGCTTTTTCTTCTTTCGGGCTGGGCTTCATGAGGAACGGAACTGTAGGAAAAATTTACTCACTAGAGAAGAATTCTAGTGAGCAGATAGTTTGATCCAATACCCATAAATTACGGAGCTATCTCTACGCTGGCACGCGTTTTCAACGTATTGCAAACGCGCCCTAATAATACGTTGGTCTGTTCTCAGTAGGTAATCACCACGTTCCCCGTCTTTTCGCCGCGCTCAACGTAGTGGTAGGCCTCTTTGATCGAATCCATTGGATAAGTGCGGTCGATGACGGCTTTGAACGCGCCCTTCGTTAGCAGTTCGTTCATCAGCGCGAGGGTCTTTCGGATGTCAGCGGGTAATGGGAATATGACCCGCTTTCCACCCGTGATTTTAGTGATGAGCGGTAGATAAACATTTTGGGCGTTCGGCCCCAGCTCCGAAGAGATGTAAATGCCTTTGGGCAAAAGCAGGTGCTTACACTTTGAAAAAGTACTCTTACCGACGGTATCTAAGATGAACTGGTACCGGCCCCTGGTTTCGGTGAAGTTTATCCGTTGGTAGTCGATCACTTCGTCAGCGCCCAGCGCTTTGATTAGTTCTATATTTTGTGTATTACCCACGGCGGTGATGTGCGCGCCGAAGTGCTTTAGGAGTTGCACCGCTGCGGTGCCGATGGCCCCGGTAGCCCCGTTCACCAGTACCCTTGCCGCTGGCTTGATAGTGACCTTATTGATAAAGTTATAAGCGTAATGCGCTCCTTCGGCGCAAGCGACTACTTCTTCAAAGGCTATTCCGTCCGGAATTTTAGCAACGCCCTCACGCTGTCTGATAGTCAAGTATTCCGCCTGGGAGGCCAGGCCTTCGTCGTTGAAGCCCCACACCCGATCACCGACGCTAAATTCGGTTACCCGTGGCCCCGCCGCTTCCACCGTTCCGGCGAAGTCGGTGCCCGGAACGGGGGAAGAGGGTTTTAGTAATCCCGTAAACAAACGAATGATAAACGGTTTGCCGCGCAGAATCCCGCAGTCCGTTCGGTTAACGGTGGTGGCGTATACTCGAACCAGAATTTCGTCTTTCTCGGGTTGCGGCTGCTCAGCGGTTCCGACGGTAAGTACTTCCGGTGATCCGTATTTTGATCGTAGAACCGCTTTCATCGGCATACCAAGTACTTTTTGTAAGGCTAAGTGATTAACTTGACAAGCATATACTACGCTTAATCAGAATTCAAGTTCTACTATTGATAGAAGGGCACCTGGATGTCGCCTAACCCCGCTCTTCTAGATCAGCACAGAACTTCCACCTCGCATAGGTCGGAGGACGCAGGACACTGCGTGCTTTGCTACCCTCCGATCATTTGAGATTATTCGTTAGATTCGTAATTTTTCATCTGTACTTTTACCTCCTTCATCTGTTGTTCAATTTGACGACGCTTAATCATAGATCGTTCCTCATGCCTTCTTAAAGCCTCTTGTTCACCGGAAATCTCAGAAATATAAAAGTCTTTATTCCCTCTTTCTAAGTCATACAATTTCTCGTTCAATTCACGGTATTCGTTTATAAGCAAACTAAGCTCTCTTTGACGCGTGTGCCCAGATTCAGCTTTTTCCATCTCTTGAATCTCCTCAAGAGCTTGCTGATCTGCTTGCTTTCCGAGAAAAACTTTGCCGTGTTTCAAAAATTCTTCGGACGAGTACATATGAAAATCAACCGTAGATTCATGTAATAACTCCTCTACCAACTCTGGACGAGGACCAATGGTATTCTTTCCGTCATTATATTTCCACCACCAATCAGTCTTGCTATCATCTGTTATAAAAATTATAGGCTTCTTAAACTCTTTAGCTACCTCTATTATCTGTTTCCAAAGAATCAAATCCCCATATCTCCGAGTACTTGTTTTATCTTCGTCTGCATAACCCGGTGGCACCTTATTTTTGTATCTGTCTACTCCCTCTTTAATAATCTGATTTTGAACATCCTTCGGAAAAGGGTTAGTAATTTTACCTGAAAAAATTTCGCATACTTCATCAAAAACAGAATCCTGTTTTAAGTACTCTGAATGTGTCTGGATACTATTATTCACCTCTGAATTAACATCTTCAAAAATGGTGTTTAAGCTCTTATACATTTCAACTGGTAAAAAAGGTGGGCTGTTATCTTTTTTTAAGATTACTTGTATTTCGGAAATCTTTTTCAGAAAATCTTTATATGGCTTCTCTTGGTCCGCAACTACTTGATATCTATTTCTGTTGTATTCTAAAGCTGCTTGATGAGGCAAGCAAATTTTCTCTTTAACCTCTTTCAAAAGGTTTAGCATCGTCTGCCTTGTATTTCCAGAATATCTATATAGATTAAGTAAAATATTTGCGTCAAAAAGCAAGAGTCCTTCCTGCCAAATTTTTTTAATTTCAGCTTCTGACTTTCGGTTGTATCCAGGAAAAATATCCTTCATAATTTAAATATATTTGATACTGTCATCCAAATAACTGCACTTGCTGTAATTCACATACGCTAGCAACGCTTTCTAAGCGTGCACTAATAGTTAGATTAAAAAGTTGCACCCGCCCCCCGTAGAGTTCTCGAGGGAGACCTGGGCTCCGTAAGTGCTCCCAGGTGCCGTCCCCTGAGGGACACGTGCTGAGTAAGTGCTCCCAGGTGCCATCCCCGGGGGGATGAGGGCTCCGTATGTGCTCCTAGGTGCCATCCCCCGGGGGACGCGTGCTGAGTAAGTGCTCCGCAGTCGCGTCTCCATCAAAACCGACCATTTGTTCTCTAATTCTTACTACCCCTTCTGTTCGGCCTATCCCCTTTGCGATACCATATAATGGTATTATCCCTTAAATTCTAGTAGAAATTAACCCTTCTCATACAAAGTGTAAATATAGTATAATTACTAAAGCATGTAACAAATACTAGATACATATTTGTCTAAATCTTATATGACCCATTAACTAACACAAACCATGAAAGACGGTAAAGACGCATTCCTCAACGCTACCGCCATCGCGCTTACTAACGCGCAGCGGACGGAAGAGATTCTGGCGGCCCTGATCCACCACGGAGCCGACGTGCGAATGATCAAGCATTTGCAGGCGCAGTTGAAAGCAGTAAAGACACTGGATCAGCAGTTTGATGACACTAGGGCTGAAGCTAAAACGGCTACCCATACGCTGAATACGGTGCGGGACCACGGCAACAATCTGTACGGCCAGCATCTGATGGCCGCCCGGTTAGCTTTCCGAAATGAACCAATGTGGATCGAAAAAATGGAACTCATCGGTACCCGCCAGCGAGCACTACCCAAATGGTTAAAGCAAGTCAGCAAGTTCTACCACCACGCCCCGGCTGTGCAAGACACGCTCACCGCATTTCGGGTGCCCGCCAAAGAAGTGGCCGAGATGCAGAAGCTTCTTACCCAGATGGAGGAACTGCAAACCCTGCAAGTAGACCTGAAAGGACACGCGCAGATAATTTCAGCGCAGAAGAAACAAGCTTTGGCTACCCTCCGGCAGGATATGGCTCGATTCTATCGCATCGCCAAGATTACCTTCGATGCAGCACCCCAGCACCTTGAGGTACTCGGCTTGTCGGTGAAGGCGTCAGTGTAATTGGGTGTTGGGTGTTGGGTGTTGGGTGTTGGGTGTTGGGTGTTGGGTGTTGGGTGTTGGGTGTTGGGTGTTGGGTGTTGGGTGTTGGGTGTTGGGTGTTGGGACTTATACACTTTGACCTAAAGCCTAACTCCTAATCCCCATTCCCCCTTTTATATTCCTTTTCCGCCTAGTTTTTCGCTTCTTTGTGTTCCGGCTACCCAGATTTTTCCTAGCTGTGAACACTACTACGCCCTATGTACCGATCATTTATCCGTCCGCTACTCTTTCGTCTGAAGCCCGAAACGGCGCACCAGCTCACCGTGGCCCTGCTCAAGGTAGCCACTGTCCTACCCGGAGTCACCGGACTGCTGCGTAGACTCTATGCGGTGAACGACCCACGGCTGGAGCGTGAACTGTTCGGACTGCGCTTTGCCAATCCGGTGGGGCTGGCAGCGGGCTTTGACAAGGACGCGCGCTTGGTAGACGGGATGGCGGCGTTGGGCTTTGGTTTCGTGGAGATCGGCACGGTGACGCCCTTCGCCCAGCCGGGCAACCCGAAGCCCCGGATGTTTCGACTGCCCGCCGACCGGAGTTTGATCAACCGACTGGGTTTCAACAACCACGGGGTGAGCGAAGCCGCGCGCAACCTGGCGCGCCGTCGCTCTTCAGTGATCGTAGGCGGCAACATCGGCAAGAACAAGGTTACGCCCAACGACCAAGCCCTGCGTGACTACCAAAGCTGTTACCGGGCGCTCTACGACCACGTAGACTACTTCACCGTGAACGTGAGTTCGCCCAACACGCCCGACCTGCGGGAGTTGCAGGAGAAGGAGCCCCTCACCGAACTGCTGCGCGGCTTGCAGCAACTCAACCAGCAGCAGCCCCACCCCAAACCAATCCTGCTCAAAATTGCTCCCGACTTATCCGACGGGCAGCTCGACGACATCGTGGATATCTGCCAGTCCCTGAGCATCGACGGCATCGTTGCCACCAACACCACCATCAGCCGCGACGGACTCGTCACCTCCGACCAGCAGCTGAGCTCCGCGGGGAACGGGGGGCTTAGCGGACAGGCCCTACGACAACGCGCCACCGCCGTGATTCGCTACCTGCACCAACGGTCGGGAGGGCAGTTGCCGATTATTGGCGTGGGCGGGGTGGCCTCACCCGAAGATGCGCTCGAGAAGCTCGCCGCTGGGGCCAGCTTGGTGCAAATCTATACCGGCCTGGTCTACGAGGGCCCCGCCCTGGTGAAGCGCATCAACCAAGCGCTGGCCGAAATGCCGGTGCAGCCCGTCTTGTCCTGATGCAACTGTTCTATCAGCCCGAACTTGACCTGAGCAATCCGGCGCTTCCGCCCGACGAGTCGCGGCACTGCGTGCAGGTGCTGCGCCGCCAAGTAGGGGATGCCATCACGGTGGTAGACGGGCGGGGCACCTACTACGAGGCGGTGATCACCGAGGCCAATGCGAAGCGGTGTAGCTTTGTGGTGGAGCAGACCCGGCGCGAGGCAGTGCGTCCGTTTCGAGTGCACCTGGCCGTGGCGCCCACCAAGAACCTGGATCGTACGGAATGGCTGGTAGAAAAATTGGTGGAGGTGGGTGTGGATCAGCTCAGTTTTATCAAGTGCGCCCACTCTGAACGCCGGGTGCTCAAGACAGAGCGTCTGATGAAGAAAGCGGTGGCTGCCATGAAGCAGGCGGGCCGCGCCACCTTGCCCGTTCTTGATGATTTGCAGCCATTCGCTACGATTCTGACAAGCTTTTCCCAAGAAGAACAGCGCTTTATCGCGTACGTGAATTTTAGTAATCCTACGTCTCTCAAGCAGGCGGCGCAGCCCCGCGGCTCGTACGTGGTGCTCATCGGTCCTGAAGGCGGGTTCAGCGAGGCAGAAGTTGAGCAAGCAAAGCAAGCAGGCTTTCACGGGGTGAGCCTGGGCGATTACCGACTGCGCACCGAAACCGCCGGTCTGTTAGCGGGGATCACGCTTAATTTGATAAATGCGAACTAGTGCTGATCGTAGTACCGAATCAGTCGAACGAGATCGTCCGGAACTTCCGGGTCGATGGTTTCTTTAGTAAGAAACGCATTTATGATTGCCTTTTTGTCATTGAGTAACCGGCGTACTGACTTCAGTGTTGGCTTGAGTCGGTAAGACTGCTTATTAGGTTTGACCAAGTAATAGGAAGTCACGGTCTCGCTAAACGCGTCGTAGGGCCGGTTGGCACTGAATGCTCCTTCATAGTCGGCCTTGATCAGCTTTTTGTCATGAACGGCAAGCAGCGTGGAAGCATTCGGATTGGTGAGGCTTCCGTAGAGCACTTGCGCGAAGTGGTTCGGCGGAAATTTACGGAAATTGGGAAGATAGTCGACCAGAACGAAGTGCGATGAATCCTTGGTCTGCTTGGTATCCAGACTGAACCGGGTGATGGTGCGTTTTTCAGGAATCACGGCGTGGTCGTAGGGATGTTTCACGACGAGCTCATCGCGGTACAGATCGTACTTTAGTTCAACCTTGTTAAACACCTCACCGTCGCGCATGGTCACGATACCACGGGTCCACTGATCCGACAGAAAAGGAGTGCCGCGCACCCCTTCGTAGCGCTCGTCGAACGTCTGCACAGCCCCCTGATTGAAGTCTTTGCCAACTTCGTTTATTATTTGTTGCCGCTCAGGAGCATTCTTCGTTTGCGCGTGAGCAACAGGTAATCCCGAAATGGTTAGCAGCAGAAGCAACGCATCTTTCATGAATCTGGGGTTTTACGGAAGCTAAGGCGTAAAGTTAGTAGGACACTCTGTCGAAAGCGACACATTTCGGTAGAGAACGCGTTTATCCTCCTTTAAAGACTGGTTTTCTTTTCTCAGTAAAGGCCCGAATGCCTTCGGCGTGGTCGGCGGTGGTGGCCGCAATATCCTGATTCTTCGCTTCCAGTTCTAGCATTTCCTCGAGGGATAGCTGTCCGGCTTGGTTGAGCATCTCTTTGATCACCGCGATGGCTATCGTAGGAGCGTTGGCGTAGTGGCTGACGTAGCGTTGCACCGCCGCGTCAAGCTGCGCGTGGGGCACCACTTCATTGACCAACCCCAGTAACAAGGCTTCGGAAGCGCCCACGCGGGTGCCCATCGTTGCTAACTCAAAGGCCTTGAGCCGCCCCACGATACGGGACAGAAAGTGGGTGGAACCCGAATCCATGATGAGCCCGATGCCTACAAACAGCTCCGATAAATACGCCTCTTCGGATGCCACGATCAAATCACAGGCCAGCGCCAGCGAGCACCCCGCCCCGGCCGCGATGCCATTAAGTCGGCAGATGATGGGCTTGTTGAGCCGACGCATGGCCAGGATCAGCGGGTTGTAGTAGGTGCGGATGGCTTCTGAGTAGGGCCTGCCGTCCATTTCGATCTGGGCCGCTTTAAGGTCTTGCCCCGAGCAAAAGGCGTTGCCCGCACCGGTGAGCACCACCACCCGTACCTGTTTATCGTTGTGTAGCTGCTCGAACACAGTGCACAGTTCGGTTTTGATACCATTGTTAAGGGCATTGAAGACGGTGGGTCGGTTTAGCGTGACGGTGGCCACGGGCCCATCGTGGGCGAAGGTAATGTGCTGGTGCATGAGGAGCTTTTAGGAATGGCTAAGATATTAGAAATTAAAAAAGTATCACTGCCTTGATTTCCTAATTTCTGACCGCTCTGAAAATCAAAATTTCTGACTTCCGCTGTCATACGCTTCAACTTTTACCGGCGGGGCATTGTTTGGAGTGTGGTATTTTTCTAAATTTGGCCATTCTATTGGCGCACGTGGTGAAACCGGTAGACACGCTGTCTTGAGGGGGCAGTGCCCTTACGGGCGTGGAAGTTCGAATCTTCTCGTGCGCACAAAAAAGAGCAGCCGATAAAGCTGCTCTTTTTTTACGTAAAAAGGCGATCCAAAATGGATCGCCTTTTTGAATTTATATGATAATGGAGGATGAATTACATCATGCCGCCCATACCGCCCATTCCTCCGGGAGGCATTCCGCCACCGGCGCCAGCTTCTTCGGGCTCGTCGGCGATCACGCATTCGGTGGTCAGCAACAGCGAGGCAATAGAAGCAGCGTTCTCCAGGGCCAAACGGGTTACCTTGGTCGGGTCAATGACTCCGGCCGCAAACAAATTCTCGTACTGATCGGTACGGGCGTTGAAGCCAAAATCGTCTTTGCCTTCCAGCACTTTCTGGATCACAACTGATCCTTCTTGTCCAGCATTTTCAACGATCACACGCAGGGGCGACTCGAGTGCCATGCGAATAATGTTTACTCCGGTCTTCTGATCGGCATTGTCGGTGGTGATATTGTCCAGTGAGGAGATGGCACGTACGAGGGCTACTCCTCCACCAGCTACGACGCCTTCTTCAACGGCAGCGCGGGTAGCGTGCAGGGCATCGTCAACCCGGTCTTTCTTCTCCTTCATTTCCACTTCAGTAGCCGCACCAATGTACAGAATGGCTACGCCACCGGACAATTTGGCCAATCGCTCCTGAAGTTTCTCACGGTCGTAGTCAGAGGTAGTGTTCTCAATCTGCGACTTAATCTGGCCGATTCGGGCCTGGATCTGCTCTTTCTCACCGGCACCGTTTACGATGATGGTATTGTCTTTATCAATGTTGATCTTCTCAGCGGTACCGAGATAATCAATCGTTGCGTTCTCCAGTTTGTAGCCACGCTCTTCAGAGATCACGGTACCACCGGTCAGCACGGCAAGATCTTCTAGCATCGCCTTACGACGATCACCGAAGCCCGGGGCTTTGACGGCAGCAATTTTCAATGAGCCGCGAATCTTATTCACCACTAGCGTAGCCAGTGCTTCGCCATCTACGTCCTCAGAGATGATCAACAGTGGCTTGCCGGTCTGCGCTACGGCTTCCAGCACGGGCAGAAGCTCCTTCATGGAAGAAATCTTCTTGTCGTAGATCAGAATGTAAGGGTTCTCCAGCTCCGCCTCCATACGCTCAGTGTTGGTCACAAAGTAAGGAGACAAGTATCCACGGTCAAATTGCATACCTTCTACGAGTTTCACCTCGGTTTCGGTACCCTTGGCTTCTTCCACGGTAATCACGCCATCTTTACCCACTTTCTCCATCGCATGAGCGATCATTTGGCCGATCTCGTCATCGTTGTTGGCTGAGATAGAGGCCACCTGGGTGATTTCGTTGGAGCTGTCAATGGTTTTAGACTGCTGCGCCAATGCCGCAACAACGGCCTCGACAGCCTTGTCAATTCCTCGCTTCAAATCCATCGGATTAGCACCGGCGGCTACGTTTTTGATACCGTGCGCGAAAATTGATTGCGTTAGTACGGTTGCGGTCGTAGTACCATCACCCGCGCTATCGGCGGTTTTGGAAGCCACTTCCTTTACTAGCTGGGCACCCATGTTTTCGATAGGGTCCTTCAGCTCAATTTCTTTTGCTACGGATACTCCATCCTTGGTTACAGTGGGGGCACCGAATTTCTTATCGATGACAACGTTACGTCCCTTGGGACCAAGCGTCACCTTCACGGCGTTGGCCAGCGTGTCTACACCTTTTTTGATGCGATCACGGGCGTTGGTGTTAAAATATATTTCCTTAGCCATTGTTACTTAATTTTTAGTTTTGATTAGGATTGAAATGATGATACTTAATCGCTACAGTACGGCGAAGATGTCTGATTCCCGCATGATAAGGTAGTCATGACCGTCTACGGTAATTTCAGTACCAGCGTATTTGCCGTAAAGAATGTTATCGCCTACTTTCACGGTGAGCGGCTCGTCTTTTTTGCCGTCTCCTACCGCAATCACAGAACCCTTTTGGGGCTTCTCTTTGGCGGTATCAGGGATGATAATACCAGAAGCGGTCTTTTCTTCGGCAGCAGCGGGCTCTACCAGAACGCGGTCTGCTAAAGGCTTGATGTTTACTTGTGACATTTTGTTGTTGGTTACGTTTAAAGTTTAACACGATGTTAACGACTCTAAACTGTACACTTCCTGTGCCAACGGCCAAAAACGCGACTTACTGCCTCTTTTCCCGCCAATTTTGCCGACTTTACGCAAAAGGCACCTAGGTGCTTTGTGACTGTCACTGACATTATTGCAGACTTGCGTGGTGTGGGGTTGCTGATTATATTCCCAGCGACAAACGATTATCACATTCTTATGACAAACCTGCACGAAGATTGGCTGACCAACGGCCTGCTGGATTTTGAGTACAAGAAGTACATGGCCCTAGCGTATATGCAAGGGATAAAGCAAAAGTTTGAGGAGAAGCGGCTTTATCCTTTCATGTCGGACTTGGTGTTTCACTACAATAATCTGGCAACGATCAGGCAGAATAAACAGCTGCTCTTCGAGAACTTCCCGAAAGAACTGACGCGAGCGGATTTTGAGCAGCTCAAGCTAAACTACCGCCGCATCGTGGAAGACGACCAGTTGATGGCCACCCTGAACGAGATTGTGAATTTTGCGATTCCGCGCTTTAAGGAGCGCATAGACGAGGGAGCGGGACTGTACGAAGACATTGCCTACCACATTAGTATCGAGCCCATTGGGATCACTCCTTTATATAAAGACGAGGGATACCTGCTTTTATTCATCAGCAACACCAAAACCGTATACGTGCACCAGTATAAGATCACGGTGTTTGAGCAAGCCAGCGAGTCGTATCGGGCCATTCGCACGGAGTTGTTGGAAGAGATGGAGTGGAGTCTGGTGAATACTTTTGAGCATATCAAACGCCAACTGATCAAGCGAAACCAGGCCTTGCCGAATCCGGCGGCTTATCTAGCCCTGTCGAAGTCACACTATCCCCTACAGGAAACGCTGTTGCCAATCACCAAGCGGTTGTTGGTGCAATACATCGGGCAGGCCGCGTAGGGTTGCGTCGCGACGCAACCCTACGCAGATCGTTAATTGGCCGTATCGGGAATAACAATTTCTTCCTCACCCAGGCCTTCCAAATCACCGGCACCTTCCAAGTCATCACCGTCTGAAATGTTAGGATTGATAGGAGGCAGCACGTTGCGCTCCTGCGCATTCTCGATATTCGGGCTAGTGTATCCCTCCTGGTCGGCTTCCTGTAGATCAATGAGCAGACTGGAAGTCATGCTTAACAGCAGCATCAGGCTGGCCAGCACCCAGGTGGCTTTTTCTAAAAAGTCGGTGGCGCGCTTCACACCAATCATCTGCGTAGAAGAACCGGCCCCACCGAACTGACTGGATAACCCGCCTTTGGAATTCTGAGAAAGCACTACCAACACCAGTAGCACCGCACAAATAATAGTAATTGAGATGACCGCAACCATTTACGTATTTTTTAATTGTTCAATTTTTTGCGCAAAGTACGCTTTTTTTTTGGGATACTTCAACATCAATTTCTCGTACAAGCCGACCGCCTTGTCGGTTTTTCCTTGCTTCAACATGATCTCGGCCAGATTTTCGGTGACCAGATCATCCTGAAAGGCCGAACTCGGTGCCGACAGGTCCGGAGCATCCTCATCGCTGGTGGTAGCATCTCGGTTTATCTGAGGATTAGCTGCCACGAAGCGATCAATAATTTCTTGCTGCCGGGTTCGGGGAGTAGCGGGTGATTCCTTTGAAGTTTCCGCTTCTTCCGCTTCGTCAGACAACGACCCGGCGGCTTGCACTTTGCTGGCGCGAAGATCCTCCAGAGTTTTGGCTAGCTCATCCCGCAGAGAGTCGCTATCTCCATCCTCGGGGGTTTGGTCGATGATATCCTCCTCCGAAGTAACAGTGGGCGCTTCATCCTCCTCAGAAGGTAGCTCAAACGTTGCCTCCGCTGGGGTTTCTTCGAGCGGATTCGTTGGGATTACCTCTGGTTCGGAGGCGATAGCTGTTTCCGATAGATTTTCTGATTCTTCAGTAGGTTGAGGGGCGGGCAAGACCGCCGTCAGTTCATCGTAGAACACCTGACGAAGCAAGCGGCGGTTGGGGGCATAAATAGCCGCTCGACCCAACGCGGCGTAGGCATCGGGGGTTTGCTGATCGTGTTTGGCCTTAGCCACCAAGGTATGAATGAGTTGAAAGTACGGGTACCGCGCTACCGCTTCTTCCATCTGCGCTACGGTTTCGGCGCTTATTGCTTGCGGCTGCTGAATGGCATCCCAAAATTCGGCTTGTTTGAAGGACATAAGGTTACCAGTTGGCTACAGTGGCGGTGAAAATATCGAAAATGACCTGATCCAGGATCTCCTCCACCAAGTCATCCTCTACGGCGGTAGGGTCCTGATCAGCGGGAAAGTCGGCGAAGAAACTAAACGTCTTGCTGTCAAAATCGTACTGATCGTCATAAGTATTGATGTAGGTTGCTTCCACCGTGATGGTGAGGCGCATCTCACTGGCCACATCGGCTACCTGGTCACTGCCCGACGACTGCGGGGCCACCGGTTCGTAGTCGTAGCGGACGATGGCTCCTTCTAGTTGCAGGTCGCCGTCCTCGTCTACCAGGGCCAGGCTGGTGTTTTGTTGGTAATAATCCTTCACGCTCTCGGTAAACTGCTGGCTCATCACCGGAGGCCCCACGCCCGAATCGTTATAGAAGTTCTGGATAGAAATGGTCTTCACCTCCGGCGAAATGGCCGCTCCAGTGAAGGAGTAGATGCCACAACCTTGCGCGGTGAGCAGTAACAGAGGCAATAGTAAACTAGCCAGCGTCCGTGCTAGTCCACGGTCGTCAGTCCACAGTTCACTGCTTGAAGAGTATGATCTTCGGTAGACCATCGACCGTGGACTGTTGACTTCTTCGCTCTCGCAAGTTCTAATCAATTTCATACTGCTTAATTTTTCGGTACAGCGTGCGTTCGGAAATACCCAGATCGTGGGCGGCGTACTTCCGTTTGCTATCGTTTTTGCGCAATGCTTTGATGATTAGCTCCTTTTCTTTTTTCTCCAGCGACAAATCGCCGTCGTCCTCCGTCTCGTGGGTGATATCCTCGATCACGTCGTAAGAATCGTCGGTCTCCTGGGGTTTTGGCGGGGCGGACTTCGCGTAGTAGAGCCGCTTCCGAGCAAGATCTTCGGCCAATTCAGCGCTGCTCGGCTCCTGATCCATGTCGTTGAACAGGTGCTCGTGCTCCCGCATAAGTTCATCGGCGTAGCCAGGGCGAACATAATCTTGGTCACCATATTCCGGCGCGGGGCGGTTGGACGGCACACCGTTGGACGGCATCCTGTTGGACGGTGCCGATCGGGGTGACTTTCCTCCCGCCGAAGCGTAGTTGCGCCCGTTTACTCCTCCCGTTGATAGGCCGTCCGCCTGCAAGATTCGGTACACCAGTTTTTTTAGTTCCGTCATATCGCGGCGCATTTCGAAGAGCACCTTATACAGTAGATCACGTTCGCTATAACCCGCGTTGCTGTCAGCACCCTGATTATCTTGATACAGGGCGGGTAGCGTGCTCACCGACGGCATAAAACCGCGTAGGGTAGCCGCGTCAATCTCCCGGTCCTCTACCAACAACGACATCTGCTCCACGATATTCTTTAGCTCCCGAATGTTGCCGGGGAAGCGATAGCTGAGTAGTATCTGCTCGGCCTCGGGAGTGAGTGCGATGGGCTTCACCCGGTGGCGGTCGGCAAAATCGGTAGCAAACTTGCGAAAGATGAGTTCAATATCACCACCGCGATCGCGCAGCGGTGGCACGAAAATCGGAACCGAACTGAGGCGGTAGTAAAGATCCTCGCGAAACTTACCCTTCTGAACCGCCTCGATGAGGTTTACGTTGGTGGCGGCCACCACGCGCACGTCGGTTTTAAGCACTTTGGAAGAACCTACTTTGATAAATTCACCGTACTCGATCACCCGTAGCAGGCGTGACTGCGTGCCCAGCGGCATCTCCCCGATTTCGTCCAGGAAAATCGTGCCCTGGTTGGTGGCCTCAAAGTAGCCCTGCCGCGAATCCTGCGCCCCGGTGAAGGCCCCCTTTTCGTGTCCGAACAACTCCGAGTCGATGGTGCCTTCGGGGATGGCCCCGCAGTTGATGGCGATAATCTTGTTATGCTTGCGCGGGCTCAGGTTGTGGATGATCTTGGAAAACGATTCTTTACCGGTCCCGCTCTCCCCGGTGATCAGCACGGTCATGTCGGTGGGAGCCACCTGGGCGGCCACGGTGAGGGCGTAGTTCAGGCGCTGGGCGTTGCCGATAATACCGTACCGTTGCTTGATACTCTGGAGGCTGACTTGGTCTAACATCATAGTATTAAGAAATTGAGGTGAAGGCCAAATGGCTCGATTGCTTAACGTAACAATTGAGCAATCGAACCATGAAGCCATTAAACGGCGGTTCCTAGTAGCGTCGCGGCGGTGCAATCGTGAACGCGTACGGTTACGTACTCTCCTTTTTGGTAGTTTTTGCGGGGGAACACCACTACTTTGTTAGCGTTATTGCGTCCCTGTAAATCTTGGTCCGACCGCTTAGAGAATCCTTCTACCAGCACCACAAAGGTTTGGCCCACGTCGCGGCGGTTGCGCTCCAGCGAGATGGCCTGCTGCCGGTCAATGATCTCGCGAAGACGACGCTTCTTCACTTCCAGCGGAATGTCGTCCTTGTACTTGCGCTCGGCCAGCGTGCCGGGGCGCTCGGAGTAATAGAACATATACGAAAAGTCGTACTGCACGTAATCCATCAACGACAGGGTGTCCTGGTGCTCGGCTTCGGTTTCGGTGCAGAACCCGGCAATCATATCCGATGAGATACCGCAACCTTCGCCCAGGATGCGCCGGATGGCGTCCACGCGGTTCAGATATTCTTCGCGGGTGTACGTGCGGTTCATCAGTTCCAGCACCCGGGAGTTGCCGCTTTGGGCGGGCAGGTGAATGTACTTACAAATGTTGTCGTGCGCCTGCATGGTACGCAGCACCGCATCGGTGATGTCTTTGGGGTGCGAGGTAGAAAAGCGGATGCGCAGGTCGGGATGCACGCGGGCGACCCTTTCGAGGAGTTGGGCGAAGTTGACGGTTTCCACTTCTGAGGCCCGTTCAATCTGGGCCTTGCCCTTTAGTTCGGCGTTGGGCGACCACTTGTACGAATCCACGTTCTGCCCCAGCAGCGTTACCTCGCGGTAGCCCTGATCAAACAATTGCCGCGCCTCAGCCACAATAGAATGGGGATCGCGGCTCCGTTCGCGCCCGCGGGTGAAGGGCACCACGCAGAACGAGCACATATTGTCGCAGCCGCGCATGATCGATATAAAGGCGGTGACGCCGTTTGAGTTGAGGCGCACCGGACTGATGTCGGCGTAGGTTTCTTCGCGTGATAAGAAGGTGTTCACCGATTTGTGCCCTTCGTCCACCTGCCGCACCAAATTGGGCAGATCGCGGTAGGCGTCCGGTCCGGCCACCAGATCGACCACCTTTTCTTCTTCCAGTAACTGGCTCTTGAGGCGCTCGGCCATGCAGCCCAGCACACCGATCAGTAGTTCGGGTTTTTCTTTCTTTACCTGGTTGAACTGGGCCAGTCGCCTACGCACGGTTTGCTCCGCTTTGTCGCGGATAGAACAAGTATTCAGGAAGATAACGTCGGCCTGGGTGAAGTCGGCGGTGGTGTCAAACCCCTCGTTTTGCATAATTGCCGTCACAATTTCGCTGTCCGAGAAATTCATCTGACACCCATAACTTTCCACGTAGAGCTTGCGTGATTTTCCGGTGTTTTTTTCGGCCGAGGTACGCACCCGCTCACAGGAGGATTCTGCGTTGACGGGGGCGGCCGGAAGGATCGTGAGTTCTTCAATTAGCTGGGGCATACTTTAAAATTTTGGGTGACGCAAAAGTACGGATAGTTTGCGAGGAATGACAAAATGACAGACTTTTTAGTTCAAGGCTTTTTGTGGCCAAACAACGCATAAATCAAACAATTGGGCACGAATGTACGTTCTGAATCGAAAAATCCACAAAAGTTGTCGTAACTTGTCGTTTGCTTACTTAGCAACTAGTTCTGCTCACTTCTAGTAAGCGCAAATGAGTTTTGGTAATCATTTTTGTGCTAAAATTTGTTTTATTTGAATAAATATCGTTAATTTCTTACTTAATATTTTTAAATACTTACACTCACTTATTAAATCAATTGACTATGATGACCAAAACTTTGATTGCCGTTGCCCTTTTTAGCCTAGTTTCATTCGGAAAAACTGCCGCCCAAGAAATCAGCAACCAAGATTTATATAAATACGCGGTAGTGATGGAGACGCAGGACATGTTTAAGGATGAGCTTTCCGCGCAAGTAACGGACTATATTAACGGGCAAGAATCTGCTATTAAAAACCGCTATAACGCCCTGGCTGGCGGAGAGGCACCGGCTACCGACGAAGAGAAGCAGTTTATGAGCAATGTGAAGAAGATGCAAAGCGATCGCACCGGCGAGTTCAGTGATGCTTTCAAAACCATGATCAAGCGCGTTTTAGGAGCAAAAACCTATAGCTCAGTGAAGAAAGGGATCGCCAACGATACCGAGGTGAAGGAGCGCTATAATACCATCGTGCAGGCCATGCGTTCAGCGGCCGATACTGCCAGCGCATCTGCCGGACAATAAGCTTTTAGCACCAGTATTTTATTACAAAAGACCATCCGAGGATGGTCTTTTTTTTAGATAAAAGCGAAATCTACCGAGGGTAGTTTCTCGTATTTTCTGATCATCAAACAGATGGCGTTGCCTCTCTAAAATCGCGTCAGCCTAACCCAACCCGTAGCGTAGCAACAACCGAAGGCCAACGTAAAGCACCAGTCCGGCCGTGGCCCAACGGATGTACCGCGAACCTAGCTTGCCCACTCCCCAGCGGCTGCCCAGTTGTCCTCCTACCATCACCGCTCCTACCAGGCACCAGGGTAACCAGCCGCCCGCCTCAAACTCCCCGGCCGCTACCAAACCGCTCAGTCCCGCCAGTGAGTTGACCAGAATGAAGAAGCTGGCGGTTGCCGCAATCTGCGTCGCCTTGTCCCAGCGCATCAGGTGCAGCACCGGCGACAAAAAAATGCCGCCGCCAATTCCCACCATTCCAGACAACAAGCCAATTCCGCCGCCCAGGGCCGAGGAAGTCACAGCTAAAGGACGTCCGGTACGTGGGGTAAGAGAACGCACTTCCTGATACCCCATCAGCAGGGCCGAACCCATTAGGGCAACTCCCAGAAGCAGAAAGAAGCTCCGTTCGGTTAGGGGTAGGTTGCTACCAACAAAGGCCGCGGGCACGCTGAGCAGCACGAAGGGAAACGCCCTGACAACGTTTAGTACTCCGGCTCGCCAGAAAACGTAAACGTTGCCTACCACCACTACCACGTTGCATAAAAGGGCTACCGTACGGATCGTAGGAAAATCAGTAAGCAATAAGCTGAGTACGGCCAGGTAGCTAGATCCTCCGCCGAAGCCCACGGAAGAATAGAACAACGCGATGGCGAAAAACACCACCGGTAGCCAAAGGAGATCGGGTAATGACATTAGTGTTTTATTTCTACTGCGTTTCTCGCAGCATGCCTTCGTCACTCAATTGTTAGCCAATCCTAGAAAATTCTTTGAGCAGCTATAACGGATCAAGGCAACCGAATCTATCTCATTCCGCCGACCAAAATTGCGCTATTTTCCTCCGCAAGAAGGCCACGCTACGCTCCAGTTGCTCTATGCCCTCCACCCCGTCCTCAATACTAATCCACCCGTCGAAGCCCACCCGGGTCAGTTCGGCGAAGATAGCGTCGTAATCGTTGAGACCCTGGCCGATTTCACCGTGGCGCAAGAACTTAGCGTAGCCGGTGGCTCCGTACTCTACGTTTCGCAGGTCGTCCAGGGTGCCTTCGGTCAGGTAGCGATCGCTGGCGTGCATGGTGACCACCCGCTGCGACACCCGGCGCAGCAAATCCAGCGGATCTTCACCCGCCAAATACGTATTGCTGGGGTCGTAGTTCACCCCAAAGGAAGGATGATCGATCCGGTCTACCAGCTGGCAGAACACCTCCGTACGCTGAGCAAACTCGGGGTACTGCCAGAAGTCGTCTTTGTAGTGGTTCTCCAGGATCAGCGTGATGCCCCGTTCCTGGGCGTAGGGCAGACAAGCCGATATGCAATCGGTGGCCAGCGCCACTCCTTCATCAGTAGAAAGCTCGGGACGGCGCTGCCCCGACAGCACCCGGCAGTAGGTGCCGCCCAGTGCGTGCGTCATATCGATCCAGTGTCGTTGCTTGTCCATTTCCTTTTCCCGAAAAGCCGCGTCGGGATGGGTGAAATCGGGCGAGCAGCACATCATCGGGATCACCAGGCCGTGGTCTGCTACCTGCTGCCGGAAGCGCGGCCAGTTGGCTTGGTCTTCCATTTCCAGGAAGCCGGCGTACCACTCCAGTCCGTCGACGTTCAGGGTGGCGGCCAGTTCAATCCACGCGCTGAGTTGCATCGTGCCGTCTTTGCACAGCGCGGTCATGTAGGCTTTGGGGAAAGCAGCGAGTTGGGGCATTGGGTTGTTATTTAGCTTATTCTTTAGCAGGATTGCGTCCGATAAACGGATACTGTTCTAGGTCTACCACCTGACCGCTGACCGGTCCGGCTTCATCTGATAACCAGTAGACGGCGGCGGCGGCAATCTCTTGGGGCCGCAGAATGCGCCCCGACGGAGCGTTGACGGTGGTAATTTCTTCGTACCAGCGCTCCGACAGGCCGTGCGCACGCTTGCGGATAATTTCGTTATCGGTGAGCACCCAGCCGGGGTTGATCTGGTTCACGCGTACGCCCATTTCCTGATGCAGCGCGTCGCCCAGGTTGCGCGTCATGGTCATCAGCGCTCCCTTGGAAACGCTGTAGGCCAGCAGATTGGGCTCACCGCCCCAGGCGTTGACGGAACCGATGTTGAGTACGCAGCCTCGAACCTTTTGAAGATGCGGCAGCGCCGCCTGGATCAGGGCCAGCGGAGCTACGGTGTTTACTTCGAGCACCTTTCGAAAGAGGTTTCGGTCGGTGGTGTGTACGTTGGAAGAAACCACCTGCGCCGCGTTATTTACCACCGCATCCAGCTTACCGAAGGTCTGCATCGCCCGATCAACCAGTTGCTGGGCAGTTTCTTCTTGGGTGAGATCGGCAACGTGCAGTACGGCATGTTTATCGCCTAGCTTGCTCACCACCGCTTCGCCCCGTTCTTTTTCTAGTCCGTGCACCACCACGCGTGCCCCTTCGGCCACGCAGCGCTCGGCGATGGCTTGCCCGATACCGGTGCAACTACCGGTGACGATGATCACTTTGTCGGCTAATCGCACGGGCTAAGCGGGTTTCAGAATGCTCTTGACCACTTCGCCCCGGTGCATCTTCTCGAAAGCCTCGTGCCACTCGGTGAGCGGCCACACCCCACCAATAATGGGCTTCACGTCGAGCTGTCCGCTGCTGAGCAAGGCCAGAACGCGCTCCCAGATCGCCCAGTGGTGGCTGAAGCTGCCCTGTAAGGTCACGTTTTTCTGCACCAGCGGGTCGAGCGAGAAGTTGAGCGGTTGGCGCCCCCACCCCACTTTGGCGATGTGTCCGTTGGGACGCACGATATCGATGGCCATCTTGAGCGTAGCGCTCACGCCAGCCGCATCGATCACGCAGTCGGCCCCGAGTCCGTCACGTGCCTTGGCCCACGCGGTGGCGTCGCCCACAATCGACTGGCAGCCGTACTGCGCAGCGATATCTAGGCGGTGCCGGTCGGCCTCCAGCCCCACCATCGCCACTTCAGCTCCGCAGAGGCGGGCTACCGCTCCGCACAGGATGCCGATGGTACCCGGCCCCAGCACCACCACCCGGTCGCCGGGCTTCACGCGCGAGTTTTCCACCACGGCGTTGAAGGCCACGCTACAGGGTTCGGTAAGGCAAGCTTGTTCGAAGGCCAGGGTATCGGGCACGCGGTGCAGGCAACGGGCGGGTACGCGTACGAAGCGCGTCATGGCTCCGTTCACCCCGTAGCCGAAGCCCTTGCGGGTGGGGTCCAGGTTGTAGCGTCCCTGCCGGCTCAGGGGATTATTGGTGTCAATGACGGCAGCCGTCTCGCTCACCACCCGGTCGCCCTCCTGCCAGCCAACCACCTGGCTGCCCAGTTGGGCGATGTGACCCCCAAACTCGTGCCCCAGCACCACGGGGTAGTTCACCGGCCAGCTGTGGTCAGCGGTCCACTGGTGCAAGTCGCTGCCGCACACGCCCACGTTGGCCACCTCGAGCAGCACATCTTCATCGCCGATCAAGGGTTGTTCCAGTTCCCGAAGCTCGACCGATCCGGAATCGGGAGCGAAGTTCACAACGGCGGCAGATTTCATAGCATCAGTCAGGTTGGTTGATAAAGCGCGTAAGGTAGGTAATATAAACAAAAAGCGGTCAGCGTTAACCCGCCAAGGGTGTAGGACACGAATGTCAGGCGGCGATTAATAGTTCACCAAAGCTACCCGGGCTTTCTCAATGGCTACTTTTCTGGTAGGGGGCAAGTTCCAGATGGCTGGAGTTCCCCCGTTAAAGTAGACATTTAAAAGAGCATAGGTTAGCGGACAAACGATTAACTTAGTCACCTAAAACAGTGTCAATTATGTGCAAGAAAAAGTATTACAGTCCGGAATTCAAACGGGAAGCCGTTCGGTTGGCCGAAGCCAGTGGTAACAAGAGCCAGGTAGCCCGCGCCACGGTGGCCGCGATCTAGGCGTCCATGCTACCATGATTGGTAAATGGCAACGAGACTTACAATCCGAGGGGAAGAAAGCATTTCCAGGGCATGGGAAGCCTAGAGACGAAGAGATGGTTCATCTGAAGAAGGAAAACCGACGGCTTCAGCAGGAAGTAGAGATACTAAAAAAAGCGGTCGGTATCTTTGTAGTCCGCTCTTAGAAAGATACCGATTTATTGAGGAGCAAGAAGATAATTTTTCAGTATCTCTACTATGCGAAGTAATGCAGACATCCCGGAGCGGTTATTACGCTTGGTTGAAGCGTCCGGAAAGCCTGCATAGCCAAGAGGATAAGCAATTAGTGAAGCATATTGAGAGCATATACGAGCAGAGTAGACGGACTTATGGAAGTCCGCGCGTGCATGATGAACTTAAAGATCGGGGGGTGTACTGCGGTGAGAATCGTGTGGCGCGCCTGATGCGCGAACATGGTATTACCGCTGAAAAGAAAAGGAAGTTTGCTCGGACTACAGATTCCAATCATTCTCTGCCTGTTGCCCCTAACCGGCTAGATCAGTGCTTTGAAGTGGATAAACCAGATGCAGTGTGGACAGCAGACATAACGTATATTTGGACAAAGCAGGGGTGGCTCTACTTGGCGATCGTCTTGGATCTGTTCTCTCGTCGGATCGTGGGCTGGTCGATGGCTCCCAGTCTGGAACGGACTTTAGTCATAAATGCTTTGCAGATGGCTGTTGTGGCGCGCAATCCAGACAAAGGACTCATTCATCATAGCGACCGGGGTAGCCAATATGCTAGTTATGATTACCAGAATATTCTCCAACAAAAGGGAATAGTAGGTAGCATGAGCAGACGGGGAAATTGTTATGACAATGCACCTACCGAGAGTTGGTTCGCTACACTGAAACGCGAGTTAGTGTACCGCACCTATTATACCACGCACGCCGAAGCCAGACAGAACATTTTTGAGTACATCGAGGTATGGTATAATCGTCAAAGAAAACACTCTACCATCGGATTTATGAGTCCAGTAGCTTATGAACAGCAATGGAAGAAATCAACCGCTAAAGCTGCTTAACTGATTGTCTACTAAAATGGGGGAAACCCAAAATGTGAAGATCAGTAGAAGCACAAGCGCAGGGAACAGCAATTCCCGGTTTAGCAAATAAGGCGTGCGGCGCGTATTTTTGTTGCTATGGGATGGATAGCCAAGAGACGTAAAAAGCAGAGCCGATTCAGTTATCTGCTCGGTGAAGTTCAAGGGATGTTTACTACAATAGCGGATCATCGGCGTAGCAATGCAAGCATTAGTATGATGGATGTACTGAGTTCAGCATTTGCGATGTTTTCACTGAAGAGTCCTTCACTGCTAAGCTTTGAGAAGCGTAGTCAGGCCGAGGAAGGCAACTTGCAAAGCCTGTATGGCATTAGCAGGATATGTTCAGACACGCAGATGCGTGAGGTGTTAGACCGAGTGGATGCCACTGCTTTGCAGATAGGCTTTCGGCGTTTGTATACAGTATTGAAAGACTGTCGTATAGTTGAGGAATACCAATATTGGAAGGGCAAGCTCATTGTTTCAATAGATGGCGTAGAGTACTTTTCTTCTAAGAAAGTGCACTGTAAGCACTGTTTGCGGAAGCAGCACAAGGATGGTCAACTTACCTATAGCCATCAAATGCTTTCTGCTGTGCTAGTTCATCCTGATAAGCGAGAGGTGTTTCCTATGCGCTGCGAACCGATTGCCAATACGGATGGATGCATAAAGAATGATTGTGAGCGCAACGCGGCAAAGCGGTTGCTGGAAGGTTTACGCCAAAGCTATGCCGAAGAAAAGTTTGTGTTAGTCGCCGATGCGCTGTATGCCAATGGCCCCTTCATTGAACAATTGCAAAGCGATGGTCACTCGTTTATCATCGGCAGCAAACCCGATGGAAACAAAGCCTTGTTCAGCCAGTTCGCCGCGCGTCAGCAAAGCGGTCAGGCAGGGCAATACAGTTACTCGGAAAAGGGCATCCAACACCACTTCCGCTGGGTTAACAACCTGCCTTTGAACAGCACGCAAGCGCACATCAGAGTCAATATGTTACACTACGAACAGGTAGATAAGAAGGGCAAGACCACTACATTTAGTTGGATTACCGATATTGTTCTACGACAGAATAATCTGGAAAAGGTGATGCGAGCCGGAAGAGCACGCTGGAAGATAGAAAACGAAACGTTTAACACCCTAAAAAACCAAGGCTACCATTTTGAGCATAATTATGGGCACGGTCAAGACCAGCTATGTACGGTGCTGGCTTATCTGATGATGCTAGCTTTTACGATAGATCAAATCCGGCAATACGCCTGTGAGTACTTCCGCACGCTATGGAAGGGATTAGGCACTAAAGCCAAACTTTGGCAAGCTATCCGAGCAGCTTTCACTATGATCCAGTTCCAAACTATGAAACAACTCTTCGCCTTCGTGGCCATACAATACAAAATTCAGCTAGAATAGCTAAACCGGGAATTGCTGCGCAGGGAATATGTTTCTTTCTAAGTCATTGATTCTGTGGTTTTTCATGGTAAGCTGGGTTATGTAAGTTATCGTAAGTCACCGTTAGCTGCCTCTCTTAAACCGCCTTAGCTGATAGGTGAAGGTGAGCATGAAGTAGCGTTGCAGTACTTCGGTCTGCGTTTCTTCCAGATATTGGGCACTAACCGTCTGGTCAAAGCTTTGGTTTTGGCCTAACAGATCAAAGACGGAAAGTTCTAGCTCGCCGCGGTCATCCTTGAGAAATTTCTTGGCAATACCCATATTCCACAAGGTATAATTGGTATCGAACTGGCGATTCGCCCCCGTGTACCGTTGAAAATACGTTTCATTTCTAAACACGAACCCCTTGCCAAAAATCAAATTTAGTTTTGCTCCCAGGGTTTGGGTATAGTACTGACTAGACTGGGTAGCATTGAACACGCGACTGCCGTTGATCTGATAGTAGAGGTTATAGTCGATCTTTTCGCTGATATTACTGGCGAGTCCTACCTTCATATTGGCCGAATAGGTGTTGGCAATAGTTTGGACATCGTTAAGCAGACCGGGCAGGCGTTGGTACCCTACCCCCACCGAGGTGTTAAGACTACTTTTGAGCGGGGAGATCAAAATACCGTAGGTCGTGTTATTCTGTACGTTCCAGTATCCGTCTACATTGACGGGAGTACCCAGCTGCGCTCCCGCCTGATACGTGATCCCATCCGCGGAGACCGAATCCGTACCAATAATGGAAGTACGGGTGCTGATGTAGTCCGAACTAGCGGATACCCGGGTGAAATTTGATAAGGAGGTGTTTTTATCAGCGTTCACTTTATGAAAGCGCATACTAAGCGCGTGCGTATAGGTTTGGTCTAGCTCCGGGTTTCCTACCGACAGAAACAGCGGATCGCTATTGTCTAGTACGCCCTGTAGTTGGCTGATAGAGGGTGCCGTCGTTGACGTCGTATACCGAACCAGCAGATTGGCATCATCGGACAGTTCAAACCGTCCCGATACAGAGGGTAAAACGCTACCGAAACGGTTGGCCCACTGCGTAGTAGTAGGCGATAATTCATGATTGTTGAGCGTGGCGTACTGGTAGGTAAGCGCGGCATCAAAGAAATTACCAAACTGACGGTTGGAGTAACGGATGGACGGAGCATGAGTCGTGTAGCCACTGGTTAACTGGTTAGACAGGGCTTCACGAAACGACGTACCTGCGTCTCCTTCCTGCAAAGTGTACGTATCCCGGTCGGATGCGCGCAAGCTGTGATTTACCTGATACTGGAGGGCTAGTTGGGCGGTGGCACCAATCGGCTCGGTATACACCACGGATGAGCCCAGCGTGTACTGCTGCTCGTCGGTAAGATATTCCGTCAGCGAGTCCAACGTGAGATCTTCTAAGTAATTTTCTCGCTTGGTCGGGTTGATCTGGGAAGTAGCCTCCAGGGAAAGCGTCCGACCAATTTTAGTAAACTTATGCTGGAAGATCAGATCATTGCTTACACTAAATGCCTGATTCAGGCTGGAGTAATTATTATCCGTGGCACTCAGCAATTCCCCTTCGGCATTCTCAGTTTGTCCGAGGGTGCTTTCATTTTGGCGATTATCCTGATAGCTAATGGCTGATCTAAGCATTAGGTTGTTATTATCATCGATCTTATAACCTACTCTCATATTCAGCCGATGGTTCAGGTTATCGGTGAACGATTGCTGGTTTTCCTGGTAGTACTGGCTGCCACTGGGCAAGAACGATTCCCGGGTAAGCAGTTGATTACTGCGGTTACCGGTCTGATTGAAAAAGTAGCTCCCTTCAAAAGTAGTTTTTTCTCCCCACTCATCGGTAAAGTTAACGCCCAGTGCATTGGTTCGGGTGATGCCATCCTGTTCGCCCGTAATGAATTTACCGTCTCCCTCGCCCCGTCGAGGTCTGCCGCGCCCTCCGCTTACCTCGGCCAGGTCTTCACTACCAAAATTTTGCTGATTGATGTTGTTGGTCATTCCCAGCACGGTGATCCTACGATCTTGGTTGAATGAATTGATCGTGGCCCCCGCCTGGTATAGCTCATCGGTACCGTAGCCCGCATAGGCCCGGCCAAACTGCCCGTTTCGTCGGTCCGCTTTGGTCACCACGTTCATGGTTTTGGTCGTATTACCATCGTCAAATCCGGTCAGTTGGGACTGCCCGCTTTGTTCATCGTATACCTGGATTTTATCCACCATATCCGCCGGGATCGTATTGAGCGACAGCAGCGGGTCTTGCCCGAAAAAGCGTTTGCCGTTGAGCAGCACCTGCTCAATGCTTTCCCCGTTGGCGCTCACCCCATCACCGTCCACCACAATGCCCGGCATTTTGCTGACCAGATCACGCGCGCTGGCATCCGGGTTGGTTTTATAGGCACCGGCATTATACTGGGTGGTATCGCCCAACTGCTCTACGGGCACTACTTCGCCTTCTACCGAAATTTCATCCAGCACCTTCACATCCGGTTCCAGCCGAATTACTCCCACATCGGTTTCCGCGAGGGTAAGTCGGAAGATGCGGCGATAAGGCTGATAACCGACACTGGAAATTTGCAGTCGGTAAAAGGCTTGTTCCAGATCATTGATCGTGAATCTTCCATCGTTTCCGGCCGCAACAAACCGGGATCGGGTGGAGTCCTTAACGTTGATCATCATCACCGTAGCCCCGACCACTTCCGAGGTATCGGAAGCGTCAATCACTTGACCGCTCAGGCTCCAAGGTGCCTCCTGAGCCACGGCGGTAGCGACTAAGAATAAGATGAATATTCCACTGATTACTGTTTGTGTCGTTTTCATCTTAGTTGGGCTGATGTTCTTCGGGGCGGCTACCTCTTCTATTTCGGCGAGTCGCTAGTTTTTCGTAGATGGCGTACTGTTCTTCGCTAAGCACGTCGGCGATCAACGCATCTTTTTCCTGGCGCAGCGTCTGCATCTGCTCCCGACGGGCTTCCCGATCACCGCTGCCGCGTGACTCCTCAAAGGCTTCCTTGAGCGTGGTGGCAAACTCCTCGTAGATACCATCCAGGAGGCCCCGTTGGTCATCGCTCAGATCGGTTACTTGTTCGTATAGGGCTTGCTTTTCCCGGCTGATCATCTCTTCGGGCCCACCTCCGGGAGGTCCACCGCCAGGTCGTTGAGCATACAACGAAGGAAGGGACATAATGAGTGCCAAGGCACTGAATAGTACGCGCTGAAAAGTTTTCATGATGTTAACGGTTTATGTTTATTGTTTAGATGCTGAAATCAGTAAAATCCTTCGCTGGTCTGCTCTGCACTTGGTAGCAGTAATTTACTCTTTTGGCTCCTCACCGGGTTCTTGAGGTCTGTATAGGGTTTATGATGGCTGTTGGGTAACGTACGGGCATTTAGTCCACCGGAAATTAAGTTCAGGGCGGTACCCAGCAACGGGTCGGAGGGATCGCCAAACGGTTTAGCGTACAGCAAATCATCCTCTATCGCATAATCGGGCGTCAGTCCCCCCGTAAAACCGGTGGCCCCCACGGCATTAGTGTACTGGAGTACCAGCGGCATCACGGCCCAATCGTGGCGCGCTGGCTCCGCCAGGTCCGGGATAATCCACGAACCGTAAAACTTTCCTACCGTAGGTTCACCAATAACAGTAACATCCGTATAGGGGTCCAGGCCACTGATCAGCAGTTCACTGGCGGAGGCCGTACTGCCGGAGGTCAGAAAGTAGACTCGATTCAGGTTAAGGGTATGTCCCGTTGCGATAAACGTAGTAACCAGATTTTCAGAATCTTCCCCTTCATAAGAAACAATAGCCGACTCCAGTGGCCCATTGTAATCGTAACGAACCAGCACTTCTTCACTGCTGACTGCCGAAGTCGGGGCTAAGGCACTAGCCAGATACTGAGCCACCTCGATCTCTCCACCGGGATTGTACCTTAGGTCTACTACGACATCCGTGACACCAGCCTGAGCGAATTCCGACAACGCTACGTCCAAACTACTGATCCAGGCCTGATTATCGCCGGAGATAAACTGAGCGTACACCAAGTAGCCTACCGTATTCTCAGCCGTGCGGATGACCTCTTGGTGTAGTACCGGATCGGCTACAATAACATCAGCGGATAGCGAAATCTTGTCAGTGATTGTGAAGCTACTATCTTCCTGGTAGGTTGCTCGGGTAATTGTGTACTGGTTTTTGCGGTACAGATCAAAGTAGTTTTCCATCGTCAGACGCCGCTCATCAATGGCGACGATGATATCCCCCCGCTGCAACCCCGCTCGCTGGGCCGGAGAGTGGGGGTACACGTACTCTACGGCAATGAATACGTCGCCGGTGCTGGAAAGCTGGCCGAACGCAGGAGAGTAACCCATGCCGGTGTATACCCCACTCAGCTCTTCCACCAACCCCGAATAATCGTCCGTGATAATAGAAAATCTATCTACTTCATTGAGCAACGAATAGAAATAGTCCTCCGGGTCCTGTTCTACTGAGGTAGGCAGTGCTACATCCGCGTTCCAATAATAGTAGGTGTTCATGGCCTCGTACACCCAACTGGTGACGAGTTCATTCTGGGAAATATCCCCGGATTCTTCAATGATGGGCACGACCAACGCATCTTCATCCTGCTGACAGGACGAGAGGAACAGCAACATCATACAAGGGATGATAAGCAAGGGCATTTTCACTGCATTTTTCATAGCTAGCTGGTTAAAGATTTGATCTGTTCTGTTTCAAAAGGTTTAGTTGTCTTTATTACCGCACTAATCTCGGCAAAAGGAACCAGCGTAAAAAAAGGACTAGACGAAGGGGCAATTTATCAGGACGATGAGCAGAAATCTCTCTACGAAAGAAATCGCCGGGTGATGAAATCCTGAAAGGGGGCCTTGTATTTTTCCGAAACCGGTATATACGTCGTGCCGAACACGATGCGGCTCCGCTCTACGGTGTGCACCTGGTTCAGGTTCACGATAAACGAGCGGTGAACGCGCATAAACTGCTGCGTAGGCAGTTTTTCTTCCATGGCCTTCATACTGATCAGGCTCATGATCGGCTTGGGCTGATCCACCGTATAGATTTTTACGTAGTCCTTCAGCCCCTCTACGTACAAGAGTTGTTCCAGCGCGATCTTCCTGATCTTGTACTCCGAGTTGACGAAGATGAAGGCCTCCTCCGGCGGCAGCGACGCCGGAGCACTTTGTCGCTCGAACCACTGTTTGGCTTTGTGGGCCGCGGTTACGAATTCCTCGTAGCTAAAGGGCTTGAGCAGATAATCCAGCGCACTGACCTTGAACCCTTCCAGGGCGTACTCCTCAAAGGCGGTGGTAAAGATCACTTTTGGTCCCGGGTGGAGCGTTCGGGACAGCGCAATGCCGCTTAGCTCGGGCATCTGGATGTCTAAAAACAGCAAGTCTACGGTCTCATCTTCCAACTTAGACAAGGCATTGACCGCACTGGGACAGCGACCCACCAAGTGCAGGAAAGGGGTTTGGTTGACGTACCGTTCCAGCAGATCTAAGGCTAAGGGTTCATCGTCCACGATCAGGCATCTTATCTTCATGTTCTTAGTAGTTAATAGTGAGTTGCGTGGTATACTTGTTCTCATCCGCCTGTACGGTCAATGCGTGACGGTTGGTGTACATGATGTGCAGTCGCTTCTTGAGATTTTCCAGCCCGATGCCCGAGCCGCTTTTGTCTTCGCCGGTCTTGGGGTAGTTGCTGTTTTCTACCGTAAACCTGATCTGCTGCTCATCCGCCACTAAGCACACGTGAACAAAGCTGGGGACGGAAACCTGAACGCCGTGCTTAAAGGCATTTTCTACCAGCGAGACAAATAGCAAGGGAGCGATCAGCAGGTCGGGCGGGGCCGACGGAAGATGCAGTTGCACATCCGTTTGCTGGGGTACTCGAAGTTGCATAAGGTAGACATAGTCTTTTACAAACGTAATCTCTTTGGCCAGGGGCACTTCCATGATGCTGGACTCGTACAACAAGTAGCGCATCAGTTTGCTGAGGTGATGAATCGATTTTTGAGCCAGCGCAGGGTCCTGCTCCACCAGCGAATAAATGTTGTTCAGGGTATTAAAGAAAAAGTGCGGCTGAAGCTGATACTTCAAGTACGTTAGTTCCGACTTCAAATGCTCGTTCTCCGTTTTTTTGCGCTGCGCCTCCGCCTCGTACCATCGTATGGTCAATTTGACCGCCACGCAGATGCATACGGCCAACAGAAAGAATGAACTCTGACGAAACCAGCTCATTCCTCTCGGAAACCGGGGGGGCGGGCCGCCTCGTAAGGGCGGTTGAGGTAGCGTTACTTCATGAATACTTTCCAGCGCGAAAAGACAAATAAGGATTAACGCCACATTAAAAAGAACGAAGGCCCCCACTTTTTTCTTCATCAAAAACCGGTCGACCAGAAAAAAGTAGTTGACGTAAAAAATGATGGCGGAGAACGTCAGGGCCAGCCAGTGTCGTTGCAGCATCTCTTGCCACCTTGGATTGTCCTCCGAAAAGAAAAGGGGGAAACAAAACAAGAAGCCCCACAGCAGGAAGTGCAGTGCCCCCTGCACGATCTGTTTCCCCTTCTTTTCACTAATGATTTTGTACATGTGTAAATGTAGTTAACGAATAGAAAACGGTCTTACGCTCCGGGTCCATTTTCCGTCCCCGAAGCGCAAGAAATATAAATACCGGGGAATACTGAAATCTAAAGCTTGACCAGGCGACCGGTTTCGGTCTTCTCGGCCGTCGCGAAAGAATATTCGTACGTACCGGGGGCTAGTTCACTGGTCTCCATAGAAACCTGGTAACTTCCCGGGTCCTGAATTTCGTAGACCAGCGTTTTAACGGGCATCCCCTGGTCATTATATAACGAAATGATGACCGGTCCTTTTTTCGCTAGCTGGTACGCTAAGACACTGGCCTCATTTACCGGATTAGGATACAGCCGGGACTCACGGCTTCCCTTCGCCGGAGGGGCACTGGGATCCAGCAGGAGAAAACGGGCGGGGTCGTCTAACGACACCATATCGTACGCTCGGCGTCTTCGGCGAATATCCATATCAGAATCATCGGCTTGCTCATCGCCCGATTCGGCGATGATGGCCCGAATATCGTCCTGCCACTGCTGCCGTTGGTCCTCGATCCCGGCCGTTAGGTCGTTGATCGTAGCCTCATGCTGCTGGGCGATGGACGTGGCCTCCGCCACGAGCTGACTTCTCTCCGTTCGCCGGGTTGCTCGCGCCTCCCGCTGTTCTTCGGTGAGTTTCTTGCGCCGGGTGTCCCCCGAGGCTTCCCGTTGTAGTCTCAACACTTGCAACTGTTCTCGCAACGCGCTGATTTGCTGCTGCTCTTCGGCACTTAACGTTTCTTCCAATTTCTGGCGCTGGGCCCGCAGCACCGGCAGCACGTTGGCTTCCAGGTACGCTTTTATCGCTTCCCTCGGGTTCTTCTCAAAGACGGAGGGCTTTGCCACGACGATACCCGTACACAGAGTGGCTATCACCGCCAAGGAGAATAGCATTTTTCTACTGAATGATCCTGAATTTTTCATGATTTTACTGTTTTAAAAGTTAATATTAGATACGAATGAAAATCGGCATTTTACGGTAGTACCGTTTGCCTGATTAGGCGGTGGTACGTTATCGGTGCCGATTAGTAGAGTGTACTGGGGGGGGGCGTTACAAGTTGGCGAGACTAGAAGTAGGGGAAGGTTGTAGCGACAAAGGGGGATATTTTGCCGACTAACGTTCTGGCTGCTAGACGTTGTTCTACGCTGGACTGGATGCTGGTCGCTCAATGCTAGATACTGGATGACTCTCGAGATGGCAAGATGCTAGTAGCTAGGCATTAGCCACTCTTACAAGTCATCCGCGCGGCGGTTGTCAATGACCCAGATAGCACGTATGCGGCATTGGTGGAACCGTACGCAACGGCGGAAGTTGAAGGCTATACCTTCTTGCGCAGTAGTGCCGACTTTCAGGTAGCCGTAGAAGAACTGAAGACCCATGCCGCTCAGCGGGCCGCGGCGGTAGCGAGCTATTTACCGGACTACAACCTACTAATGCCTTTCTCAGGATCAGAATACTAGCTGTACAACATCGCCTGCATATGCTTTCTGATCCGGACATCTCCGTAGATTTCCTGAATCATTTCAGCGTATACCCTGGTAAATCGTTCGTTTTGGATAAGATCACCAAAGAGTGATTCCTGCCGGATAAAGGCCAGCGGGTCGGTGGAGGTTTGTTGGGCGGCACGGTGTAATTCCTTGCTCATGGCATCAATAATCTCAATCGGCTGTCCGTTTTTATTGATGCCTTTATCACTGTAGTAGCACCAGGCAGCAATAACCAGAGTTGCGTACTGAATGCTTCCTTCCTGGGCTAAATTTTCCCGGATGGTAGCGATCAGAAATTTCGGCAGCTTGGCCGAACTTTCCGAACAAATGCGGCTCACGCTATCCTTGATCGTCGGGTTGGCAAAACGTTCGAGGAAACTGTTTTTGTAGTCTTCTAAATCAATCCCTTCCACGGCATCCAGCACCGGGGTGGCTTCCTGATCCATAAACGCTCGTACGTAGGCGACAAACGTTTCGTCCTCCATGCAGGCGTTGATGGTGGGGTGTCCGTGAATAGCCCCTAGTAGGCCCAACACAGAATGGCCCGCGTTGAGCAAGCGAAGTTTCATTTTCTCGTACGGCTTCACGTCGGGAACAAACTGCACCCCGACCTTTTCCAATTCGGGACGTCCATTAGAGAATGTATCTTCCACCACCCATTGGATAAATGGCTCACAGGTAACCGGCCACGCATCCTGGATGCCGTAGGTATCCCGGAGGTAATCGATATCCTCCGGGGTGGTAACGGGAGTGATTCGATCCACCATCGTATTCGGAAAGCGCACTTCCCGTTCAATCCAGTCGGCCAATGCCGCATCCTGTCGCCGGGCAAACGTCAACAGCATGTCGCGGGTCACCTCCCCGTTGTGCTGGATATTATCGCAGGACATTACGGTGAAGGCCGGAAGGTCTGCCTCACGACGTTTTCTTAGCGCGGCGGTTAGGTACCCATACACAGTTTTGGGATCATCCGGATGCTTCAGCTCGTGTTGGATGTCAGGGTTCTCAAAGTCAAACTCTCCGGTTGATGAATTAAAATTATAGCCCCCTTCGGTGATGGTCAGCGAGACAATTTTGGTATCAGGATGGGCCATCCGCGCGATCACCGGTCCGGGTTCGTCTGCGCCTAACAGAAAGTCAACCAACGAACCTATGATCTGAGGTTCTACTTTTCCATCAGGATGCTTCACGAGCAGGGTGTACAGTCCGTCTTGCCGGGTAAGAATATCGTGTATCTTCCGATCACCCTCCCGTATGCCCACTCCGCAGATACCCCATTCCAATGCATCCGATTTCTCCAGCAGAGTATGCGTATACCAAGCCTGATGGGCCCGATGAAAACCACCGACTCCTATATGGATCATTCCGGTCGTGAGCTGAGCACGGTCGTAGCCAGGACCCGGAATACGGTCGGTAATTTGGGCTAGATTCTGTTGATTAAGGGGTAGAGACTTTTTCATGATGCGTATTGTTTATTTGTTTTCCCCGTTGCTGCACCCAGTAGGCGGCAACGAAGTAAAGTATCGTACAAAGGAATCCGTAGCGGTAAAAGGTGTCGCGATTCTCCAAGTACGCACTTTCATCCGAACTTCCGAACAAGACGACGAATGCCAGCACCAAACTAATGAGCAAAACCATGATAGAAATAATTCTCAATACCTTGGAAAATAAAGTGTTGTCCTGCACGGGGGCTGGTTCCTGTTTGGCCTGTTGTCGTTGGTACGCCTCAATGGTTTCGTTGCGGATTTCTTCCTGTTGCTCAGCCTCCGGGTACGCTTGTTTAGCCCCGTAGCGAGCCGCTAATACCGTATACACCAGGATCGTAAACACCCAGGTGGGAAGAAACAGGTAAAAAAAGGGCATTACGTTCAGCATGTTCAACCCAAATCCGAACACCAGTCCCAAGGCCCAGGAGGCGATGGCGGGGGTGCTGACGGTCAACTGACGATACGATGACCAGTACCGGGTATAGCCCAGGCGGGGAAAAATCTGATGCTCGGCGAACACAATCGCCCCGACCGGGACGACCAACAATCCGGCGTACGTCAGGAGCGGCAGGATTTGCGAAAACACAAAGGGGAAACAAGCGACCACGATGGTGACCAACCCGACCGCTAGCGTTGTCCTCCTTCTTGAATGGTTACTAAAGATGGCCTGCGCGGCCAAACCGGCCCGGTAGAGGTTGGCAATCGCGGTGGTCCAGCCGGCCACGATCACGATGACAAACCCTGACCACCCCAGGGCGTAGTAGGCCACGTCGCCCGGGTCAAGCGCAACGATAGATTTTCCCAGGATCACCGCCGCGCCCGCTCCCATAATACCCGCGGCAATCCAGGCCACGTAGTGTCCGAACATCATTCCGGTGCTGGTGGCCAGCCCGTAAATCTTCTTTTTCGCAAATCGCAGCAGGGCCATATCGATCAATCCGAAGTGGGTGATGGTATTGGCGGCCCAGGCAAACCCGATCACCTCAATCAATCCGATGCCTGGTTCACCGTTGCTGTCGATGCCCGTCCATATCGACTGGTTACCCAGGGCGATCAGATCGTCCCACCCCGCCGGTAAGGGTTTGCCCAGGACGCTGAGGGATAAGGCCGGTAACAGCACCAGCGCCCCACTGGTAAACATGACAAACAACCACGGCGCACAGATTCCGGAAAACTCGGAAACTGCATCAAAACCATAGATAGTAACGAAGACCACAAAGGCACCGACTCCAAAGACAATTAAAATAAACCAAAGGCTGGTAGGATACCAGTTCAGCTGGGCGGGTATATCAAAGGCAAACCGAACCGCCGAAGCTGATACGGTAACCATCGCGGCGGATATTACGGTAAAGATGACAACATTCGCCCAATTGTAGAGCTTGGTCGTCGAGTCGCCGGCGATCTTATTGAGATACGTATACAGGCTGAGTCGGGTATCGACGGCGATGGGGGCAGTGATCAACGTCCAGCTGAGCACGGCCAGAATATTACCAATCAGTAGTCCCACCAGAATATCCATCGTTTTTGCCCCCAGGGCGACGAAGGTCGCTCCAATGACAAACTCAGTAGCGGCAACGTGCTCAGCGGCATAAAGTCCTGCAAAGTGGGTCCAGTCGTGTAATTTGTGTTGGGGAACCGGTAATTGCTCTTCCTCTAGCCTTTCAAACTGTAGAAACTCGTCGGTGTTGTTCATCGGTAAGCGGGGGTTAGCATCTGTATTCTGGCGAATTATTGATCATTTGCGTTTCACCGGGTATTATAGGCATATTATCGGTCATCACCATGATTCGGGCAGTTGTTGGGCCAGACTATTGCTTTTTACTACGGTAACAGTGCTTACAAACAACTACGGAGGTAGCACCGTTTGAAAAGCAATCGCACGGTTGACACCGAACGCGTCGGCCATCATTAAGCACATCCTGTTGAGCGGACACCACGAAATACTACAAGCTATTGCCCGCGGGGATCAAAAAGCGCTACGGGAATTGTATCAACTATTTAGCGATCGAGTCTACAACACGGCGCTGAGCTATACCCAGCGGGAGCAAGATGCCGAAGAAGTTACGCAGGATGTCTTTATTAGTGTATTTCGGAACGCAGCAAAATTTAAGGGCAAATCCGAAGTGAGTACCTGGATCTACCGAATTACCGTGAATACTTCCCTCAACTACCTCCGGCGTCAAAAACGATTCGGTTTTCTCAGCGGGGGCGAGCCCCACATGGACACCCCCGACTTTGAGCATCCCGGGGTCTTGTTAGAGAAGAAGGAGAACGCTCGAGCGTTGTTCAGGGTCATCGACACCCTGCCTGATCAGCAGAAAACAGCCTTTATTCTTAGTTTTGTAGAAGAGTTGCCCCGGCAAGAAGTGGCGGATATCATGAAGGTATCGCTAAAGGCCGTAGAATCGCTCCTGCAACGAGCCAAAGGAAATTTGAGGGCCAAATTGGAAAAAGTATACCCGGAGCGAAGGAAAAACAGTAAATGAGGGTCTAACTATAAAAACCGAATGATGAACAATGACCGAGATCAATGGATAGGCGAGGTTTTAGATAGCATGCGGGGAAGTAGCCGGGCCCAACCGAGTCCGGACGTATGGGCCAGCATCGAGAACAAGCGGTTAGCCAAAGCTACCGTCGTTTCCCTTCCTCGCCTGAGGATGGCCGCCGCCGCGGCTATTCTGGTGCTACTGCTGAACGGGTTGGCCCTGCGCCACTACGTACAGGACCAGGGGGAAGAAGTGGCTTCGGAGACCGTCGCCGATCAGGGGCTTATTTCCCCTTATAACCTCTACGATTGATGAACCAATTACAATTATACAAGTATGCCACCGGGGCAATGGTGCTGTTAAATATCGCCATGGTCCTCTTTTTCTTTCTGACCAAACCTGACCCGCCTCGCGGCGATGGGGCCAGAAATTTCCGTTCTAAAGCCATCGAGATATTACAGTTAGACACCAATCAACGAGCTACCTTTGTACAACTGGCCGAGCAACACAACCAACAGATGGAGGCCCTCAGTGAGCAGCAGCGAGCCCGACTCAAGCCGTACTTTGGTAACCTGGTAGATGCCGTGAGCGATACGACGGCGCTTATCCAGGAGGTAGCTCAGCTGGAACGCGACAAAGTGGAAGTGACCTATCAGCATTTTCAGGAGGTACGATCCATCCTGACCGAAGAGCAGTTACCGTACTTCGCGCAGTTTGTCAGTCAGGCACTGGACATACTGTTGCTTGATAGGGAAAAGCCGCGTCCTCCCGAGGCTTCTGAGCAGACGACGTCTATAGAGAAATTTTAGCCTGAATGGAAGAAAGACGATTGACCAATCCCCTTTTGTATCTCATGGCTATTGGGGCCGGTCTGGTAATCGCTAATCTCTACTACAATCAGCCGTTGCTTCACCAGATGGCGGAAACGTATCAGGTTTCAGCGTCAGCGGTGAGTAATATTCCATTGTCAACCCAGTTAGGGTATGCCCTGGGGCTGTTGTTTATTGTACCATTGGGGGATAAATTTTCGCACAAGCGCATCATGATGGTTGATTTTGCGGCGATTGTACTATCCCTATTATTGGCCGCCGCCGCAAATTCTCTTACCCTGCTGATTATCACCAGTTTTTTTATTGGGTTTTCTTCCGTAGTTCCGCAGTTGTTTGTTCCTATGGCAGCCCTCCTCGCTGATGACAAAAACCAAGGCAGGGCCATCGGTATCGTCATGAGTGGTTTGTTGATAGGCATTTTGGGCAGCCGGTTGATCAGTGGTTTGGTCGGTGAATACTTTGGTTGGCGAAGCATGTACTATCTGGCCGCCGGTCTTATGGTCGTCTACTGGACTATTCTGTACTATAAGCTGCCTGAGCTTCATCCTGATTTTAAAGGCAGCTATTCATCGTTGATGAAATCCATTATTCACTACTTCCGAAAAGAAGGTTCGGTACGGTTGGCGGCGTTACGGGGTGGACTAGGGTTCGCGGCCTTTAGTGCTTTTTGGACCACGCTGGTTTTTCTGATGGAAGACTCATTTGGCTACGGTAGCGCGGTAACCGGTTCGTTCGGCCTACTGGGAATCCTCGGAGCGATGGCGGCTTCAGCGGTTGGAAAAATCAGCGACCGAGTAAACAAAGAGCAGTTGATTACAATATCAACGCTGGTAATGATCCTTTCTTGGGGAATATTTTTGGTTTCGGAAAACTCCATTGTCGGGCTGATCGTAGGAGTGCTGCTGGTGGACCTTGGCCTTCATGCGCTTCATATCACCAATCAACACATTATTTTTTCCAAAAATCCGGAAGCCCGTAATCGCGTAAACACCATTTACATGGTAGGCTACTTTACCGGTGGGGCGATAGGTACGACCACGGGAGCCTGGGCGTGGGAAACCTACCAATGGCCCGGGGTGTGCGTTCTGGGGTTAACGTATTCGGTCTTCATCTTGGTATTTCACTTTCAAGAAATAAAAATTTTTAGTAAAACGTAACTATCTCATTTTCAATAGATTGCTTACAGGCTTATCAGTGTTCTATTGATAAATACAAAAAAAATTCACTAACCCCCGAAGGATTTTGCGTGGTGGATGGTCTAAAGGGAAATCAACTACTCAAAACCTTATGAGACCTTCCGTTTTTTCCCTTTCAGTTCTTTTGGGACTGTTCATTCCTTTAGTCACTTCTTGTCAAGAAGACGATTCGTCACCTACTACCGGTAAGGACACCTCGGGCACCATCGTCGACGTTGACGCTGCTTACTTCACATCGGCCAACACCAATGTGACGGTCACCACCGTGGACTGTACCCTCTCCGATGGTACCGAAACCGAGTGCTACCAGATTGTGACCAGTAGCACCCCTACCGACCACGCGATGGGACCCTGGTGTCCGGACAACATCGCCGACGATGCCAGCGCGGGAGGTATCTGGCTGGAGAATGGGGAAGTGTATGATGTAGACGGGGCTTTTGTTGAAAACCTAGCCACGTTTTACAACGATGATACCTGGCAGATGTACGACGCCAACGGTGATATCTACGTCACTGATACGGAGGAGGATTGTATCAATGCGGCCAACCCGAACGTAGGGGACGAGTACCAAAACTACTGCGTGGAATGTATTCCTTCCTACATCACTGACCTTTCGCAAACCTTTACTATTCCGATCACCCCGGTGCGGCAAGAAAGCGCGACGTTCTTCGCCACCGGTCCCGGAGGGCCAAGAGGAAGCACCATTCCCTCCACGCGGGGGGTCGCGCTAAACGGGGTTGAGTTTTCGGCCCCCGCGCCGGTGAACAATATTCTCAGTGCCTATACCCTGGCCCCGTTCGACGATGCCGGGGGGCACATCAACGTCAACCAGGGGTACCATTACCACGCGGCCACCGGGGTCAGTGCTTCGGTGGCCCAAAGCGACGGGCACGCCTCCCTGATCGGCTACGCCATGGACGGTCACGGCATCTACGGTGCGTTGGATGACGATGGCAATGAGCCCACCGACCTGGATGACTGCCGGGGTCATTCCGATGAAACCCGGGGCTATCACTATCACGTGGATGCGGCGGGAAACAATAACTTTATCAATTGCTTGTACGGGGCGTACGTCAACTAAATCCTATGAAAAAGGTCATAAAACTATCCTTCGTAATAGCGCTGTTTCTTTCTGCTACTGCCGCCCGGGCCCATCGTCCGGATATTTCTTCTTTCACGCTCATTGAGCAAGCACCAGGGCAGTGGCTCCTGCGGGTAAACGCCTCGTTGACCGCCTTTGAGTACGAAGTTGAACATGCCTACGGAAAAGATGCTTATGCTTCTCCCGAGGAGTTTAATCAACTGGTGCTGGACCACCTGAGAGAGCAAATCACCATTCGTACCAATGGAGATGAGGTGACGCTGGCCGATGGGTCTGTCAAACTGGGGCATGCCACTACCGTGGTATTTAAGTTGTCCGGAGTGGCTGATGAGCTAGAGCTTGTGTCGGTGAAAAACGAAGGGTTCAAAAGCATCCACGGTAGTCAGGTTATTTTCAGCATCGCTAAAGAAGGATTGGATAATAACCAATGGGTGCTCAGTGAAGAGAATGCCTATCAAATGAGTGGGTCCGTGAAGGATCATCAAGTTCTGCTATCGGAGGCATCTTCGGGTAGTAGTTGGATCATGATCGCCGCTATTGCCATCATTGTCGGACTGTCCGGATGGTTCTTATTCAAATTCAAAAAGAGTCGTAGAAAAAAGACGATTGTGCTTCCTATCAGCCATGCTATCGTGAGACAGTAACCAACGAGTAGGGAAAAGGCCACTTATTTCTTAAGCTGCGCTATCAATAAATTTGTTAACCGATGATAACCTATCAATGATGAAAGAACTATTGCTACCCATCATTCTCATAAGCTTGATGGCATGTCAGCGTGATGATACCACTGACGGACTAGAGAATACGCCGGGCTCGGTGGATATTACCCCTGTTGTGCTCGCTAATTTCAAAAATGACTACACGGAGGGGGTTAGTGTTCAGGTGAACGATGACAATATCTCCATCAGTAGCACGGGCTTGCCCGACCATAAAACGCCCTACTGGGGAGAAGGACACGAAATGTACGAAGAGTTTCCTGGTACGAACCATGCGAATATGAATACGACCATGATCGCCTTTACTTACGTCATGACCATTCCCACGCAACCAACCGAAGCCAGTGTCAAAGAGCAAACCGAATTGGGTCCGGTAGGGATGGCCCTGAACGGGGTGCCGATCTACAACGATTATGAGGGTGGAGGTGTACTACAGGAAAACGCCTGGGGCACCTTTGATGCTTCCGGGGCCCACCCGGGACCGAGGGAAGATTACCACTACCACGCTGAAGGAGCGTACTTGACCGTAGACGATGCTAACCTAATCGGGTTTTTGCGGGATGGCTTTCCGGTATATGGTCGCCAAGATACGGACGGATCTTATCCGGATGATCTGGACGACAACGGAGGGCACGAAGGGGTAACCGCTGACTTTTCGGAAGCGATTTACCACTACCACGTAAGCAATGAGGTGTATTCTACATCGGGCCTATACGTCATTAAATCGGGGGCTTATCATGGCACCAAAGGCACCTTCACGCAATAATGGGCAGTAGTGATGTAACCATAGACACAGAAGATACATTAGCGATAGAAACTAGAAAGTAAGGTGTCTAAATACGTACATGAGTAAAATTCTTAAAATAAACGCAATGAAAAGGCTCCTCTTACTAACGGCCCCATCCTTCTTAGGAAGCATTTTTGCCATCGGATCATCAACTTCGCTCTCATCCTGTGGTAAGGGTGACGATGTTCTCTGTACAGAGACCACCTGGTATCAGGATGCCGACGGCGATGGTCGGGGAAATCCGGCTATTAGCCAAGCTGCTTGCGACCAACCTACCGGCTACGTAGCCAATAGTGGTGATACGGATGATACCACGGCAACTTCTGCTGATTATGCGGGAACCGCCTCGGTTACCCAAGGGTTGGCCAATACGACGACCGCTAATGTATACGCCGCCGGTCAACGTATTGCCGGATTAGGAAGCATCACGGCATCAGACAACACGGTTTGGACGGTTCCGGCAGCGGTGAATTACACTGACAGTTCTTTTCCTTTTGCCCCTGATTTATACAACCCCGATGGTGCACAATACGCTACCGCGGCAGCAGCTTTGGCAGCCTTTGATGATGCCAACATCATAGAAATTGATGCCGACGGAGAGGTCATCACCGGTTATATTTTTGCCGATAATTATTTCGAGCTTTATGTAAACGGAACCCCGGTGGGGAAAGATGCTATTCCTTTTACCCCCTTTAATGCTCACATCGTTAAATTCCGCGTGTCCACCCCTTACACGATTGCCATGCATTTAGTGGATTGGGAAGAGAATTTGGGCTTAGGCACTGAAGAAAATCGAGGTAGCAACTATCATCCTGGCGACGGGGGCATGGTGGCCGTCTTTCAAGATGCTTCGGGAAATACCGTCGCCACCACCGGTAGTGAATGGAAAGCCCAAACATTTTATACGGCTCCCATTCAAGACTTAACGTGCCCCACCGAAAACGGAACCACCCGCAGTACGGCCAACTGTGCTACCGATGCAGTAAATGATGGGTCTAACTTTTATGCCCTGCACTGGGAGGTTCCGGCCCAGTGGATGAATGAAGACTTTGATGATGATGCCTGGCCAGCCGCGACCACCTATACCAACGAAACCATCGTGGTAAATAACAAGCCGTCGTATACCAATTTCACCGACATATTTGATGACCCAGCGAATGATGCCGAGTTTATCTGGTCAACCAATGTCATTCTGGATAATGAGGTGATCGTCCGATACACCGTAGAATAATGATTTCATGATGCTTAAAAAACCCCACTAATGAAGTTAAGAATCACATTGATCCTGGTTTTCTCCCTGCTGCTGAACTTTCCTCTGTCAGCCCACGAAGGAGGACACGGTCAGCCGTCAAAAGTCTGGATCATCAATAACGTACCGATCGCCGCGGAATTTGTGAGATATGAAAATGAAAAAGTTTATTTATTAAATGCAGCACACGAACTGAATACGTATGACCTATCGTCTTTTTCTAAAAAAGAACAAGATTGGATTTTAAAAGCGCATCAGAAGTCATTGATGGTCAATCAACTAAAAGCTATTCCTCATGCCTTACCAACCAAAAGCTATCAAGCTACTATTGGGTATTTTTTAGGAGGATTGGTAGTCTTTTTTTCCTTGTTTTTTTATACCTCAAAAAAAAGAAAGTTTCATTTAGTGTATGGGGGGTTAGGACTAATAGTGATGATCTTCGTAGCCTGTAATGAGGATGAAAACGTCCATAACACCAACCCTACTCTCCCCGGTGTCCCGGCCAATGATGCGAATTTTATGGCTTCTGTTTTTGGGCAGTTTGCGGGCGTAACTACCTCTTCGGATAGTGAATGGTTTTATGTTTCCTCAAATGGACTTCCCGCCCATAACATGATGGTTGGGATCACAAACTGGCAGCAGCAAGTCCCCATAGACCAACATTATTCGGGAAATAATAGTTGGGCGGTCCCCCTACAGCCAGAGTTATCAGACACGCCCCTGTCTACTCAAACAAATTTACTAAAGGGTGCCCTGGCTATTGCAGTAAACGGGATTCCAATTTTTAATCCTTTAAACAACAGAGGAGAAGATGCTCGTGAAATAGGAGAACTAGACCGGTGGGGCGGACATTGCGGTAGAGCCGATGATTACCACTACCATTTGCCTCCTACTCACTTACAATCGATAGTAGGAGAAGAAAATCCGATTGCTTATGCGCTTGACGGTTTTCCGGTCTACGGAGAAACAACGGAAGCACTAGATGAATACCTGGGTAGGTTTAATGCCGACAGTGCTTACCAATATCACTCCATACAAGAGTATCCGTATTTTATGGCCGGGATGCGCGGAAAGGTTACGTTGGACCCCAATACAAGCGCTCCGGAAAACCAGGTAATTCCGCAAGCGATGACCAGAGAGCTTAGACCGGCAACATCACCACTACGAGGTGCCGAAATAACTGATTTTGTCTCACATAATGAAAGCTCCTACTCTTTAACCTATACCCTCAACGGAGAAATATACACCATCAACTATTCATGGGATGCCGACGGATTATACACGTATGAATTTGTGAACCCCAATGGCAGTAGTACCGTCGAAACGTATCAACGTTGAACAATCTACCATGAAGTAGCCATTCAGAGGAAAAGAGAACAGCGGCCAATAATGTATAGTATATGATGTTCAAGCCCAGCAAATGCTGGTCACTCCGCCTATACGGGATCGTTTAAAACAATCCATTTCAAAAATGAAGTCTTTAATAGAAAACCTTTTCCATAACTGGATAATAGGGATCATTTATCTTTTGCTAATAAATGGATGTGCGAAGCCCCAGCCAGGGAATGATGCCCGGAATTATTCAGTGGATACTTCCGGTATACCGGCTGACACCATCGCCTACACCAACGCCCATTTGACGTACGTGAATGGGCAATATCTATTGGACAATGAAACCTATTCGGGCATTGTCTACAAGGTATTAAAAGGCTTTGACGTAGCAACCTACAGTTCGGTGCTGGATGGCCAGTTGCATGGTATGTACCGGAGTTTTTACGCCAGCGGCAAGCCCTACGAAGTTCGGAAGTATCGTCGTGGTGTTTCGGTAGGAAAGCACGTCGGCTATTGGGAAAACACGGGGAAATTAAAATTTGAATACCACTACCATAACCAGAAAAAGGAGGGTACTCAAAAAAGCTGGTACTCCAGTGGCAGTCTGGCCTACACCTATAATTACCAAGACGACCGGCTAGATGGCTCGCAGCAGGCCTGGCGCGAGAACGGAAGTCTCTACCGGAATTTTGTTGTGAAAGAGGGGATCCGATATGGATTACAAAAAGCTAAAACCTGCTATGAGTTGCGAGATGAAAAGGTCATTCTGCAAGCCAGCAAAACCGAAAAATGATGAAACATCAATATATCGCCTTAGCCATCGCTTTATTCATTGGTAGTGTCGGGTGCGGCTCAAAACAGGAAAGAACCAGTAGCATCAGTCAGCTGCCTTACTATGATGAAGCGACGTTCACTCCCCAATGGTTTGACAAAGAAGCCTCCTTGCCGAATGACTTTCACCAAATCCCTTCATTCTCCCTTCAAAATCAGTTAGGAGACACCATCACCGAGGCAACGGTTGAGGGTAAAATCTTCGTCGTAGATTTTTTCTTCACCAGTTGCCCGGGTATCTGCCCAAAACTGACGAATAACATGGCTATCGTACAGGAAGAGTTCTTACGCGATGATGAAGTGCTGTTGCTGTCCCATTCGGTCACTCCGGAGTACGACAGCGTCCCCGTTCTCCAAGCGTACGCGCAGGAAAAAGGGGTGATTAGTGGTAAATGGCATCTTTTGACGGGAGACAGAAAAGAAATTTATGCGTTGGGTCGGAACCACTATTTTGTGGAGGAAGATCTGGGTTTGGAAAAAGGTCCCGATGGTTTTATTCATACAGAGAATTTTGTTTTGGTAGATCAAAACCAACACATCCGGGGTATTTATAATGGGTTAGACAGGGCGGCAGTCAATCAACTGATAGCTGATATTAAAACACTGTAGTCACTCTACATGAGGATTTTTTCTGTGTTACAAGCAGGCGGGTTTAAAACCTGCGCGATGACTCCAATAAATAGCTCAAGTTCATCAGTTAGGGTTCTTAATGCTCTACGCCAGCATTCCAGGCCGTGCCGAAAGAAGCTGTTGGCCTTGTAGCCGTGATTTTTGATTTCAATAGGTCTCTGATGCTCATCACACCAGCGTCCAATATGGAGACAAACCGCAAAAGCGATAGCCACTAGAGCGAACAGCTTGCGCAGCCGCTCTAGGTTATCTAAATGGGTATCTTCCAGACGAAACCCTCTCTGTTTGACGCTCTGAAAGAACGTCTCAATAGACCAACGTCGTTGGTAATTGCTTAAAGCAGCATGAGCGAACGTATTAGTCATCACGATTAGGTACTCATCATTAGGTTTAGTCTGCCGCTCGATGGCCAAACTCACCCAGTGGTTGTGGATTTTTACCCCATCCAATAGGCAGCTTTTACGCTCGCCTAACCAGTCAAGGGCGTGGCGGATTTGACCATCTTTTTCTACCAGCGTGTCGCTTCGCAGGTGTCTAATACGGGGAAGCTGACCCCCTAAATTCGCTGAAGGTGACCCCTCAGGCGAGGTGGCATTGGTGATGCGATCAGCAGACTGGCAAAGTAGTGGTTATGATTCGTTTTTTTCTTCTCCTTTTTGTTTTTTTCTCATTGACTCGCCGCTGAGTTCTATACGATGCGCGGTATGCACCAGTCGGTCCAGAATAGCGTCAGCTACGGTGGGTTCTTCTAACACTTCATACCACTGACTGACCGGTAGTTGTGAGGTGATCAGCGTAGAGCGACGACCGTGTCGGTCCTCCATAATCTCTAGTAGCATCAGCCGGCTGTTGGTATCCAGTGGCGCTAAGCCAAAATCATCTAGGATAAGCAGATCATGCTTTTCAATGCGGTTCATTTCTTTTAGATAAGAGCCGTCCGCTTTACTTGCTTTCAACTGGGTAAACAGCTTGGCGGTGTTAAAATACAGTACGCGGTATCCTAACTGGCAGGCTTGATGTCCCAGGGCCGAGGCAACGAAACTTTTGCCTACCCCAGTGGAACCAGTGATGATAATGCTTTCCCTCTTGTCCAAAAACTGACCGTTAGCAAGTCGCAGCAGGTAGTTCTTATCCAAGTGACGAGGATAGTCAAAATCGATACGCTCTACGCTGGCTGGGTAACGAAAGCGCGCCGTGGTCGTGTAACGTTGCACTTTGCGTTGCTGACGATCTTCCCATTCGGCATCAACAAGGTAGCTCATCCATTCGTCGGGGGTGAACTTCTCAGCCTGTCGGCTTTCCATGCTGGTTTGAAACGCCTGGGCCATACCCAGTAAGCGCATTTGTTTCATTTTTTGCTGTGTTGCTTGGTTCATGTGATATGAGGATTTAGTAAAACATAGATTACTGATAGTAAGCCTGGCCCCGGATGTTTTTATGGGCAGGCGGGCGGTAAGTAGTCTGCGGGGGCTCTTCTAGTTGATCTAGCCCTCGGTTCAGGATATTCTTAATGACTTGGTAGCCGTAGGATTGAAAATCTAGCCCTCGCTGACAGGCGGCTATCAATCGCTCTTTACCTACTTTCTTTTCAAAGTTCAGAATACCAATACAGCTTTTGTAACCCTGCTCGGGGTGAGTCTTAGAAGCGAGTACTTTGCTGATGTATTCTTTCACTACCGGACTGATCCGGGCGGCCCAGCGAGTAAACTTCTCTGGGCACCACTCCGAGACAAAGCGGTGCGCCGAGGGCATATGTTCTTTTTGCGTGCTGTATTGGTACTTATGTTGGCTGCGGGCGTGTACGGCAATGCGCTCGTGTTGACAATAGACCTCTACACTACTGCCGGTATAGGCTATTTTCACTTTCTTGCTCACGTAGCGATACGGTACGCTATAATAATGGCTGTCTTCTTTAAGAAACACGTGGTAGTTTTTCAGTACAGTAGCCGCTTTATAGTACTTCCACTCGTAGCGATGCAGAGGTAATGGGCGCAAAACTGGTTGGTCCAACTCAACAAAGAGATCGGCCCGGCTCTCAGAGCGCCCCTGGAAACAGGCTTCGTTCAGATACGGTAGCCGGTCTTTGATCGCTTCGTTGAGTGAGCGCAACGAGAGGAACACTTCGTTGCGTAAGCGAGCGTAGATACGCTGATAAACCAGCGTCACCGTTTGGGTTTCCCCCAATTTAGTAGACAATCAGTTAAGCAGCTTTAGCGGTTGATTTCTTCCATTGCTGTTCATAAGCTACTGGACTCATAAATCCGATGGTAGAGTGTTTTCTTTGACGATTATACCATACCTCGATGTACTCAAAAATGTTCTGTCTGGCTTCGGCGTGCGTGGTATAATAGGTGCGGTACACTAACTCGCGTTTCAGTGTAGCGAACCAACTCTCGGTAGGTGCATTGTCATAACAATTTCCCCGTCTGCTCATGCTACCTACTATTCCCTTTTGTTGGAGAATATTCTGGTAATCATAACTAGCATATTGGCTACCCCGGTCGCTATGATGAATGAGTCCTTTGTCTGGATTGCGCGCCACAACAGCCATCTGCAAAGCATTTATGACTAAAGTCCGTTCCAGACTGGGAGCCATCGACCAGCCCACGATCCGACGAGAGAACAGATCCAAGACGATCGCCAAGTAGAGCCACCCCTGCTTTGTCCAAATATACGTTATGTCTGCTGTCCACACTGCATCTGGTTTATCCACTTCAAAGCACTGATCTAGCCGGTTAGGGGCAACAGGCAGAGAATGATTGGAATCTGTAGTCCGAGCAAACTTCCTTTTCTTTTCAGCGGTAATACCATGTTCGCGCATCAGGCGCGCCACACGATTCTCACCGCAGTACACCCCCCGATCTTTAAGTTCATCATGCACGCGCGGACTTCCATAAGTCCGTCTACTCTGCTCGTATATGCTCTCAATATGCTTCACTAATTGCTTATCCTCTTGGCTATGCAGGCTTTCCGGACGCTTCAACCAAGCGTAATAACCGCTCCGGGATGTCTGCATTACTTCGCATAGTAGAGATACTGAAAAATTATCTTCTTGCTCCTCAATAAATCGGTATCTTTCTAAGAGCGGACTACAAAGATACCGACCGCTTTTTTTAGTATCTCTACTTCCTGCTGAAGCCGTCGGTTTTCCTTCTTCAGATGAACCATCTCTTCGTCTCTAGGCTTCCCATGCCCTGGAAATGCTTTCTTCCCCTCGGATTGTAAGTCTCGTTGCCATTTACCAATCATGGTAGCATGGACGCCTAGATCGCGGCCACCGTGGCGCGGGCTACCTGGCTCTTGTTACCACTGGCTTCGGCCAACCGAACGGCTTCCCGTTTGAATTCCGGACTGTAATACTTTTTCTTGCACATAATTGACACTGTTTTAGGTGACTAAGTTAATCGTTTGTCCGCTAACCTATGCTCTTTTAAATGTCTACTTTAACGGGGGAACTCCAGTTCTTTCTACTAAAGCTTTATCCTGTGGTTTACGGCTACGAGTCGGTAGAATTACCGTATCATAGTGATGCGCAAACTCCTCGAGGGTCTGGTTCAGTAGCGGCTCGTATTTGCTGGCTTTGGTTACGGCCGCTTTAAGATTATCTGGTACAATAGCCTGAGGTACCCCACCGAAGAAGTGTAGTGCGTTTTCAGTGGCTCGCAAGAAATCGGCTTTGGTTTGCGAACGGATTGCCTCTACGTAGGTGTATTGACTGACCCCTAAGACCGCAATAAACCCTTCTACCGACATTACCTCGCCGCTACTCGGATCAACGATCTCTAGCTTTTTCCCGGCAAAGTCTACGTAGAGTTTGTCCCCGGCTTTCTGAGTCTGCACCATACTGATCTGGTGGCTCTTCTTTCGCAACCGTAGGTAGTGGCAAAACTGCGTATGGTTGTAACCGTCCGGATGCTGCTGCTTGTACTCTTGCCAGAGTAACTGCCGAGTCACTCCGATCTTTTGCAATTCCTTTTCCAGATAGGGTAGCAAGCTTTGAAAATGAGCGTAGCGGTCTTGGGTAGGGTTACTGGGACGACTTAGCATCTGGTGCAGTTCCTCCTCCGTAGCGGTGACCATAGAGGTGTCCGATGCCAAACGCCGGAGGTACTTACGAACCGTGTTTTTTGAGATGCCTAAACTGCGGGCGATGGTTTTGATCCCAGCCCCGCGCTGGTGTAATTGTATGATCTGTTTCAGAGTACTCATGCAGATAGGTTGACTGGCCATAGACGTTTTTGCACCCCAATAACGGACACAAAAAATTCCTTGCGCTAGTCGCATCAAGCACTCCCCACAGAGGGGTCAACATAAACGGAATTGGGGGGTCAGCATAAACGGAGACAGGGGGTCAACTTCAACCGTTCTGTACAGCAGGCGAATGTAGAAGTCTATCTGGGCGGTAAAGAGGAACTTAACCCAATTGGAGCCCACGAACTCTCGGTCGGCAGTCAGCGCCAAGGAACGATGAGACAAAAGCTTTAAACAGGCGCCCAGTAACTCGATACGTTCAGGCTCGTTGCTGTTACCGCCCTGTTTATCCTCAAGCAACTCAAACCAGATAGGAATTGCTGCCCCCTGGCAGTAAGCACTGATGACCAGAAAGTTGATATCACACTCTCCAAACTGCCAATTGGTACGATCAATAGCTAGGGTAACCTGACCCTTAGAGGGCAGAAAACAGCATAGCAGCAGGGCTATCTGCTCGTAATCCAGGGCATAGTTGGCTATGAATTCTTGAATGCGGCGTAGATTAGATTCAGTCTTTACCTGCGTGGACATATGATTAGCTACTTCAATAAACTGTACGCTGCGCCCCTTGATAAGACCCTCTACAAAGAGAACCATGAATTTCTTGCAAGCTAAATTGATCGGTTTCAATGGCATTAGCGCATCTACTTTCTCAAATATTCTGCTTATCTTTTCCGTGAAGTTCATTCTTCAAAGGGGTTAGTGAGTGACGTTGAACATCACAAAACTAACCTCTTTTCCCTTTATCTATTTTTCCTCATGTAGAGTGTAGCCAGAGAGTAGAACGTAGTGTTCCTGACTTTGGCAAATACTCGGCTGTAAACGATCCGCACGGCATTCTCAACAATAGCCTTATCCCGAGGTTTGTAGGCTCTAGTAGGGAGAATGGTTGTGTCGTAATGCTCGGCAAAGTCAGCGAAGCTCTGGTTGAGTGTCGGCTCGTAGCGACTGCTTTGGGTGACGGCTGCTTTTAGATTGTCGGTGACGATACCTCGGGGAACCCCGCCGTAAAACCACAAAGCGCGCTCTATGCTGCCAATAAAATCTTCCTTCTTTGACTCTCGCTAGCTTCCACATAGGTCATCTGACTGCTGCCCAGTACGCCAACAAAAACCTCTACTTCTTTTATCTCCCCGCTATGCTCATCTACCCAGTGGAGCTTCTTGCCTGTGTAGTCTACAAAGAGCTTATCCCCGGCTTTGTGGTCAAAATGCATCACCGGGGAGAGTTGCCTGCTCCATTCACGATACCAGTACTTAAACTGCGTAAGCATAAAACCATCAGAGTGACGGGCGATGTACTCTTCCCACAACAGACGCTGAGTGACCCCGGTCTTTTTGAGTTCCCGGTCAAAGTAAGGAAAGTACTGCTCTAGGGTTTGGAGTTCCTCTTCTACGCTCATCTCTTCCACCTCATAGGCAGTGAGTTGGTAGGTGGCAAAGAAATCCACGTACTTACTGACCGTATTGCGAGAAAGACCTAGCTGAACGCTGATCTTTCGCTTGCTTACACCCTCAGTGTAAAGCTTGAATAATCGTTTTACTTTTCGTATTTCTATTCGTTGGTTGGCCATGATCTTTTTTCCCTAAAAAGATCACTTTAACTCGCAAATAGAACCGATCTATGCCTGGATCACTTTGATCCGACTAGGGTGGCTCACTTTCCTCCGGCTCAGCTTGTTCACTTTATCCGGCGTTTCCATTACTGATCATCTAAAAAAGATAGAAGTAGATATACTAGCATTTGTGAAGCGGGACGTTCGAGAAAGTCTTCAATAGCTCTTCAGGTATAAATCCACAGATATTTGCTAAACAGCTTTACCAAAAGTGGTCAAGTCCCGACAACGAAGTGCACCGGCGGATGAACCTTTTTGCCGAGCGCAGTCCGGATATTTTGAAGCCTATTCTGGAGAGCCGATGACGATCACTGCTCTTGATCACTATCTGTTTTATTAAGCAGCCCTTCAGCCTCCTTCTTTAGTACCGGTAGGTGCTTTACCAAAATAGCCCAGACGTTCACGTCATCAATACGATCATACTCGTGGGTAATGCGGTTGCGAAATTGCACAATGGCCTGTGACGCCGTGAGGGGAATGGTGCCGTCTAGCTGCCGAAGTCGGTTTACCGCTTCGCCTACAATAATCAACTGACGTTCTACGGCACTACGCAACATAGCATCCTGTTGGTACACGGAGAAGTCGCGCCGTTCACCTAAGAAATCTTCAATGTGCTCAATAGCGTTGAGCACGTCATATAAGTACTTCTGCGCTTTGGGATCGATCATAGATCAGCACCTTGGTTTTTTCTACCTCCTGCCGAAAGTAAGGGTTATTAAATTTCTTATCCGTCAGTAAGTCCACCTTGCGCTTTAGAAGCTGCTCCAGACTTTCTAGAAAATCCCAGTATAACTGTCCCCGGTCTTCAGGAGGCAAATTCAGGGGTTGAAACCTTACCACCATATCCAAATCGCTATCTGCCCCAAAGCGGTCGGTGGTGGCCGACCCAAACAGGTACAGTTTCTCTACCCGATATTCCTGACACAGAGCCAGTAATGCCTCCTTGTGGGAAGTCAGCACAGTCGGAAGCAGAGTATATTGCATAGTGTAGTGATTGTCTTTCTTCTTCTAAGGTACCAAAATTTGTGATACATTTCGATATTTGAATCTCGTTAGTTCTTCCATTCTTCTCACTGAACTACCTGGGCCACGCACGGGAGAAGCGACGAAACCGATCTGTGCCAAAAGGAAAAGAAGCAGGCCAATATCTACGTATTGGATTCTTGGTTAATGATGTGTCTCCGTGCCCGTGTAACATATCGTTAGAACTTCTCGCTTTCTTTTCCTACCTGCTGCCTAACTTGAATCAAAATTTAAGTTATGGAATCTTCTCACGCAGAAAGGGTAGCCGTAGAAGCCCTGAATTTTGCCATCAGTACCGAACCGTTGCAAACCATTGGCGGTTCCCGCATTTTTCAGGCCGACAAGTACCTGGCTATCTACGATAATGCTTCGCTGCTGGGCGTCAAGCCTTGGAATAAAGAACTTGCCCAGTTGGTTTTCAATCACCACCAAGCGCATCAGCTAGGCCAAGCGCTGTTTCAGGAGCTCTTTGGCAACGGAACGTCCCAGGTATGTTTTCTTACCCAGGACAAAAGCTGGATGGCTTCACTTATCGGTGAAGCTCCAGACCAAACGAAAGAATGTCAAACATTATTTTTGGATTTTGATACTGACCTGCCAGCTGATGGACGAGAGTATCACAGATTAAGATCATCCGAAGAGGTTAGCAGTTTTGATTATACAGAACAACTTGCGCATCACGGGTTCAGACCATCCATCGGGGTAGTCAACGGATTTGATTATAACGACCACCTAGCCTTTTACTTGCTGGTGGAGCCCATTGGACACCGCTCAGAAAATCTGCCGGTACTGACCTGGAGTTCCCCCGTTAAAGTAGACATTTAAAAGAGCATAGGTTAGCGGACAAACGTTTAATTTAGTCACCTAAACCAAGTGTCACCTATGAGTAGGAAAAAGTATTACAGTCCAGAATTTAAACAAGAAGCCGTTCGGTTGGCCGAAGCCAGTGGTAACAAGAGCCAGGTAGCCCGCGCCACGGTGGCCGCGATCTAGGCGTCCATGCTACCATGATTGGTAAATGGCAACGAGACTTACAATCCGAGGGGAAGAAAGCATTTCCAGGGCATGGGAAGCCTAGAGACGAAGAGATGGTTCATCTGAAGAAGGAAAACCGACGGCTTCAGCAGGAAGTAGAGATACTAAAAAAAGCGGTCGGTATCTTTGTAGTCCGCTCTTAGAAAGATACCGATTTATTGAGGAGCAAGAAGATAATTTTTCAGTATCTCTACTATGCGAAGTAATGCAGACATCCCGGAGCGGTTATTACGCTTGGTTGAAGCGTCCGGAAAGCCTGCATAGCCAAGAGGATAAGCAATTAGTGAAGCATATTGAGAGCATATACGAGCAGAGTAGACGGACTTATGGAAGTCCGCGCGTGCATGATGAACTTAAAGATCGGGGGGTGTACTGCGGTGAGAATCGTGTGGCGCGCCTGATGCGCGAACATGGTATTACCGCTGAAAAGAAAAGGAAGTTTGCTCGGACTACAGATTCCAATCATTCTCTGCCTGTTGCCCCTAACCGGCTAGATCAGTGCTTTGAAGTGGATAAACCAGATGCAGTGTGGACAGCAGACATAACGTATATTTGGACAAAGCAGGGGTGGCTCTACTTGGCGATCGTCTTGGATCTGTTCTCTCGTCGGATCGTGGGCTGGTCGATGGCTCCCAGTCTGGAACGGACTTTAGTCATAAATGCTTTGCAGATGGCTGTTGTGGCGCGCAATCCAGACAAAGGACTCATTCATCATAGCGACCGGGGTAGCCAATATGCTAGTTATGATTACCAGAATATTCTCCAACAAAAGGGAATAGTAGGTAGCATGAGCAGACGGGGAAATTGTTATGACAATGCACCTACCGAGAGTTGGTTCGCTACACTGAAACGCGAGTTAGTGTACCGCACCTATTATACCACGCACGCCGAAGCCAGACAGAACATTTTTGAGTACATCGAGGTATGGTATAATCGTCAAAGAAAACACTCTACCATCGGATTTATGAGTCCAGTAGCTTATGAACAGCAATGGAAGAAATCAACCGCTAAAGCTGCTTAACTGATTGTCTACTAAAATGGGGGAAACCCAAACTACTACGACCGCATTGAAAAGCAGGACTTTGAGAATCCGACGGTTGGCGTATTGCTCTGCGCTGACAAAAACGACGCCGTGGTTAAGATTTCGCTACCGGAGGACAATAAGTCTATTCTGGCCAGTAAGTATCAGCTCTACCTTCCAAGTGAACAGCAGTTGTTGGATGAGTTGAAAACGGAGATGAAGAAGTTAGATAAGCATAGCGATTGACTTTATGCGGAAACCGAAGTCAGAATATCATTGGTCTGTTCGTACGAACGGATTTGTTCAGTTAGGTATTTTTCAAAGTCACGAGAATCAAAACTGTACTGTGCGAAAACCCGAGCCATCTTCTGGCAGCTTCTCTTCCTGACAAAGATTTGCTCAATTTTCGTACGCAAATACGAAGGCTTATCAAAATCAAACTCGTTGTAGCGGATGATAAAGTCGATGATGGACGACATATTCCTCTGATTGCAAAAGTGCGCATCCGCCGCCGTGATAAACCGCCGCAACTCAGCCGCTAATACGTTGTCAACCTCGATGCTGGCTACGTTGCGGTTTTTATTGTGGAGATCTAGGCTGATGGCAGTCAATGCTACCTGCTGGGCAGGCCACTGGGCCAAGTGTTTGTAGAGTTTAAGAAATTGATTAAGCTCCTTGGCGAATACCGGCTGCGCGGCCTCTGTCAATATATCCAGCGCGTAGGCATACTGTTGATGGGAAGGCTGCAATACAATGTCGTGGAGCTGTCGTTCACTGAACTTGAGCGATGCCAGGGTTGGGTTTCCCCCAATTTAGTAGACAATCAGTTAAGCAGCTTTAGCGGTTGATTTCTTCCATTGCTGTTCATAAGCTACTGGACTCATAAATCCGATGGTAGAGTGTTTTCTTTGACGATTATACCATACCTCGATGTACTCAAAAATGTTCTGTCTGGCTTCGGCGTGCGTGGTATAATAGGTGCGGTACACTAACTCGCGTTTCAGTGTAGCGAACCAACTCTCGGTAGGTGCATTGTCATAACAATTTCCCCGTCTGCTCATGCTACCTACTATTCCCTTTTGTTGGAGAATATTCTGGTAATCATAACTAGCATATTGGCTACCCCGGTCGCTATGATGAATGAGTCCTTTGTCTGGATTGCGCGCCACAACAGCCATCTGCAAAGCATTTATGACTAAAGTCCGTTCCAGACTGGGAGCCATTGACCAGCCCACGATCCGACGAGAGAACAGATCCAAGACGATCGCCAAGTAGAGCCACCCCTGCTTTGTCCAAATATACGTTATGTCTGCTGTCCACACTGCATCTGGTTTATCCACTTCAAAGCACTGATCTAGCCGGTTAGGGGCAACAGGCAGAGAATGATTGGAATCTGTAGTCCGAGCAAACTTCCTTTTCTTTTCAGCGGTAATACCATGTTCGCGCATCAGGCGCGCCACACGATTCTCACCGCAGTACACCCCCCGATCTTTAAGTTCATCATGCACGCGCGGACTTCCATAAGTCCGTCTACTCTGCTCGTATATGCTCTCAATATGCTTCACTAATTGCTTATCCTCTTGGCTATGCAGGCTTTCCGGACGCTTCAACCAAGCGTAATAACCGCTCCGGGATGTCTGCATTACTTCGCATAGTAGAGATACTGAAAAATTATCTTCTTGCTCCTCAATAAATCGGTATCTTTCTAAGAGCGGACTACAAAGATACCGACCGCTTTTTTTAGTATCTCTACTTCCTGCTGAAGCCGTCGGTTTTCCTTCTTCAGATGAACCATCTCTTCGTCTCTAGGCTTCCCATGCCCTGGAAATGCTTTCTTCCCCTCGGATTGTAAGTCTCGTTGCCATTTACCAATCATGGTAGCATGGACGCCTAGATCGCGGCCACCGTGGCGCGGGCTACCTGGCTCTTGTTACCACTGGCTTCGGCCAACCGAACGGCTTCCCGTTTGAATTCCGGACTGTAATACTTTTTCTTGCACATAATTGACACTGTTTTAGGTGACTAAGAGCATGTTTAAATTTTGAAAAGAGCGGGTCAGTGCTTAAACTTTGGGTCAACCAAAACTCAAAAGTTTATGCAAACTCAATACGAGCAGCTCACCGACCCGCAGTGGGAAGTTATCAAAGAGAAACTACCTATCCAAAGGAAACGGAAATATGATTTACGCGCTATTGTTAATGCTATTTTCTGGATACTACGTACGGGTAGCCAATGGCGAAATTTACCGGATTGTTACCCTAAATGGCAGTCCGTTTATTATTATTTTAGTAAGTGGAAGAGAGATGGGACATTGGTGGGACTCAATAGCTCTCTGAATATGATGCTACGAAAAGAATTAGGCAGGGAAGCCACTCCGAGTGCGGTATCCATTGATAGTCAGTCTATTAAAAAGGCGCCGTTTGTCAGTGAAGATACCGGTATCGATGGGAACAAGAGCATTAACGGACGCAAACGCCATATCCTTACTGACACGATTGGCTTAGTATGGGTAGCGGTGATTCATGCGGCCAATTTGCACGACGGGGTGATGGCTCAACGAGTAGTCAGCCCAATACTAGGCTATCTTCATCGGGTGAAAAAAATCTTTGCCGATATGGCTTACAAAGTGAATTTGAAAGAGTGGTTGGACCAGATGTATACCAGTATCGAACTAGAAATTTCTTCCCGTCCCCCTTCTTCTGAAGGCTTTGTGCCGGTGAAGATACGATGGGTCACTGAGCAGACTTTTGGTGTCTTTAATTTCCAGAGAAGACTAGATAAAGATCACGAAAAAACAGCAAACAGTGCTGAGGCTTGGATATATTGGGCCAATTGCCAAAGAGTCCTTAACCGATTGAAGCTCAAACCTATAGAAAATTTTTAAACATGCTCTAAGTTAATCGTTTTACCTACTAACGGGTGTATTTCAGATTGTCGCGATAAGCGATTAACTTGGGTAAAAGTAACTAAAAAGCCACAGTGATGACCAAAGAAGAGTTTTTAGCCATAGCCTCCACTAAATACGATAAAATTGAGCAATTGGGACGACACGACAACTTCTACGATTACGAAGTAGGGTTTGAGCAGGTGATGAATGAAATGAATCGGGAGCTGTTGGAAAAATCATTAGGGCATCTGCCTACTGATCGTCGGAAGAAAAAAAAATAATGACCCGTTATGGAAAGGTTAGCGTCTCTAAAGCTCATCATTTCATCAGTGACTCGGATGGGTATGGTATCAGCCCACGCTGGCGCGAGATATTGGTGTTTCTAGGTCAGGAAGCCTGTTATGGTAAAGGGGCCGAAGAGTTAGAGCTGCTCTTTGGTTTACCAGTAAGCCAAGCACAAATCCACCGGCTCATCCAGCATTACGGTCAGCGTAGCGAGCTTCTACTGGAAGAAGAACCCCCTGTTGAAGCAGTAACAAAGAGCGAAGTGGTCTATGCTGAGGTAGACGGCAGTATGGTGTTTACGCGAGAAGCAGGCTGGCAGGAGGTAAAGGTGGGGCGTACATTCGGTTCCTCGCACTGCTTGGCGATGAATCCGCAACGAGGCATGATTCATATCTCTAACTATGCGGCCCACTTGGGTAAGCATAAGGACTTTGAGGCCAAGATGGCGGTGCTGCTGGACGGCTATGAAGCCCTGGACGAGCGACTGGTCTTTCTCACTGATGGTGCCCCCTGGATTGGTAACTGGATTAGGGCCGAGTACCCAAAAGCCACCCCGATCTTGGATGTGTTTCATGCTAAAGAGTATCTGAGCGAGTTTCTGCAAGGCTATTACGGTAAACAAGACCACAAACAACGCTTTGATCAATGGTCTGCCTACTTGCTTAACGAAGGGGGGCAGGCAGTCGTTGAGCGGGTGCAAGCCCTGCCCGTTACTGGCAAATCCCAGCAGCAAGCCCAAGAAAAGATACTCAATTACTACCAGACCAATGCCTATCGTATGCACTACCCGCTGTATCGCCAGCGGGGCTTGCAGATTGGTTCAGGGGCCATTGAAGCGGCCCACCGAACCGTAGTACAATGCCGACTCAAACTCTCAGGACAACGATGGTCGCGCAGTGGCGCACAGAACGTGCTTAACCTTAGCGTACTGCGCATGAGCGGAAGATGGCATCAGCTACAACAAATACTCAGAGCCGCTTAACGACATTTTGAAATGCACCCCCTACTAACCTATGCTCTTTTAAATGTCTACTTTAACGGGGGAACTCCACAATACAGTTTAAAAGGGTTTGAACTAATTTGCCGATGTCCATCCGGAAATGGACACAGAAACCATATCAAACCAGTATAAAACAGACTAACTTTTATGATCTCAAGTACCTGTAAATCAAATACTTATGCTCACATCTGTGTCCAAAACAGCAATTCCCGGTTTAGCAAATAAGGCGTGCGGCGCGTATTTTTGTTGCTATGGGATGGATAGCCAAGAGACGTAAAAAGCAGAGCCGATTCAGTTATCTGCTCGGTGAAGTTCAAGGGATGTTTACTACAATAGCGGATCATCGGCGTAGCAATGCAAGCATTAGTATGATGGATGTACTGAGTTCAGCATTTGCGATGTTTTCACTGAAGAGTCCTTCACTGCTAAGCTTTGAGAAGCGTAGTCAGGCCGAGGAAGGCAACTTGCAAAGCCTGTATGGCATTAGCAGGATATGTTCAGACACGCAGATGCGTGAGGTGTTAGACCGAGTGGATGCCACTGCTTTGCAGATAGGCTTTCGGCGTTTGTATACAGTATTGAAAGACTGTCGTATAGTTGAGGAATACCAATATTGGAAGGGCAAGCTCATTGTTTCAATAGATGGCGTAGAGTACTTTTCTTCTAAGAAAGTGCACTGTAAGCACTGTTTGCGGAAGCAGCACAAGGATGGTCAACTTACCTATAGCCATCAAATGCTTTCTGCTGTGCTAGTTCATCCTGATAAGCGAGAGGTGTTTCCTATGCGCTGCGAACCGATTGCCAATACGGATGGATGCATAAAGAATGATTGTGAGCGCAACGCGGCAAAGCGGTTGCTGGAAGGTTTACGCCAAAGCTATGCCGAAGAAAAGTTTGTGTTAGTCGCCGATGCGCTGTATGCCAATGGCCCCTTCATTGAACAATTGCAAAGCGATGGTCACTCGTTTATCATCGGCAGCAAACCCGATGGAAACAAAGCCTTGTTCAGCCAGTTCGCCGCGCGTCAGCAAAGCGGTCAGGCAGGGCAATACAGTTACTCGGAAAAGGGCATCCAACACCACTTCCGCTGGGTTAACAACCTGCCTTTGAACAGCACGCAAGCGCACATCAGAGTCAATATGTTACACTACGAACAGGTAGATAAGAAGGGCAAGACCACTACATTTAGTTGGATTACCGATATTGTTCTACGACAGAATAATCTGGAAAAGGTGATGCGAGCCGGAAGAGCACGCTGGAAGATAGAAAACGAAACGTTTAACACCCTAAAAAACCAAGGCTACCATTTTGAGCATAATTATGGGCACGGTCAAGACCAGCTATGTACGGTGCTGGCTTATCTGATGATGCTAGCTTTTACGATAGATCAAATCCGGCAATACGCCTGTGAGTACTTCCGCACGCTATGGAAGGGATTAGGCACTAAAGCCAAACTTTGGCAAGCTATCCGAGCAGCTTTCACTATGATCCAGTTCCAAACTATGAAACAACTCTTCGCCTTCGTGGCCATACAATACAAAATTCAGCTAGAATAGCTAAACCGGGAATTGCTGTGTCCAAAAGTAAGAAAAGGAAATGGACCACGAAATGGACACATTTTCTAGGCGATTCTATGCATGTATTGAAGGGTAGAAAAACAAAAAACCCCTCAAATCCTGCGATTTAAGGGGTTTTTGCGGTTTTTAGGGCTATCCTGGTCGGGATGACTGGACGAGAACCTAAATTTTAAAGCCTCTGTAAATCAGCAAGTTACGTCATATAGAAAATCAGTGGAGTACGGATTGGGCACATACTATTTGTACTGATTTAATACGTTTTAAAGATACTTAAATAACATCTCAACTCACACTGATTAAGCGGAAATTTTCTTGATAAATCTGTAGTCAGTTCTTGGCAGGAATTGAACCAGTCTTCCTTTTTTTAGATCTCCATTTCCTGATCTTTTGACGTTTCTAGCGAAACGACTTTACTTTGCAAGTCAGCATACCGGTCCTGCTGTTCAGCCGACAGGTGAGAGTAGTCTTTTTCAAGCGTATTCTTCCATGCATCCGCTTTGTCTACGGAAACGCTCGCCGATCTAACTTCGTCCTTTTCCACGGCCGGATTGGATAAAGCCTGTTTCCAACCCAAACCTTCCCCGCGCTCCTGATCGATGCTAAAGATTTGCTCTTTGGTTTTGGTGTACTGATCCAGTTGCTGCTGCGCGTAGCTGGTCTGAGACTCCACGTACTTACCCTTCACCTGATTGGGCATCATAAACTCACCCTTTTCTACTTCCCGCAGAATAGAGGCTTTGCCTTCGGGGGATAGATACATTCGTTCGCGGACGTAATCTTCGTTTTCTTTTTGTAGAGAAGTCTTGGCTTGTTCAAAGTCATTCCTCATAACCGTGATGCCTTCACGAGTATAAGTTTCCAGCCGTTCCATGTTATAAGAAGTCGGTAGCGAGCGGTAGGACTGTAACTGAATATCCAAATGGCTTTGTAGCTGCGTCTTGCCTTCAGCAGCATGACTATAATTTCGCTTTTCGTCCAGGTAGTTCTTCACTTCCTGCGCAGCGTTTTCGAGCGGCTGGCTTTTTTCTTCCAGGTACATCTTGGCCGGAAACGATAGGTCTTCTATTCGGTTCGCCTTTGGCAGGCTACGTTCCTGCTGCTTTTGTAGAGCGGCATCTAGCCGCTCCTGCACCAGTACATTGCGTTCCAGGGCGGGATGCTTACCCTGTTTCTCTTGGGCCAGATCGTTGAGTTCTTTCAGCGTCGTATTAGCGATACGGCTGTGAACGAACATTTCCTTGGGGTCCAGGGCCGAGCGGTGCAGGGTGCGTTCGTACTCCTGAGCTAAGTCGGGATAGCCGTAACCGCGCAGGGCATCGGCAGCTTGCCGACCAGCGGACTGCAATTCTTCGGATGGGTCTCTTTCTCGTTCCATAGAAAAGTTGGGTTTGGTTAGTAGTGAATAAAATTAGTCAGTCTATTTCGCGTACTCCTTTCTGAATCCGTAGCTCCTCTACCTGCTTCCGGATGAGTTCTTTCACCAGATAGGCATCGGTGATGCCCTGTAGTACCAGCGTAGGATGCGTTTTATCGGAAGTGACCAGGACGAGATCAGCAATGCTCAGCCAGCGGTACAGCAAGGGAGCTACAATGGTGTAGTCCTTGATCCGATAGAGTTCCACTTCGTCCAGCGTACGATGAAAGACGCCCTGCTGACATACCAGCCGATCGGCAGTGAGTTGATAGCTTGTCGTCCGGGTAACCAGGTACTTCCCCAGCGCGAAGGGCAAGGGCAGTAAGAATATGCAGGACAGGTAGAGTCCCAGATGCATGAGCGGCGAAGGCTTTCCTTCCCAGAGTAGGTTGTTTTGCATGATTGTATCGATTAGTTATTCAATAGTCCAGCACCCTGGTTCGGGCGATGGTAGTCCGTTCTAGTTGCCGTTGCTGTTGGTCGGCTTGTTGCTGCAAGGGTTTGACCGACGTAATGTCCAGCAGCAGCGCATCCGAGCGTTCTAGCATTTGCCCGGCCTGCAGCAGGTAGTCTTCGGCAAACGTTTGTAGTCGCATCCGTTCGGCTTCGGTCATTGAAAATAGTCCTGATTGCCTGAGCACTTCGTTCATCTCGGTGGCTTTCAGCATCAGATCGTCAGCCAAGTACTGAAAGGCGACCGCGGCGTAGGCTTTGCGCTCGGCCGCCAGTTGGTGAAAGCTACTGGTTAGCGATTGGCTAGTTTGTTGGGCTTGCCGAAGGGAAGAAATATCCGCCGGTAGCCCCCCGGCTCCATCGGCGATAAACAGATAGCGGTACGTATCATTCGGACTACGCTGAAACAGCGGATGCTCAATGACATAGTTGAGCTCTATACCTGGTTGCACCGCTCCTCTAATCAGTTCGGTGGCCAGGTATGCCGACTTGGACAGATCAGCCCAGCGCAAGTCACTCACCGTTTCAACCTGTTTGAGATCATCCAGTACCTGCTGCTGTAGGTCTTCTATGGCAGTATAGCTCCATTGGATATCCTCAGAGAAGTCGCGAATCTTCTTATAGTGTTGCCCCTTGAGGATGTTGATCGCGAAATTCTCCCCGCTTTTGGCGATGGCTTTTTTGTCAATGATTAGCTGCGCCGAAACAGCGTAGTTTAGCGTCATTAATATCAAGATGCTCAATACTTTTGAAATCATGATCTGCGTAATTAATCTTAGAATAATGGTGTGTTAGCCATAGCATTTCGCTCCTGTTGCTGCTGTAGAGACTTCACTACCTGCTGTTTTTGGAAAGTAGGTTTTGCCGTTTGACGGATCAGCTCATCGGCTCTATCATTCAACTGCTGACTACTTAGCAGATAGTCATGCATCCGGCGAAGGATTTCTAATCGTTCCCCTTCGGTCATGGAAAAACCCCGCCTGGGTAGGGGGCGATTGGAAGTGAGCGAGTGCCGCAGTTCGTCGGCTTTTGCAATTCTTTGCTCAGCGAACTGCCGGTAGGTGTTGGCCAGTTGCAGTTTGCGCCGCTGACTCATTTCTTCCAGGGCGGTGACATTAAGTTGACGAGCTTTTTGGTATTCTTCCCAGGAGCTCAAGTTGGTAAAGACCAGCGTTTCGTCAATCGGAATCAGCTGCTCGTGCAGGGCCTGACTCTTATCCATCGGTGCGGTTTGATCGGCGTAGACTTCACTAAGATTCTCAGCAAAGGAGTAGGCATTCAGGTAGCCCGAGGCATCAGCACCTCGTCCTACTGTTTGCTGTTCAACTTTATTATCCAATAGGGCCAGCGAAGCCGTACTACCGGTTTGCCGCAGGAACGCCCGGTAGTCGGACTGCAACTGCTCGGTAGCCATCACGTCTTCTCTGGTGTTCTTGGTCATGCGGCGGATAAAGGTGAGGTATCCCGCTTGCTTGGTGTTACGCGTAGCGTTCTCTCCAATGCTATCCCGCAGCATCTTATCCACCACCGGAATGACCTGCTGGGCCAGAGAGCTGTTCACTCCCACTAGAATCACTGCCAGCAACAGCAGAAGGTTTTTTTGTCGGTGCATACAAGTGAAGGTTAGTAGTTGTACAAAGGGGTAGCCGCCAGCACCTGCCGTTCCAGCTGCTGTTCGTACTGCTTCAGGGGACCCGCCTTGCTTACTTCGGCGGCTTCCATCACATCCAGCACCAGTTGATCCGACTCTAGCTTCAAGTCCATGCTTTGCAAAATGTAGTCGTGGGCCTGTTTGATAGAGGCCAGCCGTTCCCCTTCGGTCATAGAGAAGCGTTCGTTGATGAGCAGCACCTGACTCAGTTCCTGCGCCTTTTCCAGCAGGTCTTCGGCGACTTGGTTGTAGGATAAAGCCACCTGTAACTTCTTTTTGTAGGCCATCTCATCAAAAGCCGCTCGGTTCACCGATAAGTCCTCTAACTGCTGCTGCATAGCCGCTACGCTAGCCGGTAATTGCGTATCCGAACCGAAGCCGTCCAACTGCTGGTACATGCTTAATGCCCCACCTACTCCATCAAGAGTAGCGTAAGCTTGTTTGAGGGTGTTGATGTTCTCGTAGGCCGGAACGTAGGCGTCCATCCGGGTTTCCAGGGATAGCGCCTGCGTCTGGCTGGACACCAAATCCACCCAGTGCAGATTCTGGACAGTTTCGGTTTGCTTCAGGAATTCCTGGTAGTCGTCCTGTAGGGTGTAGATATCGGCAACCTTCTGCTCAATGCGGCGAGAGATAACTACCTGATCCTCCAGCTTATCAAGCTGATCGTCCAGGGTGACCCCGTTGGCTACCGTCATGGCAATGTGCGCCACGTCCATCACCGGAATGCCCTGGGCAGAGGTTCCGGCGATGTTCAGGGAGAACAGCAGAAAGGTGATTAGTACTCGTTTCATTGTTTGGGATTTAGATTATAAGAATTATTGTCCGGTCAGATAAAGAGGGTAGCCATCGGGCAGGAAGATCGTGGGTTGCCTTCGTGGGGCGCGTCCCAGCAGGTCACGCGCCAGATCCGAGGCAATGTCAGTAGGCAACTCCCCGGAGCGACGGCGGCCCTGCCTATATGCTGTTTCTTTGGCGGCATCTTGAACGATTTCGTCGCGTTCATCCAGTGTTATCCCTTCATGGTAGGTATGATCGTGCACTTGGTAGCTAACCGCTTGGGTTCCAACACGAGAAACCGATACCTGGATGCGATCCTGCGCTAGCCGGGCCATACCGTAGACCAGGGTGCCGACCGGTGCTTCCCTATCATTCACCGTAGCTGCCTCGGTCAGGCGAAGCACCATGCGTTTGCGATTGCCTACTTCTTGGTCACCGTGCACCACGCAGGAAATAAACCGTTGGTTTGAGGAAGTACCTACCGTATCACTTACTGCCCGCACTGGTTGGAAGAAAGAAGGGGCCAATTCCGTAACCGGAAGTGGTTCTTCTACAGGTTTATGCTTCCGCTTCCGTTTCTTTTGGATCGGCAGCTCCGGGGGTTCGGCAGACTTTTCCGCCAGTAGTTCCTCTTTCACTACCACGCTATCTTCTAGTGGGCTTGGTGCTTCAGTGTTTTTTTGATAACCGGACTGCCAGTGCGGTTTGGTAATTTGATCTTGCCAAGCATCTCTGGCTTCTTCAGCGAGGACTTGTTGGTAGACTTCGGTCTTGTCCGGTACCACCGAGGAGGCCATAACCTTTTCCAGCCAGAAGGTCGGCAACGGGGTACCCCGAAGGGCTTGTAGTAAATACTTCCCCTGAAAGTGCAGTAGGGTGATGGAAAGCGCGGCCAGCCCGACGATGATAAGCAAGCTATAGCGGGATAGTACTTGCACTGCTCTTTGAACAAACGTGCGTGACAGTGTAGTGGAGGCGAAGCGGTCGATGCTTTCTTCATCAATACTTTCTTCATTGAGGTTGTCTTTAAAGTCTTTCATGGGGTTTGGGTATTGGTCATCTGGGTATTAGGTGTTGGGCCACTGAGGTGCGGGACTTACTCAATACAAGTCAGCGCGTCGGATGAGCCGGGATGAAATCTTGAGTGAGACGCTACGGGTGCTTCCAACTTCTCGCAGCGTAGTGATGATAGCTTCCTTGCGTTCCAAAGATTGCAGAGGTATGGCGTAGTAGAGGTAGCTTTCTGAGTACGGCAGTATTTTGTCTACTTGCCATTCGGCTACCGGTTCCAGGGGGAAGCGGGCCTGTTGATCCTTGGCGAAGAAGCCTTTCTTGTAGCGTTTGAGCCGTTCAAAGCCGATGAAGTCCGTTTGGTAGATCAGCGAGGTATGATTCTCTACTTTGAACTTCAGGTAGGTGGTAGACAGATCGTGCATCAGACCGACCAGTTGAAAACGGATACCGTTCTCTCGCTCGGTGGCGTAGTTGAGATCAGTATCGGTACGTAAGCCTTGCAGCCGAGTGAGTATCTGCTTGAATGAAACCAGCATTTCCCCGGAAGTGCTTGTTGACTTACCAGCATCTGCCGA
>CAWBZE010000007.1:0-40487 GCA_963793215.1 uncultured Cytophagales bacterium | reverse complement strand
CAGCAATTCCCGGTTTAGCAAATAAGGCGTGCGGCGCGTATTTTTGTTGCTATGGGATGGATAGCCAAGAGACGTAAAAAGCAGAGCCGATTCAGTTATCTGCTCGGTGAAGTTCAAGGGATGTTTACTACAATAGCGGATCATCGGCGTAGCAATGCAAGCATTAGTATGATGGATGTACTGAGTTCAGCATTTGCGATGTTTTCACTGAAGAGTCCTTCACTGCTAAGCTTTGAGAAGCGTAGTCAGGCCGAGGAAGGCAACTTGCAAAGCCTGTATGGCATTAGCAGGATATGTTCAGACACGCAGATGCGTGAGGTGTTAGACCGAGTGGATGCCACTGCTTTGCAGATAGGCTTTCGGCGTTTGTATACAGTATTGAAAGACTGTCGTATAGTTGAGGAATACCAATATTGGAAGGGCAAGCTCATTGTTTCAATAGATGGCGTAGAGTACTTTTCTTCTAAGAAAGTGCACTGTAAGCACTGTTTGCGGAAGCAGCACAAGGATGGTCAACTTACCTATAGCCATCAAATGCTTTCTGCTGTGCTAGTTCATCCTGATAAGCGAGAGGTGTTTCCTATGCGCTGCGAACCGATTGCCAATACGGATGGATGCATAAAGAATGATTGTGAGCGCAACGCGGCAAAGCGGTTGCTGGAAGGTTTACGCCAAAGCTATGCCGAAGAAAAGTTTGTGTTAGTCGCCGATGCGCTGTATGCCAATGGCCCCTTCATTGAACAATTGCAAAGCGATGGTCACTCGTTTATCATCGGCAGCAAACCCGATGGAAACAAAGCCTTGTTCAGCCAGTTCGCCGCGCGTCAGCAAAGCGGTCAGGCAGGGCAATACAGTTACTCGGAAAAGGGCATCCAACACCACTTCCGCTGGGTTAACAACCTGCCTTTGAACAGCACGCAAGCGCACATCAGAGTCAATATGTTACACTACGAACAGGTAGATAAGAAGGGCAAGACCACTACATTTAGTTGGATTACCGATATTGTTCTACGACAGAATAATCTGGAAAAGGTGATGCGAGCCGGAAGAGCACGCTGGAAGATAGAAAACGAAACGTTTAACACCCTAAAAAACCAAGGCTACCATTTTGAGCATAATTATGGGCACGGTCAAGACCAGCTATGTACGGTGCTGGCTTATCTGATGATGCTAGCTTTTACGATAGATCAAATCCGGCAATACGCCTGTGAGTACTTCCGCACGCTATGGAAGGGATTAGGCACTAAAGCCAAACTTTGGCAAGCTATCCGAGCAGCTTTCACTATGATCCAGTTCCAAACTATGAAACAACTCTTCGCCTTCGTGGCCATACAATACAAAATTCAGCTAGAATAGCTAAACCGGGAATTGCTGCAAACTTTGCCAGCACCCGCAACCACAAGAAAGACTTTATTGGGCAGGCCAACGCGTTGATCGATAGCCTCACGATCTGCGACCCCGCGGTGGGTTCGGGGCACTTTTTGGTATCGGCCCTGAACGAGTTGCTGGCGATCAAATCAGCACTGGGGGTGCTGGTCGACCGGGCGCACCAAACCCTGCCGGTGCGCGTGGTGGTGGTGAACGATGAGCTCATCGTGACCGACCAACACGGTGACTTCTTTGCGTACCGGCCGGGCGTGGCGGATTCGCAGCGGGTGCAGGAAAGCCTGTTTCACGAGAAGGAGCGGCTGATTGAGGGCTGCTTGTTCGGGGTGGACATCAACCCCAATTCCGTGAAGATCTGCCGCCTGCGGCTGTGGATTGAGCTGCTTAAGAATGCCTACTACACCGCCGACAGTGAGTACCAAGCGCTGGAGACCCTGCCCAACATTGATATCAACATCAAGACCGGCAACGCCCTGCTGTATCGATTCGACCTCCAGGAAGACCTAAGCGAGGTGTTTCGCAAGCAGCAGTTTAGTTTATTGACCTACAAAACCACCGTGGCGGCCTACAAGCGCACCCGCAGCCGCGCGGAGAAAGATACCTTTCTGGACTTTATTCGGAAGCTAAAGGAAGAGATCAGAACCGCGGTGAGCAAACACGACCCATTGCGGAAGAAGATCAGCCAGAACCGGGGGCAGTTGGCGATGCTGGACAACAACATTGACCTGTTCGGCAAGCCCATCCAAGACCCGCAAACCTTGGCCTCGGAAAGGAAGCGGCTCACGCAGTTGATTGCGCAGCGGGAGCAGGAGATTGAAGCCATTGAGAACAACGCCTTGTACCGCGATGCCTTTGAGTGGCGCTTTGAGTTTCCGGAAGTGCTGAACGACAAGGGCAACTTTGTGGGGTTTGACGTGGTGATTGGCAACCCGCCGTACATCCGACAGGAGGAGATTAAAGACCAGAAGCCCTACCTCCGGCAGCGCTACGACACCTACGCCGGAACCGCCGACCTGCTGGTGTACTTTGTGGAACTGAGTATGCGGGTGCTCAAGGACCAGGGGCACTTCACCTACATTATTGCCAACAAGTTTATGCGCGCCAACTTCGGCAGTGCCCTGCGCAAGTGGCTCCAGCAGTATCAGTTTGAAGAGGTGATCGACTTTGGCGACCTGCCGGTGTTCGAAGAAGCCACGACCTACCCCTGCATCGTCTCGCTGCGCAAGGCCCCGCCTACCACCTCGTTTCTCGGGGCTACCGTGGGCACCCTGGACTTTGAAAGTTTGCCTACCCACCTGGATAGCATCCGCTTCAGCAGCCAACAGCGCCAGTTAAGTAACCAGGGTTGGGCCATTAGCGACGAACGAGTGCAACAACTGCTTGCCAAGATCAAAAGCAAAGGTGTTACGCTGGAGAAGTACGTTGACGGTAAGGTATACTATGGCATCAAAACCGGTCTCAACGAAGCCTTTGTGATTGATGCGGCCACCCGGGAGAGTCTGATCGCCGAAGACGCCCGCAGTGCCGAGGTGATTAAGCCCTTTCTGGCCGGTCGGGACGTGAAGCGGTATCAAAAGCTAGAGGCGAACAAATACTTAATCTTCGCCCGACGGGGTATCAATATTGAAAACTACCCCGCTATTCTCAAGCACTTGGAAAAGTATAAAAAGCAGCTAGAACCCAAACCGAAAGACTGGAAAGGGCAATGGGAAGGAAGAAAGCCAGGGAGTTATGCTTGGTACGAGCTTCAGGACGCAGTGGATTACTACCCTGAGTTTGAGAAGCCGAAGATTATGTACCAAGTGTTCCAAGTGAAGCCTTGTTTTGTCTATGACTACGAAGGAATGTATTGCAATAATTCTATGTGGATGATTCCTACTGGTGATAAAGTATTGTTAGCAATCCTAAACTCAAGGCTAGGCTGGAGTTTAATTTCAACGTATTGTACGTCAATTCAAAATGGTTATCAGCTAATTTGGAAGTACCTCGGGCAGATTCCTATTGCTAAGGTTAACTCAGAAAAATCAAAAGCTATTTCAGAGAGAGTGGATCAAATCTTAGCATACGACGGTAATCCTAAATCTGATTAGGGCAAACGCATCAAATGACGAGGACCTGTTTGAGATAGTCATTATTGAGCGAAGCGCGGTATCTTCTTTTCTTTTTGCTAAGCTTATCTTTCATCTGAGTGATTCGCTGCAAAGCGATCTTACGCAGGATATTGAGGTTTTCCGGGGCATTCTGCGTCCGGGCGCGAGAGGCATCTTCACCGAAGGTAACGTCCAGATGCCAGTGTAGCTGGTTTTCAATACTCCAATGACCCCGCACCACTTTATTGAAATATGCCGGATCACTCAAGGTGGCATTGCTTAGGTAGTAGCGTGTTTCATAGGTAGTCCCTTTGCTGGTTTGTCGGCTGGCCTGTATTCTGACCAAATGCCGTAAGTCTTTCCATTGAGAGAAGATTTCATTTTTTTGCTCAGCATCACTGAGTTTGATGAGCGTACATTTGCGGGTCTCGTAGCGTCCGTGATCATATTCCCATTCTTCGTCAAAGTAAGCACTGCCGCTGAAACGAAAGCTGTCTTCTACCTGCTCAAAGGTTTGTTTCTGATTCTTTTTGAGGGAAAGCAGATATTCAGCTTGCTTGTCTACAATCTTAGTGGCAATCTCTTTTTGGCATCCAATAGCATCAATACTAATGGTAGCCCCTTGAATATCCAGACTGTCTAAAAGTTCAGGAATTGCTGTTATTTCGTTGCTTTTATCTTCTACCTTAGTTTGGCCTACGCACAAATTGTTCTCACCTACCCAAGCACTTAGAATATAAAGTCCGCTATTGCCTCTACTCGTGGGGGAAACACCCCGTAGCTTCTTGCCATCTAGACTGACCTGCTTCTCGTTAAGCGTATCTAGCAATGCCTGTCCATCTTCACTCAAACACTTTTGTAAAGCTTTCGGCTCTATACGTTGCAGTACTCGGTTGAAAGTGTCATGCGAGGGAATTCCATCAGGAAGCTCCAGAATCGTACTTAGCCAGTCGTAGCGTTGATGGGCAAACTCTACCATATCTTCAAAATCTTCCCCGTTACAGATCAGTGTACTGAGCGCAATAAACAGAATGTCAGACAGTTTGTGACTACAACGGTTCACTACCCGTGGGTCTGGAACCCTAGAAAATAAATCCTGAATGCACTTTCTCATCCACAAACATAACTATTTGCTACCTTTCAACCGTTTGATGCGTTTGCCCTAAAATCTGATATTCTTTCTGTTGAAAACGAACTTGATCAGCTTGTGTACCAACTCTACGACCTTACCGAGGAGGAGATTGGACTGATAGAAGCTAGCGGGATGTAGGGGGATTGTGTTTGGCGTTTTGAAGCCTTTGTCGTAGTATTACTGTAAACTCACCGGTATGATTGACTATAAGCAGTATATCACGATAAATCCTGATCAACGAAGCGGTAAGCCGTGCGTGAGAGGTATGCGCATCACCGTATACGATGTGCTTAGCTATTTGGCAGCCGGGGACACTGTAGAAGAGTTACTCGAGCACTTTCCAGTGCTTACTCGCGAGGACGTGCAAGCCTGCCTTGCTTACGCCGCAGACGCTGAGGATCGTTTTCGCCTCAGCGCTTAGCCTATGAGTGACCAAATAGGTAAAATTCTGGTTGATAATAATTTATCTTGGTAGACAAACGCATAAAAGCATGAACCAAAGAACCCTAGACCAACAAGTGTTACAGTACTTTCATGAACTGGCCAAAGCCGAACAGCTAGATGCGCTCAACTACCTAAAAACGCTATTAGCTAAACGAACTGACCGCAACCAAGCCCTTCTCAAACTAGCGGGTAGCATTCCTGAAGACGAGCTACAGCGTATGGAGCGGGCCATTGCTCAGGACTGCGAACGTGTTGACGAAAACGAATGGTAGTGCTGGATACTAACATCGTGATTGCCTTGTTCCGGCAGGAAGAGAGCGTCTTGGAACCCATCCGGCAAGGGGCAGTGATTCACGTGCCTATTATTGTTGTTGGGGAGCTGTATTTTGGGGCAGCTAAGTCGCAGCGAAAAGAAGAGAACCAGCAACGCATTGAGCAGCTTACTGGACACGTAACTTTACTCTACTGCCTGGATGATACTCCGAGGTACTACGCTCAGATCAAGCAGGAACTTAAGCAGAAAGGCCGTCCCATTCCGGAGAATGACATCTGGATTGCCGCCCTGGCCCAGGAGTACGGACTACCGCTCGTGAGTCGGGACCAGCACTTTGCGTACATTGACAACCTATCGCTCATCCAGTGGTAGTGTAACCACCGCCTAACTGCGTAGCATGGCATCTTGCTGATACGCCAAGAAGTTGCGCTGTTTTCCTAAGAAGCTTTCAATCTGGTTGATTGCCGTCAGCACGTCATACAAATACTTCTGCGCTTTGGGATCGGTCATAGATCAGCGTTTTGGTTTTCTCAACTTCCTGGTGAAAGTATGGGTTGTCAAACTTCTTGTCCGTAAGTAGATCTACTTTGCGGTCGAAGAGTTGCTCTAAGGCAGTGAGCAAATCCCAGTACAATTGCCCGCGGTCTTCCGGTGGTAGATTCACCGAAAGGAATCGTATGAAAGGCGCTAGAATGCTTAGATAGGTAGGCACTTGGAAAACAACCGGATATGAACAGAGAAGCTAAAAACGCGGTCATTACCTTGTCCAACCTGAATAATACCAAAGCCGAGATTTTCTGGCAGACGGTTAACTGTCAGAAGATTGCGGAACACTACCTTCCTGGTGATCGTATCGATATACAGGACCTATCATCAATCAGATCATGAAAAATTCAACGAGTACGAAAGATACGTCAAAGAAAAGTTCGGCCCGAACCAGCCGTCAGATCAATGAAGCGGCCCCCTTGGGCTCCCGAGAAAATCCTTATAAGGAAAGCATAAGGCTCCAGGGCAGAAGTTTTGTCAAGGATGCCACCGGCGAGTGGCGCGAGATGGACCAAGACGGCAACCTCATTCCTGAAGAAGAAGTGAAGCCGCTGTAAACAAGCCAACCGCCCATCGTAAGCCACCCACCTATGTCCATCGACTTCGGTATCAGCAGTTACGCCTACCCCTGGGCCATCGGAGTGCTGGGACACCCGCCCCCCGCGCCGATGACGGCCGAGCAACTGCTACGCGAAGCGCAACAACTTGGCGCCCACCGACTCCAACTGGCCGACAACCTGCCGGTGCACCAACTCACTGATGATGCATGGAAAAATTTACTACGCAGGGCGCAGCAGACCAACGTCCAGCTCGAACTAGGGCTGCGCGGACTGCGTCCCGATCGTCTGCGTACCTACCTCGCGCTAGCCCAACAGTGCCGCTCGCCCTTCGTGCGGGTGGTAATCGATGAGCAAGGTTATGAACCCCAGCACGACGAGATCGTACGGGTTATTCGGGAGGTGCTGCCCATGTATCGAGCGGCCGGAGTGCGCTTGGCCATTGAGAACCACGACCGCTTTCGGGCCCACGAACTAGTGGAGATCATTGCGGCCACCGACGCTGACTACGTCGGCATCTGCCTGGATACGGCCAACTCGCTGGGGGCCGACGAGGGCATCTGGGAAGTGGCGCGCACCTTGGCTCCGCACACCCTCAACCTGCACGTGAAAGACTACCGCATCGAGCGCCTGGACCACCAGATGGGCTTCACGGTGCGGGGCACCCCCGCCGGGTCCGGACAAACCCCCGTGGGCTGGTTGTTGGACACCCTGCGGGCGCACGGTCGGTGCCAATCGGCCACGCTGGAGGTGTGGTCTACTCCGCTGGCAAACATAGAAGAAACGATTGCGCAAGAGCGAAGGTGGGTAGAACAAGGAAGTGCTTACCTACGCAACGCCCTGTCCACCCACGCAATCACCTCTCCCCCACCCTAACGCACTTACTCATTCATTCAATCCTTCTTTCATTCAAATTCAACACATGAAAAACCTTGCTTTAGTCGGTGCCGGTGGAAAAATGGGCATGCGCTGCACCAACAACCTGAAAGATGCTCCGGCCTACTCCGTTAGCTACCTGGAAATTAACCCGGAGGCGGTGAAGCGCCTGGAAGTAGCCGGGGTGTCCGTCACTGCCGCTGAGGAAGCTCTTCCCGTCGCCGATATTGCGGTGCTGGCGGTGCCCGACAGTGCCATGCGTAGCGTGAGCGCGCAGGTGGTGCCCCAACTCAAGGCCGGAGCGCTGGTGGTGATCCTCGACCCTGCTGCCCCGCTGGCCGAGCACCTGCCCCACCGCGACGACCTGGCCTACTACGTGACCCACCCCTCGCACCCGTCGGTGTTCAACTGGGAACCCACCGAAGCGGCGCACCGCGATTACTACGGTGGCATCCTGGCGCGGCAGACCGTGGTGTCGGCGCTGATGCACGGTTCCGAAGAGAACTACGCCCTGGGCGACGCCCTGACCCACGTATTGTTTCAGCCCGTCACGACGAACCACCGCATCACCGTAGAGCAGATGGCCATCCTGGAACCGGGCTTCTCTGAGACGCTGAGCTCCACCTGCATCAAAAAGATTCGCGACGCGCTCAACGTAGTAGTAGAAAAGGGCGTGCCCCGGGAGGCCGCGCGCGACTTTATCCTGGGCCACATCAACATTCAGCTGGCGGTGCTCTTCGGCGAGCTGCCTATCCAGTTTTCCGATGCGGCCATCAAGGCGCTGAATCGGGCGGAGTCTATTCTGTTTAAGGACGACTGGAAGCAAGTGTTCGAGATGGACAATATCCGCGAGCAGATCAACGCCATCACCAAGCCATGAGGGTCGGAGTGATCGGGTGCGGCTTCTGGGCGGGCTATCAGGTGGCGGCCTGGCGAGAAGCGGACCCTAGCCTGCAGTTTGCGTTCTGCGACCGGGTGGCGGAGGCGGCACAAGCCCTGGCCGCGCGTTTCGGACCCGCCCCCTGGTATACCGATGCCAAAGCGATGCTGAACGAAGAAGCTATCGACGTGGTGGATATCATCAGCAGTCCCGACACCCACGCGGCCCTTACCGAGCTGGCGGCCGCGCGCGGGCTACCGGTGATCTGCCAGAAGCCACTGGCTCCCGACTGGCAAGCAGCGCAGGGCATGGTGCGCGTCTGCCAGGAAGCGAACGTGCCGCTGTACGTGCACGAGAACTTTCGTTGGCAATTACCCATTCGCCGCCTGAAAGAACTGCTGGATGGTGACGCAATCGGAACGCCCTTTCGGGCCCGTATCTACTTCAACAGTGCGTTTCCGGTATTTGACAACCAGCCCTTCCTGGCGCAACTAGAGCGCATGATGCTGGCCGACGTCGGCGTTCACCTGCTCAACGTGAGTCGCTTTTTGTTCGGGGAAGTGAAGCGTCTGTTCTGCCGCACCCAGCGGGTGAACCTGGCGATCCGGGGGGAAGACGTGGCCACGCTACTGCTGGAAACGGAGAGCGGCATGGCGGTTACGGTAGAAATGTCGTACGCTTCGGTGACGGACTACGACTGCTTTCCGCAGACGTTGGTGGAGGTGGAAGGCAACCGGGGTTCAGTGCGGCTTGGTCCGGACTTCTACTTCACCGTCACCACGCGGGAAGGGAAACGCACCGAACAACTTACGTTGCCTGACTACGGGTGGGTGCACCCACAATACGCCGTGGTGCAGTCGTCGATGGTGGCCCTTCATCGGCACTTTCTGGCGGGCCTGCGTGAAGGGAAACCGGTAGAAACCAGCGGGGAGGATAACTTGAAGACGTTGCGGCTGGTAGAAGCGGCCTACGCGTCGGCCGAGCGGGGAGAGGTGGTTAGTGTTGATTGACTGTTTGTATGAGCAGAGATGATTTACAGCCAAAGTGCGACTTTAACACCTTACAAGCGCAACCCCAGCGATAGATTGCTTTCAATATTTAGCACTGCTTACCGTGTTACACTTAAATTAGTGGAGAAAATAATGTGATTTATGACCAGCGACGCCGGACAAACTTGGTTCATCAAGTACTTTCTATTAGGTACCTATATTCAACGTAAGAAACAAGAACTAGAACTTTGACTCCTACCCAACGCCCCTTAAAACGGTTCGTCCACCAGTTCAATGCTTCTGAGCACCTAATTCTCTACCTGTGCCTGGCCTACTACGGACTGATGATCTTTGTAGCCCCCGGCTTCTTCACCGCACATAACTCCTGGAGTCTGCTCTTCAACCTGCTGCCGCTGCTGATCGTGAGCGTGGGGCAAACCCTGGTAATGCTTACCGCGGGCATTGATTTATCGGTCACTTCGGTGGTGGCGCTCAGCAGCGTGGTGGGTGGCTACGTCATGAGTTCTGATTACACCGCGCTTCCTCCCTTTTGGGCCATCACCCTGGGAATTATCGCCATGTTGCTGGTTGGGTTGCTGGTGGGACTCGCCAACGGACTAGCGGTGGTGCGCCTGGGGATGCCCTCGTTCATGGTTACCCTCACCACCATGATCTTCTTCAGCGGACTGGCCATTTGGCTCACCACCTCTCAGAACCTTTACAACCTCCCCGAAGCATTCGTTAACCTGCCCTACCAGCGGTGGCTGGGCTTGCCCGCGCCCCTGTACATTGGCGGGACCGTGGTCGGATTGGCCCACTACGTGCTGAACCACACGCTGATGGGTCAGTGGCTCTACGCGGTTGGACTCAACCAAAAGGCCGCCCGCATCTCGGGAGTAGCGGTGTCGTCCACGCTGCTGTTTGCCTACGCCGTGAGCGGAGTCTGCGCAGCAGTGGCCTCGGTGCTCTACACCGCGCGCCTGGAAACCGGATCGCCGGTAATGGGACAGCACATCCTGCTCGATGTGATCGGGGCGGTGGTCATCGGGGGCACCAGCTTGTTCGGAGGCCAAGGAAAAGTTCGGTGGACGGTCTACGGCGTGCTGTTCATCGTGCTGCTGGACAATAGCCTAAATCTGATTGGTTTGTCGTATTTTCTAATTATGATCGTGAAGGGCAGCGTCATCCTGCTGGCGGCCGTGGCCTATGTCTGGCAGGAGCGCAGCGGAGCGCTCGGAGCGGTTGAATGATCAACGAGCGGTAAGCCTACCGTAAAAATCACCCTAAAACGCCAGTACGATGCTTTTAACCGCTACCAATATTCACAAACGCTTCGGCGAGGCCACCGTGCTGCGGGGAGTCAACCTCTCGCTGGAAGCCGGACAGATTTTAGGACTGATTGGGGAGAACGGGGCGGGCAAGTCTACCCTCATGAACATTGTAAGCGGAATGCTTCCTCCCTCGCAGGGCGAGCTACGGTTGGATGATCAACCGTTTCGGCCATCCTCACCCCGGGAGGCGCAGGCGGCGGGCATTGCATTTATCCATCAGGAGCTCAACCTGTTTCCTAACCTGAGTGTCGCCGAAAACCTACTGCTCGCCCACCTACCGCAGCGAAACTGGCTCGGCCTTCGGGTGCTAGACCGGAAACAGGCCACCAAGCGGGCCAAACAGCTGCTGGCGCAGGTGGGTCTGAACGTATCTCCTACCCTCCCCCTGGAACAACTTGGCCCAGCCCAGCAGCAGTTGGTAGAGGTGGCCAAGGCGTTGGGCAGTGACCCCCGCATCATCATCTTTGATGAGCCGACCACGTCGCTCACCCAGCACGAACGAGAGCACCTGTTTCGCCTTATGCGGCGGTTGCGGACCGAGGGCCTGGCCATGATCTATATCTCGCACAACCTGGAGGAGGTAATGGACTTAGCGGATAGCATCCTGGTGCTGCGCGACGGCGAACGGGTCGCGCAGTATGATCGCTCCGTCGGTTACGCGCTAACCACGTTGGTGAAGCAGATGGTGGGGCGCACCGTGGAGCAGTTCTTTCCGGAACGTACTGCTCAACCTTCCGACGAAGTGCTGCTGGAAGTGAGAGAACTACGCGCCGGTGAGCGGGTGCGCAATGTTTCCTTTGTGGTTCACCAAAACGAGGTGCTGGGTTTCTACGGATTGGTGGGAGCCGGACGCACCGAGACGGCCCGACTGCTCTACGGGCTGGACCCCGCCGAAGGAGGAAAAATACGGTGGAAGGAACAAACGGTGAGCAAACCGAATCCCCGCTACTGGATTCAGCAACGGGTGGGATTTTTAACCGAAGATCGCCGCGAGGAAGGATTACTGATGCCTCAGGATATTGAAAGCAACGTACGTTTGGTGGGACTACCGACTTTTGCCCGACGGATACTGGGCACCGTTAATTTTTCTACCGTTCGGGCGAAGGCTGCTCAGCAGGCCGATGCCACGAAGGTAAATTATCAAAGCCTGACCCAGCAGCCGGTGGGCACCCTAAGCGGTGGCAACCAACAAAAGGTGGTGCTGGCCAAGTGGCTTATGATCCAACCCGCCTTGCTTATTCTGGATGAACCCACCAAGGGCATCGACGTGGGAGCCAAGCACGAAATTTACACCTTAATAGACCAACTGGTGGCCGAGGGGACGGGCGTGTTGTTCATCTCATCGGAACTGGAAGAACTGATGGGCCTCTGCGATCGGATTATGGTGATGAGCCAGGGACGCATCACCGCAGAATTTGCCCGCGGGGATTTTGATCGGTCGGCCATGCTGGCGGCCGCTTTGCACGGAGCATAAAAAACCCACCTCAGCGTGCGGTGGGTTTCACTACTTGATTATCTAAAAGCCTATTTTGGCCTAGTACCGGTAGTAATCGGGCTTAAACGGCCCCTTCACTTCCACGCCGATGTACTCGGCCTGCTCGGATGTGAGCGTTTCCAGTTCCACGCCAATCTTCTCTAAGTGGAAGGCCGCTACTTTCTCATCAAGATGCTTGGGCAGCATATACACCTTGTTCTCGTACTGATCGGAGTTTTTCCACAGCTCGATTTGCGCCAGCACCTGGTTAGAGAAGGAGTTAGACATCACGAACGAGGGATGCCCGGTGGCGCAGCCCAGGTTCACCAGTCGGCCTTCGGCCAGCAGGATGATCTCGTTGCCGTTGCTCAGCCGGTACAAATCTACCTGCGGCTTGATCTCGTCTTTGTCGGCGTTCTTATTGAGCCAGGCCACGCCGATCTCATTATCAAAGTGGCCGATGTTGCAGACAATAGCCTTGTCCTTCATCTTCATGAAGTGCTTCTCACCAATGATATCTTTGTTCCCCGTGGCGGTCACGATGATGTCTGCATCCGCGATGGCGTTCTCCATTCTCTTCACGGCGAAGCCGTCCATCGCCGCTTGCAGCGCGCAGATGGGGTCAACTTCGGTGACGGTCACCCGCACTCCGGCCCCGCGCAGCGAGGCGGCTGATCCTTTGCCCACGTCGCCGTAACCCGCCACGATGGCGGTTTTTCCGGCCAGCATCACGTCGGTGGCGCGCCGAATGGCATCCACCAGCGACTCGGTGCAGCCGTACTTGTTGTCAAACTTCGACTTGGTCACCGAATCGTTCACGTTGATGGCGGGTATCGGCAGGGTGCCCTTGCGCATGCGCTCGTAGAGGCGGTGCACGCCGGTGGTGGTTTCTTCGGACAGCCCCCTGATGTTTTGCACCATTTCGGGGTAATCGTCCAGCACCATGTTGGTGAGGTCACCGCCGTCGTCCAGGATCATGTTGAGCGGCTGCCGCTCTTCGCCGAAGAACAGCGTCTGCTCGATGCACCAGTTAAACTCCTCTTCGGTCATACCCTTCCAGGCAAACACCGGGATTCCAGCCTTGGCGATGGCCGCCGCGGCGTGGTCTTGCGTAGAGAAGATGTTGCACGACGACCAGGTCACCTCAGCGCCCAGGGCCACCAGCGTCTCGATGAGTACGGCGGTCTGGATGGTCATGTGCAAACAACCGGCGATACGCGCGCCCTTGAGGGGTTGCTGCGGGCCGTATTCTTCTCGAATGGTCATCAGTCCGGGCATCTCGGCTTCGGCCAGTTGGATTTCTTTGCGTCCCCACTCCGCCAGGGCGATGTCTTTAACCTTGTAGTTGATCTGTTCTTCTACCATTAGTTTCGTTGTTTTGGTAACTTTCGCGCAAACCTACGGCATATCCTTGACAATCACTAAACTTTTCCGCGTCGGGTCGCTGTGGGTTCAAAGGAATTTCGGTTAGAAAATATACCCAGTAACTATTCCGGATGTATACTGGCCGGTTAGATTGTTTTAAGTTCGCCGTTCTAAGTGCCTAGCGAACTTAGGACGGCGAACCTAGAACCAAGGCCTCACTAATTTACCGCACGTACCTGAGTTGCTTCACATCATAGTACCGTATTTCCTCGTTGGTTTCTACCGCAAGTTGCCCCCGCGCGTCAATACCCACAATGGTTCCGTAGAATTGGCCTCGGGCGTCCTCAAACAAATGGCGTTCGCCCCGCCAGTGCATACGCGCCAGATAATCGTTTTTCAGGTTAGCAAAGTCCTGCTGCGCCAGTTGCTCCAACCGCTGCTCGGCGCAGACGGCCCAGTGGGTAAGCACCTCTTGCCGGTTGAACCGTTGTCCGGTGAGCAATGCCAGCGAGGTGGCCCCGGGCGTAGCAAATTTAGTCTGGTTCACGTTTAATCCGATTCCGATCACACTCGAGTGAATCTTACGGCCTTTCAGGTTGTTCTGTATTAAAATACCGCATATTTTACTACTTTCGCACAAAATATCATTCGGCCACTTGATGGCTGGGGGCGGGCTAACCCAACGACTAATCGCATCGTGCACCGATAATGAGGCAACAATGGTTAGCCAGTGCTGTTGTTCTACGGATAAGGCCGGCAATAAAATAAGAGAAACGGTGAGGTTTTGTGCCGGAGTAGCTTCCCAATCACTTCCCTGTTGTCCTCGTCCGGCCGTTTGATGATCCGTATACACCAGGGCCCCGTGCGTAGTCTCATCTTCCTGAAGCAGTTGCTGGGCCTGCCGGTTGGTAGAATCACAGGAAGGGTAGTAGAAAATTTGCTTCCCCAGATAACGGGTGGGGCGGATAAAAAAATTCAAGCCAATATCTTGGTTCTTTAATCGTCAATATAATAAAAGATTGTTTATTTCATGCAAAAACTTAGTGAAGTGGTTGCCTTTGGCATGTTAGAAAAGAAGGCGGAAGACGTGGTGGTCATGGATTTACGGAAGGTGAAGAACGCCGTAGCCGATTTCTTCGTGATCGGGTCGGGCAACTCCGACACCCAGTTGGACGCCATTGCCGAATCGGTAGAGAAGGAAGTGAAAGAACGCATGGGCGAACGTCCCTGGCACCGCGAAGGAACGCAACAGAAAGAATGGGTTCTGCTCGACTACGTCACGGTGGTGGCCCACATTTTCTTGCGCGAACGCCGGGAGTTTTTCGCACTGGAAGAGCTGTGGGGCGATGCGGTGATTCAGACAGTTTCGCCCGAAGCAGTCGCAAAAACTTTATAGTAAATAGTTAGTTCAATTGGTCAATAATTAGTAAAAATATACATGGCAGAGAAGACGAGTAAGAATAAAAAAATGATGCCGAAGCCGTCGCCGCGACCCAATTATCAGATTTGGATCATCGTGACGCTGTTGGCGCTGGTGCTGGGAGTAACGTATTTTAACCGAAGTAACTCCACCGCCCCCCTTACCATGCAGCGGTTTCAGCGCATGGTGTCCGAAGGAGATGTGAGCAAGGTAATCCTGATTCGCAACCAAAACGCGGTAGAGGTCACCCTGAACCGAGACGCTTTCCAGAAGCCCGAGTACCGCAACGAATTGGAAGAACGGGGGCCTTTTTCTACCACCGGTGGCCCGCAATACCGACTACGCATTGCAGAGCCGGAGATTTTCATTCGTAAGTTTGAGGAAGCCCAGCAAGACTTGTCCGAATCGGAGCGCATTGGTTACGAGGTAGAGGATCGCTCTGATTTTACCAGTGTGCTATCCACCTGGGGCTTTCTGTTTCTTCTCTTGTTCGGCTTTTGGTTTCTGATGCGCCGCATGGCCGGAGCCGGAGGGCCGGGCGGGCAGATATTTAACATTGGCAAGTTGAGAGCGGCCCTCTTCGACGCCGAAAACAAGGTAAACATTACCTTCGACAACGTGGCCGGACTCGATGAGGCCAAGGAAGAAATCAAAGAAATTGTTGAGTTCCTGAAAAACCCCGCCAAATACACCAACCTGGGCGGTAAAATCCCAAAGGGGGCGCTGCTGATCGGTACTCCGGGTACGGGAAAGACGCTACTGGCCAAGGCCGTGGCCGGAGAGGCGGGCGTGCCCTTCTTCTCGCTGTCGGGTTCCGACTTTGTGGAAATGTTTGTGGGTGTAGGCGCCGCGCGGGTGCGCGACCTGTTTAAGCAGGCCAAAGAAAAAGCTCCCTGTATCATCTTCATCGATGAGATTGACGCGGTGGGCCGCGCCCGGGGCAAGGGTGCCATGCCGGGCTCCAACGACGAGCGAGAAAACACGCTCAATTCGTTGCTGGCCGAAATGGATGGCTTTTCCACCGATTCAGGGGTTATTATCCTGGCGGCTACTAACCGGCCCGACGTGCTGGACTCGGCGCTACTGCGACCGGGACGCTTTGACCGGCAAATATCTATCGACAAGCCCGATATCGTGGGGCGGGAAGCGATCTTCCGCGTACACCTCAAGCCCATCAAATCATCAAAGGACGTGGATCCGAAGAAACTGGCCGCGCAGACCCCGGGTTTTGCCGGAGCTGAGATTGCTAACATCTGCAACGAAGCGGCGCTGATTGCGGCCCGCAAGGACAAAAAGATGGTGGAAACGCAGGACTTCCACGATGCCATTGACCGGGTGATTGGTGGACTGGAGAAGAAGAACAAGTTGATCTCGCCCGAAGAGAAGGAAATTGTGGCTTATCATGAAGCTGGTCACGCCATCGCCGGTTGGTTCTTGGAGCACGCCGACCCTTTGGTGAAAGTAAGCATCGTTCCTCGCGGGGTGGCGGCCCTGGGCTACGCCCAGTACCTGCCCAAGGAGCAGTACCTATACCGTACCGAGCAGATGCTGGATGAAATGTGTATGGCCCTAGGGGGGCGCGCCGCTGAAGAAGTGGTGTTCGGTAAAATCTCTACTGGGGCGCAGAACGACTTGGAGCGCATCACCAAGATGGCCTACGGCATGGTGACCGTCTACGGAATGAACGAGAAGTTAGGCAATATTTCGTACTACGATTCGCAACAATCGGACTACAACTTTAGCAAGCCCTACTCCGAAGCCACGGCTCAAACCATCGACGAGGAAGTTCGAAATATTATCGCCCACGCCTACGAACGCACCAAGGCGTTGCTCATTGAGAAGCGAGAGGCCGTGGAACTGCTTGCCAAAGAGCTATTGGATAAGGAAGTGCTATTTCAAGCCGACGTGGATCGGCTCATCGGGGTGCGTCCGTTTAGCAAGCCAACCAACTATCAAGCCTACACCACCGAAAGTGGGCGGGCCGATGGCAAAGGACCCATCGAGATAGAACCGGAAGATACCAAAGAGGAAGCGCTCGAAGAGGCTGATGTTATTGTTGAGGCTGCTTCGGCAGAAGATAAGAAAAAGTAGCCCGCGGGTGGCAACTCACATACATTGGACGGCGGTGCGGTATAACAAATACGCACCGCCTAACTTTTTTAGCGTCGGTAACAGCGCTATCTAAAGAGTTGGCGCTGCTTCAAACCATTTTATCCTTATAATCCGATCTAGTCTGATATGCCCGACGTCCCGGCGCGCCTGATTGAGCCAATTCTTCTCACTGGAACCAAACAGGTGTACTTTGCTTCCGACTTCCATCTGGGCACTTCGGATTTAGAAGAGGCTAGACAACGAGAGCGCACCGTGGTGCGGTGGCTCGATAGCGTTGCCGAAAAAGCGCAGGCGGTATTCTTACTGGGTGATACCTTTGATTTTTGGTTTGAGTACCACTACGTGGTTCCCCGCGGTTTTGTTCGCTTCTTGGGCAAACTGGCCGAGTTGGTAGATCGGGGAATCCAGGTGTACTTATTCACTGGCAACCACGATATGTGGCTGTTCGACTACTTTCCGCAAGAACTGGGTATTCCCGTATTTCGCAATCCGGTAAGTTTCACCATCAATGAGCAACGGTTTCACGTAGGACACGGCGATGGTCTGGGGCCGGGTGACTATCGATACAAACTATTCAAACGGTTTTTTGCATCGCGCACCTGTCAGCGGTTGTTCGCGGCCTTGCACCCCGTCTGGGGCGTGGGAATAGCCCACCGTTGGTCGGCCCGTAGTCGTCGCCGGAACCTGCTTCGAGGTGAGCTTTTTCGAACCAAAGAGGAAGAGTGGATCTATCAGTACTGTGTATCCGTAGAGCAGCAACAGCACCACAATTATTATATTTTCGGGCACCGCCATCTGGTGCTGGATATACCGGTGGGGCATAATAGCCGTTATATCAACACCGGAACGTGGTTTGAGCAGGGGCATTTTGCGCATTACGACGGAGAGACACTTGCGATTGTGCCCTTTGCGCCGTAGCTTTCTAATTGCTTGCGCCCCTGCTTTAAAGGAAGCTTGTCTCGATAAGCTAAAAAAATGTAGTATCTTGATTGTATTATTGAAGTGCCCCGGTCTTTCTTCCTTATGAAATATCTTCTCGTCACTGCTTATATTATCCTGATGGCTACCGTAGCTTACGCGCAGGAGAAGCCTTCTTCTAACCGCAATCTGGTGGCTACTCCGGCCGTCACCGAAAAGCAGATAGATTACCCCCTCGTAATACTTCGGCACGAATTGGACTTACAACTCACCCCGGTGTCGGATGGTAAGTTTGCCGTGAATATCACCTCACGCGCGAAGGGACTTCTTTTTATCAAAGTTTACGACGTGATTGGCAATCTACTTCACGAAGAGAAGGTGCGCGTGCGGGGCGACTTTCAGCAGGTGCTAGACCTATCCAAGTATGCCTCAAAATTCTTTATTGTTGAAGTGGGCAACGATGAGTTCAACATGACCAAAAGCATTGTGGCCATCTAATCACCGGCCGGTACCAGATTGGGCGCTCCGGCCGCGTACTGTAGTTCCAGCTTGGCCTTTTCGTACTGCGTGTACAGTTTGAGTAGCTTCACCCGGGCGTCGAGCAGCTCGGTTTCGCGGGTGTTGACCAGGAAGATAGAACTTTCGCCGAACTCAAACTTACGCAACTCCCCCTGTAACAAGCGCTCGTAGTTGCGCACCATTTCGCGCTGCATGGCAATCACGGTGTTCAGGTTATACAAGGTGTTGTAGGCCGTATTAATTTGGTTCTCGACGGTGCGCTGCACAAACGAGCGCTCAAAGAAATTTTGTTCCAGTTTCACGCGGGTTTGGGCCAGCTTGGCGCGTTCTTTTCGCAAAAATAGGGGGAAGTAAAATTCCACTCCCGCCCGGTAGTTATTTTCGTACCAGGGCACCAGTCCGTTTCCGTTATCGACGGGGCTTGGGTTGAACAGCGCATTATCTCCCTTCGACAAGGTATTCGCCAGAAAGTTGTACTTCAGATTGATCTCTGGCTTCAGAAACTCGCGGTTGAGTCGTTGTTGAATCTGCAACTGCTGAATCTTTGCTCCTAACTTGGTGATTTCCGGATGATTTAGCCGCGCCAGGCGCTGTAGATCATCGAGGTCCTCTAGCGATAGGTTGCTTAGGCTATCGGTACGCACCGGCACCGTATTTTCGGCAATCTCCAGCGGAATCGCATTGTCGTCGTCGGTGCGCCACAGGAATACCGAGGCAGTGAGTTTGGTATTTTCGTACTCCAGCGCCGCCTGCGCCCGCAACACGTCGCGCTCTTGGTAATTGATGTAAGCCTTGAGCGAGTCAAAGGGCGCAACGTCGCCGTTCACCACCTGCCGCACCACTCCCCGGTAGCGGGTTTCGGCCAGTTGCTCCACTTCATTAATCACCTGATAGGCTTCGTAAGCATAATACCACTCCCAGTAGGCTTTGGCCGCACTGAGCAGCACCTTGTTGATCTCCTTGATCTGGTCGGCCACCGCAATGTCTTGCATTAGGCGGGCGGTGCGCACCGCCGTCCGGCGCTCGTCAACCAGCAGTCCGCGACCCACGGGCAAAGATACTCCGGCGTAGATAAGACCATTTTGGGTGTTTTCCAGTTCGTTGTTGAGATACTCGCCGCTGTTGCGCTCGTAGCCCACGTTTAGGTCCATCGGAAACCACAGGGGCACCTCTAGTTTGGAATCCCAAGTATTGTAATAGGTGGTATTCTTATCTCCGAACTGCTTGATGGCAAAGTTAGACTTCAACTTGGGATCGAAGTTGCCTTGCGCGAGGCGAAGGTCTTGTCGGGCCAGTTCGCTGAGCAGATAAGCCTGCCGGGCCACGGGATGGTTGAGCAGCACCGCCTGGAAATATTCGTCGAGCGTGAGCGGAGTGAGCAATGCCGTCGCGGTCGTATCAGCCGAGGTCAGGCGCGGCTGGGCAATACCGAGCGACGTGGTGAATAGCAAAAAGATGACGTACCAAAACCGCATAGCTACTTTTTGGCTTTATATGAACTTCCGGTGCCCGGTTCGTTCTTGAGACTAGGCGGAAATCCGTTATACAATCGCCACAGTTCGTACCACAGGGGCACTTCGTCCAGCATCACAAAACCGTTCACCCCGGAACCCAGCCGCAACTGCTCGGGCCATTTACCATCACTGTCTTGGGGGTCGGGCACCACCAAAATGCGGTACTTGCCTTGTTTGGTGGCCGTCTCCACGTAGTCGATCACCTGCACTACTCCACCAAAGGTACCCACCGCCACGCTGGGCCAACCTGAGAATTGCAGGGCGGGCCAGCCGTCGAACTCCAAGCGCACCGGACGGCCTACTGAAAGCAGGGGCACGTCCATCGGACGCACGTAGATTTGCACGGCCTTGTCGGGATTCTCGGGCATCACGGTAACAACCCCTTCGCCTTCTTTGATGGTTTCGCCAATGCCCGACTTAAGAGCGCGCACCACGTAGCCATCCTGCGGGGCAATGATTTCGTACTGATCGCTACGAATGCGCATGTTGGCGAACTCGTTTCGTAGTTTAGAGTAGCTGCCCTGTCCATCGGCCAAATCGGCTAGCGTGGTATTTAGCTCGTACTCGGTTTTGCTGATCTTCTCCAGGTAGTCCGCTTCCACCGCGTTGAGTTCGATCTGCGCACTGAGCAGTTCTTGCTGGGTAGCCAAAAACTTATTTTCGGTGGCGGTAAGTTTGGCCCGGGTTTGCTGTAGCTTTTGCTCCTTCTCCTGCAACTCGGTGAGGGATTTGAGGCCTTCGTCGTAGAGCGTCTGTTGCCGCTCGAACTGGTTCTGGGCGATGGAGTAGTTTTTCTGCTCAGCCACGTAGTCCATGCTGTCGCTCACCACCTTCAGTTCCATCTGCCGCACTTTATTGCGGGTTTGCTTCAGCTTCAGCACGCGGCCCTGTTGCAGGGCACCAATGATGCGGCGCAGGTCCTTCGCCTTTTGCGCTTTCGAGTCTAAGCTAGACTGTTTGGCATTGACCTGCTCTTCTAGGCGCACCAGCATCTCCGGATCAAAAAATTTATCCTTGATTTCCGTGAGGCTCAAGATGGTGTCGCCCTTACCCACGTAATCCCCTTCCTGCACGTACCAACGGTCGATCCGCCCCGGAATCGCCGACTGAATGGTTTGCGGACGGTTTTCCGGAGACAGTGCCGTTATCTCGCCCGTAGCAGAGATGTTCTGCTGCCAGGGTAAGAAGAGTACCAAGAACAAGAAAATACCAATCCCGCCCACCCAGCGGGCCAGCACGCGCCCGGCACGGGGCGATTGAAGGACATCCATCGACTCCAGGCCATAGGCGGTTGGTTCATCCTGAAGAATTGTATTAGTGGGATCGAGCATAGAATAGTTTAAAAATCAATTACCGGTGTGGACGTATACGACTAAGCCTGGGGAGAAGTTAGTTCACCGAAGACCAATTGCTGAAAAAACGGTTCTTCTTTTATCTCATCGTAGGTGCCTTCGGCAATTTTCTGGCCCTGTTTCAGTACCATCACCCTGGTGCAGCGGCTCACGATCACCGGATCGGTAGACACGATGATCAAACTCCAGCGGTGGCTTTCGTCGGTGAGGTAGTCAATCAGTTTGCGCTGCTCGAACTGAGAGAAGAACTGGAAGAAGTCGTTTAGGATGATCACCTCCGGATTCTTAGCAATACAGCGGGCCAGGATGATTTTTTGGGCCAAGCCCGACGATAGGTTCTTTCCGCCACTGATCAAACCGGTATGCAGTCCGTCGGGCATACGGTTGATATCGTCCAGAATGCCCACTCCCTTTAGCGCATCGATGGCGTTTTGATAGCTCACGAAAGGTTTTCCTACCGTTACGTTATCGAGTACCGAGCCGTCGAAGATATCCTCTTGTGATACATTTTTCGCGATATGGTCCCGCAACACGGTGAAGTTCAGGTTGTGCAACGAAACGCTGTTGAGGGTCACAATCCCTTCGTACGAATCGTAGATGCCGTCCAGGATGTTCACCAGGGTGGACTTGCCGCTGCCGTTGTAGCCCGTGATGCACACCCGCTCGCCGGGTTTCACCTCCAGGTCAATGTCCTTCAGCACGTAGTCTTTGCTGCCGGGATAGCGGTAGCTTAGCTTCTCTACCCGGATGTGAATCCCTTTTTCAAAGTAGGTGGCGGGCACCGTGATGCCACCGTCTTTTTCGAGGGGCAAATCCGTGACGTGGCCAATTTTATCCACCGCCGTCAGCATATCGTAGACCGTATCCAGGTTGACGATGATCTTTTCTACCGCTCCCAAGATGAGGATAATAATAATCTCCGAGGCTACAAACTGCCCCAGGGTAATCTGCCGATCAATCACCAGGACTGTTCCCAGAACCAGCAGCCCACCCACGATGAAGGTTTTGAAGGCAATGATGTAGGAAAACTGCCGAATCAGCACTCCGAAGTGTACTTTGCGGTGAATCAGGTAGTTGTTCACCTCTTCGCTCACCCGCTGCATGGGCAGTTGGGTGGTGCCCGCTACTTTGAACGAGCTCAGCGTGCGGGCCAGCTCCTCTAACCAGTACACCACTTTATACTTGTACTTCGATTCTTTGATGGAAGAGCGCAGGCCCTTCGGTCCGGTGATGTAAAAGATAATCGTTAAAAGCCCCACCAGTAGCATGCCAAAGAAAACAAAGAAGGGATGATAAAACGAGAGCAGAATCAGGCTAAAAAAGATCTGAATCACCGCCGTCGATATATCAATTAGCAGTTTGGGCAGCCCCTTCTGGATGGTGAGCACGTCGAAAAAGCGGTTGATGAGCTCCGGGGCGTAGTACTTAAGAATTGATTCGGCGTCGATGCGCGGAATCCGGTGAGCAAACTCGAAGGCCGTTTTAGCGAAGATGCGCCGCTGCATGATCTCTACCATGGATATTTGCATGATCTGCAAGCCACCGCTCACCACGATGGCGATCACCACCAGCGCGATGAGCAGAATCACGGAGTTGAACCACATACCGCCCGAAATAAACCCTACAATGGCCTGGGTGCCCAGGGGCAGGGACAAACTGATGATACCCACCGCGACGGCGTACACGTAGAGGTAGATGATGTCGCGCCGCTCGGTGCTCAGCAGGTTGATCAAGCGCTTAAAAGGAGTGAGGTGCTCACCCTCCTCCTCGGTTTTGCTCACGATGCTCCGAAACGGAAAGGCCGTCATGAATATCACCTCACCCCTTTCATTGAGGCACGGCTCCTCGGACAGGGAGTTGATAGGAACTATTTCAGTGGTGCCGTCCGCCGCAATCCGGTGGGCTACCGGGTTCATTTTCTTATCGAGCCGAATGACCGTCGGAAGAAGTTTGCCGCTGCCCTGCAGAAAAACCAGGATTGGAAAAGTGAGTTTATTCAGAAAGTCCCGGTAGTTGGCGGCGGGCAAGCTGTTAGGCAGAAAAACCAAACGCGACGAACTGCCGGTTTCCGTGAGATCATGGATGAACGTAGGAAGCTGGTTAGAAGTATATTCGGAGGTGCGATCAGAGAGAGCGTCCGAAATTCGGGTGGACACATCGTGTTCCAACGCCTGCCCAAACGACTGCACAATAGCGATTACCTGTCTTCAATTCACAAAAGGGGCGTTTAACCGGTCAAACTTAGCAATAAGTACGGAATAAGACCAACAAAGTTAGTATTCATATCACCTTTTATAGTATTACTATCCCGTAGATTGACTAACTAACCTTTTCAATGAATGGTTCAGCACTTAGTTTCTACTGGTCTATTGAGTGCGCTCAGCGGCAGACTGCTGTTGAACACCAAACCGAAGGAGTTGGTTTTTATCGGCCAATGCCAGACCTTTAGGTGCAACCCATTTAAATTTCCCGGATGTCGGCGCACGCGATTCTTCAGCAGTACTGGGGCTACGAGCAGTTTCGGCCGTCGCAGGAAGAAATTATCTCGTCGGTGCTGGCGGGTCACGATACGCTGGCCCTACTGCCCACCGGGGGCGGAAAGAGCATCTGCTTCCAGGTGCCCGCGCTGCTGCGCGAGGGTATCTGCATTGTGGTGTCGCCCCTCATTGCGCTCATGCGCGACCAGGTGGCTCAACTCAACCGCCGCCGCATTGCCGCCACCGCTGTCTACTCGGGCATGAGCGCGCGCGAGATCAACTTTTGCCTCGACAACTGCGTGTACGGCACCTACAAATTCTTGTACGTGTCGCCCGAACGCCTGAAAACCGAACTGCTTCTGGCCCGCATTGAGCGGATGAACGTGTCGCTGCTGGCGGTTGATGAAGCCCACTGTATCTCGCAGTGGGGCTACGATTTTCGGCCTTCCTATCTAGAAATAGCGGCGTTTCGCTCGGTCATTCCCAACGTGAACGTGATTGCGCTCACCGCCACGGCTACTCCGCCGGTGAAGCAGGATATTCAGGAGCGACTCGCCTTCAACAAAGGGCAGGTGTTTCAGCGCAGTTTCGCCCGTCCGAATCTTTCGTATTCAGCGCTCTATGAGGAGGACAAAGAAAAGCGCTTGCGCAAGGTGCTCACCAACGTGCCCGGCTCGGCGGTGGTCTACGTGCGCAGCCGGAAGCGCACCGAAACGGTGGCCCGCATGCTGAACAGCTACAATATCGGGGCCGACTACTACCACGCCGGTTTGGACGGTGAAGTGCGGGCGGCCCGTCAGGATGCCTGGATCAACAACCAGACCCGCGTGATTGTGGCGACGAATGCTTTCGGCATGGGCATCGACAAACCCGACGTGCGCGCGGTGGTTCACCTGGACCTGCCCGAAAGTTTAGAGGCCTACTACCAGGAAGCGGGCCGCGCGGGTCGGGACGAGCAGCGGGCCTACGCCGTGGTCCTCTACGACCAGAACGATGTGGAGCGGTTGGAGAAAGGAGTGGAGCGATCCTTTCCCCCGCTACCCGTGCTGCGCAGCGTGTACCAGAACATAGCCAACTACCTGCGCATTGCCGTGGGCAGCAGCATGTTGGCCAGCTACGATTTTGATCTGGATGATTTTGCCAAGACTTATCGGCTCATTGCCTACGAAATATACTACGCTATCAAGCGCCTGGAGGAAGCGGGCTTTTTACAGTTGAACGAGGGCTTTCACAGTCCATCGAAGTTGCACGTTCGGCTCAACTACCAGGCGCTGTATAAGTACCGGATCGCCAATGCGGCCCTGGAACCGTTACTGGACCTGGTGTTGCGACTGCACGGCGGCGAATTATACACGAGCTACGTGACCGTTTCGGAAAGCCGGATGGCCTCCCAGCTATCCACCTCGGTGGATGAGGTCACCAAGAAGCTGCGCTTGTTGCACGAGCAGGAGGTGGTGAGCTACAGTCCGCGTCGGGACAAGCCGCAGTTGCTGTTCACCACGCCGCGCTTCGATGCTGCCAAATTACCACTGCGGGCCAGTGGCCTGGAAGAGCGCAAGCAAACGTATTCAAAGAAGATCCAGTCGGTGGTTCGCTACGTGACGCACCCGCACCGTTGCCGCACGCAGTTGTTGTTGCAATACTTTGGGGAGGATTATCAGGAAAACTGCGGCGTGTGTGATCACTGTCGGGAGAAAGCGAAGAAAGCGGGGTCGGTCTACAGCGCTCAGCCGCACGAGGAAATTTGGCAGTTAGTAATGCAATTTTTAACCGATAATCCGGTGACCGTAGAGGCACTGACGGCGGCCCTACTGGTAGTAGACGAAGCTATCTTGCTAGAATCGCTAAAAAACATGCTGGACAGCGGTGAATTGCACTACGACCGACAGGGAAGAATTGCGAGAAAGTGAGCGCTGCGCTAAAAACTTAGCTCACGAAGGCGTCGGCAATATCGATCAGATCCAGGTAAGGTTTCAGGCACTTGGTGGTGGTGAAGGGAATAATGTTAGACACTTTGCTCTTGCGCGTATCAAACCAGATTTCAGCGTAGAATTTACCGGTGTGATACAAAAAAACCTTGCGTCCCGCGAAATAACGGCTACACAACAGCATACCGTTGCCAAGTATGTACTGGGTTCGCTCCTCTAAAGATAGCCGATGAAAAGAATACAAATTATCCATGTCCGTTCAATTAAATAATATGTATGCAAAATATCACTTATGTATGATATATACAATAAAACATCAAAAAATAACTTTTATATAGCGTTTTAAGGATCAAATAGTACTTAGATAAGCACGCTTTGGTTAATAATAATAACAGAATTTATTGAATTAGCCTAATTGAAAAACCGGAGCGAAGAAAGAATCAACCCAGTTTTAGTCTGTTCAAGATTCGCCCCAAAGCAAATTCACCGGTGTAACTGGCTGTTTTTATGCTGTTTACAGAAAAAATTTGCTGCATGCGTACTATAATAGCTTAGCAATTGCCGCTGGCTTTTGCTCACTCTGTAGGTTAGAAATTCGGGAAGAGCCGAATAATACGCTAAGATGTGCTTTTTAGGATTATTTGTATCCTTCAACAGCTCAAAGCGGCTTCAGCGTAGACAACCCACCGTCTACGTGCAGCACCTGCCCGGTGATCCAACTGCTGTCGTCGGACAACAGAAATACCGTGGCCCGGGCAATATCCTCCGGTTCCCCGTAGCGGCCAATCGGATGGCGCTGTCGCGACGCCTCCTTCTTCTCGTCGGTTCCTAAGAGCCCTTTGGCCAAAGGAGTGTCGGTGAGCGAAGGGGCAATGAGGTTGACGCGTACTTGTTTAGAAGCCAGTTCGGCGGCCAGCGAACGGCCCAGGCCTTCCAGGGCTCCCTTGGCGGTGGCCACGCTGGTGTGGTAGTTGAGTCCGAGTTGCACGGCCACGGTACTATACAGCACCACGCTGGCACCCTTCGCCGCTCGTAATGATTTCAGCGCGGCTTTGATCACCCGAACGGCACCGAGTACATTAATTTCAAAATCCGCCAGAAAATCGTCGGGCTTCAGGGCGGTGAAGGGTTTCAGGTTGATGCTGCCGGGGCAGTACACCAATCCGTGCAGCGTGTCGGGCAGAGCCGACAGTGCCTCGCCCGGTTCGGTAACGTCCAGGGCAATATACTCCACCCGGTCGGCTACGTTGTCTTCGGGGGCATTGCGTGCCGCTACCAGCACGCGTACGTTTTTCTCCAGCAAGTCGTGCACCACTGCCCGGCCGATGCCGGAGGTGCCGCCGACGACCAGAATAGTTTTTTCAGAATCAGCCATTATTTCGACATATTTACGTAGTTCAAAAATTCTTGCTTGCGCATATCTTCTTCAAAGATACCACTGTAGTGCGCGGTGAGCGTCAGGCTACTCGTATCCTGCACCCCGCGGGAGGAGACGCACAGGTGAGAAGCATCCACCACCACGGCCACGTCCTCGGTTTTGAGCACCTCCTTGAGTTCGTTGGCGATCTGCACGGTCATGCGCTCCTGCACCTGGGGTCGTTTGGCGTAGTACTGCACAATCCGGTTAATCTTCGACAGTCCGATCACGTAGCCACTCGATACGTAGGCCACGTGGGCCTTGCCGATGATGGGCACAAAGTGGTGCTCACAATTTGAGTAAAAGGTAATGTCCTTCTCCACCAGCATTTTCTGGTACTTGTACTTGTTCTCGAAGAGGGTAGGTACTGGTTTATTCTCGGGGTTCAGGCCACTAAAAATCTCGGTGACGTACATTTTGGCAACCCGTTCGGGGGTTCCCTGCAGGCTATCATCGGTGAGGTCGAGGCCCAGCGTGAGCATGATCTCACGGAAGTGCTTGGCGATCTTATCAATCTTTTCTTGATCACTCTTGTCAAAAGCATCGGGACGCAGGGGAGTTTCAAGGGTATTGATCTGATGCACGTCGTCTTCGGTGCGTTGTTCAGTGGGGGGATTGTCCGGAGTATTCAACAAAATTTCTTTCAGTTTCATAAAGGGTTACGTTCAGCGCTAAAGCTTCGTCTAAGTGAGGACGCAAAATATTCCAGATCACGATGGCGATGTTCTCAGCGGTGGGATTGAGGTTTTTGAATTCCTCGGTATCCAGGTTTAGGTTTTGATGATCAAACTTGCGCAGCACCAACTCGCCCACCAAATCCTTGAGGCGCTTCATATCATACACAAATCCCGTTTCAGGATTTGGGGTGCCAGTAAGTCGAACAATCAGGTCGTAGTTGTGGCCGTGGTAGTTTTTGTTGTTGCACAAACCAAACACATCCTTGTTTTTTTCGTCCGACCAACCGGGGTGATGCAAGCGGTGCGCCGCATTGAAGTGCACGCGCCGCCCGACGGTAACTTGGGCCATTGAATTGATTTAAATAAAGTAACTTTCCCTAGAAACCCCCTTTCGTAATAAAAGGTTGCCTGGCTGCCGGACCTTTGCCGGGGAAGGTGGTGCGCAAAGTTTTTTTCGATTTTATGCGTTGTTTGGTAGCTTTTGCCAGAACGACCCCCTTACTTGCGTTAGCAACCGGCGCATCGTTTACTTGCCAAGGCATTATTATGAATGGTTTGTTTATTCCTCGCACCTCAAAGACGCCCGATATCGCTTTTGATGCCGAGCAGGGCTACCTGGAACTGAAGGGGCGCTCTATCCCTGAAAACTCGGTGGCCTTTTACGCCCCGCTGATGCACTGGCTCGACGACTACGAAAAGCATCCCCAACCCGTTACCAGACTGGTTGTGCGGTTAGAGTATTTTAATACCAGTTCGTCTAAGTGTTTGATCGATATTTTCCGAAAGTTAGAAAAGTTGCACCAGCAGGATAGCAACGTGTCGGTGGTGTGGTATTATGAAGATATGGACGAGGACATGAAAGAGTCGGGTGAGGACTTTCGTGATCTAGTGAGCATGCCGGTGATGATCACTCCCCTAGCGCCGGAGGAATAGTACAGGGCGGGTTGGCCGCCGTTGCTTGGGCTTGTTGAGTAGACTGCTCGTGAAGAAATGGTGAACCAACATGATTAAATGCGCTTATTAGAAGTTCGTAGGTTAAATAACGTATTTCGGTTTATTTTGCTAACGTTATTCTCTACCTTTACTCTACCCGATGGTTTTGTAAAAGAGGTTAAATCTCATCCAGGCCATTTCAATGGCCAGTTGTAAAGGGCTGCTTATTTGCCGTTTATAGAACTGTCTCATCAAGTTCAACCCTCTTCTAAAGACGCTATACTGCGGGTAACCGTGTTTTTTAGTTCTGACGGGATTGACCTTTCCGTCCTCAATACCGGTGGCCCAGCAAATGGTATAGGCTATAGAAACGATAGCAAACAGTTTTCGGTACTTGACGATACAGCGCAGGCAAGAGTCCTCTAAGTTGAAGCCTCGCTGTTTGAGTGCTTGAAAGAAGACTTCTATAGCCCAACGTCTTTTATACCAAGAACGCAGCGTCTGGGGTAGAGTGGTACCAATCAGATAGAGCAGTTCGCCTTTTTCATCATAGGAGAGCGAAAGGTTAACAGCCACTCCATCTACCACTACGTCCTGTTGATAGCATTCTATATCGTCGTCGGTAAAAGCTTCTTCGGCCCAGACTCTTTGCCCGGTCGCTAACAGGATGGAATGGTGCTTAGGTACTCGCACACAAAAAGGAATACGCTCGCTTTTGAGCCAACTTAGCCATTTTTGCCCAATGAATTCCCGGTCCATTACCAGCATTTGGATACGTTGTTTACCCACAACAGCCACCAATGATTGGAATAGAGCAATGCGCTGATCTGCATTACTATTGCCGCTGTTGTTGTCCAGCATCTCAAAGTAAACCGGCACGGCCATCTTACCAATGCTTACTACTGCGCACAAAACGTTGACCTGTGTCTGCCCGAAGTCCCATTCCGTGCGGTCGATGCTGAGCGTCAACTGAGGGTGAGGAACAAAACTCATCAGAAAAACCGCTACCTGTTGATAGTCCAAGCTAACTTTGGCGAAAAAGTCTTGTATTCTGCGCTCAACAGAACTCACTTGAATGGGCTTATCTGTTTTATCAGCAATCTCTGAGAAGATCACTGACCGACTGCTAATTATTCCCTGAATCATATCGCAGAGAAATTCTTGTCGCTTTTTATGCCGCACCACTTTGGCCGTTCGTATCAATTCATATATCTTTAGTACCGGATTCTTATCCATTGAAAAAGCTGGTTTTGTTGTGTAGGAACTACAAAATTCAGCTTTTTCTCCCTCTCATTCAACCCCCACCCAAAACCATCGGGTAGAGTACTCTACCTTGTAATCAATATGCTACCCTGACCTATCCTGCACCTATGGAGAGAAATCACACCAACATCAAGAAATTTATTTTCTTCACCGAAGAAGCGTTTCTGATCTACTTCGGCAGGAACTACGAGTCTACCGTGTTAAGCGCCAACCGGAACTGCATTCCGGTAATTCGGATCGTGAACGCCAGTGGTACGCGCTCGGCCATTCCGCTGGAGCGCGCCAACGGCTTACTGGAAAAGTACTATAAACTACGCGACCAGCAGGCAAAGGAAGTATACCACGCCAATCCCAGCGACTTGGCTCCCGTTGCTACTTACGAGGAGCAACCGGTGGCGGAGCCTGTCGTGACGCATGCCCCCGTCATGAGCGGGGCCGCTTAGGTGGGGCCGCCTAGACGCACAGCGTCCCATCTGCTTATTTTCCTAGCTAAGCATAATAACTACCTTTCGCTTCTTCACTACGGCGCAAATTCCTGAATAGCGCTCCGCTTAGTCCGGCGAGTCCGCCGACCAACCCTCCTACTCCACCGGTCAGGGCGATCATCCAGATAGGGTTCTCAAACGTGAAAATACCCGCTACCCGCTCGGTGAGCAGCCCCCCCGATTGGGCATCAATCAGCCAAGCCATGCCTAGCCAGAGCAAGCCCACCCCCAGAAACCCGCTCAGAAAGGCGTTAGCGCCTTTGGTAGGAAACGCCACGTTTACCCCGAAAGAAACAATTGCCACCGTCCACCACGGCAGGAAAAGCTCCACGACGTAGCAAAGCGCAGCAGTTAGGATCATCTTAAAAATAAATTTCATACGTCAGTCGGCATCGGTGCGCGAAAGGGTTTGGGTGAGCAGCAAATGGGCGTCATTGTCCGGGCTGGCTAGTTTCTGCAACGGATAGTGATTCCCGGCCGCCCAGACAGCCACCTGGTTGTCGTAGTACACACTACCAGGGTTTCCCGATTGCCCGCCGGGATACACTCCCCACATCTTGACTGGGTCGCTTAATTCCACCACCATCCGCCACGAAGGGCCGTGCCGTTCGCTGGTGGCGTTCACAATGTTGCGGCCGCCGCCAATGGGCACGTTGTAGATCCCGAACGGAGCCAGACGCAGCATATGCTGGATGCTGGTGGCCTTGTAGTTGCCCCAAGTGTACTGGCCATCGTTTTCGGCCGACCAGTCGCGCAGTTGTTGTTCGGTACTGGCAAACGATTCGCTGAGCAAATCGCTGACGGTTTCGCGGTAGGTAGTGCTCTGGCGGTCTACCATGCTGTCTTGCGGATACTGCTTCAGGTAGTGGATGGTCGCCGCGTCGGTAGGCATGGTCAGCGCCACTGATTTCCCCTGCATCTCATCCCAAAGCGCATCTTTGAGCTGGCTCCACCATACCGAAAAAATGGTGGGCGCCCGCTGGTTCCGTTCGTTCTTAAAGTTCCAGTCCCGCAGTAATTTATACAGTTCTTGCGACTCGCCCCGAAGCTGGCTACCATCCAGGCTGTCGAGCATCAGGGGCAGTACGTCAGCGGCTTTTTGGTTATAGTTGTCCGCCTGCAGGGTCATCATATCCTCGGGAGTGATTCGGTTCAGCAAGGTTAGCCGCTCGTTGATGCGGCGGTTGCGGAAGTGTTCGTACCCTTTGTCGTAGAAGAAGTAGGGGTACTGTCGATTGACCGGCACCTGGTTGGCCGAACTAACGAATCCGCGCGGTGGGTTGCGTTCGTAGGCGTTCTGCTCGAACGGAATATAGCCTTGCCACTCCTGCTCGGGTCGGCTGCCGTCCATCAGAAACTGCCCCTGCCCGGGCCATTTGGCCGGAAATTTTCCCTGCACGCTTAGCGCGATATCACCTCCTACCGAAGCAAACGCAAAATTCTGCGCCGGAGTGGCGTAGTAGCGCAGCGCCTGACGATACTCGGCGTAATTGTTGGCCCGGTTCAGGTAGTAAAAGGTCATCATATCCATCGAAGGGTCGTGGGCGGGCCACTTCATGGCGTAGTTGCGCTCGGGGTTCTCGATGGTGTCGGCCGGGAAGCTTCGATCGTACACCACCGGACCGTAGTGGGTATACACCACCGTATCGTAGAACGTTTCTTCGCCGCGAATCCGGATAGTCTCTATCCGCGGCTGCGCCTTTAGTTGGCGGCCATCAAACAGATACTCGTTACGCTGGGCGTCGCTGAAGGTGATTTTATACCAGTCCCGCACGTCGCGGGTGGCGTTGGTCACCCCCCAGGCAATGGAGTCGTTGGCCCCGATGATCACCCCGGGCGAACCGGGCAGCGTAGCTCCCAGCACGTTCAGCTCGGGAGTGTGCAGTTGCACCACAAACCAGATACTGGGCAGGTTCAACCCCAGGTGCGGATCGTTCGCCAAAATAGGGTTACCCGATTTGGTCTTGCTCCCGCTCACCGCCCAGTTGTTGCTGCCATTGTCGGGATTGGACTTGGGAAGCACCACGGTGGTCAGTTGGTTGTCGGCCAACGATACCGACGGAGTGTCTAGGACAACGGGTTTAAAATCCCACACGTGGTCCGCGGAGATCACCGGCTCAGCGTCCGGATAATCCTGAGGATAAAGCAAATCGAACCGTTCCTTGCCCCACAGCAGCAGCGCGTTGGTATTTTCCAGGTCCTCATCGTAGCCCGACAGGTCGTCGGCCATGTACTTGAGCAAGAGCGAGGTTTTGAGGGGCGTCCACGGCTCCGGCGCGTAATCCAGCAGTTTATACTCCAGGGGCCAGTCTTCGTAGCGCAGGTTGTTCACGTAGCTGTTCACTCCGGCGGTGTAAGCTTCCAGCACGGCGTTGGCCACCGGGTCTTCCTCCATCATCCGCAGCGCTTTTTCGGCCGCGAACATCAACCCCTTGCGTCGTTGTCCCCGATCAAATTCACGGGCGCGTGCTCCCACCACCTCCGACAGACGTCCCGCCGCCACCCGTGCGACAAAGTCCATTTGCCAGTAGCGCAATGAGGCTTGCACGTAGCCCTGGGCGCGGTACAGATCGGCGTCGTTCTGCGCGAAGATGTGCGGAATCAGCAACGAGTCGTACTGCACGGTGACCGGTGCCCGCAGGTTGGGCAGCGCTACGTTGGTCTCAATCGCCGGATCTTCTCCCTGCGCATTCTGCCAGAAGCCGTGAAACGGGTCCAGGAAATAGCCCAGCGGGGGCAAGGGATCGATGCGCCAACTCAACGCCACCACCAGGGCAATCGTGAGGATGAATGAGAGCAGAAAGGCGAATACCCGCATGCGGCGAAATTAGAAAGTTTACGGTAGAACACCAATTATGATGGGCGGAAGCTGTCAATGCACGTCATCCATCCAACGAGTAAGCAGCGGAGACAATATCACCACCACCAAAGCACCGCCCAGCGCCACGTAGGCGATCAACTCAAAGCCCTCAGTGTACATGCGTAGGGTATCCGTCGCGGTGACCGTGCCACCGCCTTCGGAGGCGATTTCGTCGATGGCTAGTTGCTGACCCACAAACCCCACAATTTGGAAGGCGTAAGCCGACGATAAGAACCACACCCCCATCATGAAGGCCACAATGGTTTTGGGCGACAGATCGGTGATCTTAGACAAGCCGACCGGATAGGTGAGCAGTTCGCCCAGTGACATAAAGAGGTACAATAAAATTAGAAACACGAAGGGAACCGTGCCTTCGGGGCTGGCAAAGTTCTGACTCAAAAATAATAGGTAATAGCCCAACCCGAGCAGCGCCAGCCCAGCCGCAAATTTATAGGGCGTTCGAGGGCTCACGCCTCTTCGGGACAGATAAACCCACAGCGATGAGATCGGGATTGCCAGCAGAATAATAAACAGGGGATTGAGCGCGTTGGTCTGCGCCGCATTCATCAACCACAGGTCCACGTTGCGGGCCGAAAACAGCGTAATAATGTTGCCCGAAAGCTCGTGAAACCCCCAAAACAGCGTCATAAACACCGTGAGCAGCACCGCTACGATCATTTTTTTGCGGGCTACGGGCGGCAACTGGTAGATTACGTAGGACAGGTAGCCCAGGATAAAGATACTTAAGCCGTAGAAGATGACGTTGACGATGGTCACTTTGCCCAAAACAGTGGATCCATTGGCAATAAATTCGTAGGAAGAGAGCAGAAAAGCGATCACCGGCACAGCGGCAATTGAGAGGATGGTAATCCAGTGCTGCCGCGATATACCCGCCACCTTTTCGTACAGTTTTTCAGGATACGGCGGCAGGCCCTCATCCATAAACACTCCCTTTTGAATTCCCCGCCAGAAGAAAAACACCCCGACCAGCATCCCTACTCCGGCCAGTCCGAAGCCCCAGTGCCATCCGTAAGCAGCACCCAACCAACCGCAGAGCAGGGGTGAGGCGAACGCCCCAATGTTGATACCCATGTGAAAGATGGTGAATCCGGAGTCTTTGCGGGTATCGCCGTCGGGGTACAGGGCCCCTACGAACGTAGAGATATTCGGTTTGAAGAAGCCATTACCCACGATGATGAAGGCCAACGCCAGAAAGAAAGCGGTGTTATTCTCGATAGCCAACACGAAGTGGCCAATGGCCATCAGAATGCCTCCTAACAGGATCGCCTGCCGCGAACCGTTGAGCTGGTCGGCAATGCGCCCCCCAATGATGGGTGAAGCGTAGACCAGCGACCCGTAGGAGGAGTAGACGATTGCCGACACCGTGTCACGGTTGCCGAGCGCTTCGAAGACTTGCTCTACCATGTAGAGCGTGAGCAGGGCACGCATGCCGTAGAAGCTGAAGCGCTCCCACAGTTCGGCGAAGAAAAGGTAGTAGAGTCCTTTGGGGTGCCCAAAAGCTTGCGGCCCAAGGGGTTCGGGCAAAGCGGTCGACACGCCAGGGTCGGTATCTGCTTTCATCGGTGGTTGGTGAGGCTAAGGAGTAGGCTATTTAATGCTGCGACGGGCAGTGCTGGATTGACGAGCCACTGGAATAAAACACAGCAGCGACGGGCGTGCCCCCCCTTGAGGAGGATTACCCGTCGCTGCTGGTATACCTATAAACTATCGGTCAGCGAACGCTTGGATAGTCGCCACTACATGCTCTCTAGTTTAGATTGCACTTCTTCGGCTTTCTCGTCCATGCCTAGTCGGGTGTACACGGTTTGAAGCGTGGTGAGCACCTTTTCGTCATCGGGCTTCAGATCGCGTGATTTTTCCAGCGGGGGCAGTGCTTTTTCAAAGTAGCTCATAGCATTGTCCTCGATCTCTTTTCCTCGTTTCTCGTACTCTTTCAGATCCATGTTGTTGGCTTCCTGAAGAATTTCGGCGGCCTCGTTGTAGTAGTAGGCCGCTAAGTTGAAGGCCGCATCAAAGTATTCAGGATCAAGCTCGGTTGCTTTCTGGTAGTTTTCTACGGCTTGCTCTCCGTCGCCCATTTGCTCGTACAGGTAGCCTCGATTGTAGTACAAGATCGCATTATCGGGTTCAGCTTCGATGGCTTTGGCGAGTTTGTCCTTGGCCTCGTCGTACTTTTCGTTGGTGATCAACACGGTGATTTCACGCTTCAGGAAGTCAGGGTTTTCGGGAAACGCTTCCTGGGCTTTCTGAAGATAGTCAACCGCCTTGTCGTTGTCCTTTTGCTCTACCAGGTAGATGTAAATAAGACTATTGTAAAAGTCTTCACTCTTATAATCCAGGCTATCTACCAGAAAAGCGTAGTTTTCAGCCGCATCGTCGAGTTCACCGGCCTGCTGCGCGGAGATTCCGGCGTAGATGTAGGCAGTGGTATCCTGCGACTTGGCCATTTTTGCCACATCGAAGTAGGTGATCGCGTTTTTATAATCCTTGTCCGAATAGAGGGCCGCTCCTTTATTAACCGCATTGGCCCACACCTGCTCCTTCATCAGTTCTGCCTGCGTGTATTCACTAGAGCCTTCTTTTTCTAGCTCCATCGCTTTGTCGTAACCTTTCATGGCTTCTACGTACGGCTCATCGGTCTGTACCGCGTTGGTAGAATCATCGGCAATGGCTTGGTAGACTTGTCCGTAAAGCAACCAGGTTTTGGCGTCGTCCTTGGTCTTTTCGTCCGAGATGGCCGGATCAATCTGGGCTTTTGCTTCGGCAAGTTCGCCTTTGTCCAGAGCAGTGCCCGCCTTGCGGACGTTCTTGTTCTGCCCGAACGCAACGGTTTGCAGGGCTAGGAGAACAATAAAAAAAGATGTTAATTTTTTCATAGTGTGTAGTGAATAGTAATACATTGATTTAGTTCTAAAGTGCAAAATACAAAAAAAAATAAATAATAGTCAACAGTCAATAGCCAAAAGGTTACGCCTCAGCGCCAGTATCAGGAGTTGGACTATCGTCTGTTGACTCCTGGCTGCCGCTACCCGCCCCTTTTTGCGCCGCCAGTTCTTGCTCAATCAAATCATTTTCCACCTTAGCCACCGAGGCGATGGTGTCACCCTCATTGAGTCGGATCAAGCGGACGCCCTGGGTGGCGCGTCCCATCACCCGCAATTCCGTCATAGGCATCCGAATCATAATGCCGGAGGTGTTGACAATAATCAGATCATCGGGGTCAGCTACCTTCATAATAGATACCACCGCACCGGTTTTGGAAGTGATGTTCAAGGTCTTAACCCCTTTACCCCCCCTTTTTGTTACGCGATAGTCCTCAATGGCCGATCTCTTACCGTATCCCTTCTCCGAAACCACCAGCAATGTCTGACTCAGATCATTTACGGTCACCATGCCCACCACCCGATCATTTTCGTCTTCCAGGGTGATGCCCCGCACTCCGGCGGCGTTGCGTCCCATTGGTCGCACGTCCTGCTCGTTGAAGCGGATGGCCCGCCCCGACCGTACGGCTAACAGCACGTATGACTGGCCATCGGTAAGTTTCACGTCGAGCAAACGGTCGTTCTCGTTGATGGTGATGGCGTTGATGCCGTTCACGCGCGGGCGCGAGTAGGCTTCCAGCGAAGTCTTCTTGATGGTGCCGCCCACCGTGCACATCATCAGGTAGGTATTGTTTAGATAATCAGCATCACTCAGGCTCTTTACGTTGATGACAGCCCGCACCGAATCGTCGGGAGTGATCTGGATCAGGTTTTGAATGGCGCGTCCCTTGGCCGATTTTCCGGCTTCCGGAATAGCGTATACCTTCAACCAGAACACGCGTCCCAGTTCGGTGAAAATCAGCAAATAGTTGTGGGTATGCGCCACGAACAGGTGCTCGGTGAAGTCATCGTCTTTGGAGGAAACGCCCCGGGCTCCCACGCCGCCCCGGGCCTGGGTGCGGTACTCGTCCACGTGGTTGCGCTTCACGTAGCCCTGGTGCGAAATGGTGATCACCATCGCCTCGTTGGGGATCATGTCCTCAATGTCAATGTCGTCGGCGCTGTGGGTAATGCTGGTACGGCGCTCGTCTCCATAGCGCTCCTTGAGCTCCTGCAACTCATCCTTGATGATCTGCATACGCAGTTCGCGCTCGGCCAGAATCTGGTTGAGGTAGGCCACCTGCTTGAGCACTTCGGCGTATTCGGCCTCAATTTTCTCGCGCTCCAGTCCGGTGAGGCGCTGCAAGCGCATGTCCAGAATGGCACGGGCCTGAATTTCGGTGAGCTCAAACTCGCTGATCAGGCCGTTGCGGGCGGTTTCGGGGTCGCGTGAGCCGCGAATGATTTCAATCACCCGGTCAATGTTGTCCAGCGCAATCAGGTAACCCTGCAGCAGGTGCGCGCGTCTTTCGGCTTCATCCAGCTCGAACTGGGTGCGCCGCACCACCACGTCGTGCCGGTGGTCCACGTAGTGGCCGATGATCTGCTTGAGGTTCAGCGTTTCAGGACGACCTTTGACCAGGGCCACGTTGTTGACCCCGAACGACGACTGCAACTGCGTGTACTTGAACAGGTTGTTGAGCACCACGTTGGGAATAGCGTCGCGGCGCAGATCGTAGACGATGCGCATGCCGTTACGGTCGGACTCGTCGCGCAGCCCGGTGATGCCCTCGATGCGTTTCTCGTTGATGAGGGCGGCGGTTTTCTCGATCATCGCCGCCTTGTTCACCTGGTAGGGAATTTCGGTGACGATAATTTGTATCTTGCCGGTTTTGGATTCCACCACTTCAGCTTTGGCGCGCAAGACAATGCGTCCGCGCCCGGTTTCAAAGCCTGATTTCACCCCTTGGTAGCCGTAGATGATGGCTCCGGTGGGGAAATCAGGGGCGGTGACGTGCTGCATCAGCTCGCTGATGGTGATTTCGGGGTTGTCGATGTAGGCGCTGATGCCGTTGACCACCTCGGTCAGGTTGTGGGGCGGCATGTTGGTGGCCATGCCCACCGCGATGCCCGAGGTGCCGTTCACCAGCACGTTGGGCAGTTTGCCCGGCAAACAGACCGGTTCTTCGAGCGAGTCGTCGAAGTTGGGCTGGTAATCGATGGTATTTTTGTTGATGTCGGCCAGCATCTCCTCGGCAATGCGTTGCAAGCGTGCCTCGGTGTAGCGCATGGCGGCCGGAGAGTCCCCGTCGACCGACCCGAAGTTACCTTGCCCGTCCACCAGCATGTAGCGCAACGACCAGGGTTGAGCCATGCGTACCATCGAGTCGTAGACCGACGAGTCGCCGTGGGGGTGGTATTTGCCGAGCACTTCGCCCACAATGCGGGCGGATTTCTTGTGGGCTTTATTGCTGGTGAGGCCCAGGTCGAGCATGCCGTAGAGCACGCGTCGGTGCACGGGTTTGAGTCCGTCGCGCACGTCGGGCAGGGCCCGGGAGACAATCACCGACATAGAATAGTCGATGTAGGCTCCGCGCATTTCGTCCTCGATGTTGATGGGGATAATGTTCTCGTTTTCGCCAGCGGCCATAGAGAGATAGGTAGGGTACGTGTAGATTGATTTTTAGGGCCGCAAGATAGGCATTTTTTCGGGTTGTAATGTATTCTTTTGGTGGGTTTTCCGGCTACTGGATCACCGCATGTAGGGCTGCCACTGTATGAGCACGTACTTGCTTTTGCCGTTTTCCTGCTGCTTCATAAAGCCGTATTCGTAGCAGAACAGGTACACGTTTCCGTTTTTGCCTTTCCAATAATGAGTGAAGTACTTCGGTGAAAAACCCGCTTGCTCCAGCACTTCGGTTCGTACGGTCGCTTTTCCCGCTTTATTGTACTCTTTGAGGATCCGGCGGTTCTGCTTTAGCTGGTTATCAATTCGTTTAAACAAGTTATCCGAGCGGTCGCGGTTTTGCTGGTAGTGGTAGGCTGATTTGCAGTAGGGGGAGCAAAACCGTTTGTCGATTCTTCCCTGCACCGGTTCGCCGCAGGAAGGGCACTTTTTCATAGTCGTAGATTATACGTATAACTAACGTATAAATGTACGCTTGCACTTTTAAAAGGAAAAGGTTTTGGCTTCATTGTCGTATGGAAAGGCAACTAGCATCCCAACGAATGGTCACCTTGAAGCATATTTATCATCATAACGATAAGTACATTGGGCTTAAGTTCTACCCAGACAAAGTGATTCAGGCGTTGATCAAGGAACTACCCCACCCCCGATGGCACGCTGAAAGTGGCTGCGTGATTGTTAAAAACACAAAAAGCAACCTTACGCAGATATTCCAAAAGTTTCGGGGAGTGGCTTGGGTCAATGGTCAATTATTTTTCACGAACCGCGCCGTCAATCAGGGCAACGCCAACCTTAACGTAGACCGGTTTCGGCAGCGTGAGCTTCCTGAAGACTATCAGCGCTGTCCGGAAGTCTACTTACAGAAGCTAGAAATCAGAAAATACGCCTACAACACCGCTCGTACGTACATTTCGATGTTTGAGGGGTATTTGAATCATTTTAAAGGAAGGAACCAGACGAGCTGAATGAAGAAGATATTCGTGCTTATTTACAAAAGCTGGTACAGCAAAACAAATCTGACTCGTATCTCAACCAGGCAATAAACGCCATTAAGTTTTATTACGAAGTAGTACAATGCATGCCCAATCGCTTTTATCATATTGAGCGGCCCCGTAAGAAAGAGCGGTTGCCAGAAATATTAAGTAAAGAAGAAATAGTGGGTATAATCAACCAAACCAATAATATTAAACATCGGTGCATCGTGGCGTTGCTGTACTCGGCAGGGTTACGGAGAGGCGAACTGTTAAATCTCAGAATTAAGGACATTGACAGCAAGCGGATGCTTATTCGGGTAGAGGGTGGAAAGGGAGGCAAAGACCGTTACACGCTACTTTCAGCTACCTTATTAGCTGATTTAAGGAAGTATTATCTATTGTGGCAACCTAAAGATTTTTTATTCGAGAGATCCCGATGGATGTCGATACTCAGGCAGAAGCGTTGGACAGTTGTTAGCTGCGGCCGCCAAAAAAGCGGGGATAGGAAAGCGAGTAACACCGCATACCCTGCGCCACTCTTTTGCCACGCACCTATTAGAGGATGGTACTGATTTAAGGTATATTCAAACCCTGTTAGGCCATCGGTCCAGTAAGACCACTGAAATTTATACTCACGTAGCGGTTAATCGTTTTAATAAAATCAGAAATCCATTAGATTAGCTTAGACATAATAGATATAGCCGACATATCGCGGTTATCCAGTTG
>CAWBZE010000006.1:0-168444 GCA_963793215.1 uncultured Cytophagales bacterium | reverse complement strand
GCTTCACCCGCCTTGTGAAGGAAGGCCGGCGGCGTCGAGGATATTGCCGCAACCTTCGCGCTCACCGAATTGCAGGTGAAGCGCATCCTTGCGCTCGGCAATCTCTTGCCCCGCATCCGCGAAGCCTACCGCGCCGAGGCAAGTGGATGCCGCGACGGTGCGCCATCTAACGCTCGCCAGCAAGGTGCAACAGAAGGCATGGCTGGCGCTGTTCGAGGACGCGGAGGCCTATGCTCCGCGCGGCAGTCAATTGAAGGGCTGGCTGTTTGGCGGCGCATCGATTGCGACCGGTGTCGCGCTGTTCGACCTCGAGACCTATTCCGGCCAGGTCGTTGCCGATCTGTTCGGCGAGGATGGATATTTCGCCGACAGCGATGCCTTTTGGGAAGCGCAGATGGCCGCAGTCGATGCGCGCAAGGCCGACTATCTCGAAGCAGGCTGGGCCGATGTCGTGATCGTCCCGCCGGGCGAGCATTTCGCCACTTGGGAGTATGAACACGCTTCCAAGCGCAAGGGCGGGCGCGTCTATATCCAATGCCGAGCCAATGGCGAGGTTGTATTCCACGAGGGCTATATCAGCCGCCGCGAAGCGCAGGCGGCGGAGCGCCGAGCGCGCGGCGAGGACGGAGACGCCAAGCGCGCGCGGCCCGAACTGACGTCGACGCTGGCAAGCTATATCGACCTTCACCGCCATGCGGCGGTGACCGAGCGGCTCTCGACCGAACCATCACTGGCGCTGCGCGTCATGGTCGCTCATGCCATTGCCGGTTCGCCGCGTGGAGCATCCGCCCCGCCGATACAGCAAGCCGCAACGAAGCGATTGCAGCCAGTCTAGCCGCCAGTCCCGCGACCAAGGCGCTCGCCGAACGTCGCCGCATCATGCTCGATTTGCTGGGTTTCGATGAAAGCCGCGAGGCGCTGTGTCAGGACCGTTACGGCAGCGACCTTGTTCCGATCCTCCATCGGCTTTTGAAGCTGGAGGATGGCGAGGTCATGCAGGTGCTCGCACTGGTCATGGCTGAAACCCTCGCCATCGGGAGCGAAGCCGTCGAATATCTTGGCCAGCATTTGGGCGTGGAGATGGCCGATCACTGGCAGGCCCGACGAAGCCTTTTTCGGCCTGCTGCGCGACAAGGAGGTAATGGTTGCGCTGCTTGGCGAGGTCGGCGGCGAGGCGGTGGCCAGCGCCAATGCGACCGAGAAAGGCGCGACCCTGAAAGGCCTTATCTCCGATCATCTGACCGGCGCGAACGAGCGGCCCAAGCTCGAGCGCTGGGTGCCGCGCTGGATGGCCTTCCCGCCTGCTGCCTATACATCGCGTGGCGGCGTGCCGAGCGTAGCCGCTGCAAAGCGCGCGGAATGGCTGGTCGAAGGCGAGGAGGACGAAGCGCAAGGTGCGGGAGCCGCTTCGGAGGACCATCGAGACACTCCGGAGGCCAAGCCGCTCGCGGCCTGACCCAGCGCTTTTCAAAATACGGGCAGCGGGATGATCCCCGCTGCCCCGTATTGTGCATCTGGGTGCATGATTGTATTGCTTGGCCATCGGAAAAGCACCGTGGAGGAGGTCGGGAGGTGCGTCCGGCGAATGTTCGCCATGAAAGGACGCCCCATGATTGTCGTTGCCGCCCTCACCGTGCTCATCGCTGCCGTGCTGGCAGCCCGCCTGCTCTATTCGCTCTCACTCTATGCCCTGCCGCTCTGGTGCGGCGGAACCATTGCTTGGTGGACCTTTGCCAGCGGGGCGGGCTGGACGCTTGCGGCCTGTGCCGGACTGGCTGCTGCCACACTGCTGCTGGTCGCCGCCCATCTGCTCGCCGGTGCGCGCTCCCCCGTTTTGCGCCTCGTGCTAGTTGCATGCTTCGGGGTGTGCAGCGCTGTAGCGGGCTATCATGCGGCGTACGGTCTTGCGCTCGCGTTTCTTCCCGATGGCCTGATCGTTCAGGTGCTGAGCTCCGCGGCAGCCATACTGATCGGGAGCGCTGCGGCGCTGCGCTGGCTCACCGTTCGCGGTGGCGCTACCGCATCGCCGAACCCGCCATCATGGGTGTAAGTCGTTTGACGGACTGGACGATTGTCGGAATCGGCGCGTCCTCGATCAAGCGCTGACATGGCCCAGCTGGCTACCAGCACCGATGGTCGCTGATCCGAAACGCGTGCGGGTCAACTTGCGAGCCTGATGTTCAATGACAGCAATGCCGGGATACTGCGGTATCGCACATGGCGATCATTGCTTGAGCGATGTGAGCCCGTTTAAGGTAGGCAAGCCGATTAGTGTCATGATCTTCCGTTTTCGCATGGCGTCACCTGCCCCACCTGCTGCCTCGTTCATGGCCTTTCTGGCGGCGGACGGGCTTCGCCCTTGCGGGGCTTCGGGGCGCAACGGCGCGGGAGCGGCTATTCGCCGGGCACTGGGTGCCCTTTGCATCGCGAAACAAAATAGCCGATCCCGCTGCCGCCGTTCGCTGTCGCTGCGGTCCCTGACGGGATGCGCCCGCCCCGCACAACCGCCCTCGTCTGGCCATCGAGGCTGCGATGGGCGCAGGTTCGAACCAAAGCGAAAGGAATTTCATCATGGCCAATATCGGCAACTTCACCACCACGACCACCGGCTACAAAGGCGAGATCGTCACCATGAGCGTACAGCAGAAGAATGTGCGCATTGTCGCTGAAACCGAACAGGCAAGCCAGAATGCTCCCTCGCACCGAGTCTTCGTCGGTCGTGCCGAAATCGGTGCCGCCTGGAGCAAACAGAGCCAGGAAGGCCGCGACTACCTCTCGGTCAAGCTCGACGATCCGAGCTTCGTCGCTCCGATCTACGCAAACCTTTTCGCAGAAGATGATGGCGAGAATTTCAGCCTGATCTGGACCCGCAGCCGCAAGGCCAACGGCGACTAAGAGCCAATATTCCCGCCCGGCATCCGCCGGGCGGGGTTTCATTCCTGAAAAGTCTGCTTTTGACCTTTTAGAACAGAGCTAGGCGACGGTTGGTTACCGACGCAGTTGCTGCCGTTTAGTTCAGGATGTCTGCTGCCTGGAACCTTCCACCCAATCGGACAGCGACATAAGGCCCAAATCCAAAAGATACAGCTCTGGCAACTTCCACATCGAGGTGTGAAGAGCAGCTGTCAAAAAGGCGAGAAATAGATTGATGCACCGGTATGTCGGAGTTCAATCCGCCTGCTGCGATTGCTTGTCGGCCAAGAAGCGCCCCCGATTTGGTCCCGGAGTTCGGTATGGTGGCCAAGAAGAAGGTGCCCGCCGCGTTCGAATATGACCAGACGAGCGTCTGGAATGCGCTGCCAAGCTGCTCCCCGACAGCGGCGGGATTCAGGCTGTCATCGCGGGTATGCAGGATCAAGGTTGGAGCGCGGATGGCTTCAAGGCGATATTCCGCTCGCGAATCGACCGCAGCGCCTTCATTCTCGACACCCGCAAGCCGCGCCGAGGCAGGCAGAAAGCCATTGATAAGGCGGTCGACGAATTGCAGTTCGTTTGCGGGCACATCCGCCATCAGGTCGCCTCGAGCATCGAAGGCGCTGCGCAATGGGCCGCGCGCAACCTTGGTGAGTGCCCAATACACCGCGTCATTGCCGAGCAGGGTGGTATAGGCCCAGGTCGGAATGGGCCGATCCTCAACCACGGGGCTGAAGGGGGTAAACGGAGCGGACGAGAGGAGCACCAGACGATCCGTCCGATCAGGGAACATTTCGGCGAATTTTAGCGCCGGAGGAACACCGCCTGACATCGCCAAAATGCTCGCCCGTTCAATCCCCAGATGATCGAGCAGGTCCTGAAAGCCTCCGCTGTGCAGCAGTAGAAGGATCGGCGGGTAACTCGCTGCCGAGATAGCCGAAGCGAGAAACCGCTATGAAGCGCGAGCCATTGCCGCCCAGCGTTTCCGCCAGCAATCGCCCTTGGTCAAAGCCGCCGCCTGCGCCATGCAACACTAGTACCGGCGGCCCTTCGCCCCAGCTGATATATCGATCTAGCCATGCCGCGTCTCGGCGACCGAACGCTCGGCTGCGAGGTCGGACCGGCGCTGTTCTGCGGCGCGGTTGCCAAGGACCGCGACCGTTGCGGCAACCACCGCAAGCCCGCCGATGATTGCCAAACCGGCGTTCCGCCAACGCCCCATGCGCCGTTTGCCGCCGTTCGAGGATCGGGGAGCCGTTCATCGTTCGGTGCGTCTCACCCGGGTGAGGAGCGCGGCCAGATGCTGCCCCCACAATCCAATCCGTTCGCCCAACCCACCAGCGGCAGGAACACCACCAATCTGCCGCGCCAGCCCAAGCATATCGATGACAACGGTGTGGCGCGCCAGCAGGCCGTTTTCGAACCGCGAAAACTCGGCGGTTTCGAACACGAGTGCCCCGCCAGTGGGGGCAAAGCCCGGCGGCACAAGCGGCCCTGTCATCGTTCCGCTGATCCGTAGCCGCGCCGAGAAACTCCCGTCCCATCGAGAGCGAGGTAGGGGCCATCAATGAGCTCGACCCTGACATCCGGCATAGCGCGAAACATCGTTTCGTGATGGAACCGGTACACAGCGTCACGTCCGCGCAGCGGGGCTGGTGCGGCGGGATCGTCCCAGACCACATCAATGTGACACAGCGCCGCCACCGCAGCCGCATCGTGCGCATTCACTGCCGCATGCAGACGCGTCAGGAAGTCTTGGGCAAAGTCAGCGTCGATGGTTTGTGTCATCTGGTCTCACCTGCTCTGTTTGTCTGGCCAGTGTCTGGTTTGTGTCCGTTCGTTTCAGCAAGCGGCGAGTTCATGCCACCATTTGATCCACCCATGACATCGTTCAACAAGATTTCTGTCGCCCGCGCAGGCTCCTCGAACAGCGGGCTGTGCGCGGAATTCTCGAAGACGTAGAACCGCTTCACTGGCGCGTCGATTGCTTCGAAATACGCGTGGGAAAGCTCGGGATTGGCGGTGTAGTCGTAGCGACCGACAAAGAAATACACTGGCAGGGCGAAATCGGTCAGCCGTGTGCTAAGATCGTCCTTCAGCAGATCGTCCCAAAAGAACGGACGCGACCAGAGCTTGCCGCGCCAGACGTTGATCTTGTCCAGCACGGTATAGGCGCGCACCCGCCATATGGGCAGGAAGATTCCGGTCATGACAGAGTTCATATCGTGGGTATGGCCCACGCCCGCACGATGCATGGCAGCATCGCGCAGGCTCATCCATTCGGGCGAGAGGCCGTCTTCCATGCTGACCTTGGCAGCCTGCAGTTTTCGGACCATGGCCGCGTCGCAGCGCTCGCCGTAGACCCGGAGCAGGTAGTCCCGGGCCACGACTTCGGAGCGCAGCTGATGCGCGATTTGCGCCATCCCGACATAGGCGAGGAAGCGGTCCGGCGCGGCGGCGGCCACTTGGATGCCCAGATAGCTTCCCCACGAATGGCCGAGCAGCAGGATGCGGTCCTGCCCAAACCGCGCGCGCAGATAATCGGCCACCTCGACCGTGTCCGCGATCATCTGCTCCATTGTCATCGTTTCGGGGGGAATGTCGGCGAAGAAAGACATCCCCGCCCCGCGCTGTTCCCACCAGACCATGGTGAAATGGCGCTCCAGCCCGGTCGGATAATCCTGTTCCATGAAGAACTCGGTCATGCCGGGGCCGCCGTGAAGGAACAGAAGCACCGGATTGACGGGATCTGCGCTCTGGATGATCATGCCTTGAGAGATGCCGCCGATCCTCACCGAACCACGCTCCGAAATGCTGCCCGGAATGACCCGACCGGTACCGTCGCGCAGCGGACCTGGGCGGCCCGGGCTGATCGCCAACAGCCAGAGAATGCCAACGGAGAGGATCGCCAACAAGATCAGCAGAGCCATCATCATCCCGCGCTGCCTATTGGCCGTTCTGCAAAAGGCTGCTTTCGAGCCTGTCCAGTTCTGCGCGGTCCAGAACCCTCCCACCGGCGATGACGGCCTGAGGTCGGCGCAGCGTGGCAAGACCCTCCAGCGGGTTGGCGGCCAGCAACACCAGATCGGCGCGGCGTCCCGGCGCGATTATGCCATCCTGATCCGCAAGGGCAAAGAAGCGCGGCGGGGCGACTGTCGCGGTATACAGCGCCTCACGCGGGGTCAGGCCGATGGCGACGTAGAGGTCCAGTTCGTCGAGCAGCGAGAACCCGTGGAAGAGATAGGGGTTGGCGAAAGACGCATCGGTAGAGGCAAGGATCGGCACGCCTGCGTCATGCGCCATCAGGAACGTGCGCCGGTCCAGCGCAACAGTGTCTGCCGCCAGCGCGCGCACTTCATCGGTCATCGCTTCCAGTCGGAAATCGGGTTTTCCCCACGCCTCGCGCACCGGCGCCGGGATCATCTGCATTCGCGGCGTTTCAGGCGATGGCCAATTGCCGAGATAGAAGTCGGCAACAACAAGGGTTGGGCTGACATGCATGTTCGCTTCAGCCATCCGCTCCAGCATCGTCTCGCACAAGGCTTCGTCCCATGTCTCAAGGATGATGCGATTGCGCGATGCCATGATGGCAAATACCTGCGCCTGCTCCGCGCCCTCGGCCATGGCCGTGCGCAGTTCGTCCAACATGGCGGACTCGGCGCTCGAACAGGCCATCGGGATGCGCCCGAAATGCTCCATCCCATTTTGCCCCGCCGTGATGGCCGTGCCAAGCGCCACCCGCTCGGGGATATGCCCGACGAAGGGCAGCCCGGCCTCGCGGGCGGCCTCTGCCAGCGCGAGATAGGTCAGCTGGTCCAGCATCGAATAGGCTTTCACTCCGGCCCAACCTTCAGAAGCAATGCGCGCCACGACTTCACGAGCGCCCTCAGGCGTGTCGGCAAGGAACATACCCGACCACGATCCGGGCGAGGCATCGACCCACGCGCCCGACAGCACGAGACGCGGGCCAGGCACCTCGCCCGCCTCGATCCGGGCCTGCAACGCCTGCTGGTCAGCGATGGGCCACAGCGCCCCCATGTCGCGGATGCCGGTGACCCCGTTGATCAGGTAAAGCGGCAGCGCGGTATCGGGCTCTGTCGCCGAAGAGAAGACGTGCACATGGCTGTCCCACAGGCCTGGGATCAGATAGCCGCCCGCACCGTCGATGAGCGCGGCGCTCGCATCCGGCTCGATCTCAGGCCCGACTTCGACGATCAGGCCATCGCGGATCAGGACGGACTGGTCTAGGGTGAGCGTCCCCTCGGCGACATCGATGATGGTCACGTCTGAAATCAGCGTGTCGGATTGGGCGTGGGCCTGCGCGCCGGTCGCAATGGCGATGCCGACTGCGATAATGGCCTGAAAAGCGTGCCTCATGGCGCTGTCACCCGCAGGACGAGTTTTCCCGCGATCTCGCCCGCCTCGACGCGTTCATGCGCGCGGCGCACCTCTGCCAGCGGCATGACGTCCGCGACCACCGGAGTGATCCGGCCCTGCTCCAGCATGCTGAACAGCTTGCCCAGATCCTCGCCGAACCACGCGGGATGCGCCCGCCGCATCGCGCCGATGGAATAAAACGCGGTGGCGTGCCCGTTCGGCAGCCAGTCCCAGACCTTGAGCTTCACGAAATCGAGCGGGATTGATCCGCCGCGCCCCAGCACCTCGTTCTGAAATCCGAACGCCACCAGTATTCCGCCGGACTTCAGCGCGTGAAGTGAGCGCGACAGGCTTTCACCGCCCAGTGGATCGAACACCGCATCGACACCGCCGTCAGTCGCCTCAAGCAGCGCCTTATCGGTGGCATCGGCGGCAATGGGCCTCGCGCCCAAGCCGCGGATCAGATCATGCTTTGCCGCCACATCCGTGCCAAAGGCTGCGATCCCGGCATCGCGCGCCAGTTGCAGCATCGCCGTGCCGACCGCACCGCCCGCCCCGTGGATCAGCAAGCTCTGGCCCGCTTGGAGTTTCGCGACGCGGTGGAGCATCTGATAAGGCGTGACCGCCGACAGGATCATGCCGAGCGCATCCACATCCGATACCCCTGCGGGCACGGGCGTTAGCCGGTCTTCGGGCAGGCAGAGATATTCGGCATAGGCACCAATCGTCGTCAGATCTGCCACCCGGTCGCCGATATTGAACCGGGTCGCCCCAGCGCCTGCAGCATCGACAATCCCGACCATGTCATAGCCGAGCGTGAGCGGCGGCTTCTCCTTCACATCGGGATACATGCCCTTGCGGATCATCACGTCGGTAAGGCCGCGCTTGTCACCAGCACCCGCACGCGCACCTCGCCTGGCCCGGGTTCGGGAAGGTCGGCGACAGTTTCGAGCTCAAGCTCCTCAGGGCTGCCAAACGCATTCAATCGTACTCTGGTGTAGGGCATCGGGCTTGTCCTTTCATGCTCGCGTTATGTGATGGGACTATCTCGATTTGTAGTGGGTCAGGCGCAGGTGGCCGTAGGTGAACGGCCCCCTCGGGCAGGTGCCAGATGGCGTCGCCTTCGCTCGCCAGCCGCCAGCCGTCGAACTCGCGGTATTGGCCCAGCGGCGTGGTCCAGCGCGCCAGCCGCAAGCTGCCGTCCTTTTCCAGCATACCACGGTCTTCGGACACGAAGTCGACCAGTTCTCCGGCATCGTTAAACATGAGGTCCGCCGAAACAGTGTTGGCGCCGAGTGTGAAGGTGACCTTTGCGCGCCTGTCATCCACTGCCGTCCAGCTGAGACGCGGGTCGATCAGGCGCGAGGGCGCGAAGAATGCGAGATCGTTGAGGATCGTGACGGTTTCGGTCCGGGTCAGCTGAGGCCCGGCGACATCGACCACATTGGCCATTCCGGCGAGCCGCACGCGCATCGTCGCCTGATCGCGGTTGAAATCATGCAGCACTGCAACCGGCAGGCCTTTCATTGTCGTTTTCATGAAAAACAAGCGGTCCGGAGTGTCAAAGCGTTCGTATTGAACGACCGGCCCGGCCATGCCGGGCGCGCCGGGTGCATCGTACATCATGGCATCGAAACGCATGACGACCTCGGTCACCACCGGACGACCGATCGAACCTGTGAGCGCGATGTAACGCCGAACCGGATCGGGCAGTTGTTGCAGATCATCTTCGGTCAGCACATGCGGTTCGGGAAGCGGCACGGCTGCCGCTGCGGATCTGCGCTGGTCGAACGCGCGCGAAAGGCTAGACGACCAAGCGTAAAGCCCGACAGCGACACCAGCCAACAGCCCCGGACCCAGCATCCACATGATTGCTTTCCTCTTCATTCGCACCTCGTCTCAAACCAGCACGGCGCTCGCCGGTCGCCTGATCGATAGTGGCATCTGCACCGGCAACGCCCGTCGGGCATGCTCAGATAACTCGCGAATTCGATGCGGTTCACCTCCGAATCCGATCCTTCGAAATAATTGAGTGTAGATTATAGTAATGGCTCAAACGGATACGTAATTGACCGAGATCAATGAGTCCGGGGAAATGCCAGTGTATTACACACTGGAAGGAAGCTAAAATGACATTGCTCGATCTTTCGGCCATCGGTTTGCAGATTGTTCTGCCGCTCGTCTTTGTCGCCTGGGTTGCGGTCTTTCCCTCCCGAAGCCGCATTGGGTTCATCGTCCAGGGACTCGGCGACAGTAGCGGTCTTGCTTGCGCTGTTGCTAGTTGCCGTTTGGATGATCCCGCCTTGGTGGGTTCCCTATGGCTACCTTGGTCTTTTGGTCGCCGCAGTGCTTTGGCGGGTGCGTAAGGATGGCGTGCCTGAAAGGTGGTGGCCGCAAACTTGGCGAGCACGGTTTTCGGCGATATTGATCGGTGCGCTTGGGGTTTGGGGTGCTACGTTGACGGTCGACGCCCTAAACGGTCGCGAACCGCCAGCGGATGCGACCATCGTCGATCTCGAATACCCGCTTGGCCCCGGCACATATCTGGTGGCAAGCGGCGGTGCGAACGCCAGCGTCAATGGCCATTTCGTCACGCTCAATCCCACGACAGACCGCCAGCGTGCCTATCGCGGCCAGTCCTATGCCGTTGATCTCATAAAGATTGACCGATGGGGCCTTAGGTCGTCAGGCTGGAGGCCGTCCGATCCAGCTGCCTATGCGATCTTCGGCGAGCCGGTTCTCGCACCGTGCGATGGCGAGGTGCTCAGCGCAGCCGACGGAATGCCTGATATGCAAGTCCCGCTAACCGACAGCTCACGTCTTGAAGGCAATCACGTCATCCTCAAGTGCGGCGACAAGGCGGTACTACTCGCTCATCTGCGCGAAGGCACCGTCAGCGTTGCAGTCGGTCAGGCAGTGCGAGCCGGTGCCCCCTTGGGCGAAGTGGGCAATTCGGGCCAATCGACAGAGCCGCATCTCCACATCCACGCGCAAAGATTGCCCGCCGGTGGCTTTGTCCTGTCGGGCGAGCCATTACATTTGAAATTCGAAGGCAGCTTTCCCGTGCGGAATGATCGACTGCGCATCGGGCAGTAGTCGCAGCTTGCTGAGGGCAGCCCGTTCCTTCGAAAAGCGGTGGTCCGATTCTCGGCCACGCCGAAATTGGTGCCGCCTGGAGCAAGCAGAGCCAGGAAGGTCGCGACTACCTCTCGGTTAAGCTCGACGATCCAAGCTTCGTCGCTCCGATCTACGCGAACCTTTTCGCCGAAGATGATGGCGAGAATTTCAGCCTGATCTGGACCCGGAGCCGCAAGGTCAATGGCGAATAATCGCCGCTAGGCTGCCCCGCCCGGCACACGCCGGGCGGGGCTTCGTCCGTGAAAGGTCCGCTTCTGATCCAACAGGGCAGAAAGGCGACATTCGGCTCCCGACCTAATTGCGGACACTTTCGGTTTGCTGTTACGGATTGTTGCATGAGCAAATTTCCTCCGACTGACCTTAGAAAAATGGATGAACTGCAAGCCTATGATGCCATGATTGCTTTTCTGCAGCATTACTGGGAAATACGCGGAAAACCCTCGGATGACATTGCGCTTCTACTATCGAACATTTCTCGTGATGTTTGGGCGAATGGAATGCCCGGTGACCCTGCTTCATGGTCTGATTGGCAGCGTGCTGTCTCGACCGCTATCGATAGGTCTGGCGGCTAACCACCCCAATATCTGCCATAGAGAACGCCTTCTGCGCAGCCCAAAAGCCGACACCCAGCTAATTCGACAGTTTGTCGACTTCCGGACCTACAAGCAATTCCGCAGGGTCGATACCTAGCTCGACTGCCAGCTTTTCGATCACATCAAGCGTTGCGGCATACTGGCAGCGCTCAAGGCTGCTGACATAGGTCCGGTCGATCTGTGCGCGATGGGCAAGTTCTTCCTGCGACAGGCCGACCGCTTTTCGATAGCGACGCAAATTGGCAGCAAGGTTCTCGCGCAGGGTCATGCTGGCGAGAGAGCGGCGAGCCGAGCTCCGCCGAATTTTAGACCAGAAACAGTGGGATGATACCCGTCTGCAAGATCATCAGAATGAATTGTTCTTGCGGCTGTTCCGACGGGCAGTAGGCCACTCATCGTTCTACCAGCAACATTACGCCGAACACGGAGTAAATACGGTCAGTATTCGCTCGATGGCGGATCTTTCCCAACTACCGGTGGTCACCCGAGATCATATACGTCAGCACACCCAAGCGCTGTACATCGGTCACCCCTGGGTGAAAGCGGTTGGCCGCACCAGCGGTTCTTCGGGCACTCCGCTTACCGTTTACCGCGACTACCGCTCCACGGTGCGGGAGGGAGCTTACCTGTGGGCGCAGCGGGCTCTGTTCGGACTTCATCCCGGCATGAAGGTGGTATCCCTGCGGGGCAACCTCGACCGCCGAAAGATGCGTCACCACGACCGCCACGCGCAGTGCCTGTACCTCTCTAGCTTCAATCTACGGGAAGAACATGCCGACTGGTATTACCAGCAGATTCAACAATTTGCTCCCTACGCCATTTTGGCCTACCCTAGTTCGGTGGAAATTCTGGCCAATCTGTTTCAGGCGAAAGGCCTGACGCTATCGGTTCCCTACGTTTTCACTTCCTCCGAGCAGGTGTACGAACACCAACGGGACAAGGTAGAAGCGGTGTTTAACACGCAAATTGTGGATTGGTACGGTAACGCCGAACGCACCATTGCCCTGGAGCAGCGTGCCGACGCTAACTATCACGCCCTGCCGCTGTATTCGGTGAACGAGTATCAGGCTGATCACGTGCTGACTACCGGGCTCACCACGACCGCCTTTCCCCTGATTCGCTACCGCGTGGATGACGTGATCGTTCCCCATCCAAACGAACCGTACCGAGTTCAGGCTATTCAAGGGAGGCACGACGACGTGCTGCGGCTCCCCGATGGCACGGGCGTGGGACGCATTGGTGGGGTATTTTTGGACGTGGAAGGTTTGGAATTGGCGCAGATTCAACAGAGCACCGACGGGCGAGTAACCATTAACTTAGTGGTAAACGATGCATTTACCCCACAGAGCGTTGCCACCATTCGAACCGAACTTCGCCATCGGATTGGCGATGCCCTACCCTACGAGATTGCCTACGTATCTCCCGAAGACATCGTCCGAACCCCCGCCGGGAAGTTTAAACTCGTGATCAGTGAACCGCCGGTTTCATCGACTAAAGCGCGTCCATGATTTCGTAGTCGATGGGTTTGAAGGCATAGTTGTTCGACTGCTCAGCCGAGCAAGCGGTGAGTCCCACAATCAGGTCCATCTTTGCCCGCAACACCACCCGGTCGCCCGCTTGGGAGGTGGGGGGGGCTACCGTGAGGGTGCCATCGGCCGCAAACTGCACGTTCATAAACAGATTAAAAGCAGTGGGAATGGCGTCGGGAGTGATGCCGTAGTGCGCTAGATTCGTGTGCAGGTTCTCAAAGCAGCTCGGATGATATTCGTGGTCACCGTAGATGATCTCGAACGTCTCAGGGCTACAGGGTGCCAGCAAAAAATCGTTGCGCCCGTTGGTGTCTACCACGATATCGAGCATCACGTTGCTGCGGTTGCTATACAGCGCATGGCCCTGCGTAATAAGTAAAGTGCTACCGTAGTCGAGCGTTTTGCCGGACGAAAGCCACTCGCGCGGGTCGTGCCGGTTGAAGCACACCAGATCCGACACCTGTTCTCCGGTGGGGTCGGTCACGCACAAATATTGACCTTGGTCGATGGTGAAAGCGGCTCCGGATTGGGGTTCAATGCGGTTTTTCATCCTTGGGGCTTGGCGTGAAAGGGGCATTTCCATTCGGTGGGCACGGCGCGTCCACTGTACTGCCGCGCTTCCGAAACGGTGCCGAAGTCGGCCAGCATGGGGTTGGCGGCGCCCTGCAATTCTTGGTCGCGGCGGCGAATCATGCGTTGCATCTTGGAGAATTTTCCCTGACTTCGGAGCTGATCGAACTGCCGGTGGTCGTTGAACACCAGGGCGGGACGCGCAAACCGACGCGCGAGGCGGGCACTGCGCGGATGCAAGCCCACTACGAAGAAGGCTGCGCCCCCAAAACTAAACCCAAAGTTATTATCATTAGGATCACTGGAGGCCGAGGGGGTCCACGGGTACGCATCGATGCGGTGCAGGGCGTCGAGCTGTTGCCACAGCAGCTTTTCAAACTGGGCTTCGTCTTCAATATCCGGGTCGTCGAAAATGGCCACAAAGGTGCTAAAGTTGTGATCCATGGTTTCTCGGGCGGTAACGAATTGCAGCAGGTCAGGTCCTAGGGTTTGCGCTGAGGTATCGGTGCCTAAGGAGCGGTAGCAGCGTACGTGATACGAACCGGTGCGAAACGCTGATTTAGCCCCCAAGCAGGGGTAGGCCGGGTCGAGGACAAAATCGCTGAACTGCTGGGTCAACGCTGTCTGCGTGGTGTCTAGCAATGTTCGGGAAATAAGATCTACGTTCAAAAAAGTAAGGGGTTAATGGATAGATAGTGTGAACAACCTGAAAAAAAAGTAACCTCACAACTACTTAAAATAAGCATTGTTAACCGTAATAAAAAATGATTTTTACTTTGTGGATACAACCACTTCCGGTGTAACTTACCATTTTCTCTAAACCTATCTCACCATGCCTGACACTCCCCAATTTCGCTTCGGCGTGATCGCCGACGTACAGTACTGCGATTGCGAACCCTCTTCGGCCATGAACCGCTACTATAGCCGGTCGACCGACAAGCTAGCGGAAGCATTAGAGACGTTTGCCCAGCATAAACTGCGGTTCATCCTTGATCTGGGCGACCTCATCGACCGGGATTTTAACAGTTTTGACACGATTCTGCCGGTCTATGAAGCGGCCCAGGCTCCGGTGCACCGCACGCTAGGCAACCACGATTATACCGTGAATGTGACTTATTTAAAAGAAATTCCGCAACGATTGGGATTAGACCCGGTAGGCTATTACGCGGTGGACTACAACGATTGGCGACTGATTATCCTCAATGGCAACGAAGTGAGCCTATTTGCTACCCGGGCGGGCACCCCGCAGCGGCAGCGGGCTGAACAAATGCTGGAAAGGCTGCAGAAACAGGAAGCACCGAACGCGCAGGAGTGGAATGGGGGCGTAAGTGAGAAGCAACTCACGTGGTTGGACCAACAACTCGCCGAAGCGCAGCGGAACGGACAGTCGGTGGTGGTGGCGGGGCATTACCCATTGTATCCGGCCGGGGGACTCAATCTATGGAACGATGCGGCGGTGATTGCGGTGCTGGAGCGCTACCCCAACGTACGCGCCTACTTCAACGGCCACCACCACGACGGCAATTATGGCCAGCGCAACGGCATTCACTACCTAAATTTCAAGGGCATGGTAGATACCGCTGATGAAAATACCTACGCAATCGTGGACGTTTATCGCGACCGGCTGAAGGTGCAGGGCTTTGGCCGGGAAGAAAATCGTACGTTGATATAATCGTGGATTGGGATTACCAGTCACGAAAACAACCATTTGCCCAGCGTCTTGTAGCTGATCTTGGATCCGTAGGTTAAGATACCAATGCGGTAGATTTTGGCAGCCACCCAGGTGGTTCCCACAAACCCCAGCACCAGCAGACTCATCGAGGCAATCAGTTGCCAGGTGGGCACGCCGAAGGGAATGCGCATCATCATGGTGACCGGCGAGGTGAAGGGAATCATCGACATCCACACCGCCAGCGGACCGTCGGGTTCGTTGAGCACCCCAGCCAGTGTAACAATAGAAAAAATCAGCGGGGCGGCCACCGGCAGCATAAACTGCTGGGTATCGGTGTCGTTGTCGGCAGCGGAGCCTACCGCGGCAAACAGGGCACTGTAGAGCAGGTATCCTCCCAGAAAGTAAAACACGAAACATCCCAGGATTAACGGAACGTTCACCGTGTCGATGGCCTGTATCACTCCGGATACGGCCTCCAGTTGGGCGGCTTGTTCGGGCATCTGCTGCGCCATCTCCTCCGGCGAAATCTCGGGACGATCATTGGGAAACAACTGAAGCGCGGTGGTGGCAATCAAGATCGTGAGCACAATCCACAGCAGAAACTGGGTAAGCCCGACCGAGGCCACACCAATGATCTTGCCCATCATCAACTGAAACGGACGCACCGACGAGATAATAATCTCCACGATGCGGTTGGTTTTTTCTTCAATTACCCCACGCATCACCTGGGCTCCGTAAAGGAAGATGAACATATAAATCAAGAACGCACTCACGTAGCCCACGCCCGATGCCACGTCCGCGTTGCCCTGCTGCTCGGCACCACTCTCAGTGAGGTTCACCGTGTTGATACTGACGCCGGTATTGAGTTGGGCCAGCGTTTCGGGACTGATCTTGGCCTCTTTCAGCCTTAGTTCGCGCAGCTCTTCCTTGAGCGTTCGCTCGATGTCGCGCTGTAGATTCATACTCGGGCTACCCTCGGACAGGAAATTGATGCCCTGCGGATCGTGAATGTCGATCTTCGGAATGTACAGCAGGCCGTAGCGGTCCTCCTTTGGAATGGCGGCCTTGGCCTCGTCTAGCGACAGTTTCACGTGCTTGTAGCGAATCCCCCCATCAGCCGAGCTTTCCTCCAGCGTCTCGCCCAGCAGCCCGCTCTCATCGATCACGGCGATCACCTTCTCGCCTCCGCTATCGCGCGAACTGAGCCAGGCGGGCACGATCACAATCGCCGCGAAGAGCAGGGGCCCCAGTAGCGTCATGATCAGAAACGAACGCTTGCGCACCCGCGTCCAGTACTCTCGTTGGATAATTAAACCGATTTTGCTCATGATTTTCTGGTTGGTTAGTAGTCCATAGTTGACAGTCGATAGTCCACAGCTAGCAGCCGTTTGGCCTCTGACTGTGGACTGTCGACCGTGGACTATTTCCCTCGCTGCACCTCCGCGATAAAAATGTCGTTCATGGTGGGCATTTTCTCTTGAAATGCCTGCACCTCTACCTGTTGAATAAGCGCTTGTAATAGTTGGTTGGGCGAGACGCTGGGTTCGGCCCGGATCACCGAAGTAGTATACCGATCTTCGGTCGGGCGCTGCTCCAGCATCTCGTAGGGCACCGCCAGCCCATTGAGTTGTCCGCCGTGCGTCACCTCGTAGGTGTTGGTGCGGTACTGGTTTTTGATCTCCTGCTTGGTACCGTCGAGCACCTTTTCGGCCTGGTGGATCATCGCCACGTGGCTGCACATCTCCTCTACCGACTCCATGCGGTGGGTGGAAAAGATGATCGTCTTGCCCCGCTCGCGCAGCGCCAGGATTTCGTCTTTGATCAGGTTGGCGTTCACCGGATCGAAACCCGAAAAAGGTTCGTCCAGAATAATCAGATCCGGTTCGTGCACCACCGTAGCGATGAACTGAATTTTTTGCTGCATGCCCTTTGACAAGTCCTCGATCTTCTTCTCGCTCCAACCCGATATCTCTAATCGCTTAAACCAGTCGCGGATGCGCTCGTTGGCTTCGCGGGCCGACAGTCCCTTGAGTCGGGCCAAGTAGCGCAATTGTTCGCCCACTTTCATCTTTTTGTACAAACCCCGCTCCTCGGGCAGGTAGCCAATGTCGGCAATGTGGCGTTGCGCCAGGGGCTCTCCCTTGATTAGCACTTCGCCGCGGTCGGCGGTGATAATTTGGTTGATGATGCGGATGAGCGTAGTTTTGCCCGCGCCGTTCGGGCCCAGCAAACCGAAGATCGCCTGCTTGGGAATGGCAATGCTCACGTCGCGCAGCGCCTGATGATCGGCGTAGCGCTTATCAATATGGTGGGCTTCTAGAAGGTTCATGCGTAGGCATCGCAAATATAGAAGAACTAATCGGATTTTACGGGAAAGAACTTTTTAGGAGTTAGCAGAATTAACAAGTTTAAAACACGAAAGATTAATGACCTATTTCGGGAAACACCTTTTCGCGCTGGGTATCAGCCTACTTTTCGTTTCATCAGCCCGAGCACAGCGAGGGGCTGATCCATCTTTGTTCGATTCTATCGCTTATCGCTACGCGCAAACCATCCGGGTGGCTGATTTAAAGGAGCACCTCAGCGTGCTGGCCGCCGACAGTCTGGAAGGGCGTGAAACGGGGCAGCCCGGTCAGAAAAAGGCCGCCGATTATCTGGCCGAATACTACCGATCTCAGCAACTGATCCCACCGGTGGGCGACAGCAGTTACCTACAAACTTTTCCGATCATTGAAAGCACCTGGGATCAGCCGTTTATGGCCATCGACGGAAAGCGGTTTAGCTTATTCAAAGACTTTTATGCTTTCCCCGCGCTGGCTGAGCCGCTGGATACGCTCATTGACCAAGTCACTTTTGCGGGCTACGGCATCGTAGGCGAACGCTACGACGACTACCAAAGAGCCGACGTTCGAAACAAAGCCATCTTGATTTTGTCGGGTGAGCCGATGAAACGCGACAGCACTTACCTGTTGTCAGGAAGCAGCGAACCCGCTCGCTTCACCACCAACTTCCGGGCGGGCTTGCAGGCCAAGTATGATATGGCCAAAGAACGAGGTGTGCGGGTGGTGCTGGCCGTGGATGAGAATTATCAGGAAAACATTCAGCGCTTCGCTTTGTACGCGGCCCAACCCTCCATGCGCCTGCAATCGGAAGCCACCGCGCCGACGAGTCTGATCTTTATTTCGCCGGAGATGGCCAACGCCCTGGTCGGAGAAAAACGACTGGCCAAGGCCCAGCGGCGGATCACCCGAAAGGGCAAACCCTATTCCTTTCGTCGAGCAACCGACCTCACCTTCGCCCTGCGGCAGGACGTGGACCGTATGACGTCCGAAAACGTGCTGGGCTACCTGGAAGGCCGCGATCTCAAGGATGAACTGCTCGTCATCACCTCGCACTACGACCACATTGGCGTCACCGACGGGCAGGTGAACAACGGGGCCGACGACGACGGCTCGGGCACGGTGGGCGTGCTGGAGTTGGCCGAAGCATTCGCCCGGGCCAAGGCCGAGGGAAACGGTCCGCGCCGCAGCATCTTGTTTATGAACGTGTCGGGCGAAGAAAAGGGTCTGTTTGGGTCCGAGTACTACACCGACCACCCGGTGTTCTCGCTTGAAAACACCGTTGCCGACCTGAACATCGACATGATCGGACGCATTGACCCGGCGCACGCGCAGGATTCGGCCTACGTCTACGTGATTGGCTCCGACCGGCTGAGCACCGAACTGCACGCCATCAACGAAACCGCCAACGCCCGGTATACGAAGCTAGACTTAGATTACACCTACAACGCTCCGGACGACCCCAACCGCTTCTACTACCGCTCGGATCACTACAACTTTGCCAAGCACGGCGTGCCGATCATTTTCTACTTCAACGGCACCCACGCCGACTACCACAAACCCACCGACACGATCGAGAAGATCAGTTTCCCCTTGCTGCGCGACCGCACGCGGTTGGTATTTTATACCGCTTGGCAACTGGCCAACCAGGACAAACGCATTGAAGTAGACGTAACAGAATAACTGAGGGATTGAATGATAGAATAACTATTACTCAATCATTCGATCCCTCATTTCCTTACCATTCATGAGCCGATATCTATCTCGTTTGTTCGTAGCGTTGGTGACCCTGGCAAGTTGCCAACAGAGTGCCCAGCAGGAGCGCGATGCGTTTTTTTTGCGGGGCAATCTGAAGTTACAAAGCGGTGAATACGGCGAGGCGATTCGCTACTACGACGAGGCACTGCGCGAGGACCCCAACTTCGCCGAGGGCTACAACAACCGCGGCATCGCGCACTTCGAGCAGGCGCACTACCCCGAGGCCATCACCGACTACACCCGGGCCATCAACCAGCGTCCTGATTTTACTGACGCCTACTACAACCGCGCCAACGCCTATTACCAGCGGGGCGAGTACGCACCCAGTATTGTTGATCTGGACACCGTGCTGCGCCATTATCCCGATTCGGCCTATGTGCACTTTACGCGGGGCACGGCCCTCTCCAGCGCACAGCGTTATCTCGAAGCCATTGCCGCCTTCGATCGGGCATTGGAGTTGGAGCCGGACAATGCCGAAAGCTACGTTAACCGGGCCACGGTGCGCTATTATTTGAACGAGTACGAAGCCGCTGAGCAAGATTTGCAACGTGCCATTGACCTTGACCCTAAAGAAGGCAACGCCTACAACGTGCGCGGACTGGTGCTGACTAAAACAGAAGAGTACAGAGCGGCGCGGCAGGCATTCGATCAGGCGCTATCTATCACTCCCTATCAGCCCTACTTCCTCAACAACCGGGGCTACCTGAATCTGCAAACCGGACAACTCGATCTGGCGCTAAAGGACATTGACCAGAGCATTAAACTCGATCCGAGCAATGCTTACGCGTATCGGAACAAAGGAATTTACTTTTTGAAGCACGAGCAGCCCGAAGCTGCCATTCCGTTGCTGGAGCGCGCGCTGGGCCAAAACACCGTCACCGAGGAAGCTGCTTATTATCTAGGGCTGGCGCACCAGCATCGGGGTGATCTTGAGAAAGCCTGTCGGGTGTGGCAGTCCGGTTCGGGAACGGCGGAGCAGGCCGCTTATCTAGAACATTGCCAGTAGTAAAGGTCTCGTTGGTCAGTTGGCGAACAGTCCCGAACTCAGGTAGCGGTCGCCGCGGTCGCACACGATAGTCACGATCACGCCTTCCTCCAGTTCGTCGGCCAGTTGCAAAGCAGCGGTTAAGGCTCCGCCGCTGCTCATACCCGCTAGAATACCCTCTTCCTGCGCCAGACGGCGCGTCATCTCCGTAGCTTGGTCGCTGCTCACGTCGATGATGCGGTCTACGCGCTCGGGCTCGTAGATTTTTGGTAAAAATTCGGGCGACCAGCGGCGGATGCCCGGAATGCGCGAGCCATCGGTGGGTTGCACGCCCACGATCTGCACTGCGTCGTTTTGCTCTTTCAGATAGCGCGACACTCCCATAATGGTGCCGGTGGTACCCATCGACGATACAAAGTGCGTAACCTTTTGATTGGTATCGCGCCAGATTTCCGGACCGGTAGTGCGGTAGTGCATGCCGTAGTTATCGGGGTTGGCAAACTGGTTGAGGACAAAGTATTTGCCGTCGGCGGCCAGTTCTTCGGCGTGCTGTCGGGAATACTCAATGGTTTTTTCGGCGGGAGTCAGGATCACTTCGGCTCCGTAGGCGGTCATGGCCTGGATGCGCTCAGCGGTGGCGTCTTCGGGCATCACCAGCGTCATTTTGAGCCCCTTCAATTGGGCGATCATGGCCAGGGCTATGCCGGTGTTGCCACTGGTGGCCTCGATAAGTTTGTCACCCGCATGGATGTCGCCCCGCTCCAAGGCACCAGTAATCATGCCGTAGGCGGCCCGGTCTTTTACGCTTCCGCCGGGATTTTGTCCCTCCAGTTTCCCGTAGATGGTCACCTTCGGATTGGTGGGAATGGTTTGCAGGTGAACGAGTGGCGTGTTGCCAATAAGGTCGGATAAGTTCATGAGGCAGTGTCTCGGTACACCATCAGGTCCACCTGGTCGGTGCCTTCGTGGTGCATTTTTGCTTGGTAGTATACTTTGGTGTTGGGTGCCACACTCCGGGTGATCCACACGTTGCCGCCGATCACACTATCATCTCCGATCAGGGTGTTTCCTCCCAAGATGGTGGCTCCGGCGTAGATCACCACGCGGTCGCCAATGGTGGGATGGCGCTTCTTGCGCGCGTCTTCCTTACTCACGCTCAGTGCGCCCAGCGTCACTCCCTGGTAAATTTTTACGTGGTCGCCAATTTCAGCGGTCTCACCGATCACCACTCCCGTGCCGTGGTCGATGAAGAAGTGATTGCCAATGCGCGCCGCCGGGTGAATGTCGATGCCCGTAAGGCTGTGGGCGTGTTCGGTCATCATCCGAGGAATGGTCTTTACTCCCAAGCGATGCAACGCGTGTCCCATGCGGTAGGCCGCGATGGCGTAGAAGCCCGGGTAGGTGCGGATCACTTCTGAGCGGCTATCGGCGGCGGGGTCGCCCGCGAACATCGCGCTGGCGTCCTGCTGAAGTTGTTCGTAGATTCGGGGCAGCTGGTTAAAGAACTGTTCGGTAGCGGTCTCGCTCTCGGACAAAGGCTGCCCGGTGCCCTGGTGTATCAGTTTCAGAAGCTGCTGCCTGAGTTGTTCGGTATGCAGCACAAACTCCTCCGTATCGGCAAACCGCATCTTCGTAAAATCAGGAAACAGGGTGCCGAGCAAATCAGTGAAAAACTGAGCTACTGTGGCGGGCGACGGACAATCAGGGCAATCCTGGTGGGCTTGGTAGAGCCGGTGTAGAAATTTCTGATCCATAGTTAGATGATGCGCGGTGACAATGAACCCAAAGAGATCTAGTGGTTGGAAACGGAGACGTACTCAAAGGGTTACTCGATCAAACGGCTTGATTGTGCAGAAAGCTAAAGATCCAGCACCCGCACTTCAACGCGACGGTTTTTCTGGCGCGCTTCAAATGAATCTTCTTGCGTTAAGAGTTGGGTGTTGCCAAAGGCCTTGGTTTTAATTCTTTTTTTGCGGATTCCTAAATCTACCAAGCAATCCTTGATAGCCTCGGCCCGCTTGCCCGAGAGTTGCATCAATTCCTCGGCATTGCCTCGGTCAGTGTGTCCCTCCAACCGGATTTTTATGCTCGGATGCGCCTCCAAGAGTTGCTTTAGCTCGTCGATCACCGCGCGCGATTCGGCAGCCGGAGTTGGTTTGCCGCGTTCAAACAGAAATTGTTGCGATAAAAAGACCAGTTCGCCGGGCTGCGGAATGCGATGAAGCAGCAGGTCTTGGGGAAGTCGCGCTTGACTGTCGGTCTGAACCAGGATACGCAGTGTTTGATAATTGGGAGAAGCAATTTCCAGTTGGTACTGCCGATGGGGTTGCAGGGGTAGTTGGTAGCTCCCGTCCTGGTTGGCGAAATTACGGATTCCAGTGGTGTGGCCCACGGGCATCAACTGGTATTTCACCTGGGCTTCCACTGGCTGCTGCGAATCAGCGTCCACGATCTTGCCTGACATAGCCACCAACTGCGGATCAGGGCCGCCCCAAGAAAATTGAACTATAAAAACAAATATTATAAATAAAAAACGACGCATAATTGTACTTACGATAGTACGATGGATTTCGTTACTAAACGTAGGCGAAAAGCGTCACTTTTAGTCTGCTAACTGGAGGCCAAAGGTACACGGAGTAGGTTTCCGGCGTATACGGAATGAGTAGCGCTGGTTGCTGAAACCCTTAGCGTCAGTCGTCTCAGTTAACCAGTTCAAACTCTACGCGTCGGTTCATTTTTCGGTTGGCTTCGGTAGCGTTGCTCACCAGCGGCTTGGTTTCTCCAAAGCCTACAGCCCGTACGCGCCGATGGTTCACCCCCTGCTTGGACAGGTAGTCGGCCACGGCCTGGGCCCGGCGTTTCGAAAGTTGTTGATTATGTTCACTGGTGCCTCGCGAACAAGTGTGACCGGCAACCTGCAAGGTAGCGTCTGTGTTTTCTTCCATAAAGGCGACCACATCCTTTAGTTGGCGGTAGAAGCGCCGGTCTAATTGATAACTATCGAGTTCAAACATTACCTCTTCGGCGGCAATGGCCCGGCGGTTGGCCGTCAGTTCTCGTTTGATATCGGTAGTAGAGAAGTCGTTACTCAGGTACAAATCGCGAAACACTACCCCGTCCTGGTTAGGATCCAGTTCACTCAGGGTCACCTGCTGCCGGTTGGTTGGCGCGTAGCCGTCCTTCTGGGCGTACACGTCGTAGGTGCCGGGGGGCACGTTCAGTTCGTATTTTCCATCGGCTCCCGTAGCACCGCTGATTACCGTCGCCGGATCTATCCCGTTGTCGAAGATCACCTGCGCCTCAACCGGCGTGTTGTTCTTCACGTTGTAGACTAACCCCCGAACCAGGTAGTTGGCGTCGGGCGTGCCCGGACGGCGAAACACCGGCATCCGCACCTGGTACATGTTGGCCCCGTGGGTGGTGCCCCGGGTCAGGAAGGCGTATTGGTTATCGGTCGACACGTTGAAGAACGTATCGTCTTGCTCGGAGTTGATAGCGGGTCCTAGGTTTTCGGGTTCGGTCCACTCCGTCCATGATTCACCGGTGCGGTAAGCCACGTACACATCCTCACCGCCGAACCCACTGTAGCCCCGGGAGGAAAAGTACAGGGTGGTATCGTTGGCCAAAAACGGCGATGATTCCACGTCGGCGGTGTTGATGGCTTTGCCCAAATTCACGGGTTCAGACCATATATTTTCGCCCCGGTTGAAGCTGACGTACAGATCGCGTTTTCCTTCGGTATCGTCTCGCTCCAGGGCCATGAATAAAAAACGCTGGTTCTCGGACATAAAGTAGTTGGCAATATCGGAGTTGTTGTAAAAATCGGCCACGTTGAGGGCTTCAGGTTGCGACCAGCCGCTCTCGGTCCGGCGGGTGATGGATACGCCGTTCTTCATTTTTCCGTCTTCTTGGTACGCATTGCCAAGCAATAATAGGTAGCTATCCCCGTCAGCGGCCACCGCACTCACGTAGTTGCTGCGTTTGTTGTTGAGCGGTTTGCCCATATTCTTAGGCTTGCCCCATTCACTAGTGGGGCTGTCGCGCTCCATGTACCAGATGTCCTGCTCGTCGCGCATTCCGCCCACGTTGTATGGAGACACCCGGCCGAAGAACAGCGTGTTTCCATCAGGCGAAATCATCGGACTCAGGTTGGCCGTGCTACTATCGGCACTGGTGAGCAGCGGATCTAAGGCCAAATCGGGATTGAGTCCCGGCACAATGTTAATCTCGGCCCGGACCGGCACGGCCGAAGAGGATACCGCAATGGCGTCGATGGCATTATAACCCGGCACCTTGTCTCCCTGCAACACCACCTTTAGGGCTTTCACCGGATAGTTGGTCGGATCAATAAATACGTTGAACATGCGCCCATCGGTATTCACCGGGGCAGGGTCCAGCGTGGCCACCAAGTACTCTTTATCCGAAAGGTCGTAGCAAAACAACTGATAAACGGCTCCGGGATTACGCGATTCGGCGATGGCGATCTGCTGGATGGTTTGCGGATCGTCGAACGCCACTTTAATGAATGCCTCTTGGTTAGGCTTTTTGGGTACCCAAGCGTTGGGACTGTCACCGCTGTTGCCGGGCAGCACGTTGGGCTGGCCGAGCAGGCGCTCGGCAGGGTAGCCGCCGTGCTGGAGTTGCGCTTTGAACAAAAACCCTTCTTGGTACGAGGGCGACGCCTCGATAATCCGACTGGCCCACCTGGTTTCCTGACCCACCACGGCGTGGGTGCAGCACAACAAAAAGTAGAGAAACGGGGGAAAGTAGGAAATCGTCTTCATAAGATATACAGTGGATCGAGGAAGTTTTTTTGCAATCTAGAATTTTATAGCTACACACAGAAAGGTCAATGGCGATATTTTCGTGCATTTTTTCGCAGAAAAGCACGTATCTTTAGGCATGACCGCACAGAAAATTTGGTGGTTTATTATCTTTCACCTGGGGGGAGCAGGGTTGGCGCTGGCGCAGGATCAGTTCGTTTCACCCTGTCCGCTGGCCACGGAGCGCCTGGCGGCGGGGCACCCGGTAGAAGCCTACCGGCAAGCGCAGCAGTGTTTGCTGGCCAAGCAGCAAAGCGAGGGGCTCAATAGCGTCACGTACGCCGAAGTGCTCGGCCTGCTCACCCGGATTTCGGCATCCACCGGCGATAATGCGTTGGCGCTGGCCTGGGCACGGCAGGAGGCGAGGGTTCGCGCTCAGTTTTCCGAGTCTTCACCAGTCCCTTACGCGCAGGCGCTACAAAACCAGGGAACGCTGTATCTGCGTGCCGACAGCCTTATTGCTGCCCGGCGTACATTGATAGAAGCCGATTGGGTGTACCGTTCGATCGAGGTGCCTCCCCCCTCCGGCTGCAGTATTTGTTGGCTAAGGTGCACCACCGCACGGGGGATGTCCGCCGCGCTGACTCGTTGTATCAGCGCGTGATCAGCGAGGCGCATCAGGTTGAGGAACGCACCCTGCGTGATCGTGCAAATTATTTCCGTAGTCTGTTGCCCAACCACTCGTCTGCTTCTTTAAAGGACAGTATTTATCAGAAACAGATCGCGCAGTTCCGACAAACAGGAGACACCTTATCACTCGCTTACGCCGACGCTTGTTACCGCTTGGCCAATGCGCTGGTCGCTGACGACGCTTGGCAAGCAGCCTCACCGTGGTACGGGCGGGCACGCGCTGCCTACGAGACAAGTACTTCGGTGGACAGTATCGCTTACGCGGGCGTGCTTCACAATTTGGGAGTGATGCAGACGCCCCAAAACAGGAATCAGGAGGCGGTTCAACTGCTTACGCAAGCCCATCGTATCCGCCAGCAGCACTATACCATCCGCGACGGTGCGTGGTGGAGCAGTTTGGACAATCTAGCGACTGCCCTTGATCAGCACGGCCGCACCAACGAAGCAGTAGTGCTGTACGAAGTGTTGGAACAGACTGACTCCACCAACGGGCACCCCTGGCAGTACGCCGTGGCCTTGAGCAACCGCGCGGCGATGTGTCACCGGCAGCAGCAGTACGCATTGGCCGAAACCTATTACGCCCGGGCTACCCGTCACCTGAAAAGCCAACCGCTCACTACCCCCGCGCAGCAGCTGCACCAAGCGGCGATTTTCTGCAACGTGGCCCGCAACCAGCAGAAGCTCGCTCGCTTCGATTCGGCGATTTACTACTTTAAGCGCGGCACCGAAATCATCCGGCGGGTGAAAGGAACCCGCAGTGATGCCTACGTGGCCGCGGTGAACGGCATGGCCGGACTATACCACGATTTAGGCTACTTTGTGGAATCTGATATTTTCTACCAGGAAGCGCTAAAGTTACAAAAGGAACTCAACGGAGAATTTACTAGTGCCTACGCCAATTTGCTGAACAATTACGCGCTGGTGTGTCAGGAACAAGGCAACCTAACCAAGGCGCTGGCGCTGCTCGACCAATCCCTCAAAATAAAAAAAAACCTGCTCGGGGCAGACCATCCTGACTACGGATTAGCCCTGGCCAACGTGGGTTTGGTTCATCTGGAAGCGGCTCGGTACCAACAGGCCCGCCCCCTGCTGGAGCAGGCCCTGGCAACGGCCGTGGGTCAACACGGCGAAGCGCATCCGGCCACCATTAGCGCGCGCATCAACTTAGCGCAATTGGCAATGGCCCGGGGCGACTACTCCCAGGCCGAACAATGGTTGCAACAGGCTAATGCCATCGCTCAGGCCCATTTTGAGCCTTCGCATCCCGAATACGCGCGCTCCGGCATTGCGATGGCCAATTTCTACCTGGCGCTAGGCAATTATGCAGCTGCCAGACCTTTACTATTGGCGGGTCAGCAAATTTTGAAGGACAAGTACGGTCCTAACCATCCGGAATACGCCACGGCTACGCAGAACTTAGCCGGACTCTACGAAGCCACCGGACAGCTAGACAGTGCGGAGGCGCTTTACCAAGAAGCGTTGGACATCGACCGGCAAACACTGGGCAAGCAACATCCTTCCTACGCTACCGCGCTTAATAATTTAGCGGCTTTATACCAAAACCAGGGTACCTACGCCAAAGCGAAACCATTGCTTGAAGAGTCGCTCGAAATCAGTCGGACCTTGTACGGAGAGGAGCACCCGCGGCACGTCACCACCATGCTCAACCTGGGCTTATTGCACCAAAGTGTGGGAGAATACAAATCGGCTCGCAGCTGCATAGAGCGGGTGGTGACCATTCGGCAAAAAACCCTCAACGACCAGCATCCGGACTACGCCTTCAGTCTGTACGCTCAGGCAGTGTTGTACCACGTGATGGGCGATTCAGAGCGTGCCGAGCCGATCTTCCGCGAAGTGATACAGCGGTATATTCAGCAGTTGCAGGAATATTTTCCTGCCCTCAGCGAAAAAGAAAAAAGTGCTTTTTACCGGCGCGTAGAACCGGTGCTTCACGCCGTACAAGATTTTATTATTGATCGGGTGTTAAATCAAGTCCCGGTTGAAACCAGCCAAACCTTGTTGGGCGACTTTTATAACCTACAACTGCTCACCAAAGCTATTCTGCTAAATGCTAGCAGCCAGATCAAGGCAACCATCAACAACAGCAACGATGACGAACTTATCGCCCGCTACCAACAGTGGATAGCCACCAAAGAAACCCTCGTCCGGCTCTACGCCCTGCCTCCCACCGAGTGGCAGCAGGAGCAGGGGCGCGTGGGCTCCTTAGAAAAAAGTGCCAATACCCTGGAGAAAGAGCTTTCGCTTCGCTCTGCTACGTTCGCCAATGATCTGAGAGACCGTCGGTTCACCTGGCAAGAGATCCGGCAGCAATTGCACCCCGACGAAGCGGCGGTTGAGATCGTTCGGGTAGAGAAGCAGAAAGGAAGCCTGGTTTTTTACGTCGCTCTGGCTATCACGCCCCAATCAAAGGCACCGTCCGTTGTGTTATTGTCCGATGGCAAGGCGATGGAAACCAAAAATTTCTACTATTACCAGAATGCGATAGATTTCCGCGTATCCGACGCCTTATCTTATAATTTGTACTGGAAACCAATCGAGGCGCTGCTGCTGCCGCAAACCAACACCATCTACGTTGCCCCGGACGGCGTGTATCACAAAGTCAGCCTCAACAGCTTGCTAAATCCCCGCACCAACCGGTTCCTCATTGAGGAAACAACCATTCACATGCTCAGCAGCACCCGCGAACTGCTTCGTCCGCCCGCGAAAGTCAACCACCACCCTGCCTATCTGCTGGGTGACCCCACCTACCAACTCGAGGTCAGCTTGGTAAACACTCCCGCCCAAACGCCTACTGACCCGACTTCCCGCCCCAACACCGAATTGATGACCGGCTTGGATCTGTTGAGCGATCCGGACAAAGCCGATGACCTGCGTACCCTGCCGGGCACCGAGCAGGAAATAGATCGACTGGCCCAACTCTTGCGACAGCATCAGTGGGAAACGCAGACTTACCTAAAGCGGCAAGCAACCGAAGAAGTGGTGAAGCACTTGAACGCTCCTCGCTTGCTTCACATCGCTACCCACGGGTACTTTATGCGTGATTTGGAACCCGACGGGAACCCCTCAGCCTTCGGGCTGCACTTGTCCAGTGCGGCGGCTAATCCGCTGCTACGTTCGGGGCTACTGCTGGCGGGAGCGGCAAACAGCCTACAGCGACAGAAGCGGCAACAGCGGGATAATGGAGAGCAGGAAGACGGTATTCTCACTGCTTACGAGGCGATGAACCTAAATTTGAGCGGCACCGAACTGGTGGTGCTCAGCGCCTGCGAAACCGGGCTGGGCGAAATCAGAAATGGCGAGGGCGTCTACGGATTGCAGCGGGCCTTTTTGGTGGCGGGCGCCGAGGGCGTGCTGATGAGCTTATGGAAGGTAGACGATCAGTCTACCGCCGAACTGATGCAGCAATTCTACAAAGGCTGGCTGGGTGGTGAGCCCAAGGCCGCTGCGCTACGGGAGGCGCAACGCGCCATGATGAAGACGCACCGCGATCCGTACTACTGGGGTGCTTTCGTACTGGTCGGACGCTAAGCACTCGCCGTGTACTCCACCACCGCTTCGCGAATGCGACGGAAGGTTTCGAGCAGTACTTCCTCGTCATTTTCTAACAAGGTGACCCGAAACCCCTGCAGATCAGAGCAAAACGAAGAAATAGGAACCACGCACACCTGCTTGGCCGCCAGCAAGTAGTACACGAACCGCTTGTCGGAGGCCATGTTGGGATCAGCGGCTAACCACCTATCGAGCAGTTGCTGCGCCCGCTCATCGTCAATAGCCAACCGCTGTTGGTTGTTGAGCACTCCCGCTCGAAAAATAATCGTATTGTAAAACGCTCCGTAGGTGGGATTGAAGCGCAGCATGGGCAAATCGCGCAGCAGCTCGGTGATTCGGTGGCTACGTTGTCCGATGGCTGCGTTATACGAGCGCCGATAATCTTCGTACCGGGCGTCGCCCATGATCTTGGGAATGGCCAATTGCGGCAGCTTGGTCGAGCACACCTCGATCATCTTAGCGTTTTCCAACGTAACGCAATACTCGTTAAAATCAACCGAAGCCGAACGGTTGTAGAACTCCATCCAGCCGCAGCGCGCGCCCGGCCAAGGAAATTCCTTGGAAATCCCTTTCATTGAGATGCCGGGCACTTCGCCGATCACTTCGGCCAGGGCGTACGCTTTCGCCCCGTTGTAGGTGATGTTGAGATAGATTTCGTCGGCCACCACAAATAAATCGAACTGCCGCGCCAAATCTACGATGCGATCCAGCACCTCGCGCGGATAGACTACTCCCGTAGGATTGTCGGGGTTGATGAGCAGGATGCCCACGATGTTGGGATTGTAGCGAATCTGCATCGCCAGGTCATCCAGGTCAGGATACCAGTGGTTGTCGGGGTCCAGACGGTAGGTCAGCGGCTGGCTGTTGGCGTGCGACGCCTCAGCCGACGAGTGCGTAGAATAAGAGGGAGATGGGCCAATCACCCGCGAGGTGGGCACTAAAAACTGATAGAGTTTAGAGATGGCGTCGCCCAGGCCGTTGAAGAACAGCACATCGTGGGCGGTGATCTGGGCACCTTTTCGCTGATTGTTTAGCTCGGCTAGAAACTGCCGGGTCTCGAGCACCCCTTTGGAATCGCAGTAGCCGAAGGTGTGGTTGTCTTGCACCAGTTCGGTGATGATCGCCTTGATCCATTCGGGCAGTTGGTAGTGCTTGTTGATCGGGTCGCCGATGTTCTCCCAGTAGATGGGATAGCCCAGGGCCTGGATCTGTTGGGCCTTCCGGACGATGCCCCGGATTTCGTAGCTTAGTTCGTGGGCCCCCTCGCTGAGCAATCGTTGTCGCATGGATTAGGATTTGGAAGACTTACGAAAGTGGCTGAGATAAGGGTATTGGGCGATTTTCATAATTGTCAGGTATGCATAAGAGAGCAAAGGTAGCCAGTTTTGCTTACAGATGGTAGAAGATGAAGTAGATCATCGCCAGGTTAAATCCGGCGTGACTGAGGATGGCCCCCAACAGAGAACCCGTTTTCTTTTTGCAAGCCACAAATATCAGACTGGTGATAAACATGCCTGATACCCACAGTGCCGCCGGTATTCCTAGCAGTTTCCATACTCCCGAAACGTATACGATACCAAAATGCGCCAGATGCGTAAGCGCAAAGGAAAGACCGTCGATCACCGTAGCTTTAGCCTCTCCCACGCTTGCAGCAAAGCTGCCGTGCACAATGCCACGAAAGAACAACTCTTCACCCACGGGACTAAAAACCATACCGGTGGTCGCAAAAATGATGAAGTAAATCAATTTGTCCTGGCCGCCTAAACCTTGGGGCAAGTTGTACGACCGGCCGACGTACACGTACCAGTTGCTAACCGTTTGATCGTATAGAATATAGCCCACCGTGAACAACAACACACTAACTGCAATACCAGCCAACACTGAGTAAAGTAGCCAGCGATAGCTTACCGGGGGAGTGATACCAATTTTCCTTCTCCCCTCTCTCGAAAGGAATAAAAATGGCACCAGCGCAGAGATAGTCATAATGATACCAATACTGCTATAATCACCAATTTGATTGGCCCGCAAAACCAGTACGAAGCGGGGAATGCATACCGCCAACACCAATCCCAACCCAAATTTCCAATCGAACCTGAAGAACCTTTGCCAGAAAGGCCGGAGTGCCCCATCCATCAGGGTTGTATTTGCTTTCATTATCGCAATTTACCCAATTCTCACTAAGAAAATTATTGTAAGTTCGCACCCAAACGAAACTTGCTAAAATAATGAACATAGACCTGCTAAAAAGAGCCTGTGAGATAGCCGGTGCTCCCGGTTTTGAACAACCTATCCGCCGTTTAGTGATCGATGAGGTAGAACCCCTGGTCGACGCGTTGGAAGTTGATAACCTGGGCAGCGTGATCGCTCTCAAGAAGGGTTCGCGCAATCCCGACGGCAAAAAGGTAATGGTGGCCGCCCACCTCGACGAGATTGGCTTCATCGTGAAGCACATCGACGAGCAAGGTTTTGTGCGTTTCCATACGCTGGGTGGTTTCGATCCCAAAACCCTGACCGCGCAGCGCGTGATCATCCACGGCAAGCAGGACCTAGTTGGAGTGATGGGCAGCAAACCCATTCACGTGATGAGCCCGGAAGAGCGCAAGAAAGTCCCCGAGATTACTGATTATTTTATCGATCTGGGCATGCGGGCTGAGCAGGTGAAGGAACTGGTTCAGGTGGGCAACCCCATCACCCGCGAGCGCGAACTCATCGAGATGGGCGATTGCGTCAACTGCAAGTCGATTGATAACCGCGTTTCGGTGTTTATCCTGATGGAAACATTGCGGCAACTGGGCGAGGTGCCCTACGACGTATACGGCGTGTTCACCGTGCAGGAAGAGGTCGGGCTACGGGGAGCCAACGTGGCCGCCCACCACATCAACCCCGACTTCGGCATCGGTCTGGACACCACCATTGCCTTTGACGTGCCAGGGGCACAACCGCACGAGCGCGTCACCAGCCTGGGCGAAGGCGCGGCCATCAAGGTGATGGACTCCTCCACCATTTGTGATTACCGCATGGTGGAATTCATGAAGCAGACCGCCGACCAAAACAGCATCAAGTGGCAGTTGGAGGTGCTCACCGCCGGGGGCACCGACACGGCGGGCGTGCAGCGCATGGGCAAGCACGGGGCCATCGCCGGAGCGATCTCCATCCCCACCCGCCACCTGCACCAGGTGATCGAGATGGCGAATAAGGAAGACATTGAGGCCTGCATTCAGTTGCTCAAGGCGTCGCTAGAAACCATTGATCAGTTTGATTGGGCGCATCGGTAGGTAAGTTTTCCTAATTGTTACCTAGGTATAGTGTCTCTAGAGCGGGGCAGCACTTTAAAAGCGTGTGGATCATATTGACCGATGCAACGGACGGACCAGCCTAGTTTGCGTTTTTCTTTTGTTTATCAATATTCGTGCTTAAAGCAATAAATCAAACAATATTCGCAGACGCAATACGCTCTGGATGCCACCAAACGCCGTAATTCAGCATTGATGTAACTACTCATTAGGGGTTATGACTACGAGCTCGAGCTTTAATCAAACGCATCAGGTGCTCAAGTTTCATAAAGCTATCAAGTTCAGAAGAATCCTCCAATGAGAGCCCTGCGCTCTTTTCTTGCGAGATAAGGTAAGCTATCCGGTCTTTACCCGCAATAGTACTAGGCGTTGCTCCGGCAGCAATGAAATCGACAATCTCTTCGTACACTCGCATACTTATTGTTTTTATCCTTAGAATCGCTTCTACTTCCAAATTGCTCTCCATCTCAACCCCAGCGGGCAATGTGTCGCGGGCAGACGGGCGTATTTCGAGTGACTCATTCACCAAAAAAGGCAGCCTTTGTCAAGACTGCCTTACTAATTTTATCATCGCACGAATCGCCGAATCGTGCCTATTATTTCGAGTAAGCTCCGGCTTACCGGCGTTTACTACTCCGCCACCATCTCCACGCTGCGCTCGATGAAGTGGGTCAGGTCGGCGCCGGTAAGCAGGTTTTGCGACAGCTTCGCCAGATCCACCGCCTGCCGGGCGAGTTGAATTTGCTGGTCTTCGCCCGCCGCCTTCAGAATTTTGCCAGTGAGCGGGTGGTTGGCGTTCACCGCCACGCTGTAGGAGTCGGGCATCTGCCCCATCATAGCAAAGCCTCCTCCCCCGAAGCGGCCATGTCCTTCATGCGGCGCATAAACTCGGGCAAGGTGATGGTGACGGGCATCTCGTCGGGCGAAAGCGACTCTACGGTTACCATCATCGAGGCATTATCGATGGCCTTCTCAAATACGCCCTTCACCGTTTCGGTCTCTTTGTCCGACAACACGCTGTCGAGCTTTTCATCCTTATCGATGAGTTTGTCCACCGTGTCGGCGTCCACCCGCTTGAGACTAGTCTTCTCGAGCTTCTGCTCCAGCATGTTGATGAAGTGACTGTCGAGCGGACCGTTGAGCACCAGCACGTTCGAACGACTTCTTTCGCGCCGAGCGGATAAAGGTGTCCTGCTTCCCGGGATCGGTGGTATATAAGTACACCACGTTGCCGTCTTTGTCGGTTTGCGGCGCGGCTACCTGCTCTTTGTACTCATCCAGGGTAAAGTATTTGCCGTCGGTGTTCTTGAGCAGCACGAAGTTGGTGGCCTTGTCGTAGAATTTGTCTTCGGTGATCATACCATACTTCACGAACAGCCCAATGCTGCCAAACTTCTCTTCGTAGGCAGCGCGGTCTTTCTTAAAGAGTTGGCTCAGCTTGTCAGCCACTTTTTTGGTGATGTGGGCGTTGATCTTCTTCACGTTGCTATCCGACTGCAGGTAGCTGCGCGACACGTTGAGCGGAATATCGGGCGAGTTGACGATGCCGTGCAGCAGCATCAAAAACTCGGGCACCACGTCCTTCACTTCGTCGGTGATGAACACCTGCCGCGAGTACAACTGGATTTTATTGCGGGTGGGCTCCAGCTCCTGCTTAATCCTGGGGAAGTAGAGCACCCCAGTAAGATTAAAAGGATGATCCACGTTAAGGTGAATCCAGAACAGCGGGTCTTCGGCGAAGGGATACAACTCCTTATAGAAAGCCAGGTAGTCCTCATCGGTAAGGTCGCTCGGCGACTTGGTCCAGATGGGGTTGGGGTTGTTCACCACCTTGCCGTTGAACTCAATCTCGACGGGCAAAAACTTGCAGTACTTATCCAGGATGCCCTGCAAACGGCCCTTTTCCAAAAACTCCTTGGAGTCTTTGTTGATGTGCATCACCACATCGGTGCCCACTTCCTTCTTCACGGCGGGAGCCAGTTCAAACTCGGTGCTACCGTCGCAGGTCCACTTCACGGGCTCAGCACCCTCCTGATACGACTTAGTGACGATATCCACCCGGTCGGCCACCATAAAGGCCGAATAAAAGCCCAGTCCGAAGTGGCCGATGATCTGCTTGTCCTCACCGGCGTCTTTGTACTTTTCCAGAAATTCCGTAGCTCCCGAAAAGGCGATCTGGTTGATGTACTTCTTCACTTCCTCGTCGGTCATGCCGATGCCGTGGTCACTCACGGTGATGGTCTTTAGTTTTTCGTTTACGGTGACGGTTACTTTGGCTTCGCCCAGTTCGCCGACATACTCGCCCATGCTACTCAGTCGTTTCACCTTCTGGGTGGCGTCGACGGCGTTGGATACAAGTTCTCGTAAGAAAATTTCGTGATCGGAGTAGAGAAACTTCTTGATAATGGGAAAGATGTTCTCCGTATTGATTGATATCGTACCTTTTTCTTCTACCATGTTGGTTGGGTTGATTTGATAAGACAAATGATTTCAGCCAGTGACGACAAAGGCCGTTCCACTCGGTGAATTACTGACAGTTTGGCAGGATTAGCGTAAGCGATCCACGGAGCGCACCAGTTGCTCGTCGCGGCGGATAAAGCGGTTGGCCAGCAAATTGAAGATCAGGGCCAGACCGGGCAAATAAATACCCGTTTCAAAGTCGCCCTGCGTGGCGTTGGCCGACAGCGTTTCGCCTTCAAAGATGAAGTAGACCGTGCTGCCGAGCACCACCATCATCAGCAGCACGTTTAGGAAGCCCAGTTTGAGTTGGGTAAGCCGGTTTTTGTAGCGAAAGATTTCGTAAAAAGCCACGATAGCCGATAGCGTGGCAAAGGCAGCAATAAACCAGGTGTTTTGCACCACGGTGGCCTTTGCTTCGCCAGCGCTGCTAAGCGAAGTGATTTGCAGCGCATAGGCATCGAGTTCGATGCGTTGGTTTCGGTCGGGAAGAGTCTCCTCCCAGATATCGGTGACGAGCAGCAGGCCCATGCAAAGGGCAACTCCTAGCAGAAAAATCGATTGAACGCGTTGTAACATACCGGCAAAGTTATTAAGATTTAGGATAACTTTCTTCACGATCCGTAGTTAATATTGTAGGGAAAATGCTGATTCACGGCAGATTCCGATACCATTAAAAAACGCACTCATGGCTGAGAAGCAGGAAATAAAAAATGGCGACCAGCAAACGCCCGCGTCCGATACCAAAGAACAGGTCACCGAGGTGAAGCGCAACCAGTACACGGAAAAGGAGAAGGTAGACATCTTCGATAATGAGTTTCTACCCCAGATAGATTCCATGTACAACTTTGCCTATCGTCTTACCTTTGACGAAGATGATGCTAAAGATTTGGTGCAGGAGACCTATCTGAAGGCTTTTCGTTTTATTGATTCGTTTCAGCGAGGAACTAATGCCAAAGCATGGCTGTTCCGCATTTTAAAGAACAGCTTCATTAATGACTTTAGAAAAAAGAGTAAGGAACCCGCTAAAGTTGATTATCAGGAAGTTGAAACGTACTATAACTCAGATGACGTAGACGCTAGTATCACCACCGACCTTCGGGTAGAAGCGGTGCAGGACATGATCGGTGACGAAATTTCCAACGCGCTCAATGCGTTGGCGGTAGATTTTAGAACCGTTATCATTTTGTGTGATCTGGAAGGTTTTACGTACGAAGAGATGGCTAAAATATTAGATATTCCGATTGGTACCGTTCGCTCTCGATTGCACCGCGCCCGGAACCTGTTGAAGGATAAACTAAAAACTTACGCTGAATCCATGGGCTACCACGCCCAACGATAGATATACAACATTTTTTAAAATTGCTGATCTCCTATGTTATCCAAAGAAAGTGACCAATACAAGAAGTGTCTGGAGCTCTTGCCTCTGGTGCTTGATAGCCAAGCCTCCTCTCAGGACACCGAATTTTTTCATCAGCACATCGTCAATTGGCCCGACGTCATTGACTGCTACCAAAACGAGAGAGCCTTTCGCGAAGCAGTGTGCGACAAACTAGGGCGATTTGTAGCCCCTGAAGAACTCCTTTCTGTCATTCGTCAGCACGTTCGCGTGCAAACCGTTTCGTAGGTGTCAGCACCCCAGGGCAAGGCAATCATCTTTTCTGCTCCCTCTGGTTCTGGCAAAACCACCCTGGTCCGTCATCTGCTCGCCACCAACCCCAACCTTTCTTTCTCCATTTCTGCCACCACCCGCCTTCCCCGCTCCGGGGAGGTTCACGGCCACGACTATTATTTTCTCTCTTCGATAGCGTTTAAAGAACGTATCGAGCAAAACGCCTTTGTAGAATGGGAAGAAGTCTATCCCGACCGCTACTACGGCACCCTGAAGTCGGAGGTAGATCGGATTTGGAACAACGGTAACAACGTGATTTTCGACATTGACGTGAAGGGTGGTCTGGCGCTTAAGCAGTACTTTGGTTCTCAAGCACTCGCCGTGTTTGTGCAGGCCCCTTCCCTGGAAGTTTTAAAGAATCGCTTACTCACGCGCGCTACCGATCCCTCCGACAGCATCAGCCAGCGATTAGAAAAAGCTAATTACGAAATGACCTTTGCTGATCGCTTTGACAAGATTATTCGCAATGATGATCTAGAGACATTGAAAGCCCTAGCGCAGCGGGCTTACGCAGATTTCAGTTAGGATTCGGTAGCGGCAATGAGTAGGTTGCTTCGCTTATCCTTCTCTTCTAATTTTATAGTATGATCAAATCAATGACCGGTTACGGTAAGGCAACTACCGATAACGAACTGTTTAACGTACAGGTGGAGGTGAAAACTCTGAATTCCAAGTTCCTTGACGCCATCATCAAGCTTCCCCGTCCCCTGAGCCAGCACGAGATTGCGGTGCGCAACCTTACCTCAGAGGTGTTGGAACGAGGAAAAGTATTATTAACCGTCGACTACACCGCCAAGGACGAGCTCGCCGAGGCTCCCACCATCAACGCGGCCCTGCTCAAAGCCTACTTCCGGGCCTACCGAAGCGTCGCGGACGATCTGGGTGAGCAGCCGGCTGACTTGTTTCGCATCGCGGCCCAGTCGCCCGACGTGGTGCAGCCCAGTGCGCAACCAGCGGTGGATGATCAGGCGTGGGCGGCGGTTCAAACTACCATCCGCAGTGCCCTGGATCGCTGTGATGCGTTTCGGCAGCAAGAAGGCGCGGCGTTGCAAAATGATATGGAAGCGTGCATCATCCGGATTAAATCGGCCCTGGCGGAGATTCAGCAGCTCATTCCGGAGCGCGATCAGCACGTGCGTCAGCGTTTGCAAGAGCATCTGAACGAGCAAACCATCACCGAGCTGATCGATCAGAATCGATTGGAACAAGAAATGATTTACTATTTAGAGAAGCTAGACGTTAACGAAGAAGTGATTCGCCTCACCAACCACTTAGAATACTTCTTAGACGTGCTGCACCAACCATCTTCGCAAGGCAAAAAACTGGGATTTATCGGGCAAGAAATTGGTCGTGAGATCAATACCATCGGCTCCAAGGCCAACGACGCCAATCTCCAGCGCCACGTGGTGAACATGAAAGAAGACCTGGAGAAGATCAAGGAGCAAACCCTTAATATTTTGTAGTTCCGCGCCCGCGTTGCCAAGCATGACCCATAAAAAATCCCATAAACTGATCGGTTGCTCATCACTGGCGACCAAATTTTGGCAGCTGATCGGTTATGATCAGCCATCCTCCTGCCGTTGGCGACTAATAATTGTGGTCGCTGGATTTATGCTTATAGGTTGCGATTACGATGCTACCGTAACCGAACCACCGCGCCAGCTGCTGACCAAGCAGCAGATGGTTTCCTTCCTGATCGATTTGCACCTGACCGAAGCCAAAATGAGCTACACGGAGGTGCGCCAGTCCGACTCGACCGAAATCCTGTTTCGTAACTACGAAAAGCATCTGATGAACCAACACGGTTTCACCGATTCAGTGTATCTGAAAAGTTACACCTATTACCTTGATCACATGGAGCTCATGGACGGTATTTATGGAGACGTGGTAGACAGCCTGAACGTAATGAGCACCCTGGAGAAAGCGCGAGAAGAGGAAAAAAAGACAACCCCTGAGTAGCTTTCGGTCAGATGTTCGCAAACAATCCCAAAGATTAGCTACCTTAGCATCCCTCCCCCAATTGGCAAGCCAGCGTAAGTAAAGTCAGCGTTTCGCAGCATTGCTTCACTAACTTACCGATTCAAAAGCGACGCGTTGGCACCGCGCCGAAGAAATTGCGTACCGTCGTTATTAATAGTGGGAATTTCGTTCTAATTTTGGGCGACCTTTCGTACCAGTCCTCACCGCTTCATTCAGCACTAACAGTTTGACGAAGTTTTAAAAGATTTCTTACGTATCCCTTGAACCCACTAAATAATGTTTTAAATACTTGATTCTTAAGGCAGATTTGTGCCATTCCAAAGAACAGTAGTATACCTCAAACCACAATAGTAAACCGCGCATGGGATTGTTTGATTTTTTCTCCAGTGATATCGCCATCGATTTAGGGACGGCCAACACCCTCATTATCAACAAGGAGAAGATTGTCGTTGATGAGCCATCCATCATCGCCATCGATAGAACCACCAACAAGGTGCTGGCCATCGGGCGACAAGCCATGCAGATGCATGAGAAAACCCACGAAAACATCAAGACGATCCGCCCCCTGAAGGACGGGGTAATCGCCGACTTCCATGCCGCTGAGCACATGATTCGGGGCATGATCAAGATGATCGACACGGGCAACCGCTACCTCCCCTCTTCGCACCGCATGATCATCTGTATTCCGTCGGGCATCACCGAAGTAGAGAAACGAGCGGTGCGCGATTCGGCCGAACACGCCGGAGCCAAAGAAGTATACATGATTCACGAGCCCATTGCTGCTGCCATTGGCATTGGCATCGACATTGACCAACCGATTGGCTCGATGGTGGTTGATATCGGGGGCGGCACCACCGAGATCGCCGTGATCGCGCTGTCGGGCATCGTGTGCGATCAATCCATCCGCACGGCGGGCGACACCTTCAACAAAGACATTCTGGACTACATGCGCCGTCAGCACAACCTGTTGATTGGCGAACGCTCGGCCGAAAAGGTGAAGTTAGAAGTTGGTTCGGCCCTGACGGAGCTGGACGACGAGCCGGACGACTACGAAATCCGCGGGCGTGACCTGATGACCGGTATTCCGAAGGTGATCAAGGTGTCGTACTCAGAAATCGCCTTTGCGCTGGACAAATCTATTTCTAAAATTGAAGAGGCGGTGCTTAAAGCGCTGGAAATATCTCCTCCCGAACTGTCGGCCGACATTTATGACAACGGCATTCACCTCACCGGCGGGGGTGCCCTGCTGCGCGGATTGGACAAACGGTTGGCCCTCAAAACCAAACTTCCGGTGCACGTGGCCGACGATCCGCTACGCGCCGTGGTGCGGGGCACGGGAGTGGCCCTCAAGAAATTCAACCAATTTAAGTCGGTATTGATGACTTGATAGATGCACAACTTATTATCACTTTTCCTTAAATACCGAGCGTCCGTTCTCTTCGTGCTGCTAGAAGGAATTAGTACAAGTTTTATTGTCAACACCAACACCTATCACCGGGCTGCGGTGGTTAATACTTCCAACTACGTGGTGGCCAGTGTGTTAGAAACCTCCAATGCGCTGTCTACTTATTTCGGGCTAGAAGTAGTGAACCAGCAGCTAGCGGAAGAGAACGCCCGGCTACGGCAAACGGTGGCCAGCAACAGCGCCCGACAACCGCTCATCCCCGCATTTTTATCGGAAGATTCGGTGGCCCGCCAGGCCTTGGCCAAAGACTCAGTGGTGCTGCTTCCCACTCCGTCGAACCGCCGGGACAGTCTGCGCCTTCAGCAATACACATTTTTGCCCGCCAAGGTGGTAGACAATACGGTGAATCGGGCCAAGAATTACGTCACTATCAGCCAGGGACGGGCCGATGGCATTCGCCCCAACATGGGCGTCATTAGTCCAACCGGCGTAGTGGGGAAGGTGCAAGACGTTTCCGAACACTACGCCCTGATCACTTCCGTGCTGCACACCGATATGTTTATCTCCGCGTTGGTGAAGCGCTCCAACACCCTGGGGTCCCTACAATGGAACGGTCGCGATTCGCGCACCGCGAGTTTAACCAACATCCCCATTCATATCAATATCATTCAGGGCGACACTATCGTCACCTCGGGCTACAGTGGCATTTATCCACCGGGTATTCCCATCGGCACGGTGGCCGAAGTGCGCCCCGAAGAAGACGCCGCATTTTATACCATTGATATCAACCTGGCAACAAATTTTTACCAGCTCGGCTATGTGTACGTGGTGAACAATACGCTGAAGCACGAAAAAGATTCTTTGGTACAGAAACACCGCTTCGCCAATGAATAGCCGCCAGCTACTGCCCCAGTTGCTCAACTTCTTCGTATTCATCATTCTTCAAATTGTGGTGGTTCGTAACCTGGTGCTGTTCGACACCGCTTTCTGCTACGTATATATCGCCTTCATTCTGCTGCTCCCCATTGAAATCGGAGTGATAACGGCCATGCTGCTCGGGTTCACGTCGGGTTTGCTGGTGGATGCCTTCTACAATACGCTGGGGATCCACGCGGCAGCGAGTGTGTTCATCATGTTCATCCGGCCCCGCTGGCTCACGTTTCTCACTCCCCGCGGTGGTTATGACATTGGCGCAACTCCCACGCCCCAGGCGCTCGGACTGCGTTGGTTTGCTGCCTACGCATTTCCGATGCTGCTGATCCACCACGCGCTCATCTTTTTGATTGAAGCCGCCGACCTTCAGCTTTTTGGCTTGTCGCTTGCAAAAACTTTCGCGAGTGCTATCTTTACCCTGCTGATGATGGTAATTATCCAGTATATTCTGTCCGCTTCATCCCGCCGAACCGTATTATGAACAACAACCGAAAATACGTCATTCGACTCACCTTTATCCTGGTAGCAGTCATCTTCTTGATCAAGCTTTTTGCTATTCAAGTAATGGATGAGGAATACGAATTGAAAGCCAACAACAATATCATCGAGCGGGTGGTGCGCTATCCCTTCCGGGGGCTCATCTACGACCGCAACGGAAAACTGGTGGTGTACAACGCACCGGTGTATGATCTGGAAGTTATCCCCAAAGAAGTAGAAATTGAAGACACTTTGGCTTTTTGTCAGCTCTTCGATATCACCAAGCAAGAGTTTATTGAAAAACTGCATAAGGCGAAGCGCTACTCCTACGTGAAGCCTTCAATCTTTATCAAACAGGTTTCCAACGCCACCTTCGCCACGGTGCAGGATTATCTCGTTAACTTCCCGGGCTTTCGCATCCAGGCCCGCACCAACCGCGCCTACACCTTTCGGAGCATGGCCAATGCCCTGGGCTACATTGGCGAGATTAGCCGCTATCAGTTGGAGCGCGACTCAGCCGCGTACTACCGGCAAGGTGATTATATCGGCATCAGCGGACTGGAATCCAAGTACGAACCCGAACTGCGCGGCAAACGCGGGGTTCGCTACAAAATGGTGAACGTGCGAGGCGTGGAGAAAGGCTCGTTTAAAGATGGTGACTTTGATACGTTGTCCATCGCGGGCGACAACTTACAATCTACGATTGACATCAATTTGCAGGGCTACGCCGAAACCCTGATGCAGGGCAAGCGCGGCAGTATCGTGGCGATTGAGCCCAAAACCGGCGAGATCCTTACTTTTCTGTCGGCCCCTTCCTACGATCCCAACCAACTATCGGGAAGCACCTTTAGCCAGACCTACGGAAAGCTGGCTTCGGATACGACCAAGCCGCTGTTCAACCGCCCGCTGATGGGCGCTTTCCCTCCGGGCTCTATCTTCAAAATCGTGCAGGCCCTTATCGCACTGCAGGAAGGAGTGGTTTCAGAGAACACCGTTTTCAAGTGCGACCGCAGCATTATTTCGTGCCACGGCCCGCACTCGCACGCTGATTTGCGCAAGGCCATTGAGGTATCGTGTAATCCTTACTTCTGGAACGTATACAAGCGCATCCTCAACCAGGGCAAATCGGACAATACTTTTATAGATACCGAAATCGGACTCACCAAGTGGCGCGAATACGTGATGAGCTTCGGGATGGGCCAGCCGCTGGGGGTTGATCTGCCCCACGAAAAGGGTGGGTATATTCCCGGTCCATCGCTCTACGACCGCATCTACGGCGACAACCATTGGAAGTTCTCGACGATCTACTCCAACGCCATTGGCCGGGGCGAGCTACAGATTGTACCGCTGCAAATGGCCAACCTGGCGGCGATCATTGCCAACCGGGGGCACTACATCACTCCGCACCTGATCAAATCAATCGGAGAAGACGGAAAGCCGCTGGAACAGTATCAGGAGAAACACTTTACCATGATCGAACCGAAGTACTTCGACGTGGCCGTAGAGGCGATGGCGGCGGTGGTGGACCGAGGCACCGGTTCGTATCGGGCCAAATTATCCGATATTGAAGTTTGCGGCAAAACGGGTACGGTAGATAACGAAGACCGGGGTGAAGAAGACCATTCGGTATTTATTGCGTTTGCCCCGAAGGATGATCCGAAAATTGCCGTGGCGGTGTACGTAGAGAACGCCGGCGCGGGAGCAAGAGCGGCGGCGGGTATCTCAGGATTGATGATCGAGAAGTATCTGAAAGACTGTACCGACCGCCCCGCCATCGAAGATTATATCCTAAAAGGCGATTTCATTTATTGATTACCATTAGTATTGTGGTTTCTGATTTCTCAACGAAATAAAACCTAGAACTCAGAACCTAGAACCAAAAAAATGAGAGGAGAACAGCAGTTTGGAAACCAAGTCGACTGGAGCGTCGTGATTCTGTACTTCGTGCTGGTCGGATTGGGTTGGCTTAATATTTTTGCTGTCGTGTATGATCCACAGCAGGTTGACCAGAGTATTTTCTCGATGTCCCTTAACTCGGGGCGGCAGTTAATCTGGATCGGCACTTCCGTGATCATCATTACGGTGATTATGCTAATGGACTTCCGTTTCTACGACTCTTTTGCCCTCCCCATCTACGCCGTAGTGATTTTGGTGCTGGTCGGCGTCTTGTTGTTCGGGCGCGAAATCGCCGGTTCCAAATCGTGGTTCGCCATCGGTAGCTTTCGTCTTCAGCCCTCCGAGTTCGCCAAGTTTGCTACGGCACTGGCGGTGGCCAAATACATCAGCCTCAACTCCAAAATATTTAGCGCGATCGGGCCACAACTTATCCTGTTTGCAATCACCCTGCTTCCGGCAGTGCTCATTGTTCTGCAGGGCGACACCGGCACGGCCATGGTTTACAGTGCCCTGGTGATTGTTTTTTATAGAGAAGGCTTCTCACCGCTACTGTTGGGCATTGGTATCGCCGTAGGTGTGTTGTTTGTGCTCAGCCTGTACATCGACCAAGTATACCTGATCATTGCCGCCGTGGTCACCGCATTTCTACTCATTGGCGTCAATGCCAAGAAAACCCGACGCATTGTGGTGATCGCGGCTTCTACCCTATCCGTGATTGCGGTGGTAGTGAGTGTGGACCTGTTTATGACCAACGTGCTCAAGCCCCACCAGCAGAACCGCGTAAAGGCGCTCATCAACCCCGATGCCGACCCACTGGGCTACGGCTGGAACGTGACCCAGTCTAAAATTGCCATTGGCTCGGGGGGTTTCTGGGGCAAGGGGTTTTTAGAAGGTACCCAAACCAAGTTCGACTTTGTGCCCGAGCAAAGCACCGACTTTATTTTCTGCACCATTGGTGAAGAGCACGGCTGGCTGGGCAGTTTGCTGTTGATCGGACTGTTCGTCGCGCTGCTCATTCGGGTGACCACCATTGCCGAACGGCAGAAATCGACCTTCGCCCGGGTCTACGGCTACTCGGTAGCGGCGATTTTGTTCTTCCACTTCGCCGTTAACATCGGCATGACCATCGGCCTGTTTCCCGTGATTGGCATCCCCCTTCCCTTCTTCAGCTACGGCGGCTCCTCACTGTGGGCATTCACAACTCTCTTGTTTATCCTCCTCAAGCTCAACGCGCACCGCATGCAGTTGCTCACGCGGTAGTGGATTGGTTGGGATGGATAGTAGAGAAAGTACGGTGCTAGATACCAACGTCGAAGTTACTTTCTTCAAGCAGGAAGCCGGATGAACAAGCGTTGAAACCGTTTCGGGATCAGAACCGCTTCGCAATAATCTCCAGGAACTCTACCACCTCTTCCGAATCCATCTTCCAGCGATTGGGCTGGGCGTACTGGTTGCGCAGGTAATTGAAGGCCTCAATGTAAGTATTTTGCTGTTCTAGCTCATCCAGGGCCTGATTATACGCTTCAGCGTTGTTTTCAAACAACTCACGGATGAACATAAAGCGCTGGTTCACCCCAATGTACGACTTGATGTTAGCGATTTTTTGCTGCTGGTGAATGTCAGCCAGGGTAGCGCGCTGTGTAGAAGTAAGCTCATCGTTAAGCGTGCGGGGCGGGGCGGGGGCCTCGATGGTTTCTTCCTCTTCTATTCGGGGAGCGGGCTCGATCACCTCAGAAATAGGTTCCGGAGGAGGGGGAGCCGGTTGTTCGGTTTCGAGCAGCTCTTGCTCCGTGAGCAAAGCCACCTGCGAAAATGCCGGTTGATAATCGGCCGGCAGCCCAGCCGGGAGTTCGTCGGCCTTCAACTGCAACAGACGACCCGCTTCGTCCACCGATACGCCCGCCCCGTTGCTTCCCACCACCCGGTCCGAAAGGGCATCCAGTGGGGCACGGTTTATTTTCACGTATTTGATCCACGCCTTCACGTCTTCAATGTGGAGCTTATCTCGATTCAGACGGTCTAGGCCGCGACGAAAGTATTCTTTGGGCGAGAGCGCCAGCAGCAGCGCATCCTGCGTAGCAGTGACCAGCAACGGATACAACTCCGCTTCAGCCACCGAGATGTGCTGCGACAACGTGTTCATAAATTCTTCCAGAGCCAACTGCACCTCCTCGTGATCATAATCGAAGTACGGGCTTTCCAGTCGGTCGATTTCTTGCTGCCACTGCTCGAACAGTGCCTTGATGACGAAGAGGTTTACCTGCTTCACGGGGCTGATCAACAGAATATCCGGTCCGCTCACCCGTTGCTGATGTGCGTATACCTCGCGCACCACCCGTTCGCTAAACGTTCTACTGTATTGCTCTAGGGCAGCATGGTTTAAGGAAGACTCCATTGAATGAAATACTTTGTGGCGGTGCTTAGGCTCCCGAAGAAGGGCCATATCCGACAAATATATCACTTAAAAGCCTTTAGTTTCTTATTTTGCGGTTCATAATCTCTATTTCAACCCGATGTTTACCGAACCACAAATTGGAGGACTACCGCCGGGCGAGCCCCTGGCCGGATGGATCGAAGTGATCTGCGGCTGCATGTTCTCGGGCAAAACTGAGGAACTGATCCGTCGGCTGAACCGAGCCATCATCGCCAAACAAACCGTGCGGATCTTTAAACCGGCGGTAGATGATCGCTACCACGCCCACGACGTGGTTTCTCACAACCAGACCCGGATCCCTTCGGTTAGTGTGGCCCAAGCGCAGGATATTCTTGCGCGCACCGCCGACTGCCGGGTAGTGGGCATCGACGAAGCGCAGTTTTTCGACAAGGCCATTGTTTCGGTGTGTAATCAACTGGCCAATAGCGGCAAGCGGGTGATTATAGCGGGCCTAGACATGGATTACGAAGGGCGGCCCTTCGGACCCATGCCCAACCTGATGGCGGTGGCCGAATACGTGACCAAGGTGCACGCGATCTGTGCTGTGTCGGGCGCTCCGGCTTCCTATTCTTACCGTCTCTCTGCCGCGGATGATCAGCTTCAGGTAGGCGACCACACCCATTACGAAGCGCGTAGTAGGCACCACTTCTTCCGTGACCAAAGGGATAGCGCCCCGTCTTCTTCCGAGCAGTAACCGATGAATACTATCCGAAGATTTCGTGCAGCGCTAGGAGTCCTGTTGGGGATTGGCCTGGCGGTTTGGCCGCTGGTTCTGTGCGCCCAGTCTTCCGTTCCTATCGGCACCTGGCGCACCCACTTTTCTTACCGCCTAAACCACCTGGCGGTCACGCCCGAGCGGGTATACGCCGCGGCGACCAACGGTTTGTTTTCCGTGTCTCGTGCTGACGGCAGCGTCCGAATTTTGTCCAAAAATGACGGTTTCAGCGATGTCGGCGTAGTTGCCTTGGCCTACGAATCCACCCTAGGCGCTTTGATGCTGGCCTACCGGAGCGGCCGAATTGACGTGCTACTTAATGGTGAAATCCAAACGTTTGATCTGCTCCAGCGAGCCAGCGAGCAGGAAGCCGAGGCCATTTACGACATTCACTGGCGAGGAAGCACCGTCTTCGTGAGCAGCAGTCAGGGAGTGCGGGTGCTTACGCTGACCGCCGGCATCCTTAAAATAGCGGCCTCTTACACCCGGCTCAGCGTAACCGGCGATCCCCTGGCGATCTATCGGACAACCACATCGGCCGACAGTATCTTTTTAGCCACCAATGAGGGTGTCATCGCTAACGCGCTGGCGACCACCACCAACCAGCAAGATTTTCGCACGTGGCGTCGCTTCCCTCCTCCCGGGGGCTTGCCGGAGAGTGACGTTCGGCACGTAGCCTACCAGGACGGCACGCTCTACGCCGCCTACGACGGGCGGGGTTTGTTTCAGCGCCTCGGCGGGCAGTGGCAGCCGACCGCGCTAACTACTACCCGTTCGTTTCGGGCGCTTCGCGCCACCGCTACGTCATTGGTTGCGGTAACAGATGAGCAGGTAGTAACCCTCAATGGCTCAACCATCGTGCGCAATGAGTCGGGTATAGCTCCGCAGGATGCCGAAGCAGACGAACAGGGCAATCTCTGGATCGCCGACCGAAACCGGGGTTTGCTGCGGCTGACTGGAGATACCTTCGCCGAATTTTCTCCCAACGGTCCTGCTTCTGACAATCTCCCGCACCTGCGCTGGACCAACGACCGACTACTGGCGCTGGACGATTCTCCGAGCGGCCGGTTTTCTTCGTTCTTTCAGGGCCGGTGGGCCAGTTATTCCCCGCCCCCGGTCGAAACCCGAATCCTTGATGCGGTTTTCGACCCGAATACGCGGGCCTACTACCTGGCCTCGTTCGGGCAAGGACTGCTGCAGTGGGACGGTGAGCAACAGTTTTCGGCGCAGCCCGCACCGGGCGACGCAGGGGGAGAAGCGTTTACGGCACTGGCCTACCGTGAAGGGCGGCTCTGGGTAGGTCGCTTCGGAGAAACCGCTTCCCTGCTTTCGTTTTCGCCCAGCGAATCCACTTGGCAGACGGTTACCAATCCTTTACTTCAGGCGGTTCACCCGCGCCGATTGGCCGTCGATTTCAGCGGTTTGGTGTGGATGGTGGCGGGCAATTCTGAGAACCCAGGTGGGCCGGGCGCTGATATTCTTGTGTACAACGAATCGGCCGACGAAGTGCAGTCGGTGGCCAGGAACATGAATGCGGCTGATCTGCCCGGCCAACGCATCACCGACTTGGTGGTAGACCGCAACGGGCTGGTGTGGATCGGTGGCGACCAGGGAATTGCCTATATTCCCAATCCCGCCCGGGTGTTTTCGGAGGTGACGCTGGTGAAACCGGTGTTCGAGCGACAGTTTCTGCTGCGCGACGAGTACGTCACCTGCCTGGCCGTAGACGGCGGTAACCGCAAATGGGTGGGTACCCGCAACGGACTTTGGTTGTTTTCCGAAACCGGTGAGGAATTAGTCAACCGCTTCACGCCGGAGAATAGCCCCCTGGTTTCTAACGTTATTCGGGACATTGCCATTAATCCGCTCGACGGGGAAGTATTTGTTGCTACCGACCGGGGGGTGGTTTCGTACCGGGGCGGCGCCACCGAAGGGAGCAGTACCCACCAATCGGTGCAGGTGTTTCCGAATCCGGTGCCGAGCAGTTTTGGAGGGACAGTCGGTATTCGGGGGTTGGCGGAAGATGCTACGGTGAAGATTACGACTATTTCGGGAACGCTGGTGCGGGAGCTGCGGGCGCAGGGCGGCACCGCCACTTGGGACGGGCGAAACCGGGCCGGACAATCCGTAAGTACCGGAGTGTACTTGCTCTTTAGCGCTACGGCCGACGGAGAGGAAACCTACGTAGGCAAACTGGCGGTAATTCCGTGAACGGGATGCGCCCGCTTGTTTGTTTTTGCTCAAAGGATATCGTTGTTATGCTGTTTAAAACCCGGGGGATCGTCCTGAACTTTGTCAAATACCGAGAGACCTCGATCGTCACGCGTATCTATACCGAAGACTTTGGTTTGCAATCGTACATCGTGAACAGCGTTCGAGGCGGTAGCCGCAAATCGAAGAGCAAAATATCGTTCTTTCAGCCGCTCACTCCGTTGGATTTGGTCGTGTACCACAAGAAAACCGCCGGACTGACCAGAATTTCTGAGTTGCAGTGTTCCGAACCCTACCAGACGATTCCCTACAACGTGCTTAAGTCGAGCATCGCCTTGTTCGTGACCGAAGTGCTGAACAAGAGTTTAAAGGAAGAGGAAGGGAATTCGGAGTTATTCGCCTTTATTGGGCAGTCGCTGCGCGTGTTTGACCATATGGACGAAAGCTACGAGAACTTTCATTTGCAGTTTCTGCTGAAGCTAAGCCGCTACCTGGGCTTTATCCCGCAGTCGGCGCGCGATTTTTTTGTGCAGGTGTACGAGTTCGTTGGTGAACCTACGCAAGTGCTCAACCAAGAGCAGTTGCTCACGCAGTTGCTTGACTACCGCTACACCGAACGCTCGATAGTGCCCCGGGCGGTGCGGCAGCAGCTGCTCGACGACCTGATTCGATTCTATCAACTGCACATTGCTAGCTTCGGCGAGGTGAAGTCGCTGGCGGTGCTGCGCGAGGTGCTGGAGTGAATAGATGATGCGGTATCCTTTTGAAGGCTTACTGTCGATTTCTAATGATTACTTGCTAGCGCCGGGGGCACTAGTATCCGGAATTCTGCGTCAGAGATGGATTCAAATCGCGTTCTCTTTGTGGAATCGGATAAAGCTGGTGATAGGATTGAACATTCTTTCCCTGCTCCTGCATCGCAGACGCTAACCGGTTGGTACGCACCAGGTCAAACCAGCGGTGCCCTTCCCAAGGAAATTCCAACGCGCGCTCTTGCAACACTGCATCACGAAACGCATCTGATGATAAACCAGGTGCTAACGTTGAGAGTCCCGCTCGAGTCCGTACTTGATTGATGGCATCGTACGCGGCGATAGTTGGCCCGCTTACTTCATTGGTTGCTTCAGCAAACATCAGCAACACATCAGCGTAGCGTAGCACATAATAATTATTACTTGAGCTAGCTGATCCCATACCCGGATCACGATACTTATAGAAGTGGGGTTGCACCTCTACGGTATCGCCGTTCGGACCTTCGTACCGGTTGATAAAGTTCCATGCCTTGCGCGCATCTTCATTGGCGTAAGCCGCGTAGAACGACTCGGTTGGCACGTATATACCGTCACCAGGGCTACGCCCGCTATTGATGATAAACGATCCTTGCGGGGCCAATGAGCTGACCAACCTATTACGTAATTCTTGGTTAGAACGCATCTGAACCTCAAAGATAGATTCTATCCCATTTTCGTTATGAGCTGGCTCCAGTGACTGGCTCGATAAAAACACTTCTTCATATGTGTCAAAGAGGGCGTACTGACCACTGCTCATCACCTCCTGGGCTTTCGTAACCGCATCGCTCCAATTTTCTTGGGTTAGAAAGACCTTAGCCATTAGGGCAGTAGTAGCCCCCTTCGTAGCCCGGCCTATATCATCCCCTGACCATTGGGGTGGAAGCTGTTCTTCAGCCATTCGTAGGTCGGCAATAATCTGCTCATAAACTTGTTCAGTCGCACTTCGTGAGGGTTGTTGTTCTTGATCTAGTGCGGTGAAGGGTTCGGTTAACAAAGGTACATCACCGAAAAGCCGTGCTAGATTAAAGTAATAAAGTGCTCGTAAGAAGTAGGCTTCGCCCAAAACCGTTTCTTTACGCTCTGGTCGATCAAACGAGATAGGTGGCACTTTTTCCAGCACAATATTCGCTTTGTTAATCCCATCGTAGGAGGCTGACCAAGTACGCATGAACACCGCGTTGGTGGCATCAAAGGTGAAGTTATCAATCTGGCTCCGTTCTAAGTCCGCCTCGGTGGGACCAGTAGTGGTATTGTCTGAAGCTAGGTCTGCCAGATACCACAAGCAGTCATTGTACACTCCATTGTCGGGACTGGGGCTGGCGGCCAGGGGGCGGTAGGCCGCGTTAATGGCCGATTCGGCGTCCAGTTGGGTTCTATAAAAGTTATCTTCGGAGAAAAAGTTCTCCGGCTCTTCTTCCAGCAGGTTACATGAAACCGTCAGAAAAAGGATGTAGGGTAATTTCAGGATATTTTTCATTGTATAAAAATGATTTTGATACACTAAAAAGAAATGTCAACTCCGAACGTATACACCCGGGCATTGGGATAACCGAAGTAATCTGCTCCGATTTCCAGGGTGCTTTGTCCGAAGCGATTCACCTCAGGATCATAGCCCGTGTAGTTGGTGAAAGTGAGTAGATTCTGCCCGGTGGCATAGACACGCACCTGCCGCAAGGGGGTAGCCGATAGTAGCTGTTCCGGAAGCGTGTAGCCGATCGTTACGTTACTCAGGCGTAGAAATGAACCATCTTCCAGATAGAAATCAGAGAAACGATACGGAGGAGCATCGAAGGTAGCCCGTGGTAGTTCAGTCGATGGGTTAGCGGGAGTCCAGCGGTTCAAAGCATCGGTGGTGTTATTATTACGTCCGTCCAAGGAAAGAAGCTCTCGCTGGCTCATGTTATACAGCTCGTTGCCCAACACCCACTGCCACATGAAGTTAAATTCAAACCCTCGGTACTTAAACCGGCTACTGAGCCCCCCAAAGAAGTCGGGTTGAGCGTTGCCAATAATGGTGCGGTCGTCGCTGGTAATCTCGCCATCCGGCACGCCATCGGGCCCACTAAGATCGAACGTAGCGCCGATCGCCGGGCTGTGCATCGGCCTGAGGACCGTCCTCTACTTCCTGCACTGACTGAAAAATACCATCAGTTTGGTAGCCATAAAACGAACCAATAGGTTTTCCTACTCGCAAAATGCCGTCCACCCTTTCAATGAGTCGTTCGGTTTCTTGTCCTAAATTAAGAACTTCACTGCGGTTACGGGCGACATTGAAGCTGGTTTCCCAGTAGATCTGGCTGTTCTCAACATTCACTGTCGTTATTGCCAATTCTAGGCCCTCGTTTTCTAAGCTACCAATGTTTTGCACCGAAGAAGCAAAGCCGGTGGTACGGGGAAGGCTCACATCGTACAGCAGGTCGCTCGTTCGTTTGTAGTAGTAATCGGCGGTAACCGATAGTCGGCCACTCCAGAAAGCAGCATCAATGCCGATGTCTGTTTGGTTGGTGGTCTCCCACTGTAGGTTAGGGTTAGCGACGTTTACTAGCGTTTGCCCAATGGTCTTTATTTCGTTAAATACGTAATTGGCCTCGCTCACCTGGCCCAGCGAGCGATAAGAAGGGATGTTTTGGTTACCCGTGAGTCCCCAACTCACCCGAAGCTTAAGATCGTTGAGCCAGGATGCAGACGATAGGAACGATTCGTCGGAAAGCCGCCACGCTGCCGCTACCGAAGGAAAGAGCCCCCACTTGTTACCATCGCCAAACTTGGACGATCCGTCGGCACGTACGGCAGCGGTTAGCAAATATTTTCCTTGATAGTTATAGTTTACTCTACTCAGATACGACAGAATAGCCGAACGGTCGTAGTTCTGTCGGGGCCAGTAGGCATTACGAATAGCCGAAGCCATATTAAAATACGTGAGTTCGTCGGTGGCAAACTGGTCAGCAATGCTTCGTAACTCCTCAAAGCGGAACGCCTGTACGGTGAATCCTCCCAACACGGTCAGCGCATGGTCGCCCCACTGGTTAGCGTACGTCAGTGTATTTTCGTTAAGAAAAGTACGGCTCTCATTGCTAGCCACGGTAGCAAACCCTTGGCCGCTCACCGTCCGGTTGCCTCTTGGCTCACGAGGTTCGTAGTAGTTATCGCGGGCAAACACCAGGTCGGTACCCAACTGTATTCGTAGCGTCAGCGGATTGGCCACTTGATACTCAGCGTACACGCTACCCAACATGCGGGTAAGGTATTTTTCGCTGGTAATAGCCTGAGCCTCAAACAGCGGATTAGACTCGGCAGAGACTCCATTTCCCACTTGTCCCCCCCAGGTATAGTCTCCAAAGGCATCGTACACTGGCAGGGTTGGTGAAATACGTGACGCACGTCGCACAACGCTATTGCCTGATTCGGTAGCTACCCGCTGACTGGCCGTTCGGCTCAGCGTAATAGAATTACCCACGGTTAGCCGGGAGGTAACCGGTCGATCGTTATTGAAACGAAGTGAACCTCGCCAAAAATCGGAGCCTTTCACCACTCCATCCTGCTGAAAAAGATTAGCCGAAAGGTAATAGTTTCCTTGGTTTCCGCCCGAAAAGCTGATCTGATAATTTTGAATAGGAGCTACCTGGAACAAAGCATCTTGCCAGTCGGTATTCGATGTCAAGGTATCAGGATTGAAGACCGGGTCACGGTCCGCTGCGGTAAATGCTTCGTTGGTCAATTCGGCAAACTGACGAGCGTTAAGCATTTCCAGGGGGTTTGATACCTCCTGTACCCCGTAATAGGCACTAGCCGTGATTTTTCCTTGTCCTGATGTGCCCCGTTTGGTGGTGACCAGTACAACACCGTTCGCCGCTCGGGCTCCGTAGATGGCCGTTGCCGACGCGTCTTTCAAAATCTCAATGGAGGCAATATCATTCGGATTGATCGTACTGAGCACATTAAGGGGTTGTTGACTGTTCCAGGAGCCGCCCTGCTGGTTCACGTCAAAGACTGGTACGCCGTCAATGACAAAGAGCGGTTCATTGCCTGCCGTGATTGAGTTGCCTCCCCGTACCCGAATGGAAACTCCGCCCCCCGGGGTATGGGAGGTCTGCGTCACCTGCACCCCGGCGCTGCGCCCGCGTAATGCTTGGTCGAAGGAGGCCACCGGCATTTCTTCTATCAACTGGCCATCTACTGAACTTATGGCTCCCGTCAGATCACTGCGACGTTGGGTACCGTAACCTACCACCACCACCTCATCATCTAGCGTGTTAGTACTTGCCGTAAGAGCCACCTCCAAAAAAGATGCGTTGTTTATTGGTTGTTCTACTGTCTCATAGCCGATATACGAAAAAATAAGATAGTCAACCGAGTCAGCAACCGTCAGCTGAAACTGACCATCAATATCAGTACTGGTTCCGATGATTGTGTTAGGAATCTGGATATTAACTCCCGGAAGCGGTTGTTGGGTACTTGCATCAATTACCCGGCCTCGCACTTCTTGGTCTACCGATTGCGATACTCGCCGTCGAAGGCGAATTACTCGATCGGGAGACACATCCGCCGTCACTTCGGTTCCAGCCAACAGATGATCTAGCACCTCCGGTATGGTCGCTTCCCGAAGGTCGACTGACACCCAATGATCTTCGGAAATGAGTTTTGAGTTGTATGAGAGTCCCAGACCCGCTTGATCGGCTACTCGCTTGAGTGCCTGAGGGAGTGGGGTATTGTCAAAACGAAAGGAAAACACCTGAGCACTGGCGCGCACGTATTGATTTGCCTGCGATGGCACTTGCTGCCGGGCAGAAACAAAGGCTTGGGCGGTTAGGGGGAGGCTAACCGTGAAGCTGAGTAGCAGCAAACACAGACCTCTTTTAAGTAGAGTCAGCATATCTAAAACGTAATTGGTGAAATGTTTAGGGTTGAGAAATATCAGGCGGAGAAAACACCCAAGTATCGGTCTGATGGACAACCTGAAGGTTCAGGGTGTAAGCAATGTTAGCCAACACCTGATCCAGGGGGCATCGTGGCAAATCGGCCGTTAGTGTCAATTCCTGGGACACGTTGCTACCTACGTTGATCTGGATTTGGTATATTTCCGTGAGTTGACGAGCTACTTCAGTTAAAGGCGTACGGTTGAAAATCAGCCTTTTGTTGAACCAAGAGGTATAGTTGCTGACGCTGGTAACGCGCTTGCTAATCGTGTCGCGGTAGACTCGTGCTACTTCGCCGGGTTTTAGCCGTACGGAAGGCGATCCGAGTTCGCTGAGACCCAGTTCAACGCACCCCTCAAGTAAGGCAACCGTAACCGAACTGTCCGAAGGAGAACTGACGTTGAACGAGGTACCAACGACCCTCACCTGCGCTGACGAAGCCGAAACGATGAAGGGCCGATCAATTTGGTGCTCTACTTCAAAGTAGGCTTCTCCCTGCAGGTGAACGCGGCGGGAGCGACGCCCAAAGCGCGCCCTAAATTCTAACGAACTGTTCGCATTGAGGCGAACCACGGTACCGTCCTCAAGAATAAGGGACCGCTGCTGGCCCGCTCCGGTTGTCACTTTTTGGGTGGCTACCCCGAGCAGGGTAAGGTCATGGACTTTGTCGAACCTCCATAATCCAATTATGGTAAGCAGCAGACCGGCTACGGCCGCAGCGTACCGGTAGCGAACTTTCGGAAAGCGTTTTCTTTTAACAAAAAGGGGCTGCGTTCGCTGCGTAACCTGATCCCAGATTCGCTCACGCGTTTCTTGCTGCTTAGTGGGAGGTGGCTGTGCGCTTGCGCGGCGTTCGGTTTCAGCGTCAAGCGCGCGCTGCTCTTCGGGAGTGATGGTACCATCTAGGTATTTTTGGGCCAGACGATAAAATTCCTGCGATACCATGCGTTAGTGAGTTTAGCGTATTCAATGATAAGTACTGAAAACCCACTGGCACCCTACGGATTTTTTTATGTTTTTTTAACCGGTTAATTGCAAACGTCTTTCTGACCTTCACAGCACTGACCGTCAAGCATTTGGCATTAACACTAGAGAAAGAAAAAAAAGAGATACTGGCGAAGATGGAGGCTCAAAAAGCGTAGTGCCTTGCTCATTCGGGCCTCTACTGTTTTGGGGGATACACCGAGTTCCTGCGCAATTTGAAGATAGGTGAGGCTTTGCTCTCGATGCAAAAGAAAAACTTGCCGCTGTTTTTCGGGCAAACTGATTAGTTTCCGGTGATATCGTTCTTGGAGCTCTTCAAAAGCTATTATTTCGTGAGGGCTAGGATTTGTGTCGACGTGCTCTAACGCGGGCGTAAGTTCAGTCAATTTGCTAACCTCTCGGAGAGCTTTATAGGCAGTATACTTTACGGATTGCTTCAGATAAGCCGACAACGGACCACGAATATTTAGTCGTTCACGTCGCATCCATAAGCTCACAAATACATCCTGCGTTGCTTCTTCAGCCCTATCAGAATCACGCAGTATACCGGCCGCCAAACGATATACTGCTTGCCAGTGGGTGTCATATACTGCCTGAAAGGCGCTTCGGTCTCCTTTCCCCAGTGCAATTAACCATTGCTGCTCTTGAGCCGAATCTACGGGTTTGTCCATTTCTGTTCTTTTCCTTTACACAAAGGAAGTGCTTCTGCTAAGTAAATCAGAATGACGGATATTAAGTTTATGTTATCATATCATTACGTACAATTCTTATTATCTGTGTATCACTTTAGTAAATAATTTCTTCAGTTTTTAGCACATCTTTACCGGCTTCAAGCTCTATTTGAGCGGTTATACAAAAAAACTTAATTTTTTTATAGGGTATAAGAGAGTTTTTTACACTTACTAGCAAGGGTAGATATTGATCGCCTAGTTAGGTTTCAGTCTACTTTTTATTCACATCTTTAACCTTTTACCCCCCTTAACCATGAAGAAATTATCGTTAATCTTAGCCGTTATCATTGTTACATTAGGAGTATCTTGTCAGAATGACGAGGAAATGGTGGCTCCCCAGACAAGTGAGGCCTTGGTCTCAAAGGAAATCGAGTACCTAGCCGAAAACTTCTACAAAACCCTAGATAGCGAAGAAGTGACTCGAATATCTAATGCCTATCAGGCTATGGATTATGAAAAAGCCTCTTTATTTATAGAAGCTCGTTACCAAATTCACTTGAAAGAAGACATGAGCACTCATCAGGCTACCACTATTCGGGACTTGATGCATGATGTTAACAAGCGCGTATTTGAGCAGACTGGTCAGTCTTATACAAATGCTAATCGAGACATCTCAGCGGCGGTATATACCTCACTAGCTCAGACGGAAAAATACGCTGACGCTTTTGCTCAAGATCCCCAGGATGCCAGTGAAACATCCCGTTCCGCTGCCGCAAGTTGCGATAATGGCAGCTTTTTCAATACAAAGAATACTGCTTGGAATACAACCACCGCAGGTACCCTGTGGCCGGTAAACTATATTGGAAAGTTTAATCTTAATGGAAACTCCGATGATTGCGATTACGTGCTTCGGTCTCAAAATTACAATATCTACTTTAGAACAGCTGTAATACGCCCTACATCAGCCGCTGCCTCACAGGCAATGGCGTGGAATGGCTCTACTAGCAACCCTGCCAAGGAACCAGCGGTTAACTCTTCAGAAGCACGATTCGAGTTTCTTATAGGCAAGGGACGTGTAGATTTTTCCTATCCGGGTTTCAGCGCCCCCGAGCGCTTCGCTAGAGACACTAGAATTGTACTGGTGCCACGATAGTGCTTCACTGAAGCTAACCAGCGGACCAATTAAAGCCCCTGGGTATACTACCTAGGGGTTTTTGGGTAATAAACCCTACCCCAACTCCCACCCCTCCCTGACCGGCTCCCGAATAAACGCATTCGCTTCGGGCAACCCTTTAACTTTCATATTCTCATAGTCCCAGTCGAGCTTCTTACCACCCAAGCGCAGCGAAAGCACGCCCAACAGGGTCAACTCGGTTAGACGGGCTCCGTACTCAAAGTTGGCACTAGCAGCGTCACCACCCTTGATGGCGTCTACCCAATCACGGAAGTGACCGTTGGAGCGGGCCAGGGTGGGTTTGGGCGGGGTAAACTCCGCAGCCCGGGCCTCGGGAAATAACTGCGGCACCCGCTCTCCTCCGTCGTTTAAGATAATGCCCTGGTCGCCCACGAAAAGGGTCCCCCGGCGGGGCATTGCCACCGAAGCAGGCAACTGTTCGGGGCGGGGCGGTTGCACGCCTCCCGAGTACCAGGTGAGCTTCAGCGGTTGTTGCTCATCGATTTGATCGAAGTGATAGTAGCCAATCTCGCCGTAGGGAATAATTTCCGCGTCGCTATAACCCGCCGGGTGCAGCTCTACGCTGGTGGGCGCTTTGAGATGAAATGCCCAGGTGGCGGCATCCATGTCGTGGCAGCCAAAATCACCCATCGCTCCGCAGCCAAAGCGCCAGAAGTCGCGCCACTTCACCGGGGTGTAGGCCTCGTGGTAGGGCACCGGCTCCCGCGGCCCGAGCCACTGGTCCCAGTCGAAGCCCGCCGGTTTGGGCGAGGTGCCGGTGGGCAGTCCCTCCAGGCCGGGGTTCCAGCGGGTGGCGGGCACCCAGGCGTGCACCTCACGCACCGTGCCGATGGCTCCGGCCCGCAGATATTCTACCGTTTGCCGCATGCCATCGGTGCTGTGGCCCACGTTGCCCATCTGGGTGGCCAACTTGGTTTCGCGGGCCACCTGCTGCACCTGCCGGGCTTCCCAAATATTGTGGGTGAGCGGTTTTTCGCAGAACACGTGCTTGCCCGCCCGCATCGACAGCAATGACACGTAGGCGTGCGTATGGTCGGGAGTGGCGCACATGATCGCGTCTAGTTCGGTTTCCTTCTCCAGCATGACGCGAAAGTCCAGATACTCCGCTACTTCACTCTTTATGTTTTTTTGAGCGTAGTGATCCTCCACCATCTTTTTGACCAGTCCGCGCCCCGCTTCGGTGCGGTAGTAAAATTCCTGCAAGTTCCAGTAGTACGAAGGATCAGCCACCGCCACCACGCGCACGTCGTCGAAAAGCAGCTCGGCGGTATTCTGCTTTCCCTTCCCTCCGGCACCCACAATGCCGACTGTTACCTGGTCGCTGGGAGCTGTGAACCCGGGACCGCCCAGCACGTGACGAGGAACAATGAGAAAGCTGGCGGCCGAAAGCGCGGCACCGCGGACAAACTTTCGAACGGGATGGAGAATTTTGAGGTGGCTGGTTCATGGGGTGTAAGCTTTAGAAGGACGCAAACCCCAAAGTAGTGATTTGTCAGCTAATTCTGATAGCGGTGGACGGATTTTGCCGAAGGAACCGCCGACGAGCTTTTCAGGGTTGATCCTTGCTCAGCGTAAACACCGTTATCTCCGGTCTGACGTTAAACCTGATCTGCAAAAGGTGCCCCAGGGCTCGGTTGATGTACAGGGTTCTACCATCCGGTAGATCAATTTCACCCGCGGTGTATTTCTTGTTTTTTACTGGCAGGATTGGTGGATTCAGAAAGGGCGGTTTGCATTGGCCACCGTGCGTGTGTCCAGATAAGATCCAGCCTTGGTATCCGTTCCACACGTTAAGATCGCACACGTCAGGATTGTGGCAGAGCAGTACGTTGGCTTTATCGCTGCGGTAGGTAGCCATTGCCTTTTCAGGATAGAAGTTGGTAGCCCAGTAGTCGTCAAATCCAATGAAGTTTAACCCATCGATTTCCTTTTGTTCGTTTCTCAGCACCTGAATACCCGCTTGCGCCAGCTCATTTACTACCAAAGTGGCAACGTCGGCTTGGGACCAATCCTTACCGTAGTCATGATTCCCCAGGATACCTATCGTTCCTCTTTTTCCTCTTACTACGCTTTTCAACACCTTTTTTAACTGCTTAATCTGCTCTTTTCCTTGGTAACTAACGTAATCACCGGTGTAAACCACAAAATCGGGATTGAGCTGCTGAGCCTCCCGGAAAGAACGGATAATGTAGTTCCAGTCGAACATATTGCCCACGTGAACATCGCTGATTTGCAGGAGGGTAGCCCCTTCCAAATGAGCGGGCAGGTTTTTGACGGGCATGGGTTTCTTCACAAACTCCAGCCAAAAGGGCTCGATCTGCCAAGCATAAAGACCGGGCACCAACCCTATTCCGACGAGTCCTGCGATTTTTTTGGTGAATTTTCGTCTACTCATTTCGCCCATTGACAATTATTGACTTCTCCCCTACCTTACCCGCATGAAAATTTTCTATTCTGAGCACCAGATCGACTACGCGACCTACACTTTCTCGTACGCAATATACTGCATAAAGGAGCACACCGACGAACTTCCAACCATTTACGGACAGGGCTTTTTGCCGTATACCGGTGATCTGACGCTCACCGAGGATCACTTCTACCTGGCGCGTAGCCTGCGGGTCGATCTGAGCCGGTTTACTACCCTGTCGGAGAATCGCCGGGTGAATCGTAAAATTGAACCATTGGCTATCAAAATGAGTGTGATTGGCCGAAGCGATTTTGATACGCATGATGCGTCATTCGTGGGGTTTTGCCAGTCGTACGCCGAAGAGCGGTTTGCAGGGGGTTCTATGTCGGCCGAGCGGCTGGCCTACGTGCTGGATCGGGAGTTGGTTACCCATGTTTTTCGCTTCGCTGCTTCGGAGCAGACCTACGGTTACGTGCTGGCCGTGGTGGCCGACGGGATGCTGCACTACTGGTTTTCGTTCTACGACACCGAATACATGCAGTCGCATTCCCTGGGCAAGTGGATGATGTGGCGGGTGATCGACTGGGCACAACAGCAGGAACTGAACCACGTCTACATTGGCACCTGCTACCGCGAAAAGTCGCTCTACAAGGTGCGCGATCACAAGGGAGCAGAGTTCTTTGACGGTCGCCAGTGGAACGCCGATACGGACTTTTTGAAAGAACTGTGCCGCAGCGACGACACTCCGCGGACGGCCGATATGCTTAAGACGGCGTGGAAGGATCGCTGGCGAGAAAAGTCATAAAAAAAGCGTCGGCTTCGAGCCGACGCTTAAATTGTTTTACAAAATTGGGCATCTAGGCCAAAAGCCGATACAAGAATTTCTTCCTCACCGGACGCGCCGAGAAGCCCGCTAGGTTGACAATGTCCACCACGTCGTCACTTTCCAGGTGGTCGTTGCTTTCTACGGTCAGCACCTTGTCGGCGTTTTCGGTATCCACTCCCCAACCGGCAATGTCGGTGGTGTTGTTCAGATACGAAGCTACCTGGTCAACGCAGCGCTCGCTTTCTATATTGGTTTTGAACTTAAACGTTCTCATACATTCAGTAATTTAAACCACAATGCTACTCAATTTCTTTGGCACAAAGAAAGTTCCTAGACCAAAAGTTTACTCCCTTATTCGTCAAAATACCTACATTCGTAGGATCGGCGGAAAGGAAAGTACCGCTCCTGTCCGGCATAATTCAATAGTTAACTAATTAAGTTATAAAACATTCTTTTTAGGCTACTCTTTATGAAGTGGATCATTCGTTGGGCGACCCGACATATTCCCCGCAAGTACCTACAGTTGTTCAGTCGCCAGGTGCTCAATGTCCTCGCCTTTTTTTATCGGGGTCATCGGGTACACTGTCCGGTAGACGGACGTTCCTACCGCAAGTTCTTGCCCTACGGACGCATCCATTCTCGCCCCAATGCACTCTGTCCGGGTTCGCTTACGCTGGAGCGGCACCGACTGCTTTGGTTGTATTTGCAAGAGAAGACCAACTTCTTCGATAAGCCTATTCGATTACTGCACGTGGCTCCGGAGATTTGCTTTGTGGAGCGCTTCGAGCGGCTTTCGCACATCGATTATATAACGGCCGATCTGGATTCGCCCTGGGCGCAGGTAAAAATGGATTTGCACGATATTCCCTTTGCCGACGACAGCTTCGATGTGGTGCTGTGCAACCACGTGATGGAGCACGTGCGCGACGACCTTCGGTGCATGCAGGAAATTCTGCGCGTGCTGAAACCCGGGGGATGGGCCATTATCCAGAGTCCTACCTACGATCTGGAAACCACCTACGAGGACCCCAGCATCGTTGATCCGAAGGAGCGGGAGCGGGTATACGGGCAAGACGACCACCTGCGTCGCTACGGACACGACTACGGCGGACGCCTGCGGCAAGCGGGTTTTGTGGTTACCGAAGACGATTACGTGAAGCACTTTTCGGAGGAGCAAATTCGGTGGTTTGCCTTATTGCCGGAAGAGATTATTTATTTCTGCGAGAAAATAGCGGGTAGCCAGGTTTCGGTTAGCGATGAGCCGAAGCAAGTCAGCACCGTAGCGGTATAGCGTTGTTTTTCTTTTAAAGCGGCCCCGTCTTTTTCCAGCGTATTGATCCGTTCACCAACCGTGTTCACGAAGAACTTTATCAACCCATCAAAACACAATCCGTAACTTTCTGTCTCCGCCCTCGGGGTTCCTGCCGATAAATTTTATCTTTGCCCGCATCAACCAAGGCATAAACGCATGAAGGTACTGTTGCTAGCTGGTGGGTTTGGCACCCGGCTAAGTGAAGAGACGCACACCATCCCCAAGCCGATGGTGGAGGTGGGCGGGCGCCCCATTCTCTGGCACATCATGAAGATCTACTCCAGCCACGGCTTCAATGACTTCGTGATCTTGCTGGGCTACAAGGGCTACGTGATCAAGGAGTACTTTGCCAACTACTTTCTGCACCAAAACGACGTGACCATCAACATTGCCCACAACCAGATCGAAACCCACAGCTACCATCAGGCCGAGCCCTGGCGGGTCACCCTGATCAATACGGGACTCAACACCATGACCGGCGGGCGTCTTAAGCGGGCCAAGCCGTATCTCAACGACGAACCCTTTATGTTCACCTACGGCGACGGAGTGGCCGACGTGAACCTTCGGCAGTTGGTGGATTTTCATCAGGAACACGAAAAGCTGGTGACCATGACGGCCGTGCAACCCGAGGGGCGCTTCGGAGCCATGCGCATCGAGGCTGATCAGCGCGTGAGCAGCTTCGAGGAAAAGCCCGAGGGCGAAGGCGGCTGGATCAACGGCGGCTTCTTCGTGTGCCAACCCGGAGCACTGGACTATATCGACGGCGACGAGACTATGTTCGAGCAGGCACCCCTCAACGACCTGGTGCGCGACGAGCAGTTGGTGGCCTACAAGCACCACGGCTTCTGGCAGGCGATGGACACCCTGCGCGACAAGCGTCGCCTGGAATCCATGTGGGGTGACGGTAATCCAAAATGGAAAATTTGGGAATGAGATGACCAACCAACCAACCCTACTCATCACCGGCGGACTAGGCAACCTGGGCAGCTGGCTCACCGATTACTTCTGCCATCAAACGGATTATCAGGTGAGCGTGCTCGCTAGTCGGGAGCGACCCATTCTCACCGATCTGAACTTCGACTTTATCAGTTGCGACATTGCCGACCGGCGGGCGGTAGCCGATAGCCTGGGCGGGCGCACCTTTGATTACGTGGTGCACACGGCCAGCGTGAACGAATATTTCAAAGACAACTTCGCCGAAGACGCGCTGCGCGTAAACGCCCTGGGCACCCGCAACTTACTGGATCACTTTAAGGATCAATCGGAGCTGCGACAGTTCCTGTACTTTTCTACCTTTCAGGTGTACGGACAGCGAAGCGGACTGATCACCGAAGAAACGCCGACCGAACCCAAGAACGACTACGGCACCACCCACCTGTTCGCCGAATACTACGTGAAGCAGTTTCATGCCAACCACGGGCTGCCCTACACCACCTTTCGGCTCACCAACAGCTACGGCTGTCCCAAGGATACGGATTCATCGAAGTGGTATCTGGTGCTCAACGACCTGGCCCGCATGGCCGCTACCGAACAGAAGATCGTGCTGAAATCGAACGGGCAGGCGGCGCGCGACTTTATCTGGATGGGCGACGTGTGCGACATCGTGCATCAAACCTTAGAATTACCGGAACCGCTCAACGATACGTTCAATATCAGCGGCGAGCAAACGTTCTCGATGCTGGAAGTAGCCACCTTCGTGCAGCAAGCGTATCAAGAGATATACGGCAAGCGGCTAGCCATCCAGGTTAATGAGAACGATACCAGCCAGTACGCCAGCGACCTGCAAGTAAGCGCGCGGAAGCTTCGGCAAAAAATTCCCTTTACGACCCAAAGCCGTTTTGTGGAAGAAGCCAAGAAAATATTCACGCTGGTCCAATCGTCAGGATAAACTGCGCTAATCTAAGCAGTTCGCAAGGGGTTGGCTATTCTTCCACTCAATCATTTTGTTTCATGAACGTTTTTGTCACTGGTCACCAAGGATACATCGGAGCGCACCTGGTGCCCTTGTTGTTGGACAACGGGCACACCGTCACCGGTTGCGATGTTGACCTGTTCGAAGGATGTGCCTGGGAACTCGTCACTGCTCCTACCCGCACCTTGAAACAAGACGTGCGCTCGGTTACCGTCGACGACCTGCGCGGACACGATGCGGTGATGCACCTGGCAGCGCTGTCGAACGACCCGATGGGCGATATCGACGAAAGCCTTACCTATCAAATCAACCAAGAAGGCTCTATTCGGCTCGCCAAGCTGGCCAAAGAAGTTGGGGTTCCGCGCTTTCTGTTCGCCAGCAGTTGCTCCATCTACGGGGCCGGAGCAAAGCTCAACATGGACGAGCACGACGCGGTGAATCCGCTTACCGCCTACGCGCGCTCGAAAATAGAATCGGAAAAGCAGATCGGAGCGCTAGCCGACGCAACCTTCTCGCCAGTATTCCTGCGCAACGCCACCGCCTACGGGCACTCTTCCATGCTGCGCATCGATCTGGTGGTGAACAACCTGCTGGGCTGCGCCGTGGCCAAGGGAAAAATTGCCATCAAGAGCGACGGCAGTCCGTGGCGTCCTTTGATTCACTGCCGCGACATTGCCCGGGCCTTCGTAGCCCTGGCCGAAGCTCCCCAGGAAACGGTGCACAACCAAATTATCAACGTGGGAGGAAATAAGGAAAACTACCGGGTGAAAGACGTGGCTGACTACGTGCAACGCCTGCTGCCCGACGCCGAAATTGTCTACACCGGCGAGGTGGGCGAAGACCCGCGCAACTACAAAGTAAATTTTGATCTACTAGGAACGCTGCTGCCGGACTTCAAATTAGCCTATACGCTAGAATCGGGCATGCAGGAATTATACGAGAAGTATCAGGAGCATAATTTCAACGCAAACGATTTCGACGGTGACCAATTCGTGCGCTTGCGTACCCTAAAGAATCGCTTGCATCTGTTGTCAACAACCTGACTTTAGGTGAATCAATCTGGTTAGGATTCAAGACTCAACTTCTTTTTTAATTATCCGAAACCCAATCCCCTCTGACCATCCTGAAAATCCCCACCATGATATTTACCGAAACTAAATTGCCTGGCGCGTACATCATCGACCTTAAAAAACTGGAAGACGAACGCGGTTTTTTTGCCCGTGCTTTTTGCACCGAAGACTTTGAGAAGTACGGCCTGAACCCCACCACCGCCCAGTGCAACCTGTCGCGCTCTGAGAAAAAGTACACTTTGCGGGGTTTCCATTACCAAACCGGAGACGCGAAGGAGGCCAAAACCATCCGTTGCATTAGGGGAAGCATCCTGGACGTGATCATTGATGTGCGCAAAGATTCAGCCACTTACTGCCAGCATGTGGCGGTAGAACTGTCGGCCGATAATTACCGCTCGCTCTACGTACCCGAAGGCTTCGCCCACTCGTTTATCACGCTGGAGGATCACGTTGAGGTGTATTATCACGTGTCGCAACTATACACTCCCGGTCAGGAAGCGGGCATTCGCTGGAACGATCCGCACTTTAACATTGACTGGCCGACCGACGAACCCATTTTGTCCGAAAAAGATCAAAACCACCCGGATTTTAAGCCTTAGTCTCACATATTGCCTTGCACCGCTTCAACCTCCTCAATCTGCGTTTGCTGAATATCGATGATGTCGTCGGCCAAACCACGCACAATGGGGTTGTCCGCCTCTGCCGTCAGGTTTTCCAGTAGTTTGATATTATCCTTTTGCTTCTTGACGATCATCATGACGAAGGTTTCGTCGAACGCATCCGAGCTCAACTGGTGAACACTGTCTAGGGTGGCTTGCTGTTCTACCTCCAATCCGCCGGGCAGTTCCACTTTCGCCATTTCTGCTAATTCGTCTAGCTTAGAGGCGATTTCTTTGTTACCGATTACCAGTTCTTGCCCCAGGTCTTTTATCGACTGCGTAGCGGCTCTTTCCTGAGCGGCCCGCGCCATCCCGGCCTGCATCTCGTTGTTCATATACGCAAATAAAACTAAATCACTTGCGCTGGTTTCAGTCTCCGCGGTAACTGTTTGGGTGTCGGCGGTAGAATCAACTATCACTTCAGCGTCGGTGGTTTCGGTGCGGCCGGTTCCGTCGCAGCTAATCAAGCCTGAGGAGAACAGCAGTCCGGCGGCCAGGGTGTAGGTCATTTTCATGGTTATATGTCGTTGGTTAAATAGACCATAAACAAGGTTTTCTCAAGGATTGTTTTTAGCTACGATGAAACTGGTGTGTAGGGTTCCTTTTGCAAAAAGTGATACTTGATGAGTCCGTAGCCGTAGCCTACGAACACCGTGAAGGCCGTGATCACACTCAGCGCTCCCACGCTGAGCGAGCCATACCGAAGGGTGGATACTCCCAGCACCGCCAAAGCGTAAATCAATAGGCCGCCCCAAAGCACTCCACCCACCGGCGGAATTACTACGCTAAGCAGCAGCGCTACCGCCAGATACCCGAAGAACAGCAACGGAATGAGGTGGATGGCTTTCAGGCTGTCGGGCTCGATGCGGTGCAGGTTGATGCGTGACTTACCGAACCACACCATCTGCTGAAAAAAACCAAACAACGTTTCCTTGCGCTTGTGATAAACGTAGGCTTCCGGAATCAGTCCGGTGCGGTAGCCCAGTTTCTGAATGCGGATGCTGAGTTCGATGTCTTCGCCGCAGTTGGGCAACGCAAAGCCCTGGGTGGCTTCGTATACCTCGCGCGAAAAGCCCATGTTGAAACTGCGCGGTCGGTACTGCGCTGCCTGCCGCTTGTTGCCGCGAATTCCCCCGGTGGTCAGGTAGGAGGTGAGCGCAAAGTCCACCGCCTTCTGCACCGGCGTAAACGAAGCGTGCGCCCGATCAGGCCCGCCAAACGCGTCCAGATAATCGTTCTCCAACTGCTGCCGCACGGTTTCGATGTAATGCGGCGGAATGATGATGTCGGAATCCAGAATGATAAAGTAGTCGCCACACGCGCGGGCCATGCCGTGGTTGCGGCTAAAGCCCTGCCCGTGGTTGCCGGTGGGGGCGTAGTGCAGGTTTAGCCGATCCTGGAACGCCTCCACCACGTGCCGGGCCGGAACGGTAGAGCCACTTTCTACCACCACCACCTCGAACTGCTGGTCGGTTTGCCGGGTCAGCCCGTCGAGCACCTCGCGCAGGTCGCCCGGGCGGTTGTAGACGGGAATGATGAGGGAAAAAAGCATCAGTTGAGATCAGACACCGGGGTGCTTTCGTTGATTTCTTCGGCGATCAGGTAATCATTTTTCCGGCTCGACTCCAGCGTAAGCATTTCGGCCAGGAAACCGGCCATGAAGAGTTGTACGCCCACCAGCACGGCGACCAGCGCCAGGAAAAACAGTGGTTGGTCAGTGACTTCGCGCACGTAGAGGTGCTGGCTGGATTTATAGATTTTATCGCCGATGAGCCACAGCGTCACCACCAGTCCGAACAAGAACGAGAACGTGCCCAGGGCTCCGAAGAAGCGCATGGGACGCTTCTTGAACTTAGTGACGAACGCGATGGATACCAGGTCAAGAAAACCAAAGATGCGGCCAATGCCGAACTTAGTCGTGCCGTACTTGCGGGCCTGGTGCTGCACCACCTTTTCGCCGATCCGGTCGTAGCCGTTGCGCTGGGCAAGCATCGGGATGTAGCGGTGCATCTCGCCGTAAATGTCCAGTGTTTTAACCACCTCACCGCGGTAGGCTTTCAGGCCGCAGTTGAAGTCGTGCAGTTTGATCCCTGATATCTTGCGCGTCACAAAGTTGAAGAACAACGAGGGAATGGTTTTGCTCAGCGGATCGTGGCGCTGTTGCTTCCAGCCCGACACCAAATCGTAACCTTCGTCTTTGATCATTGCGAACAGCGCCGGAATCTCGTCCGGACTGTCTTGCAAGTCGGCGTCCATGGTGATCACTACCGCCCCCCGGGCGTGCTCGAAGCCGGTTTGCAGCGCGGCCGACTTGCCGTAGTTGCGGTTGAAGCGAACGCCCCGGATGGAGGGGTTGAGGGATGCCAGTTCTTGGGCCACACGCCACGAGCGGTCTTTGCTGCCGTCATCGACGAGCAGCACCTCGTACGAGAAGCCGTGCTCGTCCATCACCCGGGCAATCCACGAGCAGAGTTCGCGCAGCGATTCCTCTTCGTTATATAAGGGCACGACCACCGAAATATCTTTCTCAAACTCCTGTTTCATCTACTCAAATTCGGGTTTATTCTTCTTCACGATGGCCCCAATGATCGCCGCGATAACTAATCCAAACAGCAGGCTTCCGGCGTAAGCGATCAGCTGCCAGGTAGGTCCGAAAAGATTTTTTTCCTGAACATCAGCCGCCATCTGGTCAATTTCTTGATCGCTCATACCCATCATCTCCCCCATCTCCACCTGCTTATTGAGGGTTTCTTTCTGAAGGCCTTCGGCTATTTCGGGGGCGAACACATTGTACAGCAAAATTTGATACGTGATGATGATGGCCCCCGCAATTGCGTAAATGATAAACGACGATAAAAACGCTTCTTTAAATGACAAATACCCCCCCTGCTGTTCTTTCAGGTCCCGACCGGCAATGACTAGGATAGCAATGGTGAGCACGAAGGGGATGAGCGAAACGGCGGTTTCTTGCAGTAGAGAATAGTCAATTAGGACGATGACGGCAGAAAAGGCCACGGTGATCAATCCCAAATAGAGTCCGTAGCGAAGGTTGTGCGGCATGGTGGTGATAGGTCTGTTGAACTACAAATATAGAAAAGCCTTAGGTTATTTCCTGCCCAGACGACCGTCTTTGCACCATGGCAATAATCAGCGTGACGAACACTCCGATCATCAGTTTGCGAAACGTGTCGTCGAGAACCAGGTCGGTGGTGGTGGTGGCCTGCACCTCCGCGAGCACCTCCCGGTACGTTTCTTCCCCTAATTCCTGCGTAAACTCTTCGCGGTTTTCTTCCACCAGGGCCACCCGGCTGCGCACGTAATCCCTGACCCAGGGTTGCCCGAAACTGCTCAAATAGACTCCAACCACCACCGCAAAAACCAGCGCGGTGGTCACGTAGATAATGAATCCGACGCTGGCGCCTTCCCAGAACCGGAGGGCGCGCCCGTTGTAGTAGATACGAAATTCCCGCACTCCCGCAAACACCAGGGCCGGAATGAGAAAGTAGTCGAACCACTTGTTCACAATCAGCGGGTTTTCCCCGAAGAAGGTCACGGCAAAGAACAGGGCGGTGGATAGCGCTCCGCTCACCAGTCCGTAGCGCAGGCCTACCGCTAGTATCGGATACTTCTTCACGGCGCTACTGCGGTTTCTCCGGCCACGTACTGCTGGCCCTGATGAAAAACTCCCAGCACCCTTCCCGTCACCTCGCGGCCGTACCACGGATGGTTAGTAGATTTGGAAAAGTTCGTCGTCCGGTCCCAGGTCCACTTCAGTGTGGGGTCGAACACCGTCAGGTTGGCGGGTTCTCCCTGCTTGATGGGTGGCAGCGCGAACTTAAGCAATTGCCGGGGCCGGTTCGTCAGGCAGTCGATCAGTCGGGGCCATGCAACTCCTTCGCGCGCCAGTTGGCTGATCGTCGGTAGCACGGCGGGCAGCCCTAGCATCCCAAATTCAGCCAGATCAAACTCGCACTTCTTGCTTTCTTCGTCCTGCGGGCGATGCGCCGATACGATCGCGTCGATGGTACCGTCCGCAATACCCTCACGAAGGGCGCGCTGATCATCCAGCGAACGTAGCGGCGGGTTCACCTTGTAGTTCGTATCAAACGAAAGCAAGTGCGAATCGTCAAACACCAGTTGGTGAGCCGCCACGTCGCAACTCACCGCCAGCCCGCGGACTTTGGCCTGCCGAACCAGCTCGAACCGAATCGGCCGACGAAACGTTGCTCACGTGCAGGCGCGGCGGATGGGCGTAGGCAAACTCGGTGGCGTAGGCCAGCAGGCGCAGGTCACGCTCCAGGGCGATGGTTTCGGCGAGCGTGGGCATTCCCTTGAGTCCCAGGCGCGTGCTCGTCACTCCTTCGTGCATGGCCCCGTAGGCGGTCAGTTGGGTGTCTTCCGGCCGGTTAATCAGCAGACCGTCGAACTTCTGCACGTACTGCAGGGCCTTGAGCGACACTTGCCGGTGCTCCAGCGCGTGCAGACCATCGGTGAATGCCACCGCGCCAGCGTGGTGCAGATCGATCATCTCGGTGAGTTCTTCGCCCTGGGTGTGGCGCGTCACGGCCGCCAACGGATGCATTTGTACCGGACCGTCGCTAGCGCCCAGAATATACCTTACTTCATTCTTGGTTTGAACCGTCGGTTCGGTGTTGGGCAAGAGCGCCACCTCGGTGAATCCGGCGGCGGCAGCGGTTTGAGAACCAGTGCGCAGGTCTTCCCGGTGCTCTAAGCCCGGATCGCAAAAGTGAGCCTGTAGGTCGAACCACCCCGCCGAAACGTACAGCTCGTTGCTGGTCAGGATGTGGTCAAAGGAATCAGCCGGAACTTCGTTGGTGGCGGCTTCCACCAAATCAATTATCCCGTCGCGCAGCACCAAGTGGACTTTCTGTTGGTGCAACGCGGAGGCGGGGTCAAGAAGGGTGGCTGATTGTAGAAGGATGTTCATAGAATAGCCCACCAGAAGCTTTCTAACTACGGTTTACTGAGCTTCTGGCTACGGTTGGCGCGTTTGTGCATAATAAACGTCGGCAAGGTAAGGGATTTTGAGCACAAACGCAGTCCCTATAAAAAACGAATAAGTAGCACCTCGATCAGCAGAAAAAACAGGGCCAGCAAGAGCGTATATCTCCAGAAAGATTGCTGGTTGTTTTGGTTCTGCAGTTGGGCGCTAAAGTTTTCTACGTCTTCTGCCTCGTATACCGAAACGTTCGAAGCATTACCAATCTGCTCCCTAATATCATCCAACGAATACGGTTCTATCCGTGATTCTTGCGCATCAACGTTGAACGACAGCGTAACCAGCGGCAGCGTGTCGGACACAGCAGGCGAGGAACGCGCTAAGTCATAAAAACCCGCTTCCAGGCGATCCGGAGGCAGCTCCATGATTAGACGTTGGTTCACAACCCGCTGCGTGGGAATCACTTCTTGGTCGTTGTGGTGAAGCCGGTAAACCGCCGCGGTGGCCACCCCGCCCTCCTTACCGCTTTTCCACTTTTTGGTCTTGAGCACCACCGTGGGCTCTTCTACTGAATAGTACAGCGGCGTTTCGAGCGATTTGCCCATCGAGGCCAAGCGGTACATCACCGGAACAAAGATGCCGTGCCGGTAGAGGCTGGTAAACTCCTGCCGCAGGGGAGTGGTGAATACAAAGATTTGCTTGGCCGCGGTGGCCGCGTCACGCAGCGCCAGCAGGTAGGGATCACCGGTGCGGTAACGCAGGTAGGCTTCGCCCCGCAGATTGTGGTTCACCAACGAAACGGCCGATGGCATCTCAAAGTTGGTCTCCTCACCATCGAACATATTGCTGAAGAACGGATTCGCCAGATCGGGATTCGCCAGCGCCGGAGCGGTTCCTACCGAGTCGGGCAGTGGAACCCGTTTGACCACCAACCCCTGGTTGCCGGTGATCTGCCGCAAGAAAGCAATGTCGCCGGTGGCGGGCATCACGTAGATGAGGTGGCCGCCACTTTCTAAATACTGCTGCACGTAGGGCGCAATGGCCCGACTGGTCTCCACTGACACGTTACCGACCTCGTTGAGTACCACCAGATCGGCCTCTTCGATCAGGCTGTAGTCTAGATTATTGATGCCAAACGACTGGAAATCGAAAAGCTGCTCGTTGGCATAGACCCGCGCCACGTTCGAGGTGCCCTGCCCGCTGGCGGTGATCTCCAGTACCGTGATCTTATCGCCCAAGTTGAGTGTAAAAAAGAATTCGTTGTCAAAGGTGGCGGGATAGTCCTCAAATTGTACGGCGCAACGGTTGTTGGCCTCCAGCGGAAAGTTGAGCGGAAAGCGAAGCAATCCCGACGAAAAAGCGCTGATGTCCAGACTGGCATTGGCCACCTGCTGCTCGTTGATGAGCAGGCGAACGATTAGGTCGCTCACCGCCTCCCCTCCTTCGTTGCGCACCGACACCGTGATTTCGTTGGCCTGTTCGGCCAGCATAAAAGGGTTATCCAGATACACTGAATCAACGTAAAGATTGCGGACAAAGGAGTTCACCACGGGCACCAGGTTCACCCGCAGCGCGCTATCGGCCTGCAACGGCTGCAGGCTACCCAGCGTGGACTTCTGAAAGTCGGAGATCACGTAGAGCTCGGTGGCCGCAAAAGAAGCGTCGCCCTGCAACGCCGCCGACTGCCGGTCGTTTTGTACCTTATCGATTACTTCCTGCGCGGTGCGTGAGCCCGCCGCCAGCTCGGTGCCCGCCGCCAGTTCGGCCAGTTCTTCGTTGTTCTTGGGCACGCGCGAGAAGTTACCGAACTGGTTGGTAAGCAATTTATACTGCGTGTTGCGGGGATACTGACTGCTGATCTCATCAATCACGCTCACGCCCTGATCAACACTACGCACGCCCGAGGCCAGTTCGGAGGCCATGCTCAGCGAGTTATCCAGGTAGAGATACACGAGTTTGTTGGTGGCCACGTCGTTGCCCGCGTTGCCGGGCAAAAACGGCTGGGCGAAGGTGAGCACCAAAAACGTGATAAAGGCCAGACGAGCCAGCAAGATAAGCAGGTGCTTCACCTTTAGCTTGGAGGTAGTGGCCTCCTTCACGTTCTTCAGAAAGGCCGTATTGCTGAAGTACACCCGCCGCGTACGCCGGAAGTTGAACAGGTGGATGATGATCGGGATGCTGAGGGCCAGCAGTCCCCACAGAAACTGCGGAAAAACGAAGCTCATAAAGTAAACGGAAAACGGAAAACGGAATAGGGAGAATGGAATAGGGAGAACGGAGGAGAGAATGCGAAAGTGTGCACTTCCATTTTCCGTTTTCCGTCCTCCGATTTCCCTTCTTTCATCCTCGTAACGAAAAATACCGATCCGCCAGTTCGCGGAAGCAGGCGTCTCCTCCCCGACGCTCCGTCACCACGTCGGCGAGTTGGCGCACGGGTTCGGCGGCGTCGGCCGGACAGGCCCGCACTCCGCAGTAGCGCATCACCTCCAGGTCGTTGAGGTCGTCGCCCATGTAGAGCACCTGTTCAGGGACTAAACTAAATTCTTCCAGCCACTGGGTCACCACCGCCTGCTTGTTGCCCTCGCCCACGTATACCCGCTCAACCCGCAGATCGATGGCCCGCTTTCGGATGGCCCGTTCGCTTTTGCTACCACTTAAAAAACCGAAGACAAAGCCCTGCTGGCGCAGCCGCGCGATGGCCATGCCGTCTTTCACGTGGAAGCGCTTCATCTCCTCTCCCGAGTCGAGCACGTAGATGCCGCCGTCGGTGAGCGTGCCGTCCACGTCCAGCACGATCATCCGCACGCGGGCCAGGCGGTCGGCTAACATAGGTTAGTAGTTTGATAAATCGCTTGGCAGTTACGCAAGATTTCCTCAAAATCTTCCAGACGCACCATGTTGGGGCCGTCCGACAAGGCTTTCTCGGGCTGGTGGTGCACCTCGAAGAAGAAGCCGTCCACTCCCACCGCCGCGGCTGCCGCGCTGATGTAGGGTGCCATCGCGCGGTTGCCGCCGCTCTTCCCACCCAGTCCGCCGGGCTTCTGGGTGGAGTGCGTCACGTCCATCACCACTGGGTAGCCAAAGGCCCGCATCTCCACCAGGTTGCGCAGGTCCACCACCAGGTTGGCATAGCCGAAGCTGTTTCCCCGCTCGGTGAGCATGATCTTTTTATTACCCGTGGAGGCCACCTTCTCGGCCGGGTACTGCATGTCTTGTCCCGCCAGAAACTGCCCCTTCTTCACGTTCACAATCTTCCCGCTGTTGCCCGCCGCCACCAGCAAATCCGTCTGTCGACACAAGAAAGCCGGAATCTGCACGATATCCACCACCTCGGCCACCGCCGCCACCTGCGCCGTCTCGTGCACGTCGGTGGTGATCGGCAGCCCGAACGACTGCTTCACATTTTCCAGGATACGCAGTCCCTCTTCCAGCCCCGGCCCCCGAAAAGAATCCACGGAAGTACGGTTCGCCTTATCAAACGAAGCCTTGAAGATGTAAATGATGTTCAGTCGATGGCAAATCTCCGCGATGTGCTCCGCCAGATACATCACCGCGGTCTCATCTTCAATTACGCAGGGCCCACTGATCACAAATAGCCCCGCCCGAATCTTATCATACAATCCTTCCATCTATTTATATATTGTATTTCATCTGTGTCATCTGCGAAATCCACCTGTTCTATCTGTGTTATCCGTGAAATCTGTGCGCGAAATCCGCGTGCGTCAATCGAACAAAGAAAGTTTCCGCTAAAGTACGGGCTTTTTGCAAATCTTCGGGGGTATCGATCCCTAAACTCGGGCGATCAGCTTCAATGATACGAATCGCGTAGCCGTTTTCCAACACCCGCAGTTGCTCCAGCCGCTCGGTTTGCTCCAGGTAGGTCGGCGGCAAGGACGCGTAGCGCAGCAGAAACTCCTTACGGTAGGCGTAGATGCCCAAATGACCGTAGGCCCGGAAGTCGTCGGGCAGCGTATCAAGCTCAGCCAGATTCAGGTGACGCGCGAAGGGCACGGGCGAGCGGGAGAAGTACAGCGCCCGCTGCTGCTCATCCATTACCAACTTCACCAGGGCAGGGTCCAGAAAGTCGGCCACCGCGCGGATACGGAAGGCGGCACTGGCCATCGGCACGTCGGGGTCGTGCAGGCAGGCGGCGAGTTGGTCGATCAGGGCGGGGTCGATGAAGGGTTCGTCGCCCTGCACGTTGATGATGGCCGAAGCCTCCAAGTCGGCGGCCGCTTCGGCCAGTCGGTCGGTGCCCGAGGGGTGGTCAGCGCGGGTCATAAGGATGTTGTCGGTGAAGCGCGCGCAGGCGTCGCGAATCTCGGAGCTGTCGGTGGCGATGTAGACCGCATCGATGGTTTTTGCTTTTAACGCCTGTTCGTACACCCGCCGGAGCATCGGTTTGCCGTGCAGATCGAGCAGCACCTTGTCGGGCAGGCGCTGCGAAGCCAGGCGGGCGGGAATGATAACGATGGTACGCAAATGTAAGGGGTTGATAGCTAGCAGTGCTGGGACCAGTTGATGAAGCAACAATTGTTCTGGCTCATCGGAGGCAAAAATACTACAGCCAGCGAAAATCAGTAATCTCCAGCGGGTCTATTGTCATCAATTCGTCAACCCCAACCGATTGCGATTGTTGCCACCACGCCTGGTAGGCAGCGGCCGCCAACGGTTGGGCCGCCAACGTCTCCGCTGTACTGGGACCATCACCTCCGAACTGAGCCAGCACCGGATTAGGCGAAGGAAACCGACCGGGAAACACAGCACCACCCGAGGGAGCTACTGATGCTCGGATAGACTCGATCGTCCATAAGGCATAAATACCCATCGTCAACTCAGTAGCGATAAACGAGGATAGGGGATTGCGAGGGAACTGCGTAACCTTTCGGGTATCGTTGCGATAGGCCAATAAGTACGGGATCGCTTCTACCGTGAAGGCAGGCAGTCCTGTAGCGTTCTCAAACTTCCCGGATCGTAGCCCGGCCATGAAGTCATCGACCTCGTTAGACACTGATGATTCGTCGTCAGCGCAACCGAACAGGATTAGGCCCAGCCATAAAAAGCGTAGTGATTTCATTGTTTGTTGAGTTGATAAAGATAACTGGGTCTTGGTTCAAAAGATAAGACACGTAATTGTGCAAAAAGGTTGTAAAGTGTCTACTGCTTCCGCCCCACCATCCGGACCACCGAGCCCGTGCCGTTGTGGAACTGCCCTTCGCTTAAATCTACCTCCTGCTCGGCCAGTTGAATGATCTCAAAGTCGGGGAAGTCGGCCGCCAGCTCCTCAACAGAGAAAAGCATATCCAGGTCTTTGGGTCCGCCCACCGCGGGGTTGACGCGGTTGTAGTCGAGGTGCTGCTTACCGAAGGCCTCAAAGATCAGCGTGCCCCCGGGCCGCAGGTAGGTAGACAAAGTTTGGTGGTAGGCGGACTTTTTATCGGCCGGGAAGTGGGCGTAGATCAGGGCGATGGCGTCGAACTGCTGGGGCGCGTAGGTCAGGGTGTCCAACGTGCCCACCTCGTAGGTGAGCGATACGTTTTGTCGGTCGGCTAGCTGCGTGGCTTTCTTCTTGGCTTCGCCGCTCTGGTCAAAGGCAAACACCGTCCACCCCTGATCGGCAGCATACACTCCGTTTCTTCCCTCACCCTCGGCCGAAAACAGGATGGTGCCCGTGGCAAGCTCGTCCAGTTGCTCCTTAAGAAAGTGATTGGGTTCCTCCCCGTACACAAAGTCCGTACTGCGGTAGCGCTCGTCCCAGAATTGTTTCATGGTGATTGTTAGCTGTTGATGAATTGTTTAGGGGCATTTTTCTAACTCCTTATATGTTTTGATCGCCAAACGTGCCGGAAAAGTCTTTATCCTCGCGGTACACTTCCACTCCGAACAAGCTCCACGTCAACGCGCCACTGATCTGATACTTTCCCACGTCATCCTTTCTAATTCAACTGTATAAGATTTGCTGTCGTTTTGTGGTTCATACCCCTCAACAAGAGTGATACTTTGGATTGTTGTATCGTCATCGTCGGCAGTGATTATATGACCAATCCCAACGACCACCAGCACAATAGAGAAGGATCGTAGCCTACCCTGAAATACCCGCCTTCCCCTAAATACTAGTCCAGCCAATAGATGCAGAAAGTAAAACCACAAAGTGAGATTTAAGATTGACCAGATAAGATGTATCATAATTTATCGGTTGGGTAACTTGCTTATCGTTATTCAGAGCAGCCTTTCTCTTGACTTCTGTCTCCGCCTTGATTGAGAGTAAATATATTCTTTCTTTCGTTCTCAAAGAAAGATTCTATGGAGAACGCGTTCCTTATTCTACTCCTCTCCGCTCCACCGACCCGATTAATCCAACCAAGTATCTTGGGTACCCTACGCAACTTCCTCACGTACCCTATCCCACCGTCTTGACTGCCCCACGTACCCGGATTGGGTAACCCACCCAAGCTCCTTTCATCGTCCACTCAGTCTGCGTTGAATGTGGTATTCAAGCCGCTTGAGTACACCACCCAGGCTCCTTGCGTCGACCGCCCAAGCGTCTTAAGTAGACGAGTCAGCCCGTTTGGGTGGCTTACCCCAGCCGCTTTAGCAGCCCAGCAAATACCTTTTGGACGCACTAAATCTAGTGACAATTGATATGTACGGGTAAACCTCGGCAAGAAAAGCGGGTTTATAACGGAACAATGGAGAAGCAAACTCAATGTATCTATACACCCCAAAAATTCCTAAAACCCAATTCCTAACCCCCTAGCCACCTCACACGTCAACCAGTTATGCCCGACCACCAACTCGCCCTCATCCTGGGTAACCAACTTTTTGCGAGTCACGAAGCACTGCAACCCAACGAGCGAACGCTGTTCTTTATGGCCGAAGACGTTGGGCTTTGTACGCACTTCAAGTACCACAAGCACAAGCTGATGCTGTTTCTGTCGGCCATGCGTTCCCACGCCGAAGAGATTGAGAAGCGCCATTCTCTGAAGTACTGGCCCCTCACGGTCGAAAACCAATCGCTATCCTACGAAGACAAGCTGGCACAGACGCTGGACAAGCACTCCAGCATCAACGAGATCATCACCTACGTGATTGAGGACAAGTTCTTCGCCGAACGGATGCACGACTTCTGTCAACGAAAGGGACTCAAACGCACGATCGTAGATTCGCCGCTGTTTCTGAACACTGTGGCCGACTTTCAGGAATACGTGGACCGGTCGAAGCAACCGTTTATGCAGTACTTTTACGTGGAGCAGCGCAAAAAGCGGAACATCCTAATTAATGAACACCAAGAACCGGTGGGAGGCAAGTGGTCGCTGGATGCCGAGAACCGCAAGAAGCTACCGAAGGACATCAGCATCCCTGAGCTAGCCCAGAGCGGAGAGACCGAGCATACCCAAGCGGTAGCCACCTTGGTAAACGAGCTCTTCGCCGACCATCCCGGCGATACGGCCGACTTTTGGCTGGCCACCACCCGGCGGCAGGCGCTGCATCGGGTGCAGGACTTTCTAAAAAACCGCTTCGAGGACTTCGGCCCCTACGAGGACGCCATTGATCGTGACCGCAATTTCCTGTTTCACTCGGTGCTGTCGCCCTATATCAACCTGGGGCTAATTACGCCCGACGAGGTGGTGACCAAGGCACTGAACTACGCCGCCGAGCACGACACGCACTTTCCGAGCGTGGAGGGCTACGTACGGCAGGTGATCGGCTGGCGGGAGTTTATGCGCGGCATGTATCATACGCACAACCTGGAGGGTAATTTCTTCAAGCACCAACGCCAACTGAACGACCACTGGTACGAAGGGACCACCGGCGTGCCGCCCCTCGACGATAGCATTCGGCGGGTGGTAAGGCACGGCTATACCCACCACATCGAGCGGCTCATGGTGCTGGGCAACATCATGCTGCTCTCCGAAGTGCACCCCGACGCGGTGTACGGCTGGTTCATGGAGATGTTCGTCGACTCGTCGGACTGGGTGATGGTGCCCAACGTGTACGGCATGAGCCAGTTCGCCGACGGCGGCACCTTTGCCACCAAGCCCTACATCGGCGGGGCCAACTACATCGCTAAGATGAGCAACTATTCCAAGTCGGGCAACTGGGCGGATGAGGTGGACGGGCTGTACTGGCGGTTCATTGATCAGCACCGCCGGGTGTTCGCCGCCAACCAGCGGATGAGCATGATGCTGGGCACACTAGAGCGGATGGACGCCGACCGGAAGGAGCGTTTGTTTCGGGCGGCCGAGGGGTTCTTGGGGCGGAATACGAAGTAACTTTTGCTCAGGCGTTGATTCGGGTCGGCACGAGTACTTCGTAATTGCGCAGGATGTTAGCGTGAAACGATTCGGGCAGCCGTGCCCAATCAAAAGCCTGCACCAGTATTGGAATGTTGGATGACCGAACCTTCTCAGTGAAATCAAGCAAGCATCCGGCATCCACTGGCGTGTCTTGCTGGGTGCGTAGCACCAAATCCAGATCGCTACCCTCGTGGGCACTGCCGTTCACGCGACTGCCGTAGGCCCAGATTTCTACTTCAGGGGGCAGTGTGTGCTCCGCAATCGCTTGCAATCGTTGTTTATCCTTGGCTCTGAGAATCATTGTGGCGATGGATGATTTGTACTAAGCTTTTGGCATCGGCAATAAACCGAGGGATCAGAGGAAGCGTTTGCTGGGCGAGTCCCTTCCCGTAGTCGTGGCTGGTCGCATTGCGGTTGTCACGGTAGATCAGCCAACGCTCGGTTTCTTCTACGCCCATCAATCCGTGATGGTTGGCGTGGCGAAAGATATCTTTGAAGTATAGTTTGTCAACTGCTTTTTTGGAGTGAAAGTACGGCTCCAGGCATTTTTTGAGCAGTTTACCTGACTGTTCTAAAATAATCTCGAACTCCTTGATGGTAGCCGAGCGGTACAGATCGTAGCTAATCTCATTCGGGTCTGCTTTCTGTAGCTCAGCGAATGCCTTTGGAGTTCCCCCGTTAAAGTAGACATTTAAAAGAGCATAGGTTAGCGGATAAACGCTTAACTTTAATGATCTAAACCAAGTGTCACCTATGAGTAGGAAAAAGTATCACAGCCCAGAATTTAAACAAGAAGCCGTTCGGTTGGCCGAAGCCAGTGGTAACAAGAGCCAGGTAGCCCGCGCCACGGTGGCCGCGATCTAGGCGTCCATGCTACCATGATTGGTAAATGGCAACGAGACTTACAATCCGAGGGGAAGAAAGCATTTCCAGGGCATGGGAAGCCTAGAGACGAAGAGATGGTTCATCTGAAGAAGGAAAACCGACGGCTTCAGCAGGAAGTAGAGATACTAAAAAAAGCGGTCGGTATCTTTGTAGTCCGCTCTTAGAAAGATACCGATTTATTGAGGAGCAAGAAGATAATTTTTCAGTATCTCTACTATGCGAAGTAATGCAGACATCCCGGAGCGGTTATTACGCTTGGTTGAAGCGTCCGGAAAGCCTGCATAGCCAAGAGGATAAGCAATTAGTGAAGCATATTGAGAGCATATACGAGCAGAGTAGACGGACTTATGGAAGTCCGCGCGTGCATGATGAACTTAAAGATCGGGGGGTGTACTGCGGTGAGAATCGTGTGGCGCGCCTGATGCGCGAACATGGTATTACCGCTGAAAAGAAAAGGAAGTTTGCTCGGACTACAGATTCCAATCATTCTCTGCCTGTTGCCCCTAACCGGCTAGATCAGTGCTTTGAAGTGGATAAACCAGATGCAGTGTGGACAGCAGACATAACGTATATTTGGACAAAGCAGGGGTGGCTCTACTTGGCGATCGTCTTGGATCTGTTCTCTCGTCGGATCGTGGGCTGGTCTGATGGCTCCCAGTCTGGAACGGACTTTAGTCATAAATGCTTTGCAGATGGCTGTTGTGGCGCGCAATCCAGACAAAGGACTCATTCATCATAGCGACCGGGGTAGCCAATATGCTAGTTATGATTACCAGAATATTCTCCAACAAAAGGGAATAGTAGGTAGCATGAGCAGACGGGGAAATTGTTATGACAATGCACCTACCGAGAGTTGGTTCGCTACACTGAAACGCGAGTTAGTGTACCGCACCTATTATACCACGCACGCCGAAGCCAGACAGAACATTTTTGAGTACATCGAGGTATGGTATAATCGTCAAAGAAAACACTCTACCATCGGATTTATGAGTCCAGTAGCTTATGAACAGCAATGGAAGAAATCAACCGCTAAAGCTGCTTAACTGATTGTCTACTAAATTGGGGGAAACCCACTTTTCTATCGTAGCGATGCAGCGCTCAAAAAAGTGAGTATCCAAGTAGGCCATTTCGTCAGTGAGTATCTGCTTAGTCTTTAGCGAACTTAGCTATTTATCCTGAGTTTCTTCTCTGGTTTTCAATACTACGATTAGGAAAATGACAATTATTTTTTCTTATTGCAATACTACCAACAAGACATTGTATGAAACAGTATCCCTTGGGCGAATTTGAAGAGATCGTGTTGCTCACGGTGGGCACATTGTTCGACGAGGCTTACGGCGTGGCGATCAAAGATACCATTGAAGAACGGGCCAACCGCAAAGTCAGTGTCGGGGCGTTGCAGTCGGCGCTGAAGCGCATGGAGAAGAAGGGCTATTTGAATGCGCGCACCGGCGAAGCCAACGCGCAGCGGGGCGGCAAACCGAAGCGCTACTACACCATCACCGCCTTCGGCAAACTGGCCTTGCAGCAGAGCCGCGACGTCCGCACCGCACTGTGGGAAGCCATTCCGAAGGTTGCCTTGGACTTGAAGACTTCAATGTGAAAAGATTCGCCGAGCGCCTGTTCCACTGGTTCTGCCACCCGGACTACTACGCCGAAATCCAGGGTGACCTGGAAGAAATGTATCAGCGAGACGCAGCGCAAAGTGAACGATCTGCTCGGTGGAAGCACCTGTGGCGCGTACTCAGTCTGTTTCGCCCCAGCCTGATTCGCGCTTTTCCTGCTCATCTTTTAACCAACCCCGGTATGTTCAGAAACTACTTCATCATCAGCACCCGCACCCTGCGGCGGCACAAGCTTTTCACCACGATCAATATCCTGGGACTGGCCATTGGGCTAGCGTCGTTCCTGCTGATCAACGAGTACATCCGCTTTGAGGAAAGCTACGACCGCTTCTTCACGGATGCGGATCGGATTTACCGGCTTTCTACGGTGCAGATTACGAATGGGGAAGTAGGAGACAAGGACGCTATGATCTATCACCCGGGTCCACAAGCCCTAAAAGACGAGTTACCCGAAGTAGAAGAGGCCACGGTCACCTACAAGTTTGATGAGCTTATTTTCCGCCAGGGCGAATCTGTTATTCAGGAAAAACGAGCGATTTCGGCGGATTCAAACTTTTTCAAGGTGTTTGATTATCGGATTATTCAGGGTTCTCTGAAAACCATGCTCACTGAACCCTATTCGCTGGTGCTTACCGAAAGCAAAGCGGCCTTCTACTTTGGCGATCAGGACCCGCTGGGGCAAACGCTTGAAGTTCTGGGTGAATTCAACCGTCCGTTCAAAGTTACCGGAGTGATGCAGGATGTGCCGGTGAATACGCAGTACAAATTTAACCTGCTGATTTCGGACGCTAGTATTAAGGATAAAGCAGAACAGGAAGATTGGGGTTGGAATAATTATTATGGCTTCGTCAAGTTGCGTGAGCAGGCTACTCCCGCATCGGTGAGCAACAAACTAGAGGCCTTTGCTAAGAAATACATGGGAGAGGATACGAACGAGCGTTTTACGCTCTATCCCGTACCAGATATCCACCTACGGTCGGATTATACCTACGAAGCAGAAACTCCCGGTAGCGAAAAGGCGGTTAACTTCTTACGCCTGATCGCTTGGTTCATTCTGCTGATTGCCTGGGTAAACTATATCAATTTATCGACCGCCCGCGCGGTGAACCGAGCCAAGGAGGTGGGGTTGCGGAAGGTGGTTGGGGCGGATAAACTACAACTCATCAGCCAATTTCTGCTCGAAGCCTTGCTCGTGAACCTGATAGCGGCCTTGCTGGCCCTGCTAATTTCCGAACTGTTGCTGCCTTACTTTAATCAACTGGTGGGCAAGTCAATAATTCCACACGTCTGGAACTATCTACCTTTTTTGCGAAGCCTACTACTGTTCTTTCTGATCGGCACCTTTGTCTCAGGATTTTATCCGGCCTTGGTGTTGTCGGGCTTTAGGCCGGTGGCGGTGCTGAAGGGAAAGTTTAGCAGCTCTCGTAGCGGAACCCGGCTGAGAAAGGGGTTGGTGGTGGTACAGTTTGCTGCTTCGGTGGTGCTGATTGCGGCTACCTTCATTGTCTTTCGGCAGGTGCAATTTATGCAGGGAAAAGATTTGGGTATTGACACTGATTATGTGGTAGGCTTCCGTCTGCCCGATGTGCCCGATGACCAGCGAGAGGCACACCGGACAACCGTTCAATCGTTTAACGAAGCACTGCGCGGCCATACTGCCATTGAAACCTTGGGGGGCACTACTAACCTTCCCGGCGGAGACGGGGCGGACATCAATTCTACTACTGACAAAGTAGGACTTGTAGGGCTTACTGATTTATTAGACCGCACCACGTACGTTCAGTACAACGATGAATATTTTCTAGACGCCGTCGGTATGCAACTGCTGACCGGAAGAAACTTTGACCGCACTCGCACGGCCGATTCGATGGTGGTGATGGTCAATCAGTCGTTTCTCAGGCAATTTGATATTCATAACCCGGAAAGCGCACTTTTCCAGCGAGTTCAGTTGGGAGAAGATGGAAATAGCGATAAGTACGAGATCATCGGTGTGGTCAAAGACTTCAATAGAACTTCTTTGAAAACGACGGTGGAACCTACGCTCTATTTTCCCTGGTACGCTCCCCGCGTAGCCGTCGTGAAACTCAACCCCGAACAGTACCAGCAAGGTTTAGCTTACCTACAAGAAACCTGGGCCGAGTTCTTCCCCAATGCTCCGCTGGAATATTCCTTCCTGGATGATCGCTTTGCCGCGCTCTACGAGCAAGACCGGCGGTTCGGCGATATCTTTGGCACCTTCTCCGGTCTGGCCATCTTTATTGCCATGCTGGGCTTGTTTGGCTTGTCTTCGTTTATGGCGGTGCAGCGCACGGCCGAGGTTGGGGTGCGCAAGGTGCTGGGCGCTACCGTGCCGAGTATCATTGGTATTTTCTACCGAGACTTCCTGGTGCTGCTGGGCGTCGCTGGGTTGATTAGTCTGCCGGTGGTTTACTACGGCATGAGCAATTGGCTAGCCACCTACGCCTACCGCATCGATTTCCCCTGGCTGCTGGCGGGTGCGGCGCTGGTGATCGTGGTGGTGTTTGCTCTGCTCACGGTGGGTTACCAGATTTACCGAGTGGCCATCCTTGATCCGGCCAAGACGCTGCGGCATGAGTGAGGGCTGGGCGAAAAGTTTAGCTACACTTAAAGGGTATTGCTATCCGGTAAAAGTAGAGTAACTTGAGTGAAAATAGCAACGTAATCTTTAATCTATGAAAACACCGAAACCAAACATTCCTGCCGTAGACCCTTATTTGTTCTGGGATGTGGACCAAGAAAGTATGGACTGGCACACGGAATCGTCAGCCGCCTGGATATTGGAGCGAGTAGTAGAACGAGGCGGTAAAGAAACCGATTTTGATGCCTTACTTAACTTCTATGGATTACCTCTTCTGCGTAAAGTAGGTAGAGAAATGAAAGACTTACGTTTTCCTTTTATGGCTGAAACCTTGTCCAGACTTCTTAGATTGAACCCTAATGAAATGCAATGCTACATCGAGACACGGTCGAGAGCCGAACGTTTGATCTCCTTGTGGAGCTAAGCCAAGACCCGGCGCTTGAGCACTATCATTTGGTGGGCGGCACTGCGCTGTCACTTCAGTTGGGCCACCGAAGATCAATAGATCTGGATTTGTTCGCGCGAGCGTCTTTTGATTCCAGACTACTGGAAGAACACCTTCGGAAAGCGTATCCCGATCGCCAAACTGAGATTATTGTGCAACTTCCCAACACACTGATGCTCAAGATAGATGGCATCAAAGTAGACTTTATCCAGCATGACTATCCTCAGTTAAAACCTCTGATACAATCGGACTCGGTACGTTTGGCTAGCATTGATGATATAGCAGCAATGAAAGTAAACGCCATTGTGCAAAGTGGTAAACGGATGAAGGATTTTGTCGATATGGCTGATATTGCTCACCATCGTACCATTGACCAGGTGGCGAGTGCCTACGCTAGCAAATATCCGAACGCAATACCTACGAAATTTGCTAGAAAAGCGATTGCTTACTTTGAGGAAGTTAAGGAAGCTGAACGTCCTGAGATGATGCAGGGCAAGCTAGATTGGAAGGTCACCCAGCGCAAGCTACTTGATTTTGTAGCAGGTAAGCCTATCGTAAGATAACCTTTCAAAGAACAGTATGATCAAACGACTTGCCGACCGCCTGTTCCACTGGTTCTGCCACCCGGACTACTACGCCGAAATCCAGGGTGACCTGGAAGAAATGTATCAGCGAGACGCAGCGCAAAGTGAACGATCTGCTCGGTGGAAGCACCTGTGGCGCGTACTCGGTCTGTTTCGCCCCAGCCTGATTCGCGCTTTTCCTGCTCATCTTTTAACCAACCCCGCAATGTTCCGACACTACTTCCGCATTAGCACCCACGTTCTGCTTCGGCACAAGCTTTTCACCACCATCAACATTCTGGGACTAGCGGTCGGGATGGGCGTTTGTCTATTGATCTATCAATATATCTACTTTGAACTGATTTATTATCAGTTCCACAAAAATGCTGAAAATATTCACCGCCTTACGCAAGCCACCATCAGAAAGGGAGAAAACCAGAGAACTGGCGTTTTTACCACTTCAGTGGATGCGCTGTGGACAGAGTAACTGTAAAATTGGTCAGTTTATGCATAAAGCACCCCAGAGAATGAAAATTTAAGAACGTAATCCAAAATAGTTATAACTATTTTGGATTACGTTCTTAAAAAACTGTTACATCGGCTTGCTAGATAAGGCTTTTGTGATTTTCCGGCTTCGTTCATTCAGCCGAAACCTACGCAATGAACTAAAGAAAAGCCGCAAGATCTACTTCTATGACAACGGCATCCGCAACGCAATTATTAACAACTTTCAATCGTTGCACCTGCGGACCGACCAGAGAGCGTTGTGGGAAAACTTTCTGGTCAGCGAACGGCAAAAGTACCTGCACTTCCACGAAGTCTACGCCAACCGCTGCTTCTGGCGCACCAAGCAACAGCAGGAGATCGACTATCTGGAAGATCGGGATGGGCAACTGCACACTGGCGCACTTAAGTGGAAGCAGTAAAGCAAAGCGCGGTTCTCCCAGACCTTTCTGAATGCGTATCCCGGCAGCAGCACCCAGATCATTACTCCCGACAACTACACCGACTGGCTAAAGTAAAGCTTAAAAATCGCTAAACAGTCGCCGACTTAGGTTGTTGCCTTAGTACAAACGCGTAGAACGGGCGCAGTAAAGCGCTCATTCACTATCGAGCAGTACCAACCCGCCCGTTCTCGTATTTTTTAACCCTAAAGTAAAACCACCATGTCTGACGAAAAATTATTAAGCCTCAAGGATCTGTTTGAGCACAAAGTGAAGGATCTGTACAGCTCACAGGAGCAACTAGAAACTGCCTACCAAGAAATGGCCCAGCATGTCTCGCACAGCACGCTAAAGTCTGAACTGGAAAAGTATCAGGCGGAAACCAAAGAAAACCGAAAGAACATCGAGTCGGTGAGTAAAGAACTTGGTTTTAACCCCAAAGGAGTTAAGTGCACGGGCACCGAAGGAATTGTCAAAGAAGGCAAGGAGCTGATGGAAGCCAAGGCCGACGCCGATGTGGTGGACGCCGGACTGCTGGTAAACGCCCAGGTGATTGCCCACTATGAAATTGCTAACTACGGAGCGGCCTATCACTATGCCCAACGGTTGGGCTACGACCAAGCGGCCGAAGTATTCGGTAACGTGATAGAGAAACAAAAAGATGCCGATGCCAAGCTGGCCCAACTGGCCAAGGAGTCTATCAACGCCGATGCCGTATAAGCGGATTTCCTGCGGACGCGTTTAAATAAGTGGACGTCTTTTAAACATTAGCCCTTGAAAGGGCTTCTGTAGTAAATTCTTCAATCCATAACGTTTAACTATTATGTCTATATTCTCAAAATCAAAGCACAAGGAAGGCAAAGTGGCCAGCATCATCGAAGAGCAAACCGCCAAAATTCCTTCCGACGTATTTTTGTGGGCCGCCCTTGGGTCGATGGCGATATCACTAACCTATAAGCTAACCGAAGATAACGATAACCGGGCGCTCTTCGTAGGGCAGTGGGCCGCGCCTTTCATGCTGTTGGGTATCTACAATAAGTTGGTGAAGCAGGAAGGCCACGACTGAGATTGACTTACGTGGTTCATCAATACCAAACCCTCACTGTGCCTACCGATGGCGCAGTGGGGGTTTACTGCTTTAGCGTCACAAAGCTACTCCGGCCGCGCCCATTTGCTCCATCAATTCAGCGGCGCTGCTCGCTATGGTGTACGCTCCCGCCCGCCTCAAGGTATCGGCGTGGCCCGGAGGAATATGGCTGGCTGCCAAGAAACCAATCACGGACATGTCCGCCCGATGCGCCGCCGTCACTCCGCTCGCGCTGTCTTCCACCACCAAACAGGCCGCCGGTGCTACCTTTAACTGCCGGGCGGCATATAAGTACAGGTCAGGGGCGGGCTTCGGATTATCTACCAGGTCTACGGCAAACACATTATCGCCAAAAGACTCGGAGAGTCCCGCCATCTTCAGCGAAGCAGTGACTCAAACCAACCGGCTGTTCAACACCACCGCCCGGGGCAGCGACACCGCCGCAATAATCTCCTTCATGCCCGAAATGGGCTGCAACTCATGATCCAGACAATGCGCTATTTCTTGTCGCAGTTGCGCCGTGAAATCATCCGGCAACTCAATTCCGTACTCATTTTGAACGATACGGAGCGTGTCTTCCTCCACCTTTCCGGCGAACAGGCGACCATACTCTTCCGGAGACATGGTGAATCCGTAGGGCTGAAGCATCCGCAGAGAAGTTTGGGTCGCCAGAATTTCACTGTCTACCAGCACTCCGTCGCAGTCGAAGATCACGCATTGAACCGTCTTGGGCACATTCATAAAAGTTACGCGTTTGAGGGGTCTGGAAGGGGATGGCGTTTCAGCATTTCTTCAACGAACCCAATGGCTTGGTCGAGTACTGCTTCTCCGCGCTGACGGGCTTCGGCCAGTGCAACATCCGTTGGGTTTTCTGCCAGCAACTGCTGGCACTGGACAAGGTGTTTACGCACCGCAACCAGGTTGAGTAAATTGAGTAGTTGCAGGGACCGATGGTGGGTCTCCTCCAGGGTCTGCTTATCGCGATCCGCCAAAGCCCGGTCCAGGATGGCGCGAAGGGAATGTAGTTCGTCGAGTGCATCTTCTATAAATACGCTGACTTTTGAGGGATTATTGACAAAAAATGTGGAGAGCTTCTCTAGCACCCCGGCCACCGAAGCAGGCGCTTGCGCAACGCCTCGCGTCGGGCGAACGTGGCGAGCAATTGTCTGCTGCGCTCTTTCTGGCACGAAGGGCTTCGTAATCACGTCGGTGAACAATGAAGAGGCCTCTTGTTCTCGAAGCTCGTCAACGGTATTAGCCGTTAGGGCAATGATCGGAGTGTGCCGGTACCGATCATTGGCCAGAGCGCGGATGGCCCGAACCGCTTCGTAGCCATCCATGACGGGCATACGGAGGTCCATCAGGATCAAATCGTACTGCTTTTCCTGGGCCATTGCCACCGCTTCTTGGCCGTTGCTCGCTTCGTCGGAAACAACTTGCCACCAATGCTGCAGAAACTGCTGAAAAACCATTCGGTTCACCGCCAGGTCCTCCACCAGCAGCACCCGAAGATCCGCAAAATCGGCCGACAGCAGCGCGTCAGCCGTTGTGTGTTTTTGTGACTTGGCTTTTAACACCGGGAGGCTGAAGAAAAAGCGCGATCCCACTTCCGGTTCACTTTCCACCTCAATGCGGCTGCCCATCAGCTCGAGCAGATGCCGGGTGATGGACAAGCCCAGGCCCGTGCCGCCGTACTGCCGGGCGGTAGAACTATCAGCTTGGGTAAAAACTTCAAAAATACTAGTCAACTGGTCAGCAGAAATGCCGATGCCCGTATCCTGCACCGAAAAATCGATGCGCATCAGATCACCATCTCGCGCCTGCGCATCTGGCCGGAGCAATACCTCCAGGGTGACGGTGCCCTGCGACGTGAACTTGAGCGCGTTGCTCAGCAGGTTGTGCAGCACCTGCGACAGCTTGAGCGGATCGGCGAGTACTTCTTCGGGCAACCGCGGATCGAGCCGAAGCTCCAGTCGCGTACCCTGCTGCTGGGCGTGCGGCTGATGCGTTCTCTGTAGATTGGTCATCAGCTCAGCCAGTCGCACCGGGATTTCTTCAAGCACCACCTTGCCCGCCTGAATCTTGCTAAAATCCAGGATGTCATCGACCAGCATCCGCAGGTTGTCGGCCGAAAATTTCAGGGTTTGCAGGTGCTCTACTTGGGCAAGGTTCTCGTTTTGGTGCAGCAACAGGTTGGCCAACCCCACCACCGCGTTGAGCGGGGTGCGGATTTCGTGACTCATGTGCGACAAAAATTCTGCCTTTGCCCGGGCAGCAGCTTCGGCGGCCTCTTTGGCTTGGAGTAACTCTGTTTCGGCTTGTTTGCGGTTGGTAATGTCGTAGGATACGGCCAGCGCCGCGTAAATATTTTCTGCTTCATCGCAGAGCGGCACCCCGCGCGACACGTAGGTGCGGTCCTGAACCTGATGCTCCCACTGAAAGGGATCGCCCGACAATGCCTGCCGATAGAGCGACTCATAGACAGCAGACAGTTTGGGGGGCTGCGTTTCCCAGATTGTCTTTCCTTCAAAGTCGGCCGGAGATAATCCCGCGTCCCGCAAGACTTGCCCGTCGGCTACGCGGTAGCGCAGGTCATGATCCACCTCAAAGGCGGCTCCGCCCGGTAGGTGGGCCACCAGCGCACGGTAGCGCGTCTCACTCTGACGCAGCGCCTCAACCGTCTGTTTCTGTTCGGTAAGGTCCAGGCTCATGCCGATCCACCCTTCCACCTCACCCGCCGCATTCCTGAAAGGGGCAGCCCGCACGGCCACCCACCGCCACCCACCGCTGGCGTGCTTCGTGCGCACCAGAGTTCGGGCCTTCGTTTGGTTGTCGATACACTTTTGCCAGCTGCTCACCACCCGCGCCCGCTGTTCGGGATGCAGCGCGTTGGCCCAGCCCATGCCCCGGTATTCCTCGTAGCTTTGCCCGGTGAACGCCTGCCACGAGGGCATCTCTTCCACCAACTCGCCGCTAGCGTTGGTAATCCAAATTATTTGGGCCGAGGCTTCTACCAAAGCCTGAAACTTCGACTCGGTCGGAGAAATGGCTTCCGGGCGGGGTGCAGCGATCTCGGTGGCCTGGTGCACAATGTACTCTACGGACGCATCGCTGCTCAGCACGGGGCGGTACCGCAGTTCAAAGAAGCGCTGATCTTGACCCGGTTGATTGGATGGCGTACGTAGGGTACATTCCTGACCGCTAAGTTTGACCTCCGCCAGAAGCTGACCCAGCGTAGTAAGTCCGCCTTCGGGCAGCGTATGGGGGCAGTGACGAAACAGGGCAGTGACGTCCTGCTGAAGCACAGCCGAGCGGTCTACCTCCAGGAGGTTGAGTAAATCATCGCTCACTGCCACCAGCAACCGCGCTCGATTCACGGCCCAGGCAAGGCCCGGCAGGTGGTTCCACAGTGTCACAAACGCGTCGGCCGAAAGTTGAGAAGCCATCCGGTGTTGTTGCTAATTGAATTGCATTTTATTTTCTGACTGGTAGTCAGCCTGCCAAATATATGTCATTATTTAACGATCCCTAAATGAGGTAAGAGCAATCCATTGCGGTTGGTTATGGCGTTATTAGGTTGTAACTACATAAGTAAAAAAACAAAAAAGACGGGTAGCGAAAACTTAGTTCTACTGAGACAGTTAAGACTGTGATTTTTACTCAACCACTAACTATTTTTATTATGGCTATTGTTAAAGTTATTGAAGTGATTTCATCTTCAGACAAAAGTTTTGAGGAGGCTATCAAGAACGCACTGAGCGAAGCTTCTAAAACCGTGAAGAATATCAAATCAATCTACGTGAAGGAAATGACCGTTGACGTGGATAACAACCAAATCACCGCTTATCGGGTAAATGCCAAAGTCTCTTTCGTGATTGAAGGGAAGATGGATGCCTAGCACCGTCTGCTTTTGGCAGTAATTTTATTGAGTATGCGAACCGAAGCTGCGACCATCAATACCGAATAGTCACTGGCTCTTTGGTTCGCATTTTCTGTTACTGAAAATTTTGTTACCGTGTTATTAAATCAATAAACTGAAATCAAGTAAATTCTATTACCATGAAAAATTCAAAAAGTAAAATAAGTGTACTGTTTGCCGCGGCTTTGTTTGCCGGAACCGTGGCCTGCCAACCCGCTAGCGACGGTTCGGATAGTGCCACCAACACCCAGCCGCCCCTAGAGCAAACCCAAACCCCGGCAACGGCCACCACGCCCGACCAGATGCAGGATACCTCAATGGTGTCTACCGACAGTTTGTCGAGCACTATGCCCAACTAGCGGAGACCCCTTCCTTGATCATTAAAGAAAGCCACAGCAATTCGTTAGTGGCTTTCTTCATTATCGCCTTGTCCCTCCCGGAGCTTTTCGCTAAAGGTGCCTAAGCCCAATTCCTACGCACCGCGACCAGCGCGTACGACTAGATAAGACCGATGCTACGAAGCCACCGCCGGTTCGGCCACTTCGTTGCTCTTCTTAAGCGGCAGTTCGGGTACGAACCAGGTAACCACAAAACCGGCCGCCACGATAAACAGCGTGAAAAAGTAGATATGGGTGATGGCGGTGTTAAAGGCCAGCTTGAGCGCGGTTTGCACCTGCGCAATGGTTTGTTGCGCCTCTTTCCGAAGCTGCGCTTGCAAAGCAGGCAGTTGAGCGGGGGTGATGCCGTTTTCCAAACGCTGGCGGGTAGCGGCGTCTAGTAATGGGCTACCGGTCACCTCATCCGGTAAGGGCGATCCCGGTTCACTCTGGGCGATTCGTTCGTAGAGTCCGCCGTAAGCCTGCTCAATGCGTCCGGTTGCCTGACTTCCTCCGCTCGATCCCAGTTGACTACCCGGCGCTTGCTGAAAAGTGCTTTGCACGGCCGGAGGCATATCTTCGCGAAACGATTGGGCCAGCGAAGAAGCCAGCAAAGTGCCCATCAGCGCTGCGCCCAGTGCTCCGCCAATCTGCCGGAAAAACTGACTGGCGCTGGTGGCCTGCCCAATCCGGCGCACGTCCACCGCATTTTGGATGTCCAGGGTGTAGAGCGGCAAGGAAGGACCGATGCCCAAGCCGCACACCAGCATGTAGGCCACCACCGTCCAGGACGAAACCTCGGGTGTCATCAGGTAAAGCAACACCACCCCCACAAAAAGCAGCGCCAGTCCGCCCAGCATCCAGCGGCGATAGTACCCGAAGCGCGACACCAACTGCCCCGAAACCACCGACCCGGTCACCAGCCCCATCGATAGCGGAATTAGGGCAACTCCGGCCCGCGTGGCCGACACTCCCACCACGTTTACCATGTAAAGCGGCAAGAAGATAATAATGCTAAAGAAGGCCGCGCCCAGGAAAAACAGGGCCACGTTGGCGAAACGAAACACCTTGTTTTTGAACAGGCCAAAGTCCAGAATGGGATTGGTCGCGTGCAACGACCGATAAGAGAATAGCGCCAGACACCCTAACCCCAGCGCCGCCAGCGACAGTGTCACCCATGACCCCCAGGAATAAACATTCTTGTCCATTTGCAGCGCCAGCACCAGCGGCACCAGTCCGCCGATCAACAGCAGCGCCGACCCGTAATTGAGCCGTTGTTTTTCGCCCTGCGGCAGTAGCGGGGGCATGCGGCGGATGATAAACCACAGCGCCAGCGCCCCAAAGGGCACGTTCACGTAGAATACCCACCGCCAACCGGCGATGCCCGGCACCAGATCACCACCGTGGTCGGTGAGCAGCCCGCCCACCCACGGACCCAGCACGCTGGCAATGCCGAACACGGCACCCACGAACCCCTGGTACTTACCCCGCTCAGCGGGGGGAAACAAATCGGCGATGATGATAAAGGCCATGGCAAACAAGCCGGCTCCGCCGATGCCCTGCACCGCCCGGAAGATGATGAGTTGGCTCATACCATCACCCAGCAGGGGCAGCGCGCCAAACTCACCGGCCAGGCCGCAGAGAAAAGAACCGGTGAGGAAAAATCCCACCGCCACCAGCTCGATGGTTTTGCGGCTGTACATATCGGCCAGCTTGCCGTAGATGGGCACCAGGCGGTAGAGGCTACCAAATAAGCGGTGGCCACCCAGGCGTAGCGGCTCAGTCCGTTGAGATCTTCCACGATGCGGGGCAGGGCCGTGGCCACGATGGTCTGGTTGAGCGCGCCCAGAAAAAGGGCCAGCAGAATGCCGATGAGGGTGTACTTGGTTTCTTGGTTCATGCGCAGTAGCGGTTGGCGATGATAAGGGACGCTAACCCGAAAACCGGGGCCGATGTTCGGCGAAGTCACCGGCCAATGAGATGGTGTCTTACGGTTACCAAAACAAATCAATGAGCGACAGAAAAATGATTATTCAGGCAAGTCATGGCTAACAATCGCCTTAGAAATCAATTGTAGTAGAAGTAATCACCCGGTCATCTTGGTGGCCGAAGAACTTTTTTAACCACAACACAAATCATTTTTATCATGAGCAATCAACTCGTAAAAAACCAGTACGAAAAGCGCAATCCCCTGGATCAGTATCCGCGCCCTCCTTTCCCCAAGCAACCGCAGCCGGTACCCGGATCCGTGCATAAAATGGATCCCGAGCCGGACCACGGCGAAAAGAGTTACGAAGGCTTCGGCCGCCTGAATGGTCGCAAAGCGCTGATCACCGGTGGCGATTCGGGCATCGGACGCGCCACCGCCATTGCCTTTGCCCGGGAAGGGGCCGACGTGGCCATTGGCTACCTGCCCAGCGAAGAACAAGATGCCCAGGAGGTGATAAAACTCATCGAAGCCGAAGGCCGCAAGGCGGTCTCGCTCCCCGGTGATATTTCCGACGAAAGCTTCTGCCAGCAGTTGGTGAAAGACGCGGTGGAACAACTCGGCGGACTGGATATTCTGGTGAACAACGCCGGTCGCCAAACCGCCCAGCAGTCGATTGCCGACCTCACTACTGAGCAGTTTGATAACACCTTCAAGGTGAACGTGTACGCGCCGTTCTGGATTTGCAAGGCCGCGCTGCCCCACATGGAAGCGGGCGCATCTATTATCAATACCACTTCTATCCAATCGTTCGATCCGTCAGAAAGTTTGCTGGACTACGCCCAAACGAAGGCTTGTAACACTGCCTTCACCAAAGCGCTGGCCCAGCAGGTGGCCGAAAAAGGCATCCGGGTCAATGCCGTGGCACCCGGCCCCTTCTGGACGCCCCTGCAATCTACCGGCGGACAACCGCAGGAAAAGATTCAAAAATTTGGTTCCAGCACGCCGATGGGAAGGCCCGGACAGCCCGCTGAAATCGCGCCGATCTACGTGCTGTTGGCCTCCCAAGAGGGTAGCTACATCACCGGCGAGGTGATGGGAGTGACCGGCGGCACGATGCCAGCTTAGTTTGAGAAGCCACTTAACCGGGAAAGGACAGCGGCAAGTGCGTCGCTGGCCTCCTTATTGAGCTGGAGTGTTTCACGCTGGGACGTTTGTAGCGCGTCACTGGTTAAAAATTGCCCACTCGTCAGGCAAAGGTGCACTCTTTCGTGACCAATCACTCCGAAATCTCTACCTTCGTGCGATGCATCTCTGCGTTGACGCCCGTATGTACCGCGCTTCCGGCATCGGAACGTACCTGCAAAACCTGCTCCCCGCCCTAGCCGAGTCATTTGAACTTACGCTTCTCGGCGATCCGGCCGAACTGTCGGAAGTAAGTGGCAGAATTATCCCGACTACCATTCCCATCTACTCAGTGGCCGAACTGCTTCGTCTCCCGGCGCTGGTGCCGCGCTGCGACCTGTTCTGGTCGCCGCACTACAACGTGCCCTGGTTGCCAGTTCGGGCCAAAAAGCGCTTGGTCACCATCCACGACGTGTTTCACTTGGCGCATCAGCATACCCTCTCGCTGCCGCAACGTGCTTACGCGAGCCTGGCCTTTCGAGCGGCTACCCGGCTGAGCAATCATGTTATCACGGTGTCAGAGTTCTCAAAGACGGAGATTCACCGCTACTTGAAAGTGCTTCCTGAGCATGGGTCGGTAATCCCAAACGGAGTGGACCATACGCGCTTTAACGAGCAAACCGATGAAAAGCAGCATGGCAGCGTACGTGAGAAATACAATCTGCCCTCCCGCTGGCTGCTGTACGTAGGTAACGTGAAACCCCACAAAAACCTGATCACCCTGGTAAAGGCGCTGGCTAGGTTACCCGATTCACTGTCCGACCGGCATCTGGTGATCGTGGGTCAGCGCGAAGGATTTATTACGGGGGACACCGAACTCGCGCACCTGCTACAAGACAATCCGTCGCTCTCGCAACGTGTGCATTTCGCCGGCTTTGTGGAGCTGGCCGATCTGCCGATGCTCTACCGCCTGGCCGAGCTGTTCGTTTTTCCCTCAACCTACGAAGGCTTCGGTCTGCCCCCCCTGGAGGCAATGGCCTGCGGATGCCCGGTGGTGGTCTCCGACCGGGCTAGCCTGCCCGAAATCTGCGGGAGCGCAGCCGACTACGTCAACCCTGATCATGCGGATGATCTGGCTGCCGCGATCCTAGTGGCGGTGCAGCGCTCGCCCGCCGAACGTCGTCAGAGAATTCAGCTGGGAATCAATCAGGCCCAAAAGTACACCTGGCAGCAAAGCGTCGCGCAGCATCAGCAGCTAATCCAACGGCTTTGTGGCTAATTACCCTATATTTGCCGCAAACGCCTAACCGTTGAGCAACCGCACCTCTTTTCTTAAAATAGCCCTGGTTCACGAATGGCTGGTTGACCATTCCGGATCGGAAAAAGTGCTGGAGCAGATGCTGCTCGTGTTTCCGGAAGCAGACCTGTTCAGCTTGGTGGAGTTCCTGCCCGACGACCTGAAGCCGTTCATCCAACGTAAAAAAGTCACGACTTCTTTCATTCAGAAACTACCCTTGGCCCGAAAGCACTACCGCAACTACTTGCCCCTGATGCCCCTGGCGGTGGAGCAACTCGATGTGTCGGCCTACGACATTGTGATTTCTAACAGCCACGCCGTGGCCAAGGGTGTGATCACCCGCAGCAACCAGCTGCACCTGTGTTACTGCCACTCGCCCGTTCGCTACGCCTGGGATTTGTACCACCAGTACCTGGGCGAAGCCGGACTTCGCCGCGGCCTGCGGGGTGCAGTGGCCAAACTGCTGCTACACTACCTGCGCCTGTGGGACCTGAGTACCGTGAACCGTATCGATCACTTTATGGCCAATTCGCACTACATCGCGCGGCGCATCCACAAGGTGTATCGCCGGTCGGCCACGGTGGTGTACCCCCCGGTTGACACCAACGGCTTCACCCTGCAATCGTCCAAAGAAGATTTCTACCTCACAGCCTCGCGCATGGTGCCCTACAAACGGATAGATTTGATTGTTCGGGCGTTCGCGCGGATGCCCGACAAGCGGCTAATCGTGATTGGCGACGGAACCGAGATGGAAAAAGTACGGGCTGCCGCCGGACCCAACGTGACGCTACTGGGGTTTCGGCCCTTTGCGGTGCTGAAGAATCACTTGCAACGAGCGCGAGCGTTCGTTTTTGCGGCCGAAGAAGATTTCGGTATCATCCCAGTGGAAGCCCAAGCCTGCGGCACTCCGGTGATCGCCTACGGCCGGGGCGGAAGCCGCGAAACCATTGTTTCTGACAAAACCGGAGTGTTTTTCAACGAACAAACTGAGGATAGCATCATCGGGGCGGTGCGACGCTTTGAGCAGATCGAGCGTAGTTTCTCCCCGCCGCTCATTCGCCAGCAGGCCGAGAAGTTCAGTATTCAGACGTTCAGGACAGCGTTTCGTCAGGTGGTGGAAGACGCATACGAACAGAAGCAGGGTCCACTAGGGGAGGGGCGTTGATAAGCGTTGCGAGGCGCCAAAAAATTATTTTTAATTTTCTTCCAACCTTTTTGACTGCCGTGGTGTCATTGATTGAATTCAGAACGAGTACCGGGTTTGGCATGATTCGTGCAAATTCCCAAAAAAAGACTACACACTACACAAAAGCCTGGCGGGCTTCACCGAAAGCAATATCCAAACTATGAAGCATCGGTTCTCTCATAACATACAGTCGATTCATATTGCGGTCGATTTTTTTCTGTTAAATGTTTCTTTCCTTGCTTCCTACTTTTTAAAGTTTGGTGACTGGGCTAGCCTGTTCAACACTGCTTATTCGGAAGTGCTGTTTTTCGTTAATATTGCTTGGTTGTTGTCGGTGCTGATCGTGAAGCCCTACCGCATTTCGCGGGTCACCTCCACCATCCCCCACGTCTTAGGGAGGCATTTCACTTCCATCTTTTTGCATATTTGCTTGGTGGCGGTGTTCTTCGTGGCGCTTCGCATCGATTACTACTCGCGCGAGCAGATCATTATCTCTTACCTTATCCTGTTCGTCATCGCCTCGTTCTGGAAGGGAGCTTTTACCTATTTTTTGCGCACCTACCGCTTGCAGGGCTTCAACAACCGCCGCGTGGTAGTGGCAGGCTACGGCGAACTCGCCGAGGAGCTAAATACCTTTTTTGCCCAGCACCGCGAGTACGGGTATCAGCTTAGCGGGTTTTTCGGCAATGGTATTCCGGCTACGCGCCGTTCGCTGGGCACGGTGAGTCAACTGCAAGACTACGTCCGAAAGGGAACGGTTGACGAAATCTACTGCTGTGTGCCCTACCTGGATCCTCAGGATGTGCGTAGTATCATCGATTTTGGCGAGCAGTACCAGATGCGCGTAAAGATTATCACCGATTACCGGAGCTTCTCGGCCAAGGGCGTGACCCTAGAGCGCTATGGCAGCATTCCCATCCTCAACATTACTCCTGATCCTATCGAGGATATCAAGGCCATTGCTATCAAGCGCCTTTTTGACTTCTCGTTTGCCTTTATCGTTTTGGTGCTGGGCGCACCGGTATTTTTGTTCACAGCCCTAACTACCAAGATCACTTCCCGCGGCCCGATTCTCTTTGCGCAGGAGCGCATCGGAAGAAAGGGGCGTCCCTTTCACATCTACAAGTTTCGAAGTATGTACTTGGATTCGGAGCTGGGAGGACCGCAACTGGCGCACCACGGCGACCCCCGCATCACTCCCTGGGGGCGATTTATGCGCAAGATTCGACTCGACGAAACTCCTCAGTTCTACAACGTGCTCATTGGCGATATGTCTATCGTGGGGCCCCGGCCCGAGCGGCAACACTACATTGACCAGATCATGGCCAAGGCACCCAACTACCGCTACCTGCAGTACGTAAAACCGGGCATCACCTCCATTGGACAGGTCAAATTCGGTTACGCCGAGAATATCAACGAGATGGTGAAGCGTATGCGCTACGACATTCTCTATCTTCGCAACAGCTCGCTGGCCTTCGACGTAAAGATTATTATGCTCACCATCTTGGTGGTGCTCAAAGCCGAAGGCAAGTAAGCCTCTGGCTTACCAAAACTGAGATGAATACTTACTGATACTCATAGTTGGCCATCATGGCGCAATCAGAAAACCCGCCAGCAGTCCCCCCAGAATAATAATCGGTGCCGGAAGCTTCGTGAACTTAAGCAGCACTACGGTCCCCACCACAAACGATACGTTAAGGACGCTCATTTCCAGTGGCTCAAAGAGCAAAAAGGCCGCGGCGACCACCATGCCCGAGCTAGCAGCTAAAATTCCTTCCAGCGAAGCCTTGATCACGCGGTACTTCTTGAGTGAATCCCAGAAGCGCAGCAGAAAGAAAATCAAGAAGGTGCCGGGTAGAAAGATGCCCAACGATGCCACAAAGGCACCCAGCATTTCCCCACCGATGCCCTCCGACCGCATCGACAGCGAACCAATGTATGCACTAAACGAAAACACGGGGCCAGGCACGGCCTGCACCACCGCGTAGCCCGTCAAAAATTCTTCGGACGTTAAGTAGTGTTTGAAGTCGACGAACTCGGTATACAGTAGCGGAATCAGCACTTGTCCTCCCCCAAAAATTAGGCTACCGTTCCGGTAGAAGTTCTCAAACAGTAGCACCGGCACCGCCCGACTGAAGCCCGTGGCGAGCGCCGCCGCCAGAAAAATACCTATCCACAAGGTGAGGTTGCCCCACTTCACTACGATTTTTTCCTTCTCTTCCGGAAGCAGCTTTTTGTAATTGATGGCCGTCACGAAGCCGGCGGCGAGCAGTAATAGCGGAAAGATAAACGGCTTCCGAACGAGATAAGAGACTACGGCTGCCACCAGCAGAATAACCACTCCCACCCTGGTGTTGACGGATTTTTGGCTGATCGTGTAGGCTCCGTAGGCGACAAAACCTACCGCCATGGGCTGAATAAAGCGGGTGAACGCCAGTGATATAGCTTGCTCCTGTAAATTAGACAGCGTGATGGCCACGGCCGTCATGATACTTACCGCCGGAAGCATCCACACCAGCAGCGTGAGGAAGGCCAGCTTGGGCCCGCCGATGCGGTAGCCAATGGCCGTGATCATCTGCGTAGAGGTGGGGCCGGGCAAAATCTGACACAGCGCGTGCAATTCAATCAGATCTTTTTCACTGAGGTAGCGCCTTCGCTCCACCATCATCTTGAGTAGTAGGGTAAGGTGGGCTTGCGGGCCACCAAAGGCGCTGATGGTGAGTAAGAAAACGTCGCGCAAGAAAATAACGTAACGCACTCTTCTCACCGAGGTGAAGAGTCCCTGGTAGTACCATACCTTACGTCGGCGACGATCCAAACGCGTTAAAGTTAGAAAGTTAGGGGGTGATTACTCCTTCAGACCAATTTCACGCAGGCGTTCTTCCAGAAATTCTCCGGCCGTCGTGTCCTCATATTTCTTGGGATGCTCCGCACTCACGCAACTAGCCAGACAAGTCAGGTTGATATCGGCCCGGGGGTGCATGAAGAAAGGGATAGAGTAGCGGGGTTGCTTCATTTTCTCTCTAGAGGGGTTCACCACCCGGTGGATGGTGGAGGTGAGCCGGTCGTTGGTCAGGCGGGCCAGCATGTCGCCCACGTTCACCACAATTTGCTCGGGCAGCGCCGTGATGGGCACCCAGGTGCCGTCGCGCCGCAGCACCTCGAGTCCTTCGGCACTGGCTCCCATCAGCAGCGTGATCAGGTTAATATCGCCGTGCTCGGCGGCGCGTACCGCATCGTCGGGCACCGCCTCGGGGTTGGCGATCGGATAGTAGTGGATGGCCCGGATGATGCTGTTGCCGTGGCGCACCCGGGCGTCAAAGTAGTGCTCATCCAGGTTCAAATAACGGGCAATAGCACGCAGCAGCAACTGCCCGGTGGCCTCCAGGGTTTGGTAGGCCTGCGTGGCCACATCCTCCAGTTCCGGCACCTCGGTGGGCCATACGTTGTCAGGATACGCCAACGGATCGGCTTCCGCTCCGGCGTCTACCTGGCCGATCTGGTAAAACTCCTTGAGGTCAGCGGCGGTTTGCCCCTTGGCGTGCTCTGTTCCGGGAGGAGTGTAGCCCCGCTGCCCGTGCAGGGTAGGAATGGCATACTGCTGCTTCACCTCGGGTGAAAGGGCGAAGAACTTTTGAATGTCACCGTACAGTTGCCCGGTGAGCTCGTCGGACAGGCCGTGGTTCTTGATGGCCACGAAGCCAATGTGGGTAAAAGCATCGCCCAGCGCCTGAACGAAGGCTTCTTGCCCAGCCGCATCCGACGTCTGAAAGTCGTTGAGGTCGAGGCTCGGGATGGTTTCAAATAATGTGTTGGTTGTGCTTAACATATTTGCGAGGAGACAGTTAGGGTACGTATAAACTAACCTTAGTTTCACCACAAATCAAACGATAACTGCGTACTTATGAAAACTTTATTAAACCTTCTGGTCACTACCTTCCTGCTGACTGCCTTTTTCTCCTGCTCCACCACCAGCAGCACCGAAACCGATACTACTACCGAAATGGAACCCCAGGTAGCGCCCATCACCCTGTCGGCCGCTCCCACTTCGCCCGACTACGCCGACGCTATGGTGGAGTTCGTTGCCCCTGAAGAAGGGCAATCGCTACCCTCAGGCGACTCAGTGGCCTTCACCTACAACGTGACCAACTACGAACTGGGCGTGGTTACCGCCGATGCCAGCCAAAAATCACTGGCTAACTCGGCCAAGGGTCAGCACGTGCACCTCATTCTCAACAACGAGCCCTACTACGCTATCTACCAACCCGAAGGTTTTAAACTGGCGCTCGACGACGGACACTACGTCGCTATCTCTTTCTTATCACGTTCGTACCACGAGAGTGTGAAGAACCCCGAAGCCTACAAGGTGAAGCAATTCACCGTCGGCGATGGTGAGGACGAAGACGTCGATCTGTCGGCTCCCATGCTGTTCTACAGTCGCCCCAAGGGCACCTATACCGGGAAAGATGCGAAGAGATTGCTGTTCGACTTTTACCTGGTCAATACCGAGATCGGATCCGGCGGCAACCAGGTGCGCGTGACGGTGAATGGCGACACCACCATGATGGTGGATCAGTGGAAGCCCTACGTGTTAGAAGGCTTGCCGATGGGCGACAACACCATTAAAATTGAGTTAACGGACGGTTCTGGCAACTTGGTAGATAGCCCCTTTAATAGCGAAGAACGCACCTTCACCCTGGAAGAAGGAAGCGGCGTATAATTCACGCTTAATCGGTATGTCAACGCGCCCTAGAAGATCTTTACTTGCTGAAAGCAATAGATTAGGAAAGAACCCGCACCTTTGCACGAGAAGAGGAGGTTATCAAAGCCCTCTCATGAAAATACGTTATGAAGAAGATGCAGTTGAGTTCGCCAGATTGCTGAATCAAAAAGATGTATAAGGGAAATTTCCAAAATAGCTAGGCAGTTTGATTAAGAGCAACTCCGAAGCGCTCGCGAAACTTCTCGGCGAAGCGGGTGCTGTTTTTGAAGCCCACCGCCCGGGCCAATTGGCGGGTGGATCGGTAGGTCCGTTGGTCGTAGTAGGCTTTAGCCCGCATCAACCGCGCTTCGGTGATGAGTTTGGCCGGAGTGCACCCGCAAAGCTCCTTCACGCGTCGAAACAGCGTGCGCTCGGTCAGACATAACTGCTCGCCCAGTGTGCCAACGCTAAACTGTTCATTATCAATATTTTGGGCGATCACTGCTTTTAACTGCTGGTTAAAATCATCGAGGGCCTTCCCAGGCAACGGTACGCCTTCTCTCCCCACCTCCCGGGCAATAAACTGCCGCCGTGCCTCATCATACTTTAGCGAATTCTGGACGAACAACAGAAATTCTTCTTCCAAAAAGGGTTTGGTCAGGTAGCCATCGATGCCCATCCGCAGCATATCCAGTTTGTACTGCGGGTCGGTTTGGGCGGTGATCACCAGCACCGGTTGCCCGTAGCCCTGCTGTTTGATGTGAGAAACCAATTCCCGGCCATTCATGTGGGGCATCATATAATCGGTCACGATGAGATCAACCTCGTGGCGGTGCAACAATTCCAGCGCTTCTTCGCCGTGGCGAGCCTCGAAAATGCTATAGCCCCGCATCGCCTCGATTGCTCCAATGTACTGGCGCATGGCCGGGTTGTCTTCTACCAGCAGAATGCGCTTTTTGCCGGGCAACAAAGGGGCGGGCGATGACTTGGTCGTGGAGGCTTTTGCCAGAAAGGAGGCCTCCGGAATGTAGGTCGTCCGAGAGGCGGTGGCCTTTACCTCCCGGGCGGGAATCAAAATAGTAAACAAGGCATACCGGTTAGGCTCGCTCTCTACGGCAATGCGGTAGCCGTGACGCTCTACGATGCCCTGCGTCATCGACAGCCCAATACCGCTTCCCTGGCTACGCGTGATGTCGTTCTCGACTTGATAAAAGCGATCAAAAATTTTGACCTGATCACCAAGGGGAATGCCAATACCGGAGTTGTAGACCTCAATGCGTACGTCGGCTTCCTGGTCCAGGCGCATGCTGAGACGGGCGCTACCGCCCGGGCAGGTGAACTTCAGCGCGTTGGTGATTATGTTGGTAATGGCCCGGTTCATCAGCACCGCGTCGCAGGCCACGGTAAAGGACTCACTCGGAAGGTCAAGCAGCAGCGAACGGCCTTCCTGGGTAAACGTATCGTTAAACTCAGAATGAATCTTGCGCAGCAGGTGCGACAGGTCTACCTCAGTTTTGTTGAGCGTAAGCTTCTTCTCGTCGAGCTTGCTCAGGTCAATAATACTATCAACCAGGTGCTTAATGGCGGCCGACTGCTCGACAATCCCCCGGGCGTAATCGTTTTGCGGCCCGTTGTCGGCTGGACCTATCAGGCGCCGCGCGTAGCCGGAGATCAGCGTGAGTGGTGTGCGTATCTCGTGCGAGATATTCACGAAGAAGTGGTTTTTGAAGTCGTTAAGCGCCCGCAACTCCTCGGCTTGCTTCTCAATAATGGATTTGTCAGACAACGCTTTGTTTCGTTCCACCGCCAGCAAGGCCTCCTTCTCCTGGTTGAGTTGCTTGAGGTAGACCACCGTGAAAAAGGAAGTCACGAAGATCATCACAATAATCACGAAAAGGATGTCGGGCAGGTCGTAGGTCTGGAAGACGAAGTGATTGGCCAGGGTTCCCAGCAGGCTTATGACAAACACGAACAAGTGCACCCGAAACTCTTCGTAGAGCACCACCGCCGCCATTGGCACGGTGATGATGAAGAGTTCAGCCAACTCGCCGGGTTTGGTGATGCAGCCGAAGATCATTAACTGGGTGAAACTGAACGCCAGGAAAAGAAACTTTGCCCATCCGAAGTGTTCTCTGATGTTCAGATACTGAATGCCCGCCATCACCACAAAGGCCAGAGTATGTTGCGCAATGGCGTAGTGCAGGTGCGGGGTGAAAACGAGGTTGCTGATTAGGAAAACCAGCGTGGTGTGCTGCCAGAGGAGGCAGTAGATGTTGAGTAACTTCTTATTCCGCTGGTCTTTTTTGCTGGCGGGATCGATGCCTACATTGGCTAGGTAGGCATAAAAAGAACGGATCCATCTGGCTAGGTGCATACAACCCTACTTGAGCGGTGAGGCTAGTTACCATTTTATCCCCACAAGCCACCACAAACGTACGCGCAAAATTGGCGAACGAACGTGGTTTGTCAGCCAGGGTAACGTTTTTGGCAGAAATGTAGCGAAAGACACCCGCGTTTGCTCTGAGTACCAGTATCTTGTTTAGAAAAGCGCTTCACCCGGAGAATGGATAGAGAGAGTGCCACGGAGGACTTTTACTGGATTTCGGAGATACTGCTTTCTCCGTCTGCGTTGGTGGTGAGCACCTCGCTCATGTAGTCGAAGAAGGGCCGCAGCGCCCGAAAGGTAGCCACGGTTTGCTCTGCGAAGTCAGCCCGAAGCACTTCTTGATCAGTGAAGGGCCGTAGCGCGTAAAACTGCTTTTTTTGAATCCAGTTGATGTTCGGATGGTGCCGGTTGAAGCCCTTCGGGGCGGTCTTCACGGCTTCGCCCTGCAACTGTTCAAAATGCCGCACAAAGTCCGGGTGTTGCGTAATCGTATTTATTGGCCGACTGTCAAATTCCAGCTCCCGACGGATGCGCAGCATATCCTCTTTGTTCGGTCCGAAGAAGCCTCCACCCGCCTGGCTACCCCCATTGGTTCCGATCCGAAAGACGTAGCCGCCCCGCCGTGCTGCTCCTGACCGGTACAGGTAGGCATCCAGATGGTCTTTGTACGGATGGGTTTTGTCCTTAGCGAAGCGCAGGTCGCGGTAGATGCGATACAGGTAGCACTTAGCAATCTCGTCGGTTTGGTTGAGCCCGGCGGTGACGGCCTCGGCAAAGGCCGTGACGTTCTCCTTGGCGGCGAGGCACTCCTCTTTGTGCACCTCAAACCACTCGCGGTGGTTGTTCGCCCGCAGCTCAGCCAGAAATTGTAGGGTGGACTTGTCAATCATGGCTGACTGACCTAGCTACCGTGCTTCGCGATAACCGGCCGCTACCACTATACTCGATTGTTACTTGGTTTATTTCAGGTTTCACTTCTGCCAAACCTCTAGATTTGCCTGCACATAATCCCGCACCGTGGGGGGCGGGCCGCCGATGAGGTGCTCCAGGTCGCGGTGCACCACCGGGGGCTTCTGGAAGCGGGCCACGTAGTGCAGGGCGAACATGATTCCGATAAAAGAGGCATCGACGCCTTCCTTCTTTTTGGTGATGAAGAAACTAACCGGATTGGGGCTAACGTACTCGATGTCGCGCTGTAGTTCTTGCGAGAGCACGTCGGCCACTTCCGAAAAGGTCATCAGTTCGCTCTGGCTGCCGGTGATGGTGTAGGCTTGGTTCACATGGGCACCCACGTCGGTGAGGACCGCGGCGATGGCTTTGCCAATGTCCGACACATCAACCCACAGAAACTTGGCCTTTCCGGCGGGGATATAAACCTGGTTGTGCTGCCGAATGTCATCGCCAAACACTTTGACCAGATTATCAGTGAAGTAGCTCGGCCGGATGAAAGTATAGGGAATACCGCTTTGGCGAATAAGCTTTTCGATCTTGGCGTGCGGAATAAACGACATGTTCTCCGCGCCTTGCACCGACAAAAAGATAATATGCTTCACGTCAAACTCTTTCGCTCCCCGCATAAGTATTCGGAAAATCTTTTCGTCGGCAATCTTGGGCGGACGCAGCAGGAAGAGCGTATCCACCTGCGAGAGCGAAGCGATGGTGTCGGGCAGGTCTTCTAGGTCAAAGAACAGGTGGTCGGGCGAGAGTTCCTCAGGGTGCCGGGTGCCTTGGTAGAGGCGCTGCTGGTCGTTGGGAGTGAAGTGATCCAGAATGGCCGAGCCGACGCTGCCAGTAGCCCCGGTGATGAGGATATTTTCCATAATTGGCGCTTAAAAAATGAGTGGTTAGTGACTCGTAACGATCATCATTTGTTTTTGTAGAACGGGTGGGGGCGGGTAAAGTTTGTAGGAAGAAGGATTCGGGCAAAAACAACAAAAGCCAGTCTTTAAGACCAGCTCTTGGTTGTGCCAGGAGCGGGAATCGAACCCGCACGGCCTTGCGGCCACAAGATTTTCGTACCATCTACCGCTTTTGCGGCCAGTATCAACTGTTTGTGGTCTGGACTTTCTCTTCACCGTATTCTAAAAAGAACGTAGGTGCTTCCCGTCAAGTCTCTACACCTTCTCCGAATTAAGTCGAAGCTTGGCTCGGGATTACCATTTTCTGTGGTTAGACAGAAAGAAGGCTTCCCCGAATTTGAGAAGTTCTACTCCAAAGGTTTTCCCTTGGGCACTCAATTGTTACTTGTTCCTTGCTCTATAGTTAGTCGTCTGACTGTGGCAATTGGGGCATAGCATTATTGAATTGTCAAGAAGGTGATTCGTACGGTTATCATCTATGTGATGCAATTCCATACCAATCATTTTACCGTTCCATTCTGTAATTCCGCACGCTTCACGTTGGTTTTCCTTCGTCCCATTCGTCAGTAGGCTTTGCTTTAGCTTATACGTCTGGTAATAAGGATGAAGGTTGCATTCAATAATCTCTTGTAAAGGTATCCAAGGCTTGTTTTTATTGATACCAATACCAGCTTGATTAGGATTGCAAGTTTCTACGAAATGCTTATCATCAATTCTATTTTTGATACGCCACGCCATACTAACTATTCTAGATTTTACGTCTAGAATAAGTATTTCGGCTAACTATGTCAAAGAACTAGCACGTCTAAGTCTTGCGTGTCTACCAGTTCCACCATCCCGGCTACCTAAACAAGTAAAGCGACCGTAAGCCGCTTTACTTTGAGCGAAAGACGGGGTTCGAACCCGCGACCTCGACCTTGGCAAGGTCGCGCTCTACCAGCTGAGCTACTTTCACGTTCCTAGAATAGGAGGGCAAAGTTAACGATACTGGTCTAAAATTCAAGAACTAACCCGAAAATTTTGCTCTCCCCCAAACCCACCAGAATTTTCTACCTTTGGTCATTAATCCCTTATTTTCTGTCTCCCCCCTCTCATTTCCTATTTTCTATGATTCTTTCCGGTAAATCCATTCATGAGCAACTCGGCCAAAATATCCGTATTGAACCCTTTCGGATCGAGCAGCTCAATCCCAACAGTTACAACCTGCGCCTGCACCACGAACTGCTCGTCTACGACCAGCCTACGCTCGATATGAAGCGGGAAAACACCGCCCACCAACTCAGCATTCCGGAAGAAGGCCTGCTGATGGAAAAAGATAAACTCTACCTGGGCCGCACGGTGGAGTATACCGAAACGCAGGGTTACGTGCCCATGCTGGAGGGGCGATCATCCATCGGGCGACTTGGTCTGTTCGTACACATCACGGCGGGCTTTGGCGACGTGGGCTTCGCGGGCTTCTGGACGCTGGAGATGTTCTGCGTGCAACCGGTGCGCATCTACGCCGGAGTGGAAATATGCCAAATCTTCTACCACAGCATCGAAGGGGAGTACGAGACCTACCACAGTGGTCGGCACTCCGGTGGAAAGTACCAGAACAACCAGGGCGTGCAGCCAAGCCTGCTGTTCAAAGACTTCGAATAATTTTTTACCTCCTTCTGAGCAATTGATTCGCTAATTTTTTACCTTGATCAAAACCACTAAATTTTTTGACGATGAACCTCCACGACGCCCTAGCCAAAGTGCACCGAAAGCGCGAGCCTGCCCTCGCCAGTGTTCTAACCACACCTCTCGAAATCAGCGCCGAATTGGAACCGGTTTATGCCCTGCTGCGCGAGCGTGGCGAGCAGGAAGAACGGTTGGTCGAGCAATTGGGAATGCAGCGTTCGCTATCCCAGATCAACGACCCTCGGCGGCACCGCTGGCTCACCCGCTTGTACGACGGTGAGGTGTACCACAGGCACGACGTGCGGCAGGTGTGCGTCGACTACCGCATGCGCCTGTTGCCCAGCCACCGGTATCGTGGCCCCATCGACCCGGAGTTCGGCCCCCAGCTAAACCGCTTTCAGCGTACGCACCAACTCACCGACGACGATTTACAGCACGATTTCTTTATCATGGCACCAGCCGAAACCTTTGATCTGGAGAAGCGGCAACGCCCCTTGGTGGACCCACTGCTGCTCTACCGCATCGATGAGCAGCACTACAAACTGGTGCACCAGTGGGGCGGCGACCTGCATCCGCTGCGTTACCTACGCGCATGGCGGCACCGCAGCCTCACCACCATGACGCTCTACTGGACACTAATCACTTTTTTGCTCACGCTGAGTTTGTTAGGGGGACTGGCCGAGTCGATCACCAACGCGCTCACCATCTCCACGGTGTTCACGTTTCTGGTGGGCTGGGGCTACTACTCCACGCTGTGCGACAACTACGACGAGCAGCGCCACCGCTTCAGCATCCACAACTGGAACCAGGATTGGGTTTTTTGAAAGTAGTATTGGCCGTATTTTAAGGTGTAGTATCACTGATCAGCTTGTGCTACCATCTGAAGGGTCTCACCCAATGGCTTTTTGACCCCATGCCGCTTGCCTGACGCCTGTCGCAACTTAAGAAGAGGAAATGCGATCCACCCCGTCGCTCAAGGCAAGTTCGTACACTTCCGGCTCCAGATCAAACCGTTGTTGATACGGTTGCACAATATCCGCAACGGCAGTAGCGCGCTGGTCTTTTCTCATCAAGTTGATGGTGCACCCCCCGAAACCCCCGCCCATCATACGCGCGCCCAAAACCCCCGCTTGCTCATGCGCCAAATCTACCAAAGTATCCAGTTCGGGAGTGGTAATCTGATATTCATCGCGCATGCCGGTGTGCGATTGAAAAATGAGTTCGCCCGCGTGGAGTACATCGCCCTGCTGAAGGGCCCGCACGGTGTCTTGCACCCGCTGGTTTTCGCGCAAAACGTAGCGGGCCCGCCGGTAATCATCGGCCGACAGGGAGGTTCGGTAAGTTGCTAATCTTTCTAGGCTAACGTGCCGAAGGGTTTTCACGTCAGAGTGATCGCGCTGGATGACGGATACTACGCGTTCGCAGGAGGCGCGGCGGTCATTGTAGCCCGATTCGGCCGCCAGTTCGTGCTTCACCATAGAGTTGATGAGCACCAAGGTGTAGTCGCCCAGTGCGAGGGGGAAATGCTGGTACCGCAAACTTTCGCAGTCCAGAAACAGCACCTGATCCGCTTGGCCGAACAACACGGCGTACTGGTCCATGAGTCCGCACTGAATGCCGATGCGGTGCTCAGTGGTTTGCGCTAGCAAAGCAATCTCTTCCCGGGGGATTTCCAAATCGAACAGTTCGGATAAGCCGTAGATGAATCCGCAGCACAGGGCAGCCGAAGAAGACATCCCCGCTCCGAGCGGAATGTTGCCCCCGAAGGTAGCGTTGAAGGGATGTATTTTATAACCTTTCTCCCGTAGCACCCGCACGGCAGTGAGCAGATACTGCCCCCAAGCAGCGTTGGCCTGGTCTGAGTTGTTGAGAGGAGATGCAGCAAAGCGTAATTCCTCGTCGTAATTGATTGATTGAATAGCTACCTGCTCATTAGTGGCAGTTCCGAAGGCAAAGTACAGATACTTATCAATAGCCGCCGGTAGCACAAAACCACCGTTGTAATCGGTGTGCTCACCGATCAGATTGATACGACCGGGAGCCTGGATGAGCAGCGATGGCTCGGTCGCGAAACGACGCTGAAATGTTTCCTTAACGGTCGGTAGCATGGCCATTGATTGTACTTGATTGCTTCTGATGAAATAGGTAGGTTCAGCGTTTAAAGACAAAAGTAGGCAGAAAAAGCAGGAACACCTAACCCGTTCGTCACCGACAAAAATAGGCTTACTTCCACCCGGTTCCGGGGAATCTTCTATCTTTACGCCGAACAAATCTTAGCCTAATGCTCGACTATATCGTATGGACGGCCGATCCAACCTTGTTCCACCTAGATTGGAAGTTTATTGACTTTGCCCCCCGTTGGTACGGACTGCTGTTTGCGGCGGGCTTTCTAATTTCTCAACAGGTGCTCTTCTACGTCTTTCGCTCCGAAGGACATAAAGAGGAAGATGTAGAAACACTCACCGTCTTCATGGTGCTGGCTACTATCCTAGGAGCCCGCTTAGGGCACGTATTCTTCTACGAACCAGCCAAGTATCTAGCGAACCCCATTGATATTCTCAAGGTATGGGAAGGAGGGTTGGCCAGCCACGGGGCCGCCGTCGGCATTCTGACCGCTTTGTATCTTTACAGTAATTACGATATTCAACTGCTTCAAGGGAAAATAAAGAAGCGGCCCCGCCCCGGGCAAAGCTTTCTCTGGGTGGTTGATCGGATTGTGATCGTGGTGGCTCTCACCGGTGGCCTGATTCGCTTCGGTAACTTCATGAATTCCGAAATCATTGGCAAACCCACCGGCAGCGATTACGGGGTGGTATTCGCCCGCGATCTGATAGATGTTCTGGAGAATAGTCCTCTGGTCGATGCCGTGGAAGCGCGGAAAGGAAAGCCATCCGGGGTTTTATCAGAACCGATGGCCAACGACAACTACCGGCCCGTCGAGGTGCAAATCACTTTTAACCGGGGCGGCTACCAGGAAGCGGAGATCCGTCGGTTTGTGGATAACGATCTCAAACGGATTCTAACGGGCTACGCCAGTGTGCGGCAGCACATCTATGAGCCTCCTGACCCCCCCGTACGGGCCGAACTTACGCAGCGGCGCGGCGCGTACGTGGCCACCGTCAGTACCTTCGGCATTCCCCGCCATCCGGCCCAGTTATACGAGTCATTCACCACCTTTATGGCGTTTGTACTGTTGTTTTTTCTCTGGTCGCGCCTGCGGCAGAAAACTCCCGAAGGACTCTTCTTGGGTATATTCCTCATTTGGGTATTCGGACTGCGTTTTGTGCACGAGTTTTTCAAGGAGGATCAGGTGGACTGGGAAGGAAGCATCCCCCTTAACATGGGGCAATGGCTGAGCATTCCACTGGTGCTCATCGGAGTGTATCTGTTGCTGACGCTAAAGCAGCGGCAGGGGAAGAAGGAGGTGACGTAGTTACTCTGCTGTGTCTAGAACCGCCAGCAATTCGCTTATCATCATGGCGGTGGCTCCCCAGATGATGCGCCCTTCGATCACAAAGCTGGGAACTTCCAGCGTAATCTGGCCCGCGTCTACGGGTACTACAGCTTGATTTTTTGGTTCTGTAAAGGCCTTCAGGGGGAAGTTGAGCACCTTTACCACTTCCCGACGGTCCGGCGTATACGTAGGACGCTCCCGAGCATAAGCCACCACCGGGGTCACTCGCATGTTGCTGGGCGGAATGTAGAGTTCCGAAAGTTCGCCTAGCACCTGCGCTTCGGACACCCGTACTCCAATTTCCTCCTCGGTTTCTCGCAGTGCCGTCGCCACCAAGGAGCGATCTTCTGGCTCCACTTTGCCACCCGGTAGCGCGATCTGTCCACTGTGCACGCCCGGGTAGGTGGGGCGAACAATCAGGGGAAGATAGACCAACCCGCGGTGGGGATACAGCAGCAGCAGTACCGCCGCCTGCCGAGCATCCACTCGGGGAGCATCCACTCGGGGAGCATCCACTCGGGGCTGGAGCCGGGCGTTGCGGTGCACTTCGGTAGCCATCCGCTGCTGGGCATTCCATCCGGGAAGCTTTCCGTCGATTTGTTCGCCGCGCAAGCGAGCCCCCAGCTGCTGAAGTAGTTCTTCGTTAAAGTTCACAAGCTCCTCTTTCGTTCATTTAGATCAAAAGTACGCACTACGGAATGAAACCGGACGGTTTAGCGTTGATAAACGCGTTAAATCCTGGTCTGCCGCATGAAATTCTTACTCTTCGTATCCTTATTTCTTATTCTGTTGGTTGGATGTAGCCGTCGTACCGCGGTGGGTTCATTGTTCTCAACTTTGTCACCCCACGAGCGGTACGAAAAATCGCTACGTAGCGCTAACCTCAACCAAACGGATTTAGGGCAGCGTTGGCTTTCTGCCGCCGAACGCAGCCTGCACGACACCCTCACGGTAACGCTACCCTTTCGGGAGGTGGGCTACTTTGCGGCCGAACGGCCCCGCGCCGCATCGTTCCGCTACGCCGTACGCACCGGACAACGCATTCAGATAACCCTACGTTCGTCGCCGCAATCCGTTTTCCTGGATGCGTTTGAGGTGACCAACGATACCACCTTCCGGCCGGTGGCCTCGGCTGATTCTGCTCTACATCTGTCGTACCAAGTAGAGCGCGATGGGGTTCATGCGTTACGAATACAACCTGAGTTGCTGCAGAACCTTAGTTACGAACTTACCCTGGAAGCTAAACCTTCGCTGAATTTCCCGGTGGCGGGCCAGAGCAGCCGGGCGGTGGGTAGTTTTTTTGGTGCGCCGCGCGACGGAGGAGCGCGCAGTCACCAGGGAGTAGACATTTTTGCTCCCCGTGGCACTCCGGTGGTAGCCGCCTCCGACGGAGTGGTGAGTTCTCGTACAAGTAGTGGGTTGGGAGGAAAGGTAGTGTGGCTGGCTACGGGCGGAGGAGGCACTCCTCGGGCAAACCAGTACTACGCCCATCTGGATAGTCAGGCGGTACGCCCGGCCCAACGGGTGTGGGTAGGCGATACTCTGGGATGGGTGGGCAATACCGGCAACGCCCGCTTCACCCCTCCGCACCTACACTTTGGGGTGTACCGCCGGGGGCGGGGCGCCGTGGACCCGTTTCCCTTTATTGATAATGCAGCACCGGAGCCACCCTCGGTAGAAACCGATACCGCCTTGCTGAAACTTTCTGCTCGCGTGAGCGCCACCGCCGCCAATCTGCGCGAAGCACCCACCACCCGCTCGGCAGTAACCGGCACCTACGATCAGCATACGCTGCTCCGATTGCTGGGCACTACCGGAAAATGGTTTCGGGCCGAACTGCCGGATCAACAGCGGGGATACATTCACCAGTCGCTGGTCGGCCCGGTCGCAGGAGCGATCAATGAGGTGACAATCTCAGACAGCACCCAAATGTTCTGGTCAGTGGACGCAGCCGCTGTGGATGCAGTCAATGTGGACGCAGCCAATGTGGATAAGGCGGTTTTTTTGCCTGACACATTAACAGGAACTTCAGTGCCAGTACTGGCTCGCTATGGTTCGTTGCGGTGGGTAGAAGCTTTGCCGGGCCTGTACGTATGGTGGCGGCCGAGAGAGGGGCTTTAGCCAAAAGTTATTACCTTGTAAAGTAAAAAAAGGGCGCTATGGAGCAAGCTGTTCAAAATATTCCCGATGTCCTCGTTTACGAAGTGACCGAAGCGGGACCAATTTATTACCAGGGCTACCAAGAGTATCTGGACGGAACCAAAACGTTGGAAGAAATTATGGGAAGTAGCATCTTACAATCTTCGGTGGTTACCGACTTGGTATACGCTCTGATTTCTGGCCTAGATAAAAAATACCGAGTGCTAAGCAGCGAATTAGGCATTCAGTTGGCCAAAGGAAAGCATCGAGCGGCTGATATTGCAATCGTGCGTCGCGACGAAATGAAGAAAGTCAAAGACAAACGAAAATACCTGGGCTTTCCACCCGAGGTGGTGATTGAGGTGGATATCAAAGCTGAACTGGATACGATTGAAGGCTTACGCGACAGTCTGGGCTACGTAGACCGAAAAACCAAAGAACTATTCAAATTTGGTGTCAAAAAAGTGATTTGGGTGCTGACCGATACCGAAAAAGCCGTCGTTGCCGAAGCGGGTCAGCCCTGGATGTTCGTGGACTGGGACGAAGACATAGTAGTGCTGGATAACTGCTCTATCAACGTGAAGACGATTGTTGACGAGCTTTGAGCAAATTAATGTTTTTCCGTTCAAATCTTTAGTTAGCCTCCAATTTCTCTACGATCAAGTTGTGGTTGGTATAAATGCAAATATCGGCAGCGATATGGAGGCTTTCGGTTACCATCTCCTCAGCACTAAGCTGCGATGAATGTTTCTTTAGCGCCAGCGCCGCCGCCTGGGCGTACATACTACCCGACCCAATGGCCGCAATACCGTTATCCGGTTCTAGCACGTCGCCGGTGCCCGACAGGATGAGTAATTCGTCTTGGTTAGCAATAATCATCATGGCTTCCAAGCGTCGCAGATAACGATCGGTGCGCCAATCTTTGGCCAGCTCGATGGCCGCCCGTTTCATGTTGCCGCCGTAGGCACTGAGCTTTTCGTCGAAGCGCTCAATCAGCGTGAAGGCATCGGCGGTGGAACCCGCAAAACCCGTCACAATTTTTCCGTCCTGTAGTTTTCTGATTTTCTTGACGTTGCTTTTGGCCACGGTATTGCCCATGGTGGCTTGTCCGTCGGCCCCAATGGCAATTTGATTGTTGTGCCTGACAGCTAGAACAGTGGTAGACCTTATTAGTGGTTTCATAAATACGCAGGTTTGAGATAAAGCAGTAGCAAAATTGCTTTGAGATGAAGATACGCGATTTGTTGGTTGAGGGTTATAAAAAAAGCCCAGCAAACTGTTGGGCTCTTTCCAAGATGAAAAACGAAGATTGTAGCGAAAGCGCCGCTTTTAGATCATGATGCGCAGCGGTTCTTCGATAAAGGCTTTTAAGGTTTGCAAGAAAGCCGCTCCCAGCGCCCCGTCTACGGTGCGGTGATCGCACGACAGCGTAACTTTCATGACGTGGCCGGGCACCACCGCCCCGTTTTTGACAATGGGCGTTTCTTTGATGCCCCCGACGGCCAGGATGCAGGAGTTGGGTGGATTAATGATGGCCGTGAATTCTTCAATGCCAAACATGCCCAGGTTGGAAACCGCAAAGGTGCCTCCTTCCTGCTCCTCGGGTTGCAACTTCTTGTTCTTGGCCTTTCCGGCCAATTCTTTCACCTCGGTGGCAATATGCGCCAGTGATTTATTATCGGCAAAGCGAATGACGGGCACCAACAGGCCTTCGTCAACGGCCACGGCCACTCCGATGTGAATGTGGTGGTTGAGGCGCATGGTATCCCCCTGCCACGATACATTGAGCTTAGGATGCTGACGCAAAGCAGCGGCCACCGCTTTGATGATAATATCATTGTACGAGATTTTTACCGGAGAGTACTCGTTGATGCTGGCGCGCGCCTCCACCGCCCGGTCCATGTTGATCTCCATGGTAAGGTAGAAGTGCGGAGCACCGAACTTGCTTTCGACCAGTCGGCGGCCGATGGCCTTGCGCATCTGCGACACCTTTACCTCCTCGAAACTTTCCTCGCCCACCACGGCGGGCAGCGCTACCGGTGCCGAGGGAGCATCGGACGAAGCCGCCTTGGATGAGGCCATTTTTTCTTCCTTCGGAGCTGCTTCCGGCTTGGCACTGGGTTTAAAATCTTCCACGTCGCGCTTCACGATGCGTCCGTTCTCGCCGGAACCCTCGATGCTGGACAGGTCGTACCCCTTTTCTTCGGCCATTTTCTTGGCCAGCGGTGAGGCCTTGATCCGCCCGTCCGTCTGGCTGTCGGTGCTGGCATCGCTGCTGCTTCCGTTGGTAGAGCGGCTTGGCGCGTAGGCCGGAGCATCTTTTTCGGCGCTCTCGGCTTCTTCTGAGGAGTCATCCTTGGCTTCTTCGGTAGAAGCGCTTTTGGCTTCGCTGTCTGATTTTTCTTCTTTCTTGGCTTTTTTGCCCGAACGAGCCTTGATCAGTTTTTCGTAGTCGGCGCCTTCTTCGCCGATCACGGCAATCACGCCATCTACCGGCACGGCCCCGCCTTCTTCTACTCCGATGTACAGGAGTATGCCGTCTTCGTACGATTCTAGTTCCATCGTCGCCTTGTCGGTTTCCACCTCAGCCAGGATATCGCCTGATTCTACCGTGTCGCCCACCTTCTTAAGCCAGGAGGCAATCACTCCCTCCTCCATCGTATCGCTCATCTTGGGCATCAGAATCACGTTGGCCGCCACGTCCGAAGCGTCCACTGATTCCTCTTCCGAGTCGTCTTCGTCACTTTGGTCGGCATCTTCTTTGTCCGACGAATCTTTCGGCTCGTCGTCGTCAGAATCCTCGTCCTCGGCTTCCTTTTTCTCCGAATTTTCTTTCTTCTTTCCGTTACCTCCTCCCGACTCAATTTCCTTGAGTAGGTCGGCAATGTCTTCTCCTTCTTCACCAATGATGGCAATCACTCCGTCTACCGGCACCGAGTCGCTTTCTTCCACCCCGATGTGTAGCAGGGTGCCATCTTCAAACGATTCCAGCTCCATAGTTGCCTTGTCGGTTTCCACCTCGGCCAGGATATCGCCTGATTCTACCGTGTCGCCCACCTTCTTAAGCCAGGAGGCAATCACTCCCTCCTCCATCGTATCGCTCATCTTGGGCATTCGTATTACTTCAGCCATAGTATCTTACGTAGTTGTGGTGGTGCGGTAGGGTTCAGAAGAGTAGTGGTGCACCGGCCAATTACCCAGCCAAATTAATGATCAATCTAACGTATATCAATCCAATCAAGATAAAAATGTTTAGGAGCAAACCAGAACCGCTAACCTACCGCGATCTCAGTAACCAACTGCGTAGTTTGCTGGATGGTGCAGGCGCCGTAGAGTACCGAGGTAGGCTCCTTCATCTGAAAGGAGGATGAGTACCAGCCCAAGATTGGGTTGGTTTCGCCACGCACTACCGAAAGCGAGAGCGCTGGATCAGGACGAACGACCACAGGGCGTGCTCCGGAAGCGACTAATTTATACCCATTGTCTGAGGCATCCACCGAGACCGTAGGGTGCAGGTGCAGGGGTAATTCCAGCGTATGTTTTCCCGGACGATCGAGCACGATATCATCTACGATACGGAGGGTGTGGTTGGTCTTGTTGAGCGAAAAGGTTCGTCGGTGCGTTACGCCGAGTTGCCGGTACCCGTCGTGTTCGGCTACCACCAAATCGAGGGCATCGCTTGTTTCGGTGCTTAACACGCTCGCTTGATAATGATTGGTCCACATCGTTGGTCCGGTGCTCTTGGCCTGGTCCTTCCCGTCGATGCGGATGGTGTTGTGGGCCAACGTGCCAATGAAGTAGCTTCTCCAGGTGGGTTCGGTATGGTAAGTGTAGGTGCCCACATCGGTGATAATCGGGTACCCGTCTACGTGCAGCACCCACGAGAGTGCGTCGGCGTGCCCGTGCGCCGCGATAGACAAAAAACCCAAGGGGGCGGCATCCAAGTGCACGTAGGTTTCCTGCTGTTCGGTGGTTGCGCGCAGGATGAAATGCCCCTCGGGGGCGTAGAAGCGAGAAGGGGACGGAGCAAGGTCAATCGGCACGCGTTCGTAAACCTGTCGACCTGCTTCTCCGAACAAAATCAGGTTTTTATTATCCATGCCGACGGTACGCTTCTTCCAGGTCGGATTTTCAAAAAGAATGACTCCGGAAGCGAGTAGCGAGCGAAAGTTACCGTGCGGATCACTGTTGAAAAACACCACCTTTCCGTCGTCTTCGTCACCGTAGAAGGGTACATTTCCTCGCTGATCCATCAACGAGAAAATGTACTCCAGAATGTGTTCAAGGGTTTGTCGGTAGCGCTGCGAGAACGGCTGCTGGTTCCGTTCGGCCACTACACAGGGAATCAGAAAAAAATCGGTGATAAACTGAATGTATTCGGCGGCTTCTTCTTTGTTCACGCCCTGCGCGGAGTGCTGGGCTACGATCTCGTGTTCTAAACCCCGTCGGGCGTGCGCGACCCACTGCGCCGACTCGGCAAATTTCCAAAAGGAAGCCGCTACGAACAAACCCGCGTGTTCACTGATGAGGTGATTGTTGGCCGAGGAGAATTTTGAGGGGTTTTGATAGCTGTACTGGCAGTGCTGGTAGAGAGTAGGCACCCAGACCTGGTGCACGAAAGCTTTAAACTTAGGGTCTTTCTCGGCCAGCGAACTTGCTTCCAAAATTTCCCAGCAAAAGAACCAGACGATCAACCGGATGTTGACTTCAATGTTGCTATACCAGTTCACACCCACCAGATACGGATTGGTTTGCGTCCACTGCGTAACCAACTCCTGAAACTGCTGGAGGAAGCGAGCGTCTTTGGTCTGACGATACCGCAGGGCAATGAGGGGCAAGAACTGCAGGCGATTTACCTCCCACACGTGCTTGGCGCTGCCGTATTCTTCGGTTCGAATGTTGATATCTTTGGCAAAGGTCAGGGGAAACCTTCGTCCCGAGGCAATATCCAGGTGCCAATCGATAGGCTGGCTATAGTCAAGCGATGAGCCAAAGACGGGCAGAAGGGTGTCTTCTAAGTTGATGGATGTTTTTCCAATATGCAGCAGGGGAGCAGGCAGGTAGGAAAGGGAAAGACTAGGGTTTCTTCCTACTTGACTCCTTTTCTCTTGTTGTTTTTGGATAAACTGCTGCGCACGAAAGCCGATCTCTGGCAATGACATGGACCGGAGACGGTGGAAGTACCAAGAAAGTGAGGCCATTGGATAGGGGAAGGTTTGCCCTTACAAAAATGGGCATCCCTGCTAACGAATCCAAATAGTCGTTCGCCTAAGTGCGGGTTATGAGCACAAAAGTTCTGTTACGGAGGGGGCGGCTAGTTGGTTAATAATAAGTTTGTACTTGCCAGCGGATGATTTGATAATTTCACGCTCACTAATGTAAGCAATATCAAATGGAGTATCTTCCCCCACGCGTTGACTGAGGTTGGTTCGTATCTGTTGCTCATCTTCGGAGCCAAAATCCTCATCCACTACCACGTTCACCGTGAAACCGCTGGCTTCTTTCTGCACAATCTGGGCAAACAACAAATGGTTGATGCCCTTCATGGTGTTGCATAACAGCCCAACGCGCGACCCGTCAGGCAGCACCAGGTAGTCGTTACTGCGTCCCTGAACGCTTTCCACCACCTTGGGGTTACCCGCTTCGCTGCCACTTACCACGAAAACATCGTCTACCTGGTAGCGAATTAGCGGAAAACTCTCGTTTATCAGTCCGGTGGTGATGGCGTGATTCCCCCGAAATTCGTTGATTGAGTACAACGGCAACTCACCGTACAGCCCAAGCATATTTTGCTCAAGGGCGATGGTGCGTTCGGCATTGCCGTACCAGTCCACGATTCGGGTGTTGAACACGTCTTCAACCTTTTCTCGCTGGTGGGTATATACCGTCTCGGATGAGGTAAACGACAGGGGAACCCGCAGCGTTTTGCCCATTCCATCAAAATAGTTAGCCAGGGTAGCCAATGAGCTAGGATAGGCTAAGATGGCGTGCGGAGCGAAGTCGCGAATGCGTTCGTAGTACCATTCCGCGTTGTTGGGACTCAAATTATAACTCGACAGGTAGAGAGTGTTGCTGTGGGGATCAAGGAGCTCCATTTGCTTTTTGCCCAAGTTACCGCGCAGCGTCACGGTTTTCATGCCAACCTTATAGCCAAAACTCAGGCGATGAGCCCACAGGTAAGCTGCTTCTTTGGTAATGGATTGGTAGTCGCGGTAGAGGGTCATGGGCGAACCGGTGGTGCCACTGGTGTGGGCGGTGCTACGATTCAGGCGGTTGCCGATAAAAATAGCGCCAATGTGCTCCCGGATGGTATCTTTGGTGATCACGGGTAACCGCTCAATGTCAGAGAGTGCTTTCACTTTTTCAATAGCTACTCCGTGCAGGTCGTAGAGGTGGCGGTAAAAGGGCGATTTATGGTAGGCTCGGTGTACTAAAGCAACAAATTTCCGTTCTTGCGAATTGCGCAGGACAGCCGGTTCCCAGTTCCGTTGTGCCCGAATGGCCTGGAGTTCTTGGGCGAAGAAGTAATTGTAGCGCACTTTGTTCTCTACAAGAAACTTAAGAGCATCAAGCATAAAAATTAACCTTTATGAGCGAGTGAAACTACGCACAAGATACTAAATATAAAATACAAAAAAAAGTACATATGTTTATAGGTTTTTGCATTTACCGACAATTTACTCATGACAATCTACATGTTACTGATTGTTCTCTAGGATGCCAATTAATCGAGCGGATAATGCAGAATAAGTGAAGTTGTCCTGATACTTTTGGTACGCTCTTTCACCCAACTTCTTTAAGTCGTGCTGTCCTCCCTCAATAGCTTTGATAAGCTCGGGCAACTCCGCTCGGACGTCTTTAAAGAGCAGGGCTGATTCGCCGTGCGTCACGTACTCTCGCATTGCTTCCATATCCGAAGCGATGATTGCCTTTTTGTTCCTCATATAGCCTAAAAGCACCATGTGCCCCGAAGCCCCGGTATCGTTCTTAAGCGGAAGAATACAGGCTTTTGATTTAGCCAGTAGCGACTCAAATTCCTCTTTTGGCACGTCTTTTTTAACAATGATATTGCCAGATAGGTGATCAACATCATTGAGTTCTTTATTAAGATAGGAGCCTACGATTACCAATTTATAGGGTAAATTCTGGAATGCTTTGAGTAGACCCGGATAATCTCGGTTGGTGTAGCCTCCCGCGAAGTAATAGGGTTCATCTACTCCAGGTTCGTATTTCTCGTCGTACAGATCAACCTTTTTCCAGTCTCCCAGCGGAATATACGTGAGCTTGTGCTCGGCGAGCCCTAGTTTCTGCACGTAGAGGGGTATTTCGTAGGCTGAATTGAGTATAATCCGCTCATTTTTGATACGCAATATCCTCAACAGAACCCGAAAAACGCGAAAAGCCTTGTCGGAATGAATAAAAAAGCCAAACCAAAGGAACTGCTGGCACTTGATCAGACCTAATTTGATGAGCAGTTTAATGGGCAGGGCCGTGAAGCCGATTGCAATGATGGTGTGAGCGTGGTTTAACGTATGGCGATTTTTAAAAACAAACCAGCAATCTTCCAAAAAAAACCAGGCCATTTCTTTGGGACTCTTCAGGCCTTTGGATCGTTCACCGTTACTGATATTGACGAAGCCATACTTATCAACCAGGAGTTTGGTTTCTTCCCGAAAAGCGTTTCGTCTGCTTCTTAAAATTATGTTTTTCATAGGGTGCCTGAAAACTAGTAGAGTAAAGTTTGATATAAAGCGGCCAGCGTACGCATCACCGGAGCAGGGAAGTAGCGCTGGGCAACCATTTCGTAGGAGCGTACCCCGTATTCGGAAATCTTATCGGGATGGTCCGTAAAGAACTTGATTGCCTTGAAAATGGCACGGTGATCACCGGGTTCAATCAGCAAGCCGTTTTTGTTAGGAGCCACTACCTCGGGGATGCCCCCTACGCTGGTAGAGATAATGGGTAGGCCGAATGACATGGCTTCCAGGATTGAAATCGGGAGCCCTTCGTTGTATGACGGGAGTAGGTAGACATCCGCTTCTTGGAGCCGTCGTTTTTTGTCTGCCCCGGTCACAAATCCAATAAATTTAACGCTTTCGTCCAATGCATACTGCGTGATCAAGCGCTGAAGGTTTTCCGTTTCTCCGTCGCCACCTAATTCCAGTAGGTACTTTCCCTGAAGGTCTTGGCGGTGCAAGCGCAGCACTTCCAAAAGATCGTAGACCCCTTTCCGTTCGCCGATTCTGCCCAAAAAAAGAAACCGCGTGGGCCCTGGTGCCCGCGCTGTTTGGGTCGGCAGAGAAGTCGAATTCACAATATTAGGAACAATTTGAACCATCCGGGGATTGAAATTTTCCGAGAAAAAATCTTTCCACCAATCCGAGAGCACAATAAGGCAGTCGGCAGTATTAACAAAGTGCCGAATTCTACGCTGAACGAAAGAAGGTGCGTTTTGATGAAACACGTGAAACATCGCACCGTGCATGTGATAGACTACTTTTTTACGAAAAACATACCGCGCGAGTAGAAAGAAAACGTACTTACGGTAGAAGCTACCCTTAGAAGAGCCGTGGATATGAACGATCTTCACCCGGCGATGGGTGATTAGTAACTTCAAACAAAACTGGACCAACAGAAACGGGAAACTTAAAAAAGTGATTCGAATGTCTTCTGAAGTGGTACTGGGCTGGAAGTGAAAAGGATGAATGGCTTTTTTGTACTCCCCCACTACCGATGATATGCCTCCTTTCCATCCTAAATCCGGTGCTACAAACAGCACATGTTGTCCGTATTCGTTGATGCGATCGATAGAGGAGACAGCGTGGGAATCGGTAGTGTTCACAACCAAATTATAGTAAATGTAGAAAGCCTAGGGTTACAAAGGTACATTTTTATGGGATCGTACAAAGATAAGCCAGTTGGAATTAAGCAATGATGACCATGGGTAGATAGCGAGCTAGTTGAGCAGTTGCTGATATAAGGCAATGTACTCCTCAGCCATACGGTCTAAATTAAAATGTTCGCGGATTCTTGCTTCACCGGCACTCCCTAACCGCTGGACCAACTCACCGTTGTTCAGCAGCAGCTGAAGTTTTTCTACCAAGGCATTTACGTCGGCCGGGGGAATTACGTAGCCTACCTCTCCGTCCAGAACCAACTCAGCGGTTCCGCCCCCTTCGGTGGCAATCACTGGTTTACCCAGCACCATATATTCCATGAGCGCGTTCGAGATGCCCTCCCCGTGCACGCGGTGGTTGGTGGTGAGCACTCCGATATCAAAAAGGCTGACCACCGATTCTACGTCTTCGCGGCGTCCGGTAAAAATAATTCTCTGGTGGTCTTGCCCCTTCACCACCTCCTGACAAGCCGCCAGTAATTCTCCGTCGCCTACCGCCAGAAAAGTTACGTCCGTCCGCTCAGCAACCACCCGGAGAGCGGCTTTCAGGTAGGTATGATAATCCTTTCTCACCTGAAACTTACCCACCATGCCAACTACCTTAGGCGTTTGAATACCCAACTGCCGCCGCAGGGCCTCAGGAGGAGCAATATTTTTGATGCGGTTGAAGTCAAAGCCATTATACATCACGTGGCTTTTTTTCGGGGGGGCATGATAGGCCGCTACTCCCGCCGCCGAATTGCTAATGATGGCGTTGGAGAAGGGGAAGGTGAGCTTTCGGCGTAGCCAGGGCTGCGAAAATGGTTTCACCCGGTGTGGAGCATCAGCAATGATAGCGTTCACGAACGGGGTGCCCAGCCATTTAGCAATGGCGAACACGTAGACGGAGGTCATCGATGACCAGCTTTGAATGATGGCAGGTTGGGCTTCTTTTATAATTCGATAGAGCTGAGGCAATACGGTAGTGTCTAGCCTTGATTTACGCTCTACAAAGTGGATTTTTAGGTCCAAGTTATAGAGTTCGGGATAGGTCACTACCTTAGACATCACAATTAGTTCGCAACAAACCTTGCGAGCGGCAAGTCCCTTAAGCAGTTCCAACAACCGGCGCTCTTTTCCTCCCGCATGAAACGAATCGATGAGGGTTAGAATTTTTTGATTTCTCAATGGTTGATCAGCAGCAGCAGACAAGTTTGAAGGTTGAGAATAATTCATGGCTAAAAATATAAAATAATAACAATATTTTATCGTAAAAACACAATAATGTCTAAATTTGTGGACTGGTTAATGATTTAAATCCTAGCTAGTCGCTTATTTCCTGTAATCTCTCACATATTCGTACCAGCATTATAAAATCAGAAACCAATAAACCGTGGGTCTGGCTTGAATACATTGCAGGGTAAATTTATAAATATATGGTAGTAAAATACGCGTATCTTATCCTTTCATTAGTGATAACCATTTATTTGCTGAAGAAGCATCAGCCAAAGAACCGCTTGGTTGCCTTTTTAATTGGTTTCTGGATTTTTGTGAGTGACTTAGCTAATACTCCTGACTTTATTATAAAAATTCCTGGTGCGCCCTTTGAGTTGCAGCCTTTGCGCACGTTACTACTCGTTTTTCTGGCATTTCTGGTCATTCAAGGACTGCTAGAAAAATATCGCAAGCGCAACGCTCCGCGCCCCGAGGTGGCTAGCGTACGGCCTAGCTACGAAATTTACCTTGAAATTTACGTGGTCATCCTGTTGGTCACTTACGTAGTCCATTACTCGCTGTTGGGTGCGGCTGAGTTTATCATTGCTACTACTGCTACCCTGTCATTCTACGTGGTTTACGTTACGGTAAAGAAAACGGCTGATAAAGGTATGACCCGAATGGTCCGAGATGCACTCATTACGGTGGCCGTTGTTTCTAGCCTGGTGGCTATCATTCAACTGCTGGCAGACAGTACTTTTCTACGAGTATTGCCAACCTTCGACCGGCCTGCTTTTGGCGGCTTGCTCCGTTCAACGGGAGTTTTTCGGGACGATTACGTGCATTCGTACGTAGTGATCATTGGGTTGATCTGGGCGATCTTTACTCTTCCTAACGGCATTAAGAAATTGATTATCGTTGGTATTATGCTTATCGGAATACTCTTTGCCTTTATGAGGATGGGCTATGTGGTAGTATTTGTGTTTTTAGCGCACTACTTCTACTTCTTGTACCGAGGAAACACCCAACTTAAGGCACTAATTGTGGTGGGTAGCGTAATTATAGCCGTGCTGGGAGTTGGTTTGGTGATCAGCAGTGGCGTGTTAGAATCGTCGGTGGCGCAAGAACGGATGCTGGATGAAGGAACCACCGAAATACGGGGTCGCTTGTATCTGCAGGCGGTTAAGTCGTCGGTGAAAAGTGGAAAAGCGTTCCTGTTCGGGTACGGCACTCTGGACAGTCCAGAGTACTACGAAGCAATCTACCAAGTGACGCAGAGCCATCTCTGGGCTTCGGGCGAAAAAGGAGGATGGCACAATCTGTACGTAGAAGTTCTCTTTTTTAACGGAATCGGAGCTGCAGTGGTGTTTATTGCGTTTTTGTTCTTAGCGGCGCGCTATTTTTACCGGCTTGGCACCCGTGAAAATCCCTCGCTGCTCATTCCTTTTTATTGCGTCTTAAGCTACATCATTGCCAACCTATCGCTTGCCCTCCCGGTATATTCTACTTTTGGCATGCTAGTGGGTATCACCTTTGCCTTGGCCCTGAGTCAGCGCAAAGATCAGGTCAACGAGCAAAGAGCCCAACCCGCAAACGCCTCCTCTAATGGTATCTAGAGCACAACTCAAATCGCTGCTCCGCCAAACGAAGGGGAAAAAAGGAAAGCAGATCATCTCCTTGCTTACTTCCTACGGTTTAGGAATCGTGTTAGGAATGGGTACAAGTGTGGTGAATACCCGAATCTTGGGCGCCGAGCGATTCGGGGACTATAAATTCATTCAAAGCATCTTCGACTTTTTGATGGTATTCTTTTCGGTAGGTATTTTTCACACGGGGGGGCGCCTCATTGCCTATCAAAAGTATGAGAAGGATAAGCCTCAGATTATTGGCACGCTATACGTTATTACCGGGATCATATCAATCGCTTTCACCGTAGCCACGCTCATTGTTTCCTACGTTCAGGAAGGTATCTTTGACAACCGTTTGGGCGCTACCATCCGCTTGTGCCTGCCGCTCTTGTTTGTGTTTCCCTTCAAGGTGGGAATGATTAAGTTTTTGGAAGGAGATAATAAGATTTACAGCCTTTCGGCCTTTGATATCACCCCAAAAGCATTGTACCTGATCGTTTTCCTGAGCATTGGCTACTTCACTACCGTGAGCGTAGAAATAGCGCTGATCGTTTTTTTGGTGACCAACGCCATTGCGGTTGTGGCAATTGCGCCGGTGCTTAAGCCAAAATTTGTGCGCATTAGGGACTATACGAAAACTATTCTAGAAGAAAATAAGCACCACGGGTACCACATCTACATTGGCACCTTGGTGAGCAACGGAAGTATGCAGTTTGGCACGTTTGCGATCAGTTACTTTCTGGACAATACGAGTGTGGGGTTTTTTAATTTGGCTAATACGATTGCGGTTCCGTTAGCCATGGTGCCCCAGGCAGTAGGTACAGCTTTTTTCAAAGAATTTGCTAATCTTAAAAAAATTCCCAATAAGGTAGTTTATGCCACCCTGGGGGTTTCGATAGGAGCCTTTTTGCTGTTTGTGGTCTTAATCAAGTACGTGGTGGTGCTTCTGTATTCAGAAGAGTTCCTGCCGGTAGTCAATCTAGTATACATCATATCCTTCGCTTACCTCATCCAAGGGTTCTTTTTAGTTATTAACCGTTTTCTCAGTGCCCACGGAATTGGCAAAGACCTAAGAAATGCTTCTTTTGCCCGCGGATTTATCAACATCGTTGGCTTTCTGCTGCTCACCAAATTCTACGGAACCATTGGGGCTAGTTTCACGCTTCTGCTGGCCAACATCGCCTACTTTAGCTACTTATGGGTCAAGTATCAGCAGTTTGTGCGCGGAGAGCTAGTGAGCGATTTAGAAAAATAGGTAAATGGCCGCATTGAGCCACTAAACTGATATTGCTGATATTCTCAATACAAAACGGTGCCGCTTCTCATAATGACTATCTAAAGAAAAGGCCGAACCTCCTCTCCGCGCACAAAACTGCTCATTTGATCTTTATTATATCATATGAAATAAAAGGGGTGTTTCCCCACGCTTAGCCTGGCGAAACTGCGCCCCAGTACGTTCAGCGCTTGACGCTCACCGCTGCTTCGGCCAGTGGGTACCCTTCCCTCACCAACTTAGCCCAAACCTAACGTTCCACCAAAATTAGTACTCTGCCACGTTATGAATGGCATAGGATGACCTTATTCTAGCAAACGGTACACCGCCTACCAATGGGTCAACCCGCTCGGCATCCGACCTGGAGCTCTCCTTGAATCAGTCAAGTCATACCGAAAAACAAAAGACTGAATAATCATGGAGACACATTTAAGAACGCTGATTGTACTTTTTTTCACCGTACTGATATCGGCAAACACCACGCAAGCAAATTCTCGAATACAAAGTGTACGCATTCCTCAGACCAACACCAAACAATTGGTTGTATCCTTTGGAGCACCGGTTACGGTCACTGATGCTACTGGATTTCGCCTTATCGGCGGAACTAGCCGAATAGCGAGACTGATCTCAGGGGGTGGCACCAGCCAACTAACCTTCGAGTTAACGGATTACGTGTTGCCCGACGATGACTTTAAATTTTTGTACTGGTCAGAACTAGGCGACGCCCAACTAGGGGGCCAGAAAATGAGTAGCATTCCTGAAGTGTCCGTATCCAACGAGGCAACAGCCTACCGGGGCGCGGGCCGATTATACTACGTCTCCACAGGAGGAAGCGACCAAAGTAGTGGCACCTCAAAAGATCGGCCGTTTAGAACAGTTGATAGGGCACAATCGGTGATGCAACCCGGCGACTACGCACTGCTTAAGCGAGGCGATGTCTTTAAAAATACCTACATTGATGTAAAAAAATCGGGGGCGCCTCAAAAATATCTAACTTTTGCTGCCTACGGCACCGGAGATAAGCCGGTGATCGAGCACGGATACATAAATACCTTTAGCATTGCCGACCGCAACTACATCCACGTTGACAACCTGCACTTCATGACCCGAGGGTCAGGCGAGACCGGGGTTTATATTGTGGGCAACACGAACTATCCTATCGTAAGCAACTGCCGTATCGAAGGGATAGGAAAGCCCCATTACGGAGTGAACTACGGTATCAAAGACGGAGCGGCTAAAATGGTGGTCTATCCCCAGGTGCTCAACAACTATATCACCGGCTTTCGGTGGAACATTCGCTCATCGGGATATCCATACGACGGCACCCACGAGGTGAAGGGTGGATTGATTGAAAACAATCGCTGTGCTGACAACCGAGCGATTAGCGATGGTGATGGCATTAGTGCCCAACGCGGAAAGTACCACGGGCTGATCATCCGCAAAAACGAGATCTACGGATACTACGATGATGGTATTGATCTTTACTCGGCCGATAATGTGATTGCCGAATACAACACGATCCATGATCCTCAGCAGCCCAGCACGTCAGGACAAGGAATTAAGGCCGGCGGTATCACCCGCACTGAAGTCGTGAATTCACACCCTTCTACCAATATTATCATTCGCTACAACACGGTTTACAACCTGTATAACCGGGTGAGTAATAGCGGAGCACTGCACGGCATCCAAACCAACTCGGGAGCCACCGGCAAGGTCTATGGCAACTTGGTCCACGACGTGCAGGGACACGGCATTATCGTAAGCGGACCAATCAGTGCGTGGGAAGTGCACCACAACACCGTAATCAACGCCGGTGAAGATGGACTGCAATTGTATACCGAAGGGAAAAAAGGCGGAAACGTGGCTATTCGGAACAACATACTGGAAGGAAAGTCAAGCGATCTGCGGTGCATTATTCGGGGTGGTGGGGAAAAGGCAATCGGTGAACGAAATATTCTGCTTAGCAAAGGTTCTTCCGGACACTACGAAGGGCGGAACGATATGCAGGGCAAAAAGAATGATCTGTTCGTGAATGCCGACAAAGACAACTACCAACTCAAGCCTTCTGCTGCTGCAGTGGATGCCGGGGTTAAGATTAGTAATTACACCAAATCGCGGCGCGGATTGGCGATCAATAACCAGCACGATATCGGAGCGTTTGAGTATGCCGGAGCAACTTCGGTTTCTGCCCCCCCCGCCCCGTCTCCTGCGCCCTCTCCGTCTCCTGCGCCGAGTCCAGCTCCTCCTGCGCCCTCTCCGTCGCCTTCTCCAGGTCAGGCCTGGTTAGAGCCAGTAGCGGTGGAGAACCCGGTGAATGGGATCAATTACCAATATTACGAAGGAAGCTACGATAAACTACCCGATTTTTCTGCTTTGCTGTCCGTAAAGCGCGGAAAAACCACCAATATTGACTTGAAGCATCGCCAGCGTGATGACGACTATGGCTTTGACTTCACCGGTTACTTCCACGCCTCAAAGGCCGGAGTCTATACCTTTTACACAACTTCTGATGATGGCAGCCAGCTATTTATCGGCGCTCGTCAGGTGGTGGATAACGATGGTATCCGACCGGCGGTTGAAAAATCGGGCAGCATCGGACTAAAAGCGGGATATCATCCTATCCGGGTAACGTTTTTCGAGCGAATAGGTCAGGAAAGACTGCAGGTTCAGGTAAAGTACGGTACCGATAGCAAGGAAGACTTGCCCTCGACTGCTCTCTTTGTAGCGGGTAAGATGCAGCCCGAACCAGTGCCCGTACCAGCCCCAAGTCCGGCCCCTGCGCCCACCCCGGCAATAACGCACGGATTAAACTACCAGTATTTCGAAGGTAACTGGAATGAGCTTCCTCAGTTCTCCGCCCTAGAAGTGAAAAAACAAGGACGAGTGACCGGTTTTGACCTGGGAGTGCGACAGCAGGACGAACACTTTGGAGTATTGTATTACGGTGAAATTCAAATCGACGAAGCCGGTGAGTATACGTTCTATACCACTTCTGACGATGGATCAACGCTGTACTTAGACGGAAAGCTGGTGGTGGACAACGACGGACTGCATCCTTCCCGTGAGCGATCCGGAAAGGTGCAATTGAGTGACGGTCGACACAAAATTGAAGTGCGCTTCTTTGAGCGAAAAGGAGATCAGGTGCTGGAAGTAAGCTATGAAAGTGCGGCTTTAGATAAGCAACGCATCCCTGAGACAAAGCTTTATCCAGCTGACCGGGCTCAGGCGTCTACTTCTGAACCAATCGCAGTGAAAGAGGCCACGCCCGGACTCCGCTATGCTTACTACGAAGGACACTGGAGCAAACTGCCCGCCTTTGAAAATCTAAAAATCACCAAAAGCGGGGTGCTGGCTAACTTTAGTTTGTCTCCCGCTCAGAAGGATCGGTACTTCGGTCTGGTGTACAAGGGGTATATTAAAATTGAAAAGAGCGGTGAGTATGCGTTCTACACCGTCTCCGACGACGGAAGTAAGTTGTATATCAACGGTAAACAACTGCTTGACAACGACGGTATGCACCCTGCCCGCGAGCGGTCTGGAAAGGTGCAGCTAAGTAGTGGGTACCACGAAATTGAAGTTCGCTATTTTGAAAATGCTTACGCGGAAAGTTTGGCGGTGAGTTATCAGGGGCCGGGCATAAAGAAGCAGGCTATCCCTGATGCGGTGCTATTCTTAAATCGGCCGAGCAGCGCCAAAGAGGCAACGGCAACGCAGGCAAAGAATAGTGATGGCACTACCACTTTGCTATCCGGCCAGCCAAAGGCGAGCATCTATCCGAATCCGAGCCGAGGGGTGGTCAATGTGCAGCTAAGCGCCCAGGAAGCTCCGGTAACCATTCAGGTGAAAAATCTAACTGGGCAGGTGTTGTACCACAATGAGGTCCAGAACACTATTTTAACCCAAGTGATACCGATTAGCCTTTCAGACTTGTCGCTAAGAGCGGGAATTTACCTGGTGAGCGTTGAGGGAGCTGAGATAGGAAGGCACGCTTTCCGCTTAGTGAGAGAATAATAATTGTAATACCTTCGTTGAATCATGGGGTCTGGCCAACAGACCCCTTTTTTTTGAATCATGCGAAGCTTTGGTACCCTCTTAATACTGTTGATCCTAAGTGGAAAAACCTTTTCTGTCGGTCCTCAAGAACTGGTAAGTTACGCTTGGGTCAAAGGTAACCGATTAACCGTGGTGTTTTTGCGCCCGGTTAGCGTGACGGACAGCCACGGTTTTCGGTTGGTCGGGGGGGCGGCGCGGATAGAATCCTTGTTAAAAAGCCAAAGCGCGACCCAACTCACCTTTTCCCTGACCGACCATGCGCTACCCGATGATCAGTTTCGGTTACTCTACTGGTCAGCGATAGGAAATATCCGGACGGCGGAGGCGCTGATAGGTGATTGGGAGGTACCGGTGGAGAATCGATCCGATCACTACGGCGGCACCGGAACCATCTATTACGTCTCTACCGCGGGCTTTGATGCCTACGTAGGCACCGACTCACTCCGCCCGTTGCGTACGGTGACGCAAGCGCAACGATTGGCTCGCCCGGGTGATTATATCCTGCTGCGGCGCGGCGATACTTTTCAGAACACGGCCGTGCGCATCACTAAATCGGGTGCGGTGGGCCGGTATCTTACCTTTGCCACCTACGGGCGGGGGCCCCAACCCATCGTGACGCATGCCGAGAAAGATATAGTAACAATCGCTGATCAGCACTACGTACACCTTGACAATTGGCACCTGCAGGTGCGCGGCGACGGCGAAAAGGGAGTGTACCTTACGGGAGACTGTCAACAGGCAATCGTGAGCAATTGTCGCGTAAAAGGATTCGGAAAACCACTGTACGGTATCAACTTTGGCAAAAACGACGGCGCAGCCCAGCAGGTTGTCAATCCCATAATAATAAACAATGAGGTGAGTGGATTCTTGGTGAACATTATCTCCACCGGGTATCCCTACGATGGCACCCACGAGGTGCAAGGGGGACTCATTGAGAACAATCGCTCGGGCCAAACGCGCAGCGTGAAGAACGGAGACGGCATTGACGTGCAACGAGGACGGTTTCATGGGCTGATCATCCGAAAAAATGAGGTCTATGGATACTTTGACGATGGCATAGATCTATTCGGTGCGGATAGTGTCATAGTAGAACACAACACAGTGCATAGTCCGCAGCAACCCTCCGATTCGGGGCAAGGCATCAAGGCCGGAGGCCTCACCCGAAACGAAACGATCAACGGACACCAGTCAACCAATATCATCGTCCGCTACAACACGGTGCACTCGCTTTTCAACCGGGCAAGCGATACCGGCAGCCAAAATGGTATCAACGCCAACGACGGAGCCTCGGGTCAGATATACGGAAACCTGGTTTACAACGTGCAAGGCCACGGTATGGTCATCAGCGGGCCCATTCGTTCTTGGCAGGTGCATCATAACATCGTAGTAAACGCGGGAGCGGTTGCCCTCAACGTGTGGACCGAGGGGAACACAGACAACCAAGTAGTAATTGATCACAACGTACTAGGGGGCAAACAGGGAGATATCAAGGCAAGTACCCGCACAACCGGTAAGCCCGTTGCTGGTTCAAACAACCAACTGATTCACCAAAAGACGAGTGGTAACTACCGCAGCCCAAGTGATCGCCAGACTGATGCCAACGCTGTCTTTTATGAGGACAATCAGTTGAACTTCGTACTAAAACCAATTTATTATAGGTATTTGCACCCAAATTCTCTGAATAAGGAATAGTATCTGCTTAATGACGTCTAGTTGAGGTATCAACTGATTCAAAAACCGAGCGATGGCAAAAAAGAAACTACAAGTAATTCATCTGGGAATTTCTGGCTTCCCGCACAATGTGACCTTAGCTCCCATTCAAAAGTCCTATCTAATTTATAAGGGCTTGGTAGAAGCAGGAGCTGAGGTCTTATACATCAACACGATTCCTCAGGCCACTCCCAGCGATCAGTACAATGATGATCCACGGGGCAGTTTGGACGGAATTGAATTTGTCTACACCAGCGGTACACCCTATCGCTCGGAAGGCTTTTTTACCCGGAACCGGACCAAACTAAAGGGAGCGCTCTCAGAAATTTCTCTCTTGCTAGCGTTGGCCAAGCAGGGTAAAATTGATGTGGCGATCTTGTATACTTCGCATTTTTCAGTATTACTGTATTACCGGGTTTGGTCTAAGCTCTTGCGCTTTCCGCTGGTCATGAATTACGTGGAGTATCGCTCGGCCTTCGACGCTAAAAGCACGGTTAGGAAAATCAGCTGGTACCTCACTGATCGGTTCGCGCCAGGGTTGGTAGATGGTATCTTGCCCATCAGCGAATTTCTGATCGAACACGCAAAAAAACAAGCGCCGCAAACTCCCTACCTGAAGGTGCCCGCCCTGTGTGACTTCTCTCGGTACGAGGGGCTCGATCACCCCCCAGGCGAGACCCGATACCTGCTCTACTGCGGATCCGCCGCTTACTTTGAGGTGGCTAACTTCATCATTGCTTCCTTTGAATTACTTCAAGCTCCCGATGTATTTTTGCACCTTATTGTGAATGGGTGGCCTGACCAAATGGCAAAGATTCATCAGCGGATTGATAAAAGCACCAAAAAAACATTCATCAAGACTTTCTCCAACGTCTCAAACGAAGATTACGCGCAATTGCTGTTTCGAGCCGAAGGGCTACTCATACCGCTTCGTCCCACGGTCCAGGATATCGCGCGATTTCCCAACAAAGTAGGAGAGTACGTAGCTTCTGGCAACCCAATGGTAACCACTCCGGTTGGTGAGATTTCTCATTACTTTAAAGACCAGGTTACCGCCTTTATTGCCAAGTCATACCGTGAGGAGGACTTTGCCAGCAAGATGCAGTATCTGGTGGAAAATCCCACTGAAGCCAGACGGGTGGGTGCCGCAGCGCAACAGTTGGGGCATCAGGCGTTTGACTACCGACACAACGGCCTAAAATTGCTTGATTTCTTGTATAACATCCTGGGGCACACTCAACCTCAGCGCTAACCGGCTTTTATCACATTGAGGAACCCAGTTTCTCACTTTTGAGAATACCGGCTAATTACGAAAAAATTCAAATAATGTTACTACGTTTTTTATTAAACCAATCCAACACACACCTAGCCTAGTGGAAAAACTATGTTGCTTAAATTATATTTATTAATGCAAAAGTTTAAAGTAGACTACTAGTGGCAATTTCGGGACTAGATAGAAGTTTAGGATTGGTAATTTTTTTGCCCGGGGTGAGCCAAATCTATGTGCCATTCTAAACGAACATCTAGCGTATGAAACTATTTACCCGAGGCCTCTTTCTAATTGCCTTACTATCATTCACTACCCTAGCCTTCGCGCAACGTACGTATTACGTATCAAACTCCGGGAGTGATTCTAACAGCGGTTCCGAATCACAACCGTGGAAGTCAGTAGCTAATGTTAACCAAACAAGCTTTTCTCCCGGTGACAAGATTTTGTTCAAGAGAGGAGGTAAGTGGGACCAAGAGATACTACCTCGAAGCAGTGGCTCATCGGGCAGACCGATCGTTTTTGGTGCCTACGGGTCGGGAAGTAAGCCGATTATTGCCCCCCGCTCCGGTTCTTACGGAATCAATGTGCGCATCAAGAGCTACATCCACGTCGAAAATCTTCACGTGATTACTCCTCCCGGAGGAAGTGGAATTGCTTTTCGGGGCGACGCTCGCGGTTGTGTAGCCCGCAACTGCTACGTTGAAGGAAACAGATCTAACAATAGCCGCGCGGGAATTACTATTTCTACTACGCTGTACGGCAAATACGGAACGAACAATAAAGTGGTTGATAATGAGGTAGTGAACTGCTTTGAAGGGATTTTGGGCAGCGGTGGGATGCACGATGGCGGCTTAATCGAGAATAACTTGATTCGGGATATGCGACCCGGCGGCGAAGATGGTATTGTCGCCAAGCGCGGCAACTATGAGGGACTCATTATTCGCAATAATGAGATAACCCGCTGGCGCGATGACGGAATAGACCTGTTTGACGGGGTGAACGTGATCGTAGAGTACAATAAGATACACGACGTAGCCTCACCACTGAACGGCAGCGGAAACTGCATCAAAGCGGGAGGCAACGGGTCGAAAAGCGAAGGCTGTATCATTCGATACAACACCGTTTACAACAACGTGAGCGGCTCCGGTAGCGGAGTCAGAAACGGAATATCTAGCAATGCAGGCGACAAAATGAAGATTTACGGCAACCTGATCTATAATGTGAAGGGTGAAGCCATCGCCATTCCGTCGGGTAGTCAGGATATTGAAATTTATCAAAATACAGCTATCAGTAGCTCTAAAGAAGCGCTGTACGTAGCAGGAAAGAACGTGGTTCTAAGAAATAACATTTTCTGGGGCAGCAATCGCCCCCTCAACATCAATGTTTCGACGAAGGGGTATAACAACGTATTTATTGACGGATTCAACCAAAGCAACTACTCAAGTTCTAATGATATCAAAGCTTCTGCATCGGCCGTATTCGCTAATCCCTCCAAGAGAGATTATCAACTCAAATCGGGATCACCGGCAATTGATAAGGGAGTTAGAATTTCTGGCTACACCTCTACCATCAGAAAAAGATCAATAAAAGGAAACCCCGATATTGGAGTGTTTGAGTACGGAGGATCAACTACCTCTCCCCCCCGGCAACCTCCAACCTATCGGTGAGCGCCGGTGGTGATGTTACCATAACGCTTCCTATCAACCGCGCTTCCTTTCAGGCCCAGGCCAGCGACACTGACGGGGCCAGTGTATCTTATCGTTGGACCAAAGAAAGCGGACCATCAGCAACCCTAAACAACGCAACCTCATCCAAGCTGGATTTACAGAACGCGCAGACCGGAACCTACGTACTGTCGGTGACCGCCAGTGCCAATGGCAAATCGGCTTCCGATGAAGTGCGGTTGGTTGTGAAGTCTGCGAATGACCCTGATCCGGAACCCACTCCTACTCCCGCCCCCGCGCCGACTCCGAGCCCAACCCCACCTACGAGCAGCAACAGTGGTCTTCGGTACAAGTACTACGAAGGTTCTTGGCCTTATATTCCCAATTTCTCTGCTCAGAAAGTGCTCAAGCAGGGAACGGTCTCTAACTATACCCTCGGGGTGCGGCAGAAGGACGATCGCTACGGCATCGTGTTCACCGGAAGTATCCAGATCAATACGAGTGGAAACTACACCTTCTACACCACCTCCGACGACGGAAGTAACCTTTATATCGACGGCAAGAAGGTGGTAGACAATGATGGCAACCACGGTCCTCAGGAGCGGGGCGGTAGCGTTTCCCTATCCAAAGGTCGTCATGCCATTGAGGTGCACTTTATTGAGCGTACGGTGGGTGAAATGCTTGAAGTACGATACGCAGGACCAGGGGTCAGTAAGCAGAAAATTCCGAATGGAGTGCTGTTTACCGACGGAAGCGTCTCACCAAGTGATCCCAATCCAGAACCCGCTCCAAAGCCAAAGCCTAAGCCTGAGCCCGCTCCTAAGCCGGAGCCTACTCCCCCAACGACTTCTGAAAATGGGTTGCGCTATCGTTACTACGAAGGTTCTTGGCCGTACATTCCCAACTTCTCTGCTCAGAAAGTGCTCAAGCAGGGAACGGTCTCTAACTATACCCTCGGGGTGCGGCAGAAGGACGATCGCTACGGCATCGTGTTCACCGGAAGTATCCAGATCAATACGAGTGGAAACTACACCTTCTACACCACCTCCGACGACGGAAGTAACCTTTATATCGACGGCAAGAAGGTGGTAGACAATGATGGCAACCACGGTCCTCAGGAGCGGGGCGGTAGCGTTTCCCTATCCAAAGGTCGTCATGCCATTGAGGTGCACTTTATTGAGCGTACGGTGGGTGAAATGCTTGAAGTACGATACGCAGGACCAGGGGTCAGTAAGCAGAAAATTCCGGACGGAGTGCTGTTCGTTGATTCGCCGAATAATGCCCGGGACGCTAGCTCCACGACCAAGAACCTAACACTCGCCCTTGAAACTAATGGTGACCTGGATATGACCCAGATCAATGTGTATCCGATACCTTTTGATAACCGACTCAACATCGATTTCGGAGGGGAGTCAAGCAACCAAGCGATTCAGGTTTCACTGATGGATCATTTAGGAAGAGTGATTCTGGAGCGATCAGTAAGTAATGACCAAAACCAAACTTTAATGCTTGAATTGAGCACACTCGGGCTTAGCAAAGGAATGTATCACGTGAGGGTGGCCACCGAAGGGCAACTGCCGCGCTCTTTTAAGGTGGTTAAGCGCTAAGTAGCGATGGTAAGATGTTCGTGAACAAAAAAGCGGAACCGGGCAGATGATCGGTTTCGCTTTTTTTATGGAGTCACTTGGTGCTCAAACACTACGTAGTCTCCCAACTGCTCGATAGGCACGTAAGAAGAAAAGTTAGCGCCAAGGAAATCAAATTTGATTGTCTGAGGCTGTTGAAGCGTGTCGACGTGGCCTTCGCTGAGGCAAGCAATGACGTAACGGACTTGACCATCTTCTACGGCCTGGAAGAAACTACCGTAGTTATACGTATGAGGCGGATTGGCTAATACTATTTCTTTTTGAGGAAAGATCACGTTCCGGTAGAGAAATTTGTTGAGGTAATCTTGCACGTGTGTGGTGACGAATACCTCTTCGTCAAATTGCAAATGCTGTCCACAATATAGGTAATCACGCACGGCCTGGTTTGCTTCGTATCCAGACCTGTCGAGATCATTCGCCTGTACTACCTTTTTGAGGTATTTTCCCCCGAAGCGAGGAGGAAGCGTAAAAATCACTAAAATCAAGTAAAACAGTGGAGCGTAGCCCAAGGACTTTCGATGCTCGTTCTTAGTTGACGGCTGATCGACGGCTGGACCGCAGGTAGTTATAAACACAACGCTAGCCATCAGCGTAAGCGTAATGAACTCAGTGAAGTAGTTGGGCGCTGCCCCAATCTTGAAACTAGTGACCAAAGCAAAGGCAAAAGATCCTATAGTGGCTAGGCCCAAAAATCGAAAGGCGTGGCTTTTGCCCTGGGCAAGAAAAAACACGCCAACAAACAAGCCTAATACATTCAGGAAGCGCTCTTTCTGAAAGTGCTCGATCATGATTCGTTTGGCAAACCAAGCAAAACTAGCCCCATTATTCACTCCCTGTACCGTGTTTTGCAAAAAAGCATGAAGATCATGCTGCCCACTCAGAAGAAATAGTAAACCGAAAGTAACGGTTATGCTTAAAAGAGCAATTGCCGTCCATCGAAAGTTTTGAAGAAAGAAAATCAGGTAGAAAAGGAGCAGGACAGGCAGGTATATGGCCGATTGCTTCGCGAAGATTGCCACTACTGATAGCACGCTGGCCCCAATCAGGTACCCTTGACAGCTACGCTGATCTTTCTCGATAAGCAGTTTGAGAAAGAGGCCAACGGTAAGCAAGGCTAGCAGATTAAACAAGCTATCAGGACGGGAATAACTCTCTTCGTCAAGATAAACAAAGGCATAGGAGAAGACGAGCATACTTAACCAGAAGTTGACCCGAAAAACATTGCGCAAAATCGCGAATGCCGAAAATGCGAACAACAGGTTGAGAAACAGTGATACTCCCCGAGAGAGTATGTAGACCTGATGCACATCGGCAGCGTCGATGCTGAACGCCTGACCAACCACCCAGCACAGATAATAGTAGAATGGAGTATACTGAGTAATGGAGTAGGGAGGAATAGCCGGATCTACGTAAAGTGGGTAGCCGTCGAGAATCCGCTGGAGGGTATAAATCACGTTACTTTCAATGCCCCCCAGTTCCGGAACGTAGGCGGTGATAAGATAGAGACGGAGCAAAAGCATCGCCAGAAAGGTCGTGCCAGCAACTATTCCGATAAGCAAAGCCGACCGGTCAATTATCCAGCGATAGGCACTTTCGGTAACGGTAGGTAACCAGGGGCGAAAAACAGCTTTCTGATCCATTGAACTGAGACATCTTAATTTGCTTGCTTGCCGATGTCCTAAAATTTATCCTGAGCTCGACGCCTTTAAGAAAACTAATCGCTTAGAGAAACCCTACCAGGGAGTAATTTCCTCGAGCTCCCGGAAGTCAGGACTAGGGTTCATCCGTTGAAATATAGGCTGCCTGTGCGATTGGTTCTGGTGGTGCGCTATGTTAAGTAATAGAATACCCATCACGTAAAAACCAATGGCGATCAGGGCGGTATGAAAAAGGCCGACCGAAATGGTGCTGGCCCACCCCAGAACAGCGTTGTCCGTGAATAATTTTTGATACAGTATGTACAGGATAAGCCCTAAAAAGGAAGATGCCAGCGCAGTAAACACCTTCAAAAAGATCAGAAGAAGGCTTTCAGCGTATTCGGTTAACGATTTGAAGGCGTGCGCCACCAAGCTATCAATCCTCATTTTAGACCGACCGCCTAGCCGCTTTTGGCGATCATAGGTCACGTAAGCGTGCTCGACCTTAAGCTTAGAAAGATAGGCAGCGAAATGAATAAAAGAAGTATGCAGGGTGGCATTAAGCACTTTGCGGTTAATCATGCAATAGTTTCCGAAGTTCATGTGCTGGCGCGTGATCATCCGAAAGATCACCTGATAAAAATAGTAGGCTATCTGGAAGAATGCCCCTTCACTGCGCTTGCCTCGTACCACGTGCACAACGTCAGCAGTATCGTTCATCACCAAATCAACGATAGCGCGCGGGTCGTCTTCTCCGTCCGAGTCCATAACCACAAACCTTTCTGCATTCAGCGTCTTGCCGTAGAGCAGACCCTGGTAGATAGCTCCCTGGTGACCAAGATTAAACTCCAGTGATAAAATATCTAGCGAGAAGTTATTGGAGGAGAAAGAAAAGTCAGTAAGCAGCTCCAGTGAATCATCAGTGGAGCAATCGTTGACCACCACCACCGTGAAGTGGTAGGGTAGGCTGGACAACGTCGCTTCTAACTGTTCCAAAAATCGGATAACCGTTTGGTTTTCGTTGAAGCAGGGAGTAATAATAGCTACGGACTCTTTCATAATACGCCAGTTTAATGGTTCTTGTTGGTGTAGTTGAAAAAGTACCACTTATTTTATGGCATAGAAACCCATCCTGCCGGATTTATGAGGCAAAAGGGTTCTTAAGTTTTTTAACGGACGACTGTTTGTTGTTATAGTACCCGTCACCATCGCTTAGGTAACCATAACCGTAGTCGCCGGAGTATTTCACGTCGTTGAACAGAATATTCAGATTTTTAATCTTGTTGTTACTGTGCAATTCGTTGATCCCCTGGAGGATATTTTTGTTGGTATATTTGTAGCGCACAATAAATAAATTGACGTCAAAGTGCTTGAGCAGCACAAAGTAATCGGCAACGTAAGCAATTGGAGGGGTTTCTATGACGATTACGTCGTAGCGGCGCCGTAGCTCAGCCATCACATCGTCCATTTCTTTGCTTTCGTAAAGGCGAATCGGATCGGTGAGTGGCTCACCGGCCCCCAGCACATCCAGATTCTGATGACCCGGCTGAATAGCTTCGTCAAGACTCAACCGACCGGTGAGCACGTCGGCAATGCTAACCTGGCGGATGTTGAAGTATTCATTGACCCGGGGTTTGCGCAAATCACAGCAGATAAAGAGCGTTTTTTGCCCCGCCTCAGCGTAGGCCGAACTCAAATTGATTGAGCAGAAAGTCTTTCCCTCACCGCTGATTGAGGAAGTTACCCCGATCACCTTGCTATCCTCGCCCTGGTGGAAGTACTGCAGGTTGATTCGAGCAAACTTAAACGATTCAGAGATGGCGGTGTTGGGCGCTTCTAGCATCACCAGCTTGGAGTTCTTATTACCGTTGGCAATCATACCCAGCAAGGGTGCTTTAGTCTTGTTTTCAATATCGTCTTTGTTGGTAATGCTGCCGTCAACGAAATCTTTTCCGATAATCAGCGCCAGGGGAAGCATAAGGGCCAACAAAAAGGCACCCGCGTAGATCAGGCCAGACTTGGGCCATATCGGAGCATCACCTTGCATTTGCGCTTTCTCAATCGTGTTGATGTTGGCGGTGTTGGTAGCCAACTTCAACCCAGCATCGCTTTTTTTCTTTAGCCAGTAAACTTGCTTCTCATTATACCGGTTGAACTCCTGCTGCAGGACCTGTATTTTGCGCTCATCCTGAGGCAACGAACGCAGATCACTTTCCAATGAGTAGATGCGACCGTTGATCCGCTTCATTCTGATTTGCAAAGAAGAAATAACCCCGTTAATGTTCTGCTCAATAGCCGATTTTAGGTTCTCGACCTCCTCATTCACTTGTTTCACGAGCGGGTTAGCCGCACTGGCCGAAGCATTGAGCTTCCGGGCTCGAGAACTGATATCGATGTACTTGCTGATGTAGTTGTTCAAACTGGGATCATTGATGCCCGCGTAGGAAGGGGCCACAATGGCGTCGGACTTGCTGCTCTTGATGCCGCGCAGCGTGCTTTGGTAGTACTCTAGCTGATTCTGCAAATCGGCCCGTTCGTCTTCCAGATCGTTCATCTGGTTGTATACGCTACTCATGGCGTTGGACGGATCGTAAACGGCGCCGCTCTTGAACGACTGCAAGTTCTGACGAGCCCGACCCAGTGAGTCGGTGACCGCCGCTAGCTCATTGTTGATAAACTCAATAGAATTTTCACCCAAGTCATTTTTACCGGCTAACACCTGGTTGGCGTAAGCGTCGATCAGCGTGTTGAGAAACAGTTCCCCCTTCTGAGGAATCGGGGTTTCGTAACTGAGATTGACGACGCGCGCGTCTTGGTTCACCTGGTCGGCCGGGGTTGCGGTGATGGCGCGTTTGTAACTGCCCACTAGCGAACCGGTGCTACTAATTTTGAAGCATAGATCGTAGTCACCGTAGTTGAATGAAGCTTCCGATGCCACAATCTCCAGGTTTAACAATTTGCTTTCGTAGGGCTGCCCTACCGTGACCACTTCGTTAATGGTGATATCGTTGAGCAGGCTGACCGTTTTGCCGCTCGCAAAGTCTACGAGCGTAGCTTCATCGGCTTCGGCACTGATGCGCACCTGGTTTTCAGACACAATTTCAACGTAAATGGGCAAACCTACTAGCTGGGGTTGGCTAGGATCAATCGTGATGGTGAAGGGGAAGTCGTGGTATTTTTCGTTGAGCCACGAATTTTGCAAAAACGATGGCCAGAACTTTTCTACTGTGTAGTAAGAGACATTGAAGTCCAACTGGCTGAGCGCACCGCGAACGGTGTTGTCTGAAACCAGCTTGGCTAATTCGTTGGTAAGCGCAATCTTCCGATCGGCGCTTCTGCCGTTCCGGGGGGAGTCATCCAACTCGCGGTCGATGGAGGTGGAACCCACTTCCACGTCTTCAAACAGAATTTTGGCAGATACTAAGTATTGACCTTGGGTATAGGTGGCATACACGTAGGCAATCCCTAAAAACAGGAGCAGACTAGCGGCAAACCAATACCATTTCGACCGAATTTTGAACAGTAGGGGCATCAGATTGATGCTATCTTCGTCTTGCTTCTTAAATTTTTCCATTACAAATAATTATGGATTGTTTCGAGTGTTACTAAAGTTGATGACCACGTTAGCGATAAGCGCTAAGCTGGTGATTGCCGAGAACACAATTCCGATAGGAACAAGATTCTCCCGCTTCAACTGTCGAGCGCTGGGTTCTACGTAGATAACATCATTGGGCAACAGGTAATAATACTTGGACTTCATCACGTCCGAATTAGTAAGATCAAGTAGAATAACCTCCGCTCCGTTATCGTTCTGACGAATCAATTTAATGTTGTTTCGGTTGCCAAAGTCAGTAAGATCACCCGCTAAGCTCAATCCTTCCAATACGTTGGCCTGTCCGTTGTAGACGTAGTAGTAGCCGGGATTGTTTACCTCGCCCATGACCGAGATTTTAAAGCTAACCAACTTCACGTCCACGCTAGTATTCCTCAAAAACTTGTCCACTTCTTGCTGTAGCAGATTCTTTGCTTCGTCCACCGTGAGTTCCTCCACTTTCACCTTCCCGACCAACGGAACCGTCACGTAGCCCCCTTCATCAATCGAGTGCCCCTGAACAAAGAGGGTAGACTGGTTGCCGAATGCCTGCATCTGCTGCTGTCCGTAGTTGAAAAACTGGGCTGATTCGGCATCAGGATTCTGAATATCGATGTGCAGCACGTCGTTCACCTGCAACTTGTAGGTAGGGCGGCGGTTTTTTATCTGCGTAGGATATTCGTTGGAGAAAGTAGGGTCTTGCAGGTAAACGAGTTCTTTCCGAGAGTAACAGGAAGAAGTCCATATTATTAGAAGCATCCCGGCAATGGTGGAAAAAGAGCTTAACTTTCTGGGTGTTTTTTTAATCATAACTAGCTATTAAGGCAACTGGTGGCTGCGTAAAACAGTACCGACACAAATGTACAATAAATTACATGAATGTAAAACAATACGTATTATTAATTGTATTATTCTATTTAATGTGAGTGTTAATCTTATAGTACTGGAAAAGTATCGGTAATCCCGGTTCTCGATTGTTTTCTGAACAATCATAGCCACTATCAACCAACCGACCGAAGTAATGTAAGTAACTGAAAAGTAAAAAATTATCCTAAATAGTGCGCAAGGGTACGTTGATGGATATCCTTGGCCTCCTCAAGGGATAGTAATTTAGCACCGTCGACCACTAATGCGTTGCTATCCACCTTGCCCAACAACGTGTAGGGTAAGTTACCACCGGATAGATATTCTTCTACAAAGTGCTTTTTGTCCGGTGAAACTCCCACAATGGCTCGGCCTTGTGCCTCTCCGAATAAGAAGGCATCCTTGCGTCCGCCCGCTGGACACTGAACCGAGAAACCCATATCGGCGCTCATGGCCGACTCGGCCAACGCCACAAACAAGCCGCCGTCAGACACGTCATGCACTGCGTTTACGTGCCGATCACGAATAAGTTTGCTCACGCTCTGCTGCAGCAGAAACTCTTCTTCCAGGTTAAAATATGGGGCAGGAGAGGCTTTTATACTATGAAAGCTGTACAAGTATTCTGAGCTAGCCACGTCGTTCACTGACTTTCCGAGCAGATAAATCAGGTCGCCCTCATTTTTAAACGGAATCGTCATTTTTTTCCTAAAATCTTCCAGCAGGCCGAGCATTCCGATCACCGGAGTAGGAAACACCGCCCCTCCGTCGTCTGACTGGTTGTAGAAGCTCACGTTGCCTCCGGTGACCGGCGTGCTGAAACGCTCGCACGCCTTTTTCATTCCCTGAATGGCCTGCACGAACTGCCAGTACACTTCCGGATCGTAGGGATTGCCGAAGTTCAGGCAGTTGGTCACGGCCACGGGCTCGCCCCCGGCACACACGACGTTGCGCGCCGCTTCGGCCACGGCAATGGCGCACCCCTGCTGCGGGTCGGCGTGCACGTAGCGCGCGTTGCAGTCTACGGTAATGGCAATGGCTTTGGTGGTTCCTTTGATGCGCACCACGGCCGCATCGGCCGGAGCGTTGGTGGTGGTGGTGTTGGTGCCGATCATGGAGTCGTACTGCTCGGCCACCCAGGCCCGCGAAGCGATGTTGGGATGACCCAGCAGGAAGCGCGCCACTGCGGCGTAGTCGGTGGGTTCAGGCACGTCATCGATCGAGAACTTTTTAAACTTCTGAAAGTAGGCGGGTTCCTGGTACTCCCGGTGATACACCGGCGCTCCGCCGCCCAGCACCAGGTCGTAGGCGGGCACGTCGGCTACCAACGCATCGTGCTGGTAGAAACGCAGTCGCTTCGTATCGGTTACTTCCCCGATTTGGGCGCAGTTAAGGTCCCACTTGGTGAATATCTGCTGAATCTCATGCTCCTTGCCCTTCTCTACCACCACCAGCATGCGCTCTTGCGACTCGGAGAGCAAAATCTCAAAGGGCTGCATGTTGGGCTGGCGCAGCGGCACTTCGTCTAGCCAGATATCCATGCCGTGTTCGCCCTTGGCACTCATTTCGGAGGTGGAGCAGATGATACCGGCCGCGCCCATGTCCTGAATACCGATCACGCTGCCCGAAGCGATCACCTCCAAGCTAGCCTCCAGCAGTAGTTTTTCCTGGAACGGATCGCCCACCTGCACGGCGGGCAGGTCATCAACCGAGCTGTCGCTGATGTTCTTGGAGGCGAAGGCCGCTCCGTGGATGCCGTCTTTGCCGGTGGCTGAGCCCACGATAAACACCGGGTTGCCCACGCCATAGGAGGTGGCGCTGGCGGTTTTGCCAGTTTCGACGATCCCCGCCGAAAAAGCATTGATGAGCGGGTTGACCTGATAACAAGGATCGAAGAAGAGTTCGCCGCCTACCGTGGGGATGCCAAAGGCGTTGCCGTAGTCGCCGATGCCTTTCACCACGCCGCGCAGCAACCACTGCGTTTTTTCGTTGGCTAGGTCGCCAAAGCGCAGGGAGTTGAGTTGGGCGATGGGACGGGCGCCCATCGTGAAGATGTCGCGGTTGATGCCGCCCACGCCGGTAGCTGCTCCCTGGTAGGGCTCAATGGCCGAGGGGTGGTTGTGCGACTCGATCTTGAAGCTACAGGCCAAGCCGTCGCCAATATCCACCAACCCGGCGTTTTCTTCGCCCGCTTTGGCCAGCATACGATCAGAGTCGCGCGGCAGTTGCTTGAGCCAGACGATAGAATTTTTGTAGGAACAGTGCTCAGACCACATCACCGAAAAAATGCTCAGCTCTGTGAAGTTGGGCGTGCGCCCCAGGACTTCTCTGATCTTAGTAAATTCTTCTTCAAGCAGTCCTAGGTCTCGGGCGGTTTGTAGCGTAGTAGTGTTGGCGGTCACAGCAAGCAGTGGTTGGTGCTAAGGGGGCAAGTTAGTGGTTTTTTGGGAAAGGAAAACAGGGAGACCAAGAACAGTAGGGCTTTCTTATAAAAGATAGGGCAAACGAGCGAGCTTCGTATTTTTGGTTTTGCGAACTAAAAAAGAGAAGCCCAATGCTCATTCACCCTACTGATCAAAGTACATCATTCTACCAAGCTCTGCAAGAAAGTCCCAAGCTAGATTTGCGCGATCCACGCGGTAAAATACATGATCTACCCCTGGTGCTGTTAGGTCTGGCATTAAGCCTATTGCGCGGTAAAGACGGTAGCTTATCCAGTATTCACAGGGGCATGCAACATACCCACATTACTCTATGCGCCTTTTTAAGCATCAAGGCATGCCCCGTTGTTTCCCGTGCTCATTTGCCTTTATTGTTACAGAAAGTGAATCTGACAGTTTTTGAAGAGCTATTGTTTTCTTACTACGGTGTAAAACTGTCAGCCGAGCAGAAGAAATGGCGGCCGCCGCCTTTAGGTTTGTGGTGTAGTAAAATTCTAAGAAAGAAGGAGTTGCTATTGAGTTGTGAATATGTGGGCAACTTGATAGAGTTGTCCACATATTCACAACTTAACCACCAGCCCCAAGTGAACTACGGTCGCCGCCAAGTTAAGACTTATCCCGCGATTCAGACTTGGGCTGGTTTTTATCAAGACAAGCTTCAGATAGAAATTCAGGTTTTAGACCTATTATTAAGGTTTTGCAAGTGTCTTGATTGTTTATTAACCACTAATCTCAAAAGTATGCATTATTCTTTTTTCATCGGCATTGACATCAGCAAAAAGACGCTGGACTTTGCCGTCAGAGACCGAAATGGGCTTCTTTTTCACATTAAAGTTGCCAACTCATCAGCAGGCTTGATGCAGTTCCAACAAGAATGCCTGGTCAAAGATATTGATCTTTCCAAGAGCCTTATTTGCTGTGAGCATACAGGGATTTATAGTCAGAATATCTTAGCATTAGCTACCGAGAGCAATTTTTCTCTTTGGCTAGAATCCTCTTTGCGAATCAAGCGATCACTGGGACTACAACGAGGCAAGAGTGATAAGATTGACTCGGTAAGAATCAGTGAGTATGCCTTTCGCTACGCTGACCAGGCTACAATCTGGCAACCAGAGCGGCAAATTATTCTCAAACTACGTCAACTCGTAGCCCTTCGCAAAAGTGGGCCCCACCGGGACTACTTAATGCCAAAAATACCCTTCGGATTCCTCTTGATGAGGTGGCTGCTTTTCAGGACAAGAAGCTTCAAAAAGAAATGGAAAAGCTCAATAAAAAACCCATTGAAGCTTTAGAAAAGCAGATTGCAGAGGTTGAAAAGAAAATCAAGCTTCTTATCAAAGAAGATGATTCACTCAAGCATTTGTTCAATTTAGTCACTTCCGTAGACGGGGTTGGAGAAGTAGTCTTTTGCGAAATGGTGATTGCCACCAACGAATTCAAACTCTTCAGTTGCCCTAGAAAGTTTGCTTGCTATTCTGGTGTAGCCCCCTTTGAGCACACCTCAGGGACGAGTATCCGAGGCGGCACCAGGGTAAGTCACCTGGCTAACAAACAGATGAAAAAACTACTGCATATGGCAGCCTTGTCAGTTGTGTCTGGCAAAGGTGAAATGGCTGCCTATTACCACCGAAAAGTAGCGCAAGGTAAGAACAAAATGCTGGTCTTGAATGCTGTGCGCAACAAGATTATCCACCGCGTTTTCGCCTGCATCCGTGATAACCGAAAATATGAAAAAATTTATGCCACTGCCCTTGTTTAAACCATAGAAATCGCGGTTTGCTGCCGACGGTAAAGAGCTGCGCGGCAGCATTGCTAAAGGAGATACATGAGGGGAAGCGGTGGTACAAGTAGTGGATCACGCTGAGCGCTCAGTGGCCGCTCAGGCCTTCTACAATGGAAGAAAAGAAAGCGAGAAACCCACCTTACGCACGCTACTGGCACAAAACAAGTTGCTTGACCAATGCATCAGTATGGATGCGCTGCATTTGGCCCCTGCTACGCTAAGCCCCATTGCTCAGGCGGGGGGCTGGTTCTTGGTAGCTTTAAAAGGAAATCAAGAGGAACTCAGCACCGAACTGCAACGCGTAGCTCAGTATTTACCCGTTGAACATCAAGCACAAACTGCCCAAAAAGGACACGGTCATGCCCGACCGGGACGCATAGATCAGCGAGACTACTGCGCCTATAATGTAAGAGAACAATACTATGATGCACGCTGGAGCGAGTGCCACTTCACTACCTTAGTGAAAGTGAAACCAAGCCGCCTCATCCTTAAAACCGGGGAGCAAAGTCAAGAAATCGCCTGGTTCTTATCCAACGCTCCCGTTGAGCAAAGCGAGCAACTCTTTGAGGCCGTACGCCAGCATTGGGCGGTAGAAACTAGTAATCATACGCGCGACGTTACCCTAAAGAAAGATAAACTAATAACCACCAAAAATGTACTCTCTCGTCTGCTGGCCAGTTTCCGCACATTAGCTATCAAGCTACTGCAACAAGTAAAACCCAAGAATATGACTGCACAGATAGATCGTTTTCAGGATGATTTCCCTTACCTGCTTGCATCATTGAAGCAAATCGGCTTTTTATGAGAAAGCCCTGCCAAGAACAGATAATTCGGATGGCTCTATGGCTCAATTATTACTTTAGCAATTGAACAATAGAGCCATTCAACGTCAACCCCTCAAAAGTATTTTTCCCATTTCCTTGGCAAAGTACGTGAGGATAATATCCGCCCCAGCCCGTTTGATGCTGAGCAAGCTCTCGAGCATGGCCTGCTCTTCGTTGAGCCACCCGCGCTCGGCGGCGGCCTTCACCATCGCGTACTCCCCGCTCACGTGGTAGGCAGCAATGGGAAGCGCGTAGGTATCTTTCAGCAGGCGCACCACATCCAAATAGGGAATAGCCGGTTTCACCATCAGGACATCGGCTCCCTCTTCCACGTCCAGGTTGGCCTCGATGAGCGCCTCACGCCGGTTAGCCGGGTTCATCTGGTAAGTTTTCTTATCGCCCATCTTGGGGGCCGAGTCCAGCGCATCGCGGAAGGGACCATAGAAGGCGCTGGCGTACTTGGCGGTATAGGCCATAATGCCAACTTCTGAGTAGCCGTGCGCATCGAGCGTACGCCGAATGTGGCCTACCCGTCCGTCCATCATGTCGGACGGGGCTACCATGTCGGCCCCGGCTTCGGCTTGCGCCAAGGCCATTTGGCTCAAAATATCCAGCGATTCATCGTTCAGGATACGTCCGTCGCGCACCAGGCCATCGTGTCCGTCGGAACTGTAGGGGTCCATCGCCACGTCGGTGACCAGGCACACGTCGGGAAACTGCGCCTTGATGGTGCGGATGGCGGTGGGGAACAGTCCGTCGGGGTTGGTGCTTTCAGTAGCTTGGGGGTCTTTAAGCGCATCGGACAAAGCGGGAAAGGGTGCAAAGGTGGTGATACCTAATTCATAGCAAGCGGCAATCTCGTCTAGCACCCGGTTGATGCTGTACCGATAGATACCGGGCATGGAGTCAATCGTAATTCGCTGATTTTCGCCGGTAATTAGAAATAGAGGAAGGATCAGATCGTTGACCGTGACCCGGGTTTCTTCTACCAAACGGCGAATCACGGGAGACTTACGGTTGCGGCGGGGGCGGATTTGCATGGGTTTAACTTATGGGGTGGATAGTGACAAAAGACTGCATTTTATCTCCCATCTCCAGCCGTTGTAGCAATTAATTGGTGGCGCGCCGTTGCGGTTGTGCGGCTGATTGGCGAAGTTTGCCGGAAAGCTGACGCCCGTTGTCCTCCCCAACTCCATCCCCTTCTTCCTCTACTCCTCCGTTCGCAGGAATTGTCCTTGTCCTGTTGATGCTGGCCTTGTTCATTCATCTGGGACTGGCCCCGCTGCGGCTCGAGGAGCCCCGGCGGGGGCTAATCTCTCTGGAGATGCTATTTCGTAACAACTGGGTGGTGCCTACCGAGATGGGCGCATACTACTATAAGAAGCCGCCGGTCTACAACTGGGTCATCGGAGCTTCCTACTGGCTGTGGGGCAACCAATCGGAGTGGGCGGTGCGCTTCTGGTCAATGGTTTCGTTCGTGGCAATGGGCGGACTGGTGTTCGTGATGGGCCGCCGCTACGTGGACCGTACGTTCGGCATCTACGCCGGACTGCTCACCCTGGCGATGGTGGATATTGTGTTCAATTTCTCCAACGCCGCCGGAGAGATTGATCTGTTCTACTCGTTGATCACCCTGGCGAGCTTTTTCACCCTATTTCACTTTTATCAGCGGCAGCAGTACTATACCCTATTCATGGTCACGTACGCGCTGGGGGCGGTGGGCACGCTCACCAAAGGTTTGCCCTCGCCCGTGTTCCTGGGAGTGTCGGTGCTGGTGTGGCTGGCCTACCGGCGCGACCTTCGGAAGCTATTTACCGGGGCGCACCTGGCGGGCATCGGGGTGTTCGTGACGCTGGTGGGGGGCTACTTTGCTTACTATCATCAGTTTAACGACGTGGCGTTATACTTCACGAATGAGGAGTCGCTGTGGTCGCAGACCAGCGAGCGCACGGCTTTTCAGAACAGCTTCGGCGCACTGCTGATACATCTGGGCTACTTCCCCCTGGAGACGCTCCAGAACGTAGCTCCGGCTACCTTACTGCTACCTTTTCTGCTGCGGCGCGGCGTGTTGCGCACGCTGATACAGCAGCCGTTCGTAGGTTTCTGCCTGCTGATGCTACTGGGCAACGGGCTGGTGTACTGGCTATCGCCCGGCACCCGCTCGCGCTACGTATACATGCTCTACCCCCTGCTGGTGATCGTGCTCACTTACGGTTACTACAGTTACCCACGGTCGGTGGATGTGCGGCACCGTATCTTCCGTATTACCGTGCAGGTGCTGCTGGCGCTCACGGTGGTGACCGGGTTGGTCCTGCTCTTCGTGCCCCTGCCCGGGGTGCCCTTTAACGTAGCGGCGGTGGCGGCCGCCCTGGTGCTGGGAGCGGTAGGATTACTGGTGCTTCAGATTCGGCAGCCGGAGCAAAGTTTGCTGCTGGTAGTGGCCTTGGTGGTGCTGCTTCGGCTGGTTTTTGACTTCACCGTGCTGCCCGCTCGAGCGACGATGGGGACGGGTTACGAGCAAAAAGAACACGGACGGCGCATCGCTGCGCTGACCCAGGGGAAGGAATTGCATCTCTATCCGGGTACGCGCTTTTCGCTGGCTACGGTATTCTACATTGAGCGCGACCGGCAGGAGGTGCTGGCTTATCGGGTACCCGACGGGGACGATGGCTACTTTTTGGTGGACCCCCAACTGCTGACTGATCAGAAGTACCGGGTTTTTTATACCTTTGCCACCTACGACCGCGACTACTTACTCGTAACGTTTCGTGCCAACCAACCCCACCCTGTCTCCGACCCCTAAAACGGCTACCCGCAAGCGCGTCGGCTTTCTGATCAAGCTCGTGCTGTCGGCTACGGCGCTGTACTTCGTGTTTCGCACCATCGATCTGCGAGAGACGTGGCAGACGCTGTTGCAAACCAAGGTGGGGTTCTTCGCGCTGGCGCTGCTGGCGTTTAATCTATCTAAGATCGTGGCCGCCTTCCGTTTCAAGTGTTTGCTGTATCCGCTGGGGATTCACCTGTCGGATGGATACAATGTTCGTCTGCTGTACATCAGCATGTTCTACAACTTGTTTTTGCCCGGCAGCATCGGGGGCGACGGCTACAAGGTGTATCTGCTCAAGCAGCAGCACAAGGCCACCGTGAAGCGCCTGGCGGGAGCCACCCTGCTGGACCGCCTGAGCGGGCTGGCGCTGCTGGTACTGATGGCGGGCGTATTCCTGCTGTTTAGCTCATTCACGATAGACGTGCCCTACTACGATGCGTTGGTGATCGTGGGCACCGTCTTGGTGCTGCCGGTCTTTTACCTGGGAGTGCGCTGGGTCTTCCCCTTATTCCGGTCGCAGTTTTTGGCTACCACCCACCTGTCGTTCTGGGTGCAGGCGGGGCAGGTGCTGGCGGCTATCTTTTTGTTGCTGAGTTTATCGGTGCAGCAGCATTACCTGGATTACCTGACCCTGTTTATGGTATCGTCGGTGGTGGCGGTGCTGCCGTTCACCATCGGCGGCGTGGGCGCGCGGGAGTTGGTATTTTTGTACGGGTTTCAGTACTTGGCCATCGAGCAGGAGACGGCCATCACCTTCACGCTGCTGTTCTTTCTGGTGACGGCCCTCACTTCGCTGGCGGGCCTGTTTGTATCGGCGAAGGACAATGAGAAGTTAAAGCGGCCGTAAAGTAAACCGCGGACGTCCTTTCTTGTTGTGCTAGTAATTGACCATGTAACCCTAACCCATCATGCAAGAACTAGACAACAAAGTAGCCCTCATCACCGGGGGCAGCAAAGGTATTGGCTACGGCACCGCTGCGGCGCTGGTGCAGCAAGGCATGCGCGTCGCCATCACCAGCCGCTCGCAATCGTCGGCCGACGAAGCCGCCGCCGAACTCAACAAACTTAGTCCGGGCGAAGCCATCGGAGTGGCCGCCGACGTGCGCAACATGGACTCTCAGCAGCAGGCCGTAGACCAAGTGATCAACAAGTGGGGGCAGCTCAACGTGCTGGTGGCTAACGCTGGCCTGGGGCACTTTGCCTCCATCGAAGAGATGACCGCCGAGCAGTGGAACGAGGTGATCGACACCAACCTGACCGGGGTGTTCTACAGTGTCAAAGCCAGCTTGCCCGCCCTGAAGAAGTCCGAAGGATACATCATTACCATTTCCAGCTTAGCGGGCACCAACTTTTTCGCCGGTGGCTCAGCCTACAATGCCAGCAAGTTCGGCCTAACGGGTTTCACCCAGTCGGTGATGCTCGATCTGCGTCAGCAGGGCATCAAGGTATTGACCATTATGCCCGGGTCGGTGGCCACCCACTTCAACGGACACCAGCCCGACCAGCAGGACGACTGGAAGATTCAGAGCGAAGACATCGGACAGATGGTGGTCGATCTGCTGCACATGCATCCCCGTACGCTGCCCAGCAAGGTGGAGGTGCGGCCCAGTCAACCTCCGTCCAAGTAAGATCAGGATGGGCAGGATACAGGGGGATGGGCAGGATGCGTGGATCGAGTCTAAAGACTCAATTCAACGGTCTGCTTTGCTGATGCATTGCTATTCGGATTTGATCAAGGTGGTGCGGTACACTTCGCCGTCGGCCGAAACGCGCAGGTAATATGCTCCGGGAGATAAGCGCGTGGTCGGAAGCTCTGCGTGAGTGGCGTCTACCATTTCGGTGTGCTGAAGCACCGTTCCGGTGAAATCGACCACTTCTATTACGAGCTGTTCTTTTGCTTCGTCAAAGTCAATCGTTAGTTGTTCTTGCAAGGGAACGGGATAAGCCACCATATCACCCACGCGCGCAGCGTTGGGCGGTACGGTAGTCGTCACTGCGTTCGCCCCTTGGTTGCGAAGCAGGGCAACCCAATCCTGGCTGGTGGTGCCCGGCGGATTGCCAATGGCTACGTTGCCACTCGCGGTGACCGTGGGTACGCTGCCCGTCTGCAAACTGCCGCCGGTGCGGGGATTGTACCACTGCACGTCGTAGGTGGCTCCGTCGCTACCCAGGTTGAGGGTGGTGGTTCCTCCGTTTTCCAAATAGATGGCATATACCTCACCGGTTTTGGCTAAGCACCAGCCATTGTTCACCAGATTGGCGTTAGACGTCATCTCAGCGAAGGGCATATACTGGTTGAAGAATTGCAGCGCGTAGCGGGTATAGTCCCACATTAGGTCGCGGCTGCGGTAATCCTGCAAACTAAGGTCTGACTGGGGTAGTTTGTAGCCGTAGTAGTATTCTACCCCGGCCCCGCCGGCCATCAGGTTGCCCCACAGCGTCTTCTTGCGGATATCATCCTGCGTAACCGACACCGTATTTCCGTCGGAGTTCTTTCCCTGGTAGGTTTGTCCGGTATTCGGGTCAAGGTATCCTAAATCCGGGGGCACTCCGACATCGGCACCGCCCTGTTCGTCGTTGGCCACCACCCAGGGCTTGCCCGCGGCTAGTGAGGCGTCTACCCACTTCTTGGTATCGCGATACACGTTAGAGTAACCGGTTTGTACCGACGCGCCCGTGAGTTGCGACTGGTTGCCGAGCAGTGGGTTGTATACCTGATCCTGTTGTCCGGGATAGGAATGGATCACGATGTGGTGGTCGAAAGGGTCTAGGTCATGAATGTACTGGGCGTAGGCTTTTACGCGGGTTTGGTTGGGGTCGTTACGCTCGCTCCAGATGTCGTTTTCTTCACCCAGATTCCAGTTCAGTGCCAGATGGTGGCCGAAGCGGGCGACGAGCATTCGGTAGTACAGCTTGCGATTAACTCCCAGGTCACCACCGTCGAGCAACTGGTCGTTTTCGGTCTCCTGGGTTTTGAAGTGCAGGTACAGTCCCAGCGTCTGGGCGTGCTCGAAGACAATCTCCCACTGGTCAAGTTTAGACACGTCGAAGTGCTTAAAGTCCGAGGTAGTGATATAAGGATACACATTCTTATCGTCGCCGTTGATGTTCATCGTCAAGAACGAAAAGGCGTTTACTTCTTCGGACGCCAGGTAGTTCAGCGCGCCGATCATTTCGGTGCCTTTGCCGCTTTTCCAGCTCGGATCACCGGGGTTCCAGTCTCCGGCGTGCGGCGACCACGACTTTCGTCGGCTACCGTTGTTGGGAGTGTTATCGAAGTCATCGTAGGCCAGGAAGTTCTCCGGCGCATCCGAGCCGCCCTTCACGAAGTAGTCGCCTGTCTCGGCAAAGCGCAGGTAGCGTTCGCCGACGTACTCCAGGCGGCCCTGCGCCCGGAAGTCGGCCCCGGTTTTGTTGGATGCCTCAATGGTTAGCGAACCGGAAAGTCCGTTGATAAGCGCGTTGGCGGTACCGGCAGAGGAGTTGGTGCTGATGGCCACGTCGGCTCCGCTACGGAACGAAGCGGTATAATTCCACGCACCCGTTTCGTCTGGCCGAAAGTGTACCTTCCACTGCTTGCCTACCGTGGCACTGGTTTCAGCAGCTTCGCCATCGGCCGCAAAAAAGCCGGGAACTACATACGATTTGCCCGAAACGCCGTGCGTAAACGTGACGTTCAGCCGATAATCCAGAAAGGGGTTCGGATTAACGTCGGATTCGTCGTGTTGCGGGCCATCAAAGGCCAGGCTTAGCTTGTGCCACTTGCGCAGCTCTCCACTTATGGCGACCGTACCGCTAGGAGGCTCGGTATCTGCTCCCCGAACCAGCAAGCCGGACAGTTTAGCGTTGTTGATGGTGGCAGAAAAGGCAATCGTGAGGCCACCGTCGGTCACATCCACCGTTTTGCTGACCTGATAAGCAGCATCCTTTCCTATCGTGGCAAATATATCCAGATTGCTGACCTGCTGCTGTCCCTCAAAGGATACCTCAAACACGCGTTTGTTGGGGGCGTTGAAGTAGATTTCGGCCAACAATAAAGTTACTTGGTAGGTACCGTTGGTGACGGGTAATTCGTAGATAAAGTTTCCGTAGCGTTCGCTGCGGTAGACCAGATCATCGTCGGTACCCGAAATGCTAGCGCTGCTGGTGTAGGTGTTACCGCCGCTCACCAGTTGGTCAGGACTAAATACTGTGCCGTCAGCCGCAGTGTAGGCCACTCCTCCGGTATTGATGGCGTAGAAAACGGTGGGAGCTTCTTCCGGTTCGGTCGTCGCCGAAACCACCTCGCTGTAGGCTGATGCCTCACCGTCCAGAAAAGTTTTGACCCGAAAGTAATAAGTCGTATTGGGTTGCAGTCCGCTGCTGGTATGCTGGCTATCGCCATAGTAGCTAGCGTCTACCTGCACAAAGCCAGCGGTAGGCGACAACGAACGTTCAATGGCATAATCGTTTCCCAAGGGTGCATCGTCCCACTCCAGATAGATTGAGGTAGTGGACAAAGCAGTCGCTACCAAATTGGTGGGCGGCTCGGGTAAGTTAGATTGATTGATAACCGTGAATGTGACGGTGAAAGCGATTCCTACGGTTCCTTTGGCATTAGCGTCGGAAAAAGGAGTGGCGGTGAGGGTATGCGTACCGAGCGTGGGCGTCCAACTGATATAGTCACCGTTGGTATCGCCTCTAAGCGCGTACGGAGCCACGTTTTCGGTTTGGAAATTGGGATTGCCATCGTAGGCAAAACGAACAGAACCGACCGGGTTTGTGCCAGGATTAGCCCGAACGCTTAGGTTGACGGTGGGTAAGGCAGCCAGATTTATGGTTTGCCCGTCCTCCAACAGCCCAATGTCAGTGTTCGTGTCAGCGTTTATTAGAGTAAGACTCTGAACAGACTGAGCCTGAATGCTCCACCCAAAGAGGCAGAAGCATAGGGAGATGTACAGTGGTTTCATAGCGTTGAGAATGTGGTAACGTTTTGTTGATGCATGCAATGAAAGCTAATCGCGGAAGGACGCGGTAAATTTAGACTTATCTACGAAAGCTTGTTCGGGTAAGCAGTCACTGATACGTTAGTTTTTGAGCTGATTGTGGAACAAATGCGATCATTATTAAGTAGTTACCATTTAACCCTACAATTCCGTTACTGTATGACCTTCGATGAGTTTCAAAAAACGATTGACGAGAATAAGATGCCTTCGGGACTGAGCAATTCTCTGGCGGCTTTGTGGCAGGACGCGCGAGGGGATTGGAAGCAGGCGCATGAGTTCGCGCAGCGCAATAATGACGCAGAGAGCGCCTGGGTGCATGCTTACTTGCACCGCAAGGAGGATGATCTAGTGAATGCCAATTATTGGTACGTTCGGGCGGGCCGCACGTTGCCCGAGTATCGATTAGAAAAGGAGTGGGAAGAAATTGCTAAAACACTTCTTAGTAAGGAACGGTAGTGAAGCATAACACTTCTGTGGCCTGCATTGAAATGCTATGCAGTAGGATTATTTTGCTAGGAACTCCGAAAATCTTTTGTTATCTTTGTTTCCTTACTCACGTAAGAAAAACCTTGAAATTCGACTTTTTTACGACCCTTCCCATGAGCAACAAAAAAAAGAGTGCCAATACCAGTCTAATTGATTCTTTAAAGGAATACAACAAGACCTTAGCTGATCAGATCAGCCGCATCAAGTCGTTCATTGAGGATATTGATAAGCAGATTAATTATCACAAAAAGCTAGAAGATCGTGGGCGGCCCGTTAAAACTCCTACTCCTTTCTCCCGCGACTATTTAGCTTATAAAGCGAGAACCAACGTAAATTAATAATTATTGCGGGTCAATGGTTCGGCGGTTACTCGTTGAGACTTTGGGTAGATACGGTTCGATCGATCTTTTTTACCAAACCCTGTAGCACTTTTCCCGGTCCGCACTCCACAAAGGTGGTTGCTCCGGCCTCTATCATCGCTGATACCGACTGCGCCCACCGTACCGGGGCGGTTAGCTGATCAATTAAATTGGTCCGGATGGTATCAACGTTCATGGACGATTGCGCGTTAACGTTCTGAAAAATCGGACAACGAGGAGTTTGGAAATCTGTGTTACGGATGGCTTCTGCCAGTTCATCTCGGGCGGGTTGCATGAGCGGCGAATGGAAAGCCCCCCCTACCGACAGCGAAATAACGCGCTTGGCACCCGCCTCCTTCAGCCACTTGCTGGCTTGCTCCACTCCCGCAAAAGATCCTGAGATCACCACCTGTCCCGGTGAGTTATAGTTAGCAGGAACCACCACTTCTCCCTTCACACGGCTACAGACTTCCTCCACCACCGAATCTTCTAAGCCCAACACGGCCGCCATGGTCGAAGGATTTGTTTCGCAGGCCCGTTGCATGGCCAGTGCGCGTTGGTAAACTAATTTAAGCCCATCCTTAAAACGTAGCGCGCCATTCGCCACCAAGGCCGAAAATTCTCCCAGTGAGTGTCCGGCCACCATATCAGGCGTGAAGTCCGGTTGGATCAAGGCGGCAACGACTGAATGTAAAAAAATGGCGGGCTGGGTGATTTTGGTTTGTTTCAGGTGCTCCTCATCCCCTTTAAACATCACTTCGGTGATGGAAAAACCTAGCACCTCATTGGCCTGCGAAAAATAATCCCTAGCCGAGGCGTGGTTGTCAAAAAGTGCTGACCCCATGCCGGGGTACTGGGCGCCCTGGCCCGGAAAAATGTAAGCTCTCATGAATCTTTGTTAGGCTAAACTAAAAACCGAGCACGTTCAGCCTCGGTTGGATACCGACAGGCTTCGGATTTACCGAACCAGCGGTACCGGTTCTTAGCCACAATAGTATAAAGATAATCGCGAAATACCGGAGGAAGAATTATAAAAACGTAGCAAAGCGGCCAAAAACCATCCAACCGGCGGACAATTTTAAGCGCCGCGGTGCTTTTAGTATACAATTTTTGGTTCTCTATAAGCACTAAGCTCTCAGTATACGCACCCGGCAGTTCATATTGCGCTAACAACTCTTCGCCTACTTCGGACTGTAGTGAAGCAAATCGAAACTGCTGATGAGCATCTCGGTCGATAATAAAGTTGACCGCACCATTGCACAGGTTGCATACTCCGTCAAAGAGCACAACCGGACGGTCAGAGGTCATCGCGGGTGTACATGATTTGTACCCAACCCTGGATTACCTTTCGACTGAGTGCCGGGTCTAAGGTGACGAACTTAATTTCTGCGGTGTAGTAATAAAGTCCTGCCGCCAGCAATTCACCACTGTCAGTGCGTCCGTCCCAATCGATATAAATAGAGTTTTCGCTGTCCGTGGAGGTGAAATCGTACACCTGCTTCCCCCAGCGGTTGTAGAATGTGATATCAACGCTTTCTACGAAGCGGGGACAATCGATAACTGGTCTACCCCGACGTTCGAAACCGGTATTGTCTACCGGAGGGGAAGTGCCGTCTAGCGGACGGAAGGTATCATTGTAAGTATCATCATTGGGTGTAAAAATATTGGGCAATTGGTAATTGGGGCAGTTTTCTACGCAGACCGGCTCACTCAATTCGCTCTCGTTGCCCGACCGATCTATGGCCGATATGCGATAGCATCCCGCGAGTGAACTCAGGTTCCGATGCTCAAAAAAGGTTTCTTCGGTATTAGCAATCAGGTTGAGCGTACTGTCCTCGCCGGTGGCCGAGAAGTAAATATTGTAAGAACGCACGTCGTTATCACAGGCTCCTTCCGTGTTGTTGTCCCACTGAATCAAGTTAGAGAAGTCGTTGAAATCGCAGGGTTCCCCCGCTAGTCGGGCAGCACACTCCTCAACGGTGGCGTTCGGAACCATCAACGCAAAGGGTTCGCAAGGCGGAATCGTGTCGTTGGGCTGGGCGCACGCCACCTGCGAGTTGTTAACGATGGGCGGAGGATTGAGCTTGTCATTCCCGTAGCTGCCTTGGGTGGTCACGTAATAACAATACTCGATCTCGTCCGATAGCGCCCCCCCGGTCTTGCTGCCGTCGTCCAGGTAGTCCAGCCCGGCCTCCAGTACGTTCACGCTATCGATGAGCACCAGCCGCTCGGGGTCGTTCGGGTCGATGCGGTTGCGGTATACGTAGTGATAAGGGTAATCCGGGGCCGTATTAGACCAGGGCACGGTGGCGGCCCACTCCAAACCAATGCTTCCCACGTTAGGAGTCGGTAGCAGTCGGACCGAAGAGGCCAGCGCTGAAGAATCAATGGGAACATCACTGCTGGCATCGTACAGGTAAACAACGTAGTTGTAGGGTCTGTCTAGGGTATTGAGACCGGTGTCGGTGAAGGTGGTATCGCCAATGATCCCCGTGGCCACCACCGTTTCTCCGCTACGCGTGAACCCGGTGCGCCGCACCACTTGGTAACGATAGGGCGGAGGAAAAAGGCTTTCGTCAATCTCAAAGGGCGAACGCCAGTCGATCTGAATGGTGCCCGTGGTTTCGTCGGTGGTGAGCACGCTTACCTTGGTGATCACGGGGGCGTCGACGGCCATCTCGGCGCACATCTCTTCCGAGGCGTAGCTTACGGCTCCGTCCGGATAGACCGCCACCAGACGGTAGCAGTAGTTCACGCCGGGGTTCAGTTCGGTATCGCGGTAGGCGACCACGCTGCGGTCTACCTGCGCCACCAGTTCGTAGCCCAGCCCGGCGGGAATGCCGACCTGGCAGTTTTCCGGCACAAAGATAGTGCTATCGGGCTTGCGCCAGATTTGCAGACGGATGCTGTCTACCGCATCGCAGGTATACTCATCCCAGTTGAGGTTCACCGAACGACCGGGTACCGCTTCGGCCGTTACGCCTACCGGAGCCGGAGCCACCACCGTTACACGCCAGATTTTGAAGTCGGCCAGGGGCGGACCGGAGGCGGGCTTCACGTCGGCCACCTTGAAATTGACCAGGTAGGGTTTGTCCTGCACGTTGGCGCAACTAGTCTGCCAGCGGAAGGTGCCCGTGCCCGGGGTGGGTAGCACGGTGTCGAAGGGAACGAAGGTGGCCCGGTCGGTCCGTAGTTCAAACACATCACCAAAGGCCGACAGCCGAACATCGTTGCCATCGGGGTCGGTGCCAATGATCTCGGCTTCCAGCAGGGTGCCCGCCTCAATGCAGGTATCGGCCGGGATGGTGAGTTCGGGGGGCTCGTTCTCCGCATCCGCCACAATAATTTGCATGTCGCGGGTAATGTAGCCTAATTCTACCCAAACACCATTAATCTTGCGCCACTCACGCATGATAAAGGAAATGTTGTACTCGGTTTGCTGGTTGGGCAGCGCGTAAACCGGGGCATCCCAGACCAGTTCGCCGGTCACCGGATCGATGGTGACGGTGGGTGGCCCGGTACCGGCTTGGTTGGTGAGGGGATCACCTTCTTGTACTCGAATATCAAATTCGTCCGGGTATTCGTAGCCAATCACCGGAGAACCGTTGTCTTCCTTAGGAAATACCAACTCGTACGATAGACTATCACCATCTTCGTCGTAGCCCCCCGGAATATGGATAAAACGATTACCTACGGAAGCCCCATCGATGGGGGGATTCAGAAAACGGGGTGATATGTTACAGAACAATGGATCAATTCTGATTTGAGTCTCTACGTAGAAGGGCGTGTTCACCGAATTGGGAATGTTGCGAATGTTCTCGTTGCGGTTAAACTCGCGGAAGGTAATGGTGTAGGTGCCGGGGCCAGGAAACCGGTATTCAATCTGGAAGGTGGTTCGGGCGATCTGTTGCTCAGCACTAACGGGCTCCGAGATGGTGAAGTCGTTTTCAGTACTTAGGTCTATCACATCACCGGTGCCGAAGGTGAGTTCGCCGTTGCCGAAGGGAACCTCTGAGCCGGTATCTACGTAACCGGTCACCGTAATAAGATACGTGAAGCTCTGACACGACTGCCGCACGGCGATGATCTCTCCGGCACGGATATGGGTGGCGTAGCTCCGAATACTTACTCCAATGAGCAGGCAGGCAAGTAAAGCGACATTTCTCCAAAAACTAGTAACGATTTTTTTATAAAGCATACGCGGATGAACTATGAGATACCTTCAGGGATTGCCAAAAGAGTCCCATTATTTAAATATACGGATAATATTTTTAACAATTCTTTCTAAACAGCACGTACCTTATAACGCCGATCACCTCCAAAAAATTGCGATTCGGTCGATCAAGGTGATTGTACTGCTGGTGAGATTTCAAAGGACAGTCTGTTTAATCATTGCGATGAAAAAACTAAACAATAAAGCCTAGAAATACGAACCAGCCCGCACTTGCTAGGGTTATAAGGACAAAAGCACAAAAGGCAGTTTAGACCTATTTAAAATAGCAAGATATGCACGTGCTTCATTGTATGCTAATGGTCGGCATCCTAACTTTAGCCCGTTCATTTTACCAAAAATAGTAAAGATTTACGACACATGAGTTGGTTCACCCAAGCTTTATCCAGTACCATCGGTCGCAAGGTGGTGATGTCACTGACGGGTCTTTTTCTGATCACCTTTCTGGTGGTGCATGTCTCGGGCAATATGCTGATGTTTAAGAGCGATGACGGCGAGGCGTTCAATTTGTACGCCCAGTTTATGACCACCAATCCGCTGATCAAGACGGCTTCTTACCTCTTGTACACCGGCATTCTGGTGCACGTGTTCTACGCGCTCTATCTGTCAACCTACAACAAGAATGCGCGCCCGGTTGGTTACGCCATCGCCCACGCTGAGCAGAACAGCAGCTGGAAGTCGCGCAACATGGGTATTTTGGGCACCATTGTGCTCATCTTTCTGATTATTCACCTGCGCTCGTTCTGGTACGAAATGAAGTTCGGCGATGTGCCGCTGGTCAGTTATGCCGGCATAGAGGTGCGCGATCTTTATTCCGTGATGGAGGCGGCTTTCTCGCAGTGGTGGTACGTGCTCATCTACGTGCTAGCCATGGTCGGGCTGGGTTATCACTTGGCGCACGGCTTCTGGAGTGCCTTTCAGACGCTGGGTTTGCAGCACAAAAAGTACTCACCCCTGATCAAAAATGCCGGATACCTTTTTGCCATTGTGGTGCCCCTGCTCTTTGCCGCCATGCCGGTGTACATTTACATTAAAAGTTTAGCCTGATTCGTATGAAATTAGATTCCAAAGCGCCCACCGGCCCCGTTGCCGAGCAGTGGACCAAGCATAAGTTTAACCTTAAGTTAGTCAACCCCGCTAACAAGCGGAAGTACGACATCATTGTGGTAGGCACGGGCCTGGCAGGTGCTTCGGCGGCCGCTTCGCTGGCCGAGTTGGGCTACAACGTGAAGTCGTTCTGCTTTCAGGACAGTCCGCGCCGGGCGCACAGCATTGCCGCCCAGGGCGGCATCAACGCGGCTAAGAATTACCAGAACGACGGCGACAGCGTGTTTCAACTGTTCTACGATACCGTGAAGGGCGGCGATTACCGCTCGCGCGAATCGAACGTGTACCGGCTTTCCGAAGTAAGCGTAGACATCATTGACCAGTGCGTGGCGCAGGGCGTACCCTTCGCCCGGGAGTACGGCGGGTTGTTGTCCAACCGCTCTTTTGGTGGCGCGCAGGTATCGCGCACCTTTTACGCGCGGGGTCAAACCGGTCAGCAACTATTATTAGGAGCCTACAGCGCCATGAGTCGGCAGGTGGCCAACGGAAAGATCAAGATGTACCCGCGCACCGAGATGCTGGACTTGGTGACCGTCGACGGACAGGCCCGCGGCATCGTGGTGCGCAACCTGCTCACCGGCGAGATCGAGTCGCACAGCGCCCACGCGGTGATTCTGGCGTCCGGTGGTTACGGTAACGTGTTCTTCTTGTCGACCAACGCCATGGGCTGCAACACCACCGCCACCTGGCGCGCCCACAAAAAAGGAGCGCTCTTCGCCAACCCCTGCTACACCCAGATTCATCCGACCTGCATTCCCGTATCGGGTGAGTACCAGTCGAAACTCACACTCATGTCGGAGTCGCTGCGCAACGACGGCCGGGTATGGGTGCCCAAGAAGAAAGATGACGATCGTGACCCGACTCAAATTCCGGAGGCCGAGCGGGATTATTACCTGGAGCGTAAGTATCCAGCGTTTGGTAACCTGGTGCCCCGCGACGTGGCTTCCCGCAACGCCAAGGCAGTCTGCGACGAAGGCCGGGGCGTAGGAGAAACCGGCTTGGCGGTGTACCTCAACTTTGCTGATGCCATCCAGCGCGACGGGCAGGACACCATCTCGGCCCGCTACGGCAACCTGTTCGAGATGTACGAAAAGATTACCGGTTTCAATCCGTATAAAACTCCCATGATGATCTACCCCGCGGTGCACTACACCATGGGCGGCCTGTGGGTAGATTATAACCTGATGACTACCGTGCCCGGGCTGTACGCGCTAGGGGAATGCAACTTCTCCGACCACGGCGCCAACCGTCTGGGAGCTAGCGCCCTGATGCAAGGCTTGGCCGATGGTTACTTCGTGATCCCTTACACCATTGGCGATTATCTGGCCAGTTTGCCGTACGAAAAAACCCCTACCGACCACCCGGCCTTCAAAGAAGCCGAAGCTGAGGTGAAAGCCCGGATGAAGCAGTTGATCAGCATCAACGGCACGCAGACCGTGGACGAGTTGCATAAAAAGCTGGGGCGCATCATGTGGGACAAGTGCGGCATGTCGCGCACCGCCGAGGGGCTCAAGGAAGCCCGCGAGGAGATTCAACGGGTGAAGCACGACTTCTGGAACGATGTGAAGGTGATCGGCACCGACGAAGAACTCAACCAGACGCTGGAAAAAGCCAGTCGGTTATCGGACTTCATCGAACTGGGAGCACTGATGGTAGAAGATGCCCTGGATCGGGATGAATCGGCCGGAGGGCACTTCCGGGAAGAATATCAAACCCCCGAGGGTGAGGCCAAACGCGATGACGAAAATTTCTCGTACGTGGCCGCTTGGGAGTTCCAGGGCGAAAATCAACCTGAAGTTCTCAACAAGGAAGAACTGGAATTTGAAAACGTGAAACTCACGCAACGAAGCTATAAGTAAGCATATGAACGTTACCATAAAAGTTTGGCGCCAGAAGAACGCAACGGATCGAGGAAAGTTTGAGACGTATCCGATGAAGGACATCAACTCGCACATGTCGTTTCTGGAGCTGATGGACGTGCTCAACGAGAAATTGGAGAAGGAAGGAAAAATGCCGGTTCACTTCGACCACGATTGTCGGGAAGGCATTTGCGGCAGTTGCGCCATGTACATCAACGGACGGCCCCACGGCCCGATGAAGGGCACCACCGCCTGCCAGTTGCACATGCGCCACTTCAAAGATGGCGAAACCATCACGGTAGAACCCTGGCGCGCCCAGGCGTTTCCGGTGATCAAAGACCTGATGGTGGACCGCTCGGCCTTCGACCGGATTATTCAGGCGGGCGGCTACGTGTCGGTGAACACCGGCGGCGTGCCCGATGCCAACGAGATTCCGGTGACCAAAAGCATCGCCGATGAGGCGTTCAATGCGGCCACCTGCATTGCCTGCGGTGCCTGCGTGGCGGCTTGCAAAAATGCGTCGGCCATGCTGTTCGTAAGCGCTAAAATTTCACAACTGGCTCTGCTTCCCCAGGGACAAGTGGAACGTTGAATGCGGGCTGAAAAGATGGTGGCGCAGATGGATGCCGAAGGTTTCGGAGCGTGCAGCAATACGATGGCTTGTTCGGCCGAGTGCCCGAAGGAGATAGACATGGCCAACATTGCCCGCATGAACCGGGAGTTTCTGAGCGCCAAAGTAGGGTCGGAAGCCATTGAAGGGTAAGTAATTGCTTATCCTGCTGAATTGTTCTAGCGTCCTTCCTGGGCGCTTTTTTTTGCAAAAAAACAGTACTAATAGTATCCCACTTCAGAATTGAGTATTTTTTGGGAACTCACCAACCTAACTTTCTGATGCTCCAACGCCTCCTTTACGTCTTATTGATTCTCCTTTTTATTTCAACTTTTAGCTACGCTCAGACTGACAATACCCAAAAATTCAATTTTGTTATTGTCTTTGCCGATGATTTAGGCTATGGTGACCTGAGTGCCTACGGTCACCCAACCATTCGCACGCCCCACCTGGATCAGATGGCCCAGGAAGGACAACGCTGGACCAATTTTTACGCAGCGGCCAGCGTATGCACTCCCAGTCGGGCGGGCTTGCTCACCGGGCGGCTCCCGGTGCGAAGCGGCATGTGCAGCGAAAGCAGTCGGGTGTTGTTCCCCAATTCGGTGCGGGGCTTGCCCGCCAGTGAGGTCACGCTGGCCGAGCAGCTTAAATCGGTCGGCTACGCTACGGCCTGCGTGGGTAAGTGGCACTTGGGCCACCGTCCGCAGTATCTGCCTACCAACAATGGCTTCAACTACTACTTCGGTATTCCCTACTCCAATGACATGGATAAAATGGGAAAGAAAGACTACAAATCACTTCCCGAGGACTCTATTCGGTTTCAGGACTACAACGTGCCCCTGATGCGCAACACGGAGGTTATTGAACAACCGGCCGACCAGCGCACCATCACCAAACGCTATACCGAGCAGGTGATCGGCTTCATCAAAGAACACCGGGATGAGCCGTTCTTTGTATATTTGGCCCACAACCTGCCCCACATTCCGCTGTTTACCTCGGACGATTTTCGCGGCAGCAGCGAGCGGGGACTATACGGCGACGTGGTGGAGGAAATTGATTACGGCGTGGGTCAGATCATGGCTACCCTGCGTGAGGAAGGCTTGGCCGAAAATACCATTGTGGTGTTCACTTCGGACAACGGTCCCTGGCTACCCTTCGAGACGCACGGCGGTAGTGCCGGACTGCTGCGGGCGGGCAAGGGAACCACCTGGGAAGGGGGGATGCGGGAGCCGGGCATCTTCTGGTCACCCACTAACATTGCTCCCGCGGTGGTCTCAGATCTAGGCGCTACGCTGGATTTGTTTACCACCTTCAGCGCCCTGGCGGGAGTGCCGATTCCCGACGACCGGATTGTTGACGGACTGGACCTGAGCGAAACGCTGCTTCAGGGTGAACCCAGCCCCCGCGAGAGCATGCTCTACTACCGGGGCACCACCCTGTACGCCGCCCGACTGGGCGACTACAAAGCGCACTACGTCACTGAGGGGGCGTATGGTATGTTCGGGGAAAAAGAAGCACACGAGGTTCCGGTGCTTTACAACCTGAGCCAGGATCCTTCGGAACAGTATGACATTGCGGAGCAGAACCCAGAGATTTTAGCGCAGATTGATAACTTAGTAAGGCAGCACCAAGAGAAACTCGTGAAAGGAGCCGATCAACTGGCCGAACGAGAGTAGCACTAGCTAGCGCGCCAGATACGCGGGGCAGGAATCGCTTAGGGCCCGCACCAAAGCGATTTCCTTTTCAATGCGCTGGACCAGCACTATTGTTTCTTCGCTAAAGTTTTCCTGGGCTTCTAGCTGCTTCATCAGCCTTGCCAGCACCTCCATGCCCACCATGGCCGCGCTGGCTTTGTGCTTGTGCCCCAGGCGTTTTAGCTCCCGGATATTTTTCTCCCGCACTGCTTGGTGGAACCTCGGTAGGTCTTCGTCCAGTTCGTCAAACATAGCAGAAATCATCGCTTCCACCACCGCCACCTCGCCGCCTACCGTTTCTAAGCAGGTGTTCCAATTGATGTGTTGCATCATCAATGCATCCGCCGAACTGGCTTCTTGGTCCACTTCAGGTGAAACATCGACAATCCAGCGCTGAAAGGTAGCAGCAAGTGTGTCTAAGACGAACGGTTTGCTGATGTAGTCGTCCATGCCTGCCTCCAGGCATCGCTCGCGTTCGCCCTTCACGGTGCCTGCGGTGAGCGCAATGATAACGGTGCGGGAAGACTCAATAGCTCGAATTCGCTGACAGGCTTCGTAACCGCTCAGGTTGGGCATTTGGATATCCAGGAGGATCAGTGCCGGTTGATGTTTGGCAAAAAGGTCCAGGGCCTCCAGCCCATCGCACGCTTCTTCTACGCGAGCGTTGGGTAGCACTTTTTTGATCATCGTTCGCGCCAAAAGGCGGTTCATCGGGTTATCGTCGGCCAGCAAGATACTGATCACCTGATCCGACAAATGATCAAACTGCTCGTCGGATTGGTGGTCGGGCTGATGAGACACATCAAGGGTAGAGAGCGAATCGGTTAGTTGATGCAAAGTAATTGGTTTGCTTATCACCTTTTGGATGTCAAGCCGCTGGCGGGCGGTGTTAATTTCGTGGTCATCCGCCGAACTGTGCAGCAGAATAAAGGGCAGTTGCTGGGAAGTGATACGCATCTCTTCCCGCACCTGTTGAATTACCTGGATACCGGACAGGGTAGGCATGTGGTAGTCGATGATCACCAAATCGTAAGCGTGGTCGGCTATCTTCTTCAGCGCTTGTTCGCCATCGCACGCGCTATCGCTGGCAATCGCTTTCAGGGAAAGCATTTCCTGAATAATCTGCCGATTCTTAGGATGGTCATCCACCACCAACACCCGGTTGATTGAAGCAGCAGTGCGCAATGGCTTTCGTTCCTCACGGTTTGTTTTGACGTAGAGCTTAAAGAAGAACCTGCTTCCTTTGCCCACCTGACTCTCTAATTCCAGGTGCGTGCCCATCAGTTCCAGTAGTTGGTTGGAGATCGTCAAGCCCAATCCGGTACCCCCGTACTTGCGGGTGGTAGAGGCATCCTCTTGCGAGAACGCCTTGAAGATGCTCATTTGTCGGGCCTGGTCGATACCGATACCCGTATCGCGCACCGAGAATTCCAGGCAGCTTAAGTCGTCGGAACTGGTGTCCGATAACAGGTTTACTGTGATCTCAATCTCACCCTCTTCGGTAAACTTAGCGGCATTACCCAGCAAGTTGATCAATATCTGGCGCACCCGAACCGGGTCAATCCAGGCGTACCGAGGAAGCGAGGGCGACACGTTGAGCAGCAACTCGACGTTGTTGTCCTGCACCTTGTGCTTCACCACGTGGCTAATCTGTTCCACCAATTCCCACAGGTCGCACTTTTCCGGACTGATCTCCAGCTTTCCGGCCTCGATCTTCGAGAAATTGAGGATATCGTTGATCAGGTCGAGCAGCAAATTGGCCGACTGGTGCACTGCCTGCATGTACTGCTGCTGGTTTTCGTTGAGTTGGGTTTTGGTGAGCAGGTCTGAGAAGCCGATCACGCCATTGAGCGGAGTGCGAATTTCATGGCTCATATTGGCCAGAAACTCTGACTTGGCCACACTGGCTGCCTCGGCCTGTTTCATGGCCTCGATCAGATTTTCCTCATCCATTTTTTGTTCCGAGATATCCTGAAAGGTACCGTAGGCTCGAACGCATTCTCCTTCCTGAAACTCAGCGTGGCCAATGACTCTCACCCAGCATTCGTTGCCGCGAGCAGTGACGATTTGAAGATCCTCCCGAAAGGATTCTCCCGTTTCTAATGCTCGGGAGAATACCCGCTGGATTGTATCACGGCTGTATCCTTCTTTGTAAAAATTAATTCCGGTTGCTAAATCGGGCACAAAATCCGATTGAACCTCGTGGATCTCCCGGGTCATCTGGGTCCAATGCACCGTTTTCTGCCGTATATCAACGTCCCAGCCTCCCACGCGCGCCACCTTGTTGGTCTGCTCAAGCATCTCTCGGGTGCGGGCCAGCTCTTGTTTAGCTTTGTGCCGTTCGGTCACGTCACGAAAGATACCCCGGGTGATGGGTGTCCCCGCTGCCGGGCGATGAATGCTGACGTGCCCCTCAACGTATATTCGCTTACCGGATTTGCTCTGAAGCACGGTATTGACTACCGTAGACTGCTGGGATTGCATCAACGTCTCAAACTGCTGTTGGCAGTGACCTAGGCAATCCGGAGCAATCACCTGAAATATGGTTAGCGAAGCGGCTTCCTCCGGGGTGTAACCCAACGTGTCACACCAAGCTTGGTTCACGTATATAAATCTTCCTTCGCGGTCAACGCTTTGAATCAAGTCGTGCGCATCGTCCAGAAAAGATTGCAATTCTTGCTTTGACGTGGTTGTTTCCCGAGCAATACGCGCCAAGCGCTCTTCATTCAACTTTAGCGCGGTGACGTCGGTATGAGCACCCAGCATCCTGAGGGGCGCTCCCTGATCGCCTCGGACAATAATTCCCCGGCAGCGGACCCACACGGTGGATCCGTTTTGGTGGCGGTACCGTACAATCTGATCGTAGGGAAAAGACGGGTCTTCCAGATGTCGGTTGAACGCCTCAATGGCCGAATCCCTATCTTCCGGAAAGATTATATTCTGCCACGCGCTGGCTTTGTGGGGCATTTCGGCCGGATCGTACCCCAGGGTGGTCCAGAACCGGGGGTTCATCCACTCTTCCTCCGGGTTTTGCAAATCCCAGTACCAAAGACCATCGAGTGATCCTTCCTGGATAAAATCAAAAATTTCCGGATGAGTACTAATCCGCTGGTATAGTTCCTCCTTTAAGTAATGTTCTGATGGGTTCATCACCAATCTGTTATTTGTGGCTTGTTCGTTATCTTTGGTAGAGTAAGTAAGAGAATTTCGTCGGTAAGTTTCTGCGAAGTAATGCCGCGATAGTACACGAGCAATTTTGC
>CAWBZE010000005.1:1362500-1808636 GCA_963793215.1 uncultured Cytophagales bacterium | reverse complement strand
TCAAATAGATCAGCAGCTTGTGCTTGTTGTCGTAGTAGCGATACACCGAAGCTTCGGTGGAGCCAATGGCCTGCGCTAATTTCTTAAAGGTAAACTGCTCAAAGCCCAGTTCGTCGATCATCAGGATGCTGTGGCGGACGATCTTGTTCCCTAATTCGGTGTGCTGCGGGTCGCGCAGAAAGTACTTTTCGTTGAGTACGAGCTGGATCATGGGTTCGCGTAAAATGCGAAGCTACCGTTTTTTTGATAGTATGACTATTGGACAGAACGAATTCACTCAAAAAGAAAAGGAATCGTAAGTTATACGATTCCCTTTGCTGAACGGACGATAATAAAGGTTGACTACTGTCTTGAGGTAGCAAGGTTGTTAGAATTGGTCGTGTTGAGCGACACGAAACTCGCCCGAAGCATCCTGGTCGGTGACCTGATTCGGATGCACGTGGACAAGTTTGTAGTAGGGTTGCTGGTTGTAATGAATCTCTAATGAGTAGCGACCGACGGGCATGGCCGAAAAGTCGATTTTTTCCCTAATACCATTCGGAGCATCCAGGGTTAGCCAGAGAAATACCTGCTGCTGGCCATCGGTTACGCGGATGGTGACCGGATGCTCGCTGGGGGGCGCCACGACCATCGCGCAGCGGTGCGGCTCAAGAACATGCCAAGTGGGTAACGAATTCGCCGGACTAAAGGAAAAAATTCCTCCCAAGCCAAGGCTTATCAATAGGGTTAAGCAGATAGTTTTCATAACAAATAGGTTGGCTTATGCTATTTTTTGCTGAAAGTGAACAATCACGATCCGGTGTCAAACCGGCGGGCCGACCACTGCTGCAGGTACTCACCCTCTTCGCGCGAAAGCCAGCGTAGCGCTTTCCGGTACTCTTTCTGAAACAATCGCTGGTCAAAGTAAACTTTCTCTAAGATGACTTTGCAGTAATCTAACATGGATGGACGCATAACCACAGAATTATTGAAATGAAACATATTGTATAGCAGTTAACAACGCGCCCGATTAAAGTACTGTAATCAAATTTAATAGTATTACTATCTAATACGACAGCTTTACTGTAAGGTTGTTTTTCCGCTGTTTTTTTGAAATTTTTATTTTAATACCCGCTTAACCAAACAATCCACTCGCTTTAGTCGCTATGGAAGGGGCAAACGAGCCCTTAAATCGCAGTAGCTCGGCAAACCAAAGTCGCTCATCGCCAATCAGTATTTCTTGGCTGGACCCCACTCACCAAACCTACGACAGTATGAAAGACTGGATATTTACCTCCCTCAATATTATCCTCCCTACTATTGCGTCAGCTATTCTGATTTATGTCTTGATCATCGCCTACACCCGCCTCTTCGGGCTGCGCAGCTTCTCCAAAATGTCAAGCTTCAATTTTGCAATGACCATTGCGGTGGGCAGCCTGTTGGCCTCCACCATTGTTAGCAAGAGCACCACGGTGATGCAGGGAGGGGTTGCCTTGTTTAGCCTGTATTTTCTGCAGACTACTATCGCCTTTCTGCGCCGAAAGGTTAGTTGGTTTAGTAAAGCGGTAGATAATCAACCGATACTGCTGATGCACGGCGCGCATATTTTGCACGACAACCTTCGCCGAGCGCACCTGAGCGAGACTGATCTACAAGCCAAACTCCGGGAAGCCAATGTGCTCAATTACCAACAGGTGCGGGCCGTTGTGTTCGAAACCACCGGTGATATCTCAGTACTTCACACCGGCCAGGACAACGTACGTCTTGATCCCAATTTGCTGACGGGGGTCAAGGATATGGATTTGTTAAAAGCATAAGTGTTGCCCACCTATCTCACCAGTGCCAGCGATACGCAGGAATATTTTTTCGGTGCCTCACATCCAATTTCCACCTAACTTCGTAGGTGAATAACCTTCCAGACCGCCCCCCTTTTGAAGTTGGTGGCACTGATTTTTTTGTCTAATGGCCGACATATGCGTTAGCATTTTCTTATTTTTACCAAAGATGTTCTACTTACCCACTAGATTTTGGCGTATTTTAGATAAGTAACCGGAATTAATCTGGTTTTATCACGCATGATCGCTACTTATATTTTTTTTAGCTGATTCAACTGCCAACTATGAAAGTCGTTCTCAAGCAGTGGGCTAACCAACAAATACGCTATAATGCCTATTTCCGTCGGAAGCTACGGGCGGTGCAGCAGGAAGCATACTTGAAACCCGCCGAGATAGTGCGCTTACGAAATGATCGCTTTCAGAAGTTGGTCACCAACGCTTACCAAAAATCCTCATTCTACCGCAACCTGTACGACCGCGCCGGGGTGAACCTGCGTCAGGTGCAAACGGTAGAGGATATTGAGAAGCTTCCCGTTGTCACTAAAGCCAACCTGCGCGACAACGTGGACGATATGTTTATCGGCCAGCGGTTCAACCAGGTGAAGGCCTATACCAGCGGCACCTCGGGCGCGCCGCTACAGGTATACCGCGATTACCGATCCATGGTGATAGAGTGGGCCTACCAGTGGCGGCAACGCATCAACTTCGGCCACCGGCCCGGCATGAAGGCAGTGGTGCTTCGGGGCGATTTGCGCCGGGATCAACTAGAGCGATATGATCCCTTTACCCAAACGCTCTACCTATCAAGCTACCACCTGCGCGAAGAACGGGCGTCGTGGTATCACCAGCAGATTAGCACCTTTGCTCCCCACGCCATCTACGCCTATCCCAGTTCGGCCGAATCGCTGGCCAACCTCTTTCAGTCGCTGGGCAAAACAGTAGTGGTCCCCAGAATTTTCACTTCTTCCGAGACCTTGTATGATCACCAGCGTACCAAAATCGAGCAGACGTTTTCGGGAAAAGTGGTCGACTGGTACGGGAACGCCGAACGCAACGTAGCCCTCGAGCAAAGCCTCGACGGCTGGTACGACGAACTCCCCCTGTACTCGATCAACGAATACCACGACCGCTACACGGTGGGCACCAGCCTGATCAACTTCAGCTTACCTCTGATCCGCTACCGCGTCGATGATGTGATTCAACTAGACCAACCGAATCGTGCCCAACCGATTGGCTACCGACGCATCAAATCGATCCAGGGGCGCAACGACGACGTGTTACTGCTGCCCGACGGAAGCCGGGTAAGCATGATCTGGGGATCGTTTGATCGGGTACCCTACCTCAACCGGGCGCAAATTATTCAGGAGGAACTGGAGACTTTTCGTCTCAATTTGGTCGTGTGCCCCGAGTTTGGTGAGCAGCACGAAGCGTTCTTGCGCCAAAAGTTAGCCGGATACGTGGGTCCGCAGGCGAACTACACGCTGTCTTACGTAACGGAGGATCGAATCATCAAAGCCGAATCCGGAAAGTATAAACTAATTGTCAACCGCCTGCTGGGTCAGAGGCAGCCTACCCGCGATACGGCGCTCTCCTGAGTGGAGCACTAGCGGCGGTTGTCATCGTCTTCCAGCATGCTCAGATAGCTGTGGTACCGGCTGGCATCAATTGTTTCCTCATCCACTGCCTCGCGCACCGCGCAACCGGGCTCCTGCGCGTGAATGCAGTTATGAAACCGGCACGCCCCCAGCAGATCACGCATTTCCGGAAAATAGTGCCCCAGCTCTCCGTCCTGAATGTCCATGAGCCCTAGCTCTTTGATGCCTGGCGTATCAATCACGAAGGTATCGGGGCTCACCAGAAACATTTCGGCGTAGGTGGTGGTGTGCACTCCCTTGTTAGCGAAGCTCGATACTTCAGCGGTGCGCTGCTGTGCCGAGTCAGGAGCAATGCGGTTGAGCAGCGTGGACTTTCCCACTCCCGAATGGCCGGAGAACAGACTTACTTTTCCGTCGATAATCTCCCGCACCGGGGGCACTGAGCTTTCGGAGAGCGCCGAAACCGCCAGGCACCGATAGTTGAGGGAAGTGTAAAGTTCCATAAGCTCCTCCTGCAAACGCTGCTGCTCCTCGCTCAGCAAGTCCGCCTTATTAAAAATTACCACCGCCGGAATGCGGAACGACTCGGCCGATACCAAAAACCGATCAATGAAGCCCAGCGAAGTGCGGGGAAACATCAGGGTGGCAATTAGAACCGCCTGATCAAGATTAGCCGCCAGCAGATGACCGTGGTACGCTTTACGGGTCGACTTGCGGATAATATAGTTTTCGCGGGGAAGAATGTCGGTGATCACGCCGGTGTTCTCTTGGGTATCTTCTATTTCTAATATCACCCGGTCGCCCACCGCAATGGGGTTGGTCACCTTCATCCCCTTGATCTTGAACTTGCCGCGCAGACGGCAGGCGTAGGTGTGCTCGTCGACCAGCACCTGGTACCACGAGCCGGTTGATCTCATGACCAGTCCTTCCATAGGCTAGGGGAGTAGATGGGTGGCTACGTACTTCACTATTTCTTTGGTGGCTCCGGTATTGTTAGCCACAAAATGCCGGGCAATGGCCGCCACCTGTTTCCGCCGCTCTTCATCACGGTGAAAGAGCAGAAATTTACGACGCAACTCATCGCTATCAGCCACGGCAAAGGCCCCGCCCAGTTTCAGCAACGCATTGGCCTCGCTTACGGAGCGATAGCGGCGGTTGCCGAAGAAGATGGGCATGCCGAAGGTAGCCGGTTCCAGGATGTTGTGCAAATTTTTGCCAAAGGCACCGCCCACGTAAGCAAACTCCCCGTATCGATACAGCGAAGTGAGCATGCCTACGTTGTCCACGAGTAGCACCCGGTAATTGGCCACGGTGGCTGTTGTTGCTCGGGAATAACGAACTGTTCTGTTGGGAATAGCGGCTTCAATGCGAAGCAGTTCCTCTTCTTCTATTTGGTGCGGAGCGATGATAAACTTCACTTCATCAGCGATCTCCCGCACCACCGGCAGCAAGACATCGTGGTCGGGCGGCCAACTGCTGCCCACCACCAAGATGGATTCGCCGCTTTTAAATGCTTCGGCTATTTTCACCTGAGGGGCTTGGTCCACCAACGTGGCCACCCGGTCGAAGCGGGTATCGCCGGTCACGGTGGCTTGCGCTATCCCGATGCCGCTGAGCAGCCTTGCGGTGGTCTCGTTCTGCACAAAGTAGTGCGTGAGCAGGCGCATGGCGCGGCGATAAAAGCCTCCGTACCACCGAAAAGCAACGTTTTGTGGCGAAAGGAGCGTGGACACCGAGAGGGCCGGTATGTCCTGCCGGTTAAGTTCCTGCAAGTATCCGTACCAGTACTCGTATTTCACAAAGAAGGCCACGGTAGGTTGCACGAGCCGCACGAACCGACGGGGGTTGCGCCAACCGTCGAAGGGTAAATAGCTTACTAAATCAGCTTCGGCATAATTGTGGCGCACCTCGTAGCCCGAGGGAGAAAAAAACGTGAGCACAATCTGCGCCTCCGGATAGCGGGCGCGCAAGGCTTCCATCACCGGGCGCCCTTGCTCAAACTCGCCCAGCGAAGCGCAGTGAAACCAGAAGCACGGCGACTCAGGAGTGCGCTGAGCGGCGAATTGCTCCATAAGGTTAAACACCCGGCGTTGCCCAGCCACCAGACGCCGACTACGGGTTGAGAAAAGCGCTGAGAAATATAGCCCTGCTTTAAGGAAAAAAATAGCAAAGTAATAAGCGAACATAAGTCAGGATCCATTCCGAAACACCAACCACACAAATAGAAAAGCAAGCACCTCGTCCAATGGTTGAAGCTGGCGCGAATATTAAACAATTTGCCGGATACTGTCTATTAATCAGAATAATAGCACGCTGTACGCTTCCTAGCCCTCTTGCCTTTTTTCCGCTACGAAAACTGGCCATTTTAGGGTCAATTTATCAAATATAAATGCAATACTCATCTCTTCTAAATTACGCAAGAAAGAACAGCATTCTTGGAGCTATTTCTCTCACCGCTTTCCTGGTCGGAATCACCTCACTGGCTACCTTCTACGTGAGATACGAGGCCAAGGAGCTTGGCGTAGCAAAATTACAAGTAGAAACAGTTGAAAATAAAGTAAATAGCATTTTTCACTTCATTGACCAGATGGACAAAGGAGTACGGGGGTTTCTTATTGAGCCCGATGAAAAATTTTTGGCCCCATATTCGGTCAGCGAGTACATTGAGCCAAACTTCAACGACCTCCAGGCGCTGCTGGAAGCACAGTCCTTTCCGGAAATGCACTACTTCATGAAAGCGAAACAATCGCTGATGGGCTATCGTGTCACCCTTGACGAAGTTATCTCACTACGCCGACAGGGAAACCAGGAAGCTTCCCTTCTTATTTATCGAAAGGATCCAGGAAGCCCCGTTTGGTCAGAATGCAATGCGCTCGCTCAAGAGGTTCGGTCTTTTGAAGAGGCTATATTACAAAAAGCAGAGGAACGATACGAGACTGTTTTTCGTATGGCCACGCTCATGCAGGTTTTGTTGCTGTTGGTCGGGGCTCCCACGCTGATCTTCGTCATTTTTCAGATTCGCCGGTCGGCTCAACGGCGGGTGGAGCTTTTCAGCGAGTTAGCCACCAGCCAGCGGCAGTACCTGTACGCTCATCAGGAAGAGGAAGCCCACCCAGATGAGAAGAGCATCATCAACCGCCTGATCCAAAGTCTGGAACAGGCCGCCGCCTTCATCAAGGAGATTGCCCAGGGCAACTACGCGGTGCAGTGGGAAGGCCTTGACGAAGCCAACCAGGAGGACAACCAAAACAACCTGGCCGGAGCCCTCATCCGGATGCGCGAGCAAATGAAGATCGTCAAGCAGGAGAATCAGCAACGCCTGTGGACCACCGAAGGCCTCTCTAAAGTAGCCGAGATCACCCGCACCCACCAGCAGGAAGTGCAAGAGCTTGCCGACCGTCTGCTCTCCTACCTGGTCAACTACACCGAAGCCAACCAGGGTTCGTTGTTCTTCTTGCAAGAGGATGTGCTCGGGGAGGTATCGCTCAGCTTATCGGCCTGCTACGCCTACAACAAGAAAAAGCACGCGGAGAAGCTCGTCAAGCCCGGACAGGGGCTGGTGGGGCAAACGTTTTTGGAGAAGAAGACCCTGCACCTCAAGCGGGTGCCCTCCGACTACGTGCAGATCACCTCGGGACTGGGCGAAGCTACCCCGACGGCTTTGCTGGTGGTGCCGTTGACCTTCAACGAACAGGTGCTGGGCATCCTGGAGATTGCCTCCTTCCAGCCGTTTGCTGCCCACCAGATCACGTTCCTGGAAACGGTGGGCGAGGTAATTGCCTCGGCGGTGGCCACCGTGCGGATGAACGCGCAAACCAAGCAGTTGCTCACCCAGTCGCAGGAGGGCACCGAGTCGCTGCGGGCCCAGGAAGAGGAGATGCGCCAGAACATGGAAGAGTTGCAGGCCACCCAGGAAGAAATGCAGCGCAAAGCCCAAGAGTACGAAGCCGTGATCCAGGAACAAGAAGAAACCATTAAGCGCTTCACTCAGGCCAACTAGAAATTCCGGATTCAGTGTTTATTGGTTCCGGATTCGCTGATAAATTGAATCTGGAACAGCGCCTCCGGGCCTTTTTCACTAATTTGCTACAACCACCAGTTGCTTGTGGGTGCTATGCGGCCCCCGGATCATCAGTACATAAACTCCCCGCGGCAGTTCGTCTACCATGATTGTCACCCGTGACTGCGTGACGGTGTGCACGGTACGGCGGTTGCCATTAAGGCTGACCAGTTCTACGGCGTACGAATGATCGGTAGCCGCATCCGGCAGTGAAACGGTTAGCTCATCCCGGACCGGATTGGGATAAGCCTGTACTTTGTGCTCAACTTCGAGTGCCCCGGGCTTGCTAACAAAGTTCGCCGTTCGGGCGAAAGAAGCATCGGACGCCCCCGCTGCCCATAAAATCGCTTCCTGCACCATCGTTCGGAAGTTGCTGTTGCTCTGGTAGTCAGATGCGTTGTGGCCCAGGGCGGTGTAGAACGAGCGGCCGCCGTCGTATTCTTTGTACCAGGTAACCGGGCGGGGAGCATCGTAGCTGTTGCTACCAGTTGACCGCACCTGAAGCAAATTGATGTTGCCGTCGAAGAGAAACCCGCCGTTGCGCTCCCAGTAGTAGTACTCTTCGCTTTTGTTCCAGGTGTCATCCAAGTGGGCTACGGCCGGATGACTACCAACGACATCCATCGTGGCGTTGGTGTTGTTGGCGGTGTGGTTGGGACTGGTTTGCACAATGCCACCCACCAGTTCGTTATACCACGGCCAACTGCCGTCGCGGTAGGTATCGGTAGCCGCGTGCACTCCCACAAAGCCGCCACCGTTTTGTATATAGCCCTCGAAGGCTTCCTGCTGAGCGGCGGTCAGTAGTCCATCGCCCGAGGTGTTCAGCCACACCACCACGTCGTACTGTGAAAGAGTAGCGGAGGCAAACACCTCGCTATTTAAAGTAGAAGTCGCCGTCCAGCCCTGGGTATCGCCTAGTTCTTCAATCATCGTGATTCCGGCGTTGATAGAGCCGTGCCGGAAACCGTTGGTTTCGTGGTACACCAGCACGTTGATTTCTTCCTCTACTTCTGGCTCGATAGCGATCCAGCGGGTTTTGTTGAGCGGACAGCAGGTGCCGTTTTCGCCACCGTTGGCCACGATTAAGCGGTCGCCGAACACTTTGGCTACCGGAGCCAGCAGGTTTCCCGGCAGTTCGCAGCGTTCGGTCCACTGGTTGGTGGCCGGGTCGTACTCGGTCACGTCGTCAAAGAAGAAACCGCCGCGCCGACCACCCGCAATAATGATTTTGTCGTTGTGCACCATCGTGCCCGGCTCAAAGTGCGAGCGGGCCGAGGGCAGGTCGGCCTTCCGGGTCCAGGTGTCGGTAGTTGGGTCATAAACATCCAGAAACTTCTGGTCCTGCACCCCGGCATCGTGCCCGTATTGCCCGCCGATGGCGTAGACAAGTCCGTTGACCGCCGCGCCACTCAGGTGGTTTCGGGGGTTGGGCATCGGGGCGGCGGCCTGCCAACCGGCCGTCAGATCATCCAGGTCCAAGATATAGTGCTCGCCGACGTCGGTGCGTCGGTCGGGCAGCAAGCCACCAAAGAAGTGCAGCTTGCCGTTGCTGAATACCGCCGCTCCCGAGCCGCGGGGGTTGGGCAGGGCGGGACCCGCGCGCCAAGTGTCGGTCACGGTGTTGTATACCTGTACTTGGTCGGTGGCTGCGCCGGGGTGGTTGCCCACGAAGCCCGCCACGATCCATATATCATTGCCCGCCACGGCCGCGCCCATGTGCGTCACCGGCGTGGGTATGGGGGCACCCAGCGACCAGCTATCTTGCGCCGGGTCGTAGATTTCGGTGGCTCCGGTTATCTTCAGCCCGGCCATAAAGCCAGCCAAGACGTAGAGTTTGCCGTTGACCTTGGCGCTCTGCGCTTCTACCTTGCTTAGCGATGAATTGGCTAGGCTATTCCACGCGCAGGCGGGAGGTTCGGTCGGCTCGGTGACCAGGCTTCCTTCGCCGTAGATCTCAATGGCCGATACCTTGGGCTGGTTGACGCTGGCCGAAAAGTTCAGGTTGAGAACTTGGTCGTCTACTTGGGTGGTGAAAGTTTTGACCAGAGCGGTCATGGGTCCCACTTCCGCGTTGATGTCAAGGTCGGTGATGATCGGCGCGCCTTCCAGCGTGGCGCTAAACACGCGCTTGTTACTGCCGCCCGGACCGCCGCCGGTGGCTCCGAAGTAGATTTCGGCAAAGTGAAGCTTCACGACGTACTCGCCGTTGGTGAGCGGAACGTCGTAGCCGAAGGACTGGAGATCTTGGTTGGTGCTACGCTCGGTGCGGTAGATTTCGTCCTGCGTGGTGTTAGCAATGCCAGTAACCTTACCGTTGGAGTACGACTTGCCATCGTTTCCACTAAAGTAGACGTCGGCGGTGAAGACCGAATCGCCGTAGCTTACCTGGCTGCCTCCGGCGTTGATGCGTAGCACGACGGGAAGGTTGGGGGTCGGGGGCGTCACTTCTTCCACCACGGTGAAGTTGACCGTATAGGTTGGTCCGGCGGTTCCCGCCCCTCCATCGGCAGAGTAAGCGGTAGCGGTCACCTTATTGGCTCCCAACTCGGGCACCCAGGTCTTGTAATCGTTGCCGCCGTTGTCGCCGCCGATGGCGTAGACCGGTACGCTTTCGGTCTGATAAGTGGTGTTGTCCTGGTAGCCGAAAACAACACTCTCGGTATCGTCCGACACCTCCGCTCGGATGTTCAACTGATCGGTGCCAATCTCCGCCAGGTCAAAAATATCGCCTTCCGCAATCGTTTTAATGTCCTCGTCGGTGACCGCATTGACCAGTACCAGCGAGGATATGGTCGGACCCGAAGAATTGTCGGACGAGGGCAGGGTGGTTACGCTAAAGGTATTCCATGCCGAAGGTTGGGCATCGAAGTTAACGCGCATGCGGAAGAAATAGGTGGTATCCGAAAGCAAGCCGGAGTAACTAAACTCATCGTAGCCATAGTAAAGCGCATCGAAACCGTTGAAGGGGCCGTCTTCTTGGAATGCATACTCAATGAGGTAATCGTTGCCGAAGGGAGAAGGCGTCCAACTGAGATCAAAAGAGCTTTCGGTCACGTTGGTGATCACAAAGTCGGTGGGCGGGTAGGGTAGGTTGGCGACTTCCGATAGTTCAGCGAAGGCTGACGAGCCCGCCGCGTTAACCGCCCGGATACGGTAGTTTCGGTAGGCTTCCGTGCCAAACGTATCATCCGAATAGCTCGTAGTATTGGCCGACACCGTAGCTAAGGATTGCCAGTCTTCGGAAAAATACGATGAAGTGATTTCAATTTCAAACGAGGTTTCGTTGGAAGAATTATCCGTCCAACTTAATACCGCAGTGCCGGGGGTGCTCACCGATGCTTCCAGCGCGGAGGGAGCCTCGGGAGCCGATACGATCGCTTCGTCAACAACCGTAAAGGTGACGGTCAGGGAGCTTCCCGCTGTTCCCTGACCTTTGGCTGCGGAAAAAGGAGTAGCTTGCAGTTCGTAGCTACCGGGAGTGGGAAGCCAATTGGCGTAATCGTTGCCATTGTTGCCCGCCAGGGCGTAGGGCACCACGTTCTCTGTACGAAAAGTAGCTCCTTGTAGCTTGAAAACTACGCTGCCGACCGTGGCTGGGCTGGTATTGGCTCGCACGTTGAGCGAATTGCCGTTCAGTTCGGCCAAGTTGATCACGTCTCCGTCGGCTAATGGGCTAATTTCTAAATCAGTGGTAGCGTTCATCAGCGTGAACGATGAGATGCTTTGCGCTTCCGAACGCAAAAAGACAAAAGAAGAGAAGATGAATAATGCCAAAGAGTAGACGATTTTGGTCATGGTGGCAAGGGTTAGTAGATAATTTATTTACTACCAAAACTAGTGTTTTGCCAAACAAGTCCCAACTAATAAACTTAACCGTTAATCTTTAATTTCTTTCTAAGATAAAGCAAACCAGGTCAATAATTTATCCCGTTGACGTTATAAAATCTGGTGGAAAGGTGGCTATTGTCCGTATTCTTGTGGCGCAAGATTTGTTGCAATTGCTTTTTGAACCCCCGCTGACCGCCTAACCTAACCCAGAAGCCTCCGCTGCTATGCCAAGATTCGTTGTTCTGTTGCTAACGCTGCTGGCGAACCTTTCCCTTTACGGACAAGGAGTGCGAGGCTATGTCTACACCGGCGAGCCGGAGCCCCTGGCCTTCACCACCATTTATATCCGGCAACTGGAAACCGGTACCACCACCAACCAGGAGGGGCGCTACGAAATCAAGCTCGCTCCCGGACAATACGATCTGGTTTTTCAGTATTTAGGCTACCGCACGCTGGTTCAAACGGTGACGGTGGCCGACGACTGGCTGGAGCTAGACGTTACACTACCCGAACAGGTGATGCAGTTGCAGGAGGTGGAGGTGCGGGCCGGCAAGGAAGACCCGGCCTACACCATCATCCGCAAGGCCATCGCCAAGAGCAAGTTTCACCGCTTGCAGGTGCAACACTACACCGCTCGAGTATACGTGAAGGGGGCTGGACGCGTGAAAGACGTGCCCTTTTTGCTGGAGCGCCGGATGAAGAAAGAAGGCGTTGACTCTTCTACCGTCTTTTTGTCAGAATCGGTGAGCGAGATCACTTTCGACCAGCCCAACACAGTGAGCGAGCGGGTGATCTCGGTCCGCAGTATCGGCGAAGGAAACGACACCAGTCCTACGCCCTTCATCAACGGCAGCTTCTACAAACCTACCGTGGCGCAGGCCATTTCGCCGCTGTCGCCCCGCGCTTTTGCCTACTACCGCTTTCGCTACGAGGGCAGCTTCGAGGATCGCGGGCACACGGTGAACAAAATTCGGGTGGTCCCCCGCTCGCGGGGCGACAACGTGTTCAACGGCTATATCTTCCTTATTGAGGACCTATGGAGTATCCACAGCTTGAACCTGTTCACCTACCGGCAGGGCTTCAAAATACAGGCCAGCCAAATTTACAATCCGATTGCCGAAACGGTGTGGTTGCCGGTGACCCACCGCATTGAGGTGACCGGCAAGGTGCTGGGCTTCGACCTGGAATATAAGTACCTGGCCACCGTGGGCGACTACACTATTGAACTGAATCCTGATCTGGAGGATGCTTTCGAGGTAGTAGACGAAAAGGTGGACCGGGAATTGGCCGAGGTGCTGGCAAAGGAAGAAAAAGCGGCAGCTGATACGTCGGCCGCCCCGGTGGATGAGCAAGCCTTTCGGCAGCAGCAACGCTACACCCGCAAGCAACTGAAACAGGCGCTGCGTAACTACGAGAAAGAACTGGACCGGCAGGAAGAGGCTCCCGAGGTGGTTTCAGATTTTAATGTCGCGGTAGACTCGTTAGCCTACCAAAAGGACTCGGCCTACTGGGCCACCGTGCGGCCGGTACCCCTCAACCTCCGCGAACAGCAGAGCTACCGCAAGCTCGACAGCCTAGCGGTAGCCGAGGAGGAGGATGAGAATCCCGAAAACGAAGGCGCCAACAAAAAGCGCGGTTCCGTCGGCAGGCTGCTGCTGGGCACCACCGTTGATCTGGGCAAAAGGAGCTCGTTCCAATACGTGTCGCCGCTGGGCGAACTGCGGTTTAACCCGGTGGAAGGGGCGCACTTCAACGTGCCGCTCACCTACCGCACCGATCTAGATAGCACGCATCGCTTGGAAATATCGGCGGTGCCCCGCTACGCCTTCGCCCGGAACAAACTGATCGGCAAAGGCGCCGTAAGCCTCCGCTATCCAAGCGCCGGGCGAAGCGCACGAGTATCGGTGGAAGGCGGGCGGTTCGTGAGTCAATTTAACGAACAAGAACCCATCAGTTCGTTGATTAACTCCTTTACGGCGCTGCTGCAAAAACGTAACTACGTGAAGCTGTACGAGAAAGACTACGGACGACTTACCCTCAACCAGCCGCTCGGTCCGCGGCTCACGCTCACCACCGTGGCCGAGTGGGCCGAACGGCGGGCGCTGTTCAACCAAACCGACTACGCGCTGCGCCGGAGAGAGGCGCGGGAGTTTGCGCCCAATGCGCCAGCTAATATTGAGCGCGCCGACACCCGCTTTGCCACGCACCAGGCGCTGTGGGGCGCGGTGACACTGGGCTTTGAACCCTGGCAAAAGTACTACGTGCGCAACGGCCGAAAGCGGCGCATTGAGCACTCGTCGCCCTACTTCCACCTGACCTACCGCACTGGCCTGCCCGAAGTGCTGGGCAGCGACGTGGACTACGACTTGCTGGAGGTGGGCGTGCGCCACCAGTGGCGTCCCGGAGCGCGGGGACGCTTGGATTACGCGCTCACTGCGGGAGCTTTCCTGAAAAGCGATCAGTTGTACTTCATGGATTTCCAGCACTTTGCGGGCAACCGGGTGGTGGTGCAGGAATCCGACCCCGTGGGCAGCTTCCGCCTGCTGGACTACTACACCTACAGCACGCAGGAGCGCTACGCGGTGGCGCACTTGCACTACCAGTTTCGCAAGCTGCTGCTCACCCGCATCTTCGAGGTGCGTTTGCTGGGACTGCAAGAAAATGTGTTCGTCAATTACCTAAAAACCAGTGCCTCGCCGCACTATACCGAGGTGGGCTACAGCCTGGACAACATCTTCCGCTTCTTCCGGGTGGAGGCCGTGGCGGGCTTCGACGACGGGAAGTACCAGGACTTTGGCATCCGCATCGGGATTTCTACTAACTTGGGCAACGCCATCGGATTCTAGGATCATGCCCCAGATTAAAAGAAAGAAAACCGCCTACCGCATCAGCCCCGCGCTGCAGCACTACCTGGAGGAGCAGGGTCGGGTTACCCCGGTGCCCATCACCTACCACGACTTGCTGCGCTACGACAACACCGTGCCCTTGTACGACAACCGGGGCAACGATACCTTGTGGGTCACCGTGTTTTATCCGCAGCAGGACATGGACCGCATCTACTACGCGCTGAAGATGATCTACTCTATCCTGAAGGCCGACGGCGATATTTCGGTGATGCAACACCTATCGGTAGACCGGGTAGATTTGTGCGTGTACGGCAACACCCAGCCCTTTCGGGTGCGGATCGTGAACCAGATCAACGACAACTTCGACTACTTTTACATCAAGTACGCCGACGCCTCGCGCATCTACGGGCTGGAACTGGAGCATATCTCGTCGCCCAACCGTATGACCTATACTGTGGCCGACCAAACCCTGATCGAGGAACACATTGCGGGCATTCCCGGCGAGCAGTTCTTTAAAGAATCTTTGCACAATGAGCGCCAAAACCACACGCGGCTGGCCAAAGAGTTTGTCAAGTTCAACGAGCGCTGCTTTGTGCGGCTGCTGGGCGACATGCACTCGGCGAACTTTGTGGTGGACGTGACCCCCGACTTCGACGAGTTGCACTACCGCATTCGCGCCATCGACTTTGACCAGCAGTCGTACGAGGGCAGCAAATCTATTTACATGCCGCAGTACTACAAGCAGAACAACCCGCTTATCGAGGTGGGCCTGGGGGTGATGACGTCCGAAAGTGTGCGGCAGTATCAGACAGAAGAACACGCCCTCATTGCCGCCCGCCTGCGCTCGTCGCGCCACCGGCTCAAAGATTTGTTAGATACGATGACGCAGGATACGCTGGCTCCGGCAGCCCACGTCGAACAGCTGAAGCAAGCACTGGCCCGGCACTACCGAAACGAAGACTTTCTGCGGTGTGGCTCGATGGGTGATATTGTCCGGATGAGCCTGCGGGCATCACTGGGGTAGGGGGAATTCATTCGCCACTTGTGGTGTTATTTTATGACTAAACCTAATCGTATGTTACCCAAAGTTGATATTGCCTCGTTCAAAGAAAAGCTAGACCAGCAGCACGGCTGGCCCACCTTGTATATGTTCAAGTTCATTGTGCCCAGTGGCAAAGAGGAAGAAGTGTTCGCGCTGTTCCCCAAAAATCAGCTCACCACCAAGGCTTCCCGAAAGGGCAATTACGTGAGCGTGACGGCCAAGGTGATGATGCACTCCAGCGAGGCCGTGATGGCCAAGTACCGCGCCGCCCACAAGATTGAGGGCGTGTTGGCGCTTTAGATTTTTTTACCATCTGACCCACGGTTTTTTGCTGTTTTCGGATGTTGCATTAGTGTTTCACATTATCGTTCGAAGATACATTTCTAGAATGTGCCAGATGATAAATGCTACTATCCCAAACAAGAACAATCCGTATTGGGAGCGGGTATAGTCTATTCCCTCTCTACTTTTTCTAATCATTTCATCCCAAAGCTACTTTGCTCGCTCTGCGACTTGCGAGTTGTTTAGTATATGTGCTTGCATTTCTAACTCGAAGTAATGTGAGTTTTGAGCCAAAATACTGAGGGATTTTTGAATATGAGAAAAGCCAAAAACAATACTTGCTCCCCAAGACAAAACAGATATACCCAAGGGAATTTGTATCCATTTAAGAGGCTGATCTATTGACTTGTTCACTGCAAAACCGATGCAGGCGACACTTAAGGCAATAACGTAATAGATATACTTCTCTTGCTGAGTTCTAAATTGCTTCTGTATATCTCGCTGAATTTCTTGGGGGTCTTGCATTAGTATCTGGTCGCTCTGGATAAAATTAGCGGTAGCTTTCTTTCAATTAATTGCTTATTTCTAAAACTTGGTTCAAGCTATTTTCCAGCTTCCTCCTAGCTGTCTCTTTCAACTCGAAGCTCTCTCGCTCCTCTATCAGTAAATCATAGGGGATGTCCAGGTATTTATGCAGGTTGTAGATGATCTTCATCGTTAGCGGACGTTTTTCGTTTAGGTATTCGCTAACTCGGGTTGTTCCTCCGAAAATTGGCGCTACATCTTTGTTTTTTAGATTCATCTGTTCCATACGAAACTTGATGGCTTCCACCGGATTGTCTTGCTCGTCTATAGCATGGTGTTTTGATTCGTAAACTTCTATCAAGCTAGTAAGCTGCAATATGCGTTTTTCTTCAGCTGATTCCTTTTCGACAGGACTTTGCATCAGCTCGTAGGCCATGCTCAATGCCTTCTGATAATCACGCTCATTTTGGATAGAGTTCAGCGTCTTCATAGCGAGTTGTCGTTACATCTATTTTGTCGTATTCCGGATGGGTCAGTACATCAACGATAAATAAGTAACAAGTTCCCTACGGGATGACAGATGAGGGGCGCTTTGTGAGACTCGTTTCTGTTGGCTTCCTGTGTGGCAGTCTTCGTAAGGCTGTATATCCGCATAAACTTATTTACTAACCGACCGCAACATACGCCCGTGCCGCTCGTCCGAAATCGTCTCTTGCTCCTTCGCTATTTCACCATTCACAATAACCAACTCGAAGCCCTCGGCCAACTGCAAGGGGCTTTCGTAGGTGGCGATGGCGCGCACCTGCGCCGGGTCAAACACCAGCACGTCGGCCTTCATACCGGGAGCGATGCGCCCGCGGTCGGTGATTTTCATGGTTTGGGCGGGCAACGAAGTCATCTTACGCACCGCTTCGGGTAAGGAAAGCAGGCTGTCTTGCACCACGAAGGTTTCAATGATCTTGGCAAAGGTGCCGTGTCCGCGCGGATGGCGGGCGGTGGGGCTGCCGTCGGAGCAGATCATCACCGACGAGTCCACGATGATCCGCGCCTGCAACGAATCGTCCATCACAAAGTAGGCTCCCGACGCCCCACCCGGTTTGATGTCGTCGATCAAGATATCTTCAAAGGGTCGGCCCTGCTCGGTAGCCAGTTGCGCCAGCGTTTTTCCGGCGTAGGGAGCGGTGCCCAGCAGTGTGGCTTCCGGTCCGTTGCGCTGCTTCACTTTGTTGCGCAGAAACGTAGCTAGCTCGTCGCGTCGCGTGGACACCACCCGCGCAAAATCATTGGGAGGCTTGGCCCAGTCGGGGAACAGAATGCCGATGCCGGTATAGCTGGCCGTATACGGATACACGTCGGCGCTCACCGTGATGCCCTGCTGGCGGGCGCTATCCAGCAGTTGCAGAATTTGTTCGGCCCGATCGGCACCCTTTCCGTAAACGACTTTGAGGTGAGAAGCGAGCACGTCGCAGTGTTTGCCCTGCCGCAGCAGTTCGCGCAGCGAGGCTTCCACGGCGGCATCGTCTTCGTTGCGCACGTGGCTGGTGATCAGCTTGCGGCGCTCACCCACGATGCGGGCCAGGTACTCCAGCTCGTAGTCGGGCGCGTACCAGCCGGGCACGTACTCCAGGCCAGTGGTCATGCCAAAGCATCCGGCGTCCAGGTTGTCGGCCAGCAGTTCGCCCATCGCTTGCAGCTGGGCTTCGGTGGGGCGCGGGTTGTAGTTGATGCCCGACAGCATCCGCAGGGTGCCGTGCCCCACGAACATGGCAATGTTGACGCCCGGCACGGTGTCGGCCACTTGCTGCATCCAGTCGTTTAGGTCGGGAAAGGCCGGACTAGAGCCGTCCTTGCCCAGCGCGATGGTGGTGACGCCCATCGCCAGAAAGTTTTGGAAACTGGGCGTGGTGAGCGGGTCGCCGTGGCTGTGCGTATCGATGAAACCGGGAGTAACCACTTTTCCGGTGGCGTCAATAGTTCGCTTCACCTCAACCAAACTGGTATCCACACTACCCACAAAGGCGATGGTATCGGCGCGAAGCAGCAGGTCGGCGCGGTAGCCGGGTTGGCCGCTGCCGTCGATCAGGGTGCCGTTGCGGATCAGCAGTGAATACGTTAAAGAATCTTGGGTGCTCAGAAACGTTTCAAAGTCCGAAGGGGCAGATTGGCAGGCCGCTATAACAATCAGGAAAAACAGCAGTACGCGCATCGGTAGGTTATCTTGGTGGTGGGTAATCACAATTGTGCCCCCTAGATACGAATTATTCTAATACCACCTTTCTGATTAGCTTTTTGTCTTCCGTCGTCACGTGCAGAAAATACAGCCCTCTGGATAATCGGTTAAATTCCAACCTATAGCCAGCGATAGTGGGAGTAATCGAGATAGGCCTCCTTCGTCCGTTCAAATCATATAGCACAACAGACGGGTTCGGTTTACTGCTTAGAAACAAAAGTGATTCAATATTAATATGATCAGAAGCCGGATTAGGATAAACCTTTACTGATGTAGACACCTCTGATTCCGTACCCAAAACTTGATCCTCACCAACGCGTGACTGCCGACCAGCGCAAAGCTGTATCAAATTGTTTCCACTGGCAACCAGCAACTTGTCGCCTATGCTGGTCATTGAGGAATAAAATATGGGATCTGGCTCTTCTACGGAAATTTCATCATTCAATGAGCCGTTTCCCCGAAGCAAAACCAATTTATCGGCGGTTTGGAATAGATAGCCACTGACCAGAAGTTGTCCATCCGACCGAAGGACAAAGTCGTGAATCTGAGGGTACGTACTTAATTCAGCACTAAACGTGTCGTCGATGATGCCGTCGGTATTCAGCCGGACGAAGCTACTGACCAGGACATTGTTAAATTGGGTGAATCTCCCTTGTACAAGTATTTTTCCATCATCTTGTAGCACCAATTTTTCAACGGGGCTGTCTGATCCGATTGCTCGAAAAGTTGGATCAATGGTGCCATCGGTGTTCAAACGCACAAGGTGATTGGCCGAGGCGTTATTGTAATTGTTAAAACCTCCGCCTACCAAAATTTTCCCGTCCTCCTGAACAAGAATCTGACCGACAAACCCACGACCGCTAGCCGTCACAAAATCGGGGTCTCTGCTTCCGTCTGGCAGTAGTCTGATCACGAACTCACCCTCTTCTCCGTAGTAGGCGGCACCTCCAACTAGAATTTTACCATCCTGCTGAACAGCTACGGCGTTTACGTAATACTTCTCCAACTCGAATTTCTTGAAAGATGGATCAACGCTGCCGTCTTCGTTAAGCCTAACCAAAGAGTTTGCGAAAACTTGATTAAAAGAAGAAAAGAAACCACCAACGATAATTTTGCGATCTTGCTGCAGGGCTACGGAACGAACAAACCCCCCGTTCAGGTCCCAGAACCCATCTACCCCGGTCCCTATGTTAAAGGAGCTGTCTATTGACCCATCAGCACGCAAACGGACCAGATCGTTGCTCGACTGATCGTTTACTGAGTTAAAGTCCCCAAAAACCAAGAGTTTACTATCGGGTTGAGTAACGGTTTGATCTAGATAACCGCGCGATTCAAGTTTGATAGAAAAGGCAGGATCTATTTGTCCATCTGTTCCGTCCAACCGAACTATTCCAACGGCTGGTTGTCCACTAAAGCGATCAAAATGGCCGCCTACCAAGATATGACCATCGCTTTGAACCTCTAACGCACTTACCGAAAAATTTGCTGCCCCCGGACTCGCCTCGAAGGAAGTGTCTACACTTCCATCAGAATTCAAGCGAATCACCGGCCCGTGTCCGGTGACGTAATTGATGGTATCCGAAACCCAGTGTCCTACCAAAATTTTTCCATCGGGCTGAAGGGCCGTGGCGCTCACCGCGTATTCATTGATATTGAATGAATCATCTAGCTCACCCGTAGGGAGTAGACGAACAACACCACGACCTGTTCCAAGCAAAATCTTGCCCGCCTCTAGCATGGTTACACTACTCAAACCACCAAACATGTTCACTGGCGGATTAAAACCATCATCCAGAAGACCATCAGCGTGCAACCGAATTAATGTTTTTCGAAACTCGCCCTTCGGTCCGAACGAGCCACTCACCAAAATTTTCCCATCTGCTTGCACCACAATTTGATTGAGCCACCGGATATCTAAATGAGCCGTACTAAAAGTTCTATCGATACGGCCATCGGTTTCAACCCTATTGATTAACCCCTTATAATCGTAATTTTCCTGCGTGATTACGGTTCCTACAATCACTTTGTTGTTGGCCTGAACCGCGAGTGCTTGAGGGATAATTACAGAGGCGGATTTGATATTGGTTGAGAAGGTTGCTTCTAACTTACCGTTCGGTTGATATAGCGTAAGATGAACGTACGGTTCACTATTAGCTCCCTCATAGAGATCTCTCCCTACCAATTTTCCATCTTGTCGCACCACAAAAAAAGAGTCTCCCCCACCTGGAGTAAATGAAAACGAGTCATCTACACTTCCGTTCTCAGTAAGCCTTATAGGAGGAGATGTCACAGTATAGTTGACATAATCCATTCCTCCCGTGACCAAAATTTTGCTGTCTGATACTTTGATAAAAGAGGAGACGTAGCCATTATTTTTCTTGACCAAGGCTGACTGAAAAGCAGGGTCTTGCCGATATACTTGCGATGAAACAGGGGCGCCATACAACAGGGCAGCAATCGCTAACAGAGAGTGTATAAGTCTATTTTTCATACAGAACAATTAATTGAACTTCTGGCGTTAATGGCAGGTAGCATAGTTAAGAATATCTAAAACCCGTACGATAGCCCGACATTCACCGCATTTTGCACCTGTAGGGCCGGTCCCGAACTGCCGTCTTCCCGCACCACGTTGATGTCGTCGTCGTAAACGAGTTGCAGGGCTACGTTGGCCGCCAGAAACTTGTTTACCCGCAGCACCACCGTGGTCTGAGAATTCAGGTCAATATTTTCGGGCTGCTGGTAGGCTGAGAACAGGTTGAGATTGGAACTCACCGTCACATTCTCTACCAAACGCTTGCGCACCATCAGCGTGAGGCTGCTGCCGATTTCAGCCCGTACGTTCCTCCCCTCGGTGCCGTACAGGTTCAGTGCCACCAGCTCATCGTTGAGCACAAAAGTGAACTTTCCCGAAAAGGGCGACAGCGTCACCGAAAGATAATCGCGGGCCTTGTCCTTGCGGTCTTTGGCGTCATCATCTTCATCCTCTTGCCCGTTGGCCCGCCGCTTAAGCAGCAGCTTTTTGCGCGTGGGCGAATAGGTAACGCCCAGCGAGGTGATCAGAAAGCCGGGCGACAAAAACTCCGAAACTTGGGTAGCATTGCGCACCGAGTCGTTCACCTGCTCGTAGCGGAATCCTTGCGTGAGCTGACTGCGAAAATCCAGCAGGGCTGATAGGTAAAAGCGCTTGGCCAGTTTACGGCCGTAACGCGACACCAGCAGCAGGTTGTCATTGGTTTTTACAAAAGCATTTTCGCGCCCGCCAATCCTTCCCAGGCCGTAGCCCAGCTCCAGGTTGTTTTCCCAGCGCCGCCGCACCGTGTCGTCGTACACTGCAAACAAGCTGGCCACTGCCCCGAGCGACAAAGAGTTCTGGCCCCCGCCCGCCCAGTTGGCCGACGATACCTGCTGAAAAGTAGAATTGAACGAGCCACCAGCGTTCCAGTACTGCGGCACCGAATCGGTCGCGCTTCCCTGCGCCTGAGCCGCAAAAGAAAGCAGCAACCCTAGTACGGTAACCATACTGTGTTTCATGAAAATAAGCTAGTGAAGGTAATAATGGGCAATGTACTGTTAAGCCCTGAGCAATTCAAAAGGAAAGACCCGAGATAGGTCACCGAAGGCCGTTAAGCGCCAATGTTGATGCCTTCCAGTGCGTGTTGGGTGAGCGGCTTGGTGATGTACTGAATCACCGACTGGTTGTTCACAATTTTATCAATATCACGCTGGTTGTCCGAACTGGATAAAATCACCACCTGGCAGCGTTCCTGAACTGTGCTCGACAGGTTCTCAAACTCGTAGAGGAACATGAAGCCGTCCATCACCGGCATGTTGATGTCCAAAAAAATGAGGCGGGGTAACCGATTCACATCATCGGTGTTGGCCATGAGGTACTCCAAGGCATCCTGCCCCGAGTTTTTTACTTCGACCTGCTGGGCAAACTGGGTGATCTCGATGATTCGTTTGCTGATGAAATTATCAGTGTCGTTGTCATCGATCAACATTACTAAATCTATCATCGCTTCTGCGGCAACAGGCTAGCGTTCGTCCGACGCTAATTGTTGAAAAAAATTGATTTTCTTAGCCGTGAAGGTTATACTTAATCCAGTAAAAAAAAACCGGGAACGCAAAAGATTGGGGAACAGGTAATATTTATCCGAAAGTTGCAGACCCGTTGCCCAAGCTGAACGGCCAATGAGCTACTTATATACTTTCAACTGTTCGCCCGCCGCCAAGTCGAAGCCGCTTTTGTTGTTCCACTCCATCAGGTTCTGAATGGTAACTCCGTGCTGTCGGGCGATCTGGAACATGGTTTCTCCGGCCTGCACCTCGTGCATCACCAGTTCTTGCTGGGCCACCCGGCGCGCCTGCTCTTCGGGAGGCGCCAGATACAGCGTTTGGCCCACCCGAAGGGGCTCGCTTACTTCCAGCGCATTGTACTTAGCCAGTTGCGTGGCGCTGAGTTGGTAGCGCCGCGCAATGCCGTAGAGCGTTTCGCGGGAGGCCACCGTGTGCGTTCGGCGAGCAGTTATTTCAGCACCCCGCCATCCCTCGTCTTCGGTAGGGTTGCTATAGACTGGTTTATTTACCGCCTGGGGTGAATCTGACTTCTCGTTGGCCAGCAACACCGGCAAATCAGACGCGGTTTCCGCGATTGGGCGATCGTCGCGCGTGGATACTCCCCGAGTGGATACTCCCCGAGTGGATTCGGTAGAGGAAAGGGCCCGTTGCGCCAGCGCCGGTTGCGCCTCCTCGTCGGGTACCGCCCGGTAGGTAACCGGTACGCTTTGCGGACGGATGAAGCGCAACCACAGCACCAGCCCGGGTTTCAGCGCGTCTTCACGCTTCATGCGGTTGTTGCGCGTGAGTTTTTTGATTTTGACCCCCAGGCGCTGCGAGATACTCCACAGGTTCTCGCCCCGCCCCACGGTGTGGTAGTGGGCCGGGGCCCGGTTCTTCTTAGGACGTAAATAATACCCCATTCCTTCCTGCATGCGGGCCCGCTTGCTGGTCAGGTCGTTACAGCGCACCAGTTGGCTCGTCGATATGCCCGCGCGTTCGGCCAGCGCGCTCACGTCTTCTCCTTTTTGTGCAACAATGCCTGGGATACCGTTGATGAGCAGTCGCTTTTCGCCCCGAAAGGTTTTGCCCTCCCGGATAACCGGAAACTTGTCCGTATTTTGCTGCTCGTCGAAGTAGGTGGGGTTGCTGAGTCCTGCTGTTTTTGAGGATGAACGCGTCGCTGCTTTGGATTGGGCTATGACTTGATCACTCCGGTCTGTGTTCTGCTGTTCTGGCCCGTCCCGTTGCGCCAGCAGATCATCGGCCGGAATAGCGTGGTAACGAGGCACAATCACCGGAAAGGCTTTGGTGGCCGGGATACGCCGCTGCCGAAGCCACAGGTTATAGGGCGCCAGGTACTCCTCCCCCAGGTCAAATTCGCGCGCCACGTCAGCCAGGGTTTTTCCTACTCCCTCGGTATAGGAGATCAGTTGCACGGGGGTAGCCATCGGCCGACCCACCGCGGGTTCAAAGGCCAGTTTGTGTGATAAATACTTGAGCACGTACCAGTGCGTTTTGCCACCCAGGCGCATTTTCCGGGCCCCGTATTCCGATTTGTCCGCTTTCTTGAGCGCCCCACCGGGTCCTTCGTAGTAGGCCATCAGGGCGTACAGCCAGTTATCGAAGTAAGCGTTGTTGCTCTTGAAGTAGCGTGCCGCCCCCCGCGTGGCGGTGATGATGTTCATCCGCTCGTCGACCGCCCCGTTGATGAGCAACCCCACCTCCCGCGCCGTACCCTCTTTGAACTGCCAGTAGCCCACTGCCTGTGAAGAAGAAACCGCGTCGCCCACCAGGGCACTTTCTTGAATCACCAAGTACTTGATGTCGTCGGGTACTCCTTCTTCGCGCAGCACTTGTTCAATAAGGGGGAAGTAGGCATTGATGCGCTCCACCTTGGCGTTGTAGTACTTTTCGTAGCGCGTGAGCGCGTCCACATCAGTCTGGATTTTCTTGCGCGCATCGTTGGAGAGCTCCAGCCGCATGTTGGCAAAATCGACCACTTCCGGCACCACCACCCGCTGTTGTGCCTGGGCAACCAAAGCGGCCAATGAGAGCAAAAGCGCCGCAACGGTGCGCTTGACGGATGAAGTTTTGCTGGCCCGGTAGAAGGTCATAGTTTTGTAGCGTCTTGCTTGATGAGTAACATAAGTCCGTCGCGGAGGGGAAGCAGCACGTTGGCCACCCGCGGATCGTGGTGCACGTAGTCATTGAAATCCCGAATGGCCTGCGTTTTTCGATCAGATGTTTCGCTGATCACTTTTCCTCCCCACAGTACGTTATCAACGACAATAAGTCCATTCTCGCGTACTTTATCAATAATTAGCGCGTAGTAATGCTCATAATTATCTTTGTCGGCATCGATAAACACCAGATCAAAGGTTTCACTGAGGGTGGGGATCACCTCCCGGGCGTCTCCGAGATGATAAACGATTCGGTGATCCACGCCTGATTCGTTAAAATAACTCCGCACCCGATCCTCCAATTCTTCGTTGCGATCGATGGTGTGCAGCAGGCCGTCGTCGGATAGGGCCTGCGCCATCCAGAGCGAGGCGTAGCCGGTGAAGGTGCCAACCTCTAGCACGCGCCGTGCCCGCAGGAGCTGTACCAGCGTGGCCAGCAGCGCACCCTGCGACGGACCCGACAGCATCTGCGGCATCAGCACTTGCAGGTGCGTCTCGCGCCGAATCTTCTTGAGCAAGGCAGTTTCGGGCGTGCTGTGCGCAGCAATGTAGGTTTCTAGTAGCAGTCCGGCGAATTCCAAACGATTGTTTAGTAGTAAGGCATTGTAGATGCATCATTCATGATGCTCAAACAATTCTCTTATTTAACAAGTGCTCGTTTAATCCCCTAAAAGATACTCCTGAAAGAACAACGCGATGGCGTTGTACTGATAATCGCGGTTGCCCTTTTTCCGGAAGCCGTGCCCCTCGTCTTTGGCCAGCAGGTACCACACCTCACTGCCGGTGCCGCGAATCTCCTCCACCATCTGCTCCGACTCGCTGGCGGGCACCCGCGGGTCATTCGCTCCCTGAATCACGAACAGCGGACGCTTGATCTTCTCCGCGTGGTTGTTCGGTGAGATTTCTTCCAGAAACGCCCGCATCTCGGGATCGCGTTCGTCGCCGTACTCGGCCCGCCGCAGGTCCCGTTCGATACTCTTCCGTATTTTCTAAAAAGGTCACGAAGTTGCTGATGCCCACCACGTCTACCCCGCACCGCAGGCGGTCGTTGTAATCCACCATCGAGGCCAGCACCATGTAGCCGCCGTACGAACCGCCGTATACCGCCACCCGGTCGCTGGCCAATTCGGGTTGCTGTTCCACCCAATCGAGCAACGCGCCAATATCCCGCACCGATTCTTTGCGCTGAAAACCGTTGTCGAGCTGCAGGTACGACTTCCCGTAGCCCGCCGAGCCCCGCACGTTGGGAGCGATTACCGCAATGCCCATTTCGTTGACCAAGTAGTTGACGAACGACGAGAAGTAAGGAACGTACTGCCCCTCGGGGCCGCCGTGGATGTATAAAACCACCGGGGTGGGGCCGTCAGCGTTGGTGGGCCGAAAGTAGAAGGCTGGAATTTGCCGGGTTTGCTGATCCACCGAGTCAAAAGTTGGGTAGGAAATCAAGGTCGGTTGCACGAAGCTTTGCGTGCTTAGTCCGCCTACTTCGCTGTCTGTCCAGCGCACCAATTGGTTGTTTTTGGCCAAATCCAACACGTAAACATCTCCCGGACTCTGGGCCGTTCCGATGCTTAGCGCTAGTCGATCATCTTCGGGATGAAACACCATACTATTAACCTGGCCCGTTGGCAGGCCAGCCACTTTCTCATACGTGAGCTTCTTAGGATCAAGAATATAAAGCTGGTTAATCCCGTCTTCGTTGGTTACGAACGACAACCGGCTGCGGTCAGCGTTGATCGCCATATTTTCTACGTCCCACGGAATGTCATCCGTCACCGCGGCAAATTTTTTGCTCTTGATATCATAGCGCATCAGCGTACGAAACTCGCCTTCCTGGTTGCTGATCACGAACAAGCCCGAGCCGTCAGCATTCCACAGCCCGTCGCCAAAGTAGGCCGTAGCACTGGTGTCGTTAACCGGCGTCAGCGACTTCTGCGTCACGTCCAGCACGTATACATTGGCTCTGGCCGCCGATTGGTACTGCCCCAGAATGATCTTTTGATCGTCAGGCGACCAGTCGGTCGCGTACCACACGCCCTGCCCCTGGTCCATCAGCAATTCTGCTTTTTGCGGCGATTGAATCGAAGAAACGTAAATATCAAAGTCTTTCCCAGTGCGGCGGGTGCTGCTGAAGGCAAAGCGGTCGCCTTGGTTTGCCCACAGGCCATTACTGTTGCGCGAAGTGCCGTCGGAGAGCATGCGGGCGCGCCCCGCTTGGGTGTCGTACCAAAAAAGCTGGGCGAATTCGTTGCCTCCTTCGTCTTTGGTGAACAAAAAGCCGGAGTGATTAGCGCTGGGGCAGTAGGTGCCGTCGCCCACCGGCTCGTCGAAGAAGGTGATCTGTTGCCGCATGCCCATCGGCTGGCTTACCCGGTGCAGCTGCGTGGTTTCGCTGAAGCGGGTGCTGATGAGCAACTGCTCGCCGTCGGGGTGCCAGTCGGCCACCGAAGCCGCGCGCACGTTCTGGTACTGCTGCTGGCGCTGGGCCAGGGTATCGGGAATTTCGGGGATGTTTTCGATCACCAGATTGCCCAGTTCGCGCTGCTGGGCGGTTGCGGTGGTGATAAGGCACAGGAGGCAAAGGCCCGTGAGCAGTAGTTTGTGAAACATAATGTAAAGTTAGGTTTGGGTGGTCAAAAGTACTGATTTTTTCGGAGAGACTGCTTTGCGCAGAGGCGGGTAAAACGCAATTGACCAGCCCGGCAAGTAGCGCGCGTTCGTGCGGCATAGCGGCTGGGTGCCAAGACACCTGACTACCTAATTCTGTCTCAATTTGGGAATTTTGATTCAAGTAGCAAGAAAGCGTGACCGGTAGGGTATGAGTAAAATTACTAATCGCTAGTTAATATTACTTAACCAAGTTTTTGATTCACTTTGCTTCATGCCATTTGGCAGATCCTTCTACTTTCACGCGTTCGCAGTATTTGCCCATCGAGCCGACTTCATAGTCACGATTTGTTGAGGGAAATACTGCCGATTCCTACCGAAGCCATGTAAGGTGCGGTTGACTTTCATTTGAGGCATTATTCTTAAAGAAGTAGGAGTCTAGTATAAAAAAACAGTACGTATGCGCGCTCTTTCCCGTTCCACCGCTTTTGTTAGTATCCAGTCTTGGCTATCTGCCGTGGCTTGCTTCCTGTTATTCATCTTTCCAATCATCACCCAAGCGCAAACCGGCCCGGGGGGAGTGGGAAAGGTGGATGGCAGCAGTACCCTAGCTTTGTGGTTGGATGCCCAATCTCTAAAATTAGCCAACAACGACCTCGTTACCAACTGGAAAGACCAATCAGGTAACAATCTCAACTTTGTTAATACCACTAATAGTCCCAACGCACCAAAATTCGCTTCATCCGTACTGAATAGCCTATCAGCAGTACGCTTTGATGGTAGTAATTCCGAGCGGTTGGTGCTACCTAGCTTCGCCGAAATGCCTAGCGCGGCCGTAAGCAGCTTTGTTGTTATCAAAGAAGACTTAGTAGAATCAGACGGATCAGCAATACTATCTTATGCAGTGATTGGGAGTGAGAACGAGTATCTATTGATGAATAGAAGTAGTGGCACACTCGGAACCTACATTAATAGCAACAGCTCCGGAACCGGAAGTGGCGACTTAAGTGGTGGGTATCGAATTTTCTGTTCTCAGTGGGAAAGAACTTCTGGTCGCGTGACCCATTATCTAGAGAATAATCAGGTTAGCGATAACTTTTACGAAAATAATGCAATTACGGCGGGAGGAGCTATGGCTATTGGGGGCGAACAAAGTGACGTGGATGACGGCTATGATTCGGACCAGGATCTAGATGGCGATGTCGCTGAGATCATAATGTATGGACACCATCTCAATAATCCCCAACGAGTGATTCTCAACAACTATTTGAGTGCTAAGTATGATATACCTGTACAGACTGACCATTACGTCGGAGACACTCCCGCCAACGGCAACTTCGATCACGAAGTAGCGGGCATTGGTCAGGAAGATGGAGATAATCATAGAAATGCCAGTACTGATGCGCTTTCTCTTCTTGCCGAAACTGCTGATATAAGCGACGGAGACTACTTATTAGCCGGACACGATAACACCCCCCACGGCACCTCCACCACCAACCTGCCCGCCGGGGTAGAAGAACGCTGGGCGCGCAGTTGGTACATAGACAAAACCGGCGCGCTGGATGCTACACTACGCTTCGATTTGTATAAAGTCTATCCTGGAAGAATCTTTTCTAGCGTAAAAAGCAACTACGTGCTGCTACGTAAGAACGGGAGCGCCTATGACGTGGTGCCGGTAGCCGAGGCGGATAAGGATATAAACGACGAGAGCCAGGTTAGCTTTCGAGTTAGCGATGCCCAATTGGTCGATGGAGAATATACGATTGGCACCCTGGATGCTACCGCCACTCCGCTGGCTGGTTTTCAACTTGATACCAAAGAGTATTGTGAGTATCGTGAAAATTTCAACGATAAGGCACCAGATGGTTTTCTGGAAGAAGGTCCTTCCAATGAAAATCCCGGTGGCATTGCGATTGACTACTCGGCCTATGAAGCCGCGTGGGATCCTGCGGCTATTAATAACAACCGCAGATATATTCGAACTACCGATAAATCTTTTTTCCAAAAAGATTTAGTATTTGAAGTAACCGCTCAAATACCTACCAGCAATAATGCCTCTGGCACCCCTTTCGTTGGAATAGGGTCAGGTGATGCCCTGGCTTCCGGCTACTTTGGAGAGCCCAGTTTCCCGCTTATAGGCATGAACTTGCGGGTAGATCAAAATGGTAACCAAGGCCGATTATACTTTTTTGACAAAAAACCCGGCGACAGCAAAACTACTGGTAACGACGATGACTTTCCTTCGGACGTTTCGGGAAAAACAGTCCGATTCCGCATCACTTGGAATGCCGCTCTCAAGCTGGCCCTGTGTGAGTTGGATTACGAATATGACGGAACCTTTGTCGCTGACTATCACCGTACCTTTGACGGCAGCGACAATGGCTTCGATGCCACTAATATGACCGTCTACTTCGGCGGAGGCAAAGGAGTCATCTTTGATGACTTCATCCTGCGCGAAAACTGCGACCCGGATGGCGATGGCCTGGGCAACTCAGCCGATATTGATTCGGACAACGATGGAATCTTAGATACTGATGAGTGCCTTCCAGTTGAACAGACCATTGCCGTAGGTGATGTGATCAATATTCCTCTCATCGACCGCAACCTCACCGCTTACGAACTGGACGCCATACAGTCACAAGATGGTGCTACCTTCTATAACGCCGAAGACTCATTCAGCCCGACTACCTGCGCTACCCCCGGTAATGTATCCGCGAGTGTTACCAATGAGTTTATCGTGCGGGGCTACGAAGTGGACGTACCCGAATGTGTGCAGTCGGTACAGATTGACGTAGCTTGGACCGTAGAAAAGAAAAGCGGTCGCAATGGCTCAGGACTTGACGGAGGCTTAATTGCTATTGATGCCGAAAGTGGAATCGTGTTTAAATCAATGGACAAAACTATTCTTCGCGATATCTCAAAAAACACTCCTGAGACCAATAATTATACCCTTAACTTCAATACTTCCGGTGAAGTAACCCGTGTACTGATCATCCCTGCCCTGCAAAGTCAGGATTCAGGCGACTCCTACCGCTGGACTAGTGATATTACCTTCACCACCACCGTTACCAGCGTGAACGATGAAGCCTGCTACGTTTATTCGTGCAACCCCGATCACGACGGCGACGGCGTGCCCAACCGCCTCGACCTGGACAGCGATAACGACGGCATCCCCGACAATATCGAGGCGCAAACCACACTGGGCTACAATGCTCCCTCGTCCGACAACAACAACAACGGCTTGGCTGACAATTACGAGTTTGGCGCCACCCTCGGACTCACCCCCGTAGACACCGACAGCGATGGCACCCCGGATTACCTCGACACCGATAGCGATAATGATGGAATCCTCGACTTTCGCGAAACCGGCGGCGGCTACGGCACCGATGTCGGCGTGAACGGGCTGGCTCCCGAACGCGAAACGGCCGACGATTACTCCGATGTGAACGGCACATACAGCGACTCTCCGGTGAACGACTTCACCGACGAAGACAATGATGTGAACGACGGAGGTGATGTGGATTTCCGCGATGAGTTCTCGGACACGGATCGCGACGCGCAGAGCAATACGGTGGACCTGGACAACGACAACGATGGTATTCTGGACAAGGATGAGTGCGCTGGATCGCAGGCTGAACTAAGTCTAAAACTTACTGACAACGACGGAAGCACTGCGACCACGACGGATAATGGCGGGGGCACGCTGGAAACAACGCTGACGGCAACGGGCGGTACGGGTATCGCTAACACCAATGGTACAGTAGAGATCAACTTCCGGGCACAATTGATTAACCCTGACAATAGCACAATTGGGCCCTGTAAATTGACCTTCCGCCTTGGTGAATTTGATGATGGTATACGACTGGATATCGGGACGAACACCGTACTCAACTTTAACCAGCTTCATTGGGGTCAGGTGTGCGAGTTTGCCCCGGGAGCGCTGTTTGATTCGGACCCCAGCACCACCAGCGGAAACGTAGGCTGGACTCCTTGGACCGGAGAAGGCAACCCGGAACTGATTGTTACTAATAATTCTATTCAGTTGATGGTAGACACGAATATTCCCGGCGAGCGACGGGATATTATCCCCTATTTGGATAAAACCAAGGGCACCGGAAGCAACGCCTTCATCTATGAGTCGAATGATTTCACTTGTGCTGATTCCAACGGAACCGGTTTCACGCTATACAATGCTAATCAGAACACAGCTACCAAACTTCGCAACGTCACCGCTACCGCTAGTATTTACGCCTGCAACGACACCGACGGCGATGGTGTGCCGAACATGTACGATCTGGACAGCGACAACGACGGCATCTACGACGTAGTAGAATCCGGTTCGGGTGTAGCGCACACCGATGGGCTTCCGAATGGCCCTATTAATGCCTTGGGTATTCCGCAGTCGGTAGACGGGAACAACGACGGGGTGATTGACTATACCCTGGCTAACAGCGATGGCGATGCGGCCAACCTGTACGACTTCCTGGTGCTGGATGCCGACGGCGACGGTTGCTCTGATGTGATCGAGGCGGGGCTCAACGACTCAGATAACGACGGAACGATCGGTGCTGGTTCTCCCACTGTAGACGCCCAAGGCAGAACCACCGGCAGCGGTGGCTACGCCACTCCCGCCGATAACGATGAGAACGGCGCTTTCGACTTTCAAGAGGTCGGAGTAGCGCCTTCCGGAGCAATACCATTCAACACCATTCAGCTGTGTCCCGGCACGGAAGGAACAAAACTCTTCCCTACTACTGCCCTAGCGCGCTATACGTATCGATGGGAAGTGAGCACGGAGAGTGGCACCTACGCTCCAGTGATCAACGACCTCACCTACGCGGGGGCTCAGACCGATACCCTACGCATTCTTAAAGCTCTTGCTACCTTAGACGGGCTGCGCTACCGGGTGGTGATTACTGACCCCAGTTTTGCGTGTGCCAGCACCATATCGAACGGAATTACCCTGAGTATCTTTAACTCACCCAACGCCGGAACAGATGGCACACTGGAAGTGTGTGACGTTACCCAGCCCACTAACCTATTTAGCGGTATCGTTGGGGCCCACGAAACGAGGGGCCGCTGGCTCAGTGAATCGGCTAATATAGATATCAGCAACCCGGAGCAAGTGCGCTTCGATGAGAAGGGGTTTGGGCCATTTATATTTACCTACGTGGTTGACGCCACCGCCACCTGCCCTGCCGATTCTTCTATCGTTCAGGTCAGGCTTGATCCGGCTTGCTTTAGGGTAACGGCCACTCCAGTCCAAATCACCGTGGACGAGGACAGCACGATAACGGTTAACGTGCTCACCAACGACACCGACGCAAACGGGGGGGGACTTACCGCTCTCTTGCTAACGCAGCCCCTGCATGGCACTGCCACTTTATCGCCAGAGGGAGAACTAATTTATACCCCTGATGAAAATTTCAATGGCTCTGATACGCTCATTTATCGAGTGTGCGATAAAACCGCCCCCACCGTGTGCGATACCGCCCGCGTAGTGATCACGATAAATCCGGTCAACGACGCCCCCGTGGCGGTGAACGATGTGGTGATCACCACCTACGATGAGGTGGCCACCGGCAACGTGCTCACCAACGACTATGATCCCGACGGTGGTCCGCTAGGAGAGGTTGCCTCAGTTGGCTCCCCCGCCCACGGCACCGTTACCCTGGCCGCCGACGGCAGCTATTCGTATACTCCGGATCAGTACTACATCGGGCCTGATCAGTTTAGCTACTGGGTGTGCGATGTTCAGGACCCCGATCTTTGCGCTAAAGCGGAAGTCATTATCCAGGTGCGGGCTGGAGCGATTGAAATTCCCAAGGGCTTCTCTCCCAACAACGATAACAACAACGACCGCTGGGAGATCAAAGGAATCAGTGCTTACCCCAACAACTCGATAACCATCTTCAATCGCTGGGGCAACGCGGTTTATCGGGCCCAGGGCTACGATAATCAGCAGAACGTGTGGGACGGCACCGCCAACCAGGGACTTATCGTGGGAGGTGGGCAACTGCCGGAGGGCACCTACTTCTACGTGGTTGACCTGGGGCCGGAAGAAGGTCCACAGAGCGGATACGTGGTCCTGATGCGCTAGCCAAAGAGTCGCACCAAGCCCTTGCGTGTTATGTGGCCTTTTTTGTAGATTGCCGCCTACGCCGCTTGCTTGGCTAGCCTATGCGCTCATTCTTTCGCTCGCTTTTTCTCACGCATCGCTTTTTCATTGCCGTAGGCGGGCTGGTGCTGCTGTTCGGGTTGAGCTACAGTCTTCCGCTGCTGGGGCTAGCGCGGGTGCTCTTCTGGGTGCTGGTTGTGTTGCTGGTTATCGACCTGTTTTTACTCTACCGCACGCGGGGATTAGATGGCCGACGGACCACTCCCGATAAATTATCCAACGGTGATGAAAACACGCTATGGATCACCATAGAAAATCACTACCGGTTTCCGATTTTCGCACGTTTGCTCGATGAGCTACCCGTGCAGTTTCAAGTACGCGACTTTGCCGCCCGACTTTCCGTCAAACCAGGCGAAACCAGTACGCATACCTATGCGGTGCGCCCGGTGAGGCGGGGCGAGTATCACTTCGGGGCGGTTAACGCGCTGGTTTGCTCACCGCTCGGGCTGGTGCAACGGCGGTTTCGCTTCTCGACCCACAAAACGGTGCCGGTTTATCCGTCCTTCATCCAGATGCGCCGCTACGAACTGCTGGCCATCTCGAACCAACTGACCGAATTTGGCATCAAGAAAATCCGGCGCTTGGGGCACAACCAGGAGTTCGAGCAGATAAAAGAATACGTGCCCGGCGACGATTACCGCACCATCAATTGGAAGGCCACCGCCCGGCGCGGCGGGCTGATGGTAAACAACTACCAGGACGAGCGTTCGCAGCAGGTCTACGCCCTGATTGACAAGGGCCGCACCATGCAAATGCCCTTCGAGGGGATGAGTCTGCTCGACTACGCCATCAATACCAGCTTGGTGATCGCCAACATCGCCATCAAAAAGGATGACCAGGCGGGTTTGATCACCTTCCAGCATCAGGTGCAAACGGTGGTGCCCGCTAGTCGGCGCAGCAAGCAAATGTACTTGCTAATGGAGGCGCTGTACCATCAGAAAACCGCTTACAAAGAAGCGGATTACGCCGCCTTGTATACTACCGTGCGTCGCCGCATCACGCAGCGTAGTCTACTGTTGCTGTTTACAAACTTTGCGTCGCTGTCGGCCCTGGAGCGACAGTTGCCCTACTTGCGTCAGCTCGCCCGCGACCACGTGCTGGTGGTGCTGTTCTTCAAAAACACCGAATTGTACGGCTTGTTGCAGGACCCAGTGCGCACGGTGGCCGACGTGTACCAGAAAACTATCGCTGAAAAGTTTATTTTTGAGAAAAAAGTGATCGCCGAGCGCTTGCAGCAATTCGGTATCCACGCCGTGCTCACCACTCCGCAGCAGTTGTCGGTGGATACCATCAATAAATACTTGGCCCTGAAAGCGCGGGGGCTTATCTAAACCACAATTTCTATGTCTAAACTCAAGTCTAAGACCAGCTATCAGGTGCGCCGGAACTTATCCCGGATCAAGCAGCTCGATCCCCGAAACCTGATCGATTATCTACCGCTACTACGAAAGAAACCGGATACCTACAAGCTGAGCCAAACGGCGGGCACCGCTCCGGGCACCCTGGTCTATACTGGCAAAAACATTGACGAGAAGCCTGAAATCTCCCTCTATCGCTACGACGAAGAGCAACTGGAAGAATTTCAGAGCGAGACGGTGGCTGACGTTCTGGCCAAGATGGACCCGGAAAAAGCCAATTGGATCAACGTCAGTGCGCTGCACAACACGCAAATTATCCAGGAGATAGGCGACCACTTCGATCTACATCCGCTGGTGATGGAAGATATTCTGAACACCGTACTTTCCCCGCAGTACGAAGACTACGACGACTACTTGTTCATCACCCTCAAGATGATGTGCGTTGATCCCAAGCACCAGTCGATCGAGCAGGAGCACGTGAGTTTCATCTTAGGAAAGACCTACTTAATTTCGTTTCAAGAGCGCAGAAAAGACGTATTTGAACCGGTGCGGCAGCGACTCGAGGCGCACAAGGGAAGAATCCGTAAGCGGGGCATCGACTACCTGCTCTACGCCCTGGTCGATGTGATTGTGGACAATTATTACACCATCACCGAAGAATACGGTGACCAGTTGGCCGAACTTGAGAACGACCTAATCTACCACCCGCAAGAAAGCGCGATTGAGCAGATTACGCACTACAAGCGGCAGTTGATCGAGCTGCGTAAAAACATCTATCCGCTGCGTGAGGCCCTGATGACCCTGACCAGTCAGGAGACGTTGGTGAACCAGCAAACGATTCGTTTTCTGGGTGACGTGTCCAGCCACATCGACCACGTGATCAACACCATGGAGCATCAGCGAGAAACCCTGACCAGTTTTATGGACCTATATATGACCAACCTGAGCAACAAGATGAACAACGTGATGAAGACACTCACCATCATCGCGACCATCTTTATTCCTCTCACGTTTGTGGCGGGCATCTACGGAATGAACTTCGATAATATGCCCGAGCTGCACTACAAGTGGGGCTATCCCATCGCACTGGGTTCGATGCTGGTCACCGGCTTGGTGATGTACGTGTATATGCGCAACCGGGAGTGGTTTTGACAAATACGGCTCTTTCTAAAGATAGATTTATCACGCAAATTCCTTTCCCTTGTCATCCTGGAAGGGTCTTGCGACAAGGCACATTAAGGCGCACAATTATACTGTAAAAAGTTTCCTGCGGAATGAAAGCAGGGGGGCAGCAGAACGTTAACACCCTCATTTTTGCGTAAAAACGGTCGTCAGCGCAAAATAAACAGCTTTCCTATTCCATTACTTGCCAAATGCCCTTCGGCGGTGGTGCGTAGTTCAAAATTAGTTGACCCCTGCACCACCGTGCGGTACAGGTACATTCCGTTCGGCAAGATGTTGCCGAAGCGGTCGCGGCCGTCCCAGCGGTAGCGCACGTTCTCACTTCCCAGTTGCAGGTCTCCGAAATCTTTAGTGGTGATCTCGCGCACCACCTGTCCGGTCACGTTCATAATTTGCACCGCTAACTGATCGGGCACCACCGAACCGGTCAGGGTGAAGGTAAAGTTGGTGCTGCTCGACAGCGGATTGGGGTACGGATAAAAGCAGGTGATCGTAGACTGGTTGATCACCGAGAAGCTGATTTCGTAGGGTTGCGCTCCGGAAGCATTGCCCGACACGTCTTCGGCCTGCACCCGCAAGGTATACACCCCATCTTCTAGCTCCGGCTGAAAAGTGAGAGTGAAGGGTTCCTCGTTGGTCGCCGGAGTGAAGGTCACGTTATCGGCCGACAAACCCACCCGCTCAAAGTCGGCCTGCACCGTATCAGCCACTTCGTGCCTTTTTAGGTACAGATGAATGCCCGTGGTATCTTGCTTACGCAGAATAGGGTTCTCATCGCGCACCACCACCGCAATGAGCGGCTGGGGTGACACCACGTCGCCGTTGTTAATATACTTCCCGTCGAAGGCCACGTCCAACACCGGATGGGTACGGTCAGGAAGGACCGTGAAAAAATCGGGCAGACTGGCCCGGTTGTTATGATACGACTGCTCGGGCAGCAACCGCGGATTCACGTTGACCACTAAATCGTTGGTGCCCGACCGACCGACCGTCGAGGTGGTGATGCTAAAGGTCGCGGTATCACCGGCGAGTAAGGAACCAATGCGCATAGTATCGGTCGTTGCCGTCTGCGTGGTTTGGTTGGTAACCGTGTAAACCACCGCCAGCGAATCGGTGAAGTCGTAATCTGAAGCATTGTAAAAATCAAAGGTGGTCGTAAAGGATTCTCCTTCTGCCAAAATAGTCTTATCCGCCGTGGTGCGCAGCAAGGTTCCCTCGGGTACTCCAACGTAATGAACCAACCACTGCTTGAGCTGCGCGGGGGTTTGGTCCACCGCATCTTCGGTATCAAACCGAAGCCGAAGATAGGGATACTGAACGGCACTAATGGTTGAAATATCAACGGTTGATTCGGTGATATCTTCCAGCAACACGGCAGTTTGTCCGGTACTCCTTTCGCCAATCAGCGAAATTTTTAAGCTATCAACCGCCTCGCGGGTCACTTGGGTTTGCAAAGTTGTCCAGGCTGAAGCCGGGCCAATACGCGCCGAAACAATGCTTCCTTGCTGATACTGTCCGGTGATTTGTTCGTTCAGCGATATGGCCTGGTCGATCACCGATTGCCCACCGGTGGTGTCAGCTCGAACCACGGTGGCACTGCCGGGCGCGGCGTTTTTCCGTCCTAAAATAATCAGCGGCTCGCCGCTTTGCAAATCGCCAATCTTAGCCGTATCCACCCCAATTTCTACTAGTTTGGCCAACGTAGTGGTATTCCACCCAGCGTAGTCGAGCTGACCAATAGAAAACAAAAATACCGGGTCGCCATCCTTCAGTTTATCCACAAACTGGTCGAGTAGACCACCGGTGGCCACCTGCTGGTTGCTAAACGTATTAATCACCTGCGGCAGCGGACCGCAACTGTTCGGGTCTAGCCGGTCATAGCCAGGGCGCAGTAGTGGCAGGTAGGGTAGCAAACTATGGCGATCAAAGGCCATCCCGTTGAACGAGTTATCGCGGCACCGCTCCCCACTGTTGCCAGCGATAATAAAGTTTTTACCGTTCACCAGCACCGACGGAAGTTCTTCCGGATGCTCGCTGCCGTAGGCATCCACCGCCACGCTCAATTGCGTTTCCGTGAATCGCCACTGACCATCGTAGGTGAGTCCGATCACTTCATCTTCCAGAAGCTGGGCTGCCCGTCGTTGCGCCCACCCGCGGGGGCTGTTGCTCACGTAGGTAAACGAACTGGGCGTCCACTCGTCTACCTCGCCTTCCTGCGGGGTGGCGTATCTGGATCGCCAGTAGTACACCGTGCTATCAATCGCTACCGGCAGGTCAACCAACCATTGCCCAAGGGCCGTGGCCGACAGTAAATTCTGTTGCTTAACCGGGCTATCAAAGCGGTTTGAGGTGTCTAGTTCTACAATAAATTCCCGAGGCTGATCTACTGCCAGCGCTTGCGGCAGGTTGCCGGGTTGCACGTATAGTGTTGCCGCTGGGATACTCACCAGCGCATAGTTGTGCGGGAGCAGATTTGCCGTGCCACTCACTGGAACAAAGTACTCTAGCACCGCGCGGTTGTTGTCTTCGTTTAGTTCCGTGATGCGGTTGGCTTCGTCTAGAATCACCTCAAACTGATTGTTACCCGAGCTTTGGTCGGCCGAGGTAGCTACTTCTGCTAATGACACCGCAAAACGCAAAGTGTCTTGGTAGGCCACTGGTGGAAAATACCGCGGCCCGTAGGTCACCGTGGTGCCGTTGCCCAGGGTGCGATTAATTTGCACCGCCAGCGAATCTCGGCTGGTACGGCCAAAATTTCGCACCGCCAACTCAACCGCAAAGGAGTCGGATGAGGCGGTGACCGGTCCCGGCTGAAGCGGTTTCACCGATACGCGCTGGGCGTTGATCTCGTAGTCAGGCTGTCCGCGTCCGAACAGTGGAACCGAGGGGTCGCCCTGCAACACCATCTGCTGCACGTGGGCCGGATAAGCCTCCCAGCGGTTGATTGGGGAGGCCAACAGACGGCGCTCGGCTTCTATTTTCGCCTTTCCCAAAGGTTGGTCTATCCATGTACTGTCGCCCAGCACGGCTTGGTAGAAACTGTCCGAGTACCCCTTTAGCACGCCGGAGAGTCCGGTAGAACTGTGCGCTATCACATTCAGCGCTCCCCGGTTGGGAGTGCTGATCCAGTCTTCCCCAAAGGTATAGGTGTTACTAAAAATGTTGCCCGCATTGCACCCATTCATCAAAATAGTCGGGTACTTTCCCTTATTGCGATAGCCCAGTTCGTCGTTTGAGGCCAAGCCAATGTCGATATCAATGCGCACGGCCGACGAGTGCCCGAAGAAGGTGATGAGCGCCACGCCCTGGTTCACTTCCTCCGAAACGTTGATCAGTTCGGTGGCGTTATCGGTTTTTTTGGAGAGCGTAGAAACCTTCCCACCTAAAAAGTCGCCGATAGCCACCTGTTTGAACTCGTCTACGTAGCGGCCAAAAGTCGTAAACTCATTCTCACCTACCCCACCACTGATATGAAGCAGTCGCTTTTTCCACAAAGCTTCTCGCGCTTGCGTAGCTTTATAGTCGGCTATCAGGGTAGCGGCTTCCTGCTCCTTCACTTTGTCGAGGTAACTGGCCACGTCAGCGGAGCGGAGCGCGTTGATTCGTCCGGTGACGATGCCCGGCGTAGTGCCATCGCTGTCGCCCAGCCCCGCACTGAATACCGCGTCCGAGCCCGGATACCCTCCGGTGGGCACGAAATACGTTAATTCGTTGGCAGCTGGGGTGCGCCGGTGGTAGTTGTAGTCGACGGTTAAGCCTTTGCCGATGAGCAACAAGTACTCGGGCTGGCCCTTAGCGAGTAAGTAACGACAAAAGCGACGGATCGCCACCGGGGAGGCCTCGCCGTAACTGAACTGGTCGTAGAGTTGGTCAACGTCCACCCACTCAGCCCGGTGGCTGCCTCCTTCCGGAGACCTTCGATACGCTTGGTAGGCCGCTACCGGATCGCTGTACCGTCCGCCCGGCTGGTGCAAATCTGCGTGGCTAATCATCCAAAAAGTGGTGGCCGCGTCCAACGTAGCAAATTCTACTCGTTGGGGAGTAGACGCTGCTTTTGCTTCCCCCAACAGCAAGCGGCGGGGGGCAGTAGTGTTGGATACCACAGCGGTTAACTTTTCTCCAGCATGGCTGGTCGTAATCCGTTCGGGCGCACTGGGGTTGGTAATATCTAACAGAATGGGATTCGGCGGCGGATTATCAATTTCCACATAGGATTTTTCGGCAGCGTTGGCGGGCAGATTGATCGTTAGATCGCCGCTCTCAGCGTTGGGAGACTGGGCGTAGGTCAAGCGTGCGTACGACAGCGATACGTTGTCGGCCTTTCCGCTCACTCCGTTCACGGTGAGCCGCACCACCAGTTGGTCGGCTCCCACATCGGACCACTCCAGCGTTTCGGTGCGCTGGTAGCTATCGTAATAGTCGAAGGTGACGTCGGTCAGGGGGCGGAGCGAACCCGCATTGGGGCCCACCTGCACGGTGACGCTGTGGGGCAAGCCGTTGCGGCCCGCCAGCACCAGCATGAGTTGGGGGCGGGGCCCCGTGATCATGGGCCTAACCACTTGAATCGGATAGTCGGCGGTTTCACCCTGCTTGAGGCGCGTTCCCGTCCAGCCCTCTCCGTAGTCGAAGGTGCTAAGGCGGGCCGTAATTTGGGTGGTTGCTCCCAGCGGATACTGTCGCCCGGCTGAGAATTCGGTGGTAAAGCGCTGCGCTTCTTCCTTGAGATGAAAGGGTGCGGCGGCCAGGTTGGTCACGTTATTCTCAGCAAAGGCAGCCATCCGCTGTCCGACCCCGGCGTCGAGCCGCCAAGTGAGGAAGTAAGCCGTGGTATCTGAGTATAGGTTGTGGTAGGGATGGGGCTGTGCTTCGGGAGCTACGTAGAGTTCGGTGTCTAGCGTACCGTCGTTTTGTTGTCCGTAGAACAGGATGGCGTCGGCGGGATCGAAACGGGCGTCTTGCTGCCCTTCCACCACAATGGCCTGTTCCTGTCCTCGAAAGAAGAGCTGCACCCGTCGGGGGTCAATGCCCGCTACCGGAAAACCGGCGGCTTGCAAGTCGGCATAAGTGAGGCGATAGACAGCGGTTTCGCCTACGGTCACTTTGTAGTACTGCTGGTTGGGCTTGATCCACTCGTTGCCAAACGACTGCGACGTTGCCAGCCGAACCGGACCGACCACCAGTAGGGTGAAAATCAACCAAAAGATGCGCATAGGGGAGGCCATTTCCTAGCAACCTACCGAGGGTCGGCAACTTGTGCAAATTAGGCTGCTGGCGTCGCACCGTAGGCCATGTATTATTGGTAAGCTATGCGCCATACGCACAATATTTTTCGCTACTGTCTTTTTTATCGATTAAATAATTCAACGAATGAGCAGGGCAAAACTGTGAATAATACGCGGTTGCACAGTGGTATTGGCTGTACTTCGCTGAGTGTTTAGCATTAATACACGCGTAAGGAAAAAAGACGAAGTACAGGATACATTATTTGGCAGCATTAGTGTTCATTGGCGAACACTTGCTGTTCGATAGCGGACACTAGTGTAGCGTGTCTACCCGCCCTGAGGGCTACGTTGCCGGTTTGTTGAATTGGCACACTTTTTCACCAAGGCGTATAGCACCCACTCCGTTTTGTACTTTTAACCTGCCACCCCATGATCAAGAACTACTTCAAAATCGCCCTGCGCAATCTGGTGAAGCAGCGCTTCTACTCGGTAATCAACATCCTCGGACTCGCCATTGGCCTCACCACCTGTCTGCTCATCACGCTGTTTGTGCTGGACGAACTCAGCTACGACCGCTTCAACGAAAAAGCCAATCGTATTCAGCGCGTACAGATCGCTTATCAACTGGGTGGGAAGGATGGAAATGGTGCGGTTGCCCCGGCTCCTTTGGCCCAAACGGCGGTGGAGACTTACCCGGACGTGGAAAACGCGGTTCGGTTCCGCACGCAGGGCGGCTACACGGTGTATCGCGGCGAGAATGCCTACCGCGAGGAAGAGGTTACCTTTGCCGATTCGTCGCTATTCTCGGTGTTCACCCTTCCGTTGCTGCACGGCAACCCGCACACCGCCCTGGCGCAGCCCAATACGTTGGTGATCAGCGCTACTTCGGCCCGAAAGTACTTCGGCACCGACTGGGAGCAGTCGCCTCCCCTGGGTGAAATGCTGCTCGTGGGGCGCGACAAAGAGCCGTATCAGGTGACCGGCATTTTTGAGGACATCCCGACCAATTCGCATTTTCACTTCGGGATGTTCCTCTCGATGCCCTCGCTGGAGGAGAGCCGGGAGGAAATTTGGTTGAACAACAACTTTTACACCTACCTGTTGCTGCGTGAGGGCACCGACGTTGACGCGCTGCAAACCAAACTGAACGAAACCTTTGAAACCTACGCCGCCCCGCAGATTGAGCAGTACGCCAACACGAGCTTCGAAGAGTTCCTGGGGGCGGGCAACTACTTTAAGTTTCTGCTACAGCCCCTCACCGGCATCCACCTGCACTCTGATTTGGATGCTGAGATAGAAGCGAACGGCGACATTCGCTACGTCTACATCTTTTCGGCTATCGCTTTGTTCGTGCTGCTCATCGCGTGCGTTAACTTCATGAACCTGTCTACCGCCCGCTCGGCCGGTCGGGCCAAGGAGGTGGGCATCCGCAAAACCCTGGGCTCGGTGCGGCGGCAGCTTATTGGGCAGTTTTTGGTAGAGGCGACGTTGATTAGCTTTTTAGCCTTGCTGCTGGCGATTTTGCTGGCCGAAGGGGCGCTACCCTTCTTTAATGATCTGGCGGGTAAGCAACTCACCATTCGTTACTTGCACCCCTGGTACTTCTTGCCGCTGCTGCTGGGCGCAGTGATACTAATCGGACTGCTGGCGGGCAGTTATCCGGCCTTCTTCCTGTCGGCTTTTCGTCCGGCCGCGGTGCTCAAGGGCAAACTGGCTGGGGGCCTCAACCGCAGTTGGTTGCGCAGCGGTTTGGTGGTGCTACAGTTCGGTATTTCCATTGTGCTCATCACCGGCACGGTGGTAATTTATCAGCAGCTCAACCACATCCGCAACAAAAAGCTGGGCTTTGACAAAGAACACGTGCTGGTGGTGCACAACACCTACTACCTGGGCGACCAGGCCGAAACGTTCAAGAACGAAGCCCTGCGCAAACCCGGCGTGACGGCGGCTACCCTAACCGGCTACCTGCCCGCCAATGCGTTTAGCAACAATAACAACGCTATTTTCCCGGGCAAGAACCCCGACAGTGATCGCACCACCAGCCTGCCCTGGTTCTACGTCGACTACGATTACTTGCCGACAATGGGCATGCAGTTGGCAACCGGGCGCAACTTCTCACGCAATTTTGCCACCGACAGCAGCGCGCTGATTATCAACGAGGCCGCGGCCCGCTACTTCTTTGCCGATACCGACCCGCTGGGGCAGGAATTGAGCAGTTTTGGAGACGCCCCCGGCAGCTTCGAGACTTACACGGTGGTGGGAGTGGTAGAAGACTTTCACTACAGCACCATGCGCCAAAAGATTATGCCAATGGTAATCGCCTTGCACGGTAATATCTCGGCGCTATCGCTGCGGGTGCAGCCCGACCAGGTTCCGTCGGCCTTAGCCGCACTGGAGGCCCAATGGAAGCAGTTCGCGCCCGACTTGCCCTTTGAGTATTCGTTTTTAGATGAACGCTTCAATGATATGTACAAGTCAGAGGCGAAGCTGGGGACCATCTTCACCGTGTTCTGCTCGCTGGCTATTTTTATCGCCTGCCTGGGTTTGTTCGGCCTGGCATCGTTCACCGCCGAGCAACGGATGAAGGAGATCGGCATCCGCAAGGTGCTGGGCGCATCGGTGGGCAGCCTGGTGTTGCTGTTTTCCAAAGACTTCACCAAACTGGTGCTGGTGGCACTGTTGATCGCAATCCCTATTTCTTACTGGATGATGGACCGTTGGCTCGATGATTTTGCCTATCGCATCACCTTGGGAGTGAGCACCTTCCTAATTGGCGGGGGCATCGCCCTGCTGATCGCCTGGCTCACCGTCGGTTTCCAGTCGGTGCGGGCGGCGGTGGCCAACCCCGTGGACTCGTTGCGTAGTGAGTAGTTTATTTATATAAGTGAATCACTTCACCAACGGGGTGTGCGCGGCGTGAAGTTTTTGAACGAGCTTTTCGCTGTACCCCACCATTGTTTCCACCTCCTGAGCACTGATGAGGCGCAGGTGCCGAAAGATGAGGATCTGCTGACCATTGCTCTCCAAGTGATAGATATCACCTTGCTCAAAGAAGCGGACCAACGAGGGCGAAAAAAATTGGCGAATGCTCATCTCGTCCGGGCCCTGCAGCAAAAACTTGCGCGAAAACTGCTCGTGCTCTTTGAAATCAATATCCTGCTGAGCCACGAGTAGCGACATACGGTTTAGAAAAGATTCCTCTTCTAACGAAAAAACCGGCACCTCGAAGGGCAGTGAAAGCACCTCTACCGTGAGGCGGTGGGTCTCAAAGGTGATAAAGGCGTTCTTGAGCGTGATATCACAAATTTCCCAGTGAACCGCGGAGTCTTGAACGATCCAGTCTGGGTAGCTCCCCGTTAGCCGGTTCTTGGTGAAGTCTACCGGATGGGTCTTGAAGAAAAGAAACCGATCTAGCTGACTCACGTCCCAGCGGATATTCGGGTCGTAGTGCCACCGTTGGGCGCGCGCCAACTGCTTGAGCGCCATTTGCCGACGGGTGAGGCGCACCTTGAGCGGCTCGGGCACCCGCAGCACGTGCAGGGCGTGCGGATGGTGCGACGAGGTTTCGTGCGTATCCAAGCCCGTGAAGTGAAGCTCCCCGCCCTGCTGGCTGTATTTTTCGGCGTACTCGTGGATATACTCCAGCACGGTGAGATCCACGATCCGAGCGTGCGAGAAATCCAGAATAATGTGCTTGTCATCGCCTAGCTTCCAGATTTTGCCCTGTAGTTGCAAAATATTAAAAAAATTAACCACCCCCTTCAGCTTAAACAGATAAGTCTGCCGTTGCTCCTGAACAACCTTCACTGACAAATGCCTAAGGTACTGCGCAAATCGGGGAAGCGAGAGCCCAGAGCGCAGGTAGTGCACCGCCAGCGTGAACCCAATACCGATGAGCAGTCCTGGCACCAGCCCGATAACCAGGGAGGCAATCAGCGTCACCGTCAGGATGGTTGCCTGCTCCCAGCCCTGATGATAAGCACTTTTGAACACGCTGGGCGATACCAGTTTGTAGCCGGTAAAGATCAGAATCGCCGCCAGGGCGGCCATTGGAATCACTTGCAGCAACGGACGAAAGCCAAGCACAAAAACCAGCACCACAACGCCCAAGAAAAAATTGGACCAGCGCGTTTTAGCCGCACTGTTAATGTTCACTGAACTGGATACAATGGAGGTAGACACCGGAATTCCTCCCAGCATGGCCGAAACTACCGTGCCCAGACCAACGCCAATTAGGTCGTCGTTTAGGTTTGTCTTCCGCCGGTAGGGGTCCAGTTTGTCAATCGCCTTGGCACTCACCAGCGACTCTAGCGAAAGCAGCAGCGTGATCAGCACCACCATCAGCCAGAAGATCGGTTGGTCTACCTTGGAAAAGTTGGGAAACACCAGTCCTTCGGTGAGGTTCTCGGGAATTTGAATCAGGTAGCTAGCATCGACCAACCGTTCAAGCCCGGCCTGGGGCGCTAGCCACTGCATCGCCCCAAACAAAGGCACCGTAACGAGCAGTACCCACATGGGAGCAGGCACGTACCGAACGTATTGGTTCTGAACGCTTGGGTACGCGATCAGGATGAGCAAAGCCACCGCGCTGGTGACCGTCACCAAGGGATTCAGCGCCAGCACACTGTGCGGAATATCCATCAGAATAGCCAGCGGCTGGTGTGCGTCCGATGCCACCCCTAGGGCCACGTGCATCTGGGTGCCGATGATAACCAGCCCGATGGCGGCTAATAACCCATAAATAACCGCCGACGGCACGATGTGCCCCAGCTTGCCCAGGCGCAGCACGCCTAGCCCCACGTGGATGACCCCAGAAATGGCAAAGGCCGCCATCACGTAGGGGAAGCCGGAAGCCGCGCCATCGCTTAGGCTTTCGGAAGCCACCAAAGCCACCACAATCAGGGCCTTAGACGGACCGTTTACTGACACGTGGCCTCCCCGAACAAAGGTGGTGACCAATCCGCCCACCACGACGCTGATAAGGCCAGCCATGGGCGGGGCCCCGGAAGCAATTGCGATGCCGAGCGCCAGCGGAAGAGCCACTAGCAGCACACTGAAAGCAGCCACCAGATCGTTCTTCCAAAATTGGCGCAGCCCTTTCCATCCGGGATTGGGAGTTTGACTGAGGGGGGTGGCTAGCATGCAGTAGGATAAGGGTAGGCGGGTAATAATTTACAGAAAATAATTCGATCTGTTCGCGTAGCTCGAAAACAAAGCATTTTTGTGTTTAAAAAGTCTGCGTTTTTATTTCTTTACTGCTAAAAATCGGCCATTAGTCTTGTTTTTCTGAGTATCCAATGCTGCACCCGTTGGTTCGTCCACTCAGCCAAAAAGAGATGTACAGCTAAAGAATGTCAACCCACCTCACCCGGATCAAACACTTTGGTATAAAATTTTCTTAAGTTCCAAGGAATGACTTACTTTGTCAACTTCTGTCTTGTTCAACCTCATTCGTTTATTTGTGAACACAATGCAACACAACCATCATTCAACCACGCCGGTCCAGCGTCGCTTCGCCGTCACGCTCTACCCGCTACTCATGCTCTTTCTTCTGGGATCCTTGGCACTGGGTACCGGAGGATGCAAAGCCAAAAAAGAAGCCCGGGCCGCTGCGGCCGCTAAGGCCGAAACCATCGCCAAAGCCCGCGCCGACCTGTTGTCGGTCATCAACGACCAGGGCAGCATGACGCTGGAAGAGAAAGAGGAAGTGGTGGCCCGTGTCAAGGATATGAATCTGCAAGACGCTGAGATTCAGAACCTGATTGATCGGGCTGAAGCAGCGATTGCCGAAGAGCGATCGGCTGGCCGCGGCAGCCCAGCAACTGGCCCATCAACCGGTAGCGGGACAGTGAACGCGGCCAGTATGAACAATACCCTGCGCGACATCGCGCGCGCCTCTGGCAGCGAAGCGAACTTTAAAATTCAGGAGGCCATGAGTATGTTCGCTTCCCCCGACACCCCGGTACTGATTGTCATCAGCCAGAGTGGCGACCAGGTGGACTATGACGAGCCCACCACTATCAAGAAGTACCTAGATTATCTGAAGGATACCCGCAACGAACCAGCCACCGTAAAGAACCTGGAGTTTGACGCTAATGGCAAAATAAAAGAAGTAGAACTCACTAAAAACTATAACCGATGATCCAGCGCTCACTACTACTCATTCTTAGTCTGGCTCTTGCCACCCCCGTGCTGGCGCAGAGCGAAATCAGCCGCGAACGCAAAATCGCCATCGATTCCTTAGCCCTGGAAAAGGTGCGCGACCTGAGCAAGTACATCAGCATCGTGGGCGATAAAGACACCCCCTTTTCGGAGGCCAACCGAGTGATCGACCGCGCCGAAGAGTTGTTCGCCACTGGGGCTGAAATCGGGGTTTCGTCGCTCACCAGCGATGACGTTACCTACTTCGATATTCGCCGGTACTTTGAGCACCTGATGGCCCTCAATTATGATCAGGTCACCATCAAGTGGTATGATATTCAGTACATCAGCGACCTGGAGCAGCAACCCGACGGCAGCTACGTGGGCGTGATTACCATCTACCAACGCTTTGAAGGGCGCTCGGACGACGGAATGGAGTACAAAGATACCACCAAGAAAGATATCACCGTGTTTGTGCAAAAGAAAGAAACCCAAATCGGTGGCCGAACCATTGACTTTTGGGACGTGCTGCTGGGTGATATCCGCGTTGCAGAAACCACCACGTAACTCGTTTATGGGAAGAGGGGAAAGATTATTGAACATCCGCCTGCGTAACCAAGCACCGTTGTGGCTGGAGCGCCCGCTGCTTGGTTTTGCTTTACTACTGCTCGTTGCCGTAGTCGCACCCGTTAAGGCCCAAGTGATTGGTGAGTATTTGGGTGGGGAAGATATGTTGTATGCCGAAACCAAGCAGGTAAATCAGTTTTTTCGGCGCTTCAACGGCGAAGAAGACGGGGAGGGGAATCGTTATTATCCTAAGGACGAATTGTATCGCGACCCCCGTTTACGAAAAAAATACCTGGAACTTCTCTTCGACGAGCAAAACCGAAACTTGTCCGGCGACCTGAAGAAGGAGTTTATCAAACGAGTGAATGACCCCACCAAACCGCTGTATCTCAACTTTCACGGCGGCCAGTGGTTTGCCGAAGTAAAAGCCCGCTTCGAGTACAAGGGAAAAGAAGAAGAAGCTACGCTGTTTTTGAAACTCCAAGAGGAAAAGGTAGGATCGAAGTGGATCCTCACCAACTGCTACTTTGCGCCTTTCGCTCGGCTGTTCGTCAGCGATACCACCGGCGGCAAGGAGTTTCTGCATCCGCTGAGCCACGAGCTGGATTTCATGAACCTGCGCAAGGCATTTCAGGACAATAAGCAGAAGATCGATCAATTTACCGAACGCGGTTATCAGCCCGATTACTTATCTATCTTACTCTACGAACTCAAAAACTCGAACCTGCGCTTCAAAACGGTCTCCACGGTTAAGTTTCACTTCTTCCAGGTGAATGGTTGGTACTTTCAGTTGGCTCGTTTCAACCGGTCGGGCTACAACCGGGGCTGGCTCATTGCTGACTTGACCAAGGTAACTTCCGCCGAAAAAGAATTACTAACGAACTATATCTACTACGAACGATGAACCACCGCTGGCTACTCCGCTTGAGCTACCTACTGTGCCTGATCGGTTGGTCGTCGGTGGTGTCTGCCCAAAACCAACCCCCTGCCGAGTTGAGTCCGGCCCAGATTGAGGAATATAAGGGGCAGGCCGGTCAGCTGGTGTCGTTCTTGCAGTACATGATGAACGTGCTGGGAGATAAGTCAGCCACCACCCAGGACAAAGAGACCGTCATTCGCCAAAGTTACCTGAAGGCCTTCCGCGACGCCAACGTTCAGATTGAGGACGACCTGGACGAGAACCGCAACGTGGTCACCAACAAAAACGTGCAGGCCTACCTAAAGGACATTGATTTCTTCTTTAAAGAAGCCAAGTTCGAGTTTCTGGTAGACGATATCAGCTACTACGTGGCCGAAGGCGGACGGGTGTTTTTCCGCGTCACCACCAACCGCAATCTGCAGGGAATAACCATTACCGGCGACACCGTGAACGCCAGCCAGATGCGCTACATCGAGGTGAACCTCGATCCTTCGGCCAAGGGGCTCAAGATTGCGAGCATCTATACCACCAAGTTGAGCGAGCGGGAGGAGTTGGCCAGCTGGTGGTCGGAGGTGCCGGACGCTTGGCGCGATTACTTCAAGGAACGACTGGGGGCTTCGGCCTACGACTCGGCCGATTATCGTATGCTACGCGAGATTGTGCGCTTCACGGAGGTGGACGTGACCGGCCGCGCATCCGTTCGAAGACTTATCGCCGCTGAGCAAACTCGTGGACCTTAAGTACATCAATATATCGGGCACCCGGGTAACTGATCTGGTTCCTTTGCGCAACCTTACCAAGCTAGAGGTGCTCAACTGTAGCCAAACCAACGTAGTGGATTTAGCTCCTTTGCGCTACGCCACCAGCCTGCGCGAGTTGATATGCGAAGAAACCAAAGTGAACGATCTTGGTCTGCTGCCGGGTTTTCCGAAGCTGGAGAAGCTTTACTGTAGTGGCTCTCCCGTGCGGACACTGGTGACTATCGCGGGACTGAAGGACCTTCGCTGCGCCAGCACTCCTATCGCCAATCTGTCTCCCCTGGCGGGCATGGCGGCCTTGGTTTCCTTAGACTGTTCTCAAACCAGCGTAAACGATCTTCAACCCCTGGCCTCCGCCACCCAACTTCGGGTGATCAATATCGAGGGCACGGCCGTGAGAGACCTGGCTCCGCTCCAGCAGTTGCCTAATCTACAAGTGTTGCTTAGCAACAATACCCCCATCGAGAAGCTCAGTCCGCTGAGCGGTTTGCCCGCCCTGGAAAAGGTGTATTGCGACAACACCGCTATCACCCCCGCCGAAGCCAGTCGCTTTATGGCCGCCAACCCCAAAACCTTGGTGATTTTTGAGTCGGGGCAGTTGCAGACCTGGTGGAACGCCCTAAATCCTGAGTGGAAACGCATCTTTGCGGCGTATATCCAGACCGAAGGAGAGGTCACCAAAGAAAAACTAGCCCAGGTGGCTAACCTTACCGAGATTGATGTCACGGGAAATAAAAGTATTACCACCTTGGATCCGCTCATCAAACTAACCGTTCTGCAAACGCTTAAGGTGGCGCAGACCAACATTCGTAGTCTGGACCCTTTGCGCGATTTGCTTAATCTAGAGCACCTTGATTGCAGCAATACGGCGATTGATAGCTTAAGTGCCTTGAGTAATGCCCGGAATCTACGTATCCTCAATTTAGATCATACCAACGTGAAGTCACTGTCGGCCTTGCGCGAACTTTCGGGGATGCAACGCCTGAGTTGTGAACAAACCCCTTTGCCGGATATTGCTATCCGCAGGTTTATTGAAGAGCATCCGGAGACGGTGGTTATTTACAAAAGCAGTAAGCTTAGCCTGTGGTGGAATGCCCTCTCGCCCGCCTGGAAAAGTTTGCTGAAAGAAGAGGTAACGATGGACGATATCCCCAACCGGGAGCAACTGCACGAAATTGCTTTTATTAAATCGCTGACCATTCCCGAAAACAGCAGTATCAACTCGCTGGAACCGCTATCGGAGTTTGTGCGCCTCACCGAACTGGCGTTTTCTAACACGTCGATCAGTAGTTTAGAACCCCTTCGCCCCCTCAAAACCCTACGGGCCCTGATCTGCTCCCGTAGTCCGATTCGCAGCCTGGACCCGCTGCGCAATTTGTCGTCCCTCACCTATCTCGATTTTCAGAATACTCCGGTGGAGGAGCTTGATGCGCTGGAAAATTCTATTGACCTGGAAACCATCAAGTGTTCGGGCACGCAGGTGGATGACCTGAGGCCCCTGTCGGCGCTGATCAACCTGAAAAGATTGGAGTGCTTCAACACCGACGTGAAGAAGCTAAAACCGCTTAAGGGATTGTATCAGATAGAAGAACTGCATTGCTACAACACGCGGGTTTCTGAGCGGCGCGTAGACAAGTTTAAGAGCTGGCACCCCAACTGCAAGGTGGTTTATTATTAGCGGCGTCGAAAAAGCAATAGAGTTTTGTCTAACCAACCCGGAAAAAGTTACTCAAATGGGATCGCAAAGGTTTGGATATATAACCTAGAGACGCTTGTTCTCCGGTAAGAAAATATAGACGTTTGTTTATCCAAGTGTTCAGTGTCATTTCCAGGGGTGGAAGGAGAGCGAAAGATAGCGGCAGCGGAATGGCTAAGCGTGCGGGTAGCACAGCGACCCAAAAGTCAGAAAACCGACTGATAAGTGCCTCACTTAGGAAAGCCGGTTAACTGGCTTTAGCACTCGTGAGAACGAGTAGCACGCTTACAAAACGCCAAATTTTCACTTTTATTGCCCGCGTTTTCGCTAAAAATATACTGACCCTGGCCGTTCCGAGGAAGGAAAAACCGACGGACGTTTACCTTCCGGTAAAGCATCATAGGTTTTCTACATTGATCTTCGGAACTTAACGACACCGAACACCCGCTATAAGCCATACTCGCTATCGCTTCGTACGGCTCATAGCATTAACATTATCGCCCCACCTGGTTCAAATCCACCAGCTTGATCTCAACGCGTCGGCCTTCTTCGGCGCTGGTGGTTTCGTTGGAGGTTTCTCCGTAACCCAGGGCAATGATGCGCCGCCGCACCACCCCGCGCTGGTTGAAGAAATTCAGTACCTCGGTGGCCCGCTGGTTCGACAGCTTGCGGTTGGCTTCGGCGTCCCCCTCGGGCGAGGCATAACCTGAAACCTGAATACCTAGGTCAGTATGTTCCTTAAGCGTCTTGAGCACCTCGGTGAGGGTGGTGGTATATTTGCTTTCCACCGCGCTTTTCCCGGCCTCAAAATACACCTTGCGGACCTCTTCCAGCACTCCGCGGTTGAAGTTCGTGGGCGCCACGCGCTCATCCTGCTGGTTGATTGCCGCCATGGTCACGTAGAAAGTGGGCAGGGTGTAAATGGTTTCGTTGCCCACTTTTTTGGCTACCAAATTGTCTTTCCCGGTTTCATCGTAGTAGTACGCGATGCGGGCCGCCTCAATTTTGTCGTTCACCGTTTCGTCAAAGTTAACGTCCTCAATTGGGTTGGTCTCGTACATCAACCCCAGCAGGTACTCGTAGGCTTGCTCGTCGCCCGCGGCGATGATCGATTCCATCAGCGCGTAGGTATCCACGCTGTCGTTTTTCACCAGCATGGTTTCGTTGGCAATGCGCGCGGTCGATTTTTCTTCGTTCTTGGTGTCATAAAAAGCGTTCTTCACGCTTACTTCCTGCCCCACCGTCACGTCGAACTGCTTGATAGGCCGCAGCGTGATTTCTTGGTACAGCTCGTAGAAGTACTGCTGATTGGGCAGGTTGATGTTCACTGTGTACGGCAAGTACCCCTCTGACTCGATAATCAGATCGTAATTTTTACCTGGGGGCAAAATGATCAGGTACTTGCCGGTTGCCGGGTCCGGGCGGTATACGTACTGCACCTCGCGGTTGGCATCCACGTCCACCACCTTTATCTTGGTCGGTACCGGCTTAAGCTCGTCTTCTCCCACTAAAATCTTCCCCTTGATTAGCGTGATCGGGATGTTGGCCTCGTGCGCGGGCATCTCAAAGTAATAGATATCCTGCCCGCCCAGGCCTCCCTTGCGTTCGGACGAAAAGTATCCGATCTTGGCATTGGCCGTCAGGGTGAAGTAGCTATCATTGGTAGGAGTGTTAATTGGATAACCCAAATTGGTAGGCTCTTGCCATTTGCCACCCGCGAAGTAGGTTTTAAAAATATCGGTGCCGCCCATCGTATTGTGACCATTGGAGTTGAAGAACAGCGTGCGGCTGTCGGGGTGGATAAAGGGAGCGTCTTCGTCGTATTGGGTGTTGATGGTGGGGCCCAGGTTTTCGGGAGCTCCCCATTTGCCGTTGGATTGCTTTTCCGATTTGTAAAGATCCAAGCCGCCGTGGCTGTCTTTTCGGTTGCTGGCAAAGTAGATCGTCTTTCCGTCGGGAGTAATACTGGCAGTGGTTTCTAAATACTGCGAGTTGATCGGGCTGCCCATCGTCACCGGACTTGACCATCCGTTGGCTTCCTTGTGAATGGTGTATAAGCTTCCGGTGTTGTTAGCCCCGGCAATAAATACCAGCATGTCTTGTCCATCCGGTGAAATACCGGCAGTGCCAATGTGCGACTTAGATTTAACGTCGATGGGCGATGCCGGACTCCAGACGCCGCGGCTGTCGCGCTGGGCGGTGTATATTTTTTCAGTTGTCTTCCCTTTCTCTTCGCGCACCGCGGTGTAGGCCAGCATACTCTCGTCGGCCGTGATCAGCGGATTATATTCGGTATACTTTGAGTTTATAGCCTTAAAGCTATGGATGACGATTCCTTTGTTTTCGGCAATCAGAAACTGTGCGTTTTTGCATACTTCTAGCAAGCGGCCCACTTCTTTTCGCTCCTTATCGCCCTCCGCCAACGTTTTTTGGTATATTTCTAACTGCCGGGTGGCCTCATCCACCTTGATATCCTTATGATACATCTGGCCTAGGTAATAGTGCACCCGATCGGGAATGTTGGCCTGCGCTTTTTGCTTAAGGGCGCTTTCTAAATAAGGAATGGCTCGGTACTGCTCACTCAGCGAAGGGGCTTGGGTGTAGCACACCCCCAGTCGGTAGTGCACCATGGGGTCAGATACGCCCTTGTCCACCGCTTCTTGATAGAGAGGTAGCGCCGCTTCGTAGTTCTTGGCAAGCGTAAAAAACTTATCCGCGCGGTCTACCAACGCGTCGGTTCCCCCTTGTGCCCAGGCGCTAGCGCAGGTAATAAAACAAAAAAATACCAACAAAATAGTGGGTAAAGAGACGTAACGCGCACAATTCAAACACTTTCGCGCGATGGGCATTGGGTTATTGATAACCATAATCTTCCTTAGTTAGCTTTTCTTAAAATACGCTGGGAACTATTGAGGGGTAAGGGCAGGCCTATCCTGCGACTTAAACCCTACGGAAAGCTACTTATTTGGAGGAAGCGGGCGAATTCAATTTGGCCCAGAGACGGGGGGATGTACTATCTATAGCGAGATAGCAACCGGGTTGACGACAACGCTAAAATCAAATCACTCCACTACCCTAGAATTTTGGACAGGGCAGGCGCATGATGCTGCGAGGCGGCTTACGCGGGTCGCGCAGCGAGAAGTGATAGGCGATCGATATTTCGTGGGCACCGCCGCTGCGGATGCCTAAGCCCGAAACGGTGTAATCGAAGCTGTAGCCGATGTTGAGGTCGTTGATGATAAACCCGACCAGGGCAATCACCGACTCGCTGTTGGGCAGGTCGCGCAATTGGCTCACCGGCAGGCCCCGGTACCATAAGCCAAACACCAGGGGTTCGTAGTTGAGGTAGGCTCCTACGTCGAGCTGATCGAAGTTGCCCTGCCGCTTGTACTGGAAGGTAGGGGTTACGCTTCGTTCTTTTCCTTCTTTGTTGTACCCAAACTGCCGAAAGCCGGTGGGCAACAAAAAGCGATACCCGCCGTGGACGGATGATTTCATCGCTAGGCGACTTTCTCCTCCCACCAGCGATTGGTTCGGGGTAGTGACGTGATGGGCGGCGTAGCCGATAAAGAAATTCTCGTTGTAGAGCAGTCCGCCCAACGAAAGATCCACAAACGAACGGCCAAACCCGGTGTTGAGGGGCTCTCCCGTAACGTCGGTGATTAACCCGTTTTCGTTGAGTTGGTCGCCAAAGATCAATTTATCAAAGTTGAGGTCTCGGTTATAAAAGGTGACTTCGGCCCCGGGCCGAAAGGTAAGCCATTCGGCAATCTGCAAACGATAGGAGTACTGTAGTCCGGCACTTACCGATTGCAAACCGCTCAATCCTTCGCGGTCCCCGTTCACGATAACGCCTACACCGCTGTTGTACTGCTCAAAAAAGTGGTCAAAATAAACCGATACGGTGGTGAAGTTGGCATCCAGCGAGGGCCACTGGGTGCGGAAGTTCAGGCCCGCGCGGCTCAGTTGGGCCGAACCGGCAAACGCGGGATTCAGGTAAAGCGGGGCGGCGTAAAACTGCGAGAACTGGGGATCTTGTGCTTGCGCGGGCGACCAAACCAATCCTGCACCAAAAATGAATAAAAGTAGTAGAACCTTTTGCATGAACGTATCCAATCACCTGTTTGTGTAAGAAGCGACCAAGACGACTTTTTATTGTCGCAAGACGCCATTAATCGTTTCAAAGATAGGTAGTTCGCTAACGAATTATGACAGGGTATCGATATAATAAGTTACAACGACATGAATTTAGCGCCTTTCTATCATTATCCTACATTTCTAATTATTGTGGTCTGCTCTCTAAAATTCGTACTATAAACCGGCTTCGTAGCGTTATCAGTTCCCAAGCAATTAGCCAGCAAACCAAGCCGGTGCGCCAATTGCTTACATTGGGCATCAAACCGCTAGTTTTTTCGTTACCCCGATACGCATATCTTCGCGTACATTACTAATAAGAGTGTCATATATGTTAAGCACCATACTTTCTAAGAGCGGCGCTTGTGCCCTGGTAATTTTTGGTCTATTAGGGCCGCTGAGTGGATGGATCCAGCCCGGATGGGCCCAGGGCGACCGCGGTGACGGCAACTGGACCGTAGGCAACACCCGCCTGCCCTTCAACCCCGGCACCAAATCGTTGTCCGACACCGGAACCCCGCTAGCTAATCCGATAGGACTGGGCGGTAGCGCGGTGGCTAATGATCCCGTGACGGGCGAACTATTGTTCTACGCCAGCGGCGAGGGCATTTATGATGCACAAGGAAACTTGCTGCAAGCGCTCGGGGGCAACGCCGACGCCAACCAGCCGGTAGCGGTGGTGCCCGTGCCCGGCGATGACCTCACCGACGGCATCCGTCAGTACTACGTGTTCGTGAACGAAGGCGGAACGATCCGCCGCTACACCGTTTCGGTCAACGTGCAGAACGCCCCCGTGGCCACCGTTAATCCGGCTTCGGTTGATACGGGCATTGCAGGAGCCGCTGACGCCCTGACCATTGTGCCCAGTGCCGATGACAGCAACTTTTGGGTAGTAGCGCAACGCGACGGCACCGGCGACTTTCTGGTCTACGACGTGGCCGGACAGACGGTGGCCGAGTACGCTGGTGTATCTCCCCAGGCACTTAACGCCACCAACATCTCATTCAGCGCGGCTTCCGGTCAACTGGCAGTCGCCACCGTCGGTCAGGGCGTGCGCTTGCTCACCATTGACCGCAGCACCGGGGCGCTCACCGAAGTAAACGATTTTGCCGTGCCGAGCAACGAAGCGCTCTACGACACCGAATGGTCGCCCGATGGCACCAAGCTGTTCGTGAGCACCGGGGCCACCGGCAACATCTACCAACACGACGTGGCCACGGGAGTTAACTTACCCATCAACAACCTGGTGCCGGGAATTGGCAATTACGGGCTTCAACTGGGTCCCGATGGCAATATCTATCATCTCTATGAGGCCGCCCCGGGTGACTACCGACTGGCGCGCATCAACAACCCCAACGCTTCGGGCACTACGGGTCTCACGGTAGATTCAAACCTGCTCGGCGGAGCCAATCTAGGCGGGCGGCAGTTTTCGACCACCGCTGGCGCCGCCATTGACTTTTCTGAGGTTACCATTCAGTTTAACCCCGCGGGGCGGTGCCTCAACAATCCGGTGCACCTCACTCCCAGCTTCGTTCTCAACGGTAGCATACCTCAACCGGAGAACGGCATTCCCGATCCGGACAGCGTGGTGTGGTTTATCGACGGACAGCGCTACGTAGGCTTCAGTCCTACCTTTATTCCCGAACAGGCCCCCTCGGTGCAAGTAACCGCCTACTGGGGTGACGATTCGGTATCGGCAGGCCCTTTCAACGTTCCGCTACAGGAATTTGATTTGCAGGTGCCCCTGGTGCAAGACACCACCATTTGCCCCGGCGACGTGGCTATCCTCAAGGCCGAACCGGAAAGCGGCGGCGGACAGGGCGGCCAAACCGGTGGCCAGAGCGGAGGAGGCAACTATACCTACCAGTGGAGCACCGGTGAAACCACCCCCGAAATTGAGGTAGACGAAGCCGCCATTTACTGGGTGTTGGTGACGGATCCTAGCACGGGATGCGCGGCCTACGCTGAGTCAAACGTGAAGGAGTACCGGGTAGAGAATCAAACCTACAACGAATGGTACTTTGGCACCGGCGGCGGTATCAACTTTAACACCCTATACGATGATCCCGACAATCCGGATGACGGAGAGATCACTCCGGTAGGCGATGGTGCGCAGAGTGCGCCCGAAGGCGTAGAAGCAGTGTCGGACCCGAACGGAGACATCTTGTTCTATACCGACGGCCAAACCGTGTGGTACGTCGAGCGCGACCCCGCCACCGGCGAGAAGGTGCACACTCCGATGCCTATTGAGGGCACTCCTCCAGCGGGCATTGGCGGCAGCCCAGGAGCTACCCAGGTGGTTTCTATTCCTGTCCCCGGTACCGAAGCCATGTACTATATTTTCACCACCACCGAGGTAGAAGACGGGAGCTACGCCCTGCGCTATTCGGTGGTCGATCTGCGGGGCTCGCAGGCTTCGCCCGGTCCGTCGGTGGTATCGAGCAACAACCTGCTGTTCGTGAAGAGCACCGAGCGCATCGCCATTCAGGGTGGCAACGGCGGACCCGCCACGCTGGTGGCGCACGAGTACGGTACCAATAACTTCCGCGCTTACCCCATCACCGCGCAGGGCATCGGCAACCCGGTGATCTCGTCGGTGGGCTCGGTGCACGATATCACCAACCCCAACGATGGCAAGGGATATATTAAGTTTGGCGGTGACTCCACCAGTTCGTTGGTGGCCGTAGCTCTCGATGACCGGGTGGAGTTGTTCAACTTCGACACCGAGACGCTGGAGATCAGCGAACCGGTAACCATTGACTTCACTGGTTTAGGGAACCCCTACGGCATCGAGATGGCAACCGATTCATCGGGCAACACCGTGCTGTACGTGGCTACCGACAACGGCATCTACGGAGCCACCGTGCAGCGGCCGCTCAACGAGGGGCAGACCATTCCGGTGGTGCTGGTGAACGACACGGGAGGGAATACCTACGGAGCCATTCAGCGGGGTCCCGACGGGCAGATTTACGTGGCGCAGCCCGGCGAAATCAACGTGGGCTCCTTGTCGCCCAATCCTAATGATCCGGCGAACTCCGGTTTCAACGCCGCGGCGCTGCCCGATGGTTTACCCAACGGCGCGGTGAGCGGTTTCGGCCTACCAACCTACGTAAGCTTCGGGGGTAACTCGTTTCCCGATCCCAGCATTACCGTGGATGAGGCCTGCGTGGGCAGCGATATCAGTTTCTCCGCCCAGGGGCGTGACGATGTGATCGAAACCTACTCCTGGACCATCGAACGGGTGGATGCCAGCGGCAGATTCTTGTACAACGTGGGCATTGACTCGGCCGACGCCCAGAACTTTACGATGATGATCGACTCGGCGGGGTCATATAGGGCCAGGGTTTTGCTTAGCAACGACTGCGAGCCCGATACTACGCTGACCCAAGCCTTCGAGGTGACCGAGGGGGTGGAAACCACTTTGCCCGCCAGTGCTCAGTTGTGCCAGGGTGGCATCGATATAACGGCCGTTGAGGGAATTGACGTAAGTGATTTGAGTTTTGCGTGGGTGCTACGCGGCGCGGTAGGCGGAGGCAATTTGCCCGCCGAGAACACCATCAGCATTGATGAGGAAGGATACTACTTCGTGACCGTGACCAACGCTGAGGGCTGCACGAGTGAAGACTCGATCTTCATCGTGGACGAACGCCCGCGCATTAACCTTCCCGGTGATACGACGCTCTGCGTGGGCGATGAGCTTCGCTTGGATGTGCGCGCGCCCAGCATCCGCGAAACCCCGCCCGGCTATGAATGGATAATTCTGGACGAAAACGGAGCGACTCTTCAGACGAGCAACGAACCCACGCTGGAAGTAGACGAAACCACTCCTGATGCGGGCTTCTATCAGTATACGGTGACCGTCACCGACGAATTCGGCTGCTTCATCCGCGACACCGTCGCCATCACGATTAATCCTTCGGTGGAGATAAACCTGGCCTCCGTGGATCCTACTGCCTGCGGTGTGGATGACGGATCAATCGCCCTTACCTTCCCCAATGGAGAAGACCCAACCCAGTACTCGTACCGCTGGAGTGGCCCTGGCGGATTCACCAGTACGCAGCAGAATCTTACCGGCATTGGATCGGGCGTGTATTCGGTAACCGTAACTGGTCTCAGTAACTGCCCGGTAACGGAGAGCATTGGTCTAGATGATCCGGCGACCTTTAGCATAGCCAGCGCCACCCCGCAACCCGGTTGCGACGACAGCGGCACCATCACGGTAGCGCTCAATGGCATAACACCAACGTCAGCTTTGCTGCCCATTAATGTCCGCGTAGTAGGCAACGAAGGATACCAGGCGACGCTTCCAGTATTTGCTGCTCAGTTCTTAATCAACAACCTAGCTCCGGACACCTACAGTTTCGAGATGACCAGTAGCGACGGTTGTACCATCACCCAAGATAATATTGTGATTGACGAACCTGAGGAGGTAGACTTTGACTTTGCCCAAGATGTGGTGACCGGTTGTGGCGATGCCACGCTGTCGGTTAACTATTCTCCCACTTCCGGGGACCAATGGTTCTTCGAGTGGCTTGATCCGAGCGGCAACGTGGTATTATCAGGCAACGATCAATCGTCGTTCACTGCTTCGGTACCCGGTACCTACGAGGTGCGTGTGACGGACGTTGACGGGCTCGACCCTTCGGGCAACCCGGTGTGCCCCGCTACAAAAGACATCCCGGTGTTTGTGGATCGTTCGTTCCTCATCAGCCTGGAAGAAGTGGAGCCGGACAACAGCTGCGAAACCGGCGAAAAGCAACTCACGGTAAATTTCAATCCCGAAGATGTAGCCAACCGCGAACTAAGGTATCGCTGGACCCTCAACGGCGTCCAGTTGCCCCTGGTAACCCGAACCATCACCGTAACCGAGTCTGGCGATTATGAAGTAAGCGTTCGCGATCGAAATTCAGCCTGCGAAGCGCCGAGGGAAGTACTTCCGGTTTTTGTAAAACAACCGCTGTCCGTGCGCTTATTCTACGGCAACGCCTGCGCCGATGGCTCATCGGTTCCGCTCTACGCCGGAGTGCAGGCTACGGGCAGCGATAGTTTAGCGTTCCGCTGGTTTGGCCCCAACGGGCAGGCCCTGCCGCAGGGCACCGGACGAGGCGATACCTTGCTCATCCGCCCCGACTATCCCGAAGGACAGTACCGGGTAGAGGTGACTTCATTTATTCAGGAGCGCGAAAGTTGCCAAGCCTCGGCTACCTCTGACTTCTCCCGCAACCCGGTACCTAACTCGAACCTGGGGTTAGGGCCGTTCGTCATCTGTCCACGCGACCCCAACGACAGTATCAACTCGGTGACACTGCGGGTGGATGACGATCCGCTGTCTACCATCGAGTGGACTACCCCACTGGGCGGGGGCATCAACGCGCCGGATATTGTGGCCGACCGGGAGGGCATTTACATTGTGGAGATTACGAACGAGTTCGGTTGTACCGTCGTGGATTCAGTGGAGGTGATTGAGGACTGTGCGCCCCGCATCAACGCTCCCAACGCCTTCCGTCCGGGAGGAGTGAACGCCCAGTTTTTTGTCTACCACAAGTACGTATCGACCGATAATTTCGACGTGAAGATCTACAACCGCTGGGGCGAGATAGTATTCCAGTCCAACGACCGTGACTTCCGCTGGGATGGCACTTACAACGGGCGTCAGGCTCCGCTCGGAACGTATCCGTACGTGGTACGCTTTAAAGGAGATACCGATACCGAAGAAAGGGGTAGTAACATTCGCGAGAGCAGGGGCGGAGTTACTATTATTCGGTAGGTATTTATTGGTCGTTCTGGCCTGGTGGCCGGTCTAAAAGGCAATCAGTTGATTGACTTGGGTGTCTAGCATTTCCCGGTACACGCGGTGGGAGAAGGTTTGACCGTTGAAGTACTTCTCTATGACCGCTAACTTGGGCTTTAGCGCCAATACATGGGTCCCCAGGTAGTTGAGCACGTCGGTAAGGTGACTCAGCGCAATACTTCCGCCCTGCGTGCCCAATGACAGTCCCACCAAAGCGCACTTTTTGTCGCGCATTGGACTCGGGTAGGCTAATCCATCGATAAAGGTTTTCAGGATGCCTGGAAAGGAGCCATTGTATTCGGGCACGACAAATACCAGTTTCTCACTCTCGGCAATCGTTGCGCTCATCGCATTGAATGCTTCGTTTTGTCCGTTGTTTTCGTACAGGGCGGTGGCCAGAAAATCAGCCGGAAGCTCGTGCAAATCTAGGATCTGACTAGAGACATCTCGTTGGGAAAGTAAAGATTGATAATATTCGGCAACTTGACGGGATACCGCGTCGGTGCGGTTGGTGCCCACAATGATAGTGATCATGTGAATAAGAACGAGCGAAGGCAGATTATGTTGACCGCCGATTGTTAACCATTTGTTGAAGAAAGTCGTAAATCGACGATAGCCGTATCGTATTCACTATTAATCTGAACTAAGCCGCTTCCTGCTCCTTCTCCCGCATCTCCTCCAGCCGCTTCTTACCGTAGGCCACCCGCGTGATGGCTACATACAGTACCGGAACAAAAAACACCGCCAGCAGGGTAGCGGCAACCATCCCGCCGAATACCGTCCAGCCCAACGTGCGGCGCGCCACCGCTCCCGCTCCTGAAGCGAAGGCCAGCGGCAATACTCCCAGAATAAAGGCCATCGAGGTCATCACCACCGGGCGCAAGCGCAGTTTAATGGCGTTGGTGGTGGCCTCTACCAATTCCTGGCCCTCGTGCAGGCGGTCTTTGGCGTACTCCACAATCAGAATCGCGTTCTTGGCCGACAGTGCAATCAGCGTAATCAAGCCGATTTGGGCGTAGACGTTGTTCGACAAAGAGGGAATGAGCGTCAGCGTCAGGATGGCTCCGAAGGCCGCCACCGGCACCGACAGCAAAATAGAAAAGGGAATCGACCAGCTTTCGTACAAGGCAGCTAGGAACAAAAACGAAAAGATAATTGAAATCCCAAAAATATAGGCCGCGGTATTGCCGCTCTTCACCTCCTCGCGCGTAAGGCCCGAAAACTCGAACCCGTAGCCCGAGGGCAGCGCCTGGGCGGCCACCTCTTCAATGGCAGCAATCGCCTGCCCGCTACTGTAGCCGGGCGCCAACTGCCCGTTGATCTCCGCCGAGCGAAACAAGTTAAAGTGCGAAATGGCCGGAGAGCTTTCGTTGATCTCATAACTGATGAAGGTGCTCAGCGGTATCATGTCTCCTTTTCCGTTGCGCACGTAGTAGCCTCCCAAATCGCTGATATCGGTTCGGAAGGCCGTGTCGGCTTGTGCTACCACGCGGAAGTTGCGGCCGTAGCGGGTGAAGTCATTCACGTAGCGGCTGCCCATCAGCGTTTGCATGGTCGTGAATATTTCGGTGAGCGGTACGCCCAGTTTCTTGGCCTTTTCGCGATCCACGCTCACCTTATAACCCGGGGTGCTGGCAGTGAAAAACGAGAACGCGGCGGCCACCTCCGGCCGTTGGTTTAGCGCGCCCAAGAAGTCGTTCATCACCTGGGCCAGTTCTTTTACCTCCGCATTGGTGCGCTGTTGCAACACCAGCGAGAAACCGGCCGAGGTACCCAAACCCGGAATGGGCGGCGGGGCAATCACCCGGAAGGTTGCTTTTTCAATGCTACCAAACTTCTGCTGTAGCTTGGTGGCCAAATTCTCGGCGAGTAGCGAGTCGGCGCCCCGGTCGGCCCAGGGTTCCAGGTTGCAGAAGATGGTGCCGGTGTTGGAACGCTGGGTGAAGTCGATCACGTTGAGGCCGGGCAGTGCGGCGAAGCTCTTGACTCCCTTGGTATCCAGCAGCACCTTCATGGCTTCTTGCGTCACTTCCAGGGTGCGGTCGGTTGAGGCGGCGTCGGGCAGTTGGTAGGTAACAAACAGGCGGCCTTCGTCCTCGGTGGGCACAAAGCCAGTGGGCTTCTCGGCGAACAACCACACGGTGGCCCCGAAGAATAGCAGCAGCACAATGAGCACCACCGGGGTGTGGGCAATGCCGGTTTGTACGCCACCACGGTAACGGTCCACAATCGACCCAAACCCCCGGTTGAACCAGGCAAAGAAGCGTTGCAGCAGATTTTTCTTCCGGGCTTTTTCGTCCTCCTCTGACTTCGGTTTTAGAAGTATGGCGCACAGCGCGGGGGTAAACGACAGGGCCAGAAACGTAGAGATGAGCACCGACACGGCAATGGTGATGGCGAACTGCTGGTAGAGTCGCCCAATGATTCCGGGAATAAAGCCAACTGGCAAAAACACCGCCGCCAGAATCAGCGAGGTGGCCACGATGGGAGCGGTGATGTCTTTCATCGCGGCAATGGTAGCTTCCTTGGGAGATAACCCCTCGCTCTCGATGAGTTGCTTCACCGCCTCCACCACCACGATGGCATCATCCACCACGATACCGATGGCCAGCACGAAGCCAAACAGCGTAAGCGTGTTCACCGAAAAGCCCAGTAGCACGAAAAAGGTGAAGGTGCCGATGATAGAGACCGGAATGGCCAGCACCGGAATAAGCGTGGCCCGCCAGTCTTGCAGAAACAAGAAGATCACCAGCACCACCAGCAGCAGGGCAATCAGGAGGGTCTCGATCACCTCGGCAATCGACACCTGCACCACCGAGATTGCCTCGAACGCCACTTCGTAGTCCACGTCGGGCGGAAAATCAGCTTTCAGCTCTTCCAAAGCAGCAAACACTCCTTCGGCGGTTTCCAGCGCATTGCTGTTCGGCTCCTGCCGCAGAATCAGAAAGGCCGCCGGTTCCCCGTTCAGGAAGGCCGCCTGCCGACTGTAGTTAAATTTACCGAGTTCTATGCGCGCCACATCTTTGAGATAGACCATTGCCCCCGTTTCCGGGTCGGCCCGAACAATGATATCCTCAAACTCACTGGTTTCCGTCAGGCGGCCCTGCACCGAAATAGTATACTCGAAGGGCTGCCCGGTGGGTTGCGGTGGCACACCCACCGTCCCGGCTGACACCTGCACGTTCTGCTCCTGCAACGCACTCACCACGTCGGTGGTCGTCAGGCTGTATTGCGCTAGGCGGTCGGGGTTGATCCACACCCGCATACTGAAGTCCTCGGCGCGAGCAAACAGATCGCCCACGCCCTCCACCCGCAGCAAGCGATCGCGCACGAAAATCTTGGCGTAGTTGTCTAGAAACGAAGTGGTGTGGGTGCCGTTGGGCGAATACACGCCAACTACCATAAACAGACTGGGGCTGCGCTTGCGCGTGACCACCCCCAAACGCGCCACTTCCTGCGGCAATTGCGGCTCGGCGGTCGACACGCGGTTTTGCACGTCCAGCGCCGCGATATCGATATCCGTGTCAATGTCAAAGGTGATGTTCATCGACATGTTACCGCTGCTGGTGCTGTAGGTGGTGATGTAGTCCATGCCCGGTGTACCGTTCACTTCCACTTCTACAGGGGTGGTCACCGTTTCTTCCACCGTTTCAGAATCCGCCCCGGTGAAATTGGCCGAAACCGACACCACCGGTGGGGTAATGTTGGGGTACTGACTCACCGGCAGGGTATAGAGCGCGATCAGCCCCACCAGCGTGAGCACCACCGCGATAACGATCGAAAATATCGGACGATTAATGAAGAAGTTTGAGATCATAAAAGGGAATAGTCACCTGTTGTGATGTAGTGCTTAGCTGGCAGCACACGAAGCCTTCTCAAGTGTGCGGTTTAGTAAGTCCACAGTTTATAGTCAACAGGCGAAAGTTCACAGTTAGTTGCTGCTGCCTAATCTGCTATCGTCGGTTGACGGTGGACTATCATCCGTTGACTCATTTTCTTTCACCCGCACCTTCGCCCCGTCTTTCAGCTTTTGGATGCCCGATACCGCGATGCGCTCTCCTTCCTTGAGTCCATCTTGCACCACCGCCTGCTCGCCTACCTGCCGCTGGAGGTTGACGCGCCGCTCTTCCACGGTGCCGCTGTCGCCCACCACAAAGACGAAGTATTCGCCCATCTGCTGGTTGATGGCCCGGTAGGGAATGGTCAGTTGGGGCTCGTCGCTGCGTTGGCGCACGCGCACGGTGCAGTTCATGCCCGCCCGCAGGTAGCCATTTTCGTTAGCAATTTTCAGGCGCGCCCGAATGGTGCCCGTCTGTCGGTTCACCGCCCGGTCGATGAGCATCAGCGTGCCGTAGGCGGGATAGTCCGAGCCGTCGGGCAGGCGAATGGTGAACACCGAGTCGGTGGGTTGCTCCAGCAGTTGCAACAGACGCGGGAGCTGTTTTTCGTTCACCTCGAAGTCAATTGCCATCGGGGCGGTGGTCGATAGCGTGTTTAGGGTGGTTTGTCCGGCGCTCACCAGGTCGCCGAGCTCCACTTCGGTGATGCCGATGGTGCCGGTGAAGGGAGCGGTGATCTGGGAGAAGCGCAGATTGGTTTGGGCCACATTGGCGGTGGATTGCGCTGCTTCCAACTGCGTCTTGGCACTTTCCAGGCCGGTAAGCGCATTTTCATACGCTTGCTTGGCAATGGCATCTTGCTTATACAAACGGGTGTATCGTTCGGCATCACGCTGGGCCTGCTCGTAATTGGCTTTCACCTCGGCCACCCGGGCCTGGGTCTCTCCGTATCGCGCTTGGTATACGCGGGGATTGATCTCGTAAAGTTGCTGCCCCTGGGTCACCGTTTGCCCCTCCTCGAACAGTATCTTAGTCACCTGTCCGGTTACCTCGGCGCGTAGTTGCACTTCTTCGAGGGGCACCACGGCGCCGGGGTAGGTTTGATAGGAGGTCACCGTGGTTTTGCTCACGGTTTGCACCGTCACGGGCGCGGGCGGCGGAGGGGGCGGGGCTGATTTTCCGCCACAGCCCGCTAGCAGTCCAACCGTTATCGCTACGAGTAAGTATTGCTTCATGGGCTTGGTTAGTTCGATGCGTTTAGTTCGTCCAGCGGCACAGTGCCGGTGGCGCGTTGCAGGTCGACCTTGCTCGACAACACGCGCAGCAGGGCATTGCTGGTATTTAACTGCGCGCTGCGCAAATCGGTTTCAGCCTGAATCACCTCCAAATAGGGAATGATACCCTCGTCGTACTGCAACTGTATTACCTGGTACACTTCGCGGGCCAATTGCTCATTTTCTTGCTGCAATCGCCAGTTGGTTAGCGCTCCTTGGTAGCTAGCCGTGGCCTGGGCGTATTCGGTTTCGATTTGGTTTTGCAGCTCGGTGCGGGCGTAGGTCAGTCGTTCGCCTTCTAACTTGGCCGCCTGGAGGCTATAGATGCGTGATGCTCCCCGCAGCAGTGGAATCGATGCCCGAAGGCCCACCTGCGAACTGGTGAACGAGCGGTCGTAGAGCGGCGCAAAAGCGTCGTTGAAGTAGCTGAACTGATAGTTGTAGAAGGCACTAAGGACGGGCAAGAAACCCCAGCGGTAGCGGTTCACGGCGGCGGCCAGCAACCCGGCCTGGGTTTCTAGCTGACTGTACTCAATGCGGCTACGGTAGGAGGGCGACTGAAGGGTATCTACCATCACTTCGGAGGGAATCTCTTCTGCGTCGAAGGCAATCTCCAGCGTTTGGTCGGTCGGGTAGCCCATGCGTTGCTTAAGTACCGCCCGTCGGTAGGGCAGATCGGCCTGCGCGCCGGTGAGTTGAGCCAACGTGTTGTTCAATTGGATGGTGGCCTGCTTGTAATCCACCGGATCGTTGATGCCGTTTTCGTAGCGGATGCGGGCGTCGCGCACGTTTTTCTCCAACCGTTGCCGGTCTTCGGACAGTATCTGAATCTGATCCTGCGTGGTAACCAGATCAAAGAAAGCCTTGCTCACATCGACGTAGAGGTTGATGCGGGCGGCGTAGGTGCTCTGCTCCGCCTGCCGACGCGCCAGCGGTGCGGCCCGGGCCGCCGCCAGCACCTCGTTGCTAAATAGGGTCTGGCTGGCATTTAGGGTAGCGTTCGACTGGTACTCAACGCCGATTTCGCGCACCACGGGGTTTCCCGACTCGTCGGGGAACACAATGTTGGGCTTGTCCACGTTGTCGATCAGCGCCCCGTTGATGCTCACCTGCGGCAACCAGCCCGACAGGGTACCGGCCACTTCCTTGCGCACAATCTGCTGGTCAATGACGCGCTGTTGCAGCAGCGGACTGTGCTCCAGGGCGTAGCGCACGCAGGCATCGCGGGTGAAGGCGGGTGGGGCATCGTTCGGTTGACAGTAGGAAAAAGCGGGAATAAGGATCAGGAACAGCTCCAGTATTCTCCAACGCGCGGTATCGTGCATAGTGGGTAAACCAATACTTATACGATACTGGAAAAGCTCGTCTTTTGTTGCGTATCTTTCAACGCTTTGCGAAATTAGTTGCGAAAGGCACTGGTCGGCACTGGCACTGGTCGGACGGCTCTTGCTGGGTGAAAGAGCCGTCCGACCAGTGCCAGTGCCCAACCTACGCTTATGAACGCCAACATCCCTTCCCCTCCGCCGCTCCTTACCATCGGCTGCCTGGCTGCTTTTCTGCTCCTGTTTCATCTGGTAGCCAACGCCCTTACGCCCTACGGCTACTTTCGCGACGAACTGTACTACCTGGCGTGCAGCCACCGCCTGGCCGCGGGCTACGTGGACCATCCGCCGCTATCGGTGTGGCTGCTGGCCCTGGTGCGCACCCTGTTCGGCGACACGCTGTTCGCCATCCGGCTGGTTCCGGCCCTGGCCTTGTCGGGCACGGTGGTGATCACCGGTCTGATGGTGCGGCACCTCAGGGGTGGGGTAGGGGCCATTCTGCTGGCGGGACTGTCGGTGGCGCTCGCGCCCATCTACCTGGCAATGGGCACCTACTACTCCATGAACAGCCTGGATATTCTGTTGTGGTCGGCGGCGGCCTACGGGGTGCTGCGGATGGTGGATGATCCCACCCCCCGCCGATGGCTGGTGCTCGGGGTGATCATGGGACTGGGACTGCTCAACAAGGTGGGTTTTCTGTGGTTCGGGGCGGGACTGCTGCTGGGTTTGCTGCTCACTCCCGCCCGAAAGCAACTCACCACGCCCGGGCCCTACGTAGCCGGTGGCATTGCCCTGATCTTCTTTCTTCCGTTTGTGATCTGGAATGGGCAGAACGACTACGCCCACCTGGAGTTTATGCGCAACGCGGTGCTCAACAAATACGGAGGCATCAGCCGGTCAGACTTTTTACTGGGAGTCCTGCTAATGATGAACCCGCTGGCGGTATCGGTATGGGTAGCCGGATTATACTACTACTTTTTCACTTCAGAAGGGCGAAAGTACCGGGTGCTGGGCATCATCTTCCTGACCACCTTCACCATCCTGCTCATCAACGGGCATAGCAAGGCCGAGTACCTGGCCCCGGCCTTTCCGCTGCTGCTGGCCGGGGGAGGAGTGGCCCTGGAGCGCCTGGCCCAGCGCTCGCGGTGGCGGTGGGTGCCCGCCGGTATTGTTGTTTTACTGATTCCATCGGTGGCACTGGCCCCCCTGGTGGTTCCGTTGCTGCCGCCGGATACTTATGTGCATTACGCGGTAGCCATCGGTTTCCAGGCGGAGAACAGCGAGGGTAAAGCCACCGCCGAACTGCCCCAGTTCTTCGCCGACATGCACGGCTGGGAAGAACTAGCCAAAGATGTTTCGCGGGTGTACCAAGCACTGCCCGAAGCCGACCGAAAACGGGCGTTGGTCTACGCGCAGAACTACGGAGAGGCCGCCGCTTTGGAACACTATCGGGGAGAATATGACTTGCCGCCGGTGATTAGCGGCCACAACACCTACTGGCTATGGGGCTTCGGCAATGCTGACCCGGAAGTAATGATTATTGTAGGAGGAGCGCGAACGGATCACCTGGAATCGTTTGAGCGGGTAGACTCGGTAGCCGTACACCGGGCGGACTACGTGATGCCCTACGAAAACAATTTACCGATCTTCGTCTGCCGGGGGTTGCGCGCCCCCGCCGCCGAAGTCTGGCCGGGCAGCAAGCATTATGACTGATGATTTTGATCCCTCAGTAAAATCAGTTACGGCAAGTATTTTTGCAACTCTTCCGGATTCCTTCTTACGTTCCATACCACCAAGATAACTAATTCATCTTGCCGTAGCTCGTAGTATATCTGATAGTTACCTTTTCTTATTACCCGAACCGACTCGTCCCGAACTGGTCTTCCTAGCTCTGGATAGTCTTTCAGTCTCTCAACAGCTTCCTGAATTTCGCCTGCGAGCTTTTCGCTATATTCTTTGCTCCCGTTTCGCTCGGCGTAAAACGCGAGGGTAGCCAGAAAATCTTCTTGCGCTTCCTTAGACCAGGTTATTCTTTGAGCCATGCGTTCACTTGATCAAAGACTTCTTCGTGGGTGAGGCTTTCGCCGTTGTCTATTTGTTTTCTGGCCCTAGCAATTTTCTGCTGCTCAAACGCACTAAGTTCGTAGGGGGGGGAGGGCCGCTCAATGATTGTTTTTAACGCATTTAAAAACTCCTCATCCTCTATATCTTGAATGCGCTGAATCAGGAGGTCTTTCAATTCGGAAGTTTGCATGAAAGTATTGTTTATTGTCAGTACCCCAATATACGAATCCTAATTAACTTTGTGCTGTCAGCCAGGCGAATAGTCGTAACTACCCACGAACCACCTTTCCCAAGGCCTCCAACTGTTGCGGCTGCTCGTCGAAGGCTAGTTTGGCGGTTTTGTCGAAGCGGCGCATCCAGCTTTGCAGTTCGGTGAGGGCCTGCTGCCGGGCTTGGGTGAGTTGCTAAGGCTGGCTCATGGTTTTCTTCTGCAGGGCCAGCACCTCTTGCACCCGCTGTTGCAGTTTGGCGGATTGGGCCAGTTCTTTCGGCGGCACGTGGTACTTGGCCATCATGGCGGCGGGCACGTGGGCGTAGAAGCGTTTGATGTGGCGCAGGCAGGCCGCCGTTTCGCGCGGCGCGGCGGCGCTCAGGTTCAGCGTATCCTGATACTGCGCTTCGCGGCGGTAGGCCAGGCGGGCGGTGTCAGCGTGAATCCTGAAGAGGTACAGCAGCTCCTCTTTGGCTTGGTTGAGCAACTGCGTGGTTTGGTACTGCGCTTCCAAGGCCCGCTCGCGCTGTTGGGTCAGGTCTTCTATCCGCTCGTAGATGGCCAGGGCTTCTTGGATGGCCGCCGCGTCGTAGGTGAATCGCTCCAGAACGGCTAGCAGTTCGGGCGTGTTCAGGGCATTGGTGAGCGCGATGAGCGTGCGCTGGAGAAATTGGTCTTGGTACTTTTTCATACGGGCAGTGATAATGGTGAGGCAGCAAAAATAAGCGGACGGCTGGGTGAAGCATAACCCAAGGTTCACCGAAGGGTACGTAGGTGCGGGAAACTAACTTTTTGCACCGCCACTTCGGCCCGAACCCCTTTTATCGCTAGCTTGTGCCGTGAAGAAGTTGATCCGGGCACGTAAGAAAAAGGGGGCGGGACTACGGGGAGGCCGCTTCCGGCGCACCCGCTTCGTGGCGCATGAACGCAACGGCCCTTCCGAGCGATGCCGCTTCGGGGCGGGAAGGCTTGAAGACTTCAACAAGCGGTTGCGCTTTGCGGAGGTAAGGCGGGGAGGGGTCGCTGGGTGGTTGCGCCAGGAGTGAGGGTGCCGGGATGGCTTGAATATATTTCCCATAGCCCACGGTTTAAACCGTGGGCTATGGGAAATATACGATAATCGAAACCATTTCAATGGTTTACCCCGGCACGCGCACCTCGGTATCCCCGGCGCGGAGGGCGCGCATGTAATTGAGAATGAGTTCACGGGTGAGATAAAGAGTGACGTTTCAGAAAATGAAAGAGGTTCGTCAGTACATGAAGCGTACAGTTGGCAACTGCCGATTGCAATACACAAAGAATAAATTGCTTTTTCATTTTACAGCCATCTCTCTATCTTGTGACATTCCATATCAGGGTACTTACAACCAATGAAGTCAAGTTGCCATACCGAAACCGTAGAGTTTATCACATCAACAGAAGCAACGACAACAGAACATTGCACTGGAAATCGGTGGGAAGTTCATGATCTTGACAAACTAGCAGAACTAGTTGCTTTCATCGCAAAAGGGCAAGTACTTCATGCTGAAAATATTATAAATGGTTTAAGTAGCACTACACCTGCTATGGATGAAGAGTGGAAACAGGCATGTGTAAAGTACCTTTCTGTACACAGAGACGAAGACGGTCAAGAAGAAAGAGGTGCCAGGAAATGGCACCGAGACGGATTTTTGTTTGAAGCTATTTCATGGATAGTAGCTCGCAACGTCTACCCACAAAACGCATTACTTAAAGACCCGCACGTTGATTCTACGACATCGGGATTGGACGGACTTATGATTGTTCTTGACGAGGTAACCCACTCACCTATTACTACCACCATTTTTGAAGATAAATGTATGGAAGATCCACGAGCAGCATTCCGAGATGAAATACTTCCATGCTTTAAAAGATTCAACGAAGGGAAAGAAGGCAGAAAATTATAAGCTACTATAAGCAATCTTATACGGCAAGCGTCTATTCCTAATGACAGAAGAGCAATAATTGCTGGTGAAGCCTTGAATCAAAATATACGAGGACAGCAATTCCCGGTTTAGCAAATAAGGCGTGCGGCGCGTATTTTTGTTGCTATGGGATGGATAGCCAAGAGACGTAAAAAGCAGAGCCGATTCAGTTATCTGCTCGGTGAAGTTCAAGGGATGTTTACTACAATAGCGGATCATCGGCGTAGCAATGCAAGCATTAGTATGATGGATGTACTGAGTTCAGCATTTGCGATGTTTTCACTGAAGAGTCCTTCACTGCTAAGCTTTGAGAAGCGTAGTCAGGCCGAGGAAGGCAACTTGCAAAGCCTGTATGGCATTAGCAGGATATGTTCAGACACGCAGATGCGTGAGGTGTTAGACCGAGTGGATGCCACTGCTTTGCAGATAGGCTTTCGGCGTTTGTATACAGTATTGAAAGACTGTCGTATAGTTGAGGAATACCAATATTGGAAGGGCAAGCTCATTGTTTCAATAGATGGCGTAGAGTACTTTTCTTCTAAGAAAGTGCACTGTAAGCACTGTTTGCGGAAGCAGCACAAGGATGGTCAACTTACCTATAGCCATCAAATGCTTTCTGCTGTGCTAGTTCATCCTGATAAGCGAGAGGTGTTTCCTATGCGCTGCGAACCGATTGCCAATACGGATGGATGCATAAAGAATGATTGTGAGCGCAACGCGGCAAAGCGGTTGCTGGAAGGTTTACGCCAAAGCTATGCCGAAGAAAAGTTTGTGTTAGTCGCCGATGCGCTGTATGCCAATGGCCCCTTCATTGAACAATTGCAAAGCGATGGTCACTCGTTTATCATCGGCAGCAAACCCGATGGAAACAAAGCCTTGTTCAGCCAGTTCGCCGCGCGTCAGCAAAGCGGTCAGGCAGGGCAATACAGTTACTCGGAAAAGGGCATCCAACACCACTTCCGCTGGGTTAACAACCTGCCTTTGAACAGCACGCAAGCGCACATCAGAGTCAATATGTTACACTACGAACAGGTAGATAAGAAGGGCAAGACCACTACATTTAGTTGGATTACCGATATTGTTCTACGACAGAATAATCTGGAAAAGGTGATGCGAGCCGGAAGAGCACGCTGGAAGATAGAAAACGAAACGTTTAACACCCTAAAAAACCAAGGCTACCATTTTGAGCATAATTATGGGCACGGTCAAGACCAGCTATGTACGGTGCTGGCTTATCTGATGATGCTAGCTTTTACGATAGATCAAATCCGGCAATACGCCTGTGAGTACTTCCGCACGCTATGGAAGGGATTAGGCACTAAAGCCAAACTTTGGCAAGCTATCCGAGCAGCTTTCACTATGATCCAGTTCCAAACTATGAAACAACTCTTCGCCTTCGTGGCCATACAATACAAAATTCAGCTAGAATAGCTAAACCGGGAATTGCTGATACGAGGATATAGAGCAAGCTTAGTTATTGACAGCGAGAGCGATAACGATAATATGCGTAGCAGAATATTCTCAGGATACGAAGGGTTAGAAGGCATCTTACCAGGTAAGCGAATTGCAGCAACTTTCGTTACTTCCTGTGAACTACGTAAGTGGTTTGAAGACTTTGCTTCACTTGTCATTGAGAAACTATAAGTAACATGTTCGATGCTCAATCTTCTGAACTTTTAAGAAGTGCTCCGCTAGTTATCCATAGCATAGACCCAAGTGACCTTCCAAGAATACTGACCAGATACTACGCAATGCTCGTCAGTGAACGTATCCAAGCGTTTGATGAAGAGGAAAGAAGTAGTAATGAAGACCCGATAATAGCTATCCTAGTAAGAATAGCAGAAACATACGAAACTATTACTGGACTTGATGAAAACGAACCAACCAGAAGAGCATCTGCCTTTGTCTCAGGTTCTGCCTACCAGGTTTTATCTAGAAATAGCAGATATCTCGAAAGCTGTGACTCAGAATTATTTAGTCGAGATCATATCGCAGCATCAGTTGCTACGGTGTTGCTGTTCCTCGTAGCTGAACAATACCCCGATGCGCGTGAGGCAGCTTCTTACATTAATATAGACACCAGCGTTGAGAGCCTGTTCTACCAAATGCTGGGCGAGAGCATTCGTGACCTAGGAAGGGGCAATTATGGAGAGATCGTTTCAAGGGCAGAACGTCGAGTCGAAATCTCTAAATTTGAAGGTGATATATACGAAATGGCAACCTACTCGCTGTATGAAGTAATACTCGAGGCCGTAGAACACCTAGCAACGCTGATACTAGACATTTCCCCACCACCAACCTTTTCTAATAGATTTACTACACCGAGAGAAGCTTTTGAAAAAGTAATTGATCTTTCTGCTTATAATCATACCGATACTGAAAGTGGCGTTGAACCATCATTTGTGACAACTTACCCTGGACCTCAACATATGGCAGCTCTTCTGTTGAGGGTAGCGGGCACATTAGAAGATGCTTCCATTCATAAGATTAATCCACCTGACGGAATAGATTCTGATAAATGGAAAAACTGGCTCCGGCATCGTGCAAGAACAAAGCCAGTGCTTTGGCCTAATCACCGTGAGGCTCTTGACAAAGGGTTTCACCTCAGCGGAAATTCGGCAGTTCTGGTTTTACCGACTGGCGCAGGCAAAACAACCCTGGCTGAGGTGAAGATGGCTGGAGTGTTAGCCCAAGGCAAGCAAGTAATATTTCTAGCACCTACCAACGCATTGGTAGAGCAGTTGCAATACGATCTAAAAGAAGCTTTCCCAGAAGAGCTAATAGGCAATAGCGTTTCCTCAGAACTCGATTTGATCTTGGAGTTGATGATGAACTTCAACCTGTTGAAGTGATGACTCCAGAGAAGTGTTTGGCCTTACTAAGTTTTATACCGTCTGCTTTTACTAACGCTGGCCTTTTAGTGTTTGACGAATGCCACATGATAAATCCTGAGACCGGGAATGTACGACGCGCCCTAGATAGTATGCTTTGCATACTCGCATTCCAGAAGATTATCCCTGATGCAGACTTCCTTTTTCTCTCCGCAATGATTGATAATGAAGAGGAGTTTTCTGAATGGCTGGAAGAGTTAACAGGTCGTAGCTGTGTTCCGATAAACATAGTATGGAAACCTAGTCGACAGGCTAGAGGGGTAGTTACTTATGCGAGAAATGAAGTTGAATTGTCTCGGCAGAACGCCCGAACTCAACAGAGCAATTCTAGCGCTACAAATATTTCGGCTAACGCAAAAAGAGAGCTGAAAGCAACACCGTATTCGCTCTTCGGCCTCCTTCATAGTTGGCACCCTGAGAATCCACAGGATGTGAGTTTAAGTAAATTATCTGAGGGTACCGTTTCTCTTTCAGGAAAATTGTTGCAAAATAATAGGATCAGTATTGCTGCGAACGCAAACCAAGTAGCTGCCGAGTTAGCAGTATCGGCAGCAAAGTCAGGTCTAAAGACCATAGTATTTGTCAATCAGCCCAATCATACGGTCTCTACTGCAAAGAAAATAAACGAAAAACTCGAATACAACTTGCAGTTTAACGAGAAGGAAGAACGCCTATGGACTGCCATATGTACAGAATTAGGAGAAGAAGAGCATTCTGATTTGGAAGAATTTTCTTCTGCCTTTCCTCATAGTGCCAGTCTTACTTTTTTAGAGCAACGTTTGGTAGAAAGTCTATTTAAAAGAAGTGATGGCATACCTGTTATTGTAGCTACCACCACCCTTTCGCAGGGTATGAATCTTCCGGCGCAATTAGCAATTTTAGCTGGCGACAAGAGACATGGGACAGGTAACAACCGAGAACCACTGAAAGCACATGAGCTATTGAACGCTGCAGGAAGGGCGGGCCGTGCTGGCCATCTTGCCAATGGTATCGTCTTACTCATTCCAGAACAAGTGGCTTACTTCAAAGAGAACCCTTCTACTCCTGAAGAAAATGCTCTAGCGGCTTTGCAATCAATTTGCCACCACAAGAATGTTGTGTTCATATGACCGATCCTTTACAAAGGATTTTAGACCATGTACAGGATGGTGATGAGATCGATGATGATGTCGTGTACGTATTCCATCGACTGCTCGAACAATCCTCTAATAGTGGCGAGCTATCATTAACTGAAAGTATGCTTTCGCGATCCTTCGCTGCCTATCAAGCTAGAAAGCAGGCGGAGGAAAGTAGTTTTAATGAGAAGGTAGCTACTTTCAAAAATAGACTCTCAGAAATCAAAGTCGAGCACGCATCAGCGTGGCTGGTCAAGATGACTACTCAATCTGGCATCTCTCCAGATGTTCTTCAAGAGCTTTACAATCGCCTGCAAGCAGACGTAGAAACCCTACCACTATCTGTTACTGAATGGATTGAGTGGTTGATAGAATGGCTAAAGGTTACTCCTGCCGCAGTAGAGTTTTGTTTTAGCTACAGCCTTAATAAAGTGCTGAAAGCTGTTGGTCGGCGAGCTTCGGATATTCTCAGCGATAGCGATTTTGATATACTTCATAGAGGGTTGCTAGCTTGGATTTCTGGCAACCCTCTAAGTGTTATTGATCAAATATTGAATGGAACCGATACGAAATGCACCAGAGCTCGCACACTAGCTACAAGTGTGGCTCCACAGTCATTCTCTTTTTTTCTAAACATAGTAGCACAAGTAACCATCATCCTTTGTGAGGATCTTGGCGTAACATATCAGAAGCCAGCCGTTTTAGAATGCTTATCGACCGCCGTTAAGAAAGGATTCGACAGCCCCGAAAAAGTAGCATATGCTGCTCTCAACCAAGGCCTGTTTTTATCCCGGGTAGAGGCTCATCAAGGTTTTAACACAAGGTTTCCGAATATTCCTGGAACACGTGATGGAATCGCCTACAAGGCCGTTCAATCCGCTATATCAGATATGATAACGTAATAAGAGAAACGGTTGAAACCGTTAACAACACGCATCACGTCTATAGCCCACGAATTAATTCGTGGGCTATGGGACAACACCAAACCCCCGAACCGTTTCAACGGTTTAATCCGGTAGAAACATGTAAAACGATAATTCAACATGTCATGCCCCATTCGTTCAACAAGATATGGATACACGCGATTTGGTTGACCAAATACCGGTTGCCCTTCCTGGATGAATCTATTGAGCAAAAGGTGCATCGTTATATGCAACAGCAACTCAAGGATTCCGGCTGTCCGGTCCGCATTGTCAACGGCATGCCGGATCATGTGCACTGCCTCTTTTTGCTCAGCCCGCAAAAGTCCATCGCCGAAGTCATCAAACAGGTGAAGGGAGGCACGTCGCACTGGGTGAATCAGCAAGAAGGTATGGCGCAGCGCTGTGTGCAACAGGCCGGGAGGGGGTTTGCGTGGCAGGTTGGCTACGCGGCGTATTCGGTGAGCGAGTCGGTGATAGACCAAGTGTACCAGTACATTCTGAACCAAAAGCAGCACCACCAGCAACGCAATTTCCAGGAAGAATATGATGCGTTACTGGCCTTGCACGAAATAAACGGCTAGTGATGGGATTGCTCATCCGAAAGGACGATTGATTGTCTTACCTGCCGACAAATCCTTCCCCATAGCCCACGGATTAATCCGTGGGCTATGGGGAAGGGAATGGCAACCCAATCTCGCCCCAAATTTCTCAAACCACCCTCCTCAATTTCCCGTTTACCCTTCCTATGAATAACACTTCTGATACTACTGGCAATACGTTGTTCCCCGTTTTCTTCAAATTGCACCAGCTCGACGTGCTTGTGGTGGGCGGCGGCTACGTGGGCCTAGAGAAACTGGAGGCTATCCTAAAGAACAGCCCCGCCGCCCGGGTTACGCTGGTGGCGGCCGAGGTGTTGCAACCCGATATCCACCGCCTGGCCGAAACGCACCCGCACGTGCAGGTGGTGGAGCGGGCCTTCCGGCGGCGCGACCTGCGCGACCGAGACCTGGTATTTCTGGCCACCAACGACCGCGCCCTGCACGAGCGCATCAAGAAAATCACCCGGCAGCGGCGCATCATGACCAACGTGGCCGACACGCCCGACCTGTGCGACTTCTACCTGAGTTCGGTGGTGAAGAAGGGCGACCTGAAGATCGCCATCTCCAGCAACGGCAAATCGCCCACGCTCACCAAACGCATCCGTGAGTATTTAGAAATGGCCATTCCCGACGACGTGCAAACCCTGCTCGACAACCTTAAGGAAGTGCGCGACCAACTCAAGGGCGACTTTGAGTACAAAGTGAAAAAGCTCAACGAAGTAACCGCCGACTGGCTCAATTCCCCTACCGATGATCTCGCTGATCCATCGCGCCTCGAACGCACCCTGGCGGCCTTCGACGTGGCCAACCAGGAGGACCCTCGCTCAGAAGTTGATGAGAACGGCAACGAGGCGCCCAAAGAGCTGCTCTATGCCCAGCGGATGAGTAGGGTACTTACCGAGTATGCGCCCAATGCTTCGGAAGCGCTGCGGTTGGCCACCCGCTGCCAGCACATTCGCCGGTGGACGGTACCCCGCGATTCGTATCCGATGGACCGGAAGGGCTACCTGCGGTGGCGCACGTATCTCAAGAAGTTCCACGGCGAACTAGCCGCCGAAATTATGGAGGCCGAGGGCTACGATGCAGCGACCATCGGTCAGGTGGTAGATTTGCTCAATAAGAAGAACCTGAAGCGCGACCCGGAGATGCAGACGCTGGAAGACGTGATCTGTCTGGTGTTTCTGCAGTTCTACTTCGGTGATTTCCTGGCTCAACATTCTGAAGAAAAGGTGATTTCGGTGGCAGCTAAAACCTGGGGAAAGATGTCGGAGGCCGGGCACGCCGCGGCTTCGCTTATCACCTTCTCACCCGATGAAATGAACCTGATCGACCAAGCCACTGCCAACCCGCACAACTAGCCCCCTTCAACGATGACCGACCTCCTACGCTACGCCCATGATCCCGAACGCTTTAGGGATCAAGGACATCAACTGATCGACAGTCTGGCCGATTATATGGCCAATATGCAGCACGATCCGCGCACGGCGGTGCTGCCCTGGCAGTCGCCCGACGATCGGCTGGATAACTGGCAGGCCGATTACCGGAAGGGCCCGGATGATCAGGTCAACCAATTCTGGGACGTGGTGGTGCAGCAGTCGATGCACCTGCACCATCCACACTACGTGGGCCACCAAGTGGCCCCGCCCGCTCCGGTGGCCGCTCTGGCGGGGCTGGTAAGCGCTTTTTTGAACAACGGCATGGCCGTGTACGAGATGGGCCCGGTGTCGTCGGCGCTGGAGCGTATTGTGATCCAACAAATGGCTCAGATGATCGGCTACGGACCGGGGGCGGGAGGGCTCATGACCTCGGGCGGAACGCTTTCTAACCTTACGGCACTGTTGGCCGCTCGGCAGCACCAAGTAGCGGGTGCTTGGCAGAGCGGCACCACCGAACCCCTAGCACTGCTGGTGTCTGAAGAAGCACACTACTGCATCGACCGGGCGGTGCGGGTGATGGGATGGGGCGAGGGAGGTGTAATCAAAGTACCTACCGACGCGCATTACAAACTAGATCCCGACCAATTGGAAGCTTGCTACCAACGAGCCCAGTCCGACGGCCGACGGGTGATTGCGGTGGTTGGTTCGGCCTGCACCACCTCCACCGGCTCCTATGATCCACTGGATGCCATCGCTGATTTTTGCCAGCAGCACAGCCTGTGGTTTCACGTGGACGGAGCGCACGGGGTGCCCGCCGCCTTCTCGCCGGAATATCGGTACCTGGTGAAGGGATTAGAACGAGCCGATTCTGTCACCATCGACTTTCACAAGATGATGCTGACCCCGGCCATCACCACCGGCTTGTTGTTTAAAGATGAGAAGCTTTCCTACCAAACCTTTGCTCAGCGCGCCAGCTATTTGCTCAGCGACGCCGAAGGTGAGTGGTTCAACTCTGGCAAACGGGCCTTCGAGTGCACCAAACGAATGATGAGTTTACAAGTATATTCCATTCTGCGTACCTACGGCCCCGCCATCTTCACCGACAATGTTAACTATTTATATGGCTTGGCCCGCACTTTTTCTCGAATGATTGAGCAGCGCCCGGCGCTGGAGCTCGCGTTGGCCCCTGAATCGAACATTGCCTGCTTCCGCTACGTGGGCCGTGGGTTAGCGGATGATACGCTAAATCAACTGAACGCTAGTATCCGCCAGGAGATGCTGGAAGACGGCAAATTCTACATTGTGCAGACCCAGCTGCGCGGTCGCCACTATTTGCGCACCACGCTGATGAACGTGTTCACCACCGAAGCAATGCTTAGCCAGTTGTTAGATGAGGTGGAGGTTACCGCGCAGCGGCTAATCATGAAAAGCTAGAGTAGCCGCCGCATTTTCTTGTTTGTTCAACGCGCACTGCTACGTGAAAAACCAATAGTCTTTTCCTAATTCCTTACTCCAGCCTGACAAGTGACGCCGAATCGTCTCTTTGTCATCTTGCGAAGCCACCGCAATGATCACCTGGGAGTTATCCAACTCCGGAATCCGCTGAAAATCCTCCATCCGAATGCCGTACACATCTTTGCCAATCTTGCGTGGATTGTCGCATACCCAGTGAAAGGTATCTTCGTAGGTGAGCAGTTGTTTCGCCAGGTCTTTTCCGTTGCGCCCGGCTCCCCACAGCACCAGCGGGCGACTTTGGTCACGGTCGAGTTCGTAGAAGTAGCGCAGTTTCAGGTCGAAGTAGCGATTGTCTTGGTAGCATTCCCAGGTGCGGGAGATGCGGTCGGGCCGATCACGCCAGTAGTGCAGCACCTTGTCCAGACCAACCACGCGCAGTTTCTGTCGGTAAAAGCGAAAGCACAGATCGTAGTCTTCAGGGTACACCTCGGGGTCAAACGCGCCCACCGCGTCCAGGTCGTCGCGATGGATCAGCCAGGAATGGGAGGGAATTACGCATTCTTGATAAATCTCCTGATAATGGGCACTGCGGCGGGCCACGTCGTTAAGCCAGCGTTCGTAGCGTCGAAACCCATCACCGACCTCGCCTTCGTCCACGAAATGCTCAGTGCCTCCGGCAATCACGGTACCCAGTCCGTGCTGCTGCCACGCCTTCACCAGCGCTTCAAGCTTATCAACGGGCATACGGTCATCAGAGTCCATGCGGTTAATCAGAGGACCTTGGCTGTGGTGGTAAGCTACTTGCAGCGTCGGGATTAGCAGGGGGCGGTCGCTGTTGTACACTCGAATTCGGGAGTCTTGGGCGGCGTAGGAGCGTAAGATATCGGACGAACGGTCGGTGGAGTGATCGTTTACTGCCAGCAGTTCCCAGTGCGGGTAGGTTTGGGCCAGAATGGAATCGAGGCACTCGGGCAGATAGGGTTCGGTGTCCTTCACTGCCATGATGATGGAGACCAGTGGGTTCATAAAAAAAGCCCCCCCACAAAAGCAGGAAGGGCTCTAAAGCAGATTGTGCGGTGTAGTTACTGTTTTTGCTTTTCGCTGAGCGCCTGTTTATTGAACAACGTCACCTTCGGGTAGGGTAGAATATAGCACTTTGAGCGCGTTGGCTTCCTGCAGTTCTTCCTGCACGTCAGATACAATCCCCATGCGGGCCTCGCTGTCTACCTTCATCGCCATGGTGATTTGACTGCGCTCGCCCTCATCTAGTTTGTCGCGCTCTTGGTTTACGAACTGCACAATAGCCGAAGGTTCCACCAGCACGTCGTTGGTCTGGATGCGCGGTTCTGAGCCGAAGCGGTTGGTATCTTTGGGCTTACCAATATAAATATAGCTCACCAGTGATTTCTTCTGCATTTTGGTGAGCTGTTCGGCCTTCGGAATTTGCTGTTTCACCAAAATATCCTGCTCACGCAACACGGTGGTCACCATGAAGAAGAAGAGCAGCATAAAAATGATGTCGGGCAGGGCGGAGGTGGGAATATCCTGACTTGCCGAGGATTTTTTCTTAAACTTTGACATAATATAATAAAGTTTAGATGAACAACTTATCGTAGAAAGCGCCGTGATGACAATACAATTAGTCTGAATGCCACACTCAGTAATTCACCCGTAGGCTACTGGCTTGCTTCGGTGGCCTTAGACGGTTTGGCAATTGAGATCGCCATCGGAATTTCCTTTCTTAGAGCATCATAGCGATCTTTCATGCTGGGCTCAAGATCGCCATCGCGGATTTCTTTGGCGGTTATACTTAGCCTCTCCGCGTAGATTTCGTAATAAGCCCCTTTCACTTCATCGTACACCTGAATGTACTTCTCGTAACTGGTTCCGCGGTCGGTTTTAAACGAGACAATCGCTTTTTGCGGATTTTCAGAAGATTCCGGATCACGTCCGTTGTTCAACACAAATGTTTTCACCATATCCTGTAACGGACTCATGTCCTCCATCGGCTCTCCTTCCACCAGCATTCGGTCTTCGGAGTTGAGCAAAATTTTAAACAGGTTCTTCTCATTGAGTTTTATATCCGGCGGCGGCTCATTCGGATCGGGCTTAGAGGGCAGTTGAATGGCCAGTCCTTTGTCCGAGGCGATGGTGGTGGTAACCAGGAAAAATATGAGCAGCAAGAAAGCGATGTCGGCCATTGACCCGGCATTCACTTCGGCGGCTCCTCTTTTTTTACGTGCCATATCAGTTGAAAATTTTGGTGATTTCAGTAACAACAATACTAATCAGTGCCAGCAAGATGAGAATGTACATGGTGATTAGCGCTCCGCCGATCATCTTGGAGGTAACGGCTGAGGAAACGTTGTTTTTGATGTACAACGGCACCACTTCGTTGCCAGCGATAGAGTATCCAATGAAGAACAGCACCGCAATGGCGACAACTCCAACAAGGGCTCCGAGCAGGGCGCGGGGGTTGCTGAACGATTGGATAAGCGGCATCAGAATAGCAGCTAGGATAGCAATGCCCAGTAGAATATAGGCAGCGTACAATCCGTAGGTAGAAACAAATTGATCCATGAGGGTATTGGTTTTACGATCAAGTGAGTGAAAGGGAGAGTACCCTGCGGTGCTCTCCCCAAAATGGTTGTGTAGGGTAATCGCGTTAGTCGATGCGCGTAGCGGTGGTGGCACCGCCGGTCACTTTGTGCTTCACCAGCATATCTACCAGTGAGATAGAAGCATCTTCCATATTGTTCACCAAGCTGTCGATTTTAGATACGCAGTAGTTGTAGAACAACTGCAGGATAATCGCCACGATCAAACCGGCTACGGTGGTTAGCAGCGCTACTTTGATACCGCCCGCTACCAGCGAGGGGGAAATATCACCGGCTGCTTCAATGGCGTCAAAGGCACCGATCATCCCGATTACCGTGCCCATAAAGCCGAGCATAGGGGCAATGGCGATAAAGAGCGATATCCAGACCAGTCCGCGCTCCAGGCGGCCCATCTCAACCGATCCGTAGGAAATAATGGACTTCTCTACCATATCTACGCCTTCCGACCAGCGCAGCAGGCCCTGGGTAAAGATAGAGGCTACCGGTCCGCGGGTGTTGCGGGTCACATCCTTGGCGGCTTCTACTCCACCGGTGTTCAGGGCGTCTTCTACGTTGGCCAATAGTTTCTTGGTGTTGGTAGAGGCTAGGTTCAGGGTGATAATTCGCTCGATGGCGATGGCCAAGCCCAGAATCAGGCAGATCAGTACGGGAGACATAAACTTCCAGTCTCCTTCGATGAACTTAGACTTTACATTTTGGTGAAATGACTGCTCTTCGGCCTCGTCAACCAAATCCATGTCGGCAGCGCTTTCTACATTAGACGCGGCCGTGGTGGCTTCTTGTTCCATATCGGTAGCAGCCTCCTCCATCATGGTGGTGTCAGTGGTAGCATCCTGAGCAAATAATACGTTGGTTTGGCCTAAGGTTAGGCAACTGGCTAAGAATAGCAAAGCGAATAACTTTTTCATAAGAGTGCAGTCGTCTGTTGGAGTGTAAAAAAGAGTTTATGAATAAAAGGTTAGTGGTTACGCGTTTGTTGAGACAGCGGAGAGGGCGGGATTCGAACCCGCGGTACCCTTGCGAGGTACACTCACTTTCCAGGCGAGCACCTTCAGCCACTCGGCCACCTCTCCCGAGGCTTTCACTGTTTTTTGAGTTTCACCCGGATAGCAAAGAAATTAATAATCCCTACCATTTGCAAGTTTTGGCAATTCATTCAACCAATATAATCGATTCCGTTCGATAAATATCGAACGAAACAGATATATTATTGCTAAACTCGAAGATTAGCGCGTTTAAGTGCTAATCTTCGCAGCATCTTCCCGACAAATCGCAATGTAAGGTATCCTGGCGTTCTCGGCGATAGCTCGCTGCCAATGGGCCTATTCCGCAAAAGCTTACCTCAGATAAAAGGGCCATCTCCCCGCTCAGTAGGTTTCTCCCCGCAGCGAGGTGGGCAGCAATTCTTTGATTCGCTCCGTATCCGTTTCGTTTCCCAGCAGATACATCATCTTGGTCACCGCCGCTTCGGTGGTCATGTCTTTGCCGCTTACCACCCCGATGTCGTCCAAGCGTTTGCTGGTTTGGTAGCGCCCCTGAATGACGCGCCCCCCGCTGCACTGGGAGATGTTGAGCACCACCAGGCCCCGCCCGGTAGCATCAGCCAGGCTGTCGAGCAAGAAGGCGTCGGTGGGGGCGTTACCCGAGCCAAAAGTTTCTAGCACCAGCCCCCGCAGATCAGAAATTTGCAGAATGCTTTCTACCACCCGCCGACTGATCCCGGGGAAAAGCTTGAGCACCGCTACGTTGGTGTTGAGTTGCCGGTGGTAGATGAGCTGGCCATCGGGCAAGGCCGGGCGAATGGCCGAAAGGTTGTAATCAATGAGCACCCCCGCTTCGGCCAGCACCGGATAGTTCTCCGACTCGAACGCGTTGAAGTGGATGCTCTGCCGTTTGCTGCTGCGATTGCCGCGGAGCAGTAGGTTACCAAAATAAATACATACTTCGGGCACCATCGCTACCCCGCCACTCTTCTCGCTGGCAATCTCCAGGGCCGTCACCAGGTTTTCGTGCGCATCGGATCGGGTTGATCCGATGGGCAATTGCGAACCGGTGAATATCACGGGTTTGGCCAGGTTCTCCAGCATAAAGCTGAGGGCCGAGGCGCTGTAGGCCATCGTATCGGTGCCGTGCACGATCACGAAACCATCGAAGCGGCGGTAGTTTTCATACACGATGTAGGCCATATCTACCCAGTGCTCAGGACGCACGTTGGAAGAATCGATGAGCTGAGGAAAAGAGATGACCGTAATCTGGATGCTAAACTCCTTGAGGGAAGGCACCTTCTCCACAATGCGCGAAAAGTTGAAGGGTTCCAGCACACCAGCCTGATCGTAGGTCATGCCGAGGGTACCCCCGGTATAGATGATAAGCACCGCCGCCCGCGGCGCTCCCGAGAAGCCGGTGTTGACATTGACTATTTTGTAGTTGGTCTTCATGGAGCAAGCAGTCTCCTAAAGGTAATCGTTTTGGCAGAAACCGAAAGGGCATATTAGCGGTTAGCAGCAACGAAGGACTAAAAGCCCTCACACTACCTGATGGGAGCGTCTTCAGAGCGTCACGCACTATGCTACAGGATCCTTGCTTTTGCCGAACAGTCGCCGGGCATTTTCGGTGGTCTGTTGCGCCACTTCCTCCACCGACACGTCCCACAAGTCGGCGACGCGTTGCCCAATCAGGGGAACGTACGAAGGCTCGTTGCGCTGCCCGCGGTGCGGCACGGGCGCTAAATAGGGACTGTCGGTTTCCAGCACCACCCGTTGCCGGTCTAAATGCGGAATTACCTTGTCCATCCCTGCGTTTTTAAAGGTAGCCACTCCGCCCAAGCCCAGATAAAAGCCCAGATCGGTAACCCGTTTTGCCTCAGCAGCTGTGCCACCAAAGCAGTGAAATACGCCCCGCAACGCTTCGTCCTGTCCCTCCACCAAGGCAACAACATCATCGAACGAGTCTCGAGTATGGAGCACAATGGGTAAGTCGTACTTTTGCGCCAGGCCCAGTTGAATGCGCAGTGCCTCCTGTTGCTGCAACCGAAAGGTAGTATCCCAGTGGTAATCCAGCCCAATTTCGCCGACGGCCGCAAAGGCGCGCTTGCCTAACCACGCTTCCACCTGATACAGTTCGCGCTCGAAATCCCGTTTCACGCTACAAGGATGAAGCCCCATCATGGCCACGCACTGCTCAGGATATCGCAGTTCGCGTTCCAGCATCGCATCCACCGAGGTGTGATCAATGTTGGGCATATAGATCGCCGACACCTGCGCCTCCTGGCAACGTTCTATCACGTCCCGAATGTCTTCATCAAACTGCTGATCGTATACGTGGGCGTGGGTGTCGATAAATGTCATGGCGGATGATGGATTGAGACGCAAAGCATTGCGTCTGTACGTAATTTTAGGTTCGCTACGAATTGGTGCTAAAAGTGCCGCCCTTTCCAGCGCAGCCCGGTAGGAAGCAAGTAGTAGCACAAAGATACGAACGAAAGCACTGACACGTAAAGCTCGAACCCCAGCAGGTACCACAAGGTTTGTCGGCGGAGCGGACGTGGCAACCGAATCTTTCGGACTACTAAGAGAATGAAACCGCCCTGCGAAGCGGCCTTAGCAATCCCCAGTACTGCGGCCAGCGCCAGATTTTGTCCGGCAACCACCAGCAACAACGGCAGAAACAAGGCCTGCAACACCAAAATGCCCACCAAATAAAAAGGAAGCTGTAGCGCTCCGCGCGTCCAGCGTTTGCGCTGCTGGAGTAATTCGGCCAAGCTGCCCATCGGCTGCGTCATCACCAAAGTTTCGGTATCGATGCAGTTGCGGAATCCGTAGCCGCATCCTACCGTCTCATGCAAAATCTGGAAGTCTTCGGTGATGGAGAACGGCAAGGTTTCGTACCCACCGGTGGCTTCGTACGCGTCCCGGTGCAGCAGCATGTTGTTGCCCAGGGTAGCTACCGGAATGCCCAGATCGCTGGCCACCTTCACCATGCCGAGTGCCCACAACCAGTCGATGCGCTGCCCCGCCGCTCCCGCGCCCCGGCCCGCCACCACGGTGACTCCGGTGACGATCCCCACCGGACGGGGCGGCGAACCGGTCTGCCAACGTTGCACCATGGCGCGAGCCCAGCCCGGATTGACCCGCACGTCGGCGTCGGTGATGAGCAGCACGTCGGCGGGGAGCGCTACCTGGGCGCTGGCCTGCACCAGATGGGCAACCACGTTGGCTTTGGCCCGTGCCTCGCCCAGTTGGCCGGTTACATCTACCACCCGAATGCGCGGATCGCGCTGGGCATACTGCTGGGCAATGGCCAGGGTCGCGTCTTCTGATTGGTCGTTGCCCACCCACACGCAGCAGCGGTCGGCGGGATAATCCATCGCCAACAGATGGTCCAGACACGCGGGCAAATGCGTTGCCTCGTTACGAACGGCTAGCAGCACGGCCACGCGTGGATATTCGATTGCCCCGGTAGCTTCAAAGCGCCGATAATTAAATAGCCAGCCGAGAATCAATAATCCGTTGACCACCACCACCGTGCTTGTCAGGATCGCAGTCACCAGCAGCATTAGAGGGTGGCGAAGGTGTAGCCCGCTTGGGCAAAATGCTCTAGGTACCGCGGTAGCACGTGGGTTAGATTTCGCCGGGCCTTCAGGCTGTCGTGGAAGATGATGATGGTGCCCGGTTGGGTGTGCCAGACGCACTTACGCAAACAGGTTTTGGCCGAAAAATTAGCGTCAAAGTCTCCCGACAAAATATCCCACATCACCAGGGTGTAGTGGGCCGTTAGTTTTCTTATCTGGCGAAACCGAACCTTCCCGTAGGGGGGGCGAAAAAGGGTAGAAGGTTCTTTTCGAAAGGGGATGGTGCTGGTGAAGGGCGTGGGCGCAACGGTCAATATCCTGCTGATAGGTCGCCACATCGGTTCGCCAGGCGTTCAGGTGATGGTACGTATGGTTACCCACCGCATGATGGCGGCGCAGGGTTTCTTGGTATAATTCCGGATAGCGGTCCACGTTTTCGCCCACGCAAAAGAAGGTGGCTTGCGCATCGAACTGAGCCAGGGTGTCCCATACCCAGGGGGTCACTTCGGGCACCGGCCCATCGTCGAAGGTCAGAAAAAGGCGGGGTGGGATAGGAGGCTCATCTTGCTTGTCCCAAAGCAAGTCGGCGTAGAAGCGTTTGAGTAGAAATGGGGTTTTGAAAAAGTTCATTCAGACAACAAAGCAGCATTCACCTTCATCGACACAAAGGTGATATCGTCGTCGTAGGTTTCTCCGGCGCGAAAATCAACCAGGGTGCGAAACAGACGGTGGTGCAGCGTAGGCAGTTCCTGATTAACGTGCTGCTCCAAATACGCTTGCAGGTGCTCGGTGCCAAATTCCTCGCCTTGTTCGTTGAATATTTCCGTGAGCCCGTCGGTATAGGCGAACAACAGGAAATCTTCTAAACCTTCCACCTTGCCTTCGTTGAGAAAGGGCAATGGCTGAAAGCTGCCGAGCATCACGCTGCCCTGCTCTAGCAACTGGGTGGGATACTGCCGACTAATCAGCACGGGCGGAATGTGGCCGGCGTTCACGTAGCGTAGGGTGCGGGCCTGCTGATCGTAGATTGCCACGAAGAAAGTGATAAAGTTCTCGCCATTGGCGCTCTGCATCACCTGGTAGTTGAGTTCGTAGATGATCTCCTGCAGGTTGGTAGTCTGGCGGACGATGGTGCGCAGGGCGGCCTGGAAGTTAGACATCAAAAGGGCAGCGGGCACGCCCTTGCCCGACACATCGGCGATGCACACCAGAAAATGACCGGGCGAGAGCCGCAGAAAGTCGTAGTAATCGCCTCCCACGGAGTGGTGCGGTTGGTAGCTGGCTTCCACCTGCAAGCCCGGTTCGTGGGGCAGGTTTTTGGGAAACAGAAATTGCTGCACCTGCTGGGCGATTTCCATCTCTTTACGCCCCGCTTCCTGGGCCAGTTGCTGGCGGGCCAGCTTTTTGTTTTCAACGGCCACAATAATAATGTTGCTGAGGGCCTGCACGAAGGTGGTGCCGCTCTGGTCAGGAGCTGCGTCGTCTTCCTTGCGTAAACCACTGGTGAACACCAGGGCCAGCATGCGCTCTTTGTGCGACACCGGCAAGGCAATGTCAAACTCTTCAAACAAGCCCGGATCAGGCAGGTCGCGGACGTAGGTAATGTCTCGAACGGGCAAGAAGTGCTCGTTGAGCATCACGCGGGCAAAATTGACTTCGGTACCGAAGTTGGTCTTGCATTCCCACAAGTCGGCGCGGCCTTCCTGCTCGGTGAGCACGTAGAGAGCCAGGCGCTTGATGTTGAGGTTAGCGCGCAGTGTGAAGTTAAAAATCTTGTAAAGCGATTCTTCAGGGAGATTATTGTTGATCGCCTGGGTAACCTCCAGCAGGGCGTTGAGCTCGAGCTCCTTGATTTCGTACTGATTAATGGCCAAGGATTCGGTCTGCATAGCTGAAAAAGTCAAGAGCCTACAAAGTTAGCATTTTTGGGCAAAATAAAAATCGGAGAGAAAAGTGTCCGTCCGTGAACAGTGGGTGTACCGTTAGCGGACACTTGATTAACTAGCGCTTTTATGCATCTATCTGACTATCAGATCATTGAATTTGTGGCACACCGTTGGGAAAGGCCTCTACGAAATCAATTAAGTAACCCAAAACTAAAAATCATGAACCGATTACCCATTGTTTTTTCTCGAGTATTCGTTGTCTTATTCCTCATAGGCAGCACATCAATCACCCTGTTGGCCAACCAAAACAGCGACCGAACCACCAAGCGCGCCCGGCAAGCCGTGGAGCAAGCCAGCCCTGACGATTGGCACACCCTGGCCGAGTCGGCCGAGCAGTGCATTGCCAAGGGAGTTAACCTTAAAGAGGCAGCCGGGTGGCTCAACCAATCGCTGGCCATCAAAGAAACTGTCTATAATTTGCAGGTGCAGGGCGACTACTACGTAAAGAACCAACTACCCGAACGGGCGCTGGAAAGTTACAGCAAGAGCATCCGAGTGGGTAAGCTTAACGACCCTTCGTACGTCAGTGCTACTACCCAGGCCAAGATCGTTAAACTCATTCAACGAAAAGGTTAGTTTGTAAGCAAAGCGGAAAGGGCTTCCTGTTGGGGAGCCTTTTTTTGTTCGATCCGCTACCGATTGTCGTCACTTTGCCGAACGCAGGCTTCTGAGAACCCGTGGCAAAGCGCAAGTTGTCAACTTTTATCCCAGATCACGCCTGCTGCGTCTGCCTAACCGAGTAGAATGCTACGGCAGCAAAGCCCAGAAAAAGCATAAGATGAAAAAGCAATAAGCCAAAATCGCCCAGACGGACGCCCGTGTAGATACCATAGGCGAAATACAAAGCAAACAGCGCCTCCAGCAAAACCAGCGGACTTAGCTTTGCCCGCGCGTACACGTTGCGCTTTAGTTTCTCGCGGGCGTTGGTCACGTTGAACTTGGGCGTGCGCAGAAAGGGCGATTTCACTCCGAGCAGCCCCTCGATCACCGCCACAGCATTGTGCAGCGACAAACCCATGCTGATGATCAAGAACAAGGGATAGTGCACCACGTAGTATCGCCATGGTTGCCCCGGCTGCACCCGCCGCGTGGCCACCCAGTAGAATAACCCAATCGAAAAGAACCCTAGAATGAACACTCCTCCCAGGTTAAAAATCCATTCGTAGTGGGCGTTGGCCTGCTTGATAAACAACATGGGCACGCTCAGCAGGGCCGCCAGCAGCAGGAACACAAACACCGACGAGTTAAACAGATGAAAGATGGCATGGAGCCTATTCCATCCGCTCAGCGGGCGCGTGTTTTGTGAACCCATGATGCGGAAGGCGTGCTTACGGGCGCATTCGGCCGCTCCCTTGTTCCAGCGAAACTGCTGCGACTTGATGGCGGGCATCAGCACCGGAAGTTCGGCCGGGGCCTCCACGTCTTCCAGATACAAGAACTCCCAGCCCTTGAGTTGCGCGCGGTAGCTCAGGTCCAGGTCTTCGGTGAGCGTATCGTCCGACCAGCCTCCGGCCTCCTCAATGCACGACCGTCGCCAAACCCCGCCCGTGCCGTTGAAGTTGATCAGGCTGCCGGCGTGCCGCCGCCCGCCCTGCTCAATGGTGAAGTGCCCGTTGAGCCCGAAGGCTTGCAGGCGGGTGAGCAGCGAGTAGTCTTGGTTGATATGTCCCCAGCGGGTTTGCACCACCCCAATGGCCGGGCTGACAAAGTGCGGCAGCGTTTTTCGCAGAAAATCAGGAGCGGGCAGAAAGTCAGCGTCGAAGATGGCAATAAACTCGCCTCGGGCGGCCTTTAACCCGTAGGCCAGCGCTCCTGCTTTGAAACCGGTGCGCTTCGCACGACGTACGTGGTGGATGTCGATGCCCTTCGCCCGGTAGTGCGCCACCCGGCGGGCAACGATGTCCACGGTTTCATCCGTAGAATCGTCTAGCACCTGAATTTCCAGACGGTCGGCAGGATAGTAGAAGGCGGCAATGGCGTTGATGAGTCGTTCTACCACGTAACGTTCATTGTAAATCGGTAACTGCACCGTGACCGTGGGCCAGGTCGATGGTTCGGTAACCGGGAGCTTCTTTTCCTTTAAGCTACGCAGGTAGTGCCAGGTGAGATGGAGCTGTCCCAGGCTGAACATAAAAATAAACAGCAGACTGAGCACGTAGCCAATAACAATAACGATTTCCATAGTCGAAAGTCCGCAGTCCACGGTCGCCAGTCCACAGCAGACAGCTTTTTATGCTATGATCTGTGGACTATCGACTGTTGACTGTGGACTATTTCATTTCCAATACTTTATAATCGTCCAGATAATCTTATACCCGGCCAGCAAAGTTCCCTTCACCGTGCCCGACACCTTGGATACTCCGATGCGTTGCCGGTACTTGACAGGCACTTCGGCGCACCGCAAACCCTGCTTGGCGGCCTTTAGCTGCATCTCCACGGTCCAGCCGTAGGTTTGGTCCTGCATATTGAGCGACAAGAGCGCAGCGTAGCGAATGGCCCGAAAAGGACCCAGATCGGTAAATTCAGCCCCGTATAACCACCTCATCAAGCGGGTGGCCAGCCAGTTGCCAAACACCTGCGGAATGGTCATCGACCCTCGCTCACGCTCTCCCAAAGCCCGCGAACCAATCACCAAGTCGGCTTCATTATTTAGGATAGGATTTACCACCTGGGGCAATTCTTCGGGATGATCGGAATAGTCAGCGTCCATAAACACCACAATGTCGGGAAGTGGCGACTGTTGGCCAAGGTACGCAATACCGCACAGGCAGGCAAAGCCGTAGCCCTGCCGCGGTTCTTGCAGCACGGTGGCGCCTGCCGCCTGCGCGTATCGTACGGTATCGTCGGTCGAATTGTTGTTCACCACCACAATCTCTTGCACCCACCGCTGGGGAATGTCCCGAACTACCTTCCCGATAGAATGCTGCTCATTATAGGCCGGAATGATAACTTTAATAGTTTGCTGCATGAATTTGTCCTTGGCCTAATGCCTCTTATTGCAGACGCATCAGGCCTTTACTTCTAACAGTTCGGTGGTGGCGGGCAAGCTAAACCAAAACGTGGTTCCCTCTCCTACCGCGCTGCGCACGTGCAGTTCGCTTTGGTGCAACTCTACAATTTTCTGGGCAATTGCCAACCCTAGTCCCAACCCGCCTTTGCTCTGGCTACGCACCTGCCGACTGCGGTAGAAGCGATCAAAGATGTGGTGCAAATCCTGTTCCGATATTCCTGCACCGGTATCGGTGACCTCTAGGCACACTTGCTGCTGTGTATCTAGGACGACTTCAACTGAGACATCGCCTCCGGCAGGAGTATACTGGATGGCGTTAGCGATCAGGTTTTGCAGCACGCGCTCGATCAGGCTCACATCGGCGTAAACCAGGGGAATGTTCTCGGCGCGCTGGTAGCGCAAACACACCTGATGCGCTTCGGCCTTGGGGCCAAACTGCAACACAATGTCGTGCATCAGTTCACTCACCGAAAAAGTTTCGGGCTTGGCCTGAATCTGCTTGGCCTCCAGCTTCGACAACTGGAACAGTTCGGATACCAGGTTGCCCAAGCTCCGGGTGTTTTTCAGGATGGTCTCCAGGTAGCTTTTCTTTTCGCTTTCGGTGAGCAGGTGATCCTTCAGCAAGATAGTTTCAACGTAACCTTCTACCGAAGCCAGCGGGGTGCGCAGGTCGTGCGAGATATTGGCGATCAGCTCGCGCCGCAGTTCGTCGTTCTGCTTGAGTTGCCGCATGGACGCGTCAATCTCACCGGCCATGGTATTGAAAGCCGCCCCCAGTTCGCTGAGTTCGTCGGAGGAGCGCACGCTCACCCGGGCTGAATAGTCGCCCTGCTCCATGCGGCGCACGGCCGTGACGATGCGCTTCAGGTCGCGGGTCACCAGGAAGATCAGCAGCAAGCCGATCACCATCACCACCCCTAGCACAATAAGCAGAGCCCGGCCCACAATTTTGAAGATATAACTCTGCCGCACCGATGCCTCATCGCCGTACACGCTATCATTGTTCAGGGTGATATAGAGGTAGCAGTGTAGCGAACCATCGCTGCTGGCCAGGGCGGCGGCCGAAAATATTTTGGGGTGGGTAGGCTCCCGGGGGTCGTCGTTGTAGATGGGTAGGGGAGATCGATTGTGAATGAAGGCCTCAATATTCTCCACATTCACCGTATTGAGCTTCACTTCGCCCGGCTCGGCCGAGGCCGTCAAAATTTCTCCTGCATGCCCCACGATGTAGAGCTTAATGCTGGGGTTGATGATCATGGCAGCGTGGAAAAGTTCTTTTAGCTTCACTTCCGGGATTTGGTTGGTAGCCGAATCAATTTTCATCTCCTGAGCGATAGAAATTGCCAGGGCGCGGTTGCGCTGCTGGGTTACCTCTGCCACGTATTCGCCAGTGGACCCGAGGATCATATAGAAGTAGATTGCGCTGACGGTGAGCAGCAGGGCAACAAATAGCAAAGAGAGCTTGAGCGGCAAGCTGTTGAGGCGAAGGATGTTACGCAACCAGTTCATCGTTAAATTTATAGCCCACGCCCCACACCGTTAGGATGTAGGTAGGGTTGGCCGGATCGTTTTCTATTTTTATGCGTAGCCGGTTGATGTGCGAATTCACGGTGTGTTCGTAGCCACTGTAGGCGTAGCCCCACACTTTGCTGAGCAACTCTTCTCGGGTAAAGGTCTTTCCGATTTGTTGCATAAACAGCTTGAGCAAATCAAACTCCTTGGCCGTGAGCTCCACCACCTTGTTGTTGAGTAGCACCTTATGCTTCACGGGGTCGAGGGTTAAGCCTTGAAAGGTGTAGTTTTCGGGTGCTGCCGCTGCCTCTTGATTAAGCGAGGTGCGGCGAAAGCGGGCCTTTACCCGGGCGGTGAGTTCGCGCACACTGAAGGGCTTGGTCATATAATCGTCGGCCCCCAGGTTAAGCCCCAACACTTTGTCGATTTCTTCTGACTTGGAGGTAAGCATAATGATTGGGGTGGTTACCCGCTCTTCGCGAATCCGCCGACACACCTCCATGCCATCCATGCTGGGCAGCATAATATCCAGGATAATAACGTCGTAGCGGTGGTTCACGGCATGGTAAAGTCCGTCGATGCCGTTGGCAGCGATGTCGGTTTCGCAGTTAATATCGCGCAGGTTAATTTTGATCAGCGTGGCAATGTCCTGATCGTCTTCAATGACTAGTGCCTTTCGCTCCATAGGAGGGGTGGTGACTGTTGACGCTGGCTCAGTATCCAAACCGGGAGAAGCCGTGTTTTCATCAAATATACCCATTTATCCGTACGATTGCACTAGTTCGGGCACAATGCTGTGGAGCGAAGCAAGCACCTCAGCCGGTTCGGCACGTTGGGTGTAATCTTCGTTCACAAAAGCGTAGTGCACTCGGTAGTCGGTGTTGATCACGTAGGTGGCGGGCAAGGGCAGGCGTATCAGCACGTCGGCGTTGCGCGCTGCCAGGTTGAGCCCCAGGCTGCGGTAGAGCGCCTTGATCGGTTCTGATAGAGAGACCGCAAGTCCAAATTGACGAGCCACCTCGCTGTTGACATCGTGCACCACTGGGTAGTCGAGCCGGTTCTTACGGACGGTTTGAGCGATGTTCTCCGGTCGCTCGGGGGTGATAACGATCAGTTGGGCGCCCCGTCGCTTTATTTCGGGCTGGGCGTGGTGCAGGGCCTTGAGTTCAAGATTGCAGTAGGGGCACCATCCACCGCGGCAGAAGCTCAGTACCACCGGTCCCTCGTTGAGCAGGGTGTAGAGATCAACCGGGCGGTGACGGGGTAGGTTCAGCGTTACATTCGCTACGGTGTCGCCAACCTGTAGGCTACGCGCGCTAGCGTTTTGTTCGCGCAGCGCATCGGTGAAGCGCTCAAGAACGCTGAGCAGGCGGGGCGGCGTTTCGTTCTGGACCAAGCGAGTGAACGCATCTAATTCGTTTTGCAGTGACATGGCAGCGTAGGTTTGAGTGATGGGATAAAGGTAGGTTGAAACCATCCAGAAGAGCATCACAGAAGTATCACAAGTTGATGGAGGTTGTGTGACGGGGAAGATAGAGGACAGATTCTACGACAAAACGATATGATCAGTGCGAACAGCAGTCGGTAGATTAAAGGATAGGGGAAGCAGAATTTTTTTGTTGCAACTGTGACAAATTGCATAAAACCTGCACTAACCAAGTAGTAACCAACGCTACGGTATGCCCAACGCCAAGCAAGCCTTCGTCCGACAGATTTTTCCGCACCAGGGGCTCGTGCGCCGCCTGTGCGCGGTTTATTTCTCTGATGAGGAAGACCAGAAGGATGCGTTCCAGGACGTGCTGCTTCAGTTATGGAAATCATACGGCACCTTTCGGGGAGAGTCTTCGCCGGTTACCTGGATATACAAGGTAGCGCTACGCACCCTGATGCACAAAGCCCGCCATCAGTCCCGGATGCCTACCTGCTCCTACCGCCCCGAGTACGAATTGGTCAATCCTTCGGACCAGGATAGTGCGGAAATCATACGTTTTGCCTTAAATCATCTCAGTTCATCGGACAAAGCGCTGGTGCTCCTCTATTTGGAAGGATATCAGTATCGAGAGATTGCTAAGATGCTTGACATCTCCGGTACCAACGTGAGTACCCGGCTCAACCGGATCAAGCGAAAACTAAAGCGCATCATCACCCAAGAGCTATCATGGAACTAGAAGAACTACGAAACCACTGGCGCGCCCTTCGCTCGGCAGACAATCAATTTTTGCTTTCAGAAGAAGAACTGGGTGCGCTGCTGCCTGACAGAAAACCGCTTTTCCAGCGTGTTTTGCTGAAAACTTCTCGCTTCGTAGGGTTTTACGGCTTCTTGTTCGTCTGCTGCCACGGATGCTAGTCGCTAATCACACATTGGGGTACATTTTTTGGAATCCGGACCCCGTTCTCATCGACCTTGGTTTTTACGCGCTACGGTGGTACAGCGTGCTGTTCGCCACGGGCATTGCCCTGAGCTACGGGCTGGTGCGTAGCGGCTTCCGACGGTTTGGTTTAGCAGATCACTTGTTCGAAGAATTTGCCCTCGTCATCGTCACCGGTATGTTTTTGGGCATGCGCCTGGGGCATTTTTTGTTCTACGAGCCGATAGCTTTCATGGAACGGCCCATCGAGGTTTTCCTGCCGGTGAGTTTTACCCCTGAATTTCATTTCACCGGATACCAAGGACTGGCCAGCCACGGTGGGGTCATTGGTATCCTGCTAGCCGTCGGCTGGTTCGTTCGCAAGCACCGTACGGTTTCCTGGGCATTTGTGCTTAACCAGTTGGCGGTGGTGGGTCCTCTGGCGGGTGGATTCATTCGCCTGGGCAACCTGATGAATGCTGAAATTATCGGGCGGCCCACAACGGTGCCGTGGGCGTTTATCTTTGTTTCAGTGGATCAGTGGCCCCGCCATCCGGCGCAACTCTACGAGGCGATGGGATACTTTGCTATCTTTGCGCTGCTATTTTTTTCGCAGCGTCAGCCCAAATTTCAGCAGCGAGGTCGGCTGCTTGGGGTATTTTTAGTGCTACTTTTCGGATGGCGCTTCTTGATAGAGTTTTTCAAGGAAGATCAAGAAGCCTTTGAGCACGCACTGTGGCTGAATATGGGACAGTTGCTCAGCCTACCCTTCGTGATCGGTGGAGCAATCGTCTGGCATCTTAGTTATCGTAGTGGAACCGACAACTATAAATAGTCTTCCCACGCAATCTTGGTAAAAGTGATTTTCATTTCTCTCCCAATAGTTCGCCGTCTACCGTATCACCCGACTTCATCTGCCGGATAGATTCGTACAAAAGATCCGCGTTTCTTGATTATCTTCTACTTCATCTAAGTAGGCCTTCAGCTTGGTTCTAAATTCTGTATAATTGGCTGCAATCATAATAAGTTACTGTTTGAGCACTTATTTAGTAAAGTTTTCCATATAAATAAGGTTTAGCAAGCGCGTAATGTTTACTTCCAAATTCTGTCCGAGGAACATATTAAGGAACCTTCCCCGCCCGCTTGGGCTTTATCTAAAAAAACTAACTTATCGCGAACACCCGCATTGCTATACCCTAAAAATATCGAGTTGAAGATTGGCTTCGACACCATCAAGCGCTACCTGAAAGACGAGTGTAGCAGTTCGTTGGGCACCGCCTACGTGGACCGCCTCGAGTTTTCGGCTGACTTTGAGCAGATTAGCAAACTTTTGTATCAAACCGAAGAGTTTCGCCGCATACTCACCAGCGAAAGCAGCTTCCCGTCGGCGCACTTCATTGACGTCACCGTGTCGCTCAACAACGCTAAGACGCCCGGAGCCTTTTTGTCGGAAGAAGAGTTTCACAGCATTCAGCTGTCGCTCACCACCCTGTTTCAGTGCCTTCGGTTTTTTGAGCAGGATACCGAAAACTCCTATCCGCAGCTGAAAGAACTGAGCGGTGCGGTGACTTTACCCGCTAATCTGCTTAACAGCATCAAGCAGGTGATCGACGAACAGGGACAAGTGCGCAACAACGCCAGTGCCGAACTGAAGCAGATTCGTCGGGCGTTGCTGAGCGAACAGTCGCGCTTGCGCAAGGTGCTCGACCAGATTTTGCGCAGCGCCCAATCCCAGGGCTTCACGCCCGACGACGCCAGCGTCACTATCCGTGGCGGCCGCATGGTGATACCGGTGCTGGCCGAGTACAAGCGCCGGGTGAAGGGCTTTATCCACGACGAATCGGCCACCGGGCAAACCGTGTTTCTGGAGCCCGCCGAAGTGCTGGAGATCAACAACGAAATTCGCGACCTTACCTACCGCGAAAAGCGCGAGGTGGTGCGCATCCTCATCGCCCTTACCGACACCCTGCGTCCGCACCTGCCCAACTTGCGCATCGCCTATCATTTCTTGGGAATGATCGATTTTATCCGTGCCAAAGCCCGGCTGGCGCTTCGTCTGGATGCTCACTGCCCAAAACTGGTGAAGGCCCGGGTGCTCAACTGGACGCAGGCCCGCCACCCACTTTTGCAACTTTCGGAGACCCACCAGACCCGTTCGGTGGTGCCGCTCAACATTGCGCTCAACGATGAGCAGCGCATTCTGGTGATCTCAGGACCCAACGCCGGGGGCAAGTCGGTATGTCTGAAGACCGTGGCGCTGCTGCAGTACATGGCGCAGTGCGGATTGCTTATTCCGTTGGATGAGCACTCGCAAGTTGGGCTGTTTCAGAGCATCTTTATTGATATCGGCGATGAGCAGTCGCTGGAGAATGACCTGAGCACCTACAGTTCGCATCTCACCAGTATGAACTACTTCGTGAAGTTCGCGGACAAGAAAACGCTGGTGCTCATTGACGAATTCGGCACGGGCACCGAACCGCAGTTTGGCGGGGCTATCGCCGAAGCTATTCTGGAAGACCTGAACGCCAAGTGCGTGTTCGGAGTCATCACCACGCACTATTCTAACCTCAAGGAGTTTGCCGACCGGGCCGAGGGCGTGGTGAACGGCGCCATGCGCTACGACGCCCTTCGCCTGGAGCCACTGTTTCAGTTAGAAATCGGCAAACCCGGCAGTTCGTTCGCCCTGGAAATCGCCCGCAAAATTGGCTTGCGTGCCGAGGTGCTGGAGCGGGCTAAGGAGAAAGTAGGCGTAGCGCAGGTCGAGTACGAAAAGATGCTGGTTGATTTGGAAGCCGAGCGCACCCGTTACCAGGAGCTTACCCAGAGCTTAGCGGCCAAGGAAAAACGAATTTCCCAAACCGCGCAAGAATACGAAGAACTGCGCGACCACGTGCGGGGCGAGAAGAAGGATATCCTCAACCAAGCGAAGCACGAGGCCGAGCAGATCCTTCAGGAAGCCAATCAGACCATTGAAAACACCATTCGCACCATCAAAGAGCAAAACGCGGAGAAAGAGGCCACCCGGCAGGCGCGGCGGGTTTTAGAGGAGAAAAAGGTGCATTTGAAGCCCGATCAACCCGTTCGCAAACCCCAGAATGTTCCGACGGATGAAGTGGTGGGCGGAGAAATCCAGGTAGGCGACGCCGTGCGCATAAAAGACAACGGCGCAATTGGCGAAGTGCTGTCGCTGCGGGGGCAACAGGTGGAAGTGCGAATTGGCTCGCTTAAATCTATGATCAAGCGCAACCGCTTGGATAAGGTGGCGGCCCGCGCGCTAAAGCGGACGCAAAACGCCACCGAACGGCCGGCTACCCAACGTTACGATTTGCACGAAAAATTTACAAACTTTAGTCCCCGCCTCGACGTACGGGGCCAGCGGGCCGAAGAAGTGATTCCGCGCTTGATGGGGTTTGTGGATGAGGCGTCGATGGTGGGTTCTGATGAGCTACGTATCGTGCACGGCAAGGGCACCGGGGTGCTGCGGGAGGTGGTGCGCAACTACCTGCGCTCGCACGAGCGGGTAGCGTCTACCTACGACGAGCACGTGGAACGGGGAGGAGACGGAGTCACCATCGTTCGAATGAAATAGCCACGGACGATTATCCGTAGCTACCAGTTTTTATGCTTCATCTCGCAGTTATTCTCTCTTATCTAGCAAGAACGTATACGTTCCCCCGATTTCAGCGATGCGCGAATTTTCGGTTGGAATGCTTGAGTTAGAATCAACCAAGAATACCATTCGAAGTTGACTGTCAGCCGTTACAGTAACATCAACGGCCTTACCATCTTCTCGGGTGACTTGTACGGTAGAACCCGGAGTGAACGCGGGGTTTTCCGGCAGGGTAAACGTTCCCTTGTTAGGAAAGATCAGGGTATTTGTGCCCTGGGTGGTATAATCCAACCTCCCCGGGGTGGTGGTGGTGCTGATTGTAATCTCAAAGGCAGTGAAATCTGCCGCGGCTGGGCCACCGGTCACATCGCCCGCTTCATTTTGAAACCAGGTGGCAACGATGGCTTCGCCAGGCACTCCATCGGGACCTGGATCTTCGCCACCTCCGCACCCGAACGTTAATAGCAGAGAAAAAACGGCAACCGTGGCTACTAGTTTGTTGGCGTACTTCATAATATTCTTTTTTTATCGTGACAAATATAGGGTATCCAATCTTGTTACGGCAAAGTGCTCTATTTTTCTGATAGCAGAACGTGAAATATTGATCAAATAGTACACCCGTTCACTTAAACCGCATAATATCCACAACCTCGTCACAAAAATCGTACTCATGCGGTTGGTTGGAGGCGATAACAATCAAACGTCGTCCGAGTGCCTCCTGGATTTCCTGTCGGTACCACTGCGTATTCTCGGCATCCAGATTAGTGCAGGGCTCGTCAAGGAGCAACAGTTGGCTATCCGAATAAAGGGCTAGTCCTAGTTTAAGGCGTTGCTTCATGCCCGACGAAAACTGATGTACGTATTTATCGTAGGCCTTTTCCAGACGTAGTTTCTGCGCTACGGCATCAACCGATAGCGAATTTAGTGGTTTCTTTAGCTTAAAGTGAAAATCTAGGAGTTCGCGCAGGGTGAACTCTTCAATAAGTTCCTGATAGGGAGCCGCTAGTGTGAGGTACCGATATACCGTATCATGCGCAACGCACCGCGGCCCCTGCTGGTACAAAAGCGTGCCCCGCGAGGGTAGCACCAAAGCCGAAAGCAACAACAACAAGGTTGATTTACCGCTTCCGTTGGGCCCGGTCAGGGCGTACGCCCGGTTTTCTTGAAAGGTGAACGTGACTTGCCGGAAAATCCACTCGTGCTGAAATTTCTTGCCGATACCCTCAAGGCGGACTTGCATTACTGGTCAAACCCGCGGGTGATGCCTCGCTCCGAGCCCCGAATAAAGCGAACGATCTCGTCGCGCTCCTTAGACGGCGGCATGGTTACCTCAATATGATCCAGCGAGGCTGAATTGTTCATCCCCTTCAGATAAACCAAGCGGTAGATTTCCTGAATCTCGTTGATCTTTTCGTTGGAAAAACCACGACGGCGCAGCCCGATAGAGTTGATGCCGCTGTAGCCCAGCGGTTCGCGGGCGGCCCGGATGAAGGGCGGCACGTCTTTGCGCACCAGCGACCCGCCTCCCACAAAAGCGTGCGCTCCGATTTTAATGAACTGCTGCACGGCGCTCATGCCCCCCACCTGCACGTACTCCTCAATCGTCACGTGCCCCGCTACCTGCGCCACGTTGGCCAGGATGCAGTGATCGCCAATCACGCAGTCGTGGGCCACATGCACGTAGGCCATCAGCAGCACGTGGCTGCCAATCACCGTTTTATAGCGGTCTACCGTGCCCCGGTTGATAGTGACACATTCCCGGATCACCGTGAAATCGCCAATCTCAACGGTGGTATCTTCGCCGTCGAACTTCAGATCTTGCGGAATGGCCGAGATTACCGCTCCCGGAAAGATTTTGCAGTTCTTGCCGATGCGCGCCCCCTCCATGATGGTGACGTTGGAGCCTACCCACGTTCCTTCACCAATCGCCACGTTTTTGTGAATGGTGCTAAACGGTTCAATCACCACGTTGTTGGCAATTTTGGCTTCGGGATGGATATAGGCGAGGGGCTGGTTCATGCGTCTTTACGTACAATACTGGCGGTCATGGTGGCTTCCGATACAAGCGTATCTCCGACAAAGGCTTTGCTGCTCATCTTGGCGATGCCCCGTTTGATAGGGGCTAGTAGGTCGCAGCGGATGGTAAGGGTGTCTCCGGGCAAGACCATCTTTCGGAAGCGGCAGTTCTCAATGGCCAGGAAGTAAGTCCAGTAGTTTTCGGGGTCGGGCACGGTATTGAGCACCAGGATGCCCCCGGTTTGCACCATTGCTTCCACCTGAAGCACGCCCGGCATCACCGGGTTGCCCGGAAAATGTCCCTGGAAGAAGGGTTCGTTGATGGTCACGTTCTTCACGCCACACACGGTGGTATCGTCCAGATAAAATATTTTGTCTACCATCAAGAACGGAAAGCGGTGGGGCAGCATCTGGCTCACTTGGTTCACGTCCAAAACGGGGGGCAGCCGGGGGTCGTACTGGAGCACGGACGAGCTATTAGATTCTCGGATGGCTTTTTTAATGCGCTTGGCGAAGGCCACGTTGGCGGCGTGTCCGGGGCGGGCGGCCAGAATTTGCGCCTTCAGCGGCCGACCCACCAGCGCCAGGTCGCCCACAATGTCGAGCAGCTTGTGGCGGGCGGGTTCGTTCTTGTAGCGCAATTCTACATTGTTCAGGATACCCTCTTCCTTTACTTCTATATGGGGCTTGTTAAACAGATCAGCCAGATAATCTAGTTCACCCTTCTCCACGTGCTTATCCACTACCACGATAGCGTTGTTCAGGTCTCCTCCCTTGATGAGGTTGTTTTTGTGGAGCATCTCCAGTTCGTGCAAGAAACAGAAGGTACGACAAGCCGCGATCTCTTTGTTAAATTCCTTGATATCGTTCAGGGAAGCGTGTTGGCTCCCCAGCACCGGCGAGTTATAGTCGACCATCACCGTGATGCGGTAGTCGTCGAGCGGAAGGGCGGCAATCTCTACGTTGCGGGCGGGTTCGCGGTAGAAGATTCCTTCTTGCACCTCGAAAAAGTTACGCAGCGCGCTTTGCTCCTCCGTACCTGCTTCGAGCAAAGCATCCACAAACTGCTTCGAGCTGCCGTCTAAGATGGGTGGCTCGGGCCCGTCGAGCTGAATGAGCACGTTATCAATTTCCATCCCCACCAGGGCGGCCAGGGTATGCTCCACCGTGTTGATGCGCGCTCCACTCTGCTCGATGGTGGTGCCTCGTGACAGGTCCACCACATTATCCACATCCGCATCTACCGTGGGTTCTCCATCAATATCGGTGCGCTGAAATTTGATGCCGTGGTGGGGAGGGGCGGGCAGAAAGGTCATGTTGGCCGATACCCCAGTGTGTAATCCCACTCCGGATACGGTAACCGACTTAGTAATGGTATGTTGTTTCAGGTTCATCATCAGCGGTGGCTCACGTCGCGCCAAATTTAGCAACTTTTTGTTCAAGTTCTTTGATGCGTCCCATTAAATCGGGAAGCTGCTTGAAGGCAGCGTAGGCGCGCAGGTAGGTCTTCCGGTCGAAGCTGGGGCTACCCAACTCCACGCTACCACTTAGGGTCGACTTTCCCACTCCGGCCTGCGCCCCGATGGTGGTGCGGTCAGCGATGTTCAGGTGCCCCACTACGCCCACCTGCCCGGCCAGTACGCAGTATTTGCCAATACGAGAAGACCCAGAAACACCGGTCTGGGCCGCGATTACCGTATGCTCGCCCACCGTCACGTTGTGCGCAATTTGGATGAGGTTGTCGAGCTTCACTCCATCGCTGATTTGGGTGGAGCCCAGGGTAGCACAGTCGATCACCGTGTTGGCCCCGATGTCCACGTGGTGCCCGATTACCACGTTTCCAATCTGGGGAATGGTTTTGTAGCTTCCGTCGGGTTGGGGGGCAAAGCCGAAGCCATCGCTGCCGATCACGGTGCCGGAGTGAATCACGCAGTGCGACCCGACCACGGTGCCCGGATAGATTTTCACTCCGCTATGAATCACGGTGTAGTCACCTACCTCCACCCCATCGCCTAAGTACGCCTGCGGATATATTTTTACCTGCTTGCCAATGCGACAATGTTCGCCTACGTACGAAAAGGCTCCCTGGTACACTCCGTCGCCCAACGTGGCCGACTTGGCGGTGTGGGCCGGAGACTCAATGCCGGACCTGGCGTAGTTGATCAACTTGTGATATTCTTCCAGCAGCGCGGTGAACCCCAGATACGGGTCGGTGACGCGAATCAGGGTGGTGTCAAGGGTGCGGCGGGGGGCGAATTTCTTGTCAACCAGCACGGCACTGGCGCGGGTGGTATAGATTGAGGATTCGTATTTGGGATTGGAAAGAAACGATACGGCACCCGCAGGCGCGTCTTCTATCTTCCCGAGCGCGTTGATTTTGGCAGAACCGTCGCCCTGCACTTCGCCGTCGAGGAGCTGGGCAATGTAGTCGACGCTAAATTCGATCATAATGGCTAGGTTTAGTCCGTAGGCTGCGGCAGGGCAATCGATTTGGGCCAGCAGAGATAATGCTTTTTCACCAACCGGCTCATGGCTTTGATGTTGGGCAGATCGGAAGCCTGAGCTATATCAAAAATCTTGCCCTGCTTGGTTAGGATCTGGATTTTCTGTTCGCCCGAAAGATACGCGGCGTTGCTAATGGTACCGTGCATCACAAAGTGCTGGGTTTCTTCAGAAGACAACGAGAGCGACTGCTCAACCACTTCTCCTAGTCGTTTGACGGTAACGGTGGAGAAACCTTGATTAGATAGTTGAATGCGAAACAGTTTCCGCTGCAACAACTGGTGACTGAGGGTAGAGAGCACGCGATCAGGATGGTGCTGCCATTGCTTGAGCGCGCCCCAGACATCGTAATCATCCAGCGTTAAATATTCGTCCAGATAGTTCGGATGCTGGGTCAGTTCGTCGCGCGTGACGTCACGGGTCAAGAACAGCAACAAAGCGGGTGAACCCAGCACAGTTTCTCCCTGAATAAGGAGCTCTTTGGCCCGCAGCACGATCGAAACCAGCATTTTCTCGGCGCTCACGCTGGTTTTGTGCAAATACACCTGCCAATACATTAGCCGTCGAGCGTTCAGGAAGTTTTCGATGCTATAAATGCCTTTCTCTTCCACCACCACCCGGTCGTCGCGCACGTCGAGCATCTTGATGATGCGGTCGGCCCCGATCTCCCCTTCCGACACCCCGGTATAAAAGCAGTCGCGTTTTAGATAGTCGAGGCGATCAATATCCAACTGGCTGGAAACCAACTGATGAAAAAAGCGACGTTCGTAGTTGTCGGTGAAAATTTGGTAGGCCAGCGGAACGGCTCCGCCTAGTTCATCGCTCATTCGCTGGATGATGAGCCGAGACAAATACTCGTGGCCCACTCCGGGCAACAGAACGTACTCCAGAGCGTGCGAAAACGGACCGTGCCCAATGTCGTGCAACAAAATGGCAATGAGCACCGCTTCGCATTCGTCGTCCGAGATGTCTTGCTTCTTATTACGCAGGCTATCTATGGTGTTCTGCATCAGGTGCATCGCGCCCAGTGCGTGGTGAAAGCGCGTATGCAAGGCTCCGGGGTAAACCAAATCGGTTAAACCCAGTTGCCTGATTCTGCGTAACCTCTGCAAGTACGGGTGTTCGATAATATCAAATATCAAGTCGCTCGATACGTTGATAAAACCGTAGACCGGGTCGTTGAAGACTTTTCTCTTGTTCAAAATAAACGATGAATTGGTAAAATAACGCATACTACGTCAGATGTGTTTTGCACCAGATGAGTGAATGTAGAAATGAGTGAGTGAGAGAAGATGATCCCTCACTTATTTTTTTAACTCACTCATTTCATCTCATTCTTGCTAACCGAATACCTATGCAAAATTACTCGATCCTGTGGGCTGATGACGAAATTGACCTACTCAAGCCCCATACGCTTTTTCTAGAGAAAAAAGGCTACTCCGTGACGACCGTCAATAGCGGAGCCGATGCGATTGATAAGTTCGAGAACAACCACTACGACGTGGTTTTTTTGGACGAGAACATGCCAGGCATGACCGGTCTGGAGACGCTGGACTACATCAAGGCCTCCAAGCCCAATGTGCCCGTGATCATGATCACCAAGAGCGAGGAAGAGATGATTATGGAGCAAGCCATCGGTGCCAAGATCAGTGATTATCTCATCAAACCGCTCAACCCCAACCAGATCTTGATTGCGGTGAAGAAGCTCCTGGACAATAAGCGATTAGTGAGCGAGAAAACGAATCTGAGCTACCAGCAGGATTTCCGCAACCTGAGTATGGCCTATACGGAAGACATCAACCACGAAGAGTGGGTTGATATTTACAAAAAGCTGATCTTCTGGGATTTAGAGATTGACAATACCGAAGAGAAAAGCATGGCCGAGGTGCTGGATACCCAAAAGGACGAAGCCAACGCTAATTTTACGCGCTTTATTAGCGAGAACTACGACCTGTGGCTCAACCAAGTGGGTGTGGACAAGCCGGTTTTGTCGCACGAGCTGATGGCCAAGAAGGTGTTTCCGCACCTTGACGAAGCGCGTCCGCTGTTCTTCATTGTGATCGACAACCTGCGCTACGACCAGTGGAAGGTGATTGAACCCATTGTGCTGGACTACTTCACGGTGGAAGAAGAGACCGCGGCGTACTCCATCTTGCCTACCACCACCGCCTACTCGCGCAACGCTATTTTCTCGGGCATGCTGCCTTCCGATATGGAAAAGTACCACTCCGACATTTGGGCGGGCGAGGATGACGACGAAGGAAAAAACCTGCACGAGTTTGAATTCTTAAAGCGGCAGTTGAAGAAGAAAAACCTGGACGTAAAGTCCTCGTATCATAAGATCACGCAGACGCACCAGGGACGGCAGTTGGTGGATAACTTTAGTAATTTGCTCAACAATGGGCTGAACGTGGTGGTGTACAACTTCGTGGACATGTTGTCGCACGCGCGCACCGACCTACAGATGATTCGCGAGTTGGCCCCGCACGAGTCGGCCTACCGATCCATTACCAAATCTTGGTTGCTGCACTCGCCGTTGCTGGAGCTGTTCAAGCGCATTTCGCGCGAAAACGCCAAGGTGGTTATCGCTACCGACCATGGCACTATTCGGGTGAAGCACCCGGCTAAAATCATCGGCGACCGCAATACCAACACCAACCTGCGCTACAAGCAGGGCAAAAACCTTAACTACGGTAACAATAAAATCCTGGCAGTAAAGCACCCTGAAGACTATTTTCTGCCCAAGGTGAACGTATCCACCACCTACGCCTTTGCGACGCAGGATTACTTTTTTGCCTACCCCAACAACTATAATTACTACGTGAACTACTACCGCGACACCTTTCAGCACGGTGGCATTTCGCTTGAAGAAATGATTGTTCCGGTGGTGACGCTGAACCCGAAAAATGGTTGAGTTAGGTGTTTTGTCTTGTCAGAGCCTGGACGAATTGCCTGCCGTGGCGCAGAAAATTATCGAAGCCGCGCCAGAAACGTTGGTTTGGTTATTTTACGGGGAGATGGGAGCTGGAAAAACCACCCTTATCAAGGCCCTGTGCCGCGAATGGGGCGTGGAGGATGCCGTGAGCAGTCCTACCTTTGCGCTGGTGAACGAATATCAGCGGACCGACGGTGAGCCGCTGTATCACTTCGATTTTTATCGCATCGACGATGAGGAAGAGGCTACTGATATCGGTATAGACGAATACTTTTACTCACAGCGGTATTGTTTGGTAGAATGGCCTGCAAAAATTCGTAATTTACTTCCGGAAACGTATCTTCGCCTCGATCTTTGCGTGAACGAAGACCAAAGTAGAACCATATCCCTGTCCCGCCATGAGCAGTCCGGTTACGTCTGAAGTAAAGGAATTAGCCCAGGAGCAAGCCCTGTATCCCCAGGAGCAACTCGCCAAGATAAAGGAAGAAGACGCCTCGCTATTGCTGGGAATTCCCAACGAAATTTCAATGCGGGAGACCCGCGTGCTGCTCACCCCGGCCTCGGTGTCGGTGCTGGCCGCCAACGGTCATCGGGTGTTGATAGAAACCGGAGCGGGAGTGTCGTCCAAGTTCAGCGATAACGAGTACAGCGAGGCGGGGGCCAAGATCGTTTACTCGGCCCAGGAGGCCTACAACGCCAACATTGTGCTCAAGGTAGAACCGCCCACGCTCAAAGAGATAGAGTTTCTCAAGCCGGGCTCTACCCTTATCTCGGCACTCCAGTTAGGCAACCGCACTCCCGAGTACTTCCATGCCATCAACAAGAAGAAAATCACCGCCTTGGCTTTTGAGTTTGTTGAAGACAAGGTGGGGGGTATGCCCGTGGTGCGGGCCATGAGCGAAATTGCCGGCAGCACCGTAATCAATATCGCGGCGCACTACTTGAGCAGCGTGTCTGATGGTCGGGGCACCATCCTGGGCGGCATCAGCGGAGTTCCTCCCACGCGGGTGGTTATCTTGGGAGCGGGCACGGTGGGTGAGTACGCCGCGCGGGCCGCGTTGGGAATGGGCGCTCAGGTGCAAGTATTCGACAATCAGTTGTATAAGCTGCGCCGCCTGAAGCATGCCTTGGGCCAGCCCGTGTACACTTCGACGATGGATATTTCTACGCTGAGCGATGCGCTGGAAATGGCCGACGTAGTTATCGGTGCCATTCGTCCGGAAAAAGGCACTAACCGCCTGGTGGTTACCGAAGAGATGGTGGCTAATATGAAAGCCGAATCGGTTATTATCGACGTGAGCATCGACCAGGGCGGCTGTGTAGAGACCTCCGAGATCACTACAACCAATAAGCCAGTGTTTCGGAAGTTCAACGTGATTCACTATTGTGTGCCCAACATTGCTTCGCGGGTGGCCCGCACCGCGACCACCGCGTTTAGTAATATCTTCACGCCGATTTTGTTGCAGGTGAGCGACATGGGTGGGGTCGACGAGATGATTTATCACCACAAATGGTTTATGCGCGGAATCTATACCTACCGGGGAAGCCTGACCAACGCCGCCATTGCCCGCAAGTTCAAGCTCACCCACCGCGACCTGGATTTGCTGATGGCCGCCCGGTTATAAAACAAAGCTTCTCGCTCCCCTCGAGAATAGATTGTTAGACGAAAAGTTCTAGGGCGGGTTGACATATAGATTAACGAGGGATTTTGAGGGCGGTTTTCGTCTGATCAAGGCGCTTGAGAAGCGCGATGCTGAGGCATCGGGCGCCGAAAGCATCGCAGAACAGGTGGAAAGCGTACCAAAATCGCCGTTTAGGTTATATGTCAACACGCCCTAGGTTCGCCGTTCTGGGTTGAGCATAACTCAGAACCTTGAACTACGTCTTGACTATCTTATCGATAGCCTCATCATCCAGCAACGGCGTTGCGCCGGGTTGCGAAGCCACGTAGGCCCCCACCGCGCAGGCGTAGCGCAGGCACTCGGACGGCGGATCACCGCGCAGCAGTTTGCTCAGTAACGTTCCTAAAAAAGCATCGCCGCTTCCTATCGTATCGGCTACCTTTACCGGGAAACCAGTCTGCTCCCAATGCTGCCCCGCGTGCCAGAGTTCAGCCCCTTCGGCCCCTCGGGTGATGCAAACGGTGCTTATTTGAAAGCGCTCGGCAAGTTGGCGTACGGTATCTTTGATGGGTTCGCTTCCAAAGTACCATTGGGAAAGCAGCGCAAACTCTTCTTCGTTCAGTTTAAGCAAGTCAGCACCCTCCAGCAGTGTAGTGATAGTCTCCCGGCCGTAGTGCGGAGCGCGCAGGTTGATATCTAACGCGGTACGTGAAGCCAACGCCACAAATTTTTCTAAGGTATGGCGCGAAGTGGCATTTCGGGCGGCCAAGCTGCCGTACAACAGCAGATCAGCCTCTTTTACCGCCTGAACTGCCGCCGGATCGGCCTCAATAAAATCCCAGGCGACGGGGTGCAGGATGTCGTACTTCACATTGTCCGACTCAGTGACGTCGGCCAGCACCTTTCCGGTGGGATAATTTGCATCGGTCTGAATCAAATTGGTGGACAAGCCTCGTTCTCCCAGATACTCTCGAAGCGATTGTCCGGCTTCATCCTGCCCCACGCGCGAGATAAATTGCACGTTGACCTTCTGCTGCAGGTGTAGCGCCACGTTCATGGGAGCGCCGCCCGGGAAGCGACCACTCGGCAGGTGATCGTAGAGCATCTCGCCGAAACAAACTATGCTGGATGGATGCTCAGACTGTTTCATCCTGCGGGTTCTCGATGATCTCAACATCTTTGAAGCGCACGTCCATGTCCATGCCCCCGTGCAGTTGCACCCCGATGTAGCCCTTCTCGCGGCCGGGATCATCCTGAAGCTCGGCGGTTTTTTCGCCGTTCACGTACACGGTCACGTCTTTTCCTACGGCGACCACCACCATCTCGTTCCAGGCGTCGGGTTTGTACCAGCGCTGCACGTCAGCCGGATCGGGTTGCACCACCCACGCACGGCCGCTGGTTTCGTAAAGTCCGCCCGCATCCTTTTCCGGATCAATTTCAGCCTGAAAACCGGCCACGTTGTAGGGTTCGCCCATCTTTTCTACCCGAAAGTACAGCCCGCTGTTGCCCTGATTCGCCTTGTAGACCACGCGTAGTTTGAAGTCATCGTATTCCTTCTGACTCACCAAAATGCCGTGTCGCTCTTCGCTGGCCGGGCTGGTGCCCACCAACACACCGTCTTCCACGTGCCATTCGCCACCGGGCAGGATGTCCCAGCCCTCGAGGTCTTCATGGTTAAATAACGGTTGCCAATTCTCCTGCACCGCCGGACGGGTAGCCGCCACGGTGGTATCAGCGGCGGTGGTTTCGTTGGAAGTAGGTGATGAACAAGCCGCCAGCAGGGCGGGCCAAAGAAGAAGGTAGGTCGGTTTCATAACTATTTAGATGGTTGCGGGTTAGGAATTCATGCGAAGGTAACCACTTTTTGGTTTAGAAAGGCAACGTCCTTCATCCTGGCTATCCTTCAGCATCCTGTATATCCTGATCGTTTTTTACACAATTCAGAATTATTATGCCACAACACGACACCAACACCACCGGAAAACAAGAAAAGGGCGACCCGTCAGCGAGTCCGGGCAAGAGCAAAGCCCAGATCAAAGATTTCAAAGAAGGACAAGATTTAGAGCGCGAAGAGGAGCTGCGCGAGAAGTTTCTCGATGAGGATGGCAATGTGGATACCAGCAAGGCGCCCCTGCAAAACCCCAATCGCAACACCGACAAAACCCAGACCGACCCGCCCAGCTACGGCGGCGGACACTAGACCGGAGGCTGATAATTGTCTCGGCTAAACGGCTGTTTCAATGAGGTTGCTTATCTTAGGCCAAAACATTCGCTATGAGCAAAATCACGACCTTATTATTCGACGTGGGCGGGGTGATCTTGACCAACGGCTGGAGCCACGAGCTGCGCGAAGCAGCAGCTCAGCACTTTGGTTATGATTACGAGTCGGTGGAAGAACGGCACCAGCGTGTCGCCACTTCCTTTGAATGCGGTCAGCTAAATCTGGATGATTATCTGGACCAAACGGTGTTCGCCCAGTCGCAGTCGTTTGCCAAAGCGGACTTTGTTCGGTTTATGGAGGAGCAATCGCAACCCCACGCCTCTTCCCTGGCGGTGCTACAAAAATTAGTCGATCAGGGCAAATACCAACTGGCTACCGTGAACAACGAATCGACGCACCTCAACCTGTATCGGATTCGCACCTTTGAGCTGACGCGCTACTTCAGTGCGTTCTTCAGTTCCTGCTTCCTGGGCGTCACCAAGCCCGACTGCGAGATCTTCCAGAAAACGCTGCACATTTTGCAAAAGGATGGAGGTGAATGCCTTTTTATTGACGACCGGGAGGAAAATGTTGCCGCAGCGCAGCAGTGCGGCATGAACGCCGTGCACTTACCGCGGCCGGATAAGCTGGCGGAGGTGTTGCGGGGAGAGGGAGTTTCGGTTTAGGGAGCGTAGAAGTTCAAATATACCCAAACGTCCCACCGTTTCCATAGCCCACGGATTAATCCGTGGGCTATGGAAACGGTGACGAAAACCCGATGGGTAGGTTATTATTTCAATACTTCCTTAATTGGCAATCCAACAAAGTATTCTTATAACAGCAATTCCACTCAGTTTTACCTATCAACAATTTGAAGGTCAGCAATTCTCTTGAAGTGGCTAGTATTCGTAGTAGCCAGCTTTAGACCATTAATTTTTGCGGTAGCTCCTATCAACAAATCAGGAATCGCAATCATTTGATTCTTTTTTTTCAGCTGCTTTTGAATTTCAACCGCTTTTCTGGCGCATCGGCTATCAAAGTCAAGCAATTGCAACTTAGCAAAAAACGCATTCCAAAAATTCTGCTGATTTGATGTAGCACCCACGTATATCTCGTATTCGGTGACTACTGAAGCAGCAAATGTATATTGTCTCAAAGCAGATAGTTGGTAAAAGACAGTATTCTTCTTATCTGTTTTTCTAAAGTAGTCTATCAAAATAGATGTGTCCAACAGGATTAGCTCTCTCTCCACTGATTAAAGCTTTTTCTATTTTCCTCAAACGCTCGATGCTGCTCATCGTCCATCACTGGGCCATTTAATAGCAGGCTTTCCCATTCATCATCAGCAGTTGAGCTGACTTTATTCAGTATTCTATCAATCTCTGCCTTCAGTTTGTTTATATCGTCAGGAGGCAGTTGATTGATAAGATCAATGAGTTGTTCGTATTCTATATTTAATTTCACTTTCATAAAGCACGTATTTGATAGATACTCAATCCAATTGCATATAAAGTATGATTGTGATGGCACAATCTGTTATTGGCATTTTTCTAAAAGCTCTATGGCATCAAGTCTGTTCTTATCTATTTCGGATTTGTAGAATCTTATATCCTTCTTACCGCTTTCATATATTTTGGCATAAGCCAATCCTAGTAACTGGACGTTAGTAGCGGCAATTGATGAGCTAAATTTAGCTGAACTACAGCACTCGCTGTTGATGATCTCTTCAGCCTTTTCTCGCCAGATGCGGTTTTCTCTATTAAATGATGCTATCTTCAAACCAAAATCGTCTTTGCCGCTGCTTGTATATATGTTTTCTAGTTCTCTTATTTTATCTGCAATCCCATTAATAACTATCTTAGTTTTTTCGCGAGCATCTTGACATTTAGATTTATCTCGTGTGATTTGATCTTCAGACCCAATCTTTATCTTTTTTATCAACTCTATTATTTTCTGATCACCTAATATTATACTAGTTTATTTTTTCACCAGATTACCTTCGTATTTGTTCAAATCTTCTAGTAATTGTTGAGGTTGCCATACCTTATTGAAATACGTAAACAGCCTGACAGTGTACTCACCTAAGAGTGTGGATCCTTTGGACGAAAACCCTTCGCTTTGAAAATCATGGTCACTAACATAGATATTCAAATCCTGTGCTTTGAAGCCTTCACTATTTGTGATCTCCAACCCTAGCTTTGTCCCTGTTGGAAGATTTGTATTCCCAAAGAAAATTACTTTTCCATTTTGAGTACGATAATTTAGTTCAATCTCTAGATCTTGAAGCGCCTTAAAATGAATTGAGTCTATTTTTATTGGTTTACCACACTCTAGGTAAAATGAATCTGCATTGGTGACGGTATACGTAATCAGTACCACTATTATTGGAATTAAGTTTTTCATGTTTGTACAAGGTTCATCAATAAGCTTGACTGTGGCCACAGGCACCAGATGCCTAGTTTCTATACAAATCGCTTGTATGCTGTGAACTACCGCTATTAAACTAAAATATGTTAAGCACGCTTTTCAAGTTCTCAGACCTCAAACCGATACCACTTCTCATTACTCTTGCTCGACTCCACCACGTTTTTCACGAAAGCCATGCCGCGCACGCCATCGGCGATGGTGGGGAAGTCAGCGGCAAATTCTTCGGGTTCTTTCCCTTCCAGGCGGGCTTGCAGCGTGAGAGCGAAGTTGCGGTATACGTTGGCGAACGCCTCTACGTAGCCCTCGGGGTGACCGGCGGGCAGGCGGGTGTTGAACTGCGCGTGGTCTGACAAATAAGCATGATTCACGCCGGTGCGGTGAATCTCTACCGGTCGGTCGGGCCACTTTACTAGCAGGGTATTGGGGTTCATCTGGTGCCACTCCAATCCGGCTTTTTCGCCGTAGACGTAGATTTTGAAGGCATTCTCTTCGCCCACCGAAATCTGGCTGGCGTGCAGCACTCCCTTGGCCCCGTTGTCGAAGCGCAGCAGCACGTTGCCGTCGGTGTCCAGTTCGCGGCCCTCGCCGAAGGCAGTAAGGTCGGCACAGAGTTCGGTAATCTGCAAACCGGTGATGTATTCGGCCAGGTTCTCGGCGTGGGTGCCGATGTCGCCCATGCAGTTGCTGATGCCCGCCTTATCCGGATCGGTACGCCACGAAGCCTGCTTGCTGCCCGACTTCTCGAGCAGTTGGCCCAGCCAGCCCTGCGGATACTCCACCACCACCTTGCGGATGTTGCCCAGCGTGCCGGAGCTTACCAAATGCCGAGCTTCCTTTACCATCGGGTAGCCGGTGTAGTTGTGGGTGAGCGCGTAGAGCAAGCCGGTGCTCTCCACGAGTTTTTGCAGTTCTTTGGCTTCTTCCAGCGTAAAGGTGGCCGGTTTGTCCGACACCACGTGGAAGCCGTTTTCCAGGGCAAGCTTGGCCGGAGCGAAGTGCATGTGGTTGGGAGTAACTACCGAGACAAAGTCCATGCGTTCGTCTTCGGGCAAGGCTTTCTCCCGCGCAATCATCTCCTGAAAGTCACCGTATATGCGATTATCGGGCAGGTAAAGCTCCCGACCCGAGGCTCGTGATTTTTCGGCAGTACTGCTGAACGCGCCGCACACCAATTCGATGTGTCCGTCCAAGGCGGCCGCCATGCGGTGCACCCCGCCGATAAAGGAACCCTGGCCTCCGCCGACCATGCCCATTCGAAGTTTTCTGCTCATGTCAATGTCGTTTAAGTTGTGAAGTTAATAGAAAAAGGATAGCTTTCTGGGATTAGAAAATTGTGATCCCTACAGAATAGTCTATTACTCACAAAGTTATAAATTTGTGGATCATACACTACCCAGCGGACTTTCTTTAACCTACCCTTTCAAATCTCTTTATGAAAACGTATTTATTCTTGCCAACGCTAACCTTCGCATTCGTGCTATCATCGGACCTTCTGGCCCAGAAAATGATGAAAGAAGGCGAGTATAAACCCGAAGATACCGAGTTCTACGAACCAAAAGTGAAGAAAATCACGGCCGGTGACAATAACCAACCACCCTCCGATGCCACGGTGCTGTTCGGCGGTAAAGACCTATCTGCTTGGGAAAGCGCCAAGGACAGCAGCAAGGCCCCCTGGACGGTGCAAGACGGTTACTTCACGGTGGCACCGGGCACCGGTAACATCAGAACCAAAGAAGCGTTTGGCGATTTTCAGTTGCACGTCGAGTGGCGTTCGCCGCAGAAGATCGAGGGCGAGGGGCAGGGCCGCGGCAACAGCGGGATTTTCTTGCAAGGGCTCTACGAAGTGCAGGTGCTCGAACTCGTACGAAAGTCCGACCTACGTGAATGGGCAGGCGGGCAGCATCTACAAGCAGCACCCGCCCCTGGTGAACGCCACCAAGCCGCCTACTGAGTGGGATGTATACGATATTATCTACACTGCTCCCAAGTTTGACGAGAAGAATGGCGCGCTGCTCGAGGCGGGCTACGTGACGGTGATGCACAACGGGGTGGTGGTACAAAATCATTCTAAACTACAGGGCACCACCGAGTACATCGGTACCCCGAAGTGGGTAGCCCACGGCGATGGCCCACTTGTGCTGCAAGACCATGGTAATACGACTAGTTTCCGCAACGTTTGGATCAGAAAATTGTAGAAAGATTGGCGGCGCTAGAAGACGGAAGTCACCGCGAGAGACAGTCCCGGTAGCACTTGGGAGGTGATTTCGCCTTCTTCCACCGCAAAAGAAGCCAGGTCATATTCATTGTCTTTGAGTTGATACACCTCAATGGATTGGTTCTTGGAGTCTACGATCCAGTACTCCTGCACTTGGTGCTGCCGGTAGATTTTCATCTTGCTACCCCGATCGTGCTTCATGGTGGAAGGTGATAAGATTTCTATCACCAAATCAGGAGCGCCTTCCACACCATTGTCGGTGATGATTTCCTCTCGTGCTTTTGCGATGAATAGTAAGTCTGGTTGTAATGAATTGTACTCGCCAAGAAACACATCAATGGGAGCGTATAATACGGTGCCAAGTTTTTTATTATCTACAAGTGCAGTGATCACGCGAAATAATTTTCCTGACACTAATTGATGCTTGGGATTTGGTGCTCCTTTTTTCACAATTTCTCCGTTGATTAGTTCGTAGATAAATCCAGGCTCGGCCTCCATCTCCAGAAAATCGGCTACCTTTATTTTCTCGGCTATTAAAATGTTCATCCCTAGTTTTTTGTTAGTTACGCTACACTACGCACTAAAATAAGCATTTATCCTTTGGAAACCACCACCACTTCCCGTCGTCCGCTCACCGTAAAAATCGTTAGCGGGCTGATTACCCTGCTTTTTCTTCTGTTCGCGGCCTTTCAGTATAACGATCCCGATAGTTTCTCCTGGATGTTCCTCTACGGCTACGTAGCACTGATGGCAGGGATGGCTACGTTTGGTAGATATAACTACGCCCTGCTGGTGCCTGGCATCGCTATCTTTGGCTTGTACTTTATCTACCTCTTACCCAGCGTGCTCGAATGGATCGCTAGCGATGATAGCCTGATCACCGGCATGAGTCTGGACCGGATGTACGTTGAGCGGTCTAGAGAGGCGTTTGGACTATTGATGGGCCTGTCGGGCTTGGTATTCATATTCATCAACCGACACCATTTAGGTTCGTGATGCACCGTTCAGCAAGTGTAGTGGGGGCGGGTATTGCGGGCATTGCCGCGGCCATTCGGTTGGCCAACAAGGGCTATCAGGTAACCGTCTTTGAGGCGAACGACTATCCGGGTGGTAAACTGTCGGAGGTTACGCAGGATGGCTACCGCTTCGATGCGGGGCCTTCGCTATTCACCATGCCCGAACTGGTCGAAGAACTGTTTGCACTATCGGGCGAACGGGCCGAAGATCACTTTCGCTACCAGCGCTTGGCGGTTAACTGCCACTATTTCTACGAGGACGGCACCTTTGTGGAGGCTTTTGCTCAGCCGGAAGATTTCGTGCGAGAGCTCTCGGCGAAGACGGGTGAAGCGCCGAAGAACATCCAACGGGCCCTGCAACAAAGCGCCTTCTTGTACGATCATCTGGCCGAACTGTTTATGAAGCGCTCGCTGCACCGTTGGCCTACGTTTGTCAACAAAAGCGCGCTGCGTTCGTACCTGAGTCTGCACCGGCTCGACTTTTTTCGCACCATGCACCAGGCCAACCAGCAGCGCTTCACCGATGCTCGGGTGGTGCAATTATTTAACCGCTACGCCACCTACAACGGCTCCGACCCGCACCAGACGCCCGCCACCATGAACATCATTCCCCACCTGGAATTTGGGCGGGGCGCGTTCTTCCCTGAGCAAGGGATGTACTCCATCACCACCAGCTTGTGTGAGCTAGCACAACGGCAGGGCGTGCAATTTCACTTCGGAGCACGGGTCGAGCAAATATTACTACGCGGAAACCGGGTGCAGGGCCTTCGGGTGAACGGCGAAAACCAGGAATTTGATCTGGCGGTGAGCAATATGGACGTGGTTAGCACCTATCGGAAGCTGTTGCCTCAGGTAAAACCACCGGCCCGCTTACTGAGTCAACCCAAATCAAGCTCAGCGCTGATTTTCTACTGGGGTATTCGGCAAACTTTTAAGCAACTGGATTTGCACAATATCTTTTTTAGCCAAAACTATCGGGTCGAATTTGAGCACATTTTCCAGCACCGCAGCGTGCACTACGACCCAACGGTGTACCTCAACATTACCTCTAAGCACAAACCCGACGACGCTCCGCCCGCTTGCGAAAACTGGTTTACGATGATCAACGTCCCCAACAACTCGGGGCAGGATTGGGAAAATCTGATCGCCCGCGCCCGCGACAATGTTATCACGAAGCTGAGCCGGATGCTAGATACCGATGTGGCTCCGTTGATTGCTACCGAAAGTATTTTAGATCCGCGCAGCATCGAGAGTAAGACTTCGTCATCGCAGGGAGCGCTCTACGGTAACAGCTCGAATAACCGCTATGCGGCCTTTCTGCGCCACGCCAACTTCAGCCGCCGGTTTAAAGGACTATATTTCTGCGGTGGAAGCGTGCACCCGGGCGGAGGCATCCCGCTGAGTTTGCTCTCGGCGAAGATTATGGCCGATCAGGTGGAGAGGATTTAGGATGAGGATGGTTCGTAAGACACGAATCAGGAAGGTGGTTAGTGAAGGCACAACCCACTGAAGTCAGGGCATAAATATGGTGATTAGGCCGAGGCGCTCGCTACCGCGGCACCCTGATCCACCAACTGCTGGTAGCGATTGTAGCGTTGCAAGATCTCACGTACGTAGTTCACCGGTTCGCTACCTCGGCAGTAGCCCGACTTCACCACCGGGTCGTTATAATACTCCGGTTCAGATTTAAGCAATAGAAAGTGCGCCACGTCTTCCCAGCGTCCCGGGTTTTTGCCATGCTTGCGGGCCAAACGGCGGGCGTCTAGCACGTGCCCCTGTCCGGCATTGTATGAGGCCAGCACAAACTTGCGCCGCTCTTCGGTATCGGGTACGTACTTCGTCCAAATTTCGTCCAACCAGGTTAGGTAGGCGGTGGCCGCTCGTAGGCTTTGGGTGGGACTCAGCATATCGGTGACGCCGTACGTTTCGCCGGTTGAAGGGAGCAACTGCATTAGCCCCTCGGCGCCCGCCCATGACTTTGCCTGCGGATTAAACTTCGACTCTTGGTAGACCTGGGCAGCCAGCAAACGCCAGTCCCAGCCCAGCGTATCGGCGGCGTGGCGCAACAGTTCGTCGTAGGGTGAGATATACTCTCCGGCCACGCTTGAGTAGTCGCTGCGCACCCGCTTAAGCGTCGTTTTCGGGCTTTTAAAGTATTTGTTGTAGATCACGTAATAGTCGGTGCCCTGCTTCATTTCATGAATCCAGTCGTTGACGGCCGACAGAAGTTCAGGGGCGTTCTGGCGGGTAGCCCAGGCTACTTTCTGCGGAAAACTCACCGGGGTGCGTACATCGATTGAAGAATGGTAGGTAGCGTTCACCAGCGCAATGTCTTCGTCAGCCACGGTATAGTCTATCTCTCCGTCAGCCACCATCTTGATTAGTGTTTCGGTGTCAATGTCTTCTTCAATGATCTCAATATCACCGCCAATCTCCTCCGATAGATTGGCCAGTCGGGCGGCGTAGGCAGAATTCTTTTGCACGTATACTTGCTTTCCCTCTAAGTCCAGGGGGTTACGAATCAGCATTTTGTCCAGACGGTGCCGCTTGATCTGCCGCCACTGGTTGGGCAGTCGCTGCACCAGCACTTGCTTCACCTCGTTATGGTGTTCGGTGAAGGCGACGCGCTTTTTGCGGGGAGCCGTCACCGTGAGGTTGAACGCAATGATATCGCCCTCTCCTTTATTAAGCATCTCGAAGGCCTCTTCAATGTCGTTAGTGACTTCAATATCCAGTTCAAGGTCTAACGATTCGGCCAGGCGGGTGAGCAGTTCGTATTCGTAGCCCATCGGTTGCCCCCGGTAGATAAAATAGCCGGTAGAACTGTTATTAAGAATGGCGGTGAGGCGACCGCGCTGCGTGAGTTGATCCAAATCCACGGACACGGGGACTGCCGGAGCACTGGGGTGTACTGCTTCATTTTCATTCGGCAACCGGTGTGCTTCATCGGTGCAGCCCGTGGGCGAAGCCAGTAACAAGATAGCCAAACCCCACTGAGGGAGGTGACTTAGCACACTGTTGTTGATGAACTTTCTCATAGTACCGTTAGTAGTAGATCTTAAGGATCCGTTTAAAAATAGCGCAATCGATAGGCTAAGAACTCATATAAATACTGACCGTAGGCCTCACGCATTTGAATAATACAAATACTAAATTAAACTATTTTTATGTCTTATGCAAGTTTTTGCATTTATTCAACTTTTTATATATAAAATATGAACTATCGCTGCCTTCTGCTGAGTGAATTGAAAACGTATCTCGCCCCCGTTATGTTTCGCTATTTGCCGCACTTGAGTCAGTATCGAAGGGTAACCGAAACGGGATTTCATTGCGTGATACTTTCCGCGGGAAGCGGCTGCCCCGTAATTGCCGAACTGCAACTGGGGATTCGGCTGGATATTATTGAGCAACTGGTGTATCAGTTCACTTCCGGCCTCAGCGGCTACGGCACACACAGCACTACCTTGCTGGTGTCGATGGGGCGTCTGCGGGACCAACCTTACGAGCGTTATACGCTAGAGCACCCGGCTGATGCGCAGCAGGTCGGCCAGGCAATGGGTGATTTTATAAAATCAGTTGGCTTTGATTTCTTCCGTCGCTACAACAGCATTGCAGCGCTTGATGAACTGTATAATGCAACGGATACGCAGTGGTTGCCCAACCTTAGTCACCGCAGTCTGCGCGGAATCATTTTGGCCAAGCTAGCTCATCGCTCCGGCTGGCCGGAGTTGGTGGCACGCTACCGAGCGCAATTGCAGCAGCGGGGCACGCCGGAAGTGATGATGAATAAGTACGAGCAGCTTGCCGCTTACCTGCGTCACTTCTCGGTGAACTAACGCGTTTACTCTTCTAATAGGTCAGGGCGCCGCTGCTGGGTGCGGGCCACCGACTGCTCGAAGCGCCAGGCCTCGATCTTGGCTTCATGACCCGAGCGCAATACGTTGGGCACCGCCCACCCCCGGTATTCGGCCGGACGGGTATATACCGGCGGGGCCAGCAGATTATCCTGAAAAGAATCGGTGAGGGCGGAGGTTTCGTCGTTGAGCACTCCGGGCAGCAGACGAATCACCGCGTCGGCCAGCACGGCCGCGGCCAGTTCACCACCCGACAGCACGTAGTCGCCCACGCTAATTTCGCGCGTGACCAGATGCTCCCGCACGCGTTCGTCCACTCCTTTGTAGTGTCCGCACAGGATGATCATGTTCTTCAGCAGAGAAAGTCCGTTGGCCATCGGTTGGTTGAGCACCTCACCGTCCGGGCTCATGTAGATTACCTCATCGTAGGTGCGCTCAGCCTTCAGTTGACTGATGCAGCGGTCAATGGGCTCGATCATCAGCACCATGCCCGCGCCGCCGCCGAAGGCGTAATCGTCAATTTGTCGCTGCTTGCCCGCCGCGTAGTCGCGCAGATCGTGCACGCGCACGGTGACCAGCCCCTTGTCCTGGGCCCGCTGCAGAATAGAGTGCGAAAAGGGGCTTTCGAGCAGTGCGGGGACGCAACTGATGATATCGATGTGCATAAGGGGTTTTTGAAGATGCCTAAAATTAGCGTGAAAAAGTTCATTCAAAGGGTTAGCCTCGCTTTTGTAAGTCTAACTCTCTTAGAGGAAAAAAGCAATAAGTTTCCCCGTACTTTGGTCTTCAAATAGCTTGCTGTATAATTTTTACAGCTTTTTTTGTTTTTACATAATTTAATTGACCGGTTTTATTGCAATTGTTTCTTGTTTTATTGATAATTGGATCGGTGGCATTAGCTTTTGCTCGGTGCTCTCAAACAATAAGTATGATGCTACGCAACCAAGAAAAAGATATAAAAGTCAGCAGTTCATGGTGCTTGTTCGTCCAAGGGTCGGCCATTTTTTTATTTAGTGCGGTGATGACAAGTGCTATCGCTCAGGACTTGCAATCAGCTTCATCAGCCGAGTCATCGCTGACGGAGATCAACGGTTTGGTGGTGGATGAGACCATCACCAAGGTGGGGCGCGACTTCTACGAGGTGTTCTACAGCCGGTGGGAAGCTCCCACCAGCGAAGCGAGATATACGATCTTCATCAAAGAGCTGCCCCAGATCGGGCAGGGCAGCCTGGTGAGTGTATACATGGACGACACCGAGCTGTTCTCCCAGCCCGTGCAGCCGCGCTACGACGTGGTGGAAGCGGTGGCCGAGTACGCAGTGGCCCTGGTGGGCAACTACGTGATCAACTACGAACAGATGTCCCAGCAACTGGGCAACGAAGACCAGCAGGGCAGTGGCATCTTCTAAGCCTCATGATTTTTAACCCTTAGTTAGGGGGAAGCGCGAGTGGGCTGGGGCGAGTAATCCTCACCCACCGTTCCCTAACGCGCTAACTTAACCAACCGACCTATGCAACCACCCAAACTTCTTCTCACCGCCCTGCTGCTCAGCGGCAGTGCCTCGCTCTTCGCCCAGGACTTTGTCTACCAGCCCACCAACCCCGCCTTCGGGGGCAACAACTTCAACTACGGCTGGATGCTCTCCTCAGCCCAGGCCCAGAACGGCTTCACCGAAGCGCAGGAAGACTTCTCCAGCCGCTTTGACAGTGACCCGCTGGAAGACTTTGAGCAGAGCCTGAACCGGCAGATCCTCAGCCAACTCTCTCGCCAGCTCACCAACAACCAGTTCGGCGAAGAGGGCCTGCAGGAAGGGCAGTACGAGATCGGCAACTACCAGATCGAACGTGGCCCCCGGCGCGGAGGCCATCCAGATCACGATCTTAGATATCAGCACCGGCAGCCAAACCACCGTGAGCGTGCCTTATTTTTGATTCGCATCATCGTACAGACGCGATTAATCCACCGTGGACGCGGCGCGTCTCGGTAAACGGACATGATAAATCCACCGTGGACGCGGCACATCCCTACGAAATAACACAACCCATGAAACGCAACATTTCCTGTCTCCTCTGGCTCGGACTGCTGATCACCACCGGCTGCTCCACCTACTCCCGCCAACCCCTGCGCCCTACATCGGCCCGCCTGGGGGCGGAATCAGGTTTCTACCACCAACTCAAGGCCCTGCCCGAACCCCAGGAAAAGGTGGTGGCCGCCGTCTACAAGTTTCGCGACCAAACCGGGCAGTACAAGCCCAGCGACATCGGGGCCAACTGGTCTACCGCCGTCACCCAGGGGGCCACCTCTATCCTGCAACGCGCCCTGGAGGAGTCCGGCTGGTTTACCACCATTGAGCGCGAGGGGCTCTCTAACCTCTTGAACGAACGCAAGATCATCCGCAGCTCTCGCAAGCCTTTGATGCCCAGCAGGGGCAGCCATCTACCGACAACCTGCCCCCCCTGCTCTTTGCGGGCACCTTGATTGAGGGGGGCATCATCTCTTACGATGCCAACGTGCTCACTGGCGGAGCGGGAGCGCGCTACTTTGGGGCCGGGGGCAACGTGCAGTACCGGCAGGACCGGGTCACGGTGTATCTGCGGGCCACCTCTACCAGCAACGGCCGCATTCTGAAAACCATCTACACCTCCCGCACGATTCTTTCGCAGAAGGTAGACGCCGGACTGTTTCGCTTCGTGAGCTTCCAGCGCTTGCTGGAGGCCGAAACCGGTTTCACCCACAATGAACCGGCGGAACTGGCCGTGCGCGAGGCTATTGAGAAAGCGGTGCACGGGCTAGTGATCGAGGGCATCCAGGATGGGTTGTGGTCGCTCAAGAACCCCGAAGAGGCTTCTGCCCCTAGCCTGACCGCCTACCAGCAAGAGGCGCAAGAGAACCAGGATATTGACTACCTGGGCCGAAGGTTCAACCAGTTTCAGCGCAGTCGCCTGAGCGTGGGGGGCAGCCTGGGCACCTTCCGCTACGCTGGGCACTATCCCAATCCGATGTTTCAGCCTTCGGGCGAGCTGCACTTTATGATCCAGACCAACCCCTGGCTCTCGGTGGGCCTGAGCGGGGGACGCGGAAGCCTGGCCGGGGAGGGCTTCTACCAGGAGACGTTTAACTTCCTGAACCTAAGCAGCCAGTGGCGCTTGGCGACCGACCGACGGTTAAGCCCTTTCTTCAAGCTGGAAGCCGGGCTGATGAACCGCAGCGGAGAGGCCCTGCGTCTGAGTGAGGTTTACCCGCAACTCATCACCGGGCTGGGGGCTGAGTACCTGATCAACAACCAACTGGGCATTCAAGCAAGCGCGCAGTACCACTACACCCTGAGCGATGAGCTAGACCAGGTACAGCAGGGCAACTACAACGACTACTTCTACTCAGCCAGCCTGGGAGTGAACTTCTACTTCGGAAGGCCGAGTAGTAGAAACGAATTCAACAATTAATACTTTTCATTTTCTAACCTTTTAATCTTTGTAAATCATGATCAAAAAATCAATGTTTCTAAGCGCCGCACTCGGCGCCATCAGCTTCGTAGCCTTTGCGCCCAACACCTTCGCGCAAAGCAAAAACAACGAAGTGTTTATTGAGCAATTGGGTGGCACCCACCAAGCTGAGGTGCAACAGGGAACCAACGGTGGCTTTGCCGAAGACAATCTGGTCAAAGTGAAACAGACCGGGGATGGTAACAATGCGGACATCTTTCAAGGTTACAGAGGTAACATTGGTGGCATGTCCAAAGAAAGCACCACGACGCTGACCCAAAATGGGGATGGTAACAGTGCCCGCACCTTTCAAGGTGTCTCAAATGGCACGTCCAGAGAGAACACCGCGAGCCTGACCCAAAACGGGGATGGTAACGGCGCGAGCATCTTTCAAGGTTATATCAGTGGCATATCGGAAGATAACACCGCGATGCTGACCCAAAACGGAGATGGTAACAATGCGGGCATCGTTCAGGGTTCCGTTGGTGGCGCGTCGGAAGATAACACCGCGACCCTGGCCCAAAACGGGGATGGTAACTTCGCAATCATCACTCAAGGAAACACCATTGATGGCCCCACTAAAGATAATACCGCGATGCTGACCCAAAACGGGGATGATAATAGTACGATCATCTTTCAAGGTTCCGCTGGTGGCACGTCGGAAGAGAGCACTGTGACCCTAACCCAAAACGGGGATGGTAACAGTGCGGACATCTTTCAAGGTGACTTTGGCGGCATTGCCGAGGACAACACCGCAATGCTCACCCAAAATGGGGATGGTAATGATGCAGACATCTTTCAGGGTTTCGATGACGGCACGTCGGAAGAGAACACCGCGACGCTCACTCAAAACGGGGATGGCAGTAGGGCGGAGATCTCTCAAGGTGACTTTGGCGGCATTGCTGAGGAAAATGATGCAGTGCTCATTCAGAATGGAGATAACAACGAGGCAGGTGTTTCCCAAAGTTCATCAAGTGGCTTTGCTGAGGATAACACCGCTATAATCACCCAGAGTGGCAGTGATAATAGTGCCGCTATCAATCAGGGACCTATTAGTGGCACCGCTAAGGATAACAATGCAGTTCTCACCCAAAATGGGGAAGGTAATGGGGCGCTCGTCTCTCAGGGTGAACTTGGAACCGCTGGGGATAACACCACTAAGCTCACTCAAAGCGGCAATGGCAATGGGGGGAGGATCTTCCAAGGTTTTATTGGGGGGCTCGCCGAGGATAATACTGCGACGCTCACTCAAAACGGAGATGACAATGAAGCGGATATCTATCAAGGATCAGGTTTTATCAATATCAAAAACCAAGATGGAACTACTGATATTGTTGAGTTTGACGGAGTCACTGCCTTTCAGAGCACTATCATTGTTGGTCAGCAGGGCACCGATCACTACGCCGCTGCGATTCAGGCGGGAACCGATGACATGATCACCATTGAGCAGCGCGGTACCGGAGGCTTTGTGCGTGTAGCGCAGGGTATATCTCTCCCCCGCTGATAATTTAACCTAAAGAAATTACACTCATTCTCAACCTTTAAGTTTACAAATTATGTCTCTCAGATCATTTCATTTAAGTATCACCCTTAGTGCCATCAGTTTCGTACTCTTCACAACTAGTAGCTTCGCGCAAAGCAAAAATAATGAGGTGTTTATCGAGCAAATAGGCAGCAACACCATAGACGTGCTTCAGGGCGGGGACGGACTGGCAAAGAACAATGTTGTAACCGCTTTTCAAGAAGGAAGCGGTAACGTAGCACTCGTGGAACAGGGAGAAGGCGATGGAGTAAGTGAGGACAATCAGGCTACCCTTCGTCAGGTAGGCGTTGACAATGAAGGAGCAATTAGTCAAGGTGTTTCTGCTATTGGAAAGGACAACACAGCAATCCTGGTACAGGAGGGCGAGAAAAACGTCGGCTTTATTCGGCAGGCTGGTGGTGCCAGTACGGCCCGTAACAACTTAGCTACTCTCACGCAGAGAGGAGATTTCAACGAAGGAGGAATTAGACAGGGCTCTGTAGAGGGGAGGTCAAAAAACAATACGGCAACCCTAACTCAAGTCGGAAATGGAAACTTTAACGAAATCAACCAGGGCATTAATTTCAGTGGCGAACCGGGATTGTCTGTGTCAGAAAACAACGTGGCATTCATGAGCATTAATGGCGATTTTAATGATGGAGGCATAGTTCAGGGGAGTGGGATCAGTGAGTCTAAACGAAATACCGTAAATATCACTATTCGTGGTGATCGTAACTCTATTAATGTTGGCCAAGGAGCCTTTGGGGTGAGTAGAAATAATACTATAACTCTATTGCAAGAGGGGGACAGAAATTTTGGACAAATTTTCCAGGGCTTTTCAGGCAACGCTAAGAACAATGAGGCTTCCTTGCTTCAGCTAGGCAGTGGTAATTCCGCTACTCTCAGTCAAGGGAGAAGGTCCGGAGGTGGTTTGAACGCCGAAGACAATATCATGCTGGTTACCCAGAACGGATTCGGTAACGAGGTGATAGCACGTCAGGGTAGTGTTGGTACGCCTGCCAGGAATAACCTGTTAACGGTTCTACAAGAGGGAGAAGGTCATGTTGCTCTTACTGGCCAGGGAGGAACTGGTGACCTGATCGACATTGCGCAGCGTGGAAGTGGAAATACCGCTATCGTAGGCCAGGGGCTGCTGCCAGTGGGTGAGTAGGGCACTATTTTATGATTGGAAGAGCCTATGTAGGGGCTCTTCTAGCTTTTCTCAGTTGTAATAGTATTTTACTTATCACTTCCACCTATGCTACGTATTCCTCTCTTTTTCTGTTTGCTTCCTGCCCTTTTAGCATCCGCATGGCCAGAAAGTGCTACCGCCCAGTCAGCCGAAGATCAGCTGCTTAGACAAATGTCCGGGCAAGAAAGCATCGCTAACCAAGTGCGGGTTGAGCAGCAGGGCACCGCTCACGAAGTGTATATTCAGCAGGCAGGTACCGATCATCAACTGTCCACCAACCAGCGAGGTGAACAACACCGCATAGAACTTCTTCAGCAAGGGGCAAACAATCAGTACGTCGTCGAGCAAAACGGCCGGGGGCATTCGTTGACCAGCGCCATTGAGGGCACCAGCAACCAGGTCCGGATTGAGCAAGACGGTCAGCAAAACTCTATCAGGCAGCGCCTGACGGGAGACAACATGAACTACGCGATTCGGCAGGAGGGCTCCTTTCTGGAACTACACCAGATAGAGCACGACCCCCTGGCTCCCGCTTACGAGATACATCAACAAGGTAGAGATATGTCCATCACCATCGAGCAGGGATTTGTCGGATTACCTCTCTTGGAACCATAGCCTACACTGGTTGTCAAACAAACCATTTTCTCACTCAAACTGTCCCATCAACCAAGCTGTTCACCTATTTAACAAACATGAAAAAGCTTGTTCTTATTCTCGCTGTGCTACTCGCGGCCTGTCAGGAAACCACCATCAACCCCGTGGCGGTGGGCACCCTACGCGGCAGCGTGAGTAGCACCTTCGGCGAAGCCGTCGCCAACGCCCGCGTAGAAACCTCGCCCGCCTCCTCGGTGGTGCTCACCGACAGCAGCGGGCAGTTCGTCATCGAGGGCATCAGCGCGGGCGAGTACACCGTCACCGCCAAACTCGCTTCCTTCCGCAACGAAACGGTAAGTATCACCGTGGCCGCCGCCCAAACCACCCAGGTGATCTTCTCCCTAGAACGCCGCGCCTCCTCGCTAGGAAGCCTGTTCGGCACCCTCTTCGACGGCATCAACAACCAGCCCGTGGCCGGGGCCAGCATCACCACCAACCCGCCCAGCGTAGCCCTGATCACCGGCCCCACCGGGCAGTTCGTCATCGACTCATTAGCCGTAGGCAACTACACCGTGATCGTGGAGAAGTTTGGCTACACCACCGACAGCGTAGCCGTCGCGGTGAACGAAAACAAAGTCACCCCGGTAGCCATGCTGCTCAACCCCGCCGACATCACGACCGTCAACGCACCCGCTCAGCCCCAGCCTACTACTGCCGCCCGCGAGCAGCCCGTGGACCTGACGCTGCGCTGGACGATTGAGCACCCGCGGGCCGATGCCCAACTGCGCTACGAGGTGCTGCTCTACACCGCCGACGAGCCCGAGGCCCACACCCTGGGCAGCGGACTCACCAGCACCAGCCTGGAAGTGACCGGCTTAGCCCCGGATCGCAACTACCTCTGGCAGGTCATCGTGCGCGATGAACAAGGCCGCCGCACCGTGGGCGATGTGTGGACCTTTCGGACAGGAGGTTCTTAAGGCCGACGCATCTGATCCGAACGCCTACGTTTTATAATAAATAGCTGCTCGATGGTTCTATTGCCCAATTGTTGACTTAGCAAGCTAACAATTGAGCAATCGAAACCATTCAACAATTTCTTCCTTCCATTTTTCGCCGTACCTTTCCCCCTAACCAAACCAAAAGCGATGCGCAAAAAGATAGTAGCGGGCAACTGGAAGATGAACCTGACCATCGAGGAAGGAAAAATTCTTACCTCCGAGGTGATTCACATGATCGAGGCGGAACTGCGCGACGACGTGCAGGTGGTGCTGTGTCCTCCCTTTATTCACCTGCCGGTGCTGTCCGGCGCTACCCAGGGCAGCCCGCAGGTGTCGCTCGGCGCCCAAAACTGCAATGAGCACGCGGCGGGAGCCTACACCGGCGAGATTGCCGCCAACATGCTGGCCTCCATCGGCGTCACTTACGTGATTCTGGGCCACAGCGAGCGGCGCGAGTACTTCGGTGAAAGCGGCGAACTGCTGGCCAAGAAGATCAACGCCGCCCTGGAAGCCGGACTCACCCCAATTTTCTGCTGCGGCGAACCGCTGCAAGTTCGGGAGCAGGAAAAGCAGGCCGCGTACGTTCGTCAGCAAATTCAGGCCAGCCTGTTCCATTTATCCGCCAACGAGTTTGCTAAGGTAGTGATCGCCTACGAACCCATCTGGGCCATCGGCACGGGCAAAACCGCTTCGTCGGATCAGGTGCAGGAGATGCACGCCACCATTCGCAAGCAGTTGCTGGAGCAGTACGGTGAAGCGGTGGCCAACGACACCTCGATTCTCTACGGCGGCAGCGTGAAACCCGGTAACGCCCCGGAGCTGTTCGCCTGCCTCGATGTGGACGGCGGCCTCATCGGCGGTGCTTCCCTCAAGTCGCGCGACTTCGTGGACATCGCCAAGTCGTTTTAGTCCCGATCTCACGGGGTGAACAACTTTCCATGAAACAACGCTACACCACCGTGCAGGTAATCTGCCCCCCCGATCTGGTGGATTTGCTCATTGCCGAGCTGGCCGGGTGCGACTATGATGGCTTTCTAGAAACGGAGCAGGGGTTTGAGACCTACCGCATGGCCGAGACCTTCGACGAAGCGGAGCTTCAGGAAGTGCTGGACCGGTACCGTCCGTCGGCCGACATCAGCTACACCACGCAGACCGTGGAGGAGCAGAACTGGAACGAGGAGTGGGAAAAGAACTTCGAGCCGATCGCGGTGGATGATCAGTGCTTGGTGCGGGCTTCATTTCATGCGGCCGACCCGGCTTATCCCCACCAGATTGTGATCAACCCGAAGATGTCGTTCGGCACCGGGCACCACGCCACCACTTATCTGATGCTGCGCGAGCAACTAGCCATTGATCATCAGGGTAAACGCGTGATGGACGCCGGGTGCGGCACCGGCATTCTGTTCGATCATGGCTCACCAGCGCGGCGCGGCATCGGTGCTGGCCTTTGATATTGATACCTGGGCGGTGGAGAACAGCCAGGAGAATTTTGATCTGAACGATGCTGCTGCCATTCGCTTATTCCAAGGCACGGTGCAGGAGGTGGATGCCGACGAGTCGTTCGATATCATTCTGGCGAATATCAACCGCAACGTGTTGCTCGACGAGATGGAACGTTACGCGCAGCACCTATCACCGGGCGGCGTCTTGTTGCTGAGTGGGTTTTACGAAGCGGACTTGCCGCTGATCCGGGAAGCGATAACTGCTCAGAGACTAACCGAAGGGCAGGCCGACAGCCGGGAGCAGTGGGTGGTGTTGTTGGTGCGGAAGGGGTTAAACCAGTTTCGTGGATTGTAGGACGCTGGTTGAGGTCGTAGGACGCTGGACACCACGTGTCGGGTGCCGCGCACCTTGCTCAACCTACGACCAGCGTAGTAATTAGCGCTTCTTAACCTACGATCAAAGTGACGTATAGGTCATGCCTCTTCGCAAGACTAATTACTGTCATCCACTGCTATTTATCCCCAAATCTTACACCCGCCTCAATATTTCCCTTTCCTGCCCCTGATAAATTGAATAGTTGGTAAATTTTTTCCGGTAGAATACGTTATCGATCAAATTGATCCACAAAGTATGAAGGCAGGATTTTTCATTTCCATATTCTTGATAATCACCCAGATAGCCTGGGCGCAACGCTACCAGCGCGTTCGATAGCCTGGACTATGGCGACCAACTGCAAGCCTGGGCGGCCCGCTCGAGCGACAGCGCCACCATCAACTTCGGGAGGCAGTTTGCCAACTTCTGGGCCACCGGTCCGCTGACCGATCCGCAGAAAAAGAACTTTGAGGGGATTACCGCCAAGATGCAGGCTAAAAATTACAAGTTTCAGCCCTACATCGTGGACCTGCACCGCACCCTACTCAGCGCCGTCGATTCAGCGCGTTTACCCACCTTATCCCTGGACGATCTGCTGCGTATGGTTGACAAATCCGTTGATCACTACGACCGGCGGCAGGTAGGCACTTCTTTAAAAACGCTGCTTACGTTCTTTCAGAACGATGCGCTCTACCTTTCTAACTACAACGCGCTGTACGCCACCGCCCAGGGCGTCTCCTTCGAGTTCATCGAACCCGCCGTGGCGGAGGAAATCAGCGGCGAAGCCGAACTTAGCGCCGGTGAGGATGAATTTCTGAGTCAAAATGAGACCGAAGCGGCAACCACCGACGATTGGGGCACTGAGGAAGAAAGCGACTGGAGTAACGGTTGGGGTGGCGAAGATGACTGGGGAACCGAAGAAGAAGCCTCCGGTGCTCCGGGCGCCGACGCTCCGGTGGAAGAAGAAACGAACGTACTGGACTACCTCATCGAAGAAACCGTGCAGCCGGAGATCACCGGGGCCGTGGTGCGCTTCAATCAGCTGTCGCTCACCTTTTCTACTCCCTTCGACTCTGCCAACCTGGTGAACACCGGCGGGGCGCTGTTGTTGAAGGATCAGATTCTGGTTGGCGAAGGAGGAAAGTTCGACTGGGTGATGACCGGGCTGAGTCCCGATTCGGTCTACTGCACCCTGGCGAAGTATAATTTCGATATCCGCAACCCCCGGCTGAGCGCCGAAAAGGCGCAGATGACCTACGTGGGCAAAGTGAAGGAGCCGGTGGAAGGCGTGTTTCAGTTTGCCAGCCAGCGCCACACTGGTCCTAAAGACGCCCGCTATCCCCGCTTCAAATCGTACAACAGCAACATTTCGGTGGAGGTTTTCAACAACCCGGCGGTGAACCCGCACCGCGTTAACTGCGTGGGTGGCTTCTCGCTCCAGGGAGCCCGCATCAGTAGCACCTCGCTGCTGGAGGGGGAAACCACCATCGAGATCTGGGAAGCGAAGAAAAAAAAGGTGCGAACGGTTTCCAAGCAGTTCGTTATCGGCGATTCACTGATTGAGAGCCAGCGAGCCACGGTAGCAATCTACCAGCGTAGCGACTCTATCTACCATCCCGGTGCCCAGTTTAAATACCTCGTTGACTCTTCTGAACTGATTTTGCAGTCGGGCAAAGGCAGTTTTAAGCGCACCCCCTTCGTCTCTTCCAACCTCAAGATGGATATCCATACCGACCTGATGCAGTGGGATATGCGCACCGATAGCCTCAACGTGTCTACCCTCACCGCGCGGGACAAGGTGCCCGTGCTGTTCGAGTCGAACGAATACTTCAACGAAGAGGAGTTTAACAACCTGGCACGGATGTATGATTTCCACCCCCTGATCATGGCGGTGGGTCACGCCCGCAAGACCCAAAATTCTTCTTTCTACGCCGACGATCTGGCGCAGGCTATCAGACAGCAACCTAAAGTAGTTCGAGCGGCCATGAAAGACCTGGCCGAGCGCGGTTACATCGACTACGAATCTCAGACCGGCTACCTCACCATCAAGCGCAAGGGTTTCCACTACGTGCTCTCCAAAGCGAAGCGCAAGGACTACGACGATCTGCTCATCGCTTCGTACGAAACCAACGGCCCCAATGCCACCATTCGGCTGGAACAGGAGGAGCTGGACATTCGGGGCATCGAGAAGTTCAACATCACCGATATCCTGAACGTGTCGATCGAGCCCGACGACAACCAGGTGACGATGCTGGGCAACCGCGACTTTCGCTTCAATGGCACGCTTTACTCGGGCAACTTCGAGTTTGTGGGCAAAGATTTCACCTTTAGCTACGACAGCTTCAAGGTAGATTTGCCGCAGATTGACTCGATCAGCTTTTTGCTGGCCGATGCCAACGGCAACCGCCGCAAGGTGGATAATACCCTGCAAAGCTCCTCGGAAGACGGCAAGGCAAAAACCTCGGGCACCTTATACATCAACGACCCCGACAACAAAGCGGCCCGCAAGAGCCGCCCCGACTACCCGCGCTTCAGTGCTGAAACGGGGGCCATCGTGTATTTCAACTCCAAAAACATCCTGAACGGAGCCTACGATAAATCGGTATACTTCGTCATTCCGCCCTTTTCTATCGACAGCCTGAACAACGCCGACCCCTCGGCCATCGGCTTCCAGGGAACGCTTTACAGCGGCATCTTTCCGCCCATTGAAGAAGTGTTGCAAGTGCGGGCCGACAACTCAATGGGTTTTGTGCACGAAGTGGATTCCAAAGGCTATCAGATGTACGACGGCGCGGGGATTTATCGCAACACCCTGACCCTGGATGCCCACGGCTTGCACGGCGAAGGGACCATCGATTTCTTAACCACCAATTTGGAAGCCGAAGACTTCACCTTTTTCATGGATTCGGTGACTACGGTGGGCACGGTGGCCCAGATGAAGGCCGGGTCGGTCGGTTCAGCCAGCTTTCCGCAGGCCTACGTAGAAAATTATCGCCTCCGATGGCTGCCGCAGCAGGACAGCATGATTATTTATAACCAGGCCAAGCCCTTTGATTTGTACGACCAGACGGCTTCGCTCGATAGTGTGCTTATTGTGACCCAGACGGGTCTGCTGGGGGCGGGCGTGCTCACGACACGGGGTTCGGAAGCTTTCTCTAAGAACATGCGTTTTCGCGAAACTAACTTCTCGGCGCGAAACGCGAACTTTGAGATTAAGTCGGATAACCCGAAGAAACCGGCGCTGGCCGGAGAAGACGTTCGCTTAGAATTCGACCTCAACGCTAACTTGGCCGACATTAGTCCGGAAGTAGAGGGCGTGGCCGCTATTGAGTTCCCCTACGCCATGTTTCGCACCTCCATCACCAACGCCCAGTGGAACCTAGACGATGAAACCGTGCGGATGAGCAAACCCGCCGACGTGGCCATCGAGAACTCCTACTTCTACGCCACCCGCAAAGACCTGGATTCACTGGCATTCAGCGCTGAAGAAGCCATTTACCGCATTCCTTTGCAGCAGTTAGACGTCTCGGGCGTACCCTTTATCACCGTGGCTGATGCCAAGATCACCCCCGAAAACAACCGGGTACAGATTCTGGAGAACGCCAAGCTGGATCGCTTCACCAACGCCACGCTGGTGATCGATACGCTCAACGAGTACCACAGTTTGTATAACGGAACCATTGATATTTTATCGCGCAACGAGTTTCGGGGAAAAGCTACCTACGAATTGGTGTCGGCCAGTGACACCTTTGCTATCGAACTAACCAGTTTTGAGCGGGACAGCGTGCGTGAGAACCGCCGAACTTATTCGATGCATACCGTGGCCGACGGGCAGGTGAGCGAAGACCAGCAGGTGGTGATTTCTCCCGGTATGCTCTACCGCGGCAAGGTGAAGATGCACGCCGTGAAAGAAGCCCTGGAACTGGACGGTGAGGTGAAACTGGACTTTAAAACGATTCCGGGCTACAACACCTGGATCAGCTATAGCAGCGACGCCGGACAGAAACAGTTGGTCTTCGACTTCGACAACAGCCAAATCGATACCGGTGACCCGTTGGTAGCGGGGCTTCACGTGAGTAGCCAAGACAACAGTTTGTACACGACCTTTGTCACTGACCGGCGATCGCCCGGCGATTATGATCTGTTTAAGCCCACCGGCTTGCTATCGTACAATGAGGAGCAGCAGGAGTATACCATTCGCTCGCCCAAAAAAGACCAGCCCGACGCGCTGGCGGGCGAAGTGTTCACCTTCAATGAGAATACCCAGACCGTTCGCTTCGAGGGGCCACTCAACCTGATGCCGGGCCCGGAGAAAGGAGTAAAGCTCACGACGGTGGGCTCGGGGCAGGGTCGGCTGGATTCCAGCACGTTTGCTATCGACACCTATATGCTGTTTGATATGGATTTGCCCGGGCAGACGGTGGAGCTGATGGGCAAAGATTTAAACGCCGCACTGAACCGTTCTGGAGCACCGGCGGCCAACACCGACCGCACGCGCTTGTTGTACAAGATCGCGGAGTTGGTAGGCGATGAGAAGGCCAAGGAATACGATAAAGCATCGGCGACTGAGTATACCTCATTACTTTCAATCGATCCCCGCCTGGAGAAAACCATTGGCTTGTCGGATGTGCAATTGAGTTGGTCGTCCGAGCAGAAGGCGTGGTACAGCACCGCTTCGCTGGGCATCTCTAATGTGGGCTTTGAAGACATTAACGGACGGGCCACCGGATACGTAGAGATTAAGCCGACCGAAACGGGTAACGTTTTAAACCTATTTATCCAGGCCACGGCCGACTCCTGGTACTACTTCAGTTACCAAAACAACCGGATGGCGGTTTGGGCTTATAACGAAGCATTTTGCGACCTGATTGGCTCCAAATCAAAAATTGACAAGGCCGGTTCGGATGACTTTGCTTTTTACCTGAGCGATATTGCCGAAACCTTGACCTTCGTGAACCGTTTTAGAAAAACGTATTTGGATATCAACGAACCCTACAACTTTGACGTGGCTCCGCCCCTGCTTACCGAACAAGAACAAACCAAGGACAGGCAGAAGGAAGAAGAAAAAGATGGTTTCTAGCCCTTCAGGCTATTTTTAGGCTCGTGAATGAACACGCTGCTACCTAATCGCCCAAATCTTGCTAAATTTGCAAGCATTTCGTTATTTTCGTATCATTCTCTTTTTGACTCAGTCTTAAACCATGCAAACGCTCCTTATTTTTTCCGCTATTGTTGTCGCTTATCTGTTAGGTTCTATTCCTACGGCCGTGTGGTACGGTCTTCGCTTCTTCGACACCGACGTGCGCGACTACGGCAGTGGCAACGCGGGCGCCACCAATACCTTTCGGGTGCTGGGCAAGCGGGCGGGCACCGTGGTGCTGCTGATTGATATCCTGAAAGGTAGCGCCGCCACCATGCTAGCCTTCGCCCTGCTGCGCCTGGGTGCCATCCCCTTTGAAGCAATCACCGAGTATAAGCTACTGCTCGGCTTGGTGGCGGTGATGGGCCACGTATTTCCGGTGTACACCAATTTTAAAGGAGGAAAAGGCGTGGCCACCTTATTAGGGATGACCCTATCGGCCGAAGTGTGGGTCGCTCTAGTGTGCGTCGCCATCTTTTTGATTTCGTTGTATCTTACCAAATACGTATCCTTCAGTGCCCTGCTGGCTACTTTATCCTTCCCCTTGCTGGTGTGGCTGGTGCCGCCCTTCATCACGGATGAGCCCATGCTTATTGTCTTCGGCTTCGTGATGTTCGTGGTGCTGGCGCTCACCCATAAGAAAAACATTGTTCGCCTGGCCCACGGCACCGAGAGCCGCACCTACCTGTTCACTCGAAACCGATCCCGCCGCGACTGATGCTCCTCTCGTACGCGTCTTTTGTTAGCTTGATAAACCTATCCGAAGTTCGTTCGTTCTAAAGAGGAATTATCCTTTAAACGAACCTTTACGATGACTGCCCAATCCTACGTAGACCAACACCAAGAGCGCTTTTTAGAAGAACTGTTTGAACTACTGCGCATCCCTTCGGTGAGCACCGCCGCCAAATTCAAGGGCGACGTGCAACGGGCGGCTGAGTTTGTCCGACAAAAACTGGAAGAGGCGGGCGTTGACCGCGCCGAAATCCACGAAACCGACGGTCATCCGATTGTATACGCCGAAAAAATGACCGATCCGCAGGCGCCCACGGTGCTGGTGTACGGGCACTACGACGTGCAGCCCGCCGACCCGCTGGAGCTGTGGGATTCGCCTCCCTTTGAGCCGGAAATTCGCAACGGAAAAATCTACGCCCGCGGCGCCTGCGACGACAAGGGGCAGATGTATATGCACATCAAGGCCCTGGAAACCATGAACGCGCAGGGCAGTGTGCCTTGCAACCTCAAATTCTTGATCGAGGGGGAAGAAGAAATTGGTTCTGACCATTTGTCACCCTTCGTGGAAGCCAATCGGGCGCTACTATCGGCCGACGTGGTTTTGATCTCGGACACGGGCATCATCAGCAATGAGCACCCCTCGATTACGGTCGGCCTGCGGGGCATGAGCTACCTAGAGGTGGAGATAACCGGGCCGAACCGCGACTTGCACTCCGGTATGTACGGCGGGGCGGTGGCCAACCCGATTAATGTGCTGTGCCAGATGATCGCTTCGCTAAAGGACGAGCAGGGCCGGATCACCATTCCGGGATTTTACGATAAGGTCGCTGACCTAAGCGAGGAAGAACGACGGGAGATTAATAGCGCGCCGCACGACGATGATGAGTACAAGCGGTCGTTGGACATTGACGAACTGGCGGGCGAAGTGGGCTACACCACTCCCGAGCGCATCGGCATTCGCCCCACACTCGACGTGAACGGTATTTGGGGTGGCTACATTGAGGAAGGAGCCAAAACCGTGTTGCCGTCGAAGGCCAATGCTAAAATATCCATGCGCCTGGTGCCCAACCAGAATCACCTGGCCGTCGATGAATTGTTTATTCGGCATCTACAGCAAATTGCTCCGCCCACGGTGCGGGTGAAGGTTACCTCGCACCACGGCGGGCAAGCGGCGGTGGTGCCCTCTGACTCGGTGGGGGTGCAGGCCGCCAGCCGGGCATTCGAAGAGGCCTGGGGCAAGACGCCTTTCTTGACGCGCGAGGGCGGCAGCATCCCGATTGTGTCGCTGTTTCAGCAGACGCTGGGCATCGATTCGGTGCTGATGGGCTTTGGCCTGGACGAAGACGCGATCCACTCGCCCAACGAAAGCTACGGAGTGTTTAATTACCTCAAGGGCATTGAAACGATCACGCTGTTTTACAAGCACCTGGCGGAGTTGCGGAAGCACTAGTTGTGCACTAACTTATGGGTAATTATGGAAACCATTCAGATAACGGTTCGCTCCTCCGAAGGAGCTGAGGCTTTGAAAAAGCTTCTGAAATCAATGAATTTTGTTGCGTCGGTCAGTAGCATTGAAGACCCGGACCGGGAAGCTTGGTTAAGGTTTGCTGATGCTAACTTCGCTGCTGCCTACGGTGAAAACGAGCCGGAATATACCGTTGATACGATTATGAAACCTAATCCTGACTACAAAACGTGAGTAGTATCGAAGAGGGCAATATTGTTCTGGCAAGTTTGCCGCAAGCTGATATGCAAACCTATTTTGAAGATCTGTACTCTTATCACCATTGGGCTAATTCACTTATAGTAAAAACTGCGGAAAACGCGGTTCAAGTACCCTCTTCGGCAGTACGTTTGTTTAGCCACCTACTAGATGCTCATTTTATTTGGCTTGACCGAATAGAAGGGCGACAATCTACGTATTCAATATGGCAGGAACACACAGTAAAAGACTGGATAGATATAGATGAACAAGCGTACCGGCGAACGATCAGTTTGATTCAATCAGAAGGGTATAAAGCTGATTATGGCGATGTGGTATATTATCAAAACAGTAAAGGAGAGATGTTTGAAAATAGTATTCAAGAAATTCTCACCCACGTATCTAATCACACGACGCATCATCGCGCTCAAGTAGCCCGCGAATTACGTCTGCATAATATTCCGCCTCCTACTACTGACTACATTTTTTACAAGCGAGAATCTACCAACAAGTAATACCATCAATGTGGTGCTTGCGATCTTGTACTAACTGTACACAAGCCTTTGGTGCGACTAAGAATCGTTTCTGCCGTGAATGAGACAACGACTCTTCACTCCAGCCATATTTCTCGCGCATGCGTTGGCCGAATTCTTCGGAAGAAGAAGCCGAACCCGGATCGTCTTGATAGGCTTGGTAGCGCTTGGTAGCGCTTGGTCATAGCACGTCGGTTTCTACGAAAGATACGAAATATCAGAATAACTTTACATCCCTTAAAGCGACCACCTCGTTGCGGCTGTTGATCATGCGCTTGCTGCGCAGGTAGCGGTTCAGGTTGGGTTCGTCGTAATTTTCAGACTCGGGGTCTACACTGCTCACCCGCACGTGGGCTTCCAAACCGGGGGCGTGAATAAACTCGTCGTTACCGATCCACATGCCCACGTGGGTCACGCGTTCGCTGGTGCTGTCGGTGGCGACGCGTCCGAAGAACAACAGATCGCCGGGTTGCAGTTGGTCGAATTCTTTGGCTTCGTCGACCAGTTCTCCGGCGTGCACCTGCTGGGAGGCGTCGCGGGGCAGCACATGGCCGTTCATAAAGTAAATCGTTTTGGTGTAGCCGCTGCAATCCACGCCCTTCGAAGAAGTGCCACCCCACAGGTAGGGCACGCCCATCAGTTGCACGGCGGTGGCAACCAGGCTTTCTTCGGTGGCTTCGGCATTGGCTACCCATTCGTTATAGGACATTGCTTCATCCTTCTGCACGTAGCCCTCGCGGCCATCGGGGAACTCTATCCAGTAGGCCACCCGGTTTTCTCCCTTCAGCGCAATCACGTTGCCCATCACCAAGTCCGACACCGGCGTATCAAAGCTTTCGTCCTGATAGGCGAAGCCGTAGGGCGCGGTGAAAATCAGTTTGTCAGTAGCCTGCCATTTTGCGTAGGCCGCGGTATCCATCGGCACAAAGCTGCCCTGCATCCAGCTGATGTACTTATCGGGAGTTTGCACCAGGTGCCAATCGCCCTCTCGCTTGAGCAGGCGCAACGGCGTGCCCATCGTGGCCTGCGTAGCCAATTCGCCCGAGTGCTTGGGTTGGGAGCGGATGTTGGCGACGGAAATGGTGACCACGCCCAGCGTATCTTTACCGAGCGAAATATCAGGCAGGGTGGTGATGCTGTCTACGTAAGTGATGTTTTCGGCAGTGAGTTGTTGCAGCAATGCGCGCTTTGCCTTTGGCTGATCGGTCTCGCCAGTTAGGACGACAGTGGTGTCTTGCGCTCGGGCTTCAACGGCAAAGAGGGCCACCCTTCTGTCGGGCGCATATTGGTCTTTGGTGGTTTGTATGACCTGCTCCACGCGAGTTTGCGATGAAGAAACCGGTTCTTCAGTAGAAGTAGCGCAAGCGGCAGCTACAAGTAAGAGGATAAGGAAGCAATATTTCATTCGGATTGGTTTTCGGCTTTCTGCTTAATCTCTGCCATTACTTTGCCAATTATCTCCTTGACAATTTGGTTCATTTCTTCGGGGGTGAGGTATTCGCTGTACAATTTCTGTGTTCTGTTAGCAGGGCTGGCGATACTATACTCGTACGTATCAAACGATACAAATAAGGAAGTGCTCACATCAAATGAGTACGTTGCGCGTTTATATTCTTGCCACTCGTACGAAAACGACAAGGATGACGATTCCGCATTGCTGGCTATTTCCTGCTTCAACCAAACTGAAACAGGTTCGTACGTAGTTCTACCTAGTAAGTTTTTAGTCCCCATCTTACTACGGTCTTCATTCCTAACAAATAGGTCATCAAACTGACGACATTTTTCTGTCAGCAACTCCACCAGAGGAAGAACAGATAGTTCTAATACGTTCTTGATCACTTTACTGCTTCTTTCTAGCTTATTGTTAACTTGTAAGCTTAGCCCCTTCTTGAACAACGCAATTTCTTTATCCACATCCTCCGCCTCGATCAACGATTCACCCCGAGCTCCTTTTAAATAAATTGTCAGAGAGCGTTTCATCAACGCGCTAAAGTAAATAACCAATGGTTCGTATTCTCTCGCGTCGGCCTGACTAAGTATTTGATAGTAATTTGCTCGATCATTTTTTTGCACGACCAACGGAGGAAGTCCATGCTGCATGAGAATGAGGTTCATCAGCAAGCGAGCCATCCGGCCGTTTCCATCGTCAAAAGGATGAATGGCAACGAACTCGTGATGAAACAAACCGGCAATCACCAGCGGATCAATACTGCCTTCCTGCGTGGTTTGTTGGTACCACGCCATCAAATCTCCCATTTTGGCCGGAGTTTCTTCCGGACTAGCATAATAATGAATTTCACCCGTGGCGGTTTCTACGTGGTTAGGTTCTTCTTTGTACTTCCCTAGCTGGATTATCTTTTCGGTAATTAGTCCGCTGGGAGTCTTCACCTTGATTTTATGCGGCTCAACGAGCACCATTTCGTGCAAATCGCGGATGTCAGTTTCGGTAACGGGTCGGCTATCTTTTACCATGCCCAGCAGGAAGTTGATCGCTTCGTTGTGCCCCCGGATGTCCAGATGGTCTTTCAGCGGCTTTCCTTTCGCGGTGAGGCCGTGCATCAAGAAAGCTACCGTTTCGCCATAACTCAACGTGTTGCCTTCAATCGCATTGGAATGATAGTTCCATTCCAGCCGAAGTTTCTGCAAGATGCGCTGTTCGGTTTCAGTAGGTATTGGGCGCAATTTGTCTATCTCATGCTTGAGTTGGTTCACTTCCTCCAGTATCGGAAGGCCATTGAGGACTGAAAGTGCTTCCTGTGGTATCATACGTCACCGGTCATAATCTACCCGAAACCGACTCAGATCAGGTTGGTACTGTCGCTCCCGCTGCTGTTCGTAGGCTAGTACGGCTTCCCCCAATCGGGCCAGGAACGGAAGCCCTACCACTTCGTATTCATACTCTCCGTCGTTGTAAATTTGGTTGTCGTTGACGTGAATCACCGCGGTGAGCATGAATTCTACGTTGTTCTCATAATCTACCACGTAGGCATTATCCGTTAGGTAACCGTAGGCCATTCCTATCTTGTTGAAGACTTCGAACGTCATCAGCAATTGCTTCCTTATTGTCGCCAAATAAAAAGAACTTCGAGTAGCTATCGTAGTATTCTTCGGTGGTATCGCTAGCGTAGTCGGGGTAGGCTGTCTCCCGCGGTAATTGCGACATATAACGGTACAGAAACTGATAATCTTCGTCGGTTAGGTTAAACCGCTGCGCTTCGGGCACCGCTTCCGGGAAAAGCACCGACTTAAGTATATTTTGCAGGATACGCACCGACAGCGTATTGTTGTCCGAAAAGTCTTTGGGTTCGTTGATAAGCGTATCGTTGCGGTAGTAGCCAACGCCCCTGGTCGTTGCGGTAACGTTCAAATCGTAGCTGCGGGCACTCTGGATCAGGTCCTGCTGATAAAGGATCTTCGCGTCGTCGTAGAACTGGACCGGATTGGTGTGCTGGTTCTGCGCTACGGTATTGAACACCGAAAGTCGGTGCACAATCTTGAAGTTATCGTAGCCCTTGGCCTTCAGCTTGTCGTTGATGTAATCCTGCCCCAGAAATTCGTACAGCCGATTGTAAGCATCGTTGTCACTCACCACAAAAATCTTCCGGATGTACTGCGCCACCGATGGTCTTAAATTCTCGGCGGTAGAATCGTATTCCACACGGGTTTGCCCGTCGTAGGCACTGTCAATGCGCAGCGGGGTGTACTTGTCCAGCCCTTCAATGCCTAATTCGTTGATCTTCTCCAGCGCCAGCAGTGCAATGGGCATCTTCACCGTGCTGGCCGGGTAGAAGTACGTATTGCTGTCGATGCCGTAGTAGTGCGAAGTGAACAAAGGATTGTTGGCCGAATCTCGATCGATCTGGGTGTACAGAATCTGTAGTTCATACTGACTCGGCTGATTGATGACCGCGTTGGTCAGGCTGTCGTTTTGCTCGGCAAGTAGTTGGTATACGAAATTCTGATTATCGGCCAGTGAATCGATGACTTCGGTTTCCGTGGTTTCCGGGCTAGAGCAGGAGAAAAGAAGAGCAAGGAGCACGAATGAAAGAATTTTCATATTATGAGCATGGTGGAGACGCGATGCGTCGCTTCTGTACGGAGTGGTATATTATACGTGCAAAGCGCGGTTTTCGGTGGCGGCCAGGCTGGCTTCTTTCATTGCTTCGGCGAAGGTGGGGTGGGCGTGCGACATGCGGGCGATGTCTTCGGCGGAGGCACGGTATTCCATCGCCACCACCGCCTCGGCGATCATGTCGGCGGCGCGGGGACCGATCATGTGCACCCCCAGCACCTCGTCGGTCTGCTCGTCGGCCAGCACCTTCACCAGTCCGTCGAGGTCGGCACTGGCACGGGCGCGGCCCAGGGCGCGGAAGGGAAACGAACCCGCCTTGTAGGCGCGGCCCTCCTCCTTGAGTTCTTCTTCGGTATAGCCCACGCTGGCCACCTCGGGCCAGGTGTAGATCACGCTGGGGATGAGCCTGTAGTTGATGTGGGGCTTCTGTCCGGCCAGCGTTTCAGCGACGAAAACGCCTTCCTCCTCCGCCTTGTGGGCGAGCATCGGGCCCTTGTCGATCACGTCGCCAATGGCGTAAATTCCTTCGACTGGGGTGCGAAAGTGGTCGTCTACCTCAATTTTGCCCTGCTTATCGGTTTTGATGCCAACCTTGTCCAGTCCCAGATTTTCGGTGTAGGCGTGGCGACCGACGCAGACCAGGCAGATATCGCCCTTTACTTCTACCTCCTCGCCGTTGGCGTCCTCAGCTTTCACTACCACTTCTTTGCCCTTGTTTTCTACGGAGGTCACCTTGTGCTTCAGTTTGAAATCGAAGTCTAGCTTTTTGAGCACCTTGGTGAGCTCTTTGGATAAGCTTTTGTCGATCAGCGGGGCAATGCGATCCATGTACTCAAATACGGTGATCTTCGCGCCCAGACGCGCGTAGACCGAACCAAGCTCTAGCCCGATGTAGCCGCCGCCGATGATGATCATGTGCTTGGGCACTTCTTGCAGTTCGAGCGCTTCGGTGCTGGTGATCACGCGTTCTTTGTCAAGCTTGATGAAGGGCAAGGAAGAGGGTTTGGAGCCGGTGGCGATGATGGTATTCTGGGTGGTAAATGATTCTTCTTTGCCCTCGGCATCGGTCACCGTAATGGTATTCTTGTCTTTGAAAGAACCCATACCATTGTAGACAGTGATCTTGTTTTTCTTCATCAGAAAGGCCACGCCGTCGGTGGTTTTCTCTACCACGTCGCGCTTGCGCTGGATCATGGTGGGCATGTCCACCTTCAGGCTTTTTAGGTTGATTCCGTGCTCCTTGAAGTTTGCTTGCGCATTGTGAAAGTGCTCGGTGGAGTCGAGCAGCGCTTTGGATGGAATGCAACCCACGTTGAGACAGGTGCCGCCCAGTTCGTTGTACTTTTCTATAATTGCGGTTTTCAGACCAAGCTGGGCGCAGCGGATCGCGCATACGTAGCCCCCGGGGCCCGAACCAATTATGGTGACGTCAAAATCCATAAAAGTTTGTGGTTTAATGTTGGTGTTGTTTGCGAATAAGAACAAAGATAGTAAACGAGGATGGTTATGCTATGTTTGGGCGGGTAAACCTACGCTGAGACCTCTTACTCATAGTCCTCCCTGCCGCTTATGCAACCATCTGGCATTATAGCTTTCAAAGACCTTGGAAAATTGTATTATTGCCACTGAACTGGTCTGCTCATTGTTTGCCTTATTGTATCAGCCGTTCAGACTCGGCGATTCAATTAAGAAAAAATAGCATGCTCTTCTCATCGGCACGATACGGCGCAAACGTATTCCTCTGGCTAATTAGTTTCACGCTCTTTGCCCAAGACAAAGTAGAAGTAGAGCGCAGCATCAGCGGTTCAGAAGTGCCGTCGGTAGCCCGAGATTGGCTCCACGAAACGTACTCCAGCACTCCTCGGCTCCATTGGTATATTGAGACATCCTCGGGAGAAACCACCTACGAGGCCAAGTTGCGGCAACGCGGCACTTGGCACAGCGTGGAGTTCGACGAAAATGGCGCCCTCCAAGACGTAGAAATCATCGTTGGGCTGAACGACTTGCCCGAAGCCGCCCGCCGGGGACTGGCAATTTACTTTGACACTACCTATAATAAACACCGCATCCGAAAAATTCAGCAGCAACTCACCGGTGCGCTGGAAGCGGTGCGCGCGACCATCCAAGGCGAACCCGCCGGGGCAGTGACCTACCGCTACGAAGTAGAGTTTTACGGCAAGAACCAGCAGGGCAGAATCTTGTGGGAAGGACTGTTCGACGATCACGGTCAACTGCTGGAGCGAAGAAGAATCGTGCTGCGTCCGACCGATAACCTGCTGTACTAGATGAAGTGGCTATTGCTCGGCGCACTAATGGGCCTTTCTAGTTTGGTTTTAGCCCAGGGAAATGTGATTAATTCTGGTTTCTTTCCCGAAGTAGCCCTCACCGGTTCGGTGAGCGAGCGAGTGCAACTCACTTTCAAAGTAGAATCGCAACACCGGAGCTACGACAACCGCGCTACCAAAGGCGATCGCTGGGAATATTTCCACTACCGCACCGACTTGCAGGGTTTCGTGGCGCTATCACTTAACCCGTTCTGGAAAGCATCGGTGGGCTATCAGTACCGGCTCGCGGGCGGCGATGGGGTCAGTACCCACCGTTCTATTCAGCAGATCGCTTACGTTCAGCGGTTGAGGCGCTCTCGTCTAGGCCACCGCCTGCGCATTGACCAAACCTATCACCCCAATGAAGCCGTCGAACTGCGCGCCCGCTACCGGCTGTCGCTCGAGATTCCTCTTTCTGGCCAGTCGCTGGACCCCGGCGAGTTCTACCTGTTGCTGTCCGACGAATTGATTTACGCTTATCAGGGAGGCGACAGCGAACTTGAGAATCGGCTGGTGGGCTCATTGGGGCGCTACTTTAGCAAGCGGGCCAAGCTGGAAGCGGGACTAGACTACCGCACGGACCGCTACATCGCGGAGGGCTTTCGCACACGGCTGTGGTTCAAGGTGGGAGGGTACTTTAGTTTGTAAACTAGTAACATATATGTTACCTTTGTGATTGAAATCAGGGAATTTTTACTTGAAGACGGCAGTAGTCCTTTTGGTGAATGGTTTGAAAGCCTGGACGGACAAGCGGCAGCCAAAGTAACCACGTATCTTGTCAGAATTGAGAACGGTAATACATCTTCACTGAAAAGCTTAGGAGATGGTGTTCACGAGAGCCGGATCAATTGGGGTCCAGGCTATTGAGTCTACCTTGGGCAAGAAGGGAAACAGTTGGTTATCTTGCTAGGTGGTGGAACGAAAAAGAAGCAATCGAAAGATATTGCAAACGCGAAGAAACTCTGGAATGAATACAAAGCTCGAAGGAAAAATAGGATGGCACTGACCCGTAGTTTCAAAGATACGATTCGGACCCGTGCAGCATGTGATCCTGAATTTAGAGAAAGCTTACTGAGAGAAAGCGTTGAGTGCATGCTTACCGGTGATGTTGACACTGGTAAGAGCGTTTTGCGCGATTACATCAACGGCACTATTGGATTTGAAGAACTTGGAATCCGCGTCGGTAAATCGCCTAAAAGTTTAATGCGTATGCTTAGCCCTAGTGGCAATCCAACTGCTTCTAACCTCTTTGGAATCATCGGAATGCTGAAAGAAAATGAAGGAGTCAATTTTGAAGTGCGAACGGTTCACTGAGATTAAGTTTGCTGAGTTTCGCTAAGTGAGCACACTTGACGCGTTAGAAAAGTGCCTAATTATAGGAGGTTGCTCTGCTAAATCCCCAGTAACAACCTCGTTGGGTCCTCAATTAACTCCTTAATGCGGTACAAGAAACTCACCGACTCGCGGCCGTCGATCACGCGGTGATCGTAGGACAGGGCTACGTACATCACGGGGCGGACGACGACTTCGCCATCGACCGCGACCGGACGCTGCACGATGTTGTGCATGCCCAAGATAGCCGACTGCGGCTGGTTGATGATCGGCGTGGAAAGCATGGAGCCGAAGATGCCGCCGTTGGTGATTGTGAACGTGCCGCCCGTCATCTCGTCGATGCTCAGCTTACCGTCGCGCGCTTTGGTCGCCAAGCGAACGACTTCTTTTTCAATCTGGTCGAACGACAACTGGTCGGCATCACGAATCACGGGCACCACTAAACCACGGGGCGAAGAAACCGCAATCGATACGTCGCAGTAGTCGTTAAAGATCAGTTCGTCGCCGTCGATCATGGCGTTCACAGCGGGCCACTCTTGCAGGGCCTGGCAAGCGGCCTTGGTGAAAAACGACATGAAGCCCAACCCGACTTCGTACTTCTCCTTGAACGACTCCTTGTACTTCTTGCGCAGCTCCATCACCGGTTGCATGTCCACCTCATTGAAGGTGGTCAACATGGCCGTTTCGTTCTTGGCCGCCACCAGGCGCTTGGCAATGGTACGGCGCATCGAGCTCATCTTCTCGCGTCGCTGTTCGCGCTCACCCGCGGGAGCTGGAGTGGCCACTGATTCTTTTGCTAAAGCTTTTTCCTCTTTGGGCGGGACAGTCCGTGTTTCGGGCTTCGCTTCCGGCTTCTGGGCTTTCTCGGCGTCCTCTTTGGTGATGCGTCCGTCGCGGCCACTTCCCTTTATCTCATCAGCTTTCATGCCCTTCTCGGCCAAGATTTTGGCGGCGGCCGGGGAAGCGTGTCCGGTGGCGTAGGTTTCCTTGCTTTGCCCGTTGGTGGCAGGCTCAGTGGTTGCTGGGGATTTGGTTTCCGCCTGATCCTTTTTGTCAGAAGGCTGCTTCTCGGCACTTCCTCCGCCTCCCCCGGTTTCAATCTTACAAGCCAAGGCACCAACCTCGAGGGTAGTTCCGGCTTCGGCCACGATGCGTAGCGTACCGGCGGCTTCGGCGGTTAGCTCGAAGGTGGCCTTGTCGGACTCAATCTCGGCGATCACCTCATCCATCTCCACAACGTCACCGTCGGCTTTCATCCACTCAGAGATGGTTACTTCCGTAATCGATTCGCCCACCGTCGGGATTTTCATTTCCAATACCTCAGAGTCAAAGGATTTTTCGTCGTCATCCTCAGTAGCGGTCGGACTAGTTTCTTCCGGTTCGTCCGTTTCTTCTTCTACTTCCGGCGCTTTCTCCTCGGCGGTATTCGCTTGGCCGTTGGTTTCAATCCTACAAACCACGGTTCCTACCTCCACGGTCTCTCCGGCTTGGGCGACGATTTTCAGATTTCCGGCCTGCTCAGCAGTGAGCTCGAAGGTAGCCTTGTCAGACTCTAGCTCGGCGATCACTTCATCCATTTCTACCGCGTCGCCGTCGGCTTTCATCCACTCGGCGATAGTTACTTCGGTGATCGATTCACCAACGGTGGGGATTTTGATATCTAAACTCATGGTCGTTGTTTTGCACGCTGCGAACACCTTATCAGGCTAGTCAATAAACATCGCAGCGCGAGGATACATTTCATTAAGCGAGTGCTTTGCTGATAATTTCTTCTTGCTCTTGGGTGTGTAGTTTTCCGTAGCCGGTGGCCGGTGAAGCGCTGGGCTCGCGCGAGATAATATCAATATCCACCTGCCGGTAGGTACGTAAAATAAACGCCCAGTATCCCATATTTTCCGGTTCTTCTTGCACCCAGTATACCTTGGCTGCTTTATATTTCATTAACAACTTAGTCACCTGTTTTTCCGGAAAAGGATGCAGTTGTTCCAGGCGAATGATCGCAATGTCCTTTCGCTTGTCTCTCTCCTGCCGCTCTTGCAGGTCATAATAAATCTTGCCCGAGCAAAGCAGCACCTTTTTCACCGATTTAGCGGGTTTGGCGTAAGAGTCGTCAATCACTTCCCGGAAGTGCCCTTGCGTAAACTCACTCAGCGGCGACATCACTTTGGGGTGCCGGAACAGCGATTTGGGCGACATCACCACCAGCGGCTTGCGGAACGGCCACGCCAGTTGACGGCGCAGCGCGTGGAAAAAGTTAGATGGCTCGGTGATGTTGGCGACGATAATATTCAGGTCAGCGCTGAGCTGCAAATACCGTTCGGGGCGGGCGTTTGAGTGCTCAGGACCCTGCCCTTCGTAGCCGTGGGGAAGCAACAACACCAGCCCGTTCATGCGTTGCCACTTGGTTTCGGAGGTGGTGAGAAACTGGTCTACCGTCACCTGCGCTCCGTTGGCGAAGTCACCAAACTGGGCCTCCCACACCACGAGCGCATTGGGGTTAGCCATCGCGTAGCCAAACTCGAAGCCCAACGCTCCGTATTCTGACAGTAGGGAGTTATAAATCTGAAATTGCCCCTGGCTGTCGCTGACGTGATCTAGATTGGTGTAGGCCTCGTTGGTTTCAGCGTCGTGGATCACGGCGTGCCGGTGCGAAAAGGTGCCGCGCTGGGTGTCTTGCCCCGCCACCCGCACCAATCGGCCTTCCGCTAGTATCGTTCCGTAGGCCAGCAACTCGGCCGCAGCCCAGTTGAGCACCTTCTTTTCAAAGAAGATCTCTTGCCGCTGTTTGAACTGCTTTTCAATCTGGCGAATCGGCTTAAAATCCTTGGGCAAAGTGGTAAGGGCCGTAGCCACTTGATCGATTACCTTCTGATCTACGCCGGTTTCGGGCGATTTGTTAAAGTCTTTTTCTTCGGCCCGCCGCAGGTCGCGCCATTCTTGCTCCACCTCCTGGTAGTAGTAGGGGAGGGGCTTCTGCTTCACCATGTTCAGGCGGTCTTGCAGTAGGCTCCGAAACTCCTCGTCCATCTTGTCCGCCAATTTACCATCTACCTCGCCGCGCTCGATAAGCTTTTTGTTATAAATTTCCCGAGGGTTGGGGTGATCCGATATAATGTTATAGAGCGAGGGTTGCGTGAACTTAGGTTCGTCGCTCTCGTTGTGCCCGTGCCGTCGGTAGCACACCATATCGATGTAGATATCGCGGTTAAACTTCTGCCGAAACTCCACGGCCGCGCGCACGCAGAAGACTACGGCCTCGGGGTCGTCGCCGTTCACGTGCATCACGGGGGCGTCCACCACCTTGGCCACGTCGGTGGAGTACACGCTGGAGCGTGCCTCGTCGAAATCGGTGGTGAAGCCCACCTGGTTGTTGATCACGAAGTGGATGGTGCCCCCGGTGTAGTAGCCCTCCAGTTGCGACATCTGGGCGATTTCGTAGACGATGCCTTGTCCGGCCAGCGCGGCGTCGCCGTGAATAAGAATGGGCATCACCTGGTCGTAGTCGCTGTCGTACTGCCGATCGGCCTTGGCGCGTACGAAGCCTTCCACCACCGGGTCCACCGCCTCTAGGTGCGAAGGATTGGGAGTAAGCTTCAGGTTTACCTCGTTTCCCGAAGGAGTAGTGACACTAGCGGAGTAGCCCAAGTGGTACTTCACGTCGCCGTCGCCGTGCGATAAGTTGGGTTCGGCGGTGCCCTCGAACTCATTGAAGATCTGCTCATAGGTTTTGCCCATGATGTTGGCCAGCACGTTGAGCCGCCCCCGGTGGGCCATGCCGATCACCACTTCCTTCACTCCGCGAGACGAGGCCTCATCGATGATGGCATCTAGCGCCGGAATAGTGGTTTCACCACCTTCGAGTGAGAAACGCTTTTGCCCCAGGTACTTGGTGTGCAAGAAATTTTCGAACACTACCGCTTCGTTGAGCATATACAGAATCTGACGCTTTTCTTCGTCGCTGGGGTCATACTTGATACTTTCCTGCTCCGCCTTATGCTTCATCCACTCCACCACCTGCCGGTCACGAATGTAGGTATACTCGAAGCCAATCGGGCCTAAATATATCTGCCGGAGCACCTCGACGATGCGCCGCAGGGGCGCCCGTCCGATGCCAATTTCGTTGCCCGCCTCGAACTCCTGATCCAGGTCGGCTTCGGTGAGGCCGAAGTGCTCAATGCCCAGTTCGGCGTGGCGGTTCACGCGCTCGCGCACCGGGTTGGTTTTCGACTCCAGGTGCCCACGCCGTTGATAGTTACGGATGAGCTTCCGAACGCTAATCTCCCGGGTATCAGTTTCGCCTTCGGCAACCTGGGAGGCTCCGTTCGCGCGACCATTGCCATTGTCATGGCGACCATCAAATTTCTGTTGCGAAAAATTGAAGCCCTCGAAGAACTTCTGCCAACTTTCATCCACTGATGCAGGGTCCTGCTGATACGACTGATAGAGGTCGTCGATGTATGTGACGTGGGCGTTTGAGATATAAGAGTACTGGTCCATTGATAGAGAAATTGTGGCGCAAATATAAAGAGAGTTTACGTACCGTTGAAACGCTTGTTTGGGAACGTCTCATAAGAAAAAACCATAAATCACTTTTATAGTTTAACCCCTGATGCTAAGGTGAGGTTACGGGGTTTTTGTGCTACCGTTGGTCAATGGAAAGCCAAGAGTGAATTGCTTGAACAAAATGTTTCCAAACTGCCTCCCCCCAAGATACTAACGAATCTTCGTATCCTTTTATATAGCTGATTGCCCAAAGTTTTTTAGGAAATTAAGCAGGGGGCGCGCATCGTTTTCTCGTACTTAGTCTTAATTTTGAGACCCTTACAATTTTATTGATAATATACCGCCGCTAACTCCCCTATGTTGAAAAGAAAGCAAGATGTTGGTCATTTATCAGTACTCGCGTTTCCGCTCTTGGCGGGCATTGCCATTTATTTTACCCTTATCATCTTTCCCACCCTCCCCGCTCAACCCGTCGCTCCTTCCGACAGTGTGGTGCTGGCGGCGATGGTTCCCAGCGCTCCGGAAGCGCCCGAACCGGAGTATCTTTTTGGGATCAACGTAGACACGCTGAATGTGGTCGAGGCCACCATCCAACCCAACGAATATCTCTCGCAAATTTTGCGCAAGTACAATATTTCGCTTGGCCTCATTGATCGCATCGCCAAGAAATCGCGGGAGGTGTTTGACGTGCGCAAGATTCGGATGGATAAGGACTACACCGTTTTGTGCCGAACTGATTCAGCCCGCACGGCCCAGTACTTTATCTACGAACCCAACCGGCTCGACTACGTGGTCTTTGACCTCACCGACACGGTGAGTATCTACCAAGAACAGCACAAAATTGATACGGTGGTGCGTGAGTTTGCGGGCATTATCGACTACTCGATTTATCAAACCCTGGCTGACGGCAGCGCTCCGCCCGATTTGGCCTACCAGCTCTCCGACATCTACGCCTGGCAACTGGATCTCTTCAAGGTGCAAAAGGGCGACCGCTTCAAGATGATCTACGAAGAGATTCGTATCAAAAGCGAACCAGTAGGCGTAGGCAAGGTCCTCGCCGCCCACTTCGAGCGCGATCAGGAAAGCTACTACGCTTTTCACTATGATCAGCAGGGCCGCACTGATTATTTTGACGAGAAGGGCAACAGTCTCCGCAAGGCCTTTCTGAAAGCTCCGCTCAAGTATACCCGCATCAGTTCGCGCTTCTCGAACGACCGCCTGCACCCGGTGCTGCACGTGCACCGTCCGCACCACGGCATCGATTATGCCGCCCCCATTGGCACCCCGGTGCGGGCCGTGGGTGATGGCAAAATCATCAAAGCCAACTACAGCGGCGGCGCGGGCAACTACGTGAAGATTCGGCATAACAACACCTACACCACGGGCTATATGCACCTGTCGAAGTATGGTGAAGACATCAAGGTGGGCAAGCGGGTGAAACAAGGCGACATCATTGGCTACGTTGGCAGCACGGGCATTTCTACCGGGCCGCACCTGGACTACCGCGTCTGGAAGGACGGGCGCGCCGTAGATGCTCTAACCATTGACATGCCTCCTTCGGAGCCCATCAAGCGGGATCATCGGGTTGCTTACGAAGCAGCGATGCAGGTTATGACCGACCACTTGAACCAAATGCACTACCCCAAGCGGCAGTTTGTGCTGGCCGAGGCCAAAGCTAACGTGCGGGTCGTGAACATTGACGAGGAGATAATGTAAGCGTGGGGGAGGGGACCAGGTTGCTCGGCGAAAGGTTATTCAACAACATTTTGTCCAGCAAAGCACTTATTGAATCACAACCTATGAAACCTTTGCTAGCGGCGCTGAGCGTCTTACTTCTTTTGTCTTCAACTGCTTTCGCGCAAAGCTTTCCCGCATTGCCCGAAGCGCAACGCCTCGCTCGGCTAGAAGCCCCGCGCGGGCCGGTCACCGCGGTGTTAGATACTGATACGTACAACGAAATTGATGATCAGTTTGCGGTAGTTTACGCGCTACTCTCTCCTGAGCAGATGACCGTTGAGGCAATCTATGCCGCCCCGTACCTGAACGACCGCTCCAGCAGTGCCGCCGACGGCATGGAAAAAAGCTACGAAGAAATTCTGCGGCTACTTGACAAAATGAAGCGCCCCGCCGACGGCTTGGTGCACCGCGGGTCGGCTGGGTTTCTCAAAAACCTGGATCAGCCGCTCGAAAGCGACGCTACCCGCGACCTGATTCGGCGCGCCCAGGCCGCCGAAGAGCCTTTGTACGTGATCACCGTGGGCGCCCCCACCAACGTGGCCTCGGCGCTGCTGCTTGAGCCCTCCATCGTTGACAAAATTGTGGTGGTATGGTTGGGCGGCAAAGGACTCAACTGGCCCAGCGCGAGCGAATTCAACCTGCAACAGGATGTGCTGGCCTCGCAGGTGCTCTTCGATTCGGGCGTGCCGCTGATTCAACTGCCCACCGAACCCGTTACCTCGCACCTCCTCACCACCGTGCCCGAGGTTGAAACCTATCTTAAGGGAAAGGGCGAGATTGGCGATTACCTGGTGCAAATTTTTAAAGACTACCACCCAGACCACTATGCCTGGTCGAAGGTGATCTGGGACATTTCGGCGGTGGCCTACCTAATTAACCCTGGTTGGTTCAAAACCGAGGTACGCAGCACGCCCATACTCACCGATGAGCTTACCTACCGATTCGACGACAGCCGTCCGTCCTACCGGGTGGCTACCTACGTGCGCCGCGATCCCGTCTACAAGGACTTGTTCCAAAAGGTAGAAAAAGCTTTTTAACTCTCCCAAAAAACCTATTTCATGAAGAATATCCAAGGTCCCGCTATCTTTCTCGCCCAGTTTATGAGCGATGAATATCCCTTCGATACCCTGGAAAACGCTTGCCAGTGGATGTCTGATGCTGGTTACGAAGGGGTGCAGATTCCTACCTTCGACCCCCGCTGTATTGATCTGAAAAAAGCGGCCGACAGCAAAGATTACTGCGACGAGATCAAAGGCATTGCCCAAGGAGCAGGCGTGGAAGTCACCGAACTGTCTACCCACCTGCAGGGGCAACTCGTGGCCGTGCACCCGGCCTACGACGTTATGTTTGATGCCTTTGCTCCCGCCGAAGTGCACAATAACCCAAAAGCCCGCACTGATTGGGCGGTATACCAGATGAAGATGGCCGCCCGCGCCAGCCGCAACTTCGGCATCAACGTGCATGCCACCTTCTCCGGAGCACTGGCCTGGCCATTTATCTACCCCTGGCCCCAGCGCCCCGCGGGCTTGGTGGAGATGGCCTTCAAAGAACTGGCCGACCGCTGGAAGCCGATTCTAGACGTGTTTGATGAGAACGGAGTAGACGTCTGCTACGAAATTCATCCGGGCGAAGATTTGCACGACGGTGCCACCTTCGAGCGTTTTCTGGAGGCCACTGGCAACCATCCGCGCGTTAAGATCCTCTACGATCCCAGCCATTTCGTCCTGCAGCAACTGGACTACCTTGCTTTCATCGACCTCTATCATGAGCATATCAAGATGTTCCACGTGAAAGATGCTGAGTTCAACCCTACCGGCAGGTCGGGCGTATACGGTGGCTACGCCGCATGGGCCGACCGGCCGGGCCGTTTCCGCTCGAACGGGCGACGGGCAAGTGGACTTCGGAGCGGTGTTCACCAAACTGGCGCAGTATGATTACGACGGCTGGGCGGTGGTGGAGTGGGAGGACTTTATGAAACATCCCGAACAGGGTGCCGCTGAGGGAGCCGAGTTTGTGAACGCCCACTTGATTCGGGTCACCGAAAGGGCCTTCGATGATTTCGCGGGAGGGCAGGTGGACGATGAGACGAACAAGAAGATTTTAGGTCTATAAAACTGGCGCATACGTTGACGCTCGTTACCCTTATTGTTTCCTGATAGCTAGCGCAAACCAGTTTATACGTTTTGGAATCGTTGCGCCAGTTTTATTATAAAAGCAAACGTTGCAGCCGCTGAGGTTACACCATGTACCCTAACGATTTATCACCAGAAGTTTTAACCTAACCCAAGTAACCATGATACGCACAACCAACAACCTGTTTGCCGGATTAATGATCGGAGTGCTCACCGGCGGACTGACCGCCTGCAACTCCAATCCCGAGCAAGTAAGTGGAACCGAAGATGTTGAATTGATTGATGATGCCGGAGCCCCCGCAGGAGAAGGCGACTGGACCGCGTTAATGTCACTAGACGACTGGCGCAACTTTAAGGCCGATACCATTGGCTCAGCCTGGATGCTGGAAGACGGCGTACTCACCCTCACCGGCAAGGGCGGCGGTGACCTCATCACGCGGGGAGAGTATGATAACTTCGCTCTCGAGATGGAGTGGAAGATCTCCGAAGGCGGTAACAGTGGCCTGATGTTTCACGTGGCCGAGGCCGACACGCTGGGAGCTACCTACCACACCGGTCCCGAGTACCAACTGCTCGACAACGAGCGCCACGCCGATGCCAAGATTGAGAAGCACCGCGCTGGTGACAACTACGATCTGCAAAAGTCGACTGTAGAAACCGTGAAACCCGCCGGAGAGTGGAACGAAACCCGCTTGGTGGTGAACGACGGCATGGTGGAGCACTACCTGAACGGTGAAAAAGTAGTAGAGTACGAACTGTGGACGCCCGAATGGGAAGAGATGGTTGCCAACAGTAAGTTCGCTAAATTCCCCGCCTACGGATTGGCCAAAACCGGCCACATCGCCCTGCAAGACCACGGCGACGAAGTATCGTTCCGCAATATTCGCGTGAAGCGGTTGTAGTCACCTGCCTTTCGAACGCGCTATGGGAGTTAAGAAACTGCAAACGAGCCGGAGCCGAGCGTTCCGGCTTTCTCGATTCCGGCCAATGGCCAAGAGGTGTTCCGAAAAAGAGTTTTTCTAACGTGTTCTGCACCATATACAGCAGTTAGAGACACCCCTCAATGTCGGCCATCATCAACCAATAGATGCGAAGAACCCTGCAAATTACTCTCAGCCAATCACTGAAAAGATGCCCTCTCCGTAGCGTTGCTTTTGCTCTCGCTATCGGGAGTTGCTCTTCTCCCCAACCACTGCAACATTCGCCGGAAACGGTGCAACCTGCCTCAGCGATGGTCTTCCCAGCCGAAGATTGGCAAACGGCTACTCCCGAGCGCCAGGGGTTTGATTCACAAAAGCTAAAGGTAGCGGTGCAGTACCTAGCCGACCACTGCTTTGAGGATAAGGTGGAAGAGTTAATGATCATTCGCAACGGCTACCTCATCTATCAGGGCGACAGCATCGATAAGGTGCACAACGTCTGGTCGTGTTCCAAGTCATTCACCAGCACCGCCCTGGGGCTGATGATTGAAGATGGGCGGTGCCAACTCAACGATAAAGCAGCCACCTACGAGCCCGCACTAGCTGAGCGGTACCCCGATGTCTCACTGCGGCACTTCGCCACCATGACGTCGGGATACAACGCAGCAGGCAGCAGCCGCTGGCAAGAAGAAAGCGAAGACTGGTCACCGACCCCCTACCAACCCACTGACCCAATTTTCGCCCCTGGCACGGCCTACGCCTACTGGGATGAAGCCATGATGATGAACGGGCGCACCCTCACCCGCATCCTGCAAGGCGACCTGCACGCTTTCCTAACCGAACGCCTCACCGACCCCATTGGCATGGGTACCTGGACCTGGGACGAAGAGGGTGAACTCAACGGAGTGCCCATTCGGAACGGTTGCACCGGGGTGCACCTGTCGGCCCGTCAACTGGCGCGGGTGGGTCATCTGTACCTTAATAAAGGCAATTGGAACGGCACGCAGGTCATCAACGAGGCGTGGACTATTCAGGCGCGGCAACCCCAGGTACCCGCTGACTTACCCGTGGCCGAAACCGACCGTAAAGCCACCAACGGCAGTGGCTCCTATGGGTACAACTGGTGGGTGAACGGAATGACGGGCAAGGGGCGGTTTATGCCCGATGCCCCGCCGGGCACCGCCTACATGAGCGGCTTCAACCACAACGTATGCTTCGTTATTCCCGAGTGGAACGTTGTGTACATCCGCATGGGAGTGGACGGCAATCCTCCCGAGGGCAAGCACGTAGTGCACAATGAGTTTATCAAGCGATTAGGGCTGGCCATGAGACGCTAACTTCTTAACCGGCGCATTTCAACATTTTATTAGATTATACGTATACGCTTATCACATTGTCTACATCGCTATTATGATGAGGGTACCTATCTATTTTATCTGGCTAATCCTTTCGCTGACCACGCTATGCCGGGTTGGGTATGGGCAAGATTTGTCCAATAACACTCCTCGATAACTAAAGCAACAGATTCGGTGGCTAGAACGGCAGGGTTTTCCGGCCCGTGACTATCAGTGGGGCAACCCCGAGGTGAATCAATCGTTACGATTGGCACTACGGGCGAAAGAGCAGGCTGATAGAAGCTTCATTGGCGGATTCAGTTTGATGGGTGTGGGGGCGGGGCTTACCATATTAGGATTTAAACGACTACCCGGTGCCGTCCTTGGCAATGCTTTCTCAAGAGGTGATAATCAAGGGCTCGTAACATTGTACGGGATTACTACTCTAGCTGGCATTGGAGCGGTGACGAGCGGAATTGTTATTTCTGTGAACGGCAGAAACAAGAAGTGGGAGGCTGAGGATCGTGTGCTGTCCGCCGTCCGGTCCTATAATAATTAGCCATCAGTATGCTTTCTGATTTTGCATTCTAGCCCAGCAATCACACGCTGCCCCGTCGCCTTTTGCACAGTCTTATTATTATCTCTTGCTAACCTATTTCCTACGCAGGTGACGTCCCTGAAGCCTGTACAGGAGAATGGTCTATTACCTACCTAGGCATCGAGGCATTAGCCACGTAGGTAACAACTCATTACCCACGTAGCCATCGTGCTGTCGCCTACGTAGCTACCGTACCATCGCATACGTATCCGCAAAACAAACCGCCTTTCCGAAACTAATTTTGCCGCCTTCTTGGTTTCTTATGCAGATAGGCACTAAATTCCGTGCTCCGTTCACCTTCGTTAACTCACTTTCTGCTCATGCGTACGCTACCGTCTCTTCTGTGCCTTTCTCTGGGCTTTTTAACGCTTTTTTCCTGCCAAAGCGAGCGTGAAAGAAATGTTCTGGTCTTTTATCAACCCATTAAAGGCAACGCTCCGGCGGGGATCGCCGTGATTCAGAAAACTGGGCAAGAGCAGAAGTTTAGCGTGGATACCACCAGCCGGGCAGTGCTTCTCGAAGAAAATACCTTAGCCAACTACAGTGCGGTGGTTTTCCTAGGGGCGCTGGTCAACTCGCTCAACATTCGGCAGCAAACCAGCGTAGAGCGCTTCGTGCAGGCGGGCGGCGGGTTGGTGGGCGTCGCTTCTGCGATCAATACCAAATACACCTGGCCCTGGTACGAAGGTTTGCTCGGCATACGGGAGGATAAGGTATCCGAAAACCCTTCGTTTGAAGAACCCTCGGTAGAATTGATGTCGACCAGAGAAGGTGACGCCAAGGAAGACGGTATCAACGTGATCGAGCGGGAGTACGATGGGGGAAATGTTTTCTACTTGAACGGTAAGAAAGTCTCAGCCGGCCTATCCTCGCCCCGCGAAGCCGAACTCATTGCCGAAGGCCTCAACTTCGCCATTGGTGACAACGACCTGGACTACCAACGCGCCCGCTCGCTGGCCGTGCCCGACGATAGCCGCTTCGTGAAGCACGTGCTGGTGCCCGGCCCCCTGGAAGAACCTACCGAACTCACCGTGCTGCCCGATGGTAAGGTGGTGTTTATCCAACGCAAGGGTGCCGTGAAATTATACGATCCTGAAACCGAGTTGGTGAAGCAAATCGCCAAGCTCAACGTGCACACCAAGTTCGAAGACGGCCTGATGGGCCTTGCCCGCGACCCGGACTTTCACCGCAATCACTGGATTTATATGTACTACTCGCCCGTTGGCGACGAGCCGGTGCAGCACCTGTCCCGTTTTTTGCTGCTGGGCGACAGCCTAATCATGTCGTCCGAAAAGCTCATCCTGACCGTTGATGTGCAGCGCGATCAGTGTTGCCATACCGGCGGATCCATTACCTTTGGTCCCGACGGAAACCTCTTCCTGTCCACCGGCGACGACACCAACCCCTTCGAGTCCGAGGGTTACGCGCCCATCGATGAGCGCCCCGATCGTGAGCCCTTTGATGCCCAGGGTTCGTCGGGCAACACCAACGATCTGCGCGGCAAAGTCATCCGCATCAGCGTGAATGACGATGCCACCTACTCCATCCCGGACGATAACCTATTTCCGAAAGATGGCTCCGGCGGACGGCCGGAGATTTACACGATGGGCACGCGCAACTCCTACCGCATTAGCGTGGACCAGGCCACCGGCTGGCTCTACTGGGGCGATGTGGGCAACGACGCTCGGGTAGACAGCGAACGTGGCCCGCGCGGCTACGATGAAGTGAACCAGGCCAAAGCAGCGGGTAACTTCGGCTGGCCCTACTTCCGCGGCAACCGAGCTTATCCTGATTATGACTTCGTTACCGATCAGATTGGCCCGTATTACGACCCCGCTGCCCCGGTGAATCGCTCTCCCAACAATACCGGAGCCGAAGTGCTGCCGCCCTTTCAAAAAGCGCTGATTTGGTACCCTTACGACGTGTCGCCCGAGTTTCCGTCGCTAGGCACAGGCGGACGCAATGCCATGGCGGGCCCGGTGTATCACTCCGAGCGGTTTCCCTACGGACAAAAACGCTTGCCCGACTACTACGACAATAAGGTGTTTATTTACGACTGGATGCGCGGCTGGATCAAAGCCCTGACGTTGGATGCCAACGGTGACTTAGTGCGCATTGAGCCTTTCCTGAGCGACGAGAAGTTCAACCACCTCATTGATCTGGAACTAGGTCCTGATGGGGAGCTATACTTGCTGGAGTACGGAAGTGATTGGTTCGCTGCCAATCCGGGGGCGATGCTCTCTCGAATTGATTACTCCGAGGGCAACCGAACCCCGGTAGCGCAGATTGCCGCTGACCAGACCATGGGGGCCCCGCCCTTCACCGTTTCCTTCTCTAGCGAGGGTAGCTTTGACTACGATGCCGATGACAAACTCAGCTATCGGTGGACGTTTGAAGGAGAGGACGTACAATCGGAAGTGGCTAACCCGCAGCACACCTTTGAAAAAGCGGGTAAGTATCCCGTTCAGCTCACGGTAGTGGATCAGGCGGGGGCAAGCACCACCAAAACCATAGACGTTGAAGTTGGGAACGAGCCTCCGGCCATAGACATTGTATTAGCGTCCAATTCCTCATTCTACTGGAATGACGTGCCGATTCAGTATCAGGTGAACGTAGACGATCGGGAAGACGGCAATTTGACCAAAGGCAGTATCGACGCAAAGGCAGTCGACTTTTCCTTTACTTTCGTTCCGGCAACCAGCAGCACCGATGATTTAGGGCACAAAGTGGTGACCGATGGCTTCGCGCTTATCGAGGGTAGCGGTTGCAAAGCCTGTCACTCCTACGAGAAGCAGTCGGTGGGACCGGCCTACAATGCGGTGGCTGCTCGCTACGAGCGTAACGAAGAAACCACCAGCATGTTGGTGAATAAAATCCTGAAGGGTGGCAAAGGGAACTGGGGCGAACGCGCTATGCCTGCCCAAGCCGTTTCGGAGCAGGAGGCAGGACATATAGTAGACTATATCTTGTCGATCGACGAACGTTCTTCGCTTCCTCTCACCGGAACGTTAACTCCTGAGCCCCAACCCGACAATGTAAGTGGCACTTACGAGATGACGGTCAAGTACACGGACCAGGGCGGAGAAGGGGTGGGGCCTTTAACCCGGACGAAACATGTTATGCTGCGCGATGCGAGAGTGCAGGCCGAGGATTTTGACAAGAAATTTAACGCCCGCCCCCGCAACGTTCCCAAAGACAATTATGCCTACGTAGATCAGATAAAAGAGGGTAGCTACCTTGTTTTTGAGGGTATTGACTTCAAAGACGTGCAGCAACTCACGCTGCGCGTAGCCACTACTGCTCCCGGGATGAAATTGATGGTGAAGGGCAAAAACGGAAAAGAAATCGGCACGGCTGCCTTACCGGATACGAAAGGGGCCACCAACTGGACTGAGATCAGTATTCCCGTGAACGATGCCCCTTCGGGTCAGCAAGAGGTGCACCTTGTTGCTTCGGTTCCTAAGGGCAGCGGAGACGGAAATGGGGTTTCTTTAGACTGGATATATTTTGAGCATAATCCTGCATCAGCTAGTCGCCTGGCTAACGCTAATGAATAGCCGCTGGTCAGATAATCATGCCCGCCGCCAAGGTTTCGTTGGTAAACTCATCGATGAGAATCAGGCTGCCGGTGGTGCGGTTCTTCTGATAGGGGTCATACAGCAACGGCGTGGTGGTGCGGATGCGGATGCGTCCGATGTCGTTCAACCCAATGGCTTGGTCTTCTTCGCTGCGGTGTAGCGTGTTGATGTCTACCTTGTACTTCACTTCTTTAACAATGCAACGGGCTTCCTGCGTAGTGTGCCGCAGTGCGTACTTGCCACCGGGTACCAGCGCCTTCTCGTGCAGCCAGCACACCATCAGATCCACATCCTGGCCCACCGTGGGCTGGTTGTCTGGTTTGGCCAGCATATCTCCGCGCGTCACATCCAGATCGTCGGTCAAGCGCACGGCTACCGACATTGGGGGATAGGCCTCATCTAGCTCCCCGTCAATAGTATCAATGGAGGCAATGGTGGTGGTGAGCCCCGAAGGCAGGGCAATCACCTCGTCACCGGGTTTGAACACTCCTCCGGCCACCCGCCCGGCGTAGCTGCGGTAGTCGTGGTAGTCATCCGACTGCGGCCGAATGATACGCTGCACCGGAAAGCGGGAGTCCACTAAATTGTAGTCGCTGCTCACCTGCACGTTTTCTAGGGTATATAACAGGCTCCCCCCCCCGTACCAAGGCATATTCTCTGACTTGTGCACCACGTTGTCGCCCTTGAGTGCACTAATGGGGAGATAAATGATGTCCGGAATATTGAGCTTAGAACTGAACTGAGTAAACTCCTCCTTGATCTTGGTAAATGCTTCTTCCTCATAGTCTACCAAATCCATTTTGTTCACGCACAAGATCAGGTGCTGGATGCGCAACAGCGAAGCGATGAAGGCGTGGCGGCAGGTTTGTTCCACCACTCCGTGGCGGGCATCCACCAGCACGATGGCCAGATTGGCCGTAGAGGCCCCGGTCACCATGTTGCGGGTATACTGGATGTGGCCCGGAGTGTCGGCAATGATAAACTTGCGCTTGGGGGTGGCGAAGTAGCGATAGGCTACGTCAATGGTGATACCCTGCTCGCGTTCGTCGCGCAGGCCGTCGGTGAGCAAAGCCAGGTTCATGTGGGCATCGCCCGCACTGGTGCTGGCCCGTTCCACGGCGTCGAGTTGGTCTTCAAAGATAGCCTTGCTGTCGTAGAGCAATCGGCCGATCAGGGTGCTTTTGCCGTCGTCTACGCTACCCGCGGTGGTGAAGCGCAGCAGGTCCATCGTCAGGTACTGTTCGTTGGTAGGAATCGTGGGTTCACTCATACGTTTGTTTAGTAGTTAGCCTTGGGGTAAGGCAGGTGTTTTCTCTAAAAGTATCCTTGTTTCTTGCGATCTTCCATTGCCGCTTCCGAACGCTTGTCGTCGGCGCGCCCGCCCCGCTCGGTCACGGTGGCCGCCGCCACCTCGGCAATGATCGCTTCTAAACTAGCCGCGGGCGACGCTACCGCCCCGGTACAGGTCATATCGCCCACCGTGCGAAAGCGCACCTGTCGCTCCTGGTAGGCTTCATCTCTCATGAGCGTAATAAACTCCGACTGCGCCAAAAGCACCCCGTCGCGCTCCACCACCGGCCGGGAATGGGCAAAGTAGATGGGCGGAATGGCCAACTGCTCAGCGGCAATGTACTGCCAGACATCCATCTCGGTCCAGTTGCTCAACGGAAACACCCGGAAGTGTTCACCCTGGTTCTTGCGTCCGTTGAACAGGTTCCACAGTTCAGGACGCTGCTGCCGGGGGTTCCACTGTCCGAACTCATCACGGTGCGAAAAGAAGCGTTCCTTGGCGCGGGCCTTTTCCTCATCGCGCCGCGCCCCTCCGAAGGCGGCGTCTACTTTAAGTTCTTCCAGGGCTTCCAGCAGGGTGATGGTCTGCAAACCGTTGCGGCTGGGGTTGGGACCTTTCTCTTCCACCGCCCGGCCCTGGTCAATGGAATCCTGCACGTAGCGCACCAGCAGGGTAGCGTTTAGCTCACCCACTAGTTCATCACGGAAGGCAATGGTCTCCGGGAAATTGTGGCCGGTGTCAATGTGCAGCAGGGGGAAGGGCAGTTTGGCGGGCCAAAAAGCTTTCTGGGCCAGACGCACCATCACGATAGAGTCTTTGCCGCCCGAAAACAGCAGGACGGGACGCTCAAACTGGGCGGCTACCTCGCGCATAATGAAGATGGCCTCGGCTTCTAGCTGTTGGAGATGGGTGAGATTATAAGAAATCATAGGGCGGTTCGGGCTAAGATGGTATTCACTAATATTTGATGGCTTTCTTCTAACGATTGCTGATGGGTAAGCAGACGCAGGTCGGGGCTTTGCGGAGGCTCGAAGGGGGCGCTCACTCCGGTGAAATCGCTGATCTCGCCCCGGCGGGCTTTGGCGTACAAGCCTTTCACATCACGCTGCTCGCACACTTCCAACGGGCAGTCTACGTGCACTTCAACGTAGTGGCTTCCGATGATAGCGCGGGCCAGATCGCGCAATGCTTGGGTAGGAGTGATGAGCGAACAGAGCGTGATCACCCCCGCCCCGGCGAAGAGTTTGGCGACCTCAGCCGTACGGCGGATGTTCTCTTCCCGGTCTTCCTGACTGAAACCCAGGTTGTTGTTGATGCCGGTACGTAGGTTGTCCCCGTCCAGCAGCATGGTCATCTTCTGCTGCTGGTGCAGGGTGTGTTCGGCGGCCCGCGCCAGGGTACTTTTGCCCGAACCCGACAAGCCCACCAGCCAAATTACCCGGCCCCGCTGCTTGAGCAGCCCTTCCTTCTGCTGCTTGCTCACCAGGGTGTCAAAAATGGGGTACAAGTTGCTCAATTCACGATCAGTTTAAGATGAAGCCAATTCTTTAGCAGTTGTGCGGGCGTAAGCAGTAGCTGGTGGTTGGTCGCCACAAAGTTAACCATTACGAACGTATCATAATAGCGTTGCCGAAACGAATCGGTTTTTCCCTTGCATGTCCTTTTGTAAAGCTATCTTTCCGAAGTGGCCATTTTCCAAAAGGGCAACCGTTTCTTTGCCTAACACTTCGTTGATCTCCCAGTAGATCTTTCCGCCCCGCCGTAACCAGCCATGTTGGCACTGGTACGCAATCTGTTCATAATACCGCAACGGTTGTTTATCGCTTACAAAAAGCGCCAGTTTGGGTTCGTGCCTGAGGACACGATCCTTCATTACTTTCGCTTCGCTTTGTCGCACGTAGGGCGGATTACTCACCACCACATCGAAGGGCAGCGGAAGGGAGAGTCGTTTATCAAACAAGTCACCGGTGATAAAAGCAACTTTCGCTTGGTGGTTTGCTGCGTTTTCTTTGGCTAGTTGCACCGCCGCCCCACTGATCTCAAGGGCATGAACATTGGGCGCATCCATTTCTTTGGCAAACGTTATTGCGATGCAGCCGCTACCGGTTCCTACGTCCAATAGTTTAAGGCCACTCTGTGGATTTCCTTGTTTTACCATCGCCACCAGTTCTTCGGTTTCCCGGCGGGGAATAAGCACACTAGGGGATACCTTAAATTTTCTGCCGTAGAAGTACGCTTCCTCCAGCACGTATTGAATAGGCTCTTGATTGAGCAGGCGAGCCACCGCTTGGTCAATTTGCCGCAAAACCGCCGGTGATACTTCAATCTGTTTGTTAAGCAATAAATCCGTACGACTTACCAATAGATAATGCTCTAACAACCAATCAGTTATTACAACTGCGTCTTCTGGTTTGCTTGGGTTAAACGCTAATTTTTCCTGCACCCGGGCTTGGAGCGCTTTTAATGCGTATACTTGGTTGATCATTGACCGCTGCTTGTTCTCGCAAAGATGCTGATTTATGTACGATAATACCAAGGCGAATATTTCCGTATCGTTTCTGCACCGGACGCTTGATTTAGCGGCGACGGGTCAAGGAGAGGTTTTTATCGGCCCTTGGCTCGGGTGGGTAGTAGTAGCCAATGAGCACATTGTTGCTGAGGGAACGGCCAAGTCCGAACTCGTTGCGCTCGAAAAGGTGGGAATCCTTAAAAAAAATTGCCTGTTCTTGAGTATCAATCCTTTCGCTTCCGATCAAGAACTTGCGGTGTGGTGCGCTGCCCTTTCTGTTGATGCGTTTTTCGTCGCTACCGCCCCGGAAAGTCCGGTTTGCCAAGAAGCGCTCTATCTCAACCGTCGTTTTTTTACTTGGCAACAACGCAAACGCCCCTATCTCATTTTGAAATGGGCCGAAACGGCTGATGGTTTCATCGCTCCGGCGCACTCCGATCCGTACTGGATCAGCAACACTCACGCGCGCCGGTTGGTGCACCAGTGGCGCTCACAAGAAGCCGCCATCTGGGTGGGAAAAACCACCAGCCTTCACGACAATCCGCGTCTCAACGTGCGTTTCTGGACGGGGCCCAATCCTCTCCGGATAGTCATCGATCCCCGTTTACAGCTGCCTCAGGACCTGCACTTTTTTGATCAATCGCAACCTACTTTATGCTATACTGATCAAAAAGCAGAGATTCGTCAAAACCTAGAGTTTGCGAAAACCCCTGATTCTTCTGCCTCTTGGGAAGAGCGGGTGCGCTTTGTGCTTGCCGATTTGTACGTTCGGCAAATTCAGTCGGTGCTGGTGGAAGGGGGGACTACACTGTTGTCGTTTCTAATCGACCAAGGATGGTGGGACGAAGCGCGGGTGTTTCGAGCTCCGCTTAATTTTGAGGAAGGACTTTCGGCTCCTCACATCAACGATCAGTACAAATATAGTGACCAACGCGTGAGCGACAATATGCTAACGGTGTACCGAAAGAACTAGAAGCTGAACAGGAAGTAGAAGAACAGCACTACCCACAGGATATCCACAAAGTGCCAATACACCGTCAGCATCTCTAGTTTGATGCGCTGGTACGGATTGGTTACCATGATTAAGCGCTTTACGTGGTCGCGTGAAACGTTGCTCACGTGGGTGTAGGTCACCGTCAGAAACACCAAGCCCGCCGCTAAGTGAAGCACGTGCAATCCGGAAATTAGGTAAAGGTACGAACCCGACACCTCGCCCGACAGGTAGATTTTAGACTGGTTGAGTTCATACCAACCAACGTACTGGCTGATGGTAAATCCCAACCCCAGTACCAAGGTGAGACCCAGTGACTGTTTCAGCGCCTTCATGTCATCGTCGCGAAAAGCTCCCAGGGCCTTAGAAATGGAAAAGCTGGAGAAAAGAAGCAGCACCAGACTCACGATAAACGCTTTGGGAAAGCGGAAATCGATAAAAGTATTCTGATCAGTCTTCATGGCGTAAGCGGCGATCAAAAAGCCGAAAAACAAACTGCTCCCAAAGATCGCCAGGTACAACAGCGTTTTGTGCGGATGCAATTTCTCCAGCCGCTCAATAACCGTTTGCTGATCCGCTTTTTTGGTGTTCCTGTTCTGATTTTGCATAGCGTTTTTGTGGGTGAGCCAGGTTGCTCCTAATGAAACATATTTATGAGTGGGTAGTTCTGATAATCTGTAATTTATCTCCCACCAAAAGTAACCGGCAACGCGTGCAGACGAAGGATTTACTCAAACAATATACCCAGGATAGTTTCATTCAAACCCTCTCTTCATTAATAACCGATTCTTCTTCGCAAACGGTTCATCTCAAAGGTCTCACCGGCAGTTTGGATGCGGTGGTCGCCAGTGCGGTTCATCAAATCCATCCGCAGAACCAACTCTTTGTTGTCAACGACAAAGAAGAGGCCGCCTACTTTCAGAACGACTTACAAAACCTGAACCAAAATCAGCCGGTGCTCCTTTATCCGGCCTCTTTTAAAAAACCCTACCACTTCGACGAAACCGAGAACGCGAACGTGTTGATGCGGGCAGAGATTCTGAATATCATCCTGAATTCCTCTTCGCGCGAGCACCTCATCGTTACCTATCCCGACGCGTTGGCCGAAAAGGTGGTTAACCAGCAAGCCCTTCAGAAAAACACGTTCTTCATCCGCATCGGCGAGCGACTTGATACCCAGTTCATCAGCGAATTACTCGTCAACTACGACTTCGAAAAAACTGACTTCGTCTACGAGCCGGGGCAGTTTGCCATTCGCGGAGGAATTGTAGACATTTTCTCGTACGCCAACGAGATGCCCTACCGCATGGAGCTCTTTGGCGACGAGGTAGAAGCTATTCGCACCTTCGATGTGGCTTCTCAACTCTCCCAGGAAAGCATAACGCAAATTAGTATCATTCCGAACGTGCAAACCCAGTTTCGGGACGAAGAACGGCAGTCTTTTCTTGATTTCCTGTCGCCCGAAAGTACCCAGGTGTGGTGCCGGGACCGACGAGAAACCGAAGATATCATCGGCGCTTATTTTGCCAAAGCTGAAGAAAATTTTGGGGCGCTGATGCAAACCGCGGGCAACACCCAAGTGGTTTTTGGGCCCGAAGCGCTGTTCGAAACCCAAACGCATTTTGCGGATTCACTGGCGCAATTCATCGTTATAGAATTTGGCAACCGCTTTCACGTTCCCACCGATGCGGTATTTACCTTAGAAAGCCAGCCCCAACCTTCCTTTAACAAGAACTTTCGAGCTGCTCGCCCAAAACCTAAAAGAAAACTCTGAGCAGAATTATACTAACCTAATTGCGTCCGACTCGGAGCAGCAAATTGAACGACTTCGCCGAATTTTTGAGGAGATAGATTCTGAAGTGGTTTTTGAGCCGCTTTACACCTCGTTGCGCGCGGGTTTCGTGGATGCCTCGCTCAAGATCGTTTGCTACACTGATCACCAACTCTTCGACCGTTTTCATCGCTACAAAACGCGCGGCGTTCGCAGCAAATCGCGCGCCCTTAGTTTAAAGGAGCTGCGCGAGTTGAAGGTAGGCGATTACGTGGTGCACGTGGACCACGGCGTGGGTCGCTTTGCCGGTCTGGAAAAAATGGACATGAACGGCCGCGAGCAGGAAGCGATGCGCTTGGTGTATCGCGACGACGACCTGCTGTACGTCAGCATGCACTCGCTGCACAAAATCTCAAAGTACAGCGGTCAGGAAGCCGGACCGCCCTCCATTAGTAAGCTAGGCTCGCCGGAGTGGGATAACAAAAAGAAGCGCGCCAAACGCAAGGTGCAAGACATTGCCAAGGACCTCATCAGCCTGTACGCCAAGCGCAAGGCTGCCGAAGGAACCGCTTTTAGCCCCGACGGCTTTCTGCAGGCTGAATTGGAGTCGTCCTTTATGTACGAAGACACGCCCGACCAAGCCAAGGCCACCGAAGATGTGAAGTACGATATGGAGCAGCCGCATCCGATGGACCGCCTGATTTGCGGTGACGTGGGCTTCGGCAAAACCGAAATAGCTATCCGCGCCGCCTTCAAAACCGTTACCGAGGGCAAACAGGTGGCACTGCTCGTCCCCACCACCATTCTGGCGATGCAACACTCCCGCACCCTCAGCGAGCGCTTGTCCAACTTTCCCATCACCCTGGAGTACATCAATCGCTTCAAATCCACCAAGGACATCAAAGAGACTTTGAAACGGGTGGCCGAGGGCAACGTGAACATACTGATCGGCACTCACCGCATCGTTAATAAGGATGTTGTGTTCAAAAACCTGGGCCTGCTGATTGTGGACGAAGAGCAAAAGTTTGGAGTTAAGGTGAAAGAACGCCTCAAAGAAATGCGCGTCAACGTAGACGTGCTCACCCTCACGGCCACGCCGATTCCGCGTACCCTGCAGTTTTCACTGATGGGCGCCCGTGATCTTAGCATTATTGCTACTCCGCCTCCCAACCGCCGCCCCGTCACCACCGAACTGCATACCTTCAACGAGGTGGTTATTCGCGATGCCATCAGCTACGAACTGCGCCGAGGCGGACAGGTCTTCTTCGTGCACAACCGAGTGGGCGACATCGAGTCGATCGCTAACGTGATCCTTCGGCTGGTGCCGGATGCCCGCGTGGCGGTGGCCCACGGGCAGATGGACGGTGCGAAACTAGAGAAAACGATGGTAATGTTTATCGAGGGCGAACACGACGTATTGGTATCCACCAATATTATCGAGTCGGGGCTGGATATTCCGAATGCCAACACCATCATCATCAACAACGCCCACATGTTCGGCCTGTCTGATCTGCACCAGATGCGGGGTAGGGTAGGGCGCTCTAACCGCAAGGCCTTCTGCTACCTACTGTCGCCGCCCACCATTGGCCTCACGGCCGACGCCCGCAAGCGCCTGTCTACCCTGGAAGAATTTTCCGAGCTGGGCGACGGCTTCAAAGTGGCGATGCGCGATTTGGATATCCGCGGCGCGGGCAACCTGCTGGGGTCTGAGCAGAGCGGCTTCATTTCGGACCTGGGTTTTGAGATGTACCACAAAATTCTGGATGAAGCCATTCAGGAACTCAAGGAAAGCGATTTTAAGGAGCTTTTCATCCGTGAACTGAGCGAGGTGATCAAACCATTGGTACAAGACTGCTCCATTGAAACCGACCTGGAGGTAATCATCCCCGAAGACTACATCAGTAGCACCACTGAACGCCTGCGCGTCTACTCACAGTTAGACAACATCAAGGATGAAGCGGCGCTGCAGGAGTTTAAGGTGATGCTGGAAGACCGCTTCGGTCCGCTTCCCGAACCGGTTCTTGAACTGATCAATACGGTTCGTCTGCGCTGGTTGGCTGAGCAGCTGGGCTTTGAGAAATTAACGCTAAAGAGTGACCGCCTGAAGTGTTACTTCGCCCGTACCGATGACCCGCAATACGTGAACTCTGATGTTTTTGGCAACATTTTGCAGTTTGTGCAGCAGCACCCCAAGCGTTGCCAGATGAAAGAAACTAAAAAACGACCGATTTTGTCTATCGAAAATGTCTCCCACGTAAACGATGCGATGGCTATATTATCCGAGATTTTAGGGAAAAAATAATTTCACCGTATAATTTGTTCTTCGTTGGGTCGTTTCACAATCGACTTGATGTACGCACTTCGCTTCGTTCTTTTTTATTTCGCGACGTACCTTACATTCTAGCTATTTGCGCCAGTATTGGTTGTTATTCGTTCCGAAAGGAGTGAGTTTAGTATTTCAATAAGCTAAGCAATCTTAGCTTAATTCTATATTTTGTGTTTGTCAGCCCAGAACATCATCAGATTATTAACAAAACAGGTTATGAAGCAATTGTTTAGACACGCGCTTAGTGCAGCATCGGTCGCCTTGGGAGCGGCGACTTTGGTCGGCTGTAGCAAAAGCCAGCCCACCAGCTCGAATCCCGGGCCATCCAGTGCCAAAACGGGTATTGAGTACAACGTGGAAGGTAATTTTACCCTTCAGGAGTACGAAGGTCAGCCCGAGGCTCCCGACATGGTATACATTGAAGGAGGCCGCTTCGTGATGGGTAGCTTTGAAGAGGACCTGATGGGCTCTCGTGACAACCTCGAGCGGACCGTCACGGTTGCTTCGTTCTATATGGATCAGACCGAGGTGGCCAACATTCACTGGTTAGAGTATTTGTTCGATGTGCATCAAGACTCTACCACAGAGTTTTATCGCTCGGCTTTGCCCGATACCACCGTGTGGCGCCGCGATTTGGCGTTTAACGACCCCTACGAAAATCATTATCTTCGCTACCCCGGTTTCCGCTTCTTCCCCGTGGTTGGGGTGAGTTGGCGGCAAGCCAACGACTACTGCCGCTGGAGAACGTCGGTGGTAAACGAGAAATTAGCCGAAGAATCAGGCCTGGACGTTTCAGTGCCCGAAGGAGGACGCATTCCGCTCGAGAGTGGCGTGGTGCTTCCTGACTTCCGATTGCCGACCGAAGCGGAATGGGAATACGCTGCCAAAGCGCTCATTGGCACCCAGTATCTGGACGAAAACCACACCAATCAGCGAATCTACCCCTGGGATGGTCACGCCACCCGAAATCCTTACGGCAATAAGATGGGCTACTTCCTGGCTAACTTCAAACGCGGACGAGGTGACTACGCCGGTATCGCGGGCAAGTTGAACGACGGAGCGATGATCACCGACTACGTATACGAGTATCCGCCGAACGACTTTGGTCTCTATAACATGGCCGGTAACGTGAACGAGTGGGTGCTAGACGTGTATCGTCCCTTATCTTACCAAGACTTCAGTGACTTGAACCCGATCCGTCGTGACGGCACCGAGGATCCGGAAAGCGGTTACGACAGTGAGAAAAACCCTCGTTTCACGGGTGATTACAACTCGCTGGTGACCAACGAACTGCGCGTGTACAAGGGTGGCTCGTGGGCCGACGTTGCCTACTGGTTATCGCCCGGTACCCGCCGCTATATCGAGCAAGATTCGGCTACCGCCAGCATTGGTTTCCGCTGCGCCATGATTCGCGCCGGCACAAATTACTAAAAACAATTTTTCATCTTGCGGAAAGAGCTTATCCATACTGGGTTGAGCTCTTTTTTTTGGGTGGGCTATTCTAGTCTTCTAATAATCTTGATACAAGTAGTTGCTAATACTAATCAAGTCAGCGAAAACTCCGGCGGCGGTTACTTCTGCTCCTGCGCCAGGGCCCTTCACCACCAGCGGCCGCTCGCGGTACCGGTCGGTAGTGTACGAGATCACGTTATCACTGCCCGATAAGGTATAAAAAGGGTGAGAAGGGTCGGTGGCGACTAATTTCACCGATGCCTGTTGATTTTCTAGCGTAGCAATGAAACGCAACCGATGGCCCGCCGCTTCGGCCTGTCGCCGACGCTCGTCAAAAAGTCCGTCGTTTTCCTTAAGTGCCGCAAAGAACGCGTCCACCGAAGGAGCCTGCTGGCAGTCTTGAGGCAGAATATTCTCGATGATCACGTCGCTCAGTTCCAGCGGCACTCCGATTTCCCGAGCAAGGATAAGAATTTTACGCGCTACATCCAGCCCGTTCAGGTCGTCGCGTGGGTCGGGTTCGGTAAATCCTTTCTCGCGCGCTTGGCGCACCACCTCGCTGAAACTAACTCCTTCGGTAAACGAGTTGAAAAGGTAGGATAGCGTTCCTGATAATACTCCTTCGATTTTGTGTACTCGGTCACCGCTATCCTTCAGGTCTTGCAGTACGCGGATCACCGGCAATCCAGCGCCCACGTTGGTTTCATACAAAAATTTCACTCCCGCTCGCATTGCCTGCCGCTTCAGTTGTTGATAATCAGCGTAGGATCGAGAGTTGGCCAGTTTGTTGGGAGTAACGATGGAGATGGCGGATTGCAGCACCTCAGGGTAGAACTTCACCACGGCTTCGCTCGAGGTGCAATCGACGAACACCGAGTTAGGCAGGTTCATCCGCTGCATTTGGGCAATAAACGATTCAATATCGCTCGTCTCACCCTCACTTTCCAAAGCGCGTCGCCATTCGCCCGGATCGATACCCACCTCATTGAGGAGCATTTTCTTGCTGTTTGCCAGCCCCACAAAGTTGATGCGCAGCAAGCGATTCTCCAGCAAGTAGGCATCCTGTAAGTTTATTTGCTGCAGCAACGTTCTTCCAATCAGACCAATCCCTGCCATGAAAACGTTCAGCGTTTTTCGTTCGGACAAGAAGAAAGCTTCGTGCACCGTATTGAGCGCCTTCGAAAGGTTGCGTTGCTCAATCACCGCCGATAGGTTCACCTCGGACGACCCTTGCGCAATGGCCCGCACGTTGATCCCATTACGACCCAGAGCACTGAACAGTTTGCCCGAAATCCCGGGAGTTTGACGCATGTTTTCTCCGATGATAGCAATAATCGATCGTTCGGTTTCTACCAAGGGAGGGTCAATTTTCCGGGCGGTAATCTCAGGTTCGAACTCCTCCTGCATGGTGAGCTCGGCCGCCAGGGCGTCGGCCGGGCTCACCACGAAGGTAATAGTGTGCTCCGACGAAGCCTGGGTGATCATGATCACGTTGATCTTCCGCTGGGCAAGCGCTCCGAACAAGCGCGAAGAGATGCCCGGAATTCCGATCATACCGCTTCCCTGCAAGGCAAGTAAAGCCACTTCTTTGATGGAAGATATGCCCTTCACTGCCGGAGTTTTGCTGGTTTTGAGCGACTCACTAATCACCGACGAGTAGGGATCTTGGTTGATCACCGTGCCGAGAAATTCGCGGTGAAAAGTGTTGCGAATGCGTAGCGGAATATTTTTGTTCAGCACCGGCAGCATCGTAGGAGGGTAGATCACCTTCGCTCCGAAGTGCGACATTTCCATCGCCTCGATGTAAGAAATAGCATCCAGCGAAAAGGCGGCGGAGACCTGCCGGGGGTCGGCGGTCATCACTCCGTCTACGTCGGTCCAGATTTCAATCTCCTCCGCGTCTAAAGCAGCTCCGATAATTGAGGCGGTGTAGTCTGACCCGCCCCGCCCCAGGGTAGTAGTTTCTTCGTCCGGCGTTGCCGCGATGAACCCGGTAACGATTTGCAGGGCCGTACGTTGATCGAAATAGTCTTTGATTCGACGATTGGTCTCCGTGAAATCCACCCTTGCGTGGTTAAAATCCTGATCGGTGACGATGATGCGACGGGCATCCAGATATTCGGCGACCATTCCCCGCTCGCTGATGTACTGGCTAATCAGATAGGCCGACAGGCGCTCGCCAAAGCTCGAGACCAGATCGAGTGAGCGCGCCGAGCATTCGCGCAGCAGAAACACTCCGTGCAGCAGATCGTCGAGTTCGTTGAGCAGTGTTTTCAGGTAGGCAAACACCCGACTTTGGGTTTGCACGCCAATCAGCGCGCGCGCTGTGCTAAAGTGATGTTCTTCTAACTCCTTCAACAGATCGGTATAGGCTTCCTCGCCCGCGGCAGCGCGTTGGCTCAGCGCAATCAGCCGGTCGGTGACTCCTCCCATGGCTGACACCACCACGGCGCAGTGCGTCCCTTGCTGCTGATACTCGGCAACGATGTCGGCTACTATAGCGATGCTATCGGCGGAACCCACTGAGGTGCCGCCGAACTTAAGAACTTTCATGTTTTTGCGTTGATTGACCAGCGGGCAAGATAGTAAAATCTGTTGAGCGATAATTACTCCGGAGGCTTTCTATTTCTAGAGAAAAACGCTATATTTGCCCCCCTGAATTAAAAATCGATTTCATGAAACGTACATTCCAACCCTCACAGCGCAAGCGACGAAACAAGCACGGCTTCCGCGAACGCATGGCTTCTGCCAGTGGCCGGGCCGTGTTGGCCCGACGGCGTAGCAAAGGACGAAAAAAGCTGTCCGTATCCAGCGAAAGAAGGCACAAGCAGTAAGCCCTTCTTTTTTCCCTCCTCAATTTCTCCCGCGTATCTTACAGCTAGCTCCTTCGCTTTTTTTGCGTTCCTCCCCAAACCTTTCACCAAACAGCTTTTCCAACAAGGTTGACTATCCATGCTGCCGTGCGGAAAACCTTCCCGAAGCGTGAACGCCTTCATCAGCAGAAACTGATCAAAACTTTGTTTGATCAGGGAAAATCGTATAACTTTTTCCCGATCAAGCTGGTCTATCTTCCTTCCCAAGAAATTACCCAACACCAAGCCCTTTTTACGGTGCCCCGCCGTAATTTTAAGAAAGCCGTCGACCGAAATCGCATCAAGCGACAGATGCGGGAAGCCTACCGATTGCACAAACACCAAATACCTTACAGCCCGGATAAAGATGTTCACTTTTTGCAAGCATATATCTATATTGCTAGAAAGCAAGCCACCTACCAAGACATCGAATCAAAAATAAAGGATTGTATTGGTCGTTTAAACAAAGTAAAACTCTAAAATTACGTCTGTCGCTTATGAATGCTAAAAGATCGGGTAGATTGTCATTTGTTGTTGCATCCATTGCTCTTATCACGCTCGTAGCCTTCCGCGGTCCGGGCGATCACTACTTCGCCATTGCGAAGAACCTGGATATCTTCGCCACCCTATTCAAGGAAGTAAACACTTATTACGTAGACGAAGTGAATCCCAACAAACTGGTGAAAGTAGGCATCGACGCGATGCTCAAATCGCTGGACCCCTACACCAACTACATTCCTGAAGACGACATTGAAGACTACCGCACCATGACCACCGGGCAGTACGGCGGCATTGGGGCCATCATCGGCAAACGTAACGGACGCAACATGGTGCTGATGCCCTACCGAGGTTTCCCGGCCGACAAAGGCGGGCTCAAAATTGGCGATGAGATTGTGCGCATTGGCGAGGTGGATGTGATCGGCAAATCAGTAGAAGACATTAGCAAACTCCTGAAAGGCCAGGCCAATACCGACCTCACGGTGACGATCAAGCGCTTCGGCGAAGAATACGAACTGCCGGTTTCTATCAAGCGCGAGCGCATCACGGTGAACAACGTGCCCTACTCCGGCATGGTGACCAACGACATTGGCTACATCAAACTGAGCAATTTCACCACCGGAGCCGGACGTGAGGTGGAGAAAGCACTGAAGCAACTGAAGGAAAGCGGCGCCAAGAAGATCATCTTCGACGTGCGTGATAATCCCGGAGGGCTGCTAAGCGAATCAGTGAACGTTTCCAATACCTTTATCCCCAAGGGCTCGGAAGTGGTGAGCACCAAGGGTAAGGTGAAGGACTGGAACAAGACCTATCGCGCGCTGGATAGCCCGGTGGATACTGAAATTCCCCTGGTGGTGCTCACGAGCAGCCGCAGCGCTTCGGCGGCCGAGATTGTGTCGGGCGTGCTACAAGACTACGACCGTGCCGTGCTGGTAGGGGAGAAAACCTTCGGCAAAGGACTGGTACAGGCTACCCGTCCGCTCACCTACAACTCACAACTGAAAGTGACCACCGCCAAGTATTACACGCCCAGCGGACGCTGCATTCAGGCCATCGACTACAGCAACCGCCACACCGATGGTAGCGTGGGGCGCGTTCCTGATTCGCTGAAGACTGCTTTCCAGACCGGCCGAGGCCGTTTGGTCTACGATGGGGGTGGTATCAAGCCCGATATTCTGGTGAAGTCTACGAAATTAGCCCCTATTTCGGTGAGCTTGTACGCAAAAAGTTTGATCTTTGATTACGCCACCAAGTACTACTACGATCATCCGGAAACGCCTAAGTCCAATGAATTTGCCATGAGCGATGCGGAGTACGCCAAGTTTGTGGAGTGGATCAAGGACAAAGACTACGATTACGTGACGGAGGTGGAGCAAACCATTGACGACCTGACTGAGATTTCGCAGGACGAAAAGTATTACGACAACATCAAGGAGCAAATTGCCTCGTTGCGAAAGCAGGTACAACACGACAAAGAATTAGACTTAACGAAGCATAAGGAGGAAATCAAGGAACTGCTGGAAGAAGATGTTGTCTCCCGCTACCACCTGGCTGAGGGAAAGATTGAGGCCTCTTTCGATGACGATCCGATGATGCAAGCGGCGGTTGAGGTACTCAATGACGCAGTTCGTTACCAGCGTATTTTACAAGGCCAACAATAGTTATTGGGCGATAATACACTCTACATTGAACTCATAATAGCCGGTCTGGGAGGTGGATTCCTGGCCGGCTTTTTAGGTATTGGCGGAGGCATTATCTACATTCTAGTCCTACCGGCGGTTTTGCTAAGCGTAGGAGTAGCTGAAACCGAACTGGCACAGTACGTGATTGCCAACTCCATATTCGGCACCACAGTAGCTGCCTTCGCCGGAAGCGTTTCGCTACTTCGCACCAAAGATTTTTACTGGAGAGAAGTGCTGGTGGTGGGATTTAGTGCCGTTTCCACCGCTTTTCTACTGCTATTCACGTTTGTGAACACTCTTTTATATTCCAAGCAATTGTTTACGGTGGTTACGATCTTCTTCCTGATCGCTATTTTGCTCGGCGCACTTTCTCGCAAATATGGCAACCTGCTGTTTCCTAAGCCGGTGGCGAACGCGCAACGGTGGTACTTGATTACCGGAGCCACCTCAGGAGCCATGAGCGCGCTTTCCGGTCTGGGAGGCGGAACGATTACCGTACCGATGCTCACCTCCGGACTGCACATTGATATCAAACGCGCTAAATCGATATCACTTGGGGTTATTTTCATTGCCTCATTGGGTATTACGCTCTACAACCTGATAGACCAACCGCAATCGGCGGTGCTGCCCGGACAGTTGGGTTACGTTTTGTTGCCTATCTCGGGGGTTTTGTCGCTGGGAGTACTGTTGGGGTCACCTCTAGGAGTATGGATAGCCCGGCGAGTTTCATCGGCGGTGATTAGTTGGTGCTTCATTGGGTTTGTGCTGATAGTAACCCTTAAGAAAGTGCTTGAGTTGTTTTAGCCTCCACTAAAAAATCCATTCGCACCATTCCGTATTACGGATTTTCTTCAACCGCCCCGTTGGTAGGCTTCGCTGATTCGGGCTAGCGCTTCTTCCAAGATTGTGTCTCTCCCCTCCTGCCGGTCTTCTTCGGTCATGTCGACGCGCACATCAGGGGCTACGCCGAGCTCAATGTTCTCTCCGGCCACCGTGGTGGTGACGGTAGAAGAGAAGCGGTAGGTCCAGCCGTTGGGCAGTTCCCGGTTAATTGGCAAACCCCCGCCGCCGCCGGTTTGGTCTCCCATGATCAAGATTCGGTTATTACTGCTTCCAATGCTTTTCATCATCTGCACAAAGAAGTTAGTCGCGCTATAGCAACTGCGGTTGGCGAGCACGATGACTGGAGCCTGGTACTGAAAATTGCCCTTCGGCTCCACAAACTTCGGGATACGCTCGGTAAGCTCGTTGTGGCCCGGACCGTCTTTGTACTGCCAGTAGTGCACTAGTTTTTTTTTCTCTGTGAACCGGCTCACCATCTCCTCCACGTTGCTCAGGCTTCCGCCCCCGTTGTCGCGCACGTCAATGATCAGCCCTTTTACGATGGTCGTATCACCGTCTTCTACCCGACTCGAGTAACGGGATATCACGTAGTTAAAAACTGATTCGCTCACGGTATTCTCAAAGCTCCGATAATACACGTAACCAATCGAGTCGATGAGCTGGTGGCGAAACGGACCCGAAATTTGGTGATCTTTTTTTAAATAGTTGCGCTCAATCAGCCGGTAGTCGAAATTTTGCGGATAGTCTAGGTACCACTCCCAGTTGCGGGATAAGTCAAATCCGGCCTGAAGGTTTACGTGGCCGTCTTGCAGCACAAACAGCATATCGGCCAGCACGTTGAAGAGCGAATCGTTGCGCATGCCGTTTTCTACGCGAGGCCGGTTCTGCGCGTAAACCGCATCCCAGTCGATATTGCGCACGTCGAAAAAGGTATAGTTTTCGTCTACCTCGGTCCACAACGAGTTAAAGACATCAACGGCATTGTTCTGATACTCCTCGCGGATAAGCGCTTCTTCGCAACTGATGGTCAAAAAGACCGGAAGCAGCCAGAGTCTGTTTAGAAAATTAGGCCAACCAGAAAGTTGCATCTTTTGCATATTGCCTTGCTCTAAAAATTAAACATGGTAGCCAGCGTAATATTGTGAGAGGCCGACTGCACCACCCGCGGTTCGCGGTAACGAAGATAATTCCAGGTGTAGCTTAACCGGAGGCGGTTGGCATTGCGCAGCGCGTACTCCAGGGCTAGGGTGTTACTGTAGCGGAAAAAGCGATTGAGCGTAGCCAATCGGCCGCTGCCCAGAAACTGCCGCACCGGTTCGTCGCGCTCATCGTCTAAAAAATCGGGAAACCGGGTGCTGCCGTAGGAAGGGCGCACGGCTAGGGTGAGCAAAGGCAAAAAAGCCGAGTAAGAAACCGAAAAACGACGCTTCCACAACCGAAATGGATACTCCAACGTGGTTTGCGGACTCAGCGAGAAGTAAAAGCTATTGTTGTAAGCATTGTTCGAGAAGTTCTGGAACTGCCAGAGCGTCCACAAACCACTGAAGTTACCACCTACGTACCACAGCAGCCGATCGGTTGGCTTTGGCAATTGCTTTTCGTAGCTGTAGTTCCCCTCAAACCGGAAGGCGTTTAGGTCGGCCGAGGAAAAATCGAAAGCCGTCATCTGCCCGTAGTCGAAGCGTACTTGTCCGCTGTGCCGGGCGGTGGTGTCGCGGTTGGCCCACGTCAGTCCTCCGCTCACCGAACCAGCGTGGCCCCAGTAGCGCAGCGTCGAGAAGCTTTGGTCCAGGAACTTGGGCAGGGTATAACCTACTCCCAAATTGACGTGCCGCGGTTTGAGGGGGCGGGTCTGCGCGAAAGCACTATCTAATAAGCAGAAAGTAAATGCCGCAACGATTAAAAATCGGGCAAGAAACCAGAAATAATAAAGCAGGTGCTTGTGGCGCATAATTTCTATTCTAGAAATTCTTCGGTCAGTCAATATTGATATCCACCTGATTACGCAATAAGTCTTCAAGGGACTCGCGTTGGCGGATGAGTTTGGCTTCTCCCCGGTGGATGAGCACCTCAGCGGGGCGGGGCCGACTGTTATAATTGGAGGCCATGCTGTATCCGTAGGCTCCGGCGTTCTTGATGGCTAAAATATCCCCTGGCCGCACTTCGGGCAGGGTTCGGTCGGTGGCGAAGGTATCGGTTTCGCACATGTAGCCCACCACGGTGTAGGTGCGGGGCGTGCCGTCAGGATTGGATAGGTTCTCGATGGTATGATACGCATCGTACATCATCGGGCGAATCAAATGATTGAGGCCAGTATCAATGCCCACGAAGGTGACGTTAGGGTTTTCCTTGACCACATTGACGCGCGCCAGCAACTGTCCGCTTGCACTCACGATAAACTTGCCGGGCTCGAACCACAGGTTGAGCGGACGACCATATTGTTTGGTAAAGGCATCGAAGATTGGTAATAACCGTTGCCCCAGTTCTTGTAAGTTGGTAGAAGGATCGCCTTCTTTATAAGGAACCTTGAACCCACTGCCGAAATCAACAAAATCTAGTTGGTCGAAGTGCCGAGCAACCTCCAGCAGGCGTTCGGCGCCCTGTAAGAACGCATCGATGTCTTTGATATCAGAGCCGGTGTGGATGTGCACTCCGTTGATGTGGATTCGATGCTCTTCAACGATCGCCAGAATCGTGTCAAGCTGCGCGAACGGAATACCGAATTTAGAATAGGAATGGCCTACCGAAATTTTACTGTTTCCCCCCGCCATCACGTTCGGGTTAAATCGCAGGCAGCAGGGCACCGCGTTCTCGTATTTTTCGCCTAATTGCCGTAGCAACGGCAAATTGTCAATATTGATCTGCACTCCGAGTTCGGCCGCCTCAATGATTTCTTCAAATCTAACTCCGCTCGGGGTGTACATGATTTGTTCCGAATCAAACCCAGCCCGTAGGCCCAACCGAACCTCCTCAACAGAAACAGCGTCCAGGCCAATCCCTTGCTGTTTGATTAATTTTAGAATAGCTTGGTTGGTCAACGCCTTCGCAGCGTACTTGAAACGCACCCGGGAATCATCAAATGACCGCCTTAGTACTTTGGTCTGGGAAATGATTGTTTCAGCATCGTATGCGTAGAGCGGAGTGCCGAAGGTTTGGCTGATTTCTAGCAGATTCACTCCCTGAACGGTAGGAGCGGAAGCAGGGGCACTGGTTGCTGGCATAGGTAGTTTTTTAACTCTCAACGACAAATATAGCAAATTAGCCCGCGCGTCTAACGTTCAGCAGCAGGTTTGGCGGCTCAGAACTGTATCCCGTATCGTATTTTATCAATGTCTTGCGTACCAACGTTGATAAAATCCCCGGAAATTGGCTAAACCTCCGTAATTTCGCCCGTCGTTCCAACCTCCTTTAACTACTCTGATATGACCCACGAACCGGCCGCTATTTTCACGGAAAAGGTTGAGCGCTATCGCGCCTTAGCCGGGCAAGCGGGGCAACGTTTTAATCATCTCTCGGTGGTCCGTACACTGGCGTTTGTGTCGGCACTGGTGGGTTTGGTGTATCTGGCGAACGCCCGAAACGACGATGGCTTCCTTTTGCTGCTGCTACTCTTCGCCGTCGGCTTTTCCTGGCTCATTCGGTACCACAACCGCCTCCGCACGCGTAGAAACCATTTCCTTACCCTCCAATTGCTGAACGAGAACGAGCTAAAGCGGCTCAACTTCCAACTGGCCGACTTTGATCAGGGCAATTTGTTTCAGACGCCCCAGCATCCTTACGGTGGCGACCTGGATGTGTTTGGTGAGCATTCGCTTTTTCAACTCATCAACCGAAGTGCTACCCAATCGGGGAAAGTTATGCTAGCACAGTGGCTGGCGCAGCCTTCGGCGAAGTCCGACATTCTGGACCGGCAAGCGGCCGTGCAGGAGCTTACCCAGCGCACCGACTGGCGACAAACCTTCCAGGTCCACGGTCTTCAGCACGCCGCCTCCGAAGAAAACTTGTCTACGCTATTGTTGTGGATGAAAGAACCACCCGCCCTGCCCCGCCGCGGTTTGTATACCGCCCTGTGCTACGGCCTAGCGCTACTTGCTGTCCTGGCGATTGCCCTCTACTTCACCGTGGGTTTGCCGGGCTACGTGGTGATTCTCTTGCTGGCGGTTAACGGGGTTATTTTGTGGACGACGGCGGAAGTAGCCTTGGCCACGCACCGCAAAACAACGCAGAGTGTGGCAGCGCTGCGGGCCTATCAGCAGATGTTCGTCAGTGTAGAAAAGCAGACGTTTACGGCCGAATTGCTACGGCGAGCACAAGCGCAGTTACATCACCAAGAAGCACCCGCCTCACGGCAGATCAGCCAGTTGCGCTATATCCTCGATAACTTCGACGCCCGGGCCAACCTGTTTTATCATATTTTCAACGTGGTGCTGCTACTTGACGTGTTCTGGTTACTGCGGGCCGACCGCTGGAAGCAGCGCGTGCAGGGGGATGTTGCTGAGTGGTTTGAGGCCATCAGCCGGGTAGAGGCCCTGAGCAGTATCGCCAGCTTCGCCTTTGCTAACCCAACTTTCGTTTTTCCCACCATTGCCGATGAGCGTTTCCGACTGCACACCCGAGGCATGGGTCACTGCCTGATTCCGCCCGCGCAACGGGTCACCAACGATTTCACGACGCAGGACCGGGGCACGATCACCATCATTACCGGTTCGAATATGTCGGGTAAGAGCACTTTTTTGCGAACGGTAGGCGTGAACGTGGTGCTGGCGCTAGCAGGAGCCCCGGTGGGTGCGGAGGAATTTGAGGTCTCGGTGCTACAGGTATTCACCAGCATGCGCACGCAAGATTCTTTGGAAGAAAACGTGTCGTCGTTCTACGCCGAGCTGCGCCGTCTGCGGCAGTTGCTCGATCTGCTAAAAGCCCCCGAAATTCCCGTACTGTTTATGCTGGACGAAATTTTAAAGGGGACTAATTCGCAGGATCGCCACCACGGGGCGGCCTCCCTTATTAAGCAGTTGAGCAAGCTACAAGCCACCGGCTTTGTTTCTACCCACGATCTGGAGTTAGGCAAGCTGGAAGAAACGTTACCGCAGGTGAGAAACTACAGCTTCACGAGCACCATTGAGCAGGACGAAATCCACTTCGACTACCGCTTGCGCGAAGGAGTGTGCAAGAGCTTCAACGCCAGCAAGCTGATGGCCCAAATGGGCATTGCCCTGGAAGAGTAAACACGAAACGTTTCTCCTCCGGGGTAATGACAACAAGATTGGTGTTTTAATCAGCCGCCACCAGTTCGGGTTTTGCCGATAGGTCTTTGATACCGAAGGCTACCCGCCGGTTGCTCTGGTGCTGCGCCGCCGAACAAGGCACTCCGTCTGAGCAGTCGTTCACCAAACGGTGCTCTCCCCAGTGGCTGGCCCGCAGCCGCTCTTGAGCGATGCCCTGTTCGGTTAGGTAATTCACGACTGCCGTTGAGCGACGTTGTGATAGCGCGTCATTGTATTCGTTGGTTCCTCGGCTATCGGTGTGTCCGCCCAGCGTTATTCGCAACGAAGAGTGCTGATCCATCACTGACGTTAGTTTTTCGAGTGTTGTTTGGGCACTTGGGCGAATGTCGTTTCGGTCAAAGTCAAAGAATACGTTCTCTATCACCGTGATTGATCGAAGGCCAAGTCCTCCTTCGGCAAACACCTGCTCCACTTTGTCTAGCAGGCCCACCGCTTCGCCGTGGTGTTCGTCGATGTGAGCCAGTAGAATCTTGCGCCCTTCGCTTTCTAAGTAACACTGTCCTTCTTCCTCGCCCCAACGATACAATCGCTGGTTCAAACTGACCAGCACATCTCCGTCGTCATGGTGGCGGTCAAAAATCACCACATCCATCGCGTCAAAGTCGGTCACCTCGTTGAATAGATAGATTTTTACTATGTTCTCCTCATCCTTTTTCATGCCCTGGGTGTTGATGGGCGGATGGTTCCAGTGTCGCCCGCCCAGTTCACCTGATAAGTCATACAGGGCATCTTCCGCTACCGTTAGGTAGATGCGGCCCAACGAATCGGTGACGCTTTCTAACCGCTCATTCGCCACCAATCGCTTTAGGAACAGGCGAACATCCGGAATAGGTTGGTCGGTTAGCCCATCAAGCACTTCGACAACTAGAGAAATTTCGCTCGTAGCTTCTGGCTTCGCGCCAAACTGGTAGATGTCATCCTGCCCCGTCCGGTGCGAAGCCAGGTAACCCGACTGCCCATCCGGGCGCAGAATCAATCCGAAGTCATCTTCGGAAGTATTGATGGGGTAGCCTACGTTCTGCACCACCGAGGTGTCGCTCAGTGAAGCATCCACCTTAAACACGTCGAGTCCGCCCAAACCCGGATGCCCGGTAGAGGCAAAGTAGAGCGTCTGGTCGTTGTGCAAGAAGGGGAACATCTCGTTACCGTCGGTATTCACTCGATTGCCTAGGTTAACCGGTTCACTCCAGGCTCCATTTTCGTAGTGGCTCACGTACAAATCGGTTCCGCCGAACCCACCGGGCTGGTCCGAGCAAAAGTACAGATGCGTTCCGTCGGCCGAAACCGCCGGATGACCCACCGAATACTCGGTATGGTTGAAGGGTAGCACCACCGGAGAGGTCCACGCTCCTTCGTTGGTCTTTTCCGCGTACAACAACTGAAGCCGGTTAAAGGAAATTTCTTGCCCGCGTTCTTTCTTAAACGAAGGGTTGTTGGTCGTCAGAAACACCTTGGTATCGTTATCAAAGAATACCGCCGGTCCCTGGTGCAACGACACGAAGTGCTCGCCGAACAAACGCTGTGCCGTGTCAATGGGTTGCTGCTTATTGTCGGATAGGGGGGTGTAGTAGAGACGAAGGTACGTGCTCATATCGCGGTGGTAGGTCTTTTGCCGACCGTCTGCTTTTCGGGCCGAGGCGAACACCAAACCCGCTTGATAGAAAGCCGGGCTAAAGTCTGCCTCAGGGCTGTTGCCGTTCATCGGCTTCACGACCAACCTTGATGAATCAGTGTAAAAAGAAGCGCGCTGTTGCAGGCCCAGCCTTAGGTTCTGCGCCGCTTGGTGATCAGGCACTTCAGCCAAATAGCCATCAAGCACTTTTGCGGCCAAAGCAAGCTGGCTCGTGCGTACTAGCGTTTGGGCATAGTGCCAGCGGTTGGTCGCCTCCACCTGGGCTGCACCGCGGTTCCACGAAGCATAGGCGTAGTGCTTGGCCGCTCGGGCGGGCTCATTGAGTTCGTAATAACTTTCGGCAGCTTTCAAATGCACCCGCACGTTACTTTCTTCGCGGGTCAATAGCTCTTCGTATAGGTCAACCGCCGACTGAAACGACTGTCGTTCGAAGAGGTAGTCGGCACGCTGCTCTTTGCGGGGCAGCCCGGGAGCTACCGATGCGCTGGCTTTTGCGGGAACTGCTGACCCAAAAATCACTAGAAGGAATAAGGTATAGATATACTTCATAAGATTAAAAGTATCGGGGTGACAAAACAGCTTCTTTCGATAGCTTGATGGTGTAATTAAGCATGAGCTCGTGCGAGCCTGACTGCACCTCGCGCAGTCCGCTCACGGTATAATCGTAGGCGTAGCCCACCGCCAGCGCCGGACTGATTTGCACTTGCACCAGCGCGTTTAGGGCGTCGAACGAGCGGTAGCCCAGACCCACCCACAGGCTTTCTCGAATCAGCAGATTGGCGTTGAAGTCCGCTTCTACCGGCGCTCCGGCCACAGACTTTACCAAGAAGTTAGGTTTTAGCTTCAGGTACGGACTCAAATCAAATACGTAGCCGCCGGTTAGGAAGTAATGCCTCTTCAGCTGAGCTTGCTCACCGAGTCCTTCATTTTCTAACTGATGGCCGATGAGTTGCGGTGCTGATAATCCAAGGTAGTAGCGGTCGGTATGGTAGTACAAACCCGCTCCCACGTTAGGTAACAAACCGGTGTTCACGTTTTGCCCAAAGGCTGGGTCGGGCGCATCTCCGGGGGTAATGATCTGTAAAGAAGTTAGGGCCGTGCGGGCCTGGGTGAATCCACCCTGCAACCCCAGCGCGAGCTGCCCCTGACCCACCGGAACACGGTAGGCGTAGGAAGCAAATACCCCGTGCTGCCGCGACACGTCCTGGTCGTCGCGCGATAGTAGCAGCCCCACCGAAGCCCGGCTGAACCGGATGGGCGCGTGCGCCGCGAAGGTCTGGGTGCTGGGGCTTCCCGGCAGGCCGTTCCACTGCTCGCGGCCCAGCGCGGTGAGGCTAATCGCTTCGTGGCTGCCCGCGTAGGCCGGATTCAGGGCCAAGCCGTTGAACATGTACTGGGTGAACATGGCCTGCTGCTGGGCGTGGGTGGCAGAACTGGCAGCGGTAATCAGCAGCATGATTGCCAGACACCACCGGACGAACGTATTTGTAGAGCGTGTATCCATAACTTATTTTGCTTATGTCAGACGTTGATTACGGGTGAACGATCACGTAGCCTTTGTGCAAGGGGCTGCCGTCGCCGAGATTGATGATATAGTAGTAAGTTCCGAAGGGAAGTCCGCGATTACTTGCCAGCGCTCCGCCCTGGGTTTTCCCGTTCCACCGTCGGGAGACGTTGTCGTAACCGGTGGCTTGGTAGATCAAACTGCCCCAGCGATTGTACACCGCCACTTCGTTGTTGGAGAAGCAGGCCACGCCTTGGATGTACCAGAATTCATTGTTTCCATCACCATTGGGTGAAAAGCCTTGGGAGATCGCAAACTCCTGATCACATTCGGTGGTCTCTTCCGTTTCCCTTCCCTCACCCACCGCGGTGGTATCCTTTGGCGTAGGTACTTCTTCTACCGTTGGCATTGGGATGTTTACCGTATCTTCTCCTATCGGATTCTCGGTCGTTACCGTGTCGGACACCGGTAGTGCTTCTACGTGGTAGATAAGGCGCACCCTTCGTGGAATACCCGCGCGGTTGTTGACGTACACCACGAGCGTATCATTGCCCACGTAGTCGTCTTGCGCCGTATAGGTGAGACAATGGCTGGTTAGCTGCTTGGCTTCGCCAGTATAGATGCTTTCGTTTATCTCGGTTATCCTCGATTCTTCGTCACAACTCACAATCTCCAGGCAGTGCTCGTGCGTGGCTCCCTGCATCACAGTATCAACCACGTACCTATCCGTAGGAAGCAGGTCGCGGGGGTCTAATACCTCCAGCAAAGACGTGAAGCCCGCCAAGTACCCGTAAGAAGCGCCAAATTCGTTGCCCGCCAGGATAGATAGGTGAAACGATACGTTTGATTCTACGACCACATGTTCGGGCAGCGGTGCGCGGTTACTGAGCGAAGCCGCTTCGCCAAAGGTGATGGTTGCCCAATCGGGACGGCCCGGTACCGAGTTAACGGTTGCGTCGAAATCCGTGTACGGTTTTCCGTTGATGGTGAGCCCGGTGGGACTATCGAAGGCTTTGCGGGGAGCGGCAACGTGAATCACATTATGGTAAGCCGTGTCGCCTAGCTTTGTGTATTCGATGTAGCGATTGCCGGTGCACTCAATAGAAGGCACCAGCACCATCCCCAGTTCCTGCCGCCGAATGCCCGAGAAGTGGTATACGTAGGCTTCTTTACTGGTCTCAATGTAGTGCGGAGTGCCAATATCGCTCGCTCCTCCGGGCAGTACGTAGTTGTAGTATTCGCCCGCATCGATGGTGGCTACCGGGGCCGAATTGCCATCCACGTAGACGGCCGTTTGGTCTTGGGTGCCGATGATGGTTGCATAATCCGGATTAACCGCGCTGGTATTGGTGGTTGAGCCTTTGATAATGACGTACTGACGGCCGATTGAGTAAAACCCGTTGCCCTGTAGCGGCACCAGTTGGTCAACCCCTGCATCGGCATCCTTAGAATCTATCAGCTTTTGGTGCTGACCACCCGACAAAACAGCGATGGGTTTGCTAGCGACAATGTGCGCGCCGGTGAGATTATTGGCTACGTTGTCAGAATTCGGTCCCTTCGACGAGGTGTTTCGCACCAGATAAGTTTCGTGCTTATTTAGGGTTAATACTACCGGTTGGTTACCTCCGAACAACACCACTCCGTTGGGAGGAGTGATTGTGAGTTTGGTGTCATCCTCCGTGGCCATCACCGAGATGAAATGCAAATCGTATTCGCCGAACTCGGTGCCGAAGCCCCCGCCATCACGCACCAACGTCTGTGATCCGGCGTAAAACTCGGTTCCTAGGGCGTGCCGCCCCTTTAGGGTAACAAAAAACTGATTTAGCCGAGAGACGCCTTGGCAGTAAGCGCGCACCGGCACGTCGGCATGAATCAGTAGCCCCTTGTCTAGCTCGACCGTATTGGCGCTGAAAGTCATCCCCTGCACCACACTTAGAGGCAAAATCCAGGGTTGGCCTGCGTTCACGGTTTGCGTAGCGACTGGGGTGCCGTCCGCTAGACTGATGGTGACCTGGGCAGTGGCGAATTCAGTGGAGATTTGCATTTGCACGGGCACTGCTCGTGAGGAAGCCCCTCGGTTTTCCCAGACGGGAGGCATCCAGTGAATGGTATCTGTTTGTGCCCAAGCGTGAGTAACTGCTCCAATTACATATACGAAGCTAATGAATAAACCACGAAGAGGCATACTGCTTATACTGCGCAGAAATCGGAACCTTGATAACGCTGGAAAAACGCCAGAAAGAGCAAATCTCAAATATAGTTTTATAACTTTCATAAGTACTTTTTGAAGTATTATTCTCCAAAAGTACAATAAAATTACATAAAAGTATAAATAAATTGTATTTTTTTGCTTTTTCCTTCTGTTTTAGGCGGTAGGACGAGGTCTAAGTTTCATTTTTCGGAGAAATAGTACACCAAAGCGAACCCCAGGGTCCGATTACGGAGATACTGTACTTCACTGCTGCTCCTCAGGCCGTCACTTACGCGAACCTGTACTCCGGCATTATCAGCGAAGCGATATAGTATCCCAGCCACAAAGCACAGATCTACAGATCGATAACCGCGGCGGTCAGTTCTAATACCGGAGGTGTTTTCCTGGCGCGCCTTAATCAAGTAGTTAGGAGACACCCCTCCGAATAGATAGACCTGATCAACGATGCGTCCTTGTATCTCTATTGGTAATTCTAGGTAGGTGAGTCGCCAGATTGAGTAGGGCTCAAATTCGCTGCTGCGGCTGCCCTTAGCGCTATAGAGCATGCCTACCTGCACCGAAATTTCATCGGATAGGGGCAGGCCTACCTTAACTCCCCCCAGGATGCCCGCTTGGTTATAGCCCCACAGCCCGTCGCCATCGATCTGAGCCGCGTTGAGCCCCAGGACTGCTTGTGCCCGAAATGACTGGGCAATGGTCGTGGTGCTGAGGCAGAGATACAGTAAGACAGTGCCAAAAATTCTGAGGGAAGGCATAGCGGCGTAAATTGTCGGATGAAGAAGTTCTAGGTTCGCAGTTCTGGATTGAATATAGACTGAAAATCCGCGAACTGAGAACCTTATTTACTATCGAAACGAGCGATACCTATCCGCTAAGTAGTTCCTGAAAAAACGCTAGTGGTTTAGCAGATTGATGTTAAAGGCGTAGTTGCAACTTTCGCAGCCGTTCACCTTCATGGTGGCGATGCCGACCACCTCGCCCTGCCGGTTCATCACCGGACTGCCGCTGCTTCCCGGGGAAATAGCCGCGTCTACCTGGATAATAGCTTGGTCGCGGCCCTGGTAATCACGAATAGAGGAAACAATACCGCGCGAAGCGGTGCTTTCTAAGCCCCGGGGGTTGCCCAGCACCACAATGTCTTCTCCCTTCATGGGCAGGATGTCGCCCAGCGGCAAAAAAGGCATACTCCGCTGCGTAGCCACCTGAAACACCACGTAATCAAATTTCTTGCTTTGATACATAATGCGCTTCACCGGGTGTTCTTGACCGTCGGTGGTGCGAATTCGCCAGCTTCTTCCTTTCTCGAACACGTGGTAGTTGCTTACGCCTACTCCGGAATCTTCTATAAAGAAACCTGTTCCCTGTCCGATTCGCTTGCCCTTGCGGTCGTAGGTATACACCACAAACACGCAGGGCTCCGCGTGCGCGATGATTTCAGTCAGAGACTTTTCCCTCACCGGAACCACTTCGTGCATCGGAATGGAGGGGGTGGGGGTGTCCATTACCACTTTCTCAGAAAGGGCTTTGTTGACCGTTGGCCGCTGCTCCTGGGCCTTTTGGGCCGACCGAGAGCAGCTTTGGCAACCGGAAAGTAAACACGACAGGGCAATAGTCCAGATCCAGTGTTTCATCGTTGAGATAACGCAACAATAACCAATTTCGCTCACGAACCAAATAATTTTTTGAAGAATCCCCCGTCTCCTTGTATACTTAGCTGTTGGTTAAGCGTCTGCAATTCTGCCAACATCTGCTGCTGGGTCTTCAGGCTCTGCGTTTTGTAGGTGGCGAAGTCGCGGTACAGGTCGTCGATGCGCGCCAGTTTCCCGAATACGTGCTTGTTTTCTTCGTAGGTTTTGAGCAGTTGGTTTTCTTCCTGCGCCGATAGGTCGCGAATCGCTCTGATCTTGTGCTGGGTGTGCTCCATTAACTCTCCCAGGCTTTTATCTAGCACGTCGTCTACTTTCACCACGGCTTGCTGGATCAGGTGGCCGCGGCTTTCCAACTCCGTAAAATGCGAGGCGATAAAATGGTGTAGCCGATCGTTCTGATCCAAGGTCTGCTTGATCTTTTCGGCGATGGTCTCCAGGTGTTCGGTGCGAAAGAGAAAGTGATTCACCTTCTCGTTGAGGGCAGTGGTGTTCGCCACAAAGTGGTTCATCTCCGTGAGGTAATCTCGAAAACTTCTTCAATTCGTTACCGCTTTGGTTGAGGGTCTCGAACAGATCCACGTTGGCGTTGGTCAGTTTCATCACGTCCACCTTTTGCAGCGCTTCAGCAATACGCTCCTGGGCTTTCATTGTGTCGACGTTACGATCGAGCATGCCGCGCAACGACGCAATGCTATCAGTGAACCCGTGCTGAAAGCTGGTGAGGCTGGTTTGCAGCAGTTGCAAGCTGTGGGTGGTATCCTGAAACAAACTAGGCAGAAGCTCAACCTGTATCAGGTTAAAAAGCTCGTTTTTGCGCCGCATCACCTCCCCCCGAGCCCGCGGATAGGCCCAACCCAGCACAAAAAGCAGTAGTACCCCCCCCGTGAGCACCGGCACGGCGGCCCACTTCACGCTGGTGTGAAAGAGGGCGGCAGTGCTAGCCAGGGCCAACCGGTCGATGAGGGCGGCGGGCAGGTCAGGTAAGAACAGCAGACCTATCGTACTGGCCAATAAGACGGCGGCTAACCCAATGAGCAAGGGCATCCACGCTTGGTAGCGCAGTCCCTGTTGGTTCAACTGTACGTGGCGCTCAGCCAAGTTTCGGATAAGAGAAAAGTCAACCACCACTCCTCGGCTGCGAATTAGATAGCCGTTGATGCTAACAATTAAGCGGTGAGCAAGCGGGTTATCGTTGATTTCGCCACGCAACAGCGATGTTTTGATAACGTGCTGGGCAGCAGGCAGGGGGATTGATTGGACTCCGTGTTTTTGGGCCAACTCCTCGGCTGAATTCTGGTCGAGCTCTGCCACCGGAATGGAGGTTGGTTGCACCCTGAGTTGCTCGGGGGGCGGAACGCTACGCCGGAAGTGCTGTAGTTGATGCAGCAGTTGGCGAACGCACCAGGCCTGCCCGAGCAGGGCAGCGCCAACGCAAACCGCCACGAACACTTGCAGGCTACTCATACCGGATGCTGGCTTTCTGGTCAGCCTTCACCACCCATTTGTCGCCCTGCCGCAGGGCCCGGCCGGGTCGCACGTTCACAATTCGCTTCGCCCCCGGGAAACAGGCATTGATGCTTTCGCATACCGGGTCAAGGTAGCTGTTGGGAGAACTCAGTGCGTCTTTCACCGCTTCGGTGTCATCAGACACGGTGAACTCTGCCCAATGCGTTCCGTTTTTCTGCGTAACCATAAATTTGTAAACCGAGGCTGACGGCCGAAACTGCTCCGACATAGAACTGGCGTTAAAGGTACCGTCTTGGTTGGGGGTAGACAGATAGTATGCTTGGGGCTTGGGCACCACCCGGGTAGGAGAGGGGCCTGGCGCTGGCGGTGCGGATAATTTCTTCACTTGCTCTTCAAGGCTGGCCACCCGAGCCTTCAGTTGCTTGGCCTCCTCAGCAGAAAGCGAATCTTTCTTGAGGAACAGACGAGTGGTGAGGTCCTCAATCCGTTTGCTATGCTGATCGATGCGATTGTCTATCCCTTTCACGATTTTGAACAAATACAGCAATAGCAATAACAACAGCGCCGTTGCTCCTAGAGAGATAGGATTGATGGCGTAGCTAAGCATTTCGCTTATTCCGCCGCCTTCTTCTGCCGAAGCGACCGGCAAAGTGAAGCCTCGGGTGCCAGCAGCTTGCGAGGTTGATACACTTTCGGCAGACGTTGAATCGCTTGCCGACATCATGTCTCCGGTTGGCTCTTGGAAACTATTGGCTACTTCCTTTGTTAGCTGCGCTTTCACTGCCAGCAGTGCGGTGTAATCAGCATCACGCTGCGCCCCCAACGCTTCGGGACTCACCGCCGCAATGCGATCGTGCAGGATTTGGATGGCCTGCTCAGCGGTCCATTCGTTCTGATACGCTTCTTTGGTTTTAATAAATGGGTCGTAGAGGTTGATTGCTGCCCCCCGCCAGTCGTGACTGATCAGAAACAGGCGCAGCGCTTCGCTCGGAGGGGGGGTGGTCAGGCTGTAGTTAGCGGCGTTGTAGGTTTCCTTAAATAAGCGATAGCCCTCCTTCTCGGCAGTCATCTCTGGCCGAAGACGCACGTAGTCCTGCATATAGGCATCCACCAACTGCCAACCGGTGTAGTCCACCAGGCGGGAGAAGTCTTCTCGGATCACTGCCATCTGAAACGAACTGCTTATTAGCAGAACAGCAAGCAAAAGGGTGGATTTTTGGTAGTGCATAAGTGTTTTTTTTTGAACCGAGTCAGCGGTCAAATTTCCGATTTCAGAATGCTGAATCTAAGGTTAAACGTCTGGTATAGATATTTTTATCTCTCTTCATCTCCTAAAACGTTTTTCCTTTAGTTGTGCTGATGTATTTTTGATTTCTATCCTTTGGGTTCTCTGTATTTGATTATCAGTTTCAAAGATAGGTTCGGGCGAACCATTGCGCTCCATCGCCCTACGGATGGTAGGAATGCCCGTTCCCCGACCTTCCGTGAGATGCAGCTCTTTTAAGAAGTCTCCCACCCGGCGGTTGCGATAATCCCGAGCTACAATCCGTTTATTTTCTGCTAGTATCTTCGCATTTACCGGAGGCACTGGTCCGGGAAAACTTAATATCTCAATCTTATCTTGCCAAATCTGCACCTCAATCCACGCACGCTCAAAGTAACGGTATGGTTCCGGGCAAAAAAATAGTGACCCAGCATTGATCGGTCGCAAAGCTTCATCCGGTCCTCGGGCGATGTTCACCTGTCGGACCAGGTCTGCCAAGGGCATTGTGGCACTTTCTTCCGCCAAATCGCTTTTTACCTCCTGGAGAAATTCCCGGATCAGACCCAGGTTTAGCTCATTTAAGCTAGCCACTTGGTTGATGCGGTCGTCGAAGGGAATACGGGCGGCAAGTTCCTGTAATCGTCTTAGAGTCTCTCCCTGAGCTTTAATGTTTCTGGAACCGCTACGAATGTAGCTAAATCGGTTTTTTAGCCCCTCGTTGCTCAGTCCTTCCGGTGCGGAGTAGGGTCGCATGTCGCCCGCCGGAGCGTACATCACCAGAATATGCCGTCTCTGAAAAACGTAGGGCTGCACGATGGGCAGATAGTTAGGCTGCAATCGATGACAAATTTCAATGATTTGACCCTGAATACAATCAATTTGATCCGGATTTAGACCGTTCGGAGGCAATACGGGCCGACCGTTTTTCTCAGCAATACCGATAAGAATGTATCCTCCTCCCCAGTTGTTAATGTCATTGGCAAAAGCGCACAAAGTGTGCAGCACATCCTCGGGGTTCCACCCTTGCTTAAACTCCAGCCGCTCCCACTCAATAACCTGGCCGTTGATCAGTTCGTTGATATTAATTGCCAGCGCCATTTGCGATACATTCAATTCTCTACCTCGCTAAGTTCAGTCGCAATCTTGTTCGCCAGTCGGTTGAGCACTCCCACCAGCGGATAAAAGAAGAGCGTTTCTTCCACGTTCACGTTTTGATTGCCCGCCAACTCGTTCAGTTTCATTTGGTGACCTGACTTGAGGTACTCCATCAAATCGGTGGTTAACCACTTTCGGTAACTATCTAAGTAGGTGGGGTTCACCCCGAAGTGATGCGAGAAGTTGTACTCTTCGTGCACCTCAAACAACGCCCGCAGATACTGCTCTACCTCACTCACCACCCGCGATAGGGTACGATCGTCGATTTCAGGGTACTTAATCGCCTTTTCGGGAATAACGAGTTGCTGTCCCGCTCCCAACAGCACCTTTTTAATATGGTCAATGTCTACCGAATTTTCGCTGAGCAGCCCGCCCTTGCAGGTGATTTCTTTGGGCCGTTCGTACTGCACCAGTTCAATTTGCGCTGCACTTTTTTGGAACACTTTTTCAAAGATCTTCTGCGTGAGCACCGTCAGACTGTCCAGCCGCAGGTTGCTATCGGTGATGTTAATGACCTTAGAGCCCCGTCCGCTGAACAAAATGTGGCGCGGCATCTCCACGTTAGCCGCTTTCATCAGCTGGGCCAGGTGGTAAATAATGGCTCCGTAGAAGACCACAAACAGGATTTTGAAGTCTTCGTCTTCCTTCAGCATGTTGCTAAACGACACAGGCAGCAGTTTGGCGTAGCGGTCGTTATTTTCTAGCTCGAACAGAAAGCTGATGGTTTCCCGCGAGTTCTCTCGCAAATAGTCGGCGGTGTTGGGGTCGACAATGGTGAGGGTTTTTTCGATCAGATCGGCGTAGCGTCTCATGAAGCCGTTGGTGATCACTGAGCCGTTGAAGCCGTCGCCAAAGAGCGCGTTGGCGGCAAAGCGAAACGAGGTGAGCAGCACCGGCTGGTTGTTCTGGAACACCACGATGTCGGTGGTGCCGCCCCCAATGTCAATGCCCACCGCGGGCTTATCGGCGGCGCTGCGCCCCATTTTGCTCTTGTAGAAGTAGAAGGGCGCGATGCTTTCAGAGAGTTTAATCGGATTTCGCTCGGGAGTGATGTAGCGGTGGACCAGTTTGGTCCAGGTGCTCTCCAGACTGCTGCGCCGGTTGGGAAGCATACTCGAGGGATAAAACCAAATAATGCGCGTCTTGGCCAAGCTGCCCCGGTTAAGCAGCACCTTGTTGCGGATGAGTAATAGCAGGTTCTCGAAAAAAGCCTCTACCCGCCGCCGATCATCCGTATTTTTGGTGTAGTTCGACCACTTGAGGTCGCTGCTGATACGCACGTTGCCGTTGATGGGCCGCTTGCCGTAGGCGAAGGGAATGTTGAAATCGGCCAGCGCGTAGGTAGCTTTTTCAAGGTCTAGATTTTTGCTCTCGCCCAGTACGGTGCGCTGCGGAAAATAATGCTCGTAGCCCGGACCCAGGTGACGCGGCAAGAACTCCTGCGGAATCAGGTCGCGGATCAGGGTGGCCCCGCTGCCCCCGAAGTCGGCGCTCTCGTCGGCAAAGGTAGGGTCGTGCAGCGTGGCAATCTGCACGTCATCGTCGGTGATATCAAACGGACGCGGATCGCGGTCGTTCACCTGGTACTCGATGTGGGTGTTGGTGGTGCCGAAGTCGATGGCGAAAGTGAAGGTGTCGTTGCCGCGGTGGTACTCGGGAAACTTCGGAACAATAATCCCTTCGGCTACCTGGTTTTTCACCTGAATGTAGTCGAACGCTTCCTCCAGCACGTAATACTGCGAGGTAGCCCGATCTTCCCGTTGCTTGTTACTGCGTTGTTGCTGGGCCTCTACCTTGGTTTCCTGGTTGCCCTGATTCTGAAAAAAGCGCAGTTGGTAGCGGTGGTGCTTGTTGTAAGGACTCACGTCGCGGTCGATGAGTTGCACCCGGTAGTGCGCGCTGTCGGTTTTGCCGTGGGTTTTGATAAAAGGATAAAGGGTTATGCCGAACTGACTCTCGATTACCACTCCCTTATTGTTTTTCTCATCGGGCGATAGCCCGTCGCCTTCGCTGATTGACGATAGATAGATGCGTTCTAGCGTGATGTATTCCTGCTTCACCGGAATGCGCAGCGTCACGCGCACCCCTCCGGCGGCCCGGGCCTCCATCTCGAAAAACTTCTTGCCACCGGCCACGCTTCCTTGCAGATCTTCCACGTCGAAGTAGTCGAAAAAAGCGCACTTCAGAGGCAGCACAAAGCCCTTTTGCTCTTTGGTGCGCCCCACGTTACCGTCGAAGAATTTTTGCTCGTTCACCGGGTACACCAGGCGAATAAGATACGGCTCCAGAAAATCGCTCACCGTTAGGTAAGGATACGAAATCACCTGCCCGGGCAGTTTCCGCTCGTCCAGCGGCTCATCGATCTGGTAGGGCACTGCCACATGACTATCCCACGCGTCGTTCACGTAGCGGTAGGGCTTATTCAACTGATTTTGCAGCACCAAGGGCGGAGTAGCGCCCTGATACTTATCCGAACGAATAACAAAGTCACTGGAGGTGGCGATGGAACTGATATCGATCTTTTTTTTCCGCAGCGGAAAACCCAACAGCTTCACCAGGTCACCCGACCGACCGGTGTCCAGTTCGGCGTAGTAGTCGTGGAAGTCGGTGATGGTGAGCTGGTTGATTTCCTCGTAGAGTGATGGCTGTTCGGCATTCAAGATTTTCAGATTAGCATCCAGATACTCTGCTACCTCACTGAAACAGGCCCGAAAGTCGGGCTTCTCGCTCCCCGCTGACTGGAAAAAATTAAGCAGCGCGTACCAGTATTTTTGATAACTGGCGCTACGGGCGTACAGTGGGGGGTAATCGTTGCTGAACAGACGGTTTTTCTCCATCGGAATGTCCACGAACGACAAGTCGTTGGGAGCCGAGAAGAACAGGGTAGCGGGAGAAGTGCCCCCGATTACTTTGTAATTGTAGAGCAGCACGTGCAGCCGATCGACTTTGTCAAAGTTATAGGTCGCCGCGTCTTGCTCCAGGTAGAGTTGCAGCACCTCACCCAACCGACGGTGCTTCGGATTGTCTGAGGCTAGCAGCGCCTCCAAATCGCGCTGCCGATCCCAGGATACGATTCGCGTTTGCTCCTGTAGGTACTCAATATTGAAGAACACCTCACCCACGTCGAAGCACTCAGCCACCAGTTTGCGATCTACCTTGTTGCCCAGCAGCTGGCGGTCTTTCACCACGTTCTTGAAGGCGGTGCGCACCAGGTCGATGCGGGCGAAAGGGCTGGGAATTGACGTGGGGGGGTGGTCGGTGTTGCCGCCCTCGGGGTCGCTGATGGCGTCGATCTGCCGTTTGCCGTAGGGGTCGGCCGGGAACCAGTGTTCGCCGTGGGTAAGGTTGTGATAGGTGAGTACTTTCGGCATGCTGCGGGGGCTAAGCTTCCGCTAAAGGTAAGGGGAATGCCGGGATTTAGAAAACATATAAAGCAAGACGTTTATGGTAATACACTTCTTGTTGGGTTGACGGCTAGCTATGGTAGGATAAGTTAGTTGGCATTTACGTACCTCATTGATCCAAAAAATCCAGCGGACTGGGCACTTTCATGAGGTTGCTGGTGGTGACGTGGGTGTAGATCATGGTGGTGCGGATTGAATTATGCCCCAGCAGTTGCTGAATAACCCGTACATCGGTTCCGGCCTCGAGCAGGTGGGTGGCGTAGGCGTGTCGCAGACTGTGCAGGGTTACACTTTTTCGAATGCCCGCTTTTTGGCAAGCCGCTCCGAAGACCTTACGCAGGCTTTGTGGGGAATAGGTGGCGCGTTTTTGGCCGTTGAATAGGTATTCTTGAGGTTGGTATTTCAGGTAGTATTCTCGTAGCAAGTCCCGTAGCTGATCGGGCAAAGGGAGCACCCGATCTTTCTTTCCTTTGGCTCCTTTTAGGTGTACCACCTTTTCATCGCCGTCGATATTGACAATTTTCAGGTAGATTAGTTCGCCGCTACGGAGTCCTAGGGCGTAGACCAGCGTGAGCATGGCTTGATGCTTTAGATTAGGGCTGGCGGACAAGATCGCTTTTACCTCGCGAACGCTCAGGATTTCGGGCAGGGGTTGGGGGCGGCGCGTAGGATACACCGGACTGAAGTCTACCGGGCGGCGGTGGACTTCTTTCAGATACAGGGCAATGGCACTGATGAGTTGCTTGTGGGACGAATAGGTGTAGTGTTTGGCTTCTACGATGCGTAGGATACAATTGAGTAAGGCGGGAGTATCAATTTCTTGAATGAGCGTTTTACCAACAAAATTCTGGAAAACGGTGAGTAGTCCGATGTAGGTTTTGATGGTGGCGGGACTATACCGTTTGATCACCATCAGCCGCTGAAAGGGGGTAAAGGTTTGCATAACGCACCAGAAGATTGGTTATACAAAACTGTTCAAAAAGATTTGGATATACAACTTCAAAACTGTTGATCCCTGGTAAGAAATTACATAGGTTTGTTTATCCAGGTGTTCAGTGTCATTTCCAGGGGTGGAAGGAGAGCGAAAGATAGCGGCAGCGGAATGGCTAAGCGTGCGGGTAGCACAGCGACCCAAAAGTCAGAAAACCGACTGATAAGTGCCTCACTTAGGAAAGCCGGTTAACTGGCTTTAGCACTCGTGAGAACGAGTAGCACGCTTACAAAACGCCAAATTTTCACTTTTATTGCCCGCGTTTTCGCTAAAAATATACTGACCCTGGCCGTTCCGAGGAAGGAAAAACCGACGGACGTTTACCTTCCGGTAAAGCATCATAGGTTTTCTACATTGATCTTCGGAACTTAACGACACCGAACACCCGCTATAAGCCATACTCGCTATCGCTTCGTACGGCTCATAGCATTAACATTCAGTGTCATTTCCAGGGGTGGAAGGAGAGCGAAAGATAGCGGCAGCGGAATGGCTAAGCGTGCGGGTAGCACAGCGACCCAAAAGTCAGAAAACCGACTGATAAGTGCCTCACTTAGGAAAGCCGGTTAACTGGCTTTAGCACTCGTGAGAACGAGTAGCACGCTTACAAAACGCCAAATTTTCACTTTTATTGCCCGCGTTTTCGCTAAAAATATACTGACCCTGGCCGTTCCGAGGAAGGAAAAACCGACGGACGTTTACCTTCCGGTAAAGCATCATAGGTTTTCTACATTGATCTTCGGAACTTAACGACACCGAACACCCGCTATAAGCCATACTCGCTATCGCTTCGTACGGCTCATAGCATTAACATTGAAGACACACACAAAAGTCGGACTTTTAAAGCCCGACTTTTTCATGCGGTTCGTGCATATTCCGGAGCGGAACCGTTCCTAATTCAAAAACTCAAACACTCCGGCTACTCCTTGTCCGCCACCCACACAGGCGGTTACCATACCGTACTTCTGCCTACGGCGGCGCATCTCGTTGATCAGTTGGATGGTTAGCTTGGCCCCGGTGCAGCCCAGCGGGTGCCCCAGCGCAATGGCTCCGCCGTTCACGTTCAGCTTATCCATGTCAATGTCCAGCGCTCGGCCTACCGCTAACGCCTGGGCGGCGAAGGCCTCGTTGAGTTCAATCTGGTCGATGTCTGCCAGCTTCAGTCCGGCCAGCTCCAGCGCCTTCGGGATGGCCTTCACCGGGCCGATGCCCATGATGCGGGGGTCTACCCCAGCCACCGCGTAGCTCATCATCCGAGCCTGCGGCTGGATTCCCAGTTGCTTCACCATTTTCTCGGACATCACCAGCACAAAGGCGGCTCCGTCGGAGGTTTGCGAAGAGTTACCCGCTGTCACCTTGCCGCCCTGCCGAAACACCGGGCGCAGTTTGGCCAGCGCTTCCATGCTGGTGTCGGCTCGAGGACCTTCGTCGGTGTCAACCACATACTCCCGCTCCTGCTGCTTCCCCCCCTCATCCACATAGGTTTCGTGCACGGTGATCGGCACGATTTCATCCTTGAAACGACCTTCTTTGATCGCGTCTACGGCGCGCTGGTTAGAACGTAGGGCAAATTCGTCCATGTCCTGCCGGGAGATATCGTAATCTTTGGCCACTTCTTCGGCGGTAAGGCCCATGCTGGTGTAGTACTCAGGATGGTCTTTGGCCACCTCGAAGTTGAGGGCCGTTTTGTGGCCCATCATGGGCACCATCGACATCGATTCGGTGCCTCCGGCGATGATGCAGTCGGCCATACCGGCGTGCACTCGAGCCGAGGCAATGTTGATAGCCTCTACCCCGGAGCCACAGTAGCGATTCACGATCATGCCGGGCACCTCTTTGCCCAGCGCCATGAGCGAGATCATGCGGCCCATCTGCATGCCCTGTTCGGCTTCGGGCACCGCGTTGCCCACAATCATATCGTTGACCATTTCGGGGGTAAGCCCCTGCGTGCTGTTCACCAAGTGCTGGATCACCTCGACGGCGAGGTCGTCGGGACGGGTAAAGCGGAATCCGCCTTTCTTAGCCTTGCCAATGGCGGTGCGGTAGCCGCCTACGATGTATGCATTCATAGTTTTTTGGGATTAATAGTATTCACTGCTTAGACGCAATATAAAGAAAATTTGTTCGGAGTGCTTGGCCCAATTCTTATCGGGTCACACCTGCCTACGGAGTGTACCAAGGCTACCGGTTCTTTATTATATGCATTCCGATTCTTTGCTCCGTTTTTGCACTGCTCCCCACGCGTAGCGACAACAAAGTGGTGGCCGGATTTGTGGTGCTACTGTTCCTCGCTTTCCAGTTGGGTCTTCTTTGGTAAATTATTCTATTTCCTTTACCAAATTTATTTTTCCAGCAACCATCCTCTCACTATTGCGTCGCCGCCAATGCCGCCACGCTTACCTCCTGAGCGCCGCCTTCCAGCAGAATTTTAGCGCCCATTCCTAAGGTCGCTCCGGTCGTTAACACATCGTCTATTAACAGCACCCGCCGACCCGCCACCGTGTTTGCATCCTTCAACTCAAAACCCTGGGCCACGTTTTCCGAACGCTCCCAGCGACTTTTACGAGTTTGCGACTGCGTGTGCTTCGGCTTGACCAGTACGTCAGCCTTCCAGGGCATCTCTAGCACTTCAGCCATTCCCTTAGCGATATGGTCGCACTGGTTGTAGCCGCGTCGGCGCTGCTTGGCCGCGTGCAAGGGAATGGGCACCACCAGGTCAAGTGATTCGTGCAGTCCGGCGCTCTTGATGGCGTGTGCGAACCACATACCCGCCAGTTCACCTACTTCCGGACAGTTTTTGTACTTCAAGTGATGTAGCAGGCGTTGCACCCCGCCGTGCTTGGCGAACTTGTAGTAGGCCAGGGCGTGTTTCACCGGGACAAAGGTATAAAGTTGCTGCCGAAGTGCCTCAGGCGGGCGCTGCTGATCGAAGCGAGGCAGTGCCTGAACCGCCGCCATGGCCACGTGCTGCTCTCCCCGCGCCAGCGGGGCGTTGCTAATTAGGCAACAGCGAGGAAATAACAACGAAACAAAATCATTTAGCATAAGAACGCGTATAGTAACTACACCCCAAGGTACGCCCTTTGTGAATGCGCGTAATAATCGTTTGTGGCCCAAGGCTACGGAAGTAAGTATTGCCGACAATTGGCGACATCGCCTGGTTAAAATCTATGATGTATCAGAAAGATTTATCTTTAGAAAGACAGTGGAGCCGCTTGCTGAATGAGTTAGAAGCGCGCATTGGCAAGCGCCCCGCCGATCTCAACGCGGTGCTTTTCTTGATTGGCGTGCAGGAGTTGGGTAGGGGACTGCAAACCTTTTCCAAGGAAGAGAAGCAAGACCTAATGCACATTGCCATCTGCAAGGTGTTGTCGCTCTCGGGTTTCTACGAATTAGAGGGAACCGATGCGGAGGGCTGGCCTCATTGGATAATTGTGAAGAAGCTGCCGCATTTCGATTTGCTGGAGCAAGAGAAACTCCTCAAAATGCACGTTGTCGACTACTTTACGCAAGAATTTGATTTAGCACTATAGATGAAGATTATTTCCTACAACGTGAACGGCATCCGGGCGGCAATCCGCAAAGGGTTTCTCTCGTGGCTAGCGCAGGAAAGCCCGGACATGATCTGCTTGCAGGAAGTGAAAGCGTCTCCGGATCAAATTAACTTGACCGATTTCACTCAGCTTGGCTATCACGTTTACTGGATGGAAGCCACCTTGCGAAAAGGATACAGCGGCGTGGCCATCCTGACCAAGCACCGTCCGGAGCAGGTAGTCTATGGTTGTGGTATGGAGGTATACGATCGGGAAGGCCGGGTGATTCGTACGGACTTTAAAGATTTTTCGTTGATGAGTGTCTATATGCCCTCGGGAACGACGGGTGACGAACGGCAAGGGTTCAAAATGCAGTGGCTGAGCGATTTTTATCAGTACATCGATCACCTAAAACAAGAAAAACCGCGTTTAATCATTAGCGGTGACTATAACATCTGCCACCGTCCAATTGATATTCACGACCCGGTGAGGAACAAAAACAGTAGCGGATTTTTGCCCGAGGAGCGAGCCTGGATCACGCAGTTTCTTGAGGGGGGGTTTGTGGATACGTTCCGTTGTTTCGACGACCAGCCGCTACAGTACAGTTGGTGGAGCTACCGTGCCGGGGCGCGTACCAAGAATTTAGGGTGGCGCATTGATTATCACATGGCTTCCCAAGCGCTGCAAAGCGCGCTGACAGGAGCGACAATTCTGCCGGAGGTGATGCACTCAGACCACTGTCCGGTCGTGCTTACCCTGCAAACGTAGCGTATTATTACGAATGAAAGGCTTAAAGAACCACACTATGGCGCAAGCATCATCCGATTTCAACCGCATCTTACAACAGCTACAGCGCTACAAGCGCAAGTTTTACCTGAACCAGCTTCTGCGGGGAAGTATTTACTTCGGGGCCATTTTGTTATCGGTTTATCTGCTGCTGAACTCTATTGAGTACACGGCGCGACTAAATTCGGTCGGACGAGCTGCTCTGCTGGCCATGTTCGTTCTGATTTTCTTCTTCTTTTTGTACCAATGGTTGCTTGTCCCGTTGCTCCGCCTCGCCGTACCTAGTCGTCAGATGAGTGATGAGGAAGCGGCCCGCCGGGTGGGTAGTCACTTTCCCGACGTGCAGGACAAGCTGCTGAACATGGTGCAGTTGAACCGAGCCAGTTCTCAGGCCGACAATTCATTGGTGCTGGCCAGCATCGCCCACCGTATCCAGCAACTTTCGGTGGTCTCGTTTCCTTTGGCCATTGATCTCAAAAACAACCTGCGCTACCTGCGCTACTTGGCCATTCCCACCACGTTAATCGTCGTGCTGCTCCTGTTTATCCCTCAGTTCTTTTCGGAGGGCACGACCCGAATCGTCAATTTTAACAAAGACTACCGGCCCGAAGCGCCCTTTTCGTTTGACGTTGAAACCGGATCGGCCATTGCCTTTAAAAACGAAGATTTTCCGGTGCGGCTCCAGCTTTCGGGAAACTCGCTGCCGGACAAGGTGTACCTAAATGCTTCAGGGCGGCGGTTTAGAATGATCGCGGACGAGAACGGGGTGTACGAACACGTGTTTCAGAATTTACAGCGCAACACCAACTACCAGATTGAGGCCGCCGGTTTTTCTAGTCTGGCCTACGACATCACCGTAGTGGATCGACCCAACCTAAAGAACTTTAGCGTCTTTCTGGACTATCCGGACTACCTGCAACGAAAAGACGAGAGTTTAGATAACGTTGGCAACCTTCAGGTGCCGGAGGGCACCGAAGTTTCGTGGCAGTTCGGAACGCTGGCTACCGATAGTGTCACGCTAACCTTTGAGAAGAACCAGGAGCAGTACCCACTGACCAATAGCGGTGAGAAGGCTTTTTCGTTCAAAAAGCAGGCGCTGGTTTCTGATCATTACCAGATCGATCTAAAAAACCAGTACAGCAGCAACCAGCAAAAGATTCGCTACTTTCTGGACGTGACCCCTGACCAGCGTCCGGAAATCACGCTGGACCAATTTCAGGACACCACGCTATACCAGTTCTTAGTGCTGGGAGGAAACGTGGCTGACGATTACGGTCTGGCCCGATTGGCCCTTTTCTACCGCTTCGAATCGGCTGACGATCCCTCGGCTACTCCGCCTAAGTACCGCGCTTACGATCTTCCGCTCAACCGGAAGCAGAATAACCAAAGCTATTACCACCAGTGGAACGTGGATACCCTTCAGCTGAAACCGGGTGATAAGATCCGTTATTTTCTGAAGGTGTGGGACAACGACGCAATCAACGGGTATAAATCGGCTAAAACTGCGGCCTACGTTTTTCAGGTGCCTGATAAGCAGGTTATGAAGGATAATCTAGATAAATCTTCCGTTCGAAACCCAATCACAGATCAGTAAGACCGTGCAGCAGGCCGAGCAACTGGAGCAGTCGGTAGACGATCTGGAGAAGAAGCTGCGCGGGAAGAAGGAGCTCAATTGGCAGGACAAAGAGAAATTAGAGGACATTCTGAAACAGCGTGAAGCCCTGGAAAAGCAACTCAAGGAATTGCAGGAGCAAAACAAATCGATGAACCAGCAGCGCGAGCAGTTTGACGAACGGAGCGAAAAGATGCAAAAGCAGATTGACCAATTGCAAAATCTGATGGACGAGTTGCTGGATGATGAAACGAAAAAGATGTACGAAGAACTTCGCAAGTTACTGGACGAGCAGCAAGACATTGATCAGGTTCAGGAAAAGCTACAGGATATCAACGACCAGGAGCAAAATCTGGAGCAAGAACTCGAGCGTGCGCTGGAACTCTTCAAAAAGATGAAGTTCGACATGAAACTAGACGACGTGGAGCAACAGTTGAGTGAATTGGCCGAAAAGCAGCAAGCGTTGGCGGAAGAAACCGAAAATAAGGAGAACGAAACCGACAAGCTAGGCGAGCAGCAAGAGAAATTAAACAAAGAGTTTGAGGAAACGCAGGAAGACATCAAGGAGATGGAGGAAATGAACCAGGACCTCAAGAATCCCGCTCCTATGGAAGATGTTTCCGAAGAACAGGAGCAGGCGCAGCAGGAGCAGCAAAAAGCCAAAGAAGCCTTGGACGAGCAGAAGCGAAGTAAGGCCCAAAAGTCACAGCAGAAAAGCGCCCAGCAGATGCAGCAGATGGCGCAAAAGATGCAGCAGATGCAGCAAAGTATGGAAATGGAGTCGATGCAAGAGAATATGGACAACCTGCGCAACATCCTGGATAACCTGATTACCCTTTCCTTTGATCAGGAGAAAGTGATGAAGGACTTTCGGGAAGTAAAGCAAAACGATCCCCGCTTCATTGATCTATCGCAGGAGCAGCTAAAACTCATGGATGATGCCCAGATTATTGAAGATAGTCTGCTGGCCTTAGCCAATCGGGTGTTTCAGATTCAGTCTTTTGTAACCCGTGAGGTGAAGGACATGAACAAATACATGGAAGGTAGCGTAGAATCATTACGAGAGCGCCAGCAGTACAAGGCAATCGGCGAACAGCAGTTTGCGATGACTTCTATCAATAATTTGGCCCTGCTGCTTAATGACGTGCTTAGCCAGATGCAACAGCAAATGGCCGACGCGATGGGCAGTCCTCAGCAGAAAAAGGGCAACACCCGGTCTAACATGAACCTGAGCGAGTTGCAAAAGCAGCTCAACCAAGATATTCAAGATCTAAAGAAGAGTGGCAAGTCGGGGCGGGCCATGTCTGAAGAACTAGCCAAGCTAGCGCAGCAGCAAGAAAAAATTCGGCAGGCGATGCAAGAAATGCAGGGCGATGAGAAATCGGAGGGCGGAGGAGGCAACGGTGACGAACTGGCCAAGCAGATGGAAGAGACCGAACAGGATTTGGTGAATAAAAAGCTTACTCAGGAACTCATTGAGCGACAGAAGCAAATCATGACTCGCTTGCTGAAGGCCGAAGAGTCGATGCGAGAGCAGGAGTTAGACGACAAACGCAAGGGCGAAACCGCTAAGGATGACTATGAACAACGAACCCTAGAGCGCTTTGACGAGTACATAAAGTTGAAAGAACAAGAAATTGAACTTTTAAAAACGGTCCCGGTTAAATTGAATCCTTATTATAAAAACGAAGCTAACGAATACTTCAAACGCCTTAAGTAACATGGATGCAATTTCGATTCAGATACCCTCGTTGACTGACAACGTTCGTATCATAGAGAGTTTTATTGACAACGCCAAAGACGAATTTCACCTTACCGATGACATCTACGGCAACATCATTGTTGCCGTCACCGAATCAGTAAACAACGCCATTCGGCACGGTAATCGGGGTGATGTGAAAAAGAATGTCCACCTCACCCTCCAAATTAAAGACAGCGCCATCATTTTTCACGTCAGCGACGAAGGGCCCGGCTTCGATTTTCACGATCTGCCTGATCCAACTGCTCCTGAGCACCTTCAGCAACCGGGAGGGAGGGGTATATTTCTAATGAAGCACCTGTGCGATGAGGTCAGGTTCCACAACCAAGGGTGCACTGTGGAACTGGTTTTCTACATCAACTCATGATTCACTTTTTTTCGGAGGATGTTGTTTTCTCCCTGGTCGATGAATCCTCCGTCTCGCGTTGGCTCGAGGAAGTTGCCTTATCTGAACGCAATCGTATTGATGATCTCTCCTACATTTTCTGCTCCGATGATTATCTTCTAACAATAAACATGGAGTATCTGAATCATGACTATTACACGGATGTTATCACTTTTGACCATCGGAACCAACCGTCGGAACCGATTGCGGGAGATATTTTCGTTAGTTATGATCGGGTACTTGATAACAGCCAGCAGCTTAGTCTCTTAGTTAACGACGAAATCCATCGGGTTATGCTACACGGCCTGCTTCATCTGTTGGGCTACGGTGATTCAACTTCTATCGAAATTAAGCAGATGCGCTTTCTCGAGGAAAAGTATTTGAATTGCATTCGTGAAGCCCGGCCAATAGACTAATGTTCCACGTGAAACATCAGCTAAGATAGGCAGTCATTTATTTAGGAATTAGAAAAAATTAGCAATGCACAATCAGTACGATGTAATTGTAGTAGGGGCGGGGCACGCGGGCAACGAAGCCGCCGCCGCCGCCGCGACGATGGGATCAAAAGTGCTACTCATCACAATGGACATGACCAAAATCGGTCAGATGTCGTGCAATCCCGCCATGGGCGGAGTGGCAAAGGGCCAGATTGTCCGGGAGATTGACGCGCTCGGGGGATGGTCAGGTATTGTATCTGACAAATTGACCATTCAGTTTCGTATGCTCAACCGATCCAAAGGTCCGGCGATGTGGAGTCCCCGAACCCAAAATGACCGTGCCCGCTTTGGCGAGGAGTGGCGACTGGCCCTGGAAGCAATTCCTAACCTTGACTTTCGGCAGGAGATGGTAAGGGGGATTCTGGTAACCAATGGAAAAGCAGTTGGCGTGAAAACGCAGCTCGGACTGGAAATCAAGGCACGCAGCGTGGTGCTCACCAATGGCACGTTTTTGAACGGACTCATCCACATTGGCGACCGGCAGATGGGAGGGGGGCGCTCCGGCGAACGCGCCTCACAAGGAATCACCGAACAATTGGTAGAATTAGGCTTTGCGTCAGGACGGATGAAAACGGGTACTCCGCCCCGCGTAGACGGTCGTTCGCTAGACTATCGCAAGATGGAAGAACAAAAGGGGGATGAAAATCCTAGTAAGTTTTCTTTCACCAATACGCGCCCGGTTGTTAATCAACGTAGTTGCCACATCACCTATACCAACCCTACAGTGCACGAGATTTTGGCCACCGGTTTTGATCGCTCGCCCATGTTCAACGGTCGGATCCGAGGGCAGGGGCCACGATATTGTCCTTCCATCGAAGACAAAATCAACCGTTTTGCCGAACGCGATCGACATCAGATTTTTGTGGAACCCGAAGGGTGGAATACCATCGAGGTTTACGTAAACGGATTCTCGACTTCGCTACCCGAAGAGGTTCAGCTGAGCGCCATTCGGCATATTCCCGGTTTCGAACAGACTAAGTTCTTCCGTCCGGGCTACGCTATCGAGTACGATTACTTTCCACCTACCCAACTAAAAGTTTCCCTAGAAACCAAAGTGGTGGATAACTTATTTTTTGCGGGACAAATTAACGGAACCACCGGATACGAAGAAGCGGCTTCTCAGGGACTGATGGCCGGAATCAACGCCCACCAGCGCGTACAAGAAAAGGAACCGCTGGTGCTTAAGCGGTCAGAAGCCTATATCGGAGTGCTCATTGACGATCTGATCACAAAGGGCACCGATGAACCCTACCGCATGTTCACCTCACGGGCCGAGTTTCGTTTGCTACTCCGGCAGGACAATGCGGACCTTCGTTTGAGCCAAAAAGCCCATCAATTGGGCTTAATTGACGACACACGCCTCGAAAGAGTGTTTGACAAGCAAAATGCGGTATCTGAAATCATGAAGGATATTCAACAGATGAAGGCCGCTCCTGACGAAATTAATGCGCAATTGGACGCGCTACCGACGGCAACCATTAAAGAAAAAATTTCGGTCAAACAACTTTTGAAACGCCCGGAGATTTCGATTGCCGTCCTACAGTCGTTCGATCCCAAACTGAATGAATACTTCGCTGGCTTCGCGCCCGATGCCATTGAACAGGTAGAGATTTTGACCAAATACGAAACGTATATTGAAAAAGAACGAATCCACGCTGAGCGGGTAGAAAGTTTAGAAGACTACCGGATTCCGGCTTCGCTTGACTACGATAGCATCCCCGCACTGTCCTCAGAGGCAAAGGAGAAACTGAGGAAGGTGCATCCCGAAACCTTGGGGCAGGCAGCAAGGATTAGTGGGGTATCGCCCGCCGATATTTCAGTGGTGATGATCTATCTCGGCAAATAAATACCGTGTCCACCCAAATGGTATAGGCCTGTTTTGTTGCAACAAAGCAGGCTTTTTTCTGGGCAAGCAATGATCAGTATCTACGTTCTATCTCAAACAACCATCATTACTCCATGCGCACTCGTCAACTTTGGCCAATAGCTATTTTCTTTGCCCTGATACTGAGCGGGTCATGCGCTCGTCGGGGAGTTCCTACGGGGGGTGAGAAAGACACCATTCCTCCCACCCTGGTGCGCATGGTCCCCGCGCTGGAAGCTGTGAACTACCGGGGAGACGATATAGAGCTGGAATTTAATGAACTGATTGAGGCTCGAAATCTCAAGAAAGAACTCATTGTCACTCCCCCCGTAGAGGAGTATGATTTCTATATCAAGAAAAACAAGTTATCCATAAAGCTCAAAGAGGAACTGCTGGATAGCACCACTTATACCTTTAATTTCGGAGAGGCAATTCAGGACTTATCCGAAGGAAACAAGGCTAAAAACGCGGTAGCGGCCTTTAGCACGGGCAATTATATAGATTCTTTCCGGATACAAGGAACCGTGCGCCAGCTATTGACCCAGCAGCCGGTAGAGGAAGCGGTGGTGACCTTATATGATACTCGAGATACGCTGGATGCATTCACGGGCTCGCCTCGGTACTTTGCCAAAACCGATGAGGAAGGAACGTACACCATTCGCTACATAAAGCCGGGCCTCTACCGCGTTTACGCGTACCTGGATGCCAATAGCAACCTGAAGATTGAAACGAACAAAGAGCCGTACGGATTTATTGCCGATACGCTGTTTGTCGGGGTGATTGATCCGGAAGTTAGGGCCCAGGGAGATTCTGTGTCACTGCCCAACTTATCAGCCCTTGATATACCCATCACCCGCAAAAACGCCCAGCCGCTGGTGTTGCAAAGCAGCCGGGCTACCGGGCAGTATTATGAGTTCAAATTCAACAAAGGGTTAAAAAGTTACTCATTAAGAACCAGCGCCGCCGATGCCAGTACCAACACTAAAAAACTGATCGACTCGCTGGCGTTCAATACAACGGACAGCGCCCGATACTTATTCCACAATTTTCAGGACGAACAGAAGGTGATCCGCGTATACAACAGCCTGCGGCAGGATAGTTTACGGACCATACTAACGGCCGTTGACTCTACCGAGCAAGCCGTGCGCGATAGTGTATTTTACCTAAAATTTACCAGCAGTCGCCGGAAATCGGAAGAATTTACCACAAAATTTGCGGTAGGTAACGAGTCTATTGAGGACTCAATTAAGAGTCGGGTACAATTCAGTAAACCGGTGATCAAGGTAGAAACCGACAGCATTCTGCTGAGCTACGATACGTTATATTATTTACCCATCGACCACGCAGCAGCCTTCAAGTGGAATGCCCGGCTCGATGAAGTAACGATAACGCTCCCGATTGATCGTGTCCGGTTGATCGATAGCGTGATTTTTTATCAACAGCGCAACGATAGTATAGCCCGTGAGCAACAGCAGCAGCAATCACGCCTTTATCTGGACAGTTTGCGCTCTGCCAACGACATCGAGGACCAACGAAGGTTGTTGGGGGCCTTAGTTAGTATCAGTCGCGACCCGTTGGTGCAGCAGTTACAAGATTCGGTGCGTGCATTGGAAGGCGAGGAGCAAGCAAGCCAATTGATCCGCACCACGGTAGACACGCTCGTTGTCCGTCCGGCTCCGCCAATCAAGTTGCCCGACCGAAGCACCATTGGCGAAAACCTGAAAGCACTCAATTTCTACGCGGCCCCCGGCAGTTTTATGAGCGTAGAGCAGGACAGTAGCGCCGCGGTCATTCAGCGGTACGCCTTTAGAAATCCGGAGAAGTTCGGAACGGTGAGTGGTACCGTGACGGTCCCCTACAAAAACTATTTTTTCCAGTTGCTCAATAAGAGCTACCAAGTGATTCAGGAGCTTAAAAATCCCACCACCTATTCTTTCCAAGGAATTCGGCCGGATACTTATCGACTACGCATCTTGGTGGATAGCGACAACGATGGCACTTGGCAGGATGGGAACGTGCTGCTCAATGAGGAACCGGAGCCGGTTTTTCTGTATCCGGAAGAGATAATTGTTCGCGAAAACTGGGAGATGAATGATATAGACGTGAACAACAGCAACTTATTAACAGTATCGAGTGAATAAGCTGTTAATAACTCGATGATAACCGGTGAATAGCTCCGTAGTTATCCACTCGAAATGCTGGAGGGCAAATAAAACTCGAGTTACTCACTCGAAAGGCCCAGTTATCCACAAGGTTATGCACATTGATAATCTTCGAAGAAGTTATTCACAAATTAGTCAACATTTTCGATATTATCACATAACTTACTGATTTGCAGACTGTTAGTTGTGGATAAGTATGTTCATAACTTGTAGATAATTAGCGGAGTTATTCACTCGAGTCAATAATCCACCGCTGTGGAAAAGTTTATCCACATATTCACCGGCTAGTAGTTAGTAATAGTTTCGAAAGAATAATAGATTAATAATACATTAGGTTAGTGAATAACCTGATTCTAAAACAAACAGAAGTATGAACCACAAAATAACATGGGTTATCCTATTGCTAACCTGGGCTAACACAACCGGATTGCGCGCCCAGGACGCCGAGAAAGTGGCAATTGCCCAGCAGTACGATGATCAGGGTGAAGTAGAGAAAGCCAAAAGCGTGTATGATGAACTGGTCCGCAGAAAAGAGAACATCCCACTAGTCCACACCCGCTACGTTCGGCTACTCATCGACAACGGCTACCTGGAAGAAGCAGGCAAGTACATCAAGAAGGCGGTGCGGCAGTTTCCGGACGACATTGTGTACCGATTAGACGCTGGCATCATAGACCTCCGCCGGGGAGACCAGGAAGCGGCCGAGCGCTACTTCTCGGAAGTGATGCAAGAAGCGGTGGATGATCCGTATAAAATTAGGGTGGTGGCGAGTCACCTAGTGCGCAACGATCTGATCGACCGAGCCATTGCGGTTTACCAGGCGGGGCGGGCCGCGGGCAACGATGACGCGCTCTATGCCCTGGAGCTGGCTAACATTTACCAGCGCACCAATGAGCGCGACCAGATGATCCAAGCCTATCTCACTTACGCCGACGAGGACCTGGCCCGACTGGGCTACGTGAAGAACGTGCTTCAGAACGCGCTCACGGAAGAAGGAGACTTAGACAGCCTCTCGGTCATGTTGCTCAACAAAGTGCAGCAGAGCCCCGATAATCCCCTCTACAATGAATTGCTGATCTGGGTGCAGCTACAGCAGAAAAACTTCTACGGAGCCTTCATGCAAGCTCGAGCGCTAGACCGCCGCAGCCGGACTGAGGGCGACCGGGTGATGGAGGTGGCTGGCATTGCCCTGGAGAACCGCGACTACGAAAACGCGCTAAAAATGTACGATTACGTGGTGGATAAGTATCCCCGCACCCGAAACTACGCCGTGGCGCGCCGCAATAAAATTAGCGCACGTGAGCAATTGGTGAAAAACAGTTTTCCGGTGGACCAAAAAGAAATTGCGGCCCTCATCAGCGATTATCAGGAGTTTATTGACGAAAGCCGCAGTTCGCCCATGGGATTAAGTGCCACTACCCTGGAGGCGATGCGCAGCCAAGCCAACCTGTACGCATTCTACGAGGACGAAAAGAGCGCCGCAATACGCATTTTGGAACAGGTGGCCAATCATCCTAAGGCCAGCGAAGAGTTGCGGGCCCAGTGCAAATTAGACATGGGCGATATCTACCTGCTCATGGACGAACCCTGGGAATCAACCCTGCTCTATGCCCAAGTAGAAAAAGCGAATAAAGAGGAGCCAGTAGGTTACGAGGCGAAGCTACGGAACGGTAAGTTGTCGTACTACCGTGGCGATTTTGAACTCGCCCAGGGCCACCTGGATGTCCTGAAAGAGGCGACCACCCGAGAGATAGCGAACGATGCGATGAACCTTAGTTTACTGATTCAGAACAATACGGCATTTGACTCCACCGGGTCAGCCATGAAATCATACGCGGAGGTGGAGCTGTTGCTATTCCAAAACCAACCGCAGCAAGTAATGAACCGACTGGATAGCATGCTAAAGATCTATCCGCAACACCCGCTAACGGATGAGATTTACTGGCTAGAGGCAAAAGTGAACGTTCGATTAGGAAAATTTGAACAAGCGATCAGTAATTTGGATAATGTGCTTACTGGGTATCCTCAGGACATTTTAGGGGATGACGCGCTATTTATGAGCGGTAGGATTTATGAAGAACAACTTGGCGATGAAAAAAAGGCGATGGAGACCTACGCCAAATTTCTGACAGAATATCCGGGAAGCATCTACATTGCGGATGTCCGTAAACGCTTCCGTAAGCTTAGAGGCGATTTCAATATGAGCAACTGAAGTAAGGCACAACAATAGTAGACTAGACATAATTGAACCAATGTTCATTATTGACAGCTTGAAGAACAATACCCTCATAAAAAGTGCAAATACAGAAAGGCAGACCGAAATTCTGTTTCCTTAATTGGAAAGTAGACATTTTGAACATTCATTTAGTATACTATCAATGATAAAAGAAAAGAAACCACTTGACGTGTTGCGTGAAAAATTCGGTTACCGAGAGTTTCGTTTTGAGCAGCAACGAATTATCGAGCGTATTTTAAACCGTCAAGACGCATTGGTATTGATGCCAACCGGAGGGGGTAAATCGTTGTGTTACCAAATACCCGCCTTGATGCTACCCGGATTAACGCTGGTAGTTTCACCGTTGATCTCATTGATGAAGGACCAGGTGGATGCGTTGCGCGTCAACGGAATAGCGGCCGCCTATCTGAATTCCAGCATGGCACCCAATGAACAGTCGCAAGTGATTCAGTCGCTCAGGGACCGAGAGATCAAACTGTTGTACGTTGCGCCAGAGCGCCTGATCGGATCAGAAAACCGTTTCTTAACTTTTTTAAAGGAGCTAAATGTATCTCTACTGGCCATCGACGAAGCGCACTGTATCTCGCAGTGGGGCCACGACTTCCGGCCCGAGTACAGTATGCTGTCCGAAGTACGGCAAACGCTGGGCGTGCCCACCATCGCCCTAACCGCCACCGCCGATCCGCTCACCCAGAAGGACATTCTGGCTCGCTTGCAACTGAACCATCCTGAGGTGTTCATATTGAGCTTCAACCGGGCCAACATCTCCTACCAAGTGACTCCGAAACGAGGAAGCTACGACAAGCTACTGGACTTTCTGGCAACCCGTCGCGAAGAATCGGGCATTATCTACGTGCTGTCTCGGGCCTCCACCGAAGATATTGCCGAACGTCTGAACGGGGATGGCTTCCCGGCGGTGCCCTACCACGCTAAGCTGACGGCCGAGGTGAAAGAACGGCACCAGGAAATGTTCTTACGCGATGAAATCAAGATCGTGGTGGCCACCATTGCCTTCGGCATGGGCATCAACAAATCGAACGTGCGCTACGTGGTGCACATGGACGTGCCCAAAAACATCGAAGGCTACTACCAGGAAACCGGACGGGCGGGTCGCGACGGACTTCCCAGCGAGGCGCTGCTCTTCTACTCCTACGCCGACATCATGAAGTTGCAGGGCTTCGTGGAGGTGGATGGCAACGAAGCGCAGAGCGAAATCATGCGGCGTAAGTTGCAAGAGATGGCCACCTTCGGCGAACTGCGAAGCTGTCGCCGGAAGTACCTACTCAACTACTTCGGAGAAGAGACGATCGAGGAATGCGGCAACTGCGACGTATGCCAAACGGACTACCAGAAATTCGATGGCACCGTGATTGCCCAAAAAGCCCTGTCAGCCGTGGCCCGCCTCGACGAGCGCTTCGGAATCAGCTACGTCATTGACTTTTTGCGGGGTTCAAAGTCAGAAAAAATCTGGGATCAGCACCGGCAGCTCAAAACCTACGGGGTAGGGGCCGACCTGAGCAAAAAAGACTGGCGACGGTACCTCGATGACCTTTTGCACCTGGACTACCTGCGCAAGGACGACGGGCAGTATCCTATCCTCAAGCTCACCGAAAAAAGCGGTGCGGTGTTGCGCGGTGAAGAAAAGGTGATGCTCATCGAGAGCGTGAGCGAACGTGAGGAAGAAGTTGCTTCCAACCAGCAACCGCTGGAAGAAGAATTGTTGAACCAGCTCAAGGCCCAGCGACTTCAACTGGCGCGCGACGAAAACGTGCCCGCTTATGTGATCTTCTCGGATGCAACGCTGCACGAGCTGGCTACCTATCTGCCGCTACAGGAAGAAGACCTACCGCGGATCAACGGATTCGGGGAAGTAAAGATCGGCAAGTATGGTACAGCATTTTTGAAAGTGGTTCGGCGCTACGCCGAAATGCACGGCCAGGAGTCGCGGATGGAAAACGCCCGTCGGGCCCGTCGCCGCGCTACGCGTTCCGCGCCGCGGGTAAGCGACACCAAACAGGCAAGCTTCGATCTATTGCAGGAAGGCAAAACCGTGGAGGAGGTAGCGCAGGCCCGGGGTTTTGCGACCGGTACCGTATACGGCCATTTGTTGCCCTACCTAGCCGACGGAAAAATTGAAGCCGCTCAGTTGATAGAGCCTAGTCGGATCGAGCAAATTGAGAAAGCCGTCGCCGTGCACGGCGAATCATCGCTCAAGACCCTGAAAATGGCCCTGGACGAATCCATCAGCTACGACGAAATCCGGGTGGTGCTGACGGCGGGGCGGGGTAGGTGAGATCGCTATAACCGATGATAGTGCAATTTGCATATCAAGAAAACATCGCTTGCCCTTCTTCAGAAGGTTACGCTCTCTTGGCGCATTCCTAAAGGTAATTAGTTCACTTCGTTAGCCTCGAGTAACTCACACTGATTAATTTGAAGTACTCGTTAGAAGATATGAAGTCTCTCCGTTCATCCTATGTTAGAGAAGTGTTATCCAGTTTAACATTTATTACCGTGAATACACATCAATACTTCGATTGAGTGCATCTAAAATAAAAAACTTAAGTATTGCTTACTTTACTGAGAATAAAGAGTTAAGTTTCGACATAAACCATGTTGAAGTCAAGCATAAGTACTTATTATGAGTATATTTGCAGAAAACTTAAAATACTTGCGTAAGCATAACTTCGTCACGCAGAAGAGCATTGCAGGGATGATCGGTCTTAGCAGATCAGCGGTCAGTGCGCTTGAGAACAATAAGAACGAGCCCAGCACGGATACGCTAATCAAATTGTCAGAATACTTTGATGTTACTATTGACGAATTAGTCAAGCGCGATCTAGGCACGTAATACCAAAAGGAGATTACTTTATGACTGTTGATGTCATCAATTTTCTTGGACTCGAAAAAGGTGCCGTTGATGTTAACAGCGCGTTAGGAACTTCATTATCTTCAGTTAAGGCTCGGTTTGTGGAAGAAGTCAAAGACTTTGGCATTGACAAGGTCTACTTCTCCGGTGATTTTCCTTCAGTATACATTAAGAAAGTTGATCGGTTCGATAAATTAACTTTGCAAAATCTTCGTGCTATCCATAAAAATATCTGGAACCAGCGAAGAGTTCCGTTTCTTTATGTAGAAAGTACCACTGAAATTAGGGTATACAATTGCTACGAACGCCCGATTAGCGTAGAAGACGAAAGTAGGAGTGTTGATGATATTCAACTGTTTAGAGCGGATGAACAGCACTTGGAAGAATTAAGAAGTGTTTTTGGTCAAGTATCTATTGACTCGGGGGATTTTTGGAATCAATACGAGTACGCTCAACACCTCACTACAAGAAACGAGTTGATAAAGCGCTCATTGGTAACTTGAAGGAGACGAGGAGAAAGCTCGTACAGCAAGGTGTACCCGTTGACATCATCCACGATTTGCTTCTGCGATCTTTGTTTCTTCTTTACTTAGAAGACAGAAAGGCAACTGATCAGCCCTTTTACGATCAATACTCTAAAGGGGCTACCAGCTATTTCAATATTCTTGAAAGTGTAGACGCAACGTATCGCTTGTATGGCAAATTAGAGCAGTCGTTCAATGGCAATTTATCGCCGGTGGGTTCAGGAGAAAGAATGATCATCAACGAGGAACATCTCAAACTTATTAGAAATTGCTTCTGGGATGTGCTTCCCGATCACCCCGGCCAAATATCGCTCTTCCGCTGGCGGGCTTTCATTTTAGCATTATTTCGATTGAACTTATCAGCGAGATTTACGAAGAGTTTTTATCTACCGAGCAGGGGGAGGATGCAACTGCTAGCGACGGAGCTTATTACACTCCTCAAGTCTTAGTAGAGTTCATGCTCAACAAAAGCTTACCCTGGGCAGACAAAGACAACAGGCGCTATGATCTAAAAATCATTGATCCGACCTGTGGATCAGGTATTTTTTTAGTGGAAAGCTTTAAAAGACTGGTAGATCGATGGGAATACTGTCATCCGGGACGAAAGATTGGATTTCAAGAATTAATAACTCTTGCCCAGAACAATATCTTTGGTGTAGAGAAGAATGCTGACGCTATCAAAGTTGCCGCATTTAGCATCTATCTAGCGGTTTTAGATAAGCTAAATCCTAGGACGCTATGGCAAGATCATACCTTCCCCTACTTAATTTATGATCCTAAAAATCCTGATGCTGACCAACAAGGAAGAAACCTATTTCTGATGAGCAGTTTAGCGGAGGGGCCATTCTTGAATCAGGAATATGATTTGGTAGTAGGAAACCCACCATTTAAGCGAGGTGGACTTAATCAGGAGGCTAAAAGTTACCTTAGCAATTTGAATTTTGCTCAGGAGTATGTCTTAGCCTTTATTCACAAAGCTACTCAGCTATGCCCTAGCGGTAAAATAGCACTAGTCGTTGCTAGCAAAATTCTATTCAATACCACAACCGGCAGCAATTCCCGGTTTAGCAAATAAGGCGTGCGGCGCGTATTTTTGTTGCTATGGGATGGATAGCCAAGAGACGTAAAAAGCAGAGCCGATTCAGTTATCTGCTCGGTGAAGTTCAAGGGATGTTTACTACAATAGCGGATCATCGGCGTAGCAATGCAAGCATTAGTATGATGGATGTACTGAGTTCAGCATTTGCGATGTTTTCACTGAAGAGTCCTTCACTGCTAAGCTTTGAGAAGCGTAGTCAGGCCGAGGAAGGCAACTTGCAAAGCCTGTATGGCATTAGCAGGATATGTTCAGACACGCAGATGCGTGAGGTGTTAGACCGAGTGGATGCCACTGCTTTGCAGATAGGCTTTCGGCGTTTGTATACAGTATTGAAAGACTGTCGTATAGTTGAGGAATACCAATATTGGAAGGGCAAGCTCATTGTTTCAATAGATGGCGTAGAGTACTTTTCTTCTAAGAAAGTGCACTGTAAGCACTGTTTGCGGAAGCAGCACAAGGATGGTCAACTTACCTATAGCCATCAAATGCTTTCTGCTGTGCTAGTTCATCCTGATAAGCGAGAGGTGTTTCCTATGCGCTGCGAACCGATTGCCAATACGGATGGATGCATAAAGAATGATTGTGAGCGCAACGCGGCAAAGCGGTTGCTGGAAGGTTTACGCCAAAGCTATGCCGAAGAAAAGTTTGTGTTAGTCGCCGATGCGCTGTATGCCAATGGCCCCTTCATTGAACAATTGCAAAGCGATGGTCACTCGTTTATCATCGGCAGCAAACCCGATGGAAACAAAGCCTTGTTCAGCCAGTTCGCCGCGCGTCAGCAAAGCGGTCAGGCAGGGCAATACAGTTACTCGGAAAAGGGCATCCAACACCACTTCCGCTGGGTTAACAACCTGCCTTTGAACAGCACGCAAGCGCACATCAGAGTCAATATGTTACACTACGAACAGGTAGATAAGAAGGGCAAGACCACTACATTTAGTTGGATTACCGATATTGTTCTACGACAGAATAATCTGGAAAAGGTGATGCGAGCCGGAAGAGCACGCTGGAAGATAGAAAACGAAACGTTTAACACCCTAAAAAACCAAGGCTACCATTTTGAGCATAATTATGGGCACGGTCAAGACCAGCTATGTACGGTGCTGGCTTATCTGATGATGCTAGCTTTTACGATAGATCAAATCCGGCAATACGCCTGTGAGTACTTCCGCACGCTATGGAAGGGATTAGGCACTAAAGCCAAACTTTGGCAAGCTATCCGAGCAGCTTTCACTATGATCCAGTTCCAAACTATGAAACAACTCTTCGCCTTCGTGGCCATACAATACAAAATTCAGCTAGAATAGCTAAACCGGGAATTGCTGCACAACCGGTTACCAGAACTTTAGAAAGTTCTTACTCAACGATTTATACGTAGAAAGCATATATAATTTTTCTGTTCTGAGAAAGGCAAAGCAAAAGCATGGCGGAAGTTTATTTGCCTCTGCGGTCGGTCCGGCTTGTGTACTTTTTTATCAGGCTAACCCACCGCAAAGCTGTACTGAAACTTTGCTGTATTGTGTTCCAAAGACTACGGTAAGAAGCAAAATCATTGATGGAATAGCTATTGACCACACGGATATAAAATATCTGCCAAGGTCTGAATGTAGAGACCCTAATAGCAAAATATGGAAAGTAGCGATGTGGGGAACTCAAAAAGATTTTAAACTTCTAGAAAAATTGTCAAGAAGAAGATATGAGCCTATTAAGCAATTTATTCAGGAAAGAGAAGGTTGGAACAAAGGAGTTGGGTTTGAAACGTCTAAACCGAACGACAGAATAAGTGAAGGAATTAGAAATCTTCCCTTCCTTGATGCTTCTCGTGTAGAAAGGTTTTATACACCCTTCAATCATACTAGTAAAATTGACATTAAAAATTTTAGAGGATTTGGAAACGAAGTTACATATATAGCACCCCACATACTAATTAAGGAGGGCCAGAAAGACAAAAGGTTTTGCGCTTCATTTATTGATTTTGACTGTTCATTCAGGCGTACAATATATGGTATTAGTTCAATAGAAGATAGTGCAGAACTCAAGGTGTTGACTGCATTCTTGAACTCTTCTTTCGCTTCGTATGTGATATTTCTTTCTGCTTCGTCCTGGGGTGTTGAACGAGAAAGAGTTCAAGCTAACGAGATTCTAAGTCTTCCGGGTGTCTCATTTATGTTTGATTTAGACACGAAAGAGAGGTTGGTCAATAAGATAGATGAAATCATCAACATAAGAAAGAACGAGGTTTTTGAAATTTCAATCCGAGATGAAGAAAACGAGATTGATGCCATAGTCCTCAATGCAATAAAACTCAACGTCAACGAGAAACATACAATAGAGGACACACTTTCATATAGTCTTGATTTGTTTCAAAATAATGAAAAGTCCATAGCCCTTGAAAGATGCACTTTAAACGAATCAAAGTCTTATGCTGAGATATTATGTGGTAGTCTGAACGATACACTTAAGTACGAAGATAACCTAAATACTTGGTGCACAGTATATGACATACCCTCCTCAGTGCCGCTGAATATAGTCTCTCTTCATTTTAATGCAGATTACGAATCGAACGGTATTAGGAATACAGTAATTGAGAAGTCGAGTGAAAAAGTTAATACTTTGCTACGGGATATCAATAGCTACACCTACCAGAAGTACGCTGAGAGTGTCTACTTCCGGAAGACAGTTAAGTACGCAGTAGACAACATTGTTTACCTAATCAAGCCTAACGAAAAGCGGTTTTGGTCTCGTTCAGCGGCAATGAACGATGCAGATGATGTTATGTTGGAGTTTGCGTACGCCTAGCCGATGGGAGAACTTAATCCGAATATTCGTGTCAGACTTCGAGAAGCCTTTATCAATCGATGTCTTCGCATCGCTATAGAAGGATATATTTTGATGAGAGAAGCTCAGGAATATAGCATAGACTGGGAAGAAGAATCGTTATCCGCCAATCTGGCTCGTCATATGAGACGTTCGGACGAAGCAATTAGTGGAAGAATAGATATTGTTTGCGAATCCTATCTATATGACGAGAATATTGAGTTGGGTAGAGTTCCAACCCAAGAAAGCACCTAGAATTGATATTCGGATGGCTAACTGGAGTTCTTCTCATAAGTTGCTTTACTACCTTGAAGCGAAAAACCTCTGCCAAAATGATTGGCAAAAGACTAAAAGCACAACTGTAAAGGCTTCTTACTATCGTGCTCGCTATATTGACACCGGTATTGATAACTTTGCTACCGAACGATATCCAGAAGGGTGCTTGGTTGGCTACGTACTAGAAGGAGAGGTTGAGCTAATAATTGAGGGCATCAACAATTTATTGGCAAAGCATCGTAATCGGCCTTCTGAGATAATACAGAGCAAGCAAACAATTCATCAACATCCGTATTGCTATGTATCTCGTCATCAAACCAGCAACCAGGAAGAATTACCTCTCAGGCATATCTTTATGAAGCTAAATTAATGGCTTAGCGAAAGCAAAAAAGGGTTATTGATCCTACTCCTACTCAACCCCGCTCGCCCTAAGCATATCACCCAAATTAACGATGTGGCCGGGCAGAAGTTCCCAAGGCTTGTGCCAATCGCGAATGAACCAGTCTTGATCGGGTTCGGCAATAATTACCTGCTGCGTAGCCGAAAGGATCCAGATGATTTTTTTGACTCCGAAGGCGTGGAGCTTTTCCGTCTTTTTCTTCAAATACGTTTCCCATTTCATAACGCTTAGATCAGCTTTCGTATCTATTTCTACGACAACGGTCGGGGGAATCTTGAAGTAGTGATCGTCGTACTTGAAGTTTTTCAGATCAGAAGTATTGTAAATAGCAATGTCGGAGGCTACATTATTTCCTTTCGCCAAATGTAAACCAGCTTCGTTAGTGAAAAACTTGTACGCTTTCTGATCAACTTGAGTATACAAATATCTAAGCAATGCATCAATGATGGCTGCTTGCAAACTACTACTTCCCATAGTGTCGTCTAAGGTTTTTTTCTTGTTCAGCACATCCTGATAACCGCGGTAATAGATAGGTTCACCGTCCATTTCCTCATAAATGAGCGAACGGGGAATTTTCTCGGAAGTGGATTTTGACTTCGACTCAAGCGTACTTTGCATAGCGATACAGTTTGCTATCAAGATAGCAAATCGGTTACTCGTTTACAATTTACCCCGGCCGGTTGGGCTAAAAAAAGATGATCTCAAGAAAAAAGGGGAAAGTGGGACGTATTGGATTCGAACCAATGACCTCTGCCCTGTCAAGGCAGCGCTCTAAACCAACTGAGCTAACACCCCGTAAAGGATTGGTGCGCCAATATACGCACTTCCTATCATATTGTAAATGCCAACCAGTAAGAACATCATTTATGATGTTCGACCATGATGTTCAACAACTACCCATCCAGTGAAAACCGATCAGCGTCTAAATGCACCGGAAATCGTTGCCGCTGCGCCTGAAGTTCTTCGTAAGAAAGCGTCACGCTGAGTAGGGCTTCCTCATCCACGCGGCGCGACAGAATGTCGCCCTCAGCGTTCATCACCACCGAATTGCCGTTGTAATCAATGCCATTGCCATCGGTGCCCACTCGGTTCACGCCCAGCACGTAGCTCTGGTTCTCAATGGCGCGGGCCCGCAGCAGCGTCATCCAGGCATCCGAACGGACGGCGGGCCAGTTGGCCACGCACAACAGCAGGTCGTAGGCGAGTTTCCCCGAGTCAGCTACCCGGTTGCGGCACCACACCGGAAAGCGCAGGTCGTAGCAAATAAATGGACAAATGTTCCATCCTCGCCACGACCGGATCAGCCGCTCGTTGCCCGCGGTATAAACGGTTTGCTCATCCGACAGCCGGAACAAGTGTCGCTTATCGTAGGTGGCAAAACGGCCGTCGGGGTCCATCCACAGCAGTCGGTTGTAGTAAACGTTCTTTTCGCGCACAATGTAACTACCCACCAGTGCGGCTTGTAACTGGGCGGCCATTTGCTTCATCCACCGAAAGGTGCGGCTGTTCATCGGTTCGGCCAGGGTGGGGGCGGCGTTGGTGAAGCCGGTGGTAAACATCTCGGGCAACACGACCAGGTCGGTCGGTCCATCGATCTGCCACAGCTTTTCTTCTAGCATCGCCAGATTGGCCTCGATGCTGTGCCAATATACCGCCGTTTGCACCAGCGTTACGCGCAGGTCAGTTAGGCTGCTCACGATGTGATAAGTTCTTTAAGCGTTGCCCGCACTCCACGCTCACCAAATTGTGCCAGATAATGCGCTACGCGCGCCGGAAAATCTCCCAGGTGTAACAAATCCTGATCACAAAACGAGTCGTGACCCAGCACTTCGTGCACCAAGCCAGTCAACGCTTCTGAGTCGCTCAGCTTGATGCCCGACCAGCGTTCGTAGAAGTACGCAGCAGTATCGTCCCGGATAGGATAGGATCTACCGTCAAATTCGCCGAAGTACTGACCGTCTTCTTCCCGTGTAGGTCGCGTAAACAGCAGATAGGCGGCAAAGCCCGCGCCCATCCGCTCGGGTACCTTACCAAATTTATCGTAGTATCGGCGAAAGGTAAGTCCGTTGCGCATGTTCATCTTCGAGGTATACTGCAAGGTGATGCTGACCAGCCGGTGGTTGATAAAAGGGTTACGAAAGCGGTCGAGCACGGCATCGGCAAACTCCCTCGCCATCGTTGGGTCGATATCCAGCGACGGGACGATCTCGTCGTGAATGGTTTGGGTGATAAAGGCCGACATCACCGGGTCTTTCAGGCAGTCGTGCACGGTTTGCAGTGAACACAAGAAGCCCGCCGCCACGCTGATGGTGTGTCCTCCGTTCAGGATGCGCAGCTTGCGCTCGCGATAGGGAGTGATGTCGGGGGCGATCACGATGCCCGGATCGGTTTTTAGAAAGGGTACCCTATCATATAAGAGTGTTTTGTCGCCCTCGATAGCAAAAAAGCGGTACAACTCGCTCACGGTGAGCAGGCCGTCGCGGTAGCCTAGTTCCTCTTCAATCGCCCGCTGTTTGTCCTCATCCGGCTCGCCCGGCACGATGCGGTCTACCAGGGTGTTGCAGAACAGATTGTGGTCAGTTACCCAGGCCACGAATTCGTCTTCGAGTTGGTTGATTTCTGCCAGGCGAAGCACGATGTCGCGCAGCTGGGTACCGTTGTCAATGATCAGTTCGGTGGGCAGCATCACCAAACCGGTTTCGGCGGTGCCGCCCAGTTGTTTGAACCGTTCGTACAAGAAAGCGGTAAGCTTACCCGGAAACGACTGCGGGGGTTGGGCCGACAGATCGTCGTCTTCTTGTAAAGTGATGCCCACCTCGGTGGTATTGGAGGTGACCACCGTGATATCGGGATTGGCGGCGCACTTCAGCACCTCCGGCCAGTGATCCACCGCCGGTAGCGCGCGGCTGATCGAGGCGTTGATCAAATACTCCTGCTGCGTTTTGCCGTCGTCGAAGCCCTCCACGCACAGCGTAAACAGTCCGTCTTGTTCGTTCAGCAATGCTCCCCGGCCCGAGTTGGTGTTGTTCACCACTACCGCCCGACCCTGAAAAACGCCCTGTCGGTTGGCCTGATCGATGAAGAAGTTAACGAAGCCCCGTAACAGCGCTCCGGAGCCAAACTGGACGACGCGTTCGGGGTAATCAAATCGATCCAAGGAGCCCGCGCGACTCGTAAGTACGTCGCGCTTCGCGGTTTCAAGTAGAAAAAACCGATTTAAAGAAGGAATAGCCAATAGCGTAAATTAATTGCGGAGAATGTAAGATTATGTCAAAATTAATATTTTAATTTGTTGATTAAATGAAGATTTAAAAATAAAACCAATGTCCATGCACAACTTTACGCACAACCGAACTCTTTCATTTTTATCGCTTCTCCTGGGAATTAGTCTGCTAGTTGGGCTCACCGGCTGCGACGAAGATACCGAGTTCACTCCCTCTCCTCAAGAGGACGCGGCTACGGCCTATCGCTTCACGGCCCTCAACGATTCACAGGTAGATGGCTATGTCAAACTCACTAAAATAAGCGAAAGCGCCACCGAGGTTCTCATTGTGGTGGGAGGCACGCAACAAGGAAACACCCACCCCGCACAGCTTCGCAATGGCTCTGCGGCCGAAGGCGGAGACGTCTCGGTTGAGCTAGAGCCAGTCGACGGCGCCACGGGGCGAAGCACCACCACCGTTAATCAAGCCTACGAGCAGTTGCTTGACTTTGACGGCTACGTAACCATTCAACTCAGTGGCAGTGATCCGACGCTGGTTTCCGAGAGTGATATCGGTGCCAACGAACTAACAGGAACAGCCAAAGAATACCGATTGGCTCAGCGAGACAACTCAGGCAACACCGGAGCCGTGACGTTTGCCCAGCGCAAGAACGGCAACACCTTAGCGACTATTCAGCTCGACAGTTTGGATGAACTAACCGACGGGGCAAGTCATCCGGCACACATTCACTTCAACTCAGCCGTTGAGGGCGGCGGTATCGCCATCAATTTCAACGATGTGTCGGGTACTACCGGAAGAAGCGTCACCCACATTGAGGCAACCGAAGAGGGCACCCCCATCAACTACGATGGGTTGCTCGCCTTCGACGGTTACGTAAACGTACACCTCAGCGCTGATAACCTAGGAACCCTGGTGGTGCAAGGCGATATTGGGTCGAACGAACTCACCGGTGAATCTACCACCTATACCTTATCCGAAAAAGATGTAGAAGATATCAAAGGAACCGCAAAATTCGAAGAGCGCAATAGTGGCGAAACACTAGTGACCTTGTCTCTAGAAGGCACTCCCGAGGGCGGGGTGCACCCGGCCCACATTCATGCCAACACCGCCGCGCAGGGCGGAGACATTGTGGTGACCTTTAATCCCGTGAATGGCACCACTGGCGTGAGCATGACCAATGTATCTGTCACCGATGGGGCAGACGGTGCCCCGATTACCTACGAAGAGCTAATCGACTACGATGGCTACATCAACGTGCATCTTAGTGCCGAAGCGTTGGGAACCATCGTGGCCCAGGGTGATATCGGACAAAACGTTTTCACCGGCGAAGCGGTAACCTACGCGCTGGACTCGATTGCCGTGCCTAGCATCAAGGGCACCGCCACGTTTCAGGAGCGCAGCAACGGCACCACTCTGGTGACTCTCGCACTGCAAAATACTCCGGCCGACGGGACGCACCCGGCGCATATTCACGCCAACACCGCCGCCGAAGGCGGAGCAATTGCCATTAGCTTGACCTCCGTTAGCGGAGCCACCGGCGCTAGCCTCACTGAGGTAAGCGCCTACGACGATGGCACCGAAGTCACCTACGGCGACTTACTGGACTACGATGGCTACATCAACGTGCACTTGAGCGCCGCTGAACTGGGAACCATCGTGGCGCAGGGCGACATTGGATCAAACGCGCTCACCGGAGAAACGGTAGATTATCCGCTTATAGCAATCGGCGGTTTGGGAGTGAGTGGCACCGCCACCTTTGCCGAGCGCAACGATGGAACGGCTTTGGTCACCTTGGTGGTGACGGGAACCATGGCTGGTGGAAACCATCCGGCGCACATCCATTACAACTCGGCTGAAGAAGGCGGGGCCATTGCGATTAGTCTCACCAATGTGAATGGCGCTACCGGCATCAGCAAAACCTCGGTAATGGCGCTTGATAACAACCGAGCAATCACCTACGAAGAACTGATCGCCTTTGATGGCTACATCAATGTCCACCTGAGTCCGGCCGACCTAGCGACCATTGTGGCGCAGGGAGATATCGGAGCGAACGCAGCTGAGTAAGCGGTTGTTTGACGGGAATCATCTGGTGCGCGTTCGTGGCGCGCACCAGTATTGTATTGTAATTAATGTTCACCAAAAAAGTCTCTTAGTAGACATTTGGTAAAATGATAGCGACTTTAGTATCAATAGTTGTGAGATTTGTACTTTAGCGAACGTAATGTTTGGTTTACTAAAGATAATTAACAAACTTCGGCCTTACGCAGCTTTGCTTACCCTCTAATTTCTTTTAACCTAATCTTAACGTAAAATGAAGCACACTTACTCATTAACAAGGTATCTGCTGATAATTGTGATGTTAGTCACCGCCACGGGATATGCTTTCGCTCAAAGCACCGTGAGTGGTACGGTGACCGACGGAGACGACGGTAGCGCCATTCCCGGCGTAAACGTACTGGTGAAAGGGACTTCCACCGGAACAGTAACTGACGTAGAAGGCCAGTACAATGTAACCGTAAGCGGGGAAAACCCCACACTGGTGTTTTCTTCCATCGGTTACGGCACCCAAGAAATAGCGGTCGGTAGCCAATCTTCCATTAACGTGAGCATGGCTCCCGACATTGCCGAACTCACCGAGGTTATTGTTACCGGTTATTCGGTGGACTCCCGTCGCGAAACCACCGGTTCGGTGGCTACGGTAGCAGCCGAAGACTTGCAGGTGATTCCCTCGGGTAACGTGGAGCAGCAACTGCAGGGCCGGGTATCAGGCGTAACGGTGATCTCCAACGGCCAGCCCGGAACCACTAGTATTGTCCGCGTACGCGGGTTTGGAGCTCTAGGAGGAAATCAACCTTTGTACGTAGTAGACGGAGTACCGGTTGGGTCAACCGATTTTTTGGCACCGGATGATATTGAGACCACTACGGTGCTGAAGGACGCTACCACCGCTTCCATTTACGGGGCGCGGGCAGCCGGGGGAGTTATTGTGTATACCACCAAACGAGGTGGCCGCAACGAACCCATGCGCGTAAGCTATAACAATATGTTCGGGGTAACGACCGCGGGTGAAGGGCCTCCCGTTATGAACCCGCAGGATCAGGCTGACTATACCTGGAGGGCTATTCGGAACGCTGCTATCCAGCGCGGGGTAGAACCGGAGTACCGCCATCCGCAGTACGGCACGGGGCAACAACCCATTCTTCCCGACTACCTGCTCGTGGGTGGCGAAGCCGGAGTATTAGGTAGTATTGATCGGGCCGCCCAAGCCGATCTATACAATACCGATTTTAGCGCTGGGTCTATTTACCAGGTAATTCGCGCTAATAAGGAGGGAACCAACTGGTACGATGAAATTACGCGTCCTGCTTTCCTACAGCGGCACAACATCGGTTTGTCAGGCGGGGGCGAAAACAACCGGTATTACCTGGGCTTAGGGTTACAGGATCAGGATGGTAACCTGCTGTACCAAAACTTTACCCGCTACCAGTTTCGGGCCAATTCTGAGTTTGATATCATTCCCAATCGTTTGCGCATCGGTGAAAACATTCAGGCAACCTACCGCTCTACCAACATATTGCTGGGTGGAGATGGTGGAGCTGGCTCAGCGGATGACGAGAACCTTATTCTTGATGCCTCTCGAATGCCTTCTATTATTCCGGTATACGATGAGTTCGGTGGCTACGCCGGAACCATCGCCCGCGGATTCAACAATCCCCGCAACCCCGTTGCCAACCTGGATGCCCAGCGAAATAACAGCTTTTTCGAGGTGCAAATGTTTGGAAACGTATATCTGGAGGCAGAACCCATCGACAATCTTATTTTGCGGACCAGTTTAGGTGGGCAGTACGGTAGTCGTAATGGCGAGTTCTTCGGTCGTCGACAGTACGAAAATAATGAGAACAACGCGTCGGTTAGCTACAGCCGAGACGCCAGCTACTTCGCCAATTGGGTGCTTACTAATACCCTAAGCTACAAGCGGGAATTTGGGGTGCACGGACTTGACCTGTTACTAGGACAGGAAGCGCTTAGAACTGATTTCGGCAGTGGCCTGGGAGGCTCGGGTATCAATCCGTTTTCGAACAACCCTGACTTCGTTACCTTATCGACAGTGAACGACCAAGTTGTGGGGGGAGGAAAGTCCAACGGTATCACCTTTGGATCGTACTTCGGCCGATTAAACTACAATTTCAACGATAAGTACTTGGTTTCTGGAGTGTTGCGCTACGACGGTTCTTCCCGTTTCGGTGAGGCAACCCGTAATGGGTTCTTTCCCGCTTTCTCGGGTGCCTGGCGAATCTCGGAAGAGGGTTTCATGAATGGGCTTACTTTCTTAGAGGACATGAAGATCCGGGGCGGTTACGGAATTATCGGAAACTCGAACAACGTGGATGCCAACAACCAGTTCAGTCTGTTTGGCACCAGTATTTCGCAGGGTAACTACGATATCACCGGAAGCAATAGCGGAGCACTGGAAGGATTTTACCGCACCCGAATTGGTAACCCGCTCAGCACCTGGGAGCGATCTATCACGACTAACGTTGGGTTTGATGCACTAATGTTGGGCGGCAAGCTTGATTTGATCTTCGACGTGTGGCGCAAGGACACTGAAGACCTGTTATTTGAAGTGCCCGTAACCGTACAGACTGGTTTTCGAGCTTCTGCTCCATCAGTTAACGTAGGAAGCATGCGAAACGAAGGGATTGATCTGCGTATAGTGGGTAAGCGCAATATCGGTGAATTTGCGCTGGAAGTTACGGCAAACGGAAGCTTGCTGCGCAACGAAATTGTATCACTGCGGCCGGGGATTACCGACCTGCCGAATCGCAGTGCCAACTACCGCGGAATCACTCCGGTGCTCAACCGCGTAGGCCAGCCGCTGTCAAATTTCTTTGGATTTGATGTTGTGGAGCTCTTCCCGGATCAGGCAGCGGTAGACGCTGCTCCTACCCAAGAAGGAGCGGCCCCTGGGCGCTTTCGCTTTCGCGATGTCAATGGAGATGGTAAGATCGACATAGATGATAGAACCAACTTGGGGAATCCTATTCCTGACTTCACGGGCGGATTAACCGTTAAGGTAAACTACCGCAACTTTGAGGTGGAGGCGTATGCCTACGCGACGCTAGGAAATGAAATCTATAATATATCAAAGTTATTTACTGACTTCTACCCCTTGTTTCCCGGAGCGGCTATCAGCGAACGCGCGAAGGAGGCCTGGAGCTTTGAGAACCCTACGGGCGACATTCCGATCTTTGAAAACGTAGCGAACTTCAGCACCAATACCCAGTCTAACTCATTCTACGTAGAAGACGGATCGTTCTTGCGCTTGCAGAATATTACCTTTGCCTACAAGATTCCGGCATCTATTCTGGACAACTGGGGCTTTGAGAAGTTTAGAATCTTTGCGGGGGTCAACAACGTGTTTACGATCACCGGCTACGATGGTTTAGACCCCGCCGTGGGTGGTGCTGCCGATACCAACTTTGGCATTGATCTGGGCAATGTTCCGTTGAGAAGATCGATAACCGCCGGAGTGAACGTAACCTTTTAAAATAGCGTTAAACGCATAAAATACCTATATCTATGAAAATTACCCGTATAATTGGACTCACCGTAGTGACCATTATGGCTACAACAGTGGCTTGTCAAAAAGACTTTCTGGAAGTTCAGCCCGCTGCTTCACTCAGCGAATCTGAGTTGGCTTCCCGTGCTGGTCTAGAGGGAGCACTCATTGGTGCTTACAGCACACTGTTAGGGAAGGCCGGATTTTACTCTGATGCCTCAAACTGGTTCTGGGGTAGCGTACTGGGCGGTGAAGCCAATAAGGGCAGTGATCCTGGTGACCAGTCTCAGGTTAACGAAATTCAGATTTACTCAGCGCAGACTAACAACGGATCTGTTCTGGAGAAGTACCGAGCAACGTACGAGGGGGTAGCCCGAACCAATGCGTTATTAAAGTTGATACCGCAAGCACCGGAGTCAGTGGATGAAGCCACCAAGACTCGAATCGAAGCGGAAGCGCGCTTTCTCCGCGGGCACTACTACTTTGAACTGAAGAAGAACTTTAACAATGTGCCCTACGTGGATGAAACCTGGGATGAGGTGACCCCGATTCCCAACAATGAGAATATCTGGCCTATGATAGAGGCTGATTTTCAGTTCGCTTTTGACAACCTACCGGGGACTCAGAGTGAGGTAGGGCGGGCTAATAAGTGGGCCGCAGCGGCTTACTTAGGGAAAGCGCGTTTGTTTCAGGAAAACTGGTCAGGGGCTAAGGAAATGTTCGATCAGGTAATCGCCGACGGAGTGAATGCTGCCGGTGAGCCCTACGCTTTGCTCGATGACTACGCTGCTGTGTTTCGTTCAACGAACGATAACAATGCTGAAACGGTATTCTCGGTGCAAGCCGCCGCGGGTACGGGCAGTATCGACAATGCCAACCCCGCACTGGTACTGAACTTTCCCCACGGTTCCAGTGGTCCGGAGCGGCCCGGTGGGTGCTGCGGGTTTAACCAACCCAGTTTTGACTTGGCTAACTCGTTTCGTACCAATGCAGCCGGACTGCCGTTGCTAGACAACTCATACAATACGCCCGCTAATCGATTGGCCACTGACATGGGACTGAATAGTTCTGATGCGTTCGCGCCTGATGCAGGACCGGTAGACCCCCGAATAGATCACTCAATCGGCCGCCGGGGTATCCCGTATTTGGATTGGGGTCCGCACCCCGGCCGGGATTGGATTCGTAACCAACCCAACGGTGGACCGTATTCGCCGAAGAAGTTTGTCTACTACAAATCCGGTATTGGAGTAGAGAACGATGGTAGCTCCTGGACCCCCGGCTACACCGCCGTCAACTACTACATTTTGCGCTACTCTGACGTTTTGTTGATGGCCGCTGAAGCAGAAGCAGAACTTGGAAATACTGAACCAGCTCGTTTGCTAGTAAACCGCGTACGCGACCGCGCCGACAATGCCCCGGTGCTTACCGCCGATGGCGATCCGGCAGCAAATTACGTGATTAGTCAGTACGGTTCTTTTACTGATCAGGCGCAGGCAATTGCTGCGGTGCACTTTGAGCGCAAGCTAGAGCTGTCCGGTGAAGGACATCGCTTCTACGACTTGGTACGTTGGGGAGTGGCCGCGGATGTGCTGAACCGTTACATAGACAACGAGAAGCAGTATCTAGGCGAAGCATTCGCCGGTGCTAAATTCACCGCCGGTCAAGATGAGTACTTGCCTATTCCTCAGAATGAAATTGATTTGCAAGGAACCGAGGTATTGAGTCAGAATGACGGTTATTAAACTGATTTCTTCCTAAAATTTGGCAAGCCAGACAATTTGTTTGGCTTGCTTTTTTTTGCAACTACCATGAGTTTTCAACAAGCCCTCCTGTTCGTAGTATCACTAGCAGCTACCCTTGGCTGTCAAAACAAACCTGATACCCTCTTCCAACTCATCCCTCCCAAAGAATCCGGTATCACCTTTTCCAACCGCATTACCGAAAGCGATACCCTTAACATCCTTAATGAAGAATACATCTACAACGGTGGCGGAGTGGGCGTTGGCGACTTCAATAACGATGGTTTGCCGGATTTATACTTCACCGGTAACATGGTCGATAATGCCTTGTATCTCAATCGGGGAGAGATGCGGTTTGCCGATGTCACCACGGAGGCGAAGGTAGCCGGAAACGGGCAGTGGTGCTCGGGAGTAGCGCTGGTCGATATCAACCAAGACGGCTGGCTGGATATCTACGTATCCTCTACCCTCAGCAAAGACTCCCTTCGGCGAAAAAATTTGCTGTACATCAACCAAGGCCTCAACAGCAACGACGTGCCTACCTTCACCGAAGAAGCCGCCAACTACGGCATCGCCGACACCGGCAATACCACCCAGGCCGCCTTCTTCGACTACGACCGCGACGGTGACCTGGACTTGTACCTGCTCACCAACGTAATCAACGCCAAAGTACCCACCAACTACCGCCCCAAGCTAGAAGACGGCTCCGCCCTCAACAACGACCGGCTGTACCGCAACCCCGGATCGGGTCCGGGGCAGGCGACCCAACCTTTCGTTAATGTAACCCGCGAAGCCGGTATCCTCACCGAAGGCTTCGGCCTCGGTATCACCGTCTCCGATATTAACCTCAACGGCTGGCCGGATATCTACATCACCAACGATTACATCACCAACGACCTGCTGTATATCAACAACCAAGAAGGCACCTTCACCAACCGGGTGGCCGACTACCTAAAGCACCAGAGTTACTCCGCAATGGGCTCCGACGTGGTAGATATCAACAATGATGGACGATCAGACATCATCGCCCTGGATATGCTACCCGAAACTAACCTGCGGCAAAAGCAGATGCTCGGGCCCAACCGCTATATTACCTATCTCAATAACGATCAATACGGCTTCCAGCACCAATACGTACGCAATACGCTGCAACTGAACAACGGCCCCGGCCCCAGTGGGCACCCCACCTTTAGCGAAATTGGACAATTAGCAGGTATCGAGAAAACCGACTGGAGCTGGACGCCCCTGGTGGCCGACTTTGACAACGACGGTTACCGTGACGTAATCATCACCAACGGCTTCCCGCGCGACGTGACCGACCGCGATTTTGCCAACTTCCGGGCGGGTCCGGCCGGGGGAGTAGCCAGCGCCATGATGATGCAGGATTCTATTCCCATCGTCAAGATATCGAACTACGCCTACCGTAACCGGGGTGACCTCACCTTCGAGGACCAAACCGAGGCGTGGGGCATGCTCCGTCCTTCGTTCTCCAACGGAGCCGCCTACGCCGACCTAGACAACGACGGCGATCTCGACGTGGTGGTGAACAACATCAACGACAGCGCCTTCGTCTACGAGAACCAATTGAAGAAGGCAAACCATCACTATCTAAGCGCTAAACTGACCGGCAGCCCGAGCAATCCGGGAGGAGTGGGAACCAAGGTGCTAATCCGTTACGGCGGCGGACAGGTGCAATACTTTGAAAATGCCCAGTACCGGGGCTACTTATCGACCGTGGAAGGACGCGCTCATTTCGGATTAGGCGGCCAGTCGCAAGTAGATACTTTGCAAGTGATTTGGCCTGACGGGAAAAGCCAGACGTTGTTTAACGTGGCCATCGATCAGGAAATCACGCTCGACCACCAGAAAGCCAGCGTCGCCTCCGCCCCCGACATTAATCAGGAATTGTCGCCTGCTACAGTATCGCCGCTAATGCAGGAAGTAACTACCCAACGGGGAGTTCGGTTTCGAGCGGCAGAACGAGACGTGATTGACTTCAATCTGCAACGCACCCTGCCGCGCAAGTACAGTCAACTAGGTCCTGGATTGGCGGTAGGCGATGTGAACGGCGACGGGTATGATGATTTTTACGTAGGTGGCCCCGCCGGAAAATTAGGCACTTTCTTCATCCAACGGGCCAACGGATCGTTTCGGGAAGATAGCACCCGGTCTATCACTCCAAACCCTGGCCGGGAAGAGACCGGGATGCTGCTCTTCGATGCCGATGGGGATGGCGACCTGGACCTATACACCGCTAGCGGCAGTTACGAGTTTCAGGACGGTAGCACTGAGCTTCAGGATGTGCTGTATCGTAACGACGGACGGGGGCATTTTGATGCCGACACCATTGCCTTACCAAGGATGAGAACCAGCACCGCTTGCGTACGCGCGGCTGACTACGATCAGGACGGCGACTTAGACTTGTTTGTGGGAGGGCGGGTAATATCCGGGAAATATCCGGTGCCGCCCGCCAGCTATCTTTTGAACAACCAAGGCGGTAGGTTTACGGATGTTACGGAACAGGTTCCGGGATTGTCATCGGTAGGGATGGTCGCCGATGCGCTGTGGACTGACGTGGACAACGATGGTTTGGTAGATTTGCTGCTGGTAGGCGAGTGGATGCCGATTACGTTTTTTAAAAACACCGGTCAGGGTTTTGAGAACGCAACGGCTACCACCGGCATTGCCCAGCATACCGGCTGGTGGAACAGCCTCACGGCGGGCGACTTCGACGCGGACGGTGACACAGATTACCTGGTAGGCAACCTCGGACTGAACACCCGCTACCGCGCCTCTGCCCAGGAGCCGCTGCGCGTTTACGCCAAAGACTTTGATGAAAACGGCAGCGTTGACCCGGTGCTGGTGGCCTACGGTCGGGCCGAAGACGGTCGCCGGGCCCCCTTCCCCGTGCACGCCAAGGATGACTTTACTTCGCAATTTTTGCGGGTGCGGCGGCAGTTTCCTACGTACAAAAAGTACGGTCTGGCCACTATCAACGACATATTCGACGAAACAGAACTGAACGATGCCCAGGTGCTCGAGGCCACCACCATGAGCAGTAGCTACCTGGAAAACCGGGGCGGCGGCAAACTAAAAATCACGGCGCTGCCCACCCAAGCGCAGTTTGCTCCGATTTATGGGATGCTCACCGGCGACTACAACCAAGACGGCCATCTGGACGCACTGCTGGTGGGCAACGAATACAGCATGGAGGTGTTTGCGGGTCGACACGATGCCTTCACGGGCGAGTATCTGGCGGGCGATGGTTCCGGCAACTTCCGCGTGGTGCCCAGTGCCGAAAGCGGTTTTTTTGTGGATGGTGACGCCAAGGGCGTGGCCGAAATTCAGGGAACTGACGGTATGCCCCTGGTGGCGATCACGCAAAACCAGGACAGCCTGCGCTTGTTTGCGCCATTCTTGGCAGCGACCAAACCGCATCAAGTGATTCCCTTGCGATCCACCGATGCCTGGGCGGAAATCACCTTTGCCAACGGTGAAACCCGGCGGCAAGAATTTTACTATGGCTCCACCTACCTATCACAATCAAGCCGAACGCTATTGATAAGCGAAGAAGTAACCTCAGTAGTGATTTATAACTTTGCGGGAGAGAAGCGAGAAGTGGGAGCTGATTTGTGAATCGGGACTTATCAATATCAATTAGGCCAGCCAGAAAATCATCCTGGCCATCTTACAAATTCCGCACGATAGCTCGATCACTAGCATGTAAACCGATCACAAAAATATCTTGCCCATTCTCAAATCAATCCCACCCATCCTGATCATAAAGAAACCCCCCGTTTCCACGGAATAAAGTCATCTTGCCCCAACCCCACTGCCTTGGGCGTATACGTGCCGCTCGCCGTACGAATGATGTAGTCCAGAATTTCTTCGCCCTTGGTGGCAATCGTATCTTCCCCGGTGATCACGGTGCCCGCATCAATGTCGATAATATCCGACATGCGCTTGGCCAGGGTGGTGTTGCTGGATATTTTTAGCGTTGGGGCCGCCGCGTTGCCGGTGGGCGTGCCCAAGCCGGTGGTGAACAAAATCACCGTGGCGCCCGAACCGGCCAGCCCGGTCGTCGACTCCACGTCGTTGCCCGGAGTGCAAAGCAGGTTCAGGCCGGACTTCGTCACTGGTTCGGTGTAGTCCAGCACATCCACTACCGGTGAGGTGCCGCCCTTCTTGGCCGCTCCGGCCGACTTGATGGCGTCCGTGATCAGACCATCTTTGATATTACCCGGCGACGGATTGGCATCGAAGCCCGAACCCACCGCTTCGGCGGTGGCGCTGTAGGCCCGCATGATGCTGACGAATTTCTCGGCGGTTACCTCATCCACGCAGCGGTCGGTGAGCTCCTGCTCCACCCCGCACAGCTCGGGAAACTCCGATAAGATCACCGAACTACCGAGCGCTACCAGCAGGTCGGCGGCGTGCCCTACCGCCGGATTGGCCGAGATGCCCGAAAAACCATCGCTGCCGCCGCATTCCAGTCCGACCACCAACTTGCTGAGCGGAGTGGGCTGTCGTTCCAGTCGGTTGGCTTCGGTCAGGCCCACAAAGGTTTGCTTGATGGCATCGGCAATGAAGTCCCGTTCCGATTTGCTCTTCTGCTGCTCCAGCACGTAGAGCGGTTTGCTGAAGTGCGGGTCGCGCTTCTTGATCTCCTGCTGGAGGGTAATTACTTCAGCGTTCTGGCACCCTAGGCTCAGCACCGTGGCTCCCACCACATTGGGATTGGTGACGTAGCCCGCGAACAACGCACACAAGGTGGTCGAATCGAAGCGGGTGCCGCCGCAGCCGCCCTCGTGGGTCAGGAACTTGATGCCATCGACGTTTGGAAACGCACGTTTGCTCTGAATATCCTCAGCCGTGATCACAATCTCCGAGGCTAGTAAGTCATCGGCCGATGCCCCGTTGCGGTGCTGCTGAACCAGGGTTTGCACGTTGAAATCGTAGGCCCGGGAGTGATCGTAGCCCAGCGACTGAATCAACGCTTCACGGATCAGGTTGATGTTACGGTTCTCGCAGAACACCATCGGAATAAACAGCCAATAGTTGGCTGTACCCACGCTGCCGTCTGCTCGGGGGTAGCCCATAAAAGTGGTTTCCCGCCAGCGGCGCACGTCGGGAGCGAGCCATTCCGGGCGCAACGCTTGTCTTGAACCGTAGCCCTGGGCATCGTGCCGCAGGTTGGTGGTAGTAACTGGCTCACCGCGCCGGATTGGTGCCATGGCTTTGCCCACCAGTACGCCGTACATATAGGCTGAGTCATTCGGAGCCAGATCGCGAGCGGCAAACTTGTGCTTCGGTGGCACGTCGTGTTTGATTTCGTAAGCTTCGCCTTCCCAGCGCACGGTTTCCCCCGCCCGAAGGTGCTCTAGAGCAACAATTAGATTATCATTCGGATGGATTTTGAGAACTTTCTGCCGCATAGAAGTGGGATTGGTAGACTCGTTGCTGAAGACACGCGACCTCAGAAACTGCCGGTGCCAAGGTAGGACTAAAAAACGGCGATGAAAAGAGCGAAAGTGCTGTGAAAGACGCAAATGGCACTAGCAAACCGGCTAGGGCGTCACAGGAGAGTTCTTAACGGATACCGGATGATTTAGGCGGCCCGCAAAAACGATGACTCCCGAATGGTTTTCCCGAATAAAAAACAGAAAAGACCGATCCACGTGCACCGAATTGGTGGTGGTACCAACACCCTGGGCCTGGGTAGCAGTGCTGGTGATCGCCTCGGTGCCCGTCTCGTTGACGGTGATCACGGCCCGGTGTAGTACGTCGGACAAGGGAACTGAGGTTGCCGGATCGATAAATAGACGATCAAAGTTGGCACTGTCGCTAAAGGCTACCGCCATACCCAAGCGCGACAAAGAAGGCTTCAGTGAAGCTTGATAGTCAATCGTGAAGCGGGGAAGGTAAAGATAGCTGTTTACCGTATCCATCTGCGCCAGATATCCCCGGAAGCTAATCGCATCCAAATCACGCATCAGATTCAGCAGACTGTCTTGAACCCGCGGCATCAGCAGCGTCATGCTATACTGCTGACTGCCGTAGGGAATATCTACAATCGTCTTGCTTTCGTCCTGGAAGAGGCGGTACTGCGCCCGGGGGGCCACCATCATGTCGGTGGTCATATCGGTGCCATCCGGCAAGTGAAAGGTGCCGGGGGCGGTGTCCTCTCTCCGAAAAGGAACGGTCCAGTCGCCCGCGAACTGTACGGCGCTGGTCACGTACATCGAGGCATCCGGATCTAGCTCTTCTACAAAGTCTTCGATTTGTCCGTGGGTTTGTTCCTTTACCCACTTATTGATGACGTCAGGAGATTTACGCCGACCAAAGGACAAATCGCCGACGTGCGCCTGATAGTAAGCCGACAGAATATCTTCGGAAAGCGGTTGGGCGCGCAGCCGACGATCGTACCACAGGGCCGTGGCCAAGGTGAAGTCTACCTGCTGATCGAGTTGCTGCAGAAAGGGCGTAAGCTCGCTGTAGGCTTTGTTGATCTCGCGCGGGGCCATCACTTCGTGATCTAGTCCGTCGTGCAGACTACGGAGCGTGGTAGAGGCCGCTCCGTTCAGCGTCATGCTCAAAGCGAGGTTAATGCTGTAGGGCGACAAAAACACGTTATCTTGCGGACGGTGCTCGGCCAGATCGCGCATCAGGTCGAAGGCGAAGGTGTTAATAGCGGTGACCAGTTCGTTTTCGGGAACGGAGAGTTCGCGCAGCACGGGTTTTTCGGAAGCGGGCGAGACGCTATCGTTCTGGCAAGCCCCAGCCACGACGGCAAGCATCAGAAACCATCCACAAAACCCACGGTGCTGCATTGATATTTAGTTAAATCACCCGAATCTACGTAATTATTCGCGTTCGCGATCTTGAATGTACCAAATTTATGGCGATCTAAAAAATTGCTCGTTAGAACCGGCTAACTGCTCAACCGAAAGCTCCGAAACTAATGAAAAACAATCGTGTGAGTGGCTTCAAAGACTTCGTCGGGGGCTAGAGAAAGTAGCCCTTCTTTCTCCGTGAGTTCACCGCTTGTCTCGGTAGCATCCGCTAAACCGTACCAGGGTTCAATACAGTAAAAGTCGGCTCCCACCTTCTGCCAAATGCCCAGATACGGGAACCCCGGAAACCGAACCGTCACCATCGGTTGTCCGCTGGATTGGGGCACGATGCTGACCGAATCAGAGGCCAGATCGGTAAATACCAAGGCGTCTTCTTCAAATAAGGCTGGATCAAGCGATAACTTTTGCTCGTCTTGCAGCACCAGCCGGGTTTCTCCGGTGCGCAGTCCGTTGCTAAGCAAGTGTCGGGACACCGTTTCCTTCTGATCAAAAAGTAAGTAGTACGTTTCTTCGCGCCCATCGACCAGCGACGGACACAAAAATCCGGGGTGGCCTCCGATAGAAAAGAGCATCACCCTCGAATCATGATTGATCACCCGGTAGGTGGTTGCCAACTGATTGTCGGTAAGCTGATAGACGATATCGAGCGCAAAGTTAAAGGGATACTGCGCGGTGGTGTCTGGACTGGCAGTGAGTCCTAGCGTGATTTGGTCGGCCGCCTGCTCAATCACCTTGAACTCCTGATCGCGGGCGAAGCCGTGCTGCGTCATCCGGTAGGTTTCATTACCTAGTCGGTACTGATCTTCTTTAAGTTTGCCCACGATAGGGAACAGCACCGGGGCGTGGCGGGCCCACACGGCAGGGTCGGCCGTCCAGATATATTCTTGTCCGGCGGCTTGGTTGCGGACGCTTTGCACCTCGGCCCCCTGGGTGCTCACGGTGACGGTGAGTTGATCGTTTTCGAGGATGTGTTGCATAGTAGTTAGGGTTTGGCAGGTTGATAAAAGTGAAGAAAACCTTTCTTAATCAGTCCATTCTTCAACTTATTGTCGCCGGTCCAGAGTACTGCTTTTAGTTCGATCGCAAGTGCTATATAAGGCGTGTCTTTCTCGTCCACATCGTGACATAAATTGTAGGCTTGCTGTTTGCTTTTTAGCGATACGAACCCTTCATTTACGAAGCGAGTGCGTTCAGTTATCTTGTGCAAATAACGGAGTATTTCCGAGTCAGAAAGTTTGCTGCTCTTAAAGATCTTCTCCTTGTGTTTGAAAAGTTCGGTAAACACAAAAGCAGGACAATAGAACGTATTGGCTTCCTGAAAAAATGCTTCACGTATGCGGGATGCTCTGGGGATAAGTGCTGAAAAAATCAAGTTTGCATCCACAACGATTTTCATCGCTTGACGCCTTTTAAGTAACCATCTTTATTTTCCCTCCACCAATCTTCGTTTATCTGTTCAGCTATATTTGAAGCACTGTCTTTGACTTGAGCTTTTTGTGCTAAAATTTCTAGCTCAATCTTCTCAAGAACTTTAAGAAGATAATCTTGATCCAGGTCAGAAGTATTAACAGTAATTACTAACTGATTTTTATCTGAGGTAAGGCTGATGTTTTTCATAGTTATCTTTTCCTCCAATATACGAAAAACAACAACAAGAAGGTGCGTCAATTATACTGCACGTAGTGCCGCCACTTGTCCAGCACGGCCCGGAAATCTTCGGGCAACTCCGAATCAAACTGCAATGATGCCCGGGTGACCGGATGCACGAAGCCCAGCGACTTGGCGTGCAGCGCCTGCCGGGGCATCAGCTTGAAGCAGTTCTCTACGAACGATTTGTACTTCGAGAACTTGGTTCCCTTCACCACCTGTGCCCCGCCGTAGGTGGTATCGTTGAACAGCGGGTGCCCCAGGTACCTCATATGCGCCCGGATTTGGTGCGTACGCCCGGTCTCCAGGCGGCACTCGATTAGCGACACGTAGCGCAGTGTTTCCAGCACCCGGTAGTGCGTGACGGCCCGGCGGCCCACGTCATTCTGGGGAAAGGGCGCGGTCACCCGTTGATCTTTCGGGTGGCGGCCCAGGTTCACGTCGATAGTCCCCGCTTCGGCCTCGGGCAACCCCCACACCAACGCCCGGTAGGTGCGTTCAATGCTATGATTGAAGAATTGGCGAGCGAGTCCGCGCATGGCCACCTCGCTCTTGGCAATCACCAGCAAGCCCGAGGTGTCTTTGTCGATGCGGTGCACCAGCCCTGGCCGCCCGTCATTGCCTTCCATCGTCGGCAGTTGCCGGAAGTGGTGCACCAGGGCGTTCACCAGGGTGCCCGACCAATTTTGGTAGGCCGGATGCACCACCATGCCCGCTTCTTTGTTCACCACCAGCAGATCATCATCTTCGAACACAATGTTGAGCGGAAGGTCTTCGGGCCGCACTTCGGTTTCGCGGGGCGGCTCGGGCAGGGCCACCACCACCTCGTCGCCCGATTTCACCCGGTAGTTGGCCTTCACTTCCTGCTCGTTGACGCGCACGAAACCGTTCTTGATGGCGTCCTGCACCTTGTTGCGGGTCACGTTCGCAATAAAGTTGATCAGGTACTTATCCAGGCGGGGCGGTTCGTGCTTGATCACCGCGGTGAAGTGGTAGTGCTCAAACAGTTCGTCGGATTCTTCTTGTTCGTCCATGCCTTTTTGGGTAGTATCGCGGTTGAGATATCGATTGAGACGCCATGAATGGCGTCTCAATCGATGGCTAGGGGCAAAGGTACGTTTTTCTGTAATGATATGGATGATGAGTTAGTCAGGCATCCGCCCGTGCAGCGGGTCGGTGACCCTTGGCTGGAGGAGCAGGGAGTGCAGTTGAGTATGCTACGGCTAGATCTAGTGCATCCTATGATCAATGGCAACAAGTGGTTCAAGCTCAAGAATAATCTGCAGCGGGCACGCGAAGAGCAGTACACCACACTGCTAACGGTGGGAGGAGCCTACTCAAACCATATGTACGCCACCGCTGCGGCGGGGCCAGGCTACGGATTCAAGACCGTCGGGATAGTCCGCGGAGAAGCGCACGAGCCGCTTAATCCCACGTTGCGGTTCGCCCAAATGCAGGGCATGCAGTTGCACTACGTGAGCCGGGAGGCGTTTCGTCAGCGCAGCGAGGCAGAATTCAAGGAGAAGTTACTAGATCAGTTTGGACGCCACTACTATTTGCCCGAAGGAGGAACCAATGCCCTGGCAGTGCGCGGCTGTACCGAGATTGTTCCGGCCGAACTTCCCTATGCGTACGTAGCCTGTTGCGTGGGCACCGGCGGCACGGTAGCCGGAGTGCTGGCGGCCACCGCCGAACGCGCCACCGTGCTGGGTTTTTCGGCCCTAAAAGGCGGATCGTTTTTGCGGGAAGCGGTAGACCATCTCACGCAGCAATATGATGGGCAGCGATACGAACACTACCGCCTGGTGCATGAGTATCACTTCGGCGGCTACGCCCGCGTGAAGCCCGAACTCATTGGCTTCATCAACCACTTCTTTCGAACCACCGGCATTCCTTTAGAGCCAGTGTACACCGGAAAGATGCTGTACGGACTTTACGATATGATTCAGAAAGGCCATTTTTCGCCTGGCAACCGCATTTTAGCTATCCACAGCGGAGGTTTGCAGGGCATTGCGGGATTTAACGAACGCTACCGGTCCAAAAATTTGCGTATTTTAGCATGATCGAGTAATGCTATGGCGCGGGTGCTATGAGTAATCTACTCTTTCTGAAGTCATTGTTTACCTCAAGCAGGTTTCTCGTATTAAACCTATAAAAAACCAAACTTATGAAAAACCAACTTATCCTTTCCTGTTTGCTTTTTTTCTTCGCCCTAAAAGCCCACGCCCAGTGTAACAATTCTTTTTATCCGATGGAAGAAGACCACTACTACGAAGTGGAAGTCTACGATAAAAAAGACAAACTGCAGGCCAAGCAGCAGTATACCATTGCGGCGGTGCAGAAAACCAGTAGTGGTTTTGAAGCAACCGTAAGTAGCAAAACCCTGGACAGAAAGGGCGAAATGATCGGCGAAGGCGACTTTACGGTTATTTGCGAAGGCGGGCAGCTAAAAATGGATATGCAGCGGTTACTCACCTCGCTCTCGCAGTTGCAAAATACGCAAGGAATGAACGTGGAAATCGAAGGCAACCACATTATCATTCCTAGTTCGTTAAGTGTGGGAGAAACCCTGCCCGAGAGCACTACGACCATCACCCTGGGTATGGAAGGCACCGCAATGACCATGAACACCACCAGCGTCACCATTCGAGACCGCACTGTGGCGGCTCAGGAAGAGGTGACCACCCCGGCCGGTACGTTCCCCTGCTACAAGATCACCTACGTGATGAACGCAACCATGAAAACAATGGGCATCAGCCGCGAAATGGTCTATACCGGAACCGAATGGCTCTCCGAAGGAGTGGGCATGGTGCGCAACGAGCAGTACGACAAAAAGGATAAGCTATCGTCTTATTCGGTGCTGACCGTTCTCAAGTAAAATTATTCTTAAGCACGTTTCTCGCATGCCCAGTATCCAGCAGGTCATTCAGCAGTTAGAAACCTTGGCTCCCCTCGCCTACCAAGAAGGCTACGACAACGCTGGCCTAATTGTGGGCGATCCTCAGGCTGAAGTTAGTGGAATGCTAATCAGCCTAGATGCTACCGAACCGGTTGTAGACGAAGCGATTGCCAAAGGCAGTAACCTGATTGTATCGCACCATCCCATCGTGTTTCGCGGACTCAAGAGCCTGACCGGGAAAAACTACGTTGAGCGTACGGTGATCAAAGCTATTAAACATGATATTGCCCTGTACGCGATTCATACAAATCTGGATAATGTGCAGTATGGAGTTAACCGCCGCATCAGCGAGCGGTTGGGCTTGCAAAACGCGCGTATTCTGGCCCCAAAAACCGGCACGCTTCACAAACTGGTCACCTTTGCACCGCTGGCCGATGCCAACAAAGTGTTGCAGGCCCTGGGCGAGGCGGGCGCCGGACAGATCGGCAATTACAAAAACTGCAGCTTCCAAACCACCGGCACGGGTAGTTTTCAGCCCAATGAGCAAGCAAGGCCGCACACTGGTGAGGCCGGAAAACCAGAGCAGGTAGCGGAGCAGCGCATCGAGGTGATTTATCCGGCACATCTGGCGAATCAAATACTAACGGCTTTGCGCGCGGCGCATCCGTACGAAGAGGTGGCCTACTATCAGCAAGCGCTCCTGAACCAAAACCAGGAAGTGGGCTCCGGTATGATTGGCGAACTACCCGAACCATTGTCAGGAGATGATTTTCTGGCTCACTTGAAGAAAAGCATGCAATTATCGGTGGTTCGGCACACCCGTTTGCTGGAAAAACCAGTACAACGGGTGGCGGTTTGTGGGGGAGCGGGCAGTTTTCTGATGCCCCAGGCCCTGCGGCATCAGGCGGATGCGTTCGTCACGGCGGATTTTAAGTATCACGAATTCTTTGATGCCGATGAGCGATTGATTATTGCTGACATTGGACACTACGAAAGCGAAGTTTTTACAAAAGACCTGATTTGGGACTTTTTGTCGGAGAAATTTGTTAATTTTGCAGTCCATTTGGCGAAAGCCAATACTAACCCCGTTTTCTACGCATAATTAACCTATGGAAAGTACCACCGCCCCGCAAAAACCCGTCGCCGAAAAGTTAGACATTCTCCTGCGCCTGCAAGCCATTGATTCTGAACTAGACGACATTAAGAAGATTCGAGGGGCACTGCCCGAGGAGGTGAGCGACCTGGAAGACGAAATCGCTGGGTACCAGACCCGTTACGATAAGTTCGAGGGCGACGTAAAAGCACTGGAAGAAGAGATAGATGGCTACAAAAACGCTGTAAAGGAGTCAGAAGCGCTGATCAAGAAGTATGAGGAGCAGCAGATGAACGTGCGTAACAACCGCGAGTACGACGCGATCACCAAAGAAGTGGAGCTGCAGCAACTCGAGATTCAAATTTCTGAAAAGCGTACCCGGGAGGCCTACGCAAAAATTGAGCAGAAAAACGTGCAGGTGGCCAGCACCAAAGAACTCATCGAGCAGCGTCAGAAAGACCTGGAAAGCAAGCAGCAGGAGTTAGATAAAATTGTGTTAGAAAGCGAGGCCGACGAAAAAAGCTTACTTAACAAACGAGAAAAGGTAGCCAAAGAAATTGGCGACGCGGATCGTAAACTACTAGACTACTACGAGAAACTACGGATCAGCTTGTCTAATGGCTTGGCCGTGGTGAAGGTGGTGCGCGGCGCGGCCGAAGGTTGCAACATCATTATCCCGCCGCAGCGCATTGTTGAAATAAAGGACAAAAAACGCATTATCTTCGATGAATACTCGGGCCGCATCCTGGCCGACGTGGAAGAAGTAGAAGAAGAAGAGGAAACGAAGCCCAAGCGAGGCCGCCGTAAGGCATCATAATAGTTTTGACGCAATGATTCAAAAGGGCCGCTTCAGCAGCCCTTTTTTTTATATTAAGCCCAAACTACCCGTGCTGCCAGTGAACAGTGTTCTATATCACTACTATCTTCTCATCGCGTGGTTGTTTGCCGCCCCCCGGGACTTCGCAAACAAACGCTCAAGACCGCCTTCGGCCAACACCAATCATCCAACGAACAACGACTACGAAGCTCTTATTGAAGAACTGTTCCGCACTCATTACGCCGCGCTCTGCCGTGCCGTATACCCGATCGTCCGCGACCAAGATACCGCCGAAGACATCGTGCAGGATGTATTTTTAAAGATTTGGCGGAGCAAAACAGCGCTGGATACCCAGCAGTCGGTGAAAGCCTATCTGTTTCGGGCTGCCATCAACACCGCGCTCAATTTTCTGGAAAAAAACCACCGAACCACCCCTTGGGATGAAACTTTAACCGAGCAGTACGCATCCAATAGCACCGAAGAAGGAATCGCCTATCAAGAAACCGCCCAAAAAGTGGCTAACGCGCTAGAAAAACTGCCACCCAAGTGCAGGGTTGTGTTTTCGCTTAGTCGGTTCGAGGAAATGAGCTACGCCGAAATCGCTCAGCACTTATCAATCTCCGTCAAGGCCGTGGAGAAGCACATGGGCAAAGCGCTGAAAATTATGCGAGCGTACGTTTATGATCAGTAGCTTCGGGCCTCAAATAAAAAAGTATCTGCCGGGGGTAGGGTAAGCCTGTGATTGCCGGTATTAATAGTAGTTGATCAACGATATGGAACCCACGGACGACGATTTCTGGATGAAGGTCGCGCGTTACGTCAATCTTGCTGACAATGAGGCACCGTCGTTCCTCAATGAGCAGTTAAATGACGTTGACCGTAGGAAAGTCGTGGAGGAAGTCCGCGAACTTTGGGAACAGAGCCAGAACCCTAGTCAAGCGTATCAACCGGATGTGGAACGCGGGTGGCAACGGTTTAAGTTCCTTCGGCAAAGCGAAGAGAATCACTACCCTTCAGTTTCAATGGCTAGCCATCGATCCGCCGCATACTGGAAATACGGACGAATTGCCGCGTCAGTGATCCTGGTAATAGGCGTTGGCTATCTCCTGAGGCAGTGGTGGGCAGTGCCGGAAGAAATTCGCCTGGCTATAACCAACCAGAAAGAACTATACTACCTCCCCGATAGCAGTCAGGTGTGGCTTAACCAAGGCAGTGAACTGATGTATACTACTGATTTTAATAGAGACAACCGGGTGGTCTATCTAACGGGTGAAGCGTTCTTTGAAGTGCGCAAGGCCGAAGGAAGGCGGTTCACCGTGTACAGTGGCTTGGCTAAGACAGAGGTGATCGGCACGTCTTTTAATTTACGTGCTTACTCCGAAGATTCGGTGGTGGTGCAGGTGGTGACCGGCCGAGTAGCCTTTTCGCCCCGTAACGAAGACAATGCTGTCTTCCTAGCTCCCGGGCAGCGGGGCGTTTTAAGTGAGGGGCAAACGGTGGCTAAACGTGCGCCGGTCATTGATCCTAACTTTCAGGCGTGGCAAAACGATCAACTGGTGTTTGATAACACGCGTTTGACCAGGATTATTCAACTGCTAGAGCAGCAGTACGGGCTTAGGATCGAACTAACAAATTCAGACCTAGCCAACTACCGCTACACCGCTTCTTTTAACAGGGCTTCGCTCACCGAAGTGCTTGATGTGCTGTCGGTGGTGGGAGGACTAACCTACAATAAGACCAGCAACCGCGTCGTCCTTTCCGGCGCCGGTTGCCCCTAGAGCGATACCTAAAAACACACTAAACTATTTACTATGCGATGGTCTATTTTGATCACCCTGGCCGTGGTCTGCCTCAGCTTCCGGCCCCTGCTGCAACGCGATATCCTAGCATATCCGATCACCCTGAACTATCAAGAAGCTACGCTTCGACAGATACTGTACGATATCAGCACCGAATATCAGATTAAGTTCGCCTACCTCAACAACGAAATGCCCAAAGCGCCACGCTTCAGCATCAAGGTGAAGAATCGGCCGTTGCGGCTCGTACTGGACGAGTTACTAGAGGATACGGGGCTTTCGTATCAGGTGATGAGCGGACAGATCGTGGTGAAGAAAAAAGGAGCGCTTCTGCCTGTACTAGCTGACTCCACCACGCAAAGTAGTGAAAAGCATGACCAGTCAGCTGAAGAAAATCAACTCAAAGAAACAGTTTCAGCAGCCTATCCGGGTCCAAGTAAAGATCACCCGCCCGCCCGATAGGCATCTGCGACTGATAACGAATTCCGGACTTCAACGGTAGATCTATCAGTACCACGCGCTGTCAAGGCCGACCGTATGCCAGAGGTAGAAACCTCTCTCCCTGCGCCGGCAATTCTAACTACATTACCTTCGGTCACTTCAACGGTGGTTACCAGCCTGCCCCAGAGGGCGGGGGTAGATACGACCGCGGTAGCTCTTGAGTCCTCTCCCTTTGTAGAAGAGGACCAAAAAAAGAATAACCCGCCGCCTAAAAAATTAAAAACGCCCGGCAAAAAGATGAGTGAAAGAGTACGCCGGATAACGGATAATCTTTTGCCAAAACCGCCAACCGATTCTTCTGACTATCTACGTAGCCCCTTTCACTTAGGGTTTATTTATCCTCTGAGCACTAATGGACTACAGGCCGGACGAACGGTTAACAAGGTGTCGCTCCATTTGCTGACGGGTTACGCCGCCGGATTAGACGGAGCAGAGTTCTCGGCCTTAGGAAACATCGAGAACGATTTTATGGTGGGTGCGCAGTTCGCTGGTTTTTTTAACGCGGTTCGGCGACGAGTAAGCGGACTGCAAGCGGCTGGCTTCGTTAACATCAACGGCGGTGACACGCGGGGTGCCCAGCTGTCAGGGTTCTTGAACGTGGGAGCCGAAACGGTTGATGGACTACAGGCCACGGGGTTCGTCAATATTGCCACCGGACGGCTACGGGGAGGGCAGTTGTCGGGATTTGTGAACTTGCTCGCCGACAGCCTCCGGGGACTACAGGCCACCGGATTTGTGAACGTAGCCACAGGAAATGTGCACGGAGCTCAGCTGTCGGGCTTCGTCAACTACACCCATCACCTCCGTGGGTTGCAGGCAGCGGGCTTTGTCAACGTAGCATCAGGCAACGTGCACGGCGCTCAAGCCGGATTTATAAACTATGCCCACCACGTGAAGGGTGCGCAGATCGGTCTGTTCAACGTGGCCGATAGCATCGACGGTGTACCGATTGGCCTGATAAGTATCGTTCGGAAGAACGGCTACCGCCACGCTGAGGTCTGGTATAGCGAAGCGCTGCAAGCAAATCTTGCCATTAAGATGGGCGTGCCAAAGTTCTACAATATGCTGGTGGTCGGTGCTCAGGTTGCCCTTCCCGATAATAAACTCCAGTGGGGCGTCGGCTACGGAGTGGGATCGCTATTCCTAATCACATCCACCTTTAGTATGAATCTCGACATTTTTGCCCTGCAAGTGCACGAAAACAACCAGGATTTCTTTGATACGTATGCCCTGAATCTATTGAATACGGTGCGACTAGGCTTCAACCTACATCTAGCCAAACGTCTCACCCTGTGGGCCGCCCCCACCCTCAACGTGATGGTGTCAGAATATCAGGCACCGGATAGCCGGATCATCGGTAGCAGCATTGCTCCTGCTTGGACCAACTACAACCGGACCTTCAACGGGCGCACGAACGTGAAGATGTGGCCCGGGTTTCAGGCAGGAGTTCGTTTCTAGTCCCTTTCTATAATCTAAACTTCAAACCAAATGAAAAACGAGCGCACTAAAACTACGTCCACTGCAATCGCGCGTAGCTACGCCCAAGGTTGGAAAAAGGCCCTCATGCTGTACCAACAAAGCAGTCGGCAGAAAAAGACAGTGCAGTCCATCTGCCTACTTCTACTGCTTTGGTTGCCATCAATCACTGCTGCGCAGACGCTTACCCAAACCGTTCGGGGTAAGATTATCGACCAAGAAGCACAGTCTCCGTTGCCGGGAGCCAACGTGCTGGTATTGGATACCGACCCGTTGCTGGGTACCAGCACCGAAGCCGACGGAAGCTTTCGGATCGAACGGGTACCTGTCGGGCGACACACGCTGAAGATTAGCTGCGTAGGCTACGAGGATGCCCAAATTCCGGAATTGACCATCGGATCCGGCAAGGAAGTAGTTTTGACCATTCGTCTTACCGAATCGCTCATTCAGATGGAGGAGCTGGTGGTGACGGCCGAATCGGAAAAAGGGAAACCCAACAACGAACTGGCTTTTATCAGTGCCCGCTCGTTCACAGTGGAGGAGACCAAGCGCTACGCGGCCAGTATCAACGATCCGGCGCGCATGGCACTCTCGTTCGCCGGAGTGGCCTCTAATGATGATGGATCAAATAACATCGTGATCCGAGGTAATTCGCCCCGGGGAGTGTTGTGGCGCCTCGAAGGCATTGAGGTGCCTAATCCGAACCATTTCGGAGAGGAAGGAGCATCAGGAGGAGGGGTGAGCATGCTGAGCGTTAACGCATTAGACAATTCCGATTTCTATACCGGAGCTTTTCCGGCCGAATACGGCAACGCATCGTCGGGAGTATTTGACATTAAACTGCGCAAGGGAAACAGCGAACGTCGCGAATACGCCCTACAAGCGGGTTTGTTGGGAGTGGATTTTGCTGCCGAGGGGCCGTTTGGGTCAAACACCAACGCTTCTTACCTTATCAACTATCGCTACTCTACGCTTGGCATCCTTGGGGCACTCGGCATCAACGTGGTGGGCGATGCGATTCCTAATTTTCAGGATCTGACCCTTAAAGTGCAGGTGCCCACGCGGCGGGCGGGATCATTCTCGCTTTGGGGACTGGGCGGACTCAGCCGACAGGCAACCGAAGACAACGCTGAACGAGAATCGTTTCGCTACGACATGGGCACTAGCGGACTGTCGCACACGTATTTTTTCGGAAGCAACACCTACGCTGAGACAACCCTTTCTTACGCTAAATCGGTGAACAGTTTTCTTGATCGCGAACCGGCCAACCGCTACGCCTACGACGAGAGGTTCACCAACAATGCGCTTCGAGGTTCTTGGTTGCTGAACCATAAATTAAGTGCCCGCCACACAGCACGCGTCGGCTTAATCATCAGCCGCTTATCCTTTGATTTGTTCTCGCAAACTACCGAAAACGATACTGTCCTTACCAACCTGGATACGAGGGGCTCGACTTATTTGCTGCAAAGCTATGGGCAGTGGAAGTGGCGGATCAGCGAACAACTAACCCTCAATGCCGGACTGCACCACATGCATTTTGCTCTCAATGACAATGCCTCGCTAGAACCCCGGGCTGGATTGCGCTGGGAGTTCACCGCCCGGCAGGCGTTGAACTTAGGTTTTGGGATCCACAGTCGGCTAGACCCGCTGGTGAACTACTTTGCTACGTTTCGTTCGGAGGGGTCGGTGGTGCCAGAGCAACCGAACCGACAGCTCGAACTTACCAAGGCACGCCACTACGTGATCGGATACGAAAACCGTTTGCGCAAGGACCTACACCTTAAAGTAGAGGTCTATTACCAGCAGCTCTACGATGTTCCGATCGGTTTTGCGGGCGGCTACGATGCACCCTGGTACTCCACGTTTTCTATGATCAATTACGAAGAGGGGATCGTAAGTGTTCCGCTCAGAAACGACGGAACCGGCCAAAATAGTGGGGTAGACCTAACGCTAGAAAAGTTCTTCACCAGGCAATACTATTTCATGCTCATTGTTCGCGTCAACCTATGTCCCCCTGGATGACCAAGAATATAGTACGCGGTTCAACGGTAACCACGTGCTGAATTTGCTTGGCGGAAAAGAGTTTCAACTGGGAGGAAGCAGTAACAAAGTGCTGGCGGTTAGCCTACGCACGCTATGGATGGGTGGAAACCGCTATACCCCGATTGATCTGACGGCGTCGCAGCAGAGTGGCGACGCGCAGTATCAATGGAATCAACGCTACGCCGGACAGGTAGAAGATTATCTTCGGGCCGACATTCGTATAAGTTATCGACGGGAACATCCCCGCTTCTCGAGTACTATTTCATTGGACATCCAAAACGTTACCAACCGGCAGAATGTATTTAGCCAATACTACAGCAGCGCCGAACGAACTGTGGTAAACAGTTATCAAGTAGGATTGGTACCCGTACTAAATTATCGGGTTGAGTTTTGAGAAGCGGTTCAGCAAATCATTCTACCGAGACTGTTCAAATCATACTTCCGTGGGAAATACGACAAGTAGTTCGTACTGCGGTCGGCTTTCAGGCAATGCATTGAACGTGCCTATCTATCACCTACGTTTGACAGTCTATGGTATGAAATATTTGATGTTTAGGGTAAGAAAAGCAAAAATAGTGTCGTAATACTTACAATATATTATTGTTATAATGCAAATAGCTGGCGGTAGAATTTAGATTAGGTACAGAAATTGAGTAGGTACTGGTATAAAAACAGATCGTACCACTTAAACCGTTCAGCAATGACTACCCCCTCTCAAACCACCGAATTTAGTGCTCACCTTTCGTGGGCCGGCATGCGCCGTTACCTTCAGGAAGCTCTTTCAGCCGAAAAATCACAACGCGTAGAGCGACATCTCCACCATTGTCCTCGCTGCTCTTCGGCCATAGTAGACTACATTCAAGCTGAAGAACCAGAACACTATAAGCAGTATACCAAAAAGCTGAAGGGAATTCTGAAGACGGGTCAGGCCGAGAAAAAGAACGTACTTTCTTCGTTTCAGATGAAGGCCGTCCGAACGACCACTGCCGTAGTGACTCTGCTTATCTTTTCGTTCTTCGCCCTTAGAACGGTGATCAATAAGCAAGTAAATTATCCCTTGCCCGCAACGTCGCTGGCAGTAGCTGAGAAGAGTGAAAAGGTTGCGCCGGTGCACCGAAGCCCGGTTAAGAAGGTCGCCAGGGTAACTACCGACGTGAGGGCTGCCGCGAAAGCGGAGTCGGCCAAAGTAGTTAAAAAAGCAGCAGTCGTACCGCAGAAAGAAGCACCATCGGCTGAAGCACCAACCGTGATTACTAAGGCGCGAACCACCAAGGCTCCTAAAACCGTCGCTGTTGCCGTTGCTAATCCGGTTCCTCAAAACCAGCCACGCATCGAGTCATCTACTAAGGATAGCGATGTTTCAACCAATAAACTTCCTCTTCCGACAGCGAAAGAAGAAGCGCCCCTGCCGCAAGAAGAAGTTGTCGAGGCTTCCGATAACGACACTGCCCGCCGCAAACCCTTGCCCACGCTGCAAAAAATTGATGCCCTTCAAAGCGCAGCAGCGGTTACCCCACTGGGTGAAAGCAGCCCGACCGAAATGCCCGTGCCCAGCAACGAGATTCTGGAGCGATAACATAAAGCAATTCGGTCCCGTTGTATCAAGCGTACCGAGCAAACATACGCATGAGCAACCACGTGTTAATCACCGGCGGCAGCGGGTTGGTAGGAAGTCGGCTAACCGAACTTTTGCTAGCCCAAAAGTACACCGTAAGCCATTTAAGTCGATCTCCCGCCAAGCCATCCTCCGCTATTCCTACCTACCGTTGGGATATCAAAAAACAATCCATTGATCCGCAGGCAATCGCCACTGCCGACTACGTTATTCATCTGGCGGGAGCGGGGGTGGCCGACCAACGCTGGACCGACCAACGCAAGCAGGTAATCCTCAACAGCCGAACCGAATCGACCAAACTACTGCGCGACGCCATTGCCCAGGCGGGGCCTGCTACCCTGAAAGCCTTCGTGTCTGCCTCAGCCGTGGGTGTCTACGGTGCCGATACCGGCGAGGCCCTGCTTACGGAAGAGCGCGTAGCAGCAGATGATTTTCTGGCCAAGGTGGTGGTGCAGTGGGAAGCAGCCGTGGATACCATCGAGGCACTGGGAGTCCGCACCGTGAAGTGCCGTATCGGGATTGTGCTGAGTCCCGACGGGGGCGCATTGCCGCCGATTGCCCGTACGGTGCGCTGGGGCGTGGGAGCCCCCTTAGGCAGTGGCGAACAGTATCTAAGCTGGATCCATATCGACGATTTATGTCGGCTATTCATTCATGCTTTAGAGGACGCAAATATGACCGGAGTGTACAACGCGGTAGGGCCCCAACCGGTAACCAATCAGCAACTCACCCAGGCAGTGGCGCGCGTGATGCACCGCCCCCTGTGGCTGCCCAATGTTCCGGGGTTTGCCCTCAAACTAGCCCTGGGCGAACTTGCTTCGGCGGTGCTGGGGGGCAATCGGGTCAGTAACCAGAAAGTGGCCGATGCAGGGTTCCACTACAAATTCGATAAAGTAGATGTAGCGTTGGCAGACTTGTTGAAGTAGGATAAACCCGAACTTATCCCCGCTTGCAAAGCGTTACCAAGCCGGATTTAGGGTAAGTAACTGATATCAATTATTCGGCAGAGGCGCTTTACGTTTAACCCACTGGGTTCTTCCGAATACGTTTAAAGACCACAAAACACAGACACATCAATGCAAGAAGTAACAGACAACAGCACGCTGCCCTCAAAAATAACAGAAAACGGCGTCACCCCCGAAGAGGCACGCATTCACCAGGCTTTTAAAGACCGCGACTGGAACGAAATCAAAAGCCACGATTCGTGGGCGGTTTTCAAGATCATGTCGGAGTTTGTAGAAGGATTCGAAAAACTCAACAAAATAGGACCCTGCGTTACGATCTTCGGTTCGGCCCGTACCCCCGACAACCATCCGGCTTACCTAATGGCCGAAGAAATTGCCGGGATGATCGTGCAACACGGCTACGGGGTAATCACCGGTGGCGGGCCCGGCATCATGGAAGCGGGCAACAAGGGGGCGAAGGGAGCCCAGGGCAAGTCAGTGGGCATTAATATCGTGCTCCCCTTTGAGCAAAGCAGCAACATTTACATTGATCCCGATAAATTAATCAACTTTGATTACTTCTTTGTGCGCAAGGTGATGTTCATGAAGTATTCGCAGGGTTTCGTCGTGATGCCCGGCGGCTTTGGTACGCTCGATGAACTATTCGAGGCGCTTACCTTGATTCAAACCAAGAAAATTGGTAGGTTTCCCATCGTTTTAGTAGGCACCGACTACTGGAAGGGGTTGCTACAGTGGATAGAAGAAATTATGCTGAAACAGGAAAAAAACATCAATCAAATTGATCTGACGCTTATTAACCTGGTTGACTCTGCCGAGGAAGCCGTAGGCGTGATCGATGAATTTTACGCTAAGTACCTGCTCTCGCCCAACTTTTAAAAATGTTTAAGAACATTCAATTTCAAGTAGCTGTTCAGTTTGTTATAATTTTATTGTTAGTCGCCTACGTCGGATGGCGAGATTATCGTGACAGCCGCCCAACCAGCGTTCCGCCATCTGTTCTAATCGCTGCGCCTACTGGAAATCCAATTCCGCCCAAGGAACTGCCCGACGCTCCGATGGGTCCCTCTTATCAGGCCTTGATCATCCCTACTCCCACTGAAGTAGAATTCGCGGGCGAAACCGTTCCATTGCGGGACCCCGACCTGCGCGAGCGCCTGGACCGGGAATTGCACGTGAACGCCAACTGGCACTCCAACACCATATTGCTGATAAAGAAAGCCCACCGTTGGCTCCCTACCATTAGCAAAATCCTCGCTGAGAACGGCGTTCCCGACGATTTCAAGTACCTGCCCGTGATCGAGAGTGGCTTGGTAGAGAGTGCCCAGTCACCCAAAGACGCCATTGGGTTCTGGCAACTGCTGAAGGGAACCGCCAAAGACTATGATCTGGAAGTGAACAAAGAAGTGGACGAACGCTACGATCCGGTGAAGTCGACCGAAGCCGCTTGTAAGTATTTGAAGAAAGCCTACGCTAAGTTCGGCAGTTGGGCCGATGTGGCTGCCTCTTACAACATTGGCATCCGCGGCTTGGAACGGCGGCTTGAGGAACAGAACGTGAATTCGTACTTCAACATGCTACTCAACGAAGAAACGGCGCGTTACTTTTTTCGGGTGGTGTCCATTAAACAGATCATTGAGAATCCTGAAGGCTACGGCTTCCACGTCGCAGAGGACCAGCGCTACGTGCAGCCGGAGTTTGATACCGTTACCGTCACTGAATCTATCAAAGACCTGGTCGCGTTCGCCCAAGACCACGGCATCTCCTACAAAATTTTGAAGCGCCACAATCCCTGGTTGCGTACCCCTAAACTCTTGGTACGGCGCAAAACCTATTATATCCTGATCTCCAAAGACCCCGCCGAGCAATACCGGGTTGTCGGTCGGCCACGGATCAACTCCTGAGTAGCAGTGAAGAGGTTCAGAACCCGGTAGCTATCTATGGCTTACAAGAAACAAAAGCAGTACCGTTTGCCGGGATACGACTACGCGCAGCTCGGTGAATATTTCATAACGATTTGCACTAAGGATCGTGCGCATCTTCTGGGGGAAATTCAGAAAGGTAAAATGGCGTTATCAGACACTGGAAAGATTACGCAAACCCATTTGTTAGAAGTTCCCAGACGGTTTGATAACGTTGAATTGGATGAATGGGTGATCATGCCTAATCATGTTCATACAGAAAAAACCAACAAATCCGGCATCCCTAACAACCCAATGGAATTGCCGGACGATACTATCGGCAAAATGATTCGGTGGTACAAAGGGCGGGTTTCGTACGAGTGCCAGATTAGATTTCGCGTGGCAAGCTCGATTTCACGATCACATCGTCCGCGACCGGCAATCGTTAGCCAACATTCAGCGGTACATACAAGACAACCCATTGCGCTGGGAGGAAGATGTGTTTAACTCTAATTCGGACGCATACCAAGAAAAATTTGGCAATAATTCCAACGAGCACCCGCCACCATCCCGGTAAAATCCGCGGGCACCTTTACCTTTGTCGGCACAAAACTAATCCATGAAAGTATTTTTGACGGGCACCAGCGGTCTTTTGGGCAGCAACGTGCTGATCGCTCTCCAACGCCAGAATCACGAAGTAAAAGCCCTATTTAGAAACGAAGACGACGCCCGCCAGCACCGAGAAGTCAAAGACATCGAGCTCTTCATGGGCGATATCACCGACGCGGCGGCCATGCAGCGGGGCGTGGCCGGATGCGACGTGATCATTCACGCGGCGGCCGACACCGGTTTGTGGCCCTCGCGGTGTCGCGCCTACGAGCAAACCAACGTGCAAGGAACCGTCAACCTGATTGAGGCCGGGAAGAAGGCTAGCGTGCAGCGCATGATCTCGGTGAGCACCGCCAACGCGCTGGGGTTCGGCACCAAGGAGCAGCCGGGCGACGAAACTAGCTTGCCGCAGTTCGCGCAGTACGGACTGGGCTACATGGAAACCAAATACCAGGCCCAGGGGATTATGCTGCGCGAAGCGCGGGCCGGGTTTCCCGGCGTGGTGGTGAATCCTACTTTTATGATCGGTCCGCACGACCACAAGCCCAGTTCAGGCCGCATGGTGCTGGCGGTGCACGAAGGTAAGGTGCCCGGCTATCCGGTAGGGGGCAAAAACTACGTCTACGTGGGCGATGCCGCCGCGGCCATTGTAAATGCCATCGAGCAAGCCCGTATCGGAGAATGCTATATTCTGGGGAACGAGAACCTAAGCTATGAGGAAGCCTTCGCGAAGATGGCCCGCATGGTGGGAGTGGCCCCGCCGCGCTTCGGTATCCCCCCTTCACTAACCAAAGCGTTTGGCCTGTTCGGATCAATCTACGGGACTATTTCCGGAAAAGCGCCCAGCGTGAGCTACAAGATGGCCCAGGTATCGTGCGACGGACACTACTTCACGGCTGCCAAAGCGGTGCGCGAACTGAACATGCCCCAAACCCCCATCGAAGTGGCTATTGGAGAGTGTTTTCAGTGGTTTCAAGAAAACGGCTACCTTCGCAAGAAGGGATGAATGACGAATTGGTAGAGTAACCGAATAGTGTTATCATTCGCTTCTTATTGTACGCAACTCTTTTCCTATGGCTCAGTTTCAGTTACACCCCGTGCGCAGCGCGCCGGACAAAGAAGAATTTCGACAACTTCCTTATCGAATCTATCAAGACGATCCTCACTGGATTCCCCATATCCGGCAGGAGGTGGAGGCGGTGTTTGATCCGAAGCAGAACACCTTTTTCACCCACGGCCAAGCCGAACGCTGGATCTTGAAGGATCAAGCGGGCACGGTGGTCGGGCGCGTAGCAGCGTTTATCAACGAGCGCAAAGCCCATACCTTTACGCAACCTACCGGCGGGATGGGCTTTTTTGAGTGCATTGATGACCAAGCAGCGGCCTTTATCCTGTTCGAGCGGTGCCAAGCTTGGCTAAGCGAGCGCGGTATGGAAGCGATGGACGGACCCGTGAACTTTGGTGAAAACAACAAGTACTGGGGGCTAATTACCGAAAACTTTTCCTTGCCCCCGTACTACGGACAAAATTACAATCCCCCCTACTACATTCAATTTTTTGAGGAGTACGGCTTTCAGGTCTATTTCAACCAGATTATTTTTCATCGTTCGTTCCACGACTTGCTGCCCGAGATCTACCAGCGGCGGTCTGATCGGCTAAAGGCGCAGGGTACCTACGAACTGCGGTACTACAAAAAGAGCGAATCGCTTATCTACGCCCGGGCGTTCATGGATATCTATAACGATGCCTGGCAAACCCACGACAACTTCAAACCGATGACTGAGGAGCAGGCCATGACGCTGCTCAAGCAGATCAAGCCGGTGGTGGACGAAGATATGCTTTATTTTGTGTACCACGAGGGCGAAGCGGTCGCCTTTATGATTGCCCTGCCCAATATCAACACCATCTACCGCCGGGTGGGCGACAATATGAATCTGTGGGGCAAGCTCAAGTTTCTGTACTACCAGAAAACCATGCCGGTGCGTGAGGTATACGGAGTGGCCTTCGGCGTGAAGCAAAAGTACCAGATGCGCGGTATTGAAGGCCTTATTTTTGACGATATCATCGACATCGTGCAACGCACCCCGGACTATAAGTACGACAACTACATCGTGACCTGGGTGGGGGACTTCAACCCCAAGATGATTCGGGTGATGGAGGCGCTGGGAGCCAAGCAGGTGCGCACCCTGGCTACCTATCGAAAGCTGTTTGACGAAAACGCTGCGTTCGAGCGTTCGCCCATCATTGGGGCAAAGAAGGAAGATTAAACAATGAAGATAATCTGGGTTACCGCTACTTCCAGTCATCGTTCTCTAAAAAAAATATTTCCTCTACCCGCTGATCGCAGACAGTAGCAATCTTTAGTGCTAACAGGCAAGAGGGCAAAAACTTGCCGGTTTCGATGGCGTAAATGGTCTGACGCGACACATCTACCTTGTTAGCCAGGGCTTCCTGCGTTAGCTTGAGTTTGGCGCGCTCCAAGCGCAGGGTATTCTTCATAGAGCAATCGCAACCAATCCCAAGCCGACTAAAACCAGTAGCGTGACGGGGATCAGGTACAATAGAATTTGTTTCCGATACGCCCGAAAGTTATCGCGACCACTATTGTTTGAGTAGAAACTAGCCGCATTAGAGTATAGTCCCGCGTGAAATACAATGATGTAGATCACCAGTAGCGCGGACGTTATCATACCTAAGTCTGGTATAAGAGAGTCACCGAAGATACCGACGCTATCAAAAGCAACCAGGATAATCACGAAAATACTGAAAGTAATCCGGTAGGACGCGTAGCGAATGGCGATTACCCGTTCGTCTTCCTGCTTTTCTTGACTAAGGGCAATAAAAACCAATCCAATATTGATCAACGCTAGTAAAAGATGCGTAGCGCGTCTGTCCGAGAAATAGTAGTCACTACTCAACCACTGAGCAGCAATAAGTAGAGGGATACAAACTAGCGTTGAAACGAGTCCGAACTTCTTTCCTGAATAGGGAGATAGCGGATAGGGAGTGAATGATTTGGTCATAGTGTGTACAGTTGGCTTTACAATAGTACATAAAACTTATATATTTTTAAATAACATAGGCAGCCTAATCTTCCAGAATATAAACTTTCTCTACCGCTATATTTAGAAGAACGCGGGTGTTATCAGCAACTTCATTGGGATGATGAACCAGCAAAAGGCCCCCTTCTTCTACCTGAACCAATAATTCGTAGGAAGCCCCTTGGTAGTTGGTTCTTAGCACCCGGGCCGGAACGCCTTGCTGAGGGCTATCTGTCAAGCGAATATGTTCCGGGCGGATTCCTACCTGCTTGCCGTTATCTGGAGAGTAATTAGGAAACCACTGACAGAACGTATCAATAGGCACCAAGCTACATTCCCCCATCAACTGCGCAACATACGCGGTGATTGGTTGCTCGTATACCTGTTGCGGAGTGCCCTGCTGCACCAACTTGCCTTCGCAAAGCACTACCACCTGATCCGACCACGCCAGCGCATCCCGAGCGTCGTGTGTAACAAACAAAGCGGTGCCCGATATCTCCTTTAGAATATCAATCACCTCATGCATCAAGCGGTTCTTCAGCGGCGGGTCTACTTGGCTGAAGGGCTCGTCCAGCAGCAAGAGCGGCGGTTCTTCGGCTATTGCCCGGGCCAGAGCCACGCGTTGCTTTTCGCCCCCGGACAAGGTCGCTGGAAGTTGGTCTTCATGCCCTTGCAACTGAAATCTCTCGATTAGCTCACGGGTGCGTGCTTCGCAGTAATCGCGGTGGTAGGCCCGCATCGGGTGCGCAATATTGTGATACACGCTTAAGCTGGGCGCAAGAGCGAAGTCCTGAAAAACCGTGCGAATGTCCGGATGACCGGGCACCAGATTTTGCGAAGGACCCCTGACCCGTTGTCTTGATAGCCAGACAGCACCCTGGTTGGCTTCTATCAAGCCACTAATCAAGCGCAGTAGGGTGGTTTTTCCTGAGCCGCTGGCGCCCACCACCGCGCAAATGTGTCCCGCTTCCACCGAAAAGGTGACGGAACGCAGCGTATGGTCGGGAAGAGTTGCATTGTAACGGTGCGAAAGTTGATCGACTCGAAGAAAGGAGGACATACGCTCTACAACTGCCGATGGCAACGCAAGGTTACCGGAGGCTTGTCAGACCGGCGAGCGGCTCAGAGAAGTGCCGGTTAAAGTAGTTGACCAGCAATATTTGATCACCGATGTGGTAGGGTTGCAGGCGCTGCGCCTTCAGGTAAGCTACCAACGCTGGTTTTTCTTGTAGCAGCGCGGGCAGCAAGTCTCTCTCAAAAGCGTGGGCGCGTACTAGCTTGCCCTGGTAGTAGGCGAAGTATTGAAACGCCACCTTATGAAGGTTACTTCCCTGGGGCGGGCGGGCCGAGCACTGGTTGGGCTGGCGCAGATAAAGTGCCGGGCCTTCGGCTACGACCTCGTAGAAACTGTGAACCGCGTAGGTGGGGCTGGGATAACGCTCAAGAGCAAGAAAGCGGTGAATGATATTATCCTGAGGATTGTAGTAGAAAAAGCGTTGCACCTGCCGAGCCGTGAGGGTGGTGATGGGCTGGCCCTCGCCGGAGCGCAGTAGTAGTAGTTGGTGAAGTGCATTATAGTAGACCTCACCGTTCAATACTTCATCGCCTACCAAGACAACCACTCCGTTGTTCCATTCAGCATTGTTGGTGAGGGAAGAGAAAGGAGCCGCTACGCTCGATGTCGCTAAGCCAATAGATAAGGTGCTAACGGTAGCCAGCACAAAGAGTCGACGCAATAAAATGTTGCCCATAGTAAAGCACGGTATATCCGCTTATACTATTTCTAACGGCTAAAGTTTTAAAATATGATAATTGGACAGACAAAAGAAGCATAACTATTACAATAATCACAATACAAAAGTGGCAACAAAATAAAACACGCAACCTTTGTTGGTTGCGTGCTCAATAATTTATAGGGAAATGTTGCCTAGATTTAGCCTTTTTCAGAATTTTCTTCTGTTTCGTCCGCATCAGGTTGTCCGCCATCTCGGTCACGCAGTTTTTTGTCATCCACGTGGCGATTCAAGAACTGGTTGATCTTATCAACGTCATAGTTCGTCTTGATCTCACCAAAGGTATCTATCTTGATATCAAAGCCATCCAATTCAGGATTCACCTTGGGGGTTTCTCGCTTGCTCAATCGTTTGCGTCCCATCACTAAAAAATTTAAAGGTTCAACTAATTACGTTTAACTAATCCAGCATCTGTCGTGCTCGCCTGATTCGGTCCACTACCTCATCACGCCCGAGCACCGCAATAATCTGCATCAAATCCGGGCCTCCGCTCTCGCCAGTCAAAACCAGACGCAGGGCAGGCATGATCTTGCCAATCTTCACATCTTGTCGCTCCAACACCCGCATCAAAATCTCCTTAGCCGCCTCAGCTGATAGTGAACCATCCGTATCTGATAGGGCTTCGGCATAAGCGCCAAGGGTAGTAGCGGCTTCTTCCGTCCACTTCTTATTCACGGTTTTTTCGTCGTAATGTTCCGGGGCCTGATAAAAATAGCGCCCACTGGTCCACAGTTCCGGCGGGAAGGTAATGCGCTCTTTCATAAGCGCGCTCACCGCTTCAGCCTTCTGCACACTGCTATCAATGCCCACTTTCGCAAGCTCTTTTTGCAGGTAAATGACTAACTCCTGATCAGACCTATCCTTGATATACTGTTGGTTGAACCAGCGGGCCTTTTCAATATCAAACTGGGCTCCGGCTTTGTTGATGCGCTCCAGACTAAAAGAAGCAATCAGTTCGTCCATACTGAAGAGCTCTCGCTCATTGCCTGGATTCCAGCCCAACAACGCCAAAAAATTAACCACTGCTTCGGGCAGATACCCAGCTTCTCGGAATCCGGCCACCACCTCCTGCGTTGCTGGGTCGGTCCAGTTGATGGGATACACCGGAAACCCAAAACGGTCGCCACTGCGCTTGCTCAGTTTGCCGTTACCGTCGGGGTTCAAGATCAGGGGCAGGTGCGCAAACTGGGGCATGTGCTTTTCCCAGCCCAGGTAACGATACAACAGCACGTGCACCGGAGCCGAAGGCAACCATTCTTCCCCCCGAATCACGTGGGTGATCTTCATCAGATAGTCGTCCACCACGTTGGCCAAGTGATAAGTGGGCATTCCATCGGACTTCATCAGCACCTTATCGTCTAGGGTAGACGACTGCACCACCACCCAACCGCGGATGCGGTCTTCCAGACGAACCTCTTCTTTGCGAGGCGTTTTTAGACGGATCACGTAGGGCTCGTTGCGATCCAAACGCTCCTGCACCTCTTCTGCGCTCAGGGTCAGCGCGTTCTTCATGGTCATGCGCGAGATAGCATTGTACTGCGGCTGGGCCACCCGGGCCTCTTTCAACCGCTCTCGCATGGCCTCTAGTTCTTCCGCCGTGTCGAAGGCATAGTAAGCGTGTCCGGCATCTACCAGTTGCTGGGCGTACTGCCGGTACAATTCCTTTCGTTCCGACTGCCGATAGGGAGCGTGCTCTCCGCCGGGGGCCGTCCCTTCGTCCGGATGGATGCCGCACCACGCTAGTGCCTCCTGAATATACGCCTCGGCTCCCGGAACCAAGCGGCTTTGGTCGGTATCTTCAATGCGCAGGATAAAGGTGCCCTGGTGCTGCTTGGCGAACAGGTAGTTATACAGGGCGGTTCGGACGCCACCAATGTGCAACGGGCCGGTGGGACTCGGGGCAAAACGGACTCTTACTGGTTTCATAGGGATATAACCGGTACGTGGGATTTAGGTTACGGGAGATGAAATGGCAAAGTGGTAAGGTAACTCATCGGCTGACTTCTCGGTTCACTACCTCGCGCAGCAGGCGGCGGCTGATCACTACGTGCTTGTTGAAGTTTAGCAGCGCAACCACGTAGTTGATCGCTCCCACCCCTGCCGAAAGGGCCGCATAGTGATACCGGTGTTCGTAGTGCGCTAAGTAAAACGCAAAGCCCAGAGTAATTATCCACCAAAACACCAGAAAAGCGATGGTCATGGTGAACAAGCGGTACTGAACGAAGAGCAGGCAACCTTGTGAAGTAGGTTCTATAATTCCCGAAATGAAAGGAAGAAAATTGTTGGGTCGGGTTATCTTCTGCGATAAGCGGAACGAAGTTTTGGTTACCTGGCCATTGAAAACGACTGCCGGAGGCACGGGTAGCACCGCGGTGCGCTGGTCAGAAGCAAACGTAGCGGCCCGCAGGCGATGGGTAACCTCACCGGCTGACGAGGATAATACCAGGGTCTCTTGCGCGGTAGGCCAAATTCGCATGAACTAAACCGTAGCGATGCAAGAGATCTCCACGTTCACGTCTTTGGGCAACCGGCTCACCTCAACGGTTTCTCGGGCCGGAGGATTTTCCGGAAAGTACTGGCCATAGGCTTCGTTGATTGCCGAAAACTGGCCCATGTCCCGAATAAAAATAGTGCACTTCACCACCTGGGTGAAACTGCTGCCGGCGGCTTGCAGAATGGCTTGTAGGTTTTTCATGACCTGGTGCGTTTCTTCGGTGATATTGGTTTGAATCATCTCACCGGAGGCGGGGTCGATAGGCACCTGGCCCGATACGTAGAGCGTATTGCCCGCTTGCACGGCCTGGCTATACGGCCCAATGGGGGCGGGGGCATTGTTAGATTGAACAATTTTTTTTTGCATGAGCAAATTTGTTGTAGGTTTTACTACGACAAAGGTACGGATTTTTGGTTCTTAGCGAACCGGCAGTGACCTCAACCCCCTTAACTATGAAAATATTATCCGCCGAACAAACCCGGCAGGCTGATGCGGCCACCCTAGTAGGAGAGCTTATTTCCTCACTTGATTTAATGGAGCGGGCTTCCCAGGAGTTTGTTTACTGTTTCATAGAAACGTTTCCTGCCAAGCAACGCCCGGTGTACGTGTTCTGCGGGCCGGGCAACAACGGGGGCGACGGACTTGCTATTGCCCGACTGTTGGCCGACCGACTCTACCAGGTGCAGGTATGGGTGGTGTCGGCGGGGGGAGACGCATCGCCCGACCACGCGACCAACCGCCAACGGTGGCCGGGCGAGCCGCCAATTGAAACTATTGCGTCGGCCAACGATATGCCGGCACTTCCCAAACAATCGGTGGTGATCGACGGCCTGTTTGGGTCGGGACTATCGCGGCCGGTAGATGGAGTCTTCGCCGAAGTGATTGCTGCCATCAACGCCTCCCTAACAACGGTGGTTGCCATCGACGTTCCGTCGGGCCTGTTTGCTGATCAGGCTACCGTCCCGGAGGCCGCGGTGGTGCGGGCCGCGCGTACCTTCACGTTCCAATGGCCCAAACTGGCCTTTATGCTGCCGCAGAATCAAACCTACGTAGGGCACTGGCAGGAACTGGACATTGGCTTGGATACTCGGTTTGTGGCGCAGGCAGCCACCAACTACTACTATACCGACGGAGCGGCGCTGACGGGAGTTCGAAAATGTCGGGCACCGCAATCGCACAAGGGTAACTACGGGAAGGCCTTACTCATTGCCGGAAGCTACGGCAAGATTGGGGCGGCGGTGCTTAGCGCGAGCGCCTGCAAGCGGGGAGGCATTGGTTTGCTCACGGTGCATATACCGGAGTGCGGATATTCTATCCTACAGACCGCCGTTCCCGAAGCGATGGTGATGGTTGATGCACATAAGCATCATTTTAGCAGTTTGGACCCGTCACTGCTAGACGGATATAATACGGTTGGTATTGGTCCGGGACTAGGAACCACTGAAGAGACGGCGACTGGCCTGCGCAACCTTTTGCCAGCCTTAAAGGAGCGTGGCATATCGTTGGTGATGGACGCCGACGCGCTTAATATCTGTGGCAATCATCGTACGTTGTTGCAACACCTTCCGGAAAAGACGGTGCTTACTCCGCATCCGAAGGAGTTTGAGCGATTGACTGAACCCGCAGAAGAAGATTTCCACCGGCTAGCGCTTCTTCGGGAGTTTTGTAAAACTTACCGAGTGCACGTGGTGCTGAAAGGTGGCCCAACGGCGGTGGGCGCTCCGGATGGCAAGGTATATTTCAACAGCACCGGCAATCCCGGTATGGCCACTGGCGGCTCCGGCGACGTGCTCACGGGATTAATTACTGCCCTGCTAGCGCAAGACTACGATCCGTTGGACGCTGCTCGGTTGGGAGTCTACATTCACGGATTAGCGGGCGATCTGGCGGCCGAGAAGTTGGGGTACGAAGCGCTTACGGCCTCTGACCTCGTTTCATGTTTTGGGAAAGCATTTCAGCAACTAGGATAGAATCAACACAGAGGGTTTACGGGTTTGCATTGTTGCTCGAAGTAGGCTACCACCAAAAATTACTAGTAAATGCTTTCGGATAACTACCTTTCCCTAGCCACTATTTCAGAAAGTAAGAACTGAAGAGTTGGCGATCCGTTTTGGTTACGAACTCAACGAGGTCCGACAAATTATTCATCAGTATAGCGCTGAAGTGGTGCATCAGGAGTTTACCGAACAATGTGACTTTCGCCTCCACGTAGCGCAAAGCAGTTGAGAAGAAATTAAAGCCGCGTTGGCAGGGCTTCCTGGGGTAGCTTGTACATAAACAATCAGAGGGGGCTCCGGTTTTTCAGGCACCATGTCTCCACAACCCGTATTCCTGTCAGCCGAATGGCGCTACCTGTTGATGGCCAACTATGAGGTGCCACCTGCGGTACTACAACCCTACGTACCCCCTGGCACCAAGTTAGATTTCTACGGAGACAAAACCTACGCCAGTATCGTGGGGTTTCGCTTTCTGAATACCCGCCTGCTCGGCGTTCCCGTTCCCCTTCATCAGAATTTCACGGAGGTGAACTTGCGTTTTTACGTGCGCTATGCCGCTCCTGAAGGGTGGAAACGGGGCACCGTATTCATCAGTGAAATTGTGCCCAAACCGGCCATTGTAGCAGTAGCCAACACTGTTTACGGAGAGCACTATTCTTACGCACCAATGCGGCACAACATTCAGCACGACGAGCAGCACCTGCAGGTGGTGTACCGGTGGAAAAGACGAAGATGGAACATGATCCGGGCTTTCGCTGAGAGCAATCGGCAACCGATGGTTGAGGGTTCGTTGGAAGCTTTTATTGCGGAGCACTACTGGGGATATACGGCAATTGATGCGCGTACCACCGGCGAATACGGCGTGGAACACCCTCCGTGGGATTTTCACCCGGTGAGCAATTTTGAAGCAGACATTGACGTTTCCCGCTGGTACGGAGAGGCCTTTGTTCCCTATCTGACCACGCCCCCCGCTTCGGTATTTGTTGCGCACGGCTCGGAAGTGGTGGTGCGAAAGGGACGTCGGTTCACGAACGTGAGGAGGCCATAAAAAAAGCCCGACGTATAGTCGGGCTCCTGGTCGTGTAGTGTAATAATCATTAGACGTTCATCAGCGATTCGCGGCGACGCATTTTGCCCGCCGGAATGCCAAACATCATCTTGAAGCGTCGGCAGAAGTAGGCGGTGTCTTTGTAGCCCACTTCTTTGCCAATTTCACGGATACTCTTTTTGGTAGTACGCAGCAAACTTACCGCTTGCTCCATACGCTGGTACTCAATATAATCCTGCGGATTGATGCCAGTGAGCATCTTGAAGTACTGCCCCACGTAATCTTCCGACACGTTGGCCACGTTGGCCAGCACCTTGTTGGATAGATCGCCGCCGATATTCTCCTTGATGTAGGAGAAGATATCGATCAGGCGGGGATCTTTAAAGTAGGTGCTGTTGGTAGCCAATTGCTCCACAAACATCTTGGTCTCCAGAATATGGCGGACAATTTCAATCACCAAGCGCTCGGTACTAATTTTAATAATACGGTCTTTGCCCGGAGTTTCGGAATTGTTTTCCGTGGTGATCTCCTGAATAAGTTCATCGATCTTGGGGTTGTTCTCTATCTCAAAGGGCGGGATATCCAGCGATGCAAAGAAGTTAACCGAATCAAAAACCTTGGCCTCGAAGTTGATAAAACTATAATTTTCGGCCTCCAACTTGGTCACGTCCGTGGTTTCTAATGACTGAAAGTAAAGCTCTTTGTTGCTGGTGAAGTCGTCGTTAGACAAACTAACCGGATCGCCCGACCCGTAGATGAGGGACAGCATTTTGCCGCCGGGAATAAATAAAACGCTTCCGCCGTTGACGGCCTGCTCATCTTCGCCATAGCGAATTTGCCCTCGGTTGAGCACCAGAATGGTATTCTCTACGTCGTAATAATTCTGAATCTTCACCGGTTGTAAGATTCGAATGTTTTTTGACTTAATAAATCGGACGCTCAGTGACTCAATGATCTTGTTATAATCTTCCATTCAGGTAAAATGTAGTTCTGTGTAGTTTAATCGTCATATCGGCTCAACACAAGGCGATGCTCAAAAGTACACATTATATGTAACTTTACAAATAAAAACTATCAACTTGTCAGAAAAATGACTAAAACGTAGTAAATAAGCCTGAAAACTTACATGGAGGGCATTTTATTTTAAGATTTCTCGTGAAATTACAATTTTCTGAATCTCTGATGTGCCCTCGTAGATTTGCGTGATCTTGGCGTCGCGCATCATTCGCTCCACGTGATACTCTTTCACGTAGCCGTATCCACCGTGCACCTGCACCGCCTCGGTGGTCACATCCATGGCCACCTGCGATGCATACAGTTTGGCCATCGCGCTGGCGTTGGCGTACGACAATCCCTGGTCTTTTAGGTCGGCGGCTTGCAGGCATAACAGGCGCGCGGCCTCGATGGTGGTGGCCATATCAGCTAATTTGAACTGAATGGCTTGGTGCTCAGCCAGCACCTTTCCGAATGACTTCCGCTCTTTGGCGTACTGCAACGACAATTCGTAAGCGCCCGAAGCAATGCCCAGCGCCTGGGCGGCAATGCCGATGCGGCCGCCGTTAAGCACCGACATAGCAAACTTAAATCCGAAGCCATCGTCCCCAATGCGGTTCTCCTTGGGCACGCGCACGTCGGTGAACATCAGCGAGTGGGTATCGGAGCCGCGAATGCCCATTTTGTCTTCTTTTCTGCCGACCACAAAACCATCGTAGTCTTTCTCGACGATCAAGGCATTGATGCCCTTGTGCTTTTTTTCGGCATCACTTTGAGCAATCACCAGGTAAACGGAAGCACTACTACCGTTGGTGATCCAGTTTTTAGTGCCGTTGAGCAGGTAGTGATCACCGTGGTCGATGGCGGTAGTCTTCTGCGAGGTGGCATCGGAACCAGCTTCGGGTTCGGACAGGCAAAAAGCGCCGATGATTTCGCCCCGCGCCAGGGGTTTCAGGTATTTTTCCTTCTGCGTCTCGGTACCGTAGGTTTCCAGTCCCCAACAGACCAACGAGTTGTTCACCGACATACAAACGGAAGCCGAAGCGTCGACCTTGGAAATTTCCTCCATCGCCAGCACGTACGATTTGGTATCCATACCGCCGCCGCCGTACTGCTCACTCACCATCATGCCCATAAAGCCTAGTTCGCCTAGTTTCTTGATCTGTTCAGCCGGAAAGCGCTGCGCATTGTCGCGCTCGATGACGCCGGGCAGCAGTTCCTGACGGGCAAAATCGCGGGCGGCTTGTTGCACCGCGCGGTGTTCTTCGCTTAGTTGAAAGTTCATACGTTTTTATTATGCATGCCGAGTAGTTGGGCAATATACGATACCCGGTAAAGAAAAAAAGGTGCCTACAGGAGAGCACCTTTTAAAAAATGAAAATAATGAACCGGTATGTTAATCCCGGCCACCCATCAGTACGGATACCCAGTAGAGCATCGCTACGATAGAGCCAAGCGCGGCCACCACGTAGGTCATCGCGGCCCACTTGAGGGCGTCTTTGGCCATGCCGTACTCGTCAGGAGTGGCAATGTTGCGCTCCTTAATCCAAGCCAAAGCGCGCCGACTGGCGTTGAATTCGACCGGCAACGTCACCAACGAAAACACGGTGATAATGCCGTAACAGCCCACGATAAGCATTAGAGCTAGTTGAACAAACCCGCCGTCGAGTCCGCCGCTACCACCGCCCATAAACACGCCTCCCACCAGAAATAGTCCGAGCACGGCGTAGTTGAGAACGCGGGCACTCACGTTTTGCACGGGCACCATGGCCGAACGAAACTCCAGCATGCTGTAGGCGGTGGCGTGTTGCACGGCGTGGCCGCACTCGTGCGCGGCAATGGCCGCCGCGGCCGCCGATCGCCCCTGATACACGCCTTCACTCAGGTTCACCGTTTTGTCGGCCGGGTTGTAGTGGTCCGTCAATTTGCCCGGCACCGAGATCACCTGCACATCACGAATGCCGCGGTCGCGCAGCATCTGTTCGGCCACCTCTTTGCCGTTCATGTCGGTGTTCCACTGAATTTTCGAGTATTTCTTGAATTTGCTTTTAAGCCGATAACTCACCCCAAAGCTGAGGATGGCGATACCGATAAATAACAGAATATACATTATATATAGAATAGTTTATGTTGAGATAAAATAGCAACCTACTGGGCCAACTGTACGGACAGCCAGTCACAAAGTTGCTTGGATACCCTACTTCAACGAAGAACTGAGGGGGAAGGTTTGGCCGGAGAGTGCGCCCAAAAGTGCAGCGCTCAACTTGATAGAACATCTAACTAAACCGCCGGAGTATTCACCGGACGATCAGCCGGTTGCTGGTGCGGCGTGAGCACCGACGCCAGCACGAAGGCCACCGCTCCGAACACGATAAACGATAAGGTTTGCAGGCCGTGGATGAGCGTAGCAAACAGCACTCCGTCGCTCTCCGAAACTCCGTAGAGCACCAGCACTCCGCTCACCAGGGCGTGAAAAGTGCCGAAGCCGCCCTGCACGGGAGCCGCCATGCCGAAACTGCCCATCACCAGCACCGCCACCCCCGCCCAGGGGGTCAGGTTTTCGGTTTCGGGCAACGCAAAGAACACCACGTACGACATGGAAAAGTAACACACCCAAAGGAAGATCGTGGAAGTCCAGAAGCCGACTTTGTTCTCGATGCGTCCAATGCTGGCCAGTCCGCGAACCACTTCGCCTCCGAAGGTGCGGACCTTCTGAAAGAGGGCGCTACGTTTTAGGCGGGCCCGATAAATTCGCCACAATGTCCAAAATAGCACCAGCACCAACGCCAAGACTCCGCCCACGACCAAAACTGTTTGCCCGGCGTTACCGGCTTTGTCAGCCGCAAAACTAGTAATGAACGCGTTCAAGCGGTCGAATTCGGCCACAAAGAGCAGCAGCGTGATCAGCAGCAGCGTCACCAGATCAATGAGGCGTTCGGCGATCACTGTGCCCAATCCGGTGGTGAGGGGTACATCTTCCAGCCGTTTGAGCACCCCACAGCGCGTTACCTCGCCCAAACGGGGCACCAACAGGTTGGCAAAGTAGCCGATAGACACCGCCGTTACGGTGCGCAGCAGCGTGACGCGCGGATAGCCCAGAGGTTGCAGCAGCAGGTTCCAGCGGTAGGCGCGGGTGAGGTAGCTGACCAAAAAGATGATGGCGGCGACCAGCACCCAACCGTAGCGCACCTCCTTGAGCTTCGCTAGTAAAGTGTCAGCGTCAATATCGTGAAAAACGTACCACATCAACGCGCCCGCAATGAGCAGCGAAACGGCGTACTTGAGAACGTTCTTCACGGTAGGGGGGCGGTAAGGTTAAGAAACTAGTGGGGTAGCCGGTTGTTATCGTCCGGAAAAACCACCGTGGGCTTGAATGTCTTTGCTTTTTCCCATTCCATCGTGGCGTAGGAGATGATAATAACCACATCGCCCACCTGCACCCGGCGGGCGGCCGGGCCGTTGAGGCACACCAGGCCGCTACCGCGCTCGCCCTTGATCACGTAGGTCTCGAGGCGCTCGCCATTGTTCACGTTCACTATTTGTACCTTCTCGTTGGCAATCAGGTTAGCGGCATCCATCAGGTCTTCGTCGATGGTGATGCTGCCCACGTAGTGCAGTTCGGCCTGGGTAACGCGCACCCGGTGGATCTTTGATTTAAATATTTCTACGTTCATTGGGTTGTTGTATATCGGTCATTGGGTGACGCACAAAAAGTCTGAATAATTAGCAGTGCGTCAACAATTTTAGGTGAGGTGCGGGTTCCGGGGGAGGCTTGGGAGGCTGTTTTCACGCAAAGATATGGTTTTTTGACTATTAGCGAGGAAGCACCGTCCGCTGGCAGGCATTTTCGTAGCTAGTCAGTAGCCAGTATCTGGCCATTCTTTCAGTTCTGGTTCATCCAACCAGCACGTTATCGATCAATCGCACCTCGCCCACGTAGGCCGCTACGCAGATGGCCACCGGCTGGGGTTGCGTCAGGTCGGCCACTGGTCCAAACGTATCCGCATTCACAATTTCCAGATAGTCTAGGCGTATCTCCGGCGCTTTCGCGATATGCTCAGTGGCCTTTTGTTGGGCATTGTCCACGGACGCTCCTTGTAGCAGGGCGGTACGCGCCAGCGTGAGTGCTTGATACAAACCTAGCGCAACCTGCTGCTGCTCGGCCGAAAGCAGGCGGTTGCGCGACGAGAGGGCTAGGCCTTCGGGCGTGCGCACGCTGGGTACCCGCACCAGTTGCAGGGGAAACAATAGGTCCTGCACCAACTTGTGAACGATAGCAAACTGTTGCAGGTCTTTCTGTCCGAAATAGGCCCGATCGGGTTGCACCACGTGAAAGAGCTTGCTCACCGCCGCGCCCACTCCGCTGAAGTGCCCGGGGCGGTGGGTCCCCTCCATCACCTGCTCCAGCGCTCCGAAGTTTACCCGCACGGTGTCGGCTAATCCCGAAGGGTACATCACCGCATCGGTCGGGCAGAACACGCTGTCGCATCCCAACGCACGAAGCAGAGCCACGTCTTCTTCTAAGGGGCGGGGATAGCGAAGCAGATCGTCGGGGTTGTTAAACTGGGTAGGGTTCACGTAGATGCTGCACACCGTGTGGTCGTTGTCGCGCAGCGAACGGGTGATTAGCGCCCGGTGGCCATCGTGCAGCGCCCCCATGGTGGGCACCAAGCCAATCCGCTCTTTTTGGGCCCGTCGCTCGGCTAATTTGGCGCGCAGCGGGGCGATTTCAGCGTATATTTGCATTATCCGAAGGTTGGGTAGTTAGGTGCGGAGAAACGGGCGAAACGATTAAAAAGCGGAAATATGACGAAATTTTCGTATTTTTGCACGTGCATTTCTTATATCACTCATCAAATCCTCAATCCTATGTCTAAACTACGCGTCCTCTACGTTGCCAGTGAAATCAACCCTTTTCTCCAAACCTCCGAAGTGGCCGACTTTGTCCGGCAGCTTCCCCAAGGAATGCAAGAGCGCGGTATGGAGATCCGCATCCTGGTGCCCCGATTCGGGCTGATCAACGAGCGCAAGAACCGACTCCACGAAGTGGTGCGGCTATCGGGGATTAATATTTCGGTAGGGGACGAAGAAAAACCGTTGATCATCAAGGTAGCGTCGATCCCTACCGCTAAACTGCAGGTCTACTTCATCGACAACGAAGACTACTTCCACCGCAAATCGGTGTTCTTCGATAAAGAGAACAAATTTTACGAGGACAATGACGAGCGGGCGATCTTCTTCTGCAAGGGCGTGATCGAAACGGTGAAGAAGCTGGGCTGGGCCCCGGACATCGTGCACTGCAACGACTGGATGACCAGCTTGATTCCGATGTATCTGAAAACCACTTACAAAAATGATCCGCTCTTCAAAAATACCAAGAGCGTGTTCACCGTTTACAACAGTGAGTTTAAGCACACCTTCAACAGCGACCTGATCGATAAGGTGAAGATGATGGACATTGAAGACAGCATGCTGAGCAACCTGAAGTCGGGCGACTACGAAGGCTTCATCAAGGTGGGCGTGCAGTACGCCGATGCGGTGCTCAAGGGCGAAGAAGACTACAGCGAAAGCTTGGCGCACCTGCTCGAGGAACTCACTGCCGAAAAGAAAATTGACACCATCGAAAAAGACGAAAACCTCCTTGATTCCTACTACAATCTTTATAACGCCCTGGTCGGATAATAGCGCTAGTGTGCTGGCAAAATTTTCGCTGAAAAAGGTCACAACGGGACTAATCCTCGCATTGGTCCCGTTTCTTTTGGCCTGTGAGGACGACAATTTTCTGAGTCTTCCCGCCGACCCTTCCCAGCAGAATCTGGATATCCGGTCAGTCCGCATTCCGGTTTCCTTCTCCATTGTGCGGCAAGACTCGGTGAATACCTCCACGCCAACCAGCTCGGTGAGCCGAATAAGCCGTCCGCGCCTGCTGGCAGGTCGGCAGAGTACCGCCCTGGGGTTGGCTGAAGCGACCACCTTCATGGATTTCACCACCGGGCCCCGTTCAGCGGTCGGTGATACAGCTTCCTACCAGTCATTGGAGCTGGAGTTGCTTTACGAACGGTCGTACGGAACGACCCAGCAACTGAGTCAGTCGTTGGAAGTTCACCGGTTGGTGGAGCCCTTCGTTGACACCCTGAACGCTTACTACAACAGTGAAGGTCTAGCGTTTGCCGACCCGGTGCTGGGCAACGTTACCACGAGCACTAAATTTACGGGAGGATTAGATACGCTACGCTTCCGGCTGGACGACGCGCTAGGGCAGACGATCTTTGATTTGGCGCAGGCAGAAGACAGCACCGTGCTGGCGGGTTCTCAATTCAGGGAGTTCTTACCGGGACTGGCCCTGGTGCCTACCGCAGCCAATAGCCTTGTGAGCAGCTTCGACCCAGCTCGGGTGCGGCTCATTATGAATTTCACCGACGCCCAGGGCGAACCCAAAGAATACACTTTTGTGATTCGCTTATACTTTAGCCAAGTAACAGGCGACTACTCGGGCACGGCACTGGCCGGATTGAACGGCCCCGGAAATTGAGTGACGCCCGACGATGGAAACCTGTACCTACAGTCCGGAGCCGGGATTGCCCCCCGCATTGGATTTGATTCGCTGCTGACCTTTGTACGAAGACAAATCACCGAGCAGCAAAGCATCCGCCTAAACCGGGTTGATTTCAACGTAGGCCTACGTGATGCGCAGGATACGCTGAATGCTCCTGGGGCTCTGTATGCCTACGTATTTGCTCCAGACACCCTAGGAGTTTTGCGAAGGGTTTCGATCAGAAATCAAGATCAGAGATTTATTGATGGATACCAGGGGATGATAGGCGATCAAAGTTCTCCGCCACTGGCCACTCCATTTGCACTATCAGGCACGCAATATCGCCTTCCTGTTACCAATTATCTGGCAGCGGTGGTAGAAAATGATACCTTAGATCAACAGCTGTACCTGTGGGCCAACAACTTTGATTCTTCGCTGAGTCACTTTGTTACGTCCGGTGATAGCATCTATCTGGACGTCAACTACACCGTGCTGACCTACTGATAACACGGGGTTATAAATCGTGGAAAAACTTGCTACTGCCGTTCAGAGCGCTTTTGGTAACCGCCTGCGGGTGCGGGTGTGCGGCTTGTGCTTTTCGGGAGACGACTTGCTGTTGATTCGCCACCGGGGATTGGGGAAACTCGGCTACTTGTACGCCCCGCCCGGCGGCGGAATGCACTACGGAGAACGGGCCGAAGTAGCGCTGGTTCGTGAGTTTGACGAAGAAACCGGTTTGCGGGTGCGGGTACGAGACTTCTTGTTCGTCTACGAGTTTTTGGCACCTCCGCTGCACGCGCTAGAGCTGTTTTTCTCAGTTGAGACGGTGAGCGGCACACTGCGGCGGGGGCACGATCCCGAGTTGGCTGGCCACGAGCAACTCATTGAGGCGGTTCGGTTTATGTCGCCCGAAGCAATTGCGCAAGTCCCAAACGACGCTTTGCACGCTATGATCAGCGGCGTTACGTCCTCGAAAGATTTATTATCGAGGCGCGGGTATTTTTAATTTGCTAATAAAACGCGAAATTAGCACCTTACTTCTGTATTTAGTATTTTCACTCGTACGTACACTCACTAACCTATGAACCTAACCAGAATTTTTACGCTCGTTTTTCTACTGATTGCGGGAGGCCTTGCCTACTACCTCTACGATCGCGTTAAATTTAGCATCAACGAAGAACAGCGCATCGCGCAGGTTGAATCCCAAGTGATCGGGAAGTTGCAGTTTTTGCGGGATGCAGAAATCATTTACAAAGATGCCAACGGACAGTACACCAGCGATTGGAACAAACTGCGTAGCTTTATCGATACCGGAACGGTCTACATCACCCAGCGGCGTGAAATCACCAAGTTGCTGGACTACGGAGCGGAAGAAACTACCATCGAGATTGATACACTGGCCAGCATTCCAGTGAATGATTCGCTGTTTAGCAACCCGGCGTACCGCAAGTACGATATCAACACGATGGAGAATGTGCCCTTTACCAACGCTAAGTTTGAACTGTTTGCGGATCGAATTAACCGCAATAACCAGCAGGTGAACGTTTTTGAAATCAAGGACACTGACCCCGTTAATCCGGCCCGTCGGGGTGAGGAAAGTATCAAAGGACCCCTTCGCGTTGGTTCTCGCACCGAAGTGACCACCTCGGGTAACTGGGAATAATCTGGCAACCTCTTGGAGCATCCCATCGGATACAGCTTATCACGGCAAGTAAAAGACAAGAAGTTTAGCATTGATGACATCATCCACTACGACCTGCTGTTGCTGGTGGGAGAGGGAAATTTTCAGCTTTGTGTCGTTGACGCGCGCGAAAACGCGTGCCTGATTGTTGAAGAGTACACGTTGCTGAACGAATTTCCGTCAGCCCAGCTAGACCAGGCGGTGATGCAACTGTTTGAGGCACATACCTTTCTGATGGCGGGCTACTGGCGTTCGGTGAAACTGGCCATCCGCAACAGCACCTTTACCCTGGTGCCTTCCCCGTTTTTTTCGAGCAGCAAACTGATCCAATACCTTGCATTAAGCGGGGAGGTTGATAAGGTCCACGATGGACACTACTATTACGAGCACACGCAATCGCAGGCCGTTATGGTGTTCGCCGCGCAGAAAAAGCTGGTGGAGCGCGTTCGGTCTTTTTACCCATCGCTGACGGTGCCGGTAGTGCACCACGGCAGCGCCCTCATTGAAGGCATCCAGAGCAATCGCGATTTCACCTATTACCAGGATATGTACCTGCACGCCGGACAGGGAAAGCTCAGTGTGATTGTGACTAAGGATAATAATCTGGTGCTATACAACCAGTTTCCGTACGCTTACACCCAAGATCTGGTTAAATACACCCGAGGAGTGATGCAGGAACTACAGATGGATCCCCGCGAAAGTCGGGTGACGCTATGGGGCAATATACCACCGCGCTCTGAGCACTATAAGACACTGTACCTTTACGTTAGGAACATTGGTCACGGCAGTCGGCCCAATTTTTTGACATTTTCTAACGCCTTTGACGAGCTGCCTGACCATCGGCATTTCGATTTGTACAGTATATACATGTGCGAAGCATGAAGCGTATTGCTATCTTTCCGGGTTCTTTTGATCCTTTTACTAAAGGGCACGAAGACATAGTGCGTCGGGGACTGCACCTGTTCGACCGCGTGGTGGTGGGGGTGGGGCACAACAGTCAAAAGAAGCGCTACTTCCACATTGACCGCATGTTGGGGTACATTAATGTCACCTTCGCGGATGAGTCGCGGGTGGAGGTCATCACCTACGACGAACTCACGGCCCAATTGGCCAGACGCTACGAGGCGCGCTATCTGCTACGGGGGCTGCGCAACACGACCGATTTTGAGTACGAGAACAGCATTTCGCAGGTGAATCGCTACCTGAACAATGATTTGGAAACGGTGTTTCTCATTACCTCACCGCAGTACGCACACATCAATTCATTGATCATCCGCGAGGTGCACCGCTACCAGGGCGATGTGAGCGAATTTTTGCCGTATGCCTTATAGGGAATCATTTTGATCGAAATACCGGCGCAGCACGTAGCGAATAGAGACGTAGGAGTTATAAAGGGCCTGCTGCGCCTCAGCGTAACTCATCCACCGCACCTCAGTGATCCCTTCATCGGCCTGGCCCCGCATGGCCGAGTCATCGGTACATTCCATCGCGAACCAGTAGGTCTTTTTCAGAATTTTGCGCTTGTTGCGCGTGTAGGTGTGCCAAGTGTGGCAAATTTTCGGTCCGCCCAGCACCCGGACGTTGCACTCCTCCTCAACTTCGCGGAGTCCACCGGCTAGCGGCTTCTCTTTACTCTCGAGCTTTCCTTTGGGAAGGTCCCACTTGCCCAATCGGAAGATCATCAGCAACCGTTGGTCTTTGATTACCACTCCCCCCGCGGCCTCAATCACTTTGAACTGCTGCTTCACCCCATCAACGGTGGCCCGACGATCATCCACCAGAAAAGTGATGCTATCCAGCTTCTTAACCCTCTTTTTGGTAAAAGCATCCAGGCACTGCTTGATGTCCAGATCGGTAGCATGGGTAACCAGAATATCATTCTTCAGCTTGGCTTCGGCCAAGACCATCTGCCGCGCATCAATGACGTGGTCAAAGGAAGAGAAGTCAGAGAACTGATGAGCATCAAGAATCTCAACCGGGGTGTCGTTCACAAAAAGTTTCACGGGCAAAAAAGGACTGAAAAATGGGGATGAGCAATAACTTTATGCCACTGATAATGATTATAAGTAGTACACCGACACCAAACTAGACAAATTTATGGAATCTCATTTTCGAAAAAGTTAAAAAATTTCTGTTTGATCTGGGCTTCGACCTGCAATCAGAAGACGCCTCCGAAGAACTGGTGGTGGTTACTGACGAAGACAAAGGAATTAGTAACCTGATCATTGATTGCGAGGGTGAAATTTTGCTCATAGAGCAATTCATTTTCCCCTTAAAAGACCCAACCAACAGCGAGGTGCTGAAACGATTGCTTCATATCAACCTAAATATCGTGCACGGAGCACTGGGGCTAGACGATGAAAACCGGGTGATATTTCGCGACACGCTGCAACTGCAAAACCTGGCTTCTAACGAACTAGAGGGATCTATCAATTCGCTGGGTCTTTTGATGGCCGAATACGCTGAAGAGTTCATTCGCTTCGCTAAAGGCTAGGGAGAGTAGCAGCCAAAATCCGTTCATTCTTATTCATTTGTAACTATTCACTCACCAATAACCATCATTCGTTATGAGTATTTTCAGAAGATTATTCAAAGTAGGCGAGGCCCAGGCCAACTCAGCCATCGATAAAATAGAGGACCCGGTTAAGATGAGCGAACAAGCCATCCGTGACCTGAAAGGAGACCTAAACAGTGCGATTGAGAGTCTGGCCGAAGTGAAAGCCTTAGCCATTCGCACCCGCCGCGATCAGAAGAACTACCAACAACAGTCTAGTGATTACGAAAAGAAAGCGATGCTGCTGCTGCAACGGGGCCAGCAGGGTCAACTAGACCCCGCCGAAGCTGACCGTTTGGCCACCGAAGCACTGAGCAAGAAAGAACAAGCCACCCAGCAAGTGGTGCGTATCAATGATGAGGTGCAGAAGTATGACAACATGACGGGCAACTTAGAGACAAAGGTAAACCACCTGCGCGGGCAAATTTCAACTTGGGAGAACGAGCTGAAGACGCTGCAAGCGCGCGCCAAAGTAAGTACGGCTACCAAGAAACTAAACAAGCAACTGGCGGGCATCGATTCATCAAGCACCGTGGCCATGCTCGAGCGCATGAAAACCAAGGTGGAAGAAGAAGAATCGCTGGCTGAGTCGTACGGTGAACTGGCCGCCGCACCTAAAACGGTGGATGCTGAAATTGAAAAAGCACTGGGCGAAAGCAGTCACGCCGGATCAGATCAGCTCGCTGCGCTAAAGGCCAAAATGGGCATCAGTGGAGGAGACGCCAAAGCGCTAGAGGCATAACTAACTGAAATGGGGCAGTTTTCGGTAATCATTTTCTGTTTGGTCATCATTGGCATCGCTATGTATTTTTGGCAACGCAACAAAGCGAAGAAGACCCTAACGGAGGACAAGAAAGGGGCACTTGGCACTGAGCTGCGTCTGGAGAACGTACAGGCGGGAGGGTTGATCCACCTCATGAACGTTGGGCCGGACCTGGAAGAATACGACGTGCAAATTCTGTCGCGTAGCGCGTATTGAGAGGGCGAAAATTACGAATGGTATGAACTGGAGGGAGACAACGGGCGCGGGAAGGTATGGCTTAGCTTGCAGCACGACGATGGATTAGATATAACAATTACCACCCGTAGACTCAAACTACGGGACATACCCATTGAGCGAGATGACCTGGACCGGATGGACGATGCCGCCGCTGGGCAATTTGATTTTGACGGCAAGACGTACCACTACGATCACTCTACGGAAGGCTCTTATTTTCAGGACGGGAATGTCTCAGCTGATAACGAAGAATTTTTTTACTACTGGGAGTTCGAAGCCGAAGATGAAAGCCAGTTTCTGACCGTGGAGGAGTGGGAAAATGGACGATTTGAGGTAACTATGTCGTTTTCCGTTAAAGAATCACAGGTAAAGGTGTATAGCTTGGGAGGGAAGGACAAAACGTAATGTTAGGTCGCAACCTAGGGCGTGTTGATATCCAAGCTTAGACGGTGCTTTCGGCGCGTTTTACGCCTGCTCAGCGTTGCTCTCGTTGGCCGATGCGCTGCATCGCTCGCCTCAAGCGCCTTGATCAGACGAAAAACACCCTCAAAATCCCTCATCAATCTGAATGTCAACACGCCCTAGCATTACGGCAATTGGATTTTATTTTTTTCGCATCTTTTCCATCTGATCCCATAGTTCGTCGGGAACCGCTTCCAGATTATTGAATTCTCCGGCCCCTTGCAGCCACTCGCCGCCGTTGATGGTCACCACTTCACCATTGACGTATGAAGAATAATCCGACAGCAAGTACGCCGCCAGATTAGCCAATTCTTGATGATCGCCTACGCGTTTCAGCGGCACCCGCCGAGCGGGATCGAATTTATCCACCAGATCACCGGGCAGCAGGCGACTCCACGCACCTTCGGTGGGGAAAGGTCCCGGAGCAATAGCGTTGGTGCGGATATTATACTTGGCCCACTCCACTGCCAACGACCGCGTGAGCGCCAGCACACCAGCCTTGGCACAGGCCGAGGGCACCACGAATCCCGAACCAGTCCAGGCGTAAGTGGTGACAATATTCAAAATTGTGCCCGCCTGTTTCTGCGCAATCCAGTGCTTGCCGATGGCCAGGGTGAAGTTGTAGGTACCGCGTAGCACGATATCAACGATGATGTCAAAAGCGCGGGGCGACAAGCGCTCGGTTGGACTAATAAAATTCCCAGCCGCGTTATTTAACAGCCCGTGAACGCTTCCCCACTGGTTGACCGTTTGAGTGATTACCTGTTCAATTTCTTCGTAGTTGCGCACATCGCAGGCCAACGGGAGAACCTCACCGCCGGTGGCTTCCATCAATTCCTTTGCTGTTTTCTCCAGCACATCCATCTTCCGGCTGGTAATCACCACCTTCGCGCCAAGGGTGAGCATGTATTCCGTCATAGCGCGGCCGAGCCCGGTGCCCCCTCCCGTGACAATAATGTGTTTGCCAGCGAATGAATCTTCTTTGAGCATACCTTCTAAATGTTTCATCATCAGGGGATTAGTAAATACTTATTGGGCTGCTACGCGCAGCAACATACTTTCTAAGGTGAGTCCGGGCCCAAATGCCAAGCTTAGCACACTTTTATCGTGGTCGCCTGCGCTCAGGCTAGCCATCAACGATTTAAGAACGAACAAAATGGTCGGCGACGACATATTGCCGTACTGACGAAGCACTTGGTAGGCGTGTTGGTTGTCTTGTTTTGCGAGGGACAAAACCTCTTCAATAACCTGTAAAATGCGTTTTCCTCCGGGATGGATGGCAAAATAGTCAATGGGTTCCGGCAGCGTAGGTTGATTGGCTTTGTCTGGTTCGAACCAACTGCTGCTGCAAGCGTTGGATGATCTGCCGAACCTCTTCTTTGATAATCTGAGGTACGTAAGAAGACAAGCGCATTTCAAAACCGTTATTCCCGATGTGCCAGGCCATATCTTTCTGTCCCTCAGGAACCAGATCACAATAGAACCGCTCCATTTGCAACTCTACGCTACTTAATTTTTCTTGACTTACCACTGCTGCGGCTGAGCCGTCGGCAAACAAAGCGTTGGCTAATAATGTGTCGGCGTCGGTTCCTTTCTGAAAATGAATGCTGCACAGTTCGGTACACACCAGCAGCACCTTGGCGTCGGGATAGGCTTTAACGATGCTATCGGCTATCTTGAGTGCATTAAACGCGGCGTAGCACCCCATAAAATTGACAGCGGTGCGCTGGGTGTGCGTGTTCAGTCTGAGCAAATGGATCAACTCAATATCCACCCCGGGAGCATACATTCCGGTGCAACTCACGTAAATCAAGTGGGTAATATCTGATCGGTGCAGCGCCGGAAGCTGGTCGAGGCAATTTTCGGCAGCAGCGTGGCTCAGTTGGATGGCTTCTCGTTGGTACAACTGCATGCGCTGCTGAATGTCCGGAAAAGGCTCGAGGTCGGGGGTATTGGGAAAAAAAGTATAACGGTCGGCGCGACCATAATCAGCCAGTACCGAATAACGATAAGCAATGCCTGAAGCACGATAGAGGGCCAACAAACGTCGCCGGTCGTTCGCCTTCAGTTGCAGGGTGTCTGCCATAAAGCGGGCAATATCGCTCTGGGCAATCTTGTGATCGGGCACCGCCGTGCCAATGGCCGAAATGTAGCTACTCATCGCCTATATAAAGTCAAAAAAACGCAACTTGTTTTAACGGAGAAAGTGTTTGTAAATAGAGGTTCTAGGCGGCTGCCGCCCGGTTAGGAGGTTTTGGATCCTGGGCTATCATTTTCCAAAATAGGTTGCCTCGCAAGTGGAACTTATTTATGGGAGAAGGAAAAGCAAAGACTAAGAAAACTACCAAATGGCAGATTCAACCTCGTCGTATGTCCAGTGAAGCGCTCAAGCGGGAGAAAGCGGCTGATATCACCTCAGCTCCTGTCAAAAGCAGTGTTTTTTCAGTACTGGCTCTGTATCACAAATCTAAAGGGTGCGGTCTGACCTAGCTATTGCTTGTACCACCCCGGTGCTACTGGCCCTCTTCTCTATAGGCATCCAGCATCAAATACCAAAATCCCCGCTAAAACGTTACATTAACCCCCCGCATCAACAGGGTGCGGCAATTTTTGTTAATATCAAACGATGGCATCGGGCAAAATCCATATCACGGGCACCTTGTTGCTCACCCCCCTGACGGCAGGCTTGGCCTGGCACCTGACGGGAGGCGATGTGCCCACCACGGCGCTGGCCAGTGCGGGTTGCCTGAGCGGGGTGATTATCAGTCCTGACCTGGACATGGCCAACCGCACCATCTCCGAAACGGTGGTGATTCGCTGGCTGGGGGTGTTGGGTTACCTGTGGATGGTGCTATGGAAACCCTACGCCTGCTTGCACAAGCACCGGGGCATTAGCCACGTGCCGCTGATTGGTACGCTCACGCGGGTGGGCTATTTGGCGGTGTGCTACGTGCTGATACACTGCGTAGCACGCGAGTTTTATCAAGTCGACCTGCTCAACTGGCCCCAGCAGTACTGGCAGCACTTGCTAATCATCTTCGCCGGACTCACCATCTCGGATGTGGGCCACTGGGTGCTGGATGATTTTGCGTGGCGGTAGAAAGTCTGAGGAAAGCGAGGCCTCGTCCTATTCGTTGGGGAAGTATTTGTAAATATCTTTACGGAGTACAATCCTAGCCAATTCAATGGTATCGTTTTCAAAGTAAAGTCCCAAGCGATAGCTGCCAATTCTAATTCTGTAGCTGATTGCATATCCTTTCATCTTTTTCAAATTTCTGATATCAGACAGACTATTGGCATCTTCAATTTCTTCAATGGTAGCGGCTATTCTTTCTTGAATTTTTGCATCACGAATATTATCCAAATCCTTTCCAAACTTTTCAAGAAACTCGATCTTCATTTCCGTAGCTTTTTCATTACTTCTTCCTTTGAAATGGTCTTGCTTCGATCTGCTTGACTCATCAGAAGAGCAAGCCCCATGTCCTCTTTTTCAGCCTCGGTTAACACTTTGGTTTTCAGATTCATCTTTTTTAAAACCGCTTTGATCAGCGCCAACTCTTCCTTGTCGGCGGGGGTGATAATTAGACTTTCCATAACTGCTGCTTTTTGGGTGGTGATTACAAATCTACGCACAAATTGATTGAATTTTTAGCGCGATTGAAGATCAATGCCACTAACTTATTCCTATTACCATCTCGGATGTGGGCCACTGGGTGCTGGATAATTTTGCGTGGCGATGAACCTTGCAAATCCGGAATACAACTCCGAATTTGCAAGGATGATAGAGCGATATGCCCAGCCTCTGCTGAAACAATACTTGGAAGAGTTTTCCGCTGTTGCGTCGGTCGGTCCCCGTCAGGTCGGCAAAACGACCTTGACTTTATAGGTAGCTGATCAGCAGAAATCGGTCTACTTAGACCTTGAATCAGATGCCGACCGCGCTAAGCTAAGCGACCCCGTGTTGTACCTATCCCGGTATCACGAAGAGTTATTGGTTTTGGATGAAGTGCATCGCTTACCCGGCCTTTTTCAAAACTAGTTGGGAAGGATTTGTGATTGAGAATATCCTGTCGGTGGTGTCTACTACGGCAACGGCCAACTTTTATCGGACCACCGGCGGGGCGGAGGTAGATTTGGTACTGACCTTCCCGAAGCAAGCAGTGTGGGCCATCGAGATCAAGCGCAGTTTGAGCCCTACGGTAGAGAAGGGGTTCTACTACGCCTGCGACGACGTGCAAGCCACGCGCCGCTTCGTGGTTTATCCGGGGACGGAGCGCTTTCCGCTCTCTAAGGATACGGAGGCAATTAGTTTAATCGTGCTTATGAACGAAGTCTCAACGGAAAATTAACGAACCTAGCTGGATAGGCCGACGGCGGGGCGAACTCACCGGGATGGCTGATTTTTCTTGTACGCATCAAACAACCGCTGAATTTTTTCGCGGCTATCGCTGACGATACAGATAGCGTCGAAGCAGACTGGATTATCTTCAACATCAGCGAGGTGCCCTTTGCTTCACTGGCAAACTTTAGAAAAGATGGTTTGGCTCGGTCGGTCGGTTCGGCAGCCCGACCGGTGGGCGTGCGGGTATGGCTTATCTTTAAAAACGGAGACGTGGTATACAACTGTATTCCCGTGCAAGTTGAGCTTTAATTCTGTTCGAATAAGACCAAATTATCGCTAAGTTTGAGTGTAAGTACGCCCTAAAACTTCCCCAACGAACGAGTATGAAAAGATTTGTTTTTATTATCTTAGGGTGCTTTTTGATATTCGGTTGTGATCAGCCCTACGAGACGATCAGCCTGAAAGAACTAGAAAAAACGGTTCTCACTGACTCAGTTCGCCTTGCGTACGAAGCCAACCCTGGTGAACAAGACATAGAACTTGACATTCAGAACAAAGAGTATATGGATGTTTACTTAGACGGTAGGGATGATCCGCCAGATTATCGGGTCTATTTTAAAGACGAAAGCGAGCACGACCGAGTCATCAACAGCGGTTACTATCCATACGCCTACAGTTTTGCTTACGGCAGTGGCGACACGATTGCTAGCTATATGTTTTTGATAACTGTCCTGCTCCTTTTAACCCATCTGTTCTTCCTGTACGATGTACTAAAAAACGACTACCAATCTCAGATAGATAAACTGATCTGGTTTTTGATGATGTTTGTACCGATAGTAGGGCCTCTATTCTACGTAATGCTGGGCAGAAGAAAGCTCATCAAGGCTAGCCGTAGCACATTGAAAAGATTCCTAGCTATCGCCTGTAATCCAACCATTTATCCATCCAATGCGTCAGTCTGGCCAACTCCTTGGCAGACCAACTGTTAAGTATCCGATAGTTTTGAGAGAACAGTACTCCAAAAAAACAGGAACACCGTTGCCAGTGTTCCTGCGTTTTGACGTTACCCAACTAGCGTTATTGCATCATTAGGTTGTTTCGTAGCCCGGATTCTGCTGTTCTACCAACTCCGGGTTGGCGTCTACCTCGCGCTGCGGAATGGGATAAACTAAATTAGGAGAATCGAAGGGGAACGCAGCGGTGGGGCGTCCGGTGCGCTTTAGATCATGGATGCGGTGCCCCTCAAAGGCCAACTCCAAGCGGCGCTCCCGCAGGATAATGTCCAGGGTCACGTCAGCGAGTGGCGTTAGTCCCGCCCGAGCGCGAATTGCATTGACATCGGCCAGTGGAGCAGCTCCCACGGCGGTGCCCGACCGGAAGTTAGCTTCGGCGCGGGTGAGGTGCATCTCGGCCAAGCGAATGACGTTCACGTTACCAAATTGGTCCGTCCACTTGCCGGTATAGGTTTGCTCCTGGTCCTCGTCAAAGTAGAAGAAGGCCCGGCGTGCATCGCCCGCTTCGTATAGGGCCAAGTGGGTTTCCAGCATGTAAATATCGCCGCGACCCTGGTTAGCGGGAGGCGCGAAGAACGTGTTCATCTCGTTGATTCCGTCCTGAGAAGAGACCTGCATCGCAAACACATCTTCGGCGGTGTTCGCGCTTTCGTTGGCAAAAGCGTCGGCGTAGTTGGCGTTCAGGGCGTAGGCTTCGGAACTGATCACGGAGTTGGCCGCCGCCGCCGCTTCCGGGTAGCGCCCCTGCATCAGATACACCCGCGACAGCATCCCCTGCGCGGCGTAGGTGGTCGCGAAAAAGCCGTTCGCGGCGGGCAGCAGATCAGCGGCGGTTTGCAAATCGGTGAGCACCTGCTCGTATACCTGAGCTACGGTGGACCGGGTCACAAAGCTTTCGTCATCGATAACAATCGTCGGCTCAAGCACCAGCGGCACTCCCAGGTTGGCAGCAGGATCACCGTCGTTCCAAGCCCGGCCGTAGAGGCGTACTAGTTCGAAGTAGAGCGTTCCGCGAATAAAGCGGGCCTCGCCTTCTACTCGCTCCTGTTCGTCTTCGTCTACCACATCCAGATTAGCCAGCACGTTGTTGGTGATGTTGATGGCCTCGTAGGCTTCGAACCAAGTGGCCTCAGCCTGGCCATTGTTGACCAGAATACGCTTGTTGTAGATCTCGCCGGGGGCCACGAAGGTGCCATCCCAAAAAAGCTCACTATCCCCCCCCAGCAGTTCGCTGTCGCGGAGTAGGTTGCCGCCGTACAGATCGCCGTCGCCCAAAATATCGTAGGCGCCTACGAGCAGTGCCTGCACGTCGTCGAAGGTTTCCAGTGCCTGACTGGCACCTATCGTGTTGTCCGGTTCAATCTCCAGACGGTCGCCGCAGCCTATCAGCAACAGGCCGAATCCGGCTACGGTAGCCCATGCGTATGATTTTATATTTTTCATAATTAGTATCAGTATCAATGATTAAAATCCAATGTTCACTCCCAGGGTGATGGTCCGCGCTTGCGGGGCCGAGTAGAAATCATTGCCCTGGCTGATGTTGCCACCGGCCGTGCCGCCTTCTGACAAGTAATCGGTGTTCACCTCGGGGTCCCAGCCTTCGTAGTCGGTGAAGGTGAGCAGGTTTTGACCCGACACGTACACGCGCAACCGCGACAGGTTCGCTCGCTCAATGAGCGAAGTGGGCAAACTGTAGCCCAGCGTAACCGTTTTCAAGCGCACGTACGATCCGTCGGATAAATAACGCGATGATTCGCCAGTGCCGTTGGCGCCGAACAGGCGCGCCTGGGGCACGTTGGTGATGTCTCCCGGATTCTGCCAGCGGGCCAACTGATCACGCGATTGGTTATCAAAGAAATCACCGTTGGCGGTCTGAAACTTTCCGCCGCCGTTGTAAATCTGGTTGCCGAACACTCCCTGGAAGAAAATATTAAGCTCTATACCCTTATACGAGAAGTTGTTGGTCACCCCGGCCGTATAGTCAGGATTCGGATCACCGAGCACCACCCGGTTGGCATTATTGTAATTGTTGGTGGTGGAGCGATCAACGATATTACCGTCGGCATCGGTCGCGTTCACAAAATACAGCGCGTCACCGTTGGCCGGGTCTACTCCCGCGTACTCCGGCCCGAAGAACACCCCGATGGGCTGGCCTTCTACCGCCCGGTTCAAGAAGCCGCCCTCAATCACTTGTCCTTGCAAATCGGTGATTTCGTTAACGTTGCGGGCGTAGTTCAGGCTGGTAGACCACTGAAAGTCTCCGATCAGGTTGCGCGAGTTAAGCACAAACTCAAACCCTTGGTTCTGCAATCGGCCTATATTACGTAGCTGGGTGAGAAAGCCCGTGGTGGTGGGCACGTTCACATTCAGTAGCAGATCGCGGGTATCCTTCACGTAAAAGTTGATCTCGCCGCTCAGGCGATCGTTGACCAAGCCGTAGTCTAACCCAATGTCGAACTGGGTAGTTTGCTCCCAGCGCAGGTCGGGGTTAGCGATCTGCGACGGACGCTGTCCGGGCACTCCGGCGTAGCCACCCTCTCCGGTGAAAAGACCTAGGGCGTCAAAGTTGTCAATCTCCGCGTTTCCGGTAATTCCGTAGCTCGCCCGCAGTTTCAAGAAACTCAGCGCGCTACTTTCCGCCAAAAACGCCTCATCCGTCAGAATCCAACCTAGTGCCGCGGCGGGGAAAAAGCCGTAGCGATTGTTGGCTCCGAAACGCGACGATCCGTCTACCCGGCCACTTAGCGTGAGCAGGTAGCGATCTTGAAAAGCGTAGTTGACTCGGGCGAAGTACGACAAAAAGCTAAACCCAGTCTCGCGCGACTCTCCGTCGGTGATGTCGGCGGCGGAAACAATTTTTCGGTAGGCGTTGCTAGGGAACTGCTGCCCCTCTACGAACGACTCGTCGGTAGAACTTTCCTGGTAGCTCATCCCCAGAACGGCTTCTACGCTGTGGTTTTCGGTGAGGGTCGGAGTGTAGCGGAAGATGTTGTTGGTGTTGTAGTTGGCCACCTGCACCCAGCGATTGTCGCCTACCCCATTGGGCGCACTGCTGTTTCGAGCGGTTTCTTTGCCGAAGTAGTTCTCCTCGTTCTGAAGCAGCAGATCAATACCGAACTCGCTGCGGAACGAAAGCGTGGGCGCGATCTGGTACTGGGCAAACACGTTGCTGATGGTTCGAAACACCCCCGTGACCCGAGAAGCGTGGGCAAAATCGATGAGCGGATTGTAGTACTGGGTGTAGTTACCACTCAGCTCGCCCGTGCGCGGATCGATGGGCGGGGTCATGGGTTGCAGGGCGATGCTCTGCACCGGAGTAGAAAATGAGTTATCGTTGGGCAGGCGGTCGGTGATGGAACGCGACAGACTGAAATTAACCCCAAACGACAGCTTCTCGGTGGCGGTATGGTCCAGATTCATCCGGCCGCTGTAGCGCCGAAAGCGGTTGGTCTTGATAATGCCTTCTTGGTCACTGTAGGAGCCTGACACGTAGAAGCGGGTTTTTTCGGTGCCGCCGCTGGCGCTAAGGTTCACCTGGTTGTTGGCTCCGCGCTGGAATATCTCGTCCTGCCAGTCGGTGTCCACGTAACCCGGTTCGCCCGGAATTTGCCAAGCCGCCTCACTGCCCGCCCCGTAGCGCGTGAAACGGTTTTCAACAAACGACTGGTCAAACCCTTCGTTGAGCGCCGATTCGGTGAAGAGCTCCACGTATTCGGCGGTGTTTAGAAACTCCCGTCGGTTGGTGGGCTCGTTGAAGCCGGTGAAGGCGTTGAGGTTAAAAGTAGTTTTGCCGTTCTTGCCCTTCTTGGTGGTGATCAACACAACGCCGTTGGAAGCGCGGGCGCCGTAAATGGCCGCCGCTGAGGCATCTTTAAGCACTTCAATTGACTCTACATCGTTGAAGTTAATGTCGGCCAGCGGATTGGTATCCGAGTTGGAGGTGGGGTTTGACTGGCTCTGCGAAGTGATGGGTATTCCATCCACCACGTAGAGCGGCTGATTGCTGGCGGTGACGGATGATGAACCGCGCACGCGCACCTTGATGCCCTGCCCCAGCTTACCGCTGTTCGATTCAATAAACACCCCGGCAGCGCGGCCCTGCATGGCCTGCTCTAACGAAGGAACGGGAATGTTCTCAAGGGCCTTGCCCGATATGCTAGCGATGTTGCCCGTAAGCTCCCGCTTGATCTGGGTGCCATAGCCCGTTACCACCACCTCGGAGAGTTGCGATATATCGTCGGCCAGGGCCACGTTGATGGTGGAGCGGCCGTTAACTTCCTCCTCAATAGTGCCGTAACCAATAAAGGAGTAGGATAATACCCCGGCATCCTCGGGCACCTGCAAGCGATAGTTGCCGTCGATGTCGGTGACGGTGCCCAGGGTGGTGCCCTTGAGTAGCACGTTGGCGCCCGGGATGGGTTCGCCGTCGCCGCCGGTGACCGTGCCGGACACGGTGAGGTCTTGGGCGCGGAGTGCCCAGCTTGTTCCTAATAACAAAACAAGACTCAGTAGAAATGATCTCATACGTTGGGTTTAAACAGGAATTAAAAAATTGATAACAAATATATAATAAAGGGCCGACTAATGTACTATTTGACGCAAATTACCGCGATACATGCTACTGAAAACTTGCCTTTCTTTAGAGATTATTCCTGACCTAGACCCGTTTAGCAACGATAAAAGTGATTATATTCCCCCAAAGCAACAGATTTGAACCTACTTGATCGGACACTTCCTGCGCGTAAGATTCTTGCCGCTGTTGTCGCTTCTTTCTTTCTGGCAAGCATCACTATCCTGGGATACTTCGTGACGCGAAGCGATTCGGCACTGCTTTTGGCGGTGTACTCGTTCTCGTTTGTGGCGTATCTGCTGAGCTACCGGTTGGCCCAAACACCCCGGCGGGTGAAGCAATTGCTTATCGTAGCAGTGCTGGCCCGGCTGGCGCTTATTCCGATGCTGCCCAACCTATCGGACGATATTTATCGCTTCGTGTGGGACGGCCGACTGCTCTACCAGGGCTACGACCCTTTTGCGTACCTGCCATCGGAAATCATGCAGGGAGTAGGAAACGTGATCGCCACCGGCATTGATCAAGAACTTTATAATCAGCTTAACTCGCCGGACTACTACACCATCTACCCGCCGGTGAACCAGGCAGTATTTGCCCTGGCGGCCTGGGTTTCACCCACCTCGGTGCGGGACAGTGCCATCGTCATTCGGCTGGTGATTTTCGCGGCCGAACTGCTCACGCTGTGGTTGCTGATGCAGTTACTGCCAGTTGAGCAACCTATTCAGTTAGATAAAGACAAAAAGAACATCGAGCCGGAGCCCCGGCGGCATTGAGCAGAGAATACCGAATCTCGAAGTGAGATACCAAATCCTTCGGCCTTTGGCACTCGACATTCCCTGCTCAATATTCTTCTCCGTCGTGCCAGCCAAAACGAGCCAAAACACTCTTATCGCCCCGCACCCCGTGCTGTGCTGCTCTACGCCCTCAATCCCCTAGTAATTATCGAGCTAACGGGTAACCTGCACTTTGAGGCGCTGATGATTACCTTTGTTTTAGGCAGCGTTTACCTGCTACGGCAGCGGCAACTGATCATCTCCGGAGTGGTAATGGCCCTAGCGGTGTGCACTAAACTGGTGCCGCTGATCTTTCTGCCGCTGTACTTCCGCCGCTTGGGCTGGAAGCGGGCGCTGCTCTTTTACGCGGTGGTGAGTGTTGCGATCATCACGCTGTTTCTGCCGCTGGTCACGCCCGAATTGCTGGCGGGCATGCGCGACAGCGTAGGATTGTACTTTCGGAAATTCGAGTTCAACGCCAGTGTTTATTACCTCGTCCGCGAGATCGGCTTTTATCAGAAGGGCTACAATATCATCCAGTCGGCCGGACGCTGGCTAGCGATCAGCACGTTTTTTTGCACTATGATTTACGCGCTGCTGGAGCGTCAGCGCTTTTTACTGGCATCTTTTGGTTGGGTATGGCTGATCTTCCTGCTGCTGTCGACCACCGTGCACCCCTGGTACGTCACCCCGCTGCTGGCGTTCACCGTACTCACACCCTACCGCTACGCGGTGCTCTGGTCAGGGTTGATTTTTTTCTCCTACGCCGGGTACACTGCTACGGGTTTTTCGGAGAACCTGGGGATTACGGCGCTCGAGTACGGGGCGGTGGTGGGGGGGGTGATTTGGGAGGTGGTTCGTAGGAGACGCGTCGCTGTTCGTCGGCCGGAAGCCTGAATGATAGCAGTCACTGGCGGGACGCCAGCGACATAAAGTGATTAGTGGCGAGATGCTAGCGATCTATTTTTTAATAAGCACATCGTTAGGGCGAGGATGCCGATGCGTCCTAGTAGCATAGCAAGCAAAATCACGGTTTGTCCGGCCGAACTCAGCGTAGCGATCTCTAACGGATGCAAACCTACTGAGCTAAAAGCCGATACCTGCACGAAGACCAGCAACACCAGATCTAGCGTCGGTTCAGTGAACCGAAGAATGATTACTCCTAGGGCATTCACCACCCCAGCGTAGCAGATTATCCACCATGCGATTGATCTCGCCTCGGTCGGTTCTTGTTTTCGGAAGGCAAACGCGTGGTGAAGTGTCGCCGTACGAATTCCTCCGGCGGTGGAACCCGCTCCGCCACCAATAAACATCAATCCGATCATCAGCACCAGCGTGGCGGGAGTGAGCTGGGCGACGTCCACCGTATAAAAACCCGCGGTACGCGCAGTAGCGGACTGAACCACGCTTCCGATGAGCTTTTCGGTGAGGTTGAGGCTGGTGAGCGCACCGTCTCGTTCCAGGCCGTAGAACAACAGCGCCCCTAATCCTACCAAAAATGCCGAAGTGTTCACCGATACCTTGGTCGCCCACCGCCAGTCAATTGAGGGAGTGGCCAGGCGTTGCCGCAGCCTCCGGGGCGAAAACAGGTCGTAGAGCACGTCAATGCCCAATGCGCCCAGTCCGAACGCCGCCAGCATCACCAAATGCAGCACGAACGCCCGCGGCACCGAATGTAGATTTTTGGGCAGCACGCTGAAGCCAGCATTGTTAAAGGCCGACACCGCGTGGAAGGCTGCGCTGAATACCTTGTGTCCTGTTCCCACGGAGGCAGCGCTACCCCCGGTGTAGTAGATCAGCAGAAAAGCGCCTCCTTCCACCAGTGCGGTGATCTTTAGCACCCGGTAGAGCACTTTGCGAGGCGAGGCGAGCTCATCGGCCGAACCAGCAATCCGCCGAACCGTGAGCACGGCAAAAAACAGGTAAAACACCGCTCCGGCCTGAATAAGGAACAGGACAACTACCTGTCCGGCCAACGAAAGATCCGTTGCCGTATTGGCCACCGTGAGTCCGACCAAGCAAACCGCGCTCACCGCCGTGAACAGCGCCTGCGGCAGGGTAATTGGGTCGGAGGCCGCGGCCCAGGACGCGCTAAGCAGTACCGTACCAACCGTGATGAGCAGCACGTACCCCAGCACAAACCAGCGCAAACGCACGAACCCGTTGGTCATTCGATCAGGTATTCGTTGGCCTCGGTCAGCAGCCGGGCGCGGTCGATGGGCACCACTCCGGTGTATTCGCACACGATGCCGCCCCCCAGGTTCGCCAGGGAGGCCAGGGTAGGGGGAGGTGTTGCGGAAGCCAGGCACAGTGCCGCAATGCTAATCACCGTATCACCCGCCCCCGACACGTCGGCAATCTGCCGCACGTGCGCGGGGATAAAGTGAACCTCGTCGGCATCGGTATCCACGAAGACGCCCTTTTCAGACAGGGTGATTAACGTGATTTGATGGTGGAGCAGCGTACGCAGTGCCGTTGCCGCTTCCTGAATAGCCGCCTGTTCGTTATTCAGAGGCGCGTAGGTTTCGTGGTGCAGGGCCAGCCGCTCCTGCTGCAATCCCTGCCGTAGTTCTTTCAGATTGGGTTTGAACAGCGAAGCGCCCTGGTAGTGCAAAAAATTACGCTTTTTAGGGTCTGCCGCCACGGGAATGCCCTTTTCTTGCGCGCGCTGCGTGATGTGCCGGATCACCGCTTCGCTCAGCACCCCTTTGTCGTAATCCTGAAAGATCACCACATCGGCCTGCTCCAGGGCTTGATCAGCTACAATAAGCAACGACTGCCGTTCGGCGTCGCTCAGCGGGTGATCGTGTTCGTCGTCGATGCGCGCCACCTGCTGCGACCCGGCGATTACGCGCTCCTTCACGGTGGTGGTGCGTTCGGCGCTGCGCACGATATAGTCGGTGGCGATCCCCTGATCCCGCAGTAGCTGCTTAAAGGCTTCGCCGGATGCATCATCTCCCACCACCGCACATAGCAGGGGAGTAGCGCCCAGCGCCTGCACGTTCAGAGCCACGTTGGCCGCTCCGCCCAGCCGGTTTTCGCGTCGGTTCACCCGGACCACCGGCACCGGAGCCTCGGGTGACATGCGCTCCACCCGGCCCCATACATAGGCATCCACCATCACGTCGCCCACGATCAGCACAGTACGCTGAGCAAACGTAGCAAACAAACGGTCAAACGACGAATTCATTGACAGAAGATAAGGGGGCACTCAGCTAGCTGAGCTGTGTTGAGAGATATTTCTCTACTGCAACTGCGCCAAGGCTTCCTTCACGCGGCGAATGGCCTCGCGCAGATTTTCGTCGGAGGCGGCGTAGGATAAGCGAATGCAGTTCGGAGCCCCGAAAGCTGCCCCGGTCACGAGTGACACCTGGGTCTTTTCCAGCAAGTACATGCACAGATCGTCCGCGTCTTTGATAGCGCGTTCGCCATCAGCGGTGCCGAAGTAGTGGCTCACGTCGGGGAAGATGTAGAAGGCGCCGTTGGGTACGTAGGTTTTCACTCCCGGAATATCGTTGAGCAGTTCGATGACTAGGTCGCGGCGGCGCAGGTAGGCCTTGGCCATCTCGTGGGTAGGCGTCATGTCGCCGGTGAGGGCGGCAATAGCGGCGCGCTGCGCGATGGTGTTGGCCCCCGAGGTGATCTGCCCCTGGTATTTGCTGCAGGCCTTGGCCAGCCACTCGGGAGCACCGATGTAGCCCAGGCGCCAGCCCGTCATGGCGAAGCCCTTCGACAAGCCGTTTACGGTGATGGTTCGTTCGTACATGCCCGGCAGATTGGCCATACTCACGTGGTCGCCCGCGAAGTTGATGTACTCGTAGATTTCGTCGGCCAGCACGTAGAGATCTTCGTGCTGGGTGACCACCTCGGCAATGGCCCGCAGCTCCGGCTCGCTGAACACACCACCGGTGGGGTTGCAGGGCGAGGAATACATAATGGCTTTGGTGCGCGGAGTGATCGCGGCGCTTAGCTGCTCGGCGGTGGCCTTGAAGTTGTTCTCGATAGTGCCGGTAATCGGAACGGCCACGCCCCCGGCCAGTTGAACGATATCAGCGTAGCTCACCCAGTAAGGAGAAAAGATGATCACTTCCTCACCGGGGTTGACCAGGCACTGGATCACGTTGGCGAGCGATTGCTTGGCTCCGGTAGACACCACAATCTGGTTCGGAGTGTAGGTTAGGGTGTTGTCGCGTTTAAACTTGTCGGCGATGGCCTGCCGCAGGTCGAGGTAGCCCGGCACCGGTGAGTAGCCAAAGTACTTGCCCTCGTCAATGGCCGCTTTGGCCGCCGCCTGAATGTGCTCGGGGGTAGGAAAATCCGGTTCTCCGAGGCTCAGGCTGATCACATCATGACCCTGGGTCTTCAGCTCGCGGGCTTTGGCGGCCATGGCCAAGGTCGCTGATTCTTCTAGGTTCTTAATTCGGTCGGATAGTGCTTGCATGAATATAGAGATGGGCAGTTCTGTTAAAACGGCGTAAAGCTAGGAATTTTTGTCGGAATACGCCGATTTTGGATACAGGAATCCATTGCATCGTCATCCTATACATAAAACTGGTCGTCCACCCAGCGGGCGGGGTTGTTGCGTATATACTGACGGATATTGTCCTCAGACGTGCGATTGCGAATGATGTGGTCGTAGAACCGGGTTTGCCAGGTAAAATCTGGTCGAATTTTGTGCGATTCAAATGTAGTCCGGCCTTTGTACCACCGGATGATGCGCGATACATTGTCGTGCAACATGGGGTTATGGTGGCCGGTGACGCCGCCGGTCGTTTCCGTTTCCGTATCGGTAGAGACGCGGCGGATGGCCGCCCCATTAATCGCGTCTCTACAGATTATCAAAATACCATGAACGTGGTTCGGCCCGGCATGGAATGCATCACCACCCAGGCGTCCAATTGGGCGTACGGAAAACGATCCGGGATTTCCTGCCAATATTGATGGGCCAACGCCCCCACGGGCGACAATCGCATGGTGTCCAGCACCACCTCGCCGAAAAAATGATTGCGGTTGTGGGTGCAAATCGTGATGAAATACGCGGCGTTCCAGCCATAATTCCACCAAGGGGCTCGGGCCGAAGCGATGCGGTATTTGTTTTGGTATTTGTCTGCCATACCGCCCCGGGTGCAACAAACAAACCCAATAACCATTTGCAGCGGACATCCTAACTCAAAATGGCACTGATGTCATCCTTCGTCAGTTTCTTCACGAAGCTTTCTTCGGTAGAGATCAGGTCGGTGGCGAGTTTGAGTTTGCTTTCTTGCAGGCGCAGGATTTTCTCCTCCACCGTGTCGCGGGTGATGAATTTGTAGGTGAACACCCGGTTCTCCTGACCAATGCGGTGCGCCCGATCAACGGCCTGCTTTTCCACCGCGGGGTTCCACCAGGGGTCCAGGATGAACACGTAGTCGGCTTTGGTGAGATTGAGCCCTACTCCTCCGGCCCGCAGTGAGATCAGAAACACGCGTAGCAGTTGGTCTTCCTGAAAACTTTCTACCTGCGCCTGCCGGTTCTTGGTGCTGCCGTCTAAATAAGCATACGCTATATCGCTCTCCCGCAACTGCTCGCTCACCAGGGTTAAATGCTTCACGAACTGACTGAATATCAATATATTATGTCCCTCGCTGATGGCGCTGGTGAGCATGTGCATCATGTCTTTCAGTTTGCCCGAACCGTCGGAGTAAGCCTCGTCCACCATCCGGGGGTGGTTGGCGATCTGCCGCAGTTGGGTGAGCCCCTGCAACAACAGCATCTGCGATTTCTGGATGCCCTTGTTTTCGATCAGGTCTAGGATTTCGTTGCGGTAGAACGACTTCACCTCCTCGTAGCGGGCCTCCTGCTCTTCGGTCATCGAGCAGTAGGTTACGTTTTCTATTTTCTCGGGAAGTTCGGTGGCCACCTGCCACTTCTGCCGCCGTAGTATAAATGGTTTAATAATCGCGTAAAGCTTTTCTGACTTATTCGTGTCGCCTTTCTTTTCGATGGGAGTGACAAACTCGTTTTTGAAGAAGGCCTTGGTGCCCAGCAACCCCGGGTTAATGAACGTTATCTGCGACCACAGGTCCAGGGTGCTGTTCTCGAGCGGCGTGCCGGTGAGAATGAGGCGGTGGCGGGTATTAAACTCGCGTACTGTTTTGGCAATGGCCGAGTTAGGATTTTTAATGGCCTGCGACTCATCCAGGATCACGTAGTTGAAGTAGTATTCGCGCAGGATGCTGATGTCGAGCCGGGCGATGCCGTAGGAAGTCAGCACCAGATCGTAGTCGGCGAACTGCTCTACGTTCTTCTCGCGGTGGGTACCGGTGTAGATAAATACCTTGAGTTGCGGGGTGAACTTCTTAGCTTCCATCTCCCAGTTGTAGATCAGCGAGGTAGGCATCACCAGCAGCGAGGTAGCGGGCCCTTCGTTGGTGAGAGCGTGTTCTTCTTTTTGTCGTTGCAGCAGGGCTAGCGTCTGCACGGTTTTGCCCAGTCCCATGTCATCGGCCAGGCATCCGCCAAAGTGGTACTGGTTCAAGAAGTGCATCCAGTTGTAGCCTGCCTTCTGGTAGGGTCGCAGTTCGCCCCGGAAGTGCTGCGGCATCGGGAAATCTTCGATCTGGCTGAAGTTGCGCAGGCCCTCCAGCTTGCGGTCCATCGTCACCTGGGCCCGTTCGCCGCTCTGCAGGTGCTGCACCAGGGCCAGGTGGTGCTTTTTGAGGCGCACAGCGTCGGCCTCGTCCGCGCCTGATTTTTCGGCCAAGGCAAACAGTTCTGAGTATTCGGTGAACCAAGCTTCCGGGATGATAGCGATCTCGCCACTGGGCAGCAGCAGTTCGCGCTTCTTAGCTAAGATAAAGGAGCGAAGCTTTTTGAAGGGGATTTCGTGTTCACCAAAGCACACCACCGCGTGGATATCGAACCAGTCGATATTCTCGCGCACCTGCACGTTGATCGACGAGGGGCCCAGAAAGTATTTCTTGCTGCCGTTGCTCTGCTGGTGCACCACCACGCCCGCCTGCTCTAGTTGCGCTTTGTGGCCGTTGATCCAGTTGAGAGCCTTGTTTCTATCCAGCACGGCGGGCCACTGCTGGAAGTCGAGGCTCTGATCTTTCAGCAGATGCATCACGCCAATCTCGTGTGCCATGTCGCGCACAATTCGGCGAAAGGTATACTGGTCGTCTTCCTTCTCCACCACCACGCTTACGGTTTCCTCCTGGTTGGGAATGAGCCGGTGCTTTCCGTACTCAAACGTAAGTTCAAAGGCAATGTCCTCAGCCCCGGGGCGGGCAGGAGGAGAACCTGGCGCGTTGCCGTCCGTAGCACTGGCGGCGTCGGGTTGCACCTCGTAGAAGGTGAGGTGGGGTTCGGGACGGTGGCTTTCTGAGCGGATGTCGAAGCCCTTGGCGTACACGTCGAACGAGGCCACCAGCGGGGCCACAAACTTGCGGTAGTACGAGTCTTCTACCTTGCGGGGGATCACAATGAACTTTCGCTTGAGGAAAGGCGCTAGCTTGTTGCCGTCCACGTCCTTCTCAAAAGTGTATAGTCTGCCTTCCAGCACCATCCAGGCGGGTTCTTTGCCCACAATGTAGGCGTTCTTGTACTGAAACTCCAATTTCTCGCCCCGGTGCTTGATGGTGGGGAAGTAGTGGGTATTTTCTTCGTTGCGGCGAAAGTGAAACAGCACGGTCGCCTTTTCCGCCATAACTTCGATGGGGTTGCCCACCGGCTCGCCGTCGTTACTCATCTCAAAGAGCGACTTGCCGCTCAGCAGCGGAAGCACCTGGGTGCGAATGCTCTCCAGGTAGCGGTCAATCTCGTCGCGCACCTGCTGCTGCCGTTCGCTATCGCTCTCGAACACCTTGGAGAAGAACTCGTGCGGCTTGATCTTTTTTTTATGAAACTTCTGAATCACCACCTCCTGCTGCATGCTATCCATGAGCTCGATCAGGCGATAGTCGTCATCATTCAGGTCTTGGGCAAATTCGTGGGCGTTGAGGTGCGAAATGTTCTGGTGCCCGAAGGTGAAGCGCTGTTGTTCGTCTAGCTGCACGGCAAACGACTCAAAAAGGTAGCCCAGATACTCGTGCGCAAACAGCGAGTAGATTACCTTGAAGGGTTTGTCGGTAGACACTTTCATGCGCCAGGTAGGTTGACTGCGGTATCGGTTAGGTTTTGGCAGGGTACAATGTAGCCAAAAAACCGATATTACAAAAAGTCTTTTACCTGGGTGCGGGCGGCAATTACCGCGGGGCGATAGGTGGCCAGCAGCGCAATCACGCTGATGCTCAGGGCGGTGTAGAGGAAGTCGCTGAGCTCCATCTTCACGGGATAAGCGTCGATGATGGCCGTTTGCATACCCATCGACACCACGCCAAAGGTTTGCTGCACCCAGCAGATCAGAAAACCTACCGTGAGGCCGGTGATGGTACCGATGAGAGCGATGATAATTCCTTCCCACCAGAAAATTTGGCGTACGGTGCGTTGGGTGGATCCCAGGGCGTAGAGCATGGCCACGTCCTTGCGTTTATCAATGGCCAGCATCGACAGGGAGAAGAAGATATTGAAGGAGGCTACCGCCAGAATGAAGCACAAGGTGATGAAGGCGAACAACTTCTCAAATCGAACCGCTCGCAACAGGCTGGCGTGCTGCTCGTCGCTGTTGAGCACCAGAAAATCGTCGCCCAGCACATCCTGAATTTCCCTTTGCACGCGGTTCGGATTGGCATCGGGTTGGCTCTTGATCTCGAGGGCGGTGCGTTCGTTCCCGTACTCAAAAAGGTCTTGCGCAAAACTGAGGGGAACGATCACGTAGTTGGCATCGAACTCGGTCTGGATGGCAAACACCCCGCCGGGCATGATGTTCTTGCGCCGCACGTAGCTGGCCATCGGGTTGGGATTGAAGCCCGTGCTGCCCGAAGAACCGCGCCGCGGGCTGAATATTTGCAGGGAATAGAAATCGTTAGACGGAGCGATGGATAGGTCGTACTGCACGCCTTGCCCCAGGATGGCGTAGCTGCGCTGCTCGTCTTTGAGCACCACGTCGCCGTAAATCATGGCCCGATCCAGCCGGTTTTGCTTCACAAAGTTGTCGCTCACCCCTTTGATCTTCACCACCTTGGAGGCGTCTTGGTAGCGGGCCAGCGCGTTGTCTTCGATTACCTCGGTCACCAGGCTCACGCCGGGCAGCGCCTGCAGTTGGGCAGAGAGCGAGTCGGTGAACAGAAATGTTTTCCCCTGAGCGGGCACAACTTTCAGTTCGGGATCAAAGGTATTGTACGAAGCGCGGATCAGGTCTCCCAGACCGTTGAACACCGACAGCACCACCACCAGGGCCATAGAACCCACGGCTACGCCGACCATCGAGATGTTCGAGATCACCTGAATAAAGTTCTTGGTGTTCTTCGACCGGAAGTAGCGGCGCGCAACGAGGAGGGGGAAGTTCATGAGCAAGTTGACAGTTGATAGTCGGTAGTCCACAGTCGGTAGCCGATAGTCGATAGTCCGGAGGCAACCGTGAAAAGCGGTATTCTTTTGCTGTGGACTGTCGACCGTGTACTGTGGACTAAGTTACGATTCATCGTCTTGGGCCGGGGGGATATTTAGATCGGACAGCAGTTGGTCGATGTGGCTGGCGTAGTCGGCGCTTTCGTCGAGGTAAAAGATCAGTTCGGGCACCACCCGCACTGCCTTGCCAATGCGGTTGCCCAGCACCCGCCGCACGTCGCTCTTGCGTTGGTTCAGGGTGTCCATCATCTCCTGCCGGTTGTCGTCGAGCACAAAGCTCAGGTATACCTTGGCTACGCTCAGGTCGGGGCTCATTGTCACGTTAGTAACGGTGACAAACGCAGGCTTCCCCAACCAGTTGGCGGCGTTGCGTTGGAATAGCTCACTTAAGTCGCGTTGGATGAGTCCGGCCGCCTGTTTCTGTCGCTTACTTTCTTTCATAACGTAACAAACTTACCACTGCCACTGCACAAATCACACTAATCCGGATAAAAAAGTACACTGCGTTGTTTCCCGGCGCGCAGCGTCGTTCTTTTGCGCTTCGTATGCTAAGCTTTTTCAGAGTCAATGACCCGTACCGGATGCTGGGAGTGTGCGCACTCCTGCTGCTCATCCGGCTTCCCTTCTGGCTATCGGATGCGCCGCTAACGCTGCCCGAGCTCAGCTGGATGCTGCTGGGTGAGCGGCTGGCGGAGGGGCACCAGTTGTATGCCGGGGTGTGGGACGATGTGGGTCCGTTGTCGGCGGCGGTCTACGGGACATTAGAAGCGCTCTTCAATCGGCAACGGTGGGTGTATACGATGCTGGCGGCGCTACTCACTATCTACCAAAGTTTGGTGTTCAACGATTTTCTTCTAGCCCGGAAGGCCTATCGCGAAAGCACCTACGTGCCTGCGCTGGTCTACGGACTGCTCATGAGCTTTTCGTTCGACTTCTATACGCTGTCGCCGGTGCTGATGAGCCTCACCTGGGTGCTGCTGGCCTTTCGCAACACGCTCGACCGGATCGAGGGTACGCTGCGCGACGGACAGATTCTGCGGTCGGGTATCTTTATTGGAGTGGCCGCCCTGTTTCACTTGCCCACGCTGCTGTTCATTGTGCCGGTTTTCTACGCCTACATGCTCTTTGCCAGTTTGTCGCCCCGTAGGGCGTTGTTGTTGCTCTACGGAATGGTGCTTCCGTTGGCGGTGGCGCTCACCTATTTCTACGTGATGGAGACGGGCTCCGAATTTATATCTCAGTACGTGCTGGCCTTTGGTTATTTAGCCAACCACCACTACGTGAAGGCAGTATCGCTGCTGGTGATTCTGGCGGTGGCATTGGTGTTTTTCGTGCTTTCCGTGTATAAGGTGGCCCAGTACCGCCGCTTCACCATTCAGCAGGCCCACTTACAGCAGGTGATGTTCGTGAACGTGGTGGTGGCATTGTTAGCCCTTTTGTGGGTTCGAGAATTGGCCCCGTTTCACTTGCTGTTCTTTGTGCCACCCTTTGCCTTCTTCATCACCCACTACCTGCTCATCATTCAGCGCCGGTGGTGGGCCGAGTTGCTCACCGCCCTGCTGGTGATCTTATTACCGCTCAATGGTTACGCCTTGCTCTTCAACTATTTTTCGATCAACCTAGTGGCGCATACCGAGGCCCTACTGGTGCAGCCCACGGCCTACGACGCGCTGGTGGCGAATAAACGGGTGCTGGTGCTGGGCGACAACCTGAGCATCTACCAAAACGCCAAACCGGCCACCCCCTACCTGAACTGGCAGATTGCTTCGGAGCAACTTGAACACATGAACTACTTTGAGAACCTGTCGGAAGTCTACATCAACCTCACCTCCGATATGCCGGATTTGATTATCGACCAGGCGAATTTGATGCCCACGATTAGCGAACGAATTCCGGTGATCAGAAATGCCTACCGGCTTGAGCAGGACAAGGTGTACGTGAAGCAGTAATTTTTCTTCTATATTGCCTCCTTCATCAATTTGCCCTATGAAGAAGTCGATTCCCCGCCGCCGCTTTCTTGCTCAGGCCCCCGCTACCCTTGCGGCTCCGGCGCTGCTGGCCACTGGGTGCACCGCCGAACCGCTGAAAGCGCGCGCCGAAGCTCCCTACCTCAACTTCAAAGAAACCTACCGCTGGAAGATGATCACCACCTGGCCGCCCAACTTCCCCATTCTGGGCGAGGGCTGCAACAAATTTGCCCAGTGGGTCAACGAGATGTCGGGCGGACGGCTCGAGATCACCGTCTACGGCGGGGGCGAACTGGTGCCCTCGCTCGAGGTGTTTGACGCGGTGAGCAACGGAGCGGTGGAGCTAGGGCACGGGGCAGCCTACTACTGGGCCGGCAAGATTCCGGCCGCGCAGTTTTTCTCCACGGTGCCCTTCGGCATGAACGCCCAGCAGATGAACGCCTGGCTCATCAGTGGCGACGGCGGAGCGCTGTGGCGCGATACCTACGCTCCCTTCGACCTGCTGCCCTTCCCCGGAGGCAACACCGGCATGCAGATGGGCGGCTGGTTCAACCGCGAGATCAAATCCAACGAAGATATCAGCGGCCTGAAAATGCGGATTCCGGGCATTGGGGGCAAGGTGTTTGCTCGGGCGGGCGGCACAGCGGTGCTGTCGGCCGGAGGCGAGATTTATACCAACCTGGAGCGCGGCGTGATTGATGCCACCGAGTGGATCGGCCCCTACCACGATTACCAGATGGGTTTTTACCAGGTGGCCAAGTATTACTACTATCCCGGCTGGCACGAGCCGGGCACGGCCCTGGAGCTGTTCGCCAACCGCTCGCGCTACGAAGCGCTACCCACCGATCTGCAAGCGATTGTGGAGGCCGCCGCCGCCCGGCTCAACAGTTGGTCGTTTGCCGAGTCAGAAAAGCTGAACAGCATATACGCAAAAAAGCTGGCCGACGAGGAAGGAGTGCAGTACCGCCGTTTCCCTGAGCCGGTGCTGAGCATGTTTAAGCAGTATACCAAAGAAATACTGGACGGCATGGCGGCCGGTGATCCGGTGAGTCGGCGCATTTATGACAACTACCGGGCGTTTCAGCAGAGCGTGGGGCAGTACGCCACCTACAACGAGCGCATTTACTACGGAGACCGCAACTTCGGGGAGTTTGCCTAAAAACGGGAGAGGTACTTGTGGTCACATCTGTTTTTTGGCTATCTTGGGAATGATTAATCTTAAATTACCACACTATGACGACCGATGTAGCCCGACGCTTATTCACTATTGATGAGTATCACCAGATGGCCGAAGCGGGCATCCTGCACGAAGACGACCGCACCGAGCTGATTCACGGAGAAATTATCTATATGAGCCCTATTGGAAACTATCACGCGGCCATTGTGAGTCGCCTAACAAACTTATTAGCCCCTCGTTTGGTACCAAGTTTCATTGTAAGTGTACAAAACCCGGTAAAGATTGGCGACCACTCTGAACCTGAGCCGGATATCATGATTTTACCCTTCCGCGACGATTACTACGCCGAATCTGGAGTTGCACCCAAAGATGTGCTGTTGTTGATTGAAGTGTCGGACAGCACACTCCGCTACGACCGCAATACCAAGCTTCCGCTCTACGCCACGGCGGGGATTCCCGAAGTGTGGATCGTGGACGTGAACAAGCAGCAGTTGGAAGTGTATCGCCAGCCCAACGAAGAGCGCTACCAGTTTATGGAAACCCTAACGCGCGACGACACCGTGGCCGCTATTCAATTGCCGCTCAACGTGCAGGTGCGCGAATTAATCGGTTAGGCAGCGAATCGCTAGCCACCGATGCCTTCTCCCCCCAACTTCTTAGTTTTTCTTACTAAAATGTATAGCATATCAAAAATGTTTTATACATTAGCTCTACAATTTAGTGCCTTATGAAAGAAACCCGCTTAGGCGACTTTGAAGAGACTATCCTGCTGCTGGTCGGTATCCTGGGCGAAGGGGCCTACGCCCTACGAACCGCCGACGAGTTTGCTGCCCAAACGGGTCGGACAGTCTCCATCGGGGCGGTGCACTCTACGCTGAGCCGACTGGAAGACAAGGGCTTCGTGAGGTCGGAGATGGGAGCGGCTACCGCTAAGCGGGGCGGACGGCGCAAGCGCATCTACACCATCACCGCCTACGGGCAGCAAGTACTGGTGGCGTCGCGCGATTTCAAGCTGTCGCTCTGGCAGCAGTATCCGTCGCTGGGGATGGGGTAATTATCTGAATCAGGATAAGCAGGATAGCGGGGATGGTTGGGATACGGCATGGGGATAGTATAATACTAATATGAGAAGGCGGTCTGTTTGATCGCACGACCTGAAATAGCTCGTAGTACAATTACCAAAAAAATTAAAGTTTTCATTTAGAAGAATCCTGTTCATCTCTCTTATCCTATGCATCCTGATCAAGACATGCCACCCCGCCTCGCCCAACGCTTTCTGCGCTGGTTTCTTCGCGACGACTTGTCAGAAGAGGTGCAGGGCGACCTGGAGGAAAAGTTTTACGCGACATTGGAAGACCGTTCGTTGCGCCGGGCCAAACTCAACTACTGGTACCAGGTGCTGCACTACCTACGTCCGTTTGCGATCAGAAATTTCAGTTCCCTGTATTCTCACCCTAATCACTACGCGATGTACAAAAGCTATTTCAAAATCGGCTGGAGAAATCTATTTAAGCACAAGGGCTACTCTCTCATCAATATTGGTGGACTCGCCGTCGGCATGGCCGTCGCCATCCTGATTGGGTTATGGGTTTACGACGAATTGTCGTTTAATAAGTATCATATGAATTACGACCGCGTTGCGCAGGTCATGTGCCACGCAACCTACGAAGGTGAACGCGAAACTAATAACAGTCAGACCCCTGGTTTAGGAACGCTGCTCGCTTCCACCTACGACCGCTACTTCGAGTACGTAGTACCGGCTACCCAGGCGGCTGAGTTTGTCGTGGCTACGGAGGATAAAAAACTGACGGAAGTCGGCCGCTTCATGCAAGCCGATGCTCCCAAAATACTGAGCTTGCGGATGCAACAGGGTACTCAAAGCGGCCTTCAGGACATGCACTCTATTTTGCTTTCCGCAACATTGGCCGAAAAGCTGTTTGCGGATACCGATCCCATCGGGCAGCCCTTAACCATCAATGCTTCTATGGATGTAAAAGTAACGGGTGTCTACGAGGATTTACCGGCTAATTCCGAGTTTCATGAACTTGAATTTATAGTGCCGCTTGCGTTGTTTTTTGCGGTAAATAATTGGACAGGACCGGATGTCTGGGACAACTACTTTATGCGGATTTACACCCAAGTCCAACCTACCGTAGGGATGGAAGAAGCATCCGCCGCGGTGAAAGATGCGGTGTTGGCTCACATTGATCCGGAAGATGCGGCACGAGCGCAACCCGAAGTTTTTTTGCATCCTATGTCTCAGTGGCATTTGCATTCCCAGTTTGACAATGGAGTCAACGTGCGCAGTAAAGAATACATGTTTGTCTGGTTTTTCGGCATTACCGGCATTTTTGTCCTATTACTGGCTTGTATCAATTTTATGAATTTGAGCACGGCCCGCTCCGAAAAACGAGCTAAAGAAGTGGGTGTCCGCAAAAGTGTGGGTTCGGTACGCCGTCAATTGATCAGCCAGTTTCTGAGCGAATCGCTTTTGGTTGCGGTACTGGCCTTTATTCTGGCGGTAGTTCTGGTGTGGGTTGCGCTGCCTTGGTTCAATAATTTAGCGGGCAAAGAAATCAATATGCTATGGCTCAGTCCCGGACTATGGGGAATGCTTATCCTGTTCACGGTGCTGACCGGCTTGCTGGCGGGAAGCTACCCAGCCTTTTACCTGTCGTCTTTTCAGGTGGTCAGCGTACTGAAGGGTAGTTTTCGGGCCGGGCGTTTAGCTACGCTTCCCCGTAAAGTGCTGGTGGTCTTTCAGTTTACTATTTCTATCGCCCTGATCATCGGCACCATCATGGTGTATCAGCAGATTCAGTTTGTGAAAGACCGTCCGGTAGGGTACGCTAGCGATGGACTGTTGACGCTACCCATGAACTCTCCAGAGTATTACGAGTCGTACGAACGGCTTCGCAACGAGTTGATCCGTACCGGGACCGTAGCGGAGGTAGCCAAGTCTTCGCGTCCCCTCACCAATGCCCTGGGATGGAATGACGGCTTTAGCTGGTTGGGCAAAGCCCCGGATGCCAATCCGGCCTTCAATACCATTTGGGTTTCCCACGACTATGGTAATGCCATTGGCTGGGAAGTAATCTCGGGAAGGGACTTTTCCCGTGATTATACCACGGATACCGCGGCCATCGTCATCAACGAATCGGCCCTAAAACTTATGGGACTGGATAACCCGGTGGGGCAGGTTGTCAGCTTTGATCCTAGTTGGGACGAACGCCAGGAATTCACTATTGTAGGGGTAGTGAAAGACATGGTGAAAGAATCGCCCTACGAAGCGTCCTATCCTTCCGTGATCTTCAACTCAGACGCGATGGCCGGTTGGTTGTTTATCAAAATCAATCCGCAGTTCACGGCAAGAGAAGCATTGCCCCAGATAGAAGCGGTGTTTAGTGAACTCATCCCTTCGGCTCCGTTTGACTATAAATTTGTTGACGACGAATACGATGCTAAGTTTAGCAACGAAGAACGGGTTGGCACGTTAGCCGGTTTCTTCGCTGTCCTCGCCATTCTTATCTCCTGCCTCGGCTTGTTCGGACTCGCCTCGTTCGTGGCCGAGCAGCGCACCAAAGAAATCGGCATCCGCAAGGTGCTGGGAGCATCGGTCGCGCAGCTTTGGCAATTACTGTCCCGCGATTTTGTGGTGCTGGTGGTTATTTCGTGCTTGCTGGCCATCCCACTCGCTTACTACTTTGCCCACGACTGGTTGCAGAGCTACGCATACCGCACCGAACTGCACTGGTGGATATTTGCCGCCGCAGTTTTCGGAGCGTTAGTCATTACGCTGCTGACGGTGAGCTACCAAACCATAAAGGCCGCGTTGATGAACCCGGTGAAGAGCCTGCGGAGTGAATAAGTGTCGGAATCAAGAGCAACCGGAAAAAGTGAATAGAAACGGAGGCAACCTACGTGATGCCGTTGAGAAATGTCCGCAGGTTGGTGACCTCAACGTTTTTGGCAAACGGGTAGGTATCCGCCTCAGGCGTGATGACGCATAGTTTTTCAATGTCTAAATCTTCCATCGCAATGTATGTCCCCTTGCTCAGCGAGGGGGCACTGCTAAATTTGATTTCAACGGCGGCTAACCATCGATTGCTTCTGCGTACCAGCAGGTCTATTTCGGCTCCATCCTGGGTGCGATAGTAATACATCTCATCGTCCGACTTCAGGGTAGCGGCTATTTGACTGACTACAAACCCTTCCCAGGAATTGCCGACCGCTATATTTCCCAACAAGGCATCGTACGACATCAAACCCAACAGGTAGTGCAACATGCCGGAATCTCGCAGGTAAATCTTAGGCGATTTAACCAATCGCTTTTTGATATTGATATGCCACGGCGACAGCAGGGAAACCAGAAAAGCATTGATTAGAAAACTAAGGTACGTTTTAATAGTAGGTACGGTAAGCCCTAGTGATTTAGCGAAACTACTGTAATACGGTGGTGTACTACAAAGTATGATAGCTTAAACGAAACCAAAATTGATGTAAAAGAAGGCAAGCGTTCCACGCTGGATTCAAAGGCGATAATATGGTCTTCTACTTTCTTTGAAAACCGGGCCGCCGGGCGGTTACGTGACCGGCGAAAAGCTCTCCTGATTCGGTGTCTCAAGCGGCAATTGTTTCCCTCAATACCCTTGGCGGCCGCCGCCTTTAGGTTTGTGGTGTAGTAAAATTCGCGGTAAATTCTTTTCCTATTCGGCACACATCAGCACGAAAAGCCTTTTTGAAGCTTCGCCAATCATCTATTGCAATGAGATCGTAAGTAATGCCAAGCGCTCTGATTCTTTTGCGTAAAGCTTTAGCTGCCACCGTGGCGCGGTCTTGTAGTTACGCTTTCCAAATACCCAAGCCACAATCTCCCCGCTCGCCCGGTGATAAGCATAGATTAACCAGACTTTATTAGCTTTTTTCCCTACGTAGCCCCGCGCCGCGGTGGCCAAAACTCATCCCCTTCCAACTCGTCATAGTGGGACTGTTTGGCTTGAGGCACAAATTTAAGCTTAGTCAAAAAATACCGTACTTCACCAATGCTAATCTGCTCCACTTTAGCAATGTTGCGAATACCCATCCCCGCACAAACATTCGCTTGAGACGCCGATCCAGAGAAGAGTGATAGCCTGAGTAATTCAACCGGGTCGCCGGGCGATCGTGATCACCGATAAACTGACGCTGACACGCTTTGCAGAGGTGGTTTTGTTTATCTGAGTAGTTTTTATGGCCATTTTTGACAACATTAGTGCGGGGCACCCCGTGCTTTGACAGCCGGGGCAATGAAGGGTGATTTGTATTGTCATAACATACAAATTTGCTCCTAATGTCTCTGGCTGTCAATTAATTAGGTCATCATACTTTTTGAAACACCTCCATGAAAACTAATCACCTGCCCTCCCGCCGACAGGCCATCAAAAGCTCAGCGGCCCTGCTGGGGCTAGCCACGTTGAGTCCCTGGTGGATCACGCTAGCCGACGCCGCCAAGGCAAACTACCCCATCGGCGTCTGCGACTGGTCAATCAATCATCTGGGCGAAGTTGAAGCACTTTCCTTTGCTGAGAAAATCGGCCTGGACGGAGTGCAGGTCAGCCTGGGCACATCGGCTAATGACATGCACCTGCGGCAAAAAGCCGTGCAGCAGGCGTACTTGAAAGCTGCTAAAAAGCACAACGTGCGCATCTCGAGCCTGGCCATCGGCGAACTCAACGAAGTACCCTACAAATCGGAGCCCCAAACCGAAGTCTGGGTGCGCGACAGCATCGACGTAGCCAAAGCGATGGGCTGTCCGATTGTCTTGTTGGCCTTCTTTAGCAAGGGTGACCTGAAGGGAGACGAAGCCGGTCAGCAAGAAGTGATCCGCCGCCTGCGCAAGGTAGCTTCCCACGCCGAAGCGGCCGGAGTGACGCTGGGCATCGAGTCGTGGCTGAGCGCCGACGAGCACCTGGCGATCATCAAGGCTGTGGGCTCGCCCAACCTGCGGGTGTACTACGACGTGGCCAACTCCCACAAAATGGGCTACGACATTTACGAAGAGATGGCCCGCCTGGGGACCGAATACATCTGCGAAGTACACATGAAAGAAAACGGCCATCTGCTGGGGCAGGGAGAAGTAGACTTTGAACGGGTCGGCCAAATACTGGAGGATATCAATTACCAAGGGTGGGTGATTATTGAGGGTGCCCGCCCCGACGGTATGGATTTATTAGAGACGTACAAAGCTAACAACCAGTACATTAGGAGTGTAGTGAACAAAGGGTGATCATTCTGATGTTTGCTTTACATTGGTTTCAAGATAGAATTATGAAATTACTGCTCTGCTGTTTACCCATTCTGTTCCTCTTCACGCTAAGTTGTTCTCCCCCAGCAGAGAACTTCCCCGAAGAAGCCGCCCCCGACCCATTACTCTACCTGCCCGACGATCTGGAAGCCACCGTATGGGCCGAGTCACCCCAGTTTTATAATCCCACCAATATCGACGTAGACGCCCGCGGACGGTTGTGGGTCATCGAAGCGGTGAACTACCGTGACTTCAACAACCACGAAGCCCATCTGGAGCACCCGAAGGGTGACCGCGTGATGATCCTGGAGGATACCAATGGCGACGGCGTGGCCGACACTTCTAAAGTATTTGTCGAGGACCCCGACCTGCGCTCTCCGCTGGGCATCGCCGTGATCGGTAACCAGGTCATCGTCTCCTGCTCGCCCTCCATCATCGTCTACACCGATGAAGACGGCGACGACGTGCCCGACAAAAAGGAAGTGCTACTCACCGGCTTCGGCGGGCTCGACCATGACCACGGACTACACTCGGTGGTATCGGGTCCCGATGGGCGCTGGTACTTTAACACCGGTAATGCGGGTCCCCACATGGTCACCGACCAAGCGGGGTGGACGCTGCACAGCGGCAGTATCTACAACGGCGGCACGCCCTACAACAACACCAATTCTCCCAACCACCGCAGCGACGACGGGCGCATCTGGACGGGCGGTCTGGCCCTGCGGGTGAACCCCGACGGCACCGGCCTGGAGGTGCTGGCCCACAACTTCCGCAACTCCTACGAGGTGTTCGTGGACTCCTACGGCGACCTGTGGCAAAACGACAACGACGACCAGGTGGCCACCTGCCGCACCACCTGGGTGATGGAAGGCGGCAACGCAGGCTACTTCAACGCCACCGGCGAACGCACCTGGCAGGCCGACCGGCGTCCGGGGCAAAGCATCGAGGTGGCCCACTGGCACCAAGAGGACCCGGGAGTGATGCCCGCCGGGGACATCTACGGTTCGGGCTCGCCCACTGGGGTGGTAGTGAACGAAAGCGACGCACTGGGTAAGCAGCACCGCGGACTACTCCTGAGCGCCGACGCGGGACGCAATATTATCTTTGGCTACCATCCTGAGCCCGTCGGGGCCGGATACGACCTGTCGGAACGCACCGCTTTCATCTCTTCGGTGGATACCGATAATCCTGACTACCGCTGGAACGATGTGGACGAAAACCAACGTAAGTGGTTCCGCCCGAGCGACGTCGCTATTAGTACCGATGGGGCCATCTACGTGGCCGACTGGTACGATCCCATCGTGGGTGGGCACCAGATGTACGACAAGAAAGGCTACGGACGTATTTATCGGATTGCCCCTAAAGACCAAGTACTAGAAACTCCGAAGATCGACCTGAGCAGCACCGAAGGGCAGGTGCAAGCGTTGCTTAACCCCGCCATCAACGTGCGCCAACTGGGTTTTGCCCGACTTAAGGCGCAGGGTGCTGCCGCTATTCCAGCTGTGGAAAAGGTGCTAGCTTCGGATAATCCCTACCACCGGGCCCGGGCGGTGTGGCTACTAGCGCAGTTGGGTGCCCCGGGCATAGAACTCGTAGAAAACTTACTTGATGACGATAACAATCCTCAGATCAGGGTTACGGCGTTTCGCGCGTTGCGACAGACGCAGCCCCAGCAACTCATAAACTACGCCCAGCAGCTTGCTCAGGATAAATCGCCCGCCGTGCGACGAGAAGTAGCCACCTCGCTGCGCGATACGCCGCTGGCCGACACCCAAGGCATCTTCCTAGCGCTGGTTGATGGGTACGACGGTGCGGATAAGGCCTACCTTGCCGCGTTAGGAATCGGACTACAGGGCAAGGAAGATGCGTTCTACGCCACCCTGCTCGATCATGTTGATGCTCCTGCTCCCGAGCAGTGGTCACCTACGCTGGCTTCGCTGGTAGAAGAACTGCACCCCGCCGCCGCAGTAAGCGCCCTGGCAACCCGGGCTTCCTCAAAACAACTGCCCGAGTCCGAAAGGAAGAGCGCCTTGACCTCTCTGGCGTTCACTTCCACTGCTAAAGCCGCCACGGCTACCCGGCAGTTGGCCGAAAGCGGAACAGATGAAGTAGCCAGCCTGGCGCAGTACTGGCTGCAATTCCGCAAAACCAACGAATGGCGCGCGTACCTCAAAGATTGGGAATCGCCGAATGATCTCGCGCCGGAAGCCCATCTGAATCTGCTTGCACTAAGACGACAAGTAGCTGACACCACCGCGGCGCTGGAAAAACGCACCGAAGCAGCTCAGAAAATGGTTGGCCAAGAAGCCGGGAAGCTGCACTTAATCTATCTGGCGGCTGAGGGGATGCTGCCTGCTTCTCTGGTTCAACAGCTCGGCCCGCCGATAATGCAAGAGGACGACCGCAACCTTCGAGCACTGGCCGCTCACTATTTTTCGCCCTCCGACACGGCTTCGTATCGCCTGGAAACGGTGGCCAACCTCTCGGCGGATGCCAACCATGGCAAGGGCCTGTTCTACAGCAACTGCCTGACCTGCCACAAAATGGGCCAAGCCGGTAGTGAAGTGGGGCCGATGCTCACCAATATCAGCACCAAATACGATAAACTGGGGATGCTGGAGGGCTTGCTGCATCCGGAAGCGGGAGTAGCCTTCGGTTACGAACCTTACCTGGTGATGCTGAAAGACGGGGCAGCCGTCTACGGACTACTGCTCTCCGATGGCGCAGTGGTGACGATGCTAGATACCTACGGGCGACGCTACATGATTGAGGAAGAAAAAGTGGAGCACAAGAAGCAGCTCAACCTCAGCATCATGCCCTCGCCCAAGCATATGCAACTCAGCGAACAAGACGTGGCCGATATCACGGCCTTTTTGTTGCAGTCCCAACCGGTGCTCAGCAGTCGGTAGGTTATCAAGAGCAAATCTGCTGTAGTAGATTTTTAGCAAACCGGTAGTGCGACAACTTTTAGCGTTAAACTGCTATCTTTGGCCTTTGCCTAACCAATGAGTCAAAATCATAGCATCCGAGTGTTTGCTCCGGCCACCGTGGCCAACGTGGCCTGTGGCTTCGATATTATGGGCTTTGCCATTGATCATCCGGGCGACGAGGTGGTGGTGCGGCTCACGGATTATCCGGGCCGGGTGATTATCGAAAAGATCGTGGGTGACGACGGCAAGTTACCACTCGATCCGGACAAAAACACGGTGGGGGTGGTGGTGAAACAACTGCTGGCGCAGGTGCAATCGCGCTACGGTATGGCGATCACCCTCTACAAACAAATGCCGCTGGGCAGCGGATTGGGTTCCAGCGCCGCCAGTGCGGTGGCTGGGCTGTTCGCCGCCAACGAATTGCTCCGGCGCTACGAACCGGAAAAGGTGGTTATTAATCAGCAAGACCTGCTTCCCTTTGCGATGGAAGGCGAGCGACTGGCCTGCGGGTCGGCCCACGCTGACAACGTGGCCCCGGCCCTGCTGGGCGGCTTCGTGCTCATCCGCAGCTACGATCCGCTCGACGTGATTCAGGTGCCCACCCCCGAAGCCTTGCAGGTCACCGTAATTCACCCCCATGTGGAAGTGCAAACCCGCGACGCCCGCAGCATCCTGCGCAAGCAGATTTCACTCAAGGACGCCACCGTGCAGTGGGGCAACACCGCCGGCTTGATTGCGGGCCTGTGGCAGTGCGATCTGGATCTGATCGGCCGCTCGATGCAGGACGTGATCATCGAGCCCATTCGATCGCTGCTCATTCCGGGTTTCGACAGCGTAAAGGCCAACGCCCTGGAAGCCGGAGCACTCGGGTGCGGCATCTCGGGTTCCGGCCCGTCGGTGTTTGCCCTGAGCAAAAACCGCGAAATTGCTGAGGAAGTGGGTCGTAAGATGCAAAACGCGTTCGGCGTACTTAATATTGATAGCGAAGTGTACGTGTCGTCGGTGAACCGACAGGGCCCGCGGGTGGTAGATTAATTGCGTGCACCGACGAAGAAGAAACCCAACGAGATGGACGAAACGAATGCCTTAGAACTCATTAAAAGGGTGAAAGCCTTAGCGGATACCGGGCTCTTGTACGCTGACAATGCGTACGACAAGGAGCGCTACGAAGAACTAGTCTCCATCAGCCTGAAATTGCTGAGCGTCACGTCCGGACAACCCCTATCGGTGCTTCAGAATTTTTTTATGCCGGTCAGCGATTATCCTACGCCCAAGGTAGACGTACGGGGTTTAATCCTAAACGAAGCCCGAGAAGTACTGCTCGTGAAAGAATCCTTGGACGGAAAATGGTCGCTGCCAGGGGGTTGGGGCGAGGTGGGATTCACTCCGTCGGAAGTCATCGAAAAAGAGATCAAAGAAGAAACCGGCCTTCGGGCGAAGGCGCGTCGCCTGTTAGCGGTATACGATAAGAAATGCCATCCGCACCCTCCCCAACCGTTTTACGCCTACAAATTGGTTTTCTTGTGCGAAGCAGTGGCCGGAGAACTGAAGGTCGGGTTCGACACTGAAGACGCCCGTTATTTCGCTGTTACACATCTGCCCGAACTGTCGGAAGAAAGGATTCTAAAGTCTCAGATTGAGCAATTACACGAACTGGCAACTCAGGAGCATCGCGATGTTTATTTTGATTGAAAGCCCCACATTACGAGTCAACTTTGCAACCCATCGCTTAACTACCTAATTTAATCATTCATTCCATCATTCTATAAATCATTCATTCGTTTCCCATGCAACTCTACAGCACCAACGATACGCACCAAACCCAGCCGTTCACCTTTCAGGAAGCGGTATTTAAGAGCCTGCCCGACGATAACGGCCTGTTTATGCCCGATTCACTGCCGCGCCTGCCCGAGTCGTTCTTCGCCAGCATCGAGGCGCGGTCATTCCCAGATATTGCCTTCACGGTAACCGAAGCCCTGCTCAGCGACGAAATCCCCCCCGATGAACTGCGCCGCCTGATCGACGATGCCATCAACTTCGATGCCCCGCTGGTGGAGCTAAATGATCAGGTGCGGGTGCTGGAGCTGTTCCACGGCCCCACGCTGGCCTTCAAGGACTTCGGTGCCCGCTTTATGGCCCGGGTGATGGCGTGGTTCCTACAAAAGAGTCCCCAAGAAAAAGACGTCAACATACTAGTAGCTACTTCGGGCGATACGGGCGGGGCAGTGGCGCAGGGCTTTCTGGGCGTGCCCGGCATCCAGGTGACGCTGCTGTACCCCAAGGGAAAGGTAAGCGACTTGCAAGAAAAGCAACTCACCACGGTGGGCCACAACGTGACGGCCCTGGAAGTGGATGGCACCTTCGACGACTGCCAGCGGATGGTGAAGCAGGCTTTCCTGGATACCGGTATCAACCGGAAGCTGAACCTCGCCTCGGCCAATTCGATCAACATCAGCCGATTGGTGCCGCAGTCGTTCTACTACTTTCACGCCTACGCCCAACTAAAGCGGCAACCTTCGTTTGACCCCGACCGCGAACTGGTTTTTTCAGTGCCTAGTGGCAATTTTGGCAACCTCTGCGGCGGGCTTATTGCCAAACGGATGGGCTTGCCCGTGCACCGCATCATCGCCTCCACGAATGCGAACGATATCGTGCCCCAGTACCTAAGCTCGGGAGCGTTTACTCCCCGCCCCTCGGTGCGCACACTGTCCAACGCGATGGACGTGGGCAACCCCAGTAACTTCGCCCGCTTGCAAGCATTCTACCCAACCGAATCAACGGATACTGCAGCGCGGTGGGACGCGATCAAGAAGGAGGTCACTGGGAAGTTTTATACTGACGTGCAGACGCAGGAAGCTATTCGTGCGGTTTATGAGCAGCACGACGGCTACGTGATGTGCCCCCACACGGCGGTGGGTTACATCGGCTTGCGCGACTACCTGCGAGAGACCAATTCGGATGCGTACGGCGTGGTGCTGGCCACCGCGCACCCGGCCAAGTTTCTGGACGTGGTGGAAGAAGCCATTGCGGAGAAGTATGATCTGCCTCCGGCCTTGCAGGCACTGGTCACGAAAGAAAAACGAGCCACCCTGCTGAGCCACCGTTACGAAGATCTAAAAGCTTTTTTGCTCGAAAAGTAGTACCTTATGACCTATGGAAAAGTACGCAATCAAACTGCCCGAAAGACTCCGGTTTACCGACGATGAGTTCTTTGATTTTTGCCAAGAGAATCGTGGACGAGGCCTAAGAATTGAAAGAAATGCTAACGGAGAAATCATTATTATGTCACCTACTGGCGGCCTCACTGGGAAAAAGAACAATAAACTAAGTGCTAAACTTGACCATTGGAACGAGGGGCATCAGTTGGGCGAAGTGTTTAACTCCTCCACGGGTTTTGTTCTTCCTAAAGGGGCCATGCGCTCACCCGATGCTGCCTGGGTAGAGAAATCAAGCTGGGAAGCGTTGTCGTACGAGCAGCAAGAAAAGTTTCCGCCCCTGTGTCCTGATTTTGTGGCCGAGTTGATCTCACCGACGGACACGTTGAAAGCCTCTCTAGAAAAGATGGACGAATGGATGGACAACGGTTGTCGCCTCGGTTGGTTATTCTATCCAAAGGACGAAAAAGCGTTTATCTACCGGGCCGGACAACCTGAACCGGAAGTACTCGACGGCTATGGCCAACTGCTTTCCGGTGAAGACGTGCTACCCGGCTTTCAGTTCGATTTGCGGTGGTTAAAGTAGTCAGTCCGGGTACACTTCGGGTGGACGAGGAATAATGACGGTGAACTGCTCCCCGTCTATATCATTGACAAAATTCATGTTCGGCTGTTCCTTAACTGCTCGCTTAACTCCCGATCCTAGTCCCCAGTAGGGCATCGTTTTAGAGCAAAAAGTGGCTATCAATGGATTTCTAGCCACCGCGTTGCCGTACTTTATTTTTTCAATGGTAAGGCTGTTTGGCAGCCGACCAGGGCTGACTATCTCTATACGATTATCGAAGATGAGTATCCTAACAGCGGCGCTTTTCAGGTACTCGCGATGCACCAAGACATTCTGTACAATTTCTTCCAGTGCTATCTTCGACACTTCCAGTATTCCCGTTGAGTTAAAATTCTGCCCCTGCTGCGTATGCTTGAGGTTGCTGGTTAAAAAATCCATACTCCGCTCGTAAAGCTTGGGCTCATTCCGTTTATCACCGTTGGCCGCCGTCTCTACTGCAATGCCTTGAACAACGTCCCCAGCATGGTGATGGCGCTCTCTACGGTTTTCTCACTGTCTACCGGCACCCTGAGGTAGGTTTGGCCGGTGGCTTCATCGCGCTCGGTAATAGAACTTACCAACCGGGCCGTTGCCTCTTTATCGCTGAGCGTCTGGGCCAGTTGACTGAAAAACTTCAGCCCGTTGGCCATCAGTTCTTGTCCGTCGGCCGGGCTTTCCGTCGCCACGGCGGCGGCCAGAGCAACCGGTTCTACTTCCGGCTCCTTTCCGTTGGTGGGCAACTCCTCCGGCACCGTGCCCGGTTTGCTGAACATCACCTGCTGGTCGCGGGTGTCTTCTTCCGACACGGTAGCCATTTCGGCCGCCACTTCGCCGCCCGCTCCCGGCACCACACCTTCGACGGAGTCCATAAATTTTTTGAAGCGGTCTTCGTTCATAAAGACCGCATCATCGCCCTGGTCGAGCACCCCTTCGGCCAGCCCCGATTTGAAGCTGAGCACATCGAGCATGCGGTGCTCGATGGTGCCGGTGGAAACCAGGTTGATGATCGACACCCGCCGCCGCTGGCCCAGGCGGTAGATGCGCGCGATACGCTGCTCGAGCACGGCCGGGTTCCAGGGAATATCGAGGTTCACCATCCACGAGGCGGCCTGCAGGTTGAGCCCCACTCCGCCCGCGTCGGTCGATAGAAACACCCGACAGTCGGGGTCTTTGTTGAAGTTGGTGAACAGCTCCTTACGCTGGGCGCTGGGCACGCCGCCGTGCAGGTACTGAAACCCTACGCCTCGTTCTTCCAGGCCCTGCGCCACCAGGCGCGTCATGCGTTCCCACTGGCTGAAGACAACCACCTTTTCATCTTCGGTGTCCACAACGGTATCCAGGATGCTGAACAGCTCGTCGATCTTGGTGTCGTGGCGGGTCTTCTGGTCGATAATGTAGGTACTGTTGCAGGCCATGCGCATCATATTGAGGCCGATCATAAGGCGCTTACGATCCTTTTCGGGCAAAAAGCCGAGCCGTCGCCACTTGAGTACCAGTTTGGCGACCATCTCCCGGTACTCATCGTGCACGGTGCGCTGCTGTTCGGTCATGGGCACAAACAGGTTCTTGTCCCGCCGCGACGGAAGCTGCTTCATCACCTTCTTCTTCGTGCGTCGGAGCATCACGTTCTGCAAAATCTTACTGATCTCGTTGAGGTGTTGGTAGCCGGTCACTTTACCGGCGTCGTCGGTGACTCGGTAACGGTTCAGGAAGGCATACAAAGAGCCCAACAGGAAAGGGTTGATGAACTGGATGATGGAGTAAAGCTCTTCCAGTTTGTTTTCTAGCGGGGTGCCGGTGAGCACCAAGGCGTAGTCTGACTCCACCTTTTTGACGCTCTGCGAGGTTTTGGTCTGCCAGTTCTTGATGCGTTGCGCCTCGTCCAGAATCACCAGGTCGATTTCGCTGTCGTTGATGGCCTCCAGGTCGTTGCCTACCGTATGGTAGCTCACAATTTTGTAGAAGTGCTCCGGATCGAGATACTGGGCCGGACGGGCCAGCGGACCGCCTTCCACCACGTGGGCAGTGCTGTCGGTGAACTTCTCGATTTCTGACTTCCACTGGTACTTGAGGGAGGTAGGGCACACGATAAGCACCCGGCTGATAAGGAACTCCTTCTTGAGCATCTCGGCGACGGCCAGGGCCTGAATAGTTTTACCCAGCCCCATCTCGTCGGCGATCAGGCTGCGACCGGCCCGCACCGCAAAATAAACCCCCTCGCGCTGGTAAGGGAACAGCTCCGTTTTGAGTAATGTCTCAAAGTAGGGGTCTTCCAGGTTCTTGATCCGATCGTCGAGCAGTTGCTGACGACGGGCGTGCTCGCGCTGTTCCAGCACAAACTCCAGCGCGTCTTCGTAGCAGCGGAAGTCAGGATCAGTGGAGCGGGCTTTGTCCAGAAACTTATCGAAGTTGGCAAAAGCAGTCGGCTTTAGTTGTCTACGCTTGTCGAAGAAGCGGTCAGCCAGCCGTTGCATCGTCTCCTGCTGGGTTTCCTTCCACGGGTCGGGCTCCACCTCCGGCCGTTCGTCACCCACCCGGATCATCACCCGGCGCTCGCCGATGTAGTTCAGGTACACCGAAGTGTAGGGGCGCACTGGCTTTTCTTTCCAGTGCTTGCGCAGACGGGTGTTGCGCCACAGCTTGCGCAGCGTGGCTTCCAAGTGCTTGCAGGTGCCCAGTTGGTTGGTCTTAAAGTCGTAGCAAGCGCAGAAGTTGTCGTTCTCACCTTCGTCTAATTCCTTGAGACTGCTGCGAATAGCTACCTTATAGGTGCTTTTGGAGGTGGGGTTATACACCGTGAAGTCGGAATAGACCGGATGGTCGCCCCGGTTCTCGATCTCGAAGTCGTTGTCGGCGGCAAACTGTTTGCGCAGCGCTGCCTGCCAATCGCGCGGAGTGAGGTTTTCCGGTTTCTTGTGGTAGGGAACGCGGGGGGCCTTCTTCTTGGTGGCTCTTTTCTTCTTTTTATGGGGCTCTTCCATAGGGTCGCTTAGGGGTATGCGACAAAGTAAGGGAACCTGCGGAATAGATGGTAGTGCGGAGGAAGAAAAATATCAGTTTGCGGTATACTGATTGGTTAGCAAGGCTACTATTCGGCGCAGGTTAGATACGCCCGGTACGTACCTCCTGAACAAAAAGCACGGGTTTGTAACTCCGACGGATATACGTATGATTGCAGTGAGTTTTTATTACTTTGCACGTATGCAAAAGCTGATGATCTTTGATCAAAGAGAAGTCGTTCTTAGCGAGACGCTAAAGTCGTTTGCGCTCAAAGTGGCGACTGCGAAGTGATTATCACTACCAACGGCGTTCGATTGCTTCTCGTCGGCACTTCCGGTGATTGATCCGCTAAATTTCGTGCTGCAATACGGGGGCTAACGCAATCATACAACTACTCATCCCGCAAGCACTCCACCGGGTTCACCCGCGCCGCCCGCATGGTTTGCAGCCCGACGGTAAACCACGCGATGATTATAGAAATTGTTCCTGCCAAGGCGAATACCCACCACTCTAGTTCGACGCGATAAGCAAAATCGGCCAGCCACCGCTGCATAGCGTACCACGCCAGCGGGATGGCGACTGCAAAACCCACCAGCACAAGCTTCAAAAAATCTTGCGACAACAGCCTGACAATGTTGCTCACCGATGCTCCCAGCACCTTGCGAATACCAATTTCTCTGGTGCGCTGCCGGGCCGTAAACGCTGCCATGCCGAATAAACCCAGGGAAGCAACAAGCACCGACAAAAGCGTGAAAAAGCCGAACATCTCTCCCAGTTGACGATCCGCCTTATACAGTTGGTCAAATCGCTCGTCCAGAAACTGGTACTCGAAGGGGTAAAGCGAGTAGCGCTCAATACTTCTTTCTACGCTGGCGATCGTTTCCGAAAGGTTTTCGGGCCTCACTTTGAGGGCGATGTAAAAGAGGTAGCTATCGCCCAGTTCTAACAGCAAGGGGGCAATGGCTCGGTGCATTGAGTGCAGGTGGAAATCTTTTACCACCCCGATCACGGTCTTCTTTTCATCGTTGTAATTGGTGTATTGCTGGCCAACGGCCTCTTCGGGTGTCCAACCCAGTGCCTGAGCGGCGGTTTCATTGATAATGCGGGCTTCGGCCAGGTCGGAAGCAATGTCGGGAGAGAAATCGCGCCCGGCGATCAGGGCGATGCCAAACACTTTCAGGTAATCGTAACTAACCCGCGCCCGGTAAATATTGAAGCCTTCCTGACTATTTTCGTCTGTCGGGCGAATAACCGTTCCCGAGGTGACGTTGGTCGGCAGTTCGGCGGCGGCCGTCACGGAGATAATACTCGGATTGGCCAACCACTCGTTTTTCAGCACGTCCAGCTGTTCAAGGAGACCGAAGTCCAGGACCGAAACGGTCACAATATGGTCTTTGTCGTAGCCCAGTTCCTGGGCGTCGATAAACTGAAACTGCCGGTAGATCACCAGGCTACTGATAATCAAACCGATAGAAACCGCATACTGCCCCACCATCAACCACTGCTGAATTTTTATTCCCGAAAACTGCCCACTAACGCGACCCTTCAGGGCCTGAATCGGACGAAGAGAAGACATCAGAAAGGCCGGGTAGCTTCCTGCGCATACACCCACCACAACCACCAGGATCAACAATCCGGGCAATAGCCATCCGTTTTCGATGAGGTTCAGTTCAATTGGTCGTTCCAACAGGTACCCAAAAACAGGCAGTAAGAAATGCGTCAGGCTCAGGGCCACCAACAAGGCCAGAAATGTTACCAAAACGGATTCTCCCATAAACTGCCCGATCAACTGCCCCCGCCGGGCGCCTACCACTTTGCGGAGCCCCACTTCGGTGGCCCGTTTGATGGATCGGGCAATCGCTAAGTTCATGTAGTTCACGCAGGCCAGCAGCAACACCACCGCGGCAATCAACGAAAATAGGGAGATATACGCCGGATTTCCTTTCAGCCCAATGTCAAAGTTAAGGTTGGTTTCCAGGTGAAGGGCCGACAGGGGTTGTAGCCAGTAAGAATCCCGGAAGGGATACGTATCTTCGTGCTTGACGTATTTTTCTACCAAAGCAGGAAACTTGTCTTGCAACGTCTGCGGATCAGCCTGAGGCGACAGCGTGAAAAAAGTATAGTAGGCATTGTTGTTCCACCGATCTTCCGCCATCTCGCTGGCGTACTGAGCGTTGGCCGACTGGATGTTGACAACAAACGAGAACCTGAGGGAAGCGTTCGTCGGTGGGTCCTCCATCACCCCGGTTATGGCAAAGGCTTCCCCGCCCCGATAGATAAGCGATTGCCCCACCGGGTCTTGGTTGCCGAAAATCTTTTCGGCCAGCGACCGGGTGATGACGATACTATTCGCCTCCGCCAAAGCGGATTCAGGATTGCCTTGCTGAAAAGGATACGGGAAAACGCCAAAAAAGCGGGCGTCGGCTTGCAGTCCTTCTTCGTAGTAGTTGCTTTCGGCGTACCCGAGCAAAGCGGTGTGGTCTCGAAAAGTAGTCGCCTGGGTCACCTCCGGAAATTCATCGACCAGTGCCGGAGCCAATCCCACGGTGGTATAGGCAAAATATTCGGTGCCCATGTAGGGGTTACCGGCCTGCCGCTGGTAGACGCGGTAGATCTGGTTAGCGTTGGCGAAAAAGCGATCATAAGAAAGCTCGTGCTGCACGTAGAGAAAGATCAGCAGGAAGCAGGTAAGTCCCACGGCCAGGCCGCCGATGTTGATCAGGGCGTACTGCTTCTGCTTCAGCAAGTTGCGCCAGGCGATTTTGAAATAGTTGCGGTACATACCGGATTGGGTTAGGGAGACGTCGTTAAAAGACCGGATAAAGGCCGGGCGAAAGTGTAGCAGCACGTTCCAAATAAACAGTCTGCGGGCTTTAGCTGGCGATATTTCATACTGCTTGTCGTACAATTCTAGCAGGTTGCCCTCAATCTCCTCGAGATAATCATCCCGGCAGAACCAATGAAGAAATCGGCGGGCCAGTGTGGGTGGAGATTTCTTCATCAGCCGAACGATATGTTAGGAATCTGCTGATAAATCCCCACCCGCAGCGCGTACTGCTGATCCAGCATCCGTTTGCCCAGGGCGGTGATCGTATAAAACTTCTTGCGCCGCCCACCCCGCTGCGCCGTGATGCCCCCGAAGCGGGAGGTGACGAAGCCCTTGTCTTCCATGCGCTTGAGGGCCACGTGCACCGCGCTGATGTTGAGCTTTTTGGCTAGCTTTTCTTCCAGTCCTGCCAGAACGCCCACTCCGTAGGCTTCGTCGTGCTGGGCGGCGACCATCAGCAGCACCAGTTCTTCAAATTCACCGAGCGAGGGTGTTTTCATTCTCTGACTGTTTAGTTAACAAAGGTAAATGTAATAATTATTTTCACTTTTGCTACGTACGTGCCTCGGAAAACCGAGGTAACATCACGTTTTGATGAAGAGGTGATAGAGCACTGGTATAGTGATGCTGAGGCGCAACGGGGAGCCCAGCAAGTGTACAGCGATAGGTGCGTTGAAGCAATCATGATGATCAAAACAGTCTTCAAGCAACCTTATCGACAGGCTCGCGGATTCACGCAAGGACTCTTGCAGTTGATGGGCTTGGAGACTTTGCGCGTTCCGAGTTATGTGCAACTTAATCGCCAGTTTCGCACCTTAGACATTAGTTCTTTTGCGATTTCCCAAAATGGCCCTGTCACCATTGCCATAGACTCTACGGGGTAAAAGTCTATGGCGAAGGCGATCGGACCGCCGACGCGGTAGAAGTGTCGCAAGCACGGATGGAGTAAGCGTAGGACCTGGAGAAAACTTCACCTAGGGGTGGATCCCGCAACCAATTTTATTCATTGCCATACCACCGCGAGGCAGCCGCTACTACCAACGCTGAGAGCGACGAGTCGCAGATAGGTAATTTATTAGATCAGGTAGAGGATGTTTGCCTAGATGGGGCTTACGATGCTAAAAGTTGCTATGATAACTTGCTAGACCGACAGATTAACTCGGTAGTTCCCCCTCAACGCAACGCCGTGGAATGGCACAAAAATGAACCCGGTGACTGGCAAGATCATCCGCGTAATATAGCCATTGGGCGCATTGCCCAAATAGGCAGAGCCGAATGGAAAAAGGAAGTAGATTATCATCGACGAAGCCTGTCAGAGACAGCCATATTCCGCTACAAAACCACCTTCGGGCCAAAGCTGTATTCTAAGAAATCTAACAACCAAAACCAGGAAAACAAACTCAAGATCAAAGCGCTTAACCAATTTCATTAAGAAAATAGACTTTGAAGTAAATGGGAAATATAATGCAAATCAGAACAATACTCCCAATGCAACCAGTTTCTGGCGTAAATCAGTCTCCGTAGTCAGGTGAATGCCATGGATGCCCAGTGCCTCAGCTCCCGCTATATTCTCGAGCACGTCATCAATGAAAATGGCTTGCTCGGGCACGATGGATTGGCGGTCGAGCAGGGTTTGGTAAATCTTAGGATCGGGCTTCACAAGCTTTAGGTCACCGGATACGACCGTATCTTCGAAGTAGCTAAGAAAAGGAAAGCGCTGCTGGGCCACCGGAAAGGTTTCGGCTGACCAATTGGTAATGGCGTACAGACGGATGTCTGGCCGCTCGTGAAGCTCTTCCAGCACCGCCGCGTTGGCCGCAATGGCTCCGCCTAGCATCTCGTCCCACCGCTCGTGGTACCGGCGAATGTTGGCTTCGTGCTCGGGAAACCGCTCAATACGTTCCCGCACCGCCTCGGTAAACGGACGACCCCGGTCTTGCTCCCGGTTCCAATCAGCGTGACACACCTTGGTGAGAAAATGACGCATCTGGACTTCGTTGGTAAAGAGTTTGCGGTAAAGGTATTCAGGGTTCCAGTCGATCAGGACGCCGCCCAGGTCGAAGATGACGGTGTTATAGGTGGAGTTCATAGGCGATTGCTTTATTTAGCTAACGGATATTCGCAGTGCAGTTTTGCCTGAATGGTGGTAGAATGATTTTAGCAAGGTAAAAAAAAGCACAACAGCGCACCGCTCCACCACTAAAAAGGTGAGCCGAAGCTACAGATGCCTATCTTCTGAAGGTTCGTACGTGCCGGTGTCCGAGACGTAAAACGGGAAATTTGCGTAGGCGATTGACCCTCGGCCATCGCGGATGCTCACGAATAGCCGGTACGACCCTTCGCGCTCCGGCGTTCTGAACCGGGTCTCCGTTTGGCCATCCTGTGTCACTAAATCCTTAAAAATCGGTGCCCTTGTTTCTTTTCGACCGGCGTAATTTCCCTTGGGAATGACTACCTCCGGACGTATATCCCATGAGTAGAAAAGTGAATCACCCTCGGCATCCAAAACCTTGATGTGAGTACCGTATTCCACGCCGGGGCGTAGTACCTGTGCTTTCTTGTCGGGAGTGCCATTCAGTTCAAAACTCACCACGGTAGGGGCCAGGTTCGACGGCAAACTCCCCCGCCAGTACCGTTCCATCACGTCGATGGCCTGCGTCCGTTTCTGCTCCGTGAAGAGGCCGTACCAAGTATGCGTCGTTTCCTGCTTCTCGCTCCAGTAGAAGATAAACGAGCCCAGGCAATTTGTGGTATCGTCCCTGATGACGCGACGGTAGCGGTTGTCGATTACCACTGCCTTTTCACTGCTCGTCTCTTCAATCGGTGCTCCCCACACGGTACGCGGCACTTCCCAATGACCCGTCGCACCCCACTCGGTGATGATGTAGGGCTTCGGCCAGTGCTGGCGCAGCGTCGCAGTGGTTACACGGTAGCAAGGGTTGTCTCTGCTTGGGCTTTCACCATCGCATCGTTGTCCCAGTCCATACCATCGCGCTCACCCTTCAGAATTAGGTCTACCACTCCGAACATCCCGTTGGCGTGAACCGCATTCAAAACCGTTAAGAGCATAAGCCCAATCGAGCACAAAAAAAGGAGAACCCTAAGATTCTCCTCATTCATTCGATAGATAGTTGACTTATCCTTTGCGCTCATCGCCGCGCGGGCATTCGTCTTTCTTTGGTTGCTGGCAGGGCTCTACGGCGTTGGCGTTGCAAATAGGACAGTGCGCTACGTCGGCGGATTGGGTGGTTTCTTGCTTTTCCATAATTATAAGAGAATTAATTTAACATTCGGTTTCAGTCTTATAAACTGGCGCGCTGAACGAATAGTTACAGAATAAACCAATTTGAAGTTGATCTAAATAACTGTTAATCAGTTGTTTAGAATGATTTCAAACAAGCGTTTGCTCATTGGGACAATAATAGGTGCTGCGTCCGCCGACCACGATGCGCTCGATGTTCTTCTGCTGCAACGGGTGCCCATCGCGCTCTAGCCAGCGGTAGGTTACCAGAAAACTTTGAGGAAAATCTTCGTACCGCGCCTCGTGCCGAATAGCAGTTTCCAGAACGTATTGCATCTTCTCGTAGATCAGCGCAATAGTACTTTCGTTGAGCTGATTAGCCGGGGTCATTGGATGCACTTTCGCTTGGTACAGAATTTCATCCACAATCCAGTTGCCCAATCCGGCCACCAGACTCTGATTCAGCAGCAGCGGTTTGATCAAACCCTTGCGTCCAGCCAGCCGCTGACCAAATTCTTCTTGTGTAATGCGCTGCGCATCCTGGCCCAGTTTCTTCTTTTTCCTAAAAGCTTCCAGGTCATTGGCAACCCCCACGCGCCCCAGAATGCGCGGACAGCAGAACGCCACGGAGAAGCCATCGTCCAACCCCCATTCAACTTTAGCAAAGCGGGGGGTGTCTTCCGCATCACGGTAGTAGCGCAACGAACCGGTCATGCCGAAGTGCAGGGTGAGCCAAGCGCCTCCGCTCAGCTCCACGAAGAGTTGTTTGCCAATGCGTCGGGTGTTAACGAAATTTTGTCCAATCAACCGCCCCTCCAAGGTTTCGGGAGATACCAATACCACCCGAGGCTCGTGCACCCTTACCGACACCACCTTTCGGTGTAGCGAAGCCTGCTCAAAAAACTTCTGATAGGTAGCTACTTCGGGCAATTCAGGCATACTTAGAATTATCTGACAATCGGTTGGAAGAAAAGTGTTGGCCAGGGAGCAATCTTATCACTTTCCGGTGCCGGGAGTGGGGGAGTAAATGGTCTTATCGTCGGCCGGATAGTGGTTGTTGCCTCGGTCCACGTCGGCCAACCGCAGCGATGGGTCAATAACCATGCTCTTGATATCGCTCGCCGGATAGGGAATGGTCATGCGGTAGGTGGGGTACGTCCAGGGCCAGTCGGCCAGCACCGTACGCTCCAAATTAGTTTCGTTGGCCTTCTCTCCCCGCATAATTCGCAGCGGAATATAAAACAATTCCTGGCGACCATCCTGGTAGGTCACCAGCACGTTGATAGGCATTGGCATAGCCCCCACCCGGTTCAGCGTTATATTCGTCTGCTCGTCATCGCCCTCCACCGACTCAATGCCATAGTCTATGGTGCGGGTGCTGTTCACGAAGTACTCCAGGTACCAGTCCAGCTCCAAATCCGACTCTTTTTCCATCACCCGCAAAAAATCTTGCGCGTCGGGGTGCTTGAACTTCCAGGTGTTGAAGTAGCGCCGCATGCCGCGCTCAAAAGTATCCTGCCCCACCACGTAGCTTAGTTGGTGCAGAAACACCGCCCCCTTCGAGTAGGCCGCCGCTCCGTAGGCCCGGTTGGTGGCGTAGTGGTCGGAGTGGGTGGTCATGGGTTCTTCCAGCCCCAACTTCACCAAAGAAAAGTAGCTGGCGTAGGAACCCTCCTGGGGATTGGCCGACGGATCGAAGGGCGAAGGGTCCGTGTCATTGAACAAAAAGTGAAAGGCCCGGCTGTCGGCGTAGGAAGTGAAGCCCTCGTCCATCCAGGGATACAGGCTCTCGTTGGTTCCCAGCACGCCCTGGTACCAACTGTGGATCAGTTCGTGCACCGTGACTCCCACCAAACTAGGAAATGAGCGGTGCCCGGTGATGAGCGTCGCCATGGCGTACTCCATACCTCCGTCGCCGCCTTGGATCACCGAGTAGCTCGGGTAGGGATACTTTCCAAAGTGCTCGTTCATGTACGCAAAGGCCTTCACCGTCAGGGCGGGTAATTGCTCCCACTGCTGCACCAGGGTGTCGGCTTGGTAGAAGAAGTGCAACAACGGACCGCCGGGCACCTGGGCGGTGGTATGTTGGTAGTCGGGGTCGGCGGCCCACACAAAGTCGTGCACGCTGTCGGCTTTGAAATGATAGGTAAGGGAAGCGCCTTTCTTTGGTTTGTCTGGTTTCTGTTTATCGCCGTAGCCGTGGCCAATTTCCTGGGGATTTTGTAATATTCCGGTCGCCGCCACCACGTAGCTGGCCGGAATAATGATCTTCACGTTGAACGAACCCCACACGCCGTAAAACTCGCGTCCGATGTAGGGATTAGCGTGCCAGCCGTCTTCATCGTACTCGGCCAGCTTGGGGTACCACTGGGCCATTGAGTAGCGGATGCCCTCGGCGTTGTCGCGCCCCGAGCGGCGGATTTGCTGGGGCACCTGCGCCTCAAACTTCATCACCAGGGTGCTCGTTGCTCCCGGGAGAATAGGCTTGGCCAGCGGAACGACGAGGATCGTCTCTTCGGCGGTAGGTTTTAGGGCGGTGCCGTCTTGGGTGAGCGAAATCACGCGCTGGTAACCGATCTCATCCTCCTGAAGGCCCAGAATGCGGTCGCGCACCCGAGGATCGGGGTCGGCAATGGTGCGCGAGCGCACGTCCATCATGCTGCCGGGCTGAAAGGCATTGAAGTGGAGATGGTAGTAAACGCGATTGAGCGTATCGGGAGAATTATTCTGGTATTGGATCGTTTGCTGGCCGGTGAAGCGGTTGGTGTTCACATCCATGCTGATCTCCATCTGGTAGGCAACCTCCTGCTGCCAGTAGCTAGATTGGGCCAGTGCGTTGGCTACGGTAAGAAAAAGCAAAGCCGAGGGAATGATAAGATAATTTCTTCTCAAAAAATGAGGAAAGGGTAGGTTTTTCATATCAACAATTATCACTAGTTTTGACAACCAGGGGAGGCTATAAAAGGTTTTGCCCCTGGTAATACTGTCGCAATCTCGCTAAATTCTCAGGATATGTCACTTCGTCAGCAACTGAAAGTCGCCACGCAACCCTACCACGACCAAACCGAGGAGCTATCGGGCCCAAGTGCCCCGTTTACGCTGGATGATTACCGCAAGTTTCTGCTCACCGCTTGGCTGTTTCACAGCAGCTTAGAAAGTAGTATGCGTGATTTTTTACCTACTACTCTCAAGAGAGATATTCAGTGGTTAGAACGACTAAAAGCGCCCCGAATAGCCCAAGATTTGCACGAACTGAAGGTTGATCCGGCTGCTTTTTTATCCCTACTCCCCTTCGCGGTTGACACGGTGCCACAGGCACTGGGAGCGCTCTACGTGTCCGAAGGCTCCACGCTGGGAGGTATGATGATGAAAAAAACGTGGGAGGCCGACCCCGTGATTGGTCCTCACTCCTCCTTCCACTTCTTGGGTTGCTACGGGAAACAGACCGGCACCTTCTGGAAGTCGTTTATTGCTCTGCTGGAATCCGCCATCACCGATCCGGCTGACGAAGCCAAGACCATTGCCTCGGCGAAGGATACTTTTGAGTTCTACCAAGCGTGCCACCAGCAAGTGAAGGCTTTCTGGCAATCTACTCCCGCGTTTTGATGAAAATATCTGATCTTTCCGATACCACCGTCACCGTTGAGAACTGCGCCGACGAACCTATCCACGTTCCGGGGGCGATTCAGCCGCACGGACTGCTGCTGGTGCTCGCGGAGACTAGCTTTCGGGTGACGCAGGTGAGCGACAACGTCCGATCCATCCTGAAGATGGATCCGCAACAAGTGCTGGGCCAGCCGCTGAGCTGGTTAATCGGAGCGGAGCAGCAGGCCCGTATCGTGGCCGAGGCCGAGCAAAGCGATCTGTCTCCTAAAAACCCCTTTTTGAAGAATATCAATCCGCTGAACCTAACGGTGAAGACGCAGGGTGAAGAAATAGCGTTTGACGGCATTTTGCACCGCAGTAACCAGGGGTTGGTGCTGGAGCTGGAGCAGTTGGAAGAAAATAGCAGCCTCACCTTCCGGCACTTTTACGATCTTTCGCGCAAGTCGCTGCTGGCCCTTCAAAACACCGAAACGCTGCAAGAACTCTACGAAGTGACCGCCCAGGAAGTGCACCGCCTCACGGGCTTCGACCGGGTGATGATCTATCGGTTCGACGAGAACTGGAACGGCGCGGTAGTGGCTGAGACCAGAGGGCCGGATGTGTCGGATGGGTTCTTGGGGTTACGTTTTCCGGCTACTGATATCCCGGCCCAGGCGCGGGCGCTGTACCTCAAAAACTGGCTGCGCTTCATTCCGGACGTGAACTACCGGCCCGCCACGATTATTGTTGACGACAACGAGCGCTCGCTAGATTCGCCGCTTGACATGAGTTACGGGGTGCTGCGCAGCGTATCACCAATTCACCGGGAGTACCTGCGCAACATGGGCGTTCGGGCCACGCTCACCATCTCACTGGTGAAAGACAATCAACTGTGGGGGCTCATCGCCTGCCACCACCTCAGTCCGCGCTACGTGCCTTATCAAACCCGGATTGCCAGCGAGTACATCGGGCAGATTTTGTCGCTGCAACTGTCGCTCAAGCAGAAACACGACCAGAAACTGGTGGATACTGAGCAACGCCGCATTCATTCGCAGCTGATGGAAACCATCACCCGGAGCAAAGACTACACCCACGGCTTTGTGATCGCCTCGGCCGAAACGCTGACCCTCACCGATGCGCGGGGAGCGGCGGTGTTTCACGAGGATACGATGCAGTTGTTGGGCCAGACTCCCACCGCCGATCAGGTAACTAAGTTGTTGAAGTGGCTAAAAACCCGACTAAACGAAGTGGATTACCTGTTCTACTCGTCCAGTTTGGCCCAAGTCTACGAACCGGCAACGCGCTTCAGCGCGGTTGCCGCCGGACTGCTGGCCATCCAGGTGGCCAAACCCCAGCAGAGCTACATTTTGTGGTTCCGGCCCGCAGTGACGCAGGAGGTGCGTTGGGGCGGGCAACCCGATAAGTTTGTGGTGCAAGAAGAAGACGGCAAGTACCGCTTGCATCCCCGGAAGTCGTTCGAGCAGTGGAAAGAGCAGGTGCACGGAAATTCGGTGGCTTGGGAAGAATATCATCGGGAAGTGGCGCGTACGCTGCGCAATGCCCTCAAGGATGTGTTCATCTTCAAGGCGGAGGAGTATCGCCAACAGAAAGAAGTGCTGGAGCAGCTCAACCGGCAGTTGCGGAAGGAAGTGGTTGCCCGCGAACAAGTGCAGAAGCAGCTAGAACGGTCTAATGCGGAACTAGAACGCTTCGCCCAGGTGGCTTCGCACGATTTGCAGGAGCCACTGCGCACCACGGCCAACTTCACCTCGTTGCTCAAAAAACGTTACGAGGGGCAACTCGACGAGCGGGCGCAGCGCTATATTCACTTTATTGTGGACGGCACCTCGCGGATGCAAACGCTGATCAACGATATCCTGGCCTACTCACGCTTACAAACCCGCCAGGAAACTCCCGGCGCAGTAGATATGGACGACCTGTTGCTTGGTATTAAGCGTGATCTGCAGGTAATCATTAAGAAAAGTTCGAGCTCAAATCACCAGCGACCCGCTGCCCACCGTGCTTGGCGATGGCAAGCAACTGGGGCAGGTTTTTCAGAACTTCATCGGCAACGCCATCAAGTACCGAAGTGAGCGTCCGCTTGAGATTCACATCCGGAGCGAAGAAAATGAACACTTTTGGCAGTTTAGCGTAACGGATAACGGAATTGGTATTGAGCCTGCGTATTTTGACCGCATATTTGTTATATTTCAGCGCTTGCATACCGGGAGTGAGTACCCGGGCACCGGGATTGGCCTAGCCATTTGCAAGCGCATCGTAGAGCGACACCACGGAACCATTTGGCTGACGTCGGAATTTGGCCAAGGCTCCACGTTTTACTTCACTATTAGTAAGCATTTAGAAACCTGATAACATGAGCCCAATTGAAGTCTTGTTAGTAGAAGACAGTGAGGCTGATGCCGTGATGGTAGAAGAAACCTTGCTAGACAGCAAGCTTAGGATGAACCTGAGTGTGGTGCACGACGGAGTGGAAGCCCTGGGCTACTTGCGGCGCGAGGGCCAGTACCAATCACAGCGCACTCCCGATTTGATTATCCTTGATCTGAACCTTCCGAAGAAAGACGGCCGAGAGGTGCTGGCCGAAATCAAAGAAGACGAGCAGTTGAAGCAGATTCCGGTGGTGGTGCTCACCACCTCTTCAGCTGAAGAAGACATTGTGGGGTCGTATAAATTGCACGCTAATTGTTATATTACCAAGCCTTTGGATTTTGACCAATTCGCTAAGATCGTGGCAAGTATTGAAAGTTTCTGGTTCACCATCGCCAAGCTTCCTCCGGTAGGATAGCGGACGATGCGTCGGAACTTCCTTATTTTTAACTGATTTGGATGAGTAGCATTAAGATTTTGCTGGTAGAAGACAACCCCGCCGACCAACTGATGGTAGAAGAGGTGTTGCAAGACGCCACCACGCTTCGTTTTGAACTGGCCACCTGCGAACGGGTTCAGGAAGCTCCTCATTGTATCGCTCAGGCGCATCCCGATATCATCCTGCTCGATCTTTCGCTACCGGATAGCGCGGGCTTGGCCACTTTGGATAAGATCAAAGCGAATTCGCCCCGGGTTCCCGTGGTCATCTTCACCGGCTTGGCCGACCAGCAAGTTGGACTAGAGGCGATCAATCGCGGTGCTGAGGACTACTTGGTGAAGGGAGAAATTCGGGAAGGTTCTACCCTGGAGCGAACCATCAACTTCGCGCTCGAGCGCCACAAACTGCGGCAGGAACTGGTGCAGTTGATGGACCAAGTGAAGCGCTCCAACCAAAAACTGGAAGACTTTGCCTACGTGATCTCGCACGACCTCAAATCGCCCATCAGCAACCTCCGGTCGTTGCTCGAACATGCTGAACCGAGAAGCCATTGCCGATGGTCACAACCGACAGGTGATGACTATGATCGACAACAGCGTGAGCAAACTGAGCAATATGCTGGGCAGTTTTATGGATGTCTTCTTAACCGAGGAGGGATTCCAGCAGTCTCCCGAGAAGCTAGCGGTGGAGGCGTCACTGAACGACGTACTTCTTTCGCTTACCCAACTCATCGACGACACAAACACAACCATCAATACGGACTTCAGCGAGGTTCCGACGATCGTCTTCGTGCCGGTGTTGTTCCAGAGCATCCTTCAGAACTTGATTACCAATTCGATTAAATACCGCTCTTCTGAGCGCGACCCGGTGATTCGCGTCAGTTCGCACGACGCGGGCGACTATGTGCTGCTGCGCTTTCAGGACAACGGCATTGGCATTGACACCAAGCGCAATCAGCGTAACCTGTTTAAGCTCTTCAAACGCTTCAACCCCAAGCACGCCGAGGGCAACGGCGTAGGCCTGTACACCATCAAATCGATTCTAGACGCCAGCAATGGCAAAATAGAAATTGAGAGTGGGGTCGGGCAAGGAACGCTGTTTAAGCTTTACTTTACCAAGGTGCGCGAGATGGCTGCTGGATGACTTGCAGGGCGGCTAGAAGTTGGTTATTGGGCACTTCCAGTATTTTGCCATCCAAAAGATCATCCAATACCTCTTCCCCTCTTTCCCTCATCAAGTCACCCAGTCTACTTCTTCCGTTCAATCGTATACTCCACCAAGCGGGCCAGCGACCGTTTGTGCTCCGAATCGGGAAAGGTGTGCAGAATCCCCTTGGCTTCTTCGTGGTACTGCTTCATGGCTTCGGTGGCGTAGGCCAAGCCGCCCGAGCTTTTCACGAAGTCAATCACCTCACGCACCTTGTGCTTTTGCTCGCTCTGGTTCTTCACCGTGTAGATAATCCGACGTTTGTCGGCGGCGGAAGCTTGTTGCAGGGCGTGAATCAGGGGCAGCGTCATCTTCTTCTCTTTGATATCGATGCCCACCGGTTTACCGATTTCAGCCGCACCGTAGTCGAACAGATCATCTTTGATCTGGAAGGCAATGCCCACCTTTTCGCCAAACTGTTGCATCCGGGCTACCGCTTCGGGTTCAGCACCCACTGAAGCAGCGCCAACCTCGCAGCACGAGCTAATCAACGAAGCGGTTTTCCGACGAACAACATCGTAGTATATATCTTCGGTGATGTTCGAGCCGACGCGCTTTTTCGATTTGCAGCAGCTCCCCCTCGCTCATGTTCTGCACCGCGGTGGATACAATCTTCAGCAAATGATAGTCTTCGTACTCTACCGATAGCAACAAGCCGCGCGACAGTAGGTAGTCACCTACCAAAACGGCAACCTTGTTTTTCCATAATGCATTGATAGAGAAGAAACCCCGGCGAAAGTTAGAATCGTCCACCACGTCGTCGTGCACCAGTGAGGCGGTGTGTAGCAGTTCGATCAGGGCGGCCCCGCGGTAGGTGGCCTCGCCAATGGTGCCGGTGGTGCCCGCCGTCAAGAAAACAAACATGGGGCGCATCTGCTTGCCCTTGCGCTTCACGATGAACCCCATGATCTTGTCGATCAGCATCACGTTGCTCTTCATCGAGTCGCGAAACTTCTTTTCAAAGTCCGCCATCTCGTGCTGAATGGGGGATTGAATTTCCTGAATGGTATCCATAGCGTGGCGGTGCAATAGTAGCATCAAATCGGGCGAATGCAAAATTTATTAACCGCTACGTGCGCCATTTAGTTGGGTATTCACCGGTGGTTAGCAACAAAACAAAACGGCTTCTTTACGAATGACCATTAGCTAGCTTAACCTTACCCGGCACCGCGCGTATGCGTAAGCATGAAGCAGTGGTTATGTAGCTTAAGTTTTTTGCTTGGTTTGTCAGGCTGCCAAACGGCTGAAAGCGACCGCCAAGCGCGGCAAATTATCGCCCAAGCAATTGCCACCCACGGAGGAGAAGCCCTGGAGCAAGCGAATCTATCTTTCGATTTTCGGAAGAAACACTACGAAGTGCACCTCAACGGGGGGCAGTTTACCTACCAAAGCACCGGCGAGGATTCTACCGGCGCGCTGCTGCATGATGTGCTCACCAACGCTGGTTTCACCCGCACGGTAGACGGGCAACCAAGTAATCTAACCAAAGAAGATCAGCAACGATACGGTAATTCGCTCAACTCGGTGGTATACTTTGTGCTGCTGCCCTATCCACTAAACGACCCGGCGGTGAATGCTACCTACTTAGGAGAGGCCGCTATTCGGAGTGAGCCGTATCATAAAATTCGAGTCACTTTTAATCAGCAGGGCGGGGGCGACGACTTTGACGACGAATACATTTACTGGATTCATCGGGAGCGACACACAATGGATTACCTAGCCTACCGCTTCGAGGTGAACGGCGGCGGCACCCGCTTTCGCGAAGCCTATAATCCCCGGCTGATCTCAGGAATTCGGTTCGATGATTACATCAACTACGAAAGTACCGTGGATAAAGTTGACCTAAAAGACTACGATCAACTGTTTGAAACGGGCAAGGTGAAAGAGCTGTCGCGCATTGAGACGGAGAATGTTGAGGTAAAGAAAGTGGGTAGGCAACGCGTAGCGCTTTCTGAAAGAGAAACTTCCGGTTCAAATGAATACCGCCCGTCGGAATGAGATTTGACCTTGAGCCCTACGACCACGTGCTGCTGGACATGAACGGAACTTTTGTGTTCGAATTCGATCGGTTTGGTCCGGAACAGAACTTTGGGGAAACGTACCAATCTTTGGGGTACCAGGTGCTTTCGTCAGATGAGGCCCACCGGCGGGTGAGGGCGGCCTATGATTACATGGCGGTGCGCTACACCGACGAAGCTCACTACGCTAACTTTCCCAGGGTAGCCGAGGCGCTGGTCAAAACATCAACCAACGTCCTTCCCCCCCAAATCATCGATGAACTGGTGGCCACGTTTAGCGCGCACGAACTTGGAGTATTGCCGCAGCCCTACAAAACCGCACTGGAGAACCTGTCGGCCCGCAAACTACTGAGCGTGCTTAGCAACCTGTGGGCTCCCAAAGATCGTTGGCTCGAGCAGTTTGCGCAGTGGGGCATCTCCGACTACTTTCATCGCCTGCATTTCTCGAGTGACGGACCTGAGATAAAACCGCATCCGGCGTTTTTTAATCGGGCGTTGCGGCCCATCCGCCAAGAGAATCCCACTGCTCGGGTACTCTACGTCGGCGATTCGTATCGATGCGACGTACTTGGGGCGGTGGCGGTCGGCATTGACGTAGTTTGGCTTTCAACCGAAGAGTCGGATCGCCGCACCGAGGGCGAACCGGTAGCGCAGTTTGCTAATCTGCTGGAGTTTGTATCGGCAACAAATAGCTAATGGCGTCCCCGGTAAGAACACCTTTCTCAACCAAACCCCAACTTCTCTCGTACCCGTTTCAGCACCGGCTGCGCAATCTGCCGCGCCCGCGCTTCGCCCTGCTCCAGTTCCTGATGCAGCTCCGGCAGGTTGTCGAGGTAATAGTCATAGCGTTCGCGCTCGGAGGCAAAAGTGTCACGAAGCAACTCGAACAGCGCTTGCTTGGCGTGGCCGTAGCCGTAGCCGCCCCGCGCGTAGTTATCCCGCATCTCGGCGATCTGCGCTTCGCTGGCCAGCAGGCTATATAAGGCAAACACCGTATCGTTCGTGGGGTCCTTTGGGTCCTCGAGCGGGGTGCTGTCGGTCACAATACTCATCACCTGCTTCCGTAGGGCCTTATCAGGTAGAAAAATATCCAGGATATTACCGTACGACTTGCTCATCTTCTGCCCGTCGGTGCCGGGTATGGTCATGCGCGTTTCGTCAATTTTGACCTCAGGCAGCACAAAGGTGTCGCCGTAGCGGTGGTTAAACGCACTGGCGATGTCGCGGGTCATCTCCAGGTGCTGCTGCTGGTCTTTGCCCACCGGCACCACCTGGGCATCGTAGAGCAAAATGTCGGCCGCCATCAGCACCGGGTAGGTAAACAAACCGGCGTTCACGTCGGCCAGCCGGTCGGCCTTGTCTTTGAACGAGTGGGCGTTGGCCAACATCGGAAAGGGCGTGAAGCAGTTGAGGTGCCAAGCCAGTTCGCAGACCTCGGGCACCTTCGACTGCCGGTAGAGCAGGTTTTTCTGCGTATCAAATCCAAACGCTAGCCAGGCGGCGGCCACGGCGTCCGTATTGTTAACACGGATTTCGGCGTCCTTGATGGTGGTGAGCGAGTGCAGGTCGGCAATAAAAAACAGCGACTCGTTAGGGTCGCCCGCAGCACTGGTAGCCTGTGATAGTTTGATGGCGGGCTGAATAGCTCCTAGAATATTTCCTAAGTGAGGCTTTCCTGAGCTCTGTATTCCGGTTAGTATGCGTGTCATGGGGGACAAACCTTACATTGCATGATCGGCTAACGTTGGCATGTTCTCTTCAGTAATGGGCTTTTGTGAAAACAAGCGCTCTTTTAGCACAGAAATTGTTCTTCTCTTCGTTCTTTGCAAAGTAAACTAAATCTACGATGATCTTGAAACAACCGCGGTGGTTTATCGCCAGTATCTTATTTCTGTCCACGGCAGGCTCCAGCTATGCCCAGCAGCCCGCCATGCGCTTCGAAACCGACGACCACGACTTCGGCACGGTGACCGAAGAGGGCGGTCCCATTTCGCACGCGTTCAATTTCGTTAATACCGGAGACGCCCCCTTGCTCATCAGTGAGGTGAAGGCTTCCTGCGGATGCACCACCCCTAGTTGGTCGAAGGAACCCGTTGCCCCCGGTGATACCGGCACCGTGGTGGCGCAGTACAATCCGCAGAACCGCCCCGGCACTTTTCGCAAGGCCATCAACGTTACCTCCAACGCTGAGCCAGCCATCCGCGTTTTGTCCATTAAGGGAGTGGTGAACCCCAAGCCCAAAACACCCATCGATGATTATCCTACGGCGATGGGCAACCTGCGGGTACAGTACCAATCGCTGAATATGGCTAAGGTGCTCACCAAAGAACCGCTTACCAAATCGTTCGAAATGTATAACGACGGGGCGGATGCTATTTTGTTCAGCGCCATCAACGTGACGCCCCCGCACATCACCGTCGACATTGAGCCCAAAGAGCTGCTACCGCGTCAGAAGGGGTTCATCCGCGTCACCTACGACGCCACCCAAGCGGTAGAGCAAGACCGGTTGGGATTTTCTACCGATCGCATTCAACTGTACACCGACGAGCCCGACAGCGTAAAGGAGTTTACGATAATGGCCACCGTAGAAGAGTACTTTGAGCCGCTCACCGAAAAAGAACTAAGCAAGGCACCTAAAATCTCTTTTGCCAGCAAAACCCACGACTTTGGCACCATTGCCCAGGGAGAAGTTGCTAAAACGGCATTCACGTTCACGAACAACGGAAAAGAGGACCTGCACATTCGCTCTACCAAGGCTAATTGCGGCTGCACGGTTTCTCAGCCCGACAAAAAGGTGCTGGAATCAGGCGAAAGCAGCACGATAGCGGTAACCTTCAATTCTCAGGGACGGCGGGGCAAGCAGCAGAAAACCATTACCGTTTTCTCGGATGATCCCACCAATCCTACGCAGCAACTCACCATCAAAGCGCGGGTGAACGCTGGAGAATGAAAATGTAGTGTGCGTAAATTAAACTTTTCTAATTAGAAATTTAACTATTTGGATTTATTTTTGCTTTGTCATCTAGGTAACAAAACTATTTACGCATGAAAAAATTCACCCTATTGCATCGATTTCTCTTGATGGCTTTGCTGTCTGGCTACTTATTTAGCTGTAGTGAGAAAGACGATCCGCAAGCAAGTCAAGAGGCTCCCACGGTTCCGCCCTCGGCCACGCTTGACATGAAAATCTATAATTTCTCGGACGAAGACGCTTCCAACGGTTGAGCGATGGCTGAAAGTCAGTGGAACGCTCTTCACGCTCGGTTAGGCTTCGAGTTTTGGACTGGTATCATGAAACTTCGGCTGGCCATTCCTACAATCGCTTTGGCCGAAGCGTTTAAGCAACAGCCTACACTGACCGAAGGTGGCAAGTGGCTTTGGACGTATAAGGTAGAGGCAGGAGACAACTACCAAGTGAAATTATATGGTAGTGCCAAAGGAGACCAGCAGGTAGGTTGGGAGATGTATCTTTCGAAAAGAAGATGGGTTTCAGAACTATTTGTGGGTGGAAGGAACGTCTGATCGAAGTGGCAAGGAAGGAAAATGGACCGTGAACAAGGAAAACTCGGAAAAGTTGATGAGCGTTGATTGGAAGAGGGGGGAATCAGATGCGGCGACTGAGCTCACCTACACCCACGTAGAAAAAGGCGATCAGTACGAAGGAAGTTACGTAAAGTATCAAGCCTTTGATGAAGGAGATTTTAATACCTCCTACCGCGTTTATCTAACTACGATAGACAATTTGTTTAAAGTTGATTATCACACGGAGACGAAAGCAGGTCGGGTAAGTGACCCGAATCGTTTCGAGGATGAAGCGTGGCACTGCTGGAACGGTAGCTTCGAAGATGTGAGCTGTGAATAATGATTAGTGAACAACAAAAAAAGGGATGCTTCGATAAGAAGCATCCCTTTTTTGTTTCGATATTACGGTATACTACAAAGTGCTCGCGGTGGCTTCGGCCTCTTTGTTAGCCTTGATATCAAAGCCGACGTTCACCGTGTTGTAGATAAATTTATCTTTTGCCCGCGCTTCCATGTCGTTTTCGTCTCCGTAAGAAACGTTCCACTTGGTGCGATCAATGTTGAACTTGGCCTGGGCCATGATCTGATCACCGGTGACACTCACTTTGGCCGGAAACACAATGCTCAGGGTAGTGTCACGCATGGTTAGATTCCCGGTAATGGCGTGCGTAGGATTGTCGATGGTGTACTCATCCACCGCTTCGTCGTTCACCACCACGTCCAGGCGTGAGGTGTCCGCTTCCATTTTTGCTTGCGCGTAGGGGACTACCTCGGTAATCTCAAACTTAGCAGTAGGATGCTGTGCCACATCGAAGAAGTCAGGAGACTGCAAGTGTCCGGTAAGTTTTTGCTTATCCTCGCCTTCCAGATCGAGCACATCGATGGTATTGAGATCCATCGTGAAGCTTCCGCCCACCAGGGTGCCGTTTTCTACGGCTAACGTTCCGTCTTGGATGGCAATGGTCCCGTTGTGCCGCCCGGTAGGTTTAAAGCCATACCAAGTAAGCTCGCTCGCTTGGGCGTTCGAGCGGATAGTTAGTGGCCTGGGCACTGATTTGATCCACATCCTGAGCCGCTCCCACTTCAGCGTCGGAACCGCCCGGTTTTTGTTGGCAACCGGAAACGAAGAAGGCAGCCAATAAGGCTAGAACGGGAAATGATAAAGTCTTCATAGTTAAGTTTTTGGTAACAGATATAGGGTAGTTATACTGACAATGCGCTGAGAAAGTTGTCTAAACATCAGTCATTTTATAAAAACTCTTTGTTAGAGCGCGTCACTCGCTCCCGGATTTCGCTCATCGGTGCGGAAGGGTGACACCGGCAGGCCGTCTTCGTTGTACAAATTAACCGTTGGATTGCTGGCCCAGCCGTAGCGCACCGCCACCGGCTGGTTCACCTCAGGTGCGTACACCGACACTTCGTTGGGGCCAATGATCTTGGCGATGGCTTCCACGAATGGTTTCCCTTCTTCGGCGATGGTGAAGCCCATCACTTCTTCGTCGGGCAACTTCATCAACCCATTACCCACTTCCTTGAAAGTGACCACCACTGAGTCACCCGCCACGCGCATCGACGCGTACATGGGCCCAGTGAACACCGACGCATCGCCGTAGGCCATCGCCTGGGCGGCTTGGGCCAATCGGGCCCCCACATCCTGCTTATTGCGGGGATGAATATCGTCGGGATTACCGATATCGATGGTCACCGCCACGCCCGTGTTCGCCAGTTCCAGCGCTTTGTTCTGCGCTTCGCGCAGGTAAGCCCACTGGTCAACGGGGCCGCCCGAATTAAAGTTGGCTAGCTGCACAAACAGAAAGGGGAAATCGTCTCCGCCCCACTGCTTGCGCCAGTCTTTGATTAGGTTTGGAAACAGGGTGGCATACTGTTGGGCCCGGCTGGCGTTGCTTTCGCCCTGGTACCAGATCACTCCCTTGATAGGGTAGGGCAGTAGCGGAGCAATCATGCCATTATAAAGTGTGGCCGGTTGATTCTGCGTGCGGGTTGCGGCGGGGAAGGGCGGTTCTTGCGACGCGTCGTACTGCCAGGGACCGGTGAGTTCGACCGATAGCTTGCTGCCATTCTGCGCCAGATACATCTCCTCAGCCGGGCCGGAAAGCCCACCGCCGCCGCCGTTGTCCTGCACGCGGATGGTGATGATGTTTTCTCCGGCTCTCACCGCTTCGGTAGTCAGTTCGTATACTCGATTCTCTTGGTAGCCCTGGGTTTCGCCCACGCGCTGCCCGTTAAACCAGGTAATGTCATCATCGTCGATGGCTCCCAGGTGCAGCGTAAGGGCTTTCCCCGCGTAACGACTTGGCAGGGTGATGGTCTTCTGAAACCAGACGAAGCCATCGAAGTTTTGCAGGGTGGTGTCGGCAGCTTCCCAAAGGTTCGGGAGTGACATGGTCTTTGCGGCACTCAGGTTCGAGCTCGGGCTGATAATTGGCTCCACTGACCTTTTGGTTGGCGGTTTCGATAATAGCGCTGCGCTGCTGCTCAATAGCTTCAGGGCTTATCATCGTTTCGTTGGCCTGCTGGCGCTTCTTGATTTCACCCGCAAAGTCGGGCATGGTCAGTAGCATCTCCTCGCTGGTCCAGGCTTCGGCCGGAGTACCTCCCCACGAGGAGTTGATTAGCCCAATAGCTACTCCTTCTTCCTGATGAATCTGGCGGCCAAAAAAGTAGGCTACGGCCGAAAACGCCGGTACGGTTTCGGGGCTGCACGGTAGCCAGCCGCCTTCGGTTACTGTCATGCTATCCAACGGCGTGTAGCTGATGGTGCGCTCTACGGTGAATAGGCGGATGTTGGGATAATTGGCATTAGCGATTTCTTCCTCAAAGTTATCCACTTCGGCTTGCAGGGCCCACTCCATGTTCGACTGCCCCGAGGCCAGCCATACGTCACCGATCATGATGTTTTTCAGCGCTATCTCATCAGCTCCCTCAATCTCCAGTTCGTAGGGTCCGCCCGCTTCCATCGCGGGCAAGGTGGCCTGCCACTTCCCCTGGGCATCGGCTTCGGCCTGGGCTTCGTTTTCGGCTAATTCAACTTCAATCTTGCCGCCCGGATCGGCGGTGCCCCAGATCACAATTTCTTGGCCGCGCTGCAGCACGGCGTTGTCGGTGAATAGTTCGGCGGGCTGCACGTTGGTAGCCGATGGCCCCTGGCACTGCACGAACAGAAATGATAGAACAGGGACTGCCAGGGTGAAGAAAAACTTTTTCATAAATGAATGGGTGGATTGAGAGGTTAGGAAACGAATTGGTCCAAAATAGGCAATAATTAGGGTTTCACGCAATACGGCGCTTATTTCCAGCGAACCACCTGTCCGCGGGTTTCGTTCGAGCAGTTCGCGCGGAACGTTCGCCTGAATCTCGGTTTTCAGCATTTGTATCAGTTTATGCTTGCAAAACCGTTGGTGATAAGTAATGCTCACCGCGCGGAGGGGCGAAATATTCTTAAACGAACGAACGTTGGCTCGTTGCTCAGGGGGAAGGTCAAGCACGGCCAGTTCGGGCAGCAGGGTGAATCCGTAGTGTTGGTCCACAATTTTTTTCAGCGTTTCCAGGCTACCGCTCAGAAAGCTCGCGTGGTGGTTGGTTTCTAGCAACTCTCCGCAAAAAGAAACCACCTGATCACGAAAGCAGTGCCCTTCTTTAAGCAGCCATAGCTGCTTCATGTCCAGTTCGCTCAGCGACACCGTATTGTGTGCATGCGCGTGTCCGTTGGGCAAATACACCAAAAATCGCTCGTAGAACAACGGCACGTGGATCAGGTGGTTCTCACTCGCGCGGGCCACCCACAGGGCCACATCCAACTGATCTTTGTGAAGTTTATCAACAATCTGATCAGACAATAGCTCTTCAATCTCCAGGGTGAGGCTCGGATAACGTTGGGCCAACGAAGGCAGTATCCGGGGGAGCAGATACGGACTGAGCGTAGGCACAATGCCAACCCGCAGCGTGCCCGATAAGTCGCTGGCGTGGTGACGAACCAGCGCATCTATTTGTTTCAGGCTCTGCAAACTTACCCGAGCCTGCTCAATCACTTTTTCTCCAATATCGGTGGGGGCTACGGGCTTTTTGTTGCGATCGAACAATACCGCGCCGAGTTCTTCTTCCAGCTTCTTAAGCTGCATACTCAGGGTCGGCTGCGTCACGTGGCAGTGCGCGGCCGCCGCGGCAAAATTGCGGTGCGCGTTGAGCGCCACAACGTACGCTAGTTGGGTGATGGTCATAGACAGTGACTATTGAAGCATAAAGATAATCAATTTGGCTGATGGCGCGTAATAGCGTAATTTGGCTGCCTAAGATTTTTAACTTCACGCACGCATCTCACAAAAGCATGGACTTTTTTGAATCAATCCGGCAGGGCCAACTCGACGAGGTGAAACGGCAGGTGGCGTCTGATCCGGATCTGCTAACGGCGCGCGACCCACGGGGATTTCCGTCCCTGGCGCTGGCCAGCTACGGCGGACAAGTAGCCATCACCCAGTTTCTGTTAGAAGCAGGAGCCGACGTGAACGTTCGGGATGCGGCAGACAACACCGCCCTGATTGGGGTGAGCTTCAAGGGGTATCCGGAGATTGCTTCCCTGTTGCTGGCGCACGGAGCCAATACGGAAGCCCAAAACGTTAGCGGAGCCACCGCGCTGATTTACGCCGTCACCTTCGGCCAGATCGAGATCGTCCGGTTACTGCTAGCACACGGGGCCGATCCAACGCGCCGCGACGAAGCAGGTCACACCGCCGCCGATCACGCCAGTTGACAGGGCACGCCCGAGATGCAGGCCTTGTTTACCCAAACCAAATAACGTGGCCTATCAGCATAGCACCCATTTTCTCACCACCACCGCCGACCCGGTGCAACTGTTTTGGCAGAAATGGATGCCCAGCGCAGAAATCAAGCGGGTGCTGGTGTTTCAGCACGGCATTGGGGAGCACGCGGGGCGCTATCAGTACTTGCTGGATGCTTTCGCCAACACCCAAACCGCCTTTTATGCCCTGGATGCCCGCGGACACGGCCGCTCGCCGGGACGCCGCGGCTACCTGACCCGCTTCGAGCGGTTTGCCGACGATTTAGGAGATCTGAGCCAGGTGGCGCGGGCCGAAAATAATGGGCAGGCGGTGTTTCTGCTGGGCCATTCGTTGGGAGGAGCCATCGCGCTCGACTTCGCGCTGCGTCCGGGAAATCAGGAACACCTACGGGGGCTGATCCTTAGTTCGGCGCTTATCGAGCTACCGCGCAGCACGAGCAACCGAATTTTAAGAACCGCGGCCGGAGTGCTGGCACCGCTGCTGCCCGGCGTGGTGCTGGATACGCAACTGCGTATCGGCAACCTGTCGCACGACGCCGAAGCGGTGGCTACCTACCGGGTCGACCCGCTGGTGCACCGAAAAGCGTCGGTGCGGATGGGGTTTACCCTGTATAATCTCAGCCAGGGATTTTATGAGCGAGCCAACCAACTGACGATTCCGGTATATCTGTTCCACGGCACGGCCGACTGCATCACCGCGCCCGAGGGCTCGAAAAAGTTCTTTGAGCGATTAACCACCGATGACAAGACGCTCAATTTGTACGAAGGCTTGTATCACGAAACCATGAACGAGGTGCCCACGGATCGGGAAAAAGTGCTGGCTGACTTGCGGGAGTGGGTGCTGGAACGGTGAATATCGTCGAGGCAACGCTTATGCTATCACTAGATAGGGTGAAAATAACCAAAGACTGCCTCATAATCAGGTGAGGTTGAGATAGGTGGAAATTAAAGTATCGATTAAACGTTAAAAAACCTGCTTGGCCACTTTGCCCACCAACTCCGACTTGCTCATGGTGTAGAAGTGCAGGCACGGCACGCCCCGCTCTTTCAGCTCGCGGCACTGCTGCACGCACCACTCCACGCCCACCTCGCGGGCCGCTTGGTTGTCGGCACATTTCGATACCTCCCGAGCCAGCTCGTCGGGAATGTCCAGAAAGAAATACTTCGGCAGCGCCGTGAGGTGCCCCTTGGTGGCCAAAGGCTTTAGTCCGGGAATGATCGGAACCGTGATCCCCTGGCTGCGGCACTTGTCCACGAAATCGAAGTAGACCTGGTTGTTAAAGAACATTTGGGTAACGATAAACTCCGCTCCGGCGTCTACCTTCTGCTTGAGGTAGCGCAGGTCGGTGTCGGGGTTGGGCGACTCGAAGTGCTTTTCGGGGTAGCCCGCCGCGCCAATGCAGAAATCCGTCGGGTTGGTATCCTCCTGCTCGTCGTCTAAATAGACGCCCTTATTCATGCAGCGCACCTGCTCTATTAATTGGCTGGCGTAGCCGTGCCCGTCGGGATGCGCCCGGAAGCCGGATTCCGTCTTTACCGGGTCGCCCCGCAGCACCAGCACGTTCTGGATGCCCAGGAAGTCCAGGTCGATCAGCATATTTTCAGTATCCTCTCTCGAGAAGCCTCCGCAGATCACGTGCGGCACGGTGTCTACCCGGTAGCGGTTCTGAATGGCCGCGCAGATGCCCACCGTGCCCGGCCGCTTGCGCGTTACCTGCTTTTTCAGGGTGCCGTCACCCAACTCCTTGTAGACGTGCTCTTCGCGGTGGTAGGTGACGTCGACAAAGGCCGGAGAAAAATCCATCAGCGAGTCAATGTGTGAGAACAAGGTATTGATGTTCTCGCCCTTTTTGGGAGGAAGAATTTCAATGGTGAACAGCGTATCTTCGGCTTGCTTAAGATGATCAATTACTTTCATAGTGTAGCATTAGCGCTACGAAAGTAGGAAAAGTTCGGGGATGGAAAGATAATATTCAGAGGTTTTGTGCTTACTATTAATATCTTTAAAAAATGAGTAAAGGGGCTCCCTTCATACTTTTTATCATGCTTAGTGTTCCTGCCGTAGGGCAACTAGATACCGCTAAGTTTCGCGTTTGGGACGAATACCGTGCGTTGCAGTGGGATGATTATTTGCTGAACGACCAGCGAAAAACGCGAAAACATGGGTTCCGGATTCGGGCAATTACTTCTTACCAATACATCTATTCGCCTGAGGAGCTCCATCTGGATAGTTGTCTGAACGTGCTCACGGTTTTGCGCCGACGCACCTCGTGGGTCAGAGACACTATCGATGGACATCTGCTGGAGCACGAGCGAATCCATTTCGACATTGCTGAGTTGTACGCCCGAAAGATGCGCGAGCAATTTCAGCAATTAGATACAAGCTACGCTACTTTGAAAGGCACCCACGCGCTAATTGACAGTCTGTTTAAAGCAGGAGGAGATTATCAAGACAGGTACGATGAGGATACCTTTTACGGGCGAAGTAGTAGTACCCAACAACGCTGGAGAAGACAAATCGATGATGAATTGAAGCAGTTGAATGAGTTTTCGTTTGAGAACGTTTGTACCAATTGAGGTACGCGACTTTATGACTATTGCCGAATATATCAGGAAATACGTAGATCCTCAAGTGGATGCGGTGGCTCCGTTGCCCTTCTCTACAGAGGAAAAATCTTTCGCTAAGAACGAAATTATCACCGCTTTCGGACAAGTGGAAGGCTTTGGATATTATCTGACTGAAGGACTGGTGGAGGTTAGCCTGTTGGAAGATGGGCAGGAAAAGATTATAGAGTTCTTTTCTTCCGGAGGCTTCTTTTCGTCTTATACTTCCTTCTTAACCCAAACTCCTTCCGATACCCAGATTACGGCGCTTACCAGCTGCCGAACGGAAGCAATCGCCTACGCTGATCTGCAGCGCGCTTACCGCACCTCATTGCTGGCTAACCAACTCGGCCGCCACGTCACCGAACAGTTATATATCGCCCGAACCCAGCGGGAAAAAGACTTCCTGACAAAGTCAGCTGAGCAACGCTACCAAACGTTGCTTGCCCAACGTCCCAGCTTGCTCGCTCAAGTACCGGTTCATAAGATTGCCAAGTACTTGGGCATCCATCCCGAAAGCTTGAGTCGCATTCGTAAGCAGGTTACTTTCTAACCTAGGTCAATGGATGCAATGGCAAAAGCAGCTAGCTTGCGGCTTTATGCCATCCTATGAATATCTACAAGTTTCTCAAGCAACCTTTTTTTGGCCGTTTTATGGTCGATTGGCAAAGTCCATTGTCGCCGCAAGAACAAACTGATTGGCAAACGGTGAGCGTCAGCAGCAAGTCCGGGGCTACGATTCGAGGGCTGCTGGGTTGGGCCACCAACGAGGCCCCCAAAGCGATTATCGTGCTGGGGCACCCGATGGGTAAAGAGGCGAAAGGCTACTTTATTAAGCACGGTTACACTGATCTGCTTCGGAAACACGGCTATCACACCTTGGTGTTTGATATCAACGGCTTTGGCGAGAGCACCTGCGGCAATTTCAACTTTCACGAAGACCTTCTGGCCGTCGGAGCCGAGGCAACCCGACTTGTCCCGAACTTGCCGGTGGGTTACTTTGGTATATCACTCGGAGCGCAGTGGGCCAGCATTGCTTTTGCGAATGACAACCATCCCTACCACTTTGCGATTTTAGAAAGTCCGCCGAGTACACTGGAGGAGTTCTGGGTAAAATTTCCGCTGGCCTACGCTGCGCTTCGCACCATTAACTTCTTCGCGCCCCGCTACGCTCGCCGCATGAAAACCGTTGAGCGTATCAAAGAGGCGCGGCATCTGCAATCGCTTTTGTTTATCTACAGCGAATCCGATTCGTGGACGCCCATGTTGATGGGCGAACGGTACCAAAAGAATGCCCCCGTGCCTACCGAACTCTGGACGGTGAAGCACGCTGAGCACGCCCGGATGATGAAGTCTGAGTACCGTGCCGTGTATCAGGAGAAAATACTTTCTTTCTTTGACGAGAACGCGCGTATGCAAGAGGAACCGACTCAACCGTAGGAGATGCTATCCGGCTATTACGCTTCTCTTGGCTAAGTCGCAAACCATCCTCTCAACATGACTGTTTAGGTATTGATAGACTACTAGCAGCGAACTTATTATCCTTAGCCATGAGCACCCTCACCAAGCACCGCTTCACCGTGGACGACGTTTACCTGATGGTTGACCACGGAATTCTTCTGTCCGATCAACGCATTGAGTTAATCAACGGTGAAATTATTGATATGAGCCCGATTAATCTGCCCCACGCCAATTCAGTTACCAAACTGGATAGATTTTTTAGCAAGCATCTTTCTCAGGATGACTACATCATCAGAGTGCAAAATCCTATACTGCTGTCGGATTATTCACTTCCGGAACCTGATTTAGTGATTGCTTATTATCGGGAGGCTCTTTTAGAGGATGAACACACGCGGCCCAACGACGTCGTGTTGCTCATTGAAGTGGCCGACACTACCTACCGTTCCGACCGAGACACCAAAGCCCCGCTGTACGCTGCCGAAGGTGTTCCGGCATACTGGATTGTAAATTTGAACAAGCGGCAGGTTGAGGTCCACACGCATCCGAAGGAAGGAAAATACACGCAGGTGCAAATTCACCAAGACGCCTTTAACGTGCTGGGCGCGATAATTACTCCGCTTGATATTTTTCCTAGAAAATAATCTGCCGTGCTCAAACTAGCCGCCGTCGATATCGGGTCCAACGCCATTCGGATGCAGATCACCAACGTGATTGAGTACGAAGGCACCATCACCTTCAAACGCCTGGAGTACGTGCGCTTTCCGCTGCGGCTTGGGCAGGACGTGTTTGAAGTATCGGAAGAAAACCCTTCGCACCGCATTGGTCCGAAGCGGGCGGCTAAGTTTCTGAAACTAATCCACGCCTTTAAGCTCCTGATTGATTTGTATGAGGTAGACGATTACTTAGCCTGCGCCACCTCGGCCATGCGCGAGGCCAACAACGGTGAAGAACTGGTGGCGCTGGCCAAAGAAGAATACGGCATCGATATTCAGATTATCGACGGCGACACCGAAGCGGATATTCTCAACAACGCTTTGCTGAGCTTTCTGGGCGACGGGCGCTACCTCCACATCGACGTGGGCGGGGGCAGCACCGAACTTAACGTGTTTGTAAATAAAGAAAAAATAGCAGCCCGTTCGTTCCCCATTGGTTCGGTGCGGCGGCTCAACACCCGGGTGTCGCTCGATCAGGTATGGAAAGAAATGCAGCAGTGGATTCAAGCGCAGATCAAGCCGGGGGGCGGCAAGGTGACCGCTATCGGCACGGGTGGCAACATCAATAAAATCTACGACCTGTCGGGCAAAAAACTCGGCAAAACCATCGCGCTCAGCAAGGTCACTGGCGTGCGCGATTTTGTGGCGAGTCACTCGCTTGAGGAGCGCATCAATAAGTTGCAACTAAACCCGGACCGCGCCGATGTGATCATTCCGGCCGCAGAAATTTATATTTCAGTGATGAAGTGGGCGCGGGCCACCCAGATTCTGGTGCCCGACGTGGGATTAAAGGACGGCATCATGCAGATGCTGTACCGGAAGCACCGGGTGGATAGCGACCGATAGCTATACCGGCTGCTTTTCGCGTGTGTCCTTTCTGTTTTTCGGCTTTATCTCAACGCTGCGGCGTATCCTAACGTACTGGATATAACATCACTACATGACAATAGCTCTGTCAGAATTTGCTTGACTGCCGCTTTTTCTCACCCACTCCTTTCCCATGACTCCAGTTCTGACCCACGAACAACTTCTCGAACACTGGCAAGGCCACCGACGCCTCACGCGCCGAACCATTGAAGCTTTCCCTGACGATACGGCTTTTGCTACCTTCTCCGTCGGCGGGATGCGCCCGTTTGCCAAGCTCATTAACGAGTTCTTCAGTATGTCCGTTCCCACGCTCGTGGGCATCGTCTCCGGAGGGTGGATAATGGGTCAGCACGCGCCCCCTACCACGCGCGAGGAAGCTCTCAAACGGTGGGACGCTGACGCGGCTCGGATCGAGAGTTTGTGGTCTCAAATACCCGAGGGGCGGCTCCAAGAGACCGATACGACGTTCAGTGGATACGAGACGCGCGTAAATGATCTTTTGTTCTACGTCATTGACAACGAAGTGCATCACCGGGGCCAAGAGTATGTCTATCTCCGCGTGCTCGGCGTTGCACCACCTCAGTTTCCAGAGCGAAAATGAGGTAGCAAAGCCCGCTGTTGAAGACCATCAGCGGGTACTGGTTGATTTCACCTCGATCTGGCCCAAGTTTGCTTGTCGCGCGCGCCTTCCCTACCTTTCGGTTCAACTGATAACACCTACATCGACAACCGTCCCTTCCGTGTGGAGCACCACATCCGACCGCTTACGCCTGACGACGAGCGCTTCCTCTGGACGGCGCTCTATCATGCCATTCACGTTCCGCCCGACGCGGAACCGCTTCCAACCGATGTCGTTCGTCAGCCCGCCCTCGCCCGCTACGTCTCTGGCTGGATGGGGCGGCCGGGAGACACTGGCTTTGTTGCAGAGGTGGAGGGCAAACCGATTGGGGCGGCGTGGCTTCGCCGCTGGTTGCCTGAAGAACGAGGATTTGGATTTGTCGACGAGGCAACGCCGGAGCTGTCTATGGCACTCTTGCCAGGCTATCGAGGCTGCGGTATCGGAACGCTACTGCTTCGCCGCGCACTCGTCGAAGTCGCCCGTGGATCGGAGGCAGTGAGCCTGAGTGTATCGGAGTCGAACGTGGCCCTGCGGCTCTACCAGCGGTTCGGGTTCACCACCGTTGGGAAGCCAAAAGACGGCTCCGTAACGATGCTCAAACGGCTTGCAACCCAAGGACCGGTATAACCGGCTTTTGTAGACTGAATACCTAACTACTGGTTCTCCAAGCGCGGCGCAGAAGCCGAGTCAGGCTCTATCACTTCGGCGGGCGTTTCTTCGTTGAAAAAGCGGTTTTGCATGAGCAGGATGATGGCCACGCCCACAAAAATTGAGGCATCGGCCACGTTGAAGATGGGCCACAGCGCCATGTAATCGCCGCCCCAGATCGGCACCCAGTCGGCCACTTTGCCTTCCCAAATATCGATGTAGAACATATCAACTACCTGTCCGTGAAACCAGGGCGTGCTGGAGCCGATGGGGGCATTGTTGAGCAACACTCCGTAGAGGGCACTGTCGATTACGTTGCCAATGGCTCCGCCCAGGATCAGGGCCACCGACCACAACAAACCAGGATGCACGTGCTTTCTAGCCAGCGCGTAGAGGTAGTAGCCGATGCCGATCATCGCGAACAGACGGAAGATCGTAAGAATTAGCTTGCCGTATTCTGAGCCGAGTTGCATACCGAAGGCCATGCCCGGATTGAGGGTGTAGTGTAATTTGAACCAATCTCCGAAGACCGGAATCTGCCCCACGATGCCCATGTCCATGTTGTAGTGCACGGCCAGTTTCACGGCTTGGTCTAACAAGATGATTCCGATGCTGAGGAGGTAGTACTTTAGGTATTTCACGCGATTTGCTGTTTACTTGCTGTTTCTCTTGGAATATCCTTCAATAAATCTATTCTCGCCGGAGGATATCCTAGCTGAATGATGTTCTCTTTGTCCAATAAATCGCTTACAACAATTCCCAGCGATCCGAATCCAAAGTCGTTAATCGTTTCCACTATCTTCTCTGCGTTTTCCCTTTATATTCTCGGCAAATCTCTTCCAGTGCTTGTAGCCTTTCTATCGGTGGACGACTTAACCAGTAGAGAAGATCATCCGGTTCCTCCCCTTTTTTATAGACCCCACCATGATTTTTGTCCATTTTAGCCATCATTTTTCACCTTCAGATTAACCTTCACCACTCCTTCATCCATCTCCAACGCCGTTGCTTCGGATAACGTATCCACCAAAAGCAGTTCCGTTGCCTGTGTTTCCTGACAAATATACGCTTTATGCGCTTGGATTGCGGCATCCACCAACGCATTACCTTGTTCTACCTGAATCTTGATCTTATCCTGCACATCTAGTCCTTGATCTTTGCGCAGGTTCTGGATGCGGTTCACCAAGTCGCGAGCCACGCCCTCTTTCTTCAATTCGTCGGTCACGGTGATGTCCAGGGCCACCGTGAGGTTTCCCTCCCGGGCCACCGACCAGCCAGGAATGTCTTCCGAACTGATTTCTACATCCTCCAGCGTGAGTGGGACGGAAGTGCCGTTAAGGACCAACTCGTAGCGCTGCTCGCGCTCCAGTTGGTTGATCTCGTCGGCTCCCCACTGCGCCAGCGCTTCCGATATTTCTTTCGTTTTCGGACCGTACTGCTGGCCCAGTCTGCGAAAGTTCGGCTTGATTTTCTTCACCAAAATGCCCGACGTATCGTCGATATACTCGATGCCCTTCACGTTCACCTCCGACAGGATCAAGTCTTCTACGGCGGCGATCTGCTGCCGCAGTTCGTCGTTGAGCACCGGAATAAGAATTCGTGACAGCGGCTGCCGCACCTTGATGGTGTGCTGCTTGCGCAGCGAGTGCACCAGCGAAGAAGTGCTCTGCGCCAGTTGCATCTTCGCCTCCAGATCAGTGTCAATGGCTGCTTCGTCAGCGACCGGAAAATCCGCGAGGTGCACCGAAGGCAAGTCTTCAAGTTGGCTCACGCCGTTCAGGTCCTGGTACAGCCGGTCGGTGTAGAAGGGCGCTACCGGCGAGGCCAGTTTGGCGATGGTCATCAGGCAGGTGTACAGCGTTTGGTAGGCGGCTTGTTTATCCCGGTCGTAGGCTCCCTGCCAGAATCGCTTCCGGTTCAGGCGCACGTACCAGTTGCTCAGATCGTCGGTAGTGAAATCCTGAATAGCGCGCCCCGCCCGGGTAGGCTCGTAGGCTCCGTAGGCCGTATCCACCTCCTTGATCAGGCTGTTGAGCTTCGAGATAACCCAACGGTCACTTTCGGTACGCTCGGCCAGGGGGATTGGATCTTCGGCAAACGTAAAATCATCCAGGTTGGCGTACAATGCGAAGAACGAATAGGTATTTTGCAGGGTGCTGAAGAAGCGTCGTTGCACCTCCTGCACTCCGTCCAGGTCGAACTTGAGGTTGTCCCAGGGGTTAGCGTTACTGATCAGGTACCAGCGGGTGGGGTCGGCCCCGTACTCGGCCAGCGTTTCGAAGGGGTTCACGGCGTTGCCCAGCCGCTTCGACATCTTATTACCGTTCTTGTCGAGCACCAGTCCGGTCGACACCACATTTTTGAACGCTACGCTATCGAACAGCATCCCGGCGATGGTGTGCAGGGTGAAAAACCAACCGCGGGTCTGATCCACGCCCTCCGAGATAAAGTCGGCCGGGTAGCTGGCTTCAAACACCTCCCTATTTTCGAACGGATAGTGCCACTGGGCGTAGGGCATCGCTCCCGAATCGAACCAGACGTTGATCAAATCGGCTTCGCGGAACATGCGTTGTCCGGTCGAACTTACCAGCACGATATCGTCCACGTAGGGACGGTGCAGGTCTTCTTTGGCCAGCGCCGCGTTGTTCTTTTCAATCAGTTCGGCATCATCATCCAAGGCCAGGTTGGCCCGCTCGACGGCCTCGGTGAGCTCGGCCACGGAGCCGATGAACACTTCTTCGGAGCCATCCGCAGTGCGCCAAATGGGCAACGGCGTGCCCCAGTAGCGCGAGCGGCTTAGGTTCCAGTCTACCAGGTTCTCCAGCCAGTTGCCAAAGCGACCCGTGCCGGTGGATTCGGGTTTCCAGTTGATCGTTTTGTTGAGTTCCACCAGTCGATCCTTGCGGGCGGTGGTGCGAATAAACCACGACTCCAGCGGGTAGTACAAGATCGGCTTATCGGTGCGCCAGCAGTGCGGGTACGAGTGCTCGTAGCGCTCCACCCGAAAGGCCTTGTTCTCCTGCTTGAGCTTGATGGCGATCTTCACATCGGTCGACTGATAATTCGGGTCCGACTCGTCTTCGTCGTCGTAGTTCTTCACGGGTAAACCCGCAAAGTCCACGATTTCCTTCACGAACCGCCCCTGCTTGTTGACGATGGGGACGGGATTACCGTTTTCATCCTCCACCAGCACGGCAGGCACGCCTAGTTTCTCCAAAACACGAAAGTCGTCCGAGCCGAAGGTTTTAGCCAAGTGCACCAAGCCAGCACCGTCTTCGGTGGTCACAAAATCGGCGACCACCACGGTGAAGGCCGGGTCGGGCAGGGGCACGTAGGGCATCAGTTGCTCGTACTTGGTGCCCTCCAGGTCACGGCCCCTCATCGTGCCCACCACCGCGTAGGGGATGAGCTTGTCACCCGGCTGGTAGTCGATGAGCTTAACGTCTTTGGCCTTGGGGTTGAAGTAGCTTTCCACGCGGTCGCGCGCCAGAATCACGTTCACCGGGGCGTAGGTGTAGGGGTTGAAGGTCTGCACCCGCACGTAGTCGATATCGGCACCCACGGCAATGGCCGAGTTGGCGGGGAGCGTCCAGGGCGTGGTGGTCCAGGCCAGCAGGTAGTCGTTTTCGGTGTCCTTGATCTTGAACTGCGCGGTGACAGAGGTGTCGCGCACGTCCTTGTAGGTGCCCGGCATGTTGAGTTCGTGCGAACTCAGGCCGGTGCCCGCCGCCGGAGAATAGGGCTGGATGGTGTAGCCCTTGTAGATAAGCCCTTGATCGTAGAACTGCTTGAGTAACGACCACAGCGATTCCATATAATCCCGCTCGAAGGTGATGTAGGGATCGTCGAGATCGACCCAGTAGCCCATCCGTTGCGTCAGGTCGTCCCACTCACCCTTGAATTTCATCACCGCTTCGCGGCACTTCTGGTTGTATTCCTCGATAGAGATTTTATCCCCGATGTCCTCTTTGGTGATCCCCAGTTGTTTTTCTACCTGTAGCTCCACCGGCAGGCCGTGGGTGTCCCAACCGCCTTTGCGCTTCACTTGGTAGCCCTTCAGGGTTTGGTAGCGGCAAAAAATGTCCTTGATGGTGCGGGCCATCACGTGGTGAATGCCCGGCGAGCCATTGGCTGAGGGCGGCCCTTCGTAAAAGGTAAAGGTGGGACTTCCTTCGCGTCGGTCAACCGATTGTTGAAAGATGTTGTTTTCTTGCCAAAAAGTGAGCACTTCATCGGCAACCTGAGCGTAACTAGGGTTCTTGTATTGGGGGTATTTCATGACTAAAGGACTTTCTAAACGGTCAGCGGCTGGATGATTTTCTATTTGGTGAGGATGTTGGTGACAGCCAGCCAAATTGGAAAGGCGCTCCAGTTGCTAGAATTACTAAAGATTTCGGTTTTGCAAATTTCTTCCAAAGTGCTTAATTCTTATGTTCATTTTAGCACTTGTTAGTTGTTTTTTTCTTTAAGTTCAAACTTGAATTCTCCAGTGTTTCCGGAAATATCTGTTGCAGTTAATTTAAGCGTAAGTGCTTCCTTGCTATTCCATTTGCCACTTAAAACTAATTGGTCAGGGTCAAATTCAATCCATTCGGGAATTTCGGAATCATCTTCCAAAGCTATTTGAAATACTAACTTCTTGTCATCCACATCCTTGAATATATCATTGGGTAAATCCAACTCAAATTCTTCAGTGTATTTTACTGAGGCTTCGATCCGAGAATTATAGACAAATGGACAGAACACTGATTTAGTGCTTACCCAATAGACGTCCGATTCATAAATATCCCCTTCATTTTCGTGTGTTACACTTGTTCTACTGAAGAAGAGAAACTTATTGTCTGCTGAAACAAATGGTCGCTGCTCAATTTCCTTACTATTAATACGGGGGGGTAGTCTTTTCGGAACAGTCCATGAACCTTCCTTAGCGCGATAGCTGATGTATAAATCATGTTTGGATTCAAATTCGCTTTTCCATGCCTGAATAATGATGTAGCGCTCGTCTGGCGACAAGAACAAACTTTCTTCGTCAGCTTCAGAACTTAATACTTCTGATTTTTTAACTTGTGTGTATCTACCCGATGCAGGTTGAGCGTAATAGATGTCACCGCAGCACTGGTTTCAATCATCTCGATTAGACGTAAAATAAAAAGATCCACCCTTTGATATGCCGTGTCCTGCTTCTCTTGACTTAGAGTTGACTATTGAAGCTAAAGGTTGAGGGTTGATCGCCTTATAATCAACGTATGAGGCAACCCATAAATCTGTTTCTGATTCATGGGTTGATTTGGCAAAATACAGTTCCTCTCCAGAAGGATTGAACATTGGGAAGAAGGTATTTACGTTGTTGGTTAGAAATGATTTGTCTGGTGCTGTCCATATGCCTTGAATGTAATTCATCAGATAAATACAAGTTTCTTCAGGGTCTGATTCGTGAGCGACTCCAAAAACCATACTATTGCCATCTGGAGAAATTGTGAATCCCATATCGAACCTGCCTTTGACCGACACAACGTCTTTTCCAAAAATTTGCGGAATGCTGTCAGGGGCTTCTTGTTTTAAATAATTGGTATCTAGTATTTCCGTTTGCTTCTTAGTAGCGCATGAAAAAAACAGTAGCAAAAGTAAGGGTATAAGAAAGTAATGGCTCATCTGAAGATTTACTCTAGAATCTGTAGTAGGTGCAACCAACTTGTTGCTGCAGCTATATCCTCTCGCCAGCTATCCGGCCTTCGGTATCTATTTGCCCGCGAAGTTACAACATAGTTGGGGTTTGTGGCAATTTGACAATGGATAACAATAGGTGAGGAGAAAAAATTTGATCGGAGAATTGTAATGCAGGCACTGGTACCAACGCTAATCTTTTTGCTATCTTTCCAGACTGTATCTTATAGTTCCGGTTAGTGAAGACTGGTACGAAACTTTACCATAACAAAACCCAAACATGCCTTCACCCTTCTCTCTTCGCTCGCTCCTGCTGCTGGCCACCACTTTTTTTCTCTCAACGATCACGATCGCCCAGCAGGATTTAGCCTGGGATTTTCCGATCAACCGACCGCACGCGGGCTTATTGCTGGGCAATGGCACGCAGGGGCTCATGGTCTGGGGCAGCGATCAGCGACTCATCATCACCGTGGGCCGGGCCGGTTTCTGGGACCACCGGGGTGGCAACGATTTTGCCACGCGCATCACCTACGCTGAGCTTAAAAAACTACTCCAGGCTGGTGACGAAGCAGCGATCAAACGAGCGTTTGCCGTGCCCGCCACGACGGGAAGTCCGAACCTGGGTCATCCGCAGCAGATCGGCGGCGGGCGCATCGTACTGGATTTGCCCACCGGATGGACGCTGCGACAAGGCGTAGCCCACCTGCGGGAGGGAACCCTCCGCGTGACCGCGACTCAAGGGTCGGATTCTGTCACCCTAACCATCCGGCAACACCCGACGCAAGAACTGGCGTGGGTAGATCTTCCTGAGGAATTGCAAACCACGCAGGTGAGCGCCGTGCCTTCCTGGAATTTTGTGAAAGACCAACTAGCGGCGGTGGGCGTGGCCCCTCCCGAAACATGGAACGAAGTGTCTGCCGGAGGCTTCGTGCAAACCCTGCCCGAAGATCTGCCCCTGGCGCTGGGCTATCGCCATACTGATCAGCGCGTGTTTATCGCTTCATCGGTGCACGCCGAGGCCCAAGCCCAGGCCGAGCGTCTTCTTGCAACGGCCACTCCCGCACAACTCAATACGGCCGCTTCGCAGTGGTGGGAGACTTACTGGGCTGATGCTCCCAAGGCCAGCCTACCCAACGCCGACCTGCAAGAAATCTTCGACTACGGACTCTACAAACTGGCCTGCGTTACCCCGCCGCAGGGAGTAGCCTGTACCCTGCAGGGTCCGTTTATGGAGTCGTACCAACTGCCGCCCTGGAGCAACGATTACCACCTCAATATCAACCTGGAGATGATCTACTACCCGCTGCTCATGTCGGGGAAGTTCGATCACTTTCAGCCCCTTTGGGCGCTGGTGAAACAGTGGTGGCCCGAGATTGAAAAGAACGGACGGCAGTTTTTTCAGAATGAGCGGGCCCTCATGCTGCCCCACGCCGTCGATGATCGGGCCAAGGTGGTGGGCACCTTCTGGACGGGCACCATCGATCAGGCGTGCACCGCCTGGATGGCCCAACTGGCCTGGTTGCACTACCGCTACGCGGGCGACGAAGCGGTGCTTCAGGAGGTGGCGTACCCGCTATTGGTGGGAGCGTTTGAGGGCTACTACGCCATGCTGGAGCAAACTGACTCGGGCTACGTGCTTCCCGTGTCGGTGAGCCCCGAATACCGCGGCAGCCGCATCGACGCCTGGGGAAAAAACGCTTCGTTTCAGTTGGCGGCCTTGCACGCCATGTGCGACATTCTGCCGCAGGCGGCGCAGGCGTTGGGCAAAACAGTAGATCAGCGGTGGGCCGATGTGGAAGCCAAATTGCCGCTCTACACCACCGTAGAAGGTGTGTATCACCAAGAATTTCAGCTAAGTAACAAGCGAATTGCCTTATGGGAAGGGATGGATCTGATCGAAAGCCACCGCCACCACGCGCACCTAGGCGGCATTTGGCCCTTTGTTACCTATGATCCCCTTTCGGATGAGCACCAGAAAGTAGTTAATGAAAGCCTAAGAACCTGGGTGTACCGCGGGGCCGGGGGTTGGTCGGGCTGGTGCGTGCCCTGGGCCGCCATGCTGATGGCCCGCACCAACCAGAGCGAAGCGAGCGTGAACTGGCTCACGCACTGGAAAACCAACTTTGTGAACGAAGGGCGGGGCACGCTGCACGACGCCAACACCCGCGGCCAGAGCCTGATCAGCAGCGACGTGTTCGCCAAAAAAGACAGTATCAGTCAGATCAATGAGGTGATGCAACTCGACGCCGGGTTCGGAGCCCTCACGGCGGTGTACGAACTGTTGCTGCAAAACCGCGCCGACGGTCTGCACGTACTGCCGGGCCTGCACGCCGCTTGGAACGCGCTAACTTTTACCGACGTGTGGGCCGAAGGTGGGTTCAAAGTGTCGGCTACTGTGGAGCAGCAGCAAGTGGTTGAGGTGATTGTGGAAGCCACCCGGAATGCTTTACTACAACTACACCATAACCTGGGAGACACCTGGACGCTCAATGGAGCGGACCAAAGCGGAAAAATGCTGAAAAAAGAGTGTGAAGCCGGAGAACGGTTGGTGTTGCGGAGTAAATAATATGGTGCAGCCATTTAGCCGCTTTTCTATGCTACTCGTCGTCATTCAGCTCTCGCAGCTTCAGGATCAGGTCGGTCTTGGTGGTGAAGAGCTTTTCTTCTAGCCCAACGGGATAACTGTGCGGGTTCACGAAGCGCTTCACCCCGGCGGGCAGTTGGTTCAGACTGCTAATGGTTTGCTCGCGAATGGCGTGCAGGTCGGGCGAATCGTATACTTGCTTTCCCTGCCTGAAAACAGGAATTAGTAAATCCTCGGAAGTTACCTCGCTCGCTTTGATCAGCTTACGCCGCGTAGCATCCATCGGATCAATGATTTTGTGCTTTTTCCCCAGTGGTTGCTGCGTATCGTAGAGCATATCAGCCACCAAGTCCTTCTGGTCGTCAGACGCGTAGAATCGGCGCACCTGCTGGATGCCCGGCGTGTTCACCTTTACCGCCTGCTCCGAGAGCTTGACTTTATACTCCCAAGCCCCGTTGTTTTCAATGGCCGATAGTTTGTACACCGCCCCCAGCGCGGGCTGGTCGTAGGCCGTCACTAGTTTGGTGCCAATGCCCCATACGTCTATCTTAGCGTCCTGACTCCGCAGGCTGCTGATAATGTTTTCGTCCAGATCGTTGCTGGCCACAATTTTTGTGTTGGGCAATCCTGCGGCATCAAGCAGCCGACGCGCCTCGATGCTGAAGTAGGCCAAATCGCCCGAATCGATCCGGACTCCCAGCAGTTGCTTACCCTTTTTCTTCAGCATCAGGCCCACCTCCACCGCCTTTTTAATCCCTTCCAGGGTATTATACGTATCAACCAGCAACACGCAGTTGTTGGGCATGGCGTCGGCGTAGGCTTTGAAAGCTGAAAGCTCATCATCGAAGGCCATGATCCAGCTGTGGGCGTGGGTGCCGCTAAGCGGAATGCCGAATAGCTTACCAGCCAGCACGTTCGAGGTGGAGGCACTTCCGCCCACGTAGGCCGCCCGACTCGCCGCGATGGCTCCATCGATGCCCTGGGCCCGCCGCAGCCCGAACTCCAGCACAGGTTCGCCCCGCGCCGCGATACGGATGCGCGCCGCCTTGGTAGCGATTAGGGTCTGAAAGTTGATAAAATTAAGGAGCGGCGACTCGATCAGTTGGCACTGCAAAATAGGTCCTTGCACCCGCAGCAGCGGTTCGTGCGGGAATACGGCCGTCCCTTCGGGAATAGCATCTACGTCGCAACTGAACTTCAGCGCGCGCAGGTAATCCAGAAAGGCGGGCTCAAACACAGGTTCGTTGCCCTCGCCCGTGGCTTCGGATAGAAAGCCAATGGCCTCGTCATCAAACCGAAAGTTATTGATGTAATCGATGGCGTAGGCCAGTCCGCAATTAATTGTAAAGCCCCCGTTGAAGGGGTTCTCGCGAAAAAACAGGTGAAACACGCTCTTCTTCTCAGCAATTCCCTGCTTCCAATAGCCGTAGGCCATCGTAAGCTGGTAAAAGTCGGTGAGCAGCGTGAGCGAACTGGCGTAAATATCTCGGGTGATGTTCATGGATGGTCCACAGTCAACGGTCCACAGTCGACAGTCAATAGCCTACTGTGGACTGTCGACTATGGACTGTGGACCAGTTTATTTTACAACCTGTACTTTCAACATATTCGTGCGATCTTCCCAGTGCAGCGGCATGCTGGCGGTGCTTACGTACACGTTGCCCGCCTGCAGGTGCCCTTTTTCTACCAATACCTTCTCCAAATCGTCAAAGGTTTCGTCGGTCGCCTGGGTGCCGTCGTAGTAGAAGCCCCGCAGTCCCCAGTAGAGGTTGATGATGTTGAGCAGTTCCTTATCGGCGGTAAAGATAAAGATATTGGCTTTGGGCCGGTGGCACGACAGCCGAAACCCGGTGTATCCCGATTTAGTCATGCCCACAATGGCCCGGGCGTTGATCTCGCGGCTCAGCTGGCAGGCGGCGCGCACCAGGCTGTCGTTGTTGAAGGTGGGCGACTCCGGGGATATTTGCGCCAGTTTATTGTACACGATATCTGACTTTTCCTCAATGGTCAAGATGGTTTTCACCATGCTCTTCACCGTTTGGATCGGGAATTTGCCCGAAGCGGTTTCGGCGGATAGCATGATGGCATCGGCCCCGTCCATCACGGCGTTGGCCACGTCATTGGTTTCGGCGCGGGTGGGGCGCGCGTTTTCGATCATGCTTTCCATCATCTGGGTGGCGATGATCACCGGCTTGGCCGCCGCGTTACACTTCTGCACCAGCATCTTCTGCGCCAAGGGCACCTCCTCCATCGGGATTTCTACGCCCAAATCGCCCCGGGCCACCATCAGGCCGTCGGTGGCCTTGATGATTTCGTCGATGTTCTTGAGCGCCTCCGGCTTCTCGATCTTGGCGATGATTCGGATATTCTTGCCCTTCGACTCGATGATCTTTCGCAGTCCGTAGATGTCCTCCGCCTTGCGCACGAACGAGAGAGCAATCCAGTCGACGTCGTGTTCCAGGCCAAAGTGCAGATCTTTTTCGTCCTTTTCGGTCAGCGAGGGAGCCGACACGTTGGAATCGGGCAGGTTGATGCCCTTGCGCGATTTGATGGGGCCACCGTGAATCACCCGGGTGCGCACCTCCTTGCCTTCGCTGCCCTCTACGCGCAGTTCGATCTTGCCATCGTCGATCAGAATGGTGTCTCCGGCAACCACGTCGGAGGGCAACGATTGGTAGGAGGTGCTGATGCGTTCGCTGGTGCCAAGCACGTCTTCGGAGGTGATAAGCAATTGCTGGCCGGGTTCCACGAAAATCTCGTCGTTCTCTACCTTATTCGTTCGAATCTTAGGCCCCTGTAAGTCTTGCAGGATACACACGTTAGTGTCCATTTCCCGGTTGATCTCCCGAATGGCAAGGATCACCTTTTTGTGTCCCTCATGGGTGCCGTGCGAGAAGTTGAGGCGAAATACATCTACTCCCGCTCTCACCAGTTCGATCAGCATATCTTTGCTATTGCTGGCCGGACCCACGGTGGCCACGATCTTGGTTTTATTAAATGCGTAAGTGCTTTCCATAAGATTGCGTTAGAATAATAGGTTCTCTTTATGTTCTACGGTGGTTATATCAATTTGTGCTATCTGCTTCACCTCCGCTAGTGTGCCCACAGCGACGACCATGTGCTCAGGTTGCCAACTGGCGCTAGGGTCGTGCACCTGCAAGAAGAAATCCCACTGGGGAAACTCGGGCAGCAGCAGCCTCGAGGGCGTAAGGGCGGCAAAGGTTTGGTTTTTCAAGAGCCTAAAAGTACGATGTGTGGTTGTAAATACGAAATTAGACACCACGCAGAAAGGATCAGCGGCTTCGGTCAGTGCCAAATCGGCTGCCTTTTTTAGCTGCCAATGCAGAATACGGTTGAGTTGCCAAGCTAGTTTATACTCCGGCACGCCGGTCTGCAAACCGTACAAATCGTAGTCGTGCTGATAGTCAACGTATAAATCTCGCTGTATTTTATTCATACGATCGTGGCAGACTAAGAAAAATTAGTACCTTTAAAAGCTACAAAAATCCCGTTTGTTTCACTGGAAGGCGGCTAAGTTTTACTGGAAAAGATAAAAATGATTCGTTTGACATTCATACTTTAAATCTTTTTCTTTGCGCCCTTCACTATAACCACCAACAAAATGTCTGAAATAGCACAAAAGGTAAAAGAAATTATTATCGACAAGTTAGGCGTTGAGGAATCCGAGGTTACCCCGGAGGCAAGCTTCACGAATGACTTGGGTGCCGACTCGCTCGACACCGTTGAATTAATCATGGAGTTTGAAAAGGAATTTAACCTCTCTATCCCCGACGACCAAGCAGAGAATATTGCTACGGTAGGACAGGCTATCTCGTATTTAGAGGAGAACGTTAAAGCATAATCACCAACCGGCCGTATTTCTTTATATGAGCAGAAGAGTTGTAATTACGGGCTTAGGGGCACTCACTCCGTTGGGCAACGATGTAGCTTCCTACTGGGAAGGGCTTCGCCACGGGGTGAGTGGCTCGGCCTTGATCACTAAGTTTGATACCGAGCACTTTAAGACCAAGTTCGCCTGCGAGCTGAAGGATTTTGACGTGCACAGCTACCTCGACCGCAAGGAGGCGCGCAAGATGGATCCCTGCACCCAATACGGTGTAATCGCAGCGGCCGAAGCCATCCGCGACGCTGGCTTGGATGGTAGCGGCGTGGATCCCGACCGGGCGGGCGTGATCTGGGGATCAGGCATCGGCGGACTCAAAACCTTTCAGGAAGAGGTATCGGACTTTGCCACCGGCAACGGAGTGCCGCGCTACAATCCCTTCTTCATTCCTAAAATGATTGTGGATATCACTCCCGGTCATATTTCTATTCGTCATGGCTTCCGTGGACCTAACTTTGCCACCGTATCAGCCTGCGCTTCGGCGACCCATGCGATCATCGATGCCTATACCTACATTCAGCTCGATAAAGCTGACGTGATGGTGACGGGTGGCTCGGAGGCAGCGGTCTGTGAAGCCGGAGTGGGTGGGTTCGGCGCCATGAAGGCCCTGTCTGAGCGCAACGATTCTCCCCAAACGGCTTCTCGTCCCTTCGATAAAGACCGCGACGGCTTCGTGCTGGGCGAAGGATCGGGCGCTCTGGTACTTGAAGAACTATCCCACGCGCAGGCGCGGGGGGCCACCATCTACGCCGAGATTATTGGCAACGGAATGACCGCCGACGCTTACCACATCACCGCTCCCCACCCCGAAGGAGTAGGCGTGAAGCAGGTGATGCTGCTGGCTCTCAAGGACGCGGGCATCAGTTCTGATGAGGTAGACTATATCAACGTGCACGGCACCTCAACCCCGTTGGGTGATATTAGCGAGGTGAATGCCATCATCGACGTGTTTGGCGACCATGCCTTTAGGCTCAACATCAGCTCCACCAAGTCGATGACCGGTCACCTGCTCGGAGCGGCCGGGGGTATTGAATCCATCGCCTGCATCCTGGCGATCAATAACAACTTAGTGCCGCCCACCATCAACCACTTCACCAATGACCCGCAGATTGATGAGCGCCTCAACCTGACCTTCAACGAGGCCAAGCAGCGCGACGTCACCATCGCCGTCAGCAACACCTTCGGATTTGGGGGGCATAACACCTCGGTGATTTTCAGAAAGTTTGCCGACTAATCCACCGTCTATTTATTTAGCCGCCTATCTTGTTTACCTTCCTCACCGGTTCTTCACAAGATAAGCAACTGGCCAGGTTGATTCGCCACATTGTGGGTCGCTTGCCCACTAACCTGGCCTTGTACCGCTTAGCGACGCAGCACGTGTCAGTGGCCAAGAAAAACCAGCAGGGAGTGCGCGAGTCGAACGAGCGGCTGGAGTATCTGGGCGACGCCGTGCTCAGCATGGTGGTGGCTGAGTATCTGTTCAAAAAATTTCCCTTCAAAGACGAAGGCTTCCTCACCGACATCCGTTCGCGCATTGTCAACCGAGAGTCGCTCAACCAAGTGGCTCGGAAGCTTGGCGTGAGCGAAATCGTGCAGTTTAGTGAAGGAGGAAAGAAAAAAGGGCGTACCCTTGATGGTAGCGCTCAAAAAGGGGGCGGGCGGCTATCGCACAAGTCCATTGGAGGAAACACCCTGGAGGCCCTGGTGGGAGCGGTGTATTTGGATAAGGGATACCGCGCCGCCCGCCGCTTCATCCTTAAAAAGATGCTGATTCCTCACTTCGACCTGCTTTCAATCGTAGAAAACGATACTAACTACAAGAGCAAGGTGATCGAGTGGGCCCAAAAGCACAACCGCGACGTGCGCTACGAAGTGGTGGAGACCCGGGGGGGCAAGCAGTACAAAGAATTTGTGACGCAACTGCTGGTCGACAACCAGCCCGTGAGCACCGGCAGTGGTTACAGCAAGAAAAAAGCGGAACAAAGAGCCTCCGAAAAAGCCTTATCATTGTTGAGTTCTATGTTATAGGGTTCTGGGTTTTAGGTTCTGAGTTCTAGGTTTTAGATTTACAGAAGTAAGCTCGGATCCTCGAACTTAGCGCTTTTAACCCATAACCCTATATGAGCATACTAACTGTAGCCGGGGCCACCCTGAACCAAACTCCTATTGACTGGGCTAACAACGTGGCGCACATCCACGAAGCCATTCGGCAGGCGCGCGATCGGCAGGTAGATATTCTTTGTCTACCTGAGTTGTGTGTGACTGGCTACGGCTGTGAAGATATGTTCTTGAGCGACTGGATCTATGAAAAAGTAGCAGAGTTGCTGCCCGAATTGGTAGAGGCTTGTCAAGATATCACCGTGGCGATTGGCGTACCCGTCCGCTACCGTCACAAGAACTACAACACCGCTTGCCTCATTCACAATCAACGAATTCTGGGGTTTACCGCCAAGCAGTATCTGGCCAACAACGGGGTGCACTACGAACCGCGCTGGTTCACGCCCTGGCCCGCCCACGAAACCGCCACGCTAGAGATGAATGGTGAAGCTTATCCACTGGGCGACGTTACCTACGACGTGCAAGGCATTAAGCTAGGTTTCGAGATTTGCGAAGATGCTTGGCGCGCCGAGTTGCGACCCGGTTGGACGCACAAAGAGCGGGGAGTGGATCTGATTTTGAACCCCAGCGCCAGCCACTTCGCCTTCGAGAAGAGCCGGTTTCGCGAGGGCTTGGTGGTGCCCGGCTCGCGCGATTTCAACTGCGTTTACGTGTTTGCTAACCTGCTGGGCAACGAGGCGGGCCGCATGGTCTACGACGGCGAAATTCTGATCGCCCAACAGGGTACGCTGCTTAAGAAGAATGAGCGCTTCTCGTTTCAAGACGTCAATTTGCTCGCCGCCCGCGTAGATTTCGATCATCCCGAACGTTCGGAGTCTAGTCCGAATACCGATGAATACGATAAAGAAATCGAGTTTGCGAAGGCCGAAGCGCTAGCGCTGTTCGACTACCAGCGCAAGAGCCGGTCGCGGGGGTTTGTGTTGTCGCTCAGTGGCGGGGCCGATTCGGCCACCTGCGCGGTGCTGGTGGCCGAGATGGTATGCCGCGGGTGCGATGCGCTGGGCGTGATACCGTTTTTGCAAAAGCTAGGCAGGGCTGATCTAACCGAAATCATCGATCTTAAAACAGACGAAGCAAAAGTTCGTGCTGCAATTATGCATCACCTTCTGCACACCGCCTACCAGGGCACCGTTAACTCGTCAGAAGCGACGCTACACGCGGCCCGTACGTTGGCCGAATCGCTGGGTGCCACCTTTTACCAGTGGATGATCGACGATGAAGTAGCGCACTATACCGAAACCGTGGAGCAGGTACTCGGCAGGAAGCTCAGCTGGGAAGACGACGACATTGCCTTGCAGAATGTGCAGTCGCGGGCCCGCAACCCGGCCATCTGGATGCTGGCCAATATTGAGAACGCGCTGCTGCTCACCACCTCGAACCGCAGCGAGGGCGACGTGGGTTACGCCACGATGGACGGCGACACCAGCGGCAGTATCGCGCCTATCGCGGCGGTCGATAAGCAGTTCGTGCTCCAGTGGCTCCGCTGGGCCGAAGCCGAACTGGGCTACGCGGGTCTGGGACCGGTGAACCGCCTCAACCCCACCGCCGAGCTGCGGCCGCAGCAGCAGGAGCAGTCCGATGAGGCCGATTTGATGCCCTATAACCTGATGGTGGTGATTGAGCGGCTGGCCATCCGCGACCGCAAGCCGCCGCTGGAGATCTTCCGAATCATGGAGCAGCAGCAATTGGTGGAGCGGGCGGTGCTGAAGGGCTACGTGGCGAAGTTCTTCCGGTTGTGGGCCCGCAACCAGTGGAAGCGTGAGCGCCTGGCCCCGTCGTTTCACCTGGACGACTTCAACGTGGACCCGCGCACCTGGTGCCGCTTTCCGATTTTGTCGGGCGGGTTTCGGGAAGAGCTGGCGGAGTTGGAGAAGGTGTGATAGGCTAAGATTGGGGATGTTAGCTCGCGCAGCCTGGCCGGAGGCTGGAACGATGCGGAACGCGAGCGACATGGAATATGGGTCAAACTTCAAAGCACAGGGGGAGCTCAACGCAACAAACTACTCACTCCTTAGCGCCTTCACCGGGTCACCCTGGGCGGCGCGGAGGGCTTGGCTGGCCACGAACACCAGCGCAAACAGCAAAGCCACCGCTCCGGTGAGCGGGAAAATCCACCAGTGCACGTCGGTACGGATGGTGTAGCGTTCCAGATAGGCATTGAGCGCCCACCAGGCCAGCGGAGTAGCGAGGATAAAGGCAATGATCACTAGCTTCGAGAAGTCTTTGGACATCAGCGTAACGATACTCAGCACCGACGCGCCCAGCACCTTACGAATGCCGATTTCTTTGTTGCGCTGCTCGGCAGTGAAGGAAGCCAGCCCGAACAAGCCTAGTCCGGTGATGAGCAGCGTCAGAGCCGCGAACAAGTTAGCGAGTTGCTTGGTGAGGTTGATGGTAACGTACTTCTTCTGGAATTCCACGTCCGCGAACTGATACTCGAAGGGATAGGCTGGGTTGTGCTTCCTGAACACATCTTCTACCTGCGCCAAAGCGCTTGGCAGATCGTCGGTTTCGGCCAACCGCAGACTCACCGCCCCGCCCCAGTCATCGAGAATGACAAACATGGGCGTCACCGGCTCGTAGGGCGAGCCCATCAGCACGTTGTCCACCACCCCGATCAGGGTGCGTTTGCCGTCCCACAGCTCGAGCTGAGTGCCTAGGGGGTCGTCTAATTGCATAATGTCCATTGCGGCTTGGTTCACCACAATCGCCGATGAGTCGCTGGCGAAATCCTTAGAAAAATCCCGCCCCTGTAGCACCTCAATACCCATCGTTTCGGCGTAGTCGTAGTCGGCCACAATCGTCGTGAATATTACCCGTTGGTCCTCTGGCTTGCCCGGCCACCCCAAGAAGTTGCTAGAATTAATACTGGTGATGGTGCTGTTCGACATCGTAACCGCCGTCACCACTCCCGACTGCAGCAGTTCGTTCTTTAGCACTTCGTAGTTCTCGCCAATGGCGTCGTTTTTTGATACGTTAATCAGGTTCTCCTGCCGGTAGCCCAGTTCGCGACTTTGTACCAGTTGAATTTGCTGATAGATCACAATGGTGCCAATAATCAGCAGCATGGAAAAGCCGAACTGGAGAACTACCAGCACCTGCCGGGGAGTGCTAGCGCTCTTGCCCACCTTTACCTTGCCCTTGAGCACCTTCACCGGCTGAAACGACGATAGGTACAAAGCCGGATAACTACCGGCCACAATCCCGGTGAACAGGATCACTCCGGCGCTAGCCAGCCAGAACTGCCACGAACTGTAGTCAATAGCCAGTTGCTTGTCGACCAGCGTGTTGTAGAAGGGCAAAGCCAACTCGGAGAGCAACAACGCTACCAAAAAAGCCAACAACGAAATAAAAATCGACTCGCCCATGAACTGCATAATGAGTTCGCGGCGACTCGACCCAACGCTTTTTCGGATGCCTACTTCCCGCGCCCGGCGCTCGGAGCGGGCGGTAGCCAGGTTCATGAAGTTGATGCAGGCGATCACCAGAATCAGGATTGCGATGATGGCGAACAACTGCACGTAGTCGCTCATGCCACCTTCTTCTACCCCGTTTTCAAAGTTCGAGTGCAGCCGCCACCGCAGCAGGGGGTACAGAAACAGCTCGCGCTTGAAGTCTATCGTCCCGTTCTTGTCCACAATGTCCCGAATGCTATTTTCAACGTCGGCTTTCTGAGCCGCATCGTCTAGTTCGGCGTATATCTGGAACGAATGATTATCCCATTGGCTCTGCTGGTCTTTGATCCACTGCTGCTGCTCGTTCAGCTTCCAGGGCAGTAGAAAATCAAACGCAAACGAAGAGTTAGCGGGTACATCTCGTAGCACTCCGGTCACCTTTAGGTCGTGCGCATCATCCACCCGAACCACTTTGCCCAGCGGATCTTCCTTATCAAACAAGGCTCGGGCGGTCGACTCGGAAATAACAATGGACGACGGATCGTTCGAGCAAGCTCATCGGATCGCCCCCTTCAATCAGCGGAAACTCAAACATTGATAAGAATTCTTCGCTCACGTAATAACCTTCCTTGATAATCGGATTTTCGCCGACGGCAAGCAAATGATCACTGCCCCAGTCGGACACGGCCACCCGCTCGATGTGGCTGTTGGCGGTCTTCAGGGCTTCGTAGGTCGGCAGAGGAAGCGATTGCTGTGATCCCAGGTCGTCTTCCCAGCGGGCTTGTAGCCATACTTGATATAAACGTTTGGCCTTGGGATGGAAGGTATCAAACGATAGCTCGTTTTGCACCCACAAGAAGATCAGCATACTGCAGGTGAGGCCAATGGCCAACCCGGCGATGTTGATAAACGAATAGACCTTGTTGCGAAACAGATTGCGTAGGGTGATTAGGGCGTAGTTCTTGAGCATAGCAGAGTGATTGAAAGGATTTCTACTCAATCACTTATTTCAAGCGCTATGCCAAAGCCAAAAAGGGCCTGTATGCTAAATGCAGCCGGGGGTGCGGCGAAAGAGCTGTTCGCTATTGAACACTAACTGATCGGTACCGGACAGTAAAAAGGTTACAGATCCTCGGTCTTGAGGTAGAGTTCTGCCAGGGTGGTTTCGATGGCTAGCGACTGCAACGTGAGGGTTTCGCTGAGTCCCGTCACCCAGGTAATCTGCCACAAATTAGTATCAGCCGTGCGGTAGTGAATCTGTACGGTGGGTTCGTGCTGGTTGATAAGCACGTACTCCCGTAAGCTCGATAGTTTGCTGAAATACTCAAATTTCCGCCCCCGATCATAGGCTTCGGTGCTGTCCGACAACACCTCTACCAGCAGTATCGGATTGGTGATGGCTTTGGTATCTTGCTCGGAGCGCTCCACCGGGCCGCACGTTACCGAAGCATCGGGGTACAACGAACGGTTGGCTGACTCTACGCGCACTTTCTGATCGCTGGTGAATATATTGCACGGTTTTTTACGGAGTGCGTTTCCTAGAAAGACGTGGAGGTTATGACAGATAGCATTATGCACCGGGTCCCCGCCTGCCATCATAAAAACCTCACCATCATGGTACTCGTAGCGTTGCTGATTTTCTTCTTCTAGCTGATTGCACTCCTCTACAGTAAGCCGATGATCAAGTTGTAGCGCTTCCATATGCTAAGATTCGTTAGGTATTCACTAATTAACAAAGGTATAAAACTACGGCGGTTTCGCCGAAAGAAAACGGCCCTAAACATTGCTTCGCACCGCATCTTTTTATAGTATTACTAAGTATGTTGATATTTTTTTATCGCCTTAGCAATTCGCTTGGATAAGTCGATAAAAATATTGACATAATTGAAAATTAGTAACCACGTAACCTTTCCTAATCATGAGTGATGTGCAAACCACCACCCGCAGCGCGGTGGAAAAACCTAAGTTCAAAGATCAGTACGACAACTACATTGGCGGCAAGTGGACGCCGCCAGTGAAAGGACAGTACTTCGAGAACGTCTCCCCCGTCGATGGTAACAACTTTACCAAGATTCCCCGCTCTACCGCTGAAGACATCGACGCAGCCATCGACGCCGCCTGGGAGGCCGCTCCGCAGTGGAACAACTCCTCGGCCACCGAGCGCAGCAACATGCTCCTCAAAATCGCCGACGTGATGGAGCAGAACCTGGAAGCCCTGGCCCGCGCCGAAACCTGGGACAACGGCAAGGCCATTCGCGAAACCCGGGCGGCCGACCTGCCGCTAGCTGTCGATCATTTCCGCTACTTTGCCGGAGTGATTCGCGCCGAAGAAGGGTCGGTGAGTGAGCTCGATGCCAACACCGTGTGCCTGAACGTGTCCGAACCGCTGGGCGTGGTGGGCCAGATCATTCCCTGGAACTTCCCGATTCTGATGGCCACCTGGAAACTAGCCCCGGCCCTGGCGGCGGGCAACTGCGTGGTGCTCAAACCCGCCGAACAAACTCCCGTAGGCATCCTGCTGCTCATGGAACTCATTGAGGGCATTCTACCCGCCGGAGTACTCAACATCGTCAACGGCTTCGGAGCCGAGGCAGGCAAGCCCCTGGCCTCCAGCCCGCGCATCAATAAGGTGGCCTTCACCGGCGAAACCACCACCGGGCAGCTGATCATGCAGTACGCTTCCAAGAACATAACGCCGGTTACGCTGGAGCTTGGCGGTAAGTCGCCCAACGTATTCTTCGAGAGCGTGATGAGTGCCGACGACGAGTTCTTCGATAAGTGCCTGGAAGGCGCGGTTATGTTTGCTCTGAACCAGGGCGAGGTGTGTACCGCCCCGTCGCGCCTTTTGGTGCAAGAAAGTATTTACGATAAGTTTATGGAACGGGTGGTGGAGCGCACCAAAGCCATCAAGATGGGCCACCCGCTGGAGCCGGATACGATGATGGGCGCGCAGGCCTCGAACGACCAGTACGAAAAGATTCTGAACTACATCAGCATCGGCAAAGAAGAAGGCTGCAAGGTGCTCACCGGTGGTGAGGCGGCTTATGTGGAAGGCCTGGAGGGCGGTTACTATATCCAACCGACGATTCTGGAAGGCAACAACAAGATGCGGGTTTTCCAGGAAGAAATCTTCGGCCCGGTACTGTGCGTTACCAGCTTCAAGGACGAAGCGGAGGCTATCGAAATCGCGAACGATACTTTATACGGATTAGGTGCCGGAGTGTGGACGCGCGATATGCATCAAGCTTACCAGATTTCGCGATCTATCAAAGCGGGCCGCGTATGGGTGAACAACTACCATACTTATCCGGCGCACGCCCCCTTCGGTGGCTACAAGAAGTCGGGCATCGGACGAGAAAACCACAAGATGATGCTGGACCACTATCGGCAAACCAAGAATATGCTGATTTCGTATGACAAGAAGGCAATGGGATTCTTTTAGGGGTTAACTGGGGGTGGGGTTTTGGGGATTAGGTCTTAGAGTAGTTCCAATACCTAATCCCCAAAACCCAATAAATCTATGATAAAACGAGTGACTGTTACCAAAGCCGCGGCTGAAATAATTGACCAACTGCGGGCCGAGCACGGCGAACTGATGTTTCACCAGAGCGGAGGCTGCTGCGACGGATCCTCTCCCATGTGCTTTTCCAAAGGAGAACTAATGCTCAACGAAACCGATGCCTGGCTGGGCGAGATCAACGGCTGCGACTTCTATATGTCAAAGGATCAGTTTGCGTACTGGAAGCACACGGCGCTGATGGTAGATGTGACCAAAGGCCGAGGCGCCAGCTTTTCGCTGGAGATCCCGCTGGGCCTGCGCTTTTTAATCAAATCGCGCCTGTTTAGTGAAGAAGAGCAGCAGGACTTAAGTCCGGTTCGTTGGGGAGAAGAAGTGTCGGCAAATTAGCCCAGCGCATTTCTCTGTCTGGCATCCAGCCTAGTGATAAAACCACTTTGCCCTCGAGCGAAGCGGTTTTCTTTTGTTAAATTGCAGGGATGGACGAAGAAAGACAGTTTATTTCGATGCTGAGTGACTACGGCTTTAGGGTTACGTTTGGTAATGAGCATCGGTCCCGATTCATCAAGAAAGCCCTGCAGGCCCTAATCGCTTCAGACGTACCGATCAAACGCATTAAATTTATCAAAAATGAAGTTAGCGGAACCACCAAAGATTCTCGGGGTGGACTGCTAGATATAAGCTGCGAAGATGAGCAGGGTCGCATCTTTATCGTTGAAATGCAATTCCTTAATCTAACCCACTTCATACCGCATGAAGTTCTACGCCTTTCACGTGTATAATAGCATGGTGAGAAGAGGCGACTATCGCTTTGCTGATCTAGAACCAATCTATACGGTCTCTATTCTGGCCAGTCAAGTCTACAATACTGCGCTTTATCATCAGATTAGCATGCTGAAGAATCAACCAAGGAGAAGCTATTGTTAACATGATTAAATCCGGTATGCTCACCAATGAGCAGATTGCTGGTATACAGGAGGTAAGTCTAGACGAAGTGAGAAAAATTGAGTTGAAAGTTGGTAAGAATTAGCGAAAGCCCCTACCGCTAGCGATCAACGTTCTGCTCAAACACTAGCTCCATCGTGTCTAGCTCCAATGCACACAAGTGATGCATTCCGAGCCGTCGGTACACACAGCCATTGTCAATCCCAATAATCGGATGTTTCGCGTACTCCTGCGATTGTTTCTGAATTTTACGTTGCGATCGGGGCGTGTGTCCGTGCACGATGATGCGGTCTCCCAACCAGTTGCGGCTCACCCGGCGATCACCGGAGCGGATCCAAAGCATCGCCTCCCGGTCCGCTAGCGGATTAGCCGCGCGTAAATTCAAACCGGCGTGCACCAGAATCAGGTCCTTATATTCTCGATAATAGTCCATCGACACCAGCAGGTCAATATACTTCGCAGGAATTTCCTGCTCCGAAGCAACTCCGAAACTTCGTAGCGTGGCCTTTCCGCCAAAGCGGCTCTTCCAGTTATACGCCTCTTCGGTGTCGGGTTCGTCCAGGGCGTGCAGCAGCACCCAGTCGTGGTTGCCCATCAGACACTCCACGTGGTGCCCGGCCGCCCGCAGCTCCAAAATCGTATCCAGCACCTGCTTGCTGTGCGGTCCGCGGTCAATATAGTCGCCCAACAGAAAGAGGGTGTCTTCGCGCGCAAAGTTGATGCGTCGCAGCAGGGCGGCGAAGGTGTTGGCGCAGCCGTGGATGTCGGTGATGGCCCAGGTGCTCATTTTGATTCGGCCATTTGAATGATGTGCGTCGGAGTGGGCGGGTCAGACTTAAAAAAATCGGTTATTCCCCGGCTCAACGCCCAGCGATCCAGCCACGAGATGCCCCAATCACCGTAGGCCGTGATCTCCTGCTGGTAGACCGGGTCGGTGAGCGCTTCTTTCAAAGAGATAAATGCATACTGGCGGCGCTGGTACATCTCAGCTAGTTCGTCCAGATAATCCGCGTTTAGCTTATTGGCGTGTAATAGTAAGGTTTGTTTGATGGGCCGTTCCTCCAGCGTTTCCGCCGCTCGTTCGAAGTGGACCAGCTTATCTTCCATGTAGCGCACGTATTCGTCGCCAATTTGCTGCATCAAAGCGGTGTCTTGCTCCACCAGCGCATTGTGATAGGCCTTGGCGAAGAGGTAATCGTCGTTGTCGATGGTGACCGGGGCCTCCTGATACTGCCGTTGTTCCAGAAAATGACGCAACGAATCGTGGTGGTCCTTAGTGAGTCCGATGCGTAGGTAGGGATGCCGAAAGTAGGTGAGCGTCTGCTGGTGCTGCCGCATAAGCGGGCCCGTGATCTGTTCGCCCTGAATAATGTCTTCTGCGTACTTGCCAAGGGAAGTGATGTGGTAGTTGATGTGCGAGTAGGTGTGGTTGCCCAGTTCGTAGCCGCGCTGCAACCAACGTTCCAGCAAGTTCACTTGATTTGAGTCTAAAACGCCGTCGCGATAGAGCTCTCCTTCGTTCACGAAGCCGATGGCAGGAATCCGGTACTGATCGAGGGTCGTCAGTAGGTCTTCGGTAAGCGCTAGCTGGTAATCGGCCCGCTGCATACTGTAGGACACAGTAGGCAGGTCGTCGATGGTGAAGCACACCTCGCGTGGCTGGGCAAATAGGGGCAAAATTAGAAAGGAGAGAAGCGCGGCGAGGCAGAACTTGTTCATGTAGGAAGTGAAACGGGGTTTCTTGAACTACCCGTTTAAAGCGTTTTTGTTGCGCAAAGGTTCGTTGGATGTAGAATTGATTGCTTTCATGTTTTGAGACATTCTCATCATTGTACGTAGGTTAACTGCGGTAGTCGATGTCTTGTTGAGATCAGTCGGCATAGAAGTTGAATAGAACTGAGAAACTCTTCGTTCATGAAACATCTTCTAAAGCGTCTTCTTCCTTTTATTGCCGCGCTACCAATCTTCTTTAGTGCCTGTAAGGGAACCCGAACGGTTACTGTGGACGCCATGCGTCCGGCTGAAATTACCTTCCCCGCGCACATTAATACATTAGTGTTGTAGACCGATCGAGGTTTGAAAAAGAAGTGGTGAACGTTATCGAGGGAATACTTACCGGTGAGCTTCCCGGAGAGGACAAAGCCGGGGTGCAGGAGCTTGTCAACTCCTTTCGGCAGCAGCTGACCTACTCGCCCCGCTTCCAAACCAAGGTGGCTACGGAACGACTGGCGGGAAACAGTCTGACCGCTGCGTTTCCCACTCAACTTCCCTGGAAAAAGGTCAACAGTTTGTGTCAGCAGTACGATGCGCAAGCGGTTGTAGCCATTGAGATTTTTGATACTGACTTTATCATAACGAACGGCGAGCGGAAGGTTAAGAAGACGGTTGTGGTGGATAGCGTTGAGCAGGAAATAGAAGTGAACGAATACTATGCTGAAGGAGTAGGCAACCTGACGATCGGCATACGACTGTACGATCCTAAGACAAAAACGGTCGTTGATCAGCAGTTGCTACAGAACAGCAACACCTGGAGAGCCACAGGCAGCACGCTGCGAGAGGCTTTAGCGCAGCTTATTGCCAAAAGCGATGCCACCCGACTATTAAGCCACCGCGTGGGATCAGATTACGCTTACAAAATAGCTCCTATGCCCATCCAGATCACGCGGTCATTCAACGGAAAGTCGCGAAAGGCTCCGGCACTAGAGCAGGGCTCCCGATACGCCGACGTAGGGCAATGGCGGAATGCTATCAATACCTGGGAGAACGGGATAGCAGGCGTACCTGCTAAGCAAGGGGGATACTTGGCTTATAACATTGCCATCGCCTACGAGGTAATGGGCGATCTGGAAACTGCTAAAGAGTGGGCGCAGAAATCGTACGTGCAGTTTGGTAACAGAGATGCCAAGAGCTATGTATCGCTCATCCGGCAGCGACTTTACGAAGAGCAACTAGCGGAACAGCAGTTGAAATGATGATACTATTCGTAGATGAGTTGAGTTTGTCACGAAAAAAAGCAACCACTTCACAGCAGTTGCGTTCTCGCTCAACTCCTATAATAACTTCTTAATTCCGCAACGGCTTCCCCCCTTGCAAGATCGACTGAATCCGCTCCAGCGTCTTCTTCTCGCCCGACAATGACAAGAAAGCTTCGCGCTCCAAATCCAGTAAGTACTGTTCGGACACCATTTGGGGGTACGACAGCGGACCGCCGCACATCACATAAGCGATCTTCTCGGCAATTTTTTTATCATGATCCGAGATAAAGCGCCCCTGGTGCATGCCGTAGATGCCCGCCAGAAATAAGGCCATGCCGGTTTTGCCCTGCACCTTAACGTCCTGCCGCATCACGGGCTGCGAGTAGCCCTGCTCGGCCAAGTCCAGCACCGATTCCTTGGCGTCGGCTAGCAGCCGGTCTCGGTTCATGCTGATGCGATCCGACGGGCGCAAATAGTGCAGATCGTAGGCTTCATGGGCGGACGTTGACACTTTGGCGGTAGCGATGTTCATGAAGGCATTTTGAAGCGCATTTAGCTCTACGTCGCCTACTTCCAGACTGTCGGATACGCGCAGGGCCATTTCTTTGGTGCCGCCTCCGGCTGGAATCAAGCCGACGCCCACTTCCACCAGGCCGGTGTAGGTTTCGGCGGCGGCCTGCACCCGGTCGGCGTGCATGGTCATTTCGCAACCGCCGCCCAACGCCAGGCCGTGCGGAGCCACCACCACCGGCACCGCCGAGTAGCGCACCCGCATAATGGTGTTCTGGAACTGACGAATCATCATGTTCACTTCGTCAAACTCCTGATCCACGGCGTACATAAAGAGCATCGCCAAATTGGCACCAGCCGAGAAGTTCTGTCCCTCGTTGCCGATCACCACTCCCACGTAGTCTTTCTCGGCCATGTCGATGGCCCGGTTAATGGCTTCGATCGGTCCGGCCCCCAGGGTGTTCATCTTGGTGCGAAACTCTACGCCCAGCACTCCGTCACCCAGGTCAAAGATGTTCGCGCCGTCGTTGCTCCACAGCACCTTGTTTTCGCGCAGCGTATCGAGCAGCACTAGGCTGTCGGTGCCTGGAATCACTTTGTAGGCTTTGCTATCGATATCATAGTACTGCCGCTGGCCGTTTTCGGCGCGGTAAAAGCGGTCGGCCCCGGAGTCGAGCATCTCCTGCACCCACGGTTTGGGCTGGTAGCCTGCTTCTTCCATTTTCGCCAGCGTCTCCTTCACACCCAGCATGTCCCAGGTCTCGAAGGGGCCGTGGTCCCAGCCAAACCCGGCGCACACCGCCTGGTCGATGCGGTACAATTCGTCGGCGATTTCGGGAATGCGGTGGGTGCAGTAGGTGAATACCTGGTAGAAATGCGCCCGGTAAAACTCTCCGGCCTTGTCCGAAGCGTTCAGCAGAATGTTGAAGCGTTCCTTAATATTGTCCTTCGCTTTGGCGGCTTCCAACGAGGGAAACTTGGCTTTGCTGCGCTCGCCGTATTCGTAGGTTTCAAAGTTAAGCTCCTGAATATCGGAGTTGCCCTGGATGTCCTTCACTTTCTTGTAGTAGCCTTGCCCGGTCTTGTCGCCTAGCCACTTGCGGTCGTAGAGTTCTTTGACAATCGTCGGCAAATTAAAGGCGTCGCGGGCCTCATCGTGCTCTAGCGCCCCAAACAGGTTGTTGGCCACATTCACGGTGGTGTTGAGCCCCACCACGTCCATCGTGCGGAAGGTGGCTGATTTAGGCCGACCGATGAGCGGTCCGGTGAGGCTGTCTACTTCCCCCACGCGCAAGCCCATCTTTTCAATGCTGTGCATGGCCGACAGAATGCTGTAGATGCCGATGCGGTTGGCGATGAAGGCGGGGGTGTCTTTGCAGAGCACGGTTTCTTTGCCCAGGTACAAATCGCCGTAATGCATGAAAAAGTCTACCACCGCCGGGTCGGTTTTGGACGAAGGAATGATCTCCAGCAGCCGCAGGTAGCGAGGCGGGTTGAAGAAGTGCGTGCCGCAGAAGTGCTGCTGAAAATCCTCGCTGCGGCCTTCCAGCATCAGATTGATCGGGATGCCCGAGGTATTGGAAGTGATCAGCGTACCGGGAGTGCGGTGCTGCTCGACGCGCTCGAACAGTTGTTTTTTAATATCTAGCCGCTCTACCACCACCTCAATCACCCAGTCGCAGTCCGCGATTTTGGGCAAATCATCATCAAAGTTACCCAGCGTGATGCGGTTGGCGAACGAAGCATCGTAGAGCGGAGCGGGTTTGGACTTGATGGCCGTCTGAAACGAATCGTTGACGATGCGGTTGCGCACCGCCGGACTGTCCAGCGACAGCCCCCGCTTTTGTTCGGCTTCGTTGAGTTCTCGGGGCGGAATGTTGAGCAAGAGCACTTCCAGGCCGATGTTGGCGAAGTGGCAGGCAATGCGGGAGCCCATAATGCCGGACCCGAGCACCGCGGCACGTTTGATGTTGAATCGGTTTTTCATGTGGTTGTCATTTTGGTAGGATAAAACGCTTCATCGATGATTTTGTTGATGCTGCTAATCACTTCAAAAAACACCTCGAGTTGGTCGGACGGTATCAGCTCGCTCACGGTCTGATTAAAGGCCAGCACGGCCCGTCGCGAGATTTCGCGTTTCTCTTTCCCCAGGGGGGTGAGCATGATCCGCACCGACCGACCGTCGTAGGGGTCAGGCTCCTTCACAATCAGGCCCTTCTCAACCATGCTCTTCAGCATCCGCGTCAGGCTGCGTGACTCGAGCCCAATAGCCGGAGCAATTTTGGTAGCAGGCGTCCCTTCCTTGGCATCAATGTTCAGTAGAACAAACCCAATAGAGGTAGTGAAGTCGTTCTTCATCGCGGTCTGGTTATACATGCGATTGATGGCGTGCCACGAGGCTTTTATGGTGTAGTCAACGGTTTCTTCTTTTTTCATCGTGGGCCCAATATACGCAAATTGTAGTGCGCATGCCTAACAAATTTATGCTTTGCGTAGGCGCTCTCCTCTTTGATAAGTCTCAAGCTTTGTACTTCATAAACCGCTCATCTTCATAACACCACGCCCAGTATTCGTCCGGTTCGGTAGAGGTCACCACCGGATGCCGCGTTTGCTGGAAGTGTTGGGTGGCGTGTTTGTTTTTAGAGCTGTCGCAGCAGTGCATCCCTCCGCAGGTTTGGCAGGTGCGCAAATGCACCCAGGTGTCGCCCATCGCCACGCAGGCTTGGCACACGTACCGGTTAGAAGTGCGAATCTCACTAAGATCGAAGTGAGAACAAGGTTGATTTGAATCACTCATTGGATAGTTAGTTGGGTTAGATCGCGCAAAGCGGCCGGATGCCGCGTTACTCGTTTGAAAACTACTGGGTTTTGTAAACCAATGCAATCCAGTTGCCCTTTTCCGGACTCTGCAACTGGACCAACGCCCCGCCCTGAATAGACGAAGGAGCAGTCCACCGCGCCCCCAACACGTCTAACCACTTGATTGTCAGTTCGCCCGTCAGATCATTCAGGTTAACCCTATGGCTTCCGCCCGCTGGGTAATAAAGAACCAGGGCATCGTTGGCCGTCCGTGCGTAGGCGGCGTTTTCGGTTCGGTTGCTAAATATTGATAGATCGGGCACCGCGGTGAAGTGCGGATAGGCATCGGTGAGCATCCGCATGCTTTTGATCACAGCGCGGGCGGTATCGCTGAGCCCCAACCCTGAGTCGGGACGATGGAAGCGCACCGCGGCTACTCCCAACAACACGTTGCGTACAAAGCGCTCGATACCGTCTTGCGTGGTGTGCCCGAATTTGTTACCCGTGGTTCCGTATACCTTGATCGAGTTGACGGGCCGGGGTTGGTCTGACTGATGAATGCGTTGTATTTGTTGGTAACCGCCATCCCAGTGCACTTGCCCCTGGTTGTGGTTGTTCTGAGAAATATCTACGAAATCGTACACCTCAGGATGATCAAACGTTTCGCGGTGCGCCACGTGGTTCAGATCCCACGGGTCCCACATTTCGGTGGTATAGACCGTCTTACCCACCGTTTCCTGAGCTACTTTTTTGATGTAGTCAGACCAGAAGCGGCCCCAGTCGGCACTTACCGAAGTTTCGTTGTCCATGCAGTAGAGCACATTGTCGTATTGCAGCGCGTAGGAAAGCATTTTATCAACGAATTTCTGTTGATATTCAAGCACCTTGAATAAACTCATCTGGGTGGGCACCGAGCGAAAGAAGTTGTTTTCGGTATAGATCGGGTGGGTAGATATCTCCGTAGAAAGCTTGCTACGCGCCGGGTCGTAGTTGGTGTTGTTATCAGGATTGAACGGGTTCACGGTCCAGTTGTCACGGTAGAAGTCAAAGGTCGCCCACACTTCTATTTGCACAATGATGCCGCGGGTAGATGTCTCCTGCAAGAAGTCTTCGAAGCGCTGCCAGTAGGTTTCGTTCCAGGTGTTCAGGTCGTACGGCCCCTCGTCGGATCGCTCAAAAGGCCAGACGTTTCCTTCATCACGGCTCGAACATCGTGCAGCGCACGTAGTTGCCTCCGGCGGCTTGTAGCGCATCGAGGTGCGGCACTAAAGGGGCATACTGAAACAGGTTGTCTTCGCTCAACCCGCCCAGCAGCAACCACGGTTGCCCCTGATACTCCCAAAACTGGGGATGGATAGCACTGGGCCGAATGTTCTGAGCCAGGGTGCTCAGCGGCAGTGAAATAGAATACAGGAATAGGGCTAAAGCCTTTGGTTTTAGGGGAATCATTCGATTTGATCAGGATGCATAAATGAGGAATGCACTTCGTGTTCTGCGGCATTCTTCGTATACTTTGCGATCTAATCTACTATTCATTCCAATCCTATGCAATACAACCGAAACGAATTCTTGAAACTGATGGGCCTGAGTGCGGTCGGGGCCGCTGCCATTTCCCCTGCTTGGGGGGCCATTGCGCCGATGAACCGCCCGGCAGCCGAAGGGCTTACCCTCGGGTTGGCTTCCTACACCTTTCATAAGTTTGGTCTGGACGAAACCATTGCGATGGCGCAACGCCTAGGGCTGACAAACATCGCCCTCAAAAGCATGCACCTGCCGCTGGACAGTTCTGCCCAGGAAATCAAGGCGGCGACTGATAAAATCAAGCAGGCGGGATTAAAGCTTTACGGAGCCGGGGTAATTTACATGAAAACGCCCCAAGAGGTTGACCGAGCGTTTGAGTACGCCAAACAGGCCGGAATGGGCGTGATTATTGGCGTCCCTGCCTACAATTTGCTTGAGCGAGTAAACAAAAAAGTGCAGGAGTATGACATCAAACTGGCCATCCACAACCATGGTCCGGGCGACGATGTGTACGCCAGTCCGACCACCGCCTACGACAAGGTGAAGAACCTGGACCCGCGCATGGGTTTGTGCATCGATATTGGCCACACCCAACGCATCGGCGAAGACCCGGCCGCCCTGGCCGAAAAGTATCAGGATCGTTTGTTCGACGTGCACTTAAAAGACGTCACCACCGCTACTGGCGACGGAGTCCCCTTGGAGGTGGGCCGGGGCGTGATCGACATTCCGGGCTTCTTGCGCACCCTAAAAAAGATCAACTACGGCGGAGTGGTTGCTTTTGAGTACGAGAAAGACGGCGATGATCCGCTAGCGGGTTTGGCCGAATCGGTCGGTTACGTGCGGGGAATCCTAAAGATGGTTTAGGGATCGAGCGTAGCCGCAGCGGGTTTACCGCCCCTCAGTTGCTTCCACCAGCGTTGCAAGCGGCGGTAGAAGAAAAACAGTCCGATCAGCAGCAAAACCACCACCACGGCGGCTAACGGCCACAGAAAAATAGACAAGGCCGACAGACCGGTGGCCGCAATAGTTTCGGTCGCCGACACGATAGGATTGCCAATTCCGGCGGTGGTTGCGGTGGAAGCTATGCGGGTCTGGGCGTTCACCCCTTTGATGAGTCCGGCCGTCCCCCCCCCGGCGATGATGGCCAGCGCCCAGCGCCACAGCGGCTCCATATCCATCACGGTGGAAGCCATCACGGCGGTTCCGGCAATGGTGGCTCCGGGCAAGGCAATGGTATCCAGCAGATTATCGAACCAAGGGATAAAGTACGCCAGGGTTTCCAGCACGGTGGCCACGGCAAACACCGTCATGGCGGGGTAGCCTCCGATCCACGTCCAGCTGTCGTTGAGCGGCACCAGTCCAAAGTGGTGCGCCAAACTGAGCATGAACAATGGCAAAAAGACCCGGAAGCCCACCGATGCGGCGAGTCCGAGTCCAATGAAGATGCTGGCAACGATTTCTATCATGGCGGTAAATTAAGATACATTGAGCGCATCCTTGTTATCAACCACGAGACTGCTGTTTTGGTTAAATCCGTTACCGCTTACAAGGTGCTCATTCCCCCATCGGCGACCAGTTCGGCACCAATCACGAACGAAGAGTCGTCGGAAGCCAAGAATAGCGCCGCCTTGGCGATCTCTTCGGGTCGGCCAAAACGGCCCATTGGCACTTGCTGCTGAATGCTGGTGGCGGTGGCCTCTAGCTGCTCCGGCGACATTCCCATTTTGCTGAAAATTGGCGTGTTGATGGGTCCGGGACTGAGGGCGTTCACCCGAATGCCTCGGTTCACCAGTTCGCCCGACAAGGTGCGCGCCAGACTGATCACCGCGGCTTTAGAGGCGGCATACACGCTGGAGTTCGGCATGCCGATGTTGGCGTTGATCGACGCGTTGATGATAATCGAGGTGCCTTCGCCCATGAGCGGCAGTAGGTGCTTGACGGTGAAATACAATCCTTTGACGTTGATGTTGAAGGTTTCGTCGTACATCGCCTCGTCGGTTTGCTCAATCGGAGCCAGTTTGGCGATCCCCGCGTTGAGGAACAGCATGTCGATGCGTTTGCCCTGCGACTGCAATCCGGCGGCCAGTTTCTCGATGTCAGCCAGTTGGGCGGTATCGGAAACAATTCCGATGGCTCAATGCTCTAATTCACCAACGGCTTTGTCTAAGGCTTCTTGGTTGCGCCCGGTGATTATCACTTCGGCACCTTCTTCCGCAAAAACTTTTGCGGTGGCCAATCCGATACCACTGCTTCCACCGGTGATCAGGGCTACTTTGTTCGCTAATTTGCTCATAATACTTTCAGTTTATTATTTGGAATAATTGTTCTAAAATAACTTACGCTATTCTGGAACGTTTGTTCTAAAATAGGCAAAGTATTTCTCTTTCCACGGGAAAGATCGCCCGAATAACCCTAGCAATGCACTTTTTATTTTTCGAAAATGAGCAAGTTTCGGATTTTCATGAACTCCCCGAACCATTATCTTTGCCTCCTTACCAAACCAAAAAACCGTGGAACCCAACTTCAACTACCAGCGCGTGACCGAAGCCATTGCCTACCTACAGCAAAACTTCCGAGCGCAACCCACCCTCGACGAAGTAGCCGAACAGGTTTGTCTGAGTCCGTTCCACTTTCAGCGCGTGTTCACCGAATGGGCGGGAGTGAGCCCGAAGCAGTTTTTGCAGTACATCAGCCTGCGGCACGCCCAGCAGATGCTCGACAACAACCGGCAGGCCACGCTCTTCGACGTTGCTTACGAAACCGGACTGTCAGGCACGGGACGCCTGCATGACCTGTTCGTGCGCATTGAAGGCATGACACCGGGAGAATACCGCCGGGGCGGAGAGGACCTCACCATTCACTATAGCTTTGCCGACACTCGGTTCGGCACCATTTTAGTCGCCTCAACCGCTAAAGGTATTTGCTACCTAGGCTTCGCCGACGACCAATCGCTGACGCTGAGCGAACTACAGCAACTTTTCCCAAGGGCTAACTACCAAGAGCGGGTGGATACTTTTCAGCAGCGCGCGCTCGCGGTCTTCGCCGGTGACTGGAATCAGCTTTCCGAGATCAAACTGCACCTGAAGGGGACGGATTTTCAAATAAAGGTGTGGGAAACGCTGCTCAAAACCCCACTGGGCAAGCTGACTTCATACGGAAGCATCGCGGGTCAGATTTACCAACCGCGGGCCTCACGGGCGGTGGGTTCGGCGGTGGGTAGCAATCCTATTGCCTTTTTGATTCCCTGCCACCGGGTGATCCAGTCGTCGGGCACCATTGGGCAGTACCACTGGGGTAGCGTGCGAAAAACAGCCATGATCGGTTGGGAAAGTGCGCAGCTAGCGCGTGTCCGTCCATAAACTAGCGAATCAGGCAGAGAACACCGCTAACAATATCGTATCCTTCACCCGACGTAACAAGGTCAGATCAGAGTTGGTTACGGCCAATACCCGCAATCCCTGAAGCGAGGCGAACAGGTAGGATGACAAAGTACGCACGTCGCGGGCGTCACCAATTTCTCCCTGGGCCTGGCCCTGCTTGATGAACGATTCGAACATATAAATTACCTGCGACTCATTGTCTGATACCAGCCGATTGACGGCTTGATAGCGGTTGGCTAGTCCGGTGGTGGCGTTCACCACAAAACAGCCCTTCTTTTCCGGGTCGTTCAAACTCTTTTGAATCATCATCTCCAGCAACTCATCCAAGGCTGCGCGCACCGAAGTGTGGCGGTTAAGAAGCTGTTGCACGTTCGCTTGGTTCTGCTCCTGATACCGCTGCAACGCGGCCAGGTACAAAGCTTCCTTGTTGCCAAAGGTATCGTACAGACTGGCCCGGTTGATCTGCATGCCGTCGATCAGGTCTTGCATAGAGGTGCCTTCGTAGCCATTGCGCCAAAAGATGCGCAAAGCGCGGTCTAGTACTTCGTCGGTATCGAATGCTTTGGTACGGGCCATACTATGCTAACGGATGCGATAAAACGAAGTTCAGAGAAGCGGGCGAATGGTTTTTGGAACAATGATTGACTAACCTGACAAAAAATCTTCCTTCTCCTGTGATTTTCTGGGTACCTCAACGAATAATAGGGAAATGACGATCTAAATAATCATGGCTATATCAGATAGCAACGTGTTCTCTGAACTGCTGGACCGGCACAAGGGTATTCTCTATAAGGTGGCCAACGCATACTGCCAGGATGAAGAGGACCGGAAGGATTTGATTCAGGAGATTATCTTTCAACTGTGGCGGTCATTTGGAAAATACGATCAGACGTACCAGCAATCTACCTGGGTGTATCGGATTGCGCTCAACGTGTCTATATCCTTCTACCGAAAAGAGAAAAAGAGAAAAGAACCTACTACGGTCCTCACCGACGAGATTCTGGAGGTGGTCAACGAGGCTGAACTTGGAGAAACACAAGAAGATATTCAGCTTCTGTACCAGTTTATCAATCAACTTCCGGCGCTCGATCGGGCCTTAATGCTTCTCTACCTAGACCAAAGGACCTACCAAGAAATTGCAGATATTCTAGGAATTACCGAAACCAACGTGGCTACCAAGATCAATCGTATCAAGCAAAAACTTAAGCGCCAATTCACCAAAGTAACGTAACCTATGGAACTTGACCAACTGAAAAACACCTGGGCAGCTTACCACAAGAAGCTCGACCGTCAATTGCACCTCAACCAGCGTATCCTGCGGGAAATGAAACTGGATAAAGTCCGATCAGGGATGCGTGGGCTGGTTATTAAACAGACAGTGGGTGCCGGGATCACATTCATAATGATAGCAGCCCTCTACGGATTTATTATCAATCACTTTTCATTTTCGGCTCCTACCGTCTCGGCAGCAGTCTTAGCCGTATTCGCCCTCGTCGCGTTGATCGGAATCATCGGTCAAATTAGCTTGGCTCAGACTATTGACTACTCCCAGCCAGTCATTGACATTCAGCAGCAATTAGAGCAAATAAAAGGGCACAATCTGCGCTTTTTCCGAATCACGATGCTCTCCGGCCCCTTTTACATGGCTTACATATTTCTAGGAGTATATCTGTTCACTGGGGTCGATTTCTTCCCGCAAGCTGACGCCCACTGGTTTACATTCCAATTACTGTTTAGCGGAGCAATGCTTATTGGCGTGCTTTGGTTTAACTACGAAATTGGCCGAAAGCCCCCACGCTACCGTTGGGCCAGAAAACTGGTAGAGAATATTGGGGGGAAGGAAGTTATCGCCGGGATGAGTTTTCTGCGGGAGTTGCGAGAATTTGAGAATGAGCAGTAAAAATTTGTCTCAATTTCAACCTATTCTCTAGTTCTGGTGGTGCCAGCCCGCACTAGCATCATTTTAAACCTGGTTTTTCCTTGCACCTTGGCCGCTTACTGCCTACTTTAACCAGCAAAAACCGTAACCTATGCAAATTAAAGAGAGTGGCACCCAGTACGACGTCTGCGTGGTGGGATCGGGTGCCGGAGGAGGGATGGCCGCTAAGGTACTCACCGAAGCCGGAGCCAAAGTCGCGCTATTAGAAGCCGGCCCTATGTTTGACTCGGCCCAGGCTGATATGTTCGCCTGGCCCTACGAATCGCCGCGGCGCGGGGCCTCCTCCCAGAGCCGTCCCTTCGGGGAGTTTGATGCCGCTTACGGCGGCTGGGAAATCGACGGTGAACCCTATAGCCGGGCACCGGGCACCGAGTTCGACTGGTTCCGCTCGCGCATGCTGGGCGGCCGCACCAACCACTGGGGGCGCATCTCGCTGCGCTTCGGCCCCAAAGACTTTCAACGAAAGAGCGTCGATGGCCTGGGCGATAACTGGCCGATCACCTACGATGATATCAAACCCTACTACGATAAGGTAGACCAACTGGTAGGTGTGTTCGGCGCAAACTTTGACCCCAGCTTGGGCCTGGACAATGAACCGGACGGCATCTTTATGCCTCCTCCCAAGCCGCGTGCCTACGAACTGTTAATCAAAAAATCGTGCGCCCCGCTGGGTATTCCGGTGTTGCCGTCTCGCTTGTCGATTCTTACCCGGCCGCTCAACGGACGCGCTCCCTGCCACTACTGCGCCCAGTGCAACCGCAGTTGCTCCACGCACTCAAACTTCTCCTCGCCCTCGGTACTCATTCCGCCCGCCATGAAGACGGGCAACCTCACGTTAATCACTAACGCAATGGTGCACCAAGTGCTCACCAACGACGAAGGTCTGGCCACGGGGGTGAGTTACGTCAGCAAAGACGACGGACTGAACTACGTGGTCAACGCCAAGATTGTGGTGCTGGCCGCCAGCGCGTGCAGCACGGCGCGGATTATGCTTAACTCCCGATCCAGCCGTCATCCCGACGGACTGGGTAACTCCAGCGGACTGGTGGGCCGGTACCTGATGGACTCTACCGGTTCGGGCTTGTCGGGACTGATTCCGCAGATGATGGATAGTATTCCCTATAACGAAGACGGCACCGGCGGCATGCACATGTACATGCCCTGGTGGAAGGACAATATGAAAGATAAGCTCGAACTTCCCGCGCGGCTATCACATCGAGATTGGGGGAGGGCGGCGCATGCCAAGCTACGGATTTGGTAGCAACATCCACAGTTACAATGGCTGGTATACGCAGGAGAAAGGGTATCAAAGTGCGGGGGGCGGAAGCGGCGGAGGCGGCTACGGAAAGGCGCTCAAGGATGATTACCGCCGCCACTACGGAGCCATCGTGGGCTTTGCCGGACGGGGCGAACCGGTTGCCAGTAAGAATAACTACTGCGAAATTGATCCCAACACGGTGGACCAGTGGGGCATCCCCGCCCTGCGGTTCAACTTCAGGTGGAGCGACTACGAGAAAAACCAGGCCAAGCACATGGTGGATACCTTTGAGGAGATCATCCACGCGATGGGTGGCCGGGTGCTGGGCGAAAAGCCGGGCAAGGATAAAGATTACGGTCTGCTGGCTCCGGGCCGGATCATCCACGAAGTGGGCACCGCCCGCATGGGCAAAGACCCGCGCGAAGCGCCGGTGAACGAATACGGCCAATCGCACGACTGCAAAAACCTGTTCGTGGCCGATGGCTCCTCGCTGGTGACCAACGCCGACAAAAACCCTACCTGGACCATCCTGGCCCTCTCCATGCGCACCTCCGAATACATCGCCGACCAACGAAAAAAACGAGCTATTTGATTTCGTACAGACGCGATTAATCGCGTCTCCACAATAGAAAAATATGAACAACAAAATAAACCGCCGCGACTCCCTCAAGATGATGGGCGCGGCCTCCCTGGCGGGCCTCACCTGGACGGCCTGCGAACCGCAACCCGAAGTAGCCGAAGAGCACCACGTGCACACCGGCACGCACGAGATCAGCGAAGCCGATCAGCAACTGATGGGCGAACGCTTTTTTACCGAACACGAGATGATGACGGTGACCGTGCTGGGCGATCTGATCATACCGGCTGACGAGCGTTCGGGCAGCGCCTCGGACGCCGGAACGCCGGAGTTCATCGATTTCATGATGAAGGACCAGCCTTGGCACCAGGTGGGCATGCGGGGCGGACTGCGCTGGCTGGATACGCAGTGCCTGGATCAATTTGAACTGAAATTCGCCGATTGCAGTGAAGTGCAGCAAAAAGAAATGCTTGATCAGATTGCTTATCCTGAAAAGGCTACTCCTGAAATGAGTCAGGGGGTCAACTTCTTCAACAACTTCCGGAATTTTGTGGCCACCGGCTTCTTCACCAGCAAAATTGGGGTTGATGACCTGGAATACGTTGGCAACCGTCCCAACGTGTGGCAAGGAAGTCCGCCTGAGGTGCTAGAGCGCCTCGGGGTGAGCTACGATTCGGTGAGCGAGTATACGTTTGCCTAGCTGGTCACTGGACGCTAGTGACCAGCATCTGGTAACCAGCATCCGGTTCAAAACACCAACGTCACGCTAAATATTTCCTGTACCACGGGCATTTCGCCACTATTGCTATTTCCTGATCCGCTCCGGTCCTCACCAGGATTGGTTTTGTGCAGGTGCGGAATCAATATGCCTACCGTGGCCCCCACCACGTAACCGACCACCACATCCGAAGGAAAGTGCTTACCCGCTCGGTAACGGAAGAACCCGGTGGCGGCCGGGAGCAAAGCAGCGGTTGTCCAGGCCACTGCCCGCACGCCCGGACGGTCCACGTAATCCGAAAGCGTTTTAGCGGCAAAAAAGGCCAGGGTAGCGCTGTTTGAAGTGTGCCCCGAGAAAAATGAGAAAGTGTTTTCGCGCGACGTGCGCACCGCCTCCGGGACTTTCGGATTGTACGCATAGGGGCGGGGACGTTTTACCAGGGCCTTGGTGATCCCCGTTAGGGCTTCATTCACCATCACGGTTTCCAGCAGAATCAGCCCGAGCGTACCCGCGTCGTTGCGCGCGTCCGCAAAAGCCAACAGGGCCAGGGGAGCTGCGAACGAAGAAAGCACCAGCATGTCGCTGGTAGTTGCTGCTGCCTCTGAATAGTTATCGTCCCCGCGGTCAATCGCCAAAATGTCGCTGGCATTGAGTTTACCAATGTCTTCGGCCGAAAGCGGCTTATGCTTCTGCCGCAGCAAAATACTCGCAGTAACCCCGGCCGCCCCGCTGGCAAGCAAGGGAATCTCGCGGGCAGCCCGAAGTTGGTAGGTTCCCTCCTGCGCGTACGCTCCCGAGTGCATCGACAGAAGCAAGAGCAAAAAAGCGTAGAGCAGCGTAAGGTTTCTGCGCCAAGGGGTATTTTCAGTGATCATACAGGACGGTGAGCTAAAGAGACGGAGACTGGTATTGCGCTAAAGTAACCCCAACTCATTCTCATTTGTTGACTATGGTTCAAGTAGCAGAAAAATTGTACTAATGTTATATCTGCTTAGAACACAAGTATTTTTATAAAGTGCGACCTACTATCATTGCATCACAAAATTTTAACAACGCTAAACATTTATTGATGAAAAATTTACAGAAACTATTTTCAGTGGCAATGCTGATGGGTATGGCAATGACTTTGTTCTCATGCAGCAAGGATGAGGAAGAATTAGGCATCGAGACTGGTATTGTCGGAGTGTGGGAAGTTTCTTCCGTAGAAATTCTTGTGGATGGAAAAACATCTGACACTTTTATTAAAGAGATGATTCAAGCAACTAATCTATCCGAAGCTGAAATTATAGAACTCTACGATCTTGGAGACGAAGAGAGTGAAGGTAATATTGAATTTAGAAAAGATAAAAAGTATTTCACAGAGGATGAAGAAGGCGGTTATGATGAACGAGGAACGTGGCGTTCTGGGGAAAATAAGGCGCTTATACTAGATCTTGAAACCTACAGCGTAGAATTTACCGTTAAATCCTTAAAATCTAATGCTGCTATTCTTTCAATTATGAGTAATCAAACTGATGAGATTGAGGGAAAAGAGTATAACGTTGAATTAGAACAACTCATCTACCTTAAAAAATAGCGCGAATTGCCGCTGTTTCAGACCACGTAACCCCCGTTGCGTGGTTCTTTTATATTACAACTTATACCCCACCCCTACTCTTAGCGCCAGATCACTGTTCTCAAAGTAATAGTCCGTCATCACCTCCAACCGCCAGGGGCCGGTGAGTTGGCGTCCGTAGCCGAACCCCAGGGCATAGTCCACCTCGCGACCGATCAGCGGACGAAAGCGAAAAAAGAACGGATCAACCGGATAAAAGCGCGCGCCGGGTAAAAAGAATACCCCCTGGTCCGTCCAAGCCTCTACCCCCAGCGTCAACGACAGCTGCCGGATCAGAAAGTAATTAAGTTCGGCGCTGAACTGCGCCTTGCGCACAAATTCTACCGGGTTGCGGTTGTCGGTTTTGTAAACGTCTATTCCGAAGTTGAACAAATACTGGGCTTGGGTGGGTAGACAGCTAAAAAAAGTGAGTACAAAGACGAGTAGGTAAGCGTTTTTCATGAAGGTTGGCATAGTGCGCCCAAAGCTAGGCGAAGATCAGCGGGTTTCAAAGCGCTTGCTGGCTTCTTTGTTATCAGCCAAGGCTACACTATACGCGGACGCCTACCACCAGCACGTCGTCGGTTTGCACGTGTTGCCCCTTCCACTCGTAGAAGATGCGTTCTATCTGCTGGTGTTGCTGAGCAATACTCTGAGATTGAAGCACGGTGAGGACCTCTTTAAAGTGCCGCCGCATAAATTTCTTGTCCTTGGGCCCGCCAAACTGGTCCTGAAACCCATCGGACGCTAGGTAAAAAGTGTCACCGGAGCATAATTGCAGGGTTTGATTCGAGAAGCATTTTTCCGGATAATAAGCTCCGCCAATAAAGTACCGATCCGGGCCTAGTTGGTGCAGTTCTCCCTGCTTGAAGTAGTACATCGGCATCTGGGCACCACTGTAGCTCATTGCTAGGGTACGCCGGTTGATAAAGCAAACTGCCATGTCCAGCCCGTCGTTGTTGGGGTTCTCGGCATCCTGCTGCCGCAGCGCCTCTCGGATGTGGGTATCCATCAGCGTGAGCACCACGTTGGGCGAGGTCATTTTGTTTTCCAGCGCCAGCTGGTTGAGAATGGTATTGGCCAGCACCGTCATAAAGGCACCGGGCACTCCGTGACCGGTGCAGTCAAGCACGCTGAGAATCACTGTGTCTTCGGTTTCGTGCAACCAGTAGAAATCGCCGCTCACAATGTCCTTGGGCTGAAAAAAGATCAGCGACTCAGGAAACAGGTGCTTCAGTTCGTTGCGGGCCGGCAAGAGCGACATTTGAATCCGTCGGGCGTACTCAATGCTGGCCTTGATGTCGCGGCTGTTTTCTTCCAGCAACTGGCTTTTCAGCACGATCTCATCGCGTTGTTTTTCTATTTTCTGCCGCTGCTGGTTGATCGATGCTTTTTGCTTCTCGAGCTTGCGGTTGGCCTGAATTTTCAGGCGGTATTTGCTGTAGAAAACTAGCCCCAAGCCAACCAAAAATAAAATACCCGAGATCAGTACGTAGTTAACCAGTTTACGCTGATCGTACTCCAGCTCTCTGATTTTGCTCAGCTGCTGCAGCGACTCGATCCGGCTGGTTTTCTCGTCCACTTCGTACACGGTCTGCATTTCGGCCACCTGCCGCGAGGCTTGCTCCTGGTACATGCGTTCCTGCTCCAGGCTGTAACGGCGAAAGTTGACCAAGGCCTCTTCCAGGTTGCCCACTTGGTTATAATACTTTGCCAGATTGAGGTAGCACTCCTGAAGGATCACGTTGGCGTAGGTGCCCTTGAGGCCGCGGGCTTGTTGGGCCGCCTCATTGAGATAAGTAAACGCTTGGTCTAGCTCTCTTAGATTATAGTACGCTTTGCCTAGCTCCAGCAGTGAGCGGGCGCGTAGCAGGATGTCGCCGTACTGTTCGGCAGTTTCCAGCACCTCATCGAGCAGGCTCAGCGCCTCTTCGTTATGGCCTTGTAGCACGTAGGTTTTCGCAATGTGGTAGTACGCATAACTAGTGCCCAAATTGCTCATCTTGCCATCCGCGCGCTGGTGCAAGGCCAGCGAGCGGTTGAAGTAGTTGAGCGCATCGTCGTATTCCTGGGTCGCTCGCAACGCCTGCCCCATGCCCACGTAGGCATCCGAGAGCGTAGCGGCATCATCGTGTTGCCTCGACAAACTGATCGATTGCAGAAAAAAGTCCTTCGCCTTATCGTAGTTTCTCAGGTCGAAATTGATGCTCCCCATCGTCTTAAACAGTGCAGCCTTTTTGTTCTCCTGCCGGATAGCATCAAAGATGCGTTGAGCCGCAGTGCAGTATTTCATCGCCAGGGCATTGTTGCCCATGTAGTTTTCTACCCGTCCCAGATGGGCCAGTGCGTAGCCCTGTTTTCGTTCTTCTCCCAGCTGAAGGTATAGGTTGGCCGCCTTCTCGCCGTAGCTATGCGCCAGCGGATAGTTATCGTTCTCGTAGCAGGTGCTACTCAGGTAGAAATAGCTGTCGGCGATGGCCAGCGAGTCATCGCCGCCTTGGTAGATCGTGAGCGTAAGCGAAAGGTAGCGATCCAGACTATCAAAGTTATAGTGCGGCACCCCTCCGTAGTAGGATGCAATCTGCAGATACGCTTGCGCGATGCCGCGATCATAAGCGGCTTTTTGGGAAGTAACTAGTGCTCGCTGCGCAAACCGCCAGGCCGAATCAGCATCAATAGGCTCGTAATAGCGGGCGATGCTCCCCAGTATATCAGCCTGATCTTCTAGCGAGACCGCGCTCTGTAGGGCACTGGTCAAACTATCCAGGGTATCAGCTGCTACTGCCGGACTGCTCAGGCGGAGCACTCCCTCCAAGAGGATTGCCCCAAAGGCAATGCGCTTGGCAAGAAGAAACAGAGAAGGAACCCTAGCGCGTGTCATGTAATTGGCCAAAAATATCCACAAGGTAGTACGCATCGACCGTAACTTCAAAAAAAGTGCGGCATTCGGTTAGCTTCGCTACCGGGGCACGTCCACTTTGTCTACCAGTTGCCGCAGCACCTCCGCGGGTTGGCGGCCCTCCATCTCCGTTTCTGGGGTCAAAATCACCCGGTGAATCAGGACCGAGGGGGCTACCTGCTGCATGTCTTCCGGGGTGACAAAGTCGCGGCCGTGTAAAGCAGCGTAGGCCTTGGCTCCGGTCAAAATGGCCAGCGAGGCGCGGGGCGACGCGCCTAGATAAAGTTCGGGCGACTGTCGGGTTTCGTGCACCATGCGCGCCACGTAGTGGATTAGCGGTTCTTCCACGTGGATCTCGCGCACCTGCTCGCGGTAGCTCAGTAGCTGCTCGGCCGAAATCACGGGCGTCACCGCGCTGATGTCCACCGTATTCTTCCGCTGATGAAACCGCTCCAGCATCAGGGTTTCCTCCTCTAGGGAAGGATAAGTAACCGCTATTTTAAACAGAAAGCGGTCGAGCTGGGCCTCGGGCAAGCGATAGGTGCCCTCTTGCTCGATAGGATTTTGCGTGGCCAGCACCATAAAGGGCGGCGGCATTTTGTAAGTATGTCCGTCGACGGTGATTTGCCGCTCTTCCATCACTTCGAAGAGTGAAGCCTGCGTTTTGGCGGGCGCCCGGTTGATCTCGTCCACCAGCACCAGGTTGGAGAAAACCGGTCCGCGCCGAAACTCAAACTCCGAAGTCTTGGCGTTAAACACCGAGGTGCCGATCACGTCCGAGGGCATCATGTCGGGGGTAAACTGGATGCGGGAGAAGTCGACCGAAATCATGCGGGCCACCAGTTTGGCCGTAAGCGTTTTGGCCACGCCCGGCACCCCTTCCAGCAGCACGTGCCCATCGGCCAGCATGGCGGTCAGGATCAGGTCGATCATTTCCTGCTGTCCGACAATCCAGGTGCCAAGCTGCTGACGGATGGCCGCTACGCCTTCTTGGAGAGAAGAGAGGTCGAGGCGGGATGAGAAGGTGGGGTCTTGGGGAGAGTCGTTTTGCATGGGACAAAGATAGTGCTTATCGCTGTTTTTTACGCGAAATAGGCATCTTCATTGCGCGTTGGATGGCGGCGGCTTTTCCGGAGGAGCGTCTGTGCTGCGAAGTGGGCGGATTTTAACCCGTTTGGTTAGAGTGTAGGGCGACGCATTGCGCTTCGCTGAATGCGCATCAGTCGGACTTCGCCAGATTTGCTCAGGTAGGATATATCGTTGTGAAGTGCTCTAGGTTGGTGCGTTGATCTTCAAGTTACTTCCTACCGCTCGTAATACTTTTAGGATGGTTTCAAATTGCGGTTTGGCATTCTTAGATAAAGCCTTGTACAGGCTGGGCCTGCTTAGACCCGTCTGTTCAGCAATCTTTGACATCCCAATGGTCTTAGCTACGTGTCCAAGCGCTATTATAATCTCATTTGAGTTACCATCCTCAAGGATAGCACTGAGATATTCTTGGATCATCTCATCGTCCTTAAGGTAATCTGCTATGTCAAATTTTGATGTTCCCATGTTATTTTTGTGTTCCTTTATACTCGTCCCAAAGCAATTTAGCCTTTTCTATATCTTTACTTTGGGTGGATCTGTCTCCGCCAGTCAAAAGCAAAACGCAGTGCCCTTGATGCTCTTTTAGGTAAATCCTATATCCAGCGGCATAATGTATCCTAAGTTCGCCAAGGCCTCCCCCCGATGGATCGACAATCGCCGAAGTTGCCATTCTCTTCTACCCGTTGAAGACGGACAAGAATTCTAGCCTTGGCTTTTTTGTCCTTTAACTTCTTTAGCCACTTATCAAATTCTGAGGTCTTTTCAACCAAATACATACGCGAATGTATTCATTTGGATACGTTTTTACAAAATTTCATATTAAGATAGACCTTGGAATCGTTTCCTACGAAATAACGAGATGCGTGATGCGTCACGCTTCACCAAGCGCACCTTAGTGGAAAAATAAGTAGTCATTTATTGCATGGGGTTGAAGGTAGTGGTTCTGATACGGAGAGGCAGTAGCACAGTTCATTTTGCCATCGCCATCGCCAAAAACCCCTCAACTTCCCGACGCAACCCCACCAACGCATCCGCCGACAACACTTCCCGCTGTTGCGCCCGTCGGATTGCCGATAATAAAGCCTGCACTTCATCCTTCGGTTTGCCCGATTTGTGGGCCAAACGCTCCGCAAAGGCTTCGTCCAGTGTGCTGGTATCCAGCCGGTAGCGGGTGCGGAATTCGTTCAGCAGATAGTGAATTTGCTTGTCGGCGATGTTTTTGTGGTCGCGCGTGCGCAGAAATAGCTTGCTCACCGTGTCCACAAACTCCAGCGTGGAGTTGGCCGGTGGCTTCACCACGGGGATCGCCCGCTGCTTTCGCTTGGCCTCCAGCACCATGAACAACAGCAGCCCCCCCAGGGTGAGGTACAGCGCCCACCGCAGCGGCGGTTGGCTCAGCACGTAGCGCAGGGGCGTGGTGGCTTCGCGTCGGCCGGTTTGGTAATACTCCGTCCAGTAAACATCCCGCACCGGCAGGTACGACAGTATGCGGGCGGTGGCATCGGCCCCGGTTTCTTTCAGCAGATGGTAGTTGGTGAACTGGTAGGGTACGCTGCTCAGGAGGAGCGCTCCTTCTCCTACTTGCGTACGCAGCAGCACCGGTCGCTGGTCAGCATCACGGGCCAGCACGGTGGTGCGCGCCGAATCGTAGGAGACAAAATACGTTTGGTCGAAGGTTTGCCGGGGCAGCGTATCCAACCGCTCGGATAGCGTCGGTAGCAAGCGGGTGTCCACGTCCAGCCGCAGGGTGTCCGCGAAGTAGCCCCGGTAGAAACTAGCGGCTACCAGGGCTGTAGCTCCTTGACCTACTTGCCGCAGCAATGCCGCCGCATCAAGTGAGTCGGGATCAAACGCGGCGGCGATGATGAGCAGGTTGGCGTCGGTGAGCGCATCAACTTCCCAATCGAATACACTATTCTCAGAATGCACGACGGTCTGCCCCGGAAACGCATCTTCTAGCACGGCATCGAGCACGTAGGTCCCGTAGGGTGATTTGTCGCGCTGCTCGAGGGTGAACGACCAGTCAATGGGTTGGGGAGTGAGATACTCTACCAGCACTAACAAGAGTAATGCTCCTACTAAATAGGCGGCGTAGCGGTGTTCCGGTTTCATGCGAGCGCTTTGGGAGAAGCCTCAATTTGCCGAAAAAGGCGTTCCACCCGCTCGGCCATAGCTTGGTCGGCCGGGAAGTTACCGTACCAGGCGTACTCGTAGTAGTAGCTCAGGCGCTGAAACGGTTCGCGCAAAGCGGTGTTGGCCAATTCGGTCTGGTAATCGTGGTTGGTTTTGCCCGGTCGCCAGCGAATCAGTTGGCGGTCGGCGAGCTTTCGCAGGGCGTAGATGTACCGCAATCGGATTACGCGCCGGTGGTTCTCCTGCCGTTGGGCTTCCGCGATTTCCTGCTCAAAATCAGTAGTGTAAATGTTTTCCTCCGACTCGGTGGTAGCCAGCGAAGTGCTATCGTTTCGGTAAAATAACTGCGTCACGCTGGTGCCGGTGAGCTTTAGGATGGCAAAGGTGAGCACCCCAAAGCAAAACAGGTAGAACAAGATATCGTAGATGGTGCCAAAGTAGGTGTGCTGGTAGAGCCGGGAAAACTGTTGGGATAGCCAGTACTTGAAGCGTTCCCACCACGAAAGCGTGGCTTTGCGCCGAATGCCGTAGTCGAAGTCTCCGTCTTTCTGAAAGCTTTGAATAGTTTGTTCAGAGAACGCCCGCAACTCAACGTGCACCGAGTCGTTGAAACGTAGGGTGGAAGCGCCCGACTGCGCTTGGCCGTTAACCGCCAAGAAGAAAATCAGGCTAGTAGCTCCAACCCCTGCCCAACAAACTTGCCTTGATCGCCCCATCCTCAGTAGATTTCGTCGTCGCGGGTAGGCCGTTCGGACTGGCCAATGGTGTTTACGCTTTCCAGCAGCCCGGCGGCTTCTTTCTTCTCCACGAGGTTCGCGTACTGAAAGGCCACCGCAATGAGCAAGACAGCGTACAGCAAGTACGACAGCAGCGAGCTAAGGGCCTGAAAGGCAATCAGAACCACTTTCATCGTGCCTCCGGCATCTTCAAGCCCCGAACCCTGCGACAGGCTAAAGAAAGCGGGCACCCCCAGGGCAATACCAAAGGGAAGCATCACCACCATGCTGATGATGAAAATGAGTATCGACGTTACCAGAATCAAACCCAGGGTGCTTAGGTAATTGTCAGATACCAGTTTGAAACACCGGCTAAAGGCGGCTCCCAGGCTAAGGCCTTCTTTGATCTGAATGATGAACAGAAACGAAAGCGCCGCGATAACGATAAACCCCGGAATGATAAGCAGCATAAACCCTAGCACCACCAACACGCTATAAACGAACACGCTTACCACCACCACCAGATAGTGCTGCTTAACCCGCTCCCACACCTCAGCCACCGTGATATTGTCATAGTTCTCACGTTCTACGTACAGCACCAAATAAGCGTAAACCACCGTGACCAGCAGGGCCGACACAAAAATGGACAGAAAAGAGGTGAGACTGCTCTGCGATAGTATCTCCAAATAATCGAACGTCTCCGCGCCGGTGCTCATATCCATGATCGTGGCCTGATACACTCCCGTAACCACCGAGATCAGAAGGATGGCGGGCCCGGCAATGAACAGAATACTCTTAGCCAGCGGCGCAAAGTTTTGCCGCAAAAAGGCAAAGGTGACGTTGATCTTCTCGCCGAAATCGCGCTTTTCATAAAAGCTAATCTTTTGGTTCAGTTCCATGATGGTTAAGTTTTGTAGGGTAGATAATAAAATAATAAATAATGAAGCAGGCGGAGCTTCCGATGATCGCCAGTTTAGCCACCATCGGCCATTCGGTGAGGCGGGTCACAAACGATTCTAGAAACCCCGCCGCAATGAAAATGGGCACCAGCCCGATCACCATTTTTAGGCCCCGGCGGGCCCCGCGCCGAAACGATTCGCCCCGGGGATAGGTGCCCGGAAATAACAAACTATTGCCCATCACCAACCCGGCCGCCCCGGCCAGCACAATCGCGGATATCTCCAGCGTACCGTGCGTCCAGATGGTCAGAAAAGACGTAAGCAGCAAGCCTTTTTGGTAGAAGAAGTACTGAAATGCTCCCACCATCACCCCGTTATAGAACAGCATCAGGCCGGTGCCGATCGAGGCCAGCAGCCCCAGCACAAACGCCAGAAAAGACACCCGCACGTTGTTGAGGGTGATGGCAAAAAACATATCGCTCTGCCCCATATCTTTATAAACCCCCATCGGGTCGCCCCGCTCAATATTGTTAAGCGTCATGTTCACGTAGGAATCACCCAGAATCAGGCGCGCAAAGGTGTCGTCGTGGGCCGTAGATAAAGCGCCTACTCCCATCGAAAGCGCGAAAATCAGGAAGGCGTATAGCACCGGACGGCGGGCCTCGTAGTACAACTGCGGTAATTCGCTTTTCCAGAACCGACTCACCCGACCGCGGTCTTCCTTTTTGTTGCGGTAGATCGCCTGGTGCACCCGGGCTGCTTGGTTGTTCAGGTAGCAGGCGGTATTGCTCTGCGGGTAGTGGGTTTGGGCATAAGCCAGATCGTCGGTCAGTCGTACGAAATAATCAGCCAGCGTATCGGGGTCGGCTGATCCGGATTGCTTGAGAAGTGACTCAAACTGCTCCCAGCGTTGCTCGTTCTGTTTCACAAAGGCCGCTTCTCGCATAAGAAACTTTCAGGGTGGGTTAGAGATTGAAAATTAGGAAATTAAAAGAAATTAGTACCTTTTTAGCTTCTTTTAATTTCTGAAGCCCAAGTCTAGCCGCTTCGCCGTATTTTTGGTCCGTAAGAACCGAAAAACGTTTATTGTCTTAACTATATGCAAAAAATTAGTGTACAGACGACCCAAAACGTGCGCATTGAGTACGTGCTGGCGGGCATTGGCGACCGAATTCTGGCCTATCTGATCGATGTGTTGATTATTGTTGCCTACGCCACGGTGCTCGGACTGCTGTTCGCCACCTTTTCCGTAGAACCTTCTCTTACCATCATCGTCCTACTGGCCCTGCCCGCTGTTTTGTATCATCTGCTGTGCGAAGCCTTGCTCGACGGCCAAAGTGTGGGCAAACGGCAGATGAAAATTAAGGTGGTGAAGCTCGACGGCTCTTCGCCCGGCCTGGGCGCTTACTTCATGCGCTGGATTCTTCGTTTGATTGACATGAACCTATTCGGCGGAGGCATCGCGGTGCTCTGCATCGCCATCACCACCCGCGACCAACGCCTGGGCGATTTGGCCGCCGGGACCACCGTGGTGAAGGTGAAGGGGCAGGAAGGTACCCCCGTGTTTGCCACCGATGCCGATTATCAGCCCACCTTTGCGGAAGTCACTCGCCTTACCGATGCGGACATCGACACCATTCAGCGGGTGATCAAGGCACACCGCGACTCGGGCAATACCGAACCGGTGTGGGCCACCGCCCAGAAGGTGCAACTCACCCTCGGCGTGCAGTCGGATATGCGCCCGTTGCAGTTTCTGTTCACTGTGGTCCGGGATTATAAGCATTTAACCGCCCGTTAGAGCACATTTGTCCTGTAATTTGCTTTACTCAACAAGCTGCGTAAATTTACTCAACGTATTGAGTAAGTAATTTTATGTACGAAAGGCAGCAGAAAAATTTACTTCTCGATCGGATGGCCGAACCCCGCCGGTTTATTCAGGTGGTATATGGCCCCCGTCAAGTAGGCAAGGCAACCGTGGTTCGGCAGCTTATTGATGACCTAAAAGTTCCGGTTCACTTCGCAGCGGCAGACGCGGTTGCTGGCGCGAACGGCGTTTGGATTGAGCAGCAGTGGGACGCAGCGCGTCTCAAACTTAAGCAGACGTAAGCATCCTCCTGTCTGCTGGTGATTGATGAAATCCAGAAAATCCAACGATGGAGCGAATACGTGAAACAGGGGTAGGACCAAGATACCCACGCTGGCACCAATCTGAAGGTCATCCTGCTAGGATCTTCACGGCTGCTCACTCAACAGGGCCTAACCGAATCGCTGGCTGGGCGATTTGAGACCCACTATATGAGTCGCTGGAGTTTTGCGGAGATGCGCGATGCCTTCGGCATGAGCGAAGACGCGTTTGTATGGTACGGAGGTTATCCCGGAGCAGTATTTCTGAGCGGTAACGAAGCTCGCTGGAGTGCCTACGTGCGCGACGCGTTGATCGAAACCAGCATATCGAAGGACATTCTTATGCTCACCCGCATCGACAAACCCGCCCTGATGAAAAGCCTGTTTGAACTGGGTTGCCTATATTCCGGGCAAATTCTTTCCTACACCAAGATGTTGGGTCAGCTTCAGGATGCCGGGAACACGACGACACTCTCCCACTATTTGGATCTGCTAAGTACGGCGGGACTGCTTTCAGGAATTGAAGAATTTAATCCGGCTACGCTGCGACAGCGCGCTTCTAGTCCAAAACTCCAGGTGCACAATACCGCTCTATTGAGTGCTCAGGTTTCGGAATCATTCCACCAAGTGCGATCCACTCCTAACGAATGGGGACGTTGGGTTGAGTCGGCGGTAGGAGCGCACCTACTTAATGCTGCATTAACCGAAAACTTTCGATTATTCTACTGGAGACAAGGCAACCAGGAGGTTAATTTTGTGATCGAGAAAGCTGGGAGGATAATCGGTTTAGAAGTAAAGAGCGGCGCGGCGGGTGAGACTTCTGGAATGCAAGCCTTTCGCGATAAATTTTCCCCGCAAAAAATGTTTCTGATCGGTAAATCGGGCATCCCTTGGCCTGAATTTCTCACATTCAGCCCGAGCGAGTTGTTCTAAACGCCATCCGTCTAATACTAGCTGAGGCTCTTTTCTAAGCTCTCTCCACCACCTCAAAAAACGCTTCCAGCTTCCTCACATCCAACTTTCCGTCCGTCCGCACCCCGCTGCATAAATCCAATCCGAAGGGTTGCACTACTTCAATGGCTTCCCGCACGTTGCCCGCGTGCAGTCCGCCTGCCAGAAAAACGGGCTTGCTGGCTTTCTCCCGAATCTGCCGACTCAGTTGCCAATTGTGGACCCGCCCGGTGCCACCCAGTTCTTTCACCGCTAGGTTCGGGTTCCCCGAATCAAGCAGCAGGGCATCAACCTGCTCGGCCACTTCCAGCGCTTGGTGTACCGACACTTCGTCTACCACGTGAATCACCTGCACCAATTTGATTCCGGGCAGTGCATCACGAATGTCCTGATAAGCACCGCTCCGCAGCGCATCCACGATCTGAATGGTAGTGGTGGCAACCCGACGGTGGTGCCGAATAATCGCGGCCGCATCGGTTTTGCTGGTTAGCAAGAACGTAGCCACCGAAGGAGGCACCCCAGCAGCGATTGTCCTGATTTGTTCGTCGCTGATCACTCCTGGCCCGCTGGGCATAGCCCCGACCAACCCTAGCGCAGAGGCACCGCATCGAATGGCCTCCTGGGCTTCGTGCGCACTGCTGATGCAGCAAATTTTGACGCGGGGCGGGCGGGTGGCGGTCATACAGCAAATTTTTCTGCCAACTTACTGGGGCATCAGTTGCGCAATCATCTCCTCTAATTTGCTGTAGGCACGTACCTGAATACTGTACTTTTTGGTGTCTATTCCTTTGAGGTTGTACTTTGACAAATAGATTTCCTCAAATCCCAGTTTTTCGGCTTCGCTGATGCGGCTCTCGATGCGGTTGGCTGCCCTAATTTCTCCTCCCAGCCCTACCTCAGCGGCAAAACATACGCGCCCCGACAGGGGCACGTCTAAAAAAGAGGAGACCAACGAAGCGCACACTGCCAAATCAATGGCGGGGTCTTCTACCTTAAGTCCGCCCGCAATGTTCAGGAACACGTCTTGCACTCCCAACCGGTAGCCTACCCGCTTCTCGAGCACGGCCAGCAGCATGTTGAGCCGTTTGGCATCGAAGCCGGTTGAGCTCCGCTGAGGCGTGCCGTAGGTGGCCGTGCTCACCAGCGACTGCACCTCAATGAGTAGGGGACGATTTCCCTCCAGTGTGGCTCCAATGGTGACTCCGCTCAGGTCGCTCTCGCGCTGCGAGATCAATATCTCGGAAGGGTTGGTGACCTGCCGCAAGCCGGTGTCGCGCATCTCGTAGATGCCCAGTTCGGAGGTGGAACCAAAGCGGTTTTTGGTGGTGCGCAAAATGCGGTAGCTCAGGTGGCGGTCGCCCTCAAACTGCAACACCGTGTCCACCATGTGCTCGAGTACCTTGGGCCCGGCAATGCTGCCATCCTTGGTGATGTGGCCGATCAAAAACACCGGGGTGTTGCTCTCTTTGGCGAATTTCATCAGTTGGGCCGTGCATTCGCGCACCTGCGACACACTTCCCGCCGCCGACTCCACCCGATCTGATTGCAGCGTCTGGATAGAATCGATCACGACAATCTGAGGCTCCAGGGTAGCAATCTGCTGAAAAATAGCGGGCATTGAGGTTTCACCTAGTATGTAGCAATCGGCAGATTGCTTGCTATTGACAGCCGTGGGCAAGCGCTCAGCCCGCATCTTGATCTGCTGCTCGCTCTCTTCGCCCGATACGTAGAGCACCCGCTGCTGGGGTAGCGACAAGGCGATTTGTAGCATAAGCGTTGATTTACCAATGCCCGGCTCGCCCCCGATAAGTACCAGCGAACCAGGCATAATGCCGCCGCCCAACACCCGGTCTAGTTCGGCGTCGCCGGTGCGCGTGCGGCTCTCCTGGGAGTAGGTGATGTCAGCGATACTCACCGGGCGGGCCGCTGTTTTTTTAGTTGGTCCGGCGGCCTGTTGCCAATCGGCCGGAGTAGTGCTTTTGGCAACCACTTCTTCTACGTAGGTGTTCCACTCGCCGCACGACGAACATTTCCCTTCCCACTTAGGAGACGAAGCGCCGCAGTTTTGGCAGACGTATACTGTTTTTACTTTAGCCATGTAGTTTGTTTTTTGAAGTATCGGTTCGGGGTTCTAAGCCATCTCTTCTCAAAGTCTACCGATTCGCTACGTACACTCCGCCCAGGATGGCGCCCATGCCGATGAAGTGCCAAACCGACAAGCTTTCGCCGTCCAGCACGCCCCAGGCAATGGCGACCATTGGCACCAAATACGTCACCGAACTAGCAAACACGGCGGTGCGAATCTGCACCAGTTTGTTGAACATGATCAACGCCAGCGCGGTGCCCAGCACGCCCAACAACACCATCGCCGCCAAGGGCCATCCTACTGTGCCACTCACTACCTTTTCCGTAAGATTCGAAGCACCGAACAGGTAAATCAGCGCCGGAGGGCCCGCCAGTAGCAGCGAAACGGCGGTGATGACCGTCGGTTTCAGATCGCCCAGGTAGTTTTTGATAATATTCGTGTTGAAGCCGTAGCAAATGGTCGCCGCAATGATGAGCAGCGAGTAGTAATTGATGCCGCCCAGGTCACCCGAGCTTCCTGCCAGCATCAGGATAACGGTTCCTACTAGCCCCGCCCCTAGTCCCCCAATTTCCGGCCGCGTGATGCGCCGACCGAAGAACGCTGCCCCTAGCAGAAGCACATTCAGGGGCGTAACCGCATTTAAAATACCCGTGACCGAGCTGCTCAGCTGCGTTTGCGCGAAAGCGAACAAGAAGGCGGGCCCCAAACTGCCGAACAAACCAATGAATGCCAGCAATTTTAGATGACGGCGCGACAAGGTGCGCAGGGCGGGCAGGGCAATGGGCACCAGAAAGAGCGAGGCCGAGGCGATGCGCAGCGCTCCCACCTCGGCGGCCGAGAAAGCCGTTAGCCCTTGCTTGATCAGGATAAACGAACTGCCCCAAATCAAGCCTAGCAGCAATAGCAAACCCCAGGCTAAGGCAGTGGGGTTACGTTGGACTTTGGTTAACATGCAGCCAACGGCTCCGGAGCGAAATTGTGAGCTACTTCGTCCAGAATTTCCAGCACCTCGCCCTCCGTCATCGCTTCCACCAAACGGGCGCGGTAGGGTTTAATGCCTGCGATGCCCCGGAAGTAGTTGGTGTAGTGGCGGCGCATTTCGAAGATACCCTTGCGGTCGCCCTTCCAGCGCACCGAGAAGTCAAGGTGCTGCTTGGTGGTGGCCACCCGCTCGGCCAGGGTGGGCGGCGGCAGTTTCTCGCCGGTGGCGAAGTAGTGCTTGATCTCCCGGAAGATCCAGGGGTAACCGATGGCCGCCCGTCCGATCATGATGCCGTCTACGCCGTAGCGGTGCCGGTAGTCCCAGGCTTTTTCGGGCGAATCGATGTCGCCGTTGCCGAAGATCGGGATATGAATGTCCGGATGGTTCTTCACCGCGGCGATGGGGTTCCAATCGGCTTCGCCCTTGTACATCTGCTGCCGGGTGCGCCCGTGGATGGTGAGCGCCTGGATGCCCACGTCCTGTAGGCGCTGCGCCACCTCCACGATTTTGATGGTTTTGTCGTCCCAGCCCAGGCGGGTTTTCACCGTGACGGGCAGCGCCACGCGCTCCACAATCTCTTTGGTCATGGCCTGCATCTTGGGCAGGTTGAGCAAAATACCTGCTCCGGCTCCTTTGCAAGCCACCTTTTTCACGGGGCAGCCGTAGTTGATGTCTACCAGTTCGGGACCGGCGGCTTCGGCCAGGGCGGCCGCTTCGCGCATTGATTCTATCTTATCCCCGAAAATCTGGATGCCGATGGGCCGTTCATAGTCGTAGATATCAAGCTTCTCGACGCTCTTCACGGCGTCGCGGATCAGGCCTTCGGCCGAGATAAACTCAGTATACATCATGTCGGCCCCGTGCTGCTTGCACACCGCCCGGAAGGGAGGATCGCTCACGTCTTCCATCGGTGCCAATAGTAGGGGGAACTCGCCTAAAGAAATATCGCTAATGTGGGTCACGGTTGGCAAATATAGGATTTTGGCCACTAATTATAAATGTAACCTTGTATAAAAGCGCAGATCCGAACCTTGTCTTAACACCTCACCACCCACTTCTGAGCACGATCCTGCGTAGACCTCGCCGAATAGAGCGCTTTGAGGCGGCAAAAAGTTTCAGGAAGCAGTTGTGAGGGCTAGGAGTTTTACTACGGTTTTCCAGTTTCGGGTGGTGGCGGTGGTTTTTAGTTTGCTCTCGAAAAACTGATTCGTTAGCTTGGAGTCGCTGTATTTTCCTGAGCAGTAGACAAATACGTCGTTGCCTACGATGGAAAACGCATCGGGGCTAACGTTTTTCTGCTTGATTTGTATCGTATTTTCAGCGGTAGGTATGTCCTGCAAGAAAGTCAGATGTAGTCTCTCAATATCGGTTGGTGTTCCTTCCAGAAACGGATTCCCTGAGACAATGCGCGCTATTTCTTCCACCGTCCGCACGATCACGGGCACAGAGAAGCCGTATGCTTTCTCGATGGCGTTTGATATCTTCAGCGCTAGCACTTGACAGTTTTCTTCTTGGAAGTTGAATATTACGTTACCGCTCTGGATGTAGGTCACAGCATTGAAAAACCCCAGCGCCTTATACAGTCTTCTCAAGTCGGCCATCAGTATCTTGCTTTTGCCGCCCACGTTAATTCCTCTCAGGATAGATACGTATCGGGTCATAACCGGTCTCGTTTGTTTCGTTCCTCAATATCGCCAATGCTACGCCATATTCTGTTCCTTTTCCCTCATAAATCTTTGGCAAAGACAGTGGTAGATTGACTTGGGGGCGCTAAGCAGCAATTCCCGGTTTAGCAAATAAGGCGTGCGGCGCGTATTTTTGTTGCTATGGGATGGATAGCCAAGAGACGTAAAAAGCAGAGCCGATTCAGTTATCTGCTCGGTGAAGTTCAAGGGATGTTTACTACAATAGCGGATCATCGGCGTAGCAATGCAAGCATTAGTATGATGGATGTACTGAGTTCAGCATTTGCGATGTTTTCACTGAAGAGTCCTTCACTGCTAAGCTTTGAGAAGCGTAGTCAGGCCGAGGAAGGCAACTTGCAAAGCCTGTATGGCATTAGCAGGATATGTTCAGACACGCAGATGCGTGAGGTGTTAGACCGAGTGGATGCCACTGCTTTGCAGATAGGCTTTCGGCGTTTGTATACAGTATTGAAAGACTGTCGTATAGTTGAGGAATACCAATATTGGAAGGGCAAGCTCATTGTTTCAATAGATGGCGTAGAGTACTTTTCTTCTAAGAAAGTGCACTGTAAGCACTGTTTGCGGAAGCAGCACAAGGATGGTCAACTTACCTATAGCCATCAAATGCTTTCTGCTGTGCTAGTTCATCCTGATAAGCGAGAGGTGTTTCCTATGCGCTGCGAACCGATTGCCAATACGGATGGATGCATAAAGAATGATTGTGAGCGCAACGCGGCAAAGCGGTTGCTGGAAGGTTTACGCCAAAGCTATGCCGAAGAAAAGTTTGTGTTAGTCGCCGATGCGCTGTATGCCAATGGCCCCTTCATTGAACAATTGCAAAGCGATGGTCACTCGTTTATCATCGGCAGCAAACCCGATGGAAACAAAGCCTTGTTCAGCCAGTTCGCCGCGCGTCAGCAAAGCGGTCAGGCAGGGCAATACAGTTACTCGGAAAAGGGCATCCAACACCACTTCCGCTGGGTTAACAACCTGCCTTTGAACAGCACGCAAGCGCACATCAGAGTCAATATGTTACACTACGAACAGGTAGATAAGAAGGGCAAGACCACTACATTTAGTTGGATTACCGATATTGTTCTACGACAGAATAATCTGGAAAAGGTGATGCGAGCCGGAAGAGCACGCTGGAAGATAGAAAACGAAACGTTTAACACCCTAAAAAACCAAGGCTACCATTTTGAGCATAATTATGGGCACGGTCAAGACCAGCTATGTACGGTGCTGGCTTATCTGATGATGCTAGCTTTTACGATAGATCAAATCCGGCAATACGCCTGTGAGTACTTCCGCACGCTATGGAAGGGATTAGGCACTAAAGCCAAACTTTGGCAAGCTATCCGAGCAGCTTTCACTATGATCCAGTTCCAAACTATGAAACAACTCTTCGCCTTCGTGGCCATACAATACAAAATTCAGCTAGAATAGCTAAACCGGGAATTGCTGGGCGCTAAGAGAACCGATTCTGACCATGCCGCGTAGCGCCAGGGATTTTCTCTAACAACCAGCCCACCCATTTTCGTTGCTTCGTGGGTCAACTTCACCCCTAGTGTTCGGTTGGCGAAGTAGGTTGTTTCACAAAATGATACTACTTTCGTAGTCCTAAGCGCGAGCGTATGAACTTTGCCGAAGCACAGCGGCCTTCTGACCAAGAAACCAAAAGCAAGGCCCTCACCTCGCTGCTGCTGCTGGTCGCCTTTGTCTTTTTGGGGCTGTTTGTGGGCCAGGTTTTAGGTTTCGTGCTACTCTTACCCCTGTTCGATCTTGATTGGCAGCAGATTATGCAGGCGGTAGCTGATCCAATCTCCTCGCCCAATGCCCGCACAGCCATGCTGGTTCTGCAGGCCGGCGGTGCCCTGTTTGGCTTCGTGCTCACTCCCCTGCTGCACCAATACTTTATCGACCGTACCGACTTGCCGACGCTGTTCGACGCGCAGCGCATCACCACGTTGCCGCTGGTGCTGGTAGGAATTTTGGTGCTGGCCTTTATGCCGGTGAACGCCCTGGTGATGGAGTGGAACCTGGGTCTGGACTTCAGCCTTATTTCCCCGGCTTTCCAGGAGTGGGCCTACGCCAAAGAGGAGGCGCTGCGCGAACTCACCGAACAACTCACCCGCTTTGAGAGTCTAGGGGGGCTGCTATTGGGAATGCTGGTGATTGCTGTGTTGCCCGCCATTGGCGAAGAACTGGTGTTCCGGGGCATTATGCAGCGCCGTCTGTATACCTTGGTCAGCAACCCCCACGCTGCCATCTGGATTGCCGCCCTGGTGTTTAGCGCCATTCACGTTCAGTTTTTTGGCTTCTTCCCCCGCTTGCTGCTCGGAGCGCTGTTTGGCTACTTGTATCACTGGTCGGGAAACCTGTGGTACCCCATCTTCGCCCACTTTGTGAACAATGGCTTTACCCTGCTGATGTTATATTTGCACCAGCAAGGCAACGTTGACGTTGACATCGAGTCCATTGAAACGGTTCCCTGGAGTTTGGCGCTGGGCGCATTGATCGGATGCGCCGCCCTATTGTATTTTTTTAAGCAGCAAACCACGCAACCCACCAACGATGAATAGCAAATGGCAACGGGTATACAGCACCGACCAGAAGCACCGGGCCGAAATTGTGCGAGCGGTGCTTGAGGACCAAGAAATGCACCCGGTGATCGTTGACAAGCAAGATCAGATGTACCAGGTGAATAGCTGGGGAACCGTAGAAATCTACGTGGCTCCTGAAAATGTATTGCGCGCCATGAAAATTATTCGGGATGATATCCGCTTTAAATAGATACAACAACGTTACCCAACGCATCATCACCGGTCTCTTCGGAATCGTGCTGATTGTGGTTGCGGTGTTTCACAGCGAATGGTCCTACTTCGGGCTTTTTCTGATGATTTGCGTTCTTACCCAACTGGAGTTCTACAAACTCACTGGCTTGGATGGCATGCTACCACTCAAGTCGGCGGGCACCTTCGCCGGAGCCTTGCTGTTCTGCATCAGCTTTCTGGTGGAAAGAGGCACGTTGGAGCCTAAGTATTACTTGCTGATTTTTCCGGTGGCAGCCACTATCTTCTTCATCAAACTCTACAAAAAGTCTGACAAAAAGCCCTTCACGAACATTGCCTACACCCTGTGTGGCATTTTCTACGTGGCAGTGCCCTTTACCCTGCTCAACATTATCGCCTTCAGCCGAGGCACCTATAGCTTTCAAATTGTGCTGGGGATACTTTCGTTGTTTTGGGCCAGTGATACCGGGGCCTATTTTGCGGGAGTGCGCTTCGGAAAAACCCAGCTTTTTGCCCGGGTATCTCCCAAAAAGTCGTGGGAGGGAAGCATCGGGGGGGCGGTGACGGCCTTAGCAGCGGCCCTTATTTTTTCAATTTTCTACGAGGACCTGCTCTCGTGGCAGTGGATTGTGGTGGGCGGGATCATCGTGATCACCGGCACCTACGGCGATCTGGTAGAGTCCCTTTTCAAGCGCAGCATTGCCATTAAAGACTCCGGACGCGGTTTGCCCGGCCACGGTGGCTTCCTGGATCGCTTCGATGGACTGCTCTTGTCCTCACACTTCATTCTCATTTTTTTGAAGATTTTCTAAAAAACATACGTGATATAGGGCAATCACTTACGTATTGTTAATTTAGCGCCGCTTTAAAGACTCTTCTTTAAGCCCATACTTCTTGTATTGAGTGAAGAAAAAATGAGTGAACGAGTGATTTGAAGCGCAAGGATTCAAGTCACTCATTCACCAAGTCACTCAATCATTAACCCTCCAACATGACATACGTAGAACCCGCTCCCATCACTGATAAAGAAAACCCGTTTGAGTCCATGATGTCGCGCTTTCACATTGCGGCCCAGGCCTACGGACTCAATGACGAAATTTACAATGTGCTCAAAAATCCCGTAAAGCAAGTGATTGTTTCACTGCCCATCACCATGGACGATGGATCGATTCGGGTTTTTGAGGGCTATCGCGTGATTCATTCTAATATTTTAGGCCCTTCTAAGGGTGGTTTGCGCTACGATATGGCCGTGAATCTCGACGAGGTAAAGGCCCTGGCGGCCTGGATGACCTGGAAGTGCGCGGTGGTCGATATTCCCTACGGCGGGGCTAAGGGCGGCATCCGTTGCAACCCCCGGCAGATGTCGGCTGGCGAAATCGAGCGACTCACCCGAGCCTACACCCAGGCGATGATCAACATTCTCGGCCCCGACCGCGACATTCCGGCTCCCGACGTAGGCACCGGCCCCCGGGAGATGGCCTGGCTGATGGATGAGTTTTCACGGGCCCACGGCATGACGGTCAACGCGGTGGTCACGGGTAAGCCGGTGGTGCTGGGTGGCTCATCGGGACGCACCGAAGCCACCGGACGCGGAGTGATGGTGTCGGCACTGGCCGCGATGGAGAAGCGCAAGATCAACCCCTACCACGCCACCGTGGCCGTGCAGGGCTTTGGCAACGTAGGCTCCTTCGCCGCGCTGCTGATCGCCGAACGGGGCAGCAAAGTCGTGGCCATCAGCGACGTGTCGGGCGGCTACTACGATCCCCAGGGCCTTGATATCGTTGCGGCCATCAAGTACCGCGACCAGAACGAGGGTACGCTGGAGGGCTTTCCGGGCGGACAGGCCATCAGCGGCGACGAGCTGCTTACCCTAGCGGTGGACTTGCTGATTCCGGCGGCGCTGGAGGACGTGATCACGGTGCACAACGCCGAGCAGATTCAGGCCCGCATGATTGTGGAGGGAGCCAACGGTCCCACCTCGGCCCGGGCCGATGACATCATTCACAACAAAGGCACGCTGGTGGTGCCCGACATTCTGGCTAACGCCGGGGGCGTCACGGTGTCGTACTTCGAGTGGGTGCAGAACCGGCTGGGTTACAAGTGGACCCGCGACCGCGTGAACCGCCGCTCCGACCGCATTATGAAGGACGCTTTCGAACGGGTGTATCAGGTGGCGCTGCGCTACGGAGTGTTGATGCGCATCGCGGCTTATATCGTGGCTATTGATAAAGTGGCTAATACTTATAAGTACCGTGGTGGGTTTTGAGAGAAGAGACGATCTTATAAACAAACAACGCCACGGAAGCGAATTCACCAGCACTGTTTGCTCAAAAAAGAAACAAAGCTGCCGCCGGTTGGGAATGTAAACCTCCTTGTTCTTGTTCAACCCTCGAAACAATTGCGTTAAACAGAGGATTGAATCCGTAGAACAAAAAATCATGGCAGAAACCACCGCAAAAAAGTCGGCGAAAGCCCCCGTTGATACTTCCACAATTTTTAAAGAAGCCTACCTGGACCATCTGCTCGAGCACGGCGAAGCACCGCCCTCGGTCTACCAGTTCACTAAGCGGCTCAAAATGAAGGAGGCTACTTTTTACGAGCATTACAACTCGTTCACCTCGCTGGAGCGCGAAATCTGGCGCGGTTTCTTTCGACCAGGCGCTTCATCAGATTCAGGGTGATGAAGTATACCGCGAGTATTCGGTGCGCGAGAAGCTGCTGGCCTTCTATTACACCTGGATAGAAGTGCTCAAGAACAACCGCAGCTACGTTGCCTTCCGGGCCCAGCACATGGGGCTCGGCAACGCCGGTCGCCCGGATAGGCAGCGCCCTGGTGCCCGAATGGGGCGGATGAATGTTGGGGTGCTTAGCCGCTTCAAGGAGGGCTTTATCGACTTCGCCAACGAACTACTCATGGAAGGCCGCGAAACCGAAGAGGTAGTGGATCGCCCCTTTATCAGCCGAAACTACGATGAAGGGCTGTGGCAGCAGGTGCTGTTCGTGCTCAATTTTTGGGTAACCGATGACAGCCACAACTTCGAACGCACCGACGTGGCCATTGAGAAGGCCGTCAACCTGTCGTTCGACCTCTTTGGACGCAGCGCGCTCGACAGTGCCGTAGACTTTGCCCGCTTTTTATACCAACGACGATGAAAGAACAGAACAGCATACCCACTTCCAAGGTGCAACGCGCGTCGCGCTTTGTGCGCACCGGGGCCAAGATTGGCGGCAACTACGTAAAATACTACGCCAAGAAGGCGCTAAACTCCGAAACCAGCCGCGAAACCCTGCACAACGACAATGCCGAAGATATTTACGGTGAATTGAGCGAACTAAAGGGCGGTGCTCTCAAGGTGTTGCAGATGATGAGCATGGACAAAAACCTGCTGCCCACCGCCTATTCCGACCGCTTCGCAATGGCGCAGTACAGCGCCCCGCCGCTGTCGTATCCGCTGGTGGTGAAAACCTTTCAGAAGCACTTCGGCAAAAGCCCCACCGAACTCTACGACTCCTTTAGCAAAAACGCCAAGAACGCCGCTTCCATCGGGCAGGTGCACGAAGCCACCCTGGATGGCAAGCGACTGGCCGTGAAGATTCAGTATCCGGGTGTGGCTAACAGCATCGTCTCCGACCTCAAAATAGTGAAGCCCTTCGCCCTGCGCCTGTTCAGCATTAACGAGCGCGACCTGAACCACTACCTGGAAGAAGTGCAGGACAAATTACTGGAAGAAACCAACTACGAACTGGAGGTGCAGCGTTCGGTGGAGATTTCTGAGCAGTGTGGCCACATTGAAAACGTTTTCTTCCCCACTTACTATCCTGAGCTTTCGGCTGATCGCATCATCACGATGGACTGGCTAGAGGGAGAGCACATGCGTGAGTTTCTGGCCAAGAATCCTTCGCAGGAAATCCGCAACCGCATTGGGCAGGCGCTGTGGGATTTCTATAATCACCAGGTGCACTACCTCAAGCAGGTGCACGCCGACCCGCATCCGGGCAACTTTTTGCTGCGCGACGACGGCACGATGGGCGTGATCGACTTCGGCTGCGTGAAGGTGATCCCCGAGGATTTTTATCAGCAGTACTTCACCATGATCCGTAAGGATATCATTGGGCGCGAGGACGAACTAGACAAGATCTTTTACGAGCTAGCGTTTATCAATGACCAGGATACCGAAGCAGAAAAGAAGATCTTCAAGAAGATCTTCATCGAGATGATTCAGCTGCTGGGGCGTCCGTTCCACTACGACACCTTCGACTTTGCCGACGACACCTACTTCAAGCAGATTTTCAGCCTGAGCGAACGGGTTTCGCAGATGAAGGAAGTGCGGGAGTCGCGCACCGCCCGCGGGCCCCGCGATGCCTTGTACATCAACCGTACGTTTTTTGGACTGTACAATTTACTGAATGCTTTGGGCGCGGAGGTGACTACCCACAAACCGGAGTGGTTGCAGGTGCAGGAAGTAATGTAGGTACGATTTTGGTTCTAGGTTCGTGGTGGTAAGTTGTTATGTTCAACCCAGAATCACGAACCCAAAACCCTCACGTTTAGGTATGTTTCACTCGTTTCTTTATTTTTTTGCAGTAGGTTATTTCACCGGCAATTTTGCCTTCGCCCAGCAGTATCATTACGTGAGCACTACGGCTGACCACGCGCACGACATCACGGTGACCAAGGAGAAAAAGTCCGGAACGGATGTGCTGACGTTAGAAGAATACAAACTCTACTCGAAGCACGTGTTTTACCCCGCCGTGGGCACCCGGCAGTGGACCCTGCGCGACGATAAGGCAGACCACAACTTCGTTGCTAATCGGACCGATAACACCATTCACATATCAGGAAGCTTCCACGGCAAGCCCGTAGAGAAGACCGTAGCGATAGACGAAGACGTGTGGTACAATAAGCTCGACCACGGACTCAGCGCCTTCGCAGTGTCTGACCAGGAAAAGCTATCGTTTTGGGTGCTCAAGCTGCTTTCTGACATGGACCCCATCAAGATGACAGCCGAGAAAGAAGGAACCGAGCGCCTTCGGATGGGCGAACGAACCTACGATGCCGTTAAGGTGAAGCTCACGCTCAACCACTTTATCCTTTCCAAACTGTGGTCGGCCCGTTGTTGGTACCGGGCCTCCGATGGTCTCTTCCTGCGCTACGAAGGGGCCAATGGCCGTCCGGGCACCCCGGTAACCACCATTGAGCTTCAGGGAAAAACCATGTTGCTAAAGAGCGCTAATTGACGATCAGTGCTGCTCTGACCAGCCCCACCGTTCGCGTTTAACCCAGGCTGGTGCGTGTTTGCAACCCGTTCCAAACACGCACCAGCAATTAGTTCGGCGGTAAGTCCCCCTTATTTCTTACGCGGATAAAAGTACAAACGTGGTTGGATACCGCTCTGTTCCTCACTCAGCGTGAAGTAGCCCGAGCCGTCGGTAGCAAACCCGATAGCCTCGCCCTGCGGTTCGGGCTGGTAGGGCAATACCTGGGGCTTAGTTTGGAGAAGATCAACCAACGACGTTTGCGCGTTGGCCCGTTGCCAGTAGAATACCTGCACGTACGATTTTAGTAGCACTTCTTTGCCGTCGGGCGAAATATCTCCACCCACCAACTGTTCCAGAATGCCCACCTGCTCGCGCGGAATCTGATCGAGCAGCTCCAGCGTATCAGTCGACTCCGTATTTTGAGGAAATGCCGCCCGGTAGATGTGTACGAACTTATCGCGCTTCGACAGCACGTATAAGTCTCTGGTGAAAGGATCCAGCAGCAGCGTCTCGGCATCGCGGGGACCGTCGGGATACACGAACCGCAGCGCATCCACCTGCCGAATCAGGGTGTCAGACACCCGATCAGCCAGCCGCGGCTCCACGAATCGATAGACTGTTTTCACCGCGTGTTGCGCATTATTATCGCCAATGTCGCCCACGTACAAATAGGTCTCACCCGCCACCGGGCCGGGCCCCACGGCAATGTCTTCCCAGTCGCGGCTCTTAGCGCCCATCAGTCGGCAGGTAGCTTGCGTGGCGCCGCGCTCACTGATCAGGTGCACCGTCGGGTCGCCACCGCTGTCGTTGTGCGTCCACAGCGCCCCGGGGTTCTTGCGGCTCGCCACCAGTCCTGACGCCTCGTCGATCGCCGGGTTATTCAATGCCCCCCGATCAATCGGTGCGCCAAACGTGGCGGTGGTGTCGGCCGAAGAAGCAGGCGCCACCGTCGCTTGCCCGCAGGCGCTTAGGGGAAAACAAAGCACAGTCGGCAGCAAAAAGGTTAACAGCGTGCGCATAGGGAAGCGAAGAAAGAGGTGAGACAAAAACTGCGCAAAGATAGCCAACCGTACGAACTTATGCTCACCGCACCGTTTGTGTGCTATCGGGAACAGAACGCGGATAAAAGAATAAGTGGATATCGGCGCCCAGGTTTTCTTCGCTCAGGGTATAGTAGCCCGAACCATCGGCGGCAAAGCCCACCGCCTCTCCCTGGGGTTCCACGAAGTAGGGAAGGGTGTCGGCGGGCAACTTGAGCAAGTCGGGGATGGTCAGCGTAGTGCCGGTTCGTTTCCAGTAGAGTACGTGCGCGTAGGTTTTGAGCAGCACCTCCCGCCCGTCGGCCGACACGTCGCCGCCCACCAGCCGATCGAGCAGGTTGGCTCCTTGGTAGGGAAGCGTCGCGACCAGTTGAGCGGTTTGCTGGCGGACATCGGTCGCTAGGGCGTAAATTCGGATTCTGCTCATTTCTTTGGTGAGCACGTACAGGCGTTTCGCCGGGGAATCTAGCAAAAGGGTTTCGGCGTCGGGCGACCCGTCGGGATACGAAAAACGCAGGGGGATCACCGACCTCAGAGTATCCACCACTGGGCGATTGGTGGCCGAGAAAACCGGCTCTATCACCCGATATACGCAGTGGGTGCTACGCCACGATAAATTATCGCCTACGTCTCCTACGTACAGATAAGTCTCACCCGCCACCGGGCCGGACCCGATGGCCAGGTCTTCCCAGTCAATGTCCTCTGCGCCTTGCAAGTGAAACGTGGCTAACAGTTCTCCCTGCTTGCTAATCAGCGAAAGTGCTGCCGGGTGGCCGCTGTCGTTGTGCACCCACAGGGCACCGGGGTTCTTGCGACTGGCCACCAAACCGGAGACCTCGTCGAGCTGGGGGCCGTTCACCAGTCCGCAGTCCTGCGGTACTCCGAACGGAGCCGTATCGGAGGTATATCCCGACGGATCGGAGGTGCAGGCGGCGCTGCCCAGCAACAGGGTGATTAGAAAGGAAATACGGAAGCGCATCATACCAAAGCAGCTAGAACGAGATCCCCGGAAACAATGCCCGTCCGGTGCCGTTAGTAACTACTAATACCTATGCATAAAGTTTGAACCACATTTCTAACCCTAAACACCTTAATCATGGCTTTTAAACTTCCCGACCTCCCCTATTCTTTTGATGCTTTAGCACCTGACATCGATGCTAAAACAATGGAAATTCACCACGAAAAACACCACGGAGGCTACGTCACCAAACTGAACGCCGCCGTAGAAGGCACGCCTCACGCCGACATGTCGATCGAAGATCTGATGAAAAGCGTGAACAGTAGCGCTGCTGCCGGAGTGCGCAACAACGGGGGCGGGCACTACAACCACTCTTTGTTCTGGAAGGTCTTGTCACCCGACGGTGGTGGAAAACCCAGCGGCGACCTTGCCTCAGCGATCAACTCGGCGTTCGGCTCGTATGATGCCTTTAAGGAGAAGTTTACCGAGGCTGCCGGTACCCGCTTCGGTTCGGGCTGGGCCTGGCTCATCGTGGACGATAGCGGCGCATTGCACGTTACTTCCACCCCCAACCAAGACAATCCGCTGATGGACGTGGCCGAAACCAAGGGCACCCCTATCCTCGGCCTCAACGTGTGGGAGCATGCTTATTATTTGAATTACCAGAATAAGCGCCCGGAGTACATCTCGGCCTTCTGGAACGTGGTGAACTGGGAGCAGGTGAACAAGAACTACGCAGCGGCGAAGTAGTATTTTCGTAAGTCTGTGAATGATTGAACTGTCCGGCACTTGTGTCGGACGGTTTTTTTGTGCAAAGCATCTTCGGGTTAAACTTTTGTCGCGACTTGTTTCTGTCCATATCGGGCAATGCGGCCACTACGCGCTCATTTGATAAATAAGGGGGCGGTATTTAGGAGGCGGAGTGGGCTTGTTCTGTTCTTTTGCCACTTCCAGCCACGCTTCTTTAGCTTTAAGCACTTCTGCCAACGCTTCACTAGCATCGTTGCCAAAGGCAGAGCAGGTTATTAGGTCCGGTATGTCGGCGACATACCCCTCATCTTCCTGACTGTAGAAAATATAAATGCGGAAGGCCGCCCCGTGATAGTCGTTCATTCTTCCGTTAGGTTAAGATTGTACTGCTCAACCAGCTTCAAAAACTGTCTAATCTGATAAGGTTTGGCCATTCCTTTGACGTCTTGAATATAACTAGCTCAATGATATCCGGGTGATTATAGATATGGTGACTACCATTCTATTGTAATATATGATGGGAAAGCTTATCCGTCGCGATTCGTCATCCTGCTATCGTCAGGCCATACTTGCAAATGCGGTAACTATTGCTTAGATTATCCCGCTGAGCACCTCTTTTCTCGCCTCAGTATCCTGGTTTTTACACGCACCTTAACCCCCACCACCATGAATTTCACCGGCAGAAAAGTTGACATCCCTTCCACCCGCGCCATTCAGTTCCCCTCGGTAGAAAAGTTCATGGCCACCGGCGAAACCACGCTCTCGCCCGAGATGACCATCAACGCCGCCATCGAACATTATGCTGGATCAGCACCTCACCGGCGCTCCGGTACTCAACGCTCACCGCAAGATTGTGGGTATGCTCACCGAGAAAGATTGCCTGCGCCTGCTCGTCGACAGTGCCTACAACAACCTGCACCACGATGACAAAACCGTGGCCGATTATATGTCGGAGGTGGTGAAAACGGTGACCACCGAGCACGATATCTTCAACGTGGCCAACGAGTTTCTAACCACCCACTTTCGGAAGTTCCCCGTGGTGCACGACGGCAAACTTGTTGGGCAGGTTAGTCGGCGCGACATTTTAAAAGCGGTGCGCGAAACTAAGAACACCACTTGGTAGGACCATGATTATCATGGTCCTACGCAATTTATTTCAAAAGGTGAGTCCCAATCACGCCTCCGCCCTGAGTCGAAGCTGCGGGTTATTGGCCCGAGTGGCCGCAATCACCAGCAAAAAGAATATCACGAAACAAACCCACCCGGCCAGTACGTAGCTACCGGTCCAGCTTAGCGACGTGCTGAACAAGATCGGTCCCAGGGCGCTGCCGAACACGATGAGCATAGTAGCCTGTCCGCTGATGGCTCCCAGGTACTGCTTGCCGAAGTAGCGGGGCCAGGTCACGGTGGTGATCACACTAAACAGACCCACCATCATCCCGTTGCCCGCCACCAGGGCATAATATGCCAGCGGGGTGCCGCCTAAAAAGATCATCCCAACGATGCCCAGGCAGGCACCGAGTCCTTCGGCGCATAGCAGATACTTGAGTGGAACATAGTCGCTCAGGCTGCTGGCCGTCAGCGTGATCACCACCGCCAGTACCGCCACTGGCTGGAAGATCGTGATTGCCTCAGCCCGACTTAGCCCCGCCTGCTCAAAAATCAACACCACGTGGAAGGTAAACCCCGTAATATAGAGACCTTGCATGGCCAGCATCAGGGCGAACACCCAAAAGGCGTAGGATCGCACCGCTTCGCGGCGGGTAAAATTCTTGATTACCGACACCGCGTACCGTTGCTTCCGGGCTGATGGTTGGTAGTTGCCATCTGGTTGCAAGCCGCTGGCTTCGGGGTTATTGCGGAAGAAGAGCAGCACAATCAGCGGGAAAAATACGCCTACTACAACCGCCAGCATCATCCACGCCCCCCGCCAATCATAGCGGTTGATTAACGCATCGAGCACCACCGGAGAGGCCGAGAAGCCCAGCGAGATAAACACGTTGCTGAACCCGGTGGCAAAACCGCGGCGCTGATCAAACCACTGCATCATCATGTTGCGCGACACCAGCGTGAGCACCCCTTGCCCGAAAAACCGCAACGACAAGAAACCGACGAAGATGCTTATTAGCGTGAGGATTGCGCTGGGAGTAGGATCGAGCCACCGCACTACCCGATCTACCTGACTCAGGTAGGTGAGCACCACCCCGAGCGACAGGGCAGCTATGGAGGCCACCGGGCGCACGCCCCAGCGGTCATACAGGCCCCCTGCCCAGGGCAGCAAGAACGAGCTGCCGATGGTGCCCGCCATGTAGGCCAGGCTCAGTTGGTCGCGGGAGAGTTGCAGGGCGGCCAGCAGCGGTTCGGTGAACACCGACACCCCAATGGTTTGTCCGGGCATGCTCGTGAGCACCCCCAGGGTGCCCCACACCAGAATCATCCAACCGTAGAAGAAGGGCCAGCGGGCCGCCGCAAAGGGTATGTTAACGAATTGGGATGGGCGAAGCATGGGCGCAAAAGTAGCCATTGCATTTGGCGACACCAACGGATTAGCTTTCAATTGCCATCGGTATCAAACAATGAAACAGATGAAAATTTAAAAGATTAGTTGTTTTTGGCCCCGTAGAATCAGACATTACCGGTCAAAGAACTGCTATCTGCCAAAAAACACCCGTTAGTTAATAGCTCATCCCACTCACTTCCTCCGTCACCTCTTCAAGTCTACTAACCTCTATGATCCGCAAAAAACTACTTCTATTGCTACTGAGTGCGCTCACTCCCTCCCTACTGTTCGCTCAAGGCATCGACGACGCCATCAATTCTGTCTTCGAGCCGGTTACCCGGGCAATTGAGTCCGTGGTGTTCTTCACCGTCACCTTCGGCGACTACACCGTTCCCTTCGTCTTGATCTGGCTCATTGTGGGAGCCATTTTTTTTACGGTCTATATGCGTTTCGTCAATTTCACCGCCTTCAAACACGCGCTGGACGTGGTACGGGGCAAGTATGATAACCCGAACGACCAGGGTGAGGTAAGCCACTTTCAGGCCTTAACCGCCGCGCTGTCGGGCACCGTGGGGGTGGGCAACATTGCGGGCGTGGCGATTGCCGTCTCACTGGGCGGACCTGGGGCGACCTTTTGGATGATCGTGGCTGGGATTTTCGGGATGGCCTCTAAGTTTGTGGAGTGCTCGCTCGGGGTAATGTACCGTAACTACCACCCCGACGGCTCGGTATCGGGCGGGCCGATGTATTATCTGGAAAAGGGTTTGCGCGAGAAAGGCAAGGGCTGGGCCACCCTGGGCAAAGTACTCGCGGTCTTCTTTGCCATTGCCTGCATTGGCGGCTCCTTCGGCGGCGGCAACATGGTACAGATCAACCAAGCGACCCAGCAGTTTATCGACGTTACGGGCGGTGTTGATAGCTTTCTGTACGGACGCGGCTGGATCTTCGGCATCACAATGGCGATTATCGTCGCGGTTATTATTATTGGTGGCATCAAGTCCATCGCCAAAGTAACCGACAAGATTGTGCCCTTTATGGTGGCGATCTACGTGGGTGGCGCATTGTTCGTACTCATCGTAAATATTGGGGAAATTGGTAATGCCTTCGCCCAGATTTTCGAGGGAGCATTCTCTTCCGATGCCTTATACGGCGGCTTCGTCGGCGTACTGATTCAGGGCTTTCGTCGGGCGGCCTTCTCCAACGAAGCGGGCATTGGTTCAGCCTCCATTGCCCACTCGGCCGTCAAGACCGACGAACCCATTTCTGAAGGCATCGTCGCCTTATTGGAGCCCTTTATCGACACGGTGGTCATCTGCACCATGACGGCCCTGGTAATTATCATCACCAACTACGGCGGCACCGGAGCCGAACTAGCGTTTGAGACCGGCTCGACCCAGGGCAATGCCGGAGGCATTACGCTGACTTCCAGTGCTTTCGAGACGGTGATTTCCTGGTTCCCGGTGGTGCTGTCTATTGCGGTGATTTTGTTTGCCCTGTCTACCATGATCTCATGGTCATACTACGGCCTAAAAGCCTGGACGTATTTGCTGGGTGATAGCCAAGCGATGGTAACCCTCTACAAGGTGTTGTTTTGCTTCTTCGTGGTGGTGGGTTCGGCCCTTAGTCTGGGAGCCGTGTTTGACTTTGGCGACGCAATGATTTTTGCGATGGCTTTTCCTAACATTCTAGGACTTTATATCTTGATTCCCAATGTGCGGCGGGCCTACGATAGATATATGAGCCGGATTGACAGTGGTGAAATTCCGGTCACGAAGTAGCCTGATAAGAGAATTGTCTAGATAACGGCGCGGCTTCTAACTTTTTATTCAGAAATGGCTTAGGCTATCTATCCTTTTCCGTATTTTTATTTCTTGCTGTGGCACGGACCAGACGCTGCCCACTCTCGGGCGGTCTGTATCGCTCATTTCCACTTTTTCCCATAGATAATTAATCGTTTCACCACTGACCCATTATGAAAGAAAACTCATTTTTGTTCGCCAACCTTTTCTTATTATTCGTCATGGCCGGTTGTTCTCAATCGGACCGGCTGGGAGCCGGAGCCGAACCTCCGGCCGGGGCTGAGGTGCTCTTTGACGGTTCGCGCGAGATGCTTGACGAAAAGTGGACCTACTGGCAAGGGCCCCGCCTGGCAGCCGCTATGCCCATCAAGTGGCAGGTGGAAGACAATCCCGCCGGTGATGGCATGGTAGTCAACAGCAACGACCCCTCGTCGGCGGGTGGGCTCTACGGAGCCGCTGACATTGTGACCAAGCAGAAGTTTCGCGACTTTAGGCTGCACGTAGAATTTCTCATCAAAGAGAAAGGGGGCAACAGCGGCGTGTACCTGCAGAACCGCTACGAGATTCAAGTCCTCGACGGCGACAGCACCGAGCACGGTCTGGGTGCGGTGATCAACGAATCGAAGTCCCCTTATTTCGCCTACGCGGGCGTAGGAGAGTGGAATGCCTACGATATTCAGTTTCGGGCAGCCCGCTTTGAGGACGGCAAGCGGGTAGAAAATCCACTGGTGACGATGTACTTCAACGGCCAAAAAGCCCATACTAACCAACCGATTAGCCAAGTGTGGGGAGGTGAATTTTCGGGTCTGGACGGTGGCAACGACGACGGCAAAGGGATCACTGATACGCCGGGCGGCATCAAGTTGCAGGCCGAAGGACACAATGTGCTCTTCCGTAATATTTGGATCGAAGAACTCGATTTCGAGAACCCTGATACCGATTTTTAGATGATGAATTTAGATGAGATCATCAGCCAGCGCTACAGTCCGTACGCCTTCGCTGATAAACCCGTATCCGAAGACACGCTGTATCAGATTCTGGAAGCCGCCCGGTGGGCGCCCAGTAGCTACAATGAGCAACCTTGGCGGTTTATTTATGCCCTAAAAGAAAACGAGGAAGCCTATCAGCAACTTCTTTCGTGCGCCGTAGCTGACAACCAGCAGTGGGCCAAAGAAGCTCCGGTGCTTTTGTTGAGCGTGGCCAAGCGGCATTTCTCCCAGAACGGAGAGCCCAACCGCCATGCCTGGCACGACACCGGTATGGCGATGGCTTTTTTTGTGCTCAAAGCCACCGAAATGGGCTTGCACGTGCACCAAATGGCTGGTTTTTCCGTGGAAAAAGCCCAGGAACGGCTCAATATTCCCGAAGAGTTTAGTCCCGTGGCCATGATTGCCCTGGGGTACCGCGGTGACGAAGAGCGACCCGACAAAGGAAGAAAATCAGTGAAAGAATTAGCCATGGCCGGGCAGTGGCGGGCATAGCCCACTATCGTAGGTGCCACAAAATAGAAAAGGCTCCGCTAGCGGAGCCTTTTCTTGTTACAAGTGTTAGGATAAACCTACACCGCCATCGTCTGGGGTGCGCCCAACCACGCTAGCGCGTCTCGTTCGTTGGTGAATGACCCTAGAATCTCCTGCATGTCTGACTGCTGCATCTCCTGCGTCACATCGCGCTGTTGCTCAATCGACATTTGGGTGATAATGTCGGGCGACATCACAAAGGCCATTTTCTGCACTCCGGCCAGTTGCAGTCGTTGAAAGACTACGGTAGAAGTCCACTCTTGCACCTCTGGGTCGATGGCGAAGTTGACAAAATCGGCGGTGTTCACCAGTATGCGTTGCGGGCGATACTGCTCAACCGCCTCGGTGTGGTTGATCATCTCGCGGCGATAGATCGCGTTGGTGAGTTCGATGGCGTTGAACCAGCGGGATAACATAATGGACTGCGCTTCGTCAAAAATATCTTCTACGAAGCTGCTCTGATACACTGTTTTCATAATTTACGTTGGTTTATTTTTCATCCTTTAATTGATTTAGTTGATCCAGTAAGTCTTGTTCACGTTTTTCGAAGCGCTTTTTGGCTTCAATCAGCATCTTGTTGCGGGCCTGTATTTGTTCTTCAGCGCGTTTTTGCTCTTCGGCTCGGATGGTTTCTGCCTCTTGATTTTTTTCCTCTACCTCCTGTTTTGCTCGGAATAGTTCCTGTGCCTTGCGCTCCATCTCCTCTTGGGTAGCCTGCAGCTCTTCTACGTTCTGGCGCATTTCCTCTTCCTGGGCCCGCATCTCCTCGGCTTGCTGCTGCGATTGAGACAAGAGTAGTTGGGTTTGCTGATTCAGTTGGGCGGTGGCTACCGAAGAAGCGATGATCTCACCCGCCTCTTCCAAAAATATGATCGTATGTTCAGCAAAGGCTCCGAACGAGGCCAGCTCCAAAACTCCAATGGTTTGCTCGTTTACCTTGAGGGGTACCAACAGCAAACTGCTGGGAGAGGCCTTTCCTAAACCGGAAGTGATGTCCATATAACTCGGCGGAATCTCAGTAAGGTGGGTGGTTTCTTGCTCCAGAAAGGTCTGTCCTACCAGTCCCTCACCGGGTTCGATGTGCTGATCAACGAATTTCTTTTTGTCGTAGGCGTGGCACGAGGCCAGGGCGAGGTGTTGTTGTTCCTCCTCCCAGAAGAACAACATTCCCTGGTTTGCCTTTAGGTAACGCACCAGATAGGTGAGGAGTTGATCGGATAGCAGTTGCACGTCGCTCTGGTGCTGTCGGGTGATCTCAGCCACGTTTGACAGTCCTTCGGTGGCCCACAATCGTTTCTGGTCGTCGGCCCGAACCTGCTCCATTTGCCCATGCATCCGGATTAGTTCACCGGCTAAAGTCGTTTGGTTCACGCTGCGGTTGCTGTCGTTCATGCCCGACCACTCGAGCTCAGATTCGCCCTGCGCCACTTTCTGGGTAAAGTTTACGGCCTGCTTCAGACTGTTGGTCAGGCGCTCCACGGCTGCTTGGTCGCTGGTGGTGTTGGCCTCATCATCATCGTTAAATAAGTACGCACGATGGCTCTTCTCTATTTCGGTGACTAATTGATTACGCTGTTGCTGGGCGGACTTGGCGCGACGGGCGACAAGCACCAACAGTAGAGCCACCACTACGAGTAGCAACGCTTGTCCGCCGAAAGCGATTACCCGAATTAGTTCGTTGGGGAGAGCGTCAGGAGTTAAATGGGTGCTATAGAAAAAATCGAAAATGTCCACCCCCAGGATAAGCGTTAGCAGGACGATAGCCAAAAAAATAGGAGGCAGCAGACGGTTAGTCTCCACCGAAAAAAGGTTTTTCATGGGGCTTTCTGTATCGCAAAGCGCGTTGGGCAAAGGTGAACAGGGGCTATGCTTTTTAAAAGAGAGAGTGTCAATAAAAAGTACATGAAGGGGTTGGTAAAAAAAATGTTCGATTGGCCAGGACTTCCCGTTTCATTTCGTTGAAAAGCAATTAATTTAGCGACGCATTACTAACCAGTGTGCTACGTAATAACTACTATTTTCCATCTAAAACCCAACCCAATGAGTACCCGAGATTATCCCACCACGATTAAAGTAACCGCCCAACTTTTGGCCTGGACTATCCTGATCTCGAGCTGCTCGAGCGCCACCATGATCCAATCAAACCCCAGTGGTGCCAAACTTTATCTGGATGAAGAGTCCGTGGGAGTGACTCCTTACCGGCACCGAGACACTAAAATTGTGGGGAGCACTACCTACGTACGCCTCGAGAAAGAAGGATACGAAACCCTCAATACTGCTTTCTCTCGCAATGAAGAAGCCGATGTAGGGGCCATCATCGGTGGAATTTTCTTGCTCTTCCCCTTTCTGTGGACGATGAAATACAAGCCTAGCCATACCTACGAAATGGCTTCGCTTTCCGGAGAGGCCCCGGCTCCTACTAATCGTCCGATGCAGCAGCAATCGATTCAGCCGCAAAGCACCGGAACCAAAGCGGCCAAACTGCGCGAGCTAAAGGGTTTGCTGGACGAGGAGTTGATCACGCAAGAAGAGTATGACACTGAGCGAGCGAAAATAATGAACTCCGACCAGTGATAGCCTGAGCTGTTGTCCTTCCCCAGCGATGAAAATAGACCTATCGGATCAAAAAGTGCTAGTGACGGGCGCCAGCCGTGGTATCGGTCGAGCCATTGCTGAACAACTAGCTGCCTCGGGAGCGCAGGTGGCGGTTCACTTTCATCGCAACGCCGAGGCCGCGCAAAAAGTGGCTGACCGTTGCGGTCCAGGAGCCATCCTATTTCAAGCCAACCTGAGCAAACCCAACGAGATAGGACAACTCTTTGAAGAAGTGATTGCTAAATTCGGCTGCATCACCGCCCTGGTGAACAACGCAGGAATTGCTATCAGCACTGCCGTAGCGGGCGACGACACTGCCTTTTCGGACAGTTGGTTGCGCACGATGCTGGTCAACCTGCACGCCACCGGACTGCTGTGCAAAAAGGCGATCAACCACTTTTGTGATGGTTCCGGTGGTCGCATCGTCAACATCGCTTCCCGTGCGGCCTTCCGAGGCGACACCGCTGACTACCTGGCGTACGCTGCCTCTAAAGGAGGAGTGGTATCGCTCACCCGGTCTATCGCCCGGGCCTACGGCAAGCAGCGCATCAAAGCCTTCGTGGTGGCCCCGGGCTTTGTGCGGACGGACATGGCCGAAGATTTTATCCAGCAGTACGGGGAAGAATTTGTGCTAAACGATCTGGCGCTTCCGACGCTCACCCAGCCAGAAGATATTGCTCCCACCGTCGCGTTTTTGCTGAGTGGCTGGGCCGACCACAGCACCGGGTGTACCATCGATATCAACGGTGGAAGCTACGTGCATTAAACAAGGCATGCGCACGTTGTCCGTTCGCCGAAACACCTTGCTGCCTTCGGCGGTTTAGCGACTATGGAACACGACGAATCACCGCGGGTGGTAGAACCATGGATGCGCGGGCTGTTATTATTGGCAGGAGCGTATAACATTGGCTGGGGAGTGTTTATCTACGCGTTTCCAAACGCATTTTATCGCTGGATCACCCAAACCGAGCAACTGGCTCCGGTGCTGATCACTTGGCAAGGACTGGGCGTGCTGGCTTTTGGAATCGCCTACCTGCTGGCCGCGGTGTACCCCACGCGCCTGTGGTTCCTGATCGGGTTGGGTTTCTTCTCGAAGCTGGTTGGAACAGTAGGTTTTTATTTCGTAGTAATGGAGCAAAACCTCACAAAAAAGTATATCTTCCACCTCATCATGAACGATATGGTGTGGCTTATTCCGTTGGGAATTATCTTTGCTCGGGTGTGGCAAATCAAACGAGCCCACCGCCTAGTAGTATGAAAAAATCAGCAGAATGGGTTGATATTGCGCTGCGATTCGCTGGAATCGTCAACGTGGTTTGGGGGCTTATCTTCGCCCTATTCACCAACCCTTTGTTTCGCTGGGCAAAACTGCCTGAGCCGCTTTTCATGTTTTCTTGGCAGCTAATTGGCGTGGGCGCAATAATCTTTGGCCTAGGATATTACGTGGCGTCATTTAACGTTACCAAGCATTCGCTGTTGGTGGTCGTTGGTTTCACGATCAAGGGGGCGAGCACCGTTGCGGTGTGGAAAAGCGTGGTCCTGCAAGACTTTGCGTTACCCATGGCCTTGTATTTTTCGGTTAAGGACTTGCTGTGGTTAGCCCCGTTTGCAATGATTCTCTACCACGTCTTTAAAAGATGGCAAGCTCCGGAGCAAGAACGCATCAATCCTGGCGGGCCGCTTTCAGAGACTATCTCGCGCATTCACACCAACCGGGGGCGCGAACTGCTGTCGCTATCGTATGAACGACCGCTGCTGCTGCTCTTCTTGCCTTCCCCTGCCTCGTCGATATTCCAGAACTGGCTAACTAACATCGTCCGGCAACTGCCGGAGGTGGAGCAACCGGGGACCCAATTGGTGCTGGTGCACGCCCAAGAGCAAGAGGGCGAAATCATGGCTGCATTGCGGAAGGTCAGGCTAGATCAAAAAGAGCGCATCAATGATACTGATTACCGCCTGCACAGTTTGTTCAACCTAAAGCAGGTTTCCCTAAACCAACTGCTAACGGCGTCTTTACGAAAAAAATATTGGACGAAGAAGAGCGCAGTAGACCAATTGAGTACAAAGCGTTACTGGATGCCTGGGGTGTTTCTAATCTACCATGGCAAGCTGATGAAAACGTATCGCTACGAAGGCTACGGTGATTACCCCGACTTGGCCTCACTGGCGCGGATCGACACTGAAAACAGTTGACCCGGCGGTGGCCTCGGCAGTGACTAACTACATCGCCACCTGATCAATGGCATCGTAGAGCACCTGCTGAATCTTGGTGCGGGTGTTCAACTGATACAGGCGGGTGTTATCGCGCGTCGGGTGCACGCGGTTCGACAAAAACACATACACCAAATCGTACTCTGGGTCGGCCCAGGTAAAGGTACCCGTGAACCCCGAATGTCCGAAGCTAGCATCGCTGGAGCTCATGGCGGCGTTGCCGTTTTCTGAGCGCTCAAAATAAGGCTTGTCGAATCCTAGTCCCCGGCGGTTGTCATTGTCCGGAAATTGATACCGAATAAACTCCTGCACAGTGGTTGCATCAATGTAACGCTGTCCTCCGTATTCTCCCTTATCTAAGTACATCTGCATCAACTTGGCCAGATCGTTGGCATTGGTGAACAACCCGGCATTGGCCGATACGCCGCCCATCATGATGGCCCCTTCGTCGTGCACGCGCCCGGCAATGGGTTCCCGCCGAAACAGATAGTCATCCTCAGTAGGCACAATACGATTCAGCGGAAATTTATCCAGCGGATTGTAGGTGAGCGTGGTGGCCCCCAATGGCTCGTAAAAGTTTTGATACAAATACGTGAGGTAATCTTCGCCGCTAAGTTCTTCCACAATGGTCGGAAGCAGATAGAACAACAATCCCGAGTACAAATACTTGGCTTCGGCTTCCAGTGGCGACTTTTTGATGGCCCGAAAGATTTTCTTTTGGTAGTTGCGGTGCAAATACATATTATCGGCCAGCTTCACCGGAAAGCGGCGCGACGAATCGGACTTGATGGTGAACCAGCGGTAGCTGCCGTTGCGGCGGTGGGTGCTGGCCCAGTACTGAATCCACGGTTTGAAGCGCGCCTGGTGCGCCAGGATGTCCCGAAACGGAACGCCCGCTTTGTTAGAACCTTTGAAATAGGGCAGGTAGTCATCGATGCTGGCGTCCAGATCGAACTTGCCTTCGCTGTGCAACTTCATGAGGGCGGGCAGTGCCGAGGCGATCTTGCTGATGGAGGCCAGGTCATATAAGTCGTCGCGCTTCACCGGCACGGTGTCGTGGTACACGTGCTCGCCGTAGGCTTTGTACATCACTATCTTCTTGTGGCGGGCCACCAGCACCTCGCAGCCCGGTGTGGCCTTGGCATCAATTGCCTGCTGCACCAGCGAGTCGATGCGCCCGTAAAGTAGGGTCGAATTCATTCCTACCTCCTCAGGCAGCGAGTAGCCGAAGCGCAGGTTGCCGGTCACCTCCAGTCCATCACCCACCGCAAAGGTAGTCCCCACGCTCACTGGCAAGCGTCCGCTGGCGCTCACCCCGCCGAAAATCAGTTGGGCGGCCAGTTCCTCGGCGTCCACGTTGTCCTGATAGGTCACGATCAGGCCGTCGGCTTGCTCCACGCCGGGCAGCTTGGCCAGCACGTAGGGGTTTTTAAATATTGAAAGGATCGTGTGCGGCCGCGCTGCCAGCTCTTTGGTGTAATTAATAAGCGCGCTCGATAATTTTAGGCTGTTACGCGGGTACTTGCTGTCGTCGTGCACGCCTGCGATCACCAGATCGTAGTCTTTCAGTTGCTGCTTGATCTTCTGCACTTGGTCGGCGGTGGCCTGGGCCGCCAGCGTGAAGTGCTTCACCCCGGTATACAGCTCCAGCATCTTCTGAAAAGCCGTTGGCTGGGTGGCGCCCATCGACACCGAAGCGATGCGGAGCGTGTCCAGGCGACGCAGCGGTATCAAGTCGTTTTCGTTGCGCAGCACCGTGAGCGCCCCTTCCATCAGTTTGCGATTGAGCAGCTGGGCGGTGGGCGTGTTCATCTCGATGTCAATATCGGCTATTTTCACCGGTTGGTACTGCTGTAAACCCACCCAGCGCTTCACCGCCAGCAGCTTGCGACAGCGCGCGTCGATGTCTTCCTGGCTAAGCAGCCCCTCGTTGATGGCCTTGCGGATTTCGGCGATAGCGCGGGGCACGTTTTCGGTCAGCTCGAGCACGTCGTTGCCAGCCAGCATGGCATCTTTGTCAACGATACCCGGTTCGTTGCCCTTCGTCACGCCCTGCATATCCATCGCATCGGTCACGATCAGACCCTGGAAGCCCATCTGCTTCTTCAGTAGGTCGGTGATGATAGGCTTCGATAGGGTGGAAGGCACGCCGCTAGAATCTAAGGCCGGAATATCCAGGTGGGCCACCATCACGCCGCCCACGCCCGCCTCGATCAACTTGAGAAAAGGATAAAGCTCCACTGAAGTGAGCCGGTCCAGGCTGTGGTTGATCTGCGGCAGCGATTTGTGCGAGTCGGTGTCGGTGTCGCCGTGGCCGGGGAAATGCTTGGCAGTGGTGAGCACGTACTCGTTTTGCATCCCTTGCATGTAAGCCAGGCCCTTGGCTGCCACATTGTCTTTGTCTTCGCCAAACGAGCGGTAGTTGATCACCGGGTTGTTGGGGTTGTTGTTCACATCGACCACCGGAGCGAAGTTGGAGTGCACACCGACGCGTTTGAGATCGCGGGCTACTTGTTGGCCCATTTGGTAGAGTAGTTGGGTGTTGCGAATAGCGCCGAGCGTCATCTGGTAGGGATAACTCACTGCGCTGTCGAGCCGCATGCCCACGCCCCACTCAGCGTCCATTGCCACGAACAGCGGCACCTCCGAGGCTTCTTGCAGTCGGTTAAGAATCCGGGCTTGCCGTCCGGGCCCGCCCTGAAACACCACCAGTCCGCCCACCTTGTGCTCGCGGATAAGTTTCAGTAGGGATTGGACGTGCGCCTCATTTTTGTTGGAGTGGGCGCGCAGCATAAAGAGCTGCGCCACGCGCTCGTCGGGAGTGAGGGCGTTGAGCACCGAGTTGACCCAGGGGTCGTTGAGGTAGGAGGTGAAGGGCGGCGGCACCGCGGCGGGAGTGACCAACGGGCGCTCCTGGGCAAAGGTGGAAAGCGTGATTCCGGCCAGTAGAATAAAGAGCAATGAGTATCGAACAAGGAATAACGAATGATGGAGTGGCATAAATAAGGGCTTTGGGTAACGTAGAAGGTTAACGAAGGCAAGGTAGGGTTTTCGTACAATTTTCTTGCCCGGCAGGCGGGTATTCCTGCTTCAATCGCTTTTTTCCAGCTCGAAAAGCGTGTGCACGTCGGTGTTCAGGGTCCGGGCAATCTTGAGGGCCAGCACGGTGGAGGGTACGTAGCGGTTTTTCTCGATGGAGTTGATCGATTGTCGGGACACGCCTACTTGCGCGGCGAGCTGTTCTTGGGTGAGGTTGTGCTTGGTCCGGGCCAGTTTGAGATGATTAATCATCCTTAGCAGTGCGGTGTTTATTGTAAGCGTACGCTAAGTTGGCGTAGAAGAGCAGCAAGGTACACACCGCCATATTGCCTCCCACGTCGGGCAATATCAGTATCGCCTCTCTTCTGACGACTAAATTACTCAAGTTGGCGAACACCGGTAGCAAGGCTTCTGCAGTTACAATCATGATTACTCCCCGGGCAACAGCGTGTAAGCGCAGGCTAAGGTAAAACTCGTCTTCTTGTCTCTCTTCAGAGAATAATATCAGATACAATCCCAGGCTTAGGGGGAGATGCATCGTGTATAGTTCCCATTCATCCCAGTAATGCGAATCCAGGTTGAGGGTGATTAGGAGAAGAGATTTGATCAGCAACCCGGCTGGGACAGCCAAGATGCATATCCATAGCCCTAGTCTTCGATAGCGGTGGGCCAGCAAAGAATCTTTTTCAAAACTAAGTGATTTCTTAAACAGGTTCATAATAGGGTGGTGATTGGTTGCTCACTTCAAGGTTGTTAATCATTTTGAACAATGCGGGACTTGTTGTGGAAATACGCGAAGTTAGCCGCTAGTAAGAGGAGCGTACAAACCGCCATATTACCCCCTAGGTCGGGCAGCACAACACCCCTTCCGATGACCAGACTCCCTAAGCTGGCAAATACTGGCAGCAGGGCAATCGTAACTACGATGGAGTAAACGCTATAAGCTAGCGAGCGCAGTCGCAGGTTCAGGTATAGCTCATCTTCTTCCTTTTCTTAGGAAAACAAAATAAGATAAAGCCCTAAGCATATCGGAAGATTGATAAAGTACATTCCCCACTCTCTCCAAAACTCAATACTAAGATCAAGAGCAAACATAATAACCGAAACGACGAGAAGGACAATGGGGACTCCTAGGATGCATATCCATACTCCTACGCGGCGGTAGCGGTGAGCGAGCAGAAAGTTCTCGTCAACGTCAAGGTTCTTTTTAAAGGGGTTCATCATAAGTCAATTTATTTACTCTAAAGTAAAATAAACTTTCCTAAAAGACAAGTAAATTTTACAAAACAGCGTGCAGGAGCAAGTAGTCGCAGGTGAAAAAGCAGAAGCTATTTTTGATTTATGTTACTGATCTTTGTGGCAATTTTAAATTCGTTTCACTCCCAACCCCGGCGCATCGGTCACGGATAGCACGCCATTTTTCAGCACAAACCCACCGGATACCACGTCGCGGGCCAAATTGAGGCTGCCGTCTAAATCTAGGTATTTGGTGTGGGGCGTGGCAAGATAAACTTTTGCTATAGGATTACATTGCCTTTCTAATGTGGGTCATCTAGTTAGCTTTTTCTACTTTCTTTTTTCTGTCAATAACAATCTCTAATGACAGATCAAGGGCGTCTGCTATCTCTTCTTCGGTTAGTTTGCCCTTTCTCAATAGCTTATTGAGGGTTCTGACTTTGAGCTCGTTTTCTACGGCCTCTCTATCTGAAATGTTTCCGGCAATTGTCATTTCTAAATCTGCACGCTGATCAGGGGATAAGTTTGACCTCTCAAGCTCCCTTAAAGTTTCTTCTAACCAATCCTCTTTCGTGAAGTCGGGGAGCTTCGCATCGCTGCTGGCGGTGTCAGTAAGTTTCATAGTGTATAGTAGTTTGTCCAAATTTGTTTCTATCTCTTCTAACGTTTTCTGAAACTTTTCCAGTTCAACCACCACGTGGGTTATCTGGTCATCCATCAGTTCTCCGTTTTGGTTTTTGAGCGTCCCAACTTGGTGGTATAATCCAGTAGAGTAGGTTTTTCCTGCTAAAATCGAGATGGTATATATTTTCCGCAAATCGTTAAATCGGTATTTTCCTTTTCTTACCATTATGTTGAAGCGATGGAATGCGTAAAACTTCGCCCGATGGATCATGTTGGAGAAGTCAAGGAGCTGCATCTCCACAATAAATATCTGCCCTCTTTCATCTTCGCAAGTAATGTCAAAGAGTCCACCCCTGGAATCCTTAGTCGTTGCAGTGATTTCGTTTTTAGTAAATTGAACTTCGCGGATGGGAGTATCTGAATCTATCAGGGCTTGCAATGCCTTCCGCAAAAATTTTGGATGATTTTCGTTTCCAAACGTGACCTTAAATCTGTAATCGGAAAGCATTGATATAAATCGGTTCTCTTCATTTGTTACTTTCATCACAAGGAGGTAGAGAGGCGTTAATTTTTTTGTAGAGGTGGTATCGGCCAACCAATTTCGTTGTGATTAAATGAGTTTATAGCTGGCTTCATGGCTAATAGCCTCTGAAGGGCCGTATATCAATGCCTTCTTACCCCCAACCCCGGCGCATCGGTCACGGATAGCACGCCATTTTCTAGCACAAACCCACCGGATACCACGTCGCGGGCCAGATCAAGACTACCGTCCAGATCGAGGTATTTGGTGTGGGGCGTGGCCAGGGCCAGGTGCAGGGCGGCAGCGATGCTGATGATGCTCTCGTCGTTGCAGCCCCACATCAGGGCCACCCCGGCGTGTTTTGCAATGGTGGCAATCTCACGGGCCGGGGTCAGTCCGCCGCACTTCATGAGTTTAATGTTGAAGATGCCCCCGGCCCCGGGAGGAGCCACCAACTGGGCGGCATCAGCGGGACTCACCAGCGATTCGTCCAGGGCAATCAAGCGCTTGATCTCAGCGGGCAGTCGCCGGTACTCGTCGGTTTGTGCTACAGGCAGTGGCTGCTCAATCAACTCCAGGTTCAGCGAGCGGGTTTGGTCGTAGAAGTCCGCTAGTTGCTGAAAAGAATAGCCCTGGTTGGCGTCCACCCGAAGGACAATTTCTTTTCCCAGCACCTCTCGCAGCTTGATAAGTCGCTCCCGGTCTTCTTCTGGGGAGTGACCGAGCTTCACCTTCAGCACCGTGAAGCCCCGGCCGATGTACTCTTGCCCCTCCGTCAGGGTATCGGCTACGTTCTTGATGCCGATAGTAATAGAAGTGGGCATCGAAGCGTGACACTGCCCCAGGTAGCGCACCAGCGGCACATCCAGGTGCTGGGCGAAAAGGTCGTGCAGGACCATGTCCAGGGCAGCGGCTGCTCCGGGCTGCTTGGCGAATTGCTGCTGCACCCGACGGCACAGTTGGTGCAGGTCGCGTACGTCGGCCCCCACTAGCCAGCCGATTGCTTCGTCCGACAGGGCCGCTGTGGTGTCGTTTACATCCACTCCGACCACCGTTTTGCTCGGGTTGGCTGCTCCCCAACCGACGTGCCCGGTATCGGTTTCCAACTCCACAATGCAGTTGCTCACGCTATCCACCGACCGGTAGGCGATGGTGTAGGGGCGGGTGAGCTTCAGGTCTTCGTGGCGTATGCGAACGTGGGTGATTTTCATAGGTTGGGGTTGCTGGATACTGGATTATCTTCTGGATGGTCAGATGCTAGATGACATTCTTTGTGGTTAAATATTGGACGTCGACGGCTGGCTTATGCTGTGCCGCCAGTGCTCGCAGTAGCGACTGAACCCTCATAAGCCACCACAAGGCCATTTTTAGGTTATCTTCTTGTTCTCTATTTGGGTAAATCTGTTTTTATCATTGCTTTGTAGCGTTACAACCTCAAACTGCTTTTCGTCTAATTCGCTTCTGCCAATCAGTCCTAGGTATTCTTGAACTACGGATTCATCGATCATTACCCTGCCTGATCCAGCCCAGTGTCTGTCTTCTCCGTTTTTCTTTATTCTGGAAATCCAGTATTCATCTCCTGTTTCAAAATCATTATAGTTTCCACTGATTCCCCTTCCTTTCGTTGATTTGAAGGCTTTTCCATCAAAGTACATTGTCCTTCCGGTTTTTGAGAACTCTGCCTTTCCTATCCAAGCAGGACCATCATCACTGTATCCAGTCTTTAGTTCAACATACACCAATTTAGGCTTCATGTTTCTTCAATTTTATTCAATTTACTGCAAATAGCCACCAACGACCAGTAGCTAGCCTCCAGCATCCATGTTCGCTTTCCCTCGTCAGACTCAACCTCAGGACTCAATCAGCGCTTGAATCAACCCCACCAACTCATCCACCCCATCCTCAATCGGCAGCAACACCGGCAGGCCCAGTTCCTCCCGATACTGCTGCTGGTAGCGCCTGACTTCATTCAGACTCAAACCTTCGGTATTCAGTGTGAGGGCAATGACTTCCGAACCGTACTGGCGAATCAGTTCGACCTCGCTGGCTACCGAAGGCAGTCGCCAGTCTTCTTTCTCAAAGCCGCTGTAATGGGTGCGGCCGGGGGCGCACTGCAACACCACGTGCCGCGCTTGCCCCGATAGCAGAAACTCCGCGCCGCCGGGTCCGCTGGGGTTGCGCAGCGAACTTTGTCCCTCCAGCAAGATCACGTCGGGCCGCGCGGCGCGGTAACATTGTAGCATCGCCGCCTCCAATTCGCCCGAGATAAAATCGTTGTAGGTAGAGTCGAAGATGAAGCCGTAGCGGTTGCCCTGCATCCAGCCGGTTTGTCCGGTGTAGATCATCTCAGCGGTGAGGTTGGCATCCCGTAGCGTGTGGAGCAGCAGGCGGGCGGTGGTGCGCTTGCCCACGTTGCAGTCGATGCCCAGCACGGCTAGCTTCAGGGAGCGTACCTGCCGGATGTCGCCCGTCCAGAAGGCCAGCTGGTCCTTCGGCTTGGGGCGGCGGATGTCAGTGATCGTCACCCCTTGCGCCTCGGCCAGCGCTTGCAACTCGGGCACATCGCCCATAAATTCGTGCAGACCGCTCACGACGTTTATGCCCGCTCGCAGTGCTTCCCTCACCACCTCGAGCATGCCGAGCGGAATACGTCCACCCTTGCCCGCCACGCCTACCAAGCAGTGCTCTGCCAACTCGGGCGACTGCCGCCGAAAATCAGCGATGGAGGCGTAGATGGGTATGCCCCGGGGAGTGCCGTCGAGCACCATTCCGGCATCTTGCCCCGCCGAGGCGGAGTCGATGACGGCCAGGATGCGGTAGCGGGACGAATCGCGCACCAAACCGTGGGCGGTTTTGGCCTTGTTGGTGTTGAACAATTCCTGGGTGATGATGATGGCGGTGCCGTCCATGCGGGTAGGTGGTTGCGTGACGACGAAACTTAGGCAAAATGTGGCGAATGTGAAAGGAATGCTTAGATTTAGGCACCGACCCATTTTAGGAAACGCGCCGCTAAAGTATGTTTGCAAGCCGATGATGAGACTGTTACTATTTAGTGCTTTGGTGCTAGGCATGGGCTGTCGAGGGACTACGGAGAAAGCGACCCAAAATCCGGCGGATAGCTTGCCGAAACAAAGCGAAACTTCGTTACCAAACGCAAAAGCAGTGGGGCCACTGGAGCAAAGCCTGATTGATAAAGGACTGGTGAACGTGCAAGCGGTTGACTCCACCGTCCGGGTGGACCTGCGCTACAGCACCACGAATAATTTTGTGGGAGTAGACGTATACGGAGATCTGGTGAATGCCTACTTGCAGACCGAACCCGCCCGTCGACTGGCCCAGGCGAACACCTATTTGAAGAAACGCAAACCGGGCCACACGCTCTACGTCTTCGAACGCGGTGCGACCCCGCCGGGTGCAGCAAATCCTGCGGGACACGCTGGACTACCCTCTGGCCGACAAGCCCAAATACGTGGCCAATCCGCAGGAAGGCTCCATTCACAACTACGGCGCAGCCGTCGACCTCACCATCGCCGGTGCCGACGGGCAACCGATTGATATGGGAACTGATTTTGACTATTTTGGCGTGCTAGCATATCCTACCAAAGAAAAGGAACTGCTGGCGGCGCAACAACTCACTCCCGAACAAGTAGCCAACCGGCACCTGCTGCGCGACGTGATGACGCGGGCGGGCTTCTCACCTATCACCACCGAGTGGTGGCACTTCAACGCCTTCTCGCGCCAGGAGGCCGACCGGCGTTACGGTATTGTAGAATAGCATATTCCTTTTCCACCATGACCAGACATTCCCTTATTCCCTTCGCTTGGTTACTCATTGTGCTGCTGAGCCAGTGCCAGTCGCGCCGCCCCTCACCGCCCGAAATCAACACCGCGGCCTCACCCCCCGCCAAAAAAGCAACTTCTATCCAACTCGATACCCTGTGGGTGCGCATGGGTGACGACGACGGGCGGCGCGACGAGAAAATGCCACATCCCACCTCAGTGGAGAAAGCTGAGTTTTCACCCGACGAAACCTTGTTTGCCACCGTAGCCAAGGGCGATGCCTCAGTGCGCCTGTGGCAGGCCAACGGCAATCTGGTGTGGACGCAGTATGCCGAGGCCGAAACCGAAGCGGTTACCTTCACCCGCGACGGAAAGTACCTGATCACCGGCGGCGAAGACATGAAAATCCGCGCGTGGCGGGTAGAAGACGGCGAAGTGGTGAAAACCCTGACCGACATCGCCAGCATTGAGGGACTGCGCAAATCGAACGACGGGCAGCGGCTTGCCTCAGGCAACGAAGCCGGGCAGATCAAACTGTGGGATATCTCAGCGGCCGACCCGAAAGAGTGGCCCAAGCGGCCCGTGCATACCCTGGTGCACGCCTCCGACCAACACGCGCCGGGTGGGAAACCCGAAGATGGCGATGCCGACGTCAACCAGTTGGATTGGTCGGAAGATGATCAGCAATTGGTGTCGGGCAGCCGCAACCACGAAGTGAAACTGTGGAACGTGGCCCCCGACAGCGTGCCGTCGCTAATCCGCACCTTCACCGGCTTCACTGGTTCGATCAAAGCTACCCGCTTGTCGCCCGGCGACAGCCTGGTTGCTGCCGGGGCGCAGGCCAGTCCCGACGGGTCGGTGCGGGTGTGGCGCACCCAAACCGGTGAGCTAGTGCAGGAGTTGCACCTTCCCAATCTGCGTATTGTGGAGACGGTAGAGTTTACACCCAACGGGCAGTTCTTGCTGGTGGGTGGCACCGAAAAAGATAGTCTGGACAACGGGCACTTGTACGCTTTTTCAGTAATCAGACTGTTGCGAAACGGATTCACGCCCCCCGCCAAAGACGTCCGGGTGTTTGATCAGGAATACTTGTACTTTAACCGCGACGGCACCCGACTGCTCAGTTCGCACGCCGATGGTAGTGTCCGGCTATGGAAAGTTTCCTACTAAAACTATCTTGCCATGCGCTATCCAGGACTGCTTATCATCTTTTTATTTCCGTATCTGGTCCTGGGTCAACCTAGCACTTACTACGGGCAGGGCATTATGTCGGGTGAGGTGACCACCCACAGCGTAATCTTGCAATCGCGCCTCACGCAAACCGACACGCTGGTGGCAGGTGATGTGCCCGGTGCTGCGGGGGTGGCGTGCTTTGAGGTGGCGACCGATAGCAGTTTTATCAACGCCTTTCGCACACCATGGCAAGCGGCCGTAGCAGAAGATGACTACATCGTTAAGGTGCCCGTTATGGACTTGCAGCCAAATACGCGCTACTACTATCGCTTGCGCTACGGGCTTCGAGGAGACCAAACCCAACTGAGCCGCATTGGCACTTTTCGGACCTTAGCCGGATCAGAGCGGGTCGATGCGGTACGCCTGGCGCTGGCCAATTGCATGAACTACGGATTGTACTATACCGGGCGTTACGCTGGTGATAGTGTAGTAGTGCCCGGTTATTCGGGTGATCGCCTAACGGGGTACCCCGCCCTGGTCAGCATCCTCAATCAGCAGCCGGATTATCTCGTCAGCATGGGCGACAATGTGTACTATGATCGGCGGGTGGAAGGCCAAAAGAACGCCGAAACCCGGTCGGAAATGCGGCAGCGCTGGCACGAACAGTTCGTTCAATCGCGTTACCGCGATCTGTTTGCTCTGGTGCCGACTTACTGGGAAAAAGACGACCACGACTACCGGGTAGACGATGCCGATCCTTATCTGGACACGCTGCCCACGCACGCTTTGGGAGTTGCTACTTTTAGGGAGCAGGTGCCAATAGTGAATCCCTACGACGTTGACCCGATCACCTACCGTACGCACCGCCTCAACCGCGATGTGCAAATCTGGCTAGTAGAAGGACGCGACTACCGCAGTCCGAACGATATGCCCGACGGACCCACCAAGACACTGTGGGGGGCGCAACAAAAGAAATGGCTGAAGGAGACGCTCCTGGCGAGCGACGCTACGTTCAAATTTCTCATCAGTCCGACGCCGATGGTGGGGCCGGATGATGCTCGGAAGAGCGACAACCATGCGAATCAAAAGGGCTTTCGGCACGAACGGGACGAATTCTTTGGATGGTTGCAAGACAATGGCTTACTTGGCCAAAATTTCTACGTCATTTGTGGCGACCGGCACTGGCAGTACCACGCCGTTGACCCGTCGGGAGTGGAAGAATTTTCGTCGGGTGCACTGATGGATGCCAACGCTCGGTTGGGCCGCCAAGCTGGCGACCCCGCCTCGACCGATCCGGAAGCCACCGTACGGCAACCGTATCTACAGCCCGAAGCCTCGGGAGGATACCTGATGGTCGAGGTGATTCCAACTGATGCGGGAGCCACCGCTACGTTTACGCACTACGATGAGAAGGGGGTGATTTTGTACGAGGCGGTAAAGGAGGGGCGGTAGCGCTAATTCTGCCCTCGCTCTGGGTTAACGAAAGATAATACGTGTTTTAGAATTCGTGTTTGCTGTTCTTCCCGCGTTATTTCTGCTTTGCTATCACCCAATTGAAAGCCATAGTAACCGAATTGAGAGTGGTTTGCTCTCTCAATCAATGCGTACTCTGTGGAGAGCGGAAGTTTTGCTTTGTTTTTTTCCACTGTTTCCACGTTTGCTACTCCATCTTGGGAGCCGTAGATTTTCATAATCGGAATTTCTGACGTGGACAAATCAATGTCTCTTGGATGGCTGGTCCCTAGCAGAATTAAGCCGTGGATCAACCCCGGATTTTCGTGGACAAACTGCGCTGCCATTTTGCCGCCCAGTGAGTGTCCTATTAAAATATACTGCTTAGACGGATCATCTAACATTCCTGTTTCCTTGATTTTCCAGTAGCCTTTAGTGGCGAGCCGCCACGGCATTTTGCAGATGATAGTTTGATGTCCGTCTTCGGCTATTTTTCTACACAGCGGAGCGTAGGCGTCAGGATCGACCAAAGCACCGGGATAAAATATAATCACTTTTTCGTAGGATTGGGTAGGCGTGAATACTAGCACATCGTTCGGTTGAGTTACTTTGACCGATGCGTTACTTTCAAATACCGTATCGTTGACCCCGCTAGCACTCATCGAAACAGATACCCAAGTGAAAAACGATACGCCACATGCCATCCAGATACCGCCTAAAGCTATTCTATTCAATATTTTCATCTTAGTTCTGCCAAGCTTTGCTGCACCATAACTAAGTTCTGTCGCCACTGCCGCACCTCAATCCACGTGCGAATGCCAATGATAGCGGGCATCACTAAAAAGACGAGCAGCAGTTTCTGATCGGTCAGCGGCACCCGCCACAGCAAAAAAGCAAACGCACCGATGAACAATAGGGCGGAAAAGACCACCGCTAATCTGATTTGCCACCTTAGGTGATGACTGACGTTCTGCAGCGAAGCAATCAGACTTACTCCGTTAGCATTTAGCGTCGTCCGTCGGTACAGCATCCAGTTGTTGGCTACTCCCACAAGAATAGCCAAGGTAAATAGCACATTCACCCAGGCAGCATTTTGGTCGGCATCCAGTCCGGTGAAGAACACCAGCAGCGCCATCAAAAGAGCTACTGCCTCTATAACGGCACGCAGTTTTATCTTTGAGAAGACCGAACGGGCGCGCTGCTTGGTCATTGCTTGGAGCTGCTGCTCGCTTTTCTCCTCGTTTTCTTGTTGCCAAGTTTGTTTCAATTCGTCAAGATTCATGATTCTGGGGGTTTAATTGGTGAATAAGTTTTTGTTTGATTCGGTTGAGCTTCACTCCCACGTGGTTGATCGATACGCCGGTTATTTGAGAAATTTCCTCGTAGCGGTAGTCCTCTAAGTACAAAGTAATTACCGCTTTTTCGGCGGCGCTTAGCGTGGCAATAGCACGATGCAACAGTTCTTGTTTGGGATGAGCTTCGGGCGGAGCGGATGTCGTCACCTCCATGCCGTCAAGCGTAGTGGTGCGCACCGCCGATGACTTTTTGCGATACTTCGCCATTGCGGTACTCAGGGCGATGCGGTACATCCAGGTGGTGACGCGCGATCTTTCTTGAAATGCAGGAAAGGCCTTCCAGAGTTGATAAACAATCTCTTGAAATAGATCTTCCCGATCTTCCGGCGTGTCACGGTACACGCGGCACACCCGGTGGATGATCGTTTGATGTTCGGAGATGGTACGGATAAATTGCTGCTCCACGATTTGCTGTTTGGCCTATTGGTTGCGATTGGGCAGCAAAATATTACAGTCGCTGGCAAAAGATGAGTAAATTCGGAGCAGATCGTAATTTTGAAACGGCTTATGCAGATTCCAGCTTAGTTAGACTTTAATTCCGCACTTATGAACGCATCAGACACACCGAACGACATTCATCTAAGGAAGATCCGGCAAGCCATTGCGCAGCGCTGGATGGTGCAGATGCAGTATTTTTCGCCCAGCAGCGGGCAGTTTACTGAGCGGACGATCGAACCCACCGAAGCCGGGTATGAAGATAATGTCTGGCGGATCAAAGCCTATTGTCAATTGCGACAAGACTACCGCGAATTTCGCTTAGACCGGATGAGTAAACTGCGCCTTATCGACGAAGGGCGCCAGCAGAAAGATGACGATCGGTAGTCAGCGAATGAGTATTGACAAGCGCAATAAGCTACAATTCGTACAATGCTCCATTCACCACGGCGTACCGAGGCTTGCCGTCTTTTTCCAGGATGAAGTTAGGACGATTGCCAAGCAGCACTCCGTAGAATGGTTGTTCATCCTTAGCGATCAGGTCAAGCGGAATAACGGTGCGCAAGCTATCGACGCCCACCAAGTTTTTCTTCACCCGCACGGTGGTGTAGCCGCGCCTAAGCAGCCGGTTGGCCTTGATGCGTTTCAGGGCGCGCACGCTGCGCCGTACCCGACGTTGCACCCGTCCCGGCACCGCCACCAAGCCCGTCGCGTCCAGCTCCCGATAGCCGTAGTTGTCCGACAGGTCACCCAGTTCCTGGATGCGGCTGCGGTAGAAGAAGTCGCGGTGCCCGTTAAACGGCATTTCTTCCCGAAGGATACCCAAATCAGCGGTGCGCATTTCTCCGTCTGCTTCGTACTGCACGTTACGAATCACCAAATCGTAGAGGCGGCGGTCGTTGCGCGGAATTGTCTGGTACTCGGTTAGCGACTCGTGCGCATAGCTTTGGGTGGCGATGGCGTGTAGCCCGGTAGTCAACAGCATAAAGTTAAGTTGTCGGATTTGCTGCTTCTCCGGGTCGTTGGCGTAACCTCCTGATTCGATCAGCACCGTGGAGGTGCCCCAACGCTGCATGTTGTCACCGAAAGCTCGGGGCTCAAAGGTGTCGTCGTAGCGACCCACCTGTCCCGGAATGTAGTTTTGTAAAGCCTGATTGAGCAACACGATGAGCCGGGTAGCCCGGTTGCGCACCACGCTGGTGTCTTTTTCCTGGTTGAAGGGCGGGTCTAAGAATGAGATCGTTGCCGGATTCTGAGTAGCTCCGGCGGCGTAGTAGATGCTCTGGTCGTGCAGGTTGAATCCGAAGTCAGCACACATTGAGTCGCGCAGGGCTTTGAGAAGGCGCGACTCGGGCGACCGTAGGAGTTGGGCATCGCGGTTGAGGTCGATGTTGAGCGCGTTGCGCCGTTGATACACCTCGGCCCCGTCGGGGTTGAGCATGGGCACAAAGTGCACCGTGAGGCTATCCAGAATGGTTTGCCGAATATTGGCCCGCGCAGAGTCGCCCCGAATGAAGTTGAACAAATCCAATCCAGCCATCGTAGCGGTGGGTTCGTTGCCGTGCATCTGCGACCACAGCAGCACTTGGGTGGGGCCGTGCCCGAACGATACATCGTAGATGGCTCTTCCCTCGACCGACTCGCCTAGACGAGTCACGGTGAATTTTGGATTGTCCTTTAGCTGAAGTAGAAGCGGCTCCACGTCGCGGTGCTTGAACCGGCGGGTGGTGATACTCGGCTCGCGGTAGCGCGGATGTGCTTCGTAGATTTGTTGGTAAATGGGCTGGGCAGAAAGGTGTCCGGAAATGGTGAGCAGTGCTGTTGAGAGAATAACGAACAATGAGCAAGAAACAGCGAATGGCGAAGTACTTAGGAAATTATTGGAACTCGAGCTTCTGTTCATTATTGCGTTTTACGAACCTGGAATTCTTGGCTGTAAGACCTAGTTTACTTCTAAACCCAAAGTGCCAACTAAGTCTCCTTCGCAGCTAACAATCCTCAAATCATAACTACCTGATGCGAGTAAAAATGTTCTTTCTCCGGAGATCACGAATTGATCTACTGGCACGGCATCCGTTTTCTCTCCGGTACGCATCGCCTGAATCAAGTTTCCTTCGTACTTCAACAGTTCTGTTGCTAAAGGAATTTGTTTGGTCCCTGCCTTTTTCATCCAGGTTGGCCTTCCGTGCTCAAAGCGGGTTTCTGGATGGTACACTTGGATATCGATTCCCATAGAACTTACGGGATCTGCAATTACTTCATCGTGATTGTCTAAGAACACAGTCGGTTGATCGAATTCAAACTGCTTGGTAGCCTCTCGGTAATACGAATGCTGTTTGGTAGGATCGGTGAAACCTATCATTTCCTCTTGGTCTATCGTCAGAATATCCTGTTTTGCCAGGTTCTTTAGTTGATATCCCATCGGTTCATACGTTGTGCCTCCCATTTCGTAAATATGGTCGTATCCGGCGTGAATCAGCACCTTTCCCCGTTTGTCTTTCTCCCGGGTCTGCTCGTAGATATTACTTGCCTGATCCTGGTCCCTAAGGGTACCACCATGATCATTTTGCGTTTCGTAGGGCACTAATCGATATCCCAAAGCGAGCGCTTCCCTAACCAGGTTACCAAAATTTGAATCCTTCAGGTAATAGCCTGTCGATATGAGTGGATAGCCTCTTTTATTAAGGTTTTTGTCTTCATGCGATAGGGCCTCTAGGGCCAAGTAGCGGTATCCTACCTCCCACAATGGTCTCAATAGTGCCTGCGTGAAGGCCCGGTGCTGAGAATTATAATGGGCTTCGTTGATCAGCGTGAAATGATACTCCTCGGCGCTATCCACAATGTAGTGGATTGCCGATACTGACTTCGCCCGCGCAAAAAGTTCTTTGGCATCCGGGGCCGTTGCCATATCCAACAGTTTTTGAGTGAACATTCTTTGGTTTTCGTCAGCTGTTGAATCTTGGAAAACCGTCTTTAGTCGTTCTATCAGTTGTGATTGATCTCCAGCATCGTATTTAACACTCTCACTAGGATTATGAGCAGTTTTTCTTTTAGTTGCCTGATCCAGCGCGTTCTGGTAATCTCCGTAAAAACTGCAACAAACAGCGTTCAACTCAAAGTTAGCGGTCAAATCCAAATTGCAGTACCCTTGATAGCCCAGATCAAACTCAGAAGCGTGTTCATGCTTTATTTCTGAATACTTATAGTTGTATTCTTGACCATAGCTGAATGGAACTTTGGTAAAAACAACGAACAGTAGAACAAAGCGCGGAAGTAGTTTCATTCGCTTAGTTAGTAGGAAGCCAATAAAGACCATACTACCTCCGGGCCAATTTAGCCGGGATCTTTACCTTGTAATCGGCCTTGGCCTGCCCTTTACTAATGTTGTTCAGCTTTCCCTTCATCAAACGGCGCTTCAATCCGTTAATCCGGTCCGTAAATAGCACTCCTTCTACGTGATCGTACTCGTGCAGCACAATACGGGCGGCCATCCCATCTAGCGTTTCCTCGTGCTCTTGCCAGTGCTCATCTTGGTAGCGAATCGTAACAACCGGGGGGCGTTGCACGTCGGCGCGAATGCCCGGAATACTCAGGCAGCCTTCCTCAAAGTTCCACGAATCGCCCGACGATTCTATCACTTCCGGATTGATGAACACCCGCTTGAAACCCTCGCGTCCTTCCTCTTCATCGATGGGCGAACTGTCTACCACAAACATACGGAGGCTGAGGCCAATCTGGGGAGCTGCCAGCCCGATGCCGTTGGCTTGGTACATCGTCTCGAACATGTCTTCGCTCAGTTGCTTCACGTCGATAGAGTCCGATGTTACTTCCTCTCCGCGTTTCTTTAGGAGCGGATCGCCATAGAGCACAATAGGATAAATCATGAAATTGCTGCTAGATAAGACTGTAGAATAATGGTGGCACTCACTTTGTCAATGTTTCCCTTTGTCCGTCGATATTTCTTGGTGGTGCCCCCCGCAATCATTGCCTCCAACGCCATTTTAGAGGTAAAACGTTCATCGTGTAGGTGAACTTGCTGTTCTGGAAATTTATCTTTGAGCGTCCGCGCAAACGTACGAACCGCCTGGGTGATGTGGGTATCAGTATTGTCTAGTTTTTTGGGAAAGCCAACCACAAAAGCATCCACCGGTTCGGCTTGGCAATAAGACAGTAAATAAGAAATAAGGGTATGGGTGCGTACCGTTTCCAGGGGAGAAGCAATAATCCGGAGCGGATCAGTCACCGCTAGGCCGGTACGCTTTAGTCCGTAATCGATGCCCATCACGCGCCCCACCTTAGTTGAGACCCACTTTCTCGCGCATCACTTTCTTTACCTGCTTTTCTAGGGCGAGCGCTTTAGGAAATAAAATTTCATTCTCGACACTGGCGTGCACCTTCAGGTCTCGCTCAAACTGCTGTAGCTCGGCAAACACCACCCGCAAATGGAGACTGCCAGCGCGGCGCGAATCATAATTATAGACAATATTTCGAATGCCTTCCATATCGTCATCGTCCGCGCTGTGGTGCACCGCAAAATCTTGGATAGCGTACTTTTCTAAGTTATAGTATACCTGCGAAGAAAGGTTTGGCTCGCGGTAGGCATGGTGCAAGGCAAGGATGTAAGAAAAAAGCTCGTCCTCTTCCTGGTAAATGTGGTGGATCAAATCTTCTACAAACAGTGGAAAAATGAATCGAAGATCTCTGACCACCTCATCCTGATCCGAATCCTGTAGACTGTGGATTAGCTTGGATAAGTAAGGCAGACGTTCTTTAATAAACACAAAATGCGTATGCTTCAGATAGGCCACCACCAGATCGATGGGATAAGTGGCTAGCGGTAACGGGTGCACTGAAGAGCGTTCATAAACCGACTCGAGGCCCGTGATCACTTGCTCCACTTTGAGCCCCCGCTTCCTGCACGCTTGCGCCAGCGTTGCCTGATCGAAATCATAAAACTTTATACCAAAATAATACAACACCGCCGCGTAGGCGTAGTTGTCATCCACTAGCTCCGCAATCCGTCGGTCGGTGTTGATGGGCATTGGTAATATTGGATCAAACATTAAGCTACAACGCAACGGGTACGCAACAATACAGAAATGTACCGTTGTAAGGAATAACTAAAATTAATGCTTTGTGCTTTTATATTCAACTTTAAAGAACGAAACCTTAAGATTTATGTTAATTTTATAGAATTAGTTAGTAGCTTGTGTATCCCCTGCTTTCTCCACAATCTTCTGCTGAGCAACAGTAAAGGCAGGTAATTCATTTATCTATTTTAAACCAAAAGCAGTACCGTGAGTAGCAAAAAAAATTCCGACTTTCAAATCCGTCTACCCTTATTGCTGACCATTGCGGTGGCAGCAGGCATCCTCATCGGAGCCACGATGGCCGACGGAACCACCACTCAGAATAACCTAATCAGTGGCTATCTTAAGTTTAAAGAGATACTGACCTTCGTTCAACGTGACTACGTGGATGAAGTAGATACGGATGAATTGGTGGAAACCGCTATCAACCGAATGCTCGAAAAACTCGATCCGCACTCAGTCTACATTCCCGCTAAGGACCTCGAGCTAGCCAAGTCGCAACTCGAGGGAGAGTTTGAAGGAATTGGTATAGAATTTAACATCATTAAGGATACTATTTACGTAGTAGCGCCTCTAAGCGGCGGTCCTTCGGAAGAAGTTGGCTTGGTGAGTGGCGACAAGATTGTGAAAGTCGACGACGAAGTGGTGGCTGGAGTGGGAGTGGACAACCGCAAGGTATACGAACTATTGCGCGGCAAAAAGGGAACCGAAGTGAAGGTTGAGATCAAACGAAGAAGTGCCGAAGACCTGATCAACTTCACTATTATTAGGGACAAGATCCCTCAGGAGTCAGTAGATGTCAGTTACATGATTGATGACGAGATGGGATATATCAAAGTGAGTCGATTCGCTGCCACCACTTACGACGAGTTCCACGACGCTTTGAAGGATCTAAAATCCAAGGGCATGACCAAGCTGGTGTTAGACCTGCAGGGCAATCCCGGTGGATATATGGACCGGGCAATTAACATTGCCGACGAGATGCTTTCTGATAACAAGATGATCGTCTACACCAAAGGGAAGCAGCCGCGCTACAATTCCGAAGCCCGCGCTTACCGCGAAGGAATTTTTGAAAACCAACCCATCATCGTGCTCATCGACGAAGGCAGCGCCTCAGCCTCTGAAATTGTGGCGGGCGCACTGCAAGACAACGACCGAGCACTGATCGTTGGCCGTCGCTCGTTTGGCAAAGGATTGGTACAGATGCCAATTCCCCTAGACGATGGTTCCGAACTGCGGCTCACCATTTCCCGCTATTACACTCCTAGCGGGCGGTCTATTCAAAAACCCTACGAAGCAGGATCCGAAGAGTACGGCGATGACATATCAAATCGATTTAAGCACGGAGAGCTGATAAATCCGGACAGTATTCACTTTAACGATTCGCTCAAGTATGAAACTACCAAGGGCAGAACAGTCTATGGTGGCGGCGGAATTATGCCTGATTATTTTGTACCACTGGACACCGCAAACTCGCGTAACAAATTCTTAATAAGCCTATATTCAACCAATGCCGTGCGTGAGTATACGCTGCTTTATTACCAGAACAATAAGGCGAAGCTTGAGAAGATGACCTACGATGACTTCTACAATAATTTTGAAGTGAGTGATAAGATGCTAAGTAAGATCACTGACTTGGTTGATGAAGCTGGGGCAGAATATGAACCGAAGGACTACGAAACCGGTAAAGAGCGCTTGCGCGAGCAGGTAAAAGCGTACATTGCTCGTAGCGTGTGGGGCAACAAAGGGATCTACCCAATTATCAACCAAAACAACGATATATTTCAAGAAGCCATCAAGCTATTTGATCAGGCTGAGAAGTTAGCGAGCCGGTAAGCATTGCTCAAACACTTTCTTTTAAAAAAGCGCGTCTAAGGACGCACTTTTTTAAATCGTAACGAGAAAATGAACTTAACTCCAGTGGTCCTTCGTTACACACATCCCGGAGAGAAATAGTATTCAATAAGATTAATATTTTTCCACAGGGCTTTGTAGAAGTAGAAAAAAAGCTGCATCTTTGCAATCCGATTTGATACAAGGACCTAAGTTAAGTTCTCAATTCGGATTATTATCATCTGCTCAGGTTGTGAGTAGATCAGCTTCTTAGGGTCGGCAAACTGCATAGCAGTAGCCGACTCAAGAGACAAAAGTTCATTGACATTGATGGTAGACAGAGGTATTTCTACTGGGTGGAGCTAT
>CAWBZE010000005.1:552500-1357500 GCA_963793215.1 uncultured Cytophagales bacterium | reverse complement strand
AACAGTGTGTGGTGGGTAGTTTGACTGGGGTGGTCGCCTCCTAAAAAGTAACGGAGGCTTCCCAAGGTTCCCTCAACACCGTTGGTAATGGTGTGTGGAGTGCAATAGCATAAGGGAGCTTGACTGTGAGGCCAACAAGCCGAGCAGGGACGAAAGTCGGGTATAGTGATCCGGTGGTTCCGCATGGAAGGGCCATCGCTCAAAGGATAAAAGGTACTCTGGGGATAACAGGCTGATCTCCCCCAAGAGCTCATATCGACGGGGAGGTTTGGCACCTCGATGTCGGCTCGTCACATCCTGGGGCTGGAGAAGGTCCCAAGGGTTGGGCTGTTCGCCCATTAAAGTGGCACGCGAGCTGGGTTCAGAACGTCGTGAGACAGTTCGGTCCCTATCTGTGGTGGGCGTAGGAAACTTGACAGGCTCTGACCTTAGTACGAGAGGACCGGGTTGGACGAACCGCTGGTGTACCAGTTGTGCCGCCAGGTGCATTGCTGGGTAGCTACGTTCGGAAAGGATAAGCGCTGAAAGCATCTAAGCGCGAAACCATCCTGAAGATGAGGTTTCCCTGAAGGGCCGTTGTAGACTACAACGTTGATAGGTGGTAGGTCTAAAGTCAGAAATGACAAAGCCGAGCCATACTAATCACCCGAACGAACTTCCACCCAAGGGGAAGTTGTTAGCCGTTGATGCAAATTAATGGTGTACACACTGACCAGTTGCCCAAACCCTTCTACTACTACTTCCTCTTACCAATTGTCTCTGATCTTTGTTGTTATTGTAGCATCAATGACCTAAAGCAGATTGTTCCTTTAACTACTGTCAGTTAAAACTAGCGGAGCTGAGAATGCAGCATCAACCAGTTCCTATTATCTAATATCCAAAACCTAATACCCAACATCCAAGACCCTTAAAAACTTAAGGTGGCTTTAGCCCCGGGGATCACCTCTTCCCATCCCGAACAGAGCAGTTAAGCCCGGGTGCGCCAATGGTACTTCATCTAGAGGAAGAGTAGGTCGCCGCCTTTTTACATTGTCTTACTTAGCCTGATTATCCTGGCAAGTATAAGCCAAGAAAGCCTTAGCCCCTGATGGCGCCAAGGCTTTTTTTGTTGCTTCTAAATAACGAAGGACTATTGCCTCTAGATGAGGAAAAAGTAAATCACCTGATCTCCTCGTTACAAGATTTTAAACTTTTTTTGTTATTTACATAGACAAAGCAACTTTAATTTATAAGTACCAAAAATTAAAAAAAACTGGATATGTCTTTGTTTTCAACTATTTTCTTATATTTCGCTTCCCTTAACGGACAATGATAGTGAAGCTCTCAAACCAAACAATCAGCTTATGAAAAACTATGCACTTATTATGACATTGACGGCCATATTGGCGTTAGTGAGTGGCTCTGTCTTTGCTGGCCACTGTCCTCCCCCTGATATTCCTATTGACGGCGGATTATCTTGGTTACTAATAGCGGGCGGAGCTTATGGCATCAAAAAAATTAGAGATGCCCGAATGAAAGGTTAGCGACAAAATTTAAGATTTAACGATAAGGTTTGTTAAGTGCAGTTTCCTGCTCTTGGCGAACCTTTGTTGGTTATAGATAAAAAAGCAATCAACTTAATATGGGCAGTAACAAAGCATTGTACTGGTTCACGGCGAAGGCAGTAGGGGTATTCATTATCTGGCAATTGGGCTACTATCTTTGGCTAGCCCCCCATACTAACATCGAGTCTTGGGTAACTAATGCCACTGCAGCAGCAAGTATTGGAGTGTTACGAACATTTGGATACGACGCTGACTATCATAATCATACAGAAGGTGAAGTGTTCTTTAGCACTATTCGTATTGACGGTGAGGATCAACTTAATATAGGAGATCCTTGTAACGCGCTAACACTGGTTGTATTGTTCGCAGGATTCATTATCGTCTATCCAGGCAACAGTTGGTATAAATTGGCCTTTATTACTGCAGGAAGCTTCGTTATATTTGGCCTTAACCTCATCCGATGTCTACTTTTAATATTTAACTACTTATTCTTAAAATCAAGTTTCGACTTCAACCATAAGTATACCTTCACCATAGCAATTTATTTGTGCGTCTTCTATTTCTGGATGCTGTGGGCTAACCGCCTGAGTAAACTGAAGCCTGCTGGAAAATCATGAGAGTATTGGGTTTGTCGTTTGAGGTGAATGATAAAAGAGGCTTTTACACTGCCTGTGCTGTGTTTCTATTACAGTTTGTCTATTTTCAATTTCAGGATTCTCTTATAGGAATTATTAATGAAAACGCTCCCCAATTAGAGAATTTTCTTGTTAGCCTGCCATTTCGTAGTCTAAAAGTAGCCGTCCGCTACTTCAACATTGTAGTGCACGCTCTTTTTTCTATCGCTATCGTATGGTTTCTGCACAAAAACCAGGACGACACTTTGTGGGTGGTTTACTTAAGTATTGGGTTAATTCTGTTTTACATCGGCGTCCATGCTGTAGAGAAATTCACTGGCGCTTACGTTGCCCAGCTAATTACGGTAAGAATAGGAACGTTTTTAGCCTCCCCATTTAAAACCATTTTTTCCATTCCGGCTCTCCTGCTCAGGCATAATGAGAAAACGGAGGAACAAACCCCCACCTCCTAGAGAAATGCTTGAACACTTTTGAAACAATGATTTGAACAAATTGATCCGTAACATTAGCTTTAATTCGAAGGAGGCTTCATGGATTCATCAATTATAGAAACTAGCGCTTATGCCAGAGCGGGCTTGTTGGGCAACCCCACCGATGGGTACCACGGCAAGACTATCTCTATCATTGTGCGTAACTTCGGGGCGAGAATCTCACTGTATCCGTCCCCCGAACTACGCATCGAGCTTCAAGAACAAGACCTCAATGTCTACCGAAATATCCACCACATGGTGGACTCCGTTCGTCTAACCGGCTACTACGGCGGGTCGCGGTTGGTGAAAGCAGCAATCAAAAAGTTTAGCGAATACTGCGATCAGCAGAGCATACGACTGAGCAACAAAAACTTTACAATACGCTACCACTCATCTATTCCACGGCAGGTAGGATTAGCCGGATCAAGTGCTATCATAACGGCAACCATACGGGCACTGATGCGATACTATGATGTGAGCATTCCGCGTGAGGTGTTGCCTAACGTAATTCTATCAGCAGAAAAAGATGAACTAGGAATCAATGCTGGGTTGCAAGATCGAGTCGCGCAGGTGTATGAAGGGTGCGTATACATGGACTTTGATGAAGCGTTAGTTGCAGCGAGAGGATACGGCACATACGAGCCAATAGATCCTAAATTACTGCCTAACCTATATTTAGCCTATAAAATAGATTTGGGAAAGGTGTCCGGAACGGTATTAAACGATATCCGCTCGCGCTACGACAAAGGAGACCAAGCAGTGATTGACACACTAGGAAAAATGGCTCAACTTGCCGAAGCGGGAAAACGAGCGATTCTAGAGCAGGATAACGAAAAACTTAACCATCTGATTGACCAAAATTTTGATTTACGGTGCCAGATCATGAATGTCTCCGAAGAAAACAAAACATTAGTACAGACGGCGCGCGCCTGCGGTGCGTCGGCGAAGTTTACCGGTTCCGGTGGGTCTATCATTGGTTCGTACAAAAATGATGAGGTACTTAACAAGCTGGTGATCGCGCTCAAGAAAATAAACGCACGGGTCATTAAACCCTATATCTTATAATATGATACGAAAAGCAGTGATTCCCGCCGCCGGACTAGGTACCCGGTTCTTGCCTGCTACCAAGGCGCAACCCAAAGAGATGTTGCCAATCATCGATACGCCAACCATACAATACGTGGTGCAGGAAGCCGTAGATTCAGGCATCGATGACATTCTAATTATTTCGGGAAAGGGCAAACGAACCATCGAAGACCACTTTGACCGAAACTTTGAGTTGGAATCTCGTTTGACCGAGAAACAGGACGAGAGCTTCTACAACGAAGTGGTCCGAATTGCGGATATGGCGAATATCCACTTCATCCGTCAAAAAGAAACCAACGGGTTAGGAGACGCCATTTACCACGCTCGGCAACACGTAGGTAACGAACCGTTCGCGGTGTTGCTGGGCGATACAATCGTCAACTCAGTGATTCCGGTAACCCAGCAGCTGATCGACACCTACGAACAATATCGGTGCACGGTGATCGCGGTGGAAGAAGTGCCAAAGGATAAGGTATCGCGCTACGGCATTGCGGGCGGAAAAACAATTAGCGATAAACTAATGGAAGTGCACCAACTCATAGAAAAACCGAGTATGGAGGAGGCACCCTCAAACCTAGCCATTGCTGGTCGTTACATCCTGACTGCCGAAATATTCAGGGCACTGGAGCAGACTGCCCCTGGCAAGGGCGGCGAGGTGCAACTAACCGACGCCCTGCATTTGCTGATGAAAAAGGAAACAATAGTTGCCAATACCATCGAAGGAAAGCGCTACGATATAGGAAACAAACTGGACTTCCTGAAAACGACGGTGGAGTTTGCTCTACAGAGAAAGGAATTTGCGGCTGATTTCTTAGCTTTCTTAAAGGAGACGCTAGAAGAACAAAAACGCCGCTAAGGCCTTATCCGGCATCCGGTAGCCGGAGTGGTGCGTAACGGCGCTGATTGATCCGTGCGCTGAGCGCTTAAAAACTCTCGCAAATAATGATGGTGCACGTCGCTAGCCACTTGCGGATTATCATCGATAGCCCCCTGATAGATTGTTTTAAAAGAAGCCCGTTCCTTAGACAAAACGAACACTTCAGGCGTTTTTTCAGCGCCTAGAAGACGCGCCACGCGCTGACTTGGATCAACCAGAAAAGGAACCCTCCACTTATTATCCATGATGGACTGCTTGAGATTGTCCGAAGCATCTTGAGGATGGTTAGCAGAATTTGTTGGGTTGATTAGCACAAAACGGACTTTTTCACTTTCAAACTCCTCAATGAGGTTGGTGATGCGCTGATTATATAATTGCGCGTAGGGACAGTGTAAACTAGTGAAAATGATCACGACCGTTGGCGCAGAAGGATAGTCTTTCAAAGAAAATTCGTTTCCAGTGACCAAGTTAGGCAAAGTAAAATCTTCAACGAAATCAGACCGTTGCGCTAAAGAAGGGGTCAGAGAAGTTACTACCAAAGAAAAAGAAAGCAATAGGTGTCGCATAGTGATTAGATGAAAGGCAGAACGAAGTGCTAATAAAATCAAGCCACCACGTACATAACATAGTAACCGTCAATAATAGTGCCCTCTAAGCGATGTTGAGTATTTTGGTCGGAGTTGATGATCTCGGCCTCAGCACGAAGCCCCTCCGCAAAACACAAAGAGTTAACCCGAATTTGATCTTTGAAACTAAGTAATTTGCGGCCGTAGAGTTTGTATAACGCTTCTTTGATGCACCAATAAGCACAAAGATAAGAAAGACGGTCTCCTACGATTTCAATCTCCGCCGGGCTAAGAAACTTGTGCTGAGTTCGAAGTAGTTTGTCACTTGGTCGCTCAACATCTATCCCAACCAAAGCATGGGCATGTACCATCGCTATCCCGTACGGAAAGGAGTTGGCTAACGAAATGTGATAAGCATCGTTGTTAAGATGAGGTTTACCTTTGTCGTCTTTGTGGATGCCGGGCATAGAGAGCCCGACTTCGTTCAGAATAGCGGTGAGGGCAGCACGGCTGGCCAGCCACTCTAAACGTTTGCGTGGGTGCCGAATCGTGTGCCACTCCGTTAAATCAGTTGCTGACAGTTGGGCAGAGCTTACTAAAACAGTTGGGGGCTCTTCAATTTTCCAAGCGGCCCAAAGAGAGCTGCTGTTGATGCGGACTAATTTTACCAATGCCATAAAGGGGGTGCTTCTGCGCAAACAAAAGTACGTTTATAATATCTGACCACCAATGCCTACATTTTTTGCTAGTAAGCAACAAACGCTTCAGGGACACCGAGATTGTGTGTATACGCTGGCTCAAGAGCGGGAACATCGGTTTTTCTCGGCCGGAGGTGATGGTTTGGTGGTGCGGTGGGATCTGAAAGATTCTGACCAAGGGACCGTAGTAGCAAAAGTGCCTGCTTCCGTCTACGCGATGCATTATGACAGTCAAAAAAACTGGTTAGTAGTTGGACAGAACTATGAAGGCTTGCGCGTTATTGATTTGAACAGCGGACGAGAAGAAGGAACAGTAAGCATAGGCAAAGCCGCTTTGTTTGATGTTTTTGAAGTAGAAAATAATCTGCTAGTAGCCACCGGAGAGGGTGAAATAGTGGTGATAACGTGCGATACGCTGGAAATCATCCATCGTTTTCGCGCCACACCACAGCGTGCTCGGTCTATTGCCGTCAATACATCGAGGAAAGAGGTGGCCATCGGTTTCAGTGACCATACCGTACGCATTTACGATTCAACGAACTACCAACTGAAACAAACACTAAGTGGGCATACCAACTCGGTTTTTGTGGTCAGATACACCCCTGACCAACGTTATTTGGTAAGTGGCGGGAGAGACGCTCACCTAAGAATTTGGGATGTTGAGAAAAATTACCAACTTACACAATCGATTGTAGCCCATATGTATGCTATCAATCATCTTGATTTTAGCCCCGACGGGCGGTATTTTGCCACCGGTAGCATGGATAAGTCCGTGAAAATCTGGGATGCCCACGCGTTTAAGTTACTGAAAGTACTCGATAAAGCTCGTCATGCTGGGCACGGCACCTCAGTGAATCGAGTGCTATGGATGAATGATAACGAAACCCTATTGTCAGCCAGCGACGACCGAACAATCTCCGTGTGGCGTTGGGGTAAAACCGATGGCACTTCGGCCGAATTGAATAAAAGCAACCGCTCATTATGAATATTACTCCAATAGAAATAAGGCAAAAAGAGTTTGAACGGCACTTTCGTGGCTACGACAAAGATGAGGTCAATGCGTTCTTGCATACGCTATCCCAGACTTGGGAGCGGCTGTTGCAGGAAAACCGCGAGAAGACGGCTCGGCTAGAGAAGGCCGAAAAAGATATTGACAAAGTGCGCGAAGTAGAAGGGTCGCTGTTCAGAACCCTGAGAACCGCCGAAGACACCAGCGCGGGGATTGTTAACAAGGCGCAGAAAGAGGCCGAAGAAGTTCAGCAGCAAGCAGAACAGCAACGGCAGGAAATTGTTGAGGAGGCCCACCGACAGGCTGCCAGCATTATCGAAGAGGCCCATCAACAGGTTGAACAGCTAAAACAGGAAGCTGCGGAAGCAGAAACCCATCGGCAACAAGCTCTCGCCCAGTTACAAGCTGTGGCACAGGGTATTCTTCAACAGATAGGAGAACATAATGTCTCGGTCTCGGCTACTGAATCGGTTTCGGAAAGCCAGCCCGACGCCCCGCTCGAAACGACCGAAAAGTCGGCAAGTGACGAACTTGCTGAGCGACAAAGTTTAGATCATTTAGCCAATCCCATTGAGGAAGAATTCGATTCTTCCAAAAAGGAAACGGCCTATCAAGAGGAATCGGCCGAAGTCTACGAACCGGTGTGGGCCACGGACGAGATGGACTCGAGCCAGGCACGAACCCGGGCGGCGGAGCTAAAGCGCCGGTCTTTCTTCGACGAAATAGACTGATTAGTTATGGAGAAAATCACACTAGAAGGAATAGAATTTTTTGCCTACCACGGGTATTACCAAGAAGAACGGAAGACGGGCAACCGCTATAGCGTTGATATTTCGGTGGAGGCCGATCTGGAACAAGCTGCTGAGGAAGATAGCTTGAAGGAAACCGTGAACTATGAGAAACTCTACCGCATGGTGAGCGAAGAAATGCAAAAACCATTGAAGTTGCTCGAGCACATTGGGCATCGGCTCATCGAGCAGACGTTTCGTGATTTTCCGGAAATTTCCGCCGTAGAAGTGAGCGTATCTAAATTTAACCCCCCGGTGGGCGGAGTGTGCCGTCGGGCGGTGGTCACCCTCCGACGAACGCGCCCGTAGCTACCTTAGCATGAACAAACTACTACTGGCGACTAGCCTACTATTAATTGGCATGAGCCTTGGCCCGCAATTGGCAAGGGCGCAAAAGTCGGCCTACGAACTCTACGACTCTGCCGGAAACAGACTGCCCTACGATCGTATGATAGAACAGCTGGCGCAAGCCGATGTGGTGCTATTCGGTGAATTACACAACGACGCGCTCGTTCACTGGTTAGAATTGCAGGTAGTTAAGGACTTGTACGCCCAAGACAGCAACCTGATGATTGGCGCCGAGATGTTTGAGACCGACAATCAATTGTTGCTAGACGAATTCATTGCCGGAACCATTGAGGAACGTCACTTTGAGCAGGAAGCAAAGCTGTGGAACAATTACGCAACCGACTATGCTCCGATTCTGGGGTTTGCGCAACAGCACCAGATACCGGTTATCGCTACCAACGTGCCCCGCCGCTACGCAAGCCTCGTAGCCCGCGGAGGATTAGAACCATTAGACAGCTTACCTAGTAGGGCGAAGGAGTTGATGACGCCGTTGCCACTAAGGGTAAACTTTTCTCTACCGGGTTATCAAGCAATGATGAAGATGATGGGAAGCAACGCGAATCACGGAACGATGGGCGGGGAGAGCATGGTCGAGGCACAAGCCCTAAAAGATGCTACTATGGCCCACTTCATCCTGCTCAACCGCACCCAACAGACCACTTTTCTACACCTGAATGGGTCATATCACAGCGATAACTATGAGGGAATTTACTGGTTTATTCAACAGAGTAGCCCTGAAACAATCGTAAAAACCATCAGCTGTATCTCTCAGGAAGATATTAATCAGCTATCGTCTACCTCTAAAGGAGTAGCCGATATTGTCGTCGTGTTGCCTAACGATATGACAAAAACGTATTAAGATTGACCGAAAGAAAAATACATTAGTTTAAAAAAAGAAAGGTAATGTGCAAAATTTCCCCAGGATGGTGTCTCTAAATGGTGATATTTTCCACATACGAGACCGCATCATCAGCGAGGGGAATCGCAATATCGGTGGGGCTGACCGAAGGAATAGCCTCTTCGGTGGCAGAATTTGTGGGTGAAGACTTGCCTTCCTCAGCATCGCACGAGAGAGTAAACGCGAAAATTAAGGCGTAGAAGCCAAAACTGATTGCTAACGTGAGCGAACTATTATAGAGCCTACGGGACAGATTGTTCTTCATTTGCTTTTACGAAAGTGAAGCCACGTGCTTCGTTTCCTTCATAAAAGTCAACTACCATACCAAGCAAGAACAGGATATCCTTCTTTTCTACGTAAATCGGCAGGTCTGCAATGGTATATACTAAATCGCTTTCTTTCTGATGATCAAATCCGATGATGAACGACGTGCCAGCACAACCCCCACCGGTAGCTCCCACGCGTAGACCATAATTAGGCGGAATATTCTTTGTAGCGATGGTATCTTTGATCTCGGCCAGGGCGCGGGGGGTAATCTGAACGGGAGTCATATCCTGGATAAATTAACGGCGGTGTCGCTCGGTGACAACAGAAATACGTGAAAAATCATTTTTTAGCTACCTAGGTTTCTTATAAGTTAGCAAAAACTTACGGATTCAATCGCTCAATGGATACAATCATCATCGAGTTCGCCAAACTCATCATTCCGGCCGCCATCGTGCTCTATGCCATGTATCTGGTGGTGAAATCATTTTTGGATAAAGAAATGGCGCAACGCCTTACGGACATCCGGGCGACCAATGCCAAAGAAATCTTACCTATCCGCTTGCAAGCCTATGAGCGACTCAGCCTACTTTTGCAGCGAATATCGCCCAATAACCTGATCCTACGGCTTAACGACAGCAATTATTCTCACAAAGAACTACAGCAAATTTTGGTGGGTCACGTGCGAGAGGAGTATAACCATAACCTATCACAGCAGATCTACGTGAGCGACCAGGTGTGGGACCTTACCGCCAGCGCGGTGGAAGATGTGGTGATGACCATCAATCAGGGGGCTGATACATTGCCAAAAGATGCCCGGGGTATAGACTTGGCCAAGCAGGTTTTTGATATTCAGGGAGGCAAGCAAGTAGATCCTATTGAGCATGCCCTAAGTGTTTTAAAACAGGAAGTGCGAACAATGTTCTAAGAAAATTAGTAGTAGGTAAGAGGGTTTTTACTTCGTTTAATTTTTACTAAACTCAACATTGACATGGGACTTTTTGATAAAGCAAATGACAGTTCAAGTTTCAAAAAAGCCAAACGACAGGCTTCGGGCATTTTGCAAGACCCTGAGCGACTGCGAAATCTGGTTGACAAGTTGATAAAGAAAATCAAGGACCTTCGCGACAACAGCGATGAGATGCAGGACTTTCAGCATTACGTGGGCACTTTTAATCGGATGATCAAAGCGTATTCCAGCAAAGAATACCAAAAAACTCCCTGGAAAACGCTGTTGCTTGCCGTAGCAGGCCTTATCTACTTTGTATCTCCGCTGGATTTGATTCCTGACTTTATACCGGTGCTTGGCTACCTCGACGATATTTCGGTGTTGTTGTGGATTGCTAACTCAGCCAAAAGCGATTTGGAGGATTTTGAGGAGTGGGAGGAAACCTACGCCGAAACTGCATGACCAACGCATCAGTGATCACCCCGGACCATTTAGCAGCCAGCCAGTCCTACGAAGAATATCAACGGATGATCGTTGCGTTGCTGGCCGATGGCAAAACAACGGGTGACAACCATAGTGAGGAAATGATTCACTATACCGAACTCAACCAGCAGCGCATGCACCGGTTGGATAAGGTGGCTCAACTCACCGATGCGCTTCAAAAAAAATTGACGTCGATATCCACCCCTGGACGTGGCTGGTGCTCACCGAAGCGTGGTGCGGTGATGCGGCGCAAATTATCCCCCTGATGGCCAAAGTGGCTGATGCATCGCCACTGATAACGCTAAAGCTATTGTTGCGCGATGAGTATCCCGAGGTGATAGATGCCTATCTAACTAACGGCAGTCGTTCAATTCCGAAGCTAATCTGTCTCACTGAAGATTTGAAAGAGGTTGGAACCTGGGGACCGCGACCGGCCGAGGCGCAGCAACTCATGAATGATTTCAAGCAGCAACATCCGGATGAAGACTACCAAGCGCTGGCCAAAGAGATGCAATTGTGGTACGCCCGTGATCGCACGCGAGCGATACAAAAAGAGTTTGTAAAGTTGCTAACTGAGTGGGATTGAGCTGCCTTTTACGAGGAAGTGCTAGGTAACCTCTCTTTTGCCCGTCGTTTTCCGAACTAAATTAATCCTTTTTGCTACTTTAGGGGCTCAATAAACACTATCTACACCAAAACCACATGGCACAAAAGCACGCACTTATCGCCGGAGCGACAGGATTAGTCGGAAACGAACTGCTTCAGCAATTGATCCGCGGACGCCAGTACCACACCATCTCCATCTTGAGCAGGCACGAAGTAGAGACTACCAGTAAACGGGTAGAAACGATCATCGTAGACTACGACCAGCTTACCGATAAGCAAATACCTAAGGTGGACGACGTTTTTTGTTGCTTGGGCACCACCATGAACAAAGCCGGTTCTAAGAATGCTTTTCGCAAAGTAGATTATGACTATCCGCTTCGGGTAGCCGAGATCACCAGTCGCAAGGGAGCCCAACAGTACCTACTGGTGTCGGCAATGGGAGCGGACGAGTCTAGCTACATCTTTTATAACCAGGTGAAGGGTGAGGTAGAAGCCGCCATTGCCAAACTAGGTTTTGATTCCTTTTGTGTCTTCCGCCCGTCGATGCTGCTCGGTGAGCGCACCGAAACCCGCATTGGAGAGCAGATCGGGCAAGCGGTGATGCAGGGTGTGGCCCCACTGATGGTGGGCGCTCTAAAGAAATATCAAGCAATCCCCGCCGAGACGGTGGCCGAGACAATGGTACACGTGGCTAAAAAAGAGTTGGACGGAGTGTATATTTTTGAGTCGGACAAGATTCAGGAGTTAGCAAAAAATGCTTAGCAAATGGTTGCCCTCCTTCAGCGCGTTTCTCAGGCATCAGTAACGGTAAATGACGTTCAGCGAGGATCAATTGACCAAGGCTTGCTGGTTTTGTTAGGCATTGCCAATGCCGACGGCGATGAGGATATTGAGTGGCTCAGCCGGAAGGTAGTTAATCTACGTATCTTCAACGACGAGCAGGGGGTGATGAACCGCAGTTTGCTAGACATAGATGGCGAACTACTGGTGATAAGCCAATTTACGCTGCACGCCAGCACCAAAAAGGGAAACCGGCCTTCTTACATTCAGGCGGCTAAACCTGAAATAGCAGAACCACTGTACGAAAAGTTCCTAGCCACCTGCAAACGGTCGCTGGGAAAAGCAATAGTCGCGGGCGTGTTTGGTGCCGATATGCAAGTGACACTTACTAATGATGGTCCAGTGACCATTATTATCGATACGCAAAACAAGAAGTGATCAGGATATAAAAGAATGATCAGGATGAAAAAAAGAGAAGTTTAGCGATGGGTGAGATTACGTTGGCAGAAGCGCAGAAGCGAGTAGACGCGTGGATCACTACCACCGGGGTGCGATATTTTAGTGAACTCACCAACATGGCTATTCTTACCGAAGAGGTGGGCGAGGTGGCAAGGCTTGTGGCGCGGCAGTACGGCGATCAGTCGTTTAAAGCTTCGGATGAAGGAAAAGAACTGGGAGACGAACTCGCTGATGTTCTTTGGATAGTAATTTGCCTGGCCAACCAAACCGGGGTCGATCTCACCGAGGCTTTTCGAAAGAACATGGAGAAAAAATCGCAACGGGACAAGGATCGCCATCGGCAGAACAAAAAGTTACAATGATAAATTATTCTTGGCTAGTCCTGTTCTCAAGTTTGTTGGGTTATAATTCCCTCCGGGGGCAAGCAACGCCGACAACTTCCAATGTCCCTTCCTACTTGATCAGCAACAGCATACCGACAATGCAATTGAGTAAGGAAGCCTTGTTAGGTAAGATCAGACCGGCGCAGGACAGTGGATTTGCACTTATCTCGCGCAAGTATACCAATGATACTATAGCCATTTATTTGCGAAAGCCAGCCTACGCAGCTTTTATGCGTATGGCGCAGGCAGCCCAAGAAGACAGCGTTCGGTTGACAATAAAGTCGGCTACCCGCAACTTCGCTGTGCAGCGGTGGATATGGGAGTCCAAATGGAATGGGCGGAGAAAAGTAGGCGGACAGAATCTGAAGGATACCATACCCGATCCTAAACAGCGCGCCCTGAAGATACTGGAATACAGCTCGATGCCTGGTACCTCGCGCCACCATTGGGGCACTGATATTGACCTCAACGCTCTGAGTAACAGCTATTTTGCCTCTGGTGAGGGGCAGAAAGTATATGCGTGGCTCGTGGCATACGCCAGCAGCTACGGATTTTGCCAAGTGTATACTGAGCAGGACGCAAGCCGTCCAAATGGTTATCACGAGGAGAAATGGCACTGGAGTTACTTGCCGCTCGCTCAGCAGTTCTTACAGCAGTACAACAATCACGTAAGCTATGCTGAGATCAAGGACTTTGACGGGAGTTCAGTAGCGGAAGAAATCGGAGCTATTGAAAAGTACGTAAATGGTATTGCACCGCAGTGCCAAACTGAACTAAGCGAACCGCAGGAAAACTAGTTATTCAGCGTGAACTATTTGGCAAAGCTCACCGCCCGCATCTCGCGGATAACGGTCACCTTCACCTGGCCAGGATACTGCATATCCTTCTCAATCTTGCGAGAAATATTGAAAGAAAGCGACCCGGCCTGCTCATCGGTGACGGCTTCGGCATCAACAATCACCCGCAACTCGCGGCCTGCCTGAATAGCGTAGCACTTGCTAACCCCCTCGAAGTCTAAGCCCAACGCCTCCAAGTCTTTCAGCCGCTGAATGTACGAGTCAACTACCTCGCGTCGGGCGCCGGGGCGCGAGCCCGAAACCGCATCACAGGTTTGGATAATCGGTGAGATGAGAGCCGTCATTTCTATTTCGTCATGGTGAGCACCAATGGCGTTGCACACGTCAGGTTGCTCACCGTATTTTTCGGCCAGTTTCATGCCCAAAATTGCGTGCGGCAGCTCCGGTTCTTCGGGCCATACCTTACCGATATCGTGCAGTAGACCCGCTCGCTTGGCCATTTTAGGATTAAAGCCTAATTCCGAGGCCATTGTGGCGCACATGTTGGCCACCTCGCGCGAGTGCTGCAGCAGATTTTGTCCGTAGGACGATCGGAACCGCATTCGTCCCACCATTCGGATGAGTTCGGGGTGCACGCCGTGGATGCCCAGATCGATGACCGTACGTTCGCCAATCTCTACGATTTCTTCCTCAATATTTTTGGTAGTTTTGGCCACCACTTCCTCAATCCGAGCGGGATGAATGCGCCCGTCCACCACCAGGCGGTGCAATGACAAGCGGGCGATCTCGCGGCGCACTGGGTCAAAGCCGGAGATGATGATTGCTTCGGGGGTGTCGTCCACAATGATTTCCACACCCGTGGCGGCTTCCAGAGCCCGAATGTTTCGGCCCTCACGACCAATTACCTTCCCCTTGATATCGTCGCTCTCGATGTTAAATACCGAGACGCAGTTTTCAATGGCATGTTCGGTGGCGGTGCGTTGAATGGTGGCGATAACCACTTTTTTGGCTTCTTTGGTCGCCGAGAGCTTCGCTTCTTCAATAATGTCTTTGATCATGGCCGAGGCCTGCGTGTGGGTTTCGGCCTCTAAACTTTCTAGCAAATGCTGGCGGGCTTCAGCCTCAGTAAGATTGGCTGCTTTTTCTAACACGGCGGTCTGTTGCTGCTTCACCCGCTCTAACTCAGCTTGCTTGCGGCGGTTGGCTTCTAACTGCGACTCCAACATCTCTTCTTTGTCTTTCAGGGCCGCTTCGGTAACCCGAACCTTTTCGGCCTGCTCGTTGATTCGGCTTTCGCGTTGCTTAAGTTTGCTCTCGTTAGTGATTAAGACGTTTTTCTTGCGAGAGGATTCTTCCTCAAAGTCAGTTTTTAAGCGTAAAAAGTTTTCTTTGGCCTCGTATAATTTTTCTTTCTTGAGGTTTTCAGCGCTTATCTTGGCTTCCTTGATGATAAGTTTGCCTTCCTCCTGCAACTTTTCTTCGCGTTGGCGGAGGCTTTCTTCGCGGGCGTTGAGTTGATCTTCTTGCTGCGAAGCGGCTTTGTTAGAGAGGCTTTTCCCGACAAAGAACCCGATGGCCAGTGCCACAAGGATAGCTAGTAGGGGGAGTACTATTGTTTCACCCATGATGTTAGTTCGTTAAACGGTTGGTTGCGAAGCCTACCTAACGAAACTACGGGCGTTAATCAACGAGTAATGGTTTAGTACGTGGTGTGCTGCTCTTCGGCAGAAATCGCTTTACCAACTTGACGGTTGAGTTTGCTGAGGCGTTCGGCGATCACTTGCGTTGTTTCCTGTTGCAACTTATCGTGTTCCAACTTCTGCACCAGCGCATCAAAGGCAACCATGGCCAGTAGGTCTTGCTTGTCGGTGGTGCCATACTGATCGCGGTAGCGGCGGACCTGCTCATTGATGAGTTGACTAGCCAAGCGCAAGCGCTCTTCCTCCCCCGCTTCTACCCGCATCGGATATTCCCGTTCGGCAATTCTGATTTTTATGGAAAGCTCTCCCATCGTAAGGTAATCCTGTTTCACGCATTATTGGCTCAACTGAGCGATGCAACGGTCAATCTTCTTTATATACTCGTTAATTGTACGCTTAAGTTCAGTAGTTTCGCTTTTATCGGCTACTGTCTGATTCGCAATTTTATTGATTTTAATTGTATTTTGAAAGTGAGCGATTTGCTCATCCTTCTGGCTTAGCGCTGCCGCCAAGCGTATGTTATCCTCTTTAAGTTGTTGAATCTCCGCCTGGGCATCCTTTTGTTGCTGGATAAATAGCTCAACCTTGCGCTCTAACGCAACAATTTCGGACATTACAGAATTCTGGTGCTTTATAGAGCCCTCAGTGGCGACTAGCATGGTTGGTTGTTAGTAGATTCAATGTATTAACGGACGGTGATGAGCATTCTGGGAGACGGACTGTGAAGCAACCAGCCTCTGGTAGCGATGACTATTTACGGATAGTAGCGTTTAGTTCACGTTCTAAAGCATTTATAAGCTTGTTCATGGTTTTTTCAATCAACGTATCGGTCAATGTTCTGTCTTGATCTTGCAGAGTGAAACTAAGCGCGTACGCTTTCTTTCCTTCTGCCAACTGTTCACCCTCGTAAATATCAAACACGTTAATCTGACGAACCAATTGGTTGCTCGCTTGTTTGGCAATTGCTTCTACTTGACTAAACTGAACTTGCTCATCGAGCACCAAGGACAAGTCGCGACGCACCTCAGGGAATTTTGATATTGGCTGATACACCAATCGTTTTTTTTGACCAGCGGCGCGGACGCTGGCTACCAATTTGGGCCAATGCACACTAGCGTAGAAAACCGGTTGATAAACCCCGGCCAAGCTAGCGATAGAATCACTCACCAAACCTAGCTTCGCAAGAACTTTGTCCTGGAAAACATATTGCAAACTATAGTCAAAAGCAGATAGATTTGCCATAATTTGACCAGGGGCGTCTATGTCAAACCTATTAAAAATTTTTCGGATTAGCGAGGACAAATGATGAAAAGATACTGGGTCTTCGGTGGTCATCCAGCTTTCGGACTGGACTTGGCCCGTCATGAAAATGGATAACTCATTTGTTTCCACATACTTATCTTCGCGCTTTTGGTAGGTAGTCCCGAACTCAAAAAGCTTCAGATTCTTCTGCTGACGATTCACGTTATGAGCAACCACCTCCAAACCTGAAAACAGCAGACTCTGGCGCATCACGCTTAGATCTTCACTGAGCGCGTTCACCATAGAAACCGAGCCGTCAGCCTGGTGAAGGGCCTGGGCATACGCTGGTTTGGTGAGTGAGTTCGTAACAATCTCGTAGAAACCGCTATCTATCAACATTTCACTAACTTTTGCCCGCAGCGTAGCCGTGTTTAACTCCGGAAAGCTGGCCAGATAGTCAGCCTTCAGGTGGGCGGCCGTAGGCACCTGATCGTAGCCGTGAATCCGAAGAATTTCTTCAATGACATCGGCTTCCCGCTGTACATCTACCCGGTAAGGCGGCACTAGCACGATGATTCCTTCATCATTTTCTTCGCTTACGGAAATATCTAATTTAGTAAGAATCGTCTTGATTTCCGATCGGTCAATCACTTTGCCGATCAGCCTATCCACATGCGCATACTTCACCGCTACCCGGAAGGGGGCAATTGGTACCGGAAATTCATCGACGATATCCGAAGAGACTTGCCCTCCGGCCAAGTCTTGAATAAGCAGAATAGCCCGTTTCAGCGCAAAAACCGTCATGTTTGGGTCGGTGCCGCGCTCGTAACGAAACGAAGCGTCGGTTTTGAGGCTGTGATGCTGCGCCGTGCGCCGAATATACTCGGGGGCGAAGTAAGCGCTCTCCAAAAAAATATTCTTTGTATCCGCCTTCACGCCGGATTTGTTTCCACCAAATACTCCGGCAATGCACATACCTCCTTCGGCATTACAAATCATCAAATCGTTCGCTTGCAGCTTCCGATCTTTTCCGTCCAGTGTAGTAAACTTGCTTCCTGCCGGTAGCGTCTTTATGACCACCTCGTTGCCCGCAATGGCATCGGCATCAAAAGCGTGCAGCGGTTGCCCCAGTTCGTGCATCACGTAATTGGTAGCATCCACGACATTGTTAATAGGCGACAGGCCGATGGCTTTCAGTCGGTTTTGTAGCCAGTCAGGCGAATGCTGGACCTGCACTCCGCTCAGCGTGACACCGCTGTAGCGCGGGCAAGCTTCTGGGTTTTCTAGCGTCACCCGAATAGAGCGGTCGTGGTTGTCTACGCGAAATTCGTCCACCGACGGAAGGGTGAGGGGCTTCCGATACAGGGCTTTTAGGTCACGGGCGACGCCCAGGTGCGAGGCGGCGTCGGCCCGGTTGGGGGTAAGTCCAATTTCTAGCACGGTATCGGACACCGGGCGAAAGTAATCAGCAGCAGGCGTGCCGTTAGACACATCGGTATTCAGCACCATAATACCATTGTGGCTGGTGCCCAATCCGATTTCGTCTTCGGCGCAGATCATCCCGCGCGATTCTTCGCCCCGAATCTTTGCCTTTTTGATAGTAAAGGATTCACCCTTGGTTGGATACAGGGTAGTTCCCACCACCGCCACCACCACGCGCTGCCCCGCCGCCACGTTGGGTGCCCCGCAGACAATCGGCAACGGTTTGTCTTCGCCAACATCGACTGTGGTAAGTTGCAGACGATCAGCGTCGGGGTGGGGCTGCACCGATAGCACCTCGCCGATCAGTAATCCGGCTAGTCCGCCGGTGATTTGGTCGTAGCGTTCGATGCCCTCCACTTCCAAACCAGATAAGGTAAGGCTATCAGCAATAGCTTCTGCCGAATCGGGTAGATCAATAAAATCGCGGAGCCAGTTAACGGATATTTTCATAGTTGCCTCCCGTTTTGGGACGGCAAAAATACGGATTTTGGTGGGGCAACCGGGAGGATGATAGAATTATTTTATCCTTCCTGCGGTAGCAGCGCCTTCCCAACCGCAAAGTCATACAGCGTTAGCATCCGCACTTCGTAGTAGTTGAGCCAGAAATCGCGCAGCGACTCAATGTAGCGGCGGCGCGCCTCGTCTTTTTCGCGCAGCGCGATGCTTAGATCAGTGATATCAATTTTGCCGATCAGATAGCGCTGCTTGGCAATATCATAGCGACGCTGGGCGATATCATCGGCCACCACCGTGATTTTCACCTGGTCGCGCTGCATGGCGAAAGTGCGTACTTGGGTGTATACTTCTTGCCGAAAGTTAACCTGCTCTTGCTCTACGGTATACCGCTCCAGCTTCAGAATGGCTTCGGCCTGTTTCATCCTCGACTTCGAGCGGCCCCAGTCTAACACCGGCACGCGAAACCCCAACTCAACAATCTGCTCGTTCTCTGGCTCGTTATACACATCAGCAAAGGAATTTCCCCGATCAGTGAGGCCGTAGGTGGCCTCCAAATTGGCTCGGAAACCATTCTGCGCCCGGCTTTGAGCCACTTCCGACTCGGCTTCCCGCACCCGCCGCTGGAAGCTAACCATGTCAGGATTGTTGGCGAGTGCCTGCTGCACAGCTACCTGGGCGTCAATAACAAACTGCGGAATCCCCGAAGGCGATGCTACGGTGAGCGATTGACCTTCGCCGAGCCCAACGAACGAATTGAGCGCTAACGTACTGGTTTCTAACTCTAGTTGCGCCTGCGCCACTTCTTGGCGCGAGTTCATTACGTTGAGTTCCAGATTGAGCAATTGGTCTTCGGTGATCCGGCCCAGGTTATAGCGTCCTTGTCCAATCTGAAATATTGTATCGTTATTGGCCAGATTTTTCTGCGCAAGACCTAGATTGACCTGCTGCAATAGCACCGCAAAGAACCGTTCGGTGGCATTCTGAGCAATTTCCTCACGCTGCACGGCGTAGTCGCGGTTTGCTTCTTCGTAGTACAGTGGCTCTACTTGTCGGTCCCACCGCAATTTGTTAAACCCAAACAACGACTGCCGCAAACCGATACGCGCGGGACGACTACTGTAAGTAGTTTCGTCGGTACTAAAGTCATCAAAACGCTCTATACCAGTACTCACAAAAAACTCAGTGCCGGTAATACCAATTGATTGACTAGCAGTGAGATACAAGTCGGTAAGATTATTAGATACCCGGCGAAAAGCATAAGAGCCATTAGGCTGTTGCACGGTTTGGTTAGTACGACTAAAATTAGGCAAGGTGCCTTGCAACGCGAGCTGCGGACGGTAGTTAGATCGAAACGATCTCCACCGCCAGTAGGCTACTTCCTTGCGCGTTTCGGCCTGTAACGCTCGGGGCGAACGATCCAGCGCTAGTTGCACAATTTCTTCTAATGTGAACTGCTGTACGTTTATTAGAGAATCGGTTTGAGCGAAGGAAGGAAGAGCCAACAGAAGGAAAAATAAATATCGAACCGGAACCTTGGCAGCACGGAAGAAGGAATATCGAGTGGGATCCGCTGCGCGGATAAATTTGAAAAGCATTTCTACACTCGATATTCTCCTAACTCTTAAGGCTGGTTGATTGAAACGATTATTCATAGCGCAGTGAGGTAATGGGGTCTTGATTGGCCGCTTTACGCGCCGGAGCAATGCCGAAGATCAATCCCACCGTGGCCGCCACTCCGAAGGAAAGCAGAATAGAAGAAAGCGTGATAATCGTAGGAATATCAGCCAGTCGAGAGATGCCTACCGCGATGAGCATCCCCAGCAAAACACCGATAAGCCCCCCGGTGATACTAATTAGGGTGGCTTCCAGCAAAAACTGCCAAATGATATCCATTTTCTGAGCACCCACCGCCAGTCGCAGTCCAATCTCCTTAATGCGCTCGAGTACCGAGGCCAGCATGATGTTCATAATGCCGATACCGCCCACCAACAACGAAATGCCCGCGAGTGCTCCGAGCACTACGTTGAAAATTTGATTGGTTCGCTGCTGCTGTTTGATGAGCAGCTCCGGAATGGCTACCTGAAAATCAACCGCCCCGAAGTGCCGCCGTTCCAGCATACGCGACATCACTTCGGCCATCTTACCCAGCGTACCGGTTTCTTCGGCTTGCACCACTAAACGGTCGATCTGGTGATAGTTACGCTGCTCAGCAAAGGCATCTTCCGAAGGCTCTTCATCATCGCCCCGCGAGCGTTGCTTAGCCGCTTCAATCCGAGCCTTAGTAATGAGCGAGCGATCCCGGTAGCGAATAAGAACCGTATTAATGGGTGCGTATACGTCCATGTTGTAGTCGCGAATCCCCAGACGGTTGATATTCTCGTCGGTGATGATGCGCGGCTCAAGCACCCCAACCACGCGCAACCATTGGTCGCCCACTTTAATCATTTTGTCGAGCGGTTCTTCCTCGGCAAAGAAGCGGCTCTGAATTGCTTTGCCAATAATACATACCAAATCGCCATCCCGCCGTTGCTTTTCGGTGAATAACACGCCCTGGGCCAGTTCAAAATTGGCAATGTCAAAATAATGGTTGTCAATCCCCACCAGTTTGGCTGAGCGGCGAATGCCATCCTTGATGATATATTTATCCAGAATCACCTCCGGACTCACCTTGGCGATGCCCGGAACGATGCGTTGGATACTCGCCGCATCGCGCAGTGACAAACCCGGTGAAAACTTCGTTTTTTCGGTCAATGGAGTCTCATCTTCTACTGCTTCTTCGGTTTGCTCAATCACCGGGGTGATGATAATATTATTGACCCCAACCAGCTTGATCTGATCAAGAATTTCTTGCTGCGCACCGGCTCCGATGCCCAGCATGGCGATCACGGCGGCCACTCCGAAAATTATTCCGAGCGCAGTGAGCACCGAGCGCATTTTATTGGTGAGCACTGCCTCTAGCGCTAGTGAAAAGTTAGAGAGAATCCGATCAATCATTACCCCGAGCGGTAAGGGGTTGAGACTTCACTAGCAAAGCAATGGGTTTCTCCTCGGCGCTTTTAGGGATGGATAAATACACCACATCGTCTTCTGCTAATCCATCGGTGACCACCACCAGGTCGTTTCCCTTCGCCCCAAGGGCTACTTCCTGCCTTTGGGCAGAAAAACCATTCTTCTGAAAAACGTAGGTGAGCGAATCACCCTGGTTGTGCACCGCCTCCAGCGGCACCAAAAGCACCCCCTCAACGTAGTCGGTGATGATCATATTGCTGGTGGTCATGGCGGGGCGTAGGGTGGTGTCGGCCTCGTGCACCTCTACCGTGACCTCAAACACCTTAGCATCCGAGTTGGGGCGCTGCTCGCCAATATTGGCTACGTGCGTGACGGTGCCGCTGAGTTGTTTTTCAGGAAAAGCATCTAGCCCTAGCTCCACGGTTTGTCCATCTTGGATGCGGCTAATGTCTACTTCGTTCACGTAGGTTTTAGATACCATCGCTGATAGGTCAGGCAGGGTGGCAACCACCGGCGACCACGCCTGAATCTGCGAACCTTTTTCCTTTTTGCGCCCGTTCCAATCGCGATCATAAATCACCATTCCATTCTCGGGAGCATTGATCGTAAATCGCTGCGATAATTCTTGTAAGAATGACAGGTCGCCTTTGTCGTCTTTGAATTTTGCCCAGGCCTGCGCCATTTGGGAGGTGCTTTTTTGCCGGAGTAGTTCGTATTCTTGCTTGCCCTGGGATAACGTTCGTTTGGCTTTCTCCAGATCAAGTTCGTTTTGTTTGATAGTGGCGGGGGGCTCATACTGAGATTGCTCCAGAATAAGCTGCTTCTCTTGCACATCGTATTCAGCATTCACTAGCTTGTCGCGTTGCGCGCGCAGATCAATGGCGGTGTCGATACGGGTCTGCTCGTACTTGTTGAGGCTCTCTTCGTAGTCTAGTTCTTCTTCCCGAATCTTTTCCAGCAACTCCGAGCGATCAAGGGCAGCAACAAAGTCGCCTTTCTTCACCACCTTACCCTCCGGCACAATGTCATCAATCTTTACTTGGTAGACGCGGGCTGACTGCAAGCCGGTTGGTCCCATCACGTTAACCGAATTTTTCGCCTCCAACTCGCCCGATACGGTAACGTTAATCTTCAAATTATCCCGACGAACCCGAATAGTGATTTCGGCAGTTTCTTTGGTCCCCTGACTCTGGGTAAAATAGTACCCCCCGGCCAGTACGGCGAGTATTATTAATGAAATAGCAATTTTCTTTACCATGAGCGGGGTGATTAGGTTGCGTAGGTGATAATTGTAACGGGGAAGCAAATAAACTTCCATGCTAAGCGCTAGCGTCCAGAATTTTTTCGGGGCGGCGCATAATTTCGGTATTGATTTCGTCCGTTTCTACGAGGCCATCCTTCAGCCGAACGATACGGTGCGCGTAATGGGCAATGTCATCTTCGTGGGTTACCATAATAATGGTATTGCCCTGATCATGCAGGTCTTGAAACAGTTCCATGACGTCATACGAGGTTTTGCTATCCAAATTTCCCGTCGGTTCGTCAGCCAGAATGATGCTGGGGTTGTTAATTAACGCCCGGGCAATGGCGACGCGCTGTCGTTGCCCTCCGGAAAGTTCGTTGGGTCGGTGGTCGGCACGGTCGCCCAAACCCACGCTGGCCAAAACCTGCCGGGCCCGTCCTTGTCGTTCCGCGCGGTTCACTCCGGCGTAGATGAGGGGCAACGCCACATTGTCTAACGAAGTAGAGCGCGGCAGCAAGTTAAAGGTCTGGAAGACGAAGCCAATTTCCTTGTTACGAATGGTCGCCAATTCATTCTCCGACAGATCGCTTACATCATTATCGTTGAGGTGGTAGGTGCCGGAGGTAGGAGTATCGAGGCAACCTATGATATTCATTAGCGTTGATTTGCCCGAACCCGACGGACCCATAAAGGCAACGTACTCCCCGCGCTGCACCTGGATTGAGATACTCTTGAGCGCGTGCACGGTTTCTCCACCCATTTGATAGGTCTTAGCAATGGCTTGGGTCTCGATGATAGATTTCATACGGGCAAGCAGTGGTTGTGGTTGGGTAGCGAAAGTAAGGTAACAAAAAATGCCAACGAATGTATAACGAAGGCAACTTTCCTCTATTATGAATGATCAATTTGAGGAGTAAAAAAAGCCAACCTAACCGGCTGGCTTCAAACAATGGTGTTATGAGATACTTTTAGTATTCCCAGACTTCGTGTTCTCTTTCTAGTAGTTTGTACTCATAGTTCAAAGACTTCAAAAGTGCTTGACGACGGTCGCCCTCTACCATATCCACGATTCGCGAATCGTCGGGATTAGAATATTTAATGATGTGCGCACTGTATAGTCGTAAGTCAAACGCATGCTCTAAGTTAAGGTGCATGGCGTCGTTCTTAGGGTTTACCCACACCGCGATTTCCGGATTTTCCTGGAATATCCGAATCAAATCCTTATAGCGAAAAGAAGCTACTTCCTTCAGCAAGCCCGTATTCGGAAAGTTTTCCGGAGGCAAGATCATGGTAACCGACTGTACGTCGTAGTACTGACGACCGCGCTCTTTGTCAAAGATGATATCTTCCATAATCTCAAGAACACTCACGTCGCGCGGCGTGAACAGGTAGCTTTCTTGTGCCGGAGCGGCATCCGCCACTGCCGTGCCTTCGGCGCCTTGTCCGGCGCTAGCGGGTTCGTCGCCCCAGCCGCCGCCCCAACCATCGTCGGCGGCAGTTTCTTCACCAAAGCCCATGGCCTTCTCTTCCTCGGTCAGCATGGGGGCATCCATCGGAATACTCATGTTCTCGACAAACTTTTCCTTCGACATACGCGTCACGCACGAGTCGTTGGTGTAGGGATACAACGTGCCGTTGAGTACCGACTCGATAAGCACCCGCGTGATTCGGCGGTTTTCGGAGAAAAAGGGTTTGTTCTGCTTTTCTCGCAGATCCATTCGGCGCCACACCCGGGTCTTGTACAGTTGGTCAGATTCGTGAATGGGGCGAACCGAATTCGGATTAAAACCGTCAACGTCGCCTACCTGCGCCTGCACCAGAGTGCCACTGGCAAAGATCATCATTGCCGCGCCCACAATTTTTTTTACATGCTTCATAACACCTGTTTTAATCGTAAAAAGCAGGCCAGGTACACATCCCTGGCCTGGTAACTATTGTCTACTAGTTCAACGGAACGGTAACTACCGAGGAGCTAGATCCGATAGATACGTTCTCGGTTTTCCCTTGAAAGTTCATGCGCTGCACTTTTTTGATATCGATTACCAGTCGGTCGCCAGGCTTTGCTTGAGACATCAGCGAACTTAAATTCGCTGACTGATTGCTCAGATTGGCTTTTCCTAGCGGACGGCTTCCTCGGGCTAATAACACCTCAGCATCCGTTACTTTGTAACGAGCATCCTTCGGCAAGAAGGTCGCGAAACTTTCGTCCGGTACTGCTTTTACCGTGATAGCGCGCAGTCGGTTAATTGCCTCACCCTGTCGCAGGTTGATCGGCTTGTTCCCCGGACCGAACACTTCAATAGTGGGAGTAGGGATTCGCTTCACCGAGAATTTCTCGGTGCCGATGCGATTACCACCGCTGCTCACCGTGAGTGAAACCGTTTTCGCCTGAGGAATAATGGTTACCTCTCCTGTCTTCTTGCCCTTGATCGCGGTAGCGCCATTGGCTGAGAAGGACGGATTGTACATCGTTCCTAAAGCAGGCACGTTGATCTGCAATTCGTTACCGCAGTTCAAGTACAACGCTTGCACCGACTGAGATTGCACCTGAATCACCGGCTTGGTTACGAAGTAAGAGACCGTGTTCTCGTAGGTTTCTGACTTGCCGCCTTGCTCAACGGTGATTGACGCTTTAAACTTCTGCTCAGAGCGGTTGTCCTTGTCGTACTTCGTTGCCGAAGCCGGAAATTCAATCTTACCCATACCACCCTCAACAGGGATTGCTTTGCCATTGATGGTCATCACCGGATTCACCATACTAGAAGAGGCGGCGATGAACAAGTCTGCCTTATACTTGGTGCCGGCAGCTACGATGTTAGACTCCGGGCGAACCATTGCTACGATATTGTCAAACTTCATATCGGCAGCACCTACCTTGCGGGCCAAAGCGTCTAGCGCCTCAGCTTCACGGTTTAGCACCTCAGTTTTGAATTGCGTCAGTGAAGCGCGACCGGCTACCATCGGCGTGCTCTCAAAGGTGATCTCCGAAAAGCTCTTGGCCTTCTGCTCGGGATCATCCATGAACACCGGGTTTTCAGAAGCGTCTAGCGCGATAGGAGCTACATCCTTCTTAATCGTTGAAGAAAGGAAAGAGGTATAACCGTTTAGTTGTCCCTTCAACTCCTCGCCACGACCGCCGCGAATCATTAGTTCAGCGATCTTCGCTTCTTCTTTTCCACCTTTGTAGTTTCCGTCTTCATCAATTCCACCAGTTAGTACCACAAACTCTTCCTTCAGCTTGTCCAACATGGTCAGGACTTCGGTGGTCTTAGCGCGAACCTGCTGGGCTTCTTTGAGTACTGCTACATCCTCAGCTCGGTTACCGGCGTCCTCTACGGCCGCCTGGATGCGCTCTACGGTGCCGCTGTTCTTCACCTTGGTGTTGACAGCCGACTGTTCCAGACTCTGATCAATGAAGATAAACTTCTCCAGAATCGTGTTGCTTACTTGCAAGGCGAGAAGTGCGGTGAGTACCAGGTACATCATCCCGATCATCTTCTGCCTGGGAGTTTCTTTTCCTCCAGCCATAATTTATTGTCTTATGTGGTTTACGATCAATTTAAGATTACGCACGCATGGCGGTCAGCATATTGCCGTACACCTTGTTTAGCGAAGCGATGTTGCCGTTGAGCGACGAGAAGTTGTTCTTGAACTGCTCGGCATCTTTGCTTGCCTGGGCCACGTTTTCCATAGCACCGCTCAGGTTCGTATAGAACTTGTTCATAGACTTCAAGTGGCTGTTGGCATCGTGAAGTTCCATTTCGTATACCGCGTTCAGAGAAGCCAAGTTCTTGGTCACAGTTTGTACCTGCGTATGATACTCTTTAGCATCCTTACTGGCACCAGCCATTTCGTTCATGGCAGATACCGTAGTAGCATACGACTTATTCATGTCTACCATAGATTTAGAAGCCTGCTGCACGTTGGTGGCGTACTCATTAGTCGCTACCGCGGCGTTACTTAGATCGCTCATTTTCCCTACCGATTCAGACAGGTTTTTCATGCCGCGCCCAAGGCTATCGATCAGTTCGGGTCCTACCTTACCGCTTTCCAGCATCGCATCAAGCTTCTGAGAAGTAGAACCGTTGCTGATCGCCTTGCGGCTAACCTGCGCTCCACCCGCTAATTCAGGGTAAACTAGTGACCAGTCGGGTTCCTGATGACGCGGCTCAAAGGCACTTAGGAAGAAGATAATTGCTTCTGTGGTCAAACCGATACCGAGCATCAGTCCGCCGCCTTCTAAGTGCAGGATTTTAAACATTGCACCAACGATTACGATTGCTGCCCCAATTCCGTAGATTTTGGGCATAATTGATCCGTAAAGAAGATCTGTGAATCCACCTTTTTTCTTGCTCATGTTTGTCGAGATTTAATTGATTTAGAGTTTGATTTATTTGTTTGATTTAATTGAGTTCGTTTCCGCCAGAGCGACCGATGTAGGTCATAGCACATCGGAATCCGGTGTAGGCCGTGGTAGAGTCTTTGTGCTCGTAGCCTCGGGTTCCGGTTTGTAAGAAGTAAGAAATATCCTTCCAAGAGCCGCCACGGACCACTTTTTGGGGTTCGTTGGGGTCGTTGTAAGTTGGGTTCAAGTCCCACACAATGGCGGTAGCGGCGGGATTCCAGGCGTCTTCGCACCATTCGCCCACGTTGCCCGACATATCATAGAGACCGAAGTCGTTGGCAAAATAAGAGTTGACGGGGGCGGTGTAGGCAAAGCCATCGTCGAAGTAGTTGCCGCGACCGGGTTTGAAGTTCGCCAGCATACATCCCTTTGAGTTACGGATGTAGGGGCCACCCCAGGGGTATTTAGCAATTTTGCGTCCACCGCGAGCGGCATATTCCCACTCGGCCTCCGAGGGTAGTCGAAAATTAGGCATAATGAACATGCCGTTGCTTTCGCGGTAGCTATTGAGGTAAGAGGTGCGCCACTGACAGAATACCTGAGCGGCTTCCCAGTTTATACCCACCACCGGATAATTATCAAAAGCGGGGTGAGAGTAGTAATAGGTTACCAGAGGATCGCCCATGTGGTGCGTGTAATTACGCTGCCACACGGCGGTGTCGGGATACAATTCATCCATGACGAAGTTGGCGCCTTTGCCTACGAGAAAGTCGTATTCACCCTCGCCTTCTTGCAGTTCGTAGATAAATTGTCGGTACTCATTGTTGGTGATCTCGGTATCGTCCATAAAGAACGCCCCGATGGTGATTTGCTTGTTAAAGCTCACCTGCGTAGCCACGGGATCCTCGTCGGCTTGCCCCATGTGGAACGTTCCGGCAGGGATTCTTACCATGCCGTAGGGAGTAGGCATCCCGTCGTACTCTCTTCCAGAAACTCCTACGAGTTGACCGAAATCATCGCCCTTGCCGCCAAACAGGCCGCATCCTTGCAGAGCGAACAGTACGGCCATCGAAAGGACGGCACTACTGTAGCGAAAAATTTTACACATAACACACATTGTTTTATACATACACGTAAACACGAACACAAATATTGCGATAGTCTAGCAAATGAACTACTCGTTTTCTGGCAATTCACTGCGTTGTAACATTTTATAATTTATTTAATAAATGTTATAATTTTACTTTAAATAGGGCTTATTGTCTGAAACGAGGCGTCCGAACGATCTTCTTATTACTTTGCGAAGCAAAAGGCAGGCTATACCGTAACATTATCTCGTGAGATGCCGTAGCTTTTGCTTCCTGGGCGATGATCGTATAATCAAAGGCATACCCTAACTTAAGCGATTTTTCCTTGAAGAAGCTGTACCCGACCATTCCAACCAAGGCTTCTTGTTGTCGATATGACAGTCCGGCCCACATGGTATCGTCATAAGTAGCAAGTATTCCGACATCGAACGAAAAAGTATTTAAGTCGGATTGCACCAAAAATGATGGAGTGAGACGCACTTTGTAAGTGGGTTCGTAATCAAATCCGCCAGTGACTACCATCAGTTTCTCCAACGGATTATTAAGGGTATCAATTCCAAAACTGAACTGAGTATCTAATAAATGTTGAAAACTAATGCCTCCGTAGTACTGTCGGGCCCGATAGAAGATGCCAGCGGAAAAATCGGGGCGCATTTGGGAGTCTTTTCCGGCTTGCCGAAGCGGGTCAAGCTGGTCGACCCATAGGTATTCATCAAAATCGATGGTCTGGGAAAACGCTCCGGCACGGATACCTAAGCTTAATTTGCCATTGCCTACTCCCAAATGATACGCAAAAGAAAGCTGTGCTTCTTGGTTGGTGAGTGGGCCAATACGGTCATTAACCACGTGCACTCCAAAGCCACTTCTCAAACCCAAAATTGGGGTATTGAGACTGATCACCTGGGTGCTGATGCCGCCCGCTAAGTCGCCGTTGGTGGGTTGGTAGCCCGCCCACTGGGTGCGATGAAAAGCGGTGAAAGTTGTTACTCCTTCTACCCCAGCGTAGGCCGGGTTGTAGAATAAGGTGTTAAACATATACTGGCTGAACTGCGCGCTTTGTTGGGCATGCGCACCTAAACTGCCCAACAGCATAAATCCAGAGAGAATAGACAGTAGTTTTACTTTCATAGAGCGAGGCACTAACGCGACCAAAGGTATAGTTTTGCGAATGACATTTTTTTTCTGATTTCAGCCCTTTCCATACAACGTATACTTATCATTCTAATTGTATCTGGGCAAAATCAGAAGGCTACCGCTTTTTGTTCGCTTCCTTCATGTATATTTCAATGGCGCCCGTCATGGAAGGAGCATTGGGAAGCGGTGCTTCAATGTCTAGGATCAATCCGGCTTCAAGCACTGCTTGGGCGGTGGTGGGGCCAAAAGCAGCAATACGGGTATTGTTTTGCTCGAAATCAGGAAAATTTACGAACAGCGAATTGATACCCGAGGGACTGAAAAAAGCGATAACGTCGTAGTTGACATCGGCCAAATCGGATAGGTCGGCGGCGACGGTTTCATACATCACTGCTTCTGTATGCCGATACTGGTTATTCTCTAAGAAATCGGGTATATCGTTTTTGCGGATGCTGGAGCAGGGGAAGAGATAGGTTTCGTCCTTGTGCTTTTTGAGAATCTCGAGCAGGTCTTGTGCGGTTCGGAAGCCCGTGAAGATCTTGCGCTTGCGAATGATAATGTACTTCTGGAGGTAGTTGGCCGTTTGCTCAGAGATACAGAAGTACTTCATATCCGCAGGCATCTCAATATTCATCTCGTTGCAGATGCCAAAGAAATGATCCACCGCATTGCGGCTGGTGAAGATGATCGCCGTATGCTGAAGGATGTCAACTTTCTGTTTCCTAAACTCTTTCAGACCTACGGGTTTCACCTCGATAAATGGCCTGAAATCCACCTGAAGATTGTGCTTCTTAGCGAGATCAAAGTAGGGTGATTGGCCGTTCTGAGGCGCTGGTTGAGAGACAAGGATGCTCTTTACTCTTAATAGTCGTTCTGGTGGAATATTCACGGCACTACTATTCATACGTAAACCTAATGTTAACAATTAATGGATATTTATCTTCACAAAAGACGGGCATTCTGGTTTCTGCGTCACGCGTGAAGTAAATTACGCTCTGGGCTAAACCATCAACGTAAAAAAGAAAGACGGAATTCTCTCTTGCAAAACTATTAACCGATTAATAACTCTAGTCCTACTGACAAGGGTATTATTTCGGCGGTGCAAATGTAGGAAAATAAATACATATTTTTGAGAGTGCTATTTCTGAAGAGGCGCAGATAAAGAATCAATATCCGGGCTAGCGCGAATGCCATGAACAGGTACGTCAGCACACGCACGTAAGTCTGCTCGTCGACGGTGAAGTTATAATGAGTGCAAGTTGCGAGTAGAAATACGATCCCCCAGAACATCATTGATAGGCGCATGAAATCAAACATGTGCAAATACGTAAGCTGCTTTAGTTTGAAGAGTGAGCCGAACAGGACTACAATAAGATACTTGGCCCAAATGGTAATCAATACTATCAGGCTCAACAACAACCATAGCCACAGGTAGCTTCCTACGCCGGATAAAGTGAACCAGTTGGAAGATAACCATTGATCTACGTCAGGAACCAGCACGATGAAGAGAAAAGCAACTACCAAGCAGTGCTGAATTAAAAAAAGTGTATGCGGCTCGCTGATCAGTCGTACCCGCAGGTCTTCTTCTCGAGAGCGTAGCGCTAGTATCCTCGGAAGGTTGAAAATGTTCCGAAAAGTCTTTGGATAGTAATTGATCAAGGTGGCGTATAACATTAGTATAAACACCAGACCCAGGACGAAGAAATTTTCTTTAGCTGACAATAGCCGGGGCAGAATAGGGTGGGGTTGTGCCAGTGGAGCGCTTGTGTTGTTTACGACCTGTAGATCAACTTGAGCGAGTTGACTGGCGGGTTGATAGACCGTTAGCAGCAACGTTGATTGCTGATAGACGCTACGGAGGCTATCAATTGAATAGATAAGGCAGCGAGAACGCTCAACACTGGTGAGGATTTCTTTTTCAATCAACAACGAAGTGTAGGCTGGCAGGCAGCAACGTAACTGATTGCCCGCGTACTTTTTCAGATCCAGACGAACGCCGATAATAGAAGGATTGGCGCGGTCGCGCGCGACAAACGGCACGTATTGATTGTGCTGGTCAATGGTGAGCCATTCAGGGCGAAGGTCCTCAACCAAATGATACGATTGGTCGTCGGACTGAGCCATCGATGGAGAACCCAGCGCCAGTAAGAGTGCGATGACAAACAATTTGCCCATAGATGATTGGTAATAGCTACCGTACCTAGTGCACGAATTATACCGCAAAGGTACTACCTGCTGCGTGGATGAAGTACTATTTTGAGCATAATTTAATACAGTCCTCTGAAACGTTTCACGGAAGGAACTGAACCTAGGAGAAAAAATGACATCTTAACAAGAATTTTTTAGATAAAATACAAATAAAAGAACTATCGGAGTGATTTTATGAAGTTCTAGATGCAATCTACTTTGCTTATAAGAAGGTGTACAACTTCTGGGGAGTGTCGTACATAATTTCGCTATAGTAAGCGCTTAGCTCCATTGTTTCAAGGTCCTGCCTAAAGGTAGTGAGTAGGAAATCCAATCCTGGCGTTCCACCGTACGAGCGCCAATAGGTGTATTTGGCGGCGTCCATTCCTATGGTTATTTGCGCTGCGTACTGGGGTAGCAACGCTTTCAATAAGTGATAAGTGCCGTTTTCTTGCCCCTCCTTCCAGCGAAAGGCACTATCATACTCTACCCGCACGCCGGTTTGCAGCACCTCGCGGTGGTAATCCACGTCTACGTACCGGTCGACGTGAGAGAGAACCACGTGACCAAGGTCCGCCCCCAGTTTGTCGAACAGCAAAGCCTGTTCCAGCGCCCAGCGTCCGTAATTAGTGTGGGTAAGAATGGGTACCCCGGTTTCCCGGTGGGCGTTCACCACCGCCCGAAAGATCATCTCTTGGTGCGGAGTAAACTTTTCATCGCCGGTAGCCAACTTAATCATGCCCGCCCGGTGGGGCGTCCGCTCGATGATCGGACCCGCGTAATCGTATTGATCAATCCCTTCTTCTACATCAGCGATAAACAGGCGGGTGAGTTGGTCTTCGTTGTATTGATAGCGCCAGTGGTGGGGTGGGTAGTACTGCTCAAGGTGAATTCCAGTGGGAACGATGATATGAATCCCGCTTCGCCGCGACACCTCGGCCAATTTTAGTACGTTGCGGCCGCAGTTGGCGGGCATGGTGTCTACCATTGTGCGGCCGCCGCCCCGGTAGACGGCTTCGAGCTCCTGGCTTACTTTGTCGACGTCGTTTAGTAAAAATTCGGGATTTTGGACGGTGGGAAAGCTCGCCTCAATAATGATATGCTCGTGCGCGTAGGTGAGCCCCATGCTTTCGGGAGCAATATCGCCCAGTACCGTTCTGACAAAACCAGTCATAACATTTGGTTAGTGCTTGCATTCTTTAGGATACGGTCTTTCCCCATCCGTCGGGCGAAGTATCGGCTAGATGAGCCGGAAACTCCAGCACGGCTCCTAGCTTCAGCAGCGATTCTTGCAGATCGTTGATAGCAACACCAGTCGCATTGGTATCAGCATCTAGCGAAAGCACGGCGGCAATCCCCGCGGCCTGGCCCATCGACATGGTCTGGCCCATCGAGCGGCACGAAGCGTGGGCATCGTGGGTGGCCGAGAAGCAGCGGCCCACTACCCAGGCGGTATCACTTCTCCTTGGCACGATGGCTCCGTAGGAGACACCGTACACTCCGGCATTCGGCACGTATTCCCAGATGGTTTCTTCTTCACCGTCTTTTCCCAGGCGGTGGTCTTCTATTGGGGCACCGCACAGCAGTATGCGATCATTGGGGATGAACCCCGCCATGCACTGTTCTTTGGTGAGGCGCTCCTCGCCGTACACGCGCCGGGTTTCTCGCACTCCGATGTGGTGCGACATACCGATGACGCTGGCCCGTTCGTAGCCGGGCACTGCTTGCTGGAAAAAGCGTTCGTAGATGAATGTCTGCCGCCGCCCCTCTATTTCGGCCTGGGTGAGTTCTGACACGTTCATGGCCTGGAGATTGGCCACCTTCACCGCGACGGTGGCGATGCACTTTTCCTGGCACATGGCGTGCGCCGACCCTTTTTTTCGGGGTAGGGGATGGGTTTCTTGTTCCACCGCCCCGATCATCTTCTCCTGCAGCATCTTTTTGCCGCCCGCCGCCTCGTATCGTTCCAGATCAACGTTGCTCATTCGAAAGGTGGTCGTCATGCTCTGCGCTGGTTCCGCTTCGCCCGCCAACTCGAAGTCGTAGCCCGCGTGGCAGCAAAAGTCAGCGTCGCCCGAGGCATCGATAACCCGTCGGGCGCGCACCCTGTGAAACCCGTTTTTATTCCAGAAAATACAGACCGTAAAACCCTCTTCCCGTTCGGCCACCGCTACCAGATGGGTGTGCAGCCAGTAGTTAATACCCGCTTCCAGGATCATCTGGTCCCACACCAGTTTCAGACGTTCCGGGTTGTAATTAACGCCCGTGCCCGCTCCGTAGGTATTGGGGCGCAGAAACATATCGCCCGTTTGCTTAAGGCGGTTAACTACTTGGTCGGGTACGCCGCCCACCACTTTACGAGGCGCATCCCCCGGGGTGAAGAAACCGTAGAAAGTATCCAGCATTTGGGTAGAGGTGCCCCCGGCGAAACCGTAGCGTTCTACCAGCATCACTCTATACTTCTTCGATTGGGCTGCCGCCAGTGCCGCCGCGCAACCGGCTGACCCGGCGCCGATCACCAAAATATCGGTGGTGGCCAGCACCGGAATCTTCTGAGGATTTAAGACGTCAAGCATACTGTCATTTAAAGAAGTCGTTGGTGTAAAGCATCGAGGTGTCGATTTGCCCGAAGTTGATGGGATTACCGGAAGTATCTTTGAGCACTTTTGTGTTGATCATCCACTCTACCCAAGTGAGCCAGCGCGTCCCGTCCATAAAGCCCCAGCGGTTACCACCTCCCAGGATAGCAGGTTGCAGCAAATTTAGCGATTCTTTGATCATCTTCCGATTCCGGAAGTCAGGATGGCGGATATGGTCGCATAAAATATCAGCAGCCCGACCCGGGTGATCGTGGACAAAGTGCCAGCCCTTCTCCACCGCCCGAACGAACGCTCGCAGCCGCTCAGGTTCTTGTTCAATAAGCTCCTCGTAGGTGACCAGAAGCGGCGAATAACCGTACGGAATACGATAATCGCTCAGGTGGAAGGCGTTAAAGGTAATCTGCGCTTCGTGGCGGGCTTTAGGTCCTTCCCACGGCAAGAAAACCCAGGTAGCATCGGCCGTTCCTTCGGCTACCGTGCGCCACATTTCCAGTTTATCGGGACTTGATATCGTCAAATTACCCTGTCCGCCATCGGCCTGCACGAGTTGACGGACGATATCATCCTCAAACCGGGCTTGGTATGAAGCAAAAGTTTTTCCGTCGAGCTGCGCCGGGCGGGTGATGCCACTGTCGCTCCGGGTCACAATGGCGCTGGCATCTTCTTGTAACACGGCGGCGATCGCGACCAGGGGCACCGCATCGGGCAGCGTGTTGAAGCTGATGACACTTTCGGAAGGGGCCACCGCTACGTGCGCCTGTCGATCAGCAACTTTTTTGGCCGGAGTGGTGGCGTAGTTGTCTTCTTCCGGGCTAACAAACGTTACGTCCAGCTGATTGTCTTTAAAGTAGCCTTCGGCTTCAGCAATGAAATAACCGGCGTGTAGGGTATTGGGAGACCAATCAAGGGCGAGCGTGATTTTCATAGGTTGGGGGGAGAGGAATGAGTGAAAGAATGAGTCAATGAAGAGGTAAACGAATTATTGGAGCAACAACGTAAGGTTGATCTAAAATTTAAGGCGTAAGAGGGCATACACACTGAGCGGAGCTTGCACAAAGTAGCCCGGTACGGTGGTTTCGCCGACGGTTACCGGCTGCCCGAAGGTATAGTAAGGCTGATTAAGCAAATTGTTGGCGTGCAGACTAAGCTCCTGATCCTTCAGAAAGCGCACCGAAGCCTGGGCATCCAGCACGAAGAAAGCCGGGAGGGTAAGGTCCGGGCGGTTGGTCGGTTCTAGAAACGACTCACTCACGTAGCGAGCGTTCAAAGCCACCGAAAATAGCTCGGTTTGGTACTGAAGCGCGCCGTTGGCGATCCAGGACGGGCTAATAATTGGTTCCACGTCGTAGTAAACTCGCTCTTCGTCTTCCGGATTGAAGGTGTCGATATTGCTCTGCAAGTAGGCCAAATTGCCTACAAACGATAGTACCGGAAAAAGACGATATTGCCACTCTAGTTCCAGACCACGGCGGTAGCTGCTCGCAATGTTTTTCCGCAGTTGCACAAACCCTTCGGGGATCGCCTGACCAATGGGGGCAATCTCATTGGTGAACTGCATGTAGAACAGGTTCGCCTGTCCGCTCAATCGCTCAGTGCGAAATCGCACCCCCGCCTCAAAATCGTTGACGTACTCGGCTTTCACGGCATCAATATTCTGCACACTCGCCAGATTGAACGTATTGATCTGCGTAGAGCCTAAAATATCGAAGCGGGTTGGTTCGCGACCACTGCGGCCGTAGGAGGCGTACAGGTTAGTCTGAGAGCTTACCGAGTAGGTTACGCCCACTTTTGGGTTCACGAAAAACCACTGCCGGTCAGGAATGGGCGCGGGTTGCCCCAAAAACATTGGATCGGTTTGCAGACCTAGCGTCACAGTGCGCAGTTGCAAATCGGCAAACAGCAACCAGTGATTCTGCGAATAGCTAAGTTTGGAGAAGGAGCTGAATTCATCCTTGTGCGAACGATCCTGGTAATACGGGCTAGCATCATCCGGAATGATCGTTTCTATGTTTTTCCTCCGAAAAGTATAGGCATGCACTCCCCCGTTCAGCTCCCAGCGGCCATTGTTGGAGGTATGACCCACCGAAGACGTCAGCCCGTAGTGATCATTAAATAAAGGATAATTGAGCTGCGTGAACCGGTCGGTGGTGGCGAAAGTTGTATCCAATCCATTGACCGAAAAAGTATTCGCTGGCTCCGAGAATCCGGCGGGGAAGTCCCCTCCGGCCGCGCCGTAGTACAGCGTTGAAGTCCAGGAAGTATTCACCCCCACGAAGCGCGTGTACCGCAACTGCACCAGCGACTGCCCAAAGTCGTCAATGTCGTTCTCCGACACGTAGTTGGTTTCGGGACGGCACTGAATATCAGGCAGGGCCACCGGCAAGTAGGCCAAGCCGTTCTGGCTGCGCCCCGTGAAGCCGGTTATTTTTAGCAGATCTTTCCTTCCGAAGTAGCCTCCGGAGAAGAAGAAGGAGTAGGAATTGGTGCTGGTGTGGTCGCGGTAACCGTCGGAAAGGGTGCGGGTGAAGCGGCCGTAGAAGGCGGTTTGGTTGTCGAGCAGTCCGGTTTTTACTTCGCCGCTGGCGCGGTAGGTATCGAACGAGCCACCCAGCAGTTGCACCTCCACGCTCGGCACGCTGTCGTTGAGGTTAACTGACTCGAAATTGATCGAACCGGCGTAGGAAGCGGTGCCGTTGGTGCTGGTGCCCACCCCGCGCTGCACCTGCACCGAGGCGATGCTGTTGCCAAAATCGGTGAAATTGGAGAAGAACACACCCTGGTCGATCATATCGTTGAGCGGCACCCCATCGAGGGTGATGTTGATGCGGGTTTGGTCTATTCCACGCAGGCGCATCTGCCCGTAGTTGCCAAAATTAGTGCCCGATTCAGAGTAAGCCAGGATAGCGGGAGTCAATTCTTCCAGGGCAAACAAGGCGTCTTGTCCGACATAAACGGCCTCGATGCCCTGCTGATCAACGGTGGTTTGGGTCACCGGTGCTCGTTCATCGGCCCGAACGGCCCGGATCACCACTTCCTCTAGCGAAGCTTTTTCGCGGAGTACTACACTTTGAATGAGGGTGTCTTCGGTAGCGGTGAGCGATATTGTTTGGGTTTGATAGCCCACATAGCTCACCTGAATTTCTAGAGACGCTGCCTTCCCACTCAATTGATAAAATCCCCGGGAATCGGTTACCGTTCCCTGGGTGGTTTGGGGCACTACGACGGTGGCTCCTATCAAAGGCTGTTGCTGACGGTCGGTTATTTTGCCTTGCACCACCCGCTGAGCCCACCCGCTGGCGGAGAGCATCACGCTGGCGGCCAGACCAATGAAAAAAGATCGCATATTGAGTTGTAATTTGGTAAATAAATCGGGAGCTAGGGGAATGAACGCCCCACGTATAATTACCATACCGTATCCCTTCGCCGGCATTACCCGGATCAGGTTCAATGGGTATAATCTCAGCCCGCTGTTATAGGGCACCCCTGTGCGACAAATGTATTCAGAAACTACGGCTTGAGCAAACGGTCGCTTACGTTGATCGCGGTTTCAAGCCGAATCTTTCCCTGACCGGCTACAACGGTGTAGGATTTTTCGCGCAGTGCTGCTTCGTATTGGGCAAACAGTTCGGGGCGGTCGGTCGGGTTTTCGCGCTGGGGGTCGGGCTGCCAGGGGAGGTCGGGGGAGCAGAGTAGGTAATGATCCACGGGGCGGCGGGCGAGTTGTCTCGCAATCCAGGGGTGGCAGCGGCCGTAGCGGTAGTGGCTCCACACGTAAATCACCAGCAAGCTGGTGTCGCAGATGAGCAAGTGCGGATTCGTTTGCGCTTGCTCATCTTCGCGCTGCACCTGCCCTTGAGCAATCGCCAGCAAATCTTCCTCTTGGTAGGGTTGCGCAAGCTGTTCAATGTAGGATCGGGCGTATTCGGCCACCCAGGGCACTTGGTAGTGCGCCGCCAGCGCTTGGGCCAAGGTGGTTTTTCCGCTGGACTCGGGACCGGTGACCACTATCTTAAGCATGAGCCAGCGTTTTTTTCCACTGCTGGTATCCGTAAGCGGCTAGTCCGAGGTACAAAAAGTAGAGCAGCGACAGTAAGTAAAGTTCTTTGTAGGCGTAGATGCCCGTCGCTACCGCATCCACCCCAATCCACAGCAGCCAGTTCTCCAGCTTTTTCTTCGCCAGCATATACTGCCCCACCAAGCTGAACGAGGTGGTGAAGGCGTCCCAGTAGGCCAGGTCGGCATCCGTATAGTGATCGAAGGCGTAACCAATAGCACCCATTCCGACGGCACCCAGCGCCAGCAGCGTCAAAATCGCAGCCGACGAAAGCGTGTTCACGCGCAACGCAGCGTTGTTCCGGCCGCCGTACAGCCATTCATACCACCCGTAGAAACCTAGCACAACGTAAACTACGTGCAAAATCAAATCTGAGTAGAGTCGAACTTCGTAGAACAGCATGCCGCTGAGCACCACCCCTACGATGCCCACCGGCCAGCCCCACACAATCTCGCGGGTGTTGAGGTATACCGCAACTAGTCCGAACACCAGGGCCAGCGCTTCTATCCAATTGATTTCCATCGAACAAGGTTAAGCAGGAAATTGTCAGGATTCAAGGAAGAAAAATTGAATGAGCAGAGACAGCGGTTCGAATGGCTGGATTTTAGGAACGGGGGAAGAGGAGCGCACGTTAGAATGCCTATGGCCGGAATTTACCTACACATTCCATTTTGCAAGCAGGCGTGTCACTACTGCGATTTTCACTTTAGCACGAATACGCGGCATCGGGAGGAAATGGCACGTGCTTTGGCCGAGGAGCTGACTCTTCAGCGCAACTACCTGGGTGGGGAGGCGGTGCAGACGATCTACTTAGGCGGTGGTACCCCCTCGTTGCTCACGGCTGCCGAGTTGGATCAGTTACTGGCTACGGTTTATCAGCACTATCCCGTGGTTGCCCAACCAGAGATTACGCTCGAGGCCAATCCTGATGATCTAAATCTTGCTAAACTAAAGGATTTGCGCACGGTAGGAATCAACCGCTTGAGCATTGGCATTCAGTCGTTTCACGAACCGCACCTGCGGTATTTAAACCGGGCACACCGGGCCGATGAAGCCGTTCGGTGCGTGCAGCAGGCCCAAGATGTAGGTTTTGACAACATCAGCATTGATCTGATCTACGCCATTCCTGCCGAAGACCACCGCATTTGGGAACGCGACTTGGCCCAGGCGGTGGCTCTGCATCCGCAACATATTTCCTCGTACTGCCTAACGATTGAAGAAAAGACGGTGTTTGGTCGATGGCAGCAGCAGGGCAAGTTGCGGGCGGTGAGCGATGCCTTCGCCGCCGAACAGTTTGAGCTACTAAATACCACGCTTGTCACGGCGGGTTTTGATCCCTACGAGGTATCTAACTTTTGCCAAGCAGACTATTACGCCCAGCACAACACAAGCTACTGGCAAAACCAGAAATACCTGGGGATTGGCCCGAGTGCTCATTCGTACGACGGAGAGAGCCGACAGTATAATGTGGCGCACAACGCGAAGTACCAACAGGCATTGACAGAAGGAGTGGTTCCTTTTGAGCGAGAAGTTTTGTCGCGCTACGATCAGATCAACGAACGGGTGATGACCGGACTACGTACCAAGTGGGGATGTGATTTAGAAGAACTCAAAAACCACTTTGAGTACGACCTTTATCAGGAACATTCAGCTTACGTCAATCGACTTGCTGAGGAAGGCAAAGCAGTGGTGCAAGAAAACCGACTTATATTAACAAATAGCGGCAAAATAATTGCCGATGGTATTGCTGAAGCTCTTTTTCTGATCAGTTCAGAATAAATCATAAAGTGTAATCATCTGACAGTCAGTATGTTATATTTTATATTTATCAGAAATTGTGCTAGCTATTCGTTTTTTGGCGCAAGTAGCACAAAACTTGCCTACGTAAGGTATCAACGATGTTTCATCTTAACCTTACGATACAATGAAAACGATCTTCTCAACCCTGGTATTGAGCATTGGCACCTGGACCATCAGCCAGGCGCAACTTATACTAATTCCCTCAGCGGGACCGGCCTTTCCTACCGGTAATTTTGCCAACTTTGCGGAAATGGGCTACGGATTTGGCTTGCAAGGCGCTTATGCAATCAGTGAGCACGTGCGAGCGGGAGTGTCTTTCCAGCACTACCGCTTCGGCGCTAACGCCGCTGGGGTCAGCATTCCCGGACTAGACTTCACCATGACTCCGATTACCGCTTCGGTGGAGTTCTCGCCCGCCGTGGCGGGAGTGCAGCCCTACATTGGTCTGAGCGGCGGAGTATACAACGTTCGTGTCAATACCTTCTTGAGCATCACGCGCAGCTATTTTGGGCTGGCTCCAACGGTAGGGGTGCGTTACCCAATTAACTCTCAAATCGCCATCCATGCGAACGCCGAGTATCATACCGTGTTCGTGAACGAGTCAATTCCTTTCACCGAACTGGCCTTTGATCAAAACGTGTCCTACATTCCAATTAATATAGGCGTTTCGTTTAAGTTTTAGAAAGCTAATACTAATACAGTCAACCAACTAACCTGCTTGAGCCGTGCTCAGGCGGGTTTTTAGGTTAGGACGACCAGGAGCCTTCTTCTGCCTCTTTAGCCTCGCCCTCTTTCTGTCCGGTCACCTCTTCGTCTTGGTCGAAGTACGATTTTTTCTCGGCCACTGCTTTTCGATAATTAAAGGGACGGATAATCAGGCGCGTACCGCGATCGTAAGTAAAGTAGTTCCACGTCCAGTTGCCTAAAGTGATCAGTTTTTGGCGGAAACTAACTAAGTAGAGTAAGTGGATAAACATCCAGGCCAGCCAGGCAGGTAAACCCCAAAATTTCATGCCGTTGGGCAAGTCGGCCACGGCGCGGTTGCGGCCAATAGTAGCCATCGTTCCTTTATCAAAGTAGTCAAATGGTTTTAACGCCTTATCTTCAAAGAGCGCTTTGAGGTTCTTGGCCAGGCGCTCGCCCTGCTGCATGGCCACCGGGGCTACTTGTGGATGTCCTTTCGGGTAAGCTTCGCACTCCATATACGCGATGTCGCCAATAGCGAAGATATCAGTGTATCCCTTCACCCGACTATAATTATCCACCACGTAGCGGCTCTTCTCGGTTTTAGCCTTGTCCAGTCCCTTCACAATGCGGCCGGTGACTCCGGCGGCCCAGATTAGGGTTTCGGCAATTATTTTCTCGCCAGTACTTAAAGTCACTTCGTAGCCATCGTAGTCCTCGACCATCGTATTGAGCAATACATTGGTTTCAAAGCGCTCTTCCAGATCTTTGAGGGCGCGGCGGCCCGATTCTTCGGACATGGGCGGGAGCAAACGGTCTAAACCCTCTACCAGAAAGACTTTCATCGTCTTGAAATCCAGGTCGGGATAGTCGCGGGGAAGCACGTACTTTTTAAGTTCGCCCAGCGCTCCGGCCAGTTCTACTCCGGTGGGGCCGCCCCCCACTACCACAAAATTGGTGAGACGATCAATCTCCTCGGGATCATCGGACGTGACGGCCTTTTCAAAGTTTTGCAGAATCTGGCTGCGCAGGTTCAGGGCCTGCGGCACCTGCTTGAGCGGAAATGCTAGGTTACGGATTTTCTCGTTACCAAAATAGTTGGTATGGGTGCCGGTGGAAATAACCAAAAAGTCGTAGCGAATACGGCCGATGTTGGTATTGATCATCATCTCATCGGGACTGATCGACTCCACCTTCGCCATGCGAAAGAAAAAATTCTTGCGGTCTTCAAAGACCTTGCGCAAAGGGGCCGCAATGGAGTCCGGTTCCAGACCAGCGGTGGCCACTTGGTAAAGCAAAGGCTGAAACGTATGGTAGTTGTGCCGGTCGATCATTACCACCTGCACGTTCTTGAGGTTGAAGTTTTTGAGGAGTTGAATACCGCCAAAGCCTCCGCCGATTACTACTAGCCGCGGTTGCCCAGTGTCAGGTAGCTGGCTGGCTAGTTTGCGGTCGTGGGTTGTATATTCGGTAGCATCGTCGATGACAGCCATAAGAGTGCGGGTTGGTGGGGTTTGTACTACTGACTAAACGGCGGCCTCGGCCGGGTGTTTAAAATCCAGCGGGAATAGTGGAGAATCCTGATGACGCTGGCGAGATCTTCGTTTAGACTTCGTATCCTAAGTACGCTCCCAGCCACTTCTCTACCTCCGGCACGGGCATTCCTTTGCGCACCGCGTAGCTGTGTATTTGATCCTGATCTACTTTGGGAATACCGAAATAACGCGCCTCAGGATGCGAGAAGTACCAGCCGCTCACCGCCGCCGTCGGAAACATGGCATAGCTTTCGGTCAGCGTGATTCCCGTGTGCTTGGTGGCCTCCAGAAGCTCGAACAAAGTAGCCTTCTCGGTGTGGTCGGGGCAGGCGGGGTAGCCGGGGGCAGGACGGATGCCCTGGTACTTCTCACGGATCAGGGCGTCGTTGTCCAGTGCTTCGTCGGGAGCGTAGCCCCAGAACTCACGGCGCACGCGCCGGTGCATCAACTCGGCGAAGGCTTCGGCCAGGCGGTCGGCCAGGGCCTTCACCATAATGGCGTTGTAGTCGTCGTGGTCGCGCTCAAACTCCTTGGCGATTTCATCGCAACCGATCCCAGTCGTCACGGCAAAGCCGCCCACGTAGTCGTCCACCCCACTGTCGGCGGGAGCCACAAAATCGGTCAGACTCAGGTACTCTTTGCCCGCGGCCTTCTGGGTTTGCTGCCGCAGGTGGTGCAGGGTGGCAATTTGCTGACGGCGATCCTCGCTGTCTTCCTCGAACTGATACAAGGCGATATCGTCATCGCTGATGGCATTGGCCGGGAAAAACCCGATCACCGCCTTGGCCTGTAGCCAGCGCTCGTCGATGATCTTTTCGAGCATGGCCTGCGCATCCTGGTACAAATCACGGGCGTGCTCGCCTACCACCTCGTCGTCCAGAATCTTAGGAAAGCGCCCGGCCAGTTCCCAGGTCATGAAGAAGGGCGTCCAGTCAATGTACTGCGCAATTTCTTCTAGGGAGTAGTCGTCGAACACCCGGGTGCCCAAGAACTGCGGCCGGGTTACCTGCCGGGTGGTCCAGTCGGTTCGGAATTTACTGGTACGGATTTCGGCCAGCGGAGCGAAGTTCTTCTGCTGTTGTTTGCCCGCGTGACGGTCGCGCATCTGCTGGTACTCATCGCGCACCTGCTGGGCGAAGCCGTCCTTGGCCTCCTGGTTAAGCAGCTTGCTCACCACCGGCACCGAGCGCGAGGCATCGAGCACATGGATGACCGGCCCGTGGTAGTGCGGTTCGATCTTGACCGCGGTGTGAATCTTAGAGGTCGTGGCCCCGCCGATGAGCAAAGGCAACGTAAAGCCTTCCTGTTCCATCGCCTTGGCCACGGTCACCATCTCGTCGAGCGAGGGAGTGATCAGTCCGCTCAGGCCAATTACGTCGACGCCTTCCAGGCGGGCTTTGTCCAGAATATCCTGGGTGGGCACCATCACGCCCATGTCCACCACGTCGTAGTTATTGCAGCCCAGCACCACGCTCACGATGTTCTTGCCGATGTCGTGCACGTCGCCCTTCACGGTGGCCATCAGGATTTTGCCCTTCGCCTGCTGCTTCGCTCCTTTTTCGGCTTCGATGAAGGGAATTAAGTAAGCCACGCCTTTCTTCATCACGCGGGCGCTCTTCACCACCTGGGGCAAAAACATTTTGCCCGCCCCGAACAGGTCGCCCACCACGTTCATGCCATCCATCAGCGGCCCCTCGATCACCTCGATGGGCCGGTCGTACTGCTGCCGGGCCTCTTCCACGTCGGCCTCGATGAAGTCAGTGATGCCCTTCACCAGCGCGTGCTTGAGGCGCTCGCCCAACGGTTGCTGCCGCCACACCTGATCGTCCTTCTTCTTGACTATGCCGTCGTCCTTGTTCTTCTCGGCGTAGTCGACCAGGCGCTCGGTGGCATCGTCGCGGCGGTCGAGCAGCACGTCTTCCACCCGCTCGAGCAGGTCTTTCGGAATGTCATCGTAGATCTCTAGCATGGTGGGGTTCACGATGCCCATGTCCATGCCCGCGCGTTTGGCGTGGTACAGAAAAGCCGAATGGATGGCTTCGCGCACCGAGTTGTGGCCCCGGAACGAGAAAGAAACATTGCTTACTCCGCCGCTCACGTGCACGCCGGGCAGGTTTTCGCGCACCCACTTGGTGGCCAGAAAGAAGTCCAGCGCGTTGCGGCGGTGCTCTTCCATGCCGGTGGCCACCGGGAAGATATTCAGATCCAGAATGATGTCTTGCGGTGGGAAGTTAACCTTGTGCACCAGCACGTCGTAGGAGCGCTGCGCGATCTCGAGGCGCCGTTCGTAGTTGTCGGCCTGCCCGTCTTCGTCGAAGGCCATCACGATGACGGCCGCCCCGTAGCGCTTGATCTTTTTGGCCTGCCGGATAAAGTTCTCCTCGCCTTCCTTCAGGCTGATGGAGTTCACCACTCCCTTGCCCTGCACCACCTTGAGGCCCGCCTCGATAATGTTCCACTTCGAAGAATCGATCATGAAGGGCACGCGGGCGATATCGGGTTCAGCCGAGATGAGGTTTAGGAACTTCACCATACAAGCCTCGCCGTCAAGCATGCCGTCGTCCATGTTCACATCGATGATCTGGGCACCGCCCTCCACCTGGTCGCGGGCCACGGCGATGGCTTCTTCGTAGCGCTCTTCGGCAATGAGGCGGGCAAACCGGCGCGAGCCGGTCACGTTGGTGCGCTCGCCCACGTTCACGAAGCCGGTCACCTCATTCACCACTAGTGGCTCCAGTCCGCTTAGGCGCAGGTCGGCGATGGTTTCGTCACGGTTGATATTGGCTATTAGGTTATTTTCTAAGTGGGTGTTGCTGGACATAGTTGACGGTTTCGCGATCTTGCCATCGGTTTGCCCCATGCTGTAGCCCATGATTTAAATCATGGGCTACAGCATGGGCAGACGACGAGACCTAATTCTATATTCTTACAAAAAGCTACGCCATCTCCACTAGCTCACCCTTTGGCTGGCGGGGCGCGTATTTCTCGGCCAGGGCGGCCAGGGCGCGCAAGTGGTCAGCGGTGGTGCCGCAGCAGCCTCCAATAATGTTGACTAACCCGCGGCCAACAAACTCCTCCATTTCGGCGGCCATCTGCTGCGGAGTTTGGTCATATTCGCCGAACTCGTTGGGCAAGCCCGCGTTGGGGTGGGCCGACACCAAGCACGTAGCGTGCTGCGATAGTTCTTTCAGGTACGGAGTGAGGTCTTTGGCACCTAGCGCGCAGTTGAGGCCCACGCTAAACAGCTCGCCGTGCATCACCGAGGTCCAGAATGCTTCGGTGGTTTGCCCCGACAGCGTGCGCCCGCTGGCATCGGTGATCGTGCCCGATACCATCACCGGAAGGTTGAGCTGGTTATCTTCCAGGTAGTTGTTGACGGCAAACAGGGCGGCCTTGGCGTTGAGAGTATCAAACACGGTCTCTATCAAGAGAATGTCTACCCCGCCCTCGACCAGGCCGTGGGTTTGCTCAGTGTAGGCTTCCACCAGTTCATCGAAGGTGACGCCCCGGAAGCCGGGATCGTTTACGTCGGGTGACAGCGAAGCGGTTTTGTTGGTGGGCCCCAGCGAACCGGCCACGAAGCGGGGCTTGGCGGGATCGCGGGCGGTGAAGGCATCGGCCACCTCGCGGGCCAGCCGGGCCGATTCGTAGTTCAGGTCGTAGACCAAGTGCTCCAGTCCGTAGTCGGCCTGGGCGATGCGGGTAGAGCTAAAGGTGTTGGTTTCAGCAATATCGGCCCCCGCCTCAAAGTACATCTGATGAATGCCCCGGATAATGCCTGGCCGGGTGATCGACAGCAGGTCGTTGTTGCCCTGCAAGGGGTGGGAGTGGTTTTCCAAGGCGGCATTGCGAAAGTCCGCTTCGCCTAGCTTGTGCTGCTGAATCATGGTGCCCATCGCTCCGTCCAGCAGCAGAATACGCTCCTGGGCCAGACGGGTGAGTATTTCTTTCGTATCGATCATGTCAAATAAGTCAGGAAACCCCCGGCGTTCACACGGGGGAGGAATGACGTGCGCGATAGCGCAACAGGGCACTCCAAGTGAATAATTTCTTTCAAGTACGAGAAGATTTGTGTATCTTTGGAGTGATGAAACTCACGGCCAAAGTACGTTTGAAGCCTACCGATGAACAGGCTAAATTGCTCCTTGACACCTTGCAGGAAGCGAATGCGGCTTGCAATGATATTTCCGCTTGGGCCTTTGAAACTAAAACGTTTCGGCAATTCGCCATTCACAAAGGGTGCTACCACCGCATCAAAGGCTCGTTTAATCTGAGTGCCCAGGTGGTCGTTCGGGCAATTAGCAAAGTGGCCGATTCCTACAAACTGGACAAAAAGGTTCAGCGTACTTACCGCAAGTATGGGGCAACGGCCTACGATTCCCGCATTCTTCGTTATCTTTTTGACAAACGTCAAGTCTCTATCTGGACTACAGGAGGGCGGCAAAAGATTGACTACCTCACCGGAAAGCATCACGCCAAGCTGTTGGCGTATCAGCAAGGGGAGTCTGATTTGGCTTACATCAAAGGCAAGTTCTACCTGCTGGCAACTGTGGATATTCCTGATACTGAGGAGGAATCTTTTGACGATGTGATTGGGGCCGATCTTGGCATCAAAAACATCCTTACTGATTCGGACGGGGACATTTACGAGGGTAAAGACCTGAACGCGCTTCGGAAGAAACGAGAAATAACCCGTGCTTCCTTGCAGTCCAAAGGCACCCGTGGGGCCAAAAAAGTGCTCAAACGTATCTCGGGTCGGGAGCGCACCACTACGAAAATTATCAATCACACCATCGCCAAAACCCTTGTTGATAAGGCTAAACGCGAAGGCAAGGCAATCGCTTTGGAATCTCTGGAAGGCATTCGTACACGTACGAACAAACGGCTGCGTAAGAGACAAAGAGGATTGCATAACCGTTGGAGCTTCTACCAACTCAGAAGCTTTATTGAGTACAAGTCTAAACGCGCCGGGGTTGCTGTCCATCTTGTTCCAGCCCCCTACACCTCTCAGACTTGCCACCAGTGCAAGCATATTGGTAAGCGTTCGGGCGACGTATTTAAATGCATAAACTGCGGAGTATTCCATGCCGACCATAATGCGGCACAGAATATCCGTAGCTGGGGGAGATTTATAGCCCTCCCCGAAGAACCCGCGTTGGTATGTGAATATCTGCATATCGCTAGTGCGTGAGGTTTAAAACCGCGCCACGGTGGCCCTTCCCCTTTAGGGGTGGGGATGGTTATTACCTTCTTCGGTTGCTAGTAAATTGTCAAATTTATGCAGAATTTGTAAACTATCTACGCGTTTACTTGGTAAATCGCACTATAGGTTCGATGATGGTCAATCCAGTATAATCCAGTGGGCCTCAATTTAGTTCGATACCATCTTTGATTCATTACTACTGAGAAGGCTGCTTTCTTATCCGGACAATGATGACTAGAGAATTTGCTCAAAGATCATACCGTCCCCCGGGGTGGATACGGGGACTGCTGCGCATCACGCGGGCGCAAAATCTGGTGATGCTGGCGCTGACGCAGTACTTCACCGCCTACTTTCTGGTAGATGTCCACGCCACGCACCAAGCCTACTTGCTGGATGGTCGCCTGTTCTTGCTGGTGGCCTCCACGGTGATGATTGCCGCGGCAGGCTACATTATCAATGATTATTACGATGTGAAGATCGATTTTATCAACCGCCCGCGCACGGTGGTGGTGGGCACAGTGTTGCGCCGTCGTGTGGTGATTGCCGCCCACATCACGCTCACGCTGCTGGGAGTGCTCATCAGCACGTATCTGTCGTGGAAGGCCGGACTCATCTACGCGGCGGCGGCATTTCTGCTCTGGTGGTACTCTAACCAGCTGAAGCGCTATCCGTTGGTGGGCAACATCAGCATTGCCCTGCTGTCGGGCCTGGCCATTGCGGTGATCGGACTATACTACAAGCAGCAGCAGTTTCTGGTGTTCACCTACGCGCTGTTTGCCTTTTCTATTTCGCTGATGCGGGAAATCATCAAAGACATGGAAGACGTGCGTGGCGACGAAACCTTTGGCTGCCGCACCCTGCCCATTGTGTGGGGCATTGGCCGCACGAAGCTATTGCTGTACGCCCTATCGGGCTTCTTTATCTTCTTGCTCTTCCTGATGTCCGGCACCCTGGGCAACCGCACATTGGTCATCTATTTTCTGGTACTGATCATTCCCTTATCGTATTTCATCACCCGGCTGGTGTACGCTGATACCAAACGCGACTTCAGTTATCTAAGCAATTTTTGCAAGCTGCTGATGCTAAGCGGTATTTTGAGTATGGCTTTCTTTTAACGGAAACGGAAGAACGGAATACGGAAGATTGTGTGTCCACCCTCCGTTTTCCTTTCTCCCCTTGGCTGTTAAATACGCTCGGCAACGTCATCAAACAGCGCTCCCAATACTGAAATTAGCAGGCTGAATAGCAACGCCCACCAGAAGTTGCTGACCTCGAAGCCCGAAATCAGCGAGTCGGTAAGCAATATGATGAGCGCATTGATCACCAGCAGAAACAAGCCCAGCGTGACAATGGTGATCGGAATAGTGAGCACCACCAGGATGGGACGAAGAATAGCGTTCAGAATGGCCAAAATAGCCGCCACGATCAGGGCCGACCAGAAGCTGGCCACCGCCACGCCCGGCAGAATGTAAGCGGCGATGAGCACCGCTGCGGCAGAGAGCACCCATTTTACGAGAATTGACATTGGTTTGATTTAGGTTCAAAAGGAATAAAACTGCGGCGCGCGCAGTGAATCATAGTTCGGTTGATAAAGCCTCCAGAACCTCAGCGGGAGGAGCGTAGCGCATCCCCGCGGTGAACACGAGCAGCGGTAGGAGGTAGTGGGGTCTCATGAACGCTAAATACGCTAATTCCTCTCAGCTACGCAATAGAAGCTAGCCGGTTGCCCTACTTATCTCCCCTTGGCTGATCCCAATAAAACTTCGAGGGACGAAAGGTGAGTATTTAAATTTGGCAAAGTGCTGATCACCGCTTCATGAAGCGAAGGGTTTTCTGCATCTCACCCTGCCGCAGGTTGATAAAGTAGATGCCACTAGTGAAGTTGGTCACATCGTAGGCGTTGCTGCCCGGAACCACCACCCGCTCGGCCAAGGCATCTCCGATGATATTATACAAAGTAGCCGTTCCTCCTACCCAAAAATCCCGGTTCACCTCCAGCGAGAGAGGACCACTCGTGGGGTTGGGGTACAAATACACGTCGGGTTTGGCAAAGGCTTCTTCGGTATCGGTCACAATAAGATCCCGCACGTTGGTTTGGTTCACCGTATCTTGCACCTCGATAAGCAAATCGCGGGTCACGTAGCCCAGCGCCACCCATGCGTCGCTCACCTTTCGCCACTCGGTTACTCGCAGGTTGATCACAAAACTACCTCCCAGGTTCGGCGCGTCCCACACCAAAGCCTCCGGCGACACGCTGAGGGTGGGGCGGCTCATCCTGTCAGAGGCCACCGGATTGCGCAGCAGTCCTAAGTCGTATTCAATGGGCAAGCGGTAGCCACGCACGGATTGGTCGGGGCCTTCCTGGGGAGTGACGAGCTCCACCGACAGGCTATCGCCGTCAGAGTCGGTGGCATCAATAGGCATTTCGTAGGGCGACCCGACGTAGGCCCGCGCATTCAGTGCTTCGCTCAGTACCGGGGTGCTGTTACACGCCCGGGGAGTAATCACCAGCTTTGTTTCCACGTAAAAAGGCGTGTTTACGGAGCTAGCGATATTAATTACCCCATCAGTGCGGTTGAATGATTTGAAATTGATCAAATAAGTGCCGGGGCCCGGGAAGGAGCGCTCAAATACTAGCGTTTTCACCGATACTCCACCGTCGGTGACGCTACCGATTACGAAGTCAGTCTCAGTACTCACGTCAATGGGATCGCCGAAGCCCAGTGAAAGCTCTCCGGTTTCAAGGGTAACGTCACTGTCGGAGTCTCCGTAAAGCACCACCGTCACTTTATAGGTAAATCCCTGGCAAGAAACCACCTCTGCCCGAATCTCGCCACCGATAATGTGCGTAGCGTGGGCCGTTTGCCAGGCACCTAAGAGGAACAATACACTTAACACTATCGAGAAAAAGCGAATACAATGTTTCATACGCGTGCTGACTATGGTGCTATCATACGAGCAGGAATGGTATATTGTCCCCTTCCGGCTGTTCTATTTAGTAGACACCGAAAGAAACGAAAAGGTTGATATGAGTTTCTTAATAATACGTAAAATTTTCATCACTGGTTTATGACAAATAGATTATTCCTCGTTTTGGCCATCTGTACAGTGTCTTGGTCACTCCGGGCGCAAGACACAATTTCTACAATCCAAGAGAAGACCCAGTCTTGGCAGGCATATCCGGGCTACTTTCCTTTCTACTGGGACACCAAAGCGGGCAAATTGTGGCTGGAAATCCCCCGCTTGGGCACCGAATTTTTGTACTACACCACCCTAGCCGCCGGAGCTGGCTCGAACGACATCGGGCTCGACCGCGGGCGGCTGGGCGAACCGCAGGTGGTGGAGTTTCGGCGCAGCGGCCCGAAAATATTGCTGGTCGCCCTCAACCAACAGTACCGCGCCAGCACCGACGACGCGAACGAGCGGGCGGCGGTGGCCGAGTCGTTTGCCGAGTCGGTGCTGGCGGGCTTCACCGTGGCCGCCGAAGCAGGCGGGCGCGTACTGGTGGATGCCTCAGACTTCCTGCTCAGCGATGCGTTTGGTGTGACTGATATGATCAAGCGGACGCAGCAGGGCAACTTTAGCCTGGACCGGTCGCGCAGCGCCTTTTATCTGCCCCGCACCAAGAATTTCCCGAAAAACACCGAAGTTGAACTCACCTTGACCTTCACCGGCTCCGATGCCGGAGAATATCTGCGGTCGGTATCGCCCAACGCCAAAGCCGTCACTGTGCGACAGCACCACTCGTTCGTCGAGTTGCCGGATAGCGATTATACGCCACGCCGCTTTGATCCACGCTCGGGCTACATCCCGCTCACCTACCAGGACTACGCCACCCCGGTGAATCAACCGCTGACCCAGCGCCTGATCCGCCGCCATCGGTTGCGCAAGAAGGATCCCACCGCTGCGGTGAGCGAAGCCGTGGACCCGATCGTGTACTACCTCGACCCCGGCGCGCCGGAACCCATCCGCTCGGCGCTGATGGATGGGATGCGCTGGTGGAACCAAGCCTTCGAGACGGCGGGCTACCGTAATGCCTTTCAGGTGAAGCTGCTACCCGCCGATGCCGATCCGATGGACATCCGCTACAACGTGGTGCAGTGGGTGCACCGCTCCACCCGTGGCTGGTCGTACGGCGGCAGCATCTACGACCCGCGCACCGGCGAGATCATCAAGGGAAAAGTGACACTCGGTTCGCTGCGCGTGCGCCAGGATTTCCTGATCGCCGCGGGCCTAGTGGCCAACTACGAAGCAGTTGAGCGGGGCTCTGACTCATCAAAAAATAGCCCGATGATGCGCATGTCGCTGCAACGGCTGCGGCAGTTGGCCGCGCACGAGGTGGGCCACACCCTGGGCCTGGTGCACAACTACGCTGCCAGCGGTAACGCGCGCGCTTCGGTGATGGATTATCCGCATCCTTACGTTAAAATGACAGGGGACCGGCTGGATTTGTCCGATGCTTACACCAACGAAATCGGAGCGTGGGATAAGGTGGCGATCACCTACGGTTATCAGGACTTTCCTGCGGGAGTAGATGAAGCTCCGGCGCTGGATAGTATTTTGCAAGGCGCAATTAGCGATAAGCTGTTGTTTATTTCGGATCGGGACGCCCGGGCGGTGAGCGGAGCGCATCCTACGGCCCACCTGTGGGACAACGGCTCCGACGCGGTGGCTGAACTAAAGCGGGTGATGCAGGTACGCAAAATTGCCTTACAAAACCTATCGGAAAAGAAAATTCCGTTCGGACAGCCGGTGGCTACGCTAGAGGAAGTGCTGGTGCCGATGTACTTGTTTCACCGCTACCAAACCGAGGCGGTGGCCAAACTACCGGGCGGTCTCAGCTATACCTACGCGCTTCGGGGCGACAGGCAACCGGTGCTGGAAATGGTGCCGGGCGATCAACAACGGGCCGCCATTCAGGCGTTGCTCAGCACCATCACCCCCGAAGCTTTGGCGATTCCCGAGTCGGTGCTGGCGCTGCTGCCTCCGTATCCGTTGGGCTACGAAGAAAACGAGCGCGAACTGTTTCCCTCGCGCACCGGCATCACCTTCGATCCCGTGGCCGCCGCCGAGACGGCGACTGATTTCACCCTTAGTTTTTTGCTCAATCCGGAACGGCTTACCCGCATGGTCGACTATCACGCGCGCTACGACCAAGCGCCGGGCTTCACGGAACTTGCCGATCAACTGATGGAAGCGACTTGGGAAACGGACCGTCGTTCGGGTTACGAAGGAGAATTACAGCGTTTGGTGCAGCGGCTCGTCCTGAACCATCTTATCAAATTGGCTGCGGATGAGGAGACCTCCGGACAGGTGCGGGCGTTGGCTGCGCTAGAAATCGCCAAGCTCAAAGGACTGACTGAGGGCTTTTCAGGCTTAGATAACCAGTGGAAGGCACAATACCAGTTCGCCCGCGATCAAATCCGGCGCTTCGAGAATCATCCCGAGGAGATAGAAATGGTTTCGCCCTTGCCTGCTCCCAACGGTTCGCCCATTGGACAAGACGAAGCGGAATACTGGAACCGGTGCGGATTTAATTGACCGGAAGTTCCTCAAAGGAGATGAAGTCGCCCTCCTCGATGCCGTGGCGGGCAGCAAACCCAGCATTCACCTCCACCACGTACTGGGCCGGTTCGCCCGACGGAAGTGATTTTTCGGAGTAGGGCATCACTCCCTGGTGGACAGTGATAATGCGGCGCTCGGCGTCGGCGTACATAATATCTAGCGAGATCTTGGTGTTCTTCATGTAGAACGAGCGCGGCCGGGCGCTGGTGTAGGGGAACAGCATGCCGTGGTCTTCATCCATCGCGGTGCGATACATCAGCCCTTGTTGCTGCTCGGCTTCGCCCGTGGCCACCTCAATATCAATTTTTTGCAGGGTGTCCTGCGTTTCGGCGTCCAGAAACACCAGTTCGCCTTCCTTCACAAAGGGCGGTTCGGTAGCGGTTTCGGAGGTCACCGGAACGTCAACCGTCTCCGCCGAATCGTCGCCTAGAACGAAGAAGTAAATGATTAAAAAGATAATTCCCCCCACCAGGGCAACTAACAAAAGTTTGCGAGCCGAAGAAAGCCTCGATACCGATACCGACTTTTCGGGGTCTTGCGTTGGTTCCATACCGACTAAACTGACTAACTGATTATAATTTTTTTAACAACCCGATCCGTTCAGACATTGTTTGTCTATGGCTCCCGTCTCTCTGTTCCTGACAGTTGCTCCAGGGCCAGTAGAAGCGCGTGGGTACCTAGTTTTCCGTGTCCCTGCGCCTGGGTGGCTTCGTAAAGTTGTTTGGCCAGCGCCAAGCCGGGCATGGATAGCCCCAGGCGGTTGGCTTCTTGCAGGGCGATGCCCATGTCTTTGATAAAGTGCTCGACGTAGAAGCCGGGATCGAAATTGCGCTGCACCATGCGGGGAGCCAGTTGGTCTAACGTCCAGCAGGCCGCCGCCCCACCGCTGATGGACCGCAGCATGGTGGGTAGATCGAGTCCGGCCCGGTGGCCGTAGAGCAAACTTTCGCACACGCCAATCATGGTGCCCGCAATGACAATCTGGTTGCCCATTTTGGTATGCTGCCCCGATCCGGCTTCGCCCTGATGCACGATATTCTTTCCCATCACCTCCAGCAGCGGCATCACCGTTTCTACCGCTGGTTTATCGCCACCGACCATGATCGACAGCGTACCGTTTTTCGCTCCCACGTCGCCGCCCGACACCGGGGCATCTACGGTGTGCACTAACTGAGTTTGAGCTTTCTGATAAATCTCCTGCGCCAAGCTGGGTTCAGTGGTAGTCATATCTACTAGAATAGCTCCTTCTTGCGCTCCGGCCAGCAATCCGTCGTCTTCAAAGTATACCTCGCGCACGTCGTTGGGGAAACCCACGATGGTGAACACCACAGGGCACTGCTCGGCCACCGCCCGGGGCGATTTGGCCCACTGCACTCCGGCCTCTAGCAACGGCTGCGCTCGTTCTTTGGTGCGGGTGTAGACGATACTCGCGTATCCGGCTTCTTGCAGGCGGGCCAGCATGGCCGCGCCCATCACGCCGGTGCCGATCCAGCCGACGGTGGTGTCTTGATCAATATTTATCATGAGAAGTTATCTACCGGGTTTTTCTAGTTGGTCTATCAGGTTGCGCGCGGCCCGTATGTCATAGCCCTTATCATAAGTTTCGTCCTCGGGCTTCCCTCGATCCAGAATTTCCTGCGCAGCTTTGAGGGCGGGACGGGCATCTTCACCCATCAGCTTAAGCACGTTTACCGCGTGCACCCGGGCCATCGCTTCGCCGGTTTCCAGCACCTGGGTAAGCGTGTTTAACGGCTTTTCGGTTTCGCCCAGGTAGTACAAAGCTTCCGCCGAAGCGATGGCCACGCTGGGCAAGGGATCATTCAGATGGGCTTCTAGCATTTGCTGCGCCGGTTTGGACTGCTTGCCCAGAATAGCGCACCCGGTGGCGGCCCAGTAGCGCACCGCCGGTTCGTCGTCGCTAAGCCGGATGATAAATTCGTTCAGATGAGCCGGGTCGCTGGTGCTAGCCAGTTCGGCAGTCTCGATGATGCGCTCGAGTGGCAGGCCGGGCGGTTGCATCATCTCGTAGATTGTTTTTCCCTTCTCCTGAGCGCGAGCCATCATCTCGGCTTCGGGCAAGAAGCCCGCGTCGCGGATGCGGCGTACCCACGCGGCTTCGGCCGCGCGAAGGCGTTCTAGATCGGCTTGGTACTGCGGATCGGTGGCCAGGTTGCGCACGTTGTGCGGGTCGGTGGTCACGTCGTAGAGTTCTTCCGGCGGCTTTGGCTCCCAGAAGGCCGACTGCACCGCGTTAAGCTCGCCCGCGCGATAGGCCGACTCCCAAGAAGCCATTGACGGAGCCCGCCACAGGTAGCCCAGATACTGCCCGTAGATGCGGTGGGGCATATAATTGCGGGTGTAGCGAAACTGCTTGTCCCGCACCGAGCGCGACATATCGTACACCTCGTCCATCCGCCCCCGAAAGGCAAAAGCGTACTCACTAGGAGCTTGCTCTTGCTTACCTAGAAAGGCACTCCCTTGCATATACTCGGGTACCGAAACGCCCGCCAGACTAAGCACGGTGGGAGCAAAATCCACGAACGTGACCAAGCGGTCGGTGCGCGTGTTGGCAGCGCTGGGGGCCAAATGTTTATACTTCTCAGGAAAGCGGATGACAAGCGGCACCCGCAGGCCCGACTCGAACAGAAAGCGCTTGCTGCGGCCCAGCACACCCCCGTGGTCGCTGTAGTAAAACACAATGGTATTATCGGCCAGCCCGCTCGCTTCCAAATCCTGCAAGACCTTGCCCACCTGCGCGTCCATCATCGTCACCTGGTCGTAGTACTGCGCCCAGTCGTGCTTCATCTCCTCGGTGCGCGGATGGTAGGGCGGGATGGGCACCATCTCGCGGTCGTGCACCAGTCGCTGAATGGGTTCGTGAACGGAGCTCTCGTGCGAGGTGGTGAAATTGAACACTGAGAAGAAGGGCTTTTCGGTCGGTCGGTTTTGATAGGTGGCTTTGCCACTGGATTCGTCCCAGGCTTCTTCCTGGTCATCGGTGTTATAATCCTTCTTCACGTTGTTGGTGCAGTAGTAGCCGACCTCCCGCAGGTAGCGAGGAAAGAACTTGATGAACGCCGGAATCGCGTTGCCACTGCGCATGTGCTGGGTGCCCATCGAGTTGGCGTACATGCCGGTGATCAGGGTTGAGCGGGTGGGAGCGCAGACGGGGGCCGAGGCGAACGCATTTTCGTATAATACGCCCTCGGTGGCCAGGCGGTCGATGTTGGGAGTGATCGCAAAAGTATCGCCGTAGGCTCCGATGAGCGGACTGTTGTCTTCGCTCACAATCCACAGAATGTTGGGCGGCGGCAGGGAATCCGTTTGTCCGTTCGCCAGCAGGGATAATCCCAGCAGGAAGCTCAGTAGGCAGATGCGGTAGATCATAGGTTATTGATTGGAGAGACAGCGGAGATGTTTTCTTCGCTAGAAGTGAGGAAAAAGTAAGCAATTTTTGGCAGTTAGCCAAAGGCTAGGGTGATCTCCACCGGCCGGTGATTATCATTCCCCCCTAGCGGCACTGACAACCTGCCTGATCTGCTGCGCTACCCACTCCGGATCTTCCAGCGGTAACAAATGGCCGATCCCTTGGGTACGAACCAGAAGAGCACGGGGAAGCACTTTCATCACCTCCTGCTGAATTGTTTCCTGATCGATCACCGGATCATCATCGGAGGCCAGCACGGTGATGGGAACTTTGATCTTGTCTACCTGATCAGCGATTGGGTGGTTCATGCCCTGCTGCAACCACCAGCGCCAGGTGGCTTCGTCTATTTCCAGTTGGGTTTCCACTGCTAGTTTCCGACGCTCAGCGGACAAGGGTTTTTTCGTAGCGTTCTTCACCGTAGTTTCCGCTTCGGCACGGTTGGGGTGGTGTAGCATTCGCTCTTTTTCTTCGTCGGGCATGCGCTCTACGGTGGGCGGCGACGGCGCGATCAGCACCAACTGCCGGACGCGCTGTCTGGTATCATCCGCCGCTACTTGCAGAGCAATCTTTCCGCTCATCGAATGGCCCAACAAAGTAAACTCAGTGAGCCCTAAGCGCTCAGTTTCCTGACGGATGTAATCGGCCATTCCCCCGATCGACGGTTCATCAAGAGGCGGAGTGTTGCCAAAACCGGGCAGATCGAGCGCCACACAGTGATAGTCATCCTCCAAATGCTCGATGACCCAATGCCAACTGCGGGCCGCGCCGCCGAAGTAATGCAAAAAAACGATTATGGGTAAACCGGTAGACATATTCTTCAGTTTTTGTATGGTTCAATTGCTCAATTGTTGGACGTCGCTGTTTCAACAACCGAGCAATGAAGCAATTGAACAATCGAACCATTATCCAAAGGCCGATTCCACCGCACCCGCATCCACCCGGTAGTTGCTGCCGTTGACGTAGCTCGAACAGTTCGGAGCATAGGAAGGCGATTACGGCAGCCACTTCTTCGGGCTTGCCGCGGCGATCTACCACAATGTGCGGACGCTTGTTCTTCAGGAACCACTGCACGGCCCCGTCCATATCGGTGCCTTGCTCTTCGGCTACTTCTTCCATCATGGCGTCGGTCATGGGCGTAGCGATGTAAGCCGGGGATACGGTATTGATGAGAATTCCATCCGGGCCATAGGCACGAGACAAACACTTTGAGAGGTTAATAATCGCGGCCTTACAGGCGTTGTAGGGGCTTTCTTCCACGTAGGGTTGCAGTGCGTTTTCGGACGAAATGAGGACAATACGACCCCAACCTTTCTTTTGCATTTGTGGAATAAACGCCCGACACACACGCACCGACCCCATCAGATCGATGTCGATAGTTTCCATCCAGTCGTCGTCGCTGAGCTCCAGAAACTCTCCGGCCGCTCCGCGGGCACCGGCGCAGTGGGCTAAGATGTCGGCTCCGCCAAACTGCTGCTGCGCCGCTTCGGCCAGGGCCTTCACGTCTTCATTATCAGTTAGGTTAGTGGCCTTGATAGTCACCTTGGCTCCGTCGGCCACGTGCTGGCGCACTTCTTCGGCGGCTTCCTCCAGTCCTTCTTCTTTCAAATCGGTTAATAACACGCTGGCTCCTTCGCTGACGAGTATGCGGGCGGTGGCTTTTCCGAGTCCCGAATCGGCCCCGGTTACCACGGCCGATTTTCCTTTGATTCCTAAGTTCATAAAAGTTTGTATTTTAACAGATAAAAATAAGCAAGCGCTTCAGCGTTGCGGCAGTATAACCGGGCGTGCGGCGAAGTGTTAGCGGAATCAGAGAATTTTGTCTAACCGATAAGAACATTTTGTTAAACAGAAAAGCGCAGTTCAATTGTGTACCTTTCGCGGATGAATCCGCTCGCTATGAAAAACTTGTTAACCATAATCGCACTGCTTAGCCTGTTTTCTTGTACCACCTCTCCCAACGAAGAACAAGGTATCATTGGTCCGGTGGACTGGGCCAAACGGAAAGTGCAACTTACCACTCTCAACTCCTTAACCCAAGGTAGCTCGTACCTGTCAGTGTATTCCGAGATCTACCAGCGCAGCGACCAATTGACGTATAACCTCACCTCCACGGTGAGCATCCGCAACATCAGCACCACCGATTCGGTATTCATCCTGCACGCTGATTATTACAATACCCAGGGCGATCGCCTGCGCACCTACGTGGACGATCCGGTGTACCTGCGACCGCTTGAAACCATCGAGATTGTGATCGACGAGTCAGACCAAACCGGAGGCACCGGCGCCAACTTTATCTTCGAGTGGGCCACCCGGCCCCGCGTGCACGAACCGCTCTTTGAGGCGGTGATGATCTCTACTAACGGACAGCAGGGGCTGTCGTTCACCACTCAGGGCGTGCGGCGCTAAATCTTGATCACCTCGTGAAAGCGGGACACGTCCTCGGGCTTGCCCGCCAAGAACAAGATATCGTCTTGCTCAATCCGGGTGTCGGCCTCGATGTGCGACAGGTAGTCTTCGTTGCGTTGGATGGCCAGCACGTTGACGCCGTAGCGCGCGCGAATGCCCGCCTCGTTCATCGTCTTGCCCACCACCTCCCGGTTGCCGTTCTGCACCCGTAGCGACGAAATATTCAGATTAGGCACGGTGAGTTGCGCGGCCCTTCGGTAGTTAATCTCGCGGGGAGGAAGCACCTCGTGGCTCTCGGCCCGGATGTCGGTAATAAAATGATCCACCTCGTCCTGCGGAACCAGATACTTGTGCAACAAGCGAGAAAAGATCTCAATGGAGGTTTCAAACTCTTCGGGCACCACCTCGCTGGCACCCAGGCGCAATTGCTCGGCCACCTCGTTCATAAAGCGGGTGCGGACGATCATGTGCACGGTGGGGCAGATGGATCGGATGCTGGTGATGACCGCGCGGGTAGCCACCGGGTCGGAGATGGCCACTACCGCCACCCGGGCGCTGAACACCTTCACGTGCTCCAGAATGAAGTGGTTGGTAGCGTCCCCGAACAAAATAGGTTCGCCCTGGGCTTTCTCACGCTGTACCACATCGGCGTTCATCTCGATGATCACGTAGGGAATTTTAGCAAATTTAGCCGCCCGCGCCACGTTCTGCCCATTTACGCCGAAGCCAATAATGATGGTGTGGTCTTTAAAATTGTCTTCAGCCTGAGCCTTGGGCACGCCGTTGCTCTTTGAGCGAGGAATAGGCAGAGTGCGCAACGTTCTGGAGGTAGTAAGCGATCGGGTGATCGATTCGGAACGCTGAATCACAAAAGGTGTGATGGCCATCGACAGTATAGAAACCGACAAAAAATACTGATAAGTAGCCTCGGAAAGCAACTGGTACTCGATGCCCACCTCCGATAAGATAAAGGCAAATTCGCCTACCTGAAACAGGGTAAGTCCGGTGAGAATGGCGGTGCGCACCGGATACTTAAGCAGCAGCGCGGCCACCCCAGCGATGCCCGCCTTGGCGACGCTAACCAGTAGCAGCAGTCCCATAATAATCAGAAAATGATCAATCAGAAACGAAACGTTGAGCAACATGCCGATGGAAACGAAGAAGAAGCTGGTGAAAATCTCGCGAAAGGGGATAATAAAACCGGTGGCCTGGTAGCTATAGTCCGACTCCGAAATCACCAAACCGGCCAGAAAAGCTCCCAGCGCCAGCGACAAGCCCATTTCGGACGTTCCCCAGGCAATCGCAAAGCAGATCACCACCACAAACAGGATAAATAACTCACGGTTCTTGGTCTTAGCCACTTCGTGTAGCAAGATTGGCACCAGATAGCGCGCCCCCACCAGTACCACGACAATCACCACGCCCACCTTCAGCAGCAGCGTAACCACCACGGTGCCAACGTCACCGCCCTGCCCCGACATGATAGGGGTGAGTAGCATCATCGGTACCACAATGATATCCTGAAAGATGAGAATGGCCAGCGCAATTTTGCCGTGCGGACTGTTCACCTCGCTGCGCTCCTGGAGCAGTTTGAGGACGATGGCGGTGCTGCTCAGCGAAAACACGAAGCCCAAGAATACGGCGGCATTCAGCTCAAAGCCAAACCACCCGGCAACCAGGGCGGTGACCACGGTAGTGAGCCCCACCTGGGCCGCTCCGCCGATAAAAACGCTCTTCTTGATGGCCGCCAGGCTCTTCAGCGAAAACTCCATCCCGATGATAAACAGCAGCAGAATCACGCCAATCTCAGCCATCACTTCCACTTCCTGCGAAGCGGTGATCAGTCCCAACGCGTAGGGCCCCGCCAGAATGCCCGTCATCAGATACCCTAAAATGGTGGGCAGTTTTAGCTTTTGGAACACGTAGATGACCAGTACCGAAGCGCCCAGAATGATGACGATATCCGTGAGCAGGGGAATTTCTACGGAAGCGCCCAATACCACGCCTAGGTTGGTTGACAAAGAGCTGTGCATGCGTTGGGGGGATTAGAAATAGTGAACGGAGTCGCCAAGAAGAACGATGTGCCGGGTGACCTTCGCCAAAGAACTAATTTATAACGGAAAGGAACAACCGCCCCGCCAAGATTTTGCGGAGGCGAACTCGTTGCCGCTTTAATTGGCAATCGTTGGACAAACTACGGACTCTTCGGGAAGATTATGATATCGAGATCACGGAAGAGGATCTCCGCAACGTACGTCACCCTAGATACCAACTTATGCGGCAGATGGTGATTGTAGGGGGAGCGGGAGGCTGATCTTCTGAACGGCTAGGATGCTGGACACTAGAGGAACGGCTACTGGGTGAGATGCTGGTTATCAGAACGTGCGTGGGATCGTTGCGCCGTGACTAGTCCGCGTTTCGACTGGGAAATATGTTGCCAAAGTTCGCGCATCTGCTCGTCAATCTTATCGTAGTTAAACAAATAAGTCATGGAAGCCAAGAACAAAAACGACTCGCCCAGGTAGGGATGCGGCTCGTGCAGCGTGACCTCGTGTACTCCAATAAGTACTTTGAGTTCTATGTTTTTGATTTCTTCGGGCAAGAGAAGAACCGTTTGCTGATCCTTCACCCGCAGTTAGTTATCCTCCCAAATAACCGTGCGTAGCTTTTGCATACTCCGCAAAGCAGCGATTACCATACTCCCACTGCTGAGTAGGAGTAATAGCGCCCGCCAGTCTCCTTCTGTAAGTGCTGGAATTGACAAGGCGAGAAAGGCCATTAGCAACACATAGCACAGTCCTTTAAAAAGCGGAAGAAAACGAGTACTCAGACGGATGTGACGGTCAATCATAGTAGATTATTTTATGCCCGTTAATATAGATAAAATTCGTTCCTCTCTCCCTATTCCATTCGTGTAATCTACGCCATCATCCGCGTAATCTGTGCTATCTGTGTGCGGTCTCCGTGTGCTACAACACCCCCTCATCCGCAAAGCTGTAAAACCCGTGATCAGTAAAAATCACGTGATCCAGCACCGGCAAATCCAGCATCTGTCCAGCTTCCTTAAGCTTCTGGGTGAGCCGCATATCCGCTTCGCTCGCGGTTAAATTGCCCGACGGGTGGTTGTGTACCAGGATGATCGAACTGGCCAGTTTATCAAGTGCGGCCTTGAAGATCGTTTTCGGGTCGGCCACGGTACCCGCCACTCCTCCCTGGCTCACGCAGTGCGGTTTGATCACCTCGTTGGCCCGATTGAGCAAAATGATCCAGAACTGCTCCAGCGGCTGGTCGAGCAGGTAGGGCTGCATCACTCCGTAGGCATCGTCCGAGCAGGTGATCTTGTCGCGCTTGGTGGGTTCGCTGGCCTTGCGCCGTCGCCCCAGCTCCAGGGCGCTCACGATGCTAATCGCCTTGGCCTCGCCGATGCCCGGAAACTTTTTCAGCTCATCGACCGACAGTTTAGCCAACTCGTGCAGGTTGTGCTGCGCCGACTTCAGAATGTCTTTGCTCAGATCGACCGCGCTCTGCTTAGGAGTGCCCGAACCGATCAAGATCGCAATCAGTTCGGCATCCGACAGGGCGGCGCGTCCTTTAAGCAACAGTTTTTCGCGGGGGCGATCGGCTTCGTCCCAACTAAGAATACCAGTTTCACGCAGAATTTTGAAAGACATTAGGAAATAGTTGGTGAAGACAAGATGAGTCTCCCCAATAAACCAAAAAAGCCCTGCACTTATTCAGCGTAGGGCTCGAGAGTATTTCGTGCGTAAGAATCTAGGCCAATTCGTTGACGTACTTAGCAAGTTGCGATTTTTTGTTAGCTGCGTTGTGCTTATGGATAATATTTTTCTTCGCTAACTTATCGAGCATGCCCGACACGTCTTGAAACAGCTTCTCGGCTTCCGACTTATCAGTGGTTTCACGCAGACGACGCACGTAGGTACGCGTGGTCTTCAACTGATAACGATTGCGCAGGCGGCGGGTTTCGCTGGATCGGATGCGCTTGAGAGATGATTTATGATTGGCCATGTGCTACTGATTCGGTTGGCAAAAGAACGAACGATTGCCCATTTTGGTTTAACGAGTGGCAAAATTAAGCGAATTCTGTTAAGAAACAAAAGGAAGAAGGGAAAAAAGGGAGAGCGGAAAACGGAGAACGGATGTGCATTTTCCGTTCCCCGTCCTCCATTCTCCATCTTCCTTTTCGTTGATTTTATTGTACCTTCGCTTCCCCCATTAACCTAACTGCCTTTATGGAGTACCTCAACACCCTGAACGATCCGCAGCGGGCGGCCGTGGAGCACACCGAAGGACCCACCATGATCATCGCCGGAGCCGGCTCGGGAAAAACCCGCGTGCTCACCTATCGCATGGCCTACCTGATCCAGAACAAAGGCGTCGACCCGTTCAATATTCTGGCCCTTACCTTCACCAACAAGGCCGCCAAGGAGATGCGCCACCGCATCGAAACCGTGGCGGGCAACGAGGCGCGCAACCTCTGGATGGGCACCTTCCACTCCGTATTCGCCCGCATTCTGCGCTCGGAAGCCAACCGCCTGGGCTACCAGCGCAACTTCACCATTTACGATACCGACGACTCTAAAACACTCATCAAGAAGATCGTGAAGGAAGCGGGGCTCGACGATAAAGTGTACAAGGCCAACGTGGTGCTTAACCGCATCAGCAGCGCCAAGAACAAGCTGATATCCTGGCAAACCTACCGCGACAACCCCGCCATCCGCGCCGAAGACGAAGCCGCTGCCAAGCCCCACATGGCCAAGTTGTACCAAACCTACGTGGCCCGCTGCTTTCGCGCCAACGCGATGGACTTCGACGATCTGCTGTTCAATACCAACGTGCTGTTCCGCGAGCACCTCGACGTGCTCAATAAGTACCAGCAGCGGTTTCATTACGTGCTGGTCGACGAGTTTCAGGATACCAACGTGTCGCAGTACCTGATCACCAAAAAACTGGCCGCCGTGCGGGGCAACATCTGCGTGGTGGGCGACGATGCCCAGAGCATCTACGCCTTCCGCGGGGCTGACATCCAGAATATCCTTAACTTCGAGAAAGACTTTCCCGAACTGGAGGTTTTCAAGCTGGAGCAGAACTACCGCTCTACCCGGAGCATCGTGAACGCTGCCAACTCGGTGATTGGCCGCAACAAGGCGCAGCTGAAGAAGTCGGTGTGGACGGCCAACGAAGAGGGGCATCTGATCGAACTTATCAAAGCCACCTCCGACCAGGAAGAAGGGCGGCTGGTGGCCTATTCTATCTTCGAGGAAAAGAGCAACCAGCACCGGCGCTACGGCGACTTCGTCATCTTGTACCGTACCAATAGTCAATCGCGCGCGATGGAAGAAGCCCTGCGCAAGCGCAACATCAAGTACAAAATCATTGGCGGACTATCCTTCTACCAGCGCAAGGAAATCAAGGACCTGATCTCGTACATGCGCTACACGCTCAACGTGAACGACGAGCAGGCGTTTCGCCGAATTGTAAACCTGCCCAAGCGGGGTATCGGTCCGACCACGGTAGACAAAATTGTGGTCACCGCCTACGAGCACGACATTTCTATCTGGGAAGTGCTCGAGAACGCCGACCGGTTCTTTCCGGCACGCGCGGCCAACACGTTGATCCAGTTCAAGGATACCATCAAGGCCTTTCAACTGGAAGCCGAACGGAAGGACGCCTTCGAAGCCGCCTCGCAGATTGCCAAGGGCTCGGGACTGCTGCGCGAATTGTACGAAGACAAAACCATTGAGGGGCTGAGCCGCTACGAAAACGTGCAGGAGCTGCTCAACGCCGTTAAAGTATTCGTTGATGATCCGGAAAACGAGGCGAAGGATCTCACCTCTTTTTTGGAGGAAGTGGCGCTGCTCTCTTCGGTGGACCAGGACAAAGACGACGATCAGGACAAGGTGACGATGATGACCATCCACATGGCCAAGGGGCTGGAGTTTCCCTACGTCTACGTGGTGGGCATGGAAGAAGACCTGTTTCCCTCGCAGATGATGCTGGGCAGTCGGCAGGATCTGGAAGAAGAACGTCGCCTGTTCTACGTGGCCATCACCCGTGCTATGAAGAAGCTGACCCTTACCTACGCGCTTACGCGCTATCGCTTCGGGCGGTTGAAGAACTGCGAGCCGAGTCGGTTTTTGGAAGAAATTGACCCGGCCTACGTGATGGTGAACAAGAAGATGGGCACCCGCTCCCCGGTGGGCGACACCGAGCACGCCCGCATCCTGCTCAAAAGTATCAAGCGTGACCGCAGCCAACGGCCGATGACCACCAACCGCAGCAGTTACAAAGCCCCCGCCGACTTTGCGCCCAGCGACACCAGCCAACTGGAAGCGGGCATGAAAGTTGAGCACCCCAAGTTCGGATTCGGGCAGGTGAAGGGCATCGACGCCGACGGCGCCAACCGCAAGGCTCGGGTCGAATTCGCCGATTTTGGAGAGAAGACATTATTACTTAGCTTTGCCAAACTGAAAATTCACGAGTAGGCTAGGTTTTTGGTGTTAGGGATTGGGGATTAGGTGTTTTGCTTCCAACACCTAATCCCCAAAATCCAATTCCTAAAACCCTAGCCACCAACACAAATCCCCATGCACCACTACAATTCAGTCCTTCCCCCGCTAACGCTGCGCGAATACGGACGTAATATCCAAATGCTGGCCGACCACCTCGGCACGGTTGAAGACCGGGAAAAGCGCACCAAATACGCCTACACCCTCGTCAACCTCATGCGGCAACTCAACCCCACCGCGGGCCTTGACCCCGAGGAAACTACGCAGAAAACCTGGGACGATCTGTTCATCATGACCAACTTCACGCTCGACGTGGAGGCTCCTTTTCCCCCTCCGGCCGCGGACATCCTCACCAAGAAGCCCGAGCGCATGTCGTACAACAAAACGTCGGCGCGCTACAAGCACTACGGACAGAACGTGGAGAAACTCATCGCGCTGGCCAGCGAGATTGAGGACGAAGAAGAGCAGCGCGGGGCGATCATCTACCTGGGCAAGCTCATGAAAACCTTCTACACCACCTGGAACCGCGACAACGTGGACGACTCCACCATCGTGGACCACCTGAAGTCGATGTCTAATGACAAACTGCTCATCGACGTGGAGGAGGTAAAAGCCAAGAACCTGTTCGACAGCGCCATTGCGCCCAGCAGCAAGGGACGCACCAATAACAACAACAGCAACAGCAATAATTCGGGCAAAAGTAACAAAGGACGCCGCTCGAACAACCGCCGCAAGAAGAATAACTAATGGCATTTTTCAAGATCGAGGGCGGAAGCCCACTTCAGGGCGAGATTATGCCCCAGGGAGCCAAAAACGAATCGTTACAGATTCTGTGCGGCGTGCTGCTCACCGCCGAGCCGATGACTATTCGCAAAGTACCCAACATCAGGGACGTGAACAAGCTCATCGAGCTGCTCGGGTCGCTGGGCGTGGCGGTGGAGAAACTAGGCGAAGAGTCGTACCGCTTCACGGCCAAGAACATCGACGTGTCGTATCTGGAAACCGCCGAGTACAAAAAGCAGGCGGCTTCGCTGCGCGGGTCGATCATGACGCTGGGCCCGCTGCTGGCCCGCTTCGGCAAGGGTAAAATTCCGAAGCCGGGCGGAGACAAAATCGGCCGTCGCCGGTTGGATACGCACTTTATTGGCTTCCAGAAACTGGGCGCCAAGTTCAACTACAACGCCGAAGACGGCTACTACAGCATCGATGCCTCCAACCTGCAGGGCACCTATATGCTGCTGGAAGAAGCCAGCGTGACGGGCACCGCTAACGTGGTGATGGCTGCCTCGATGGCCAAGGGCAAAACCACCATCTACAACGCGGCCTGTGAACCCTACCTACAGCAACTCTGCGGTATGCTCAACCGCATGGGCGCTAAAATCACCGGGGTGGGTTCTAATCTGCTCCACATTGAGGGCGTGGAATCGCTGGGTGGCACCGAACACACCATGCTGCCCGACATGATTGAGGTGGGCAGCTTCATCGGCCTGGCCGCCATGACGGCTTCAGACATTACCATCAAGGGAGCCGGAGTGCACCAGTTGGGCATCATCCCCGATACCTTCCGCAAGCTGGGTATCAACTTCGACATCAACGGCGACGATATTCACGTGCACGATAACGAGCACTACGAGATCGAGACGTTTATCGATGGCTCCATCATGACCATCGCCGACGCCATCTGGCCCGGCCTCACACCCGACCTGCTGAGCATCCTGCTGGTGGTGGCTACGCAGGCCAAGGGGACGGTGCTTATCCATCAGAAGATGTTCGAGAGCCGCCTATTCTTCGTCGACAAGCTCATCGACATGGGAGCGCAGATTATTCTGTGCGATCCACACCGCGCCACCGTGATCGGCCTGGACCGCGTGCAGTCGCTGCGCGGAGTGTCCATGACCTCGCCCGATATCCGGGCCGGAGTGTCGCTGCTCATCGCGGCCCTGTCGGCTGAGGGCGAAAGCATGATCTACAATATTGAGCAGATTGATCGCGGTTATCAGAACATTGATCAGCGCTTGCAAGCGCTCGGCGCGAAGGTTGAGCGCTACGATAGCTTGATCTTAAGTTGAGAAAAGCGCTTCATGGTTAAAAACAACCAAAGAGATGCAACCCACGCACGGTAAAGCTACCTTGATCAGTAATATTCTCAAACTTATGTGACCATTTTGAGTTAAGGTATTGAATTTTGATATGTAACAGTACGCAGAGCAACCTTCTTGTTTAAGAAATGCCAATTAGTACACTCAAATTACAACCGCCTAATGATGCAAGACTCAAGCCGCTATCAATCTATTGTGCTACTAGCCGCTACGCTGATGTTCATCAGTGGCTGTGATGTAGGCACGGTTACCCCTTCTGATCCGGGCACCGCCATTGACTTATCAGCCAGCCCGGGAACCATCACCAACGGGGTGCTTGTAGCCGCTCCTGGGACCACGGCAAGTATTACTGCCTCGCTCGGCACGGGCAGCACCGAAACCATCACCGTGAACACCAGTAACCTATCGGTGGCGGAGGTTCCCTCGCAAAACACGATTACGTCGGGCGGTTCAATCGCGATTACCGTGAACGAGCGGGCCACTTTAGGCGACGAGGCCACCATCACCTTCACCAGCGGCAGGCTCAGCGAAACCGTGCTCATTCAGGTAGGATACACCACTGCGGTCGACGCCATATTGGCAACGCCCCAACTGAGCACGCTGGCTTCGGCGGTGCAGAAGGCTGGCTTGGTGAGCACCCTGAGCGACGAAACGCAAAGCTACACGGTGTTCGCCCCCTCCGACGATGCATTTGCTGAGTTGGCCGCTCAGCTAGGGTTAAACAGTGCCGACGATCTGCTGAATCGTGATGACCTAGGCGACATCCTAACCTACCACGTGGTGGGGGTGGAAGCAATACCCGCTGACAATTTCATGGACGGCGAGAGACTCGTCACCGCGCATCCTGACAAGCTAACTGTGGTAATTGCGGTGGCTAGCGGCGGGGGTATTCGGGTGAACAACGCCAGTGTGATCACCCCCAACCTGGTGACGGGCAACGGAGTGGTACATATCATTGATCGGGTGTTGCTGCCCCAGCGGGTTGCGATATATAACCCCGTTTTGTTGGTCGCTCCACTCAAGGATCCAGACAACGTGGTGGGATCGCGCACATCGAAGACGTTTTTCAACGCCGATGATGGCGAGACCTATTCGGTGGAAGATGTGCAAGCCGGTACCAACGTCAGCTCGGCGGACATCGATTTTGGTTACTACTACGGAGCTTCTAACCGTGCCTCACTAGCCTCACCGGCTCAGTATCCCACTGCTATATATAACCTTACTTCAAGCGGTGCCAACTGGAACGACCTGAACGCCACTTCGTTTCGTCTGACGAACAACCTGTTGCCAAGTGGCTTCGATGCCATTGGCGAAGCAGACGCCGCTCGGCTGGTGCAGGAGTATGAAATAGCGAGCAATGATGAGGGTGAGATCACCAACTTGACGGCAGGAGATTTTTTTGCTTTCAAAACGGTAGACGAACGCTATGGATTGATCCGGGTGCTAAGTATCACGGGTACTGATGGCTCAGATGGGAGGATTGAACTTGAAGTGAAGGTCACTGCCGACCAGTAGTACAGAATGTTATTGCTACCAGGACATTGACCAGTGCTCGCAAGCGTTCGACGCGAAGGTTGAGCGTTACGATAGCTTGATTGTGAGCTGAGATGACTGACTTGCAGAGGTGGCCAGATATTGGATTGTGGAAGTTGTATGGGCTACTTTGGGAGAGTTGCACTTGCTTGATTACTCATGAAAAAGCTCTAGAACCCTTTCATAGAATGCCTGAGCAATCTTCTCGGAAGCAACTTCCAACAGGTAATCTACGGTCTCACCCAATTTCGCAGTAGCTCGTTTGTTCCAGACTACTTCTTCTGCCATTGCTGATATTTGTCCAGAATCACCTGATGCGCAACGAGGTTTTCGTCCTGCTGGCTTCCTTCCAGTGCCTTTTCCAGTGTGGTTTGCTGCTCAGCCGATAACTCATCCCAAAAGTCGGAAGTAGATGCGCTTTGCTCGATGACTTCTTTTACTATGTTCCGCAATTTCATTAATAGCTCTTCATCTTCTACGCGCGAAATTATCTCATATAATCCCCCTTCCAGTGCTAGTAAGTTCATCTCTTTATGCGTTGGTTTTGCGAAGATACAAAGATGTACAACAAGTAAGACTTCGCTCGTCGAGTCGAGCGGACGCTCTACTTAATTGATAGGTCGTAGCGGACGCTACGACCAGTAAAGGGGGATGTGGGTGAGCAAAGGAGTCATCGTTTGGCATAAGTGGAAATTAGGGCGGAGGCAACTCACCCCGAATCACCCGCAAAGCTTCGTTGATATAATCAATTGTAGTCGCCTCCTGCGCTATCAGCTCACTAACCCTCAAACTTAATGGATTGATCGTATCTAATTCGTTGTCCGCCACTGGTGCATACATCGCTTGAGTAATAAACGGTATAGTCTCCTGCATAAAAAACGTTTGCGTATCGTAAACTTTCGTCAGCGCTTCTAAAATTGGATAGTCAAGCTCAGCGATGATACCCGTCGACTTGGCTGAACTCCAGGAGGTATTGCCTGGAAATCGTTGGTAAAAAGATCTTTCGTTGGTAAAGAACTGGAATACTTTGCCACTGAAATGGCGATCACGCGTTAAGTAAAACCGCAACGAATCGTTCTCGTCGGCAGCAGCGTTTCGCAAATTAGCCACCACATCCCGGTGCGTCAGTAACGCCCTTTCGATAAGAACACGGTTGCTATCCAGCTCTTGCACAATTCGGTTCAGCGCGATGTCTTTCTGCCGCTCGATGCGTTGGTTTTCGGCGTAGCGATTGACGAACAGCGCGAGCAGTACACTAAAAACGATCAACGCGCTCTCAAAGAGCGGTCTGCCTAAACTTCGGAAACTGAATTTCATATCGGCTACATTTTGGATGAACAACGAACACTCCCAAAATAACTCCTACAGCTTCTTCTCCAAAAAGTCCGTCATCATCGTGAACAGGTGCAGGCGGGTGTTGCCTCCGTAGATTCCGTGGTTGCGGTTGGGGTAGTAGAACGAATCGAACTGCTTGTTGGCGGCGATCAACGCGTCCTGGAGCATCACGGCGTTCTGGAAATGCACATTGTCGTCGCCGGTGCCGTGGATGAGCAGGAAGTTGCCGCGTAGTTTATCCGCGTGCGACAACGGCGAATAGCGGTCGTAGCCCTCGGCGTTGATCTGTGGGGTTTGCAGGTAGCGCTCGGTGTACACGCTGTCGTAAAACCGCCAACTGGTCACCGGAGCCACCGCGATCCCCGCCTTGAACACCTCGTTGCCCGTAAACAACGCCAGCGACGACATATAACCCCCGTAGCTCCAGCCCCAGATACCGATGCGGTCCGCGTCTACGTAGGGCGACTTGCCCAGATACTTGGCACTCGCGATCTGGTCCTGCACTTCGAGTTTACCCAGTTGGGCGTAGGTCACGTGGCTGAAGTCGCGGCCGCGGCCGCCCGTGCCCCGGTTATCTACGCAAGCCACCAGGTAACCGCGCTGCGCCAGTACGTGAAACCAGCCCTCCCGGTCGCCCATCCACTGGTTGTTCACCATCTGGGAGCCCGGTCCGCCGTAGACGTACATGAGTATTGGATACTGCTGGGTGCTATCAAAATCGTGGGGCTTGATTAGGTAGCCGTTCAGCGTCACGCCGTTGCCCACCGGCACAGTGATCTCTTCCCTGATTCCCCAAGTATACTCTGCCACCGTTCTCGCGTAATGCTTGGTTGTTCTCGAGGGTGCGGATGGTTTCGCCAGATGGGGCCTGGTGTAGCTCAACGACCAATGGGTGTTTGATAGAAGAGTAACGGTCGACGTAGTAGCGCGCGTCGGGACCAAATTCTACGCTATGGGTGCCGGGTTCCTCACTGAGTCGCTGCTTCTTTTTGCCCTGCCAGTTGATGGAGTACAACTGCCGCTCGAGCGGCGATACTTCCGTCGATAGATAATACAGCAGTTGTCGCTCTTCGTTGATAGCCGCCAGTTCGCTCACCTCCCAGTTGCCCTGGGTCACCTGTCGCACCAGCGTTCCTTCTACTGTATAAAAATAAATGTGTTTGTAGCCGTCCTGCTCGCTGGTGTACACAAAGTGCTGCCCGTCGCTCAGGTAGGTGAGGTCGTTGTTGTAGTTGATGTTGACGTAGGTATCACTTTCTTCGGTGAGCACCGCTTTGGCATCGCCCGTATTGGTGTCGGCGTGGAGAATGTCCAATCGGTTCTGTAGCCGATTCATCCGGATGATGGAAAGCACGCTATTGTCGGTAGTCCATTGCACCCGGGGGATATAGATGTCGGTTTCGGCACCGATGTCCATCGCAACGGTCTTTTTGCTAGCTAGGTGATGCACCGAAACCTGAACCTTTGAATTGGCTTCACCCGCTTTGGGGTACTTGAAGCGATCATCGTTCGGGTACAGATCGCCCCACAACTGCATATTGTACTCCGCCACCTTCGATTCGTCAAAGGAAATAAAGGCCAGTTGATCTCCGGTGGGTGACCAGTAGAACGCTTTGGTGAAGCCAAATTCTTCTTCGTAGACCCAGTCGGTGCTGCCGTGGATAAGCTGGTTCCGCTTACCATCCTGCGTCACGGCGGTGACCGACCCATCAGCTAAATCAACGTAATACAAGTTGTTTTCGCGCACGAAGGCCACCCGGCGGCCATCGGGCGAGAAGGTGGCGTATGACTGCTTGCCACCCGCCGCCAGCGGCTGAAATTCGCCGGTGTTCAGGTCGTATATGTAGTAGTAGGCCTTCCGCGAACGGCGGTAGATCGGCTCCAGTTCGGTGGCGAACAGCACCTTATCTTCGCGCGGACTCAGTTCGTAACTGTCGTAGGCCAGGGCCGGAGTGTCGGGTGCATCGCGGGGAACCAACTGCCGACCGTTCACTAGCGTGTCTACTGCTTCTCCGGTGGTGACGTCGTAGCGCAAGATGTGCTGGTAGTAGGCCGTATCTTCCGATACTTGGGCGGTGTAGTAGCGCCCGTCGTTCATCCAGCGGATGCTTGATACGGTCTCTTGTCGCAGCAGATTGTCCGCAAAGATGGCCTCCAGGGTGAGTTCACGGGAGCCATCGGCCGGTTGGGCGATGGTTGGGTGATGACTAAGCAGGAACAGAAAGAAGCATCCGGCTGAGGAGATACTGACGACGGGAAAATAATTATTCATAGATAGTGCAGTAATCGCTGAAACCATACGTACGTACGGGCCATTGAGGAGGTCTAAAATTAACGAAGCAAAAGCTAAAAGTATAACCTACGATTGGTACTCTTTTTGCTTAGTATGTATCAAACACTTTTCGATAAAGTGTTGTTAGAGACTTTTAAAAGTTTACGTTTGCGTATTTTTTAGCTAGAAAAGCCAGTAGTTCTCTCACCTTCTTTGTAAAGAAAACTGCTTCTCATTTATTGTCAAATCCCTTAAATCTTACATTTCTCTGCTGAAACCTTCGGGTATTGGTATAGTTTATGCAATTGTAATCACCGCTGAATTATGAGTACCAGTAAGAAAAAAAGCTTCAGTCAATTGATTAAAGAAAGCGAACAGCCGGTGCTGGTTGACTTTCACGCCACTTGGTGCGGACCCTGCCAGACGCTGAGTCCAATTGTGCAGGAAACCGCGCAAACATTTAAAGATCGGGTGAAAGATGATCAAGATCGACGTGGACAAAAACCAAGCACTCGCTAACCAGTACAAAGTGCGCGGCGTGCCCACGCTGATCCTGTTCTGGAAGGGACAAATCTTGTGGCAACAGTCTGGCTTAATGACCAAGCGTGATTTAGCCGCTAAAATTAATCAATCATTAAACCGCAGTTATGCGTAACGAAAAGGAATGAGTGAAATGGTAGATGATTGATTTGAAATTCAAAGACCCAAATCAATCATTTCTTAGTTCACTTATTCACCAATTTTTTTTTAACCACAAACAATTATTTATCAAACAAAAACAGATTATGAGAAAAGTAACCAATTATTTATGGATGTTTATGATGGCGGCCACGGTGCTGTTCGTCACGAGTTGCGGCGAGGATGTGGAAAACCCGATTGGGGGCGATGGCATCACGTTGACATCGTCTAGCAGAACTATTGAGACTGATGGAGTGGTAGCTGCTCCGGGACAGACTTTTAGAGTGAACGTTGCTGCTGGTACTAGTGCAGTAACTGCAGCGACTGATAATGCAGCTGTGGTAGACGTTAATGGAGCTGCTTCTGCGACTAATGATTCTATTGAATTTACGGTGAAGACCGGTGCCACGTTAGGACAAACTGCAACGCTTACGTTTACTACCACTGGCGGCGAAAGTGAGCAACTTACTGTAACCGTCGGGTACGAGAACATAGCTGATGTAGTGACCTTTACTGAGGGTTTTAGTATACTGGGTCAAGCACTGCTAGAGCAAACCCTGACATACTTGTCCACTTTGGCAACTGAAGCTCCAGTAACAGTCTTCGCACCTACTGATGATGCGTTTCAGAAATGCCGGGTTTAATACAGCAGCAGCTATTCCTGACGACGCTGCCGCTCAGATTCTGACGTATCACGTTGTTGATGGTGCTAATCTAAGCGCTGCTCTGACTGACGGAAATGTAACCACTTTGGAAGGTAGCGATTTGAAATCACTAACACTGGTGGTCTAGCGGTAAATGGTATTCCGGTTCGGTGGCCACGGCCGATATTGAAACTAGCGACGGTAGTGTGGTTCATGTTATAGAGACTGTACTCGATCCTGGTTTTTCTATCATCAATTCAACGGCCGTACTCCTAGGTGCTCAGGGCAATTCTACCAACGGAAGCTTCTACAACACTTTGGAGAACCAAGTGTTGAGGCTAGCTGATGCCCGCGCTAATAGTGGAGACGTTGACTTCTTATACTACTGGGGAAATACCAATAACCACACCATTGCCGCTCTTGATGATACCGGAGCGGAGGCAGTATTTCTTTCAGTAGGTAACGACATAAGCTCATTCAGTCCTAAGAATGAGACTCGTTTCCAAAAAGCGGCTGGGGTAGATGCTGCGAACTTTGATGCTATTGTTTCGTCTAAAGACTTAGATGATGCTATTGTTGACGATACCAACCGTAACGAAACAAGTGTTGCCTCATTGGTTGTTAACGATGTGTTTCTGGTGCAGTTAGATGACAGCCGAGGTGGCAATCTTGGACTGGTGAAAGTAGCCAGCATTGGAGCCCCTGAAAACGGCAATGGAACCATTACCCTTGCTGTGAAGCTACTTAAGTAGTAAGCTAAGAACTAGTTTATTTAAAAAGCGTCTGGCAGGTTTGTCAGACGCTTTTTTATTTGCCTTTCTTACACATCTCCCGCAAAAAAGCTATTTCTTCCCTTAAAAAAGTTGCTTCCTCTTCCAAGTGTTTAATCTAGGCTTCGTACTGCTGTCGTTCCCATTCAAACGACTCTTTGACGTACATAATATTTCCGCTATAGCCTCCTTCTTGGTGGTTGGAAGCATCATTTAACACCTGGTTCTCGTCGAAAATTAAGAATGGTGGCGGGGGTCACCTCTACTACTTTAGCAATTTCACCCACTGGTCGTAGCATATGCTACGACCTTTTTTGCTCCAGGGCCTTCGTGGGCGAGTTTGAAAAGTTCTCTACGGGATGACCGGGGTGGTGACTTGCACTGTCGATCTGGGACTCCTTCTGGTCGGAAGGTAGCAGAGCACGCGGTGCCCGGCATCCTCCGATCCATGAAGTAACCCATCGGGCGCACTTGCAATACGCTCGAAAGATACGGCCATGCGTTAAAACGCGCGCTAGGGTTAATTACAGTGACCAGTAGAAAGTGCCGACCTTCGGGTGGTACTTTTTAGTATCTGATGTGCAACGCTCTCTGGTCGGTGGGTAGCGAAGCGCCCTCCGACCCCAAGCAGAGGCTGAATAAGAAACGGTGTCATGACGCTTTTCGCACGCTCTCTGGTGAGAGGCTACGCGCCCCGGGACAACGAAGCACACGATACCCAGCGTCCCGGGCGACAGTCGTCTCCACCTACGCAGCGCACGAATTAGCATCAACCCACAAAAATTGTCGACCTTCGGGTGGGTGCTTTTTGTTTCCGGGCAACTGCTTTGCGCTGGTTGTCGTAAAGAAATGGTATATTATAAGAAAATGTTAAACGCATGGAAACCATTCAGATAGAAGATCAGGATCAGCAGTTCTTGATCCGCATCAACAAAAATAGCATCGAGAAGGAAACGTTGATCGAGCTGCTCCAAAAAATAAGAACCGAAGACTTGAGCCAGCGGGCCGACTTAGGAGAAGACGTAGAGCAACTCGGCGAAGAGATTAAGGCTGGCTGGTGGAGCAAGAACAAAGCGCGCTGGATTGAGAAAGACGCGTGATGACCATTATCGTAGATACTAACGTGGTTTTTGCCGGGTTACGGAAGAAACAGTCTGCTATTCGGCGTCAATTAGAGCGTTCCGATATCCGCTTCTACGTCCCTCACTTTCTTATTGTGGAGATATTCAAGCACAAAGAACGGATCGTTCGGGCGTCTAAGATTTCTGCTGAAGAAACCTACGAATTATTGACTGATTTAATCCGTTATATCTCGTTTGTGAACGAAGATACTATCTCGACGGAAGATATGATTGCTGCCTACCGGCTCTGCAATGACATTGATGAGAAAGACACTCCTTTTGTTGCCCTGACCTTCGCGTTAGACGGAGAACTATGGACGAGAGATGATGTGCTGAAGCAGGGGTTGGTTAGAAAAGGATTCTCACAGTTCTTTCAGGAGTAATATTTTCCCACTGATCGTAGCATGTGCTACTACTTTTGGTGGATTAAAGATGGTATCATAGTGCATTCCCCCCCCTTATCATCCCGTAGGGAACCTATTGCAGCGTGGATTGAGAGTACGGTAAGGGCCAATACGTTCCTTTTGAAATGCCTTATGCGCATGGATTCTTTCTCTCCTCCGGTAGTAAGTTTCCTTCCCTGCTTCTCAGTCCATGTCATTTGGGAAGAAACCGCGATTTCTATGGCGGCCGCCTTTTACATCCGTAGCCAAAAGTTATGAGTTCCCTACGGGATGACAGAAGGGGACGGGCCGTATCACTAATGCGTTCTCGATGCGCTTCCTTCTCTGCTTGCTAAGTAAGTTTAACAATGAGTCATACTGTCGTTTGGTCAGCAGAAGCAGCAAAGTACGAGGTTCCGGACAATGGTCGCTCCTACTTATGCATGATGCACAAGCGTTCTGTATCACCTGACCAACTCCGTAAGCCGCCCCTGCCGTTCCAGACCCGCCCGAATCTGCTCTTGCCCCCCGAACTGAAAGCTTACCTGGGTAACGTAAGCTGCGCAGGCCGTAATCTTCCGATCCGCAAAGGGCGTTACGTCTAAGCAAACTACCTCTCCCTCAGGACGCTCCGCTTGCTCATGCAGCGCCGACCAAGCGGGCCGATCGTCGGTTACCCGTTCCGGATACTGCTCCGGATGGCGCGACAGGTACGGTTCGTCGTACCAACGGAGAAAAAGCGTCGCCGGAAAACGTTCTGGCAACTGGGTCACCGCCCGCCGCACCTGCCGATGGTCCACATGGTGGCCGATGCCCTCGGGCGAAAGAATCAGATCGGGTTTAATTTCTGCTACGGTATCGCCCAATCGCTCTTTCAACGCTGGCTGAACAGTGTCTGCTGCCACCAAATCGCCGAACAGAGCGGTGGCCGAATGATAGCCGCGGTGCGGCGCTTCGGGCAGGTCTAGCCAGTGGGGTTGCGCGCTCAGCAATTCGCAGGCCCGCACCTCTTCTTCCCGCCGTATCTGCATGTAATCTACCTCGGCCGATAAGCCTTTGTCGAGCTGACAGGCCAACGCAAAGCCAGTGGGATTCGGCACCGAGCGGGTGAAGCAGGTCACCACGTGCAGTTCGTGGCCCTCGTCGGCCAGGGCAGCCATGAGTCCTCCTACCGAAAACACGGCATCGTCGAGGTGGGGCGACAACAACGCAATTTTCATAGCAGGTGCGGGTCCTGGCGAAACCGACAACCAAGGTCGGCCTCCGCTACGGTAGCCTCAATATTGTATATTTCTTGCCAGGCGTGGTCAAGTCTGATGTCCCTCACTTCCCGGTAGATCCCTTCCAGTTGCTGCGCCACCACCGGCCACGAGTACCGACTGATCACCTCCTTGTAGGCCCGTTGCGCCAACCCTACGCGGTAGGGCTCATCGTGCAACATCCGCTGCGTGGCTTGGGTGAGGGCTTCCACGTCGCCGGGTTCTACTAACGCGGCGTTCACTTCGTCTTCCAGACAATCGACTACTCCTACCGTGCGGGTAGACACGATGGGCAGGCCGCTGGCCATCGCCTCCAGAATGGTATTTGAGAACCCCTCGGCGTAGGTAGGAGAAACAAACAGATCGCCCTGCGCGTACACGTTCGCCGCCTCGTCGTAGGGCACTGCCCCTAGAAAGTCGGTTTGATCTTCCATCTTCAGTTCGCTGACCAAACGGCGGGCAGGTTCTACATCCGGCCCAATGCCGGAAATAATCAGGCGCACCGATTCATCCGCATCCAGCAACTGCCGCCCGGCGCGCACGAAGTCCAACACCCCCTTGCGCTGATCCACCCGACCGTGGTACAGCAAGCGCGCTGGGTCGCGTAACGCTCCAATGGGTTGCGTAGGTTTAAACTGGTCCACGTTGGTGGCCCCCGGCACAATGGTGAGGCGCTCCAGCGGAATGTTGTGGTTGTGCACCACCTCGTCGGCGAAACTGCGGCACCCGATCACCAGCGCCGTGGCGTGGTTCAGCACCGCCCGCATGGCCTGCCGGTGGGTGGAGCAGCATAAGCCCACCCAGTGCCCGTCACCCCCCTGAATCGACACCACACTCGGAATGCCCAGCTGCCGACTGATCTCGAGGGCAGCCAAGCCCGTCGGGTAACAATACTGCGCATGTACCACGTTCGAAGGGTTGCTGCTGGTGGTAGTGGAGTGCCTGATCGATCATCGCTTGGGTGTCGCTCTCGAAATCGGCCGGGGTTTGGGCGTCGGCGCGTTCTTCTCCGAACGAGCGCAGTCCGTGCACTTGCATCCAGGGTTCGGCCGGTGGCGGACCGCCGCCGTAGATGCCCACGCCCCGGGGGTCTTCGCGGTACTGACTGATCATCACGATCTCGTGGCCCCGCTCGGCCAGCGCTCGCGTCATGTTACGCGCGTACACGCTCATACCCGATACGGCCGGAAAGTAACGGCGGGAAACAAAGCAAATTCTCATGGTGGGAAGGTTTAAGTAGTTGATAGTTAACAGTCCACGGTCGATAGCCCACAGCTAAAAGCAGATAGTCGGCAGTCTACAGAGAAGGCAACTATAGTATTTAGACGGTCGGCTGTGGACGGTCGACTATCGACTATTTTCCATTTTCTTTAGGGCTTCAATTGTTTCACCAATCGCCTGATGGGCTCGATGCGAGTCGCGTGACAGCTCCACGCAGATCAGCCGGTCAAACTCAATCTGCTGGAAGCTTCGGATAATGCCCGCTACGTCCATATCGCCCTGGGTCACGGGCAGGTGCTCGTGCACTCCCCGGTTCATGCCTTCGATGGCGGCGGTACCGCAGGTCTTACCGTACTGTCGCACCGCCGCGGCGGGGTCCATCTCGCCGGTCACCCACACGTGCCCCACGTCCAGCGCCAGCGTCAGGGCGTCGTGGGTGGCAACGGGCAGGTTCGCTTTGATGCGCTCCAGGTCGGCGATAGTCTCGATCTGCATGCCCGGCTCCGGTTCCACGGCCAGAGTCACGTTCTTACTCTGCGCGTAGTTGAGCAGTTCGCCGATGCCTTCGGTCAGCCACTGATTGGCCTGTTCGGCCGAAACGGTTGATTGTCGCACTCCGGCCCAAAACGATACTGCTTCCGAACCCAGTTCAGCCGCAATGTCTACCGCGCGTTTCAGAAACTCCACCCGGTGCTGGCGACCGGCTTTTACGGGATTGACAAGCGTGGGCTCGTGTTTCACTCGGGGATTGAGCAGAAAGCGGGCGCCGGTCTCGATCACGCTACCCAGTTTTTTATCGTCCAAGGTAGTGCGCAGCCGCTCGGTTTGTTGCTGCCAGTCAGCGGCAAAGGGATCTAGGTGGTGCCAGTCGAGCGTAAGGGCGAGCCCGTCGTAGCCCGCGTCGGCCACCAGCTCGATGGCGTCGTAGAGGCGGTGGTTGGCGCAGCCGTTGGTGTTCCAGGCGTAACGTAGGGGTTTGGGAGGCATAAGGCTGAAGTAGATTCGTTTGGTTCGAGATCGGTGCGAACGCGGTGAAAACGCGCCCGAACGGCGCTGTTTACACCGTTTTCTGGTCAAAGTACCCGGTTTCCTGGGCGTAGGGGGCGGAGTGCTCCGACGGTTCTCGGTAGAGCGGATACAGCGGCGCTACCCGCTCATCCAATCGCGCAACGTTTAACCAGCAGGGTCCACCCACGGTTTCTTCTTGCGCGTCGGTGAGCCGGACGCGCGCCTTGCCTACCCCGCCCGCGCGACTGATCAATTCATCTTGTCGGTCCAACAGACGCTGCACACCCCGTACGCCGAGGCGGTGGTAGCTTCCCAGCTCCATCTCCATGCCCGGCACGATGGCTTTGGTGACCTGCACCGGGTGGTCGGCGGACGTGGCGGCGAAGTAATACATCTCCATCCCTTCGGCGGCAATGCCCTGCCGCACGGTTTGCAATCGTTCGCCAAGATCTTCCGAAGCAAAGCGGGGAAAATCATCCGGGTTAACAACCTCTTTTTGGGAGAATACCGTGTCGGCCAGCCGTTGGTACAGTTGCTCGCGGCTCAGCGACAACCACTCCACCAGCGCCCACAGCGACCGGGGTTCTTCTTCTTTCAGTACTAATTTGTTGGTGTACTTTTCGATGTAGCCCGGCGGAGCGATCTCCCTTTTTCGGTCGAACGAGCAGTGATAAAACAGCTTACGGGAGTGGGACGAGGCGCATTCCAGTACCGCTTTGTGCATGGCCCGGTTGAAGTCCGGATCAGCGGCCTCCCCGCAGGCGGTCACGCTCAGCGGAAAACGCTCGCCCGAGCGGTCGTTACCCACGGCATACACGCTCACGCAGCCACACGTTGGGCGGGCCAGTTTGGGAATCACCGCGAGTCCTTTCCCCGCTAGTTCGTCCATGAGTTGGCGGGTAGTAGGCGCGATACCGTTCACGTCGATGACTTTGCCCTGATCCAGCGCCCGAAACGAGTCGCAGTTGCCGTCGCGCTGCAAGAGCTCGAGCAGGCCGTGCAGTAGGGCCCGCTCGCGGGATTCACCCGCCCCGTCGCCGTTGGTGATGGCGGTGGTGAGTTGATTGGGATACGCCACGTCGGCCTGAATATTGGTCACGAATTCACTGGGTGCCCAGGCGGGAGCATCGTCCGAGAGTCGTTTCACCTCGGTCCACCGCAACGGGGTGTCAGGGGTGTAGGGCGATCCGGCGGGCAGCACCAGCGTGAGCGGATCGATCACCTGCTCGCGTCCCTGTCGCTGAACCATTTCCCGGTAGCTGCCCTCTTGCATCGGGGAGGACAAAAACACCTCGGAGATAGCCATAACCTCGTACATTTCGCCGAAAGCACTCAACTGAGCCCTTAGCTCGTTCTCTCCGTAGCCGACGCCGTTGTACAATCGCTCGTAGGGTTTAGGAAGAAACGTAACATCCACGATGGGTACTCCCAGGTAGTCGATGGGGTCGATGCGAAAACTTTCCAGCTTGCCCGCAGGCAGATTATCCTGGTAAGTACGCAGCGTGCGTTTGAGGTGAGACTCGTTCATAACAGTAGTTGTTTGATCGGAACCGGCTGGGTATGCGGTTCGGTTTGTAACAAATGGTTGATCAGCGCCATCGCCTGCCGCTGCGACACGCCGCGTCCGAACTCAAAGGGAGTGCACACGTGCTCAAAATCAAAGGTGGAAAACACCTCTTGATAATGCAGCAGTTCGTCGCGGGTGAGCGGAATATGGTAGTGAAAACCCTTGTGGCAACTCAGGGCGCGGGGGACTTCGTGCTCGTCAAAATCAATTTTGAGCGCATCTCCGGCGAACAGAATCTTCTTTTCGGCGTCGTAAAGCGCCGTTTGGCCGTCGTAGTGTCCTCCCAGGCGCAGCATCACGCGGTGCTCGTCCAGCACCTCCCGGTCGTCGATGGGGTGGTTGACGCGAAAGGCTTTGGTGTGCTCCAGATCGTGTTTGTGGATGATGAGTTGGGGCGAAAAAGCTTCTTGCAGCTGCCACAGCGCCCCGTAGCCGTGGGGGTGCGAGGCCGACAGAATGCTCACTCCACCCAGTTCTTTAATCTTCTCAAAGGCTTCGTCGGTGTAGTAGGGGGCCGCTTCAAAGGCGATGTTGCCTATATCGCGCTGAATGAGCCAGCCGTGCGAACCTAGCCCTAATTGGGGTTCGGTCCGAAAGTCCCACAGGCCGGGCAGCACCTCGTGCCACTTGGTAGTGTACTTGCCGGGCGCTTCGGCGATGGGCAGGTAGGTAAAATCTTCGTCGGGCAGGGCGTTACGCACGTCCAGGCAGTTGGCGCAGTAAACGGGTTCGCGGGTGTCGAACCAAAGAATCCAACTGCCGCAGTGGGTGCAAGCGTAGTGCGTTAGGGCCATTAGGTAATTTTAGGTTGAATGATGAGGTCGCAGTTGTTCGTCGGCTTTGGCTAGCGCTCGGTGGAGCAGATTGAAGAGTCGGAGGTCGTCTTCGGGAGTCCGTTGCGGTGGGCATCCTGACAGAATTTGATCAGCAAAGTGGTCGACCTGTTGCGCGAAAGGCGATGCCTGGGTATTGAACGGCACCCGCTTTCCCGCTTCTCCGTTGGCCCGAAACAGGCGTACGGTGCCGCCCGCGTCTTGTCCCAGGGTGTTTTCGGCGATTAGCATGCGTTCGGTGCCAATAATTTCCAGGCGCCGCCGTGGAAACGCCTCGGGGCGGTTATAGCCCACGTGTATCGAACCCAAGGTGCCGCTGGCAAAGCGCAGCAGCAACACCCCGCCGTCGTCAACCGCGTAGGAGTGTACGGCCCGCTGGGCGTATAGCGTTAGTTCAATGATACGATCATTAAGCAGCGTTTCCAGCAGGTCTAGTCCGTGGGGAGCCAGGTCAATGATGGCCCCGCCGCCCGCCTTCTGCTGATCTATACGCCAGTTGTCGGGTGCCCAGTCGGCGGGTAACCAGCAGGCGTAGTCGATCTTCACCTGGGTGACGGTGCCCAGCAACTGGTTCTGAACAAGTTGCTGAATGACCTGATGGGCGGGGTGAAAGCGCTGGTCGAAGGCGGTAGCGTATATTTTTCTGCTCCGTTGCGCCGCTTGGATCATCGTCTCGGCGTCTTCCGGGACGGTGGCCATCGGTTTTTCGCACAGCACGTGCCAGCCAGCCTCCAGACAAGCGACGGTTTGGACGCAGTGCAGGTGGTTAGGAGTGGCGATATACACCGCATCCACCGAAGCCTGCCGGAGCATGTCGTCCAGGTTAGTGAACTGCTGCACCTCGGCGGGCAAAGTGGTCATCTCCGAAGCGTTGGCACTGCATACCGCGGTAAGCGTTACCCGTCTACTCTGCCGGATGGCCGGAACCATATAGTCGCGGGCCACCCAGCCGAAGCCAACGATGCCCAGTTTGAGTGGGTCTACCATGCGGGGGGAAGGTCTAGCAAGATTCTATTTCTGAACAAACGCACTCGTTCTTCGGCATTTAATGCTTCCCAATCATCTTTGGGTAAGACCGTGTCCCGAAGGTAATCGGAATCAGCTTCGTACTCGTTCCGAAAGCGCTCGGTGGGCCACTGAACGCTGCCGTCCGAGGCCAGCAACGGATTGCGCGATAAGGGCGCAGCCGCGCGATCCAGCGGAAAAAGATCGGCGTTCGTTTCGCCTTCTATCCAGGCTACCGCTTCGGCCTGATTGAGCGTTTCAGACGCTTGCACCGAAGGCACCTTCCGGGTAAGCCAGGCAGCCGTTAACGCTTTATCGTCATAAAAACTAGCGTGGGCATCCGCCATCTGTCCGTAGATTTCGGCCGATTGCAACGTACCCGCCACCCCATGGTCGATGGCGTTGGTGTGCACGTGCCCTAGCGCTAGGGTACCACCGGCGGCTAGGCCGCGCAGACAGTTTAGCACGGCTTCCTTCTCCTTGAAAAAGTAGAAAGCATCGTGACAAAAAACGGTGGTTGGTTGCTCGCAACGCAGTGGCAGTGCGTTGGTGTCGCCGCAAACGAGCGTCCCTTGTACTCCTAGGTATCGTCGCGCTAGCCATAGTTTAGAAAAAACCAGATCGACTCCGGCGGTGGCCACTCCGTTTGCTTCCAGCGTGCGCAAAAAGTGCCCCATACCGCAAGCAATTTCTACCACCGGTTGCTGGCCCCGGACCGTGAGTTGCAACAGCGCCAAACCCGACAAGAAGGTGGGCGTGGCCCAGCGGTAGGTGAAGTAATCAGCCACCGGACCGTAGTTCAGCATCCGCAGGGCGGTTCGGAGATTGATGGTCGATTCGTTAATCAGTTTACGCAGCGTATCAGCGGCGGGCGGGGGCAACGGGGCAAACGGGTCCTGATCTCCAAGCAAAGTGATGAGCGCATTCTGGGGCTGATTTCGTTGCAACCGGGCGACGGCAGCTTCGCGCACGGCGTGTTTGGGCCGCAGGTAGGCAATGCCATCCACCACCGGCCACAGCAGTTCGCCGTCGCTCAGTAGATTCGGAGCGTGCGGGGTCAGCGGATTTCCGTTGTGCGGACTTATAAGTTCCACCAAGGAGGTTCGCTCTGCTGCTCCCCGGGGTGTGATGCTTTCCAAGGTATTGCTCAGGGTTAAGTTTTTCTGCTTAGCGTTATTGCCATACATCCGTAGCGCTGAGTATCTCTGTCTGAAATCGCTTGATTGGTCCTTCGTGCACCAGATCCAGTTCTTCTAAAATATCTTCGTCTTTGACGCGCGCCGCCCGCGTGCGCCACTGCACGTTGAGTACCCGGTCGAGCACGTCGGCCGCGCTGGCGGTACGGCCTTCGGCCAAGCTTAAGTTCTCGTGCGTGTTAAGAGCTTGTTGCACCTGCTGCGCGAGCAGTGGGTTTAGACCAGCCAGCGCCTTGCGGCGAGCCCGTGCTATAATGTCCGACAACCACTCATCTAACAATATTTCGCCACCAAATCCGCAGTCGGGCAGCACAGCGTTGTGCAGGTGGTGTGATAAGCCCGTCAGAAACGGCAAACCGGGCGTCGCCCCAAAGGTCGGCGACAGCAGCACGGCGAACACCGCGGTGGTCAAGCAGTGATCAGAGTGCATCTCCGGTGGCACCAGCAGCATCCGGGGCCGTCCCGGCTTGGTAGCTCCCGCCCGGGGTTGTCGGCACAACACGTCTACGAACCAAGCTTGCTGCTGAAAATCGGCATCAGACATCTTCTCGCCAGATGTGTCCTCAAAATATTCATTAACCAACGGCGGAATGCCTGCCAAAAGCATTTCGTATATCCTGCTGTCCAGACGGTCGTACGCGCTGGTCCGCAGCGCTTTTTTGTATATCTCGACTACTGCTGCTTGCTCGAGTCCTGCTTCCCGCACAAAATGCGCATCGCAACCCGGCAGCAACACCGAAACAATCGCCTTGTTGGTGATCGTGGCGGCTACCTGCTCAACGTCTTCCCCCTTCAGCAATCGCTTCCAGCTCTCTACGAAGAGGGTGGAAGCGATGCTTTGTGAATAATGCGCCGGTTGCTGTCGCTTTAGATCCTCCAGCTCGATTAGCAACGTACGCAAAGCGCGTAGCACTGGCTGATCGGCCGTGGGCACGGTGGCTTCCATCGGTTACTCAGCGACCACCGCTTCCTCTTCTTTTGATGCTACCGAAGCCAGTGCCTGCTCGCTCAGTCGGTTGAGCCACTCCAGCAAAATAGCTTGCTGCTCAGGGAAGCGGTGCTCAGGGGTGCTGCCGTTGATGGTGAGTGGAGCTTTGAAGAAGGCACCCAGTTCAGCAATGGGACCAGCCTCGCCGCAGCGGTGGGCCAAATCCAGACAACGGCAGATTTCGATCACCAGCGGCGCGGCCAGGATCGAGTCTTTACACAGAAAATCGACTTTGATCTGCATCTTGTAGCCCAGGAAGCCCGAAATATCGATGTGATCCCACGCTTCTTTGTCATCGCCCTTGGGTTTGTAGTAGTGGATGTGCACAATGTGGTTTTCTACCTTGTAATCCAGGCAGGCATCCAGCACACTACCCTTGGTGTTAATTTTTGACTTCAAAGACTCGGGTTGGTCGAGCGCTTGTCCGTCGCGGTTGCCCAGAATGTTCGTGGAGAACCAGCCGTCCACGTGGAGCGCGCGAGCCCGCAGGGCCGGAGCCAGCACCGTTTTGACAAAGGTTTGCCCGGTTTTGCCGTCTTTTCCGGCTACCGGCACGCTTTTTTGCACGGATAACTCGATCAGCGCCGGAATATCAACCGCCATACTCGGCGTGAAGTTGGCGTAGGGAACGCCCTGCTCGATGGCGGCGTAAGCGTAGAGCATCGCGGGGGAGATCAGCGGCGAGTTGTCGTCCAGCGCCTGCCCGAAGCCCCGCACGGTTTGGAAAGCAGGATCCGAAACGTCGACCGCGTGCTCGGTAGAGGCCAGGTTCATCACCACGACCGGACCGCCCACTTCGTTGGCAAACGCTGTGAGGTCTTGCTGAATGCGCTCCACCTGCTCACGCAGGGGCGCCTCGCTGGTTTCGCCATTGGTCACTCCGGCACAAAAAGCTTGGTTGGCGGTGCCCGACCAGGGCGTAATCGCCTGAAGTTCTTCTTTGATTGTCGACAGTTGTTCGTTGTCGAGCACTTTGTGGCGCCGCGCCGCTTCGTAGAGGTTTTCGTCGAAAATATCCCACCCCCTGAAGCGCAGGTTCTCGTAGGCCGTGAGGTTCAGATGATCGAACCCAGCCAGTGGCAGTCCTACTTTGTCCTGTTCGCCGCGTTGAATGAGCAGGCTACCCGCCACTGCGGTGGTGGCTACCGCGCCCCCCAGTCCGACGATAGCGATTCCCATGTTTTTAGACCCTTCGTGTCCGTTCTTTGTGTGTTGATGCATGGTTATGAAGAATTGTGAAGTGAAAACTATTTTCTTAAAAAATGTTGTAGTCAAGTGATCTACTACCCGATACCAACCGCTCAGGTTAGGCTAAGAACGCTGGCCGCCAGAGATCAATTGGCTAGTTAATTCATCGGAAAAAGCGCTCAAAAATTTAATTGTTCAGGGTGTTAACCGAGATCGATCCGGAAAATCGCCAATCCAGTCTTATATGGAATGGGTATAAATTGTTAGTAGTGGCTATTTCTAGGAACCAATAAGCAGCACATTCAGCAGAATAGCCTTTGGGGGAAATCCGGACTGGAGACTACCCGATTCTAACGGGCTGCTGAATCGCGACCAACGCTTGTTCCAGGTCAGCGATCAGATCATTGGCGTGCTCAATACCTACCGAGACGCGTAGCAGGGCGTCTTCCACTCCTACTTGTTGCCGCTCTTCGGGCGTGAGCTTGCTGTGCGAGGTCTGCGCCGGGGAACAAATCAAAGTCTCCACTCCACCCAAACTCAAAGCCGGGGTGATCACGCGCAGTCGGCGCATCAGGGCCACCGCCTCCGCCAGCCCCGGCACCTCGGGCACGAACGAAAGCATGCCTCCGAAGCCACTCATCTGCTCCTGAGCAATATCGTGCCCCGGATGGTGCGGCAATCCGGGATAATTTACCGTGCGCACGGCGGGGTGCTGGTCCAGGAACTCAGCTACTTGTTGTGCGTTGCGGTTCTGCTGCTGCACGCGTAGGTGCAGGGTCTTCAGGCTTCGCTCGATGAGGGCGGCGGTGGTGGCGTTGATGCTCCCGCCCAGGTTGATCGCCCGCCGGTGAATCCGTTCGCGTAACGTAGCGGACGTTACCACCGCGCCGAAGCATAGGTCGCTGTGTCCGCCCAAGTACTTGGTTCCACTGTGGATCACCACGTCGATGCCCAGCACCAGCGGGTTCTGGTTAACGGGCGAAGCAAAGGTATTGTCAATTACCGATACCAACCCGCGGCTTTGAGCAATGCGGGCCACTGCCCGCAGGTCGGTGATCTTGAGCAGCGGATTGGAGGGAGTTTCTACGTAGATGACGCGGGTATTAGGCTGCACCGCTGCCGCAAAGTTATCCATGTCCGAGGCATCCACCAGGGTATACGCTATGCCCAGTCGCTCTAACTCGGCCGTCACGAAGTGGTAGGTGCCGCCGTACAGGTTGCTTTGCAACAGCAGGTGGTCGCCCGCTTGCAGCAAGGCCAGCAGGGTGGTGCTGATGGCCGCCATGCCCGAACCAAACAGAATCCCCGCTTCGCCCTGTTCTAGCGCGCAGAGTTTGTCCACCACCGTGCGCTGGTTGGGCGTGTTGTAGTAGCGTGGATACTGGTTTTCTTCGGTATCCAGGTAACCGAAGGCCGACGAGGTATACACCGGAGTGTTCACTCCGTAGCGCGGATCGTGGCTTTCGGTTCCGGCGTGCACGCAGCGGGTGGCTGGATGGTGGCTAGGCATAGCAGTAACTTTTGTAAGGTAATATCCGATAAAAGTAGCAAGTCGTTTGCCCATCTCAAAGTTATTATTGTGCCTATGTCTACCCTCGCGGATTTGGAAGCGCCCATCGCCGTCTGTTATTTGCACCGGGCGGATGACGAGCGCAACCGTTGTTGGCTCACCGAGCGGTATCTGGTGGTGCAATTTCGGGGCAAAAAGCAGGCTTTTGAGCGGACAATCCTAAAAACCGTGGCGATCGAACAGCGGCGCGCCTGGTTGCCGCTGGTCGTCGGAGGAATTGCCGCTCCGCTTAGTCTGCTGTCGCTTTTTCTCAATATTTACAATCCCTGGATAGTGATCTACGTGTTCTTGCCCGCGCTGCTGCTGCTCTACCTGGGCTGGCTGCCCTACGCGGTGCTGGCCGTGCACGATGCGGTGAAGCCCCACGATTTTCGTTTGCTCGCCGTAAGTGCTAATTTACGCGCGTTCGTCCGTTTCACCAACCGAATGATTTTGCGAGGAAACGATCCTATTTACCACGTGGCCCGCGCTGACGACTGGTCGGCCGCCGCGACCACCGGTCACTACGCTCCGACCAGCTTAGCCGACGAGGGGTTTATCCACACTTCGCAGGCCGATCAATTGGAGCGCCTGAAACGGAGCGGCTTGTTCACCGTCGACACCGCCTGGGTGGTGCTCACCATTGATGCGCTCAAGGTGCAAGCGGAGATTCGATATGAGCCCGGTGTCGATCCGCCGGGGGTAACCACTCCTGCCGAGGAGCTGTTCCCGCACATTTACGGTCCACTCAACACCGACGCGGTGGTAAAGGTGATGCCGTTGCAACTTTAAATCTCGTTACTCATGAACTTAGACCGGCAACCCACCTTAGAAGACGAACTGGTTCGCTTACGCCCTTTGGCAGAATCGGACGTTGAATTACTGTACGAGGTGGCCCGGGACCCGCTAATTTGGGAGCAGCACCCCAGCGACCGATACCAGCGGGCGATGTTCGATGATTTCTTCCGGGATGCGATTGACTCCAAGGGCGCGCTACTCATCCTGGACAAAGCAACCGGCCAGGCTATTGGAAGCAGCAGGTTTAATCGGATAGAGGGAATTGATTCAGCGATTGAAATAGGCTGGTCGTTCTTGGAACGGGCGTACTGGGGCGGGAAGTACAACCGCGCCGTCAAGAAGCTCATGATCGAGCACGCGTTCGCATCGGTGGAAGACGTTCTTTTTCACATTGACCTACAGAATATCCGTTCTCAGCGGGCAGTTGAGAAGTTAGGAGGAACAAGAGTCACCGATCCGAAGCAGGCGCACTTAACAAAGCAAGATCCAACCTACTGCACCTACCGGATAAACAAGCAAGATTGGAAAAGCTAGCGCCTACCTCCACTCCCCAATGGGGTATCTTCGAGCAAAGTTTTCGCAGCGAAACGCTGTACGAAAGCCCCTTACACGAGGTCCATGCGTTTCAAATCACTTTCACTGCGCCCTCGGGAGGACAGAAAACCGTGCGAGGCTTCTGGAACGGCGGGCACGACTGGCGGGTGCGCTTTATGCCCGACGAACCTGGTGACTGGCACTACCAAACGCAGTGTTCCGACTCCGACAACGCCGGACTGCACGAGCAGGAAGGGCAATTTGTGTGCGAACCCAATCCGAACCCACTGCCCCTCTACCGGCACGGAGCCATTGAGCACCGCCCCGGTGAGCGCTTCCTCCGGCACGCCGACGACACGCCCTTCTTTTACGCCGCCTGCACCGCCTGGAACGGCCCCCTGAAATCGACCGAAGCCGAATGGACTACTTATCTGGCCCACCGGGCCCAGCACCACTACACCGCCGTCCAGTTCGTGGCCACCCAGTGGCGGGGCTGCGATACGAATAGTCAGTTGCAAACTGCCTACACCGGGCACCGGCGCATCGCCATCAACCCGGCCTTCTTCCGGCATCTGGATGGCAAGGTAGACCAGATCAATGCCCACGGACTGCTGGCCGCGCCGGTGCTGCTGTGGGCCTTGCCCTTCGGGGCGGGACGGTCGCTCAGCCCCGGCGTCACTTTGCCGCGCGATCAGGCGGTGCTGCTGGCGCGGTACATCGTGGCCCGCTACGGTGGTCACCACGGGCTGTGGCTGCTGGGCGGTGACGGCTACTACCTGAACTTCTACGCGCGACGCTGGAAGCATATCGGACGCAAAGTTTTTGGCGATGCGGCCCAGAGTGGCAACTCCCCCGTAGTCGCGCTGCACCCGATGGGCCGGTCGTGGATCGGCGACGCCTACGCCAAGGAGCCGTGGCTCAACGTGGTGGGCTACCAGTCGGGGCACGGCACCGATCGGGCGGCGGTGGACTTTGTCACCCGCGGTCCGGCGGCCCGCACCGGGGCGCAGTTGCCCGCGCGGCCCACCATCAATATGGAGCCCTGCTACGAAGAACTGCGGCCGGAGATCGACGCCGAAGCGGTGCGCAATGCTTCGTACCGAAGTGTATTCGCTACTCCTCCGGCGGGCATCACCTACGGGGCCAACGGCATCTGGCCCTGGATCAGGCCCGGCGAGCGTATTCTGAACCACGGGGCGCTGGGCCGACAACCAACGCGCTCGTGGCGAGAGAGTGTAGACCTGCCGGGCAGTTTGCAGGTGGGATATTTAGCGGAGTTTATGCAGCAGTTTCGGTGGTGGGAGCTTTTCCCCGATAACGATTTGCTAGCGCAACAGCCCGGCGACGAGGACTATCAGCGCTTTGTGTCGGTGTTGCGAAGCGACAATCACCGCACGGTGCTGGTCTACCTGCCCGCCGCCACTTCGGTGGATTTGCGCAACCCGCAACGGCACGCTTACCGACTTCGTTGGTTTGATCCGGCAGCGAATGTTTACGAGCCAGAGGAGATGACTACCGATGAGGATACGGTGCCGCTCAACCCTCCCGATGCGCAGGATGCGGTGATGGTGCTGGAGACGTAATCATCCATTTTCGTTATTGGAGGACAATTTTCATCTACGCCGTTGGGCTCGGAGAACCCTTTTACGTTAGGCATGGTACCGGAGGTACTGCGCCAAATTGGTGCGCGGCTCGCTATTGATCGGATATATCTTCAATCAGAATAGGACGGGCTTTGCGGCGCTTTAGGGGAATGCGGTAGAAGATAGAATAGTCGAAGCCGAACCGCTCGGGGCGATCACTGCGCCCGAAGCCCGGGATGTAGTAAGGAAGCAGCGTTGGCTGGTCGGAAAAGCCCTGGGCGAACTTGAAGCGCAGGTTGTAGCCCAAAAAAACGTTTTTAAACACCTCAACCTTCACTCCGGCCGTCATCTCGGCCCAGGTGGCTACCAAGCCGTTGTTTTCTTGGGTCAGCGCACTGTTTCCCCACAACGGATCAACCAGTTCGTACGACAGCTGGTCATTAATTTGCGCCCGCCCGAAGCGTAGTCCGAACAACAGGATGCTTCCGGCCGCGTCGTAGTCGTTTACCTCGCGATCTTTGAGCAGGTTCACGTCGATGCCCACCCGAAGAAAAGAACCCTGGCTGTCGTAGGTATAGGGCGAGGCAAGGCGGTCGGGATTGTTCTGCTGCTGGGTGTTGGCCACGCCGTATTCGGTCACCAGCATAAAACGACCGAAGGCCAGGTCGCCCTGGAAGCTGTAGCGCGTGTCGGCGGCGTTGGTGGCCGTGCGGATCAGGTCGTTGAGTGTGACGCCGATCCGCAACCCCGACGGGCGGATATTAAATGCTTTTTGCGCGGTGGTGTCTGCTTCGGTTTGGGCGTAACTCACTCCGCTACCCAGTAGCAGTGCGGACAATCCTAAAAAAACAAATACGTGCAGACTACGGGATAAAATCAACGATGCGTAGGTTTAGGGATACGTCTTGGGCCAGTTCGCGGTTCTCGATGCGCACCGAGTCGAAGGTGGTGCCTCCGATGAGTGTGTCGAGGCTGAAGAAGCGGGTTTGGAGGCGGCAGCTTTCGGCAAAACGAACGGCTTCTTGCTCGTAGGTAATCGTCAGGGTTTCGGTGCGGGCCGGTTGGTCGCCGTTGGACAGCAGTTCGAAGGTGAACGTAGTCCGGTCGGCCAGTAGGTTAATGGGCAGATCGAGCGTGCCAAAGGCCGTATCGTTCTCGACCAGCACCCGCCCGGTTTCGTCAGTAATGCTTCGTATAAACAAACTATCGGTGCGCACCAGCGTATCTTTCTGCTGGAAGTTAAGTCGCACCTCCTGCGTATAGAACTCGTCCTGGCAGGTATAAATTTCCAGATTAGCATCACCAAGTCTCGATAACTCAGGTTCGGTCAATCGAAAAGAGTCTAGGGTCGTGAGACTTCCTCGGGTGGTATCTACTGTCAGGTTAAAGAACCGCTGCGTGGGGCCACAATCGGGCGAGATGAGTTGTTGCTCACGTTGGTAGCGAAGCACGATGGTATCCACTGCTCCATTATCTCGGAGAAGATAAAAAGTAGATACATCTTCTGAAGGATTTAGGAATAGGACGTACTCTGTTCGCTCCATTGGTACTGAGTCAATGCTGTAACCACCAGCACCCACCGCATTCACGCCTGCGACTATTACCCGATCAGGATTACGCAAGGTAGTGTCATCTATCTTGTAAAAAGCTAATCTCACTACATCAGTATTGTTTGTCACACAACCCGGCTCATCCTCGCAAGCAGCTAGGCCGAAGAAAAGCACCACCGCCAGCAGCGGCAAGCAATTTTTCAAAGAAACAAGGGGAAAAAGATTCATGCAGAAGGCAACACGCGCAAGCAAACGAACGCCAAGATAACGAATTAGCGTCCGGCAAATTTTGTTAATTTTGTGAACATTTAAAAGAAGTCATTGATTTGAAGACCAAAGCAAGAAAGAAAGATACCGTCAACATTGTCACACTGGGTTGCTCCAAAAACCTGGTCGACTCCGAAGTGCTGCTCACCCAACTGCGGGGCAACAAAATTACCGCTACCCACGAGGCGCAGCAAGACGACGCCAACATTGTGGTGGTGAACACCTGCGGCTTTATCGACAACGCCAAGCAAGAATCTATCGACACCATCCTGCGCTACGCCGACGCCAAGCACGACGGGCTGATCGAGAAACTCTACGTCACCGGCTGCCTGTCGCAGCGCTACAAAGACAGTCTGGAGCAAGAAATCCCCGAAGTAGACGCTTTCTTCGGCACGTTCGAGCTGCCCCTGCTGCTTAAGCGGCTCAACGCCACCTACCGGCACGAGCTGCTGGGTGAGCGCATCACCACCACCGCCCGCCATTATGCTTATCTGAAAATTGCCGAGGGCTGCGACCGTCCCTGCTCGTTCTGCGCCATCCCGCTGATGCGCGGCAAGCACGTGTCCAGACCGATGGAAAACCTCGTAAAAGAAGCGCAGTCGCTGGCCCGCAACGGCACCAAAGAGCTGCTGCTCATCGCGCAGGATTCTACCTACTACGGGCTGGATCTGTACCGCAAGCGCAACCTGGCCGAACTGCTGCAGCGCCTGTCGGACGTGGCGGGCATCGAGTGGATTCGGCTGCACTACGCCTTCCCGTCGGGTTTCCCCCTGGAGGTGCTCGACGTGATGGCTGAGCGAAGCAACATCTGCAATTATCTGGATATGCCGCTGCAACACGGCTCCACCGCGATGCTGCGCCGGATGCGCCGGGGCATCACCCGCGAAAAGACCGAGCAGTTGGTTGATACCATCCGCACCCGCGTGCCGGGCATCGCCCTGCGCACCACCCTGATTGCCGGGCACCCGGGCGAAACCGAGGCTGATTTTGCCGAGATGCTCAGCTTTGTGGAGCGCATGCGCTTCGACCGGTTGGGCATCTTCACCTACTCGCACGAAGAGGGCACCCACGCCTACGGCATGGCCGACGACGTGCTCGAGGAAGTGAAGCACGAACGGGCCAACCGGGTGATGGACGTGCAGCAGGGCATTTCGGAAGAACTGAACCGCGCCAAGATCGGCCAGACCCTCAAAGTGCTCATCGACCGCAAGGAGGGCGGCAATTTCATCGGCCGCACCGAAGCCGACTCGCCCGAGGTAGACAACGAAGTGCTCATCCCGGCGCAGGATCAGTACCTGCGCATCGGTGATTTTGCGATGATTACGATTACGGACGCTTCGGAGTTTGATCTGGTGGGGCGGCCAAAACGTAATTCACTTGTGCCGCGATGAGTAAAGACAAAAGCTTCCTGATTGACGTCAAGGTTGATAAGCTGACCAATTCTATAGAGAACTGCATCTCAGGAGATTCGTTCGACACCGAAGTGCTTCCTTTTTCTCCGAACGAGGGAGGCTATAAGAAATCACACTGGAGATTTGATTGGAAACTGGAGTCAAAAAACACCGATAGAGACCTCTGTAAGTTGGTAATTAAAGATAATTCAAATGTCATTCAAGGTCTGATCAGCGTGAGCGATAATCGTGACCATATTTTTGTTCACCTTATTGAGAATGCTAAGTTTAACCAGGGCAAGAAAAGGTTATACCGAGGCGTAGCCGGAAATTTGTTTGCTTATGCTTGTAAACTTTCCTTTGACAAAGGATACGACGGATATATATCTTTCTTTGCAAAATCGCAGCTAATCAATCACTATATTAAGACGCTAGGTGCCCAAAGGATGAGCGGATTGCAGCTAGTTGTTGATACTTTGTCAGCAAAAAAACTTATTAGTACCTACTATACGTAAGCTATGGGATATATTAAGGAACCAAAGGAAGTAAACTTTACGGTAATTAATCGAGAGATGACAGCAGACGAACGAAAAGAGCTGTCTGACTTCATTGCTCGGAGAAAAAAGGAGATTACAGCCACGCAAAGCAAACGGAAGGGACAGACTTCCCAACTTACCTCTTAAAAGATCAGTCTAAAAGCCGCACCGAAGCCGACTCGCCCGAGGTGGACAACGAAGTCCTCATTCCGGCGCAAGACCAGTACCTGCGCATTGGGGACTTCGCGATGATTACCATTACGGATGCTGCGGAAAATACAATGGTGGAGCGTAGCGTGGTTTAAGCAGATTTTCCGTTGTCGTTAGCTACCATAGTTTATAAAGGCACCCAAATGGCGGTATCCTGATCTCCGTAGGCAGTCGCTCGTTCGGCGGCGTAAGCCCAACCACTGAGCGCGCACACCAAACTATCCAGTACATCCTCGTATCCCTTTAAGAAGGGCAGCGAATACGACTGCTCCGGCACTAACTCGGGAAATTCTACTCCCAGCGCAAGGGTCGTGTAGCCCGCTATCTTTTGTTTAAGTTCTAACAGACTGAAAATTGACTTCCGGTGCCGTACCTCCGGCGGATCGTCGCGCCAGTACTGCCCCCGCTTGTGCACTTTGTAGGGGAACCGGTACGCATAGCCGAACAACTCAATGATCGCTGCGTGCGGATACACTTCAATAAACGATGGCCGATCAAGCACCGCCTGGGCACCGGCCCACTGAAATCCAACGCTGGTCAGTTGCTCATAAATTGCGTCGGAAATTATTCCGGGCCGCTGCGGGGTGGGACTGTGCACCGGGGCACCCCGCCCGGAGTAGGCTCGCGTGAGCGCTCGGTCGGCCTCGCGGTAGCCGCGCACCGGCTGGGGTGCCAGCGGAATGTCTAAGGCCACCACCCGCACGGGCCAGCCCCGGGCACGACAGTGCTCTAGCACCTCGACGAGTGGCGGCGGCGAAGCTTCGGGTTTGGCAGTCCAATCCGGCGTGTCTCGTTCCAGAAATTCGCGGTACGAGCGGGCCAGTTTCAGCACCGTGAGCGAACCATTTGGCAACTGCTGCAGTAGACTAATTCCCGAAGGATGATGCGCCGTCCAGGCAGCGTCCACTCCCAATATGTAAGGCATAGGCGAAATTACTAAAGGGCAAAGGATGACCAAACCGATAAGCTAGAACTTTACTTAATTTATCACGCCAAATAGTGGTGGTTTCGTAGTGGTTACCACTCAAATTCTGTTCGTTACTGCCTCTCGGATAAGATTTGCTTTAGTTGACTACCGCGTGCCTTTCGGGTTAGTAACGTATTTTTACTTTGCTTCCCGGAGGTGTTTTTGCTAGTTAGCGGGCACCGTGGGTTAATTGTTTTTTATGAATAGGTATACTTTGCCCCCTCAACGTACTACCCAACTTCCCTCCTTTATTCGCCATCGTAGACTCTACTGGATGGTTTTTATCGCTACAGTGGCACTCACGCTGGGCAATCAGTTGGTTATTCAGCACACCATTCGGGAGAAAATGCATGATGAACGCATCATTAACCTCGCCGGACGCCAACGCATGCTAAGTCAGAAGTTGGTGAAAACGGCCTACCGAGCCCTTATGACGCGCAATCAGGACGATATTATTGCCCTCAAGAACCTTACTGGCCTCTGGAATGAAGTGCACTGGGGATTGCAACGGGGCAGCGCGCGCCTGAGCTTGCCCCCGCTTGAAAACGCTGACATCCGAAAACTTTTTGAGCAGTTACAACCTTCCCAGACCGCACTGTTCGGAGCAGCGAACCAAGTTCAGCAGGTAAACGATCTGATCCCGCGTATTGAGATGATCGACGCACAGGGACAGGCTTTTCTGGTGATTATGGACCAGATTGTAAGTTCCTTCGAAACCAACGCCCGGCAAAAGCTCGTCTCGTTGATGTATTTAGAACTGGTGCTGGCCGCGGTGACTATCCTGGTCCTGATCATTGAAATCTTCTTCGTATTTCGCCCGTTCTACCGCAAAATTACTGTCCAGAACGAACAGCTTCGCGAGATTGCTTATATTCAGTCGCACGAGGTGCGTCGCCCGGTGTGCTCGATCCTGGGATTGATGCAGCTTATTCAGGATGAAGAAGAACCCGCCGTGCGCGCTCAGTACGTAGAGATGCTTAAGATTAGTACCGAAGAACTAGAGCGTGCCACCCGGCAAATCATAGAACAGGTTAATGAACAACCAAGGTCTCTCGCTGAGTACTCATTGATAAAAGACTTCCTGCGTGAAGCCGCTTCATTCAAAGCAGCTTCATCCGAAGGGGCTGTATCCGAAGGGATCTCTAAAATGCATTAGTCGGCCTTTGCAAATCAGTAGAATCCTGAATACTTTGCGTCCCCACTGGCCAACCAACCTCCGTGACGCATCCCGCTTACCAAGATTTTTTATCCGGTAGTAAAGTTCTCGGTGTGCTGGGAGGCGGGCAACTAGGCCGCATGCTGATCCAATCGGCCATCAACTTCAACCTCGCCGTGCACGTGCTCGACCCCAATCCGCAGGCTCCCTGTCACGCTATCGCTACGCAGTTCACCACCGGTTCGCTCACCGACTTCAACACCGTCTACGCCTTCGGCCAAACCTGCGACCTGCTCACCATCGAGATTGAGAACGTGAACCCCGAAGCGCTCCGGCAGCTACGCGATGAGGGCACGCCCGTATATCCCGAACCCGAGGTGATCGAACTGATTCAGGACAAACGCGCCCAGAAGCAATTTTATCAGCAGCACGACATTCCCACCGCCGACTTTGTGCTCACCGAGTCGCGGGCTGATCTGGCGCAGCACGTTGATCGCCTGCCCGCGGTGCACAAGCTGGGCCGGGCGGGTTACGACGGACGCGGCGTGCAGGTGCTGCGTACGGCCGAAGATTTATCAAAAGGCTTCGACGCACCGGGAGTGCTGGAAGAATTAGTTGACTTCGAGAAGGAAATCTCGGTGATCGTGGCGCGCAACGCCCGCGGCGAAGTGCGCACCTTCCCGGTGGTGGAGCTGGCCTTTCATCCCGAAAAAAATCTGGTAGAATACCTGTTCGCCCCCGCCCGCCTATCGGAAGAATTGCGGCAGCGGGCCGACCAACTGGCCCGGACGGTTATCGAGCGACTGAACATGACGGGGCTGCTGGCCGTAGAGATGTTCGTGACCTCGGCCGGTGAGGTGCTGGTGAACGAAGTGGCTCCGCGCACCCACAACAGCGGGCACCACACCATTGAGGCCAACGTGACCTCACAGTTTGAGCAGCACCTGCGGGCCATCCTCAACCTGCCGCTGGGCGCTACCACCCTCAAAAACCCCGCTGCGATGGTGAACCTGCTGGGTGAAGCCGACTACGAAGGGCCCGCCCGCTACCAAGGACTCGACGAAGTGCTGGCTACCGAAGGAGCGCACGTGCACCTGTACGGCAAAACCATTACGAAACCGTTTCGGAAGATGGGCCACGTCACCCTGACCGCCTCCGATACCGACGCCCTAAAGCAGCGCGCGCGCTGGATACAACAAACCCTAAAAGTGATCACATGAGCAAACCACTGGTGAGTATTATCATGGGCAGCCAATCCGACCTGTCGGTGATGCGCGAAGCCGCCGAGGTGCTGGAAGAACTGGAAATTGCTATCGAGGTAACCGTGGTGTCGGCGCACCGCACGCCGCACCGCATGGTGCAGTACGCCGAGCAGGCCCGAAGCCGGGGCATCCGCGTGATCGTGGCCGGGGCGGGCGGCGCGGCCCACCTGCCGGGCATGGTAGCCTCCCTCACCTCGTTGCCCGTGATCGGTGTGCCCATCAGGTCGCGCAACTCCATCGACGGCTGGGACTCGGTGTTGTCGATCCTGCAAATGCCGGACGGCGTGCCGGTGGCCACCGTGGCCCTCGACGGAGCCAAGAACGCGGGCATCCTGGCCGCCCAAATCCTGGGCACGTCCGACAAAAAAGTGGCTCAGCGGCTGGATGACTACAAACAGGAACTCAAAGAGAAGGTAGAAACCTCGGCCCAGCAGATGGAAGCGTATGGCTACCAAGGCAAGAAAATCGGATTCAGCAAATAAGCGCATGGCTGACATCCACAAAACCTGCGGCGGGGCAACTACTATTTTTAGCGCGCGTTTGCAACGGTTCACTACTAAAATGGTGCGCCTGCTGCTGCTGTTGGGTGCCACTGCCTGTTCCTACACCCAAGAGCGCGGTAGAGAAACTGGTGCTCCGGATACTCCCTCAACCATTTCCTCCGATAGCACCCCGGTAGCGACCTCGGCCTTCGCGGTGTATCTGGAAAACTCGGGCAGCATGGACGGCTACGTGCGCGGGGTAACGGCCTTCGAGGACGATGTGTACCAACTGCTGGTTGACCTAGGCTACGCGGCGGATACGCTGGCGTTATTCTACATCAACTCTCAACCAATTCCCTATCCGGCGGGCACCGAACAGTTTATCAGCAAGCTGGAACCCGCCGAGTTTCAGCAGCGGGGCGGCAACCGCGCCAACAGCGACCTGAACCAAATCTTCAGCGAACTGCTCCGGCAAACCTCCGAGCAGCGTGCCACCCTGCTGATCTCCGACTTCATTCTGTCGTTGGGCCAAGGAAAGACCGAAGACCTGCTCGATAACCAGCGGATCAGTGTCTACAACACTTTTCGGCAGCGGCTGGAAGCGCAACCATTGGGGACGTACATTGTGAAGATGCAGTCCGACTTCACCGGAAATTACTACACCAAAGACGACCGCCCGGTGTACCTCACCGGGGTGCGCCGTCCCTACTACCTGTGGTTTATCGGACCGGCCGCGACTATTCGTTCGCTGCCCGCGGGGGCCAAGGTGGAGCAGTTGCCGGGCTTTGCTAACAGCTACACCTTGCTTCCGGTGAGCGACGATAACGCCGCCACTCCCTTCTATACGGTGCTCAACAATACCTTTAAACAAGGGTCCTTTCGTGCCAATCGAACTGCGTCCGGACGGACCGCCATCGGTCAAGATTACGTGCACGGCATTGAGCGGGTACAGGCCAGTCGCCGGGGCGAGCAGAGCGGCACCTTCGGTTTTAGCGTGGCGGTGGACCTGTCAGCCGTGACCGCCGACGCCAGCTACCTGACGGACCCTGATAATTACGAAGTGACGGGCTACCAACTCGATACCGTGCTCACGCTCGATGCAGTGAACATGCTTCACCCCCGTGACCGCGCGCTGGCCGAAGGCGTGGCCACCCACGTGCTGGCTTTCTCCACCACCGGCCGCGCTTATGCCGATTTGCAAGTAGCCCTGCAACAACAAACTCCGGCCTGGGTAGCCCAGACCAGCACCACCGACGATACCGGTATCAAAAACAACGAAGCCGCGCACGACCAAACCTTCGGATTTCGTTACTTAGTGGCCGGGGTGGAAGAGGCCTACCACAAGGTGTACGGACAAACCCCCTACTTCACGCTAACCGTATCGGTGAACCCCTAGCCTATGAACGATCTACTTGCCCCCCTCTACGAAGGCTGGGGACTCTTTTACCTGGATAATTTCTCAGACGACGTCTATAACAATCGTCTGTACATTCCTATTGGACTCACGCTGCTGCTATCGTCGGCGGCGCTGATCGGGGTTTTCTACTACGTGATCAACCACCCGCGCTTCAACCGCTGGTACCACTGGCTGTTCTACGTGTTTCTTATCGGGGCGATCAATTTCGGGGTGGCCTACTACATCAGTTACTCCACCATCAGCCAGTTGTACGAGCAGGACCCGTATCAGTCGCAGTACTACACCTTTGCGCTGGTGAACTTCTTGTACGCGCTGGTGTTCTCGTTCCTGTTTTCGTACCTGCTGCGCTGGTGGAGCGTCAATGCGGCTACCACTCCCATCCCGCAGTAGAAATACTAGCCATTTTGATCAAAAAAATTCCATTGAAACGTAACGGTCAATTGATTGATTTTCTGAGGACATACGCTCCTGAGCAGATACAATTTGTGGAAGGACTGTATTTCAAGCACGGCGAAAATATGGCGTTTGGATGGTACGAAGATAAACTACTGGTCGGATGTATACGGTATTGTATTCAAAACATAGGGCACGAACAAAATACTCCTGAGATTAAGCATAAAAAGGAAGTTTTGAAAGAAGCAAAGATCAACGTTTTTGCGGTCGCTTCTGCCTGGAGAAATCAGGGAATAGGCAGTGAGCTACAACTGCACGTGATCGAGGACGCAAAGAAGAAGGGCTGTAGTAACAAACGCCGGAGGGCGAGGACTGACGCCTAGTCAATCTTCCTCCGCAGCAGCAGCAACCGAAAATCCATCACCTGCTGGCCAGAAATCTCCAGGGCCTTTAGGGTGAGCGTACCTTTGCCCTCCGTTAGGTGCAGCGTACCGGCGTTCATCGGCTGAAAATCCTGCTCGTACGACTCGGCACGCTCGTAGCGATCATTCTCTGCTCCTATCAGGTCCGACTCATGGGCTTCACGCACCGTAAACGTCTGCTCGTTGTCTTGAAAAGATAGCGATACGGTAGAGCCCACGTCTTCCGGACGGCACGTATAGTACACCACCACCTCAAAGTCGCCTTCCTCCACCACCTCCACATCGAAGGTAATGCTGTCGGACCGGCTGCTCCAGTTGGTGAAGAATGAACTGTTGGGATAGCGGTTCGAGCGACGGATGTTGCCGTGGGCGATGGCGTCGCGGGCGGGCAGTTGGGTGGTCTGTCCTGACGGATGGCCCACCAGCAGGGGGCGCTTATCTTCGTCAGGCAATTCGGCCCCAGCGTCGGCTTCCCAGGCCTGCCGGGCGGCCACCAATGCCTGCACCACCTCCGGGTGCGTAGCGGCCACGTCAACCCGCTGCCCCGGGTCGGCCACCATATCGAACAGATGATCTTCGCCGTCCAATCGGTACTGCTGACTGCGCACGCTGCTGCTTTTTTGCCAATGATTGATGAGGGTTCGGTTGGGCCAGTCGGTTGCTTCGCCGAGCAGCAAGGGTTTCAGACTCACGCCGTCCAGTGGTTTCTCTGGTTCGGCCGAAATACCGGTAAGGTCCACCAGCGTAGGGAACAAGTCCATCACGCTGGCGATTTGGGTGACGCGGCTACCGGCCGTCAGCGTGCCGGGCCAGCGTATCAGCAGGGGAGAGCGTACGCCGCCCTCGTCAGTGGAGCCCTTGCGGCCCTTCATGCCGCCGTTCCAGCGCCAGGAGTTGGGTCCGTTGTCCGACAGGTACAACACGATGGTGTTCTCGGCCTGCCCGGTTTCCTCCAGCGTTTGCAGCAGGCGGCCCACGTTCCAGTCGATGTTCTCTACCATCGCCAGGGCGGCCCGGGTGAAGGTTGAGTCTTCGCGACTCGGGTCGCGGTTGAGCGAGTCGAGCGGCTGGTTGGCCAGGCGGTTCCACCAGCGGTCGGGCACCTGCATGGGGCTGTGTGGAGTGTTGTAGGGCAGATACAGGAAGAAGGGCGACTCCCGCGCTTGCCCGATGAAGTCAATGCCCTTGTCGGTGAGGTCGTCGATGATATACCCCTCGCCCTGTACAATCTCGCCGTTGCGCTCCAGCATCGGGCTGAAGTAGTTGCCCCAGTGGCCCGAGCAGAAGCCGTAGAAATCGTTGAAGCCGCGGGCGTTGGGGTGGTAGGGGTACTGGGTGCCGTTGTGCCACTTGCCGTAGGCCGCCGTGCGGTAGCCCGCCCGCTGAAAGTGCTGGGCCACAGTGGTTTCGTCCAGGTCGAGCCGCTCGCCCCCGGCCGAGGTGGAGTACACTCCGCCCCGGGTGTGGTAGCGGCCGGTGAGCAGTTCGGCCCGGGTGGGTGAGCACACCGCACTCACGAAGAAGCGGTCGAAGGACACGCCCTCGGTAGCCAGTTGGTCAATGTTGGGGGTGCGCACATTGGGGTTGCCGTGCCGGCTGAGGTCGCCCCAGCCCTGGTCGTCGCTCATGATGAGCAGCACGTTGGGGGGGCGTGGCAAGGCTTCTTCCGCCGGTGCATTATTGCTGGTGCAACCGACTACCATTAGCGCAATGCACAACAACACAGCAGGGCATGGTGATAAGGAATGGGTGATAGACTTTAACGCACGCATTAAAAACGCGCCCGAGGGGATGCGAATGCGAACAGGAAAGCGGGCGTTAAGCAAGATAGCTAATCGATTGGGCATACCCCCAAGGTAGTAAACCTGATGCACTCTAACCATTGAGTAACTATTTAATGCGGGTTATTCTACGGTTGGAGACACGACAAACTTACTTTTCACCGTCGGAGTTAACAAAAAAGTAGTGTTTGATAGCACTTCGACCCCTCGAAGTGGACTCAAAACCTTTGTTTGGGTGTGGTCGGTGTACCATTTGCTAACGCAAACACCCGTTGATGTATGGTCGGGGTACCATAAGTTAACAAAAAGGGGTTGTCGAAGTCTACTTCGAGGGGCCGGAGTAGACAGAAAAGTGGGTTTTCGGGCTTGTCTAGCCAAACAGTAAGCACGTAAGAAAGCAGGCGATTTAGCCAAGCATTATTTCGGCGCAGTAGTTTCCTCAAAATACTTCCGCCGCGTGTACTCGGGCTGGTGGCGGTCGGGTTGGCGGTCGTAGTCGCTTAAATCATAGTCCATCGGTGCGGGATTGGCTACTTGCAGGGGAAGGGTATCACCGGCTTGCCGTTGCTGCCGCTCCAGCTCGAGCCACAGGCGGTCGCGCACCGCCCGGTGGGTGGTATCCTCGGCCAAGTTGTGCAGTTCGTAGGGGTCGTTTCGAAGGTCAAAGAGTTGAGTATGGTCGATGGTGGGGTAGCGGATCAGCTTCCAGCGGTGATTTCTGATCGCCCGTTGTTTGGTGGAATAAGTAGTGAACAGGTGGTTGCGCACCTCCGGCACCTCGCCCCGGATGATCGGCGACAGATCGTAGCCATCGATACCGGGAGGCGGAGCCACGTCGACCAGGCTGCAAAGGGTGGGCAGGATGTCGTACAAATAGACCAGCGCGTCGTGGGTTTGCTGCTCAGGCACATCGGGTCCGGCTATGATCAGCGGGGCGTGCATGCTCTCTTCGTACAAACTCTGCTTGCCCAGCAGCCCGTGGCTCCCAATCGCCAGGCCGTGGTCCGACGTAAAGACGACGATGGTATTGTCGGCCAGGCCGTGGGTTTCTAGCGTTCGCAGCAGGTCGCCGATACGGGTGTCGAGGTGGGTGATGAGGCCATAGTAGTCGGCCAGTTGCATCCTGATTTGTTCGGGAGTGCGGGGCCAGGCGCCCAGGTCTTCGTCGCGGATGGTCATCACGCCCAGGTCGAACGGGTGCGCCGCCCCGAAGTTCGGCGGCAGGGGCAGTTGCTCCGGCACGTAGTAGTCGATGTAGTCCGGGGCGGGACTGCGGGGGTCGTGCGGGGCGGTGTAGGCCACGTAGGCAAAGAAGGGTTGCTTCCGCTCCCCAGCGGCGTAGCCGTCCAGAAACTCCCGCGCCGAGGCAGTGAACACGTCGGTGGAGAATCCGCGCAGGGTATCTTCCGAAAAGGAGCCGTCGGGCAACAGGTCTACCACGGGCACCTGGTAATGGTCGGACATACCGCCGAAGAAGACAGTCTTGCCCTGATCGAACCCCGCTTGGAAGGCCGAGCGTTCGTTGTGCCACTTGCCGGTGCCGAAGGTGAGGTAGCCATTGTCGCGCAGCGTTTGCGGCAGGGTGGGCACCCCGGCCAGGGTGTCGTAGACGCGGAACAGACTGCGCCCGCTCATGAGCATGGCCCGGCTGGGGGCGCACACCGCCCCGTGGTGCGAACCCATGCAGTAGGCACTGGTGAAGGTGACTCCCCGGTGGGCCAGCGCATCCAGGGTGGGAGTGTGTACGTACGGGTTGCCGGAGGCCCCTACCGCATCAGCCCGCTGGTCGTCACTCAGGATGAGTAGAATGTTCGGGCGGGTTTGGGCGAACGCAGTGTGCGTAGAAAGCACAATGATGAAGAGCAAAGTGAGCGGGACGCTGGTAGAGAAGGTTTTCATGGTGAAGGGTGCTGGGAGGCGGCTTGACTTTCTGCTTTGTATAATTTCATGCACTTAAAGAAGCACACATCCGGCTCGAAGTCGTTGCGCGTAAGCTGAATCAGGGCTTTTTCGGTGAACACCTCTCCCAGTTGGTGCCGTTTTACAAAGAGATTTAGTAGCGTGTAGATATTTCCAGCAGCATTCAGGTGAGGCTTCTTAACTGGGGAATGGACAATCACCTCGCCCTGGATAAATTCGGTCTTCTGCTCTTCATCCATCTTTTCATAAAACTGCTGGCGGCGCGCTTGCTCATCGGCCCAAGCCTGCTGCAATTCTTCCAGAATCATCGGAGCCTGGGGCAGCTTCATGATATTTGACACAACGTTTCTCATGATGTTTTTGGATATGCGGCTTTTACTGAAGTTCGCAAGAAACCCTACGCCCAGCACTCGAAGGGAACACAAAGGATTCAAATGCTCTTCTGAAAATTAGATATTCTTAGGGTTAATGGACGCAAGGTTCGTTACCTTCTGAAAATCCTTTTCATTATCAGCTATCAGTGTAAATCCGTGTAATAATGCGGTAGCAGCAATGATGCTATCAGGCAGCTTAATTTTGAAGGTTTTGCGCACGTCGATAGTCTGCTGCACAATGGAGTTAGACAAATGGAAAATGCGGGCTCTTTCCACAAATAATTTGAGCGTATCCATTTCGGCTTTATCCTCGGTTTCCCATACCATTAACTCCATTTGAGTGATGACAGACAGGTTACACTCATTCTAAAATAGTGTCCAACCACTGGAGAGCTTTTATTGAAAATGTCTCGTTCAGGTATTTGATAGCGGCGGAGGTATCTATTAGATATCGTTCTCCCATTCGTCTCTCAGTTTTTGGAGTTGTCGATCAAGTTCAACCTCGTTTTTTTTAGCAAGTTTACCTCGCAAGGTGGATATCTTTTGCCCTTCAGTAGTGGGCCTCTCTTCGTCCGCAGAAGGTAGAACGATAAGTTCTACCCGTTTAGCAGTAAAACTCTTAGGTAGTTGCAAGGTAATTCTTCCTTCTTTGACCTCTACGATTTCGCGAATAGCTTCCATACCGCAATATATACAATTAGCGTGAAGTCATCAATCAACCAAAATGACTCGCACTCTTAACAACTTCCCCCTGCGCTTCGGCGTGCGATACGGTGTAGTTGAAGCCTGGCTGCACGGCAAAAGCGCCGATCTCTCCGGTTTTGTTGATGGCGATAAAGGCCACCTGGAAGTCTTTCGCTCGCGCTTTATCCCGTTGCACGATGCGCTCGATAGCTTTTTCACAGGCCTGCTGGGGCGATAATCCGTCGCGCATGTACTCGGTAACCAGGTGCGAGCCGCAGTAGCGGATCACCTCTTCGCCCTGCCCGGTGGCCACGGCCGCCCCCGCTTCGTTGTCTACGTACAGGCCCGCCCCGATGATGGGAGAATCGCCCACGCGGCCACGCATCTTAAAGCCCATGCCGCTGGTGGTGCACATGCCCGACACCTTGCCCCGCCCGTCCAGCGCGATGGTGCCCATCGTGTCGTGGTTAACCGAACCGTCGGGCAGCTTATTGGGCGCTGCTGGTCCGCTTCCCGACTGCGAGGAAGGCTGATTTTCGACGTTGATCACCGGCTGATACTTAGCTTCCTTGAGCCACTCCTGGTAGGCAGCTTCGGCCGTGGGGGAGAGGTCGTCGGGTTCGAGAGCAAAGCCGTTCTGGAGGGCAAACTGCTGCGCTCCTGCGCCCACCAGCATCACGTGCGGACTGTTCTCCATCACCAAGCGGGCCACCGACACCGGGTGCTTGATACGTTCCAGAAAGGCCACCGACCCGCAGTTGGCGCGTTCGTCCATGATGCAGGCATCCAGCGTGACGTACCCGTCGCGGTCGGGATTGGCTCCCAAGCCAACACAGCAACTGATGTCGTTTTCGATGGCGATGCCCGCCTGCTCCACCGCATCCAGGGCGGTGCCGCCCCGCGCCAGCACGGGCCAGGCCGCCCCGTTGGCAATCTGACCACTGTCCCAGGTAGATACCACCAGGGGCTGACGCTTCAGGGGTGAAAGGCGGTGCCCAAAACTAAGGCGAGAAAGGGGCAGGAGTAGGGCGGACTGGCGTAGGAAAGATCGGCGATTGGCAGACATAGATTTCGGTTTTTGGGGGAATATACAAGAAAATGTGGTGGATATCATTGGACATGATGAATCACGTCGCTACTTTGATGCGGCTTCACCACTGACGCTTCTCCCTCACAACCATGCAAAAACGTCTTCTGATTATTTTCTCATCCCTTCTCTTCGTACTGCTTATTGGCTGCACTGCTACTGAGCAACCCACCGCGCTAGACCTTGCCGTGGTTCCGCTCATTCCGCAGCCGGTTTCGGTGACGGCCAGCGGTAGCTCGTTTCGCCTCACTCCCGAAACGGTGATTTATACCGACGGCACTTCGGATGAACTCACCAAGATCGGAGAGCACCTGACCGACTACCTGCGTCCGGCCACCGGCTTCCAGCTACCGGTCGAGGCCACCGACGCCCCTCCCGAAGCGGGCCACGTTTATCTGGTGCTGGCCGACGACGATGAATTAGGCGAAGAAGGCTACGAACTGACCGTTACCGAGGACCAGATACGACTCACCGCTGCTCAACCCGCGGGCTTGTTCTGGGGACTGCAAACGCTCCGTCAGTTACTCCCGGCGGCTATTGAAGGCGACTCCCCCTCAACAGGGCCCTGGGAAATTGCTACGGGCACCATCCGCGACGTGCCCACCTACGCCTACCGGGGAGCCATGCTCGACGTGGCGCGTCACTTCTTTGCTCCCGACGGCGTGAAACAGTACATCGACTACTTGGTGCGCTACAAGATGAACGCGCTGCACTTGCACCTGACCGACGATCAGGGCTGGCGCATCGAGATCAAGTCGTGGCCTAAGCTAGCTAGCTACGGCGGTAGCACGGCGGTGGGCGGCGGTGCGGGCGGCTACTACACCCAGGAGCAGTACGCCGACTTGGTGCAGTACGCGCAGGATCGGCACGTGTTGATCGTCCCGGAAATCGACGTGCCTGGCCACACCAACGCTGCCCTGGCCGCGTACCCCGAACTCAACTGCGACGGTAAAGCCCCCGAACTGTACACCGGCACCGAAGTGGGTTTCAGCACCCTGTGCACCGATAAGGAGGTGGCGGTTCAATTTATCAATGATGTGTTTGGCGAACTGGCGGCTCTCACTCCCGGACCTTACTTGCACATTGGGGGCGACGAGTCGCATGCTACCGCGCCGGAGGACTACGTGCCGTTCGTGAACCGGGTGCAGAAAATTGTGCAGTCGCACGGCAAGCGGGTGATTGGGTGGGACGAGGTGGCGACGGCCACCTTAGTACCCAACGCGGTGGCGCAGTACTGGGATGCTCCTGAGAATGCGTTGGCCGCCGTGGAGCAGGGTGGGCGGTTGATTATTTCTCCCGCCAATCGCTCGTACCTGGATATGCAGTACGATTCTACCACGGAGCTAGGATTGCACTGGGCGGGCTACGTGGAGGTGCAACAATCGTACGACTGGGACCCCGCTACGCTGGTAGAGGGAATCAGTGAAGAGAACATCCTGGGCATCGAAGCGCCGCTGTGGACCGAGACGATCACCACATTGGACGAACTGGAATATATGGTGTTTCCTCGTTTGCTGGGCCTGGCTGAAGTTGGCTGGTCGCCCAAGGAGGTGCGCAGTTGGGACAACTATCGAGAGCGGCTGGGAAAACACGCGCTGCGGTTGAAAGCGATGGATATCAACTATTATGCGTCGCTGCAGGTGCCTTGGGCTGACTAAGTCAAACGGTTATCGTTTTTAGCAAATGATTGTAGCGTTCGTTTCGCAGACGTAGCTTGCGTGGGGTTCGGAGAACCCGACTAGGCGTCCCCGACTAGGCGTCCCCGACTAGGCGTCCCCAACAGGATGTCCTGCGCTAGATTGGTGGTGATTGGTGTCACAAAAAAAAGTCCGCCCCGTTTCCGCTGGTGGACTTTCTATTGGTGTTCTACTATGTTGCGAGCTGCCTACTCAGCGCCGCCCCAGCCGGGGTTTTGCTTTACCTCCGGGTTTTGGGCAATGGTGTTCAGGGGGATGGGCCACAGGTAGTGCTTGCTCTCGTCGAACACCGGGTCGGCCCAGTCGGTGCCCTGATACACGTCGATGTAGGTGTTGCCTGACCCCGGTTCTACCGTGGTTTTTATCAAGGCTCCCTCGTAGCGGGCTTCGGCTCCGGCGTCCCAGCGGATGCCCAGGTCGGGTTGCTCTAGCTTCTTGCCCTGCTTCCAGCGCATCAGGTCGGTGTAGCGGTGCCCTTCCATGTAAAGCTCCACCCGGCGCTCGCGCCGGATCTCGGAGATCAGGGGTGACACTCCGTCGGCTAGCGTAGCGGGGGTCGGCTCGGCAGGGTGCCTAGGTCCATGCGGGGCATAGCCACCCGGTCGCGCAGCAGGTTGATGCTGAGGTCGAGGTCGGCCTGGGTGAGTTGCCCCAGTTCGGCCATGGCCTCGGCGTAGTTGAGCAGCACCTCGCCGTAGCGCAGGATGATGGCGGGCGACTCGGCGGTGTTGAAGGCCTTGCCGATCATATCGTCGGCATTGTAAACCTTGATGATGTGGTAACCAGTAGTGGTTTTTCTCCCGCCTTCCATACCGTTCAGGCGGGGATAATCGCGGCCGTCGGCGTTGTGGTACTTATACTTCTCCGAATCGTCGGGGTGCAGCACGGTTTGGCGCAGGCGGGGGTCGCGGTTCACGAACACGTCCTCAATGGTTGCGTCTCCCTCGTAAAGCGGCGACAGAGTGATGGGCTGACCATCGGTGCACAGGTAGTCATCAACCATGCTCTTGGTGGCTCCGCCCGAGTAGTCGCTCCAGTAGCTCATCACGTGGTTGGTGAAGATGCCCAACTGGTACTTGCGCCAGTACATCACTTCGGGATTGCCGGTGAGGTCCAGAATGCGGTGGTAGGCGTTGTAATCGTTTTCGGGGTCGCCGGTGCTGTAGAGCATGTATGGTCCATTGTCGATCACTTCCTTGGCAGCGCTGGCCGCTTCCTGCAACCACATTTCGGCGTCGGCACCGCCGTGGTACTTTTGGAAGGTGCCCTCGAACAAACACACGCGCGACTTCACCAGCAGGGCGCACCAACGGTTCAGGCGACCCGGCGCGTTGCCGTCGCCCCAGTCGTCGGGCAGGGCGGTGGTGGCGAAGTTGAGGTCTTCCAGCACATTGGTCATCACCTCATTGCGGGGCGTACGGTCGGCGAACAGTTCTTCGTCGTCGATATTCAACGTCTCTTCCAGCCAGGGAGCGTCGCCAAACTTCTGCACCTTGTCAGCGTAGAACCAACCGCGGAACAGGCGGGCCTCCCCGATGTACTGGTCCTTCACCTCCTGGGCCACGTTAGCGCGGTCGTAGTTTTCTAGTCCAAAGTTGATCTCCCGTACAAAGTTCCAACCGCGGTAGCCATACATTTCGGAGTTAGACGGCACGTTGTGCTTGCCCGCCCGCACCTCCTGGTAGAGGTTGTGACGCGGGATGCGTCGGAGCCATATTGTCGGTGAACTCATCCAGGTACCAGATGCTGGTGTTATTGCTGCTAAAGCCATCATCATGGGCCATCAAAATAGCAACATTATCGTCATTCCGCGCCAAGTCATACAATCGGTTGTTGTACACCATCAGGTCGTTCTCGGTGTTCCAGAAGATGTCGTTGTTGATCTCATCGAGTGGTTGCCGCTCCAGAAAATCATCGTTGCAGGCCTGTACCAAGCAGGCTGCTACGAATATCATACTTAGTTTTATAGAGTATTTCATCGTTTCTAGATTAGTAGTGGTTAAAAGGACACGCTGGCTCCCAGAGTGTAGATTCGCTGTATGGGATACTGAATCGCTCCAAAGGCCGTCTCCGGATCGAGGGGTCGGCGAATCTTGCTATACTCCCACAGGTTCGCTCCGGTAAAGAACAGCCGGGCCGAAGTCATTCCCAGCCGGTCTAGTAACCCGTCAGGTAGTCCATAGCTCATGGTAATATTCTTCAAGCGCACGTAGCCCGCGTTCTGGATGTACCGGCTCTGTACCAGTTTGTTCTTGCCATCTCCGGTAGAGATATGCGGGGCGGGAAAGTAGGCATCGCGGTTGGTTTCGCTCCACGAGTCGGTGAGGAAGTAGTCTTCCACATGTCCCGCGTTGAAGGGGAAGAACCACGTCCAGTTGCCCGAACTAGGCCAGATATCGCGCTGCAAGATGCCCTGGAAGAAGGCAGTGAGTCGGAAGTTTTTGTAGCTCACCCCGCCGGTGAAACCAAATGAGCCGCGGGGCGTGGTGTTGCCGATTACCTTTCGGTCGCCCGGATCATCCAGCGTGTTACTACCGGGGCTAATCACTCCGTCGCCGTTCAGGTCGGCGTACCGGATATCGCCAGCGCGCCAGTTGGCACCCAGTTGTGATTGATCCGGAGCGTTGTCTACCTCGTCCTGACTCTGGAAGATACCAACGGTTTCGTAGCCCCAGATTTCGCCAATCTGCTGCCCTTCGTAGAAGTTATTGAGGTCTCCATCTCCTCCAATGTTGAGCGCTCCGTTGGGGTTGTTGTACTTCGTAATCACCGAGGTCCAATCCGACAGCGCAATCACAAAATTGTAGCCCCAGTCTGCTCCCACCCGATCTTGCCAGGCGATAGCCGCTTCCCAACCGGAAGTCCGCAGATCGGCTCCGTTGGATTGGGGAGGGTTGGTTCCTAACACATCGGGGTATTCCACGCGCAGCAGCATATCGCGGTTATCGCGGGCATACACGTCGAACGAGGCATCAAAGCGGTTACCGAACATCGTGAGGTCTAACCCTAGGTTACGGGTAGCCACCGATTCCCAGGTCAGGGTCGGACTCACCAGCCCGGGCGCCGACACGAAAGGAATTCGGCTATTATTCATGATGTAGGGTGAGTTGCCGATACCCAGCGTAGCGATGTAAGGGTAAAAACTTCGCTACATCTTGGTTCCCTAATTCCCCGTAAGAAGCGCGAACCTTTAAGTTATCCAACCAGCCTCGGGTGCCGTTCATAAATCCTTCGTTCGATATTCGCCAGCCCACCGATACGGAGGGGAAGAAACCGAAGCGGTCTTCGGTAGGAAAACGAGAGGTACCATCGTAACGGCCACTGGCTTCGATCAGGTAGCGCTCGTCGTATATATACTTTAGGCGATAAAATACCCCCCGCAGGGCTAGGTCAGCGCTTGAACCGAAGGTTTCTTGGGTGCCTACGGTGGCGTTGATGTCAGTGATTGCCGGGGTAATCAACGAGCGTGCCTGTGTGCTCACCGTCTTAAACGTTCGTTGCTCTTGATTAAACCCTACCAGTGCGGTCAGTTCGTGGCGTGGGAACTGATCCATCTTGTACTCCGCAAAAGTATTGATCACGTAGTAGCGCTCGTCGGTCGTTGAATTCCGAATCCAATCGTCTCCGCTAAAGCCATTGCTAATGGGGTTCTCCTCGTTAAGGTCGGTAGAAAGAATCTCTACTTTGCTTTGCACGTCTTGGTAGTCCCGGTCAGAGAGGTTGTAAGAGAAATTACCCTGAATTTTGAGTCCCTTAATGGGAGTCAAGACCACCCCTTGGGTAAGCCATATATCACTGTTGATAAAGGTTTCACGGCCGCCGTCCTCCAGGTACGGAAAGAAGTTGGTGCCGCCAAAGTTCCTGCCAATGTACTGTTCGTATTCCCCTCGGTCGCCAGGCTCTTGGTAAAAGGGAAGATCAGGAAACCGAAGGGGCATAATCGGATTGACCCGCGCCAGCGAGTTGATATTTACGTCCCAGTTGTAGAAGTGGGGAGCATCGCCACGCTGCTGATTGTACATGACCGTTTCTTCTAGTTTCAGCCATTTCTTCACCTGGAAGTTGGCTTTCATCAGCACATTGTAGCGCTTGAAATTCTCGTTTTTTTCGCTGTTTCTGAGGTACCCGTCCTTGTTCAGGTAGCCCAGCGACACATAATAGTTTAAGCTATCATTGCCACCCACGATCGACACGTCGTGCTGGTCGGTGGGAGCGAAATCGGTCATGATCTGGTTCTGGTAGTCGTTGTAACCGTAGTAGCGCAGTACACCATCCACTACTCCCCACTCATTCTCGGGAATAGGATTTTCGCTGTAGCGTCGGGTGCCCTCAACAAAATCCTGATCGTAGGTAGGTTGCCCAAAAGTGCGTTCGTTGGCAATGTTGCGCGCCAGCACAAACTGGTGCGGATCGGTAATAGGGTCCATATTGAATATGGGTTGGGCCAGCGACCACTGAGTATTGAGGTTCACGTGCACCTTGCCGTCGCGTCCGCTCTTGGTAGTGACCAGGATCACTCCGAACGCGGCGCGGGCACCGTAGATGGCCGAGGCCGAGGCATCCTTGAGCACGCTGATGCTCTCAATATCGTTGGGATTGATTCTGTTAAGGTCCATTGGGATATTATCCACCAGCACCAGGGGCTCGCCGCCGTTGATAGAGTTGTAGCCCCGTATATTGAAGCTGGCCGGAGTTGCCGGGTTGCCGTTGGTGGGAGCAATGTTGAGGTTAGGAATGACTCCTTGCAAGCCCTCGGCGGTGTTGGCAATAGGTCGGTTCTCCAGCACCTCGCCGTCAGCAGTGCCTACCGCGCCGGTGAGGTTCACCTTTTCTTGCGTGCCAAAGCCAACCACGACCACTTCTTCCAGACTCTTGATGTCCTCCACCAGCGATACGTTGATCTCGGCGCGTCCGTTGATAGGGACGGTCTGGGTCATGTAGCCAATGGAAGTGATTAGTAGGGTGTCGTTGGCGTCGGGCGCGTTGAGGCTAAACTCGCCCGTGGCGCTGGTGATGGTGCCCACGCTGGTGGTGCCTTTCACCAGCACGTTGACACCCGGAACCCCGATGTTGGAGGCTTCGTCGGTGACGATGCCGCGCACGGTGAACACCGTTTGGTCAGTTTTTTTGGGCGGGTCCGTTTTCTCGTCGGGAGAAGCAAACAGAAAACTGGTGGACAGGCACGACGCCAGGGCAATTGCCAGGCAGTGACGCCACCGTAGGGGGTGAAGTAGGAGTGTAAACATAGGTTAGGGATTTAAGGATGACAAGTTGGTAGTTAAGAGAAAGCGGGAAGTGCTAACTGCTGTCGAGAAGGAAAATCATAGGTAGGTGAAGACTTGGTAGTGAATAGAAATATTCGGCCCAACCGAGCTCGATGCGAACAATATAGAAATAAAATAAGTTGAGCCCTCTTTTTTGCTAAAAAATAGTTTTTATTTGAGATAATAGGAATACTATTAATAAAGACGATTGGTTGGGTGATCAACTAAAGTGAATATACCGAACGATGAAACCAAAGACTACCCCTACGAATACTTGGTTTTTTGAAGCGTCTGTTGTGCTAATGCTCTTTGGTGGCCCTTCAGTCGTAGCCCAGGTTTCGACTTCAGTTACTGCTGCACCGGAGACAAACAGGGCGTATCAACCATCCGGTGAGCAGAAATACTCCGGACTAACCCTCTACGACCAAGAGCAACTGAATCTGGCCCGAACCAAAGCCCAGGCAGGCACCGCCCCCTACGCGGAGGCGGTTGACTCGCTCCGACAGCAAGCGAATCGTTTGCTATCGATGGAGCCGCCCTCGGTGATGCAGAAGAAAATGATGCCGCCCAGCGGTGATAAGCACGACTACTACAGCCTGGGCATCTACTGGTGGCCCAACCCCGATACCGAAGACGGCCTGCCCTACGTACGCAACGACGGCGTCAGAAACCCGGAATACGCTAACTTTGACGGACCCGCCATTCGTCAGATGGCCGATGCGGTGTTTCCTTTGTCGCTGGCCTGGTTCTACACGGCAGACAAAACCTACGCGCAGAAAGCGATAAAGTTGCTGGCTACCTGGTTTCTGAACCCCGAAACGCGGATGAATCCGCATCTGGAATACGGACAGGCCATTCCCGGTATTACCGAGGGGCGGGGCATTGGCATTATCGAGACCGGCGCGCTGGTGGACGTGGTCAATGGCATCGAACTGCTCAGAGACTCCGATGCGATGAGCGAAGCAGATTACCAAGGACTGCGGGAGTGGTTTGCCGCCTACACCGACTGGCTCATCAGCAGCGAGAACGGGTGGGACGAGCGAATGTGGCACAACAACCACGGCTCGTCCTACGACAGCCAGGTGGCCACCTTCGCGCTGTTTGCCGGGCAGGATTCGGTGGCGGCGATGATCCTGGATTCGGTCAAGGTGAAGCGCATCGACCGGCAGATCAAAGCGGACGGTAGCCAGCCCTGGGAACTGAGCCGCACCAAGGCGATGAGCTACAGTATCAAAAACCTGCGGCATCTGATTGAAAACGCCATCATTGCCGAGGATCACGGCATTAACCTGTGGCACCACGCGTCGCCGGAAGGAAGCAGCATCTACCAAGGCTTAGCCTACCTGATTCCGTTCTATACGGAGAGCAAGGAATTTCCCTACCAGCAGCTAGGAGGCTTGGATGCCTTGGCTGATGATCTGCTGGAACTGCTGTGTATTGCCGCCCCGAAGTACAAGGATAGCGAAATAAATACCTGGATTGATAACTTTCCGGTACGCGTGGCCGATCATAGCCTGTTTCATCTGACGTATCCGAAGGTTGATTCTCAGGATTAGCAGCAGCAGGGTTACTCAGTCACCCATCCGTTCCGGCAGCAAAAACGTATCGAAGTTGGCGGAAGTAATCAGTTGGGTGCGGGCTTGCGGGTAGTGCTTGGTGAAAGACTTCGGGAACTTTGCTTTGCTTCGGGCCGACCACTTGAATTCGTAGGCGAACAGTGCTTGATTTCGTTCTTCCAAATAGTCGATTTCCTGCTGCTGCGTGGTTCGCCAGAAGTAGCGCTCGGCGTCTGTTCCTTGATACGTTAGTGCTTTCCAGCGTTCGCTGACAAGATAGTTCTCCCACAAGGCCCCCCGGTCGGCCCGGTGCTCCGGCAGGCTAAAGTCTCCGACGATGGCGTTGCGAATGCCATTGTCGTAGAAGTAGATTTTCTTTCCCTTCTTGATCTCATTGCGCACGTTGCGGCTGTAGGCCGGTAGACGAAAAACCACGAACGTCTTTTCCAGCAAATCCACGTATCGCTCCACTGTCTGGTTATCGGCACCAACCAGCTGCCCTACTTCGTGAAATGACACTTCGCTGCCTACTTGTAGCGCCAATGCCTTTACGATTTTTTCCAGTAAAAGTGGTTTGTTGATCTTGCCCAGCGCGAGCAGATCTTTGTAGAGGTAACTGTTCGCTAACAGCTTGAGCAATTTTTTCTCCTGCCCCGGCGAGGTCACAATTTCAGGGTAGTAACCGAACGTCAGGCGGTGGGGCATAAGACGCTTTTCTTCCAGCAAACCGTGGTGCTGCACCATCTCCCCAAACGAAAGGGGGAACAGCATAAACTCGTACTTACGCCCCGTCAGCGACTCTTGTGTTTTGTTCGCTATCTCAAGGGCTGATGATCCGGTGGCGATCACCTGCACCTGCTCAATCTGATCGGTGAAGAGTTTCAAGGTTATACCAATATCAGCTACCCGTTGCGCCTCGTCTATAATAACAATCCGGTGGTTGCCTACTACGGCCTTCAGACGGGTCGAGGTGGTGTTGGTGAGTAATTCCCGGACGTCGGCCTCGTCGCAATTCAGGAGCAAGGCTTCTTCTGGTTGTGTCCGGAGTAGTTTCCGAAGAATAGTCGTCTTACCTACCTGCCGGGGACCAAATAGAATGATTGCCTTCCCTTTAAATAAGTACTGATTGATCTGAGTGGCGATAACGCGCGAAACGAGCATAATTTGCGTATGGAATCGCAAAATATAGTAATATTCTGCGTATTGAATCGCAAAATGTTATGTTTTTCAAGTCTTTGTAGGTATCAAACGATGATTACCCTCAGTCTGTACCCGGCACAAGCCGCGGGTGGGACATATTGTGCGTCAGGAAAAGGGGGGAAGCGCAAGGTCAAACTGCACCCTATTCTTTCTAAAAAATGAAAGGGGTGCTTATAGATTTCTGTCAGATGGTTTCACCTTCTTCACTACCGGCCAGGGCTGAACCCCAACCTGCTGCATCCACTGCTGATACTGCTCTTGCAGGCGCTCGGTGGTTTCGGCCTCAGTATCACTCAGATCGTTCAGCTCAGTGGGGTCGGCCGACAAATCGTACAGCTCCCAGGGTTGGTTGTGCCGCCGCACCAGCTTCAGGTTTTTTTCTCGCACCGCCTGGTTGCCCTCGTGCTCCCAGAACAACCATTCGTGCGCAAAGTCCTCTCCGCGCAGGGCCGATACGAAGCTCTGGCCATCCACGGGCAGAATGTCGCGCCCCTGGAACTGCCGCGGATACGTAGCTCCCGCCAGCTCCAGGCAGGTAGGCATAATGTCATTGATATGCACCGGCTGATGCACCAACTGATTCGTTTTGGTAATCCCCTTTGGCCAGTGGACGATCAGGGGCGTCATGGTGCCGCCCTCGTGGGTCATGCTCTTGTAAAGTCGGTACGGGGTGTTGCTCACGTTGGCCCAGCTTTCGCCGTAGGAGGTGAATGAGTTTTTAGTACCCACCTCCGCTTCCGGAGCACGGTTAAATTCTTCGGACGAAGCTCCGTTGTCCGATAAGAACAGAATAACGGTATTGTCCAGCGCATTCATACCACGCAGTGCTTGCAACAACCGCCCGATATTCTGATCCAGGCGGTCGACCTGGGCGGCGTAGATTTCCATCTTCCGCGCTTCGGCTGCCGGGTCTTCTACCGACGACCAGTCGGGGAAATCGGCGGGCGACAGCTTGGTGGCTTCAGAAGCCACGCCCAGTTGCTGCTGCCGCCGGAAGCGTTGGGTACGGATAGCCTCATGCCCGGCGTCGTACTGGCCTTCGTACTTGGCGATATCTTCGGGCCAGGCCTGCAACGGAAAGTGCGGGGCGATGTGCGCCAGGTACAAAAAGAAGGGTTTTTTTTCTGCCGTCGCTTCCTCCACAAACTGAATGGCCTCGTCGGTGAAGTTATCGGTGGAGTAGAACGTCTCGGGGTTGGGGGTTACCCGCTCGCCGTTGCGGTAGATGGGCCGATCAACGAACTCCGAAGGGTAAAAATACAAACCGCCGCCGTTCGGCAGGGCGAAGAACTGGTCGAAGCCCCGCCGGTCGGGCCAGTGGGGTCGTTCGTCACCCACGTGCCACTTGCCCGACATAATGGTTCGGTAACCTTTCTCCTTCAGCACCTCGGCAATGGTGACGCACTGCTGGTTCAGGTGGCCCTGATAAGCGGGATAACCCCTATCCTGGCTCATGTGCCCCACTCCCGCTCGGTGTTGGTAAAGCCCGGTGAGCAAACTGGCGCGACTCGGACAGCAGCGGGAGGTGTTGTAGCAGTGGGTGAATAGCACTCCCTCGGTGGCCAACTGGTCGAGATGGGGAGTATTGATTTCGCTGCCGGTGCAACCCAGATCGGAGTAGCCCATGTCATCGGCCAGGATAACGATGATATTAGGCGGGGTTACGCTAGAGGTTGTTGGCTGTCCTGAAGCTTGATAGGCCAGGGAAGCAAATAGAACAGTGGCCAGGAGGGTGCTTGGTTTCATCATTGGAAGGATACGTTTTTTACAAACTTGTTGGTAGTGATATCTTTCGGACCGGATATTTTGTCATCGCCATTGTAACTATTGACAAAGCGCACGTCTTCGATGAGGTGCTCTTTGCTGAACCCTTCCAGGATGATCTCGCCGCCCGAAGTGATTATGTTGTCGAAGTAAAGCCCGTCGATACGGCCGCGTCCGTCCCGGAAGCCGGTACTGTTGCTGTAGCGCGTCTTCTCAACGCGAATCTCTATCGGGCGACCGGGCTGCTCGATGTAAAAGTTCTCGAGGCGTAGGTTCTTGACCAGTGCCCAATCGGAGTGGTCGCTGCGAATGCCCGCGTTGGCGTGGGCGAGCACCGTGATATCGCGAAAGGTGATATTTTCAAACAACTCAGTTTCCATCGAGGCCCCGACCCGCAGTCCGTTGCCCGCGTGGGCGTTGTAGATCACGCAGTGTTCGGCCACGCAGTTGCGGGTGGGGGGTTGTCCGTTGGCCTCGGCATCCACGGCGTGCCAGCCGAAGCCATCGTCTCCACAGCCAATAAAGTTATGAGCAGTGCTGAAATCCGTGACCCCGTCGATATCAATACCGTCGTTGTTGAGTCCGAAGCTCATCAGGTTCATGTACGTTACCTTCACATCTTCACAGAGCAGATACAGCGACTGCCACCACGCACCCGTCCGCAACCCGATACCTTCAACGCGGATGTGTTTCGAGTTCTTGAACTCCAGTCCGCAAACCTTATCCGCTTTGCTGGTGAACCCGCGGGCGTCGATCACTCCGCGTCCTTGAATGGTCACGTTTTCTACGCCCTCGGCAAACACCCGCGCTTTCACCCAGGCCCCTTGCGCCAGGTAGATCGTTTGTCCGCTTTTTGGGCTCAGTAGTTCTACTTCGTGCGTCCCGGCCGCAAAGTAGATTACGTCAGGATCATCCGGACGCGGCACGTCCGTTTCGGGCGGGGTTTGAAATAAGCATAGGGGTTTCTCATCGTTCACGATTACCATCAGCATTTCGGGTTCCGACACGCGAAAGGTGAGCGTGTTTCTACTTACCGTTCCTGCAATATTTTTGTGGTACGGCCGAATGGTGTAGTTGGCAATGGGAGAAGCAGCCGTTACCGTGATCTCGGTAGGTCCGTCGACGAAGAACTGGCTGGTGTGAAAGACACTGTCACCGAAGCATTCCTCCTGGGCAACGAACACTTCTTCGTTAGCGACCGCCACCCGAAATACGTCGCTTTTTTCCAGGGCATCGTAGGAAATGTAGCGATTTAGGGGTTGGGAATAAGCCCCGTGGATGAGCAACAGACTGGCGAGGTATACCACAAATAGTTTCATTGGACTGCTTCTTACGAACCGAAATTTGGCCTAGGGTATAGTGACCTTACGAGGTTCAGACCAAGGCCCGGATTCGGTTCCGCTCACTGTTCGGATACGGATGCTATAGGTATCAGGCGCTAAGTTGTAAATTTTTGCGGCACCGCGCAGGTTTTCAGTCGATACTTGCTTCCCTTGACCTTGGCCGTTAGTATACTCAATTTCATAGTTATCCCGCTCATCCGTGACCGAAAAACCAATCATGCAGCTTTTTTCCAGCGGGACAACGGTCCAAATCGTAGGCGCTGCGGTTTTTGGCTGAGCGGAAAGTTTGTCCATTGTCGGTAGTTCGTCGGCCGGGTTTTGCGAAGCGTATAAGCGCTGTATTTGCTTCGCCCCTTGCTTGGGTTGCCGCCAGACGTTGTAAACTCCCCAGGCCCGGTTCTGGCTGGTCGGCGTGCCTTCGTACGCGCTGCGGTAATCGTTGTAGGTCCACAGCGATGAGCCTACCACGTAGTCGAGCTTTTCGAGGTTCTTGATGGCGGTGATCAGCGATTCGGCCAGCCGCGCACTGTCGGGCTGGAGTCCTATTTGGCCCTTGCCAATCTCGGAGACGAAAAGCGGTTTGTCGGGCCAGAGGGCGTGGCATTTTCTGGCTATATCAGCTGCTTCGCCGTAGCTATTGAAGCAGACGATGTCGCAGAGATCGGCCGGGTCGTCGCCTAGCTTTTCGGCTTCGCCGACCGTGAAGCTGACGTAGGTCTTTAGGCGCGAGCTGTCCAGCGACCCTACGTAGTCAATCATAGTCTTCACGTAATTATACACGTTCGGACTTATCTGGCGACCTTCCAAATCGGCATCGGCAATTTCGTTGGCCACCGACCAGCCGACGATACTCGGGTGGTTATAATCGCGCTCAATCATTTCGCGCAACCACTGCTTGGTCAACGGATTGTCGGGAGTAAGCTCCGGGTTTCCTTTCCCCCACACCGGTATCTCTTCGATGAGTAGCATCCCCACCTCATCACAGTGGTCCAGTAGATTGGTCGCTTGCGGGTAGTGCATGATCCGGGTGAAGTTACTGCCCATTGCCTTCATGGCATCGATGTCAAACTTAACGATATGATCCGGTTCGGTTTGTCCGTAGGCCCGGTGGTCGGCTACCCGGTTGAACCCGTTCAGGTGAACCGCCTCACCGTTGAGCAGCAGCTTACCGTCCCGGGCCTCAATCTTTCGGATGCCGAAACGATCGGAAACCGTATGCCGTAGGCGACTGTCTTGGTCGGCCTTTAGTGAGGTTTGAAGATGATAGAGGTGCGGATTCTCAAAGTCCCACAGTCGTACGTCGTTCGCTCCGAGCGCAATAGATACGTTGGCGCTAACTTCACCACCCGCCGGGACGGTGATTGCTGTTTCTACCGGTGGGCAATCGGCACATTCTTGAATGGTAGAGATCAGCATGCCGGAGAATTTTTTATCGGACCGATTGGCTACTTTCACCGAAGCCGCGACCGTTGCTCGCCCGCTTTTGAGATCGGGCTCGGCCACAATCTGTTGCCAGACGACGCGCTGTTCATGGTTACGGACCAGTTTAACCTCCCGGCTGATGCCGCCCCAGTGCCACCAGGCCCCGTGACCGTAATCGTTGTTGGCCGACAGGGCCAGGGTATTTTCCTGACCGGGTTGGATGATACCGGTGACGTCAAACTCGAAGGGAGTGTAACCTCCGACATGCTGGCCCAGGTACTGACCGTTCAGCCAGACCGCGCTGGTTTGGTACACCGCTCCGAAGCACAGTCTCAGCTGACTGCCCTTCCAGTCGGCGGGAAGCGTGAACACCCTGCGGTAGTAGCCGGTACCCCGGAAGTTGGCGTAGGCATTCTCGGTGTCCCAGTTGCCCGGCACCGAAAGCTGATCCCACTGCTCGCTACTGTAGGAGGATTCGGTCCATTCCGGCTGACCGGATAGTAAAGAATCCGTCGTGAACTGCCAGACGCCGTTCAGGGAAAACGCTTCGGAGCCGCTTTGTTGAAAGGAGTTTGCTTGCTGAGCGGAAAGGGTTAAGGTTGTTCCTAGCAGCACCACCCCCATTAGTGTTAGACACTTTTTCATAGACTGTTTCGGTTGTGTTTAAAAGGAAGAGGTAGTGAAAACTCCCTCTTCTTCGTAGGCTTGTGTTAACTACTACTTCACTCTATCTCATCATTAGCATCCACCTCACTCAGCGGAATCATCCAGAAGTAATCAGTAGCGGGGTTGAAACTCCGCGTACCGGCTCCCATCACCTGCTCAAAGCCCGACTCGTCGGCGTAAACCACGTGGCCGGTGGCATCATCGATCATCGGAACCTGGAAGTTTTTGTTCCAGGCGTCGATAGACAGGGCGCGACCGTAGATCTTGCCAGGCAACACGTCTTCGGCAATCTCCCAGCGGCGAATGTCGATCAGCCGAAATCCTTCTCCAGCCAGTTCTACCTTACGTTCTCTTCTCACCAGGCGGCGCAGTTCGGTACGATCATCAGTAATTACGGCGGGGTAAGCGCCGGTTTCCGAAGCCGCCGCTCCGTAGGCCCGGGCGCGCACTTCGTTCAGCGCATTGCGGGCGGTTGCCAAGTCTCCCGAAGGATTCTCAATGTTAGCTTCGGCGACGATCAGATACATCTCAGCGAGGCGAATCTGGATAATGTCTAGCCCTACGTTTCGGTTGTCCGCCAGGCCAATAGCATCCACGTACTTTTTCCACACAAAACCAGAATAAGACGCAGCGGCACTCGTCACGTCAGCGTAGGCGGTAGAATCGGGATTTACGTAGAACGTGAAGCTCGGGTCAAATGCGGAATCGCTATTGCCATTAGTGAAGATGCTAGCATTGAGTCGGGGGTCACGGTTCTCGTAGGGATTCATCGGGTCGAAGGCCGGGTCTTCGTTCGATCGGCAGTCCGTTGACCGTCTCGTATGAATCGGCCAGGTCGCGGGTAGGAATCACGATAGACCAGCCATCGCCACCGGACTTGCGGGGTCCCCACAGTTGCATCAGCCCCAAGTCCCGTACGTTGGTCAGGTAACCAGCTGAGAAGATGACTTCATCGTTGTTTTCACCAGCGTGGGTAAACAACGTACGAAAATCAGAGAACAGGGCGTAGCCGCCGTTGTCAATCACGGCCTGCGCCTGGGTAGCCGCCGTGGCGTAGTCCTGCTGGTACAGTGCTACGCGGGCCTTTAAAGCGCGGGCGGTATATCGATTTGCTTCATTTTTGGTGACTTCGTCTTCCGACAACAAAGTAATGGCCTCGTCCAGATCCTGGTTTATCTGGACCAACACCGCCTCCTGGCTACTCACCGAAAATCCGCTTTCGTCGGCCGACGGAGAAGTGGTCTGGAGTACCACGTCGCCGTACAAGGCAGTGAGCATGTAGTAGTAATGAGCTCGCAGAAACTTGGCTTCGCCTTCAAACTGCCGAAGGGTGGCTTCGTCAGCGGTGGCCGCCGCCCGGTCTAGGTTATCTAAAATAAAGTTCACCTTGGCAATACCTTGGTAATAATTGTTCCAGAAGCGTTGCAAAACGAAAATGTCGTTCGACATATTACCCTCAGCAATATTCTGAATGCCTCCGTCACTGCGGTTCCAGGCAATGTCGGTAAAGGCATCCAGGTTGAGGGTTCCCGAGTACTCAGCACCGCAGCAGAACTCCCAAGAAAGATCCACCTGATCGTAAGCTGAGTAGAGCGCCAGTTGTACTTCCCGAGGTGTGGAGAGAACGTTCTCCGAAGAGGGAGCCGTGAGCGGCTCTTGGTCAAGAATATCGTTGCAGGCCGATGAAGCCAGCAGGGCAACGAGGCTGATATAAAAAACAGTTTTCATGGATTATGTCGTTAAGTGGTGATTAAAATGAGGCGTTTATTCCTAAGGCGAAGATGCGAGATTGGGGATAGATTCGGGTAGTGCCAAAGGGTACCTCCGCGTCATAGCCCTCTATTTTGTCAAGATTTAGCACGTTCTGCCCGCTGACGTACACGCGCAGGCTAGACATTCCGATAGATTCCAGGGCCGTAGTTGGCAGATCATACGCCAGCACAATGTTCCGCAACTTGAAGTACGAGGCATCTCTCACCCAAAAGTCAGAGTTTTGTTGGTTCCGGTTTCCGGTGTTTTGCCACAAGCGGGGATACGCGGCATTCGGATTCGGATTGGCTGGATTCCAACGATTCTGCGCAATCTCTTCGGTGATCTTGCCGGAGGTATTGCGGAAGGCGTAGGCTCCTTCTCCGTCGAAGTACGTATCTGCTTTTCCTACTCCCTGCATAAATACCGTCAGTGAAAACCGCTGGTACGACAGATTCACGTTCAGGCTGTAGGTCAGGCGCGGAATGGTGCTGCCAATAATCACCCGGTCGTCGTTGTTGAGTTGGTTGTCACCATTCTGATCCACGTACTTGATGTCGCCCGGTTTCGAGTCAAATCCCAGGTACTGTCCGTCGCTTAGGTCACCGTCGCTTAGCACCCCTTGGGTTTCGAAACCGAAAATGGAGTTGATTTCTTCTCCTTCGCGCTGCACAAGTAACCCTTGAACGATCTCGCCTCCGTCTAAAGATACAATCTCATTCCTGACGTCAGAGAGCACTCCGGTGACTCCGTAGCCAAAGTCGCCCGTATTTTTACGGTAGCTCAGACTTAGCTCCCACCCGGTGTTCTTTACTTCTCCCGCGTTGATGGGAGCGGCATTCAGACCAAAAGTGCCTGAAATTGGCTTGTTCAGCAGAATGTCGGTAGTGCGTCGCACGTAGTAGTCGGCCGTAGCGTTCAGTGCTCCGCTAAAGAGTATGAGGTCGAGCCCGTAGTTCTGCATGGTGGTGGTTTCCCAGGTCAGATTACTGTTGGCTACGTCGGTGATGGCTCCCGAGGGCTGGGCGGTGTTGCCGATCACCGAGGTGCCCAAGCTAAAGCTGGAAACGTAGGGATAGAAAGCAGCGTTGCTCAGGTTGTTGTTTTCCAGATAGTTTCTGAACTGCCCAACCGAACCGGCTCCGGCCACAAACTGGTTGCCCAACTGCCCTAAGGACGCTCGGAGCTTAAGTTCGTCTACATTGCTCACGCTAAAGAAGTCTTCTTCCGAAATTCTCCAACCAGCGGATACGGAGGGGAAGAAGCCCCAGCGCTGGTCGGCGGCGAAGCGCGAACTGCCGTCGTAGCGGGCGTTCAGCTCCAGCAGGTAGCGCGAATCATACTCGTAACCCACCCGGGCGAAGTAAGACAACAGCGACGACTCAAAGGCGTTGCCATCGTTCAGGGCGGAAGCCGGGTCGCCCGCCCCTAGTACCTCGTAGTCGGGAAGAACAAATCCTCGGCGTGAGGCTCCCTGCCGAGAATATTCTTCATCCACTATCTCCGTTCCCAGCAGACCGTTTAGCACGTGCTTGCCGATGCTTTCCTGGTAGCGAAGCAGGGCCCGCGAGGTGATCACCGTTTGTTTGGCCTGCACACTGTTGAGCGACGAGAAGCCCATAAAAGTGCCGGAACCGATTAGGGCGTTATCACCGTCATACTGCTTCCACTCTGCATCCCGGTCGAAGCGCGTGTACCGCCCGTTTCTTATCTGCGGGGCAAACGATAGGTCCACGCTCAGGGCATCGGTGAGATCGACCGTAGCGCCTACGTTCACCGAGAATAAATCAATCTGCGTTTCCCGCGTACCCATTCCTTCAGACATGGCCAGGGGGTTCTGCACCCCGTTCCAACCTTCGCCGTACGAGCCGTCGAAGTTTCGGGCGGCGTAAATGGGCGGAACGCGGAGGGCCTGCTCAAACACAATGCCTTCTCCCACGGCGGGGGCATTGTCAATATCCCGCTTGGCGTTGATGTCAAACACAAAGCTCAGCCAGTCGGCTGCCTCCACGTCGTTGTTGGCGCGCAGCGAGTAGCGCTTGAACTGGCTATTTGCGACCAGCCCGTCCTGGTTCTGGTGGGTAAGCGTCACGTTGGACTTGATCGTTTCGTTGCCGCCGCTTACGGTAAGAGCGTGCTGTTGTTGCAGCGGATTGCGAACCAGTATTTCGTCGAGCCAGTCGGTGTCGTTGTTGGGATTGAGCGCTACAAAGTTTTGCGGAGAGCCGGATTCATTCTCCAGCGCCTCGTTGTAAAACTGTAGGTAGCCATCTGCGCCCAAAAATTCGGGCAAGTCTACGGGTTGCTGAATGCCCACGTAGCCTGAATAGTTCACCTTGATTGCTCCGGCGGCTCCCCGCTGGGTGGTGACGATAATTACTCCCCCCGCAGCGCGGGAACCGTAAATCGCAGCCGAAGCGGCGTCTTTGAGCACCGAGATAGACTCAATGTTATTTGGATCGACCATATTGAACGACCCCGGCACTCCGTCGATGATCACCAGTGGGTCGTTGTTGCCCAGCGTACCTAGTCCTCTGATGCGGATAGAGGCTCCGCTACCGGGTTCCGCGTTGGGAGTCACGGTGACTCCGGGTGCAATTCCCTGCAAGGCCTGGTCGGCACTGAGCACCGGGCGCTTGTTGATTTCCTGCGCATCGATAGTAGAAACGGCCCCGGTTAGGTTTTCCTTCTTCTGTTCGCCGTAGCCGACCACCACAATTTCTTGCAGCGCCTGAATGTCGGGCGACAGCTCCAGGTTGATGGTACTCTGGTTGTTGATCGGCACCTCTTCGCTGGTAAACCCGACGGAAGAAAACACCAGGATTTCCGCGTCGTCCGAGACGGTGAGCCGGTAGTTGCCCTCTACGTCGGTGACGGTACCGATAGTGGTGCCCTTCACTAAGATATTGACTCCCGGCAGGGTTTCGTCGCTCGACAGATCAGTGACCTGCCCGGTGATGGTGCGGTCCTGGGCCCATACCGTGGTGGCCATGAGCCAGGTGAACATTACTAAGAATAGCTTTTTCATAGAAGTTAATTGAAGTGAGAGGTTATTAGAGGTCAGACAAATTGAAGTAAATCGCAAACAGCGCCGCGGGCACGTCCGCCGAGGGATGCTCCAGCGTGATGGTGATGCGGTCGGTGGTAATGGGCTTGTCCAGCCCGATGCGGTTGATGGTCTGGTGGTTATTTTCTTGCTGATGCAAAACTTTTCCGCGCTGGTCGCGAAGGGTGTAGTTCCGCACGCAGAAGGGCATCACCCGCTCAGGGTGGCCCATCAACGATGACTCCAACGGGTGGTCAAAATCGGTGTCGAAGTGCAACTGAATAGACCGGATCGTTTGCGGCGCTGACCACCGAACCTCCAGGGTGGGCTGCGCATCCTGCGGACTAGCCACCCAGGCGTTGCTTCGTCGGTACGGTCGGGTGAAGCCGTTCTTGAGCTGACCAACCGAAAAGGCGTGCAGCGGGGGCGTGATTTGCATGGCTACATTGTGTCCCTTCGGACGACGTTCGGGCGTCCAGAACTCAAAGGTATCGATGCCCAAGCCTTCGGGAGGTTCTTGCTTGCCCTGGTTAGACACCGCCTTGTTACCCTGGTTGAACACCGACAGTACGCCGGTTACCCGCCGCTGACTGCCCTTCACCCGCAGGTGCTCGTTTTTCAGCAGAGTGACAAAGGCGTACTGATCCTGCTCGATGGTTCGCTCGAAATCAAGATTGATATAGTGTTCGCCCGGCGACAGTTTGTAGGTACGCTGCCGCAGCGTGATTTCCGGGGTGTAGTTTCCGGGTTTCGTGCTGATGCGCAGTTCGGCGTGCAGGGTGGTAGGCTGATCCGCGTGCACCAGAATGCGGTACGTATGGTTGACGTCCGCAGCTAGGGGAAGCAACTGCGCCACCCCGTCGCTCAGCGACAACCACGGCCCGTCGTAGGGTAGCTCGTCCAGCGCGTAGGTGCTAGACACTTCAAGCCGCGCTTGGTGGATGAGTTTCTCTTCGTTTTTCAGGGGTACGCCCGGAATGCTTTGCCCGCGAACGTTGAGGCGTTGTTGTAACGTGCGCATCTGCTCGGGGGCGGTTAGCTGAGCGGGTTGCAATTTTTTCTCGATGCACAACGCCGCCGCCATGCCCACCGCCTGCGCTCCGTGCGCGCAGGTGGCCATCACCCGCGACGAGCCGAAGGCCACGTGCGAGGCGCTGATGATGCGCCCGGCCAGGAACAGGTTTTTAATGTCTTGGCTGTAGTGGCAGCGGTACGGAATCTGGTACACTCCCTTGCTGTGCCACTGGTTGCAGCCCATCTTGTCGCTGTACACTCCGTCGGCCGGGTGCAAATCCAGCGACCAGCCGCCCACCGCCACCGCGTCGTCGTGCACGTGCTGCTCCACCACATCGCGCTGGTTCAGTATATAATCACCAATAAAGCGGCGGCTTTCACGCTTGCCGGGGATTGTCCCTACCCACTCCAGGGTCAGGTTTTCAGAGTCGGGAAACTCTCCGCTGTTCTTCACGTGGTGCCAGATGCCGTAGATCACCCGCCACAGCTCCCACTTGATCTCCTCCGACTGATGAACGGTGTCCATGCGGCCGCCGTACTCAACCCACCACAGGCGGCAACCGTCGTCCTGTAACTGGTAGTTCTTGATGCGGGGCAACTCCCCCGCGTCCTGAAGGGCGTAGGAAGGGGCCACGAAGTTGATCGGGTACCCTACGTCTTTGGTGTAGAAGTAGATCGAGTGGCCCAGCAGCTCGCCGTAGTCCTCTACGTCCGGGGCGAAGCCCTCGTCAAACTCTTGGGGCGACTCGGCTCCCATCCGGAACGATGCCCCGGCCTGAAAAGCCACAATGCCGTCGCCGGAAGCATCACAGAACAGCGGGGCCGACAGCACGTACTGGGTGCTGTTTTGGCTACAGAAGGCCCGCACCCGGCTGATTTGGCGGGTTGATGCTTTTTCCACTTCGTAAACCGCGGTGTTGAGTAGCAGCGTGATGTTGGGCTCCTGGGTTACTTTTTCCAGCAGAATGGTATCCAGGATAATCGGATTGCCCTCCGGGTTGCGGTAAACGTTCTCCAGCAGGATTTCGTCGACCACGCCGCCCTCGCGGGCCCAGCGGTTGTTGTTGCCCATGTGCGAGGTGGCTCCCAGCATCCACAGGCGCACCTCGCTCGAGGCGTTGCCGCCCAGCACGGGCCGGTCTTGCACCAGCGCCACCCGCAAACCCTCGCGTGCCGCGGTGAGCGCCGCGCTGGTACCCGCCATGCCGCCGCCCACGATCACTAAATCCGCGTCGATGACGGTGCTCCGCACGGAGCGCCCGCTATCAGTGAACTTTTCTTGAATCATAACTTTTTTCGGTTGATAATTTTTTAGCAAAAAATCCCTTCCCCAGCAGGGCCGCGCCCAGCGCAAATACCACTAGTCCGGTGCCACCAATAAGCCCCTGGGCAAAGTCGGCCAGCAGGGCCAGTACGGTAATAAGCGCACCCACCGCCAACACGCCGGTGCCGATCACCCGCACACCTCGCTGGTTGTCGCGGTCCGTGACCGACGGAGTGCTAGGCGTAACTTCCGGGGCACTTTTCTTTTGAAACAGCGCGTGGTAGGCAGCTTCTTCCTGACCCCGCGCGGCGTAGTACAGCTCGTAGCCCAGCAGAATAAGAATGGGCAGAGTCACGCCCAACATCATCTCCTCGGCCCGAGCGAGGGCAATACCGACGCTGGCTCCGCCAAAGCGGACGGCCGCGTTGATAAGAAGACTAGTAAAAGTGGTCACCAGCACGCTGGTGCCGGTTTGCCGCTTCGAGAACAGGGCCCAGATCGGTGGTAGATACAAGGCTCCGCCGGTGAGGGCGCCCAGGGTGAGCACCACTTCCACGATGCCCCCCAGGCTCGGCACCAGCAGGGCCACCCCCACCGTGAGGACGCCGAAGGCCAGCGTTGCTCCGCGGGCCACCCGCATGATGCGCTGGTCGCTGCTTTGCGGAAAGAAGTGCCGATAGAGGTCGTTGGTGAAAACTCCCGCCGCGATGTTCAGGGTCGTGTTGACCGAACTGGAGGTGGCGAACACCATGCCGCCCAGAATCAGGCCGAGCATCCCGGCGGGCAGCACCGCCTTGCACATCATCAGGTAGGCCCCCTCGTCAGCAAAGCCTTCCAGTCCGGGATTCATCACCCGGTAGATCATCGGAGGCAACATCCAAACCACGGGGCTAATCAGATACAGCGCCCCGAAGAGCCATCCTACCCGGCGGGCGTCTTTCGGGCGGGCCACGCTGGTGTAGCGCTGCACGTAGGCCCAGTTGCCCCCGATGAACACGAGGTTGTACAAGCCAAAGGCAATCATAAAGCCCGCACTATACTCTTCGTTGAGCAGGTTAAAAAATCCGGCCGGAGCCTCACTCACGAAATCACTGGCTCCACCCACCGCCTGGAACGACAGCGGAACCACAATCAGCACCGCCGCAGTGAGTACAATAAACTGCAACACGTCGGTGACGATCACCGCCCACAGTCCTCCGGTGGTGGTGTAGATAGTGATAGCCCCGCCGATGAGCAAAATGCAGGGAGTGATGGGAAGCGAGGTAGCCACCTCCACGATCTTGGCCACCGGGTATAGAAATGCTCCGGTGGTGAACATGGCGATGAACAGAAACAGGTAAGTGTAGATCTTCTGGGTCGAATAGCCCAGTCTCCGCGTGATAAACTCGGCGACGGTCACCACGTTGGCCCGTCGCCAGCGCGGGGCAATGAACAGACCGATGAGCAGTCCGGCCACCGCCATCGTCCACTGAATGGTGACCGAGACCCAACCGTCGGAGTAGGCGATCGAGCCCCACACCACGAAGGTACCCGCCGAAAAGAAGCTCATGAATAGGGACAAACCATTGATCCACCAGGGCACTGCTCCCCCGGCCGCAAAGAACGATTTAATGTCCTTGCCGGTCTTGGCAAATGAGAGTCCGATCAGGAAGACGATCAGCGAAAAGACAATAAGGGTCCCGGTATCGATGGGTTGCAAAGAATTAGATTAGGCGGTTATCTGATGTTTCGGTTAACAACTTAGCACAATGATTCCCCAGAAGACGTCTGATTCTAACAAAAAAGTTTTCGGAAACGCTTTCGGAAACGTTTCCGATCTCCGAGAACGTTTCCGATATTGCCGGGAAACATTCTGAATCGTATGAAACGCACTACCATTAAAGACGTGGCTCGCCGCTTAGACGTCTCCATCTCCACCGTATCGCGGGCGTTCAATGACAAGTACGATATCCGAAAAGAAACGCGGGCCGAGATTTTGCGCGTGGCACAAGACATGGGCTATCGTCCCAACCCCATTGCCCGTAAGCTGACCCAGCAGAAGACTTTCAACGTGGGAGTGGTGGTGCCGGAGTTTATCAACAGCTATTTTCCGGAGGTGATCATCGGCATCCAAGAGGTGCTGAGCGAACAAGGGTACCAACTGCTGCTAATGCAGTCGAATGAGTCCTACACCACCGAGCTGCAAAACGTGAAGGCGTTGGAAGACAGCATGGTGGACGGGATGATCATCTCTCTGTCCCGCGAGGTGCACAACAACGATTATTACCTGAGCTTGCTGGAAAAAGGATATCCTATGGTATTTTTCAACCGGGTTGATGAGGCTATCCCTGCTTCCCGGGTGGTGTTCGATGATTATAAGTGGGCCTATTTTGCTACCGAACACCTGATCAAACAGGGATACAAGAAGATTTTTCACTTGTCGGGATACCGGCACCTCAGCCTGTCGCAAAATCGGATTCGGGGGTTTCGCAAGGCGATGGATAAATTCTCGGTGCCCTATACTCCCGAGCATATTATCGAGACTGGCTTCTTTATGGAGGAAGGGCAGGCGGTGATGGAGCGCCTGATTGCCGAGGGCGACGTGCCCGAAGCGATATTCGCGGCCAACGACCCCACGGCCATCGGCGCCATGAAGGCCATTAAACGGGCCGGACTGCTCATTTCTACCGACGTGGCCTTGGTGGGCTTTTCAGAATCGCAGATGGCCGAAGTGGTGGACCCGCCGCTCACCAGCGTGCGGCAACCCACCCACGAGATCGGGCGCACGGCGGCGCAGTTGCTGCTTCACCAAATTATGGCCGACGGCTTCGCCCCTCCCAAAACGGTGGTTCTCGACGGGACGCTCAACGTGCGGGCTTCTTCTACCTCAGCTAAATAAAGACTACTTTTCCTCTGCCGACAGCCGCACCCGCAGCGTGTTCTCTCCCTCAGCGAGCACGTAGGCTGGTACCCGAATCTCGAGGCGCTTCAGGTTCTCAATGCGACGGTCGAGCTTCAGCGGCGGCGGATCGAGTGAAATTACTGAGACTCTGAGTTCAGGATGCGATAGATTCTCCAGCGTCAGTTGCTTGCCGTCTTGCTTTAGGATAGCACCGTCTTCGGTAACCTCTACTGCGGCGGTGGTCATCAGTTGCCAAGTGATGCTCTGGGTAGAATCACTGGCCGCAAACTGGTCTTCGATCAGCAAGGTATGATTATTTTCCTTCACAAACCGCCGCGTAGCGCTTTCTAGTTTTCCCCTGAACACTTCATTCATATCAATGGTCGCTTCTGGCTGGGCTCCGTCCTGAAAGTCAGTAATGGAAGCAAAGCCATCGGCCACGTGTAGCGCGTCGTTGACGGTGAGCGTGCTGTGTCCGTAGTTATTTTTGGTGAGTAGCGTCCAGCGCTCGCAGTCCTGGCAGCGGCCCCAAAGGTTAAAGCCGGTTCGCTCTAAGTCGTTGTAGTTCTGGTTACCCGGATCAACCACCCAGCGCACTCCGTCCAGCTCGAACACGAACGACCCGGCGTCCATGTTGCCGTGGTTCACCGTGCCGCGTCCGCCCTTGCCACCGAAATAGTACTGCCGCGCGGGGTCGCGGAAGATCACAATTGGGTTCGCTCCCTCTCCCTTCCAGGCCAGCGGCAGTTCGTCGCTGCGCTGCGGCTCATACTGGGCCAGCCACACCAGCCCTGCTCCGGCGTAGCGGGCTAGTTCGCCCATCGCTTCGGGAGATCGTAGAAACCGCTCTTTTTCAAAGTAAGCGTCGTTGCCGGTTTTGTTCGCAAACCACGCCAGGGTGAGGTCGCCGTTTTCGTTGCGCTGATCGCCGCAGTCGGCGAAGTTATAGTACCAGCCCGAGGGGGCAATGCTCAGCGCTCGGAAGGTGGCACTCTCTAGAAACGCCGGATACTGGGCGAGCCCGAAGTCGGTGCCGAAGGCCGTTTCTAGCAACGAAGAAGTAAGCACCGAAAAGCTAGTACCGTAGCCCCAGTAGGTGGAGCCCTCAGGATACACGCCGTCGGGACCGTATTCGGCCAGGGCGTGGGGCATATTATCAAGCGCCCGGCTGATCGTTTGGGCGGCCAGCTCCGGGGCCTGCTCGGCCACCGCGATGGACGCGGCGATCATCCCGCCGTGGCACACTTGATTCCAGTTATTGGTGCCATTTACCCACCCCGTGTTCCCGTCCGGGTTGTAGCTAGGCTTGATGCCCTTTTCGATCAGGGCGTCTTTCGCCATCGCTACGGTGGCTTTCGGCAAATCGTCTCCTGCCCAGTCGACCGCCAGGGCCACGGCCATCGCCATCTCAGCTACGTCGAGGTAGTGCGAAGGATTCCAGTCGGAGAAAGCGCATACGGTTAGCACTTCGTCGTTCAGGCGGTTCAATACCGCCGGGTCGCGGTCCAGTCGGTACACCACTCCCAGCACGTTCACCCGGTAGAGCATCTCACGGGAGGTGCCTAGTAGCCTTCTTCCGACCACGGTGCGCTCTAGCAACGGAGCTTGCTGAATCGCTTGCGCGTTCAGCCGAATGGCGGCGTACATATTTTGCACCACCGGATCGGTTTTCAGCTTTTTCTTGAGTTGCTTTTCTGCCGCGGCGGTGAGAATCATTCGCGGACTGCCCTTCCGAAGATTCTTTTTGAGATAGGCAACGTCCATCGGGTTTTCCAGCTCCGGCGGGTCATTCGTCGGAGGGATTACAATGGCTTGGGCGGCATGCAGCTCCCAAAATAATAAACTAAGTAGGATAAAGAAGCGATAGGAAGGCATCATATTCTCGGCGATTATGGTTGACTGATACGGTTACTTCATCCACGAAGTGAGCCATAGATCGCCAAGGGGCTACGGATTTTTCTGAAGAAAAGCACGCGTCTACCTAAAACGACAGCGTTTCGGGCAAGTACTTGGCAATTAGCTTTTCGTAGTAAGGTCGCAGCGCGCTTACCGATGGCGGGGCATCGCTTTTTGAGTACAGATCGTAAGGATTGAATTTTTTCACCCAAGCAAACATGGCGCGATCATGGTCGTTCATCAAATAGACGTAGGCTCCCTCGCGGTGGGCGGCGTAGAAGGAGTGGTAGCGAATCATGTACAGGGCGGGTTCGGGCAGGTAATCTTTCACGATATGATACAGATACTCATCGTGGCCCCACGACAGGTGCACGCAGCGCAGACCGCACCCTTCGGTATAGACTCCCAGTGGCTGCTGGTAGGTGCTATTCTGGTAATCGGGGTTATACCGGAAGAACTCAGGATACACCACCGCATCCGAATACTGGCAGCCCACCGGGAAGGTATCGCCCACCACGGCCCACTGTGGCTCACCGAACAGGCACAAAATTTTACCAAGATCGTGAATGAGTCCGGCCAGCACGAACCAATCGGGATGCCCGTCGGCCCGGATGGCCTCGGCGGTTTGTAACAGATGCTGGAGTTGCGACAGCTCAGTGTCGGGATCGGAGTCATCGACCAGTTGATTGAGAAATTCCATCGCTTCCCACATCGACATCTGCCGACGGTTGCGCGCCAAATAGTCATCTTCCTTGCCCCGCACGAAGTCGTAGGTTTGCCCGGTGTGGTTTAGCCGGTAGAACTCCTTGATGGCTTCATTCTGTGGACTATCGTAGTTACGGTATTCGGTGCTTTCTTTGGTGGAAATCGTTCCTTGTTCGGGATACCGAGTGGCTAAAAAATCTTCCCAATTGTCTAATGAATCGAGCGGACGATAGTCGGGCAAAGCGTGGTTCATGCGTGGTTAGTTTATAGCAGTCTGCCATCCAACCTACGAAAAATTATAATCAAAAGGTAATGACCGTCTTTCTTCGATGCACTTCCTTAGAAACACACAAAATTAAAAAAGCACAATACCACAATGCCCTGCTCCCGGAATTTAGAATCCCCGGTCGATGCGCATAACGCTGCTTTGCATCAGCGCTCCGGCACCCTTTACGGCTCCCAACGCCGATTCTGATACTTCTTTCATGGATCCGGCCTGGGCTTTTCGCACCTTCAGTATCTCTAGGTCGAGCTTGTCCAGGTAGAGCCGTAGCTTATCCACGTCGCCCTGCACCACGGTGTTGTTGGCAGCGTTGCCCGGCGTATTTTCTAACTCATTAACACGCTGTTCCATGTCATTTTTCTGCCGCAGTAGTAGGGCCAGCAGTTCTTGCTTTTCGATGAGCGAGGTCACCGCTCCGATCTCCATCGGTTCGTTGTCTTCCAAGTTCGTATTTTCCTGCACCTTGTCGCGGGGGTAATCGTTCTGGCTACTGTCGGAGGCCATCGTGGCCTGGCGATCGCCATTGGCAGTGGCCTCGGCACTGCGGTCGTCATCGTCGTTCTTATAATCCTGGTTGGGTTCGCCGCAGCCAATCAACAGCCCACCGATGAGCAGCATTGCAACAGAAGAAACGCGGGTGAAAAGAGTATTCATGAGAAATTGGTATAAAATGGTACAGTTATTTCACTCAATAAACCGCAACTTTGTCCGTAGTGTTTCTAGGTTGCGTAACTTAGTTGATTACCCATGAAGAAGACCTTATTCGCATTGGCCCTAACGGTGATTCTCGGCGGCTGGACCCTTCCCCCCCGGGACTTTGTGCGCACGGATATCTACGAAGGCATCAGCGTGGACTTACCCACATCGCTCCAGCCAATGACCGAAGCACAACTGGAGGAGAACTACCTGGCGGCGCGTCGTCCGCTGGCCGCCTACACCGACGTCAACCAGCAGGTCGCCTTCGGACTCAACGTGTTCGAACACCCACTGGCAGCCCGGTGACCTGCCGATGCTCAAGGATTTCTACCGGGCCAGTCTGCTGGAGCTTTACGACGAAGTAAAGTTTCTCACCGAAGCGGTGGAGGAGGTGAACGGACAGCCGTTCGCCGTTTTTGAGTTCGTGTCGGTGGTGCGTCCCGCCGAGGACGAAACCTCGTTCACCAACCAGAAGCCTATCAAGAGGTACACCTACGTGCAGTATACGATCCACCACGAAAAAACCTGGGTGTTTGATTTCAGCGTGCCCGCCCGCGACCAAACCACGTGGCAACCCGTGGCCCAGCATCTGATGGGCAGCGTACGCATGAAATAGGATTGCGTAGCAGCGACGCATTGCAATGCGTCGCGGCGTTCGTATCTTTGCCGCTATGGCAAAAAATCAGAAAAAATCCCCAGGTGCTGGTTCAGCCTTTGAACCGGAGAATTCCCTCAAGCAGATCATCAGCCACGCCAAGGAGTACGGTTTCGTGTATCCCTCCAGCGAAATCTATGATGGCTTGCAGGCGGTCTACGACTACGGTCCCTACGGCGTGGCCCTCAAGAACAACCTCAAGCAACTCTGGTGGGAAGCGATGACGCGCCTCAACGACAACATCGTGGGCATCGACGCGGCCATCTTCATGCAACCCCAAACCTGGAAAGCCTCGGGCCACATCGATAGCTTCAACGACCCGATGATCGATAACAAGGACTCGAACAAGCGCTACCGCGCCGACACCCTGATTGAGAACCACGCCCAGGCGCTGGAAGAAGCCGGAGAGATCAAGCAAGCCCACTTGCTGCTGCAAAAGATGAACGCCCTGCTTGGGCAAGAAGACCTGGCCGCCCTGCGCGAACTGATTGTGGAATATAACATCGTCTGCCCCGAATCGGGCACGGCCAACTGGACCGACGTGCGGCAGTTCAACCTGATGTTCGCCACCCAGGTGGGTTCGGTGGCCGAAGACTCCACCAAAATCTATCTGCGTCCTGAAACCGCCCAGGGCATCTTCGTTAACTTCCTGAACGTGCAGAAAACCGCCCGTCAGAAGGTGCCCTTCGGCATTGCGCAGATCGGTAAGGCCTTCCGCAACGAGATTGTGGCCCGGCAGTTTATCTTCCGCATGCGCGAGTTCGAGCAGATGGAAATGCAATACTTCGTGCGCCCCGGCCAGGAGCTCGACTGGTTCGAACGCTGGAAAAAGGTGCGGATGCAGTGGCACGAGGCCGTTGGCATCTTGCCCGAAAGGCTGCGCATTCACCAGCACGAGAAGTTAGCCCACTACGCCAACGCGGCGGTCGATATTGAATATAAGTTTCCCTTTGGTTTCAAGGAAGTGGAGGGCATCCACTCGCGCACCGATTTTGATCTGCGCAGCCACCAGGAGCTATCGGGCAAGAAGATGCAGTACTTTGATCCGGAGATCGGCGAGAACTACGTGCCCTACGTCGTTGAAACCTCCATCGGCGCCGACCGTTTGTTTCTGATGACTTTGTGCGAAGCCTATACGGAAGACACTGGCACGGATGCGAAAGGTAACGAAAAAGTGCGTGTCTATCTCAAGCTGCACCCGGCGCTGGCCCCGGTGAAGGCGGCGATTCTGCCGCTGCTGAAGAAAGACGGTTTGCCGGAGAAAGCCCGCGCGATCTACGAATCACTGAAGTTCGACATGCAGGTGGTGTACGAAGACAGCGCCGCCATCGGCAAGCGCTACACCCGGCAGGACCTGATCGGCACGCCTTTCTGCATCGCCGTGGACTACCAGACGCTGGAGGACGATACGGTGACCATTCGGCATCGGGATACCACGGAGCAGGAACGGTTACCAGTGAGTGAGCTGCGCGAGCGATTGATGAAGGATGTTTCGTTGCGGGTGATCTTCGAGACTTTGAGCGCGGTATAGGCACACGGATTTCGCAGATGGCGCGGATGGATTGCGGGGTAGAATCACGCAGATGGATTGTTGATATGGGGTCGATTGCGTTTTTACTTATAGTGATTGGGTTGGTTTTGCTGTTTGGGTATCGGCGGTGGGGGTGGCACTGGTCGGGGTTTATTGATCCGCGGGCGGTGCGGGCGGTGTTGCGTCAGCACTTTGGGTACTATCAGCGGCTGTCGCCTGATCAGCAGCAGGAGTTTGAGCGGCGGGTGATTCGGTTCGTGCGGAAGAAGCAGTTTATCGGGCGGGGCATGGAAATTACTTTTCCGATTCGGGTGCTGGTGGCCGCGGCGGCGGTGCAGTTGACCTTCGGCCTGCCCGAACTGGTGCTGCAGCACTTCAAGCGCATCTTGATCTATCCGGACAACTACTACTCCACCATCACCCAACAGTACCATAAGGGTGAGGTGAACCCGGCGGCGCAGGCCATTGTGTTGTCCTGGAAAAATTTCACGGAAGGCTACGCGCAATCGGATGACTCGCTCAACCTGGGACTGCACGAGATGGCGCACGCCCTGGAAATAGAAAACCTGATCTACAACGACGAGTACGACTTCCTGTCCCCGGCCGTGTGGGAACAGTGGCAGGAGCAGGCGGCTACCTATTGAGATCGCATGAGCCAGCGCGGATCAGACTTCTTCCGGGCCTACGCCGCCACCAACGATCAGGAATTTTTTGCCATTGCCGTTGAGAACTTCTTTCGAGCGACCCGCCGCGTTCCAAGCCTACGCCCCGGAGCTGTACGATACGCTGTGCCTGTTGCTTCGGCAGGACCCGGCGAAGTTAGTCTGAACTTATTCTGAAGTGATGAGGCTAATCGGTTGCACAAGTGCCCCGTTGGTTGCCACGTCCCAGGCCGCGAACCGCACCCATTTCTTTCCGGTGGCATCAAACGGAATCTCAAAGCGCTTCTTGCCGAAGGGTAACTGGTCGGTCGTTGAGATGATCTGCCGGTCGGTTGTTTCGCCGTTACCCCACACCACCTCCACAAAGTCGAGCGGAAAGGTCCACTCTACCTCGGCTACGATGACTCGCTCGTTGCCGGTTCCCTGCACTTCGTACGAGGGAATCAACACCTCACCCGACGTCATGAAGTACGCGCCCCGCCGCAGTGTGTTGATGATGGAGCTCATGTTATCGATGCCCGGCACGCTATCGAGTTTCAGGTAGTTGACCGGCGACATACCGTAGGTATCGTCGTAGGGTGGTTTGCCCCGCTCACCGATATCAGACCGGGCCTCGGAGATGGCCAGCGCGAACTTGGGCGGTCGATCAAGAGCGGCCATCCGGTTATTGGTTTCGTCCCATAGGGTCAGGAAGCGGTATTCGCCCAGTCGGGTTTCGGAGGCGTTGATGCCCATACCCCAGCGGTAGCCCAGGCCGAAGTAATTTGGGTGCTGGAAGTGCGGCTCGTCCCAAATGGCATCGGGGTAGCCGGTGGAGCGCTTGGCCCGCGGGTGCGGCATGGAAATGATCACGTCCTCGCGCTCCGCCATCTGCATCATGTCGGCTGGGGTGCCCAGGTTATACACGGTGCCGTATTTAGGGTGCGCTTCGAAGAGCGGTTGACCCGGCTGACGGGCGGGCCGCCAAAAAAGCGGTTTTGACAGCAGCAGATCGTAGTGTCCACCCATAAAGGGACGCCGTCCGCCGGTGCTATTTTCGTCGTTGGGCATCACCAGAAAGTTCTTATCCGATTGTCGCCGCGCCGCTTCGTAGTAGTCCGCCAGGTCGGCCAGAAACAACTCCGCCGTGTCCTTACGTCCCGGACCGCGCACTCCGTCGATGATGCTGTAAATATCCACGCCGACGCCCTTCATGGTGGCAATATCATTGATCCGATGATCGAAGCCTCCCGCGTCGCGCAGTCGATCGACCAGCCCCACGTGGTAGTGGTGGCCCATCACCTTGTGGCCCGGCAGCGGACGAAAGCGATCGCCGTTGGTAAACACCAGGGCCTGTTCGATAGCATCCTGACCGGATTTCGGGCTGACGTACAAAAATACCGATACGCGCTGCTTCATGCCGGGCCGGGCGTTATAGAGGGCAAAGTTGTGGTAAAACTCCGGATCTTCTTCGTGTTCGGCCTGCCGGATGCCGAAAGAGAACGCACCAAGGCTGTCTTTGCGGTACCAGCTGTAGCCCAGGTTTTGCTCTGATTCGCGCGCCCAGTAGAAGCGATGGGGGGGAGGGAAGGTAGCCAGTGCTCCGCCCGGCACTTCGGCGGCAATGAGGCGGTTGCTGCTGCGCACGGTTACCGGATTTTCGTCCACTGGACCGCCAAAGCGATAGTCTTGCCACTGCTGCACCAGGTCGCGCCACACCATCCGCGACGCGGGCTGCGTGGCCAAACCCCGGAATCCGGCGTCGTACTTAAAGGCCACCGAAGGCTGATCGGTCTGGACAACCAGCATCTGACGGACCAGGTTCGACCCTTTGAAAACGTCGTACTGTAGATCACCCGCGAAGATACCCGCCTCGACGCCGGGGAAGATAATTTCTAATCGTGCGCCGTTGGTACGCACGGTGCAGCCGGTAGCTTGGTAGCGGGCCGTGGCTCGGTTCACCTCCTCGGGTTGACGCGGCATACCCGGATGGTTGGCGAACGGTTCGGCGGCGGGAATGGATGAGCCATGCGAAAGGGGCGGCTTGTCGGTCAGGTACAGCGGTGCATCCCAGAAGGCCTCCCACTTGATTTCGTCCAGCTTTTCGGCCGTCAGCGGCACGCCTAATTCAACCAGCGGTTCGGTTTGCTGCTGGGTGACGCGGCGCAGTCCGGATACGACGCGAAACTCCGGAGAGACACCGGTGGCCAAGACGCGCCACGAACCGCCCGACGAACGTACGGCCAGTTCACGGAGGGTGGGAGTGCCCTGCGCTATTTCGAAGCGGATACGAACCTCACTGCTTGAGTCTCCTTTCCAGACGACGGTCAGGGTTTCGTCGGCTACGGTGGCGGTGAGCCCCGGTTGCGCTTGGTAGGCCGACAGGTCGCAGTTAATGGGATCAGCCAAGGCATAAATTGTGATGCTGAGGATGGCTAGTATCAGCACCAGTACTTCTAAGCCTCGTGGACGTTCGCGAGACCTTTGTGAGCTTTTAGTTGTTGTTTTCATTGCCATATTTACAAACTTTGGTCCTAAAGATAACGGCAATGCTACGATAATGGGCGGAATAATGAACCAGTTGGTTGCTAATTCGTTATCTCGGTAGTCAAATTTACCTATCCTATTTTCCCACCGACGCATGTGGAGTAGCCTCGCCCGATTTATTATCAAATTTCGTTTGCCGCTGATGGTAATGCTGGGCGCTATCACGGCGTTTATGGCCTTCCAGATTCCCAAGCTCACGCTCAGCTACGACTACGTAGCCGCGGTGCCTCCGTCGGACTCCAGCATGCAGTATTACGAAGGCTTTAAGGAGCAGTTTGGAGAAGATGCCAACCTGCTGGTGGTGGGCGTGCAAGACAGTGCCTTATACGAAGTATCAACCTTCCAACGGTTCGCTTACTTGAGCGACGCGATCAAGGAGCTTAAGGGGGTGAAGTACGTGGTGTCGCTGCCGGAGTTGCAGCAACTGGTGAAGAATACCGAAACGCAGCGCTTCGACGTGGCGCCCGTATTTCCTGAGATTCCCACCGAACAAGCCGCCCTCGATAGCCTGCTGCGGGTAGCCAATGACCTCCAGTTTTACAGTCAGCAACTGATCAACCCCGACAACGGAGCCACCTTTTTGCTCATCGCCATTGAGGATAAAACGCTCAATTCCGACAAGCGCGAGCAATTGGTGCCCGACATCCAGATGCTCGGCAATCAGTTTTCTGAGGTCACCGGCATAGAGTTACACTACGCAGGCATCCCGTTTGTGCGCACGGTGCTCAACGAGCAGGTTCGGGCTGAGCTTCAGCTCTTTCTGATTTTATCAGTGGCGGTGACCGCTCTGATTCTGCTGCTGTTTTTCCGCTCGTGGGATGCGGTGGTATTTCCCCTGCTGATCATCGCGATCATCGTGGTTTGGACGATGGGCACGCTGGTGCTGCTGGGCTACGAGATCACGTTGCTGTCGGGTTTGCTGCCACCCATCATCGTGGTAATTGGTATTCCTAATTCAGTGTACTTGCTCAACAAATACCACCAAGAGTACAAGCGCTACCGCGACAAGCACCAGGCGTTGCGGGCGGTGATCGAGAAGATGGGCACTGCTACGCTGATTACCAACGTGACCACGGCCATCGGCTTTTTGGTGCTGATGTTTACCAACGTGCCTATGCTCGAGGAGTTTGGCTTGGTGGCGGGTATTAACATATTGGCCACCTTCGTGGTGAGTATTATTCTGATTCCTTCGGTGTTTTCGTACCTGCCCGCGCCTGGCGACCGGCAGTTGCGGCACCTGCGCTTCAAGGGAGTGGACTGGATCATCACCGGCCTGGATTTGCTGGTGCACCGCCACCGTTACCGGGTGCTGATGGGTGCTGGGGTGATCGCCGTACTGTTTTTGGCAGGATTTCTCCGGCTGGAATCAATATCGTATCTGGTGGACGACGTGCCGAATGACAGTCAGTTGAAGCGGGACTTGGCCTTTTTTGAGGACAACTTCGCGGGCATCATGCCGCTGGAAATTGTGGTGGATACCCACAAAAAACGTTCGGTAACCCGACTTGCTACGCTGCAAAAGGTAGATTCGCTGGAGGAGTTTCTGGAGGCACAACCGGCCATTTCGCAGCCTGTTTCGGCGGTTGGATTGGTGAAGGCCGCCCGGCAGGCGTACTACGGCAACAACCCGGACTTCTACGCCCTGCCCACCCACCGCGATCAGGGATTCATCGCGCGCTACCTGAAGAACTCAGGAATGACCGATACTGAAAATGAGAGCAATGATGAAGCTACTTCCGGTCCGTCGCCCACGCGCTTGCTGCGTAGCTTTGCCGATAGTAGCGGGCAGCAGCTGCGCATCTCGCTCAAGATTGCCGACGTGGGCTCGCACGAAATTCAGCACCTCATTGACGATGTCATTGAGCCGAAAGCGCAGGAACTGTTCAGCGATTCGGCCACCGAGGTGACGGTGACGGGAACCAGTTTGCTGTTTGCCAAGAGCAACGCTTTTCTAATCAGAAACTTGCTCACCAGTTTATTTATCGCCTTCTGTCTGATTGCCGCCATCATGGCGATGTTGTTCGGCAGCGTGCGCATGATTTTGATCTCCTTGATTCCTAACCTAATTCCCCTAATCGTCACCGCCGGAATTATGGGCTTGGTGGGCATTCCGCTGAAACCAAGCACCGCCATCATTTTCAGCATTGTGTTTGGCATTTCGGTGGATGATTCTATCCATTTCTTGGCCAAGTACCGGCAGGAGATGAAGTTGAACCGGTTTTTTGTGCCGTTGGCCATTAGCAAAAGCCTGCGCGAAACGGGTACCAGCATGGTTTACACCTCGGTGATCCTGTTCTTTGGCTTTATCATCTTTGCCGGTTCCGGCTTCGGCGGCACGCAGAACCTGGGCATTCTCACCTCGCTTACCCTATTCGTGGCGATGCTTACTAACCTCACCGTGCTGCCCTCGCTGCTCATGGTGTTCGATGACGGCAAGAAGATGGCAGCCCGCCAGCAGAAGGCCGGAGCATCAGCAGTACCCCCGCTTATCGAGCACTACGATGAGTTTTATCAGGAAGACGAAGACGAGGAAATTGACGTGGACAAGCTAGAACTGCCCGACCGGGAGCGGGAAGAGGTTTGATTGATTGTAGGAACATGATTAATCATGTTCCTGCCTTTCCTTCAATACCTCCAACTCTCCAAATCCGCCCCTTCCGGCGCTGACTCCTTGATGCGTTCCAAGATTTTCGGCACGTACATGGTGTTGTAGCGCAGGCGCGAGATCGCGTTGGGAAGCTCAGGATCGCCGTTCCAGCAGTGTTCGTCGCCGTCGCCGTAGGCCACTTCGCCGTCGTAGTGGGGGTTTTCAGTCTTCTCCAAAAAGTCTTCCATCAGCATCACCGCGTTGTTCAGGTAGTAGTTATCCATGTCGCCGCAGTAGATGTGGATTTTGCCCCGCAACTTCGGACCGAGCTTGTCCCAGTCGCGCTCCAGAATGTGACGTAGGTCGTAGTTCTCTTGCCAGTAGCCCGCTACGTCTTTATCAATCGTGCCGGTCAGCTTGTCCCAGATGGGTTTGGGGTAGCCGTCTTCGCCGGTGGGCGAGTAGGTGGCCTGCCAGATGTCCCACTGCTGCCCCGAGCGGCCCCGGCTGCCGAGCACCAGTTCTCGGTAGTTCATGTCCTGTAGCGTGCTGCTCACGTGCCCCAGGTAGTCGCGGTGCCCCGGGCGCAGGGTTTGCTTGAACTTGCTCTCCAGATAGTAGGCATTAGAATCCTCGTAGATGTTTACCGTGGTGTAGGCGCGGAAGTCGATCGGGTCGGGACAAGCCGCGAAGCAGGCGTTATATTCGTCGGGATACATCACCTGCACGGCCAGGGCTTCCCAGCCGCCCGTGGAGCCGCCGTAGAGAAAGCGCGCCCAGCCCTCGCCGATGCCGCGAAATTGTTCTTCAATATAGGGAATCAACTCGTGGGTGATGGCGTCACCGTAAGGACCCTGGTTGGCCGAGTTCACGGCGTACGAATCGTCGTAGTAGGGCGTGGGATGCTGAATTTCGATAATTAGCATCCGCGGAAAGTCGGGACCCGTCCAGGTTTTATAGAAGTCGTAGGCTTCCTGCTGCTCGATGACATTGTAACCTTCCAAGTCAAAGCGCGCGCTGTACTCGGGCTTCAAATCGGAATCGGGCGGCGTGGTGCGAAAGTCGCTGATGTCGCTGGGGTAGTGCCCGTGGAAAATGTTGAGCGGATAGCGCGCCTCGGGATGCTCGTCAAAACCCTCGGGCAGCAACACGTGCGCGCCCAGGTACATCGGCCGACCCCAGAACTCGGACAGCAACTTGCTCTGCATGCGAATGTGCTTGACGTACTTCGTGTCTTCCGGCTCCTCGATGGGCGGAATCTGCTGATCCAGCGTCAGCGAGACGGTTTGCGCTTGGGATGGATCAATGGTGACCTTCTTCGGAGTGCTGTACAAGTTGCCCGGCGAGCGGTTCCACTGCTGCCCTTCGCCCTGGTCCATCGGCAGCTGCACGCGGTGGCCGTTGGCCAGATTGAACGTCTCGTATACGTGCAGCAGCGCCTGCACGTAGTAGTCGCCCGGCGGAATGTCGGCGATGCTGCGCAGCGGGTAGCCAAACACCGTATCGGTGAACACCGCGGCCTGCTTGGCCGACCAATCCTCCACGTCGATGCCAAAACCTAACTGCGTATCCGGCCCATCGCTGAGCTGAAAGCGTGGTTCTTTCTCGTTGTTGTTTGAAATGAGCAAAATGAGCCGACCGTCGAAGGTGGTGTCGCCCACGGTGGAGGGCAGCGAAACCTCAAAGGTAAGCGCCGATTGGCCGGTAGCGGCCTCACGTACGAAGAAACACATAAGCAGAAGAATAACTGATTTCATTGGATATTGGGTTTGGCGAGTAACTTCGTAAATTTTGTCACTTAAAACTATAAACTTCGTACAACAATTTGAAACCTACCGAACCATGACCCTCGCTGCCGTTACCGAAATTCCCGTCCTCACCGACATTGCTATTCTGTTCGCCGTAGCCGTGGTGGTGGTGATGCTGTGCAATCTGCTTAAAATCCCTTACATCATCGGCTACCTGCTCACCGGCATTCTGGTGGGGCCCAGCACGTTTGATTTGCTGAGCAATACCCACGACGTAGAAGTATTCGCCGAGATCGGTGTGATCCTGCTCCTGTTCACTGTCGGCTTAGAGTTTTCGTTCAGCAACCTGATGAAGATCAAGCGCTACGTGCTGCTGGGCGGCTTACTGCAAGTATTGTTCACCATCGGCATCACCGCGTTTCTGATGATGGTGATGGGACGCGGGGCCCCCGAAGCCGCTTTCTGGGGGTTTGTGACGGCCCTGAGCAGCACCGCCATCGTGATCAAGTTGATGCAAGACCGGATGGAGATCAACACGCCGCAGGGCAAGGCCATGCTGGCCATGCTGCTCTTTCAGGACATTGCCGTGGTGCCGCTCATCCTGTTCACGCCCATCATCGCGGGCAAAAGCGAGGGCGGTTTTCTGGAAATACTGATGCTGATCGGTAAGCTGGCCGCCATTGCCCTGGCGGCGGTGGTGCTGGCCAAGTACGTTATTCCCCGCTTTTTCAAAGAGGTGATGCGGGCCCGCAACCAGGAAGTGTTTCTGATCGCCACCATCCTAGTGGTGCTCTGCGTGACGCTGCTCACCCAGCAGATGGGCTTGTCGCTGGCGCTGGGGGCCTTCATTGCGGGCATCATCATTGCCGAAACCGATTATAATCATTTAGCTATCTCCTGTATCCTGCCGTTTCGCTACGTATTTATCAGTTTTTTCTTTATATCGATGGGTATGCTGGTCGACTTTCGCATCTTTCTGAGCGAACCGGGAGCTATTGCCTTCTGGTTTGCGTTTATCGTGCTGGTGAAAATCGCTGGGGGCTTCTTGGCCGCCCGGGTGCTTCCGCTTCCGCCCCGAACCGCACTGGTCGTGGGCCTTAGTCTGGCCCAGATCGGCGAGTTTTCGTTCATCCTGGCTCAGAGTGGTCTGAGTTATGAGCTTATCAATCAGAACAGCTACCAGGTCTTCCTGGCCGTATCCATTCTAACGATGGCCGCTGCCCCGTTTATGATCGCCAATGCGGCCCGCATTGCCGAAGTACTTCCCCTTAAACGCGTTGCGCAATGAGTAAACCTATCCTGTACGGAGCCGATTGGTGCCTCAAGACCACCGGTTTCAAGAATTACCTGCAACGCGCGTGGGTCGACTTTACCTACTACAATGTGGAAGAAGACGAAGCAGCGGCCCAGCGGGTGCGCGACCACTATGACGGCAAGCTAAAGTTTCCGGTGCTGGAGATCGGTGATGTCTGGTTGAAAAATCCGGGGATGGGCGAACTTCGAGATACGCTTAAAGGGGAGGGATTGGTTTAGTGAGGTAACGATTAGATATTTTGCTTCGCGGGACATCGACGAGTGTTCAACCGCAGATGTTTCAGAATATGCGCGAAAGTTAGAAATCTGATGAGCAAGTCAAAAAAGTAACTTGATGAATTATGAGAAAGAATAAAGTATTTTTTTTTTGACTTTGACTTTAGTTTCCTTGTGGGGATGTGTAGATAAGAATACAAATACGAACGAAGCAATCGGGGTTTCTGTCCATAAGGACGCTAACTCTTTTACTCAAGTTAATCCTGCCACAGTATTTCGGGATACTCACGAATGAGGATGATTTCAAGTACTATTTTGCTAAAGAAAATTTAATAGTCTTTGGCTATTACTCAGTAGTAGGTTACACAGAACTTTACCTATACAACCATCAAGAGAATGAACTGATGATAAGCGAAAAGCTAGACGAAGCAGACCGCTTCGACAAGTCTTCGTTCAAAACAGGAACCATGAGTTTTGAAGTAAGTAACTACGCAGATTCTACCATGACCAAAAAATTGCGAAAAATAGATTGGGACAGGTGCCAATAATGAGAGTGTTTAGGGAGCGCAAAAAGAATACCTTACTCACGTCCGGTGTCCGGCCTGGATAGCCTCCGCGACCCCGCGAAACACCAACCACGGGTACAGTAGCACAATAGGATTTGATACGCAATCATTCTTGATTTCTTAGTCGCAAACAACGATTTGATGCCTGATCACTCTCGATCATGCACCGATTACTAGAGTTTCACGTCTGATTGCTCTCGATCGGGCACCAATTACTAGTGTTTCACGTCTGATCACTCTCGATCATGCACCGATTACTAGTGTTTTATGGCTAATCGCTCTCGATCAGGCACCAATTACTAGTATTTCATGGCCAATCGCTCTCTATCCCTCACCAAATCCTAATAATTGGCGTCGAATCCTTCCGATTTCTCGTCGCGAACAAATTTTTCAGGCGCTGCGCTTGACAACAACGGTTTTCATAAACGTAATTGGCACAAAAGTATCAGTAGGTGCGCCGATGTAGTAGAGTTGCCACTGCGGATCGTAGCTGGCCAGTATCTCGCGAATGCACTCGGCGCGGTTCTGCTGGGCCTGGCAGTCGCGCCAGTAGAACACCTCGACGCGGTAGTTCTGCTGCTGTAGCTTTCCGTTAACGCGGATGTCTACTTCAATGTCCTGGTGGCCACTGGCCGAAGGAAGGGGGATAGCAATGGAGCCCATACGGATAAATTTAGGGGTGGACGCGTGATTTCAGTGACAAAATATACGCGATTGTCAGCGACTTAACCGCATCTTTTCGGCAAATTATTCGTCAAGCCTCCCGAATGTCCGGCCCCGCCCACTTCGTTCACCGGACCTGTCCGGCTTCAACAACTCCGGACACCGTCCGGTTGCTGGTTGTAAGGTATTGGTAAGATTCCACGATTTTTTCTTAACTTTAGGGGACAAACGAACCTCGGTGGCGTTCTTACCTCCGAACGAAGGAAATTTTTATGAGAAACGATGCGCTGTGGACGTTGCTACTGCTCAGCTGGATGGCGGGGGCTACCTACTACTACGTCTGCCACATCCGGAAGCACTGCTGCGGCGGGTGCGAAGCGATCAGTGATATGACGATGGCTGAACTCACCGCCACCCCGTCGGCCTCGCTGCGGGTGCAGGGTGCGGAGGTTCCTATCGCCAGCGATCAGGGGATTCGCTTTGCCCGCAACGAAAGCTTTCCGGTGGTGGCTCCCCTGGCCGATTCAGCGCTGCACCAGCTCACCGATTATCTGCAAGCGCGCCCCGAGCAACTGCTGCACATCACGGGCTGGTACGACGACTCCGAAAAGAACAATAGCCTGCTCGCCAGCCTGGGGCGGGCCCGGGCCGAAGCGGTGAAGCAGCATCTGATAGACCTGGGCGTACCCGAAACCCGGGTGGGCACCGGAGAGCGCTCGAGCATCGATTTGTTGTTCGGCGGAGACACCCTGTTCAACGGTCTCACCCTGCGGGTGGTGGATGACCTGCCTTCGCAGAGTCTGGCCGCCCGTCCCGACACCCTGAAGATGCTGGAAGCCCGCTTACGGAACGCCAAGCAGCGCGTCTACTTCGAGACCGGGGCCACCACGCTGACCATGACCGATACCCTGACGCGCTATCTGAAAGACGTGCAGCAGTACCTGGAGGCCTATCCGCAGCGCTCGATCGTGCTCACCGGCCACACCGACAACGTAGGCCGCGCGGCCAAAAACATGACCTATGGACAGGAGCGGGCCGATCTCATCAAAACCAAGCTGAGCGCGCTGGGCATTCGGCCGGAGCAGATCAAAACCCGCTCGGAAGGCGAGTTGCGCCCCATCGCCAGCAACCAAAGCTCGGAGGGAAGAAGCAAAAACCGGCGGGTGGAAATTAGTATTGAATAAACAACCGACGGCAGGGTTGCTATTATCTCTGTCGGTCGCTGAACTAACCATTACGAACAAGCATGTATTTACTAGCGGACTTAATTTTCATTGTGGTAGCGCTGCTGGGCGCGGCCTTTTTAGGGTTTATTCTAGGCCGAAGGTCGCTGCGGCGGCGCTTTGCGCAGGTGCAAAGCCAAGAGCAGGAGCAGCAACAGGCGCTTAGCGAGACGCTGTCGCAACTCAACCGCAGCAAAGACCGGCGCACGGCCCTGCAACGCGAATTGTCAGAGGTGCGCAATCACCTATCCGCCTCCGCCATCGATGCGCCCCGCGCTGCCCGGGTTACCGCCGTGCCGGAAAAAGCAGGGGTCACCGCCACCGCCAACACCTCTACCGAGCGGCGGGGAAGCGCCCGAAACGCCCGTCCGGTGTCCCGAAATTCGGCTCCGCCGCCCCGCGCTTCGCGTCCTGCACCGGCGCAACCCGCCTCAAAGCAAGAGGAGGCACTGGCCCGCATGCGCACCCGGGCGGCAAAACTTGACCTGAGCCACCTGGGCGCAGCCGAGGGCGGTAAGCGCGACGACCTCAAGCAGATCGACGGCATCGGCATTTTCACCGAGAAGAAACTCAACGCGCTGGGCATCTACACCATCGGGCAGCTTGCGAACCTTCGGCCCGAAGACGAGCGGAGGATCAACGCTATTATTGAGTTGCCTCCCGGCCGCGTCGCCCGCGATCAGTGGGGGAGCCAGGCGCAGCGTTTGCGTGGGTAGGATGACGGGTTTGTTTATCAGGTCTTTTTACCGCGTCTCAAGTAGCGCCAGACACCGCTCGCTCAGCGCTTCTAAAGAACGGTTCTCCACGTTCAGGCTAGGAAGTCCGAGTCGATGCACTACTTCCATCATTTGCCGATCATACGAGAGCGTGCGCATCATGAACTTCCGAGTCAGTTCTTTCTGTGACCCGTCGGCTTTGTCAAACCCGCTGAGGGTATAAATCCTTCGCCGGAGAAAGTTATCACTGGCGGTAAGCCAAATGGCGACGCCACCGGAGGTGAGTGGTGCTATCCACTCCGGCCATAAGGCTGACCCTTCCATGATTATCGGAGTTTCGCTTTGGGCAATCAGGTCACTGATGGTGGGCCAAAGCCCTCGGTAGTGGCGAAGCACGTCGGCCAGCAGTTCGTCTATCGATAACGACAAATAATGCTCAGCCACGGGCGGCGGCACCGTCTCGGGCGGAGTTTTCCACGGGCGACCCGGATGGCGGGCCAAACTGTCAGTAGCTACAACACTCCATCCAAGCACTTCACTTAAATGCTGCGCCAGCGTAGACTTACCAACGTGCGAGGTGCCTCCGATGAAAATAACTTTCATGTCATCTCAATTCGTTAACTGTATATCAACACCCAACACCCAACACCCAACACCCAACACCCAACACCCAACACCCAACACCCAACACCCTCTTCACCCAGAAAGTCATCCAATCCATCACATCAGCACATCCTCCACCGGTTCTATTTTCTTCGGCAGGTCGGTTTCGTCGAGCATCTCGCGTAGGTCGATCTCGATGGTGCGGCACAGGGCCGTCATGGGCACGTCGTTCACGTAGTTCTCAAAGGGGTCTTCGCTGTTGTCGCCCACAATCTCGATGGTGGTGAAAATCCACGAGATGAGAACGGAGAAGGGCACCGTGAGCCATACGTAGGAGCTTGCTCCCAACTTGTCGAATTCGCTCACCAGTCCGAAGGGAAGTAGCAGCACAAAAATCCAGATGAACAACATGCTGAAGTAGGCGTACTGCCGGGGGAAAGGCGTGTTTTTAATCCGTTCGCACTTGCCCTGCAGGTTGTAAAGCTCTTCGAGCGTCTGCATCATATCAATCATCCGAAAGTTTTCCACCAGTCCTTTCTGCTCCAGTCGGCGCAACTGCTGCCCCTGGTTCTTGACCAAGTGCGTAGCCGTATTGGCCTTGACCATCACCTCGTCAAATTCATCATCGGTCAAAAAGGCACCAATCTGACTGGTACACTCTCGATCTAATTGCAACTGAAAGTCCGGAACGTAGCTCAGGTTATCGCGGTCGAGCATGGTGGTTTTCCGCAACTGAATGCGCAGGGCGTTGATCCAGGCAATGTGCCGGTAGATGAGCTCATGGTGCACTTGGTGCAGCTCCTGGGTCGATAATGGATCGGCCGCGTGCTGGTTGTGCACGTAGGTGAGCACCTGGTTGGCCCAGGTGCGGCTATAGTTCACCACGCCGCCCCAGATCTTGCGCCCTTCCCAGAAGCGGTCGTACGACTGGCTATTTTTGAAGCCCACGTAGAAGGCCACCGCGATGCCGATGGTGCTTAAAGGGGCGAAGGGGATGCCGATGTTGATAGATTGCGTTTTTAATCCGAGGTAGGCAGCGGTGACCAGCAGCGACCAGAGCGTGAACAGAACCAAGTTGCGCCAGGCAAAGCGCAAAATTATTCCGAGGCGAATGTTTCGTCGTACGTACATAAGAAGCAAGGTAGGTTAGTGCGAATTGCCAAGGTAACCACTTGTCTGAAAACCGACAAGCGCTTGAATATTTCCGGGCGCCCGTTTGCATCCTAGCGGATAAGCTTTTTTCTTCGCGGGGTGATAAAACGCTTTGGCATTGGTCTGATAATCAGTTGGCTCGCCGCGTGCAGCGCTAGCCTGAATCCACTGAACGAATCCCGCTCGGTAGAGAAATTGGACTCGCTCCGAATCACCTACTACGCCCTCACCGACAGCGTGAACCAGGCCTGGCAGTTGCTGCGGCAAGACGACGTTCAGAAAAACGTGCACCTGCAGCAACTGCTGCTCGCCATGCGTCGGAGTGAGCAATACGCGCCAGATACTTTGGATACGCTGGGCCAACGCATCAAGCAACTCAAGGTGTTGAACTACGATACGGTGACCGTTGCCAACCGGTATGAGGTGCGTCGTTACGACAGCGCTACGGTGCGCACCAGCGAGGCGGTGGTGCAGTATGCCGAGGGCAACGAAAACTATTTGGATAACCCAACGTTGGTCTATCTCACTGACAAAATTCTGGCAGCCAACCGCAGTATGACGCTTTACCGACTGGGCTACGACCGCTGGAGCCGAACGTTCAACGCGTTTCTGGATAACAACCGCGACTTTATCGCTACCTTGGACAGCAATGCGCTTCGGCAGCGCCAGTTTTTGTTTCGCTTGACCAACGACCGCTCCGAACGCGACTCTCTATGAAGATCAACACCTCAGAATTTGTGCAGAGCAGTCCGCACCAGCAGCAGTGCCCCGACACCCCACTGCCGGAGTTTGCCTTCATCGGACGGTCCAACGTGGGAAAGTCGTCGCTCATCAACATGCTAGTCGGACGGAAAAACCTGGCGAAGACTTCGGGCAAACCCGGTAAGACACAGCTCATCAATCACTTCCTGGTGAACCAGCAGTGGCATCTGGTGGACTTGCCCGGTTACGGTTGGGCGCAGGTGAGCAAGACCAAACGCCACGGCTGGAGCCAGATGATCGAGGGTTACCTGCTGCAACGCCGCCAGTTGGTGAACCTGTTCGTGCTGATCGATTCGCGCCTGCCCCCGCAAAAAATTGACGTGGAGTTTATCGACTGGTTGGGTGTGAACCAGATTGCGTTTGCCATCATCTTCACCAAGGTAGACAAGCAATCGATCAACAAGACGCAGCGCTCCATCGCGGTCTTCAAGCGAGATATGCAACAAACCTGGGCGGAACTGCCGCCCCTGTTCATGAGCTCGGCGGTGGACCAAACCGGGAAGGAGAATATTCTAGAGTACATTGAGCAGATCTTAGCCGAAGCGAGATAAGCCGCTAATTTTCGGAAAAGAACACCGCGCGGATTCGCTTTTCGCTATATTTGCCCCCTTGTTCGTTCATCCAGTTGTCTACACCAATTTGCCTTTATGAAGTTTAGTGAAATTGCTTCCATCGCCGGCCGCGGCGGACTCTTCCACGTGCTCAAACCCACCCGCAGCGGGGTGATTGTGGAGACGCTTGATGATCAGCAGAAAAAGCTGGTGGTTGGGGCTAACCAGCGGGTATCCATTCTCCAAGAAGTATCTATTTACACCACCGGCCCCGAAGAATCCGTGGCCCTGGAGGAGGTGATGCGGAGAATCCACGAGGAGTTTAACGGAGACCCGGGGGTAGACACCTCCGATGGAGAAGAACTCAAAGCCTTTTTGAAGCACGTGGTGCCCAACTACGACACCGCGCGGGTGTACGTGTCGGATATGAAAAAGCTCGTCAACTGGTACAAACTGCTGGTGGCCAACGCCCCCGAGGTGCTCACCAAAGAAGATGCCGCACAAGCGGCTGGCGACCCAGCGGCTGGCGACCCAGCAGCAGCCGATGCTTTGGCAACCGATGCTGCGGCTACCGAAGCCCCCGCAGAAGAAGCAAGCGAAACCGAAGCAGCGGAGAAAACCAGTGAAGAAACGAACCAGCCAACGGATGATTCCGACAAGGCATAACCCGCCCTCCACTTTATCCGTTGGGCTCAACATAACTTTTGAGATAACTCCGGCACCTGCTATATTTGACCCTCGTCTCAGCAAGTGCCGGATTTATCGAGCAATCATCCGGTTCCTATTTTCAACGAACCAGCATTACGCATGGAAATGACCAAGTACAAGCAGATTAATGCCGTTTTGCACGAGGGAGTGCTTACCGTGTCGCTCAACCGAGTAGACAAGATGAATGCCCTCAACATGGCCACTATTGAAGAGATCGGCAAGGTGATGCAGGAAGTGTACGACGAGGACGATGTGAAAGGTGTGATCATCACCGGCGAAGGCGAACGAGCGTTTGCCGCCGGAGCCGATATCGCCGAAATTGCGGACCTCAACGAGGTGAACGGACGCAAGTTTGCCGAAATTGGTCAGGAAGTGTTTGCTTCCATTGAGAAGTGTGATAAGCCGGTCGTAGCTGCGGTGCACGGCTTTGCTCTGGGCGGCGGCTGCGAACTAGCGATGGCCTGCCACGTGCGCGTGGCCGCTAAAAATGCCGTGTTTGGGCAACCGGAAGTCAACTTGGGGCTGATTCCAGGCTTCGGGGGCACCCAGCGGCTCACCCAGCTGGTGGGCAAGGGCCGCGCCCTGGAGCTGATGATGACCACCGACACCATTTCTGCCCAGCGCGCCTACGAAATCGGGCTAGTGAACCAGGTGGTTGAAGACAAAGCCGCCCTGATGGAAGCTAGCCAGCGCCTGATCAAGAAAATTATCTCCAAAGCCCCACTAGCCATCGGCATGATCGTCGAGAGTGTAAATGCGGCACTAGACCCGGACGAAAACGGCTACCAGACCGAAGCTAACAGCTTTGCTTCCTGCTGCAAGTCGCAAGACTTCGCCGAGGGAACCCAGGCATTTCTGGAAAAGCGAGCCGCTCAATTCACCGGAGAGTAGCGAAAGAAGTCCACAGCCGATAGTCCACAGACCACTGTTAACCATTGACTATCGACCGTCGACTGTGGACTATCGACTGTTAACTCATTTTATGGCACACCCGCTTAAGCAACTGGCCGGACAAACCGCCCTCTACGGGGGAAGCACCATCGTCGGACGTATCCTCACCTACGTGCTGGTTCCGCTCCATACCAGCGTGTTCGACGATACGGCGCAGTACGGCGAAATCACCGAACTGTATACCTACGTTGCGTTCTTCAATATCCTCTACACCTTTGGGATGGAAACGGCTTTTTTCCGATTTGTGTCGCAAAAGAGCGAGACCTCGTTCGAGGAAACCTACCGCACCGCGTTCACCGCCATCTTCTTGATCAGCACGCTTGGCTCAGTACTGCTGGTCGTTAATGCCGACGCCATCGCTAGTTTGTTGGGCTACGTCGGCATCGGCTACATCATCCGGTGGCTGGCCGTTATCTTATGGGTAGACGCCATCGTGTCGATCCCGTTTGCCCGTTTGCGCATCGAGAACCGTCCGCTTCGGTTTGCGATCACCAAGATTGCGGCGATTAGCCTCACGGTTTTTCTTAACTTCTTCCTGCTGCTGTGGCTTCCCGAACTGCGGCACTCCTACGCTTGGCTCGGGATATTCTACCGATCGGACGTAAACGTAGGATACGTGTTCTTGGCTAACCTCATTGGCAACGCCATCATTCCGGTGCTGCTGTGGCCCTATCTGAAGGACATCCGCTTTCGCTTGTCGTGGCGCACGGTTCAGCCGATGCTGTGGTACGCCTTTCCAATCTTCGTCATGGGCATCGGCGGCATGGTGAATGAAAACATTGAAAAGTTGCTGCTCAACGACTTATTGCCGCTTAATTTCTACCCCAACACCACTCCGCAGGAGGCATTGGGAGCCTACGGAGCCTGCTTCAAGCTTACGGTGTTTATGACGCTGGCCATCCAAGCGTTTCGCTACGCCGGTGAGCCGTTCTTCTTTTCCAACGCTCAAAATCGAGAGTCTCCGGCCCTATTCGCCCAGATTATGCACTATTTCACGGTGTTTAGCATCCTTATTCTGGTCGGAGTGAGTGTGAACCTTACCCTCATCGGGACGTTGTTTTTGCGTAATAAAGACTACTGGACCGCCCTTTACGTAGTGCCCTTTTTGTTGATAGCTAAACTGCTGGCGGGTATCTATATCAACCTCTCCATCTGGTTTAAGCTAACCGACAAAACCTACTTTGGCACCATCATTAGCGTGGTAGGAGCGATTATTACGCTAGGCGGCAACATTCTGATGATTCCAATCCTGGGTTATCTGGGCAGTGCGCTAGCCAGCATCGGATGTTATTTGGTGATGTGCCTGGTCTGCTATTATTACGGGCAAAAGTATTACCCGATTCCCTATAATTTTATCCCAACGCTTGGCTATCTGCTGGCTGGACTGCTAATTGTCTACGGAGCTTCCCAACTTGAACTAACTAATGCCTTGGTGGATAATGCGATCAAGATTGGAATTTCGGTGGTCTTTGCTGCCGCGATATTCTTCATCGAGAAAAACCAAGTTCAGCAGCAACGAAAAAACGTACCCAACCAATGATGCACGTAAAGATCATTAACCGATCGGAAAATCCTCTGCCGCACTACCAAACCGAACACGCCGCCGGTATGGATCTGCACGCGCACCTACCCGACGCCATCACGCTCGGTTCGCTGGAGCGAGTTTTGGTTCCTACGGGTATTTTCTTGGAGCTGCCGCCCGGCTACGAAGCGCAGATTCGTCCGCGGAGCGGCCTAGCCTACCGGCACGGTATCACCGTGCTCAACAGCCCTGGCACCATCGACGCCGACTACCGCGGCGAAATCAAGGTACTGCTCGTCAACCTGTCTAATCAAGAATACGTCATCCAACCCGGCGACCGCGTTGCCCAGATGGTAGTGGCTGCGCACAAACAAGTCACTTGGCAAGCCGTAGAGACGCTCAGCGATACCGCCCGCGGCACTGGTGGCTACGGCAGCACCGGAGCCCGCGATGTAAAAGAGTAAGAAGTGATTGCCTGCTTGGTTACGTGCTGCGCCGGAGTAGGCATTGCTACAGAAAAGCCGATGGTAGGAGCAAAAAAAGCGGTTGGCTGATTGCACAATCAATCCAATCGTTAGCTCGTTTTACCTACGTGGATACGTTTTTTGGCCCGCTGCTCATCCCTTTTAAGTGTTTTGTTGCTACCTTATGAAGCGTTTTTGAGTATAACTTTGTTCGAAGAACAATTCCGGACATCTAGGGCGTGTTGACATATAGATTAACGAGGGATTTTGAGGGCGGTTTTGGTCTGATCAAGGCGCTTGAGAAGCGCGATGCTGAGGCATCGGGCGCCGAAAGCATCGCAGAACAGGTGGAAAGCGTACCAAAATCGCCGTTTAGGTTATATGTCAACACGCCCTAGAATGGCGTTCTGATTAGATCAGTGTATGAAACAGATTATTTACGTAGTTTTTGGGGCCACGCTGCTGTTTTCGGCTACGGCGGGCGTAGCCCAAGAAAAATCTACCAAAGCCGAGCGTAAAGAGCGGGAAGCAGCTTTTTACTTCACTGAAGGGGTGAAGTATTACATTTTAGACGACATGGAAAAGGCGCTGATGCTCTTCGAGAAGGCGCTGGAAAGCGATGCCGAGAATGCCGCCGCCCACTTCAAGATAGCGAGCATCCTGGCCGAGCAGGGGCAACTCGCCGATGCCCTAAGTCACGCGGGCACCGCCGTGCGCATGGCTCCCGACAACAAGTATTACTACCTGACCAAAGCGCAAATCCTGACCAAGCAGTCTAACTTCCAGGAGGCCGCGCAGGTCTACGAGCAGATGATCGAGACCGTCGACGACACCAACGACTATCTGTTTGATCTGGCCGCCCTGTATGTTTATCAGAAAGATTATGAACAGGCGCTGGACACCTACCAGCGAATAGAACGTCGGTACGGCGTCATTCCCGAAGTGGTGTACGCCCGGCAAAAGATTTACCTTCAACAAAACCAACTCGACCGCGCCATTGAAGAGGGAGCCCGTTTGGTAACTGCCTATCCCGGCGAAGTGTCGTACGTGATGGCCCTGGCCGAAGTGCTGGTATCCAACAACCGTGACAAAGACGCCATCCCTTACCTGCAATCTCTGCTGGAGATCGCGCCCAACAACCCCGAAGCGCAGTTGATGCTCGCTAAAATCTACCAAAACAGCGGCGACACCATCCAGGCTGAGGAGAACATGCAGCAAGCGTTCGCCAATCCGGAGCTGAGCCTGCAACTCAAGTTAGACTTGGTAGCCAAGTACATTCAGGAATTGCCCAACAAGACCATCGAGCAACTGTGTGTTTCGCTCACCGACAAGATCATTGAGGCGCACCCCGACGAAGCCGACGCCTACGTGATCAAGGCTGACCTGCTCAACGCGACCGGCCAAGCCGAAGCCGCCCGCGACTATTACCGTACCGCCACCCGCTACGACGACAGTAACTTTGAGGTGTGGCAAAACCTGATCACGATTGAGTTTCAGAACCTACAGCAAACCGATAGCGTGATCGAGCACTCCGACGCCGCCCTGGAGCTGTTTCCTAACCAGGGCGTTCTGTACTTCTACAACGGCGCGGCGCACGCGGCCGAGAAAAACTACGAGGAAGCCGCCTACGCCCTGGAGCAGGCGCGGGGACTTTCTAACAACCCCGAGCTCACCCAGTATTGCAACATCTATCTGGGCGACGTATACAACGGGATGGAAGAATACGACAAATCGTCCAAGGCCTACGAAGCGGTGCTGAAAAGCGACCCCACCAACGACTACGTGCTCAACAACTACAGCTACTTTTTGGCCTTGCGCCAGGAACGTCTCGATTATGCCCAGCAATTATCCACCCGCTTGCTGGAGCTCGACCCTGATAACGCTAACTACTTAGACACCCACGGATGGGTACTCTTTGAGTCGGGAGAATACAAGCAAGCGCGCAAATACCTCGAAAAGGCGATTGAGGCGGGAGCCAAAAGCGGCGAGGTGGTAGAACATTATGGCGATGTGTTGTTTAAACTGGGGGAAGTAGACGAGGCGGTGAAGCAGTGGCAGAAAGCCAAAGGAATGGACGATACTTCCGAAGTTTTAGACAAGAAAATTGCGGATCGCACTTGGTATGAATAGATATTTTTGGTTGATTTCTTGGGTGTGTCTGTTCGTGTTGGCATCGTGCGGAAGAAAAACGGTGAGCACCAGTGGGATTCCGTTGGCAGAAGAACTCACCATTCAAAACATTGACTTCAACTACCTGACCTCTAGTAGCAAAATTCGCTACCGCAACGATGGCGAGAACGTGAGCGCCACCGCCAACATCCGCGTCAAGAAAGACAGCGTCATATGGATCTCAGTCACCCCGGGCTTTGGCATCGAGGCCGCCCGTGGCCTGATCACCCGCGATTCGGTGTCCTTCATCAACCGACTCGACAAAGAATTCAGCACCTATAGTTTTGAGGAGTTGAGCAACAAGTTCAATTTTAACCTCAATTACGATTTGCTGCAGGCGGTGCTGCTCGGCGACATGCCGCGCCCCCTCACGGCCGGCGACCAGGTAGAGAAACAGGTCAACCACTTTTTGGTGCGCCAGCAAGAAGGCCCGCTCACCATTGATAACTTCGTGGATGCTCGCCTGATGAAGGTAAGCCGGGTGGCGGTGGTGGACGAAACCAAGCGCGACGATCAAAGGCGAGGAAAAAATACGCTTAATTTACGGTACGAAGACTTTAAGCGGCTTAATGACCAATTTCTTCCCTTTAAGAACGTGGTGTCTCTTGACTATCGGAGCCAAGGCCAAAAGCGGCGCACCCAAATTGATATTCAGCACAAAAAAGCAAATATTGTTGATGAAGTGCTGCGATTTCCTTTTTCTATTCCCAATAATTATGCACGCAAATAGGCTCCCGACAGCAGTCTGGTTGTGCGTCTGTGTACTGTGGTTGTTGCCCCTGCTGTGCGCTGGCCAGCAAACCAACGACGACCGCAAACGGCTGGAGCGTGAGAAAAAAGAAAACTTACAAAAGATTAAGGAAGCGCAACGCATCCTGAGCGAAACTTCATCGCAGCGAGAAAGCACGCTGGGACAACTCAATGCCATCAATCAGCAAATCGAAGCGCGCGAAGCACTTATCAAGTCTATTACTGAGGAAATTAATATTCTTAGCGTGCAAATCGGTGAGGTGAATAGCATCATCAATGCGCTGGAAGAAGACCTGATCAACCTCAAGAACGAGTACGCTTATATGGTGCATGCCGCTAGCAGAAATACCAGCAGCCACGACCGATTGATGTTTGTCTTTTCGGCTAGCACCTTCAATCAGCTATTTGCCCGGGTTAAGTACATGCAGCAGTACTCGCAGGCGCGTAAGAACCAGATCGAGCAAATCCAGAAGGTGAAAGAAACGCTGGTCAATCAGAAAGAGGTGATCGAGGGCAAACAAATGGAGCAAAAGGTGCTGCTGGATCAGCAAACCATTGCGAGTCAGGATCTGCTGGCACTCAAAACGAAGCAGCGGGTGGTGATCCGGGAGCTGGGCGAGCGCGCCACCGAGCTCAAGCGAGAAGTAGAAGTGCGGCGACGCGAGATCAACAAGCTAGAATCAGTGATCGCCAAGCTGATAAAAAACGAACTGAAAAAGGAGCGTAGTCTTCCGTCAACCAACTCGGAGGCGGTGCTGGCCGCTTCGGCCGAATCGCTGTCTACCTCCTTTGCTGAGAACAAAAACCGCCTGGGCTGGCCCGTGTCTACCGGGTTTGTATCTCAGAAATTTGGCCCTAATCCGCATCCCGTCATGAAAAATATTATGGTACCCAATGATGGGGTAGACATCCAAACCAACCGCGATGCCGAGGTAAAAGCGGTGTTCGATGGCGTGGTGAAAATGATTGCTTCGCTGCCCGGTCCGGGTAATAATAAAGCGGTGATCATGCAGCACGGTGAGTATTTCACGGTGTATTCTCGTCTCAAAGAGGTGGCCGTGAAACAAGGCCAAACCCTACGGCTCAACGACGCAGTAGGGTTAGTTTATACTGACGGCAATGGGGTGTCAGCCCTGCAGTTTCAGATATGGCACAACCAGGAGAAATTAAATCCTGAAACCTGGCTTCAACGAAAATAGCTAATTTTTTAATCCATCCTACCGCTTATCTTCGTATATTTACCTAGCACACAAGTTGATTACTCATAATAACGCACGATTATGCACATGACATTAGCATTTATTGGTGGATTAGGTGGCTGGGAAGTCCTGGTGATCGTTTTAGTCCTTGTTATATTTTTCGGAGCGAAAAGAATTCCCGAACTTGCCCGCGGCTTAGGCAAAGGCATCCGTGAGTTTAAAGACGCTACTAAAGAAATTAAGGACGAAATTGAAGAAGGTAACCGAACCACTACCAGCAAATAGTCCTTCCCTTCCCCCTTTCCGATCTTTTCAGGATATTCAGACTCATTTTCGCGCTGGCACGGCCAGTTGTCGACAAGTGGTGCTGTACTACCTTGAGAATATCCGCCGTCACCAACACCTCAACGCCTTTCTAGCGGTCTACGATCAAGAAGCGCTTGCGCACGCGGAGCGCATTGATCAGAAGCTATCCAATGGCACTGCCGGACGTTTGGCGGGTATGGTGATTGGTCTCAAAGACGTGCTCTGTTACCAAGACCATCGGGTGCAGGCCGGAAGTCGTATTTTAGACGGTTTTCAGTCCCAATTTACCGCCACCGCCGTTCAGCGGGTCGTTGACGAAGACGCCATCATCATTGGTCACCAGAACTGCGATGAATTTGCGATGGGCTCTTCTACCGAAAATTCGGCCTTTGGTCCTACGCTCAACGGAGCCAATTCGGGCTACGTGCCGGGCGGTTCGTCTGGAGGCTCCGCCGTAGCGGTTCAGGCAAATTTATGCACCGCTTCCTTGGGGTCTGACACCGGCGGCTCGGTGCGGCAACCGGCGGCTTTTTGCGGCGTCGTTGGCCTGAAACCTACCTATTCGCGTATCTCGCGCTGCGGCTTAGTAGCCTACGGCTCTTCTTTTGACATCATTGGCCCCTTCACCCATACCGTAGCGGATGCTGCGTTGTTACTAGAGGTGATGGCGGGTGCCGACGATTACGATAGCACCGTGTCACACGAACCGGTTCCTGCTTATTCTCAACAGCTTGCTTTTGATGCTACCCGGCCTCTTAAAGTAGCCTACCTGCGCGAAACGCTGGAGAACGAAGGGCTGCATCCAGCGGTGAAACAGGCCACCGAACAATCGCTTGAGTTTTTGCGGTCCGAAGGGCATACCGTAGAAGCCGTGCCGTTTCCGTTGCTTAAGTACGTGCTGCCTACTTACTATATTTTGACGATGGCCGAGGCCAGTTCTAACCTTTCGCGCTACGATGGGGTGAAATTCGGCTACCGCAGTGAACACCGCAACAGTCTGGAAGAAATGTATAAGAAGACCCGCACCGAAGCGTTTGGCGAAGAAGTGAAACGCAGGATCATGCTGGGTACCTTTGTGCTGAGTGCCGACTACTACGATGCCTACTACACCAAAGCGCAGAAAGTAAGACGCATGCTTCAGAACGCTACGCGTAAGATTCTGGCCGAGTACGACTTTATCGTGTTACCCACCACCCCCACTCCCGCCTTTGCGTTGGATACCCACGCCGACCCCCTGGAAATGTACCTCGCCGACTTGTTCACCGTTCAGGCCTCCATTGCCGGAGTGCCTGCCATCTCTATCCCCAATGGCACCGATGAACAAGGGTTGCCCATTGGATTGCAAATCATTGCCGATGCCTTTCAGGAATCGCAGTTACTGTCCTTTTCTCATTACATTTTAGCGCGCAATCCGTAGATGCAATTTTTCTCTTTAATATGTTTAATTAATTGCGTAAATTGTATAGTAATTGTATCTATTTAGTAGAATGGTCTCGAACAATTTATTTATTACCATGATCTTAAAGCGCTCTATTACTTTTTTCTTCGTTCTTTTCGTTGCTTTTCCCGCGAGATCCTTCGCCACTGATATAATTCCCGGCGATACCGTTGGTCTGTTTGAGTCTTCCTACTCATACGACTATATCCCCGACGCCTCGTACGAACTGATTGAGGACCGGCTTTCCTGCATCAATTCTACAATGCCGCTCACCTTCAACGAAAGTGTACAGTCGTTTGTCGATTTCTTTTCGGTGCGAAACCGCGAATACTCACGGGAGATGATTCGCCGTAAGAATCTTTATTTTCCTATTTTTGAGAAGTACCTAAAGAAGTATGACATTCCGGATGAGCTCAAGTATCTTTCTATTGTAGAGTCTGCTCTTCGTCCTGAGGCCCGCTCGCGGGTGGGTGCCGAAGGATTGTGGCAATTTATGCCCAGCACCGGCCGGATGTATGGTCTCGATCAAAGCTGGTACGTGGACGAACGGCGCGACCCCGAAAAAGCCACCGAGGCCGCCTGCAAGTACTTGAAGCAACTGTATAATATGTTTGATGACTGGGAACTGGCATTGGCTGCTTACAACACCGGACCCGGAAACGTACGCAAGGCCATCCGCCGGTCGGGCTATAAGAAAAGTTTTTGGGGGATATACAACTACCTGCCTCGAGAGACTCGTTCGTACGTTCCTCAGTTTGTGGCGGTGCTTTACACCCTCGAGTATGCTTCCGAGCACAATCTGTTTGCCGAAAGCCCCGCCCACGCTTGGGAAACCGATACAATCCTGGTGAGCCAGTTTGTAAGTCTGAAAGAACTGGCCAACCAGCTTAATTTGTGTGAGGATGAACTGACCCTGCTCAATCCGGAACTCAAGCGATTGGCAGTGCCCGAGGATACTAAGGGATACCCGCTGATCATTCCCGCCGATAAGGCTGATTTTTTAGCGGCCAATCGCTCAGCGATCTTAGATTCATCCGGTACCAAAAATATTCAGAAGACATTTCTTGCTGAGGTTCAGAAGACCAGCGGTAGCACCTACGGAAGAGAAAAAACCACCTATCGGGTAAGAAATGGCGATGTGCTGGGAGTGATCGCTCAACGTCATCGAGTAGGGGTATCTGACCTACGCCGATGGAATAACATCCGAGGAAGTCACATCTACGCTGGACAGAAACTAACTATTTGGACAAAAGGATCAGCTCCTCAGTTAGCATCAGCTACTAGCAAGAGCCAAAAAGTGCCCAATAGTAAAACCCATTTGGTGCGCCCCGGTGATTCGCTGTGGGAGATATCACGCCGCTACGAAGGAGTTAGCGTGGCTAAGATCAAGGAGTGGAATAATCTGAATAGCAACAGCATCAAACCTGGTCAAAAACTGATTATCGGCCGATAATCTAAAACTCAATACGATAGGTTATAATAGGAATGAGACCCAACTGATACTGGGTGAGCACTTGGCCCTGCACCGTATCGTAGTACTGGTAGGCTACGTTTTGCCGATTGGTAGCGTTCTGCAAATCCAGCGACCACACGCTACTGTAGCGCGGAGTATCCTTGCGCAAACTCAGCCGCACATCCACTTTGAAATAGTCCGGTAATTTTTCGGAGAAAGCTTGGCCTTCTAGAAATACGGTGCTTTGGCTAGTTACTGACGCTGCTTCATCAATCGGAGTGACCCGCAGTCCGCCGACGTAAGCACTGCGAAGGTTGACACCAAATACCCTTCGTTTTCCTCTTTTACTCCAAATAAATTCTTTTCCCCCGGTTGCACTCAGCGCATAGTTGCCGTTGAATCGCGTGTCGCGCTCGATGCCGTCGGAGCCCTGATACTTTGACTCGTACAGCGAGCCACTGAGCAGAAAGTAATAGCTATCCAATAGTTTCTTCTCTACCGAAGCCTCCCATCCGTAGTTGCGTCCGGTCCCCTCATTGACCAACGGCTCACGGACAAAGCCTTCTAGTATATTGAGCGCGGAGAAACTACTGTTGCGTACGCTAATCGGCACATTAAACAAACGCTGATAATACACCTCAGTACGCAACCGTAGGCTTCCGGTCCACTGGTAGTCAAAGGCAGCGGTGTATTGATCGGACTTCGTGAATCCCAAATCTTGGTTAGCGGCCAGACTGCTTCCGTCGGGTAGGGTTTCGGTACTGAAGTAGACCCCAGGCAACTGAAGTTGACTGTGCCGTCCGTAGGCCAAGGTAACGTACTGAGGATGCTTTGCTTTTACCCCGCTGTTCCAACGCAGCGATACACGAGGTTCCAAAGAGAGGCTCCCGTTGAGGGTAAAATAAGAAAAGTGGAGTCCGGCATTAGCAAGCCATTGCGAAGACAACGCAAGTTTTGAATCTACGTAGGGACGGATCATTTGGCTGCTTCCCTGCCCAAGCACCAGAGATTGCGACTCGGAGGTGCTGCCGTTTGCGGTACTGCTGAGCTGATAATAGAGGTTGTCTAGATAAAAACCACCCTGAATGGTGCTGTTGCCCTGCACTTTGCGGGTAACTGATGAGGTAACCGAGATTCGGGTTTCTTGGTAGCGGTCGTCCAACACCCGAACCGGCTCGTAGGCATCGCTCACCCGATCACTGCGCTGATTACTGGCCAACGAGGAGGTGGCTACGACCGATTTCAGTAGCGATTTGCTACCCAGCGGGAGCGTATGGGTCACTCCAACGGCGGCCATATCGTTGGTGAAGGTAACATCGAAGCGGTCTTCCTGGGCTTCCCACGCGGCAGAGTCACGCAACGCCTCAAACACATTGCTACCGGTGCCTCCCACGCCAAACACCGTAAACTCGCCGGCTTTATCCGTCGGGAAGGAAAGGTTAAACGACAAATCCTGGAAAGAAATACGCTCGCCCCCAAAATCAAGGCCCAGCCCGTTGGTCAGAATCCCGACGGTAGAATAGCGATAATTAACCAGATACGACCCGTCGTAATCATCTCGAAAAGGTCCCTCAGCAGCAAACTCTAATCCAATCAGACCGATCTGTGCCGTATACTCCCGTTGCTGGTTATTCCCCTTTCGCAAGTGCATATCTAGCACTCCGCCCACTGCGTTGCCAAAGCTGGCGGGAAAGGTGCCGCCGTAGAAGCGTGAGTCGTCTAACACCTGCGCGCTGAGAACACTTTGGCTGCCGCCACTTTGCACCCGGCGGTCGCCAAACGTTCCGGCATTAGACAGATGATTAGGATTTACAATGTCTACCCCCTCCAATCGCCACAGCAAACTGTTGGGCGAATTGCCCCGCACCGAAATATGATTGGCCTGATCGTTCACACCGACCACCCCGGGAAACGAGGTAACCAGTCGGGCGGGATCAAAAAAGGTGGCAGCGTAGCGGCGGGTCTCTTCTACCGAAAAGGTGCGGCTACTGATCGGAGAAACGGTTTGAACGGGCGACGGTCGGTCGGTAACCACCACTTCGTCAAGATTCTTTGCCGTCTGCTCCAGCAAAATATTAAGCACCGCTTCCTTACCGGAACCGAGCAGCAGATCAGGATAAGCGAATGTTTCGAAGCCGACCGAACTGGCAACGAGGCGGTAACGGCCTACCGGCACGGCTTTGAGAAAAAACCGACCATCCTGATCAGTGACAGCGCCAATGACCGGATCAGTGCTGCTTAGGTATACTGCAACTCCAACCAGGGGCTGCTGGCTGGCCTTATCCTGAACGGTGCCTCGGATAGTCTGGGTGACGCTGGTTTGCTGGGCAATTGCCCCTTCGGGAGTGACCATTAGACCAACCGCAAAGGTGATTAGACAAAAAAGCCACCACCGGATCCGCTGCATACTTATGACTTTGGCAATGAGAAATTCAGGCTTCTACCTTTTCCTTTTCACTCTCGATACTGCTCAGTTCTATCTCCTCACCCGATGCGTTGTGAAAGTGGTAATCTACCAGTCCTAAGGATGAGTCAATGTCCAACTTAACCCATTTATGATACTTCATGTACCACTGCATCTGCCGCGAATAGATTCCCTTAGTGAAGTAGGCGTGAACAAAGGGATGTAACGACACCGTTAATTCCTTTTCGTTCTGCTTCACCAGCAAATACTCGATATGGTTCTCAATCTGGTCGGTAACCAGTAACGAGGGAGCGATTTTTCCGGTACCGCCACAGGTAGGGCAAATTTCGGTAGTGGCAATGGTGAGTTCGGGGCGAACGCGCTGGCGTGTGATCTGCAGCAAACCAAACTTGGTCAGCGGCAAAATCGTATGCTTAGCCCGATCGCTTTGCATCACGTCCTTCATCTTCTGGTAGAGCGCCTTTTTGTTCTCGACCTTACGCATATCGATAAAATCGATTACGATGATGCCGCCCATATCACGCAGGCGCAACTGCCGGGCCACTTCTTCGGCAGCCTTCATGTTCACGCTCAGGGCGGTAGCTTCCTGATCTGATTCAGAGTTAGATTTGTTGCCGCTGTTCACGTCAACCACGTGAAGGGCCTCGGTGTGCTCGATAACGAGATAACCTCCGCCTGGCACGCTCACAGACTGGCCGAACAGCGATTTTAATTGTTTTTCGATGCCCAGGCTTTCGAAGATTTTGCCTTTGCCGTTATGGTGGCGCACAATCTTTTCCTTTTCCGGAGCGATTGTCTTGATGTAAGCCTTTACCTCTTCGTAGATCTCTTTATCGTCGGTAACAATGCTATCGAACGACTCATTTAGCACGTCGCGCAGCAGAGAGGAAGCACGGCTCATCTCACCGATGACCTTATCGCGGGGCTTGGCATCGCGGAGTTTCTCAATGCCGTCTTGCCACAACTTCACGGAATTGCGCAGGTCGCGGTCAAGTTCGGCAACTTCTTTGCCTTCGGCTACGGTGCGAATGATCACACCGAAGTTTTCGGGCTTGATAGAAGACACCAGACGAGACAAACGCTTTCGTTCATTCTTGTCAGAAATTTTCTTGGAGATGTTGATAACATCAGAGAAAGGCACCAGAATGAGGTACCTTCCTGCCACAGACAACTCACAGGATAGTCGCGGCCCTTTGGTTGAGATAGGTTCTTTAACTACTTGCACCAGCAGCTGCTGGTTGCGGGTAAGCACCTGATTGATTTTTCCTAGTTTATCAATATCAGATTCACGCTTAACCTTGCCGAGCAAGTGCGTATCAATTTTTTTGTTACGAATACCTTGGGTGAACTTATTTAAGGATTTTATCTGAGGACCCAGATCTAAATAGTGCAGAAAAGCGTCTTTTTCGTAGCCAATATCAATGAATGCGGCATTAAGACCCGGCACTACCTTTCGTACGGTACCTAAATAAATATCACCAACGGTAAATTTATTCGCTTCCACCTCGTGGTGGAATTCAACAAGACCCTTATCTCTTAATAGGGCAATACGACAACCATCCTGAGTTGAATTGATTACTAATTCATTACTCAAGGGATTATACGTTTAAATGGTTGATCTAACATTTTACAGGGATTGACTTGGCACGTATGCCAAATAGCCAATCTCTACGTAATAGCAGTACTAAGAAAATGGTACTACTTCTTCTTGTGGCGATTTTTTCTTAGTCGCTTCTTTCGTTTGTGGGTAGCGATCTTATGTCGCTTTCGTTTTTTTCCACAGGGCATAATCAATGTATTTTTGGTGAATAATCATAAGCAGCAGCGATCACAGTGACCGACGCTACTAGTTAAAGTTTGTTAAGGTACTCATCGGCATTGGCCCGCACTTCGGGATCATCGCTCAGGGTTTTCACCCGCTTAAACTGTTCCCGGGCCTTTTCCTTAGCGTCTGACTCGAAGTAACTGACCCCTAAGAAAAACTGGGCCTGCAAATGCTCTGGGTTCAGGCGCACCACCTTCTCAAAGCGGTCAACCGCTTTATCGTACTGCTGCGACTGGATGGAAAGCAACCCCAGATTATACTGGGCTAACTCGTTATCCGGTGCTTCTTCTACCACCTCGCGCAGCATCAAAATGCCTTTCATCGGTTCGGTAGTCGTCAGAAACGTCATCGCCATCTTCGTCTTCGCTTCCAAATCAGCTGGCCGCTGGGCTAATACGGCATCTCCGTAGTAGCGCACTTTTTCGCCCAGTGCCCGGGCTTTGTTCTCGTCTAAGGCTAATGTAAACGCCTCGTAGTATAAATCAAGCGCCTTCTGCTGTCGCTCCCCTCCCGGTTCGGTCTGCGCCAGTTGATCAGCGTAGTAAGCGGCGCTATCGAACCAAAGGTTACGTGCGTAGGCCGAAACCAAAGAGTCCGCAAAAGTAGTACTTTTTTCGGTATTTTGATAATTTCGGTAGTTTTCTCGCAGACGGGTGATCTTAGACTGGGCATCTTCCGAAATCTCGGGCAGATGTGGGGCTCCGGCCGACATATCGGTTTCAGATACAGAAGCACTCTCTTGTCGGGCCTCTAGATTATTGTCTCGCCCTTCGTTGTCGACCACCACTCGGGGAAGAAACCACAAGAGCACTACAACTACCAGGGAAATTCCTCCGACCAAAAGCTTCTTTCTCAGCATACTGAATGATGTATCTCGTTCAAGTCAGCAACGTGAACCGGGGCGAGAAAGTTTAGCGTGCTTCGGTGGCGTTGAGACTATCACTTTTCTTGATTTTTTCGACAAACACCTTAGAGGGTTTAAAACTAGGCACAAAGTGCTCTTCAATAACCATTGCGGTGTTTTTAGAGATGTTTCGCCCAATTTTCTTGGCGCGCTTCTTATTAACGAAGCTTCCAAACCCCCGCACGTAAATGTTTTCCCCCTCTGCCATTGAGTTTTTTACCACACTAAAAAAAGCCTCTACGGTCGTATAAACGTCTGCCTTATCAATACCGGTTTTCTCAGCAATCTGCTGAACTACTTCTGCTTTAGTCACGTTGGCCAATGGTTTAGTTAATGCTCGTTGAGCGGGGGGCGTAAATTTAAACCTTAATGCTAAATTAGGAAACAAAAGAAATAAAAACCTCCGCTAGGGTAAGCGCTCGGATTACTCTACCCGATGGTTTTGGGTGGGGGTTGAATGAGAGGGAGAAAAAGCTGAATTTTGTAGTTCCTACACAACAAAACCAGCTTTTTCAATGGATAAGAATCCGGTACTAAAGATATATGAATTGATACGAACGGCCAAAGTGGTGCGGCATAAAAAGCGACAAGAATTTCTCTGCGATATGATTCAGGGAATAATTAGCAGTCGGTCAGTGATCTTCTCAGAGATTGCTGATAAAACAGATAAGCCCATTCAAGTGAGTTCTGTTGAGCGCAGAATACAAGACTTTTTCGCCAAAGTTAGCTTGGACTATCAACAGGTAGCGGTTTTTCTGATGAGTTTTGTTCCTCACCCTCAGTTGACGCTCAGCATCGACCGCACGGAATGGGACTTCGGGCAGACACAGGTCAACGTTTTGTGCGCAGTAGTAAGCATTGGTAAGATGGCCGTGCCGGTTTACTTTGAGATGCTGGACAACAACAGCGGCAATAGTAATGCAGATCAGCGCATTGCTCTATTCCAATCATTGGTGGCTGTTGTGGGTAAACAACGTATCCAAATGCTGGTAATGGACCGGGAATTCATTGGGCAAAAATGGCTAAGTTGGCTCAAAAGCGAGCGTATTCCTTTTTGTGTGCGAGTACCTAAGCACCATTCCATCCTGTTAGCGACCGGGCAAAGAGTCTGGGCCGAAGAAGCTTTTACCGACGACGATATAGAATGCTATCAACAGGACGTAGTGGTAGATGGAGTGGCTGTTAACCTTTCGCTCTCCTATGATGAAAAAGGCGAACTGCTCTATCTGATTGGTACCACTCTACCCCAGACGCTGCGTTCTTGGTATAAAAGACGTTGGGCTATAGAAGTCTTCTTTCAAGCACTCAAACAGCGAGGCTTCAACTTAGAGGACTCTTGCCTGCGCTGTATCGTCAAGTACCGAAAACTGTTTGCTATCGTTTCTATAGCCTATACCATTTGCTGGGCCACCGGTATTGAGGACGGAAAGGTCAATCCCGTCAGAACTAAAAAACACGGTTACCCGCAGTATAGCGTCTTTAGAAGAGGGTTGAACTTGATGAGACAGTTCTATAAACGGCAAATAAGCAGCCCTTTACAACTGGCCATTGAAATGGCCTGGATGAGATTTAACCTCTTTTACAAAACCATCGGGTAGAGTACGCTCGGATCATCACATTATCAATTTTTTAATCAAATTTGTTTTCTTTTGCAAAATAACTTTTTTGCGGAACAAGTTATGGACTGGTACGCCGAAAACAAGCGTGATCTGCCCTGGCGGCACACCCAGAATCCTTACTTCATCTGGCTGTCTGAGGTAATCCTTCAGCAAACCCGGGTGGCCCAAGGAACGCCTTACTATTTCCGCTTTACGGAGGCTTTTCCCACGGTGCAGGACTTGGCTGCCGCTGAGCAAGAACAAGTCCTTCGTTTGTGGCAAGGGCTGGGCTACTACTCACGCGCGCGAAATCTGCACCGTTGCGCCCAAGAAATCGTGAACCAGCACGAAGGACAGTTTCCCCGTACGTACCGTGAGTTAACGAAACTGCCGGGGGTGGGCACCTATACCGCGGCGGCCATCGCTTCGTTCGCCTTCAACGAAACCGTGCCGGTGGTAGATGGCAACGTCTACCGCGTGCTGAGCCGGATGTTCGGCATCAGAGACGATATCCAGTCTACCAGAGGGCAAAAAAAGTTTCGTGAGCAGGCTGGTCAGTTGGTACCCGCCGGAAAAGCCAACGTATACAACCAGGCCATTATGGAGTTTGGCGCGTTGCAGTGCACGCCCGTCCAACCCGCCTGCTTGCTGTGTCCCCTCAGTGCGGAGTGCTATGCCTATCAGCACGGACAGCAGCAGTTTTTGCCCGTGAAAGCTAAGAAAACCAAGGTGCGTGCGCGTTTTTTGCACTACTTGGTTATTCGTCATGACAATACGGTCTGGATGAAACGACGGGATGATCAGGGAATTTGGGCGGGCTTATACGACTTTTATCTCATCGAGACGCCTCAGAAAGCTACGCTTGATCAATTAGACGATCCGCTGCTCGGCTCGCTGTTGCAGCGGGATGGTGCCAGCATGACCGTATCCTCCCTTTATCAGCATCTGCTCACGCACCAGCGGCTGCACGTCACATTTTATACGATCACCCTAAGCCAACACTCCGAAAATCTGGCCAATGAATCAAACTGTCTGCAACCGTATTCCGTTGATGAAATAGAAGCGTTGCCCAAACCGGTTTTGATTGACAACTTTTTACAGAAAGAAATTTTTTAGTACATTATGGCAGGAGTTAATAAGGTGATCTTGGTAGGAAACCTGGGGGCTGACCCGGAAGTGCGGTATCTGGAGAGTGGATCGAAGGTTGCCACCATGAGCATTGCCACCTCAGAGAAGTATACTAACAAAAGCGGTGAGCGGGTAGAGCAGACCGAGTGGCACCGCGTAGAACTCTGGGACCGGCTGGCTGAATTGTGCGAGCAATATCTGAGCAAGGGGCAAACAGTGTACATTGAAGGCAAGATTAGGACGAGCACTTACCAGGACAAAGAGGGAATCACCCGCTACGATAAACGAATTCGCGCTACCAATATGACCTTTGTGGGAGGGGGCGCCGAAGAAGCCGATACCCCAGCATCCAGTGCCCCAGTCTCGAGCCAAAGCAAGCCCGCGCCTGCCAAATCGACTGAGGCTCCGGCAGCTTCGTTACCCCTTGAAGCCGACAATCTCCCCTTTTAATGCTAACTAAATCACACGCTGTTGGAAGTTCCCCCGGATGATCCCTATTCCGCTTTGGTTTTCTTAGCTTCTTTGGTACCCTTGGCTGATGTGCTTGCCGTCGTGCCCTCCGTTACGTATTTTGCTACCGTTGGCTTCGCCCTGATCCTTCTGTTGTTCTGCTCGGCCATGATTTCGGGATCAGAAGTGGCGTTTTTTTCGCTCTCTCCCAAAGATGTAACCGAATGCCGAGTCAGTTCAGTGCCGAACGAACTGCAAATTGCCTCACTGCTGGAGCAACCCAAGGTATTGCTTGCCACAATCCTGATCCTCAACAACCTGGTCAACGTGGCCATTGTCACCCTCTCTACCTACGCCACTTGGCAGTACGTGGGCAAAACTACCGAAGGATGGGTGATTGGAGTGCTCACTACCGTGATCACCATTGCGATCCTCTTTTTTGGCGAGATACTTCCCAAGCAATACGCCATTCATTACTCCTTGCACTTCGCGCGCCGCATGGCCGGAGTGCTTAAAGTATTCACTCAGGTGCTTAAGCCGTTGTCAATCGCTTTGATGTCGATCAGTCGGCTGGTAGAAAAGCGGCTCGAGAAGAAGGGATACAACGTTTCAGTAGACGAACTCAACCACGCGTTGGAAATCACGACCCAGCACGATAAAACGGCCACGGAAGAAGAAAAAGGCATCCTTAAGGGTATTGTTAATTTCGGAACGTTGTCGGTGAAGCAGGTGATGCGCTCGCGTCTGGATATCACGGCTATCGATAGCGAAACTGATTTCCATGCGCTCATGGACACGATCAACAAAACCGGCTATTCCCGTATTCCGATTTATAAGGAGACCATCGATAATATTGAAGGCTTCTTGTACGTCAAAGACCTGTTGCCCTACCTGGATAAAGAAGATACCTTTGCTTGGCAAACGCTGTTGCACAAAGGTTTCTTTGTGCCGGAAAGCAAGAAGATCGATGCGCTGCTGCGCGATTTTCAGGAAAAGCGGGTGCACATGGCGATTGTCGTCGATGAATACGGAGGCACGGCCGGACTGATCACCCTGGAAGACATTATTGAGGAAATTGTGGGCGAAATTAACGATGAATTTGACGAAAGCGACGTCCGCTACAACAAACTGGACGACAACACCTACGTCTTTGAGGGAAAAACATCGCTCAACGATTTTTGTAAGATCATCATCGAAGACAGCCTACTGTTCGAGCAGGTGAAGGGAGAAAGCGAGTCGCTCGGTGGACTGTTGCTCGAGATTCATTCTAAAATGCCCCGGGCCGGAGAAAAAGTTTACTTTGACAAGTACGTTTTCACGGTGGTGGCCGTAGACAACAAGCGTATCAAACGCATTCGGGTGCTCCGCAAGCAACCGCTGCTGCCTTCTCCTTCTCCGGAAAATTCATCCGTAGTTCGCTCAACATGATCCTTCATCACCGAATTTTAGGCGACGAACACCCCGCCGCGTCGTCGATTGTTATCCTGCACGGTATTTTCGGAACGTCCGACAACTGGCAGACCTTCGGCAAAGCACTGGCCGAGCGGCATCGAGTGATCCTGGTGGACCAGCGCAACCACGGACAATCGCCCCACAGTGCCGAGTTCAACTACCCCGCAATGGCTGATGATCTCAAATACCTTTTAGAAGAGGAGCAACTAACGCGCCCGGTGGTGCTGGGGCACTCCATGGGTGGAAAAACGGCCATGTTCTTTGCGGTTCAGAATCCGAAACTACTCAGCAAACTCATTGTGGTAGACATGGCTCCTCGGGTGTACCCCGTGCATCACCAAACGATACTGGACGCTTTCGCTGCGGTGAAGATAAATCAAATTCAGAGCCGCCAGGAGGCCGAAGACCAGATGAAGCCGTTGGTATCCGAGCGGGGAGTACGGCAGTTTTTGCTAAAAAATCTACAACGCACCGACGATGGCTTTTCCTGGAAATTAAATCTGCCGGTGATTCGCGATAACATTGAGGCGGTGGGAGCCGCGGTGCCCGATGATTCTCCGGTTGAGGTTCCTGCCTTATTCGTGCGCGGGGCAAATTCTGATTACATCACATCTGAAGATGAAACGCTGGTTAAGCGTATCTTCCCGTATGCCCAGGTAGAGACGGTAAAAAGTGCTGGACACTGGGTGCACGCGGAGCAACCGGAAGCGTTGCTGAAGGTGGTGACGAATTTCCTGGAATAGCCTAGCGAGTAGATTGCAATTCGCTACCCAAACCGCTTTATAATGAATTTTTCCAACGTTTGCGGTTCAGCCAATACACTTTATGACAGTTTCTAGCGCAACGACTCCTCCCGGCCAATTGTTCTTAATCCCTTCGGTGATTGCCCCGGATACCGCCGGACAGGTATTGCCTCCGCAGGTGTTGACGGTGCTGGGCCGACTTACCTACTTTTTGGCCGAGAACCTGCGCACCAGCCGCCGCTTCATTAGTGCCCTTAAACTAGGCCGCCCCATTGATCAACTGCACTTCGAGGTGCTAGACAAACGCACTTCAATGCAAGCGCTAACCACGCTGATGGCTCCCCTTCGACAGGGTAACGACGTGGGCGTTCTGTCAGAAGCGGGTTGCCCGGGAGTAGCCGATCCTGGCGCCCTGGCCGTAGCCTACGCCCATCGGCACGGCATCACGGTGGTGCCGCTAGTGGGCCCCTCCTCCTTTCTGCTGGCCCTGATGGCCTCTGGCTTTAATGGTCAGTCGTTTACGTTTCATGGGTACCTGCCTATCGATAAAGAAGCCCGGCAGAAGGCCGTGCGGCAACTGGAACGAGACGCGCGGCAGCACCGGCAAACGCAAATATTTATGGAGACTCCTTTCCGCAACGATGCCCTGCTGCGCGACGTGTTAAGCCAATGTTCGGCCAGCACTTTGGTATGCGTTGCGAAGGATATCACCGGGCCCAACGAACTTATTATAGCCCAGACGGTGCAGTGGTGGCGACAGCATTTGCCCTCGCTGCACAAAATTCCCGTCGTTTTTTTACTTTCAGCCTCATAATCACCAGCGGATGGGTTAATTTAAGGTAATTAATTACCTTTGGCGATCTACAAGAAACCATTCATTGCTATGCCCCACTTATTCACATCAGAATCGGTATCGGAAGGACACCCCGATAAGGTAGCGGATCAAATCTCAGACGCTATTCTAGACGCTATGCTCACCCAAGATCCTAACTCACGCGTGGCCTGCGAAACGTTTGTGACCACCGGCTTGGTGGTGGTGGGTGGCGAAGTAACCACCAACGCCTACGTCGAAATTCCGGATGTGGTTCGAGAAACCATCCGTCGCATTGGCTATAACAAGGATAACTATATGTTCGAGTCCAACTCCTGCGGAGTGATGGTGACTCTGCACAGTCAGTCACCCGACATTGCTCAGGGAGTAGACGCTTCGGAGGAGAAGGAGCAGGGAGCGGGCGACCAGGGCATGATGTTTGGCTACGCGACCCGAGAAACCGAAGAATTTATGCCGATGGGACTTGCCTATTCGCACCGCCTCGTGCAGGAACTGGCGCGTATTCGTAAGGAAGAGCCAACGCTCATTGACTACCTGCGCCCCGACGCTAAGGCGCAAGTGACCATTGAGTATGATGACAATCGGCAGCCAATTCGAGTGCACACCGTGGTGGTTTCCACCCAACACGACGAGTTTGTTAAGCCGTCGGGCGGAGATGCCAAAGCCAAAGCTCAGGCGCAGCAGCAGATGCAGAAAAAAATCAAAGAAGATGTGCTCAAGCATGTAATCCGAAAAGTAATTCCGGCTGAGATGCTTCAAGACACTACCTTCCACATCAACCCCACCGGCAACTTTGTGATTGGTGGTCCCCACGGCGATGCGGGCCTCACGGGGCGCAAGATCATTGTCGACACCTACGGCGGTAAAGGAGCGCACGGCGGAGGTGCTTTTTCGGGCAAAGATTCCAGCAAGGTAGACCGAAGTGCGGCCTACGCTGCGCGCCACATTGCTAAAAACCTGGTGGCTGCCGGGGTTGCCGACGAAGTGCTGGTACAGGTGGCCTACGCCATCGGGGTGGCCGAACCGGTCTCGCTCACCGTTGATACCTATGGCACCTCCAAGGTGTCACAGTCCGATGCTGAGATCGCTACCATCCTACAAGAGCTTTTCGATATGCGCCCGCGGGCCATTGTGGATCGTTTTGGGCTGAAAAACCCTATTTTCTCTCCCACCGCCGCCTACGGGCACATGGGACGAGAGCCCTACACCGATCAGGTGAAAGTAGATAAGGTGGTGGTAGAGGAAAATGGCGATTCGCGCAAAACGGTCACCGAGCGGGAACCCAAGGAGGTCATCTTTTTCGGCTGGGAAAAGCTCGACTACGTAGGGAAGGTAAAGGAAGCTTTTAGTTTATAAGTGCGTTTACACACAGCGATGTCGGTGGGTGACGAGACACCGGTGTGGGTTGGACTGAAAACAGTAATGACCCTTCTACCAGATCTGCAAAGAGAGCATTTGCTAATAACGCTAGTGCGAAGCAAGCTTATCCTTGTGCTTCTTTAACTGACGACGGAGCGCATTTACTGCTGCATCGGCCGCCGCCTCGAATGATTCTGCTTGCTCTTTGGCAAAAAGTTGGTTGCCCGGAATGTTAAGTTTGATCTCTACAATTTTGTTCTCAATGGCTTCGCCGTTCTCCATCTTAAGAAAAACTTCGCCGTCGATAATACGGTCGTAGAAAGTTTCTAGCTTATCTACCTTTCGCTGAATAAAGTCTATCAGCTCGGGGGCGGGGTCCACGTGTACGGTCTGCGTCTGTAATTTCATCGGCTTGAGAGTTTTGTTGTAGATCGATTTATTACCTAACCGCAGAATTTGGTAACAGTTTGCGTAAACCGACAATTTCACGAGGATCCTTCTAGGCTATGCCTTGGGATGCGCTTTATCGAAGGCCTGCTTGATCTTTTCTGTTGTGTTGTGGGTATACACCTGCGTGGCCGCCAAACTTGCGTGACCAAGTAAGTCTTTAATCGCATTCAGGTCGGCACCATTGTCCAGCAGGTGGGTGGCAAAGGTGTGGCGCATCACATGGGGGCTGCGCTTGTCGATAGTGGTGTATTGATCCAGGTACTTCCGAACGGTGCGATATACCATCATTGGATAGCAGGGGTTTCCTTTGTCGGTAACCAAAAAGAAGGGCGCTGCCTGCGTATCAAACCGGTTCTTCTTTTCTGCGGTGTAGTTCGCCGCTAAGGTTAGCAAACTCTGGTGCACGGGCACCAAGCGCTCTTTGCTTCCCTTCCCGTCCACCTTGATGGTTTCTCGCGCCAAATCTACCTGGTTGTGCTGGAGGTTGATCATTTCTGACAAGCGGATGCCCGTTCCGTATAATAACTCCAACAGCACACGGTCGCGGTAGCCGGAGAAATCTTCGGTAAATTCGCAGGTGTCCAGCAGCTTGAACAGGTCGTTCTCCTGCACGAAATAGGGGAGTGGATACTCAGCCTTCAGCGCTTTCACCTTATGGGTAGGGTTCCGCTTGATATGCTCACGCTTGTGCAGAAATTTGTAGAAAGAGCGCAAGGTGCTCACTTTCCGGTTGATCGAGCGCGCTTTGTTTTGCTTGCTGGCCAGATCGACAATCCAAGCGCGAATCTCCTGGTGATCAGCCGAAGCCACGGGCAGGTCCGGGGCATGTTGCTTTAAAAAAGCGTGAAACTGGAACAAGTCGTTCTGGTAAGAGACGATGGTATGCGGACTTGCTCGTTTCTCGTAGGTAAGGTATTTTATGAATGAGTCGATCATAGAGGAAGTGACCGCGGTGAAGAGGTCACCATGAAATGGTCATGCTAAGGCTGCTGATACCACTCTAATTTACGAAAAACTCACCAAATGGCGAGAACGACCGGCTAGGCCTCGTCTTGCGACTGCATTTTTTGCTTGTAGGCTGCCTTCAGTCGCTGGTGACGAAGGGTCACAGACTTCTTCTCGTAATGGCTGCGGGCTCGTAGTTCTTTTAAAGTACCGGTCTTTTCAAACTTCTTTTTGAAGCGCTTTAACGCTTTATTGATTGACTCGTTCTCCTTAACGCTGACAACAATCATAAACAAGGGGTTATTTGACTTAATAGGTTATTTAACAAGTCCGCAAATCTAGTAAATGCTACGTGCACTATCAAGCCACCAAAGATAAAACAGTATAATCTTTTATAGTTGAGCGCAAATAATAACATTTGCGCACTCATTTGAATCAAGACGATGACGTCTTATTATTTTAGTTCATTTTAATGTTGATAAAGTATATTATTGCACGAATAGAAATCGTATCTTTGATTTTTTAAAATATTGTCAACAAAAATCTGTGTTTTATGAAATTAGCAGTAGTAGGTACCGGATACGTGGGATTAGTCACCGGGACCTGTTTCTCCGAAACCGGTAACAGCGTTACCTGCGTGGACATCGACGAAAGAAAGGTAGAAAAGCTTAAAAACGGCGAAATCCCGATCTATGAGCCTGGTTTGGATGCGCTCTTCGAACGAAACGTGAAACAAGGACGCCTCCATTTCACCACTGACCTTAAAGAAGGCATCGCCGGTGCCAGCGTGATCTTCCTAGCCCTACCCACCCCCCCCGGCGAGGATGGTTCGGCTGATCTGCAGTATATTTTAAAAGTAGCTGATGATTTAGGACCTCTATTAGAGGAGTACACGGTCGTGGTTGACAAGAGCACCGTGCCAGTGGGCACTGCCGAAAAAGTGCGAAAAAGAATTGCCGCCGCTGCTAAAGTGGACTTCGACGTGGTGTTCGAATCCGGAATTCTTGCGCGAAGGCGTAGCCGTGGAAGATTTTATGAAACCCGACCGGGTGGTGATCGGCACCCAATCACCCAAGGCGAAAGAAAAGATGGAAAAACTCTACGCACCGCTCGTGCGACAGGGAAATCCTATCTTATTTATGGACGAAGCATCGGCTGAGCTTACCAAATACGCCGCCAACTCGTTTCTGGCCACCAAGATTACCTTTATGAACGAAGTGGCCAATCTCTGCGAGCTATTGGGCGCCGACGTTGACGCGGTGCGCCGGGGCATGGGCACCGACACGCGCATCGGAAAACGTTTCTTGTTTGCGGGCATTGGGTACGGGGGCAGTTGCTTCCCCAAAGATGTGCAAGCCCTAGCCAAATCGGCGGTGGCCGCTAACTACGACTTTCAGATTCTGGAATCGGTGATGAAAATCAATGAGGAGCAGAAAACCCGCCTGATTGCCAAAGCCAAAGATCACTACAACGGTGATCTGTCGGGCAAAACCTTTGCCATGTGGGGATTGGCCTTCAAGCCCTACACCGACGATATCCGGGAGGCCCCCGCGCTCTACAATATTGAAGCGCTGCTGGAAGCCGGAGCGAAGATCAAAGCCTACGACCCCGAGGCCATGAAAAACGTGCGTACCCAGGTGGGTGATCGCATTGAGTTTTGTGTTGACGAATACCACGCCGCCGAACAAGCCGACGCGATCTTTGTCATGACCGAATGGCCTATCTTCCGCACCCCCGACTTCGAGAAATTATCGTCGGTGCTCAAGGATAAGGTGATTTTCGACGGACGGAACCTCTACGAGCCGGAAGCAATGAAAGAATTAGGGTATAGCTACTATAGTATTGGAAGAAAAGACATTCATGCCTAAGCAACGAATTTTAATCACCGGGGGGGCCGGTTTTCTGGGTTCCCATCTATCCGACCGCTTTCTCAAGGAAGGCTACTACGTGATCGTGATGGACAACCTAATCACCGGCAGCCTGAGCAACATCGAGCACCTGATGCACCGTGATGACTTTCAGTTCTTTCACGGCGACGTGTCCAACTACGTGCACATTCCCGGCGAGCTCGACTACATCCTGCACTTCGCTTCCCCGGCCAGTCCGATCGACTACCTCAAGATGCCTATCCAGACGCTAAAAGTGGGCTCGCTGGGCACCCACAACTGCCTGGGACTGGCCCGCGCCAAGAACGCCCGCATCCTGGTGGCCTCCACCTCCGAAGTGTACGGCGACCCTAATGTGCATCCGCAGCCGGAAAGTTACTGGGGCAACGTGAACCCCATCGGTCCGCGGGGCGTCTACGACGAGGCCAAGCGCTTTCAGGAAGCCATGACGATGGCCTATCACACCTTCCACGATCTGGAAACGCGCATCATCCGCATCTTTAACACCTACGGGCCGCGCATGCGCTTGGACGATGGCCGGGCATTGCCCGCTTTTCTGGGGCAAGCGTTGCGGGGCGAGGACCTCACGGTGTTCGGAGACGGGTCCCAAACCCGTTCGTTCTGCTACGTAGACGATCTGGTGGAGGGCATCTATCGCCTGCTGCTTAGCGATTATTCCCAGCCGGTGAACATTGGCAACCCGGATGAAATATCCATTAAGGATTTTGCCGAAGAGATCATCAAGCTCACCGGCACCGACCAGAAAATTATCTACAAGCCCCTGCCCAAGGATGACCCGATGCAGCGCAAGCCGGATATCACGCGGGCGCGGGAAATACTAGGCTGGGAGCCCACCGTATCACGCAGCGAGGGACTAAAAATTACTTACGAATACTTTAAGAAGCAGGTCAGCGAGGAGAAGAAATAGGATGTCTGGTTGAGGTCGTCGTATCCTAGCACCCGTTACTCAACTAACTTGCGCCGGTACATCTGAATGGCGTTTTCTAATCCGTAATAGAGCGCGTGGCAGATCAGCGCGTGGCCGATAGAAACCTCCAGTAGATGCGGTACCCGTTCTTTGAAGAATTGCAAATTTTGCAAATCCAAATCGTGTCCGGCATTGACGCCTAGTCCGAGTGACTGCGCCCGCTCAGCGCTTTTAGTATAGGGTGCTACTGCCGCCTCTCGATCCTCCGGGTAGCGACGGGCGTATCCCTCCGTATACAACTCGATGCGGTCGGTTTCTACGGCGGCGGCTCCTTCTACCATGTTCTCGCTAGGATCCACAAAAATAGAAACCCGTACTCCCATCGCTTTCAGTTGCTGGATCACGTCTTTCAGAAAATCCTGCTGACCCACGGTATCCCAGCCTGCATTTGAGGTGAGTACCTCCGGGGGATCGGGCACCAGCGTGGCCTGCGCTGGTTTCACTTCGGCAACCAGCTGTAGAAACCGCTCGTCGGGATAGCCTTCAATGTTAAATTCGGTGGTGACCACCCTGGCTAACCGGATCACGTCGTCGCGCCGAATGTGCCGCTCATCGGGGCGTGGGTGCACCGTAATGCCCTGAGCGCCAAAACGTTCGGCGTCACGGGCCACCTGCAACACGTCGGGGTTATTGCCACCGCGGGCGTTGCGTAGTGTGGCCACTTTGTTAATATTTACGCTTAGTTTCGTCATTCTTTTGTTTTTCCGTATACTTGCTGAAAGCTGTTACTGGGCGAACTATGTGAATAGAAAGATGTTAGTCGCTAACGGTAGTATATTAACCATAAATACAAGACATCTAGCATCTAATGACCAGTCCAACTTGGAGCGCATCTAGCCATTCTGAAGATCATCAATATCTAACAACTGCTGTCCAAAAACAACCTTATGAGCCTGAAACAACAAATAGCGGATGATATAAAACACGCCATGCGGGCCAAGGATCAGGATAGCCTGCGGGCATTACGCAGCATCAAATCGATGATTTTGCTGGCCGAAACCGAAAAAGGAGCCGAAGGAGAACTTTCGGAAGAAGCGGAGATGCGCTTGTTAACCAAGGCTGCTAAGCAACGGAAAGACTCGCTGGAAGTATTTAACGAGCAAGGACGGGACGATCTAGCCGCGAAGGAGCAAGCGGAGTTGGAAATAATCGACCGGTATTTGCCGCAGCCTTTGTCAGAAGACGAACTCCGGTTGGCCGTAGAAAAAATCGTGCAGGAAATCGGAGCCACCGGCATGCAGGACATGGGCAAGGTAATGGGCCAGGCAACCACCACCCTGGCCGGAAAAGCCGATGGCAAAGCCATCTCCACCCTGGTGAAACAGGTGTTAGCCGGCAAGTAGTGAATACCTGGGACCTTGCCTTGCTGATTATTCTGCTGCTGGGAGCCTACCGCGGCTACACCAAAGGGATTCTGATGGAACTGGTGGCCTTGGCCGCGTTTGTAATCGCCATCGTGGGGGCGCTGCAACTGATGTCTTGGGGAGTAGGCTTTTTGTCCGACACCCTACAAACCGACGGCGCTTGGCTGTCGTTATTAGCTTTTGTATTGTTGTTTGTGGGAATCTTAACCGGCGTTTCTATTGCGGGCAAAATGCTCAAATCAGTCGTGCATTTGACTCCAATTGGATATTTGGACGGGCTGCTGGGCGCTGCGGTAGGAGTGCTCAAGTGGGCGTTTGGCATTAGCATCGTGTTCATTGTGCTCGATTACGCTGAAGTTGCGCTACCCGACACCAACGAGAGCGAACTGTACGGATACGTGCACCCTTTCGCTTACCAGGTGGTTGAAAAATTTAGAGAGTGGTTTCCCGCGCTCGAGAACATCGTCGACGCCATTCGGCACCTCTTGCATTCGGCAACTTCCCGGAACGTAACGGAGCTAGTACGTGTATAAGAATTGATTCTTGAGTCAATATAACCACCGTGGATTTATGAGCTGGAAAACCAACGAAACAAACGATTTCCGTTACATCGATGAGGGGCAAGGAGATGTGATGCTGCTACTGCACGGGCTCTTCGGAGCCATCAGTAACTGGGATGACGTGATCCACCAGTTTTCCGGTAGCTATCGGGTAATCATCCCAATGTTACCGGTTTACGAAATGCCGGTACGCAAAGCCGGTTTAGAAGGACTCAATACATTCCTGGAAAAGTTTGTGAACGATATGGGGCTCAACGACATGGTGGTGATGGGCAATTCACTGGGCGGACACATCGGTTTGATCTACACCCTAGGCAACCCAGCCAAGGTGAAGCGGTTGGTGCTCACCGGCAGTTCAGGCTTGTTCGAAAACAGCATGGGCGGGTCTTTTCCGAAGCGCGGTAGCTACAATTACATCAAAGAGCGGGTAGAATATACCTTTTACGACCCATCCACAGTTACCAAGGAATATATTGATGAAGTGTTCGAAGATCACAACCAGCATTCCGAAGTGCATGTCCATCGTGGCCATCGCCAAATCGGCGCAGCGCAACAACATGGCCGAAGAATTGCATAAGATCAAGGTACCCACCCTGTTGGTGTGGGGATTAAACGACACCATTACCCCGCCCTTGGTTGGGCACGAATTCAACCGACTCATTCCCAATGCCCGCTTGCGATTCATCGACCGCTGCTGCCACGCGCCCATGATGGAGAACCCCGAACGGTTTAACACGTTACTAGAAGAGTTTTTACAAGAAGCCACGACTGTATGATTGCTCGAGAACTAATTAATCCGCTCATTCCTGCCCTGCGGGGGCACGACGATATCGCCAAAGCTACTTCTCTGATGGAGGACCTCACGGTGGCGCAACTTCCGGTGGTTGAAGACACCGACTTCCGAGGTTTCATCACCAGCGATATGCTGTTTGACGATCTACTCAGCTACCCCACCGTAGGCGAATATCAACCCAAGGCCCAGGACTGTTTCGTGCGGCAGGATCAGCATTTCTATGAAATAGCTAAGGCCTTGTCAGATTGTGACCAAACGATGGTAGCGGTGATCGACGACCAAGGAGAGTTTATGGGCGTGATCGACGTGGTTGCTATGATGGCGGCCTTTTCTAAAAACTCTGCCGTCCAGTCGCCCGGCGGCATCATCGAGTTGGCGGTGAAGCAAATCGACTACTCATTGGCCGAGATCACCCGGCTCATCGAGGCCGACGGGGTGAAGATCCTAGGCTGTTTTATCCGTAACGACCCCGACCCCACCAAGATCAGGGTAACCATGAAACTGGATAAGAAAGACATTGCCCGAACGGTGGCCACGCTCGAGCGGTTCAACTATCACGTGCAAGCTCTGTTTCAAGAAGAACTCATCGATACCTACGAAAAAGAGCGCCTGGATGCCCTGCTGAGGTACTTAGACATTTAGTCGACGGTCATCGATAGTCAACAGTCCACAGCCTGTTATCCTTTGACTGTCTTCTACGGACTATTAGCCGTCGATTCAAAAAACAAAGCATGAGAATTGCCATCCACGCACGAAGGATCAACGAAGACCGCTTCCCTTATCTGCAACTGCTACTGGATGAGTTAGAGCACCGCCGGGCCGAAGTGTACCTGTCGCGGATGCTCAGAAACTTACTGGAAAACTCGCCGGTTCGTTGCGATCAGTTTCCGGTATACGAAACCATTCCTGAGGTCGATTTTGTGATTAGCGTGGGCGGCGATGGCACCCTGCTCGACACCGTGACGCACGTGCAGGACCGGGAGTATCCTATCTTGGGGATCAACATTGGCCGCCTAGGCTTTTTGGCTACCGTATCGCAGGATGAAATCAAAGAGGCATTGGATGCCCTTTATCACCAACGCTTCAGCTACGACTACCGCACGTTGGTATCGGTAGACCCGTCGTTTCCGGTAGAAGACGGCCTCAACTTCGCGCTCAACGACCTGACCATCATTAAGAAAGACACCTCTTCCATGATCGGGGTGCACGCCTCGGTGGATGGGGCCTACCTGAACGCCTACTGGGCCGATGGCCTGATCGTGGCTACGCCGACTGGCTCGACCGGCTATTCGTTAAGTTGCGGAGGGCCCGTACTGGCTCCCCATTCCAGCAATATTATTATCACTCCCATCAGTCCGCACAACCTCACCGTGCGCCCCCTGGTGGTGCCCGACGACAGTGTGATTACCATTGAAATAGAGGATCGGTACGAAAATCGGTTGCTGTCCTTAGATTCGCGCTCGTACCCGGTGGAGACCCATCAGAAAATTTTTATTCGCAAGGCAGATTTTCGCGTTCGCCTGGTTAAGTTCGAGGGATACCACTTCTTCAACACGCTCCGCCAGAAGCTAAACTGGGGGTTGGATGTAAGAAATTGACCTCCAAACGCTTGTTTGCAGGGTAAAATTGCGCTAAAATTACGCCAACCTGAACTCCCACCCGTATGCGTGCCCTTTCCGACCGACTCTGTATCCTTATACTCTTGCTGCTCACCATGTTCGTCGTTGACGACGCAATGGCCCAGACCCCGTCGAAGCGGAGGATGAAGCAGAGCCGGAAGCGGATGATTAACAATGGCAACCGGCAAGCCACCTTCTCGGGAGCCCGCCTATCCTTTGGCAACGCCAAGCAGTACCTCACCATTGGGATATCGGCCAACGCCCTAAACTACTTCGGCGACATTGTTCCCCGTGATAACATCCTGAGTACCGATATCGCTTACACCCGCCCTGGCTTAGGAATATCTTCTTCGGCGCGCTTGGGGCGGGCCTTTTCGGTGCAGGCGGCTTTTATGTACGGCCGCATGGCCAGCAGTGACTTCGGAACCGCCGACCCGCAGAACGAAGCCGCCAGCTACCGCTACGTGCGCAACTTGCAGTTTCGCAACAACATCAAAGATTTATCGATAGTAGGGGTGGTTGATCTTTTTCCTAATCCCTACTCGCTCTCGCTACGCATGCGCTGGACGCCCTATTTGTTTGCTGGGGTGTCGGTGTTTCATCACAATCCCCAGGGGTTGGTGCCCCAACAGGCGGTGTTGCGCGCGGGTGACCTGGCTAACCCCTTTGTTCCTGAACGAGCCGGAGAATGGGTGGGCTTGAAAGATTTGCAAACCGAAGGCCCGGAGAACACCTACCGCAATTTTCAAATCAGTATTCCCTTCGGCGCGGGGGTTCGGTTCCGCATCAACGAGCGTTTCGATGTGGAAGGAGAGGTGAGCTACCGCTACCTGTTCACTGATTACCTGGACGACGTAAGTGGCAACTATGCGGATAAAGGCTTGCTGCAAAGTGATCTGGCCCGCGTGATGTCCGACCGCTCGCTGGAACCGGTCTCTGCGGTTTCGGGTGATCCTCGGGCTATTTACTCTCCCGAAGGAACACTCAACCGTAGCACGAGCACCTACGTGGGAGCCGACGGAGTAGAATACGTGCACTTGCCGGGTTACGGACAACCGCACGCCAGTGCCAACCGCGGCAACGCCGACGACAACGATATATTCATCGTAACCACCGTGCGTCTGGTGATGATGCTGGCGCCCCTTGATCTGCGAAGGCGGCGGTAATTTTTCCTGTACCGGCATACCAAACCCCCTTCGCTCTCAGTTATAGGAGGTGAGTTTCGCGGCTGATTGTGGCCGATGTGTACCTTCATCAAACTGACGATCTTGCTTTCTTACCGCTTTTTGCTTCCCGTATTTTTATTGGTTTCTACGCTCCTTCCCTATGATGCCTCGGCCCAACAGCACGAAGTGGGCTTTGGGCTAGGAGGATTCAACTACACCGGCGATCTGGCGCGCGATTTTGCGGTGCGCCACACCCGACCCGGCTTGGGGCTGCTCTACCGTTACAACGTGAATAACCACCTCAGTCTGCGCGGCGCCCTGCACGGGGGCTGGATTGCCGGTAGCGATACCCCTCCCTACGACGCCCTGGCCACCCAGCGCGATACCTCCTTCAGCACCTCCATTGCCGAATTTAGCGGGGTGGTGGAGTACCACTTCCTGGACTGGAAGAACAATATCCGCTTGCTGCGCTGGACGCCCTACTTCTTTGCGGGAGTGGGAGTAGCCTTTCTGGGTCCGCATCAGGAGCAAACCGAATCGTATAGCCGCACCCAGCCGGTGATTCCCTTCGGTCTGGGGTTCAAGTACATGGTGAACCCGGTATGGGTGTTGTCGCTCGAGGGCGGGGTGCGCAAAACTTTCACGGATTACATCGACAACATTTCAGGAGGCGATCCGGCGGTGCGCAATTTCGCCTACGGTAACCGCTACAGCGACGACTGGTACTACTACGTCGGCGTCTCGCTCAGCTATACATTCTACACCATCCCGTGCCCGTATCATTTCTGAGCAGTGATCGCTCTTTGTCCTACAATTTTGTACCTTGCGGCTTGATTCGTCCGGTAGTCGCATGAAAGAAAGCATTAACCCTAGCAATTTGCCCCAGCACATCGCCGTTATTATGGATGGGAACGGACGGTGGGCCAAGGGACAGGGAGCGGCGCGGATCTTTGGGCACCGCAGCGCCATTCAGGCCGTGCGCGACGTGACCGAGGGATGCGCCGAATTAGGAGTAGGGTATCTTACCTTGTACGCCTTCTCTACCGAAAACTGGGGACGCCCCCGGGCCGAAGTGAATGCCCTGATGCAGTTGCTGGTCAGTACCATTGGTGGCGAACAAGAAACCCTGATGAAAAACAACGTACGTCTGCAAACCATTGGCGATACTCACCAACTGCCAGGCAATTGCGCCAATACCCTGCAACGCGCTATCGAACTTACCCAGCACAATACCGGTTTGACGTTGGTGCTGGCGCTGAACTACAGCGGCCGCTGGGAGATTACCGAGGCCGTGAAGAAAATTGCCCAGCAGGTGGAACAGCAAACCCTTCGGGTTGAAGACATAGACCAATCCATGATTGCCGACCAATTAGCCACCCGCACCATGCCCGACCCGGAACTGCTCATCCGGACGAGCGGGGAGATGCGGATCAGCAATTTTCTGCTGTGGCAATTGGCCTACACCGAACTCTACATTACCCCGGTGCTCTGGCCCGATTTCCGGCGCGAACACCTTTACGAAGCCATCCTGACCTACCAACGGCGCGAACGACGATTTGGAAAAATTAGTGAGCAAGTGAACTCAGCCTCATGAATAAAATCTTACTACTCAGCCTAACGCTTCTGTTGTCTCTTTCGGCACTGGCCCAGGAGGCGGACATTAGCTACACCGAACCCCAGGAGTACGAAATCGCGGAGATCACCGTATCGGGCACCAAGGGGCTGAACAGCGACGCTGTGATCTCGCTCTCCGGCCTGTCGGTAGGCGATAAGATCGCCGTGCCCGGTCCGGCGGTGAGCGATGCCATCAAAAAACTCTGGAAGCAGCGCATCTTCGGCGACGTGTCGGTGAGCGCCAGTAAGATTGAAGGAGGTAAAATCTCTTTGGTTATTAACCTGGCCGAAAAACCCCGCCTGAGCCGCATCGAGATCAGCGGCATCAATAAGACCCAGCAGGGCGAAATCAACGACGACCTCACCCTGATTAAGGGGCAGATTGTGGACGAAACGCTGATCAATCGGGCGCGTCTGACGGTCAAGGACTTCTTCGTGGATAAAGGCTTTCTTAACGTGGCCATCGACGTGCAGCAGCAGCCCGACACGGTACTCAACAACAGCATCGTGTTGAAATTGCGAGTAGATAAGGGCAGTAAAGTAGCCATCAAGCGCATCGCCTTCGAGGGCAACGAGGTGTTCTCGGACAAGCGGCTTAAGGGAAGACTCAAGGAAACCCACGAAAAGGTGCGCTTCACGCTGGTGGAAGACCTCATCAGCCGACTGTTTCGCCTGAAAGGACGCAAGGTGAAGAATTTTGTCACTGATAAAGAAGACGTGAGTTTCGGCGGGCTGAAAACCTACATCAACCGGCACGTGAAACTGAACTTCTTCAACGGCTCTAAGTTCATTCGCGACGATTACGAAGCCGATAAGAAAAATCTGATTACTTTCTATAATTCTAAGGGCTATCGCGATGCCACCGTGGTGGAAGACACCGTCTACGCTTCGGGCGACAATACCATCAACCTGAACATTACGGTGGACGAGGGGCAGCGCTACTACTTCCGCGACATTATCTGGAGCGGCAACTACGTGTACGACGACAAAACCCTGGCCCAGGTGCTGGGCATCGAGAAGGGTGAGGTGTATGACCTGGAGAACTTGAACAAGCGCTTGCAGTTTAACCCCACCGGCAACGACGTGAGTGCGCTCTATATGGACAATGGCTACCTGTTCTTCAACGTGCAGCCGGTGGAAGTGCAGATCGAACAAGACTCGATCGACGTGGAGATGCGCATGTTTGAAGGCGAACAAGCTACCATCAGCAAAATCTTAATCACCGGCAACGACCGCACCAACGACCACGTGATCCGCCGGGAGATTCGCACCATGCCCGGGCAGAAGTTTAGCCGCAGCGACCTGATCCGTACCCAGCGCGAGTTGTCGCAGTTGGGCTACTTCGATCCCGAGCAGATTGGCATCAACCCCATTCCCAACCCCGCTGAGGGCACGGTAGACATTGAGTACTCGCTGGTGGAGAAGCCTAGCGACCAGATTGAGCTGTCGGGGGGCTGGGGCGGTTTCTACGGCTTCGTGGGCACGCTGGGCCTGGTCTTTAATAACTTTTCACTGCGCAACATCCCCCATTTTGACAAATGGAGACCGTTACCGGTAGGCGATGGGCAGAAGCTGTCGTTGCGGGTGCAGGCCAACGGCCGCTTCTTCCAGAGCTACTCGGCTACTTTCTCCGAACCCTGGTTAGGCGGCAAAAAACCCAATAACCTAACGGTGGGCTTATCGAGGACGATTCTACGGACGGGCGGACGGGGGTTCGGTTTCCAGTTTGGTGCTGCTCAAGAAGAAGGTACGCTCAAGCTAACTAATCTCAGCGTAGGCTTGGGACGGCGATTGCGCTGGCCGGATGATTACTTTACCCTCAGCACAGCGCTGATGTACCGAAATTATGATCTTTTTAATTACAACTTCCGAGGACTTAATTTTAGGAATGGCGTCTCAAATAACATTGCTCTAAACAACACCATAGCCCGCAATAGCATTGATAATCCGATGTTTCCTCGAGGTGGTTCTCAACTTACTTTAGAAATAAGCCTCACTCCGCCCTTCTCGGTGTTCAAGGATAAGGACTACGCTAGTTTGGAACCCGATGAGCGCTATAAGTGGCTGGAATACCACCGGTGGATGTTTGATGCCAAGCACTACACCCAGTTGGCAAAAAATCTGGTACTGGCTACCAGTATGCACTTTGGATTTTTTGGATCGTATAAAAACAACCAAATTGCCGCCCCTTTCGAGCGCTTTGCGATGGGGGGAACGCTGGGTAACCAAGGTAATTTTCAGGTCGCTCAGGAACTGATCTCCCTGCGGGGATATGATAATCAAACTATTATTCCGCAAGAAACGCTGGCTGATGGTGAAACATTGAGCGGAGGCATCGCCTACAATAAGTACTCGATGGAACTTCGGTATTTGGTTTCTCCCAATCCGGCAGCCACCATCTATGTGCTGGGCTTCGCTGAGGGGGGCAACAACTTCGCTGATTTTAATAAGTACGATCCGTTTGACCTGTACAAGTCGGCTGGGGTAGGCGCGCGAATTTTTATGCCCGCCTTCGGTCTGCTAGGAGTTGATTGGGGTTACGGCTTTGATAGCATTGATATTCCGGGCGTTCAGTTTCAACCGCCGGGACCACAGTTTCACTTCTCTCTGGGACAGCAATTGCGTTAACCTTAGCTAAGACGACAATGGCAAACACGATTTTTAGGAAACCTCATGTAATTTTATCGCTGGTTTTTGTAACTTTGTGGTCCGTTGTGGGAAATTCTCCGGCGATGGGGCAGAAGCTGGGCTACGTGAACACTGATTTTGTGCTGAGCAAAATGCCTGAATATCAGAAATCGCAATCGGAAGTTGATGCATTAGCGGCTAAGTGGCAGGAAGAAATTTCCGGCATGCAGCAGGCCATTGACGAAAAATACAGCGAACTGAAGGTAGAGGAAGTGCTGCTTACCGAAGAAATGCGTAAGGAGCGCGTTACTGCCATCGGCGAGCAAGAAAAAACGCTCAAGGAGTATCAGCAGAAGGTTTTTGGCTTTGAGGGGCTTTATTACCTCAAAAAGCAAGAACTAATGAAACCGCTTCAGGACGAAGTTTTTGATGCGGTAGAAAAAGTAGCAAAACAAAATAAGCTTCAATTTGTCTTCGACAAGGCTGGAGACCTCGTTATGATCTACACCAACCCAATTCACGACTACACCGATTACGTTTTAGATGAGTTGGGCTTGGGGGAAAAAGAAGATACGGCCCGATAATTGTCTATTTATTTACGTAATATTACATCAATCAATTAACCAGTAAGATGAAAACTAAAGGTATTATCATAGGTATTCTGATCTCGTTCGCATCGTTGGCCGCCCAAGCCCAGAAAATTGGCTTTGTGAGCACCGACTACGTGCTGGCCCAAATGCCCGAAGCAAAACAAATTCAGTCCGAATTACAAGCCTACGAAAAGCAGTTGTCGAACAAAATTCAGGCAACCATTCAGGGCTATCAGCAGCAATTGCAGGCCTATCAGCAAGGAGCCGCCACCATGACCGACGACGCCCGCAAGGCGAAGGAAAAGGAACTCACTGAGTTGCAGACGCAAATCCAGCAAGACCAGCAGGAGGCTCAGACTAACCTGCAAAGGAAGCAGGGTGAACTGGTGCAGCCGGCCTACGACAAAATTCAGAAGGCTATTGATGCCGTTGCCAAAGCCAATGGATTTACCCACGTGCTGAGCCCCGAAGTGGTACTATACGTAGACAACGAGGAAGAGGCCAATCTTTCTGACCGGGTTCTCAAGCAGATGGGCATTACGCCAACTCCGGGTACTGACAAAGATACGCCCAACGAATAAGCAACAACGGGCACAGATTATGAAGCCGAACCACTGGGTTCGGCTTTTTTTGTTTAAAGCCTCCCAAAAAATAGCTTGCTTATCTGGTTTTTTACGTTTTTTATTTCAATTTTAGGGTTGTTTTTGCATAATTGAAAGAAAGATCATGATCAACGTTGAACCGCCAACTTAGGTGAGTGATGCATTACCAATGCGCTTCAAAAATGCCTTAAATAAATTTCCATTCCATCAGCTAATCTTCTAAACCTACCCCCATGAACGAGAACATCAACAAGAACGCCTTATTCTACGGCAGTTGCTTTGCCCTGATTACTACCGGTTTCACCTATTCCATTCGGGCGGGCATTCTCCCTCAGTTAGGCCAGGAATTCGGTCTCACCGCTGAGCAACTCGGATTTATTAACCTTATGTGGTTTTTGGGTTTTCCGATCTCAATGGTTATCGGAGGTTTAGTATATCATTCAGTAGGGCCTAAGATTATTATGAATGTGGCTTTTCTGGCGCATACACTGGGCATTGTGCTGACCATTTACGCGGGTGGTTATGTCGGCCTGTTGGTTTCTACACTGCTGATTGGCCTGGGCACCGGATGTACAGAAGCTGCCTGTAATCCCATGATCGCCGATATGTATTCCGGGGTCACTATGAACAAAATGCTCAACCGATTTCATATGTGGTTTCCCGGAGGAATTCTAGTTGGTTCGCTGATCTCTAAGTTCATGACAAATTTCGGCTTCTCCTGGGAGGCCCAAATGTGGGTGATCATGATACCTACGATCACGTACGCAGTACTGTTTTTCGGAAAGACTTTTCCTAAAGCTAAAGTGGAGGGTGCTACCTCTTTGGGTGAGAACTTTAAAGCGATGCTAAACCCGGTCTATATATTTTTGATCGTTTGTATGGCGCTTACGGCAATCACCGAATTTGGTCCGGGGCAGTGGGTAAGATTGGTTTTGGGTAGTACCGGGGCAGATCCTATGTTAGTCTTAGCATTGACCTCGGGCTTAGTAGCCATCGGCCGATTCTTCGGCGGGCCGGTGGTGGCTGCGCTAGGTCAAACCGGCGTATTGTTAGGCGGGGCAATACTAGCCACCATTGGTATTTATATGTTCAGTACCATAACGGGGCCGATGATCTACGTAGCCGCGATTGTTTTTGCCCTTGGATACTGTTACTTCTGGCCGGTGATGGTCGGTGCCGTGGCGCAACGGGTTCCATTAAGTAGCGCGCTGGGAATGTCCATCATTGGCGCAGTAGCTATGTTCTCTACTTCTATTTTCCAACCTATTATCGGAGGCTGGATCGATGGCTCCCGCGCCGAAAATATGGCGGAAGGACTCACCGGTAACGCACTAGAGTTAGCCACCGGGCAGGACACCCTGGAAAAGATGATTGCCTTTCCGGCAATACTGATTGTGCTGTTCACCATATTCTTCTTCTGGCAGAAGAACTCTAAAAAGGCCGAGGCCGTGACTACTGGACAGGTAGTGGCTGAGTATTAAAGAAACATAGAGCGAACTCTCCGCGAATGCGACAATAAAGGCTGCCTAAAACGGGTAGCCTTTTTTCGTGTAACTACGTCTGAATCCCGCGCATTTCCTTCTTTCCCCCGTAGGTAATGTCCATCCTGACTATCGTATTCTTTCCGACGACCGACTGCTTATATTTGTCTTAGAATAATGCTAAAATTTAGCACTAAGAACAAATACGTTTGCTCATGATCTGGATGATAGTTATATTTTTAGTGGGTTATCTTATAATTACCCTGGAACACACGGTTCATATCAACAAAGCAGCTACGGCACTGCTCATTGGTGTGCTTTGCTGGACGGTCTACGTGCTACAGGTTCCTGACATCGAACTGGTGTCCGAACAACTGTCGCACCACATGAGCGACATCGCCGGCATCCTGTTTTTCCTGCTCGGAGCAATGACTATCGTGGAGATTATTGACATCCACGATGGATTTGAGGTGATAGTGAGCCGTATCAAAACGCAGAGTTCGCGCAAGCTGCTGTGGATTATGGCGCTATTAGCCTTTGCCTTATCCGGAGTGTTGGATAACCTGGCCACCACCATCGTGCTCGTTTCGCTGCTCCGAAAACTGGTGTCAGACAAGCAAGAGCGGATGCTCTACGCCGGGGTGGTAGTAATTGCGGCCAACGCCGGAGGAGCTTTCACCCCCATTGGCGACGTGACCACCACCATGCTGTGGATTGGGGGGCAGGTAACCCCCATGAACATCATCCAGAAGCTCTTTCTGCCCAGCTTGGTGTGTATGTTATTCCCTCTTTTATACCTTTCGCGCACCGCAGGGAAGAAAATAACCCCCGCCAGCACGTCGGTTCAGGTGCACGGACTCACTTCCACTCCGCTGGAGAGAAAACTTGTGCTAGGCGTGGGCATGCTGGTGCTGGTGATGGTTCCGGTGTTCAAACTGCTAACCCATCTGCCGCCCTACATGGGTATCTTGCTGGGACTAGGATTTTTATGGACGGTGACGGAGATAATCCATCACAAAAAGGACGAAGAAAAGAAAAGTCAGTTTTCGGTGCTCACGGCTCTGCGGAAGGTGGATACTTCTACCGTTCTCTTCTTCCTGGGTATACTGTTATGCATTGGCGCGTTGCAATCGGCGGGACAACTGGCGATTATGGCAAACTTTCTAGATGACAAGGTGGGTAACTTCTACGCCATCAACCTGCTGGTGGGAGTGCTCTCTTCGGTGGTAGACAACGTGCCCCTGGTAGCCGCGATGATGCGCATGTACAGTCTAGATTACCCGGCAGATCACGTGTTCTGGGAGTTTCTGGCTTACTGCGCGGGTACGGGTGGAAGCATCCTTATCATTGGCTCAGCCGCGGGAGTAGCCGCCATGGGTATTGAGAAGATTGACTTTATGTGGTACGTGCGCCGGATGAGTTTGCTGGCCTTCATGGGCTACATTGCCGGGGCCATCACCTTTGCCGTGCAGCACGAAATTCTCACCTACGGACTCGGTCGATTGAGCTTAGCGAAACTATCAGACCAACTGTCCTACGTGCTTCAGTTCATCAGCGTGCTCTGATCAAGATTTTTGGAAGCTACCGAAAGCAAAAAAGGGGGCGCTAACCGTAGCGTTCCCTTTTTTGTTGGATAGCCTAAGCAATTTCAGGAGTATTCAATTCGGCTAGTGACGACTGAATTTCCTCCTGGGTGAGTTCGTGCTCCACTAAATTACCTGACAGATAGGCTTCGTAGGCCGACATATCAAAGTTGCCGTGGCCGCACAGGTTAAACAGAATCGTCTTATTCGTTCCTTCTTCCTTGGCCCGCTGCGCTTCAGCGATCACCGTGGCAATCGCATGATTGGCTTCCGGAGCCGGAATGATGCCTTCGGTCTGGGCAAACAATATTCCCGCCTCAAAGCACTCCAACTGCTGGTGCGATCGTGCCTCGATAAGCTTATCTTTTAGTAATTGGCTTACCACCACCCCCGCACCATGATAGCGCAAACCACCGGCGTGGATAGGCGCGGGTACAAAATTATGGCCCAGCGTAAACATCGGAAGCAGGGGCGTCATGCCCACCGTATCGCCGAAGTCGTAGCGAAACACTCCTTTGGTAAGCTTGGGGCACGATGCTGGTTCGCTGGCGATGCAACGAATATTCTTTCCTTGGGTGAGATTCTGACCCAGAAAAGGAAACGCAATGCCGGCAAAATTAGAGCCCCCGCCGAACGGAGCCACCACAATATCAGGGAAGTCACCGGCCATTTCCATCTGCTGAATGCACTCTTGTCCGATCACGGTTTGGTGCATTAGGACGTGGTTGAGTACACTACCCAGCGAGTATTTGGTGTGATCGTCGGTGGCGGCACGCTCTACCGCTTCCGAAATGGCAATCCCCAGACTGCCCGGAGAATCGGGATCTTTGGCTAGAATCTGACGTCCGGCCTCGGTTTGGTTGCTGGGAGAAGGAATAACGCTGGCCCCCCAGGTATTCATCATCAGTTTGCGGTAGGGCTTCTGTTCGTAGCTGATCTTCACCATGTAGACCTCGCACTCCATGCCGAAGTGCTTGCAGGCAAAGCTCAGTGCGCTACCCCACTGTCCGGCCCCGGTTTCGGTGGTGATTCGCTTCACGCCTTCTTGCTTGTTGTAGTAAGCCTGGGCGATGGCGGTATTGGGTTTGTGCGAGCCCGACGGACTCACCCCTTCGTATTTGTAGTAGATTTTAGCGGGCGTGTCCAATGCTTTTTCCAAGCCGTAGGCCCGGTACAAGGGAGTGGGTCGCCAGATGGTGTACAAGTGCCGAACCTCGTCCGGAATATCAATCCAACGGTCGGTTGACACCTCCTGCTTGATCAGCTCCATTGGAAACAGCGGAGCCAAGTCACTGGGTCCCATTGGTTCTTTCGTGCCCGGATGCAAAGGGGGTAGGGGCTTGTTAGGCATATCAGCCACAATGTTATACCATGCCGCGGGCATGTCTTTTTCTTCCAGAAGAAACTTACGTTGTTTGTTCATTGGTCCGGTTAGGTTTATGAAGGTTTATAACCCGGAAAGTACGAAAAAAATCCAACCTTCTCAGCACAAACGGGGTCTACGGTAGTGAACAAACTTTGATAATCATGCGAACCTTATTAATCACCTTGGCCGCCAGCACCTTGCTCGCGTGCGCCGAAGAAAACGCGGAAACTGCCAATATGCGTGTGGACCATTATCAGCAAACCGCCACCGGCGTGGGACAAGTGTTGGTCTACTTGGTGCAGGAAGGAGATGATATTGGTACCGAAGACTGGAGCTATTTTTACGGAGGCATTGAGGGATTTGCCTACGAACTGGGATACGTGTATGACCTTGAGATAGAAAAAACACCCGTCGATAATCCACCGGCCGATGGGTCTTCCATCCGGTATACCCTGCGGAAAGTGATTTCCAAGCAGCCGGTAGACGATACGGTCTCGTTTGAAGTGCGGTTGAAATCGGTGACGAGAAGCAATCCGTCCAGTTTTGTGACTGGCAACTTGGCATCTGGCTTTGAGTTGCTATCTACCACACCCATCGATTGTAACAACCTTTGTAGCGAACTGGATCAGCAATTGGCTAACGAAGACGAAGTTGTAGGAGTTTTCACGCACGCCCCTGCTGGGACGATCCGGCTGGTTAATCTCAAAACCGAGTAGCATGGTAGATTTGCTAAACGAGGATAGCCACCCAAAAGCATCAATATACTGCTCCTTCGGCTGTTGCTCGGTGAATTTCTAGATCCGAAGCGACGCTGTCGAGTTTCATACCGATGGTTTTTAGCGCCGTTTTTCCAAGGGGCAACCGTAGGGTAGGGTCTTTGGTACGCACCAGAGCGATGATGGCGGCGGCCGCTTTGGCGGGGTCGCCTTCCTGCTGCCCGTGCACCGCTCGCAACTTCGTGCGGAAAGCGCCCGCCGTTTCGGTGTAGTCGTCGATAACTTGTTCGGCCATTCCCAGTCCGGTACCCGCGAAGTTAGTTCGGAAGGGGCCAGGCTCTACGATAGACACCTTGATGCCGAGGGGCGCAACTTCCGGGGCTAAGGCTTCGCTGAACCCTTCCAGAGCGAATTTGCTGGCGTTGTAGATGCCAATTGAATGGAATTACGAAAGGTGCCGACCACGAATTCGCCCTGTTCCATCACCGCTTGGGCCAGCGCTTGTCCTAAACCGCTGGAGATGCCGGTAATCAACCAGATTTTTTTAGATGAGTTGTTCATGTTGCTTTGTTTAGTGTTGCGTCAATAGCGATGTCACAAAGCTGGGCAAGAAAATCCGCGCTAAAAATGAACTGCGTTAAGAAAAACGCTTGAACCAGTTTAAGAAGGCTGAGAAAGACGCGCTTTGATTTTGCTCAGAAATTCGGGCGACATGCCCAGGTAGGAGGCAATGATCTACTGGGGAACCCGCTGCGCGATGGTTGGATACTGGCCAACAAGCTCCAAGTAGCGTTCTTCGGCCGATTTGCTCAGGTTAGACAGCGTACGCTTCCGCGAAAATCACTCACGAACCAGTCTTCCAGCGCGATTTGTACCGTATGTTCTTTCCCGCTGTCGTCAATAAAGTACGACCGAAACGACCCCCGCACCACGTAGTTTCGGTAGGCACTGGTGAACCCTGGTTGGTCAACAAACTGCCGTTTTTTTATCCGACTGGTCTGGACAATGGCTAACAGCTCCACCTCTTCTTCCGGAAGAAGCGTGACAAAGCGGTTGATGTTGGCCAGTAACGGCGCGTAGTGATCCGGGTCAGATTTCAAGCGTTAACGTTCATGCTAATAGTACGGGCTGATCATCAGGTACACAATCACCCCGGTCACCGATACGTAAAGCCAGATAGGATAGGCAATTTTTACGATTCGTTTGTGGTCGGCGAACTGCCGACTGAGGGCGTAGTACATGGCCAGCAGCACGAAGCGCACCACCACAATGGAGAGCAATACGTGTGAGATCAGCAGAAAATAATAAAAATACCGAATGGCTCCCTCGCCCCCGTAGGAAGTTGATGGATTCGAGATGTGATAGACGATGTAGGTCACCAGAAAGATAGCTCCCAGCACGAAGGCGGCGGTCATCAGACGGCGGTGCAACTCGACCTTCTTTTGCTTGATGGCTACGATTGCCCCGATCATCAGCAGGGCCGTGGTGCCGTTGAGTGCCCCGATCACGTGGGGCAGGGCCGTAGTCCATTCTCCCAGCGGCAATTTTAGGCGAATGCCAATGAGCAGGGCCACCGCCAACGGAATGACCACGGATAAAATATTGATCGCCAAGCGATTGGTGAGCAAACCAGGATACGATTGGGTGGAAGGTTGGTTCATAGGTGCGTCAGCTTTAATAGCAAGTCAATAAGCCCGCTTCCTCCGGCTCCGATAATCAAAGTCCAGGAGAACACGGAAGTAAATTCGTTTTTAGGATGCCGATACAGTAGTAAATGCAGAAAAATATGAATCGCAAAAAACGTATCCAAACCGGTAACCAAATCTAAGGGCAGGGTATTCGCTGAACCTCCGAATAACTTCCAAAAGAGGAGCAAGTACAGAGGAACGTGAATCCCCGTAAAAACCATAAAACCCATCCGGTCGTTCAGTCTGCTCAAGAAAGGAAATATCCGCCATTCTCTTCGTTGGATAGCGTCCATTTCGTGGACCAGAATAAAACAAAGCGCCAGAAAAAAGAAAAAGTTTGTGTCTTGCCACATCATGCTTTAGATCACGTAATCACGCGCAGTAGGGTATCCATCTTCATTTCGGTTTCTCTCCACTCTTTTTCAGGTTCTGAGTCGGCGGTGATGCCTGCTCCGGCGTAGAGCAACGCGCGTTGCTCGAGCAGTTGGGCGCAACGTAGGTTTACAAAAATGTGCGTTGCTTCGGCCACGTTCACCGGCCCCAGGTAGCCGCTGAAGAACGAGCGTTCGTAGCGTTCGTGCTCACGCAAGAACTCCAGGGCTGGTTCTTTGGGCATACCGCAAACCGCTGAAGTGGGGTGCAGTAACCGAAGCATGGTTGAGCCCAGATCCGAAAAATTTGTCTGCTCCATATCCACCGTGAAGTCAGTGCGTAGGTGGAGCAAGTTACCCGCGGCGACGGTCTTCGGGCCATTCTCCTCAAAGTCACGCAAGCGGATCTCTTTAAAGCAGTTGATGATGTACCGGCTCACCATCGCCTGCTCCTCAATTTCTTTCTGCTGCCACGAGGCATGTTTGAGGGCATCTTGCCCCTGCGCCACCTGTGTACCGGCCAGCGCCATCGTTCGGAAGATGGACCGGCCCGCCTGTCGGTAGGTGCTCACCAGCGTCTCGGGCGAAGCGCCCAGCCAGGTGCCCACGCCCGGAATAGAAAATACCGACACAAAAGCTGCCGGATAGGCCGCGCACAGTCGTTGAAAAGCCTCGGTCAGGTCAAAATCTACGGGAAGAGCAATGGCTTTCTGCCGCGACGGCACCACTTTGTGAAGCCTACTGGCTTCAATGTCTCGGACGGCCTTGGTCACCGTGTCAATAAACGACCCGCGATCGGTATCAGGCGTAGCCGGGGCGGAGGAAACTGCGTAGGGGGTTCGCGAATTTTTGGGTGGCACCAAATAGTCTTCCACCAGCTTCAGCGCTTTTTGGGTGGCATTGTCGATAGGATCTATCTCGGAGGTGTAATGAACATCGGCCCGGATGAAGGCCGCGGGATCTTGCTCCCGAAAAGGATGGGCGACAAATCCGGCAGGCAACAATTCTAGCGGCAAGGGCGGCAGTTGTCCTGATCCACTGAGATCAGTAATCACGTGCTGCTGGGTTTGCTGGGGAAGTCGCCAGGCGGCTACCGGACGGTGGTGCTCGTGGGCGTAGGAGAAGAAAGCGCGCTGCACTGCGGCGAAAGAAAGACTATTGCGGGAAATAGATGTCTCGATCGTAGCCACTTTATTCCGATATCTGTCATCCCCCAAAACGTTTTTCATGGTCACTTTTGATCAATCACCGCAACCGTTAATCGACTGATACACACTAGTTGCTCGTTCTCATTAGTAACGCGAATTTCCCATACGTGGGTTCGTTTTCCGACGTGCAGGGGAGTCACTTTTCCGTAGACAAATCCCTCGCACACTCCCTTCACGTGGTTGGCGTTGATCTCCAGCCCGACGCAAGCGTACTTTTTCGGATCAACGCACAGGTAGGAGGCTACGCTCCCCAGCGATTCGGCCAGCGCCACTGAAGCCCCGCCGTGCAGCAGACCCATCGGTTGCCGCGTGCGGTGATCAACCGGCATACGGGCGGTGAGCGAATCGGAAGTGGCCTCAACGAACTCGATACCCAAATGCTCGAGCAGGTTTCCGGGGTTCATTTGGTTAAGCGCTTCAATGGTTACATCTTTGCGGAACATAGTTCGGTAGGTTAGCTTTGACCGTATACGCAGTCTCAGGACTACAGGTTAGCTGGCTTCTGCTTAAGCGTTAGCGCACGCACTTACAGAGATGCCATTTATCAAACTACAGACAGACATAAGAGCAAACCCAGAAATAGTCTTTGATCTTTCGCGAAGTATTGATTTGCATAAGATTTCAACCGAACAAACTAGTGAAAACGCCATTGCGGGAAGAACAGAAGGACTAATTAAACTAAATGAAACCGTTACTTGGCGAGCCAAGCATTTTGGAGTTTATCAAAACATAACATCAAAAGTAACTGAATTTGATCGGCCGGATTATTTTGTTGATGAAATGGTAAGCGGAGCATTTGAGAGATTTAAACACGAACATCGCTTTAGTGAATTAAATGGCGGAACGTTGATGACTGATCTTTTCGACTACACATCGCCCTTCGGATTTCTAGGTAGGCTAGCTGATAAACTAATCCTGCAACAGTACATGACCGAACTGCTTGCCAGAAGAAATAGAACCATACCTTATCTTCAATATGCAAAAAACAATCTACCTCATCCGACACGGACAAACTGAGTATAACCGCCGCGGGGTGGTGCAGGGCAGCGGCATCGATGCGCCGCTCAATGACGTGGGCTGGGCGCAGGCTCGAGCGTTTTACGAAGCTTACCGTACCGTTCCCTTTCAGCACGTTTATACCTCGGTGTTGCAACGCAGCATACAGTCGGTGCAGTGGTTTCTGGACGATGGGCTGCCGCACACCAAACTGGCCGGGCTCAACGAAATCAACTGGGGGGTGAAAGAGGGCAAGGTGCCTACCTCCAACGAGCATACCTATTTCACCGAGATGATCAATGCCTGGCAAGCGGGGCAAGTGGACCTGGCCATCGAGGGGGGAGAAAGTCCCCGGATGGTGCAGGATCGGCAGCGCGCGGCGCTGGATCGGATTCTGGCCCCGGAAGACGAAAGTCCGATTCTTATCTGCATGCACGGACGCGCTATCCGCATCTTTCTGTGCCTGATGCTGAACCGCGACCTGCGCCACATGGACGAGTATCCGCACCATAATTTAGGCTTGTACTTGCTAACTTATGACTACGGCACCAAGCGGTTTGCGCTAGGGCGTACTAATGATACTGCGCACCTACTCGACTTGCCGCCGCAGGAGGAAGAAACCAAGGCGGAGGGCAAGTAACCCCCCGAAACATTTTTCGCGATTGCTTAACTTTTACCTCCTCCGGGGGTTTACCATCCATACGTCGAACCTTATTCTTTTACGATCATGGAATGGAATCCTAAAGAAGTAACGATTATCTATAATTTCGAACAGCGTCAGGGTCGCGAAGCGGTCGCCTACGGCAAGCAGGTGGCCGAGCACGTGCGTGAGGTAGATATCTCAAAAGACCCCCTGACCGAGCGGCAGATGGCCGAACTGCTGATGAAACTAAACCTAAAACCTGAAGACCTCATCGACCGCACTTCCACGCTGTATCAAGACAAGTACGAAGGCGTAGAGATGGCCGACCAGGACTGGTTAGGGGTGTTCAAGCAAAATCCTGAATTAATGAAAACTCCGATTGGAATCTTAGGGAACCGAGCGGTGGTCTGTGAAAGTCCCAACGACATTCTCAAACTAGACGACGGGCAGGGATTTGATCAAAATATGAAGGTATAAGGGCTCTATGTGGGGGCGCGATTAATCGCGCCCTTACGAGATTATTTTTATTCGCAAATCCCTCCAGAACACCTTGATGCCCCCGCCGTCGTGGATTTGCAGAGCAATTGATCCGTTGGCCGCTCCGATCTTTTCGTCAATTAAGTCTACCATCGGCTCACCGTTAAGGAACGTCTGCACCCGGTCGCTATTTACCTCAATACGCAGCTTGTTCCACTCGCCCATCTTCAAAATTCCTTCCTTTTCTTCCGGAATTTGTTCTAGCCAGCCGCGTCCGTACGACTCGTAGATGCCGCCGGTGTCATGGTCAGGTGGCGCTACTTCCACCTGCCAGCCGCTGATTTTTGTGCCATCCAGTGAGGAGCGAAAGAATACCCCGCTATTGCCATCGGCTTCCTGCCTGAACTCCAGTTCCAACACGAAGTTTTTGTACGATTTTTCAGTAGCCAGATAGCCATATTCCGCATCCGGACCGCTTTCGCAGACCAGCAGGCCGTCTTTTACGTACCACTTTTCGGTGCCGTGTATCTGCCAACCGCTTAGATCTTTACCATTAAAAAGTGGTTTAAAGTCGTCGGACGTTGTCAGTTCGGTGGACTGAACCGGAGCGGTAGCGGTTTCTTCTACGTTGGTAGACTGGTTACCCGTGCAGGCGGTCATTCCCCCCATCAGAATCAACAGAAAAAGAACGTTAATTTTCATAATAAAACATTTTGTGGGGCCATGATTCATCGTGGCCACCTTTGGTTTCGCAATATTACAAATATTTAGCGTGCGCTTGAATCCAACGGTCGGGCAATTCACCCTGCACCGCCCGGTGGTAGTCCGACGGATCGCAGGGAACAATGCGCCGTCGCGTCTCGAGCAGCTCGCTATCTAAGATAGCTTCCTTGGCTTCCACTCGGGGAATATCCATTCGGGGAGCGTCCACTCGGGGAATATCCATTCGGGGAACCTCCATCCACCATTTTTCGCTCTTTTTGGCTTTATAAAAGGTAATATGCTCAGGAGTAGAAGGCATCGGTACTAAGTACTTCACGAAGTCGTGACCACCAAAATTCTCTTCGTAGGTGCGGTGGTAATAGCCCTCGACAAGATACCATACCATCGTGGCCACCACTGATGCTGTGGTGCGACGCTCATCATCCTGCTGCGGATTATACTCGTAGAATCCGGCGGAGGTGAGGCGCTCGCTGTGTCCGGCGTACCAGCACAGCTGACAAGCCTCTTGTCCCGTGAGGCCAAAGGGTTGGGTACGAACGTTGCCTGGTGCATCGGCGGCCTTGATGGCCGAAATGTCGAAACTTAGCATGTTCGCCTGCCGCATCACCGGTTCTATCGCAGTCAACTGCTGGTTAACCTGCCCCAAGCGATGGGTATCGAAGCAAAATCGCTCGAGCAAGGCCGGTGCCTGCCGGTCCACCAGAAAGCTTTGGTAGGCCACGTGGCTGTAGTTGAGCAAGTAGTTTTTCTCGTGGGTGAGGATGTAGTGCAGGTGGTTGCGACTCTGCTCGCCATCGCGCTGCTCGTGCTGGGGCTGAATGTCAATGTAGGCATCCACACTCACTAGATTCACCAGTTGGTCCAGGTTTTCGTAGGCCAGGTACTGCCCGTAGTCGATGTCGTGCGACCCACCGATGAGTACCGGAAGGGTATTGGTGGCCATGAGCATGCCGCAAACCTCGCGCACCCGGGTGTAGCTTTCCTCTAAGCTGTGACCAACGGCTAGATTACCCAGATCCACTATTCGATAGGCTCCACTGCCTCTCTTCAGTGCGTAAAGCGCCTCACGCACCGCATCAGCCGCCTCGTTTACTCCGGTATTGTCAGCCGCTCCCCGATTCTCCGTGATTCCCAACAGGGCAACGTCCGCCGATTCATAATCAGGAAAGGTATCGCGGTGCACGGCAATCGAGCGAAAGAAGCTGTTCGCCGGAGCCGACGGTGGGCAAACATCAGGATTGACCGGTTGAAAGAAGATGTTAAGGTTCATCGGACGATGATGTGGTTTTGCCAAAAATAAAAAAAGGAAGCACGAATGGCTTCCTTTTTTCAACTTTTTCACAGCGTTAGATTATCCTCCGAAGTCGTCAAAGCGGATGTTCTCGGGCGGAATGCCCATATCATCGAGCATCTTGAGCACTGCGGCATTCATCAGCGGAGGGCCACAAAGATAATACTCCACCTCTTCCGGATCTTCGTGCTTGCTCAAGTAGTTTTCGTTGAGCACTTGGTGGATAAAGCCGGTGTAACCGTTCCAGTTATCCTCGGGCAAAGGCTCCGACAGGGCAATGTTGTACTTAAAATTAGGAAACTCTGCTTCAATCTTTTCAAACTGATCGGTATAAAACAGCTCCCGCTTCGAGCGACCTCCGTACCAGTAAGACACCTTGCGGTCGGTTTTGTCGGTGTGAAACAGGTGAAAGATGTGCGAACGCAGCGGTGCCATTCCCGCTCCCCCGCCAATGTAGATCATTTCCCGCTCGGTGGGGTTGATGAAGAACTCACCGTAGGGGCCGGAGATGGTTACCTTGTCGCCGGGCACGCGTGAGAATACGTAGGACGAGCAGATGCCAGGATTCACGTCCATCCACTTGTTGTTGGCTCGGTCCCACGGCGGGGTGGCAACGCGAATGTTAAGCATCACGATGTTTCCTTCGGCCGGGTGGTTGGCCATGGAGTAGGCGCGGAAGATAGGCTCGGGGTTTTTCATCTTCAGGTCCCACAGGTTGAATTTATCCCAATCGGGGCGGAATTTGTCCTCCGAGTCACCAGTCTCAGGATTCGGCTTGATATCCATTCCCTTGAACTCCACCTCGCACGGGGGAACGTCCACTTGCACGTAGCCTCCCGATTGGAAGTCCAGCGTCTCGCCCTCGGGCAAACGCACCACGAACTCCTTGATAAAGGTAGACACGTTGTAGTTCGATACCACTTCACAGTCCCACTTCTTGATGCCGAAAATTTCTTCCGGAATGCGGATGTGCATATCGTTTTTTACCTTCACCTGGCACGACAGACGCACGTTTTCTTGCTGCTCTTTGCGGCTCAAGTGACCCACTTCGGTGGGTAGCACATCGCCGCCGCCTTCGTCGATGGCGCACTTACACATGGCGCAGGTGCCACCGCCTCCGCAAGCTGAGGGTAGGAAAATCTTCTCACTCGATAGGGTCGTCAGCAGGGTGCTTCCGGCGGGAGCAATGATAGGATTCTTTTCGTCTCCGTTGACGAAGATTTTCACGTCACCTTGCTGCACTAGTTTCGACTGAGCGAATAGCAGCAGGGCTACTAGCAGAAGGATAATCAGGGTGAAGGCGACAACGCCCGTGATGATAACCTGGATCATTTAGCTAAAAATTTGGTTCAAGAATACGCGGGCAAATATAGGGATTATCGTGAGAAACAAGCGCGACACAATCTTGGTTTCTCCCGTCTTGTGCGCATAACGCGGGGGGAATAGAAAAAGTTGGGACGGCGGTTGGTATTTTCCGTCTTCTTTGAAATCGGTAGTTTTTGTGGTCACAAGGGCCCACTATTTCAGCAGGTGATCGTTAAACAACTTCGCCTAAAAATTGCCACTCCACGTAAATTTTGTATTTTTGCAGCCCGTTGCGAACGCTCTGCGCTCGCTGCTGGTTATTCTTATCTTATTATTCACTAAAACCGTCGGCCTGATGCTCTAGGGCCAGCGCGGAACAAGAGCAACCCACTATAACATGGCAGAAGCAACACAAGAAGTAGAATTTGACTGGGACCAGGCCGACACCAAAGGCTTCGGAGAAGATTACTCCGAAGCACAAAAGGCAGAAATGGCCCAAATGTACGAAGATACCCTTAACGAAATCAACGAGAAGGAAGTGGTGAAGGGAGCCGTGGTCGGCATCAACGACCGCGACGTGATCCTCAACATTGGGTTCAAGTCCGACGGACTGATCTCCATCTCCGAATTTCGTGACCTTGAAGACCTGAAAATCGGCGACGAAGTAGAGGTCTATATTGAGGAGCAGGAAGACCGAAACGGACAGCTCGTGCTGTCGCGCAAAAAAGCGAAGATCGTCCGTGCCTGGGAACGCATCCAGAGTGGCCTGGACGATGACAATATTCTTGAAGCAACCGTGAAGCGCCGCACCAAGGGCGGGCTCATCTGCGACGTGTACGGCGTGGAGGCCTTCCTGCCCGGCTCGCAAATCGACGTGAAGCCTATCCGTGACTTCGATGCCTACGTAGGCAAGAAGATGGAAGTGAAGGTGGTGAAGATCAACTATGCCAACGACAACGTAGTAGTATCGCACAAGATCCTTATCGAGAAGGACCTGGAAGAACAAAAAGCCAAGATTCTGGACAACCTGGAAAAAGGCCAGGTGCTGGAAGGTATTATCAAGAACATGACCAACTTTGGGGTGTTTATCGACCTGGGTGGCGTGGATGGACTGCTGCACATCACCGATATTTCGTGGGGACGCATCAACCACCCCGAAGAAGTGCTCGAGCTTGATCAAAAGCTCAATGTGGTGGTGCTCGACTTTGACGAAGCGAAGAAGCGTATTTCGCTCGGTATGAAGCAACTTACCCCACACCCGTGGGATTCGCTTACCGAAGAAATTCAGGTGGGTACGAAGATTCACGGCCGAATTGTGAACGTGGCCGATTACGGTGCTTTCCTAGAGATTATGCCCGGCGTGGAAGGACTGGTGCACGTATCCGAAATGTCGTGGTCGCAGCATCTGCGCAACCCGCAGGACTTTATCAAGATTAGCGACGAGCTCGACGCAGTGGTGCTTACCCTGGATCGCGACGCGCGCAAAATGTCGCTTGGTATCAAGCAACTGAGCGAAGATCCCTGGAACAAGGAGGACGTATTGACCAAATACGCCATCGGTACGGTGCACAAGGGCATTATCCGTAACCTGACCAACTTTGGTTTGTTCCTTGAACTGGAAGAGGGCATCGACGGTCTGGTGCACGTATCCGACCTGAGTTGGACCAGAAAAGTGAAGCACCCCTCGGAGTTTGTGAAGGTGGGCGAAGAACTGGAGGTGAAGGTGCTGGAGCTCGACGTAGACAGCCGCCGACTGGCCCTGGGCCACAAGCAGATGGAAGAGAACCCCTGGGATACTTTCGAGAATCTGTTCCCGATTGGGTCTATCCACAAGGGAACCATCACGGGCAAGACCGACAAGGGCGCGATGATCGAACTGCCCTACGGCATCGAAGGCTTCGCCAGCAACAAGCAGTTGGTAAAGGAAGACGGCTCGAACCCCGAGCAGGGTGAGGCGCTGGATTTCCGCGTGGTAGAATTCTCCAAGGACGACCGACGCATTGTGCTTTCGCACTTGGCATCATACAAAGAAGAAGAGGCTAAGCAACTGAAGAAGAAAGCGGATCGCGCTGCTTCTTCCAGTTCGAGCAGCGGCGGTGGCGGCGGACGTACCCGTTCTTCAAACAAAGAAGAGCGTTCTACCCTGGGCGATCTGTCGGCGTTGTCAGATCTGAAAGAGCAGATGCAGGAAAACCAGAAGAAAGCCGGGGCTGCCTCGGAGAAGGAAGCGGTAGATGAGGAGACGGACGAAACTGCAACAAGTGCCAAGTCAGATGAGGCAACTGAGAAAGAGGATGCTACTCCGGCTGCCAAAGCGGAAGAGAAAGCAAAGCCTGAGAAGGAAGCAAAAAGCGAGGAAGTAGCTGAGTCTACCGACGCCGAAGCTTCGGATGAAGCCGCTTTGGATGAAGCCGCTTCGGATGAAGAAAAGAAGGCCTAGTTTTAGAAACAATGAGGTAAAATGGCGGGAAATTGTATCTTCCCGCTACTTTACGCGTTAGTGAAAATGGTCGCGTGGCCGAGTGGCTAGGCGGAGGTCTGCAAAACCTCTTACAGCGGTTCGAATCCGCTCGCGACCTCTTTAAAATTGTGATGGTGAGCAAAGTTGTTAGCGACTTTATTTGGTTGATCGCAATTTTATAAGATACAAAAAGGTCAGTGTTTCCACTGACCTTTTTTATTGTTCCGTAGATGATCATAAGGTATCTTCTAGCAGATAAGTCCGAACACGACCTCTCCTTTTTAGAAACTTATCGAGTCAGACAATATGCCCTAGAATAAGGTAGATAATTGAAGTTACCGCTCCTGCTATCAGCGTGTACGGGAGCTGCGTCATCACGTGGGCCATGTTGTTGCACTGGGTTGCGGCGGCCGACAATACGGTGGCATCCCCGTAGAAGCAAGCATGGGAGCCAAAGGCACCCGCACTGACAACCGTCCCGATGGACAACCAAACGTCTGCGCCTACACTTTGCGCTAAAGGAATAATAATCGGTAGCGATATGGCGTAGACCCCCCAAAACGAACCCGTGGCAAAGGTGATCAGGGAAAGGGACACGAAGGCAATTAACGGTAAATACTCCTGACTGATAAGCGGCGAAACAGTCTCAATAACGTATTGGGTGAGGCCAAGTTGTTCGTTGACGTCTTTCAGTACAAACGACATCACTACGATGGCCAGTGCGTACAGCATCGTTTTGAAACCTTTGAAAACCCCTTCCATCGCTTGGGTAAACGACATCGCTTTTTGAACCGTAAAGAAAAGAACGGTAAATAGTAGCGTAAAGATAATCCCCTTCAATGCATCTACTTCGAAGAGTATCGTAGCACCGATTAAAACCAGGATAGGCAATACAAAATAAGACAATTTGGGGGCTTTGTCAGAGATGTCCTCCGGTATTTCTAAACTGATTGAATCAGAATCGGGGGGAATCAGGACTCCCGCGGCGGCTCTGGCTTCGGCCCGCTTCATAGCGCCCAAAGGGGGAATTATATCAATGGCAACCAACGGCACCAAGATGGCTGCTACCCAGCCGTAGGTGATGTAAGGAATAACCTGAAGGTATCCCGTGAGGCCCTGCCCTGGTGCCACCACCCCCTCGCTTTCCAAGAGTCCCGAAATATAAATGGCCCAGGTTGACAGTGGTATCAGTACGCAGATTGGAGCAGCAGTTGAGTCGACGACGTAAGCCAGCATTTCGCGGGGCACTTTGAAGCGGTCGGTTACTTTCTTCATGGAAGTGCCCACCGTTAAAGCATTCAAGTAATCGTCGATGAAGATAACGATACCTAACAACCAAGTAGCCAATAGAGCACTCTTTCGGTTTTTTACGTACTTTAACATGTATCCCGAAAATGCGCTCGTTCCACCGGTTTGCGCCAAAAGGTGAATCAACGACCCGAATAAGCCGCAAACCAAAACCACCCAAGCGATGGTCGGGTCCTGCATCACCAGCAGCAAAGAATCGGTAAAATTTAGGAAGAAACTTTGGTAGGAAATGATCAGAAAGCCAACCAACGATCCCCCCACCAAAGCCTCGAAGGTTTTTCGGGTGATCAGCGCTAAAGCGACAACGGTCAGGGTTGGTAGCAAACTAAGTAGTCCCCAGTGTTCCATAGCTACTCCGGGGTTGGTCGGGATCGGCGCTCTAATTCGTTGAGGTAGGGATAGACTACCCGGAACACGTCTTCCTCGCCTTGATAAAAGGAGGTGTTCTCACCGTATTCGTACTTCTGCTTGCTGCCGTTGGTGATAAAGATAATGCCGCTGTTTTTTTCTCGCTCAAAGTACATATCGCTTAGCAGGCCGTAGGCAATTCCCGGATGCCCCACCATCGTTCGATCCGGAAATATGATGTCGCCCCCCGGCTGGTTGGTGGTTTGGTGGGTGCCCAAGCCATACGATAAAAAGAAGTTTTCCCAGGTATCGCCGTTTTGTCCGTCGTAAAGCCACTCACTGGAGAGCATCAAATTGACGGTTTCCTCTTGTAAGATGCGCTGCTTAGTATGAAGCCCATCGTTGATGAACATAAGCGCTAACTGGGTTAGGTCTTCGGTAGAAATGCGCAGGCTGCCCTGCGGACCGAACAGTAACCCGTTCTGCCCTAACTCGTAACCGGAATACCCGCGGGATTGGGGAGCAATCCCCTGATAATCATCCGCTTGCGGCACCCATTGTTCATCTTCGTATTGATACAGAACGGCCAAAGAATCTAGCGATGCTAATTCGGCAACGTTAAAATCCGCGGTCAGGCCCATTGGTGCAAAAATATGCGCACGGCAGTAATCATCAAACCGTTGACCACTAACCACCTCTATCACGGAGGCGATGAGACCCCACGTGCAGTTCGTGTAGGAGAAATACGAACCGGGCGGGTGGTCGGCAAAGAGGTCGGCGGTGAAGTACTCCCCTTCGGTAGTGAGCAGTTCGCGAATGTCTAGTTGCTCGGAAACCATTTCTCGAGAAAACGCTGAGTAACCCTCGCCGTCTCGGATGCCACTCCGATGACTTAGCAGGTGTCTCAGGGTGATGGAATCTTTGGGATAGCCAGGATGTTGCAGTTTCCAGCCCAGGTAGGTACTAACGTCGGCATCCAGATCTACCTTACCGGTTTCCCATAACTGGAGCAGGGCCATCGCGGTCACGGTCTTGGAAATGGAAGCAATGCGGAAGATCGTGTGGTTGGTTACCGGAATCTGACGGCCAGCGTCGGCCAAACCGTAGCTCCCCTGCCACGTCACCGCTCCGTCGGTGATCAGGGCCACGGACAGGCCCATCAGCTCGTTTTTGGTAAAGACCGCCTCCAGTTCGGTTCGTAGCCCCTCCCCGTCAAACGGTAGTTCTTCTACCGGAGCACTCCGGTTATTTTCGCAGGAGAACAGAGTGCCAGCAACCAGCATAAAAAGAAAATGGTGCAGCGGACGAGTTTTGCTAAAGTGGCTGTGTCTCATCAAATAGAAGGTTCGTTCATGGTGATGCAGTGAATGCCGCCCCCGCCAAAATTTACGGCCAAGGCATCGATCATTACGATTTCCCGTTGAGGAAACAATTGTTGTAAAATTTCCGCTGCTTCCTGGTCCCTTGCTTCAATAGCCGGATCCATCCCGGCGGAGTAGTACTTTTGACCGATAATCACCGCATCGGTAATCAAAAAATTAAGGTAGCTCGCCGCCGCGATTACCGTAACTTTTTCCCCCGCCGGAAAAGCCGACCCATCCTCGTAGGCCAATCCACTAATAAAATCGTAAACCGAATCGCCGGGTTTCATTTCTTCTACCATTAGCCGGGGGAGCGGCATCCGCACAATACGAAATGGTTTGCCGTGCTGGTCGGTTGCCCTGTTTAGGATGCGGTAGTTCTCTTCCATCCTTCGGTGGTTCTCGGCCCCCACCGGGTCGTCCCGGTCCTCGGACTTCACACTGGCTAACACGATGGTTGAGTCGTTCACGAACCGGGCAAACTCATCGATGTGGCCGTTGGTGGTAACCGCGGTGTAGGCCAGCTTGCCGTCCTTGAGCGGCAGGGTACCCTTAAACGTGTGCTGGTCTTCCAACAACCCTTCCTGTAGCCAGATCACTTTTTCCACTCCCAGGACGCGCTGAAATTCGGCTTCCATTTCGGCGAGGGTCATCGCCGGATTTCTACCCTTCTCCACCACTTCCGTTACCATCAATACCCCTTCGCCGTTTACTTCCCGGTTGCCGCCCTCGCTGATCAAACTAGACGCAATCAGGGGGAGGTTGCGTAGTTCTGCGACGCGTTCATCAAACTTTTCCATCCGGATCGTATAGTCATCCATGTTCTCACTATCGGTGTAGCCCCAAGCGTTGAAACCAAAATCAACGACCGCTTTCTGGCCATTGGTCAACTCGACGAAGTTGGGCCCCATATCCCGGGCCCAGATTTCCTCGGAGGGTATTTTAACCAGCTCTACCCATCCCTGTTGAAGGTACTCGTCAGGAATGCTCGCTCGGGCCCTTCGCAACAACGTATCGTTAGCCACTGAGACGATCACTTTTTCTTTTTGAACCAAGGCATCAATAATCTCCCGGATGACTTTTTCGTTGGAGTAACCAGTCAAATGGTCAACCGGTGACCAAATCAACCACACAGCCTCTTGGGAATCATACTCGGCCGGTTGACGCATCACAGCGATCTGGTCAGCTATCGGAGTGGTGGATTCGGTCGTCTGGTTACCGCTCGAGCAACCAATCAGTAGGGTGAGCAGCGTTGGTACGAACCAACCCGTCTTAGGGGGATTCAGTAATTGAGGAGTGGCCCTTCCTAGCCGAAAACGTAGCGCGTATTTGATCATAATTCACCCACTTTATGCAAATCATCCATCACCTGGAGAATGCTCTCTCGCAGAATAGCAACCGTTTCATCAATAGCATCAGCATCGTAGGTAAGAGGTGGAGAAAGCACGCTTAAGGGGCCGAGCGGGCGAATAATCAATCCCCTCTCCTTGGCGGCGTAGTAGATTTGCTTCCCAATATCAATTTCGGGGGCAAACGAGGCCTTGGTTTCTTTGTCTTTTACGTATTCCAGCGCCAGCATGTAGTGGCTTCCGCGAACTTCCCCCACAATCGGCAGGTCTTCCAGTGATTTTAGCTGCTGCTCGAAGTACGGTCCCCACGTTGCTACGTGTTGGCAGAAGTTCTCCCTTTCCAGAATCTCAATGTTTTTTAGCCCGGTGGCGCAGGCCAGGGTATGACCGGAATACGTGAACCCGTGCGAGAAGGAGGGGTTTTCTGGTTTAGGCTGAGCGATAACGTCGTGGATAGCTTCGGAAATGACCGTAGCTCCTAAGGGAATGTACCCGGATGATAATCCCTTGGCCAGCACCACAATATCGGGCTGAATACCAAACATCTCTTGAGAAGCAATCATTTTTCCCAGGCGGCCGAAAGCCGTCACCACCTCGTCGGCAATAAACAGAATGTCGTGTTTTCTACAGAGTTCGGCCGTTCGTACCAGGTACCCCGCCGGAGGAACGATGACCCCACCGGCCCCCATGATGGGCTCCGCGATAAAGCAGGCGATATGTTCCGGCCCCAGCTCCAGAATTTTATTTTCCATTTCTTCAATCAGCGCGTCGCCAAATTCCGCTACGGTCATGCCCTCGGGCCTTCGGTACGGGTAGGGAGCCGAGAGGTAGGTTACCAAATCAGTGGGTAGGTCGAAGCCCACGTGCGTAGGGGCGATGCCCGTGAGGGCGTGCGCCAGGTACGTGCTGCCGTGGTACCCTAGATTTCTGGAAATGATCTTCTTCTTGTGGGGTAACCCTAGCCTATTAAAGTAGTAGTGGACTATTTTTATGGCCGAATCATTGGCCATCGAACCGCCGGTTCCAAAGAAAACGTGGTTCAGGCTGCCCGGGCACAGCGCGGCTAGTTTCGCCGCTAAGTGGGCGGTCGGGGGGGAGGTGGCGTCCTCAAAAGTATTGTAATAAGCTAGTTTTTTAGCCTGTTCCCCAATGTAGTCTCCGATTTCCTCGTTCCCGTGGCCGATGTTAACGCACCACAGTCCGGCAATTCCGTCCAGGTATTTTCGGCCTTGGTCATCAAAAATAAAGTGACCTCGGCCCTGAGTATACACCACGGACCCGTCCTTAGCGAATCGGTCGTAGTTGGCGTAGGGGTGAATAACGTGCTGCCGGTCCTGTTGCCAAACTTCATCCGTATCTGAAGAAACCTTCGAAGGGTTGGGGATAATCATAGTAGATGCTGGGTTAGAGGGTTAGGCAATAACGTGCGGGTGACCAGACTACTAACTGATGATCAGCCATTCGTTAGGAGTAGGTCTAGCGCAAGTAAAGACAAAAAATGCAATTGAAGCAATTAAATTTATAAAAAGTGCAGATGTACGATGGATTATTGTAAACTTTGCATATTTTTGGGAAACAGAACACTATTCGGATGAATGTTGTGAAAAGATAACTGATGAAAGAGAATTCTTCGGAATTAGACGCATTTGACAAGTCGCTGCTGAGTCTGCTGAAAAAAGATGGAAGGATGTCATTTACGGACATTGCTGCCAAGTTGAACGTTTCGGTTTCTACGGTCAGAAATCGCTACAGCCGACTGGTTAAAGAGGGCATCGTCCACATTCTGGGATGGGTAGACCCCACCAAATCGGGGCTTAACTCTTACAATAGAGTGACTATTGAAGTGAGTCCATCCAATCTGTTAGAATCAGTAGTGGCGGCCTTGATGAAAATCAAGGAAGTATCGTTCTTAGCAGTGACTTCAGGACCAACTGACATTGAGATCAACTTGATTTGCCGAGACAACCGCCATTTACTAGAGGTTATGAAGGAGAAGATTTTCACAATAGCGGGCGTGCTCAATACAAATTCTACGGTTTACTACAGTGTCTACAAATGGGCGGAACGAACTTTAGAAGCTCCTCCGCCCCCGGTAGCACTGAACGATGAGCATAGCTAACCACTACAAGCTTCCAAACAGGTTCTGAAATTGATGTTAGCTTGTCACACACCAAGCGATCTACTAACCTACGTTTACTACCATGCTAACCATTAACGGCGACCGGCTTTGGAATAGATTGATGGAGATGGCCAAAACTGGGGGCACTGCCAACGGAGGGGTGCGCCGGGTTGCGCTAACCGACGAAGACCGCGCCGGGCGAGACCTGTTCGTTCAGTGGTGCAAAAATATCGGATGCTCGGTAGAGATAGATCAAATGGGAAATATCTTCGCCCGACGCCCCGGCCACGACAATGAGGCCCCGGCCATTATGGTCGGCAGCCACCTCAACTCTCAACCTACGGGCGGTAAGTTCAACGGGGCACTCGGCGTACTGGCCGGACTGGAGGTGCTGGAGACGCTAAATGATAATCATATCACCACCCCCGTGCCTACCGAAATTGTCTCGTGGACGAACGAAGAAGGTGCCCGGTTTTCGCCCGCTATGGTTGCTTCCGGGGTGTTTTCCGGCGATTTCACCCTGGAGTATGCTTACGCCAGAACGGACAAACAAGGCCGAACCCTGGGAGAAGAACTAGATCGGATTGGATACCAAGGAACTTTAGAAGTTGGTAACCGCCCCTACCAAGCCACCTTCGAGTTGCATATTGAGCAGGGACCCATTTTAGAGGCTGAACAGAAATCGATAGGCATCGTCACGGGGGTGCAGGGCATCCGGTGGTACGACCTGACGCTCACGGGCCAGGAGACCCACGCGGGCCCTTCTCCCATGCATTACCGCAGCGACCCGATGTTGTTGGTATCCAAAATACTGCCCCTCATCTACGGTATCGCTGAGACCTACCAACCGGAAGCAAAAGTGACCATCGGCTACATCGACGCGGCTCCGGGGGTGCGAAACACCGTGCCGGGATCAGTGATGGTAGCCATCGACCTGAGGCATCCTGATGAAGCGGAGCTGGCTTATATGGATAATGCCCTTAAAAACATGGTGCACACCCTAACCGGAGAACACGGGGTGACGGCCGAACTGGAAGAGATATGGTACTCCCCCCCGGTGCAATTTTCTCCGAAGTGCGTAGAAGCGGTGCAGCGGGCCGCGGAAGTCTGCCAAGTACCAGCGATGCGGATCGTCAGCGGCGCGGGACACGATGCGGCGAACATTGCCAAAGTTGCTCCCACCGGTATGATTTTTATTCCCTGTAAAGACGGCCTCAGCCACAACGAACGGGAAAGTATCAAACGGGAAGAGGCCATCCACGGCGCGAATGTTCTCTTGAACGCCGTACTACAGCTAGCCGCTGGCGATACGGTAGGGGCAGACAAAATCTTGAACGAAGCATGACGCAAAACGAAACTCCATACCGCCCCTTAGCCGCCGAAACGCTGGAGTTTATTGGGTCGCCGCCCAAGATGCTCATCAACAACGAATGGATGGCCAGTAGCTCGGCGGAGACGTTCGAACACCCTAAATCCGGCCAACGGTACGGTGCTAACAAGCGTACCCTCCGCTGACGAAGCCGACATTGATCTCGCGGTCCGAGCGGCACGAGATGCCTTCGACAACCACTGGAAAAATGAGACAAGTCCAGCCCAAAGAGCCGATCTGCTCTTCAAGCTAGTTGATCTTATGGAAAGGGATACGCAGATATTCGTACAGTTGGAGACGCTTGATAATGGCAAACCCCTGGATAAAGCCGCCTACGACGTGCTCGGAGCGATCAACCACCTGAAGTACTACGCCGGATGGGCCACCAAGATCGAGGGAAGCACCGTGCCCGTCGGCTCCGACAAATTGGTTTACACCCAAAAGGAACCCCTGGGGGTGGTCGGACTCATTGTGCCCTGGAACTTTCCATTGATGATCGCTCTGTGGAAACTGGCGCCCGCTCTGGCCTGTGGCAACTGTTGTATCCTCAAACCGGCCGAGCAAACGCCGCTCACCGCGCTTTATCTCGGAAAGCTTATCGTCGAGGCAGGATTTCCCGCCGGGGTGGTTAATATTATCACCGGAGGGGGAATTCCTACCGGACAAGCGATGACCCGGCACATGGGCATTGATAAAGTTAGCTTTACAGGATCGACTGAGGTTGGACGAAACGTACTGGAAGAATCCGCCCGCAGCAATCTCAAAAGAGTCAGTCTGGAGTTAGGCGGTAAATCACCGAACGTCATCTTCGAAGATGCTAACCTGGAAGCGGCGCTAAATAGCTTGCCGTGGAGCAGCTTTTACAATTCGGGGCAGGAGTGTACGCTGGGTTCCCGGGTATACGTTCAGGAATCTATTTACGAAAGCGTGGTAGAATCTTTGAAGGAACGTGCATCAGCGATGACCATTGGCGATGGGTTGGATAATCCTGATCTGGGTCCGATGATTAGTGAGGAGCAACTGAAGACTGTTGTCGACTACATTCAGACAGGCGAGCGGGAAGGAGCAACGTTGGTATGCGGCGGAGCCCGTTGCAACGGAGCTTTATCATCCGGTTACTTTCTGGAACCAACCATATTCACCACCCAAAACGAAGACATCACTATCGTCCGCGAAGAGATTTTCGGGCCGGTGGTGGTTATATCCAAATTTAAAGATTTTGATGAAGCCGTTCGGAAAGCCAACGCCACCGAGTACGGACTCGCCGCGGCGGTCTGGACCAACAACCTATCCAAAGCGCACCGCTTCGCCAACGCGGTGGATGCGGGTACGGTCTGGGTCAACGGCTACGACCTGTTCGACGCCTCAGTACCGTTTGGTGGGTTTAAACAGAGTGGCAACGGAAAAGAAATGGGAAAAAGCGCCATAGACCTTTACACCCGGGAAAAGTCCGTGTGGATCGTATTAAATGCACCTCAATAAAAATAGAGAAGCCCTGCCATGACTACGCAACTACTTTCCACTGAATTGCTATCTCCGGTTTGGACGCACCTCTCGGACTTCCAGGCCGTCCGGGGAGAAGGAGTGTATCTCTACGACGCGGAGGGTGGCCGTTGTATGGATTTTACTTCGGGCATCGGGGTGGTAAACACCGGACACTGCCATCCGAAAGTAGTGGCGGCCCTGCAGCAACAAGCGGCCACGCTACTGTTCGGGCAGATGAACTGCGTGGTGCCCGTTGCCACCATTGCGCTAGCCGAAAAGCTCAACGAAATCACTCCTCATCACATCAATCGTTTCTTTTTTTCTAACAGCGGAGCCGAAGCGACCGAGAGTGCGGTTAAATTAGCCAAGGCCGCCACGCGCCGAAGCAACGTCATTGTGTTTCAGGGTAGTTTTCACGGAAGAACCCACCTGACGATGGCGATGACTACTTCGAAAACCGCTTATCGGTATCAGTACCAACCCCTGCCTGCCGGAATTTTTGTCGCGCCTTTTCCCTACGCTTTTTATTACGGATGGGACGAAGAGACGACGGTTAGCTTTTGTAAGAAGCAACTGGATTTGCTTTTTCAGGGCCAAACGGCTCCCGAAGAGACGGCGGCCATCATCATCGAACCCGTGCTGGGGGAAGGAGGGTACGTACCGGCTCCTGCGGCGTTCCTCAACCATCTGCGAGCGGTTTGCGACGCGCACGGTATCCTCCTGATCATCGATGAGGTGCAGAGTGGTTTTGGCCGAACCGGTAAGTTTTTCTGCTTCGAGCACTCCGACGTGTCGCCCGATATTATCGTGATGGCCAAGGGCCTAGGAAGTGGCTTGCCGATCTCAGCCATTGCTTCTACCGAACCATTGATGGCCAAGTGGCCCGCGGGCACCCACGGGGGCACCTACGGAGGGGGCAGTGCCATCACCGCCGCCGCGGCCGTGGCCACCGTAAAGGTTCTTCAGGAAGACGGACTGCTGGAAAACACGGCGCAACGGGGGAAGCAGCTAATGGACCATCTCAAACAACTGCAACACCGCTACCCGGCAATAGGAGACGTTCGGGGCCTGGGCCTGATGGTGGCCGTTGAGTTCACCGATGCTGATGGCAAGCCGGATGCGGCGAGCACCGCTAAAGTCATAAGAGCATGCGTTGACCAAGGATTACTGCTGCTGAGCTGCGGTAGCTACAAAAACGTCGTCCGATGGATTCCGCCCTTGGTGGTCACCGAAACCCAGATTGAAACGGGTTTGCAAATCTTTGAAAATGCCCTAAGAAAAGCACTATGAACGCATTTTTATTCCGGGCTGGTGCGCGCACCAGCCCGGACCAATTTATCCGAATATCCTTTACTTACTTAAACCTATAATCCAGTAATTATGAAAAGAAAGCTACGCATCTTTATCCTGTTCTTTTTTATGGCGGGCATGGCCACCGCGCTGCATGCGCAAGAAATTACCGGCACAGTAACGGACCAAGCAGGTTCGGCGCTGCCCGGAGTAAATATTCTTATCAAGGGAACCAGCAGTGGTACCCAGACGGGTCCCGACGGCAAGTATGGTATCACCGCCTCGCCTTCCGACGTTCTCGTATTTTCGTATTTGGGTCAGAAAACGCTCGAGCAAACCGTAGGCACCAGAACCACGCTGGACGTTGAAATGGCCGAAGATGCCGCCCAGCTTCAGGAAATTGTGGTGGTGGGCTACGGCAGCCAAAAGAAGAGCGACCTTACCGGGTCGGTATCCAGTATCGACGGAGATGAAGTTGCCCGACAACCGGTGGCCAGCCTGGATAACGCTCTGCAAGGAAGAGCGGCCGGAGCCCTGATCAGTTCCCCGTCGGGAACCCCCGGGGCGGGCATCAGCGTCCAGATTAGGGGAAGCACGTCGCTCACCGCCAGTAGCGAACCGCTCTACGTGATTGACGGTATTCCGATGATTTCAGAAGATTTGTCGGACCTGTTCACGGGAGGGCAAAGAACGAACTCTATTGCCGATATCAACCCTACCGATATCGAATCGATTGAGATTCTTAAGGATGCTTCCGCTACCGCCATTTACGGCTCCCGGGGGGCCAATGGCGTAGTGATTATTACGACGAAACGAGGAAAGGTCGGAGCCCCGAAAATTGATATCAACTCTTACTACGGCCTTCAAACGGTAACCAACACGGTGGATATGCTGAGTTCGCGAGAGTACCTGCTGCTGATGGATGACGCGGCCCGCCAGGACAACCGTGCCCTGGGGACAGACTACGCAGAAAATTATGTCTCTGATACGTGGGGATATGATCCGGATGATCCGGAACTAAGAAACACGGATTGGTACGATGCCATCTTCCGAACGGCTCCCATCCAGAGCCACGATATTTCGGTATCCGGGGGAAACGAACGTACCCAATACTTCACCTCTTTATCCTATTTCGACCAGGAGGGTACCCAAGTTGGTACCGGTTTCGAGCGGTTGAGTGCCCGCGTTAATCTGGATAGTAAAATCAACGACTGGCTGGATGTGGGCACCACGATCTCCGTGAACCGAACCAACCAAGATCGCACCGTCAACGACAATTCACTCTACGGGGTGGTGATCAATACCCTGGCGGGCGACCCGCTGATGCCGGTAAGAGAAGAAGACGGCAGCTACGCCGACCCGTTTAGCTACTTCGGGTGGTGGATGCTGGACAATCCTGTTCTGGTAGCGAACGAATACGAAAGATCGACCAAAACCACCCGAGGGCTGGGGTCCATCTTCGCTGAAGTTGCCATCATGGAAGGACTAACTTTTCGGCATTCTACTTCTATTGATTACACCAGCTTGACCGATGAAGCCTATACCCCCATTATCTCCCGGGAGTCTTCCAACGCCAGTGCCAATGGTCTGGGGGTTTACGGCGCTACGGAAGATTTTACCTGGATTACGGAGAATTATTTCTCTTACACGCGTATCCTGGGGGAAGTCCACAGCATAAACGCAGTACTGGGTGCCTCGTATCAAGCGTCTAATCGTAATTTTGTGAGTATCAACGGTCAGCAGTTTCCCAGCGATCAGTTTACTAAGCTGGATGCCGCGGCTGAAATTACCGACGCATCTACTGAAGGAACCCAGTGGGGATTATCTTCCTACTACTTTAGAGCGAACTACGGCTACGACGACCGATACTTAGTTACGCTGACCGGGCGGGCCGATGGGTCTTCACGCTTTGGTGACAATAACCGCTTCGGGTTCTTCCCCTCGGGTTCGGTGGCCTGGCGCCTAAGCGAAGAAGAGTTCCTGGAAGGGTTATCTGCCGTATCGGATCTGAAATTGAGAGCGAGCTACGGGATCACCGGCAACCAAGACGGGATCGATAACTTTGCTTCCCGAGGATTATTTGGGGTAGGTAATTACCGGGCAGCGGCCACGCTGATCCCGAGTCAACTGAGCAATACTAATTTGAGCTGGGAGACCACCTCGCAGTTTAACATTGGTATGGACTTAGGGCTCTTTGATAACCGCCTGACCCTAACGACTGACTACTTTATCAAAAACACGGATGATTTGCTGCTGAATCGAATCATTCCTGGTATTTCCGGTTTCTCTGATGTGATTGATAACATTGGTGAGATCCAAAACCGGGGATTAGAACTATCCGTGGGTGGAGTAATCTTAACCGGAGCGTTGAACTGGCGTTCTTCCTTCAACATCTCGTTTATTGAAAACGAAATAAAAACGCTGGCGGTCAATGATCAGGTAATCTCCGATTCCCATATCCTTTCGGAAGGACAACCCATCGGCACGTTTTACCTGATCGACCAAGACGGCGTGGACCCGCTAACGGGTGATATTATCTGGGATGACCTGAACGGCGATGGAGCAATCAATTCCGGCGACCGGCAGATAGTGGGTAACGTACAGCCTGACTTTTTCGGTGGGTTTAGCAATACCTTCAGCTACCGAGGAATTGATTTGAGCTTTCTGTTCCAGTTTTCGGTCGGAAACGAAATATTCAATCACAGTCGGGCCCACTACGAAAACTTAGGATGGAGCCGGATTGGCACTGGGTTCCCGCTGCCCGATGGCAACAACCACGTGCTCGCTCGAAACCGATGGCAAGAACCCGGCGACGTGACCGATATTCCCCGGGCATCATTGGTGAACGGCAACTGGCGAGAGTACTCTTCGCGGTGGTTAGAAGACGGTTCGTTTGTCCGGTTGAAGACGCTCAATCTCGGCTATAACTTCCCCCAAGAACTGGTCACCAGAATCCGGTTAAACAACCTGAGAATCTACGTTCAGGGGCAGAATCTACTGACGTTTACCAACTATACGGGCGCGGACCCGGAGGTAAGTCAGAACGCCCGCGATCCTAGGATTGCCGGAGCCGACTTCGGAACCCTTCCGCAGACCAGAAGCCTCAGTGTGGGAATAAATATTGGACTTTAAAAAAATCATACAATGAAAAGTATATATACCCTATTATTCGCCGGATTGCTGGTGTTCTCTTGCGATGTTCTTGAGCCGGAACCGCAGCAATCGTTAGACGCTAGTTCGGCTCTGGTTGATGCCGGATCGGCCGCTGGTATTTTATCCGGGACCTACTCCCTGATGCAGGACATCGACTACTATGGTCTGGAATACATTTTGAACAACGACCTCTTAGCCGACAACGCGACAAATGAGGGGTTCTTCGATTCGCAACTGGAGTTAGACCAGCTAGCCGTTCCTAATACCAATCTTTGGATTACCAACGTCTGGCCCGATATCTACCGAGTGATTAGCACGGCTAATCTTCTGATCACCCAGGTAGATTCTATCGACGACCCGGCCCTGAATAAGGATGCCGTGGTGGGAGAAGCGCGCGCCGTGCGGGCGTTGGCCTACTTCGATTTGCTTCGCTATTTTGGGGAACACTACGATAATTCATCCGCCTTTGGGGTTCCTATCATCTTAGAACCGATCCCTAACAATGATTTCAACGAAATACCGGATATTCCCCGCAGTTCGGTGGCTGAGGTATACGACCAAATTATCAGTGACCTTAATCAGGCAATTCCGTTGATAGAAGGCAGTGATGATACGGGCACCTTGAACTACTGGGCCGCGCTCAGCTTAAGGGCCCGGGTTAATTTGTACCGACAGAACTACGGTCAGGCATTTGCCGATGCCGACTCGGTGATCACCCGGGGGCCATTTGCTTTAGAGCCTGATTTAAACGACGTGTTTTCTACGACGGATGCCTCCTCGGAATCTATCTTTGAGGTTGAGTTCAATGAACAGGACCAAAGCGATTATAACACGTACCTATACCGAAGAGATGAGTACAACGTAGATTCCTTGTTGCTGAAATCCTTCGAGGAAGACGACGTTCGAGCTAATTTCTTTACCACATTGCGGAATCGCCCTCGGACCACTAAGTATTCGGATAACACCAACGCTAATAACGCGAAGATATTCCGCTTGGCGGAGTTGTACTTAATCCGTTCGGAGGCAGCCGTATTTGCCAGTGGCGATCCCAATGCCGGAACGGCTGATCTAAATACTATACGCAGTAGAGCCGGACTAGAAGATCTGGCCGCGATAACAACTACCGACAATTACGTTGAGGCACTACTGCGGGAAAGAAGGGCCGAGCTTAACTTTGAGGGACACCGCTTCTTTGATCTGGTTCGTCTAGGCCGAGCGGAAGCAGTGCTTGGCGTAGAACCATTTAGAAAAATTATGCCGATTCCCCGCACCGAGCTGCAAGTCTCGGAGGCGCTGGTGCAAAATCCGGGCTACGCAACGGAGTGAGTTAATCGGTGACACAACTTAGTGGTGAAGGCGGCCTTGCAAAAACCAGTGGCCCGCGATCAGGAGGCTCCATTCGTGAGTCTTCCGATTTTTAAATACCCTACATTTGTTTCAAAGGGGGTGGCACAAGATGACTAACGTTTACCGGGGATTTTTATAATTAGTTGATGGAGATGAGCCATCAGGTGATGCTGCGTATCGACTTTTATGGTCGGCAAACATGCATCCAAATGACTCATTGCGAGGGTCGCTTGGTAGCGGAGGGGGCAGCCACTTATCCAGCGCAGTTGACTAGCAGGCCCTGATTGTACCGCCAACTGATCGTGGTAGCACAAGACGGCTTGGCAACAACTATTGTGGCAATAACGGCTGGACAAAAGGCCTACTACGGAGTGATAATCCATTGGATGGTACTGGTTTACGGATAATCTAAGCAAGCCAAATCATCTCAAAAAAATTTCGCCAACAAGGTTCCTATTCGGGTCAATTTAGAACTTTTCTAAATTGTATGAGAAGACTCGCGACACAGAACTAACAAATTGAAAACCAGCTTATTAGCGGTGAGGTCGCATCACTCCCATCTGCTTGTAGCGAATTGCGGCAAATGTGTTTGAAATCCAGCCACCGCGTGTTACTTTTGTGCGAATTCAAAACGAGGAAGCTCCCATGTCGCTATCTATATCTTACTTTTTCATCTCTAATCGGGTCAGCGCGTTGTTCAGTGGATTAGTAGTCATCCTGGCGCTCCTATCGGCTCCCGCTGTCGCGCAGGAGGCCGCCGACAGTGCTGCTACCGGAGAACCCGCCGCCGAAGCTGCTGCTCCCGCCGGGGGCGCATCAGACGATGGTATTCCCACCGACGCTGCCATTGTCAGTCAGGGCGAATCGCTGTTCAACAACGCCTGCACGGTGTGCCACGCCATCAATCAGGTGGTCGTGGGCCCCGCCCTCAAAAACGTGCACGAGCGGCGCGAACTGCCCTGGCTCATCACCTTTATCAAGAACTCGCAGAAGGTCATCCAGGGTGGCGATGAGTATGCCGTGAACCTGTACAACGAGTACAACAAAACGGTGATGCCTTCCTTCGCCTACTCCGATGAGGAGATCACCTCGATCATCGCCTACGTCAAAGCCGAATCCTCCGCCGCTGCTGCTCCAGCCGCCGCCGCTGGTGACGGCGCGGTTGCTGCCGATGGGCAAGCAGCAGGCGCGGGCGGCAGTGCCATCCCTTCCGGTTACCTTTTAGCCATCCTGATTGGCTTGGTGGTTATCCTGGGACTTATTCTGCTGGTGCTGATTCTGATCGTGACGGTGCTCACCAAGTTCCTGAACCAAAAGACCGACCTGGACGAAGCCGACCGGGAGATTATCAACCAGAAAACCGACGTCAAACAGTTGGTGCAGAGTCGGCCCTTCATCGGGGTGATGGTTTTCATCTTCCTCGCCCTGGTGGTGAAACTGGTCCTCAACGGACTCTACTCCATTGGTGTGCAACAGGGCTACCAGCCCGAGCAACCGATTGCCTTCTCGCACGCCCTTCACGCCGGACAGTACGAAATCCAGTGCCAGTACTGCCACACCGGAGTGATGAAGGCCAAGTCGGCCAACATTCCCTCGGCCAACATCTGTATGAACTGTCACCAGCAGATCAAAACCGAGTCAGAAGAGATTCAGAAAATCTACGCGGCCATCGATTTTGATAAGGATTCGCAGACCTACGGCAACAACAAAAAGCCCATCGAGTGGGTGCGCATCCACAACCTGCCCGATTTGGCTTACTTCAACCACGCCCAACACGTAAACGTGGGCGGACTGGAGTGCCAGACCTGTCACGGACCCATTCAGGAGATGCCAGTGGTGTATCAGTACTCGAAACTTACGATGGGCTGGTGTATCAACTGCCACCGCGAAACCGAGGTCAATGCCAAAGACAACTCCTACTACGACAAACTTTTAGAACTACACGACGAATCAGCATCCGGCGAACCCATGAAGGTGCAAGACATCGGCGGACTGGAGTGTTCTAAGTGCCATTATTAAGCAAGAGGCTACCCCCACAACATGAAAAAAGAGAAGCGATACTGGAAGGGAATTGAGGAGTTAAATAACAATGCGGAATTTGTTAAGCATGCTGACCGGGAGTTTCCTTCTCCCCCCAAGAAGGGCGATACGCGCCGCGACTTCCTAAAAACAATGGGCTTCACCATCAGCGCCGCCACCCTGGCGGCCTGCGAAGCTCCCATCCGCAAGGCCATTCCCTACGTGGTGAAACCGGTCAACGTGGATCCGTCCATTCCTAACTACTACGCCTCTACCTACATCGATGGCGGTGACTACTGCAGCGTGGTGGTGAAAACCCGTGAGGGCCGTCCGATCAAGATTAAGGGCAACGACCGCTCGCCGATCACCCAGGGGCGCACCAACGCGCAGGTAGAAGCCTCGGTGCTGTCGTTGTACGACAGCCAGCGTCTGCAGGGCCCGGTGATTAACCGTGAGCCCGCTACCTGGGGCTCCCTGGACAAAGCGGTGACGAGCCAGCTGCGCAGCGCATCGAACGTGGCGCTGGTGAGCTACACCATTCTGAGCCCGTCGACCCAGGCCACCATTGATCGCCTCGTAGCGGCCTATCCAAACGTGCGCCACGTGGTCTACGATCCCATCTCATCCGAAGGCATCCTGGAAGCTAACCGTCAAAGTTTTGGCAAAGCTGTGATCCCCGCCTACGACTTCAGCAAAGCCGACACCATCGTGAGCTTCGGGGCCGACTTTCTCGGTACCTGGATCGCGCCCATTGTGTACGCCCGGCAGTACGGCGAAACCCGCAAACTAGGTCGAGACAAAAAGAAAATGTCGCGCCACTATCAGTTTGAGAGCAACCTGTCGATGACCGGTGCCAACGCTGATTACCGCACGCAGGTGCGCGCTTCGCAAGAAGGCTTGCTGGTGGGGCACCTGTACAACCTGCTGGCCGCCCGGGCCGGATCGCCTACGGCGAAGATCAACAAAACCACCGAGGTTCCTTACCTGTCCAAAGCCGCCAACGACTTGTGGGCCAGCCGCGGTAAGTCGCTGGTCGTATCCGGTTCCAACGACCCCGCTGTGCAGGGCATGGTGAACGCCATCAACGGACTGCTTGGCAACTACGGCACCACCATCGACGTGCAAAATCCGGCCTACTTCCGGCAGGGCAGTTTGCGGGCGATGGACCAACTCACGCAGCAGGCCAGCAAAGGGACGCTCGACGGAGTGATTTTTTACAACTGCAACCCGGTGTACGATTACCACAACGGAGCCGCGCTGGCCGAAGGGCTTGATAAGATCAAACTGAAAATTTCTACGGCCGACCGGCTGGACGAAACCACGTCGCTGGTAGATTACATCGCGCCGGATAGCCACTACCTGGAATCGTGGAACGATGCGCAGCCGCAGGGTGGGCACCTCAGCCTGGCGCAGCCGACCATCACCCCGATTTTCGACACCCGACAGGCGCAGAGTACCTTTTTAACCTGGGCGGGCAGCCAACAAGCCGACTACTACCAGTTTTTGCGCGACCGCTGGCGCACCACGGCCTTTGCCGCGCAGAGCACGGAAGGAATGTTTGAAAATTTCTGGAACGAAGCCCTGTACAACGGCGTGATTGAGAGCGGTAGCGCGGTAGATGAAACCCATGGTACGGCGGCCACTCCGGCAAATATTGGTGGTTTTGCCACCGCGATCAACAATACCTATCCCGCGCAGCGCGAGGGCATTGAGCTGGTGTTGTATCAAAAGGTGGGCATCGGCAACGGGCGACAGGCCAACAACCCCTGGTTGCAAGAGATGCCCGATCCGATCTCTAAAGCCTGCTGGGACAACTATCTGACCGTTTCGCAGAAAATGGCCGATGATTTGGGGGTGGAGATGGACGAGATGAAAACCCGCATGGCCAAGGTAACGGCCAACGGGGTTAGCGTGACCGTGCCGGTGCTGGTGCAGCCCGGACAGGCCGAAGGCACCGTGGGATTGGCGCTAGGCTACGGACGTACCAAAGCGGGCAAGGTGGCCAACGGCGTAGGAGCCAATGCTTATCCGATGGTGAGCATGACCAACGGTTTTGTGTCCTACTTCAGTACCGACGTGCAAATCGAAGTGCTGGGTGATAAGTACCGCATCGCGCAAACCCAGACCCACGAAACCTACATGGGCCGCGAAACCGTGATTCAGGACGCGTTGCTGGCCGAGTACCAGGAGGATCCGGCAGCGGGTCGCTACAAAGTAGAAATCGAGACCTACGACGGTCCCAAAGAACCGAACAGCATCTCACTGTGGAAGGGGCATACGTACCCGAACCACCACTGGATGATGGCCATCGACATGAACAGTTGCATCGGTTGCGGAGCCTGTACGGTGGCCTGTCAGGTAGAGAACAACGTGCCGGTTGTAGGTCGGCAGGAGGTGATCAACCGCCGTGAGATGCACTGGATTCGCATCGACCGTTACTACAGCAGTGATGCGGTGGAAGGCTATAAGGAGATGGAAGTGGCCTCGGCCAATCCGGAAGTCACCTTCCAGCCCATGCTGTGCCAGCAGTGCAACAACGCGCCCTGCGAAACGGTGTGCCCGGTGTTGGCTACCACCCACAGCAGCGAGGGGCTGAACCAGATGACGTATAACCGCTGCATCGGTACGCGCTACTGCGCCAACAATTGCCCTTATAAAGTACGCCGCTTTAACTGGTTCAAGTACCACGATAACGAGCAGTTCGCCGGGGTGAACATCCCCGGAAACGACGATCTGGCCAAAATGGTGCTGAATCCCGACGTAACCGTCCGCTCCCGCGGAGTGATGGAAAAGTGCACCTTCTGTATCCAACGCATTCAACTCGGTAAGTTAGAAGCCAAGAAGCAGCGGCGACGCCCCATCGACGGGGAAATTGTGGCCGCTTGCGCCGAGGCGTGCCCCACCCGGGCGATCACCTTCGGCGATGCCAACGACCCCGATAGCGCCATCACGCGCATCGTGAGTCGCGAGTACGAAGAGCGGGCCTACCGGGTGCTCAACGAAATTGGGGTGAGTCCAAACATCTGGTATCTGACCAAGATTAGAAACAAAGACGAAGAAGAAGTTACCGCGTAAAACAAAGAACAGCTTATGAACCATGTTGCTTCCGTAAGAAAACCCCTGATCACCCGCGGCAAGACCGTACACGACGTGACGGTAGACATATGCCGCCCCGTAGAAGCTAAACCCAACGTGATGTGGTTACTGGCCTTGGCCGCTTCTTTGGGAGCCTTGACCATTGGTGCCTACGCCATGTACCGCACTCTATGGGATGGTATCGGCATGTGGGGACTCAACAAAACGGTAGGTTGGGCCTGGGACATTACCAACTTTGTGTGGTGGGTAGGCATCGGCCACGCTGGTACGCTCATCTCGGCGGTACTGCTGCTGTTCCGTCAACGGTGGCGCATGTCCATCAACCGGGCGGCGGAAGCAATGACGATTTTCGCGGTAATTTGCGCGTTGCTGTTCCCCGTGATCCACATGGGACGGCCCTGGCTGGGGGCTTACTGGGCACTGCCCCTGCCGAATACTTTTGGTTCGTTGTGGGTAAACTTTAACTCGCCCCTGTTGTGGGATGTGTTCGCGATCAGTACCTATTTCACCGTATCGTTGGTATTCTGGTACATTGGCCTGATTCCTGACTTCGCTACTATCCGTGACCGGGCGCAGAATAAAGTATCGCAATTCGTCTACGGAGCGCTCAGCTTTGGCTGGAACGGCTCAGCCCGCACCTGGGAACGTTATGAGTCAGTAGCCCTAATTCTGGCCGGTCTGGCTACGCCGCTGGTGCTCTCGGTGCACACCATCGTATCCTTTGACTTTGCCACTTCGGTGATTCCTGGCTGGCACACCACTATTTTTCCTCCCTACTTTGTGGCGGGAGCTATTTTCTCAGGCTTTGCGATGGTGCTCACGCTGATGATCATTACCCGAAAGGTGTATCACCTGGAAGATTACATCACCATCAACCACATTGAGTTGATGAACATCGTTATCATCGTCACCGGGTCGATTGTGGGAGTGGCGTACATTACCGAGTTGTTTATGGCTTGGTACTCGGGAGTAGAGTACGAACAATACGCCTTCTTTAACCGGGCCACCGGACCCTACTGGTGGGCCTACGCAACCATGATGACCTGCAACGTGGTGTCGCCGCAACTGTTCTGGTTTAAGAAAATCCGCACCAGTATCGTCGCTACTTTTATCCTATCTATTGTGGTGAACATCGGCATGTGGTTCGAGCGCTTCGTGATCATCGTTACCTCATTGCACCGTGATTATTTGCCCTCGAGCTGGGCGATGTTTCAGCCGACGTTGTACGACGTGGGAATTTATCTATTCACTTTCGGTCTGTTCTTCACGGCGTTCTTCTTGTTCGCTAAGTTCTTCCCGGTCATCAACATGGCCGAAGTGAAGAGTATCATCAAGGCCACGTCGGAAGAAGCCCCGGCAATGCGCGCGGCCGGAACCACCACGCAGTCGACCACCGAGACTGCCCCTCAACGTAATATGGATAAACAATGATGAAGACCGGAAGTAAGTATTTGCTAGGAGTATTCGACGACGAAGACGTGCTGGTGGAAGCCGTAGAAGCGGCCCGTAGTCAGGGAATTCGCATTCACGATTGCTACACTCCGTTTCCCGTGCATGGCTTGGGACACGCCCTGGGCTACAAACGATCTAAGTTGCCCATTGCGGCCTTCTTGTTTGGGGTTTTGGGTCTAGGCTTGGCTCTGCTGATGCAGTTCTATATGCTCAAGATCGACTGGCCGATGATCATTGGAGGAAAGAATTTCGCCTCAATCACCTTTGTTCCGGTATCGTTTGAGCTGACGGTGTTGCTGTCGGCACTAGGAATGGTCGCCGTGTTTATGTTGATAAGCGATTTGCGGCCCTACGGCAAGGCGAAAATATTTGATTTGCGCGCTACCGACGATAAACACATCATGGCCATTGATCTATCGAAAAACTCGATCAAGCTAGACGAGATGAAAACCATTCTGCGCGACGCAGGAGCGGCAGAAGTGAACGAGAAATACTACTAAGAATATGCGTAACTACGTACTATACGGTTGCTTGGCGGGAGGAATTGCCTTAACAGGATGTGGAGCTAAGGGAGATTATACTGGTTGGGAATACGCCCCGCAGATGTATCACACCACTCCCTACGAACCGCTTACTCAAATCACCAACGAAGAAGCGGGTTCCGTCATATCGTCACGAGAGGATGATTTGGGGGAGTACTACAATTCTAATCCGTATAACCCCTACGGCATGAACTCGCGCACCCCACCGGCCAACACCGTGCGGCGCAACGCGGCCAGTTATGACGCCTACGGAGCCAAGCAGACCGAACCTAATTCCGAGGCCGCTCGCAAGGAGCTAGCCCTGTATTTGCCCTACGAGCTTCCCTTCGATAGCTTGGAGCTAGCCTCGCGCACTATAAAAAACCCCCTAGATTCTACTGCCGCCGTGGTGGCCGAAGGGCAACGCTTGTACGCCCAGTTTTGCTACCCCTGTCACGGCGGAGCCGGGCAGGGCAATGGTCCAGTAGGAGTGGTTTACAAAGGCGTGCCCGCCTATAATAAGGGTGCCTACCGCGACATGACGGAAGGGCACATCTTTCACGTGATCACCTGGGGAAAAGGGCGCATGAACGCCCACGGCTCGCAAATGGAGATTGCTGATCGCTGGAGGATCGTCCGCTACGTTCAAACGCTGCAACAACAAGGAGAATAACACTATGAGCACCACCGCCCACCAGACCACCGAGATTGACATCGGAAAAGAACGCTTCAACTTTTCTGATAGCGTTAAAAAAACATTGTTCATCATTGGGGGCGTAGGGCTCCTGCTGCTGATTGCGGGCATCGTGATGGCGCTGCTCGGCGGCGGTGGTCACGAAGCCGAAGCCGGACACGCCTCCGCCGAACTGGGCGAAGCCGGTCATGAGGAGTTCCACTGGTACCAGCGGTTGTTCGCGAACTTGTGGATCAATAACGTTTACTTCACCGGAATCGCAATCATCGGTGTGTTCTTCGTGGCTTTCAATTATGCCGCGCAGGCGGGCTGGTCGGCGGGCTTCAAGCGGGTGCCCGAAGCCTTTGGTGCCTGGTTACCCATCGCCGGGGTGCTGATGCTGGTGGTATTTTTGCTGGGTAACCACAGCATCTTCCACTGGACGCACGACTATTTGTACGACAAGGCTGATCCGCGCTACGATGCCATCATCGACGGCAAGCATGCTTACCTGAACATTCCGTTCTACCTTATCCGGATGGTGGCCTACTTCGGACTGTGGTTCTGGATGTGGCGACTCATCCGGCGCGAGTCGCTGGCCGAAGATCTGAACGGAGGCACCGCCCACTACCATAAGATGGTAAAGTACTCGACCATCTTTATCATCATCTTCGCCGTTACCTCCTCTACCTCGGCCTGGGACTGGGTTTTGTCCATCGACACGCACTGGTTTAGCACCATGTTTGGCTGGTACGTGTTCTCCAGTTGGTTCGCTGCGGGGTTGGCGGCAATCACCCTGATGGTGGTTCGCTTGCGCGAAACCGGGCACCTGCTCAACGTCGGGTCCGAGCACCTGCACGATTTGGGCAAGTTTGTGTGGGCTTTCAGCATTTTTTGGGCCTACATTTGGCTGGGACAGTTCTTATTAATCTACTACGCCAACATCCCGGAAGAGTCGGTTTATTTCGTGGAGCGCATGAGCAGCAGTTATTACGCTCCGGTCTTTTATATGGTTCTGGGATTGAACTTTTTGCTGCCCTTTTTGCTGCTGATGACCCGCGATGCCAAACGCATCACTGTCTTCTTAAAACTGGTCTGCACCATCGTTTTGGTGGGCCATTGGTTTGATTTTTACTTAATGATTACCCCCGGAACTTTGTGGGAAAACGGGGGGTTTGGGTTACTAGAGATTGGCTGCACAATGGTTTACCTGACCGCTTTTCTCTGGGTTGTTTTTGGTAGTTTAGCCAAGGCTCCTCTGGTGGCTAAGAACCACCCCATGTTGCAAGAAAGTATTCATCATCATACCTGATTTTCCCTATGCTTAACGTTGTAATTGCTGTTGGTGCGGTTCTTCTGCTGATTATCCTGTTCACCATCTTCCGCGTACTGCGGTTGGTAGGGGTGGCCCGGGGCACCGATAAGAAGACAGCCTCCACCGGAAATAAGATTAACGCCATGCTGTTCATGGTGTTTCTTGTGGTGATGGGCGGCCTGATGGTTTGGTACTCGGTCGGTGAGTTTGATAAGTACGATCCGCCAGTTGCTTCGGTACACGGGGTTCAGGTAGATAATATCTTCTGGATCACGATGGGTTGCACCGGATTTATATTCTTGTTAACCCACATTCTGCTTTTTTACTTCTCCTACCGTTACCAGTACGTTGAAGACAAGAAAGCCCTGTTCTACCCCGATAACACCAAGCTGGAAGTGGTCTGGACAATTGTGCCTGCCGTAGTGATGGCTGTATTGGTATTCTCCGGGTGGAAGGTATGGACGGACATCACTGAAAAAGCTCCCGACGATGCCGAACAGATCGAACTATTAGGTTATCAGTTTGGTTGGTTGCCCCGCTACCCCGGCAACGACAATCAGTTGGGCGAATATGATTATCGACTCATCGACGTGGACAACACCCGAGGGTTAGATTTCACCGACCGTTCGGCCTTTGACGACGTCACTCCGATGGAAGTACACGTGCCCAAGGGCAAGCCGGTGCTGTTCAAAATCAGAGCCCGTGACGTGTTACACAGCGTGTACGTTCCTGAGTTTCGACTCAAGCAAGACGCGGTGCCCGGAATGCCCACCCGCTTCTGGTTCATTCCCACCAAATCCACCGCTGAAATGCGCGAGGAAACCGGCAACCCGGACTATAACTACAATATTTTTTGTACCGAGGTGTGCGGCCGTGGTCACTTTTCCATGCGCTTGCGCTTGGTGGTGGACGAACCCGACGATTACCTGGCCTGGAAGGCGGAGCAAAAGCCCTGGTTGCAGGACCATCCAGACTACTTGGCCAAAATACCCCAAGAGTTAAAGGAACTAGCCATGATCAGCGCGGGATTAGACCCGAAAGAGGTAGTATCAGAAGAAGCAGGTATCAATTAGTAGTCACTCATTTGTATTCAGATAAGTTATGGCGACAGCACACGTAGGAGATGCGCACGCGCACGCGGCGCACGATGAACACCACCACGAGGACAACTTCATCACCAAGTACATTTTTAGCCAGGATCACAAAATGATCGCCAAGCAGTACCTGCTCACCGGTATTCTTTGGGCGTTTATCGGAGGTCTGCTGTCGGTTATCTTCCGATTGCAACTGGGTTTCCCCGACATGAATCTGGGCTTTTTGCGGCCCCTGTTGGGGGGCTGGATTAGTGAAAGCGGTTCGCTAGATCCGGAATTCTATCTGGCTCTGGTTACCATGCACGGCACCATCATGGTGTTCTTTGTGCTCACCGCCGGACTTAGTGGAACGTTCAGTAACTACCTGATTCCGTTACAGATCGGAGCGCGTGATATGGCCTCGGGCTTTATGAACATGCTGTCGTACTGGTTTTTCTTCGTTGCCAGCGTGATCATGTTCTACTCACTCTTTATTGAAACCGGCCCGGCCGCTGGTGGATGGGTAGTATATCCGCCACTGAGTGCCCTGCCGCAGGCAATCTCCGGTTCGGGATTGGGCATGACGCTGTGGTTGACTTCGATGACCTTCTTCATTGCTTCCTCGTTATTGGGCGGCATCAACTACATCACTACCGTAATTAATCTGCGCACCAAGGGAATGTCCTTTGCGCGCCTGCCCCTCACCATCTGGGCGTTCTTTCTCACTGCGGTGATTGGTCTGTTGTCTTTCCCGGTATTGTTCTCCGCCGCTCTGTTACTCATCTTCGACCGAAGTTTCGGTACCAGCTTTTACCTGTCCGAGATTTTTATTAACGGTGAGGCATTGCCTAACGTAGGGGGTAGCCCGATCTTATACCAGCACTTGTTCTGGTTCTTGGGTCACCCGGAGGTATACATCGTGCTGCTGCCCGCCCTGGGAATCACCTCGGAGGTAATCGCTACCAACGCGCGCAAGCCCATCTTTGGGTATCGCGCCATGATCGGTTCCATGCTGGCTATCACCATCCTATCGTTCGTGGTGTGGGCGCACCATATGTTCGTGTCCGGACTGAACCCGTTTTTAGGATCCATCTTTATGTTCCTGACGCTGATCATTGCGGTGCCCTCGGCGGTGAAGGTATTTAATTACCTCACCACGCTGTGGAAGGGCAATCTGCGCTTCACCACGGCGATGATGTTCTCTATCGGACTGGTATCGGTATTTATCTCGGGGGGACTTACCGGAATTTTTCTAGGAAACGCCGCCATCGATATTCAGTTGCATGATACCTACTTCGTGGTAGCTCACTTTCACCTGGTAATGGGTAGCGCATCATTCTTCGGACTGATGGCCGGAGTGTACCACTGGTTCCCGAAGATGTACGGCCGCATGATGGATAAAACCCTAGGTTATGTGCACTTTTGGATGACCTTCTTCGGAGTGTATCTGGTATTCTTCCCCATGCATTACATTGGTATTGCCGGTTTTCCCCGTCGTTACTATTCGTTCACCACCTTCGATTCGTTCGGTGCGTTTACTGACCTGAATATGTTCATCAGTATTGCCGCGATCCTCACCTTTGCCGCGCAATTGATCTTTGCTTACAACTTCTTCTACAGTATGTTCCGTGGACGATTGGCTCCGGCTAACCCCTGGAAGTCCAACACGCTGGAGTGGACTACGCCCCGCATCCCCGAGCACGGTAACTGGGTGGGTGAGATTCCCGAAGTGCACCGTTGGCCTTACGACTACAGCAAGCCGCACGCGAAGGATGACTACATTCCGCAGACCGTACCGTTTTCTGAAACCCCGGAGTCTAACTTGCCCCATGAGAGTGACAGCATAGCCATTGAGCGCGAGGGTGAGGAAGTAGAGAAAATCGATGAAGCCAACGTCAAATAGTCTGCAAAAGCTGAGCGTTTTCACGCTGTGGTCGGTCTACTTCCTCATTTTGGTAGGAGGGATCGTCCGCAGTACGGGTTCGGGCATGGGATGCCCTGATTGGCCTAAATGTTTCGGAAGCTGGGTTCCTCCTACGGAGGCAAGTCAGCTTCCGTTCGATTATAGGCAGGTCTATTCTGAAAAACGCCTCGTTAAGAACGAACGCTTGGCCAACTACCTAGGGGCTCTTGGTTTTGCCCAGTTGGCTGATCAGCTAAAAAACGATCCGGCTATCGCTGGGGAAGAAGAGTTCAACCCCACCAAAACCTGGGTGGAGTACGTTAACCGCCTCATTGGAGCGCTGGTGGGTTTGCTGATTCTCGCCACCTTTGTTGCTTCGGTACCTCGCTGGGGGAACGATCGTCCGTTGGTGATCGCCTCGGCCTCCACGGTGATTGCCGTGGGATTGCAGGGCTGGATTGGATCGGTGGTAGTGTCTACCAACCTGTTGCCCTGGATGATCACCGTGCACATGCTATTGGCGCTGTTAATTGTTGCTCTGCTCACCTTTGTCTGCCTACGCGCCGGGGGCATTAGTCCGGTGAGTGCCGGTCCAAAGCGACTCCAGATTGGAGCCACGTTGGGAGTGCTACTGGTGCTCACCTTGGTACAAATCGTGATGGGCACCCAGGTGCGCGAATCGGTTAATGAGGTGGCCCAAGCACTGGGAGAAGCCCAGCGCGAGCAGTGGGTCGCCGGGCTAAGCTGGGTATTCTACGTGCACCGATCCTACTCAATTCTTGTATTGGTCGGGCATGGGTATCTGGTGTATCTGGCCTATCAAAATTTCGGAATAAACGGAAACTTAACCCGCTGGACTGGGGTCTTACTAGTAGTAATCGTCGTCGAAATACTGAGCGGCGTGATTATGGCTTACTTCGCTATTCCTCGGTTCGCGCAGCCGCTGCACCTAATTTTAGCAACCGGAGCGTTCGGGTTGCAGACTTTGCTTCTGATGAAAACTTATTCGCTGGCCATGCGACAGCGTCAACCTTATTCGGACCAGTATGTTAGCTACTAAAACTGTTAATCGTTTCACCCTAGGTGACCGGGTGCGGGCCTACGCCGAACTGATGAAGCTTCGGCTATCGTTGCTGGTCGCTTTTTCGGCCGCATTTGGCTACGTATTGGCCGCTCCGGGTCCGATAGACTGGCTTGTGCTGACCATATTGTGCGTAAGCGGGTTTTTGCTGTCCGGTGCCTCCACCACCATCAACCAGATTCGGGAGCGAGACGTGGATGCCCTCATGAAGCGTACCCAGAACCGGCCCTTGCCCACCGAGCGGATCCATCCCGAGGAAGCAAACTGGCTGGCCGCCATCAGTGCGGTAGTTGCGTTGGGACTGCTGCTAGCATTCACCAACGTGCTCACCACCGCACTAGCGGTGTTGTCATTGGTGCTCTACAGTTTTGTGTATACGCCACTTAAGAAGGTGAGTCCCATTGCCGTATTGGTGGGGGCGTTTCCGGGAGCGATGCCGCCCTTACTGGGCTGGGTAGCCGCCACTGGCGCAATTAGTCAGGAGGCACTGGTGATTTTCGGCATTCAGTTTATCTGGCAGTTTCCGCACTTTTGGGCCATTGCCTGGGTAGCCGATGACGATTACAAACGTGCGGGCTTCAAACTGCTGCCCTCGGGCGGAGGAAAAGATATGCGCACTGCGGTGCAAATTATGACCTATACCCTGTTCTTGATTCCGCTGGGTTTGCTGCCCCTCAAATTAGGAATCACCGGAGTAGACTCGGCCATTGTGGCTACCGTGTGCGGAGTGTTGTTTTTAGGGCAAACGTTTAGTCTGATGATCCAGGGGTCAAGGAAGGCGGCGTTGCGCATCATGTTTAGTTCGTTTATCTATCTGCCGGTGGTGCAGATAGCCTACCTGTTAGATAAAATATAGCGCATCATGGCACCAATTATAAAGACCGGCACCGACTCGGTAGAGGTAGTGAGAGATACGAAAGCAACGCTCTCGATGCATCCCAAGAAGTTCGCCATGTGGCTATTCATCGTCACGGTGGTGATGATTTTCGCCGCCATGACCAGCGCCTACATCGTGCGGCAGTCCGAGGGAAACTGGCTAGAGTTTGACCTGCCACCGGCGTTCTTGATCACCTCCGGCGTCATTCTGTTGAGTAGCATTACCATGCACTGGGCTTACGTATCCGCCAAACGAGATAATTTGAAGCGCTTACGCATTGCGATGATCATCACCACCGTGCTGGGAGTCACCTTCCTGATTGGCCAGTATTTGGCCTGGGGAGAACTGGTGGCGATGGACGTGTACTTCGTGGGCAACCCTGGCGGATCCTTCGTATACGTACTCAGCGGACTACACGCGGCGCACCTGATTGGCGGAGTTGTGTTTTTGCTGATCACCCTGGTAAGCGTGTTTCGGTACCGCGTACACGCCAAAAGCATGGACCAGATGGAGATGTGCGCCACATATTGGCATTTTTTAGATGGACTTTGGCTCTATTTATTCGTATTTTTGCTGCTCAATTAAACAACCACAAACGGTGTAGCGAAGCGATGAGTCGTTTTGTGCAGCGTTATTTCTTTCGGCTATGGCAACAATCATCAAAGAACCCTCGGGACACGAAACCGAATCTGAAGCTCCCGGTAGCGTGTGGGGCGGGGGCACCTCGCCGTTTCGCGTAAGTTATGGCAAACTGATGATGTGGTTCTTTCTGCTCTCGGATGCCTTTACCTTTTCTGCCCTGCTGATTTCTTACGCCATGATTCGCTTCGCGTATCCGGCTTTTGGGGGAGAGGTGGATGAGTTTGTGTTTTCGCAGGACTATTGGCCAATTCCGGAAAAGGTTTTTGAGGCGGTTCCCTTTCTGCACGGAATAGAACTGCCGCTGGTGTTTGTAGGACTTATGACCTTTATCCTGATTCTGAGCAGCGTGACGATGGTGTTAGCCGTTGAGGCGGGCCACCGTATGGAAAAGAAGGCTGTGGTGAAGTGGATGCTGTGGACCCTTATTGGGGGCATTACCTTTCTTAGCTGCCAAGCCTGGGAATGGGGTCACTTTATTCACGGCACCGATCAGGGAGGCCTGCTCGGCGATGGCTCAATTTTCTTCGGCGCCAATCTAGTGCGAAATCAGTATGGCCCGCCCTTGTTTGCCGATCTGTTCTTCTTTATCACTGGCTTCCACGGCTTCCACGTGTTCAGTGGGGTGATGCTGAACTTCCTGATTTTCTATCAAGCGGCCACTGGGGTGTTTGAACGACGCGGGCACTACGAGATGGTGGAGAAAGTTGGCCTCTACTGGCACTTTGTGGATCTGGTGTGGGTCTTTGTATTCACGTTTTTCTACCTCATTTGACTAGAACTATTATGGCAGAATTAGATGAAAATACGGCGGTTCGTTACGAGCCGGTTGATAAGAAGAAGACCAACAAACTGTGGCGTATTGCGGGTATCATGGCGGTTCTAACGATCATTGAGTTCGTGTTTGCCTTGTTTTTACCCCGTGGCCCGCTGCTTTATGGTACGTTCGTAATCATGACGATCGTCAAAGCATTCTACATCGTTGGTGAGTTTATGCACCTAAAGGGTGAGGTAAAAACAATGATCTGGTCTATCCTCATTCCCGCCGTCTTCGTAGTTTGGTTTGTTATTGCGATGATCGCCGAAGGCAACTCGGTGATGGAACTGAGGTTTTAAGATCGGAACGAACCTTCCGGTGCGCTTGGTTGAGAAGGTGTATCCTGACAACGCACCATGACCAACCGTAAGAAACTAGTGGGATTGTTGCTTATCCTGGCGGTTCCGCTACTTATTCTAATATTTCTAGAGCAGTTCGGCGAGCAACACTACACCATCCCTACTGACCCAGCTGATGCCGAAGGACTTAGCGCTGAAGTTCCGGCGGGCTCTTTAGGGCAGGCTTTCCGTCTGTTTGCACCGCTGTTTGATTTTAAGGGCAAAGCTTTTTTGGAACAAGACTTCACCGGCAAGATTCTGGTCGTGTACTGCATGCCCAATGTGCCCCCCGATACCGCCGAACTTATCCTGGAGAAGCTCACGCGGGTGCAGAATGTTTTTGAGCAAGATACGCTGGTGCGTTTGCTGACGGTAGTTCCCACCAAGCAGTTAGATAGCTTATCGCCACTGGCGCAACGGTATCGAGCCCAGGCCGAAGCGTGGACATTTTTAGCGGATACCACCCTGGGCAATGTTTCGGCGCAGTGGCTGCCCAAGCGCACGAATGCGGCCACATTGTTGTTAATAGACCAAGCGCAGCAGGTGAGGGGCTACTACGACGGAGCGCAAGAAAAAGAGGTGGATCGCTTGGTAGCGGAAACCCGGATACTGCTGTACGAAGTTAAATAAATACGGTATGAAAAACACGATACGATCCGCTGCGGTTACTTTAGTACTGGCTTTCCTAACGATGAGTCAGGGAGTGGCTCAGTGCGCCATGTGCCGCACCACCATTGAAAACAACGTGAGTGCCGGTGATACTTCACTGGCCTCGGGGCTCAATTTGGGCATTATGTACTTATTTTTCGCCCCCTACTTGGTTGTTGGAGTGATTGCATTTTTTTGGTACCGAAACAGCAAAAAACAACATGGCAAAAAAATCCGCTTGGTCCGCCATTCTCAATCATAAGTGCCCTCGTTGCCGCGAAGGTGACATCTTCACGTACGCGCTGCTCGAGAAGCCCACGAAGTTTATCGCAACCAATAAGCAGTGCCCCCACTGTGACTTGATCTACGAGCGAGAACCCGGCTTTTTCTTCGGGGCTATGTACGTGAGCTACGCCATCACCATGGCGATCTTTTTGGGCTTCACCTTTATTCTGTACTTTTTCTTCGGCGACCCTTCGCTAGCGGTCTACATCATCGCTGTGGTAGGTACCGTGATTGTGCTCACGCCCGTGGTGTTTCGCTTTTCTCGCACGCTGTACTTGCACGGCTTTGGTGGGGTGAAGTATAATGAGGCACATAGTGAGTGATGGTACATTACTGTGGCTATCATGTATGTTGTCTGTCTCACTCTCAAATCTTCACAATCACGTTCCGCCGGTACATGATCCAGATGGGGATGAAGCACAGCAGTAGATAACCCAGTGCCCATAGCAGCGAAGCAAAATTAGCAGCCAGTCCTAACTCAACCAATCCTTGGTAGCTTAGCGTTTTCAGCACGTCGCCCGCGGTATTCACCGGTACCATGAAGGCATCGATGATCACCCCGTGCAGCACAAAGGCAGTGATGGCGTTCATGCCGAAGGCCACGAAGAAGGGCGTCCAGCCCCGGTAGTTCTTCACGTCCACCAACCAGTAGAGCGTGCCCAGCAGCAGCAAGGCCATACCAGACGACACCAGCACGTACGAACTGCTCCACAGGTTCTTGTTCACCGGAAAGGCTTGGTGCCACAGGTAACCCACCAGACAGGCCAGCACTCCGGCCACCATCATGCCGATTATTTTCTCCAGCGTGCGGCGCGACGTCCGCAGCCAGTAGCCGGTGAGCACCCCGGTGAAGCCGGTGGCAATGGCGGGAAAAGTGCTCAGGAAACCCTCGGGATCCCAGGTGCCACGGTACATCCGGCCCGGCACCAGTAGTTCGTCCAGCCAGGCTGCCAAGTTGGTGCCCGGTTCTAGGTTGGCTGCCCCGACGCCTGGCACCGGGAGTATCGCCATCGCCAGCCAGTAGCCCACCAGAATAAGCGCGCTTAGCCAAGCGATCGACCGCCAAGAAAGGCGCAGAAACAGCAGACTACATATTAGGTAAACAATGGCAATGCGGGGCAACACGCCCACGTAGCGCAGGTTGGTAAAATCGAACTTCGGAAACAGCGTGAGGAAAAGACCCAGGGCGTAAATGATCAGCGCGCGCTTCACAATCTTAGCGACCAAGCCGCTCTGGGGGACTCCTAGTTCTTTCCGCTTGCCCAGCGCCAGGGTGATAGAGATTCCTACCATGAACAGGAAGAACGGAAATACCAGGTCGGTAGGAGTGAGGCCGTTCCACTCGGCGTGCAGCAACGGAGCGTATACGTTGCCCCACGAGCCGGGAGTGTTCACCACGATCATCCCCACGATGGTGATGCCCCGCAGCACATCCAGGGATAAAAGCCGTTGCGTAGAAGTCTTAGATTCTTTAAGGTGGGTATCGGTGGGGGTGGGGGCAATGGTTTCAGACATACTCGGAATCGCTGGTTTAGCGAGCGAATATACAATTTATTAGGGTTTTTGCTAACGGGGGAAAAGCAGCTACTTGCGGTCATGACATTACCGCACCCACGGTCAGGACTTTATCGAAATTGATGCAGTAGCACGGGCCACCGTCCAATGAACATCATCCTACTTAGCCGCCGTGACCTCGGCTTTTTTCGGAGTGCTGAACGTACGCAGAATCGCCTCCAGCTCCCGAATCGAAGGACGCTTCTTCTCTCCCGGACTATACACGTATCCCTCAATGTAGTAGAGCCGACCTTGGGCTTCATCCACCAAGGTGTATCCCAGGAAGCCACCCCCCATCGAGTCGTTGCTTAATCGCCAGAGTCCGCGCGTTTCCACCGCAAACCTTCCCTGAAAAGTGACCGTATCGAACTCTACCAAAGTAACTGTATCAAGGTCTACCTCTTCTTTTTTCGGCACGAAACGCTGGACGGTCATGGAAGCGGTGGGAGCCTTGGGATCGTTGACAATGTAACGACCCAGTTGTTTCTCACGAAAGGCCAAAATGTTCTTCGGATCAAACGCATCTTCCGAGGTATAGTCTTGGAAGGTGACCACGATATTCTTGTCAATTTCTCCCAACTGCCGCAACCAAACAAAGTCGTCTGCATCATCTACCGAGGGTACCACGTCGTAGCCGAAGGGTACGCGCAGCGAAAAGCCGTAGTCATCAAGCAAAAACTTGCCCACCGAACGTTGTTCATTGCCCTTGTATAAGCCCCGCGTGATGCGATCTAACAGCACACTTTCAAGCCGTTGCCTGATCTTCAGGCGGTTCTCCCGAATATTGTTGATCAACTCGGCTTCGGTGTTGCCAAACAGGTGATAAATTTCCTGCCCCCGAGCAAACTCGTCCTGCTTCTCAAACATATAAAGGGCGGTATCCTCGCGAATGCGCTGAACGGACTCTGCCGTGAAGTAACTCTGCATTCTTCTTCCCGCCGCGGTTTTATTATCTAGCGTGGTGACGAACAGGATATTCTTGGCGCTGCGCAGCACGCTGTTGAGCTTGAAGGGGTCCACGTACCGAAGGTCAAAGTAAGGTTCGGCCTGCGGCAGTCCGGGCATCGCTGCCCGGAAGGTGAGCCGCAGTTCGTCACCCAGTTCGCCCTGCCAGGCGGTAGAATCCATCACCAGCAGCACTTCATCGTTGGTCCCCCGGGCCACGGGCAAGGTACTTTGAGAAGTGTTTTCGCAAGCGATGAGGCCAGGAAGCAGTAGAAAGGAGAAAAGGGTAAATCGAATGGAGTGGTGCATGCACTATAGTTTTTGATGAGCGGGCGAATAACTAGCTAACGAATAACGCGCAATGGATGTTCGCTAGTCTGCTGGATGCGTTCCACGCCGGACTGGATGACTTTCTGAGTGGCAATGATGTTGGATGCTGGACTACTTTCTGTATGGCTAGGATAGTAGAGATTGGCTTTAGAAATTCCGGTTTCCCTATAAATTGCTCACAATCCGGGCGTAGTCTTCGTCCGTCAGCTGCGCTGGGTCAGTCGCTTCTTCCATCACCTGCTGCATGATGGCTTCCTGACGTCTGCCCAGGCGCAAGGCATCAGAGTACCGGTCGTCGCTGAAGGTCACTCGGGTGTAGAGGGGTATCCAGCGGTCCGGGTAGCGTCGGTGCAGTTCGGCCTCTATTTGCTTCTGGGCCACAAACTGAGGATCGGCCACCCGGTCGCGCATCTCAATGAAATTTTGTAGCGCCAACTCGGCGATGGCGTCGGCGTCGGGTTTGCGCTGCTGCTGAAACTGCATCAGCTCCGTGGCCAAGTCGGTGGGTTGGTCGGCGAAGCGTTTGGCCAGCAGGCGGCAGTCTTCGAAGGCAGCGTTCATGCCCTGCCCGTAGAAGGGCACAATGGCGTGCGCCGCGTCGCCGATCAGCAAGTTACGGCCGTAGCGCGACCACGGATAGCACTGTATCGTGACCAGGTCGGCGGTGGGGTTGTGGAAGAAGTCCTCCGTCAGACTGGGCATTAACGCTAGGGCATCAGGAAACTGCTCCTGGAAGAACGTCCGCATTCGGTTTTCCCGATCCAGTCGGGCAAACGAGTTCGGCCCTTCGTAGGGCAGAAACAGCGTAGCGGTGAAACTTTTGTCGGCGTTGGGTAGGGCAATCAGCATGTAGCCGCCCCGGGGCCAAATGTGCAGCGCATGCGGCTCCATCGCAAAGTCGCCCGCCACCGGAGGAATGTGCAGCTCCTTGTAGCCGTGCTCGATGTAGTGCTGACTATAATTGAAGCGCGGAGTGAACTGCATCGCTCCGCGCAGGGTAGAGTAAGCCCCGTCGGCCCCGATCAGCAAATCGCTCTTGGGCGTGAATTGCGCATCCTGCCGCAGGTTGTGGATCAGCGGCTGGCCTTGTTCCAAATCTACCGACTGACAGGAATGCTCAAAGAAGAGTTGCACCCCCTGACGCTCGGCTTCGTTGAGCAGCAGTTGGTTCAGGTCGCCCCGCGACACGGAGTAGATGGCCTGCCCGGCGGTACCGTAGGGTTGCAGCGCCGTGTTGCCTTCGGGATCGTGGATCATCCGCCCCCGCATGGCAATGGCTTGTTCCCGCACTGCTCCGTCTACTCCCGCGGCCGTTAACGCCTTCCACCCGCGCCAACTCAGCGCCAGGTTGATAGAGCGGCCGCCCGCGGCTTCCTGACGGCGGGGATCGCCCCGCTTTTCGTATACCTGCACCGCGTAGCCCTGCCGAGCCAGCAAGATGCTGAGCAAAGAACCGGCTAATCCGCTTCCTAAGATAATGATGTTCTTCATATCAGTTTGTTTAGGCGACGTATAACGCCAAGCTTACTTCGTCATTCAGTATTCGCTAAACTGGTCGTAGGATTAGCGTGACGCTCCTACAACCCCACCTAGAACTGCTAAGTGGGGTCGTAGCGTCCGCTACGACCAGTTCTGTTTATTAGTAGGAACATGATTAATCATGTTCCTACTTTAAGACCCCGTCAGTGATATTGTTTTCTAATGCTTGCCCTAGCAACCCACTAAACCGATATACTTCCGCAAAAGTATTATACAAAGGCACCGGCGCCACGCGGATCACGTCGGGTTCGCGCCAGTCGGCCACCACCCCGGCGCGGGCGAGGGCGTCGAACACCCGCTTGCCTCCGGCCACGGTGAGCGATAACTGGCACCCCCGGGCTTCGGACTCCCGCGGCGTAACGAGGCGCACGGGGCCGTCGAGCAGGCCGCGTTTTTGTAAGCATTCCTCCAAAAACCCGGTAAGCAGTACGCTCTTGCGCCGCAGGGCCGCCATGCCCGCCCGCTCGGTAATCGCTAGCGCTGCCCGCTGCGCGGCCATCGACAGGATGTTGACGTTGCTTAGCTGCCAGCCGTCGGCTCCCGGCATCGGTTTAAAGCCGGGCTGCATCCGGAAGCGTTCGCCTTCGTCGTGTCCCCACCAGCCCGCGAAGCGCGGCAACGAGGCATCGCGGGCGTAGCGCTCGTGCACGAACACTCCGCCCGTGTTGCCCGGACCGGCGTTGAGGTACTTATAACTGCACCACACAGCGAAGTCTACGTTCCAGTTGTGCAGACGCAGCGGCACGTTGCCCACGGCGTGGGCCAGGTCGAGGCCGACCACCGCTCCGCTCTCTTGCGCTGCCGTAACGATGGCCGGGAGATCAAATAACTGTCCGGTGTAATATTGCACCCCCGGCCACAGCACCAGCGCCACCGACGGATCTTGTGCGGCCCGTATAATATCTTGGGTGCGCAGCGTGGTTTCTCCGGCGCGCGGACGAAGCTTCACCGTGGCTGCTTCGGGGTCGTAGCCGTGGTAGCACAGTTGGCTCTCCACCACGTAGTGGTCGGAGGGAAAGGCCTCGGCCTCCAGCAAGATTTTATAGCGCTGCGCGGTGGGGCGGTAGAACGATACCAGCATCAGGTGCAGGTTGGTGGTCAGGTTGTTCATCGCCACCACCTCCGACTCCTGCGCTCCCACAACATGGGCCAGCGGCGACTTCAGCAGTTTGTGATAGGCGACCCACGGGCGCGGTTCCTCAAAGTGCCCTTCCACCCCCTGGGTTTGCCACTTGCTGAGTTCTTGCTGCACGTACTCAGTCGCGGAGCGGGGTTGCAATCCCAACGAGTGGCCGCAGAAGTAAATCAACGGCTCGCCGGAGGAGTCCATCGGTAGGTGAAACTCCGCTCGGAAGTCCCGCAAAGGATCTTCCCGGTCGTGCGCGAGCGCCCGTTGGTACAAGTCGTCCATAATCTTTACCTTGGCCCCAAAGATACTAATAGTTGACACATGATGAACACTGATTTGAGCGGCCGTCGGGCCATCGTTTGCGGCAGTACCCAGGGCATCGGCCGTGCCTGCGCCCAAGAGCTGGCCGAACTCGGTGCGAGCATCACACTGGTGGCCCGCAACGAAGATAAGCTGAAAGCCGTGAAGGAAGAACTTCCTACGTCGCCGCAGCAGGAGCACCACTATCTGGCGGCCGACTTCCAGCAGCCCGACTTCTTGAAGGCGAAGATCAGCGACTACGTGAGTAAGCAGTCGGCGGTCGCTATTCTGGTGAACAACACCGGAGGACCCACCGCCGGACCGGCCTACGAGGCGGAGATAGACGCCTTTCGGCGGGCCTTCGAGATGCACGTATTCTGTAACCAGATTCTGGTGCAGGCGGTGGTGCCCCTGATGCGGCAGGGTGGGTACGGGCGCATCATCAACATCATTTCTACCTCGGTGAAGGAGCCCATTCCGGGCCTGGGGGTGTCGAACACCACGCGGGGAGCGGTGGCCAACTGGGCCAAAACGCTGTCGGGCGAACTGGGCCCGGATGGTATCACGGTGAACAACGTGCTGCCGGGTTCCACCGACACCGACCGCATCTGGGACCTGGTGCGCAAACGCGCCGCGGCGCAAAACAAGAGCGAAGCGGAGGTGGAGCAGGCGATGATGGCGGCGATTCCCCTGCGGCGATTTGCCCAGCCCGAAGAAATTGCCTACGCCGTGGCGTTCCTGGCCTCCCCCGCGGCGGCCTATATCAACGGGGTGAATTTAACGGTGGACGGGGGGAAGATGGGGTGTGGGTGATACAATCTGTGATAATGCCAAACGGACTTTATGCGATATTTAGATACTAGAATGAGCAAATGAAGCAGAGAATTTACATAGACACCTCGGTAGTAGGAGGTTATTTTGATGATGAGTTCAAGGAGGCAACAGTTAAACTGTTCGATAGGCTACACAATAATGAAGTTACGTTTGTGGTATCTGATCTATTGGATATTGAGCTAATTGACGCCCCCGGAAGAGTCAGAAATTTGCTTCAGCGGTTCACTCCAGACAAGTTTGAGCGAGTTGCATTAACCGAAGAAACAATAAGTTTGGCAAACGTTTATATTGAGGAAAAAGTGATTGGGCAAACCGGCTTAGAAGATTGTCGTCATATCGCACTTGCTACAATAAATAAAGTGGATGTGCTGGCAAGTTGGAACTTCAAGCACATCGTAAACCTAAATAGAATAAAGGGGTACAATTCGGTAAACCTGAAGATGGGTTACCAAATGATTGAGATTAGAAGTCCTAAAGATCTAGTAAGCTATGAAAACGATTGAAACAGAAAAAGCTTTTGACGCAGTAAAAATGATGCGCGAAGCGCGGGATAAGATAAATTCTGAGACAAAGAACATGACTTTTGCAGAACTGAAAGCATACATTGAAAAGAAGAAAAAAGAAAGCGGGCTGAAACCTGTTGGAGAGTAATCCTCCACACTTCACCTAACTATCTACCGTAAGCCCTATCCTAACTCTTCACCAGCGTCTTTCCCGCTTCGGGTGAGGCTTTTTTGAGGGGGGCAATGTTAAACACGCGCTCCGTTTTGTACTTGGTGTAGCTGCACTCGTAGTGCTTCACCAGGGTGCCCTGCCGCTCGGTGGTGGGCGACTCAATAATCTCTTCGCGCACTACCCGCAAGGTGTAGTAACCGCAGGTGGGCGACTTCTCAGCGTGCAGATGGCCTCGGTACTTCTCAATCTTCACGTAGTCCGATTCCTCATCGACCCATACGTCGTAGTCTACCGAAAAGATGTTCTCTTCGGCCTGCTGGCCTTCGTCCAAATGCACGTCCTCTTCGTTCTCGCTGAGCAGCTTCATCGGCTTGCCCGATTTGGGCGACTTACGCGGCTTATAGCGAAGGTGCTGTAACCGTTTCTCCTGTAGGGTGGGGTAGTAGTACTCCAGGAAATTGTAGATAATCACTCCGATCAGCGTGCCGAACATAAAGGCCACCAGCACTCCCACCAGCAGGAACATCCATTCGGTGGCCAGCGTGGAGATGCCGTAGATTCCCCCGGCCACGATAAAGGCGACGCTGCCGTAGAGGATCAGGTTCTTTTCGCGCTGGTTGATAAAATCGTAGCGGGCCTTGTAGTCGCTCAGGGTGAGTAATCGGAAGAAGAGGTACAAGAACAGTAGCACCCCAATAGCAGCGGCGGCGATGGCAACGTAGTAGAGGATTGGCGGGAGAAAAGACAAGGTACCTTCCATAAAATCGGACAATGTAGAGGTGAGAATTGTGGTTGAGACGACCGCCCCGGTTTGTTGGGCCGAAGTACGCTAGTTTACGAGAAACTAAAAAAGGTTTCCTGGTGCGAAACGCGCTTTTTTATTACATGAACGCCGATTAAGGTAGGAAATTTCATTCATCCAAGCAAGACGCGGCGCTGTATTCACCTGGGTTAGTGGCAGGCACGGCGTTTTGTTAGCAACGCATGAACAGAAAACCGCGAATGTTATCTCCCCGCCTCCTCGATGGCTTGCAGAATTATTGCGCAGGCTTCTTCGATCTCTTCGTCGGTGATGGTGAGGGGCGGGGCGATGCGCATGGCGTCGTCGCAGTATAAGAACCAGTCGGTGATCACGCCCAGCTCCACCGCCCGGTCGATGATGGGTTTAAGCACTTCGAAGCTCGCGAAGGCCACCGCCATCATCAGGCCGCGGTGGCGAATCTCCCGGATGGCCGGATGCTGCAGCCGTGCTTTGAATAGCTCCGCCTTGCGGGCCACGTCATCAATCAAATGCTCGTCGTGCAGCACGCGCAGGGTGGCCAGCGAGGCTGCCGCACTCACCGGGTGCCCGCCGAAGGTGCTGATGTGGCCCAAAATAGGATTCTCCCGAAAGCTCATCATCAGGGCGTGCGACGCGATAAACGCGCCGATGGGCATGCCCCCGCCCATGCCCTTGGCGGCCACCACCACGTCGGGCACGATGCCGTAGGGCTCGAAGGCCCAGAAGGTGCCGGTGCGCCCGAAGCCCGCCTGAATCTCGTCCAGAATGAGCAGCGCCCCGGTGTCGTCGCAGCGCTGCCGCACCTGCCGCAGGTAGTCGGGGCGGGCCACCCGCACGCCCGCTTCACCCTGCACGGTTTCCATTACCACCGCCGCGGTCTGCTCATTGATCTGCGACAGGTCATCGGGTTCGTTGAACCGAATGTGCGTCACGCCCGGCAGCAGCGGCCGGTAGGCCTGCTTGAACGATTCGCTACCGCACACCGACAGGGCCCCGTGCGAGGAGCCGTGGTAGGCGTTGTGGCACGACATCAAATTCGGCCGACCGGTGAAGCGCTTGGCTAGTTTGAGGGCCCCCTCAATGGCTTCGCTGCCCGAGTTCACCAGGTAGGCACAGTCGAGCGGAGCGGGCAAGGTACGCGCGAGCGCTTCGGCCAGGTGCACCTGCGGGGTTTGCACAAACTCGCCGTACACCATCACGTGCAGGTAGCGGTCGAGTTGATCTTGGATGGCCTGCACCACCCGCGGGTGGCGGTGCCCCACGTTGCTTACCCCGATGCCCGCGATCAGGTCGAGGTAGCGCTGACCCTCGGGACCATAGAGGTACACTCCCTCGGCCCGATCTACCTCAATCATCATCGGAAAGTGGGTGGTCTGTGCCAGATGGTCTAAAAACAGTTGCCGTTGCGACAGGGTGTTGGTCATGAGGGATGTAGGTTAGTGGCTAGGGTTTTGGGCCACCGCGGCGCGGGATTAGGTATTAGAATTAATCAATGTACACAGTACCTAATTCCCAATCCCTAACACCCAATATCCAGTCTACTTGTAGATTTTCAGTCGGGCAAAGCTATGTAATAATCACTTTACCTCCTCAACACCGCCACCTAGTAAAACATTCGTCCGGCGGGTTTGAATACTTTTGCTACAAAAAGTCGTTACTTTAGCGGATTAACCCCGGTGCTATGCTACAACGCTGGTTCAAAAAGGACAGCATAACCAATATTTATCAGAAGAAAAACACGGTGAAGGTGATCGTGCTGCTGGTTTCGGCAACCATTGCGGCGCTGTCGATCGTGTATACCGACGTGTTGGTAGACAAACTCAAGGAGCGGGAGAAGAGTTTCGTGAAGTTGTACGCCGAGGCTATCGAACGGACCGCCAATGAGGACGAGGAGATCACCTTCTTGTTCAACGAAATCGTGGCTCCCAACCAGTCCATTCCCACCATCCTGACCAATAGTTTCGGCGACTACGTGGCCTACCGCAACGTTGACATTGACGAATCGGACAGCCCGGAAAAGAAGGAGCGGATTCTGGAAAAGGAGCTGGCCAAGATGCGGGAGCTGTACAATCCCATCGAGATTGCCCTGCGTGACCCCCGCACCGGCGAGGTGTTTGCCTATCAGTTCGTCTACTACCGCAACTCCTTTCTGCTTACCCAACTACAGTATTATCCCTACTTCCAGCTGTCGGTGATCGCGATATTTGCACTGGTCACCTATCTGGTGTTTAGCCACTCGCGCACGGCCGAGCAAAACCGGGTGTGGATCGGCATGGCCAAAGAAACCGCCCACCAGCTGGGCACACCCCTGTCGTCGCTGATGGCCTGGGTAGAATACTTCCGGGCTGATCCTAACACCTACGATCCTGATATCGTGCAGGAGCTTGACAAGGATATTCACCGCTTGGAGATGATCACCTCTCGTTTTTCCAACATTGGTTCAACGCCCACCCTGCAGGCCGAAGATTTGCCGCAGGTGGTAGAGAACACCATCAACTATTTGCGAACGCGGATTTCTTCTAAGGTCAACATCCACTTACAACCCAGCAGCGAAGACCTGACGGTGCTCATCAATGCCCCATTGTTCGAGTGGGTGATTGAGAACATCTGCAAGAACGCGGTAGACGCCATGAGTGGCATTGGTGACCTGACGATTCGGATGCAGCGTGATAAAGACCGCGCGGTGGTTGACATCACCGATACCGGGAAGGGAATTTCTAGTTCGAAGCTATCGCAGGTGTTCGTTCCGGGCTACACTACCAAGAAACGGGGCTGGGGGCTGGGATTATCGCTCTCGCAGCGCATCATCGAGAACTACCACCGGGGCAAGCTTTTCGTGAAGCAATCGGAGCTCGAACGTGGGCACCACGTTTCGGATTGTGTTGCCGATGCAGCCCGCCACTACAAAAGCAAAGTCCGAGAAAAAGCCGCTCACGGCTTCGTCAACTGGCTAGATTAGCCACCAGGGTTCCTTGTTCTCTCAACTGCCTCATAAGCAGAGTGATGGCTTTCAGCCCGTCTAGTAGCGGGATCTTGTTTCCGTGAAAATCAACGAATTCTACGCGTTTAGAGGTGATCAAGGTAGTTCGCTCAATCACGTTTTTCTGTAAAAACTGAGTCAGTGATATCACCTCGTAATCAGTTTCGGTGTTTTTGATAGATACCTGGGCAATATTGGTTTCTCTTACGGCAGTGCTGTTCATGAGTGTTCAATTTCTTCCATTAAACGGATAAGTTCTTCCTCATCAACTTCTTCATTCTCCTCAGGTTTCACGGGATAGAGGGTGATGCCTTGTCGCTCTTCGTCGGGCGAAACCCGCAACCCGATCGTTTTCTTCAGCACGAAAAACAGGGCGTAGCCAACTCCTCCCGCCCACAGCAGGCACACCAGGGCACCCAACGCCTGCACTCCCAGCTGTGTCCATCGGGAGTGAACCAAGTTCGCCTCCGGAGCGAACAGGGCTACCGCCAGCGTGCCGAACAGTCCGCAAAAGCCGTGCACGGGAATTGCTCCTACAGCATCATCAATCTTCCATTTTTTGGTGAGCAGATCGTACGACAGGTTATGAACCACACCCGCCAGCAGGCCGATCAGCAGGGAGGTCATTGGGGTTTGGATGTGCGCTGAGGCGGTGATGGCTACCAGCCCGCCCAGGGCTCCGCCCAGCATCTTTTCGTAGATATTCGCTTTTTGTTGGAAGAAGTAGGAGTGGAAGTAGGCAGCCAGGGCCGCTGCCGCCGCGGCCAGATTGGTATTCAGAATAACCCCACCTACTTTCTCGTCAAAAACCAGGGAGCTTCCTCCGTTAAATCCCCACCAGCCAAACCACAGGATAAAAACGCCCAGCACCGCCATCGGAATGCTGTTGGGCTCAAATTCTCGTAAGGCTCCCGTCTCGGTATAGCGTCCCAGCCGCGGTCCTAGCAGTTTGAGTCCGGCCAACGATACCCAGGCGCCTACCGAGTGAACCACCGTGGAACCGGCAAAGTCAATAAATCCTAGATCAGCTAGCCACGCCGAATTGGTGCCAAAGAAAGCATTGCCCCACACCCAGTGTCCAAACACCGGGTAGATTAGCAGGGCGATGAATGCTGACGCGACCAGGTAGGGCACAAAACCCGTTCGTTCCGACATAGCACCCGACACAATGGTGAGGGTAGTACCGGCGAAAGTTAGTTGAAACATAAAGAATACGGCACCCAACTCGTTTCCTCCGACTACGGCAAACGAGGAGGGTAAGAACATGGTGCTGCCTACCCATCCTCCTGCCGACGCTCCAAACATCAGCCCAAAGCCTACTAAAAAGAAAATGATGGAGCCAACCGTCCAGTCCACCATGTTCTTCATGGCAACGGCTGCGATCTGATGCTTTCTCACCAATCCCACCTCTAAGCACTTGAAGCCCGCCTGCATCAAAAAAACCAGGGCGGCCGCCAGCAACACCCAAAGCATGTTTATGGTGGAGGAGGTCACCTCTTCGGCCAGAGCGTTGGTTTCGGCAGCATAAACCGGAACGGTGGCGGCAGTAAATCCTAATAAGAGTAATTTCTTCATGCGCAGCGTGCGTGGGCCAGTAGGTAGACGAAACACAAAAGCCGTCTTTCTCAATCCGTAGCAGCTTAGAAAAAATGTACCAAACATGAGCGGAACTAGCCACGGGTGTGTACCTTCGTGAAGTAACTACTCAATTTAGACATCAGCTCGAACTGAGAAAAATTGATTGACGCCAAAAGCATCAAAAAAGTCATAAATCGTATAACTTGAGCAAAACTTAGCGGGCTATCCAGGATAGATCAATTGAAAGCACGTCAAGCGGTACTTTAGTAAGTTTTCATTCACAATAGAGCAAATGGAAGCACGAGAAACCCTAATTGAACGGATCACCCGGGAGCTACGTCGCCTGCCGGAAGATTATCTGGAAACTGTTTTCAGCGTAGTAGCGCGCATGGGCACTCAGCTTAGGAAGGATAAGCCATCGGAACAAACGAATCAACCCAAAACGCTTCCCTTTGTGGATGAGATTGAGCAGGTGCGGGAGCAGTCGCGGCGGGGAGCCGGGCCGGATGGGGATCGGCAGTTTACGTAGCGGCGATGGAAATCAAGGAACGCTACATTGACATACGCACGTTTATCTACCTGGAGATGGCTAAATTCAATAAAGCCGAAGCAGAACTAGTCACTCATTTTGACAAGTGCCGCCGTGGAACGGGTTATATTTGTTGAAGAACTTTCATAAATTCCGCGATATACCGGCTGTTTTGCAGGAACGTATTTTCAGAAAAGTGTTCCGGATTGCTGAGGTATCTAACTTAAATCGAAAAGAAATGAATGCATACGACCGGCGTCCCGGCGAAACTGATCTCAAATATAGAAGAGACTGGAAGAACGCAATGGATTTTGCTGTTAAAGAGGCGGTAGAGAAAACGAGTCAAGAGAAGCAGTTAGAGATCGCCAGAAACTTTAAGCTAGCTGGAGTAGCAACCACCATCATCGCCCAGTCTACCGGCCTCACCATCGACGAAATCGACGCCTTATGAAGATTTTCGTAGGGTTCCTCCTCGCGGGTTTACTGTTTTCCTTCACTCCCAGTTGGTCGCAAGCCCCGGCCAAACTGTCGGCCAGCGAGATTCAACTGGCGCTGAACAAACTCAACGTGCTGGGCAGCGCGTTCTACGTAGCGGCGCATCCCGACGACGAGAACCAGGTGGTGATCGGCTACCTGTCGCAAACCCGCCTGATGAACACCGGCTATCTGTCGCTCACCCGTGGCGACGGCGGACAAAACCTGATCGGTCCTGAGATTCGCGAGCTGCTCGGCGTGGTGCGCACCCAGGAGCTCATCCAGGCCCGCCGCCTCGACGGCAGCCAGCAGTTCTTTACCCGGGCCATCGACTTCGGCTACTCTAAAACCGCCGACGAAACCCTGGAACTGTGGGACAAAGACCAGATTATGGCCGACGTGGTGTGGGTCATCCGCCAATTTCAGCCCGACGTGATCATCACCCGCTTTCCGGGCGACGAGCGGGGTGGGCACGGCCACCACACCACCTCGGCCCTGCTGGCCGCCGAGGCCTTCGATCTGGCCAACGACTCCACCCAGTTTCCCGAACAGTTGCAGTACGTTGATCCTTGGCAACCCACCCGACTCTACTTCAATGACTTTTCGTGGTTCAGTCCCGGACTGGACTCGGCCAGCCAGGTGAACGACTCTATCCTGGCGGTCGGCATGGGCGGGTACAACCCCCTGCTGGGCCAATCGGTGCCGGAGACTGCCGCCCTGAGCCGCAGCCGCCACCAGTCGCAGGGCTTTGGCTCCACCGGCGCACGGGGAGCGCGTACCGAGTACCTGCGGCACGTGCGGGGCAGCCTGGCTAAGAATAACCTATTTGAAGGCATCGACACCACCTGGAACCGGGTGGAGGGCGGCGCCCGCGTGGGTCAGCTGCTGGCTAAAGCGGCCCAGTCCTTCGATCCGGCGCGTCCGGCAGCCATTGTGCCCATGCTGATGGACGCCTCCGAAGCGCTCGAATGCCCTGCCCGACGGTTACTGGAAACGGGTGAAGCGGGCCGAACTGGATCGCGTGATTCCGGCCTGTCTGGGACTGTACCTGGAGGTGCGGGCGGGCACCAACGAGGTAGTCCGCCGCTTCCGCCGCGACGACGGTCCCCGGCCGGGCATCGCGGAGTACTCCGCCACGCCGGGCGACTCGGTAACGCTCAATGTGGAGGCGATCAATCGTTCGAATGTATCTGTGACCCTGGACCAGCTCTCTTTCCCCACGCTGGACCACGACACCACGCTGGGCTGGTCGTTGCCCAACAACGTGGATACGACGCTCACCCTGCCGGTGCACTTGCCCAACGAGCTGCCCTACACCGAACCCTACTGGTTGCGCCTGCCCAACGACGGCTTCACCTTCACGGTGAAGGATCAGCAACTGATTGGCAAAGACGAATCAGACGAAGCGCTGGTGGCCCGCTTCACGCTCACCGTGGCCGGGCGGCCCCTCACACTAAGCGTACCGGTGGTGTATAAGTACAATGACCCCCGGCAGGGTGAAACCTACCAGCCGTTTGTGATTATCCCGCCGGTGGATACCGAGATTGCCGAGCCGGTGCGGGTGTTCGCTAGCAACGAACCCCAGGCGGTGCACGTGACGGTGCGGGCCGGCCGCTCGGACATCGCCGGAGAGCTAACATTGCAACTGCCCACGGGCTGGCAATCCGACCCGACCACCTACGACTTTTCGCTGGCGATCAAGGAGCAGACGGCCGAGTTCATCTTCCGGATAACGCCCCCGGCTGAGCCCAGCGTGGGCGAGGCCCGGGCCGTGGCCACCGTGAACGGGCAGGCCTACGGACAGCACAAGATCGTGATCGACTACGAGCACATTCCGACGCAGACGTTGCTTATGCCCAGCACCGCCAAACTGGTGAAGGTAGATTTGCAGAAGGAAGGAGAGGCCATCGGCTACATCATGGGTGCGGGCGACGAGATTCCGCAGGCGCTGGAGCAGATTGGCTACCGGGTCACGCTGCTGGGCGAAAATGAGGTACGCACCAACTACCTCGAGCGGTTTGATGCCATTATGGTGGGCATCCGGGCCTACAACACCGTCAACTGGCTGCGCTACCGCAACGACGAGCTGCTGGAGTACGTGAAGGCCGGGGGCACGCTGCTGGTGCAGTACAACACCAATTCGCGCCTGGTGACCGATTCGTTGGCCCCCTACCCGCTCACCCTGTCGCGCGAGCGCGTGACCGACGAGACCGCCGCAGTGCGTTTCCTAAATCCCGACAGCCCGGTGCTCACCCATCCGAACCGGATCACCGAGCAGGACTTCGAGGGCTGGGTGCAGGAGCGGGGCCTGTACTTCCCCGAGAAGTGGGACGAGCACTATGAGCCGGTGCTGTCGCTGAACGACCCCGGCGAAGACCCGCTGGAGGGCAGCCTGCTGGTGGCCCCCTACGGCAAGGGCTACTACATCTACACCGGCCTATCGTTTTTTAGAGAACTGCCCGCCGGGGTGCCCGGAGCGTATCGGTTGTTGACCAATTTGCTCTCTATTGGTAAGGACGGTGAGCGGGGAAGGTGATTGTTGCCGATGCCCCCGCCAAGCGAAAATCGCGTAGGGCAGATCATTGCACAAGATGGATGAGGGGGCGTCTCTTCTCAACTAATGATTGACCGCCGACTCTATGTTCCGGCTTTAGGCTCGAACACGGCATCAGCGTCTGAGTTCTAGGGCAAACGCATCAAACGGTTGAAAGGTAGCAAATAGTTATGTTTGTGGATGAGAAAGTGCATTCAGGATTTATTTTCTAGGGTTCCAGACCCACGGGTAGTGAACCGTTGTAGTCACAAACTGTCTGACATTCTGTTTATTGCGCTCAGTACACTGATCTGTAACGGGGAAGATTTTGAAGATATGGTAGAGTTTGCCCATCAACGCTACGACTGGCTAAGTACGATTCTGGAGCTTCCTGATGGAATTCCCTCGCATGACACTTTCAACCGAGTACTGCAACGTATAGAGCCGAAAGCTTTACAAAAGTGTTTGAGTGAAGATGGACAGGCATTGCTAGATACGCTTAACGAGAAGCAGGTCAGTCTAGATGGCAAGAAGCTACGGGGTGTTTCCCCCACGAGTAGAGGCAATAGCGGACTTTATATTCTAAGTGCTTGGGTAGGTGAGAACAATTTGTGCGTAGGCCAAACTAAGGTAGAAGATAAAAGCAACGAAATAACAGCAATTCCTGAACTTTTAGACAGTCTGGATATTCAAGGGGCTACCATTAGTATTGATGCTATTGGATGCCAAAAAGAGATTGCCACTAAGATTGTAGACAAGCAAGCTGAATATCTGCTTTCCCTCAAAAAGAATCAGAAACAAACCTTTGAGCAGGTAGAAGACAGCTTTCGTTTCAGCGGCAGTGCTTACTTTGACGAAGAATGGGAATATGATCACGGACGCTACGAGACCCGCAAATGTACGCTCATCAAACTCAGTGATGCTGAGCAAAAAAATGAAATCTTCTCTCAATGGAAAGACTTACGGCATTTGGTCAGAATACAGGCCAGCCGACAAACCAGCAAAGGGACTACCTATGAAACACGCTACTACCTAAGCAATGCCACCTTGAGTGATCCGGCATATTTCAATAAAGTGGTGCGGGGTCATTGGAGTATTGAAAACCAGCTACACTGGCATCTGGACGTTACCTTCGGTGAAGATGCCTCTCGCGCCCGGACGCAGAATGCCCCGGAAAACCTCAATATCCTGCGTAAGATCGCTTTGCAGCGAATCACTCAGATGAAAGATAAGCTTAGCAAAAAGAAAAGAAGATACCGCGCTTCGCTCAATAATGACTATCTCAAACAGGTCCTCGTCATTTGATGCGTTTGCCCTATCTGAGTTCACGATCGCTAGTGTTTTCGGTAAAAACTGGTTATCATTGAACTACTAAACAAGGAATTATGCACAAGGGAATGATTGCCGTTATAAGCCGGTTGCAAACGCTGCCCCCTGCCGATCAGGAAGCACTAGCCCCAAAGATCGCCAGCTATATCGACAAAGTGGAACACTTCCGGGGTTTGATTCAGGAAGGGCTAGACAGTGGCGAAGCGCAGCCCCTTACCCGTGAGACATTCCGGGATGTTGTCAAACGCGGCCGAGAGCGACACGCGCAACGTAGCTAGTGGCTAACCCTCACCTACCGGCCACGCTTTACGGCTGACCTGGACGACATCTACGAATTTTACGCAGAATACGGCGAAGAACGAGCAACCGACCTGATTGTACGGTTAGAGGAGGTTGTTTTTTTTGGTTGCGGATAACCCCGAAATGGGAACCCGCGCCGATGATATCGCCCTGAACTTGTGCGCCGGTTCGTCATCGATAAAGACTACCTCTTTTTCTACCTGCGGCATCCCAACGAGGTAGAAGCGGTGCGGATGGTACGCGCTGATCGGGAGAACCCCGCCGGACTGGTTGCTAAAGAACTGAATTAGAAAAGACCGGTATCTTTCCCGTTTGGCATCGGTATACATTTCACTACCCTTGTCCGACGAAGCGTTGCCATCTTAGATTGGTAGACCATTTGCCCCAGGGCGTTGCTAATTTCTACCTTGGCGAAGGGTTCTTCCAGTCCGCTTACCTGAATCACTACCCAGTCTTGCTACCTTGACAAGGGATTAATATTAAAAGGTTAGGAATTAGAGAGTTAGGATAAGTAAAATTGGTTTAGGGCAAACAAAGTTGGTATTGTTAAACTTTTGTGACACCTTAATACCAATAATGCTGCGGTGGTATATATTAGACGCAGCAACTCTAAAAAGTAACCGACCCTACTAAACTATTTTTTCTCATGCCTACCTCCCCCCTGAGCGACGAAGCGCTGGTGCAGCAGATCAAGACCACCGCCGACCCAGCCCTGTTGGGAGTGCTGGTGCAACGCTACCAAACCACCGTGGTACAAGCCTGCTACCACTACGTGAAAGACCACGACACCGCGCAAGACTTGTCGCAGGAGGTGTTCCTGCGGGTGCTCATCAAAATCCATAGCTTCAACGGAAAAGCGGCCTTTTCTACCTGGCTGCACACCATTGTCGACAACCGCTGCATCGATCACCTGCGAAAAGACAAGCGGGCACTGCACCAGGATATCTCCGAGCGCATCATCGCTACGCTGGCCGATGAGTTAGAGGATGAGTCGGAGAAGCTCACGCTGGAGAAGTTGCTAGCCATGATGGAGCAGATTAGCGGCGAAGCCAAGCTACTACTGCTACTCAAGTACCAGGAAGGCTACTCGGTGCGGCAGATGCAGCAGGCCACGGGTTTGTCAGAGGCCGTCATCAAGATGCGCCTACACCGGGCCAAAACCAAGTTGCGGCAGCAGTTGCGCCATTCTTCCCTATAAGAACCATCATTCCGGCCGTTGTGGAACAGAAATTTGTGTAGTGAAGTGTCTGCTTCGCGGAATGGGAATCCCCATCGGGCGAAGGTGGCTAGCGAAGAATTATGGTTGGAGCTGCTGCTGGCGCGTCCATACCCCCTCGCGGCGGAGCCCCACGAGCACTCCCACGTTGTCGGTGAGTTGCCCGGCGTCCACGGCCACGCTGGTGAGCAGCGACCAGTGCTTCGAGAAGGGGTGCGATTCTACCTCTAGTAGTAGGTAGGCTTGTCGCTTAGCTGGTTTGAAGGCGTAGGGCGCGTCAGGGTTCTCAATGCTACCCCAGCTATTGATTCCTCCGTTGATGCCACCGTAGGTTCCGTAGTTGGTAGAAAAGGTAGACAATATCCGGTAGCTAATCTCCTTGACGCTTCCCTTTACCCCTATGTGGTGGGCCACCACCCGATTGTTGACCACATTAAAGTTGAAGCCCGCCTCGTCAGGGTCCACGAAGCCTGGGATGTAGCGCCGAGCGCGGGATTTAGTAAAGAACAAAGGAGTGCCAATGATGCGGTCCTGATACACCCAGCCAGTTTTGTACAAGTAGTTATTGTAGTAATTGTCGCGTCCGCCGAAGTCGTTGCCGAATTTATCAGTGGGTGGCCCATTGGGCGCTCCGGGAATAGTAGGTCCGCTCTGGTATTTAGTATACACATATTCGTACACCACACTCTCAATCCACCGGTTACCTTTCGGCACCGTCAGGTTGATGCCCAATAACCGGTCACGGTTGCGCGCCAGGCGACTACCTGTCCAGTCTTCGAAGGGGGTCTGATGGTAGATTAAAAAATGGTAGTTTTTAGTTTTGAAGAGCAAGCTGAAGTCATACACGCCCAGGTTATCGCCTAAGGCCGACTTTTCGCCTAATAAAAACAGGTTGGTCGTGTCAACCCCTTTCGCCTCCCTTCCGTTGGCTACTTGCCAAAAGTCGCTTAGTCCTGATGGTAAGTCGCCTACCCGTTCGTTTTCTCCCGCCCACACCACATTGTGCACCAGTCCGGCGCTGCCGTTGAGCCAAAACGACCCGCCCACCCGTATAAACAGTGATTTCTGATGGAGCCAAGCTCCCTTCACAAAACGGTCGTTGCCCAGCCAACCGTGGGCAAAGGTGCCCTTGAACTCCACGTAGCCCCGGGTGAAGGGCACGGCACTGTACTCGGGCACGGCGGCCAGAATTTGCGGAATGGGGCGGGCATTGCCACTCACCGACAGCGACCCGGTGGTCAGATCGTCGGCCTGGGTGCCCAGGGTGCGCTGCTGCCGTCCGCCGCTGAGTTCGAAGATGCCGTAGTGCAGGCGCACGTAGCCCTGTTGTAACAGCAGGCGCGGCGACAGCTCGCCCGCGAAGGGAGCTTTGGCGATCACGTCGAGCCCCGCCTTCAGGCGAAAGCGCTTGGTGAGCGGCCGTTGGTAAGTGGCAGCCCCGCGCAGCAGACCGACGGCATATTCGGCATCATCGAGCACGCCGAAGCGATTGGCCGTGAGCCAGTGGGGCAAATACTGTTGGCTGGCCGAAGCGGCCTGGGTGCCTAGTTCATAACGCAGCGTGTCCTGGGCACGAAGCGTTCCGGTAACTAACAACAGCAGCAGGCTGGCCAAGATGCCGCCCGCCGACGGTCTACTCCAATTTAACATAGATCAATTGCTAGGTAAGGGTTGCAGTGGTTGCATCGCAAAAGTCGTGCTTAATGTTGGGATCGCCAAACCCCAGGGCACGCCGGACGGGCCCTGGGAAAGATTGCTTTTTTCGGCTTTTTCACCTGGACGGCAAAACGCAGTCCCTGGCGTTTATCCTGACGTAGGGCAACAAGATTCTTACCCTACTCTTCAACATCACGCCCACCGACCGGCACGACCGCGTCAACTGCACCCAGCCACGGCATCAACCTGCAGGTGAAGGCCGGGGTGGAGATCCAGCAGGTGGCCGACCTGATCGTGCCCGAAAAGATCACCGGCAACAAACCCGCGCCCCTCATCGACAGCTTCTTCGACAAGGGCAGCCAGACCACCGACGAGCGGCTCACCCCTGGCAAAATGGCCTGCATGAGCGGCCTGAACCTCAAGTTCAACGAAACTGACCCCAGCAGGGCATCTTCCTGATTCAGCGCGACAACAAGAAAGAAACCCAGGTGCCGGTAGGCGACATCCTGGATAACACGGGCGGCACGCTCACCTTCCGGGTGCCCGACAGGCTGCCCAAGAGCACCTACACCGTGGAGGTGTGATCCACGATGAAGAGCAAAACACTGCGCACCGGCCAGTACCAAGATACGCTGGCGGTGGTATAAGATCATCGGTTAGGTTAGGACTGGAAAGGCCTCGTTTCTTCGGAAGCGAGGTTTTTTTGTACCCTTTCTTGTTTCTTGTATCGCCATTTCGGAATTTCTTGCAATGCAAGGAAGTGTCCGGAATCCCCTTCGGGCGAAGCGGGGAGTAACCTCCGTAGACGTGTTCGGTTGCGGCTTTGAGAGGGAAGCAAGTCGTGCAAGCACCCGTTTCTACAGGAGGGAGATCCCCGCCTGCGCGGGGATGACGGTTAGAGGGAGCATTGGGTGAGCGGCTTGGGGGCGCGGAGTGATGGCGGGAAGGCAGCGCGGGTTAAACGCAAAGGTTGGCTATTGCCCCAGGAAGAAATGGGTTTCCAGGCGTTGTTCGGTGGGGTAGCGGAGGTAGCCATCGGTGTAGGGTTGGGTTTTTTGCCAGTGCATAAAGATGCCCCAGGCCAGGGTGGGGAAAGCCGCCGCCAGGGGTTTGGCCAGCACGGGCGGAAAGGGGTAGAAGTTGCTGCCGCCGAACTGCTGTAGCTGGTAGCCCTGCGGAAAGCCGCTGTCGAGCAGTTGCCGAAAGTCTTCTTTGGTGTAGCCGCGCACGTGGGCCGAGTGGTTTTTGAGTTGGCTGGGTTGCTTGCCCGCCAGCAGCAGCAGGCGGTTGTGCAGCGCGGCTTCGAATCACCTCAGCGTATTAAAAATGACCCAATTACGCCTTGCAAGCTACAAACTCTACATTAGTAGCTAAGTATTTGAAGGGAGTATATTGACACAACCATTGGTCCAAGTACTCGAAACGGCTATAGTACGGATACTGTACCGAATTTTTAGGAAACAATTGGCGGTGCCACATATCCAGTAATCTAAAGCTGCTGGTCGCAAGCATTTGTTGTACTTGTTGTTTACCGTACAGCCGGTCGTGGTAGTAGTTGCCGCGCAGATGGGCTAGTTGTTGCGTCCACGACCACTGGTAGGGCAAAAAGAAGCAAAATAGAAGACCATTGGGTTTAAGAATTCGGTTAATTTCATGCAGAGAATTTTGGTCTTGGGGTACATGCTCTAGCACCCCCATGCTAATCACGACGTCAAAAGAGTTATCAGAAAACGGAAGCTGATACGCATGATTCAGCGGCACTACCTGAATATTTTTATCACGAATAATAGGAGTGTTTTGCAGAAAGCTAGAGTCGTCATGTGCGAGTTCGCTGTCAGCAATGTCACAGCTAACCACTTCAGTGTTGGTACCTTGATAAGCTTCTTGTAAAAGAAAGGTAATGTGCCCCTTGCCGCTACCCCAATCCAAAATCTTTAGACCATTAGCTGGGTTAAACCATGCTCCGGCCATTTGTTGCATGTAGTTTACCAAGTATGTATAAATCAGAAGGATGGGCGGGTTGGCAAGGAAAGCGTGGTTCTTTTCCTGCTGGGCTAAACGCATTATTTCTTCATTGAGCGTGTGCTTTTGACGAAATGAAGTGCGCCTTATAGACTTCCAGTCAATCATAGGTCAAGGGTGAGGCCGATCATTATCTCTTCTTTTCACACAATAAAGGTAAAGCAACGACGGAAAACCATAAATGTATAGGTAAACTCTCCGGTTGTCCGCTAAACTACCCGCGATTTAGGCATTTTAGATGAAAACCTGCATATTTGGTGCGCAAAACTCATCACTCTTCTCTCTTATGCCCAAGCCATTAAGCATTCACCGGGTTCGTCTGTTCTTCACTACTATCCGACACGTAAAAAACTGGCCGACCTACTTCATCGAGCTGTTTGGCCTGATGAAAAAGAAGGAGCGCATCTACCGCACGCGCGACGGCTTGCAGTATTATGTGCGTACCAACACCACCGATCGCTCTATTGTGAACTCCGTCGCTATCCAGGACGAGTATCAGATGAAAAAACTAGGGTTGCGAGACGCTACGATTCTGGACCTGGGTGGCCAGAACGGTTACTTTTCAGTTTTTGCGTCGAAGTACGCGCGTCGCATCTTCACCTTTGAGCCTATTCCGGAGAACTACCGCAATATACTGTTAAATATCAGCCTCAATGGCCTGGAAAATACCGTAACGGTCTTCAACCTAGCCGTGCTGGATGAAAAGAAAACGATCAACATCTACTTATCAGAAAACACCGGTGGACACTCCATCTATGCTGCTAAAAAAAAGAAGCAAGACTTTTTGGAGGTAGAAACTACCACGCTACCTGACATCTTCCAGAGCAATCATATCGAGACTTGCGACTTACTGAAGCTGGATATTGAGGGCTCAGAGTACGATATTCTGTACAACTTACCTGATGCTTACTTTAAAAAGATTCTCAATATCCGCATGGAAGTGCACCGCAAAAGCCGGGAAGGAGGGAACTACGAAGCTTTAGCGGCCTTTCTCCGAGAAAAGCAGTACCGCATTTTACAATATGAAAATTTCATTTTGTTTGCTCAACGAATTGACCTACCGTAGCGTGGGTGTTCAACATCAAAACGGACACTGCTACCGGCGAATCACCACTTTCTTTTTCGGCATGCAATAGTAAAGCAGCGAATACACTATTGGAACACCGACTGCCACCAACAGCAGGGTAAAGAAAATGCCCTTGGTAAATAGGTCGATCCGCCAGAGTTCGGCAAAAGCATAAAGTATAATTGGGTAACCGGTATACAGGTAGTTGGTCTTGTTGCGGTACAACCAGCCTCCCAGATAGCCAAAACCCAGTGACCAAACCAGTACCTTGGTGATGGCGATGAGTCCCTGTCCGGTAATCATATCGGCGAAGGCGGAGTTGGCCGACAGGGTCCGGTCCACATCTGTATACACCCGGTAGTTTACCCGACTAAAGGCATCCAACACGTTATTGCCTACTCCTAACGAAGCCTGAAAGGGGGCGGCCAAATACGAAACTATATTAGTAATAACCGCTATCACCGGATTTTCGTAACCCATTTTCGCGTAGCCACTGTAGTTGCGCAATAACGTAGCGGTAGCCAGCAGAGCCACTCCGATGGCCGCGAAAAGCAGAAGTCGTTGAAATTTGATATGCTCGAACATATTCCCCTTCCGGTTCACCAACGTTAAGAAGACCAAAACACTGCACACCAGTTGTAGTCGACGCCCAAAAAAGGCAATGTACAAGACGAACAAACTAATATTGAGTAGATCGGTCCAGTGCGCTTTTCCCCGTTCGGTAATCCGGTAAAGCGCCCATCCGAACGACAGCACAATAACATAACGAAGCGAAAAAATACCTGCGGTATAGTCCTCGTAGATTGCGTAGGCGATCTTATTCGTATTGAATCGTAGGACGGAGTAAACAAAACCCGTGAGGCCAAGCACACTAAACGTAACGTATATGGTATAGCCTAATCCTACCCAGGCGATCCAAGAATAGAGGTAGTATATTGTAGACCGCTGCAGCGGAGCGTAACGATCAAACTCCCTAACTTTAGAATATTTCTTACCCAGGTGAAACCCCAAAAACGTAAGCAGTGTGATTGAGAAATACCATACGAAGATGAACACCAAGGCAATCAACGTTACTTCCTGGGCTTCTTCAAACCCCTGATAGATCCCGAATAGGCCAGGAACCAACCAGCAAAAGGCACTGGCCGAGAAGCTGATCAGCACGATCCAGTGGGGGGTCAGCAGCACATTGAGGAGTTGCTGAATACGCTGTTTGATGTGGCCGAGTTTTAACGTCATTCTAGGTAATTAATCCCGGTGGTAACGTTTTCGTTGAAGTGCATTAGTACCGGGGCGGCCATAGGCCAGGTGGATTGATAGTTGCCGAGGAGCGTGCGGTCCACCTTGAATTCTTATGTCGGGTCGGCCGCTAGCTCCTTTGTAAACGACATTGGTTAGCGAGATATTTCTCGAGACGGACGACGCATTTCCCCCACCCACCTCCAACGATGTGAAAGTTTTTTGGTCAGACTCTATCAGAGCCGACACCACGATGAGCCCCTGACAATTGATGATCCGCAGTCCGGAGCGTTGGGCAAAACGGGATACGAGTGAGTGTATGGTTGCCTCTTGCACGTTGGTCAGCGTGCAACCGGTATCGGCCTGGCGGCAGTCGGCGTAGAGGTAGTCGAAGGTTAATTGGGTCATGTTGGCTAGCTGAACGCTGCCTTCCTGCGCCATTAGCGCGCCAATGATAAATTTACTGGCGGGTGCCGGGCTTATTTTCATCTGGCGAGCGAAGGTGGTTAGCCCGTGTACCACCACATTTCCTCGCTGGCTTCGCAAACTTCCTACCCGAATGTCGTTAGCGTTGATGAGCCGGATTCTTCCGTCGTAGCTCTCGGCGCTTTTAATGTCGACACCGTTGCACTTTTCGATCAGCAGGTTATCGTGTTCGCACGCTCTTACTGAAACCTCATCCAACACAACATCGAAGTTCCAGAACAGCTCATCTCCGGGCAACACATTAAACGACATCACGTGTACGCCCACGTGGCACTCGGTGGCGGTCACCCGGCTCACTCGAATCTGTCGAGCGGCTTGGTACGACCAACCGTAGGTGTTGCCTTTTAACCCGGCATCAATAATAATAGATGCTTTCCTGCGGTGGGCTTGTAGATTTTCTACCGAAACGTTGAGGGCCCCGGCAATTCGTATGCCATTGGCGCTCTGCCGTTGCGTAGCGGTAGATTTTACGTTCGTGATGGTCCCCTGGTAGTTAGACCATTCGCCCAGGGTGGGTTGGGTATACGGCCCGCCTTTCCGGTTGCCCAGGGAATAGTCGGTCGTGGAAGGATCGTAGTAAGTGACCAGTGCCACCTGGTCGTCGGCTACGTTGTGTCCGGTAATAGTATCGATGGTGAAGCGACGACAGGCGTTGAGATGCACTCCGTCGGCCCAGGTGTTGTCTAATTCAATATTTTTGATGGTAATATCCGAACAGCCCATTAGTACAATACCCGCTTGCGGTGCCTGGGCCACGTAGCATTGGTTGATGGTAATATTCTTGATCGTCCGCTCGTCCGAGGGACCCGCTGGACTGTAGGGACCATCGAGGCGGATACCATCGCCCTTACTACGTCGCGTCGGCATGGTCTTCCACCGTATTCGGATTCCCTCAAGTACCAGTCCGTCAGCATACCCCCGAAAGTAGAAGGCATGGCCCGAACCCAGGCCCTGCTGGTCCAGATTATCCATGAGCAACATTGCTTCCGCATCGAAGAACACCTTCAGCTTCGATATCCCCCGAACGCTTACCAGTGTTCCTGGGGTGCTAATGCGATAGGTGCCAGCCGGAAAATAGAGCGTGTCGGTAGGCTGTAGGAGCGCGGCCGCTCGCTGAATACCTGCGGTATCGTCATTCTGCCCGTCGCCCCGAGCACCATGCTCCTTTACACTGATTACAGACATGCCAGATAATTAATGGGACAACAGCGAGAACACTTCGCTGCCCGCTAGCAAAAACGCGCCAACTCCGTACTCGTAGGTGCCATCGGCCCGTACGATACCCGGCCGGTCCCAGGGTTGCTGCACCCAACCCAATTTGCCCTGATCATTTACTACGCGAACTAGTCCATTCCAGGCTTTTGTAGCTACCGGCAGGTATGTATCTCTAGCCAAGTGCCCCTCGTTGATTCCCCAGGCGATAGCGTAGGTGAAGAAGCCAGTGCCACTGGTTTCCGGATAGGGATATTCGGTGGGATCAAGTAAATTGGGCGACCACAGGCCATCTTCTCGCTGCAAGGGCACGAGTGCAGCTGCCATTTCCTGCAGCAACTGCACGTAGCGCGCCCGGCGTGGGTCTTCAGCGGGCATATGCTGCAACACCCGCACAGTTCCGCCTAATACCCAACCATTTCCTCGCGACCAGAACAGCGTTCGCTGGTGCAATCGGGCCGAATCCAGATAGCGAATATCCCGGAAAAATAGGTGGTTTTCCTTGCTGTAGAGCAAGTTATGGGTGTCCCACCACATGGTGTCCATGTATTGAAGATATTCATCTTTCCGAGTCACTTGCGCCAGGTGGGCGAAGGCCGGAGGAACCATAAACAAACCATCGCACCAGTTCCATACTTTTCTTCCCTGCTGGCTGTACTGCATAAGGTTATCAAAGGTATTCACTAAGTCCTGGATCATGGTAGGGTCCTGATACTCATCGTATAGCTCTAGATACACCTGTCCGATCACGTGGTCGTCGCCGTGCAATTTGCGAGGGCCTGTTTCAAAATTATGTGCTCGACTCCACTGTAGCGCTGCTTCGCGGTATTTGGGGTCTTGCGTAGTGCGGTAGGTAGCCATCACCCCGGTATAGAACACCGCCCTTTCCCACATCTTGAACTCGTGGTCTATGCGGGCTGACGGATGCTGTAGTTGCCAGTCGCACACCTTGCGCATCAGACCAGGGATGGTTTCGCCCGTCCCGTAAGCAGGATCAATCGCGTCCCGGTCGGTGCAGGAGGTTAGTACCCAAAACAGAGAGCATACAAGTAGGTATGGTTTCATATAGCCAGTTATTTTAGCGATTTTTTCATCGTCCCGATAGCAGTTGGTATAAATGTAGATAACGTTTCGCTTCATCGGGAATATTTTGCTGAAAGAATGTGACTACCTGGGAGGATAGTTGGGTTAGTTGCATCGAGTTGAGCGTAGTGATTTGATGCAGACGTTTAGCTAGCTGCGATGGGTGTTGTGGATCAAAGGTATAGCCGGTATAGTTCTCGCTAACCATCTCGGGGGTGCCCCCGGTACGGGCGGCAATTACCGGACGTCCCGCGGCGTAGGCTTCCACCAATACCCGGGGAAAAGGCTCATTCCACAATGAGTTAATGACTACCGCATCCACCTGCCGGTAAAAATCAGTGGCTGGATACTTGCCCAGAAAAACGATTCGCCGATTATCCTCAGCCAGCGAGCGGCAATAACGAACATACTCTTCCGGACCATCGCCTGCAATCAATAACTGGTGGGGCGGGGGTAGCGTTTTGAAAGCCTCAATAATCTGGTCTACTCCCTTGGTTGGGTGGACTCGTCCAATGTAGCCTAGTGCGACATACCCGTTATGTTGAATGGGCATCGGTATTTTTTGTGCAGATGCTGAGGAGTAGATCACCGAGGGTTGTGCTTGGGGGAAATATCCGTATTGCTGGTGCCGTTCGATCATAAACTGACTTACGCCCACTACTGCATCAACGTGGCGACTTAGGTGTTTTTTTGGTAAAGTAATAAGTTTACATTCCCAGCACTGGTTTGCACAATTGCGTTTGTTCTTGAACATGGTGGCTTTGGGACAAAGCCAGGTATAACTGTTGAGCGTAACCACCACCGGAATACGAAGCGTTGAAGCTACCTGACAAATGTAGGGAGAAAAATCCTCTACGTTGCGGATGTGCATCACATCGGGTTTCTCCTGCTCCAAAATAGGCCTTACCCGGGAGGCTACACGAGGGTTATAGGATTCAACGGCGTGCCAGATGAGCTTTTGCCAGCCTGGCCGTTGGACCGACCGGTACGACCAGTAGATATTGGGGTGCGGTACTCGGTACACCCGCACGCCTGCTATCTCCTCGGTACTGGGGTGTTCATGGGCGGTGATCACCCGTACGGCATGCCCCTGCCGTATCAACCCTTCGGCCAGGGCCTTGACCGAGTATTCTCCCCCACCAAGGTAATAAGGGTGATATGCCGAGGAGATTAATACGATTTTCAACAGGGGAGGTGTTTTAGAGCGCGTGGATTACCGTTTCCCACTGTTGCATAATCTTATCGATGCTCAACGCATCCGTTATCTTCTGAGCGTTGGTGCCTAGGTACTCACCCAAATCAGAATCGATAGCTAGTGTTGCCATGGCTGCTGCTAGTGCATTAGGGTCCTCTGTGGGAACTAGTAGCCCATCTACGCGATCTTGAATGATCTCTTCTGGTCCAAACTTACAGCGGGTAGCAACAACAGGTAAACCAATAGACATTGCTTCCAATAGCACATTGGGTAGTCCCTCGAAGCGAGAAGATAATATAAACATAGAAGCCTCTTGAAGTATTTTGTGTGGTTCTTTTACATTACCCGGCAGTGCTACTTTGTCAGCAACCTTTAGCGTTTTACAAAGGTGTTCGAGGTTGGGGCGTTCTTTGCCCTCTCCCAAAATAGTGAGGCTCCAACCCGGCTGATCTTTCAAAAATAGATGGAACGCTTTGATAAGAACATCATAACCCTTTTGGGGTTCTAATCGTCCAATACTAATAATTTTTTTTCTATAAAAATTCTCTACGTAGTCTTCATGATCTAATCGGGTAGCGGGGGAAGCAATGGGATTGTAAATAACTGAGATTTTTTTCTGTAGGTAAGATGGGAAGGTCTGGGTAATCTGCTGCGTTTGAAGAACCAAGTGGTCTGTAAAACGATACAGAAAGTTATTGATTTTCTGAAGATACTTGTTCGTCGTATTTAAATAAGGGTTATTGCCTTCGTATACAATAACCTTGGTTTTTGTAAACATAGTAGCGGACATTGCTAAGAAAATGGTAATGTCCAACTGGGCGATCAGTACATCGGGTTCATGAGCCACAATACATTTGTGGACTTTGCTGATTTGATTTACGGTCCGGGTGCTTTTGGCTAGGTAGCTCTCTCTATGACGAAGAAGATCAAGAGCCTCGTAGGTAACATCAGCGCGTAACGGGAAAAATGGATGATGGGCGGGATCGTCTAAAGAAATCAGAACGACAGCAAAGCCTTTCTCGGCCCAGTGGTTGGCCATCAAAGTGGCGACTCGTTCTGCCCCTCCGGCACCAACGGTAGGAATAAATAGGGCTATCTTCATCGAGATGTAACTGAAGCAAGGTCAGCGAGATAGTATAGTTTTGATACTATCTACGTGATTTTCGGAAGCCATCACCACATGATATATTCCCGGAACTGTTTGTACGGAGTGCCACGTGATTTCGTACTTTCCTTCGTATAAAAAACTGTTTACTAGTTCACTTATTTCTTGCCCATGCACATTAAATACTTTAATGGATACTTGCGAAGGCTGATCAATAGAGAATTTTAGGTGGATCTGGTTCTGGAAAGGATTAGGGAAGTACTCATTGATTTTGAAGTCAACTTGAGCGCGATTAAAATCCCTAAATTCTCCGCTGAGTAAACTAATTCTTGATGAAGCACTCAGGCCGTTTTGGGTGGGATCTGTATCATTTAGATATTCTTCAATATTGGTGTAGCCATCTTTGTCAGGGTCGCTGCTGTCGTTTCTTACCTGAGGGTTTAGATCAAAGTTTTCTTCCCAGTGGTCAGGCATACCGTCATCATCGCTATCGCTGAAGGGAATCCCAGTCTCGTAGGGGGGCCACGCCAGTAGGCTGTTCTTATTATTAACCATGCCATGTCCTCTCTTTTGTACGTCTCTTATCACTTCCCGATCCACGGCATCTCGAAGGGGAAGGGTAGCTCCGGCTTCATCTAACAAAGTATTAAGCAGTTGCCGGGCCGGAAGGGTAGTAATTGCCGGACCAGGATACGCTTCCGAAAGCTCCATGTGACTAATCACTGCCGAATCTTCAGCTACGGTAGCGTCGAGGGGACTTTCCCGAAGATTGCCGTAGGTATACAGTTTTGTGAGTTTTTGGTTGACCCCAATATTACCATTAATAAACACCTTGGGAACCCGGCTTTTCAAGTTTCTAATTAAAATGTCAGCCGGAATTTTGGTATTAGGCCCAGCAAGAATATGATTGTTAACGTAGTTTAAAACTTGTCCGCTACTGGCTCCCACATCGGTAGCTACCCCACCAGGATTATAAATTACGTTGTTGCGAAAGTCTACGAATGAGCGTCCATTCATATGTGGATTGCGATCATTGTTGTGGGCAAAGATGTTGTGGTGCACCGAAACGTTGGTTGCCTTACTGCCGATGATCATGCCCATGCCGTGGGCCCCACCGGGATGCCGACTGTGCTTGAGCGATTCGGCGATGATGCAGTACTGAACAGTGACATCATGGGCTCGTTGCCAGACATCGATGTTTTCGTCCACGGCCCAACTTAACGAGCAGTGGTCGATAATAACATTATAGGCATCTCCGTTTACCGACATGGCGTCGATGGCATCCCATACATTAGGGGGGCCAAAATCAATATCACCCGGACGAGACCGGATGTGCCGAATTACTACGTCGTGGGCATATATTCTGAGGCACTCTCCTCGCAAACAGATTCCATCTCCCGGGGCGGTTTGTCCGGCGATAGTAACAAACGGATGGCGAACGGATAATTCTGTCTCTAGATTGATAATACCACCTACCTTAAAGACGATGATACGGGGCCCCTCGGTTTCTACGGCCGCTCAAAAACTGCCGGGGCCTTGGTCATTGAGATTGGTTACTTTAATGACTTGGCCTCCGCGCCCCCCAGGGGTAGTAGCGCCAAAGCCTTCGGCACCGGGAAAGGCAGGAATTTGCGACCAGCAAGTATTGTAAAAAAGGAATAAAATAATTGTATAAAGTCTTTGCAATATCAAGCTATTGTTTATAATTCTTTACAAATATATTCAAAATTAGCAAGACGATTAAATTATACGCAGAAAAGGTTTGATAGTAAAGGTTAGCTCCTGAACGTTTTGCGTGGACAGAAGAAGCGAGAACCGGGTTTTCCTAGCACTCCTCAAACGTTTGAGGATACGATCGAAAAAAGCCCTGAAACGAGATCGATTTATAAAATTCTATCGCAGAAACCGGCGCTGGGTATTAAAGTAATCACATGCAGAGTTACAGCCATAATAGAAAGCGGGGCAATAACAGTTGGTGAACTCGCTTGATTGCTCCGGCTAAGATACGAGAATTACGAATAATTGGAAGGCTACGTAGGTAGATGAATGATCTTCCTACGTGAAACGACCAGCTAGTCACCATACCTTGCTGGCAGGTGTTTTTCCACAATTGCCACGCTCGGGCAGTTTTGCCCAGTAGACGATAGTTCCAACTGATATTTAGAAAATGAGCAGCAATCATGCGTTCTCTGATAGGGGTAAGCAGTTGGTGTTCCGTAAGTAATTGCAGCATCTTTTGGTTAGCTATCACTTTTGAATCGAGTTTGGTAACATTCAAGCGATTACTAATACGGGCATACTGATCGGACGTTCGCAGATAGCCATCTACCACTGCATTACGAAAAACGAGAAACTTCATACCGGACAGCAGGGCGCGCAAATGTAGGTCGCCATCTTGCATACAAGCCAACTGCTCGTCGAACCCCCCCAACCGTACTAATGCTTCTTTTTTCCAGATAGGACTCATCGTGATCCAATGCGACTTTAGTAGAAAGCTAGTAATATAATCCTGATAAAAATAACGAAAAAAGATATCCTCTCGGTCGCTAATCGTGTGTTCAAAATACTGGATAGGAAATACTAATAAATCGTGGTCACTGTATTGCTGCATGGCTTGTGTACGTTGCTGCAAACAGTGGGGAGCTAGTAAGTCATCAGAATCTAAGAACAGAATATACATACCCTGTGCCTGTTCTAAACCGATGTTGCGGCAAGTAGGGGCTCCTTTGGGTTCACGGTGACGTTGAAAGACTCGAATGCGAGGCTCTAACTCGGCTCGGTTGGCTGCGTATTCGTACGAGCCGTCGGTAGAATTATCGTCAACAATGAGTAATTCCCAGTGTTCATGCGTCTGACGGATTACTGAATCGATAGTCTCACCCACCAGGGTTACTCGATTGTATAGCGGGGTAATGATGGATACGAACAGGGAAGCGTTCATGTAAAATCTTAAGTATAGTGTTGGGTAGCGGTGAATAAGGCGTTTGCCGCAACAAAGAGAGGGTTGTATGCGACCAAAACATAAAAAACAGGGGTAGGTCTGAAACAATTTATTAAGAAATATAGTAAGTTAGCCCATCCAATCCAAAATTATAACTTCGCTTTAAAGTCTCGTTTTGGTTTCTGCGGGTGTATCTATTCCTTCAGTACTACAAGCAAGCTTAGCGTTCATAATAGAAGATGTCCAAGAATAACAAACTCGTAGAGAATGATGTAAGCGGATACAAGATCAACCCGTCAGTTCTGGAGTTGATAGAAACTTACTGCAATGAAAACAATATTGCAAAACAAGAAATTCGTATCCTTGATTACGGCTCTGGGAGAGGTCGGTCGGTGGCTGTATTGAGAAACATGGGCTTCTTGGCTTTTGGAGTGGAAGTCGATCTGGTTCCTTTCAACAATGGACTCGACTATTTTGAGCAAAACGGATACAAACCTAACGATTTTCTTTCCTTAATTGGTAACAATTGCAAGACGACCTTTGGCGACAATTTTTTTGATATAGTCTTTTCAGAGCAAGTTTTAGAACACGTTGAGGAAGTTGACATAATGATAGAGGAAATCTCTAGGATTACTAAGGATGGCGGCGTTCACATACACACTTTCCCTGCAAAATATCATCTCGTAGAGCAACATTTGTTTATGCCAATAATACATTGGCTGCCAAAAAACAGAATACGTAAATGGGCTATCTTTCTTTTTACTAAATTAGGCAAGGAGCCCTACTGGGACACCTTGAGCGGTAGGTCAACAAATGAAAAGACAGAAGTCTACTATAGCTATAGTACTAAAAAAACCTTCTATAGGTCAGCAAAGCGGATTAAAAGACTGTTAGATAGATATGGTTTCGTTTCAAGTCATGAGTATTTCTACAACGGTAGAGGAGGAATTAAAGGAAAAATCCACGGATTTTTTCCTTCACAAATTCAGATAAGCTCAAAGAAACTGAGTCCGACAACAAATTAACGAGCAGATAGCTACACTCGAAAAGCTTGACTATCAGCCTTGCTTATCAAAACGTGTCTGGTTACGCGATAGATTGATAATTGATTAACTGGTAGATTATTTAAACGATCTTCATAAACCCTATATCTTTCCAGAGGTTGCTAATTAATTTTCAGGCAAAAATAGTGGAGTAGCTATCCGTTTTCGGTGAACCGAATAATGTCGTCGTAAACCTCCATCCGGTAATTTGCATTTTTAGAGGCTACGTAATTTGCTAACTCCTCAGTAGTAGGATAATCGTCTTCGCCAACAAAATGCCTGGCATCGTCAATCAGTATAATGTGTCCCTGTTCTTTATTGAGAAATATAGCATCAATCTCCTTATAAATTGGACAGTTTTTTTCACCTTTTGCAGTGATACCAGCTGAATAGTGACCATCTAACCAGAAGATCGCGAAAGAATTGAGCTGCGCAACTACTTCATGCAAAACCTGACTACTATCACCCTGAAGAATTTCAATATGAGGATAGCTAGCAAATTTTTCTGTTGCTTTCTTCCATAGTTCAAGACTTAATTCGATGCTATAGATCTTAGCAAAATTATCCTTTTGCATTAATACCATTTTTCCGGTGTAGGTTCCGGTTTCTACTAGAGTGTTACAATTGTGTTTTTTCTGGTAAAACTCAATGGTGGTCTGCTTAATTTCATGCGGGGGAGGCACTGGTTTTCCTGCATCTTCCCATGCGCTAACTGTCTTAGATCGATTGAATCGATTTTTAGTTATTTGAAGCTGATTTCGGGCACTAGTGGGAAGCAGATTGCTCAACTGATTTAGGAGGCTCATGATCGCGAAATATTAAAGTAGGTGTTACTGCGCAAGAAAGTAGTGGTGGTAGGTGATTTCATTACTGCTTAGATAAGATACTAACGTTTTGGGGGAGTTAAGCGGTGTGGAGTGTTTTGCTTTATACGGTTAAACGCCTTTACCTTTATAGTCGCGCTATCTGACAACTACTAAGCTGCAAGCTTTGGTACTTATTTTCTATGACACACAAGGGTACTTTTCCGTAAAAAGAAGCCCATTTGGTGTATGTGCTAGGAGGACCAAATAGATACTTGCACAGAGAAAGTAGATATAAATCCTCAATAAAGTGCCCGCTTCCATAAGCTATATTTAAGTTCTCAAATATACCAATATTCTGAACCGTATTCGAGCAAACTAAAAAACGGACTCTCTTCTGGGGAAACAACGAAGATATCTGCTCAATGAACGACTTATATTCTTCGGAAGAATAGTAATATCTACCCCCCTGGAAGCTTCTATAGTCGCCCTGACGAACGTGAATTCCTATAACCAAATCGTATTCTTGACTGATGACAGAGAATAGTTTATCAATATTATTTTTATAAACATCTTTCGGAGTGAAGTATCTTCGTATTTCTTCCTGATGCTTGGTGCAGAGATCTTTTGTCCTGAATTTCCAACCGTGCAACCATACGAACGAAGAGTTCGGCAGACCATTTCTAGCAATATCCCACCGGTCGCTCAATTTTAAACTTACACAAGCAAACAACGAATTGTTTACATTAAGGACAATCACTGTCTTTGCAGCGTAAACGTGTAGCAAGTACATCAGCTTTCTCAACCAAGCAGTGACTAACACTGACTTCTTAGGTGGATAGTGGCAAAATAGTGATTGGGACGGATACTTAAAGAAAGAAGCATACTCATCAAAAGACGGGTTGATTACGGTCAAGCCCTTCTCTCTAGCGTAAGCTATTATTCGAGCAAAAAGCTCTAATCGGTTCCCTAATTGTCCAGATTTTAGAGAAATGATTAGCATAAACACTCAACCAACTTGACCATACGCATCATAGAATATTCTATTTTTAGAAAGTAACTATTCACAAATATGCACTATTGGTATTAGTGCAGTACTTCCAACTTCGCCGCACGGCCTCAGCTTTTGAAATAATTTTGTAGAGTAACCTCAACTTCACCACTACCTGACTCCCATCTAGGGCATATAATGCTACTAGTACGTTATAGACTTCATTCCTAACCGCAATATATAAGTTTGTGATAAACGAGCGATGCACATTTTTAAGAAGAACAAGGTTATCCTTATACTGTCGGGCTAAAGAGCGGTGCATATCATTTATCTTGGTGTATCCCTCTCGGTCGTGTATGATATACGTGTTCGGAGTGAAGCCCACTTCAAACCCGTAGTAAATGGCTCGCTGAACGTAGTCTTGGTCTTCGCCATAGTGGGGGAAGAGCGGATCGAATCCCCCTACCATTTGTAAGCATTTTTTTGAAATGAGCCAAGCGGCCGCGTTTACGAATTTGACCGTATATACTCTTTGGGGTGACAGATACGGTAATAGCAGGTCGGACATTAATGAAAGGCTATCTGCTTCCAGAAGGTAGTTGGCAAAACTTTTATCCAGACTTGTTTCCCTCCGATTGAGGTGCACTGGACTGAGGATGCCGTACTGAGGATAACACTGCTGTATGTCTACCAACGTTTTTATTGTGCTAGGCTTAATCCAGGCATCCTGGTTGAGCAAGAAAGTGTAGTCGTACTCCTCTTCCAGTGCTTTTTTCAGACCTAGGTTATTGGCGCGGCCAAAGCCTAGGTTCTCCTGACTTTCAATTAACTGCATCTCAGGAAAATGTTCTTTGATGATAGTCACCGTATCATCGGTAGATTGGTTGTCGATGATTACCACATCCAGAGGGGTGTCACTTTGCCGTAAGCTGCCTAAGCAATCGTTTATCCAATAACAACCATTATAGGTCACTACAACGACCAGTACGCGTATGTCTGTTTCCGGCATCAATAGATTTTAAGTGGTAGTATGCTTCGTCAGTGCAGGTGTTAAATAAGGTAATTACCAAAACTAAACTTCCCCTGCAGTAAATCGATTCTAATAGCCCAGTATCGGCAAACAAACTTTTCGAGTAGCGTTTTAGGGGGCAATTTTGCCGGATGAAAACAGTATTTAAAAAAATCGTTGTGACTCATATCTCCCGGAATAAATGCTACGTTGATCGGATACTTCCAAACAATATAGTTAAACGAAAGCTGGTCGCGCGGCGCGTTGTTATAGACTTCTTGCCACCAAGCGTTCATATAGTTCTTTAGCTGTGGCAACTGATTATTTCGAACAATGACTCCGCCTTCAATCAATCCAAAAGAAGCGGGGTACCCCTCTTGACGGTATCGCCTTACGTGATTGTAAACCACTCGGTAATTTGCTCTTCGATAATAAACTACTGCTTTTGCTTCTTCGTAAATACACGTTCTGAACCGGTGCTTAAACAGCGCCAGATGGTTGCCTTTAAGTATCTGAGTGATTAGGGGCTGAAGCGTGTGAGCCGTGATTTGAACAGAACCATCGTGGTAGATAGTATATTTATATTTGCTCAGTTTTGGATGCGACAAAATTTTGTAGTACCGATTCGTAAGCGAAGCGCTGTCAAACATCTTTTCTGTTGGAACAATGGTGTAATAGTCAGAGATTAGTTGGCTGTTGGTAAAGCAGTAAAAGTCAGCTTCATCAAGCAACCTTCGCTCAGGCGGAACCCTCAAGGGGTCATACTTATCTAGGATAACCGTATAAACCGCTATGTCTTTCATCTAACAACGTCATTGTTTTCTTCAAACAACCTTTTCACCGTATTCTTAAGCACCATATAGTAGGTACTCAGTGGGATGTTGATCATTGCCTTCTGTTCTGAAAGGAGCGATACAAGAGCGAGCCGGACAAAAGAAGGGAATCTCTTAAAAATAGTGTGTGCCCAGATGGTTTGTTTCACCTCCGGTAACGATAAATTCTTCACCGCACTAAAATGTTGCTGTAGTAACCGATCACCGTAGTCCACTTGTCGATAAGTAAAGCGTTGCTTAAATGCTATTTCCGCCCCCAATACGGCGTACCCTAGTCGTATATCGTCGTTCCGCTTGAAATGAGCTCGAGTGCGAAGGAAGTTGTCCCAGTGTATGTTCCGTGGTTCTACTCTTTTGTTGGCGGCACCAACTTGCATAACCTTTACTGCTTTGTGAACCCCAAAATGAAACGCCTGAAACGGCGACGGATCAGGACAGTGAAAAGCCGCCGGGGCCAGTTTGCTACTGTCATTGACTCTCTTTTGTGAAGTGGTTTGCTTATCGGTAAACAGCTGGTCAGTCCGTGTGTCCCAGCGGATGGTATTTCGATAATTGTGTTGGCCAAAAATCAATTGATCCGTGAAGAAGTCGTATACGGCTACCTGAAGGAGTCCTAGTTCTGGGTCTGCTGCAAACTCAGCAAGCACCTCTGCAAAGTAGGTATTTCAACTAATTACCATATCGGCGTCTAATTTAACAAAAATGTCGTACTCTGTCGCGCTAGCCGCAAAACGGGTGTAGAGCTGATGATGAGCCTCTTTCTTAGGTAAATTTTCTACGATAAAATAGTCAAAGTCACGGTGCGTTTGTGCTTCAATAGACTTAACACACGCGTCTCGTTCGTTTTCTATACAGTACAGAATGCCTATCAGTATTTTCACGACCTAAATATACGCAACCAAGCTACTTCCGAAGTAGCATTAGTACTAGCTTCTGGGTATTGAACGTGAGCCGATAATCTTTTACCGCGTCTACTGTCATTAAATACTCCAGCAGGTAAAATACCGCATCTCGAGCGTGAAACAAGTCTGGACTACTTGTCTCAGGCAAATACCTAAGTTGCAGCCCAATCTGAATACTGAACCTTTTCAGGACAAAGTTTATAAATCTGAGGGGCCAGTTAAGGGGCTCTCTTTTCTGAAAATTGTATAACTGCTCATGATAACAACAGCTAAGCATAAAACAACTGCCCGACTCACTGTTTAGGTACGCTTCTAAGAAGCTGAATATTTGTTCGCTAAAGTAAGTAGTTAACTCATAGTGCGTCATTGGATCGCCTTTGCCAAACGAGTGTCGTTGGGCGGTAGTGTACAAGTGACCAATAGGAACACGCTGCTGCGCCTGGGGATCAGTTGATGAGGCCAATTTTCCCATCTTCTGCTTCCATTTATACGGAAGCACCTCTATACTTTTCTTATGGGATGGGTGCCACTGATGATAGGTAGTGAACCTATCGAGGGGCAGCCATTGCACCTGAAGACCATCTTCTAGTAGTCGCTGACTCATCTCGTTATCTTCACCACCGTAGATCTTAAAATTCTCGTTCCACCCCCCTACCCGCTCACACGCCTCTCTTTCTACTACCAGCAACCCCTGAGCCTTTTCCGAAGATACGGGAAAGGAACACTTTTCACCCGCATTAAGCGGAACAGTACTGTAGTCAAATTTCTCTGGTAAGTAGTAGCACCGATAGTGATACAGGGTGGCTGGTTGCACGATCTGGTCTAAGGCTTCCACAAAGTTGGGGGCGTGGATCATATCTATATCGCTAGCGATGATATACGTGCCAACACTATTCACCAGCCCAGTATTAAGCGCGTGCGCTCGGTTCCAAAACCAACCCCGGGTGTCGTTGTAGATATACTTTACGAATGGATAATCACTTAAAAACTTCTTGACAGAGGAGGCAATCTCCGGATCACTACCATAATCGACGAAAATAAGCTCAAAGTTTTTGAATGTTTGGGCCGCAAAAGACTCGATACAGCGGGTTACCCGGCTTATATTTCTGTTTCTGAAACCAATGAGGATGCTGAACTTGATTTTAGAGTCAGGGATAGGCATTGTAAACTAAAATGGTTGATATACTAGTCAATCAAAGTAGAAGATAAAGATCGAGCGTACGATAAAATACAGGTTTTCGTCGTTTACTCTCACTAGCGAGGAGGTTAACCACACGGGGAACTACCCCCTCGCTGCTGCAAATTATCGTACACACTAGTGCCCCCGGCACTAAATTCTTAATCATTTATTCGGCCTGTTAACCGCCTATACTGCGTTGTTCGGCACTCAGGTAGCTCAGGCTACCTTCGCTTCTCACGCTTTGTCTAGTCGCCCAACAGCCTTGACTAAACGACCAACTACTTAGTGCCGGGGGCACTAGAGATTTTATCTTAACGTAACTTTTTCGTTTTTGGCTTTCGAGTATCCAATTAAGCAATTCAAAATTAATCTGATAGTATCTTTAAGAGGGATGTAGCGATAACTTTGGTACGGAAGAAACAGAAATTGAATTAGCAGTGACACGCTGTATTTGTTTGGATTGATGTATCGGCTACGCGCATATAAGGTAGCTAGTTCTTTTTTTTGCCGACACAATATTCTTTTACAAGCAGTTGATTCGTAGATATTACATCGTTTGTTAGCTTCTTCGATCTTTTCCAAAAGGCGAAAACATTCTTTTAATACATGCTTGTCTTCTTTAAACTTCCGCGTTAAAACAATCCGATTCGGGTCGTAGCTATTCCGAGTAAGTTGCCGAAAAAGTTTCAATTCCTCTTTAGAAAGCCTTATGCCAAGATAAGTTAGCTGTCTCCCAACGATTCTCTCTACGGACTCTATAGACATTGCGCGGTCAGACCTTTGAGTAATGCCTTCGGCATGTCTTCGGTAGTTGACAAGCGGGATGGGAAGATTCCATGACTTTGTTCCCTGGACTATTCTAGTCCAAAAGTCATAGTCTCCAGCGGTGGTAAACGAGGGGTCGTAGCGATGTGCGCCTACCGCCGTAGTACGTATCATTACCGAAGGTTGGGCAAAGTAATTTCTAAAAAGTAGTAGTACCGGAATCTCCTCTGGCTCAGCGTTGTAAGACCATACATCACCTAAAACATCTCCGCACTCGCTGATAGGAATTACTTGTCCCCCTACTAACCCATAGTCAGGATTTGCTTCAAAGAATTCCACCTGCTTCTTAATTCGATCAGGCAAAGAGATATCGTCGCTGTCAAAGACTGCAATATATCTTCCTCGGGCTGCATCCAATCCACGATTACGAGTTCGACTGATGCCTTGGTTCGATTCATTAATTATCAGACGAATGCGATTGTCCTGATAAGAGCGAATAATGGCAACGGAATCATCAGACGAAGCATCGTCGATAATAATGAATTCAAAGTTAGTATAAGTCTGGATCAGAATACTTTCAACTGCTTTTCTTAGGTATTTGGCCGTATTGTATACAGGCATTATTACACTAACCAGCGGATCTGAATGCTTGGTATTTTCCAAACTTTACTTAGTTTTTTGCCAACCTGGCAGAGATAATCCCGTATCTTTTTTGAGGGTTATTGTGGTTGAATGGCACTCTTCTTTTAATACTGTCGTATATACCGCTCTCTGACTTCTCATAGTGCTCTTCGGTTATTACATTTAGAGTGGGAAAATAAGTTGCTACAAAGTTCCAATCTATTACCTGAGGCTCATTGGTGGTAGGTTTCTCGTGCACATCGACTAGTAATAATAGTGTTCCACTAGGTCTCAACACTCGTTGAATTTCGTAGCAAGTCTTCTCTAAATCTTCGACATGGTCAATAGAATTGAACGTACAAACTATATCAAAATAGTTGTTTTCAAAAGGTATAGATTCGGAATATGCATTTATGTATTTCATTTTATGTTCGTTAGCACCTAGCTTTAGATACTTATCTGCTAGAGGGTCCAATCCTATTCTTTCTTGTGTCATATCGGCCCATTCTAAGCTTCCTCTTGGACCGCAACCAATATCAAGCACTCTTTTACCCTGGAAAAAGTCATCGGAGAGGCTAAAGTTTTCGGTGTAGAAAAGCTTGTAATGGTCATTTGCTAACCGGACTTCTTCTTCCTTTCGCGTTTTCCAGTACTTCAACTCAGACTCCTCTTTATATTGAGTCTTACTTATTGATATAAGTCCTAATTTTTCTAGAAATACTCTCATGCCATCGCGCAGTTTTTGTTTACAATGAGTTATAATCGAAAAGTACCACTATCTAACTTAGACCCATAAGCTTACGCAACCTTTCTTTCTCTAATTCCCACGAAAAATGAGCTTCCGCTGTACTAAGGGCCGCAGCTCCCATCACTTGCCGACGGGTATCATTGGTAGCTAAGGCAATAATAGCCTGAGCCATGCCAACAGTATCCCCCTCGTCGACCAGTATACCATCGGTACCGTCCGTTACCGCTTCGGGGATACCGGTGTGGCGGGTGGACACGACCGGCACACCATAGCTCAATGCTTCCAGAATCGCCACTGGCAAGCCTTCCTGATCGCCAGTAAGGGGGCAAGTGATGGAGTGTTGCACAAAGATATCGGCTGCGGCCAGTAGGGGCATCACCTGCAGGTTGGGTAAGGATCCCCGCAGGGTTACTTGCTTTTCTATACCGAAGGCCTGTACATACTGCCAAGCCGCGGCGTACAGTGGACCATCGCCTACATAAGTGAGATGCAAGTTCGGTACATCGGTTAAGGCTCTCCGGAACGCATCCAGCAATAAAATGGGGGCCTTCTTGGCTACCATCCGGCCAATAGCTACTAACGATACATTATCCGTATCTCTTTTTGCCGGATTTTCTATCGGCGGAAGGGGTACTCCGCAGGGTATTACGGTTATTTTTGCAGCATTAATGCCGATCTCTGCTAACCTCTGTCGACTGTAATCGCTAACTGTGATAACACCGTTAATTTGGTTAAGAGCCAAATACTTCTCTTTCCAACCTTCGTCTTGTAAGTTAATAGATATGTCATAGCCATGAGCGTGGGCGTAGAGCGGTATGCCGAGTTCTTTGGCTATATCAATCAAGCCCACGCTATAGTCTAGGTACTCAGCCAGAATGACGTCTACCCGCTGCTGTTTCAGAAATTTTTTTATTGCGTAACGATCAAGATCGTGCGGAATTATTCTGGCTTTCTGCAGCAGCTTTTGTCGCCCCTGGGCGAGGTAAGACGTTTGTTTCTTCTGTTTTTTGTCTAATACGAGTAACGGCAACTTTTCTCGGATAATATCTACTTCATCCCGACCGTGGTTGGCGACCACGCAGGTGTGCCCAGGGTGCAGGTACAGCATGTGCCGCTTGATAAACGACTCAGACACCACCCCGGCGTGGGGGGCCATTACCGCTAGCTTCTTCATGCTACCTAAGCTTATTAAGAATCTTGCTAAGGGTGCCTGGCTTTGGTGCTTTCGCCCTTGCCGCTTCTCTTTGAGTCGAGAAATCAGCCGCATATTGACTCTGCTGCACCCGCTGCGCGCGTTGGCGGAAAGCCTCCAGAATGGCCCGGTCGGTACCCACCGTATATACTTTAGCACCAGCCGCCCACTTTCCGGCTTCTTTCTGAAGTAGGGTGTGCGAGTAGTCGTACTGTTGCCAGATACTGAGATACGAGAAATCCAGAATATCGCCCCGAATGGCTTGGGCAAAAACGGTCAGTTCGTTCAGCGTAACGTCTTCGTCAACCGGTTGCAACCCATCTGGCCGTTGGGTGCGCAACCATTGCTGGTGGTATTTGCTGGGGCACGTTAGGATCACCACTCCCTGCGGATTAAGCAGTTGATCGACGGCCCGATGAAAAGTGGCCCGGTGTCCAACTGGAATGTGCTCGTACACGTCGAGCATCAGTACTGCGTCGTATTTTTTCTTCGCGCCAAACGTTGCGGAAGTGATGTCGGTCTTGGAAAAGCTGATATTCTCTCGCGCAAAAAGCGTTTCTGCTACTCGGAGCAACCCAGCACTAAGGTCCACGGCATCAACCTTCTTGTCTGGATAGTGAGTAGCTAGTTCGTGCGTAGACCAGCCAATGCCGCACCCAATATCCAAGATGGCTTGCGCGGACTCAGGAATACAGCCTATGGCGTACCGGATGGCTTCTTCCATTCTCCGGTTGCCCGTCATATAGTCTACAATTAGCTTGTGGCTGAAATCATCATAAAACTGCTCTACGGAAGCGTTACTCATACTGTTTTTGGTTTGATAGCCACAATCAAAAATACTGCTGCCTCGTTCTTCCGATCGCCTGATACTTTCTTATCCAGCCACGCGGTCAATCGCTGTAAACACCAGATGACTAACGGTCGGTAGCGTTTGTTTTTAAACTTGTAATAAATGGCATCTTGGAATAGGATAACCGACAATGAAGCCAAGTTACAAATGCCAATAGTATCAATAATTTGAAACCCAGCTTCTTCGATTATTTTTCTGAGCCCTTCACCGGTCCAGCGCCAGTAGTCACTGGGGTCGGGGTGGTATTTCCAGTAGCCGTGGGTACTACAAACGAGAAGTCCGTCGTCTTCTAGCAAGCGATAACACTCGTTCAGATACGTCGAAGGAGATGCCACATGCTCCAGCACCTGGTTTGATAACACAATACTGGCTGAGCGGTCGGTTGCTTCTGCCTTTCCCTCGCTATCAATCAGAATGTCAGCTAATTCGTTTCCCGGCAAATCAACACCAACGTACCGTTCTACGTGCGGCTGAAAAATTGCTTTATAAGGCATCACCCCGCAACCAAAGTCGTATAATCGTCTGTGCGGCCGATCACCAACGTATTTTTCGACGATTTCAGTCAAACCCTTAGTCAACTGACTCAGTAAGTAGTATCGAGGATGGTCTTTATCAGGATGCAGTCGTTGTTGTACGTTTTTCTCTCTACTTTGGTTATACAACTGCATATTCTAGAATTACTTTTTCTAAGCGCGCTGCTTCACTTCCCGGGACAGATCTTTTTGTAATAACAATGAACCTTCTACAGCAATTTTGTACTACAATTCGATCAAAATCTGCATTTTTGCTAAATGCTCAATTCGGCATTTTGTCTGGCAACATACAATCAGAATGGTTTCACCCCAATCCGCCCAGTGTAATCTATTCGATTAAACAGTATTGGCACGTTCTCTTGTTCAAAGTACTCGTCTACTGCTTTTTTACATCCCTGCCAGTGTCCATAATCATCAATGATTAGAACCCCGCCTGGAACAAGTTTAGGGAAAAGATATTCAAGTTCTGCTTTCGTTGATTCATACCAATCTGTATCAAGCCGTAACAGCGCTATTTGGTCAGGCAAATGTCCTGTTAATGTATCTTCTACTTTTCCTTCTATGTAAACAATCCTTTCCTTTGGGTAGCTGACTTTTTGCAAGTTGCCTTTCACCTCATTAAGTGTAGAATAACACCATGCACGTGGATTCTCTCTTTTGCTTGTGCTTTCTGATAGTTGGTCCACGGCAGCTTTCCCATCGTACGATCTATCTACGCTAGTTGGCTCGTTCATACCTTCAAATGTATCATAAAGAATTAGCTCTCTTCTAAATGATTGTAAATGGCTAAGCGTCTCTGCCATAATCATTGCACTTCCTCCTTGCCATACTCCACACTCTACGAAACTTCCTGAAATGTTATACTTTTCTAAGTACCTTACCGCGTTGATAAGTGCTATCATCCTTTCTTTACTTGTCATAGTGTAAGGTGCAGCTACCTTTATAATCCGTGAATCAAGATCGCTGATATCCGAATACATACGACTAGATAAACTGTTCTTTATTGCAGACTCTTTCCTAAATATCCGCTCCAGTGTTTTTGCAAATTGCATACTATTCGTTTAAAATTAGATCAACAACCTCCCACTCTGCACTTTCAGTGTAAGCACAAGCTTCCGGTTGAAACTGAAATTGCCTTGCCCGTCCGAGCATGACTACTTCAAAGGGGCATATATTCTCCAAAGTCTGAAAAACTTCTCCTCCGGGAGGCCCTGATAAGTACGTTCTTAAATAGTAGTTACCCATATATAATTTAAGGCTCGGGATTACGCAGCGTAGCTTATACTCTCCTACTGTTCTGCCAAATGATACTTCGTGATCAAAAACCCAAAGGTGTACGTATTTTCTCTCCCTATTGTCAGTAATTTGAAAAGAAAAACTAGCGCCTTTCATGGGTATCGGGGTGCTAATAGTGAATACTATTTCCATAGACTTACCGTTACTTTGCGTATTATTAGGTAGATCGGTATGTAGCTGCGCTTGTTTCAAATATGGCTTGTTAGAGGTAATTCTATTGTCTAAATAAAAACTTTGTTGTGAAAGGTTGTTGTCTAGATAAAAATTAATTCCTTTCTGCGTCTGTCCTACAAACTCAGAACGCCCCCCCTCTAAAACAACACATCGGTTAGTTAAAGTAGAAATTGCGTTCATATCATGACTCACAAATAATACTGTTCTCCCCTCTCCCGCCACGTCTTCCATCTTTCCCAAACACTTCTTCTGAAACTCAGCGTCGCCTACTGCTAACACCTCGTCAATAATTAGTATCTCTGGTTCTAGATGTGCAGCTACGGCGAAGGCTAGCCGTACTTTCATTCCGGACGAGTAGCGCTTCACCGGAGTGTCTAAGAACTTTTCTACTCCACTGAAGTCAACGATCTCGTCAAACTTATCTTTAATCTCCTGCCGCTTCATCCCGAGGATAGTCCCGTTTAAGAAAACGTTTTCCCGGCCGGTTAACTCCGGATGAAATCCAGTACCTACCTCCAGCAGTGAAGATACCCGCCCATCGATTTCAATTCGGCCCGTAGTAGGTTCAGTAATGCGAGACAACACTTTCAGTAAAGTACTTTTGCCCGCCCCGTTCTTACCAATAATTCCAATGGCTTCTCCGCGCTTCACTTCAAAAGAAATATCCCGCAACGCGTAAAATTCTTCGGTTCTATTTGATCCTTTATTGCCGAAAAAACCGCTAATCGTTTCCTGTAAGCTACCGTTCGACGTGTCCCCAATAAGGTATCGCTTGGAAATATTTTGAACCTTGATAGCTATATCTGACATACTTATTACACAATATCGGCAATTGTTCTTTCTACTTTTTTGAAGTAAAACAGCGAAGTCAAGAACAATATAAAAACTACTGCGAAAGACACGTAAGAGTAGCTACTGGGAGGGGTTCCACCCACAACACTCCAACGAAAGCCTTCTACCACCCCGGCAATGGGATTCAGGTAATATACGACCGCGGCCCAGTTAGGCAGTTTGCCCAATACCACTTCCGCCGGGTAGGCAACCGGAGTAAAGAACATTCCGAAGCGAACCAAAAACGGTACGATCTGCTGGAAATCCCGAAACCGGATGGTCAACGCGCTCAACCAAATACCTACTCCTAAGGCTGATATAATCGCCATTAGAATGAAAACTGGCAGAAATATAAGGTTAGCGGAGGGCGGATACTGGTAGACCACCATCAACAGTAAGATGATTGCCAGGGTAATGCCAAAGTCAATCAGTCCTACCACGGCTTTGGAGAGCGGAATCACCAGCCGCGGAAAATAAATCTTCTGCACCATGCCCTGCGCTCCAATAATAGAATTACCTGCCTGACCCATTACTGTCGAGAAATACGTCCAACCCGCCAATCCGCAGGCGGCAAAAAGAATGTACGGAATACCACCGGTATCAATCTGCAATCCTTTGCCAAACAACAACCCAAACACCGCCAGAGTAAGCACCGGTTGAATAAAGCCCCAGGCCAATCCTAAAAACGTCTGCGCGTAGCGCACCTTAAAATCCCGGTACGCCAGCGTGTAAAACAGGTCTTTGTACTGAAAGAGTTCTTTCAGGTCTAGCGACAGCGCACTCTTGTTAGCATCAATGATCGTCTTACTCATGCGCGGACCCCGTAATACTCCCGATACCAATCCACAAAATTTTGCACGCCCACTCGCAAATCCGTGCTGGGCTTAAAATCCACCGCTTGCATCAAGTCTTCCACATCAGCATAAGTAGCGGGCACGTCGCCGTCTTGTAACGGCATAAATTCTTTCTCGGCTTTCTTCCCTAAGCTTTCTTCAATGGCCTCCACGAAGTCCAGTAGCTTCACCGGACTGTTGTTGCCGATGTTGTAAATGCGGTACGGCGCGTAGCTGCTGGCCGGGTCGGGGGCGTCGCTGCTCCACTGTGGGTCGGGTGTCGCTACGTGGGGCAGCAAGCGGGCCACGCCCTCCACAATATCATCCACATAGGTGAAGTCGCGCCGCATCTCGCCGTTGTTGAATACCTTGATCGGCTTGCCGTCCAGGATGGCCTTGGTGAACAAGAACAGCGCCATGTCGGGCCGCCCATAGGGGCCGTACACCGTGAAAAAACGCAGCCCGGTGGTCGGTATGCCGTACAAGTGCGAGTAGGTATGCGCCATTAACTCGTTCGACTTCTTGGTAGCGGCGTACAACGACACCGGGTGGTCCACTGTGTGGTGCGTGGAGAAGGGCATCTGGGTGTTGGCTCCGTAGACCGAGCTGGAGGAAGCGTACACCAAGTGCTTCACCGGGTGGTGCCGACAGGCTTCCAGGATGTTCAGAAAGCCCGTCACGTTGGCGTTGATGTAGGCGTATGGGTTTTCCAGCGAGTAGCGCACTCCGGCCTGCGCCGCCAGGTTCACCACGTAATCAAATTGCTCGGCCGCAAACAGGGCGTCAATACGCTCCTTGTCTTCCAGCTCCATGCGGTGGAACGAAAAACTCTCCAGCGACTCTAATTTAGCCAGCCGGGCTTCCTTCAGCCCCACGTCGTAGTAGTCGTTCAGGTTGTCTAGCCCCACCACGGCGTAACCCAGCGCGTCTAGCTTCTGCGCCAGGTGAAATCCGATAAAACCAGCCGCGCCGGTAATGAGCACTTTTTCTTTCATCTGCTTTCCTTATAAGCGAGCGTCGATCAGCGACTTATCTAAAAATCCCTTCACATCGTACACCGCCGTGTTCTTTTTCTTTAACTGCGACCAGTCCAGTTCCTGAAACTCCGCGTGCCCTACGGCCAGCACCACCCCGTCGTAGTCCGATTGCGGAGCATCTAGCAAGGCCAAGCCGTATTCGGCCTGCACCTCGTCGCGGTCGGCCAGCGGATCGTAAACGTCTACCCGAATGCCGAAGCTCTGCAGTTCACGAATAATGTCAATAACCCGGCTGTTGCGAATGTCGGGACAGTTCTCCTTAAAGGTGATGCCCAGCACCAGCACCCGGGCTCCGTGAATGCTACAGCCCTTGTGCGACAACAGCTTCACGAGCTTGTTGGCCACAAAGATACCCATATTATCGTTAATCCGACGACCCGCCAGAATTACTTCCGGATGGTAACCCACACTTTCGGCCTTGTAGGTCAAATAAAACGGATCGACGCTAATGCAGTGCCCGCCCACCAGTCCGGGCCGGAAGGGCAGGAAGTTCCACTTGGTGCCCGCCGCGGCCAGCACCTCTTGCGTATCAATATTCATCCGATCAAAGATCAGCGCCAGCTCGTTGGCAAAGGCGATGTTGATGTCGCGCTGGGCGTTCTCGATCACTTTGGCCGCTTCGGCCACGCGGATCGACGACGCCCGGTGCGTTCCGGCCGTGATCACGCTGCGGTAGAGCTGGTCCACCCGTTCGGCCACTTCGGGCGTGCTGCCGCTGGTTACTTTCTTGATGGTTTCTACCCGGTGCTCTTTGTCGCCGGGGTTGATGCGCTCGGGCGAGTAGCCGCAGTAGAAATCCTGATTGAACGTGAGACCGCTGTGTTTTTCCAGGATCGGCACGCAGTCTTCTTCGGTGCAGCCCGGATACACGGTGGATTCGTAGATCACAACGTCACCGGCGGTGAGCACGTCACCCACGGTTTGGCTGGCGCTGAACAGCGGACGCAGGTCGGGCTTTTTGTAGCGGTCAATCGGCGTGGGCACCGTGATGACGTAAACGTTCGCGTCGCGAATATCCCGTGGGTCAGCCGTATAAGACAATCCCTTGCTGGCCTGCATTTCCTCGGTGGTTACCTCGCAGGTGGCATCGATGCCCTGCCGAAGTTGCTCGATCCGATGGTGGTTGATATCGAAGCCCACCACTGTATACTGCTTGCCGAAGGCCACCGCCAGCGGCAGTCCGACGTAGCCTAATCCGATGATTGCTATGGTCTGGTCTTGCTGCATTGGCACTACTGGCTGGTAAAATTCTGCTTCACGTTGCTATACAAGATTTGTAGAAACACCAGCCCCAATCCTAGAAACAAGCCTACAAACAATGAAAGGATTAGAATCAGCTCACGGTTAGGACTGCTCGGACTCAGCGGCACCTGGATCGGTTCCAGCACCTTGAACACCGGGGTTTCTTCCTGTACCTTGATTTTGGCTTGCTCCAGTTGTTGCGCTAAGCTTTCGTATAGTCCCAGCGCGAGCTGGTTTTCGGCTTCCAGTTGCTCCTGCTCAATAAGCGCGGTTTCGGAGATGATGTTCATGTTGCGATCGCGAAAGCGCGCTAGCCTCCGTTGAACAGCGCCGTAGCGGGCTTTCTTATCGTCGTGTTGAGACTGAATAAATTTCAGATCTTGCTGCGCTTTTTCGGTGCGGTATTCCAGTATGTAGTTGGTAAGGTAACCCGTCGCCATATCAGTGGCCTCCGCCGCCACCATTGGGTCGGGCATCTCTACCGCAATCTTCACCGTGCTGTTCTCCTCGACGGTGGTAGTGATGCGTCCTTTGAGTTTATTCATCACCGAGCGCTGCTGTCCGGTCAATCGGAGGGGTACGCGCGCCAAGGTATCAGTAGCGGCAGTGTCGGTTTGGAGAGACTGCACCAGCAAGGGAGCCGTGGGTGAATCACGAAACAGGTTAATGAACCGAATTGGTAGATTGATCAGAAGGCGCGGCAGACCAATAGTATACGTTTTCAAGTAGTCCAACAATCCCGGCCGCTCTATCTCTCCGAAGTACTGCGTGAAGTTCACCGTCGTGTCCAGCGTAGCGAAGTAAAGTTCTTCGTCCATAATATCCAGAAAGAAGGGCGTGCTCTGGGTGATCTCCGGGTACAGATCCGGACTCAGCGTTCCGCCGCTTCCTCCCGAGGCTCCGCCCAGCCCCAGACTGGCCAAGCCGCCGAACTGCCGCAGCAGACCCGAACCGATGCCTCCGCTGGCGTCGCTCGACTGGGGCATAAGCACCACGCTAGCTTCGTACTCTTCCGGACTCACCACCGACACCAGCAAACCGATCAGAAACACCACCGCCGTGGTGATCCACACCACGCGCCGCCGGGCCCACAGTTGCCGCGCCAGGTCAGCCAGATCAATCTCGTCTTCGGCAACCGAAGCCGTTGACGGCGGGGAGGAAACGGGCGCTACCCGGTGAGAGGAAGCCAGCCGCTCCTCTACGTCAGGCTTTGTTCTGGCTTCCTTTCGGGTAGCCGCTTCAAATTGCTCGATATCGTTTCCTTCGTTCTTCAACTAAGTATAAGTATCACGGGGTTCGGTTATTCTCCTGGATTTGGTTCATAATCAGGGCAATGGTAAACGCCATCGAAGCCAATCCCGTGCCAATGCCTACCCACGCTTGGGGAGACATACGCACCCGGTTGGCCTTCTGAGGGACGATGATCTCTGCTCCGGGCCGCACTTCGGGATAATTTTTGAAGAACAGAAAGCTGCGCGTACGGTCGGCCGAGCCGTTGGCGTATACCACGTAGGCTTTCTTGCGGTCGGCATCTTCGGCAAATCCTCCGGCGTCGGCGATGTAGTTTTTAAAATTCTTCCGCTGATCGTAGCGCGACGAGATGGGGTACAACAATCGCCCGGTCATCTTCACGGTTTCCAACTCCCGGGGCACATCGAGCGTGTCGCCGTCAATCAGGCGCAGATCATAGCGCGACCGGGGCTGCGCCAGGATGGCCTGCAACTCGATGCCGATGCGCTGGGTCTCCGACTCCTTCATCTTGTACTTCGGCACCACCACCGCCTCGTCCGATAGCAGGTCATCATCGTAATCGTAGGAGGCGCTGTAATTGTTATTATTAGTAGCATTATTTTGGTTGCGATCCGATGAAGAACGCTGGTTGTTAGTGTCGTTCATGCGGTTGAGCCGCTGCTGGTAGCGGAGCGCCCGCAACGAATCACGCACGATCTCTTCCTTGATCACCAACTCTTCGTAGAACGCGGGGTTTAGCCGGATGAGCTGCGATCCCGGTTCGTAGGCGTAGGGGGTAAGACCTCCGGCCCGCGCCACCACGTCGGAGATGCGCTCGTTTTTGTTCTTGAGCACGTAGGTGCCCGGATACTGCACCTCGCCGCGCACGTAGATCATCTGCTGCTCTTCGTAGCCCGGCGAGCGTCGCACAAACACCCGGTCGTAGGGCATCAGCGTAAAGGTAGCGTCGGCTTCGCCCAACGCTAGGTTCTTATCCACCCGAAACTGAAACGTCTCAGCCGTCTGAAAGCTTTCGCCGTCGCTTTCTTCAATGGTCCCGGCCGTGTTCATGCGGCGGGCCACTTCCACCCGCGCCCGCGAGGCGGATTCTTTCACTCCTCCGGCCATGGCCACCAAGTCTTCCAGGGTCATGCCCCGCATGTAGGGAAACTCACCGGGCGACTGCACCTCGCCATCAATATTTACCCGGTATTCTTCTTCCAGATCAAAGATTGAGTATACCCGCAGCACGTCTTCCCGTTGCAAGGGCACGTCGGCGGAGCGTCCGGTGAGCACTCCCTGCAGATCGACTGATCTCACGGTGGTTGTTAGGTCGTCGCCCTTGCGGTAGACCAGCGCCCGGCTGGTAAAGGCGTCTTCGCGCAGGCCCTCCGCTTTTTTCACCAGTTCGCCAACCGTCAGCCCATCAGTGAGCGCGTATTCGCCGGGACGAAACACCGCGCCCAGCACTTCCACCCGGTTCTCGAAGCGGTCCAAAATAGAATCGATCGTCACCACGTCACCGTTCTGGGGCATCACCGTACCCAGTTCATCTTCGGCCACGTTGAGGATGCGCCGGGCGCGCGAGGTCTTGCGGGCCACCTTCAGGCGGTGGGTGTAGGCCTGATCGCTGAAGCCTCCGCCGAAGCGAATAGCCTCCGCCATTGCTTCCTGCTCCTTCATCTCGTAGTAGCCGGGGCGCTTCACCTCGCCCACCAGCTCGATGCGGGTGTTGTAGGGCACCACCCGGATGATGTCCTGGTCCTGCAACGACACGAAGTTGTTCTGGCGCTGCCCGACCAGGTAGTCATACACGTTCGAGCGTGGCGATCACCTCGCCGCTGCGTTCGATTTCCACATTGCGGAACGAGCCGATGCGCGAGGGGCCGCCCGATAGGTATAAAAGGTTAAAGGCGCTGGCCAGCGATGATACGGTGTAGGTGCCGGGGCGGCGCACCTCGCCCACCACGTTGACCTTGATACTGCGCACCTGCCCCAATGACACCTCAGCAAAGGTGTTGGCGGGCCGTTCGCGGCTGCCCCGCAGGCCAGCGTACATCTCGGTGAGGCGGTTGATGATGGTGGTTTCGGCCTCGTTGATGGTGAAGCCGTTCACATAGACCGGCCCCAGGTTGTTGAGCGTTACGGTGCCGTCGCGGTTCACCTCCAGCGGGTAGCTCTGGCGAGAGGCGCCCCAGATGTTGACTGATAGCTCGTCGCCCGGACCCACCTGGTAGTTCTGGGGTGTGGCCAGATTCATGCTGGGCTCGAAGCTCAGCTCTTCGGTGTTGAAGAGCTCGAAGCCAAAGATCTTTCGTTCTTCCTCCGAGATCATGTCCAGCTCGATGTCGCGCTGCGAGTACTGGCTGGTGTCCTGATCCGCCATCATACTCCCCTGGCGTCCCGATTGATTCTGCGTGCGTCCGCCCGTCTGCCGCACCCGGCGGATGCGCGTCATGAGTTTACTTACTTCGGAGCTGGGCATGCCGCGGATGATGGCCTGCGACTCGATCTGCTGGTCGGTGATGCCCTGCGCCTCGGCCCGCTCGAGGTACTGCCCGATCTGGGCGTCACTGAGCTGGTCGACGCGCATCTTGCTCAGGTCCTGCTGCGCCAGGTTCATCTGCTGGGCCACCGCTCCGGGAGCACAGGCAAGAACAATAATAAGGAGTGAAAGCGTAGTAAGTCTACTCAACGGCATCAATCGCGAACGGTGTGGTTTTCGTGGCGCAAAACTAGGCATTCTATCGGTAGGGGACAAACGGGGGATTTGCTACGTGGTTGGAAATTGGATACGATTACCAAACAACTTACTCAACGACTAAATACCGGGGGCTAGTGTTCAGGATGTTAAATTCTTACTTCAGAATGGGCTGAGCTTTATCCTGATCCGTTTCCCATCGTCGGTCGACAACCCCGCCACGGCGTGGAGAGGGCATCGATCCTCGTCGACAACCCCGCCACGGCGTGGAGAGCCCGTCGATCACTGTCGACAGCCAGCCCACGGCGTGGAGAGCCCGTCGATGGCCGTCGATACGCTGCCCACGGCGTGGAGAGGCCGTCGATCACTGTCGACGACCCGATCGCTGCGTGGTTGGGCTGTCAATCACCGTCGACGCCCAATTTTTTGCGTGAGTAGCCCGTCAATCAATATTGATAGACCAATTCCCGCGGAAATAGCCTGTCAACTGCTGTTGGCAACCCAGTTCCCGGGGAAAACCCTCATCTCATAATTTCTGATGTCTGATCACGTAGCAAATCGCAATTTCCAATGTCTGTTCGGGTAGCAAATCACAGTCCGTTGCCTTACCTTTGGTGGCTATGAGTCAACCTGCCAAGAAACTTTTTTTGCTCGATGCAATGGCCCTCATCTACCGGGCGCACTTTGCCTTTAGCAAGAATCCCCGCATCAATTCCAAAGGAGAAAACACCGGTGCCGCCCTGGGCTTCACCAACGCCCTGTTCGAGGTGATCACCAAGGAGAAACCCACCCATATCGCCGTGGCCTTCGATACCAGCGTGCCCACCTTCCGCCACGAGCGCTACGAACCCTATAAGGCAAACCGCGAAGCCCAACCCGAAGACATCCGCACCGCCATTCCGATTATCAAGGACATCGTGCGCGGCTTCAACGTGCCGGTGCTGGAACTCGACGGCTACGAGGCCGACGATATCATCGGCACCATCGCCAAGCAAGCGGCTCGGAAGGAATTCACCACCTACATGATGACGCCCGACAAGGACTTCGGGCAGTTGGTAGAGGATTGTATCTTCCTCTACAAGCCCGCCTTCATGGGCAACAGTGTGGATATCCTGGGCGAAAAAGAGGTGTGCGAGAAGTTCGACATCGAGCGGGTGGATCAGGTGCGCGACGTGCTGGGCTTGCAGGGCGATGCGGTGGATAACATCCCGGGCATCCCCGGTATCGGGGCCAAGACGGCCGCGAAGCTGCTGCGGGAGTTCGGTTCGGTGGAGAATATCATTGCCAACGCTGACCAGCTCAAGGGCAAGCAGCGCGAAAAGGTGATCGAGTTCAGTGCGCAGGGCATCCTGTCCAAGGAGCTGGCTACGATCTGCATCACCGTGCCCATCGCCTTCGACGAAGAAGCGCTGCGCTACGGTCCGCCCGATGATGCCGCCCTGCGCCCGCTCTTCGAGGAGCTGGAATTCAGGACGCTCATCCGCCGGGTGCTGGATGACGATTCTTCGGCTTCCGGCACTGGATCGCCCCAATTCGGCCTATTCGCCCCCCAAGAAACCCTCGCACCGGATCACAATGATTTACCCTTCAGTAATGTCAGTAATATCCAGTCTACCGAGCACGATTATCAATTGGTGGATACCCCCGCCGCCCGCGCCACGCTGATCCAAACGCTGAGCCAGCAGCCCGCCTTCTGCTTCGACACCGAAACCGACCGCATCGACGCCCTGGAAGCCCAGCTGGTGGGGCTGGCCTTCGCCTACGAACCAGCCAAAGCTTTCTACGTCCCCGTCCCCGCCGACCCCACCGAAGCGCAAGCGGTGGTAGACGAATTCAAACCGCTGCTGGAAAACGAATCTATTGGCAAGATCGGGCAGAACCTGAAGTACGACCTACTGGTACTGCGCAAGTACGGCCTGCGGGTGGCTGGGGTAACCTTCGACACCATGATTGCCCATTACCTGATCGATCCCGAGACCGGGCACGGCATGGACGCGATGGCCGAGAAGTATCTGGAGTACGAAACCGTGCCGATTGAGGATCTGATCGGTAAGAAGGGCAAGGGGCAAGGCACCATGCGCGACGTGCCGCCCGAAGAAGTGGCCGAGTACGCCGGAGAAGACGCGGACGTTACGCTGCAACTTAAAGAGGTGTTTGAGAAAGAACTGGAGCCGGACGAAACGATGAGCCGCCTGTTCCACACGATGGAGATGCCGCTGGTGCCGGTGCTGGCCGATATGGAATACGAAGGCGTGAGCATCAACTCCGAAACCCTGCACGAGCTGTCGGATGAGTTACTGATCAGCATTCAGGAGATTGAGCGAGATATCTTTCGCCTGGCCGACACTGAATTCAACATCGGCTCGCCCAAGCAACTCGGCGAAGTGCTGTTCGACCAGATGAAGCTGGTGGAAAAACCCAAGCGCACCAAGTCGGGACAGTACGCTACCGGCGAGGTCATCCTGTCGTACCTGGCCACCGAGCAAGACATTGCGCGCCGCATCCTGGACTACCGCGAACTGGTGAAGCTCAAGAACACCTACGTAGACGCGCTGCCCAAACTGGTGAGTAACTACGACGGCCGCATCCACACCTCGTATAATCAGGCGGTGACCTCCACCGGGCGGCTCAGTTCTACCAATCCCAACCTGCAAAATATCCCGATCCGCACCGAGAAGGGGCAGTTAATCCGCAAAGCCTTTGTGCCCCGCGGTGAGGAGTTTGTACTGATGGCGGCCGACTACTCGCAGGTGGAGCTGCGCATTATCGCCTCGTTCGCGCAGGACGAAACCATGATCGAGGCGTTTCGGCAGGGGCAGGACATCCACGCCACCACGGCCAGCAAGATGTTCCAGGTGCCGATTGCTGAGGTGACGCCCGATATGCGGCGCAAGGCCAAGACCGCTAACTTCGGCATTATCTACGGAGTATCGTCGTTTGGTTTGGCCCAGCGACTGAGCATTCCGCGGGGCGAGGCGTCGGATATCATCAAGGCCTACTTCGAGCAGTTTCCCAGCATCCGGGGCTACATGGACCGGGTGATTCAGCAGGCCCGTGAGCAGGGCTACGTGGAAACGGTGCTGGGGCGCAAGCGCTACCTGCGCGACATCAACTCCCGCAACCCTACTTTGCGGGGCTACAGCGAGCGTAACGCCATCAACGCGCCCATCCAGGGCACGGCGGCCGACATGATCAAGATCGCGATGGTGCGGGTGGCCGACTGGATGCGGCAGGAGAAGTTACAATCAAAAATGATTTTGCAAGTGCACGACGAACTGGTATTTGACGCCCACCGCGACGAGGTGGATACGCTGCGCGAACGGGTGCGCGAACTGATGGTCGACGCGCTGCCGCTGGACGTGCCGATGGAAGTGGAGACCGGGGTGGGAGAGAACTGGCTGGAGGCGCATTGATAGGATGAAATCTTAGCTATTCCCTTTCGGAGGTCTTACTACCCAACCACCGCCGCCGCCCTCGTCAGGATCATCAACTAGCCACTGGTCCATCCCGTAGTGATGCTCTTCGCCGACAATTGGAGCGCTGAAAGCAAAGTTGTCGTTGAAAAGCGCGTGATACACTCGGTTTTCATCGTCGTCTTGGTGCCGCATCCTTAGTCCGTCAATAAACATATGATGGATGAAGTACGGTACAAACTTGTATCCTGAGAAGTCCTTTTCTATTTCCTCGCTTAGTTTTGTGAAGTACTGGTCGTAGCCAGACGTTGGCGAGATGATTACCCGGTTAGTTTGAGGATAATGCCTATCTTCCTCAATGAGCGTGGTGTTTTCAAGTCCAAAAATTGTGTAAAAAGACCCAAGGAAGCTCACCGCAAAATGTAGCTCCTTAGAAACGATACAACTGTCAACTTTCTTTCGAGAAACTTCCACGTACGCACTAAACGAGGGAGCCTGTCCGTAGGTCGTTTCCCGAATAGGTTTTCCTACTTCTTTTTGCCATTTTCGTTTTACCCTAATCCACCTTTCTCGGTAGTGCGCCCGGATGTTTACGTTATCTACCACCAACTCTTCTAGTCTTTTTGTGCCGGGATAGTCGTAGTAGATGCCGGGATAGGTATCTTTTATACCAATAGGATAGTATTCTTTGAGCGCTTCGTAGATCGGCCAGAAGTTATAGCGCTTTGGATTGAAACTGAACACGGTTTTCATTGATGATAGGTAGTAGTACTCGATAACCTCACTAATTAACCGTCAACTCGCACTGATGCTAACTCCGATACACACTCACTGCCAACAGCACCCACCCCACAATCAGCGCTACTCCTCCCAGGGGCGTTACGGCACCGAGCCAACGCACACCGGTGAGGCACAGCACATACAGCGATCCTGAGAAAATAACGATGCCGATCACCATCGCCACGGCCGCGTAGCCCAGCCGCTTGTCCGGCAGGTGATACATCAGGATGCCAATGGCCAGCAGAGCGAGCGTGTGGTAAAATTGATACCTGACAGCCGTCTCGAACGTGTTGATGCGTCCGCCCGCTTCCAGGGTGGCGCGCAGGGCGTGGGCCCCGAAGGCACCAATGCCGACGGATAGTCCACCCAGCCCGGCAGCAGTGAGTAATACAAGTTTTTGGGTCATCAGTGGGGGGCTCTCTGGCCAAAAATGGTGGTGCCGATGCGAATCATGGTGCTTCCTTCCTCAACGGCTACCGTGTAATCGCCGCTCATGCCCATCGACAACTGCTCCATCACGGCGTTTTTGGGCAAAGCTAAATGCTTGGTTTGCTCAAACAGCTGTTTCAGCTGCTTGAACTCGGGGCGGGCGTCTTCCGGGTTGTCGCTAAACGTGGCCATGCCCATCAGACCCACCACCCGCACGTGTTTGGCCTTTCGTAATTCGTCACTTTCCAGCAGGGCCATCAATTCTTGATCCGACAAACCGAATTTATTCTCCTCCTCGGCAATGTGCACCTGTAGTAAACAGTCGATCATACGTTCGGCCTTCGCACCCTGCTTATCTATTTCCTGCAATAGGCGTAAACTGTCTACCGAATGAATCAGGCTTACGAACGGCGCGATGTACTTCACCTTGTTGCGTTGCAGGTGGCCGATCATGTGCCAGCGGATGTCCTGGGGCAACTGCTCGTGCTTGTCGGTCATCTCCTGCACCTTGTTTTCGCCAAAGTCGCGCACTCCGGCCGCGTAAGCTTCTTGCAGCGCCTCGATCGGTTTGGTTTTGCTCACCGCGATCAGGCGGCAGTGACTGGGAAGGGTAGATTGAATCCTGGTAAGGTTGTTAGCGATAGACATAGTGCATTAATTTAGACCGTACGGCGTAGCCACGCTGGCGGGCTTTTCACTCACGCCCTGCCGAAAGCCCCAGCACGTTCAGCCCCTGCTCAAACACCACGTCTGCCGGAATGTTTTGCGCGTCGAGGCGGTCCAGGAGTTGATGTCAATAAACTCCCGCGTGGGTGGGTTAATCTTGGTGTTTAGCAGACTGTCGCGGTGGCCGTAGGCTTCGTACCAGAACAGTTCGTTGGTGCGGTCGGCCGCCTCAATCAGGACCGCCACCATCCGCCGTTGCTGCTCGCCCAGGTGGTTAAGGGCGGGGTCGAGGCGCACCGCGGTGTACTTATTTAGCAGCAACGAAGAAGAGATCGTATCTTTTCCATCGGTTTGGGCGGCAATCTCGGTGGCCAGTCCGCAACCCGAAAGGGCTATCACTCCGGCCAAAAATGCTAAGGAAAGGGTGCGTATCATAGGTTTGGGCTGGTTGTGATCAGTGAAAAATTACTTTAAGATGATATGGGCTCACTGTGCAACAAAGAAATACTTATTATTGGAGCAATAAACCAAAATAATTACTTTCAGCAGTCATGCTCCGCAACCACTTCCGCACCACCCGGCGCTACTTATGGTCGCGCAAGTTCTTCTCCGGCATCAATTTGTTAGGTCTAGCCATTGGCTTATGTGTCTGCTTCCTAGCGGAATTATACGTGCAGTTCGAACTCAGTTACGATACCTACCACGAAAACGCTGACCGGATCTACCGCTTGGTCACCGACGTAGAAACCACTGCCGGAGTGAGCTACGAGAGCACCTCTGCTCCGATGGCTCCGACTCTTCAGTTAGCCTTCGCGGAGGCAGAGAACGCCGCCCGGCTGCTCCTCGACTACCTGATTGTGCAGCCGGAGAGTCGCAGCTTCTTCGGCGAAGAAACCATTGCCTACGCCGACCCATCGGTGTTTTCGGTGTTCACCTTTCCCTTGCTCAGTGGGGATGCGGCCACCGCCCTGGAGGCGCCCCTCACCGTGGTGCTTTCCGAAACCGCCGCGCAGCGCTTCTTCGGTACCATAGATTGCCTGGGCGAAACCCTTTTGCTGGATGATTCTCCGGCAACCGTCACCGGAGTGATGCGCGATATGCCGCACAATTCGCACTTTCGGGTTGATATTTTGGTGTCGATGGCCACCTTGCTGAAGGCTTGGAACCCTGGGATGAACCAGCAATGGTCTCGATTTGGTTTTTATACCTATTTACTCTTGCCAGAGCATACGAATGCTGACCAACTGAGCGCTAAATTCTCTCGGCACATCCGCCCGCACCTGGATTCTGAAAAACGGTATTCGCTTTTACTGGAGCCGCTCACGGAGGTGTACCTGTCTGGTCAGGCAAGAGGCAGTCGGACCGGCAGTTCGGTGCATGGCAACGTCCAGAACGTTTACATCTTTTCTATTGTCGCCTTGTTCGTGCTGTTTATTGCCTGCTTCAATTTCATTAACCTTACTACGGCCCTGTCGTTACAGCGCAGCAAGGAAGTGGGCGTGCGCAAGGTGCTGGGGGCTTCCCGCCGACAGTTGCTGTGGCAATTTTTGCTGGATGCGGTGCTGTTGAGTCTGCTGGCTTCGGTGCTGGCGGTCATTCTTAGTTCACTGTTGCTGCCGTGGTTTAACCAGCTTACCGGAAGCGTGGTTCGCACCAACTTGTTCAGTCACCTGCCGGACGTAGGGTGGTTACTATTGGTGGCTCTGCTGGTCGGAGTTGTGTCGGGCCTGTATCCCGCCTGGCTGCTTTCGGGCTTTGGGGTGGCGGGTAACTTTGGGCGACCCACCGGATCGAGGCCCAGCGGTCACCGATTGCAACTTGCCCTGATCGTGGTGCAGTTTTCCGTATCTATTGTGCTGATGGTCGCTACCGCCGTGGTGTACCGCCAGCTTCAGTACCTGCAAACCTCCGACCCGGGTTTTTCCAAAGAGCATAAAATGGTGGTGGATTTCCACTTCGACCAAGAAGTATGGAATCAAAGCCCCCTGATTAAGCAGCAGTTAACCGACGTGCCGGGCGTACTCGAAGTCAGTCTGTCGTCGAGTGTTCCCGGCCACGCCAACCGGCGGTACGTCACCCGGTTGGAGGACAATGATTACGTGTTTCAGGAGCTGATGATCGATGCGTACTTCGTGGATTACGACTTTCTGGAGCAGTACGACATCAACGTGATCGCGGGTCGGGGATTCTCTGCCGACCGGGCTTCTGACTCCACCGAAGCGATGCTGGTGAATGAGGCAACGGTTCGGCAACTGGGTTATAGCAATCCTGAGGCTGCCCTCGGGAAACGCTTCGAGCAAAACAAGCGGCAGGGCACCATCATTGGCGTGATTAAGGATTTTCACGTCCACTCGTTCCGAGAAGCCATTCCACCCATGACCCTGCGGGTAAATCCCGGCTTCAACTTATACACTTTTACCACGCTCACCATTTCGCCCCATGATGTGCCCGCCACGATCAGCGCCTTGGCGAGCCGCTGGGAGGCCTTGGTTCCGAGCAAGCCCTTTGCCTGCTTTTTTCTGGACGAGCGCTACGACCAGCAATACGCGGCCGAAGCGCGATTCAGTAAGCTTTTCCTCAGCTTGGCGACGGTCGCTATCATCCTTTCGTGCTTAGGGCTGCTGGCCTTGTCTACGCTGAGTGCGGTACGTCGCACTAAGGAAGTGGGCGTGCGCAAGGTGCTGGGAGCTTCGGTGCCCAGTGTGGTGCGCCTGCTCACGCGAGACTTTTTGGGACTGGTGCTGCTTGCGGTTGTTATTAGCCTTCCCTTGGCGTGGTGGCTCGCCGACCGTTGGCTACAAACGTTCGCTTATCGGGTGGGGACATCAGTTTGGACGCTGGCCGGAATAGGTTTGATAGCCTTGACCGTGGCCGCCCTGGCGGTTGCTGGGCAGGCGGTACGCGCGGCAGTGGTGAACCCGGTGGATAGTTTGCGGGCGGAGTGAAGCGAAATCAGGATGGAAATACCTTGTAAATGTCGTTGCGCTTTAGGAATCTCACCAGTACGACGGTCTCATTCTCATAGTACAAGCCTAGTCGGTAGTTCCCAATTCTGATGCGATAGGCAGTAGGATGCCCTGATATTTTCTTCAAAGCTGGTAATTCTTGAAGTGATGAAGCCGCCTTTATCGCATTCGAGCACGGTCTCGACTTTAGCGATTACTTTCTGATCCTTAAGCTTACCAACATCTTTGGTAACCGCTTTCGTATACACTATTTTCACTCTCGAAGTGCTTTCAAGAACTCGTCTTCGCTAACCTCTTCCGTCCGATCAACCTGCTGCATAAGCAGTAGTAGGCCAATATCTTCTTTCTCTTCATCACTCATATTGTCAAACCGCTCTTTCTCTTTTTCGGCAACAAACCACGCAACCGCTTTTTCCATCAAAGCTTTAACACTTAGGTCTTCGAAAGCGGAAAGGATTTTCAACTTAGTAAGTAGTGGGTCTTCTATGTCAATGATCTTTCTCATACTATTTTGTTGCTTTCAAGCACCAAATGTGCATAGTATACAAAGTTAAATATCCAAGTTCGCGTACTTCGCGTTCTTCTCGATAAACGCCCGACGCGGTGCCACATCGTCGCCCATCAGCATGGAGAACAGGTGGTCCGCTTCGGCCGCCGAATCGATCGTCACTAGCTTCAAACTACGGGTATCGGGGTTCATGGTGGTGTCCCACAACTGCTCGGGGTTCATCTCGCCCAGTCCCTTGTAGCGCTGCACGCCCACCGACTCGGTTTTACCTCCTCCGGCCAGTTCCTGCACGGCGGCCTCGCGCTCTTCTTCGGTCCAGATGTAGCGCTCTTCCTTGCCCTTCTTCACCAAGTAGAGGGGCGGCAACGCAATGTACAAGTAGCCGCTCTCGATCAGCGGCCGCATGTAGCGGAAGAAGAACGTGAGAATCAGTGTGCGGATGTGGCTCCCGTCTACGTCGGCATCGGTCATGATGATCACCTTGTGGTAGCGTAGCTTTTCCATGTTGAGCCCCTTCTCGTCGTCTTCGGTGCCGAAGGATACGCCCAGCGCGGTGATCATGTTCTTGATCTCCTCGTTGTCGTAGATCTTGTGCTCCTGGGCCTTCTCTACGTTCAGAATCTTACCGCGTAACGGTAGGATTGCCTGAAAGTAACGGTCGCGGCCTTGTTTGGCACTATTGTGTACAAACACACCTGATGCCAACGCAAAATTATGGGTTTCAGGTACTTCTATATCGTATACATCCTTGGTGTCGCTTAAAAATTCTACGGAGCGTACTTTGTGATTGTAATATTTAACTGCTTCAGTTACTTGATCGATGTTTCCTTCAAAATATCGCTCAGCGAAGTTGTTCATTTTAAGAACGTTTTTTCGCTTAGGATACTCCTTTCGTTTGGTCTCATCAAAGTTTTCTATGCTGCCATGACCTTCCCAAACCTCTCGTAGTAGACGGATAGTATGCTCAGAGTACGTTTTATCGTAAGCAGCTTTCCTTTTTTCACGAAAAGTATCAGTCCATTGCTCTGAGATCTTGTTCTTTCTCCATCCCAATAAATCATCATTCTTCCATTGCTCAGTAGCTAATTTAGAAAGCGCACCTTTCCTTTCAGGATTCTCCTTAAAGTGCTCTGTCACTCGCTGTGACTGCTTTAGTCTGTTTTCTTCTTTTGACCAGTACTCTTCCTGGTTGTTATACAGTAACTGGTTATTTGCTGATCGGTAAGCATCGTTTTGATTATAAAAAGCCAAGAATTTATCAACCATGTACGCCTTATAGCCTTCATCTTCCCACTGCCTTTTTGCGTTTTCCGATAACATTTCTCGAGTTCGCGGCTCTTGCATACGCTGGCTCATTTTCTCTCGAAATTCAGCCGTCTGTTTTATCTTTCGGCACTTCTCCTTTACGTCTTCGCGATGCAGCGTGTGTTGTAGATGTTTCTGATGAATCTTTAAGTGGTCTTCTTTGCTAAGTCGCACCAAGTTGTCAGGATTATTATTTAGCTTATTAAAGTCAGCGTGGTGACGAGCGTCACCATCCTCTTTCTTGTAAATCTTTTCTCTGAGATTGTACTTGTCAGATAAAACGTGCGTGAATATCCACTTGTGGGTAGCAGGATTTAGCACCATCTCGTAGCCCGCAATCGTAATCCTATTCTTTATTTCGGATAGTTTGCGATTCAAGGGCATAAGAGAATCTTTAGCTTTAAGGGATTGTGCTTCTTGATATTCGCCGCTGCGCAGCATAAATTTATGATCGGGAGTGCATATTACTTCTTCACCATTGTCTAATGTCACTTTAACCAATCCAGCGTTTTTCTTCGTCATCCGTGGGTATAGAATCTTCTCTATACCGATGGAGCCGTCGGCCAGTAGCGTATAGCAATAGTTTTGCTTTCCTTCTTTGGCTTCTTTGACAAGTTCCAGGAATGATAAGTTGCGTCCGTCTGCCAACGCCACTTCCGTTTCACCCACAAAACAGCCACCCGCTGAGTCGCCCTCGACAAGGTAAAGTTCACAATTGCCCGGGTCGCTGTCAGAGCAGTCGGCGAGTTTGCCGGGCAGGCCGGTGCCGGTGAGCACGTTTTTGCGCTGCACCATCTCGCGCGCCTTGCGGGCGGCCTGCCGCGCCTGCGCCGCCAGAATCACCTTCGACACAATCTGCTTGGCCTCCTTGGGATGTTCTTCTAAGTAGGTTGACAATGCGTCACCCAGCGCCGAGTTGACCGCCCCCATCACGTCGGAGTTGCCCAGCTTGGTTTTGGTTTGCCCCTCAAACTGGGGTTCGGCCACCTTCACCGAGATCACGGCGGTGAGACCTTCCCGAAAGTCGTCGCCGCTGATTTCTACCTTGGCTCTTTTCGAGCAGTCCCGACTTGTCGGCGTATGATTTCAGGGTGCGGGTGAGGGCACTGCGGAAGCCCGACACGTGGGTGCCGCCCTCAATAGTGTTGATGTTGTTAACGTACGATACCACGTTCTCCGTGTAGGAAGTATTGTACGACATGGCCACCTGCACCGGCACGTCGCTTTTTTCGGTGTCGACGTAGATAGGTTCGGGAATCAGCTTTTCGCGGGTGTTGTCCAGGTAGTTTACAAACTCTATCAAGCCTCCTTCGAAGCAAAACTCTTCGGTTTCGGGCTCGCCGTCACCGTCTTTGTCGCGCCGGTCGGTGAGGGTGATGTGGATACCCGCGTTCAGGAAGGCCAGTTCGCGCAAGCGGGTAGCAATGGTTTCGTATTTGTATTCCTTGACGGTGAAGATTTCGGAGTCGGGTCTAAAGTGCACCGTGGTGCCGGTTCGGTCGGTGGTGCCGATCTCGCGCACCTCGAACAGCGGCACACCGCGCACGTACTTCTGCTCGTATACTTTGCCCTTGCGGTACACCGTGGCGTGCAGGCTTTCCGACAGGGCGTTCACGCAGGACACGCCCACGCCGTGTAGGCCGCCCGATACTTTGTAAGTGTTCTTGTCGAATTTGCCCCCCGCGTGCAGCACGGTCATGACTACTTCCAGGGCCGAGCGGTTCTCCTTCTGGTGAAGGTCCACCGGGATGCCGCGGCCGTCGTCCTGCACGGTGATTGAGTTGTCTTGCTCGATGGTGACGTTGATTCGATTGCAGTAGCCCGCCAGTGCTTCGTCGATAGAGTTATCGACCACCTCGTAGACCATGTGGTGCAAGCCCTTGTTATTCACGTCGCCAATGTACATGGCGGGACGTTTTCGTACGGCCTCTAGACCCTCTAAAACCTGGATGTTGTTGGCTGAATAATCGCCCGCGCTGATGGCGGCTAATGATTCCGTTTCAATGTTTGATTCTTCCATATTTGTTGTAGTGCTTAACAGCCAAAATTACGACAATTAAACGGTTTTAGCTAGTACGTTCCGGCACGTAGCATCACCAGCGTGCAGGCCTCCACGGCCTCAATTCCTTGCTCAGTGGCGCGTTGGTAGAATTCGCTATTTTCGGTACCGGGATTAAAAATGATACGCTGGGGTTTTATACCTAAAATGTAATCGTACCACTCGGACTGGTGGCGAGGCCCAATGTACAGCGTCACGGTGTCCACCTCAGTGACTTCAGGGCGCTCGTGCAAGTCTAAGATGGGTTGGTTGGCTACCTCGCCCTGCTTTATCCCTACCGGCACAATGGGGTGCTGATACTCGGTGAGCAGGTGCGCCGCCGTGTAGGCATAACGCGATGGGTTGGTGGTGGCTCCGATGATGACAGTTTTTTTAGACATAAGATAAAAGGTGAAAGGTGAAAGGTGAAAGGTGAAAGGTGAAAGGTGAAAGGGAGAACGGATATACGCCGCTTTATTCTCCGTTCTCCATATTCCGGTTGTTTCAAAATGCGTAGCCGACCGTGGCTCCGAAGTAGAACGGAACAAAGGGGCGATTCAGTTCTTGGTCAATGATATTAGCTTCCGGACTTCCCTCTTCGTAGCGCCCGTGGGATAAGCGGTAGCCCACCCCGATGCCGCCGAACAGATCGAAAGTGAGCCCCCGGGCGTGGCGGTCGCGCACGATGCGGGTGTTCACCAGGTCACCATCCTTGATGAGGCGGGTGCCCACCAGCAGCGCGTACGACAGCCGTTGTTCTTTGGCCAACAAACGAGTTTCCGGCGCGTAGGGTGGGCCGCCCGGCGGGGTAGGGGCCGCCACGTTCGCGTAGTGAAACAAATAATCGAACCCCAGCTGGTGCCCGAAGTAAAACATACCCGCCCGCGAATCAGGGTGATAGAACTTTTGTTTGAGGTGCACAAAAAACCCGCGCTGGTAGGCCGTATTCTTAACCACGGAGGCTCTTCCTCCCCAGAAGGGATCACGGAACAAGCCGCCTTCCAGCTCGTAGCCCAAACGCTCTTGCCAGTAGCCCTCTACGCCCAGGGGCAGCCGGTTCGCCAGCAGCGCCATCGGATTGACGCCCACAATAATGCGTTGCCGCTCGTTGAGCTTGCGCTCAAAGTAGCGCAGCCTTTTTTTCTTGCGAAACAGATAGTTGGGATTTTGCGCTCCCACGCTATCCTCCCGGCCTTTCTCCTTGCCCAGGTACGCTTCCAGTGCCTCAAACTGCGGCTCATTGTTCTGGTACACGCTTTTGTAGTAGCCCGCCAGGGTGCCATCAGGTTCGTACAGCTCCCACGCCCCGGTGCGCTCGCTCTGGGCCACCGTGCCCCTCATTTTCAGCGACCCGTCGGCGTAGTAGCCCGAGTAGGTGCCCTCACCGTCGGTGAAAACGCACTCGCCTTCTAGCGTTCCGTCGGGATAGAAATACTGCCACTTGTCCTGATTCACCCCGTCTACGATGCGGCCCTTCACCTTAATCGTACCGTCATCGTAGTACTCCCGATAGGTGCCGTCGCCCTGGTTGAAGATGGTCTCTCCCTTGAAGTCGCCGTTGCTGTGGTACAACTTCCAGTAGCCTTCCTTCACTCCATCGCGTTCGGCTCCTTCGGCACTCACCGTTCCGTTATCGTAGTAGTAGGTCCACTTGCCTACCGACAAACCTTCCAGAAAGTCACCCACGGACGAAATTTTGCCGTTTCGGTAGTAGAACTTCCAGGGACCGTGCCGTGTGCCGTTTTGGTACGCTCCTTCGGCCTGCCGTTCGCCGGTTTCGTAGTAGCTTTTCCACCGCCCTTGGTTGCGGCCCTTCACCTTGACCCCCTCCAGCTGGCGCGCGCCGCTGGCGTAGAAACCCTGGTAGTAGACCGTATCCTGCTGATGCACTGATTGGGATTTCAGGGCGCCGTCCTCGTAGTATTCGTTCCAGGGGCCGCTTCGCTGGCCCGCGGTAAAGGATCCTTCCTGCTTGAGTTGCCCATTTTCGTAGTAGAACCGCCACGGGCCCTGCCGCGTGCTGTCATTCACTGTCCCAGCCATTTGCAGCTGGCCGTTCTCGAAGAAATACTCCCAGCGGCCGGCGTTGCGGTTGTTCCGGAGTTCACCCCGCATCTTTGGCGCTCCGTTTTCGTAGAAGTATTCCCAGCGGCCGGTGGCCCGGTTGGCTTCGTACTGTCCCTTCGTCTTCACCGATCCGTCTGTGAAGTAGGCGGTGTACGGTCCATCGAGCACGCTGGGGTCCGTGGCCGATACCCGGAAGGTTTCTTTGGGAATTTGCTGCTCGTCGTCGTAGTAGCGGGTTTCGGTGGTTTGGGCGAAGCAAGCCAGATCAGATCCTAATCCGGGAATTAAAATAAGCAAGAACTTAAGAAATAGCTTTGGTCCTCTAATGTTCATTTTCCCAGCTAACATTGCCTTTAGATGCTTCCCTTATCAATACCAGCTTGGCGTAGGATAGCGTACAGAGTGCCCTTTGGTAAGTCTTTCGTGTGCATAGGTACCGTAGTTATCTTCTTGGTAGTGGGATGCACAAAAAAATGATGGCTTCCTTTAATCCTTTTTAGCTTAAACCCTTCTTTTTTCAGAAGCGCTACCACGTCTTTTGGCTTAAGTGACGGTAGCTTTCCCATCAAGATGCAATGGTCAAAGAGTACTCAAAGGTCTTACTATCGTCAGGTACCGATTCGTTCATTTCTTTTAGCACCTCGATGTAGCCCGAGATTGCTTCCTTGGCCATTTCTAATGCGTGGTCTAGCGTATCACCATACGTCACACAGCCAGGCAACGAGGGGACCGTCACGGTGAACCCCCCTTCCGGTTCAGGACTCAGTAAAATTCTGTAGGTAAGCGAGTTTTGGTTCATAATAATTTTTGTTTTTTAAAACGAAAAGCGAAAGCCTGAATGCATTTTAACGCATCATTTGTTAACCTCTTGTGCCTAATGTATCCGGTCAGAACGCACCTCCAGGCCACTGACGATGTCTGCTTCTATCCGCAATAACTCCTCCCAACGGGCCTTCACCACGTCGTCGGGCATGTATTCTTTGGCCAGCTTGATGAAATTTACGTAGTGTCCGGCCTCGGAAGCCATCAGGTCGTAGTAAAAAGCCTTCAGGCTTTCGTCGGTCAGGTTTTTCCACAGCATCTTGAAGCGCTCGCAACTGCGGGCCTCAATCATGGCGTTGATCAGCAGCTTGTCCATCAACTGCCGCTCGATGGCTCCACCCTTGCGCTCGTGATGCGCGAGTTTTACCACGTATTCATCGGTGCGCTTTTTGCCCAGCGTGAACCCGCGCTGCCGAATCTGCTCCAGCACCCGCTGAAAGTGCTCCCACTCCTCGGCCACCACCGGCGAGAGCACGTCGACCAGTCTAGGCCGATCCGAGAACTGCACGATCAGAGAGATGCAAGAAGAGGCCGCCTTCTGTTCGCAGTAGGCGTGATCGGTCAGAATTTCTTCCAGGTTATCGTCTACCCAGCGCACCCAGCGGGGGTCGGTGGGCAATTTGAGTTTGAGGATCGTCGGTTTTTCAGCAAGCATAGCAGCGAAGGTAGAACTCTTGGCGAAAACATGCCACGATGTCGTGCGTTTTAAGGAAGCGTAACCCTAAACAGAACGATATTATGCCTACTACAGTACGCTTCGGCGGATGGTTTCTGGTGCTGCTGCTTTCTTTTGGCTTCGCGCCGGAAAACACCTGGGATATTTCGGAAGACTACGTGGTGCGGTTCTCCGGTTCGGGAGCCGACGGCACCTTTCGGGGCCTGACGGGCACCATTGTTTTTGATCCTACTGCGCCGGAGCAGGGGCGGTTCGAGGTGGCGCTGGACGCCCGCACCATCGACACCGGCAACAAGACCAAGGACAAGCACGCCCGGGGCGATAGCTGGTTCGACGTGGAGCAGTATCCCGAGATCCGCTTTCGCTCATCGCAGATCAAGCCACTGGATGATCAGTACCAAATGACCGGCATCCTGACCCTGCACGGGGTAGAAAAGGAGATCACCTTTCCCTTCACCTTCTCAACGCAGGGCAACGCGGCCACGTTCAACGGCACCTTCACGGTGAATCGAGAAGAATTCGGCATTGACGGACCATTCTTTGCCTTTACGGTGGGCGATGATTTTGAGGTGAACCTGAACGTGCCGGTTAGCAAGCGGTAATTGCGCTATTAATTCCTGTTTACGAATAGGCAGTAAGGCCAACGCACATGACGCACTAAATTGTTATCTTTGTTAAAAGTATACCATCATGAGGAACGCAGAACTAAAACTAGACATTTTCAGAATCGTAGACCAACTCTCAGAGAGCGAACTACAAAAGCTACATAGTATGGTCAGCGACTTAGTCAGCAATGATAGTGCCTCCTCAGGATCACCCCCCTGGGATCGTTTATCGGAAGGTGAACGAGCGGCGATAGAGAAGGGATTGTCCCAACTCGAGCAAGGGCAAGGTATACCACACGCTGAGGTGATGAGTACCTTTAGAAAGAAGTATAGCTATGAGCCTGGAGATTATCTGGTCACCGCTAGACGAAGGGTTGGCCGCTGTTATGAGCGATCCCACCACGTACTACCAAGTGGATGCTTCACGTCAGATTCATAAGTTTATTGTCAATAAATATACGGTGCTCTACTATCAAGTAACCTCCGAGTATATTCGGCTGATCACCTTCTGGGATGGTCGTCAAGATGAAAAGAAGCTTACCAAGCGATTGAAGGACATTCGGTAGCCAGTGAAGCGGTGATTGCGGTTAGTCAAAAAACATCCAGCGGATACCCACGTCGGCTAGCGCCCGCTGCTGTCCGGGATAGAAGGGCGTCGCAAAGTATCCATCCTCCGGCAAACCCTGGTTCACGTAGGGCACCTTAATGTAGAGGATCGCCGTCCGCACCTTCATCACGAAAAACGCGTCAACCACAATGTATCCGGGATAGTCGGGCAGCGGAGTGCTCAAATTACCAATCGGATCGTTTTCCGGCACCCCGTCGGGCTGCAGGAAGAATTGCCGGGTGGCCACGTCGTAGTCCGGGGCCAGATACGCCGAAGTGAACTGCGCATCCACGCCAATCTGTAGCGTGATCTTCCCCTCCCGAAAGGTGTTCTCGTAAAACAAGCGGGTGTGCGCCAGCCACGTAGGCAGCGGAAACGCCTCGTCGGCCGGACCGGTGACCAGGGTATACGTCAGGCGGTTCTGCACGCGCATGCGCTTCAGGAAATCGGCGTTGAACTGCACCCCGGGCGACAGGATGCGCACCCCCCCGCTGGCTTGCACCGGGTAGGCCTGCCGACTCACCAACAAACGATCTTGTTCAGGGTCGGGGATGGGCGGCACGGTGTCGCGCACGTAGTAGATGGGGCGGTTCACGTTGGTGATGGTCGCGAACGGACGCAGGTACAGGTTCGCAAACTGATACTCGACGGAGCCCGTGAGTTGGTCGGTGCCCACCGGGTCGAAGTCGTTGCTCCAGTAGTTGTGGTTGCCCACGAACTGCGACTCCGTAAACGAAGGAAGGGTGCGCGCCCGCACAAACTTGCCCTTCAGGATGGGATTGCTAAACTCGGCTTCCAGCCGGTAGCTCTGCGCCGACAGATAATCGGCCCCGCCGCGCAAAAAGGTATTCTCACCCAGGTCGAGCCGCAGGTCGAAGCCCGCGTACAGCTCGGTGCGCCGCCGGTTGCCCACTTCGTTCGGGCCAAAGGTCGGTAGGGTGGCCACCGTATCGCGGTTGTAGCTCACGTTCGCCTGGCGGATGCGGTAGTGCACGCTGTAGAAGAGCCGCGACAAGTTGCCCTTGAGTCCCACCTCGTTGTTCCACTCCCGGAAGCGCAGCGCGTCGGAGGTTTCAGCAGTGTCGATCAGGATGCGCCGGAAGTAGAGTGAGTCGACGGTGAGGTCCGGCTCGTCCAGCTGGTTCTGGAAGTAGTCGTGCTGAATGCGGCGGTCAAACTCGTGGTATACCTGCAGCAGATCGTTGATTTTATACTGATGATAGAGGTGGTAGTTGAACCGAAACTCCCGGCCGGTAAACTCATCGAGCCACACGTTGGTATTGCGGTAGCGGAAGAAGTCGCGGTAGCCCTGACTAACATCCACCACTTCGTTGGCCCCGCCAAATTCTTCCACGTTGTGCCCGAAGCGGGTGAGGTTGGCCAGCAGGTCGTAGCGCTTATTTTTGGTCTGGAAGTAGGTAAACAGGCTCAGGTGCGACGACTCCACCACCCGGTCGTTGCGCGAGGCCGGGTCGATCTGGGTCTGGATGCTGAGCCACTGATACTCTAAGCCCACGTTCCAGTTGGGCCGCACGTTCTGCGTAAAGATCACGTCGCCCGCGCTGCGCCCGTTGCCGCCGAAGGTGGGGTGCATCAGGATGTAAGGCGAGCGGCTGTTGTAGTACTTCACCTCCCGGGGGTCGGTCACGTACGGGTCGAAGGCATTTTGTCCCGACAGCACGCCCGGCAGGGTAGCCGGTTCGGGAAAGAGCGGACGGGCGGCCATGCCCAGGATGCCGAGGTACTGCATGTCGTTTCCTGCTGCCTCTACCGGGTTAAAGTTGTAGGAACCCGTCAGGGTGGTATCAATCGTTTGCTGGCGCAGCCGGTTATAGCGCAGGTTGTGCTCCTGAAAGTAGAAGGTGGTTTGGGGACCGTAGCGCACGGTATCTTCTTTGCTGCGGCTGGTGGTGTCGCCCATCGTGGGGATGCGCACCTGGGCCAGCACCACCCGGAAGGGGCCAAGCGCCAGCATCGTGAGCAAAAGTAAGCGAGAGAATAACTTCATGAACAAACTAGGCTCCGTGGTACGTGCAAATTTGCTGCCGGAGCAGGTCTTGAAACTGATCTTCTTGCGCCAAGAACCAGGGTTGGATGGGGAGGTAGTAGATGGGGAGCGGGTGCCAGGGGGCATCGTCAAGTTTTACCATGTCTTTTTCGGTGGTTAGCAGGCAGGCCGACGGGCCTACTTTTTTCAGGGCTGCCGTCAGTTGCTGCCGGTCTTTATCCCTATAACGGTGGTGATCGCCAAAAGTAATATGGTCGGTCACCTGAAAATGTTGGCGGGCGTACGCCTCAAAGGGGGCCGCATCGGCCAATCCGGAGAAAAGAACCACGGCTCGGTCGGTCGCCAGGGTATCCGGTGCGTCTTTTTTGGGAGACAGTACGCGCGGCGCTTCGTAGCGGATACCCGTGAAGAATACCGGCACGGTGGGTTGGGCATACTGGCGGATGTGACGCGTTATCTGCGTTTGCTCGTCTTCCGGTAGGTGGTCGGGGCACTTGGTCACCACCACCGCATCAGCGCGTTGGGCGCCCCGGCGGGCTTCGCGCAGCCGTCCGGCGGGCAGCACCCGGTCGGCGTAGAAGGGGCGCGGGTAGCTGGTGAGCAGGATGTTGAAATCGCGACCGATGGCCCGGTGTTGGTAGGCATCGTCGAGCAGAATGACTTGGGTATCGGGCGCGTGAAACATGATCTCGGGCACCGCGACTACGCGTTCTTCGCCTACGGCCACGGTGACCTGTGTACCAAATTTCCGGTAGAACAAATAGGGTTCGTCGCCCAGGGTACGGGCGGTGTCGTGCTCGCGGGCGATGCGTACGCCCCGCGTTTGCCGTCCGTAGCCCCGACTCAGGATCGCCAGTGGGCAGTCAGCGCTCAGCCACTGCGCCAGGTAGGCCACCATCGGCGTTTTACCGGTGCCGCCCGCGCTCAGGTTGCCCACGCTGACGATAAAAGGGGTGAAGTCCAGGGTTTTCTTAGACTGAACGTCGTAGAGGTGGTTGCGGAAGGTGGTGGCCGCCCGGTAGATCAAGGATAGGGGAAGTAATAGGATGGACAAAAGGCGAGACAAGCCGGTGGTGAGTTGTTGCGCTGCAAGTTTACGCAAACCGATTGAATATCCGATAGGGGAAGCGGGATTGGGTGCCAAAGAGCGGCCCAGCGTGGGTTGGATCCACCGAATTGCTGTTTATGAAGACAAATAGGGTGCAAAAACAATTGAAAGGGAGAATCACTAAACTAATTCACTTTATCGCTATATTGACGGGGGATGCAAATAGTAAAAACATTGCCGATCTACCCAAACATTAAACAACCAAATGATGCAACTGAAACCGATTATCTTTGCCCTTGCCCTTCTTGCCGGTCAATCTGCTTACGCTCAGCTCGACTGGGCAATCAGGGCTAATTCAGGGATAGCCACGAAAGCTCAGATAGCCGACGGGTACTATTTTTCGTTTGACGTAGGCATTCCGATTACCAAGTACTTGCAGATTGCTCCTACGTTTAGTTTCTTGTCCATCAGTTCCGGTCGTTACTTCTCTAGCGGCTGGGATAGCGCTACGGGCTTTCCCTCAACCAGTATACCTTCTGAAATACCCAGCGGTGCGGGGGAAAACCAGGATTTAGTAGGATCGGTAAGCCTTTTAGTTCTCCTAAACCCCTTCAAGATATTCAGGGATCAGCCTAGCAAGCATGAATTACTGATCGGCACCGGGTATGGGTATAAATCCTACACGCAAGCCCGCACAAACTATCGAGTAGACGGTCAGAACGTAGCACTGAGCAGTTTTCAGACCAAAGCCAATTCAGGATTTGAGCCTTACTTTTTTAAGTTGATGTACAATTACGCTTTCAGAGAGAATATATTCGGGGGAATAGTAGCGGGAATGGATGGATACGATGGGGATACGGTAACGAATACCGGATTGCAGTTTGGAGTCAGGTTCTAAACGAATTAAAGCAAGCCGGGCTAAAATGACGGAGTACACAATAATTATTGAGCCAACCGAAACTGGGTACAGTGCCTACGCTCCTGACCTTCCCGGTTGCATCACCGTGGGCGATACCCTAGAGGAAACGCGCGTCTTTATGAAAGAAGCAATTGGCTTGTACATCGACACGCTCAAGGACAAGGGACTGGCTGTGCCTTCCCCGGCCGTACTATCCGAATCCGTTGCGGTTTGACCATCCCGCCCGCGGCACCACAGTTGGTGGATGGATATAGCCCAAACAATGCACCGCCGACATAATCTCCAGCCTATCGTTTCCGGATGATGACTTACTGACGTCGTCAGTAGCCCGTCGTTCCGGATCAAGGTGCTCACGACGCAGTCATCGGACCGATATTTACGAACGGCATCCTAAAAACCCAGCAAGCCGCCCGTCGTTTCCGAACGGTATCTTCAGAACGCAGTTTTCCGGGCGTCGTTTGTCAAGGATAAGCGGCTGATGCGGATCGGTGCCGGGCAACATCTGGCGAATACTCGCCCCTCGGATCATCTGCCTCGTCAGTCGTCTCGCGGTGCGAGAGAATGGGTTCGGATAGGTCGCGCCGAGCCGGAGACTCGGGCGATGGCTGGATATCATAAACCCCCTGGTCCGAGCATCCCGCTCGGATCTAGTATGCAGTAGAGCGTCCCGCTCGGCCTTTGTCCACCACTTATTCATGCGGGAAGAAGTCCATCATCTTCGCTACGGCGAAATTTATTTTCACCCGCGTACAACCTTTCTCCGCCCAGCCGCCCCTATCTTGGTGAACCCTATCACAAAACACTGCTACCTCATTGACCATCACCGACGAACAATCGACCGGGGGTGCCAGCGGCGGCTGTTTGAACGGTATAAAAACGCCATGTATAACGTCGTATTCCGAATCCTGAATTCGGTAGGGTAAGCGTGCTAACAAGCTTTCGGTAAACTACTTCTCAGTTCAGCTTGATAACCCCTGGATAAGGACTGCCGATTGGTTCATCATTCAGGGACGGCCGGCGTTCACCGATGCTCGGACGCGTCGTACCAGTCAGGTTTTGTTGCTCTACGGAATACAGCGCAGATTAGGGAAGTATGGCTACGTAGATTTTAACTTAGGCGCTGCCTATCGGCCTAAGCAATGGTCTGGTGACTATCGCAATCGCCTGTCCGTTGCTCTTAACTTTTCGATTGGGTTCGCCCTCTAGAAATCTTGCCAAAAGCAAACGTAAATCAGCGATTTGGGGTTATTAAGGTAGATTTATAACACCATTGACCCATTTTTCTGATGAAACTTAAAATTAGTTCTGCAATACTATTGAGCCTGATGGTTTCCTTTTTGATTGCGTTCGTATTTCTTGCCTCGGCGGCCGCCGACGAGCCCGGCTACCTCACCCTAAGTATCGGGTCGTTCGGTATCATGCTCAGCTTTCTGTTCGGGTTTATCTTTAATGAGATCGGATAAACCGCTTATCACTAGCGCCCCGGATCTTACCTAGCCCCATAACTTCTGAGGCCCCAATCAGTTTTACATGTCCTACGACTACTCTGACGAATACCAGTCGATTGACTTTCGGAAGCATCCCGAGCGGTACCTAATCGGGCGGGGCGAGCAGGGAGTGCTCACCGTGGAGCCCTACAAGTCGGAGATTCTGCCGCACTGGCGCTTCAAAGATCCGGATGCCGCCCGGGCTTCTTCAGAAAAGATTTACGCGCTTTTTTTGGACTATCTGGATCAGCAGGACTTCGTAGGGGCCGATATGGCCCGGAAGTTCTTGCAGATGGGCTACACCCGGGCCCGCCGCTACGCCAACTACCGGGGCGGCAAGAAATACCGCAGCAATCCACAAAAAGAAGCCACTCCCGAAGCCGAACAGGCGGCCCGACAACAATTGCTACCCCGGCAACCCGAAGACCCCGAGAAGGCCGAAGCGGCGCGCATCTTCAAAGACCGGTGGGAAGAAGCTAAGCAGAATGAAACCTACCAACGACTGAAACAAGCGCATCAGCAATCGTTTGCCGGGTAAGAACTTCGTCCGTACAATCTCCGTTACGCTACTTCAACTATCTTTTACGCATGTTCACTGGCATCATTGAATCGTTGGGCGAAGTGGTCGCCATCACCCCCGAGGGGAGCAACCGCCACCTGGATATTCGCGCTTCGTTGGCTCCCGAACTGCGGGTTGATCAGAGCGTGGCCCACAATGGGGTGTGCCTGACGGTTACCGACGTGCGGGATGATACCTATCGCGTGACGGCCATTGATGAAACCCTGCGTAAGAGCAACCTGGGGCAATTGCAATCCGGCGACGCCGTGAACCTGGAGCGCTGCATGCCCGCCCACGGCCGCTTCGACGGGCACATCGTGCAGGGACACGTGGACCAAACCGCAACTTGCCAGCAGGTGACGGAGCAAGACGGCAGTTGGCGGTTCGTATTCACTTTCGAACCTACTGACGACGCCTATCTGGTGGTGGAGAAAGGATCCGTTACGGTGAACGGGGTGAGCCTGACCTGCTTCGAGGCGCACGAGCGGGGTTTCACGGTGGCTATTATTCCCTACACCTACGCCCACACCACTTTCGGGCAGCTTCAACCTGGCGACACCGTCAATCTGGAGTTTGATATCTTAGGAAAGTACGTACAGCGTATCCTGGGCCGCACCGCTTAGGAGGCTTCGGGAAGGGGTGTGTCGCGGTTGACCCGGAAGATGCGGGGCGTACCCCACCGGTATAGTTGATAAACTAGCCACCCCACCAGCCCTCCCACGGCGGCCCCGGCCAGAATATCAAACGGATAATGCACTCCCACGTACACCCGGCTGTAGGCCACCAGTGCCGACCAAGCGAAGGCGGCTCCAAACCAGGGACTCCACGTACGAAGCATCAGCCACACCGTGGTGGCCAGCGCAAAGGTGGTGGAGGCGTGCGAAGAGGCGAAGCCGTAGCGTCCCCCGCACCCCGCCACCAGGTGCACCACCGTTTGCCACTCGGGCACTTGGCAGGGGCGCAGCCGGGCAAAGAAAGGCTTCATCAGGCCCGAGGTGATGTGGTCGCTCAGCCCGACGGCCAGTACCATGCATAGGCACATTAGTAGGCCTTTGATGCGGTATTTGGCTACGACGATGATGATCAAAAGCAGGTAAAAGGGAAACCAGGTGTACTTATTGGTGATCCAGAACATGAGTTCGTCTAGCCACGGGGTGTGGAACCCGTTGAGAAAGAGGAACAGTCGCTCATCGAGCTCGCTGAGGGTTTGTAGCAAAATGAGGCGCGTTGTGAGGACCCGGACGGTAGGGTTCTAGTGGCGGCCGGTAAAGGTACGGACTGCCGGTTACAAGCCCAACCCGTTTCTGAACACAAATTGGTCGTAGGCGGTTTTGAAGGCCGTTACCTCGGGAGCTAGATCGATTACCCGCTCGTAGGTAGTGAGTGCATCGGCCAGCAGGTTATTTTGCTCGTAGAACGAGGCCAGAATTAACATATCCAGAATAGCTTCCTGGCCGTCGAACTCCAGCTTCAGTTCTTTCAGTTCTTCCTCGATCAGCGCGGCCTCTTCATCGGTCATCTGCTTGATGCCGTATTCGCTCGACTGTAGGCTTCTCTGATTTTTTTTGTGCACGCTCACGATCAGGAGACGTTCGCGGGCCACTTGGCTATCCTCGAAGTTGAGCTTTAGGCGGGTGCCCTCCGCCTCGCGGATCATGATCACCTCGTCAAACATATTTTTGAAAACCACCTCGTAGTTTTGGTCGATAGGTTCTTTATCTTTCCAGCGGAGGATCACCTCGGAGCTGAACACGTCTACCGAGCTGGGAAGCAGCATCTTGAGTTCCCGCTCCTGGGTGCTTCGTTGTCGCTCCTGCGGCTTCGCCGTCACATTGGCTTTGGAGCGCTCAATCAACAGGTCGGCGTACTTTGCCGCGCTTCCCTGGGGTTGACTACGGAATTTGCTAGCCAGTTGGTCTACCTCGTAGGTGCCTTTTTGTAGGGTGTAGGTCTTGCCGCTGCTGTGTACCAACCCCAGGTAGCTACGCGCGTTTACCTTAACCATAGAATGAGCGGGCAAGCAAGTGCCTACCTGCACGGGCACCCACTGGTTGGTTGTGTCATTCTTGTACAGCACTGATCCATCAAAGGTGAGCACTTTGAAAGTATAGTGGAGGTTGCCCGACGCCGAGGTCAGGGTAGCAAAGAGCAGAAGGAAACAAAAGACGGGTAATTTGTAGATTTGCATAAGGGACGATTCGCGTAGAAGACAATGATCGTTATTGAGATTCACAAGTTATTATTTTGCCAGAACGGCACATAACCAACAATTGATAAAACCTACTTCAGCTAAAAATTACCATACTCAATACAGTGACATACGCCTATGATAAAATACTTATATCTACCTAAAAGTAATGATTTGGTTACATTTTATGAAATAGTTAACGAAACAAATCAGGTATTTACCGTAAATTATCCTTAAAGTTCAAAATAATCACTCAACTTATTTAAAACATACAATTTTTTTGCCTTGAATTAACAATAAAGAATAGATAGTTCCGGTTATTCGGGACAAGACTCCAGGGAGTAATTGGCCTTAGCTAACCGCCTTCGTGACCATAAGCTCATGAGAATTTTCATATCTTGGTTCTTTATCCAGGAGTGATTCGGTGGTTTACCCACAAATCTTCGCCTTTTTGCTAAAAATATTACAGAACGCTTTCCTCTCATTGCCATTATGACCCGTCGTCGCTTATCACTTTCTGCTTACCTGGAGGGTGTTACTGTAGGAGATCGCTTCGTGCTTAGTCAGGCGATCACCCTGATAGAAAGTCGCCATCCCGACGATCAAGCTTTGGCGGCTGAACTGTTGCAAGCCCTGTTGCCCGCTTCTCGTTCGTCGCTTCGCATCGGTATCACCGGGGTGCCCGGAGTGGGTAAAAGCACCTTCATCGAGGCCTTTGGCGCTCTTCTGAACCAGCAGGGCCGCTCGCTTGCGGTGCTCACCGTGGATCCCAGCAGCGAAAAGGGGGGAGGTAGTATTTTGGGCGACAAAACCCGCATGCCGACGCTGTCTCAATCCCCCCTGGCCTACATCCGGCCTTCGGCGGCGGGTGGAGCGCTGGGTGGAGTAGCCTACAAAACCCGGGAAATTATCTTGCTCTGCGAGGCAGCGGGCTACGACGTGGTAGTGGTTGAAACCGTAGGAGTAGGACAGTCGGAGACTGAAGTGTCTCAAATCACCGATTTCTTTTTACTGCTGCTGCTCGCCGGGGCGGGTGACGAACTGCAGGGTATTAAGAAGGGAGTAATGGAGCTGGCCGATGCCCTGCTGATCAACAAGGCTGACGGTGATAACCAGGTGGCTGCCCAGCGAGCGCAGCAGGAGTATCAAAATGCGTTGCAACTGTTTCGCCCGCCCGACAGTCAGGTGCCCGTTCGGGTGCTCACCTGTTCGGCCATGCATCAGGAAAGAGTCGCGGCAGTGTGGGAGGTGATTCGGCAGCACCAGCAGCAAACGCAGGCCAGTGGGTACTTCCGGCAAAAACGAGAGGAACAAAATCTACGGTGGATGCACCGACTGTTGCAGGATTATTTACAGCACCGGTTCTGGCACCACCCTCCGCTGGTGTCAATCCGCTCAGAAGTTGAGCAACGGGTGAAGACAGGAGAACTCACGGCCCAGCAGGGTGCTCAGGCGTTGATCGAAAGCTACGAAGCTAAAAAGTCAAAATAGCAAACTCGTTCTCAAAGTTACGGTACAAGCGGTACGGCGGAGTGTCGTCCGAACGGATGAGCCCAATGGCGAAGTCACTCTCCACCGGACGGCCGTTGATCAGTTCGCCCTGAGCATCGAACAGATAGGTGAATTCCTGAATCTGGTCGGTGATGGCGTAGATCTGCTTTCCCGCCCCAAAATCGTAGTACTGGGCCACCAAGCGCTCTGAAGCCAGGGCTGCCGGACTAAAGAAATCTTTCTCAAACAGGGTTACTCCCTGCTGGGTGAGCACTCCCAACGAGCGCGCGTCCTGCCGCAGCAGCACGAACGTTTTGCTCAGGGCGTCTTCGCACAGCGTGAAGTGTGCGTCGGCCGAGGGGCGGTATAACTGTGTCCGCTCGGTAATGCCTCCTTCCAGGTTAAACGTAATGAGCTCTCCGCCGTCGGTAACCAGCGCCAGGGTGGTTTCCTCCGGGGTGCTGCCCAAGCTTACAAAAGTAGGACTGTGGCAGGGCTTGCCCAGCGTGAGGGGGAAGCCGGGATAATCTTCGCCGCGGCGGTTCATGGCGTAGACGGTGCCATCCTGCCCAATGGCAATCAGGTAGTCTTTGCCGCGCACCCGCGCGTGAAACGGTGCGCTCGCCGGGGTGCTCCCCAACCCCCGGGGGTTCCATCCTTCCAGATTCTCGCGATCGGTGTTGAACATCCACTGCCCTCCCAGTGCGTCGCTCACCAAAAAGCGATACTGCTTGCTGTTGTCGTAGTCGATGAGCGACAGGTACTGAATTCGCACTCCGGCGGGCATGTACAGCGGATAGCCCTCCACCGGACTGCCGTTTCGGTCGATCAGATGAATGGCGCTATCCGTAGCGAAGAGGTACTGCAGCTTACCATTGTTGTAAAAATCTAACTGCTGTATGTCACTCACAATCGGGCCGCGCAGTGAATCTTGCCACAACACCCGCTGGTCAGACGAGACCAGCCGCAGCACGTTGTCCTCATCCTGAAAAATCACCTCCCGAGCCTGGGTGTCGTGGTTGCGCACCACGTAGGGCTTGGTACGGATCGGCTGGTCGGTGAATACCTGCCCGACGGTGGCAAACGAGCTGCTTGCTATTTGCTCAGCGGGTTCAGGAGAGTAACTCAGCGCAATGTTGGTATAAAACAATTCCTCGCTCTCTCCGAACTGTACGGCCACCTTCTCCAACTGCTTTAGTGAGACGGTATGGTCTATTGCCAGCTTTCGCCACTTGGGCGATAAGTGGGTCAACAGTAGCTCCCAAGCGTGGGCGATGTCCACCACTAGGGTCAGATTAGCATCGTTGAGGGTGTTTTCCAGGAAACGGCTTTGCTTCAGCGATTTACTCCAGGTGTTTTCAGCCTCTCGGTCAAGGATCAGGCGCTTCAGCGTCCTCACGTTATTAGCCATCACCAGATAGCGGTCGGTGAGCAGGTAGAAGCAGTGTGGGTAGCCGTCGGCCATCGGACCCAACAGTAGCGCGGGAAATTCAGGCTGGGCTAGTTCGCCAATGGTGTAGGACGAAAACCGCTCTCGATAATCGTCAGACGAACCGTTGAGCGAAGCAGCCAACGACCGCAGGGCGCGACCCGCCACGGTGGTGTCTTGCACTTCAATGAGCAACGCCCGGTCGGGGGTATCGGCCTGCGTCGATTCCAAGGTGAGCACCCCCACCTCCTGCCCGAACCAGGCGTACCAATCGGCCAGTTTCATCCGACGTTCTTCTTCCAATTCACTTCGCTGGTTGGCCAGCTGCTGAGCGATAGGGCCAGACTGCTGGGCTTGATAATGTCGGAGCGCTTGCTCCCAGCGTTCGGCGTCGCTCAACGACAGGTGGTAGAACCAAGCGGTTCGGTCGGGAAGGTAGTCACCGATACCAATGGAATGGGGCTGTTGACCCGCAAAGGTCTGCAGAAATGTTGTGGAGTCATTTTCATCAGAGAGCGGGGTAGAAGCAGCCTCACTAAACCCGTTGAGTAGCAGTTGCTGCTCCTGCACGCGCACGTTGAGCAACATAGCTCGCCCCAGTGCGTCTAGCGCCTCTGGCTCAAACGCATCAGCTTCGGCGAATATCGACACCAGGTGCGACAAGCGACGGGCGTTGACATACAGGTTTCCCTGGTCGTCGGCCAGCTTGGGCAAGCGCAGCAGCGAAGGGTTGTCGGTCGCAAAGCTGCTGGTACCAAAATCGCTGGTAATGAGGCGCACCACATCTTCTACCAAGAACGCGGTGAAGCTGCCCACGAACACTCCGCGATGGATCGCGTACGAAAAACGTTCGCCGTCCGCTCCGCTCAGTTCGTGGATTATGGTTCCGTGGTACTTTCGTTCTTCGGTGCGCAGCGCCGCTTCACGCTGGAGTTGATCCAAGGCGGTGGTCAACCTATTATTTTGGCCTGGTTTGGTTGCGCTTGGTTCCGCTGGATGAGCGTAGAAAGTGACACCTAGCGCATCGTCGCCCACCACCTGCAGAGAGACTAGCCACGGTTGCTGTAGCAGCGGACGAAGCAGCGGCAAGCTATCCAGAAAAGCGATCTGTTGATTGAACTGCGCAACTCCGGGCACCGCTTGCAGGGCGTTTCCCAGCGGGGACTGCGCCAGGGCGGTCCAATCGGCCAGAAAGTCGGACGTCTCGTAGACCGCCAGGGCGTTATCGGGTACGTAGGCCCAGGCATCCGTAGCAGCGGCGGGGCGCCGGGCGAAAAAATACCACAGGCCGCCCAGCACAACGACCAGCAGCGCTGCACTCAGAAAAATAATTCGTTTACTCAACTCCGGTTTTTAGGGCGAAGTTACGCCGTATCGCTGACCTGACCAAAACGATTGGGAAAGCTTGCCAAGAAAGTAGTTCCTTTGTCCGGTTTAGAGCGGACTGAAATGGTTCCTCCTAATTTTTGGATCACGTCCTTCACGATGTATAATCCCAAGCCGGAACCTTCGCTTCGGGCAGACGCCCGGTAGAACATATCAAAGACGCGATCTTGGTGGTGGTCGGCGATCCCTTCGCCATTGTCGGCAATTTTTAGATGAACCTTTTTTGGTGTTACCCATACTTCTATCCGAACACAGGAGGGCGAGACATCGTACCTTCGGTATTTGATGGCGTTACTGATCAGGTTGTTTAGCACCATCCGGACGCGGGTCAGGTCGGCCACAAAGGGATGCGGTTGGCTGATCTTGGTGATGACCTCTAGGTTATGTGTATTGCCCACGTGATAGGCTCCGGCCACTGCGTGCTCCACTTCTACCATGAAGTTAATAGCCATCAGGGGATTCTCCCGGCGCTGCTGGCGTGAGATACTCAACAGGTCCGTAATAAAAGTGTCTAAGCGGGTGATGCTCCCCTCAATCAAGTCTACACACTTCTCTCGTTCACCGGGCTGGTTGGCCGTCTTCAGCAGACTAAGCGACCCTAAAATAGACCGGAGGGGTGCCCGCAGGTCGTGCGAAGCGTGATAGACGAAGTTGTCTAACTCAGCATTCACTTTTTGCAACGATACGCTTTCCTCCTTGAGCGCGGTGATATCCTGCAGCACCACGGTTACCTTGTTGTTTTCTCGTCCGCAGCCGGATACCAGCACCCAACGGTGCAGTGAGGGCAACCGCAGCGGCTGGTTGAGTACCGGTTTTTGCTTTCGCAGGGCTTCCCATACCGATACCCAGTCGGCGGTATCCATGTCCGGAAACTCGTGGTGCGTACCGTAGGGAGGCACGTTTAAAATCTGACAAGCCATCTGGTTGGCCAACTCAATACTGCCGGTGGACAAGTCTAGCTGAATAACGCCGACGGGCAGCGCATTGGCATCTGAGAAGGGGTGTGCTAAATCGGGAACATGAGAAACTCGGTCTTTGCTATGGATATCCGTGATGAGACCCACCACCTTGGCAACTTCGTTGGGAGAGCGCTGCACCATACCTTTTCCGTATACCCATCGCTCTCCTCCGGAAGCTTCAATTATTCGAAACTCAACTTCGCACCGCTCTAGCTGGCCATCGATAAGTAAGGTAACCAGCTGCTCTACGTGCTGGCGGTCGGCGGGGGCCACCCTTTGGAGGGCCTCACTGGCGCTCTGATAGTGTATCTGTTCTTGCTGCGATGCCGCGCCAAACCGGTGAAGGGTAACCTGGCCTCCTTCAACAACCCATTCTATCAGGTAAAGTAGATTACTCGGGGAAGCAACTAAATCAGCAACCTTAGTCGGGCGTCCGTTCGTCGAATGGGCGGGAATAGAAGAAATAGCAGAGACTACTTTATTAGACGGCACGCATGAGGCGGTTAAAAATTAGGATACGAACAATGGCCCGTACCTTTTGAGGTGTTATGTACAAAAATAAGATAAAATTCAATTAATGTAATAGTGGAACGCACAAATTACAGCATTTGTTGCCAATATTTTGGTTGATGAAGAGGTTAGGCCTTCTATTTCAGGTACACGGCTTGGTCATCATCATTCAAAACAACCTCTATGTGCTCATGCAGGGTAGTGGCAAGGGCGTAGCCAGTGTAACCTACCGATACTGGAAATCGGACGTGACTGCGGTTTATGAGTACCGCGGCTTCCAGCTTTTTGATGGAGTACTGAAGAAAGGGACACGCACAGTGCGCCAGCGTTTTTCCGGTATTCATTACATCATCGATCAAAACCACACTTTTGCCACGGAGCGCCTCATGGTCACAATCAATGGTTACCGAAGAAGCAGGGTCGGAAAACGAGGGTGGGCGAACCCGGACGAGTTGCAATTTCTGACTACCAAACGTGAATGTGCTGTCTCGGTCCAGTACCGCACAGATGCGCTCCGCCAAGCGGTAACCCCGCTCTACCACTCCCGCCACGAGCAGATGCTCTTCCTCAAAGTTGCGTTCGTAGATTTCGTAAGCGATCCGGGTAATTTTGCGCCGAATTTGCTCAGCATCAAGAATGAGTTTGGCGGAGGAAGGGGGCTGAAGCATGAAATTCGTGGTGGTGATCACTAAAGAAAGGCCAAAAATTCTATCGGCCTCGTCAGGCTTTCACGGGGTCAGCCTCATCGGGCAGGGGCAGCGGCAGGGCTTTGGTATCTTTAAATGTAGAGAGGATCACCAGCGACTGCAGGCTATCCACTACCTTTATTTCGTTCACCTTGTCCAGCATCAGCTGTTGGTAGGAAGCAATGTCTTTGGCAATCATCCGAAGAATAAAATCACTCGTTCCGGTCACGTGGTGGCATTCAATGACCTCGTCGATGCTGTTGACGGCATCAATAAAAGTTCGGATACTGCCTTTGTCGTGCCCGGTCAGTTTAATCTGCACAAAAGTGCTGATCCCCAACCCGACCTTGGCGGTGTTCAGCTTGGCATGGTAACTGTCGATTACTCCTGACTGCTCGAGTTTCTTGACCCGCTCTAGGGTGGGGGCGGGAGACAGGCCTACTTCTTTCGAAAGTTGGGCGTTGGTAATTTTCGCATTTCTTTGGAGGATGTCCAAGATACTGCGGTCAATTTTATCTAGCTTATGCGTGTAGGCCATTGTATAGTAGCATTTATAAAACAGAAAAAAATCGGGTTAAAGATAGACCAATGCTCAGCAATTTGCTAATCAAAGAAATATTTTTTTGTGATTTCGCCAGAACTTAAAAGAAAAGAGGGCGAGCCGCTAGCTGCTTGATAACATCACTGGTTGCCGCTTCACCTACTTTACTCAAACCATCCGGTGGTCACCACTTCGCGCTCCAGGCGCTCTTCCAGGTTGTCGGGCAACGCCGGGAAAAAATCAATCCCCGTATACGCTTCTACATTGTCTACTTTCTCCACGAACGCCCGCAGGTCACTGCCTCGGGCCGTGGTGGGTATCATCAACGCGATCATCCGACTATCATCACCCCGCTCATCCAGCAGCACCTTGTAAAAAAAGTTGGGCACCGTCACCTGGTTTTCTCCGATAGAGCGTTGGGCTTGGCCCAGCACCGGGCCGGTTACTACGTATAGCCCCCCCGTTTCGGTGGCCCAGGTGCGCACCTGGTTTTCTAAACGACTCCAGATTCCGCCGTTGAACGCCCGCTTTTGGGGGCTGATGTTCGACATATAAAAACTTTCTTCCATTGCCACCGCGTCGAAGTTCATATCGCCTACCGGGGCCAGATGCCCTCGATCGTAGCCCGACCTTCGGTAGTCGTTGAGTGAGGCAGAACCGGTGAGCACCAGGGGATCTTCGCGAAAGTTACCTTCCCGTGCCAAGTTCACGCCTACCTCCTCCGGCGTCAGTTCGTAGGCCACCCAGGCGGCCTGTTCGTGGACTTCAGCGTAGCCTAGGGCAAAGTGGGTGTGGACCACCGGCGCCCCTTCCCCGGCTGGCCAGTAGTTAAATTTTGAGCCCGGAGTTCCCTGGGGACCGCAGCTTGCCAGTGAGCAGAAGGCCAACAGCCAAATACAGTGCCATTGGGTAGCAAAACCTGGTTTTTGCGCTGTCGACCGAAACGGACGAGTTCCACGCTGTTTTTGAGGTCCAATCACCGGTGTCTTTGGGTTTTCTTAAGAGATACTGCTCTTTTTTCCAACGAAAGTTAGCAACTACGGTTGGGCGTGCTTCAGCACAAAGCGCACAATCGGCGAGGAGTTGGTTAGTCCGTGCACGTGGCCTTCCCCTTTTTTTATGATGACTTTCACCTGACTTCGCTGCTCCTGGTAGGCTTTCACCACAATTTCGGCATTCTCAGAGTAGGGCACCACTGCGTCTTTATCACCCGAAACCACCAGCAGCGGAATGCCCGTCTTAGCAAGCTCCGTGGCTCGGTCCACCGGGCTGCCCCGAAATCGTACGGCTTCTGCTTCGGTGAGTCCGTACACCTGCTGGCTCTTCTGCCAATCTTCCTGACTGCCTACTCCGGTCATCAGCCCGCCGGGCCAGCTTTTGAGATCGCAGACGGGGGCGTCGGCATAGATACACGCCACGCGCTCCGGGTGGGCGAGCGCCCAGTTAAACACCATCAATCCACCCCGGCTCATGCCTTCCAGTGCCACCCGCGGGGCAAAATGGTAGCGGCTGATTAGTAGTTCGTAGAAATCATCCCAGAAACTGACGGCGGTTGCGTTGCCGTACAAATCCGCTACGTCGATGTAGGCCACGTAAAAGCCTTTGTTGAGCAGTGCCAGGTCAACCTCAGGGCGATGACCGAAAAAGCGCCCCCGCCACAACCAGGGATTCCCCTCAGCGGCCCGTCGGGGAACCACAATGCGGCACTGCCGGTCCTTGTACTCAAAAGAATACATGGAAAAACCGTGAAAGTTGCCGGGTTCGCCCTGGATGAGCCGGTCCGTGGCAAACTGTTCGGTTTGTTGGATGTAGGTGCAACCAATGAGGCAACCTAGTAAAAGCACGACGAGGTTACGCATGGACCCGGGCACGGCAAGGTGCGATTAACAAAGCGACGAAAGTTAGGTATGTCTCCCTAACGAACGATAGGATTCTTCTAGTACCTCCCGAAAGCGCTTTGTCCACTAAAGTTCTGAGTATCGATACGTTACTGACCGAACCCTGCCAACATTTGGCGAACCGGAAGGAATATTTGGGGGAAGCGATTTATCCGCTTATTTTGCGGCGCATTACTGCCGTACGCTATGATTCATACTGATTTTGGGGATTCCTTTCACTGGGGAGTGGCCACTTCTGCCTTCCAAACCGAAGGGGCCCACCAACAGGATGGCAAAGGGCAGTCAATTTGGGACGTGTTCACGCAGGGGTCGGGCCGGATATACCGTGATCAGCACGCCCGCCAAGCGTGTGATTTCTACCATCGCTATCCCGAAGACCTGCGACTGTTGCGCTCGTTGCACATCGACAACTTCCGGTTCTCTCTCTCTTGGCCCCGAATACTGCCAGATGGCACGGGCAGCATCAACCAAGCCGGCATCGACTTCTACAACCGGGTGATTGATACGTGCCTGTCGCTGGACATCACTCCCTGGGTCACGCTGTACCACTGGGATCTTCCCCAAGCGCTGCACGAGCAAGGCGGGTGGACCAACCGGGACGTGGTGGGTTGGTTTAGAGACTACGTCGAGGTGGCCGTGCGGGCGTTCGGTGACCGAGTGCACCACTGGATGGTGCTCAACGAGCCAATGATGTTTACGGGAGGTGGGTATTTTTTGGGCATTCATGCTCCGGGCAAGCGCAGTGTCGGTGGCTTTTTGTCAGCGGTGCACCACGCCACGCTTTGCCAGGCCGAAGGCGGACGGGTGATCAAGGATTGGCACCCTACCGCCGAAGTAGGTACCACATTCTCGTGTGCGCACATAGAACCACTGAGTTCAGCGAACCGTCATCAAAGAGCTGCCCGGCGCGCTGATGCGCTACTAAATCGCCTGTTTATTGAACCCGCCCTCGGAATGGGCTATCCCGTTGACCGACTCCCTACCCTGGCCCGCTTAGAGAAGTATATGCGCGCGGGTGATGAGCAACTAATGCCCTTCGATTTTGACTTTATTGGTCTTCAAAACTACACCCGCGAAGTGATTCGCCACGCGTGGACAATGCCCTACGTGTTTGCCCGTCCGGTGGAGGCGAAAAAAAGAGGGGTGCCCACCACGCTGATGGGCTGGGAAGTGTATCCGGAAGCTATCTATCAAGTACTAAAGCGGTTTTACGGGGAATATAACCTCAAGAAAATTGTGATCACCGAAAACGGAGCCTCCTTCACCGATACGGTGCAAAACGGACACGTTGCTGATCCTCGTCGAACCGATTACATTCGAGAAAACGTTGCGCAATGCGCCCGTGCCAGGCAGGAAGGAGTTCCGTTAGCGGGCTACTTTGTTTGGACGCTCACCGACAATTTTGAGTGGGCCGAGGGCTACCGAACCCCGTTCGGCCTGGTGCACGTAGATTTTGAAACGCAGGAGCGTATCATCAAAGATTCAGGGCACTGGTATGGTTCGTTCGTAAGGCAGCAGAAGGCTTTGCCCAGTAGTTCTTCTTAGGAAGGAAAACGCTAGGGGTATTTACCTCAGAAGCGATGCGCCGTGCCGGAGGATGTACTTGGCGCAGAGATCCGCTTAGGTCGCGGTAAAAGCTTTCTTGTTCGCTAATGGTTTCTCCTAACGAATAGATATTTTCTTTCAATTCTAGCAGGTCGCGGTGGTTCATAGCGGAGAAAGTTTAAAAAGTAACACAGCAAAAAATGATAGCCTATGGCTATTTATAGCGCGTTAGAAGCATAAAGGTTGCGCGTAGGCTCGGATTTTTTCTTCACCGGTCCGGTTAAGTATCCCTCTGCCTCTTTCCGATCAAAGAACACTCGAAGTTGAAGTTGATCAAATTTGGTGTGTATTTCGTCAAGCCACTGGTGTTTTTCGGCCAAATGCTCGTACGAGTCGGCGGTGGTGAGCAACGCCACGCGGCAGGGCGGATGGCCGCCCGAGGCCTCAAAAATTTCGTGATTCTTGGTGTGCCACTTCCGCACGAACAGCAGAAAATGATCCACGTCCATATCATGAAACAAATCTTTGGTGAACAACCACCGGTTGGTATTATACATCACGGCGATGCTCATGGCAATATCCATGGTGTCGTGGTACAGGGCGGGATCGCCGTGACCGTTAAAATTAACCGCTACTGCGGCAGTGGCTTTATTAAATTCTGCGGTAGCCAAGCTATTGATGATTCGATACATAAAGAAAAGCGATCGTTCGTTAAAAAAGCACCCAACGGTAGGTATATAACGGCAATACTACGGGGTGGGATGCTAAAATAGTTAAAAATTTTTCTAAAACGCGCTTTTTTTCTAACAAAAAGTTAAACGTAATTGCTAAACTACTGGTATCATTGCTGTTTGGTAAATTGCTGATGCTTCAAAATCAAACAGACCCGTGGAATGCTATGTCTGGTGTAGGATTTGATTACGTTGACTAATTTGTCATTGTTAGTGGTGGTTTTGTGAACATGGTATTCAGAAAGAAGCCAGAACACCGCCAAGACTAGCAACTGAATCAGATCATGAAAAACCGCATCAGCGTTCCCATAGCAGCCTATTTTCCGTTGCCATTCATTGGGCTGGGGATGCTCGTTCTAACTGCCACTGGAATTGGGCTTTCAGGGCACTCCGTCGGGGGTAGCTTCCTGCTCATCCCGGCCGGTCTGTTTTTCTTCACCGCCCACTACCGGCTCACCATCAATCTGGTCGATCAAACCTACCACGACTATTTGTGGATTGTTGGTCTGAAAAGAGGCCCTAAGGAAAAGTTTAGCCGCATCGACGGGATGCACCTCACCCAAAATGCCTACCGGCAGACGATCAGCTCCTTCACCAGTTCTATGACCAAGCGGGGCACTGAGTACAACGGCTACGTCCGCTTCGACAAGGAAGATATCCCGGTGGCCAATGCCACGAGCAAACGGGCGGTGATGCGTAAGTTGAAAGGCATACAACGCGCCCTCCGGGGAAATATCGTGAGCAGCACCACCGTGGTTATCGATAGCTACATCACCGACCACACCAAAGAATAACCGCGGCTACTCCGCGCCGAACACTTTTGGTTATTGCGGGTTCCCCCTTCGTGAAATTGAGCGCGCAACCCGAAAACCTGCTGGAGGCCCTGGCCCTGCGCTCCGGCATGGTGCCCACCCCCCTGGGCGACACCCACGTGGCCTTCATGCTGGCCCGTACCATCATGGTGGCCACCAAGCTCGGTATCTTCGAAGTCCTGGCTGAGCAGCCCGCCACCGCCGCACTGATTGCCCAGCGCTGTGCCACCGCGCCCGCCGCCACCCAAAAAATGCTCAACACGCTAGTGCACCTGGGATACCTGCAATTTGATCAGAATCAGTACACGCTCACCCCTTTGACTTCTCGGTGGCTACTGCGCGATAGTGCGCAGTCGGTCTACGATAAGATGCTTTTTCAGTTCACCGAATGGGAGATGGTGGCGGGCTACGAGGATTACGTGCGTACCGGCCATCCGTTCCGGATGCACGAAACCTTTGCCCCGGAGCAGTGGACGGCCTACCAGCGCGGCATGCGGGCGATGGCGGGCACCGCGGCCTGGGAAGTGGCCCGACGCACCCCAGTGCCCGCCCGGGCCAAGGATATGCTGGACATTGGCGGGGCCCACGGCTACTACTCGGTGGCGCTGTGCCGCCGCCACGTGGGTTTGCGCTCGGTGATTTTGGATTTGCCCGAAGCCATTGCCGAAGCGCAGCACTTGCTGGCCAAGGAGCAGATGGGCGGACGCGTGGCGCACCAGGCGGGCAACGCGCTCACCGACGACCTAGGCGAAGCGCGGTACGATATCGTGCTGATCGCCAGTCTGATGCACCACTTCGACGAGGACGCCAACCGCGACCTGGTGCAGCGCATCGCGCGGGCGTTACGTCCCGGGGGCGTGCTCGTGGTGCAGGAGTTTATGCGCAACCCCCGCCCCCACCACGGTGATCACTTAGGAGCGCTGCTTGACTTGTTCTTCGCCGCCACCAGCGAGTCGGGCACTTGGTCGGTAGCGGAGATTGCCGAATGGCAACGTGCCGCGGGGTTGCAGCCCCGAAAGCCCATTTGGTTGCGGTCGATCCCTCGCCATGCACAACAAGTTGCGAAGAAACCGCGGTAGGATGATCTTAGTAAACGCTTTCTATTCAATTTTAAAGAGTTCGGCGAACTCATACCATTGTTCATTCTTAAAAATATTTTAGAGAATCAGACATTCCAAAACCATGAACAACCCCCGTCGCACCTTCCTAAAAACCGGTTTGTCGGCTGGACTGGGCGCTGCCGTGCTACCATCGCCCTCTGCCGTAGGCCAACCCGCCTCTCCGGAAGCTACTAACGCTGACTATGCGAAGCTAGACGCGGCCCTGGCCAAGCCGGTGCTCAAGAAAGAACTGTTTGCCGACCCTGTGATCATCGAGCGCTGTGAGCTGCTGGAGTACCAGGGTAATTACCTGTGCCGGGTGCGCTCCACCGACGGGGCCGAGGGCTACTGCGTGGGTCATAATATCCGTATGCCTCACTTGTATCCCATCCAGTTGATGCTGGTGAATCCCTACTTTGTGGGTAAAAACGCCCGGGAGCTGGACCAGTTGATTGAGGGAGTGTTTATGCACCAGAATAACTATAAGTACCAGGGCTACCCGCTGTGGATTCCGGTGGCCACGGTGGAGATGGCGATCCTGGATATGCTGGGGCGCATTGCGCAGAAGAGCATGGGCGAACTGATTGGCGACATCCACAACACCGAGATTGCCATTTACCAGGCCAATAATAACCGGGGCCGGTCGGCCGAAGAGAGCCTGGAAAGTATCAAGGCCCTGGAGGCCGAGACCAACGCCAAGGCCGTGAAGTTTAAGATCGGCGGCCGCCGCAGCAACCCCGAAGTGCCCGCCGGGCGCACCGAGCGGCTCATCCCGATGATGCGCCCGGCCTTCGGCGACGACGTTACCATCTACGCCGACTGTAACGGCAGCTATGGTGCCCCCGAAGCCATCCGCATTGGTAAGTTGCTCGAGGCCAACGACATCGATCTGTTTGAACAACCCGTGCCCACCGACTGGTACGAAGACTGGAAGCAGACCGCCGCCGCGCTCACCATCCCGATTGCTTCGGGCGGCGGCGAGGTGAGCCTACGCAACTTCCGCTGGCTGATCGGCAATGAGGCGGTGCAGATGGTGCAGCAGGATTTATTCTATTTCGGAGGGATGATCCGCAGCATGCGGGTGGCCCGTATGGCCGAGGTCAAGGGGTACCCCTGCACGCCCCACATCTCGGGCACCGGACTGGGCTACATCTACATGATGCAGTTCGTGTCGGCGCTGCCCAACGCCGGTCCCTACCACGAGTTTAAAGGCTTGAGCACCGAGGTGCCCTTCGAGTGCGCCACCTCGTCGCTAAAGCCCGAAAACGGCATACTGCACCTTCCGAAAGGCGTCGGTAGTGGCGTGGAGATCGACCCGGACTTCATCGCTAAGCACCGGGTGCTGCGGGCCTGAATTCCGGGTAGCAGATAGCAGAATAATGATTTTAGCGGAGCCGGGCGGCCTACCTAAAAATTATCCTTGGGCGGCAAAGGTGACCTAACCCGAACAAAGCCGCGGTGGCACCCCTCAAAACAAGGCGGGTTTAACGTGAGCGAGTCGGAAGTTAACAGAGTGACGTAAGCAACAAACTTGTCGTCATCTGATCCGGAAAGCTCCACATAGTCCGCCGTTTGGGTAGAATCGGTCACCAGACGATACTGGCGATAGGCATCGAGAAAGTCTAGTTGTTCTCCCGTAACGTCCACCGTTCCGTTGCTGCGGAAGGTGATTGTTTGCGCCGGGACCGAAGGGACTTCTTCAACGAAGTAGCCCGACCCGGGAGACCATCCGTACTCGTACAACTGCCACGTGCCTACCAGCTCCTTACTGGCGGGTGAAAGATCGCTCTCTTCACAGGCGGCAGTGATCAAAAACAAACCCAGCAGGGCTACTAATCCAAGATGTTTCATAGATAATGCGTTTAGTCTATACAAGACCCGCATCTGCTCGAAATGGTTGGAAACCGGCCGAACCTAGCCAATGGCCTGCTCCAGGTCGCCGATTAAATCCTCCACGTCTTCGATGCCCACGCTCAGGCGAATCAGCGAATCGCTCAGCCCGGTTTTGGCGCGTTCTTCGGGGGGAATGCTGGCGTGCGTCATGCTGGCCGGATGCCCCGCCAGTGACTCCACCCCGCCCAGCGACTCGGCCAACGAAAACACCTTGAGTTTTTCCAGGGTGCGGAAAGCGTCTTCCCGCCGGTCGCCCTTGAGCACAAACGACAGCATACCGCCGAAGTCGCGCATCTGCAGCTTGGCCACCTCGTAGCCCGGCGACGACTCTAACCCCGGCCAGTAGATGCGATCTACTTTTGCGTGGTCGCTCAGGTACTCGGCCACCCGGCGGCCGTTTTCGCAGTGGCGCTGCATGCGCACGTGTAGGGTTTTGATGCCCCGCAGCACCAAAAAACAGTCTTGCGGACCGGGCACCGCCCCGCAGCTGTTCTGAATAAAGGCCAGTCGTTCGTCTAGATCGGCGTCTTTCACAATCACAGCGCCCATCACGGTGTCGGAGTGGCCGCCCAGGTACTTGGTGATGGAATGGAGCACCATGTCGGCGCCCAAATCCAGCGGGTTCTGCAAGTAAGGACTAGCGAAGGTATTGTCCACCACCGTCATAGCGCCGTTGTCTCGGGCAAGCTGGGTCATCGCGGCGATGTCCACGATGTTCATCATGGGGTTGGTGGGCGTTTCTACCCACAGCAGCTTGGTATTGGCCGTAATCTTTTCTTTCACCTTGCCAAGGTCGTTCATCGGCACAAAGTGGAACTTGATGCCGTAGTTGGCAAACACCTTGGTGAAGATGCGGTAGGAGCCACCGTACAGATCGTTGGTGCTGATCACTTCGTCGCCGGGCTTGAGCAGTTTGACGATGGCATCGACGGCGGCCATGCCCGAGGCAAAGCAACGGGCGTGGGTGCCGTTTTCCAGGGCGGCCAGATTCTTCTCCAGCGCGGTACGCGTGGGATTTTGGGTGCGGGCGTACTCGTAGCCCTGGTGCTGGCCCGGTGAGCTTTGCACGTAGGTCGAGGTCTGATAAATGGGCGTCATGATGGCCCCGGTGCTGGGATCGGGCTCGAGCCCGGCGTGAATGGTTTTGGTACCAAATTTCATAGGGACGTTGATTCTGAAAACAATAAGGGTATGATACTATTACTAATTATTCGTGCCAAAGTTGTCGTTCCGCTAAAATTACCGCGTGGCCTCTCGCAAGTCTATTCCCTGGAAATCGTTGCTGCTCACGCTCTGGGTGAGCGGAGCCCCGCTGGCGGTGAGTTCGATAGTGACCTACTACGCCCTTACTTATGAGATGACCATCCGGCAGTTTGGCCTGGGCGCGTGGACGGCTTTCTTTGCGCTGAGTTGTGTCACCATGGGGCTGGCGCTCACGCCTACTACGTTTATTGCCCTGGCCAGTGGCTACTTCTTGGGGTTACCGGCGCTGATCGGGGTGGTGATCGGTTACACGGTGGCTTCGCTGATCGGGTTTTCGCTGACCCAGGCCGTGGATGAGGGGCAGTTGATGAAGAGTATCTACGGCTGGCTGGGCGATGAGCGAGCAAAACGATTGCGGCAATTGTTGGAAGACATTGCCGATCATCAGTTTGGCATCATCATGATGGCCCGGCTGTCGCCGCTGCTGCCCTTCGCGCTGATGAACGTGGTGCTGCCGGTGGCGGGGGTGCGGCTGCGACCGTTTCTGGTGGCTGGTACGCTGGGCATGCTACCGCGGACGGCCTTTTTCGTCTGGCTGGGCAGCGAAGCCAAGACGCTGCGCACACTGGTAGAAGAAGGCGGAGCCGGGTTGTTACCGCGCCTGTTGTTGATTGGATTGCTGGTGGTTTCGCTGATCGGGTTCTTTTACTACGGGCGAAGGATTGTCGGCCAGAGGCCTTAATGAAAAATGCCACCCGGCGAGGCCGAGCGGCATTTTTGCATTGTGGCAGCGCGATTAATCGCGCTGCTACAAATGAATCACCTCCTCATAGGCCGCGGCCGTTGCTTCCATCACGGCTTCCGACATGGTGGGGTGGGGGTGGATGGCCTTCATAATTTCGTGTCCGGTGGTTTCTAGCTTGCGCGCCGTCACCACCTCGGCAATCATCTCGGTCACGTTGGCCCCGATCATGTGCGCGCCCAGCCATTCGCCGTACTTCTTGTCGAAGATCACCTTCACGAAGCCTTCGTTGGCCCCGGCGGCGGTGGCTTTGCCGCTGGCCGAGAACGGAAACTTACCGACGCGGATATCGTAGCCCGCTTCCTTGGCTTGCTTCTCGGTGTAGCCCACCGAGGCCACCTCGGGCCAGCAGTAGGTGCACCCGGGAATGTTGTGGTAATCGATTGGTTCGGGGTTCATCCCGGCGATGGCCTCCACGCAGGTGATGCCTTCGGCCGAGGCCATGTGCGCCAGGGCGGGGCCCTTCACAATGTCGCCGATGGCGTAAACGCCCTCTACGTTGGTGCGGTAGAAGTCGTCGACCTCCACCTTATCCTTGCGCTCGTTGAGTTTCACTCCGACTTCTTCCAGCCCGATGTTCTCCAGGTTGGTAGCCACGCCCACGGCCGAGAGCACCACGTCGCACTCGATGGTGGTTTCTTTGCCGTCTTTGTTGCCCTTCACGGTCACTTTGCAGCCCTTGCCCTTGGTATCCACCTTGGTCACTTCGGAGTTGGTCATAATCTTGACGCCCGCCTTCTTGTAGATACGCTCCAGTTGCTTCGATACCTCTTCATCTTCGAGGGGAATGATGTTGGGCAGGTACTCGACGATGGTGACCTCGGTGCCGATGGTATGGTAGAAGTAGGCGAACTCCACGCCGATGGCTCCCGAGCCGATCACCACCATTTTCTTGGGCTGCTTTTCTAGCACCATCGCCTTGCGGTAGCCAATCACCTTTTCGCCGTCGATAGGGATGTTAGGCAACGCCCGGGCGTGACCGCCGGTGGCCAGGATGATATGCTTGGCCTCGTAGGTAGTTTTTTTATCTCCTTCGCCGGTCACTTCCACCTTGCCCTTGCCCGCCAGTTTGCCGTGGCCCACCAAAGTGTCGATGTTGTTCTTCTTGAACAGAAACTGAATGCCCTTATTCATCTTGCCCGCCGACCCGCGGCTGCGCTGGATCATATCGTCGAAGTTCACCTTGGACTCTTTCACGTCGATGCCGTAGTCTTCGGCGTGCTTGATGTAATCGTACACCTGGGCACTTTTTAGCAGGGCCTTGGTGGGGATGCAACCCCAGTTGAGGCACACGCCGCCGAGTTCGGCTTTTTCTACCACACCCACGTTCATGCCGAGCTGCGCGGCCCGAATGGCCGCCACGTAGCCCCCGGGACCGCTACCGATCACGATCAAATCATATTTTTTATCTGCCATAGCTGTTTTAGGTTTTTGCAAAAATAAGCGAATTGCTTACATATGAAAACACCGGTTGGGCCAGAATGATTGCAAAAGGTAAGCCTTCCGGTTGCGTAGCGCAAGCTAAACGAGGTGGCGCACGCCCTGCCGTGCCCTACGACTGTTCAACTGACCGAATGACTTGGCGTGTCACCTGTCTGGTAGGAGGCAGTGGATTAGCTGCAAGATTTTCAGCCTTCCCTTGAAGCTACTCCTAAACCATTGCGCATCGAAACGAGTTTAAGAACGTAATTCACCTATCACCAACAACCCACCACATGAAACGCTTGCAAGGACAAACCGCCATCGTCACTGGTTCCAGCTCCGGACTCGGGCAGGGCATCGCCATCGAAATGGGCCAAGAAGGGGCTAACGTCTGCATCAACTACCACAGCGACGAAGACGGCGCGAACGTTACGCTTCAGGCCATCGAAGCCGCCGGAGGACAAGGCTTCACCATTCAGGCCGATGTGAGCGACCCGGATGATGTGGAGAAGGTGTTTCAGGAGACCATCGACGCCTTCGGCACGGTAGATATTCTGATGAACAACGCGGGCATTCAGAAGGATGCGCCTTTCTTAGAGATGACCCACGAAGACTGGCAGCGGGTGATCAATGTGAATCTGTCGGGGCAATTCTACTGCGCCCAGGCCGCCGCTAAGGAGTTTGTGCGCCGGGGAATGGCGGATTATTCCAAAGCGCTGGGCAAGATTATCTGCATGAGCTCGGTGCACGACATCATCCCCTGGGCGGGGCATATCAACTACGCTACCGCGAAGGGCGGGCTACTTATGTTTATGAAAACCCTGGCGCAAGAACTAGGGCCACAGAAAATTCGGGTCAACGGCATTAGCCCCGGGGCCATCAAAACCGATATCAACGAAAGCGTGTGGGGCGATAAAGTCAAAATGGAAGAATTGCTTACGCTAATTCCCTACCAGCGCATCGGCGAAACCGAAGACGTGGGGAAACTGGCCGTCTGGCTGGCCTCTGACGAGTCAGACTACATCCACGGACAAACCATCTACATTGACGGCGGAATGACGCTCTATCCCGGTTTTGTGGGGAATGGATAGCAGGTGTTGGGGATTAGGTTTTAGGATGATCCAAAACCTAATCCCCAATCCCCAGTCCCTAATTCCTAATCCCCCTCATCACCCAGAAAATCACCTAAACCCCCTTCCCGCGTGAGCGACCAAAGAAACGACGAACATTACCCCCCCATCGCCAACTACGGCGTCATCGGCAACCTACACACCGTGGCCCTGGTAGGCAAACACGGCAACATTGATTTCATGTGCTTTCCGCGCTTCGATTCGCCCTCAATGTTTGCGGCGCTGCTGGATTGTAAGAAGGGAGGCAGCTTTCGCATCACGCCCGACCTGCACGAAGTAGAGCACAAGCAGCAGTATCTGCCCGATACCAACGTGCTGCTCACCCGCTTTCTGGCCTACGAAGGCATGGTAGAAGTCACCGATTTCATGCCCGTGAAGCAGCAGGGTGAAGAAGATGAGTGCGCCCTGATCCGAAAGATTACCGTAATTCGCGGGGAAGTGAAGTTCAACGTGGAGTGCGACCCGGAGTTTGACTACGCCCGCGCCACGCACCACGCCGAGTCGGTAGACGAACACAACGTAATCTTCACCAGTGAGGGTAATGATAAGACCATCGTGAAACTGGCCAGCGACATTCCCCTGCACGTGGGCGATGATGGAGTGCACGCGCACTTCACCCTGCACGAAAAAGAGTCGGCCTGCTTTGTGATGTTTGCGGTGTCGGATCGCGAGAAAACCATTCCTAACTTGTTCCCCCTCGATGATTACGTGCACCGCAACTTCATTGAGACGGTGAACTACTGGAAGCGCTGGATCGCCAAATCGAACTTCAATGGCAAGCGCGAGAGTATCGTGGACCGCTCGGCGCTTACCCTCAAACTGCTTACCTCCCAGCAGTTTGGCGCTCCGGTGGCGGCGGCCACCTTCGGCCTGCCCGAAAAGATTGGGGGCACCCGCAACTGGGACTACCGCTACACCTGGATTCGCGACGCCGCCTTCACCATGTACGCCTTCATTCGCCTCGGTTTCACCGAAGAGGCGGGCAACTTTATGCACTGGATTCGCGACCAGTTCGAGAAAAATATCGACAAGAATAGCGACCTGCAACTGATGTACAGCATTGCGGGCGAAACCGACCTGGAAGAAATTGAGCTCGACCACCTGGAAGGCTACCGACAGTCGACACCAGTGCGCATCGGCAACGGGGCCCACGGGCAGTTGCAACTCGATATCTACGGCGAACTGATGGACAGTATCTACCTGTACGACAAGTACGGCGAACCCATCACCTACGACTTCTGGGAGAAGCTGGTGGGCCTGATCGACTACGTGTGCGACAACTGGCACCGCCCGGATCACGGCATCTGGGAGGTGCGCTCCGAAGAGAAGGAGTTTATCTACTCCCGGGTGATGTGCTGGGTGGCGGTAGACCGCGCCATTCGGCTGGCTGAGAAGCGCTCGTTCGACTACGACTGGGACAAGTGGCGCAAAACCCGGGGGAAGATTTTCCACGACGTGTACCACAATTTCTGGGACGAAGAACTGCAAAGCTTTGTGCAGTACAAGGGCAGCAAAAGCGTAGATGCCGCCATGCTACTGATGCCGCTGGTGCGGTTCATCAGTCCCTACGACCCCCGCTGGGTGGCCACGCTGCGCCGCATTGAGAAAGAATTGGTGACCGACACGCTGGTGTATCGCTATAACAATGAGCGCAGTCACGACGGCATTGATGGCGACGAGGGCACCTTCACCATGTGCTCGTTCTGGTACGTAGAGTGCTTGTGCCGGGGTGGCGAGGTAGAAAAGGCCCGTTTGTTCTTCGAGAAGATGCTCGGCTACGGCAACCACCTGGGCCTGTTTGCCGAAGAGATCGGGCTGCGGGGCGAGCAGTTGGGCAACTTCCCCCAGGCCTTCACGCACCTAGGGCTTATCAGCGCCGCCTTTGCCCTGAACCGGGAATTGAAGCATACGTAACAACGCTCACCGGTTCGAGCGTCCCGCTGGATCATCTATGACCGCATCCGCTCAACTTACGCCATTGTTGGCAAGCAAAACATCACCTCCGCCCACCGTCACCGAAATCGTTTCCCCATCGTGCGCGTTGCGAATAATGAGGATGGCCTCTTCCTCCAGATTCCAAAGATCACCCAGTAACTCCTGCGCATCAAAGCGCACCGTGTCGCTCAGATAAGCTTCGCAGGTATCGCCTCGGTCGTCGTGATACACGTTAACCACCATCTGCGGAGGAAGAGACTTGGTGGCAACCCCGTCCCAGTACACACTAAACTGATGGTCTTCGCATCCTCCACTGTATCGAACCACCAAAGTAACCGTAGTTCCTTCCCGGCTTACTGATTGCAATTTGAACGGATCGCTTTCCGACAAGGGTAGAGATGATAAAATCACAGTATGAGCGCTGCTGTCGATCGTAACCTCATCATCCGACTGGCAGCTTCCGGTGAGGATGCTTAGCAACAAGAATAAAACGGTTAAACGGTTCATACGATAGATGTTTAGTTGAATCAGCTACTCACGCGTAAAGACACGAAGCGTGCCAAAAGGGTTGGTTCTGCTCATCAACTAATTGCAATTCGCTTCGCTTGCACTCTACTGCCTAACCACTTATATTTCCGGCATGTACCGTTGCCTGTTCCTCCTTGTCTGCCTCACCGCCGCCTGCGCCGCGCCCGAAACCTCTGAAACTTCCGAAATCCCCCGCCCCAACATCCTCTGGATCGTGGCCGACGACCTGGGTACCGACCTGGGGGCATACGGCGACGCGCTGGTGCACACGCCTAACCTGGACCGGCTGGCGCAGCAGGGCACCCGCTACTCCAACCTCTACACCGTCACGGCCGTCTGCTCGCCGAGTCGGTCGGCGCTGATCACGGGTATGTACCCGGTGAGCATCAACGCCCACCAGCACCGCACCTACTATAAGGATTCGCTGCCCGAACCCGTGCGGCCCATCACTGCGTATTTTCAGGAAGCGGGCTACTTTGTGAGCAACGGCAGTTTCAACAACTTAGATAAGTTCGGCAAAACCGATTATAACTTCATCCACTCCAACGAAGACTTGTACGACGGCACCGACTGGCGACAGCGCGCCGCGGGGCAACCCTTCTTCGCCCAGGTGCAAATCTTTTATCCCCACCGCCCCTTCAAGCGTGATCCGGCGTACCCGGTGAACGCCGATAGCGTGCGGTTGCCGCCCTACTACCCCGACCACCCCATCGCGCGGCAGGACTGGGCGCTGTATCTGGAGACCGTGCAGCACGTGGATCAGGAGGTGGGCAAGGTGCTGCAACGCCTGGAAGACGACGGGCTGGCCGACAGCACTATTGTGTTTTTCTTCGGCGACCAGGGGCGGCCCCACGTGCGGGCCAAGCAGTTTCTGTACGATCCCGGTACCCACACCCCGCTCATCATCCGGCAACCCCAACAGGCCGCCGGGCAAACCGACGATCAGCTTATCAGCAACATCGACCTAGCTACTACGGCGATGCACTTGGCGGGCATTCCCGTGCCGGACTACGTGCAGGGGCAAGACTTTCTGGGCGAGTCAGCAATTCCGCGGGAAGCGGTGTTCACCATGCGCGACCGCCGCGACGGCACGGTGGACCGCATCCGGGCGGTGCGCACCAAGGACTACAAATATATCCGCAACTTCTACCCCGAGCGGCCTTACACCCAGTTCAACGGCTACAAAAAGCACTCGTACCCGGTGCTCACGCTCATACAGGTGATGCAGAAAAAGGGCGAACTCACGGATGCCCAAGCCCGCTTCATGGCCGATACCCGCCCCCCCGAAGAACTGTACTACCTACCCGAAGACCCCTACGAGATCAACAACCTGGCCGCCGACCCAGCCCACCAGGATAAGCTCATCGAACTGCGGCAGGAGCTGGATACCTGGCTGGCCGAGGTAGATACGGCCACCTACCCCGAAGACTCGGCCGCCGTGGCCTACGCCCAGCAGGACATGGAGCAAAACTTTGAGCAACGCATGGAACGAGATGGCCTTTCGCCCAACATCTCTGACGAAGACTTTCTAAAATACTGGGAAGGGCAGTTGACGCCTACGCAGAAGGAGGGGGAGTAGCAACCATGGTCATGTAGCGTGTGTTTGCTAGTCCGATTGTTCTTAGGTGCCAGCGGAGGTACAAACCACTATTAGTCGTAGGACTGTCGGGGGCTAGTCGCTTCGCCGTGACCAAAGATAGATTTTAATCGTTCGGCGCACCATCTTCTTGTCCGTGATCTTCCCCTACGGTGATAACAGTATCATCGGGGTCTTGTGCTCTCGCTTGTAGATGTTGTGCAATCCCAGCATATAGGGCACGGTGATCGCCCAGAGGGTCCGTCTCAGATGCCTTGCTAACTGATGGAAGATACGCATGATAGGTATTTGCTTTCAATTGTGAACAGCGAATTATACACTCCTTCGCATTTGCCAGATAAGGCATTAAGCACCCAGCCAGCGTTCAGTTATACTCCCTCTGCTTCCACTTCTTTTACCTCGGGAAGCATCGTTTTGAGCAAATTCTCAATGCCCGCCTTCAGCGTGACCGTGGACGAGGGGCAACCGCTGCACGAACCCTGCAGTAGCACCTTCACCACGCCGTCTTCAAACGAGTGGAAGCTAATCGCTCCGCCGTCTTGCTCCACCGCCGGGCGGATATACTCATCCAGAATGCCCTTGATCTTCTTCACTGTCTCACTGTCGTTCTCGTCAATTCCGTTGCCCTGTTCCCAGTGCTCGGGGGTGAGCAAGGGTTTTTCAGCTTCCAGATAATCCTGAATGTGCTCCTTCAGGCCACCCTGAATCTCCATCCAATCCACCGACTCGCTCTTGGTTACGGTGATAAAGTTGCTCATGTAAAAAACGCGCTCCACGTGCGGCAGCGCGAACAGCTCCTGCGCCAGCGGCGCGTGCTGGGCGCTCTCGGCGTCGGGAAAGTCATAGCTCTCGCCTTCGGGAACAAGGATTAAATTAGTGACAAACTTTAGCGAATTGGGGTTGGGATTGGCCTCTAGATAAAGATGAACGCGCCGTTGACTGGCAGCTACCTGACTCATAAGAAAGAAGATTGCGTTTGCGCGCGGGCAAACCGGTGAGAAAATTTGTAAACTACTGGTTAAACGCAATACGGAGTGGCAAGTTCCGCCTCGGCACCCCGCCCGCGCCAGTGGGCCGACCAAGTGCGAGGACTTTCGGCGCGTGGCGAACTAATCGCGTCTCGCAATTGTATGGGTTAGCGCACCGGTAATCCGCGCTTTGGCAACGCGCAGTTGCCTGCCGCGGATAGCGTGGGATAGGCCAACGGCTCGCTTATGCTTATTTGTTTTTCCCGGATTTATTTTCACCTTTGTGGTTCAATTGAGGGGGCGACGCCTCACGGCGAAGGTGCAGTGGAACGCTGAATATTTGTAATGCAGAAAATAGACGCTTTTCATAGTTTGCTGGCCATTCCGCGCCGGGTTATCATCACTATGCACCAAAACCCCGACGCCGATGCGCTGGGGTCAGCGCTGGGTTTAGCGGCCTACCTTGCTAAGAAAGACCATACGGTACACGTAATTTCTCCGACCGACTATCCGCAGTTTCTCCACTGGATGGAAGGCCATCAAAAGGTGCTGGTATTTAACAACGGTCAGGAGAAGAAATCGGCTAAGCTCATTCGCGATGCCGACGTGATTTTCTGTCTGGATTTCTCATGCCTCAACCGCATCGATGCGATGGGAGAATTGGTGCGGGAATCAGATGCGGTGAAGGTACTGATCGACCACCACCACGGCAAAGAAGATTTTGCTGATTTTGAACTCTGGGACACCACCGCCGCTGCCACCTGCGAACTGCTGTATCAACTAATAGTGGACCTAGGCGAGCGCGATTTGATCGACGCCGACATTGCCGAGTGCCTCTACGCGGGCGTGATGACCGATACCGGTTCGTTCAAGCACCCCAACACCACCCAACACGTGCACGAGGTGGTCGCCGATCTTATCAAGCTGGGCGCCGACGTATCCAAGGTGAGCAAACTGATCTACGACAACAACTCCCTGGACCGCCTGCGCTTCACTGGCTTCGCGCTAAGCGAACGCCTGGTGGTGCTGAAAGAATACAACACCGCCTACTTTGCCATCACCGCCGAAGACCTAAAGAAGTTTAAGTCCCGCACGGGCGACACCGAGGGGCTGGTCAACTACGCGCTGTCCATTAGTGGAATCACGATGGCAGCCATCATCATCGACCGGGGCGACGTGGTGAAGCTATCGTTTCGTTCCATCGGTGATTTTGAGGTGAACGGCTTGTCGGCCGAACACTTTGAGGGCGGAGGACATAAAAACGCCGCCGGGGGCATCTCGCACCTGCCGCTGTCCGAAACGGTCGATAAATTTCTGCGACTGTTGCCCGTTTACAAAAAACAACTACACGAAAATCAGAAAAAACAAAAAGAGTTACACCTAACATGAAACAAGTGCATCATTCAGTATACTACGCCGCAGTGGCCCTTCTTGGGCTAGCCGCCTGCCAAGGAAGCAGTGAAGACGGTTACACCACCACCGATTCGGGGCTGAAATTCAGATACATCAACGAGACGGATAACCCCAAGCCCGACAGCGCCAAAACGCTGCTTATGCACATGGTCTACCGCACCGAAGACTCCGTGCTGTTTCCTGCTCCTGGGCAGGAAGGTCCCGTGCCGGTGCCGCTCATGGGGGCACCGCCCACCAGTTTGGTCTACGAAGCCTTTGGTATGATGAAAAAGGGCGACAGCGCGCACTTTCAGGTCACTCCCCAGGAGCTGTTCACCAATACGTTCGGTGGCCCTATTCCGCCGTTCATCGACTCAACGGATATGATTACCTTTGAGGTTGGCGTGTCGGAGGTGATGTCGGAAGAAGAGTTTTCGGCCTACCGCATGGAGATGATGCAGAAGCAACAAGAGGACATGATTGCGGCCATGGCTGAACAAACCCAGCTGGATAGCGCTACTATCACTCAGTTTCTGGAGGAGAATAACATCGACGCCCAAGCCACCGAATCCGGTTTGCGCTACCAGATCACCACCAAGGGCCGCGGAGTGCAACCGGCGGCGGGTGATTCGGTATTCGTGAACTACCGGGGCACGCTGCTCGATGGCACCGAGTTTGACTCGTCTGCTGAGCGGGGCCCGTTTGGTTTCGTGCTGGGGCAACAGCAGGTAATTGCCGGTTGGGACGAAGGCATTGCTCTACTCAATAAGGGCGGCAAGGCCATGCTCTACGTTCCCTCTCCGCTGGCCTACGGACCGCAGCGCCGCAGCGAGGTGATCGGCGAGAATGCTATTCTTGTCTTTGACGTAGAGCTAGTAGACGTTAAGAGCAAATAATCTATTTTCTCAGTTAGTTTGCCAGCCTTATCGTTGGGCAGTGCAAAATATCGCCTAGGGGTTTTCCAACCTTTAGGCGTTTTGCTTTGTCTTAACGGAAACTATTCTCATCCACTATGAAATACGGTATACAAAATCTTATTTGGATTTCCCTACTGGGCGGAGCACTGTTGGGCTGCCAGAGCGATGACGCCGATGTTGCCGATCCCAGTACTGACTTGTTTGAGGAGCAACAGCAGACAATTGTCACGTTTCTGCAAGAGCAGAACCTCACTACGCAACAGACCGCATCGGGTGTTCACTACCGGGTGCTCACCGAAAATGCAGACGGCACCGCTCCCACTCCGGGCAACGCAATCCATCTATACTACCGTATGGAGCAACTGGACGGTACCCTTATCGCAGAATTAGATTCCTCCCAAAACGATCCGGTTACCTACACATTTGCTTACAGCGGGCCGAACCGGTTTCACCTCACGCTGCCCAGAGGGCTCGACGAGATGGTGAACACGATGCACGAGGGTGAGGAATATGAGTTTTTTCTTCCCTCTGGTGCGGCCTATCTGGATTATGAACTACCCGGCGTGATTCCGGCCAATGCAATTGTGCGCGCTAAAATTTATGTAGACAAGGTGTTTAGCGTTGCCGAGCAGCGACTGGCAGAGGATCGAAAAATTAAGGATTATTTAACCGCCGAATCTTTGACTGGATTCGACAGCTTGGCATCCGGCGTGTACTATGCCACCACCCAGGTGGGCGATACGAGCGTTCAAGTAGCCTCTTCTAGCACCGTAGGAGTACGATACGCTGGGTCACTACTTTCCGGAACCGTGTTTGATGAAAATACTGGGGTCAATGATGAGTTGCGTGAGTTTCGGGCTGATGATCTAATTGAGGGGTTCTCAACGGGCCTTCTTCAAATGAGTTTGGGTGAGAAAGGCACTATTATTATTCCTTCGCACGCCGCCTACGGGCCAGGAGTGTTTGCAATTCCTCAAACGATTGTAAAAGATCTGCTGGAGGAGGGCGCGCGCTTTAGTTCCATACCTCCTTTTGCCATTCTGCGTTTCGATCTGGAAGTGGTCACCATCAAATAGCGCAATGGATATCTGCTTCGCCACCAACAACGCCCACAAGGTGCAGGAGGTCAATCAACTGCTTGGCCATCCGTTCCGCGTGCTAAGTCTGGCCGATATCGGTTGCAGCGAGGAACTGCCCGAGAACCAGGATACCCTGGCGGGCAATTCCGCGGAGAAAGCTACCTACGTGCACCAACGCTACGGCGTGAACTGCTTCGCCGACGACACCGGCCTGGAGGTGGATGCCCTGGACGGACGGCCCGGAGTGCACTCGGCCCACTACGCCGGTCCGCAGCGCAGTAGCGAGGATAACATGCAATTGCTGCTCAGTGCGTTGGCAGAACAGAGCGACCGGTCGGCGCAGTTCCGTACGGTGATCACGTTGTGGCTCAATAACGAAGTGCACCAGTTTGAGGGAGCGGTGCGCGGCACGATCACTGCCGAGCGCTCGGGCGAGCAAGGCTTCGGTTACGATCCGATCTTCGTTCCCAAGGGCCACTCCCGTAGTTTTGCCCGCATGACGGCCGCGGAGAAAAACGAACTGAGCCACCGGGGCCGCGCCGTGCGGCAATTGGTGCAATTTTTAACCGACCACCGCCGCTAGCATGGATAATCCCTACGTGGTGGGTGTGACGGGCGGCAGCGCCTCGGGAAAGACGCAGTTGCTCAACTGGTTGCAGAAACTGCTGCCTGTTGAGAGCGTGTGCCTGCTTTCGCAGGATAACTACTACCAAACCATCAACCGGGTGGACCGGGCGGTGAATCGCTCCACCAACTTCGACGAGCCGGGCATCATTGAGGAGAAGGAGTTCGCCGATGATCTGCGACGACTCAAAGCCGGAGAAACCGTGCAGCGGCCGGAGTACACGTTCAACAATCCCGCCATCACCACCCCCAAGATGCTCACTTTCCGGCCGGCTCCGATCATCATCGTAGAGGGTATTTTTGTGTTTCATTTTCCGGAGATTTATCAATTGCTCGATCTTAAAGTGTTTGTCGATGCCAAAGAACACCTGAAGATGCACCGCCGCATTCTGCGCGATATTGACGAACGGGGCTTCTCATTAGAAGACGTTCTCTATAAATATACCCACCAGGTGGTGCCCGCCTACGAGAAGTACATCGCTCCCTACCAACACGATGCCGACCTGATCATCCCCAATAACCAGGAATTGCGGGATGACGAATGCCCCCTGGGTGCCGAGTTGCTGGCCACGTATTTGATGAATAAAACCCGGTAGCAGCGCGATTCATCCCGGTCGGGCATGACCACCGTGGACGCGGCGCGTCTCAACGCCATCATTCCGCACCCTACGAACCCAAATCCCGCACCTCACGTCATAGAATTACGCAGCCTGCGTATTCCTCATTCGCCCACTACGGAACACTTCTGCGACCTAGGTCACCCTCCCTCCGCCACCCACTAGGCAGGGTCTCTCCCTGCTAGTACGTTCTCCCTCCGCCACCTACTAGAGAAGGGGTGTCCCTAGTAGGTGGACGTCGCTGGCCGACGGTAGGAGCAGTGCTTCCCCTACGATTATAACCCCGCACCTTTGCTGACCGATTTCGTACACGCGGTGTCCGCTAGTGAACACCTAATTGAAGGGCAACCGGCGCATAGCGCCATTGCAGGCCGGTTTTTGGCCTGGCACAGCGATTGAGCCAAGTAACTGGTGAAGGCTACCCACTTATTCACTTGCCCGCTGCCCTAGTATAATTAAAACAAGTATTCCACCAACCTCCCTCCCTATGTTCCGCCACACCTTCCTGCTTATCTACCGCAATTTCCGCCGTTTCCGCAGCACGTTCTACATCAACCTGATCGGGCTTTCGTCGGGCCTGGCCTGCGCGCTGCTGATCTTTCTGTGGGTCAACGACGAGCTAAGCGTAGACAAGTTTCACGAGAAGGATGAGCAACTGTATCAGGTGATGGAAAAACAGCAGCAGGGCGATGGGGTCGTTACGCAGACGAACACTCCGGGCCTATTGGCCGAATCACTGGCCGAAGACATGCCGGAAGTGGAGTACGCCGCTGCCGTGGCCCCAGCCGAGTGGTTTGGCAGCTTCACGTTGTCGGTAGGCGAGAAAAACGTGAAGGCACCGGGACAGTTTGCCGGAAAAGATTTCTTTACCATGTTCTCCTACCACCTGGTGCAAGGCGAAGAAAGCCAGGTGCTGGCCGCTAAGAACGCCGTCGTAATCTCCGAAGCTCTGGCTAACCGCCTGTTCGGCACCACCGAAAACGTGGTGGGCAAGACGCTGGATTGGCACATTTTGCAGTTTACCCAACCCGCCATCGTATCCGGGGTTTTTGCAGACATTCCGGCCAACTCGACGGTGCAACCAGACTTTGTCCTGTCGTTTGAAGCTTTCAAAGAGATTATTCCTGACGTGCTCAGTTGGGGTAACAATGGCCCTCATACGCTCGTGGTGCTCCGGGAAGATACGGACGTTGCCGCGTTTGACGAGAAAATTGAGCACTACCTGAACGGCAAATACGAGGAAAATGACTACCGCACCCTGTTTGCCCGGCCCTATTCGGACGGCTACCTGTACGGCACCTACGAGAACGGGGTGCAGGCCGGAGGGCGCATCGAGTACGTCCGTCTGTTTTCCATCATCGCCCTCTTTATCCTGGTGATCGCCTGCATCAACTTCATGAACCTATCGACCGCCAAGGCATCCCGCCGGGTCAAGGAAGTGGGCATCAAAAAGGCCGTCGGTGCCAGCCGCGCCACCCTGATCACCCAGTACCTGAGCGAGTCGTTTCTAATGGCCTTCTTGTCGCTGCTGACCGCCATTGTGCTGGTCGGACTGCTACTCCCCCAGTTCAATAGTATCACCGGCAAGCAACTGTCGCTGGAGTTCACCGCTCCGCTGGTCTTGTCTTTTCTGGGCATCACCCTACTCACCGGACTGCTGGCGGGGAGCTATCCGGCCCTGTACCTGTCGGGCTTCAACCCGGTGGCCGTGCTCAAAGGGAGGCTGAACAGTTCGGTCGGAGAACTATGGGCGCGCAAAGGGCTGGTGGTGTTTCAGTTTGCGCTGTCGGTTATTCTCATCGTTTCGGTGTGGGTGGTGTACCAGCAGATCGAGTTCGTGCAGAACCGGAGCCTGGGGTTTGAAAAAGAACACCTCATCACGGTTCCCCTGGAAGGGAGGGCCGCCGTGAACGTTACTACCTTCTTGGAAGAACTGAAGCGCGTGCCGGGCGTGGTGAGCGCGGCGAGTGTGCAACAAAGCCTCATTGGTAACCTATCCTCTACCGTGGGCTTAGACTGGGAAGGCAAAGACCCGGATAAAGTGGTGCAGTTTCAGAACTTTAGCGTGAGTCACGACCTGATCGAAACCATCGGGCTGAACATGGCCGCCGGACGAAGCTTCTCGCGGGACTTTAGCACGGATACTTCCGCCATTATTCTTAACGAAACCGCGATTCATTTGATGGGCATAGACCAACCCATCGGAGCCACGGTGAACCTGTGGGGCGAAGACCGGCAGATCATTGGGGTGGTCAAGGACTTTCACTTCGAGTCGCTGCACGAGTCGGTGAAGCCCGTGTTCTTCAAATTAAGCAACAGCGGGATGATGACGACCATCGCCCGGCTGGAAGCTGGAAAAGAACGGGAGACGCTGGCGCAATTGCAGGATTTCTACCAAACCTTCAACCCCGGCTACTCCTTTGACTACCAGTTCGTGGATGCCGATTACCAAGCCTTGTACGCCGCCGAGCAGCGCGTGTCGACGCTGTCGAAGTACTTCGCCGGGCTGGCGATCCTCATCTCGTGTCTGGGTTTGTTTGGCTTGGCCGCCTTCACGGCCGAACGCCGCCTAAAAGAAATCGGCATCCGCAAAATCCTCGGAGCCAGCAATTTTGGCATCGTGCGCCTATTGTCGGGCGACTTCACCAAGATGGTGCTGGTGGCCATTGCCCTGGCGTTGCCGATTAGCTACCTGGTGGCGCGGTGGTGGCTGGAGGATTTTGCGTTCAGCATCGCACTACAATGGTGGTACTTCGCCGGTGCCGGACTGATTGCCCTGCTGGTGGCCTGGTTCACCGTGGGACTACAAACGGTGAAAGCAGCGCGCGTGAACCCGGCCGATTGCCTGCGGGATGAGTGATTAATCCCAGAGCGACGCTGGAATCAAGTGCATTGATTGGTAGAGTGTTACATATGATGTAACTTTGCGCTTCCATGAGAATAGTAAGCAGAAAGAAGTTAGTTGACTACTACACCAAGCATGCAGGGAGTAAAACTGCGCTGGAAGAATGGTATAAGAAAGTATCCAAGGCAGAATGGGAGAACCTCAATGATCTGAAGCAGTACTATTTGAGCGCTGATTATGTTGGAAATCACCGAGTAGTATTCAACATTAAGGGGAACGATTACCGGCTGATCGCCATAGTAATATATGTGTCCCAAAAAGTATACGTCCGCTGGATCGGCACGCATGCTGAATACGACAAATTAGACGCTAAAAACAGTTAAACTCATGAAAACAATTGAGACGGAAGCTCAGTATCAGAAAGCACTAAAGAAAATTGACGAGTTATTAGTTAGCATCGGTAACAACCATAGCTACGATAATCCTGAATTTGCTAAGATGGATCGTCTTTCTAACTTAGTAGCAGATTATGAGGACAAACACTACCCCATAAAATTACCTCCCTTGATAGACGTGATCAAGCTGAAGATGTACGAGATGGGGTTGAAGCAAGACGATCTCGCTCAACTTCTGGAGATACCCAAAAGTAGAATAAGTGAGTATTTAAGGGGAAAGCGGGACATCACGCTAGAAGTAGCCAGAAAGCTGCACCACAAATTACAAATAGACGGCGACATTATTCTTCAGTAGCCCTCTTGATCAGAGTCAGAAAGCTATCACATGAAATGAAATATGGAGTGCTATAGATCTTACTAGGAATCATCAGTGCGTCTCTTTTCTTTTATTACGATTACCAGTTGACATCAGCGTATCAAAAACTAGGAGAATTAGGCGGACTTATTGAGCTTTCCAGATTCGGACCGATCAGTGGATGGATTTACGAAGTATTGGTTATTTCTAATCTGATTTTTGCTATACTTTCCTTGGTCAAGGAAAGAGGTAAACTAGGTATCCTTGGAATTTTTATCTTTATAGGCAATGTGCTGCTGCTACTCTAGTTAGCCATACAGCAGTGCTTGAACTTGTCGCCCGAACCGCAGGGGCAGGGAGCGTTGCGGCCCACGCGGCGGCGCTTCTTGAAGGGGTTACGCAGCCGCTTTGCCATGTTCTGGTGATACACCCGGCGCAGCATGCGGTATAAGTCTGGGTGCTTCTGCTGAAAGAGTTTGGGTCGTTCGAAGAAGTACTCACTGGCCACCGCCAGAAACTCCTGCTCATTGGTGGCAGCGTAGGCATCAATATCACTCTTTCTCTTGCGGATACGGCCCATCTCCCGGTGCATCAGTTGCATCCAAGGATCGATGTACTTTTCGTTGTTCAGCACGGCAGGCACTCCGTCGATGCTGCCGTCTTGCTTGTCCAGAATGTGCACAAACTCGTGGATACCCACGTTGTGCTTGCTGCTGGCATTGTCGAAGCCGCGGTGCAGACTCTGTTTGCTCAGAATCATCACCCCATCCATGTTGCGGCCGCTGCCCACCATGCCGGTGATCACTTCCTTCGGATTGTCGGTAGAGAAATCGCGGTCGAAGGCCGCCGGATACAGTAGCACCTCGTGCAGGTAGTTGTAGCCCCAGGTGGGGAAAGCAAACAACGGAATCACCGCACTGCTGGCAATTAGTAGCCGATCCAAATCCTCTACTCGCACCCGCACCCCGGTGATGCGGACGGATTTCAGGAAGTTGCGAACCTTCTTCTCGAAGCGCCGCCGCTCGGCTTCATCGAGATTCTGATAAAAGTGCACGTGCTGCGTGAGCAAGGTCCGCCACGCGGCCGGAAACGGTTTCGGAACTTTATAAACGGGGCGGCGCGAGTACCAGGCCCAAACTCCTAACAATCCGATGAGGGCAAACCCCAGTACGGTAAAAAATGATTCCATGCCAAAAGAAGAAGAGATAAAAGAATAAGGAGCTAACCGGCGGTTGCTGTAAAGGTTCGCGGCGGCCGCCGGTTTCGTGGAGGCGGCGGGGTCCGCCACCGTCTTCATACCTAGTTGTTGCTGGCAGAAATCAATAATTTCCTGCTGGGCGGTCAAGTAGTCCTTCGATTTGATGGCGCTGCCAATGAAGTGGGTGCCGGGTTCGCTCAGGGCCACCAGCGCTTGCAGCGAATCAGGAGTCCCCAGCGTCTCGTGCATCCAGGGATACTCATCGATCTCGACCCGCTCATCCTCTTCCCAAAAACTTTTGTGGTAATACAGGGTAAGCACCGGGCAGGTAATGCTGGCGAACGTTGCTTCGGTCATGGTCGTCTCCACCAGCACCTGTAGGTTCACCAGATCTTCGGCGGGGTAGATGGTGTCCCAGTACTGGGAGGCCATCGGCTCCGGATGGCTTATCCGGCGGTGCTTTCCTAGCGATACCGCGTGGGCAATCTCGTGTCCCCAGGGGGTGTTTAGCAACGAAGCTCCAAACTGCTCGTCGCGCACGTTGGGTGAGATATTAATCAGCGCAAACACCGAATCGGGATAAGTAGCCGCGAGCTTCATTGCCAGGGTACCACCCGTAGAGGTGCTCAAAATAATCACCTTACGGCCAATGCGGCGACCGATGGCCAAGGCTTCTTTCGCCGATCGCCAGGCGGCTTCGGCATAGAAGCCCCGCAGCGCGTCGGAAGGCAAAAGTCCGTGTCCCGCCCAGCGGGCCAGAAACAGGTTGGCCCCAAAAGCATCGGCCACGTTCACGTTGAGCGGGTAACCGTCGCGGTAGCTACCCGCGAACCCGTGTAGGTACACGAAACTGTAGTCCGTCACTTGAGGCGAAGCGCCCTGCCACCGGATGCGCGCCTGGTTGTCCTCACGCACCGGAAACTGGGCTTCGGTTTGCCCAATGTAGGCTTCCAGATCAGGCAGAGCGCTAGGAAGGGAGGGCCACCGCGGCGAGTAGCTGGCGTCGGTGGGCACGGGGCCAACGAAGTAGGTGATAGCGAGTAAGCTCAGGATGAGCAGAGGAATCCACACCCGCTTTTTCACGATGACTGACTAATTAACGGCTCCGAAAGTTGTAATAACAATTTCTTTTATTCTTCTGATACTCAAAGCAGCGAGCCGTGGTACCGCGACTCCTGCCAACCATCACCGCTCCGCTTCCAAATGATGGTGGCGATGACGCTGAACCGCATCCGCTTTTCGCCCACCACAAACAACTGATCGAAATCGACCACGCTGTAGCCCATGCCCTGCTTCTCCAGGGCTTCGTAGCCCGTAACTTCCGACCAAGTAGTAGCCTGCAGGGTATCGAGTTGCTTAAATAAGCCGGTGAACCACGCGGCCCACTCGGTTTGGTTTCTGGCAATGCGAGAACCGCCCTCGGTGTCGATGTCTACGATCCCGTAGTCGTCGTCGCAAATCTGCTCCAGGCGGCTAAAATTATGGTCGCGCACGCAGCCTAGCATTTCTACCGTGAGGGCAAAGAAAGGCTTGCTTTGCCAATCGGCCGGGTAGGAAATCTCAGGAATGGTAACTGGTGTCATGGTCATTGGGTTTTTGTCTTGGTAATCAGGCGACCACCCGTTTTGTTTTTTGATCCCGCACCAGCGTCACCACGCTAAGCATCGCCAGAGCAGTAGCTAATCCAATTGCTACCGGAAAAATAAGGTCATTATCCGCCTGCTTCACGGCAATGGCTACGTAGGCCCAGACGAACACCAGCGGGTAAATCCAGTCGCGGGTGGCGCGGGCCACCAGCACGGCCAGCAGCGCGCCCACCACTGTCATAATCACTACCCAGCTCGATTCGCTGGCGGCCGGAATTTCCCAACCGCTGTACTTCACGAACACAGCTAAGTTAGTGATGGTGGCTACCGAAATCCAGCCCAGGTACAAACTAAAGGGTACCCTTATCCACGAGCGCTCGCGGGTGGGCAAGGTGGTATCCTGGGTCAGGATAATTTGCAGTTGGACCAGCGTGCCCAGAATAACCAGCATAAACACCACGCTAAGCGCAATGAGTTCGTACTGAAAGGTGGGCAACCACAGGCTATTAAACAGCAGGTTCACCATCAGCCAGGGAGCAAGCTGGTCGTAAAGGTTTTGATCCTGCCGCGCCCAGAAAGCTTGGTAAAACACATAAATACCCAGGGCCAAGTAGATAAGTCCCCAGATCGAGAAGGCGTAGCCCGCCGGAGTGAACAGCGTACTGTATTTGTCCGAGACATCGCCGGTGTCGCTATCGCCAAACAAAAAGACCGTGGACGCGTAGTTGACGAAAACGGTGAGCAGATAAAGCGCCACCACGCCCCAGCGGCGGCCGTTGATGCGGTTGAATGCGTTCATAAGGTGGCAGTTAGAGCTATTTGGCTAAAAAATTGCACGGCGAATTACCGGAATAACCGACGGCGGCCGCTTTTTGTTACTCCGAAAAACCACTGCGCCGGAACTTCCCCGCCCGCTTCTTTCTTACTACCCCGTATGCACGCTTTGGAACGACGACCTTTACTAAATTTATCCGCCCGCCACCTGCCCGCTCGCTATCCCATCGCTCCCGGCAGCTGGTTGCAGCTCGACCGCGCACTGCCCTTCTTGCTGGTGTTTCACCAACCCGCCGACGGCCCCGACCTGAGCGAACTGGTGCGGGGCGAGGCCGCCTACCTGGTGCTCCCCCACCAACAGCGTATTCCCGAGCAAGCCCGGCAACTCATCCGCTCGTTGATCGAGCAGCGGGCGGGCGACTACGGGTCCTTCCTGATTGTGGACATCCGCATCGGCGAACCCACTGATTACGAACTCAGTTTGGGCTACGACCAAGCAGCGGTGGCCCCGCTGGCGCAGCAACTGGAAGCGGCCATGGCGAATTTGCCGGCCTTGCAGCAGGCCCCGCCCATTCGGCACTACGCCAGCATCGCTGACCCGGTGGTGGACCGGCAGTGGCTAGAAGACACCGGCAGTCTGTGCCTTCATCTCACGCTCCCTTCGGTCTACTTCCACTCCGCCCAGAAGAGAAAGGTGCCGGTGCTGTTTCGGAAGTTTCGCCGCACCTTTTCCGAAGCCCTGCGGCAGGTGGTCTACGAGTTTATTCGGGTGCAAACCACCTTCGTGGCGAAAAGTCCGGGCATGCTGGGCCGCAGTTCGGTCGACGAAGCCTTTCGGCGGGCTGACCAGCAACTATCCGCCATCGAGCAGGAGTTTGATTTTCTGCTGCTGGTGTCGGCCATCAACAGCGAACCGGCCTGGAAAGAATTTCAGCAAGGTGGCTACCGCCGGGCTCCTACCTTCTACTACCGCATTCTGCCCGTGGATCCCGAGCGGCTCAAGAAGCAACTCTACAGCATCGAGCTCGAACGAAGTGCACGACCCGGCCCTGTCGTTTCTGCTGCGCGACAAGCGCAACGAACTCAGCAAGCAGCTCGATATGCTCCAGGAGCGAGGCACCGACGACTTTTTCTACAGCAGCATCCGGCTGTATCAGGCCATCGATGCCGACCTGTTGCAGCTGGCCCGTACCATTTTGGCCGAGGTTTCGGTGCCCCACCAGGAAGAAGCCACGGTGTCGCCGCAGGCTTTCGCCGACCGCGTACGCGCTGAGTTTGACTATTTCAGGACGGTTGACCCTTCCTTTGCGTCAGATATTTTTATTCAGGACGATGTGCCGGGGGTGATGGTGTCGCGGGGGCGGCTGTTTCTCACTCCGCACACCTTTGTGCGCCCCAGCCGGTTGGAGGCGCTGGTGCAGCACGAGATCGGTACGCACGTGCTCACCTTCCACAACGGTAGCCAGCAACCGATGACGCTGATGCGCTACGGCCTGGCCGACTACGACGAACTGCAGGAAGGGCTGGCGGTGCTGGCCGAGTACCTGGTGGGCGGACTGGACGCCGAGCGACTGCGGCTGCTGGCCGTGCGGGTGATCACGGGGGCCAACCGGCTCGAGGGCATTTCTTTCGCCCAGGCGTATGGCACCCTGGTGGAAGAGTACCGTTGTGCTCCCGCGGTAGCCTTTGAAACCGTGACGCGTATTTATCAAAGTGGCGGGTTTATCAAGGATGTGATCTATTTGCGGGGCTTCGTGCGGCTGCTCGAGTATTTGCAGCAGGGGCACGCCCTCATGCCGCTGCTGTCGGGCAAGATTGCTATCAAGCATATTCCGGTGATTCAGGAGCTCATTGAGCGGGAGATTCTGCGTCCGCCCACGCTACTACCTCGGTATCTGCACAGCGCCGAGGCCCAACAGAAGCTGGAAGCCCTGAAAGACGGGTACGACGTGCTGACACTGGTGAAGGGGTGATAGACGTCGTTAATGGTCCTAAATTTGAACCGGTTTCATTGCACTATTCCTAACCCCTTATACAATGAAGACGCTCATACCTTTAATTCTGCTGACCGCCCTCAGTGGTTGTACACCCAGAGTATTTTATTCTGGAAAATTATATTCCTACAACCCGCTTCAGGAAATGGAAGTATACTACGACGAGAGTCAAGTCCATCAGCCCTACCAAGTGATCGGTACGTTGGCCAACGGCGGGGAGGGCCTTGGTCAGTATCAGGCGAAGCAAGCCATTATCAAAAAAGCAAAGTTAGTAGGTGCTGAGGCGGTTGTGTTCTATGATTTAGACATAGCGGAAAGTCTAACCCTGAAGGCCAAGGCCATTCGTTATGATCCAAACGCTAAGCCCATTGGCAACCACTAGGCACCAGGGCGAGTGAACATTTGGCGATCTGGCAGTTTATAATGGAAGTTCCTCTTGCCAACCCCCTCCTCTATGAAACTCGCCTTTATCGTCAATGACGTTGCCACCGAAACCGCAGTTTACACCACCGTGCATCTGGCCTTCCGGGCCCAGCAGCTTGGCCATACGGTATATCTGGCCGGAGTGGGTGATCTGATCTACTTTCCCGAAGGGCACATGGGCGCGCTTGCCCGCACGGTGGACGGTGAAGTAGCCTCAGCAGAAGACTATCTGACCGCTTTGCAAAGCGAAGACAACGAAGCCGTCGTGATCACCGGGCACGACCTGGACGTACTGTGGATTCGCAACGACCCATCCAATGATATTGAAACCCGCCCCTGGGCGCAACTGGCGGGCGTGGTGTTCGGGCAGGTGGCCCGGCAGCAGGGCGTGATCGTGCTCAACCACCCGGATACGCTGTTCAACTGCCAAAACAAGATGTACTTCCAGCACTTTCCGGAGGTGGTGCGGCCCCGCACGCTGATCACCCGCCGGGCCGAGGACGTGCAGCGCTTCTACGAGGAGCAGGATCACCGCATTGTGATCAAACCCCTACAGGGGTCAGGTGGCACCGACGTGTTTTTGCTCAAGGAAAAGGCCACCAACCTGCACTCGATCGTGGACGCGGTAGCGCGCCACGGCTACGTGATCGTCCAGGAGTATCTGCCCCAGGCGGCGGACGGCGACGTTCGTCTGATTGTGATGAATGGGCAGGCTTTACAGCACGAGGGCAAGTACGTGGCGGTGCGTCGGCAAAACGACGATGACTTCCGCAGCAACGTCAGCGCCGGAGGAAAGGCGGTGAGCGCCGAAGTGGATGACACCATGCTGCGCTTAGTAGATCAGGTGCGTCCCAAACTAATCCACGACGGGGTGTTCATGGTGGGACTGGACATTGTAGGAGACAAGCTGATGGAAGTGAACGTATTTAGTCCGGGCGGTATCTACGAAGCCGCGCAGGTGGAAGGCATCGACTTCTACGAACCAGTGATTGCCGCGCTGGAGCGCAAGGTGTACTATAAGAAGTTGTACGGCGACCGTGTTTCTAATCGAGAGCTGGCGGTGATGGATTGAACAGTAGCCAATGGCGTTGCGTAAGGGGTTTTTACGACCGGACACTTCCGTTGGCTTGGCCAATATTCAGCTAGGCGTCGCGCTGGGCACCGTCTTTTCGTTGCTTCTCTACCTTCTCTTCTATTGTTTCAGAGAATCAATACGGATTCTTGCCGGATACTTCACGCACACACTGTTTGTAGAACTCATCCCCCGCGAAAACTTTTACTATAACCTGTTCTGTGGCCCCATTGTGGTCGTACTGGTTTTAAGCGTTCGCTCATTCTGTGCTTTCTGCCACTGTAGCGCGAAGAAACGTGCGCCGACGGGTCCGGCAGCGACAAATACTGAACGACCTATTCTTTGTGGGCCTAACATTCTTACTTAAGTGGAGTTACCCGCTTCATCTCGCTATGGGGCACTTGGTTTTTGACGCCGTTGATCACTCGAAGTTAGTGATCATTTCTATTAAATTCGCCACCGTTCAACACTTTGTAAGCATTTTTCATTACTTTTGCCCCCTCTTTTCGCCAGAAAACTCAGTTAGTTAGATAAGTCATGAGTGAATTACTAAAGATTGTTCAGCAAGAATACCAGGAAACCCGCGCCAAGCACCCCAATTTTCGGGCGGGCGACACCGTGAATGTGCACGTGAAAATCCGCGAGGGAAGCAAAGAACGGGTCCAGCAATTCCAGGGCACGGTGATCCAGCGCAAAAACGCCAGCACCAACGGCGAAACCTTCACCGTACGCAAAGTGTTGAACGGAGTAGGCGTAGAGCGAATATTTCCGTTGCTGTCCCCCAGCATTGAGAAAATAGAAGTGATCCGTTCTGGAAAGGTGCGCCGTGCACGCATCTATTACCTACGCGGACGACAGGGCAAAGCAGCGCGTATCAAAGAGCGCATGAAGCACACCCGAAAGTAGGAGGCTCTTGCTTCTACAAGTCGGCTTAGCCGCGCCCGCCCTTCATCTTATCGTAGTCCAGCGCATCAGCGGGGTCGTCGTTGCTATCCTTGGGTGCTTCGTCGGTAATCTTGGCTGAGCCTTCGTAGCCCTCGTGTTCGTGATCGGTGGGTTCTTCGGCCTTGTAATTCTCCTGATCCACTCCACCGTGGTTGGCAAAGCCTTGCTGACCGTAGTAGCCTACTAGTTTTTCAATTTCGTCCCGGTCAGAATTTTTCAGTTTGTCTAGATCCAACTCCGGAGCATCCTGAATCTTTTTGATGTTCTCCTCGAGCAGCACGTTGCCCGAATTGGTATTGAACTCTAGCATGTGCCAGGGCAGGGCCACATGGTCGCTGCCTAGTCCCAAAAATCCGCCTTCGGCCAGCACCACGAACACCGGCTGGTTGGTTTCCGGATCGATAAACAAATCCTTGATCACCCCCACCTTCTCTTGCCGGGGATCGTGCACCGTTTTGCCGATTATACCCTCGGTAGCCGATAAAAATCGTTTCACCATCATAGTTTTTCTCGTTTACAGTTAACAATAGATTGTGTCGGATAAACCCCACGGAAAAGCAAAGGTTTCAGCCAGCCATCCGAGAAGCGTGAAGCAAAACCAGCGAGAAGCACAGCTGGAGACGGTCGCTTTATGAGAAAAACGAGCGGTGAAGCAGCGAATTTGTCGGCTCGGTTTCTAATTGTCTCGAAATAGTTTACCTTTGCAACCTTTTGCCAACGGACGTGTTCCGTTTAGCACCAACATAAATTAAAACATGGCAGTAAAAATCCGTTTAACGCGTCGAGGACGCAAGAAACTGGCCATCTACGACGTGGTCGTAGCCGACGCCAGAGCGCCACGTGATGGCCGATCTATCGAGAGATTAGGACAGTACAATCCGAATACCAACCCCGCCACCATTGATATCAACGAAGACAAAGCGTTGGATTGGGTGATGAAGGGAGCGCAACCCACCGACACCGTGCGGGCGATTTTATCGTACCGCGGCGTAATGTTCCGCAAGCACCTGCAGGTGGGCGTGAATAAGGGCGCTATTACCCAGGAGGATGCCGACCGCCGCTTCCAGGAGTGGAACGAGCAGAAGGAAGAGCGCGTGCAGGGCAAGAAAGAATCACTCGCCCAAAGTAAGGCTGATGCGCGAACCGCCCGCCTGGAGGCTGAGTCTAAGGTAAAAGAAGCCCGTACCGAGGAGCGACTGAAGAAGCAGCAAGAACTACAGGACCAAGCGGTCGCTGCCGCCAAGGAAGCGGCCGGTGAATCTAATGCCGAAGAAGAAACCGAGGAGGAAGTGGTTGCTGAAGATACCGCAACCGAAGAAGCCGCTGTGGATGCAGCCCCTGCGGATGCAGCCCCTGCTGCTCCTGAAGAGCAGCCTGCTGCTGAGGTCCCCACTCCCGCCGAGGCCCGCGCCGAAGCGAAGCCCCCTACTGAGTCGGCCGCGCCTGAAACGGTAGAAACAGCGGAAGACGCTCCGGAGACCAAATTAGAAGCCGCCGCCGAAGAGGCCGGTATCGCTGACGCTACCACCACGGATGCGGACGCAAAAGCAGCTCCGGAAAAGGAGAAAAAGGCTCCTGCCAAACCGGAAGCTGAGGAAGCGAAAGCTGCCGAACTGGAGAAGGAAGAAGCTCCCGCGGAGCCGGAAGCTAAAGACGAAAAAGTATCCAAGGCTCCGGCCGAAGAATCTGTAGCGAAGGGCAAGGATGACGAGAAGGCATCGGAGCCCGAAGTGATGGCCGAAGAAACCCCCGCCGGGAAGTCGCAGGAAGTGACCACCGCCGCGGAGCCCGGTAAGGAAGCCTCGGCCGACAAGCCCGAGGTAGCGGTCGCCGAAGCCGCCGCAGCCGGTGAAGAAGCCCAGGCCGCAGCCGGCGTGGTGGCCGAACCCACCGACCCCGCTACCGTGAAGAAAGAGAAAGACCAGAAAGAACCGGCCGCTGAGAAGAAGGATGAGGATGCTCCGATAGCAGCCGACTCCGCCAAGGAGGAGGAGAAGAAAGACGCGTAACGAAGATGCGGGTTGACGATTGCTACCAGTTAGGATACGTTATCAAAACCCACGGACTACAGGGCGAGGTGAGCATCCTGCTGGATGTAGATTTTCCCGATGCGTACCAAGAACTGGAATCAGTATTCGTAGCCACCTCCGGCTCCGAAACACTGGTTCCTTTTTTTGTGGAGCACATTACTATTCAGAAGAATAAAGCGCGGATCAAGTTCGAGGAGGTCGACACCATTGAGCAGGCCGAAGGCTTGCTAAAGGCTCAGCTCTACTTGCCGCTGGGGAGTCTGCCTACCCTGGAAAACGATCAGTACTACTACCACGAAATCATTGGGTTCACGGTAACCGATCAGGAAAAGGGCGCACTGGGAACGGTGCTAGACGTGTACGAATCTACCGGACAGGATATGATCGTGATGCAGTACCAGGAAAAAGAAGTGCTCATCCCCATCAACGACGACATTGTGCAACGGGTAGATAAAACAGAGAAGTTGGTGCACGTTACGCTTCCGGAAGGACTGCTGGAGGTGTATCTGGCGTAGCTGATCGATAGTAACGGGCCAAGACCGCCCCGCCCACGACCAGCACATTCACTCCGCAACTTGCGATCATCACGTGGAAGAGGTCGGTCTGATAATGATCGTAGATCATGAAGACCATTAGCCCGTAGAACAGCAGCATCCCCACCAGCGATTTGAGCAAGTGATCCTGACCCGATGAAATCATTGTGGGTAGATAAAACGACAGGATCGGAACCAGTCCGAACCAAAACAGGAAAGCAGTTAACGCATTCCAACCCAGTAGCATCGAAACCGGAATCAGCGTTGCCATCAAACCCAAGGGTAACAGCAATGTGCCCTTCATGCGATCTTTCGTTCGGCTATTCATACGTGAAACAGAAAAGATTACAGCAGTTTGTCCACCTCCGCCATCGCCTTTTCGTAATCCGGCTCGTCTCCCACTTCCGACACCAGCTCCGAATAAACGATTTCGTTGTTTTGGTCTAACACAAACACCGCCCGGGCCGATAAGCCCTTGAACGGACCCTCAGTGATCTCGGTATTGTACTTCTCCACAAAGTCGCCCTCGCGGAAGTCAGAGGCGGTTACGATGTTGGACACGCCGTCGGTTTCGCAGAAACGCTTCATGGCAAAGGGCAGGTCGCGCGACACCACGATGCCGGTCACGCCCGAGCGCTTGCCCAGTTGCTCGTTAAACTTACGGGTTTCGGTCTGGCACACGCCGGTGTCGAGACTTGGCACGGCAATCAGTACTTTCACCGCATCGAAGTCGGAGAGCTTGCCTTCGCTCATATCATCTTTTACAAATGAGAAGTCAGCGGCTGATCCGCCGGTAGGAATATCGCCTTTGATCGCGAAGGGCGTGCCTTTAATAGTTACTTGGGCCATGAGAAGGTTTTAGTTGGGGTTGGAGGTGCGCAAAAAATTAGTGCGCAATTACGTGATACTACGCGATAGGGCGATGAAGGTTAGCCACTCATTTCATCCGGGCTGCCGTTTCGCTCCGACACTATATCTATTTTTGCCGTTATTAACGTAGATTGCACCAATGAGCACCCCCCAAACCACCCAAAACGGCTACGAACCAATTTTGGCCAAGCGCACAGCGTGGCCCGTGGTTCACCTGAGTAAGCGACGCAAGGAGTTCGTAGAGGAGGTGATTCGGATCAGTGTGGCGAAGATCACCGAGAAAGCGTCTACCGCCGAGGCGCTCATCGACGAACTGGAGGCCACGCTTTACAAAGAAAAGCTGCGCATTCGGCAGGAGCCCTGGGCGGTGGACCCCGATGATGAGGAAGCGTTCTGGAAAAACGTGAAGCGCCGCCTGGTGAATCTATCGCAGGAAGAACCCAACGGACTGCAACTGGCGCAGGAGGCAGAAGCTATTCTGCACGAGATCACCGCCCGCTACGCCCACGAGATCGCCAGCAACTTCCGTCCGTCGCGCTACCAGTTGGCCCGCACCATTGTGACGTTCGGCTTCTCGCGTCTGCTCAACGCCTCGCGCGTGAAGGGCTTCGAGTCGTTCTACAGCAACCGCTACACCCTGCGCGACAAGATCAACATCGTGGGAGAGATCAACCAGCTGCGCAACCTGGCCCAGCGGGGCACCATCGTGATGGTCCCCACCCACTTTAGCAACCTGGACTCTATCCTGATCGGCTGGGTAATTCACGAACTGGGGTTGCCGCCCTTCATCTACGGCGCCGGGCTCAACCTGTTTAATATCGGTATCTTCGCCTACTTCATGAATAGCCTGGGCACCTACAAGGTGGACCGCCGCAAGAAGAACGACATCTATATCGAAACGCTAAAGGCCTACTCGAGCCTGGCGCTACAGTGGGGCATCCACAGCCTATTCTTTCCGGGAGGCACCCGCTCGCGCTCGGGAGGCATTGAGGATCGGCTCAAGCTCGGCCTACTGGGCACCGCCATGGAGGCGCAGCGCATCAACTACGCCCACAGCGAACAAACCGGCGAGTCGGCCGAGAAAATCTTCGTGGTGCCGGTGGTGCTCAACTACCACTTTGTGCTGGAGGCACCGAGTCTCATCCAGGAGCACCTGCGGCGCGAAGGGCAGGAGCGCTACTACGTGGACACCGACGAGGCCGCTACTTCTTACAAGATTACCCGCTTTTTGCTGAAGTTTTTTACCCAGGGTTCCGATATCTCGGTGAGCATCGGCACGGCGATGGACCTGCTGGGCAATCCGGTGGACGAGGAAGGGCACAGCCTGGACCGGCAGGGCAACATAATCAGTATGCGGGAGTATTTTTGCACCGAAGGCAACATCCAGCGCGATGAACAGCGCGAAAGCGAGTATACGCGCATGCTGGGGCAAGCGGTGCTGAAATCGTACTACCGCATCAACCGGGTGTTCTCTAGTCATCTGGTGGCCTTTGCCGCCTTCGAGATTATCCGTCAGCAGCACCGCTCGCTCGATTTGTACAATTTGCTGCGCCTGTCCGAAGAAGATTTGGTGATCCCCTACGCTCAATTTCGGGAGGTGTGCGACCGGCTACGCGAAGCGGTGTTTCAACTCCGGCAGCAGGATAAGGTAAAGGTGGCTCCGCACCTGGAAGGAGACCTCGACGCGGTGATCGAGCACGGCCTGAGCAACGTGGGTCTGTACCACGCGCAGCGTCCCCTGCTCCGAGACAAGGCCGGAGACATCACCACTGCGAATCTGAACACGCTGTATTACTACCACAACCGGCTGGAAGGCTATGACCTGGCCGCTTTTGTTAAACCCCCAACCAACCGGCCCCTTGAAGTCTAAACACGAACCGGTGGGAGTGGTGGGGGCCGGAAGTTTCGGCACGGTGGTGGCCAACCTGCTGGCCGAAAACGCGCCGGTGCTGCTCTACGCGCGTCGGCCCGAGGTGGTAGATGCTATGCACACCGACCGGCAGAGCGCGGGCTACGCGCTGCACCCCAACGTGACTCCCACCAACACACTGCCCGAAGTGGCGGCCTGTCGGGTGCTGTTCCCCATTGTGGCCTCGTCGGGCTTCCGCCAAACCATGCGCGACCTGAGTCCCCACCTGCGTCCCTCGCACTTGCTCATCCACGGCACCAAGGGGCTAGACGTGCGCGACCCGGCGGCCGACCCGCTTACTCGGGAGCAGGTGCGCACCATGAGCGAGGTGATTCGCGAAGAAACCGTGGTGGTCCGCATTGGCTGCCTGGCCGGTCCGAACCTGGCTCGCGAGTTGGGCGAGCACCAACCCGCCGCCACCGTGGTGGCCAGTCGCTTCGAGGAGGTGATCGATACCGGCCAAGAGCTGCTGCGCAGCGATCGGTTTCAGGTGTACGGCAACGCCGATCTGATCGGTATTGAGTTGTGCGGCGTGCTCAAGAATATTATTGCGATTGCTTCGGGCGTGCTCAGTGGGTTGGGTTTGGGAGAGAACGCGCGGGCGCTGCTGGTGAGCCGGGGGCTGGCCGAGATGATCTACCTGGGCAAAGCCCTGGGGGGCGATTCGGAAGCGTTTATGGGTTTGGCCGGAGTGGGCGACCTGGTAGCGACCTGCTTTAGTCGGCACAGCCGCAACTTCACGGTGGGCTACCGCCTGGCGCAGGGAGAAACGCTGGATGAGGTGATTGAGGACACCGAAGAGGTGGCCGAAGGGGTGAACACCACCCGCATTGTGAAGCGGCTGGCCGACCACTACCGCGTGGCCGCGCCCATCACGCGGATGCTGTACCGCCTGCTGTTTGAGGGAGTGACGGCTGAAAAAGCCCTGGAGAAGCTCATGAAAATGCCGTTGGGCGAGGGCGAAGACGTTGATTTTCTGTAATTTTCAGTGGACGAAAAGCGAGAGAAAAGCGTTGAAAGGATAGCAAAATAACCACCACTTTGAAAAAGATAGGAGCACTTATCAAGGGTACTTTTCTGAAGTATCGCGAACATGATCCGGTGGTGTACGCGGCGGCCATTGCCTTTCTGACCCTGTTTTCGTTGCCCTCGGTGCTCATCATCATCATCCAGATCGGGAGTCCGATTTTAGGAGAGCACGATACCCGCATTGAGCTGTCCGACAAGGTGGAGTCGCTGGTGGGGGCCACGAGTACCGAACAGATTCAGGAGATCATCGACGAGCGAACGGTGGGCCATTCCGAACCGCTTACCGACCTGATCAGCGTGGTGTTTTTATTGCTGAGTGCTACGGTGATCTTTAGTTTTTTGAAGAAAGCGCTGAACGCCATTTGGGGCGTGAAGCCCAAGCCGAAGCAGAACTGGATAAAGTTTATTACCGACGGGCTGCGGTCTTTGTTGCTCATCTTTTTGCTGAGTCTGTTGCTGCTGGTGACGTTGTCGTTTCAAGTGGTGCTGAACTACATCAATGAGTTCACTAAAGAGAACCTAATCGGCATTTCGGATTATATCAACGAGACGGCTGACTACCTGGTATCGTGGGGAGTGGCCTCGCTCACGTTTGCGCTGCTGTTCAAGTATTTGCCTGATGCGCGGGTGCGGTGGCGCGAAGCGGCGGTGGGGGCACTAGTGACGGGCGTGTTGTTCACGGTGGGTAAGTACTTGATCGGGCTGCTGCTGATGAACACCAGTATCACTACCATTTACGGGGCGGCCGGATCGTTGGCGGGCCTGCTGGTGTGGGTGTTCTACACGTCAATTTTGATATTGATCGGGGCGATGTTCACGCAGGTATACGCGTCTCAGTTGGGCGAAAGCATCCGGCCGAAGAACGATTCGGTACGGGTGGTGACCCAGGAGGTAGAGGTAGACCCGCGTGATGCGCCATAATTTTTGGCAAACCGACTTGGTGCGAGGAGGATTAATTACGTATATTTGCCCCTCATAAAATGGCCTTGTAGCTCAATTGAATAGAGCACCTGACTACGGATCAGGAGGTTACAGGTTTGAATCCTGTCAAGGTCACTTGATTATCAGGCAGTTACGATAAATTGTAAGTGCTTTTTTTATGCTGGTTTAAATATGGTTTAAAAAGCTATGCTTCTACAAGAGAGCAAGAACGTCCATCAAACTCCACAGTGTATAGGTTCTAGGTGGTAACTATTGCGATTCTATAGCAGATTTAACCTTCCGAACCGTATTAACGGCCACGTCACAGAGTTTGGCCGTCTGCCGAAGGCTGAACCCTTGCTTCAAATTCCGTACGACGCTGGGGTAGTCTTGCAAATAGGTCAGCGCTTCTTTTTGGCTGCCTTCTGGGCGGCCAATCTTTTTCCCTTTTCTGCGGGCTTCCTCCATGCCGGATAAGATGCGTTCGCGCAAAGTTTCTCGTTCCAGCCGAGCAAATTCGGCTAACATAGTAAACAGGAACTGGGCGACTGGATTGCGGTGTAACTTTCCGTCTCGTCCTTTCTTCAATGTTTCTATGCCAAAGTTCTGCACGTACACACTGACTCCTATATCAGTCAACTCTTCTACCACTTGTAGTACTTCCACTGTGGAGCGCCCTAGACGTGATACTTCTTGTACCAGAATCTTTTCAATTTTACCTTGGCGTGCTAGAGAAAGTAGCTTCTGAATACCTTCGCGCTCTTGATTACGAGTAGCTCCACTTATTTTCTCAGCAATCTCTTGAACCACCTCTACGCCCATAGAAGCGGCAGCAGCCCGCAAGTCTTGTAGCTGGCGTTGATAGTCTTGGTCGCGACGTGATACCCGAACGAAAATAACTGCGCTCATAGAGTAAAGGTAAAAATATGTATCAGAATAACCACTTGCTTTTTATGATACAGCTACTAGCAAATTTTCGCTGCATACAATCTTCTGGGAGCTCTTATAGCGGCTTTGTAGAGTGCTACCTTTATTTTGATACGGGTGAGTCAACAGTTTATTTGCTTCCTATAGCCGAATAAAGATGACCTTGCTTGAGGGGGCGTTGTACCTGTTTTTGAAAAGTTCTTTGAGTTTGTTAACTAGCTCCACCTGAGAATGAGCTATTTTTATGGGCTGTAGAGAAGAAGAGAAATTATATACACATGCAATGAAACCACGGATTTTTACTTCTATTTTGCTTTTTGTTAGTGCTTACTCTCCGCTGTTTCTGATCCTTGCGGTCAAAGACTTTGACTTCGACAAGACTGCACATTTTAAGCACCCTGTTGCAGTTTACATTATGCTGGGGCTTACCGCCCTCAGTGTGGTTCTTCTTTTTGTGACTGTTAGGAACATCAAGAGAGGGAACATGCCGGTCACGGTAAAGTCCGTCCAAAACCGATCTGTTGACCTGATAAATTATACTATCCCCTATATTCTCTCATTTTTCGGCTTCGACCTTTCTAAATGGGAAGACATTATTTCCCTCGGCATCTTTTTGCTGATTTTGTTGCTACTCACTATTAAAACGAACTCAGTTTTTCTCAACCCAATCTTAGCACTGGTAGGATACGGTTTGTACGATATCAAATATCAGTTCGACGGTAAAGAGAAGAGTACGATTGCTATTAGCAAGTACACGTTGCATAAAGGCGACCGATTTTATATTAGGAGTCTCACTCGATTCTTATACTTTGTGAAAGAACCAGCCGCTTAAAATGTCTATTCAAGCAAAATTCCAAGCCTTAAAAGACCTAGATTTTACAAGCTGCACTGTCTCACTCGCTGTTGTGAGAGAATACAAGAGGGATCGTGTTTCGCATTACATTGTGAGGTATGTGCCGACAGATGAAAAATTAGAAACTCGTCTGCGCAGTATTATGCTTCGTAAAATCAACTCGGCAAATGCTTTTGAAGAGTACACCTACGATTGCCCAGAGCCAGAAGAAGATTTAGTGCGGACGCTAGAATACGAGAGTACCGATTTCTTTAGGATTATAGAAAGTCTATCCGAACTCAATCCGGAAGAAAATATTATAGAATCCGTGGAGGAGTTGGTAATGTCAAAATCGTATTTAATTGTTCTCAGAAACGAAGAGGGAATTCAGGTAGTTGGGTTTAAGCGACTACCTGAAAATTGGAAAATGAAGAAGAACAAGGGATTGATTCCCCTTTTGTTTCGTGAGAACCGCTTCGAGGATTTAGAAGATGAAAATGTGTTTAGTATTTCTAATTCGGTAGATTTTATCTACTACAATGAGTTTCTTTTCATCTTGTCTAAGAAAGATTTTGAGACAGGACTGAATTTCAGAAAGGGAATGATGGCTAAGGCCGAAGTATTTTATGAAGAGGTTAAAAAGACAGAACTTTTCGTAAATATGGAGGTACTAACTAACCGTGTGGGGAACAATCAACGATACCTTCGTAAAATTGCTACAGTGAAAAATCTCGGGTACTATCGTGACCAGCAATTTTTGCAGCGGTTCAGACAAGTAAGTGAACGAAAAGATTGGGGGGTTCAATTTGAAAACGGACAAATAGTTATTACCGAAGAAACTTTAGATACGGTACTAGCGGTGCTCCAGAATAAACGACTCCACTCTGAATTGACGGTAGAGGACTTCGATGTAGAGCATGCCAAAAGTATTAATCTCAACACCCAACCAAGAATCTGATACATGTCAACGCAAGAACTGGAAAAAACTCTTTGGGCAGCGGCGGATAAGATGCGCAGCAACATGGATGCTGCCGAGTACAAGCACATTGTACTGGGGTTGATTTTCCTGAAGTACATCTCCGATGCCTTCTCCGAGCTGTACAATAAGCTCGAGGCAGGAGAGGGAGAGTTTGAAGGAGCCGACCCGGAAGACCCCGATGAGTACCTAGCCTACCGTGTTTTCTTTGTACCCGAAAAAGCTCGCTGGCAGTACCTGCAAGACCGGGCCAAGCAGCCCGAGGTCGGAAAATTCATTGACGATGCAATGGACGCAATTGAGCGAATCAACACCAGTTTGAAGGGCGTATTGCCTAAAGAATACGGTCGGCCGGACCTTAACAAGCAGCGACTTGGCGAACTCATTGATCTGATCGGCACCATCGGCTTCAACGAAGAAGGACACAGCAGCAAGGACCTACTCGGACGGGTGTACGAGTACTTCCTGGGGCAGTTTGCCGACGCGGAAGGCAAGAAAGGCGGACAGTTTTATACTCCGGAAAGCATCGTCAAGCTACTGGTAGAAATGCTGGAACCCTACCAGGGGCGGGTGTACGACGGTTGCTGCGGTAGTGGCGGAATGTTCGTCCAGAGCGAAAAGTTCTTGGAAGCCCACGGCGGACGCATCGGCGACCTCTCTATCTACGGACAGGAAAGTAACCCCACTACCTTGCGGCTGGCTAAAATGAACTTAGCGATTCGGGGGATAGACGCGAAGATAGAACTAGGTGATACTTTTCTCAACGATAAGCATCCCGATCTCAAGGCTGACTACATCATTGCTAACCCTCCCTTCAATATTAGCGACTGGAGCGGGGACCAACTGCGCGATGATCGGCGGTGGAAATACGGGGTACCCCCCACCGGAAATGCTAACTACGGGTGGCTACAACACTTCATTTACAAGTTAAGTCCTACCGGAACGGCGGGGGTGGTGCTCGCCAATGGTTCTATGACCTCCAACACGGGGGGGGAAGGTGAGATCCGCAAGAACCTGATCGAGGCACGTCTGATCGACTGCATGGTCGCGCTTCCGTCTCAGTTGTTCTACAACACTATGATTCCGGCCTGTTTGTGGTTCCTGGCACGTAATAAGACGAAAGGAAAGTTTCGCAACCGTGAGAACGAAATTCTGTTCATTGACGCGCGTGACAAGGGATACATGATCAACCGTCGGAACCGAGAACTGGATGATGAGGATATTGCGACCATCACCGCGACCTATCACCAGTGGCGAAATCCTGACGGCCACTACGAAGACCAGCCCGGCTTTTGCAAAAGTGCTTCTTTTGAGGAAGTGCAATCCGCTAACTTCGTGCTTACTCCCGGCCGCTACGTAGGTACGGAAGCCGTAGAGGACGACGGTATCCCATTCGAAGACAAAATGACGACCCTGACGGCTCAGCTGGCCGAGCAGTTTGCTCAGAGTGCTACCCTGGAGCAGCAGATTCGCCAAAATCTAAAGGGGTTAGGGTATGAGTTCTGAGATCGTTAAAAATTACGCCACCATCTTAACCAGCCTGAAAGAAAAAATCAGGCACCGGCAGCAGCAGGCCAGTTTGCAGGTGAATACCCAACTGCTGGAGCTGTACTGGGAAATTGGCCACGTGATTTTGCAACAGCAAGCGCAGCAAGGGTGGGGAGCCAAGGTAATTGATCGCCTAGCGAAAGACTTGAAAGCTGATTTTCCCGAGATGAAGGGACTATCCATCCGCAACGTGAAATATATGCGGGCCTTTGCCGAAGCCTATCCCGACGGACTATTTGTGCAAGCGGCACTTGCACAATTGCCCTGGTACCATCATATCACCCTGCTGGACAAGGTGAAAAGTCGTGAGGAACGCCTTTTTTACGCACAGCAGGCGAGTGAGAACGCCTGGAGCCGCAACGTTATGGTGCATCAGATAGAGAGCCAGTTGTACGGACGGCAGGGAAAAGCCATCACGAACTTCGCTAAGACGCTGCCGTCGCCGCAGTCGGATTTGGCGCAGGAAACGCTGAAAGACCCCTACCACTTCGACTTTCTGGAAATGAGCGAAAAGCTACGGGAGCGTGACCTGGAGAACGCACTGATCGACAACATCAAACGATTTCTGCTTGAATTAGGAAAAGGCTTTGCCTACATCGGCAACCAGTACAACCTGAACGTAGCGGGCGATGATTACTTCCTGGATTTGTTGTTCTACAACACCCGCCTACACTGCTACGTGGTGTTCGAGTTGAAGGTAGGTGACTTCCGGCCGGAGTACGCCGGTAAGCTCAACTTCTATATTAATGCGGTCGATCATGAGATAAAAACGGAAAGCGACCAGCCTACCATCGGCGTACTGCTGTGTAAAACCCCTAATCGAACGGTCGTAAAGTACGCGCTGGAAGGATTGGACAAGCCGTTGGGAGTAGCCGATTACAAACTAAGCCCGTCGCTTCCGGAACCGCTCCAAGCAAACCTACCCACCGAGGAGGAACTTACGCAGGAAATGGAAAAAGAACTGCCGATTTCTCCGCTCCGGCAAAAGATAGAAGCACTCAAGGCGAAAGCAGCTACCCTGGATCAAAGCGAAGTACGGGAAGAACGATCCGCTGAGACGGTACGCGAGGTGGTGGATCGGGTGTACTATCCGCTGCACGAACAGTTTCTGCGCCAGAACCAGGAAGTAGCGGAGTTGTTTGAGCAGGAGCGGTTTAGCTTCTTCGCTGGTACCACGGGCTACCAAGACAAGGAGGAATTGGAAGCCGCTCTCCGAGAAAACGCAGTACCCAATGAGCTAGCCATCCGCTACCGGTTTAGCGGCTTCGTGAAGGCCGGAACCCAGGCTTTTGATGCCTGGATAGACCTGTATCTGCTACTAGATGACTTCAAGTACCGCATAGCCCTGAACGAGAAGGAAAGTGTAATTGCCGAAAAGCTGTACGGTCAATCTCTGAGCCAAAAGGAGATAGATCAGATCGTAGAAGTTGTGCTGGAAAAGGTAGTGGATGATATTGATAAGAACTTAAAGAGGATTGGGGTATGAGCAGCAAAGAAGGGTGGAAAACCTCTGCGTTAGAAGACGTGATTGATAAGTTTATTGACTACCGAGGAAAGACTCCAAAGAAGATAGATCGAGGAATCCCTTTGGTCACAGCCAAGGTTGTGAAGAACGGAAGAATAGAACCAACCCAAGAGTTCATATCAGAAGAAGAATACGAGAATTGGATGACCAGAGGTTTTCCCAAATACGGTGACGTCGTGCTGACAACCGAGGCACCGTTAGGAGAGGTTGCTCAACTACTTACTGAAGAGAAAGTAGCTCTAGCTCAAAGAATAATTACGTTACGGGGCAGGACGGGAGTGATTGATAATACTTTTTTGAAATACAGTTTCCTGGGTTCGGATATGCGCGAAAGACTAGATGCTAGGGCAACTGGCACTACCGTCCTAGGAATAAAGTCTTCTGAGTTAAAGAAAGTGGAACTCGATTATCCAACTATAGACATCCAACAGAAGATTGCCTCTATCCTCACTTCCCTAGACGACAAAATAGAACTCAACCGACAGATGAACCAGACGTTGGAAGCAACGGCGCAAACACTGTTTCGGGAGATGTGTATGCCGAAAGGGGATGAACTGCCGCAGGGGTGGCAAAAAAGGAAAATGCACGAACTACTAGATACAATTTCTAATACATATCAACGGGAAGAAACGGAGGAGGTAGTTTTTTTGAATACTTCAGATATACTCAACGGATTTATACTGAAGAAAGATTACTCTAGCATGATAAGCCTACCTGGACAAGCGAAGAAAAAGATAGAAAGAGGAGATATTCTATATAGTGAGATTAGGCCAAAAAATAGACGTTACGCCTATGTTGACTTCAATGTAGATGACTATATAGTCTCAACAAAATTAATGGTTCTGAGATCAAAAGAGAACGTACATACCATACTACTCTATACATATTTAACCCTGCCGGAAAAAATACAGTTGTTACAAACTCAGGCAGAAGATAGGTCTGGTACTTTCCCTCAAATTACGTTTGAGCAGTTAGGAAATTTAGATATTGTTCTTCCTGACAAAAGTACAGTAAATAAACTGACTAATACCCTTGTTCTACTGTATAAAAAGATTTACCATAATCAGCGCGTAGCGAATGAACTTTCTTTGATTAGAGATACCCTATTGCCCAAGCTGCTCTCCGGCGAGATAGAAGTTTAAACCACTACCTATGAAATACTCTTCTTTTTACATCAAGAACTTTAAGGGAATTACAGAACTTACCCTTGATCTTGAAAAACTCCCTATAACTAGCGTGACAACTTTAGTGGGTCTCAACGAGAGTGGCAAGACAACCATTTTAGAAGCTCTTAGCTTTCTAGAGAATGAAATTGGATACAAAAAGGCACATACCCTAATTCCAAAATCAAGAAAGTCGGATTTTGATGATACTATTGAAGTACATGCCACAATACATTTAGATGAGCAGGATCAAGAGGAGATTGCGGAATTTTGCCGATCAATCGATCTCCGTGAGACCGATCCGATAACCAACTTTATAGTAAAAATCGTTTACGAATTTGAAGACTCAGTAGTAAAAGAAGAGGAATCTGGATATGCTTGGGAGTTTTCGCTCAACGCTATCAAAAAGGGACACTCTACAAAAAGAACCTATTCAAGGAGTAGTGAAGAATTTGAAAAAGTAAGACAGTTTATTGATGACAATTTCAATCCACCAATAATATACTATCCAAACTTTCTGTTTGATTTTCCTTTGAGAATATATTTGGAGAGGTACAAAGATGAGTCTGGAGAGCAAGACACTTATCGTAAGGTAATCAACGATATCATTGATACGCTTGGTGATGGTTTAGACATAAATCGGCACATAATAAACAGGATACGAAGCAAAGATCCTGGAATTGAAGAAGCACTGGAAGCGACCATTGATAATATCAGTGCTCGTATAACTCAGGTAGTTTTTGAGGCTTGGCAGGAGCTTTTTGATGCAACTGGGAAGGAGATCAAATTGAAGTGCGGATTAGATTCTGAAAAAGGCGTTTGTTATCTAGAAGTTAGATTGAGAGAGGGGACAAATTCTTATCAAATAGCCGAGAGAAGTCTTGGTTTTAAGTGGTTCTTTACATTTTTACTCTTTACTGAATTTCGTAAGAATAGAGCAGGTGAAAGGGGCGAAATACTTTTTTTACTGGATGAACCAGCGTCGAACTTACACTCAACCGCTCAGCAAAAACTTCTAAAGACTTTCGAGAACCTAGCTTCCGGGTGTAAGCTCATTTATACAACGCACAGTCATCACTTGATTAATCCTAAATGGTTATCCGGGACCTATATTGTGAAGAATAAGGCACTGGATTATGAGCAGGAGTTTTCGTTTGATGTAGGCAAAACTGATATTGAAGCAACCGTCTACAAACAGTTCGTCGTACAGCATCCGGAGCAGCGAACGTACTTTCAGCCAGTGTTAGACGCGCTGGAGCATCAGCCTGGGCTATTGGAAGAAGTACCTAACATTATCCTCACGGAAGGAAAGAACGATTATTATGCCTTCAAGTTTGTTAACGAAGTCATACTAAACGGTAAGTATGAGAATCTAAACTTCTATCCTGGTAATGGGGCTGATCGCAACAACCAAATCATTGCTATGTATCTGGCCTGGAATCGAGAGTTTGCCATTTTGTTGGACGGCGATAGAGCAGGTCAAGAAGCAAAGAAAAGATATATTAAAGAGTTCGGTGAGATTGTTACACCTTGTATAGTAACACTTCAAGACGTTGACAAAAGCTTCAGCTTTGCTACCGAAGGCTTGTTTTCAGAAGACGAACAGTTAGCAATTACTCAAGAGTACGATCCGAAAGCCACTTCTTTTAACAAGAGTCAGTTCAATACTGTACTGCAACAAAAGCTAGTATCAAAGGAACATACAGAGCTTGACTCAGTAACCATCGCTAAGTTCGAGCCAGCAATTCCCGGTTTAGCTATTCTAGCTGAATTTTGTATTGTATGGCCACGAAGGCGAAGAGTTGTTTCATAGTTTGGAACTGGATCATAGTGAAAGCTGCTCGGATAGCTTGCCAAAGTTTGGCTTTAGTGCCTAATCCCTTCCATAGCGTGCGGAAGTACTCACAGGCGTATTGCCGGATTTGATCTATCGTAAAAGCTAGCATCATCAGATAAGCCAGCACCGTACATAGCTGGTCTTGACCGTGCCCATAATTATGCTCAAAATGGTAGCCTTGGTTTTTTAGGGTGTTAAACGTTTCGTTTTCTATCTTCCAGCGTGCTCTTCCGGCTCGCATCACCTTTTCCAGATTATTCTGTCGTAGAACAATATCGGTAATCCAACTAAATGTAGTGGTCTTGCCCTTCTTATCTACCTGTTCGTAGTGTAACATATTGACTCTGATGTGCGCTTGCGTGCTGTTCAAAGGCAGGTTGTTAACCCAGCGGAAGTGGTGTTGGATGCCCTTTTCCGAGTAACTGTATTGCCCTGCCTGACCGCTTTGCTGACGCGCGGCGAACTGGCTGAACAAGGCTTTGTTTCCATCGGGTTTGCTGCCGATGATAAACGAGTGACCATCGCTTTGCAATTGTTCAATGAAGGGGCCATTGGCATACAGCGCATCGGCGACTAACACAAACTTTTCTTCGGCATAGCTTTGGCGTAAACCTTCCAGCAACCGCTTTGCCGCGTTGCGCTCACAATCATTCTTTATGCATCCATCCGTATTGGCAATCGGTTCGCAGCGCATAGGAAACACCTCTCGCTTATCAGGATGAACTAGCACAGCAGAAAGCATTTGATGGCTATAGGTAAGTTGACCATCCTTGTGCTGCTTCCGCAAACAGTGCTTACAGTGCACTTTCTTAGAAGAAAAGTACTCTACGCCATCTATTGAAACAATGAGCTTGCCCTTCCAATATTGGTATTCCTCAACTATACGACAGTCTTTCAATACTGTATACAAACGCCGAAAGCCTATCTGCAAAGCAGTGGCATCCACTCGGTCTAACACCTCACGCATCTGCGTGTCTGAACATATCCTGCTAATGCCATACAGGCTTTGCAAGTTGCCTTCCTCGGCCTGACTACGCTTCTCAAAGCTTAGCAGTGAAGGACTCTTCAGTGAAAACATCGCAAATGCTGAACTCAGTACATCCATCATACTAATGCTTGCATTGCTACGCCGATGATCCGCTATTGTAGTAAACATCCCTTGAACTTCACCGAGCAGATAACTGAATCGGCTCTGCTTTTTACGTCTCTTGGCTATCCATCCCATAGCAACAAAAATACGCGCCGCACGCCTTATTTGCTAAACCGGGAATTGCTGCGTATAGATTAACCGCGATCTGCATGCGGATGTGAACTTGTTGCTTCTTCACCGGACTGATCTGGCGAAGTCGCTCACCGGTTGATCGGTTGGTGAACCCAGATACTCTGACTGATCATGCCCCGGCGTTAGAAATGGGTAAGGGGCTCCGACGAGCCCCCTCCCAAAAAATAAGTGCTTTAAAGAAGCACATAGTTGTCTTCCCTATCTATTGAATCATCAGTTTTCGGCTAATAAGCAGCGCCTTAGACCTGTATCTGATGATGTAAACTCCTTGGCTTATGTCTTCATCAATCTTGAGCTTTAGCGTACTATCTCTGGCGCGATCATATGCTTCACTAAACACCAAGGCTCCGGAAACGCTGTGGAAAATTTCTAACGTAAACTCCCCGGTTTCAGGAACCACAACGTTCAACTCATCGCTCACCGCGAATGGATTGGGATAAACGGTCATGGTGGCACGTGCTTCTTTCAACGAGGTTGCCTTGGCCTGCACCTGCACCCTGGCGGTGGCCCCTCCGGTGGGCGGTGAAAGTACCGCCCCGGGGATCACTTCAGCCGGTGAGGTGCCTGACCCATTGCTGGGCTTTCGCCAACCCACGGCCAAATTGTCACCACCACCCGCTTCTTTTAGCAAGGCTTCAACGTAATACTTCTTACCAGCGGTTAGGGTGATCGATGCTGATTTCTGCGTGCTAAACTTGTTCCACTCTCGGGCACTAGTCCAGCTCGAGTGGCTCGCAATCACTGATTTGTTGGCGGCATTGGCATCCGTGCTCAGTGATAACTCGACATTGTCATCTCCGGCTATCCAGAACGTGTAGGCGCCGGTCTCCGGGGCACAAATGTAGCCGCTGATTCGAGCGCCATAGTTGTCTCCTACATTGGCCGGGGCCTCGAACTTTGTTAGGCTAGAAGTAGTGGATGGACTCGCCGGGTAGCTACTGTGATTTTTCAGTGCGGATAGATTTGACCCTGAAATACCGTTGTATCTTTCGTATAGTATGTTTCCAGCGGCAGTACATGATGAGCCTGAGGGGGCGCACTTCTGACGAAGCACCACCGCGTCAATCCAGATATCGGTACTGTTGTTTCCTACAAAAAAGTCAAGGCGTACGTCACTGCTGCTCTGGTTCATGGTGAACTCGAAGGAAAAGTCTTGTACTGCCGTACCCACCGTCACGTTCTGGCTCAAGAAATTGGTCCACGGGCTGGTGTTTTGCAGCACCCCCACGCGAAACGATTTACTGCTGACTGCCTTTGCTTTGAAAAGCACTTCATAAGTAACACCATTGGTCAGAGCACCTAGACTGGTATATAACTGAACATCACTGTCACTAGCCCCGCCATTGGTGATGGTGACTTTGGCAGCATTAGCGCCGGAAAGCCCGGCTCCGGCCACCGACGCCGCATTGGCAGCGGCTCCGTTTTGACCTTCATAGAAAGTCCAATTACTCAAGTTCGAGTTAAATTCTCCGTTGCTCACTTGATTGGGGTTGGCGCACGTTTCGGAGCGAACCGTAATTGAACAATTGCTGGTTAATCCACCTACCACGGTTGCCACGGTGATGGTTGCCGTACCGGATGCTACGGCAGTGACGTTACCGCTGCTACTCACGGTGGCCACACTCGGGTTGGAAGTCGACCAAGTCACGTTTTTGTTGGTTGCATTGGCCGGTAACACCGTTTCGTTCAAATTCAAAGAGCTACCTGGTTCTAATTCGTTGGAAGGGCAGTTGTTGATGCTTACGCTCGTGGGATCAATTGAAGCACACTTCTCACCGACCGAAACCGCATCAATCCATACATCACCGGTGTTGTTGCCCACAAAAAAGTCAATTCTGGGGGCACTGCTGTTTTCACTCATGGTGAACTCAACCGTAAAATCCTGAACCGATGTAGTCAGATTAACATTTTGAGACAGGAAGTTGGTCCACGGGCTCGAGCTATTCAATACACCCACGCGCATCGATCTCGAGGCGGCCGCTTTCGCTTTAAATTTCACCGCATACGTAGTGCCACTGTTCAGCGAGGGTAGTGTTGCGTAAAACTGTATATCCGCGTCGCCGGAACCACCGTTGCTAATGGTAATTTTGGCTGAGTTGCTGCCCGATAGTCCGCCCCCCGAAACGGATGCTGCGCTAGCAACCGCTCCGGTTCCGGTGTTTGTGTATAGCGTCCAACCGTTGGTGTTGCTGGCAAATTCGCCGTTGCTCACCATATTTGTGCTGGTACACGCTGAAGCTGCCGGGGTGGTCGCTGAAGCCGGATTCGTAAATGAAGAAGTCCCGGCACCGTTATACGCGCTGACGCGGTAGGTATAGGCGGTGCTTGCGGACAAACCCGTGCTACTGTACGAGGTAACGTTGGCACCCACGGTACCCACCTGGCTGTAAGAACCGCTGCCTTGCTTTCTTTCTACTTTGAAGCCTGACTCATTGCCGGAGTTGTCGGTCCAGGTCAAATTGATCTGGCTAGACGAATTGGCCGTGGCGGATAGACCACTGGGTGCTGCCGGAGGAGTAGGACTGGAGGTGTTTCCCGCCAATTCTCTCCGAATGGCTCCGGCACCGGCGGTGGAAGCATAGAAGTATTTTTTGCCGTCCATTCCTTCGGCGATTATTCCGGAGGTGGCGCCGCCAAAGTGGACGTCGCCCGTCCAGTCTTCCCAGGTCACGTTGTTACCGCTGATGGTTCCCCTAAAGATACCGTACGTTTGTTGTTGCCGGTGATCGTAGTAGTTCAGAATGATTTTGTTCTCATAACCCGCGATGCCTCCTTTGCTACTGAACCTGAAATCCTCGGCAACCGCCGCGTACCAGCTGGGAGTGCGAAGCGCTTTCGCGTTGGCAGAGGTGATCACGGTATTCCAGGTAGATCCTTCGTCCAGGGAGAGCGTTCCTTTAAACTCTCCGCCGATGTTACCAAAGTAAAATACGTACACCTGACCATTGTGTTTCCAAACGTCTACTTCCGCATCCCATCCACTACCGGAGTAGATCTTGGTCCAGTTCCAGGTAGAGCCACTCTTGACTCCTTTATAGACTCCCTGGTCGCCCCCCGTATTGGACGTCATAAATACGATGTCCGGATTAGTAGGATGAGGGGCAATCTTTTTCACCCTCACCCCGCTCATTCCGATAAATTGCATTACCGATCCACCGTTGGCCGCTGACCAGATATCATCAATGAGAAACACGCCGTGGTCGTTGCTGGCCGCAAAGAGGCGATCCTTTTTGGCCGGAGAAATAGCAATATCCCGGTACTGCCCACTATTAGGAAAAGGGACAATTGAGCCTTTGTAGCTATCGGCGACTTGAACCCACTCGTCAGATGGCGAGCGCGTATTAAGAATTTTCATCCACAGTCGCCCCCCCCCGTAGCAGGCACCCCCGTAGCAGCTCTGAGAAGATTCGGTGATAGCGATGTATTTTCCGTTGTCGTATCCGATGGCAGAACTCTGCGCGTCGGACTGTTGTCCCTTCTGGCGCATCTGCTTGTTGCTCCAAGATTGGCCCCCGTCCCAGCTCTCAACCCAACCATTGTCGGCCATCGCTTGGATTGCATAATTTTCATGAACGGCAATATCATAGGTATACGTGCTGGCGGTTCCCTTACTCGAGTAGGTTGGGGTACCGGCAACGTTAAAGTTGTAGTTGGGGGTAGAGTACTTGTTGTTCCAGTTCCAACCCCACCCGGAGGACGATCCGTTGGGCACGGCCTGAAATATGGTTTGGTTGGTGGTGGACCAGATGGCTCGAGACCAACTGGATGGTGTGTAATGAGCAACCCGGGGGTTGGGATTGGCCTGGTCCCAGCCGGTATCATAACCGCTTTGTCCGGCCCAAATTATCTTCCAAGAATAACTGGTCACTGAGCTGCCGCTCCAGTTGAAGGTGCCTTCGTACAGGCCGGGACGGTCCCCCAGTATGGCCATAGTAACTTTGTGAGCGGATCCGGTAGATCGTGGATCCACTTCCGGATACCAGTACTTGGCGCTGCCATCCAAGCCCGACATTTTTTGTTGCCAACTAACGGAAGACGTGCTCGTTACGTAAAGGTCGTGGTTGAAGGTGCCGTATAATGTTTGCCCATTGGGGCTTAGGGCTACTCCGGTGTTGGTTCCCGGATCACCTCCCAGCGCAGACCAGGATGCCCCTCCGTTGGTTGTTTTGAAAACCCCCTGCGAGGTTCCCATGTAGGCTACGTTCGCATTGTTCTTATCGAACTGGATGGTGTATACGTTACGGTCTGCTGAGCCACCAACGCTGACCTGCTGCCAACTGCTGCCTCCGTTGGTAGATCGGTAGGTGATGACCTGTCCATTTTTAGACATGCCAAAGTTGCTCGCAAAACCTCCGTCATCCCGCCATCCCACGCCCGCGATGACCAGGTTAGGATTGGACGGGCTCACGGCGATCGCTCCGATCGAAAACCGTTTGGAGATCGTGGCCAGTTCGAAAGTATTTCCACCGTCGTTAGACACTTCCAGTCCGTACAGGGTGCCGACAAACATCTTATTAGCGTTTCCGGGGGTGACCGTCACCGCATACACTCGGTTCTGTTTCAGATTGCCTTTTTCGTGCCATGTCTCACCGTTGTCTAAGCTCTCGTAGATCCCTTCCATATCGGAAGCAAGAAACACCCTGTCGGGCGTATTGGGATCGCAGACAATATCTTGAACCTGACCTCCGGCGCCCGGGTTGATAGACTGCCACTGCGCCTGACCAGGCAGCGCGGCAAGGCATAACACAATAATCAAAGTAGCTAGTGCTTTCATAGTAAACGATAGGTTAATTGTTGAATTGGTAAAGCGTTAAACTCCCTGTTTAGCACCATAAATTTAAGGACTTGCCGAGCACGCTGACTCCTATTTTGCAATTTAACAGATGTTAAACCGGCAGTAAGTTGCGTGAACAATACAATTGGCAATTAGTCACAATTATTACTACAGATAAAGAGCACCTAATCCGTCGCAATGACTTCCGATGGATATTTTGGTTTGAAATAAAGCCAATAAATTGTGATATTGTAGGCATTTAAAACACCAACAACAACCCAAAGACAACCCAAATAGTATGAAGGTAGCTCTATTTACCTGGGCGTTTATCCAGAGTTTTTTAATCGGCGGTCTATTGCTCATCAGAAAGCCTAACCGGGCGAACCAGTGCCTGGCTTTCCTTTTCTTATTATTTGGACTCAAGGTATTTGGTCAGTACCTGATGCGCCTCACCGACGCCCGTTTTGTGTTGCCAGAGCTGATCTTCTTGGCCGACTTAATTGATTTCATTGAACCAGTACTGATTTTGTTTTACCTGCGGTTGCTGTTCGTTCTACCACGGCGAGCTGCTGATCGCTGGTATTTTTTGCCGGGAGCCGCTTTCGGGATATTCGCGCTCACGTATATCGTGCGAGTGCCAAACAATCTTTTTGAGACTTACATAAGCTCGGTTCCGCACCAAGCCGTGTTGTTTTTGATCTTCGGCTGGAAGTGCTTCCTCCTTTTCAAAGTACATTTGCTCATTTACGGTAAAAACAAAGTGGCAGTGTTGGACAACCAAAAGCGGTTTTTGCACTGGCCCAAACTGCTGGCTATCTTCTTGCTGATTTCTACCCTGGTTGTTTTCAGTGCGCTGTTATACAATCTATTCAATTCGCACGGCTCTTCTCGGGAGAACATCCGTCAAATTATCGAGTATAACTACATCTTGTTCAACGGAAGCCTCGTGCTGGCTACTGCCTACTTTTTGTTGGAGGACCCTCAGTTGTTTAAAGGAATGGTGTTTGGTACTCCGCCAATCAAAGAAGATTTTCCAGGAAGCGAGTTTTACTTTAAGAAGCTTGATAAGCTGCTCAACGAAGATAAAATTTATTTGAACAGTAAGCTGAACGAACACTGTTTTGCGGAAGCGCTATCGCTACAGCCCTATCTTCTGTCAAAGCTGCTCAATCAGCATCTGGGGAAATCATTTAGCGAACTGATCAATGAATATCGAGTGAATGAGGCAAAGGAAATTCTGACCTCCGAAAAAGGCAGAAACATAACTATTTTCGCCGTGGCGCTGGATAGTGGATTCAGCTCCGAATCAGTTTTCTACGCCAACTTCAAAAAGATAACGGGTATGACTCCTTCTCAATACAAAAAGACTTTGGTAACCCAATAGCCCATTGTTTTGATCAGTGCTTTCATAAGCAGTAATTGGCTACACCCCCAAAATGTTGTCACAAATTTCTCCGCTTACAAGTATTAGCGCCGGTTCTACGTAGGCATAATAAAATATATAGATGAGGAGGTAGAGCCTCCTAATAAATATTTTTACTACATGTAAGGTGATCACTAACATAACAGGATCGGCCGGATACGAAGGTTATTGGTTTGCCTTCCAAACAATATTGTTAGTTCCATCTCCATAGATAATAAGTCGACTGATTTTACCCATCAAGAAAGTTTTTCCAAAAATATCCTTACGTGGTATCACATTGGTGATATTAAATTCAACAGACATTGTCAGCTTTTTTCTATTCTGTTCTAAGTACAGTGCAGTTCCTGTATCTATTAGAAGAGGCGATTATGCGCGAAAAAGAGTTAAAGAAGTGGAAGAGAGCCTGGAATGTATTCACAGTTATTCACCTGGCGGCAAAAAGGTAAATACAGAGGATATTGCCTAACCGATTTCTCTTCTAACCAGAGGCGATACTTCCCGTCCCGGAATCGCTACAAGCGGTAACAGTTAGCGCGTAAAAAGCACTACTCTCCCGCACTCACCACCGATTCGCGAATTTTCTCTTCGGGCAGGCCTCCTTCGGTGCTCGCCACAATAATAGCCACCGAGGCGTCGCCCGTCACGTTGACCACCGTGCGGCACATGTCAATGATGCGGTCGGGAGCCAGAATAAGCGCAATACCCGCCGTAGGAATGCCGATGGCCTCCAGTACGATCACCAGCATCACCACGCCCGCTCCGGGCACGGCGGCGGTACCAATAGACGCCAGCACAGCGGTGAGCACGATCATCAGTTGGTCACCAATGGTCAAGCCCAAGCCCAGCGCCTGGGCGATGAACACCGCAGCCACTCCCTGATACAAACTGGTTCCGTCCATGTTGATGGTGGCCCCCAGCGGCAGCACAAAACTGGTCACCTCTTCCGATACCTTCAGGTCGCGCTCCACCACTTCCATGGTAACCGGGAGCGTGGCGGCACTGCTGCTGGTGCTGAACGCCAGTAACTGAGCGGGACGCATCGCTCGGAAAAACGTTTTGTACTTCACCTTAGTAAACAGCTTGAACGCCAGCGGGTACACCAGAAACATCATCGCGGCCAAGCCAATAAGCACCGTCACCGTGTACCACAACAGGGCATACAGCAACTCGAAAGCCTTGTTAGGGTCTTCACCGCCCAGCTCGACGATCAACGTGGCAATAAGCGCGAATACTCCGTAGGGAGCCAACATCATGATGAACTCCACAATCTTGATGATGACGTCGTTGAGTCCGTCAAAGAAATCAATGACGGGCTGCCCTTTTTTGCGAGGAATCTGCAACAAGGCTACCCCGATCAGCAGGGCCACAAACACCACCTGGAGCATAAGGCGGTTGTCGGCAAAGGACACGAAAACGTTTTCGGGCACCACGTCTACCAAGGGTTGCAGCGGACCTTTCGCCTGCTCCTGAGCCGCGCGCTGCTGGCTGTCTTCGGCATTGTCGCTGTAGAGCGACATCAGGTTATCGCGCGTCTCCTGGGGCAGTTGCTTACCCGGTTGCATGATGTTGACGCACAGCAGCCCAATGGTGATCGCAATGGTGGTGGTGGCCAGGTACACCCCAATGGTTTTGCCGCCCATGCGCGATAGCTTTGAGATGTCGCCCAGGTTGGCGATGCCCACGATGAGCGAGGCCAGCACCAGGGGCACGGCAATCATCTTGAGCGAGTTGACGAAGATGGTGCCGAAGGGCTTGATGTACTTGGTCGTGAAATCCGGCGACCAGCCAAATTGAATGCTGGCGATGCCAAAAACCAGACCCAATACCAGTCCGATGATGATTTGGGTATGCAGGGGAAGTTTCTTCATAGGGTAGGTGCAATGAGGATCAGGCAAATAAAATTACGCGCAGCAGCAAAAATGTAAAATAATGCGGGGAAATGCTAAAATAACCACTGATGAACAACCTTCTGATGCTAGCGACACCGACGTATACCATCTTCTATAATCATATCATGGTTCGATGGCTCGATTGTTCAATTGTTGCCTTTCAGCAATCGAACAATTGAGCAATAGGATTATTTTTTCCCTTTAAAGCGCACCGTCTCGTTCCTGAGGTAGAAGTCGGTGATCACCAGGGCGGCCATCGCTTCCACGATGGGTACCGCCCGGGGCACCACGCAGGGGTCGTGGCGTCCTTTGCCGCTCACGGTAATGGCTTCGCCCGCTTCGTTCACGCTGTCCTGGTCCTGCATAATGGTGGCCACCGGCTTGAAGGCCACCCGGAAGTAGATGTCTTCTCCGTTGGAAATGCCGCCCTGGATGCCGCCCGAGTAGTTCGTCTTGGTGCGAATGCGCCCTCCGTCGTTCACAAATTCGTCGTTGTGCTGCGAACCGCGCTGGGTCACTCCCTCGAAGCCGCTGCCGTACTCGAAGCCCTTCACGGCGTTGATGCTGAGCATGGCCTTGCCCAGTTCGGCGTGTAGTTTATCGAACACCGGCTCACCCAGCCCTACCGGCGCTCCGGCCACCACGCAACTCACCACACCCCCGATGGTGTCCTGGTCCTTGCGGGTCTGATCGATTAGGGCAATCATTTGGTCGGCGGTTTCGGGGTCGGGGCAGCGAACCATGTTGCTCTCGGTCTGGGCGAAGTCGAGTTCGCGGTAGTGCTTCTCCAGCCGCAGTGGGCCCACCTGCGACACGTAGGCGTTGACGCTGATGTTTCTGTCGCGCAGAAAAAGCTTGGCGATGGCCCCGGCGGCCACCCGGGCGGCGGTTTCGCGGGCCGAGCTGCGCCCCCCGCCCCGGTAGTCGCGCAGGCCGTACTTGATCTGGTAGGTGTAGTCGGCGTGCGAGGGGCGGTAGCGGTCGGCGATGTGCGAGTAGTCTTTGCTGCGCTGGTCTTCGTTGGGGATCAGAATCATCAGGGGGGTTCCGGTGGCTCGGCCCTCGAACACGCCCGATTGGATCTGGAAGGAGTCGCTCTCGCGCCGCTGCGTGGTGATCTTCGACTGCCCCGGCTTGCGGCGGTCGAGTTCTTGCTGAATAAATGCTTCGTCGATGGGCAAGCCCGCCGGACAGCCATCGATGATGACGCCCAGCGCCCGGCCGTGCGATTCGCCGAAGGTGGTAATCCTAAATACGGTTCCGTAAGTGTTGTTCATGGGTTTGGGATAGCATTTTCTGTTCGTATTGTTCTCTGGTTAATGCATAACGATTCACCTGCTGATGAAAGTTGATAGCTCCGGGAACCGTCTCGTAGGTATGCTCAAACTCGAACCCAAGCTTTAGCAAAATTTTGTTGGGGGCTGGATTTAGGGCGTAGGGTTCGCAGAATAACGTATTAAGCGCCAGTCGCTCAAAGTAATGCGGAAGGGTTTCGCGTACGAACCACGACCCGCTACCTTTCTTTCTATCACTTCCATGCCATAGGTGGAGGTGCATAAAGGCCTCCTTTCCGTACCGGATTTTATTGACGTTTGAGTGACCAACCGGCTGGTTGTCTATCAGCCAAGTGATATAATGAAATTCTTTTTCTTCGTAGGGTTTGTCCAACTCCTTGCTCAATAGTTTCATCCACGCGTGCTTGTCCGGCAATTTTTTGATGTCTACTCCCATGCCCGCCAAAAAGCTCGGCGAGGCACTCACGAAATAGTCAATGACCTGTTCGATGTCTCCTTCCTTCATTTCTCTGACGGTAGCGTTCATGGAGCTTAATTATAATTATCTACCGAACAAATAACGCCCCTCCGCGCTCTGAATAAAGGCATTTTTCCTATATTGCTCTATGAATGCTGCCTTGAAGCAGAAAGTGTCGGAGGTATTTGCTAAGTATAGTTTTTCGCCGGAGGATGCTCAATTCATATCCGACATCCTCGGCGAGATTGACGACCGACAGCGCACCGAATTATCCGCTAAGTTAGATAATTTGCTAGGCCAGAAAGACAAAACCGAGATAATCAGCTTAATGCATAAAGACAAAACCGATCTGATTGGTAGGATCAGCACCTTACAAACCTCGCTTACCAAGCAAATATACATTGTTGGACTCATTCAGTTTCTGGCTATTGTTGGCTCCGGACTGGCAATTGCCAAGCTCCTTATCATCTAACCTGTACACGGGGATAATAATTTACGAACAAAGAATGTTGAAGCATTGAACTGCGGTAGTCACCATACGTTCATCATCATTTCCTGAACACCACCACCGCCGTGAGCACAAGCATCGACAAAATTAATCCGTTGGCTAGCCAGCGTTCCCAGTCGTCGGCGCGGCGGGGGGCCAGGGTATTATCGACGCGACTAATTTTGTCGTAGAACGAACCCACGTCTTGTTCGCTGAGCAATTCGTTTTTGCGGCTCTTGCCTTCCACTTCCAGCGTGATGTCGGAAGTGAGCGTGTCATACTGTTCGGTGGTTGGGTTAAAGTACACCCAGTTGAATAGATCACCCAGTTGGTACTTTCCCGGTTCGTTGGGCACCACGTAGTACGAAAAGGCTTTGGAGCCCCGCACCTGCCCGTTGCGCCGGGTGATGTTCTGCTCCACGCTGGGCGGATACACCTCGAAGTGCTCCGACTCCCTGACCACGGGCTTATCAATCGCGGAGATGTTGCCCTCGCCCACCACCTTGAAGTTGTAATTAAAACTGCTACCGGTACGCGCTTTTTGGATACTCACTGATTCTTCCAGCTGGTAGTTGCCTACGGCTACGGCATCTTTTTGCGGGTGCGGGGGCAGCTCTTTCACCCGCACCGTTTTGGGCTGGGTGGTAAAGGTCTTGTTGGCTTCTTGCCGACGACGGCCGAAAAAGGACGGATTCTTAGCCACCCGGTACTTGATCATGGTGAGCGGTACGCTCAGAAACTCGATAGGCTCCCGGTTTAGCGGGTAAAAGGTCGCCTGGTAAATCTTGTACTGATTGTACCTTTTCCCGTTGATGGTGACCGGCGTACCGTTGATATTTTCGATGTTGAAGTTTTCTTCCCAGGCGTTCGACGGCTTGATCTTCTTCAGAATTTCGGTGAGCTGACTGCCTAAATCGCTCGGGAACTGCAACGTAGGCTGGTCATCCTCGGCCACGTAGAAGCCCAGCGTGGTGGTGAACCCCTCACCCAAATAAACCTCATCCTTGCTGGTGGTGAGCGATAAAAAGGCGTTGTCCTTGACCTCAACAAACTCCTGCGGCTCGCGCTGCCCGAACAAATCCTCAAAGGGATCGGCAAAGGGGTTGCCGCGCTGGGCGTTTGGTTGCCGCGCCGGCCCCACCGTGATGGTGGTGCCCGGCGAGTTGACCGTCTGCTCATTCACCGTCAGGGTGAAGGGTGCCAGCCGGAAGGTGCCCTCCTGGTTGGGCAGGTAGGTCTGTATCACGCTCTGCGAGGAGGAAATCTGGCCGTTCACAATATTGGTCGACGAGGAAGAAGAGGTGCCCGCCTGCCGAAAGCCCTCGATCTGAGGAAATGCGCCGTACTGCCGCAGACGTTCGTTCTGAATCTTCAGCGTGATGGTGAACTGCTCGTTGGATCCGATTTGGTTCCGGCCCAACTCCACCGAGGCTTGCTGCCCCAGCAGGGGAACGGTTCGGAAAATAAACAAGCTACCTAATACAATAAAGCAAATGCTTTTTCGTCCTAGCAATGAAACTGGTTGACGCATACGCATGATCGGTTTTGATCGATTTATTTTTGGCAAAGTTACGCGAGTTTTCTATATTTATAACCCGCACTTTTTTTGTATCGTATTCACCATTGTCGAATATATTTTCGACGATGGCCCGATGTTGTTCGTCTTCCACCTAAACGCCCGACCATGCAAAAGCCACCCTCTTCAACTCCCCCCCTCACGTACGTGAAGCTGATTCTGGCAAAAGTGAGCTTCGATGCGATTATCTTCCGCCGTGAACTGCGCAAAGCGGTAAATGTACTGTTGCCGCACGAACTTTCCAACCTAGAGCAGTGGTGCTACCGCCGCTTCGGCGACATCTACGGCAGCCTGCTCGATGAGTGCTTTGGTGATCCTCAACTGCGGCTTACCTAACCACCAATTGCTATCACTTGGTGGACTGATCCGCGACCGCGGCAATGTTTCGGCGCAGTCCGCCCAGCTTGGCGCGTTTCACCGCCGACCCTTTAAATACCTTTCGAAAGGTTTCCTCAGTAATCTCACGCCAGTCGGCGTTGGTCATGGCTTTTAGTTCGGGAGGTGGCGCGAACGCTGGTTCATGGTGCGGGCGCGCGTGCCGGTTCCAGGGACATACATCCTGGCAGATGTCGCAACCAAAGATCCAATCGGCCCACTGCCCCTGCATGCTGTCAGGAATGGCCTCGCGCAACTCAATGGTCAAATACGAGATGCAGCGGTTGCTGTCCACCACGTAGGGCTCAGTGATGGCGTCGGTGGGGCAGGCGTCCAGGCAGCGGGTGCAGGTGCCGCAGTAGTCGGGCACCGGGCCGTCGTAAGCCAATTCCAAATCCACAATCAGTTCGGCCAGAAAGAAAAAGCTCCCCTGTTTTTTGTTAAGCAGCAAGCTATTCTTGCCGATCCAACCGGTGCCGCTGCGTTGCGCCCAGGCCCGCTCCATTACCGGAGCCGAGTCCACAAAAGCCCGTCCGTGCACCTCGCCGATGGTTTCGTGCAAGTGCTTTAGTAAGGAGCGTAGTTTCCGCTTGATTACGAAGTGATAGTCTTCCCCGTAGGCGTATTTAGCAATTTTATAGCAGTCATCTTGTGCCAAGTCTTCTTCCGGGAAATAATTATACCCCAGGGTGATCACCGATTTGGCACCCTCCACCAGCTTGGTGGGGTCGAGCCGCTTGTCGAAGTGGTTTTCCATGTACCCCATGGCGCCATGCATTCCCTGCCGTAGCCAAGCCTCGAGACGGGGAGCTTCTTCTTCCAGAAATTCGGCCCGCGCCACTCCACAGAAAGCAAAGCCCAGGGTAGCGGCCCGTTCCTTGATCAGCTGCGTATTTCGTTTAGTAGCCAGTGCGTTCATTTCCTGTTTTCGTTCTTTTGCGGAGCGATTTAAATTTTTTGTCAGACTCCGTTAATTACGTATATTCGGCTCTTTAAGCTATCAACAACCTATTTTTTTCTGATGGAAGTTCGCGACTCCTACCAACTCGTTCAGGCATTCGACTATGCCGATATCTATCTGCTGACGGATCAACCCATTTTGGTCGTAGAGGCAACCGATGCTTACATTCCCATTGACGAATTTAAGAAAATCTTCGCAAAGGCCGCCGATACAGTGCGGGACCGGGGGGTGCAACGGGTTATTTTTGACAAGCGTAGACTCGAGATCTTTCACCAACCTTCTATGGAGTGGTACTTCACCACTTGGAAAGAAGAGCTATTAAGTTATGGTATGAAAACCCACCGCAAGCTGCTTCCCAGCGATTTTGCCTTTCGGCAGAGCGTTAAGATTGGCAGGATGCGCATCACCGAAAAGTACGCTGACCTTCGCACCGGTGAGATGGACATCCAGTACACTGAGAGCCTGGAAGAAGCCATTCGTTAGTGATCACAAAACATATTCCTCACCATTTCCGTACGCTTGTATAGCCATCAGCATCGAGAAAAGTTATGGAGCCAGCGCAGGATCAGTTAGATGAACTACGCCAACGGGTACGCCAGTTGGAAGACCAGGACCAACGGTCGCAGAAAAAAATGGCACTTATCAAAGAAATGCTCTCCTCGCAGAAGATGATGCTGGAAGATGCAGTAGCCCACGCCACTCGGTTAGAAGTGGCATTGGCCCAATACGAATCTTAACCAAACAACTCCTGCGCCCGACCCGGCGGCACGATCTTGAGGTGCTTGTACGCCAGTTCGGTCGCTTCCCTTCCCCGCGAGGTGCGTTTGATATAGCCTTCCTTGATCAGAAATGGCTCGTACACCTCACCAATCGTTTCGGCTTCCTCACCGCAGGCGGTGGCAATGGTGCTAATGCCCACCGGCCCTCCCTTAAACTTCTCGATGATTGTAGACAGAATGCGGTTGTCCATATCGTCTAAGCCGTTCTGATCCACGTCCAGCGCCTTTAGCGCCATCTCGGCAATCTCCTTGGTGATCACCCCGTCGCCCTTGATCTGAGCAAAGTCGCGGGTGCGGCGCAGCAGGGTGTTGGCGATGCGCGGCGTACCCCGGCTGCGGCGGGCAATCTCGTGGGCGGCGTCGGCCTCGAGGGGCGTAGCCAAAATCTCGGCCGAGCGCACCACAATGGTGGTCAGCAATTCGGCATCGTAGTACTCCAGCCGGGCGTTGATGCCAAAGCGGGCGCGCAAGGGCGAGGTGAGCAGCCCCGAGCGGGTGGTGGCTCCCACCAGGGTGAACGGATTCAGCGTGATCTGCACCGTGCGGGCGTTGGGCCCCGAATCCAGCATGATATCGATCTTGTAATCCTCCATTGCTGAGTACAGATACTCTTCCACGATCGGGTTCAGGCGGTGAATCTCGTCGATGAACAGCACGTTGCCCGGGTCCAGGTTGGTGAGGATGCCCGCTAGTTCGCTGGGTTTATCCAGCACCGGTCCCGAGGTGGCCTTGATCTGGGCGCCGAGCTCGTTAGCGATGATGTGCGACAGCGTGGTTTTGCCCAGACCGGGCGGGCCGTGGAGCAGCACATGGTCAAGCTGGTCGCCCCGCTGCTTGGCCGCTTGCACAAAAATCTTTAGGTTGTCGACAATCTTATACTGCCCGGTGAAGTCACCGAACGATAGCGGACGCAGCGCCCGATCTATTTCTTTCTCAACCGGTTCCAGGTGATCCGCGTCGCCGCGTAAATAATCTTCTCGCATAACTGAATTTGCTAGGGGTAGTTATTAGTCAATAGTCGACGGTCGATAGTTCACAGTAAACTGTCGACCGTGGACCATTGACTGTGGACTAAAGAACAACAAAAATCAAACTACTATATACTCATTTTAAGCATGAATTCTAATCAGAAAAAGAATATAATCTATTCGGTGGTGTTGCTGCTTGCATTGGGAGCCACCTGGCTTTACCGTCGGGGACAGGAAGCTTCTATCAACCCCTCGTTTTTAGTGATTCAGGGGCCAACCATGGGCACCGCTTATTCTATTAAGTACGAAGATGAGCAACAAAGGGATATGAAGCCCGGAGTGGATTCGCTGCTGGAGCAATTTAACCAATCGGTGAACCACTACCTGCCCGACTCGGAGATTTCTCGCTTTAACCACGCTGACTCACTACAGTTCTCGCTACCCTACTTCTACCCGGTGCTGCAGCGAAGCGCTGAGGTATGGAGCACCACCCACGGAGCCTTCGACCCCACGGTGGCCCCGCTGGTCAACGCCTGGGGCTTCGGACCCGAGGGCGGTGCGTTGCCGGATAGCTTAGGCGTGGATTCGCTGCTTCGGCTAGTGGGCTTTGATAAGATTCGTTTTGACCGGCAGCACGTCATTAAACAGCAACCCAACGTTCAACTCAACTTCAGCGCGGTGGCCAAGGGCTACGGAGTGGACGTGGTGGCTGATTATCTGCAGCAGCGGGGTATCAACAACATGATGGTGGAAATCGGGGGTGAGGTGGTGGCCCGGGGCGTGAATCCGCAGGGCGAAGCCTGGCGCATTGGCATCGACAATCCCAAACAGCCGGGCAAAATGGACATGGCCGTGGCGCTGGTCAATCAGGCGATGGCCACTTCGGGCAACTACATGAACTATTACGAACAAGACGGGCAGAAGTACGCCCACACCATCGATCCCCGAACCGGCTATCCGGTGCAGCATTCGGTGCTGAGCGCTTCAGTGTTTGCCGCCGATTGCATGACCGCCGACGCCTACGCCACCGCCTTTATGGTGCTGGAGCTGGAAGAAACCCAGGCAATTCTGGCCCAAAACCCTACCTTAAACGCCTATCTGATCTACGACGACCAGGGCACGCTTAAAACTTTCGTGACCGCTGGCATCGATAGTTCTCTCATCAACCTGTAAATCTATGAAAACAACCTACCGCGTCATTGGCCTGATGTCGGGCACTTCGCTCGATGGGCTCGACATGGCCTACTGCGAGCTAACCCACGCTGATGGTGGCTGGCACTTCACGATCCCGGTCGCTGAAACCCGGTCCTACGACGCTATGTGGCGGCATACCTTGTCGCGCATCACCGAGGCCAGCGGCGAAGCACTCATGCTAGCCGACCAGCAGTTGGGCACCTGGATGGGGCAGGCGGCGCGGGAGTTTATAGAGAAACACCAACTAGACCCGCAGTTGGTGGCGGCCCACGGCCACACGGTGTTTCACCAGCCCGACCGGGGGCTCACCTACCAGATGGGCAACGGCTTCGCCCTGCAAGCAGCTTGTGAGCGACCGGTGGTGATGAACTTCCGCAATTATGACGTGGCCACCGGGGGACAGGGTGCCCCCTTGGTGCCGATGGGTGACCGCCTGCTGTTCGGCAACTACGACGCTTGCCTCAACCTGGGCGGCATCGCCAACGTGTCGGCTGAGCTGCGGGGGCAGCGCGTGGCCTACGACATCGGGGTGGCCAATATGGTGTCGAACTACTTTGTGCAGCAAACGGGGCCTGATTATGATGATAATGGGCAACTGGCCGCTTCCGGTCAGGCTGACCAGTCGCTAATAACCCAACTCAACGGATTGGATTACTACGCCGCGCCCTTCCCCAAGTCGCTGGGCTACGAGTGGGTGCGCGACCACCTGATTGCCCCGCTAGAAGCGTCATCCTTGACGATGCCCGACAAGCTGGCCACGGTGACGCAGCACGCTACCCAGCAGATTGCCTACAGTATTCAGCGCTTGCTGGAGGAGAGAGAACAGGCCACGGCCCGGGTGCTGGTGACCGGGGGCGGCGCCTTCAATGGTTACTTCATGCAGTGCTTGCGGCAACACAGCGGCGAAGCGGTTGCGTACGTGATACCGGATGCGCAGTTGGTGTCGTTTAAGGAAGCACTGGTGTTTGCTTTGCTCGGGGTGCTGCGGGTGCGGGGCGAGGTGAACTGCCTAAGTTCGGTAACCGGGGCGGCGCACGATCATAGCGCCGGGGTGGTGTATGGGAATATCCAAATCAATAAAGACTGAAACCATACGGTGGCTACCTTACCAAAGAGCGACAAGGTACAAATGCGTGCCTCCGGGTAGACCGGAGCGTTGTCGGGTTCATTACTGCAGCAAATCCAGCGGAAGAGAAATCTGATCGATATAGAACTTGACGCGGCTGTGGTTGGTCTGGAGCAGCTCCGTTTTCTCGATCTTGTCTAGCTTGTGGTTGTAGAACACCTCTACGTAGTAGTTTTGCAGCAGATACAGGTTGATCTTGTAGCCGTAGTAGCGAATTGCTACCACGAACGTGCCCTCTCGATACAGCGTATCAATCTGATCGGGCAAGGACAATGAGAGAAACTCAGCAGCAGGCATACAACAAATAGGTGAACAGTTAACGCGCCGCAAACGCTAAGAATCGGGGGCGCTTTAGGCAGTACGAAGGTACAAAAAAAGCCGCTTCTTTTGATTAAGAAGCGGCTAACTTATCAGAAAAGGGTGAAAGACGGGACTTGAACCCGCGACCCCTGGTACCACAAACCAGTGCTCTAACCAACTGAGCTACATCCACCGTATGAAAAGGAAGACAAAATTAGGCAACCGGCAGCATTTCGCCAAGGGATTGCTATTTTTTTTAGGGGAAGTTACCGGTGGCCACCGTCTACCGCGTTGCTAACGTAAGAAACATCACAGGTTATTCCACCAACACGTAAACCGCTGGGTCTACCGTATCATCAAGGGTAACGGCTACGCCATTGAAAGCCACTTCATCATAAGAGAAGCCCGCACACTGGTTACCCGGACTTCGCTCAGACGCTCGCACCAGAATTGTGTCTATATTATTGCCTCGCTCTAAGAAGTAGGTATCTGCATTCTGATAGATACTGATATAAGGGAGTACGGATGAAATACCATAGGTCTCTCCACCGCTGCCTTCAAATTCCAGCTGTAGGGACACTTCAGTGGTATTCCTGAGATAGAAGATCCTAATATTATCTGGTCGCTCATCGGCAGTTAACCTGTTGTTCCCTGCTTGGTCTACCAATCTAAAACGAAACGCCTCGGGTGTGACATCGAGACAATCGGGGTCGTCATCGCTACAAGCAGCGGTCACTACAAGCAGTAAGAGCGTAAAGTATCTTGCAAGTCGGTTATTCATAGTGGTCGAAGTTAGATTAACAAGCTACTGAAAGCGCAACGTGTAAGAAATGGCGGGCAGCACCGGAAACAGCGTGTACTGCACAAACTGCTTGGTGCCGTCTCTAAAGGTATCCCGATCAACGAAGAAGGGGTTGCGGCGGTTGTAAGCGTTGTAGACACCCACCGTCCATACCCGTTCGCCCCACTTCTTTTCCTTGGTGTGCTGCACGTTCAGGTCCAGCCGGTGGTAGGGCTGCATCCGAAAGCCGTTGCGGCCCCGAATCTCCTCAATGTCGCCCTCGCTCACCACGTCGCGGAAGTAGAAGTCGGCGATCTCGATGGGATCATACGACGACACGGGCAGCGTGATGGCCTGCCCGGTGCCGAACACCCAGGTGGCCGAGGCAACGAGCCGCTTGGTCCAGCGGTACGAGCCCGTTACGGATATGTCGTGGCGGCGGTCGTAGCGGAAGGGGAAGCGCTCGCCGAAGTTCACTTCGTCAAACTGCCGATCCGTCCACGACAGGGTGTAGCCCACCCAGCCGGTGAGCCGCCCGGTGCGCTGCTCCACCAGCAGTTCGGCCCCGTAGCTGCGCCCGTTGCCTACCACCACCTTGTCTTGCCAGTCTTCTTCCACATCCAGGAAGTCGGCCCCGTCGCGGTACTCCAGCAGGTTGTCCATCTCCTTGTAGTAGCCCTCCAGGCTCACCTGCAAGCCGCCGGGCAGCGTCTTGGCCAGGCCCAGCACCCCTTGCCACGCCTGCTGTGGACGGATGCGCTGGGTGGCGGGCACCCACAGGTCGGTGGGCAGGCCCAGCCCGGCGTTGGTGAGCAGGTGGATGTACTGCGTCATGCGGGCGTAAGAAGCTTTCAGCGCCAGCGTCTTGCCCAGCAGGTAGCGGGCCGAAGCGCGGGGCTGCAGCGAAGTGTAGGTTTCATCCTCTACCAGGAAGGCCGAGGCGTGCACGCCCAGGTTCATGCTGAAGCGCGGAAACGGCTGCCACTCTTCTTCCAGGTAAACAAACCCCTCCCAGGCCTCGATGATGGCCGAACCCAGCACGGTGTCTCCGGCCACGATGTCGTCGGTGGCCAGCGTGTCAAAGACGTAGTTGACCGCGCCGGGGTTGAAGGTGTGGTGAATGAGGTTGACGCCCCCCTGCACATTGTGGCGCGGGTTGGGCAGAAAGTTGACGTCGATGCGGCCCGCCCAGTCTTTGATCGAGGAGCGGTAGCGCTGCCGCGAGAAGTTATAGGTGCTGTCCACCACCGCTTCTCCCTCGGGACCAACGCCAAAATCACCAATGCGGGTGGTTTCGTAGGTTACGTCGTTGTTGTAGTCGTAGCGGCTGTAGGTCAGGGTGGTGTTGCTAAACCAACGGGGCGAGATCACGTAGTTCCAGCGGAAGGCCGTGGTCAGGTTGCTCCACTGCAGGTCGAAGTTGTCGCTGCTCTTCGTCTCCACCTGCTCCACCAGTCGGCTGCTTTCGTCGCCAATCTGCCCGTCGTCGTTGCCGGTGTAGGCACTCAGGTACAGGTGGTGCTTCTGGCCCAGGCGGGCGTTCACCTTGGCGTTCAGGTCGTAGAAGTAGTAGCCCACCTCGTCGTCTTCCCCTCCGGCAAACTCCTTGAGCAACGGTTTGGCTACCAAGTCCAGGTAGGTGCGCCGCCCCGACACGATGAACGACACCTTGTCCTTGACGATGGGCCCTTCGATAGAGGCACTGCCCGAGATGATGCCCAGGGTGGCTTCCCCGGCAAACTGCTTCATGTTGCCTTCCTTCATGCGAATGTTGAGCACCGACGACAGCCGTCCGCCGTAGCGGGCCGGGAAGCCGCCCTTGATCAGCTCCACGTAGCTGATGGAGCTGGGGTTGAACACCGAGAAGAAGCCGAACAGGTGCGAGACGTTGTAGACCGGCACCCCGTCGAGCAGGATCAGGTTCTGGTCGGGACTGCCACCGCGCACGTAGAGTCCGGCGGTGCCCTCGTTGCCCGACTGTACGCCCGGCATCAGTTGCAGCGTCTTGAGGATATCGGCCTCGCCCAGCAGGGCGGGCATCATCTGCACCTGCTCGGGCCGCACCGACACCACGCTCATCTGGGTGCGCTCGTGTATTGCGTCTTCCGGGGCCTGCACCACCACCTCATCGAGCAGGTTGTTGGAGGTGAGCTCGATGTTGATCACCGTGTCCTGCTGCAAGCGCAGCGCCAGTTCGGTGGGTGCGTAGCCCACGTAGGACACCCGCAGCCGCAGCGTATCGGCCGCCGGAAGGGTAAGGCTATAGAAGCCGTAGCGGTTGGTCGCTACTCCCTGGCCGGTGGCCCGGTTGAGCACGGTGGCCTGAATAAGCGGCTCGCCGGTTTCGGCGTCGCGCACGTAGCCGCTGAGGGTGTAGGTTTGAGCATAGGCCGCGGGCAGGGTGCCGAGCAGCAGGAGGGTGAGTAGGAGGCGTGGCATAGGCGTTGGGGTGGTTGTCGTGCCTCTGCCCCATCTATAGCCCACGAATTAATTCGTGGGCTATAGATGGGCGCGCGGGCGTAGGCGGATTGTATATTGGTTTAGGTACGCATGTTCTCTATTTAATCGTCACTTCTTTCTCCACCTGGCTGTAGCCCGCGAAGATGCCCAGCCCACCCTCAATGTTATTAAGGACCTGTACTGGTTGGGCGAAAGGATTGTTCTCTACGGAAGCTTGCAGGTCGCGGGTGTAGTGGTAATCATAGTATTCTTTAGTGGTGGTGCGAAGGAGCGCGTAGAAAGTAAACTGGTTAACCGTATCACCCGGTACCCGTGCGAGATTTCCCTGGCGATCAAAGGCGCTATCCTGTAGCACCGAACCATTGAAGGAGAAAGACCAAAAGTAAGGAACATACACTTTCAGTGCGTATTGTTCCCCGTTAAAGCTAACATCTCTAAACATAAGCTCCACGCGGTAATCATCAAACGGACTATCTATCACCGGGTCATCCGATTGGATAGGTATCCTGGTGGTAAAGTTCTGAAACCACACCTTATAATCCTCACTACCGAATTCACCATCGCCGACAAAGCCGTCGTAACGCTCTATAAACGATACGCTATAGAAGTTTTCTTCAGGCGGATCGTCAATCAGGATCGTCATCGCGTACGCCTTACTATGGTTATCGGTATCGCTATCCAGCCTGATGTCTAGGGTATCTATGGTGGCCTCCTTTAATTTCTGGGGCGAGGTTGTCCGGCTGTTGGCAAGCAAGCGGCCCAGCGTGGCGTGTTCTACATCCAGGGTATAATCCTGGTTTGCCTGGGGCCGACGGTTTGTTGCTCGGTAAATACTACTACCGGTAAATCGATCGTCACCCACATAGTCTAGCACCGCTACGGTCTGTCCGCCTTGCAACACCCGCACTTCTGCATCGGGCACGGAGGCAAACTGCGCGGTATCTAGAATATAGCGATTCTCCGTCAACTCCACCTGCCAGACACTATCGGGATTGAACAGCGCATTAACCGTCAACTGCGCCGGGTAACGCGGTATGTCTACCTCCACGGTGGTTTCGCAGGCCATCGACAATCCACCAAACCATAGATAAGAGAGATGTTTCATACGAGTCTTATTTAATGGTCACTTCCTTTTCCACCTGACTATAACCGGCAAACACCCCCAATCCACCCTCAATATTATCAAACACCTGCACGGGTTGCGCGAAGGGATTGTTTTCTACTAAGGCCTGTAGGTCGCGGGTGTAATTGTAGTTGTAGTATTCTTCGGTGGTGGTGCGAAGGGTTACTGACAAAGAGTTTCCCACCATGTCGCCCGGTTGAAGCAAGCCTTCCGGCCCCCGTATCGTATCACCCTCTAATGCAGTAAATTTGTAAAAGATCAAAGAAGTAAGTCGGCTCTCTCCAAAGGGTACGTACACCTTCAGTTCGTAGGGCTTGCCGTTGAAGCTCACGTCGTTGAATAGCAACTCATCACGGTATCGGTCGAAAGGATTGTCTACAATTGGATCATCACTGATCATAGACTGTACCGAACTTCTTACATAAAAGGTGAAGTTGGTAGCGGTGGGTCCGGTGAAACCAAGATAATTTACCTGCGCAGTCACACTGTAGAAGTTCTCTTCGGGCGGATCATCCAGCCGGATAGTCACGGCGTAGGCAATGTTCTCGTTATCAAGACCCGCGCCTTCCCGTACATCCAGCGTATCCAGCACGGCACTAATGATAGCCGCTGGAGGAACGGGCACTTGGCTAGTAGCCGTTAGGTTGCCCAATGTCGGATGCGTCACTTCCAACGTATATACTTCACCTGCCTGCGGACGGCTATCCTCAGCCCGATAGATACTGTTACCCGTGTAGGGCGCATCTCCCTGATACTGCAACGAAGCAACCAACCGCCCTTGCTGCGTAATGCGGACGTCCGCGTCCGGCACGGCGGCAAACGGGGCGTTGTCCAAGATGTAACGATTCTGCGTCAACTCTACCTGCCACACACTATCGGGATTGAACAGCGCGTTGACCGTGAGTTGCGCCGGATAACGTGGCACGTCTACTTCTACGGTCGTTTCGCAGGCCGCTAAACAAAAAACCAGTAGGCAGGGCAAGTAGGGGTTGCGCATAACCGGTGGCGTTGACGTGGGTTTTACGCTACCAAAGTAACTATTTAACCAATTTCCAACTACTAAAATCAGGACTATTTCCGCCAAGTGCCCGATGGCCGGAGTGAACCCGCCAAAGGGTGGAGTGAACAAAAAACCGGGCTAGGAAGCTCCTCCGGAGGCGGGTAAATAAGAATGGAACAAAGTATCGCTTCTTGTCGTCTCTTTTAAGCCAACGTAGTGACTAATCGCTCTCGGAGAAGCCGAGCTTTTCGGCAATTTCGTGGGGAGCACCGGTGCGTTCGGCGCGCACCAACTGGTCGAACTGCTCAACCCGGTTGAGGTATTTCTTGATCGGCATCGGAGTAGTGTTTATGGTACATAAAAATAAGTAGGTAGATTGATGTACGTAATATAGGGTTTGTGCTATAAAAGCCAAACGGATTTTGTGAAACCCGAGCATTTGTTACTTGCAGACACGAACCCAACCGGGAGTGAAATAAGTACTCCGGTCGTAAGATTTCATAAGATTCATGCCAGCGACGCTGGTTGGGTTACCAGGGTCGGGTGATGCGCTACAAGCGCGCCCCAGAGCGGGAAGTTGAGGGGAGGAGCGAGAAAGTTGACCCTGCTTCATTATAATGACGGCATTGGCCTCACCGTAGTGCGGGATATGCACGCATTGTAATGAACCCGATGCGCTCACTATGGTGCGGGGGGCACGCGCATTGCAATGAGGGTATACCCGTCACGGTAGTGCGGGCGGCCCGGACAAGGGACGCTGGGGATTGCCGTTCTGTCTTTGGGACGTGAGCGAGCGTAAACGAACGCGTTATAAACGCGCCCGAGACAATGGTTAACGTTTTGTCTTTAGGACGTAAGCGAACGCGTTGCAAACGCGGCCCGCGTGGAACGCCCGAGGTTGGTGATGGATACGACAAAAAAAGCCCGGTCAGGGTGACCGGGCGGAAGCGTTGAATGAGGAACGGCGGCTTACTTTGCTTGCAGGATGCCTTCGTACTCGGCCGTATGAAGCTTCTTGTTGATCATCGTGCGGGTTTTGATGATATAATTGCCCTTGGCCAACGCGGCGGGCACCGTCACGGTGAGCTTCTTGGGGAAGTTGTCGCTGTAGACCGCACCGCGCACCTCTTTGCCGTTGCTCACCGCCACAAAGAACACTCCCTGCTGGGGATCAGCCAGGTCGATTTTGAGGCGCTTGCCGATCACCTTAACGGGCTGCCCGAGGGTAAGCACCGTGTCGCTGGTGCCGCTGGCCACGTCCTGCACGCTGATGATGACCGGGGCGGTTTTGTCGGCCTCAATCTTCTGGGGGGTGATCAGCGGCTCAACGGCTTGCAGGGCGTCGCCGAGCTGCATATTCAGGTTGAGGCTGTGCCTCGTCCGGTCAAACGCGTCTTCGGCACTGGTGAACACGCCCGCCACGGTGGGGTTAACCGTCATGAAGGGCGTCTGGATGCGGTCGCCGTTCTTCAGGAAGAGCACCATTACTTTCAGGTACTCTTCCAGCACGGACAGAATCTGCGAGCGCGTCATGCCCGCGTTGCGGTAGCTCACAATCATGTCTACCAGCTCCTCGTGCGTCACCGTGCGCTCGTGCTTAGAGACGGCCCGGAAGTCGGTCTCGTCCTTCGTGAGCGGGTTGTCGGCCAGGTAATACTTCAGGTTCATGGCGCTTCGGATGTTCTTCTTCATGTCATCTTTGTTTTAGTGGTTAATACTGCTTGGTGCAAAAGTATTAAACGACATTTTGGCGCCTAAACCCGTAGGAAGGCTTTCGGTACGCGGGTAAGAAATAGCGAAATTGTGCCGGAGTGTGTTTCTACACTATACTGGTCGTAGCGTCCGCTACGACCTTGACGGCTTTGACACTAAACATAACAGCTTATACACTATCCTACAAATATGCGGTTACCACCCCATCGTCCGTTCCGGTTTCGTACGCTTGGCAACTGCTCCATTGCCAAGCGGTTGGGTCATTGACAAATCCGGCTTCCACCGGGTTGTTGTGCACGTAATCCAATCGTTGTTCGGTCATGGCAACACTGGATAGTTCGATGGGATGGTTATGCTGCTGCCACAGTTGAAAGTAGTGGTTCCTTTTATTCTTTTGTCCGGCCCGCTGGCCCATCCACAGCAGCCAGGCGCGCCGACTTTCGGCCGGGTGGTTAGTAATTGCTTGGCGCAGTTGGCGGGACGTATAGCCTTTCATATCGCGAATAACATCAGAGAGCACTCTATCTTCGCAGACGCTCAGGATTAGGTGCACATGACTAGTCATGATGCAATAGGCGTGCACGTCGAGTCCTTTATGCCGGTGGCAGTATTTCAGGCTATCAATGATGATTTCGCGGTACTCATCCCGGATGAACAGATCAATCCAGTAAACGACAGTGAAAGTCACGAAGTGGATAGCTTGCTGGTCGTAGATGGCATACTTGCGTCCCATAGTCGAAGGTATGCATTTCGGGCGTAACCTGCTTCTGATTGCAGCAAATTTTCTCTCCCTATACTGGTCGTAGCGGCCGCTACGACCTTGACGATGGGTATTTGTATGCGGTGAAACTGCGTTGTGCCCCAAGTTGCAGGACTGAGCGGACGCTCTATGCAATGAATAGGTCGTAGAAGCGCTGCGCTAATTCTACGACCAGTTAGAGTTTAAGTCCAAACACCTATACTGGTCGTAGCGTCCGCTACGACCCCAACAGCAATGACGCTAGCGAAACGAATACACCGCTTTCACCGGAAAATGGTCGGAGAAGTTCACTTCCCGGTAGGTGGTGAAGCCGTGGGCCTGCAAGGCTTCGCTAAAGAACTGGTTATCAATGCGCAAGAAGAACAGCTTCCCGTTATAACTGAACCCAAAGCCGCGTCCCGCTTCCTCAAAGGTGCTGGTCAGTTGGTTGCGCAGCGAAAAGTAGGTGTAGCTATACGGCAGGTCGTTGAGGTCGCCGCACACCACCACGGGGTGGGGGCTGGTGTGAATGTGGTTCAGCAACGCATCTACCTGGTGCGCGCGGGTGGTGAAACCCTTCTTGAGTTTGCGGGCAATAGAAAGGTATTTGCCCTGGTCGCTGAGCGCGTTTTCGTCGATGCTCATCGAACGCAGGTGCACGTTATACACCCGCACCAAACCGGCCGGAGTGCTTAGATCGGCGAAGATCGCGTACTGCAACGAATCTTCGGCTGCGCCCACTTCGCCCTGATCCAGCATTGGGAAGCGGCTAAAGATGGCCAGCCCGAACTGGGCCCCGGTGCGGTTGATGAGCGCGGGGCTCACGTAGCTGTGGTAGGCCCCCCGACCCCGCAACTGCTGGGTGGCGTTGAACAAGGAGTCGTCGTTATAAAACTCTTGCAAGCACTTCACGTCGGCGTCTTCTTGGGTGAGCCAAGTCACCGTTGGCTGGGGAGCATCGCGTTGCCGGGGCGAGTAGATATTGAACACCCGCACGTTGTAGCTAAGCACCGAAAACGTGGGGGCGGCACTTTCAGTTGGGGTGCGCCAGACGATACTAGCCGCCAGGTAAGGATACCCAACCAGCAGGGCTGCCAGGGGAAACAAGGCTTGTCCGCGCCGCTGTAGCGCGAGAAAAATCAGCAGTAATAGGTTGGCAATCAGCAAGAACGGAATCGCCAGCGAGAAGAAACCCGCTAGCCAAAAGGTGGCGGGCGACACGTAGACGCTCAGGTAGGCCACGAGCGTGACGGCCAGCAAAATAAGAGGAAGCGATTTCGTCAAAAGTAGACCTATAGTTATACGACCGTGATTCACAAACCCCCGGCACGTCGCCATTATCACTACGCGAACAACGTAAATTTTGACAGAAAGAAAAACTCACCTACCAATATTTGCGCCTCTCTAAGTACTATGCGGGCCAATTACCGCAGAAATTGCAGCCGGTGGCCCATCTGCGGCTCGTGCAACGCCCCGTTTTCGTAGGCCAACTGCCCCGATACCCAGGTGTGCGTGACTTGCGACCGAAACGTCTGCCCCTCGAAGGGCGACCAGCCACACTGGGCCCGCACGTTCTCGCGGCTCACCGTCCAGGGGGCTTCGGGATTCACCAGCACCAGGTCAGCGTAGTAGCCCTCGCGCACGAAGCCCCGCCGGTCGATCTGGAATAGCACCGCCGGATTGTGACAGGCCTTCTGTACAATGGTTTCCAGTGAAAATACCCCCTGGTGAAACAACTCGAACAAAGCCACCAGCTGGTGCTGCGCCAGCGGCCCGCCGGAAGGGGCCTTGAAGTACGTACGCTGTTTTTCGTCCAGCGTATGGGGAGCGTGATCGGTGGCCAATACGTCGATGGGGCCGTCGATCACCGCCTGCCGCAGGGCTTCGCGATCTTGCTCGGTTTTCACCGCCGGGTTCCACTTGATCAGCGTTCCTTTCTCGGCGTAGTCTTGGTCGCTGAACCACAGGTGGTGCAAGCAGGCCTCGGCGGTGATGCGCTTGTCGGGCAGTGGGGTGTTCGCATCGAATAGAGATAGTTCGCGCGCAGTGGAGATGTGCAACACGTGCAGGCGGGTGCCGTACTCTTGGGCCAGTGAAACCGCCAGTGACGAGGAGCGGTAGCAGGCTTCCGCACTGCGGATGACCGGGTGCAATTCGATAGGAACGTCCTCGCCGTACTGCTCCCGGTGCTGCTGCGTATTGTGGCGAATGGTTGCTTCGTCTTCGCAATGCGTAGCCACCAGCAGTTCGGCCCGCGAGAACACGTTGCGCAGCGTCTGCTCGTTGTCCACCAGCATGTTGCCGGTGGAGGAGCCCATAAATATCTTAAGTCCGCACACGCTACGCGGATCGGTGTGCAGCACTTCGTCAAGGTTGTCGTTGGAGACGCCCATGTAGAACGAGTAGTTGGCCAGCGAGTGGCGGGCGGCTAGGGCGTACTTGTCGGCTAGCAACGCTTGGGTCAGTGTATTGGGTACCGTATTGGGCATCTCCATAAACGAAGTGATGCCCCCGGCCACCGCCGCGCGAGATTCGCTGTGGATGGTCGCCTTGTGGGTGAGTCCGGGTTCGCGAAAGTGCACCTGGTCGTCGATCAGGCCGGGCAGCAAATAACCACCCTTTGCGTCGATGGTACGGTCGGTGGTTACTCCCGAAAGGTCACCGGCTAAGCGGGCGATAAAAGCGTCTTCAATGAGCAGGTCAGTTGGTTGCACCGCGTTCTCGTTGACCAGACGCGCGTTCAGTATTTTGGTGGTAGGCATTGCGTTGGTGGTAAGGGGGGGCGAAGGTCTATTGGAATTGTCTAAGTCCGCCCCAAGTTAGGCATTCTGTATAGGGTTAGGAAACGCCTGTATAGTAGTCACAGGCCCAGAGGCCCTGCGCCAGCTTAGTTATTAAGCAACCAATGGCTGTTAACCCGCCACCGGGTGCTGGCTGATGAAGGAGACGGCCAGGTCGTTGAAGATTTGGGGTTCTTCCACGTTCACCACGTGGCCACAGTTGTCTACCACGCTCAGCGAGGCGTGCTGGTGCAGTTCTACCGTTTGCCGCACCGGAGGCAGAAACATGTAGTCGTGCTCACCCATCACGTAGAGCGTGGGCACCGGAATCTCCTTTTCCTTGAAGTACTTCAGCAGCGGATTAACCTCGTAGGTGAGGTGGTACCAGCGCAGAAACTCTTGTTTGTAGAGTCGGCGGGCTTCGCGAACGAACAGGTTTCGGGAGAAGGCATCGCGTTTGCTGGGCATAATCACCCAGGCGAAAAACTTATACAACCACATGTAAGGAACAAATCGCTTCATGCAGTGGCCGAAGAACACCAGAAAGCGCGACCGCACGTTGAGCCGGGTGATGGCCCCGCAGAGCACCATCGATTTCAGGCGTTCAGGAGCCAACTCGCCGATGCTGCGAATGATGATGGACCCCATCGACACTCCCACAAAGTGGGCCTGGGGTATTTTGAGATGATCTACCACCTCCAGAATGTCGGCCGCTACGTCGCGGAACGAAAAGTCACTCTCCACGTACTCTTTCAGCAGCTCGCGCGAGCGTCCGTGTCCCCGCAAATCCACCAATAGCACGTTGAAGTGCTGCTTGAAGTCCTTGATCTGCCGGTACCACACCGAGGAGCTACCGCCCGCTCCGTGGACGAATACCACCCAGTCTTTGCTTGGTTCTAGTACGTACTCTTTGTAGTAAAGCATTCATTCATAAGCTAGTGATTCAATAACCACGTTTGGCACCGGGTGTTTTAGCTGCTGGGCAAAGTACGAAATTATTGAATAACCATGAAACAGGCAGATCTCCCGAACGCGACCTACAACAAATTGACCAGCCGGTAGTAGTTGAACATGGTCTTGCGAAAGGTTTCGCGGTCGTCGTAGCGGTCGAGCAGTTTATCTTGCTCGCCCTGCTCGTTGGTTACGTAGAGTTGGTGCCCCTGCTGGATGCTTCGGTACAGTTGACTGGCGAAGGTGAACTGCGCTTCTTTGTTGCCCCGCGCCCAGCGGTAGGTGCCTTCCTGCTGTCTCTCCAGGCTCTTCCAGGTCACCCGCACGGAGTCAAGATTTTCCAGATAAGCATTGGGTTCCACCAGTAGGTAGGCTTCGTCGTAGCGCCAGTTGCTGGCGATGGCCAGGTTGATCACGGGATAGTCTTCGGCCTCACTACGATCACCCAGTCGGAAGATGTTTAGCTTGGCCGCGGCCATTTCCTCCTGATCGTAGTAGATCTGCCGAACGTTCTTAAAAAACAGTTCCGAAGGATCGGAGGTGGTAAATTTAGCCTTCTTGTCGTCGACCTGTGTACCTTTATTGAGATTGCAGGCGGACAAGCTAGCCAGCACTACGAGAAAAAACAGTATTTTCATGGCATTCATCCAACTACTAAACCTAGACAATGGTTTCTATTGCCCTTTGCCAAATGACCAGCCGCTTTTCTTCCTCCCCCTGGGCCTTCCTCGTGTTCTTGCTGGGATCAATCGCCTGCAGCAACTCATCCGACGTACCACTCGATGCCTTTGGTGGATACTCCGCCATTCAGCGGGAGGCCACCGGCTGGTTTCGGGTCGAGCAAGTGGATGATCGCTGGATGTTCATCACTCCGACGGGGCACGGCTTCCTGGCCCTGGGCGCTAACCACACCGGCCGCTACCTGAAAGAAGCGCACCAATCAACCTCTCTCTACACGCGCATTGGAGGCGACTCGCTGCGGGCCCAGGAAGCGATGCGCCAAGCGTATCACGAAGCGGGCCTCAACGCCGGGGAGGCCTATCTGCCGCTCGATCCGTACCTCAAAGAACGCTTGCCCTACGTCGCCCACTTCGATTATCCTGGTAGCAAACACGCCTTTGACGTGTTCGACGACTCAGTGCAGACTGCTTTTCGGCAGGCGCTCATCCCGGCCTGCCGCCAGATCGCTAACGATTCGCTGGTGCTGGGAGTGGCCTTTGTTGATTTGCCCATCTGGGATTCCCGCCGGGTTGACTTCTATCGCGCTTTGCCCGCCGCTGCGCCCGGGAAGACGGAGTACGTTCGCTTTCTGGAGGATCAGTACGCAGGCGAAATTCAATCGCTTAACCAAGCCTACGGCACGCAGTTTACTTCCTTTACCGACCTTTCGGCGGCTACCGCGTGGACGCTGGATACCAATCAGGCGACGGTGCAGCAAGATGACGACTTGTTTATGGGCCGCATTGCCGCCGTGCTCTACCCGCTGCTAAAGGGCATTGTGCGCGAAGGGGCTCCACATCATCTGTTTATGGGCGAGCGCTACGTGCTACGCATGGTGCCCGAGCCGGTGCTGCGCGTGGTCGGCCAACACGTGGACATCTTCTGCACCCAGGCCCTGATTCTGAGTCCGCAGCGGCCGCCCGAGTGGCAGGTGTTTCAGCCCGCCGGTTTCGACAGCACCTTTGCCGTGGTGCAAAAGCCGATGCTGGTGATCGATTGGGCCACGCCCTTTAGCCTGGACTCGACCTACGTGAACGATCGGGGTACCATCAAAGAGGAAGCCGTAGCCGCTGAAGACGTGGCGCAGTGGGTGGAGTCGGCTCTGGAGCGAGCCTATATCGTGGGGGTGTTTAAGTGTCAGTTTATTGGCACCCACGGCAACGACCGTTGGTTTCCTGAGGGACGGATGAAGCGTACGCTGTGGCAAGACGATGGCACCGCCTTTCCGGTGATGACCAAGCGGGTGGCGCGGGCGCACCGCGAAGCGTTACAACGAGCGTATACCGCCGTGGCCGACGGCGAGATGGAACGCTAGTTTTTCTGCAACACGAGCGTATTTTGCGCGTACTCACCGACAATTTGTTCGGTCCGCATCGGCTCGATCCAGGTTAGAGAATAGCGTTCGATGAGTTGGCTGATCAGATCAGGCGTGAGCAAAAAACGAGTTTTGGCATCTGGAGCGGAAGGTGCGCTACCGGTTGCTTCTAGATGGGGCGGATTCTCCCCTACGCGGGCGTTCATGCGGATGAACAAACTGCCGGATGGTCTCAGCACGCGCAGCAGCTCGTCGGTCATTCGGAAGAAGTGGGTTTCGTCGCGCGCGAAGTGCAGCACCGCCACGCAGAGCACGGCATCGAAGGCGGCGGGTGGAAAAGGAAGTTTGGCAACGTCGCTTTCGATAAACTTTTCGGGATCGAAGGCGGGGTTCCACGATTTTCCTTGCAAGCGCAGCAGCCGCAGGGCGGTGGCGTTGGTGTCCACGCCCCACAGGTCGAAGTCGTTGCGCACGAAGTAGGGGAGGTTGCGGCCCTCACCGCATCCGGCGTTGAGCACGCGCATGCCGGGTTCGTAGCGACCCTTTAAAATTTGATCCAGCAGGTGAAGGTCGGTATTGCCGAGGAGGTTGTTAAGTTCGGGGTAAAGCAAGCGCTTAGGCTTCGAAAAAACCGTCCTCTAATCGTTTCGTGCGGTCCTCTAGTTTGTCGTGTTTCGTTTGCAGGTAGCTGAACATCTTGTTAAAATCAGTCCTCAGACCGTCTATTTTACCGTTCAGATTTTCTACCTTGCCGTTCAGGTTTTCCACCTTACCATTTAGGTTTTCTATTTGATGTACTACCTGCTCAAGAATCAGATTCTGCTTTTCGTCGCTTCTAACCAAAAGGGTGAGCAACTCACTGTGCTGATCCTGTTTTTTTAAGGACTCAGCCAGCAACTCTACAATTCTGTCTTCGTTCTTCATTTTTCCATTTTTTTGGCTTATGATTACTCGACAATATAATTATAAATACATCACAAACGACTGTTGTTATCCTCAAACTTGTATCTATGCCAACTCCCTTCCACCTGGCCTTCCCCGTATCCAGCCTGATCGATACGCGGCAATTTTACGAAACACTGCTGGGCTGCCCCGTGGGCCGAACTTCCGAACGCTGGATCGACTTTGACTTTTATGGTCACCAGATCACTGCCCACCTGAAACCCGAAGAAGTGCATTTGGCGCAGCAGAACGAGGTGGATGGCGACCAGGTGCCGGTGCGCCACTTCGGGGCCATCCTGGAGTGGAGCGAATGGGAAACCCTTGCCGACCGCCTCAAAGCAGAAGATATCGAGTTCATCATTGAGCCTCACGTACGCTTCAAAGGAGAAGTGGGCGAACAGGCCACCATGTTCTTCCTTGATCCCAGCGGCAACGCCCTGGAGTTTAAATCTTTCCAGGATCAGGGGCAGATCTTTGCGACGTGACTACGGCATTTCAAAAATTCAACTTAACCGTTGTTGTTATACACCGACCAGCTTGATTGGAAGACCTATCGCGCCGCATTTAGCGAGAAAGTGCTAAACGAAACTCGTTTAAGGTGGCCATTCTGGTTGGTCCGCTAACCGCCAGTTCGGGTGAGATAACCGCCTTGGCGTTTCTTGGGCAGAAAAATGTAATCATCATTGGTGAGCCAAGCGCCGGTTACATGACGGGTAACGAATTCTATCGCTTACCCTTCGACGCCTACTTGACCTTGGCCGAGGTACACGAAACCGATCGCCACAAGACAAAAATGACGCGCATCGAGCCCGATATCGTTGTAGAAAAGGGAGACGACTTTGATGATCCGTACCGTGATGCTAAGGTCCAAGTCGCGCTTGAGTGGCTAAAAGCAATGGACAAGCCCTAAACTATATTCCCAGCACCACCTCCCGCTTGGGCAGCGTGATGCTCCACATACCCACCAGTTGGCCCACCGTATCAGGTGCGGTAGCGAATTGACGGGCCAGCGAGTCGGCCAGCACCAGCGGCTGGGTGTAGAGCAGCGAATCGCCTGCCAGCCGTTGTACGTTGTCGGCCAGTGGGTCGCCCTGCGCAGCACTATAGCGGTAGGCACTCCAGAGTTGCTGCTCGTAGGTAGTGAACCGTGTAGAGTCGCTCTGAGAATCAATCCACGTAACGCGGGCCGCTAGGGTGTCGTAAGACTGCTGCTCCAGGAAGAGAGCCAGCGAAAGTGAGTCGCCCGCCGAGCGGCGGTCTAGCGACGAGATAAGCAGGCGGTTGGCGAGGGTTCTTCCCTGCCTCTCGGCCTCCGCTACCAGTTGGTTGGGCATCACCCGCTTGGGTTCGCGCTGCTCCATCTCGTTGAGCACCCGCCGGTCGATCACCGAGGTGTTGCGGTCGCCGCAGGCGGTGAGCATAAGACACAAGAAAAAGACGCGGTGCTTCATAGGCCAATGGCTAGTTTACTCGGTTGGGTAACGCGTCGCCGTTGAAAAAGGCCAGCAGATTGCGTTCGGCTTCGGCGGCCATCGCGATGCGGGCCTCAACGGTTTCAGTGCCGATGTGCGGGGTGAGCACCACATTGTCCAGCGCGAGCAGTTCGTCCGGCACCTGGGGCTCATCGGCAAATACGTTGAGTCCGGCCCCGGCCAGATTGCCTTCCTGTAAATGGCGAATCAACGCCTTTTGATCTATCACCCCTCCCCGGGCGGTGTTGATCAGGTAGGCCGACGGCTTCATCCGGTTCAGCTCCGCTTCGCTGAGCAGGTGGTGGGTGCCGTCGGTGAGGGGCACGTGCAACGACACCACGTCAGCTTCCGACAATAAATCATCCAGCGACCGGTATTCAGCGCCCACTTCTCTTTCCAGCGCCGGAAACAGGGCGTGGCGCTGATAGTACACCACCCGCATGCCCGACACCACGGCCCGTCGGGCCACCGCCTTTCCGATGCGACCCAACCCGATGAGTCCGAGGGTTTTGCCGTAGAGCGAACGGCCGGTGTGGGCCTTCAGCATGCCCCACACGAAATCTCGGTTATGCCGCAACTGCCGGTCGCAGAAGGTGATGTTACGCAGCAGTGATAGCATGAGACCGAACGCAATTTCGGCGGTGGCTTCCGTGACGGCGGTGGGCGTGTTGGTGACCGGAATGCCCCGGGAGGCCGCGTAGTCGGTATCGATGTCATCGTAGCCCGCGCCGTAGTTGGCGATGATCTTCAGCCGCTCTGCCCGGTCGATCACCGACTGATCTACCGCGGTATTCACCGCCAGGTAGGCGTCGGCGCTGACAATGTGCCGCAAAATTTCCTCTTGACTGAAAGCGTCAGCATTGGTTGGATGGATCAGTTCAAAGTGCTTGGCCAGCGAGCGAAGGCTCGGCTCGGGCAGGGTATACGAAATGAGTAGCGTCGGCATAGTAAGGAGTTGTTCCTCAATAACCGCAGAATCCACCACTGGTTTAGACAGCGCCCTAAAATTTCGATTGGTTACAAAAACCCAAGAGACACCCACTAATTTGGACCAGATTTTGTCATATTCCTAATATCAAGACCGTGCATCCCAACCGTAGGGTGCCTTCTTACGTCTAATCCTTACACCTAACCATTTTCCGCTATGACCGCCACTCAACTCCGCTCCGGGTCGTCCTTTTTTGTGATCGGCCAATCTCTTTCTTTCGTTGCCATTTTTTGTTTGCTGTCGGCTTGCGACGATGAGCCTACCTACGATGTGGCTGAAACCAGTTACCAGCACGACATCTCGCTCAACCAGGCATTTATCAGTACCGCCGACGTGCGCCGCAGCATCACCCTGGTGGGCGACCGCCACTACGGCGATGGCGAGGGCAAGACCAGCCTGCGTTTCGACATTGTGGACGACCCCGCCCAAGCCAACGTGCTGTTCACCTGCCTAACGCTCAGCTTTTACGAGGACTTGGCCCGCGAAATTGATGCCGCCCAGCGCGCGGCCGGCACCGGGGGGGGCACCACCTTTCGCCTGCCGGTGGCCGACAACGGAGGTTATCTGCGCATCGAGTCGATGCCCAATGGGCCCAACCTCAACGAACTGATGAACGTGCGGGGCACCGAAGAGCGTCCCTTCCGCCGGGTACACATGGGTTTCTGGGGTCAATATGAATCTCCTGAAAATTTGCTACGCGCGCGTCACTCCGAAGTGGTTTTTGAGGCCGCCCACAGCGGAGAAACCGTGCAGGACGCGCTGAACGGTGCCCACAATCTGCTCGATATGTTTGCCGCTAACTCGGATACGCTGTATGCTTATCTGTATCCGCAGGAAAGCAGCATGGAGACTGATCCCAAGACAACCGTAGTTATATATGATTAAAGTCAAGTTCCAACAGATTGCTAAGGCAACGACCCATTGGAGTTGTTGCCTGCCAGTGTAATCTATCCAAAAAGCACCGTCATGATCGTAAGCAAAATCAGCCTAGCAACGTACGCGTCAGCCATCTTTTTGTTGGCATCGTGCGCAATAAAGCCGGTAACTTCAGAATACAATTTGGTTGAGATTGACCAGGAAGAAATTACGTTAGATGAACTAGGAGACGGAAAGGTGCTTTTGTACTACGAAGGCAATACTTTTTTAGTGGCGAAACGGGCCCAGTATCGCCTGAATTTATGGCTTGATGATAAGGCAGTAGCTCATTTGTGGCCTCGGGAATACGTGGTTGTAGATTTGGAGGAGGGCAACTATCAACTAAGGGTGCAGCGCGGTGACAACTTAACCTCCGTGATGAGTCGTCACGATCTGAAAATCGACAACACCACCAAAGTGGTAGGGGTAGCGCCTATCTTTGTAACCAATGTGCTTCTTCCGAAGGATGAACTGCCGCGGAGGTTCGATAGGGTATTCTTACGCTGAACTTGCTCGTTCGGACCAGTAAAAAATTTGCCAGCTACTGCGACCACTCCGTAGGCTCTCGATCCCAACGGTGCTTTTTCAATTCGCTGAGCAGCGCGGCAGAAAGGGGAGTGCTCTCGCTGCATGCTATGTTAGCACGTACGTGCGGAGCCTTGCGCATGCCCGGAATCACCGTGCTCACCGCCGGGTGGTGCAGGATAAACTTTAACGCTACTTCAGGTAAAGAAAAGCCGTCGGGCAGCACCTTTTGCACCGCTTCGGCGTGTTCTACGCTGGACTTCAAGTTTTCGGGCACAAAGTAGGTGGAGCGCCAATCGCCTGCCGGGAAGGTGGTTTTTTTGGTGATGTTGCCCGTAAGCGTACCCTCGTCGAACGGCACCCGGGCGATCACGCCAATACCTAGTTCCTCGCACAGGGGAAAGAGCTGGTCTTCCGGAGCCTGATCGAAAATGTTGTAGATCACTTGCACACTGTCGATAAGGCCAGTCTTTAGCGTTTCCAAACTGTTGTTGGGCTCCCAGCGGTTGATGCTAATGCCAAACGCTTGCACTTTACCGGATTGCTTGAGGTCTTCAGCGGCGCGCTTCCACGCATCGCGCTCGGCCCAGTGATCCTCCCACACGTGAAATTGTAGCAGGTTGATGGTTTCTACCCCTAAATTAGTCAGACTCTTTTCGGCGTATTCCAGGATATAATCATACGGAAAGACATCGTCCAGCGCGAAGTCTCGCTGAGAGGGCCAAACGCGGTTCTTGGGGGGCACTTTGGTAGCCAGATATATCTTTTGGTCGGGATGCCGTTTAACCAATTCGCCCAACAACTGCTCGCTCTTGCCTTTACCGTAGCCCCAGGCCGTATCGAAGAAGTTGCAACCGAGTTCTACGGCCAAGTCGAGAGAGTTCTCGCTCTGCTGATCATCCGAGCCGGTCCAGCCCGCCATGCCCCACATGCCGTAGCCTACTTCGCTCACTGACCAGGGAATTCTACCAAATTTGCGATACTTCATGGGATGGGTGGTTGTTGTTGACGGGTTTTGGTTAGTTAATCAATCTGAGTTGAAAGTGTTTGACGGAGAACGGAGAACGGAGAACGGAGAACGGAGAACGGAGAACGGAGAACGGAGAACGGAGAACGGAGAACGGAGAACGGAGAACGGAGAACGGAGAACGGAGAACGGAGAACGGAGAACGGAGAACGGAATTTGCGTGACTGGTTTGTAATATCCAACTTCTAATCTCCTTGCCGGATAGAAATTTATCCAGCATCTAGTTCAAACCACAAAAAATATAACTTTCGATGTCATGTAAGCTTTCTCCTCATTCAGAAGCATCTAATTTGGTACTATCCAACTGTTCTATTATACGTTATCAATAACCCGCTTGTGCCGTTGCGGAAAATTGGTCAAATTTGAGTTACTTACTGAGCTTTCACGCATACTAATGAACTAAAGTACATCGTATTTTGATAGTACACCGAAGCTAATTTTGATACTACGACCCGGCAAACCATGTCCGAACCCCTTCATCATACCATCCTTACGCAACTCAAACGCTTATTCACATCCCGCATCCTGATCACCAGCGTGTTTTTCGTCCTGATCTACGGCGGCGTCCCCTATTCGGTGTCCGATGCGGAAAATCTTGCTTTCGACGATACCAATCTTTCTCGCATCCTGAGTAGCGTCTCCAACATCACCAACGAGGCCTCCGACAATAAGGAACTAAGTGGATTAGATCTGGCACTGCAGCAGTTTATTCAGAAGCAGGGAGTGGTCGGAGCGTCGGTGGGCGTGGTGAAGGACGGACAACTGGTATACGCCAAGGGATTTGGCCATGCCGACCTGGACGCGCAGCAGACGGTAGACCCCCACCATCTGTTTCGCATCGGTAGTTTGTCAAAGCTGATCACCACCGTAGCCATTATGAAGCTACGCGAAGAAGGAAAGCTTTCGCTCGACGATAAGGTATTTGGTGAATTAGGTATTCTGAACACGTCGCGGTATCAGAACATCAAAGACCCGCGCCGCGCGTATCAAATCACCGTTGAGCACCTGCTTTCGCACACCGCGGGGTGGAGCAAACGCACCTACGGCGACCCGATGTTTATTCCGCTCAAGATTGCCGAGGAGATGCAGGTTCCGGCCCCGGCCAACCTGGATGCCATCGTCGATTTTGTGCTATCGAAGCGCGTTCCCTACGCGCCCGGCACCCGCTACGACTACTCTAACTTCGGGTTCTGTCTGCTCGGCAAGGTGATCGAGGCTGCCTCGGGCGAGACCTACGAGCGCTACGTACAGAACCACCTGTTGGCGCCCCTGGGCATCTACGAAATGCGTTTGGCGAAAAACCGCCCCGAAGACCGTTTCGAGAATGAGGTGCGCTACTATGATCTGTCGCCTAACAACATTCGTCCGTCTATTTATGGAACCGGTGAGGTGGTGCCTACTACCTACAGTTTCAACGTGGAGGCGCTGGGCGCGGCCGGGGGATGGGTGGCCACCCCCACCGATCTGCTGCGCTTCTTGGTTGCCGTGGATGGCATGAGCAGCGTGCCAGATATTTTATCTAATGAATCGCTGCTGGCGATGATTGAACCGGCTGCCGGAAGGCCCTATGGCTGGCGCGGCGCGAGCGTGGGCGGCACCTGGTGGCGCACCGGAACGCTGGCGGGCACCACGGCCCTGATGAAACGCTTTGATAACGGTATATCCTGGGTGGTGCTCACCAACACCAGCAACCGGCGTAGCAATTATTTTAATGGGGGCTTCAGCTATGTGCTGCAGAACGAGCTGGCCCGACTCAATGAGTGGCCCGACCACGATCTCTTTTCCGTAGCGTATTATTAGCGCAGTGAAGTCCTCTTGCTAAAATTGTAATTCGGGCATCTTTTTATTGGCTTTTATTGACTACATTGAGCGGCAGGACTTTTCAGTAATCTACCTACTCGTTTATGGAACCCGTTGTCGCAGTTTTTGATTTAGGCAAGACCAATAAGAAACTACTGCTGCTAAACCGAGACTACGAAGTGGTTTGGGAAACCACTGAGCACTTTGCTGAGATTGAGGACGACGACGGCGATCCGTGCGAAGATTTAAAAGCGGTTACCCAGTGGTTCAAGCAGTCGTTTAAAGACGTTAAGCGAGATAAGGCTTATAGCATCCGCGCGGTGAACGTTTCGGCCTACGGAGCCACCGTAGTGCATCTCGACCAGCGCGGTCGCCCGACCACCCCAATTTATAATTACCTAAAGTCTTATCCCGAAGCACTCGCTGAGCAATTTTACGCGGCCTACGGCGGTCAGGAAGCGTTCAGCAGCCAAACTTCTTCACCGGCGATGGGCATGCTCAACACCGGGCTGCAACTCTACTGGCTCAAGCACCACCGCCCCCTAGCACTGGAGAGTACCAGCCGCACGCTGCATTTGCCGCAGTACTTTGCTTATCTGCTGCACGGCAAAACGTACAGTGAGATGACGAGCCTGGGGTGCCACACCGGCTTATGGGATTTTGAACGCGATCGCAGCCACGATTGGGTGTACGAAGAAAAGTTGACTTCCCTGCTTCCGCCGGTGGTGCCTACGGCCTCGTACGAAGAAGTTATTAATAAAAATCGTACGGTGCTGTGCGGGGTGGGAATCCACGACAGCTCGGCGGCGCTGGTTCCCTACCTGCTGGGCCACGAAAACCCGTTTTTGCTCCTCTCGACCGGCACTTGGAGCATCACGCTGAATCCGTTTAACGATAGCAAACTGACTGCGGCGGAGTTGCACCAGGACTGTTTGCAGTACATGAGTTACCGGGGCACTCCGGTGCGGGCCGCCCGCCTCCTACTGGGCCGCGAGCATGACCATCAGGAAGCCCGGATGGCAGCTCACTTTAATAAGTCGGCCCACGATCACCGCGACATCCAACCTGATCCGGAACTTATCGATACGCTACTGGGCGCATCAGCGAGTCTACCCCAATTTTATCCGCAGACGATGCAGCAGACGGGGCCGCTTCCTGATTTCACCGGACCCGAGGCCAATCTCGCGCGCTTCAGCAGCTACGAGGAAGCGTATCATCAGTTGATGATCAGCTTGGTGCAGTGGCAAGTGGTCTCGTTGCGACTGGCGCAGGGAGCCACGCCGGTGCAGCAGGTGTTTGTTTCGGGGGGGTTCTGCCGCAATCCGTTGTTTTTGCAGTTGCTAGCGAGTTTTCTGCCGGAAGCGCGCGTTTGCACCGCCCAACTGGAGGAAGCCTCGGCCCTGGGCGCCGCGCTGGTGCTGCATCGGCACTGGAACCGCGATCGCCCCGCCGATCATTTGGTCAACGCGGAACTGGTGCGGCCGTTATCCCTGAAGGCAGTTCCTCAGCTTCAAATGTTAGGGTGAAGTTATCTATAGAGATTTCTATTTTCAGTAATATTTTTAAATAAGCCGGTCTTAAAGTGACAGTTTATTCATTCCGCAATGAATCTACTAGATTGGCTAACGCGGCTTTCACGGTCTGAAAGCTTAGATGAAGATAATCAATCCAGGTGATGATTAGAATAAACGCCGAGACCAAAATGAAACATCCGTGAGTCAGCAGTAAGGGTGGAAGCACTACTCTTGACGAAGGGTCTGCACTTCCAATTTAAGCATTTCTTTGTACAAGTCCTCACATAGTTCTCGTACGCCGTCGCGGAAGGCCTCGGGCATTTCTCTTCTCTCAATGGCTGTTTCCTCTCCCACCACGGTGTTGTCCAGTAGCGCAATCTTTCTTCCGTTCTTGAAAATTGCTGCATCGTAACGAATCTGGCCAGCAACGCGAGAATACGAAGTTGTGAACTCGCCACCGCTGACGCTGGTAGAAGCTACCTGCCAACCGGGCCGAATGCGGTACAGTTGCAGCGTATAGCCCGCGGCACCTATGCTATCGGCAAACGTTACTTCGGGGAAAGCTGACTCAAACATGTAATAGAGCGTGATCCGCAATGACTTCCGAAAGTTTCGAACGTCCATCGGATGCATACCATCACGGATGGTAAACCCATCGTCAATGTCCTTTCCAATCATCACCGTCAGGGGCTCGGTGAAAGAGGTTTGATAAGGCTGTGTAAACGGGTCAGCGTCGAAGAAATACACGGTGGGGACGCGGACGCGGCAACCGCTTATCAGAAGCAGCATGAGGCCCATCCAGGGAAGGTAAATTAGGTTTTTCATGATCGTGTAAGTCTAGAGAGAAGATAGCGGAATTAATTCAAAAACATTGCCATTTATAACCCGTTTTGCTACCTGTCTATTCTATTCTCGCTTTAGGCAGTACGATCCTATTTGCGAGTAACGGCCAACCCAATAAGGCTGCTTTCGTAGTCCTTAGCAGTACCCTACGTCAACTTACTTTTTATATGAAACCATCCTCCACCGCCATCGTTCCGGTGATTGCCAAATCCGAAGGCAAGACCATGAGCCGATTGCAGAAGCAGTTTAATTCCCGCATCAAGAAGATCCGGAAACTGAAAACCCGGATTGAAGCAACGGAGCAGGCCATGCCCAAAATTCGCAGTCTGATCCACCGTGAGCTTCAGCCGCTTCAGGACAAAATCAATTCGCTGAAGGCCCGGCTCGTTGAGCAGCTTGACCAAGCCTGGGAGATGAGGTTCTTTCGCAACAAAGAAAAGGCCAAGTTGCAAGAACTGATTCGCCACAATGCCTACGAACTCATTCAGGTGGGAAAAAACGAGCTGGAAGCCCTCTACGACAAGCATTCTTCCACCAGTTATAAGGAGGAATCAGAGCTGGTCAACGAGAACAGCAAAGAAATGGCCAGCGCTATGTTTAAAAACATGTTTGGCATGGATTTGGACCTCGACGACGTGGATATGAACGACTTCGGGCAGGTGAGCGAGAAGCTGTATGCCTCGATGGAAGAACGTGCCCAGCAGGAAGAAGAAAAGCAGAAGAACAAAAAGAAAACCAAAGCGCAGCAGAAGCGCGAAGAAAAGCTCAAAGCCGAAACCGAGCACATCAGCAAAACCTCCCGCGCGGTCTACACCCGTTTGGTCAAGGAGTTTCATCCCGATAAAGAACCCGACGAAGAGCAGCGACTGTGGAAAACCGAAATCATGAAGCGGGTGACGCAAGCGTACCAGAAAGACGATTTCTTCGGATTGTTGTCGCTGGAGATCGAGCTGATGCAGGGCCACGCCCACGACCTGGGCGAACTGCCCGACCAGCAGCTCAAGTACTACAACAAGATGCTCAAGGAGCAGGTCGACGAGCTACAGATGCAGTGGGACGCGATGACCAACCCGCCGCCGCCCTTCGACAGCATGGCTCCCTACCTGCGCGACGTGAAGCACGCTCCGACGATCATCCAGTGGCAAAAGCGTGACTTGCAAGAAACCCTGGCCGGGGTGGAAGGCGACCTGGAGCACCTCAGCGACAAAAAGAACCTCCGCACCTATCTGCGCGACTACGAACTGGAAGAAGACCGCTACGACGAGGAGGATCTCTTCTTCTTCGACTTCCCGGAATAATTAGCCTAATATTTTTAATCCTAGTACAGACGCGATTAATCGCGTCTCCACAGAATATGATCAAACAATTCGGCTACACTTGGTGGGGGAAGCAGTGGCTCAACTCCTTTAACCACATCGATAACAGCAACCGCCTGCCGCGGGGCAAATCCTACGCCCGCAAAGGCCGCGCCCACAGCATTGCCATCGACGGCAACACGGTGACGGCCAAGGTCGACGGCTCGGCCTCCCGTCCGTACCGCGTGAGCGTGCGCGTAACGCCGTTCACCGCCCAGGAGAAAGACATCATCGTGGACGCGGTAATCAACAACCCACTCTTTCTGTCGCAATTGCTAGCCCGAGAGCTACCAACGCGCATTCACGAAACCCTCAGCCGACAGCGCATCGACCTGTTTCCCGGCAGCTGGCGCGACATGGAGGCGAAGTGCAGTTGCCCCGACTACGCCATGCCCTGCAAGCATATCGCCGCGGTGATTTACCTGATCGCCAACGAAATCGACAAAAATCCCTTCCTGATCTTCGAGCTGCACGGCCTGGACTTGCTTCAGCGACTACAGAAAGAAGGCTTCACCGACGAAAACCCGGCCGTGGATGACATCCCTTCGGTGCGCACCCAATGGGAGCAACTGCTGCCCGATCCGCCCGAGCGTGCCGATACTACGCTGCCCCCGCCGGACCTCAGCCAAATCCCCGAGTGCCGCGACGAACTGCTGTCGCTGCTCACGTCCGACCCGCTGTTTTATCCGGGCAAAGATTTCAAAGAGGTGCTGCACAAAACGCTCAAGGCCAAGGGGAAGGAGGCGGCCAAACAACTCACGCCGACCAATCTCCCCGACCCACCCACTTCTGACCTTCCCCCGGAGGCGGTGGCCCATATTCACCTAGCGCTGGACAAATCGCTCACCCCCACCGAAGTGCGCTTTCGGCGAACCGACGGCGAAGAAACCAAGGTGAGCACGCAGCCGCTAACTTTTCTGACCGACTGGCTGGCCGCCCTGGAGCCGGAACGCCTGAGTCGCTACGCTCCCGACGTGCGGGTCTATTCGCTACTCTACCGCACCGGTCTCGTGCTGGTGCGACAGGGCGCGGTTGTTCCCCAGATTTTTGCGCTGGGCAATGATACTTACGCCATCCACTGGCTCCCGGCCCTGCTTAACCAAAGCGTGCAGCGGGTAACGGAGCAGTTGGCAACGCACCTGCCGCCGGGCAGCCTCACGATGACGGTCGGTGGGAAGTCGCGCTACTTCTCCGAAGCGGATCAGGCCACCTACCTGCTGGCCACCCTGATCACCTACTTGCTGCGCAGTCCGTTCGGCGAGGGCAATACCATTCCTGACGTGTTCTTCGGTCCCGATACCCTGCACGCCCGCGATTTCGAGTCGCGCGAGTACCCGGTGACGATCTACCTGTGGCTGCGGCGGTTCTACCTGTACGACAAGAACGTGGTGCCGGTGATCCGCATCCGGGAAGAAGAACCGGAGGCAACCGACCTAGGATTTATCATCGATATGCTGGTGAAGGAGCGGGAGGGGAAGTTCGCCGAACCGGTGCCGCTGGCTGAGGTGTTTGAGGAGCCGAAGTACGAAGCCCTGCGGCGGGCCGTGCTGCCGGATTTGTCACTGCTGAGCAGCTACTTTCCGCAACTGGCGTCGGTGATCACCGGCCACGGCCCGCAGGAGCTGACGGTGGACGGACGGGAGTTTGCGCAGATATTTACGCAGACGCTACCGGTGATTCGCCTGCTGGGCATCGACATTCTGCTGCCCAAAAGTTTGCAGCACCTGCTGCGCCCCACCCTGTCGATGACGCTGGACGCGGGCGACGAGAAGGGCATCACCAAGCACTTCCTCAACATGGACGAGCTGCTGCGCTACCGCTGGCAGGTGTCCATCGGCGACGAGCAACTGGATGCCGACGAGTTTTTGCAACTGGTGCGGGGGCTGTCGGGCGTGGTTAAGATTCGCGACCAGTACGTTTACCTCGATCCGAAGGAAGTCCGGCAGTTGGTTGATAAGCTGGAAAACCCGCCCGAGCTGTCGGGTAAAAACTTGCTGCAAACCGCGCTGGCCGAGGAGTACGAAGGCAGTCCGATTAAGCTCAGCAAGAAAGCCCGGAAGCTGCTGCGCTCGATGATGGAAACCGATACTATCGCCACTCCGGCCGACCTGCACGCGCAACTGCGACCCTATCAGGAGCGGGGCTACGCTTGGTTGTACAAGAACAGCCGTCTGGGCTTCGGCAGCATCATCGCCGACGACATGGGGCTGGGCAAAACCCTGCAGGTGATCGCCATGCTACTGAAGTTCAAGGAAGAGGGCGAGCTGAACAAGAAAAAAGCCTTGGTGGTGGTGCCCACTACTTTGCTCACCAACTGGCAGAAGGAGATGACCCGCTTTGCGCCCGTCCTACGCTGGCACACCTACCACGGTCCGCAGCGCGCCTTCCCCGACGATGATTTCGACGTGCTGCTCACCACCTACGGCATTGCCCGCGGCGACGTGAAGGCCCTGAACAAGATCAAGTGGCACAGCCTGATCATCGACGAGGCGCAGAACATCAAGAACCCCGGCACCGCCCAGACCAAAGCGCTGAAGAAGCTCAAATCGGACGTACGGATTGCCATGAGCGGCACGCCGGTGGAGAACCGCCTGAGCGAGTACTGGAGCATCATGGACTTCACCAACAAGGGCTACCTGGGCAGCCTCAAACCCTTCCTGAAAGAATATTCCTACCCCATCGAGGTGGAGCAGGATCAGCACCAGTTGGAGAATTTCAAGCGGGTGATGTCGCCCTTCATCCTGCGGCGCCTCAAAACTGACAAAACCATTATCACCGACCTGCCCGACAAAATTACTACCGATGAGTATTGTCACCTGACCAAAGAACAAGCGGCGGTGTATCAGAACGTGGTTGACGAGATCATGAAGCAGGTGGAGGAGAAAGACGGCATTGAGCGGCGCGGACTGGTCTTCAAGCTGATCATTGCCCTGAAGCAAGTCTGTAATCACCCGGTGCAGTACCTCAAGCGGGGCAAGGCCGACATCGCGCTATCGGGCAAGGCCACGCGATTGATGGAGCTGCTGGACGATCTGTACGAGCAGGGTGAGAAAGTGCTGATCTTCACCCAGTTTCGCGAGATGGGCACGCTCTTGCAACAGTTTATCAGCGAGACCTACCACCGGCCGCCCCTGTTTTTGCACGGCGGCAGCAGCCGAAAAAAGCGCGACCAGATGGTGGAAGACTTTCAGCAGCAACCCGAGATCAACACCATGATCCTGTCGCTGAAGGCGGGCGGCACGGGCCTGAACCTGACCGAAGCCAACCACGTGGTGCACTACGACCTGTGGTGGAATCCCGCCGTGGAAGCCCAGGCCACCGACCGCGCCTACCGCATCGGGCAGCAGCGCAACGTGTTTGTGCACCGCATGATCACCGAGGGCACCTTTGAGGAGAAGATCAACCAGATGCTCATCGAGAAGCGCGACTTAGCCGACATGGCCGTCGCGCAGGGCGAACAGTGGATCGGTGAGTTGTCCAATAAAGACTTGAAGGGGTTATTTGCGCTATAAACCTATTTCTATAAAAACGAAAGTTAGCGCGCGCTTGTAGCGCGTGCGGTAAAGTTCTTCATCACCAACCCCATTAGTTTCTCGATTCAAAAGTATAGAATATCAGGTTTGACATTTCTTCGCCGAGTTGCTTTCCTTTTAGGGTATAGCCGTAACCGTTCATTTCTTGCAAAAAGCTCGTTTCTATGAGCTTGGGATACTTACAATCCGCGTGGACCTCGCCGACTGCTTCACCCATTCTTTCCATGATAACGAGCACGCCATCTTGGTTAAGCAATTGGTGGATTTCCGTCATAATCCCTTCTCTCGATTCAATTTCATGAAAGACGTTGAGCATCAACACTCTGTCAAACAGCTCATGGGGTAGACCGGTAGATTTTTCAGTTCCTAACACGAGTTTAAAATCCGCCCTGATGGATGAATCAATCAGATTTTCGTGATACGCCAAAACTTCTTCGAACTGATATAATCTTGCAGAATCAATCTCCTGGAGGTACCAATTGATGTTCTTGACAAAGCACGAAATTTGAATTTCCTTTATTCCGTTCCCTGCGCCAACACTCGCGATTGTTTCTCCCCGCTGGCAACCACCCAGGTGGTAATAGCGTTCGTATTCACGCTGGATTTCCGCATAGTTAGCCGGGAACCGCTGGTAGTTATAGGGCTTGTTAACTGACTTACAAGAAAGGAGAAGGGCTAAGCATGAGAGTTGTAAGAGCGCCGCTAATGGAATATTCACCGGGTTGATTTTTAGTCTTGCGTGCTTCACGCCTGACTCGTTTAGTTTTATAATCTTGATGAAATGCGCACCGTATGATGGTGGATGCTTCGGTATGGATCGACCATAGTTGGATGAATGCTCACCTTAATGAACTTAGTTTCCTCGCTGTTTCTTGAGCCATTTTTGGTAAACCTGTTTCCCTTTCAAAAACTCAGTGCTCGTAGAATAAAAGTGGTGCGACCCATCGTTCTTTTCCACATCAAGCACATAATAGAGATACTCTGTCTGAGCCGGATTTAGTGCGGCTTCAATAGCCGATTTACTCGCTGAACTTATTGGTCCCGGAGGAAGGCCACGTATTTTTCTGGTATTGTAAGGATGGTCTACTTCGACATCACTTTTATGAATGGTGCCATCCCACCGATCTTGTAGCCTAGCGATGTAAACATTGGTTGCATCTATACCCAGCGGAATTTGTCGTTCGAGTCTATTATAGATGACTGATGCCACTAATGGGCGTTCATCATCTATTTTTGATTCGTTTTCGATGAGACTAGCAATGACCACGATCTCTCTCTTGGTTCTTCCCCTTTCCAGCGCTAATTCGTTCCACGCTGGTTGCCAGACACTTCTAAACTGCTGAACCATTTTAGCGATGATATCTTTGGCGGGGGTGCCTGTCTCAAATTGATAAGTACTCGGATAAAGATAACCCTCAAGATTGGTGGCACTAGAATCTATGTCTTGAATCAAACTAACGTTATCCATCATTGCCAAAATTTCCTCATAATCAAGAGGAGGCTTGGAAGGAAATTGCTTGGTTATTCGTTTAGCTATTTCGAAACGAGTCCAGCCTTCGGGGATCGTGAGACTTTGCGTACGCTTTTTCCCTTTCTTCAGTAAATCTATTACCTGCATCGGACTAACAGGGGAAGGAAATAAGTAATCACCCGCTTGTAGCTTGACGTCCCTATTGATCAAGCGAAAGTATAATCTCGTGGCCAGAGGTGCTTGTATAATGTTTTCACTCTTCAGCACTTCAATAATCTGGTTAGGAGTTGATCCACGTTCTATGACAACATAATTTTCATTATTCTGATGTTCAACCCCCGCGTTTAGGGAAGAGTATAGCCAAACAGAAAACACCCCTATTGCCGTGGTTAGAAGTAAGAATAATACCACTAATTTCCAGATCAACTTCATTGCGTGATATTCTTAGATTCAGTATGGGTGGATTTTATCCTTTAAAAAGCATTCGTTATCGGTTTTGATAATACTGATAACATCCATGTAAAAGCACTAGCATCTATTTCCCCTATTCAAGGTATCACATCCGCTGCAAATCGCCACTGTTTCCTAACTAAAATATGGACGCGTGGATGAAAGACCTCCGCGCGGCTGCCCGCGTAGCGCTGAAAGATCAGCTTCAACTGCTCGAGAGCCTTGGTGTGCTCGTACGCAGCAAAGTGAAGTAGCGCTAGGTTTCCATCTGTGTACTTACTGGTCGTAGCGTCCGCTACGACAGAAATTCTACTCCCGCATCTCGTTCTCCGGCACCAATAGTTGCTGCTTAAACGAATCGAAGTTATCCATTGCAAACGCCGGTTTGCCGTGCAGGGGAAATACTCTGCGCACTGGTACATCTACGGCGTTCCACCCGGCCGCAAAGCTATCCCAGTCCGCCGGACGGATAGGAGCGTGGGTGAAGTTGGTCTCTTCTTTTTCGTAGTTGGCCCCGATAGTCGCATCGCCAGTGAATAGCATCTGCTCCGGCTCGGCGTAGAGTAAGGCCGAACCGGGCGTATGGCCGGGCACATGGAAGTAGCGTAGCTGGTGCTGGGCGAGTAATTCGCCCGCTTCCTCAACGGGTTGCACGGCCTGACCCTGCCGGTCGGCCGAGTGGATGAGCACCGGGGCGTCAATCCACCGCGCCACCTTCGACATCGGAGCAAACGCCTGTCCAAGCAGATCGCTATGGGTCAGAAACAGGGCCACCGGAGTGTAACGCTCGAGCCAGCGATCCACCGCGGCCCGCGTGGCCTCGTGCACGGCATCCACCAGGATCATTTGGTCGCCCCGCAGCAGGGCGTACGACTGTCCGTAGCGAAAGCGGTGCTTGTCCACGCGGAACAGCACCAGGTTGTCCAGGGCCTGAACGTCTTGTCCGGGGGGCGTATCGGCGATCTTTTGGATGATTTCGGAAGGGTTCATGAGGATGGGTGTTCGTTAGTACATCGTTAGTCGCCATAGATGCGTCCGCTTTGTTGGATGGCTTCTAAAATATGTTTCCGGTCGTTGTTCAGGGTCAGGTACAGTTGATACACCTTTAGCTCCCACCACTCGATAGCCACCGGATCGGCGGTAAAGATACGCTCGCCGGTGTTTACCATCTGGAACTGCATTACCGTAGAAGCGGTCGACAGGTCTAGATCCACGTCGCGGTTCAGCATGATGGCCATTTGCTGCAATAGTTTCCAGCGAAGAAGCGCTTCCATCGGTTCGGAAGTCAACACCGCAACGTCAATATCACTGTCCGCCGTGAAGTGCTCGGTCACCACGCTGCCGAATAAGTAAACGGCTTGCACGGTGGGAAGAGCCCGCTGTAAATGCTGAATGATTCGCTCTTTCACCGGGTTCGAGGGTTATTTGTTCCAACAATCAGCGCCTCACTTTTTAACCATTTTCTCTCGCGAACTCGAAGCCGAAGCGGTTGGGAAGTCCGACGGAATTTCCTGGGTTACTTTTCCCGTGGCCACCCACTCGGTGCCGCGCAGCATGGTTGTCAAGAAGCCCACGCAAGCCACCGAGTAGTCGGCGTGGCCCATGATGTTGTGGAAGATGCGACCCTTTCCGTAGGTGAGCGTCATCAGGGCCGGTTCGTGGCGGCCGCTGCCTTTGTTATCTACGGCCGAGTAGGCGGTGGCCAGCACCTCCATGTTCTCAGCCGGACCCCGTAGGCTGTTATAGAGCTCGTCCTGGGTGTGCATCCACACCTCGGGCATGCCCCGTGTGATTGGATGGTCGGGATTTCTAATTTGTATCTGGTACTCGCTCTGCGGACCGTGCTCGCCGGCCTTGCCCGGCGTGGTGTCGCGCACCAGTTCTCCGGCATCGCTATAATAGACCAGTGGGCCGTCTTTTTCGTTGCGGTCGCCCCAGCCGCCCAGGCCGATCATCTGATTATAAGCCTTCCAGTCGGGAAAGGAGTTGTCGGCCGCGTGAAACACCACCAGGCCGCCGCCCTGCTCAACGTACTCCTCAAACTTCCGCTGGGTTTCATTGGGCCAGGGGGCGGCGTTCCACCCGAAGTTGCACACCACCACGTCATAGTCTTCGAAGTTGGGGCTATAATTGGGGTCGGACTTAGGCTCTTCCAGGGAGGTAGTTTCGCCCACGCCCGCCACCGTGAAGTCGGACAAGAACTCGTCTCCCTTCCAGGTGTAGGTCGTGCGGGCCACGCCTACGGTGAACAGGTCGGTGTCTTCCATATACTCCTTGAGCATGTAGGTGATTTTAGGCCAGTAATCGTGGTTATTCTGGCCATCGACGATCAAGACCTTGATGGTGCCCTGGCTAAAGGCAATGGTGCTCAAGATGCACAGGATAGATAGAGTGAGGACTTTTTTGAAAAACATAATCTTGCTTTTGTATGCCGGTAAATATAGTGATTTCATCGTAATACGTACATCCCTACTATGGTTCTGCGCTTCGGTACCAATCTTGCGCTGGGCAAGTATAACTAAACGTATACCCATGAAGTCCATCCATTCTGTAGCCCTGCTGTTCGTACTAACCGTCCTGTTCGGTTGCTCTAAAAACGTGACCCGCGTAGATACCAATTCCGACATTGACCTGAGCGGTCGCTGGAACGATGCTGATTCGCGCCGCGTGGCCGAAGCCATGTCCGAAAGTGCGCTAGGCAGTGCTTGGCGCGAAGGCTTTGCCCGCAAGCACAACCGCCAGCCAGTGGTGATCGTCGGCATGATCACCAACAACAGCCACGAGCACATTGAGGCCCAGCCCTTCATCAAGGACATCGAAAAGCAATTCGTGCGCTCGGGACTGGTGCGGGTGGTGCAGAACAACGTGCTGCGCGAAAAAATGCGCACCGAGCGGGCCGACCAGCAAGACTTCGCTTCGCCCGACACCCAGAAGCGCTGGGGCGCGGAGTTGGGCGCCGACTACATGATGTTCGGCACCATCAACTCCATTGTGGACCGCGAAGGCCGCAAGCAGGTTACCTTCTACCAGGTAGACTTAGAACTGGCTGACCTGGAGAGCAACGAACTGGTGTGGGTCGACGGCAAGAAGATCAAAAAATACATCACGGGATAAAGACTTGGTGACTGGCCATTGGTCATTGGTCATTGGTCAAAATTGCAAAGAACAAAGAACAAAGAACAAAGGACTAGTGACTAAGGACAAAAACATTTTCGTGAAAGCCCCCCCCTTCCCTAACGCTGGCCTTTCCATAGAAACCGCCAAAACTCTTGAAAATTAAACTCCTCATATCGCTGCTGGCGCTGCTGAGCTACTCGTGTGCTTCGTACTATCGGACCAACCAGAAGTTTAACCGCTACTTTGAGGAGGGAGAACTGGAACGGGCCGACAAGGTGCTGGAGGGCAATCCGAAGGCGGCCGAGGGTAAAGCCCGCCTGCTATACTACCTGAACCGGGGCGTGACCACCGCCCTGCTGGGGCAACCCGAAGAGAGCAACCGCCTGCTCGAACGGGCCTACGAACTGGGTGAAGACCTACGCAACAACTACTGGAACGTGGTGGGCTCCTACCTGATCAACCCCACCTTCTCGAACTACACCGGCGAAGACCACGAGCTGCTGCTGATTCACTACTACAAGGCGCTGAACTACCTGCAACTCAGCGATACCAAGGCGGCGCTGGTAGAGTGCCGACGGTTGAATATCAAACTCAACCAGTTTGCCGATAAGTATCCGGCCGGAAAAGGCCGTAAGTATCGCCGCGATGCCTTTGTGCACACCCTGATAGGACTCATCTACGACGCCGACGGCGACGCTAATAACGCCTTTATCGCCTACCGCAACGCCGTAGAAATCTACGAAGAAGATTATCAACCGCTGTTTGGCCTCGGTGCGCCCCAGCAACTCAAGGAAGACCTGCTGCGCACCGCCCACCAGATGAACTTCACCGACCAACTGCGGCGCTACGAACAGCAGTTTGGCATGACCTACCAGCCGCGACCGCCGTCCGGAGGCGATTTGGTGTTCTTCTGGAACAACGGACTCGGTCCGATAAAGGACGAGTGGGGCGTGAACTTTGCGCTGGTGCGCGGAGCGGGCGGCCTGGTGAACTTCCAGAACCAACAGTACGGTTGGAGTTTCCCCTTTCGATTCAACAGCGACGAAGAGTACGAAGAAAAGGGGCTGAGCAATCTGGAACTGATTCGGGTGGTCTTTCCGCGCTACCAAGAGCGGGCGCTCTACTTCGATCAGGCCAGCCTGCGGGCGGGCAACCAGTCATTTTCGTTACAAAAAGCCGAAGATGTGAACGCTATTGCCTTCCAGGGGCTGCAGCAGCGGATGCTGCGGGAGTTCAGCACTTCTTTGCTGCGCGTAGCGCTGAAGAAGGGAACCGAGTACGGGGTACGGGCGAAGAACGACGACCTGGGTGCGGTGCTCGGCGTGGTGAACGCGCTGACCGAGCGGGCCGATACCCGCAACTGGCAAACCATTCCGCACACCATCTACTACCGCCGGGTGCCGCTGCCTGCCGGAGAGCAGACGTTGGAGCTGGCGCTACAGGCGGGAAACAGAAAGCAGACCCACAAATTTACCGTCGCGATTCAAAAGAGCCACACCACTTTCCGTTCGTTTCAGTCGCTAGAGACCACCGGTTTCCCTTTAATGAATAATAGCTACCGCACCACTCGGTAGCGCTGGGTAGGCAACATCCCCCGTAACTTTTTTGGTGCTTGATCAGTTTTCAGTACGGTTCTTGTCTTAGACCACAACAATCTATACACCTAACAATACTACAATGAAAAAGTACTTTTTGTCAATTGTCCTGTTTCTGGGAGTAGCTATCACTGCCCTGCAGGCGCAAAATATTGCCTTTGGGGTGCGGGCGGGCGTGAGCTTGGCCAATATTCGGGGCCAAGATGCCAGCGATGCTGCGGTGAGTCAGTACCTAGACGCCGCTGCGGGCGTCACGGTGCCTAGCCTCCTGGATGGCATTAACCTCAACAGTATCACCCAGACCGATCCTAAATCGCTGACCAGCTTCTTTGCCGGAGCCTATCTGGACATACCCCTGGTGGGTTCACTGCACCTGGAACCCGGAGTGTACCTGGCCAGTTGAGGATACCGGCTAGAAAGCGCACTGCGTGGCCTGGCGCAGCTCGATATCGTGAACCGATCCTACTATTTAGAGATTCCCGTCTACGCCCGGGTGTTTATTTCCGAAGGGCTCAACGTCTACGCCGGACCTCAGTTCTCGGTGCTCCTCTCTAATACCTTTAGAACCGATGTCTCGGTGGCCATTGCCAGCTTTGACTTTGAAAACGAAGGCAGTAGCCAGTTGAATAACGTGGACGTAGGCCTGGCAGCGGGCGTAGGCTACGAACTTCCCTTCGGGTTGAACGTGCAACTAGGCTACGATGTCGGCTTTATCCAATTCACCGAAGATACCCGGGCTTACAACGGAGTGTGGAAACTCGGTGCGGGCCTTACTTTCTAGCGAATAGCTTCACAAAAGCCTGCCTGACTAAGGGCGGGCTCTTCTTTTCGCCACCACTGAGTTGCTCAAAAACGACTTAATCTTCGCTAGTTATTACATCCGTAAGACCTTCTTTATTTAAGCCTCCATTGCGATGCCGGGTATTTTAACTTCGCCCCGGAATCTTAATGCCGTAGTATGCGTACCCTTTTTTTGCGAAGCGCTCAGTCGCTAATTTTTGCTCACTCCCACCAGCCAAGGGCCTGGGCGAACAACAGGGGGTTATGAGCACAGCAGCGAACAAAACCACTCCCGTGATCAAGTCTCGGGCTACGACCACCCTGGAGCTAGACGAGGGACGAAATATCGCGCATGCCTACACCAGCCAGTACCAGGGCTTCGATCCGTGCGGGCACCTGATTAGCGAGATTGTGTATAATGCTACCGGAAAAGCCGAACGGAAGATGTTGCACACCTACAACGAGGCAGGACGTTTGGTGGAGCAGACGGTATTCGTTGACAAAGATCATTTACTAGAACGCACCGACCACTTCTTTGATGACAACGGGCACCTTACCCGCACCGAAATCACCCGAGCCGACGGAGAAAAGACCATCAAAGAATACCACTACGACCCGGTAGAGAACATTAAAAAAGCCGTGCTTAACTCCGCCAACGGCGAGATCAAGGGATACGAAATTCTGTGGTACGGTCAGGAAGACGAGGTGATTGCCGAGGTGAGAACCGATACGGAGAACCGGACGGCTTACAAACGCTTCGCCACCTACGACGGGGCCGGGCGGCTGGTAATGGAAGATATCTTCGGCTACGATGAAGAGTTTGAGAGACGCACCATGTATACCTACGCGCCCGGGGGAGTGCTCACCGCAATCACCACCACCGGACCTCAGCGGTGCAAGCTAAGTGCCGAAAAGCTTACCTATAATCCTCAGGGACAACTGGTGGAACGATTGGTCACCAACCACGTTGACAAAACCACCAGTCGCTTTTGCTACCGCTACAACGAGCTAGGGCACCAGGTGGCCGACGAAACCTACGAGGGGCCGCGCCTGATCTTTCGCAACTTTGCCAAGTACGATGCGCACGGTAGCCTCACCGAAGAAGAACTTTTGAGCACCGGTGACACCCCCTTCCACGCCATCCGCAAACACGTGATTGAGTACTGGTGATATCGTACAGGCGCGATTAATCGCGCCTCCACAATAGCTTCATTTATCCTCCCACCGAACTATTCCTCCCCCAACTTGGTATTATTATTCGTACCTTTGCGAATCACTACACGACCAAGTTCCGGGCACCCTATAAACGTTGCTTTGAGCTTTAGAAGAAACGTATCTTTATGACCTTTCAAGAAACGGGCCTCCGTCCCGAACTACTATCCGCCCTGGCCGACATTGGCTTCGAGCAACCTACTCCCATCCAGGAGAAAATCATTCCCCTGCTGCTGGAGGAACAAACCCGCGATCTGGTGGCCCTGGCCCAGACCGGCACTGGCAAAACCGCCGCCTTTGGACTTCCGCTGTTGCACCGCACCGATCCCCACGCCTTACAAGTGCAAACCCTCGTGCTCTGCCCCACTCGAGAACTCTGCAACCAGATTGCGGGCGACATCGAAAGCTTCTCCAAGCATCTAAAGGGCGTCCGGACCGTAGCAGTGTACGGCGGGGCCAGCATGGACACCCAGATTCGGGCGCTCAAGCGGGGTGCGCAGGTGGTGGTGGGCACTCCCGGACGCGTGCACGACCTCATTCGCCGCAAAAAGTTGATCATTGATCAGGTACGGCACCTGGTGTTAGATGAGGCCGACGAGATGCTTTCAATGGGCTTCAAAGACGAACTGGAAGCGATTATTGGGCAGACGCCCGCCGAGCGGCAGACGCTGCTGTTTTCGGCTACCATGCCCGACCACACGGTCAAAAACTTCGTGCGCGATCCCTTACAAGTATCGGTCGGGACCAAAAACGCCGGAGCCGACACCGTGCAGCACCGCTACTACGTAGTGAACGCCCGCGACCGCTACCTGGCCCTCAAGCGCATCGTCGACGTGCACCCCGACATCTACGGTATCATCTTCTGCCGCACCCGAATGGAGACCAAAGACGTGGCCGCTAAGCTCGGCTCCGAAGGCTATAACGCCGACGCCCTGCACGGCGACCTTTCGCAGGCGCAGCGCGACTACGTGATGGGGCAGTTCCGCGACAAAACCTTGCAACTGCTCGTCGCCACCGACGTGGCCGCCCGCGGCATCGACGTGAACGACCTCACCCACGTGGTTAACTACAATCTGCCCGACGACCCCGAGGTATATACTCACCGCAGCGGACGCACCGGACGGGCCGGACAAAAGGGCACTTCGATCGCTATCATCCACCGCCGCGAGATGAACCGCATCCGCAGCATCGAGCGCATGATCAAGAAGGAGTTTATCCCCACGCTGGTGCCCACCGGCCGCGAGATCTGCGAGAACCAGCTCTTCTTCCTAGTCGATAAGGTGCATAAGGTGGAGGTGGACCATGAGCAAATTGATTCGTACCTGCCTGCTATCTATAAGAAGCTGGAGTCGCTCAGCCGCGAAGACCTCATCAAGCACTTCGTGTCGGCCGAGTTTAACCGCTTCCTGGACTACTACAAAGACGCACAGGACCTCAACGTGGCGGCGAACGAAAAGACGGGACGCGACAAACCCGACCGTTCGCAGCGCGACGGGCAGACGGAGTTCTCTAAGTTCTTTATCAACGTGGGCAGCTACCACAAGCTGTCGCCCGCCCGTCTGATGGGACTGATCAACGAGCAAACCCCCAAGAAGGGCATGGCCATCGGTAAGATTGACATCACCGACCGCTTTGCCATTTTTGAGGCCGACGCCCGCTACGAAAAAGACCTGCTTAAGGGCTTCAAGAAGGGAGCGACCTTCGAGGGCAACCCCGTGCACGTGGAGCTCACCCAGGTGGGTCCGTCACCGAAAGATGAAAAGAGCCGCTTCAACGGCGACTTCCGCAAGAAGAAGAAGTTCAAGAAGGGTAAGAAGCGCGTACGATAACTGAATCTTTGTCACAATTCCCATAGCCCACCGATTAATCGGTGGGCTATGGGAATTGGGGGAAGCTTGGGAGTACACTGGTCTTTCCACGCTTTCGCAATAAGGGCCTTTACCAAACCCCCTCCAAAAACACCTCCCACACCTGCATTTCATCTTCCCCAAAGTCCTTATCTACCCGCTTCACCAGCACGTTTACCTGATACGTTTGCGCCTCGCTTTCACCATCTCCGGCACTGGGCACCGGCACGGACAGTGCCCCCCGATACTGTGACGAATCACCGAGCGTGAGCGGACGAATGAGCGCCGGTTCGCCCATCAGAAAGGTGGCTGCCTCGTCGGACTTCGCTAATGCTTTTAGCCATTGCCCAACGACTCGGTCTTCGGCAGACTGCCCGGTAGGGGCTATCCGAACCACCGCCCGCGGATTGGTGAACAGGGCGGTGGCCTGCTCCGCCGCCTCCGTCCGGAAGGTGCTATCCAATGCGGGGTCGCCCACCAGGGTGAGGTAGTCGAAGAAGTCACGAAGCTTCTGCTGGGCGCGCAGCTCGAAGGCCCGCAGTTGCGCCGGACTTAGCCGGTCGGCGGTGAGTTGGTCGGTTAGCTCAGCCTCAGTTGGTGCCGCCGCGGGCATCTCGTTGGCGGAGTCTTCGCGGTAGGCGGTGGCGCAGCCATAGCTGAGTAATAGCAATAGTAGCCCGACGCGCCAGCGGTGGTTACGGAGTGGTAGTATCATCCTTTTGTTTAAAGCGCAACACCTCGATCCGGTCGCCCGCGTAGCGGATGTTCGAGCACCTCGATCTGCCGCAGACTGCGCAGCGGCATGGTGAGCTTGTTTATAAATTCTTGCTTGTTATACAGCTCCATCCCCACCGCCTGCCCGGCAAAGAGCTGGTAGATGCGCGCATCCGGAGCGAGCATCGAGTCGAGCTGCCCGCGCCGTTGCTGCCAGTCGCTCACGTCGGCCCGCGAGAATAAGCGGAGCATCCAGGCGTAGTCGTCGGTCTCTAGCGCCACCTGCTCGGTGGGGTTCGCCTTGTCCAGCACCCGCACCAGCGTGTCGTTCTTGTAGTACGAGCTGCGCACCACCAGCCGCACCCGCCCGCTGCGCGTGGTCACCGTGAGGCAGCCTTCCGCATCTACCGGCAGGCGGTAGGGCGACTCCCCCTTCAACAGCACCCGCACGCTCACCTCATCGGGAGAGACGGGCCGTCGGTCGTAGGCGTTCATCAGGCAAAACTGGTAAGTGACGGGCCGCTGTATCCAGCGATACATGCCCAGCAGCCCTACCAGCAACAGCACCAGTCCGGCGAAGCCGAACCAAACTTGTCGCTTGGCCAAAGGCGTAGGCGTCGGGGCGAGGGGCGTCACCGCATGTTGCTGCCGGTAGTCCTTCCAACTGCCGTAGCCCACGTAGCGACTCAGTAGATCGAGCATATCCACGCGGGGCACCGTCTCCTGGTCGGCCTTGAAGTGGGTGTAGAACCACTTCTCGCTCACCCGTCCGTTCACCCGCTCGGCCAAGTCCTCCTGAAAGCACCGAATGTCCTCACCCTTCCAGGTGCGGATGTCGGGCGGGTTGGCCGGACACGCCTGCCGGGCGGTGGTGGCGACGTCTTCTTTGAGGTGCTGAAAGCAGGTGAAGGCAGCAGTGGGCATACCCGCCAAAGGTACGAAACTCAGCGGGTACTGCGTCTGGTAAAACGCCGGAAATACTGGTAAATCATTTTACAAACGCTTTACCGCCCCTTTTCTTCGGCTACTCACCTTGGTTGCGTAGGTTGGATCATCACCAGAACCAGATCGCGTAATCATCAACGTACTCTGGCGCAGCGCGGCTGCCGTAGCGCGGCTACCGTTACCAATAACTTCGTGTTACCAAACTTCTCCGTACCCATGAAAAACCAGAATAACAACTCCCTGAAGATTGTCCGAGAAGCCAGTGTGCTAATCGTGAAGAGTAGCCTGGCATTTTTACTCTTACTATGGCTCCTTACCCGCTGTCAACCGTCGGCCCCTACTTCCGATGCTGCTGAAGAACGGTGGGAAGTGCTCGTACCTCTGCCTACCCAACAATCCGCCCCAGCCGAGCAAGCCCAACTGCCAGAGATCATACCCGTGCCTGACGAAGAAGAAGTGGAAGAGGAGGTGTTTTTATCCCTCGATATAGAAGTTTCTGAAGGCAGTGCGATCAAAGAGATGGTCTTCGAAGAAGCCCCCGAGGAAGAGATAGGCGTAGCCATGAACGAGCGTCCCGCCCCCGACTTCTCCACCGAAGAGTATGATCGCATCTACTCCAACCCCTTCCGCCGCGTGGGGCAGCACCCGGTATCCACCTTTTCCATCGACGTGGACAACGCTTCGTACAGCAACGTGCGCCGCTTCCTCACGCAGCACCACCAACTGCCGCCGCCCGACGCGGTGCGCATCGAGGAGATGATCAACTACTTCGACTACGACTATCCCGCTCCCACCGACGCGCACCCCTTCGCCCTGTTCACCGAAGTAGCGTCCTGCCCCTGGAATACCGACCACCAGTTGTTACACGTGGGCTTGCAGGGGAAGCGCCTGGACTACGACCAAACTCCTCCCAGCAACCTGGTGCTGCTGCTCGACGTGTCGGGCTCCATGCAAGACGCCAACAAGCTGCCCCTGGTCAAGAAGTCCTTCCGCCTGCTGGTAAACGCCCTGGATGCTCACGATAAAGTTGCCATCGTGGTCTACGCCGGGGCGGCGGGGCTGGTGCTGCCCGCTACTCCCGTCAGTGAGCGGCGAACCATTGAAGCGGCGCTGGATCGTCTGTCGGCTGGAGGGTCTACCGCCGGTGGCGAAGGCATTGAGTTAGCTTACCGGATTGCCCGCGAGCAGTTCATTCCTGACGGCAACAACCGGGTGATTCTGGCCACCGACGGCGACTTCAACATCGGCACCTCCTCTACCGGCGACCTAGTGCGCCTCATCGAGGAGCAGCGGCAGGGCGGGGTGTACCTGACCATCTGCGGCTTCGGGATGGGCAACTACAAGGACGGGCGTATGGAGCAGATCAGCAACGCGGGCAACGGCAACTACTTCTACATCGACAACGTGGCCGAGGCCGAGAAGGTGTTCGTCCGCGAGATGCGGGCCAACCTGTTCACCCTGGCCAAGGACGTGAAGTTGCAGTTGGAATTTAATCCCACCCAGGTAAAGGAGTACCGCCTGATCGGCTACGAGAATCGGGTGCTGGCCCGCGAAGACTTCGATGACGACCAAAAAGATGCCGGAGAGCTGGGCGCGGGCCACACCGTGACGGCCCTGTACGAACTGATCCCCGCCGACCCCAACGAGGCCCTGCTGGCGGATGCGGCCTTGCAGTACCAGCAAAGCACGCTCACCAATCGGGCCAACCGCAACGAACTGCTCACCCTCAAGCTGCGCTACAAACCCATCGGACAAGAAACCAGCGTGCTGATGCAGCAGACGGTACCGACCACGGAGGCTAACAAAGCGCCCTCGCCCGCTTTCCGCTTCGCCGCCGCCGTAGCCGCCTTTGGGGTGCAGTTGCGTGACTCTGCCTACGCTGAGCAGTTGGATTGGGAAACTGTCCGCATCCTAGCCCGCGCTTCGGCAAACAATAATAACGCTGACCAGCAGGAGTTTCTGCGGTTGGTGGAGACGGCGGCGTTGTTGGCCCAATAAAGCCATGCGGACGACTCTGACATTACTTCTCATCACTGCCGCCCTACGGGGATTGGCCCAATCGGACATCCGCTGGCCGGAGGATACCAGCCAGGCGCAGCAAAACGTGGCCCTGTACACCGATGCCCTGCGCGCCAGAGCGTACGCTACCGGACGGGAGCCGCTGCGTTGGTTGCTGACTCAGACGCCCGACCTGCACGAGTCGCTCTATATTAAGGGGGAAAAGCTCTACCAGGGACTGATCGAGCAGACGGATGACCCCGATCTTCGGCGGCAGTACCAACGGGAAGTCCTGGAGCTGTACGACCAGCGCATTCGGCACTTCGGGAAAGAAGCGGCCGTGCTGAACCGCAAGGCCTACGCGGCCTACCGCTACTACCGCCCGGAGTCCACGCAGTACGCGACCCTGCTCGCCCTTTTCGACCGGGCCTACGCAGCGGGTAAAGAACAGATGAGCAGCGGCAACCTGTTGGCCTACATGGATGTGGTGCGCCTGCACCGTCGGACCAACAAGGCACTAACCGACGAGGAGGTGATCGAGCACCACGACCGAGTCGTAGGGGAGCTACTGCAACGGGGCGAAGCCGAGAAGCAGGCGGTGGTCGACAACATGCTGGTGGAAACCGTTGAGCTGACCTGCCCGCTGGTGTACGAGAAGTTTGGGGTGCCCTTCGAGCAAGATACCAGCGACGTAACAAAGGCCAGCCGGGTGGTGGCCCTGGCGCTGGCCAAGCAGTGCAGCGACCTGCCGGTGTTCTTAACGGCGGCGCGAGCACTACTGCGGCACCGCCCTTCGGCAGGAATAGCCAAAACCCTCGCTAGTCTTTACGAAGCGCAGGGCAAACCGATGGGGGCCGAACGTTACTACCAAGAAGCCGTTCGGCTGGCCGACACCGATTCTCTCCAGGCTGAACGCTCGTTTCAACTGGCTAGCTTCTACCAGCGAGCCAACCAAAAACCGAAGGCCCAAAACGCCGCCCAGCAGGCCCTCCGCCTCGATCCTACGCTGACCGAGGCCTACCGGCTACTGGGAGACCTGTACTACACCAGCTTCGGAGAATGCCGCCGGGGCAAGCAGCAGGTCGCCGACCGGGCGGTCTACTGGGCCGCTTACGAGCAATATCAGCGGGCCGGTCGCCCCAACCTGATGGAGCAGGCCCGGCAGCAGTTTCCGACTATAGAGGTTATTTTCCAGGAGGGGTACGAAGAAGGACAAACCATGTCGGTGGGTTGCTGGATCAACGTGACGGCAACGGTGCGGCGGCGGTGATTAACAAACGCTTTCACCCGTGTACCAAATCCTCAAAAAAAGCAAAGTAAGACCCGCTACCAAAACCACTCAAACCAAACCTTACCTCTCCCTCTCACCACCTCGCCCGAGCGTCACGCGCTCGGGTGCCCTATCTGAGTGATCTTCCGGCTTGCCAACCAGACAATTCCCTATCCTCTCCCCCGCACTGGTCCTCTTCCCCCCGGTAGGGAAGGGGAGTGCCTACTACGATGCGGACACTCCACCCCCAAGGGGAGCAGGAGTCCACCACCTACGCTACCCGGAGACCATCACCTACTAGGGCGAGGGAGGTTGACCCTAGTCAACGTGCAAAGTTGACTACAGTCAGCGGAGGAGGTTGACCCTAGTCAGAAAGCGATACTGACCAGGGTCAGGGTACGAATTTGACCACGGTCAGCAGAAGAAGTTGAACCCTGGCTAGGGCAGCATTCCAGAAGGTTGGTGAAGACCCCAACCTTTGCCGGGCTTTTTCATAAAGATGATAGCGATGAATCTATGTCATCCCGACTGGGCGTCCCCGTAGGGAGCTTGCCGCAATGGAATTGTTACTTCGAGCACAAATAGCGCTATCATGCAACGCGATCCCTACGGGATGACAAGAGGGAGAAGATCACGTTTGTATGACTATAAATACTTCTTACAGCACTACTCAACGTTAAAAGTTTGTACGAAAAGGCCGCACCGACCTTGGGGGGGGCAATAAAAAAGCCGATCCGCACTGGGGCGAATCGGTTAGTGATCTTATTGAAAGGGCGGTTACGTACCTACCGTTTCACCGCGACTTACTTCACGAGTAGCGAGTGCTTGAGGCGGCCGGTGCTCAGGGCCTGGTAGTTGCGGTTGCGCACCTCTAGCCAGTGGTTGCCCTTGCCAAGGTTGGCCGGTACCAAGAACACCAGTTCGCCGGGCATATTGCGGGCCATGTGCTCCACCTTTGTGCCCTTGCCCTGCTCGGTGATCACGTACACTCCCTCGTCGGCCTGCTCGGGGTTGAACTTCAGGTCGGCACCTTTTAGGCAGGCCATGTTGCCGGGCGTAATCAACTCGTTGACGGTGCCGCTGGCCACGTCTTCTAGTTTGGTGGGTTCGGGAGCGTACTCTTTGCTCTTCACGCGCTTTAGGCGATTTCGGCGCGCTGCCTTCACCAAACCTTCACCGGGTTGGATCTTGAGGTTGAGCTGGTGCTTGCCCTCGGTGAACACTTCTTCGTCGTTCTCAAACACGCCGCTGATGGTGAAAGACGTGTTGAGCATAGACAGTTGCACACTGCCGCCCTTGCTGATAATATCGGTCATGGCCTTTTCCATCGACGAGTAGGCGGCGTACATCTCCTCTTCGGTCATGGTCTTGCCCTCCTGTGTCGCGATTTTCACAATGTCTTTCAGGTAGAAGGCGGGCACGTCCACCACGCGGGCGGCACAGTTGAGCGGGTCTGTGGTGAGTTTGTTAAGAAACAGGGCGTACTTGATCATCGCAAAGGGGGTTTAGTGAATAACGTTTCGGGCAAAGCTATACGCCCCGCTGCTGCCGTGCTGTGGTCAGTGGACAATGAAGTTACGCGGGTAAGAAAAGGCGGGCTTTTGTACCCTGATTTTTCGGCTCACTCCGTCCTTTTGTTGCTTCATTTCGGTATCCGTATACTTGGCAACAATGTCTTAGATTCTAGTATCAAATGATTGGACAAATGCTTAGCTTCATGGCGTAAAAATGCGGGAACCCTAACCTGCCTCTCATGAAACCACCACTTCTTCTATCCTTGCTACTGGGATAATTATCATGAGAAGGAAGCCGAACACTACGGCAACCGAAAGTATCTAAACTGCCCCTGACTGAAGCAGAAAGCATTTCCCAAGCGGATGGTAATAAAGTTGTTACGGAGTCCTTCAGGTTGCGCGTCCGGTCCCACCAACCCCATAGCCAGGGGATTAATCCCCTGGCTATGGGGTTGGTAATGATAACTGCATCTCTGCGAAACGCTACTACTCCAACAACACCCGCTGGCTAGAAACCTGCTCCCCATCCCCAAACCGCAAGCGATACAGATACAACCCGGTTGGAAGCGCTCCGTCCCGACGCCACACCAGGGTCTGGTAGCCTGCCGGTAGTTGGTCGTAGCTTTGCGCGCCTACCCGACGGCCGGTGCGGTCAAACACTTCAAGCGTGGCGCGAGAAGGCCCGTCCTTGGGCAACCATACGGGTAGCGTAAGTTGGTCGCTAGCCGGATTGGGATAGGCATCGCCTACGCGTACCGGCCCGGTAGCTGCCTGAATCGCATCGACCGAACCGTATACCACGTCAAAGGCGTAGCTTCCCGTGGCGTCCGTCCGGAAAGTGTAGTGGTCCTGGGTACGCATGTCTATCGGCCGCGCACGGGTTTGGTCCAGCAGCGTTAGTGGCTCCGTCAACTGGGCCACGTCGGTAGGGTTCCAGTGCAGCGTCACTTCCCGGTGGGCTTGGCCGGTGGCTACCCGCCAGGGCCAGCGGTGCTGGGAGGTGGGGGGCACCACGTCGTGGCTAAAGGCCGACAGGAAAAACTCGGGGTGGGGCGTGCTTGCTTCCAGAAAATCGGTGAGGCGGGGCGGCGGAAAGTCATCGTGGCGATCGAAGCCGGGTTGCGCCGCGGGGTGCATGCCCACGCTGCCCGGTGCGCTCAGGTCGGCGCTCGTGAGGGTGAAAGGTACCATCCAGTGCGCGGCATCGGTCTTAGAAGCCAGCGCTTCGGAGCGACCCGAGGGCGGAGCCACCGTGCCCACCGGCAGCGCCAGCGTGAGGGCTTGCCGCTCGTTGGTATTAATAACCAGCCCTCCCGCAAAGGCCGCTAGTTGGGTGGCTTCTCGAAAGCCCCGATCGAAAGTCTTCAGCCGCAGCGCGGTGGGTTCAAGTTGGTTGTAGGCCAGCACCGCCTCCCAGTTGATCGCAAAGGGATAGGGATTACCCACCAGGTTATAACCGGGTTGCAGCATGATGGTGTAGGGAGTCTCGTGGTTCGCTTCCACCACCGAACCCGCCGCCTGAAATGTAGCCTCCTCGGTGTAGATCAGCATGTAGCCTTGTCCGGCGGTTAAGTCTCCCGACCACCCCTGGTTCAGTTCCTGATAGGGAGCGTCACCGGAGTCATCGCGCAAGCGCCAGAAGCGCCAGCGGCGGGTATCGTAAGTGCCCAACGGACCGAGCACCTGCGGGGCCGACTGGTTTTGCAGCGGCACGGCCAGCAGTTGGTAGTCGTTGGGCGATGGAGTCGCTCCGGCCCGCTTCACCCCCTCGATGCGCAGCGGCTGGGCCGGAGTGTACTCCCGGTAGGTGTAGCCCACCGCCGAGGTGTCTACGTTGCCCCATACGTCGGTGGCCACCACCCGGGTCTGCACCCCCAATTCGTCCAGGTCGGTGTTGTTGAGTCGGGCCAGGTAGGTGTTGGTGCTGCCCTCGCGCACGGTGCTGAGCCGTCGCCAGGCGCTACTTTCGGGGTTCTGGCGGATGGGCAGAAACTCCAGCGTCACTTCCCGCAGGGCAGAAGCGTCGGTGATGGCGCTGCTCACGGATAGCGTGGTTTCGTCGGAGCGTAGGCGCGCCGGGACGGTGAGGTTCACCACGGGCGGGGTTTGGTCAACAACCGGCGCCGCCGATACCGTAAGGGGCTGCGGGGCCACGACCGTTTGGTCGCCCACGGCCACGACCACGGAGTAGGTTCCGGCCGCCAGGACTGGGATAGTCACCGTGATCTCGGTACCCGCTGCGTTCACCCGCACGCTCTCGGCGTCCACCGGGCGATCACCGATCAGCACGCTGATCCCGTCGGCATCCAAGTTCTGACCCGATATCAGCAGCGTGCCTACGGTATCGGCCTTCAGCACCGGGGGCAGCAGGGCGGTGATCACCGGGCCCGATTGGTCCACCCGGAACGCCTGGTCGGCCGTGGCCGAGGCACCACCGACGCGCACCGCCACCGAATAGCTACCCGAAGGCAGCGCGGGCACCCGCACCGTCAGTTCGGTTCGAGCCGCATCAACGCCCAGCACCTCGGCCGTGGTTTCGTCGAAGGTGACGGTGTTGTCGGCCACTACCTCGCCGAAGTTTTGCCCCTGCAATTGCACCGTATCGCCACCCTGCCCCTGGTAGACCGAAAGTTTCGTCAGCGTGAGCACCGGTGCCGGGGGCGGAGGGGGCGTGAGATCGTAGCGGGCCAGGAACACGTCTACCTCGCCGCGGCTGCTGAGCGCCGGGCCTTCGTCAAGCTCCAGGCGGCCCTCAAACATACCGGTCAGAAGCAGCACGGATGGCTCACGAGGAATCAATCGTTTCAGCGTGACGTTGCCGTCACCGCGGAAGGGCAGCACGCTCAGGTAGTCGCCCGACGCATTGAGGTGAGCCAGAAAACCGTCGGTGCCCGACTGCGGAGTGAGGTTGTCGTCCTGCCGGGTTGGGTCCAGGTCCAGCCCCCCGGCGAAGTTTCCGACCAGGTAAAGCGTGCCATCAGAACCCACGGCCACGTCCCGCGTTTCTTCGTCGCCCGCCCCGCCGTAGCGTCGGGCGAAGTCCAGTGTGCCGTCGGGCCGGATGCGCGCCAGATAGATATCGGTGGTGCTCCCCGTGGCGTTGAGTTCTTGCCCCGCGATGGTAAGCTGCCCGCTGAACTTCCCGGTGACCAGGATGTTGTCGGCCGGATCCAGCCGTAGGAACAAGGTCGTCTCCCAGTCCTCGCTGGCGCGGTTCTGCGGTAGCCGCAGCGGAAGAGCCCACTGGAAACGCAGATCCGCATCGTACTTTGCTACGAAGCCGTTGCGCGTATCAGGGTGATTAAATGTGCTGTTTCGGTCGAAAAAGAGGCGGTTGCGGTAGGTGCCGCCGATGATCACGTTGCCCTGCCCGTCGACCGCCAGGGTGTTGGCCAACTGATAGTCGGTGCCTCCCGCGCGCACCACCGCATCGAGCGACCCGTCCGAATTGTAGCGGGCCAGGTAGATATCCGTGCTGTTGTCTTCCCCCTCGAGCACGGTGGTGCCCGCCCCCGGATCAAAGTCGACCCGCCCCTGGAAGCGGCCGGTGAGCAGTAGTTTGTTGTCGGGAGTGGTGGCCAGGGCGTAGCCGTAGTCGGTGCCGGGGCCACCGATGGCGTAGGCGAATACCAGTTCTCCCGTTGCGGAGTAGCGGGCAAGGAGGATGTCACGGCTACTTTCCCCGTTTTCCCGGGGAGTGCTCGTGAGCACGGTGGTGCCCAGCACGGTGGTGCCCAGCACGGTGGTGCCCAGCACGGTGGTGCCCAGCGTGATGCGGTTCACAAAGGAAGCGGCGACGAACACGTTCCCGTCGGTATCCACGGTAATGTCTTCGGCGTAGCTGATAGACTCACCCGCGGTGGCGGTCTGCATTTGGTTCACGAACAGCAGCCCTCCCGCCGCGTCATACTTTGCCACAAAGATATCCCGTTCCGAAGCGCTGCTCAGGGTAGTGGTGGCCTCCGACGGGTCAAAGTCCACGGTGCCGCCGAAGGAGCCGATCATATAGGTGGCTCCCTGTTCGTCGACCACCGTGTTCTTGGTGTCGCAGTAGCCGGTGCCCCCGAGCTGACGCACCCATTCCAGTTCCTGGGCCACAGCTGGGGCAAACAGATTTACTAGCGATAAGCACCCCAAGAGGGCAAATGCGCAACGAAGCAATGAACGGACTGAATGAGATAGAAGCATGGTGATGGGAGGGTTAGTTGGGAGTGGGTGGGGCCGGAAGTTCGTCGTTGGAGCTTGCGTCGTTGCCGCTACTGGTCACCGCCACCACGATCACGGCGGCGGCGGCCGCTCCGACTACCCAGGGCCAGCGGGCTCGGCGTTTGATGGCGAAGGGGGCACTCTCAGCGGCGGCCGACGTAGCCGGATTGTACAAGCGAAAGTGGTAGTCGCCCCCGGTGTCAAGTTGCTTAGGCGCCCGCCAGGCGTAGCTGCTATCGGTGAGCACGGCGCTGATGTCTTCTATTAACTGGTCGTTCCGATACAGCAGCAACGATACGTCGGAAGCGCTTGTCTGAGGTGAAAGAGGAAGCTGATGAACCTTGCCGGGGCGGTACACCCGGCGCAGAGATCCAAAAGAGGGCTCGGGTGCCGCCACCGCGACCGCCGTGGTATCGGGCAAGGGAATGGGTACCGGAGATACTGACGCGGTGGGCAGTTTGGCAGTAGCTTTCGCCGCCGTGGGCGTGGTGCTGGCAACGCGGCGGGCTTGGGGAACGTCCGGGACGACGGCGATGGGCTCTTCTGATGCAGCCGACCGGTCGTAGCTCACGTCGGTGATGATCACCTGCCAACCGGTGGGGGTTCGCTGGGCCCGCACGGTGGCCTTGCGGGCGCGCATGGGATACGGAACGCCGGGGAAGGCCCGGTGCCGGTTGCGGAAGTCGCTGTCGTAGCGTACCTCCACGTAGGTGAAGTCGCCCTGCTTCACCTCCGACACGCGGTAGCGGTCGAAGAACACGCTGGTGACGGGCGATTTGTTGTAGAGCGAGAAGAAGGCTTTCAGGTATTCCTGAATGGTGAGCAGGTGGCCGTAGCGCTGCACGCGGGCGCGGGGGTTCAGGTCGTCCTCGATCACCACCAGCGAGTCGCGAAAGATCTGGTAGCTCGACTGCTCATCGTAGTAGCTGCGAATCAGCGCCTCGAAGCCGTACTTGCGGAAGTACTCGTCGGGCTGCGAGATGAGGTTAAGCAACCCCTCGAACTGCCGCACGTGCCGCAGGGCTTTCTGCCGGATTTCAGTAGTATCAGCCGCGGCCAGCGCTTGCGACCTTACCGCAAGCGGCAGGGTAAGCAGTGAGGCGAGCAGGGCGGTTGGTAGAACGTGTCTCATTTAGTGTTTCTTTAGGTTACTTTCTCTTAAATACTGCTCTGGTCGTAAGGTAGCGCCAGCGTCCTACGACCGTGACGAGACGTTTCTATTGGGGACGTAGCGGACGCTACGACCAGTTACGGCATGTTGGCTGTGCTAGAGCGCGTTTGTAACGCGTTGCAAACGCGCTCTAGTCAGTGGAGTCTGTTATTCTTTCAATCAAGGTACGGTATGTCTATATCCATCATCCTGACTATTCTACTCTATCCTTTGCATCCTGATCTCAGTCGAGGTACAGAATCTTCTCGCGGTACTGCAGTTTTTGCACGTCGGTTACCCGCATCAAGCTGCTGATCAGCCAGCCCGAGTTGGCCACGTCGCGGTTGAAGTCGCGCACCTTGAAGATCCAATTGTTGACCTGCAAGAAGTGGTAGGTGATGTCGCTGACCCGCTCAAAGTGCAGTTGGCCCTCGCAGAGTTCGTTGAAGAACAATAGCAGCTGCGAGGGCTGGGTGCGGGTGCTCAGGTAGTTGCGCACGTTGGCGGTGTCTTGCAGGGCATCCACCAGCCCCATGAAGTCGGTGCCGTAGCTGCCGGGGTTCAGCGCCCGGCGGTGGTCCTTGCTGTAGCCCAGTTGCAGGAAGTCGGCCGATACTCCTTCAATGACCCACTTGGAACCCCGACCGTTGCGCAGCACCTCTAACGACAACACCAGGGTGAACTGCTCCTCTTGCCCGCGGTAGCGGCCCGTGCAGTCCAGTTCGGCGTACCAGCCCCGGTCGTAGAAATCTAGCGTAGCCGCACCCTGGGCCACGTCGGTAACAAACTCTCGCACCAGTAGCTCGTTCCAGGTGGTGTCTTCCCGGTCGAACAAACTCAGTACCAGCGAGGCCCGGGGCAGACTGTCCACCGCGTACTGCTCGCGCACATACTGCTGAATGGGGGTGTCGGCCACCGCGTTGAAGCGATCCATAAACTCGTTCGATCTGCTTCACCTTGAAAGCAAAGTTCTCGTTGTCTGAGAAGCGGATAGACTGCGCACGAAGCGTTGTTCCTCCTCCGAGAAGAAGCATTAAGACTACTGAAAATCGTAGCATACCCTCTAGCGTCGGCGGGTTTCTTCCACCCCGATGTCCGACAGCAGCACGTCCCAGGCGGAAGTGATGGCGCCGCTTTCTTCTCTGCGGAAGTTACCCAGCACGATCTCCACGTCCTTTTGGGTGATGTCTTCGTAAATGGCGCGCCCGTCTCTGAAGCCCCGGAAGAGTTGCTCCACCGTGATGGTTCCGTAGTAGTTGCCGTCAGGGGCCAGCCGAAACTTGGTGACGTATTCAAGGTTGCGCCACAGCAGCTCCACCTTGTCGTAATTGAGCAGGCTGAGTCGCTTCAGGTAGTCCTTTATTTTGTAGACGGTGGTTTGATCGCGCGTCACCGAAGACACTTGCACGCGGGTGCTGTCGTGGACGAACAGTTGCAGGGCGTTGGCGATGGCCTGGTCCTTATCGTACATATCCAGCTGCCGGTTGCAGAGCAAGTCCAGGTAATAGCCCAGGTACTCTGCCTTATTAATGGCTTTGGCGGCGTACTCTTCGTAGTCGACGCGGTCGAGCTCCAGTTCTTTTCGTACGGTCCGACTAGTTCGGAGGATACTCGTGGCTAGGGCTTGCGTGCTGTCGGTAGCACCACTGGAAGCAGAAGGCGTTTCTGTTTCTGGGGCAGCATTGGGTACCGGAAACAATTCGGATACAGCAGTAGTTTCTTCCGAAGTAGCCTCTACTGAGGCGGTCTCGGCCGTGGGTGCCTGGGGTGGAGTCGCCACGCGTTCGGTACTTGCCACCGCGTCGGAAGCATCGAGCGCATCCGGGAAGTCGACGGCTCGGCTGAGTCCCTGGGCCACCTCATTGGCGTTGGCCAGCAACTGGTGGCTGCCGTCGCGGTAGATAATGGCCATCGTTTCGGCCACCCGTACCGAGGCATCGCTGCGATCCAGCGCATCTTGGTAATAGATAATGTCTTCGTGCTGCTCGATGTTGTCGGCCGGAAGCACCCGCCCGTTGATCTCTACGATGTGATCATACGCCGAATTGGCCCCTATCTTCCAAGAAAATTCGGGCTGGGAAGCCAGCAGAAACTCACCGTTATCCCTAAAGATTAGAGCGACGGCCGAACGCTCGGTGCGCAGCAGTTCTTCTTCGGCACTTCCGGCGGGACGGTAATAGACCGAATCGGCAGTGACCGTTTCTACCGTGCCGGGCACTACGCGGCCGTTGGTTTGGTACAGCAGGTCGGACGACTGCGTGAACGCCGAGGAAGAAGCGCAAATAAATAACGTTAGGGTGAGCCCGACTCCACGGGCGGCAGGGGGGAGCTTTGCAGAATGTGGCATAAAGACTAAGGTTAGGGCTACTGACGGCACGCTTTATCGGTTCGGCTGGCCCTGGGTCTGTAGCAGGGTAGCCATCGCCGGAAAGTGGTCCGTAGTAGCAGCGGTTGATAATCAGGGTGAAAGTGCAGTAGATACGTAGCCCCGTATTGGAACGGATTGGGGAGGATGCACTTTTTTCGAGAAGAATTGAGGGAGGATCAGTGCTTACCGTGTAAACACCCACTGCTCATCAGTAGAAGCCGCTTGGTGGAACTCGTAGCGGTCTTCGTCGAACGTTTTGAGCTGCTTAGGGGCGTCAATGCGGTCTCTTATGATGAAGTTGGCCATCTTCCCCCGCGCCCGTTTGGCGTAGATTGCCACCGTCCTGAACTGCCCGTTCCGGTATTCTTTGAAGACGGGAGTCACCACCGTTGCGCCAAGCTTCTTCTGATCAATCGCCTTGAAGTATTCTTGTGACGCCAGGTTGACCACTGTCGGAGTTTCCTGCTCAGCCAGCGCCTCATTTAGGTGGTCGGTGAGGCGATTGCCCCAGAACTGATACAGGTTGGTGCCGCGCTCGGTGGGTAGCGAAGTGCCCATCTCCAACCGATAGGGTTGCATCAAATCCAGCGGACGAAGCAGGCCGTAGAATCCCGAAAGGATGCGCAGGTGCTGCTGGGCGAAGGAGAAGTCGGCCGAATGGTAGGTATCAACGACAATGTCGGTGTACACATCACCCTGAAAGGTGAGCAGCGCCGGGCGGGCGTTGTCGGCAGTGAAGGGTGGCGCGAAGTGCTGGTAACGCTCGTGGTTTAGCGTGGCTAAATTCTCGCTAACACGCATCAATTGCGCTAGTTCGTTGGGCGATTTCCAGCGGAGCACCTGCGCTAGTTCGGTGGCATCAGCAAGAAAAGCGGGGGTGGTTGTCTCTCCGTAGCGACCACTTACGTAGCCATCCGGGCCGTTTTGCGTTTTGGAAGGAGAGAGCAGCGTGATCATGATGTTCTAGGTTAAAAGTTCTGGGTTAACGGGTTCTAGGTTCTGTGTACATCTAAACTAAGAACCCCGAACCTCTCGAGCCCTGAAAGTCAACACCGAACCTACCTATATCTACTCCAAAAGTAAGGAGTGAACAGGATAAGCACTGTGAACAACTCCAGTCGCCCCAGTAGCATCAGAAACGACAGCACCCACTTGCCCGCTTCCGGAAGGTGCGCAAAGTTATCCACCGGACCCACCGTGCCAATGCCCGGTCCGATGTTGCCCAGCGAGGTGGCCGTGGCCCCGACGGCCGTCATAAAGTCCACGCCGGTGAGGGCCATCACGATGGTGCCCAGCGCGAATACGGTAATGTAGATCACAAAGAAGGCCAGCACGTTGAAGGTGATGTCTTGGGTAACGGCCTTGCCGTTGTAGCGCACCGGGATCACCGCCGCGGGGTGAATCTGCCTCTTCATCTCCAGGACACTGTTCTTGATCAGAATGGCGTGCCGCACGATTTTCACGCCCCCGGCAGTAGAACCCGCTGAGGCGCCAATAAACATTAGAATAACGAACATGACGGTGAGCAAGGGCGCCCAGGCGGTGTAGTCGGCCGTGATGTAGCCGGTGGTGCTGATGACCGAGACCACCTGAAAAATCGCGTAGCGGAACGAGGGTTCCCAGGCCTGCCCAGTGGTGAGGTAGATGCCGATGGTGGTGATTAGCGTGACCAGCAGCACCAGCGCCACGTAGTAGCGGAACTCCTCGTTTTGCCACACCTTGTCAAGTTTGCCCTTCAGGATGAAGTAGGTCAGCGAAAAGCTGGTGCCTGCCAAGAACATGAACACCGTGATCACGTACTGCAGGTAAGGCGATTCGTAGAAGGCAATGCTGGAGTTCTTGGGCGAAAAACCGCCGGTGGCCATGGTGGTCAGGCTGTGGTTGATGGCGTCGAAGAAATCCATGCCTCCGATCATCAGCAGCACCATTTCGATGAGGGTAAGTCCGGTATAAATAACCCACAACCGCTTGGCCGTGTCGCGGATGCGCGGCTTGAGCTTATCGGGCGAAATGCCGGGAGCCTCGGACTGGAACAACTGCATACCGCCGATGCCCAAAATGGGCAGGATGGCCACGGCCAGCACGATGATTCCCATGCCGCCGATCCACTGCGTGAGGCTCCGCCAGAACAGAATGCCCCGGGGAACCGCTTCGATATTCGTTAGGATGGTGGCTCCGGTGGTGGTGAAGCCCGACATCGACTCAAAAAAGGCGTCGGGGTACCCCGGTATGGCTCCACTGAAGAGAAAGGGCAAGGATCCGCTGAACGACATCAGCAGCCAGCTCAGCGTCACTACCAGGTAGCCATCGCGGCTGCGCAGCTCCTGGTCGGTTTTGCGGCGGGTAAGCAGCCAAGGGATTCCCCCCGCGGCCAGGGTCACGCCACTGGCCAGCAGCAACGGTTGCCACTGCTGCTCGTCGTAGTACAGCGCAAACGGCAGGCACAGCGCCATAAACCCGGCGTTGAACATCAGGATGACGCCGAGGATGTTGATCAGGGCAAACCAGTTAAATTTCATAGCAGGCAGCGAAGGAAGCTCATTTAAAAAACTGCTCGACCTCGCTCAACGCTTCGCGCTTGCTCAGCACCACCACCCGGTCGTGGTTCTCAAACAAAAAGTCGCCTAAAGCAATGTAGCCCTGTTGGTCGCGAATCACCCCGCCAATCACGGCTTCTTTGGGGAAGTCCAGGTCCCGGAGGCGACGCTGGGCAATCTTGCAGTTGCTGTTCACTTCGTATTCCAGTATCTCGGCTTCTACCCCGTGGATGCCCGCAATGGAGATCACGTCGCCCTCCCGGATGTAGCGGAAGATAAAGTTCGCCGCGATCAGCTTCTTGTTGATCATCGTGTCCACGCCAATGTTCTGGCTGAGTTGGATGTAATCGGAGTTTTCTACCAGCGCCACGGTTTTTTTCACGCCGCGGTCTTTGGCCACCAGGCAACTAATAATGTTGGTTTCCGAGTCGCCCGTCAGCGCAATAAAAGCATCCATGTCGCCCAGCCCCTCTTGTTCCAGTAGGTCCACGTTTCTTCCGTCGCCGTGGATCACCAGGGTGTCGGGCAGCTCGTCGGCCAGCGTGAAGCACTTTTCTTTGTCGCGCTCGATGAGTTTGATTTTGTAGTGCGGACTTAGCTTGCGGGCGGTGTGGTAGCCCGCCTTGCTACCGCCCAGAATCATTATGTTCTTGATTTCAATATCCTTCTTCCCGGTCAGTTCCAGCACCAGATCGATGCCGTTGGGCTGGGCGATAAAGTACACGTGGTCGTTGACCTGCAAAGTGGTTTCACCGTCGGGAATAATGGTGCGGCTGCCGCGTAACACGGCCACGATGATATAATTATTGCTGGGGTTCAGGCGGGCGGTTTCAGCCAGCGGCCGATTTAGCAGCGCGCTCTGGTGGTCGATGGTGATCCCGATGAGCGACAACAACCCCTGATCGAACTCAAAGGAATCGGTAACGGCCGCAATGCGCAGCAGGCGCTTGATTTCGCGGGCGGCCAGCGATTCGGGAGAGATCAGTTCGTCAATCCCTACGTCGGTGAGATCGACGCTTTTTTTGTCCATCAAGAACTCTTCGTTGGTGATGCGGGCGATGGTCTTCTTGGCTCCCAGCTGCTTGGCGATGATGCTGGCCGCCAGGTTCACCTCTTCCGATTCGGTGACGGCAATGAACAGATCCGCGCGCGGGGCTTCGGCATCCTTCAGGGTCTTGTAGGAGGTGGCGCTTCCTCGCACCACCGCCACGTCGATCTGGCTGGCGATCTTCTGCAGCCGCTCGGCATTCATATCAATGATGGTGATATCTTTCTTTTCGTACGACAGCAGACGGGCCAGGTGAGAGCCCACATCGCCCGCTCCGGCGATAACAATCTTCATAAACGATGGTGCTTAATGGCGCGCAAATATAAAACGAATGCGACCAGCATACTGGATAGAGGAAGAAAAATAATGAAGCGGGACAAAATAAGCGGAAACTTAGGCCGCTGGCGGGTTGCTTGCCACCGCAGACTGGTCGTTTTGCACCACCCGCTCGTAGAGAGCTTCGTACTGGGGCACAATGGTGCCGACGTCGAAGTGCTGCGCACGGGCCAGAGCATTTTTCTTGAAGGTGGGTAATTGATCGGGTTGCAGCACGAACAGCGCTTTCTCGGTCATCGCATCCACGTCGCCCACGGCGCACACAAAACCGGTTTCGCCGTTGATATTAAGTTCGGGCAGGCCCCCGGCGTCGCTCGAGATCACCGGCACCTCGCAGGCCATCGCCTCCAGGGCGGCCAGTCCGAAGCTCTCCTTGGCCGAAGGCATCAGGAACAGGTCTGATACCGACAATACCTCCTCCACCGCATCGAGCTTGCCCAAGAAGCGAACATCGGTGCAGTTGCCCAGTTCGCGGCACAGCTTTTCGGCACTGTTTCTCTCCGGGCCGTCGCCCACCAGCAGCAACTTAGCGGGCACCTGCTTCCTGATGTTATAAAATACCCGAATGGCGTCCTCTACCCGCTTCACGCGCCGGAAGTTGGAGGTGTGCACAATCAGGAATTCGCCTTCCGGACAGATCGCGCGCTTGAAGTGCTCCTTGGCCTGCCGACTAAAGCGGCTTAGATCCACAAAGTTAGGAATCACCTCAATGGGCTGATGGATGTCGAAAAACTTGTAGGTTTCCTCGCGCAGATCGTGCGATACCGCCGAGAGGGCGTCCGATTGGTTCATGCTGAACGTAACCACCGGCGTGAAGGAGGCGTCTTTGCCCACCAGCGTGATGTCGGTGCCGTGTAGGGTGGTCACCACCGGGATGCGGATGCCTTCGGTGGCGAGGATCTGCTTGGCCATGTAGGCCGCCGAGGCGTGCGGAATAGCGTAGTGTACGTGGAGCACATCTAAGCCTTCGTACTTCACCACATCGACCATCTTACTGGCCAGGGCCAGCTCGTAGGGTGGGTACTGAAAAAGGGGGTAGGTCATTACATCCACCTGGTGGTAGATGAGGTTTTCGTTGAAAAAATCCAGGCGCGTGGGTTGAGAGTAAGTGATAAAGTGCACTTTGTGTCCCTTCTTCGCCAGGGCCTTGCCCAGCTCGGTCGCCACCACCCCGCTCCCCCCGAAGGTAGGATAACAAACAATACCAATTTTCATAAAAATAGATTAGGAACGGCAAACGCGGTTACGTTATCGGCCGTTGTAGTCTTCCATCGCCCGGTAAACGACCGACTGTATTTTTGTACGGATTCCTTCGGTGAGAAGTTTGGTATTTCGCGCATCGGGGTGCACGCGGTTGGATAAAAACACGTAGACCAGTTCGTATTTGGGGTCCACCCACACCGAAGTGCCGGTGAAACCCAGGTGTCCGTAAGAATCGTACGAAGCCTCCGGAGCGGTGGGGCCACCGTCGTGCAGGTACTCGGGTTTGTCCCAGCCCAGCGCGCGACGGCTATCGTTGAACTGCCGCGTGCTAAACCGGGCCACCGTGCCGGGCTGTAAATATTGGGTGCCCCCGTAGTAGCCGTCCTGTAGGTTCATCTGCAGAAGGACAGCCAGGTCGTGGGCGTTGCTAAACAGACCGGCGTGGGCCGCTACTCCACCGCAGAGCGCTGCCCCCTCATCGTGCACGGTGCCCCGCACCAGGGTGTTTCTAAACTGCCGATCTTCTTCCGTCGGCGCAATCCGCAACTGCGAAAACTTGCAGAGTGGTTGGTAGGTAAGGGTAGTCAGTCCCAGGGGGGCGTAGAAGTTCTCCTCCATAAACGCATCCAGCGGTTGCTGGGTCACTTGCTCAATGAGGTGAAGCAGCATATAGAAACCCAGGTCGCTGTAGCGATAGCCATGCCGAGGTTTCCAGCGGGGACTGCGCCCCCGCGTACTGATCATCTTCGACTGGATGGTCCAGTTCCACAGTGAATCGCGCAGGCTGGGGGTTCCGTACAGGCCGGAGGCAATCTGGGTGGTGAAGTCGGTTTCCAGCGAAAAGCGGTAGAGTTCGGGATGCAATCCAAACCGGTCGCGCGTCATCTGCCAGAAGGGCACGTACGAGCGCAAGCCCGCCCGGTGCAGCAGCACTTCCCGCACCGTGATGTCTCGTTTATCCGTATTGCGCAGTTCGGGCAGGTAGGCCGACAGTTGATCGTCGAAGGCTACCGCGCCTCGCTCCTGCAGAAACATCATCGCCTGGGTGGTAGCTGCCACCTTGGTCACCGAGGCAATATCATAAATGGTTTGGTTATCCACCGGCAACAGGCTGTCGTAGGTTTGGTAGCCGTACGATTTGGAGAACACCACTGTCCCCCGCCGCGCCACCAGCACCTGGCAGCCCGGCGTGGCCCGCTCGCGAATGGCCCAGTTCGCCAGCGTATCAATCAGACGCAGGGTGTCGGGGTTGAGTCCTACGGCTTCGGGCTGCGCGTAGGCCAGCCGTTTTAGGGATTCGGTACGCTCTCCGGTGCCCGCGGGCAGGTCTTTGCCCCCGCGCTGGGGAAGCCGACCCTTGGCTTCCAGTGCTCCGAACATAATCTGGGGCACCACCCACTGGGCTAAGCTATCGTTTTCGTACCCACAGACCAGCGTCGAGAAGCGGGAGAAATCATTCAGCTGGTCGGGACTACCGAACACCACCAGCGTGAGGTCGACTTCCTCGTGCAAAAACTTGAGGAAGGCCAGGGTTTCTTTGGGCCGCCGCCGTTTGGTATCGTAGATGCCTACCACCACCTGATCATACCGCTTGAGCCGTTCGTAGGTTTGCTCGTAGTCCGAGCGTTCCGATCCTGGCGGCATCGAGTAGTGGGCGAAGAGCGCGTAGTGATCCAGCGATTCCTGAAACGGGCGAGCGCGTTCGGGGCGATCGGTTATCACCAGGCTGGCGAACGTACGGTTGTCAAGGTTTTTGATCGGAAGTAGTTGCTGCTGGTTGCGCACCACGGTGATCGCCGCTTCGTACAGTTGCTGCTTCAGTAGGGTATTATCTTCCTTTGCCTGATTGGCGCTGGCCAGCTGGTCAGCACGTTGCCTGTCCAAACCCGCCTGGTACTTGAGTTGCAGTTGCTTGGCCACCTTTCGCTCGATGGCTGCCCAGGATAGTTCGCCCTTTGCCAGGGCTTTCTTAATCGCTCGTATCGCTTCTGACAGATTGTCCGGTGCTCGAAGCACATCGTTTCCTAGCTGCAGCGCAGCCACCGTCCAGTCATCTAACGCGCCCTGTTGCGCATCAAACGGTGGTGAGATCACCAATCCGTCCAGCGTCAGTCGTTCGGCAAGGGTAGGAGGAGGCGTCAACAGCTCATCTACGGGCGACCAACCGGCCACGGGAGCGGCTTGGAACTTACCCACTTGCACCACCGTCGTGCCCCGCAGATCGGCCGCGTCGTTTAACTTTCGTTGCTGGCGGGTGAGTCCGGTTCGGACATTGGTCGACGTTTCTTCCGGGAGTCGCTGAAAGCTGGCGAGCAGCCCGTAGTCGGTCATGCCTTGCAGGTAGGCGGTACTCAGCGCGAGTGCTGTGGTGCGGTCGTCGTGCCAAGAAGCGTCGGTAGGCTCGGATCCACCGATTGTCACCGCAGGGGCCAGATACAGATGCATGCCAAGCGCTCGGTAGTGCCGCGCCACGGCGGCTCCGGCCGCGTAGAGGCGAGTAGGGTCCTGAACCGCCCCCAGCGTGGCCCGGCGGGGCAACCACTCCAGCAAGGAGTCGGGAAAGGTAGGCTGATCGTCTGCTTCGGCAGCCAGCAGCAGGGGAAGTGGCCGATCGAGTTGGTCTCGGCCCAGCGCTTTGAGCCAGGGGCTACCCGGCACTTCTCGGAAGATGATTCCTCCCACTTGGTGCTTCTGCACCTGCCGCGCCGTTGCCGGGAGGTTTTCGGCGGAGGAAGTCGTCAACCAAAACAACTGTTCTATCTTCTGGTCGGGGGTGAGCGCATCAAGACGATTGGCTACCCACTGGGTCTGCGACAGACGCGGGGCAATAACGGGAGAGTCGGCTTTGGACTGACAAAAAACGGAACTGCTTAAGACCCAGTGAAAAAGAAAAAACAGACAAACTTTTTTCAGCATGGAGGCGTTCTCCTTTTACAGTTACAACCAGAAGGCCGCTAATTTATTGTTTTTTTGCTACCTTGACCCTTTATGAAAATTCCTTCGCTTACCCAGCTGCCCAATCACCGACGGTTTCACATTGAGCCCCGTTATTATGATCCCATCAAAGAAGATATAGCGGCGCGCACTTCTCGGATAGAGCAAGAAATACGCCAAGTTAGTTCACCAGCAGCCCAGCACCGCCGTAGCTTAGAGGGAGCTTTTGGCCGCTCGGCCCAGCAGCGCAGTCAGAGCGCTTCCGTCTTGCAATTTGTGATTGTGCTGGTCTTATTCACGCTCATCTTCGGGTACATTTACTACGGGAACGCAGTATTCTACGGACTGATCCTGACCGCTCCGGTTTATTTTTTACTACGGCTGCGAAGAAACTCAGGAGGGTGGCCTTTCGGTCGAGGATAGCCCCCCGATTGGTGGTTCATCGCCTGATTGTTACTGGCAACGGCAATAACTACTGCAACTCCTATCCATGGCAGACATTATTCAACTACTTCCCGATGCTATTGCCAACCAGATAGCCGCCGGCGAGGTGGTGCAGCGGCCCGCATCGGTGGTAAAAGAACTGGTGGAGAATGCCTTGGACGCCGAGGCCTCGCACGTCACCGTAGTTGTTAAGGAGGCGGGCAAGCAGCTCATTCAGGTGATCGACAACGGAGTTGGCATGAGTGCCACCGACGCCCGCATGAGCTTTGAGCGCCACGCAACTTCCAAAATAAAACAGGCGGCGGATATCTACGCCATCAAAACCCTGGGTTTTCGGGGCGAGGCGCTGGCCTCCATCGCCGCCGTGGCGCAGGTGTCGTTGGTGACCCGCCGCGCCGAGAACGAACTAGCCACCCAGCTTGAAGTAGAAGGTTCGGCGCTGAAGCACAGTGGGCCCGAAACCGCCCCGGTGGGCACGCGTATCACGGTCAAAAACCTGTTCTTTAACATTCCAGCCCGCCGCGCCTTCCTGAAGTCTAACGCCGTGGAGCTGCGGCACATCAACGATGAGTTTTTTCGGATTGCCCTGGCCCGCCCCGGCGTTGCTTTTGACTTTTACCAACACGACACTGAGGTATATCACCTCACCGCGGGCACGTTGCAGCACCGCATCGTTGCGTTGTACGGCGAGCGCTACGCGCAGCAGACGCTACGTTGTCAGGAACAAACGCCCCATTTAAGTGTGGGGGGCTTTATTGGCAAGCCCGAAGCGGCCCGACGTACCCGCGGCGAGCAGTTTTTTTTCGTGAACGAGCGCTACATCCGCAGCAGCTACCTCAACCATGCAGTGATGAGCGCCTACGAAGCGCTGTTGCCCGAGGGCACCTTCCCCTTCTACGCCCTGTTTCTGGAGGTGGACCCGCAGCACATCGACGTGAACGTGCACCCCACCAAAACCGAGATCAAATTTTCGGACGAGCGTACTATCTACGCCATCGTACGCGCCGCGGTGAAGCGCTCGCTCGGCACCAATTTAGTAACCCCATCCACGGGGGAAGATAATTTCTTTCCCATTCTTTCGCCCACGGATCCTCCGGCAACCACGCTGCGTGGTTCGGCGGTGAACAACTATCAGGGGCTGCGCAGTGCCGACGCCTGGCAACCGGCCAACCGGGAGCGCTGGGAAGGAGAGCCGTCGGCCAACCAACTGCTGAGCGGCGCACTGGATATCAACCAGGAAGATGACCCCTCTGCGATCACCTTTCAGAGTGCCGCCAACGACATACCGCCGCGCGGGGGTGGGTTGATCGAGCACGGACCAGTGAGCGGTGACCTGGCGTTGCCCTCGGGAGCTCCCTTTCAGGTTCATCAGCGCTACATTGCCCTTCCGGTGCGGTCGGGACTGATGCTCATTGACCAGCAGGCGGCCCACGAGCGTATTTTGTACGAGCAGTACGGTTGGTCAGCCCAACCGGGGCGGGCCTCGGCAGCACGGCGCGCGGTGTCGCAGCAGATGCTGTTTCCGGCCACCATGCGGCTGAGTGCGGCCGACATGGCGCTGGTGGGCGAACTACAGGAAGAGATCAGAGCGCTGGGGTTTGCCTTCACGCTGTCGGAGCCCAACACGCTGGTGATCAATGGCATTCCGGTCGACGTGAAGGCGGGTACCGAAACGCAGATGCTGGAAGGGTTGATGGAACAGTATAAGAACAATCAGGCGGAGTTGTCGTTAGACAAACGGGAAAACGTGATCCGCTCTATTGCCAAGCGTATGTCGGTGCGCACAGCGCAGCCGCTGGGTGCGCCCGAGATGGCTTCGCTGATCGAGCGGCTGTTTGCCTGTGCTAACCCAACCTACGCGCCCGATGGACGTAGAACGTTTCATACCCTAACCCTAGAGCACATTGCCTCTTTTTTCAAATAATTTGCATGTTTGGTAACCTCACCCCGGTTGTTAAGAATCTGCTGATCGTTAACGTGGTTGTTTTGGTCATTCAGCAGTTTCTTGGTTTCGATTTTGTTGATTGGTTTGGTCTGCGTTATATCTTTGCCGATACGTTTCGCCCCTATCAGTTTTTGACGCACCTATTCGTTCATGGGAGTTTCTGGCACTTGTTCGGCAATATGTTTGCCCTGTTTATGTTTGGTCCTATGCTGGAACGGGTGTGGGGGCCGCAACGCTTTTTGATTTTCTACCTAGTTACGGGATTAGGCGCTAGTCTACTCTATTCGGCAGTTAATTTCTACGAGATAAATCAATTGGAAACCGCTGCCGAGCAAGTAATTGAGCAACCTTCGCCCGATAACTTTTCGGCCCTGCTATTGGACCACGCCAAGTACGCGTATCCGCAGTTGCAGGACTTTGTAGATAAGTTCTACGACAACCCGAGCAGCAGCAATTTTATGAGTCAGAGTAAGCAGTACGCCAACCAACTGCTGACGCAAAAAGAAAATATCCCGATGGTGGGCGCTTCGGGGGCGGTATTTGGGATTTTGATGGCCTTCGGGCTGCTCTTCCCCAACACCGAATTATTTTTACTGTTTTTCCCTTTCCCTATTAAAGCAAAGTACTTTGTTTTGTTCTACGGACTTTACGAACTGTGGACGGGATTTGAACGGGTGCCAGGCGATAATGTGGCGCACTTCGCCCACCTGGGCGGAATGCTCTTTGCGTTTATTTTGGTTAAGTTGTGGAAAGACAAGCGCAATGTCTTTTATTAGTCACAGATGAACAATATTTTAGACGATTTCAAAAACGCTTTTAACCGACCGAACAACGGTTTGATCAGGATTATTGTGATCAACCTGGTGGTGTTCTTGGCGCTGTTATTCCTGGAGGTAATCTTTACAATATCACGCCAAGAGAACTGGTACCAATTGGTTGTCGACCAGTTGTCTCTACCTGCCTCGCTGAATAGCCTGCTGTACCGACCGTGGACGTTGGTCACGTACTTTTTCACCCATACGGGTTTCTTCCATATTCTTTTCAATATGCTGTTTCTCTACTGGTTCGGCATGATCATCATGGAGTTCTTGGGGAGTGAAAAGTTGGTAAACTTATACGTTTTGGGTGGTTTGGCGGGAGGGGTATTCTATATTTTGATGTACAATGTGCTCCCCTACTTCAGCGACCGGGTGGCTGTGGCGCAGATGCTGGGGGCGTCGGCGGGAGTATACGCCGTGGTGGTAGGAGCGGCCACTTTCACGCCCAATTACTCCATCTCTTTGATCCTACTAGGGCCAGTTCGTATTAAGTATATCGCCATTTTCTACATTATTGTGTCGTTTGCCGGAACCGTGGGGCCTAATGCGGGGGGAGACCTAGCGCACTTAGCCGGGGCGGCACTGGGCTTTGTGTTTATCAAGCAACTGCAACGGGGCAATGACTGGGGCAGGCCGATCACTTCGTTTCTTACGTTTGTAAAAAGCTTCTTCGTGCAGCAACCCAAGGTGCGGGTATCTCACCGCAGTACTAATACCAAAACCAACGGCCGGGCGCGCCCCAACGGCACCTTTAGCAATCGGCAGGAGGAGATCGACGCCATCCTCGACAAAATTTCTGAGAGCGGCTACGACAGCCTGTCGCGCGAAGAAAAGCAGAAGTTGTTTGACGCCAGCAAACAATGAAGCGCTTAAGCCTCTCCTTCCGATAAGTAAGTGACGTCAGGAAGTAGCTTTTTCCTGATAATAGTTACAAATGCTCTGCAACACACATTGTCCGCACCGGGGATAGCTCCAGGTGCACACCTGTTGTCCGTGCTTAAAGAGCAATTTGTGGTAGTTGAGCAGCTCGTCGGCATCGGCGGGCAGCATTTTCAGCAGCACCGTATGCGCCTTGGCCTGGTTTACTTTTGGGCCGATAATCCCAATGCGCTGCGACACCCGGTGCACGTGGGTATCAACCGGAAGAACGGGTTTGCGCAGGCTAAATAGCAGCAGAAAAGTTGCCGTTTTGTGGCCTACCCCCTCGAAACGCATCAGCCACTCCTGCGCCTCCTCCACTGGCCAGTCGGCCAGAAAGTCCAGATTGAACGCTCCGCACTCTGCTTGGATGCTGCGTAACACTTCCTTGATGCGCGGAGCTTTCACTTCGGGATAATTTGACGAAGCGATTGCCTCAGTGAGTTCACCTAGCGGGGCGTTCATGACGCTTTCCCAGCTGCCAAAGCGTTCCCACATGCGCTCGTAGGCCTTGCGTTCGTTGGCATAGTTAGTGCGCTGCGACAGGATGGTCGCGATCAGCTGCTCCATCGGAGGCTTGCTCGAGAAGCGGGTTTGTCGCCCAAACTGCGCTTCCAGACGGGTGAGTACAACAGGTATTTTATCGCGGTTCACTGCAAACTAAAAAAGCCCACCGCAAGCGGCAGGCTTTCTGCTAAAAATTTGTTGACTAGTAGTGAATTTCTTCACCGTTATAGCTTCTCCATTCGTCCTGAATGGCGGTAGCATCCATGCTCGAGCGGGGAGTTACGCCAATCACGATGCCTCCTTCCTTAATTCGGGTCTTGTAGGTTTCAGCGCGCTCTTTGGGAATGCCTGATCCTACCAAAGCACCAATCAAACCGCCGGTCAGTCCTCCGGCACCGGCACCGGCTAGTCCGGCAGCAATCGGTCCGGCCAATACTAAGCCCAATCCGGGCAGTGCTACGGCCGTTCCGGCAGCGGCAATGGCTCCGATGATCGCTCCGGCAGTTCCCCCAATGGCAGAACCTATTCCGGCACCTTCCATTGATTTATTGCCTAAATCTGAGTCATGATCATCATGATCGTGCTTAAAATGCGTGTCGCGGGTTTCATCAGACATCAGCACGGTGATATCGTCGGCATTATAACCTTTAACAATTAGGCCGTCATACGCTTTCTCGGCGCTTGCGCGATCATTGAATACTCCGCTAACAATTCCTACCTTCTCGGTAGTGCTCTTGGTCGTTTCCATAAAAATTGGTGTTTAGATAAATAAAAAAATCACTGTTCGCTAATATAACGATGCTGGTGGTGGATAGTTATCGCTAATCGGTATTTATTGATTATTCGACGAATAAAGCCACTGCTTGCTAAATCCACCCGCAGTGCTTACCTTTGGCGTCCACAAGTCAATCGTGCTGCCGCCGATTGGTTTATAAAGAAGCGCGGAGAGACAGGCTCTACGAAGCGCTAGCAACCTTCCCCCTCGGAAAGGTGCTAATTCCTGATCCCGATTCGTCGGGGAATATAAATAACTAGTCAGCATGATGAACCGCTTCCGTTTTTCCTTCCGCACCTTTCTGATGCCCGGCGATTTATCCGTAGGGCGTTGTTGTTGCCGTTGCGCCCAGTAGCAGCGTCGCTTTGCTGATTATTGCGTTGGCAACGTATTCTTTCTTTAACTCCATTAACCCAAACAACCATGTCACAACACCGATTTGAAACCCTGCAACTGCACGCCGGACAAGAGATAGACGCCACCACCCAATCGCGCGCGGTGCCGATCTACCAAACCACCTCCTACAACTTCAAGGACGCCGACCACGGCGCTAACCTGTTTGCCCTCAAGGAGTTTGGTAATATTTATACGCGCATCATGAACCCCACCACCGACGTATTCGAGAAGCGTATAGCCGCGCTCGAGGGCGGAGTGGCCGCTGTGGCCGTAGCTTCGGGACAGGCTGCCCAGTTCATCGCGCTCAATAACATCTGCTCCACCGGTGATAGCATCATCTCTACCAACTACCTTTACGGAGGCACCTACAACCAATTTAAAGTTGCCTTCAAGCGCGTTGGCATCGAGGTGCGCTTCGCCAAGGCCAACGACGTGGCCTCATATGAAGCCCTGATCGACGACACCACCAAGGCCATTTATCTGGAAACCATCGGCAACCCGGGCTTCAACATCCCCGACTTTGAGGGCATCACCGCCCTGGCTAAGAAGCACAACATTCCGCTGGTGGTGGATAACACCTTCGGCGCGGGCGGCTACCTGTGTCGTCCTATTGAGCACGGTGCCGCGGTGGTCACCGCTTCGGCCACCAAGTGGATCGGCGGACACGGCACCAGCATCGGCGGAGTGATCATCGACTCGGGCAACTACGACTGGGGTAGTGGCAAATTTCCGCAGTTCTCTGAACCGGCCGAGGGTTACCACGGTATGGTGTTTTCTGAAGTGTTTGGAGTAGACAACCCGCTTGGCTTGCCCAACATTGCTTTTGCCATCCGGGCCCGGGTAGAAGGGCTGCGCGACTTCGGTCCGGCGCTGAGCCCATTCAACTCCTTCTTGCTGCTGCAGGGCCTCGAAACCTTGTCGCTGCGCGTGCAACGAACGGTGGAGAACGCGCTGGCGCTGGCCCAGTGGCTGGAGCAGCACGAAGCCGTAGAAAGTGTGAACTATCCCGGCCTGGAGTTGAGTCCCTACTACGAATTGGCCAAAAAGTACCTGAAGCACGGCTTCGGCGGAGTGCTTACCTTCCGCGTGAAGGGCGATCTGGACCAGGCCAAAAAGTTCGTGAACAGTCTGAAGATGGTGAGTCACCTGGCCAACGTGGGCGATGCTAAAACGCTGATCATCCACCCGGCCTCCACCACGCACGCGCAGCTCAGCGATGAAGAGCAGGCCAACTCGGGAGTGCACCCGACGCAACTGCGCATCTCAGCGGGGATCGAGCACATCGAGGATATTAAAGACGACCTCTCGCAGGCTTTTGCGCAAATTGAAGAGGCGGTGCTGGCGTAGCATGGTGGAAACCCGCACTTTCTCGTATTCGGATACTTTTTCGTTGGAAGCGGGCGGCACGCTGCCCGGCTTTCAACTTCAGTACACCACCTACGGAACGCTTAGTCCAACCGGCGATAACGTGGTGTGGGTGTGCCACGCCCTCACGGCCAACGCCGAGCCGCAGGACTGGTGGGCGGGCCTGTTCGGACCCGGAAAACTGTACGATCCGGCTGACCACTTCGTGGTGTGCGCCAACATGCTGGGGTCGTGCTACGGTTCCACCGGTCCGCTGTCGGTGAACCCGCGGACGGACGAACCTTTTTTTCACGATTTTCCGGTGCTCACCAACCGCGATGTGGTGCGCAGCTTCGATCTGCTTCGGCAGCACCTGGACATTCGGCACATACATACGCTCATCGGTGGGTCGATGGGCGGGCAGCAGGCCCTGGAGTGGACGATTATGCAGCCCGGCTTGGTGCAGCACCTCATTCAGGTGGCTTCTAACGCCCAGCATTCGCCCTGGGGCATTGCCTTCAACGAGAGCCAGCGCCTGGCCATCCGGCACGACGCCACCTGGGCCGAACGCTCGCCTACCGCTGGGCTCAACGGAATGCGGACGGCCCGTTCCATTGCTCTGTTGTCGTACCGGCACTACCGCACCTACGCCGCCACGCAGCAAGAATCGTCGGCTGAGAAGATCGATCACTTTCGCGCCTCTTCGTATCAGCAGTACCAGGGCGAAAAGCTGGCCCGTCGCTTCAACGCATTTTCGTACTGGACGCTCTCGAAGGCCATGGACTCGCACCACGTAGGGCGGGGCCGGGGCAGCTTGGAAGCCGTTTTGGGAGCGATTGAAACGCGCTGCCTGTTCGTGGGCATCGACACCGATATGCTATTCCCTCCGGCTGAGCAAGAGTTTTTGGCGCAACGGGTGCCGCACGCCCAGGGGGTAATTCTGACCTCTACCTACGGACACGATGGTTTTCTGGTGGAAGTGGAGCACCTTACGCGGACCGTTCGGCAGTTTTACGCTGAAAAGGCGCAACCATTCGTATAAACCCTGTTCGGCAGGCTTCTTATTATCAAAGATAAGCAGCAAAGTAAGGTATGGCCTCCCCTTGCTTTATTTCCTACGCGTCGGGGAATGATTTGTGTACGCCTCTCCGTTTGCAGACCCGGAGGTTATGAAGCGTACCTACTTATTTTTAGCACTACTCATCGGAAGCTTTTCCGTCGTTCAGAGCCAGGATAGCGCCGTCCTCACTTCTTGGCAGAAGGTAACCAATGGCGGGCCAGTGCCGGGCGACACGTTAAAAGATGTGGCTCTTCTGAGCAAAATAGCGCACCAGCACTGGAGCCGACAAGACTATTCTGAAGCAGTTTTTTACTTTGAGCAAGCCTTGTCGGTAAGCCGCTTGTTTAATGATGCCGACCGAGAGGCTACTATTAATCAGAGCCTGGGCGACCTGTATATTGAGCAAAAAAAGTACGATCGGTCAATTAGTCATCTGGAACGGGCACTGTCGATGTACCAGCAATCGAAAGACACCACCAAGCAGGCTCCGACCATCCTTTCGCTAGCGGCGGCCTTAAACCACGCGAATCGCCACGCGGAAGCACTGCGGTATTTGGAAAGCAGCTTGCCCGTTATGAAGCGGGGAAAAGACATCCAACTGATGCGCCTGTACTACGGCCAGATGGCCCAAACCTACCAGTACCTGGGAGAAGCGGAGCGGTCCATGGAGTACTTCATGTACTATATGTCGGTAGACAATGAGATTCAGGAGCGGTTGAGCCGAAAGATTCAGCAGCAGGCAGTGCTGGCCGAAGAGCAGGTGTCTCTGAAGAAAATAGAACTGGCGCAAACCATTCTGGAGCTAGAGAAAGAGCAGGAGCTGTCTTCCGAACAGCGTTCGGCCATCAGCGAATTAAGCGCCGAAACCGTCCTGAAAGAGTTGGCGCTCAACGAGAAAGAAGCCCGTCTCAAAAACGAAGTCTGGGTGCGGCGTCTGCTCACCGGGGGGGTGTTACTCTCGCTCGGGATGCTGTCGCTGGTGGTGGTGTACTCGCGGCAGACCAAGAAAAAGAACGTGCTGCTGGCGCAGAAAAACGAATCGATCAAGAAACAAAAGAGCGAAATTGAAGACCAGCAGGAAGAACTGCTCCAGCAGAGCAGCACGCTGGAGCAGGCGCATCGTGCGCTGGGCAAGAACAACCGCAAAATGCTGCACAGCATCAACTACGCGCAGCGGATTCAGGGAGCTATGCTGCCCGAAGAAGCAGGCCTCAAGCACTTGGTCAGCGATTCGTTTGTCTTTTTCCGCCCGCGTGACATTGTGAGCGGGGACTTCTACTGGTTCACCGAAATCCGGCAGCGAACGCTAGAGAACCAACTGGCCTTTGGTGACACCGACGATCAGAAGGAGCATTCGTCTAAGGTACTCATTGCCGCCATGGACTGCACCGGCCACGGAGTGCCGGGAGCACTGATGTCGATGATCGGGTTCAACTTTCTGAACGACATTGAGCAAAAGGGCATCTTTCAGCCCAACGAAATTCTGAACACGCTGCACCTGAGCGTGCGTCGGTTCTTGAAGCAGGACGAAACGGCCAACAAAGACGGTATGGACGCCGCCCTCTGCCTGATTGACCCCCAGGAACGGGTGCTGGAGTTTGCCGGAGCCAACCGCCCCTTGCTCTACATTCAGGAAGGAGAAGTGCACGTGATCAAGGGCGACCGCAGCGCGGTGGGCGGCGCGGATACCGACCGAAACCACCGCTTCACCAAGCACACCGTGCCCCTGGATAAAGAAACCTGGGTGTATATGTTCTCGGATGGCTACCAGGACCAGTTCGGAGGGAAGCACGGGCGCAAGTTTATGTCGAAGAAACTGCGGGAGCTGCTGTTAGAGATACATCAGTTACCCTTCGCGGAGCAGAAAGAGCACCTGGACCAAACCCTGCGAGAGTGGATGGGCAACATCACCCAGATTGACGACATTCTGGTGATGGGTTTCAAAGTGGGAGGAGCTTAAGTGTCTAACCGGTATTTCATGCTACAGCAGGTCTAATAGATCCTCAATTGATGATGCCGGTTATAATTGGGCCACTTTTTTTTAGCTTACTAACCGCGGCGAACACTCGCTTTTGGCGGAGGGAGTAAATACTATTCATGTATAAGGGTTTAGTTACGTATTACACTTTATTGTCTCATTTCCTCAGCAGCCGCCCCTCTATCCATCCAGTCGCACCTTGATAAGCGACTTCGTACCAATTTTCTTCGTCACATATAATATTTACTTTATCGCCGAAATTCAGCTTGAGCATCGGCTTGCCCTGAGGCCGATTCATTAGATAAGTGCCTTTCACTACGTAGCGGGGGTCTATCAGGCGCTTCTGATCATTCACCGTGCAATTCCCAGGTTGGGCACTCAACAGCGGGGCGTATTCTACAATCATCGGATTGCTCGCCGCTTGGGTAGTGCTCACCGCATACGTAGGACGCTCTACCAAGCGACGGCGACTCGTTGCCTCGGTTTTAAACGGAACCATATCGTTGTTCATCTCTACCAGCACCTGATGGGCGTATCCAATAGTACCGTCCCATTCCACTTTCCAGAAGTTATCTTCGTACCCCAACACCTTCACAAAAGAGCTTTTAGAGATAACCTGTATTCGGTTTAGCTGGTGAGGAGTTTGCCATAACTGTCCGTTGGATTTGATGATTGCATAGACGTAGCCATCAGGATATCGACCAACCTTCTTTTGTTCATAATGGTGGGTTGGCTTGTTAGTATCAGAGACGCGCCGCCTAACCGTCGTGTTCGTGGGGCTACTATTGGCATCACTGCGGCGACTAGAAGGAGCTTTGTTATCCGGGCGTATCCATCCTCGTTTGCCTGTGTAGGGGGTCACATTGCCTTGCGTTGAGAAATTATCGCGGTTGGTGGAGTTGGGGGCAGTGCGGTAATGAGGGCGTACGTAGGTTCCGTCTTTTCGGTAGTATCCTTTTACGCTGACGTGGCGCTGGCTATAGGCTGCGGGAATAGCATAGACCAGGAGGAAGAGAAACAACAGAAACTGTTTCATGTAAATAGGCTGTGGTATTTGACTGCTTACTCCACATAGCACAAAGGCGCTCGGAAGAAAGCCATCATTTAGGATAAACGAATAACGATGTTGCCGCTATTGGCTCATTTGCCTAAAAATATACATTATTAATATAACCAGCCTATACAAATGAATAAAATATGCGGGATCGTACTGATTTAACCGACAGACTTCCTTAAAGCCTTGCCCCAGGTGTTGCGGAACAACATCTATATAATGGATGCGAACCTGAATAAAATGATCTAGTCCAAGGTCAGTGTAGGGCACAAGCCACAAGTAAGGCTGCTACCGAACTAGCCTCTGTTGATCGATCTACGCACTATAAAATAGAGAAAGGGGTTGCTAGACGGACTACTCGTCACTCTTCTTGTTCATTACCTCCCTTACCGCTTCCAAATAACCGTAGCCGTTCAGCAGGTCCGGTAGCAAATAGCTGCCTTCCACCCACTCGTTCCAGGCGTTGACCACGATAAGCTGGGGCTGCTCGGGTCGGTCTTGTACGTACTGCTTGGCCTTGCGCAGTCCGGCCCCAAAGCTGGCGGGCGTGTTGTGGTAGTAAATGATCTCGTCTTTGCCCATCTCCAGGTAACGGGGCGTGTTGTCCCACCCCACCGAGACGCAGGGAATAAACGGAACCGCTAGCACCGCGTCCCACCGTTGGCGCACCTCGATGCTTTTCGCCAGGTAGGGCAGGTAGTCGCCGGTGCGGTACTCGTTGCCCGCCATATTGTACATTGTCACGCTGTTGGCCTCCAGCTGTTGCACCACCTCGGCCACGTTGAGGAACCTTCCCTCTTCTCCCAGGCTGGGCACGTTATCCGGACCGTACTTTCCCACCAGTTGCCAGTGAATTCCGTCGAACCCAGCCTTCACCGCTTCCGCCCGGAAATAATCTAAAGCCTGCTTCACCCCGGCCAGGTCCGTGAAACTCTGGATAAGTTCGTCCAGACTGTAAAGCGACAGCACCGGCTGGTTATCGATGGTGTAGTAGTTGGGTTGGGTAAAATATTTCGTAATAATTCTCTCCACCAGAGCTTCGTAGTGAGCTTGGGTCACGTTGCCTTCGTACAGTAGCGAGTCGGTCTGATAGCGATACGGATTCCACATGTTGCCGGGCACGTCGTGGTTGGCCCACATCAGGTAGAAACGCATGTCGTCTTTGTTCTCGGCTTGGAGAAAGCCATCGTTCAACGCTTCTTCCAAAAAGGGTGCACCGCCGTACCAGTACCAGTCGAAGATGAAGACGTTCACTCCGTGATCGGTGGCTTCCTTAATTTGCTGTTCCATCACGGCGGGGTCGTCGTCCAGCGTATAGCCGTTCAGCGGTTGTCGCGGTTGGTAATGGCCTTCAAAGCGGGGTTCACTCTGCCGGATCACTTCCCACTCGCCCGTGCCGTCTCCCCACAACGTTTCCCGGCTACGGGCCTCGTTCTGGAGCGAAGGCCAGAAGTAGGCGGCTACGTCGATGGGGGAGGAGGTATTTTCGTTCGCTTGGTTTTGGGCCCGGGCGGGATGGCTGGCACAGACAATAAGGAGGAGTAGGTAGCTAGTTATCTTCATAGCATAAAGCATTTTGTGGATCAAGAGATGAAGGGAGCTAAGATAGTTTGTACTTTCCAGAGAACGCGTATGGTGGGCATAAAACATCAAGTTAGCTCGGCAGCATATTAAAAACCGTAACGTTTATTCATTCTAAATTCCGCGGATTCTTCGATCGGTTGCCAAAACTTCCGCTTAGTAGTGCTATACTTGCGTTAGGCTTCCTATCGTAGTTTCTGCGATAGTCGGTAGCATAACGTTTTAAAATAGCAACGATGGCATCCACTAAGATTACAGTACTTGACAACGGTTCTTTAAAAGTAGACGGCGACTTTGAGATCGTTGATAAATCGGGTACCCCCTACGGCTTGGGCGGAAGAACCCTGGTGAGCATCTGCCGCTGTGGCCTGTCGGGCAACAAGCCCTACTGCGACGGCTCGCACAAAAACCACTTTGAGCACGACGCGGAGGCCTTCGATCTGCCGCCGAAGAAGTAGCTACCGCGGGCGGTTTCGTACTAACGGACTATTCAGCAATCCGACCCAGGTGGAGGTGAACCCGCGGTGGCCAATAATATCATACCACGCGGGCTCGTAGTAACTGGCCCACTCAAACATCGGCAGGGCTTCTGCCGGGTCGAAGAGCTTGCCCGGTTGGTACTCGGCCAGTCCGGCAGCGGCTCGCTCTTTATCCAAAGCTACGGTGGTGTTTACCCACTCCGGGCGGGTTAATTCGCCCCGTGCGTAAGGAACCACGTACTCGACCGACTTCTTGATAGACGCCCCTGACGGTGTAGTGTAACCGTAGAGGTTAAACAACGTATCGAACTTGCTCAGATTGATGGCCGCCGAGAGCAGGGGTTTTAGTCCGCCTACGTGGTAATGCAGGGCATCGCGTTGCTTGAGGTCAGCACTGGTTCCGTTGGGGAAGTAGGCCGTGTTGATGTATTCTCTGAAACCCCGCTGAGCAAAAGTTTTTAAACTATCATTATCGGTGATGCTGCCGGTAATACCGATCATCTTCTGTCGTTTGGCTTCCCAATTGTTGTTAGGCGTGTGTTCCCGACGCATTTCCTGCTCGGCAATGGCCATCATCCAGTCCTCAACCTTTCTCTTGTCACGATCCGAAAAATAATCCTGGAATAAATAGTAGCCCCAGTACAGTGCCACAAACTTATTCTCGTTGATTGGGTTGCCGTCCGGCTGGTAGGCATCCGCCCACGCCAGTACGAACCGTTTGGTTTGGTGAGCGAAGATAGTATCCTTGCTTCCGTAACTGGCGTAGATGAAATTGATCACCTTGTCCATGTCCTCCAGACTTTTCCGGGTAGCTATCCGATCGGGGTTCGTCTCCAGCAGTCCTTCGTAGTGCAAGCGCTTCAGCGGACGGGGCACATCTTGACCACGTGATCGAGCGAGTAATGCGACGCTGTCGTACAAGAATTTAGCCCGATCATCTTGCGAAATCACCCGGCGCAGAGTAGTTATCTCACCCGAGTCCAGGATCACTACGTTGGTGGTCTGAGCTACCGACATTGCGGGCAGCAGTAGGCTTAGACCAACGCCAAAGTAAAGAACGGTACGTAGCTTTCTAAATGGGTGGGCCATACCGCCAAGGTATTGTTTACATCCAAGATTTGCTAGTTTTCTCCGGAAAGGGCGCTTGCCGATCAAGAGCGGCGTACAATACAAAGGCCGGTGAGGTTTCCCCTACCGGCCCGCTTAGCAAAATTTTGGTGACGATCACATCAGAAAAGCCCGCCGAAACGGCTGCCCCCAGCGTCGTATTCTGCCTACCGACATGTCGGCCAGTCGGTGCGGTTGCCGGTAACGCAGCGCACCATCGGGGGCCGCGGCTAAAGGAGTTTCTTTCTTGTTTATCTGAGGAATCGGATTTAATGATAACTTTGTCATAACGGTAAATTAACTGTTTAGAAGTAATACTATCTTTTACGATAGGTATACTTTAAGGTTGCGTTGGTAGCGTTAAATTTACCGATACACTGTCACTTTATTTTCCCGGGCGGGAGAAGCCAATGAGCAGCGCGCCACCGATGATGAATAGCGCTCCCACCACTACTTTCCAATTGAGGTCTTCTTGCAAAAAAAACACCGCTAGCGCGATGGCGAACACCAACGACACCCGCTCTACCGAAGCCACCAGCGCGGCGTCGCCCAGCTTAAGGGCGTGAAAAGTGAACAAGGACGAAAAGGTGGTGGCCACGCCCGCGGCAATTAGAAATATCCAGGTGCGGCGGTCGATGTCAGTCAGGTTCACTCCCTCCTTCTGCCAGAAGGCGGCCGTCCAGGAAATGACTAAGATCAGCACCGACTGGATGGCGAACGCCAGCGCTGGATTCAAGTCCTTGAGGCCCGCCTTTGACAAAACCACCGCACTACCGGCCATGAGCGCTCCCAGCAAGGCAAATACAATCCACATGTGGGCAATGTACGAGAAAAAGATAATCGTATGGCTATCACCTGGCCATTTCTCGCAACGCTTCCATTCGCGCTACCAACGTATCCTTCTCGGCCCGATACTCCTCATCACTGGCTAGGTTGGTTGTTTCGTGCGGATCATCACGCAAATCGTATAACTCTTCATTGGGCAACGGGTAATCATAGTAGCGCAGGTATTTCCAATCGAGCGACACCACTCCTTCTGAGCGCGGAATGGGCCACAGTTGCTCGGGATCAGCTTTTCCTTCGTCCAGCAGCGTTTGCACGTCGAAAGCGTGTTCGTAGTAAAAGTCTTCGCGCCAGTCGGGCGCGGAGTCGCCCTGAATCAGGGGCAACAGACTGCGCCCCTGCATCTCCGGGGGCACGCCAACCCCCGCCACCTCCAGCAGCGTGGGAGCGAGGTCGATGTTGAGCGCAATCTCGTCGCGGCGTTGTGCGTTGGGTCGTCGGGGATCGTAGTAGAGTAGCGGTACCCGGATCGACTCTTCGTGACCGTACCACTTGCCCGCCAAACCGTGTTCGCCTAAGTAAAAGCCGTTGTCGCCCATGAGCACAATGATGGTATTGTCGGTGCGTCCCAACCGCCGTAGCGCATCCTTGATCCGGCCCACCGCGTCATCAACCCCCGTGATCAGGCGGTAGTAGCCCTTTACGGATTCTTGGTAAGTGTCGGGAGTGGCGAAGCGCGCTTGCCAGCGGTGACGCGCCTCGGAGGTTTGCAGATACTCCGGCAATTGATTGAAGTACCGGGGGTCAGCCGTTTCGGGTACCGGGATGGTGACGTCGGCATACAATTTGGTGTAGGCGGTGTCGTAGACGAACTGGCGCGGGTCAGTGTCCTGCACGTGCGGTGCCTTGAAGCTCACCGATAGGCAGAAAGGACGGTCGTCCGGCACGCCTCCCAAAAAGGCCAGCGACTGGTCACCCATGATGGTCGTCAGATGACGGTAGTTGCCGTCGGCATCGGTGTGCTCGTACTTCCCCTGCCCGTTGAAGCCGTACCACTGGTCGAACCGTTGCCGGGCGGTAATCGAGTCTAGGGTGCCGATGCCGTACTTGCCCACGAAGCCAGTATAGTAACCCGCCTGTTGCAAGCGGGCGGGGTAGGTTTGCTGAAAGACGCTATCACTCAGGGAGGTGCCAAAATCCAGCACTTTGTGCCGACTGGCATACTGTCCGGTGAGAATGCTGGCCCGGCTGATCGCGCAGATGGCGGTGGTGACGTAGGCGTTCTCGAACACCGTCCCTTCAGCCGCCAGACTATCCAGGTGCGGGGTTTGCACGATGGCGTTGCCCATGAACCCGGCGGCGTCCCAGCGCTGGTCGTCGGTGAGTAAGAAGATAATATTGGGCGAAACGTCGGATGCTGCGTCGGTTTCGGCGGCTGGCTGGGGTTGGCAGCCCAGCAGGAAGCAGGTAGCGACCGGTAGCAGAAAGGGGAAGCGATGGGTTAGCATAAGTGCGGTTAGGTTGCGGGTGAAGGGTAGGAGAGGCCAAGGCGAGGCTTGGCCTTGCAATGGTTCTACTTATAAGGCTGCCAAGGATTGAGCATTTCCTGATTATTTTGTTGGGGAACCCCGGTCGTGAACTCCATGCGCATCTTGAGCGGGCCGTGCCGACTAAAGGTTTGCTGCGCGATGGGCACCAGCCAGGTGGATAGTTGCGACGGGTAACCGCCGTGCTGGTACTGGGCGGCGATGGCCACGTTAGACTGCACCACGCTCTCCAGATCGGCAGCGACGGGTTCCAGGCTTCCCGTAAACACCACGTTGCTGCTTGGCTCAGCGCCGAAGGTGGGGTCCACGTGCCCATCGACCCCCATCAGGTAGGGTCCGTATTGCAGGATACCGCTTACGGGTTGCTTGCCTAGTGCTTCCAGCGAAACCTGTTTCTGGTCTGTAAGCAGCAATTTTTGATACGTCAGGCAAACGCTTATCGTATCTCCACTTTTCGGGGGCTTCGCCAGCGTCACGTAGGCGTCGCTAGGCGAGACGGTTATCGATGAACCTCCGTGAGAAACGCTCATGGCAGCGGCCCACGCGGGTTTCCGAAGTACCAGTTGAAGCTGCGAATCGTTGAGTTTGGTGATGGTTAGCGTATACGAATACGCATCGTTTTCTTTTCCGTCCTGAGAAACGGTGAGGGCAATATCATCGTCCTCGTAGGTGGTTTCCAGATATAGTTCAAGCTGTTTGCGATCTGGCGTCGTCGTGACCATAAAGTTATCTTTCAGGTCGTGCATGGCGCGCAGCCCGTGCATGGTGCAGCACCACCACGAGGCCATCAGTGCGGCGGGCTGCGCTCCCTCCTCGCTGATAAAGTGACTACCGAAATCACCGGTGAAGTACTGGTTGAAGTAGAAGGCGTTGTAGAGCGCGAACTCGCCCCGCTCCAAGTACTCCGGCTCACCGGTGAGTCGGTACAGATGAAAGCTAAGGCGCATAAAGTCGGCGGTGGAGCAGCCTTCGTCGCGATCGCCTTTGCCGCCGAAGTACTCGTGCACCGCTCCGAAGGCGGTATAGTCGTCGGACTGCACCAGATCATCGTAGGCCTGCCGCACATAGTTCAGATGTTGGTCATCTTCGGTGTATTCGTACAAATCGAGCACCCCGCGCAGGGTTGACAGGTAGCCGTGCGTGTGCTGCTGCCCCCGGGGAGGCAGTACCTGATACGCCCGGGCGGCTACCTCGGCGTAGCGATCATCGTCGGTGTGCTTCGCGAGCATCACCAAACCCTCAATGTACTGCGTAAAGCAAATGATGCCCTTCGCCCCGAAATCTTTTAGCTTTTCCCGCACTGCCGGAGTGGCACTAGCTTCGTAGGTCTGTAAAAAGAAGTCGCCCAGTTGGCGTCCGGCCACCAACACCTTTTGATCTTGGGTTTGCTGGTAGTACTGCATCAAGCCCACCAACAGGCGGCCGTTGCCCCACAGCAGGGCCATGTGTTCACCCCCAATTTCTTCCGCACTAAACACCAAGTCGGCATCACCAAAGCGACCGTCGGCCCGCTGGTAGCTGAGCAGTTGCTGCACCAGGCTATCCAGATTTACCGCACTGGGTTGATCGGGAAACAGCGACATCACCTCAATATAGCGCCCTGATAAATCACCGCTAAAATTATAAAACCGCCGCGGGTAATCCGGGTCTAGCGCCACGTCGGCCAAAATAAAATCGGACGTAAAAACCGGCGATACGTCGGAGCCGGTCAGCCGATCAAGCGTTAGCTGCATCCGGTGGTCGAAGGTCTGCTGTTGGTTTTGGGCGGCGAGTGGCAAAATACCCAGCAGGCAAAGGCCTAAAATGATGAATGAACGATAGGTTATTTTATGCATTGTGCGTTTATTGTAATGATGCGGCCCAGCGGACATCCAGCAGCGAATCCAGTTCCCGCACCACGGGGGCGTAGTCCGGTTGTGTGGCCATGTTTTTTGTCACTAAAACGTTGTTTTGGTGATCGTATAGTTCTTGCCCCACCGTCTGCCGGGTGTCGCGCTGCTGCCAGCGGGTGTAGCGGTAACGGTCGGTGCGCAGGGAGTAACCCATGATTTTCTCTTGCTGCCGAGGAAACTGACTCAGCGCTACATCTTTCCAGGCTTGGGTAGGGTCTTCTAATAGCGGAACGAAGCTGGTGCCCTGCAGATGAGCTGGTAGCGGCAGTCCGGCCAGTTCGCACAGCGAAGGATAGATGTCGACAAACTCTACCAGGGCATCCGTGCGTTGCCCAGCGACCACCATGCCCGGAGCGCTCACCAGGAGCGGAGCGCGGGCGTCGACTTCAAAATTAGTGTGCTTGCACCAGTCGCCGTAGTCGCCCAGTTTCCAGCCGTGGTCGCCCCACAGCATGATGATGGTGTTCTTCCGCAAGTCCAGCCGGTCCAGTTCATCAAGGACTTTCCCCACCTGGGCGTCGGTGAAGCTGATGCAGGCCCGGTAGCCGTGCGTGAGGCGGCGGGCCAGTTGCTCGTCCACCGCCCCTTCTTTGGGCACCGAAGCGTAGGCCCGCAGTTCTTCCCAGTCGGTGAGTGCTACTTCGGGAGCGTTCTCGGGAGCGTTGGGAAATTCCGACAAAGTAATGTCGGTAGAATCGTACAGGTCCCAGTATTTCTGAGGGGCATTAAAGGGCAGGTGTGGTTTGTAGAACCCAACTCCCAGGAAAAAGGGTTGGTCGCGCTGACTCAGTGCTTGCAGGGTTTCGATGGCCCGGGCCGCAATGATACCGTCGGGGTAGGCAGTGTCGGGCACCGCGGCCCGCTCGTAGGGCAATCCGCCCCGGTTTTCGTACTGGTCGGCGATAGCGTTGCTGCTCGCCAGGGCGTAGGCCCGCCAGTTTTCCTGGGGCCACTGGGGTTCAATCCGGCGGTTCTGATCCGCTCCTCCTACGCTCCACGAGGCACTGTCCAGCAGGGCGGCGTGGTATATTTTGCCCCAGAACTCCGCGTGGTAGCCCTGCTGCTTGAAGTGCTGCGACAGCGTGACCACCTTCGGAACCGTCTCGCGGAAGCGGGTTTCCAGATCGTACACTTCCGTAGCATCAGGGCGCAGGCCGGTCATCAGGCTGGTGCGCGACGGAGAACACACCGCCTGCTGGCAGTAGGCCCGTTCGAAAACCATCCCGGTTTGGGCCAAGCGGTCGATGTTGGGAGAGTGGATGTAGTCCTTCCCGTAGCAGCCCAGTTCGGGGCGCAGATCGTCTACCGCAATAAACAGCACGTTCGGAGGCTTTTCCTCCGATGTTATGGTGTCCGTCGTAGGTTGGCAACCTAGTAGGATCAAAAGTATAGTTAACGAGACTCCGGAAATACACTTCATTATTTGAAAGTCTTCGATCATTGTTCGGTAGCGCGAATAATGGGTTGAAATATGACGTTGGTAGTCAGATGATTGTAGGAACATCATTAATGATGTTCCTACAATGTATCACTCCCCGTAATCCGCATCATCCTCCACCGGCTCACAAAACCAGGTAAGTTGCTCCGCTACGGATAGCCCCTCGGGCAGTTGGTCGGCCTTCGGATGCGTTTCCCAGAACAAAGTAAGCATTTCCTGCTGCATCTTGGCCAGCACCGCCTGATTTTCGGGAAGTGACGCCACATCGGTGGTTTCGTGCGGATCGGTCTGTTGGTTATATAAGCGCTCCAGCACTCCCGACGGGCCAAAACCGGTAGCGTAGCCCTGTCCTAAATCGCGCTTTCCTGACGTAAAAATATACTTCCACTCTTGGTTGCGGATCATAGCTTTGTTATCCACCAAGAATTCGGAGAACACGAACTCGCGCAGCGTAGTATCCGGGTGTTCCAACACCGCCACGGTGCTCCGGCCCTGGGCGGTGGGCAACGGGGGCACGTTCAGCAGTTCGGTGATGGTGGGCACCACGTCCACGAATTCAGTGAGCGCTTCGGTGCGTTGACCGGAAGCAAATTGTTCACCGGCTCTTATAATCAGCGGTGCCCGCACAGCCTCCTCCCACATCATGTGCTTTTCGAAGCGTCGGTGATCGCCCAGCAAATACCCGTGGTCGCCCAGATAAATGACCAACGTATTTTTGTCCAGCCCCGATTCTTGTAATGCATCGAGTACGACGCCTACGTTCTTGTCCAGATATTCTACCGAATTGTAGTAAGCCGCCACCACTCCCCGCTTATCCTCATCAGACAGCGCGCGAAAAATCTCCGGCACCCAACGGTTATCTTCATCCGAGGTCTCGGGCAGGGTGATGTCATCAGAGCTATACTTTCCGGTGTACTCGATGGGAAAGTTGAAGGGCGAGTGCGGCTCGAAGAAGCCCACCCACAGCAGAAAAGAAGTGTCCTGATTGTCTTGGATGAAATCAGCCGCCCGGTTAGCAAAAAAGGTGCCCTCGCTTTCGGCATCGTAGGTATTATTAGGTAGGGCGTCGGCGTTGAGCCAAATGCGTGCCGGAGTTTGAAAGGGACGCCACGGCAGAGGACGGGTGCGCACTGAGTCGGGCAACATATGGGTCGGCAGCGTTTCCTTAAACGCATAGTAATCAGTCCGCCCAACGAGCGTATCGAAGCCGTGCGACAAATCGCTGTTGAAGTGGGTTTTGCCCACCACGCCGGTGCGGTATCCCTGCTGCTTGAGGTGCTCGGCCAGGGTGACCTGCTCATCGGACAACGCGGTACGCAGCAAGGTGACCCCGGCTGCGTGCGGGTAGCGCCCGGTGAGGAGCGACTGCCGCGAGGGCGTGCACACCGGCGAGTTGGCGTAGGCGCGCAAGAACGTGGTGCCCTGGCTGGCCAACCGATCCAGGTTCGGCGTGCGGATTACCCTGTTGCCGTAGGCGCCCAGCACCGAGGTGGCGTGGTCGTCGCCGATGATAACCACCACATTGCGGACAGCGTCGGAAGGGATAGGTTCAGTTGGCGGTTCAGGGCGGGTGCAGTGCGCAAAAAGAATGGGGAGCGACAGCGCAACCCACGGCAAATTTCGATAAAGATTAAGGGTCATCATTCAAAGGTAGACATATTCATCATTCAAAGGTAGACATATTCATCATATCTGGATACTATCAACCCAGCACCTTATCGGCCAGCGCTTCTTTCAGCGCCTTGGCCTTTACCGGGCCGACCAAAGATACCAGTTCTTCTTCCTCGGCCTCTTTGATGCGCTTCACCGACTTGAAGTTCTTCAACAGCGACATGGCCGTTTTCTTTCCGATGCCCTTGATGTCCTCCAGTTCGCTGCGGAAGGCGGCGTTGGAGCGCTTCTGCCGGTGGAAGGTGATCGCAAAGCGGTGCGCCTCGTCCCGCGCCCGCTGGATCAGCTTCAGCGACTCCGACTTCTTATCGATGTGCAACGGATACGGGTCTTCAGGGCGGTAGATCTCTTCCAGCCGCTTGGCGATGCCGATAATCGGAATGTCTCCGTAGATACCCACGTCCTTCAGCGCCTGACAGGCCGCGCTCAGTTGCCCCTTGCCCCCGTCGATCACAATGAGGTTAGGCAAATCCGCTTCTTCGTCGAGCAGGCGTTTGTAGCGTCGGAAAACGATCTCGTACATCGAGGCGAAGTCGTCGGGACCCACCACGGTCTTGATGTTGAACTTGCGGTAGTCTTTCTTGGAGGGCTTGCCATTTTTGAAGCACACCATCGAGGCCACCGGGTGTGTGCCCTGCATGTTGGAGTTGTCGAAGCACTCCAGATGCACGGGCGGCACCTTCAGACGCAAGTCTTCCTGCAGCTTGAGCACCACCCGGTGAATGCGCTCTTTGTTATCCTGCACCCGGTTGAAGCGCTCGCGCTTGTAGTACAAAGCATTCTTAATCGACATATCCACCAGCTTCCGCTTATCGCCGATCTTCGGAACGGTGAACGCTACGCCCTCAATGACCACTGGCATCTCGATGTTGGTGAGCACTTCGGTGGCGGTGCTGCGGTAGCGCTCGCGCAGCTCGACCATGATGAGCGCCAGAATCTCCCCGTCGCTCTCGTCGAGCTTCTTCTTCACCTCGATGGTTTTGGTGAGTACAATGGCTCCCTTGTTGGCCTTAAGGTAGTTGACGAACGCCATCTGGTCGTCCGAGACAATCGAGAATACGTCGGTATCGCCGATGTGGTCGTTGACCACCAACGACTTGGCCTGGTACTTGGCCAGCAGTTCGGTCTTCAGCTTGTACTGCTGCGCCAGCTCGAACTCCAGGTTTTCGGCTGCTTCTTGCATCTTCTCGCGGAAGTAGGTGCGCGGCACGCCCAGGTTGCCCTTCAGGATGTTGGTGGCCTGATCGATGTCCGCGTTGTAGTTTTCTTCTGATTGCAAACCCTCGCAGGGCCCCCGGCAGTTGCCGATGTGATACTCCAAACACACCTTGAACTTGCCTTCTTTGATATTCTTCTCCGACAAGTCGTAGCGACAGGTGCGGACTTGGTAAAGGTTCCGAAGCAGTTCCAGAATGTTGTTCATGCCCTTGATGCTGGCGAACGGACCGAAGTACTTGCCCTGCCCGTGGATGAGGCGGCGGGTGGGAATGATACGCGGGAAGCGTTCGTTGGTAAGCAGAATGTAGGGATAGCTCTTGTCGTCCTTGAGCAGGATGTTGTAGCGCGGCTGGTTCTTCTTGATCAGGCTGTTCTCTAGCAGCAGCGCGTCAAACTCAGAGTTGACGATGGTGAACTCGATGCTGCGCACCTCGCTGGCCATCTTGCGCGTCTTCCGGTTGGCACCCTTCGACTTGTTGAAGTAGCTACTCACTCGGTTTTTTAGGGTTTTGGCCTTGCCCACGTAGATGAGCGTGCGCTCGCTATTATAAAACTTGTAAACCCCCGGCTGGTCGGGCATCAGGTTCACCTGATCGGGAGTGTAGTAAGGGACTTCCATGCGTTAGTAACAAAATTACCGCCGAAAGGCGTCAGAACCGGTGAATAAATCCTACCCCACCGGGGCGGACGCTTAGTTTGTTCAGCAGCGCGTCGAGCGAATCAGCTTGCGTGCCGACCACCAAGTAGAGTACCGCGTCGAACACCAGCAGAAAGCCACCCTGCAAGATGAGCGACCGGCCATAACCCCGCCAGCGATCGGCTTGCTCCGCGTCGTTCTTAGCCCTTTCCAGCAGATAGAATCCCCCCGCACCGTAGGCCACGTCGAGCCCGGCGTTGAACAGCAGGGTGCGGCGCAGACCGTGGTGGCTCTTCACGGCTTCGGCCAGCGAGACGTCGGTGTCCAGGCGGGTGGCTCGCCAGTAGCCCAGGCCCGCCAGCGTCACGTTCACCGTGTTCCATAGCACGTTCATCTGGTGGAAGTAGTAGCGATCGTCCTTAGGTTGGTTTAGCGACAGTCCGCTCACCACAAAGTTGCCCACCGCCCAACTGCCCAGGGTCAGCATCCCGGTTTTGGTGATGCGTTGCTGCTGCTGCCGGAAATCCGTAAGGCTACTGGTTGATTGTCCGCGGGCCCGGTAGGCGGTGGCCAATAAAGTGGCTCCGACGAGGAGCATCAGTTTGGTTCTCATTATCTTCGGCTTGGTTTCTTCATTACATAGGTACACAAAATTAAGATAGTTCCTTTCTTGATTTATATCGAGCAGTCACTAAAACCACGAACGCACTGCCCAACGAATGCTTCCACCCCTAGCACTATTCCCACCTAGTCCCTACCTTTACTCTTTCACTCACTCATTCACCAACTTAATCCACCATGAACCTTCCCCCCCTGCAACCCACCTGGCGCTGGTACGGCCCCAACGATGCGGTCACGCTGCCCGAAATTCGGCAAGTGGGCGCCACCGGCATCGTCACCGCCCTGCACCACATCCCCGCCGGTGCGGTGTGGCCCGTTGAGGAGATTCGGAAGCGGCAGCAAACGGTGGCCGAGGCCGGACTCACCTGGAGCGTGGTGGAGAGCGTGAACGTGCCCGAAAGCATCAAGACGGCCGCGGCTGACCGAGAGGATTACCTGGAAAAGTACCGACAGACGCTGGTGAATCTGGCCGCGTGCGGCATCTACACGGTGTGCTATAATTTCATGCCGGTGCTTGACTGGACGCGCACCGACCTGGCCTACCCGGTGGCCGATGGCTCACTAGCGCTGCGCTGCGACGTGCGGGCGCTGGCGGCCTTTGATTTGTACGTGCTCAAGCGCCCCGGAGCTGCCGATAACTACTCCAATGAACAACAGACCGCGGCTCAGGAGTTCTTGGACGCATTGTCGAAAGAGGAGCGGCACGCGTTACAGCAAAACCTGATGGCCGGACTACCCGGCACCCGCGAGGTGTACGAGCTCGACGCCTTCCGGCGACGGCTGTCGGCCTACGATGCTATTGATGCCGCCCAATTAAAAGAAAACTTGTTTTATTTCCTGCGGGCGGTGGTGCCCACGGCCGAAGAAGTAGGGGTTAAGCTGGCTATCCACCCCGACGATCCGCCTTTCCCGGTGATGGGCTTGCCCCGCATCGTGAGCACCGAAGCCGATCTGAAAGAACTCGTTGAGGCGGCGCCTTCGTCCAGCAACGGCCTCACCTTCTGCACCGGCTCGCTGGGCGGACGGGCCGACAACGACCTGCCGGGCATCGTGGAGCGACTGGGCGGGCACATCCACTTTATTCACCTGCGCAACGTGCAGCGCGAGGCTGACGGTAGCTTCTACGAGGCCGATCACCTGGGGGGCAGCACCGATATGTTTGCCGTGATGCGCGCGCTCATCAACGAGCAACGGGCGCGGCAGCGGGCCGGTCGTGATGATCTGGCCATGCCGATGCGCCCCGACCACGGCCACCAGACGCTGTTCGACGCGGGCCGTCCCTTCTTCCCCGGCTACTCGGCCGTCGGAAGGATGCGCGGGCTGGCCGAACTGCGCGGACTGGAGCTGGGCATCCGGCAGATGATGGGATAATGTAAGAACTTCATTCGGATTCACTGATAAATCACCGGGGCGGAGGACTTGCCCAGTCGGGGGCAATAACAAAGCGGCGGTACTTTGTCATTACTTCCACCGGGGCGGTTGCAAAGCGGCGTCGTTTGGTACATCCCCCTTACATAAAAGTGGCTAAGCAGCCCTCCTCAGTACATCCCCCTTACATAGCAGTGATCAAGCAGCGCTCCTTAGTACATCCCCCTTACATGCGAGTGGTTAAACGGCAGTGATCCGCTATTTTTCAGCTAAGTTTTTTACTAATTACCGGTGGTGTGCCACTGCCCCTACCGGATTTGTTGTTGATACCCGGTGCTCGGTAACAAATCCGGCTAATTTTGTTGGTACTCACTCAGGATAAGTTATCACGCTGACCTAATGCAACCGCAACGTACTACGCGGCGGCGTATCGTCCGGGATGTACTTTTTTGGCGAAGCGAGGAGCATAATATGGACTGCTTTAACAGCGTAGTAGGGTCGTTCTGTGCAACAATTTGCCCAAGAAAGTGGCAGTATGCCGGTAAAATACCTATCTTCCGTCCCTTTTATCGCTACGACAACCCACTGATGTTCCCTCGCCTTTTCCTCCTGCTCGCCTTTGCTTTGCCGATTATTTCTCTATCCGCCCAGTCTTTGGTCGAGTTCACCGTCGAAGCGGGCGATTACCCGCGCCTGAATACTCCGGTTTCAATCGCTTGGGATGAACTCCAACTGTCCGGCACCTCCGTGGATAGTCTACAACTGCTGGAGCACCGGGGCGACGATACGCAGCCCGTAGCAGTGCAGTGGGACGTATCTCCGGTCGGGGGCCTCCGTTGGGTGCTGCGCGGTGAGACCCCGGCCCGTACCACCCGCCGCTACTCGCTGCAACGCACCGCCTCTTCAAGCGCGACTCCCGCTCCGGCCGTGGTTGCGCAGGATCAAGGGGAAGCGGTTACGTTTACCTTGGCCGGGCGCGAAGTGCTTACGTACCAGTACGGCCGGGCGCCGGTGCCCGCGGGCGTGGATGAAATTTACCGACGCGGGGGCTTTATTCACCCGCTGCGCTCTCCCGCCGGGGGCACACTTACCCGCATCCAGCCGCCCGACCACTACCACCACTACGGCATCTGGAACCCCTGGACGCATACCGAGTTCGGCGGACGCGAGATCGACTTCTGGAATTTGGTGAAGGGGCAGGGCACCGTGGAAGCGCGGGGCGTGACTTCCACGGCCAGCGGCCCGGTGTTCGGGGCGCTCACCGCCTGGCACGAGTCCATCGCCTACGCCGACACCACCGACCAGTCTAGCGGGCAAAAGCTGCTCAATGAAACCTGGGACCTGCGGGTGTGGAACAGTGATGCCGATCAGAAGTCGTATTTGCTGGACTTCACCACCACCCAGCGCAACGTTACCGAGCAGCCCTTCACCGTGAAGGAGTACCGCTACCAGGGTTTTGGCTTCCGGGCCAACGCCGCCTGGGACGACCGCACGGCGCACCTGCTCACTTCGGCGGGCAAAAACAAGGCTGACGGCAACGGCACCCGCGCCCGTTGGATCGACGTGCGAGGTCCTACTGACAGGGGCGAGGCGGGCGTGCTGTTTATGACGCACCCGACCAACTTCAACTTTCCCGAGTTGCTGCGCATCTGGCCCGAAGGGGCCAACGAGGGCGAAGAAAATGTGTTCGTGAACTTTAATCCCACCCAAGACCGCGACTGGGTGCTGCAACCGGGCCGCAACTACGCCCAGCGCTACCGGATGCTGGTCTACGACGGGCAGATCGACTCGGTGACGGCGCAGCGCTACTGGCAGGACTTCGCCCACCCGCCTCGGGTGCAGGTGCGCCGCGTGGCGAATCTGCGCGGCAAGCGGATGCTGTTATACACCAAGAACGGTGAGGGCTACGTGCACGATAACATTCCGGCGAGCATCAAGGCCATCCAAAAGTTAGCCGACGAGAACGGCTTCACGGTGGTGCCCTCCGAAGACCCTGGTGCGTTCACGTCCGACAATCTGAAACAGTTCGACGTTATCATTCTATCAAACACCAACAACGACATCTTCGATACTCCGGCCCAGCACGAGGCCTTCAAAGACTATATGGAGTCGGGCGGACGGATGGTGGGCATCCACTCGGCCTGCGGCTCGGAGCGCGACTGGCCCTGGTTCGCGCGCATGCTGGGCGGCCGGTTCGTGCGCCACCCGCCGCTGCAAGACTTCGAGGTGAAGGTGCTTGATTCTGATCACCCTTCTACCAGCTTTCTGCCCGCTGTCTGGAAGATCAAGCAGGATGAGTGCTACTACCTGAACCAGCTCAACCCCGACGTCCACGTGCTGCTCGCCGCTGACCTAACGACGGTGGAAGACGAGAAGAAGGCGGAGTACCCCGGCGACACCTTCGGCGACACCTTCCCCACCAGTTGGTGCCACACCACCGACGGCGGCCGAGAGTGGTTCACCTCGCTCGGCCATCGCTCCGAGCACTACTCCGACCCGGTGTTTATGCAACATATTTTAGGGGGAATTGAATGGGTGTTGGGGGAAAATGATTAATTTACGGAGGTTTGGATCATGAAGATTATCAACTGGCTCCTAACATTTGCTATGAGTGGGTTGGTGTTCTTCTTGTCCGCTTTCTTATTTTTGGGTGGTCTAGAAGGCTTCGAGGCTTTAAAAGAAAATCTTCTCCGTAGCTTTGTAATCAGATTCGGATCTGTCTACATAGTTGTAATCCTCTGCGTTGCCGCAGTTTATTTTGGTAATATCTTATTTCTGAATCTTCAGTCAAAAACAGTAAGTAGCACCTCACCAAGAAGAGTAGCATTGAGAACTTTGCTTGTATTGTCGTTGGCAGACTTACTTGGAACTAGTATCTTCTTCTTTGGCTAATGCTAAGACGCATAACGTTAAATATATGCTGACTTCTAAGAGTATTGAGAAAAAACTGAAAGAGATTAAACCCTATCTGTCTGATAGGTTTTATGTAAATAAAATTGGCTACTTTGGTTCTTTTGCCGAAGGCCGACAGACCGAAAACAGCGATATAGATATTTTGGTTGATTTTGCGGTCACCCCCGGCTGGGAGTTTTTTGCTTTGGAAGAATACCTCGAGAGTGTATTCGACCGAAAGGTAGATTTGGTAACGGAGCGAGCACTGAAAAAGCAACTCAGCGAGCAAATTCTAAAACAAGTGAAGTACGTTGGCTAAAGAGAGAAACTACATCCTGTACTTGGAGGACATACGCACTTCTATGCTTCGCATTCAGGAGTACATTGCAGAGCATAATGATGATTCCTTCCAGCAGGATCATAAAACGGTCGATGCAGTCGTAAGAAACTTTGAGATCATTGGTGAGGCTACTAAGAACTTGCCTGACACTTTGAAAGAAAAATATACCAGTGTTCCTTGGAAAGAAATGTACCGATTGAGAAATCGGGTAAGTCACGACTACTTTGGCATTGATTATCAAATCATCTGGCACATTGCGGTTGACTATCTGCCTATGAACCTAGAGCAAATCACTGAAATTATAGAACAAGAAACGTAAACACCAATGAACCGACGCAACTACCTCAAAAAATCACTCGCCAGCACGGCCGGAGCCTTCTTTGTGCCCACCATTGTGCCCTCCACCGTCTTTGGCAAAGACGCGCCCAGCAACAAGATCCACGTGGGGCAAATCGGGTGCGGCCGCATCGCCCGCGACCATGACCTGCCCGAAACCATGAAGCATGATCTGTCGCGCGTGGTGGCGGTGTGCGACGTGGATAGCCAGCGCAAAGAGAACGGCAAACGCTTTATCGAGCAGTGGTACGCCGAGAACAAGCAAAAGGATAAGTTCATCGACGTGCAGATGTACGACGACTACCGCGAGCTGCTCGCCAACCCCGACATCGACGCGGTGATCATCAGCACGCCCGACCACTGGCACGCCCAACCGGCCATCGAGGCGGCGCTGGCGGGCAAAGCGATCTACTTGCAGAAGCCTACCTCGCTCACCATTGAAGAAGGGCGGGCCATGAGCGACATTATCCACCGCACCGGTGCGGTGTTTCAGTTGGGCAGCCAGCAGCGCTCCATGAACCCCTGGCCTCAGTTCAAGCGGGCCTGCGAACTGGTGCGCAACGGCCGCATCGGCGATCTGCAAACCGTGAAGATCGGACTGCCCAGCGATCCGGCGGGCGGCACCCCGGCCCCGATGGAGGTTCCGAATAACCTCAACTACGAGATGTGGCTGGGGTCTACGCCCTACGTGCCCTATACCCTGGAGCGGGTGCACCCGCAGACTGATTACTCGCGGCCGGGTTGGCTGCGCTGCGAGCAGTTTGGGGCGGGCATGATCACCGGCTGGGGCGTACACCACATTGACATTGCCCACTGGGGCATGGGCACCGAGCATACCGGCCCGGTGGAAGTGGAAGCCACCGCCCAGTTCCCGGAAGACGGCCTGTGGACGGTGCACGGGCCCTACCATGTCATCAGCAAGTACGCCAACGGCGTGGAGATGATTGTGGACGGTGAGTTCCCCAACGGCGTGCGCTTCGAGGGCACCGACGGCTGGATCTTCGTCTCGCGTGGCAACGTGGGAGTGACGGCCAATGATCCTTCTTTTAAGGGTTCGGAAGCGTTCTCGGCCAGTGATCCCAAGCTGTTGCAGTCGGAGATTGGGGCGGATGAGGTGCACCTGTACTCCAGCCCCGAGCAGCACGGCAACTGGCTGGACTGTATCAAGTCGCGCGAATTGACGATCTCTCCGGTCGAGGTAGCGCACCGCTCGTGTAGCGCTTGTTTGGTGTCGCACATTGCCATGAAGGTGCCAAGAAAATTGCACTGGGACCCAGTGAACGAACGCTTTAAAAACGACGATGAAGCCAACCGGATGCTCTCCCGCGCGCAGCGCTATCCGTGGGGCTACGAGAACATCCCGGCGCTGGCGCGAGGGTAGAACGTATCAACCATCAAGCAATTCTGTTACTTTCAGCGTTTGCACGTTCACCCAATATCCCTTCACCGAAGCGTGATTCAGTGACTGCAAGATAGCGGCGCTGCGCTTCACGATGCGCGTATGCTCCTGCTGCTCGTCGGCTAATCCGAATTGTACAACAGTGGCCGACTTTTCGGTTCCTGTCGATGGTGAAAGCATCACCCGATCAGGGCACACGTAGCGCTGCTCACCCGTTAGCAAAGTGCGTTGGATCATCACCGGCCCCGGGTGCTCGTACCAGGGTTGTAAGCTGGCATCGTTCATTGCCTGATTTACCCGCTGCTCCAGTTGCTGGCGCTCGGCCTGGGTGATGCCCCGTTCGTAGTATACGTCCTGCAGGTGGCGCTCGGCCTCGTCGCGGTGGCGGGTGCGCACCAGCACTTCCCGAAGCAGGCCCGCCAGATTGACGCTCAGCGCATTGGGCTCCGATGACTCGGCAAAGTAGCCGTGCGAGGTGGGACGCACCATCAGTCGGTCGCGCCACCGCACCGAAGGATAATTAGCCAGTACGAAGGCTTCTTTCTTGGTATGGGAACGCGTTTTCCGAGGATCGTTGCCTATCTCCAGCACATTGGCGGCCTCATCAAAGTGGTTGGTCAAGTTAATCCGCTCGGACGAGGATGACGCTTCGGTAAAGCTCTGGCGCAGGGCGTTGGCCACCGAGTTGACCTTGTAACCTTCTTTGTTCCTCTTCGGGGGCGCAAATGCGTATAAACACTCCTCGGCCCGGGTGAAGGCCACGTACAGCAGGTTGAGGTTATCCATGTGCACCCGGATTAGCTCCTCGAAGTACTCTTGTTCAAATACGGTCTTGGTTAGTCCGCTTTCGTACCGCAGGGGCATCAACCCCAATTCGTTGAGGGGAAGCGTTGCGGTGCGGCTCCACAAAATGTTGGTCTGCGAAGGCTTGTGGTCAGTTTCCCAGGTGCAGAACGGTAGGATCACCACCTTGAACTGCAAGCCCTTGGCCTTGTGGATCGTCATGATGCGCATGGCGTCGACGGCTTCGGGCACCTGCACCGAGGTTTCTTGTCCCCGCTCTTCCCACCACTGTAAGAACGAATGCAAATCCCCCTGTTCTACGCGGCTATAATTGAGCACCGCATCCTGAAACGCCTGCAAGTAGATCGTTTCCGTCGCTTGCTGTCTGTTGCTGCTGTCCAAGCCGAAGAGTTGCACCAGGTTCTCCACCAGTTCGTAGAGCGGCAGCTTATTCAAGTATTCCTGGAAGCGCTCGAAGTCAGGCGGAAGCGCCTGATAGAAAATCGTTAGGTCTACTTTGTCTCCGGCGGCCGCAAACAGCCGGTGCCACGCAGCGGACTCCTGCGGTAGGTTTTGCAAGCGACGGTACTTATGGACGATGCTGCCCTGCGCGATGCGGTCGTCGGGATTGTCCAAGAACCGCAGCACGTCCACCAGCAAGCCCACCGTGAGGGAAGCGTTCAAGAACAGCGATTCCGGCGAGATCACTTCGTAGCGGTAGCCCACCCGCGCCCTATTCTGGTTCTTATAATCCATAAAGGTTGCAGCGATCTCTTGCCCCTCGCGCTTGTTACGCACCAAAAAGGCGATGTCTTGCAGGGCGTAGCCCTGATCCTGCAAACGCTCTACCATTGCCGGAAGCTGCTCCTTCACGTGGTCTTTCCAGTGGGTATCGTCGTCGTCTTCCTCACCGGCTAACTGGTCTTGCTCCAGCAGTTGGATGCGCACGTGTCCGTGCCAATCTCCTCCGTAGGTGGCCGGGAGCGCCTGCGCGGACCGGGCGTAGGCGGTGCGGATCACCGCGGCGCGCTGGAGCAGCAGTTGCCGCATGGGTTCGTCGGTTACTTCTTCCAAACGAGCTTCCATTGTCTGGTACAGCAGCTCCGACAGCTGGGCGAAGAGCGCGTTGTTGAAGTCCACGATGTGCCGACGGCTGCGGTAGTTGCGGTCCAGATCGCGCACCTCGGTTTGGTAGTCGGCCACGTCGTGCTGGATCTTTTTCGAGCAGCAGTTGCCAGTCGCCGCCGCGCCAGCGGTAGATCGACTGCTTCACGTCGCCCACCACCAGGTTGCGCTGCCCGGACCCGAGGCTATTCTCTACTAGCGGACGAAAGTTAGCCCACTGCAAGCCGGAGGTATCCTGGAATTCGTTGATCAGGAAATTCTGATAGGTGGTGCCGATCTTTTCGTAGATAAAAGGCGTGTCGTCGCTGCCGATGATGTCTTTTAGAAACAGTGGGGCATCGGAGATGAGCATCAGGTCGTGCTCACGCTTGTAGGTCTGCAACTGCGCTTCCAGGTGGTGCAAAATGCCGTGGGTGTACACAAAGCGGCTCAACGCAACGGTAGAATGGTAGACCTGCTTGTGCTCCTGATGGTAGCGCAACGCATCCTCAAGGGTGCTGCGCAGTCCACCTTCCACCGCGACCATAATTTGTTCCTTTTTCTTGGAAGTTTTGGTCGACCATTGGTTGGCATCTTTGCAGGCTGCTTGCGCGCGCACTCCCGGTTCGTATTCGGTGGTGTTCACGAGTTTCGGGAAGTAGGCAGCCACTCCGCTTTTTCCGTACGAGAAATCTTCTACTGCCAGCGCGTGCCGCTCCATCATATCCAGTCCTTGCTGACCGTACTGCTGCATCTGCTGCTCGAACCGTTGCCGTAGGGTGCGTAGCTTTTCCAGGATGGTGGTCATGTTGCCCCGTACTGGTTCCTGCGCTTGCAGCTGCTTATACTCTTCCTTGAATAATTCACGCGCCAGCGTCTTGATGTCGCGGCGGAAGTCCCAGCTTTTTCCGGTCTCCACCTTTTCTTCGGCAAAGCGGGTGAGCCAACGGCGCAGGCCCTTGTGCTGTCCGTCGCCCAGGGTGAGTAGCAGTTCGTCGATCACCTCCTCCAGCACCTTGCGCTCGTCGATCTCGATGCTGAACCCCGCCTGCAAATTCATCTCCCGAGCGAAGGCCCGCACCACCCGCTGGAAGAACGCGTCGATGGTCATCACCGCAAAGTAGGAGTATCCGTGCAATAAGTGCCGAAGCACCTGCTGCGCCCGCTCGGTCAGTTGCGCATCGGTGAGGGAGGTGCGCCGTCGCAGTTCTTCGCGCAGCGGCTCGTTCTGACCGTTGGTGAGCTGGTACAAAAACTGCACGATGCGGGTTTTCATCTCCTGCGTGGCCTTGTTGGTAAAGGTAACGGCCAGAATGCCGCGGTAGGCAGTGGGTTGGCGCAGGGCCAGGGTGAGATACTCCAACGCCAGCGTGTAGGTCTTGCCCGAACCTGCCGACGAGCGGTAGATGATAAAGGGCTTTTCGGGAGGGGAAGGGGTAGCGGTCATAGGGGCGAATTGGTGCGCGAGCAAGCTGGCCTCGTGGCAACAAGCCTTGGGTCCATGATGCCAAAAATTTCTGTCCGGTGTGGGACGTCCGGCGTGGAACGTCCGGCGTGGAATAGCCTACATGGAATGTTTAATGACAGTAAAGAGCTACGGACTCATCTGTTAGCGTTTTCATACCTTGGAGGGTGTCCTTGCTATGGGTTCAGTTCCTTTGTCGCTTGTCAGTTGGTAATCACGCACTAAGATCGATGCGGAGATATGAAGCAGCTGCTCCAGCTCTCTGATCATGTCCACTGTTAGCTTTTTCTTTCGGTTGAGGATTTCCGACACTCGACTTTTCCCTCCGATGATTCCTACCAAATCTTTTTGACGTATGCTTAGCTCTTCCATGCGTATTCTGATGGCCTCAATGGGGTCGGGCGCCTCAATGGGATAGTGTTCGTTTTCGTAGTTTTCGATGAGCAAAGACAGAATTTCTGCTTCGTCGCCCGCTTCGGTATTGATCGGAGCGTCAAAGATGGGCTCAAGTTGTCTGAGGGCTTTTCGGTAATCCTCTTCGGTTTTGATGGGTTTCACTTTCATAATAGCTTATTCAAATCGTGTTCGCATCAATTTTATCGTACTCGGCATGGGTGCCGATAAATCGGATAAACGCCCATTGCTTCTCATAATTAAACTTGGCAATTAGCCGGTAAGCATTTCCTTTAATGTTGAAAACAACCCGACCGTTTTTTAGAATGCTTGCATTAGTGTAGGTTAGTTTCACATCGTTTGGCAAATTCCATTTCGAACTCTTTGTAGTATCGTACCAAGTTTTCAGATACTGTTCAGCATCCGCATGCTTCTCCCAAAATTCCCGGAGCGTACTTTTTGCAATGATTCGTTTCATTGGGCTAGTTGTGAAACAAATATACAAAAAAGTTCTCTAAAAGCGAACTTATGTGAGGGTTTTATTCCTTAGACAGGCACGCCGTACTGACCGACTGTTTTTATAATGCTTGTTGTTGTTTGGCGGAAAGATGCCGCCCTCTTTGCAAAAAGTTTCCTACGGAATGACAGCCAACAGGCGAATGCTACGAACTTTAACTTAGGGTACGGTTGTGGTATGCTTTTAAAATTTCATGCCTTCTTTTGTCTCTTCCTAGCGCACGTTCACTTGGCAAGAACTCTGGAAGGCAGACGGCTTCTACAGCACCATTCTCGATCCGCCCTCGCTGCAGGAAGAGCGTATTGCGCTGCTGGAGAAAAAGGTGGGAGAAGTGGAACTCTGGATGCGGCAGCATTGGCGAAGGTTGCGCTACCCACCGGCTTTTCGTACCTTTCCTGCCCAACAATCTAGTCACCCATGCCCCCCACCAACTCCCTACTCACCCTGCTCGACCGCATCGAAGACTCGTTCGACCGCACCAAGTTTGCCATTCGGAAGAAGCTGGATTTCATCAAGCCGGTGATGATTGTGCCCTATCGTGGCTACGGCAACGAGCAGTCGGTGACCCTGATGGGCCGGGTGCTGGAGGATACCGGCCTGGTGAAGCCCACTCCCGACGACACCGTGTGGCAGAATTTGGTGGCCTCGGCCAAGCGTATTGGTAGCCGCGAAATTCCGTTCGTGCGCGTCCAAGGAGTGTTTCAGGGGAAAGCCCGCACGGTGGAAACCGACGAAGAAGGTTACTTCAACCTCACCTTCGAGGTGGAAGAAGCCCAGTTGGAGCCAGCCACTGCCTGGTATCCGGTGCAGCTGCGCCTGCTGGATGCGGTGGTGGAAAGCCAGGGTGAGGTCACCGCGGTGGGCGAAGTGCTCATTCCCAACCTTAAATCAGAATTTGGGGTGATTTCTGATGTTGACGACACGGTGCTGGTGTCGGACGTGGGCCGACTGCTGCGCATGTTCCGGCGGGCCTTTATGGAAAACGCGACGGCGCGCCTGCCGTTTCCGGGCGTGGCCGCCTTCTACCGGGCCTTGCGGGCGGGCAGCCTGGAGAAATCGCACAATCCGCTCTTTTTTGTCTCCAGCAGTCCCTGGAATCTGTACGACTTGCTCATCGAGTTTTTTGACCTACAGGAGCTTCCCCGGGCCCCGGTGCTGCTGCGCGACCTGGGCATCAGCGACACTATGTTTATCAAAGAAGGGCACGGCGTGCATAAGCTGGGCAACATTCGCCGAATCCTGGACACCTATCCCACGCTTAACTTTGTGCTGGTGGGCGACAGTAGCCAGCACGACCCGGAAATCTACCGACAGGTGGTAGAAGAATATCCGGGCCGCATTTTGGCCATCTACATCCGCGACGTGACGCCCGACCACCGCGACGTAGAGATTGTGAAGATCGGCGACGCGCTGCGCGAGCATCAGGTCGATTTGGTCTACTGCGAGCATACCGAAGATGCCGCCCGCCACGCCATTGGCCTGCGCCTTCTTTCGCCTAATCGCCTGCCGGAGATTCACCGTGAAAAGGAAGAGGATGAACAGGCGTAGAAAGCAACTTATAACCACCGGTTTGGCTAAGAAACGTACAGGTTTGGGATACGTCTCTTTCTGTTAGGAACCAATTTTTGGTTTAATGTACTGGATTTTGTCTTACCCGGTCAGCCTACGGGTTTTTACCAAATGTCATGGCTTCGTGATTGACTTCTCCAGTTCTTGTTACCTTCCCTTGATACGTAAATCTTGGACCCGATTAGTGCAGCCAGTGTCAATTCCACTAGCCCATAGGCAGCACCAACTGCTGCTATTTCCAAAGGTAAAAAGCCATAAGCTATAAGAGCCGCGTTAGACCAGAAGTAAGGAACAACATCTCTACATCCCCTCGTACTCCAGCGTCACTGAGCCGCCCGAGGTGTGCAGGCTCACCGGCACGCCGCCGCCGTTCACGCTGCCGTTGATACTGTTTTTGTCCGACTCGCCCGTGAAGTTCACCAGCTTGGTGTTCACCCGGTTGCCCGACAAATCCAGATCCAGCCCTTGTCCGCCGGGGATGGTGGCCGTGATGCTGCCGCCACTGGTGCGCAGGGTCAGGAACTTGCCTAGTTCTTCTACGTTGGCGCGGATGCCGCCCCCGCTGGTGCGCGCTTCCAGGCTGCCGCGAATATTTTCTAAGCGGATGCTGCCTCCCGAGGTTTTTAGCAGGGCTTCGCCCTCGGAGCCGTCTACATTGATAGACCCGCCACTGGTGTTGGCGTCGAGCTTACCGCTGTAGTCGTCCACGTTGATGCTGCCGCCCGAGGTGTGCGCCTGCGTGGTGCCGCTGAGGTGGTTGAAGTTGAGGCTGCCGCCGCTGGTGCGGATGTCGTGCTTGCCCTCCACGTCGGCCACGCTGATGGAGCCGCCGCTGGTAGATAGATCGCACGAGATGCTGTTCGGCACCATTACCTTAAAGGAAATGCTGACCTGGCTGTTACCCCAGTTGCTTCCCTGGCGCTCGGCGGTGGCGATCACCTTAGCGCCGTCCTGGCGAATATCGATGGTATAGTTCTCCAGGGCTTCTTCGATGTCATCGTCGTCGCTGCCGAAGAAGCTCCACCCGCCGTTGGGCTTCACGTACATCTCTACCGTGACCTGCTTGCCCGAGGTGCCGACCACGTCGATGCTTCCCCCCGAGGTGCTCACCTCCAGGTCACCCGGGCCGTTGAGCGTAAAGGTTTTGGTGAGGTACGGATCATCGCTGGCGTAGGTGGTTGCGGAGAAAAGGGTCGCGAAAAGGAATAAATAAGCAGTTTTCATGACGGTTGGGTTTAGGTTTTCAACAAACACCTGAGGTAATTCAAGCACAGTGCCAATTGCACATAAGGCTGATAATGAGATTGTTGTGAAAAGCAAGAGAAATGATTACTGTTCGTATTCGCACACTACTGTTCGGTTTCGTACACCAGCGAAATAAGTAATAAAGAGCAAAAACTGTCATTAGTAGTATTCAGGGCACAAGCGGCTTCCTCATTAATGGTCAAACCACCATCTTGGGCCAATTACTTTCTTACTGAAGTATGCAATTGGTATTGTCATGTTTATCAAAGTTAGCGAGCGGATACGCAAACGCACGCACGTCACTGAACGAGTTTCTCTTTCAGAATGAGGCAAAAAGTCGGATTCAGCTTGTTTCGATATTCAGCATTTTTGGGTCCTCTATTGCCACTTTCTACGCAATAACGTATCTGCTCTTGGAGGCCGACCGTATCATGATTTGGGTGTCGGCTGGTTGCGGAGTGACATTGCTAATTCCCCCTCTCCTAAACCGCTTGCGATACCACATCGTTGCTAAGTACGTCTTCTTGATTGTATTCAGTTTTCTAGCTTTGGTCTACGCCTCAGCGCTGGGGAGAAACGGATTGGTGGAAGTTTTGGTGGTAACCCTAGTAGGATACCCCTTTATTATTGCTGATAAGAAGGAAAAAGCCCTGGTGCGTATTGGGGTGGCATTGCCTTTTTTGGCCTTTATTTTAATAATCTGGTCTGACTATCAGCTCTTTCCTCGAGTGCATGAAGAAGGCAGCACCCTAAGCCAGTATACTCGATGGAGCATCTTTCTGGCCAGTATCGGATTCAATGGTATTGTGTTCTGGGTGTTCACTAAGCAGCACGCTCATCTTCTTACTCAGATGTTTGAGCAGTACTACGAACTATCGGTCAATAAAGAACAACTGTTGCAGCACCAGGAAGAACTTATCGTGTTCAACGAACAATTGGAACAGCACCGCCTCAACCTGGAAAAAGAAGTAGACGCCCAAACCAAAGACCTGCGGGAGAGCAAAAATCGTCTCAAGAAATCGCTGTCCGATGTTGAAGCCACCCGCGCCCATGCTGAAGCAGCCAACCAGGCGAAGTCGAACTTCCTGGCCAACATGAGCCACGAGATTCGCACTCCGCTCAATGCCATTGTGGGTTTCAGCGAAATCATGATCAACGAAATTGAGGTAGCCAACGTGCCTCCTACCTTTTTGCAGTACCTGGAAAACGTGCGGATGAGCGGAAAAAACTTGGCCGAACTGATCAACAATATTCTGGACCTGTCAAAAATTGAGGCGGGCAAGTTTAACCTTTCTAAGGGAGCCGTCGCGACTGAATCAATTTGCAATGGGGTGTATCAAATCAACCGGATTAAAGCGCTGGAGAAGGGAGTGAAGTTTTCGTACGCTAGCGGAGACGTCATTCCCGGATGCATTGAAACGGATCGCACCATGCTCAACCAAATTTTGATGAACCTGGTGTCGAACGCTATCAAGTTTACGGACGAAGGCAAGAAAGTGGACCTTACCCTGGAAGCGGATACCACGGCCAAAGTACTTCGGTTCAGCGTGACCGACCAGGGCATCGGCATTCCGCCCGAACGGCAAGCCAGTATCTTTGAACCCTTTGAACAGGCCGACAACACCATCACCCGGAAGTATGGCGGCACCGGATTGGGGCTGTCCATCACCCAGAAACTGGTGGATATTCTGGGGGGCACGCTCGCGCTGGAGAGTACGGTGGGCCAGGGCAGCACCTTCACGTTTACCCTACCCTACGAGGAGGCCAGTTGTCCGGAGATTGAACCGGAAGTCCGCACCATCACGCCGGGCAAATATCATTTCACCGCCGAAAACAGCGTGCTGCTGGTAGAAGACAATAAGGTGAACCAACTGGTGGTTGTAGCTTTGTTCAAACGGTTGGGAATCACGCTGCACCTCGCCAACAACGGCCAAGAGGGGATTGAGCGCGTGGAAGAGTTGAAGCCCAACCTAGTGCTCATGGACATTCACATGCCGGTGATGGATGGCCTGGAGGCGACGCGGCGGCTGCGGCAAAACCCTGCCTATACCAACCTGCCCATCATCGCTATGTCGGCCGACGCCTTTGAGGAGCAACAGAGCGAAGCCCGGGCTGCGGGGATGAACGACTACACCACCAAGCCCATCGAGTTCGACAAACTCATCCAGCTGCTGTCCTACTATCTGGAAGTGGAATTAGAGGAGGTATCCTGATTTTAGTACCTTACCCCCGGTACTTACGGTAAATATTCATGCGTTTTTCTGACTTGCCTATCATTCTCGGAGGCACCCCGCTTCACGTTTTTGACCCCGAGCGTCCGGTGCGGCACCTGCTTACGGATAGTCGGCGGGGTGGGGGAGGAGCCGACGCACTCTTTTTTGCCATCGACGGCTTGCACCACGATGGGCACCGGTTTATTCCCGAACTCTACGACCGCGGAGTGCGGCAGTTTGTGGTGGAGAAGCCGGTTTCGTTCGCCCTGCCCGAAGCCAATGTTATCCAAGGGGAGCACGGTATCACGGCGCTACAGAAAGTGGCGGCAGCGCACCGACAGCAATTTGCCATCCCGGTGGTCGGACTCACCGGTAGCAACGGAAAAACCATCGTGAAGGAGTGGCTCTACCAGTTGCTCAGTCCGCACCAAGCCGTGGCGATGAGTCCGAAGAGCTACAACTCGCAGATCGGCGTTCCTCTGTCGGTGTGGGGCCTCAACGAGCGACACCAACTGGGTGTTTTTGAAGCAGGCATCTCCCGCCCCGGCGAAATGGCTCGACTAGCGCAGGTAATCCGCCCCACCGTGGGCATCTTCACCAACATCGGCCCCGCCCACGACGAAGGCTTCGGCAGTCGCACCCAAAAGATTCAAGAAAAGGCACTGCTTTTCGCGGAGGCGGAAAAAATCATCTACCGCTACGATGCGGCTCCGATACGGACGGTCTTGCAAAAGATGTATCCCGACCGGCAGCACCTCACCTGGTCGCTGGATAGCGTCCCGGCGGTCCACCGTGGACGCGGCGGCGACCCGGCGTCCGACGTCCCGGCGACCTACCGCGTACAGACTGAGCTGTGGGGAAAAAATACGCACGTTCGGATACACGCCGTGGGCATTGATCTTCATTGTTCGTTTAACCTGCCCTTTCACGACGAGGCTTCGCTCGAGAATGCCCTGCACGGTATCGTGTTTATGCTCGACGCAAACTACGCTGCCGCCACTATCCAGGAGGGACTGCACCACCTGCAAGGCGTGGCGATGCGGCTGGAACTGAAGCAGGGCATCAACTACTGTCACCTGGTGGATGATAGCTACAGCCACGACATGGCTAGCTTCGGGATGGCGCTCGACTTTCTAAACCAGCAAGTGCAGCACGAGCGAAAAACCGTGATCGTGTCGGATATGCTACAGACCGGGCAGCCGGAAGACGAACTGTACCAAGAAGTAAGGGAGCAATTAGAAGCGCATCAAACCAATCGGCTCATCGGCATAGGTTACCAGATGAGTGAGGCAACCACGATTTTTGCAGGAGCCTCTTTTACCTACGAAGCCTACCCCACCACCGAACAGTTTCTCCGGGAGGTGGACCTGGCTTCGTTTAGTCACGAGAGCATTCTGGTGAAGGGCGCGCGCACTTTTGCCTTCGAAAAGATCGTGCAGCGCCTGCAGCAGAAAATCCACGGCACGGTGCTGGAGATCAACCTGGACGCGGTGATGGACAACCTGAACTACTACCGCAGCAAACTGCTGCCCGGCGTGCGGGTGCTGGGCGTAGTGAAAGCCTTTTCGTACGGCGGCTCGGCCTTCGAGGTGGCTAACCTGCTACAGTATCACCAAATTGACTACCTGATGGTGGCCTACGTCGACGAGGGCATCATGCTGCGCGAGCGCGGCATTCGGCTGCCCATTATTGTGCTCAACCCCTCGCCCGACAGCTTTGGCAAGATGGCCGACTACCGGCTGGAGCCCGAGTTGTACAGCTTCCGCCTGCTGCAGAGCTTCATCGATGAGATGCCCTACCTGCCCCACGTGCCGCCCGTGCACCTGAAGCTCGACACCGGCATGCACCGCCTGGGCTTCGTCGAGTCGGAGTGGGATCGCTTGGTCGTGGTTTTGCAGCAAAACCCAACGATGCGCGTGGCCAGTATTTTCAGCCACCTGGTGGCCTCCGACCACACCGAGCATGATGATTTCACGCACCAACAGGTGGCTTCGTTCGACCGGGGCTGTCGGCAGTTGGTCGAGGCGCTGGGTTATACGCCGATCCGGCACGTGGCCAATACGGTGGGCATGCTGCGGTTCCCGGATTACCAGTACGACATGGTGCGCCTGGGCGGTGGCTTGTACGGCGTGGACACCTGGGGAGCGGACCCGCACGCCCTGCGGCCGGTGGCGCGCCTCCGAACGGTGGTATCGCAGGTGAAGCAACTGCGGGCGGGCGATACGGTGGGCTACAGTCGGCAGGGTGTGATTGATCGGCCTACGCAGACGGCCACCCTGGCCATTGGTTACGCCGACGGTTTCGACCGCCGCTTCGGCAACGGCCGGGCCACCGTGAAAATTCGCGGACAGTGGGTGCCCACCGTGGGGCGGGTGTGCATGGACATGATTATGGTCGACGTGACCGGGCTTGGGGTGGAAGAAGGTGACGAGGTGATCGTCTTCGAGGATCAGAAGTCGCTGTGGCAACTGGCCAAACCCCTGGAGAGCATCCCCTACGAGTTATTGACCAAAGTTGGCGAGCGCGTGAAGCGGGTATATTACCGGGAGTAGCCCCGCGATTCATCGCGGCGCTACCCCGCCGACACCCGGCCCGAACCGCTCACGCTCTGGTTGACGGTGGGGGGATTGCCGCGGTACCGGATGTCACCGCTGCCACTCACCGTGGCGTTGAGCAACTCGGTGGCCGTTATCCGCACCGCTCCCGACCCGCTAATGGTCGCCGTGGTTTCACGACTGGTCAAGCTGTAGTTACTCACGTCTCCTGAGCCGGATACCTGTACCGTTTGCTTGTCTAAGCTGCCCGCCAGACTCACGTCGCCGGAGCCGGACACCGCGATGCTGAGCACGTCCAGGGCCAGATCGCCGTCGCTGCTCACACTACCCGAGCCGCTCACGTTGATCTGATCCACGTCGGGAATGGTGATGAACACGGTGAAATCTTCTGAACTCCGCGTGTTTTCGGTGAAGCGAACTTCCCAGAGGCCGTTGGTCACCCGGGTGGAGAGAATGTCGATGAGGTTGGCTTGTCCCGCTACGGTCACCTCCTGCGTAGGTCCTTGACTAATCACTACGTCCATACTGCCCGAAACGGCCAGTCCTCGGACGTTGTCCAAATCTAAGGTGCGGGTAACGACGGGGCCGTTGCCCTGAACGGTGGGACCATTGTCTTCGCAGGCAAAGGTTACGATAGAAAGGGCAATGAGGAGAATTTTGGTGAGGTGGGCCATTATTTTAAATTTTAAAGGGTAAACAGTTCTGAATCTCGGAGCAAATGGAGTCCTTACCCTATTATACCGTTTCTACTGAATTTACCCTACCTTACTGACTTTTTTTAATCCAAAAAAAACTGAAATGCCCCTCGGAACCCTAGTGAATACCCTCGCTGTCGTGGTTGGAAGTCTTCTGGGCTTGCTGTTGCAGCGTAAATTTCCGGAGAATATTCGCACCATTTGCTTTCAGGGGTTGGGATTATGTACCCTGCTGATCGGGATGCAGATGGCCTTGCGGGTAGAAAATATACTGATCTTGATATTCAGTGTCTTGGTGGGGGGCATCACTGGCGAAAGCTTACACCTCCACGAACGGTTGTTGCGCTTGGGAGATTGGACGCAGCGAAAAGTGCAGATTGGTAGTGAACGCTTCACCGAGGGGCTGGTTACCGCCTTTTTGCTATTTTGCGTGGGCTCGCTCACCCTGGTGGGGGCGTTAGAGGAGGGGCTTAACGACGATCCCTCGCTGATCTACACCAAATCGGTGCTCGATGGCTTTGCCTCGGTGGTGCTGGCCGCGACCTACGGCTGGGGAGTGCTCTTTTCGGCGGTGCCCCTGCTGTTGTTCCAATCATCGATCACCCTATCAGCCGGACTACTGGAGCCCTACTTGTCCGAGATAGTAATTGCCCAGCTATCGGCCACCGGCGGAGTGATTATCATTGGGTTGGGGTTCAACCTGCTGGAGATCAAAACGCTACCCATCACCAATTTGCTGCCCGCCCTCCTCATTGTTGTTCTGCTTACGCACTGGCTGGCGGAACTCCTTCCGGCCTAGCAATAGAAACAAAATAATAATCTGTGTTTCTATAAGTATGTAATAGAAAGGCTACTAAATAAATGTTATAGCGTATTAAAAGTTTTTATCGAAGCGATTTGTTAGAATATTATCAATGCAGGTGCTGGTAATTTGCGATTCTCTCAATACGGCTTGGTAAAGCGAAGTATTATTCTTGCTTTTTGAACATAAAGAGAAATTTAATTTTAATATTACGCGTGTAAGCAAAATAATGTTTTGATATTTAAATGATTATCAGTTAGGTTTGTAGGTGTACTTATCATTTACTTACAAAACCGCTGAACTTATGAGCATGACCTTTACCCGCAACAAAGTCCCCAACGGGTTCCGTTGCCGAATACCAATCCTTCTCTTCCTTTTCTCCCTCCTGGGTGCGCCCCTCTTGGCCCAGACCATCAGCGGGCAAATCACCTCCCTGGAGGACGGCGGTGCGCTGCCGGGCGTCAACGTGGTGGTGAAGGGAACCACCATCGGCACCATCACCGATATTGAGGGCAATTATCAACTTTCGGCCGGAGAAGACGCGGAAACGCTGGTGTTTTCCTTTATCGGCCTCCGAACCGAGGAAGTAGCCATCGGCAACCGCTCGACCATCGACCTAAAGATGAGCGATGACGTGGCCGAACTCTCCGAAGTGGTGGTAACCGCCTTCGGTCTGGAGCGCGAAAAGAAAGCCCTGGGCTACACCGTACAAGAAGTCGGTGGCGAAAAGCTGGCCGAAGCCAAGCAGGCTAACGTGGTTAACAACCTGTCGGGCCGCATCGCGGGCGTGCAGGTGACCAGCAACGGCGGACCGGGCAGTGGCTCTAACGTGGTGATCCGGGGGCAGTCGTCCATTTCCGGTAACAACCAGCCGTTGTACATCATCGACGGGGTGCCCATGGAAAACTACCAGCAGCCCATCAACACCGACGCTGGCGTAGAAAACGTGTACGGTGGCGGTCCTTCGGAGATCAGCCCCGACAACATCAAGGAAATCAGCGTGCTGAAGGGACCCAACGCGGCTGCCCTCTACGGTTCTCGCGCCGCCAACGGGGTGATCCTGATCACCACCAAGGACGGTTCCGGCTCAAAGGGCATTGGCGTAACCTACAACGCTACCGCCATGTTTGAGCGGCCCCTGGTGGCGCCTAACCTGCAAAATACCTACGGCGGCGGCACCGGCTACCGCACCTTTTACGTGGACGGCCGCAACGGCGTGGATGGCAACGGCAACGGCGGAACTTACGGAGTGGACGAAAGCTGGGGCGAACCCATGGACGGCCGCTTGCGCCCGCAGTGGTGGACCGGCGGGGAGATCATCGATGGTCAAATTTTTAATAACACCGCGCCCCTGCTGCCCCAGCCCGATAACTTCCAGCAGTTCTTCGAGACCGGCAACCTGCTCACCAATAACATCGCGCTGGCCGGATCGAACGACAAAGGAAACTTCCGACTATCCATCGGACGGATGGATCAGAACGGTATCATCACCAACAACGATTTTCATCGGAACAACTTTCGCCTGAACGCTGGCTACAAGTTCACGGATAAATTTAGTATCAACGTGTCCAGTGAGTACATCAAGTCGTTCTCTAACAACCGCCGCTACCAGAGCGGATCGGAGTTTATCTGGACGCACCGTAACACCAACTGGGACCAGATTCGCGACTTCGAGTCCTACAACCCGGAAACGGTGATCCAGCCCATTGGGCAGAGTTATCCCTACGCCAACTGGCAGTATGAGTACTTCTGGAACCACTACTACACCCAGGAAAACTGGACGTTCTCAAACGACAAAAACCGCCTGCTGGGGAACATCGCGCTCAACTACCAACTCACTGATCACCTGAACCTGATGGTGCGTTCGGGCACCGACTTCTGGATGGATAGCCGCGAAAACATCGTCGCCGAGAAAAATGCGCGTTACTATCCCAATGGCCAGTACGAGGAAGAAATCCTGAGTTGACAAGAGACCAACACTGACTTCTTGTTAACCTATGACAATCAGCTGACCAACGACTTCTCGCTCACCGTGAACGCCGGAGGTAACAGTCGGGTGAACAACTTCAAGCGCAACTTCACGCAAATTCGGGATCTGGCTATCAACAAAGTATACAACCTGAGCAACTACGCTTCACCGCCGGTCACCGAAAGCCGCATCGAAGAGTACCAGGTAAACAGCTTGTTTGGCTCGGCACAGTTTGGCTTTAAGAACTACCTGTTCTTAGACGTAACCGGACGCAACGACTGGTCGTCTACGCTGCCCGCTGAGAACAATTCGTTCTTCTACCCCTCGGCCTCGCTGAGCGCGGTATTGACCGATATGTTTGACATCCAGAGCGGGGTGCTGTCGTTTATGAAACTGCGCGGCAGCTGGGCGCAGGTGGGCAACGACACCGATCCCTATCGCTTGCAGCAACTGTTTAACAGTGAAGGACTATGGGCGGGGAGCACCGCGGTGGTATCGGAAGATACGGAGATCGCCAACGCTGAACTGCGGCCTGAGACCAGCACGGGTATTGAATTGGGTACGGATATCCGCTTGTTCAACAACCGCGTGGGCTTAGACTTCACCTACTACGACCAAACCACCACCGATCAGATTCTGGCCGTAGAAATTTCACGGGCGACCGGTTATACGTACAAGCTGCTCAACGCCGGCGAGGTGCAGAATAAGGGAGTGGAGCTGATGCTCACCGCCACCCCGTTGCAATTGCCCAGTGGCTTCACCTGGGATATTATGGCCAACTGGGCCCGCAACCGCAGCCAGGTAAACGAACTGGCCGATGGCTTGGACACTTACGTACTCAACACCTACCACGTGACCTCGGAGGCCCGGGTGGGCCGGCCCTTCGGTGAACTGCGCGGCACCTTCTTCGCCCGCGACCCCGACGGCAACGTGATCTACCGCAACGGACAGCCCGTGGCCGGAGCCAACGAAGACGGCAGCACCGTGAAAACACTGGGTAACATCCAGGCCGACTGGACGGCCGGTATCTCGAATACCTTCCGCTACAAGGGTGTTTCGCTGAGCGCGCTCATTGACATCAAGCAGGGCGGCGACATCTTTGACCGAGGTAGCTCGGTAGCCCGCCGCACCGGTCAGCTCGCCGAAACCGCTATCGGACGCGAAGAAGGCGTGATCGGCGTGGGAGTGAAGAACATCGGCACCGCCGAAGCCCCGCAGTACGTCACCAACGACGTGGTGGTGGGCGCGCAGTCATTCATGGGCAATCACCACCCGCGCAACATCAACGAGGTGGCCATCTTCGACGCTAGCTACGTGAAGCTGCGCGAGGTGACCTTGGGCTACACGCTCCCCCGGGGATTGCTGGAGCGCACCAACTTTATTGAGTCGGTTAAAATATCGGTAGTGGGACGCAACTTGGCCATTCTGCACAAGAATACTCCGCACATCGATCCGGAAGGCGACCGCTACGGTGGCAACCTGCAGGGCTTCGTGTACGGTCAGTTGCCCTCCACGCGAAGCGTAGGTTTCAACCTAAACATTACTTTCTAATTGAATGACTGAGGGATTGAATGATAGAACAGCCGATTTGGCACGCTATCATTCAATCATTCTTCCCTTCAATCATTCATTATCAAACACACTACGATGAAAAAAATAACTTACCTAAGTATCGCCCTTACGCTGCTGTTCGTAGCCTCCTGCACCGGAGACTTTGAAGAGATGAACACCAGTCCCAACCAGGCCACCGAAGTGTCGGTGACGCCCGATCTGCTGCTGCCCTACGTTATTGAGAAGCCGGTAGATTTGACGCGAGGCTCTAATGTGCGCAACGAGCGCCTGAACCTGGACGGCGGTATGCTGTGGATTCAGCACTTTGCCCGGCGGGTGTATACCTACGAAGGCGACACCTACAGCCCCTCGGGCGACTTAGCCCAGAACACCTGGGAGAAGCTCTACACGCAGAGCCTGTTGAACCTGGAGCGCATTCGCTTGCTCTCCACGACCGAAGGCCAAGAAAACGCGCACTACGAAGGCGTGGCCCTGGTGATGCGCTCGTGGGTATATTCCCTGCTTACCGATATCTTCGGACCAGTGCCCTATTCGCAATCACTGCAAGCCAAGGGCGAGGAAGAAGTGCTGAAGCCGAGCTACGACCCCATGCCGGTGGTCTATGAGGGAGTGATCAACGACCTGGATCAGGCCGTGGCCCTACTGGCCCAGAGCGCCAAACCGATCAGTGGTGACATCCTGTTCAACGGTGATATCAGCCGGTGGATTAAGTTTGCTAACTCCTTGCAGCTTAAACTGCTCAACCGCGCTTCGTCGGCCCCTAGTTTCTCGATTGATATTGCCGCCAAGATGACCGAAGTGGCCGGTCGATCAATCTTCACCAGCAACGAGGATTTTGCCTATCTGGCGCACTCGGCCACGCGGCCCAGCAATAATGAGTGGAACGAAGTGGTGGTGAACGGCGGCCGGGATGACTGGCGCGCCAGTGCCACCTTGGTGGATGCGCTCAATGCGCTCAGCGATCCGCGTGTAGAAGTTTTCTTTGACCCAACCTCTTCCGGCGAGTATGCTGGGATGCCCAATGGCTTGCCCGACGCGCTGGCGCTGGAGTTCACGGCCACGTCGTCGTTTATCGGAGAGAGCATGCGCGAAGCGACTACGCCCTCGGTAATTATGTCGTACGCTGAGTTGCAGTTTGTGCTGGCCGAAGCGGCCCTGCGCGGCGACATTGCGGGCGATCCGAAAGCCTACCTGGACGCAGCCATTGACGCTTCTTTCGGGCAGTTCGGAGTGGAAACCCCCGCTGGCTACTTAGCTGGACAAGCCGCGACACAGGAGAATATCATGTTCCAAAAGTGGATTGCGCTCTACGGACAGGGTATTGAGGCCTGGACCGAGTACCGCCGCACCGGTTTGCCCGACATCATGCGCACCGACCCCAACGCGGCCCTGCTCAACGAGGGAGTGCTGCCCACGCGATTGACCTACCCGCAAACCGAGTACTCGCTCAACGGCGAGAAGATCAAGGAAGGCGTGAGCCTACTGGGAGGAAATGACGACATGCGCACCAAACTGTGGTGGGCCCAATAAACCAACTGTATCAGGCGAGCCGACGGCAGGCTACCTAGCTGATCGTCGGTCGCTTATTTCACCAAAAACTAACGTACGAACATGAAAAAATACTTAAAACATACTTTCGCCATCGCCTTCGTTGCCTTTACGCTGTCTGCTTGTGAAGACGTGGCCGACAATGCCATTCCGCACATCGCCTCGCCGGTGTTGCTGGAAACTGCCCAAATTGTGGCTGATTCACTGAATAGTGAAGTAAGAGCCACTTTTTTTGAACTGGATAAAACCGGCATCATGGACAACACGGTAGGAATAGATTCTATCCCGATTGCTAACTTATCGATACAGGTATTCGCCGGGGGTGGTTCTCTCGGAACGTTCACGACGGACAACGCCGGGAGCTTTGTGGTGGCTTATAATCCCAGCGTGATCACCGATAAACTGGAGTGGGCGGGCACGTACAACAACGTAGCCTTTCGGTTTATCAAATAATCCGTATAATAGTTGCTGTTGTCACTATTAAATAGAACAAAAAGTTGATTTATAGCTTAAATAAGAAATTATATTTTTAATAATACGGCTAATTCGTACTTTAGCGTTACACAAATCATATCCCGAAACATGACAAACGTCACTACAAATCGCAGAAATTGGCTGAAGCAAGGTGCTTTACTAACCGGAGGACTTATGGGTGCCCCCGCCCTGTGGGCGCGCGCCTCGGCCCGTACTCACAAAGGAGCCTTTGGTATGACGCCCTACCAGGGTCGTTACCACCTGACCGAAAATTATCACATCGCTCCGCCCGACTTCTCGAAGGTGGAGGTGCGGCTACTCGCCAACGAGAATCCCTACGGCCCGTCGCCCAAGGCGATTAAGGCCATTGCCGAGAGTGCTAGCAAGGGCAACCGTTACGTGTACAGTAGCTCCAAAATCATGGAAGAGATGATCGCCGAAATGGAGGGCGTCACCCCGGAGCACATTCTGCTGGCTCCTGGTTCGACCGACATCCTGGAAAAAACCGCCATCGTGGCCTGCATGCACGGCGGCAACGTGATCTCGGCCGACCCCGCCTACATGTCGCTGGTAAACACCTCACGCGGGGTGGGAGCCACCTGGAAGAACATTCCGCTTAAGGCCGACTACGCCCACGACCTCGACGCCATGGCCAACGCCATCGACAGCGAAACCAAGTTGGTCTACATCTGCAACCCCAACAACCCCACCGGCACCATCACGCCCACCGCCGACATTATGGCCTTCGGCCGCAAGGTGGCCAAGAAGGCTCCGGTGTTTATCGATGAAGCTTACATCGAGCTGGCAATGGATCCTAAGGTGACCACCGCGGTTGGTTTGGTGCAAGAAGGGCACGACGTGATTATCGCGCGCACCTTCTCCAAACTGCACGGCATGGCCGGTCTGCGCATCGGTTACATGGTGGCCCAGCCCGAGCGGGTGAAGATGATCAAGGATCTGGTGCGCACCGAAATGGGTATCAGCGTGACCTCCATGGAAGGCGCGATGGCCAGCCTGAAGGACCTGGACTTTCAGGAGAAAACGCAGACGCTGAACCAGGCGGCGCGGGAGTACACGATGGGCGAAATCAAGAAGCAGGGCTTTAAGCCGCTTCCTTCGTACACCAGCTTTATTCTGTTCCCGATCGACATGCCTACCGATCCGTTTATGACCGCCATGCTGGACAAAGGCATCGGCATTCGGACCTACGATCTGGACGAGCAGCCTTATTGTCGCGTGAGCATGGGCACCATGGACGAGATGAAACGCTTCACCAAGAGCCTGGCCGAGGTGATGGATGAAGCCTCGGTGTCGGCGGGCGGCGAATAATAACCACTTCATCGCCCAGCGTCTGAATCCGGTAGGAGGACTACCTGCGAAATCCCTGGCAAAATTGAATATCGAATATTGATTAACGAATAATGAAGGACGAAGGAAAAATGAACTTTGCTACTAAGAAATAGCTGTTCACTTCAACGTTCAAAATTCCTTAGTTCTTTATTCAATATTCTTTAATCAACGGCTTCCTTAACCTCCACTTTCTAACATTTTTTGACGACCTGATGGTTGTCACATACCCCTACTATGCCCTTTTATGAATCCTGCAATCGTTAAGACAATATCGCTGGTGGTACTGATTCTGCTCGGTTACACCCTTCAGTCAAAGATCAGTAGCAAAGAGCAGAAGAACGGCATCAAAACGATCATCCTGAGCATTGCGCTGCCCGCCACGATCTTCATCGCCCTGCTCAAAATTGAGTTCAGTTGGGAGATGGCGATGGTTCCGGTGCTGGCACTGGCCTTTAACCTGGTCATGTTCGCGCTGGTCGATAAGATGCCCGCCATCTTGCCGGGCATTACCGCGGGCTCATCGCAGCACCGCACCATCAAGATGCTGCTGCCCTCCCTGGCTCCGGGCCTGTCGTGCTTTCCGTTTTTGCTAGAATACTTCGGCGAACACCCGCTGGCGATGGCGGCCCTGGCCGACGTGGGTAACAAAGTGTTTGTCCTAGTCATTTTGTACCTCGTAGCCATGCGCTGGTACTACAGTCGCAATGAGATCGACAATCAGAACACCACCGACAAGGTGAAGGGGCTGCTGGTTTCGCTGGTGCGCGAACCGATCAATATGGTGTTGCTCATTGCCTTGGGCATGCTCGCCTTCGGCCTTAATTTCGAGTCGCTGCCCGAATTTTTGCAGATAAGCACCGACCGGCTGAGCCTAATGATGACGCCCCTGGTGCTATTGTTCATTGGCATTTCGGTGAAGCTTAACTGGCAGCAGGTGAAAACAATCTCCTCGCTACTCTTTGCTCGTGCCAGCATTGCTTTCTTGATCAGCGCCGTGTTGCTGTTGCTCTTGCCGGGGCAAGACCTGGGCATTGCGCTGCTGATCGTTATCTTCCCACAGAGCGCGTGTAGCTTCTGGCCCTACGCCCACATTTCGGTGGTGAGTGCCCTGGAAGAAGTGAATACGCACCCCAGCTCGTCTACCTTCGATATTGAGTTCGCCATGAATGTGCTGGCCTGCTCGCTGCCCTTTTCAACGGTGCTGATCCTCGGTATTTGCACCGCGGGTGATTACTTCGCTGCCCCCGTCAACGTGCTGGGAATCGGGGCGGTCTTTGGAGCCGTAGCGTTGGTTCCGGTGTTCGTTCAGCTCTTCCGCAAGAAGCCCCAGATGGTGAACCATTGATACTTTAGCAAAAGTAAAGTTTCTGTTCTCGCGGTTTATTCTGCGTTAAATGCTATATTTTTTTGGATTGAAAACAAAATTCTAGTTTGATCAACAAAATGTAAAAAATAACCTCAGCAAGAGGGGTATATTTATGCTGCGGTGGTGTCTGACTTAATAAAATCGTTGTCTTATCAAAGGGCAACTTTTTTATTTTATCAGCAACTCACCCATACCCCGCTATGAAACACCTTAACGTATTCCTCACCGCGGTCGCCCTACTGGCGTTGCGCCTCACCGGACACGCCTCCGACATTGTCGAGGTGATCCCGCTCACCGACCGCATCATCATGGTGCACTTCAACGACGGCTACGTGCGTCACCACCGAAAAGGCGAAGCCCGCAGCAACGAGTGGGTGATTCAAGACCCGCTGAATATTGCCCTGGCCACCCAACTGGGTTCGTACACCGTCAGCAGCCCCGACGACCCCAACTTCAGTGGTGGCGTGCTGCCGGTAGACATCGGCCGCAAAAGCAAAGGTACGGACTTCACTTGGCTCTGTCAGAGCTACAGCGATAGCGTCGGATGCACCAACACCGACCCCGACCACGCCAAGGAGCACTGGATCTATCTGTACCTGAACAGTCCCCTGCGGGCGGGGAGCACCTACACCATCAGTACCGGAGCACTGGCGGCCAACGGCAATAGTTACGAATTGCTGTACGACCCTAAGCTGGCCAGCTCTCGCTCGGAAGCGGTGCACGTGAACATGATCGGCTACGCCCCCGCGGCTCCTAAAAAATACGGCTACGTGTACCACTGGACCGGCGAGAAGGGCGGCTTGGACCTGTCGGCCTACGCCGGAGCCACCTTCTGGCTGGTGAACACCGCCGACAACAGCGTGGCCTATTCGGGCACCATCGCTTTTCGCAAAGCCGCCAATAACGTAGAAACCGGCCAGCCCGACGACACTCCGGACGACAACTTCCTGGGTGCCGAAGTGTACGAAGCCGATTTTTCTGATTTTACCACTCCCGGCGAGTACCGCTTGGCCGTGGAAGGCATCGGTAGTTCGTTTCCCTTTGCCATCGACGACAACGCCTACTTTGAGCCGTACTATAACATTGTCCGGGGCTTGTACCACCAGCGCAGCGGCATCGCGCTCACGCAGCCCTACACGCAGTACGTCCGCCCCGCCCCGCACAATCCGAACGTCACTCCGGGATTTGAAGGAAAGTTGCAGTACACCACCTCCCGCTTCGTAGACTGGGAAAAACAAGACCATTCGGATAACGATAAACCTGCCATCGAGGCCGGAATTCTGGGTCCTTTGGATACCTACGGTTGGTACCAGGATGCGGGCGACTGGGACGGATACTTCTCGCACCTGCGCATCCCGAGTTGGTTGCTCTTTCTGTACGAATTTGCCCCAGCTAAATTTCCGGACAGCCAATTGAATATTCCCGAAAGTGGCAACGGAGTACCTGACTTGGTAGACGAAGCCGCCTGGCTGCCCCGCTTCTTCCACCGCACGCGGCAGGAACTGATCGCCAAGGGCTACGGCACCGGCGGCGTGGGTTCCCGCGTGGCGGGCGACTGGTTCGGCGGCGACGGCGAGGGCGTGCCCTCGTACGAGGACGTGAACCGCACCTACATCGTATCAGGCGAAGACCCTTTCAGCACGTATAAGTACGCCGCCACTGCGGCCCACCTGGCCATTGCTTTGCAAAAAGCCGGAGCGACCGACCCCGAAGGAGTGAACTGGCAGCAGGAAGCCGCCGAAGCCTACGCCTGGGCGCAGGCTAACACCCGCGATGGAGACGAAGAGCCGGTGTTCGGACTGCGCCTGAGCGATCAGCGTTTGTATGCCGCCGCCGCGCTCTACAAACTGACCGGCGAAGAAACCTACCACGATCAGGTGAAAGCCGACGCGGCCGGTATCAACAGTGGTACCGTTCTGGGAGAAGACCAGCGCTGGGGGGTGTACAGCTACCTGACTATGGGTCCCGGCCGGGCGGTGGAGCCAAGTCTATACGCTGCGCTCCGGGCCGCCACCCTGAACTCAGCGGACTTGGTGCTCACCGACGTGGTAGAACGTCGCGCTACGCGCTACGGAGGTAATTTCTTCTTTCCGATGCTGGTCGGGCAGCCCACCACTCCCATGATCTTCGATGGGTTGATGGGTTTTATGCTCACCAAAGACAGCAATCCCAGCCGCGCTAATACCTATCTGGCTAACATCTACACCACTTCCGATTATTTCTTGGGAACCAATCCGCTCAACACCGTGTGGGCTACCGGACTGGGCGAGCGTCACCCGAACGAAGTGTTCCACCTGGACTCATGGTACAACGGCTTGGATACCGAAGCTGATGAAGTGCAGACGGAATTTTATCCGGGAATTGTTCCCTACGGCCCCTGGATCAACGACGGCAAAGCCTTTGGCCCCTGGGATCACGACTGGGCCGGCAAGACCACCTTTCCCGCGTACGAAACCTGGCCGGGGCACGAGCGTTGGTACAACCAGCGTACAACACCCACCATTGCCGAGTTTACTATCCATCAGAACACGGCCCCGGCCGCCGTTACCTACGGCTTCCTGATCGATGGCATGTTCGGCGATTTCAGCACCGGTTCAGAAAACCCCACGGCAGTAAGTTTGAGCCCCGACTCGTTGGTGCTAGGAATCAAAGAAGCGGTCCAACTTACGCTAACCACCACCCCGGCCAACGCGGGCGGCGGACTGGTGTGGAGCACCCAAGACCCGACCGTCGCTACCCTTGACCGAAACGGCATTGTGACCGGGGTAGGAATAGGAACGACCAGCGTATCGGTGGCAACCGCCGACGGTAGCGTCTCCGACAGTGTGGTGGTGCAAGTAACGGCAACCCAAGCGGGCATCACCTTCGTGGTGGCTGATTTCGATGAGGTGATTCCCACCAACGGCGTGGTAGAACCGGGCAAAACCCAGATGTTCGCCGCCGGAGGCACTACGACGTTTGCCGAGAATCCCGACGCGGACAGCAACAACGAGAGTGCGCAGGTGGTTCGCTTCGACAAGGAGGAAGGGACTTACAAACTGATTGGTTTTAATTTATCCGAGCCGCTGCCCGTTAGTCCCTTCAATACGCTGAGCTTTCAGTTGTACGGTACCAATATCAACCAGGTATTTGTGGTGATGAGCAACGGCGAGGGCGTGAACCTGGTAGAGACCCAGCAATCGGTCATTATTGCCGACAACGTGTGGGGTACCTTGGAGATCACCATTCCCGAAACGGCCGAAGGCAATATCAAAGAAGTGCTGATCTTCCCCAATCCTACCGTCGGGGCCACCGCGACCTTCTACGTGGACAACGTAAAACTCCTCGGCGACAACCCCGCCGCCGCCGTCACGGGCGTCACCTTATCGGCAGATAGCGTGGACGTAGGCGTAGGAGAAACTGTGCAGCTAGTAGCCACGGTGCTACCCGAGGCGGCTACCGAGCGCAGCGTCGTCTGGCAGAGCAACGACGAAAGCGTGGCCCAGGTGAACGAGTCGGGGCAGGTAAGCGGTATCAGCGAAGGAGAAGCCCTCATCACGGTGACCACCACTGAGGGACTGTTCACCGACAGCGCCTACGTAACGGTGGTACCGGGGGGCATAGCCCGTCGCCTGATCATCGCCGACTTCGACGAGGTGGTGCCCACCAACGGCAACATTGAGCCCGGGCGCACCCAGATGTTCAGTTCGGGAGGCACACTGGCCATTACCGATAATCCGGACGCTACGGCCGACAACCCCAGTAGTCAGGTAGCACAGTTCGACAAACCGACCGGTACCTACCAACTGATTGGGCTCAATCTGCCCGAGGCAGTTTCGCTGGCGGGTTACCAAACGTTCAGTTTTCAGCTGTACGGAACCGGGGTGTCGCAGGTGTACGTCGCTCTAGACGATGCCGACGGCAATCGGGTAGCCGAGAGTTTCCAGGAAGTTGACATCAACGATTCCTGGGGTACCATTACGTTGGATCTTCCTCAGGAAGCCGCCGCGACCCTGAAGACTGTTCTCATCTTCCCTGATCCGAACAACGCGGCCAGCGCCACTTTCTACGTAGATAACGTACGTCTGGATGGTGTTGCCCCGGAAGAGCCAACCATCACCATCAATCTTACCCCCGAAACCGTTACCCTGGAAGCGGGGGCCAGCACCACCTTGGTGGCGGAAGTAACGCCCGCTGATGCCGATTCCCTGTTGCGCTGGAGTAGCCTCGATACTTTGGTAGCCAGTGTCGACAGCAACGGGCAAGTAACCGCCTTGTTGGCCGGAAGCGCTACCATTGTGGCTAGTACGGCCGACGGCACGGTTTCCGACAGTGCCACCGTGGTGGTGGTACCCGACGTGTTGCAGGGCGATCTGGTCGTAGCCGACTTCGACGGGGTGAATCCGACCGTGGGTATCGTGGAGCCGGGCCGTACCCAGGCGTTCGGCGCGGGCGGCACCATTGCCGTAGTGGCCAACCCTTCGGTAGATGCATCGAACCCCAGTGCCCAGGTGCTGCGCTTCGACAAGGACAAAGGCACGTTTAAGCTGATTGGATTTAATCTACAGGTAGGTCGAAGCCTCAACCGCTACGAGACGTTCTCCTTCCAGATTTACGGCAGCGTAGCGTTAACCGAACTGTTGGTCGTGCTGAACGACCCGGCCGGGGTTCAATCGCTGGGCGGATTCCAAACGGTGGGCATCGATAGTGGTACGTGGAGCACGGTGACCATCGAGATACCGGAAGGGACAACCGCCAGCGTGAAAGACCTACTGATCTTCCCCAACCCCAACGACGACGCTACCGGCACCTTCTACGTGGACAACGTACGCTTCAATACCGAGCAGGTTACTACGTACCAGATAGGAGATTGCACGTTTACCGCCGACGATTTCCCCGCCGATATGGCCGAGGTGGTCGCCGTGAGCGATGTGCCCTACTATACTTTCCATCGGCGAGAAACCTACATGATAGGGCTGATCACCGGAACCAGAACCGACGGCCAGGCGGGAGCCTGGGAGCTTCACAACGATTGCTCGATCAAGCCGCTACGCAAGAGTGGTTTCCGCCATAATACTTCGTTGCTGCCCGACGTGCGCGGGGTGGATCGCCGCTACGGATGGCGCTACGAGCCTACCGGCATTAGCGAGGATGGCAAGTACATAGATGCGATTGCCATCAACGACGACGGGTACACGCACCCCCGGGGGTGGCAGGTAGAGGCTGGCACGATGGTAGACGTACGATTTAGACTCGCCGGTTCTCGCTTAGGCCGCATATTCTTGGTAATCGGGCAGGTATCTTGCGACAAGGTGGTAGCAGAAAGAAGGTGGTTCGACTACTTCGTGATACGCTGCGACGACGATGAGAATGCGCGCAGTGTCGCTACCAAGGAGAAAAGAACGGATGAGCAGCTCACCAGCGCCGGAAGAATAGTGGCCTACCCGAACCCCTCCGAAGGGCGGGTGACGCTGGAGTACGGCAGCGCGTTTGAGGGGCCAACGGTAGTGCGGGTGATCAACGCGAACGGCCAGGTAGTGCTTCAACTGGACGAACCCTTGGAAGCGGTGCAGACCGAACTTGATCTGTCGCCCTTTGCCGATGGCATATACACAATCCAAGTAACGAATGCCCAGCGAAGCACGGTACAGCGGGTGCTGCTGCGCCGGTAGTACAACACCGGACGGGGCTTGCCCCGTCTTCGCTAATTAATTAGCACTAATCTTAAGACCACTGAAGATTTTTTTCAGTGGTTTTTTTATGTACAGAGTTAGGGGTTTAGATCCCTCAAACTCAGGTATGGTCTTTCCGAATTATAGACTCCTCTATGAGCACACTGAGTTCTAAGAAGGTATTGCATCTGTAGATTAAACCTCTTCCTGCTATATTCTATTCACCCTCTCGGCAGGGCACTTTGATAGCAAATATAGCCTTTAGTCATTGAGGGGGCTCTTCTATTTTTCTTTACTTCACTTTTATACACTGCCAAGCAGTTACAGCAAAATATATTTAGAGCATGTTTAAATTTTGAAAAGAGCGGGTCAGTGCTTAAACTTTGGGTCAACCAAAACTCAAAAGTTTATGCAAACTCAATACGAGCAGCTCACCGACCCGCAGTGGGAAGTTATCAAAGAGAAACTACCTATCCAAAGGAAACGGAAATATGATTTACGCGCTATTGTTAATGCTATTTTCTGGATACTACGTACGGGTAGCCAATGGCGAAATTTACCGGATTGTTACCCTAAATGGCAGTCCGTTTATTATTATTTTAGTAAGTGGAAGAGAGATGGGACATTGGTGGGACTCAATAGCTCTCTGAATATGATGCTACGAAAAGAATTAGGCAGGGAAGCCACTCCGAGTGCGGTATCCATTGATAGTCAGTCTATTAAAAAGGCGCCGTTTGTCAGTGAAGATACCGGTATCGATGGGAACAAGAGCATTAACGGACGCAAACGCCATATCCTTACTGACACGATTGGCTTAGTATGGGTAGCGGTGATTCATGCGGCCAATTTGCACGACGGGGTGATGGCTCAACGAGTAGTCAGCCCAATACTAGGCTATCTTCATCGGGTGAAAAAAATCTTTGCCGATATGGCTTACAAAGTGAATTTGAAAGAGTGGTTGGACCAGATGTATACCAGTATCGAACTAGAAATTTCTTCCCGTCCCCCTTCTTCTGAAGGCTTTGTGCCGGTGAAGATACGATGGGTCACTGAGCAGACTTTTGGTGTCTTTAATTTCCAGAGAAGACTAGATAAAGATCACGAAAAAACAGCAAACAGTGCTGAGGCTTGGATATATTGGGCCAATTGCCAAAGAGTCCTTAACCGATTGAAGCTCAAACCTATAGAAAATTTTTAAACATGCTCTTATAGACTATTACAAGAAGGTACTCTACCCGATGGTTTTGGGTGGGGGTTGAATGAGAGGGAGAAAAAGCTGAATTTTGTAGTTCCTACACAACAAAACCAGCTTTTTCAATGGATAAGAATCCGGTACTAAAGATATATGAATTGATACGAACGGCCAAAGTGGTGCGGCATAAAAAGCGACAAGAATTTCTCTGCGATATGATTCAGGGAATAATTAGCAGTCGGTCAGTGATCTTCTCAGAGATTGCTGATAAAACAGATAAGCCCATTCAAGTGAGTTCTGTTGAGCGCAGAATACAAGACTTTTTCGCCAAAGTTAGCTTGGACTATCAACAGGTAGCGGTTTTTCTGATGAGTTTTGTTCCTCACCCTCAGTTGACGCTCAGCATCGACCGCACGGAATGGGACTTCGGGCAGACACAGGTCAACGTTTTGTGCGCAGTAGTAAGCATTGGTAAGATGGCCGTGCCGGTTTACTTTGAGATGCTGGACAACAACAGCGGCAATAGTAATGCAGATCAGCGCATTGCTCTATTCCAATCATTGGTGGCTGTTGTGGGTAAACAACGTATCCAAATGCTGGTAATGGACCGGGAATTCATTGGGCAAAAATGGCTAAGTTGGCTCAAAAGCGAGCGTATTCCTTTTTGTGTGCGAGTACCTAAGCACCATTCCATCCTGTTAGCGACCGGGCAAAGAGTCTGGGCCGAAGAAGCTTTTACCGACGACGATATAGAATGCTATCAACAGGACGTAGTGGTAGATGGAGTGGCTGTTAACCTTTCGCTCTCCTATGATGAAAAAGGCGAACTGCTCTATCTGATTGGTACCACTCTACCCCAGACGCTGCGTTCTTGGTATAAAAGACGTTGGGCTATAGAAGTCTTCTTTCAAGCACTCAAACAGCGAGGCTTCAACTTAGAGGACTCTTGCCTGCGCTGTATCGTCAAGTACCGAAAACTGTTTGCTATCGTTTCTATAGCCTATACCATTTGCTGGGCCACCGGTATTGAGGACGGAAAGGTCAATCCCGTCAGAACTAAAAAACACGGTTACCCGCAGTATAGCGTCTTTAGAAGAGGGTTGAACTTGATGAGACAGTTCTATAAACGGCAAATAAGCAGCCCTTTACAACTGGCCATTGAAATGGCCTGGATGAGATTTAACCTCTTTTACAAAACCATCGGGTAGAGTAACAAGAAGGTGCACATGTTATGTAAGCTATGAATCATGCGGGAGTAAAACTTTACGCGCCAATTCGTATTTATTAGCTAAACCTTTACGTTGAACGTTCACTCTACTACCTTTAATCGCTTATAGCTAACGAATTTGATTTACGCACTAACTTAGAGGCGACCTCTTTGTGGAATAGCCAGGTTACGATAAGATTGGAAGCTTCTTACTATGGTTTACGTTAACTTCATCCTCGCCTGGGTTCTTTGGTGGGGAACAACAGACAACTTCACTCAGAAGCCAGAGGGCTACCCCGGTGGGCTAACCAAAGAGCAAGCCTCAGAAGAAGCCGAGCGCATTATCCAACAAGTAAGCAACTACCCAATTGAGCAGCAGCAGTTAGCCTTCGATTCGCTGGAATTACTGGTGAACTACTTTGAAATTGATACCCTTCGCTATAGCACCTACCTTAAGCGAGGAAGATTTGAATTCTTTGCTAAGAATGACATAGACAAAGCCTTGCAATACTTTACGAACGCCAAAGATATAGCGATCCGGAACAACGATGCCGAACGAGAAATAAGCGCCCTTCTTCAGATTGCCCAAGTGTACAGTAACACCGGTATCAACGAAAAAACTACGGAAGTGCTCCTCAACCTCATTGACCGAGCATCAGCAATAGGAGACTCCACTCAGCTATCCGCTGCGTACTTCCAACTGGGGCTAGCGAGCGTAAGTATATCTGATTATACCATTCGGATGTTTAAGAAGAGCTTGGCGTACAGTAACCCGGGTACGCGGAACTTAGTAAGTATCTACGCAAACCTGGGGCAGGCTTACCTACTGATTAATCCACCTAACCTAGATAGTGCTCAGTACTACTTAGAAATAGGTAATCGGATTAACGATACCGCTCGCGTGTCACCGGGTGCTCCGTTAAACTTGGTAGAAGCTTATATACTACAGGGATACTACGCGCGCGCTGATTCGCTGGTTGATCAAGTATTGCATGAGCCTATCTACGGAAACTATGACTTTTCGCTACTCGCCTATGATCTAAAGATTAGGATACTTCAGCAGCGAGAGGAATATCGACTCGCCTATCCCTACGTGCTGGAGGGACTTGACAAGATTTTGGTGGGCACCGTGTTCGACGACTACGAAGTAGTAGACTTTAGTCATACGGCTAAAGAGTCGCTGTACGCGCTGAATGATCTGGAGAACTACCGGAAACTAGATAGTATCGAGCGGGCGGCGAACGATAGTATCATGGTTTATATAGAAAACGCCCAGGTGAGTCGGCTGGAAAGCGCGCGCGCGGTTGATGAACTAGAGGGTCAGATCGCGCTAAAAGATGACAAAATTCGGTACCGAAATGTGGCGCTTGCCATTGGCGGGCTACTGCTTTTGTTGGGGTTGGTTGCCGGGTACCAAACGGTGCGGAAGGGCAAACTGAGGGCTCAGTTGTACTCAGAAAATCAGCGAGCCGAAAAGATCGAGCAAGAAAAGGAAGTGAGCGACCAGTACGTCACTAAGCTAGAACAAGAAATGGCGGAGAAGATCCAACAGCAGGAACGTCAGCTCCTGAGCTACATGGCGAGCCTCAGTCACAAAAACGCCACGCTTCAGAACGTTTTAACGCTGCTAGAAGAGGTAAAAAACCAGCCGGAATGTAATGGAAAGGTCGATACAGCGTCTACGATGCTAGCAGAAGTACTCGAGGACGAAGTTTCCGGCAAAAAGTTTTTTAAGCACTTCGAGAACGTACACCCCCAATTCTATCAGAAGCTAGACGAACGATCAGCCAACTTAACCAAGCAGGATAAGCGGGTGCTCGCGTACATAAAGATGCGACTCACCTCTAAAGAAATCGCTCAGTTGTTGGGAGTAAATTACGAGAGTGTCAATACCAGTCGTTACCGACTTCGCAAGAAGCTACACTTAACGAAAGAGGAAGATCTTGATGAATTTATAGAGAAAGTATGATTCTAAGTAGGCTATTATCTGACGTATTTTTAGTCATAGGATATTTTTCTTTTAATTAAATCATCTTTCACTAGATGATTAGCGGAAATAGTAGACTTATTGGTAGTAGTGTTTAGCATCTAGTATAGATAGTCAATAGACAGGTGCGTTGTGCATTGAATCTCTATTGGAGTCAGGATTACAATTCATCACTTTACGGCGGTTAATTAATTGGTAACCAACGCAAACGTGATGAGACGACTATCTGTTTTACTATTCAGTTTACTACTTTCCTGCCAACTCTTTGGGCAAACTACCCTGGAAGCGGGGCCGGGTATCTTACAGGGTGACGGATCAGGCGATCAATCGTGGGGGCCGGACGTAACCCTCAGTGCCCTCCGTATCAACGGGCAACCCGGTCAGGTTGCCTACGAAGCTCAGTTTACAGACGATGGTTTTGGCGTAGCGGGCGGCCGGTGGCTGCAGATTGATTACTACCAAGATTATCAGGGGCAACGAGTAAACGCCAGTGAGCAGTTTATCATCACCTTTGATAGTCCGGCCACCGATGTTGTCCTGGAGGTTGGGCAGCTAGACCCTCGAGAGGGCTGGCAGCGGGCCACCGTAGAGAGAGACTGCAAAGACCCCACCGGGCGGAAGAAGGTAGATGAATCAGGGAAATATACCGCTTATGATCAGAATGGGCAGGTGATTGGTTCCGGTGCATTGATTCCGGCTACTTCTATTGGAGGGCAACTGGATGGTTCTGCCGGAGGCTACCGGTTTGCTATTGAATCGGGAGGGCAAGCTATCAAGAAGATCGTGCTGGAAGCTACCCAGTGGGGCAGCGACGAGCTGGGTTGCCCCCGGTACCGAAACGACTATCCTGGACAGCCCACCAACGATAGTGGGAACAGTGAAAATAACTCTGACTTTAACGTAAGTGGACTTACCTACACGCTCGCGAATACCAGTTCGGAGTGGCGTACCGAAGAAGATATGCTACAACGACGCGGAGAGCACGCGAATGCTATCGTAAACGGTAAGCTCTACGTGATGGGAGGAATTGCCAACTCTGATACTGGACCCAGAGCGGTTGAGATATACGATTTCACCACTGATCAGTGGACGACTGTTTCACAGCTTCCCGTCCATAAAAACCACTTCACCATCGGTGCATCGGTGTACAGTAACGAAATATGGGTGTGTGGGGGGAAACCTAACGGACCGGGATCGCGAGGAAGCAGTTCAGTAAACGTATACAATGCCGCTACTAATTCATGGCGAGCGGGCCCCAGTTTGCCCGAAGATCATTGGGCGGGCCCTGCGGTTATTCTGGGTGATAAGCTCCACGTGCTGAGCGGGGGTATCGGAAAATTTACGGCGACTACCCACCACTTTGTCCTGGACCTGACGAACGAAGCAGCCGGGTGGAGTACGTTAGCCGAAGTGCCCGAAGCACGCGTTCACGTAGCGGGAGTAGCCTATAACGGTAAGATATGGATGATCGGAGGAGAACTGTCTCACGCCCACGATGGCGATACAAAAACGGTTCAGGTTTACGATCCGGCCACCGATACCTGGGACCTGAATGTGCCCCAGTTGCCGGAAGCACGCTCGCACCACGAGTGGGCTACCTTCGTGTACGAAAACCGAATCTACTCAGTTTCTGGAGTAAACTCCGCCAATGCCCCCGTCCGCGGACAAGAAACGATCTACATCTACTCATCAGAAAGCGGAACGTGGGACCGTACCTTTAACCTTCCGGGTAAACTAGTATCTCCGGGAGCGAAGATTTACCAAGATCGGATGTACGTGTACGGCGGTGGGGTCAACAACTGGTTCGAGGGCGATATGGTTTCGGTTTATTCCCGAGAAATTGAGAACAAAAACCCCGCTTCCGATCCAGGTTCCGACAACCAACCGCCGGTAGCGAACGACGATAATCCTGGTCCGATCCAGGAAGATATCGGGCTTACCGGATTTTCTTACGATGCCTTCCTGGCTAACGACACCGATGCCGACGGCGATGATCTGGAGATTACCTACTTTGACTTTAGCAACTTCCCGGGCACCATTGAAGATAAAAAGTCGGAGCGGGTTATTGAGTTTCGTACTGCGGTGAACTTTAACGGTGAGATTGAGATTCCCTACACCATCAGCGACGGCCAAGCATCCGCTACGGGCCTGATCACGCTCACCATCTCCGACGTGCCAGATGAGCTAACCATTGGTCAGGACGGGCCATTCACGACGGATAAAAATACTTTTCTTACGATTCCCAAGAATGAGTTACTGGCGAATGATTCGGCAATTCCTTACTTAAACAGTCCCGTGGAGATCACGCTAGATGCCGTAGGGAACGCGGTGAATGGTTCGGTATCTTTGCAGGGCGAGGAGGTTGTGTTTACCCCTACGACTAATTTCACCGGGTCGGCCTCTTTCACGTATAGTGTTTTGGTGATAAACGATGGGATTGGCCCACCCCGATCGGTTGACGAGGGAACGTCTTCCGCCATCACGGTTAATGTGCTAGGCAACGCGACGGAAGCCCCTTCTATTAACCAAACCGCGGTGATCGTCTCTAAGGCCAATCCGGCGTTTAGCCTTCAGGTAAACAATACCAGCAACCGAACCAGTGCGGTAGTAGAAGCCTGTGACGAGCAAGGGCAGGTATGGACGATCTCGGACCGGGGCAACGGATTTCATAAGATCATCAACGACTTTGCCAGCAAGGCCCTAGAAGCCTGGCAACAAAGCCCAGCGAACGGCGATGATGTTACCATCTATAAGTCTAATAATAAAGACTGGCAGCAGTGGGAGTTTATCGATGCGGGTGATGGGTACTTCCGGATAAAAGGAAAGTACAATCCACGCTTCATGACGCTATCCGATGGCAACGCGGTCATGCTCAACGAAAACGGGCAGGACGAACAGTTGTGGCAGCTAGTAGAGCCAAGCTCGGTAGATTGTAGTGGGGGAGGCCAAAACAATCCTCCCGTAGCGGGCGATGATGGAGACTTCTCCGCTGTCCCTAATCCCGGATTCACCGTAGTTGAGGGAGGAACATTAGTAATTCCTTTTTCTCGCTTATTAGCCAATGACTCCGATCCTGATGGTGATCCATTAACGATTATAGAGGTGGAATCAGCGCGCGGTGGTTTTGCGACTATCGTGGGTAACACGATAGAGTTCGTGGCAGAAGACGCGTCGTCGGCATCGGTGCTTATCTACACCATTAGTGATGGAAGAGGGGGTACAGATGTCGCAACCGTTAGTGTAAGTGTTGTGCGAGAGGCTACCTTCGAACCAGTAGTTCTGGATGCTGGCAGCATTCGAACGAACGGGAGGTCGGAGCCATTGACTTGGGGAAGTTGCGCTGAGATAGCGGCGTTTTCAGCATCGGGTACATCTACTGCGGTAACCCTCAAAAATGGTCGCGCCGGAGTAAAGGGGAATAGATTTAACACCCAGTTGGACTACGACCCGACGACCAACACGTCCGAAAAGATAGAAGTCAGGTTTAACCAGTTAGTCGGTCAGGTGTCGTTCACTTTAGGCAATTTGGAAGCTAACGAATGGCAGGGAGCTGACGAAACTGGCACGTGGAAGCTATTAGACGACAATAACAATGTGCTTGAGCAGGGAACGGTCTCACCAACTACGGGTAGCCCGTTAGGTAGCAGCGTGTACGAGTTCACCGTAAACTATTCGGGCCAATCGGCTGTGAAGTTAGCACTGGAGGCTACGGCTTACGACAGTGGAAATGGTCCGTCGCGAACCGACAACAACTCTGACTACAGCCTGGTTAGCGTGACGTATACTCCGGCAGAATCAGGTTGTAATCAATCGGTGAGTGCGTTAACCACCGATGCCCCGGTGATTTACCCCAACGCGGTGCAGAATACCCTTAACGTGAAGATGGACGAACACCGTGACGAGCAAGTGCTTCGGGTTACGGTATACGACCAATCCGGCAACGTTCGGCAGGAAATAGACGCAAGCAGCACTCACCAGCAAAGCTTTACGATTCAAGGGCTGAAAGCCGGGACGTACTTTGTGAAGATGACTACTTCCAAGGGAGAATATTCGTACCGAGTCCTTAAGGAATAGACACCCCCCCTTAAATCTAAAGGCACTACGTTCTACATGGCGTAGTGCCTTTTTTTTTAGGTCCCGTCGAGCGCTCATGAAGCTTAGATGAGTTCCCGGAGAGCAGGGGGAAGGTGTCGTCGCTAGCAACAATCAGTACTACTTCCGCAACCAGAAAACTGATGGAGAACGACTAGCTACTGATGGCAGCAATCGTGCATTCGGGAACAATACCCCCCCCCCCGAAGTTGGCTCTTTAGCAGCCAGACGGGTAAGTGAATTAAAAGCCCGATTAGCACGTAGCACGTTCGGGCGCAGCCGGCGCGTGAGGTTGCTGTCCAGAACTACTCATCGAATAGCCGAAAGGATAAGCGTAGAACGATAGACACAACCTAATTGCGCTAAAGCTAGGTTAGCATCATAGTTCGCTTTCCGCCGAAGATAAACTATACCTCGAAAAGAGGACGTTAGCTACTAGGATACAGTAGAACCAACGAAGCACCGTATGAACCGACGTAATGCACTTAAACAACTGGCCTTGGCTTCGGGGGGCATTGCCCTACTCCCGGGCTGCAACTTTAGCCCCGAACGAGAACAGCTAGCGCTGGATAACCTACAGATTGACTTAGAGCATCAGGATTTACTCGCTCAAATCGTAGAAATCATCATTCCCTCAGAAGAGAAGATAGCCGGGGCGGAGACGCTCAATCTTTATCGCTTCGTGCTGGTAATGATAGACGACTGCGAGCCCCCCGAAAAGCAGCAGCAATTTGTCGATGGGCTGCACCAGCTAGCCCCCTTTGCCAAGCAGCATCTGGAGGTTACCTTCCCAACTAAAGAAGCAGCGACCAACGAAGCGGTCCTGCAGCAGGCAATGGCCCTGGACGAACACCAGTTAGCCACTATGCCTGCGTACGCTAGCTTGCCTACCTTTTTAACCATGACCAAGGGGCTCGCCATTCAAGGGTACTTAAACTCTAAGTATGTGCTGACTGAACATTTTCCTTATCAACTCGTCCCTGGTTCGTACCAAGGCTGTGTTTCTACTGACGGTTTAACGGTGATGTAATGGCTAATTTTAGTATTGATAGTAAGCAAGCCAGAAGCTACGATGCGATTGTGGTTGGCTCAGGGATGAGCGGCGGCTGGGCGGCCAAGGAGCTTTGTGAGAAAGGCCTAAAAACGTTGGTGCTGGAGCGAGGACGCGATGTCACGCACATCAAAGACTACCCCACCACCAACATGATGCCCTGGGAGTTTGAGCACCGGGGCCAAGTGCCGCGGGAAATACAAGAAGCTAACCCGGTGGTGAGCCGGTGCTACGCCTTCCACGAAGACACGCAGCACTTCTTCGTCAAGGATCAGCAGCACCCCTACGTCCAGGATCAGGACTTCGACTGGATACGGGGCTATCAGGTGGGGGGAAAATCGTTGCTGTGGGCCCGCCATACGCAGCGCTGGAGCGACTATGACTTCCAGGGACCCGCGCGCGATAATTTCGCGGTGGATTGGCCGATCCGCTACGCAGATATTGCTCCCTGGTACAGCCACGTAGAAAAATTCGTGGGTATCTCAGGCAACAAAGACGGGCTAGACCATCTCCCCGACGGTGAGTTTCTGCCTCCGATGGAGCTAAATTGCGTGGAGACCTACTTTCGAGATAAACTAAAAACGGAGTACCAGGATCGCCGTCCCCTTATTATCGCCCGCTGCGCTCATCTGACCGAACCGCAGGCGATTCATCGTGAGCAAGGGCGGGGACAATGTATGCACCGTAATTTGTGCCAGCGGGGGTGCCCTTTCGGGGGCTACTTCAGCAGCAATTCCTCCACGCTACCCTGGGCGGCCAAGACCGGCAACCTCACGCTGCGTCCCGATGCCGTGGTGCACTCGGTGATCTACGACGCGCAGCAGGAAAAAGCGGTAGGGGTGCGCGTCATAGACGCCCACAGCAAAGAAGCGATAGAATTCTACGCACCGCTTATCTTTTTGAACGCTAGTGCGTTAAATACAAACCTGATTTTACTAAATTCTACCTCCAGTCGTTTCCCGGAAGGTTTGGGCAACGACAACGAACTACTGGGTAAGTACGTAGCCTTTCACAACTACCGGGCTAAGATCCGGGCCCGTTACGAGGGTATGCTGAATACTACTACGACCGGGCGGCGGCCTACGAGCGGCTACCTGCCTCGCTTCCGTAATGTGTACGAACAAGAGACTGACTTTCTGCGGGGCTACGCGGCAGGCTTCAGTGCGCGTCGGATAGTGAGCCGGGACTACGAAGGCCTAGGGACTGATCTGAAAGCAAACCTACTGAATCCGAGCTGGGGTAGTTGGGGGGTGGGCTCGCACATGATGGGCGAGACGATCCCCAAAGTGGATAGTACCGTACGCTTGGATGCGGAACAGACGGATGACTACGGCATGCCCCTGCTCAGGGTGAACGTCGGTTACGATGAGAACGACGAAAAGATGATCAAAGACTTTTATGAGCAACTCACCGAGATGTACGAACGGGCCGGGTTCACCGATATCAGAACGATAGATACCAAACAGGCCCCTGGGTTGGATATTCACGAAATGGGAGGAGTGCGGATGGGACACGACCCTGCCACCTCGTTACTGGATAAATGGAACCGAATGCACTCCTGCCCGAACGTATACGTCACTGACGGCGCTTGTATGACCTCTACCGGCACCCAGAATCCTTCGCTCACCTACATGGCCCTGGCCGCTCGGGCGGTGGACTTCGCAGTGAAAGATAATCGAAAGTAGAATGACGAATACCTGAAGACTACTACTGGAAGCGACTACCTTCTTCGTTCATTTTCTAGTCGCTGGTGACCGTAACTAAACTCTCTCGTCAAACCATAGCTTTTCTGTTACTATGCCCCTACTTTGACGATTATCGCCCGTAAGTTTCACTTGATACCTCACATCATGCAAAACCTCCTCGGAATAGACCACCCCGCCCTGGCGGCCGACGACCTAGACAGCCTTTCCCAATGGTACTGCGATTCGCTGGGGTACAGCCTGTTTTTTGAACATCCGGAAAAGCCGGTGCATATTCTGAAGGCTCCGGATGGCACCCTGTTCGAAATGATGCAGAAAGACAACTCCGCTCGTCCCGAACGGCAGGTGCTCACTCCCGGCTGGTCGCACCTGGCCCTGCGGGTAGACAATCTGGAAGAAGCGATGCAGCACCTGGACGAGCAGAAAGTACGTTGGCTGAGCGAGGTTGTTCCTGCCATTGGTGGCGGGCAACTGCGCAGCTTCGCCGATCCCGAAGGAAATATGCTACAGGTGGTAGAGCGATAAGCGCTTATTGCACCTTTCGAGAGGAACGGTTCGCCGGTAAATTTGTATACTTGTCAATTGCTACGTATCACACTTCCGCAACCACCATGAGCCAGTCTCCCGCCGCCACCTACTTCAATCCCCAGTACCCGTCCATTGCCGACCTGAAAAAGCGGGCCCAACAACGTATGCCCCGCTTCGCCTTTGAGTACCTGTCGGGCGGAGCCAACGAAGAGGTGAACCTGGCCCGCAACAAGTCCGACATTCAGGAGGTGCAACTCATGCCCGAGTACTTGAAAGACTACGACGCTCCCTCGCTGGAAACCGAACTGTTCGGCCACCGCTATGGAGCTCCCTTCGGGGTGGCCCCGCTGGGCTTGCAGGGGCTTATCTGGCCCAACGCTCCTGAAATATTGGCCCGCGCCGCCCACCAGCATAACGCGCCCTTCGTGCTGAGCACCGTATCCACGAGCACCATCGAGCGCATCGGCGAGCTCACCGAGGGGCAGTTCTGGTTTCAGCTTTACTACCCCGCCGAAGCTTCGCTGCGCGACGACCTGCTCAAGCGGGCCTCGGCGGCCGGGTGCCAGGTGCTTATTGCCCTGGCCGACACGCCCAGTTTCGGTATTCGCTACAAGGACATCCGCAACGGGCTGGCCATGCCGCCCAAGATGTCGCTGCGCAACTTCGCGCAGATCACCGGCAAACCCCGCTGGGCGCTCAACACCCTGCGCCACGGGCAGCCGGAGTTTGCCTCGCTGAAGCCCTACATGCCCGAGGGACTGGACCTGCAGCAACTGGGGCAGTTTATGAACCAGACCTTTGATGGTCGGCTCAACGAAACCAAGCTGGCGGCCCTGCGGGAGCAGTGGCCGGGCAAGCTGGTGGTGAAGGGCATCGTGAACGAGCGCGACGCCGAGCGGGCCATCCGCCTGGGGGCCGACGGCATCATCGCCTCCAACCACGGCGGGCGGCAGCTCGATGCGGGCGAGTCCAGCATTGCTCCCATGCGTAAGCTGGCTAAAAAGTACGGTGACCAAATCACCGTGATGATGGACGGTGGCGTGCGTTCGGGTCCCGACATCGCGCGTTGCGTGGCCAGCGGGGCGAAGTTCACGTTCTTGGGTCGGGCGTTCATGTACGGCGTGGGCGCGCTAGGCAGCAAGGGCGGCAACCACACCATGAACTTGCTCATGATGCAACTCACCCAAGTGATGGATCAACTGGGTTGCGCCCGCATCGAAGACCTGCCGCAGCACCTGATTGCCGCCCCCACATTGCCCGCTGAGTCGGCCGACGAAGCGTAGGGCACGGTGGTCGCGCGCCCGGGTCCGCTGAAAAGATTCTCGCTGGTGGTCACCGGGCGGGTGCTGCTGCTGCTGGCCACCACGGTGGGGTTCGGCCTGATCCTGGGGCGGGCCGACCTGTTCTTCAACCAGCTTATTCTGGGCATCCTGATCCTGCTGCAAACGGTGGCGCTGATCCGCTACGTGCGCCGCACCAACTACGACCTGGCGAAGTTTCTGTTGGCCATCAAGCACGCCGACTACACCGTGCACTTCGGACCGGAGAAGGATGATTCGTTCGGGGAGCTGCACCACGCCTTCCGCGAGATTCAGTCCACCTACCGGCAAATGAACGCCGAGCGGGAAGCGCAGTACCAGTACCTGAAACTGCTGGTGAGCCACCTGAACGTAGGGATCATCTCGCTGCGCGGCGACGACGACATTGTACTAATCAACCCGTCGGCCCTAAGTCTACTACAGATAGATACCTACCACCACTGGCATAACCTGGCGCGGAAACATCCTGAATTGGTACAAGTAATAGAAGCGCTGGGGGAGGGCGAGCGGCAGTTGCTGGAGCTGCGGGTAGGCCAGGTGACTAGGCGGCTGTCGGTGCAGGTGCGCTCAGCGGTGCTGCTCAAGGAGCCCTACCGCATCATCACGCTCCAGGACATCGAGCAGGAGATCAACCAGAGCGAGGTGGAAGCCTACCACCGGCTGATCCGTATCCTCACCCACGAGATCATGAATTCCATCACCCCGATTGCTTCTTTATCGGAAACGCTGCTGACGATGCTCCACGACGAACAAGGGGAGCTGCGGCCCTGGGAGAGCCTGGGCGAAGGCTACCGGCAGGAGCTGGCGCCCGCCTTGCGCACCATCGGGCGGCGCAGCGACGGCCTGCTGCACTTCGTGGAGGATTATCGCAGGCTAACCAAGCTACCGGCGCTGCGCCCCGTGGAGGTGTCGGTGGGTGAGATGCTTACCGCCGTGGGCCACCTGATGCGCGCCGAACTACAAGTACACGGCGTCGGGTGGCAACAGCAGGTAGACCCCGACGACCTGACATTGTGGGGCGACGCGCACCTCATCGAACAGGTGTTGATTAATTTAGTGACCAACAGCGGGCAGGCGCTGGAAGCCACGGTCGCCCCGCAGATCAGCGTTCGGGCCTTCGCCCGTGACGAGCGCACGGTGGTGGAGGTGGTTGATAACGGAGTGGGCGTGGCGGCGGAAAAAGCCGATCAGATTTTCGTGCCCTTCTTCTCTACCAAGGCCGAGGGGTCGGGCATTGGGTTGAGCCTGTCGCGCCACATCATGACGCTGCACCGGGGAAGTATTCATTTGCATTCGGAGCCGGGGGTGCGGACGGTAGTCTCGCTGTCGTTTCCGACGCGGGTTTCGGCTAAGGCACCGGGTTTGTTTACAAAAACGTTGCCGTGATGCAGGCAAAATAAGCTAGATAAATATTATCCGTTGGGGAAAGAAGTATCTATTTTTAGCTAAAAAACGTTAGTTTTAACAGAGCAAATCAGTAAAATCATGAGTGAGCTATTAACTAAGTATCGTACTTTACCGCCGGAAACCCAACAGCAGATGGTAGTAGACACTAGCATCTTTATTGAGCACCTGCGGGCGGCCAACAAAGCGGGCACTACCCTCCAGAAGCTACCCGATCAAAGTCAGTTATACGTCTCCTCGTCTGAGAACCATCGTCAAGTAAACTATCGCTACAAACTTCCGCAAACCCTACCCACCGTCCGCACCGCTGTCGGAGGTTCACGATTTGACAAAATGACAACGCGGAAGGCTTGTCGGCATCTTTTCGGCAACATCATCTGTTAATCTATTGAAGAGAAAAATCGTTAGCTTTGGGTACGGGTTAAACCAACAGCAGTACGGAAGGCATCAGATACTTAGTAAACGAAGAGCAGCAGCCAGTGGCCGTTCAGATAGACCTGGAAAAGTATGGTGAACTTTGGGAAGACTTTCACGATATACTGGTAGCGCAAGCTCGCCGACAAGAAGAAAGTGTTCCGCTGGAAGAGGTCGTCAAGGAGCTCAAAGCTTCACCAGCATGTATAAAGTAACCGTCAAGAAATCCGCTGCCAAAGCTTTGATTGCGGATGTCTTGCTGGTAGCCCATCGCATAGACATCTACCGCAAGCAGCCTTTTATGTCATCCGTCCATACCCCCCCTATATCCGCAGCCTAAGCACCGCAGTGCTACAACCCTGTCGGCTACCCGATTTGCATCGCTGGGGTGGCAAAAAATTTAAATCATGTTAGAAGCTGTTTTAAAACCTATTGAAGTTTGAGGTCAAACTAAAAACGTACTCATGACAGGACAGTTATAGAGTTGAGAGACAACATAACAAAGACCGCCATGAGTACTGAACAAAAGAATAGTAAAAGGAGAAGGTATCCTAGCGATATCAGTAAAAACGGATGGAAGCACCTACGCAAACTTCTACCGGTAAAAGAGACTGACCCTAGCCGGGGGGGAAGGCCATCTGCTGACTTGCATCAGGTGGTCAATGCCATCTTTTATGTGGTGAAGACCGGTTGCCCTTGGCGCTGTTTACCTCATGATTTTCCTTGTTATGCCACCGTGTTTGGCTATTTTAATCGCTGGAGTAAGGATGGTACTTGGCAATGGATACACACCCAGTTTGTTAAGAAGGTAAGAAAGAAAATGAAGCGCAATAAACGTCCCAGTGCTGCCTGTATAGATTCTCAATCCAGCAAAACTACCGCTAGTGGGGGTGAACACCGAGGTTTTGACGGCGGCAAGCAGGTAAAAGGTCGCAAACGATTTATTCTCACCGACACGCAAGGTTTACTACTGGCCGTGTGGACATGTGCGGCCGGGATTTCTGAGAAAGCGGGTGCTATGTATTTGCTGCGCTATATTAAACGTATCAACTGTCTACACAACTTATGTGAGCGTATTGAGCTAGTTTGGGTGGATGGGGGATACCGCGGTCCCAGTTTGCTTGACTACGTACGCAAACTATGGGGTTGGACTTGGCAAGTGGTCTTGCGAACCGACGAGAAGAAGGGCTTTAAAGTATTACCCCGAAGATGGGTCGTAGAGCGTACTTTCGCTTGGATATTGAATGCTCGTAGGCTGAGTGTGGACTACGAAAAGACTAGAAAAAACAGTCAAAGCATGGTCTACCTGGCTATGCTACCGCTAATGATTAGACGCCTAAACTAGTTTTAAAACAGCTTCTTAGATATTGATATAACCTTGACTACTCAATCAGCAACTTGGATGGTAATGAATTTAGATAGGCTTCTAACGTTCCAAATAATGTATTAGCGTATGGTTGTCTAATATCGGAGGAAGTTGTTAAGTCGAAGTCGCCAGGAAAATCATCAAAATCTTCACCTGCGTTAGGCTTCATTGCCTTTTCGAGATTACTAATATCAGTTTTTATTTGTAGCATTTCCATCAGTTTCACAGAAACAGGGCTTGTCATCCTAAGGTGCTCAGACATATACTTGCAGAAACCTTCACCGCGTATCTCACCCGCTGGAATTGCATAGTTTACCATATCCCCAGCAATAAAATTGTCTGCTATGGTATTTTTAGTCGTAGGGTAGCATATCCCCCTAAACTTTTTATTATTCCTTACCCACTCCATCAAAAACTGTGGGATTATGTATTCCGGTTTAAAGTTAGCATTAACATATTGCTTAGCAACTTTCACCGAAGTAACCATTTGTAAAGGCCATTTTAATAGAAATTGTGGAATCAAATTTTCGAGCATACTTGCAGGTATCATATTTGATCTTTGAGCAAATTTATATGCCCCTGTAAGGTACCTGCTGGTTGGATTAAGATAGAGTATAGGTAGCACTTTTCTATCCAACTCAAATCTTGATACCCAAAACTCTCTAATATCAGGCCTACCTAATTCTTCCCAGCATACGTATGAAGAGTTAGCTAAGTATATACAAGGTAGGCCTCGAATACTGTATCGCTGATCACTTAGCATGTGACGCAAATATGCTGGCGGATGAAACATTTCTGTTCTCTTCGATAGAATATCTTTTGATACGCGCGCTCTGTATAGCCTATTTAGTTGACTATTATAATTATGATAGTCAGCCGGACTGAAAACAGTAGAATTATTATTTAATACGAAATTCAATCCCTCGCTAAACACCCGATAAGCCTCGTATGTACGACCTTCGTAATAATACTTCAGGCAGTGAACGATTTTATCACAAAGTTGAGTTATTGGATCTTTGCAGTCGTTAACTTTTTGAGCAACTTTACCTTCAAAATCATCCAACTTATTTTTGAACTGATTAAGATTCCTTTCTACGAACTTAAGGAAGTCTTCCTCCCCTCTATCTTTAGGAGTTTCGTAAAGTTCATGACAAATGACTTCCAGATTTGAATTCTTCATAATGCAGATATATTCTATTACACCACTTCAAAAGTAGTACAGTTTGAAAATAAAGCTATAGAAAACAAGAGAAGAATAAGAATATAAGCTTCTCATATAATCAACATAACTAAAAAACTACGCTGCCAGCAAGGGGCCACCACCCCAATGCAAAAACCCCCTGCTGGTCGTAGCTTAAGCGCAGTATCCGGCACCCGGCGGTGCTACGACCCAATCAGCGTCAATACCCTTCTAGAGCCAATCGAGTAAATAGCCCCGGCAATATGGCGATTACTTAACAAAAGCATAACGTAGTTGCTGAGGCGAAACCGATGCGTAGTGAGTACTTTTGGCAAAGTTGGCGGTGGCCCACCGGATGCCAAAGCCAGCGGTCAACCCTAGCGCTACTTCCCTTACTCAAGTTCACTATGCAAGAAAGTCAGATAGACGCCACACTCAACGAACTCTTCGCGCTCTACGAACGCTACGGCGCGGAAGCCTACGGCGAAGCGGTGACCCAAACCGAGCATATGGTGCAGTCGGCCCAGCTGGCCGAGCGCGAGGGCAACGACGAGGAGGTGGTACTGGCGGCCTTCTTCCACGATATCGGTCACCTGTACGCCTCCTCGGTGGCCGATTCCAGGGCGGGCGAATACGGAGCCACGGAGCACGCTCAACTGGGCAGCGACTACCTGCGGCAGCGCGGGTTTTCGGATCGGCTTACCTGCCTGATCGAGAACCACGTGCGGGCCAAGCGCTATCTTACTTTCGCCGAACCGGGTTACTACGACGAACTGTCGGAAGCCAGTCGGCAGACACTCAAATTACAGGGCGGGCCGATGAACGCCACCGAAGCCCAGGTCTTCGAGCAGGACGAACTGTTCGCGCTAAGTTTGCGGATGCGCCACTGGGACGAGGCCGCCAAAGAAAGCGGTCGGCCCGTCAGCGACTTGTCGGACTACCGGGCGCGGTGCCGACGCTACCTGCTGGCGCGGTAGCTGATGGCATTTGAACAGGGGGTAGCTGCCGAAGTATTCGGTTGATGAGATCGACCAGGTAGCTGCCGGTGTGGGGACCGTACCAGTTGGTTTCTCGCGCCTCGCGGTGGGATAGATTGTAATACTTGTCCGGAATCACGTAGCCAATGTAGTTACCGTTGAAGCTGGTGATCATCAGCTCGTACCCATTCGCTTGGATGGCCGGAACCAGCATGCCCGAGAAATCGGCCGGAATGCCAATAAGCACTACTTCGCCCAGGCAGAACACCGTGAGCGAAGCCTGCGGCGGACCAAAAAACCAGCGGAACAGCCAGGGGCGCACCTGCCACCCGGCAAATAAGCGCAGTTGCGGCTCGGGCAAGTCAATGGGCACCTCGGCAAAGCGCATGGCGGTTGTTATTGTTCCCTGCTCGTTCGCGGTATCCTCGACTAGCGGAAGCACCAACCGCTGCGCGTAGGCTTCCATCGTCTCGTCAACCTCCCGGTGCGGGCGGTGACTGCCCACCGCTCCCGCCGCCCACTGGGCAAAATCAAGGTCGGGATGCGCTTCCAGGGTTCGGATTACCGCGCCGGGGTAGTCGGCTGATAGATCTTTGGTGCGGGAGGACAAAAAGGTGGCGTGGGCGGCAAAGCCAGCCAGCACGGCGGTGGCCGAATCCTGCTCGAGGTAAATGACGCGTAGGAGAGGGTCTATCGGACCATCCTTTACCAAGCGGTTACTCACTAATTTGGGACGGTCGTACCGGGCGTAGCGCAGGCGGGTGGGGCGGAGTTGCCCTCGGGCGCGAAGCACGCTGGCCACGGTCTGGCGCACCAACGTATTGACCAGCGACTGGCTGTAGCCCCCGGTGATGAAGGTGCCCGCCGGTCCGGCCTGCCACGCGCCAAACCCGTGGTGCGTATGCACGGCGGTGAAGTAACAGTTGGGTAGTCTTAGGGTAGTGAGCCGTTGCCGCACCGCTTGGGCCACGGCGGGGGGCGTGAGCATCAGATCGTAGGTGATGAGCGCCACGGTGCGGGGCCCCTGCCGAAATACCAGGGTGCGTACCCACAGTGAGTCGCGTACGCGCTCGAAGTCGCCCTTCCAGCCGTAGCCCATGAGTTTGGTTGGCTGCCGGGGGGTGATGTTCTGCCGGGCCCATCCGGTATAAAGGGTGTCGGGGGATACGGTCAGCACGGCGGCGAGGATACTATCCAGGCGTTGCGTGGTGGTTTTGTAGTAAGACGATTGGGCGTAAGGGGTAGGAGTGGGGGAGGGTTTGAAAAGAAGTAGGAACAGGGCAGCTACGGTAAGCAGCACGCACAGAAGGGAGCGGATGAGCTTCACCGGGGATAGTTTGGTGGGATAACGGTAGTAAATATCTCAATCCGATGAGGAGGCTTTGAAATGATGCCCACTACTTCTATAGCCCAGCGTTTAAACGCTGGGCTATAGAAGTGTCAAATAGAATCTTAGTAAAATTTGTAGCGCTCGTCCTCAATATTAGCGGCTTCGCGCACGGCCTGGGCAATGTTGGCGCTGGTGCGGCCCCCCTGTTGCTGCTGTAACTGCTCCTTGTAGGTAGCGTAATCGGCGATCTCGGGGGCGGGAGTGATAGACTGTAGCTCCACCACCACCACTCCGTTCTCGATGATGACGGGTTCCGAAGTCTCGCCCTCGTTTAGCGCGAACGCCTGGCCCACCGCCTTAGCAGCAAAACCTACGTTGGGCAGGGTGTTGCTGCTTAGCTTGAGAGCATCGGCGGTGTACACGTTGGCATTGCCCCCGTAAGCCTCTTTTTGCTCTTCCAGGGTGCCCGACAGGCCCCGTAATTTCTCGGCAATTTGCTCGGCCTTCTTCTGGCCGCGCACTTTGGCCATCACCTGCTCGCTCACGTCCTTGAGTTGGGCGGTACCCTTCTCGCGCTTCCCCGTGAGGGCCGCGATCACGTAGGTATTATCCAACTCATACACTTCGGAAACGTCGCCCACCGAGGCATCTTTGAAGGCCCAGCGGACCACCTGCCGGGCTTCGCCCAGGCCGGGCACGTTCTCGGCGTTGGGCAGCAGGTCTTCGGCGGTTTGCACCTCCAGCGAATCTTGCTGCGCCTGCTGGGTAAATTCTTTTAGGTTGCCCACTTGGCTGTCGAACAGATCGGCGAGTCGGTAGGCCTGGTCGCGGGTAGCGTCGCTGGGATACAGCTCGCGCTCGATGGTGGCAATTTTATACACCTGACGCGTGGGCAGATCGGTGACGTCAATAATATGGTAGCCGTATTCGGTTTCGATGAGGCGGTTGATGAGGCCGGTTTCTTGGGCTGAGAACACCGCTTCTTCAAAAGGCGCGACCATGCGGCCCTCAGGGAACCAACCCAGGTCGCCGCCGCGGGAGGCTGAGCCGTCGTCGCTATACTCCTGCGCCAGCGCGGCAAAGTCACCGCCGTCGCGCAATTGCTTGAGCACGTCCTGCGCCTTTCCTCGGGCCTCTGGCTTGTTTTCTTCTTCGGCTTGGAATAAGATGTGCCGCGCACGTGCGTTGGACACGGTATCATCCAGCACGTCAGATACTTTGAATAGGCGATACACCTCACCCTCTTGGATGGGCCCGACCACCGCGCCCGAGGTTAGCTCACCCTGACGCGCCACGTAACTAGGAAGCTCGTCGGGACGGTAACGGCGGAACGACTGCGTGGCGTCGCCGTCGGTGTTGATGGAGGCAAAGACGGAATCGTTGTTGGCTTCCGTCAGTTCTTGCTTGAGCCGGTCGAGTTCTTCTTCAAAAGCGGCCACGTCCTGCTCCGAAGCAATCACCGGAAAGCTGACGTACTGGATAGAGCGTCCGGCCTCCTGATCGAATTCTTTGGGGTGGTTCTGAATATAGTCGGTCAGCTCCTGGTCGCTCACCTGCACCGCCGAGTCGGGAATGGCCAGGGTGGGCACGTACAGGTACTTCACCGCAGCGGTGGTGTTTTCTTCTTCGTACAACTGCTTGGCTTCCTGGGTGGTGACAAAGTCGGCATCGATGAGCAGGCCTTCGTACTTCAGGCGTTCTCGGCTTTCGCCCAGGTTCTTCTCGTACATCCGCCAGGAGATTTGTTGCTCCTGGGGCAGTTGGGGCATATTTTGCAGGTAGCCCACCAACTGGTTGCGGTCGAACTCGCCGGTTTCAGGGTTAGAAAAAGACTGGAGGATGCCCGGGGCGATGTTGTTGCCCTGCACCATGTTGACCATTTCCTGCTCGGTGACCTGGATGCCTAACTTGTCGAACTGCTTGCGGAAGGCCACATCGGCGATCAGCTTGTCCCAGGCCTGCTGCCGAAGGCCGTTCTTTTCTCCTTCGGAAGGGTTGCGCCGGGTTTGCAGGTAGAAGTTGGCTTCCATCTCGTTGACGGCCTGCTGATACGCATCAATGGTGATTTCTTCTCCGGCAATCTCGCCAATCTCCTTGTCCGGACCACCCATCAGTTGAGAACTAGGGCCCAACAGATCGCCGCCCACTAAGAATAGAATCAAGCCGATGGATACGGCACCGACAATCAGGCCGGTTCTCTCGCGAATCTTACTAATCAATGACATACAAGCTTCAGTGTTAGGTGGTGTGAATGACAGGAACCCGTTTCGGGTGCCAAAAGTGCGGGCCGCGTCCACGGTGGATGCCGCTCAGCGGACCGCGTCCCGGTCGGGCATGATCCACCGTGGACGCGGCACGGTGGATGCCGCCCAGCGGAACGCCGCCCGAAGGCAAAGATACGCGGAATCCTGGCTAAATCAAACGGATCATTTTTAAGTGAAACGGGTCGGGCGGGAAGATATTAGGTGGATATCTTGGTGGCGGGCAAGGTTAGTTTGACGGTGTTGATGCGGTTATCACTCATGCTCATCACCGTGAAGGTGAGATCATCGGCGGGAATGATGTCGCCCTTGACGGGAATTTCGCCGGTGAGCGACAGAATATAGCCTCCCAGCGTGTCGTAATCGCCGTCGGGCAAATTCCACTGGTACTTTTCGCTGAGATAATCAATCTCGTGGCGGGCGCTTATCAGGTAGTTTTGCGGGTCGATCTGGTGCTCTACCCAGTCTTCATCGTCGTGCTCATCCTGGATCTCTCCAAAGATCTCCTCAATAATGTCTTCAATACTCACGATGCCCGCCGTGCCGCCGAACTCATCCACCACCAGGGCCAGACTCTTATGGTCGGTGATAAACTGAATCATCAGTTCGTTGGCGGGAGTGGTCTCGGGCACAATGATAATCGGCGTCAGAATCTGGTCGATAGACTGCGGTTTCTTGAAGAGCTCCAGGGAGTGACAGTAGCCAATCACGTCGTCGATGGTTTCTTTGTAAACCACAATCTTCGAGTGACCACTTTCCACGAAGGCCTGGGCCAACTCAGCGATGCTGTCGGACAAGTCGACGGCCACCACCTCGGTGCGCGGAATCATGCACTCCCGCACCTTCACGGTCTTGAATTCCAGGGCGTTGTTAAAGATTTTGGTATCCACGCGGTGCGTGTCTATCCGGGGAGCGGGCTGAGAAGCAGAGGAGTCACTGAGCGGATTTTCGCTTAGTGTATTCTTGATATAGTCGTTTAGGTCGGTGAGCCCGAACACCAGGGTGTTTTCTTGGTACTTGAACCGAAACACCCGCACGATGGTAAATTTAGAGACCTTATCGATGAGGTAAACCACCGGGTACAGCAGGATGTAAATAAGCCGAAAGGGCAGCACGAAGAAGGCCAGCAGGTTGTTGGGATCGATCATGAACACGCTCTTGGGCGTGAACTCGGCCGTGACCAGCACCAGCAAGGTAGCCAGGATAGTCTGTATTGATAGTCGGCCAATATCGTTATTGATCCAATCCGGGAGTTGGGCGGCCAGCCAGGGGTCCAGCAGGTTGGCCATAAAAATACTGTAGAGCACCAGGGCGATGTTGTTGCCCACCAGCGTGGTGCCGATGAAGCGGGTAGGATGCTGCAGGTGGTTAGCCAGCAGCCGCCCTGACAACAGACCACTTTTGTTGGCCAACTCAATGCGCAGTTTATCCGCCGAGATAAAGGCAATCTCTATCCCCGAAAAGAAGGCTGAGAACAGCAGACACGTGATCACTACAATAACTCCCGAGTAGTCCATAGGCTATCGAGAGGCTTTTTTTCTTCGAGAGGATTTCGTTTTTTTGGCAGCGGGCAAGTCTGAGGCCGCCGGATTGGTCGGACGGCGGCGGCTCTTGTACCACAGCAACAATCCCGAAGAAAGCATAATGAGCCAGTAAGAATGAGCAAAGCCCACCGTAATAACCTGGTGCACACCAATAACAAACAGCGTGGCACACAAAGAAAGAATGACTGCATCCGGGACGCGCATACTTAGTTAACTGAAAAGGAGCCGGTAGGTTTCAGGATACGGTAGGACGACATGTCTTCTTCGGCCGTGAGTCCTTCGCCCATGATCACCTCTTCCTGAGAAATAATTTCTACGTAGCGGTCGGTGTACACCTTTTTGTCGTTGCGGTTCCAGTGCAAAAGTTCGGTCTTGAGCGTTTCGCCGCTCTCTAAGTTTTTGACCACCACGTTGCCCTCTGCGGTGAACTCGTTCTTCTCCTGGTCGTATCGCCCCTGATCGGCCACGATGGTGGAGGTAACGGTTTCATTTTCTCCGTACGTCTCGATGTAGATTCCCTCGGGGAAATCCAGATCACCGTTGGTGTACTGCAACTGCCGCTTCGCGGTGATCTTGTTTTTCACCACCGCCGAGTCGCTGAACAAAAATTCGGCATCGGTTACCTCGAGCGTAGGGCCGGTGTATTCTTTGAAGTCATCGGCGTTGGCCTGCTCTTCGTGGCAGGCCCCGGTCAGCAGCAGTATTCCCAATCCAATAAGCCAGCGGTGGAGCATCCGGTTACGGTAAAGTCAATAAAAAAGCCATTCTCGGCAGAATCACCGAGAATGGCTTACAACGAACGGTGGTTGCGTTAATCGCGCGTCTGGATGGTGACGGTTTCACCCACCCAGCAGTCTATTTTCACTTTTTCACCTACTTTCTTGTTATAAGTGAATACTTCCTCTTTAGACGGGAACTGCTCCTTCGCGCTGTTCATCCCGTCTCGATTACCGGCCTTGGCGTACATATCGTAGGCGGCAATAAACACGGCGCGATCTTCTACCACATTCTTTCCACCCTTGCACTGCGAGGCACTGTTCATATACATATTGCCCACCATTATGTAAGCTTTAGAGGCTTGCTCTCCGCTCAGCGAAGCAGATTTCAGCGCGTAGTTGCGGGCTTCGGCCAGGTTGCCGTTGTTCTTGTTAATAGAGGCCATGTCCATATAGATCTCGCTCTTCTGCTCATCGTCGCTCGAGATTTCAATCGCTTTCTTAAACCACTTGTCAGCTTCTTCTTCTTCGCCGTTGGCCAACTTGCGCGAACCAATGGTTTTGGCCAAACCGGGATTGGGTTCGGAGTTGAAGGTTGCCTCGGCGGCTTCGATGAAGAAAGGACGGTCGGTGCAGGAAGAAGCCAGCGACAGGGCAATGATTTTCTTGGCCAAGTCAGCGTCCTCAGGGTTAGCCTTTAGTTTGGGCACCATCTTCTCTTGTATATAGTCACAACTTACGGTGATGGTGCTCGCGAAAATTCGGTCTACGTTTTCGCCTACGTCCTTATACTTAGACGCGGTTTTTCCTCCGGCGGCGGCCTTCTTGTCGGCAATACCGGCAATCTCATCGTAGATTTCAATAACGCGGGCTTCGTCAATTTTGCCGCGCTCAAACTGGGTCTTGGCGATGGTCATGTAGGGAACCACGTTGTAGTAATCTAAGTCGCCGTTGGTTTTCTCAATAGTTTCCTGAAAAATCTGCTGAAGCTGATCGTACTTATCCTTGTCCTTATACATCATCTTCATAGCCGAACTGGCCTTGCGGTTCATGATGTCGGCTTCTTTTCCGTCCGCGAAGTACTCCAGGCGCTTGTCGTACATGGCCAGCGTCTTGTCAATGTATTCCTTTTCTTGCGCCGGGTCCTTGGCCTTCATGGCCAGTTCTTCGTAAATGTCGGCACCGTTCATGTAGATAGAGGAGTTGAGGTCGGGAGCATTTTCGTGCAGCCACTGCAGGGGGGGCAAGGCTGCTTCGTAGTTCTTTTGTTTCTGGGCATCAGTATAGAGCACTACTTTTTCCTGGGCCATTGCCTTTTCTTCCGGCCAGTTCCAGCCACCCTGAGCCTGGGCGGCGTAGGAGAAGATCAAGAACAACGCGAGAAATGATCCGTAGGACTTGTAGAAAATGGTGTATTTCATCTTGTTTAGCATTTATTTATTGGTTATACATGAAATCAAAGCGACGCTGTCCGGGTGGGAGGTAACAAATTACCGGAACCGATCGCGAATATAACGCACTTTGACCAAATTTTGTTAAACCTTACATGGCTTTCGGTACCCTAACTAACGTAAAAAGGAGGTATTGCGGTTCAAATAAAGGGATAGTTTTCCTATTTTCCGCCAAAATAAGCCTTTTGAACGATTCTAAAAATAATATTTAATCGTTTTCAATTAGCATTTTGTCAATCAAATTTGCGGCGAACGAACCATCGGTCATTGAATGTTACTCCCAGGGTAGCCCGTGCGTAGTTTTCACGGATGAGCCCCTGCTCGGTGGTACCGCGGTTGCCTATCTCGAAGGCCAGGTTAATACTGGATAAATTGCTCACGGGTAAGGATAAACCAAAATCTATACCAAATTCTGTGATCTGCTGCCCGCTCACGGCGAACGGCAGGTTGCGGTAGTGCCCTCCCAGGCGGTAGGCCACCCGGGCCAGGTAACTGTTCACCGAACTGGCGTTGGGGATGAACTGCCCCCCGGCGGCCAGGCCGAAACTGTTCTGCATGCCCTCGTTTCCTGCGTCCGTATCAAACGACTCAAATTCTTCCCAGGCCTGGTACGAAACATCCACCCCAATGGTGTACTTCAGGTACTGATCGATGGACAGACCCACACTGAGTTTCTGCGGCAGGCGTACTACGCGTTGGCTATCCGTAACAATAGCCTGCCCCGGCACCGGCGTGCGGGCTCCCGGCACCTGGCTGGTAAAGGTCACGTTTTTGGTGGCCCGTACCTGGGTGGCCGGTTGGTATACCACGCCCAGGTTGAGCGAGGTGCGCTGGCCGATTTTTTGCCCAAAGTAGATGCTGGGCTCAATGAGCACGTCCGAATAGTAAAGCTGGTCTTCATAGACGGACGTGAGTCCCGAGGTGCCGGTCAGAAGGATGCTGCGCGTCTCGGTAATCCCTCCGAACAGGTAGCCCAGCCGCACGCCCACCGCCAGGTTTTTGTAGAGGCGCACGCCGTGCGAGAAGGAAACCAGGTTGAGTCCGCCGCTTCCCCCGCGGATTCGCCGGGAGGCCGGGTTGTTTGTTCCGTCTACTAGGTCTTCTTCCTGCCGGTAGCCCACCGTGCTGTAGGGCATCACCCCCAGGCTGGCCGACCAGCGGTTGGCGATCACCGGAAAGGCAAACACTCCGTAATTGATGCCTCCCTGGTTGATGGTGGCGCTTTCGTCGTTGCGCCGCTGCGTGGTGCGCTCGAACGAGAAGGCCACGTCGAAGGATGCCAGGGTGTTTTTGTACAGCATGGCCGGGTTCGCGTAGTTGATGTTGAGTCCGCTGCCAGTACCCACGCCGATGCCGCCCATGCTGTGGTTGTGCACCAGGCCGGGGCGCGTCAGGTTGCCAATGCCCTGGGTGGAGTAAGGGGTGATGCCCACCTGGGCGTAGGCAGCGCTGAGGCTGGCGCAGCCGAGGGCCAGGGCTGTACTAATTATTCTGCTGAACATAGTGCTGAAGGATACGATTGAGGCCGATCAAGATTAGGTGAGGAACTACTGTTACCGGATGTTCCATCGGCACGGCGTTTATAAGGAGCGAGGCGTCGCCGCCGCTGATCACCACCCGCAAATCTGGGAATTTGTCGCCATACATCCGAATCATTTGGCTGATTTCTGCCGCTGCGCCGCCCAGCGCGCCGCTGCGCAGGGCCGCCACCGTGCTGCGCTCGGTGAGGTTGAAGGGCGAATCATCAGCTTCCACCAGGGGCAGCCGGGCGGTGAAGGTGTGCATGGCCCGTTGGCGCATCTGCACTCCCGGCGAGATGAGCCCACCCCGGTAGTAACCCTCCCGGTCGATCAGGTCGTAGGTGATGCAGGTGCCCGCGTCGATGGCCAGCACGTTCTGCTCGGGATACTGCTGCTGCGCTCCCGCTATCGCCGCCAGGCGGTCGGTGCCCAGCGTGGTGGGGGTTTCGTAGGTGTTGACGAACGGTAGGGGCGTGGTGCCGTCGAGCACCAGCAGCGGAATGGGCAGCCGCCGCCCTAAGGCCTGCACCGCACGGACGGGACCGACCGACGAGACGATGGCCTGCGTCACGGCGTGCGCATCGACCAGCGGTAGCAGGGCCGACCAATCGGAAAATTGATAGGTTTGCACCAGGGCGGCCTCATTAAACAAGGCGGCCTTGATTCGGGTATTGCCCATGTCTATGGCCAGGTGCATACGAAACTGGGGTATAAGCCGCGGCTTTGTTGGTGTTTACCGCTTTCCTTAATATTTTGCGGCTGCCAAGCCAAGGATTATACTATCTTTGGCCGCCCGGCAATCAGGTCAACAGAACGCGGGGAAGGCATCATTATTATAGATACAGTCGAGCAAAAAGACTGCTTCACTACGACTAACCAACCCCGCTTGATGAACGTAAAGGTACTTTTTCTATTTTTTTTCTTGGCATGCACGTGCGTTGGACCCGTTACCGCCCAATCTTCTCACGATGCACCCTCCCATCCCGCCTGGTTGGCGCAAGCGGACCACGGCGCTCCGCAAGACGGTCACGATGCCCACGAAGAAGACGCCGGAGAAGAACTGCACGAGGCCGCCGAAGCGCATACGACAGCTCCGGCCTGGACGGTGATTCCCTTCGCCGCCTTGCTGCTGATGATTGCCACCGGTCCCCTGTTCTACGAGCACTTTTGGCACAAAAACTATCCGATCGTGGCGGTGTCGCTGGCGGTGCTGGTTATCGCGTATTACCTGTTTGTTATTCACAACGAACACGCCCCGGTGCACGCCCTGGCCGAGTACATGCAGTTTATTGCGCTGTTGTCTTCGCTGTTCATTGCTTCGGGTGGCATCCTGATCAAAGTAGATCGAAAAGCCACCCCCCTGGTCAACGCGGGCATCCTGGTGATTGGCGCGGTGATCTCGAACCTGATTGGCACCACCGGAGCCTCCATGCTGCTGATTCGTCCGTTTATCCGGCTCAACAAAGATCGGATTCGGGCCTACCACATCGTGTTCTTCATCTTTCTGGTAAGCAACATTGGGGGATCGCTGACCCCCATTGGTGACCCACCCCTGTTTCTGGGCTTCCTGCGGGGCGTTCCTTTCTTCTGGACGTTCACGCACGCCATTGAGGAGTGGCTGTTCGCTACGGTGGTGCTCACCGCCATTTTCTACGTCATTGACCGGCGGCATCAGGCCAAGGCAGATACGGAAGAAGATCCCGACGAAGTATATACCAACAAGATATCCCTGGTAGGCAAACGCAATTTCATCTGGCTGGCGGTGGTGATTGCGGCCGTTTTTATTGATCCTAACAAGTTCGACTGGGTGCCGGGCATCACCTACGACGGACAGCAGTTTTCGTTCGTGCGCGAGCTGATTATGTTCACTGTGGCGTTCTTATCCTTCCGGTTGGCCAGCAAAGATGCGCTGACGGGCAACGAGTTCAGCTTCGAGCCAATCCGGGAGGTGGCGTTTATCTTTGTGGGTATCTTCGGCACCATGATGCCCGCCCTGGAGCTGGTGGGCGACTTCGCCAAGTCGGAGGCAGGGGCGGAGCTGATCACCCACAACACCCTGTTCTGGGGCACCGGACTGCTGTCGGGCTTTCTGGACAATGCGCCGACCTACCTTAACTTCCTGGCGGCGGCCATGGCCTCGCTGGGCGCCGACGTGGGTAGCCAAGCCGACGTGCTGGCTTTCTCGGACGGTGAATTTCACGACAGTATTTTGGATCTGACGGCCATTTCGGTGGCGGCAGTGTTCTTCGGGGCGATGACCTACATCGGCAACGGCCCCAACTTCATGGTGAAGTCCATCGCTGAGCAGATCGGCATCAAAATGCCGTCGTTCTTCGGCTACATCCTGCGCTATTCCATCCCCTTCTTGCTGCCCGTGCTGGTGATGATCTGGTTGGTATTTTTTGCTTTTGCGCAGTAAGGCTAACCTTTTGAAATAATTCTTTCCGAGAAATCCAGTTGCGGATTGTCCTGCGTAGGTATGGGTGAAATAATTTAATCACCTCAAATCCACAACTGTCATGCGAAAGCTTAACCTATTTTCCAAAGCGCTGTCGTTCCTGCTCTTAACCGGAACCACGCTATTTTTCACGAGTTGCGAAGAAGGCTTTATTGAGGACCTCTTTAGAGGAGACGCCAAGGCCGACCCCGCCGAAACCCGTATCTTTGCCTCTACCAACACCGGGAGCAACTTCACCATTTTTGACGTTTCTGATGTATCTGACGTAAGCCGGACGGTAGCCACCACCGGTAGTACGGACGCCGACGGCATCTTCTACGATGCGTACGAAGACATTGTCTATCAGCTTTCCCGCACCGAAAGTGTCGTTAACGCTTATCCCAACGTCATGAATTTGACCAGCGATACCACGGTAACCCCAGCATTCAGCAGCACTTCTGACTTCACCAACGGACGGGAAATCGCGGTATACGGCAATACGTTAGTCGTGGTTGAGGACGTAGACAGTATGAACCAACTGCTGGTCTATACCATTACGGATGGGGCCATCAGCCTGGACCGAATCTACGATGTGTCCTTCGATTTGTGGGGAATTCACCTGGATGATCACACCCTCTACGCGGTGCAGGACAAAACGAACAACTTGGCGGTGTTTTACGATTTCGGGTCAAAGCCCGCCGGAGATTTGGCGGCCGATGTATCGGTAGCCATTGAGGGAATTGTGCGGACGCACGGCCTGACCTACGACGCCAAAAACGATATTATGATGCTAACCGATATCGGAGACGCCATGAGTGATACTGACGGAGCCTTTCACGTGATTGAACACTTTAGCGCTAAGCTGCACGATGCCGGTGACCAGGGAACCATTGCGCTGGATGATCAGATACGCGTGTCAGGCAGCAAAACCTACCTTGGTAACCCGGTAGACATTGCGCTGAGCGTTGATGAGAAAAAGGTTTACGCTGCCGAGCGGGCCAACGGGGGCGGGCGCCTACTGATTTTCGATTACCCTTCCAAAAGCGGTAATGTGAAGCCGGTAGCCAACCTTGATTACGCCGGAGCTTCGGCGGTTTACCTGGACGAAGCGAAGCACTAGCCTGAGAGGAGTTCTTAAAGACAGGCTGAGAAGACCAAGGGAAGCAGAATATTTTCTGCTTCCCTTTTTTTGTGGTCACGCGCCGCTGCTTTGGTTCATTGTTCTGTCACGCTATCGTATCTTCCTCCACCACTTCCCCCCGCTCAATAACAAAGAACTTTTTCTCTCCCTCGATAGCGGCGAACATTTGCCGGGTGCGCTCGGGGCGGGCGTCGGTGACGAACAGCTGCCCGAAGGTCTGATTCACCACCAGGCGGGTGAGCTGCGCGATGCGGTGGTCGTCGAGCTTGTCGAAGATATCGTCGAGCAACAGCAGGGGCTTCACCCCGGTCTCCTGGTGGATGATCTCGAACTGGGCCAGCTTCAGGGCGATCACGAACGACTTCTGCTGTCCCTGCGAGCCGTACTTTTTCACCGGATACCCGGCGATCTCAAAAGCAAAGTCGTCGCGGTGGATGCCCTGGGTGGTGCGTTGCAGCACCAGGTCGCGCTGCTGGGCGCGGTAGAAATTTTCTTGCCACGCCGGTTGCGCGAAGTGACTTTCGTAGTGGATAGCCACCGATTCCTGGTCGTCGGACAAGTAGCGGTAGTGCTTCTCGAACAGCGGCGTGTACTGGGTGATGAAGTCTTGTCGTGCCTCGTAGATGGTTCGCCCCAGCGCGAGTAGCGGCTCGCTGTAGGAATCGAGCAAATCTTTGTCGTAGGTGCGGCGCTCGGCAAACTGCTTAAGCAGGCGGTTGCGCTGCAGCAGCAGGTGGTTGTAGCGAATCAGATCGTCGAGGTAGGCGTGGTTGATCTGCGAGATGATGCTGTCGAAGAAGCGGCGGCGGTTTTCGCTGCGCTCTCGGATCAGGTCGGTGTCATCGGGCGAAATCAGCACGGCGGGGAACAGACCGATGTGCTCGCTGAGTTTTTCGTAGGGCACCCGGCTGTTGCGGGCATCCTTTTTCTGGCCGGTTTGCAGACTAAACTGAATCTTGTAGGTTTCGCCCTGCTTACAAAAAGTGCCCTTCACCAGAAACAGCGCCGCGCCGTGCCGCATATTTTGCTGTTCGGTGCTGCTGAAGGCGCTCTTGGTGAACGACAGATAGTAGATCGCATCGAGCAGGTTGGTTTTGCCGCTGCCGTTTTCTCCCACAAAACAGTTGATGTGCTCCGAAAACTCAATCGCTACTTCCGGATAGTTTTTGTAGTTGAGCAGTCCTATTTTTTCGAGCCACATTCGTTTCTAGTTGGAGGTTTTTGTGCTACTTTGCGAACCTTGACTGGCTGAAGATGTTTATTAGTCGACGGTTAATCAGTCCACAGCCAATAGATCACAGTCGACGGTTAGGAACGCACAAGCAAGATAAGACGATTTAGCGGTGGACTAGTTGACTATCGACTATTTTCAAACCCATTCATCTATTCAATTATGGCGACCAGCACAAAGGAAAAAAAGCAATCTAAATCTAAGAAAACCGAGTTCTCTAAAGATACTTATCTACGGTGGTACGAGAGTATGTACCTGATGCGTCGCTTCGAGGAGAAGGCCGGGCAGCAGTACGGCCGCCAAAAAATCCGAGGTTTCTGCCACCTCTACATCGGGCAGGAAGCCTGCGCGGCGGGCACCGTTTCTGCCCTCAAGAAGGGCGATAAGTATATCACCGCCTACCGCGACCACGCCCATCCCATTGCGTTAGGCACCGACCCCAAGGCCGTGATGGCCGAGTTGTTTGCCAAAGAAACCGGTATTTCCAAGGGCAAGGGCGGCTCTATGCACATGTTCGACAAGGAAAACCACTTCTTTGGCGGGCACGGTATCGTGGGCGGGCAGATTCCACTGGGAGCGGGCATCGCCTTTGCCGAGCAGTATCAGGGCACGGATCACGTATGCGCCACCTACATGGGCGACGGTGCGGTGCGGCAGGGTGCTTTCCACGAAACGCTGAACATGGCCATGACCATGAAGCTGCCGGTGCTCTTCCTGATCGAGAACAACGGCTACGCGATGGGCACCTCGGTGCAGCGCACCAGCAACGTGAGCGACCTGTATACCCTGGGCGAAGCCTACGACATGCCCTCGTTCCCGGTAGACGCCATGAAGGTAGAAAACGTGCACCACGCCGTGGCTGAAGCCGCCGAGCGCGCCCGCGCCGGAGACGGCCCTACGCTGCTCGAGTTCCGCACCTACCGCTACAAGGGCCACTCCATTTCTGACCCCGGAAAGTACCGCACCAAAGAGGAGGTTGAAGACTATAAGCTGCAGGATCCCATTGTGCAGTGCATGAAGTCTATCCTGGAGAACAAGATGGCCACCGAAGACGATCTGAAGGAAATAGAAAAGAGGGTAAAGGAGCAGGTGGAAGAAGCCATCACGTTTGCCGACGAGTCAGACTTCCCCGATCCCTCCGAAGCACTCAAGGACGTGTACGTGCAGAAGGATTATCCGTATATACTCGATTAGTCAACGGTCGATAGTCCACAGTTAGTACCCGTTACGCAGCGGACTATCGACCGTCGATTGTGGACTTTCTCCTTTCAACATTGCCGCTCCACGAACGAAACGATGACCGGAAGTTTTCTGTTTGGAAAAACTATCGTAAATTCGCCCCCTCAAAAACCTAAGAAGATGGCAAATAGAGTAACCGGTCCGAAAACAAGAAAGCCGAGGTCTTCGCAAGAAGAGCATCACGATGCCAGCGAACTGTTGGAAAATCCCGAAGCGCTACGGGAGCGAATCAGTGGCACCGAAGATTTCGTGAAGAAACATGCCGGGGTGCTCACCGGCGTCGCGGTGGCGATTGCCCTGCTGATCGGAGGCTTTTTTGGCTACCGCTACTACCTTGATAGACAAAACGACACGGCCCAGGAGGAAATGTTTCAGGCGGTGTTTTACTTCGAAGCGGATAGCCTGAACCTGGCCCTGAACGGCGACGGGAACAACTACGGTTTTCTGGAAATTACTGACGCGTTCGGTGGCACCGATGCGGCCAATCTGGCCCATTACTACTCCGGCGTGATCTACCTCAAGCAGGGCGACTACGAAGAAGCAATTTCCCAGCTGAATGATTTTAGTGCCTCGGATTTGCTGGTGCAAGCCAAGGCCTACGCGTTGGTAGGCGATGCCTACATGGAACTAGAGCAGTACGGCAAAGCCGCTGAGCAGTACGAAAAGGCAGGTGATCATGAACCCAACGAGTTCTTTACCCCGCAGTACCTCAAAAAAGCTGCTTTGGCCCACCAGGCTAACAATGACCCGGCGGCGGCGGCGGCGGCGTACGAGCGCATCGTCGACGAGTTTTCGCAGTCAACCGAATTTCAGGAGGCCCAGAAGCAGCACACCCGACTGCAGGCCAAGAGTAGCGGGAAGTAATACCCAGCCGCCTACGGCTTGCCGCTGATTCTCCTACCCTTATCTCCCTTGATCAATGGCCACTTCCTACAAAAATCTCAGCCACTACGCCACCGATAACCTGCCCGATGTTTCGGGTAAAACCTTTGCGCTGCTGGTGTCGGAGTGGAACGAAGCCATCACCCATGCGCTAGCCGACGCCGCGCGCGCCACCCTGGGGCAACACGGCGTGCCCAATCATCATATTCTGACGCACGCAGTACCCGGCAGCTTCGAACTACCGTTAGCGGCGCAGAAGATGGCCAGCCAGGAAGCAGTGCACGCCGTTATTTGCCTCGGCTGCATCATCCAGGGTGAAACCCCGCACTTCGATTACGTGTGTCAGGCGGTGGCGCTAGGACTAAAAGATGTCGGTTTAAAATACGACAAACCCGTGGTCTTTGGGGTGCTCACCACCGGCAACCTTGAGCAGGCAAAGGACCGTGCGGGGGGCCGCCACGGCAACAAGGGTGACGAGGCGGCGATCACCGCCATCAAAATGTTGGCGTTTTAGCGAAACACTTAGTATCCTTCCCCGGGTTATAAACGTAGTGTTCCTTGTACGCTTCAATTTTGTCTATGAAAATTCTTAAGTTTGGTGGCACCTCGTTGGGTAGTCCCGAACGGATGCACGCCGTCCGGCAGCTTATTCTAAGCGACGACGATCCTAAGATCGTGGTGCTCTCCGCGGTATCGGGTACCACCAACACGCTGGTCCAGATCGGAACGGCGTTGCGCGAGGGGCAATCCCAGGAGGCTGGCCAGCGGATTGATACCCTCCAGGATCACTACCGCGCGTATACGGAAACGCTACTGACCAAAGAAGCAACCCGCCGGGCGGGGGAAGTTATCCTGGAAGAACATTTTGCGCTACTGCGGCGGGCGACGGAGGTGCCCTTTAGTGGGGACATAGAAAAAGAAATTCTCGCCCAGGGCGAACTGCTGTCCACCAAACTGTTCACCACCTATCTGGAAGAGCAGGGCACTGACGCTACGCTGCTGCCCGCCCTGGAGTTTATGCGCATCGACGACGACAACGAGCCCGATGAAGAACACATTGAGCGCAAGCTGAGCGCCCTACTTGCCCAGCACCCTGACCAGACCATTTTTGTTACGCAGGGCTACATCTGTCTCAATAGCCAAAATCGCATCGATAACCTGCAACGGGGCGGCAGCGATTACACCGCCTCCATCATCGGAGCGGCGGTGCGGGCGCGCGAGATCCAGATCTGGACCGACATCGACGGCATGCACAACAACGATCCGCGGGTGGTGAAAAAGACGTATCCCATTGCGGAGTTGTCGTTTAATGAAGCCGCTGAGTTGGCCTACTTCGGGGCCAAAATTCTGCATCCTTTCACCATCCGTCCGGCGCAGCGTGCCAACATTCCGGTGCGCCTGCTCAACACCCTGGCCCCTGAAGCGGCGGGCACGCTCATCTCGGACAGAGAAGGCGCGCGCACCATCACCGCGGTGGCCGCCAAGGATGGCATCACGGCGATCAAGATTCGCTCGTCGCGCATGCTGCTGGCCCATGGCTTCCTGCGCAAGGTGTTCGAGGTATTTGAGAAGTACAAAACCCCGATCGACCTGATCACCACCTCCGAAGTAGCTATCTCACTCACGGTCGACAACCAAAATCACCTGGAGAACATCATCCGTGATCTGGAAGAATACGGAGAGGTGGAGGTAGAAACTAACAACACCATTGTGTGCGTGGTGGGTAACATGCCCTTCTACAAGGTGGGTATCCTGAAGCGGGTGGTCGATGCCATCGACGATATCCCGATCCGGATGCTGTCGTACGGGGGCAGCAAATTTAATATTTCGCTGCTCATCGACAGCGCGTACAAAGAAGAAACGCTCAACCGCCTTAACGAGCGGATTTTTCACCAAACATAGCCTCGAGCAACGGCCAACGGTGGCTAGGAAGCCGACAGCTCAGTCTGGTAAGCGCGGGGCGACTTGCCATAGAACTCCGAAAAGCAGCGCGTGAAGTAACTCTGGCTACTGAAGCCTACGCCGTAGGCTACTTCGTTGATTCGCTTGTTCTGCTGAAGCAGTTGAGCGGCAGCGCGAATGCGTTGGTTGCGAATGAATACGTGCACCGATACTCCCGACAGCCCCTTGATCTTTTTGTACAAATGCGATTTGCTAAGCGAAAGTTGGTCGGCCAAAAAATCAGCGGTGAGCGTGCTTTCGGCCAGATTATTATCAATTAAGGCAACTACTTGGTTGAGAAAACTCCGGTCGTTGGGATGGATGGTATCCTGATCTGCCGCCTGGTGTTCACCCCGGCTGATCTGCCGCTTCACCCGCGCATAGGTAGCTAACGTATTTTTTACTTTTAGTTGAAGTACCTCCACGCTAAACGGTTTACGGATGTAGTCACAGGCACCGCTTTGTAAGCCAGTTATCTCATTTTCTTCGGACGCCTTAGCGGTGAGTAACACTACTGGGATAGGGGAGGTGGCGGGATGCTCCTTGATGCGCTGACACAAGGCCACCCCATCCAAGCGGGGCATCATCACGTCGCTGATAATGAGTACGGGGGCAAGGGTGGCCAAGAGTTCCCATGCCATTTCCCCGTCGTGGGCTTCCACTACCTCGTAGGTAGGAGTAAGCACCGACCGGATAAAAGCACACAAGTCCTGGTTATCGTCCACCACCATGAGTAGAGGTTTTTCGCTACCGCGCACCGCTTGAGGAGTAGTTTCATCACGAGTTGGCGCAGCGGAAGGGGGGAGCGTCGGCTTTATAAAAGAAGAAACCACGGGTGGTGCTGTTTCGTGGGGTGCGAACTGCTTGCCGCCCACCGGTAGCCTAAGATTGAAGGTGGTGCCATTACTATCCGAAGTTGCCTCGATGGTTCCCCGGTGCAGAGCAACCAACTGCTTCACCAGGGCCAGACCAATGCCACTGCCCGGCTGGTGCTGCGGTGATGACTGCGCCGCAGTATAGAAATGGTCGAACAGATGAGGAAGATCTTCCGAACGGACCCCAACTCCCGAATCGATCACGCGCACGCACAAGAACTTTCCCTTGGGAGTAGACTCGGTCTGGGCACGCACGATCACGCTGCCCCCGGCCGGGGTAAACTTGAAAGCATTGGATAGTAGGTTGTACAGAACCTTGTCGTATTTGTCAATGTCTAACCATCCTTGTTGCCGCTGGGTAGCTGACTCATAACGGAGGGTAACGCCGGTTTGCTGGGCCATAGCGGCGAAAGTTTCTACCGTTCGGTGGGTTTGCTCCATTACGTCTACCTCGGTCACCAGCAGGCCCATCATTCCTTCTTCCACGCGATTTAGATCGATCAATTGGTTGATGAGATGAAAGAGCCGTTCGGCATTTCTTTTCATGAGGCGCAACTGCTGCGCCACCGGCCGGGGCAGATGCTTGCTACTGAGGCTCATCTGAAGGGGACCCAAGATCAGGGTGAGGGGAGTGCGAAACTCATGCGACATCTGCGTGAAGAAGCGAATTTTCATCTGGTCGCTGCGGTGCACTTCTTCCGCCATGCGTTGCACCAAACGGGTTTGCTCTTCAACCTCCTGCTGCTTGGTGCGCAACGCCTGATTGGTGGTGATTAACTCTCCGGACTGCTGTTGCAAGCTGGCCGTGCGGGCGTTCACTTCTTCCCGGAGCGTCTCTCGTTGTCGCATCAGATCCCCGTGTCGCCAGCGGTTCCAGGCCACAACAATTCCAATAAGAATTAATCCCATTAGCGTACGAAACCAGGTTGTCTGCCACCACGGAGCTAGAACGATGACCTCAACCGAGGCCGCCGGTGCCATTGAGCGAATGTCTCGCACCAAGAAGCGGTAGGTGCCTGGTGAAAGGTTGGTGTAGGTAGCTCGTCGGTGGGTAGCATCGGTCACGTCCCACTGCTCGTCAAGTCCCTCCAAACGGTAAGCGTAGCGGCTGGCTAGGGGTGAGCGATAGTCGAGGGTGGCAAACTGAAACATCACGTTGCTGGCGCGGTAGGGTAGTACCAGCTGAGTAGTGAAAGTGGGATTCTGAACGAGCGAAGAGCGCCCCTGAATGGTATCGCCTGAGCTAAGAGACAGATTGTTGATCTGAATATCTACAATGCGAAGGGGAGCTTGAATAGCTACCGGCTCGATCAAGCTTGGATTGAAGGAGGTCACTCCCTTACTACTGCCAAAGTAGATAGTCCCTTCCTGGTCTACGAAGCTGGCTCCCTGGTTGAATTCGTTGCTGATCAGACCATCGTTGGTATAATAGTTAGCAAAAGCACAGGTAGCGGGATCAAAGCAAGAAAGCCCATCGTTGGTGCTAATCCACAGCCGACCCTGGCGGTCAGGTGCCAGTGCTTTGATGTTGTTATTACACAAACCGTCGTCGGTAGTATAGGTACGCACTACTTGGTTGTGCGCATCAATTTCTGCCAAGCCATTGGCGGTGCCCACCCATATTTGCCCTCTCAGGTGAACGATAGCTGAGACGTCGTCGGAAAGAAACCGGGGGGTGGTGGCGCGATTAAAAGATGCGAACTGACCTGATCGAAGGTTGAGCCGGTGCAAGCCCTGCTGCATGGTGCCAATCCACAGCAAACTGTCGTTCTGAAGAGAAAGAGCCTTGATCCAACGCAGGTTAGCAATGGGCAGGGCGTACTCATAAAAACGATCCGTTTCCGGATGATAGTAATGGAGTCCACCCGTAACAGCACCTACCCAGATTCGCCCCGAATGATCCTGACAAATGGTACGTACCGACCAGGGGCGGTAACGGTCGGTGCGGTTATCGTGGTAGTGGTAGTTGTTAGCAGAGTAGTCGCTTAGTGACAGGCGACTTACTTTATAATCGTAGTAGCCCAGCCATAGGCTGCGCCGTAGGCTGTCGTAGGCGATAGCACCCACGATCTTGGGATAATCAGGCAGTAAATCGTCTTCGCCGTAGGGAATTTTTTTGGTAATACCGGTAGAAATATCGCGTTTATACAAGCCGTTGGCGGTGCCGATCCACAGATGTTTACCAGCCCGGTTGATAGCGTATACATCGTTATCTAACACTGAGTCGGGTTGATAATGCACGAAGGGCGGGGCTTGCAGGTCTACCTTGAGCACTCCCGACCGCCAGGTGCATAACCAAAGCAGGCCCTGCTTCCCCTCGTTGATATGCGCTATGGCGTTGGTCGGGAATGACTGCCCCCGCTGGTCTTTAGAGAGTGAAATAAAACGGTCTTCTTGGGGAGAGTAGCGGAACAGTCCCCGCTTGTCGGCCCGGGCGTGCGCCCAGGTGGTTCCCCGGCTGTCGCGGAACACCGCAACGATCAGGTGGGCACCGGTCACGTCCCGATGCTCGGGCTCGTTTAAATATATCCGGAACGACACCCCACCGGCGGCCGGACGCGCGCTAACCACGCCCCGGGCCGTGGCCAGCCAGAAGCTACCATCCGGGCAGGGAACAATCTGCCGAATGGTGTTGGTGGGGTGAAGCGGTTGGTCCATCGGGCGGTAGGTGACGAAGCGTAGCGGTAAGGAACTGGGCAGGGGGTGCTGGCTACGGCTCAGTCCGTCGGCGGTGCCCACCCACAGATAGTGCTGCTGGTCCTCGTAAAGTGATAGCACCGACTGATGCCCCAGGCCACTGTTGGCAGCGTCGTAGTTCGTAAACGTCTGCGTGGATTCGTCGAAACGGCTAAGGCCCCTGTCAGTAGCCACCCAAAGTTGTTGGTGCGTGTCTTGGAGCAGGTGGTTGACGTGGTTCCCCGCCAGAGAGGTGGAGTCGCCCGAACGGTGAGCGTACGTGATGAACCCATCCGTGGCCTCATCGTAGCGGCACAGTCCTTTCACCGTGCGGAACCACAGGCGCTTTTGTTGGTCGACGAACATGACGTTTTCACGGTTCAGTTCAGAGGTGGAGTTGCCCGCGATACCATGGGGCGCCCCCAACGGGTAGTGACTAAACTGCTGGGTTACCATATCGTATCGGCTCACCCCACCCGCCGAATACCGAATCCAGATATTCTGGTGCGCATCTTCCTGTGCTGCTTCCACTTCGTAGTAGAGCAATCCGGTACGGGCGTTGTTTTGCGGGGTGAAGTTTTTAAAGGTATACCCATCGTAACGGCTTAGGCCTCCGTGGGTGCTAAACCACATGAAACCCTGGCTATCCTGCATGGCATGGTTCACAATGCTGTGCGGTAGGCCTTCGGCCAATGACAGCGCCTGAAATCGGAGAGGGATCGTTTGCGCGTGAGCAGCTAGCCACGACAGCGCAAAGCTGATAGACACTAGCGCGTAGAGGTGCTTCATAGGTTTAGTTCATAGTAAATAAAATAAAGGTAGTATCAGTAAAATACAAATTTTACTTTAGGTGATCATAAATATGCCTTAGGATAGTTTTACACTAAACTATTGGTTGAAACGATGAAAAGCATCAGAAGAAAAGGTTTCTACACTTGAAATTTAAACTACTGCCAATTTATAGTTAGTTGAGCAACAATCAGGAAACGGAGTGACGTACGTAGAGAGATAATTGTCATAAAAAATGACATATTTCTCAAATATCCTAAAAGTACGAACAATAAAGCAAAAGAAAATTATTCAGTAACAAAATCTGCCCATCAGCGCAATACAATGGGTAATGATAATACGTATCAAAAGATGGATAATATAGTGCACGTTTGACCGCCAAAAATTTACTCTCTTTGTTCTATCAACAGCACGAAACAGAAACGCGGACCAACTTCTACGGATTGGTCCTGAGAAGCATTATTTCGTTTATGAACAACAGCAGTGTCTTTTTTTTGTGCAATATCAGCGCTGTCAAGGCGGCAGTCGAATATCATTCAACCTTCTACCCATTCTTATGAAACATTTTCACTTTGATCTTAAGAAAAGTCTCCCGGTTCAAGAGCAGCGTAGTCAAAAATTCGCAAATCGGTTCTCACATTCTCCTCTAAGGCCGCGCGGCTTCTGGCGGGGTTTGGTCGGTTTCTTCTCCGTATTATTACTCTCAAACGCTGCTGCCCACGCTTCGGACGTAGTAGGGGTACATCCGCTCACCAATCAGATCATTATGGTCCACTTCGACGATGGCTACGTGGACTACCATGACTTGGGCGAACGTCGCGAGGATGATGTGCTGTATCACATTCCGTTGAACGTGGCGCTGGCCGACCAACTCTCCAGCTACAGCATCCGCAGTGCCGATGATCCGGCGTACGCCAGCGGGGTGGTACCCGACGACCTGAGCCGAAAGTCGAAGGGAACGGCCTACCTGTGGTTGTGCGAGTCATATCAGAACGGGGTAGGATGTACCAACACCTCCGATGATCACGCCAAAGAACACTGGGTCTACCTTTTCTTACCCGAACCTATGCAGAGCGGCAAGACCTACACCGTCGACCTGGGTAGCCTAGCCAAAAACGGAAGCTCCTTTTCTCTCACCTACGATGATAACAGCAGCCGCACCGAAGCGGTGCACGTGAACAACGTGGGCTATGACCCGGCAGGAAACGCCAAGTACGGCTACGTGTACCACTGGATGGGGACCAAAGGCGGCTTGGACCTGTCGAGCTACGCCGGGGCCTCTTTTCAACTGATCAACCAAGCCACCGGCAACGCTGACTTTAGCGGCACATTAACTTTCAGAAAAGCGGCCGACAACCAAGAAAGTCCCTACACCAATCAAACTCCCGACGGCAACTTCTTGGGAGCCGAGGTGTACGAGTGCAATTTCTCGGGCTTCGGCGGCACGGGCACCTACGTGCTGTCGGTAGACGGCATTGGCTGCTCCTTTCCCTTCGAACTCAACAGCAACGTCTACGATGAAGTGTTTTATTGGACCATGAAGGGCTTGTATCAAAACCGCAGTGGCATTGCCCTGGAAGCTCCCTACACCGACCAGCCGCGCCCTGCGCCCCACAACCCGAACATTACTCCCGGGTTTAGCGGGCAACTGAAGTACACCTCGTTTCGCTACCCCGACGCCACCAAAAGCGATAACGACAAGAACGACAAACCGCTGTGGGAAGCGGGAATCAAGGGCGATATCAACACCTGGGGCTGGTATCAGGACGCGGGCGACTGGGATGCCTACTCGACCCACGCGCGGGTACCGGCCAACCTGTTGTTCCTCTACGAAGCGGCACCACAGAACTTCAACGACGGGCAACTGAATATCCCCGAAAGCGGCAACGGTCTGCCCGATTTGCTGGACGAAGCCCGCTGGCTGATTCGCTTCTACCACCGCACCCGGCAGGCGATTCTGGACGCTGGCTACGGCACCGGAGGCGTAGGAGGTGCCCGGGTGTTTGGCGACCTATGGGGAGGCGACGAACTGGCGGATGGCACCACCATTGGCTCCTGGCAGGATACGGAACGCCTGTACGTGGTATCGGGCGAAGACCCTTTCATGACCTACACCTACGCCGGATTAGCCGCCCAGTACGCCTGGATTCTCGAGCAAGGGGGCTTCACTGATCCTGAAGGCATTAATTGGCAGCAAGAAGCGCAGGAAGCCTGGACGTGGGCGAAGAACAACACGTTGCCGGGTGATGAGACGCCGCGCTTCAGCGGTGATCTGGACCTGATCAACCACCGCATGTACGCCGCCACCGCCCTGTACCGACTCACCGGTAACGCGGAATACCACACCCAATTTATCGCGGATGTGAGCAGCAAAGCCTGGACGACGACCACCGTGCTGGACAAAGACAACCGGTATCCTGCCTGGATTTATTCGCTAATGGATAACCGAAGTAAGGATACGGGTACTGCCGCATTAGCCTTGGGGGCTGTTCAGTACACGGCCGATTTTAATATGCTTTACCACGTGGACAAGCGGGCGTGTCGTTGGGCGGGGAACTACTTCTTCCCCATGCTGGTGGGGCAGGGAACCACTCCTATGGTGAACGACGGGGTCATGGGCTACGTCATCGCCGGCAAGGTGGGGGCCGACGCCGGCAAGCTATCTGCCTACAAGCTGTTCATGCAAACCACCTGCGATTACTTTCTGGGAACCAATCCCCTCAACATGACTTGGCTAACCGGGGTAGGCGACCGTAGTCCCGGTGAAATTTTCCACCTGGATTCGTGGTACAGCGGACAAGAGACGCCGCGCAAGGGCATTATCCCCTACGGACCCTGGCACGACGAGCTGTCGCTGGGCCCGGTGGGACCGTGGAACCACAAGTGGGCAACCAAAACGCTTACCCCGAACAATGTGAAACAGTGGCCCGGCCACGAGCGGTGGTACGATCTTCGTTCGTCGCCGTTTACCGGTGAGTTCACTGTGCATCAGAACAACGGAGTGGCGGCGATGGTGTACGGCTTCCTGAAGAACGGTCCGGGAACCTACCGCGGCGGAGATAATAATCCGCCCGTGGTTGCCACCCCGTCGGCGCTTACCGCTACTGCGTCTGCAGGAAACCAGATCAATTTGAGCTGGGAAGACAATAGTAGCGACGAAACCGGTTTCCGGATCGAGCGCAAATCCGGCAGCGAAGCATATGGGCAAATTGCCACCGCCGCCGCCAACGCCACAGTATATAGCGACAACGGACTGGCTCCGGCCATCGCCTATACCTACCGGGTGCGGGCCTATAGTGCTGGCGGCAACTCAACCTACAGCAATGAAGCCACGGCTACGACACTGCCCGAAGAGCCAGCGCCCGGAGTTTTTCAGCAGAACGGCGATGGACTGGTGGTGATGGAGGCCGAACACTATTCGTCCAAAGCCGCTGGCACGGGTTCGTTCAGTGGTTTGTCGTGGACCGTTTTCAGCGATGGTGGTGCCAGTGAGGGTGAATATATGGTGGTAGATGCCACGGGCAACAATGCTTGGTCGACCCTGGATGGTCCGCGACTAAATTTCTCAGTAAACTTTGTGAAGTCTGGCCCGCACTACCTATGGGCGCGCATCATTGCTCCAACCCCATCGGACGATTCGTTTGTTCCGGCTCTGGACAGCAACAGCGCTGGTCCCTGGTACACCGGTACCACTAGCACTTGGGGCTGGAAGAAGTTCGCGATGGGCAACATTAGCGCAGGAAATCATGAAGTGAGTCTGCACATGCGCGAGGACGGCGTGAAGGTGGATAAGTTGTTAATGACCACCGACGGAGGATACATCCCATCGGGTACCGGACCAAGCGAAACCCTGAGTGTGGTTGCCGCTCGAACCGGTAGTGAAGCATCCAAGTTGCTCTCTGATGAGCCAGAGTTGCCTTTCTCGCTAAACGTATATCCCAACCCGCTCAAGAGCAACGAACTCACGCTGCAACTGGGAGCCATCACGAGTGGTGAGGTGGTAGTGCGTGATGTGCTCGGGCGGCGGTTGTTGACAAGGTCCTTCAACCGCACCAGCCGGATAGAAATTTCACGAGCCAGTTTGTCGGATGGAATGTTGATTCTGAGCGTACGCACGGCCGAGGGAACTTCTAAAATTAAAGTACTCGTAGAGTAACTTTTGTGTGCCAAACCAGCAGAAGAATCTTGAAGTAGATTAATCTGCTGGTTTGTTTTACTGCATTCTACAGGATTTGCAAATATAAAAGCCAACTATTATGTGCCTACGACGACTCGTGTGTTTTGGTGTTCTCTTGCTTGCCAGCGCTGGTTCACTTCTAGTGCAAAGTAATACCCCCCTAGACCAGCAAGGCTTCGTCCGCCTCGATGGCGAACGGTTTTTCCCCTACGGATTCTACCTGGAAGAGGAACGTGACTTCCAAGATTTACAGAAAAATGTAGCAACCATTGGGGAGGCAGGGTTCAACGTGGCCTTCGTCGAGCCAAACGACAATGCGCGAATCAGCGAAGTGTTTGATGAAGCAGACCGGCAGCAAGTAAAGCTCATTTATACTCCGTCGAAATACATCGTTGAGTACTTTGGGTTAGATAGCCTTACTAATTATCTTTGAATAGGCGGAGTTCAATTACAACGAAAAGCAGACTGCGACGCTTCTGATCTGCTTCTCTTTCAGTAGTAACTCGATTGGCAATTTTCAATAAAGAAATGTGTTTTTGGAACAACTTTAAAATTAGATATTTTTTTCTAAAAGTTTTATCTACCTTGAGAAAGTCAAAAAAAGCACATTATTCGGAGAATCAGTGCTGACTTAATTTTTTAGAAAATACGCTCATTATCGTTAGTTAGGGGTAGGAAGAATCGTTACGCATTCTTTATATGAAACTGCTGTTTCGCAAATTTTGCGAGTCACGATTTATATTTCGTTTAACCCTAAACTAACCGTCATGAGATTGATTTTTACGCTCTTTGTTCTTCTTTTAATCACTCGCCCTACGGCGGCCCAAATCCAGCTCAACAACACGCTGATCGACACAGCCACCGTCGCCAAAAACTTGTTTATCCCCTGGGAAGTGACCTGGGGTCCCGATGACCATATTTGGTTTACCCAGATCAAGGGAAAGGTGGGGCGCCTGAATCCCGAAACCCAAGAAGTTAGCTACATCCTGGAGTCAATTCCCGATCTGTGGTACGACGATCCCCAGCCGAACGAAAACATGACCTGCGGCTTGTTCTCAATGGTGCTGCATCCTGATTTTGATACGTCGCCCTTCGTGTACCTATACTACACTTTTTACGCATCGGCCCCGGGCGGCGTCAAGATCGTGCGCTACACTTATAACGCGACGGCCAACCGATTGCAAGAGCCTTTCGTGCTGCTGGATGACATTTTGGGCACCAAGACGTTTCATAACTCGGGCCGGATGATCATTTCCCCAGACAACAAGCTCATCCTCTCCACCGGCGATCGAAGTGACTTTTCGACACCCCAAGATCGGAACTCCCTCAACGGCAAGCTGCTGCGCCTGAACCTCAACGGCACCATCCCCGCCGACAATCCCGATCCCACCAGCTACGTCTACTCCATCGGGCACCGCCACGCGCAGGGACTCGTCTATTCGCCCGACAAAACCATCCTCTACAGCTCCGAGCACGGCCCCAGTTCCGACGACGAACTCAACATCATCGAGGCTGACAACAACTACGGCTGGCCCAACGTGAAGGGCTTTTGCAACACCAGCGACGAGCAAGCCTTCTGCGCCAGCACCGCGGTGACTGAGCCGATCAAAAACTGGTTTAACATCATCGCGCCCTGCGGACTGGACTACTACGATAGTGATGCTATTCCGGAGTGGAAGCGGTCGCTTTTGCTCATGACCCTCAAGGAGCGAGACATGCGGGTGCTCAAACTGAGTGCCGATGGCCGGTCGGTTACCAATGAGCAGGTACTGTTCGACAACGCCCAGGGCTTCGGGCGCCTACGCGACCTGTGCGTATCGCCCGACGGCGACGTGTACGTGGCAACCACCAACAAGGACGACAACGGCCGGTTTGTGCCCGATTCGTACGGCTTGCCCGATTACGACCGCATCATCCGCATTGCCAGCATCGTGCCGCGGGGCTTAGCCGCGCTGGTTGATGACGCAACGGTGCAATTAAGCTGGAAAGACCGTTGGAATAGGGAGCAGGGATTTCAGGTGTACCGGGCCCCGGGCAGCACTTCCGACTTTCAACTGCTGGCTACCCTAGACGCCAACCAAACCACCTACCAGGATAGTCCGCCTACTTCTGGCACCTATTCCTACCGCGTTCGCGCGTTCAACGACAACACCACCTCCGACTACAGCGCGGTGGTGTCGGCTGAAGTGCAGGTGACTTCCCCCCCCGCGGGCAGCGGGCTAGCCTTCGCGCTGTACGATAACATTACCCTAAGTGGCAGTGCCCTGCGCACAGGAGTGGATGCCACGGTCAACTTTGACTGGAAGTCAGCAGGAAAAGCCGCTGATTTACCTGCCAACAACTTTTCGGTACGGTGGACGGGTCAGGTAGAAGCCAAGTACGATGAGGAACACACCTTTTACACCCGCAGTGATGATGGTATACGCTTGTGGGTAAACGAACAGCAGATCATCAATAACTGGACCGACCATGCGGTGCAGGAAGACCAGGGCACCATCACGCTGCAAGCCGGGCAGAGGTACGACATTCGGCTGGAGTACTACGAGAAGGGAGGGTCGGCGGTGTGTCAACTTCTATGGAGCAGTACCAGTCAGAGCAAGCAGGCTGTGCCGCAGGGAAGTCTATTTCCTACGTCCGGTGGCACCGCGTCTGCCCCTTCCTACACCGTTCGGGCGCGCGGCTTGCAGGGCACCGAGCGGATGGCTTTGCAGATCGGCGGTGAGACGGTGAAAAGCTGGACAGTGAGCAAGAGTATGCAGAATTACCGCTACCAGGGAGATGAGACCGGTTCGGTGCGGGTAGCGATCACCAACGACCTAGGGGTGAACCACGATCTTATTGTGGATAAACTCACCGTAGATGGCACCGACTATCAGGCCGAAGCGCAGGCGGTGAACACGGGGGTATGGCAGAACGGCAGTTGCGGGGGTAGCAACTCACAGTGGCTGCACTGCGGAGGGTATATCGAGTTTGCGCTGGACGGTGCCAACGCGCGGCAGGCGAACCAGCCTGGTAAGCAGTTGACCGCAGGAGCAGAGACTTCTCAGGTGATGGTCTATCCCAATCCTAGCCAAGACGGTAGCTTCACCGTACAGGGACTTGCGGTAGGCAATAGCCAGGTGAGCTTGTTTAACCTGCAAGGACAACGTATTCCCATCAGCCAGCAGTCCGGACAACAATATCAAATCCGGCTACAAGCTCCAAATCAAATCCGGCTACAAGCTCCAACAGCGCCACCCCAGGGACTGTATATTCTCCGAGTACAATCCCCCACGGGAGTCCTCTCGCGACACCGCCTGTTCATAGAATAATTGCTTATCTTTGCAAAGTTTCTGTCGTCATGGAAAAATTGATATTCTGCCTTTTATCACTACTCATGGTGAGCGGCGGTTGTGAGCAGGATGACTCATCTGAAACACAAGTGCCTGAAGCACAAGGCCTCACCACCCGAGAGCCCTTCCTATGGCCCTTTAGTCAGGAATCCATCTGGAATTTGCCCATCGGTACCGAAGCGGTCTATGAACCGGCCAACTTTGAGGCCGCGAGCAACGTGGGGTTAGACATCGTTCACGTGCTTAAGCCTAGCGCGGATGATCCCCGTTATCCGGTATACAATGGCGTGGCCTTCGATAAGGATCGCTGTGGCGGAACCACCTACCTGGGCTTCGACCTGCAAGTGCCCGAAGGCTGGACTGTGCCCGATGCGGGCCCCGACAACCCCTACGGACGCACTCCTAACAGCAACTTTGGCATAGTGTCGCCCGATGGGGAAAGTGTCTATCAGGGATCGGTCATTGCCCGTTGTGAAGCCGATGGGCCGGTCTACCTGCCCGACTGGATGAGGTTTGAAGGCAACCGCCCGCAGGTTAGCCTGCGGAGTAACGGACTGGAGGCGGGCGTGGGACACGGAGCCAGCGGCATGTCTACGCTGGGTGGCACCATCCGCCTGGGCGAGCTGACCAGCGATGATCCTATTCGCCACGCGATCAAGATCAACCCCTGGGCGGCGAAGTATGTGTTCTACTCCGAGGCGATACCGGGGTATCAGTGGCCTGCCGAGCGGGCCGACGGCTACGCCGGTGATCAGAATTCTTCCGTAAGATACAATATCAACGGAGATGCCAATCCCAACGTCCTCATGGGTTCACTCTTTGCCATCCCGCCGGGCATCACGGCTGCCTCGCTGGACCTGAGCGCCGAGCCTGCTCGGAAGCTATTCTACGTCTTGCAAAACTACGGCATGTACTTCGCAGAAGATGCGGCGTATGACACCTGGGACATCGTAGCCGAGCGCGGGGTGGAAATAGAGTTTGAGCAAGCCTATGGCTTTAGCCTGGGCAGCGATCCCTGGAAATCGGACCTCAATAAACTGATGCAGGCCCTTTCGGTAGTAGTCAACAACGGCCCGGATAGCATCGGGGGCGGCGGTGAACCCATCGCTCCGCTCGCACCACCCTTCGTTCCCTCCTAGCCCCAATCCAACAACCATACTTTTAACGAATGTGCTCATTCGAGTCAACCAAATGATGTAATTTGCCGTCGCCATGATGGATAAGCTACGGCCACTACTGAACAAATTGGAAGCGCTTTCGCAGCAGCAAGAAGCGTTTGCCCGGGAAATTAGCGCCCTGCGCCGAGAGATCAATCAGCTAACGGCGGCGGAGACTGCACCAAGCGATAGGCCCTCAATAGTCGAACCGCCGGTGCCCCTTGAGCCAATCGTAAAGACGCCCGCAATCGTTGCCAGTCCGCCCATCAAGCATCCGCAGGGAATAGAAGCTTCCCGATCTGCTTCTTCTCCCGTGAAGCCGTCGCCCCCGGGGCGGTCGAACCTGGAAAAGTTCATTGGCGAAAACCTCATCAACAAGATTGGGATTACCATCACCATCATCGGTGTGGCCATCGGGGCCAAATACTCCATTGAGCACGAACTGATCAGCCCGCTCACCCGCATCATCCTGGGCTATTTGTTTGGTGCCGGTTTGCTGGCGGTCGGCATGCGACTCAAGGCGCACTACACCAACTACAGCGCCGTGCTGGTCAGCGGGGCCATCGCCATTCTGTACTTTATCACCTACATCGGCTACAGTTTCTACGACCTGATGCCCCCGGCCGTGGCTTTTTTGCTGATGCTGGTGTTCACTACCTTCACCGTGGTGGCGGCCCTGCACTTCGAGCAGCAGGTTATCGCGCTCATCGGCCTGGTGGGAGCCTACGCGGTCCCGTTTCTGGTGGGCAACGACTCCGGCAACGTGCTGGTGTTCTTGGGCTACATCGCCATCATCAACGTAGGGATGCTGATCATTGCCTTCCGGCAGTACTGGAAAGGGCTCTATTATGCCGCTTTTCTGCTCACCTGGCTTATCTACGCGCTGTGGTACCTCACCGACTACACCACCACCGAGCACTTCGGCGCAGGCTTCTTGTTCCTGACCGTTTTCTTCGCAATCTTCTACCTCACGTTTTTGGCCTACAAGCTCATCCGGCACGAACAGTATGCCCGGAGCGATATTGCGTTTTTGCTTGCCAATGCTTTTGTCTTTTTCGGCTTCGGCTACGTCCTGTTGGACAACCATCGCATCGGGGAGCAACTGCTGGGCTTGTTCGCGCTGGGCAACGCGCTGATCCACTTCGGCGTGAGCATCGTGATCTACCGCCGACAGCTGGTCGACCGCAAGCTGTTTTACCTGGTGTCGGGGCTGGTGCTGGTGTTTGTCACCATCGCGATTCCCGTGCAGCTGGAGGGCGATTGGGTTACGCTGCTGTGGGCCGGAGAGGCCGCCCTGTTGTTCTGGATCGGCCGGACGAAAGGAGCCTCCTTCTACGAGAAACTGGCGTATCCGCTGATGGCCCTGGCCCTGCTGAGTCTGTTGCAAGACTGGGTTTTTTACTACGATTCGTACGCACTGGATTCGTCTGAAACGCCCCTGATTCCGCTGCTCAATGTGCACTTCCTGAGCTCGATGCTAGTGGTGGCGGTCTTTGCATTTATCTACCGGGTGCACGTTGACCCAACCCATCTTCCCGCCGGGGCAGATCGCCCGGGTTGGATCAGGTTTTTTTCCTACGCCATCCCGGCGGTTCTCCTGCTGGTGCTCTACGGAGCCTTTCGCGCGGAAATCGCTCACTACTGGGGGCAGCGGCTGGTGGATTCTACCATTGTGATGGGCGAAGGAGCGTACGCTAACCCGTACCGCGATTACACCCTGCTGGCGTTTAAAGGTATCTGGATTCTCAACTACTCCCTGTTTTTCCTGACGGTGCTGTCGGTGGTCAACATCAAACGGCTCAAAAATCAGTCGTTGGGCTACGTGAACCTGGGGCTGAATGCGCTAACGGTGGTGATCTTTCTGGTGCAGGGCCTGTTTCTGCTCAGCGAACTGAGAGTAGCGTATCTGGACCAGACCTACGTCGAGTATTTTCCCCGCGGCCCGTGGATGCTGGGCATCCGCTACGTCTCGCTGGCGTTCGTGGTGGCGTTGTTGGTGGTGTGTTATTGGTACGTCCGCCAACAATTTATCCGGGTTAACTTAGCTATTCCCTTCGATGCCCTGCTCTATACGTCGATCGTTTGGATAGTAAGTAGCGAACTGCTGCACTGGATGGACGTGGCCGAGGCGACGCAGTCGTACAAGCTGGGGTTGAGTATCCTGTGGGGGGTGAGTGCGCTGCTGCTCATTGCGGGGGGTATCTATCAGAAGAAGAAGTACCTGCGCGTCGGGGCCATCGCGTTGTTTGCCATCACGCTGCTGAAGCTTTTCTTCTACGACATCGCCGAACTGGATACCATCGCCAAGACCATCGCTTTCGTCTCGCTGGGTGTGCTGCTCTTGATTATCTCTTTTCTGTACAACAAATACAAGCACCTCATTGCCGATGAAACGGATTAGTCTGGCGTTAACGTACGTACTCCTCTGGTCTTCGGTTGCCCTGGCGCAAACCGGCTCGTTTTCGTATCAACGGCCCCTCGGCGACGTGACGGACTCCTGGCACCGGGTGGAGCTGCCCGACGAAATCTTCGGCAAGGTCTCTCCCGACTTGCCCGACATTCGTATTTTGGGCGTGACCGACGAGCAGGATACCGTTGAGGCTCCCTATATTTTGCAACAAGCGAGCGAGCAAACCACCACCCAGGAGGTGTCCTTTACCATTATCAACACCACCCACAACGCGCGGGGCTATTACTATACGCTGGCCCTTCGCACCGACCAATCGATCAACCGCCTTCACCTGGACGTTGCGCAAGCAAATTTTGACTGGAAGGTAACCCTGGAAGGCAGCCAGGACCAGCAGGAATGGTTTACCATCGTAGAAGACTACCGCATCGTGTCAGTGAGGAACGCGCTCACGAATTATCAGTTTACCACCGTTACGTTTCCCCCAGCGCGGTACCGCTACTTCCGACTGCGGATCGACAGCGAAAAAGAGCCATCACTCACCGCCGTGAAGGTGCTGATGCAGCAGACCATCGCCGGGAGCTACCGCGATTATCCTATTCAGACCAGTCAGACGCAAGAAAATAAGCAAGCCCAGCAGACGGTGGTGGACATTAGTCTGGCGCTGCCGGTGCCGGTTAGCTCTCTCAAGATTCAGGTAGCGGATACGCTGGACTACTACCGTCCGCTGACCATTCAATACCTGGCCGATAGCTTCAGCACGCCGCAGGGCTGGAAGCATCGGTACGAGACGCTGACCTCCGGCACGTTGAGTTCCTTGGAAGAAAACGCCTTTACGTTTGGTAGCACCACCCTACAAAAGATGCGGCTACTGATTGACAACAACGATAATCAGCCGCTTAGACTTGATCGGCTGGAAGTGAAGGGGTACGTGCATACGCTCACCGCGCGATTTGCCCAACCGGCCACCTATTTCCTGGTCTACGGCAACCGGGCGGCCAGAAGGCCCACCTACGATCTGGCCCGCTTCGCTGACCGAATTCCTGACAAAACCACGCTCCTGAAGGTAGGCAATGAGCAACGATTGGACACCACTCCCTCGGTGGCCGCCCCGTTGGTCAACCAGGCTTGGCTGTGGGTTACGCTGGTGGTGGTGATCGGCTTGCTGGGTTGGTTTTCCTTGAGGATGATGCGGAAAGCCGGTTGAGGAGCTAACGAATGCGAACCTACGGGTTGCTGGTGGCCGCCTGATACACCCGTACGTAGTCGATCAGATACTGCTGGGGCAGGATGCTCTTATCCACTCCCTGCACTCCTCCCCAGGCCCCGCCGTAGGCGAAGTTCATCAGTAAGAAAAAGGGCTGATCAAAGGGCCACTCTTCTACCCCGTCGCCGGTTTGTTTGGTCACCGTAAACACCCGCTGGCCGTCGATAAGGAAATCAATCTGCTGGGCGTTCCACTCGATGCCGTAGGTGTGGAATTCGGTGTCGGCACTGGGGAGGTGCGTGCCGCCTATCTTCTGGGTATTCCGGGTGTGATTATAGGTTTCGGTGTGCACCGTAGTAAATACCGTGTCAGACATATAACCCACGTTCTCCATGATGTCGATCTCGCCGCACAACGGCCAACCTGCTTCTGATATGTTCTCACCCAGCATCCACAGGGCGGGCCAGGTGCCCAAGCCGTTCGGTAGCTTCGCGTTGATCTCCACCTTGCCGTACTGCCACGCCTGCTGGTCGCGGGTAGTGATGCTGGCCGACGTGATTTCCCGCACTTCACCATCAATAAGAGCACTGTCTTGTCGGGCCTCGATAATCAGGTACTCACCGTCTACCCGCACGTTTTCCGGCCGGTCAGTGTAGAATTGTAACTCATCGTTACGGATAAAACCGTACTCGTAGCCCCACTTATCAGAATCAGGAGCGCCTTCGTAGTTAAACTCATCGCTCCAGGCCAGTTCCCACTGGGTATCAGCCAGGGTGGGCAGTTGTGCTTCGGGTGGCTGCTCGTTTGTTTGGCAAGCAGCTATGCTACCCAGGGTAGCGAGACCCAAAACAGCGTAAAAGTCAGCAGTCTTCATAAGTATTGTTGTCGGTTATGTGTTGCGTGCTACTAGCTTAAATAAAGCGGATAAAAGGGGGAAAAACAACCGGCTAACCGGCACTGAAAGGAAAAAGCCAGCTTCTGCGGTAGAAACTGGCCTTAAAGTTTAATAGAGACGTGTAATTCTCTCGGACCGGTGTTTACCCAACAGCTTCTAGCACCCACCTCCCTTGCTGGGTATCAGGTGATGGGCTTTGTCTGATTGTCGACCAGTTGTCATCGCCGCTGGTAGTGAGCGTCACGCCCTCGGGCCACTGCGGCACCAGGCGTATGGTTTCGTCTCCGGCGTCCTCCATCTTCCATTTTTGCGTATTCCAACCCTGATAAGCCGCCTGATAGACCGGAGCGGCGCTTTCCTGACCATCTGAGGTGAGTACTCGGTTCTGAGGCCATTCCGGCGACAGGCTAAACCACCTGGTATACCCGCACGTAGTCGAAGTCGGCATATTGTGGCCACACGGAGGCATCAGTAGGTGCCTGCGCCCAGTCGCCACCGACCACCACGTCGAGGATCAGGTACATCGCTTCGCGCGGCATAAAGCTATCGGTATCGTTAGCCGACCAGGTTTTAGTGAGCAGCCCGTCGATGTACCAACGGATTTCATCCTGCTCCCACTCCATAGCGTAAGTTTTAAACTCATTGCCTGGATAGTCACTGGCGTTGTTAAAAACAGTTGTTTCAACATCAAATTTTCACTGATCTTCGAATCTCCTTAGGTCATAACCTTCGTAGAATTTGGTACTATAATGTACTGTTTGATGAGTGCGGTCCGGCTCACGACCAATAACCTCGACAATATCAATTTCTGGGGGCCACCAACCCGGACAGTCGTTCACTCCGTCGCAGGGAGTGTGGACTAGCCAAGCGGCGTTGTGGGTGCCCGGAGTAACCGCCATTTTTGCGCGGACCTCAACCCGACCGTAGAGCATATCAAACTTTCCCTTACTAATAATTTTACCGCCCGTGTAACTTTCTCCCCCGATATCGTTATCATCAGCCCGAATGTACAGCTTTCCGTATTGATACCACTGGAGGCATCAATCTTGGTCCACTTGCCACCGTCGAAAAAGTCAAACTCATCGCTCCAGGTGAGTTCCCAACTGGCGTCGCGGGCGTTGCCAGAAGATATATCTTTATCGCGCTGATCAGCGGCAATTGTAGCCGAGTCGGCTTCCCGTAGGGCAGGCTCTTCCTGGCAACTCTGCATCGCGAAGGTTCCCCCCAGCAGCAAAAGAATTGTGTAACGTAGATTTATCATAATACATTTCTAATGAAGCTTTGGCAAAACACGGTCTACAACACAAACCGTTGGGGGCCGCCGCGAAGGGTACGCTGCTTTCCCTGCCACTCAAATTCTACTTCCATTCCTGGCGGGATATCCAGACTGATGTCTAGTTGCTGATCGCCCTGCCGACGAAACTCAAAATCGATCAGCCCCTTCGGAGTGGGGTACTTGCCGCGAATAAATTGCAAATCGCCCAACTGCGGCGCCACGCGCACCCGGTCCCAGCCGAAGCCTTGCTGCTCAATGCCCGCCACCAGCGTGAAGTAGAACAAGGCGGGGGCCGTGCCCCAGGGGTGGGCCTCCGACCGGGTCTTCTTGTACGGACTATCAAATCGCTCTACCACCGTAGAGGCGTTTAGCCGCACCAGTTCCACCCACGGTTGCTGCACCCGCGATAGCAGGTCGGCCCGGCCGGTTTTCTGCAGGGCCTCCAGTAGGTAGTAACGGTAGTAATACGTGGCCGGACTCAGCGTGGTGTCCAGCACCGTGCGTTCGATCAGGGCCGACTGCTCCGCGGCGGGTACCGCATCGGTGAGCACCGCCATGATGTTGGAGTGCTGGTCGTAGTACGACTGGTCCGGCCGCTCGGCCATCAGCTGGCGCGCTTCGTTGTAGCACAGTTCGTGCACCCGCTGCTTCATCACGCGGGCCGTGTCTTGGTAGGCTACGGCCTGCACCGAATCGCCCGTGACCGCAAATAATCGGGCGGCCGACTGCAGGGCGTGCACCAGGTGCAGATTCACCACGGCCGAGTTGGCCCCGTCGCTGCCCGGGGCTAGCTTTCCTTTCGGACTGTCCACGTACCAATCAACAAAATACTTGTACTTGGCCTCGCCCAGCAGTCCGTTGGCCTGCCGCCGCCCCTCGAAGTAGGCCATCGTCTGCCGTACGCCGGGCAGAAACTGCCGGATGAAGGTGGTGTCGGCGCTGTAGCGCAGGTAGTCGTAGAGCATGTCCACCCAAATCATGGAGTAGGTGGCGTGCATAAAGTGGGCCTTGAGGGGGTAGCAACTCATCAGCATTCCCTCTTCGTTGCGCGAGTCGTGAAACTGCCGAAGGGCGTTGCGGGTGTGCGCCTCGTGGCCGCTCAGGGCCTGCCACACCGGAGCGTGCACCTTGGTATCGCCCACGTACTGCATGGTCTCGTAGTAGGCGTCGCTCAGGAAGTAGTCCTGGGTGCAGAGCTCCACCGTGCGGCGGCACATATCAAAAATCCGTTCGTACTCCGGCTGGTCGGCTACGAACTCAGCCACGATGGGGATAGGAGTAGTAGTGCGTTGATTGATAAAACTGTGCAGGGTGAGTAGGTCGTCGCCTGTGCGGATCTTCATCTCCACGAAGCGAAACGTCCGTAGCCAGGTGGGCCGGAAATGCCGGTTGCCCCCGCCGCCGGGCCGGATGATGTCGCGGTAGCCCGTGACCAGCTTGTCGCCAATCACATCTCGGTCGCCCTTCGACTTATCAGGATTAAACAGGTTTTCGGCGTAGGTGAGCGTGATTTGCGCTCCCTCGCCCCCCGAAAAGGCTAGTTGCGGATAGCCCGTAGTGAGCACGCCGTGGTCGAGCAGCAGGGTTAATTCTTTGCCCGGAGCCACCACGAGGTCTTGCCCGCTGAACAAGTTGGCCGGAGCCTTCGGACCATCGGTGCGCACCACCGTCCCAATGGGTTCTTCCCGTTGCTTTTGCAGGGGCACGTTGCGCGGCTCCAGCAACCAGGCGAAGCCGCCCCCGGGCCCGTCGGTATTTTCCAGAAACATTGCCGTCGGCCAATCCCGGTCGTCAAAGTCGGCCGACTGCCAACCCCAGGGGTAGTGTTCGGCCACCAGGCTGTCGGTGGGGTTGTTAGCGTACAATCCGCCGATGATGTCGGGCGTCGCGCTGCGCCACTTGACTACCTGGGGGTGCCAGCCGGGGTTGCGAAACACCCGCCACTGCCCGGCGTAGGCATCGGTGCTCACCGGTTCGGCCGCGTCGTAGCCGTGCACGGTGAGGGCGGTGTGCACCGACTGCTTGCCGAAAAAGCGGTGGTAGCCCCAGTTCACCACCTCTACCGCCAGCGTGTTGGTACCCGTTTGCAGATACGGAGCCAGATCGACCGTCTCGTAGCGCCAGTGGGTGATGTCGCCCAGCTGCGGGCCGAAGCACACCAGCCGTTCGTTCACGTAGAGCGTATAGTTGTTGTCGGCCGTGATGCTGATGATGAACGCGCCGGGCACCTCAGTTAGATCGATGGTGCGGCGGTAGTGCAGCAGCACCGCTTCGCCCTGACTGATGCCGGGGTGGGTAACCCAGTGGCCCCGCCACGGCTCGGGCTGGTAACGTACGTTGGGATAGTTGAGCTCCTGGGCCAAGAGAGAGAAACTCAAGATGGATAGCAATAAGGGAAGGATGATTTTCATGCCAGAAAAGGTAAAACCATTTGAGATAGTTGCCAAACCTATTCGGGGGAAATCAAAAAAGGCAACCACCGTGGGTTGCCTTTTTTGGATTACCTGACAAAATCTGGTTTTGTCTGCCCGCAACGGGTTCAGAGAACCCTCGTACGCTGGTCACAGGGCGGGAAGCCCTGCGCCAGATTGGATAGGGCATACGGGGCAGCGCTTATCTCGACTTTAGCCTTAAGCGGCTCTAGTTATCACATCGTATAGATGCTGTATCAAAGGTTGATTTAAATACATAACCTCTGCTTCTGATGGGGAGGTTAAAAATTGTTGTTTGGCCCAAAGCTGCTGCCTGACCAAAGCCAGAGCATCTGAGAAGGTAGGATGAACTTTCTGGTACCAAGCACTCTGCTGAGCTTCGATACCTCGCTACTCTTGTAACTTATGCGTCCACAGGGTAACGATACTGAACAGGCCCATCAGTACCGGGGTGGTTCTAGCAATAGCTAAGTCGCTCCACTGTCTTTGCGACTCTACCCCCAGGTGCCTCCGCACTTCTTCAAAGGTAACCTCTACTGTCCAGCGGCGGATAAAGTAGTTGATGATACTTTGGCTATCCAGTTCCTGGTTGCTACAAAGCAGAGCCACTGGGTTAATGTGTCCAGTAGGGTCTTTGATAAGCACCCAACGCAGGGGCACTAGCGGATCATTGCTTTTATACCATAAGGCCGTTCCGGTAGCTATCTGCATAACTTGATCGCTTTTGCCATACCATTGGGGAATGAGAATCGTCTGCCACTGAGTAGTTGGATCAATCAGGCGTTGCGCTAAGGTGAGTTGCCGGGGGCCAATTTTGGGTTTGCGACCGCGTTTGCCTGCAGGCTGGGGCGGCGGTTCATCAAACAGACGGGCATCTAAGCGCAAGGGGGTGATCATGGTTACAGCGTTGCGTACCGCGTCCAGCAGTGCATAACAAGCATAAGAGCTATCGGCTACCACGATGATCTGGCGGCTAGGCAACCATCTTCTGAGTTGCAGGATCATTTGTCCCGGTGGGGCCCACTGGCCCAATCCGTGAGCTTTTTATGTTTCTTCCCCTGTCGCTCGTTGTAGCGCTGTGAAGGGGCTAGCACGGTCAGGAAAGGCAGGGCCGCGTCACGGTGACCCATACGCGTTTAGCCCAAGGAAGTGGTGTTAAGAGCATCATGCACATCCAACGAAGACCGCTACACTTGACAAAATAGCTGTGACTAGAACGCACCGCATCTCTGTATATACCTCGGGCATTGATCTTACGGCCCCACCGCCGCTCTAGCGTCTCATCCTGCCCAAACACCAAAGGCTGGTCATCGGGCACTAATTGATCCACCAGCAACCCTAATAGAATACGAGCAGCATGATAGGCAGACCACTTAGCTTTGCTCAACACGCGATGGTACTTGTGAAATTGCTTTTCCTGGCTCAGGCCCATTGCCCGCAGGGCACCACACACAGTGCGCCGTCCTACTACTAACAGAGAGCCCATGAGTAAAACTTTGACATGAGAAAAAACTTTCCTAGCAAACAACGGGGCAAATACTGATATTTGATCGGAGAACTCTTCGGGAATAATAAGCATAGATTTGAATCGTAGAACAATCCAAAACTACCCATTCCTCTTGAGTTCTTCTTCTTTTTCATATCTGCAAAAGGCTAAAGTTGAGATTAGTCAATATCGATCTTCTGCGCGGAAGACTGCGCCTCGGGCAGCTTGGGCAGGCTGATCTTCAGCACCTCGCCCTCCTGCTTGGCCTCAATCTGGGTGATGTCTACCTGTCCGTGCAGGCTCACCACGCGCTCGAAGTGCTTCACCGGAAACTCCTGCCGCCGAAAGCGGGGCGGGTTGTCCTGATCTACTTCGCGCTTGCCGCGGATCATGAGCACGTCGTCTTCCACGGTGACGCTGATGTGCGCTTTGTCGAAGCCCACGGCGTAGACGTGCACTTCGTAGTGGGTGCCGGTTTCGGCGATGTTGAGGGGCACGTTGTACTTGGGTCGGCGGAAGAAGCCGCCCCGCATACCTTCTCTAAATTCGGCGTCGATAAACGGACGACGTTGTTGGTGGTGGGCGCTTCCGCCCCGGGTTCTGTATTGATACATGGTTATTGGGTTTAAGGTGAATGAATTACTGAATGGCAATGGTGGTTCGGGCTACGCCGGGCTGCTCGGGCCGCAGGGTTTGCCGAAACGACTGGTACTCATCGTCGGACATGGCCCGGATGGTGTCGGTCCACACCGGGTGCCAGCTCACGCCCCAGGGCGCGCGCCGCGATCCGAAGCCTCGGGCTCCGAACATTCGGGGTCCGACCATTCGGCGGCCCAGTCGGAATATCACTCCGAAGACCAGCAGTAGCAGGGCGGCTTTTAGCAGGAAGAAGGGCAGCACGAATAGCACGAGCACGATGCCCATCCCGAACAACACGGGTTTGAAAGGTGGATTGTACATTACGTTTTGAGTTTAGGTGAATACTGATTTCAAAGCGGTAGACGCGGGGGCGAGGAAATTACTTTAAGTTGTCGCAAGTTTTTTTCACCTCTGGTCCGAGCGTCTCGCTCGGATCCAACTGTACCTAAGAGCGTCTCGCTCGTACTGCGTCGTTGATCGCAAGTTCTGTAATCTAGAGGCAAGGCGTATCAAATGGGTCGGAGGACGCTATCGCTACCCTCCGACCAGTATTGTTGGTCGTCCATGAGCGGGAGCGTTCTCCCACCCACGAAAGCCCGCGCTCTCGAGTCTAAAACCCAAGTGTCACCCCCCCTAGCAGCGCGCAGTGGCCCCTCGGTTGATTGTCTCGTGCAACCTTACACGAAGTATGTTTAGTAGGGACATTGTGTTGGAAGTGTCACGAACGGTTGCAGCGCTTGCGCCACGCTTCTTTCATCCGCGTGCGCTCTTCGTCGCTCAGGTTGGCCCAGCGCCCCCGCCGTTTGCCTGTCCAGGCCGGGCCCCTCCAGGGCGCACCTCCGCCGCCGAAGCGGAAGCCGCCGAACAGAATGCGGGACAACAGCAGTAGTCCCAGGGCTTGCCAGTAGGAGAGGGGGCGGGCGTCTAGCACCTCGGGCAGAATGGCGTTCCAAAGCGCCATCACCGCTCCGCCCAGCGCGGCGATCAGCAGGGGGATAAACAAGAGGAAAAGTCCGCGGTAGCGTCTTTTAAGGTTCGTCATGTCAGTAAGATAAAAATTCGTCGTACAATGCCGCTAGGCGGCGGCGCAAATGTTTCACGGCGTAGCCCTTGCGCGAAATCACCGTCTTGAGGTTGGTGCCCGTCTCGTCGGCAATCTGCTGCAGGGTCTTGTCCTCCAATTCGTTTTCCACGAACACCTGCCGCTGCTTGTCGGGCAACTCGTCCAGGGCGGCGAAGAGTTCGTTCCAGAACATCTCTTTCAGTTCTTCGGCCTCCGGGGTGGGGGCGTCGGCCAGCAGAATGTCCTTTAGACGAAAGCCGTCGTAGTCGTAGTCTTCGAGCGCGTCGGGCCGTTTCTTGCGGTAGGTGTCGGTGATTTTGTTGCGGGCCACGCGGTAGAGCCACCCGCTGATCTGGCTGATCTCCTCGATGTTGACCGAGTGGCTCAGTTGGTACCACACCTCCTGCAGGATGTCCTCCGCGTCTTGGTCGGAACCCACCCGGCCGCGGATAAAGCGGAACAGGCGGGTGCTATACTCCTTTACGACTTGCCCGACGGGGGGCGGTGGGGGTTTGGGTATCAAAATGTCAGTACGTTCCATGCGTACGGTAGGAGACGAAGCAGGGCAGAAAATACTTTATTTGTTCCGAAGTTATTATATTGGTGAAGCAACGAAACCTTTAATAATAGCATCATGACTAAGAAGAAGTCCATTGTGTTCTTCGATTCGTTTGCGGAGCAGGAACTATACGGCTTGCTAGGTTCTCTGGAGCTGAGCGTACCGGAGCGACTGCAAGCAATGTACGAGTTGAACGAGCGATTCTACGACAATTACGGAGAAGTGAGGGGCACATCCATTGAACTGTTTGTCGGGCAACCGGGCGAAAGCGTCAATGACTTTTATAGGAGAGTTAACGAAGAGACCGAGGCAAAGAAGCTCAGCAAAAGAACGAACCCGTAAGAAACTCACTATGGCCTATCAATTTAGACCCGAACACAGTGCGTTTTTTCGGTTTCTTAATAAGTACGAAGTAGAATACGTGCTGATCGGGGGAGTGGCGGTAAACTTACACGGTTACATTCGTGGTACCGGAGACGTAGACATTTTGTTTGGCCCTTCGCTCAGGAATAAGCAAAAACTCATAGATGCTATTGAAGAATACGGCTTCGATACGGAGAATTTAAGGGCAGCGAAGCCTGACGAAATAACCATGTTTGCGCTTGGGGAGCGTACTTACGAAGGTCACGTAGAACTCACTAATCGGATCGCGGGTATCACCTTTGATGAAGCTTCTCAGCAGATGCAACAGATAAAGGTAGATGGAGTAACCGTTAACTATCTTCACTACGAGGATCTTATTAAAAGTAAGTTAGCAACCGGTAGAAGAAAAGACCTGATTGACGTTGAGAAATTAAAGCAAATCAAACGAGCAGAAACTATCAAAGATGATGTGAATGATGACACAATCACTTCGGATGATACGCCGCGAACGCTATGGGAGAAAATCAAGGCCATTATGTTTCCTAAGAATGACGAATAAACCAGAACGCACCCTTTCGTGGAACCCAGAAGTATACCCCGAAACCGAAGACCGGGCGGCCTTTCTAAAGCTGAGTTCGCTGGAGCGCTGGAACTACATCATGGAAATCGTGCTGGCCACCTATCCTGGTGGCCCGGAGGCGGTTACTTACGAAAAGCGGCGGATTGAATGGGAGTGAGAGCACTTCTCTTTCTCTATCAAACGCGATTTAAGCTGCAGGTTCATCTATAACCATCATCATGCGAGAACAAGTCAACCAAAAACACTCCTCAACCAACCCTCCCTACCCATGCTACAGAACTATTTCAAAGTCGCCTTTCGCAACCTGGTCAACAACAAAGTCTACTCCCTGATCAACATCGGGGGCCTCACGCTGGGCATTGCCACGGCCCTGCTCATTCTGCTGTGGGTGGGCGACGAGCTAAGCTACGATCGCTATAACGCTAATGCCGACCATCTGTTTCGAACCATCGTGGTAGGCAACGTGGCTGGTCAGGAAGTGGCCTACACCACCACGCCCGCTCCGTTTGCCGAGCTGGTCGCCAGCGAAATTCCCGAGGTTCAAAGCACCACCCGCGTGAACCTGGTCGCGCAGTCGCTCTTTACCCACGCGCAGCAACCGTTTCAAGAAAGCGACGGCGCGTACGTTGACCCGGCCATGCTGACCATGTTCAGCTTTAACTTCACGGAGGGCGACCCCGCCACGGCCCTCGCCGACCCGCAGTCGGTGGTGCTGTCGGAGACGCTGGCGCAGAAGTACTTCGGCGACGAACCGGCGGTGGGGCAAACGTTGCGTTTCAACAACCGGCAGGATCTGGTTGTGCGGGCGGTGTACGCCGACATGCCTGCCAACGCCCACTTGCGGTTTGCCTACCTGCTGCCCTTCGAGCTGTTCGCGCAAAACAACGGCATTGGCGACAATAACTGGGACGACTATAACTACTACACGTATTTGCAGTTGGCGGACGGTGCTTCAGCGGAGGCAGTGGGCGACAAGATTACCAATATGCTCAACAAGAAGTTCGAGGATGAGGAGAGCGATGGCTATGTTGTTTTGCAACCCGTCACCAATATTCATCTGTACTCTGACTACAGTATGGACATCAGCGGCAACGGCGACATCCAGTACGTGTACATCTTCTCGGCCATTGCGCTGTTCATCCTGATTATTGCCTGCATCAACTTCATGAACCTGGCCACCGCCCGCTCCATCAAGCGCTCCAAGGAGATCGGCCTGCGCAAAACCGTGGGGGCGGTCAAGTCGCAATTGGTGGGGCAGTTTTTGGGCGAAGCCCTGCTGTACTCATTCATTGCCGTGGCCCTGGCCGCCCTGCTGGTGAAACTGGTGCTGCCGGTGTTCAACCAACTGGCGCAAAAGCAGGTGTATCTGCATCTGCTCGACGGGCGGGTAATTGGATTGTTAGCCACGATTGCGCTATTTACCGGACTGCTCGCCGGGCTGTATCCCGCCCTATTTCTGTCGTCGTTCAAACCGGCCAAGGTGCTCAAGGGCACGTTTCGGGTGGGTAGCGGCAGCGCGCTGTTCCGCAAGGGCTTGGTGGTGCTGCAGTTTGCCCTGTCCATTATCCTGATCGTGGGCACGCTGGTGATCAACGACCAACTGAGCTTCATTCGCAACAAAAAGCTGGGCTACTCGAAAGACAATACGTTGGTGCTGCCCCTGTCGGGCGACATTGGGCGCAACTACGCATCGTTTAAGAGCCGCCTGCTCGAGCAGCCCGGCATCCGGTACGTCACCTCGGCCAGTCAGGACCTCACCGACGTGTTGAGCACCACCACCGGAGCCAACTGGCCGGGAGCGCCCGAAGGTGGTATACTGCTCAACCAACTCTCGGTCGATCGGGACTTTATCGATGCCTTTGGTATCCAAATGGCCGAGGGGCGGGCGTTTTCTTCGGAGCGCAATGCCGACAGCACCGCCTTTATCCTGAACCAGGCGGCGGTGAAGCAAATCGGGGCCGACAATCCGGTGGGTATGTCGTTTTCGGTGCACGGGGTGGAGGGCACGGTGGTCGGTGTGGCTGAGGATTTCAACTTCCAGTCGGTGCGGCAGGCCATTGCGCCGATGGTGCTGTTCGTGTCGCCCAACTGGCGCAACAAGGCCTACATCAAGGTGGATTCTGACCAACTTCCTGAGGCGATTGCCGCCGCGGAAGACACCTGGAAGCAGATGAATCCGGCCTACCCCTTTGAGTACCGCTTCCTGGACGAGAGCTTCGACGAGCTCTACCGGGCCGAGCAGCGCACCGGTGCGCTGTTCAACTACTTCGCCCTGATCGCTATCTTTATCTCCTGTTTAGGTTTATTTGGCTTGTCGGCCTACACCGCCGAGTTGCGTACGAAAGAAATTGGGGTGCGCAAGGTGCTGGGTGCGTCGGTGGCGAGCATTCTGGCGCTGTTCACCAAAGATTTCATGATCCTGGTGCTGCTGGCGTTTGCCCTGGCCGTGCCGGTGTCGTACTACCTGATGCACACTTGGCTACAGGGCTTCGTGTACCGCACCGAGATCGGACTGACGGTGTTTGCGCTGGCCATCACCTTCGCCGTGTTGATTACGTTACTCACGGTAGGCTACCAGTTGATAAAGGCGGCGCTGGCCAACCCGGTAGATAGTTTGCGGAGCGAGTAAACTCCTCTTCTTTTAAAAAGTTTAGTTGACCGTAGCCAGTGAATTTACTCGGCCTTCGTAAACCAATTATACAGTACGGGCACAATAATCAGCGTTAGTAACATTGAGGATATCAAGCCCCCGATCAGGGTCCATCCGAGTGGCGACCACAGCGTGCTTCCCGAAAAGGTGAGGGGAGCCAACCCGAGGATCGTCGTGAGGGTGGTGAGCACGATGGGAATGAACCTTCGCTCAGCCGCTCGCTTGATGGCGGTTATCTTTTCCACCCCTTCCCGGATCAATTGGTTGGTGTAATCTACCAGAATAATCGAGTTATTCACAACAATACCCACCAAGCTAATAAAGCCTACAAAGGCGAAGAAGGAGAACGACCAGCCGCTTAGAAAGAGCGCGATAAACGAACCGGTGAGCGCCAGCGGAATTGCGGAGAAGATAATCAATGGTTGCACCAGCGACTTAAACTGGAGCACCAATACCGCAAAAATGCCCAGCATAGCAACCGCTAACAGAATCCCTAAATCTCCAAAGCTTTCCTGCTGGGTTTCGTACTCTCCTCCTAGGTAATAACTATAACCCTCCGGCCAGTCGTAAGCATCGAGCTTAGGAATAATCGCCTGAGTGATCTGGGTGGTCTGGTCTGCATCCAGCACGTTGGCGGTGATTCCGATGGATCGCTCCTGGTTAAAGTGATCGATTTTAGCGTACTCAGACTTAAACTCAACGTCAGCAACTTGCGACAGCGGAACCTGGTGTCCGGTGCTGCTGGCCAGATAGACCTTCTGTAGGTCCGTAATCTTCGGCTCTTCGTCAAAGGGAATCCTGACCGTCATCGGGTAGGTTTCATTATCTTCATCAATGGTAGCATCGTCTACCGAAATGCCGTTGAGGCTTGCTCTAATTGCCCGGTCGATGTCTAGTAGCGAAAAGTTATACAACGCTGCTTTGTCGCGGTTGATATTGACCTTGATATCGGTCTTGCTCAGGGCCAGGGGGTTGTCAACATCTTCGGTGCCTTCGGTCTCCCGAACGATTTTTTCTATATCGTAAGATATGCGCTTTAGTACCGGTAGCTCATCTCCCAGTAGCAGTACCTCTACCGGAGCCTCGAAGGGCGCCCCGTTTTTCAGCTCCCGAAAGTATATCTTCCCGTCAGGATAAGCCTTGAACGCTTTTCTAAGCTGCTGGAGGGTCTGGTAGAACGTAGCAGGGTCCCACGCCTTAAAGTTGACGACCACTTCTCCGTGGTATTGTTTGTACTCTTCGGGAATTCGGTTGTAGTAGACCTGCGGGTTGCCGTGTCCGGCATTGGTGATGTAGCTATCTACGTACTCCGTTGTGTCTAGCACCCCCTCGACGTAGGCCAATGCTTTGTCGGTACGCTCTACATTGGAGGTATACGGCAAGTTTACCGAGATCAGCAGCAGCGACTTGTCAGCCGTAGGGAAGAAGCTAACCCCGATTTGCGGAAACAGGGTAGCGGCCAATCCCAAGGACAGAAATCCCGCCAGCACGACCACCCAGCCCCGCTTCAGGGCAAAAGCAATTGACGGGCGATACACCTTGCGAATAACTTTATCCAAAAACCGACGCACCCAGGTAGCATCATTCTTCACTTTCTTGCCCGCTAGAATCTGACTCGATACAATAGGGGTAAATACCAACGCCAGAAGTAAAGAGGCTACCAGGGCGAAGATTACCGTCAGCGGTAGGCTCCGCAGAAACTCGCCGGGGCCGCTTTCCAGCAACGAGAGGGGCGCAAACGCCAGTACGGTGGTCGCCGTAGAACTGATGATGGCGTACCCCACTTCTTGCGTTCCCAAACTGGCCGCTTCCTCAATGGAGTGGCCGTCATTCCTGAAGTTAACGATGTTCTCAATCACCACAATGGCATTGTCTACCAGCAACCCCAGGGCGATCACCAGTGCGGCAATGCTGATTTGCTGGAGGGCGTAGTTGCTAAAGTCCAGCACGGTAATGGCCAAAATGATGGACAGGGGAATGATGGTCATCACCACGAGTGCCTGGCCGCCACCCCAGAAAGATCCAGATGATCACCCCCACCAGCGCAATGCCTTGCACCAGGTTGATGATAAAGTCGTTGATCCGAAAGCGTACGGCGGGAGCTTGCTCGAAGGCGGAAGCCAGGGTAACACCGGGCGGCAACTGCGGCCTAAAAGCATCCTCTGCTTCTTGAAGCTGCCCGGCCAGGGTAAGAATATTAGAGGTGCGCTTCTGGTTAACCGCCAGATAGATGCACCGTTGCCCCTTATAGCGCGCAAACCACTGCTGATCGTCGTAGTCAAAAGCTACCGTAGCGAAGTCTTTTAGGTAGATAATTTGATTATCGGCCGACCGAATGGCGGTATTCTCGATTGCTGTTAGGGTTTTGTAACCACCGGTCGATTGGATGTTGAAACTGAGGCCATCAGCGGTGATGTCACCCCCCGGAATGTTGGCGTTGTTCCCTTCTAATACACCGAGCACCTGGCCGAGCGGGATGCCCAACCTCGCCATCTTCTGAAAGTTGACGCTGATCCTGATTTCTTCTACCGGATAGGCCTCGATATCGCTTGATTTAATAAAATCAATCTTTTCGATCTGATCCTGAAAGTCCTCGGCAACATCGTACAACGTTTTGTAGGAAGCGGACGCTGAAACGAGCGCGTACTGCTGGATGGCCACCCGCTCTTCGGGCTTAAACTGGTTAACCTCTAGGTTGAAGATGTCTTCGGGAAGTTCGCTCCTGATTTCGCTGACGGCAGCCAGAATCTCGTCGTGCTTGTCGTCGTAGTTAATTCCAAACGTCGCTTCTACCTGCAGCACCGCCAAGCCATTAGTAATTTCAGTGCGGATTTCGGTGATTTCATCCAGGTCGTCAATCACCTCCTCGATGGGATCAACCACCAGGTCTTCCATGTCCTCCGGACTGGTGCCCGGATAGATAACAATGATGGTGTAGTTGGGAAGCTCCAGAAATGGGTCTTCAGATTTCGGCATGCTCAAGAAAGACCGTATCCCAATAAATAATGCCAGCCCAACCATCACGTAGATGAACTGGCGATTCTTGATGGCTAATGAAGGAAGTGTCATGTTTAGTTAATGATTTGGATGGTGTCTTGATCATTGAGGTACGCGCTCCCTTCCATAACCAGCCATTCGTCTGGGCTTAGCTGAAGGGCATTGACGGTGAAGAAATCGCTGTGAATTTCATCCACCCGAAGCACTTTTTTGCGAACCGTCACTTTGTCTTGCGTCGTGAATACGTTGGCGGTCCTCTCCTTGCCTTCGATGAGGGCCGTCATCGGAATCTTGTAGTGCTTCGGCACATTGGTAGGAAAAACCGATACGTAGCCCACAAAGCCGTTCTTGAGTTCAGGAAAGTAGCCCGTGAGGGTGAGCTCAACGTCAAAGGTGCCCGTGAAGGGGTTAGCCTCTTCTGAAATCTCCGTGATACTCGCGGCGTACTGCCGGTTGGGGAAGGCATCGAACCGTACTTGGGCGGTATCGGTGGCTTTTAGTTTAACAATCTGCCGGTCGGCGATGCCGATGTTGATCACCTGAGAGCCGGTTGTTCCGGCACTTCCCACCGAGTAGATGGGCTGCCCGGGGGTTACTAACTCGCCTCGTTCGGCGCGCTTATCCAGAATTTTGCCATCGAAGGGGACCACAATACTCGCGTAGCGCCGGTTGAACTGGGCAACGTTCAAAGAGGCGCGCGCCAACTCCAGCGCGGTGGTGGCATCCTGCTTCTGCTCCAGGGTTGCCACCGTATCCTGATACAAGCTTTCTACCCGATCTAGGTCTCGCTGTGCCTTGTCAAAGCCGTTCTGGGCCTGCGTTACCTGCGCGTTGATCTCTGCCAGATCCAACTGAGCGAGCACCTGCCCTTGCCGTACCGACTGGCCCTTTTCCGCGCTGAGGCGCTTTATAATGCCCCCAATTTTAAAGGATAAATTGGCTTCGGTTTCCGAGGCTAATACTCCGCTGGCAACAATAGGTACCGCAGTGGTGCTTTCTTCCAGCTTTTTCACCACCACCCGCTTTTTGGTAGGTTGGGAAGCCGGTTCCTCGGTTACGTAGTTCTGCTTGCAGGCAGTGCCGAAAAGCACCAGCAGTAGTATAAAAACAACAGAATGATTCGTATTCATGGGAGTGATTGGTTTTAAAGAATGGCTAATCATCAAGGTGGATGGCTGCCTCTAGTTCGGCCTCTCTTATTTTGAGGGTGTACTGGGCAATCGTTTCCTGTAACTGGGCGGTGGTGAAGGCGTTTCGAGCTTCGTTAAAAGCCACCAGCGGAACTTGGTTCTGCGCGTACTTCTTCCGAATAATCCTGAAATTCTCCGCAATGCTTTGGCGCTCCGCCTGCCGGGCCTGCCGGGTTTTGGTCGCCTCTTCTAAGCCGTAGTAGGCCTGAGCCACCTCGAGCGCAATCATGTCCCTGATTTCGGTAAGTCGCGACTCGATCTGCCGCTCCTGAAGGAGAGACTGCTGAACTCGACTCCGGTTCTGGAAACCCTGAAAAATAGGCCAGGTAAGGCCAACTTGCACGAACCAGAAATCCTGAGTATCGTCGAACTGATAGGTAAACCCCTGGTAGCCTAGGTCGCCCACTAAATTGATTTTAGGAACGATGTAGCTTTTGCTTAGGCCAGTAGCGGCCTGGCTAGCGATGAGTCCGTAACGAAGCTGATTGATCTCCGAACGACGCCCCAGCGCAGCGGTGGTGAGTTTGCCCAGATCAGGAAATACGTAGGGCTTGGCTTCCGGCGATTGCGCTTCGTCGATCTCTTCCTCCAGTGCGCGTCCGATTAGTTGGTTAAAGAAGATGCGCGACACGTTTTCTTCTCGCTCGGCTCGGGCCATCTGACTTTCCAGGCGACTTAGTTCGGCCTGGGCCCCGTAGATCACCTCGCGGGTGGCGCGGTTATTTTCCACCTGTTTCGTACTCACCCGCAGTAGCTCCTCCAGTAGGGTCCGCGTATCTTCTAAAATGAGCCGCTGCCCCCGGGCCGACAAGTGGTTATAGTACGCCACCTTAATTTCTTTAACCAGCTGGTTTTCGTAAGCCCGCTGCTTGGCCTCCTGCGCGGATAGCTGGGCCTTCTTTGCCTTGTAATTATAGTAGATGTCGGTGTTTAGAATCGGCTGGATCAGGCGGATTTTGGTTTCGTGAAAGTCGTTCGGTAGTAACTGCTCGCTTACGTTCGGAATATCAGTGGGGAAACGGTCTTCGCCAACCACCTGGTTGAGGCCGCGGTAAGCAGGATTGATCAAGTCACCGGCGGGAATCGTAATGAGCCGCCCTCCGTCCGCCCAGATGTAGGAAGCATCCAGGGTGATGTCGGGCAGGTACTTGCCGCGGGCTTCCTGTAGTAACTGCTCCTGAAGGTTGGTGCTTAGCTGCTCTCGGATGAAAGCTTGGTTGTGCTCCATCCCCCGCTGGACGTACGCGTCAAGAGGGGGTACGTTCTGAGCGACAGCCAACGGCGGGATCAGCAGAAGCAAGAATATCCCTGGCTTAAGTTTCGTAAACGATAGCATTTCTTAGTTCAATTAATTGTGATAATAAAGTTTACAGTGTTTAGTAAAATTCAAAATTTTTTAGGCGTTTCTCAGCATTCCCTGAAACATAGCGAAGGCGCCGTTGGTGATCTCATCGTGTCTGGTGGGGTCGTACATTTTCATCCGATCCCGAATTCGGAACGACACCAAACCATGCACAAACGACCAAAGCATAAAGGCCACCTGGTCGGGGTTCTGCCCCTTGAAGTGCCCGTGAGCCAAACACTCGTCCACCAAGTTGGTAAGCACCTCGTGGTTTTTTTTCCCCAGGTTCCAACTGGCCTCGTTCTCCTCGGTAGCCATCGGCGCGCGGAGAATAAACATCAGGTCGTAGTAAGCGGGGTTGTTTAGCGCAAACTCGAGGTAGAGGCTACCTAGATGCCATAACTTCTCGATGGGGGGCACATTCTGGGGGATACGCTTCAAGTGCTCGAAAAAGCGCCGGAACCCTTCTTCACTGAGAGCAAAAAAGAGCTCATTCTTGTCTTTAAAGTAGAGGTAGATAGTCGCCGGGCTATATTCTATCGCTTCAGCGATATTTCGGATGCTAGTCTTTTCAAATCCATTATCTAGAAATATTTTGGCAGCGGTAGATAAGATCAACTCGCGCATCTCCGCTTTTTCCCGTTCTTTTCTTTCAGAAATACCCATGTTATAATCGGCGTTAATTTAGTGAACGGTGTTTATTAAATTTAGTTACTGACATCAGGTAAATTTGGTAAATTTTTCTGACTATAAGTCATAAGCTACTGATAATCAAAAGTTTGAATATATCCAAAGACGAGGTTCAGCAATTCCCGGTTTAGCAAATAAGGCGTGCGGCGCGTATTTTTGTTGCTATGGGATGGATAGCCAAGAGACGTAAAAAGCAGAGCCGATTCAGTTATCTGCTCGGTGAAGTTCAAGGGATGTTTACTACAATAGCGGATCATCGGCGTAGCAATGCAAGCATTAGTATGATGGATGTACTGAGTTCAGCATTTGCGATGTTTTCACTGAAGAGTCCTTCACTGCTAAGCTTTGAGAAGCGTAGTCAGGCCGAGGAAGGCAACTTGCAAAGCCTGTATGGCATTAGCAGGATATGTTCAGACACGCAGATGCGTGAGGTGTTAGACCGAGTGGATGCCACTGCTTTGCAGATAGGCTTTCGGCGTTTGTATACAGTATTGAAAGACTGTCGTATAGTTGAGGAATACCAATATTGGAAGGGCAAGCTCATTGTTTCAATAGATGGCGTAGAGTACTTTTCTTCTAAGAAAGTGCACTGTAAGCACTGTTTGCGGAAGCAGCACAAGGATGGTCAACTTACCTATAGCCATCAAATGCTTTCTGCTGTGCTAGTTCATCCTGATAAGCGAGAGGTGTTTCCTATGCGCTGCGAACCGATTGCCAATACGGATGGATGCATAAAGAATGATTGTGAGCGCAACGCGGCAAAGCGGTTGCTGGAAGGTTTACGCCAAAGCTATGCCGAAGAAAAGTTTGTGTTAGTCGCCGATGCGCTGTATGCCAATGGCCCCTTCATTGAACAATTGCAAAGCGATGGTCACTCGTTTATCATCGGCAGCAAACCCGATGGAAACAAAGCCTTGTTCAGCCAGTTCGCCGCGCGTCAGCAAAGCGGTCAGGCAGGGCAATACAGTTACTCGGAAAAGGGCATCCAACACCACTTCCGCTGGGTTAACAACCTGCCTTTGAACAGCACGCAAGCGCACATCAGAGTCAATATGTTACACTACGAACAGGTAGATAAGAAGGGCAAGACCACTACATTTAGTTGGATTACCGATATTGTTCTACGACAGAATAATCTGGAAAAGGTGATGCGAGCCGGAAGAGCACGCTGGAAGATAGAAAACGAAACGTTTAACACCCTAAAAAACCAAGGCTACCATTTTGAGCATAATTATGGGCACGGTCAAGACCAGCTATGTACGGTGCTGGCTTATCTGATGATGCTAGCTTTTACGATAGATCAAATCCGGCAATACGCCTGTGAGTACTTCCGCACGCTATGGAAGGGATTAGGCACTAAAGCCAAACTTTGGCAAGCTATCCGAGCAGCTTTCACTATGATCCAGTTCCAAACTATGAAACAACTCTTCGCCTTCGTGGCCATACAATACAAAATTCAGCTAGAATAGCTAAACCGGGAATTGCTGGACGAGGTTTGCTGATCTAGCGCTGATGATAAACTAGACACGTATAAAACTTTCGCACGGAGCGGAGGTTCTTCCGGGTTTACAAATGAAAACCGCGAAGTCTACCAGCATTGGTCTATTTGGATGCTGCATAAGCTATTTGCGTGGCTAGCTCTCATAACCCACCGCACAATTTTAATTAACAGCTGGGATAAAGGTGCTTACTAAAAGCTTTTTTATCGTTTTGATGCTTTTATTTTTGCGCTATGGAAGAATTTAGAACCCTACTGGAGAAGGTGTACTTTGCCAACACCATCGAGAACTACCTCATCGCGCTCGGCATCATTGTGATTGGTACCCTGGTGGTGCGCATCTTCAAAAGCGTAGTCAACAACCGGCTCCGTAAGCTGTCGGAACGCACCAGCACCAACATTGACGACTACGTCATCGAGAGCATCAACCGCTTCGGTATTCCCGTGCTGTACTTCATGGTGGTGTACCTGGGGTTGGGCTACCTGAAACTGCCTACTCGGATCGACAACATCCTGCGGATTGCCGCCACGGTGGTGGTCACCTTCTACGCGGTGCGCTTCATCGCTAACACCCTGATGCTGATGCTCAAATCCTACATCCGCAGCAAGGACGGGGGTGACGAAAAGGTGAAGCAACTGCGCGGCATCATCCTGATTCTGAACGTGATCATCTGGTCGATTGGCCTGCTGTTTTTGTTCGACAACCTGGGTTATGACGTCACCACGGTGATTGCCGGGCTCGGCGTGGGTGGTATTGCCGTAGCCCTGGCCGCGCAGAATATCCTGGGCGATCTGTTCAACTACTTCGTCATCTTCTTCGACCGCCCCTTCGAGATCGGTGATTTCATCATTGTCGACGACAAGATGGGTAATGTGGAGTACATCGGCATCAAGACGACCCGGCTCAAGAGCTTGTCGGGCGAGCAACTGGTGTTCTCGAACAGCGACCTGACCAGCTCGCGCATCCACAACTATAAGCGAATGCAGCGGCGGCGTATCGTATTTAAGTTGGGAGTGGTGTACCAAACCTCCCTGGAGCAGGTAAAGCAGATTCCGCAGGTGCTACGCGAAGCCGTAGAAGCGCAGAACGAAGTTGAAGAAACCGTGCTCTTCAACCGATCACACTTTGCCTCGTACGGCGAATCAAGCTTGAACTTCGAGGTGGTCTATAACGTGCTAACGGGTGATTACGCCAAGTACATGGACGTGCAGCAGGCGATTAACTTTCGGGTCTACGAGGAATTTGAGCGAATGGGAGTGGAGTTTGCTTACCCGACGCGCACCCTGCACATCGCCGGACGACCAGTTGAGAACGGAGTGGAACTCAGCAACGGAGTGGGGGAACGCGAGGGGAGGTAGCGATGAACGTCAAACAAGCGAAGCAACCCAGCAGGTTGATGAGGTGATTTGTGTACCCAACACCCTAACCTTCCAGAAAGTCTTTACGCAATATTGGTATACACCGCCTGCACGTCGTCGTCCTCTTCTAGCTTGTCGAGCATCTTCTCAATGTCTTCCATCTGCTCGTCGCTGAACTCTACCGGGGTGGTGGCTACCCGCCGTAGCGTAGCGTTTTCTACGGCAATGCCCTGATCATCAAACGTCTGCGATAGCGGGCCGAACTGAGTATAATCAGCGTAGGCGTAGGTGGTTTCGTCTTCCTGCTCCAGTTCTTCCAGTCCAGCGTCGATCAGCTCCAGTTCCAGGTCCTCCAGGTTTTTGCCTTCCGGTAGCTCAAATTCGAACACCGCCTTGCGATTAAACATGAACTCCAGCGATCCGGTGGGTACCAGTCCGCCGCCCGCCTTACTGAAGTAGGCTTTCACGTTGGCCACCGTGCGGGTGCTGTTGTCGGTGGCGCACTCCACAAACACCAGCACGCCGTGCGGACCCTTGCCCTCGTAGTTCACTTCCACGTAGTCGGCCGCATCTTTGCCCTCGGCCCGCTTGATGGCCGACTCGATATTATCCTTAGGCATATTCTGCGCCTTGGCGTTCTGGATGGCCGTACGCAGCTTGGCGTTCATGTCGGGATCAGTGCCGCTCTCCTTGGCCGCCACGGTGATGGCGCGGGCCAGTTTAGGAAAGATGCGAGACATCATGCCCCAGCGTTTCTCTTTGGCGGCGCGTCGGTATTCAAATGCTCTTCCCATGGGTTAGGTTGTTTTGCTGGATTGGCCGGTGAAATTACGAAGGAAGCTAAAAGTTTTGCAAGGGAGTAGGAAAAAAATAAAAAGGGAGGGTTATTGCTAACCTCAATTTCTCTAAACTGTCACGTAATGAATTTGTGCCGCTTGATAAGCCTTTTGGGAGTGGCGCTGTGCCCCCTGGTGCTGGCGGGCCAGCCGGTCAAGGTTATCTACGACACTGACCTGGAGTCGGATGTGGATGACGTGGCGGCCACTGCCATCCTTCACGTGCTGGCCGACCGGGGCGAAGCCGAAATTCTGGCGACGATGGTGTCGTTGAGCAACCCCGGGAGCGCCCCCTGCCTGGACGCCATCAACACCTTCTACGGCCGTCCCGATCTGCCCATTGGGGTGCCCAAAGGCCAGGCGGTTAACCGCAAGAGCGTTTACGCCCAGTCGGTAACGGAGACCTATCCGCATTCGGTTGCTACGGCTGATTCGTTGCCTGATGCGGCGAAACTTTATCGGCAGCTACTGGCCAGTCAGCCTGATAGCAGCGTGGTAATTGTTAGCGTTGGCTATCTAACCAATTTGTCGCGGTTGCTGCATACGCCGCCCGACAGCATCAGTCCGCTCAGCGGTAGCGCCTTGGTGCGGCAAAAGGTGAAGCACTACGTGTGCATGGGCGGGCGGTTTCCGAAAAATACAGACCCTGGAGTGTTTGGCAACTGGAAGCCCGACCCCGCGGCCACCAGCGACGTGGTGGAGCACTGGCCCACGCCGATTCTGTTTAGCGGAGGCGGGCCTCAACTCGCTAATTTGTACCAAACCGGTGGCACCCTACCGACCCAGACCGACGAAAACAACATTGTCCGACGGGCCTACGCATGGTTTTTTGAGCGGGCGGGTTGGGCCACGGGGCCTACCCACCACAGTGCCGACTTGCTTGCCGTGCTTATTGCGGTGCGCGGGTTAGGCGACCATTTTACTCAGGAATGCCAAGGGCATAACCAGGTTTTTGCCGATGGTACCCACGAGTGGCGTACTTCGTCAGATCGGCAGGCAGAACAGGAGCAGTGTTATATGCTGCCCAAAGCAGACGATATCATTGCGGTGACCAACGAACTGAATCAGTTGATGACTACCGCTCCGCAACAGCCTACGAAACCATGACGTCCTCGGTGAGACTTCCCCCCGAGTGGCACCCGCAATCGGCCGTGCAACTCACCTGGCCGCACCCGGCCACCGATTGGCAGGCCGATTTGGAAGACGTGACACGATGCTTTCAGCAAATTGCCTACGAGATAGCTTCGCGGCAACCGCTGCTGGTGGTTGGCCACGATGCAGACCAAGTACGCGCGCAACTGTCGCATTGTCCACCGGACCGCGTTAATTTCTACGAAATTGCTACCAACGACACCTGGGCCCGCGATCACAGCGGCATCACGGTGCTGGAAGCCGAGAATCCGGTGCTGCTCGATTTTCAGTTTAATGGCTGGGGACTAAAATTTCCGGCCCATCTGGACAATCAGATCACCCGGCAATTGTATGAACAGGGAGCGTTTCCCGGCATGGATTACCGCAGCGTGAAGCAGTTTGTGCTGGAGGGGGGCAGCATTGAGTCGGACGGTGCAGGCACGCTGCTGACGACCGAAGCCTGTCTGCTATCAGCCAACCGCAACGACACGATGGGCAAGGACGAGATAGAAGCGTTTTTGAAGCAGACGTTTGGTTTGCAACGGGTGCTGTGGTTGCGACACGGCCACCTGGCGGGCGACGATACCGATAGTCACATTGATACGCTGGCGCGATTTTGTAATGCCACCACCATTGCCTACGTGCGGTGCACTGATACCGCCGACGAGCACTACGACGCGCTGCGCCGGATGGAAGAAGAACTGCAAGCTTTCACCACGCTCGACGGACAGCCCTATCGACTGCTGCCGCTGCCAATGGCCGAAGCAGTCTACGATGAAGAGGGGAATCGCTTACCGGCCACCTACGCTAACTTCCTGATCATCAACGAGGCGGTGCTGCTGCCCTGTTACGGCACGGCACGGGATGCTGTCGCTCAGGAACAGTTACAAACGGTATTTCCGAATCGCGAAGTGATCGGCGTTGATTGCCAACCCTTGATTCGGCAGCACGGCTCGCTGCACTGCGTGACGATGCAGTATCCGGAAAGGGGGTAATAGTTTCTAAGACCATCACCCCGGATTCATAGACTGTTTACTCCTAATCAACTAGCTCTATACATTCAAATCCTTTGATCAGAAAAAAATTAACAATTGCAACAGAAGCAACTTCACTACTTTCAACTCTAAAAATGTTGTCACAATCTTCAAGATCAAAATTCCAGTAGGAGTTTGGTAGCAAAACCCTTAAGCCTTTCTCTAGTCCCCCAACGTCTTCAGTTGTCTTAACCGAAGTCTTATAGACGAGTATCCTAGATGAGTAGCTCAAATCAGTTTCCTAATAGTGGGCCTACTTCGAACAAGACATCCCGGTTCATGAGGGCAGTGTAAACTGAAACATAGGAAGCCAACAGGAGCCAGAGAAAGCGGGGCAAAATAAGCAAAGATGCTTTCCTATTGATTTTGAAACTGACGTATAGACTAATGCTGGTGGCAAATAACCCTAAAACCGTATCTACTCCGCCCAGTATGGGGCTTTTTAGGCCAAAGTAGAGGATAGAGAAGATAGCAAAGAAGAGCCATGAGGCACCTTCTGCCCAATAAAACACCCCTTTGATCTTGTGCCGTGGCATATTTGCAATAATGTACAGGGCAGCCAGCGAGGTTATATTGTTAAATAACCAAGCCGGAGCAAATGCCCAGCCGGGCGGGGCTACTTTGGGGAGGATAAAATTACTGTAGAACACTTCACTTCCGTTGTAGCCCGCAGGAGCAGCACTCATCAAGTTCGCCACCACAAAAATAACCACTGCGTGCCACCATTTGAAACTACGCGCTTTACCGGATTTTGATTTCGAAGAATTAACCGAGACAGCATTCATGAGATAAATAGTTAGATGGAACAATTACGTTGCAAATATAAATCAGTTACGTTTTATTTTTACGTATTGTTACGTTTTATTTTCGTGATGCAGAAAAAAAAGTAACGGATGCGTTATATTTACCCAATGAGATCTTACTTGCCCTTGATTATCGAGTGGGAGAAATACCTGTCTATTCGTCCAACCGGCTCGCTAGGAGATTTTGCTACCTGGCTACTTCAGGAAGGTCCTTCAGAGAAGGAAATAGAATCAGATGCTACCCAGGCTGATTTGCAAGACTACTTTAATAAGAACACTGAACATTATGACTACGTAGACTCGAACTCGGAAGCTTCCTACCTACTTTGGCGACTTAATAAGTTCCTTCGAACCTACACCAAAGCTTTATTTGTGGAGGTAGGGCTCAGTAGTCAGGATGAGTTTGCAATTCTTGCTCATGTGGATTACAAAAAAGAATGTTCCAAAAAAGAAGCGGTAGAAGAGAACCTCATCGACATGAGCACCGGTATTGATATTATCCGACGACTTATAAAAAGAGAACTTCTGGTTGATAGACCGAACAAGGACGACAAGAGAGAAAGACTGGTTAAATTGACGAGTAAAGGGCGTGGTATCCTTCACAAAGTATACGCTGGATTTGCTTCGGTTCAGGATATACTGGTGAACATGGATTCACCCCAGCGAAAGCAATTGATCAACCTTCTCAAAAAGCTAGACAACGCTCATACTGAAATCCATCGAGGAAATTCAAAGTAGATTCTCTGGCTGCTCGAAAGCGTACGTTGTTCACCAAGACGATGAAATTGAGAAAAAAAGACGGCGTCTCAACCTTCCACGCCCAAGACGGCGCGGCCTGGCGGAAGTGGCTGGAACAAAACCATAGCCGAGCAGCCAGCGTGTGGCTTATCATCTACCACAAAGGCAGCGACACCCCCAGTGTGTACTACGACGAAGCGGTAGACGAAGCCCTGTGCTTCGGTTGGATTGATAGCAAACCTAATAAGCGAGACGACGAGAGTTACTACCAGTTCTTTTTCGAAGCGCAATCCGAAGAGCAACTGGAGCGGAGTGAACAAAGCCAAGGTAGAACAACTGCTCGCGCAGGGGAAGATGGCCCCGGCGGGTTTGGAGATGGTCATGCTGGCAAAAGAAAGCGGCACCTGGACGGCCCTCGAGGACGTTGAAAACCTGGTGATTCCACCCGATTTGCAGCAAGCATTTGACGCGAACCAAGCGGCGCAGCAGACGTGGGACGACTTTCCGCCCTCCTCAAAGCGAGGCATTCTGGAGTGGATCTTTAACGCGAAGCGACCAGCCACCCGACAAAAGAGAATTGATGAAACCGTATCGCTGGCCGCCCAAGGCTTGCGCGCCAGTCACTACCGGCAACCGAAAACTAACGCTAAACGAGTTTTTTTCCAGTAGTAGCTTCCGTGCTTTCGGCAGAACATTTCAGCGCGTGGGGATAAGGAAAATAGGTTTAAGTAGCAGTGCGACCTGTACGAAAACGAACGGCAGGTGTCCGCTTGTGGACATAAAAAGATAGATCTATTTGTCGCAACTGTTTGTACGTCAACGCTTTAGAAAAATAGCATGCTAGTTGTACGCAATTGTCTATCTCAAACATACCTGCCGAATAATGCTTGACAACTACTGGAAGATCACGCTTCGCAATTTTTTTAAACGTTGAACTTATACCCTTATCAACCTAGTCGGTCTCACCGCAGGGTTCGCTAGTTGCCTGTTGGCGTTTCTGTACGCTCATCATGAGTACTCTTACGATCGTTTCCATAAGGAGTATAAGCAAATCTATCGGGTAGTCAGCCACTACCGCTCTCAATTTTATCCGGTGCTGGGGTTTCCGAATTACGATAACTCAGACACTAACGGCCAATTGGAGAGGGTCGCCTACTTGCAAGAAATTCCAGGCGTAGAGCAAGTCGCTCATTTTGTCACTACCGGTGACTTGGAAAACTACGTTACGTACCGAGGAGAAACGTTTGCTCAGGAGGATATCCTCTTTACCAATACCGGTCCTGCGTTTTTAGACTTATTTTCGTGGAAATTTCTAGCTGGTAATCCGACTACCTCATTTAAGAACAGCAACAGCGCTATACTCACCAAAACTGCTGCCCAGCGTTATTTTGGCCAAGACTATCTGGATGCCATAGGTCAGACCATGCGGTTAGACAGCACGGATTATCAGGTGACGGGCATCATCGAAGATGTTCCAGACGTTTCTCATTTCAGTTTTGAGTTGGCCCTAAACCCAGCACGAATTCCTTATTGGGGAGCGTATACTTACCTGCGAACCGAGTCTACGGTAGAGGATGATCGACTGGCAGCGTTGGTTACTGCCGCATTCAACCGGCAGAATCCGCTACGTCTTGACGATCCACTGGTTCACGGCGAACAAGTGCAGCGTCTGGCAGACATTCACCTGCACTCTGATGTGCTTTACGAACTAAAACCACCTGGCGATGCCCGCTATCTGTACCTGTTTGTGTTTATGGGCGTTCTTGTTTTGCTGATCACCCTGATGACCTACCTCAACTTATCGGTAGCGTTGTATGGCAACCGCAACAAGGAAATAGGCTTGCGAAAAGTGCTCGGAGCGCAACCAAACAGCATTCGGTGGCAGTTTTGGTTGGAGTCGCTATTCTTTGCTACCTTGAGTTGGTTATTATCTCTACTGGTGATTGATGCCACCATTCCTTGGTTCAATCGGCTGATGGGCATTCACTTGACTAACCTATACGTTGAGCAATTGCGTTTTGCGGTATTGCCGCTGCTCTTGGTACTGCTCACCGCCCTGATCGCCAGTGCTTACCCGGCCCTAATTTTAGCCAGCCAAAGGGTAGGTTGGCTCTTCAAACCAAAGCAAAACCCGAAGCAACAGCTTGCACTACGCCGCATTCTGGTGGTTAGCCAATTCAGCTTCGTGATTGGATTAATTGGGGTGACCTACTTTATCAATCAACAGCTTCGTTACGTTCAACAAAAGGATTTAGGTTTTGTACGAGAAGGCGTAGTGCAAATTCCGGTGGACGATGCGGCGGCCTACCAGCGAATCAAGCAGCGCTTGTTAAGCTATCCGGCCATTTTCCACGTGGGCGCTGGCTTGCTTCCCGGCAGTGAAGCGTTCAACAATACTGATTATCAACCGGAAGGATTTGACATAGTACTGGACGACGCGCATTCTTTGTACTTCGATGTGGACTACCTAAAAGCGCTCGGGATCACCGACCCGGGCTTGGCTCAGGCCGACGCTCCCAACGCACCTAACCAACTTTTTTACATTAACGAAACTGCCGCTCACCGCTTCGGGTGGGATGATCAGTCGGCGATCGGAAAGACAATTTTGCTGGAGCCTACGTGGGAAAACGAAGAATTTGGTCGGGGAGTCCCTAAAACGGTAGCCGGAGTGTTGCCCGATATACATTTCTTTTCGCTTCAAAAGACCGTAGGCCCGTTATTTTATGAGGTATACCAAGAGCCAGAGTGGCTCTACCAGATGGTGGTTCGCTTTGATGCCACCCAGGTGGCCGATGTCTTGCCGATTCTGGCGCGTGAGTACCAGACGGTGGTATCAGATGAACCGTTCAGTTACGAATTCTTAACTGAACGGTTGGGAAAGCTTTACGATCAGGAAAGACACATCACACGACTTACTCTTATCATGAGTGGGATAGCCATTGCTTTGGCAATTTTGGGTCTGTTAGGACTGGTAACCTACCTCACGCAGTTACGAACGAAGGAGATTGGAGTTAGAAAAGTACTGGGTGCTTCTACGGGACAGGTGTTGCTGCTGTTCAATCGCGATTTTGTGGTTGAAGTAATTCTTGCCACGCTTATTGCCAGCCCAGTGGCCTACGTAGTCGCTCAACGATGGCTATCAGACTTTGCTTACCGCATTGACGTGAATATGGTAGCTCTGGCAGGGATCGGCGCTATCGTTGTAGGAGTCACGGTGCTGTCGGTTAGCCTTCAGTCCCTCCGAGTAGCCAAATCCAATCCGGTGGATGCCTTGCGAGATGAGTAGTACCGAAGTAAAAAGCACGTGACTGGACACCGTAGAAAAAGTAAGCTCTTGCTGGTGCGGTGAAAGCGAATGATCAATTAGCGGACACCGACTAATCAGCCAGAAGACCAACCCATGGTGAAATAGGGGAGTAGAACTATTGATTAGTTAATGCAGTTTCTAGTCAGACAAACCTAGCTGCTATGAACACCCTATCCGTCGGACTCGTCCAGCAAGCCAACACCGCCGATACGGAACAGAACATCGAGAAACTCATCCGGAACGTCCGCCACTGTGCCGCCCAGGGTGCCCAGTTGGTGGTGCTGCCCGAATTGCACAATACCTTGTACTTCTGCCAAACCGAAGACACCGACCGTTTCGATCTGGCCGAGCCCATTCCGGGTCCATCCACCGAGCGGTTTGGGGCGCTAGCGAAAGAGTTGGGTGTTGTAATCGTTGTGTCACTGTTCGAAAAACGGGCGCCTGGCTTGTACCACAACACCGCCGTGGTGCTGGAACGCGACGGCCGCATGGCGGGCAAGTACCGTAAAATGCACATTCCCGACGACCCCGCCTACTACGAGAACTTTTACTTCGCCCCCGGCGACCTGGGCTTTCGCCCCATCGACACTTCGGTGGGTCGGCTGGGCGTGCTGGTGTGCTGGGACCAGTGGTATCCGGAAGCGGCGCGGCTGATGGCGTTGGCCGGAGCTGACCTGCTCATCTACCCCACCGCCATCGGCTGGGAATCGACCGACCCCGCCGACGAAAAGCAGCGGCAGCAGGATGCCTGGGTGATTTCGCAGCGCGGTCACGCGGTGGCCAACGGCTTGCCCGTGGTGTCGGTGAACCGCGTGGGGCACGAGGCCGACCCGTCGGGACACACCAACGGCATCCAGTTCTGGGGGCACAGCTTTGTGGCGGGTCCGCAGGGCGAAATTTTGCACCAAGCGGCTTCCGAAGAGGAAACCACTATAGTGACCGTTGACCTAAAGCGCTCGGAAGACGTGCGCCGCATCTGGCCCTTCTTCCGCGACCGCCGCATCGATGCGTTTGCGGACCTCACGCGGCGCTTCTTGGATTAATTGGCAGGACGGATTCTGAGCCGCTGTGGATGCAGAATCCGCGCCAATGATACTATTCTCGACCACGTCTTTTTTTACGGCGGTGATCTTGTCGCTTATCGCGCTGGGCCGCGTGCTTTTGCAATTGTTCTTCGGTGAGCACCTCCTTGAGGGCGGCTTCTTGATTTTGCCGGATCTCTTTCATGGCAGCTCTAGTCTCCTCCCGCTGCTCCCGCGTTTCTTCCCGAAAACTAGCGACTTCGTTGGCGTACTTCAGGTTGATTTCGGCTACCGTGGCCCGCTGCTCATCGGTGAGGTCGAGGTTTTCGGCCATTCGCGCGGTGAGTTTGTCAGCGCGTTCGTCGGGAGTGCCACCGCGTTCGGATTTTGTTTGGGCCTGCGCGGTCGCAATCGTACCCATCAGGCAGGCAATTAACCAGAATCGTTTCATAATTATCTTATTTTTCGTTAAACATAAACACCCCTTGGAGCGCAGATCCGGAGAAAGGTTTAATCGTGGGCGCTAAGTTTTTTTAGTAGGCGGATTAAACCTTCGGGCCGTCCTATGATCTAATGACAGAAACGCAACAAATTAGCCCGAGTGATTGCAGCCCCCGGTTTGGAAGACAAGCAACTCTTAGAGAAATTTAGGCAGCCCGCCAGTCGGAACTACGCCTTCAATCTGCTGGTGCGTAAGTACCAGGAACGCGTCTACTTCCTGATTCGAAAGATGGTGATCGATCATGACGATACCGACGATCTGGTGCAGGAGACATTTATCAAGGTGTGGAAGAACCTGGATAATTTTCAGGGCGAGGCGCAACTGTTTACCTGGATTTACCGCATCGCCACCAACGAATGTCTGCGCTTTCTGAAGAAGAAACGCCGCCGACTGTTCGTGTCGACGGCGGAGGTGACGCGTGAACTATCGAAGAAGATTGACGAATCGGTTCACGTCAACGGCGACGGGGTGCAGCGGACCTTACAAAAGGCCTTACTCACCCTGCCCGATAAGCAACGATTGGTGTTTAACCTAAAGTACTTTGAAGAAATGACCTACGAATCCATCGCGCAAATCACCGGCACCAGCGTGGGCGCGCTGAAGGCCAGTTACCACCACGCCGTGAAAAAAATTGAAACCTACGTGCGACACCAAACGCAATAGCCATGAAATCATTTCGACCAGACGAGCCGAACCAACAACATCCCTTCGTGGCTCCCGAGGGATACTTTAACGATTTGCCCACCCGCGTTCAACAGCAAGTGGGTAGCAGCACTACGTCTCACGATACTGCCCCAACCCTGTCGCTTCGTTGGGTCTCTCTCACGGCAGGTTTTGTGGCAGTAGTTGCGGTTGCTGCCTGGTTACTACTACGCACCACTACTCCGACAACTAATCTTATCGTCGCCTCCTCAGCCGAGCAACTGCTGGCCGAGGTGCCCACTGAAACCCTGGTGGACTACCTGCTGCTCGCGGAGGTGGATGTGATGAGTGCTACGCCGCTGAGTGAGGAAGAGCAGGAAGAATTCATGGATCAATTTGACGCGAACGAATTTCTATCTGATGACCCAAGCGATGAAAATAATTGATACAAGTAAGCAGTGGATGCTGCTGCTCATAATATTGACCACGAGCACCGTGGTAGTGGGCCAGCATCCGCCGAACGAAAAGTTGCAAACTGCTCGCGTTGCGCTGTTCACCGAGCGTTTGTCGCTCACTCCCGAAGCGGCCGAACGATTCTGGCCCGTATACAACCAAGTGAGCGAACAGCGCACGGCCCTGCGGCGAGAGGGCAGGCGATTGCAACGTGCTTCCTTCGGTGATACCCTCACCAACGCGCAAGCAGAGGCCCGGATTAAAGAATACCTCAACCTGAAAGAGCGGGAATTTTCTTTAGAGCAAGCTTCTACCGAAAAGCTACTGACCGTTTTGTCGGCCCAACAAGTGCTGCAACTGCTCAGGGCGGAGCGAGATTTTCAGCGCATGATACTGCGGCAACTGGGTCGCCGCCGAGGAAAAAGGCATTGACTTACCGAAGCAAAATAAGCAGCCTATGCGCACCAAAGCAAGAAACTAACTCAGGCGAAGAATTTTTGTACTAAAAAAGCGTTTACTTCGCGAGTAATCACCGACGCTCCACATGAACTATTTCTTCTTTTGCCTTCTGGCTCTTTCCCTCTGGGTTACCGCTGGTCACGCCCAAACCGATACTACTGATCTACCCGCCGCTTTTCGCTTCGCTACCGTGGGTGATCAGCTACCTAAAGAACTGTTACACACCAAATCGGTGGTGTTCGTAGACGTGATCGACGTATCGGGCCGTCGCCGGGGCGATTGGCGAGAACTAGCCCGCGAAGTGCACGGCACCTTCCGAGACCTGGGCATCGATGCGGTGGCCTACTACTACTGGCCCGATGCCAACGCCGGTCCCGATGCCGCTCGGCAACTGGCCAAGCAGCTCAACCAACGCTACGTCGAGAACATCATCTACCTGGCCCACGACCAATCTGCTAAAGAATACGTACTGCTGATGGCTCCTTTTGACACGGAGAATCCCTACGTGGACCGGCAAAAGGGGGCCTTTCAACTGGTAGCGGGCACTCCGGCCACGCTAGCGCGCCAGCTGGACAACGTGGTGCGGCGCAGTGGCCTGGAAAAACAGAACTTCCTGGTGATCGACGTGCCGGAGTTTTTTGTGGGATCGGGCAACATCATTCGGGGTAACCGCGCCGAGGGATTCGCCCAGGATTTGAAGCTGGACAAACTGGCGATTCCTCGCTTTGGAGACGCACAGGATTCGGCGCTGGCCCGCATTATGAAGCCCTATCCCTACGAATACGCCCTGGTAGATGCCAACCGCAGCGAAGACGAACTACGGCAGGAAGGCTATCAGTTTATTCTGCGCCGTCTGCATACGCAGGGGGGGAATGTTAAGGCGATGCTAGGATACCCTACGGAGTCTGGCAGGGCAGGGCAAGAGCCGGTCTACAAGTACTACGTGAAGCACATCTACACCGGTGATGTCTACCTGGGCAACGCCTGGGACGCTGACGTCTCGTGGGAAGCGGCGCTGATCAACCACCTGCGCAACATGCGCGACGACATGACGATGGGACAGTAGCCGATTGGCCGTTGTTCCCTTCGTGCTTTCTGGCTACTTTTGCTCACTATGAGCGTCGCTATTATCAAGTATAACGCGGGCAACATCCAGTCGGTGGTCTACGCCCTGCAACGACTGGGCCTGGAGCCGCTGCTCACCGACGACCCTACCGAAATCCGGCAGGCCGACAAGGTGATCTTCCCGGGGCAGGGTGAAGCCAGCTCGGCCATGCGCTACCTGCGGCAGCGCGGCCTGGACGAAGTCATCAAGGGACTAACCCAACCGGTGCTGGGCATCTGCGTGGGCCTGCAATTGATGTGCCGCCACTCTGCCGAGGGTGATGCCGACTGCCTAGGCATCTTTGACGTGGCGGTGCGGCGGTTTCCGCCCGAGCGCAAGGTGCCGCACATGGGCTGGAACAATATCACGGTGATGGGCGGCGCGCTCGGCCAGAACCTGCCGGACAATGCCTACCTCTACTACGTGCACAGCTACTACGCCGAACTAAGCGAGCACACCACCGCTACCAACGACTATATTCTGCCCTTCAGCGTAGCGCTGGAGAAGGATAACTTCTACGCCATTCAGCCGCACCTGGAAAAGAGCGGCCGGGATGGAGAGGTGGTTTTGCGGAATTTTTTGAGATTGTAGATTTCTATTTGGAATCGAGCTACTTTTCCCCGCGATATCGCTTCTTTAAGAGCACCCGATATCGCAACGAAGGACCAATTAGCATAGGTATTTCTTGGGGTACTGGATCGTTGTTTGATATCGAGAGCTTTACCATCTTGTATTCTGTTCCACTCACCTTAAAACTAATCTCTCCTTTGCTGTTGGTTGAGTCAGGCAATGCTCCAGGTATACGTATGAAAGCACCCGCTACTGGATTCCAGTCTTCATCGATCACGTAGATTTTAAAACTATCATTATCAGCCATATATTGGCGCCAGTGTATCAGCACGTAGTTTTCGTACGGAGTATCCAGAATATCTTTTATTGGGCCTACAACCTTTTCTATGCTATCGTTTAAATCGCCTAGTTGCAGTTGTGCTAATCTGCTTTTACTCTCTACATCCTGTAAATCACTCTTTAAATGCTCGATCTGAAAATTTACAACCCTAGCGCTGTCTTGCAACTTAGACCTGTATTCTCGCTCCTCATTTAAAGAAGTTAATAAACTGTCTTGCCTTGCGTTGAGATTCTTTATTAAATGCCTTAACGAATCGCTCTCGTTTTTGAGAGTATCATTACCCGCTTTGATACTATCCCGAATATCCTGAAACTCTGCTATCTCTATTTTAAGTAGTGTTCTGTCATTTTCTAGCCGCTCTCTTTTCACGTCGAAAAGGCCATTGTAATAGGCTATGCCAGCAGTAATAAAAGCAATGCCTAAAGTAGCAAGAGTAACAATTGTTCTCAAATATTCGGGGTCACGCCAATATTTACGGTTCAGCCGCTTTATCTCAAGACGTAGCTTTTCTTCTTCTAATGTCTGCTTAGAGTTATCCTGGTCTGACACTGATGGTAAATCGTCACTCACTGAGATGCAAAAGAATGATAGTATACGTTTACTTCTTGTCCTCCGGCACGTAGCGCTCCAGCACGCTTTGCCAGCCCGCGCCGTTCACGGTTTTTAGCAGCGCCCTATTGAAGGGCTCGCGCAGCGGGCTGTCAGGAGGCAACACCAATGCGTAGCGCTGAGGGCGGATGTCAGTGGCCTCCACCTTCACTGATAAATTATTGTCCTCATTAACCCAGTAGCGAAGCACGGGAGTGCTGTGCGCAAAAGCTTCCAGGTCGCCCTGCTGCACCGCCTTCAGACCGCCCTGCACCGAATCGTAGGCCTGAAACTTAATGCGCTCTTCGCGCAGGTACTCGGCCGCGTCGGTGCCATCGATGCTGCCGACCCTCATCGAACGCAGTTCGTTGGGCACGTCGATGCTGCCCCCCGAACCCAGTCCCACGGCCGACACCAGCGAGGCGGTGAGGCTGGCGGTAACCGCCATCGCGATCACCATCCACAGTAGGGCCACCGCCCGGCCCCAAAAAGTAACGGGCGCCTTGTCGCCGTAGCCAATGGTGGTCATGGTGACGCCCGCCCACCAGAAACCCGACCCGATGCCCTGCCAGGGGTTGCGTTCCCCTCCGAAGCTTTCTTCGTTGGTGCGGCGCTCCAGCAGCCAGATAGCGATGCCCACGATCAGCAACAGAATAGATAGGCCCAGCACGATGTTAAAGAAACGCCGGGTGAAAAGCCCCTCCAGGATGCTGCTCAAACTCTGGGTGGTGGAACCGGCCACTCCGAGCGTGGTTTGAAAGTAGTCGTGCGTGAAGTCGACCCGCTGCTCATCTTCGGCGGTAGCGGTGCCCAACAGGGCTACGTCCAGGTCACCGCGGGCCACCCGCACCAGCAGCGAATCTTGCGGCACCTCCTGAAATTCGTAGTCGATGTTGAGTTCATCGCTCATCTCGCGCCACAGTTGCACGCTGATGCCATCCCACAGCTTGTCCTGGTCCTTGATCACGAACGGAGGCATCACAGCCAGGCCAACGGTGAGGGTGCTATCCACGGAAAGCGTATCGGACTGGGCGGCAACCTTTCCAGAAATTAAGACAACTGAAAAGAGCAGGACAAAAGAAGCAAGTTTGTTCATCAGTAAGTCCGGTGAGAAAGCAGTAGAAATACTTTATAAGTTTTCTGGCACTGGTCTTAAAAACACTTCACTAACGTGCATTTCAAACCCTGGAATAGCTGGTTCAGCCGAACAGACATCTTCTTCGTGGCAAATAGTTACTTCTTTCGGATCGGTATACACCCAAACCTGCTTTTGCTCAGGATAAATATACCAAACCACCTCCGTGCCCGCTTTAAAGTACTCCAGCATCTTGGCAATGTTCTGCCCCCCTGAATTGGAGGGTGACGATACTTCGATGACCAAGGCCGGAGCTTCCTCCGCCGTTTCGGGAAAGTTGATTTGGGCCGGGGTTAAGTAAGCAGCATCGGGACGGCGGTAGGTGCCCAGGGTGCTCAGGTAGCAATCGGCTTCACCCATAATGCTGCTGCCTTCGCGAAAACTCTTGGTTTTTGTGTGCGCTCTTATGATGTTGTTGATGATATAGCGTTCATTAGCCTTCATGTATTCTTCTTTTTCTACCTTTCCGTTGTTCCATTCGTACTTAAACGTGGTCTTGTCCAGGTATTTGCGTTGAAAAGCTTCGAGCGAGATGGCATTTCTAGCTGCTTTTACGCCGGACCGGCGAGGTTTCTCCGAAACTGTTATCATATTGCCGTCGGTTTAATCAAAAAAATGAAAGTTACAAAATAAAGCGTAGCTATGGAAATTATCCCCGCCATCGACCTCATCGACGGCAAGTGCGTTCGGCTCACCCAGGGCGACTACGACCAGAAGACAGCGTACAGCAGCAACCCGCTAGAAATGGCCCAGCGCTTCGCCGACCACGGCATCCGCCGCCTGCACTTGGTGGACCTGGATGGGGCCAAGCAGCGAACCGTCGTGAATCTGAACGTGCTCGAGCAAATCGCCACCCACACGTCCTTGGCGGTCGATTTTGGGGGCGGGGTGCAGTCGGACGAGGATTTGCGGCGGGTGCTCGAGGCCGGGGCGCAGCAGGTGACGGGCGGCAGCATCGCCGTGCGGCAGCCGGAGGTATTTATGCGCTGGCTGGACCAGCACGGAGCCGACAAGATTATCCTGGGAGCCGACGCCCGCGACCGCCTCGTCGCCATCAGTGGGTGGCAAGAAAAGAGCACCCTCAAGGTGATCAATTTCGTGCGCGACTACGCGAAGCAGGGCGTGCGCTACGTGATCTGCACCGACGTGGCCAAAGACGGTTTGCTACAGGGCCCCTCGTTCGAACTATATGACGAGCTACGCGCTCAAGTACCCTTGGTGCACCTCATCGCCAGCGGCGGTATCACCACCGTCGATGATCTGCGGCAACTCAAAGCCAACGGGTTGCACGGCGCCATCATCGGCAAAGCGCTCTACGAAGGTCCCCTCACCCTCTCAGACTTGACAGAATTTTTATAACTTGCAGCTATGCTCACCAAACGAATTATTCCTTGCCTGGACGTGAAGGACGGGCGCACCGTGAAGGGCATCAACTTCGTGCAGCTGCGCGACGCGGGCGACCCGGTGGAGTTGGCCAAGATCTATGCCGACGAAGGGGCCGACGAACTGGTGTTTCTCGATATCACGGCCACGGTGGAGAAACGCAAAACGCTGGCCGAACTGGTGCGGAAGGTGGCCGAGCAGATCAATATTCCCTTCACGGTGGGCGGGGGCATCAGCACACTGGAGGATGTGGAAATCATGCTCTACACCGGAGCCGACAAAGTGTCCATCAACTCAGCCGCGGTGCGGCGGCCCGAACTGATCGATGAGCTATCGGCTAATTACGGTAGCCAGTGCATCGTGGTGGCCATCGACACGCGCCGCGTGGACGATGAGAATGTGGTGCACACCCACGGAGGACGCACTCCCACCGAACGCGAAACCTTCGCCTGGGCGCACGAAGTGCAGGAGCGCGGTGCGGGCGAGATTCTGCTTACCTCGATGGACCACGACGGCACCAAGCGCGGCTTCGCCAACGATATTATGGCCCGCTTGTCTAGCGAACTCAGCATTCCGGTGATCGCTTCGGGCGGGGCGGGCACCAAAGAACACTTCTACGAGGCGTTTACCGACGGGAAAGCCGACGCGGCCCTGGCGGCCAGTATCTTTCACTTCCGGGAGATTCCCGTCCCCGTGCTGAAGCAGTACTTAATCGAAAAAAATATTCCTATCCGAACGCTATGAGCAACCTTTCCGACGCTAATCTCGATTTTCTAAGCCAATTGATTGAGATCATTCACGAGCGCAAGCAGCAAATGCACGCGCCCGAGGCAGCATCTTCCTACACCGTGAGCCTGTTTCACGAAGGAATCAACAAAATCGCGCAAAAGGTTGGTGAAGAGGCAGTTGAACTGATCATTGAAGCCAAAGACGCCGACGACGAGCGCTTTAGAAACGAGGCGGCCGACTTGATCTATCACCTGCTGGTGCTGCTGGAAGAAAAGCAGATTCCACTCGGAGACGTGGTCAAGGTGCTGGAAGCGCGGCACCGGCGATGAGCCCCGCCCGCCCGGCCTATCGGGCTGCAACTGCTTTGCGTTGCCCGTGCTGGTCGGTGGCATAAAATGTACCCTTTTCTATCCAGAGCGCACGGGCCAGACCAGCAGAAGCGCGGGTGGGTTGCCGCACGTCAATCGCGTATAGTCGTTCTTCAAACAGGCTCACAACGTCCGGCACCACCGTGTGACCAACCACCATCTGCTTGGCTTGGTAGGTATGCAGCACCCGCTCAATGTGGCGCTGCGTGATGTTGCCTCCGAAGTAGCCGCGGTACCAAAGGGGCCCATTGTTGCCCATTAGCAACTCGCCCTCTCCAGCAACCTCAGCAATCCCAATATACCGGCGCACGGTGCGGTTGATTTGCCGCAGGGCAAGTCCTGAATCTTCTACCAGATAGCTGATGCCGCCGTGTACGAACAAGGTGTCGCCAATTTTTTCTACGGAGTTTTTAGTGCGAATCCACTGCCCTAGTTCGGCGTAGTTACTAAACAGTTCGTAGTACTGTACGCCCAGTTCGCGCGCCAATCGCTGGTATTTTTTCTCTAGATGGCGTTCATCACCGCGCAGGTTCATCTCTTCGTGGTTCCCCAGGATAAAGTGCACCCATCCGCCCTGGGCCGCTGCTTCCTGCTCCAATTTGTAAATCAGCCACAGGCAGGGCAGCACGTTGATGTCCCGATCAAATAAATCACCCAGCAGCACCAGGTGCCCGTTTCCAAACGTCCAGTTAAAGTTCTCGTCTATCACTCCATTACCCAGCAGTAGCGCATGGAAGGCGTAAAAATTGCCCTCAATGTCGGAGATGGCCAGGAGGCGTTCGGGCAGATCGTACTCCGTAGGGGGAATACTTAGGTTTTTCTGAAGCGTAAAATCGAACGAAGTGGAAGCCACGCTATCAGTATAGCACGAGAAAGTCAGTGCCTGTCGTTCTGAGAAGAGCAGCTCCTCCCGCAAAACGACCGGCTTGCCCTGGTAAGTTTCGCCCCGGTGCACCAGCATCTGTTTACCCAGGTAGGTGATATAGGGACCGTCGTGGTAGATCGTAGGGGAAGAGGCATAAAGCCTCAGTAGTTCCTTTAGCTTGTCATTTTTTCCTAGTAGCAAAACCCCCACCACCACTAAGACGATCGCGGTGATTACTGAAGCAAGGGTGAGTAGCATACAGAGGCTAGCCGGGGGCAGATACAAGAGAACCGGTTTTTAACCGGTTGGTGGGAAGAAATAAAGTGCCGGGTGCGTAGGATAAAGGAATAACCTAATCTGACGCACCCGGCTTTAAATTAAACTACCTTGGTTTTTCCGGGCACCGGCACGGGATAATGGCCTTCTACCGGCATCACGGGCGGGTTGGCATCAAAAGCGTAGCGCTGCGGAGCCAGACTAATCTCTGAATTTAGCGCCTCGTCCCAACTGATCTCTTTCCCGGAGTACGTCACCATGCGACCCAGCAGCGAGGTCATGGTGCTTTTGGCACCGTTTTCCGCGTCGGCCAGCGGCTCGCCGCCCTCCACAATGTTAGCAAACAGACGATCATGCTCCACCTGGTAAGGATTGGGATCATTCTTGCCGCGGTGACGCCACAGCGACTTGCCCTTCAGATCGGTGATTTCGGTGTTGCCATCGGTACTGGCCCGCCCCTTGGTGCCCACGAAGGTCTCGGCTACCTTGTTCATGCAGCCTTCCTGGTGGCGACACTGACTGTTGATGATGGTGCCGTCTTCGTAGTGGAACTCTACGTAGTGATGGTCGAAGATCTCACCGTGTTCTGCTCCGTTGCGCACCTCGCGGCCACCCATGCCCTGGGCCCGCACCGGGTAGGACTGCTTGGCCCAGTTGGCCACGTCGATGTTGTGGATGTGTTGCTCCATGATGTGGTCGCCGCACAGCCAGGTGAAGTAGTACCAGTTGCGCATTTGGTACTCCATTTCGGTTTGCTGCGGTTCGCGGGGACGTACCCAAACCCCACTACTGTTCCAGTACACTTGCCCGCCGGTGATGTCGCCGATTTCTCCGGCGTGCAGGCGCTTCATCAGCTCCAGGTAGCTGGGCTGGTAGTGGCGTTGCAGTCCGACCACCACGTTAAGTTTTTTCTCCTTGGCTTTTTTGGCCATTTCCAGCACCTTGCGCACCCCCGGGGCATCAACGGCCACTGGTTTTTCCATGAATACGTGCTTCCCGGCATTGACGGCTGCCTCAAAGTGGATGGGCCGGAAGCCGGGAGGAGTGGCTAGTAACACCACGTCAGCCAGGGCGATGGCTTCTTTGTAGCCCTCAAAACCCACGAATTTGTTCTCGTCGGGCACGGCCAAACGTCCCGAGTCACCGTGTTTTTTCTTGAGGTTCTCGTAGCTCTCGTCGAGCCGATTCTGAAACGCATCGGCCATCGCGACCAGCTTCACGTCCTGAGACACGGATAGGGCTTGGTCGGCCGCTCCGGTGCCCCGTCCACCGCAGCCGATCACGGCCACTTTGATGGTTTCGTTGCCCCGCACGTAGGCGCTGGCCTCTACGGGCAGTTGACTTACCAAGATGCCACCGGCGGTAACCGCGGCTGAATTTCTGACGAACCGACGTCGGTTCATTCCTAGATGCTCATTCATAGTATTTGGGTATAAGGGTTAAGACGCAATGCATTGCGTCTGTACGATATTGATATTTTAAATTATAGATCTTCTATCGGCTCCAGCCAGTACTTTTGTTGTTCTTCGGGCGCGGGCGGGTTGGCCGGTCGCACCAGGCGGATGCCTACCCAGCGCGCGTCGGTGTGCCACCAGCGGCTCTTCGGAATCTGCGGATCCTGCTGCTTCCACTTCGGGCTGGAGGGCATACGCGCCGCCGAGCGCAATATCTCCGGATCGTCGTCGTAAGAGCCGCCCCGCGCGGTGCGGGGATACAGTTCGGTGGGTCTATTCCAGGGGTTGCGGGCGGCTTCGCCGGTCAGGGTGGCGTAGATCGCGGGGTTGTACTGGTCCATCGTCCACTCGGCCACGTTGCCGTGGATGTCATATAGTCCCCAAGGATTGGGTTTCTTGGTGCCCACTTTTTCGTAGCCGCCGTTGGTGTTGCCGTAGTGCCAGGCGTAGTCATCGAGTTGAGACGCATCGTCGCCGAACGAGTAGGCGGTGGTGGTGCCCGCCCGGGCGGCGTACTCCCACTCGGCTTCGGTAGGCAAACGGTAAAAATCTCCGGTTTTGGCGGTGAGCCACTGGCAGAACGAGGTGGCCGAGTACTGCGTCATGCAGATGGCGGGGTAGCCATACTTACCCATGCCGAAGCTCATATCGAGGTAGGGCGGAGTAGGGCGCGACACGGCATCAACGCTCGGAATATTGGCCGCTTCCAGTCCGCCGGACTCTTGCGCTAATCGCTTCTCCAGATCCTGAAACGCAAACACTTCGAACATATCCCAGGTGACCTCGTACTGCGCCATCCAGAACGAGTCAACGGCAATTTTGGTCTGCGGTCCTTCGTCGTCCTGGTGGTTCGCCTCATCCTCCGGACTGCCCATCATAAAGCTGCCGCCCGGAATCGGAACCATGTCGAAGGCGATGGTGGTGCCGGGAATGGTCTGGGAGTAAGCCGCAAACGACTGAGAAGAAGCCGGGGGGAAAAGACGGCGTTCAATGTGGCTCTGAAACACAATGAGCGCGGCCACCGCTACGGTCAGTAGGCGGTTGAGCGGGGAAAGACGAAAGGGGATCAGCGTAAGCACCCGTTGCGGGCGATGCGTAGATAATCTCATGAAGTAGTGTCGTGTCGTGCGGTGCGTGGATGAGCGGCTAAAAAGCAATTATATAACGCATCCGAGCAAAATATAGTCCTACAATGTATCTCTTTTTTAGGATTTCTGCAGCCAAAAGGTCGTTAATTTATCTATTGGAGCCTATCGCACTTCAATTTTTAGCTCCACATTCTCACTATCCACCCGCAGTTTGGTGTCGTCAAATGAAGGCGCACTGAGCCGGGTGCCGCGGGTGTCGTTCGAGAACCCGTAGTCTTCTACCGGAATACCCAGCAGATTTTTGTCCAGTTTGCCGTTGCTGTTTTTATCGTGGTACACCGCCACTGCGTAATCACCGGGGGGCAGGTCCTTGAACGTTACCTTCAGATCATTGTCAGCGCTGATGTTAAGCACCTCGCCCCGGTAGGGTTCGGTTTCGGGAAAGTCTTTTTCGGAGTTATACAGCGCTACCTGGATTTTGCCCTTGCGCTGCTTCACTCCCGAAACATCAATGGTTAGGCTGGCGGCGACGACGGGGGTAGGCATAAGTGGAGCAGTAACGGCCGGAGGGCCCACCGGGGGCAGCCAAGCCAGGGTGATAGAAAAAAGTAGGTGTATCATTGGTGTTATTGTTAACGAGTGAAATGATTGAACTAGCAGAATGCAGTAACTACGCCGGTAGTTCCACTGTTTTGCCGGTTTTGAAGGATTCATCGGCGGCCAGCACCACCCGCAGGCTGTTGATCGCGTCGGCGTGGTGCTGCGACAGGTTTTGGTCTTCGCTGATGGCCCGATAGAAAAACTGCTGCTCCAGATCGCACAACTGCTGGTGGTCGGGTTCGTCGGCGGTGCTGATGGTTTCGTCGGGGTGCGCAAAGGCTCCCTGCGCGTCGCGCTCGGCCCGGTGCAGTAGCAGCGCGTTGGTTTTGGAGTGCGAATCAATATCATCCGAATCGCCCTGGGCACCGCTCAGGATGCTCACCGAACCCTTCGGTCCGATCACGTCCTTCACAAAAAAGGCGGTTTCGCTCATCATGGGGCCCCAGCCCGCTTCGTACCAACCCACCGAGCCATCATCAAAGGTTACCTGTAACTGTCCGTAGTTATACATATCGTCGGCAATCTCATTGCTCAGTCGGGCCCCGATGCCGCTCACCCGCACCGGGCGCGCCGCGGTCATCAGGCACATCACGTCCACGTAGTGCACCCCACAGTCCACGATGGGTGACATCGAATCCATCAGGTTGCGGTGGGTTCGCCACTGCTCGCCGCTGCTCTGCTGGTTCAGGTTCATGCGCATCACCAGCGGTTTGCCCAGGGTCTGGGCCAGCTCAATGAACTTGCTCCAGGCCGGGTGCACCCGCAGAATGTAGCCCACCACCAGTTTCTTGCCCAGCCGCTGCGCCGTAGCCACAATCTCTTCGCACTGCTCCACCGTGGTGGCCAGGGGCTTTTCGGTGAACACGTGGGCCCCGGCACGCAGGCTCTTCATCACGTACTCGGCGTGGGTGTCGGGGTAGGTGTTGACAGAAACGGCGTCGGGCTTGGTCTTGGCCAGGGCGTCGTCGAAATTGTTGAACTGAGCGAGTCCGCCGAGTTCTTCCGACAGCTTACCCCGGCTTTCGGGTCCGCGGCTCACCACGCCCACAATATTGAATTCCGGCATCTTGTGGTACGCCCGCGCGTGCGAAGCGCCCATGTGTCCGCAGCCGACCACGAGCACGTTGATAGGTTTTTGTAGCATAACTTGTAGCATTAATGAAGAAGTAATGATAAGAATTTTTTACGAAACGTAGGGAAAGTGCGTAGTATTCATCAAAAGACGCCAGATTTTAGTGTATCTTCGGTTAACTTTTGTTATAAAAATGTGATATCCATCAGGCAATCTTTTGGCAATTTGGATGGTTATCACAACGAAGTAAAAACTTCTTTAAAACGAACACATGACGATATTTTCAAGATACGCGCACTATTTGTCGGTTCTTCTTTTGGTTTCCTTACTGTGGAGCTGCCAGGATGATGATGAAGTAGTGAATCCCCAGTTGCCAGTAGCTAGCAATTCGACTGACCTGCGCGACACCACCTTCCGCATCATGCAGGAGTGGTACCTGTGGAACGATCAAATGCCCGAAGTGGATCCCAATGACTACGGTAGCGCCGACGAACTGCTGAACGCGTTGCGCTTTGAGCGCGACAAGTGGTCATACATCACCGAAGAAAAGGAGTACGACGATTACTTCAAGCGCGGTGAGTACCTCGGCTACGGCTACGGACCGGCCTTCGACGAAGCGGGCGACCTGCGGGTAAGTCTGGTCTACTGGGATTCCCCCTTCGGACGGGCGGGCGTAAAACGGGGCTGGATCATCAGCAAGATCAACGGGCTGCCCATCACCCGCGGCAACTACTCCAATGATCTGCTGGAGGCCTCTGCCAACACCTTTGAGTTTTTGAACGCTGCCGGAAATGTGGTGACCGAAACGCTGACCAAAACCACCGTGGGCATCAATACCGTGCTGGATCATCGGGTGCTGCAAGTGAACGGACGTCCAGTGGGCTACTTAGCCTTCAACGGCTTCATTGAGAAGTCGCTCGAACGAGCTAAAACCGGCCTTTGCCGAGTTTCAGCAGGCGAAGATCACCGACCTGGTGCTCGATCTGCGCTACAACGGCGGCGGGCGCATCGACGTGGCCGAATACATCGCCACCAACCTGATTGGCACCCGCGGCACCGACCGGGTGTTCGCGCAGGACTCGTATAATCCCACCATCCAGAGCGCTATCGATGCCGATCCGGAGATCTTAGCTTCTACCACCCGCTCCTTTGCTGCTCCTGAGTTTCCGCTCGACCTGAACCGCTTGGTGGTGATCGCTTCGGGCCGCACCGCGTCGGCCAGCGAACTGCTCATCAACGGACTGCGTCCCTTCATGGACGTGCTGATTGTAGGAGAAAATACCTACGGAAAACCAGTCGGCAGTCGGCCGTTCCGCTACGGGGGCTACGCCATCAGCCCGATTATTCTCAAGATTGTGAACGACAATGGAGAAGGAGAGTACTACGAAGGCTTCGAGCCGGATGCACTGGTGGCCGATGATCTAAGTCGTAACTTCGGCGATCCGGGAGAGGCGCGTTTGAGGGAAGCACTGTACTACATTCGTACGGGAGCCTTTAATGACGAAAACGCCCGTCGTACTCCGTTTGCAGCAGAAAAGCCCATTGAGTTTAGGGGCTTTCAGCAGGAGATTGGCACATTATGACAAAATCGATGCTAAAGTGATATGATTATGGATATACGACCAATTAAAACTGAACAAGATTATCGTACGACCATCAGTAGGGTTGATAAATTGTGGGGAGCAAAAAAGGATACTCCGGAAGGCGATGAACTAGATTTATTGATAACTTTGGTAGAATCCTACGAAATGAAGCATTACCTCATAGCACCACCAGACCCCATTGATGCGATCAAATTTCGTATGGAGCAAATGGGAATGACCAGTGCTGATATGGTAAAATATCTTGGTAGCCAAAGTAGGGTAAGTGAAATTCTTAATAGAAAGAGAGGTCTGACCCTGGGTATGATAAAATCGCTTTATAAGGATTTAAAAATACCAGCGGATATTTTGTTAGCCTGATGGCCAGAAACAAACGTGCTACACCACTGCATGTGGGGCATCAAGTTATTTAAGAACAGGCTCAGCGGGCGGAGGCGGAGTCAGTCCAAGCGCTTTGACTACCAACGAAGTCACATCGGCTTCTTCGGGACGCTGGGTGTGAATCAAAAACAGTTTCCCTTCCACTTGGGGCGAAAACACGTAGGTGTAGCCGTTGGCCCGCGCCACCGAGTCGATGGCCTGGTCCACCTTCTGCCGCAGGGGTGAGAGCACTTGCATTTCTTTAAACTGCAACTGGTACTGCGCGGTTTTCTGCTCCTGGGTGATATCCGCCTGCAAGGTGCGTAGCTCATTTTCTCGCTGTGCTCGTAGTGTATCACTCAGGTTGGGCAGGTCTCGCTGAAGTTGAGCCGCCTGAAACTCGAGTCCCTGCCGCATAGCGATGAGGCGGTTGCTCACTTTCCGTTCAAATTCGGCAATGTCGCGCTGGGCGGCTTGCGCTTCCGGCAGCAACCCCAGAATATAATCTGATTGAGCAAACCCAATTTTAGCCTCCTGCGCCCGGGCGCTAAGCGTTAGTCCGGCTAGTAAAACCAGTCCGCTGACAATAAACTTTTTCATACGGCAAATTATTTGACTCCGAAAGTAAGGAAAGCCAGCCCATTCCCCTAACCCTTGCTCATTATTTAACATAAATTAACCGAAGTTAGCCCGACGGGCGGTGGCCCAGGCGTTAACGGCCCCTGGCAACTCGCTCGGATGATGCACAATCGCGTAGGGATTGGCGCGCCCCAAAGCGTCGGTAGCATTCGCTCCCCAACTCACCGCAATCGTGTTGAGGCCACTGGCGTGGGCGGCCTCCACGTCGCGCACTTCATCCCCAATGTACAGCGTGTCAGCGGCCACCAAACCCTGCTCGCGCAGCACGCGCTTCAGGGTGCGGCTTTTGCCCAGCAGCCGGGGCGACGAGCGCACAAAGGCGAAGTGCGTTATCTGCTGGGTGGTGAGAAATACTCGAACGTTCGCCACCGAATTGGTGGTGAGGATGCCGAGCCCAAAGTCTGGCGCAAGCTGGTTTACAATAGCGGGCATCGATTTTATCGGAGCAACCTGCGGTATCTCGCGGTGCAATTCGGTCCGAATGCGGCGGGCCAAGCGCGGCAGTTGGTACCAAGGAATCTTTAGCCAACGCAGCACCTCACGGGCGTGCAGACCCCGCAGAGCATCAATGTCTGCTTCGGCTACCCGCCGGTGCCCGTATTCCGGAGCCAGGCGGTTACTCAACGCCAGTAGCAGCGGCAGCGTATCGGCCAGGGTGCCGTCGAAGTCAAAGATAAGCGTAGGTTTAGGGGACACGGCGTCCCGTTCCCGCGGGAGAGGGGGCAACGGTATTGGCGGAAGCGTAGTCACGGGTTGTTGGTCCGCCCGCTCGGCCGATGAATTTGTTGGAGTTAAGCAGCAGCAAGGCTCCGGAGAACCCTATTACGCCCCCGGCCACCACCAGGGGTTGCCCCCAGTCGCTGTATTCCTGGCTTCCTAGCAAAACCCCTCCTAAAATAGTAATGGAATAGCCAATACCCGACACCAAAATACCGCTTCTGAACTTCCGGTGCGAGATACGTAAATTGTCGCGGGTTGCGTCTAAGTCGGTGCGGAGCCGCAGAATCTCAGCGCGCAGCGAGTCGGCCCCTACGCTGGAAGAGGGCGTGCTTTGGGCTTGGACTGAGTAACTGCCTAGCAGAAAAGTGATCACCAACAGGCAACGGGTTGGTAGAAAAAATTGGGTCATGGTCGTGATACGATAGGGTTGAAACAAAAATACAAGATACGTAACTATCCGTTGGCAAGCTAACGATTGCTCACTGGTCGAGCCAGGCTTTGAACGCCGAAACTCGCTCTCGGCTCACGATCATGTCGGCCTCACTGGGCACCACCGTAAGCACTTTGAGGCGACCGTTCGCATAGGAATGCACTTCGCGAAGGCCATCAATGGGCACCATAAACTTACGGTTGATTCGAAAAAAACGCGCCGGTTCCAGCAGGCTGCTTTCTAAAGACTCCAGCGTATGGTCCAGTAGGTAACGACGTCGACTGCTTTTCGAGACCAGATAGGTAACCTTACCGTCGGCGTAGAGATAGGCAATGTCATCCACCGGTATCGTCTGGTAATGGTCGCCTGTCTTCACCAAAAAACGGCTTTTGTAGGTGGGCAATGGCTGACGGTACGCCTGCTGCAACAACTGGTACTCAGGCCGGGGCAGATAGCGTTCGACCTGCGCAAAGGCCCGCTGCACGTCGGGCAGGTCGAGGGGTTTAAGCAGATAATCGACGCCCTGCACCCGAAAAGCTTGCAAAGCGTACTGGTCGTAGGCGGTGGTGAAAACCACCGGGCAAGAAACGATGGCGCGGTCAAAAATCTCAAAGCTTACCCCATCCGACAGTTGAATATCTAAAAACACCACATCCACCGGACGACCGGACTGAAAGAACTGCACGGTTCCCTCTACCGAATCGAGCTCATCGACCACCGTGATGCGGGCGTCGTGCTGGGCGATCAGATCGCGCAGTCGTTCGCTGGCAAAGGGTTCGTCTTCCACGATGAGCGCCTTCATGGTGCAGGAGACACGGTTACCCGCTTGATGAGCGGAAGTTTAACGGTGAAGCATTGCTCGTCTTGTTGCACCTGCATCTCGCGGTCGGCCAGGTGTTGGTAGCGCATCTTGATGTTGTTAAGCCCCATACCGCCCGGAAGCGTGGGCTTGGGCACGCGTTGCAGGGTGTTTTGGACCACCAGGTAGTCGTCTTCCACGAAGATAGCGACGCGCAGCGGATTCTTACGAGAAGTGACATTGTGCTTGATGGCATTTTCGACGAGCAATTGCACCGAGGCCGGGGGAAGCTGGAAGGAGTCCTGGTCCGCTTCGGCCACGTCTTGGTCGATGATCACCTGGTCGGCGAAGCGCAGTTTTAAGAGGAAAACAAAAGCACCAATGAACTCCATTTCGGTGCGCAGCGACACCGTTTTGTTCTCTTGGTTGTAGAGCAGGTAGCGGTATACGTTGGCCAGTTGCTTGATAAAATCCGACGCCAGATCGGCGTCTTTGTGCACGATGCCCGACAGCACGTTGAGTGAGTTAAACAGAAAGTGGGGGTTAATCTGATTGCGGAGCGCTTCAAACTGTGATTCTATACTCAAAGTCTTTAGCCGCTCGGCCTCCAGCACGGTATTCTTTAGTTTATCATTGAAGTAGATGATGGCGTTGACGGTGTGCAAAAACAGGTTGATCCGAAAGGCAAAGGCGAGGGCCAACTTAAATTGACTCCAACTTTCGGTCGGCGGGACATCCGATAGGGCTACCACCGCATAGGTGGCCGCCGCTGCAATCAGGACCACTCCAAATAGACTAGCCAGAAAAAAGGGGACCAGCGGCGTGAGCTTGCGCGCCAACGGGCCGTCGCGGTGTTCGATCAAGCGGAACAGTCCGCGGTTGGTTTCCCAAACCAAGGCGACCATGATGGTTACGGCCGTAAAAAATTGCCAGAGGGTAATATCTGATCCGAACAGGCGATTGCCTCCGGTGAATAAAATGTTGAGGTACGAATAGCTAGCCAGCAACGCAATGAACAGGTATCGGTAGCGACTTTTAAACATAAATTCGTAACAGCGTTGGTCGTTTATAGGCAAAAACACCGGAGCCGGACACCAAATTAGGTTGGTATCCGGCACGCAGCGTTCAATAATAGTAGTTCAATATAGTAATAGAAAACTTATTCTGGCAACAAAACCTGATCAATGGCATGGATCACGCCGTTGGTCGCCAGCACGTTGGCAATAACAATCACCGCATCAGTGCTAGCGTCGCTACCGTCGGTGATGGTCAGCGCTTCCAAATTAACGGTGACCGTGCCGCCGTTAACCGTTTCTGCTTGTCCATTTTCCAGCAGGTCAAGATCCGTTGAGAACACCGGCTCGCCGCTGATCACGTGATACAGCAGCACCGCTTGTAGCGTTTCAATCGGAATATCGTCCACTCCATTTACTCCTAGCACGGTGTACAGTGCCGCGAAGGCCGCGTTGGTCGGGGCAAACACCGTGAAGGGGGCCAGACTTTCGTCGCCTCTCTCGGTATTCAGGATAGCTACCAGAGGCAACAGATCAGCGTTGGTTTGGCTGGCTTCTTCCACGCGGGTGAGCGCGGCCACCAGCTCACTGAAGGCGGGGTTGCCAACGGCTACTCCTACCACAGACTCTGCCGGAGGAAGCAGTACCGCATCAATCGCGTGGGCTATAAACTCTTCGTTGGGCGTTGCAATGTCGGCCTGAATCACTTTAGAATAACCAATCAGGATCAGGCTGCCGTCAGCCTCGTTGCTGTAGTAAATCTCCAGCGGGCTGCCGCTCTTGGGGTTCTGCAAGCGGGAATGCGTAGCCGAAGAAGCTCCGGCTAAATCGCTGCTGGCCTTGCGGTCGGCCGCGATGTGGTACAACAGAATCTCCTTCAAGTTGTCAGCCGCTAGCACGTCTTCCAGGCCACCGAACGCATCGCTTCCGGCGATAAGGGCCTCAAAGGCCGCATTGGTCGGGGCGAACAGCGTGCCGTCCACATCCTTACGAATCAGAAAGTTAAGCACATCGGGCACCGATTCCACCGCGGTGAGCAGCGTAGTGAATCGCCCTTCGGCATCAAATAGCAACGGTTGCACCGCGGTACCCAAGGCAGCAGCGATGAAGGGCGGGATCAGTACTTCGTCAATCACGTGCACCACTCCGTTGGCCGCTTCGATGTTGGCCAGATCAAGAATCACGTTGCTGCTTCCGTTAATCACCACTCCGTCGGTCTTGTCGATGCTGATATCAGCGCCTTCCAGCGTCGCTTCGGTAGCGCCTAAGTCAGCGGCTAGTTTTCCGGCACCCAGAATATGGTACTCCAATACCCGACGCAGCACGTAGTCCGGAATGTCATCCAGCCCTTCCAATCCTAAGGCACCTAACAGCGCAACAAAAGCGTCGTTGGTCGGAGCAAATACCGTCAGGTCGGCATCGCGGTTGCCCGCTGCTTCCAGCAGGTCAGGAGTGCGTTGCAGGGCGGCTACTAAAATGCTCAGCGCCTCGGTGTCTAGCGCAATCTCCGCAATGGCCGGCGCAAGTTGCAGCGAGGGCGGCAGCAGTACCTGATCAATCAGGTGCACCACACCGTTGCTGGCCTTGATGTTGGCGGTCGTTACTTTCACGTCTCCGTTAATGAACACTCCATCATCGGTTTTGCTGATGCTGATGGCTTCTTCGTTCAGGGTAGTTTCGGTTTCGCCCAGGTCGGCCGCCAGTTTAGCACCCGCCAAAATATGGTACTGTAGCACCGAGGTTAGTACTTCATCGGGAATGCTGGCCAGGTCGGTGAAACGGTCGTCTCCTTCTAAGAAAGCGGCAAAGGCGTCGTTGGTGGGCGCAAACACGGTAAGATCGGCGTCAGCATCGCTCGCTGCTTCCAGCAGGGCGGGCACGCGCGTTAGCGCCGATACCAAGATGCTCAGGTCGTCGGTGGCGGTGGCAATCTCGGCGATGGTGCCGGGCTCTTCGGCGGCAGTGCGCAGCACGGCGTCCACAATGTGGATCACGCCGTTAGAGGCGCGAATGTCGGCGCGCACTACCCGGGTGGTTCCGTTGAGCACCACTCCGTTGTCGGCGGTCACCGCGATGGATTGGCCGTCGAGCAGCGTAGCCAGCGAACCGGCGGTCAGGTCGGCGGCTAGTTTGGTGCCGGGCACCACGTGGTACTTCAACACGTCGGCCAGCGCCGCATCGGGGATGTCAGCCAATGAACTGAAATCCGGGTTAGCGGCCAGATAGTTGGTGAAGGCCGAGTTGTTGGGAGCAAAAATGGTGATGGGCGTGCTTTCGTCGGACAAAGCGTCCGCTAGTCCGGCTTGCTTCACGGCGTCTACCAGCGTACTCAACTGCGTCTCGGTCTCAGCCAGCTCCACGGCGTTTAGTTCGGGCTCAGGAGGGCTGTTGTTCTCGCCATCTTCGCCACAACTGCCGAGCCACACGGTGGCTAGCAACGCCAGGGCGAAGGTTTTTAATCGGTTTAGGTAAATCGGTCGGTGCTTCATGGATGTTTATTGTTAAATGGAAAAGGTTGAATAATGATGTGCTGTTAAAACTCAATAAATTTAAGAGTGGATCGCGAAAATGCCTGAACCGGAGAATGTCGGGAGTGAACGGTCGTTAGAAGGGAGTGAGTTGGGACGTACGTGAGTTTACCGCTTTTGTAATAACCCTTACTCCCACCTACGGCTATACTTTCCTCAATGGTAGAGAGAAGGAGGAGCAGAGGCGGAATGGTCACGACGTTTTATCTTTGGATCTTTCGGTCATTTATCAAATCAAGTAAACAAGCTATATCCCGCATCTCAGATTTCGTTCGGCAAGAGTTGTTCGCGCATTAGCAGAGGTTTCAGCTTGCGGCGGAAGTTGAGTTGCTGGCCGGAGTTGGGGTACTCAATGAGTTGATCGTGGATGACGTTGAACCCGCTGGCGCGCAGGTCAGCCGCAATGGCCCGAAACACCACGGCAGAAACCAAGACGACGGGAGTGCGGGGCGAGCCCAGCTTGAGCAGAGTCGCCATCAGTTGCGGTAAATTTTCTTGATACGTCCGGGCCCGGGCCGCCGCGGTGGTGCCGGGCAACGGCGCATCGTAGGCGTGCAGTAGCAGGTAACCTTCTTCCTGCAAGCGCTCCAGAAAGTACGATTTCTCGGCGCGCAACTGCTTCACCGTCTCGAAGGCGTTCACCTCTTCGGGAAACAGCACCTTGATCAGTTCCAGAAAGAAGCTATCGCCGCGGCGCACCTGCTCGAAGTAGAAGTAGCGATGCCGGTCGTAGGGTGGCGGGGCCTCGGTGATGAACAGCACTTTTACTTTATCCGGAGTGTACTTGGCGCGGGCTTGTTGGTAGATATCGGAATTCATTTTGATCGGAGAAATAGTAAAAATCAAACTGCGCAACGTTTCGCCGGATAGAATAATTGCACTGTGCCGAATACAGGGCGTACTTTTCGCAGACTTGCCGGTAGATGATCAAACACAATGCATTTTGGCTTTATTAAAGCTTACATTTGGCAAAAAAACGCTGCCTAATAAGCAACATACATTCCGTAACACTATCGAGATAATTATTCTGTTTGTCTCCATAGGACCGATGGCGGCCTTGGCTTTCTGGGTTAACGGCCAGTAGGTACCGCCAGGCCGTTCCACTTCAACCCTTTACTATGCAGAACCGCAATTGTCTTTTCATCTTCGCTCTTTTCTTTGCTCTTACTGCCTGCGGGCAACCGAGCCCGTCCGAACGACCTGCCAATGCGCTCATCAACGAGACCAGTCCCTACCTGCTGCAGCACGCGCACAACCCCGTGAACTGGCAACCCTGGAGCGAAAGCGCCCTGGAGCAAGCCCAACGAGAAAACAAACTGCTGGTGGTGAGCATTGGTTACGCCGCCTGCCACTGGTGCCACGTGATGGAGCACGAGAGCTTTGAGGATTCGGCCGTGGCGGCCCTGATGAACGAACACTTTATCTCGATCAAGGTAGACCGCGAAGAACGGCCCGACGTGGATCAGGTTTACATGGAAGCGGCCCAACTGATGACCGGGCGGGGCGGCTGGCCGCTCAACACGATTACGCTACCCGACGGACGACCGGTGTTTGCCGGAACCTACTTTCCGAAAGACCAGTGGATGAGCGTGCTGCAACAGGTGCAGAAGTCATACGAGCAAACACCCGATCGCTTGGAAAAAATTGCCTCCCAAGTGACCGAGGGCATCCGCAGCACCGATGCCTTTGTGCCCCCCACCGACGAGCCCGCCTACCAAGCGGCCCTGCTCGAACGAACTGTACCGCACCTGGGAGCCTACCCTAGACCGGCAACGGGGCGGCAACCGGGGCGCACCGAAGTTCCCCCTGCCGATCAACGGACAGTTCATGATGCAGTACGCCTACTATACCGGAAACGCCGAGGCCCAGGCTTGGGTGACCACCACCCTCGCGCAGATGGCCCGCGGCGGTATTTACGACCACTTGGGCGGCGGCTTCGCCCGTTACGCGACCGATGACGCCTGGCGGGTGCCTCACTTCGAGAAGATGCTCTACGACAACGCCCAGCTGGTGAGTCTGTATAGCCAAGCCTATCGAACTGCTCAAAACCCGCTCTACCGTCAAGTGGTGTACGAAACGCTGGATTTCATCGCCCGCGAGATGACCTCCGACGAAGGCGCCTTCTACTCGTCACTGGATGCCGATAGCGAAGGCGAGGAAGGAAAGTTTTACGTGTGGACCGCTGATGAGGTTGACCAATTGCTGGGCGATGAAGCGCCCTTATTCAAAGATTATTACAACGTTACTGATCGGGGCAACTGGGAAGAGCGTAAGAACATTTTGTACGTAAACGAATCTGACTCGACCCTTGCTACTCAGCGTAAGCTGTCGGTAGCCGATCTGCAACAGCGTTTGCAAAAGAGCCAGCAAATCCTACTAGGGGCACGAGGTCGGCGCGTGCGGCCCGGACTAGACGACAAATCGCTGACGGCCTGGAACGCCCTGATGCTCAATGGCTACGTGGATGCCTACCGCACGTTCGGTGAACCCCGCTTTCTGGAAGCAGCCCTACAGAACGCCCGTTTCTTGCAAGAGAAAGTGATCGGCCGGGCGGGAGCTATGACGCGCAACTACAAAGCCGGAACCGCCACCATCGATGCCTTTCTGGATGATTACGCCCAGACGACCGCGGCGTTTATCAACCTGTATCAGGCCACCTTCGACGCCTCTTGGCTAACCACCGCGCAGACGTTGCAGGCCTACGCGCTGGATCACTTCTATGACCAACCCAGCGGTCTGTTTTACTACACCTCCGATGACCACCCGGAGCTGATTGCCCGAAAGAAAGAGGTGAGCGATAACGTGATCCCGGCCTCAAATTCAGTGATGGCCAATAATCTCTATCGGTTGGGCCGGTTGCTTTACGAAGACGGATACGTAGAAAAAGCCCAGCTCATGTTGACCCAGGTAGAAGAAAACCTTCGAACGTATCCGGGATACTATGCCAACTGGGGCAGTTTATTGACTCAAATGATCTATCCGCCCTATGAAGTGGCTATTGTAGGAAACGAGTGCGCTGCCCGGCGGGCCGCGATGGATCAGCACTATCTACCTAATGCGCTTTTGGTGGGGGGAACGAGTGAGGGTAATTTAGCTTTGCTGGAGGACAAACTCGTTCCGGGGCAAACCACTATTTACGTGTGTCAACGAGGAATCTGTAAATTACCCGTGACAGAAGCGGCTCAGGCGGTGCAGCAAATCATGCCCAACCGTTAGCGAGTCAAAAACGCCTGCCAAATTTCTACGTACGCGCCTCAATTGATTTACCGGTGGTGTTCCGCAAAGTATGCGAATCAAGTTCACTTCGAAGCCAATGTGCCCTACCGCACCATAATCTTACGCGCCACAGTTTCGCCCTGGGAAAACAAGCGAAGCACGTAGACGCCCGGCGCTAAACCGGCGGTTCGGTAGGGTAGCGTGTACGAACCGGCGGCCCGCGACTCTTCCTCCCAGGTCCGTAGGGTGCGGCCGTACTCGTCGAGCAGCACCAGGTGCACCGCACCGGCGTGCGCGAGCGTATATCGAATAGTGAGCCAGTCGTCGGTCGGATTGGGGTAGCCGACCAACGAAAGGGTGGATGACAATTGGTTGGTGGTAGCCGTCACGGTAGCCACTTCCACGACGAGTGTGAATGCACCCTGCGCGCCCTGCGGGTCGGTGGCGTGCACCACCACTTCGGCCCGGCCCACCCGCAGGGAGGTTACCGTGAGCGTGTCGCCCCTTAAGCTTGCCGCCACCACCGTGGGAGCCGAGGACTCGGCCGCGTACGTCAGCGAATCCTGATCCGGGTCGCTGAACAGTTCGGATAGGGTCAGCGTGCGGGTTTCCAGATCAACCAGCAACAGGGTGTCTGACGAATCGCTTGCTTCCGGAGCGCGGTTGGGAGACACCACCACCACCCGGAAGGAGGTGCTGCTGGTTGGGCTTAATTCATCCCGCACCGTCACCGACACGGTGGTGGCCCCCGCCCGCCGCGGACGTAGCAACAGCCAACTACTATCCATTGTCACCTGTAACAGGGCCGTATCCGCGCTCACGGCGGCGTACAGAGTTCCTTCCGAGACTGGCCCCACGTAACTGACTAGGTCCAACTGATAAGTCGTATCGGTGAGCAACAGTCGCTGCTCGGGCAGGTCGTAGGCAAACGCCAGCGGCGCGATCTGTTCTTCTACGGTGAGGCGTACGGACATCACGGCGGTGTCGCTTTCCGAGCGTACGCTGATCGTGGGCTGATAGGTTCCTATCTCCAGTACGGTGGCATCAACGGTCAATGAAAGCACTGTGGTGGTGCCGGGAGCGAGTTTCCCGGCCGTAGGAGTAAGTCTCCATCCGGCCGGAACGTCCTCGGTTGACAGCGTCCAGGACAGCGTATCGGTGCTCAAACTGCGCAGTTGGATCGGGCGGGTAAGTGCATCGCCCCGCGTCACGGTCAGCGCCAGCCGCTGGGAAGATAAGGCGAAAGGCGGGGTAGGAATCACCAGCGCGGACAGTGGAATCTCCAGCCGGGGTTGCTCCGCATCGTTGCTCAGTAGGGTGAGCGTACCCGTGGCGGGACCCAGGGCCGTCGGTGAAAAGCTGATGGTAACCGAATGTTGGGCTTCCGGCACGAGCGTGAGCGAGGAGGTATCCACCGAAAACCCCGAACCACTAGCTTCCATCCGGCTGATGCGCAGTGTGCCCGTGCCCGCATTGCGCAGCGTGAGCGCCACGCGATGCGAGGTGGACTCCCAAACCTCCTCCAGCCAAATATTCGACGACGAAACCGCCAACTGCGGAACGCCAATTACGATCACCTGCACCGGAATGATAATTTGAGGATTGACGGGGTCGTTGCTATTCATCAGCAGCGTGTCGTAGTAAATGCCTTCGGCCAAGCGGCGGGCGTCGGTGGTTACAATCAGAAGTTCCTCTTTTCCTTCGGTCACTGCGCCGGAATAATCGCCAATGCGCAACCAGTTCTCGGAGCGCGCGCTTGCCGCAGTGAACCGGAGCGTACTTTTTCCGGTGGTATTACTGATCACGATCGTATCGCGTCGCGCTTGCCCCACCTTTAGCGACACCGCCAGCATAGCCGGTTGCACGCTGATAACCGGCGGGGCCAGCGTGGTGGCCGATACCACCTCCGACACCGGCGACACCTGGCCGAGCAGGTCGCGCGTGCGCAGGGCGAAGTAGTAGACGGTGGTAGCGTCCAGGCCGGTGACCAGCAGCGTATCTAACGTGCCGGAAACCCGCGGCGGCCGCTCCGTAGGCACCAGGGTAGCCTGGCTAAAGTTCTGGACAGTGATCGGGGCGGTGGCGTACCGCAGTTCGTAGTAGGCCGCTGTGCCTCGGTCTCCGTCTGCCCCGGATGCAGTCCAGTGCAGTTGCACCTGATTGTGGGCCAGCGTCTGCGCAGTCAGCGCGCTGACGGGTCCGGGCTGTTCGGGCTGATCCAGGGTGAGGGCGCGGTAGGCGTTGAGGCGTCCCCGTCCTAGTTTGCCCGCGTAGCCCGCATTGCGGTCGTCGATGGGGTCCGCTCCGTCGAGTAGCAGTGTGCGCAGGTGGTCGGGCGACAGCCCGGTCTGCTGATGGTGCGCCACCAGCAGGGCCGCGGCTCCGCTCACGTGCGGAGCGGCCATCGAGGTGCCCGACAAGATTTTATAGTCATTGCCCGGATAGGTGCTCAGCACATCGGAGCCGGGAGCGGCCAGGGCTACCCACGTGCCGTAGTTCGAAAAGTCGGAGCGGTGGTCGTCGTGGTCGGTGGACGCTACCGCCAACACCGTGGGGAGCGAAGCCGGATAGGCTTGCTGCACGTTTTCAGTCTGTTCGTTGCCCGCGGCGAACACCACCAAACCGCCTGCCATGGGTCCCACCTGTCGGTTCTGCGTAAAGCCCGCGTCGCTATTGTCGTAGCCCGCCCGCTCGGTGAAGTAGCGGATGGCGTCTTCCAGCAGCGCGCTTTGGTCGCCGCCGCCCCAGCTGTTTTGGGCGATCACCGCTCCGTGATCGGCGGCGTAGACGAAGGCTTCGGCAAAGCCTCCCTGCGATCCTTCTCCGAACACCGCGCACGACATCAGGCGCACCCCATCGCCGTTGCCGCTGCCTCCGGCCACTCCGGCCACGCCTACGCCGTTATTGGAGACCGCCCCCACCACTCCGGCCACGTGGGTGCCGTGCCTGCTCGGGGCAATGCGCCCCCGCCGGTCACCAAATCCGTAGCCGTGCACGTCGTCGACGTAGCCGTTGCCGTCGTCGTCGACGTTGGGTAGCCCGTTCTGCTCCGCCGCGTTCACCCACCGCGCTCCGCGCAGATCCTCGTGCTCGGTATCGATGCCACCGTCGATGATAGCGACGATTACCCGGGCGTCGCCGCGCGTCACCGACCAGGCGGTGGTTAGTTGAATGTCAGCGGCCACGGTGCCCCCCGACTGTCCCGTATTGTAGTAGTGCCACTGCTTAGCGAAGCGGGGGTCGTTGGCGAATACGGTGTCACCCTCGGCCCAGGAGGTGGAAGTCTGTAGGGAACGACGGTACACCGGTTCGGCCAGGGTGATCAGAGGATTGGCGCGGTAGTGGGCCAGTACCTGCTGCACTTCGGTGCTCAGGGTATCAGCGAAAGCCACCTCGTACCAGCGGTGCAGTCCGAACCGTCGGTGGGCCGCCTCGAAGCGCCCGGAAGCCGGAAACACCCGCCGGATGGTTCGCACGCCGTAACGCTGGTTGAGTTGGGTGAACTGTCGGGCGTCGCTACGTCGGGCATCGTTGCTGAGCGGGCGGAGGTCCTGCGCCGCCGCGTAGGTCGTCAGTTCCTCCCTAAGCGAAGCATCCACCTTGACCAAGATGCGGTTAGGAACTACGCCGTCGTTGGCTTGACCGTAAACTACACAGGGGGAGAGAAAATGGGTGAGAAGGCTTAGCCCGAAGAAATAGAATAACGTCTTGACCACAGGACTACAGTTAGTTTTTCGCCGGAAGGGCTAAAAATTACATCGCAGACGAAGCCGTTAAGCACTTTCTTCTACGATGCTGCGCCGAAAAAGCGCCGTACGTGTGGTCTGAATATTGTAATATCTTGCTAAAGTACAAAAAATAGTACGAATGTACTAAAAGTACAGAAAAATAATTTTTGGGTTAGCGGAGAAAAGGTACGTACGATACCGTCAGGGAGTGACTTGAAAAACGAATTACAACACTCAAGCTATAGTGGTGCCTCTATCCGGGCGGAGGGCAGTTGTTCCGTGAAAATGATGGTCTTGCCCGATACTTCTTCCAGCAGCGGACCCAGAATTAGTTGCGCTTGGTACTGCGACTGACTCAGAATATCGGAGTCACGGGCTGCTTTCTCGATGTTTCTTTCGGCCTGCTTATAGGCGCGGGAAATAAACTGATCGCGGTTCGAAAACAGTCCGGTTTCTACGGAATAGAGCTTGGTGCCGTTCACGTCTAGCTTGTGGTAGCACAGTTCGGGTGGGGGAAGCTTAACGTACACCGAATCGCCTACCACACGAATGTCATCTTCGGTCATGCGGGTGAGATCGACGCAACCCACCGCTTCGCCCCGGCTGATCAAGACGGCCTTGGAATCGGCGTCGAGCTTAATGAGATTGAGCAGTTCAGGACTCAGCTCCTTCACTTCGGTGATCTCCTGAAACTTATATTTCACCAGCTCGAGCTTTCCCATCGCTTCAATTCGCTCGATAAGTACGGTCGACGTGGGAATATTTGGCAAATCTGCTTCGTCTTGCCGGATGGCATCGCGGTGCGACCAGAGCAGATAGCCCAGTATGAGAACAATAAGCCAAGGGATAAGCGTGCGTACGCGCGTCATGGTTAGTTAACCGGGAAAAAGCCCCATTAGTTTGGGAAGCAGCAGGGCGACTGCCCACCACAACCCATTGGTATCAGGCACTGGCGGGTTGCAGGGGATGTCCGAGAGAGTGGGAGAGCTTCCGCAACTAGCGACAGAAAAGAAGGAAGAGAAGGTAGATTTGAGGGTAGGATGAGCTACTGGAGATAGTCAAGCACATCGACCAATTCGTACTTGGGGCTTCTTTTCACGAAGTCGTTGAAAAAGGCGGTGTGGCTGCCTCCCATGATAAGGAATATTCGGTCGGTGCTGTCCGCGGGTATCCTGTTCAGGTTCGAGTACATTCTGAGATTTCTTTGGTAGTACTTAGCGGCCTCGTCGGCTCCCTCAAAATTGTTTTCAGTGCCTACGTGCGTGAGTATATCAGCATTGATCTCGATCAAAAAATCCAGAAACTCTGGTCTATTCCATAGTTTCAGTTTATTCAACAGGGACAAGCTATCCTCATTAACCGCTATTTCGGGCGTCGCCTTAAAAGGGTTGTTGGTATAATCTTGGTAGGTGGCAGCGTCGATAGCGTTGTCAATCTCCTCGCCAATCATGTAATTGTAGTCCATCTTGTGGTCGATTCCGTGCAACCGCTCGAGTTTACTGATCCTTGCTACCTCAAACGCAACCATCCCCACCTCACCGTAATAGGTTGAAGAACTGCCCGGAGCTTGCAAATAGGCTCGGTATACACTATCCAGCGCATTGTTCCTTTCCCTAGGCACTTCGACGCACACGATGGTTGGCTTAAACCCGGCAAGCATTTTGGCTACTGCCTGAGCGTCTTCCTGGTTCTTTTTATCATTCTCATCGAAATCTACGCCGTTCGCATCACTCGTACCACCCATGTGAAAAGTAGCAAAGTTCAGCACCGGTATCTTCGAGGAAGTTGGTTGAGTAGTCAAGCGTTCAGGTTCAATCTGCTCGGTGGTTGGTTTGCAACTACTAATTGCTAAAGATATCATCAAGACTATTATCACAGATTTTGGTGCCATGCCCATTTTCGAGTAGTTACAAAGTGATGATTGATAAATGTAACGCTTTCGGGCAAGAGTACCCAGGAGGCAAGTGGATAGAGGTGGACGAAACAGCAGGTTAAGCGTCTTCACTCGCTCCGCAAGCTATCCACCGGGTTGGCCGTGGCGGCCCGCACCGACTGGAAGCTTACCGTGAGCATGGCAATCAGCGTGGCCAGCAAACCGGCCAGTGCGAAGATCCACCAGGGCATCGCCACCCGATAGGCAAAGTCAGCCAGCCATTGGTCCAGGGCGTACCAGGCCACCGGCACGGCAACCACAAAGGCCACCAGCACCAGCGCCAGAAAGTCTTTGGACAACAAGCGCACGATACTGCTCTCACTGGCGCCCAGCACCTTGCGGATGCCGATCTCCTGGGTGCGTTGCACGATGGTGTAGGAGATCAAGCCCAGTAAGCCCAGGCAAGCAATAAAGATTGCTAGTCCGGCGAAGTAAACAAACAGTTCGCCAAAGCGCACCTCGGCGCGGTACTGCTGATTAAAGGATTCGTCAAGGAAGAAGTAGTTGAACGGCCGCTGCGGAGCCAGCGTTTGCCACTGCTGCTCCAAAGCGGCTACCGTGCGCGGCATATCATCGGCGGCGATGTTCAGAGAAAGAAAGCGGACGCGCTTGGGTTCCAGCCGAATCGTCATCGGCTCAATGGCCTGCTGCAACGAGCGGAAGTGATAGTCTTTTACCACTCCGATAATATCACCTTCCACGCCCCACTGCGCAAAGCGCTTCCCGATAATGTCTTCCGGTGAGGCGTAGCCGTAGCTCCGCACCAGTGCTTCGTTCACGATCAGCGCCGCCGTGTCGGTAGCGAAGTCGCGCGAGAAGGCCCGTCCGGCCGCCAGGGGCATCTGGTACTGATTGAGAAAATCGTGGTCGACGTAGAACAGGTTCACGTTGCTGGCCTGCATATCGCCGGCGGGGTTTTCGATTTCGCTAAACGCGCCGTTGTTGCCCTCACCCGGCACGCTGGACGAAGCCGATACGGATTGCACCTTGGGATTGTTACCCAACTGCTGCTTGAACGTCTCAATCTTTTGCTGCACCTCCCCATCAAACCGAAAGTCAATCACCAGCATCTGGTCTTTCTTGAAGCCCAGGGTTTGGTTGCGCATGTAATCCAGTTGGGTGTACACCACCGCCGTGCCCACCATCAGCATGATGGAAATAGCGAACTGCGCCACCACCAACGTTCGGCGCAGCCACACTCCGCGCTGACTGCTGCTGAACCGCCCCTTTAGAATCGCTACTGATTTAAACCCGGAGAGCACCAGGGCGGGATACAACCCGGCCAGCAAGCCCACCGCCAGGGCAACACCACCAAACAGCGGCAAATAGTACAGATTCTGGAAGATGCTGCTCGCCACGGTTTTACCCGCCAACTGATTGAAGGCCGAAAGCAACAGTTCGCTCGCTAGCAAAGCGATGATGAAAGCCAGTATACTGAGCAACAGCGACTCGCACAAGAACTGTCCGATCAGTTGCCACCGCATGGCTCCCACCACTTTACGCACGCCTACTTCCTTGGCCCGTTCGGTGGCGCGGGCGGTGGCCAGATTCATAAAGTTAATGCAGGCAATGAGCAGAATAAAGGTCGCGATTACCGAGAAAATTTTAATGTTAGTGAGGCTACCGGTTTGGGGAGCTCCTCGTTCGGAGAAGTAAACGTCCGGTAAAGGTTCCAGGAACAAACTGTACTCTTCTATGTAGTCATCCATGTGTTGGGCTAAGAAACCAGGCAACTTGCTCTCTAACTCCAACGGATTGGCTTGTTCCGATAGCAGCACGTACGATTCGTAGCCAAAATTATCCCACTGTTCGGCCCGCTCGGGATATAGTTTTTCTAAGCGGGTAGAAAGAGAGAGAAGTACATCAAAGGTGAAGTTCGAGTTCTCCGGTACGTTAGGCATCACGCCGGTGACGGTAAGGTCGTATTCGCCTTCCATGCGCAACCGCTGGCCCATCGGGTCTTCGTCGCCAAAGTAGCGCTTTGCGGCGTCTTCGGTCAGCACGATGCTAAAGGGACTTACCAACGCCGTATTCGGATTGCCTTGCCGCAGGGGGAAGTCGAACACCCGGAAGAAGGTAGAATCGACAAATATACTTTTGTCTTCCTGAAACGTCTGTTCGCCCCGCTGAATAAGCAGCCCGGCATCATCAAGGCGTACCATGTCCGCCACTTCCGGAAAGTCAGCCTTCATGTACGCGGACATCGGAGCAGCGGCAACCCCAATGTTCATCGTCTCAGTCGGAGTTTTGATATCCGTCACCAACCGATAGATGCGGTCGGCCTTGGTATGAAAAGTATCGTAGCTCAGCTCGTGCTGCACGTAGAGGAAAATCAGCAGACAGCAGGTCATGCCGATGGCTAGTCCCAGCACATTGATGATAGCGTAGAACTTGTGCTTGACCAGGTTGCGGGTGGCGATTTTGAAGTAATTTCTGAACATGGCGGTGGGGTTAGAGGAATAGGTTGGTTTTCGTTTTCGGATATAATTAGGGTGCAGAAACATGAGCACGTTGAGCCAGTAGCGCAGCTTCGCGCGTCCCAGGCCCTGTGTTTCTACGCGACGCCGGAAGAGTTCGTACAAGTCGCCCTCCACCTCATCCAGCAAATCCGGATGGCAGTACCAGCGCAGAAAGCGGGTGGCAAGTGACGGGGGTTTATTACTCGTCTGCATCAGGATATTCAGGATTTATAGGATAAACAGGGTTTGCTTCCGGACAATATCATTTCTAGCATCTACCTATATTATTTGCTTGCAATCATTTCGGTTACTATTCAGCATTGCCTGAATCCACCCCGTATCCTGCCCATCCGCACCGCGACAACCTATATCCTGTTTATCCTGATTTAGACAATTTTCCACACCACCTGCGGAATTGCCTGCCACAGGGCGTTGCGCATCGTTCGGGCATTGTGCAGGGCTTCTTTGCCCGAGTTGGTGATCGTAAACAGTCGCTTCTTGCGTCCGCCCCGTTCTTGCGTCGCTCCGCCCATGTGCGAATGCAGAAAGCCTTTCTGCTCCAGCCGCATCAGGGCTTTGTGCACCGAACTGACCGTCACCCGCCGACCCGTGCGCCGCTCAATCTCATCGGTGATGCCCAGCCCGTAGGCATCGTCGTAGAGAATGCCGACAGTGAGCAGCACCAGCTCCTCAAATTCGCCAAGGTGGGTTCCCTTCATGGTTAGTTTCGTTTATGCCAAACTAATAACAAGGACGGTGCCAATGCCCTTTCCGGTGGTTTTGAGCACTTTCAGCCTTTTTGAAGTGTTCGGAACCGGTCAGTGGGTGATCGATAGCGGACAGTTAGGAAGCAAAATGAAGTACCGAAGTAATTTTAGTTTGGAAAGTTAAGCTGGAAGTTGGATAGTGCTGGGCTACCGAAAGGAAAGCATTGAAATCTAGGATTCAAGAACGGTTGGGGCGAGGCAATAGATAGACGCTGTATTAATTTTATGTTATCAATTTGTTAAAGCATAGGGGATACTGATGATTTAAAAGAATTATTTTGCATATTTAAACTGCTCTTTATGTAACTACCGAAATCAATCTATCCTACCGTTATGCAAGCGCTCACCGGGCAGTTCATTGAGTCTCAGGAACAGGTCGCTAAGATCAGGAAGGGTGACGCGCGCGCTTTCGAAGCGGTTTATGAGCGGTACGCCGACAAAATCTACTGGACGGCGCGGCGTCTTCACCTCGACCACGAGAATGCCCAGGGCATTGTGCAACAAGTGTTTCTGAGCCTTTGGGAGAACCGCCAGAAGCTAGACGAAAACCTTTCGCTTAATGCATACCTGCTTACGCTGACCAAAAACCGGGTCATCAACCAGCACAAGCACCAGGCCGTTATCTTAGCATACGCCGGTGATTATCGCCACTGCCACAGCCCGACCAACCAGGCCACCGAAGATGCCGTGTTGTATGCCGACCTGCAAGAGAAGGCCCGCAATTTTATTGATCAGCTCCCGGCCCGGAAAAAGCAAATCTTCTTGCTTCGACATCGGGAAGACCTCAGCAATGATGAAATTGCGCGCTTGTTGCGCTTATCTAAGCGGACCGTTGAGAATAACCTTTACCAAGCCGAGCAGGCCATTCGTCACTTTCTGGGGAAGAATAAGCTGCTAGAGAAAAGTTTCTACCTACTGCTCCTTTGGTCTGGCCTATAATTCTTTTTGCCAGGATAGAGTAAATAGTCGGCTTGAACTGTAATGAAGGTAAGTCCCACCCTCAATGGCCTTCCGCTATGCATTCATCACTGCTGGACAAATTTTTCCGAAGAGAATGTTCCGAAGAGGAAAAAGAGCGGGTACTCTGTTGGTACCTGTCGGGCCAAGCGGATGAAGTAATATCCCGGAAAATAGAAGCACTCTGGCAGGAAGAACGTCAGGAAAACCAAGCATGGGGCAAAGAAAAGATTTTTTTGCTTGTTAAAGCTCGAATGGATGCGCCCGCTGCGCACCGCTCCCCTGCTCATTCTCAACCCAATCGCCGCTATCCCCATTGGTCCTACGCCGCCGTGGTAGCCCTGCTGTTGTGCGCCACGGGAGGAACCTATTACCTGCTGCAACCGCCCCTGGCCACCCAATCACCGAAAATTCCCAGTGCCGTCGAGCAATGGGTGGTCAAACAAACGGCTTCCGGCGAGAAGATGACCTTCACGCTGGCCGATAGCAGCGTGATCAAGCTAAATTCAGCCAGTAAACTTAGCTTGCACCCTACCAACCCCCGGGAAGTATTTCTGGAAGGAGAAGCTTTTTTCGAGGTGGCCCGCGATAGTCTGCACCCCTTTCAAATCCACACCGGCGATCTGGTCACCACGGTGCTGGGCACCTCCTTCAACGTTAATGCATCCATCGCAACCGGCATAACGGTGTCGGTGCTGACCGGACGGGTGGAGGTACGGCAGGCACAGGCCCGGTCGGCACCGGCGATGTGCCTGCTGCCGGGCGAGCAGGCCCGCTACTCCCGCGCCGATACCCGGCTGTCTAAGGAAGACTACGCCTACGCGGACGTTTTTTCCTGGAAAGACGGACGGCTGTACTTCGATAATGCCCCCTTTGCGGAGGTGGTGCTGGCCCTGGAACGCTGGTACGGAGTAGCGTTTGAGATTCAGCGAACGGATATTGAAAATGGCTTCAGCGGCTCTTATACGAATCAGTCGCTAGAAAGTGTGCTGAACGGTGTAAGCTTCGTGCTGCAGTTTGACTATCAGATACAAGGCAAGAAAATAATTATCCGATAACCCACACGCCCATGAAATAAACGCAAAATCCCAATGCATTAGCCTCTTCCAGGAAGCGGGCTGACTATCCTTCCCGATGCAAATGCCCCGATAGTGACCAAAAAGTTTGCACCTGTCTCAAACCACAACCCTAACCCTTATCTCTATGAAACCTGAACGCTTACCACCCATCCAAAGTAGCTGGTTTTTAGGCTGCTTCCTGCTTCTTCAGTTTTGTCTATTATCCCCCCTTCTGGCCGAAAACGGCGGAGAGCCAAAAAAGAGCCTGGACGAGATATTCGTCAGCATCGAGCTAGACAATGCCCATCTTGGGAAAGCCCTAACCTTAATAGAAAAAGAATCTGACTTTCACTTTGTCTACACCGAAAAAGTGCTTAAGAAGAAGCACCGCATCAGCCTGGAAGGCAAATCGCAATCGTTGGGCGACGTGCTCCGCAGCATCTCGATGCAGACGCGCCTGGCCTTCAAGCGGCTGGACGATAATATTCACGTCAGCGATCAGTTTAGCGAGGAAAAACTGGTAGAGGAAGTGATCGATGTGGTTCCGGCGATTGTGGTGTCGGGTAACGTGACCACCGGCACCGACAACGAAGGTTTGCCCGGGGTCAACGTGCTTGTGAAAGGCACCGTGACCGGCACGGTGACCGACGTGGACGGCAACTACAGCATCAACGTGCCCAACGATAACGACATCCTGGTGTTCTCCTCCATTGGTTTCCTCAGCCAGGAAGTGCCGGTCGACGGCCGAAGCACCATCAACCTGACGCTGGCCGAAGACGTGCAGTCGCTCGACGAGATCGTGGTGATTGGCTACGGTACCCAAAAACGGTCGGATCTGACCGGCGCCGTGGGTTCTATCAACGTAGAAGAACTCCAGGAACGCCCGGTGGCCTCCCTCAACCAGGCCATCCAGGGTCGCATCCCCGGCGTGCAGGTCAACATCAACTCGGGCCGCCCGGGTGGCAAGTCCAACGTGCGGGTGCGTGGGTTCAGTTCGATCAACTCCTCTAACAATCCCCTCTACGTGGTGGACGGCGTGCAACTGCCGGTGACCAACCAAACCCAGCGCAGCAACGCCATCGACTACATCAACCCCAATGATATTGTATCCGTGGAAGTGCTCAAAGATGCTTCCTCTACGGCCATTTACGGAGCCCGCGGGGCCAACGGCGTGATCCTGATCACCACCCGAAAAGGAAAAGTCGGCGAGGGTAGAATCTCCTACGGCGTGGACCTGAGCACGGTGACCTACGGACCCAACAAGCCCGAAGTGCTCAACACCGCCGAGTATCTGGCGGTGGAAGAACTGAGCTGGCGGAACACCGAAAAGTTTGATCCGGTCGGCTGGGCTGACGGCAAGTACGCCCAACTGAATCCTGCCCTAAAAAGAACCGACCCCCGGATTTTTGATGCCAACGGCAACCCGTACTTCGATACCAACTGGATCGAGGAAACCACCCAGAGCATCCTGTCGCAAAACCACCAGCTGGGCTTCAGCGGGGGCAGTGACAAGAGCACCTACTCGCTGTCGCTGGGGTATCTGGACCTGAACGGGCTCTACAAGACTTCTTACCTCACCCGCTACTCGGGCCGGTTGACGGTAGATAGCCAGGTGAAGGACTGGCTGACCATTGGCACTTCGTTGAGCTATAATTACCAGAGCGAGAACAACGTGGACTACAGCGACCAGGTGCCGCGCCGCATGGTGGAAGATTTCCCTTTTCTGCCGGTCTATTACGAAGACGGCACCTACGCCGACAACCGGGACTATCCCTTCGCCGAGGGTACCCGCAGCTCGGTGCATAACCTGCTGGAAAGAAACTTTATTATCAACACCCAGACGATGCTCGGTTCGGCCTTTGCTAACATTAAGCTGGCCGAGAACCTAGAGTTCAGAACGGTGCTGGGAGCCAACGTGGTTACCCGGGAAATCAACCGCTACGAAGGGCGCACCATTCAGGAAGGTGATCAGGGCCGGGCCTGGCTCAATAACAACAAGGATATTTTCTGGTCGTTTGAGAACTACCTGACCTACAGCACCACCTTTGCCGAAATTCACTCCTTTAAGGGAATGGTCGGTATCTCCTGGCAGGAAACCGACGAGTTCGGGATCGGCAACGAGGCCCGTACCTTTGCTACCGATAACTTCTTATACAACAATATCGGGGCGGGCAGTAACAACCTGGGCGTTAGCTCGGGGGCCGCCAGAGAGGCGCTCAACTCTTACTTCGGGCGTTTCAACTACGACCTGATGAACCGCTACCTGTTTACCGTCACCGGTCGGGTAGACGGCTCTTCTAAGTTTGGTGACAACAATAAATACGCGTTTTTCCCTTCGGCAGCAGTGGCCTGGAGAATCTCCGAAGAAGGGTTTATGCAGAACAGTTCTTTGTTTTCTAACCTGAAGCTACGCAGCAGTTACGGCGTGACCGGTAACTCCGAGATCCCCCCGTACTCTTCGCTATCGCTGCTGGGCTCCGGCTACGCGGCGGTGCTGAACGAAAGTAGGGTGGGAGGCACCGGCATCAACCGCCTGGCCAACCCGGACCTTCGATGGGAAAAGACGGCCCAGACGGACGTCGGTCTGGAAGTGGGCTTGCTGGAGGGCAGAATCTCCCTGGAGGCGGACTACTACTACCGCCTGACCACCGATATGCTACTGGATGCTCCTGTCCCTCAAACCAGTGGCTACGCGACCATCCGCCGCAACGTGGGCTCGATGGAAAACACCGGCTTTGAGTTCGCCCTCAACACCGTGAACGTCGACAACGGTAAAATAGAGTGGCGCACCAACTTCAACATCTCCTTCAACCGCAACAAGGTGCTGGAACTGGCCACCCGCGCCCCCATCTTCGGCGTAGGCGGTCCGGGCATCACCAACCAAACCAGCATCATCACCGAAGGCGAATCGGCCAGCTCCTACTGGGGACTGGTTCGACTGGGAGTGTGGGGCACCGACGAGGCGGCCGAGGCCGCTGAGTTTACCAGCTACCGCAACGGCCTCACCATTCTTCCTGGTGACATCAAGTACCTGGACGTGAATAACGATAAGGCCATCACCGATGCCGACCGCATGATTATTGGCGACGGCAGTCCCGACGGCTGGGGTTCTTTTATCAACAACGTGCGCATTGGCAACTTCGACTTCATGCTGGACCTGCAGTTTATGTACGGCAACGACATCATGGACATGAACCTGCACTCCAGCGAAGACCGGCAGGCGCTGGCCAACAGCTACGCCACCGTGCTCAACGCCTGGACGCCCGAGAACCAGAACACGCCCATCGCCCAGGTGCGGGACACCCGGGCCGGGTACGTGACCAACGTGGATTCGCACTGGGTGCAGGATGGCTCCTTTATCCGCGGCCGAAACGCCATCGTGGGTTACACCTTCCCCCGGGCGCTCACCGAAAGGATTTTCCTGGACAACCTGAGGCTATACGCTTCGGTGCAGAACTTCTTCCTGATCGTGTCGGATGAGGTGATCGGTGATCCGGAAATCACGCCCATCCGGGGCAACGACGGCAACAACGTGTTCTCGCAGGGCATGAAGTGGCACGAGTATCCCAAGCCCACCACCTTCACCCTGGGCCTCAAGGTTGATTTATAATCATAAATTCTTATGGTTCGTGCCACCGCGGCCCGGCCGATGCGAACCATAAGAATTTATCAAAATCTAGTTTATCACACCAACTAAAACACTTTGCTATGAACGCTTATATCATTAAAAATATCGGAAAGGTTTTGCTGGGAGGATTTCTTCTGACGGCCTCCGCCTGTAGCGATTTTCTGGACGAGGACGACCCGTCGAACCTCACGCCGGAGAACTTCTATACCATCCCCGACCACGCCGAAGCGGCCATTGCGGCGGTGTACGCCGACACCCGCTTCTACGGCAACGGGGCCGGGATATTCTCTTCCAACTGGCAATTGCTGGAAGCACCCACCGGAACGACGACCACCGAAACCGCCCAGAACTCGGATTTGAATAACCTGTATTCACTCACCTGGGACGGCAACACAGGGCACGTTATAAACTGGTGGCGCGGCGTGTACCAGGTGATTGCCCAAGCCAACTTGGTGCTGGACAAAGTGCCCGCCATCACGCCCATGGACGAAGCCCAAAAAACCCGGATTCTGGGGGAAGCCAGTTTCCTGCGGGCCTGGGCCTACTTCTTCGCGGTGCGTTTGTGGGGCGACGTGCCCCTGGTGCTGACTCCCCAGACGGCCACCTCCGAGAATTTCTTCCCGTCCCGCACTCCGGTCGCCCAGGTCTACGAGCAGATTGTATCCGACCTGCAAACGGCCGAAGCGGCCGGACTGCCCTGGATGGATGAAAGCGGCCGGGTGTCTACCGCGGCGGCCAAAGCGGAGCTGGCTATCGTGTACCTGACGATGGCGGGGCAACCGCTCAACGGCGGCCAGCAGTACTACCAGCTCGCCGCCGATAAGGCCAAGGAGATCATTGACAATCCTCAAAGTATTGATCTTTTTGAAACCTACGCGCAGTTGCGCGACGAGCGCTTGGGCAACACCGTGGAGCACATCTTTAGCATCCAGTACAACAACCTGGTGGCCAGCAATCCGATGGGTAATATGTTCCCGAACTTTCAGCCGGTCACCTATCGGGGCCCTTCGGGAACGGGCAGCACGGTGCCGACCATTCCCTTTTATGAGTCGTACGAGGAGGGCGACATTCGGGCGGTGGATCAGGTGGGCTACTTTTTTACCTCGTACTACAACAACGGCAGCGGCGAACCCTTCGAGCTGGGGGCGCCCTACATCTTTAAGCACTTTAACGTGATCGCCAACGGCACGACTGGGGTAGAAGGCACCGCCCAGGACAACCTCAACGTGCCTATGATCCGCTTCGCTGAAGTGCTGCTGGTGTACGCCGAAGCCCAGAACGAACTGACCGGCCCCACCGCCGAAACCGTGGATGCGCTACGTCGCATCCGAGAACGCGCCGGACTCACCACTCCGGCCGTCGGAGATTTTACGGCGGAAAGCTTCCGCGAAGCGGTGTGGAGAGAACGCTGGCACGAGCTGGCCTACGAAGGCATTACCTGGTTCGATATGGTGCGCCTGCGCCGGGTGTACAATTCGCTAACCAATGGGTTTGATAACTTCGTCGGCCACGTAAACTTAAACTCCAACCAAGCCCTGGAGGAGCGGCATCTTCTGTTTCCGATTCCGATCCAGGAGATGCTCAACAACCCGGAGTTAAAGGTGCAGAACCCCGGCTACGTGAATCCGTCAAATTAAACTGATCTAGCCTGGTTCGGCTGCCGATTGGTGGTCAAACCGGGTTACGTTACCAGAAAGCGTAGGCCTCACTATAGTGCGTGGTATCCACCCATCGTAGTGAGGCTTATGTGTTCATTGTAATGAGCGTACCTCAAGGAAGTAAGCGAGTGGTTAAGGCAACTTCAGCTTGGAAAAATCGAGCTGAAAGTCGGGCAGCACCGGGTCACCGGATAGGGGAGTGCTGAAATCGGAGTGCTGACGAACGGGCTGCTCGGGTTGGTAGATGTAGACCGTTTCTTCTTCCAGCACCACCAGCCAGCCCAGTTGCGCACCGTTGGCCACGTAGCTTTCCATCTTTTCTTGCAGGTCAGCGAGCCGGTCGGTTTTGGACTTCAGTTCCAGCACGAAATCGGGGCAGACAGGCGCGAAGCTTTCTTTCTCATCAAGCGAAAGAACTTCGCATCGGTCATCTGCACTTCCGGCCCTTTAAGTACGAATCTATCGAGCGTAGCTTTCTGATTGTAGGGTGAATGGCAAAATATACGATGCCGGGGCGAAGGAATCAATACGTTATCCTGGTTTGTTGCTTTTCAGAACCAAATGCTTGCCGCCGTTGGGGAAAACACGACGGCACCTATCCGTAGTTTGAATCCTTGAGAAGAAGTAGTACTTTGGAAGGTTTAACGCGGACGACAAATAAGCACTACGCAATCTATGGATCAGGAAGTTTCGGACCTTGTTTTGTTTTTCGGGCGGTTTCATCCGCTCATCCTGCACCTACCCATCGGCTTTTTAGCCATCGCCTTCTTGCTGGAGATACTGTCGCGCTTCGATCGCTTCCGCAGTTATCAACCGGCGGTGGCCCCGGTGCTGCTGCTGGGAGCGGCCACGGCGGTGATGGCGGCCGCGCTGGGCTATATGCTGGCCCAGGGCGGGGGCTACAACGAAGATTTGCTCAACCTGCACCAGTGGCTGGGCATCGGCGTAGCCGTCGCATCGGTGCTATCGTTCATTCTTCTACAGCAAGCGCGGCAACGCCCGACGCTGGATAAAGCCTACGTCAGCGTATTTTCCGTCACCGTGCTGGTGCTCATGGGCGCGGGGCACTTCGGCGGCTCGCTCACCCACGGATCCGACTACCTCACCCAGTACATGCCCAACCCCCTGCGCCGGGTGGCCGGGCTGCCGCCGAAGGAAAATAAAGAAGCCAAGATGATCACCGACTTGCCCTCCGCGGTGGTGTATACCGACATCGTTCACCCCATTCTGGAGGCCCGCTGCGTGTCGTGCCACAATGACGATAAGATGAAGGGCGAGCTGATGATGCACACCGTGCAGGCCCTGGCAGCGGGCGGCGAAAACGGCCCCATCTTCGTGGCGGGCAGCGCGACCGAGAGCCACATGATCAAGCGCATCCACCTGCCCAAAGAAGACGAAGAACACATGCCGCCCGACGGCAAAAGCCAGCTCACCGACGACCAGATAACCCTGCTCACCTGGTGGATCGACGCCGGAGCGTCCTTCGACAAGACGGTGGCTGAGCTGACGGTGAACGACAATGTGCAGCTGGTGCTTAACACCCTGGCCGACCCCGATGCCAACAAAAGCGCGGTAGAGAAAATGCTTGCTTCCGAGATGGCCCCCGCCGATAGCCAGGCCGTTATGCAGCTGCAACGGACCGGACTGTCGGTGATGCCCCTGGCTGCCGACGTATCCTGGTTGCAAGCCACCGTTCCCACCAACTTCGTGGGCGACTCGGTGCTTCAGCACCTGCGTCCGGTGGCCGAGCAAGTCACTTGGCTAGACCTGGGCAACCGGCCCACCAGCGATGCCGACCTGGCCACGCTGCCCCAGTTCAAGCACCTGACGCGCCTGCACCTGGAGAACACCGCGGTGAGTGACGCTGGCCTGGCGCATCTGAAAGAATTACCCTACCTGGAATACCTGAACCTGTACGGCACCAAGGTGAGTGACGCGGGTATTGCGCAACTCAGCGAACTGAAGAACCTGCGCAAGCTCTACCTGTGGCAAACGGAAGTAACTCCCCAAGGAGCCAGTCGGTTGCGAGACGCCGTGCCCGGTCTGGAGGTGAATCTGGGTCTGGATGCCGTGCCGACCGATTCCGTAAAGACCGCCGACGGCGCGAAAAAGGAGCAAGAGACGGCGCAGCGTGATACCGACGCTGAATTAGTTGCTCAATCGGTGCCGTAGTGCGGGTTATCGGCTTATTTTCTGACTAACGCGGCGGAAGCCAGCCGCATCTCTCTCAAAATCGGCACTTCGGAGTTTCGTAAAGCCCTTTTGTTGCGTCAAAGTACGCTACGACGTTTTGCAGCGTGCTTTTAATGCGATAATTCCCGTTACGACGTTTCGTAAACCGCTTTGATTGCTGCTGTTCGCGCTTACGAAGCATTGTAATGGCACTTCGCCGCGATATTGCCGCCTTACGACGAAATGTTGGGCCGATTTTTTCCAGTTATACACGCTACGGTAGAATGTTATGCCGATCTTGAGACAGCATACCGCATTACGACGAATTGTAGCGGCTAAAGAATGCTCAAAAGGGCTTTACAGCGCTTCGGGATCAGCTTTGGTGGACCAAATGGCCCTGCTGAAGCGTATAGGACGTTTCTTCTAAGCGGTTTGCAAGCTTCAGCGAGTTGTGTAGTCTATTGTGAGACGCGGTGGTGTTTTTCGGTACGCGGGGGCTACTCTGGTGTGCTAATAGTATCGGTAATAATGTTTTGTACTTGTTCTTTAAACCAGCGGGTCTGTCCCAACGCTTGCTTATTCAGGCCGACTCGTTGAGGAATGTTTTTGCCGATGTCCTTCGCGGGCAACACCCGGTAGAAAGTATCAAAATCTGAATACTCAAGCAAAGGAATAAATGCCGACGCATTTCCGCGAAATTCTTTCAACTTCTTGGCATGTTCATTCTCCCGGAAGAACGGGTAGCTTTGCCGGGCATCTTGGATCTTCACCAGCAATTGTTTGTACTGATCTTCTCTAACTTCTACCCAGCTACTGATGTATCTTTCCTTGTCAAATGCTTTTCCTTGCTCTTGGTAATATTCCTCTAAGTTATCAGGGTGGTAGAAGTAGTTCTCTATGCTATAGTAGTCCAGCACGAACAAGTCAGGGTACGTTTGCCGAATAAGTTGTATTTCCTCGTCAGTCAGGAAATCACGATCAATGAGTCCTCGGTAGTTGGTGTTTTTGGATTTATGAAAGACATCGTTCTTGTCTCGGGCGGTGAAGAATACCGTATTTTCCAGGTGAATATTGTTATAAAAAAAAGCATCAGTATTCTCAGCAAAGAAGATGTTTTTTCCATCGAACACTTTCGCCAGAAATTGTTGATCAACCGCTACTTCAAATATGTCGAAGCTATTCTTCGGTGAAGGATGAATTACCTGGGGCTTATCAAAGTCCAGCGCGTCAAAGTCGATGATAGCGGCGCGTTCGTAGTCGTTGGCGTAGTCGATAAATCCCAGGGCGTGGCTGGCCGTCCACAGTTGACAGTTGTCGGGGAGCCAGTGCTCGGTAATTTCCTGTAACAGGTTGTACTGAAGGCGGGTATTGAGGTGCAGGTCTATCTCGTCTAGAAAATAAACCGTGTCCTGATAGTACGGGCGGCGGCTTAGCAGATTGATGAGGACATTAAAGATTTCTTTTTCACCGCTGCTCAGCAAGTCGTAGTGAAACTCAGCTTCGCCCTTTTGAAATTGTACTTCGGCCACGTTTCCATCCAGCGGCGGAATGATGGACAGCAGCTTGGGAACGATGTTTTCTTGGCCTTCAAAAATCCGCTCAAACGCTTCGTTGATGGGTTGGATATAGCTGTCAAAAATAACCTGTTTTTCCTGATCCGACTTGTAGATGTAGCGCAGGATATCCCGAGTAATTGTTTCCAGATCATTCTCAAAACGTCCATCACGATCTACGTAGTAGTCGGGGCGGTCGTCGTCAAACTGAAAGCTTCTTTCTATGTTCTGCCCAAGCGTAGTTCGAGTCAAACGCGGCACTTGCCGGAGGCTACTTCTTCCGTAGAAGTTGTTTATGTCAAACCCTTTACCCCTATTGCTTACAGACTCACCCGGTGTAGTCCTTTCTCTACGACATCCATCTACCGTATCAATTGCTACCCGGTAAGGCTTGTTTTGGTGTTTGGCGTAGTACTGATTGTGAATTGAAGCGGAATCAGATGACTTATCACCGTCGTCCGTTCCAATGACTACTACCGTTGCTGAGGAAATCTCAAACGCATCGAACACCGATGATTTGCCGCTGCCGTTTGCGCCGATGAGCAGCACCAGTCGGTAGGGTTCATCCGGTTTCCCCAGATCGATGGTGAGATCGGTAAACCGCTTGAAATTCTGGAGATGGACTTCCTGTAGGTGCATAGCACGAGCAAAAGTAAACAAAATAACGGATTGCCATTTCTGCCTTGCGCAGAAAGCAAGGCAGCAAATCGTCGCCATCGAACGATTAACAAGGTTGTCGCAACTTAACTTTGAGAGTTTCTCTGTCGTGCTATTCCGGGATTTTCAGTAGCTTAGCGGTAACTACCGGCTGCGGCTAGTGCCTTTTATCGCTATGGCAACCGAATAAAACCGTTTTCTTCAACCCAAACCCACAACTACGTGAAAAAAACCCTTCTCTACTTCGTCAGCGCGGGCCTGCTGTTACTGGCCGCCGGTTTCTCAAGCCATCAAAAAGCCAAATGGATCAGCCTGTTTAATGGCAAAACGCTGGACGGCTGGCGGGCCAGCGAAAATCCTGGTACCTTTTCGGTGGAAGACGGCAAGATCGTGGTGCACGGTCCGCGCGCCCACCTATTTTACGAAGGGCCGGTAGAAAACCACGATTTCAAGAACTTCGAGTTCAAGGCCCAGGTGATGACCACGCCCGGCTCCAACTCCGGCATGTACGTACACACCCGCTACCAGGAAGAGGGGTGGCCGAGCCAGGGCTACGAGGTGCAGGTAAACAACTCGCACACCGACTGGCGGCGCACGGGCAGCCTGTACGGCATCGACGACGTGAAGGAGCAGGTGGTGCCGGACAATGAGTGGTATACTGAACACATCATCGTGGACGGCCAGCACGTTACGGTGAAGATCAACGGCAAAACCGTGGTAGACTACACCGAACCCGACGATTTGGAGCGCAAGGAAGGAGACGAAGCCCGCCGCTTATCGAGCGGCACCGTGGCCCTGCAGGGGCACGATCCCGACAGCAAGGTGTATTACAAAGACATTATGGTGAAGCCGCTGGGAGATTGAGATAACCGAACTTGAACGGTATATCAAGAACTATCTGGAAAAGCTATTTCTGATCCGGTGCTTTGCCGCGCTTGGAAAAGAAATAGCCGCGATGAGTCGTGAAGAGGAAATTAAGTTTTTCAAAGAAGCTGCCGAACGCGCTAAGAAAAGAAGAGTGCGTAGCCAAGATTAAGCCCGCCCATGACCCGCGATCAACTCTTCCGAACCATTCAGCAGAAACGCTCTTTCCTGTGCGTGGGGCTAGATCCCGACCTGTCGCGCATGCCGCCGCACCTGCGCCGCGAGCCCGATCCGGTGTTTGCCTTTAACCGGCAGATCATCGACGCTACCGCTCCCTACTGTGTGGCCTACAAACCCAACGTCGCCTTCTACGAAGCCCTGGGACCGGCGGGCTGGGAGAGCCTGCAAAAAACCATCGACTACATCCCCAACGATTGCTTCACCATTGCCGACGCCAAGCGGGGCGACATTGGCAACACCTCGCGGCTCTACGCCCAGACCTTCTTCGAAACCCTACCCTTCGACGCAGTAACAGTGGCTCCCTACATGGGGCGCGACTCGGTGGTTCCCTTCTGGAGCTATCCTGGCAAGTGGGTTATTTTGCTGGCCCTCACCTCCAACCCCGGCAGTCACGACTTTCAGCATATAGAAGAGGAAAGCTCGATGCCGATGTACCAACGGGTGATTCAAACCAGCCAGGGCTGGGACGATGGTGGAGATGGCAATGTGGACCGGCTGATGTACGTGGTGGGAGCTACCCGGGCCGACCGCTTGCGGGAGATCAGGGCGCTGGCCCCCGATCACTTTCTGCTGGTGCCGGGCGTAGGAGCCCAGGGCGGCACCCTGGCTGAAGTGGCGCAATACGGTATGAACGCCCAGTGCGGACTGCTGGTCAATTCGTCGCGGGGCATTATCTATGCCGGAAGCGGGCAAGACTTTGCGCAGCAGGCCAGCCGGGCGGCTCAGACGTTGCAGCAGGAGATGGCCGTCTGGCTCGATCAGTTGTAGGATAATAGCTTGCTGGTGCTTTTCAACCAGAAGAAGCTCGAACTGGTGCAGGGAGCAAGCCGAGAAGAATCGTTCGCCGCCATCTTTTGGTTTTCCAGCGATGCTCTTGGTGAGAAGTAGGCATCAGTTTATCTCCGTAGCCGACCGCCGCAGCCCGTTTAGCGAAAGCAGGTGCGACAGCGCGACCAGCGGCACCACCACCCCGGGAAGCAGGGTGAAGGGATAAGACAGTATAGCCACGTTGGGCTGGTCGAACGCCAGTTGCTGTAGGGGAGTGGGAGTTGAAAGAATGGCGGTGATCACGATGATGCTGAGCATAACCAGCCCGAAGTAGTTCCACGCGCGCAGCAGGGTGGCGCGGGGCCTGCGCCAGAGCCAGAAGAGCAGCAGCAGCATGGCCGAGAGGCCTACCACAATGTCAAAGTTCCAGCCATCGTAGGTCATGATCACCGGTAGCTTTTCTTCCAAGTACAGTTGGTGCAGCGTGAGTTCTACCGGAATGCGCACCACGTGAATGCCGACGAGCAACGGAAGATTGATCTTCTCGCCGTCAATTTGTCGGTACAGAATGATCATCAGGACGGCCAGAGGCAGTAGCAAGAACAGAATACGGGGCGGAACTGCGCTGGTGTCCTCAAAAAAGCCTCCGTTGGCTAGCCAACCAACCGCGGCGGTCCATAGGGCAAGCCCTCCTAGGATTCGCTTGTTTCGGCCCACTGCCAGATAAAAGCAGAAAATCGTCAACGCGGTGATGATGATAAACGAGAGTTCCAAAAATTCCATGTCGGGCTCGGTTAGCGGTGAGTGACTACGGAACAAAACTACCACCTTCGGTTGGCACCTGCCTTTTCATAAGGCAAGAAAAACGTTTCTTAACCCTTTTTGGCAAGTTCTTTTCGAATGCGACTCAGTGAGGTGTCGGTGATGCCTAGGTAGGTGGCGATTTGCTTCAGAGGCACGTTTTGCAAGATGTCGGGACGTTCGGTGAGTAAGCGTTGGTAGCGTTTCCTGGCTTGGTCTGCAATTAAAGAAATGCGATGTTGCTTCATCTCAAAGTAGCTGGCCACCAGGCGGGCACGCCCCGCCTCTCGAAACGCTTCAATGCCATGAAACAGTTGCTGGAAGGTAACAAAATCCAGTTGCCAGCCGACGCAATCGGTCAACGCCTGAATGTTTTCTCGAGTAGGTTGCCGCTGAAAGAACGACGGCCAATCGATCACCACGTCGCCTGCTCCGTAAAAGTTAGTACTAATGTCGTTTCCGTCGACATCAACGGCGTAGGAACGAACAAACCCAGACTCGATAAACCAGTAGTGGTTTTCAACGGTACCTTCGGTGAGCAGGAAGTCATTTCTCGAAAAGCTCGCTCGCTGAAACTTGGAAACAATGGTTTCCTGCTCCTTCCGGTTGAAATCGGTTTGGGGGAAAATCCGGGTGAGGAAGTGGTTGTTCACAGCGAGAGCCCCGAGGGGCCGGTTTCTAAACTGAATAGAAGGCAGTTGGTCTGCGTCCTGCTCAAATATAGCAACTCACCCTAAATTGTCGCTCTTTCCAGCAGCACCACCCGGCTGAGCTTATTGCCCAGTTGCAGCACGGCGTAGATGTAATAATTGGTTTTGCCAGTGGCCGGGAAGTTAAACTTCTTGATGGTCGCCCCGTTCATGGGCACCGTTTGGGTCAGCCGATGGTCAACCAGTTCTTGGGAAGTAGGCATTCCGGGGTTCTTGCTTTCCGTGAAGTACAGATAGTGCAACGTACCTTCAATTTGGTCGCCGTTCACGAGCACCGCCAGCGAGATCAAGTCATCCTGGGGAGTGCCGCGGGGTTCCAGCACCGGAGCAGCCGTGGTGTCTTGCGGATTGGTGGTTGGAGGCGGATTTTCGGTCGGTGCAGGTTGGGTCGGCGGGTTCTCGGCGGTTGGCGGATTTTCCTGCCCGCCGTTGCCCGTGCTGTCCGTAGGATTGCCGGAAGATGCCGTATCGGAACCGGTGGCCAGCGTTAAACTGGACACTTCGCTCAGGGCCTTTCCTTTCTTGATCACGGCGTACACCACGTACTTGGTTTGCGCTGACAGGTCAGACCGAAACGTAGACCGGAAATGACTTCCTTGCATCGGAAGCTCTGTGATGTCGGCGTGGTTCAGCAGATTATTGGCCGAAGGTACCGTTGCGCTGTCGGGCAGCACGAGGTAGTAGACCGTATCCTGCGCCTGTTCGGCCGTTACACTGAAGCCGAACTTGAGCGTGGTGGGCACCTTAGACTCAACCAAGCGCACAATAGGAGCCGGAATGGTGATAGTAGTACTGAGCGTATCTCCTTTTTCGCCGAGATCAGCCTCGATAGTGTCTTCATCGCAGGCGGTTAACGCGACGAAACAAGTCGCTAGGATCGAACAATACGATTTGATGTGATTTTGCATGTTGCTTAGAAAAATGACCGTAAGATTGTTTGAAAAAGCAGTTAATACGCACTATCATTTTACTCTTGACCTAGGGCGTGTTGACATATAGATTAACGAGGGATTTTGAGGGCGGTTTTCGTCTGATCAAGGCGCTTGAGAAGCGCGATGCTGAGGCATCGGGCGCCGAAAGCAACGCAGAACAGGTGGAAAGCGTACCAAAATCGCCGTTTAGGTTATATGTCAACACGCCCTAGATAGTCTCCGCTTGCAATTCCGTTACGCCGCTGATTTCGTTGCCCAGTTGCAGTACGGCGTAGATGTAGTACTTGGTTTTGCCGGTGGCCGGGAAATTAAACTTCTTGATGGTGGCTCCACCCATAGGCAAAGTTTCTGTTAGCCGGTGGTCGACCAATTCCTGAGGCGTGGGTTTCCCCGAATTTTTATCTTCCGTGAAGTACAAATAGTGCACTGTGCCGTCGATCTGGCTTCCTTCTACTAGCGCAACCAGCGAGATCAAATCATTTTGGGGCACGCCACGCCGCTCTATCTGGGGCGGGGCCACTGCTGGACTGTCGACGTCTTCTTGACAAGCGGAAAAGAGCAGCGCGCTGGCAAGCAAGGCTACTGATAAAATTTGCCTCATAGATTTAGTAGATAATTTATGCCACTAAGTTGCGCCAAAGCGCTGAATTGCGCGCGTTGATTGTGGGGAGTTTGGTACGTGCGTAGAGAAAACAAAAAAGAGCAGTTCGACGAACGAACTGCTCTGTTATGCACTAGCGGTTGGGCTAAGCCCGGCTCGACCTTTTTAGAAGGGAAGATCGTCCGACGGCACGGTTTGTCGCTCCGGGGCCGGACGATCCTGCGTCTCATCTTTCTTGCCCAGCATCAGGAAGTCGTTGCCGACCACTTCGGTAACGTAGCGCTTGTTGCCGTCTTTATCGTCGTAGGTGCGGTGGTTGAGCTTGCCTTCCAGGGCTACTTCCTTGCCCTTGTGCAAATACTTGCCAGCCAGCTCGGCCAGGTTGCCCCACAGCACCACGCTGTGCCACTGCGTATCGTCTACCCGCTCACCCTGCTTGTTCTTGTAAGTTTCGGTGGTGGCCAGCGAGAAGCGGGCCAGGGTGCCGCCGTTGCTTAGTTGCTTCACCTCGGGATCTTGTCCCAGGCGTCCGATCAATTGTACTTTGTTTTTTAATGCGTTCATCGTTTTCGTTATTAGGGTTGAACATTAAACTCGTTGGCAAAGGAGGGACAAGGGCGGCGAAAGATTCGTCTGCTAAGCGTTTGTAGTCGTGTATAACCGTTTGCAAACGTTTGCAAATGGTTTTCGCTCTTATCAAACGAACCCTGAATTAGCTGAAGGGGAATGAACAAATGGCCGTAATTGGCGAGTAATGGGCGAATGACTAGCTTATCGCTATATTGCAGGTAGATGCAATGCGTCTACATAGATATTATATGCTATGGAAAAATGAAAAACTGTAATTGGATCATCAGGAGTACGAGTAAGCTGCGATGTCACACGAATTTGAACGTATTACTACGACCAATAAATTTTGATAAAGATTGGTTTCTATTGACAAGCGGTGAATTCAGTAAACTCATAAATTCAGATACCCAGATTATTTGGGGAGCTTTTCTGCAATACCGAACAATTTAGAGATTGAGATTACTGAAGAGATTCTTCCTTATGCCGAAGGAAACGAGTTGATTTGGAAGAATGGAAATTTTCAAGCTCAAGTTCCAGGTTCAGTGATAGAAATAATTGCTTGGGACAGTTCCTATACAATTGTGAAATTCACAAATGAATTGATTTCTGAAAAGTTTAAGAGCTACTTTGATGAGGGAATTGAATTAGAGAAATATAGATGGAAAAGTTGACACAGCACACAACACCATGCAGCCGTTAGCCGGGTGAAACGAGCGCCGAAGGCTCTTGATTGGCAGAAAGTCTACACGAAAGCTGACCAAAAAAATAGCAATGCAAAATTTACTGTTTGATTTTATCTCAAAATACGTCTCACTTACGGAAGATGAAAAGAGCGCGCTAGCTTCGCTCGAACATCTTTCAAACGGTAAGTAAAGGGACTGTCTTGCTAAAAGAAGGACAAACCTCGAAGGACGGCTATTTCGTTCTGAAAGGGTGCCTACGCACGTATTACATCATGGAAGGAGAGGAAAAAACCACCGCATTTTATACCGAAATGGAAGGAATCACCCCGCACTGTGTCTTGTCTAAACAACCTTCCAAATACTACGTTGCGGCTACCTAAGACTCTATAATCAGCGTATCCGATCCGGACATGGAAGCCGAAATCTTCGAGAAGTTTCCAAAATTTGAAACGCTGTGCAGGATATTATCAGAAGAGCTGATAGCCAAACAGCAAATCAACCTCAACGATTTCAAGACTTCTTCTCCCGAACAACGATACCTGCGCTTGCTGCAAAAAAGGCCCAACCTTGTCCAACGGGTACCTCAACATCAGTTAGCAAGCTTCTTAGGCATAAAGCCTCAGTCGCTCAGCAGATTGAGGGCGAGAATTCTTGAGAAAGCTAAGTGCTAAGCCTCACTTCTTAACTTAAGTGAACGGTTTGTCGCTGATTGCTTTTGCAACTTTGCAATATCATAATTAACCAAACAATTAAAGATATGCAAAGTAAGATTCTAGTACTCGGTTTGGTCTTGATGCTGGCCGCCAGTGCCCGGCTCAAGGCCCAATACGCTAAGCAAGATAGCTCCTTCAAAAAATGTTTCATTGGCAGTTCCTTCTTCATGTTGGGAAATTTGCTTCCCAATGATAAGCCCGATTTCGTACAACTCAACCTGGGTTATCGCCTCACCGCAAGGGATGCAGTGTCTCTGGAATTGAAAACCTGGCGATACCATAAGTCGCTCGGTATTCCGTACGGTGATGCCTATACCGACCCTAAGGAAAAGTTTCCGGGATACATCCGAGAATTCGGCTTTGCGCTCGCCTACCAAAGATTTCTCTGGAAGGGCTTATACACCGGGGTGCACGTTATGAATGCGTGGCAATCTTTTGTGGATGGTGACGGCAAAAAGATAGACAATGGGTTTCAAATATTTAACACCTACCGCTTAGGTTATCATTTTAAGCTATTTAATGACCGGTTTTTTATTGAGCCGTCCATTGCAGTTACCCACCGCCCTTATCACACCAGAATGCCAGACGCGTTTAAACAGATGGATGATAAGTGGACTAAATTCTTTTTCGGTGAACCAGGTCTGCATTTTGGATTTAACTTTTAGTACTTAACGAACGCAGTGATCCGTTAACCGGTAGAAAGTGGGAAACTGAAACGTATCAAGTAGAAGGCAGCGTAATTTCCAGGAGTAATCTTCGATATTTTGTGATACTACAGCAATGCGGTCAACGACCGGCCTACCGCCGACTTCGAAAACACCCCGCGCTAAATTTGGTTGAAGGGAATAAGTTCTAACCCGCAAACCACCTTCCTTATGAACACCCTTACTTTTCGCAACGGCGACACCCTATCAGCTATTGGATTAGGTACCTGGAAATCAGCTCCGGGCGAAGTGCACCGCGCCGTGGTTGAAGCGGTGAACGCGGGCTACCGCCACATCGACTGCGCCGCCATCTACGGCAACGAACCCGAAATTGGGCAGGCGCTGCGCGAAGTTTTCAACCAGGGCACCGTGAAGCGAGAGGATCTGTGGATCACCTCTAAACTGTGGAACACTGCCCACCGAAAACAAGACGTACTCCCCGCCCTGAAGCAAACGCTGCACGACCTGCAACTTGACTACCTTGATTTGTACCTCATGCATTGGCCCATTGCCTTGCAGCCGGACCTGACTACTTTTCCCGAGCGAGCCGAAGATTTTGTAGGCCTAGAGGATGTGCCCCTGATAGAAACGTGGCAGGCCATAGAGGCCGCCGCCGAGCAAGGACTTGCCAAGCACCTCGGCGTCTCGAACTTCAGCATCAAGAAGCTGCGCGCCCTAAAGAAACAAGCTACGCACGCTCCCGAGATGAATCAGGTAGAAATGCACCCCTTGCTGCAACAAAATGACTTACTGTCTTTCTGTCAACAGGAAGGCATCCCCCTCACTGCCTACTCGCCCCTGGGCTCGGGCGACCGTCCGGAACGGCTTAAGAAAGAGGACGACGTTAATTTGCTCAAGGAGCCCACCATTCAACAGATTGCTGATAAGCATGCTTGCTCCAGTGCGCAGGTACTGATCCGCTGGGCCGTGGCGCGGGGCACCGCCGTTATTCCGAAGTCGGTGAATCCGGAGCGTATCCGGCAGAACCTGGCCGCCGCCGATGTGGAGCTAGACCAAGAAGACCTGCAGCAGATTGCCGGTTTGGACCGCCATCGCCGCTACGTGGATGGTTCTTCCTGGGTAATGGAGGGTAATTCGTATACATTAGCTAACCTGTGGGATGAGTAACCTCTAACCAGAGGTCATCTGGCGGAGTCTTTTCTGCTAATCGGTAGGTGCTACACTACGAAGCTAAGATATGTAATTACACTTTTTAAATAAGAAATTTAAACTTTTGAGTGATAGGTTCCTTCACCAAAGGCAAATTTTTAAGTAGCCGGATAGCATCCGGCTTTTTTTCGCGCTAATTGGTGAAGAAAGTTACCCAAAGCGCATAAAATAGAGAATTGCAACAATTATAAAAAAAGTGGCCTTTTTTTGAAAATCGTTAAACGGTGAGCAATCGTTTCCCTGTAGTTTAGGTTTGAGTAAAACGGCATTATGAAAAAGTCAACAAATAGGCATATATTTTACGTACTTAGAAATTTCACGCTAATAAATTTATTTTTTTCGCAACGAAGTGATCAAACTCTTCGTATGTTTGCAGTGAACAAGATATCAAGTTCATCCATTATTCAAGTTCAATCACAAAAAGGAAAACAAAATGAAAAAGTTAACAAATCAAATTCTGGTAGCCATGGCGCTACTACTGGCAAGCGGTAGCGTTATCGCAGGCGATGCGGATCCTAGTATTAGCATTCGGAAATCACAGGGCGAAAAGCAGACACTGGTCCGCGTTGCCAATCTGACCACCGGTTCAGCCGTGCTACGGCTCAAAGATGCGCAAGGGCGCGTACTTCACCGCGAAGCAATCAAGGGCGACGCCTACATGAAGAAGTATAACCTGGCCAGTCTGCCCGCCGGTGAGTATACCTTTGAGGTGCGTTCTACCGAAGGCACTTCTCAAGAGACGTTTACCCTCAGCGCCGGTATGGCTCAGGCGATCTATTTCAAACCCGCCGTGCAAATCGACGAGGAAACGGTAAAGATAATGTTTAAAAATAGCATTACTTCTCCGGTGTCGCTGAAGCTCTACGATCGCTACGGTGAAGTATTGTATCAGGAAACCGTGGCTGCTCAGGAGCAGTACGCCAAGGGACTAAACCTTTCCAAACTAGGAGCCGGTCAGTATTCTTTATCCCTCACCGGGGCCAACTACGTCTACTCCAAGAGCATCGCTCTAAAGTAGTCCGGTTCGGATCAGTAAATTAACCAATAAGAGCACGCTTTGGCGATCATCGCCAAGGTGTGCTTTTTTTAGTTACCAGCCGGATGCACGATTCGCACAGTACTCACTCCGGAGTCGATGTTTCTCAGCAAGCGGTTCTTCATTTATTCGCTCGGCTAGCAGTTCGATAGCGGCCCGACAAATCCCGCAGCTCGATATTCCGAAAGTCAATGGGCTGCCCTTCGCTCTGTAGCGCAATATAGCCACTGGCTAAAGCACTTCCTTCTGGCATTGCCTCCCGATCATCGCCCCGCACCACTCCCGTGCGATGCACCAGCGGATAGGCGTATTGCAACACCGTATCGCCGTTGATCAGGTGGGTGATGAGCGAGTCGCCCAGCACAATCAGTTCGGCCCGCACCCACTGCTCGCCCTCGAAAAGTAGGCGAAGTGGAGTTGATACAATGTTCGTCGGTGCGCTTGCCCTGGTAGACAATGTTGGTGCCGGGGGAGCACATATTGCCCGTGGGGCGCGGTTGTCCGTCGCCGAGTCCCGCCAGAAACTGCATCTCCACCGAAACCGGCCAGTTTTGCTCTTTCGGCATGGTTCGGGGGTCCTGGGCGTGGAACATCACGCCACTGTTGAGCCGGGTGAACTCCGGGGCACCAACCTGCAATTCTCCCACGAAACGATACTCTAGTTTGAGGTGAAAGTAGGCGTACGGTTGCCGGTAGTATAAGTGCCCGAACTGTTCGTCGAAGTCGCCGTACGCATCGTAGCGCACCTTGATGATGCCGTTTTCGGCCCGAAAGGTGTTGCCGTAGTTCTCACCAACCACGTGGTGGTGAATCTTCACCATCCAGTCGTCCAGAGTATGCCCGTCGAAGAGGGTACTCCAAGCAGGCTCGCTCGCGGTAGCGCTCTCGGCAATAGCGTCGCGTTGGGTAGTCTCGGCAGCGGTGCAGGACACAATTAACCAAAGGCCGAGAAAAAGGCAGGAAGGTGGTATCCTCATTCGGGCCGGGGGATGTCACGCAGGTGCTTGTCTACTCCCATCTCTTTCCAGGCAAGAGCGCTAGCTCCCAGCACCGCGGCGTTTTTGTCTTCCAGCGCCGAGGGCAGAATCTTCACCTTGTCGCGGAACACCTGAAACATATACTCTTCCATGTAGCGCTTGGTGGGTTGGAAAAGGAGTTCGTCCCCCGCCTTGGCGAGTCCGCCCAGCAAGAAAATGGCTTCCGGACTAAAGATCGCTACCATATCGGACAGCTTCTGCCCCAGCAGGCGGCTGGTGTAGTCGAAAGCGGCGCGCGCCACCGGGTCGCCCTGCTGCGCCAGTTCGGTGATCTGCTTGGCGGCCAGTTGGTTGTAGGTCACGTCGCGCAGCGGCGTGTCGTCGGTCATATCGGCCAGTAGTTTGAACACGGTGCGTTTGATACCGGTGGCCGATACGTAGCTTTCCAGGCAGCCCTCTCGCCCCAGTCCGCAGGTGCGCCCGCGGGGCTTTTGCAGAATGTGGCCCATCTCTCCGGCGAAGCCGTCGTGTCCGTACACCAGCTCGCCGTTGGCCACAAAGCCACTGCCCAGCCCGGTGCCCAGGGTGATCATGATGAAATTACGCATGCCCTTAGCCCCACCGTAGATCATCTCGCCGATGGCCGCCGCGTTGGCGTCGTTGGTCATCACCATCGGCATGTTGTAGTACTTCTTGAAGAGCTGCACGAAGGGTACGATGCCCCGAAACGACAGGTTGGGAGCGTACTCGATGGTGCCGGTGAAGTAGTTGCCGTTGGGAGCGCCAATGCCTACGCCCACGATGGTGAGGTTTTGCCCGACGGACTTACGCAGTAGTTCTATCTCGTCGTAGAGGTACTGAAGAAAGGCATCAATGTCGTCGGGGGGCGTTTTGGTGGTCGGGATGGAGGTTTCGGCGTAGAGGTGACCGTCTCGGTCGACAAAACCAAACTTGGTGTTGGTGCCTCCGATGTCAATGCCAAGGGCAACGTCTTTCATAAGGGATAAATTAAAGGGATGTTGTAGCGGCGTAAAAATAGAAAACGCCGGTCAGCCGACCTAGTGCTTGATGCGGTCAAACGAGGGGCCGGTTTTTCAGCGCGTCGCGGATTTCGGTAAGCAGCTTCACCTCTTCGGGCGGAGCCACCGGAGCGGCTTCTTCGGGGGTTTGGGTACTTTGGTAGGCGCGCACCACCATGAACACACTAAAGGCAACGATGAGGAAATCAATGATATTCTGGATGAAATTGCCAATCCGGATCACCACCGTTTCGTCTTCGGTCGCTCCCTCCGTTAGGGGAATGACCAGGTCGGTGAAGTCCACGCCCCCCAGCAGCATGCCAATCGGAGGCATGAGGATGTCATCAACGAACGAAGAAACAATCTTGCCGAAGGCGGCACCGATAATCACGGCCACGGCCAAATCGATGATGTTGCCCTTCATGGCAAACTTTCTAAAGTCTTGGAATAATTTCATGATAGGTTTTTGAGGTTAGTTTTAGTACGAAGTAGGGCGGCTACCCGCTGTTTAATGCCCCAAGATAGCAATTTTCCGGAAGCTGCTCAATTAATTGTTGAGCAAGCAAACCCGTTATACTCGGGCTCAGGCTACTGCTTTGGAGCAGGGGTAACTCGTTAGTTTTCTGTTAAGAATTCTCGGCTTACTGCTCATTTGATGATACCGCACGGGGGTACCCCGGCAGCGGGCTGATTGGAAGCGCTTGGGAAGTGATGCAGAGAGAGGGGGTAGGGCGCCATCAACTACTCATCCCGCAAACTATCCACCGGGTTACATCGGGCGGCTTTGAGGCGAGCCTGTCAAAAACAATGGGTCAGGCTACTTTGCTGCATGGCCGACAGCATGGCTTGCTTTAAAAATCCTCGGAGGCTATCGCTTGTTTGATCAGCCTGCTAATAATACTTCTGCCGGAATGCCTAAGTGCTTATGAAGCGAACGCATCATGTCAGCGGTAAGTGGTTTCTTTCGGTTTAGTACCTGAGATACGTAACTCTTGCTACCCAGCAGTGGCACCAAGTCTTGAGCAATTAACCCTCGCTCCTGCATGGTCAATTTGATGGCTTCAATGGGGTCGGGCGGGGGCACCGGGTGGTGTCTTTGCTCATAGTCCTTAATGACCAACAATAGCAACGCTAATTCATCGCCTTCTGGGCTACCAGGTTGGGCACTAAAGATTTGCTCTGCTCTATCTAGTGCTTGGTCGTACGCCTCTTCATTCTGTATGATTTTCGTACTCATCGTTCGTACTGTACCGTAGTTACATCAATTTTATCGTATTCCTGGTGGGTTCCAAACCATTTGATCATCACCGCTTTGTATGGGTAGCTAATCCGGACTACCAGACGATATTTATTTCCGCCGATGTTAAAGACCACTCGGTTATCACCTACAACACTGGCGTTCCGGTAAACTGACTTCAACTCGTTAGCACTACTGAAATCAGTCTTGCTAAAATCGCTGTACCATTTTCGCAGGGCTTGCGTTGCCTCTGGGTACTTTTCGCAGTATTCATTGATCGTCCGACTGGTAATGATGTTGAACACCTCTGCAAAGTAGCAAGTTTACCTACAGCAAACAATGGCTTTACTCATACCGCAAGCTATCCACCGGGTTGCGGCGGGCGGCCCGCAGGGTCTGGGCGCTCACCGAGAGCAGCACGATGAGCAGCACCAGCAGGCCCGGCACCACGTACACCCACCACGGCACGCTCACCCGGTAGGCAAAGGTGGCTAGCCAGTCGCTGATGAAGTAGTGGGCCACTGGTATGGCGATAGCGAAAGCGATCAGGATGAGGCGGACGTACTCCTGCGACAGCAGCACCAGAATGCCGGATACCGACGCTCCCAGTATCTTGCGGATGCTCACCTCCTTGGTGCGCTTCTCGATCATATGGTTGATGAGTCCGATCAGGCCCAGGCAGGCGATGAACAGGGTGAAGAAGGTGAAGTAGTCGAAGATGTCCGACATACGCTTCTCGGATTGGTACAGCTGCTCGTATGCTGTGTTCAGGAAGTGATACTCAAAGGGATAGTTCGGATTGTGCGTCTCCCAGGCCTGCTCAAGCAGGGCGAGTGATTCGGATGTGTTTCCGGGCGCTACTTTTGCCAGGATGTAGTCAGGACCATAGCGCATGTGCAAGACCAGGGGTTCTACTTTTTGGTGTAACGACTTGAAATTGAAGTCCTTAACGATACCCACAATCGTACCCTCGGTTTCTCCCATGCTAAACCGCTTTCCGATGGGGTCGGTCAGGCCGGTGAGCTTCAGCGCTTCTTCGTTCAGGATGTAGTTGGCGGAATCGGCCGGAAAATCCGGCGAGAAACCACGTCCTTCTACCACTTCTAGCCCTAACGTTTCTATATAGTCAGTGTCGACCGTGAAGTTATGAAACAACGTCTTATCGTCTTCATCCTTACCGTCCCAGTCCACTCCGTAGGTGGCGTGGACGGTTTGGATGGGGATATCGGAGGAAGCGGTTACTCCTTTTATCGCTGGTTGCTGGGTAAGATCGTTTTTAAACCCATTATAGTTACCCTTGTCCACAATATCGCCCAGCACCGGCATGTATATTAACAGGTCTTTGTCGTAGCCCAGGTCCTTTTCCATAAAGTACTGAAACTGCTGATACACCACGGTCGTGCCCAGGATAAGGATGATGGTAACGGCAAACTGCGTCACCACCAGCACCCGGCGAAACATCGTTCCTCCGCGTCGCGTCTTGAAGCCCCCCTTGAGCACCTCCACCGGTTTGAACCCGGACAGAAACAGCGCCGGATAACTGCCCGCCAGTAAGCCAATCACCACCGCACCCGCCAAGAATGCTAGCCCGATGAACCACGTTTCCGAACCCCAACCGATGGATTTATCCACAATATTGTTAAAGGCAGGCAGCGCTAGCACCACCGCCACCCCGGCCACTAGCAGGGCCAGTAGTGAGAGCAGCACCGATTCGCTCAGCAGTTGCCCCACGATCTGCCCGCGCCGCGACCCGACGGTTTTGCGCAGTCCAATCTCCTTAGCGCGGCGCTCCGACTGGGCGGTGGACAGGTTCATAAAGTTGATGCAGGCAATCAGCAGAATGGCTAGCGCCACCACGATGAAGATGCGTACGTACGGATAGCGGGGCTCGGTGCTGCCGTACACGTCGATGTCAAAGTCAGAGTAGAGATGAATATCGCTCAGGGCTTGCAGATAGAAGTAGTCTTCAATGTCGTCCCGGGTGGCCGCGTACTGCGCGATTTTGGCAGATAGCGCTTCTGCATCCGTACCTTGTTCCAGCAAGAAATAAGCGTAATAGTAATTATTGCCCCAACCCAAGCCCCAACCGTACTCGTATAGCTTTCGGAAGGGCAGCAAGATATCAAACTTGAAGTGCGTATTGGCCGGTAAGTCTTTAATGACTCCGCTAACCGCAAAGTTGTGATTCCGATCTACCGTCAGGGTTTTACCCAGCACGCTTTCCTGCTGCCAGTCGGTGCCAAAGTACTTCTCCGCCGTCCGGGCCGTGATCACTACCGAGTTAGGGTCAAACAGCGCATTCGCCGGGTTTCCGACCAGGAAGGGAAGCTGAAAAACCTGAAAGAAGGTAGAATCAACGTAGGTCACGGCTTCGTAGAAGCGCGCTTCGTCGTACTGAATCAGCGCCTCACTCTCCAGTGGGCGAAACCGGGTATACTCCACAATGCCGGGCAACTGCTCCTTAAGCAGTTCGGGCATCGGGGCCGGATTAGACGCCGCCCGAAACACGGTGCCATCGTTAAACTCCGGGGCTTGCACCAAGCGATACAGCCGCTCGGAGTTGGGCCAGAACGATTCGTAGCTCAGTTCGTCGTTGATCCACAGGATGACGAGCATGGCGCAGAACATGCTCAGGGCCAGGCCGAGTACGTTGACGAGCGAGTAAGTTTTGTTGCGAACGAAGTTGCGGTAGGCGATCTTCAGATAGTTGCGGAGCATCAGGCGTTTGGGTTAGGAGTGAACACGCCGCTACGATACCCAACCCAGCCCACAAAACCCAGCTTTTTGCAGTGAAGCGTCCCTATTTTGCAGTGAACGACCGGAGAGGGGCCCCAACCCCCGTCAATTACTCAGAGTCAGCTAGCGTAACGGTAGTCCCGTTGTCTACCGACACTGCTTCCGAGGCCGGTTGCCCCTCCACCATATCCGCCAGGCAATCAATCCACAACGGATGGTCGTTGAGGCTTTCTACCAAGTCCCACACCTCGCCTCCGGCTTCCATGAAGTCTTCTTTATATTCCTGACCCACCTCGATGGTGGTTTCCAGACAGTCGGCCACGAAGGCCGGTGAGAACACCAGCACCCGCTTGGTGCCTGCCTCAGCCAACTCCTTGAGCACCTCATCGGTAAAGGGACGAATCCACGGCACCGGCCCCAGGCGCGACTGGAACGTGACGGTATACTTCTCTTCGGGAATGCCCAGCTTTTCGGCTAGCACCCGGGTGGTCTGGAAGCACTGGGCGCGGTAGCAGAACTCATTTTTCTGGTGATATTTATTGCAGCACGTCCCCACCTGACACTGGTTGCCGTAGGAAGCGCTTTTGATCTGGCGCACCGGCACGCCGTGGTAGCTGAACAGCACGTGGTCGTACTCCTTTTTGCCCCACCACGGCTGCGCCCGCTCGGCGTGGGCCTCAATAAACAGCGGATGGTCGGGAAAGTTGCTCACGAACCGAACGTTGGGAATCACCTGCCAGGTGCGGGCAATCTCCATCACCCGATCAATCACCGAACCGGTGGAGGCCGAGGCGTACTGCGGAAACAGCGGAATGCACACGATGTCGCTCACCATCTCGCGCTGAAACTCCGCCAGCGTATCAGGAATACTCGGGTTCTGGTAACGCATGGCTAACTTCACCGAATAAGCGTCGCCCAACTTGGTTTGCAGCCGGTCGCGCACGTCTTCGCCGTAGAACTTAAGGGGTGAGCCGCGCTCCTGCCACAGCTTGCTGTATTCTTTGGCCGACTTGGGGGCGCGAAAGGGAGCAATGATCAGGTTCACCAGTATCCAGCGCGGAATGAGCGGATAATCGACCACGCGTTTGTCCATCAGAAACTCGCGCAGGTAGCGGCGCACGTCGCCGGTTTGGGGACTGTCGGGCGTGCCCAGGTTGACAAGAAGGACGCCGACTTTGTTATTAGGAACAGGCATAAAGTAGATTGTGTGCCTTTAGAACAGCGCGGGGTTTTTAAATGTTCGCGGAGGACTATGCTGCTATCTCAAATATAGCGTTGAGCACGTTACGCAGATCACGCTCGTAGGTTGCAAAAGAAGGTAGCTGCATCAACTTCTCAACTTGGACTTCGGTTCCGAACCGTTCGTATAAGTCCGGTAGCTCTGCGGCTAGTTTGCGTTTTCGGGGTGTTAATCGTTCCCGATGGTTATTGATAGCCCGCTGGATAACTGCTTTAGGATCTCTGATAGTCTCAATACGTTTTATCTGATAGGTAAGATCCAGTTCTTGGTAATTCAAATTAGTTTCCAAAAGATCTCTGAGCAATTCTTTATCGCACAACATCCAAGCTTCACTTTCCTGGATAGGAATGGCCGGGATGATGTGCTTGATTCTGTTGCTGGCATCCACTTTTTGAATCTTTTGAAGTCCGCCGTTGAAGTGATTTTGCAGACACTCATCGCGACTTTTGCAATCAGCATCTCGATGAAAAATCAAAACGTGCTGTTCTTTGGCTTCTGATGCGGCTTGCCGAAGGACTTCTTCGGAGTTCCCTTTCGGTCTTCTTATGTGCAACCATTCTATTTCAGTAGTTCGATCGTTCTCTATCAAAATGTTCTGAACGATTCTCTCCGTCAAATTCCTAAAAAGCCTTTCATCAGTTGTCTCCTCTCCACAGAACGCCATGTATAATTTACTCATGAATTTTGGCTGATTAGACTTTCCTCTTCATCAAACGACTGAAGTATTCTAGCAACTTCATATTGACTGTATTTTTTCTCCGCCGGTGGAATAAATAGCTCTTGCAGTGCATTGGTCTTTTTATCTGCTATCACTGGCGACATACGGGTGAGTTTGTATGAAAGCTTTTTAACTGCGTCTACCTTACGGTCCAAATGAGCAAGGTAAAACTCTCCCTCATAATATGATTGATTAGCAAAGTACTTCTGCATAAGGAGAGGAGAATGGGTGTTGATAATTACCTGTCGTAGCGGTAAGTCTGCCTCTCCTTCTACTTGAAATTGGGTCGAAAGCCCCTTCAGTAAGCGCATTATTTTTTCCATCCGATGGGGATGAATGCCGTTCTCCGGCTCCTCGAAGCAAATGAGACCACGATGGCGATCATCAAACATCAGAGATACCAGAGCTATAATCCTGAGGGTTCCTTCAGAAAGAACATTAGAGGTAAACACCCGATCATCTACCGACTTAACCATTAAAATGTATTGATTTCTGGCTAAATCTTCATCAATATATAATTCTTTGATTTCTGGGAGAATATTCTGATGGCTCGGCTGATTGAGCGAAGTGAACCCGGCTCATTGGCTTCGGTGCGTTTAAGCATAGCTGCCAAGAAACTTCCCTCAATATCCATAAAGTCAGTTCCTAACATGGGAGAGGGTTCCCGTAGCTTGGCTGGACTTAGTTGAAACTGTTTCCAGTGGTTCATTTCTTCCCGAACTGCAAAAGTATGGGGATAAGAAGCATCATTAACCCCGCTTAAGACAGATCTTTCCAAATCTTGTATCGGAGTGGGCTTTCCCCCTCGGATACCATCTTGCCGGATACTAATTACTTTGGTGCTATTTTTTACTTCAGTATTGATGTATGGTTTGTAATTTAGACTAGCTTTTTTGCTTTTCCATTCGTCGCTTAGTTGAAATGACTTTACCCATAAATCGTTGCCTCGCTTAATGGGTTTCAATACTTCATGATCGATGTAAAGACGTTCGATCTGAGATTTTTTGTCTTTTCTGCGTGATATGTGAATTTCGTATCGCAGCCTTTGATGTCCTAATGTTGCTTCCTTGTTGAAGTCATCTTTGACGGTAGAATCTATAAACAACTCAACCGCGAATTGCATCTTGTCCGCCCGCTGGTCTTGAGAATATTGCGTAAACAACTCAGCAAACGTGCCCCTTTGTTCTCCAAAGGCTGTTCTCAGATCTTTTTCCGCCAGCGAAGAAAGCAGGCGAATAGCGTCGAAGAGGTTACTTTTACCAGAACCGTTGCTCCCGGCAATGACAACAAACGGTTTGAAAGCGATCACAAAGTTCTCAAAGGTCTTAAAGCCGTTAATCTCAAGTTTGGTAATCATAAGGATATCTAGTTAAAGTATACCAAAACCACTGAAGTAGCGCAATTCACGCGAATACCACCAACGTACTGGCGTAATTAGCGCTAATTACGCTAGTTCGGCTGAGAATCAAGTCACTAAAAAAGCATCAACACAGCCGCACGTAGCTTCCCAGCCACTTGATCTTCTTCCGAAACTGCTCCATCACCTGCCGCACGTTTTCATCCTCAACGTGCCCCTCGAAGTCGATGAAGAACCAGTACTTGAAGCTCTTGCCTTCCTTGGCCGGTCGGCTCTCAATCTTAGTCAGGTTGATGCCGCTTTGGTGAAAGGCCTGCAGAAAATTCACCAGACTACCCGGCTCGTTGGAGTGGGGCAACTTCACTAAGATCGATGTTTTGTCGGCCCCACTGGGCTGATTGGCAAACGACTTACTGATGATGAAAAAGCGCGTCTGGTTGTCGCCCGAGGTTTCTACGTTCTCGAACAGAATAGGCACCTGGAAATCCTGCGCGGCAATGCGCGAGCAGATGGCGGCACTCTCCGGGTCCTGCGACGCCAACCGGGCCGCCTTCGAAGTAGACTCCACCGGAATAAGCTCTACGGATGGATCGTTGATCACCTCGTTAATGAACTTGCTGCACTGCCGAAAGGCAATGTCTTTGGAATAAATCTTACGAATTTGCGACAACTGATCGGTGCGGCTCACGAACGTGAAGTGCACGTCCATCGGCAATTCGGCGGCAATGTGCACGTCGTAAGCGGCCAGACAGTCGGCGGTTTCGGGCACCAGGCCCTGCTGGTTGTTTTCTACCGGCACCACGCCAAAGCGCACCACCTCGGCGTTCACCGCGTTGAACACGGCCTGGATGCTGCTCACCGGCATGTATTCACTCATGGCTCCGAACCGGCTTTCGGCGGCCTGGTGGGTGAAACTGCCACTCGGCCCCAGGTAAGCAATTCGCTCGGGAAGCTCGATGTTGCGACTTACCGCAAATATCTCCAGGAAAATAGCCTCAATCGCCACATCGGTGAGCAGGCCCTGGCTGCGCTCCTTGAGCCGGTCCAGTATCTGCTTTTCGCGTTCGGGACGGTAGATCGCCGCTTGGGTGGTACGCTTCAACTCACCCACCTGTTTCACCACGTCCATCCGCTCATTCAGCAGCGTAAGCAAATGATCATCTAGCTTATTAATTTTGTCGCGCAGTTCGTCGAGGGTCATCGGCTCCGGTTTTTTTACAGCAAAGTTATCAGAATCTACGGCCCATAAAACAGCAAACCCCAAAGTCTTTGGAAAGGTCAGTGCGTCGGCGTACTTTTGAATGAGAATGGCAACGGCAAGAAACTAGAAATATAAGAAATTAGGAAATTACTGGAAATCAGAAATTTCCTAATTTCTGGCCATCCTGAAAGTCTCTAATTTCTATTGATTTCTAATACTATACGGAAATTTAACCAGCATCCAACATGGAACGAGATCACGAAATATTTTCCCTCATCCAACAAGAACAAGGACGGCAGGAGCGCGGCATCGAGCTCATCGCCTCTGAAAACTTTACTTCCCCCCAGGTGATGGAAGCCGTGGGCAGCGTGCTCACTAACAAATACGCCGAAGGCTTGCCCGGCAAGCGCTACTACGGCGGCTGCGAGGTGGTAGACGAAATCGAGCAACTGGCCATCGACCGGGCCAAGGAGCTGTTCGGAGCCGCCTGGGCCAACGTGCAGCCCCACTCGGGAGCGCAGGCCAACGCTGCGGTGATGCTGGCCGTGTTGCAACCCGGCGACAAAATTCTGGGCTTCGACCTCTCGCACGGCGGGCACCTCACGCACGGCTCGCCGGTCAACTTCTCGGGTAAGTTGTACCAGCCTTCGTTCTACGGCGTGGAACGAGCGGACGGGGCCGTTCCGGCCGGTTACATCGACTACGACAAGGTGGAAGCCATCGCCCAGCGCGAGCGCCCTAAGCTACTCATCTGCGGCGCCTCGGCCTACAGCCGTGACTGGGATTACGTACGCCTGCGCGCCATTGCCGACGCAGTAGGAGCGTTGCTGCTGGCCGATATCTCGCATCCGTCGGCGCTGATCGCCAAAAAATTGCTCAACGATCCGTTGCCGCACTGCCACTTCGTGACCACCACCACCCACAAGACGCTGCGCGGTCCCCGGGGCGGACTCATTATGATGGGACAGGACTTTGACAACCCCTTCGGAATAAAAACTGCCAAAGGAAACATCCGTCCGATGTCGGCGCTCGTAGATATGGGAGTGTTTCCCGGCACGCAGGGCGGTCCGCTGGAGCACGTGATTGCCGGCAAGGCGATTGCCTTCGGCGAGGCGCTCACCGACGAGTTCGGCGAGTACGCCCGACAGGTGATCCGCAACGCCCAGGCGATGGCCCAGGCGATGGTGGACCGCGGCTACCACGTGATTTCGGGGGGCACCGATAACCACGAGATGCTCATCGACCTGCGATCGAAGAACCTGACCGGCAAGGTGGCCGAGCGGGTGCTGGGCGAAGCCGACATCACCGTGAACAAAAACATGGTGCCCTTCGATGATAAGTCGCCCTTCGTGACCTCCGGCATTCGGCTGGGCACGGCCGCGGTGACCACCCGGGGCATGAGCGAGGCGGATATGGAAACGATCGTGCAGCACCTCGACAGCGTGCTGATGAATGCCGAAGACGAAGCCCACATTGGCCAAGTGCGGCACCAAGTGAACCAATGGATGACCGAATATCCTTTATACAGTAGTTTAGAAAATGCCTAAGGAGTGGACCAAGAAGAACCAGAATCAAATAAAAACGGAGCCGATCGAGTGACCTCATCGGGCTACGGTGTGGAGCCCCACGCTAACGGCACCCAGCCGGTGCAGCCCTACGACGGGCTGGAAACCGAGCCGGGGCAGATGTCTTTTTTAGAGCATTTGGAAGAACTGCGGTGGCACATCGTTCGTTCGTTGGCGGCCATCATGGTGTTTGCCGTGGGAGCATTCGCGGCCAAGGAGTTCGTGTGGGGCACGCTCATTCTGGCGCCCACGCAGGTTGACTTTTGGACGTTCCGACAGTTCTGTAGGGTTGGCATGCTGGTGGGTTCCGACGCTTTCTGTTTGGAGTCGATGCCCTTTATCCTGCAGAGTCGGCAGATGACCGGGCAGTTTACCATGCACATCTACTCGTCGGTGGTGCTGGGGTTGATCTTTGCCTTCCCCTACGTGTTCTGGGAAATCTGGCGATTTATTGCGCCCGGGCTGTACGACAACGAGCGCCAACTGAGCCGGGGAGCAGTGTTTTTTGTGACCCTACTATTTGTCATCGGCGTGCTGTTTGGTTACTTCGTGGTCACACCCATTTCGGTCAACTTCCTGGGGCACTACCAAGTAGATCCCAGCATCCTCAACGAGTTCGATATCACCTCCTACGTATCCATTCTCATCACTCTGATTCTGGCCTGTGGCCTGTTATTTCAACTGCCCATCGTGGTTTATTTCCTGAGCAAAGCCGGGATCATTACGCCCGCCCTGCTGGTCAACTACCGCCGCCACGCCATCGTGGTTATTCTCGTTATCTCGGCGCTGGTGACCCCCCCGGATCCGGTGACGCAGCTGCTGGTCACGTTTCCGTTGCTGGTGCTATACCAAGTCAGTATCTACATATCAAGGGTGGTGTTACGCAAAAAGCTACGGGCCGAGGCGGAAGAGAACCGGTAATAACGGCAGATGCCAGGCGTTGAACACCAGCGATGAAACTTCTGGTTATCTTACTGTGGTCTTTCTCCTGGATGCTACCCGCTCGTTCGCAGGTGGTCAATGACAGCATCCACCGACGGATCGAGCTTCACCTCGGCGTGCCGCACGCTTCCTATACCGCCCACTGCACGGTGGAGCGGAACTGCGTGGATGAGTCGCTGACGGGCAAGTGCATCAAGTACCACAACGATCAGTGGTTTACCTTTCAATCCGGAACCACGGATAAGCTGTTTATCAACGTCTCCGGCCAACGTTGCAAAGACCTGAACGGAGTGCAGTTGGTTTTGCTCACTGGCGACCCCTGTGATCCCAGCACCTACACGATCCTGTCGTGCGTCTCATCGGGCACCAACGACGACTTCTACGTAGCAGCCAATGTACGCCCCTATACTACTTACCTACTGAATGTTGACGGCTACTTAGAAGACTTTTGCGAGTTCAGTATCACGCTGGATAGCGTGGCGCACGGGGTTCCGGCGGAGCCGAATTTAATCATTCCGGCCGAAGGAGAAGTGGTGGGCAAAATCGTTCGTCTGACCTGGACCCTGCCCGATACGCTGGCCGAAGGTATCAGTGCATTTCTGTTGCATAAAAGAGAGCGGTCGTCCTACCATTTTGCGATTCAGGATACGGTGACCGTTGAGCGAAATACGTTTGGTCAGTTATTATCTGATTACGAATACACGGATACACTAAACGACAAAGGAACCTACTTCTACAGAGTAACCGCACAAAGCTATACCGGGCAACAGTACCTTATTGCGGAGTACTCATTCCGGTGGCGGGAAACCAGGAAAATAGCACCTCTTCCACTAAACTATCGCAACCAAACGCCCTTGACCATTATTGTCTGGGACGCCGCCCGGAGCAAGATTTTGGAGACCCAGAACATCACCTACCAAAAAGATAATCCAAAACGATGGCTAGACCTGACGGACTACTGGAACAGCGGGCACCGCGCGGTGGTGGTCGAAGTGATTGACAACCGCAAGCAGAAATCGGAAGTTACGTTAATTAATCTTTCGGATGCGGAGCAGCGGAGATTACGATAGTAGGCATGGGATGCCTCACACAAATGAGCCAGACCTTATTGGCTTTTTTCCCACGTAGCTTCAAAACTCGTCAATCTCTAACTACTCATAATTAGACTTCTTTGCCCAAGGGACAAGTTTAAGTTTAAGAAAGAAATTTACCAGGGGCATTAGTGGGCGCCACCCGAGGAAATAATTGCCGTTTGAGGTACCGAATTAGAAGAGCATTTCGTAGATCATGTAGCTTTTCAAAATGTTGAAAAGAAAAACCCCTTCTAGAATAAAATAGAAGGGGTTTAAAAGATTCTGAAAGAAAAGAGTGGAGCCGCAGGGATTCGAACCCTGGTCCAGTGAAGGCCGCTATCGTGTCTTCTACATGCTTAGTCTACAATTGATTGTCGGGCAACAAATGGTCATAGACAACCGGTTGTTACCGTAGTTGCGATTTGGTTTCGCTCTGGCATCACAACCCTGCCGGAGCTAGTTCTAAAGTGTCGACACCCCAAACTCAGGTCCTAAAGAACAGAGGCCCTGTGGGATGTGGCCCGGGAACGATTCGCTCAACCGTGAAGCCCTTATTTTAACGAGTTACGCTAAAATTAGGCAGCCATGGCGTAGTTAGACTCGCCAATTGGATTTTGGGAGTAGTGATCAAGGCGCGCCTCCCATGCGCCTGCATGCTTACACACGTAACCACTCATCCTGTCAAAGCCGGTCGGCCCCAGAAAATAGTAATCAGTGAAAAGGGTATACGGATAAAATCATAAGAAAGTTTCAAAAGCTCGATAAATGTACTGTTTGCTTCGCTATTCGACCTTCCTTGTTCTATATTCGGTGCTCTGTGCTTTTCAATAAAACCTACTCAACCACTAATGCGCCAATACTTTATTTTATTCTTTGCGTTCGGCATCGTTCTACTCCGTTGCACCACCGTAGATAACCAAACCGCCAACCGATCCACCTGGGAACCGCCGGTCGTTGCCCCCTTTGAAGATCTGGATAGCCTGAGTACCAACGACTGGTGGAACCGGAAGCCCAACGACATTGTGCAACTCAATGTGCCGCGCGATCAGGTAGTCGCCTTCGGAATGTATACGGTTGCTCGCAATACCCTCAAACTCTCGGCGCAACTGTTTCCTCTCTACCCCGACGAAACCCGCACTGTACGCTTAGAAGTAAAAGAAGGAAGTGATTGGAAGGAAATCCAGCAGCAGGAAATTAACGACCTGGGTTGGTCGGCGCTATTTAGCGTAGAGAATTGGGATGCTTCACAGAATATATCCTACCGCCTGCGGCACGGAGAACAGTCGCTATTCGAAGGACTGATCCGAAAAGATCCGGTAGATAAAAGCGAAATTGTGCTAGCGGCCCTGTCGTGCAACTCCAATAAAGACCGCGGCATGCGCGAAAGTTACGTACGCAATATCAACCACCAAGACCCCGATCTGGTGTTTTTCGCGGGTGACCAGTCCTATGATCACCTGCAGCACACCGCCGCCTGGCTCAAGTTTGGTCTACAGTTTCGCGAGGTGTTTCGTAACCGCCCCTGCGTCAGCATCCCCGACGACCACGATATCGGACAGGGCAACCTATGGGGTGAGGGCGGCAAGAAAGCCGAGCAGAGAAGCGGCGACGACGGCGGATACTTCTACCACCATGAGTACGTGAAAATGGTGGAGCGCTGCCAAACCGCCCACCTTCCCGATCCCTATGATCCCACTCCGGTCGAGCAAGGTATCGGGGTTTATTATACCAACTTGATGATCGGCGGGGTAGATTTTGCCATTATTGAAGACCGTAAGTTTAAGTCCGGACCCGCCGGCAAGATTCCCCAGCAGGGCCCGCGTCCCGACCACATTAATGACCCCAACTATGATCCTGCTACCATCGACTTGCCCGGTCTGAAGTTGCTGGGCGACCGGCAACTTACTTTCCTTGACGAATGGGCCACGCAGCAAGATGGAGCAACGATGAAGGCCGTACTGTCGCAAACCGGCTTCTGCGGTGGAGCGCACCTGCACGGCTCCCAAGAAAACCGATTACATGCCGATCTGGACTCTAACGGCTGGCCCCAAAGCGGTCGAAACAGTGCCCTAAAAGCGATTAAAAAAGCTGGGGCGGTGCATATTGCGGGCGACCAACACCTGGCCACCGTGATCAGGCACGGCATTAATGAATTTGACGATGGCCCTTGGGCCTTCGTGGTGCCCGCCAGCGTCAACGACTACTACAGCCGATGGTGGTGGCCCGCCGACGAACAAGCGGGAGTAAATCCGCCCGAAGGCAATCCCCTCCCTTGGGTGGGCGGCTACCGCGATGGTTTCGACAACCGCATCACGGTGCACGCCTACGCCAACCCTGACAGTCCCGCCAACGGAGCAGGCTACGGACTAATTCGGTTCAATAAGGCGAAACAGGAAGTTACTTTTGAGTGCTGGCCCCGCGACGCCAACGCAATGCAGTCCAATGCCCAGCAGTTCACGGGTTGGCCCATCACGGTCAGCGTAAACCAATAGCTCGTGGAAAAACGCTATCCCAAAACCCTGTCCCAAGGTGCCAACAATACCGTGATTGCCTTATCGGCCACCGAGGTAGCTAAGCTCTTTACAGAAGACACGCGGTCGGACATTGGCTCAGAAGCCGAGAAGATGCAGTACGCCAATCGGATCAACGACTTGGTGGTTAACTTCATTCGACTGGACCTAAACGAGGCGAAAGAATGGGAAATGCTGGTGATGGAACGCCTTTATCCGTTGGATTTTCGTACCTACGAATTCGAAGCCCGTACGCTACAGGTGGATGTCTTTGCCGAAGAACTTAAGCAGTTACATAACGCGGGTTTTGTGCACCGAGACTTATGCCGTCCTTCAAGTGAGGCCGGAGAAATTTTTGATAACATTTTCCTCACTGAACGTGGCATAAGGCTCATCGACACCGGAATTTCAGCGCTGCGCGATTCGGTGGGTGAAAAATTGTTCGCAATGTACGTGGCGCAAGAACAAAAAGAACTGGAAGCGTTTAGGCAGTACTATTTTTTTCGATAATTTTGTGTAACGTGCATCTCGCACCATTCTACACTTTTATGACCACTCAAAGCGTATTTATTCTTGCCGTGACCCTGGGCCTGGTGGCAGCATGCTCGGGCGGTACCCAACAACAAGAAATTAGCGAAACTAGCGAGCCCGCCACCGCCCGCGTCGAAAAAGCGGTTGCCGCCGAGCAAAAGACCGTTGGCGATGTGGTGCGTGGCTACCTGTCGCTCAAGGACGCGCTGTTCGCTTCCAATGCTGAGAACGCCCAGGATCAGGCCATCGATCTGCTAGGAATGGTTGACGCCACCAAGATGCCTGATGTGCAGCAACGCGTGAAAGAGATGGCGGCGGCCACCGACCTGGCGGTTCAGCGCACCTACTTTGACTCGCTATCAGTTGCACTGTATGAACAGATAAAAGGGCAGTCCAATATTGATCAAATGCTCTACAAGCAGTATTGTCCGATGGCGTTTGACAACCGCGGCGCTTTCTGGCTAAGTGCCAATCGCGAGATTGAAAACCCCTACTTTGGTGACGAAATGCCCAAGTGCGGCCGGGTGGAAGAGGAAATTGGTGGCGAATAGTTTGATTCCTAGTAGGCTCCGCGCTTCCTACACCCCGCACCTGATTGAGGCCGGTTGTGATGAGGTGGGCCGCGGATGCCTGGCCGGTCCGGTGGTGGCCGCGGCGGTTATCTTACCAAAAAACTTTAACCACCTGCTACTCAACGATTCTAAGCAGCTTACGCCAAATCTTAGAACCCAACTGGCGAAGGAGATTGTAGCAACGGCTTTGCACTACGCCGTTGCTGAAGTAGACCACCACACGATCGATGAAATTAATATTCTGCAAGCTTCCTTTTTAGCCATGCACCGCGCCGTAGACCAGCTTCCGATCACGCCCGAGCTATTGTTGATAGACGGCAATAGGTTTTTACCCTATCCGCTTGTCCCGCACCAGTGCGTTGTGCGGGGCGATAGCCAGTACTTTTCCATCGCCGCCGCTTCGGTATTGGCCAAAACGTATCGTGATGCATTGATGCAGCGGCTGGCAAAGGACTTTCCGCACTACGGTTGGGAAACTAATGTTGGCTATCCAACCCAGGCGCACCGCCGGGCCATTCAGCAACACGGACTAACCCCCTGGCACCGTCGATCGTTTCGTTGCTAAGCACGGGTCACGATTCAGTAAACTACCCATCGATTGTTTGCCACAGAAAACTTGTACCTTTGTCCCGTATGGAAGAATTAAAAAAAGTAGCCCTGCACGACACCCATCTCGCTTTAGAAGCCAAAATGGTGCCCTTCGCCGGGTTTGAGATGCCGCTGCGCTACAGTTCCGACATTGAAGAGCACCGCGCGGTGCGCGAACGGGTGGGCGTGTTCGATGTGTCGCACATGGGTGAGTTCTTCGTGCGCGGCCCCCACGCCCTGGATCTGGTTCAACGCGTAACCAGCAACGACGCGACCCAACTCTACGATGGCAAGGCGATGTATGCCTACTTACCTAATGAACAAGGGGGCATTGTTGATGACCTGCTGGTGTATCGCCTCAGCGCCGAAGAATATATGCTGGTGGTGAACGCCTCCAATATCCAAAAAGATTGGGACTGGCTCACCCACTACAATACCCAGGGAGCCGAGCTCGAAGACGCTTCGGACCGCCTGTCACTGCTGGCTGTACAAGGACCTCAGGCCACTGACGTGCTGCAAAAGCTGACCGCAGTTGACCTGAACGACATGAAGAACTATACTTTTGTGACAGGGAAGATAGCCGATATCGATAACGTAATCATCTCGGCTACCGGCTACACCGGAGCGGGTGGGTTCGAGCTCTACGTGGACAATGCGCGCGCGAAATCGCTGTGGGATGCTATCTTCAAGGCCGGAAAACCCGCTGGCATTCAACCGGTGGGATTAGGCGCCCGCGACACGCTTCGGCTTGAGATGGGTTACTGCTTGTACGGCAACGATATCGACGATACCACCAGTCCGTTTGAGGCCGGGCTGGGCTGGGTAACTAAATTTTCTAAAGCCTTTACCAACGATGCCTACCTCCAAGAACAGAAAGCCTCCGGCGGCATGCAGAAGCTAGTCGGTTTGCTTATGATCGACCGGGGTATTCCCCGGGCGGGCTACGAGCTATTCAATGTCGATGACAACCTCATCGGCCGGGTCACCTCGGGGTCGCAATCGCCCACGCTTAACCAGGGAATCGGGTTGGGCTACGTGGATAAAGCGCTGGCCGAGCCGGATACGGAGGTCTGGGTAGGAGTGCGTAACCGGCGCCTACGGGCGCAGGTGGTGAAGCCCCCGTTCGTTCAATAATTTTGATGAGCGTGAAGACGATTGACGTTTGCCTCACCCCCGAACTGCTGCCCCAGCACGACCTATCCGACCAAACGGTGGTTATTGTGGATATCCTTCGGGCCACCTCCAGCATGGTAACCGCTTTTGCCCACGGAGTGGAGCGAATCAGGCCAGTGGCTCATCCTGAGGAGTGCCGAACCTGGCGCACGCAAGGCTATCTGATCGCCGGTGAGCGGGACGGGAAGAAGATTGCTGACTTTGACTTGGGCAATTCACCCCTCGAGTACCAACCTGATCGGATGCAGGGCCAATCGCTGGCCATGACCACCACCAACGGAACGCTGGCCATTGAAATGGCCAAGGGCGCCCGGCAACTTATTACCGCCTCATTCTTGAACCTAAGGGCGGTCGTCAATTTTCTAACTGCTCAAGAGACTTCCGTCGTGGTGGTGTGTGCGGGCTGGAAGGGGCACGTCAATTTGGAAGACACGCTATTTGCCGGAGCGCTCGTAGATCAACTGCGAAGTCACTTTCAGGCTGGCAGCGACGCGGCCTTGATGGCTAGCGTGGCCTACCAAGCGGCGCAGCATGACCTGCTGGGCTTCCTCTCGCAATCATCGCACGTGCGGCGATTGCAGCAGTTGGGCCGTCAGGAAGACATTGCGTTCTGCCTTCGGGAGAGCTTATACGAAGTGATCCCGGTCTTAAAAGCCGATTGTCTGGTAGCCGTTGCGTGAAGTCTTTTGGTCAAAGGGTCATTTATCCGGCTGAGTGGTTTCTAACTCTCCGGCCACCCTCCAGGCAAGGTCTGCTTCATAGCCTTTGCCAAGCACGTAACGCACCGTTTTGTGCTTTCGGGCGTAGCTGTCTTCTTGCGCTAGCGTGGCCCACTTGTCGCTCATCAGCTTAAGCAGCGTCTCTTCGTATGCTTCCGGGTCGATTTCTTGCAGGCCCTTCTCCACGCAGTAACGAGACAACTGCTTCTGCTGCAACGACCGACTGATCTTGATGCGTCCCCAGCGGTTTTGCCGAAACTTCCCCCGGGCAAACGACTGCGCGTACCGCTCTTCGTTGACGAAGTCTTCACTAATTAAGTCAGTGAGCACTTCTTCCACTGCGTCGGGATACAAACCATAGCTGTACAGTTTGTCGCGCACTTCCTGTTGCGTCCGCTCCTGATAGGCGCAGTACTTCATGGCCTTAGCCCTGGACTGCTGCTTAAGATTAATGATGCTCATGGACTGGTGTAACTACTGAACGCCGGATTGGGTTATCGGATACTAGTCGCTAGCGTTCATGGCTCATCCTCAGAGTTATTCAGTGACTAGTATCCAGCATCTAGCCCATCCTGAAAGTCATCTAGCCACTTAGCAAGTTCCTCACCAAACCTTCTTCCGGCCACGGCGTTCTGTCAACTGCATGAGCCGCCGACAATCCCTTGCCCTTCTGTTCACTGCCAACGGTATCTCCGGCTTCGCTCAGGGAATCACCATGCTATCGGTGCCCTGGTACTTTGCGCGGCAGGGCATTTCCTCGGACTTTAACCTGATCTACGGCATCATCACGGGGGCCACCATACTGTGGGGACTCACCGCCGGAACTATCGTTGACCGGTTCAACCGAAAGCGGGTGTTTCTGGTCAATAACGCGGTGGAAGGAGCCATTCTGCTGAGCGCGGCCGCCTACGGGTTGTCAACAGGCAACATGCCTACGCTACTTATCATCTTAGTGTTCGCCACCACCGTGTTCGGTTTTTATCTGCACTACCCCAATCTCTACGCCTTTGCGCACGAAATCACCAAAGAGGGTGAGTATACCAAAGTGACGTCGGCCATTGAGATTGTGGGGCAAAGCACCAATGTGCTCGCCGGGGCGGGAGCGGCCCTGCTGCTGGAAGGTATTGATATTGCCTACTTGTGGAAGATTGGGGGGCAATCCATCGCCATAAACTGGCAGGTGGATGCCTGGACCATCCAGGAAATATTCTTGATGGACGGGATCACCTACGGGCTGTCTATTGGATTAATTGCACTGATTCGCTACGTTCCGGCCCACTTTGATACCATTGATAGGGGAGCGTTTATTCAGCGACTCCGCACGGGCTTTTCTTACCTGCGTCGTAATCCCATCATTTTTTTGTTCGGAGTGTTTTCGCACAGCATCTTTGTGGTGATGCTGGTGAAGCTAAACGCCCTGATGCCCCTCTACATCACCAACCACTTGCGGGCGGGCGGAAATGTTTTCGGAGCAATGGAAGTGCTGTACGGCGCGGGCGCATTGACCGCGGGAGCATTGGTGGGAGCCCTCTTTCGAAAACTTCACCGTCGTGCGCGCCATTATCATCATGCTCCTGTTGGCTACCGCGGCCCTGCTGCTCAGTACCCTTACCCGGTCGGTGGGGGTGTTCCTCTGCGTGGGACTGATGATTGGCTTTGCGAACGCCGGAGCGCGCGTGCTGCGTTTGTCATTTTTATTCCGGCACGTACCCAATCAGGTCATTGGACGCGTGAACAGCATCTTCGGCATCATTAACGTGATGAACCGGACGGCGTTTATCCTGATTTTATCGCTTCCTTTTTTCGGAGTGGGTTCCCATATCCTGTGGGGCTACGGGCTTATGGCGCTCTTCACGCTATCGTCGGCCGCAGTGCTCACGGCGCGCTACCGGCGTATCGTAACGGTCGGTTAAAGACCGCGGCGCGCCGGCTTTTTGGTCAGCTTGGCGATCATCGAAGTCAGTTTATAGTCCAGCGATTGGTTTAGCTTAAGGGTGATCAGGGGGTGCTGCCTTACTAACTCAGCTACCTGATCGATAGACATTTTCAGCAGAACACCGTTGGTTTCGGCGGTTACCTGGGTATCATACGACTCGACCTTGGTTCCTTGAGTAGCACCGAAAACGCTACCTTCGGTGAGAAGCTGCCGGGAGCGTTTTGCCTCGGATACCGCCACGCCACTGATCAGGATGTTCACGGAATCTACCGGGTCGTTGGCCCGCTGCAGCACCTGGTCCTTGCTAAACAGCGATATGGTGAAGTAGCCGACCAGAATTCGCAATTCGTTGATTTCAAAGGAACTACCCAAGGCTTCGCTCTCGGCCAAGCGGTTCATTTGGCTAGCTAGCCAGTGTTTAATCACCCCTAAGAACTCCAACAGGTCGATGCCATCCGAGTGATTTAGATCAAAGGCGGCGAAATAGTTGTCGATCTGCGCTCCTTCCAGCGGTTGCTCAAACGAGCGCATAATCTTTTTCAGTTCTTCTTTGGTGATACTTCCGTTGCCGTCGATATCATAGTGGTTAAAAAGGGTCAGCGCCTCTTCGGTTTGCTGACTACTAAGCGATATATGCTCGGGAAGAATGGCATTGGTAGCCTCTGCTGTCTGTCTGTCTGATCTCATAAGTGGTTTGTTTAATGGTCTTGTCCTTGTTAAACCAAAACTATGTAATACCATTAAACTAAAAAAGGCTAATTAGTGATATTGTTTATCAAAAAAGTGTAATCTTAGTATAAAACTTACATTGTGCGTGCCTATCAGGAAAAAATGCAAGCGGACAAAAAAAAGCTCCTACTACCTAAGTAGCAGAAGCTTTGACAGATGCAGACACGCTTGGTAGCGTTCGTCGCGATTTTTATATGCGCTGAAGCATATCAATGATGCCCGCGTTTTTATGCTTGGTACGCACCACCAACAGTGGAATCTCAGAGTCCACACTGATCAGTTTCTCCGTGTTGGTCCCGATGGGAAACAAAGCGGTAGAAGCTGACTTACCTTTTCCGCCAATGACCACGAAATCTACCTGATGCGCCACCGCCGCCTCATAAATACCGGTCACCAAATCGTCATTCTTAGCGAGGGCAAAAGAGGGAGTAATCTTTATATCTTTGGTGTCTACCTGATGGATAAAGCGTTTGTAGCGCTTTCGGGCGTTTTCTTCCATCACGTGCGCCGACTCTTCAAACGACTTCCCGGTGTAGTGGTACCCTACCGGAACCTGATACGCGTGGTGACAAATTACTTCTACCTGGTTGCCACGAATTGCTTCCCGGGTAGCCGTATCGATGGCTGCATTCATCGCCCCGACTGAGTCTTTGGAGAAGTCGGTGGCTACCATCAGTTTTCGTATAGAAGTATAGTCTTTTTCCGGAACAATAAGCAGCGAGCAGCTGGCGCGACGAGCCAGACGTTGCGTCACCACACTATTGTTGCGAAGGTTCTTTTTCCGACCTACCACAATCACGTCAATGTTGTGTTTGTCGGCTAGGTTCAGAATTTGCTTAGAGGGAAGCGGTCCTTGTTCTACGGCAATCTTCACCTTCACGTCCAGGGTAAGATCAAAGTGCTCAATCACCTTCTTCTCTAACTCGCGCCGACGATCAACGAGCGCTTTTTCCATCAGATCAGGAAACTCCTTGCGCAGCTTACTAGGCAACTGGGTTTTCATGATCACGTTGACGAAGTGAATGGATTCTACTGATTCGGCTTGCGCTACGAAAGCAGCGAACTGAATGAGCGTAGCGTCCATTTCAGTAGCATCCAGACACACTAAAACTTTTTTAAGTGGATTCATATAATTGTTAGTTCTCTAATTTCTTCGGTAAATGATTGCCGATCTATTCAGTAAACAGACGTAAAGTAGTTCATGTTCGTATAAATGAGAAACATTCGTTTCACCCTTAACCTCTCATGTACTGTCTGTTAAGCTTACTCGTTTTTTTAGCGTAAGCCGCCACTTATACGTGCAAATTCTAGACCATTTTGGCTATTTTATTGCATTTAATTTATCCACCAATGCTTCCATTTGCTCTTTGGAATGGGTAGGAAAATTGGCAATTCTGATATGCTTTTGCTTAAAACTTCCGTATCCGCTTCCGACAACCAAGTGATCTTTTTTAAGGGCAGCAATTATGTCAGAGGCGGCAGGGCCAGCTTCTGCCACAATGACGGTCTTAGAGCGGTACTTTGGTTCAGTAACAAAGGGAGAAAGCAGCGGGTGCGCTTCCAGCGTATGGTAGAGCAGGGAAGCTTTGTAGTCAGTTTCTTTCCGAATCTGCGCGATCCCTTTGGTCAACATATCGGCGGTTACCTTCGCCAATAGGTATATCCCCAAGACGTTGGGTGTTTCAGGGTTTTGGTTCTTCTGCGCTTTTTCAACCAAGGACGGCAGTGAATGATAGGTGCCAATGCGGTGACCTGCTTGCTCAAGTTGTTGCGCCTTTTCTACACACCGGCCGTTAACCAGCCAAACGCCCAAGCCAGCGGGTAGTCCAAATCCTTTCTGGACCGAGAAAAATACGCTATCCACCTGGGTGTAGTCAATGTTAGGATAGGGCAAGGTGGAAACAGCGTCTACGGCAATAAGCACATCGGGGTGCGCCTGGCGAACCGCGTAGATGTCAGCCAGCGGTTGAGCTGCTCCGGTGCTGGTTTCGTTCTGGGTGAAGGCCACCAGTTCAACCGAAGGGGGAATGGCTTCGGGGTGGGGAGCGGCACAGCTGCCTTCCGGAGCTTCCTGAATGAGCGGCTTTTTCTGGAGTTGCTGCGCGGTTTCGTAGAAGCGCCGGGAGAAAGCGCCGTTCACGTAGTGATAGCTCTGTTCGGCAACGCAGTTTTCAATCAAGCGCTCCCAAATTTCGGTCGCCGAGCCGGTAAACAGTACGTGAAAGGATTCGGGAACGGACAGCAGCGTCCGTAGATTGGTAGCGGCTTCCTGATAAATCGCCTCAAACCGGGCGCTACGGTGCGAGATGGAAGGTATCTGCTCGTTTAGAGCACGTTTTAGGTGCCCTTCCGCGGTGAAATACAATTCAGAGGGGCCAGGAGTGAAGAAAATATCTTTCATACTAATAATACGGGCTAAATCCCGCAATGTTAACGGCAAAGGTAGGCATCTGACCAAGGAAAACCAGCCGAAGGAAGCAGTTCTTTCAGCAACCGATGGTGGAATCAGCGCATCCGTTAATTCGAGTTTTTTTAGCTATGATAATTATAAATGATGGTCTATCTTTGCCTCTTGTGTGATCACTCAATCGAACCGTGTTATCCCTACCCAATCCTCTAGCCTCCTACCGGAAGCCTATTGAAGCTTCGGTGCAGCCCTTCATTCGCATTCGCACCGAACCAGAAGTCGAGACATCGATCGTTGCTAGCAAGTTTGGCGGCAATCCGTATTTGCCCGTGGGCACGGAGTATCCTACTGACGTGGAAGGGCAACCGCTGTTTCTGCTGGCGCAAATTAACTGTAGCGATTTACCGGCCTTGGGTGATTTCCCTGCCCAGGGCATTTTGCAGTTCTACATCGCCGACGACGAACTATACGGCATGGATCCCGAGCAGCCTGACACCCCCGATTACTTTCGGGTGCTGTATCATCCGGAGGTGGACGCAAAAAACTGCGTGAAAGACTTTAGCTTTCTGCCCTACTTCGACGATATGCCGCTGGACGATATTTACGCGCTCAGTTTCTCGCTGGCTGAAGCTCCGGTGTCGTTGCAGGATGTGCGCTTTGACCGCACCTTTGAGGAATCGCCCTACGTGTTTTTTGATCAGTTTGGGTCTGACGCGGTAGAAGTGAAGGGTTCTTACGCCCGCTTGTCGCAGGCCGTAGGACATAAGATGGGCGGCTATGCGCACTTTACGCAGGAAGACCCCCGCTTCGAGCAAAAGGAATACGAAGAGGCGGTGCTGCTATTGCAAATCGATTCGGATGACGAGCGCGTCAACTGGGGTGACCGGGGAGTGGCTAACTTCTTCATCCTGCCCGAAGATTTGAAAGACCGAGACTTCTCGCGGGTGCTGTATAATTGGGATACGCCGTAATTGTGGCGACGCGATTAATCCACCGTGGACGCGGCACGTCGCCACGGAGTTACAGATGCTCACCCAGAAACCGTTCCATCGCCTCGTAGAATTCAAAGCGATTTTCTTCGTTGTGGAACCCGTGCCCTTCGTTTTCCTTCACCAAATACGCTACTTTCACGCCGCGCTGTTGCAGGGCCTCCACCATCTGGTCTGACTCGGCAACGTTGACGCGGGGGTCCTTGGCTCCCTGAGCAATCAACAGCGGAGCGGTGATCCTGTCGGCCCGCAAGGCGGGGGAAGTTTGCTCAAACTGCTCTTTCAGGTCTTCCGGGTTACCCACCATCTCGTACATCATCTCTAGCATCGGCTTCCAGTAGGGCGGAATGGTCTGCAAAAACGTGAACAGGTTAGACACGCCCACGTAATCCACGCCGCAGGCGTACAGATCGGGCGTGAAGGCTAGTCCGGCCAGGGTGGCGTAACCGCCGTAGCTGCCGCCGTAGATGGCCACCCGCTTCGGATCAGCGATACCCTGCTCAATTAAATAATTTACTCCGTCGGTGATGTCATCTTGCATACTGAGGCCCCACTGCCGGAACGAGGCCTCCCAAAAGGCGCGGCCGTAGCCGGTGGAGCCGCGGAAATTAGTTTGCAGCACGGCATAGCCCCGGTTGGCCAGAAACTGTACTTCCGGATTAAAGCCCCAGCGGTCGCGCGCCCAGGGTCCGCCGTGCGGATTCACCACCACCGGCAGGTTTTTCGCCGCAGCTCCCACCGGCAATGTAAGATAACCGTGGATGGTTAGCCCATCGCGGGCGGCATAGGTAATCGGTTTCATCTCGGCCATTTCCGCTTCCCGCAGCCAGGAGCTCACCTCAATGATCTTTTCTACGGTGTCCTCCGTAGCGTCGTAGAAGTAGTAAGCGCCCAACGAACGGTCGCTGTAGGTGCGCACGATAAACTTATCTTCGTTCTTGCTGGAACTGGTGATGGCGATTTCGTAGTCGCCGAGTTCTTGTTTTAACCGGTTGTAGCGCTGCTCGGCTTGTTCGTCCAGAAACTTGCGCTCGGTTTTCCAGGTGGTGTAGGCGATGCCGGTGAGCACCTTGCGCTTGTGAGAATAGCTCAAGTTAGATACGTCTACCTCAGGATGCTCGAACAGCAACTCAATTTCCTCACCGGTGGTGCTATCAATCTTTACGATAGCACTTTTGTCTCGCTCCCGGTTAGAAGACGCGTAAAAGTTCTGATCGTCAAAGGTGAAAAAGAGGGGCGATACCGACTCTTTAAAGTTGGTGGTGATCAGTGGGCGAAAATCCTCTTCCTCGGTGTCGCGATACAGCAGGGTGGTGTTCACTCCGTCGGTGGTAGCAGCCATCCGCAGGGCCCCCGCGTGGTCGGTGATCCAGCCCACAATATTGCCCGGATTTTCGGCGATCAGGTCCAGCGCGCCGGTGCGGATGTTGAGACGATAAGCGTCGAACACCTCCGGATTACGCTGGTTGAGTCCGACGATGGCCTGATCGGGGATGTCTTCCAGATCGTCGATAAGCTGGGTTTTCACGTTGTCGAACTTGGTCAGCGGTCGGTCGTCCTTGCCGTTTTTGGTCACCACCGTCAGATAGTAGTTCTCGTCGCCTCCATTGTCTTGCAAGTAAACTAATTGCTCGTCGTCGGCCCAGTAGTAACCGGCGATGTCGCGTTCGGTCACATTGGTAATACGATTAACCTCTTCGCTACCGACCTTCTGCACGTGCAGGTTCATCCTATCACGGTAAGGAGCCAAAAAAGATAAATATTTTCCGTTAGGAGATAGGTCAAAATTGGCCTTCTCAGGATTCTTAAAAAATTCTCGGACGGGGATAGAGTGTACGGACATAAAAGAGTGAATGAGTGAGTTATGAAATGTACGGGAGGTAAAGGGTGGGGTTCGGAAGTATCCGGAGAAGTTAAGCGATTCGGTTTTTGCTGTCGCTAGGAACCCGAGGCTACCAACGGCTCCAGAGTAGTCCAAACGTTTTCGGTAACAATTTTTTGTCCTTCGATCGTAGGATGGATGCCGTCGGCCTGGTTGAGTTCGGGGTCTCCGGCGACTCCTTCGAGCAAAAAGGGAATCAGCATAATATCTTTGGCGGCGGCCACCGCCGGAAAAACTTTCTGGAAGCGCTCAGTGTAGGCGTTGCCCATGTTGGGGGGCACCAGCATCCCGGCCAGCACAATATCAACCGCCGGATTGGCTGCCCGCACCCGGTCAATGATCGCCACTAGATTTTTCTGCGTTTCGCTAGGATCAATGCCCCGCAGCCCATCGTTGGCCCCTAGTTCGAGCACAAAAACGTCGACCGGCTGGCGTTCTAGCACCCAGTCGAGTCGAGACAGGCCGCTGGCGGTGGTTTCCCCGCTCAGTCCGGCGTTCACCGTGCGGTAGTTGTAACCCAACGAATCAAGCTTTTGCTGAATCAGGGCGGGGAAGGCTTCGTTTGGTTCTAATCCGTAGCCCGCGGTGAGGCTGTTGCCAAAAAAAAGAATAACCTTCTCGGACTGTGTCGTATCGTCGGCCGCCACGGCAGTGGTTTCAACCGGTTTAGCTTCTTCCACGGCCGGTTCGCGGGGACTTTGACAACGCACAACGAGCCAGCTGAGCAGAAAGATCGTAAGCGTACTTTTGCAACAAAACATAATGACTGATCTTTTTATAACTATTTCACGTAACTAAATCAAGAACGGAGCCAGAGGGGGTTTCGTTTGGCTAAATAAATTGTCGCGCATCTTTTAAAGCATAATGGAAACTGACCATCTATTTATATTCTCAAACGACGAAGGGACCGAAGCAGACGAACTAGTCTCATTTGGGCTCATCGAGGGTAGTAGTCGTGAACATCCCGGACAGGGGACTGTCAATCGAAAATTCTACTTTGAAAACTGTTTTTTGGAGATACTGTGGGTAAAGAACGAAGAAGAGATTAGTAGCGATCTTACCCGGAAAGTTGGGCTTTGGGATCGGTCGCACCACAAGAACAATGGGGCGTCCCCCTTTGGCCTTGTTTAGTGAATACTGAAGGCACCAATGGGCTGTTTAAAGATAGTTTGAAGTATCAACCTACTTACTTCCCTCCGGGAATGGCCATAGAGGTATTGGCTAACGCAGATCAACCTTACTTACCCTGGACTTTCCGATTGCCTTATCAAAGCCATAAGAAAGTCCAAGAGCCTATGGTTTATCCTAACGGTATTTTGCGGTTAACGAAAGTGGAGTTTGGAATACCAAGGTCAAATTTCGATAGTTCATTTGTCAACGCTTTTAGAGGAGAAACCGAAATATTTTTTAGATCCAATGAGCACTATCATTTGTTTATGGAGTTTGACCACGAAAAACAAGGAAAATGCCAAAACTTCGCTACGCTAAACCTGACCATACGGTACTGAAATAACTCGCTTCGCCAAAACAAATGACACTAAAAGACAAGAAACCCGCCCTGCTCCTTATTGATATCCAGAGAGGGCTCGAAAATGAAGCCTTCTACGGTGGAAACCGCAACAATCCCGACGCCGAAGTCAACGCGCAACGCATTCTCGAGCAGTGGCGCGCGTTACGCCTTCCGGTATTCCATGTGCAGCACAGCTCGCAAAATCCCGAATCACCACTGCACCAATCCAATCCTGGCTTTGCCATACAGGAAGCCGTGAAACCACTGCCGGGAGAACCGGTTTCGGTGAAGAACGTGAACAGCGCCTTCATCGGTACCGATCTAAAAGATCAGCTAGATCAGGCCGGAATAGAAACGGTGGTCATTGTCGGGCTGACTACTAACCACTGCGTGTCGACCACCGCCCGGATGGCCGGAAACTATGGCTACCGGGTTATCTTGATCTCTGATGCTACGGCAGCTTTTGACCGGGTGGGCATCCACGGCGAAAAATACGATGCGGAGACGATCCACCTGACTAGTCTGGCGAGTTTGAACCATGAATTTGCCGAGGTGGTTGATACGGAAGATTTGTTAGATATTATTGCTTACGAAGAAAGCAAGCACGAACCGACATTCGATTTTGAGAAAACGGTTAGTGATATCTTAGAGGAGCGTAAAAGCAGTTGATCCCATGAGTGATATTTTAATTACAGAAAACTTATCCAAAAGCTACCGCAGCGGCGAGAAAACCCTCACCGTGCTCAGCGACGTAAACCTCGCTATTCCTGCCGGAGCCACCTGCGCCATTGTGGGGCCCTCCGGCAGTGGAAAGACTACGTTGTTGGGTTTGTGTGCCGGACTAGACCGGGCTACCTTGGGTTCGGTAACGCTCAACGGGGTGGTGCTCAACGATCTGAGCGAAGACGAACGGGCGGCGGTGCGGGGAAGGCACGTGGGCTTCGTATTTCAGAATTTTAATTTGATGCCTACGCTTACCGCCCTGGAGAACGTGATGGTGCCCCTGGAATTGCAAGGAGCTAAAAGTGCCGAAAAAAGAGCCCTGTCGCTGTTGGATCAGGTGGGACTCGCCGACCGGCAGCACCACTACCCGAACCAGTTGTCGGGCGGAGAGCAGCAACGGGTTTCATTGGCCCGCGCCTTCTCGAATGAACCCAAAATTTTGTTTGCCGACGAACCCACCGGCAACCTGGACGAAGAAACGGGACAACAAGTGGAAAAGCTGCTTTTTAACCTGAACCGCGCCTCGGGCACCACGCTGGTGCTGGTGACGCACGACCTGACGCTGGCCGAAAAAACCCAGCGCATCGTTCAGATGAAGGGCGGACACTTGGTGGAAGACCGAACGGTGCAAAATTCGGTAGCCCGCGAATCGGCATGACCTACCAGTACATTAAGGCCCTTCATATCATCTTTATTGTTACTTGGTTCGCCGGGCTGTTTTATATCGTTCGCCTCTTTATTTACACCGTAGAAGCCCATCAAGAAGCAGAACCGGCGCGCAGCATTTTGTTGGCGAAGCTGAAAGACTGGTCGAAGCGCTTGTGGTACGGGATCACCTGGCCCTCGGCAGTGCTTACCCTGGGGTTAGGAAGCTATTTTCTGTACTTTTACTACCAAGCTGGTGGAGTTCCCTCGTGGTTGTGGCTCAAACTGGGTTTTGTGGTAGGATTATTTGCCTATCACGGCCTGTGTCACGGGCTGTATCGGCAGCTGCAGCGCGACGAGGTGCGCTACAGTTCGCAGCAGTTGCGGGTGTGGAACGAGGTGGCTACCCTATTTCTGGTGAGCATTGTGTTCATTGTCATTCTCAAAAACGCGCTCAGTTTGCTGTGGGCCATGCTAGGTCTGGTAGCCTTCGCGGCGGTGCTGATGGTCGCCATTCGCCTTTACAAGCGGTTGCGAGATCGAAATAAGCCCGCTAAGAAAAGAATCTGAGGCACTGCGTTGGTGTTGCCTACTTAATCTTAAACCTACTCAACTTTACACTATGAAACGCTCTTTGTCCTTGGCACTGTTCGTAACGGTCATTGCTTGTTCCCCACCCACCGTTGAAACTAACAATGAACTTCCGATTTTAGGGCGCAAGTACTACGACGAAGCTACCCAAGATACCGTTTACCACACGGTGGGCAACTTTTCGTTCGTGAACCAGGATAGCGCGCTAGTCACTCCCGCTACGCTAGACGGCAAAATCTACGTGGCGGACTTCTTCTTCACCAGTTGCCCTACCATCTGCCCCGTTATGAAAAAGGAGATGCTGCGGGTGTACGACGAATTTAAGGACAATCCGGAAGTAGCCATTGTGTCGCACACCATCGATCCGGAATACGATACCGTAGCCTTATTGCACGACTACGCCGAACGTCTGGGCGTAACAACTCCGGCTTGGCAGTTCGTCACCGGGGAGAAGGACAGCATCTTTAACATTGCGCTCAAAAGCTACATGGTGACGGCCGCCGAAGAGGAGCAGGCTCCTGGCGGACGCATCCACAGTGGGGCCTTTATTCTGGTAGACAAGCAACACCGCATCCGGGGCATGTACGACGGCACCGTAACCGAGAAGGTGGATGTGCTCATCAACGACATTCATCGGTTGCTGCGGGAAGACAAACAACCGGCGGTTTCTCAAACTACTTCCAGCGCCGGTTGACCAGCGGGCGTAGAAAAAATAATCGAGTGGAGCAAAATTATTCGTTCTCGCCACATTCTGGTACGTGCGTATTTTGAGTTGGATCATGGTATCATCTGGCGTAGCTGACTACCTGCCTTCAAGGAAATAAAGGTTGCTCTGATATTCAAAGCCCAAAAACAATCGCCCCAGGGGGTTGTTTTATTGGCTCAAATTCAACCAGTCAGTTGTCAGCCACCGAGGCCAGCGGGCTGTCTGGTTAGCCTTTGACCCTACCCCAAGCGTGCATGAAAAAATGGTTTTTTATCGGAGGAGGTATCCTGGTCGTCGCCGTGGTGGTTATCCTACTTTTTCCCTCGCTCATCGGCAAGCAGCCAGAGAAAAATACTACCGCAAAAGAAAAATCTATCTTAGTGAAAATAGCCAAGGTGACCGAATCCGAGTTCGCTGACTTTGTGGAAGCGGTGGGCTCTACCTTTGCCTACGAATCGGCCGAAATTACTCCGAACGTGACCGAGGTAGTAGAAAAGATCAGCTTCAGAGATGGACAAGCTGTGCAAAAGGGCGACGTGATTGTCGTGCTGCGCTACTCCGAAGAAAGTGCCCGACTCCGGTCGGCCCGGGCCAGCTTGCAGGAACAGGACCGCGAAATAGAACGACTGACGGGATTAGTCAAAAGCGGCGCCGCCGCCGTGTCGGCCCTCGACGCCCGAAACACCCAAAAGCAGGTGGCCGAGCAACAGATTCAGCAATTCCAGGCGCAAATCGCCGACCGCATCATCCGGGCACCCTTCGACGGCGTGCTGGGCCTGCGCAACATCAGCGCGGGCTCACTGGTGTCGCCGCAGAACGTGATCACCACCATCGACGATCTGAGCACCATGCGCGTCGACTTCACCGTACCGGAAGTCTACCTGGGCCAGGTCAAGGCGGGCCTGCCCATCATGACCAAATCGCAGGCCTATCCCGAGCGTACTTTTGCGGGAACCATCGCCGAAATTGATACCCGGGTAGACCCGGCCTCCCGGTCGGTGCGGGTGCGCGCTGAGATCCCGAACGAAGATCACCTGCTCAAGCCCGGCATGTTGCTCTACGTGGCCCTGGCCCTGGAGAAAAGCCAGTCCCCCACCATTCCCGAGCGGTCGCTCATCCAGGACGGGGACAAAAAATTTGTATTCAAGGTGAAGCAAGATAGCGTCCGGAAAACTGAGATCGCGCTGGGAAGAAGAAAACCCGGCTACGTGGAAGTGACCTCCGGACTAGAACTCGGCGATTCGGTTGCCACCTCCGCGCTTCAGGACCTGGAAGACGGGATGGTGGTTGAAGTGAGCGGCACGTTTGACCAGCCCTCCGATCCGAAAGAAACGATCAACCTTGAAAGACAGTTGTCCGAGTGATCAGTAAGCTTCGCTTTTCAACAGTTACCTCACGCGTATGAAATTATCCGACGTATCCGTTAAAAGACCGGTTTTTGCCGCGGTGCTCAGTTTGTTGATTGTGGCTTTCGGACTGGTATGCTACACCCGGCTGGTGGTGCGGGAGTATCCCGACATCGAGCCTCCGATTGTATCGGTGGAGACCAATTACCTGGGTGCGTCGGCCGCCGTGGTGGAAACCCGCATTACGCAACTGGTAGAACAACGGGTGAGCGAGGTAGAAGCCATCAAGCAAATCTCCTCCAGCAGCGTAGACGGGCGCTCGGAAGTGACCATCGAGTTCAACCTGAATCGGGATATTGACGCGGCCGCCAACGACGTGCGCGAAGCAGTGTCGAATCTGCTCGAACAACCTGCCGGAAGAAGCCGACCCGCCGGAGATCAGCAAGGTAGACGCTGGGTCGGATGCGGTGCTGTATCTGAACCTGACCAGCACCGAGATGGGCATGCTGGAACTCACCGACTACGCCGACCGGTATCTGGTCGACCGATTTTCGGTGCTGTCCGGCGTGGCGCGCGTCCGAATATCCGGCGGCTCCCGCTACGCCATGCGGGTGTGGATCAACCGAGAGGCGCTGGCCGCCCGGCAACTCACCGTGGCCGACGTGGAAAACGCCCTGCGGCAAGAAAACGTAGAACTTCCGGCCGGTTCGCTCGAGTCGCTAGACCGGCAGTTCACCGTGCGTCTGAACCGGGAGTTTCAGGAGGTAGAGGATTTCAATAATCTGATCATCAAGCGCAACGAAAACGGGCACCACATTCATCTCAACGAGGTGGCCCGGGTGCAACTGGGCGCCGAGGAGCACCGCACCAGCTACACCGGCAATGGCAAGATGCGGGTGGGGTTAGGCATCATCAAACAGTCTAAATCCAACACCCTGGATATTGCCCAGGCGGTGAAGGAGGAAGTGGAAAGAATAAAACCCACACTGCCCGACCATATGTCGATGAGCAACAGCTACGACCGTTCGCTGTTCATTTCCGAAGCCATTTCCGAAGTGTACAAAACGCTGATCATCTCGGTGATCCTAGTGGTATTGGTGATTTATATTTTCTTAGGAGATGTGCGGGCCACGATTATCCCGGCGGTCACCGTGCCGGTTTCGCTGGTGGGCACCTGCATCGTGCTGCTGCTGTTCGGCTACTCGCTGAATCTGCTAACCCTGCTGGCGCTGGTGCTGGCCATTGGCTTGGTGGTGGACGATGCCATTGTGGTGTTGGAAAATATTTACTCCCGGCTGGAACAGGGCGAAAAACCGCTGGTGGCCGCCTACCAGGGCGCCCGCGAAGTAGGCTTCGCCGTTATCGCCACCTCGCTGGTGCTGTTGGCCGTGTTTATCCCCATCACTTTCTTGTCGGGCGACATTGGCAAGCTGTTTACTGAGTTTGCGATGGCGATGGCGGCGGCCGTAGTTTTCTCCACCGTGGTGGCGCTGTCGCTGTCTCCCATGCTGTGCTCCAAAACGCTAAAGTATAAACAGAACCGGGGCAACTTCATCACCCGCGGGGCCGACCGGGCGATCAAGTATCTACAAAAGAAGTATCAATCCAGCCTGGAGCGATTTATTGTCCGACCCTGGATCAGCGTGGTGATCATCGTGGTGTTTCTGGCGGGCTCGGTGGCTTTGTTCTTCATTGTTCCCAAGGAGTTTATTCCTAAAGAAGACCGGGGCGTGTTCTTCATCAGCACCCTGGCTCCGGAAGGATCTACCTATTCGTATACCAAATCCTACATGGACGAGATTGAGGACCGGCTAATGTACCTGCACGATGAAACCGGCGAGGCGGGCACGGTGCTGGTGCGGACGCCGCAGGGCCGGGGGGGCAGCGTTCAGTCCTTCAACGATGGCTTCGTGATCATCGTGCTGTCGGATTTTTCGGAGCGGCGCTCCGCCTGGGAGATCATGGAAGAGGTACGGGAGAAACTGTCGGACCTAAATGGACTACAAATTTCGGTGATCATGCGGCAGGGACTCAGTTCGGGTTCTGGCAAACCAGTGCAGTACGTGCTGAGCGGAGACAACTACGATGAAATTGCCGAATGGCGCGACCAGTTGCTCAGTGAGATCGATGACTACCCCGGCCTAACCGATATCGACTTCGACTACAAGGAGACCAAGCCCCAATTAAAGGTGAACGTCGACAAGATCCGCGCCGCCGAACTGGGGGTTTCCATCATCAACGTCGGAAGGACGCTGGAGACCCTGCTCGGCTCCCGGCTGGTAACCACCTTCATCAAAGACGGCGAAGAATACGACGTGATTGTAGAGTCTGATTTCGAACAGAAGCGGATGCTGTACGATCTGAAAAACATCTTTGTCCGCTCCGCACGCTCGGGCCAGCTTATCCCGCTATCTAATCTGGTCACCCTCGAAGAATTTGCTGACTCGGGCACCCTGAACCGCTACAACCGCATGCGGGCCATCACCATCGAGGCCAACCTGACCGACGGCTACACCCTGGGGCAGGCGCTGGATTATCTGGATGGAGTGGTGGCGGAGACGCTGCCCGACGGGGTGACGGTGGGCTACAAGGGCGAGTCGCTGGACTATAAAGAATCCGGAGAGTCGGTGATTTTCGTGTTTGTTTTGGCACTGATCGTTGTTTATCTGGTGCTGGCCGCCCAGTTCGAAAGTTTTATCCATCCCCTGGTGCTGATCCTAACGGTGCCGTTTGCCCTGCTGGGAGCCTTGCTGGGGCTGTGGCTTTTCGGGCAGTCCATCAATATCTATAGCCAGATCGGCATGATTATGCTGGTGGGACTGGCCACCAAGAATGGCATCCTGATCGTGGAGTTTATCAACCAACTGCGCGACCGGGGGCAGGATTTCGACAGTGCTATCATCGACGCCTCGGTGATGCGGCTGCGCCCGATCTTGATGACTGGCCTAACGACGATCATGGGCTCGTTGCCGCTCATCATCTCGTTTGGAGCGGGCAGCGAAACCCGGCTGGTGATCGGGATTGCCATTCTGTTCGGCGTGCTGGTGTCTTCGACATTTACTATCTACACGGTACCCGCCATGTACAAACTCATTGCTCGGGGTACGTCCAGTCCCAATGCGGTGGCCGATGAGCTAGAAAAGTCCTTAAACGAACGAGATTTAAACCCCGCCTGATTTGATCCGTCTGAAAAAGCCTCTGTGGATCTTATCCATTGTTTCTATCGCTGTCAGCCTGGTTTCCTGTAATTTGGTGCCGACGTTTGAGCGACCCAGTACGGATACCTACGGCGATTTTAAGTACCAGTCGTTCGCTGACTCGCTGGCGGCGGTGCCCGTCGACACGCTGTGGTGGAAGTACTTTGGCGATACCACACTAAACGCCATCATTCGCCAGGTGTCGGTTAATAACAACGATTTGAAGGCGGCACTGCACAACGTGGAGCAGGTGCGCACGCTGGCTCGGGTGGACCGATCCTTTTTACTGCCCGAATTAGAGGTCAATGTCAACACCTCGCGCACCGTGGTTTCCGAGAACGCGGCACAACGCTTCCAATCCAATCGCTTCAACAACTACTCGTTACAGGGGCTAGCTAGTTACCGGTTGGACCTCTGGGGAGCGTTGCGAAACACCTACCGGGCTTCGGTGATTGAGGCGGAGATCAGCTTATTGGAGTATCATAACCTACTGCTGGCACTACGCGCCCGGGCGGCATCGGACTACGTGAACGTTCGGCGGCTCGATATGCAGGTCGCCTTGTACGATTCTACCATCGTGCTGCGGGAGCGGTCGGTAGAGATTGCCCGCCTCAACTTCGAGGCCGGGGCCTCCGACGCGCTCGACTTGGCCCGGGCCGAAACCCAGTTGGGCATCGCCCAGTCGCAACGCTGGACATTCGTTAACCAGCGCGCCCGCTTCGAGAATTCGTTGGCCGTACTCACGGGCCAACCGCCCTCCGATTTCGCCCTGCCCGTTAACCGCCTCAGTGGCCTGCCACCCGCCATTCCGGTCACGGTTCCGGCTGCGGTGCTCACCCGGCGGCCCGACGTTTGGATCGCCCTCAAGACCATGGAAGCCGAAAATACCCGGATTGGCGTGGCCCGCGCTAATCTTCTTCCCGACGTCACTTTGTCGGCCAACACCGGCTACCAGGGTCGCTCGTTCGAGAACCTGCTCACTCCCCAGAGTTTTGCTTATACTGTAGGCGGCGGGCTGCTGCAACCGGTGTTCAACTACGGGCGCAATCGGGCGTTTATTGATGCCGCCTACGCCCGCTACCGGCAGGTGGCGGACTTGTATCAGCAGTCGGTGCTGGGGGCTTTTGAGGAAGTAGAGAACGAGTTGGCTACGCTTCGGTATCTGCGCAACCAGTACGAGCGGCAGCAGCAAACGGTGGAAGCCGCCACCCGGGCCCTGGACCTGGCCCGCCAACGCTACGAAGCCGGTCTGGTGTCGTACCTGGAGGTGGTAGACGCTGAGCGCACCGCCCTGCTCAACGAGGTGGATGCCGTAGCAATTGTGGGAGACTTATACCAAAGCACCATCAACCTGAGTTTGGCGCTGGGCGGCAGTTGGCGGGCGGGAGACCAGCCTTAACAGCGATTACTTTCCGAACGTCGGACCAGAGAAATTCGTTAGCTAATCCCTCAATCCACCCTCTCCACCAGCGCTCCGTACACCAGCACCCGGTAGGTGCGGACCAACGCGCTGTAGTGCGCAAAAGGATATACATTCGTATAAATCTGCATCACCAATTCGTTGGTCGGGTCGATAGTATACTCCGAACAATATAAACCGCCCCAGGTGAGTGCTCCGGGTGGTGCCAGGTCTCCGTAGCGGCTGTCGGGTGTGATAACCTGAAGTCCGAAGCCAAACTTGTCGTGCCGATCCCACACTTCGTGGTCGCCGATCTGATTACGGGTCATCATCCGCACGGTGAAGGGACTCAGCAGGCGGTTGCCTTGGTATACTCCTTCGTTCAAAATCAACTGCGCTACCTTGGCATAGTCGGCCGCGGTGCTCACCAGTCCGGCCCCGCCGCTGTAGAAAGTTCGCTTACCCTGCCGGGCGTAGTTTTGGAAAAGCGGGTCCTGCTGCACCGCTAAGGCAGCGTTGGATTTGTCTTTCCTAAACAAGGTAACCAACCGGCTTTCCTTTTCTTTCGGTAAGTAGAAGTACGTGTCTTTCATATTTAGCGGAGCGAAGATACGTTGCTGAAAAAACTCGGCCAGCGATTGTCCGGATACCACCTCCACCAAGCGCCCCAGCACGTCGGTGCTGAGCCCGTAGGTGAACTGCGCTCCGGGATCGTGCAGCAGCGGACGCGCCGCGATACGGTCAATAACCTCCTCCAGAAGATCATCGTCTAGCGAGCAGTAAAAGGGTACCTCAAACTCCAGGTGGTCCTGCAGCGGATGTTCGTAACCAACGCCCGAGGTATGGGTGAGCAAATCTCGAATGGTAACGGGGCGGGATGCCGGACGCGTTTCGTAGGCCAGGGTCGTCGAATCGTGAGAGACCAGCACCTGCGCACTATCGAAGGCCGGAATGTACTGGCTGATGGGGTCTTCCAGCAGAAACTCGCCCGCTTCGTAGAGCATCATCACGGCCAGGGTGGTGACCAGCTTGGTCTGCGAGGCGATGCGCCAGATGGCATTTTTGGTGAGCGGACGCTTGCGCTCCGCATCGGAGGTGCCGTATACTCGGTTGTGAACCACCTCGCCCCGGTGCACAATCAACGACTGCGCGTGGGGTATCTTGCCGATGTCTACCCACGATTGCAGAAATTCATCGATGTGCTGAAGGCGCTCAGGCGAAAAGGAAAAACGTTGGGCGGAATCGCCAGGAAGGGGTTGAGACTGGGCCATAAGTGTCGATGACAGCAGCACCCACCCCCCCAATAGTAACGGTCGTAGCATGGTAATCGCACGGATTAATCGTCCGTCAAGATATCACTATTTTTCTAAATCGGCGGGCAGCACGTTTAATAGCACCGAATAGGTGAGCAAAGCGGTGGGCACCGTATTAGGGGTGAACACCGGAAGTTGCGCCAACAGGCCAAGCAGACCCTGTCGGAGCTCTTTTTTGCCCTGGGTGCGCAACTGGTTGAGCCGTCCGGCGCGCCACAGTTCCAGCAGGGGTTGGTCTTTGGCCAGGGCGGATTGCAGCGTCTTCTTGTAAGACTCACCAATCTGCCCGATTCGGTTGAGCAGGTGCTGCCGGAGCGCGTCGGGCTGGTCGCGGTGGCGGGCGTACCCGATGTGCTGCCAATGGGCGTACATAAAACTTTCTACCGTGAGGATACTGGCGTCGGCGTCGGCCTTGGGGAGTCCCAGCTGCTTTCGGAACTGTCGGATAAACGCTTCTTCCTCTTCGCTGATGATGTTATCGGCACTTACCACCAGCACGGCCAGCTCGAGTAGATATTTTTTCAGCACGGGCGAAGAAACCGCTTCCAGATTTAACTGATCGATGGTGAGCTTTTGCTCGAGCAGGGTTGCGCTACTGGCCTGCATCTCTTCCGAAAGTAGCGCGGCCTCCCGGTAGTAAGCCAACAGGCGCTCTTCTTCTTTCTCGATGGTCTGGTTGGCGTAGGCGGCCACGATCATGGTTTTTAGCAACAGCATGCGCAGCTGTTCGTGCTCCTGAGCAACCCGCTCCCGGACTTCCTCGGTAGAGCCAGTCATCCACTGGTTAAAAAAAAGAATGTCGATAAAAAGCAAACTACTGTTAATAAACACCGTCCAGAACTTGCCTTCCTGTTGCGGGTGACTGGTGCGACTATCCAGAATGTACTCAGTAAGGGCTAAACCCCGCCGCTCGCGGTAAAAGAACAATCCCTTATATTTAGTGTCCAGATTGTGATACACCGATTTGTAGTAAGTACCCACCCGGAAGGCTGCTTCCAGAAAGGCATCGGCCACGTCTACCTCGCTTTCCAGTCGCTGATACCGGTCGGAGGTGAGCGCACTGTAGAGGAGGCTCTCCAGCAGAATGATCTTGTTCTTGTCTTGCACCGGTAGCTGCTCGGTTTTCACGGCCCGCAACAACGATTTATACGCGTACGGAAGTTGGGTAGGGTAGCCGTAGAGCAGGCCCGTCGGCTGAATAAGATCGTAAAGTAGTTTCTCTGGCAACTCCTGCGATGCTTTCAGCGCGGTCACTCGATCATACTCCCGGTGCAGGGCGTGGTGGTTGCGGGTTTGAATGTAATTTCTTAGCCAGCCTTTTTTCTGAAAATCCATAGCGCAGTATTTATGATAGGAGCACGAAGGTACAGGACCGCTATCGTATAAAGTAACTGATTTGGGAGGTTCCTGTCAACGTGTACATAATTCTGGTAAATTGCCGAGACGGAATGGCTTATCCTTGAAGAAACGCGAAAAACTCACCGGTTGGGGAATACTTTCGTGATCACCAACGTTTACCCTTACGTAATGTCTAAACCAGAAAAGTCAAAATTTGCGAAGCAAGTTCAGGTCAAGAACCGAAAGGCGCGGTTTGAGTATCACTTCCTGGATACCTACGTGGCTGGTATCGAACTCACGGGCACCGAGATGAAATCTATCCGTGAAAGCAAAGTATCGCTCCAGGAGGCCTACTGCTACTTTAACCGCGATGAGCTGTTCGTGAAGCAGATGCATATTGCTCCCTACGCTGACGGAACGCATTTCAACCACGACCCGGTGCGCGAACGCCGTCTGCTGCTCAACCGCAAGGAACTTAACAAACTGCAGGAGACGCTTAAAGAACAAGGGTTAACGGTTATTCCTTCCCGTATGTTCATCAACGATCGGGGATGGGCCAAACTGGAAATTGCAGTGGCTAAGGGAAAGAAGCTGTTTGACAAGCGTGATGATATCAAACAAAAAGACGCCAAACGAGAGCTTGATCGGCTTAAGTTATAGGCACCGTTGGCATAAACCAGCAAATATTTTTATATTTCTACCTTTTTGGAGGTATTTCGCTGAAGCTTGTGACCTGATATGAAAGGAAGTGTACTGTTGCTAAACCAGGATTATAGTCCGATTACCACCTGCTCCATGGAGCGCGCCTTTATTCTGGTATTTCTCGATAAGGCTGAATTGCTAACCAACGCCGAGGATGAAGCCATCCGCACGGTGGACCAAACCTATCCCATGCCGGCCGTCATTCGTCTGTTCCGCTACATCAATTTGCCGTATCGGGGAGTGGTGCTCACCCGACAAAATGTGTTCAAGCGCGACAAGTTTGCCTGCCAGTACTGTGGTTCGCCCAAGACCCTAACGCTAGACCATATCATTCCCCGCTCGAAGGGCGGAAAAACTTCTTGGGCCAATCTGGTCACCGCTTGCCAGCCGTGCAACACCCGCAAGGGCGACCGCACTCCCGACCAGGCCAACCTGAAACTCCGTTCTAAGCCCCAAAAACCCACCTACATGATGTTTTTGCGCGATCAAGCGGGCGGTATGCGCAAAGAATGGCAACCGTTTCTGGTCAGCTACCGGAAATGATCGGTAATGTCCGGTCGCGACCGGACATTACAGGACCTCTTTTACCCGTTCGGCGGCATCTTTCAGCAAAATAGCCGAAGATACCTTGAGGCCAGAATCCTGGATGATCTTAGCGCCTTCTTCGGCGTTGGTGCCCTGCAAACGCACAATGATAGGCACATCAATATTGCCGATGTTTTTGTAGGCTTCCACCACGCCGGTGGCCACCCGATCGCAGCGCACAATGCCGCCGAAGATGTTGATGAGAATGGCCTTCACGTTGGGATCCTTCAAGATAATCCGAAACCCGGTTTCCACTGTTTCAGCGTTGGCCCCGCCCCCTACGTTGAGGAAGTTGGCGGGTTCGCCGCCCGACAGTTTGATAATATCCATCGTGGCCATCGCCAGCCCGGCACCGTTCACCATGCAACCCACGTTGCCGTTGAGCTTCACGTAGCTCAGTCCCGATTTGCTGGCCTCCACTTCTGACTCCTCTTCTTCGGAAATATCGCGCAGTTCGGCCAGTTCGGGGTGACGGTACAACGCGTTGTCATCGAGGTTCACCTTGGCGTCTACCGCCAGAATCTTGTTATCGGAGGTTTTGAGTACCGGGTTGATCTCAAACAGGGAGGCATCAGCTCCGACGTAGGCTTGGTACAAAGAGCGGACGAACTTCACCATTTCTTTGAAGGCTTGTCCTTCTAATCCTAGGGCGAAGGCCACGTTGCGCGCTTGATAGGGTTGTAGGCCGATGCCCGGATCGATCCATTCTTTAACAATTTTTTCGGGAGTCTTCTTGGCTACCTCTTCTATCTCCACACCACCTTCGGTAGAAGCCATGATCACGTTGCAGCCCTTGGCGCGGTTGAGCAGCACGCTCAGGTAGTATTCTTTTGGCTCATGCTGGCCGGGGTAGTATACGTCCTCGGCAACCAGCACCTTGTGCACCCGCTTACCCTCCGGACCGGTTTGGGGGGTCACGAGCTGCATGCCTAAGATTTGCTTCGATATTTCTTTGACTTCCTCGCGGCTCTTGGCCAGCTTCACTCCACCCCCCTTGCCCCGGCCTCCGGCGTGAATCTGGGCTTTCACCACAAACCATTCGGTGCCGGTTTCGGAGTTTAGTTCGCGGGCCGCTTCCACGGCCGCCTCCGGCGTGTCGGCCACAATGCCCTGTTGCACTTTTACTCCGTAGCCCTTCAGTAGGTTCTTCGCTTGGTATTCGTGAATGTTCATCCTGCGCTTTTTTTTCACGAATGTATCAAAAAATCGTTTTAGTTGTCACCTTCCTCCCGAAAAAAGGAAACACTAGGTTGCTCTGCGCTTCGTTGCTAAAGAAATAAGGCACTATCGCGGAAATTGTGTTATCTAGTGGCCCGGAATCAAACCAACGCACTCGTTTATGCTAAAGGCAGTCAACATTGTGAAGAGCTACCGCCACCTGACGGTGCTTAAGTCCATTGATCTGTTTATTGAGCAGGGAAAGATTATATCTATTGTGGGCGCTTCGGGGGCCGGAAAAAGCACGCTGCTGCATATCTTAGGCACGCTCGATCAGCCCGACCAGGGCAGCGTGTACCTGAATGACGTTGACCTCACCCAGCTTCGGGGTAATGACCTGGCCGAATACCGCAACCGCAACATCGGTTTCATCTTCCAGTTCCATAACCTGCTACCCGAGTTCACCGCACTGGAAAACGTGTGCATTCCGGCTTACTTGTCCAACAACAAGAGCGAACGCGAAATCAGCGATCGGGCCGAGCATCTGCTTAAACTGTTGGGCATTGGCGGACGCATGCACCACAAACCCTCGGAGATGTCAGGCGGCGAGCAGCAGCGAACGGCGGTGGCGCGGGCCCTGATGAACAACCCGCTGGTGGTGTTTGCCGACGAGCCCAGTGGCAACCTGGACTCAAAAAACGCCGAGGAGCTGCACAACCTGTTCTTTCGGCTGCGCGATGAGTACGGACAAACCTTCGTGATTGTGACCCACAACGACGAACTAGCCGACATGGCCGACCGCAAGCTGGAAATCAAGGATGGCATCATTACTACGTGGGAGCGAGGGGAGGTTAGTGAGTAGGGGTTAGTGGGAAATAAGCTATAGAGTTAGAGTCAGCGTATGAAATTTGTGGATATCGTCCGAGTTGATCGAGCTGATGTAGTATCTTACGACGGAACCGAATACCATGTAGTACTTACGGCGATGCCCGCTGATCACTTCGCCGATGCTTTTGGTAGTGATGCTTTGCACGACATACGAACCGTGGAAGCGCAACGTATCTTATCGCGGTCGGCCGTCACGCTTTTACCCCGCCGTCAGAATCGATACGTAGCGCTAGGTAGGCACAAACAAAGAGTATACAACACGTTTTTCAAGTTAGAACAAGATCGATTATATTTACTATCGTGCTATCGGTGCGCGAGACGAAACTGGATATAAGCTTATAAGTACCATGAAAGAAGATAAGATTTACGTAGACCCTATTCTAATCGAAGAGGTTTTTTTTGACGATGAGGAAGACTACGTACGAACTATGGACGAAGTCTTCGCGGGTCTGCGTGAGGCAGCTGATCAGCGAACTCGTACAAAGAAAAAACAACCGGCAATTTCGGAGGCTGAGGGTAATGGATTGTAGCAGGTAGGCAAAGGCATTATATACCCGTCCCAGTAGTGAGGCGGTTTTTTTGTGATCAAGCCGTAATAATTGGCATCACATCTGGACGTATCCACTCTTCGTAGACTATTGCTAGGATGACATTAACTACAGCGATAAGGACAGGTAAAAACGTCCAAAACATGTGCATTCTCATTTCACTCTTTGTCGCAAAAAACCCCAGGATATCTGAGTCATAGGAATGATTAGTGAGGGGGAGTAATAAGGAAGTACTTCTCTTTGATCCCAAACACTCTCACTCCCGCTTCGCCAGGGCCTCCATCATCTCACGAATATGCTTTTCGCCGCCGAGCATGTTTTCGTAGGCGGCGGCCACCCGGTGTTTCTCATCCAATAGGTAAGTGATTCGTTTGGTCATCCCCAGAAAGGGAATTCGAGCACCGTACAATTTGCTCACCTTTCCGTCTTGGTCAGCTAACAGTTCGAAGGGGAGTTGATAAGTTTCCTTAAATTTATGGTGCGATTGCAGCGTATCCTGACTAATTCCTACTACTGTAACGTTTAGATCGCGAAAGAACGAAAACTCGTCCCGAAAACCGCAGGCTTCCTGAGTACACTGCCGCGTGAAATTCTTCGGATAGAAGTACAAAATACCCGGCCGACCCGCCCAGGTTTCTCGGAGATGGAATTTTTCTCCGGCGGTAGAAGGTAGCGTGAAGTCAGGAGCGATCTGGTTAACTGCTAGAGTCATTGTTTTTAAAATATAATTTTCTGAGCATAGAGTGCAACGTGTTGCACATAAATTTAGTCGATAAAACGAAATAATTAGTGATAATCGGTACATTAGCGAGCAAATACAACGAATAGCACGTTATCGGTGCTTGCGACTTTCGGTGCACTGCCAAAAGTTGTACTTTTACTACTCAACTAATTTTCATACAACGGATGAGTCAACAGGGCAACGCTATCTTGATAGTCGAGGACGAGGAGAATCTGCGGGGACTTTTATCTAAAATACTGAGCTTAGAAGGGCATCAAATATACGAAGCGGGCGACGTGGCCTCGGGCAAGGAGATTCTGCGACAGGAACGCATCATGCTGGTGCTCACCGACGTGATGCTTCCCGACTCCAACGGTATTGAGTTCACCAAATACGTCAGAAATGAGTACCCGCTGGCCGAAGTGATCGTACTCACCGCCTTTGGCAACGTAAAAGACGGCGTGCGCGCTATGAAACTCGGCGCCTTCGACTACCTAACCAAGGGCGATGGCGATGACCGCCTACCCATCGTGGTGCGCAAAGCGATGGAAAAGGCTTTGCTTAACCACCAGGTGCACGAAATGGAGTTTCGCCTCGAACGCAAAATCGAGCTTCGGCAAAATTATCGGCAAGTCGCGCGCCGTGCACCAAACCATCGAGCTGGCTAAGAAAGTGGCCGTTACCGATACCACCGTGCTGCTGCTGGGCGAAACTGGCACCGGCAAAGAGCTGCTCTCCGAGGCCATTCATCTGGCGAGCCGCCGCCGAAAAGGTCCCTTTATTCCTATCAACTGCGCGGCCATTCCTAAAGACTTGCAAGAGTCGGAGCTGTTTGGCCATAAAAAGGGAGCGTTCACCGGAGCTGTCACCGATAAAAAGGGATACTTCGAGGTGGCCGACCGGGGTACCATTCTGCTCGACGAACTGGGCGAGATGAGTCCCGAACTTCAGGCCAAGCTCCTGCGCGTGCTGGAAACCAAAACTTTCAACCGCGTCGGCGACACCCAGCAGATTCCGGTCGACATCCGGGTGATCGCGGCCACCAACCGCAACCTGGTTGCCGAAAACAACGAATCGTTCCGCCGCGATTTGTACTACCGCCTAAGCGCCTTCACCATCGACCTTCCCCCGCTGCGCGATCGCAAAGATGACATCGACCTGCTGGTGATGCACCTCATCAAAGAAAATGTGGAGCGCACTCATAAGGAAATAGAGCGGGTGGATCCGGACTTTATTGCGCAACTGAAAAAATACGACTGGCCGGGCAACGTGCGCGAACTCAAGAATGTGGTGGAACGGGCAGTGATTTTGGCCGACCGCAATGAACTCACGGTAGATACGCTGCCGAGAGAAATTTTGAACGGCCGAGCCACTCCTGAGCTTCAGGAAATGGCGGTAACTGAGGCTGCGTTTCCAAGTGTCCAAGCGGCAGCTTCTCCCAACGCTGACGTGCCTTTGGCGAACAAGGGCACGGTGGACCTGAAATCGGTGGAGCAAAACCACATTTTGCGGGTGCTGGGTATGGTGAATGGCAACAAATCCGAAGCTGCTAAGCGATTAGACATCGGATTGGCCACCCTGTACCGCAAGTTGAAAGAGTACAAAATCAGCACTTAATTGCCACCAAAATTCTCAGCAGGGTGTCAATGTGATAAGCACTTATCATATTGACAGGTGATATCAGGGAAATTGCGCTAATTTTATCGATTGTTTATCCTTTGAACAATAATTGTAACCCATACCGTGAAGAAGAAAAAGTTACTTCATCCCTTTAGTTTCTACCGGTATTATAAGTCCATGAGGATTAAGGCGCAGATCGTGTCGGGGTTTTTGTTCATCTTGCTACTCACTTGTGTGCTGGCCGGAGTCACGATTTATTATTTGAGCAACTTGGGTACGGCTTCCAACCGAATTCTGGAAGATAATTACCGCGCCATCAAGGCCACCGAAGGAATGGTCGTTTCTTTATCAAAGACCGACCAAATTCTTTCTAAAATTTGCCTGGGAGTCAATTACAACGATTCTACGCTGCTTGCCATTCTGAGCAATGAGCAGGCGGTGATGGCGAACCAACTAGCTACCGGCCGCAATAATCTGGAAGAAGGCAAAGAAGATAGTCTGTTTGCTCAGATAGAAGCCACCTACGCCGATTACCAAAAGAACATCCAACTCTTTGAGACCACCGAAGATCGTGATCGGGTAGGACTATATTTCTCCGTGCTCCAGCGACTCAATGAGGTGATGCGCGAAAAGTGCGTGCATTTGGCATCGATCAATCATTTGCAACTTAGCCAAGAAGACGCCATTGCGCAGGACTTGTACTTCCGCTCCAAGATATACGTGTTTTGCATTGTGATCCTGGTGCTGGTGATTGTGGTTTGGGCCTTGTTTCAGGTGCCCCACGAAATTGTGAAGCCCATCACTGATATCACCGAAAAAATCAAGCGCATCGCCCAGGGCGAATATCAGCAAACCATTGATGTGGATTCGCGCAGTGAACTGGGAGACATGGCCCGCGCCTTTAATTCCATGTCGATCAAACTGCAGGAGTTTGAAAAGATGAACATCGAGGAAGTGCAAACCCAAAAGAGCCGGATGGAATCAATTATTCGCAGCATGGGCGATGGACTGATCATCCTCGACGAACAAGAGCGAATCATTTTGGTGAACGACTCCAGCACGCAAATTCTTAACTTCGACGAAGAACAACTGGTAGGCAAAAAACTAACGGCTCTAGAAGAAAACAGCCAGGTAATCCGCGAACTGTCTAACTCATTGCGACACGACACGGCGCACCTCGACGACCGCTCAAAAGTGATGAAGGAAGAGCGGCATAACTTCCTGAAAGTGAAACGCGAAGGAAAAGTGTCGTTCTACACCAAGGAAATTGTGAAGGTCTACAGCGACGAGGTGCAGAAGAGATTTATTGGCTATATCATCATCCTGAAAGATATCACCTCGTTCAAAGAATCAAACGACGCTAAGTCAAAGTTTATCGCGGTGGTTTCGCACGAACTGAAAACGCCGCTGTCGGCGCTCAATATGAGCCTGATGCTGCTGCGCGACACCCGCTTCGGCACGCTTAGTACCGAGCAGGACAAGATTGCCGCCTCTATGAAGCAAGAGGTACATCGCCTGGTCAACATGGTCACCGAACTGCTGGATCTCTCCAAAGTAGAAAGCGGAAAGATCAACCTAGAGAAAAAGCAGGTATCGCCCGCTATTTTGATAGAGTATGCGGTGGCTCCGGTGCTGGCCAAGTTTGAGGAGAAGAACATCCGCATCGTGAAGCACATCAACGATGATATGATCGACATCCAGGTAGATCCTGAAAAGGTATCGTGGGTGCTGATCAACTTCATGACCAACGCTATTCGCTACTCGCCCGAAAACGGTAAGGTAATTCTGGAGGCGCATCAGTATGACAACCGCATTGAGTTTTCGGTCTACGACTTCGGGCCGGGCATTTCCAAAGAAAATGCGCAGCGCGTCTTCGATAAATTTGTTCAGCTGCCCACCAACGGCACCAAAAACAAGCATGGTCTTGGTCTAGGGCTAGCCATCTCTAAGGAGGTGGTTGAGGCCCACGGCGGCACCATCGCCGTAGAGAGCGAAGTGGGGCGGGGTAGTAAGTTTTTCTTCAGCATCCCGATCGAGGCTGACCACCTAAATGTGGAGGCTCCGTTGACCCTAGAAAAAGCCCTTGCCTAGCAACCTCCCGGTTTCTTTCGCGTAGACGTTACCTCCACCATCTCGTTAACACCCGATTATGCGCTTATCCAAGGGGGTACAGTACATGCTCTTGGCCACCTTCCTGTTCTCGTGCATGAACGTGCTAATCAAATTCATTCCGCATATTCCCGCGGTAGAAATCGTTTTCTTCCGGTGCGTGATCTCGCTGTCGATGAGTTACGCGGTGCTCAAGTCGCAACGGGTATACCTGTGGGGCACCAACCGCCGGTTGCTCATCGCCCGCGGACTTTCGGGCGCGGTGGCATTGGTGCTCTATTTTGTGTTGCTCCAGGAAATTCCGTTGGCCACTGCCGTTACCCTACAGTTTTTATCACCTATCGTTACTGCTTTTTTGGGAGTTCTTCTGCTAGGCGAGCGCATGCGACGTTGGCAGTGGCTTTTCTTTCTGCTTTCGTTCGGCGGAATGTTAGTGATCAATGGTTATGATGCGCGCATCTCTACGGTGCATTTGCTTATGGGCTTGGTGGCGGCCGTGGGTTCGGGATTGGCCTATACGATCATCCGAAAGCTCAACCAGCGCGAGCACCCGCTGGTGATCGTACTCTATTTCCCCCTGGTCACCATGCCCATTGCGGGCCTCTACTCAGCGTTTCACTGGGCGACGCCCCAGGGGTGGGACTGGGCCTTCTTGCTTGGCATTGGCGTCTTTACGCAATTTGCGCAGTACTTCATGACCAAGTCGTATCAGGCCGAAGAGGTGTCTAAGGTAGCTAACCTGAACTACCTGAGTATCATCTACGCGCTTAGCTTTGGGTTCATTTTCTTCGGGGAAACGTTTAATCTGATGACCTACGCGGGTATGACCCTGGTTGTTGCCGGGGTGGTGCTTAATATGTGGTACAAACAGTGGACAACCGCTCGCCAGACCATTCGCCATGCCCAACGACCAGTGAACAGTTAGTCTTACGCTCATCTAAACTTTTCTCCCGTGAACTTCACCCTCACTGCTACTGATACGAAGAGTAATGCCCGCGCCGGTGAAATCACCACCGACCACGGCACAATCCGTACGCCAATTTTCATGCCGGTGGGCACGGCCGGAACGGTGAAAGCAGTGCACCAGCGGGAGCTGGAAGAGGATGTCAACGCGGAGATTATCTTAGGAAACACCTACCACCTGTACCTGCGTCCCGGACTGGAGCTGCTGGAAGCGGCGGGCGGGCTGCACGGCTTCAACGGCTGGTCGCGCCCCCTGCTCACCGACAGCGGCGGCTATCAGGTATACTCGTTAGCCGACAAACGCAAGATCACCGACCATGGCGTCACGTTTCGCTCGCACATCGACGGCAGCGCGCACACCTTTTCGCCCGAACGGGCCGTCGATATTCAGCGGATAATTGGGGCTGATATCATCATGGCCTTCGACGAGTGCACTCCCTTTCCGTGTGCCTACGACTACGCCAAGGAGTCGATGCACCGCACGCACCGCTGGCTGCACCGCTGTTGCGAGCAGTTTGATACCACTTCCGGGAAGTACGGGCACCAGCAGGCGCTATTCCCCATTGTGCAGGGCAGCACCTATACCGACCTGCGCACCGAATCGGCCGAGACGGTAGCTTCACTGGACCGGGCCGGCAACGCCATCGGCGGACTCGCGGTGGGCGAACCGGCTGAAGAGATGTACGCTATGACGGATTTGGTGTGTCGCGTACTTCCGGCCGACCGGCCGCGCTACCTGATGGGAGTGGGTACCCCGGCTAATATCTTAGAGGCTATTTCGTTGGGAGTGGATATGTTCGACTGCGTGATGCCTACCCGCAACGCCCGCAACGGCATGTTATTCACCACCCAGGGCATTATCAACATCCGGAACGAGAAGTGGAAGGATGAGCTATCGCCGATTGATGAGATATTGGGAGGATACGTGAGCACTTTTCATTCTAAAGCCTATTTGCGGCATTTGATCCACTCAAAGGAAATGTTAGGCGCACAAATTGCGAGTATTCACAATTTAAGCTTCTACCTTTGGCTGGTCCGGCAAGCGCGGGAGCACATTGAGGCGGGCGACTATGCGACGTGGAAGGATCAAATCATTCCGCAGGTAATGCAGCGGCTATGAAAATTATTGACCAGTACATCCTTAAAAAGTTTCTAGGCACGTTTCTGTTCGTTGTCCTGCTACTGGTGTCGATTGTTACGGTCATCGATTTCACGGAGAAAAATGACGACTTTATAGAGAGTAAGTTGGGTGCGCTTGAGATTCTGGGTTATTACGTAGATTTCATCCCGTACGTAGCCAGCCTGATCACTCCCATCACGGTGTTCATCGCAGTAGTATTCGTTACCTCTAAAATGGCGGGGAATACTGAGATCATTGCTATTCTGAGTGGCGGGGTTAGCTTTAGTCGTCTGCTGTTTCCCTACTTTTTGGGTGCTTGCCTGATCGCCGGGGTTAGCTTTTGGCTCAATGGTTGGGTTATTCCCAACGCTAACAAGAGCCGCATCGAGTTTGAGCTCAAGTACGTGAGATCTCCTTTCTACTACGATGAGAGCGATATTCATATCAAAGTGGCTCCCGAAGCCTACGCCTACATGGAGAACTACAACAACAACTCCGAGGTCGGCTATCGCTTCACGCTGGAGAAGATCAGGGGAAACGAGATGCTCGAAAAGCTGTCGGCCCGGCGCATTGAGTGGGACTCGGCGAGCACCAAATGGAAACTAAAAGATTGGACGCTGCACACTTTTTCCGGAGAAGAAGAAACGGTTCGGAATGGCTCAGAAATGGACACTACGATCAATATCCACCCCGACGATTTTGGCAGCACCTATCAGATGTTCGAGACCATGACCCTGCCCGAACTGGATATCTACATTGCCAAGCAACAAGAGCGCGGGGGTAATGACATTCCTATATATCGGGTAGAAAAATATATTCGGTACATGTCGCCCTTCACGGCCATTATTCTCACTTTCATCGGGGTAATCATGTCAGCCCGGAAAGCCCGAGGCGGCTCCGGTTTCCAAATTGCGCTGGGGTTTTTAATTGCTTTCGTCTACATCATCTTTTTCATCTTTGCGCGTAGTCTGGCCGAAGTAAACTCCATCACCCCCCTGCTGGCGGTGTGGTTGCCCAACATTGTTTTCTCGGCGGTGGGCTTGGTGCTCTACAACACCGTCCCGCGCTGATGGCTCAGTTGAAACACTACTTGCTGCTCCACTTCGTGGTATTAATTTGGGGCTTCACCGCCGCTTTGGGGTTGCTCATCAGTATTCCGTCGGTAGAAGTGGTCTTTTACCGTACCCTAATCGCATCAGTAGCCCTAGCAGCAGTTTTGCTGATTTGGAGAAAACCTTGGGTCTTGCCGCGAACCACGGCGATTGCCATTCTGGGAACGGGCGCGCTCATTGCCGCCCACTGGATCCTGTTCTTCACTGCTGCCCGGGTGGCCAACGCCTCGGTGTGTTTGGCCGGTATGGCCACCTGCTCGCTGTGGACCAGTTTGCTCGAGCCCTGGATGACGGGCCGGAAGATCAGAATCTACGAAGTGGGATTGGGCTTGCTGGTCATTGTTGGACTGTACGTGATCTTTCGGTTCGAGTTCGATCATGCACTGGGCTTGATAATGGCCATTGCCTCGGCCATGCTCGGGGCCGTGTTCACCATCCTGAACGCCCGCTTTGCCCAACACCACGATGCCTACGTGATCACTTTTTACGAAATGGTAGGGGCTTGCCTAAGCGTGGCGTTGTTCTTTCCGGTGTACGTTGCCTACTTGAGTGAGGCGGGTACGCTACTGCTCACTCCTACTGCTTCTGACTGGCTGTATTTACTTATTCTCGCGCTGGTGTGCACCCTGTACGCTTTTTCGGTATCAGTAGAACTGATGCGCTACGTGACGGCTTTTGCCATGAATCTGACCAATAACCTGGAGCCTGTCTACGGAATTCTGCTGGCGGTACTGATCTTTGGCGAAAAAGAAGCCATGTCAGCACCCTTCTACGTAGGGACGTCAATCATCCTACTCTCGGTGCTGGCCTACCCGGTGATTCGTCGCGTGCAACGGCGCCGTGCGTTGCGGCCTGAACTGATTTCCTGAACGCGGTGCGGACCAGCTTTTACTGGCGTGCTATTAAGGATAAAGAGAAAAGACGGCTGACTACTTCTTCTTCCGGACGCTACCGCGGCCCTTCTTTTCCGGAGTGGCTTCGGCCAGAGCAACGCACTCTTCTAGGGTGAGCTCTTCGGGCTTTCGGTCTTTCGGTATCTTCACGTTCTTCTTGCCCGCCTTGATGTAGGGGCCATAGCGCCCCTTGAGCACCTGAATGTCAGAATTTTCGTCAAATACCTTGATGTATTTCTCGGCATCCAGCTTTCGCTTGGCTTCGATAAGCTCGATGGCCCGACGGGCATCGATGGTTAGCGGATCATCTTCGCGGGTGAGCGAAACAAATTTGTCCTTGTGTCGCACGTAGGGTCCGAAGCGCCCGATAGCAGCCACCATCTCCTCGCCCTCGTATTGGCCCACCTCGCGGGGTAGTTTGAACAGTTCTAAGGCTTCTTCCAGGGTAAGCGTTTCAATAAACTGCCCCTTGCGCAGGCTGGAGTACTTGGGCTTCTCTTCCCCGTCGGTTTCGCCAATCTGCACCATCGGCCCAAACTTGCCCAGGCGGGCGATCACCGGCAGACCAGATTTGGGGTCATCGCCCAGCCGCCGATCGTTCTGAATAGTGGTGCGGTCCACTTCTCCAGTGCTCTCTATCTTCGGATGAAACCGCTTATAAAACTCACCCAGCATCTTTTCCCACTGCTTTTCGCCCTGGGCGATTTCATCAAACTCTTTCTCCACCTTCGCGGTAAACGAATAGTCCAGCACGTTCGAAAAGTATTCGGTTAGAAAGTCGTTCACCACCATCGCAATGTCGGTAGGGAACAGCTTTTTCTTTTCGGTACCCGTGATCTCAGTCAGGGTTTTGGTTTCCACTTTTGTGGTGGGCATTTGGAGGGTGAGCTGCTGATACGCCCGTTCTTTTCCTTCCCGATCTTCTTTTTCTACGTAACCGCGCTTTTGAATCGTCGAGATGGTCGGCGCGTAGGTGGAGGGACGGCCAATACCCATTTCCTCTAGCTTCTTCACCAGACTGGCTTCCGTATAACGGGCCGACGGACGCGTGAAGGTTTGCCGCGCTTGCATAATGTCCAGATCGAGCTTCTGACCTTCCTTCAGCGGTGGCAACATCCCCTTTTGGTCTTCGTCTTCCTCATCGTCCGACGACTCTAGATATACCTTTAAGAAACCATCGAACTTAATCACTTCACCGGAAGCGGTTAGGGTGAGTGGGCTGTTCGAGATAGCGATGGTCGCGGTGGTTCGCTCAATTTGGGCGTCGGCCATCTGCGAAGCAATCGCCCGCTTCCAGATCAGTTCGTACAAGCGTTGCTGCTGCCGGTCGCTGCTCACCTCCTTGGCCGAAAAATCGGTGGGACGGATGGCCTCGTGGGCTTCCTGCGCGGCGGACTCTTTCTTGGCTTTGTACTTGCGCGTCTGTAAGTACTGACTGCCGTAGCTTCCGGTAATCTCGGCACTAGCCTTCTCTACTGCTTCATCGGATAGGTTCAACGAATCGGTTCGCATATAACTAATCTTGCCTGCTTCGTACAGGCGCTGCGCCAGGGTCATGGTCTGTGACACCGAAAAGCTCAACTTGCGCGAGGCTTCCTGCTGCAGTGTAGAGGTGGTGAAGGGCGCCGCCGGTGACTTCTTCACCGGTTTCATCTCTAACTTCTGGATAGAAAAATCGGCAGATTTGCAGGTGTCTAAGAAAGCGTAGGCCTCCTCTTCGGTATCGAATTTCTTGGGCAGTTCGGCTTTTAGCACACTGTTGTTGTCCAACTTAAACTCAGCGGTGACTCGAAAAGAGAACTTAGTATTGAAATCAGCGATCTCGCGTTCGCGTTCCACCACCAAACGCACGGCCACTGATTGCACTCGACCCGCCGACAGCCCGCGTTTGATTTTTTTCCACAGCAACGGAGAAAGTTCGTAGCCTACAATCCGGTCCAGAATACGGCGTGCCTGCTGCGCGTTCACCAGATCAATGTCGATGCCCCGCGGCGACTGGATGGCGTTGAGAATAGCCTTCTTGGTGATTTCTCGGAAGACAATCCGCTTGGTGCGACTGTCGTCTAAACCGAGCACTTCTTTCAGATGCCAGGAAATGGCCTCGCCTTCGCGATCATCATCACTAGCCAGGTAAATCATATCGGAGGTCTTCACCAGTTTTTTGAGCTGGGCGATCACCTCTTTCTTGTCGGGCGATACCAAATAGGTAGGTTTGAAGCCATTTTCAATATCTACACCGGTGTCATCCTTAGGCAAATCGCGCACGTGACCGTAGCTGGACATGACCTTGAAGTCTCCTCCTAAATATCCTTCGATGGTTTTGGCCTTGGCCGGTGACTCAACAATTACTAGGTTCTTAGGCATAATGGGTGGGTTTGCTCAACTATTTTGTGGTAAATTGCCAGGGTTAGATTGATTAAATCAACTATTTTTCGCTTAACTGCCTTTATGGGTTCCCTTGCGTGGCACCCTACGCGGGCCGCCCTGCGCGGGTCGCCCTGCGCGGGTCGCCCTGCGCGGGTCGCCCTGCGCGGGTCGCCCTGCGCGGGTCGCCAAGTACTGTACTAATACCTTGTTTCCCAAAACAAAGTTCTATTAAATGGTACAGCCGGTAGCAAATAGCGCGCGCAATCACCGTTAAACTGCCCGTATCGCATGACAAAAGAATTATTTTTAGTACGCCACGCCACGGCCAACGAAGCTGAACGAGGCGAAAAAGATGGTGAACGAGAACTAAGTCCGAAGGGCTACCAGGACGCCACCCGCCTGGGGCACCACCTGCTCGAGCAACAGCAGAGGGTGGATTTAATGCTGGTAAGCACCGCCCAAAGAGCACAGAGCACCGCTGAAATACTAGCCGAACAGATGCAACACGGCGGGCGCGTTACGTACTCCGACGAATTGTATCAAGCTTCGGTGCGATCGGTGCTCGCGCTGATCAACCAGCAGGAAGAAGCAGTCACTCATCTGATGATTGTGGGACACAACCCTACCCTTACGTATTTGGCGGAGTACCTAACGGGCGATCCGGTGAGCAACATGGCTGCCGGTGGGCTGTTTCTGCTGCAAATTTCGGTGCCCTGGGCCGAAGTCACTCAGCAAACCGCTACGCTAGACCGCTACCTTGATCCCGACCAACTTCGAAAGTAGCACCAAAGCGCTTTAAAACATCAATACGTAGTCCTGGTGCACCCGTAGGGGCGTAAAAAAGACCAAGCCTACGTCAAAGAGATCTATGGTTAGGGTAACCGCCGGATGCTGCCGAATGTGCTGCCACGCCCGTTGCATGTCGCTCGACCAGTAGATATCGTCAATCACTACGATGCTGTGTTCGTTGGTCTTGGCCAACACCTGCTCAAAATACGCTACGGTCGGCGCGTAGCGGTGGTTAGCATCTATATAAGCAAAATCTACCCGCGGCAACTGCCGAAGCATTGCTGGCAGGGTATGGTCTATATTGCCCCGCGTCAGGTGAATATTGCGATGCCCTTGCTCGCTGAAGATACGCTCCGCATGCTTGGCAATTGCCGATCCTCCTTCCAGTGTATACACGCTACCCGAAGGGCAGGCGGTTGCCAAGTAAAGCGTAGTGATGCCAAGCGAGGTTCCTAGCTCCAGTAGGTAGCTCGCTGCATTGTGGGTAGCCAGTCGGTAGAGCAAGCGCCCAATCTTAGGCGAACTCAATCCGTGCCGGGCCACGCTGCGCACGCTTCGGGTGGCTTGGGTCGACACCCGCGAGGGAGCTCCCAGATGGCTGACGGGCAGTTGGTCAGAGCAACGAAGCAGCCGGTGGCGAGCGGCCTCAATGGGCTGGAACGGCGGGAGTAGCCGATCGTTCTTGATAACGTTGCAGTACAACTCGTAAACAAAGGGAGCTTGTAGCGAGTGTTCGTTGAGGGCATACAACCAGTGGTGCAAATAGCCGCGTACTAAGGAAAGATTGTCTGAAAAAAGCGTCGGCACCGAGGCTAGTTGGCCCGGTAGGGGGCAATCATCATAAATTCAGGGATAACCACCTCTAACTGATGGTCGTCCATGATTCGTTGCATCAAGTAAGCACCCTTCATCTTGCCAATGCCCGACTTCAGATTGCAGCCCGACACGTAGCGGTGGGCATGCCCCGGCTCCAGCACCGGTTGCTTGCCGATTACCCCGTCTCCTTCTACCTCGCGCTTGGGAAAACCGATGTCGTGAATGTGCCAGTGGCGGCGGAGTAACTTTACGGTGTGGTTGCTGTTATTTTCAATAGTGACCTGATAAGTAAACACGTAGTGGCTCTGGCTAGGACTAGAATAATCGGATTGATATTCTGTTTCTACCGTGACTTTGACCCCTTCCGTGATTTCTGTTACCATCGTGTGACTCTACTTTTTCACGGCTAAAGTTAATTATATGTTTAAGATAACCTATTTAACCGGAAGAAAATGAACGTTAAAATTGCATCCTCCTGGAAAGATCGACTTTCGGGTGAGTTTAGTAAACCCCAATTTTTAAGTTTGGTCGAGTTCCTTAAGTCCGAGTACAAAAACCATACAGTATATCCGCCCGGGCCGGAGATTTTCCGGGCCTTTGATCTGACGGGTTTTGAGGAGGTACGGGTTGTCATTCTGGGGCAAGACCCCTACCACGGGCCGGGGCAGGCCAACGGATTAGCGTTTTCAGTGCGCGACGGTATGACGAAGCCCCCTTCGCTGATCAATATTTTTAAGGAAATCAATACGGAGTACGATCAGGAAGTGCCCAGCAGTGGCAATCTGGAGCGCTGGAGCAAGCAGGGGGTGCTGCTGCTCAATTCGACCCTCACGGTGCGCGCTCGGCAAGCGGGTTCTCATCAGAAGAAAGGGTGGGAAGAATTCACCGACGCCGTAATCCGCAAGGTTTCTGAGGAGAAAGAGCATGTGGTGTTTGTGCTCTGGGGCGCCTATGCGCAAAAGAAAGGAGCCGTGATTGATGAAAGCAAGCACCTGGTGCTTAAGTCAGCGCATCCGTCACCCTTCGCCGCTGATCGGGGCTTTTTTGGCAACAACCACTTCAAGCAGGCCAATGCCTATTTGCGGGAGCATGGCAAACCGGAGATTGAGTGGTGATTTTGGAATGGCCCGCTTGGGATATAAGATTTACCCGAGCACTGCTGCAACGAACGCCTGCTGCACGTTCTGATAGCCTCGTTGGGCCTCCGGAAACTTATTTTCTTCCGCTGCTGCGATAAAACGATCGATGTGTTTCCAGTAGTTATCTGGTTCGTATCCAGGATGATACGCCCACATTCCGTCGTTCTCTCCTAAAAAGTCGAGCCGGTACCATCCGTGCCGTTTCATCATGTCAGATAAAGTGCCTTCCGGAAACCGATAGGGCGGTTTGCCTCTCAGCAACGCCTTGATCCAGTGATCGAGGTTAGGAAGTTCCCGTCGGTACGTACCCTTCAATTTGGTTCGGTCGAACAGGCAAATGCGGGTAGAAAAATCATCGTGCAGATATCCTTGTTTCCCGCGCGGGTCAGTTCGCAGCGCGTTGTAAGTGTTCTTCTTTACCCGCGGCATCTCTCCCTGAAGAATGGGGCGGTCCTGAGAGCGGCGACACACCTAGCAATGATTCATCCTCCCGCAGGTAAGCCAGTGCTTCCCCCACCCAGGTCTGGCTGCCACCGCTTATTAGCATATCAGCATCTAGGTGAAAGATGTAATCATAAGACGACATAAACCAAGCGTAGTAGTAACTATAAAATGGCCCGCCCCGGAAATCTTTTTCGGGCATCTGGATACGTTTGCCGTAAAAAAACTCACTCAATATTAGATTGGTGGATTTCTGATAATCGACTTCGTGGCACTGAACGCGCGGATAATGCTGTTGCAATTCTGATATAAGCTGCCGGATTCCTTCCAACTGCTCATTCCATCGCTGCTGATCTGGGTCAAGTTTATTCTGAGCATCCACTACGATCAATATCTCGGCACACTGCTCGCTTAGCATCCTTAACTGGTGGGGTAGGGTTTGCCTAACCCGCGGGTAATCGGGTGGGGCAACGTTGATCTGTAGGGTAACGGGATGCATCACGATAGGCAGTTTGTAGTTGATGGGCATTGATCCGACTGACGTGAATCAGGTGTAATGCGCCTTAAAACTTTCAATGTTCTGATCGGTGCCGATGATAATCATCGTATCTCCTTCGCCGAATTCCAGGTCGCCGTGCGGATTAAAAGTGAAACCGGCCGACTGATGGCGAAAGCCAATGACCGTGGCCCCGGTGTGCTGGCGAATGTTGAGTTGCCGCAGCGTCTGGTGCTGGTACTCCGCTTTGATCTCATTAAAAGTGAAATCTTCCAACTTGAGGTGTTCGTTGCTCACTCCCGTGAGGATATTCAGAAACTCAATTACGTCGGGTTTGGTGATGAGGCGGGCCATGTGGATGCCGCCGATGGCATCGGGCATCACCACCTGGTTGGCCCCGGCGCGTAACAGCTTTTTTTCCGAACTTTCTTCCGAAGCGCGCGAGATAATGGTTACGTTAGGATTGAGCTCCCGGGCGGTTAGCGCAATGAAAACATTGTCGGTGTCCTTCGGCAGCGTAGTAATGATGGCCTCCGCCCGGTCGATACCGGCCTCCAGCAGGGTGTCGTCGGCCGTGGCATCGCCGATGATATACTGAAAATTTGAGCTGTCCGGAAAGTTCTTAATCAACTGAGGATTCTGCTCCACCACCACGAACGAGCGGTTGCTTTGCAGCAGCTCCTCGCAGGTGCGCACTCCGTTGCGGCCAAAGCCACACACAATAATATGATTAGATAATCGCTGCACGCGTCGGCTGGTAATGTATTTCCGGAAGGTCTCTCGGAACTCTCCTTCTACAATAAAGGCCGTAAGCAGACTGATGGCGTAGGCGAAAATTCCGAGGTTAAAGATAATATAAAAACTGGTAAACAAGCGCCCGGCGTCTGACAAGGGTTTCACCTCAGAAAACCCCACGGTTGATAAAGTGATCACCGTCATGTAAAATGCTTCCACTGGCGAATATCCCTCTACCAGCATAAATCCTGCTCCCCCAATAATCAGACTCACAACCAACAGGCCTAGGCCGATCACTAAGCGGTTCAGGGTAATTCTTCTTAGGCGCGTAAAGAAGCTAAAATTCCTCATTGATTTCTAAAATTCGTATAAACACACAAACTTTAATATCAGTTTTTGCTATGTTGCACTACTTTACTGATTGCGGAGTTGATTGGCCTTAGAGCATGTTTAAAAATTTTCTATAGGTTTGAGCTTCAATCGGTTAAGGACTCTTTGGCAATTGGCCCAATATATCCAAGCCTCAGCACTGTTTGCTGTTTTTTCGTGATCTTTATCTAGTCTTCTCTGGAAATTAAAGACACCAAAAGTCTGCTCAGTGACCCATCGTATCTTCACCGGCACAAAGCCTTCAGAAGAAGGGGGACGGGAAGAAATTTCTAGTTCGATACTGGTATACATCTGGTCCAACCACTCTTTCAAATTCACTTTGTAAGCCATATCGGCAAAGATTTTTTTCACCCGATGAAGATAGCCTAGTATTGGGCTGACTACTCGTTGAGCCATCACCCCGTCGTGCAAATTGGCCGCATGAATCACCGCTACCCATACTAAGCCAATCGTGTCAGTAAGGATATGGCGTTTGCGTCCGTTAATGCTCTTGTTCCCATCGATACCGGTATCTTCACTGACAAACGGCGCCTTTTTAATAGACTGACTATCAATGGATACCGCACTCGGAGTGGCTTCCCTGCCTAATTCTTTTCGTAGCATCATATTCAGAGAGCTATTGAGTCCCACCAATGTCCCATCTCTCTTCCACTTACTAAAATAATAATAAACGGACTGCCATTTAGGGTAACAATCCGGTAAATTTCGCCATTGGCTACCCGTACGTAGTATCCAGAAAATAGCATTAACAATAGCGCGTAAATCATATTTCCGTTTCCTTTGGATAGGTAGTTTCTCTTTGATAACTTCCCACTGCGGGTCGGTGAGCTGCTCGTATTGAGTTTGCATAAACTTTTGAGTTTTGGTTGACCCAAAGTTTAAGCACTGACCCGCTCTTTTCAAAATTTAAACATGCTCTTAACCGGGGTGCAACGCGCAAACCGTTGGCACAGTTTTGGTAAACAACTCAGTAAAGTTGGTAAACGCATATGAGTTTTCAATATAAAAGAGAGTTTTGGTTGATCGCATTCTGCCTGTTCTCACTGGTGGCTTCGCCCGCTAGTGCGCAGAATGAGGTAATCAACAACGTGCGTGATGCGCTGAAGACTGGTAGTTCGCGAGAACTGGGCAACTACTTTAACAATACTGTCGAAATTAGCATCAATGGCGAGAAGGCCAGTTATAGCCGCAACCAAGCGGAGTTTATTCTGAAAGATTTTTTCAATAAATATCCTCCGCAGGGATTTCGCTACGTGCATCAGGGGTCCTCGAAAGAGGGACTGAAGTATACCGTGGGCACTTACACCCACGACCGGGGTGAGTTTCGGGTGTTTATGCTGATCAAACAATTCGGCAGCAGCTATATGGTGGATAAAATAGACTTTAATCAGGAATAGAAATTGCGGTGATAGCGCCCGTTTTATCGTAGGCTCTCGTTCCGCAATTTCATAATTAACGGGTAAGTAACTTCGCAAACATAGATTTAGCCTCAGTTACTACCTTATCCAGCCCAGCCAAATCTTTTCCTCCGGCAGTAGCGAAAAACGGTTGCCCCCCTCCGCCCCCCTGGATGTGCTTAGCCAGTTCTTTCACCAGTTTTCCGGCATGCAGATCGTGCGTCTTCACGAGCGTGTCGTCAACGGCAATCGCAATCTGAGGCTTCCCCGCCACGTCGGCGGCCAACACGAGCACCAAACTTTCCTGCTGATTTTTCAGATCAAACGCCAGTTTCTTGAGGGCATCAGCGTTGGGCAAACTGACCTGCTCAACGATCACCTGCGCACTATTGACCGAATAAGCTTTCTTTAGAAGTTCGTCTTTGAGTCCGACTGCTTCTTTTTGCTGCAATGCGTCTACTTGCCTCTGTAACTGACTTCGGTCGTGTAGTAGCGTCTCAACGGCCTTTCTCAAATCGTGGGGCTGCTTCATCAGCTCCTGAATTTCCTGAATGAGCTGCTCCTGCTGATCCACCAGTGATTCGGCCACATCGGCCGTGACGGCTTCAATGCGGCGAACACCGGCCGACGTTGAGCCTTCGGACGTGATCTTGAACAAACCGATATTTCCGGTAGCCGCTACGTGGGTGCCTCCGCACAACTCCACCGAGTAGGTAGGATCAAAAATAACCATGCGCACCTGGTCGCCATACTTTTCTCCGAACAGGGCCATCGCGCCCATCGCTTTGGCCTCATCGATGGGCACGCTGCGCCGCTCTTCCAGAACCAGGTTTTGGCGAATCTTTTGATTCACCCGCTGCTCCACCCTTTTAATCTCCTCATCAGTAAGCTTGGCGAAGTGCGAAAAGTCGAAGCGCAGCAGTCGGTTGTTGACCAGCGAGCCGCGTTGCTGCACGTGCTCGCCAAGCACCTCGCGCAGGGCGGCGTGCAGCAAATGCGTAGCGGTGTGGTTGTTCTGCGTGCATTGTCGCTTGTCGGCATCTACCACCCCTCGGAAGGGGGCAGCTACGGTGGTGGGCAGTTGCTCGGTGATATGCACGATCAGATCGTTGTCCTTCTTGGTATCAATCACGCGGATTCTCTCCCCTTCGGCCTCCAGGTAGCCCGTATCGCCTACCTGTCCGCCGCCCTCCGGATAGAAGGGAGTGGTATCAAGCACCACCTGATAATACGTACGGTCTTTTTCACGCACCGCGCGGTACTTGACCATCTGCGCTTCGGCAGTAAGTTGGTCGTATCCTACGAAAGTGACGGGCGCGTCGTTCACCACCGTCCAGTCTCCGGTGTCGGATACCGCCGCGGCGCGCGAACGCTTCTTCTGCTGCGCCATTTCCTGCTCGAACCCGGCTTCATCGACCGACAAACCGTTCTCGCGCGCGATGAGCGCGGTCAGGTCAAGCGGAAAGCCAAAGGTGTCGTACAGCTCGAAGGCCACCGAACCCGGAATAACTTTGGAAGTCTGATACTCCTGATTGATCTGCTCCATTTTGCGTAATCCCACCTCCAGCGTTCTTAAAAACGACTGCTCTTCTTCCTGAATTACCTTGGCGATAAAATCTTGCTGCTCCGTGACCGTCGGAAAAATTGAGGCGAACTGCACTGCCAAGATGGGTGCCAGTTCGTGCAGAAAGGGCGCTTTAAAGTTTAAAAAGGTATATCCGTAGCGCACTGCCCGCCGAAGAATACGGCGAATCACGTACCCTGCCTTGTTGTTGGAGGGTAGTTGACCGTCGCCAATAGTGAAGGTGATGGCCCGGATATGATCTACGATCACCCGGATGGCGATGTCAGTTTCTGGTTTTGCGCCGTAGATCACCCCCGCGCGCTTGCTCACGTGCTCGATGAGCGAGGCGAACACGTCGGTGTCGTAGTTAGATGTTTTGTTTTGGATGGCCATCACCAGCCGCTCGAAACCCATACCGGTGTCGATGTGGCGGGCCGCCAGCGGTTGCAATTCGCCGGACTGCTTGCGGTTGAACTGCATAAACACCAGGTTCCAGATTTCTACCACCCGCGAATGATCCTGGTTCACCAGTTCCCGGCCAGGCACTTCGTTCATCTCCTCCGGCGTCCGCAGGTCGATGTGAATTTCCGAGCAGGGGCCGCAGGGACCAGTGTCGCCCATCTCCCAAAAATTATCCTTTTTGGAGCCTAATAATATCCGGTCTTCATCAATCCAGCTCTTCCAATAGTCGTAAGCTTCCTGATCAACGGATAGGCCGTCGGTTTTGTCACCGCCGAACACGGTGGCGTAGAGCCGCTCCTTGGGTAATTGGTACATCTCGGTCAATAGCTCCCACGCCCAAGCAATGGCTTCCTGCTTAAAATAATCGCCAAACGACCAGTTGCCCAGCATCTCGAACATGGTGTGATGATAGGTATCCAGACCCACTTCTTCCAGATCGTTGTGCTTGCCCGATACCCGCAGGCACTTTTGGCTGTTGACCGCCCGGGGATAGGGAGCCGGTTCGTTGCCCAAAAAATAGTCCTTAAACTGGTTCATGCCCGCATTAGCAAACATCAGCGTAGGATCGTCTTTGCTCACAATCGGAGCGGAGGGCACGAATTGGTGCTGTTTTTGTCCAAAAAATTGAATAAAGGCTGATCTGATCTCCTGAGAATTCATGGGATGTAATTTTTGCTATTGCTTCAGCGGTTTTGCCGTAGTGAAAACCGTTACCTTGCTAGTTTAGAAAACAATCTTAACTGACTTTGAGCAGGGATTGCTTTTATTTCGTTAAAGACAGAAGGGTCCAACAAAAGTAGGACGAATCGCCAAAGATAAGCGCTTGCGATGCCAAAAATAAAATATTATTACGATACGGAAACCTGCAAGTACGAACGGGTGCGCACCAGTCGCTGGGACGTGTTTCTGAACGTACTGGGCTTTGTGGTGTTGGTGCTGGTGGCGGGTATCTGCCTGGTGATTGTGTTCGATACGTACTTCGAGTCACCCAAGGCCGCCAAACTGAAGCGGGAAAACGAAGAGTTACACTTCTACTACGACATGCTGGGTAAGGAGATGGAACGTGCTAACCAGATGCTTAATTCGTTGCAGGATCGGGATAACAACGTTTATCGAACCATCTTCGAGGCCGAACCCATTCCCGCTTCGGTGCGCAGCGCAGGGGTTGGCGGGGTGGACCGCTATAAGGACTTGCTGGAAAACGGACTAGACAGCAAAGAGCTAATTGCCAACACCTTTCAGCGCATCGAAAAACTAGACCGGCAACTGTATATCCAGACGAAATCATACGACGATCTGCTGGCGCTGGCCACTGACAAGTCGGATATGCTCGCTTCGCTTCCGGCCATCCAGCCGGTATCTAACAAAGAACTGCGCCGGTTGGCCTCCGGTTTTGGCATGCGGGTGCACCCTATTTACAAAGTAAAGATGATGCACCCGGGCATCGATTTCTCGGCACCCCAGGGCACTCCGGTGTACGCGACGGGTGCTGGCACGGTGGCGGTGGTGAAAACCTCGTTGTCGGGCTATGGCAACCAGGTGATTATTGACCACGGCTTTGGCTACCAGACGCGCTACGCGCACTTGCAGGATTTCAGCGTGAAGCAGGGACAGAAGGTGGAACGTGGACAGAGCATCGGCCTGGTGGGCAACACGGGAACCTCAACGGCTCCCCACCTGCACTACGAAGTGTTTCGCGACGACGAACGCGTGAACCCCATCTACTATTTTTATCAGGATATCACGGCCGAAGAATACGAGGTGCTGGTGCAACTGGCCTCCATTGAGAACCAGTCGCTGTAAAATAGTCTTCGTGGCTTAATTTCCTTAATGTTTCTCGACTGCTTGGTCACTTACCTTTCTTTTTTTGTAAAGAAGTATCCCTTTTTCGGAAGTAACTACGTAGGTAACTTTTTGCTGAACCTTTAAATGTCATGCTGGGGAAGCGGGCTGTTTTTTGCGTATCTCAGCGTAAAAATAGTTACAAAAACCCATTTTGATGAAGAGGTATTTAGTTGGCTGCTACGCGGTGGCCAGTATTCTCTCGTTGGCCTCTTGCCAAGAAGACGTTAAAAACGAAGCTCCGGTAGCCATCAGTATCACCTCGCCTCAGGCAGATGAAAAAGTTTGGCTTAACATTCCGCTAAAAGCAGAGATTGCCACTGCGCAAGCGGGCGACAAAGTTATGTTCTACCTGGATGACGAACTGCTGGGCGAAGATGCCGAAGCTCCTTACGAGTTGATGTTGGATACCAAGCAGTATAAAGACGGTGCCTATACGTTGCGGACCGTGGTGCAAAACGGTGGCGGCGAACCGACCGAAGCCCTCCGAACGATTAATATTTTCAACAAGTTGTTCAGCCTGAAAGTGGGCGATAATTACCTGGGAGAGGAAAACTACTCAATTAGAGATGCTTGGCTAATCGCTTGTGATACCGAGGGCAATGTTATCCAAACCGAAGAACTACAAAACGGCGAAACAATTACTATTGATCGCCGTGCTCGGACGGACGAAACCCTTATCATTTCAATAGCAAAGACTTTTCGGTTTAATGACAACAATCGTCATCTCATTATAGAGTCGTATCAGGGTATCGCCCCGAATGCGTGGTTCTTGGAAGGAAGCTCCACAACGGATAGACCCGTAATTGGTACAGCACGGGTAGACTATGAAGTTTCGGAAGGGATGAAGACGTTAGCTTCCGCATCCAATGCTTATGCCTCACTGAGCGCACTTGGTGCAGACTACCAAGCCTCCCTAGATATTTTAGAAGAACCAGCCGGTTTATTTATTGCCAACAATGCCAAAGATGGTAGTGCTGTTAGTTATGCTTGGCTAGATAACATTCAGGTAGATCAGCAATATAATCTAGAAGTTGAGGACTTTCAGCCTATGAAACTGCTGCATCAGGTTTCTATTCCGCCAGTTGATGGTCTGTACATTAGTGTAAGTGGGGCGGTGAGTCAAATGGGGACAGAATATGAGTTTTTTTGGTATAACGAAAGGGATGAAGTGGCCGATGAATTGTTTGTCTACCATCCAGACGGGCTGTTTGATAGTTACCACCATTCTGTGTTTCTTGACGGAGGTAAAGTTACTTACTATCACACAGGAAGCGATCCCATAAAAAGCACCTATAAAGTTCCTGAAGTGTCAGCAAATTTGATGAAAGAAGGGCCACAGGAACACCGAATTCAACTTCAAGGCGACTATGAAGCTGACTTTGCCACAGGGCAGTGGGAATACGTAGCTTTTAGAGACAGCATATGGGAGAATGTTGCTTGGTCCGTCTATGCACCCGTAAACGAAGGAGAGTATCGCGCTCGTCTTCACCAGTTGCCAACTGAGATCATTAATAGACATCAATTTGTTGGCAGCTCACCGCAAGATATGCAATATAAAGCCACTAATTTATCAAATTACGATGGCATTCAATCACTGTCCGACTACCTAGATATCCGGTATCAGGTGGATGGCAAAGTTGGATATGGGACATGGGAGGAGATAGCGATTCGCGCTACCGATTCTCAAGGCGGTAGAACTATAGGAACACGCTTGCCCAAAAGCATTGCCAAGGAAATAGAAGCACTTCGTATACCGTAGGTAGAAGCAATTTATCCGTATCAAAAGCCAGTGTTGGAAACGACACTGGCTTTTTTGGCTAAAAACCTTCGTACGAATTAGCAAGTTATTCCCTAAAAGAGAAAGCCTTGCTTCTACCCTCCATTCTTAACACCGCACAAATCTGTGCTCAGCTCGGAATAAGACAGGTCATTATTTCTCCCGGGTCGCGCAGCGCGCCCCTCACCCTGGCTTTCGTTCGCCACCCGGACATTACCACCAAAGTTGTCAGCGACGAACGTTCGGCCGCTTTTGTCGGACTAGGCATTGCCCAGCAGTTGCGGCAGGCCGTGGGGCTGGTGTGCACTTCGGGCTCAGCTGCCTACAACTACGCTCCGGCGGTGGCCGAAGCCTACTTCCAGCAGGTTCCGCTCATCATTTTCACCGCCGACCGTCCGCCCGAGTGGATCGACCAGCTCGACGGACAAACCATTCGCCAGCGCAATATCTACGGAGCCCACGTGAAGGGAAGTTACGAACTGCCCGTGGGACAAACCGAAGCGGACATTCGCTACGCGGCCCGGCAGGTTTCCGAAGGAATTAACCTGAGCCGCGCTTATCCGCCGGGACCGGTGCACCTCAACGTGCCCATCCGTGAGCCTTTCTACCCAACCGCCGACGAAGCGATGCGGTTCGACAAAAGCATCAAGGTGATCACGCCGGTGCCGTCAATCCCGGTGCTTTCCGAAACCACCGTTCAAACGCTAGCTGATGACTGGCAGCGCTACGATAGAAAACTGATCGTTGGTGGACAAGACAAACTGGATACGGGTTTGATCTCGGTTTTAACCGAATTTAGTACCGCTCAGCAAGTGCCCGTGGTGGCCGACGTGATTTCTAATTTACACCCGGTTGCTTCGGCCGTGCAACGTGCGGACACCCTACTGGCCAAACCCGACGACGTGCTGTCGCCCGACCTGTTGATTATCTTCGGCCGATCGGTCATCTCTAAAAACCTGAAGCGCTTCTTGCGAGACCACCGCCCCGCGGCCCACTGGCACGTTCAACCGGTAGGCACCGCGGCCGATACTTTTTCTTCGCTTACCCGGGTGGTTCATACCGAGCCAACTAATTTCTTCCCCCAACTTCAACCATCGCTCAGCAAGCCCTCCGCTTCGCAGTCGGCCTACTATCAAGCGTGGCAGCACCAAGAAGCCGAAGCGCAAAAGCAGATCAATGCGCTGTTTTCTACCACTTCTACCCAGTCAGTGGGGGAGTTTCAAGTAGTGCAAACAGTGCTGCGTCACCTGCCCGACGCGGTAAATCTGCACCTGGCCAACAGCATGGCTGTGCGCTACGCCAACCTGATCGGCCTATCAGACAAACAGTATCAGGTGGAAGTGTTCGCCAACCGCGGCACCAGCGGCATCGACGGTAGCAACAGCACCGCCGTGGGTGCCTCGCTGACTTCGGAGCGACTCAACGTGTTGATGACCGGCGATATGGCATTCTTTTACGATCGCAACGCGTTCTGGCACAATTACCTACTTCCTAATTTGCGTGTTGTGCTGCTCAACAACCACGGGGGCGGTATCTTTCGCCTCATTGAAGGGCCCCGGCAGCAGCCAGAGCTGGAAGAATACTTTGAAACCCGCCAAGCACTGTCTGCCCGGCGGACGGCCGAAGACTTTGGTATGGAATACCATCAGATTGATCTTACCGAATCCGGCACGTTTGCACTGCTAACCCCTTACCTTACCGACTTTTACCACCAGGAAAGCAACCACGCCAAGCTGCTGGAAATTGTGACCGATCCGTCCATCAACCAAGCGGAGTTTGATCGCTACCGGCAAGTGATAAGTTGACTTTCCTTCGCAGAAACCGAGGGATATCATTTGAGGAAGACGCTCAATCTACCGTAGATTTTCAAAACATTTTCCGGTAAGCTGCCTTATTCTGATGGTACCCAACTTTTTGATCTGCCTATGCTTTCCTCTAAAACCATCGTAATCACCGGAGCCTCCAGCGGCATCGGACGCGCCACCGCCCTGGCCCTCGCTACCAATCACCAAAGTTCCCTCGTGCTGGCCGCCCGCCGCCAGGAAGCCCTCGACGAAGTCGCCGAACTGTGCCGCCAGCGGGGCAGCGCTGTGCTGGTGCGGCCCACCGACGTGACTAAAGAAGAAGAAGTTGATGCCTTGGCCCAGGAAACCATCGAGCGCTTCGGGAAGATAGATGTGTGGCTCAATAACGCTGCCGTATCGCTCTTCGGACGCTTTGATGAAATTCCCACGCAAGACCTGCGGCAGTTGCTGGAGGTGAACCTGTTCGGTTACATCTACGGCGCCCGCGCGGCGGTGGCCCAGTTCCGCCAGCAGGGGCACGGCCACCTGATCAACGTGTCGTCGGTGGTGGGCCTGGTGGGGCAACCCTACACCGGCGGGTACTCGCTGAGCAAGTTCGCCATTCGGGGGTTAAGCTTGAGCTTGGCGCAGGAGCTGGCCGACGAGCCCGACATTCACGTGGGCACCATATACCCGGCGGTGATCGACACCCCCATCTTTAACCAAGCCGGGAACTACTACGGCAAGGAGGTACAGGCTCCCAAACCACGCATCAAGGCCGATCAGGTGGCGAAAACGATCATTTCTATGATCAAGCACCCGAAGGAGGAAGCCATCGTGGGCGGCATGGGCAAGATCATGCGGCTGGCCCGCTCGGTGGCCCCCGCGACCTTCGACAAACGCTACCGCAAGATGATCGCTGACGGACACTTTCGCGACGAACCGGCCGACCCAACCACGGGCAATCTCTTTGCGCCGATGACCGAATGGGGCAAGGTGAGCGGAGGCTGGAAGAACAGTAACGAGCCCGACTTTGTGCTGCCCAACCGCTGGCTGGCCGTGACCGGCACCGCCCTGCTCGGCGCAGCCATCACCCTGCTCATCGTCAAAAACCGCGATTGATGAAGAAACCAACCTCGCTCACCATGTCCTTCGATAACCTGCGCGTAGGGAAGCACTATCGGCTGACCAACTACGGGGAGGTGTCGGAGTTTGAGGTGCTGGAGGTGCTGGAAGAAGACTTTTTGCTGAAAGACCGGCTATCAATGGATACCTATCATTTGAGTAAACTGATAGAATACGGCACCTCCAACGATTTTGACATTGAGGAACTCAGAGAATAGACTGCCAAATTGGCGCTGGGCCTCCGGCCCAGTGACCTATGTAAGCGGGTTCTCCGAACCCTACGCACGTCGGCCAAGCCAGCCTTACTCCTCCCAGAGACGCTACGCAATCACCCCCGAACCCACTAACTCCTCGCCCTCATACCAAGCGGCGAACTGGCCGGCGGCAATGCTCTTCTGCGGTTTATCAAACACCAGATACAGCCCTTCGGTCCGTTGGTGCAGCGTAACCTCCTCTAACTGCTGTCGGTAGCGAATGCGCGCCCGGTACCGCGCCGACTCTCCTACTGACAACCGCAGATCTTCGCGCAGCCAGTGCACCTCATCCGATGGAATGAACAGTCCCGGGCGATGCAAGCCGGGGTGCGCGTTGCCCTGCCCGACGTACACGATGTTCTGGTGCGTATCGGTAGCCAGCACGAACAACGGCAGCGGCGTGCCGCCCACGTTGAGTCCCTTCCGCTGGCCAATGGTAAAGTAGTGCGCTCCGTTGTGCTGTCCGACCACCTTGCCCAACGCAGGCGTATAGAGATAGGGAGCCGTAAGCACCGGCAAATCAGGCCAATCTTCCGCGCCGACGCTGACCAAAGCTCGCTCAAAAATAGGGGCATCAGCAGGCACTTCCACGATGCGGCCCGGCTTGGAACGCAGTTTTTGTTGCAGAAACTCGGGCAGGCGCACCTTGCCCACAAAGCAAAGTCCCTGAGAATCTCGCTTATCGGCGGTGACCAGTTGCTGCTCCCGGGCGATCTGCCGCACGGCGTGCTTCTCTAGCTCCCCAATGGGAAACAGCGCTTTGCTTAATTGCGCTTGGTTCAACTGACACAAGAAGTAGCTCTGATCCTTATTTTTGTCCCGTCCGGCCAGCAGGTGGTAGGTCACGTTTCCTGCTTCATCATGGGTTTCGGTGCGGCGGCAGTAGTGACCGGTGGCCACGTAGTCGGCCCCCAGCTTCATCGCTGTCTTTAAGAAAATATCAAACTTGATCTCACGGTTGCACAGCACGTCGGGGTTGGGCGTGCGGCCCCGTTCGTACTCCCGGAACATATAGTCCACGATGCGCTCCTGGTACTCCCGGCTCAGGTCGATGGTTTGAAAGGGGATGCCCAGCTTTTGCGCTACAATAAGAGCATCATTGCTGTCCTCCAACCAGGGGCACTCGCGACTGATCACCACGCTGTCGTCGTGCCAGTTTTTCATGAACAAGCCGATCACCTCGTGCCCTTGTTTCACCAGCAGGTGCGCCGCCACCGAAGAATCAACTCCGCCCGATAGGCCTACCACTACGCGTTTTTTCATGCATAGAAGACAACTGCTCAAAACGTTTGGTTCGGTGCCCTGCTAGAATTTATAGAACAGCAATGATCTTCCGAACGGTTTCCAGGGGAAGCTTCGCTTTCTTATTGATTTCCTCTTCCCCCAGTCCATCACGGAGCAATTGCCTAACCTCAATGACTTTGTCAATACCCAATTGAACTCCCTCCTCTTTGCCCTCTAGATAGAGTCCGTCGGTGTAGATATCATACGTGATTGCCATAGCATCTATTTGTTTTTTGGTCTGTGTTTCTAATTTACGTAGTTCTACCGAAGAACAAAGCACGTTCCACCGTACCCATAGCCCACAAATTAATTTGTGGGCTATGGGTACGATGACGAGGTTCCACGGTAGGCACGACAACGTATAATTGGCGAAAGGCGCCCTATTTTCCCCCTGTAGTTAGAAAATTCCCTGCTGAATGACAAAGAAAAGCACCCGGCAAAACCTAATTTGCACCACCATAGAAGAGGTGGAAACCAATGGTTAGTGCGCGTTTGCAACGCGTTACAAACGCGCACTAACAAATGTGATTTATCTGATTGACTGCTTATGAAAGAAATAGAAACCCCCGAAGCCCTCACGCTCGCCCTCGCCGAACCCTCCCTTACCAAGCTCGCCGTCCAGTTCCTAGACCTGGCACCGTTCGAGGCGCAACTGTTGACCAAGCCCATCAGCGGCTGCTTGTTCCTGGGGTGCACCTTCACCGACCGGCTGCTGCAGCACACCTACCGGCAAAACTACATCTTCCCGCACCTCGACGTGCCCTATAATCCTTACCCCAAGGCACTCTACAATCGCCATACTTTATATGAGGACTACGACCCGCGGCAACTAGCTTCTTACCAGCGCACCCCGGACAAGGTCACCTACGACCACTTCGTGCGGGTGGGTAAAGAGTACGGCGACATCATGGAGACCCTGGCGCAGCGTCTGCACGACCACTCGATCACCGACGCGCTGCACGACTTCCTGGGGCAGTACCCCGAACGAAAGGTGGTGGCGGTGATGGGCGGCCACGGACTGAGCCGCGACAGCGACACCTACGCCAAGGTGGCCCGCCTATCGAGGTGGTTGACGGAGCAAGGCTTTCTGCTGGTGTCAGGCGGCGGACCGGGCGCAATGGAGGCCACCCACCTGGGCGCCTGGCTGGCGGGCCAGTCGGAAGATATCCTGGCCGAGGCCATTGCCCACCTGAGTCGTGCGCCCTACTACAACGATCCGCAGTGGCTGCCGACCGCCTTCGAGGTGCTGGAGCGGCACCCGCGCAGCGCGTTTCGTAGCGTGGGCATCCCCACCTGGGGCTACGGTCATGAGCCGCCCACGCCCTTCGCCTCCCACATCGCCAAGTACTTTGCCAACAGCATTCGCGAAGACGGATTGCTGGCCATTGCCCGGGGCGGCGTGGTGTTCGCTCCGGGCAGTGCGGGCACCCTGCAAGAAATCTTTCAGGACCTGGCCCAGAACCACTACGAAACCTTCGACTACGCCAGCCCGATGGTGTTTCTCGACACGCACTACTGGTCGCACGAGCGCCCGGTGTACCCCGTGATCGAGCTGATGAGTTTGCGCGGCGACCTCAGCAACCTAGACACCGGACTCTACGATTCGGTAGAGGAGATCGCAGCGCATCTGTTAAGGTTCCAGGAGGGTTAGACAAAAGCCTTATCTAGCGTCACGATTCTCATAGCCCACGAATTAATTCGTGGGCTATGAGAATCGTGGAACGCGCTTTCTTTTTTTTGGTGGAACGCGCTGTTCACGTGATAACGGTCAGTATAATTGAAATCGCTGCCGTCCAAGGTGAAAAGCTGCCCCAAGTGCTAAAAACACCGCTACGCACCCCTTTTGCGAGTGCTGGGAAGCGCTTGTAGAGGTGCTGCGGAGAACTTTTGAAGTTCTCCGGAGAAAAAAACAAATGCTGACCAGCGTTTTCGGCACTTATCTGCCGCGTCTTACCGCCTAAAAACAAGAAACCCGACCGGAAGAGCCGGGCGGGCGAACGCTTGACCCGCGAATTAACGCGAGAAGTAGGGGCCGTTGGATTGCTTAAAGCGGAGGAGGATTGGGTTTGGCTAGAGCGGTGTTTGCAAACGCGAGCCGCGCTATGGGCCGGGGGAGGGGTACGTTACGTAAACTACTGGTCATCGTATCAATAATTTGTACGCAATAACCGAATAGACAAAAACAAGGCCGGAAATGATCAATCAGTGCTATCGAAAACGATGATACGGTACATGTGTGCCGGTTTTCCGCGAAACGCAATCTGATTCGTTCCATTTGGAGACGTCCTTCCCCGTATCATCCCGTAGGGACCTTTTTGCAATCTACCCAAATTGAGCCATTGCTACCAAAAATTATCCGGCGCAATGGGTGATTCTTGCCTTCGCCCGTAAAGAGGTGTATCAAGGCAAGCACTCCCGGATGCGCTCGGCCAGAAAGCGGTTGCCCGCCTCGTTCATGTGCACCCCGTCGGTGGTGAGCACACCCTGGTAGGCCCGGTCGCCGTTGCTGGTGCGCAACGCGTCGCCGAAGGCTTGCCGCAGGTCGCACAGGGGGCTGTCGGTATCGTCGGCCACGCGCCGCACAATGTCGGCGTACTCCGTGAGGCGCACGTTTTCTTCCGACTGGCTATCTACGTCTTCGCCGATGACGGTGGGGGTGCAGAACAGCACCGTGGCCCCTTGTGCCTGGATGCGCTGGGCCACGTCGCGCAGTCCGGCTTCGTAAGCGTCGGCTTCGGTGCCGGTGGTGCCCTCAAACTTGTAGAAGTGCCACACGTCGTTGATGCCAATGTAGACCACCACCACGTCGGGATTCTCGTCCAGCACGTCGGTTTGGATACGGGCCTGCAGGTCGGTGACCTTGTTGCCACTGATGCCCGCGCCGACCAGTTCGTACCGACTCGTATCCACCAGCGTCTTCATCACGGCAATGTAACCGCCCGGCTCGGCCCCGGCCTGGGTGATAGAATCGCCGAAGAACACCACCCGCTTCTTTTCAGGAGTGCAGGCCCCGGTGAGCAACGTAACAGAAAGCAGCAGGGGCAGTAGCCCGTTTGATCGGGAGAATTGGAAAGGAGAGGTCATAGGTTTTATTAAAAAGGTTGGTTAATTTTATTGCATTAGCACGATGCGTTTGCGGTTGGTAAGGACACCAACCGGGGGGGCGTTCGGTACTTACACTGGCCGTTTAAAAGCGCGTCGGCCTGAAAGCTCAGCGGGCGTGCGCAAGCTTTTGTGCGAGGAAGCATTGAGCTTTCTTGATTTTTTTGGTTCGTTTTTGTATCAAGACAAAAATGAACAGAGGAGAAAGTGCCGGGGTGAAGCAAAGCTTTTTGTTGGCGAAATAGTGAGAGAAAAGGCTTCAAAACTTGTCAAACGTTTAATTTCCGCGTAAGATACTACATTTACTCATATGACCCCTCTCAACTCTCCAGCAATGCACGATAAAGTCCGGCGGTGGCAGGCGCTGGTTCAGCAGCACGGCTCCTCCTGGTCGTTGGAAGAAGCCCGGCAGCAGCACCGCACTATTTTTGCCGACTCCCCGGTTCCCGTGGCCTGGTGGCCCGATGAAACTACGGTGGAGCAAGCCAACATTACCCAATTGCAGCGGGCGCTCGGCTTAACTTCCTACGCGGACTTCTACCAGTGGTCAGTAGAAAACAAAGCGGACTTCTGGGAAACAGCCATCAACCGCCTGGGAATAGTGTTCCGTCATCCCTACCAGCAGGTAATCGACCTAGCAGACGGACCCGAACACCCCCGCTGGCTGCCGGGCGCACGCCTCAACATCGGAGAGAGTTGCTTCCAGGCCCCGTCCGAGAAGACCGCCCTGGTGGTGCGCGACGAGGCGGGCAACGAACAGCGCTGGACGTACGCCGAGCTCGACTCCCTGACGCAACGCGTCGCATCGGGCCTCACCGCGCTGGGCCTCACTCCCGGCGACCGGGTGGGCTTGTATATGCCGCTGAGTGCCGAAGCGGTGGCTGCCTACCTGGGTATTATTCGGGCGGGCATGGTGGCGGTGCTCATCGCTGATAGCTTTTCAGCGGTGGAGCTGAAGCGACGCCTCACGCTGGCCGACGCTCAACTGCTCATCACCGTGGATGCGTATGCCTACAATGGCAAGCCCCTGGTGGTCTACGACCGGGTGAAGCAAGCCCAGTCGCCGCGGACGGTGGTGGTAGCGGCGGGCGAAACTTCCCTGCGGCCCGATGACCTTTATTGGTCCGACTTCCTGGACGACTCCGCCGCACCTACCCACGAGGCCAGTCCCGACGATTTGATTAGTATCCTGTTTTCGTCGGGCACCACCCAGGAACCCAAAGCGATTCCGTGGACGCACCTCACACCCATCAAGTGCGCCACCGATGCCCACTTCCACCAGGACGTGCACCCCGACGATGTGCTCACCTGGACCACCGGGATGGGTTGGATGATGGGGCCCTGGGCGATCTTCGCGGCGCTGATGAATAAGGCCACGCTGGCCCTGTTCGTGGGGTCGGCAGCCAGCCCGGCCTTTGGGCAGTTTATGCAGGACGAGGGCGTCACCGTGCTGGGCACCATCCCCTCGCTGGTGCGGGTGTGGCGCGGCACGCAAGCGATGGAAAACTACGATTGGCGGGTGCGGGTGCTGAGCTCCACCGGAGAACCCTCGGGGGCCGACGACTACTTCTACCTGATGTGGCTCACCGGCTTCCGGGCGCCCATCGTAGAATACTGCGGTGGCACCGAGATCGGCGGCGGCTACCTCACGGGCGCGGTGGTGCAACCCGCCGCTCCGGCCACCTTCACCACGCCCACGCTGGGCACCGAACTGCGGTTCCGCGACGAGGCTAGCGGGCAGCTTTCTGCCAATCAGTCGGGAGAAGTGTTCCTGGTGCCGCCCGCCATCGGGCTGTCGCAGCGGCTGCTCAACCGCGACCACCACCAGGAATATTACGTCGGCGTGCCCACCCTGGACGACGGAAGTCTGTTGCGCAAGCACGGCGACACCTACCGGGTGCTGGGGCAGGTGGGCGACACCACCTTCTACCGCAGCGGGGGCCGCACCGACGACAGCATGAACCTGGGCGGCATCAAGGTGAGCGCCGTAGAGATTGAAAAGGTCCTCGACCAACACCCCGCCGTGCAGGAGTCGGCCGCCGTGGCCGTAGCTCCCCCTGACGGAGGGCCCGAGCAACTGGTGGTGCACTACGTGGCGGCGGCCGAGATGCCTACTGATGACTTGAAAAAAGAGCTGCAAAAAGTATTGTCTGCCGAGCTCAACCCCCTGTTCCGCATTCAACGCTTGGTGGCGCAAGCCTCGCTGCCCCGTACCGCTTCTAATAAATTACTAAGGCGATCGCTGCGGTCGCCACACCCATAGCCCACGAATTAATTCGTGGGCTATGGGAATGGTGGAACGTGTTCTTGTACAAAGGCTGGCTTTCCCGTAGATTTACCCACCCCGCAACCAACCAACGCCCCCCTTGATTACCTTCTATTACGCCAATCTACCGAAGAAATTATTGTTGATGACCCTGGCCTTTACGGCTGCGGTGAGCTATTCTACCCAAGCCCAAACGCTTCCCCTGCGGGCCTACGGGGTGGAAGTAGGAACCCTGCCGACGGGTGAGAACAACGCCATCACCGACGTGGAGGGAGTGCGGGTGGGTCAGGTGACGCTCATCGAGGGCGACTTGGTGCGAACCGGCGTGACGGCCATCATCCCCGGTGCCGGAAACATCTTTCAGCAGAAGGTGCCCGCCGCCATCTACGTGGGCAACGGCTTCGGAAAACTCGCGGGCTACACCCAGGTGGAGGAACTAGGAAACCTCGAAACGCCGATCATCCTAACCAACACCCTCAGCGTCGCCACCGCCATCCAGGCTGTGGTGAACTACACCCTAAACCAGCCGGGCAACGAAGCGGTGCGGTCGGTCAACGCGGTGGTGGGCGAGACCAACGACGGTTACCTCAACGATATTCGCGGGCAGCACGTGCTCCCCGCTCACGTGCTAACGGCTATCGAGCAAGCCTCCGGCGGCGTGGTGGCGCAGGGCAACGTGGGTGCCGGAACGGGCACGCAGTGCTTTACCTTTAAGGGAGGGATTGGCAGCTCTTCTCGTCAGTTGCCTTCGGAGGCGGGAGGCTATACGGTGGGAGTGCTGGTGCAGGCCAACTTCGGGGGCGTATTGCAGATCAAAGGGCTGCCGATGGGAGAACGTTTGCGGGACTACCAGCAGGATGCGGACGGCTCTTGCCTGATGGTGGTCGCCACCGACGCACCGCTGGACAGCCGCAACCTGAAAAGACTCGCCCGGCGGGCCATGCTCGGCCTGGCCCGCACCGGAGGCATTGCCTCCAACGGCAGCGGCGATTACGTGATTGCCTTCTCGACGGCGGATCGTTTACGGGTGCCTTACCAGAGCAGTAGCCCCCTGCTCAGCCAGGAAGTGCTGCGCAACGACGAAATGTCTCCCTTATTTCTGGCCACAATTGAGGCGACGGAAGAAGCAATCTACAATGCCTTGTTTGCCGCCGAAGACATGAACGGCCACCGGGGCACGGTACACGCCCTGCCCGAGAAAGAAGTGATTCGGCAATTGAAGCGGCACGATCTGATGAGGTGAACGGGTTTAGGTTAGACCAAGATCGGGAGAATTTGGTAGAGAACGTAGGGCTGGTGAGCCAGTGGTTGAGGAGAAATGAATGTTAAGGCAGTGATTGTCCAGACTCTCTTGGCCTGGAACGGGGTCTGCGCGGCGCTTCCTCTGGCGCACCCTGCCGGAAACACGTAGTTTTGTTATATTACGTTTTCTTAACCCAACCGCTCCAATGAAACTTCTCTTTACTACTTTTCTCGCTCTCACTACCGTCGCCCTCTACGCCCAGCCCACCTACCTGCACTGCGGCCGCCTGATCGATGGCAAGAGCGACCAAATCCGATCCGAAATAACCGTGGTGGTCGACAGCAACCGCATCGTGCGCGTGATGTCGGGCTACGAACAACCTCCGGCCAACGCCCGCTTGATTAACCTGAAAGAAAAGGTAGTACTGCCCGGCTTGATTGATCTGCACGTGCACCTGCAGAACCAGAGTAGCCGCGACAACTACTCAAAAGGCTTTCGCCTTAACGACGCCGATGTGGCGCTGCAAGCCATCCCTTACGCCCGCACCACCCTGCTGGCTGGTTTCACCACCGTACGCGACGTGGGCGGTAGCGGGGTTAACATCGCGCTGCGCAACGCGATTAATGCCGGAGTTATTGAGGGGCCGCGCATGTTCACCTCGGGCAAATCCATCGCCACCACCGGGGGACACGCCGACCCCACCAACGGCTGGCGCAACACCCTGATGGGAGACCCCGGTCCGGTCGACGGTGTGATCAACGGGGCCGATGAGGCGCGCAAGGCAGTACGACAGCGCTACAAAGACGGAGCCGATCTGATCAAGATCACCGCGACGGGCGGAGTGCTCAGCTACGCCAAGGACGGCACCCGCCCCCAGTTCACCAACGAAGAGTTGCGGGCCATCGTGGAAACCGCCCGAGACTACGGCATGCACACCGCGGCCCACGCCCACGGGGCCGAAGGCATGCTGCGGGCGGTGGAAGCGGGTATCACCACCATTGAGCACGGCACCCTGATGACCGAGGAGGTGATGGACCTAATGATCGAGAAAGGCACCTACTACGTGCCCACTATCACCGCGGGCAAATCGGTAGCCGATTCGGCAAAGATTAGGGGTTATTATCCATCGATTGTGGTGCCCAAAGCCCTAGCCATCGGTCCGCAGATTCAGGAAACTTTTGGTAAGGCCTACAAAAGAGGAGTAAAGATCGCCTTCGGCACGGATGCCGGAGTGTTCGCCCACGGCAAAAACGCCAAGGAATTTGGCTACATGAGCGAAGTGGGCATGCCGCCGATGGAAGCCATTCAGTCGGCCACCGCCGTGGCGGCCACGGTGTTGGGCCTGGAAGATGAACTGGGTACGCTGGAAACCGGCAAGCTGGCCGACATCATTGCGGTGGACGACAACCCGCTGGAGCAGATTGGCACCCTGGAAAACGTGACCTTCGTCATGAAAGAAGGAACTGTATATAAGGAGTAGCTCAATTCGCTCGGGCGTGCTCCGGATAGTATGCTACAGACCGGCTTTCTTTATTTTGCCACGCGTGTTTACCTATTGCCGTCTGGTTGGATTAACCAGCGTACCAAACTAAAAAAACTAACCATGCATTTTCTTCGAGTCATCAGCATCATTCTACTAAGTGCTTCGCTCGCCAGGGCGCAAGACGTGACTTTTTCTGATTATACTAGCGTAAAGAGCCGCTACGACCTGTTCATTATCGGTGGCAACGAACAGGGAGTGTTTACCAGCATCGGTGACGATTATTACTACAATGGCTTCAACAGCAAGCAGGTTATCAGCTACTACGACTTCCAGAAGGGGCAGCAGCAGAGCAAGGTGCTGAAGCCGGAAAAACGGTCGCGCGAGTACTTTTACTCGTTCTACTTTCAGGACCAACTGCATCTGCTGCAGTACGATGACGCTCCTTCCGACGGCAAACTGTACGGTATCTACCTGGAAAGCTTTGACAACACCCTAAACCGGGTGGGGGAAGAACGAGAGATTAGTCAACTGTATCCCTACATTTTCACCTTCAACGTGGGTTCGTTCTTCCAGAGTTACTTCTCGAGCCAGTACGGCAAAATGCGACGAAGCTTCTTCTACAATCACAAAACCAGCGGTGACGACCAGAAACTAGCGCTGTTGTTCAACTACAACTTCTTCGGCAATGCCAACGCTGAGTTCCACGCTGTGGTGCTTAACGAAAGCCTGGAGGAAGATTGGGCTGCTGACATTAACCTTCCGGATGCGGCCGGTTCGTATCGGATGCTCGAAGACTATGCGGTGAGCAAAGACGGCAAACTCTACCTGCTGGTGGCTAGCTTTGACAATAAGAACTTCAAGAAGACGGCCATTGGATTCGATTACCTACTCTACGCCTACGATCCGGATAAGAAATCAGTTGAAGAAGTGGCTTTTGAAACCAATGGTAAGTTCATCATCAACCTGGGACTACAGTTGGGTGAGGACCAGCAACCGCTGCTGGCCGGAGTATACGCCGACGCTACCACCAACGACATTCTGGGCGGAGTGCGCATTGCGGGCGATAACTGCGCCGAGTTTGCCTTTGAGCAGGCCGAAGTCTCTGAAATCAATACCAAACAAGATAAAAACTACGCCGAAGAGTACACGGTGAAAAACATGGTAGCGGAAGAAGACGGAAGCGTAGTATTCTTCGCCGAGTCCTACAAGCGAGGCCCGATTCTAAAACCCAAGTTGGGTCTGGGTGGCTTAAGCCCCCTCGATGCCAATGTAGAAATGGGCGATATTTATCGGAAGATCCTGGCCGTGAAGATCAGCCCGAGTGGCGACCATTGGCTAAAAATCGTGGACAAAACCCAACGATCAAGCGAGGAGCGCGATGTGCTTACTTCCTTTGCCTTCACCCACGACGAGCAGGGATACTACTTGCTGTTTAATAATAGCATCAAAAACATGACTGACGTGTCGCTGGTGTCGATCACTCCTAAGGGCGATATTGGGCTAAAGACATTGTTTGATCGCTCCTCGTTTCGCTTGCGCGCGGTACCGGCATTTGCGGTGTCGGTCACCCCTGGCGTGCTTACCCTTCCGGTAGAAAAAAACAAAAAGCAAGCAGTGGCTACGCTTACGTTCTGATTTGAAAAAGCCTAATCGCCGCTAAATACTACATGACTGTCGCACAGGCGATATTTTTTTCCTACTTTTATGCCCAACTTTCAGACAAAGGATGGGCATAAATCTAATTGCTCACTTCTTTTCGTAAATAGTTGCATGTTATTTGCAGCTTATTTACTTTTAAAGATTGTATAGTATCAAAAGTCGTTTCCACCTCCACCAAACAGCTATTATGGGATAAACTTCTACGTTAACTTAAACCATAGATAATGAAGAAGTACGAAGTCAGTGACAGCCAGCTTGTCGCTCTCTACAAGAGCGGGCAAGAGAAAGCGTTTGAGCAATTGGTAGAGCGGTATAAGTCTCGGATTTACACCACCATCTATCTCATTGTGAAGGACGAATACATTGCTGAAGATATTCTGCAAGAGACGTTTATCAAGGTAGTAAACACCATCAAGTCCGGGCGTTATAACGAAGAAGGCAAATTCTTGCCTTGGGTCATGCGCATCGCCCACAACTTATCCATTGATCACTTCCGAAAGAGCCGACGTTATCCTACCATTATTATGGAGGATGGCAACAATGTGTTCAACACCTTGGATTTTTCCGAAGATTCTGCCGAGTCGGTTCAAATAAAGAAGGAAACTCATACGTTACTAAGGCAATTGATTAAGGAGTTGCCTGACGCGCAACGGCAAGTGTTGACCATGCGCCACTACATGGACATGAGTTTCAAAGAAATTGCCGAGGCCACCGGGGTAAGTATCAATACCGCGCTGGGCCGCATGCGCTACGCACTCATTAATCTGAGGAAAAAAATGGAAAAACATAATATCACGTATGATCCAAACATTTACCCTAGATGATGTAGTGCGTTACGCCTACCAAGAAATGGCCACCGAAGAAGCCGACCGGTTTCAGGAAGCCCTCGTGTTCGATGATGAACTCCGAGACATGTCTCACCAGTTTAGTGCGGTCCTCAGGGCGGTAGACGCCCCGCAGATGCTTAAAGAGCCCCCCCGGCGAGCCATCGACCGTATCTTAGAATACTCCAAACGTACGACGTCGCAGCTTCTCACTGAACGTTGCCAAAAATAATCGGTATAGAGCACTATCCTAAGTAGCCATGACCAAAAAGGAGCGCTTCGGCGCTTTCATCCGCTACTTTAGGGAGCACACTCCGGAAGCTGAAACTGAATTGCGCTACCGCAGTGCGTACGAGCTGTTGGTAGCGGTCATTCTAAGCGCCCAGTGTACCGACAAGCGTATTAACAGCGTGACCCCCGCGCTGTTTGACGCTTTTCCTACTCCCGAACGACTAGCCGCTAGCCACTTCGACGAGCTTCGCCCCTATATAAAAAGCGTATCATACCCTAACAACAAAACCAAGCACCTGCTCGGCATGGCTACTATGCTGGTCGATAAGTTCGGATCGGAAGTGCCAAGCACCGTCGAAGACTTGCAAAAGTTACCCGGCGTGGGCCGAAAAACCGCCAATGTGATTGTGTCGGTGGTCTTTAACCAACCGGCGATGGCGGTGGATACACACGTGTACCGCGTATCGAGGCGATTGGGACTAGCAACGCAAACTGCTAAGACTCCCCTGGAGGTAGAAAAACAATTGGTTCGTCATATTCCCGAAGAATACGTGGCACGTGCCCATCACTGGCTCATTTTGCACGGGCGCTACGTGTGCGTTGCCCGCCGTCCGAAGTGCGAAATGTGCGGATTGAGTGGGTTCTGTCGGCACTACGACCGAACCATAGCGAAGCCATCGGTTTGACCGTCAGCTAAATATTTATTTCCTCAACATCAACACTGCCAATCCCGGCATCAACGTCAATTTCTAACCGAAACTCGGCCTCTTGGTAAGCCGCATTAGTGTAATCGTTGCCCTCTTTGGTATAGCCTGACGGCACATCTACTGAACCCAATCCGCCCGACACGTCCAGGCGAACACCGACGCTGGTTGGCACTTTCAGGTTTAATTCACCAATACCGCCGTCTACTTCAGCGCGCAAATTGTTCTTCCACTCGCCACTCAGATCGATTGTCACCTTACCTACACCTACGTCTACAGTGAGCTCGGGCAGAGAAGTGTTGGTCAGTATGATTTCGTGTTCGCCCACTCCGGCGTCGATGTCTAACTGGCGTAGGTTTAGTCCGCGCAAATCAAGTTCGCTTTCGCCCGCTCCCATTCGGCACTCCAGGGTTTGGGATACTTCGTCGTTGAGACGGATACTCCATTCGTTCCGCTGGTTGTCGCCGAAGTTAAAGTCAAAATCATCAGTGAGTCCCGACTGATCAATAGAAAGTTGCCCCTCGGTGCCACTCGATTGAAAATCGATTTCTGGTTTCCAGCTTTCTTGGTTGTACTCAAAATCGGCTTCCATCAGGTGATCAGCCCCGCCAGTGACCAGCAGTTTGCCCGCTCCGATGCTGATGTGGGTGGTGAGATGGTCTACGTTGTTGCGCGCTACGGTTTCAGTGAGCGTACGCAGCTCGGTAGTTTCTTCCTGATTACTATCAGAACGGATGCTACAGGCGGTGGTAATTTCCAGTAGTGCCAATACGGTAAGCGCGGAGGTGGAAAAGGTAAGCTGCATCAGTAGGGGCTAGGTTGCTAAGGTATTTTCCTAAAGGTACGAATTATTCTAAGCCGTCGGCATGAGGCGACGGAGCAGTGTGATTGGTCCGCCCCAAGGTCCAATCTTTAGCTTCTTTGAGAACGGAACGCTAATTTCTGCGTTATACACGTTCTTAAACGTTCATTTTTTCGTATAAACGCAACCATCATGACCCTAACGTCACATTTGCAGATTCTAACGATCACGGCTTTTTCTTCTCTATTTATGTCTATGAACCACTCATCTCAGTCTGAGGCGCTGCCCCCTCCGGCCGTCGCTGACACGGCAAACATACTGTTAAGAACCTGGACAGGTCCCTACGGAGGTGTCCCTGCCTTTGATGAAATGCGGGTCGACTACATCAAACCGGCCCTGGAGCAAGGCGTGCAGATGAGTCTGCAAGATATTGACCGCATCGCCAATAACCCGGAGGCGCCCACCTTTGAGAACACCATTGTCGCGATGGAAAAGTCGGGCGAAGCACTGGATCGGGTATTCACCTACTACGGTATCTACAGCAGCAATGTATCATCTCCCGAATTTCGGGACGTACAAAGCGAGATGGCTCCGAAGTTGTCGGAGTATTCATCAAAAATATCGCAAAACAAGCAGCTATTTGAGCGGATAAAGACCGTATACGAAAAGGCCCAAAAAAAACCATTAGAAGACGATCAGCAACGGACGGTAGAACTGATCTACAAGAACTTTGAAATGGACGGAGCAGAACTTAGCCCGAAAAAGAAGCAACGCTACGCGGCAATCAATCAGGAACTAGCCCAGTTATACAATAAGTTTTCGGACAATGTGCTGGCCGACGAAGAGGGCTACGTGACTTATCTAACCAAAGATCAACGGAGTGGCTTGTCAGAGCAACTAAGCAAATCATACGCCCAGGCCGCCGCCGATCGAGAAAAGGAGGGGCAGTACGCTGTGACCAATACCCGTTCTTCAATGGATCCGTTCTTAACCTACTCCGATGAACGAGCACTGCGGGAGCAAGTATGGAAGAATTACTACGCCCGGGGCGATAACGGCGATGCGCACGACAACAATGAAATCATCGCGGAAATTCTCAAGCTTCGTAAGGAACGGGTTGGTTTGCTGGGCTACGACAACTACGCCGCGTGGCGATTGCAAGACCGCATGGCGAAAACGCCTGAAAACGCGATGAAGTTGATGGATGCCGTCTGGCCCGCCGCCATTGCTCGAGTAGAAGAAGAGGTGGCCGATATGCAAGCCGTAGCCGACGCGCAGGGCGACAGCATTACGATTGAGCCCTGGGATTATCGCTACTACGCCGAAAAGGTGCGGCAGCAGAAGTACGATTTAGACTCTGATGAGGTGAAGCAGTATCTACAATTGGATAAACTGACCGAAGCCATGTTCTTTGTGGCGGGTAAGTTGTTCAACTATGCGTTTACCCCACTACCCGAAGGCAAAGTGCCGGTGTTTCAGGAAGACGTGCGGGTGTGGGAAGTGACGGATCGGACATCGGGCGAACTCATCGGGCTGTGGTACCTTGATCCGTACGCTCGTCCGGGCAAGCGTTCCGGAGCCTGGGCCACCACCTACCGCAGTTACACCAGCTTTACCGGTGAGAAAACCGTATTAGCTTCTAACAACTCAAACTTCGTGAAGCCCGCTCCCGGGGAGCCGGTGCTGGTTTCATGGGATGACGCGACTACTTTCTTTCACGAGTTTGGGCACGCACTGCACTTCTTTTCGTCCGAGGTGCGCTACCCGACGCTAAACAGCGGCGTACGCGACTACACCGAATTCCAATCACAGTTGCTGGAGCGCTGGCTCTCTACCGACGAGGTAATCAATCAGTTTTTGTTGCACTACAAAACCGGCGAGCCGATGCCGAAGGACCTGGTAGAAAAGATCAAAAAAGCCGCTACGTTTAACGAAGGTTTTGCTACGACCGAGTATCTGGCCTCAGCCCTAATGGATATGAAACTGCACTTGGCCGATCCCGACAGCATCGACATTGACAAATTTGAACGGGAAACGTTGGCGGAGATGAACATGCCGGAAGAAGTGGTGATGCGCCACCGCACCCCGCAGTTCGGACACGTATTTTCTGGTGAAGGTTACGCCACGGCTTACTACGGCTACCTGTGGGCCGATGTGCTCACCTCCGACGCTGCCGAAGCCTTTGCCGATGCGCCCGGTGGGTTCTACGATAAAGAACTGGCCGCTAAGCTGATCAAGTACTTGTTTGCCCCGCGCAACGCGATGGATCCGGCCGAAGCCTACCGCAAGTTCCGCGGCCGCGATGCCGAGATCGAAGCGCTGATGCGCGACCGAGGCTTTCCGGTGGCGGGAGGTCAGTGATCGCAATATTTTTTGATGAAGAAGTCGGCGCGGCCGTCGCCGAGGGAGTGGGCTTGCTGCCAGTCGGAGCAGGCTTGCTGGTCGCCGAGTTGGTAGTGGGTCATGGCTCGTCCCCGGTAAAATTCTGCATTTTGATCGTTCAGCTCGATGGCGCGGTTGAAGTCGATGAGTGCTCCGGCGGCGTCTTCTAGTTGAACCTTGAGGTTGCCCCGGCTGTAGTAGGCCTCGGCATCCCGCGGCTGAAGCTCAATGACCTTGGTATAGTCCGCAGCGGCCCCCTTATAATCTTCTAAGGATTCTTTCAGATAAGCGCGGTTAAAATAAATCTGTTCTCGCTTGGGATCGATCTGCGCTGCTTGGTTAAAATCACCCAAGGCTTCCCGATACTGATTCAGAAAGGTGTATGCGGTGGCCCGGTCTACGTAGAGCTGGGCGTCGCTCTTGTCGCGGCTGATGGCCTGGGAGAAGTCCTGCACCGCTTCGTGATACGATTCTCTCTTCAGATGGGCCAGTCCTCGGTGGCGGAAGGCATCCGTTTCCTCCAAACCCTCTCCGATAGCCCGGTCGTAGTAGCTGATGGCTATGGGATAGTTTTCTAAGGCGTAGTAAGCGTCAGCCAAGTAATGCAAAATAGTGACCGACACGGTTTCGCTAGCTTTTTCAAACGCCCGTAGGTCGTCTTTGGCCGGTTCGTACTGCTCGATGCGAAAGTGCGCGATGCCCCGGTTCTCGTAGGCGCGCCAATATTCGGGATCAAGCTCGATGGCCCGGTGGTAGTCTTCTACGGCATCGGCATACTGCTCGAGCATAAATTTGGTCTTGCCCCGGTTGTTGTAGGTCACCGCATGGCTCCAGCCCAGCTTCATGGCCCGGTTGTAGTCCGACAGGGCGGCGGGATAATCCTTCAGAAGAAAGCGAGTATCACCGCGGGCCGCGTAGGCCGGAGTGTAGTTTTCATCCTTGCTCAAACTAGCGTTGAGGGCGCTTAGTGACTCAGGAAGCTCACCGCGTTCGTAGTGGGCGAATCCTAGCCGGTAGTGGGTTGCAGCACTATCGGCACTTAATTTCACCGCCTGCTTCAAATCCTGAATAGTGGCGGCGTAGTCCTGAAGATAGAACTGGGCGGTTCCCCGGTACGAAAATACTTCCGAAGTGGCTAGTCCCAACTTTTGGGCTTCACCCAAATCAGCGACCACCTGAGAATAACGCGCTTCCGGATTGTTAGCTGGTTCTCGTTCTGCCAGATGGTGGTGCGCAATACCGCGGCTCAAATAGGTTCGGGCATCGGCTACGCGCTGGTCGATGGCTTGGGTGAGTATTTCAATGGCGCTGGGATATTCACCAATTTCATAGTACGAGATACCCAAATAGCGCGGCACTTCGGCTTCAGCGGCGTCTAATTCGCGCGCGCGTTCCAGATCAGTAATCACTCCGGTGTAGTCGCCCGTCCCGAACTTGGCGATGCCCCGGTTAAGGAATGCCTTACCGTAGTCAGCTTGCCGTTTGATTGCTTGATCGTAGTCGGCAATGGCTCCGGGGGCGTCTTGCAGCAAGAATTTGGCTTTGCCGCGGTTGTTGTAGATAAGGTGCGCCCGTTCGGGGTCGGTGGTGCCGCCGTGCACGAGGGCCTGATCGTAGGCGGACACTGCCGCCGCTGGGTTGTCGGTCAGAAAATGGGCGTTGCCGAGGTGATAGAACGCCACCAGCTCGGTGGTGCCCTGCTCGGTGGCTTGGGTGAGGTCGGCCACCGCGTCGGGGTAGTTCTTTTGTTCGTAGTAGGCGTTGCCCCGGTGGAAGCGCACCTCGGCGTTATCCACTCCACCGTCCACCGCTTTGGTTAGGTCAGCAATAACCCGGTTTGAGTCGTCTAATTGCACACTGGCGATGCCGCTCATGGCGTAGGCTTCCGGATCGGCTAGTCCCTGGGCAAAAGCTTGGTCAAAGTCAGACCGCGTGGCACGGTACTCCTGGTTCTGGTAGTAGATGGTAGCGCGGTAGCGGAAGGCCTTTGCCTCGTCTACTCCCATGCGGAGGGCTTCGGAAAGTTTTTTCTCGGCGCGCGGGTACTGCTGCGTTTCGAACAGGGCGTAGCCCAGTAGTTTGTACAGTTCGGCCGTGCTGATGCCTTGCTCACTGGCGCGGGTCAGGTCGGCGATGGCCTGGGTATGATTGTTTTGCCGGTAGTAAGCTACGCCGCGGGCGAAGTAAGCTTCGGTAAGCTTAGAATTTTTTCGCAAAGCTTCATCCAGATCGAGTACCGCCCCGGCCAAGTCATCCGTCTGCGCCTTAATTTGCCCCCGTTGAAAGTAGACATCGGCTCCCCGGGCTCCGAGTTGAACAGCTTGATCCAGGTCAGCCATGGCGGAGGCCGCTTCGCCGTACGACAGGCGTAGCGCCGCCCGGTAAAGGTGCGCGGTGGTGTCTTTTGCGCCCATCGTAATTGCTTTATTCAGATCATCGATGGCGGTCTTTTCTGGTAGCGCATACTTGGCCTTGCCCCGCAGCAAGTAGTCTTTGGTGTCGTTGGCGCCGAGGGCAATGGCTTCGTCTAGGGCTGAAACAGTGGCCGCGTAGTCCTTTAGAAAGTAGTGCGCATTCCCTAGATTTCGGTAGGTTCGGACATCGGCTTTGCCCTGCTGGACGGCGGCAGTCAGATCAGGAACCGCTTTTTTGTACTGGCCCAACTTCGCCAATGCGTTGCCCCGGTAGTAGCGCACCGGTTCGCTCGGATTTGCCTGATTTAGGTCTTTCAATGCAGATTCATACTGCTCGAGATAGAACTTGGTGATGCCCCGGGCGGCGTATATTACTTCGTCTTTTTGACCCTGGGTAGCAGCGGCTTCAAAATCGGCCAGTGCTTCGGAGTATGACTTTTCTTGGAGACGAAGTGTGCCTCGGTAGAAGTACAGCGGTGCGTCGGCCACCTTTGCCGCCACGGCCTGATCGATGTGGGGTAAAGCGGCTTTGGGCTGCGCTAGCTTCATGTAAGCGGTGGCCAGCTTGCGGTGCACTTCGGCATCGGGGGCTACCTTATTGAGGGCATCGGACGCCTTTTGGTACGCTTCTTTAGCAAAGTAGCCTTCGCCTAAAATCATCCACGTTTGCTCATTGTTGGCTCCCAAAGAAACTGATTTTTCAAGATTCGCTAGCGCTAAGTCCGTCTTTTGCTGGGAGTGATAGGCACGTCCCAGGGTTTCGTAGAACCGCTGATCTTTGTCGGACTTAACCCGTTCCAGGTCACGAATGGCTTCGGCCGAATGCTGGGTTTCGTAGTTGGCGTAGCCGCGGTTGAGGTAGCCTTGATCGTCAATAGCGCCTTGCTGTTCGGCCTGATCGTAGGCCGCAATGGCTTCGGTATACTGCTGAAGCGCATAGTGGGCCTGGGCCATTCGGACAAAGGCTTCCGGCTCCTCACTGCCTAGAGCCAAGGCTTTGGTATAGTTATCTACCACCTCCGGCCACTGCTCAAGCGCGTAGTGGGCCGCAGCCCGGTTGCTCCACGCCTTTTCGTAACTTTCTTTTCGCTGGATTGCCTCACTAAAGTCAGCGACGGCTTCGGAGTATTTTTTTTGATAGAAGAGCGCTTTTCCTCGGTTGTTGTAGACGATTTCGTCGTCTTTTCCCCGCTGCACGGCCTGCCGATAGTCAGCGATAGCCTCAGCATAGTTTTCTGTCAGAAAGTAAGCGTTCCCCCGCGTATAGTAGGCGTTGGCTTCCTCGTTTCCTCGCTCAATCGCTTTGGTCAGATCGCCAATGGCGCTGCGGTACTTTTGATTTTCGTAGAACACGCGCCCCCGGTAGTAGAACACGGTGGGGTCGGACGCGCGCAGCGCCACCGCCTTGTTTAGGTCTTCCAACGCCGCGCCGTACTTCTGCTGGTGAAAGTTAGCGATGCCGCGTCCCTGATAGGCCGCCACCTCCTGCGGATGCGCCATGATGTGCTGGGTGAAGGCCATCTTGGCTCCGGACCAATCCTGAGCAGCTAGTTTTTTTTCAGCGAGCGATAGATGATCAACGAGTTCGGAGGGAGATTGCGCCCGCAGGGCAGTAGCGGTTAGCAAGAGGGCAAACAGCAGGATGAAGCGGTATCTTATGGGCATGGGAGGCTATTCATTATGGTCAGCAAATCTACGGGCTGCACGGACGAATAACCGGATGAAAACCAGTGCTTTGGTACACTGTAAGCTTAGACGGGAATTTTGGTTGGAAACAAAAAAAGCCAGGCAAGCTAGGCTCGTCTGGCGATGATGTTACTGGGTGAGAGAAATTACGCTTGGGGCGCTTCCGCTACGGCTGCTTCCGCCTCCACGTGCACGTACGAGCGATTCTGTCGTCCTTTTTTGAACACCACGGTGCCATCGGACAGTGCGAATAGCGTATGATCTTTGCCAAGACCTACGTTGATGCCGGGATGATGCCTGGTGCCGCGCTGGCGCACAATGATATTGCCCGCGATCACGGCTTGTCCGCCGAATTTTTTCACGCCGAGTCGTTTACTTTCCGAATCTCTACCGTTTTTCGAACTACCTGCTCCTTTTTTGTGTGCCATTATTTAAATATTGAAGTAATGAATAATTGAATAAGCAGGTGCCTACTTATTCATAAGTTCTTTAGCCTGGGGAATCCAATCGTTTTCGATCATATCCTGAGTCACCCCGTCAATGTCTGCATCGAGCTTTTCAATTTCTTCGGAAGTCAGATCGACTAACTGCTGAAAGGTATGGACGCCTCGGTCGTTCAGTTCTTTTTCAAAAACCGGCCCTATGCCGTTGATATCCTTCAGATCATCTTGCTCAGGAGTGCTGTCGGCAGCAGATTCATCTACCGGGGCGGGAGTGAGTTTCTCACTGGCCGGAAGCTCGTGCGCCGGTTCGGTGGATGCGGGTGCTTTTTGAGGAGCTGCTTCGGCGGTGGTGGGTTCGGGCTTCGGTTCTTCTTTTTTCTTCGGAGAAGCTTGCTGACCGTCGCCTAAAATCTCGTCGATCAGCAACTTAGTATACTGCTGACGGTGGCCTTGCTTTTTCCGGTAGCCCTTACGACGCTTCTTCTTGAAGATAATCACTTTATCGCCCTTCACGTGCTCCACGATGGTGGCGGCTACGCGCGCTCCGGAAACCGAAGGAGCGCCCACTTCCAGGTTGTCGCCTCCCATCAGCAGTACGTTTCCTAGTTCTACGGATGACCCGGCCTCGCCACTAAGTAAGGGAGCGTAAATATGCTGGTCGGGGGCGACCTTAAACTGCTTTCCGGCGATATCAACAATTGCGTACATGGGGTGCTTGAGTTATGTAATGGGTATTTACCGCACCGAACTTTCTGGGGCAGTTTCTTAGTTAAAATTGAGGCGCAAATATAAGATTTTTTATCTTTTTGACAAACCTGACTGCGCTATTATTCACCGCAGTGCCCCGTATCAGGCACTGAGGTTGCTTTACAACTGGATTTGAGCAAAATCGTTCGGCTTTTCCGAACAGTTTTCGCATCGATACGTTTTTCAAGTATAGACCGGCGCGAATAAAATTTCACTTTAATGAATGGGTGAGGAGAGAAAAGGTAACTAGCTACCTGTCAATTTATTGTAAATCCATACGTTCGAAATCGGTTGAATAATCAACGAAAAGGGCGGGTTAAAATGCAGCAAATGCTTTTTACTTTTTCACCGAAATCGGCATATTTGTAAGCACCCCGTCGCCAATCATCGCGTTGGTCATCTAGTACCTATATAATAGCATAAAACTAGCGAACCATCGAAACTAATTGATCCAATCATTGATTAAAGAAATAACTAATAACCCTTTCCTATGAGCAGCAAGACCGAGGCCCTGGAGCCGATTTTACAAGAGAATCCCAATCGTTTTGTCCTCTTTCCCATTCAGCACGCCGACATCTGGCAATGGTACAAAAAGGCAGAAGCAAGTATCTGGACGGCTGAAGAGATTGATCTGAGTCAGGATATGAAAGATTGGAACGAGCTCAACGACGGCGAGCGCCATTTTATCTCGCACGTGTTGGCTTTCTTCGCGGCGAGCGATGGTATTGTGAACGAGAACCTGGCCGAAAACTTCGTGAACGAAGTGCAGTACACCGAAGCGAAGTTCTTCTACGGTTTCCAAATTGCGATGGAGAACATTCACTCCGAAACCTATTCACTACTGATCGATACCTACGTGAAGGACAATAAGGAGAAAGATCACCTGTTTAGGGCTATAGATACAATGGACTGCGTGAAGAAGAAAGCCGAGTGGGCGCTACGCTGGATCGACGAAGGCTCGTTCGCTGAGCGACTGGTTGCCTTTGCGGCGGTAGAAGGAATCTTCTTCTCCGGCAGCTTCTGCTCCATCTTCTGGCTCAAAAAGCGCGGCCTGATGCCCGGACTGACCTTCTCCAACGAACTTATCTCGCGCGACGAGGGTATGCACTGCGATTTTGCCTGCCACCTGTACAACGAGCACCTCAAGCAACAACTGTCGGAAGATACGGTGCGCAAAATTATTACCGACGCGGTCGAAATTGAAAAAGAATTTGTGACCGATGCGTTGCCGGTTAGCCTGATCGGCATGAACGCCGAACTGATGTGCCAGTACATTGAGTTTGTGGCCGACCGACTGCTGGGCGAACTGAACTGCGCCAAAGAGTATAACTCCAGCAATCCCTTCGATTTTATGGAGATGATCTCACTACAGGGAAAAACTAATTTCTTCGAGAAGCGCGTAGGAGAGTATCAAAAAGCGGGCGTCAAGAACAGCGCTAGCGAACAGGAAACTCAGAAATTCTCTCTTAACGAAGACTTTTAGTAAGCATGCAAGTATCCGTAGAACTAACGCTTTCGCCTTTACAGGCCGATTTTGACGGGCCGATTACGGCGTTTATCAAGCGACTTCGAGACTCGAAATTCACCGTGCTGGAAAATCCGCTGAGCACCCAGGTGTACGGCGAGTACGGTGAGCTAATGCCCTTTCTGACCGCTGAAATAGAGAAAACCTTCGAGGCAACGGATCATGCGTTGGTCTACATGAAGCTGGTCAACAGCAACCGGAGTGATTACACTCCGGATTTTTAAACGAATAGAGTGCCCTACAAACAAATCACCACAACTAAACCGAAAGAAATATGCTAGTAATCAAACGCGATGGTCGCCGAGAGTCGGTAAAGTTCGACAAAATCACCGCTCGGATCGAAAAACTCTGCTACGGACTCGACACCAACTTCGTGAGTTCGGTCGAGGTGGCCAAGAAAGTGATCGTGGGCATCTACGATGGGGTAACCACCGTAGAGCTGGACAACTTGGCGGCTGAAACCGCCGCCACGCTCACCGTTACGCATCCCGACTACGCCGTGCTGGCGGCGCGCATCGCTATCTCGAACCTGCACAAGGTTACTAGCAAATCGTTTTCGAACACCATGAAGCGGCTCTACACCTACGTAGACCCGCGCACCGGTGAGAATGCCTCGCTGATTGCTAAGGATGTGTACGCCGTAATCAAGAAAAACGCGGCCCTGCTGGACTCCACGATTATCTACAGCCGCGACTACAGCTACGACTACTTCGGCTTCAAGACACTAGAGCGCTCGTACTTGATCAAACTCGACAGCAAAATTGTGGAGCGCCCCCAGCACATGCTAATGCGCGTGGCGGTAGGCATCCACAAGGAAGACGTGGAGTCTGCCATTCAAACCTACAATCTGTTGTCGGAGAAGTGGTTCACCCACGCCACCCCCACATTGTTTAACGCGGGCACTCCGAAACCGCAGATGAGCTCATGTTTCTTGCTCACCATGCAGGACGACAGCATCGACGGAATATATGACACGCTGAAGCAGTGCGCCCAGATCTCGCAGTCGGCCGGGGGTATTGGGCTGAGCATTCACAACGTGCGGGCCACGGGTTCGTACATCCGCGGCACCAATGGCACCTCTAACGGCATTGTGCCAATGCTGCGCAACTTCAATATGACGGCCCGCTACGTGGACCAAGGAGGTGGAAAGAGAAAAGGAAGTTTTGCAATATATCTAGAGCCTTGGCACGCGGATATCTTCGAGTTCTTGCACCTCAAGAAAAATCACGGCAAGGAAGAACTCCGGGCGCGCGACTTGTTCTACGCCCTGTGGGTGCCCGACCTGTTTATGAAACGGGTGGAATCCAACGAGCAGTGGTCGCTGTTTGATCCCAATGAATGTCCCGGCCTGTACGACGCCTACGGCGAGGACTTTGAGCGGCTGTACGAAAAGTACGAGCGCGAGGGTAAGGCGCGCCGCACCATCCGGGCGCAAGACCTGTGGTTCGAGGTGCTGGAGTCGCAGACCGAAACCGGTACGCCTTATATGCTCTACAAGGATGCCGCGAACCAGAAGTCGAACCAGAAAAACCTGGGTACGATCCGGTCGTCTAATTTGTGTACCGAAATCCTAGAGTACACCTCCAAGGACGAAGTGGCCGTGTGTAACCTGGCTTCCATTGCTTTGCCGAAGTTTGTTACTGAAGACAGCAAGAATCGCCGTTTTGACCACCAGAAGCTGTACGAAATCACCAAGGTGGTGACGCGCAACTTAAATAAAGTCATCGACGTCAACTACTATCCGGTGCCCGAGGCCCGCACGTCGAACATGCGGCACCGCCCGATTGGCATTGGTATTCAGGGTCTGGCTGACGCGTTTATCATGCTGCGCATGCCGTTCGAGTCGGATGAAGCCCGGGGGCTGAACAAAGATATCTTCGAGACGATCTACTACGCGGCGATGGAAACCTCGATGGAGCTGGCCAAGGAAGAGGGCGCGTACGAGACCTACGAAGGTTCGCCCGTTTCGCAAGGAATTTTTCAGTTCGATATGTGGAACGTGACTCCCAACAGTGGTCGCTGGGACTGGGATGCGTTGAAAGAGAAAGTGAAGAAGAACGGAGTGCGTAATTCACTGCTGCTGGCCCCGATGCCGACGGCCTCTACCTCGCAGATTCTGGGTAATAACGAGTGTTTCGAGCCTTACACCTCCAATATCTACACCCGCCGGGTGCTGTCCGGTGAGTTCATCGTGGTCAACAAGCACCTGCTGCGCGATTTGGTAGACATGGGCTTGTGGAACGAGAACATGAAGAACCGGCTGATTTCTGAGAACGGTTCGATCCAGAACGTATCCGAGATTCCGCAGCATCTCAAAGATCTTTACAAAACCACTTGGGAGATTTCGCAGAAGACGATCATCGATATGGCTGCTGAACGCGGGGCGTACATCTGCCAGAGTCAGAGTCTGAACATCCACATGGAAGACCCGAACTTCGGCAAGCTTACCTCCATGCACTTCTACGCCTGGAAGAACGGCCTGAAGACAGGTATGTACTACCTGCGCACCAAAGCCGCCACCGACGCCATCAAATTCACGGTAGACAAGCAAGCTCTGCAGAAGGAGCCGGAAAAGGTAGAGGCGAAGGGGTAGACGGATTAGGGGAGAGCGCCGACATTTAGTTGTCGGCGTTTTGTATTAAAAGAGCTCTGATCAATAGAATCGTTGCAGAGATAACGCTTAAGTAAGTCTAAAAAATGACTCTAATAGCTAGCACAAAAAACTTATCACATCCAATTATTATTGGCGATATATTAATGAGTTCAAGTTGGGTGGATGCAAGCCTGCCGTTTCCTTCTTTTCCAAAAGGAGTTAATAGTTTCTTACCGCCAATACATAAGTCTTACCCCTATGATCTTCGCCAAAAGATTTATGTTATTACCGATAATTTGGCTATAGCATTAGCCGGCTCAGGATACGAAATGAAGCTGTTTCTCGAGGACGTAAAAGACTACTTTCGTTTTAAACCAAGTACTGGAAAAAATATTGAAAAATTTTATGAAGAGTACGATTTTTCTGAGTTTGAAGAACTTGCTCTTCTATTGGTTTACGCTATAGAAATATCTGATAAAGTTTTAATTGGACAAAAATGGAGGGGGCCATTTAAGGTAACTCAATCTCCGTACCTTGATGAGGTAATTGCGTGTGGTACAGGAAGAGACCAGTTTATTAATCATGTTAGAGAAAACAACGATATTGGAATATCAAACTACGAGAACTTAGTGCATAAAGCAATAAGCATGAACTACGGGTCTTTGGTAAGGTTTCTTATACTGGAGAAATTCAGCTTGGATACAATACTAGAAGGTTGGGGGGCAGGTTTCGAGATGATTTATTTTGACGGCGGAAAGTTTAAGAAGGTAGATAATATCACTTTCATTGTTTTTCAAGGATTCATAGATTCGGGCACGAACAAATATCGTATAAGTCCTTTTTTTGCCGTGAATTACACTTACGATAATGATATATTGTTTATCGCAGCCACAGATTTTAAAAGTATGGAAAGATACAATGTTTTACCCTTAACAATGAGGAAAGAAGATTTGAGTCAGTCAAATATATTGAAAAGAGTTGATTTCAATTCTAGAAAAGTCTGTTGCTCTTTCTTGTTAGAACTTCCAAGTGGCAAGATTGAGAGTGGTAATATTTTTACAGAGGTAGATAAGTTGCCTGGTGTAGTCTCCTTCGGATTTGATAAGGAAGAAGGTACAAGCCAGACCGGATTCAGAGTACGTATAGAGAATGAAGATTTAATTTATGGATTTATAGAAAAGGTGATACTAAATTGACGACTATCGTGTTTAACGTACTCGCGAAAAGGCGAAGTCATTGCTGTGGTTTCCACTTCTCAAAGGGCGTACCGAAACGAAGAGGGCACTCGATAGTCGTCACTCGCCGGAGGCGAGCGACTTTATATTACGTGGTGAGTGTAATATTTCGCGCGACAATGGCTGTACGGATGATTGAACTGGTGGAATGTTTGCGCCAATTATGCTTATGTCCGAACTGCGAAAAGCGACCACCGAACAGCCATACTTCTTAACTTTCACGGTGACCCAGTGGTTAGATGTTTTTACACGGAGTCGCTATTGTGATATCCTTATTGACAGCCTACGCTTCTGCCAAGCGCACAAAAAGCTAGCAGTATACGCCTACGTTATCATGAGCAATCATGTGCACCTCATCGCAGCCCATCCCGAAGGGCAACTTAGCGGGGTGATTCGTGATTTCAAAAGTTTCACGGCCAAACAAGTTATTCGCTCAATCAAACAGGAAGTAGGGGAGAGCCGTTGTACATGGCTGCTGCATATGTTCTCATACGCCGCCAAGTTTCAACAACAAAATCCGCAGTACTTATTCTGGCAAAAGACTAGTCATCCAACCGAACTATACAATGCATCCATCCTCCAGCAAAAAGAAGACTACATCCACCAAAATCCGGTAAAGGCTGGGTACGTATCCGAAGCCCATCACTGGTACTACAGTAGTGCTCATCCATTATCACCCTTACGGATAGATGCATAGCGCTTACGAACAGGAATGTAAATAACCTTTGGCAACCAATGCGACCGGACACTTAGGTTTCCGCTTTCATCGTACGAAACAGGTGCGATATTACCAGAAACAATAAGGTGCCAAATAATGCCCGTGGTAAAATTTTTGCGCAGCGTAGAGCAACCCCCTTAGTCCCCCGCCCGCGGGGGATATGCATTGGGGCAAAAAAAGACGCACCTTGTGTCCCCCGCGGGCGGGGGAGGTTTACCGCCCGCTAAACTGGGGGTGGAGAAGACATGCTGTGAAATATGAGAGCTGACAAGTCCAACTGCTACGGATACAACAAAAAGTTACAACCCTACGCGAACAAGCTTCGCAAACGAATGACCAAGGCCGAAGCCTGCCTGTGGAAGTATGGCCTACGCGCCCGCCAGCGACAAGGTTACCAGTTTCGCTGCCAGCGACCGGTAATTTACTTTATCGCGGACTTTTTGTGCTTGCCGCTCAAGTTGGTCATTGAGGTAGATGGGATCACGCACCAGTGGGAAGAAACTATTCATTGGGATAAACGAAAAGATAAAGTGCTTCAGGAAGCCAGATTCACTATGCTGCGCTTCACCTACGAAGAGGTGCTTAACCAAATTAACTATGTAGTCACAACTATTGACAGAACAATAGCCCGTTTGTCATCGGATGAAAGCTAGAGCTTCATTTCACCAACTCTTTCTGCTCGTACAGCGCCTTCAATTGGCTCAACTCATCCCGCAGGCGGGCGGCTTCGATAAAGTCTAGCTCTTTGGCAGACTTCTCCATATTTTTTTGCGTGGTCTGGATGAGCTTTTCTAATTCGGGCTTGGCCATGTAAGCCACCACCGGATCGGCCGCCACACTAGCTTCCGAAGGACCGGTATACGCCTTGGCCGGGACCTTGCGTGAATCGGCCACCTTGGTCTGCCCCATAATCGATTCACGTGATTTGAGAATCGTTTTGGGAGTGATGCCGTGCTCCAGATTGTACTCCATCTGCATGTTGCGGCGACGGTTGGTTTCGTCGATGGCCACCTGCATGGAACCGGTCATTTTGTCGGCATACATAATGCATACCCCGTTTTCGTTGCGGGCGGCCCGGCCGATGGTCTGCACCAGCGAGCGCTCGTTGCGTAAGAACCCTTCCTTATCGGCATCCAGAATCGCCACCAGCGACACTTCGGGCAGGTCCAGTCCCTCGCGCAGCAGGTTCACTCCCACCAGCACGTTGAACTCGCCCAGGCGCAGGCCGCGCAGAATCTCCACCCGGTCGAGTGGCTTCACCTCCGAGTGCATGTAGCGACTGCGCACCCCGGCGCGCTCCAGGTACTTCTGCAGCTCCTCCGACATCCGCTTGGTCAAGGTGGTCACCAGCACGCGCTCGTTCTTGTCGGCGCGGTCGTTGATTTCTTCCAGCAGGTCGTCAATTTGGTTGATGCTGGGGCGCACTTCGATAATCGGATCAAGTAGTCCGGTGGGGCGAATCAGTTGCTCTACCACTACGCCGTCCGACGCGCGCAGTTCGTACTCGGCGGGTGTGGCGCTGACGAAAATGATCTGGTTAATCATCGACTCGAACTCGTTGAAGGTAAGCGGTCGGTTGTCCATCGCCGAAGGAAGGCGGAAACCGTAGTCGACCAAGTTCACCTTTCGGGCGCGGTCGCCGCCCCACATGGCCCGCACCTGGGGTACGGTGACGTGACTCTCGTCGATCATCATTAGGAAGTCTTCGGGGAAGTAATCAAGCAGACAGAAAGGGCGCTGTCCCGGCTGGCGGCGGTCGAAGTAGCGGGAATAGTTCTCAATCCCTGAGCAGTAGCCTAGCTCGCGAATCATCTCCAGGTCAAACTCCGTCCGTTCCTGGATGCGCTTCGCTTCCAGAAAGCGCTTTTCGTCTTCGAACAACTGAACCTGCTCCACCAAGTCGTCCTGAATCTCGTAGATAGCTTTCTGCGCATTGTCCTTGGCGGTCACGAACAGGTTGGCGGGATAGATAGTGACGATGCGCTCGTCGGCCAGCTTCTTACCGGTGTAGGGATCAATGCGCTGGATGGCCTCGATCTCATCGCCCCAGAAATACAAGCGGTAGGCAAAGTCAGCGTAGGCGATGAAGATATCCACCGTATCGCCCTTCACCCGAAAGTTGCCCCGCTTGAACTCGCCTTCGGTGCGACTGTATAAAATATCTACGAGCGAATAAAGTAGCTTCTGCCGAGATAGCTTATCGCCTTCCTGCAGGCGAATGGCATTTTTGCCGAACTCGTCGGGGTTGCCCAGTCCGTAGATGCACGATACCGAAGCCACGATGAGCACATCGCGCCGCCCCGACAACAAAGAAGACGTGGCGCTGAGACGCAGTTTTTCAATCTCCTCATTAATAGCTAAGTCCTTCTCAATGTAGACGTTAGAGTTGGGAATGAAGGCCTCCGGCTGGTAGTAGTCGTAGTACGAAACAAAGTACTCCACCGCGTTGTCAGGAAAGAACTGCTTAAACTCGCCGTAGAGCTGCGCCGCCAGGGTTTTGTTGTGGCTCAGCACCAGCGTCGGACGGTTGACCTGGGTTACCACGTTGGCCATTGTGAAGGTCTTGCCCGAGCCGGTTACCCCCAGTAGGGTTTGGGCGTGCTCGCCATCGCGCAGTCCTTGCACCAATTTCTCAATGGCAGTGGGTTGGTCGCCGGTGGGTTGGTATTCGGAAGTGAGTTCAAAATCCATAAGTAGCTAACGTGAAAGGGGTAGTAGAATGTTCGCAGTTGACTACTTATATGGTTGGAGAACTCAGTCATTGTAGAGTATACCTCATTATCGTATCTGTTTTGTGTATTCGCTTACTGTAGATAAGCTAATTACTTTAATAAATAAAATAATAAACACAAAAAAATAAACTTATTAATATACTATTATGGCTAAAATTTTATTTAACATTTTAGTATTTTTACGACATGATGAACTTAAGAATAAGTTTTCTACTCACTATAATTTCATTTAGTGTGAACGCTCAAAGCGAATGGGTAAGGCACCAAGAAGAAGCAAAGTTAAAGGCCATATACAGAATAAAAGCACAAGAACTTCTGCAAGCTAATCAATTAGACTCCTCTATTTTCTATTACAAGAGGGCCTTTGCTTCAGATAGTTCACATCATATCAGCTTTAGCATTGGTAACATATATGAGCAGGTAGAAGCGTTAGACTCAGCAATTAAATACTGGGTTTCCCCCATTTTAGTAGACAATCAGTTAAGCAGCTTTAGCGGTTGATTTCTTCCATTGCTGTTCATAAGCTACTGGACTCATAAATCCGATGGTAGAGTGTTTTCTTTGACGATTATACCATACCTCGATGTACTCAAAAATGTTCTGTCTGGCTTCGGCGTGCGTGGTATAATAGGTGCGGTACACTAACTCGCGTTTCAGTGTAGCGAACCAACTCTCGGTAGGTGCATTGTCATAACAATTTCCCCGTCTGCTCATGCTACCTACTATTCCCTTTTGTTGGAGAATATTCTGGTAATCATAACTAGCATATTGGCTACCCCGGTCGCTATGATGAATGAGTCCTTTGTCTGGATTGCGCGCCACAACAGCCATCTGCAAAGCATTTATGACTAAAGTCCGTTCCAGACTGGGAGCCATTGACCAGCCCACGATCCGACGAGAGAACAGATCCAAGACGATCGCCAAGTAGAGCCACCCCTGCTTTGTCCAAATATACGTTATGTCTGCTGTCCACACTGCATCTGGTTTATCCACTTCAAAGCACTGATCTAGCCGGTTAGGGGCAACAGGCAGAGAATGATTGGAATCTGTAGTCCGAGCAAACTTCCTTTTCTTTTCAGCGGTAATACCATGTTCGCGCATCAGGCGCGCCACACGATTCTCACCGCAGTACACCCCCCGATCTTTAAGTTCATCATGCACGCGCGGACTTCCATAAGTCCGTCTACTCTGCTCGTATATGCTCTCAATATGCTTCACTAATTGCTTATCCTCTTGGCTATGCAGGCTTTCCGGACGCTTCAACCAAGCGTAATAACCGCTCCGGGATGTCTGCATTACTTCGCATAGTAGAGATACTGAAAAATTATCTTCTTGCTCCTCAATAAATCGGTATCTTTCTAAGAGCGGACTACAAAGATACCGACCGCTTTTTTTAGTATCTCTACTTCCTGCTGAAGCCGTCGGTTTTCCTTCTTCAGATGAACCATCTCTTCGTCTCTAGGCTTCCCATGCCCTGGAAATGCTTTCTTCCCCTCGGATTGTAAGTCTCGTTGCCATTTACCAATCATGGTAGCATGGACGCCTAGATCGCGGCCACCGTGGCGCGGGCTACCTGGCTCTTGTTACCACTGGCTTCGGCCAACCGAACGGCTTCCCGTTTGAATTCTGGACTGTAATACTTTTTCTTGCACATAATTGACACTGTTTTAGGTGACTAAATTAAACGTTTGTCCGCTAACCTATGCTCTTTTAAATGTCTACTTTAACGGGGGAACTCCAGTGGAATGATCGGGGAGTATGTAAGTTTAATCTTGGAGATTTGAAAGGTGCTTTAGAGGACTTTAACAGGACACTAATACTGGAACCGGATCATCATAACGGTTACTCGAATAGGGCTCAGGTTCTTCTTCAATTAGGAGAGTATAAGAGTGCAATCAGAGATCTCAAAAGACATATAACTTTCAATTCAAAACACTTAATAGCTTACCTTCAAATCGGACTACTGTATACTTCGCTAAAGGAGTACGCAAAATTGACTAGCTACTTGGATGAAGCTGAGCGACTAGGAGTGCGTTCATTTGACCTTTATTTTTACAGAGGTATGAATCACTATTATCTAGCCCATGATATTGAGGCAATTTCTGATTTTGAAAAAGCGATAGAAATAAAGCCAAAATATGCTGAGGCATACTTTTATATGGGTGTTTGCCAAAATAGTATACTTACAAGGTCAGGTTGTGACGCTGTAAAGAAAGGTGTTGATCTTGGATTTGAAGAAGGAAAAAAGAGTTACGCTGAAGAGTGTCTGAATTGACATGAATTATTTACGCACTGCTATCAACCAAGTCTACAAATAGAGGCCATAAATGGAACCTGGGGATTTTCAACCGCCGTATTTTCATCACCACTTCACCACTACCTGAAACTTCACATCGGTTCGGTGGTTTCCCTCAATCGTCTCCAAACCGGTGCCCACTTCGTCCCGGTCGTAGAAGGTGGTGCGGGCCACCTTGGTCCACAAACTCACGTGCCGACTCGCCCGATAGCGCAGCAGCAAATAGTTACGCACCCCGCTGCCCGAGTAGGCCGGAATGGCAAAGGCGTACAACACGTCGTTTTCGTAAACGTACTGCCGGTTCACAAAGTCGGTGTCGAACAACGCGAAGCGAGCGTCAGCTTTCCACCGGCCTAGCGTCACGCTGGCGTCCTGGGCCACCGCAAAGCCCGGCGTGGTACGGCCGTTTAACGTGTAGGTGCTGTGCTGCACCCGCGTGCGCAGCCGAAACCGGTCGCTCAGATGGTGCGTAAGATGCGCCGCCAGACTGCGCTTCACTCCCGGCAGCACCAAGCGCACGGCCAGGCTGTCCTCGTCTACGTTGATCGCCTTGCTCTCTTGGCGGAACTGTACCCAGGCTTCGGTGCGGGAGTTGAAGGGGTAGCTCAGGCGGGTGAAGAACTCGTAGCCGTCGGAAGGAGCATCTACCCGGTAGCGTAGCCACGGAAAGTAAAAGCGGTCGTAGTAGGTGGCCACCGTCAGCCGCCGCCAGGGTTGCAACTTCAGACCCCAGTACATGCCTCGTTCGTTGATACTGCGCGTGCCCTCGCTGAAGGCGTTGCCGTAGAACGCGTGGAAATCCGGACTGTAGTGCCGCAGCAGCACCGCCAGCTCAGCCACCGACGATAGATACACCGTGGTGCCGCCCACCGCTCCCACGCCGCCGCTCGCCGAGCGGGCCACCTCACCGAACACGTGAACCGGATGGGTACGGTAGTTGAAAAACGCTCCGAGCCCATTGTTCTCGCGCCCCGCAAACTCGTGCCGATTGCGCAGTTGGTCGGTCCGCTGCCAGCGGTAACTAAAACGAGTGTGCACGAAATTAAGTCCGGCTTGCCACCGCCGCGCCGCGTCCCGAAAGAGCAGCGATGCTCCTAAAATTTGTTCTCCTATCTGATTCTGAGCAACGCGTTCGCTGTTGGTGCGGTGCAGTCCGGTGGTTTGCAATGCCTCGAACTGGTTTGAAACGCTATCCACCCGTCCGTCTAGCCGTTGGTAGGATACCAGCGTGGTAAGTTCCAGTGCGTGCTGGGCGGCGGGCAGGCTCACCGTCGATGCTACGCCCCGGAAGAAGCCGTTTTCGGTGGCAGCGGTGTGCGGACGAACCGTATTCTGCGTTTGCACCACCGTGCGCACCGGCTCGGCCCCTTTTCCTACCGCAAAACCGCTACCGAACAGCAGACCCTGCCCCATCTGCACCCGGTAATCGCCCACGGTAAGTTGCCGTAAGCGTCCCTGATTCTCTATCTGTAGATGCGCGGCGTGATAATCGGTCCCGTAGCGTCCCGCCGCCGAATTCCATCCTAATGTTTCGCCCGCATCCTTTTCAACGGTGATTCCCGCACTGAAATCGTTCCGACGGCTCATGCGCCAACGGGCGTAGAGTTTGTGCGGCGATCCGAGGTAGTAGTTCAGATCACTACTTTCGGCCAAGGTATCGGCACGGAGATAACCTGACTTGCGTTCCAGGGTGGTTTCGTGACGCGTGATCAGCAGGTGGTCAGCATCAGCTAACCGCTCTTGCCAACTCGGTGACCGTTCCGGTCGGGGAGCGGTGGTTACGAAGGGCAAGATTCGAAGGATGGTCGGTTGATCCCAGCCCGGAATATACGATAGTTCGTTCACCGTCAGGAAATCGCCGTACAGTTCGCGCTGCCGCAGCAGGTTACTGATTTGCCGCTCCGACAGCACGTAGAACTGTCGTAAGTCCTCGACGGTGGCTTCGTTCAGGTTGATCGGCTGGGCGTACCACTGCGTAAGTAGTTCGTACTGTGCTTCATAGTCGGTATCCTCGTCCTGCGGAGTGAATAAATCTTCCAGCAGGGTCTCCAGCGCTTCGTCGTAGGTTTTTTCTTGCGCGGAAAGGGTGCCCAGCGGAAAGAGCAGAATCAGCGCTAACCACGACCACCGAAACCACCATCGGCTCCGCCAACCAAAGCGAAGGTGTTGGTAAGGAGCGCTACTGCTCATTCTTGAAAAATCGGTAGGCGATGGACACTTGATGCGATAATCCCAGGCGGGGGTGGGTGCTCAGGGCGTAGTCGGCCTCCAGCAAGCGGTGTTTCCACCCTAGTCCAAAAAACTGTCGCAGCCCAACGCTGTTGAAACCCGTGCGCAGACTAAACTTTTGCAAGGCGGTATACTCCACTCCTAGCTTTAGGTTGGGACGCTGTGTCACTTCGTGTTCCACCTCGGCACTTAGCAGCCAGGCGGCCACCGGACGGTACGACAGTCCCACCTGCACCAGCGTAGGAATGTTTTCTTGCGTCACTTCCGACAGCGTAGCCTGCGTTATATTCAGAAGTTGCAGTCCGAAGATGAACTGGGGAGAAAGCTGGGCTTGTCCGCCCACGTCGATCACCGTCCGAAAGCGCGTCCCGAAGCCCTCCGTATGGTACTGGTGCTCACTGAGTCGCAGTCCGAGACTAAACTGCTCAATCCGGTGGCTGTAGCCCAGCGACAACCGGTGGTGACTGTGCAGCACGTCGCCAAAGCGATACACGCCCAAGCTCCCGGTGCCGTAGCGGGTGGGCTGCACCAAGCCAGCCGCCACGGCGTGCAGTCCCTGGCTAAATCCAAAGCGATTTTCGTAGCCCGCCCACAGCGTTGGTTGCTTCACGGGGGTCGCGCCGCTGATGTTAGCGAACAGGGCACCGGCCCCACGCATGGTCACCGCCGCGTGGCCCAATCCGGCCGCCCGGGCGCCCACGGTGTGCGCTTGCGACCAGCCTTCCGTTGTCATCAGCCACAGGGCTAGCAGTAGAGAATATTTCATTTTTCGCTAAATAGTACAGAGGGGCAAAGATATCCCGATCTGCCTCCCCCGGAAAACCGCTAGCGCGTAGATTGCCACTGTTTCTTGCAGATGTAGTCGCCAGAAAAAAACGCTGATAAATATGCTAAGAAGAGTATTAACCGCCCTGCTGATCCTAAACAGCATCGTTGCCACCGCCCAGTCCACTGATACCTTTACTAGCAATGACCTCATGGCGAGTTTGGGTTGGAGCATAGAAGCGCGAAAGTTTGAGATAATTGGTCAAAAATTACATCGCAGCGATGCGATCGCCCAGTGGCAGGATGTGGTTATCAACGAACTGATGCCCGACCCCAACCCGGTGGTTGCCACCCTGCCCGACGCGGAGTTTGTCGAGCTCTATAACCGCAGCGCCCAGCCGTTTCAGTTGGAAAACTGGACGCTCAACGACAAGGTCTTGCCCGAGTACCTGTTGCTGCCCAATGAATACGTGCTTCTGTCGGCTACTGCTCACGCCACCGCCTTTGCTGCCTACGGCGAAGTCCGGGGACTGAGCAGTTGGCCCACCCTGCGCAACACCGGAAGCGAATTGGTGCTAAAGGATGCGGACGGACAAACCATCGACTCGCTGGCCTATACCGAAGCCGAAGTAGCCGGAGGATATTCTATCGAGCGGATTCGGTTGGAACCGCCCTGCGACGGAAGACCGAACCATCAAATCACTTCGAGTAGCGTAGGAGGTACTCCCGGTGCTCAGAACGCGAGTTTCAGTAACCAGCCCGACATCCAACCCCCGCTACTGCGTCAGCTGACGGTTGCCACCTCCCGCGAAATTCGCCTGCACTTCGATGAGGCGGTTACTCTGGCGAATCTTCAGGTTACTTTGTCTCCGGCACTAGCAATCAGCAGTGTGGCGGCTGAATCGGAGGACGAGCGGACCATGCTGCTGCAATTGACGCAAGATTTATCCACCGGCACAGCCTACGAAGCGACCATCAGCAATGCGCGCGATTGTTACGGAAACCAGGCCGGACCGCTGACTGCGTCTTTTTTATACGACAACCTGGCGCCCGCCCTGCTTCGGGTGGCGGTGCGAGACACAGCCGCGCTGGTACTGATTTTTGACGAGAAGCTGGCTTCGGTTGGTGAGAAAAAACAGTATGCCGTTAATAATGATATTGGCGAGCCTCGAGCAGTAGCGTTGTTGAGCGACAGTTCGTCGGTGCTTTTGGAGTTCTCGGGTTCGTTAGCCAATGGGTTGGTCAACCAACTGCAAGTGACCGGAGCCACCGACCGCGCGGGCAACGTGGCTGATACGCTGGTGCAGGATTTTAGATTTAGAAACGACATTGATAGCGTCTGGACGGTGAGTGCGTATCAGGTGCACGTATCGTTTGCTAAGTCACAGGCTGCTACCTCGGCTGAACAGAGCGAGAATTATTTGCTGGATCGAGGGCTTGGTATTCCCAATGTAGCGGTGCGGTTGTCCGATGACCAAGTGCAACTGATCTACGACCGACCGCTGGAGGCTAACAAGAATTACGAATTGCAGATCAGTAATCTGCAAACCTCCGGGGAAGCTTGGCTATCTACCCCGATTTACCGGTTTGCGTACGACCAAAAAGCCCCGGCTCTTGACTCGGTAATTGCAGTAGACGCGCGTACGTTGATTGCCTACTTCAGCGAAGCGATGCAATGGAAGGGTACCGATTCGCCTACGGCCTTCACGGTGGATCAACGTATCGGCACGCCCGAACAAGTGACGCTATTGCCTGACGGTCGCTCGTTTCGCTTATCGCTATCTCAAGATTTACAGCCGGAAACCACCTACGAGCTGTCGGTGGTGGGGCTGTCTGATCGCGCGGGCAACGTGATCAGCAGCACCAAGAAGAAAGATTTTCTCTACGATCAGCAGCCGCCTCGGTTGCAACGCTGGCAAATACTGGCTCCCAACCAACTGCGCTTGTTCTTTCATGAGGCGCTACGGACCGCTTCTGCCCATCAACTGGGGCACTACATTCTGGATCCGGATGGCCACCCCGACAGCGTGGTGGTTTCTTATCTCTATCCGGGGCAGGTTACGTTGTTTTTTGCGCAGCCGCTGCCTGACCGAACCACCCTGCGGATTACTGGGGTCACCGATGCGTACGGAAACAAACTAAACGCCCCTGCGGAAGTCATCATCAATAACCAAGCTCCCGCGCTAGCGGTAGTGGTGCCCTTGTCTGCTACCGAACTCCGGTTAGATTTTACTCGAACCGTAGACGCTGCGGTGATGAAGAATTCGGATAACTATCGCATCGGCGGCCAGACACCCAAGCAGGCAGCAGTAACCGGCGCCTATCAATCGTCGGTGCTGTTGACGGTCAACCTGCCACTTGCGTCCAACCAATCGTACCCTCTGACGATTAAACGTCTGGTTGACGCCAATGGAGCCGTTGTCGAAAACATCGAAGCTGACTTTGTTTACGATACCAAAGTGGCTAGCGTCGTCCCCGACGGGTCAGCACTGATGCTAGAGTTTACCGTACCGGTGGATGCTACGGCGGCTACCGATCCGTCGCACTACGAAGTGCCGGAGGTGGGCCGTCCTTTGGTAGCGCTACGCACGGGCCCTCAAACCGCACGTTTGATGTTTGCTGCTTCTTTCGCGCCGCAAATGGTGCACACGCTGACTATTCAAGGGTTGCTCGATCAGGATCGACAAATCATTCCGAACGCGCAGCATCCGTTTGGGCAGGGCGTGGCACCGGCTTATAACCAACTGCTGATCACCGAAGTGATGGCCGACCCCACGCCTACCGTGGGGTTACCGGAAGTAGAGTACGTAGAACTCTTCAACGCCTCCGACCAACTGCTGAGCACGCAGGGCCTGCGGTTCTCCGATGCCAGCACCACCGTGGTACTCCCCACCACCTTTTTGGCTCCCCAAGCGTACGTGCTACTGGCTGGCAATTCTGATCGGGATGCCTTGTCTCCCTTCGGACGGGTTATCGCGGTGAATTCGCTACCCTCGCTCAACAGCAGCGGTGATAGTCTTCGGTTGACGAACGAGCAGGGATATGAAGTCTTTGCGCTGGTCTACGCGGACGAGTGGTACAACGACGCCGAAAAGCGGGGCGGCGGGTGGTCGCTCGAGATGGTGGACACGCAACGGCCCTGCGGCGAACAAGACAACTGGACCGCCTCGGTGGACCCGACGGGAGGCACACCTGGTCGGCCGAATTCGGTGCAGCAGGCCAATCCCGACCGCTTCGGGCCGGAGGTGGTGCGGGCGTTTGCAGTGAGCGATAAGGTGGTGCACGTGCTGTTTAATGAGCGATTGGATCAGGTTTCAACGATGGCCGCCAAGATTACGCTGAGCGATGGGTTGGCAGTTGAGTCGGTGCGCTGGCTGGAGAAAAAAGCAGTGATAACGGTAGATCAGCCGCTTCAGACCGGCAAAACCTACTCGGTGGAGGTGCCGGGAGTGACCGACTGTAGCGGGAATCTGACCAACGAAGCTCAGGCAATCACTACGTTTGTGCTACCCGAAGCAGCCGCGCCGGGCGATATTTTGCTGAGCGAAGTTCTGTTTCACGCGCGCAGCGGGGGAGAGAAGTTTGTTGAACTCTACAACTACTCAATCAAATCCATTGATCTAAAAGATTGGTCGTTGGCCAACCTCAGTGATGATTCGCTGGTTAACGTCAAAGGTATTTCCGACGATCACTACGTGCTAGCCCCGGGGGCGTACGTAGCCCTTACCGAAAACACAACAATACTCAAGGCCGACTACCCGGCTGCTTCCGGTGAGAACCTGCAAAAAGTAGCTGCCCTTCCCAGTCTTTCCGCCGACCAAGGCACCGTCGTGCTTCTTGATCCGGCTCAGTTAGAAATGCAGCGCTTCAATTATTCGTCCGATTTCCACCATCCGCTTCTGGTCAACAAACAAGGGGTGTCGCTAGAACGCATCGCCTGGAACAGTCCGGTGAACGACGCGGCTTCGTGGCAGTCGGTGGCCCAAACGGCCAACTACGCCACGCCCGGCTACCGCAACTCACAGTATGCCGACGATCTGGCGCAGCGGACTTCGCTGGTAGTCGATCCGCCGGTGTTTGCTCCCGGCCACGCGGGACACGCCGACTTCACGCGCATCCGTTACCGGTTTGCGTCAACGGGGGCGGTGGCCAACGTGGCGGTATACGACGCGCAGGGCAGAAAGGTGCGCGATCTGGCCCGCAACCTGACCCTGGCCGAAGAAGGGTTTCTGGTGTGGGACGGTACCGCTGATGATCGACAGCGGGTGGGGATTGGCTACTACCTCATTTTTTTCGAGACGTTTGATACGCAAGGGCGGGTAAACGTGTTAAAAGAAAAGGTGGTGGTTGGTGGAAACTGGTAGACCTGCCCCGCCGCCCCGGTTAGACCATTCAGGCATGAAACGGCTCATAAAACTCATTCGCCGCGGCGAGGGAGAAAAACTCAACTTCAAACAGACCATCTCAGACCCGGTCAAGATCGCCAAGACGATTACTTCCTTTGCCAACACCCACGGGGGCACGCTGCTGGTGGGGGTGCGCGATAACAAAACCATCCAAGGAGTGGACCCCGAGGAAGAGAAGTACGTGCTGGAGACCGCGGCCAGCTTTCACTGCGACCCGGCCGTTCCGCTCAGCTACCGGGAGGTGGAAGTCGAAGAGAGCGAAGTTATTGTGCTGGAGGTGACCATTGCCGAGAGTGAACACAAACCGCACTACACCATTGATCAGCACGACGAGCGACGGGTCTACATCCGGCAGCACGACAAGAGCCTGCCGGCCAGCAAATTGATGATTGACATGATGCGGCAGGGAAAGTTGCCCATCGGCCTGGGAGAGCGGACGGTGCAGCACCTAAGTCATAGTGAGAAGAAATTGTTTGCTTTTCTGGAAGCGCACGAGCGCATCACGCTCAAGCAGTTTGTGCAGGTAGTGAACATCTCCAAGCGGCGGGCGATGCGCACGCTGTACGAACTAACGTTGCGCGGTATGCTTCGTCTGCATGACCACGAGAAGGAACCGTATTATACGCGCTAGTGAAGTAAACTGAGACTGCACCGCGTGAAGCAGCCGGTTACGCAACGCACCGAAAGGTGCCCCAACGGATTAGGGCTGCCGAGCGTTTGCCCCATTGGTTTTTGGCCCGGGGCATTGCGTCCGATTGTTCCCTGAAGGGTGAAACCGCCGGGCAGCTTGGTGGTGGTGACCTGCTGCAAGAAGGAAAACTGGGCGAGCTCTTCGGTTGTGATGCTGGGAGCATTGTCTTCTACGGTCACTGCTGTACCAGTTTCGTTAATCAAAAAGCTTATCTCCACGTAGGCTAGCATTTTTCCCGTCCGGTGGCGCTGAAGCGCGCTTCTGATGAGTTCGCTCACAGCCTGGGCGGCCCGAGGATCGAAGGAGGGCAGCGGTCGCTCGTTATTGTCGTAGATCCTAATCCAGAGATTACGTTGGATAATCAGACTCTGAAAATCTTCCAGCACCTTCCTGACCGCTGCCCGTAGATCGCTGCCCGCATCCCCCTGTTCAATCTGATCTTCCCGTTCGGCAATCTGGCGGATCTTCTCAATGATCTTCGTGCGAAAGTCCGTTTCCAAATACGAAGGCTCGTCGGACACCGCAAAATGGCTACTACTCATGGTTTTTCTGATGACTAAAAAATAATACCTTGATCAACCATAAAGATATCTACTAGCCGGTTCTGATTTTTAGGGGAAGCCAGGCGAAGCCTACGCTGTAAGGAAGCGCCCAATTGCGCTAATCTGTAACCTGACGTTGGTGGTTTCAGCAATTATCAATACCTTGGTTGGACCATCTATCCCTTCTTTCGCTATGAAAAACAATCTTTCTTTTGGCCATCCGGCCCGCCGCACCTTTCTGAAAACAACCGGCTCGGCGGTGGTGGGTAGTGCGCTAGCCTTCAACTTCGCCCCTTCCCGCGCCACTGCTTTTCTTCCCAATGCTGACACCCTACGGGTGGGACTGGTTGGCTGCGGCGGTCGAGGAACCGGGGCCGCCAACCAGGCCCTGAAGGCCGAAGACAACGTAGTACTGGTGGCCGTGGCTGATGTGTTTCCTGACCGCATGCAGACTAGTTTGGACAGCCTGACCCAAAGTCACGGTGATAAGGTGCAGGTGGACGAAGAGCACAAATTTCTGGGCTTCGATGCCTACCAAAAGCTCATCGACTCCAACGTGGACGTGGTCATACTGACTTCTCCTCCTGGGTTTCGTCCCGACCACATTGCGGCGGCGGTGAAGGCCAAAAAGCACGTCTTCGCCGAAAAACCGGTGGCGGTGGACATTCCGGGAGTGAAAAAGGTGATGGAAGCGGCCAAAATGGCCAAGAAGAACCGCACCTCGCTGATGTCGGGACTCTGTTGGCGGTACCACGAACCCAAACGGGCGGTCTTCGGGCGGGTGCTCGACGGAGCCATCGGCGATGTGACCTCGGTATATAACACCTACAACACCGGTACGCTGTGGCACAAAGACCGTGAGCCCGCGTGGACGGAAATGGAGTACCAACTGCGCAACTGGCTCTACTACCCCTGGTTATCGGGCGACCACATCAACGAGCAGGCGATCCACAGTCTGGATATGGCCTCCTGGGCGCTGGGCGATCGCGACCCAGTGAGCGCGATGGGCACTGGCGGTCGGCAGGTGCGCACCGATGACAAGTACGGCAACGTCTTCGACCACTTCGCCATCACCTACGATTATGGTGATGGAGTGAATTCTCATCATTTTAGTCGACAGCAGTTCAACTGCGCCAGCAGTTATAAAGTGGAAATGCAGGGCACCAAAGGTAGGGCAATGGCCGACTGCATCCGCGACCAGCACGAAGTTATGGCGGCCGAAAAGTGGCGCTACCGCGGCGATAGCAACGACATGTACCAGACCGAGCACGACGAACTCTTCGCCGCCATTCGGGCCGACGAGCCCGTGAATGACGGCGACATCATGACGCGGAGCACCATTTTAGCGGTGATGGGTCGCATGGCTGCCTACACTGGACAGGTCATCACCTGGGAAGACGTTATGAATTCGCAAGAGGTGTTAGGTCCTGACCAATACAACTGGGATATGGTGTACGAAACCCCACCGGTGCCCATGCCGGGGATCACGGCAATGGGGTAGACTGGTCACTGTCCGTCAGTAGCCAACCGCTAATATCCAGCATCTAACATCCAAACTATGCAACGACGTAATTTTATGAGATTAGGCGGAGCGGCACTGGTGGCTTCGCAACTTCCCGGGGCGGCAAAGGCCGTCCCCGAAGGCCCAAAAATGCCCATTAAGAAGAGCCTGAAGTACTCGATGGTGGAGGAAAAGATGCCAATCTCTGATCAGTTTCAGATGCTGGTAGATATTGGCTTCGACGGAGTAGAGATGGATTCGCCCAGCGACGTAGACCGAGACGAAGTGCGGGCGGCTAAAGAAAAGACCGGCCTGGAGATTCCGGGAGTAATCAACTCGGTGCACTGGACCTCACCCCTGTCGGACCCGGACCCGGTCGTGCGGGCCAAGTGCGTGGCCTCTATGAAAACCGCGCTGCGCGACTGTCAGGCCTACGGCGGCACCACTGTGCTGCTGGTGCCCGGCGTGGTAAACGAAACCGTAAGCTATGAAGATGCCTACCGGCGCTCGCAGGAAGAAATCCGCAAGCTGCTGCCCGTGGCCGCGGAAACCGGCGTGAAGATCGCCTTCGAAAACGTGTGGAACAACTTTCTGCTCAGTCCGCTGGAAGCCGCCCGCTACGTAGACGAACTGGAGAGCGACATGGTGGGCTGGTACTTCAACGTGGGCAACGTGGTGCGCTACGGCTGGCCCGAGCACTGGATCGCGGCTTTGGGCGACCGTATTCTCAAACTTGATGTCAAAGAGTACAGCCGTAAGAAGCAGCAGGATGAAGGCATCTGGAGGGGTTTTGATGTAGAGTTGATGGAGGGCGACTGTAACTGGCCCGCCGTGAATAAAGCACTCACCGCCATCAACTACGCCGGTTGGGCTTCGGCCGAAGTGCCGGGTGGCGACCGTAGACGACTCGCCCACGTATCAAAGAAGATGGATGCGATTTTCGGGTTGGGGTAACCAAGATGGAGAGATAGTGCCTAACAATGGGCATTGCGCCGTTCATTGTCCTTCCAATTCTTGGACATAAAAACGCTATCTGCCTACTTTTTGACAAAAAGTAGGCAGATCAAGTTCGGTATTCATGTCTAACAAAGAGAATACAGTAGCTGAGTATTTGAAGTGTTTAGTAATTACTGACCAGAATCCCCCACCAACAATCCCCGCTCTTCCATCCACTCTTCACAGCGCTCGGGCCAAGAAGAAAATGCCGAACCCTGGCTTCCCAATCCCAAGCCATGCCGTCCCTTCTCGTAGATATGCATTTCAACCGGAATGCCCTTCTCATGTAACGCCAGGTAAAAATAAATGCTGTTCTGCGGCGGCACGCTGCTATCTTCCGAGGTGTGCACCAAAAAGGTAGGAGGCGTATCCGCTTTCACCTGCGTCTCGTTGGATAGCGAGGCTACTAAAGCTGGGTCGGCATCTTCTCCCAACAGCATCTTTCGCGAACCCGCGTGCTGGTATTCTTCCGTAAAGCTGATCACCGGGTAGAGCAACACCATGAAGTCGGGACGGCTGCTGATTTGATCAATTGAGTCGGTAGCGTTGGCCTGACCCGTGTCGAAGTGGGTTCCCAGCGTGGAAGCCAGATGGCCGCCCGCCGAAAAACCCAGCACACCAATTCGGTTGGGATCCACTTGCCACTGCGTCGCGTTGGCGCGTGAGATACGCAAGGCCCGCTGTCCGTCGTGCATCGGCACGGGATGGCGGTAGCCGTCTTTTCCTAGGCGGTAGGTCACAATGTAGGCCGATACCCCGAACGCGTTGAGCCAGCGGGCGATATCATGCCCCTCGTGATCCATCGCCAGCATGCTGTAGCCGCCGCCCGGACACACCACCACCGCGGCACCCGTAGCGGTTTCCGGAGGAGCCGGATAGCGGATAAGCATTGGCCGATCGTGCGGATCAGTTCCCAGTGCCCCGGGAGCGCCCTCGGGCCACAGCAACAGCGTGTCGGGTTCGCTCTGCGCCAGTAGTTGCGTGGCCATAAGCAAGGGGAAAATAAGCGTAAGAAAAGGTTGACGTAGCATAAAGTTAGGAGGTTTCGGAAGATCAATACCCCCGAACTTACCTGAGTTGCACAGAAATTGCAAATGGATTGATCAACTTAATCTATTGCTACAATGAAACAGCTATTGATAATCAGCGCGTTGGTACTTGGTGGTTTCTCTGGATTTGCCCAGGAAACCGTCCGTACCGAAGAATACTGCGAGTTTACCCTGGATGCCGGTCCGTTGGGATCAAGGGGCCGGTGTGTTGTGCGCCTGGATCGAGGACAGCCCCCGGCGCCGTGGCCTAGCGGAGTAGACAAGATACGCGACGAACGGGGAAACCTTATGCTGTTCAACTCCGCCGTGGATGCCCTCAACTACCTAAACGGCTACGGATGGAAACTGGTGGATGTCCGAAGCGATAGCTCGGATACGTACTATTTAATGCGCCGAACAATTGATCGACGAGAGGAATCGATGTCCAACTAAAGAATGATTATCTATCGCTCGGAGGTGAGCGACAGCAAAGAACTAAGATCGACGGACTCGTACCAGTGGGTGAGTTCATCCACGTTGTAGTACGCGTTCACCTCCTCTACCCGCTCGCCCTGTAGGCTGTCAAAACGAACCTCAATAAAAAACGCTCCGTTGTGGTAAAGGCACACGCCGTAGCGGGTAGAGCGCTCCGACATAATCGTGAAATCTACCAGACGACAGTGATGGTAGATATAGTTAAGCTGTTGCTCGGACGAAAGGGCAATAAATTTTTGACAATCCATAGACAAAAAAGTGCATTATCCGATCAGCGAACCAACCAGAACGCCGCCAGACCTTACAATGTAGTAACAATTCGTCCTTCGGTAATTACGGTTGATCGTGCCTATCCAACGGCTCAGTCACCTTAATTGTTGTTTGTTCGCGAAAGGCCACACCTTGGAAGCATCATTCACCACTAGAACCGCTTCCCATGAAACGCCTTTTTCCTTTCTCGCTACTGCTGATCACTCTCGGAGCCCACGCTCAAACTACCTTCACCGGCACGGTGCAAGACACCCGAGGGGAGGCCATCGTCGGGGCCAACGTCTACTTGAAAGACACCTACGACGGCACCTCCAGCGCGACTAACGGCTCTTTCACGTTTGTTGCTTCCGCCACCGGTGAGCAGTGGTTACTGGTAAGTGCGGTAGGCTATCGTTCGTACGAGCAGCCCCTCACTGTCCGCCACGACACAATCCGTACGACCATTATTTTGCGCGAGGCTATCAACAAAATGGACGGCGTCACCATCACCGCCGGAGCCTTTGCGGCCAGCGACGAGAAGCAGGGGCTAATGCTGAAACCGCTGGAGATTGTGACCACCGCCGGAGCACTGGGCGACATTAGCGGGGCGCTCAACACCCTGCCGGGCACCCAGACGGTAGCCGAAGATGGACGCCTGTTCGTGCGGGGCGGAGACGGTCACGAAACGCAAACCTACATGGACGGGATGCTGATTCACGCCCCCTACGGAGCCTCGGCCCCCGATGTGCCCACCCGCGGACGCTTTTCGCCCTTCCTGTTCAAGGGCACCACCTTCAGCACCGGTGGTTACTCGGCCGAGTACGGACAAGCCCTATCGTCGGCCCTAATTCTGAACTCAGTCAACCTGGCTCCGCAAACCCAGACCGACGTATCGCTGATGACGGTAGGCGTGGATGCTACGCACCAGCACCGCTGGGAAAACACTTCGCTGCTGGTGCGGGGCGAGTACACCAACCTGGTGCCCTATCAGGGGCTGGTGAAGCAAGACGTTGCCTGGGAGTGCGCGCCGGTATCGGGGGGCGGGTCGGTGGCGCTGCGGCACAAAACCTCGGCTCAGGGCGTGCTGAAACTCTACGGCTACGCCAACCGCGGGCAGTTGGCGCTGCGCCAACCGACGATCAGTAGGGACGATTCAGACAATATCCGCGTGCAGAACGACAATCTGTACCTGAACGGCACCTACCAGGAGGCCTTCACGGATCGGTGGTCGGTGCGGACCGGCTTGTCCTACACCCAAGACCAAACCGCTACTACGATCAACAACCAACCTCTGAAGGAAAGCAGCACGGGAGTGCACACCAAAGCAACGGTTACCTACGATGCTTCGGAATACCTAGCCATCCGTGGCGGGGCTGAGCACCAGTTGGATAAGGGCGTCCGAAGCTACCAACTAGCCGAAGGTGAGACCGTCCAGCGCTGGGACGACCAGCTTAGCGCGGGCTTTGTGGAAGCCGATGTGTACGCCAGCAGCCGGTGGGTAGCGCGGGCCGGAGTTCGGGGCGAGTACTCCTCATTGTCTCAAACCATCCGCGTGGATCCCCGGCTGTCGCTGGCCTACCAAACCGGGTCGGCCAGTCAGGTATCGTTGGCCTACGGCGCGTTTGCCCAACGTCCGGAAGCCCGTTTGCTCACCGGTGGCCATCGCTTGTTGCCCGAGCGGGCTACCCACTACATCGCCAACTACCAGCGCAGCAAGAACGGACGTACCTTCCGCGTTCGAAGCGTTTCAGAAGTCGTACCGTGATTTGGTGAAGACGGTTGGTCAGCAAGCGACCAACGAGGGTTACGGCTACGCCCGGGGCGTGGAAGTGTTCTGGCGCGACCGCAGCTCCATCAAGAATGCCGACTACTGGGTATCGTACTCGCTGCTAGACACGAAGCGTAACTACCGCGACTTCCCAACCTTGGCTCCCCCGACTTTTGCGGCGCGGCATACCTTCTCGGTGGTCTACAAGCACTTTTTGCCCGCCATAAAAACGCAACTGGGTGCCCGCTACTCGTTCGCTAGCGGCCGTCCCTACTTCAACCCGAACCAAGACAACTTTCATGGCGACCGCACGCGCACCTTTAACAACCTGAGTCTAAACGCCGCCTACCTGATTCGCCAGCACATTATTCTGTATGCTTCGGCCACCAACGTGCTGGGCGCACCCAACGTGTTCGGCTACGAATACGCCGCGCAACCCGATGAGCAGGGTGCCTACGCCCGCCGGGCGGTTACTCCCCCGGCTCCCCGCTTCTTCTTCGTCGGACTGTTCGTTACGCTGAGCCGGGACGGAAAAACGAACCAACTGGACAACCTATAATATGAATCAAGGTACGCTGGTGCGCGTTTCTAACGCGTTCAAACGTGCTCTAGCACACTTTAATCGCATCAATTTCACTTACCCTTTAACCAATTATTCTTATGAAATCCTTATCCTTAATTATCGCACTTGTTTTCGTTTTCAACCTGGCCAACGCCAACGCGCCTTCCTACCAGCAAGCGATGGAAGAAAGTATCGCCAGCCTGAACCAAGCATCAGATTCTGAACAGTTATCCGCCGTCGCCAACCGCTTCGAGCGCATCGCCCGCGCCGAGAAAGACGAATGGCTACCCTGGTACTATGCGGCCTACGCCACGCTTAACCAAGCCATCGAGGCTGACGAAGCCAGCCAGAAGGACCAATTGTTGGACGAAGCGCAGCAGTACCTGGACGAAGCCACCGCGGTGGAAGCTGAAGAATCGGAACTGGTGGCTTTGCAGGGCTACGTGCACACCATTCGGGTGACGGTGGACCCGGCCAACCGAGGAGCACAGTTGGCACCGCTAGCTACGCAAACCCTGGTACGGGCGGTAAAGATGAATCCTGATAACCCCCGCGCCCTGTTTTTACTCGGGCAGATGCAGTACGGTACCGCCCAGTTTTTCGGGGCCGACACCGCGGAAGCGTGTCAACTCATTCAGCAGGCGGTAGCGAAATACGAAAGTGTGAGACCAAAAGATGCTCTGATGCCCGCCTGGGGACAAGAAAATGCGCAGCGGATGGGTGCGCAGTGCCAGCAGTAACGCTTTGTCGGCAACCCCTCGTACGTGATTTGTATCCAACGAGGGGTTGTACCGATGTTTTGGTATCTTTAGCGAAACTAACGTGATGCGTACTCCGCTCTACAAACAGATCTACTCAGCCCTTGGGCTTTCGGTACTCATCGGTGTGCTGATCATGGTGCTGCTGCAGCCGCGATCATTTACCTCGGTGGCGGGTCTTCAGCAAGTATGGCCCAGTGTGCTCATGTCGATCGCCTATACTTTCGCCCTGGGCGAAGGAAATGGGTACCTGGATAATTACCTGGATCGCTTCGTACGGTGGATTGATCAGCCGGTGAAGCGGCTGGTGGTGAGCATCATTGCGATGTTCGTTTACTCCACCGTCGCTATTCTTCTGATTGAGTACGTAGCGGCCAAATTGATCTGGGAACCGCGCTGTGACTGCACCCTTAGCTGGAGCGGTTATTATCTCGGGAATATGGCCGTTCCGCTGATTATCACGGTCATCATCACCACCTTTCTGAACAGCCGCAAGTTCCTGCTCGAGTGGCGGCAGTCGGCCATCGAAACCGAGCGCCTGAAAAGTGAGTACCTCGCCTCGCAGTACCAGTCGCTCAAGGATCAGGTGAACCCGCACTTTCTGTTCAATAGCCTGAACGCGCTCACGTACCTGATCTACGAAGACCAGGACCAGGCTGCTCGCTTCGTGAAGAAGCTGTCGGAAGTATACCGTTACGTGCTCGACACCCGCGACCGGGAGGTGGTGCCGATAGATGAAGAACTGGCCTTCGTCTACTCTTACGTCTTCCTGCAAAAAATCCGTTTTGAGGACGCGCTCCAGGTAGAAATTACGGTTTCTGATGAGTCCGCTTTTCAGGTGCCTCCGCTGGCGCTGCAAATGCTGCTGGAAAACGCGATCAAGCACAACGAACTCTCGGATGCACGGCCCCTGCAAATTGCTATCTATCTGGAGGAGGATGCCTACCTGGTGGTGAAGAACAATCGGCAGCCAAAGGAAATCCGGGAAACCTCCTCCGGCGTTGGGTTGGCCAACATTCGGGCGCGCTACGCCTACTTGTCCGACACGGAGGTGATGGTGGTAGAAGACCAAACGGAATTCATAGTGAAGCTGCCGTTGCTGCGTACCCGACCATCGTCTGCCCCTCAAAAGACACCAACTGCTACCCCAGCCCGCGCCTAACCCAAAATCAGTACAAGCCACTCAATCGTTCTATCACTCCGCCATTCATTTCGTATGCAAGTACTGATCGTTGAAGACGAAAAACCCGCCGCCCGGCACCTGAGTGCGCTCTTGCAGAAGCACGACCCGGCCATTGAGGTGCTAACTCAGCTAGACAGCGTGAAGAAGGCGGTGGCCTGGTTCGGCGAGAATCAACCGCCGGATTTAGTGTTCCTGGACATTCAGCTGGCCGACGGACTTAGCTTCAGCATCTTTGAGCAGGTGAGCGTGGTTTCGCCCGTTATCTTCACTACGGCCTACGACCAGTACGCCGTGCAAGCCTTTCGGGTAAATAGCGTCGACTACTTGCTCAAACCCATCGGGCCGGACGAACTGGCACAGGCGCTGGACAAGTTTTGGAAGTATCATCAGTCGGCTTCCGCTAAATCTACCCAGCGACCTCTACTGGTAGATGCAACCATGATGACGCAGATTCAGCAGGCGATCAGCACGATGAGCCAACCCTACAAACACCGTTTCGTGGTGAAGGTGGGCGAGCACATCCGGCCGGTTCCGGTGGCGGAGGTGCTGTATTTTACGAGTCAGGATAAGGTTACAATCATGCAAACCCGTCTGGACCAAAAACCCTCCGGGCGGCGCTTCATTATCGACTATTCGCTCGATCAGGTTGAGGCGGCGGTAGATCCCAACCGCTTTTTCCGCATCAGTCGGCAGTATATGGTGAGCCTGGAAGCGGTTGAAGACATCGTTGTCTATTCCAGCAGCCGCCTAAAATTGGTTTTGAAACACTGCGACGATAGGCAGGTGTTAGTGAGTCGGGAGCGCGTGGCCAATTTTCGACAGTGGCTCGATCAGTAGGGGGTACGAGTCCTCAGAAGTGGGGATTTTTGTCCCTACTATTCCCCAAGAATAACAATCGTTAGCGGTTGAAAGCGAACTTACAACCCTCTCAGAATCAAGATAATAAACCGAGAAAAGCTGATAGACAGTGCCCCCAATTCAGAATGGCTAATATTTTGCAAATTGCTTATGTGAAAACCACAACGCGCGGTTTACTTTTTTCAGCTCTCAATTTTTTTTGACTTTTATCCAGATAGTTATTTTTTACACCCGATGATTGTGAAATCATCGCTATACGGTGAACGAGCGATACGGTAGAGTCTGTATCGCTCTTTTTTTATTCTAATAAAATGCATAATATGCAGTCCTATTTCAACCTGACCAGCTTATGGATACCAATACTATTATGCTGATCGCTCTAGCGATCATAGTCGTCTTGTCAGCACTCGCAATCTGGCTGGCTAATCGAGGCAGTGGGGTAGAAGAGCCGCCCCATGAACATGATGCCGACTCGATAGATTCTGATGACGTGGTAGTGGAACGCGACACCGTTGTTGCGTCCAAACCTAAAATTACCGATAGCAAGACCACCTCGAGCGTTAAGACCACCGACAGTATGTCTGCTTCAGACGTAAAAGTGGTAGACAACACCAAGAAGGCACCAGTTATTAAGCCTCCGGTTGGCAATAAGGACAACGTCAATCAGGTGCGTGACGCTAAGAACCCGCCTAGAAAGGGCTAATAGCCGAGCACTTTAAGCATTGATTCGCTACTTTGTTCGGCGGCGAATAAGCGATAGTCCAGCGTCCCATCCGAGGCTCGGTCTACGACCACGTGCTGCGGAGCGGGAATCAGGCAGTGCTGAATTCCCCCGTATCCGCCCAACGCTTCCTGGTAAGCCCCAGTGTAGAAGAACCCAACGTACAGCGGTTGGTCAGCTTTCGGCAAAAACAACTCGTTGCGGTGCGCTTCGGTGTTGTAATAGTCCTGGCTGTCGCAGGTGAGTCCCCCCAAGTTTACTTTTTGATACGGTTGATCCCAGCGGTTCAGAGGAAGGGTTACGTATTTGCGGTTGAGTCCCCAGATATCGGGGAGTTGCGTGATAAACGACCCATCGATCATATACCACAACTCTTTGTCGTTCTGCTGCTTCTGGTCCAGCACCGAGTACAGTACGGCTCCACTCTCACCGACCGTATAAATTCCGAATTCGGTGAGGATATTGGGCGTGGGCACGTTGTTCTCCTGGCAGATGGCCTGCACGTTGCGCACGATTTCATCCACAATGTAAGTATAGTCGTACTTGAACCACAGCGAATCCTTCACCGGAAAACCGCCACCGATATCAATGCTATCCAGTTCGGGACAAATTTTCTTCAGCTCGCAGTATTTATCCACAAAGCGGTCGAGCTCGCTCCAGTAGTACGACGAGTCATCGATGCCCTGGTTCACGAACATGTGCAGCATCTTAAGGCGGGCGCGGGGATTCTCGCGGATGCGGGTTTGGTAGAGCTCGGTAATATCGCTGTAGCGCACTCCCAAACGCGAAGTATACAGCTCAAAGCGCGGAGTTTCGTCAGAAGCCACCCGAATGCCCACCTGATACGGGCCTTCCACATGCTGGTCGTAGTAGTCGATCTCGCCCAGACTATCCAGTACCGGCACGCAGTTCTTAAACCCCTGGTTGATGAGTTCACTTACGTAGCGTAGGTACAGCTCCCGCTTGAAGCCATTGCAAACGATGAGCAAGTCCTGCTTGATTTTGCTTTGTTCGTACAGCTTGCGGATAATAGGAATATCATACGAAGAAGAAGTTTCCAATTGTACCTCATTGCTTAGCACCGCGTTCGAGCACAAACGAGAAGTGAGACGATTTGGTGCAGTAGCAGTACTGATACTGGCCCTTGTAGTTATATTTGTCCATCGCCTGCCGAAAAAGCTGGCGCACGTGCTGAATGTTGCTGCTAATTTTAGGAAGGTACGTAACTTTGGTGGGAGTACCGAACCGCTCCACCACCTCCAGCAGGGGAACCCCGTGAAACCGCAACCCACCGTTGGCCAAGTCAAAGTCGTCCGTCGGAAAATCAAAGGTTTGCTCAATGAGGTTCTGGTACTTTTTCATGCGAACGATTAAAAAGTTTTAGCGGACTAGATACGGGTGCAATATTCTCACAATTTTAACATCTTTGCAAAATATGAACATTGAAGAAACGATCCGGTCGGGCATTAACGAGGCGTTTGACAAACTGTTTGGTCATGCTTTGCCACTCGCTGAGGTGAATCTGCAACCTACGCGCAAGGATTTTCCCGGTTCTCACACGTTCGTCACTTTTCCCTACGCGCGCGTCGCGCGGAAGAGTCCGGCCGATACGGCTACGGCGCTAGGAAATTATTTGAAGGAGCACACCGCGGTGGTGCGTGATTTCAACGTGGCACAGGGTTTTCTCAACCTGGAGTTGCAGGATGCCGCCTGGATCCAAACGTTGCGCGAACTGGTGGAGCAACCACCTACTCCAGCTCCGAGCGAAACGCGCGTTACCATCGAATTTTCATCGCCCAACACCAACAAACCCCTGCACCTGGGCCACCTGCGCAACAACTTCTTGGGCTACGCCACCGCGCAAATTCTGGAAGCCCAGGGCTACGCGGTGGTCAAGACCAACATCATCAACGACCGGGGCGTGCACATCTGCAAATCGATGCTGGCCTACCAAAAATTCGGACAAGGAGAGACTCCGGCGTCATCCGGCAAGAAGGGCGATCATTTAGTGGGTGAATACTACGTTCGCTTCGATCAGGAGTATAAGCAGGAAGTACAAGCGCTGGTGGAGCAGGGCACGCCTGAAGCAGAAGCCAAGAAGACCGCCCCGCTGATGCAAGAAGTGCAAACCATGCTTCAGCAGTGGGAGCAAGGCGATTCTGAGGTGGTACAACTCTGGAAGCAGATGAACGGCTGGGTGTACGCGGGTTTCGAGGCCACGTACCAGAAGATCGGGATTACTTTTGATCAGGTGTACTACGAGTCGGATACCTACGTGCTGGGAAAAAGCGTGGTGGAGGAAGGATTGCAGCAGGGTATCTTTTTCCAGAAAGACGATGGCTCGGTGTGGATTGATCTGGCCGATGAGGGACTGGATCAAAAGCTGTTGCTGCGGGCCGACGGCACTTCGGTCTACATCACCCAGGATTTGGGCACCGTGGAGTTACGTTTCCGCGACAACGCGTTCGACCGGATGGTGTACGTGGTGGGCAACGAGCAAGATTATCACTTCAAGGTGCTGTTTGTGATACTGAAAAAGCTGGGACGTACCTACGCCGACGGATTATACCACCTCTCGTACGGTATGGTGGATTTACCCTCGGGCAAAATGAAGTCGCGCGAGGGCACGGTGGTGGATGCCGACGACCTCATCCATACGGTGGTGGAAGCCGCGCGCAAACAGACCGAACAACTGGGCAAAATTGAAGACTTCACCGAAGCGCAAGCGGAGGAGTTGTACCAGATGCTGGGAGTGGGGGCACTGAAGTACTTTCTGCTGAAGGTGGACCCAAAGAAACGGATGCTGTTCGATCCGGAGGAATCCGTGCAGTTGCAGGGCAACACCGCGCCCTTCATTCAGTATACCCACGCCCGCATCGCCGCTATTGTGCGCAAGGCCGAGACGGATGGAATCGCTACCGACCGGGTTCCGGAAATTGAGCGCTTGGAGCCCCCCGAGCAGGAATTGATTGGGCTGCTCAACGAGTTGCCGAGCAAGGTGGCGCTAGCGGCCGAATCGTACGCTCCCTCGGTGGTTGCCCAGTACGCCTACGATTTGGCGAAAGCCTACAACCGCTTTTACACCGAAGTGCCAATTTTCGGAGTGGACGATAATGCTTTGGTAGCCTTCCGGGTGGTGCTGTCGGCCACGGTAGCGGAAACGATTCGCCATACGATGGGTTTATTGGGTATTGGCGTACCCGAGCGGATGTAAAAGTTGTAGCATGAAAAAATATAAAGTATCTTTAAGGAAAGAAACCACCAAGGTGATGCCAATAGAGAAGCGTATAGTCTTCAATAAACAGGAGAAAGAACTTATCAGTCATTACGCAGAACTTGAGTTTGCTAATCCCGAGGATATGGTAAGGCGGGCGCTGCAGTTGCTTAAGGAAGAAGTAGATCGCCAAACCCAGTTGGCGCAATCAGCTGAATTATATGCCGAACTTTATGATCAAGATGAAGAAGCGAAAATGTGGACGAACAGTGCTATGCAGGACTGGGATTAAAAATGATTCAACTTCGGCGAGGCGATATTGTCACTATCAACTTAAATCCTACCAAAGGTTCTGAAACCGGAAAGATAAAACCCTGCATTGTAGTCACTAATGATGTGTATAATAGGAAAGTGCCGGTTGTACAGGTTGTACCAGTTACCGAGTGGACAGAGAAAAAGGGCAAAATTCTCACCAATGTAGTCGTTGTACCGGATGCGACTAACGGACTGGCTAAGAAATCAATCGCTGACTGTCTACAGACTCGTCCCGTAGATTATCGCAGTCGGCTAGTCGCAGCAATAGGGAAATTATCTATAACAGAACTGCAAAAGACAGACAGCGCATTGAAAATCATCTTCGATTTAAAATGAAGAGTTTGAGGGCCACTATCTTACGTCCCTGGATCTCCGCCGCTCGTCCGCGCACCCTGCCCCTGGCCTTGGCCAGCATTGGCATGGGAGCTTTTTTGGCGGCCTCGGTCCAGCAGTTTCAGTGGGAGGTGTTTCTGTTGAGTGCGCTAACCACCATCTTCCTTCAAATTCTGTCGAACTTGGCCAACGACTACGGCGACTCGGTGCACGGGGCTGACTTTGCGGGCCGAGAAGGTCCGGCGCGGGCCGTGCAGTCCGGACTCATCACCGCGCCGACCATGCAGCGCGCGATTGCCGTGTTTGCCGTGCTATCGCTCGGTAGTGGAATCGCCTTGCTATGGTGGGCATTGCCCCGCAATGGGATCACGTTCGCCGTGTTTTTAGGGTTGGGCGTGCTGTCTATTCTGGCAGCGATTACCTACACCTCAGGCAAGCGGCCCTACGGCTACGCGGGCTTGGGCGACGTGTCGGTGCTCCTCTTCTTTGGGTTGGTGGGGGTGATGGGCTCTTACTATCTGCACACGCTGAGCTTGCGCTGGGTGCACCTGCTACCCGCACTGAGCTGTGGCTTCTTCTCAACGGCGGTGCTCAACGTAAACAACATTCGCGATTTGAAAACGGACGAGCTAGCCGGTAAGCGATCTATTCCGGTACGGTTGGGAAGAGCGCGGGCCGTGGCCTATCACTGGACACTGCTGGGAGTAGGCATACTGTGTTCCGTGGCCTACGGGTGGTTGAACTACGACATCTACTACCAGTGGCTTTTTCTGCTCTGTCTGCCGTTGCTCATTCAGAACGGACGGGCGGTGCAGCACCGCCGTACCGCCGCCGAACTGGACCCGTATCTCAAACAGATGGCGCTCACTACGCTGCTTTACGTGGTGACTTTTGGGGTGGGATTGCTCCTTTAATCTTACATTCGCCGGACTTCGCGCGCTAATCTTCGTATACCTTTTTATAACCAAAACAAACCCCAACTATGAAAAGCATCCTTGTTCCCACCGATTTCTCCGACCAAGCTACCTACGCCCTTGATCTAGCCTACGACATTGCCAAGCAAAGTGGGGCCGCCGTCAAACTACTCAACGTGGTAGAGTCCCCCCGCGGCGAATCATTTAACACCATGGGCGACGTGACGGCGAACGAAGGAACCAACGCCATGTTTTTTGTGCAACTGGTAGAAGGAGCCAAGCAGCGCCTCATTGAGATCGATAACGATCCCAAATACGCCGACGTGTCGCTCGAGGGGTTTGTGGAAGTGGGTAGTCCCTACGAAAGCATCTCCCGCACCATCGTTGACCACGAAGTAGACTTGGTGGTGATGGGTACCCAGGGAAGCAGCGGACTGGAAGAAGTATTCGCGGGTTCTAATGCCGAGAAGGTGGTACGACGCGCTGACTGTCCGGTGCTATCGGTGAAGGAGCCCATACATGCTGGTGCGATCAAGAACATCGTACTCGCTACTAATATGAAAGGCGATCATGAGGCGCTGTTTGCTCAACTTAGCAAGCTTCAGAAATTGTTTGACGCTACTATCCACATTGTGCGCATCAATACTCCCAGTAGCTTCGAGAATGATCGGTATTACAAAACCGAGATGGAAAAGTTTGCGCAGCAGCACCAACTCAGCAACTACACCCTCAACGTGTACAACGACAGCGATGAAGAAGACGGAATCATTTATTTCGCCGAGCAGGTTGATGCGGATATGATTGCGCTGGGCACGCACGGTCGCAGCGGCATCCGGCGGTTACTCAGCGGCAGCATTGCCGAAGATGTGGTGAACCACGCCAAGCGCCCCGTGTGGACGTTTAAGCTGCAATAGCTTTTGCGTCGGAGCTGCTTGTTGACTTCAGCGGCTATTCGTTATTTTTCTCTCCGAATCTTACCCAGGTAATGTTGCCTGGGTTTTTGCTTTTAGCCCTAACCGCCCCCGGCTAGCTTTGCCCCTTTAGGATCAAAGGACCACAAGGGAAAGGTGAGGGTAACACACTACCAAAATAGCGGCTTACTGCTACTGGCAGCACTGCTGGGCAGTACGCTAAGCTGGGCGCAGTCGCCCGGGGTGGTCATCAACGACCTGACCTTCGTGCTGCGTGATGGGGCGGGTCCCTCTGGCAACCGCAGCCAGTTGCGCGATGCGTTGCTGGCCTTCAGCGAACGCCACGCCCTGGGAGTGTCGCTTACTACACTGCTAGAAGACGACCCCTACCAAGAAGCCGCCCGGCAGCAAGAAGACCAACGGCTGCAACAAACTACTCCGGTGCTGGTGATCACTGCTTGGTACGATAAGGATACCAAAGCCCGCCGCCGCACCCAGGTACAGGTGAACGAAGCAATGGCCAGCCGTTTGCCCCAGGCCACCGCCGAGCAGATCACCACGGAAGCCCTGGACTACTATCGCACCAACCCCTTATCCGATGACGCCCTGATGCAGGGCATGAGACTAGCTCTGCACCGACTAAACGCCTATCTGGACGGGCTGCCCTCGGCCGGGGAAGTGCCGACCATCACCTTTGCCAATCCTAGTGCCACTGACCCGCCACCCTTGGGACTGGATCAAATGCGTTACCCCGCCCACCAGGGCAACTACACGCAGTTAAAGATCAAGCAAACCGACTACCCCGTGGCCTGGAAGGCGTTGCCCAGTAATCAGCCCACCACCGTGCTAGCGCAGGTAGATAAAGAATTGTCCTTTCCGCCCGGACTGGTCTTCCGGCAGAACGGTAATGCGCTTCCCGCTCAGCCCAGCAGTGAGAACTACCAGCAGCGGTTGCGTCTGACCGGACAGGCCCATCGGCAGGAAGGGGAAGTGACGGTATACGCCAGCGCCGAAGAGAATGCTGAACTGGTTGGCCAGCTCAATACCATCAGCTACGACGCTTTGTATCAGAAGCTGGTGTTAGTTCCCCTCAACCGGAGACTAAGTCGGGAGGATCTTCTGCCCCTGGTAGACCGGGTGGCCACGATTTACCGACAAGCGGCGGTAAACCTGGAAGTAGACGTCAGCGAACCGGTGATGATCGCAGACTGGACCTGGGATCATGCCCTGGAAGACGGCACCACCGGGCTATTGTCTAACTACACCGCCGAGATGCGGCAGGTGATCCGAGCGTTGCGCCAGCAGCAGGATACTGACAAGAAGACCGCATACATTTTTCTGTGCTATCAGGGGGCATCCCAGCCTGCCAAGGAGGGCTACATGCCCAAGAAGCGCCAGTACGGTTTTGTCTTTGATGAGGCGCATCACGATGATAAAGCCTTGGCCGCTACCATTGCCCACGAGCTAGGCCACGGCCTGTTCCGCCTGGAGCACAGTTGGCAAACCTACCCCGCCCTGAGCAAGGGCAGCAGTGACAATCTGATGGACTACCGCGGGGGCACGAACCTGCACAAGTATCAGTGGGACTTGATCCACGACCCGGTGGGTATGCTGGGCTGGTTTCAGGATGAGGAGGAAAACGCTTTGGATGCCTGCTTCTGGGCCAAAAGTCTACTGAAGTATAATGCCCTGTTTGGTGAAGAACACCCCCTGCAAGCAGCTATGCCTCGTTTCGAGGAAGTGCGCGACAACTTTGATACTTACTGGCAGCAATCCAAAGCCCTCTTTGACCAGCACCGCTTTGGCAATGATAAACAAAACAACCTAGCCCTAAACGCTGATGCCGCCTGGACGATACGCAACGCCTCTCACTATCAAAAAGACGACGCGACCTTCTTTGTTGACCTGGCTATCAAGCGTCTGGTCGAGCAACAGCCCCGCGTACAACTTCATCCCGAGGGGGTCACCCTAGCCAAAATCATCCTGGAGGGAGTCCCCTTCCGGGTGGCGCTATACTCTACCGAAGAGCACGCCGATCCGGACTATATCCGGGTAGATGAGCTTTGTGCGTTGGTAGATACCAAAGAGGTACAGGTTTTGATTGAGGATGGGCAGTTGCTGATCGCCTATATGAACAAAGGGCAAGCTGAAATAGTGTTACAAGTGTTGAGCGACGATTGGGATCATGGGGCTTTGTGGCTAAGATACTTAGGCATCTACGTAGCTAAAGACAGCGAAGTCAGTTGGCTATCAACAATTCCTAAGTTCTGGGAAGACTGGACGTGGGGCGGGGGAGGGGCGGATGAGGAGAAACAGAAGAAAGAGCCGACTCTTCCGGTGACCACTGAGCAATTGAAAGAGATATTTCCCAATACAGATCAAGAAAGAGTCGAAGAAGTAGTTGAGGCAATCAATAGTTTGAGTAACGAGTTTGAGATCAATACTGAAGAACGAATGGCACATTTTCTGGGTCAAATAGGTACTGAAACCGGTGGATTAGTGCATCTCAACGAGTTAGACAATTACAGTCCCAGAAGGGTCGTTGAGCGTTTTGGCCGTCCTAAGTACGCTGATCTGTTTCAAGGCTACGATTCTGATCCTACTCAATGCGTTAGTGTGACTTACGAGAGCGACGGTAGCACGTTAGGAGAAGGAAAGCCAGGTCCCGTATCCCCTACATTTCCTTACACATCCAGGCAAGAAATTTGTGCAGCTTACGCTAGTCCGGCCGAAGACGTTACGCTGGCCAACTTTCGTGAGAAGGTAACCGATAAACACTATAATGCGGGTACACTCAAGGTAAAGAGCAAGCACTATGGCCAGGGTGCTCAGTTATTTGACGTAACCTATGCCTGCCGGATGGGTAACGCCGGACCAAGTTCAGGAGACGGTTCTAAATACAAGGGGAAAGGATTTATTCATCTGACGGGACGTTATCAATACAAATTGATTAGTCAAGAATGGAACAAGAAGTACCCTAACGATCAGAAAGCGTTTCATGGAGAAGATATCAACTTACTTGAAACTGATGTAAAAGTAGCTTTGAAAGCGTCTTTACTATATTGGAATTTAAAGGGTTTGAATCAAAAAGCAGATGAAGGATTTGACAACCAGTATATTGATGCAATAACGTATAAAGTAAATGGAGGATATAATGAAAAAGAATTAAGAAGAAGTAACACAAATGCGGCAAAAAACGCTTTACACGATGAGTAAAAATAGAATTATATTGTACAGCATAACGTCATTTTGCTTGACCGTTCTATGTTTATCAAGTATCCTGTGTGGACAGGATATTGGAAAATTACTTACTATGAACGACCTAACTGGTTTGTATAAAAGTATAGGAGATGATATCTACTATATTCAATTTCAAAGTAGGAGTATTACCTATTACCTTCCCGAGAAGAATAACGACGTTACAATATACAATTACCCATGTGGTTTCTTACATAACACAGCCGGGGAATCGATTTCGGTCTCTGACCTCAAAAATAGCGGAACTCGGTTAGCCGTAATAACTGATTACAATAGTAAGAAAGAGTCTTACAATGTAGCAACGGAATGTAACATATATACAGTAGTCCGAGATGAAGAGGGTGTCATAGAATTAGAAGGGCAAAATTTGTTTACTTTTATTCCAATACAGAGTTTACCAAGTGAACTAAATATTAAAAAAGCGCACTAATGCATTACCTTCCAGTTAAGATAAACTATATAGGTTGGTTATTGAAAGCATATAAAATAGACTGTAACAAATTATATTTTGATGTAAAAGAAGTTTGAAAGCGATTTATTGTTTTGGCAATTAAAGGGCTTAAATCAGAAAGCGGATCAAGGTTTTGATGATGGTACTATTTTAGATATCACTGAAGCAGTGAATGGTGGCACTAATGGTTTAGTTGATCGGAAGAAGTATACAAAAAAAGCAGATGAAGCCTTTTCAAATAATTAACATTATGACTCTAATTTTTATTTTACTCATTGCTTGTCTTTCACGACCCAGTCAGCCAGATAGTTCAGTCAAACAAAATCAGTCAGTTGAGTTGTTGCAGGGCGTGTGGAAAATGGAAAGTGACGTTGAGGCGTACATGATCTATGATGATAGAATAAATTATTCTATTGTGAATATTGATGGAAACGTGGTTGTAAGAAAGAGATTTTTTGGTTTTGTTGATGTAACATCTGATGACTCAATAGATATTCGCAATATAAAAGATAGTGGCGCGAATTTTATAGTTTTTACCGGAAGGCATGAAACCGGAAAATTTGTTTATAACAGATACTCTGATTTTAACTTCTACTCTTATGATTTAGACAAAAATCATTTTGTCTACTATGGTAACGATCCCGTCGTTTTAAATAGGATTAATGCATTACCTTCAAATATCCAAAAAGTATTTAAGAAGAAGAAAGTTGAGTTTAACTACATTAGATTTCTAGAAGAATAGTAAGTGATAAAAACCAATCGCTAAACCAGGGGGATGCCAGATAGCTTCTTCGCTATGCTACGAAAAATTTTGGGCCGTCCCGCCGTGGAGCGGGCATGAACCCGGCGGGGTCCGCCACAGTGGATGATGTTTTGTAATTTATCTCAAACAGCTATTTAACAAAGCTGTTAGCCGATTCTTTGACTCGCGTCGATCCACGGTAAAGTTCAGGAAGCTGTGCTCTAATACGAGCTCAGTGATCTAAAAACTCTACAATGCAACAATTCCTGGTTCCCTTCGCCCTGGATATGACCCTTACCAGCACCCGCCACTCAAGTAGAGGGCGCTAAGTCCAGCTTTTTCCGCTTAAGCTGCCATTAAATACTTTAACTAAATAGTTGTATGCAAAACCTCCCGTATCAGTGGCTTGTAGCAGGAAGCCTGATCTTTCTTCCCTTTTGTAGATCATTATTGGCTCAATCCACCACCACCACCCTATCCACCCACCTCACCGCCGTTCGCCAGAACCAGCGCCCCGCCGCTCCGGCCAGCCTGTGGCAGAATCCCGAACAGCACCCCGAAGTCCTTGCCGCCCTGGCTCCCTACTACGCCGATACCTTCGCCACCGTTCGAGCCCAAACCTACTTTCTCACCAAACAAGTCGGCACGAACAGTCAGGATGAAGCCATCCGCCAGCGCGCCGTAGACCGACTCACCGCAGGCTTACGCGATGAAGACAGCGGTATCAGCGGACGCATGCACAGTTACCTAACTGAGTTTTCTTCGGCTGACTTCAGCCCCGCCGCACGGCAGTCAGTAAGCGATCTGCTCGTCCAACGTCCGGCGCACCTCTCCCAACTGCTCCGGCTGGTAGGAACCCTCAATCTACAGGAACAGACACCTACGCTCCGAAGCCTGCTGCCTAACTTATCAGCCCGCGACCGCTGGGCGGCCCAACTGGCCCTGGCCCGACTGGGTGATACCGAAGCCCTGGCAACCGTGCTGGACCGCGCTCAACGCTATCCTGTTAACGACGACGTGGTCTACGAACTGTTGCCCGACCTGATCTATATCCGCCAAAAAGACGCGACAGATTACTTGGTAACCATCGTGCAAAGCGACGAAAAGAACTGCGAATCGGCCGATCCCGAAGCGACAGAAAACATCCGCTGTGGCTACCGGGTGCTCGAGCTGCTGGCCCCCGTCATCCAGGACTTCCCCCTGGCCGTAGGCGAAAGCGGCGATCTGGCGGTGGACGACTACCCCCAAGCCCTGCAACAAGCCCGTCAGTGGTTAAAGCAACATCCTGACTATCAAATAATTAGCAATTGATTTGCTTTTGATCCAATAGTACAGAAGCGATTCATCCACCGTGGACGCGGCGCGTCCCATAGTGTTCCGCTGCATATCTTCCCCGAAAATCACCCCCGTAAGCTCCCTGCATTATGGCACTGAATCTCAGATAGCCGTGTCTTAATTTGCCTTCCTTGAACAACTCCGAGGAAGCATGAACAAAGGCATCGTTGCAATTTTATTATTTCTAGGATACATCCCCCTGGCCTTCGGGCAAACTTATCCCGTGTCGCTCAGCGCTCGGGTGGGCAAACCCTACTCCATTTACCTCGCTGACTACGCCCAGTTTAGCTCGGGAGCCGAGCGTCTGGCGGCTACCCTGCTACTGCGCGACGCCAACGAAGCCTTCTATGACGTGCGCCTACGGGTAACCATCAAGGGCGTAGGCATTCAGATCGAAAGCAAGCCTGATTTCGTCGTCGCGCCCGTCACGTTGCAAACCGGACTCCCACTCACCTTACAGAACGAAGACTTTTCGGCGTACCTTAATCCTCAAAACCTGGTTTTTCAGGGCATTACCCGGCAGCAGTTCGAGCAGACCAGCGCGCTGCCCGAAGGACTCTACGAGATCAGCTGGCAGGTGTATGATGCGCGCCGCACCGAGGTGTCGCTGTCTAGCATAGCCACCACCACCGCCTGGATTATGCTCAATAATCCGCCCCTGATCAACACCCCGCTGGCGGCCGAAAAACTCACCCCCCGCGATCCGCAGAACGTACGCTTCAGCTGGCAGCCGGGTGGCGCGCTGCTCAACGGCGGCTTCACCACCGAATACCGGCTGGAACTCTACGAGATGCGTGCTGAAGGGCGCGACCCCAACGAAATCGTCCGTGGTACGCAGCCGGTAGCTACGCTTACTACTTCTGGCAACGCGCTTACCTACGACGCGTCACAACTAACGCTTATTCCGGGTATGCGCTACGCCTTCCGGGTGCAGGCCCGCGATACCGAAGGGCGCGCTCTCTACAAAAACAGTGGCTACAGCGAAGTGCGTACGTTTATCTACGGCGACGCCTGTCTGCCTCCTACCGAGGTCACCGTTACCGACCGAAGCACGCAGTGGGTGACCCTGGCCTGGCAACCCGCCTCCACCACCACGCAGTACGTGCTGCGCTACCGGCAGGCCGGTGATCCCGATGCGCAGTGGTTCGAGGACAAGACCTATACTGTCTCCCGCCGCTTGTCGGGTCTTCGCCCGGGTAACACCTACGAGTACCAGGTGAAGAGTCAGTGCGGTTCTTTTGGTAGTACGTACGCCCCTACCGGTACTTTCACTACCGTAGGCGCCGAGGAAGCTGATCTGACGATTGCCTGTAGCCCTACGGCACTGCCTCCTCCGGCGTTGGATGCGAGCACGGCCCTGCCGCTGGCCCACCCGGGAAGCTTCTTTAAAGTGGGCCACTTCGATATGAAGGTAACCGAAGTGAGCGGCGGGGCGGGAGTGTTCTCAGGACGCGGCGAAATCTTCGTGCCTTTTCTAGCCACCACCCTGAAGGTATCGTTCCGAAGTTTGGGAGTGAACCGGGAAGGGCAGGTGATATCGGGCACGGTGACGGCTGACTTTGTGGATGAGCAAAGCCTATCGGTGAGCACCATCAACCGCATCAATGGCTACGAGACGGCCTTTTCCGAAATTTGCGTGGACTATAATGATGGCTACGATCAGGACGGCTTTGATGAAAACGGACTCGATCGGGAGGGTTACGACCGCGAGGGGTACAACGAAGCCGGTTTTAACCGCGATGGCCGGGATCGCGGCGGCTACGATCAGCAGGGATTAGACGAAAACGGAATCGATCGAGAAGGATACGGAGAAGGCGGGTTCGATCAAGACGGAATCGATCGCACAGGCCGCGACCGCGACGGTAACCTCGTAGACCCCACCCGTGGCGGCGCGATGAATCAAGCCGCCACGGGTGGTACAGACGCGATGCATCGTGTATCAACGGTAAGCGATAACGATCTGGAGAAAACCATCAAAAGCCATTTGAAAGAACAGGATAAAATCAACCGCAATCTGATCAAAGATCAAAGGAAAGCGGTCGTTTCCCTATCGCAAACCCTAGAGGAATCTATCACTGATGCCATTGCCAAGAAAATATTCTCGAACCGCGCCCTGATCGTAGGCTCCGACGAACGAGCTATTGGCGAAGGCATGAGCAAACGGATCACCATCACCCAAGAGCCCGCCCCCGATTATCCTTACTACAACGTGCCTCGCGCACACAAGGACCTCTACGACGCCGATGTATTGCTACAAACAAGCTTGGCGAAGCAAATAACCATCGAGCAATATCAAGATGATCTCACCACTGCAACCAGCAACGTACGTACCCGCCTGGATGCCTTCACTGAGGAAGAAGCGGCATCATTAGAAAACGAAGCGGCGCGTGAAAGCTGGATTCAGCAGCAGGTAGATGAATTGGTGGAGGCAGCAACCGCGCCGGAGGCAAAGACCCTCCACGATAATGTCATTCCTGATGAAGCGAATCGAAGATCAGGAATCCCCTTCAATAGCAATGAGCGCGCCCCGGAGGCCTACGTCACTTTGTCAACTACCTTCCGCCCTCAGATCAGTCCCAACGTAAACCGCTCCTTTCAACTGAACCAAATCATTCAGGATGAAAACCGCAAACGCGGGCAGTACGCGGTGGACGAGGCCCAAAGCTTACCAATAGGTATCGGCCGCGTGGTGGGTAATACCGAGTTTGTCATCGCCATTGGCACGATCACCTTCAGCCCGGTGGCGGCCCACATGGATGTGTACATGGGCACCGAGATGCCCCGCAGCGGCAACTGGCTGAGCTTTCAGGCGCAGGCGGTCGAGCTGTTTCCCGAGGGTTTCGGCGGCGAAACTAACCGGCTGTTGCTGGCCGACGACGTGCCCGTGCGCCTGAGCAACAGCGCCCGCCTCACCCTCAAAGGAACCGAGCAACGCACCTTTGTGGAGTGGGACTGCCAAGGATTCCGCCAACTGGGCGTGCAGGGCGAAGTGGAGTTTTGTCCGGGCGTGATTCGTCCCGCTCTGGATAGAGCCGCCCTGGATAGAGCCGCTCCGGATGGAGCCGCTACCTCCACCACTTTGAAGACCGCTTCGACCAACGAGACTGAAACCGTCAAGGCGCGCTTCGAGACCACGTTCACCGACTGGGACGAGTTTATCGTCGCCATTAGCCTGGACCCTTTTGAGGTGCGGGGGCTCAACGATTTTGTGTTTACCGTGAACCAAGCCTACCTTGACTTTAGCGATGCGCAGAATCCCGCTGGGATGATGTTTCCGGAAGGTTATCGGTCGTCTTACGCAGAAGCTGGCGTTGCTACCCTCTGGCAGGGGTTTTATCTGCGGCAAGCCAAGGTGAAGTTGCCGTCTAAGCTAGCGGACACGAGCAAGGAGAAGCCAAAAGATCTGTACGTAGAGAACCTCATTATCGACGATCAGGGAGTGTCCGGAATTTTTTCAGCGGAGGGCATTATTCCCGATGGATCCTTAGGTGGCTGGGGCTATTCCGTTGACCAACTTTCGGTGCATCTCATCAAAAATCAACTGAAGGGAGCCGAATTGCAGGGAGGGGTTCAGCTGCCTATCATGGAAGACACCATAGGCTACCGCGCTCAGATCCAGACCAACGGGCAATGGCTGTTTGGCGTTCGCTTGCCCGAAGCTACCAAGGTACCGCTGCTGGTCGCCGATGTTCATCTATCACAAGCATCGACCATCATTGTGGAAGAACAAGACGACAAACTGGCGGCCCGTGCGCTGCTGAGCGGCACCGCAGCTATCAACACGCCCCTGCTATCGAACAGTGTAGTTCGTTTATCAGGCCTGGATTTTGAGGGAATGATTCTTGACACCGAAGTCCCCCACTTCGAACCGGGCGTATGGTCGCTGGGTGAAGCCGGAGTAGGGAACGCTGCCGCCGGGTTCGAACTTACCCTAACCGACGTGGGACTAGAAACGGTCGGCGAAAATGAAGTGGCCCTGCGGATGGGTGCCCGCGTAGATCTGGCGAAAGCTATCGTGGGCACTACCAACCTCCGCATCATCGGAGAGCAGACAACCGATTTTGAAACCGGGCGGCAGCAGTGGCAACACCGAGAAACTATCCTAAACGAAATCAGTCTGAGCACCCAGGGCGGGCCCATCGGCCTGACCGGCAGCTTGCACCTGTTCGACGCCCACCCCGTGTACGGCAAAGGATTTCGGGGAGCGGTTCAGGCGGAGTTTAGCGATCTAGTCACGGTGGATGCGCAAGCGATGTTCGGGCGCGTCGATGGCACCCGCTACTGGTACGCCGATGCCTTGGTGCGCGCCGGAGAGATACCTCTGGCGGGCACCGGCCTGTCGATCTACGGCTTCGGCGGCGGGGCCTATCACCGCATGCGGCGCGAACGCGTGGAGGCCGTACGCTTGTCTGCTGAAGGAGGTCGGCCGGCTGATGATGGATTTACCACTCCCTCAGGCATTCGCTACGTGCCCGACGTCACCGCCGGACTGGGTGTGAAAGCAGCGGTAGCCTTTGGCACCTCAGGCAACGCCAAGCCCTTTAATGGCGATGTGGGCTTTGAGATGGCCTTTAACCGGGGCGGCGGCGTGCGCACCTTCGGCTTCACCGGCAATGGCTATTTCATGAGCGATCTGGAGGTGGGTAAACCCCGCGGGGCCACTTCTCTATACGCTGGAGTAGATTTGTTGTACGATTTCCAAAATCGAGAACTGCACGGCACCTGCGACGTGTACGCCAGTGTGGCCGGAGGCCTGATTCGCGGACGCAACCCCGGCAACCTGGCCGGACAAGCGGTGCTGCACTTCGATCCCAACAACTGGTACATCCATATCGGTCGCCCCTCAAGCCGGGTAGGACTGATGATGACCACCCCGATCAAAGCGCTACCCATCAAAGTAGATATGGGAGCGTACTTTATGGTGGGCACCCAACTGGAAGATATGCCCTCGCTGCCGGACAACGTGAGTAGCACCATAAGCTACCAAGCCGAGCGGGAGGAGGGAGCTATGCTAGAAGGAAAGGGTTTTGCCTTTGGCGCGGATTTTAGTATCAACACCGGCAAGCTACAGGCGGCGATCTTCTACGGCGAACTCAGCGCCGGAGCGGGCTTCGATGTGATGCTGATGAACCGCGACAACATGATGTGCGCCGGGCGGCAGGGTAAGCCAGGGATCAACGGCTGGTACGCCGAAGGACAGGCCTATGCCTATCTGGAAGGAGCCATCGGCATTCGGGTAAAGGTGTTTAAGCTAGAGCTAGAAGAAGAGATTTTGCGCGTGGGAGCGGGAGCTGTATTGCAGGCCAAACTGCCCAATCCCTTCTGGATGAGCGGTGGCGTGCGGGGTTACTATAGTCTACTCGGTGGCCGGGTGCAGGGGCAGTGCAACTTCGACTTCGAGTTGGGAGAACAGTGCCAGTGGCATGCGATAGACGATCCCGAAGAAAGCAGTCCGGTAGACGGATTGTCGGTGATTGCCACGCTTACTCCGGAAGCGGGCAAGTCCGAGGTGGACGTGTTCGTCGCCCCCCAGGCGGTGTTTAACCTGCCCATCAACGAACCCTTCGTGCTGGTGGACACCCTGGGCGACCAGCAGCCGCAGTTCCGGGTGGCGCTGGAGAAGTTTGAAGTGCTTCACCACGGCAAACCGGTGACCGGAGCCTACGAGTGGAACGACCGCCACGACGTGGTGGCCTTCGATGCGCACGAAATTTTGCCCGGCCAGCAAGAACTCACCGCGCTGGTGCGCGTCCGGTTTGAGGAGCTGCGCCACGGACGCTGGGAAACGGTGACGGTGAACGGACAGGATGCCGTCGAAGAGATGCAGCATGTGTTCACCACGGCCGCTGCTCCGACTAGTATTCCGGAAGAGAACGTGGTCTACAGCTATCCGGTAAACCGGCAGATGCACTTCTTGCCGCAGGAGTACGCCGATGGCGGCTACGTGCAGCTCGAGGCCGGTCAGGATTACCTGTTCACGCCCGATCCCAAGTGGCGCACCACCGGGCGACTCACGCCCGTGGGCGGCGCAGCCGCGGAGTTTGACTTTGCGTACCACCCTGGCGACAAACGCCTGGCGATGTCCCTGCCTAGCAATTTGCGTCCCGAACAGATCTACCGGCTCGAGGTTGTGAAACTCCCCGCCGGGGCAGCCGAGCAGGTGGACCAGAACGTGAGCCAGGCCACCCGCACGCAAACGCAGGGCGGGCAGGAGGTATCCATCACCACCAATGAAGCCGAGGGAGGCATCGAGCGCTTGGAGGAGCAGGTGATCTACACCAACTACTTCCGCACCAGCCAGCACCGCACCTTCGCCGAAAAGTACGCCGCGCTCACCTGGGTGAACGACTGGCAGTGGGCCCTGCAAACCGGGGTACAGGAGCTCGGCCGCACCGTGACCGGTCCCGAGCGGTTCGATGCCTTTGAGATGGAAGGGAAGGGCGAGATGCGGCCATTGGTGCAGTTTTCTGCCGGGCAAACCGAGGATTGGCATAAGGAAATTAACGCGTTGGTGTACGATAATGCCGCTCCCATTAATCCGACGCTTCCCATCGGATGGAACGGTCGTCCGACGCACCTCGGAATGCCTCCGATAGAAGCAGTAATTCTGGACCAGACTGACGAAAACATCCGGCTCACCGACGCGATGATCAGCAGCGGGACCGCGACGGGCGGCAGCGGTAAGGTGACTCACGTGTATCAGCTTCCCTTTTATATGTACTACGACTATTTTTATCTCCAGCAGCGGGCGGCCAATAGCGGTCTGGATGGTGAGGGCATCCGCCATCTGCTGCGCACTCCGTTCATGCCGATTTACTCCGGAGAGTATCCGGTATCGGTGGGCTATCAACTGCCGGGAGAAGCTGAGATGAAATCTAGGCAAGAATTTAAAATCACCAAACCATGATGATAGGCACGAAGCAAAGTATGATTATCTTCTCGCTGTGGCTGGTGGCTCTGGGTGCGCAGGCTCAAGAAACTGGCTGGGTGCTCAACGACGTGGCCTACGCGCTGGAGAATCCGACCAACCGGGAGGAAGTAGCCCTAGCGATGCAGCAGTTTCAGCAAAATACGCAGGTAGCGCTGTCAGTCAGTGCTGAGTTTGAGCAGGGTACTTACGCCACCGATGCCCGGCAGCAGACGGCCGTGTGGTTGCAAGCGCAAACCCATGGGATCACCGTTTTCATCACCCTGGCCAAGGACACCAAAGCTTTTCGGGAGTGCAAGATTGAAGTAAGCGAAGCCGTAGCCTCCCTGCTTCCGGCCGAAGACCAAGAGCAGATCCGAGTCGGACTGATGGAGTTCTACTTCCGCAGCAGCCCCATCCCCACGGATGCCTATACCCGAGGATTGCTCGCTGGTATCAAGGCAATGGCGAAGGGGATTTTGGAGGGGAGGGCTGATGAAAAAGATAAGCTACCTAGCGATGTAGTCACGATCACACATTTGGACCAAGAATTTGCGGCAGGCATTGATGATGACAAACTCAAGATTGAGTACGTAATTAAGGAAGAATATGTAGGCACCCTGCAAGCAGCGAAGCTAGAGGTCTATAAGGATTTAGCGAAAGAACCCTGCTTTACTACTGCGCTGGATATTAAGGAGGCAAACACCTTTCTTTGGGATGGCAAGCTTTCGGAAAAAAAGGATGACTATATTACGTATAAGGATTCGCCCTTCACGGTTAAAATTACGGTGAGTGAAGATGAAAAGTTTGAGAAGATGGGGGTGGATGAGAGGAAAGCTTCGGTGGAAGAGTTTGCTGATGAATGGAGAAGTTACCCTGAGATGGCAAAGTTTGTGGAAGTGAACCGAAAAGATAAAATAACAGGGAATAAACTTACAAAGTACCAATACTATTTGACAATGCGCCCTCAAATGTACGATAAATTATCTTTCAGAAAGGATGCATTGTTCATGGAAGAATATAACGATAGCCCAATAAAATACTTATCGGAAAACATTGAAGACGCGGAGTTTTTAGGCAGAAAAATAAAGGTTCACAAAAATTACTTGAGTGTGCTAAAAGTTATTGAAAGTGAGATGGGAAAGCCAAGCGGTGATTACGAGAAATACAGTAAAGATGAAAAATACTCTATGGGTGGTTTCAATATTCGGTACTTGAACTACAGAGATGAGATGAGTAATCACTCCTTTGGTATGGCAATTGATGTTGACGCTAAGTACAATCCACAGAAGTTTGCTCCTACATGGACGGTTGTGTACATGGTTACGAATCATAAGTTGCTTTCTGCTAAGCTCAAACCCGAAAAGATGCGGACAGTAAACAATTTATATAAGTCGGCAAAAATAGACCAGGAGCAAATTAACAATATCAAGACAGGGTTAGAAGAAATAGACGTACACAACAATACATATGATTATGACATAGTTAATCTACAAGACTTAGATCAAGTCGTAAGCAAGTCGTTCTCTGAATGTAGGAGGCTATACGATGAAATTCGACAGCACAATCTACGTTTACTTGTGTTAGCAGACAGCGAAGATGATAATGAAAAGAAGATGATCAATCAAAGGTTGAAGACGAAAATTCCTGATGAACTAGACCAACAAAAAGAAACCCTCTCATCTACAAAAAACAATGTGATAAGTCTGGGAAGTATGTTAAATGACGGTTACGAAAGCGCGTTTAAAATGAAGGAACGTTATCCATCTTAGCACGAATACCTCGATAGTTACCTCAGCGAATTAGAGTCAGATATTGTCTGCTTAGAGAAAGTTTTAGAAAACATACTTGTTTACGTACCTTCTTGTTCTCAACTTCCAGATTGCTTTGAGGGACATGTCAACAAACAAAACTCAAAGTTTGACCAATCTAGAGTTACATCTATAAACGCCTTCGTAAAATCAATGTATGAGCACAACAAGACAGCTTTTGATACCTATGCGAACAATGGTCAATTCGAAGACCGTAAGTTTAATTTGTTGATAAAATGGATTGGAGACAATGCTAATAGTCTAATCAAGTTGTCTGAAAATGGATTTTTCAGATTAGAACCAAGTTTTGTAAATTATTTCTTAAATAATGGAAAAGTTAGATGGGGTGGTCATTATAACACTGCAATAGATTGTATGCATTTTGAGTTAGAACCTAATAAATTCTAGAAGATGAGCATCAAAAAGACTAATTGGTACGCAATTCTTATGATAATCACTCAGCCAATACAAGCACAAGTATATTCTCCGCTAACAGAAGCGTTAAATGTTGCTTGGATTGACTCTACTGCTAATCATGATCCTTACGACGATCAAAGGCCCTTAGTAGAAAATGGTATATTGTTTCCTTATAATAACATTGAATACGCGATAGATACAAAGAGTGGTTCAAGATTATTTTATAAAGACAGCAGACAGTATCTCTCAGGCTTATTTACAGATAGTCTGTTATTGTTTGATGCTAAAGAAAAAGCGATAGTACTTAATATCTTTTCAGGAGATGTGGTCTTAGAAACCGATAAGACGTATGGCGCATACAATGGCTATCTGTTGCCGGTATTCGTCGACAATTTTGTTTGTATTAAAACAGACAAAAAGAACCTAGACGCTTACGATATAATTTCAGGAGAGAAAAAATGGGAATTCAGACCTGAGAACTCTGTTCATACTCAACCGATAGTCTTTGATGAAGAAGTTATTTTTTGTGATAAGACCACAATTTATGCGTTGGACAAGAACAATGGTAATCTTTTGTGGAAAAAACTAATAGGCGAAAGAGTAACTTCAAACATTACAGTTGACGAAGGGATGTTCTATTTATGGGCATTACCTAGAGGGTTGATAGCTTTTGATCCTACAGTGAAAGATATTGCTTGGGAGTATAACGATCTCGGTGATCAGTACAGTAACTATACGTTGCCTGTTTCAGGAGACACAATATTTTTTGTTAACGAGTATTTATACGCTGTAAATAAGGTAACCGGCAGTGTGATATGGAAGTCAGACGAGGATTGTGCTGTTGGTAGTGGTTACATTGCATCTACATCAAATTTGCTAATTTATTATGAAGGATGCAGTGCAGGTGATGTCGAGTTTATCAGTGCAATAGATAAGCATAGCGGAAGAAAAGTTTATCAAGGCTTAACTTCAAGCACCTTTCCACCAGATAACGCAGAAGATCCACTCAATCTATCTGGTATTGATTATAAAAAACTCAGGTTTACAGCCAATGATGTTGATGGTATGACTTTCGCAGTTGCGGAGGGTGTGATATATGCCTTCAAAATCGTTAGATGATTTTATTAGAAAATCATGAATTCACAAAGACCATGTTTACGCAAGGTGCAGCCCATAACAAAACAGTTAAGTGAGCAACAAACCCCACCCCCAAATCACCGTCTAATGAACCTATCAAACTACTTTATTCTGGTCCTCTTACTCGTTGTCAACCTTTGTTATAACGGAACAACTGCCAACGCTAGACTTGCAAAAACTCAGAGGAAATTTCCCTAACCACGCCCAACGACACCAGCACCCTCAGTCTCAAGCAAATCAAAAAAATAGCTACCCACTACCTAAAAAAGCAACAGAAAGCAAACAAACGCCTGCTTCACAAACAGCCAAAGCAAGTGCACGATTTTTCCGACGCACTGGAAGCCGCCATCGCCGATGCCATCGCGAAGAAAATATTTTCTCAAACCGCGCCCTCATTGTCGGCTCCAATGAGAGAGGCACCGGTGAAGGAATGAGCAAGCGTATCGAGATCATGTAAGAATCCAATCCCAATGATTATCCCTCCTACAAGATGCCCCGAGCGTAAAGAAAATACCTGTACGAATCAGAAGTCCAGCTAGAGTATACCAAAGCCCACTAGGCAGCGATTAACTACTATCTCGAAAACGCCACGGATCTAGTCGCAACCATTCAGTGCTCCGCAATAGGATCAACGCCTTTCAAAAAAGCTCCAAAACACCAGCAGACAGGCAACTTGATTAAGGATCAATTGTAGGGAGAAAAATTTGGCAGATAATCCAAAAAAAACGGTCCTTCTACACGTACCCATCTTCCGTACCCGCCAAAATGCGTACCACCAAGCCGTCCATAGCCTCCTGGATGGGCATCTGACAGGCCAGCCGACTGGCGTCGGTAACCTCGGGCAGCGTGTCCAGCATCTCTAGTTCAGGGTCGGTGGCTTCCTTGTAGTGATTTTCGCCCTCCACCACTTCTACGTGGCAGGTGGCGCACAGGGCCATGCCTCCGCAGGTGGCCTGGATCGGATACTCAGCCGCCTTCAGCACCTCCATCAGCGTCAACTGAATATCAGTAGGAATTTCTATCGCGCGGCGCTCGCCGGAGGCTTCTTCTACGTGAATAGTGATCATGAGAAAGGTCATTGGTCACTGATCCTTTGTCACTGGTTATTTCTGGCAAAGCACAAAGCAAATGACCAGGGACTAGTGACCAATGACAATATCGCTAATTTGAATTGATACGAAAAATTCGTTAGAAGCCAGAAACTCCGTTCACCGTCGTGTACTTCAGACTTGCTTTCTTGCCCCCGCTCACGATCTTGTAAGCGCTGTGCGACATCAACGCCGCCTCGTGAAACCCGCACAGAATAAGCTTCAACTTGCCCGGATAGGTATTGATGTCGCCGATGGCGTAGATACCTGGCACATTGGTTGAATAATCTTCGGTATTCACCGCAATGGCGCTTTTATCCAGGTTCAGGTTCCAGTTGGCGATGGGCCCCAGCTTCGGACTCAATCCAAACAACGGAATAAAGTAGTCGGCGTCCACTGTGGTGGTTTTTTTTTCCTTGTCAGTGATCACGCAGGCGTTGAGGCGGCCGTTGCCCTGAATGGAGGTTACGTTGGCGTTGAGTTGCAACTTGATCTTGTTTTGGTCAGCCAGCGCCATCACCTTGGCCGCTGAGTCGGGAGCGCCCCGGAACGTGCTTCCCCGGTGCACGAGCGTTACCTCTTCGGCGATCTCGGCCAGGTGCATGGTCCAGTCCAGGGCCGAATCGCCACCACCGGCCAGCACCAGTCGCTTGCCGCGAAACTGCTCGGGATTCTTGATGATGTAGCTGATACCTTTGCCTTCGTAGGTTTCCAGGTTCTCAACCACCGGTTTACGCGGCTCAAAGCAGCCCAGTCCACCCGCGATCACCACCGCCTTGCAGAATACTTCGGTGCCCTCGTTGGTTTGCAGTCGGAACGAATCGTCTTCCAGGCGCTCCAGTTCTTCCACGCGCTCGCCCAGGGTAAACGACGGATCAAACGGGTCGATCTGCTCAGCCAGCTGGTCGACCAGTTCCTGCGCCAGCACCGTGGGGTAGCCGGGAATGTCGTAGATGGGCTTCTTGGGGTAAATCTCGGACAGTTGACCCCCAATCTGCGGTAGTGTGTCGATGAGGTGACATCGCATTTTTAGCAGTCCGGCCTCAAAGACGGCAAACAAGCCCACCGGGCCCGCTCCGATAATGCACAAATCGGTATGGATGGTTTTCTCTTCGGTGATATTCAGCATGGGATAAATAATTGTATTCCTAAGTCACTACGATAGCGTACGCAAGGTACGCGCAATTGTTTGTCATAGCAATAGTTAGTAAGGCAATTAATCGTAAAAAATCACTTTAAACCTCTAAATTCTTATAAATAGTGGTTAGCACGTGCTTGAACTGTCGGAAATCCTCTTCGGTCAGGCTCTTCCAGGCCGCCTTGCGAATCTGGCTCACCTTCGGAATCATTTCTTCTACCTTTTGGGTACCCCGCGAGGTGAGCACCACCCGGCTCTTGCGGCGGTCGTGCTCGTCGGACAAGCGCTCAGTGAGTTCTTTGGTGCACAACAAATCCACGATGCGGGTGAGGGTAGGGGTGCCCTTGAAGGTGGCTTCGGCCAATTCACTCTGACTCTTGTCAGAACTAGGGTACAGGTGCTTGAGCACCATCCACTGGTCGACGGTCACGCCAAAGTCGAGCTCGGTAAATTTCTGCTGCGCGTACTGCTTGATGCGGCGGTTAGTTTTCTCGAGCAGAAAGGAGTATTCGCTGTAGATGTCTTGGCTAATCATAAGAAGACCGGAAGTTGAATCGCTAATAGTACGAAGAAACCGGGCAGGAGTTGAGTTTTTATCAATTGTGACCAGCTCGGCCGGAGGCCAGAGTGATGGTGGCCACCCCGGCGGAGCCGAACGACATCATGAGACTTTGGTGGCTATTTTGCGAACTACTCGAAATCGCTAGTTATATTCAGAGACTGTCCATCGACGGCGGCACATCTTCGCTGGCCCACTCCACATTCGGCTCCGGTCCCATTTGCAGCACCAGCTCGCCGCCCGCCACAATTTCTTGATGCTTGATGTAGCTGCAATCAAAATCTTCCCCATTGAGCGTGGCCGACTGGATGTAGCGGTTGGTATCGGAATTGTCTAGCGTGCTCAGCGTAAACGTCTTTCCTTCGCCCACCGCTAGGGTTACCTCATTAAAAGTCGGACTGCCCAGTACGTAGCCGGGGATGCCGGGGGCCACCGGGTAAAAGCCCAGCATACTAAACACCAGCCAGGCCGACATCTGCCCGGCATCTTCGTTGCCGCTGAGTCCGCCGGGTGAGGCGCTGTATTCTTCTTGGATGATGTCGCGCACCCAGCGTTGTGTTTTCCAGGGCGCTCCGGCGTAGGCGTACAGGTAAGCCATCTGGTGCCCCGGCTCGTTGCCGTGCCAGTAGTAACGCTGCTCAAACATGCTGTCTAGTTTTGCCACGAAGGCGTCCTTGCCGCCCATCAGTTGCATCAGTCCGGCCACGTCGTGGGGTACGTACCAGGTGTACTGGGCGGGCGAGCCCTCGGTGATAAACGTCGCGCGGGTAGCGTGCGGGTCGAAGGGTGTGATCCAGTCACCATTGGCGTAGCGACCGCGCACGTAGCCTACGGTGGTGTCGAACACGTTCCGGTAGTTTTTGGCGCGGGTGCGTAGCGCTTGGTAGTCGTCTTCCTCGCCACGCTTCTTCGCCATCTGCGAGAGCACGAAGTCGTCGTAGGCATACTCCAGCGTACGCGACACCTGCTCGCGCTGGTGAAACGAGTCCGGCACCGAATCTTCCAGCGGAATGTAGTTGTACTTCAGGTATGATTCCATCGCCCGACGGCCCTGGCCGTTGCGGTAGCTGGCGGTGTCGGTATTTGCCTCAAAGGCGTTCTTGCGCATCACGCGGTAGGCCAGTTGCTGGTCGAAGTCAGTGATGCCCTTCATCCAGGCGTCGCCGATAGTGGCCGTCACGTGGTCGCCAATCATGGCCGAGGTGTAGCTGTTCCAGGCGGGAAAGATCGGTAGCCACCCGCCCTGCTCCGCCTTGGCGATTAGCGATTTGATCATGTCGGACGAGCGCGCGGGGTTGAGTAGCGTTTGCAGCGGGTGCACCGCGCGGAAGGTGTCCCACATAGAGAAGTCGGCGTAGTAGTGCGCGCCGGTGGCCTGGTACACCTTTCGACTCCCCCCGAAGCCCACGTAGGCCCGATCCACGTCGCTGAATTCGCGCGGCAAGATCATGCTGTGGTACAGTGCGGTGTAGAACATCGTTCTCTGTTCCTCACTGCCGCCGCTCACCCGCACCTTGCGTAGCTCGTCTTCCCACGCCTGCTCCGACTGCTCCCGCACTTGGTTAAAGTCCCAGTGGGGAATCTCGGCCGCCAGGTTCTTGCGCGCCTGCGCCTCACTGGTGAACGAGGTGCCCACCCGCACCCGCACCGGCTTGTCTCGCTTGGTCCAACCCACGTACGCGCCGACCGACTGGCCTTCGCCCAGTATTTTCTTAACGCTATCCTGCAACGTATCGCCCCGCCACCCGCCGTAGTTGTCGAAGGGCTCTTCGAACTGAATCACAAAGTAGCCGCTGAAGCCCGCCGACGCGCCCCAGCCCTGGTAGATGCGGTGCACCGGGTTGTAGCCCGCGATTTCGTTGCGCTCGGGATAAATCTCTACCGATCCTTCGCCCTCGTCGCTGTTCGGCTCGATAATTAGGTACATCGTCTCGTTGCCCGACGGGCTGAACTGTAGCATCCCGGAGTGTGATACTCCGGTGATTTCCGCTTGAATGCCGTAGTCCTCGAGCGTGACGGCGTAGTAGGAGGGCGTGGCCGTCTCGGTGTCGTGCGTAAAAACCGACGCTCGTTGGCTCGCTCCGGTGCGTAGTTCGCCGGTAATCGGCATGAGCGTGACGCTGCCGTAGTCCTGCGTGCAGGACCCGCTCATCCAGCGGCTGGCCCGAAAGCCCTGGATGCTATCGTCTTGGTAGTAGTAGGGCGACAAGCATTTCTGTTCGGTGGCGCGGGTCTGGGGCGTCCACTGCGACATGCCGAAGGGCACTCCGACGGCAGGGAATGTCTGCCCCCGCAGTTCGGAGCCCGACTCGCTGTGCCGCTGCGCACTAGCGGTTGTGGCCGGAGCGGTGCCGATGAGCGGGTTAACGTTGGACAGGGGGACGTCGGAAGAAGGGGGCGGGGGAGCGGTGCAGGCGAAGGTGAGGAGAGTAACGTAGAGAATATTTTTCATAGGATGGTGAGTATAGTAGAGTGAAGATTGGATATGTCGCTAGGGCGGGTGTTGCTCCACCCGCTACTCATAGCGCACGGATTAATCTCGCGGCGACCGTCCGTGGGCTATGTTAAATCGTGTAAGGCCAACAATGCCTCATATTCACCCCGAAAGCTACGCCGTTGATGGTGTTGCTTCTGATTCCTGATGTATTGATACACTTTTTCCACTATTGACTCGCTCACCGAAAAGGCACCGTAGCCAGTCTGCCAAGCAAACGCTTTACCGACCTTTTCAAGACAGCATTGCGCCAAATCTTCCTGCTGATTGACCCAATGAGAAGTGCTTCCCTTTACCTGTTTAACAACCTCCGCGATGGATTTCTGTGGGCTGAGGAGAGATAAACTGTGCACATGGTCTGGCATGCCGTTAACGATGCGGACGGGACAACCAAGGTCTTTGAGTTGTTGCCGCATATAATCGTGTAATGGCTGTTCGACGGTTTCGTCTAGAAATGGTAACCGATTTTTGGTAGACCAAACCGCGTGTATCCAGATTTTATTGAACGAATGGGGCATTTTACGTTGAATTTCGTCTCACGTACTTCTTACGTATTAAACCGTTGAAACGGTTACGAGGTTTGTGCGCCCCTATAGCCCACGGTTTAAACCGTGGGCTATGGAAAACAGGGTACGTTTAACGGTTTCAACCGTTTTTTCGATCACAGGTGCTTGGCGGTGTTGGGTTATATTCCTGCCAAAGCGAGATAAAAGGAGCAAAATAGTCTATCCTCGCCTTTTGCAGCCAAGCTTCTTTGTGGTCATTCATGCATCACTGATTTTCCTCAATATAGCGCATCGCCGCAGTCTCGTCCTGCTCGATGGCTATTTCTACCGCTCGCTTGGCTACTTCTAGTAGGTTTTCCGATTGATGCTTCAGAGTAAGGCTTTGTTGTACAGAATCCTTAATCTGATTTTGTATATCCTCTTTTGGAAAAGGAATAATGAACGAGGCAATATCCTTAGGATACAGTTCCGCTTGAGCACTGCCCGAAACCACGCGTTCAGTTTGCATTCTTCCAACGAGTGAATTCATCACATAACCTATGTAGATAGGATCATATCCTGTTCTTAAGCGAAGGATATTTACGTGATTACTAGCTAATGCGGGTGTATCTTTGAGATAAACATTCGTTCTGCCTACGTAAGCACCAGTGGTATAAGTTAGCACATCGTATCGTTGAACATGAGCAATGGTTTGGTCATCAAAGTTGCGTTCGTCTGTTTTCTCAAAGCCATCGTAGTCGAGATGATCTTCTTTAATATGCTTGCTATTGATTACATCATATTCGCCCTCGGCTACGTAAATAGGCTGCAACCCCCTACGGTTGAATATCTGGATTTCCTCAACGCGTTTTGTTTCAATAGTCTCGTCAAAGCTACTGATTAAATTTTCATACTTCGGTTGGTAATATTCGGCATCCAAGCGACCGGAAGACAGAAAAGAATCCTGAAAGCTTTTGATATTGGTGTTTTCTTGACTAGGGGTAAAATATTGTAGACCGATAGCTTCTAATAAGAGAATTTCAGCCTTTAAGTATTGTCCAATTGAGTTTTCTAACTTTTCAAATGAATCTTCTATAAGCTCTTTTATAAAGTTCCTAAAACTTTCTATAAACCGTGGAATAAGTAGTTGATCAAAATCTTCAAGAATAAGCCCTGTTTGACCTGAACCACGTCTGAACTTTTGAATTTGGTTTTGTCCGTACTTAGTCTTCAAGAAGGTTGCGACAAATTCAGGTTCAATATCTTTTGGTCGCAAAATGGCAAGTTTGCAACTACATGTTGCTTTATCGTCTGTTTTTACTAATGAAAGGTTGCCGATAATAGCTCCAACGATTGAAACCAACACATCACCTTTTCTTAAATGCGAACGTTTCATATGAGGCCAATTGTAAACCTTTTGAGGTATTGTTAAGGGGCTATCTGTTTGTTCAATAAAGAAATTATAGATGTCGCCACCACGATAATAGGGTATCTCATTTTCAGTGAAGTACTCACTGATTGACATGTGATTACCATCAGAGACATTAAGAAAATCCGTTAAGGGTTGAAGTGGTTTGCTCTCTAAAATTCTTGATGCTTTCAAGTTCGCCTTTGCGTAAAATTCGGAATCAACTCTCATTGTCCTTTCTAGCTCGGACTTTGAAACTTCACTGATTTCCAGCCCCTCTAACAAAGCGTTATATTTCGCTTCGTCAAAGGGGCTTAGCGCTTTCCCACAAACGAGAGGTCTTCTTTTTTAGCAAACTCCAGGAAGGCTTCGGCAATACCATCTTGGGTTATGCCATCATGGTTAAACAGATCGTGCTTCACGATTAAGTGCCCGTGCCGATCTAGTAAATACTCTTCTAACTCCAGCGGCGGACTATCGTAGTGGCTGGTGGGATCTTGTACGTCTTCAGTGGCAAAGATGCCCACCTGCGCGTCGGGCCGCACCGAGGCGGTTTCGGGATGAGGTACGGCATCGGCTACTTCTAACGCCAATGAAGGAGCGTAGTCTTTTTTCTTCACGTAGATTTTCTCGCCGCTGTTGTCCTTGCTTGGCTCCTGCATGGTGGCAAAGAAGATAGGGTAATCTTCTAGCCGAGGGCACAATGGCCCAGCATTCGGGTCGTCGTTCCACTTTTGCACAATTAGCACGCTGGTTTTGGTGCCGGTGTGCGGTTTAAATACGTTGCCGTGCAAGCCTACTACGGCCAGAAGGCGGCACCGCTCGGCGATGAAATTGCGGATATACTTGTCGCTACTGTTGTTGAATCGTCCCTGTGGTAGTACCACCGCCATGCGTCCGCCGGGCTTTAGGAAATCTAGATTGCGCTCAATAAACAAAATGTCACGACCCACCTTGTTTTGCAGCTTATCCTCTGCCTTGTGTCCTAGGTCGTACTTCGACAGAATGCGGGTTTCTTTAATATCACCGGCGAAGGGTGGGTTCGCCATTAGAATATCAAACTGAAAATCGCGATCACTCCCCTTTTCTTCCCGGAGCTTCCGCAGTTTCTTCCAGCCATCGTTGTATACGTCTACCCAGTCTTCGTCCTCGGTGCGTTCGTCCCACCGTTCCCAGTCCAGCGTGTTAAGGTGTAGTACGTTGGTTTGTCCGTCACCCGCAATCAGGTTGAGCGTTCGTCCGACGCGCACTGCTTTTTCATCGAAGTCTATTGCAAACACTTTGTCCTTTACGTAGTCAACGCAACGAGCAGGCTTTTGCTCCAACGTAAATAAGTGCCCCTGATTCAGACCCAAATCTTTAATAATCTGGTTCCACACGTGGAAAATGGTGTGCACTGGGAATCCGCAACTTCCTGCCGCCGTATTGATCATTGTCTCATCTTCCTGCGGATTGAGCATCTTCACGCACATGTCAATAACATAACGGGGCGTAAAGTACTGCCCCTTCTCACCCTTGCTACTTTTGTTGATTAAATACTCGAAGGCTTCGTCAATCACCTCCAGGTTGGAATTGAAAAGTTTTACGTCTTGTAAAGAAGATACGCATACAGACAAGTGTGAGGGGGTAAGCAAAATGCGGGCATCGTCGGTAAATACTCCCTCCCACTCTTTCTTTGCTTTGTCAAACAGGGCTTGAATCTTCGCACGTAGTTCGCTTTCAGTATCGCCGTAGTTTCTGAACTCCAAGTGGCGAGTTTCGTCCCGCCCGCTTTTCATCTCGTTGAATAGCTTGGTGAAGATAAGCTTAAACAGCTCCTCAAACACATCTACCCCAGCGTTGGCTAATACTTCATCCTCCATCTCCAAAATTAGATCTTTTAGAGATTTACGTTCTTTAACCAGCTTATCCTTTTCGATCAAATCCTGGATAACCCAGCGCTCCTCCAGAATGTCCGAAAGTCGCTGGCTAGCTTGAGGCAAGCCAGGAATATCTTCAAAGTAATTGGGATCTTTGCGGTAGTAGAAAGAGATAGAATCACCGTTGGTCCAAACCCCAATGGGAGCCCCGGTAGCGTGACAGTACGATTTGAGTTGCTCTTTTCCATCTTTAAGTTTAGGCTTTTTGAGCTCAACAATGATATAGGCCGCATTTAGGTGATCCTTATCAAAAATGACTATGTCAGCCCGCTTCTTCTGTCGCCCAAACGAAACCGGAAACTCTAGAGCCATTCGGTTAGTAGGATAGCCGTAGTCATCATGGAGCACTGAGATGTATAACTGGCGAATTGCTTCCTCAGGAGTAAGCTTGATATCTTTCTTCCGTACCAAGCATTTTACGTAGGGAACGGAATTCCCTCTCATCTCTCGTAAGAAAATATTTTCTTCCAGTGCCTTGATTTTCTCTTCGCTAAATTGCTTAAGCCGGTAACTAGAATCTTTCAGAATAGCTGCTAAACTCATGTATAGTGTAGGATAGGTTGTTTTGTGAAAACCTAAAATTAGAAACTTTGAGGCGGTAAAAAAGCAATATGATTGGGTTTGTCTCACAACTACCGCGTAGATACTTAGAAAGACACCCCCTATTGCCCAAACCCCAAATTTTCCCTACTTTGGGCCTCCACTTCCACCAACGCAACCCCATGAAGCAACCGCTATCCTTCCTCATCCTGCTGCTCATCGGCTACCCCACGCTGGCCCAAAACGACCTCACCGCGCGCGTCGACCAACAAGCCCAAGCGCTGGAAGATAAGGTTATCACCTGGCGGCACGACATTCACCAGCATCCCGAACTGTCGAACCGGGAGTTCAAAACTGCCGAAAAAGTGGCCGAACATTTGCGCAGCCTGGGCATCGAGGTGCAAACCGAGGTGGCCCACACCGGCGTGGTGGGCCT
>CAWBZE010000005.1:0-547500 GCA_963793215.1 uncultured Cytophagales bacterium | reverse complement strand
TTTAGGAGCAGCGTTGGGTGATGTTTCTGCGAGGTAGAGCTACCAATAGGACTAGGGGGTGTCACAGCCTACCAAATCCTGATGAACTCCGAATGCGCAGAAATTAACTCAGCAGTGAGGGCTAGGGTGCTAAGGTCCTAGTCCAAAAGGGAAAGAACCCAGACCAACGGCTAAGGTCCCTAAGTATAGATTAAGTTGAACTAAGGAGGTCTCGTTGCTAAGACAGCCAGGATGTTGGCTTGGAAGCAGCCATTCATTTAAAGAGTGCGTAACAGCTCACTGGTCGAGTGACGGGGCATCGATAATAAACGGGCATCAAATCTATCACCGAAGCTTTGGATTGTAGATAAGCGATTTATCGTTTATCACAGTGGTAGGGGGGCATTCTATACGGGTTGAAGGTGTGCTGTTAGGCGCATTGGACGGTATAGAAAAGCAAATGTAGGCATAAGTAACGATAATGGGGGTGAGAAACCCCCACACCGAAAGACTAAGGTTTCCTGATCAACGCTAATCGGATCAGGGTTAGTCGGGACCTAAGGCGAAGGCGAAAGCTCTAGTCGATGGACAGCGAGTTAATATTCTCGCACTAGCTTATTGTGAGTGATGGGGTGACGAAGGGGTGACACGCTTGCGTACTGACGGAATAGTACGTTGAAGGCTGTAGGTATAAGATTTATAGGTAAATCCGTAGATCTTGCTAAAGGCTGATAGTACCGCAAAGCTACGGCTGCGCGGATAATAGCGGTAATCGGACTTCCAAGAAAACCCTCTAAGCGTTTTAGCAATGAGCTACCCGTACCGTAAACCGACACAGGTAGTCGGGTGGAGAACACTCAGGTGCTCGAGTTAGCCGTGGCTAAGGAACTAGGCAAAATAGTCCTGTAACTTCGGGAGAAGGGACGCCTCGCTTGTTGTTGTTAAGATGACAAGCAGGCCGCAGTGAATCGATCCAGGCGACTGTTTAACAAAAACACAGGGCTTTGCCAACGTGAAAGCGGAAGTATAAGGCCTGACACCTGCCCGGTGCTGGAAGGTTAAGGGGGGATGTTAGTCGCAAGACAAAGCATTGAACCGAAGCCCCAGTAAACGGCGGCCGTAACTATAACGGTCCTAAGGTAGCGAAATTCCTTGTCGGGTAAGTTCCGACCTGCACGAATGGTGCAACGATCTGGATACTGTCTCAGCCACGCGCTCGGTGAAATTGTAGTATCGGTGAAGATGCCGATTACCCGCCACGGGACGGAAAGACCCCATGAACCTTTACTATAGCTTCACATTGACATTGGCTGTTAGATGTGTAGGATAGGCGGGAGACTAGGAAGCGGCGTCGCTAGGCGTTGTGGAGTCGTCCTTGAAATACCGCCCTTCTGACCGTTAGTGCCTAACTTCGTAAGAAGAACAGTGTGTGGTGGGTAGTTTGACTGGGGTGGTCGCCTCCTAAAAAGTAACGGAGGCTTCCCAAGGTTCCCTCAACACCGTTGGTAATGGTGTGTGGAGTGCAATAGCATAAGGGAGCTTGACTGTGAGGCCAACAAGCCGAGCAGGGACGAAAGTCGGGTATAGTGATCCGGTGGTTCCGCATGGAAGGGCCATCGCTCAAAGGATAAAAGGTACTCTGGGGATAACAGGCTGATCTCCCCCAAGAGCTCATATCGACGGGGAGGTTTGGCACCTCGATGTCGGCTCGTCACATCCTGGGGCTGGAGAAGGTCCCAAGGGTTGGGCTGTTCGCCCATTAAAGTGGCACGCGAGCTGGGTTCAGAACGTCGTGAGACAGTTCGGTCCCTATCTGTGGTGGGCGTAGGAAACTTGACAGGCTCTGACCTTAGTACGAGAGGACCGGGTTGGACGAACCGCTGGTGTACCAGTTGTGCCGCCAGGTGCATTGCTGGGTAGCTACGTTCGGAAAGGATAAGCGCTGAAAGCATCTAAGCGCGAAACCATCCTGAAGATGAGGTTTCCCTGAAGGGCCGTTGTAGACTACAACGTTGATAGGTGGTAGGTCTAAAGTCAGAAATGACAAAGCCGAGCCATACTAATCACCCGAACGAACTTCCACCCAAGGGGAAGTTGTTAGCCGTTGATGCAAATTAATGGTGTACACACTGACCAGTTGCCCAAACCCTTCTACTACTACTTCCTCTTACCAATTGTCTCTGATCTTTGTTGTTATTGTAGCATCAATGACCTAAAGCAGATTGTTCCTTTAACTACTGTCAGTTAAAACTAGCGGAGCTGAGAATGCAGCATCAACCAGTTCCTATTATCTAATATCCAAAACCTAATACCCAACATCCAAGACCCTTAAAAACTTAAGGTGGCTTTAGCCCCGGGGATCACCTCTTCCCATCCCGAACAGAGCAGTTAAGCCCGGGTGCGCCAATGGTACTTCATCTAGAGGAAGAGTAGGTCGCCGCCTTTTTTTATCAAAAGCTTCAAGTCGTAAGATTTGAAGCTTTTTTTATTTCTTCTTCTTGAAATCCCCCCGCTTAATAGATTTGATGAACTCACCCCAGGCAAAGGGATTGAGGAAAGGATTGGGCTGAGGCCCCGCCGCATTGTGAATACGGTTGAACTGCTGATTCATAAAGTAACGATGATTCATGCTTCCGTCCATTGGCATCGCGTCAAACATCCGGGCCAGCAAGTCCTCTTCTAAGTTGCCCCGCATATTGGCGTACTGCCCCTGGTCCGGAAGATTTAGCGCCAGTACTGCTTCTTTAAAAATCTCTTCCGTAGGAAAGGGGAACACCGTGATCGCCGGAAGATATGTAGTATCGGTAAGCAACTCAACAATCACCGTCAGGCTCTGCGTCCGTTGCTTGGGAATTACGTAATACTGTCGCTTGTAGCCAACGGCACTGAATAGCACGCTGTCGCCCGGCAAAACGGGCATCGAGAAGTAACCGTAGCGGTTGGTAACCGTTCCCCGACCAATCGTAGGCACGTATACGTTTACACCCGGCATTGCCGAGGTGCTATCTTCCCCCAGTACCAAACCCGATAATTGAACCACGGTGGGTTCTCCCTGCGCCTGGGCTTGAGATGCCATCAGGAAGAAGACACTAACGGTAAGCAAGAAAAAAAGAGTACGATATCTCAAAATGCGATTATTCAGTTTCTATTCTTAACGGCTTAAGCGCCCAAATAGTGACAGTAAAGTAATTAAACCAAAAGAAACGAGGCTCAATAAATTTATCCTAACCAAGCGTTCCTATAAAAATAACTCATAAACGCTACATTTCTTAGTTTTTAGCGCGCTAATGACTCCTTATCATATAGTCTCCGCCACTATTGCGTTTGAGCAGGTGAATTGTCTAGTCGCTCCCGAATGAACAATAATCCCAGGAAGGTGAGCAGCCCATTCACAATCAAGATAAAGAAACCAAACTTAAAGCCGTTAAACCACTGCTCCGAATTGCTGTCAAGGATATAACACAGCGCGGGTGAGACTACGCACACCCAAGGTACTAGTCGGTCTTTCACCCGCATCTTGGTGTACAGACCGAAGGCGTAGAGCCCCAGCAACGGCCCGTAGGTATATCCCGCCACCCGGAACACTGCGACTATCACACTCTGATCATTGATAGCATTAAAGATTAGGATCACGACAAACAACAAACCCGAAAACATAATGTGCACCCGTTTACGCGTAGTATCATCTAGCTTATCCTTGGCTTTGTCTCTATCGATGCCCTTGTCTTGGCCTAAACCCAGAAAGTCGACGCAGAATGAAGTGGTAAGTGCGGTGAGTGCAGAATCGGCACTGGAGTAGGCTGCCGCAATAATACCCAGTAGGAAAATGATCCCGGCGTAGGTGTTAAAGTGATTAACGGCCAACATTGGAAACAGCTCATCGGTGCGCTCGGGCAAAGCAATATTCTTTGCTTGCGCGTACATGAACAAGAGTGCTCCTAAAGATAGAAACAAAATATTGGCAATGACCAACACCACCGTGAACCACTTCATGTTTTTCTGCGCGTCAGCCAGGTTATTGATGGTGAGATTCTTCTGCATCATATCCTGGTCCAAGCCAGTCATTACAATGGCCATGAAAGCTCCAGAGATAAACTGCTTAAAAAAGTTTTGTCCACTCTGCCAATCCCAGAAGAACACCTGCGACATATCGCTGTCCCGTATTGCCCCAACCATCCCTCCTACGGATAAATCTAACTCCTGACCAATCAGATGAATGCTCAGCACCACCGCAGTTAGGATGAAGAGCGTTTGAAGCGTGTCGGTCCAAACGATGGTTTTGATTCCTGCCTGAAAGGTGTAGAGCCAAATCAGTAGAATAGTGATGAGTACTGTCAGCCAGAAGGGCAGATCAAAACGGTCAAAGAAGGCTATTTGCAGCACTCCGGCCACTAGAAATAGCCGGAAGGCAGACTGAAGAAGACGTGATAGGAGGAAGAAAAAAGCTCCGGTTTTGTAGGAGAAGAAGCCAAAACGTTGTTCTAGATACCCGTAAATACTAACCAACTTAAGGCGATAGTATAACGGCATCAAGACCAGCGCGATAAAAGCATAGCCCGGTACGTAGCCCAACACCACCTGAAAGTAAGAAAATTGAGAGCTCCCTACTTCGCCTGGCACCGAGATAAACGTCACTCCCGAAAGCGTGGCTCCGACCATCCCAAAAGCAACCAGGAACCAGGGCGACTGCCGGTTGCCGGTAAAAAAGCTCTGGGAATCAGCGTTGCGTGAGGTGAAGTAGGATATGGTGAGCAACACCGCAAAATAGGCGGCAATGACCGTGAAAACTAATCCGGGCGACATAGGTTATAGGGGAAAGAGGGTGACAAAATGGACTAATTTTTTTAATTTTGCTAACCCAATTGCAGTAGAAAAATATTTATTCATTTCCATGAAATACGCTTATCAAGAAGAGGTAGAGGTGCTGGACGAAGTTCTGGTAGACGAAGAGCAGGTTGATCTCAATAGCTTGCTGGTTCTCAACGACGATTATAATACCTTTGAGCACGTCACCAAAACGCTGATCCGGGTGTGCAAACACACGGCCGAACAGGCTGAGCAATGCACCTTGATTATCCATTATAAAGGAAAGTGCTCGGTGAAAGCAGGTACCTATGCCGAACTCACTCCGCTGTGCACCGCTATCCACGATGCCGGTATCGGAGCTGAAATAAAGTAGTCCTTCACGCGAACGGCGAGCAGCATCCGCTGCCTGGTCGGAACAAAACGGTATGGAATATCCCTCCAAGTTGGTAGAGGACGCGGTTAACGAAATAGCTAAGCTACCGGGTATTGGCAAAAAATCGGCCCTGCGCATTGCGTTGCACCTGCTCAAGCAGGAAGAAGAGCGTACGCAGTCGCTGGGCAGTGCCCTGGTGAACCTGCGCACCAAAACGCAGTATTGCCAGCGGTGCCATAACATCGCCGACGCGCCCATCTGCGCGGTGTGCAACAACCGCAACCGCGACCACAGTATTATCTGCGTGATAGAAAGCACCACCGACCTCATTGCTATCGAAAACACCTCGCAGTACCGCGGCGTGTACCACGTGCTGGGTGGGGTGATCTCCCCCATCGAGGGCATCTCCCCCAGCGATATTGCCATTGATCTGCTTTTGTCTCGGGTGAGCGAACCTGAATCGGAAGTGAAGGAGATTCTACTGGCCCTGAGCGCCACGATGGAAGGCGATACGACCTCTTTCTTCCTAACCAAGAAGCTAAAGCCCTACAACCTGAAAATTACTGCTATCGCCCGGGGCGTGCCCATCGGCAGTGAGTTGGAATACGCGGATGAGATCACCCTAGGGCGAAGCATCGTGGGGCGAAAGGCGTATGAAGAGGGGTAAGCTACAAAATCCGCTCGAGCCGGAAACTCTTCTTAAAGATCAGGCCGCCGCGGAAGATCTTGAGGCGGATTTTCTTGCCGGGTTTCAGGCTCACCATCTGGTTGAACATGGCCAGCGTGAGTTCGGGCGGATACTTGCCGTTTATCGACAAAATCATGTCTCCCGGCTGAAGGCTCGCCCGCCCGGCCGGAGAGTCTTTGATTACCGTACTCACCAGCAGGGTAGTGAGCAAGGGACCCGTGGCCTTCAGCTCCATACCACTCATATTATACTCGAAGCGGGAGCGAAACAGGCGGTTCTTTTTTAGGTACAGCGCCCCGTTGGCATAATCAAAGATCACCCGAAAGCGCTTGAGCACCGCCCCGCCAATGTTGCCCTGGTTACCCGTGCGCTCGGTCACCGCTTCCATAAAGGCATTGGCCTCGGGAAACGAAGAGGTCAACTCCTTCAGGGTGTAGTCGCCGATGCTTAGCTGGGGCACCCGGGCCATCTGCCCGTAGATTTCGCCGCTGAGTCCGCGCCCCAAATAGCCTGAGATATGGCGTTCGGGCACCGTGATTCGCTCGTCGCTGGCCCGGTTGAGCATAAGCGAATGACTGGCCCCGGTGTCGATCATCAGTTTGGTGGTGAGGGTGGTGCTGTCGTTCAGGTGCAGCACCACCCCCGGCAGGTAGGGTTTGGTGTCTTCCACGGTGATCGGAATCTTTTTAAACGACCTTCGAGGCCGGAACTTATCGGGACGGTGCAGCACGATTTGCTGCCGCATGTAGTCGATCTCCACCACAAACCGGCTAAACAGTTCGTAGCCCAGGATGCCGTGGATGCGGGTGCCCAGGAAGCTATCCAGTTGCAGATAATCATCCTTGAGGATAAGAATAGAATTGCCGTTGGCGACCACCCCTTCGGGCAGGTTAAAAGAATTGCCGCTGCTCACGTAAGCGCTGATCTCGCCCTGATCGCCCACGCCCATCAGCGTGATGACGCGGTCGCCCTCCAGGGGAATGCCGTCCACAAACCCCTGGTCGGTAAGGATAGCGGTGCGCACCCCGGTGTCCAGAATAAATTTGAGGTTTTCGCCGTCGTTCACCCGCACCGGGATGATCACTAGGTTGCTGTGCAGCTCGAAAGGGATGGTGACGCGCCTAGTCCGCCGGTTGGTCAGGTGAAACCCCCGGTGGTGCGACTGCGCGCAGGCGAGCGGCGGGAGCAGCAGCCATCCGATAATTAACAAGCAGATAGAGGAGATAAGGCGCATAGGACCTACATCACATAAAATAGAAAAATACGCATCCCCGGTGAGTCTAGGGCGCTTAATCTAGTCAAAGCATTGTGATGAATATAGGTAATTTGCGGTACAATCATCTACTTTGCCATCCAACGCGTTTTTTTCTTAATTTTGTTCCTTCGCCTTTTTCTTCTTACGCTCACGGCCCTAACCGGATGACTACTTTTTCGCTCTACTTCCAGTTAGGCCTCACTCATATCTTAGATATTCGGGGCTACGACCACATTTTATTTGTGGTAGCGCTGTGCGCGATGTATCTGCTGCGCGACTGGCGCAAGATTCTGCTGCTGGTGACGGCCTTCACCGTGGGGCACTCCGTCACCCTGGCCCTGGCCACCCTACGGCTGGTACGCCTCGACCCTGATCTGATCGAGTTTTTGATTCCGGTGACAATTTTTATCACGGCTGTGAGTAACATTGTGCGCAAGCGCAGCGCAGCCCTGCCCCCGGTGGCCCCGCTCAACTACGCCCTGGCGCTGGTCTTTGGACTCGTCCACGGACTCGGTTTTTCGAATTACCTGCGTAGTTTGCTGGGCAAAGAGCAGTCGATCGTGGGGCCGTTGTTATCGTTTAATCTAGGCTTGGAAATAGGACAGTTGGTGATTGTGCTAATTTTCTTACTGAGTGCCTCGGTGGTGGTGGGTTTGCTGGGAGTGTCGCGCCGCGACTGGAAGCTGGTGATTTCGTCGGCCATCGCCGGAGTCTCGCTGATGCTTTTGGTTGAAAGATTTTAGCGACTCGATTGTTCAATTGCTCAATTGTTGACTGCGAAAACGCCGAACAATTTAACAATTGAGCAATCGAACAATTCTGCTATTTCCCGTAATACCGTATATTGCACTTCATTCTTATACTACGATCAGAATATCCTACCCTATGAAATCACTTCTCACCTTTTTAGTCCTGCTGGCTCCCTTTGCCCCCCTGCAAGCCCAGGACCCACTCAACCGGGCCACCGATAAGTTTGAGCAACTCGGCCCAGCCCTGCTGCCCACCCCCAACGTGTACCGCGCCGGTTCAGGGGCTCCTGGTCACCAGTACTGGCAGCAACGCGCTGATTATAAGATCAAGTGCGAGATCGACGACGATACCCAGCGGCTCACTGGTTCTGAAACCATCACCTACCACAACCAGTCGCCCGACGTGCTCGATTATCTGTGGGTGCAACTCGACCAGAATATGCGGGCCAAGGATTCGGACACCTACAAAACGCAAACCAACAGTATCTCCGACAAGATGAACGTGGACAACGTGGAGGAGATGATGGGCTTCGACTTCGACGGTGGGCATAAGATTCAGTCCGTTACGGATGCCAGCGGGCAGGCGATTCCCTACACCATCAACCGAACCATGATGCGGGTCGACATTCCCCAGCCGCTGCAACCGGGCGAGACCTACGAATTTTCGGTGGACTGGTACTACAACATCAACGACCGCAACCTGATGGGCGGTCGCGGCGGTTACGAACTCTTTCCTGACGACGGTAATATTCTTTACACCATCACCCAGTGGTTTCCGCGCATGGCGGTGTACGACGACCACGAGGGCTGGCAGCACAAGCAGTTTCTGGGCCGGGGCGAGTTTGCCCTGCCCTTCGGCAACTACGAAGTGGAAATCACCGTGCCCGCCGACCACATTGTGGCCTCTACCGGCACCCTGCAAAACCCCGAAGCGGTGCTCACCACCGCGCAGCGCGACCTGCTCGAAAAGTCTAAGACGGCCGACAAGCCGGTGATCATTGTGAGCCAGGCCGAAGCCGAGCGCAAGGAGAAGCAGCGGGCCAAAGACACCAAAACCTGGATCTACCACGCCGACAGCGTGCGGGACTTCGCCTTCGGCAGTTCGCGCAAGTACATCTGGGACGCCCTGGGCGTCGACATTGACGGGCGCACCGTGATGGCGATGTCCTACTATCCCAAGGAGGCTAATCCCCTGTACGAGCAATACTCCACCGAGGTGGTAGCCCACACCCTGCGCACCTACTCCAAGTACACTATTCCCTATCCCTATCCCAAGGCTATCTCCGTAGAAGCCTCCAACGGTATGGAGTATCCCATGATCTGCTTTAACTACGGCCGCCCCGCTGCCGACGGCACCTACTCGGACCGGGTGAAGTACGGCATGATCGGGGTGATCATCCACGAGGTGGGCCACAATTTCTTTCCTATGATCGTGAACTCCGACGAGCGGCAGTGGACGTGGATGGACGAAGGACTCAACACCTTTGTGCAGTACCTCACCGAGCAGGAGTGGGACCGCAACTACCCCTCGCGGCGGGGCCCGGCCTTCAAGATAGTGCCCTACATGAGCGGCGACAAGGCGCAGATCAGTCCCATTATGACCAACTCCGAGCAGATTCAGCAGTTCGGGGCCAACGCCTACGCCAAACCTGCCACCGCGCTCAACATCCTGCGCGAAACGGTGATGGGCCGCGAACTGTTCGACTACGCCTTCAAGACTTACGCCGAGCGCTGGGCCTTCAAGCATCCCGAACCGGCCGACTTGTTTCGCACGATGGAAGACGCCTCGGGCACCGATCTGGACTGGTTCTGGCGCGGTTGGTTCTACTCGGTTGATCACGTTGACATCGGTATTGATCAGGTGAAGTACTACCAAATCAACACCAAGAACCCGGAGGTAGAAAACCCCATTGCCCGGCGGCAGTACGAAGAAGAAGAGAAACACATCAGCCAGGTGTACAACCAGAAAGACGTGGCCACCACCGCCATCGAGGCCGACCCTAGTCTGTTAGACTTCTATAATAGGTACGACCCGTTTGCGGTTCAGCAGAAGGATACGCAGGCGTACGAAGAGTTTGTGGCGGGGCTGGACGAGAAAGAGCGCGCGCTGGTGGCGTCGGGCAAACACTTTTACGAAGTATCGTTTGCCAACGTGGGCGGGCTGGTGATGCCCATTATTCTGGGCTGGACCTACGAGGACGGTAGCACCGAAATTGAGCGGATTCCGGCCGAAATCTGGCGGATGAACGCTGAAGAAGCCACCAAGGTGTTCGTAAAGGACAAAAAGGTGGCGCAGTTGGTGGTGGACCCCTACCGCGAGACCGCCGACACCGACGAGGGCAACAACTATTATCCCAAGCGTGATGTGCCCACGCGTTTCGAGGTTTTCAAAGAGAAGCAAGAAGGGCGCGGTACCTCGGGCGACAACCCCATGCAGCAGGTTTCGGGCCGCAAGAAAAAGGAACGATCGGTGGGCAACGAATAATCCGTAGCGGCGCGCCGCGTCCACGCCGGGCCCCGCGTCCACGCGGTTCCCCGCCGGGATGGACCGGGCGGTGGTCATGCCCGACCGGGATTAATCGCGCCGCTTAGGAAAGATCATGGAAGAAAATGATCCTGCTGACAATTTAACGTTAGCAGCAGCTAAGACTTACTACCATCCTTATGCACTATAATTTCCCTTATCTAACTCAAGGAGATATACAAGCCTGTCTTCAGTACGCTGCTGACCGCGAGAAACACATGATGGTTGTGTAGTGATGAAGCTCCTTTTCGCCCACAATCTGTCCCCGAAGTTAGTTAATCTGCCAAGCAAACTATTCCCCAATTCCAACCACGTGTTCAATAACAATCTGGATACGACGAGGGAACTGCCGAACAAAAGATATCGCTGAGTTATTACAAGAACATTACGAAGCCGTAGAGACGTTGGTAAAGACTGAGAAGCGTGTACTTACCCTTTTTTAGTTACCGTACTCCTTCTCCCCTGCCTCCACGGCCACCGTGAGCACGTTTTCTTTCGGAGGCAGCGGACAGCTAAACGACCCGTTGTAGGCACAGTAGGGATTGTAGGCTTGATTGAAGTCCAGCTCCAGTGATTTGGCTCCGGCCCTACTAGGTTTTTCCGCGTTGAGATAGCGTCCGCCGCCGTAGGTGGTGTCGCCGCTGGTGTCGTCGGCGAAGGCCACAAACAGGGGGGCGGGTTGCTCGAAAGGGTTCCAGCACCAGCAGACGCTGTAGTTGTCCCTTCAGTTTAAAAGTAGCGTAGCCGTAGCGAATATATTTTTCTTCCTCGCCAGTGGTGGTGGGCAGCACCAGCAATTTCTGGTCGGTGACCCGCTCCAGGCGCGCCTGCACGCGGTAGGCCGGGTCGGGGTCAAAGTATGATAGACTATTAAACGCAATGCTATCCGGGGCGAAGGGCGACTCGGGCGATCCCTTCATAAAGCGCTCGGTACGCAGTCGCTCTTCGTTGATTCGTTCGAGGTAGGCTGCTTCGCTTTCGCCACCAACCAGCGTGTAGATAACGATGGCTCCCAAGATGAGCAATAGCAACAGCGGTAGAATTTTTTTCATGATGTGGTTTTCTAGCTGTTGGTATAACGCCGCTTGCTGCTGCCGGTTCCCTTATCCCACTGACTTTGTGAAATGTTAAAAACACACCTTGAATAAGCTTAAAATGTCGGCCTCACTACCATGGCATAATAGGGTAGCCAGATTCAAATGAATGTATTAAAACGATCTTTTTCTACTCGAAAATGCGTGCGAACCGAATTTAATTTGCTATAAGAGTAGCAAACTTGATGATATTTTATGAAATAAGTAATTTAATTATTGCATCCTCTTTACTGTTAAATATTATTGTTCCTTCATTATTTGTACGTATTTTTGCCTTTGTTTTCTAAAATTAGTAGAAGTGTTAAAACCTACTTCCTCCTTTTTGGTTAAGGCACTACCATTCACCATCACACTTAACTTATTGCTTATGAACTATTTTACACGCATGAAAGGATTCTGGCTCGGTGCCAGTCTGATGCTGCTCACGGGCGTGCTCTACGCCCAAGATAAAACCGTGACGGGTACCGTGACGGCGGCAGAAGAGGGCGCGTTGCCAGGAGTCAACGTATTACTAAAGGGAACCTCCACGGGTACCGTCACCGACCTGGACGGAAACTTCCGCTTGTCGGTTCCGGAGGCGGGAGGAACGTTGGTGTTCACTTCTATTGGTTACGCCAGCCAGGAAGTGGAGATTGGCAATCAATCTTCTATTAATATTAACCTAGCGGAAGATATCAAGGCCCTGGACGAAATTGTGGTGATTGGCTACGGTACGCAGGAAAAGAAAGAGATCACCAGTGCCGTCACCAGCGTAAAAGCCGAAGACTTCAACGGCGGTAACGTAAACAACCCCAGCCAGTTGATTCAGGGCAAGGTGGCCGGACTAGTAATTGCCCGACCGGGTGGAGACCCTTCGGGTAACTTCAACATTCGCTTGCGTGGAACCTCTTCGGCCAGTGGAAGCACCTCACCGCTGATTATTATTGATGGTGTGCCCGGTGCTGACCTGAACAGCGTTGACCCAAGCGACATCGCTTCTATTGATGTTTTGAAGGATGGTTCAGCGGCGGCGATCTACGGAACCCGTGCTACCAATGGGGTAATTCTAGTAACGACCAAAAGTGGAGCGGCTGGAGAGCCTAAAATTACCTACAATGGCTACGTAGCTACTGACGTCATTGGCAGTCAGGTGGATATGCTCACCGCTGGTGAGTATCGCCAGCTGGTAAATGACCCTAACTTCGCGTTCAGCAATCCCAATCTTGATTTGGGGTCTTCTACCGATTGGTTTGACGAAGTAACGCAGACGCCAATCAGCCACGTGCATAACCTTGCTTTATCCGGCGGGACGGAGAAAACCACCTACCGGGTAGCCCTAAATTACCGGGATATTGAAGCCCTAGGTAAGAACTCAGGCTTTGACCAGCTTAACAGTCGTTTAAACCTACGACAAAAAGCACTGGGCGACCGTTTGACCTTTGATATCATTTTAGGAATTACCAACCGTAACCTGGGGGGATTTGATCAGCCGCCTGTAAGTGATATAGGCTTGAATAATGGTAACCCCGCTTTCCGGTTTGCTACCATTTATAATCCTACCGCCCCGATTTTTCAGGAAGACCAATCCTTCGGTGGGTTTTATCAAGCGCCCGGATCGTTTAATTACAATAACCCCCGGGCCATTGTGGAGCAGCAAAGTTTTGACGGAATTCAGAGAAACATCACCAGTAATTTCCGGGTTGGGTTTGAACTGATTGAAGGGCTACAGGCGAGTGCTTTTTACAGTACGCAGCGCGATAACACGCAAGTCAACTTCTATGCTCCTAAAGATGACTACGCGGGGGGGCTGAACTCTAACGGACAGGCCCTTAGAGCCATGCGCGAAGAACTTAACCAACTATTTGAGGGCACGCTTAATCTGGATAAAGAAGTAGGTAACAACAGCAGCATTGAGGCACTATTGGGATATTCTTATCAGTACTTAACGGACGAGAGTTTCAGCGTATCGGCTGGTAACTTTCTCACTGATCAGTTTACCTATAACAACATTGGCGCTTCAGAAGATCTAGCGCGAAATATCAACCCTCAGTTTGGTAGTGGCAAACAATCCAGCACATTGGTTGCCGGTTTTGCTCGGGTCAACTTCAATTACAATGACCTGTTCTATGTGCAAGGCGTGGTGCGCCGAGAAGGCTCTTCCAAATTTGGAGCAAACAACAAGTGGGCGTGGTTCCCGGCCGCTAGTGCGGGGATAAACATTGCTAACTTAGCGTCGATTCCTCAGGTGGATGAGCTGAAGTTTCGCGTCGGCTACGGTATCACCGGTAGCTTGCCCGACCAAAACTACGTCTCACTGGCGCGTCTGACTCCTCTGGGCGGAAGATTCTTCTACAACGGTAACTACATCCAGCCCTACGGACCGGGTAGCAACCCCAACCCTGACCTGAAATGGGAAAGAAAAGGCGAAATTAACGTTGGAATTGACTTCTCAATACTCAATTACCGAATCAACGGTTCGGTCGATGTGTATAATCGGACTACCACTGACTTGATCTACAACGTGCCGGTTCCGGTGCCCCCGAACCAGTTTCCTAACTCATTGTTGAACTTGGGAGAACTAAACAACCGCGGGGTAGAAGTGACCTTAGATGGTGATTTGGTGCGAGGTGATGGCTTCAACTACTCAGCCGGTTTCAATTTTGCGCTGAACCGTACGCAGCTTGTCTCATTGTCTTCCGATGAGTTCGACTTCGGTGATCAGATACTTATTGCCAACCTAGGAGCTCCAGGACTTAATTCCACGAACCTGATCCGGGTAAAAGAAGGCGAGCCATTAGGGCAGATTTACGGTCCTAAGTACGTAGGCATCAGCGACGAGGGTCGGTGGATTTTCGAGGACCTGAACGGGGATGATGCTATTGATGGTAATGATGAAACCGTGATTGGAAACGGACTTCCTGACTTCACCTTGGGTCTCAATAATACTTTCAGCTACGGCCCTTGGGATCTGAATTTCTTTATCCGTGGTTCTTTCGGACACGATTTGGTGAATACCTTCCGCGCTTTCTACGAAGTGCCCAAGGTGATTAACTCGTACAATATCCTCAAGTCAGCGACCGAAGGCGACGTGCGGTTCCTCACGGAGGATGCCCGCTTCTCTAGCTACCATGTGGAGAACGCTTCTTTCCTACGGCTGGACAACGCCACATTAGGCTACAACTTCAACGTGGAGAACGTAGAGTTTTTGTCACAAATCCGCTTATACGTAGCGGCGCAGAACCTATTTACCATCACTAATTACAGTGGAGTTGATCCTGAAGTACGCTTCGATGATGGAGGTAACCAATTAGCGCCGGGTATTGAACGACGCGATACTTACTTCTTGAACCGAACCTTTACGTTAGGACTAAACGTTGGTCTATAAACCTTTAAATCACAGACTTATGAATCGAATTTATAGTAGAATATTATTAATCACCGGCGTCTTAGCTACTAGCTTAGGCTGTACTGATCTAGAAGAAGAGCTGTTTAGCGACGTGACTACGGATACTTTCTTCAACACCGAAGAAGAGTTTATTTCAACGCTAGGGGCAGCCTATACTAACCTGTATGGCATTGCCGGAGATGGTTGGTTTATCCTGCAAGAAGTGCCCAGCGATGAGATGATCGTGCCGCAGCGCGGGGCCGACTGGTTCGACAATGGTGCTTGGGCACAATTGCATACCCAACAGTATAACAGCCGAACTCCCGCAATGAACGGGGGTTGGAACCTTGCTTTTCAGGGCGTTAATGCTTGTAACCGGGTAATTGAAACCTTTGAGGAAGCGGCTGACGGTCTAGCGGGCTCAGAAAAGTTTATCGCCGAACTGAAGGTGCTACGGGGCTTTTATTACTATATGCTGTTGGATACGTACGGTAACGTTCCTATCGTGGACCGATTTACCGTACCCGCCGACTTTGCCCCGACTAACAACACCCGTTTGGAAGTTTTTGAGTTCGTAGAAACAAGCGTCAAAGATAACCTAGCGCTGTTAGATGCTGAAGTTAGCCTAAATAACTACGGACGCCTGACCCAGTGGGCCGCGCACGCTATTCTGGCCAAATTGTATCTCAATGCCCAGGTGTATACCGGAGAGGCGCGTTGGCAAGATGCTGTCACAGAGGCGGACGCCATTATCAACTCAGGACAGTATTCCCTGGAAAATAATTACTTCGCCAACTTTGATACCGAAAATCAGGATTCGCGGGAGAACATTTTCGCGGTACCCTACGACCCGCAGTTCGCTCCCGGGCACAATGTGCACATGCGCACGTTGCACTACGCGAACCAGAACACCTATAATCTCACGGCGCAGCCGTGGAACGGGTTTTGTTCGTTACAGGAGTTCTACGAGTCATATGAGGATGATGACGTGCGTAAAGCAAATCTGATTGTAGGTCCTCAGTTCAACTCCAGCGGCGAGCTTATGACCGATCCGGGTAATAACAATCAACCGATCATCTTTACGCCGGAAGTTAACCAGTTGGCTCCCAACGCGCGTCGCGATGCGGGTGCCCGGATAGGAAAGTACGAGTTTGCCCTGGGTGCCACCCCTGACCTGGACAACGACTTTCCTATTTTCCGATATGGTGACATCCTGCTGATGAAAGCCGAAGCGCTGTTCCGACTAGGAAGCACCGGGGGAGAAGCCTTAGCGCTCGTCAACCAGATTCGCGAGCGAGCTGAAGTAGCTCCGGTAGACCGTCTCACTGCCGACCTTTTGCTCGCCGAGCGAGGCCGGGAGATGTTCGCCGAAGCGTACCGTCGTCAGGATCTAATTCGTTTCGGACAATATACGTCTCCCTGGAAGTTCAAGAATTCAACTCCGGATTACGTGACATTATTCCCGATCCCTTTTGATCAGCTGAACTCTAACAGCAATCTGAAACAAAACCCCGGATACGCTGCTGAGTAATAAAGCAGAATCGACTACCTACACTGATTGGTATTAATCAGTAGTAGTAAGCAAGCAAACAGAAAGCCCCTTAGCGTACGTAGCTGAGGGGCTTTTTTATGATTATACATGGTTGAAGTGAGACGCTCTATCTACTTGGCTGTTACTCCAACGAACTGGCCGCTAACCAAACTCATACAACCTCGGACGGGAGGTAGTCCTTCGTTCTGTGCCAAACTACCAAGGTTTTCAGTCGCTTAGATAGCTGTCGTACAGCTATTTTAGGTAATTATATCAGAGCCAAGCTACAAGCATAGCAAGACCTTTTCATGAAACCACAGACGAGATCTCTTTGTGTGTTAAGTTCACCAGTAGTGTCACCCTGTAAGGGTCTTATTTGACTTTAGCGATACTTTGTAAAAAGCGTCCGCCGCGCAAACCCGTGTGGGGTGACTACAGAAAAAGCCATTTTAACGCAAAAACATTTTTATGGAAAAGCTGTGACAAGTGTAGTAAATTCTAGCAAGAAGCGCTACACAGTACAGTCTACGACACAAAAAAAGCGGTATAGATAAGTTTATACCGCTTTTTGTAACATTAACCTTTAGGACTTTCTAAATTATTCCTCTCTAATCTCAATCAGGATAGGCTCGACGGGGGTGGTAACGTTGCCCGCCCGGTCGGTAGGGGTAGTCACCGAAACCGAAACAACGTCATTAATGCCTTCCTCAGGCTCGTAGCGATACGTCCAGTTCACTCCGTCCAGCGTGCTCATTACCACATTATCCACGTACGTCACTGGAGTTAATAAATTATTACTAACCACGGAGATTGTTACCGAGTCCTGCGCGACGTAGAGCAGCTCGTCAAAAGTAGCCGTGAAGGTGACCGATTGGCCCGGGGCCACGGGAGTGCGCGAAGCTTCCAGGGTGCCGGTGGCCGGGGTGTTGTCGGTTCCGTATACGTTGAAGGTGTTGGTGGTAGAATCTCGCTGCGCTCCAAAGAAAGCGGTAGAGACTGCATTGGATACTTCAATGGCATCATTACCGTCGCCGCTTCCGGCGGTGTAGCTGACGCGAAAACTGCGCGCATCCACCCGTTCTACGGCGGTAATTGCGCCGCCTTGGGTTGCTGAGCCTGCTACAAAGCTAACGGTAGGAGCCGTCTCGATGTCTTTGTCGTACTCAATGATAACGTCTTGTACACCGCCTTGGCTCAGAACCGTATCCTCTAGACTTACTGTTGGAGTAGGTAGGGTAGACACCACCGTGATCGCCCGGGCTTCGGTGAGTCCTCGAGCGGCCACTGACACGTTGCCGCTGCTGGTAGCTCCAAACACCACGGTAACGGTATCGTTCCCCTGTCCCTCCAGGGTAGCCCCGGCAGGTACTTCCCAGGTATAAGTTTCGCCCTGGTAAGGATTGGCGGAATAAGTAATGGTTGCGCCCGGAGCTACTTCATTAGGTCCGGTGATTACTAGATAGTAGGGCTGATACGGTTCGATGCCTTCGTCTTCCTGACAGGCTATTCCTACGGAGAGGACGATCAAAGCAGCAAGTACCGTTAGTGGGTTGAAGGGTAGGTATTTTTTCATTTTTATTGATTTGAGGGTTATTATTGTTTAAAGCGTAAAATTACAAAATATTACGCTATTTCAATTATTATTATGACCTCTACTTTATTATTTCTACCCAAAAATCTGGGGTAAGAACGCATCACCCGTACGACGCGTTACTTATTGCAGTGATAATGGCCACTCGTTGGCTACCAAGCTATCTTGTCATCCCTTCGATGCGTATATCAACCACCCGTCTCTCTTGAAAAAAAACTGTCTCCTCGCTTTGCTGGTAGGGGTGATGCTGTGCCTGCAATGCCATCATCCCCAAGAATCGCCTATCGTCGTGAACCGCCTGTTCACCGCACTGCCCGCTTCCTACACCGGCATTGACTTCGTGAACCAACTTACCTACGACGAAGAATTTAACGTGTATACCTACCGTAACTTCTACAACGGCGGCGGAGTGGGACTAGGCGACGTGAACAACGACGGACTGACGGACGTGTTCTTTTGTGGTAACTTAGTCGACAATAAACTTTACCTGAACCGGGGAGATTTTCGCTTCGAGGACATCACCGCATCAGCCAAGGTTGGCAGCGCCGGAGTGTGGTCTACCGGGGTGAGCCTGGCCGACGTGAACGGTGACGGCTGGATTGATATCTACGTGTGCAAGTCAGGGAGCCCCGACGGGGAAAATCGTCACAATGAACTTTTCATCAATAATGCTGACCCTTCGCCCACCGGAGTGGTCACCTTCACCGAAAGCGCGCGTGCCTACGGCATTGGCGACCAGGGGCTGTCGACCCACGCCGCCTTCTTCGACTACGACCGCGACGGCGACCTGGATATGTACCTGCTTAACAACTCCTTTCGGTCGGTGGGCGGCTACGACCTGCGGCCCGGACAGCGAGAGACCCGCGATCCGCAGGGAGGAAACAAACTGTACCGCAACGACGATGGTTACTTCACCGACGTGAGCGAAGCAGCGGGCATCTACGGCAGCGCCATCGGCTTCGGCCTGGGCGTCACCATCGGCGACGTGGACCGCGACGGCTGGCCGGACATCTACGTATTGAACGACTTCTTCGAGCGGGATTATCTGTACGTTAATCAGCAGAACGGCACGTTTGTGGAAGACTTGGAAGCCCAGATGCCTGAGATCAGCCTGGGCTCGATGGGAGCCGACCTGGCCGACATCAACCACGACGGCTACCCCGACGTGTTCGTCACCGAAATGCTACCCGACTCCGAGCGGCGCTACAAAACCAAGGCCACCTTCGAAACCTGGGACAAGTACCGGATGAACGTGAAGAACGGCTACCACCAGCAGTTCGCCCGCAATGTGCTGCAACTGAACACCCCGCTCGCTCCGGCCGATAGCAGTCCGCAAACCGTGTTTCGAGAGATCGGCCGACTGGCGGGAGTGCACGCTACCGACTGGAGCTGGGGGGCGCTGATGGCTGACCTGGACAACAACGGTGAGCCGGATATCTTCGTAGCCAACGGCATTTACCAGGACCTACTCGACCAGGACTACATTCAGTTCATGGGCGACCCCGAAACGGTGCGAGCGATTCTCACGCGTGAAAACGCTGTCATCAAGCAACTCATCGACTCCATTCCGTCGGAGCGCATTGCCAACTACGCTTTCGCTAATCAGGGCGACTTTACCTTTGTGAACCAAGCCGAAGCGTGGGGACTGGGCGAACCGAGTCACAGCAACGGATCGGCCTACGGCGATCTGGACAACGACGGCGACCTCGATCTGGTGGTGAACAACGTGAACATGCCTCCTTTCGTCTACCGCAACGAGACCGATACGCTACTGAGCAATCACTTCTTGCGCGTCCAACTCGTGGGCGAAGGAATGAATAGGTTCGCATTGGGAGCCCAGGTAACGCTGTGGCACGCCGACACGCTCTACTACCAGGAGTTGGCCCCGATGCGCGGCTTTCAGTTGACGGTGGATACCAAGCTGGTGTTTGGCCTGGGCGCGGCTTCTCAAGTGGATTCGCTGCGCGTGCAGTGGCCCGACGGGCGCACCACCGTCGTGCAAAACGTGGCCGCCGACCAACTGCTCACGCTGCGGCAGAGCGAAGCCGCCGACCGTAGCGCATTGCCTCAACCGGTAGTCTACTCCGCCTCTCCATTGTTTCAGGATGTTACTGACTCTATTGCGCTGGACTTTGCGCACCGCGAAAACGTTTTTTCGGACTTTGATCGAGACCCGTTACTCTTCCACATGCTATCGGCCGAAGGGCCTAAACTCGCCACCGGCGACGTGAACGGCGACGGACGTGCCGACTTCTTCGTGGGTGGGGCTAAGGACCAGGCAGGCGCGCTGTTCGTGCAGCAGTCCGACGGTACCTTCGAGCGTACCAACCAGAAGGTTTTGGCCCAGGACCAGAGCAGTGAAGACACCGACGCGCTGTTCTTTGATGCCGATGGGGACGGTGATCTGGATTTGTACGTCGCCAGCGGCGGCAGTGAGTTGCCCAGCAGTTCGTCGGCCCTGCTCGACCGCTTGTATCTTAACAGTGGGCGGGGCGACTTTGCTAAGTCTGAGCAACTGCTGCCCACCGCGCGCTTCGAGAGCACCGCCTGCGTGCGCGCCGCTGACTACGATCAGGACGGCGACCTGGATTTGTTCGTGGGCACGCGCCTGCGGCCGTTCTTGTACGGCGTGCCGGTGAACGGCTACCTGCTGCAAAACGACGGACGGGGCAACTTTAGCAATGTAACGGAGCAAGTAGCTCCCGAACTAATGGCGATGGGTATGATCACCGCTGCCCAATGGGTAGACTACGACCAGGATCAGGATCAGGACTTGGTCATCGTGGGCGATTGGATGCCGGTGCGGGTGTTTGAGAACAACGGCGGGGTCTTTATTGACAAGACCCAAGAAGCCGGACTCGCCCAGACCCAGGGCTTTTGGAACTGCTTGGAGGTAACCGACCTGGACGGCGACGGCGACCTCGATGTGGTGGCGGGCAACCTGGGGCGCAACTCCCGCCTCAAAGCCTCGCCCGAGCAGCCGCTCACCATGCACGTGAACGACTTCGACGGCAACGGCAAGGCCGAGCAGATTGTTAGCATGTACCAGCAAGACACGCTGGTTCCGCTCACGTTGCGTAACGATTTGGTGAAGCAGGTTCCGTCGCTCAAGAAGAAGTACCTGCGCTACGACGCTTACCAGGGGCAAACGGTAGAAGACTTGTTCACCCCCGAGCAGCTTCGTAACACCGTCCGCTGGGAAGTGCGCACCACCGAAAGCGTAGCGCTCATCAACCAGGGCGATGGCCGGTTTACCGTGCAACCACTGCCTGCGGAGGCCCAGTTCTCACCGATCCACAGCATCCTGGCGGATGATCTTGACCAAGACGGACACGTAGACCTACTGCTGGGCGGTAATTTTTATCGCTCTAAACCGGAGATCGGCATCTACGATGCCAGCTACGGACTGATGTTACGGGGCGACGGAACGGGGCGGTTTGCGGTGGTAAAGCAGTCCGGCTTTTTTGTGCGCGGCGAGGTGCGGGACATGGTTTCTTTGCGTACCGAAAAAAACCACCTGGTGTTGGTTGCCAGGAACAATGCGCCAATGCAGCTATTTGAGATTTCGTCGAGATAAATAGCTACCTTTACCTGCCAACGTCAACTTACTCATGCTGTGCACCGAATCTTCCTGATTACCCTTTGTCTCGCGCTACCGCTCACCCTTGTTGCTCAGGAAGTAGTCACCATCGGCGATTCTACCCAAACCAATCAGCAGGAGGCAGTGCTGGCGGGACGCGTGCGGCTCGAAGGGGATAAGCCCATCGCCGAAGTGTCCGTGTCAGTACCTAGCCTCGAGCGGGGCACCATCACCAACCGGGCCGGAGAATACCGCCTGGTGCTGCCCGTCGGCGAACACCGCCTCACTTTTCAGTACGTCGGATTACAACCCATCGCTAAAACCGTGCGGCTGTACGCCAGCGGAACACTGGATATCATCATGCGGGAACAAGCCGTCGATCTGGCCGAAGTGATCATCCAGGGGCGGGCGGCCGATGAGAACGTGCGGGGCGTGGCCTCGGGCGTTGAGAAACTGAACATCGAGACCATCAAATCGCTGCCCGCCTTCTTAGGCGAGGTAGACGTGGTGAAGAGCCTGCTGCTGCTGCCCGGCGTTAGCACCGTGGGCGAAGGGGCCAGCGGCTTCAACGTGCGCGGCGGGCGCGTAGACCAGAACCTGATCCTGCAAGACGGAGCGCTGCTGCTCAACTCGTCGCACGTACTGGGGTTTTTCTCGGTGTTTAACCCCGACGTGTCCGAAAACTTCACCCTCTACAAGGGGCACGTGCCCGCCCAGTACGGCGGCCGCCTCTCCTCAGTGCTCACCGTGGACACCCGCAACGGCAGCTACGACGACTTCAAGGTGCAGGGCGGCCTCGGCCTCGTCTCCAGTCGGCTGGCGGTGGAAGGGCCGATAATCAAAGACAAAACTTCGTTCCTGGTGGGCGGACGCGTCTCCTACTCCGACTGGATTCTACGGCAGGTGCGGCAGGTGGACGTGCGACAGAGCTCGGCCTCCTTCTACGATCTGAATGGCCTGATTTCCCACCAGTTCACTCCTAACAACCGCCTGTCGATTGGTTACTACGGCAGTGAAGACTATTTCCGCTACTCTGATCAGTTTGGCTACACCTGGGGCACCCAGTTGCTCAACCTCCGCTGGCGAGCACTAGTGTCCGAAAACTGGCTGTCCAACTTTTCGGCCGTGCGAGGGGTATACCGCAACACCTTCTTCGACCCGGCGGGCTTCGATGCATTCCGCCTGCGGAGTGGCCTGCGGTACTACCAGTTCAAACAAAACTTCACGGTCAGCCGCTTGGCGAACCAGGCCATTGATTTGGGAGCAGAGTACGTGTCTTACGATAACGATCCCACCGTTTCCGGTCCGTTCGACGCAGCCTCCACCGTAGGCAATGAGCAAATCACCAACGAAGCTGGCCGCGAGATGTCGCTGTACGCCAACGATGAGATTACGATTTCGCCCCGCGTGTCGGTTTCAGTAGGGCTGCGCTACACCTTGTTCCAGAACGTGGGTCCGTATGATGTCTTTACCTACCAGAACAACGCGCCCACCAATGTGGCGGCCATCACTGATACGATCGGCTACGCCTCGGGAGAAGTTATCCAAACGTACGGCGGACTGGAACCGCGTCTGGCGGTCCGGTTTCAACTCAACGCTAGTAGTTCTATTAAGCTGGGCTACAACCGCATGCGGCAGTACCTGCACCAGATATCGAACAGCACTTCGCCCACCCCGGTAGACATTTGGCAACTGAGCAACCGCTACATTCCGCCGCAGGTGGCCGACAACGTATCACTGGGCTTCTTCCGCAACTTCCGGGACAATCAGTGGGAAACCTCGGTAGAAGTGTACGGCAAGCGCATGGATAACTTAGTGGAGTACAAAGATTTTGCGGAACTGTTGCTTAATGAGCACCTGGAAACCGAACTGCTGGCCGCCGAAGGCCGCGCCTACGGCGGAGAATTGTACATCAAAAAAAATCAGGGTAAGTGGACCGGCTGGCTTTCCTACGCCTACGCCCGCACCTGGGTGCGCGTGGTGGCCGCAGAAGGTCGCGAAACGGTGAACCAAGGGGATTGGTACCCCGCTAATTTTGACAAGCCCCACAACGTGACCCTGGTGGCGAAGCGGCAGTTGGGCGAGGCGGGCTCGTTCTCGACCAACTTCACCTACAGCACCGGTCGCCCGGCGGTCATTGTGGTGAGTAGCTACATCGATGGCAACACCACCGTGCCCGTGTTTTCGGAGCGCAACCAGTACCGCATTCCTAACTACGTTCGTCTGGACATTTCGTTTACCACCGGAAAATTGTTCAGCAAAGGCGCTCGTTACGAAGATAACCTCACGATTTCGGTCTACAACCTGCTGTCGCGCGACAATGCCTTTTCGGTGTTCTACCGGCGGACGGACGAGCGGGTGCTGCCCCAGGCGTTTAAGTTTTCGGTGCTGGGAGCGGCTTTCCCCGCGCTGACGTATAATTTTAACTTTTAGGGGTGAAAGACTTCAGGAAATTCATTCGTACGCTCGTTATCGGACTGGTCCTACTGACTAACGCCTGCGTAGAACCCATTGCCTTCGACACTGACCCGGTAGGCGGTCAGTTGATCGTGACTGGCCGGATCACTAACGCGCCGGGGGGCTACGAGATCACGTTGAAAAGAACCGATCAGAGCGAAGCTTTTCCGGTGCCCGTCAACGGAGCGCAGGTAACACTGCGCGATGACCAGGGCCAGCAAGAAACCTTTCAAGGGCAAGGAGCGGGAATGTATCGCACGGCGGGACAGATTCAGGGGCAGCCGGGCGAGACCTATGAAATAGAAATAACATTGTTCGACGGTACCGTCTACCGCTCGCGTCCCGAAACCATGTCTACGGCCATCGGAAAAGACTCAGTCTACTACGAAGTGGCTAAGGAAGAATTGGTGAGCGAAAGCGGCGTGCTCTTCGAGGATCGGGTGGTGAGAGCGTACGTTGATACGCAACTTCCCGCTAACGCTCCCTTGTTGTACTTGAAGTGGGACGTGGAGACGGTGTATTCGGTAACTACAATTAATAGATCACCCTTGGGCACTCAAATAACCTACTGCTACTTCTATAACTATCCCGACGCGCAAGAAATCCTTTTGTTTAACCGGCGAGAACTCCCGGAAGGAAACACGCTAAAGCGACAGTTGGTAGCCGCACGCGAGATAGACTTCTCTTTTTTGGAGCGGCATTACTTCAACGTGATCCAGTCTTCGCTTACCCCTGGGGCCTATGACTACTGGAACCAAGTGGGTCAGCTAAGCAACCGCACTGGCTCGGTGTTTGACACCCCGCCCGGCTTGGTGAGCGGGAACATTTACAACGTTGAAGATGCTGAAGAGCCCGTGCTGGGTTACTTTGAGACAAGCCTGGTGGACACCGCCCGCTTCTTTCTTAACCGACAAGACATTCCGTTCATCATTGGCTCCACCTGTCAGTGTACCGCATGTAGCGACCTACCCGGCGTCCGATTTGACCGACCAAGCTACTTTTGATGACATTATCGCCAAGCAAGACGCGGTGAAACGAGAAGCAGCCAATCGCGTTTCCAATTACGATACGTAACTTCGCTGCTCAGCGTAACTATGGAGATGAGCTTCAGAAAATACTTTAGTGCCTATGCCTTTGGTCTTATTCTGCTCGCTAACGCCTGCGTGGAGCCGATTGATTTCGATACGGACCCGGTGGGCGGTCAATTGATCGTGACGGGCGGCGTGACCAACGCGCGGGGAGGCTACGAGATCACGCTGAAGGAGACTGATCAAAGTAAGTCTTTTCCGGTGCCCGTCAGCGGAGCGCAAGTGACGTTACGTGGTGATCAAGGGCAACAAGAAGCTTTTTCGGAACCATCGGAAGGAACTTACCGCACGGCAGGGCAGATGCAGGGGCAGCCCGGGAATACGTACGAACTAGAGATTGTGCTGGCCGATGGCACCGTCTACCGTTCTCGTCCCGAAACCATGCCCAGCGCCATTGGCAAGGATTCGGCCTACTACGAGATAGGCAAACAGGAAAAGGTGAGCGATAGCGGGGTGCTTTTCGAAGAACGGGTGCTCAAGGTATTCGCCGACACGCAACTGCCTGAAGACGCTCGGGCCCTGTACCTCAAATGGGATGTGGAGGGCGTGTATTCGGTGACCACCATTATCTATTGGCCGCTGGGCGACCGGGTCATCTTTTGCTATTTTTACGACGAGCTTAATGCCCAAGAAATTCACCTGTTTGATCGGCGAGCCACTCCCGAAGGAAACGCGTTGCAAAAGCAATTACTGGCCGCTCGAGAAATAGATTATTCATTTCTAGAGCGGCACTACTTCAACGTAATTCAGTCTTCCTTAACGGCCGAAGCCTACGATTACTGGGACCAAGTGGGCCAACTGAGCAACCGCACCGGTTCGGTGTTCGACACGCCGCCCGGCCTGGTGCGAGGAAACGTTTATAATGTAGAGGATGCCGAAGAGCCGGTATTAGGCTACTTTGGAGCAGCACTGGTTGATACCACCCGTTTCTTTCTTAATCGAACCGATTTCGCCTTCAACGTGAGTGCTACCTGCCCCTGCACCTCCTTTCGCACCCAACCCTCCTACCCCCCCGTACACCATAGGATCTATTTGCCCCTGTACCAAATGCGACGAGTTGGCCGACGTTCGGCTTGATCCGCCGAGTTATTTCTGATCGTGTCGCTACTCATCGAAATATTACGCAGGGGAATCTTGCGGAAATAAATTTGTTATGCTACCGTTGCCCCCGTGAACGATCATTATGAAAAGCGAGAAAAATTTCTTTATCGGATTACTTTTGTCACTAACGCTCTCTGGCTGTCACTCGGAGTACCATCAGCGCGTGGAAGCCGAGCTGGCCTCCGGCGTACGGGAAGATAGTTTGTTTCTGGGCATCACTTTTGGCATGTCTTCCAAAGACTTCTTTGCCCACTGTTGGGAGCTTAACCGGCAGGGAACCATCCGCGAGGGTACCCAAAATATGTCGGTGATGCGAGAAGTGAGCGAACTGAAGCACCCGGCCGTCATGAACTTCTACCCCGACTTCTACGAGGACGGTATTTACGAAATGCCGGTGACCTACGTCTATAAGGCCTGGGCTCCGTGGAACAAAAAACTGTTCGCTGATAGCCTGCAGCAAGACGTGCTGGCCCTTTATAAGCAGCAGTACGGCAATGACTTCATGACCGTTGACCATCCGAAGGGCGTAGCCTACGTGCGCGTGGACGGCAATCGACGCATCAGCGTCTACAAAGAAGACGATTCGCACGTCAAGGTGGTTTTCACTGACCTGCTCGCCGAGCGCAAGAAGAAGGAACAGTCTACCCAGGCCAATCTATAAAGCATGAGCTTTCAGCATTCGCATCGCATCAAATCCATTCTGAGGACTATATTCTTACTCGTACTCTCTGCCTGCCAATCCTCCCTTCAAGATTATCCCCCGGAAACGCTCCTCACCACATTACCCAGCGGTTATACCGGAATAGACTTCGCCAATACGCTGGAGTACGACAAGGATTTCAATATCTACACCTACCGCAACTTCTACAACGGCGGCGGGGTGGCCCTGGGCGATATGAACAACGACGGATTGCTGGATGTCTATTTTACGGCCAACATGCAGCCCAATCGCTTGTACTTGAACCGCGGCAACTTTCGGTTTGAAGACGTCACCCAGCAAACCGGCGTGTCGGGGCAGCGGGCCTGGTCCACTGGGGTGAGCGTGGCCGACGTGAATGGCGACGGCTGGCTGGACATTTACGTCTGCAACTCGGGCGACGTGGCGGGCGACAACAAGCAAAACGAATTATTTATTAACCAGGGCACCAACGCTTCGGGGAAGCTGTCTTTCGTGGAAAGTGCCGCGGCCTACGGACTGGCCGATCAGGGCTACTCTACCCACGCCGCCTTCTTCGATTATGACCTGGACGGCGACCTGGACGTTTACCTGCTCAACAACTCCTACCAGGCCATTGGTAGCTTCAACTTGCGCAAGAACGAACGCCCCAAGCGCGACCCGGTGGGCGGCGATAAGCTATTTCGTAACGACGGCAACCACTTCGAAGATGTGAGCGAGACGGCCGGAATCTACGGCAGTATCATTGGCTTCGGACTGGGCGTGACGGTAGGCGATATCAACCAGGACGGCTGGCCGGATATCTACGTATTGAACGACTTTTTTGAGCGCGACTACATTTATATCAACAACGGGGACGGTACTGGCCGGCATACCGGGTTTACCGAAGACCTGGAGAACGAGATGCACTCCATCAGCGGCGCCTCGATGGGAGCTGATATGGCCGACATCAACAACGACGGCTACGCCGACATCTTCGTCACCGAAATGCTGCCCGCCCGTGAGGATCGGCTCAAAACCAAAACTACCTTTGAGAACTGGAACCGCTACCAATACAGCCTCGAGAACGGTTACTACCACCAGTTCACCCGCAATATGCTGCAACTCAACACGCCGGTTCCGTCTTCCGGCCCGCCCCGGGCGAGCTTCCGCGAGGTGGGTCGCCTGGCCGGAGTGCACGCCACCGACTGGAGCTGGGGCGCCCTCATGGCGGACTTCGACAACGACGGACAAAAGGATATCTTTGTAGCCAACGGCATCTACCAGGACTTGACCGATCAGGATTTTATTCAGTACATTTCGCACGAGCAAACCATGAAAACGATGGTTTCGCGCGATAAGAATAAAGTGGACTTCCGAAAACTCATCGACGCCATCCCTTCCGAACGCATCGCCAACTACATGTTCGCGAACAACGGTAACTTGTCGTTTACCGACCAGGCCGCCGCGTGGGGCATGGACACTCCCAGCCACAGCAACGGCTCGGCCTACGGCGACCTGGACAACGACGGCGACCTCGATTTGGTGGTGAACAACGTGAACATGCCTGCCTTCGTGTACCGAAACAATACCGACACCCTGCGTAACAATCATTACCTGAAAGTAGCGTTGGTAGGCGAAAAATCGAACACTTTCGCACTGGGCGCGCAGGTTCGGCTGAAGGCGGGTAGACAACTTTTTTACCAGGAGCAGATGCCGGTACGGGGGTTTCAGTCCACGGTGGACCCGCGCCTGAATTTCGGACTGGGTGACCTCTCCCAGGTGGATACGCTCCTCGTGCGCTGGCCCAACCAGACCACGACCGTGCTGACCAACGTGCCTGCCGACCAGACGCTTACCCTTCATCAGAAAGACGCCCACCGCGACCGGGCGGATACCGTCGCCGTTTCTGCTCCTTTGTTCGCTAGCACTGCTGAGCGTGGCGCTACCTTTGTGCACCACGAAAACGACTTTGTGGATTTCGACCGGGAACGTCTGCTGTTTCACATGCTCTCTCGGGAGGGACCAAAAATCACCCGGGGCGACGTGAATAGCGATGGCCGGATGGACGTCTACCTCGGCGGGGCCAAAGATCAGGCGGGGGTTTTGCTGGTGCAACAGCCCAACGGGCAGTTCGTTCCCCGCGATCAGAAAGCCTTCACCGCCGACCAAGTTAGCGAAGACACCGACGGCTTGTTCTTCGACGCCGATGGTGACGGCGACCAGGATCTGTACGTCGCCAGCGGGGGCAGTGAGTTTCCGGCCAGCTCGTCGGCTCTGATTGATCGACTCTATATCAACGACGGAACCGGTAACTTCACCAAATCCGACCAACTGCTGCCCACCGCGCGCTTTGAAAACACCAGCACGGTCACCGCGGCCGACTACGACGGCGACGGCGACCAGGATTTGTTCGTCGGCATCCGGGCGCGTCCGTTTCTGTACGGCGTGCCGGTGAACGGCTACCTGCTGCAAAACGACGGCTCCGGCACCTTCCGAAACGTATCCGATCAGGCCGCGCCCGCCCTGAAAGAACTCGGCCTGATTACCGATGCCACCTGGGCCGATATCGACGGCGACCAAGACCCCGACCTACTGGTGGTGGGAGAGTGGATGCCCATTCGGGTATTCGTTAACGATGCCGGAACCCTGACGGAAAACACTGAGTCGGCCGGACTTTCTCCAAGCAGCGGTTGGTGGAACACGGTTGTTGCGCACGATTTGGATAACGATGGCGACCTGGACTTTGTGGTGGGAAACCACGGACTTAACTCCCGCTTCCGGGCAAGCGATACCGAACCAGTGGCATTGTACGTCAATGATTTTGACCAAAACGGCACGGCCGAGCAACTCGTCACCACCTTCAATGAGGGAAAGCCCTACCCGCTGGTGCTTAAACACGACTTGGTCGCGCAAATGCCTTCCCTGCGAAAGCGATACCTCAAGTACGCCGACTACCAGGGCAAGCCACTGGACAGTATCTTCTCGCCCGAACAGTTAGAGCGGGCGGTGCGTCGGCAGGTAAACCAGTTGGCCTCAAGTGTGCTTATCAACGACGGGACGGGCCGCTTTGCGTTACGGATACTCCCCACCGAGGCCCAACTCGCGCCGGTCTACGGCATCAGCGTGGCCGACGTTGACGGCGATGATCTTCCTGATATCGTGTTAGGAGGAAACTTCTACGCCGCCAAACCGGAGGTGGGTATCTACGACGCCAGCGTCGGAGTCTTTCTGAAGGGGACGGGTCAGGGCAATTTCGTGCCGGTCCGCCCGCAGAACTCGGGCTTGTTTCTGCCGGGCGAGGTGCGGGATTTAGCGCTGATCAACACCGTGCGCGGAACGCAGCTGTGGGTCGCCCGCAACAATGATAGCCTGCTAACTTTTTCCGTTCAGCCCTCGGGTAGGGAAACCGCTTCCTTCACCCCGCGATGAAATATTTCACCCCACTGCTGGGACTGCTGTTACTCGCCGGATGTCAGTTGACGCCCGAGACTTTGTTCACCCTGTTGCCTCCTTCCGCCACGGGAGTGGACTTCTCGAACCAACTGGCCGAGAGCGACACCTTCAATATTCTCAATTATCTCTACTACTACAACGGCGGCGGAGTGGCCATCGGCGACGTGAACAACGACGGCTGGGCCGACTTGTACTTTACCGCTAACGAACAAGGTAACCACCTGTACCTCAACCGGGGCGAATTTCGCTTTGACGATATCTCGCCGGAGGCCCGGGTGAGCGGTACCCCTGGCTGGACCACCGGCGTGACGATGGCCGACGTGAACGGCGACGGCTGGCTGGATATCTACGTCTGCCAGTTGGGTCAGCACGAAGGAGTACGCGGAAGAAACCAGCTTTATCTCAACGACGCGGATACCAGCCAGGGATACCCCACCTTCACCGAGCAGGCCGCGGCTTTCGGATTGGATCAGCAAACCTTCGCCACCCAGGCGGCCTTCTTCGATTACGATGGCGACGGTGACCTGGACGTTTACTTGCTCAACCACACCGTGCACTCTTCCGATACCTACGTGCCGGTGGCGCAGGGGCGCCGGTCTAGTCCGCCGGGTGACCAGCTTTTGAGGAACGACGGGGGGCACTTCGTCGATGTGAGCCAACCGGCTGGCATCTACCGCAGCGCGGTAGGCTACGGCCTGAGCGTTTCGGTGGCCAACCTCAACCAAGATGGCTGGCCCGATATTTACGTGGGTAACGACTTCCACGAAAACGACTACCTCTATTACAACCAGGGCGACGGAACGTTCAAGGAAAGCATTGCTGAGGCCATCGGGCATACCAGCCGCTTCACGATGGGCAGCGACGTGGCCGACTTCAACAACGATGCCCAGCCGGATATTATCTCGCTAGACATGAAACCCGACGACGAATATGTGCGGAAAGTGTCAGCAGGAGAAGATCCTTATAATATTTATCAGTTCAAGCTTTCGTACGGCTACCACCACCAAAACGCCCGCAACGCCCTGCAACTCAAGGTAGGTGACCGCTGCTATAGCGAGATCGGCCAGCTGGCGGGAGTGGCGGCCACCGACTGGAGCTGGGCCCCGCTATTCGCTGATCTGGACAACGATGGGTGGAAGGACTTGTACATTACCAACGGCATCCTGCGCCGTCCCAACAACCTCGACTACATTCGCTATATCTCTAACGGTGAAATTCAGACGGCCCTGGAACGAGGCACTGCTGAAACCACTGCCCTGATCCGGCAAATGCCCTCCGAGAAAATCGCCAATTACGCCTTTCATAACCAGCACGACCTTACTTTCTCTGACCAGGCCCCCGCCTGGGGTTTAGGTCAACCCAGCTTTTCCAACGGCTCAGCCTACGGCGACCTGGACAACGACGGTGACCTGGATTTGGTCGTAAACAACGTGAACGCTCCCGCCTTCGTGTATCGAAACAACGGCAGTGGTCATCATTTCCTGCGCCTTCGATTGGTAGGAGAAGGGCAGAATACCTTCGGCATCGGTGCCCGGGTGTGGGTGTACGCCAACGAGCAGGTGCAGTATCAGGAACTGATGCCTACGCGCGGCTTTCAGTCGTCGGTGGAACCGATCCTTCATTTTGGTTTGGGCAAGGTCTCTCACGTAGACTCTCTGGTAGTCGTCTGGCATCAGCAATTGAAACAAGTTATTCGTTCAGTTGCCGTCGACACGGTGCTCACGCTGCACCAGCGCCAAGCCCGGGAGCGCGCCGATACGTCAGCGCACCATAAACCCTTCTTCACGGTAAGTGCTCTCGATACGAGCTTGTTCATCCACCGAGAAAACGAGTACGTAGATTTCAACCGAGAACCGTTTTTGCCGCATATGCTGTCGCGCGAGGGGCCTGCCCTGGCGGTGGCCGACGTGAATAACGACGGACTCGATGACTTCTTCATCGGAGGAGCCTCGGGCTTTGCCGGAGTGCTCCTGGTGCAACAGTCCGGCGGCGAATTTGCCAGAAGTGAACAGCCAGTGTGGCAGACGGATCAGCTTTATGAAGATGGGGCGGCCGCCTGGCTCGACGCCGACAACGACGGTGATTTGGATCTGTACGTTGGCTCCGCGGGCAATCAGCCGTCGGGACCCGCGCTGGCCGATCGTCTGTACCGCAACGACGGGGCGGGCCACTGGACGCGCTGGCAAAACGCTTTGCCCCTTCGGTTCGAAAACACTGCCTGCGTGGTGCCGGGCGACGTGGACCAGGACGGGGACACCGATCTGTTCATTGGCGTTCGCACCGTGAGCGGCAGCTACGGCGTATCGCCGACCAGTTACCTGCTGGAAAACGACGGGAGCGGCCGGTTCACCGCCATTGATCTGCCCATCGATGGGCTGGTAACCGATGCCGTTTGGTCGGATTATGATCAGGACGGATGGGACGATCTGGTGGTCGTCGGTGAATGGATGCCCATTACGGTGCTGAAGAACGAGCGGGGAAAATTGCTGCCGCAAGCATTGCCCGGACTGGAAAAAAGCAACGGCTGGTGGAATACCATTGAGCAGGCCGACCTAGACGGCGATGGTGACCCAGACTGGGTAGTTGGTAACTTAGGCCTTAACTCCATGCTCCAAGCCAGTGTGGATCAGCCGGTATCTCTGTACGTCAATGATTTTGATGACAACGGCACCGTTGACCCGCTCATGACCTACTACCGACAGGGAGAAGAACACGCGGTGGCTACCTTGGATGAGATAGTAAAAAATATTCCTTCGTTGCGCAAGAAGTTCACCGACTATAGAACCTACGCCCAGACCCCGTTCAGAAACTGGTTTGACACCGATGTTTGGGAAAGGGCTACCGTACGAAGGGCATATACCTTTAGCAGCAGCTGGGTGGAAAACAAAGGGGATGAGGGCTTTCTGCTGCACGCGCTACCTACGGAAGCCCAGTTTAGTCCGGTGCACGCCCTGGTGGTGCAAGACGTCAATAACGATGGTTCGCCAGACTTATTAGTAGCCGGAAATACCTACGAGGTGGACCCCAAGCAAGGGCGCTACGATGCCGGGTTTGGATTACTGCTCACTAATAAACGAAACGGACAGTTTTCCGCCGTCCCTGGTTCCTCGTCGGGTATCTATCTGGACGGCCAAGTTCGTCACCTAGCGGCGATCAATGGCCCTCAGAAATATCTAGTTATTGGCATCTGCAACGATGCCCCGGCCTTGCTCATCACCCCAACTAGTCCGGATAGCGCTAGTTTTTTTGGGATAGTACCCTAAAAATCAGAAAGTTAAGTTACTACTGACTCTATCAACAGCAATTCCCGGTTTAGCAAATAAGGCGTGCGGCGCGTATTTTTGTTGCTATGGGATGGATAGCCAAGAGACGTAAAAAGCAGAGCCGATTCAGTTATCTGCTCGGTGAAGTTCAAGGGATGTTTACTACAATAGCGGATCATCGGCGTAGCAATGCAAGCATTAGTATGATGGATGTACTGAGTTCAGCATTTGCGATGTTTTCACTGAAGAGTCCTTCACTGCTAAGCTTTGAGAAGCGTAGTCAGGCCGAGGAAGGCAACTTGCAAAGCCTGTATGGCATTAGCAGGATATGTTCAGACACGCAGATGCGTGAGGTGTTAGACCGAGTGGATGCCACTGCTTTGCAGATAGGCTTTCGGCGTTTGTATACAGTATTGAAAGACTGTCGTATAGTTGAGGAATACCAATATTGGAAGGGCAAGCTCATTGTTTCAATAGATGGCGTAGAGTACTTTTCTTCTAAGAAAGTGCACTGTAAGCACTGTTTGCGGAAGCAGCACAAGGATGGTCAACTTACCTATAGCCATCAAATGCTTTCTGCTGTGCTAGTTCATCCTGATAAGCGAGAGGTGTTTCCTATGCGCTGCGAACCGATTGCCAATACGGATGGATGCATAAAGAATGATTGTGAGCGCAACGCGGCAAAGCGGTTGCTGGAAGGTTTACGCCAAAGCTATGCCGAAGAAAAGTTTGTGTTAGTCGCCGATGCGCTGTATGCCAATGGCCCCTTCATTGAACAATTGCAAAGCGATGGTCACTCGTTTATCATCGGCAGCAAACCCGATGGAAACAAAGCCTTGTTCAGCCAGTTCGCCGCGCGTCAGCAAAGCGGTCAGGCAGGGCAATACAGTTACTCGGAAAAGGGCATCCAACACCACTTCCGCTGGGTTAACAACCTGCCTTTGAACAGCACGCAAGCGCACATCAGAGTCAATATGTTACACTACGAACAGGTAGATAAGAAGGGCAAGACCACTACATTTAGTTGGATTACCGATATTGTTCTACGACAGAATAATCTGGAAAAGGTGATGCGAGCCGGAAGAGCACGCTGGAAGATAGAAAACGAAACGTTTAACACCCTAAAAAACCAAGGCTACCATTTTGAGCATAATTATGGGCACGGTCAAGACCAGCTATGTACGGTGCTGGCTTATCTGATGATGCTAGCTTTTACGATAGATCAAATCCGGCAATACGCCTGTGAGTACTTCCGCACGCTATGGAAGGGATTAGGCACTAAAGCCAAACTTTGGCAAGCTATCCGAGCAGCTTTCACTATGATCCAGTTCCAAACTATGAAACAACTCTTCGCCTTCGTGGCCATACAATACAAAATTCAGCTAGAATAGCTAAACCGGGAATTGCTGCTCTATCAACATCAACGTCTTAGCCTCCGCATCCAGCCGCGCTTTGCCACCAAACGGTAGCGTAGCGTTGCGGCGAATGTGCCCGAAGGTGAGCCCGTACAGCACCGGTACCCCCAAGTCAGCCAGCCGGTCGTGCAGCACCTCCTCCAGGGATAAAGAAGTGATCGTATCCTTGGCTTCGCAGTTGGTAAACAGACCCAGCACCACGCCCGCGGCCACGGCCAGCTTGTCCGGAGCCAACCGCAACTGGGTCAGCATTCGATCAATGTGGTACGGCTCCTCTCCCACGTCTTCCAAAAAGACCAACTTGTCGCGGAAATCAATGTCGTAGGCCGTGCCGCACAGGGCCGTCACCAGCGAACATCCGGTTCAGGTCGTCGGCCCGCTGCGCGTCGGTGCCCGCCAGGTAGCCCTTCCGCACCAGCATATTGGGAGTGAATTTGGCCCGAAACCCCAGTTTCTTCAGGTTCATCACCGACGCGCGCAACTGCGCTTCGGTCGCGTAACGCGAAGGAGTCACCAGCCCGATGGTATTTCCCGGACGCAAGCGAGGCGGTTTGATACGATCCATTAACTCCGGAGCCCTGGTCAGGGGTGGCACCGTACCCGCCGTGACAACCTGGGCAACAAAGTGACGCCGGTTCATCATAGCACCGGCTCTGCCTTGTCCGTCATCAGCCGTAGCCGAGCCAGGTAGCGGTCGGCGGTGATGTACAGCACCGATTCGTCCGCGTTGAAGGTGCAGTTGGCCGTGGCCTCGCCCGTCTTCAGCGTGCCCAGGTGCGTGCCGTCGGGCCGGAAAATCCACACGCCGCCGGGGCCGGTAGCGAACAAGTGCCCGCTGCGGTGCACCACCATTCCGTCGGGCAAACCCTTTTCGGTAGCCACCCGGCTGGTCGCATCGTGCAGCACCCGTCCGTTGACAATGGTTCCGTCGTCCTGCACCTCGTAGGCCAACCAGCGGGCGCGATCCGGGTCGGAGTTGGCTACGTAGAGGATTTTTTCATCCGGCGAAAACGCAATGCCGTTGGGCCGCGTCAGCGTGTCGGTGAGCAGGGTCAGCACACTATCGTCTGCTGAGAAGCGGTATACTCCCTGAAAATCCAGTTCTTTATCCGGGCTGTCCGCCCCGCCGGGCAAGCCGTAGGGCGGATCAGTAAAGTATAGCGCCCCACTGCTGTGGAACACCAGATCGTTCGGGCTGTTCAGCCGCTTGCCTTCGTAGCGATCTACCAAGGGGATGTACTCCGGCTTGGGGTTGTTCAGCGGGGCGTTCATGCGGGCGATCTGCCGGGCGCCGTGCTGACAAAGAATCAGGTTCTGGTTGGCATCCAGCATCAGTCCGTTGGAACCGGGTTCCTTGCCCGCTTCCTGCCCGTCGTTCGAGCCCGAAGGCTTCAGATACAGGACGATACTGTCTTGTTCGCTCCACTGAAACACGCTGTTCTGCGGGATGTCCGAAAAAAGCAGGTAGTCGCCTTCGGCCACCCAAACCGGCCCCTCGGTCCACTCGAAGCCGTCGGCCAGAATCTCCAGTTGGGCCTCCGGGCTGACGAGTGCGTCTAGCGTGGCGTCAAGGCGCTCGATGCTGCCCAGGATGGGGTAGGGGGGAAGCTCCTCGGTGGTTTCGTCTACCGGAGCAGAACAGGCAACGGCTCCGGAGAGTAGCAGAAAAAGTAGGTATTTCATGGGTTAGCGAACGTGGTGTGAAGCGAATTTACGCCGAATTTGCAATCTGCCAAGGGTTTGCCCTTGATAAGAATCATTTCAAGGGGGGGATGGATCCGAACAGATCGGTTAGATTTGGGGTTCTAACCAGGAGCGATGGCCCATTTCAGGGTACATCTTCACTACCCACGTACCCCCCAATCCTCATGAAAATACTACTGACTGGTGCCAACGGCTACATTGGAGTGCGCCTGCTGCCTATTTTGGTGCAAGCCGGGCACGACGTTATTTGCCTGGTGCGCGACCGACGGCGCATGCGCATCGACCAAGCCGTGGCCGAACACGTCACCTTCTACGAAGCTGATCTGCTGCACGCGGATACCCTAAAAGAACTGCCAACCGACATCGACGTAGCCTACTACTTGGTGCACTCGATGGGCAAGTCGGGTGATTTCGAGGCCGCCGAGCAGCAGGTGGCGCGCAATTTTACGCAGCGTATCAACCAGACCGATTGTCAGCAGGTAATCTACCTCAGCGGTATTGTGAACGACGACGATCTTTCTAAGCACCTGCGCTCGCGCAAGCAGGTAGAAGACGTGCTATTTTCCGGTAGCGTGCCGGTCACGGTGCTGCGGGCGGGCATCATTATTGGCTCGGGAGGAGCTTCCTTCGAGATCATCCGCGATTTGGTAGAAAAGTTGCCCATGATGATCGCTCCCCGCTGGCTCAATACCAAGTCGCAACCCATCGCCCTGCGCAACGTGCTCCAGTATCTAGACGGCGTGCTGCTCCAAAAAGCAGCCTACAATCGGGTGTTTGACATCGGTGGCCCGGAGGTGCTCACCTACAAGCAAATGCTGCTCAAGTTTGCCAAGGTGCGCAACCTGCCCCGGCGGATCATCACCGTGCCCTTTCTGTCGCCCCGCCTGTCCTCGCTGTGGCTCTACTTCGTCACTAGCACCTCCTTTGGCTTGGCCCGTAGTCTGGTAGATAGTATGAAAAACGAGGTGGTTATCGAGAAGAAAGGCATCGGAGATATTGTGCCGATTGATGCGCTGATATCCTACGAAGAAGCCGTTGATCGAGCGTTCCAGCGCATCGCTCAGAACGAGGTTATCTCCAGTTGGAAAGACTCGCTCAACAGCAGTAAAATCAACGTGAACCTACTCGAGCGCATCAAAGTGCCTGAGAACGGTGTATACCAAGACATCCGCCGGATCTCTTTCACCAAACCGCGTGAGCAGGTGATCGAGAACGTCTGGAGCATCGGCGGCGGCCGGGGCTGGTATTACCTGGATTTCTTGTGGGAGGTCCGGGGCTGGATGGACCGGATGGTGGGCGGAGTGGGCCTGCGGCGTGGACGACGCAGTCCGCACGAGTTGGTAGCGGGCGACGCGCTTGACTTCTGGCGGGTGCTGCTGGCCGATAAGGAAGAAGGCCGCCTGTTGCTCTTCGCCGAAATGAAGCTTCCCGGAGAAGCGTGGCTTGAGTTTCAGGTGCTCAACGAAGGCGGAGCGGATTACCTGTTGCAAACCGCCACCTACCGTCCGCACGGCCTCATCGGCCGCCTGTACTGGTGGGCCGTGTGGCCGTTTCACGGGTTTGTCTTCCCCGGGATGGCCAAACGGATCATCTGCTTCGAGGAAAAACGACGGCAGCTCGACGAAAAAGAACGAAGAAGAGAAGAAGTGAACGCATAATCGGATGTTGGATAGTGGATATTAGATAAAGCTAATTGCTATCCACCATTCAACCACCACTATCCATCATTCATTTGAAGGACATTATTATCATCGGCGGAGGATTAGCCGGTTTAGTCAGCGCCATTCAATTAGCTGAAGCGGGGTTGTCGGTACTGGTTATCGAGAAGAAAGCCTATCCTTTTCACCGGGTGTGCGGAGAGTATATCTCGAATGAGGTGGTGCCTTTTCTGCGCTCTATCGATGCGTATCCGGAGGCACTTCAACCAACGGCCATTCGACGGTTGTTGCTCACCTCGGCGAGCGGACGCAGCGAGACCATGCCGCTCGATCTGGGAGGTTTCGGAGTGAGTCGCTACGCGCTGGATGAGTTTTTGTACCGACGCGCCCAGCGGGCCGGAGCAGCGTTTCTGCTCGAAACCCAAGTGCAAGGAGTAAGCTTTCAGGACGACTATTTCACGGTGACGCTGCCGCAGAATCAGCAACGCACGGCCCGCCTGGTGGTGGGAGCCTACGGCAAACGTTCGCGGCTGGACAAAACCCTGGACCGGCCGTTTATGCAACAGCGGTCATTCTACATTGGGGTGAAGTATCACCTGAGAACTGATTTCCCCGACGATCTGATCGCCCTGCACAACTTTGAAGGAGGCTACTGCGGCATCTCGCGGGTGGAAGATGATCGGTGCAACGTATGCTATTTAGGAAGTCGGGCTTCGCTGCGGCAGCACGGCAGCATTGAGGTGATGGAGGAACGGGTGCTGGGGCGCAATCCGCACCTAAAAAAAATATTTCAGCAGTCAGAATTTCTGTTTGATCGGCCCGAAGTGATCAATGAGGTGTCGTTTGCCCCCAAGCAGCCGGTGGTGCAGCACGTGCTGATGGTAGGCGACACGGCCGGGCTGATTACGCCCCTGTGCGGCAACGGGATGGCACTGGCCATTCATTCGGCCAAAATTCTGGCGGAGCTGATCATTAGGCACCACCGCTCGGCAGGGTTTGATCGACGGGCGCTAGAGCAAGCCTACGCCCAAGCCTGGCGACGGCACTTTGCCTCCCGGCTGTGGGTGGGGCGGCAGGTGCAACGGCTATTTGGGAGCCAGTGGATGTCGGAGGTGGGGGTTCAGTTGATGAAAACCCTGCCCGGGGTAGCGGCCCAACTGATGCGCCGCACCCACGGGAGGGTTTTTTAACCACCCAAACTAACGATTATAAAGTTCTAGAGGCAGGTGCTCTACGTAGCTGTGCAGTTGGTCTAAGTCTCGCACTTCGCGGAAGCCCACAATTTCGTGCTGCCGACGGTCAACCCACAGTTCAACCAATGATTTGTTGAGTTCGTAGAGTCCGATCACGCACCAGCGCTGCTCGCGCGACATCAGGAAGCGGGCGTGCTTGTTAAAAGTTTTCATTTGCGTAGAAAAAGACTGCTGGAAGAATTGCTCGAGTTGCATGGGATATCTAGTTTGGTGGTACATCCTATGCTTTGCAAGTGCGTTGCCGATTGCCCTGGCAGGCTAGAAAGGCGCTTTTTGCTCCTTTCCTTGTCCCACAAAGAGAATGTTAGTATCGTTGGGGGAGGGCAATATCATGCTAATTATTTTCATTGCCGGTTTCGTCCTGACCGTACTTGAAGGAAAATGGACGGTCAGCAAAAAAAACGCAACCCGGTTTCTTCAAAAGGAATCAAGTAGAGAAGCGGAGCAATGAACGCCATTTTGAGTTCTTCCTCGTTATACGTATTGATAGAGCGGCTAGCTTGTGCCGCAGCTTTTCTAGCAGCTGGCCTTCTTCTTGATTAGGCACATTCTTTACGGATAACCAATCGGTTAACAACGGATGATCGTACGTTTGCTCAACACCGAACGTTAATTCTACTTCTTCAAATTTCCAGTTGCGAAAGGCTTTGGTGATCATATCGGTGAATTTTAGCGGCTACGAAAGATAGCTAATTGATGCAGAAGGAACAAAGATTCGTGGTGCGCAAACGACCGGAACGCGTCGGTCTGACTTAAAGAGTCAGCGCACGGAGGAATCTCGTTGCAGAAAAACTAATTTCGCCCTCTTGTTTGTTTAGACAGAAAGCGGAGGAACACTTATGCCCGAATACGAATTACATACCCTGCCCAACGGAATCCGGGTAGCGCACCAGCAAATCACGCACACCAAGGTAGTGCACTGCGGATTTATCCTGGACATTGGCAGTCGCGACGAGCGGCCTGAGCAGCACGGCCTGGCGCACTTTTGGGAGCACATGGCCTTCAAGGGAACCAAAAAACGGCGATCCTACCATATTCTAAATCGTTTGGAAGCGGTAGGGGGTGAGCTGAACGCTTACACAACCAAGGAGAAAATCTGCTTCTACGCCTCGCTGCTCGACCGCCACTTCGAGACCGCCCTGGAGCTACTCACCGACATCACCTTCGATTCGATATTTCCCGAAAAGCAGATCGAGCGCGAGCGCAACGTGATTCTGGAGGAGATGGCCATGTACTACGACTCGCCTGAAGATGCCATTCAGGACGATTTCGACCAGGTAATCTTCGGGGAGCATCCGCTGGGGAAGAACATTCTGGGTAGCCGCGACAGCATCCCCACCTTCCACCGGGCCGACTTTCAGCAGTTTCTGGCCGACCACATGAACACCGAAAAGCTGGTGTTCTGCTGCGCGGGCAACCTGCCGATGAAGCAGGTGGTGAAACTTACGGAAAAGTATTTATCGAACGTACCGGCGCTGCACGGACCGGGTCATCGCCTACCCTTCAGGACGTACGTGCCGCAGCAGAAAACCGTGCGTCGTCCGCTTACCCAGGCGCAGTGCGCGATCGGCCGCACGGCCTTTCCGGTGCAGGATGAGCGCAGTCTGCCCTTCTTCATGCTCACCAACCTGCTGGGCGGACCGGGCATGAACTCCCGCCTCAACCTGGCGCTGCGCGAAAAGCACGGCTTGGTGTACTCGGCCGATGCGGAGTATCAGTCGTATACCGATACCGGCTTCTTTGCTATCTACTTCGGTACCGAACCAGCGCAACTCGCCCGGGCCAGGGGTTACGTGATGAAGGAGCTGAAAACACTGCGCGAGAAGCCGCTGGGCCGCTTGCAACTGCACCGCCTCAAGGAGCAACTGATGGGACAACTGGCCATGAGTAGCGAGAACAACCAGAGCCTGATGCTGGCCATCGGGCGCAGCCTGCTGGAAAAACGGGAGCTAGAAAGCCTGGATACGATTTACGCAAAAATCAACGCCGTGGCGGCGAGCGACCTACAAGAAATTGCCCAGGAGATGTTTCGAGAAGAGGAGCTGAGTACACTGGTTTACGTGCCGGAGGCTGCTCCGTGAACCGAAGGCGCTGCGCAGAAGCGTTTTATCCCTTAATTTCTTATATTCGTCGATCACTCGAGCTCGATATACTTATTCATAAAACTATGAAAACTCAGTTTGTAACTGATGACCGTGGCGAAAAGCTAGCGGTGATCTTGCCAATAAAAAAGTACTACAAAATGCTAGAGGAAATAGAGGACATCAGAATGTATGATGAAGTAAAAGCTCAAGGGGAAGAAACCATTTCTTTTGAAGAGTACCTTAGCCAGCGTAATCAAAACTGCACGTAATACCCCAGCGTAATTGCGATTGCGTTGTTTTGGATGATGTGCGGAATCTGCTGCACGCTCTTGTCCATCACGCTGTTGAGGCCGAAGTTGTAGCTGCCCTCCGCCTGAAACATACCTATCTTGGTAACTACTTCCACGCCGCCGCCGCCGCGCACGCCAAAGTCCATCCGGTTCTGAAAGCGTTCTTCGTAAAAGATGGTAATGTCTTCATCGTCGGGCACCTCGGCGCGTTCGGCTTCGGCGGACAACAGATACGCCAGATACACCCCGGCGTTGAGGAACAAGCGCAGGTTGCGTTTGCCAAAGTAGCCGTGGGCCAAAATGGGCACTTCTGCGTAATCAAGGTCAACCCGATAGAAGCGGCTGGGTAGACTTCTTCCTACAGTCACATCGGCAGGTCGTTCTTCCCACCCGCGTTGGGTGTAGTTGAACTCCACCTGCAGTCCGAAGTTTTTTTCGGTGAGGTACTGCACGGCCAGTCCGCTCGTGTAGCGTATCCGGGAACTGGTTCTAAAGCCGGTGTTCAGCAACTGCCGGTTGGAACTGATTACCGAGGGCAACGTGGGGCCGGCCTTCACTCCCACGCTCCACTTATTTTCTTGCGCTTGTGCCGAGATGGTAGTTCCTACAAGCAGGCAACCGAAGGCCGTCCGCAGCCAACAGGGGGCAAGTTTTTTCATGCTTCAATAACGCAAAAAAACCGGGGATGATCTATTGCCACCAAAAAATATACGCGGCAGTACTTGTTCCAACCCGACGAAAGCCTACCTTTGTCGACATGAAGCTATTTGCGTCCTTCTCTTTCTCAGCCACTCTCGGCTAGTCAGCTTCTGCTGATCTTCTTCCGGCCTCTGGGCCATTCTTCCTCACTTCCTAGGTCACCACTTACTGCTTCATCATGGCGCAAAATAGCTTCGCAAAATTCTATCGATACCTCCGCATCGCCCTACGGGGTTCTGAAACCAACTTTACCACGGGCAGCATCCGCCGCGCCATCTTCTTGTTGTCGGTGCCGATGGTGCTGGAAATGGTGATGGAATCGCTCTTCGCGGTGGTAGACATTTTCTTCGTGGGCCGGGTGGGCGTACACGCCGTGGCCACCGTGGGCCTCACTGAATCGGTGCTCACCATCATCTACTCCGTGGCCATTGGCCTCAGCATGGCCGCCACCGCCACCGTGGCCCGGCGCGTGGGAGAAAAGCGTCCCGAACTAGCCGCTGATGCCGCCTTCCAGGCCATTGCCATTGCGGTCGGCTTTTCGCTGGTCATCGCGCTGGTCGGCGGCTTTTTTGCCCGCGATATCCTGCGGCTGATGGGCGGTGAACCCGCTTTGGTGGAAGCGGGCGTGGGCTACACCCGCCTGATGTTCGCCAGCAACATCAGTATCATGCTGCTGTTTTTGGTGAACGGCATCTTCCGGGGGGCGGGCAACGCTTCGCTGGCCATGCGGTCGTTGTGGATCGCCAACGGGCTCAATATCCTGCTCGATCCGCTCTTTATCTTTGGTTGGGGGCCGGTGCCCGCGTTTGGCGTAACGGGGGCGGCCATCGCCACCACCATCGGGCGTAGCGTGGGAGTGGTTTACCAGTTGTATCATCTGTTTGGCGGACGGGCACTGGTGCGGGTAGGCTACGCCAACCTGGTGTTGCGGACCACCACCCTGCTGCGCCTGCTGAAGATTGCCTCGGGCAGCATGGGGCAGTTTCTGGTGGAGTCGGCGAGTTGGATTTTTCTGGTACGCATCATCGCGGTGTTCGGCAGCGAGGCGTTGGCGGGCTATACCATTGCCGTGCGCATCATTATCTTCTCAATTCTTCCCTCTTGGGGACTGTCAAACGCAGCCGCTACGTTGGTAGGGCAGAACCTGGGAGCGGGTTATCCGCTGCGGGCCGAGCAGTCGGTGTGGCAAACAGCCTTCTACAACCTGCTGTTCTTGCTGGCGCTTTCGATGGTCTTCTACGCGGCCGCGTACCCAATGGTGCGCCTGTTTAGTGATAATCCGGTGGTGGTGCAGCACGGGGCAGAAGCGTTGCGGATTATCTGCGTGGGCTACGCCTTTGTGTCGTACGGCATGGTGGTGGGGCAATCGTTCAACGGCGCGGGAGATACCCGCACGCCCCTGCTCATCAACCTGGGTTGCTACTGGGCATTGCAGATTCCGCTGGCCTACCTCCTGGCCGTGCCGCTGGGCTGGGGACCAACGGGAGTATACGTGGCCATTGCGATCACCTTTTCGGCGTCGGCCGTGGCCAGCGTGGTGTTGTTTCGGAGGGGAGAATGGAAGACCGCCCGCGTATGATCATCTTCTCACAATTGCAGCGTAAAGGTTGTTCCCTCGCCTACCTTGGAGCGAACCAGTAGGTTACCCTGGTGCATCTGCATGATGCGCTGCGACAGGCTCAGGCCAATACCCGAACCGCTGCTTTTGGTGGTATAGAAGGGAATAAATATTCTTTCCAGCGCTTCGGGTTCGATGCCGGGGCCGTTGTCGGTGATGTCAATGAACACCCGCTGTTCCATGTCGGAGTGCACGTTGATGACAATGGTGGGATTTTTTGTATCTCCCAGCACCTCAGCGGCGTTCTTCAGCACGTTGATGAGCACCATCTCGATCAATTTAGCATCCATCCGGGCGATCAAGTTGGGCGGATCCAGGGTCACCTCCAGCGCAATCCGGTGGTCGGCCACTCCCGCCCGGATCAACTTCACCACCTCCTCCACAATGTCTTTCACCACCACCCGCTGAAACTCCGGTCGGGGAATGTTGGTGAAGTTACGGTAGGCATCCACGAAGGTCACCAGGCCCCGGCTGCGGTTCTCGATGGTGCGTAAACTCATGCTGATATCCTCGTAGGCTTCCAGATCGAACGACATGCTGCCGTTCTGCCGCACCACGTCCTCCTGAATGATATCGATGGCCGTGCCCGCCAGCGAAGCAATGGGCGTGATGGAGTTCATGATCTCGTGGCGCAGCACCTTGGTTAGGTTCTGCCACGACTCAATCTCCTGTTGCTGCAATTCCGATAAAATGTTTTGCATTGACACCAGTTTGTACTGACTGCCGCGCAGGCGCAGCTCGGTGGCGTTGATCGACAGGTGCAGGTCACTGCTGGGTTTGACTAGCGTCTTGGTGCCCGGCGCCAGGTTCAGAATCGTTTGGTATACTTCGGGGTTCACCGCGGCCAGTTCCTGGATGTTGGTCAGGTGCGGAGTGCGCAGGTAGCGCTTGGCGGTGTTGTTGATCAGCTCCACGTTGCCCGACTCATCGTACGATAGTAACCCCACGTTCACGTGCTGCACCACGGTTTTCAGGTACTGCCAGTGCTCTTCTTTCTCGGCCCGCGCCTTCCGGAAGGCGTCAAACACCTCATTAAACATGCGGTTCAGGTTGCGAAAGCTCTCGCCCAGCTTGCTGTCTTTGCTGAAACCCGCCGTGAAATCAGAGTAGCGCACCGCCTCCAGAAAGCGGGTGAGCTTGCGGTTGGTTTCCAGCACGTACTGGTAGAGTTCGTAGATTTGGTAGACCACCAGCAGCGATACGATCACGCCACTCACGTACTTTTCGGTGTACACCGAAAAGTACAGGCACAGCAACATGCTACCGGCCAGCAGCGTGATGCGCATCAAAAGCGTCCACTCAAATCGGTTAAATATCATACTTTTCCAGTCTGCGATACAGCGAAGCGCGGGTAAGGCCCAAATCGCCTGCCGCTTTGGAGATGTTGCCACCGTGCTTCTTGAGCACCTTGCGAATTAACAGCTTTTCTACTTCTTCCAGATCAAATTTCTCTAATTGCATATCCTGCTGATCCTGCGCGCTCCGGGGTCCTTCGGCATTGAAGAAGAAATCTTCGGGTTGCAGGGTAGGTTTGTTGCTCAGGATCACGGCCCGCTCCACGGCGTGCTGCAGCTCGCGCACGTTGCCGGGCCACTGGTATTTCTGCATGCGGGTAATGGCGCTGGGGCTGATCGAGTGCACCGCTTTGCCGTACTTTTTGGTGTACATCGTCAGAAAGTGACTGGCCAGCGGCTCCATATCTTCGGGACGCTCGCGCAGGGCGGGCAGTCGAATCTCAATGGTATTGATCCGGTAGAGTAAATCTTGCCGAAACTCGCTGTTCTGCACCATTTCGTACAACGGCATATTGGTGGCGCACACGAAGCGCACGTCCACGTCGACCGCCTTGTTGGAGCCTACCGGCGTGATGCGCTTGTTCTGTAGCGCCGTAAGTAGTTTGGCCTGCAACGGAAGGGTGAGGTTGCCGATCTCGTCCAGAAAGAGCGTGCCTTCGGAGGCGGCCTCAAAGCGCCCAACCCGATCCTGCTTGGCATCGGTGAACGAGCCTTTGGTGTGTCCGAACAATTCGCTCTCGAACAGCGACTCGGTCACTGCGCCCAGGTCTACGTTGATAAATACCTTGTCGGCGCGGGCCGAGTGGCGGTGAATAGAGCGGGCGATCACTTCCTTGCCGGTGCCGTTTTCGCCTAGAATCAGCACGTTGGCGTCGGTGGCAGCCACCTGCTCGATGGTTTCGAACACCCGCATCATGGCCGGGCTGCTACCGATGATATCCTGAAACTTGGTGTTCAGGTCGGCGTTGAAGATTTCCTGCTGCGAGCGCAGTTGGTTCACCTCGCTGCGGGAGGCGCGTAGGCGCAGGGCGGCCATCACGGTGGCCAGCAGCTTTTCGTTGTTCCAGGGTTTGAGCACAAAATCGGTCGCTCCCTCCTTAATAGCACGCACGGCTAAGTCCACATCGCCGTAGGCCGTGATTAGGATCACCACCGCCGAGGGGTCTTTCTCCAGAATCTGATCCAGCCAGAAAAAGCCTTCCTTACCGCTGCTCACGTCCTTGGTGAAGTTCATATCGAGCAAAATCACGTCGTATTGCTCGTTGCTGATGGTGGCCGGAATGGCTCCGGGGTTCATTTCGGTATCGATTTGCAAGAAATGGCGCTTCAGGAATATCTTAGCCGCTTGCAGCACGTCTTCGTTATCGTCGACGATCAGTATTTTTCCGGTTTTGTTGGCGGTTCGGGGCATGTTGTGTGGGTGTTGGGTTTTGGGGAATTAGGGATTGGGTAGGTAGTTGTTTAAGTGGACAAGCGGGGGAACAATAGATAATTTAATGAGCGGGGGTCAAAGATTGTACCGTTGCGCTGAAAGAATTTAATACGGTCGGTTTTGGCATTCGGAAAGTAGCCATTTGGCGAAGGTAAGCCGGATTTCACTGTATTTACCCCAAGCCGCGGCGTCTACTACAATCCGGTTACTCTGGAACAAAAGCGTACGGTACCGCACACTTGGTGTACGAAAACGGACACCTGCTGCGCATCCGATCGGCCAAATTTGGCCCTCAATAAGGTTTCCGTGGTTTGGCACAGCGTTGGCAACTCACTGGATGTTGTATACTAGATGTTGGATATTCGTTTTTTAGGTTATCCATCTACTGTCAAACATCCACCATCCGATCACTAACAACCAAAGAATCGTATCATGGGAATGGACCGAAAAATAAAGAAGAAAACGTGGACGACCGGACGCATCCTGGCGATCGGGGGCGGACTCGCTGTTCTCTCGCTTGTCCTCTATAGTTTTTTGTTCGCCGACAACCGCTCCAAGCTAAACGTAGACGCCGAGAAGATCACCATCTCGGAGGTGAAGCGCGACGTGTTTCAGGAAAATATTCCGGAAACCGGTATCGTGATGCCGAGTCAGACGATCTACCTCGACGCGGTGGAAGGCGGCGTAGTAAAAGATATCACGCTAGAATCAGGTGCCTTGGTAGAAAAGGGCGATACCATTATGACGCTGGCTAACTCTAATCTGCAACTGGACGTGCTACAGCGCGAAGCGCAATTGTACGAGCAGCTCAATTTACTGCGAACCACCCGTCTCCAACTGGATCAGAACGACTTGAACCAAAAAGCCGCCTTGGCTGAAATAGACTATCAAATTCATCTGGTGAAACCTCAGTACGCCCGCTTTCAGGAGCTGGCCGGAAAGAAACTCATCTCGCAGCGCGAGTTGGAAGAAGTGGAAGAACAGTATAAGTACAATGTGCGCCGCAAGGAACTAACCTACAAAGCCTACCAGTCGGATTCTATTGCTCGCTCGATGCAACTGAGGCAAATTAGTTCGTCGGAAGACCGCATGCTGCGCAGCATGGAGGGCGTGGGCGAAATCTTGGGCAACCTGGTCATCACCGCCCCCACCGAAGGCCTGCTCACCACCTCCGACTGGGAGCCCGGGCAATCCATCAGTCCCGGCGAGCGCTTGGGACAAGTGGCCCTGCTGGATGCCTTCAAGGTGCGCGTGGCCATCGACGAGCTTTACTTGCCCCGCGTAGACGTAGAGCAACAGGGCACCTTCAGCTTCGCTGGAAAAGAGTATCGTCTGGAGATTTATAAGAAATATCCCACCGTGTCGGAAGGCAACTTTGAGGTGGACATGAAATTTGTGGGCGAAATACCCGAAGGCATCCGGCGCGGACAGTCGTTGCGCATAAAGCTGGAATTGAGTAGCCCCGAAGAAGCGGTGCTGCTGGCCACGGGCGGCTTCTTCCGCGACACGGGCGGCAACTGGGTGTTCGTGATGAACAACGACGGCAGCAAAGCCCTGAAACGCGATATCAAACTGGGCCGCAAGAATACCGAATTCTACGAAGTGGTGGAAGGATTAGAACCCAACGAGCGGGTGATTACTTCTTCGTACGAGAATTTCGGGGATAATGAGGTGCTGGTGTTTTGACTTGCGGGACGGGCTAGGGAGTTGGGAATTAGGGATTGGGATTTGCAGGGACGGCTAGGGTGTTGGGTTTTAGGTGAGGGTGGTCATCACAAAATCAGAAAGATGATTGATTTTAAGACGTTGCGGGTGTGGGAGGCTTTCCACGAAATTGTGCTAGACATTTACAGAATTACCCGGAAGTTTCCTTCGGAAGAGTTATACGGATTGAATAGTCAAATGAGAAAATCGGCAGCTTCAGCACCAACGAATATCGCGGAGGGCTGTGGTAGAAACACCGATCCTGACTTGGCCAGATTTCTGACCATCGCGATGGGATCCGCCAGCGAGCTAGAGTATCAGCTATTGTTATCAAAAGACTTAAAATATATTCACCAAGACGAATACCAGATCATCTTGAACAAACTGATCGCCGCCAAAAAGATGCTCAATATCTTTCTCAAAAGAGTGAGAACTCGAATATCCTCTAAACCCTAATACCTAATCCCCAAAACCTAATCCCATAACCTAATCCCATAACCTAATACCATAACCCAACCCCTAATCTCCAAAACCTAATACCCATTTTCTAAACCCCAACACCCAATCCCTAATCCCCAAAAACCATGATCAGAACTAACAACTTGAAAAAAGTCTTCATCTCCGACGAGGTAGAGACCACCGCCCTGAACGACATCAACATGGAGATCAAGTCCGGCGAGTTTGTCGCTATTATGGGCCCATCGGGCTGCGGCAAATCCACCTTGCTCAACATCCTGGGACTGCTCGACAACCCGAGTTCGGGCGAGTATCACTTCATGGACCATGAGGTGGGCAGCTTTTCGGAGCGGCAGCGCGCCCAACTGCGTAAGGGCAACATCGGCTTCGTGTTTCAGAGCTTTAACCTGATCGACGAACTCACGGTGTTTGAAAACGTGGAGCTGCCGTTGCTGTACCTGAAAGTGCCTTCGGCCGAGCGCGAGAAAAAGGTGAGTGCCGCCCTGGAGCACATGAACATCATGCACCGCCGCAGTCACTTTCCGCAGCAGTTATCAGGCGGACAGCAGCAGCGCGTGGCCATCGCCCGGGCCGTGGTGGCTAATCCCAAATTCATCCTGGCGGATGAGCCGACCGGTAACCTGGACTCCACCAACGGCGAGGAGGTGATGAACCTGCTATCGGAGCTCAACAAGGCGGGCACCACCATCGCGATGGTGACGCACTCGCCGCACGATGCCACCTACGCCAACCGCACCATCAACCTGTTCGACGGCATGATTGTGACCGAGAATATCAAGGAGAAATTCCATGTGTAGCAACATTCAGTAGTTTGTAAGCAGTAGAAAGGCAGGGTCTATCAGACGCTGCTTTTTTTAATGAAATAAAAATCAAACCTTCGGTTACTATGCTCTGCAACTACCTCATCACCGCCTACCGCCACCTGCTGCGCCATCGCACCACCACCGGGATGAACGTGATCAGCCTATCGGTGGGCATTGCCTGCTGCCTGGTGGTCTACGTAATCGTGAAGCACGAGTACACCTACGACAATTTCCAGCCGCAGGCCGACCGCCTGCACCGGGTGGTGAGCCAGACGGAAGAACCGTCGGGTACGAATTATTCGGGGTCGGTCTGCTTTCCAATGGCCGAGACGCTGCGGGAAGAAGTGCCTTCGGTGGCTTCGGCAACGCAACTCTACGCCCGCAACTACGCGATCATTAAGCGGATTGACTCCACCGGAAACGAACAGCGTTTCCAGGCGTACCATACGGTCTACGCGGATGCGTATTTTCTCGAGACCTTCAACTATCCGGTCATCGCCGGAGCGCAGTCTTCGCTCTTGCAACGTCCTGATGAAGTGATAATCACCCAGCTATTAGCTGACCGACTGTTCGGAACCGGGGAACCGGATCACTACGATGCGCTCGTCGGCCGAATCCTCAACATCAACGGTCGTGACTTTCGGGTAAGCGCGGTGCTGGCGGATGTGCCGGACCGGACAAATGTGTACTTTCATCTGCTGCTGCCCTTTGCGGTGTTTGAAGAAGAAAATCCCGAATGGGCCAACAACTGGAGCAGCACCCCGTACGCCAGTCAGACGTTCTTCACCCTGGCCGAAGGGCATTCGTCGGCTCAGGTGGCCACCGCGATTAACCAACTCAAGCAGCGCTACCTGGACGAAGACCTGGCGCAGCGACGCACCTACCACGTGCAGGCTCTGAGCGACGTGCATACCGAGGCGCGCTACGGCGGCACCTTCTTCACCGTGCCGCTGCTGTTGCTGGGCGCCCTGGTTGGCCTAGGATTGGTCGTGTTGCTCACCGGCAGCATCAACTTTGTGAACCTATCTACCGCCCAGGCCATCCAGCGTTCCAAGGAAATAGGCATCCGCAAAGTACTGGGCGGACAGAAACGGCAACTGCTCGAGCAGTTTCTGGGCGAAGCGGGGTTGCAGGTACTCGTCGCTTCGCTGCTGGCGGTAGCCCTGGCCGATCTGATGCTGGACGGCATTAATGACTACCTAGCACCCTACACGCAGTGGGTGGTGATGCGGTTTGAATTAGACCTCAGCCTGCTGCTGTTCCTGATGCCGCTGGCGCTGCTGGTCACGCTGTTGGCCGGAATCTATCCGGCCCTGGTGCTTGCTCGCTTCCAGCCGGTGGTGGTGCTCAAGCAGTCGGTGGCCACCACCCGCACCAGGTTTGGAGCGCGCTTTTCGCTGCGCAAGGTGCTCACGGTTACCCAGTTTGCCATTGCCCAGGTGCTGCTAATCGGCACGCTGGTGACGGCCACGCAGATGCGCTACTTTAAGGAGCAGGACCAGGGCTTTGTGCAGGATAACGTGCTGATGGTGGATTTGCCCCTCTCGGAGCGCAACGCGGCGGCCGGAGCGCTGTTCCGGCAGCAGGCCCTCGCCCACGCGTCGGTGGAGCAGGTGGCGCTGGGGTCGGCTCCGCCCACCTCGCGCAACCGCAGCTGGAACGAAGGCTACGCCGCCGGAGGAGAGAAAGTAAATCTGGAACAAAAGGTAGTCGACCCGCACTACGTGGAAACCTTCGGATTGTCGCTGGTGGCCGGACGCAACCTGCGCGAGGCAGACTACGCCCCCGACAGCGCGACCACCCGAGCGGTGCTGCTCAATGAGCGGGCGGTGCAAACCCTCGGCTTCGAGAACCCGGAAGCCGCGCTCGGACAGACCTTCACCCTCGACCGGGGGGCGGGAATCCGCATGGAAGTGGTCGGAGTGCTGGCCGACTTCGTCAACAACTCGCTCAAGGAAGCAGTGCAACCGGGTTACTTCTTCTACGGCGACGCCCTGCGGGTGGGCCCACGTTCGCATCAGCGGCCAGCCAACCGAGGTGCTGTCAACCATCCAGTCGCAGTGGGAGGCGCTCTACCCCGACGCCTTTTTTCAGTCTGAGTGGGTTGACGAGCACGTGGCGATGCTCTACACGTTGGAAGACATGCTCTACCGACTGTTCCGCCTGATGGCCGGGCTGGCCCTGCTGGTGGGCGGACTGGGCCTGTACGGTTTGGCATCGTACCTTACGCTGCACCGGCGCAAAGAGATCGGCATTCGCAAGACGCTGGGCGCTACCGTGTCGGACATTCTGTTCCGCTTCACGCGGGAGTTTGCCGGGCTGGTGGTGCTGGCGTTTGTCGTGGCTGCGCCGCTGGGCTATCTTGCCATGCGGGCCTGGCTGGACACCTTCGCCCACCGCATCGAGCTGCACGCCGGTTTCTTCGGCATCACGCTGCTGATCGCTCTCACCATCGCTGCCCTCACGGTTGGCTACCGCTCGCTGCTGGCCGCCGGGGCGAACCCGGTCGACTCGTTGCGAGACGAGTGAGCCACCCGGAAACGTCACTGCGAGGCGGCATGCTCACTTGGTAAAGGAAGCGTAACCGGCAGGAGAGCAAGGCTGCGAAAAAGAAACGCAAGCTCCCCCGCCGACGCAGTCTCGAGCACAGTTTCCACTATCTCGAGACTGCGTCGGCGGGGTTGGTTGGCGTTCGATTGGGTTGACTTTAGCTGGCCTGCCCTTTACGTTTTCTTTAGTACGAAGACAAGCCGCCTCGCAGTGACGGTTGGGGGGAAGTGTCGTTTACTCATCGCTAATGTCGTCGTATAGGTCGCGCCAGTCGGGGTTGAGGCGGCGGATGAGCGTGAGCTTTTTCTTGCGTGAACCGGCCTTTAATTGTTTCTCGCGGGCGATGGCTTCCACGATGGTGGGGAGGGCTTCGTGGTAGACGAGTTGGTCGCAGTTGTAGCGGGCTGTGAAGCTACCGGGATAGAACTTGGTCTTGTGCTGCCCAATGCGCCGCGGCAGATTAGACGTCACGCCCACGTACAGCGTGGTGCGCCGCTTATTGGCCACGATATACACCCACCCGCCTTTCATACTACCGAATGCCGATGGTGAACGTCACTGCGAGGCTGACGCCTCGAAACAGAGGAAGACTGCATAGGCCCGTGGAATGGATTAGTAGTAAGCAACCCGGCAAAGACCCTGCCGACGCAGTCCCAGACACATTTATGTGTGCTCGAGACCGCAGCGGCGAGGGCTTTTTTAGCGCGTAAGGGAATTTAACAGACTTGCTCACTGCTGGTTTTTCAGCGAGCCACCGGCTCACCTCGCCGTGACGTTTCCTGAACAAAGTGTCCGAAAGTGAACAGCAACTGCGCGATTACGGACACTTTAAACAACCACAAAACTACCCAAATAACTGATAGTCAAATAATTAACATCAAGGCATAGCGTTTGACCAAACAACAGGACCTGGAACTTAGAACCCGAAACTCAGAACCTATAACCCCGAACAATCATGTTCAAGAACTACCTGCTTACCACCCTGCGCAACTTCCGCCGTAACAAAATGAACACCCTGATCAACGGAGCCGGATTGGCCCTCAGCATGGCCTGCTGTATTGCCATCTACGTCTTTGTGGAAGACGAGTATTCTTTTGACAGCTACCATAGCCAAGCCGACCACATCTACCGGGTCGTAGGGCAATACGAAGGCAACGAGGGCATCAATTATCAAGGAAGTGTCACCTATCCTTTGGCGAAAGCAATGCGCAACGACTTTCCCGACCTACCGCTGGTGACGCAGGTAGTGGCTTTTAATGAAGCCATTCTGAAAACATCCGACGAGGCTTCACCCATCTTGACTGACGTTCAGCGGGGCAATGGGCTAACGTACGCCGACGCGTACTTTCTGCGGATGTTTGATCATCCCCTGCTAGCTGGAGACGCAAAAACTATTCTCACCACCCCCAACGAAGTGGTGCTTACCAAAAAAATGGCTGACCAACTCTACGGCCGAGACTACCGAGATCGCTACGACGAGCTGCTAGGAAAAACCCTGATCGTGAATCAAGAGCCGTATCAGATTAGCGGCGTAGCCTGCGACGTTCCGCAGAATTCCAATATTGTGTTTGATCTGCTGTTGCCTATCCAGGCGTACGAGCAAGACCGAGACTGGCTCGACGATGCGTGGGGAAATGTCAACTCCGACTGGTTCACCTTTGTGCTGCTGCCCGAATCGGAAAACCCGGCGCGGATAGAATCACAACTAGTAGCCTTCACGGATAAGTACCGCGATGCGGAGGAAGCGGCTAAGCAGAGCTATTCCCTCCAGGCCTTGTCGGATGTGCATACCGACGAAGACTACGGGGGCACCATCTACGCCACGCCAACCGTTCTAATCGGTGCCTTTGTGGTGATGGGCATCATCGTGTTACTTACCGCCTGCATCAACTTTATCAATCTGGCCACGGCCCAATCGGTGCGAAGGGCCAAAGAAATTGGCATTCGCAAAACGCTGGGCGGAGTACGCTCGCAACTGATGATCCAGTTTCTGAGCGAAACCTTTCTTATTACGGTGCTGGCCGCCGGAGTCGCGCTGCTGCTGGCTGATTGGTTCTTGGCAGCTTTTAGTAAGTACTTATCAGTGGTGATTCACACCGCGTATACCGTGGATATTACTATCATTTATTTTCTGGTAGCGTTGTGCTTGGTGATCACGCTGTTAGCGGGCTATTATCCGGCCCGGGTGCTGTCGGGTTTCCGTCCGGTAGAGGCGCTAAAGCAGTCGATGGGTCAGGAGAAGAGCGGCTTCGCCGGTAAGTTCTCGTTGCGCAAGACGCTGGTGGTAACCCAATTTGTGATCTCGCAATTGCTTATCATCGGCACCATTGTCGTTTCCATGCAGATGCGCTATCTGCGTGAGCAGGACCTGGGGTTTCGGCAAGACGACATGGCGGTGGTATATATGCCGGATAATGATGAGCAGAAACTGGAAGCCTTCCGCAACCAGATTACCAATCAGGCCGCGGTGGCGCGGGTGAGCTTTAGTTCGGGTCCACCCATGTCAAGCAGTCAGAGTTGGACGGAAGCGTATAATCCGCTGCGGGGAGAAACTGAGAAGTACGGTATCGAGCGAAAAAGTGTTGATCCGCAGTACTTAGAAACTTTTCGAGATCACCCTGGTAACCGGAAGAAACCTGCGTGAGGAAGATAAGCTAGTGCCGGAGGATTCGCTGCCGGATTATAACGTGTTGATCAACGAGCAGGCGGTGAAAACTTTTGGTTATGGCACCCCCGAAGAAGCGGTAGGACAGGTACTGATGGACGGCGACCGACGAGCTAACATTGTGGGGGTGGTGCAGGACTTCAACAATACGTCGTTACAGAGAGAGCTTCATCCCAACCTGTTGTACTACGGCGACTGGGTCAACATCGCCGCTATCCAACTCACCGAACGGCAATCTATTCATCAGCTATCGTTCGTGCAAAATGCGTGGGAAGAGACTTATCCTGACTATTTCTACCAAGCATTGACGATGGAGGAGTACTTCAAAAGTGGAGCGATGTACATAATGGAAGATATTATGTTTCAGGCGTTCCGAATCTTTGGTTTCCTGGCGATTATGATCGGCTGTTTGGGATTGTACGGCTTGGTATCATATCTGGCCCTGCAACGACAGAAAGAGATCGGCGTGCGCAAGGTGCTGGGAGCCTCGGTACCGCAGATCGTTTACCTGTTTTCTAAAGAGTTCACGCTGCTGGTGTTGCTGGCCTTTATTATTGCCGCTCCGTTGGGCTACTTCGCCATGCAAGCCTGGCTGGAGACCTTCGTCTACCGCATCCCCCTGAGCATCACCTACTTCGCCCTGGCCCTGCTCGCCTCCGTCGGCATCGCCTGGATCACCGTGGGCTACAAGTCGGTGCGCGCCGCCCTGAGCAACCCGGTGGACGCCCTGCGCAGCGAGTAATCTTTCACTGCAACTTCATCGACAAATCACAAAACCATGCTCAAAAACTATCTGATCAGCGCTTGGCGCAATCTCCGAAAGAACCGGCTGCCGGCCACCATCAACATCCTCGGACTCGCCGTGGGCCTGGCCGCCTGCCTGGTGATTCTGCTACTGGTGCGTTACGAGTTTAGCTACGACCGCCACCATCCCGACGCAGAGCGTATCTTTCGGGTAACCACCGAGATGGACTTCGGCTCACTGGGATGGATAAAAAGCGGCGGAGTGTATGCTCCCTTACCGGCGGTGCTGCGCGGTGAGTTTACCGGCTTGTCTCAGGTGACTGCCTTGCAGATAATTACCAACGCGAAGGTGGCGACTCCTGAGGGGCTCGAGTTGGGAGAACAGCAAGACGTAGCCATTGTAGATTCGTCGTATTTTCAGATTTTTCCTCGTGCTTGGTTAGCCGGTTCGCCTATTTCGTTGGCTGGCCCCTACCGAGTGGTTCTCTCCGACCGCCGTGCGCGAACTTACTTTGGCAACCGCGACCCGGTGGGAGAGACGCTCGTTTACTTTGATTCTATTCCGTTTACGGTGGTGGGAGTGGTGGCTGATGAGGAACGCCAGACCGACTTGGCCTTTGCCGAGTATCTGTCGTACGAAACGCTTCATACCAACAAAGTGCTTGGCCAGCGCTATTCACCCGACGATTGGAACAGTGTGAAAGATCGCTCGGTCGCTTTTGTCAAACTGGAAAAGCACACTGCCCCTCAAGCAGTAGAGTCACAATTTGCCGCTCTTACCGACAAGTACATCAAAACCGACGGACGAGACACGGATCATCGGTTTAATTTGCAGCTGCTACAGGAGATGCACTTCGACGCTGACGTGACCTTGCCCCGGCAGCGCACCGCCCACAAGCCAACCTTGTACGGTCTGCTGGCGATTGCGCTGTTTCTAATTCTGGTGGCGGCCATCAACTTTATTAACCTGGAAACCGCCCGCGCCGGACTGCGGGCTTCAGAGGTGGGCGTGCGCAAGGTGCTGGGCAGTCGTCGTTCGCAGTTGGTGCAGCAGTTTATGGGCGAAACCATGCTGATTACCGCCCTGGCCGGAGTGTTGTCCCTGGCTCTGGCGCAGTTGGCGCTGGACTACTTTTCTGACGCGCTTCCGCCGGGCTTGTCGCTAGAACGAATGTTGGTCGGTGGCGACGCCTGGTTGCTGCTGGCGATCGTGCTGGTGGTAAGCTTGCTGGCGGGTTTGTATCCGGCTTTCGTGCTGTCCGGCTATTCGCCCACCGCCGCCCTGAAGAGTCAGACCTTCGTCCGACGAGGCACCTCCCGGCAAGCGTACCTGCGGCGGTCGTTGATTGTGTTTCAGTTCGCTATCTCTCAGGCCTTTATCCTGATTACCTTAATCATTGGTAGCCAAATTTCCTACGTGCTACACAAGGACATGGGCTTTCGGACCGAGGCGATCGTGCACTTCCAAACTCCGCTGACGTGGGAAGACACGACGAACCGCCGCTACGTGCTGGCCAACGAATTACGCAATCTATCTGGGGTGGAACATCTGAGCATGAGCACCTCGCTGCCCGCCACCGGTGGTCATAGTTCGTCGGGAGTGAGGCTTTACCCCGATACGACGGACAACAGCAGACTGCAAATGTACCACAAGATGGTAGATACGGCCTTCTTGGCTACCTACGATTTGTCGCTCATCGCCGGACGCAACCTGCTGCCCAGCGATACGCTCAAGGAGGTGATTCTCAACGAAACCGCTATCCGCCAACTGGGCTTCACCCACCCGGCGGAGGCCCTTGGTCAACAGATCGACAAGGGCAGCGGGCAACTGTATCCCATCGTCGGGGTGGTGGCTGATTTCCACGACGGTCCGCTCCACGAAGCCATCCACCCGCTCATGCTGGGAGCGGCCCAGAATCAGCTCAATGTGTTCAACGTGCGTCTGTCAGTCCCCCGGCAGGGTCCGGTCGACCTGTCGTCGGCGCTTCAGTCGCTGGAGCGAACGTTTCGGCAGTTTTATCCGGAGCTGCCCTTCACCTATCACTTCTACGACGATACCATTGCTGACTTCTACCAGACCGAGCAGCGTACCGCGAAGATTATCAATGCGGCCATGCTCATGGCGGTATTGATTAGTTGCCTGGGGCTCTTCGGATTGGTTTCTTTCACCACGCACCAGCGCACCAAGGAGATTGGTATTCGCAAAGTGCTGGGGGCGAGCGTTCGCAGTCTGCTGGTGATGTTCTCGCAAGAATTTGTGTGGTTGGTGCTGGCAGCTTTTGTGGTTGCCACCCCGGTAGCCTGGTACTTCACCCGCGACTGGCTGGCGGACTTTGCCTACCGCGTTGCGGTGGGGCCGGGGGTTTTTGCGCTTACCGTGCTCACGGCCCTGATCATCGCGCTGCTGACGGTCGGGGTCCAGGCATGGCGCGCGGCCACGGCCAATCCGGTGGATTCCTTGCGCAGCGAATGACACGAACCAAAATCAGACCTACTCATCACCTCGCCTGTCCCCAAAATTATGATCAAGAACTACCTCAAAATTGCCCTCCGCAACCTGACGCAGCACAAGGTGTATTCATTCATCAACGTATTCAGTCTGGCCATCGGCATCACCACCTGCCTGGTGATCTTTCTGTTTATCACCGATGAACTAAGCTTCGATGGCTTTCATCAGAAAAAGGAAAGTATCTACCGGCTCGCCGAAGTGCAGTCCTTCCCCGGCATGAGTCCGCAAAAAGTGGCCTTGTCGATGTCCGGTATGGGACCCAACCTGCTTAACGAGATGCCGGAAGTAACCGACTTTACCCGCTTTTGGGTCCGGGGCGACTTGCTGTACCAGCGAAATAACACCCAAATGGTCATCGAGCGGACGGCGGTGGTTGATTCTACCTTTCTGGAAATCTTCGACTTTGAACTGTTGCAAGGCGATCCGCTTACTGCACTAGACAAACCCAACAGCATTGTGCTGCCCGAAGCGACTGCCCGGAAGTTGTTTGGTGAAGAAGAAGCCTTGGGCCAGCAGCTGGTCATTGACGACAAGAACCATAAGGTAACGGGCATTCTGGCCGACGTGCTCGAAAACTCGCATTTACAGTACGAAGCACTGGCTTCAATTAGCACGGTGACCCAAGAAAACCCGGAGTTCAATGATCAGTGGGGCGGCAATTTTCTGGTTACCTACCTGGTGCTGTCTCCCCAGACCGACGTCGCGCAACTGGAGAGCAAGTTTCCGGCGTTCCTGCAATCGCACATGAACGAAGAGGCAACGGAGTACTACACGCTCTTTCTGCAATCGCTGTCCGACGTGCACCTGGGCTCAACCGACATTGAGCACGATTACCAGAACTACCGGAAGTTCGACGGCGCGTACATCCGCATATTCTCCATTCTGGCTTTCTTTGTGCTGATCATTGCCAGTATCAACTTCATGAATTTATCGGTGGCCCGCTCTACCACCCGCTCTAAGGAAGTGGGCATTCGCAAAGCGATTGGCGCCCTCAAGCAACAACTGGTTCGGCAGTTTCTGGGCGAATCCGTATTGCTGACGTTCATTGCGTTGGTCTTATCGCTGGCCATGACCACACTCTTCATTCCGTATCTCAATGAGGTAACCAACCGCTCGCTGTCGCTGTCAACGATCTTTGACCACGCCGACGTGCTGCTGGGCGTGCTGTCGCTGGCCGTCTTCGTGGGCGTGCTGTCCGGCTTTTACCCGGCCTTCTTTCTGTCCTCTTTCCAACCGGCACAGGTGCTCAAGGGGAGGCTGACGAGTCTAAACCGCAAGTCGCTGCTGAGAAGCAGTTTGGTCATCGTACAGTTCGCGACCGCCATTGCCCTGATCGTCGGCACGGTGCTGGCCACGCAGCAGCTCAACTTTATGAAAAACAAGGATATTGGCTTCAACAAAGACCAGATGATGCTCATCCCGATGAGCGGCACCGCCAACGAGCAGTACGAGACCATCAAGAACGAGCTACTGACCCAGGCGGGCGTGGTGGGAGTGACCGCTTCGGGACAACGAATCGGCAATAACTTTCATCAGACCGGCGTGAAGATGAAGACCGATACCACCCTGCGGGAGCTCACCTCGTCGCAGGTCAATGTGGACTACGACTATCTGGAAGTCTACGGTATCCCCGTGCAGCAGGGCCGCTCCTTTTCGCGCGACTACGCCACCGATCCCGGCTTTGCCTTTATTGTTAACGAAGCCCTGGCCAAAGAACTGGGACTGGCCGATCCCATTGGAGCGCAGTTTGGGTTTGGCTGGTATAACAACGACACGCTAGGCACGATCATCGGCGTAACGCACGATTTCAACTTCAACTCGCTGCACCATTCGGTCAACACGCTGGCCCTGCACCTGCACCCTGATTGGGGTTTCGACGAGTTGTCGGTGAAGATCAGTCCGGACAACGTGGAGCAATCCGTCCAGGCGGTGCGAAACACGTGGGAGCGACTGGTGCCGGACCGCCCCTTCGAGTACGCTTTCTTGGACGAACATTTTGAAACCCTCTACCAGGCCGACGAGCAGATGAGCAAGGTGGTGTCGATCATTGCCGGGTTGGCGATTATTATCGCCTGTCTGGGACTCTTCGGGCTGGCTTCGATTGTAACGGAACAGCGCACCAAGGAGATCGGAATTCGAAAAGTGCTGGGTGCTTCGCTTATCCAACTGCTGGTTGCCTTGTCCAGGAACTTTGCGTTGTTGATCGTCATTGCTTTTCTGATTTCAGTACCGATCACTTACTTTCTAATTCAGGAGTGGTTGTCCGGGTTTGCCTTCCGGATCAGCATCGGAGTCTGGGTATTTATCTTTGCCGGAGGGCTGTCGTTGCTGGTGGCTTTGATTACCGTCAGCTTCCAGACGACCCGCGCGGCATTGGCCAACCCCGTGGATGCGCTGAGGAGCGAATAACTTTTCGCCTTTCTCTCGAGTTATTAGCGCGAAACCCACTTTTTTGTGCTATGACCGCTCGTCAGATTTTCAGTTACTTTAAAGAAACCTACCAGGAGTGGCAAAGCGACGATGCCTTTCAGAAGAGCGCGTCTATTGCCTACTACTCCGTTTTCTCGTTGCCCGGCCTGTTAATTATTGTCGTCACGGTAGCCAGCCTGATCTGGAGTCCCGACTACGTGGAGCAAGTCATCACCGATCAGTTGGGCGGCGCGATGGGGGGCGACACGGGCGATCAGGTGAAGACCATGCTGGAGAACTCGCGGCAGGAATCCAACTCCACGATGGCGCTGATCGTGGGCTTTGCTACGCTGGTATTTGGCGCCACCGGGGTATTTAGCCAATTGCAGAAATCCCTGAACGACGCCTGGGAGGTGGAACTAGACCCCGACGCGGGTATCAAGCAAACGGTGATTAGCCGGGTTACCGCCCTGGGTATCGTGCTGGCACTAGCATTTCTGCTGATCGTATCGTTGTTACTTTCGGCAGCCCTGGCCGCCCTTGACGGCTGGATTGAGCAGCAGTTGCCGGGCTTCCCGCCCTTCATCTTTTTTATTATTAATACCTTGCTCTCCGTCGGAGTGCTCACCACCCTGTTTGCCCTGATGTTTAAGGTGCTGCCTGATGCCGACGTGGAGTGGAAGTCGGTGTGGTACGGCGCGCTCCTCACCGCAGTGTTGTTCACCATCGGTAAGTTTCTGCTGGGCTTCTACTTCGGGCAATCCGATCCGGGAGCCACCTTCGGCGCGGCCGGATCAATCATTCTGATCATGCTGTGGGTCTACTACTCCAGCCTGATTTTGCTCTTCGGAGCGGAGTTCACCCAGGTGTACGCCCAACGGAATGGTCATCGAATTGAGCCCTCGGAACACGCCCGCCGCAACGCTGAGTACCGCCTCAAGCAACTGGAAGAGAATCGCGGCAAAGAGCCGGTTGCCTAGCTAAACATCTCACGGTTTTTGCTCTTTTCCAAGGTATACGTATCTCCATTTTTTTAGCTGACGCCCCATGATTTTAACCATTGATTCCCCCTCCCAAACGGAGGTTTCCTCCGTACTGACGCCGGTTGCGCAGCTGTCCGAACGGATGGCTCGGTACCGTGAGCAGCAGTCAGAGGAAGACGCCCGGCGGTTTCCTGAGCAAGAATTTACCTGGCTGCGAGCGGCTGATTTGCTCAGTATCACCCTGTCTGGGCAACCGTTGGCGTTCAACCAATCGCCCACCGCTCGGCAACTGCAACTGCTCAAGCTGATCGGCCGGGGAAACTTATCGGTGGGCCGCATCTACGAAGGCCACATTAATGCCCTGTATCTTATTCACTTGTTCGGCACCGTAGCACAACGGGAACGCTGGTACGCCGACGTGCAGCACGGGCAGCATCTGTTCGGCGTGTGGAATACCCAGGCGCACGACGGCGTATCGATCGTGGCCCAGGGTAACGGACGCTATGTGCTATACGGAGCCAAGACTTTTTGCTCGGGAGCACGACAGGTAACCCGTCCCATCGTGCCCGGAAAACTCATCGACGAGGAAGGGCAGGAGCGCGGCTGGCAGATGGTCATCGTTCCGCTCGAACGCGCATCCCGACGCCCCGGTTGATCCGTCGTTCTGGAAACCCCTGGGCATGCACGCCAGCGTGAGTCACAAGATTGACTTCAGCGGCATCGCGCTCACCGAAGACGATCTGCTGGGCAAGCCCGACGATTACCACACGCAGCCCTACTTCAGTGGCGGTGCCATTCGCTTCGCGGCGGTGCACCTGGGCGGGGCTGAGGCGATCTTCGATGCTACCCGCGCTTATTTGCAGCAGTTGCACCGCACCGATGATCCGTACCAGCGGATGCGCTTGGGGGAGATGGCGATCCTCATTGAAACCGGCAACCGCTGGATCGAGCAGGCGGGTCAGCAGGCGGACAGTACCGCTTCGCCGGAGCAGATCATCAACTACGCCAACATGACCCGCTCGGTGATTGAGCGCATCGGACTGGAGGTGATGCAACTGGCCGAACGTTGCGTGGGTGCCCGAGGACTGCTTCATCCGCAACCCTTCGCGCGCCTGCACGCCGACCTGACCACCTACCTTCGTCAGCCCGCCCCCGACATCGCCCTGGCCCAGGTGGGGCAGTACGTGGGCGAACAAACTACTCCCGCGCACACCCTCTGGTCCGATGACGTTTGAGCAGGTAGTCCGGTCGGCCGAACTTTACTCACCGGAAGGGCTCGAATCCTGGGGCACCACGCTGGTGGTGGCTCCGCATCCTGACGACGAATCGCTGGGTTGCGGTGGGGCGATTGCGCTGCTGCGGCAGCGGGGGCAGGCGGTGTCGGTGCTGTTCGTGAGCGACGGCAGCATGTCGCACCCCAATTCGAAGCGCTACCCGCCCCAAGTGCGCCGCGACCTGCGCGAGCAAGAAGCCCAGACCGCGCTGAAAATTCTGGGCGTAGTTAACCAGGACATCACTTTTCTGCGTATCCCCGATACCCGGGTGCCCGTGCCAAGCTCGGATAACTTTGCAGAAGCGGTGATTATTATTCGTAAACAACTGGAACGCCTTCGTCCTCAAACCGTGCTGGTGCCCTGGCGGCGCGATCCGCACGGCGATCACCGCGCCACCTGGCACCTGCTGCGGGCGGCGGTAGATCAGTACAAGATGCCTGTTCGCTGGCTGGAGTATCCGATCTGGGTGTGGGAATCCACGCAACCCGATGATTTGCCTACTCCGGCCGATGGAAGGTGGTTTCGAGTGGACGTATCAAAAGTTTTACCGCAAAAAGGCCGCGCCATTGCCGCCCACGTATCGCAGACTACTCAGTTGATTGATGATGATCCGGAAGGATTTACGCTTGATCCGCGGATGCTTGAGCACTTTACCCAATCCTACGAATACTTTCTTGAACCATGAGCGATTCATTGTCTACTGCCTATTTTGACGAACTCTACCGGCAGAACGAAGACCCCTGGGACTTCGCAAGCAGTGCGTACGAGCGCGACAAATACATTGCCACCCTGGCCGCCCTGCCCAACGAGCGCTATCAAAATGCGTTTGAGATCGGATGTTCCATTGGAGTGCTTACTCAGCAATTGGCACCTCGCTGCGAACATCTGCTGGCGGTCGACGGCAGTGATCTTCCTTTACAGCATGCCCGGCAACGGTTGCAAAACCAAGCGCACGTACAACTAAAGCAGATGCGGGTGCCGGATAGCTTTCCCGAAGGCTCCTTCGACCTGATTCTGGTATCAGAGGTGGGGTATTACTGGTCGCGGAGCGACCTGAAAAAGGCGCAGCAGCACATGCTGCGCGCGCTGCGGCCCGGAGGACATCTGCTGCTGGTGCACTGGGTGCAGCCCACTAACTACCCGTTGACCGGTGATGAGGTGCACGACGCCTTTCGCAAACTAGATTCTTCGCTGTCGCACCAGCAGCACCAACGAACGGAGCAGTATCGCCTGGACCGGTGGGAACGAAAGGCGTGATCTGCCGAGTAAGCTGTCGAAGCCCCACGATAGCGTCGGTGATTGGTACCGGTGAGAAACGCTTCGCTATTACCCGTTCTACTTCCGGAAGTTGGATGACCCACTGCCAAAACGCTCCGAAGTAGCGGTTGCTTTCCATTCGGTTGAACAAAATGGGGGACGAGAGCGAAAACAATTGCGCCACCGGTTGCAGCGCCAGCAACGAGCGTCGCTGCCACGCCTGCCGGAGGTGTTGCTGGAGAGTGAAGCGGAACACCCAGTAGTCGGCGGGGGGCACGTCAAAGGGATCGCCCTGCCGCAACATCTGCTCCCACTGCTGCAACTGCACTGAGAATCCGAAGTCTACCCGTCCCTGGGTGCGGGCCGAGGTAAGTACTTCTACCCGCGGGCAGTGCCGGATACGGGCGTCGCAGCGTTGCAGCGCTTCGTAGAATCGCACGTCCTCCAGCGCCCGAAGCACGGGCAACCGACCGGCCCGCTCGTAGTACGCGCAGGTGACGGCCAGGCTGGGTCCGAAATTCTGAAAGTGGCGGGGCCAGGGGTCGGCCGCTTGCGGGTCAATGATCGACTCAAGCTGCGCCTGTAGGTGCCGATACATCACATCCTGCAAGTAATAGCGCCGTCCGATGGCCTGGGGAGTGGTACGAATACGTCCGCCTACTACGTCCGCCCCTTCCCGGACTGCCTTTAACGTATGATAAACCCAGGTAGGATTCACCGTGCTGTCGCCATCGGTAGAAGCAATAATTCCTCGAAGACGGCCTAAAAGCATCAAGCGGCGGTACGCTTCGTCCATCAGAATGCGGCGCGCGTAACCGATGTGCGCACAGGGGGGGGGTAATTGGCCCACGACCACATGAATGCTACTATCGGGATGCGCTCGAGCAAAAGCTTGAGCAACCTCAGCGGTAGCATCACTGCAATTGTTAGCCAGCACAATCACTTCGTACCATTTTTTGTTAAGAGGTCGCCCCTCAGGGTCCGTTTGCTGGTAAAGGGCCGCTAGCGTGGCCGGAAGCGTATGCTCCTCATCTTTGGCGGGCACAATAACCACCAGCTTCAGGGCGGGGTCCGGGGGCGGTAGCCGGAAATCGACAAGACGTAGTTCCAAAACGGTAAAAGTTTAAAAAATAAGCGTACGCGCAGTAGTCAGGGGTGCTATGCCACCGAGCGACCCACTGCATCGTCGCGGGTGACCAGGTAGTTCTGGCCCACCATAATCTTGTACGTATGCCGCGGTTGCTGCGCCACGCTGTGCTCTAGCTCCATCTGCAACCGGGCAATCAGGTAGCACACCGTAGACTCGGCCCCCTGGTTCTGGTTCACGTGTCCGGCTTCCAGCCCATCAAAGCATCCGCCCGTCACTGGGTTATAGATGATTTGCCCCAGATGATTATTGCCTAAGTACCAGCTGAAGGCCGCGTGCAGCTTCTCCTGATAGTCCGGGCGTTGTGACACCTGATGAAACAGCGAGAGTGCCGTGATGGTGTAGCACACATCGATGGGCTGTTCGCCGCCGGGCTTGCAAATGTCTCCCTTCATCCACCAGCCGTCGTTAGAAACCACTTTGATCTGGCCGTCTTTAACAAACAGACACTCCAGCAGAAAGTCGAACGACTGATACGCCACGCGCTGATAGTCTTCCCGACCGGTGGCCAGGTGGGCGTACATCATGCCTTCGGAGAGCACACTGTTGGCGTAAGTAAGGTAGTCCTCGAACCAGTTCCATTCAGGGCTAGCCACCCCGTTGAACTTGTCGAGCAGTCCCAGGGCGAGTTGGTCGATGATTTCCAGCAATTCGGCGCTGGGTTCCACCCGGTGGCAGGCGTACAATCCCTTGATGGCAAAGGCCCGCGCCCGCGGTGAATCCACCTGGCGAATCATGGGCAATGCCCGAAGGATAGCGTCCTTGGCCTTGGTGACCAGATCAGCCGGAAGGATTTTGTGGTAACGCACCACCGTGCCCAGGCTCCACACGGCCCGCATGGCCGCGTCGTTGAGGTTCACCTCGGCATTCTGAGCGGTAAAACCTCGGTGTTCATCCACGTAGTTCAAGAAGCTGCCGTCGGATTGCTGACAACTGATCACAAAATCAAGATACGTTTCTAGCAGCGACAGCGCCTGCGGTTCGCGCCGGTGGTGGTAGTACATACCGGTCGCAATCAGAGCCCGCGCGTTGTCATCCAGGGTGTAGCCCGAATCCAGATCCGGAATGCCAAAATTAGCGAACTGAATCATTCCCACCGGGGTGGTCAGCTTGCGCACGTGATCCAGGTTCACTCCCGGCAGGTCGTAGCGCAGCACTCCCAAGGGGTCGTCTACCCGCTGAAACAACTGGGCGTAGTGTACGGCCACGTTCTGCCAAATGGCGTCGCGGGTGTGGTAGTAGGCATTGTTGCTCATATGCTGCCGCAATCCCTCATCGGATAGTATCTTAATCGCTGCTTCGGCAATTTGCTTGGGTTGATTAAAATCTTTAAGCAAGATACCGGTATCGTCGCGTAGCATCTCCTGGGCGTGGGGCATCGGCGTAGAGATGATCGGACAACCGCAACTCATGGCGTAGGTGAAGGTGCCGCTCACCGCCTGATTCGGGTCTTTCGAGACGAATAGATACGTGTCCGTCAGGCTGAGATACTCCAGCAGTTCGTCTAGGTTTAGGTACTTGTTCACAAAACGGACGTTGTCTTCCAAACCAAACTCTTTTACCAGCGCGTGTAACTTCTCGCGGTACTGTTCTCTCTCGTGCTGCACCACCACCGGATGCGTTTTGCCCAGGATCAGGTATACCACTTCAGGAACGGCCTGCTTAATTGCTCGCAGGGCGGTGATCGCGTTCTCAATACCTTTGTTTTCGCTTAGCAAGCCAAAGGTAGTAAGCACTTTTTTGCCCGCTAGTCCGTACTTTTCTTTCAGTCGAATCGGGTCTTGCCAGGCAGTGAGGTGGGTACCGTGGGGAATCACCGTGATTTGCGCGGCGTCGATGCCGTAGTCTTGCTCCAGAATATCTGACGAACGATGGGTCATTACCACCAGTTGCTGGGCCGAGCGGGCCACGTTGCGCATCAGGCGACGCAGTTCCGGGCTAGGATCGGGCAGTACGGTGTGCAGGTTGATCACCACCGGTTTGGTAAGCGAGTAAAGGAAGGCTAGCACGTGATCGCCCCACTGCCCACCAAACAGTCCAAACTCGTGCTGCACGCACACCACGCGCACACTGGGGTCGTTGTTGACCTGCTCGGCCAAGTCAGCGCAATCTTTCAGTTCCCGGGTGTTGAGGGTGGCAACCACCTCATTGGGATAGGAGCGCTGGTGCTCAAACCCTTCTTCGAGGGCACATATTTTGAAGTCGTACGAAGCACCGAACTGCTGAGTGAGCGCCTGCACCATATCCTGGGTGAAGGTGGCAATGCCGCACTCTCGGGGCGGATAGGTGGTCAGAAATAAAACCGTAGGATTGACTTGGTAAGACATAAGGATAGCGTTAAAAAGTGAATCACGCGAGAAAAATAAACCAAATTAAGAGTCCTTTAGCGCCTTGACCAGCGCTTCCATGCTACAGGAGGCTACCGCGATTTGGCTATCACTTGCTCCGTAGTACATATACAACGTGTCGCCGTCCTGGGCCGTTCCCGTGGGGAACACCACGTTGTTCACGTAGCCCACCTGCTCGTACTCGTGGTCAGGCGAAAAGAAGGGTTCGGAGAGCCGCCCGATAACGCGGGCCGGGTTTTCCAGATCAACCAGGGCGGCGGCGGCGTGATAGATGTTGCCGTACTTTTTCTTTTCTACCCCGTGGTAGATGATCAACCACCCCTCGGGCGTCTCGATGGGCACGCAGCCCCCTCCGATGTGCGAACTCTCGAACGGAAAGGTCGGGTCCATCATGATGTGGTCGGGAAAGTTGTGGAAATAGTCTTTCCAAAACGCGGGAGTCAGGTCTTCCAGTTGCTCGTACTGCACCACCTGAATGCCGGGCCAGATACGGTGCATGAATACAAACTCGCCGTTGATCTTGCGCGGAAAGTACACGACATCCTTGTCCCACACCAGCACCTGATCGGGAATGGGCTCCCGCTTGTGAAGCATCTCGATGTGGGTAAAGTACTTTTGATTAATCTCGTTGCCAGCTTCTCGCAGGTGCTTTTCCATATCCAGCAGGCTAATGTTGGGCGTGATGATCCCTTGCCGCTGAAACTGGAAGCCGTCGGTAGAGGTGGCCAGGGCACCCAGGGCGTTGAATCCGTCGAAGGCCGTGTAGGTCATGTAGTAGGTGCCATCGATCACCGCCACGCGGGGATCCTCTACGCCGTGCTTTTCGGTGAGGTGCCGGGGCGTATAGATAGGATGGTCCCACCGCTCGGCCACGGTGGTGGGGTCGCTCAGACGGGCGTAGCCTACGGTAGAATAGTTACCATCGCTCACCGCCCGGTAGTAGAGGTGAATGCCGTCCTCGTTTTGCACGCTGGCGGGGTTGAACACCCCTTCGTTTTCGAAGTACAGATCGGTTTCGTCCAGAATAACCCCCCGGCGGGTCACTTCAACGGTTTGAGTAGTAGCTTCGGCCATGAAAGAGTGTTTTTAAGTTGAGTAATTGGTAGGCATTAAACCAATTGATCCGGCAATGGTTTAGCGGGTAACTTAAAAACTACGGAATGAACATCGCTCTGCTGGCTCCCATCGCCTGGCGCACCCCGCCACTGCACTACGGGGGATGGGAGCTAGTGGCCTCGCAACTTGCCGAAGGGCTGGTACGCCGCGGCCACTCTGTCACGCTGTTCGCCACCGCCGATAGCGTCACCACTGCCCGACTGGAGAGTGTGTGCCCTCATCCACTCAACCAGCTGGGTAGCCAGCTCGACAGCCGGGTGTACGAAACCCTGCACGTTGCTCACGCCTACGAGCGGGCCGCCGCACGAGGGGTCGACGTGCTGCACAACCACGCGGGCTGCTTCGGGGTACCCCCGGCGCGTACGGCATCTTTTCCGGTGGTGACCACCCTGCACGGCTCCGCCGCCGAAACGGGCAGTCGCACGCTCTACCAACACTACGCCGAACAGTGTTACGTATCCATCAGCGAGGCCGAACGGCGGCTGGCCCCCGACCTAAACTACGTTGCCACGGTCTACAATGGTATTGACGCTGCTTCGTTTACCGCGCACCCCAGTCCGGAAGACTATCTGATCGTGCTGGGCCGCATGTCGCCCGATAAGGGCATTCACCTGGCCGTTCGGGTGGCGCAGCAGTGCGGACGGCGGCTGGTGCTGGCCGGTATTGTGCCCCCCGAAAACCAGGCCTACTTCGAGCAGCAGGTGCAACCCCACCTAAAGGAGGGAAGCGTGGAGTTTGTGGGTCCGGTGGACCACGCGCAGAAGAACCACTGGCTGTCGCGGGCCTACGCCAGTCTGCACCTGGTGACCTACGAAGAAGCCTTCGGGCTCACTATGGCCGAGTCAATGGCCTGCGGTACGCCGGTGGTAGCCGTGCGGCGGGGCAGCGTGCCCGAAGTGGTGGAAGATGGCCAAACTGGCTTCGTGATTGCCGCCGACGACGATGAGGAAGTAGTGCGCGCCGCCGGGCAAGCACTTGATGAGGTAGGCTCCCTCGACCGGCGAGCCATTCGCGACGCTGCCCAAGCGCGGTTCGCCGCCGCCCGGATGGTGGAAGGCTACGAGCGGGTTTATAAAACTATTCTAGGAATTTAGTCAATGTTATGACATTACGTTTTTTCTCGCCATGCTCGGGGGGTAGCGAGGAAGAACGGTAATTGAGAAAGCGGAAAGAGTTAGCAGAAGATTATACCTTCTTACTTACCGGCAGCCTGTTAAATTCAACCACTGTTCAGTGACCATCGCCCGACTGCATAACCTTCGCTGTGCAATGCGGTTATAGGGGGCAACACTGCTATTTTCACGAATAACTTCACTTTTTTGCCTTAACTTTTGCTCTATGGACCCTTATTTTATCAGTATCACCGTGATTGGGGTGGCCGCCCTGGGCATGACCTGGATGCCTACCCTGGCCGAAAAAATCAACATCTCGTATTCAATTATTTTTTTGGGATTTGGGATGCTCGTCTACGCGCTCTTCAACGAACTACCGTGGCCCAACCCCTTTCAGATGGAGTCTGAAACACTGCACCTGACCGAACTGGTCGTCATCGTCGCGCTGATGGGCACCGGGCTGAAGATCGATCACCCGTTCTCCTTCAAAAAATGGCGGGTGCCCTTTCGGCTGGTCACCATCACCATGCTGCTGTGCATTGCCAGTCTGATTGGCCTCAGCGCCTGGTTGCTGGGCTTCGACTGGGCCTCGGCGGTGCTGCTGGGCGCAGTGCTGGCTCCTACCGACCCGGTGCTGGCCGCCGACGTGCAGGTGGGCGGACCCAACGCGGGCAAAAACGACGACATCCGGTTTTCACTGACCGCCGAGGCGGGGCTTAACGACGGCATGGCCTTTCCCTTCACCTGGATGGCGGTGGCGATTGCGCTGTCTGCTTCCAGCGGCGAGCCGTGGGTGGGTGAGTGGTTCGGGAAGTACCTGCTGTATAAAATTGTGGCGGGCGTGGGCATCGGCTGGCTGACGGGGCGGGGCATCACCTACCTGTTTTTTCATCTGCCCGAAAAGCACGAAATGCTGCACGTGCGCGACGGGCTGGTGGCCTTTGCGTCCACCCTGTTTATCTACGGTATCACCGAACTGGCGCAGGGCTACGGCTTCATAGCGGTGTTCGTGGCGGCCATCACCGTGCGCAACTACGAGATGGACCACGAGTACCACCAAAAATTGCATTCGTTCACCGACCAGATTGAGCGCGTGCTGCTGGCCATTCTGTTGGTGCTGTTCGGCGGCAGTTTGGTAGAAGGAATCCTGGAAAACCTCACTTGGCCGATGGCACTGCTGGGGCTGGCCTTCGTGTTTCTTATTCGCCCGCTGAGTGGCTTTTTGGGACTGCTGGGAGTTGACATGCGCACCAAGGATAAGTGGGCGGTGAGCTTCTTTGGTATCAAGGGCATCGGTTCCTTCTTTTATCTGACGTTCGCCCTGAGCGAAGCGGACTTCGCCTATCAGGAAGAAATCTGGTCGCTCACCGCCTTCGTGGTACTGGTGTCGATCCTGGTGCATGGCCTCACCGCTTCGGTGGTGGTAGGAAAATTGAAATCGGACGAGGCGTCGACGAAGGAACAGGGAGTGACAGCATAAAAAAACCGAACTGCGACTAGCAGTTCGGTTTGGTTGGCGTGACGATCATTTTTAGAAAGCGTACTCATTCTTTTCAATGAGCACTTGGGCCACATCGCGGCGCAGCTCTTTGGTGTTATAAGGATCAAGCTTGGTGAAGCGCTTCAGTCCCATCAGCATTACCTTCTGCTCGTCGCCCTTAGCAAAGGAGGCAATGGCTTCTTTGCCGTGCGCGTCGATCTTTTCCACCGCTTCGTACAGATACAGCTTGGCCATGTTGATCTGAGAAGCGCAGGCTTCTTCGCCCCGGATGCCCACCAGTTTCTCGGTGCGCAGCAGGGTAGATTCCACCACGTAGGTTTCGATCATCATGTCGGCAATGTGCATCAGGATTTCCTGCTCCTGGTCGAGCTTCGCGCCGAAGTCCTGCGCGGCTTTGCCCGCCACCATCAGCACCGACTTTTTCAGGTTGGCCAGCAGCTGTTTCTCTTTGGCCATGAAGCCACTGCTCCCGTTAGACCCAAAATCGGGCACCGAGGTGAGTTCTTTGGCTACCGCCATGGCCGGACCCATCAGGTCAATTTCGCCCTTCATGGCGCGTTTGATCGTCATGCCCACTAGCAGCATGCGGTTGATCTCGTTGGTGCCTTCGTAGATGCGGGAGATGCGGGCGTCACGGTAAGCGCGTTCCATCGGCGCGTCAGCTGAGAAGCCCATGCCGCCGTAGATCTGCACTCCTTCGTCCACGCAGTAGTCGAGCACCTCGGAGCCGTGCACCTTCATCATGGCACACTCGATGGCAAACTGCTCCACGCCCTTTAGTTTGGCGTCGGCTTCGGACAAGCCCTCTTCCATCAGTCCATCGATGCGGTCTTCAATGTCTTGTCCGGCGCGGTAACAGGCCGATTCGGTGGCGTAGATGCGGGTAGCCATCGTGGCTATTTTGTGCTGGATGGCTCCGAAGCTGCTGATAGATACCCCAAACTGCTTGCGCTCGTTGGCGTAGTTCACCGAGTAGCTCACCGTTTGCTTGCAACCGCCGATCACTCCGGCACCTAACTTTATGCGGCCGATGTTGAGGATGTTCACGGCAATTTTGAAGCCGTTACCCCGCTCGGAAAGCATATTTTCGGTCGGTACTTCGCAGTCGTTGAAGAAGACCTGCCGGGTGGAGGAACCTTTAATGCCGAGCTTTTTCTCTTCGTCGTTCATGGTGATGCCGCCGAACGATTTCTCCACGATGAAGGCGCTCAGGTACTTATCGTCTTCGATGCGAGCAAACACCAGGAAGATATCGGCGAAGCCGGCGTTCGAAGATCCACATCTTCTGCCCGGTGATTTTGTAGTGCGAGCCGTCTTCGGAGAGAACGGCTTTGGTTTTACCGGAGTTGGCGTCGGAACCCGCGTCGGGTTCGGTGAGGCAGTAGCAGGCCTTCCACGCGCCGGAGGCTAGTTTGGGCAAATACTTTTGCTTTTGCTCTTCGGTGCCGTAATAGAGGATGGGCAGGGTGCCGATACCGGTGTGGGCACCGTAGGCGGTGGAGAACGAACCGGCTGAACCCAGCACATCGGCGATGAGCATGGAGGTGTTGAAGCTCATGCCCAACCCTTCGTACTGTTCGGGAATGGCAACGCCCAGCAGCCCGAGTTCACCGGCTTTGTCGAGCAGCGAGGGCATAAAGCCTTCCTCCATGCTGTCCATGCGCTCGATGTTGGGATCAATTTCTTTCTTGATAAAGTCCTGGGTGGCCTGGGCCATCATGCGTTGCTCTTCGCTAAACTCTTCAGGGATGAAGACGTCGGACGCGGCGGTTTCTTTTACGAGGAACTCGCCTCCGTTAATGGCTTCTTTTTTGACTAGTGTTTCCATCGACCAATGGGGTTTGTGGGTTAAATTAAATTTAGTATGCATGCATACTATATCTAACAAAGATAAGCAATTCTTCTCAAAAGTAGTATGCATGCCTACTACTTTGAACAAATATTTTCAAGAAAGATTACTACTCCGTACCACTTTATTTGATTCAATGGACAAAACGGATGCGCTCACCCCCGAAGAAAAGCAACGCCTGAAAGAACGCAAGCAACGCGAGGAAGAGCAAAAGATCGATCAGGAGTTAGACAAAATCGAGGATGAGGACGAAAAGGGAGGGGGGCACGACCTGGACAGGCTCAAGGAAGGAGAGCAGATTCTTCAGGAGCAAATGCGAACGTCGTTGTTGGAGTACCGGCGCGACACCCCGGCCTTGTTCGTCTCCGCTTTCTCAGCCGGGCTGGAGGTGGGATTTAGTTTGCTACTGATGGGCTTGCTGTACACTATGTTTAGCGACCAACTCAGCGAATCGGGCATGCACCTGGCGATGGCGGCAGCCTACCCAATTGGTTTTATCTTTGTAATTATTGGCCGGTCGGAGCTGTTCACCGAGCACACCACGCTGGCCGTGCTGCCGGTGCTCAACGGCACGGTGGGTGTGCGCGCGTTGGCGAAACTATGGGGCATTGTGTACATCGGCAACCTGATGGGGGGCTATCTGTTTAGCTTCATCCTGGTGCAAATCGGACCCGGCATGGGTACCATCACTCTGGATGCCTTTCACCACATCGCCGAAAAGCTCATTCAGTACAACTGGTGGCTTACGTTGAGCAGCGGGATGTTTGCCGGGTGGCTGATGGGATTGCTCTCGTGGCTGGTTACCTCCTCGCGCGACACCATCAGTCGGGTGTTAATGATCATTTTGGTGACCACCGTTATCGGACTGGGCGAACTGCACCACTCGATCGTGGGCTCTATCGAGACGTTTGCCGGGCTTATTTCCTCTGAAGATATCAGCCTGAACGATTACGCGCACTTTCAGGTGTTTGCTACGTTGGGTAACATCATCGGGGGCACGGTGTTCGTGGCCGCCGTTAAGTACGGGCAATTGGGCGACCGAACCTTTATTTCGCGCGCGCAACAATAGTCATTGCCTAAATTTTTGTAACGAAACGAAATTTTACCTCAATCTTTCAAATTATGAACCTAAAAGAAGTAGTCTTCACCGCCGGAATCATCGCAATTACGGTAACCTTAGGCACAGCGCAGTCCAACGTATCCACGCGGGGACCGGAGCGCTGGGAACCCACCATCCGGCAGTTTGAGCGGCAAGACTCCGTTAATCCGGTATCGCCCGGAGCAATTCTGTTCGTGGGCAGTTCGTCGATTGCCAAGTGGCAAGACGTGGCCGACTACTTTCCGGAGCAGCGGGTGATCAACCGGGGCTTCGGCGGCTCGGAGTTTTCGGACCTACTGCACTACGCCGACCGGGTGATTTATCCGTACCAACCGGCTAAAGTGTTTATCTACGAAGGCGACAACGACCTGGCCAGTGGCAAATCGCTCCAGCAAATTATGAAGGATGCCAGGCAGCTTCGGGCCAAACTTCGGAGGGCGCTGGGCGATACTCCGGTAGTGTTTATTTCGCCTAAACCCAGTGTGGCCCGTTGGGAGCTGAGGGGCCAGTACGAAAAGCTGAATGCGTTGCTAGAAAAATACGCTAGTCAGGAAAAAAACACCGAGTTTGCCGACGTCTGGACCCCGGCCCTGGACGAAAACGGGCGCGTGCTCACGGATATTTTTGTGGAAGATAACCTGCACATGAACGCCGCCGGCTACCGCATCTGGCAAAAGGCACTGGCACCCTACCTGGAGTGAGCTCGGGCAAAAATCCAATCACCACCGAAAGTGATCCGCTCAGGACTCGAACCTGAAACCTACTGCTTAGAAGGCAGTTGCTCTATCCGGTTGAGCTAGCGGACCAGTTATTTGCAGAACGCAAATTTAGCGGTTTTGCGCGCAATTCCCAACGGCTAACGACCAATGCGTAATCGCAAATCTCAGGGGCCCCGTGGCCTTTTGCCAGAAAGAAAGCCACTAGCCAATCGTCTCTCGCAAAATACGGGCGGTGGTCTGGCGCGTGAGTCCGCAAAGATTGGCAATGTCCTGCTGGGTCAGTAAATTTCGCATCGAGTGCACCCGCCCATCGGCATCCGTGATCGGCAAGGAGTACTGCTCAAGCAATTTTATTACCCGTTGGTCCGGGGGGAGCGAAGCAATGTGGAACAGGCGGGTCTCGGCCCGGCACCAGCGCCGGACGATCATTTGGTGAAACTCCTCGGCCAGATGCACATCCTGCTGCACCAGCTTTTTGAAGGTGCGCAAGGGGTGCCGCACCACCCGCACGCTGGTGAGCGCTCGGGCAAACTCGCTGAAGTTGCCTTCCGGCAGATACTGTAGGTTGCCAACTAACTCTCCCCGGGTCAACACGTCGTAGGCCACCTCTTTGCCGCGGGGCGAATAACCGCCCACCTTCAGCGCGCCCCGCTCCACCACGTAGAGCGTGTCCAGACGATCGGTCGGTTGGTAGAGATACTCTCCCCGTTCCAGCTTGTGTTGTTCACCAACGCACATCGCTTGAAGTGCGGCACCATTTTGCAAAGAGGGAAGCGTAGACATGGCCCGCGATCTACTGAAGTTTAGCAGACCATCCTACCAATGTGTATTATCTTTATGTTAAGAATTGGCGGACGAACCGCTTGGCGCGCGTTCCGTATACTCCTTTAAACAATCCTTGCTCTCATGGCGCACGATGTATCCTCCCACCTGCTGTTCGTTGATATTGAGACGGTTACGGCTGAACCGACCTACGACCAACTCCGCCCAGTGATGCAGCGCGCCTGGCAGCGCAAAGCTTCTACCTTGGCCAATCCCGATAATTTGCCAGTGGACGAACTGTATTTCGGCCGGGGAGGAATCTACGCTGAGTTTGGTAAGATCATCGTTATTTCGGTAGGATTTTTTCACGCCTTAGATGACGGCGAAACTGAGTTGCGGGTGAAATGCATCTCGGGCGACAACGAAAAGGACCTGCTGGCGAACTTCAAAGAAACCGTGCTGAAGTTCGACCAGCCGAAGCTGCAACTGTGCGCCCACAACGGCAAAGAGTTCGATTTCCCCTACCTTTGCCGCCGCATGCTGGCCAACGGGATTGCGCTACCCGACTGCCTCGATCTGGGCGGACTGCGCTCCTGGCAGGTGCCCCACATCGACACCATGCAACTCTGGAAGTTCGGCGATTACAAGAGCTTCACTCCGCTAGAACTGTTGGCCGCCGTATTCGATCTGGAGGTAGACGACAGTGACGATATTCGAGGAAGCGACATCAACCGGGTGTACCATCAAGAGAACGATCTGGAGAAGATTACCCGCTTTTGCCAGCGCAACATCAGCCTGCTCGCCCAGGTTTATCTACGGTTGAAATCGCTGCCGCCCGTCGCTCCCGAACGCATCACGGTGGTGTAGGTGATGAGCAACAACATGATTACCTACGAAATATCGAATATTAACGACTACAAGCCAAAAATGCTGGCCGAAGCCATTGCCAACGCCCGGGTCTCGGCCGAGCAATTCGCCGATAACTCAGGGGCGCAAATTGGCGACATCGCCCGCGCCAACCAGGGCGTATTTGACATCACCGACAAAGACCCCGCCTCACCGGAGTTCAAAAAGGTGCGGCTGATTTCGTCCTTACGCTACCTCATCCACTAATGCATGAGCGTTTTCCACAATCGAAGCTCGCCCGCTACCGCACATCTTGCGTCGTTACCTTAATCTGGGCGACAGCTACTGAACCTTTCTGGCCAATTTGAGTTAGTACCAATAAGTAGCAAATCTACTTTTCATCACTCCACAAAGCATTCGTCCGAATGCTTGATCTAATCACCAATAACATTACCATTTATTTTTATGCCCCGTAGCAAAAAACCTAAGCCTTCTGAGCGGCAATCCGCTGGGCGGCAATCCGCTAAGAAGGATCGTCCGTCGTCGGACAACCAACCAAAAAGCACCACCAAATCGCGATCATCCAAATCATCGTCTTCCGCGAACAGCCGCAGCAAGTCAAAAAGCAATGCTAGCAACAAAAGATCGTCTTCCCCTTCCCGAGGTAAGGCACCGGTAGCTAGTGAAAAAAAAACCAGTGCCCCCCTCAGTTTAGAACAACGCGTCATCGAAACCCTGAACGCCAACCTAACCAAGGCCTACACGTCCAAGCAACTCATTCAGCAACTGAACCTCACCACCAAGGCCGATAAATCGGCGGTAATTCCTTTGCTCGAAGCGCTCGAGCAGCAGGGCAAGGTCCGCGCACTGCCCCGCGGCAAGTACCAGTCCACCAGCGAGCCGTCTTTCATCCTGGGCAAGGTTGATTTCGTGAATCCCCGCTTCGCCTTTATCGTGAGCGACGAACTGGAGCAAGACATGCGCGTGGAAGCCTACGAACTGCAAAACGCCTTGGACGGCGACACCGTGAAGGTAGTTTCCTACGGAGCGGGCACCGCCGACCGTCGGCCCGAGGGCGAAGTAGTAGAAGTGGTGGAGCGCGGCCGCACCCAGTACGTCGGACGCCTCGAGATGTCAGCCCGCTACGCGTTCGTGATCGCCGATTACCGCAAGATGTACGACGACATCTACGTGCGCCTGGACGACCTGAACGGGGCCAACAACGGCGATAAGGTAATCGTTGACATCACTAAATGGCCCTCGGGCGACCGCAACCCGGTGGGTACGGTGACGCGCGTGCTGGGCCCGGCCGGTGAGAACAACGCTGAGATTCACTCCATCATGGCCGAGTTCAACCTGCCGTTCGAGTTTCCGCCCGCCGTGCTGGAAGAAACCCGGAAGATGCCGACGGGCATCACCAAGAAAGAGATTGCTAAGCGGCGCGATTTCCGCCCCGTGACCACCTTTACCATCGACCCCTTCGACGCCAAAGACTTTGATGATGCCTTGTCAGTCCAAAAGCTGAGTAACGGTAACTGGGAGGTGGGCATTCACATCGCCGATGTAACGCACTATTTGCAAACCGGCACCGCCCTGGACGACGAGGCCACCGACCGCGCCACCTCGGTGTATCTGGTGGACCGCGTAATTCCGATGCTGCCCGAAAAGCTTTCGAACGAACTGTGCTCGCTGCGTCCGCACGAAGAAAAGCTGACCTTCTCGGCGGTGTTCGAGCTTAACGAGCAGGCGCATATCCAGAACGAGTGGTTCGGCCGTACGGTGATCTACTCCGACCGTCGCTTTGCCTACGAAGAGGCCCAGGAGGTGATGGACGCTCAGCAGGGCGACTACGTGTCGGAACTGACCACACTCAACCAGTTGGCCAAGCAACTGCGCAAGCAGCGCTTCGCGGAAGGAGCAGTGAACTTCGAAACCACCGAGGTGAAGTTCAGGCTGGACGAGGAAGGCAATCCGCTGGAAGTGATTCCGAAGGTGCGTAAAGATGCGCACAAACTGGTAGAAGAGTTTATGTTACTAGCCAACCGACAGGTGGCCCGCTTCGCCTTTGGCATCAAAAACCGGGGCGAAAAGAACACGTTCATCTATCGCACCCACGACTACCCCAACCTGGAAAAGATCAGCGAGTTTGCCCAGTTTGCCCAGCGTTTCGGCTACACGTTGCAGGTCAGCGAGGATGCCGTATCGCGCTCGCTCAACAAACTAATGACCGCCGTAGAGGGCAAGCCCGAACAAGATATTTTGCAATCCATCGCCATCCGCTCGATGGCCAAGGCCAAGTACACCACCGAAGCCACCGGGCACTTCGGACTGGCCTTTGACCACTACTCGCACTTCACCTCGCCGATCCGCCGCTACCCCGACGTGATGACGCACCGCCTGCTGCAGCACTACCTCGACGGGGGCAAGCCGCCCGAGCGAGCGCCCTACGAGCAGCAGTGCGAACACTCTTCCACCAAAGAGAAGGGTGCCGCTGATGCCGAACGCGCTTCGATTAAGTACAAGCAGGTGCAGTACATTGCGGGTCACAAAGAAGACGTATTCGATGGCATCGTGTCGGGCGTCACCGAGTGGGGAATCTACGTGGAGATGATCGACAACAAGTGCGAGGGTATGATCCGCATGAGCGATATGAACGACGATTATTATGAGTACGATGCGAAGAACTACCGGGTGATGGGCCGCCGCCGGGGCCGCATCATTTCGCTGGGCGACAAGATGCAGGTGCGGGTGCTGAACACCGACATCGATCGCCGCACAATTGACCTGGCGATGGTGGACGAAAAACGCCGTCGCTAGTAAGCCACAGGTCGCGACCTGCGGCTTACTGGCGAATGAGAATTTCTATTTCTGAGACGAATTCTTTGGTGATTGAGAGCAGCTGAGCAACATCTTCCGGATCAAAAACGGGGCGTTCTTCATAGTCACCTTTGTGTCGTTTCTGGAAAATTTCGTTATAAAACCGCATCAGTAAAGGAAGCATAATAGAGTCGATTTACCGTGGTTGCAAAATGGTTGGCTGCTAGCAAGATATCTGCTTCCTCGATAGATTCACGCGCTCGTTCGATGCGATACTGAATATAGTCGTCAATTGGACGTTCGCTCATACCGCTACTCCTTCTTCTTTAATATTTTTATACAAAGGGGAAGCACGACGATCGGGTTCCTTGCGCTGGGTATGGATGAGCGCGGTGATAACGGCTTGGGAGGCAAGCTCCACTTCCAGTAACGCGTCCCAGAATAACCTTTCCGTCTCGGTGCTCTCTTCCAAACTCGTCAACACCAGAAAATCCCAGTCCGAATCTTCTCGGGCGTCGCCCCGGGCGCGGGAGCCGAAAAGAATTACCTCTGCCTGCGGATCGATCTGCCGCACGGTGGTTTTCACTCGCTGTAGTATTGCCGCTCGTTCCATGTCTCAATATAGCATTTTACCCAACTTGGTTTAACTTTGGGGCGGTAAAAAATATAACGCTATGGCAACCAAACTCTCTGACGAACTCAAGAAAGCGATCCGGGCGATGCCCGAACCCGAAAAGGACAAGCTGCTGCTGCGGCTCATAGCCAAAGACGCCATGCTGGTGCGCAAGCTGCACCACCAATTGCTCGAGGATGAGGTAGACGCCGAGCAGCAACGCGATGCGCTGATCGAGCAGGTCACCACGTATTTTAGAAGCGAAGGATTTACCGGTTGGAACTATACGCCCGGACTCGTTATGATGGAATTGCGCAACTTCAGTGGCACCATCACCCGCCACGTGAAGGTGACCAAAGACAAGTACGGCGAGGTGCAATTGCTGCTGTTACTGGTCAACTTGCCCTTTCGGCACCAGCGTGCTTTGCTAGACCGAAAGGCGAAACGCGCCGAGAAGCTGGCGGTCTACTTAGTAAAAAAGGCCCAAATGGCCCTGAAGAAGTTAGAGAAGCTCGATCAAGACTACTACATCGAGTTCGAGAAGGACGTGAACGAAATGCTCGGCTACTTGCACGATTATTCTCCCACCGCTCCGCTCGCCGCGGACTACGGCTTGCCCAAGCAGTGGGAGTATTAGTCATCATTACCTTTTAAACATTTAGTAACCTCCATCGCTGCTTCGGCGGGAGTAGGCGACCCATTTTTTGATGGGTAGGTGTGGTGGTGCTCCGCTTCGCGCGTGGTCTTCACCTTGCCGTACTTGATCACCACCTGACTGCCGTCGAACTTATCCAGCGTCATCGACACGTTCTCTAGCGGGTTGTACATGATGCTCTGTTCTTGCAGGATGCCGATGGCGATTTCTTCTCCCATTCGCAACGATTCCACGTAATCCGAATAGTAGTGCACTCCGGCCCAGTTGCGTCCGATAGAAATGTTAGCGGCCAGTTTGTTGAGCTCTCCGCCTACCGACAGCGGCTCCGTGGTCACGGTCTCCAGCACCTCACCGTCGGCCCGGGGCACAAAGGCGAACTTGCTCTCGGCCTGGTTGGAGGTGATGCCGAACGACTGACCGTTTTTGGATAGATTTAGATACTTGTTGGTGTTGAAAAAGGCCTTTATAATCGTGATGCAGGCTCCGGCCACGGTGGCGTGTCCGGCCCCGTACGAAGGATGCATGGGCGATCCTTCACAAAAAGCCATCGGCAGCAAATAGTTGTGATCTACCGTGCTCTCCACTTCCGGGTTGGCTTGGTTGTAGCCCTCGGCAAAGTCCGGATTGCACTTGTCCACCTCAATCAGGATAGATTTCAACCCGTCAGTAATTTCGCCGAACAGGGATACGTGGGAGGTGGCGTCGTAGCGCGAGGTGATGCAGTGTCCGGTGATAGCTTCTTGCATCTGCAGTCGAGCCGCCAAGGCTTCGGGCCGCAAACGGCGGTGAATGTTAAACTTTTGAAAACGCACTGCCTTCAGGGCGCGGGTGGCCACTTCGGGCACCAGCGTGAGAATGTGCGGTCCGCCGAATTGGGCAAAGCCCTGCTGCCGGTCGAATAAATCAGCCGCTTGGAAGGGAATTCCGGCGTCGAAGGGAGCACCGTTGGCCAACAAAACCAAGCAGGCATTCAAGTAGGCTTCATACAGCGCGTCGTAGTGCACGTAGGTGGCCAAGTCGCGCCCCGTGGTGATGAAGCGCCGCTTCTTGAGCCCTCCCTCTGCGTCATTTTGCACGTATTTCTCCATTCCCCGAAAATCGGCTCCGTTTTGCGCGTCGAGCCACTCGTCCCAGCGTTGGAGGTAGTCGTGTTCGGGCGCCGCCGTGCGCACCCGCTGGTCGACGCGCAGGGCGCCGTAGCTGATGTGACCGTCGGCGGGCGTGTGCTCCGGATCCTTAGAATTGATTCCGGTGTTGCCCATCAGCATAAACTGCGATAGGTAGGGGCCCACCCGGTCGCCGGGTGTGATGCCTCGAAAAGGCGGTGTCTAGAGACAGCGGACCGGGAGTCAGTGCTGAATTGGTAGAGTAGCCGTCGGCAGGGGTGGGTTGAAAATACGGCAACTTGTTGAGGTGTTTAATCAGTTGGTCGGCCCGGCCACGGAAACCATTCTCGGTTTGCGAATCGGCCGACTGTCCGTAAAAGGTGGCTAACGGAACGTCGCGCAGCAGCGCCTGCACGTACACCTCGCCCATCTCGGCGGTGAGTTCCGCGCTGCCCAGCTTGGGCACCGGCTTCATGGTGACAGCCTGAGAATCAGGCCCTTGGGTGTCGAAGGTGAGCCCGGCCCCGGCACTTTCCCAAGCGCGGATGCTTACGGCGTTATCGTCGTTGCCCGTTTTTGCCTTTTCCGATTTCCAGTTGGGTTGCACCTTGCAGTGCGGCGGCACGTCGCCATTGTCCACCACGAAGCCCGGACCCAGCGGAGTATCCTCAAACTCTTTGGGATCGCCGCTGTCGATGCCCCTCACGAATAGTTGGTAGTGGGTGGGGTCGGCCACCAAGCCCGTCTCAGCATCGTGCCGCAGACCCTTGGTGAAGTTCATTAAATACGTTTTCTCGCCTTCGGTGTTCACGTAGCGGCGTTCGTCGTCGTTGGCGACGTGCTCGTCGGGATGCTCCCGGTCGTGGGCAATCTTTGCTGCCCGGACACGCATGTCCAGTGCCTCTTGCTGGCGTTGGGCTAAACTCTTCATAGGGTGGTGAGATTTTGTGGTGGCCCGGTCAACCGACCGCGCGTTCGTAGCCCTTAGTGGCTTCTCCCAACCCGCACGTAACCTGACGGCCGGATACTGGTTTCTGGTGACTGTTCACTGGTCAAAATTATAAATGACCAGTGACAGATGACCAGTGACAATCATCCCGCATCGCTTCGCCTCAGAAAGTTATCTAGCCATACTGCTCGTCGTAATACTTTTGGTACTGCCCGGAGGTCACGTTATTGAGCCAGTCTTCGTTCGTCAGGTACCAGTCGATAGTTTTCTCGATGCCTTCTTCGAACTGCAAGGAGGGTTTCCAACCCAGTTCGTCGGTGAGTTTAGAAGCGTCAATGGCGTAGCGCAGGTCGTGACCGGCGCGGTCCTTCACGAAGGTGATCAGCTGTTCGGAGGTGCCGGGCGCACGATCTAATTTACGGTCCATCACCTGGCACAGCAAACGAACGATATCAATGTTCTTCCACTCGTTGAACCCACCGATGTTGTAAGTGTCGCCCACTTTGCCCCGGTGGAAGATCACGTCGATGGCGCGGGCGTGGTCTTCCACGTAGAGCCAGTCGCGCACATTTTCGCCCTTGCCGTACACGGGCAGCGGCCGGTTGTTCTTGATGTTATGGATGCAGAGCGGAATAAGCTTTTCGGGAAAGTGATTGGGGCCGTAGTTGTTCGAGCAGTTACTCACCACCACCGGCAGCCCGTAGGTGTTGTGGTAGGCCCGCACGAAGTGGTCGGAGCTGGCCTTCGAGGCCGAGTAGGGCGACTTGGGATCGTAGGAGGTGGTCTCGGTGAAGTAGCCGCCGTGATCCAGCGAGCCGTAGACCTCATCGGTGGATACGTGGTAGAATAAATGCTGCTTATCGTCGTCTTGCCACAACTCCCGGGCCGCGTTGAGTAGGTTCACCGTGCCCACCACGTTGGTGTGGATAAAGGCCATTGGGTATTTAATGGAGCGGTCCACGTGCGACTCGGCGGCCAGGTGAATCACCGCATCGGGACGCACCTCCTGAAACACCTGTTGCATCGCCTGCGGGTCGGTGATGTCGGCTCGGATGAACCGATAGTTGGACTGCTCCTTAATGTCCGCCAGGTTTTCTAAGTTGCCCGCGTAGGTAAGTAAGTCTACGTTGCAAATCTGGTAGTCCGGATACTTGTTAACGAACAAACGGACTACGTGGGAGCCGATAAATCCGGCCCCGCCGGTGATTAATAATTTTTTCATAAAAGGTTACGATAAGTCTCCATTGCATTATCAAAGTTATATTTTTTTCTTATTAATTCATACTATAAAGGTTTCTATTACGCATTTTTGCGGTTTGTCACCGAATACCCTACATCGGTGCGCGTTTATTAGATAATCTTAGTACAATTAGTCCGTATAAATCAAGGATTTTTATCGTTACGCATGCGCACGAATTTCTTCTTCATTTTGGCCACGGTCGTTGCCCTGCTGGGGCTAGCCGCCTGCACTTCTGATTACGTGCCCAAGCCCAACGGGTTCAACCGCATTGATTTGCCCCCCCACGCTTACGTGAGTTTGCCCGATACCTTCCCCTACCGTTTCGAGTACTCCCGGCGGGCAAAGCTGTACCCGGATACCTCGTATAACGCCGAACCCTACTGGATCAATGTTTATTATCCCGATTACGCCGCCAACATCCAGCTCACTTACAAGGAGGTGAACAACGACCGCCAGCGCCTGGAAACGTTATTGGAAGACGCCTACCGCCTCACGGCCAACCACCAGATCAAGGCCTCGTCGATCAACGAGGCGGTGGTGGGCACGCCGAGTGGCAAAAAGGCGCTGGTGGCCGAACTGACGGGCGAGGTGCCCAGCCAGTTTCAGTTCTACATCACCGATTCTACGCAGCACTTTCTGCGCGGCGCGCTCTACTTCCGCACCGCTACCGCCAACGATTCGCTGGCCCCGGTCATTGAGTATATTAAGGCCGATATGATTCATCTGTTGAATACGCTGGAGTGGCGGGATGAAAGAGAAAATGATTATCTTTGAGTTGAAACGTACCAATAGTATTTCACTGCACAAATTTACAGAGATGATTGCACTTACCGGAACTTATCACAATGGTCGCCTTGCGCTAGATGAACCCATCGGCACGGATAAGCCCATGAAGGTTATTGTAACTTTTTTAGAGGAGACAAACACTTTAGTGCTGAAGAAGGGAAACATAAGAGAGAGATTTTCTTTTGATAAATCCAGGGAGTTGCTCAAAGATTATAAAGGGTCTCTTAGTGATGCGGTTATTGAAAGAACAATACGAGGACTCATGAATGTATTTCTAGATACGTCTGCTCTGTTCAAACTCTACCATCGTGAGGAAGGAAGTTCGGTTCTGGAAGGTCTGAAAACAACGTTGCCCCACTAAGCAGTTTGAGTCGTACCAGATAGGCTGCTCTACCAGATGTCCAACTTCTTCCAAACCAAAGTAGAATTTCTCAAGGGCGTGGGCGAGCGCACCGGCCGACTGCTGCGCGAAGAACTGGGCGTGTCCACCTTCGGCGACCTGCTGCAGCACTACCCCTTCCGCCACGAAGACCGCTCTCAGTTTCACAAGATCGCCGACGTGAACGAAGAGATGCCCTACATCCAACTGATCGGACAACTGCGGGGGGCGGCAATGATAGGCGAGAAGCACAAAAAGCGTTTGGTAGCCGAGTTTGCCGACGATACCGGCACTATCGAGCTCGTCTGGTTCCAGGGCGCGCAGTGGATGCTCGGCAAACTGAAAGCTAATATTGATTACGTCGCCTTCGGCAAGCCCAACCGCTTCGGACAGAAGTACAGCATCGCCCACCCGGAGATGGAAATCCTGGCCACCCGAACCACCGATAGCGGTTTCCTGCAGCCCGTCTACCCCACCACCGAAAAGCTTAAGCGCAGCCGCATCGACAGCAAGGCCATCAGCCGCCTGCAGAAAAACCTGCTGGAAAAAGCGCTGTCGCACGTCCCGGAAACCCTGCCCAACTATCTGATCGACCAGTACCGTTTTGTATCGAAACGCGAGGCGATGCAGGGCATTCACTTTCCCAGCGACGTGACCAGTCTGGAGAAAGTCCGCTTTCGGCTCAAGTTTGAGGAGCTATTCTACGTGCAACTGCGGCTGCTTAAACTCAAGCTGGCCAAAACCGAGAAGTCGGTCGGGCAGGTGCTGAACCAGACGCAACTGGTGCACGATTTCTACGAGCATCATCTTCCCTTCGAGCTCACGGGAGCGCAGAAGCGGGTAATCAAGGAGATTTACGGCGATCTGCACACGGGCAAGCAGATGAACCGCCTGCTGCAGGGCGATGTGGGCAGCGGCAAAACCATTGTGGCCTTTATCAGCATGCTCATCGCCATCAGCAGCGGGGCGCAGGTGGCGCTGATGGCTCCCACCGAAATTCTGGCTGAGCAGCACTACCGCGGACTCAAAGAATTTGCTGAGGCGCTTGGCCTTCATATTGCGCTGCTGACCGGCTCCGTCAAAAAGCGGGCGCGCCGCACCATCGATGAGATGCTCAGAGCGGGTACGCTATCTATTCTGGTGGGCACCCACGCCCTGATCAAAGAGCACGTTCAGTTTAAGAACCTGGGGCTGGCGGTGATCGATGAGCAGCACCGCTTCGGGGTGGCCCAGCGGGCTAAGTTATGGGAGAAGAACCGACAGTTTCCGCCGCACGTGCTGGTGATGACCGCCACCCCGATTCCGCGTACCCTGGCCATGACGCTCTACGGCGACCTCGATGTCTCGGTGATTGACGAACTGCCCGCCGGACGCAAACCCGTCAAGACCGTGCACCGCTTCGAGAAGCACCGCCTGCGCGTATTCGGGTTCCTGAAAGAACAGATTGATCTGGGCCGACAGGTATACATCGTGTATCCACTGATTGAAGAGTCGGAAAAGCTGGATTTGAAGCACCTGGAAGATGGCTACGAGGCCATTCGACGGGCCTTCCCCGAGGTGCCGCTCAGCGCGGTGCACGGACGCATGCGGGCCGAAGATAAAGACTTCGAGATGAAGCGCTTTGTGCGGGGCGAAACCAAAATTATGGTCGCCACCACCGTGATTGAGGTGGGAGTGAACGTACCCAACGCTTCGGTGATGGTCATTGAGAACGCCAACCGCTTCGGACTGGCCCAACTGCACCAACTGCGGGGTCGGGTGGGGCGCGGGGCTGACCAGTCGTACTGCATTCTGATGACCGAGTACAAACTGAGCCAGGAAAGTAAGGTGCGCCTCAGCACGATGGAGCGCACTACGGATGGTTTTGTGATCGCCGAAACCGACCTGAAACTGCGGGGGCCGGGCAATATTGAGGGCACCCAGCAAAGCGGCGTGCTGGACTTGCTGGTGGCGGACTTAGCCAGGGATGGCAAACTCATGCAGGAAGCTAGAGCAACGGCGGCTCAAGTGCTAGAGGGCGACCCGGAACTGTTGTTGCCAGAGCACCAACCGATTCGTCAGCAGGTGGGCCGACTACGAACGGACGCAGTGAACTGGAGCAGAATTAGCTGATTTGACAAAAGAAGGTGCGTAAATAAAAAAAATTTGAAAAAAAACGGAGCGATAGAAATTGGCAATTTGATAAACTGTTCGTGACCGAGTAAGTTTTTCTTACAAAATTGTTAGAAATACGCTTAAAATCACTTGGTTAAACTAATTGAATTCCAAAAATCATTACGTGCTGCCGAAGATTATAGAGCTATCCGAATGATCTTCTCTCCAATATTTATTGTTTTTTAGGTATATTGCTAATTCGCAGAATAATATTCTGAACGTAGTTTATATTTTGCTACTGCCTAACATTACAGTGATAATTAGCAATAACTATTTGATATATCGGTATAAACTTACTGCTTGATTGCAAAGTAGCAAAATTTTCTTTTGACAAGCAACCAACTTGTCTATATTCTTTATTCCCACGTACTAAATTCTTTTGAATGAAGGATTCTCAACTCTCTTTATATGATCCGGCGTTTGAGCACGACGCGTGTGGTATTGGCTTTGTAGCGCATTTGCGCGGCCAAAATTCGCACAGTATCGTAGAAGATGCTATTATCATGCTCCAGAATATGGAGCACCGCGGTGGTTGCGGCTGCGATCCGGACTCGGGTGACGGAGCGGGCATCATGATTCAAAAGCCGCATACCTTCTTCAAGGAAGCACTAGCCTCCACCATCGACCTGCCCGACTTCGATGAATACGGAGTGGCCATGCTGTTTTTTCCGCACCACACCGACCGCAAAGAAGCCTGCCGCGCCATTTTCAACCGGGTGATGGACGAACTGGGATTGGAATTAATTTGCTACCGCGAGGTGCCTACCAACAACCAAAGTCTAGGACGCGCTTCGCTTTCGCTGGAGCACAGTGTCGAACAAGCCTTTATCAAGTTCAAATCGCCGGTGTCCGGCGATCCGATGGCCCTGGAGCGCCGTCTGTTTGTGCTCAAGAGCTACGCTTCGCACACCATCCACCACCAAATACCCGACACCGTCGACCGCTTCTACGTGGCCTCGTGCTCCTACAACACGATTGTCTACAAAGGACAGCTCACCACCTTTCAACTGCGTCCCTACTACCTGGATTTGCAGCATCCGCACCTGGAGACGGCGCTGGCACTGGTGCACTCGCGCTTCTCCACCAACACCTTTCCCAAGTGGAAGCTGGCCCAACCCTTCCGCTACATCGCCCACAACGGTGAGATCAATACCATTCGCGGTAACGTGAATTGGATGCGCTCCAAAGAAGTGCTGCTTGAGTCTACGCTCTTCACCGAGCAAGAGATCGAGATGATCCTGCCCATTTGTGACGCTTCCCGCTCCGACTCGGCCAACCTGGATAACATCGTCGAGTTGCTCTACCTGGGCGGACGCTCACTACCCCACGTGATGATGATGCTCATTCCCGAGGCTTGGCAGGGCAACGACCTGATGAGTGCCGAAAAGAAGGCCTTCTACCAGTACCACGCCTCCATGATGGAGCCCTGGGATGGTCCGGCCTCGATCTGCTTCACCGACGGTCGTCTGGTGGGCGCCACGCTCGACCGCAACGGACTGCGCCCCTCGCGCTACCTCCTCACCGAAGACGATAAGCTGGTGATGTCGTCCGAAGCCGGTGCCTTGCCGGTGGACGAATCAAAAGTAGTGCTGAAAGGACGCTTGCAGCCGGGTAAAATGTTCGTGGCCGATCTGGAGCAGGGGCGCATCATCAGCGACGAAGAACTTAAGCAGGACATTTGTTTGCAGCAGCCCTACGCGGAATGGCTCCGGGAGCACCGCTACCGCCTGTCCGAGATTCCGGCCCCGCTGCACGTCAACGGACAGGACAAAAAAGCCTCGGACGCGCTGTCGCTGCTCACCCGTCAACTGGCGATGGGCTACACCACCGAGGACCTAAAGGTGGTGCTGGGGCCGATGGTCGACAAAGCCAAGGAGCCGCTGGGCTCGATGGGAGTGGATATCCCCCTGGCGGTGCTCTCGAACCACAGTCAGCACCTGTTCGAACTACTTCAAGCAGTTATTCGCCCAGGTGAGCAACCCACCCATTGATCCCATTCGGGAGGAACTCGTCATGTCGTTGTTCACCAGTGTGGGCGGCACTAAGAACATTCTGGCCGCCACGCCGGAGCACTGCCACCAGATTACCCTCAAGCAACCGGTGCTGCGCAACGCGCAACTCAAGAAACTTAAGTACCTGAGCGTCCCCGGTTTCCAATCGCGCACGCTGGACTGCATTTTTCCGGCAGCGGGCGAAGCCGGAGCGCTGGAACGCGCCATCGATGCCCTGTGTGACCGGGCCGAGCAAGCCGTGCGCGACGGAGCCAACGTCCTTATCCTGTCCGACCGGGCCTTCGATCAGCAACACGCTCCTATTCCTTCGTTGCTGGCCACCGGGGCGGTACACCATTGGTTGATTCGTCACGGACTGCGCACGCAGACCAGTTTGGTGGTGGAAGCGGGCGACGTGCGCGAAACCCACCACGTGGCCACCCTTATTGGCTACGGAGCCCACGCCGTGAACCCGTATTTGGCCCTGGCGTGTATCGCCGATATTCACCAACGCGGCTTGCTGCACCATGACGAGGCCGAAGAGAAGCTGTTCAAGCGCTACGTGAAGGGCGTCACCGCCGGGCTGCTCAAAATCTTCTCGAAGATGGGCATCTCTACCCTGCAGTCGTACCACGGAGCGCAGATCTTCGAGGCACTAGGAGTAAGTAAAAAAGTGGTAGACAAATGCTTCGCCGGAACGGTGACCCGCATCGAGGGCGTGGATTTTGATGATATTGCCAAGGAGGTGCTGGTACGACACCAACTGGCCTTTCCCACCCAAGCAGGAGTACAGCAGTTAGAAGTGGGTGGAGTGTATCAGTGGAAACGCCGGGGCGAGCAGCACATGTACAATCCCGAAACCATTCATCTGCTCCAGCAATCCACGCGTCGCAACAATTACGCGCAGTACCAAAAGTACGCCCAGATCATCAACGACCGCTCGCGGCAGCAGTGCACCCTGCGCAGCCTGTTACAGTTCAAGCAGCGTACGCCCGTTCCGATTGAAGAGGTGGAATCGGTAGAAGAAATTTTTAAGCGCTTCGCTACGGGAGCCATGTCGTTCGGCTCTATCTCGCACGAGGCTCACTCCACGCTGGCCATTGCCATGAACCGCATCGGTGGCAAGAGCAACAGCGGCGAGGGCGGCGAAGACGAAATTCGTTTCGAGCGCAAGCCCAACGGCGACTGGGAGTGCTCGGCCATCAAGCAGGTGGCCTCGGGCCGCTTCGGCGTCACCAGTCACTACCTGACCAACGCCCGCGAGTTGCAGATTAAGATGGCGCAGGGAGCCAAGCCCGGTGAGGGTGGGCAACTGCCCGGCCACAAGGTGGATGACTGGATCGGACGGGTACGCAACGCTACTCCGGGTGTCGGGCTGATCTCTCCTCCGCCCCACCACGACATTTACTCGATTGAAGACCTGGCGCAATTGATCTACGACCTCAAGAACGCCAACCGCGCCGCGCGGATCAACGTGAAGCTGGTGGCCTCGGCCGGGGTGGGTACCATCGCGGCCGGAGTGGCCAAGGCCCACGCCGACGTGGTGCTGATCGCCGGACACGACGGCGGCACCGGGGCCTCGCCCCTCAGTTCGGTGCGCCACGCGGGGGTGCCGTGGGAGTTGGGCTTGTCCGAAACCCACCAGACGCTGGTGAAGAACAACCTGCGCAGCCGCATCACCGTGCAAACCGACGGGCAGATCAAAACCGGCCGCGACATTGCCATTGCTATTTTGTTAGGAGCCGAAGAATTCGGAGTGTCGACCGCCGCGCTGATCACCGAGGGTTGCATTATGATGCGCAAGTGCCACCTAAATACCTGTCCGGTGGGCGTGGCCACGCAGGATCCTGAGCTGCGGGCGCTGTTCACCGGTGAGCCCGAGCACGTGATCAATCTGTTTACCTTCTTGGCGCAAGACCTGCGCGAGATTATGGCCAAACTGGGCTTCCGCACCGTGAACGAGATGGTGGGGCAGGTAGACGTGCTGGAACCCGCCGACAACGTGGACCATTGGAAAGCCAAAAAGCTGGATTTGAGTCGCATTCTGTACAAAGCAGAGACCTTGCCCCACGTAGGCATTTATAAGCAGCAGGAGCAGGACCACGGCATTGATGAGGTGCTCGACTGGCAACTGCTGGAAGCGGCGCAACCGGCGCTGGAAGAGATGCAACCCGTGCTAGGCGAGTTTCCACTGATCAATACCAACCGCTCGGTGGGCACGCTGTTGTCGAACGAGATATCCAAGAAGTTCGGCGGGCCGGGCCTACCAGCCGGAACCATCCACTTCAAGTTTAAAGGATCAGCGGGACAGAGTTTTGCCGCCTTCGGGGCGCGCGGACTGCGCCTGGAGCTGGAAGGTGAGGCCAATGATTACTTTGGCAAAGGACTTTCGGGCAGCGAACTGATCGTGTATCCGCACCGCACGGCTACCTTTGCGGCGGAAGAAAATATGATCATCGGCAACGTGGCCTTCTACGGAGCCACCGGCGGCGAAACCTTTATTCGCGGACTGGCCGGAGAGCGGTTTGCGGTGCGCAACTCCGGGGCGCAGGCCGTAGTAGAGGGCATCGGCGACCACGGCTGCGAGTACATGACCGGCGGCACCGTGGTGGTGCTGGGCAAAACTGGCCGCAACTTCGCGGCGGGAATGAGCGGCGGCACTGCCTTTATCTACGATATTGATCAGAATTTTGCGCAGTACTGCAACCAGGAGTTGGTCGACCTGGAGGCGCCGTCAACGGAGGATGTAACAATGTTATTTCAGATGATCAGCAAGCACTACCACCGCACCGACAGCAGTATAGCGAAAGAAATGCTGCGCGACTGGGAGCAAACGCACCCACACTTCGTCAAGGTGATGCCCCGCGAGTATAAAGAAATACTAAAAAAACGGGCCGCCCAGCAACCCACCGAACGCGTATACAATTGATTTGTGAACATGGCTAGGGGGTTGGGTATTGGGGATTAGATACAGCCTTCCCCAATCCCTAACTCCCAAAGCCCAACCCCTAATTACACCATGGGAAAACCTACCGGATTTAAAGAATACGCTCGCGAGCTACCGAAGACCCGCGACCCCAAGAAGCGGATCAACGATTATAACGAACTGTATCTGAGCTTCGACGATGAGAAAAGCCAGGAGCAGGCGGCGCGCTGCATGGACTGCGGCATTCCATTTTGTCACAATGGCTGTCCGCTGGGCAATAACATCCCAGAGTTCAACGACGCCGCCTACGAAGGAAACTGGGAGTTGGCTATCCAGATTTTGCAGTCGACCAACAACTTTCCGGAGTTCACGGGGCGCATTTGTCCGGCTCCCTGCGAGGCATCTTGCGTACTGGGCATCAATAAACCCCCGGTGGCCATCGAGCACATTGAAAAGACCATTGCCGAAAAAGCCTTTGAACTGGGATACGTCACTGCCAATCCGCCCACCCAGCGTACCGGAAAAAAGGTGGCCGTGGTGGGTTCCGGTCCGGCCGGACTAGCGGCCGCCGCCCAGCTCAACAAAGCGGGCCACACGGTGACGCTGTTCGAGAAAGACCAGCGCATCGGCGGACTGCTACGTTACGGTATTCCCGACTTCAAGATGGAAAAGTGGGTCATCGACCGCCGCATAGCGATTATGGAAGAAGAGGGTGTATTGTTTAAGACGAGCGTCAATGTGGGTGTGGATATCACCGCTGAGCAGTTGCAAAGTGAGTTTGACGCGATTGTGCTCACCACCGGGGCGGGCGTGCCACGTGATTTGCCTATTGCGGGCCGCAATCTGCAAGGTATTCACTTCGCGATGGAGTTTCTCACCCAGCAGAACGCCCGCTTATCCGGAGATGCTTACGGGCAGAACAACGAGATCTACGCCACCGACAAGCACGTGATCGTGATCGGCGGCGGTGATACCGGCTCCGACTGCGTAGGTACCTCGAACCGCCACCGGGCCGCCTCCGTAACGCAAATCGAGCTGATGGCCCAACCGCCGGACGAAAGGCACGAGAGCAATCCCTGGCCCGAGTGGCCCATGATCTTGCGCACCTCCTCCTCGCACGAAGAAGGAGCCAACCGCGACTTCGCCCTGCTCACCAAGGCGTTCGTCGGCAACGAACAAGGGCAAGTGACGGCGCTAAGAACCGTCCGCATCGAGTGGAAGGTGAACGACAGCGGCAAAACCTATTTTGAAGAAGTGCCGGGTACCGAAGAAGAGCTTTCCTGCGATCTGGCGCTGCTGGCCATCGGCTTCATGCACACCGAACCGAAGGGCCTGGTGAAAGATCTGGGGGTAGACCTCGATGGACGCGGCAACGTAGCAGCAGTCGAAGGAGCCTACCAGACCAATGTACCGAACGTGTTCGCCGCTGGCGATGCTCGTCGGGGGCAGTCGCTGGTGGTGTGGGCCATCTCGGAAGGCCGTGAAGCCGCCCGCGCCGTAGATACCTACTTAATGGGTTACTCGGAGTTAGAGACCAAAGACGATTCGTTTCTGAACGTGGCACGGGTGGGGTAAAAGTATCTTTACAGAAAGTAATTAAGGAGAATAGAGAGCAGCCGTACGCGTCGGGTTCATATATGGTTAAGAGAGAAAAAACAGGACTAGTTTCCTTGTCTTCTAGCGTATAGTAAACTGCGTCATTTCAAGTTCCTGATCACACGCAGACACAACTTAGAACTAAAAAGAAAAACCCGCTCAAGGAAGCGGGTTTTCTTATAAAACAGGTGTATGAATTTTGTGTTATGTACTAGTATATACCACAACTCCGCGAAAGGTGACCTCTTGATGGTAAAAAAAGTTAGGATATCACTGAAATCGCGTATTTTGCGCTGAAATCGCGGTTTATCCATAAGAACTTTTGCGCTATGATCCGCGTCCTCTTTGTTTGCCTGGGCAATATCTGCCGCTCCCCGCTGGCCGAAGCACTCTTTAATCAACTGCTGAACGAACGCGGTTTGGAAAACCAAATTCAGTGCGACTCAGCGGGTACGGGCGACTGGCACGTCGGGCAATCGCCGGACCCGCGCACCCTGGCGGTAGCCCAGCAGTATGAGGTTCCCATCGCGCACCGTGGCCGACAGTTCGTTCCGGCTGATTTCGCGGCCTACGACTACATCATCACGATGGACGCTAGTAACCGCCAAAACGTGCTCATCCAACTTCCCCCTGGCACCCCGTCGGACCACGTGTTTCTGATGCGGCAGTTTGATGATGAACCGAGCGAGAAGGATGTCCCTGATCCCTACTGGGGCAGCGAGCGGGGCTTCGACGATATGTATCACCTGCTGCGCCGTTGTTGTGTCAACCTATTGGCGTACGTTGAGGAGCAATCGGCTCAATGAGCCTATTCTTTCAAAACGTTGTAACCGGATTTACGTTTGCCCGACTATGGGACAAGAAGAAAAACTCGCGATGCCGGTCGGCACCACGCTCGACCGCTTCATCAAACGCAACGAAAAGGATTTTGAGTACGCTACGGGCGAGTTGTCCCAACTGCTGCGCGACATCGGGCTGGCCGCCAAAATTCTGAACCGCGAAATCAACCGGGCCGGACTCAGCAATCTGTCGGGTGCTTTTGGGGAGCAGAACGTGCAGGGCGAAGACCAACAGAAGCTCGACGTGATCGCCAACGTGCGCTTCACCCGGGCGTTCCGTAACGGCGGTGAGGTGTGCGCGATCATTTCCGAGGAGAACAGCGACGTGATCGAACTCAACAACCAATCGAAATACATCATCGCCATTGATCCGCTCGATGGTTCCTCCAACATTGACGTTAACGTATCCATCGGCACCATTTTCTCGGTGTACCGGCGCAAGTCGGCGGTGGGTACGTCGGTTACGCGTGAAGATTTGCTGCAACCGGGACGCGACCAGGTGGCCGCGGGCTACCTGCTCTACGGCTCATCCACCATGCTGGTGTATACCACCGGGAAGGGCGTGTACGGCTTCACCTACGAACCCTCGCTGGGCGACTTCTTTTTGTCGCACCAGGACATGAAAATCCCCAGGACCGGTACCACCTACTCGGTGAACGAGGGCTATTACCAGGACTTTCCGGCGGGAGTGCAGGAGTACATAAACGGGTGCAAGGAGAAGCGTTACGCTGCCCGTTATATCGGCTCGTTAATTGCAGATTTTCACCGCAATTTGCTAAAGGGAGGTTTGTATATGTATCCACCCACGGCTGAGCAACCCCAGGGAAAGCTACGCTTGCTCTACGAGTGCCACGCGCTGGCGCTGCTGGCCGAGCAGGCCGGAGGCAAGGCTACTGATGGCACCCAGGATATTCTGGACATCTGCCCCACTGATTTCCACCAGCGTGCCCCGCTCTACATTGGCTCGCCCGACATGGTGGATGCCGTAATGGAGCGACTGCGAACCAATCAGTCGTAATGGAACCTGCACTTAGCGATCAAAATTTCATCTTCGCGCACCTGATAAATCAATTGATGCTCTAGGTTGATTCTGCGGGACCAAAAACCTTGGTATTTGTGCCTGAGCGGTTCCGGCTTCCCTAAAGACATATCTCATTCCAGTAGTTCCTTAGAAAAGGAAGAGCCACTCTTTAACTTGGAAATAGCCGAATCCAGGCGCTTTTCGTTCTTCCAAGAAGAAAGTTCGTGCTGCGTTGCTTGCAAAGAATTGTACTCAGCCAGCGACATGATGACTACGCCGTTGTTTTTGCCACGATTAATGATCAGCGTTTCAAAGTTTTGCGTCACATTATCCAAGTACTGCTTCATCTCTTTGCGAAAACCGGAAATAGTAGTCGTCAGCATAGTTTGATTGTTTTGTGCGTAATTTTGTACAATTGTACGCACAAATGAACAGTAAGTTGGTGAGAATGATCTACTTTCTCCCCGCCAGCACTGGGTCTTCGACCGTCTTTCCTTTCTCAAAGTGCTCCTTGCCCGCGTCTAAAAATTCTACGAAGCGAGGCACGCTCAGATTGTAGGCCTGGGGTTGCTGGAGCAATTGTCCATCGTGATTCAGCAGTACGTAGTAAGGCTGGGCGTTGTTGCGGAAGCGGGTGATCTGAAGGTCGGCGTTCTGCTGACCGATGCTTTTTTTCACCTTATTATCGTAATCCGAAGTGTACCAACCGGTTTCGGGTAGGGTTTCTTTTTCGTCTACGTACAGCGCCACCACCACGTAATCGTGCCGCAGACGACGCAGCACCTCGGGATCTGACCATACGTTAGCCTCCATCTCACGACAGTTCACGCAGCCGTGCCCCGTGAAGTCAATGAACAGCGGTTTGTCCTGCGCCCGTGCACAAGCCAGCGCTTGCTCGTAGTCGAAGTAGCCCTTTAGCCCGTGCGGCAGGTGCAGTCGGTCGGCGTACTTGGGTGGTTCGCAGAGCGTGTCCCGCTCTGCAGCCAGGGCCACTCCGCCCGGTTGACTGCTCATCTGCTCAGCCAGCAAGCGAGGTACGTTGAAATCGTGGGTGTGCATCGGAGGCAAGTAGCCCGCTAGCGCCTTCAGCGGAGCGCCAAAGAGTCCGGGAATCAGATACACCACAAACGAGAAGGTTACCAGCGACAGCAGCAGGCGCGGTACGCTCACTGACTCCGTCGGGCTATCGTGGGGCAAGCGTATTTTGCCGAGCAGATAAAAGCCCAGCATCGTGAAGATCACGACCCACAGGGCCAAGTACACCTCGCGGTTGAGCAGGCCCCAGTGATACACCTGATCGGCTACGCTCAAAAACTTTAGGGCCAATGCCAATTCCAGGAAGCCCAGCACCACCTTCACCGCGTTAAGCCACCCGCCCGATTTGGGCAAACTGCTGAGCCACTGCGGAAAAGCCGCGAACAAAGCAAAGGGAATAGCGAACGCCATCGAGAAGCCTAACATCCCTACGATTGGCTTGGTAAATTGTCCTCCGGCTGACTCTACCAGTACACTACCCACGATGGGACCCGTGCAAGAAAACGACACCAGTACCAGCGTAAAAGCCATGAAAAACACTCCGGAGTAGCCGTCCCGGTCTGATTGCTGATCTACGGTATTGACCAATGAACTGGGCAGGGTGATCTCGAACAAACCCAGGAAGGAAAGTCCGAATAATACAAAAACGGCAAAGAAAAAAAGATTGGGAAGCCAGTGGGTGCTCAGCCAGTTAGCAAAGGCCGGGCCGAACAACACCGACACCACCACTCCCAGCACCACGTAAAGCACCACGATTGAAACCCCGTATACCACCGCTTTGCGCACCGCTTCGCCCCGCCCCGCGCTGCTGCTGGAGAAAAAGGTGACCGTCATCGGAATCATCGGAAACACGCAAGGAGTAGCCAAAGCGGCTAGTCCGGCCACGAAGGCAATCAGAAAGAAGGTCGGTAGCGCGTAGGGCGTAGTAGAATCGCGTTGGTTGAAATCACTGCTGATTGCCGGAGGAATGATGTCACCATCAATCGGTGATTCTTGTACCGTGGCCGATTTGTCCACCGGACTATTGCCTGCGAAATTGAAGGCAAACTCACCTTCGCCGGGGATGCAGCGCCCATCTACATCAGTGCAAACTTGATAGGCATAGCTTCCTTGTATGGTCACCGGCTTGCTACGAATCAGAATAGTCTGTCGAAATTCAGCTTTCCCCGTGAAGTAGGTATACTCCCCTTCCCAGAGTTCATCGTACTTGCGCTTCGCTCCCACGGGTTGGATCCCGCCGAGCAGTTCGTAACTGTTGTCGGGCATAAAGGCGAACTCGGTCACCATTGGCCCCAGTTCGGGGTCAAAATCCGATGAATATAAGTACCAGTCGGGATCAATAGTGGCGTTGAAGACCAAATCTACCGTGTCGCCCGGCTCAACCGAGTTTTGGGCTGCTTGGTAGCTCCAGGTGGCGGGTTGCAGAATCTGGGCTACCGCAGTGGTAGACAATAACAGAAGGGCAGAGAAAAAAAGAAGTGGGTAGAAGTAGCGCATTACCGGCGAAGTAAACTAGCTAAACCAGCATTTCTTCAGGTTCTTCGATGCGCCGGTGGTAAGTAGGGCCATCACCGGGTAGTGAAATGCCGGGCGGCAGATCAAGGTCCGGAGTGGGATGGATTGAAATCCCTCCCTCATCATCGTCGTCATCGTCGTCACGGAAACGAAAATTGCGCTTCTTCATCAGGATGACCATAAAGTACACCATGATTACGTAAGCAACTCCCATGAGTATCATGTCCAACATAGATTCCTCCTCCGACTTGTGGTTATCGTTCTAAGGTAAAAATAAAACGACTAAATTTCTCATTAGTTCGATAAAATAAAGATTTCCCTCTTTCAAAACAAATTAGACCTGGGTGCAAAGTTGGGTAAGAGGCTAAGTATTTAGCGACACTAGGTAAAGGATTCGCCGAGAAATTAGGCGTCAGACCGACTTCTAGGGGTCTGGCTGAACCACTAGGCCGACACCGAGGTGCGTCCCAGTGACTTAAGCATACGCAGGTGCGAACGCAGGGCGTGCCAGAAGGTAGGCTTCATGTTGTAAGGAAGCTGAAAGTCTTCGGCGGTCTTTTTCACGATATCCGAAATCTTTCGGTAGTGCACGTGGCAGATGTTAGGAAACAAGTGGTGCTCAATCTGAAAATTGAGCCCACCCACGAACCAGTTGAGAATACGGCTGTTGCGCGCGAAATTAGCCGTGGTCTCCAGTTGGTGAATAGCCCAGGCGTTTTCCATACTATCATCGGTAACGGGTAGCGGTTGGTGCGCACCTTCCACCACATGGGCCATCTGGAAAATAATGCTCAGAATATAACCGGCAATCAAGTGCATCACCACAAATCCAATAAGCACCTGCCACCAGGTGAGGGCCGTCACCAGTACCGGGAGTCCCAGCATCAGAAACAAGTAAGCCATCTTCGTAGTCACCAGCTTGACGCACTCACGGTCGAAGCGCATCGCCTGCTTCTCTACCATGCCGGTGCGACGGTAACGTATCAACTTAAAAAGGTCATTGATCGTCATCATCAAAGTCATGCCCCCGTACAAGAAGAGCGCGTAGATGTGCTGATAACGGTGGAACCAACTCTGGGGAGCGTGCTCCGACAGCCGGATAATGGCCTTGGAGTTAATGTCTTCATCCAATCCGTGGATGTTGGTGAAGGTATGGTGCAGCACGTTGTGCTGAATTTTCCATACCGAAGGATTGGCCCCAACAAGGTAGATGCTGCGGCCTACCCACTGATTCACCCATTTTTTCTTGGCGTAGGAGCCGTGCAGGGCATCGTGCATCACGCTCATGCCTATGCCCGCCTTGCTGATCCCCATCGGCAACACCAGCAGCAGCAACCACCAGGGATTGATCGGCAGGGTGAGAATTAATAGGTAACAGGCTACGTAAACTCCCAACAACACAATGGTTTTCACCACCATCTCTCGGTTACCGTAGCGCGAAATGTTGTTATCCTTGAAATACTGGTTCACGCGCTGGCGGAGCGTAGAAGAAAAGGCGGAGCGATTGGAAGGGGAAAAACGGACGACGGATCTCATAAGAAAGGTTAGGTTAAGCGGTGGAGCCTTGGAACAGCTAATTACCTTGTCTCCCCGTTGCTAATTGTTTGTTGAGAACGCCCGGTACGATAAAATAGTTTGGGTTCTCAGTTGATATATTCTTTTTTGATCACCAGCGTAAAGTAATTGTCCTCGGTATCAACATAACCCTGATCGTAGCAAAAATAGTAGGTCTTGCCGCTCTTGGTGCGGTAAACATTGGTGAAGTAGCTAAAATTAAATCCTTTACGGGCCAGGGCTTCGCGGGTAACCCGCGCCTTTCCCTCAGGATTGAGGGCGGCGAGCACCCGGCGGTTCTTCCGCAGGGTGTTGTTCACGCTGCGCATCAGTGCCGAAGCATCGCTGTTGAGCTGGTTGTGGTAGCTGTTGCGGCAAGCATCCGAACAAAACTTCTGGTCGGCGCGGCCGCGCAGGGGAGTCTGGCACTCTAAACAGGTTCTTTCCATAGCCTACATCGATCAAGGATCGTGCTAACGGCGCCCGCAGCAGGCTCCGTCAGCGCCGGGAAAGAATACGAAAATTCTGCGTAGCAGTCAAGGGTGCTCTAAAACTGTTCTGGCGTTAGCTTCCCCGTATAATAATCCAGCGCGGTTTTCTGGAAAATCAGGGTATAGTTAGCCTGCACTTGGTTGGCCTGGGCCTCAACGAAAGCCGCGTTTACCAGATTCAGGTCTAAGATGTTGCCCACTCCCAAACGAAACCGCTCTTTCTGAGCTTCCAGCGCCTTTTCGGCCGCCCGTACTTGGGCAGTGGAGGCCACAATGCGCTCCCGAGCCGCTCGGTAGTCAGCCGCCGCGGTTTGCAATTGTTCCAGAATGTTTCGCTCTACGTCCTCCAGGTCCAACTGCGCGTTGCTGAGCAACTGCTTTTGGCGCTGCACTTGCGTGCGGGTTCGGAGGTTTTGAAAGATAGGAACGAATAGCGAGACAGAGGGACCATACGTTATATTTGTCTCAGCGATCTGCTGCTCAAGGGTAAGAGGGTCATTGGATGAAAACCGTGATCCATAAAAATAGCCTAGTTCAATAGAAGGGTAGTAGTTAGCTTGCGCTACCCGCACCCCGTATCGGTTCGCATCGATCAGTTTCTGCTGCTGTTGTAGATCCGGGCGATAACGCACGGCCTCGTTGTAAACCGTTTCCAAGTCAATATTTTCAGTCAGCAGCTCCAGCTTTTCCACGTCCGGCTCAGCAAAGCTCCACGCCTGAAAAGGGTCTATTTGAAGGGTGCGGGTGAGTCGCGCCTTGCTAATGGCTAATTGGTTTTCTGCTTCCACCACGGTGAGGGCCACGCGTTTGGTTTCGGCCTCCTGGTTGTACTGATCGGCAATGTTCTGCGTACCAACTTCCACAAAAATGGTCACGCTTTCTAGCAGCTCTTCCTGCTGTTCCAGGTTGGCCTGGGCAATTTTTAGCAATTCCTGATTTAACAGTACCTGCAAGTACTGCTGCGATACGTTAAACACCACCTGCTGCTTGGTAGCATTAATTTGATAAAACTGAGCCTCGGCCAGTGACCTTGACTGGCGCAGTTGGTTAACGTTACTCAGTCCGTTGAATGCTGTTAGCGAAGCCTGAACACCCACCGACAAAAAGTTGCTGGTAGCGTCTATTATTTGAAAAGTGTTACCGTCCAGCACCCGTCCGGTTTGTCGTTGCCCATTAGCAAAAGCCCCTACTTCGGGCAAAAATTGGGCATACGATTGATTTCGCACCGCTTCAGCCGTGTTCAATACGTTTCGCTGCTGCTGAATCTGCAAGTTCTCGCGCAGGGCGATGTTCACCGCCTGCTCGTAGGTCAGCGTACTATCGGTCTGGGCGAAAAGCACCGTCGGGAATAGAATACTGAAAAGGAAAAAAGTCCATAGTCCATAGCTGGCTGTCGACTGTCGCCTATCGACTATCGACTCGCTGTTTAGTACGTTCGTTTTCATGTCAGGCGTGCGTTTGGTTGGGGGTAAGTCGTTCGTCGCTCTCAATGGCACCGTCCACCAGGTTGATGATGCGGCTGCCGTAGTGGGCCAACTCTTCGGAGTGGGTCACCTGGATCACCGTCATGCCGTCGTCGTTCAGTTCTTTGAACAACTCCATCACCTGCTTGCCCTGCTCAGAGTGCAAATTGCCGGTAGGCTCATCGGCCAGCAGCAGTTTGGGCTTGCCCGCGATGGCGCGCGCCACGCCTACCAGTTGCTGCTGTCCGCCCGACAATTGCTCGGGAAACAAATCTTTCTTAGCCACCATCTGGAAGCGGTCGAGCAGATCGGCTACCCGCCCCTTGCGTTGCTTGCCGGGCATGTTTTGATACAAGAGGGGAGTTTCGATGTTTTCGTAGACCGTGAGCTCGTTGATTAGGTGGTAGGCCTGAAACACGTAGCCGATGGTGTGCTTCTGCAACTCGCTGCGCTGCCGCTCCTTGAGTTTGTGCACCGGCTGGTCGCGGAGGTAATATTCTCCGGCCGAAGGCGGATCGAGCAGACCGATGATATTGAGGAGCGTAGATTTTCCCGCTCCGCTGGGTCCCATAATGGTAACAAACTCATTTTCTTCAATCTCCAGGTCGATCCCTTTCAGAATAAAGGTCTTCTTAAAGCGTGATTGCACGAATTTGTCAATGTCGACAAGTTTAAGCATGGTAGGTGAGGTTTTGAGGGTTAGAGGTTAAGAAATTGCTGCGCGGAAATTAGGAAATTGCCGAGACTAAGAATTTCCTAATTTCTAGCAGTTCCTAATTTCCTAATCCTTCGCCAACAAGTATGCCAAGGCCCAAATCGCTATTTTTAAGCCGTCTGAGGGGTCGGCGCTATTCTCAACCGTCCGATTACGGATACTTAGTGTACGAAAACGGACACCTCCGTGCTGAAAAGTAGTTCGCTGCAAACCTGAGGTTTCAAATCACTTATTTCCTACGATGTACTATTCGGTTTGGATTGTAATTGGACTATTCTAGGTTGACCGGTACTTTTGATGAAAAGATTTGTCGCACCAAACGTGTATGTGTTATGAAAAAGAAATTATTTACTATCGCCCTTGTCGGCACCATGTTCTCTTTGTCGGGCTGCTATACCACCATCTGCCCCACTTACGCAGTGAAGCCTGCCAAGGAAAAAGACATGAGGGTGAAGCAAACCACCCCGGTAAAAACCGAAATGGAACGTCCCTCTTAACCAGGATTAGGATTTGCAGGATAGAAGAAGATGGCCAGGATGAGTTTCATTCTGGCTTTTTTTATTCGATCACAGAATAAACCTGGTTGATGTAGCGAAAATCTTTCTGGTCGAGGGCATAGTGCACCAGCTTATCAGCAAATCCGGCTACGCTTTCAGAAGCTGAACGTCCGGCGCTTTGAAATCTACCCCAGGAACGCTTACCTTCGCTTTTTCACTGCATCAACCCCATGAAAGAGCAGATAAGCACCCTCCACGAAGAAATCAGCCACAGCACCGCAACCGACGAGGCCGAGTTAGAAGCCTACCGCCTGCGCTTTATCAGCCGCAAGAGCGTGGTGGGCGAACTGTTTGGGCGACTCAAGCAGGTGGCCCCCGAAGACCGCAAAGCAGTGGGCGCCCAACTCAACCAGCTCAAGAACGCCGCCCAGGACAAGTTCAAAGAACTCATCGCCTCGCTGGAGCAAAGTCAGGCCAGTTCAAAGCAACGAAACGTGCCCGACCTCACCCTGCCCCCGCCACCCGATGCGGTGGGCGCGATCCACCCCCTCACCCAGGTGCAGCAGCGGGTGGTTGAAATTTTCGCCCGCATGGGCTTCGCGGTGGCCGAAGGACCCGAGATTGAAGACGACTGGCACAACTTCACGGCGCTTAACTTCCCCCACAATCACCCGGCCCGCGAGATGCAGGATACCTTCTTTGTGGAGCGCAACGCCGACGGGCAAGACATGCTACTGCGCACCCACACCTCGTCGGTGCAGGTGCGCCTGATGCAAAATCAGGCCCCGCCCATCCGGGCCATCATGCCGGGACGGGTCTACCGCAACGAGGCCATCTCGGCGCGGGCCCACTGCGTGTTTCACCAGGTGGAAGGGCTCTACATCAACGAAAGCGTGAGCTTTGCCGACCTGAAGCAGACCATGCTACACTTTGTAAAAGAACTGTTCGGCAAAGAGAGCAAGATTCGGTTGCGGCCGTCGTACTTCCCCTTCACCGAGCCCAGCGCCGAGATCGACGTGTGGTGGGGCACCGACACCGAGGCTGACCGCCGCGTGACCAAGGGCACCGGCTGGCTGGAAATCGGCGGCTGCGGCATGGTGGACCCCAGCGTGCTGGAGAACTGCGGCATTGATTCGGAGAAGTACACTGGTTTTGCTTTCGGGATGGGCATCGAGCGCTTCGCGATGATCAAGTACCAGATCAAAGATCTGCGGTTATTTACGGAGAATGACGTCCGCTTTTTGCGGCAGTTTGTACCGTTCAACTAAATGATTACCTCTAGCCAACAACGGAATAGGACCCGCTTTCATTCAAGACATAAAAATTCATTATCAAGATTCAATCTATTAGCAAGACCCTTCTGCATTCTACTTTGGCTATTTTTCACCGGCTGATACCAACAATTACAGTGTCAACAATCAGGAAATTTTTCCAGGTTTTGCTATCCCTGCCGGTGGAGAGGTGCTATTGATAGGTTCTGTCAGCGAATACTCGGCATCAGTCATCGGCAACTTGTTTTACGGTGATAAGACTACGGTTGAAATTACGTATACATCCGTCTACGATGAAGTTTGGAAGATTACAGGTGAAGGTTCTCCTGAAAAGATAGACTAATTATGTCTTCTAAGGTTCACAAGCTATCACCACACCAAGTTAACCGGATACAGAGGAAATTTTCCGGCACTAGATATGATAGATAAATTGTCGGCTAACGCTTGGCTAATAAGCAGCCGGTCAAAGGAATCTTTGTGATCAGGCGGTGATTCCAGAATCTCCAGGGCTTGCAAGTGACGTGGCTCCAGCCCTAACAGTTGAGCGTCCATCATCTGGACATCCAACATCATCTGGCTAACATCCGCGCTGAAATCCAGCTTGTTCAGCCTTTGCTTAATCACAATTTCCCAAAGACTTATAATACTTACAAATATGGTATTTCTTGAATCCTCTATACGTTCACGACCTATGTCTGAGAGTTGATTGTCACCGTCCGCAAACCAAATAAAAGTGCTGGTGTCTAGCAGATACTTCATTCCCCAGGATGCTGACCAGGCATATAGTCTTTAAATTCGTCAAGAGGCTCATTGAAATCAGGTGCCATGTACTTAAGGGCCCTTTTCCGAAAGCCAAACTGACGTTTCTTAGCCAGACTACCGTCAGCCAATTTCTTCACTTCAGTGATTTTGAAGAGCGGTTTACCATCCTCAGAAACCAGCACTTCTTCACCGGCCACGACACGCTGCATAGCGTCGCGCATCTGGTCGGGAGTCAGATTATAGGTATCAATTGTGGTCATAATACGCTTAATGTTACTAAAGGATGGGTACTGCTTTTCAACGAATATACGAAAAACCTACCGTACGGTTCAGCGCATCGGGGTGGCAGCAGTGTCCGTAGGGAAGGTGGCAACCTTTTTCGCCCACCCGACTACGTTAGAAGACCGAACGATTAGCAGGAGGCCTTTTCGCGTCTGAACATCACACCCGCACCAACCGAATCGGATAGGTCTGGTTGGCGTTCCACTGGCACACGTAGATGTTTTTATCCTCATCGATGCACACGTCGTGGCAGTGCTGAAACACCGGGTCGGACTGCACCATCAGTTGGAGTTCACCCTGCTCGTAGCGTGGTTCGGTGCCGCCGGGGTTCGACACCACCTTATCGTTTTTGTCCAGGATGGTCACGAAGCCCGAATTGTCGGTTTGGTTCAGGTAGCGCAGCCGCGACCAGCACACGCCCGCGTAGAGCATATCGTCGTTGATCACCGGGCGACACACAAAGGCGCCGGGCAGAAAAATAGTAGACAGATACTTGCCGTCCAGCGTGAAGCGCTTGAAAGCGTTGTGCGCCCGAGAAGTGCAGAGCAGCGTCGGATTAGCCGCGTCGCGCAAATCTACCCGCACACCGTGCACGGTGCTAAACTGATCGTCGCCGTCGCCCGGCCCGCCGAAGTGGCGCAAGTAGTTTCCCTTCGCATCGAACTGAATGACGTACTGCGAGCCGTAGCCGTCGGCTACGTAGATGTCGCCGTTGGGCGCCACGGCCGTTTCGGTGGGTTTGTAAGGCTGCTCGGTTTCGTATAGTCTCAGTTCGTGCGGGGTTTTCAGCGTCATCAGCACGCGCCCGTCGATCGTGGTCTTGTCCACCCGCCCCAGGCCAGGGTCACAGATAAAGAGCACGTCTTCACCGCCTTCGTCGAAAATGGTGAGGCCGTGTCCGCCCGGGTAATCGTGACCCCAGGTGTTCGAGCAACTTGCCCGATTTGTCGTAAATAATAATATTGTTCTTGGGCTCGTCGGTGATCATGATCAGCCTTCCTTGCGAGTCCAGCACCATTTCGTGGCAGTTGTTCACGGGCGTCTGGGCGGGATTCAGGTTGCCCCACGCCTGGTCCACCCGGTAGGTGAAGTCGTTGTGGCCAAGAATCTTTTCGCCCAATCCCGCTGGGGTAGTTCGGATAGAAAACTGGGGGTCGGGAGCGAGCAGGGCGGTGCCTGCCAAAGTAGCGGAGCTTTTCAAAAAGTTGCGTCGGTTAGAAGGAGGAAGCATAAAGGTGGGTTGCTTTGTGAAAGAGGGTGGGAATCAGAATATTAACGGCAAATGGGTCGCGGCCACCGCTGCCCGTGCCCGGGATGCCGGGCGCCGCGTGCTATTGCTATAAATATAGCAGAACGACCGCCAATATCAACAAAAATCGCCGCAACCGGAAATTCGTCTTCTAAATCTATTATCTTTCCCAGATTGTCGCTAATTCTCTAAACAATCATTCTACTGGGTCATTTAGATTGAAGAGATTATTCAACCTAACCTTTTTCCTATGAAATCCGCATCCATCGGCATCAGCGAAGAGAACCTCAAGAAGGTGGCCACCCTGCTGAATCACAACCTAGCCGACGAGCACGTGCTTTACATCAAAACGCGTAACTATCACTGGAACGTGACGGGCATGCACTTCCGCAGTTTGCACGAATTTTTTGAAGAGCAGTACCTGGAACTGGCCCTGGTGATCGACGACATTGCCGAGCGCGTCCGGTCGTTGGGTCACTTCGCCGTGGGCTCGATGGGCGAATACGTCAAACTCACCCGCCTGCTGGAAACCGACCACCGCGAAGAAGACGCCCAGGGAATGTTACAGAGCCTGTTGAATGACCACGAGACCATTATCCGCGTGATGCGCGAAGACCTGGAGACGGAAGCCGAGGCGTATAACGACGCGGGCACCAGCGACTTTACCACTGGACTGATGGAAAAGCACGAGAAGATGGCCTGGATGATCCGGGCGTATCTCAACTAGTAGTATGAGGAGACTGCTACTGATCATTTGCCTGTGCGGGAGTGTAGGTCTGCCCCTGGCTGCCCAAACCGCTGACGATCTTCGCTGGACGGGCAGCTACACCAACCAGCCGCTTTCCATCGTTCTGGCCGATATTCAGGCCCAGCAACCGGTGCGCTTTTTCTTTCGGCTCGAGTGGATTGCCGACCTCACGTTTTCCGGAAGCTTTCGCGATGCTCCGCTGGAGGAGGTCATGAACCAACTACTGGCTTCTACTGAACTCACCTACCAGCGCTACCAGACGCACGCCGTGGTGCTGTTACAAAAAAACTCAAACGCCCTCACCGCGGCCCTGCGTCGGCGCGGCCCCGACGACCGCCTGATCGTGATTGGCGACTCGCTGAGTCCGGGCCAGAAAGACGCTACCGTGAGCGGCTACGTGCGCGAGGGCGCTACCGGACAGGGTATTACCGGGGCCACCATTCTGGCGCAGGACATCCAGCAGGGCACGTCCACCAACCTGAACGGCTACTTCTCGTTCGTCCTGCCCGTTGGCTTCCACACCCTGGCCATTAATTCGTTGGGCTTTGAGGAAGAAAATCAGGAGGTGCGCGTGGTGTCCGACGGCACCCTGTCCGTAGACCTGTACGAAGCCACCGCCCGACTGGAAGAGATCACCATCACCGACCGGGCAGCCGACGACAACGTGAGCAACGCCCAGATGAGCGCCACGCGCATGGACATCCGCAAGGTGCAAAAAATGCCTGCTTTTCTGGGCGAGGTTGATCTGATCAACGCCATCGAACTGCTGCCCGGGGTGAGCGTGGCCGGAGAGGGCGCGGCCGGTTTCAATGTGCGGGGCGGCGACGTGGGCCAAAACCTGATCTTGCTCGACGGCATTCCGGTGTTCAACCCCTCGCACCTGTTTGGCTTCTTCTCGGCCTTCAACGCCGACCTGCTCAGCGACGCGACGCTCTACAAAGGAGGCATTCCGGCCCGCTACGGCGGACGCGTGGCCTCGGTGCTCGACGTGTCACTCAAGGAAGGCAACCTGCGCGAGGTGACCGGTAGCGGGGGCATCGGGCTGGTGGCGAGTCGGCTGGCGCTGGAAGTGCCGCTGGTTCCTGAAAAAAGCTCCCTGATCATCGGCGGCCGTGCCTCGTACTCCGACTGGATTCTGAAGCGCGTCAACGATTTGGACATTCGGCAGAGCACCGCTTCCTTTTACGATGCCACCGTGAAGTGGACCTACCGCCTGAGCGAGAAGCACAAGGTGGGGATCACCGGTTACCTGAGCAACGACGACTTCAACTACGCGGGCACCACCGCCTACGGCTACCAGAACCAGGGAGCTGCGCTTCACTGGGACTACCTGATCTCTCCCGAGTGGCTGTCGGCCCTCACCCTTACCCACTCCCGCTTCGGCTACCAAGTGGGCGACTTTCAGGACAGCACCCGCGCCACGTCGCTGGATGCCACCTTCGCCACCAGCGAGGCCCGCTGGAACCTGACCCGCTTCTGGGGCGAGCGCCACCAGGTGGACGCTGGGATCAACGCCACCCGCTACGACTTCGCGCCGGGAGAGTTGCGGCCCAACGGTGAGTTCTCGTTGATCGTTCCTGAAGACCTGGACGAAGAGCGGGCCTGGGATCTGGCGGCTTACCTCAACGATGAGTTTACCGTCTCGCCTGCCCTTACGCTCACCCTCGGATTGCGCTACAACCACTACCGGGCGGTGGGTCCGCGCACGGTGGCTATTTATGAAGAAGGACTTCCCCGTTCGCCCGGTACGGTAGTGGATTCGGTGCGCTACGGGGCGGGCCAGACCGTCGCTTCGTACCAGGGATTTGAACCGCGCCTCGCGCTGCGCTACGGACTAAGCCCCCGCAGCAGTGTGAAGTTGAGCTACCAGCGGATGCGGCAGAACCTGCACCTGATCTCTAATACCGCGGCCATCACCCCCACCGATATCTGGAAACTAGCTGATGCGTACGTGCCGCCCCAGATTGGTGACCAGTACGCCCTGGGCTACTTCCGCAACTCCCGCAACAACTCCATCGAGTCATCGGTAGAAGTATACTATAAAGACCTGCAGAACCTGGTCGAGTACCGCGATGGGGCCGAGATTTTGATGAACGATCAGTTGGCAACCGATTTACTCACCGGGGTGGGTCGGGCCTACGGAGTGGAGATGTACCTGGCCAAAAACCTGGGTCGACTTACCGGCTGGCTTTCCTATACCTACGCCCGTACCCTGCGGCAGGTGGAAGGGGCCAGCAGCGACGAACGCGTTAACCAGGGCGATTGGTACCCTTCGAACTTCGATAAGCCGCACGACTTCACGGTGGTGGGCAACTACCAGTTCACGCGCCGCATCCGACTGGGGTTCAACTTCACCTACAGCACCGGACGGCCTATCACCCTGCCCGAGGGCACCTACCGGGTGGGTAATCAGGATATTGCCCACTTCTCGGATCGCAACCAGTACCGGCTGGCCGATTACCACCGACTGGATGTGTCGTTTTCGGTGGATGGTAATTTAAAGAAAAAGAAGAAGTGGGACTCCAGTTGGACTTTTGCGCTGTATAATCTTTACGGACGCAACAATCCGTACTCGGTGTTTTTCCTGAACGATTCGGGGGGAAGACTATCAGCCTACCAATTGTCCATTCTGGGACGCCCGTTTCCTTCGGTTACCTATAATTTCAAGTTCTGATGAAGCAGATTGTTGTTTTTTTGGGATATCTGGTGCTGTTAAGCGGATGCATTGAGCGCATTGACCTTGAGGAATCGCTGTCGGGAGATCGATTGCTGGTTATCGATGGCCGGATAACCGATGCTGACGAATCCTATTTGGTGAAGTTGACCTATACTTCGCCCACCCTGCAAACCTACGAGGGCGATCCGCTGGTGGGAGCCGAAGTATTCATCACCGACGAAGAGGGTGCTCGGGCCGATTTCTTTGAGGCGGGCAACGGCGGCGAGTACTTAACCGAACCAAATGCCTTCCGGGGGCAGGTGGGCAAAACCTACCAACTGCACGTGGTATCGCCCGAAGGTAAGACCTACGTCTCGTTGCCGGAAACCATGCTCGCCGTAGCACCCATTGATAGCATTTATTACGGTCCAGCCAGTCAGGATTATCAATCTTCTTTGGGAACAATTTTGCAGCGCTGGGGCGTGCAGTTCTATTTGAATACCGGCAGCGGCGACGGCCGGGCGGCTTACTACCAGTGGGACTGGCGAGAAACCTACTCCTTTATTGCGCCGCTTGCCCGACCCATGCAATTGATAATCCCGCTTTGCTTCCGGTCGGGCGCGCAGGCGCGCTACCTCAACGTGGCTTCCACCGAAGACTTGCGCAGCGACCGAATTATCAAGCGCGAGATCAACTTTGTGGCCAAGAGTGGCTTGCAGCTCCAGCGACGCTACAGTTTGCTGGTGAAGCAGTATTCCATGACCGAGCGGGCCTATCGTTTCTGGGCTAACGTGCAACAGCAGCAGACCGACGGCGGCTCGGTGTTTGCCCCGCCGCCCGCCCCCATTCCGGGCAATATGACCAGCACCACCGACGACCGGGAGCGTGTGCTGGGCTACTTTCAGGTGTCGGCGGTCACCGAGAAACGAATTTTTGTGAACCGGGGCCAGGTGCCACCAAGTCCGGGCGGATCGCCGGGGGCCAGTCCTGGCTGCGTAGACGGGGACCCAGAGGCCGCTGAATCCTGCTTCGACTGCACCCTGCTGCCTGGTGCCACCACCGAAGTTCCTTCATTTTGGTAACTATGCGACTACTATTTATACTCTTGGCATGCGCTCTGATCTGCCCGGTCCAACCCTTGGGCGCTACCGTACCGGAGCGGCCGCTCTCACCGAGCGAGCGGGTCCATCTGCAGTTGTCGGAACGGGTGATTGGCACCGGCGAAACGCTCTGGTTTCAGGGAACACTGGGGGGAGACAACCCGCGCAGCACGGTGTTATACGTTGAAGTGCTTAATCAGGGGGGGGCGGTGGTGCAGGGCATATTTGCCATTGAAGAGGGAGTGGCCCGCGGACAACTCAGCCTGCCGGACACCATCTCGGGCGGTTGGTACCAGGTGCGGGCCTACACGCAGTGGATGCGCAACGAAGGTCCTGCTACCTTTGCTACGCAGACGCTGCTAGTGGTCAACCCCTACGAAGACCAACTGAGCGCGCTCGGTCAGCGTACGGCAGGACCAGCCAATGCTGCGCAAGCTGTCTCGGAAGGCGACGTACGCATCGCACTAAACAAAACCAGCTACCACCCCCGCGAACCCGTGACAATCCGTTTACAACTGAAAGAGGATGCTCAGCAAGCGCGGGTAGCCGTCAGCGTCCGCAAGGTGAGTCCCATCAATGGTAGTCAACGTCCCTCCCGGTTTATTCTCGAGCAAACTTCCTCCGAATCTGGTCGCTACGCGCGGGAAGACGACGGGCTTACACTGAGCGGAACCGTGACCGGCATGGACGAGCGCACCGCCGACCGAACGGTCATTTTGTTCGATTCCGGGAACCGATCCTTACTTCGAGTACGACTTTGTGGATCAGCAGAACCGCTTTCAGATTTCGATCAACAAGCGGCGCCAGGGTCAGCAGGAGGTGGTTCTGCAGACGGCCGACACTACCCTCCGCGCACAGTGGTTACTCGACGAGAAATTTGCCCCCGAAAACACCTACGCCCGTGAAGCATTTCCGGAGATTCCGGCCGCGGCGCTACAGGAGTTGCTGCGTGCCTATACCCAGCGCTCTCGCATCAACGCGCAGTACAATTTGTATCGCCCGGTTCGACTCGGTTGTGGTGGGTAATCGGACGGATTTTCGCTTCTACGGGGCGCCGAACTTCACCGTGCGATCCGACGACTACGTGGCGCTGCCCAACTTTGTGGAGGTGAATCGCGAGTTGATGCCGGGCGTCCGCTTGCGTAACCGACAGGGCACTTATGAATTCGACGTTTTTGATATTCCGACGCGTACCTTTCTGGAGGGGGAACCGACGGTTTTTATGGATGGAGTGCTGATTCGGAACGTGAACTACCTGGCTGATTTTCCGCCGAGTGAGATTGAGCGCATTGAGACGGTGAACCGCCGCACCTACTACGGAGAGTATCGATTCGACGGTGTTATTGCGGTGTATTCGCAATCGGGAGAGGCTTACGGTCCGGCCCTGTCGCCTGCGGCCCATCAGGAGCAGGTCAACTTGTACACGGCCCCCCAAGCATTTGCGCCCGCCGACTCCCTGGCGGTCTACGAGCCTGATTTTCGCCGCCTGCTGCACTGGCAACCAGCCGTTGAACTACTGCCGGACAACCAGCAGAATATTGAGGTGGTTAATGCTGACGAACCAGGAACCTTTGAGGTGATTGTGGAAGGAGTTACGGATCGGGGGGACTTGGTTTTTGGTTCGAGCTACCTACACCGTGGGGATAAACGAACCTGATCCCGCAAAAGAGTAAAAGTAAAGTTAGTGAATTATTTCATGGCTAAGTGCGTTGTCTAGGTATGGTAACTATACACGACACGCGCAAGTCTCAGATTGCTAAAGAAATATTAAAACAGTACAAAAAGTCTCATCCCGGTGTATTTTCACTTTCTTACTTTGACCCCAGTGAGTTGAATGACTTCCTGGTTCAGCGAGGTGATAACGTGTTGATGGACAAAAAGGGCATTGAGAGCTTTTTGCAGGCTTTCCGCTAGGCTTTGCTATTTTCTTGGCTTACTTATTAACATACCCCTGCCCAAAATCTTTTAGATGGTTGATCAGGGGTAAAGCCATTTCCCCTTTTTCCGTAAGTTGATAGTCCACCCGAGGTGGCACTTCCCCGTAGCTACGACGGATCACCAGATCACTGTCGACCAAGCTTTTTAGCTCCTGCACTAGCATCTTTTCGCTTACGTCTGGGATCGATCGTTTCAACTCTCCGAAGCGCACCGCTCGATCACCGATCTGGAATATGATCAGCAATTTCCACTTTCCTCCTAACATCTCCAAGGTGGTCCGAATCGGACAACGGGGAGTTATCTTCATTTCGTTTTGCATAAGCACTTACTAAAAGGTGGGTACCTGTTCATTAACTCTATACACTAAAAGTACGTTCAGTTAACTAAATAAACAACGTCAAAATCTCTGAAATGAAAATAATATATGTATATGACGCACTCTGCGGGTGGTGCTACGGATTTTCTCCGGTGATGGAGCAGTTTTACCAAGATCACCGCTCCGACGTATCCTTTGAAGTTGTGTCGGGCGGAATGATCACAGCTTCGCGCATTGGCCCCATCGGCGAAGTAGCTTCTTACATTAAGTGGGCTTACAAAGAAGTGGAGCAAGCAACGGGAGTTACCTTTGGTAAAGGCTTTTTGGAAGGGGTGTTAGGAGAGGGAACCACCATTTTTACGTTGATCCCGTTGGGCATTGCTCTAAGCGTATTCAAGTCGCACCGCCCCGAGGAAGCCGTGCTGTTTGCCGGTGCCCTGCAAAAGGCAGTGTACTACGATGGGCTGGCACCCCAAGACACGGCGGCCTATGCTCCCTTAGCAGAAGCGTTTGGCCTAGACGGAGACGCTTTCGTTGAGCAAATGAAGCAAGCGGAATTTAAGAAGCAGGCCGAAGCAGACTTTCAGCAGTCGCAGCAAATGGAGGTCAGTGGTTTTCCCACCGTGTTTGCTGAGGTTGAGAATAAATATTATCGCTTGGCGAGCGGCTACACCCGCCTGGCCGACCTGGAAAGTCGGTTTGCTACACTTACCCAAAACGTTCACTAAATAAATCAACGAGTATGAAAACTATTGCGCTATTCGGAGGCTCCGGCCGCACCGGACAACCATTTATAACCCAGGCTCTAGCGAAAGGGTACGCCGTGAAGGCTCTGGTGCGAAGTCCTGAAAAAATTACCACCCCGCACGAGCAACTCACACTGGTGAAGGGCGACGTGCTCAACTACGACGACGTGCGAAAAACCGTTGCCGACACCGATACAGTGGTGAGTCTGTTTGGACACGTGAAGGGCTCGCCCGAGTGGCTGCAGACCAACGGCACCAAAAATATCGTGCAGGCCATGAAAGAGGAGAAGGTAGGCCGCATTATATCGCTGTCGGGCGGTGGGCTTCCCTTCGAGAAGGACGAACCCAAGTTTGCCGACAAGGCCATTCGCTTCATTATGAAAGTGGCAGTACCCAAGGTATTGAACGATGCAATTGAGCACGCCAAGGTGCTGCGCAACAGCGGTCTGGACTGGGTCATCGTGCGGGGTCCACGGCTTACCGAAGATCCTAAGAAGGGCGAATACAGAGTGGGCTGGGTAGGAGTGAACGCGGGTACCAAGGTAGGGCGTGCCGACTTGGCAGATTTTGTGGTACAATTGGTGGAAGACTCCCAGTACGATCACCAGATGCCTTTCGTGAGCTACTAACGATCAGGATGGGCAGGATGCTTGCTACGCTAGGAAAGACGGGCAGGATGAATACAGAAAAAGAGCGATCCTTAGCGGGATCGCTCTTTTTTGTTTGTCAGCAAGGGGCTGGATCGTATGCGGAGGCTACCTCCGGTGACTGACCGCTGGCAGATTAAGAAATAGAGTGGCTTAAGCGGCTTTATCCTTTTTGCCCAGCATCAGGAAGTCGTTGCCTATCACTTCGGTAACGTAGCGTTTGTTGCCGTCTTTATCGTCGTAGGTGCGGTGGTTGAGCTTGCCTTCCAGGGCTACTTCTTTGCCCTTGTGCAAATACTTGCCAGCCAGCTCGGCCAGGTTGCCCCACAGCACCACGCTGTGCCACTGCGTATCGTCTACCCGCTCACCCTGCTTGTTCTTGTAAGTTTCGGTGGTGGCCAGCGAGAAGCGGGCTAGGGTGCCGCCGTTGCTCAGTTGCTTTACCTCGGGATCTTGTCCTAAGCGTCCGATCAATTGTACTTTGTTTTTTAATGCGTTCATCGTTTTCGTTATTTAGGGTTGAACATTAAACTCGTTGGCAAAGGAAGGGCAAGGGCGGCAAAAGATTCGTCTGCTAAGCGTTTGTAGTCGTGTATAACCGTTTGCAAACGTTTGTAAATGGATTTATGCTTATTGAAGGGGCGCTGAATTGACCAAGGGGAAGATGAACAAATGTGCCGTGACTTGTGCGTAATGGGCAAATGGCTAGCTTACCGCTATATCGCAGATAGACGCAATTGCGTTTACACAGATGTTGGCAACAAGCTAAAAAAACACCCGAACCAAAATTGAGATAAGGAAAAACAGACAGAAAAAAATTATAAAATGAAAACATATAAACCGAAAAATTATAATTCGCTCTCACCATATTTGATTGTTGATAATGCCCAAAAATTAGTTGACTTGCTCAAAACAATATTCGGTGCAACGGAATTAAGAAGATTTGAGAACGAAAATGGAACAATTGCACATATTGAACTCGAATTGGACGATAGTATTTTAATGATTAGCAATAGCACAGAAAATTATCAAGCTCATACGACAATGCTACATATTTACGTTCCAGATGTTTTCAAAACTTTCGACTTGGCAATCAAAAATGGTTGCGAAAAGATTGAAAAACCCATAAACAAAGAAGACGACCCTGACACAAGAGGTTCGTTTTACGATTTTGCAGGAAATTATTGGGCTGTAAGCACTCAAACGAATTGACTTGAACAATGAAAGGAAAGATGTTGAACTATAACTATTCTGACTTTGATTTTGTCAAAAATATTGCCTTGACTTTTCATGATACGCAAGAAAGTGTTTCCCACGAAGGAACACCGTCTGTAAAAGTGCGGAACAAATTAATGTGCCGATTACACGACAGCGGAGAATTTATACCGATACATTTGGACTATGAAATTAGAGATAAATATTTGGACAGTTATCCCGAATTTTTTCATTTGCCCAACCATTTTAAAGCTTATAAATATATCTGTATGTGGACATATTGCCAAGACACAGAATTGATAAACGAAATTATGGAGTTAAGTTGGAAAGGATTTGCAACAAAAAAAATGATAAAGGAATTTGAACAACAGAAAAATAATGAAATTTAAAAAGCAATAACGGAACAAAGCCAGTTGCCAACAACGTATATAAAAAATAGGCGAAACAGTAATAAATTCAAGGCTTGTGGCTCGTATCAAACTTTGTGGTTACCCGAAAGTTTTGTGCTTTGAAACCGCATACTTTTCATATACTAACCGGTTAGCAGGCATTAGAATAAGTGGAGAATATGAACCCAGATTATTGTATCTGCTATTACGCAGAACAAAACACAAAAGGAATAGCAATGAATTTGCTTACCTTCGGGTATAAAAATTTTGCACGAGCAACTCATGTAAAAAAGATCACCGAGCTTGAAGCTCTTGTAAACCATCCCGACTTCAATAACCACCAGTTTGTTATAAAAAGTGTTCAAGGGTTTGTTTTTGACAACCTTTTAGATACAATCAAGATTTCTATTTGTTTTGAGAATTACATGAAAGCCAAATTGATACTCAATAAATTTGTAATTCATACAATTGCGGGAGATGAAAAATATAGGACTTTGAAAAAGGAACAGGGGAAAAGACCAATTGAGTTGGAAGAGGTGAAGAATATAGAAAGTTGGAGACAAGTTGAAGGACAGAAAAGGTACTGCTTGCCGGGACTTACTGAAAAGACTATTCAATTTAATGTTATGCTAAATAAGGAGAAATACCAAAAGATAATCGGTCTTTTGCCTCAAATTAAAGAGATCGTTTCTAAGTTAAATAATCAGCGGAATTCACTGCATTTTTTGATAGGTGAGAGCGGAGATTATGGCAAGGGAAGAGTCCATGAATTGAAACGAATCATTGACTTTGTAGAAACAGAGCTTTTTATACTTCAAAATCAATTGATAGATGACTTGAACTTACCAGAGGAGAGAAAGTTGAAGAAAACGCCTGCTAACAAAATGCAGCAGCCAGCCGGGTGAAGCGCTAGAATAGCAGTTTTGTTTCCTTAAGTCAGCCGAATGACACTTGGAAGATCAGTGCTCGCAATCCCCGGCCTGACGGCTGCATTAGGAACAGATACAAAATAAAAGTAACAGTGTCTTGAAGATACAAAAGTGAGGTCTCGTTTGCGAAGGAAGAACGGCCCACCGTTTCCATAGCCCACGGATTAATCCGTGGGCTATGGAAACGGTGACTGGGTTTTGCGGTAAATACAGCAGAATATCTATAAGTTGAAAGAGGTACTTTATTCTGTTACCGTTACCTATATGTTAGATAGCATTAGAAAAAATGACAATAATAGTAGCGTGTACAGTTTTTGTAGTGGTGGCAGGGCTTACTTTGATATTCTACCAATTGATACCCAAGTTTATTCTAAGAAATCTTGAATACTTTTTGGTAGTAATCGGATTTGTTGGTGTTTTAGCTGCCCTTTCACAGATTTCTGCCGATGCTAGAAAAACCAGATCTCTTGAATTGGTTAATGACGCGAGGGAAACATTTGGATTTGTGATGCAACGAATTGAATATTGAATGGATGATTGTGGAGTTTGGTGGGATGTGGCCTTAGATCAGACAAATAAAGACCCAGAACCTTGTAGAACGAATGAGAAATGCTCAAATACATGTAGAATAGCACACTTTGTTTCCCAGTATCGTTGGAGGCCAATTAATACTGAAATTGGTGATTGGGACAACTTTAGAATGTTGTTATGTGGTAATTCCTCCAATCAGGAAAAGCAAGAAGGCGATCCATTGTGTGAACCTGCCACTAAATTCTTTGAGGCATTAGATAAGGCAAATAAAGCTAAGCTCTATGCTGACAAGCAGCCTTTTTCTAACAAAACGATCTTGACAATAGTCCAATTTCTAATTGCAATTGGGTTAGGGGTTGAAGTTGGTAAATTAAGATCACGACAACAAAACTTATCAAAGAACTAATAAAATAATCTGTCCTGGCGAGTGGAGCGTATACTCATTTTAGTCAAACGTTGATCCAACAACCTACCGCCCCGGCAATACCAGCTCCACATAAATAGGAAAATGGTCGGACCCAAAATGACTAAGTCGCTCAAAAGACACCACCTTGAATTCTTCTGAAACGTAAACGTGATCCAGGGGCCAGCGCATCACCCACGATGTGGCATTGAACGAACTGTACATGCCTCGCCCAATCCGCGTGTCTTCCAATCCTCCGCCGATTTCAAACAAACGTGAGGTGTTTGACCAGGCCACGTCGTTGAAGTCGCCCGCCACCATCTCCGGAAGGGCGTCTTCCTTGACCAATCTACCCACCTTTTTCAGTTCTTCTTCTTGCTGCCCGGCGTTGTCGGGGTGTTTGCTGAGCACGGGCGGCACGGGGTGTACTCCGTGAAAGCGAAAGGAGCGTCCTTTGGGTAGTTGCACATCGCAGTGAAACGAGGGCACACTATCGTGCTGAAGAAATTTGGTGGTGAAGTCTTGCAGCGGATAGCGAGAGTAGAGGGCCATGCCGTAGGTATTACCAATCGGCAGTTCGTGGCGGTGCGGGTAGCGCTCGCGTAGCGGAGCCATCTGATCGATCCACCACTGGTCGGTTTCCATCAGCAATAGCATATCCGGCTCGGCTTGCTGCACAACGTCAAGCAGAGCCGCCGCTTCTCGGTTGTACATAAGCACGTTTGCCAGCATCAGACGGACTGATTCGGACGCGTTGACCTCAGCAGGCGACGCCGATGCTACCTTTGGTTGCGTAAGCTTGGTGTAGGGAACAATGAAACTCGCCTGAATCACCGCGGTTGCTAGTAGGCCGATCGACAGAAATACCGGCCAGAAAGTCCACTTTCGGTTCGTCGTGGCGAAGCCCGCCAAGCAGAGTAATGCGATGATCAAATACTGCAGGCGGGGGAAGTCCATTACCTTCATCCACCACTGCGCATTGTTGTAGCTCAGCGACAGCAGGGAGACTATAATGACGATCAGACTAATGAGAATGACTAGGTAATAGAAGGGTTTGGTCAGTAATTTCATGGGGTAGGGTAGGCGAGCGGCCAAGTTCTAAAAGAATATCCACTACCGCAATAGTGCTTTATGACCAAAAACAGCTACGACACGTCCCGGGTTTTGAGCAACCAGTAGTTTAAGAAAGTGAAGCCAAGCAGATATATTCCTACCACCAGCACGTCTTTTATCGCCACAAAATCCTGCACCTCGCGGAACGCGTACTTGTGATAGGAAATCGTAATCAGGTTATTAATCGCCCGGATGGGAAAGTAATCATAGAAGGTTAACTCGGGGTAGTTAACGGCTAAAATGGTGGTGCCGATAGGTTCAATAAACAACGTATAGAAAGCCAGCAAGACAATAGCGAAACCCGTCCGCCGGATGAGCATACCGACCAGCAGCGCGAACACCAAAAAGGTGAGCACATCCAGAAAGTAGGCCAGTAGAAATTCTGCCTGACCGAGTACCACTTCCCATCCCTGCACGGGCGAATAGATCCAGCCCATCACCAGCCCTACCAAAAAGATAAACACCGTGGTCGCTGCGCTCAGCACCAGAATAACCAGCAGTTTGGTGGCGATAAACTCCTTCTTGGTGAGCCCGTCAATGATGTTCTGCCGGATGGTTTTGTAATCATACTCATTGGTAATCGACATGACCACAATGAACCCTAGAAACATTTTGTAGAAACTAGCCAGATAGGTCAGATTCTGCCACACGTCGTCAAAATCGTAGAAGGGAACCATCGTGGGGTCGATGCCCTGAAACTTGGCCCCCTGGCTGGCGAGATACTCGAAGAAGAGCATCACGCTGCACGACACCAGGCCCAGCACCACAAAGTAGAGAATCAGCAGTACCCAAAACGGACGGTAGTGACGCAGTTTGAGCCATTCGAGGGTGAGTAGTCTAGTCATGGTCGGCGGATAGAAGTTCTAAGAATTGTTGCTCCAAGCTTTTGGTTTTCTGCGACAGGTGCGACACCACCACGCCCTGCTCGATGAGGAAACGGTTGAGGTCGGCACTGTTTTTTCCGGCGAGCAGGCGCACGCGGAGCAGGCCGTTTTCGCGCTGCACCAGCTCGGTATGCGCAAACTGCGGCACCAGTTGGTGCAGGTGTGCCAGGTCGGCGGCGGCCACTTCCACGGTATCGGTACCTGACAGGGCCTCGTCGACGCGCCCGGAGTAGATGCGCCGCCCGCGTTTGAGTACCGCGAAGTGGGTGCACACCTTTTGCACCTCGTCGAGCAGGTGACTGGCCAGAATAATGGTCTTGCCCCGCTGGGCAATCTCTTCGATCAACGACCGGATTTCGGCGATGCCCTGGGGGTCCAGTCCGTTGGTGGGTTCGTTGAGGATCAGCACCTGCGGGTCGGCCAGCAGGGCCGAGGCAATGGCCAGCCGCTGCTTCATGCCCAGCGAGTAGGTCTTAAATTTATCGTCCTTCCGCTCCAGCAAGTCCACAGTGCGCAGCACTTCGCCGATGCGTTCGTAGCGGCAGCCTTTGATCTGCGCCACAATTTTGAGGTTCTCCACCGCCGACAGGTAGGGATAAAAGATGGGCGTTTCCAGGATAGCCCCCACCTGCTTCCGGCTTTCGGCCAGCGCCGCCGGTGCGGTGGACGCTTGCCCAAACCAGGCAAACGAGCCCGCGTGGGGCTGGATCACGCCGAGCACCATGCCCAGCGTGGTGGTTTTGCCGCTGCCGTTGGGGCCCAGAATGCCGAACACGCTACCTTCTTCCACGTCTAGCGACAGGTTGTTGACCGCGTGGATTTTTCCGTAGCGTTTGTGCAATTGATGAATAGATAGAACCGAGGACATGAGTTGATTGGTTAGGAACGCATCAGGGTGGCACCGCGCCTGAAGTTAAGTAAATAATTACGTACGTTTACAGATAGAAACTGGGTCACGTCTTGTTTGGCATTGAACTATACGCTTCTGCTATGAAACACCTTGGTTTGATAGTTCTCGTTTTTTTAAATCTGCGGGTCTTTTCTCAGGATAAGCTAACCGATCATCCAGTCTTGTCACAATACTACACCCAGGGTGATATCGAGCGCCTCGGTATCATTGTAGATTTTTTTGACCACTACGTGCAACGGCAAACAGGAACAACCGACTGGCAAGAGACTTATGACACATTTAACAAAAGCGCTGCTCAAGAAGAGCAGATTATGCTTGACATCCCATTGGATTCTCTTCATGCGATGTATGCCGAAGTTAATCTTCCCGTATGGAATAGTATCTGGGACTATACCAGCGTTGGCACTCGTTGACAGCGGGATGGCCTGAGAATAGTCGTTCCCCAGCTTGATCTAAATTATCAGGGAAAGTATCGCCAATTTTTGGTAGAACTAGGGAAAAATGACCAGTTGATAGAAACATACGCTGATTATATTCATAAGGCGGGAGGTTTATCTCCTGTAACGTTTAGATTGTACTTTGACGAATCTCAAAAGGTTGACTTCAACGATCCCGTCAATCGGCTGGTGGCGGCTATCCATTATCTCACTTTTTACGAAAGGCAAAGGCAGGATGAAGAACTAGAGAAGTAAAACACTTTTGTCGATAGTTGCTTGCTGCCCGCGTTTATCTTACTAGTTGTCATTTTTATCGTCTTCCTTCGCCTGTGCTTCCATCGACACATCCACCAACTTAGTCACAGTAGAGAAATCGTATCCCCCCTGCATCAGGCGCATCAGCACGGGCAGGTCCACAAAGCCCTCCAGGTCAACCAGGGCCAGCGTTTGTTGGTTGTCTACCACGCCCACCACTCCTTCCAGGGTCGGACTGTCGCCCCGGGCGTAGAGAGTGATCTGGCTGTCTTGTTGCCGAAAGCTAATCAGTTCTTCGTAGGCTTCGCCGCGGATGCCCTGCCGAAGCTGCTGCATGGCCGAACGATCCACGCTGGGCCGGTCGAAGAGCAGGATTTGCAGTTTGTCTACGTCGTGCACCAATTTGTACAGGTCGGGATTTTTATCCAGGTTGACCATGCGCAGGGTGCTGGGGTACAGAAAGAAATCCTGACGCGTGGCGTACTGCTCACGGAAGTCGGCCACCGTGCTACTCTGCGCCCGCAGGGTAGTTAAGTTGAGTAGAAAAACGAGGGTGAGGAAATATTTCATAGGGTTAGGTTTAAAAGGGAGTCTCGCGCCTTATCTTCGTAGCACGAGACCCCCGCGCTTGCGGCGCTCGCCAGTGACGTTTATGAAGGGAGTCAGCTTCCCTTCTTAGGATCTTTATCAATATTTTCCAAATATTCCATGCCCTTCATGTTCATGCCTTTGGATAACTTGGAGATTTGCTTCAGGTCAATCTCGCCGAACAAATCCATCGCTATAAACTGATGATCGCCACCCACCAGCATCAGCAGTTCGTTGATCACGCCGCCGCTTTCTTTGATCATAAACACCATGTCTTTGTCGCCGTCGCGCACCGACATCAGTTCTTCAAACTGGCTCTTCCGGATGTTCTTGCTGGCTTCCTGGTAGTATTTTCGTCCGTTGGCAATGCTGTCAGAGGCCAGAATCTTCACTCCCTTCAGCTTACTGATCGCGTTGGCCAGCTCCTTGGTTTCCGGATCGTCGGGCTCCAGGTTGGTGAACAGGCTAAACATCTTCTGGCTGATATTCACTTTAGTGAGTTCTTCGTTGTCGGCGTATTTATCAAACAGCGAGGAAATGGCCGCGTCCTGGGCACTGACCTGAAAAGCGGTCAGGTAGCCGATGCAGGTAATTATTAGTAACTTTTTCATGGGGATATGGGGGTTAAAAGGGTTTATTTATAAAGTGGATTTCTGAGCTTTTATCGTTTGTTGCGCCTCGTCAAACTCCTCGAGCTTGGTGAGGTGTTGGGTGCCCTCGTTCATCAGACTGGACACCAACAATAGAGCTTGTTTTGCCTCTTCGTAGGCCCGTTCGGGGTCTTCGTAGGTGTCTGGCGCGACGGCTACCGGAGCCGGAGCGGGTGCGTCGAGGTAGGCGTGCTTCGTCCACAGCGCTCCCAGGAGAAAAAGGGCCACCACCGCGGCGATCTTGAGCAGACTGGGCCACATGGATGCCACCTTTTCCTGGGGCAGACGCTCCATCAGCTGCTCGTCAAAACGCTCATCGAGCCGGGGCGGGGCGTCGTAGTATTGAAACAGGGCCGCCACTGAGCGCAGGTGGGCCGGGGGCTCCTGCTCCTGAAAATAGCGACGCAACTGGGCTTCTTCTTCTAAGCTGGTTTCGCCCTTCCAGTACTTCTCCAGCCATTCGTCAATCTTTTGCGATTCCATAAGCATTTCTGTTAGTAAGTTGGTTTCGAAGCGTTTGTCGCGCCCGAAATAAGTTCACTTTCACCTGGTTGAGATCCATCGCCAGCGCCTCGCTGATCTCCTGGTAGGTGTAGCCTTCCACGTCGCGCAGCTCCAGCACCTGCTGTTGCTTCACCGGCAAGCGTTGCAGCAGTTCGCGCACGTGCCGCAGGGCATCCTGGGTTTCGGTGTGCGCGTAGGGAGTAGCATCCCCGCTGACGTAACGATAGTTGTCGGCCAACGGCTCGGTGCGTTGTCGTCGGCCCGAATCCAGCAGGTTGAGCGACAGGTTGCGCGTCAGGCGCATGCACCAGGCTTCAGCATTGCGCAGTTCGTCGCGCTGGTGCCAGGCCTTGATCAGCACTTCCTGCACCACATCCTGGGCTTCGGCCTCGTTGCGCAAAAAGCGCAGCGCGAAGCGATACAGTTTGTCCTTGACCGGAAGCACGCGATGGGTAAATTCTTCTAGCACCATATCGAGAAGACCGACGGACGCCCAGAAAGTTACAGCCGCCGGAGAAAGTTTTTCATTTACCCGCAGATTAGCCGTTACTTTACCATCAATCTGGCGCAGAGTACCTAGTCTGGCGCAGGACTTCTAGTCCTGTGACCAAAGTAAAAGGGTTCTCCAAACCCCACGGGCTAGCCCTCAAAACAATACCATGCTTCAAAAAATACTGCTCTTCATCGTCCTTCCTCTCAGCGTGCTTGCCCTGCTTGGCTATTATTACCTGGGAGGCTTCAACCCCATCGTCCTTGAGGTGGTGCAGACCGACGCCCGGGTGGTGGTGGGCCAGTCGTACCGGGGAACCTACGGCGATCTAGCACTGCGGAAGATTTTCGTGGAGGCCAAACAACGGCAGGAGGACGGCACGGTGCCGGGTGTGCTCACCGTCATCAACCGCGACGCCGCCTCGGGCAGCGAAGAAGAAGTAAACCAGTTCATTGGTATTGCTTTATCAGCCCCGCTAGACTCGTTGCCCCCTGACTACCAACGCGACACGCTGGCGGCAGGAACGTACCTACGGGCTCGGGTGTCGGCCCATCCGGTGGCCCAGCCTCGCCCCCGCACCATCAACGAGCAACTGGAAGCTTACGCCACCGAACATCAGCTTACGGTAAGCGGCTTGCCCATCGAGCGCTACCGGTCCAGCGACACGCTGTGGGTGGAGATGATGATTACACAATGAACTGTTTTCTTATTGCCACTTAGCGGGCAATTCGTTACCTTTCAGGTACGCTTTTTCTAATACTTGCATCACCTAACCTTTTTGATCATGAAAAATACTTTTTTCGGGCTGGCCGCACTGCTGTCTGGCTGCCTCACCCTAGCCACTACGATAGCTACCGCCCAGGACTCAACACTCTTCTCGGTCGACGATATTGATATTCCATACCAAGAATACACGCTCGACAACGGCCTGCGCCTGATCGTGCACGAAGACCACAAGGCGCCCATTGCGGCCGTCAACGTATGGTATCACGTGGGCTCTAAGAACGAAAAGCCCGGCAAGAGCGGGTTCGCTCACCTCTTTGAGCACCTGATGTTCAACGGTAGCGAAAACTTCAACGACGACTACTTCCAGGCGCTGGAGCGCATCGGCGGCACCGACTTGAACGGCACCACCAACAATGACCGCACCAACTACTTCCAGAACGTACCCACCGCGGGGCTGGATCAGGTGCTGTGGCTAGAATCGGACCGAATGGGCCATCTGCTCGGCGCGATTGATACGGCTAAACTCGACGAGCAGCGGGGCGTGGTGCAAAACGAAAAGCGGCAGGGCGAGAACCAGCCCTACGGACGCGAGTGGGAACTCACCACAGACGCTATCTGGCCCGAAGGCCATCCCTACTCCTGGACGGTGATCGGCTCAATGGAAGACCTTAACGCCGCGTCGCTTGAAGACGTGCAAGATTGGTTCAAGGGCTACTACGGCGCGGCCAATGCGGTGCTGGCCGTAGCGGGCGATGTGGACCCCGACGAGGTGCACGAGAAGGTGAAAAAGTACTTTGGCAGCATTGCATCCGGCCCCACCCTGGCGCGGCCGCAGGTAAACATCGCCAAACGCACCGAAGACACCCGCCAAACCTACGAAGACCGGGTGCCCGAGTCGCGCATTACCCAGGTGTGGAACGTGCCGCAGTGGGGCACCGACCAGATGGTGTATCTGGACTTGGCTTCCGACATTCTGGCGGCGGGCAAGACCTCGCGGCTCTACAAGAAGCTCCAGTACGAAGATCAGCAGGTGAGCTCGGTATCGGCCTACGCCTACCCGATGGAGATTGCCGGTATCTTCGGCATCGAAGCTGACGTGAAGACCGGCGAATCGGTAGAAGAGGTGGAGCAGAAACTAGATCAAATTCTTCAAGAGTTCATCGAGAACGGGCCCAGCGAGCAAGAGCTCGCAAAGGTTAAATCAGCCTACTTCGCGAACTTCATCAAGGGCACTGAGCGCATCGGCGGCTTCGGTGGCAAGTCAGACCTGCTGGCCAACAACGCGGTGTACGGCGGCCGTCCGGACTACTACAAGAAAACCCTGGAAACCGCTCAGAAAGCCACGGTAGCTGATGTTCAGAACGCCGCCAAAACTTGGCTAAGCAGCGGCAAGCATACACTGGTAGCCTATCCCTTTCCCGAATATCAGGCCAGCGATACCGACGCCGACCGCAGTCAGCTGCCCGCGATGGGCGAGGTGGCCGTGGCCGAATTCCCCGCGCTGGAGCGCACCACTCTTTCCAACGGCCTGGAGGTGGTGCTGGCCCGACGTGCCGACGTGCCCACCGTGGTGATGAACCTGGTGGTGAACGCGGGCTACGCTGCCGACCAGGGAGCCCGCCCGGGCACCGCCTCGCTGGCCCTGGGCATGATGGACGAAGGCACCGAGGCCATGGATGCCCTACAGATCAGCGAAGAACTGCAAACCCTGGGCGCATCGGTGAGTGCCTACTCCGATCTGGATGCTTCCTACGTGAGTCTGACGGCCCTCAAGCCGGTGCTGGACCAGAGCCTGGACCTGTACACCGATGTGATTCTTAACCCCGCCTTCCCCGCCAAGGAGCTGGATCGGCTCAAGAAAGAACAAATCTCCGATATCCAACGCGAAAAGGTGCAACCGTTCACGATGGCCCTGCGCGTGGCTCCCAAGCTGATGTACGGCGAGCAACACCCCTACGGCAACCCGCTGACCGGCTCGGGCTACGAAAAAACCGTGCAGGCCATGACCCGCGACGAGCTGGTAAAGTTCTATAATACCTGGTTCAAGCCCAACAACGCCACGCTCACCGTGGTGGGCGACCTGAGCCTGGACGAGCTGACCGAGAAGCTCGAGCGCCGCTTTGCTGACTGGAAAAAGGGCGACGTGCCGGAAAAGAATATCGCCCAGGCCTCCGACGCGCCCGGCAACGTGCTCTACCTGATGGATCGCCCCGAGTCGCAGCAGTCGATCGTGATCGCGGGCTACCTCACCGACCCCTACGGGCAGGTAGACGAGCTGGCCAAGAACGTGATGAACGACGTGCTGGGCGGTGACTTCACCTCGCGCATCAATATGAACCTGCGCGAAGACAAGCACTGGGCCTACGGAGCGAGCAGCTTTGTGTGGGACGCCAAAGGACAACGACCCTATCTGGCCTACGCTCCGGTGCAAACCGACAAGACCAAGGAGTCTATCCAGGAAATCCAGAAAGAATTCGATGGTTTTGTGGGCGACAGCCCGGTGAAGCAGGAAGAATTCGACAAGGTGCAGAAGAACAGCGTTTTGCAACTGTCGGGCCGTTGGGAGACCAACCGGGCGGTGGGCAATTCGCTCAACGAGATCGTGAAGTACGGCCTGGCCGACGATTACTACCAGACCTACGGAGAGCGCATGCAAACCCTGTCACTGGGCGACGTGCAAACGCTGAGCAAGCAGATGGTGCAGCCTAAGAAATTGCAGTGGTTTGTGGTGGGCGATAAAGAGAAGATTCTGCCCGGCCTGAAAGAGCTAGGTATGGATCGTATTGTGATGATCGACGCCGACGGAAACGTGCTGGAACCGGCCGCCACCATTGAGAAAAAGGGCGACACCGGGGGGAAGTAGGGTTGGCGATAGTTGACAGTTTGATAGTCCACCGTCCACAGCGAAATTAGCCGTCGGCGGTGGACTCTCTGCTTGGTTGCCAAACCGACGCAATGGTACATCCGGCCTTTTGGTCTATTTTTGGGCGTTATTCTGACCTATTACAGGATTGACCGTTTTGATTGTTGATCAGCGGGATGGCGTGCGCCTGGGCTAAATCGTTGCTGGTGAAGGGTAATGTAGGTTTTAAAGATTTGCAGAAAGAATTGCAAGCACCATAAGGGCCAGCAGTGAATACTAAAATCCGGGGTACTAAAAATTGAATTCCTTCGTAGAAATATGATTTCTGTTAAGAAATTGCTGGGTAGCGACCGAAAAAGATGTTTTTAAGCATGGAATTGACGGGTAGCGTACCAAAAATTGAATTTTTTGGCCAAAGGCGGCGGGGATTGAGGGAAAAGGAGGATTTTTAGGATGATTGGTGTTGGACTTAAAGCGTGAGAGTGCTTTAGTAACTGAAAAACTGCTGTACTTGCTAGCAATCAAAAATAAAGGCTTGTCGAAGTAACTATTTGGCAATATAATTATTAGGATACTTTGGTTTTTAATGGGTTTATTGCAACTTAGCGACAGATATAAGTTGATAGAAGGGAGTCTGCTTCATTCAAGTTGTTGATCGTGAAGCTTTGGGTAGGTCGTAAGACTCCGGGCACCGCGTGCAATCGCTACCCCGGGGCGCGTAGCTTACGACCAGAACCTCAAATTGTATACTGGCCCGCGTTGTAGCGCAAAAGCCCGCCGCAATGGTTGTATTGAGAACTAGCCCGCCTCGCTTTCAGCAAAGCGCCTTCTGGAACCTTTCGATTTCCTCCAGGGCGGCGGCGCGGTCTTCCCAGCCCTCGATGCCGACTTTCTTTTTCTCCAGATCTTTGTATACCTGGAAAAAGTGCTCAATCTCCATCTTGAGGTGCGGATTGATCTCCTCGAGTGAGTTAACTTTGTTCCAGATCGGGTCGCTCACCGGCACGCACAGAATTTTGGCGTCGGGTCCCTTTTCGTCGCGCATGCGGAACAGACCGATGGGTTTCACCTCGATCAGGCAGCCCGGAAAGGTGGGCTCCGACACCAGCACCAGCACGTCCAGCGGGTCGCCGTCGCCGGCTAGGGTGTCGGGAATGAAGCCGTAGTCGCTGGGATAGAACATCGAGGAGAAAATCATCCGGTCGTAGCGGATCATGTTGCGCTCTTTGTCGTATTCGTACTTGTTTCGACTGCCTTTGGGGATCTCAATAATGGCATTGAAGGTGATTTCATCAGAAACAGGCATCGCAAAAAAGTGGTTAGGTTGCTAATCAAAAATAGGGCGAGGCAAGTTAACCAATTAATGCTCCAAACCCACGCCTTTTCGCATACCTTGCACTTCACCTTTCCGGCGGGCACCTCGCGCGGGGTGATGACCACCCGCCTCACGCATTTTATCGTGCTGGAGCAGGCAGGCAAGCGCGGTATTGGCGAGTGTGCCCCCCTGGCCGGACTGAGTGAGGACGACGTGCCCAACCTACCCTCACTGATCGAGCTGGTGCTGCAACGCGTGGCCAAACGGCCCGTTCCCCGAAGCGCCCGCGAGGTGTTTCAGCTGGCGCGCGACGTGGTGCCTACCAATCTGCCCTCGGTGCGGTTCGGACTGGAAACCGCGCTGCTCGATCTGCTGCACGGGGGGCAGCGGCTAATGTTTCCTTCGGTGATGCGCCCGCAGTTCAGGCCCCTGCCCATCAACGGACTGGTGTGGATGGGCGAACCGGCTTTCATGCAGCGGCAGATTGATGAGAAACTGGAGCAGGGCTTTCGCTGTATCAAGCTCAAGATCGGGGCCATTAACTTTGACGATGAGCTGCGGTTGCTGACGAATATTCGAAAGCGCTATTCGGAAGAGGTGGTCACACTGCGGGTAGATGCCAACGGAGCGTTTTCGGTGGCTGGGGCCATGAAAAAGCTTCAGCAACTGGCTAAAATCAGCATTCACTCCATTGAGCAGCCCATCGCGTCAGGACAAACTGAGGCGATGGCCGCGCTGTGTCGGGATAGCCCAATTCCGATCGCGCTGGACGAAGAATTGATTGGCTGGCACAAGCGGGAAGAACGGGGGCAGCTCCTCGACATTATTCGGCCACAGTACATCATTCTGAAGCCTACCCTGCTGGGCGGTTTGGCAGCGGCCGACGATTGGGTTGCGCTGGCTAAAGACCGCGCCATCGGATGGTGGGTTACCTCGGCCCTGGAGTCGAACGTGGGTCTGAATGCCATTGCGCAATGGGTGGCTACCTACGAACCCACGATGCCACAAGGGCTGGGCACCGGGCAGTTGTATCACGATAACATTGAATCACCCATTTGCATCAATCAAGGACAGTTATACTACGATCCTGCGCGCGCGTGGGACGAATCACTTTTTAACCAAGCACCCTAACGCTATGAACTATACGTTGATCACCGGAGCTAGTCACGGTATCGGAGAAGCCCTGGCCCGGCGCTGCGCCGGAGAAGGGTTCGACCTGATTTTGGTGGCCCGCTCGGCCGAGCGGCTCGAGGAACTGGCGCAGGAGTTGTCGCAGGAGTTTGAGGTGACCGTCCATCCGCTAGCAATCGACCTGCTGGCTCCCCACGCCCCGGAAGATCTGTACCAAACCTGCCACGATGCGGATTGGTCGGTGCGCGTGCTGATCAATAACGCCGGGGCGGGGGTGTGGGGCCCCTTCGCTGAGGTGCCGTTGAGCGAACAACTGGCCACCATGCGCCTCAACGAGCAGGTGCTCGTCGAGCTGTGTCATCGCTTCCTGCCCATGCTCAAGGCCGAAGCCGATGCGCACATCCTGAACGTGGGCAGCACGGCCAGCTACCAACCGCTGCCCTACTTCAGCGTTTACGCTGCCACCAAGGCGTTTGTCCGCTCGTTCACCAGCAGCCTGCGGGTGGAGTTGCAGCCGCTGGGCGTGAACGTGACCTGCCTGAATCCGGGTCCCACGCAGTCAGAATTCTTTCGGCGGGCGGGCTTTGCGCAGGTGGATGCTTCGCAGTTTCTGATGGACCCCACCGAGGTGGCCGACGGGGCGATCCGGGGTATGCTGGCCCACAAGCCGGAGGTGGTGCCGGGCTTCTCGAACCAACTGGGCACCTACCTGAGCAAATACCTGCCGCCCTCGCTCACCCAGCAGGTGATCAAAACCTACTTCAAGCCGCGGGGCAAGGACGTGGAAAAACTTACTGATTCTTGAACGAAGGGGATTAATTCCTTACTTTTCTGGTTGATTGAACCAATCATGAAGACCAACCAGCACGAGCAGCACCTTCTCCAACGGGCCATCGACCACTGGGCCGAACGCGGGCTGGTAGACGATGACACGGCGCAGCGCCTGCGGGAATCGGAACTGCTTCACCAGAAGAGCAGCTTCGACTGGAAAAATCTGTCACTGATCGCCTTCTTCTTCGCGGTGTCGTGCATCATCCTGGCCACCGCCCTGCTGCTGCTGGACGACTGGCTCATGGCTACCCTTAACTCGTTGCTTAACGCCTCGGACCTGGTAAAGATGCTGATCTGGGTCGTGCTAACGGTGGGCCTGTACTACGGAGCCTACCTTCACCAAAAACGATATCCGGCGCGGGTGTTTAGCAACGAGGCTTTGTATATGTTCGGGGCCATTGGGGTGGCGTTCTCACTGACGTACCTGAGCTTCGTGCTGGGCATGGCCGAAGGCTACTTCGCGGTACTTATTTTGCTGGCCTCGGCAGTGTATGCGGCCGCGGCGGTGCGGTGGCGCTCCAAGCTTACGTGGTTTTTGGCGCTAAGTACGCTGGCGGTGTGGTTTGGCACCGAAACCGCCTACCGCTCCGGCTGGGGAGCCTACTTCATGGGTATGAACTTCCCGCTGCGCTACGTAGTTTTCGGAGGAGTACTACTGGGTTTGAGTTGGGTGCTGGCGCGTTTTCCGATCGTGCGTCCGTTTGCGCCGCTCACCTACGTTACCGGTTTGCTGGGATTGTTCTTCTCGCTGTGGTTGCTGTCGGTGTTCGGTAACCACGGCAGCTACGATTCGTGGGAGGCCGCCTCGCGAATCAGTTTTTTGCACTGGTCGCTGCTGCTGACAGCAGGCGCGGGACTGGCAATCTACTACGGTCAGCAGCGCGAGGACCGGATGACCGCCGAGGTGGGGCTGGCCTTTCTGGTGATCAATGGCTATACGCTATACTTCGAGTTCTGCTGGGACAGTCTGCACAAGGTAGCGTTCTTTGCCATCCTGGCCGCTTCGTTCTGGTTGCTGGGCAAAAAGGCCGAACGCTTGTGGCAGTTGGCGGGGAAAGCTTAATGGAAATATTTGGTTTTCAAATCGTAGGAGATTCGTTACGCCTTTTGATTTCAGCTTTGAAGCTGGTTGAAACTGAGAAATTAAGAAATTGATTCTGGTCCTTGTGTTCCGTTTGGCAACGGGATATACGGGTGTCCACTGGTAATTATTTTTAATTTCCTGAAGCATACCTACAAACCTGTTTCCCCCTTTTCTCGTTACCAATACGTTTAGAACACCACGATTTATAATTATGAACCAACCCTACGACGTGCTCATTGTGGGCGCCGGACCCTGCGGCTTGTCCTGCGGCATTGCTGCCCAGCAGGAAGGCTTACGCTACGCGATTCTGGATAAAGGCAGCCTGACCGAATCCATTCGGCGCTACCCGCACGACATGACTTTTTTCTCCAGTGCCGACATGATCGGCATCGGCGACGTGCCCTTCACCTCCCTCAACCTGCGGCCCAGCCGCGTTGAAGCGCTGAAGTACTACCGCAAGGTGTCCGAGCACTTCAAGCTCAACGTGCATATCTATACCGAGGTGCGCGACATCAACCGGCAGGAAGATGGGTTTGTGGTGCAGACCAATCAGGGCGAATACCGCGCTAAAAAAGTGATTCTAGCCATTGGTTACTACGACATTCCGCGCGAGATGGGTGTGCCCGGTGAGCACCTGCCCCACGTATCGCACTACTACGATGAACCGTATCGCTACACCTTCACCCGCACGGTGGTGGTGGGCGGTGCCAACTCGGCCATTGAAACGGCCCTGGACCTGTACCGCAACGGCAGCGAGGTGACGGTGGTGCACCAGTACGATGGCTTCGACAAAACCGCCAAGTACTGGATTGTGCCCGACGCCGAAAACCGGGTGAAAAAGGGGGAGATCAAAGCGCACTTCAATTCAGAAGTGACCGAAATCACGGACAAGGACGTGTACGTCCGTAATATCAAAACCGGACGTTCGGAGAAAATTTCGGCCGACTTCGTGTTTCTGATGATTGGCTACCATCCCGACGCGAAATTTCTACGGCGGGTGGGCATCACCCTGAACGGGGCCATGCTCATTCCTGAAATTGATCCGGAAACCTTCGAGAGCAACCTGCCGGGCATCTACATGGCTGGCTCGGTGATCGGAGGAGAGGAAACCGCGAAGGTGTTTATTGAGAACGGCAAACTACACGCCGAACCGATCATAAGGCACATCAAGCAGCAGTTGGCCGAAGAAGAGGGAGCGTATTTGAAAAAAGAGGCGTAGCAGGTTAGTTCGCCTGATCGGCCTCCGGGTCTTTTTCTACCGCCCAGGAGATTTCGACAGTTTGTCGGCCCCACTCTTTGGCCAAGTTGATGTCTTCGCCCATGTAGATGTCAATGCGGTTGTTCCAGCGGCTGTGCATTTTGTCAAGCACGCGGTAGGTGCCGGGTAATCCTTCTATCTTAACGGAAGTGTTGTGGTCTAGTCCTTCCTTTAGTAAGTCGCGCGATACCGCAATGGCCTTCATACCGGGTTCGAGTTGGTCACCCCAAGCGGCAGCGCTAGGATCGCCTTTTTTGGTTTGTGCTTCCACCGAATTGTAGGCGGTAGCCGTGACTTCCAGCGATTTCATTTCAATTGGTTCTGAGCTGCTGCACGAACTAAGTTCAGCTATGACAAAGCAACCGATGATTAAAGAAGGCAATGCAGGGCAATAGCGCATAGTACAGTAGGTGTGATTTCTGTTTTTCTAACGGCCGGATGGGACCTAGCGTTTATTCATGGGTAATCTACTAAAAATCAGGCAGGGACGCAAACCGCTAGAACAGACTTTGCTGCACTCCCAGATTGATAGGACGGGGTGGCGAGATCGCCAGACCGCAGTGCTCATTGAGTTGCTCCACCACGTAGATCGCCAAATCCACGCACAAATGCTCTTCGGGTTGGTGCACGATAAAGTAGACCTGCTGCACTCCAGCCGCTAGCCAGTGCTGAATGCGCCGCACCCACGCATCAACGCGCAGGTAGTCAGTGGCGTGCAGACGGTTGCCCACAAAACGGATAAATACCCGGGGAGTGGTCAGGCGCTGGTGGATCACATCGCGCCGCCCCGCCGTGTCGGTGATCACCACGCTAATGCCGAGCTCTTCCAGCAAATCGAACGCCCGGTTGAAAAGGCGCGGGCGGCTAAACCAGTCGGGATGCCTAAACTCCACGGCCAGCGGGACGTTGGTCGGCCAATCGGCTAAGTAGGCGAACAGAGCTTTGCCCAACTGGGGTGAAAACGAAGGCGGCAGTTGCAAGAAAGGAATCCCCAGCCGATTGCCAAAGGCGGCTAGTCCCAAGAGAAACTGATCGGTGGCCCGCAGTGACTGCCCGAAGTCGGCTTGGTGGCTGATCAGTTGTGGCACCTTGGGACAGAACAAAAAGCCCGGTTCGGTGCGCTCGCACCACTGCTGCACCAGCTCCGGGGTGGGAATGCGGTAATGCGTGGTGTTGAGTTCGATGGTAGAAAAGTGGCGGGAGTAGTGTGTCAGGTAATCGGTCGGTGGAGTTTTGGGTGGATAGATTTTGCCGATCAAGTCTTTCTCGCCCCAGCGGGCGGAGCCTACGAACACCCGCGGGGGCGCATCGTCTCGATGGCCCGATAAGGTGGTAGCCGTTTGCGGATGGTCAGCCGGAAGCGAAAAATTAACCCAGCGAATGTCGGGCAGCTTGCCAAATTTCATAGCGGATAAGTTGGGTCTTTAATAAGGTTAATTCAGGGCAAAAAGTTGCGAAAAATAGGATGAATAACGTAGCTTTGATCAGGATGAACCAGATAAGTGAGGATTGCCAGGATGAAAGAGCGTAGACCATTTTCTAACGGTAGTAAGCCTCGAGTAATTAACCTCTACTCACTTCGCCATTCAGCATTCATCCGTCGGACGGCCCCGATTCCTTGTTCATTATTCATTTTACTATCCTTCTCTGCCCTCGCCCAGACCGGCGGACGCCACACCTTCGACTTTCTCAATCTCAACCCCAGCACGCCGGTCACCGCCTGGGGCGGAATGCAAGCCGCGGCTCCGGCCGACTCAGGAGCCGTTAACGACGTGCACCGCTTTTTAAGCAACCCGGCGCTAAACAGTGAGCGCCTCGACCAGCAGATAAGTCTTTCGTTTCGACCTTATTTAGCTGACATTAAACTCGCCACGGTTTCCTACAGTCACGCCGTAGAAAACCTGGGGCAGGTCGGTGCTAGCGTCTCCTACCTGGATTACGGAGACTTCGCTGGGTTTGATCCGGCGGGGCTACCCACCGGCGATTTTTCGGCTTCTTCGTACGTTATTACGCTCAACTACGCCCACCAGATGGCCCCCTTTCGGCTGGGTGGCAATCTCAAACTCGCCTCTTCAGCGATTGCCGGACTCCGCGCCACCGCGCTGTTGGTAGACCTGGGGGGCGTATACCAACACCCGACGCAAGACCTCACGGTTGGTCTCACAATCACCAACCTGGGGGTGCTGGTGCGTGATTACCTGTTGGGAACTGGAAGCCGTCTGCCCAGCGATGTTCGGCTGGGAGCGGCCTTCAAGCCACGCTACATGCCGTTCCGCTTTCACCTAACGGCCTACCGGCTGTGGTACTCCGTCTTGACCGAACCCGCCATCGAGTCGGATGAGGGTGTGGCCAGCCGAATTGCCCGCCACTTGTCGTTCGGCGGAGCCCTGTTGTTGGGCAAAAACTTTGAGGTTTACGGAGGCTATAACCATTCGGTTAGAAGTTCGTTACAACTACAACAAATCGGCGGAGGTGCCGGTTTATCCTTCGGATTCATGTTCCGTACCCAAACGATTCGCGTCGATTTTTCTCGCTCGGTATATCACGTGAGCGGAGCCTTTAACCAGTTTTCGTTGTCGGCCGGCGTGCAGCAATTGTTTTTTAAGTAAGTCCATCAATTCTACCTTGCATTATGTTGGAAGCAAACACCTATCTCACGCCTCGACAGATCGTCGCAGCGCTTGACAAATATATTATTGGGCAGGATGATGCCAAAAAAAACGTGGCCATTGCCTTACGCAACCGCTGGCGTCGCATGCACGTGCGCGATGAGATGCAGCGCGAGATTGTGCCTAACAATATCCTGATGATCGGAGCCACCGGCGTGGGCAAAACTGAAATTGCCCGCCGCCTGGCCAGTATCGCCGATGCTCCGTTCACCAAGGTTGAGGCATCGAAGTTTACCGAGGTAGGCTACGTGGGGCGCGACGTGGAAAGTATGGTGCGCGATTTGGTGGAACAGTCGGTGAACCTGGTGCGCACGCGTCGGAACGAGGAAGTGAAGGAAAAGGCCGCCGAAGCAGTGGAAGAGATCATCCTTGATGCCCTCATCCCCCCGATGAAAGATGCGCCTACCCGTAATTCTTCCGCCACCATTGGGTTCGATCAGGAAGATGAGCCCAGCAGTGATGCCGAGCTGAACCAGCGTACCCGGGAGCGTTTCCGTGAGAAAATTCGTAACGGCGAGCTCGATGACCGAAAGATCGAGATCAATATTCGGCAAAGCAACGGCTCGGGTATCGGCATGGTGGGCGGCGGCATGATGGACGAGGTGTCGATGATGAACTTGCAGGAGATGATTAGCGGCATGATGCCTAAGAAGAACAAAAAGCGCAAGGTGACCATCGGCGAAGCCAAAAAGATTCTGCTTGAAGAAGAGGCCGCCAAGCTCATCGACATGGATGAAGTGAAGGAAGAAGCCATTCGCAAGGCCGAAGACACTGGCATTATTTTTATCGATGAGATCGACAAGGTGGCGGTTGGTTCCGACCGCAAGGGTAGCGGGGCCGACGTGAGTCGCGAGGGAGTGCAGCGCGATCTGCTGCCGGTAGTTGAGGGCAGCGCCGTCACCACCAAGCACGGCATCATTCACACCGACCACATTCTGTTTATCGCGGCCGGAGCCTTTCACGTGGCCAAGCCTTCGGATTTGATCCCCGAGTTGCAAGGGCGCTTTCCCATTCGGGTGGAGCTGAAAAACCTTACCAAAGAAGACTTTGTGCGTATCCTGCGCGAACCCAAGAACGCGCTCACCAAGCAGTACGAAGCGCTGTTGTACTCCGAAGGAGTGGTGCTGGTCTACGAAGACGACGCACTGGACGAACTAGCCGAGATCGCTTTCCAGATCAACGCGGAGCTCGAGAATATCGGTGCCCGCCGCCTGCACACCGTAATGAGCCACCTGCTCAATGACTTCCTGTTCGACGTGCCGGATAAAATCGCTGCTGACACTACCATCACCGTCACCCGAGAACTGGTGAAGGAACGACTGGCTGGGTTGGTAAAGAATAAAGATTTGAGTCAGTATATTTTGTAATTATAATTCCGAAGGGCAGCCCCTGATTGCAATCAGGGGCTGCCCTTCGGAATTATTGCAATAAATCCAACGCCGTCTCTAAAATCGTATCCCGCCCGGCCGCCTCGTCTTCCGGGCTGATATCCACCCGAACATCTGGCTCCACCCCGTTTTCAATCGGCACTTGGTTTAAGTCCATCAGTTGCGTAGCCGAAAACCGAAACTTCCAACCGTTCAGTAGCTCTCCGCTGTAGGGCGCTCCCCCGCCACCGCCGGTCACGTCGCCCACCAGCGTCACGTTGGGCAGCGTGGCCATGTACGAGGCGAAGGCGTTGGCCGCACTGTAGACCGTACGATTGGTGAGCACCACCACCGGTTTGTTAAACGAAACGTGTTTCGACAGCTTTATCGGAAATATTCGGGTGAAATCATTGTGCGCTGCTCCTCCTTTGTAGCGAACGTAGCCTACCGTCGGTTCTTGCTCACCGTTGCGCTGCGCCAGCCGGGTGGACAGCGTATCCACGTAGGCCAGGGCACCGCCGGTGTTGTCGCGGATGTCAATGATTATCCCCTTCAAATTCCGGTAGTCGTTTATCAATTGATCCAGGCGGTCGCCATCGATGGGGTTCAGAAAACTGCTGTAGCGGATGTAACCCACGTCCCGAATCACCTTGGTGGGGAAGGGCAGCACCAATCGGTAGTCTTGGCCCAAGTAGTTGCGCTCGATGATGGTCTCGTTGTAGTTGGCCGGGTAATCAAAGTACCAATCTGAGTAGCGGGCCACGTTGAAGTCCGATACCAGATTCACGTGGCCGTCGCGCAGTTCGTTGAGCATGTCGGCCATTACCGTGAACAAAGCTTCGTCGCTCATGCCCGTACTCACCAGTGGACGGTAACGCTGGTACACTTCGTCCCAGTCGATGTTCTTGTACTCGAAGAAGGAGTATTTCTCGTCGACAGTAGTCCACAGCAAATCGAAGTTCTCTACTGGGTTGTTGGTCGGGTCGGGCTCGATGAACAAGCGCTCGCAAGCCCCCAACGTGCCCAGCAATAGTAAAATCAAACCAATTCGCGTAGCAGCAATCATAATCAAAGAGGTGACGGGTTAGAGAGCAATAATGCGGGCGATAGACAGCGTGTGGGTGCCCGACTGGTACAGGTTCGGCTGCGCTACCGACACAAACTCCCACCGGTACGATACCCGATAGGCAAGCCGCTTCACCACCATTCCCTGGCGCTTGATGCCGCGGTGAAAATCAACGTTCACTTGGTTAGCAATTCGGAACAACTTGCCCCACGAGCCTACGGTAAAGGCGTCGCCTATCGTGCCTTCTTCCTCAAAAGTCGTAGGCAGTGGCCAGGCGTAGGGGGTGTTGCCCAGCAAGCTCATTAGCGGAAAACGGAGCTCGTCCGAAAGTACGAACCGCTTACCGAACAAAGTGAGCGGAAACTGGATCACTGCGGAAGGCCCCAACAGTACCGCCAGTTCGTACGAAAATACGTTGTTCACGTTTTCGGGGTGCACTTTTGCGTTGAACAACCCACCTACAAACCCTCCGGCGTACAGCTTAACGTCCTGGTTGGCTGTCGTAATAGGATAGTGCAGGGCGTGCTGGTATTCTACGCCAAACTGCGCCAGCAAGCTTTCGCTCTGAAGATTGGTGAACGACAGTGAGTTGAACTGCCACTGCCGATGCACCAGCGTGCGGGGCTTAAATTTGTAAGTATTGTTGGCCCATGATATCCCAAAACCGGTATAAAGCAGCGGTGAAAGCGCCCGATCACGCATTGTGCCTACGGTTAGACCAAAAGGGCGTACTTTGAACCAGTCGCCACGCTGCTCGTAGTAGCGTGGGTCGGTGATGGTGTCGCGCAGCATGAGTTCGTTTTGCGCCCGAAGCTGAGTACTGACCAACAATAAAAACAGACCAATGAGAAGATTGGGGTGGGGCGGGAGGCAGCGATGAAAAAGCATGGCAGGCAGTAGGGTTGATTATCGGAAGGCTGACAAAGATTGTTCCACGCGCTCGGCGAACAGCGACCAGGTCAAATTATTTTTCGCAGGATGTTTTTCTGTGTACTTTTACTGCTATGGACTATTATTTTATCACGGGCAGCAGCCGGGGCATTGGCCGGGCGCTGGTCAAAAAAGCGCTGGAGCGACCTGATACCCAGGTGACGGGATTCTCACGTTCAGAGAATGAAGATCATCCGCACTGCACCCACGTGTCGGTAGACCTGTCGGACGTAACCAGCCTAGCCAATCAGGCAGACACCTTCTTTCCGACCCTGGAAGCACCGCGGCGCTTGGTGCTGATCAACAATGCCGGAACGTTGGGGCCGGTGAAATACCTGGGCGATCTGGATAATTCGTCGATCGTAACGCTCTTCAACCTGAACGTGACCGCTCCCACGCTGCTGATGAATGCGTTTATCCGGCGGTACCGCGCGGTGCAAGCCGAGAAAATAATCATCAACGTGAGTTCGGGAGCGGGGAAGTACCCAGTGGACGGCTGGTCGGGCTACTGCGCTTCCAAGGCGGCGCTCGACATGGTGTCGCAGGTGGCCGCCCAGGAGAGCGAACTTCGCAACGAAGGGTTTCGGATATTCGCGCTGGCCCCCGGCGTGGTGGACACCGCCATGCAAGACCACATCCGCACTGCCGACGCGGCCAACTTCAGTAAATTGCAGAAGTTTACGGACTATAAGGACGAAAAAGCCCTGGACGACCCCGCTACTACCGCTAAAAAGTTCTTTCAGCTGATCGACCATCCCGAGCGCTTTGAGGAAGTAATTCAGGACGTGCGCAACTTCTAGAGAAAAGAATTGCCCGCTTTGAGTTTCTTTTCCGCCCGACAATCGCTTTCTTTACTGAAAGATGGTCGTCTGGATAATCCATCCCGAAAAAAAGCGTTACAATTTTAAAACGGGTTACAACCATTTTTGCCAATCGGTGTCTTAGTGCCAAAGACCTGCTTATGAAACGAACCGTTCTTGCCTGTTTTCTTGCTTTTTCTCTTTTGGCCTGCGATGACTCCGACGAACTCGATGCGGTGAACACCCTGGGCACCGACGTTCAGTTCAGCATGGCCGAATACATCGAGCCCGGGCAGCGCACCTTGTCTTTCAAATTCCTTACCACCGAAGACTACCCCTGCATCAACTACCGCATCGCCAGCGAAGTGCGCCGCGAGGGTTCTGATATCACCGTCTCACTGCGCGAAATCCAGGGCGCTGACGTGTGTCTGGAAGCAATGGCTCCCGCCACCTCGTTTTTGGATATTGGCGAACTTCCCTCTGGGGAGTACCCCATCACCATTGAAGTAGGCGCCTCCCTGACCAACACTGGCACGCTGCTGGTCACCGACGAGGCGGTGGAACTGCTTATGGGCCAAACCGAAGGACTTATTGTGCCGACGCCCCGGATGCTGCGGATTCCTGAGAATATCGTCTGGGGAACATTGCAGGCTACGGCGGAGCACGCGGGGGCAAGTAGTCAGTTTATGCAGCGCTTGCGCAGTCTTGGCGCAGCTTCCAAAACCCTACCCGAGGGCGACTACGGCTACTTTTCGGTAGATGCTGTTGGAAACGTGTCGACTTCTTCACTCACCCCGGGGCAGGACGCCCTGTTTGTCTTCGGCTTTCGGGGCGAAACCAGCAACCTGGAGCAGTTGGTGAGTGAGATGGCCGACACCTATGACCACCAAGTGACCGTGAGCCTGCGCACCAGCCAGGGCGACGAGTTTAGATAAGGGTGATAGTCTTCCCGATGCTCAAATTCAAGATTCCTACCGAAACGGACCTCGGAAAATTGAGCCAATCGTAATATCATTAGCTATTTTTAGCACCAACCTAACCTCTCCTCCGAATTGAACTTCCGGACTAAATCATCCTATCAATGGCCTCGTTGGTTTGTCTTGCCCATGCTACTACTCATCGCGGCCTGTTCCACTCCGGCCGATGATACACCCACTTCCCCTACCTACCCGCAGTGGCAACCCATCACCCTATCCTTTAAAGGACCCGCCAGCAGCGAGCAGGCCGAGGTCAATCCCTTCTTGCGTTATCGCCTCACGGTGCACTTCACCCACGGCGACACCACCTACGCGGTGCCGGGCTTCTACGCTGCCGACGGGCAGGCCGACGAAAGTAGCGCCGACACGGGCTCCGTCTGGCAGGTGCGCTTCATGCCCGACGCTCCGGGCGACTGGACCTACCGGGTGGACTTTCAACAGGGTGACAGTCTGGCTATTCGTCCCAATGCGCAAGCGGGCGAACCGCTGGCTTTCGATGGCACCGAAGGCGCGTTTTGGGTTGCAGCGGCTGACAGTTCTGCTCAAGGGAAGTTGCGTTACGTTGGCGGACGCTACTTTCGCTTTGCGGGTAACGATCAGTATCTGCTGAAGGGCGGGGCGGGCAGTCCGGAGAATCTGCTGGGCTACGCGGACTTCGATGGCACCTACTTTGGGGGGCAGGAAGGGCAGCGGGAGGGTGAGGCGGCTGCCGATAAGCAACTGCACGCTTACCAAGACCACGTGCGCGACTGGCACCCGGGCGACCCCACCTGGCAGGACGGCAAGGGGAAGGGCCTGATTGGTGGACTGAACTACCTGGCCAGCCAGGGAGTGAACTCCATCTATTTTCTGACGATGAACATTGGGGGCGACGGCAGAGACGTATGGCCCTACACCGGTTACGACGAGCGCTATCGCTTCGACTGTAGCAAACTAGCGCAGTGGGAGCGGGTATTCGCGCACGCCGACAGCCTGGGCATCCTGCTGCACGCTTTTTTGCAGGAAACCGAAAACGAGCGCCTGCTCGATAGCGGCAACGTGGGTCCGCAGCGCATACTCTACTACCGCGAATTGATCGCCCGCTTTGCCCACCACCGGGCGCTGACCTGGGACATGGGCGAGGAGAATGGTTACGCCAAATTTTCGCCCAACGCGCAGACTACTGAGCAGCGGAAGGCGATGTTTCAGTACTTTGCCGAAAACGATCCTTACCAAAACCCGGTGATGCTGCACACCCACTCCGGGAGTAGTGACCGTGACCCAATCCTTCAGCCGCTGCTGGGCGACATTAACTTAGATGGTCCGGCGTTGCAGGTTAATCCGCCCGCCGAGGTGCATCAAGTCACCAAGCAGTGGATTACGGCCTCGTCCGAAGCGGGTCGCCCCTGGGTGGTGAGCCTCGATGAGGTGGGACCGCACTACAATGGGGCGCTGCCCGACGAGTTGGACGCGGACCATGATACGTTGCGGCACGAGGTGCTGTGGGGCAACCTGATGGCCGGGGGCGCGGGAGTGGAATGGTACTTCGGTTACCGCCATGCCAACGACGACCTGGGGTTAGAAACCTGGCGTACCCGCGCTAATCTCTGGGCTCAGACCCGTCACGCCCTGGCGTTCTTCCGGGAGCATTTGCCCTTTTGGGAGATGGAATCGGCTGACGAACTGGTGGAGGCCGGTGCTTACTGCTTGGCGAAGCCGGGGGCGGTGTACGCGATCTACTTGCCTCCCGGTACCCAAGCTACGCTGGACGTAGGCCCTGATGAGGCCAATTATACCGTGCGCTGGTACGACCCGAAGCAGGGAGGAGCACTGCAAGTCGGTAATCAGCCGCAGGTCAGCGGGGCGGGGCGGGTATCGTTGGGAAGTCCTCCTGACGGTGATGTAGCCCGTGATTGGGTGATGTTGGTGCGGCGTGAGTAGGTATTGCTTCAGTAACCGATGGGGGGAAGAAAAGACGGAAAGATATTGGACGATCCAGCGCAGAAGGGCGCCCATGATGTAAGGTTTTGTGGCAATGATTCAAGTTATGAGTAAGGAGCATGTAGGATCATCGATAAAAACGTACGGCATTGCGCCTATTTCTGACGAATAAGGCGTGATACCTCTGGTTTTTGTCTCTATTTCTTTAGAATGATACGCGCGTATTCAAATTGAGGACTCTTTTTCGCGGGCGAATTTCTTATTCTTTTTCTTTGCTAACGTTATTTACAAACCAACAACAAAAGAAATGGACTTAAGGACAGATGAAGGCGCGCTGGAAATTGCGGAACTCACGTTGAATATCTTAGCACAGGACAAAGAAGTTCTCCAACTGATGGAGGCCCACGGCTATAAGACCGAACAAACCAAGAAGGGGAAGTCGTTGCTCGATAAAGCCATTGCTAGCCGCCGCCAGAAGGATGCCTGTTATGACACGCAGTGGGAACTAGGTCAGCAGGTGAATGCGCAGCAGACGGCGGTGCAGGCGCAGTTTCGAGAACACGCGAAGGTGGCCCGTACGGCGTACCGAAGTGAACCCAACATTGTGCACCTGTTGCGTATTGAACTCCTCGAGAAAAACGGATGGGATGGTATTCGGCAGGCAGCTTATTTTTATCACAAGCTACAGGAGCGGAAACTCTCGCTACAATCCTTTGGGGTGAGCGACAAGGATATACAGCAGGCCACCACGGACATCACTAACCTGATGGTGCTAAAGCAATCCCGCCTTCGGCAGAAGGGAAAGTCTGAGGATTGCACCCAAGCCAAGAATGCAGCGTTTAGTGAGTTACGGAGTTGGATAAGGGAAGTGCGAAGCGCCGCCCGCTTTGCCTTTAAGAAGAATCCGCAGATGCTGGAGGCTTTTGGGGTGGTGGTTCGCGCGGCGGTGTGAGGGTGAAGGTGTGCTGGTGAGCTACGAACAGGTTTGTGGGGACACAAACCAAGGAAGAGTGGGTGGTTAGTGAGGGCACTAACCAAGGAAACAGAACCGAAGGTTCGGACGATATGAGATAAAAAAAGCTACTGCCTAACCGACAGTAGCTTTTTTCTAACTTGCTTCAACAAAATTTTTTGTAGAAGAGATACTATCTAGTTTTGACCTTCTTCTTCGGCGCCTTGGGCGGTTCCGGTCATGCTCGGGGGCAAGATCACGGCATCCACAATATGCACTACTCCGTTAGAAGCTTTCACGTCGGGAGTGGTTACTTGGGCCTCACCAATCATCACTTTTCCGTCTTTCATCATCACGTTCACGTCTTCTCCTTCTACCGTGGCAATGGCTTGGCCATCGGATAGACTAGACGACATTGCTTCAGAAGGCACTACGTGGTAGGTGAGTACGGTGGCCAGTTTCTCCTTGTTTTCGGGCTTCAATAAATCTTCCAAGGTTCCTTCAGGAAGGGCCTCAAAAGCCTCATTGGTGGGGGCAAATACGGTGAAAGGACCGTCGCCTTCCAGCGTACCTACTAAGTCAGCGGCTTGTAGCGCTTGCACTAGGGTAGACAGATTCTCTTGTGACATAGCGAGTTGAACAATGTTCTGCTCGTCTTGCATCGGGGCTGCGGTTGCCGTGGCGGCAGCAGCGGCTCCGGTGGCAGCACCAGCTTTCATCGTTTCTTCCTCAATGTCTTCAGCTTGCTCTTCGATTGTTTCGTCAGCCGTCACCTCAAGATTGTCATCTACGATGCTATCGTCCTCTTTCGTCGCGCTAGTAGACTGATCAGCACTTGAATTGGCGGTGATGTCGGTTTTCTTCATTTTGGCCTTAGTAGCATCGGTTGCAGTCTTAGCGGTTTCATCTACTTCGGTAGCGGCCGTGTTCATTGCATCTTCGGTCTCTACAGCAGCTTCTTCTATGTCGTTAGGAACGGCTTCTTCTGTTTCCTCAGCAGCTTCTTCCATTGTTTCTTCGGTTTGGTAAGCAGCGTCCTCTACAGCATCTTCGGTTTCCATCGCTGCGTCATCCATTGCAGCCTCAGTTTCTTGCATCGGCTCTTCTACAGTAGCTTCAACGTCTTCTATTTCATCGGCAACTTCTACATCGTCATCATCAGCAGTAGTAACGATAATTTCATCATCGTCCGCATTTTCCATCTCCTGCTCAGCTTTGTCCATTGCCTTTTCTGTATCGGAGAAAAGTCCGTCGTCAGTAGCTTCGTCCGCTTCTTCCTCTACTTCTTCGGCAGCGTTATCAACGGCTTGCCCTACGTCAGTAGCAGTTTCATCAATGGCTTCACCGGCATTGTCCAAAGCCTGATCGGCATCATCTACCACCTCTTCAGTCTCTTCTTCGATAGCTTCACCAGTGTTATCTAATGCGGCGTCAGCGTCATCAACCATCTCTTCGGTTTCTTGCTCTACTTCTTCGCCAGCGTTGTCCATTTCAGCGGAAGCATTGTCAACAGCCTGTTCGGTGTCGTTAGCAGCTTCTTCCATCTCATTAGGAACGTCCTCAATGGCATCCTCGGTCTCATCAGCAGCATTATCAAGTCCTTGTTCAACGTCGGTAGCAGCATCTTCTACTGACTCTTCCGTATTGTCCATTGCCTGATCCATATCCTGAGCCGCCTCATCGGTTGCTTGATCCACATCCTGGGCAGTTTCTTCAACGGCTTGTTCCGTGTCTTCGGCGGCATCTTCTACGGCTTGCTCAGTGTCTTGAGCAGCCTCGTCTATCTCTTGCCCGACGTCCTGAGTAGTTTGTTCTACTTCTTCTTCCACCTCAGTAGTGTTGTCTTGGGCTACAGCGCTCATGGCGGTCATCATGGATAAACCAGCCACCAGACTTAGTATCTTCATTTTCATAATCAAATTCATTAGGTTAAAAATTGGGAATTTCTACTTACCGAACTCAGTAGTACCGCATTTGTTCAATTAAAGACTTAAAAAATGCGGGGTAGCTCGAAGAATCTGGAGACGATGGATACGTCAACCCGCGTTTTTCGCATTCATTTAGCCAACTATCTGCTAAGGAGTGGGTTAGTAGGCTATGTTTCATGCTTAACTTAAACTAATAAGAAGCTTATCTATTCTATTTTTATCAGCCATGCTTATAAGCACTGGAATGCCAACGGCGACCAGGTAGCGGACCGCACCGAGTTTTCACGAGAATTTTTTCGGACCAGCGATAGCGAAGTGGCCGAGGGTGTGCTCACCATGTGGGATACCGACGGCAACGGAGTGATCGAGGCTGACGAATATACCGAGTGGTACAACAAACGGGAGAGCGACTAGCTTTTCTGTCATTTCAAGCGTTCAATGGTTCGATTGTTCAGCAACGCAATGGGGTGGCTATAACTGTTGAGTGGCTATAACTGTTGAACAATTGAACCATACTTACTTCTTAGGGTAAACCGTTGAGGGGCAGAAAGCAAACGTCCACAATGTGTAAATAGCGAGGGTAACCATCCCCTTTGCTATCCTTGTTCTTAGGGTTAGTGGACGCTATTCACCCCTAATCCAGCCATAATGTCACTATAAACTGCTAACATTCATTGATTTAAGACAAAATGTCTGGATTACCGTGAAAAAGGCGAATGGTCGGAATCTTGATAGCATGAAGAAAGCATACTACAACCCTAAATCAAGAACGACATGAACTTTAATAACTATACCATCAAAGCTCAGGAGGCGTTGCAAAAGGCGGCGGAGATTGCCAGTGGCTACCAGCAACAGGGCATTGAACCGGCGCACCTGCTCAAGGCCGTGCTACAAGCCGACGAAAACATGATCTCGTTCGTGCTCAACAAGATAAGTATCAACCGCAATCAACTGGAAAGTAGTCTGGATACGGTATTGCAGTCGTACCCCAAGGTGAGCGAACAGCAACCCTACTTGGGCAACGATGCGTCTACCGTGTTGCGTAAGGCGGAAAGCTACCTGAAAGACTTCGGCGACGAGTACGTGGCCGTAGAACATATCCTGCTCGCGCTGCTCGATGGCCAAGGAAAAACCGCCCAACTGATGAAGCAGGCCGGGTTTGCGGAGAAAGAACTGAAGGCCGCCATCCAGGAACTGCGCGGCGGCGAACGCGTCACCGACCAGAACGCCGAGACCAAGTACAAATCGCTGGAGCGCTATTCCAAGAACCTAAACCAACTGGCCAAGGCCGGGAAGATCGATCCCGTGATCGGGCGCGATGAGGAGATTCGCCGCGTGCTGCAAATCCTGGCCCGGCGCACTAAAAACAACCCCATGCTGGTGGGCGAACCCGGCGTGGGCAAAACCGCCATCGTAGAAGGCCTGGCCCAGCGCATTGTGGACGGCGACGTGCCCGAAAACCTAAAGACCAAAACCCTGATCGCCCTGGACATGGGCCTGCTCGTCGCCGGTGCCAAGTACAAGGGCGAATTTGAGGAGCGCCTCAAGTCGGTGGTTAAAGAGGTGACCGACTCGAACGGGGAGATCATTCTCTTCATCGACGAGATCCATACGTTGATCGGAGCCGGCAGCGGCGGCGAAAGCGCGATGGATGCGGCCAACCTGCTCAAGCCCGCGCTGGCCCGCGGCGAACTGCACGCCATCGGAGCCACCACCCTTAAAGAGTACCAGAAATACATCGAGAAAGACAAGGCCCTGGAGCGCCGCTTCCAGACCGTGGTGGTGGACGAGCCCAACGTGCCGGACTCTATTTCCATTCTGCGCGGCATCAAGGACCGGTACGAACTGCACCACGGGGTGCGCATCAAAGACGACGCGGTGATTTCGGCCGTAGAACTGTCCAACCGCTACATCAGCGACCGCTTTTTGCCCGATAAGGCCATTGACCTGATGGACGAGGCGGCCTCTAAGCTGCGCATCGAGATTGACTCGCTACCGCAGGAGCTGGATGAGCTGAACCGCAAGATTATGCAGCTGGAGATTGAGCGCGAGGCCATCCGCCGCGAGAAGAACCAGGAGAAAGAGTCGCAACTCACCAAAGACATCTCCGAATTAGAGGAGAAGCGCAAAGATTTGCGCGCCAAGTGGGAGAACGAGAAGGGAGTAATTCAAGGCCTGCGCGAGGAGAAGGAGAAAATAGAGCGCTACAAGCTGGAAGCTGAGCAGGCCGAGCGGGCCGGTGACTTCGGACGCGTCGCAGAGATTCGCTACGGCAAGATCACTGAGAGCGAGCAGAAGCTGAAAGACTTTCAGCAGCAACTCGTGGAAATGCAGGGCGGAAAGTCGCTCCTCAAAGAAGAGGTAGACCCCGAAGACATCGCCGAGGTGGTGGCCAAGTGGACCGGTATCCCCGTGTCCAAGATGCTCCAGAGCGACCGTGAGAAGCTGCTCAACCTGGAGGAAGAACTGAGCGAGCGCGTGGCCGGTCAGCACGAAGCCATTCAGGCCCTATCGGACGCGGTGCGCCGTAGTCGGGCGGGCTTGCAAGACCCCAAGCGGCCCATCGGTTCGTTCATCTTTTTGGGCACCACCGGCGTAGGCAAAACCGAGCTGGCCAAAGCCCTGGCCGAGTTCTTGTTTGACGACGAGAACAACATGGTGCGCATCGATATGTCGGAGTACCAGGAGCGGCACGCCGTGAGTCGCCTCATCGGTGCCCCTCCCGGCTACGTGGGCTACGACGAGGGCGGGCAACTTACCGAAGCCGTGCGTCGCAAGCCCTACTCGGTCATCCTGCTGGATGAGATCGAGAAAGCGCACCCCGACGTGTTCAACATCTTGCTACAAGTGCTCGACGACGGCCGCCTGACCGACAACAAGGGCCGCGTGGCCAACTTCAAGAACACCATCATCATCATGACGACCAACATTGGTTCGGGCCTGATTCAGGAACGCTTTCGCGATATCAATCCCTTCAATGAAGATGAGGTGGTGGAAGAAACCAAGCAGGAGGTGTTTGAACTGCTGAAGCGGTCGGTGCGTCCTGAGTTTCTGAACCGCATCGACGAAACGATCATGTTCCGTCCGCTGTCTAAGGACAACATGCAGCAGATCGTGGAGATCCAGTTCAAGCAGATTCAGCAGCGGCTGGAAGAAAACGGCATCCGCATTGAGGCCACCGACGAGGCGCTGAAGCACCTGGCCGAATTGGGCTTTGATCCGCAGTTCGGAGCCCGTCCGCTGAAGCGCGTGCTGCAACGCGAGGTGCTCAACCTGCTATCCAAAGAAATCCTGGCGGGCACCATCGACAAAGACTCGGTGGTCGGCATTGAGCTGGGCGACGATCAGCAGATCCAGTTCATCAACCTGGATGCCGTTGAGATTGAGTAAGTCAGTGCGCCATTAGGCTAGCATCAGAAAAGCACGGGCCGTCAGGTTCGTGCTTTTTTGTTACTGGGTTTTGTCGTAGCTTTAGATTATCCGTTATCGTATTATCTGCAACCGTAATGAAACAAGTAACCATACGAGTGAAAGATGGAAAATACCGTTTCTTCATGGAGCTCATCCGCAGCCTCGATTTTGTGCAGATAGAGGAAGATCAGGGAGACACCAAAGAGGAAATTGTGGCTAACCTTAAACAGGGCTTTCGAGAAATGAACTTTATAAGGAAGGTAAGGTCGAAGGAACCCCGTTAGAAGACTTACTGGATGAGCTATAGGATTATTCTCACCGGCAACTTCAAGAGAGAAGCGAAACGGTTGAGTAAGAAATACCCATCGCTCAAGACGGAGTTAGTTACGCTAGGCCAGAAACTGACTGAAAACCCAACGCTGGGTACTGCATTAGGAAATAGTGTATTCAAGATTCGTCAAAGGAGAGAAAGACACCATCTCCGACGGCGAGATTCAAGCTTTGATTCAAGAGTACACGTAGGTAAGCACACGAAAAAATTCTGGTAAGTAAGCGACACCCCGGGTAGCCACGAAAAACCCAACGTGTGCTAATCATCCAACATCTATTTTCCTAGCCACGTAGAAGACCATCCAGCATCTCTTTACCCCCGCAAGTCATCCGGTGTTTAACCATCTCACCCAGAACTTTCTAACCTAAAACTTTTCAACCCAGAACCTCTACCCCCTGCAAATCCTCTAGTACACCGCAATCGACTTCACCTTCCGGAACAACACCAGCGATCGCGACGGAAGCAAATACGATTCTTCAACCACGTCGTCGGCAAACCCACCTTCGGAAGTATCCAGCACCAACTCCCACTTCTGGTGCTTGCTTCGGTCAGGCATGTTAAACAATACATCTTCCCAGTAGCTGTTCACCATCAGCAGATACACGTCGTCGGTGATCCGGCGGCCCTTCTGGTCGTACTCGTTCATCTCCTCACCGTTGAGCACCATGCCCATACAACGCACAAACGTCGTGTCCCACTCGCTTTCCGACATGTCTTGCCCACTGGGCGACAGCCAGCGGATATCGGTGATGCCCTCGCCCCGAATGTCGCGGCCGTGAAAGAACTTCCGCCGCGAAAAGATATTGGAGTGCCTGCGCAGCGCGACCAGCCGACTGGTGAACTCGAAGAGGTGTCGCTGCTCGTCTGTCCAGTTCCAGTTAAACCAACTGATTTCCGAATCCTGGCAATACACATTGTTGTTGCCCCGCTGGGTGCGGCCGTACTCGTCGCCACTCAGCAGCATCGGCACCCCCTGGCTCAGAAACAGGGTGGCCAAGAAGTTTCGCTTCTGCTGCTCACGCAGCGCCTGGATATCCAGATCGTCGGTAGGGCCTTCTGCCCCGCAGTTCCAACTTTCGTTGTGGCTCTCGCCGTCCTGGTTGTTTTCGCCGTTGGCTTGGTTGTGCTTTTCGTTGTAGCTCACCAAGTCGTTGAGCGTGAAGCCATCGTGGGCGGTGATGAAGTTGATGGAAGCAAACGGCCGCCGTCCGCTCACCATATACAGGTCGCTCGAGCCACTCAGGCGGTAGGCGAACTCCGCCACCTGGCTCTCGTCGCCCTTCCAGAAGCGGCGCACGCTGTCGCGGTACTTGCCGTTCCACTCCGACCACAGCACCGGGAAGTTGCCCACCTGGTAGCCCCCTTCGCCAATGTCCCAGGGCTCGGCAATCAGCTTCACCTGCGAGATGATCGGGTCCTGGTGGATCGTATCCAGAAAGGTAGACAACTTGCCCACCTCATGCAGTCCTCGGGCCAGCGTTGAGGCCAGATCGAAGCGGAACCCATCCACGTGCATCTCGATAACCCAGTAGCGCAGGCTGTCCATCACCAATTGCAGGCAGCGGGGGCTCACCATATTCAGTGTGTTGCCTGTACCCGTGTAGTCCATGTAGTAGCGTTGGTCAGCGCCCACCAGCCGGTAGTACTCCTCGTTGTCGATGCCCCGAAACGACAGCATCGGGCCGTAGTGGTTGCCTTCGGCCGTGTGGTTGTAGACCACGTCCAGGATCACCTCAATGCCCGCCCGGTGCAGCGACTTCACCATCTCTTTAAACTCCACCACCTGCTCGCCCCGCGAACCCGAGGCGCAGTATTCAGAATGGGGCGCAAAGTAGCCAATGGAGTTGTAACCCCAGTAGTTCAGTCGGCCCTGGTCTACCAGGTGCTGATCGTGCACGAAGTGGTGCACCGGCAGCAGTTCAATTGCGGTGACGCCCAACTGCTTGAGGTGGTAGAGCACCGCCTCAGAACCCAGCGCCTGGTAGGTGCCCCGGATGCTGGGGTCCAGCTCCGGGTGCTGCATGGTGAAGCCCTTCACGTGCGCTTCGTAGATAATTGTTTCGTGCAACGGCGTGTTGAGCAGTGTGTCGCCTTCCCAGTCGAAAGCCTCATCGATCACCACCGACTTGTTCATAAAGGGAGCGCTGTCGGTGGTGTCCATTTCCATATCCCGCTTGGGGTCCTTGCTGTTTACCGGATAGCCGAACACCGCATCGTTCCAGTTGATGCGCCCGTCGATAGCTTTGGCGTAGGGGTCTAGCAGCAGTTTGTTGGGATTGAAGCGCATCCCGTTGGCCGGGTCGTAGGGACCTTCCACGCGAAAACCGTAGAGTTGCCCCGGTTTCACTCCCGGCAGATAGATGTGCCAGACGTAGTTGGTCTGCTCGGTCATCTGTAGGGTGGTGACCGGATACTCAGGAGCATCGGCATCGAAGAGGCAGAGCTGCGCTCCCGTCGCGTTTTCGCTAAACAGGGCGAAGTTCACGCCTTTGCCGTCCCAATTGGCACCTAAAGGATAAGGCTTGCCGGGCCACACGGGGTATCGTTCATTCATAGGAAAAAGGGGGAAACTAAAAAGAGCAGTGCGTTACTAAGGGTAACGGGCAGCAAAAGTAAGCTTTTTATCAAGAGGAACGCGCTCGCTGCCCGCGTATTAATTGCTAATTGGTGTCAGGCAGCAGAATCAGCGATCAGCCCGAATAAGCCACCGGTCTCAGCTAGCAAACTAATTGTCAAAACCAACAACATTCTCAACCGAACCGGGTTGATAACCCAAGTAAGAAACGGGCCCGATAGCGCCGATTTTCTTGTAATTGACTTTTTAAACAAAACGAACAAAATCCATGTCAGAACCCACCGCTAATCCCGATGCCGCCATCAAGTTAAAAGAAAAAGTGAGCGACCTAAAAATTGCCATGATGACCACCGAGGTGGCCGACGGCCACTTGCACTCCCGGCCAATGCACACCTCAGAGGTAGAATCTACCGGCGTCTTCTGGTTCTTCACCAGCGATAAATCCGGCAAGATCGCCGAACTGCAACGCAACAACCAGGTAAACTTGGCCTTCGCTGACCCCGACGGTAACACTTACGTATCAGTGGCTGGCCACACTGAACTGGTGGAAGACAAAGCCAAGATGCACGATCTGTGGAGCCCCATGCTAAAGGCCTGGTTCGCCGACGGTTTGGACACGCCCGACATTGCCCTGCTGAAGGTAACCGCCGACAGCGCCGAATACTGGGACGTTTCTTCCAATGCAATGGTGCACCTTTACGGAGTGGCCAAAGCTTTCATCACCGGTAAGTCAGCCCGCGACGACGCTGGTGAACACGAAGAGCTGGAGATCCGCTAGCCGAATGAGTGAATGAATTGTTGGACGAGGAGGTACACGAAACAGCGCCATTGGTGCGTTGGTTAGGGAAAGTAGCTTATTATGTACCGAATTGCCCTTGTTTTACTGACGTTGTTTGCGACGATAAGCGCATCGACCGCTCAAACCAAAAAGAAGAAAAAGGCCAAGGAAACGTCGGAAGCTCCCGGCGTGGCTCTTGACACCACCGACCAGTTCATCATCGACCCCGCCACGCAGGTGCCGCTGACGGTTAACCTGGAAGGTGATGATGAGGAAGAGGAAGATAAAAAAGACAAGAAAAAGAAGAAGCAGAAAAAGAACGTTTACTTCGGTCTGAAAACTAAGAAAGGCTTTTCGCGCAAGGGAGCCGGAGAGCGCGCTGAGTTAGAACTGTTTAGGTACCTGAAAAGCTACGAGGAACCGGACCCCTACGTGCGCGACGTATATTGGTATGACACTAAGCGCAAGCAGATTCGCACCACGCACAACATTACCAAGAACAAGGCGCTTATTCTGCACGGGCCCTATAAAAAGATTACCGAAGAGGGAGAAGTGCTCGAGCAGGGAATGTTTTATAAGGGAACCAAGCACGGCCGCTGGACGCGTTATAGCCGCAAGGAGATCTTATTAGACAAGGAGAAGTACACCCGCGGCTGGCCCCGTGAGTCGGAGATTACCTTTTACGATGAAGACCAGCGCACCAAGGTAAAAGAGGTGACTCCGGTAGAATACGGTGAAGAGGAGGGCTACTACTTTTACTTTCATCCGGGCGGACGCGTCGCCGTGGAGGGAGAATACCAAGAAGGCAAAAAGGTTGGCCTATGGACTGAGTACTACGATTACGAAAAGCGCGCCAAGAAGCAGGTTAAGTACCCTGATGATCCCTACGACGAAAAAACCAAGCCTCACATTGCCAAAGAATGGAATCCGCAGGGGCAGGTAGTATACGATTACCAAGACAAGTAACCGTAATAACTATGCGATTCATCGCTCAGACGATTGCACGATGAAACGTGCCCCGCAGCACCATCCATCACGTGCAATTATCCACTTCTATTATGATCTCCGAAGCCCAGTATTGGATTAACAAACTAGCCCTGGAGCCTCATCCCGAGGGTGGTTTTTACAGAAGGACGTACGAGTCTTCGGGTAAAGTCGATACGTTAAACCGTCCGTATTCGACGGCTATTTATTTCCTGCTGCTCGAAGACAAATTCTCGGCCTTTCACCGGATCAAGTCCGATGAACTGTGGCACTTCTACACCGGCAGTCCACTGGATGTTTTTATGATCAATGAGCAGGGGCGTATGGAACAGTTTCGGCTGGGAGCTGACGCTGATGCGGAGCAGATTTTTCAGGCGCTGGTGCCCAGCGGACGGTGGTTTGCCTCTCGCATGGCCCAGCCCGACTCCTACGCACTGGTCGGCTGCACAGTGGCTCCGGGCTTCGACTTCCGGGACTTTGAGATGGCCAATCGCTATCAACTCACTACCCAGTTTCCGCAGCACGCCGCGCTGATCAAGAGCCTGACGTATCCTGCCTAGTTTTATTCGTGCCGGATTTTGCTTACTTTCCCTACTAAAGCAACCGATCCATTATGAAACTCACTCTTGTGCTCCCGCTTGCTGCCCTATCGCTGGCGGCTGCTTCTTTTACCACTAATCGCTCGTTTGTTCCCGACAATTATCAGTTGCTTTTCAAGGAAGACTTTGAGGATAAGAACGCGCTGAAGCACTTCGAGATGACGGATCCCTCGGTCTGGAAGATCACCAAACAGAATGGTAACCGCTTCGGCATGAAAGACCCCAGCAACTTCTACTACACCCACCTCGCCACCACGCCCGACCCACACGCCCACAACATTTTTCTGGTTAACGACGAACCTCGGGTAGCTATCGCCGATACTGCGTCGGAAGGAGTAGCGTGGGGCGATAACCAGTGGCACCGAGTCAAGATTGAACGCTCGCTGGAAGACGGCTCCATCAAAATCTACTTCGATGATATGGACACGCCCATTATGCAGACCACCGATACGCACTTCGACTACGGTTACATTGGCTTTGGCTCTTTTGACGACACCGGGCGGATCGATAACATCAGGATTTGGGGCCCAAATCAGGACGCGGCAGCCAGTGGCTTCTTTGTTCGGGGACAAGGCGGAAGATGAAGAGCGCGCTTTTAGTGCCAAAATGCAATTCTAATCCACTCGCGTAATAGGAAGCTGACTTTTTAAGGATTCCTTGTTCGGCCCAAGTTTTCTAGCAGCCCAGATTAGATTCCGCCGTCCCTTTCTGCGCTGATCGGTGAATCTCACATCAATCCAAGAGAAACCTGATGGGTTTTCTGGTTTCCATGTTGTATTCTTACTATACAGCTGAATCTGCAAATAGGTTTCTGTACGCCTTTTGCGTAGTGTTACTCTAAGCAGTGTAACCAAACGCAAAGACAGATGAATGCTTTATTAATAAAAAACTGGTGCGATAGTAGCTTGTCACCCATGGCTTGGTCTCGAGTATTGACTCGGATGTTGCCCCATTTCAACCAGAACGGATATTACTTTCAACAGCTAAAAAACCCAGACAATAGCCTCATTTTTAAAGCAGAAACCGTTGAGGTGCTAGAGCAAACACTCCAGGATATTTACCAAACCCACTTGCCGTCCGCTCTGTAATTTTACCCACGCCATAAAAATTTTAGACGCTATGAATACTACTCAAACAGCGCCGTCGCTCACCGGTGAATTTCACAAAAACCGCAATGCCTTTGTAGTCCAGGGAGAACCTTTGATCTTTCACTGCCACCATTATAACACGTTTCTGCAACTAGGCATTGAAGAAACCAAACAATATCTGGAGATATATCCGATTTTGCAGGACAGTTCGCAGGAGATAGCTTACGCTCAGTTCAGCAATTATTTTAAGGCTACTCCCGGATTAAGCGTTACGGAAAGAAAACAAGCGGTTGGCCAAGCCTTTAGCGAATTTGGATTTGGCGTTGTGCATTTGGACCAACTTTCGTCGCAGGGAGGGACGGTGGTGATGCCCACTGAGCATTATTCAGCCACCTGGATGCTGAAGTACGGGCCACGAACTGATTACGACCGTGGTGCCGCCTTATTTGCTACTGGATTTGTCGCCGGAGCCGCCGAGGCAATCTTTGATATGCCTTTGGGGTACTTAGAAGCGCGTCAGATTGAATGCCCCACAAAAGGGCATGCTCAGTGCACAATGGTAGTTTCACCGAGCCTAAGTGAGCGAAGCCTAGGGATCTCTCCGGCCGAAGGCGTGTACCAGGAGTTTACTTCTTTGGTGCAACCGCAAGATACCAGCGTTCGATACGAGGCTATTCAGAATGCCCTCACGGGAATGCCCATTGTGGGGGGGCAGGATGGTCTTATTCAAGCTTTTGGCGTGACGCTGACCCGGCATTACGCGAATTATTATACCCAGATATCCTACCGTCTACTAAAGGCTATGGAAGCTAAATTCGGTGTCGACGGAGTCAATATTGTGAAGGATCTACTCATCGAGGCGGGCCACGTTTGCGCCTTCAATACCTTTGGCGGCATCATGGAATCCGCCGAATGGAATGCGCTCATTCAGCCGATGATCAGCTCGCGCGAGGATTGGGTGCACGGCATTGTAGCGTGTGTGAACGCCCTTGGTTGGGGACAGTGGGAAATCAAAAAACTGGTACCCTACCAGAAGCTGGTAGTAGAGGTGAAAAGTGGGTACGAAGCCAACGCCTATATTCAAGCCTTTGGCCAAAGTGAGTATCCAGTATCGTTTCTGGTTGCCGGAGGAGTAGCCGGAATTATGAACCTGATCTATAACGGCGACATCACCGAAACCCCCGAACTCAGCGAGGCGTACTATGATAAAGTTTTCAAGTCACCGGATAAGTTTTCGGCACGGCAGATACAGTGTCGGGCGATGGGCGATCAGGTAGACCGATTTGAGGCCACCAAGCGGTAGAGTATGGCGCTCAGTGAGTATTTTGAGTTGCGCGAAATAAAAGACTGCCGCAAGTACCGAAAGCATATCTACCTTCTTTCGCAGGTGCTGGATGCTTCCTTTGTTGCTCACTTTAGCTTTTTAGGCCCTCCGAAGGTCACTCCCTTTCAGCAGTTTGTGGCCGATGCACACGACCTGCTCACCATCCGCAGCGATACGTTCGGCATTGAGTTATTGGGTGGATTATCCGGCAACGATCTTTTCGTAACTTTTGGCAGTAAGGATCAGGCACTCGTCTATTTTTTAGAAGATGAACTGCGCCAGTGGGTAATCGGACGCCGGGCTAGTTAGTAAAAGGCATCTTCGAAGTGCTCGATGGTCACCTGCGGTTGCAGCGTGATAGCGATAATATCGAAGCGAATATTACCCTCCCAATCGGCTTCGTGCACGTAGTGGTTCGCCGCTTTGGCAATCCGCTCGGCTTGAGATGAGTCTACGAAGGTTTCGGGGTGCCCAAAGTTAGCGTTACGCCGAAGTTTCACTTCCACAAACACGAGCGTGTCGTGGTCGCGCATCAACAGATCAATCTCACCTCTGCGATGGCGATAATTTTTGGCTATTAACGTCCATCCTTTCTCCTGCAAAAACCGGATCGCCATGTCCTCGCCCTGCTTTCCGTGTCGGTGCGCTAAATTATCACTCATCCTTTTTGCTCAAGTCTCGTTCTATCCAGTAGCCGCTTTTTCAACCCTAACCCATCAAACATGTTACCAAAGATTAACCCAACCGAAACCTCCGCCTGGAAAGCCCTCCAGCAACATTATCAGCAAGTGAAAGCGCAATCTATGCGCTCGCTGTTCGAAAACGATACTAACCGTTTCGACAAGTTGTCACTGCACTTCGAAAGCACGCTAGTCGACTTCTCTAAAAACCGCATCACCGAAGAAACCCTAATCCTGCTTCGCCAACTAGCCGTCGACACCAAAGTGAAGGAAGCCACCGCCGCCATGTTTAGCGGCGAAAAGATCAACCGCACCGAAGACCGGTCGGTGTTGCACGTTGCCCTGCGCAACCGGTCTAACACTCCCATCGAGTTCGACGGACAAGACGTGATGCCCGAGGTGAATAAGGTACTCGACCGCATGAAAACTTTTTCGGAGCAGATCATCAGCGGCAGTTGGAAGGGCTACAGCGGAAAGGCCATCAACGATATCGTGAACATTGGCATCGGCGGATCTGACTTGGGTCCGGTGATGGTAACCGAGGCCCTAAAGTCCTACCAGAAAGAGCACATTAGCGTACACTACGTATCCAACGTAGACGGTACCCATATTTCGGAAACGCTAAAGCAACTGAACCCCGAAACCACGCTGTTCATCATCGCTTCCAAAACCTTCACCACCCAAGAGACGATGACCAACGCTACGTCGGCCCGCGACTGGTTTTTGAAGACCGCGCAGGACGAGGCCGCGGTGAAGAAGCATTTCGTGGCTTTGTCCACCAACCAGGAAGCCGTGGAGGAGTTCGGTATTGATGCCAAGAATATGTTTGGCTTCTGGGACTGGGTGGGCGGACGTTACTCCCTATGGTCGGCCATCGGGCTGTCCATTGCCTGTGCCATCGGCTTCAATCGCTTCGAGGAACTGCTGGCGGGCGGACACGCGATGGATGAGCACTTCCGTACGGCTCCCGCCGAAGAAAATGTTCCAATGACCCTGGCGCTGATTGGGGTGTGGTACAACAACTTCTTCGGCGCCCAGACCGAAGCGATCTTGCCCTACGATCAGTACATGCACCGCTTTCCTGCCTACTTCCAGCAGGGCAACATGGAAAGCAACGGCAAGTACGTTGACCGCAATGGCAACCCGGTTGATTACCAGACCGGTCCGATTATCTGGGGAGAGCCGGGCACCAACGGTCAGCACGCTTTCTATCAACTCATTCACCAGGGCACCAAGCTCATTCCGGCCGACTTTCTGGCCCCGGCGCAGAGTCAGAACCCCATCGGTGACCACCATCCGAAACTGCTGGCTAACTTCTTCGCCCAAACCGAAGCCCTGATGATGGGCAAGACGGAAGAAGAGGCTGCTCAAGAGTTACGCGAGCAAGGCATGAGCGACGAGGAAATTGCCGAACTGGCCATCTACAAATCGTTCGAAGGCAACAAGCCAACTAATTCCATTCTGTTTCAAAAACTAGACCCTTACACGCTGGGCAGTCTGATTGCCATGTATGAGCACAAAATTTTTGTGCAAGGCATTATCTGGAACATCTATTCTTTCGACCAGTGGGGTGTGGAGCTCGGTAAGCAACTGGCTAAGAAAATCCTACCCGAATTGGAAGGAGGCGAAGACGTTACTTCGCACGATGCCTCGACCAATGGATTGATTAATGCTTACAAAGAGATGCGTTAGCGAACTTACAGTATGCTATCGTACACCTTCGGGGCGAGGGAAAGCACGCATGGGACTGTAGCGCGGGTAAGAATCAAAAACCCCTGGGTCCGGACCCACCACCCGCGGGTCTTGGGTAGCGGTCAGTTCTTCTACCAGCAGGGCACCAAGCTGTGCTTTGATTCCCGCAAACTCAGCATCGAGGGCCAGGTTACTCAAGCAGGAAGGATCTTTCTCCACGTCGAACAGTTCGTATTCCGGACGTTTGGCCACGGCTAGCTCGAAGTACTTTGCGTAGGTGGAATCGTTGTGGTGCTCCACGATAAACGATTTAGTAGGACAGGCATCAATATCCGTAAAGGCCCAGTCTGAGTGATGCTCTCCCTGCTCGTTCAATGCCGTACCGTGGGTGCACGGATCCACTAGAATCGGGCACCAGCCGTTGCGGCGCTCCGGCGGGCCAGCGCTCCGGTTTCATGTTCCAGACGTACAAGTACCGACCGCGGCGGATAGCCCGCTGGGGATAACCCCAGTTCCGGTAGCGGGACGACGAATGCCGCTCTCGGCCGGTGAGCACGTATTCTTTGGTTTTATCGACGGTACCCGCTTTTTCGGAGGTGAGGATATTCGTAATGCTTCGCCCGGTGATGGGCAGCATGCCTTCCGACTCGGTTTCGGTGAGCTCCAGAATTGTGGGGGCTAGATCTATAAAGCTAATCGGGTCGTCTACGGTTCTTCCGGCCGGGAACCGTAGGGGAAAACTGATGGCCAACGGCACGTGCACGCCGTACTCGTAGGCGTTGGCCTTGGCGCGGGGAAAGGGCATACCGTTATCGGCGGTGACGATGATAATGGTATTGTCCAGTTCGCCAATCTCCTCCAGGTGATTGATCATGCGCATCAGGTGCAGATCGAACCACTCGACCTCCACCGCATAATCCAGCAGATCGCCCCGCACCGTTTCCACGTCGGGTAAGAAGTCGGGCACCTCCACGTCGCTTAGCGATTTGCTGCGGTGCTTCCAGGAGTTGAGTTCGTAGTCGCGGTGCGGTTCGGAAGCCCCGTACCAGAAAAAGAAGGGTTGCTCGGCTTGCCGCTCTTGCAAAAAAACCGCAAAGTTGGCGGCGTAGTTGAGGTTGCGGATGCCGGTAGCGAAGCGCTCATCGCTGGGGCCATCGGCTTCGTATTGGATATCGTTATAGACCTTACCGGCCGCATCGTCGGCTCTCAGGGGCGGGTCGCCGTACTCAAACGGTCCCACTCCTTTGCCCGTGAAGCCGGTATGGTAGCCATTGGCGGCCACCACATCCACGAAAGGCACGTATTTGGCCAGCCAGCCCGCGGCGTGTTGTCCGGCTTGTTCGTTCTGCCAGGGGTAGCGGCCCGTCACGATCGCGCTTCGGGAGGGAGCGCAACCCGGCGAACCCGCGTAGCAGTTGGTGAAGTAGATGCCCTGCGTGGCTATGCGATCAAAGGCCGGGGTTTGCACCCAACTTCTCCCGGCAAAGCTGGTGTGGGCAAACGACTGGTCGTCGCTGATGGCAAACAGGATATTGGGTCTTTGGGGTGGGGGTGGTTGTGCCTCATTGTTTGTTGGCGAGCAGCTTATTAGAAATAGAAAAAGTGAAGCCAATAGCGTCGTGCCGCGGGGGTTGATAGAATGCATCTTGATACTTTATTGGTTTGAACTGGCAATATACTCACTACTTTTACTAGCTTAATCCGTTGATTAATAAAACGGCTGATATGGAAAGTATAGAAATCAAAAACTTCGGTCCCATCAAGCACGCAAAGCTGGATTTGAAGGATATCAATGTGTTCATTGGTACCACGGCTAGCGGAAAGAGTACGGTAGCAAAGTTGGTAGCGATTGCGCGGGACTTTTCATTTGTCGCAAAACCCACCTTTGATCTATTTATTGAGCGTATTATCAAGTACAATATAGACTTCAAAATAACAGATAAAACGTACGTTAAGTACTGCAATGGCAATTTTTACTGGGAATTGAAGCTCAAGAAAATTGATAACAGTGGGTATAATTGGGCTGTGTTGAGGTTCGTGAGTATGTTCGAGGAGATCGCCTTATTGATATACAACCTTAGAAAACCTGGCAACCTTATCGCGCGCGAACTAATACGAACAGCACTGTTGAGTAGCTTTCTGCTGAGTAATTTTGACGAGTTTACAAAGCTAGAATACGGAGAGAGTGACGAGCTGCCTGAACAAACTAAAAGCCTGTTATCAATTGCTGAGGAGTATAAAAAGCAACTTAGTACAGATAACATCGATAGCGAGAGTAATACTGCCGTTATAAACAATCTTATGGCTGATCCACGTCTTCCGAAGATACTTCCGCTTAATGATGCTGATATATTTCCTATGGCCCCTCAAACATTGACGACGTATCCGACGCAATCGGAAGCATCTATGACCAACTCCTAGCCATGAAGTATGACAAGGTGTTGCAAAGGGCTGGTAGAGAACTTGAAAGCGGAAAAGCAGTCGGTTTGTTTTGATAGCAAAACCGTAGCGAAAGAACAGGGCAAAGAGTTTCGGATAATCAACAAATCCAAAAAGGCAATCTGCGGGGTGCGCATAGATGATTGTCTGATCAAATCAAAAAGCACCAAGAAGTGTAATTTTCTGTTCAAAATCTGTGAATCGGAGCGCTCTCAAGGGTAGCAACGTAGAAGATGGTTTCGCCCAACTTGTTACCACCTTTCGCTTCCTAAGAAATAAGCTAAACATTGACTCAAAGCAGCTTGAGGGCTTTATTGTTTCTTCTAGAGTTCCTTAGATCAATACTTCGGACGGTTTTAGGAAAAGCAAAGGCACTCTGCTAAGTTAGTTTTGCGAAGCTAAACTCACAGAGTGCCATGAAAACCATTGAGATTCTCCAGACGATAATGGCAAAAATGCCTGACATTTCCCAACCCCTACAAAATTTTCTAGTCAATCTGGTACGGATGCTGCTATCCAGCAAGGGTCGTCACAACTTCACGAATCTATCCCGTTGGGGCGCACTGTGCGAACGTACGCTACGGCGCAATTACGATAAGGCATTTGACTTCAAAGGATTCAATGAGATACTCATTGATCTATTCTTGGGTAAAGAAGTCTGGATTGCGGTAAGCGATTGTAGTTATATTCCCAAAAGTGGTAAAAAAACTTACGGCTTGGATAAGTACTGGAGCGGATGTTCTCAGCGGGTCTTGAAAGGGCTAGAGATTAGTGCCTTGGCGTTAGTGTCAGTGAAGAGCGGCTTGGCTTTGACTCTTTCGGCCAATCAAACCCCATCCGGATTGAAGGATGAGACCAACCGTTTGGTGTTTTACTTACAGCAATTAGTCAGTTGTAGTGCTTACCTGCTCAAAAAGACTAAATATTGGGTGGTAGACGGTTTCTACGCCAAAGAACAGGCCTGGGATCAAATTGCTCAACTAGGTATGTTTATGATCACAAAGCTACGCGGGGATGCCAATATGAACTATATCTACCAGGGAGAACAAAAGAGCCGAGGCAGAAAACGTAAAAACGGGGGCAAAGTACACTGGAAAGGCAATGAGGTACTGGACCGTTTTGATGAGCATGGCACTACCAAAGAAGGCTGGCAACGCTATTCCAAGGTAATCTGGTCGGTGCGGGGCACCCCGTGCAATGGAAACGTAACATCAAAGTGGTGATGGTCACTACCCAGACCAAGAAGGGCCGTAAGGGCTACTTTCTGCTCGGCTGCTCAGACTTGGAACTTTGCGCTGATACCATATTGGCTTACTATCGCTTGCGGTTCGCTATTGAGTTTCTATTTCGGGACGCTAAACAGCATCTAGGACTCAATCACTGCCAAAGCACAAAAGAAAAACGCTTGGCTTTTCATTTCCAGGCGGTCATGATGACCTTGAATCTGTGTTTGCTGGAAAACTGCTTGCAGGGCAAAACCGTCTTTTCCCTACAAGACATTAAAATAGACTATTTCAACGCCCATTGGCTGCAAACCATTATTTCAAACTTAGACTTGAACGCTGAATTGATAGAAATGCATCCCAACTATCCTAAGCTATTGCGCATGGGGAAATTGGCTGCTTGATCCTGTCCGAAGTATTGTTAGATCGGCCAATCAAAAGGTTCGTAAATTAAAGGAAGAGTGCTGGAGGAAGTATCAACTAAGCGTACAGATTACGAGTCAAAGACATTGTTTGGACGTTTAACGAGTTTATCTAATGGAATCCAACAGCGCTTCCATCTCCTTTAACACTTTAGGGTGTTGCTGGGCTACGTTTCGTTCTTCGCCCCGGTCGGCAGTCAGTTCATACAACTGTGAGGTGGGCGCGTTACCCAGTTCGGTATGGGTAGGTTCGTTGTAGGCCGCCGCATCGCTGGGCTCAATGTACTTCCAAGGCTTTTTGATAATTGAAAGGGTGCCGGAAGCCGCGTGTTCCACCACAAAGTCTCTTCCCGATTGCGTAGCGCCCAAGAGGGTAGACAAGGCGTTTTGACTATCCGGACCAGCTTCGGCGGGAACCGGCTGCTCGGTCAGCGCCGCCAGAGAGGCCATAAGGTCTATCTGGCTGAACAGCGCATCCGAAACCCCGGGTTTCACGTGTTGCGGCCAGCGCACCATCATCGGCACCCGCGTGCCCGCCTCGAAGGCACTGTACTTGCCGCCCCGGAATGGACCCGCCGGTTGGTGCTTCCCCAGTTTTTCGACGGCTTGGTCCTGGTACCCATCGTCTACCACCGGACCGTTGTCGCTGGTGAAGATGAGCAGCGTATTGTCCGTGAGTTGCAAGCTGTCCAGCGTCTTCATAATCTCCCCCACGCTCCAGTCGAGCTGCAACAGGGCGTCGCCCCGCGGACCCATCCCACTTTTGCCTACGAAGCGGGAGTGCGGCACCCGGGGAACGTGAATGTCGTGGGTAGAGAAATAAAGAAAAAACGGTTGGTTCTGCTGCCGTTTGATAAACGCTACGGCCTGGGTCGTAATGGTGTCGGCGATGTCTTCGTCTACCCAGCGGGCCGCTTTTCCGCCGCTCATGTAACCAATGCGGCTGATGCCGTTGACGATGGTCATATCATGCCCGTGGCTGGGAAGCATCTTCAGCAATTCGGGATGCGCTTTGCCGGTGGGTTCGTCGCCGATGGGTTCGTCAAAACTTACCTGAATCGGGTCGCTAGGATCCAGACCCACCACCCGGCGGTTCTCCGTGTACACGGTGGGCACCCGGTCGCCGGTGGCCGGAATAAGAAAAGAGTAATCGAAGCCGATATCGAGCGGCGAAGGACTAATTTCCCCGTTCCAGTCGGGACCGCCCTCCGGTCCCAGGCCCAGGTGCCACTTGCCCACCACAGCGGTGGCGTAGCCCGCCTGCTGCATCAGGTCGGGCAGCGTGGTGCGGTCGGGATCGATGATCATGGCGGCATCGCCCCGCGCAATGCCGGTGCCTTCCAGTCGCCAGGGATACTGCCCGGTGAGGAGCCCGTAGCGCGAGGGAGTGCAGGTGGCCGAGGTGGTGTGGGCATCGGTGAACCGCAGGCCTTCGGTTGCCAGTTGGTCAAGGCGCGGAGTGGTGATTTCTGTCGCCCCGTAACTGCTTAAGTCACCGTAGCCCACGTCGTCGGTGTAGATGAGCACAATGTTGGGGAATGCGTTGGATGTTTGCTCGGTGGGCGGTTTCGGTTTGGGAGTGCAAAATGACAACAAGGCGAAAGATACCGGAAGAAGTTGCGTAGTAAATCGGTTCATAGAGGAGAATAGAATGATTTTGAGGAAACGAACGGCTGGCTTAGTAAGAAACGGTACGGTATCTTCCAAACAACCCGGTCGCGCCGTTAAATTACTAAAATTACCGGTTAAGGAATTGAAAATTGGTCAGCCACCGGTTCTTCCGGTTTGCTCTCCGATCAGCCTTTCTGGCCGTGAACCTTCGCCAAAGCGCGGTGTTGTATGGGCATGACTAATCGCATTAAACACAGCATTTGGATAACGTTGGCAATTTGCCTCCTGGGCGGCGGACGTACTACCCAGGCTCAGTCAGGTTCGTCGCTGCCCAGCATTTTGGAAAACAAGCGGGCCTACGCACTCACGGAGCAAGCACTGGACCGTATTTACAACGTAGACATTGACCAAAGCGAGCGCCTGATTCAGCAGATCGATCAGCTCCTTCCCAACTATCCGGCCGTTTCCCTGCTGGAAGCCCTGTCGATCCGGTCGGCCAACTACCCCCTGGAGCCAGGCAGCACCGCGTTCAAACAAATGAAAAAGCATCTCTACCAGGTGATCGACCAGGCAGAAACGATTTTGGAAGAGGATGAAAACCATGCAGAAGCCAATTTCTTCATGCTATCCGCGCACGGACTGCTCGCCCTGTATGAGAACGAAGACGGCAACACTTTTAAGGCCGTGGGGCAAGCCAAGAGCGCTTATTCGTACTTGAAAAACGGGTTCGACCTGCTAGACGTGTATCCTGATTTTTACTTCTCGACCGGCTTATATAATTACTACCGCGAGAAGTATCCCGAACTGCACGCCGCCTACCGCCCCTTCATGTGGTTCTTCCGAAGCGGCGACCTGGCGCGCGGACTAAAGCAACTGGACACGGCAGTACACAAATCGCTCTTCTTGGGCGTGGAAGCGTCCGACTATCTTATCCATATCTATTTGTTCTACGAGGATCGTCCCGACAAGGCGCTTCCCTACGCCCGCCGCCTGGTGAAAGACTATCCCAACAATCCCTACTTCACCGTCAACTACGTACACGCAGCGCTGGGTGCGGGTCAGTTTGCGGGCATCGACGATTACGTGCAGCAACTTGTTGAGAGCGACAAACGGTATCTCCAGGTGACTGGTCATCTGTTCGAGGGAATGCTGCGGGAGAAGCGAGACCAACGTTGGGATGCCGCCGAAGCCGCTTACCTGCAAAGTCTGCAACGCAACATTGGTATTGGCGGGGAAGAGGCCAGAAATTACCGCAGCTACGCCTACGCCGGTTTGGCCCGCATCGCTGACCATGAGAAAAAGTATGCCCAGGCCGAAAATTTGTATAAACAGGCCCTGGACGCTGCCCAGTACCCCCCGGTGCAGAAGGAGGCCGAGGCGTACTTGCAATAAAGCGCGAAAGTGATTGGGCTCCGCACCAAGCCAACAGTACACTGCGATAGTTTTGAATTACTTCAGCATCTCAGTAACCGCTCCCTCGTTGGCCTGCTGACTGCACAGTTGGTTGTAGAGGTGCACTACCCGCATTTGCTCGTTGATCTTTCGAAGCTTCAGCTTGCATCGCTTGATGTAATCTTGTACTAAATCTTCGTAGCTAGTCATGAGAGGAAGAACCTGCTCCTTGAAGTCATCAATCTCGAAAAACTCGCCTTGGTTGTAGGCATAGTAATCATGACGACACACGGCGTTTAGGTAGATGTGCGGGGCGCGCTGGTCTTCGGTGACCCGGGGCTTGCGCACGTACTTGCTCTTCCGCAGAATAGTCACGTCTCCCTCGGTAAGCACCTCAAAGAATGTTTTGCGCTGGTAGCCTTCATCTAACTGGTGGTCGATGGCCACGTAATGACGCTCGCGATGCTTCACCTGATCAAACATCGTGAAGTGAGCAATCTTCTCAGCGGTATACGTACGTACCACTCCGTCGTGGCGCACCTGGATGGCATTGTACTTAAGATCATAATTGATTTCTCCCTCGACCACCCGCTGGTTGGCCAACGTGACTTGTCCTGGACACCAGAAACCCTGGTTGAGGTAGGGGGAGGCGGCGCAATGACCGAGGTGAGCAATACCGCTAATGAAGAGCAACGCAACCAATACTTTTTTCATAACCAATCGACCTTTACTTTGTGGATACTTTGGGAGGCAGCGGTAGGTACTGCTGCGTGGTCGATCTGTATCAAACATGGCACCGCAGGGTACTAGCTTATCCGTATTCAGTGAGGAAGCAGGGTGGTGTAATAAAAAAATAATTCGCCCGAGAACGCGTCGCTTGCTTCTAAATAACTAACTGCAACTACCGAGATTCGTACTTGATTATTGCATAATTCGGAGAAGCGTGTTCCGCTGGGTTGAACTTATTTTAGAGGGCAGGGGGGATCGGACATTTCATCGCGGACGTACCAACTAAACGCATTTGGCACTCTGCACCAACGAAAATTGATAATCAGCCAAAAGCTTTCGTTACACCGCCACCTCAGCCCTGATGTGCGGGTGCGGATCGTAGTTTTCCAGCGTGAAGTCATCGTAGGTGAAAGCGAAAATATCCTTCACTTTCGGATTGAGGCGCAGGTGGGGTAGGGGCCTTATATCTCTTGAGAGCTGGAGCTCAGCTTGTTCCAGGTGGTTACTATACAGGTGCGCATCGCCAAAGGTGTGGACAAAGTCGCCGGGCAGCAGGTCGCACACCTGGGCCATCATCAGGGTGAGCAGAGCGTAGGAAGCAATGTTGAAGGGTACGCCTAAAAACACGTCGGCACTGCGCTGGTAAAGCTGGCACGACAAGCGCCCTTCGGCCACGTAGAACTGGAAAAAGGCGTGGCAGGGCGGCAGCGCCATGCGTGCAACGTCGGCCACGTTCCAAGCCGACACAATCAGCCGCCGGGAGTCAGGGTTGCGCTTGATCTGTTCCACCACCTGCGTAATCTGATCAATCGGTTCGGCATTGGGCGCGGGCCAACTGCGCCACTGGTAGCCGTAGATGGGCCCCAGATTGCCCTGCTCGTCGGCCCACTCGTCCCAGATGCGTACCTTGTTCTCCTTTAGGTAGGCCACGTTGGTGTCGCCCTGCAAAAACCACAGCAGCTCGTGAATGATGGAGCGCAGGTGCAGTTTCTTGGTGGTCACCAGCGGAAAACCATCGGGCAGATGAAACCGCATCTGATAGCCGAACACGCTGCGGGTGCCCGTGCCGGTGCGGTCGCCCTTCACGGTGCCGTGGTCCAGAATGTGGCGCATCAAATCGTGGTACTGCTGCATGAGGCTTAGCGGTTGAGCGGGTAAATATACGGGATGCTTTGGATAAACCGAACGATTGGTTGACGAATGGTTAGGACGATAAACCGGTGTTCTTTTAGATATAAATTGTTGGGCAGAGAAATTCTGAGTTCTCGGTTTTGAGTTTGTGCTCAACTCAGAATCGAGAACCTAGAACTTGATTTGCTGTGTAAAGATAAGAGATACCTATCCAGCAACGAATTCTTGAAGAAGCACTGGTAGACGTACGCTGCGTTTGTCGGAGCCAGCTTTTTGTGCTACTTTGGGTGCCCTAACCGAACCTATTTGTCAACCGTTACTACGGGCATTTCCTGGAAGACCGCCGCCGCGCTGGTCATCGCCAACATGGTGGGCACCGGCGTGTTCACCAGCCTGGGCTACCAACTGCTCGACGTGCAGGATACCGTCAGCATCGTGCTGTTGTGGGTGATCGGCGGCGTAATGGCGCTGTTCGGAGCCTTTAGCTACGGACAACTGGGCACTCATTTCGCCGAGTCGGGCGGCGACTATATCTACCTGTCGCGCATCTTCCACCCGGTGCTAGGCTACCTGAGCAGTTGGGTGTCGCTGTTGGTGGGCTTTTCGGCCCCGGTAGCTATTGCCGCCATCGCCATGACGCAGTACTTGGCCCCCTTCGGGGTGAACGACTCACCCTGGCTAGCCATCGCCGTCATTGTCGCCGTCGGACTCATCCATTCTTTTAGTCTGCGGCAGAGCGGCTACTTTCAGAACGTAACCACCGTGCTCAAGGTGATATTCGTCTTTGTCCTTATTGGGCTGGGGACATTTTTCGCCCCGGGGGTTGCTCCCAACGCCATTGCGGTCGGGGGCTCCTGGCCGCAAGAACTCACCACGCCGGGCTTCGCCGTATCACTGATCTACGTAAGCTACGCCTACACCGGCTGGAACTCAGCGGCCTACATCGCCGGAGAGATTCGTGACGTGCGCCGTAGTTTGCCCCGGGCCCTCATCGCCGCCACCCTGTTGGTCACCGTGCTCTACGTGGCCTTGCAACTGATCTTCCTGAAGCATGCCTCGGTGGGACAACTACAGGGGCAAGTAGATGTGGCCACCGTGGCCACCCAGAACCTGTTTGGCACCACGGGTGGACGCTGGGTAAGCTTCTTTATCGCGCTGCAACTCATCGCCACCATCGGCTCATACATTTGGATCGGGCCGCGGGTGACGCACGCGATGGCCCGCGAACACGCGTTGTGGAAACCCCTGCGGAAGCGCAACGCCGCCCAGGTGCCGGTGCGGGCGTTGTGGCTGCACGTGGGCATCGCCGTGGTGCTCACCCTCACTGGCACCTTCGAGCAGATTGTGATCTACGCCGGGTTCGTGCTGCAACTCAACGTAACGCTAGTGGTGGCGAGCGTATTGTTCTTGAAGAAGCGACCCGCGGCTTTTCAGAGTCCGTTCTATCCCTACGCGCAGTATCTGTTCATTGGATTCAGTATCTGGATTCTGGGCTACACGCTGTACGATCGGCCTAGCGAAAGCCTGATCGGACTGGGCATCATCGGAGTGGGCCTGGTGACATATTTCTTTAGTAAGCAGGAGGCGAAGACTGAGGCGTAGTTTGCTTGCTACTCAAACTCGATGCGGATGGGCGTTAGGTTGTTCACCTGATAAGTGAGTTCAAAACGCACACTGTCAATCTCTTTCACGATTTTGCGCACCGAGGCCACGTTCCAGAATGCAGTGTCGGTTTCGGCCAAAGCGAAGCTACCAGAAAAAATATAATCTACTTGTTCACTAAGCAATGTCAGCTGTTCAGCCTCTTCTATCCAAGCCGAAGGATCATAAATGGTCCGCGTGTGCGTTACAATCGGAAGTGTATGTTCATAAAGTAGCATGTCTTTGGCAATCACCACCAACTCCAATTGCAAGCGGTCCTCGTCCGAAGCCTTCTCAAAGGAAATTACCTGTGGCTGTCCGGGACGCAGCACATCGGGTACTTTAGTTACTCGGATCTGCTGGGGCTTCTCTGTCATCACCCAGCGATAGCCTTGTGTTGGTTGCTCAAAGTCCACAAATTGCCACACCAAAGAATCAGGGGAAGTAAGAAAGCCGGTCCATTCCCAAATGGTACCGAAACAATCTTCCGAATCATCGCAGGGAGAACCCCAACGGGACATTGGATTCTGGTTGATGCGGCTGTCTTGAATAACTTCTCGGTTGTATTCCACCCGAAAGGCGCTGCTATTGAGCGCGAACCGGTTGGCCGGTAACTCAATAAAGAAATTCTCTTCTACGTGCAGCTCTCCCTCCGCTCGATTAGCGTCTATGGAGTAGTCAGGCGGAAAATCCGATACGTTGGCATCAATGGTGGTGAAGGTGACCGGTTCGGCCAGGGACGGGGCGATCTCGTTCTCGTTATCGCGGCAACCCAGGGCCAGTCCGGCAGTGAGTAGCAAATAATAGAAGGTAGGTTTCATCGGTTATGTTTTTTGAAAACATAGACAAAAAGAGCGCCAGATCAGCAATAACTGAAAGTCAATCCGTATATTTTGGGTTTACGTTTTTCACCACCAAACGATCATGCAACGACGCACCTTTCTGCACCGCAGCCTGCTGGGAAGCACCACCTTATTGGGCAACACTTTGCTACTGCCCGCCCTGTCCGCTTGCGAACCAAAGACCACCTCCGACCCGCCCGCTTCCGACAATTCTTTCTCACTGGAAGAAGCGACCATTGAAGCGCTACAATCAGGCATGGCATCCGGCGACTATACCGCTCGCTCTATTGCCGAACGGTATCTTGACCGCATCGAAGCCATCGACCAGCGCGGACCCACCCTGCGCTCGGTCATCGAGGTGAACCCCGACGCCTTGGCCATCGCCGACCAACTGGACCAGGAGCGGCAGCAGGGCAAACTACGCGGACCGCTGCACGGCATCTCCGTGATGCTCAAGGACAACATCGATACCGACGACCAGATGGAAACCACCGCCGGGTCGCTGGCGCTCGAGGGTGTGCCGGTGGCGCAGGACGCCTGGGTCACGCAGCGCTTGCGCGAGGCCGGAGCGGTGATCCTGGGCAAGACCAACCTGAGCGAGTGGGCCAACTTCCGCTCCGAGCGCTCGAGCAGCGGCTGGAGTGGGCGGGGCGGACAGACCAAGAACCCCTACGTGCTCGACCGTAACCCCTGCGGCTCCAGCGCCGGGTCGGGCGTGGCGGTGTCGGCTAACCTGTGTACGGTGGCCATCGGCACCGAAACCAATGGCTCCATCGTGTGCCCCGCCACCACCAACGGCATCGTGGGCATTAAACCCACCGTGGGGCTGGTGGGGCGCTCGGGCATCGTGCCCATTTCGCATACGCAGGACACTGCCGGTCCGATGGCGCGCACCGTCACCGACGCCGCCATCGTGCTGGGCGCACTGGTGGGCACCGACCCCCGCGACGCGGTGACGCAAGAAAGCACCGGAAAGGCCGAGCAGGATTATACGCAGTTTTTGCAGAAGGCCGGTTTGCGGGGCGCGCGACTCGGAATTTCGCGGCAACACCTGGGGTTTCACGAGGATGTGGATAAGTTGATAGACGCCGCCCTGGACGCGATGCGGGAGCAGGGCGCCACGGTGGTGGACGTGGACAAACTCATTCCCAGCGGAGCGGTGGGCGATGCCGAGTTTGAGGTGCTGCTCTACGAATTTAAGGAAGACCTGAACCGCTACCTTGCTACTCGGGACGGTGGCGATTCTTTGCGCACGCTGAGCGACCTGATTGCCTTCAATGAGGCGCACGCCGCGGAGGAGATGCCCTATTTTCAGCAGGAGATCATGCTACAGGCCCAAGCCAAGGGCGGCCTCGACCGGGAAGAATACCGGGAAGCACTTACCAAGATTCGCCGCCTGTCGCGCGACGAAGGCATTGATAAGGCGCTGAACGATCAGCAACTAGACGCCATCCTGGCACCCACCGGCGGCCCCGCCTGGCCCACCGATCTGGTGACGGGTGATCACTTTCTGGGCGGCAGCTCCTCACCGGCCGCGATGGCCGGGTATCCCAGCATCACCGTGCCGATGGGCTTCGTGCACGGCTTGCCGGTAGGAATCTCCTTCTTCGCCAGCGCCTATCAGGAACCCACGCTCATCAAGCTGGCCTACGCCTACGAACAAGCCACCCGGCACCGACGCGCCCCGGAGTTTTTAGAGACGCTGGATTTGGATAAATAAATCTTGAAGAAGAATTCTCTTGATTGCGTATATTTGAGTATGAGTAAAGAAGAAATAAAAACAGCGATTAACGAAATGCTGGAAAACACTTCCGAGCCGGTGCTCAACGAGGTGTTTGATTATTTAAAGGCCACGGAAGGAAAGTCTACCGAGTCAGTAGCGCTTTCGCGAAACCTAAAAACTATCTTGACCGAAGACAGTGAGCTTTTACAGAGACTAGCCCAGTGATTTCTGAGAAGGAAGCGTTAGAGATTCACGCAATCTTGCTCGAGCGCTTCGGCGGATCGTCCGGAGTCAGAGACCGCGCCTTATTGGACTCCGCGCTCAATCGCCCCTTTCAAACCTTTGACGGCAACGAACTCTACCCGTCGCCCATCGAGAAAGCAGCGGCAATGCTGGAAAGTGTCGTAAAAAACCATCCCTTCATCGACGGCAACAAGCGAACCGGATACGTTCTAGCTCGACTCTGCTTAATGAAAGAGCGCGTTGATATTCTGGCAGACCAAAACCAGAAATACGCGTTTGTCATTGGTGTCTCAACGGGAAAGATGGATTTTGAGCAAATAAAAGAGTGGCTAGAACGGCATACGATCCGAAAGGAATAAGCAATATGAAAGCATTCTTAGACCATATCAATTCGCAGGAGACCGAGTCGCTGAAAGCTGAGTTGCGAGAGCTTTACGCAAGCTTCGAGGTGGTACGCAACTACTATCAAATCAAGCTCGGTGACGCTGCGTTGAACGAACAACTTCTTTCCACGTACCAAGATCAGATCACCAAGGCGATCTACCCCAATAAGCACATGGAAGGGGGACTAGATACCGAGAAGGTGGACAGCATCGTCAGGCAACTAAAGACGCCCACGACCATTCGGTACTACATCGAAGTTTGCTTACACGCTATGGAGACGTGCACCGACATTGCCAATGAATACGGCGGGGACTTTGGGGAAGATTTTTATATCTACTTTGAGGAGCTTTTCGATGAGGTGATACAAGCTATCGTAAAGGAAGGGCTTGAAAGTGACTACCGGATATGGTTGCAAGAAATAGCCAACGCGGCTTGCGACGGATACGGACACCGTGACCAACTGCAAGAAACGTATACGGAGTACTTTAACGAATAGAAGCCGCCGCGCGTACTACACCTTGCTGCGCACCACCAGACCTAATCCTTCCAGCAATTGGTCGTGCTCTTCCAGGGCAACGCGGGCCACCTTGGTGAAGCGGCTTACCCAAGCCTTTAGTTCTTTCATGGCGCGGTTGCGCTGCTGGGTGGCCAGTTGGGCCTCTCCGACCAGCGTCTTGCAGTGCCGGTTGCCCGCCGCCACAGCCTCCACCATCGCCTGCCCCTGCGTGAGCTCGGCGGCGGTGACGCCCATTTTGGCAAAATGATCGGGCATCTGCTGGATCTCCTGGTAGAAGTAACGGGCCTGCGTCATCCACGCGGCCAGGCTGCGCTGCCGGGGCTGGTCTAGTTGCAAACGCTTCTGCTGACCCCGGTCGTTGCGAAACGCCAGCTTGGCCGACTTCACGTGGTAGTTATACTGCTCCCAGGCCGTGGCCTGATCTTGCTTGCACCGTTCGGAAGCACTCAGTTGCTGCCCGTACTTCGACGACTTGGTGATTTGCAGCAGCTCCACCCGGTTCAGGATGGTTTCGCCCTTCTTGATCTCCGGCTTGGGGAAGCCAAATCTAGCCAGTTGCTGGCTGACGACGGGCTGATTAAGGGCCCCGTTGATAAGGAGGCGGGTGTTTTGAATTTGCTGTGCGATGCTATTGGTCTTACTCATGGGAGCTGGTGATTAGTAGGATGGTGAAATTCCGTGATTGCCTCGACAATCACCAACCCGAAACGCCGCAAACCTTACTGCGTACGAAAAACCCGCGATTAATCACCCCTGACAAACCTCAGAATCCGCGGGATGGGTGGTTAGGCAGCGTTGCGCACCCGCTAAATCCGTCGGATCAGTGACGATACAAGTCTATTTGGTCACTAAATCCGTCGGATCAGCCATGATACAGCGCTGTGCAGGCACTCAATCAAAGGGATAATAGGACGCGCAGGATTGTTTGTCCAATGATTTTTGAGGATAAGCGGGGTTTTCGAGGCTTTCTGACCCAAAAAAAAGCGGACTATTGGGCAACACCGCCCCTTTGACAAAAGGATTGGATTGCTGCCATACTTCCCCCTTTGTCATCCTGGGCCACGCGCCGCGGAAGGATCTTTTTACAGCTTGGCAGAATAGCGACTACTACGCAAAAAGTTTCCTGCGGAATGACAGGGGTAGGGGCTGCTTCACCGTCTCTCTGGGCTACGATCCAATTAGGTACCGCATGCTATCTTGCTCTACGAATCGTACCGGAAGATCAGCGCGTAATCCGGCAGAAAAACATGGGAGGGCGCTTCTTAGCCTTTGTTAACTGCTCTACCTCGCTTTTCGCCGGAAAATAGTATATTAGCTTACCATAGTCTGATCTAGGGACGACGCTGAAATTTGCAAGGAATCTACTACCTTTAGAGGATGGCAGTAGACAACCTGTTAGCGACCAGCACGGTAAGCCTGAGTGATATCATCGGGAACGGAAAAACCTATACGGTTCCCCCGTACCAGCGCGATTATTCTTGGAAGCAAGACCAGTGGGAAGACTTATGGAACGACATCCTGGCCATTGAAGAATCGGGTGGGGTCCACTACATGGGATCGATCGTTCTACAGAACATGGGCGATAAGCGATACCACGTTATTGACGGGCAGCAAAGATTCTCGACCCTTACCCTCATCGTCTTAGCCATTATCAATCAACTAAATTTGTTGATTGATAACGGGGTTGATGTTGAGAACAATAGAGAAAGGGTATCCCTGCTACAAAAGAAATTCATCGGCGATAAAGATCCCGGTTCGCTAACCTACTCCGCGAAACTGAAACTCAACGAAAACAATAATAGCTTTTTCCAATCCAATCTGTTGGTATTCCGAGCGCCTACCAATCCCAATACCCTTCAGGATTCTGACCAGCTGATCTGGCAAGCGTACCGCTTTTTCGTCACGCATGTTTCTGATCATTTTAAGAAGATTGACCAGGGCGAGACAATCGCTAACTTCTTGAATAAGCTGGTTTCGGAGAAGCTCATGTTCATTCAGATCGTGGTAGAGGACGAGTTGAGCGCTTACACCGTTTTTGAGACCCTGAACTCGAGAGGGGTAGGGCTAACCGCCACCGATCTGTTAAAGAACTACCTGTTCTCAATCGCTACGCAGGTAGACCTGCCGCACATCAAAAACAAGTGGCGGAAGATTATTGATGTGATTGGTCTGGATAGTTTTCCGGTCTTTCTTCGTCATTACTGGATATCGAAGTACAAGCTTATCCGGCAAGAGTATCTGTTTAGGGCGGTGAAAGAATCGGTAACCAGCTCCCCGGAGGTCATCCGCCTGTTGGATTCGCTAGAGGACAACGCGCTGCTCTACAATGCGTTGTCTAGCTACGCTGACAGTTTTTGGGAAGGGCACAAGGAGATAAAAAAGCGCGTGAACGAGCTCACCCTGTTCAAAGAAAAGCAGGCGTTCCCTCTCCTTATTGCTGCTTATAATAATCTGGATCGGGAAGACTTCGCTAACGTGCTTCGGTTGGTAAGTATCATCACGTTTCGGTACACCGTGATTGGGAAGTTACAGACTAACCTCAAGGAAGACGTTTACAACAAAGCAGCGATCGCGATTAGTCGGGAAGAAAGCGTTACGATCAAGCGAATAGCGGAGCTATTAAAGCCGTTGTATCCTACTGATATTGATTTCAAAAACAGCTTCTCTACCAAATCGATAAGTACCAAACGGCAGAAAAGGCTGATACGCTACATCCTCTACGCCACTGAAAATCATCTGGGCCACGCTAATTACGATTTTGAAGAGAATCCCGGAACGATCGAGCACATACTGCCGGAGAACGGAAACGAGAACTACGCAGAAGATTTCCCTACGGCTATTCACGATTCAGTGGTGTACCGACTTGGCAACTATACCCTCTTGGAGGACAGCAAAAACAGAGCTTGTGAAGCGTTGCCCTTCGCCGAGAAGAAAGAAATCTATCAGAATAGTCAATACGAGCTATCGAAGCAGATCACTTCGGACCGCTGGACTCCAAATACGCTCGACCGACGGCAAGAGCGCCTGGCCGACCACGCCTCTTCTATTTGGAGGATTTCTCAGTATGATGTTTAGGCTGCTGAACAAAAAGCTTACAACTCCCCCTCCCACACCGTATACTCTCCCCAAGCATTGGGCAAGTCTGTCGGTTCATCAAACAAACCGTACAGTGCCGAACCCGATCCGCTGAGGCTGGCGTAGGTTGCTCCCGCGCGGTACAACTGCTCTTTGATGTCGGCCAGCGTCGGGTACTGCGGGAATACGCTGGCCTCAAAATCGTTCACCAACCGGTCTTTCCAAGTTTCAATAGGCTGGGTGAGCAGGTCGCGCAGATCACTATCCGGTTGCTGGGGAACCACCCGCGCGTAGGCGGCGGCGGTGGTGACCGACACCTTAGGATACACGATCACCAAGTGCTTACCCGATAGATCGAGGGGCAGGTCTTCCAGCGTGGTGCCGGTACCGGAGGCCAGCCGGGGGCGGGGATTGATGAAGAACGGGCAATCGCTGCCCAAGCGCGCGGCGTAGGCTTCTAGGACCGAAGGCGACAGCGCCAGCGCAAACAAGTCGTTGAGCAGCACCAGCATACTGGCCGCATCGGACGAGCCGCCGCCCAGTCCCGCGCCCATCGGGATGATCTTATGCAGGTGCACCGCTATGGGGGGCAGGTCGAAATCGTGCTGCAGCAAATGGTAGGCGCGTACGCACAAGTTATCATCCGGCGCTCCCGGAATGGGCAGGCCGGAAGTTTGAAACGAGAAGGTGTCGCTTTTAATCACCTCTAATGCGTCGCGCCAGGGCACGGGCAGCATTGCAGTTTCCAGATCATGGTAGCCGTCGGCCCGCTTCCGCACGATGCGCAGCCCCAGGTTGATCTTGGCGGGAGGAAAGAGGATCATAGCGCGTGGCTTCCAATTGGGTCGTAGGACGCTTCGCTACCCTACGACCAGGTGATAGTGACCAGTCTACCGACTCAGTTCGTCGATGATGTCTTCCGAGATGCCGGACGAGGAGAAGCCGCCGTCGTGCATCAGGTTTTGCATGGTCACCATGCGGGTGAGGTCGGAGAACAGGGCCACCACGAAGTCGGCGCAGGCTTCGGCGTCGGCGTTGCCCAGGGCCGACATCTTGTCGGCGTAGTCGAAGAACACGTTGAAGCCGTTGATGCCGGTGCCCGCCGTGGTGCGGGTGGGCGACTGCGACACGGTGTTGACGCGCACCTTGTTGAGGCGGCCGTAGCGGTAGCCGTAGCTGCGGGCGATGGACTCGAGCACGGCCTTAGCCTGCGCCATGTCACCGTAGTCGGGGAAGTTGCGCTGCGCGGCGATGTAGGTGAGCGCCACGATAGAACCCCACTCGCTCATGAGCTCCATCTTCTCGGCGGTTTGTAGCACCTTGTGGAACGACATGCCCGAGATGTCCAGCGTTTTTATGAACCAGTCGTAATTCAGATTACCGTACTCGCGGCCCTTGCGCACGTTGGGACTCATCCCCACCGAGTGCAGAATGAAGTCGATCTGCTCGGTTTCCAGCGCTTCTTGCGTGCCCTGGTAGAGTTTCTCGATGTCTTCCAACACCGTGATGTCGGCCGGAATCACCCGGGCGTCGCACTGCTCGGCCAGTTCGTTGATCTTGCCCATGCGCAGGGCAATGGGAGCGTTGGTGAGCGTGAAGGTCGCTCCCTCTTCCTTAGCTTTGAGCGCCACTTTCCAGGCGATCGAGTTTTCGTTGAGCGCCCCGAAGATAATTCCTTTCTTTCCTGCCAGTAGGTTATAGGCCATCGTGCTTTCTGTTTAATGATTCAACAATGTGGTGGTCCAAAGGTAGAAACAAAACGCAAACAACCCGACTGTCGCCCCGCGATTAATCGTTGATCTACTGGCGCACCACCCACAGCGGTGAGGACTGGTGGGCCCGTTCCATAACGCGCTCTAGCTCCGCCACCACCTCGGGATCTTCTTCGGCTACGTTATCTTCTTCACCCAAGTCGGTTTCCAGGTTGTAGAGCTCCGTCGGGCCGCTAAACATCGGTTGCCGGATGGCCTTCCAGTTGCCCATCCGCACCGCCTGTCTTGAGCCCTGCTCGTAGAACTCCCAGTACAGGTAATTGTGCGGACGCTGCTCATCAGGATTGCCCAGCAGGGTAGGCACCAGGCTGATACTCTGAAGACTATCGGGAGCCGGAACGTCCGTGAGGTCGGCGAAGGTGGCCATCATATCGCCGAAGTAGCTGATGTGGTCGGAGGTGGTGCCCGCCGGAACGTGGCCCGGCCAGCGGGCGATCAAAGGCACGCGGATGCCGCCCTCGTAGAGGTCGCGCTTGATGCCCCGCAACGGGCCGTTGGCGTTGAAGAAGTCCGGATCGTAGCCGCCCTCGCGGTGCGGGCCGTTGTCGGAGGTGAACAGCACCAGGGTATTCTCGTCGATGCCGTATTTCTGCAACGCACTCAGCAAGCGTCCCACGTCGCTATCCAGGTGAGTGATCATCGCCGCTCCTTTCTTTTGTACTTCCGGCCAATCCTTGTCAGCGTACTGCTCATAGGCGGCGGTGTTCACCTGGGAAACCTCCATGCCCTGCCCCCCGGCCTCGTTGTTGGCGTGGGGAATAGTGAGGGTAAGGCACAGGAAGAACCGATCTTGCTGGTTTTCTTCTACAAAACCTAAAGCTTCCTCCATAAACAAGTCGTGGCTGTAGTCTACCTTCTTAGTGGCGTAGCCGCCCACGAACGAAGAGTAGGTCTTGTCCGAACGCTTTACCTCGTTGCCGAGCCGCACCGTGTCGCGGTTGCGCCACAGAAACTCGGGGTAGTAGTTGTGGGCGTGCACCTGGTTGAGGTAGCCGAAGAACTGGTCGAAGCCTTGCTCCAGGGGGAAGCCGGGGTCGTTGATTTCGCCCAGGCCCCACTTACCGATCAGCGCGGTTCGGTAGTCGGCCCGTTGAGCCACTTCTGCCAGCGTGATATCCTCAGGGCGCAGCGACTGCTTCAGGGTTTCGCCGCTGGCGTTGCCCCGCACCCGGGTGTGGCCGGTATCCTGGCCCGTCATGAGCACGCTGCGCGAGGGGGCACACACGGTGGACCCGGCGTAGAACTGGGTAAATCGCATGCCTTCACCGGCCATCCGGTCGAGCGATGGGGTTTGGATCTGCTGCTGTCCGTAGGAGCCCAGGTCACCGTAGCCCAGATCATCGGCCACAATTAGAATAATGTTGGGCGGTTCGAGAGAAGCGCTGGCTGCTGAATCAGCCGCGGGAAGAGGGCTTTCGGAGGCGGTGGGAGCGGTGGTGCATCCGTTGAGTAGGAGGGTAACGAACAAGGATAACCCGAGAGATTGGTAGGCAGATAACATAAGCGTCGGTTGTGTAGTAGAAATGTTGAGCCAAGTTAGGCAATCTTGCACTATTTTTACCCGCCCAACGTACGATAAAGAATACTGATCCTCAATACTATGTCCCTCACCACTGCCCTGTTCGTCCTGCTGCATCCTTTTCACGTAAGCGTGTGCAGCATCAGCCACGCTCCCGAAGAGCAGACCCTCCAGATCACCCAGAAAATCTTCGCCGACGATCTGGAGGAAGCCCTCACGGCAGCCTCGACCGCTGGTCCCGTCGACGTGCTCAATCCGCCCGATCCCGACGCGTTGGATGCGCTGATTGACAATTACTTGAAAGAACATTTGCAAATTACGGTGAACGGGCAAGTGGTGGAGGCCACCTACCTGGGACACGAGCGGGAAGAGATGGCGCTGTGGTGCTACCTGGAGGTGGGCGACGTGACGGAAGTGAAGAGCCTAAGCGTACGCAGCACCATCCTGACCGGTACTTTTGACGATCAGACGAATATTGTGCACGTTGAGTACCAGAATGCACTAAAGAGCATGAAACTTGCTAAGGACTATCCCAACGATCAGGTAGTATTCTAAAACAAGCAGGTATGAAAGCATCATTTGGATTTATCGCAGTAGTTTTTCTGGCCGGGCTCACCGCCTGCGGCGATAGTAACGAACCACTATTTATTGGCATACAGCAGCAAAAAAAGCTGGGGGCACAGTTCGATTCCACCATCGTGGCTAGTCCGGCCGAGTACCCGATTCTTTCGGAGACCAAGTATCCCGAGGCCAATGCCTATATCCAGGGTATTTTTAATGAAATCCTAAAATCTGATGCCATTGACCACCGTGATGAGTTTGAGTGGCAGATTCGGATCATCGAGGACGACTCGGTGCTCAACGCCTTTGCCACGCCGGGCGGCTATGCTTATGTTTATACTGGTTTGATCAAGTACCTGGATCAGGAAGACGACTTGGCGGGAGTGTTGGGGCACGAGATCGCCCACGCCGCCGAAGAGCACTCCGCCCGCAACATGGAGCGCGCCTACGGAGCCGACGTGCTGCTGAGCATATTAGTTGGAGAAAACTCCAGCAAGCTCACGCAGATAGTGACCAACAGCGCCACCGGCTTGCTATCACTCAGCTACGGACGCGGCCTAGAGACCGAAGCCGATGAGAAATCAGTAGCGTATCTGGCCGATACCAAGTACAACTGCGCCGGAGCAAGCTCGTTCTTCGAGAAACTGGAAGCCGAAGGGGGCGCACGTCAACCCCAGTTCCTGAGCACGCACCCCAATCCCGGTAACCGCGTAACCAATATTACCCAAACCGCCAGTGACATTGGATGCAGCACGCAACCGCTGAACCCGGCGAGCTACGAAGACTTCAAGCGGATGCTGCCTTAAGGAACGATAAAACAATAAGTTATCAACTTTGGCTTAATCTTTTGACGCGATGCCGCATTGCTCAAATCCTCATGTAGCGATGCTATACTCGGTTTTCGCGCTTTGCCTCGCGCCAAAATCTCTATGCCAATTCTTAACACCTTATTATTTCATTGTTCCTATAGGGCAAACGCATCAAACGGTTGAAAGGTAGCAAATAGTTATGTTTGTGGATGAGAAAGTGCATTCAGGATTTATTTTCTAGGGTTCCAGACCCACGGGTAGTGAACCGTTGTAGTCACAAACTGTCTGACATTCTGTTTATTGCGCTCAGTACACTGATCTGTAACGGGGAAGATTTTGAAGATATGGTAGAGTTTGCCCATCAACGCTACGACTGGCTAAGTACGATTCTGGAGCTTCCTGATGGAATTCCCTCGCATGACACTTTCAACCGAGTACTGCAACGTATAGAGCCGAAAGCTTTACAAAAGTGTTTGAGTGAAGATGGACAGGCATTGCTAGATACGCTTAACGAGAAGCAGGTCAGTCTAGATGGCAAGAAGCTACGGGGTGTTTCCCCCACGAGTAGAGGCAATAGCGGACTTTATATTCTAAGTGCTTGGGTAGGTGAGAACAATTTGTGCGTAGGCCAAACTAAGGTAGAAGATAAAAGCAACGAAATAACAGCAATTCCTGAACTTTTAGACAGTCTGGATATTCAAGGGGCTACCATTAGTATTGATGCTATTGGATGCCAAAAAGAGATTGCCACTAAGATTGTAGACAAGCAAGCTGAATATCTGCTTTCCCTCAAAAAGAATCAGAAACAAACCTTTGAGCAGGTAGAAGACAGCTTTCGTTTCAGCGGCAGTGCTTACTTTGACGAAGAATGGGAATATGATCACGGACGCTACGAGACCCGCAAATGTACGCTCATCAAACTCAGTGATGCTGAGCAAAAAAATGAAATCTTCTCTCAATGGAAAGACTTACGGCATTTGGTCAGAATACAGGCCAGCCGACAAACCAGCAAAGGGACTACCTATGAAACACGCTACTACCTAAGCAATGCCACCTTGAGTGATCCGGCATATTTCAATAAAGTGGTGCGGGGTCATTGGAGTATTGAAAACCAGCTACACTGGCATCTGGACGTTACCTTCGGTGAAGATGCCTCTCGCGCCCGGACGCAGAATGCCCCGGAAAACCTCAATATCCTGCGTAAGATCGCTTTGCAGCGAATCACTCAGATGAAAGATAAGCTTAGCAAAAAGAAAAGAAGATACCGCGCTTCGCTCAATAATGACTATCTCAAACAGGTCCTCGTCATTTGATGCGTTTGCCCTATTGTTCCTAAGCAACTTTTGGATTGGTAGCATAGCGCTTTTCCATGAAGTTAATAGCGCTAGACCAATGTTGCCCCGTAGGTGTCTGCCTGCCGCAATAAAGTTTCTGTATTGGGCATAGTGGTACTTTCGTGCAAAAAGATCTCTACGGGATGACAAAAAAATGGCAGCATCCGAATAGCCGCTAACTCGTTGCCTCAGTCCTTATTCGTCAACACCACGTACACTGGCAGGTGGTCGCTGTAGCCACCCAGGTACTTATTCCCGGCGTAGGTGCGGTCGGGATACCCGGCGTACTTGCCGTCGGCTTGTAGCAACCAATCGGGAGTGAACACGGTAGCCGACTCGGGCAAATAGTAGTAATCATCTATCTTCGGAGCATCTTCCATTAGGCCACTGGACAGGATAATCTGATCCAGCATGTTCCAGTTGCCCCGAAACTGGTAGGTGCCGCGGTCCTGCGCGTTGAGCGCCGCCACGGTGTTGAACAACTGGGCGGCATTCCGCTGAAACGGATCGGTCTTCTGCGTCTTCCCTGTAGCCCGGAGCCCTTCGGTGATGCTGCGGTCGGTGGGCTCGTCGTTGAAGTCGCCCATCAGGATCACGTTGGCCGTGGCGTCGGTTTGTAGCAGTTCGTCCACCGCCTGCCGGGCCAGCGCGGCCGCGGTCAGTCGTCGCACTTCACTCTGGGCTACTCCGCCGCGGCGCGAGGGCCAGTGGTTCACCAGCACGTGCAGCGTGTTGTACTTAGCATCCTGCCCCAGCGTACCCGATACCAGTAGCAGGTCGCGGCTCTTATAATTGTCTTTCTCAAAGGCAACCGGAATGGCCTGCGACGATACCGGAGTGAAGAAGGCGGTGCGGTAGAGCAGCGCCACGTCGATGCCCCGCGCGTCGGGTGAGTCGTAGTGCACCAGGTCGTAGCCCGCCTCAACCAAATCAGGATGCTCAACCAGGTCGCGCAGCACTACTTCGTTTTCTACCTCGGCCAGACCCAGTAGCACCGGATAGTTCAGCGCGGCTACCACCTTGGCCAGTTTGGTCAACTTATTCTGATAGCGCTCGGCGGTCCATTGCTTCTGGCTATCGGGCAGAAATTCTTCGTCCTGCCGCGCGGGGTTGTCTTCGGTGTCGAACAAGTTCTCTACGTTGTAGAACGCTACCCGCACCTCGGCCTGATCGGTTGCGCCGGTTTCGGTTTGCCACTGGTTGAGGCAGCCGGTGAGGGCCAGCAAAACGGACAACAGCAATATTTTCGATGGTTTCATAAGGAGGAACGTCGGTTCTTTTCTACTTTCGCAGCAACGAAGCCCGAAACTAATGAAAAAGTCCGAGATAAATTTCACCGTCTCTTTAGACGATCAGAACATCCCCGAACGCATCCAGTGGAACGCCACCGACCAACCCGGTGAGTTGGCCGAGAGCCGGTCGATCAGCCTGTCAGTGTGGGACCACGAGCAGCGCAACACCCTACGCATCGACCTGTGGACCAAAGAGATGCCCGTCGACGAGATGAAGCGCTTCGCCATCGACACCCTGGGCGGACTCGCGCAATCGATCCTCACCGCCACCGGCGATACCTACATGTCGGAAGAGGTAAATCAACTGTGCGACCGGTTAGTAGCGCACGTAGAGGAAGAGAAGAAGAGCGAGCAAGAATAGTCACTTGTCCTTGGTCCTTTGTCAAAATACTAGGAACAAGTGATTAAGGAAAAATGACCAATGACTAAATCATGAAACAATCTCCCGACGACGTACTCAAGCAACTCAAGCAGAAGCAGTACTCTCCGGTGTATTTCCTGCAGGGAGAAGAACCGTATTATATCGATCGCATTGCGCGTCATGTTGAGGATAAAGTGCTGAGTGACGGCGAGAAGGGATTTAACCAAATGGTGCTCTACGGCAAGGACGTAGACGTGGCCACCGTGCTCAGCCAGGCCAAGCGTTACCCCATGATGGCCGAGCGGCAGGTGGTGATCGTGAAAGAAGCGCAGGACATCACCGACTTCAACACCACCACCGGGCAGCAACTGCTGGAATCCTACGTGAAGAACCCGATGCCCTCTACGCTGCTGGTGCTGTGTTATAAGTATAAGAAGATCGACAGCCGCAAGACGCTGGGCAAAGCGCTGGATAAGTTTGCCGTGTGGGTGGAGTCGAAGAAGCTCTACGACAACCAACTGCCCGCCTGGATTGCGGGCTACGTGCGGCAGCGCGGCTTTCGGGCCGACGACAAGGCGGTGCAGATGCTGGCCGACTCCATTGGTAATAATCTGGAGCGGCTGGCCAACGAGATCGAGAAGGTGCTAATCAACTTCCCGGCGGGGCAGAAAGAGGTGGCGATCGATGCCGAGATGGTGCAGAAGTACGTGGGCATCAGCAAGGAGTTCAACGCCTTCGAGCTACAGAAGGCCGTGGCGACCAAAGACGCCCTCAAAACCATGCAAATTGTGCAGTACTTTGAGGCCAACCCCAAGGCCAATCCGATCATTCCGATTATCGCGCTGCTCTTTTCGTTCTACACCAAACTGCTACTGGTGCACCAGTCCACCGACCAAACCGAGCGGGGCCTGGCCGCCCTACTGAAGATCAATCCTTTCTTCGCCAAAGAATACCGGGTGGCGGCGGTCAACTACCCACTAGGGCAGGTGATTCGCAATGTTCACTGGCTGCGGGTGGCCGACCAGCACGCTAAGGGAGTGGAAAACACCGGCGGCAGCGACGGGCAGATCTTAAAGGAGCTGGTGTACAAGCTGATGCACTGAATCGTGCGGAAAACCGTTATATTTAATACTATGAAACGACAATTGCAACTTGGCTTTGGGATTAAGTGACAGAAGGGTAGTCACGTGTTTTATCGTTATCAGGATGGACGCTACACAACCTTGCCGCACCATGCCGGTAGAGACTTATCTCGTCCGCTAATCCGGCAAATCTTGCGTGAAATAGAAGTCACTCCCGAGGAGTACGTTGATTATTTACAGACACTCTAATTTCGCGTTAGGTATACTGATATCGTAACAGGTAAATCGTAACTTTACGTATACTTTTCAGTTAAGGTTTCATACCTTAAGAAAAGGTCACCCGCGCAACTAATACCTTAAACAACCCAATAACCATTGAATACCACTGCCCGCAACCTACTCGTCCTATCGCTGCTAGGCGTCAGCTTATCCCCAAGCTTGGCCCAACGCTACGTCTCCGAAGTCTCGCCCGTGAACCACTTTCAGCAGGGCATGGATTTGCTGGATAAGAAAAAGTACGGCGCGGCCCGTGTGGAGTTCGAAACGTATTTGCAATTGCAACCGACCGGAGCCTACGCTTCGGAATCTGAATACTACGCCGCGTACTCCGCCGTGCGCCTCTACAATCCCGACGGCGAAGCTAAACTGGCCGATTTCGTGCGCAATAACCCAAGCAACCCCAAAGCCTTGCGCGCCAACTACGAACTGGGTAACTTCTACTTTCGCGATGAAGACTACGGCAAGGCCATTGAAGCCTTCGAGGCCACCGACGCCCGCAATCTGTCGCGCACCGACGAGGCCACCCGCGATTTTAAACTGGCCTACGCCTACTTCAGCCGTAAAAAATTTAAAGAAGCTCAACCGCTGTTCGACAACATCAAGCGGTCGGATAATGTCTACCAGAGCGCGGCCAGCTACTACGCTGGGTACATTGCCTCGCAGCAGGGCGACTACGAACAGGCGCTCGAAGACCTGCGCCGGGCCGAACAAGAAGAATCTTACGCTAAGGTCACGCCCTACCTCATCGCCAGCATCTTCAGCAAGCAGGGTAACTACGACCGGGTGATCGACTACGGAGAGAAGATGATCGCTCGTAGCAACAACGAAGGCGAAGACGCAGTAGCCAATGCCGCCGAGATCGGTTTGCTGGTGGGTGATGCCTACTACGAACAAGGTAAATTCGAGCAGGCCGAACCCTACTTGGCCAACTACGTGGCTACGCAAAACCCTACTCCGGACGTGCGTTACCGCTTGGCCTATACCCAGTACCAAACCGGCAAGCAACAGGAGGCGCTGGACAACTTCAAGCAGGTGGCCTCCGGCAAAGACAGTCTAGGACAACACGCTTCCTACTATCTGGGAGTGCTCTACGTGAAGCAAGACAATCCGGAGTACGCTGCCACGGCTTTTGAAACGGCGTCTAGCCGCCCGTTCAGTCCGGAGATTCAGGAGCAGGCTGCCTACCAGTTGGGCAAAGTCTACTTGGCCTCGGGCGATTACGCCCGTACGCTACAAACGCTTACGAAGTTTCGGGAGATGTATCCCAACAGTAAGTACCAAGTGGAAGTCAACGATTTAATCAGCGAAGCCTATCTAAATTCCCAAAACTACGCAGAGGCCATGCTGTTCATTGAGAGCTTGCCCAACAAAACGCAGCAGGTGCGCAAGGCGTATCAGCAAGTCACTTTCTTGGCGGGCACGCAGGCGTTCAACCAGTCGCGCTACCCCCAGGCGGTGCAGTTGTTCAAGAAATCTACCGAATACCCAATTGACGCTACCTACGTGGCGGCGGCTAATTTCTGGGCCGGTGAAGCTTTCTCGATCGGAAAGCGTTACGCGCAGGCCACCGAAGCCTATCAGGGCGTATTGGATGCGTTGCGAGGCCAGCGACTGGAAGGTGATAAAGCCATGTATCAGACCAAGGCGAAGTACGGTTTGGGCTACGTCTACTTCAACACCAAAGAATATACCAAGGCGCTGGCTAATTTTGAGGAGTACCTTCGGCTGGTGACGCTGCGCGGACAGGACAAAAGCAACTACTTCTACGACGACGCCCTCATTCGTTTGGCCGATACCTACTACGTGACCAAGGCCTACGGTAAGGCGGTAGATGCTTACGACCGGGCCATTCGCGAACGTAATCCCGATATTGCCTACGCCTATTACCAAAAGGGGATCATTCAGGGCATTCAGGGGCAGTACGGTGAGGGCGTTGCCAACCTGGATAAGGTGGTGCGGGGCTATCCCGACTCGCCCTACCGCGATGACGCCATGCTGCAAAAGGCGCAACTCACCTTTGAGCAGGGTAACTACAACGCGGCTATCGCTGGGTTCACCCAACTTATCAAGACCAATCCGCAGAGCAACCTGGTGCCCTACGCTTTAGTGCGTCGGGCGTTGGCTTACTCTAACCAACAGCAGTACGCCGCTGCCGGGGAGGATTACAAGCAGATACTCGATGACTACGGCACCCACAAAACCGCCAACTCAGCCCTACTGGGACTGCAAGAAGTGACGGCTAAGGGCGGCGGCGGGGACTTCTCCCGCTATCTCGCCAAGTACAAAGCGGCCAATCCCGAAAACGAAAACGTGGCAAATATTGAGTACGAAACGGCCAAGAACCTGTATTTCAGTCAGGATTACGATGCCGCCATTGAGCAACTCAATAACTTCATCAATAATTATCCGCAGCATCGAAACGTGGACGAAGCGCGCTACTACATCGGTGAATCGTATTACCGCGCTGAGCGCAACGAGCAAGCACTGAAGGTGTTCTACCAGGTGGAAGCCAACGGCAAATACCCCCGCATGAGCCGGGTAGTGGAGCGCATTGCCGAACTAGAACAGTCGGCCGGAAACCTGGCGAACGCCATCATTTATTTCCAGAAACTCGCCAACCTGGCTGGAAACAAAAAGGAGCAATACGCCGCCTGGTCGGGCCTGATGCGGTCTTACTATACCCTGGCCCAGAACAACCGTACGGTGCTTGATTCGGTAGAAAAGTACGCCGAGCTGATTATTGAGCGGGGCAACGTGTCGGCCAATGCGGTGAACCAGGCGCTGCTCTACCAGGGCAAGGCGGCCTACGAACAAGGCAACACTGAACAAGCCCGCCAGCTATTCACCCGCACCGTGGCGGCGGCTAAGGATGAGAACGGCGCTGAGGCGCAGTATCTGCTAGCCCGAATCTTATACGACGAAGGCCAGCACAACAAGTCAATTGAGACCCTGTACGAACTCAACAAAAACTTTTCTATCTACGAAAATTGGTTGGGGCAGTCGTTTTTGCTGGTGGCTGATAACTACGTCGCGCTCGACGAAGACTTCCAGGCAGAAGCCACGCTCAACTCGGTGATTGAAAATTCGCCGGTGAAAGAAGTGGTCGACGAAGCCAAGCGTCGGTTGCAAACCCTCAATGACGCGGAACGCGAGCGGCAACTGGATGCGCCGGAAACCGACAGCCTAGCACCGGAAGTTGATAACGAACTCATTCTGGAAGATACGACGGGTAATTAGGGTCGCTCGCGAACACCAGTTGAAGAGGTAATGATAAAAAATTATTCTAACTATCCTTTCCCATCCCGTATATCCTGGTAACTTTTTTGGCTTTTAGTCAGTTTTCGTTGACGAAGTCTTTTTCAACGTAAATTAATAAGCGAACATGCGTAATTTTCTTAGTATAACTTTAGTAACTATACTGAGCGCGTCTTGTGCTCCACAGGGCACCGAAACCGGCGACCAGGCCGCGGCCGACGTGGTGATGGGTCAGGAAAGCGAGGAAATTCATTTAGGCTACGGCAATGTGTATCAGGTGCTGCAGGAACGAGAGAACTTAGGAACGCTTAATGACGCGCTCCGAGCCACGCAGTTGAACACCGAACTTGCTGAAGGCGGACTGTATACGGTATTTGCTCCCACTAGTGACGCCTTTGCGGCGCTCAACGCACTAGGAACCAATGAACTGCCCGAAGAAATGCAGGGTGATAACCTTAAGCAAGTGCTGCTGCACCACGTGGTGAAGGGAAAGTATACGGCCGCCGACCTGGTAGGCATGGACGAATTGCCGACGCTAGCCGGAACGCCGCTGAAGATAACCACCGCCAATGACAAGGTGATGGTGAACGGAGCGGATATTATCCTTGCGGATCAGGAAGCCGACAACGGCTACGTCCATCTGATTGATAGCGTGCTGTTGGGAAGCTAAGAATAGCGTTGGTAACTGCATCTGCGGCGCTCGACAGGCGCTGGGCGATGTGGATATTTTAGTTAATTTTGGGCCGTGAACATCGGCCTTTTTTTTGGTTCCTTCAATCCCATCCACCTCGGGCACCTGATTATCGCCAACGTGGTGCGCGAGCAAACTAATTTGCAGCAGGTGTGGTTCGTGGTGTCTCCCCAAAATCCGTTTAAGAAAGCCAGCAACCTGCTCAACGAATACGATCGGCTGCGGATGGTGGAGCTGGCGGTGGAAGACAACTACGATTTGCGAGCATCCAGCATTGAGTTCAGCATGCCCAAACCAAGCTACACGGCTGACACGCTGGCTTATCTCGGTGAACGGCATCCCACGTATAACTTCCATTTGATTTTAGGGAGCGACAACCTCACCCACTTCCACCGCTGGAAGAACCACCGCGCCATCATCGATCACCACGTGCTCTACGTGTATCCCCGCCCGGACGCGACTTCTTCAAAAATTACGGAAGCGGTGAGCAGTCATTCCAACCTGCGTTTCGTGGAAGCGCCCTTGCTGAACATTTCGGCCACCTTTATCCGGAACTTGGCAAAGCAAGATCGCTCAGTACAATATTTAGTCCCCGACCGGGTGGCCGATTACATTAAAGACAAGAAGCTGTATCTTTAGTCCACAGTCCACAGTCCACAGTCCACAGTTGGCTATCGACCGTTGACTATGCACTATTTGCTCTAAACTGTCATAATCTCTTTCTCTTTCACCTCCAGCAAGTCGTTCAATTCTTTTCGTGTGGGCGTCAGTTAGCTCTTGTACTCCCAGCTCCCCCTCCTTCACGTTGTCTTCTGATACGTTTTCGTCGAGCAGTTTGCGGAGGGCGTTGTTGGTGTCTTTGCGGATGTTGCGCAGTGTGATCTTGCCGTTCTCGGCCTCGTTCTTGGCCTGCTTTGCCAAGTTCTTGCGGCGCTCTTCGGTGAGGGGTGGAATGTTAAGCCGCACAATTTCGCCGTCGTTTTGGGGATTCAGACCCAGGTCGGAATTGACAATGGCCCGCTCAATGTCGGCCAGCGATTTCTTTTCCCAGGGTTTCACCACAATGGTGCGGGCGTCGGGGGTGTTGATGGTTGCCACCTGGTTGATAGGGGTAGGATTGCCGTAGTACTGCACCATCAAACCATCAAGCATGGTCGGCATGGCTTTACCCGCTCGAATCTTATTGAACTCGTGTGATACGTGATGAACAGCCTTATCCATCAAGTCCTTGGTTTCGTCTAAGTAAAATTTGATCTCTTCAGTCATTGCAATAATAGTTGTTATAAGTTAGGAATTAGAAGCCGAAGGCTGGAAGGTAATAATCACTTCTAGCCTCCAGCTTCTAACCTCTTGTGCGTCTAATTGATTAATGTCCCCACTTCCTGTCCGTTTACTAAATCACAGAGATTGCCCGGTTTGTTCATGTCAAACACGATGATGGGCAAATTATTTTCCTGGCAGAGCGTAAAAGCAGTCATGTCCATCACGTTGAGCCCTTTCTGGTACACTTCGGAGAAAGTGATGGTAGAAAAGCGGGTAGCTGACGGGTCTTTCTCGGGGTCGGCGCTGTAGACACCGTCTACCCGGGTTCCTTTGAGCACCACGTCGGCCTCAATCTCAATGGCGCGCAGGCTGGCGGTGGAGTCGGTGGTGAAGTAGGGGTTGCCGATGCCCGCTCCGAAGATCACGATGCGGTTTTTCTCGAGGTGGCGCATGGCCCGGCGGCGGATAAAAGGTTCGCACACCTGCTCCATTTTGATGCCCGACATCAGGCGGGTGTATAGTCCAACCTGTTCCAAAGCGCTTTGCAGCGCCATGCCGTTGATCACCGTAGCCAGCATGCCCATGTAGTCGCCCTGCACCCGGTCCATCCCTGATTTTTCGGCCTGCACGCCTCGAAAGATATTTCCCCCGCCAATCACGATGGCCACCTCCACGCCCAGCTCCTTCACCCGTTTGATTTCCTGCGCGTACTGCTGCAGGCGGCTGGTATCAATACCGTACTGCTGATTCCCCATCAGGGCTTCGCCACTTAGTTTGAGAAGAATGCGCTGATATTTCATGGAAGGGCTAATTTGGGAGATCAAACAATGATGCAAGTAAGCGAAAATTTATAAAACTGTGGTGCAAAATGATCGAACCCGCTGACTAGTCTTCTTCTTTAAAAGAAACGAGCACCCGTTTTTTCTCCACACTATCACCCACCCGCACGTGAACCACCTCCACGGTGCCGCTCACCGGCGACTTGATCACGTTTTCCATCTTCATGGCCTCCAGCGTCAGCACGCTGTCTCCCTCCTGAATGGCTTGCCCGGCTTCCACATTGATTCCAACAATCAGTCCAGGCATCGGGGCGCTTATCTCGCGCACCACCGTCTCGACTGCTTGGGCCATGCCTAGTTTCTCCACCATCAAATCCAGATCGTCTTTCAATTGCACTGTTACCCGCTGCCCCCGCAGAGAAAACACAAAGCACTTGCGCGCGTCGTCTACTTCCAGTAGCTCGATTTGGTAGCCGACCGTGCCATCAATGCAGTGAAATAAACGTTCGCCCACCTGCCGGATGTCGGGAGTGTGCGCCCGTCCGTTGATGATCATACCATCGGGAGTTGTTTTGAACCGAATACATGCTTTTCCCGTTGACTATCGCTTCTTTCATAAAACAAATTGCGTGTTTTGTTACCGTAAGTGAGGCTGGCATCCTACTTTTGTCGGTTTAAAGATACGAACCACCTTTGATTTGAGAAATATTCCGCTTTTTTCCGCCCGCAGTGCTGCTGATTCTTGCGGCATACTGTTGTTTCTGATGATTGCTGCTTGGCTAGGCGCATGCCAAACCGCCCGCGTTCCCACAACTGCTTCTCCGCCCGTGCTGGCCGATACCATCACTGTCGGGCCCGACCAAACCGAAGCGGAGGCCACTTCGCCCGTTTACCCGTACCAACCTTCCCGCAGTCGGCAGCACGATTTGATTCACACCCGCCTCGAGGTGCGCTTCGACTGGGAGAAGCACCACCTTCTGGGAACGGCTACGCTGGAGCTTCGTCCCTATTTTTATCCGCAAAATGATGTGGTACTTGATGCCAAAGGGTTTGAGATTCATTCGGTAGGGTTGCTGGAAAATAATACGGTGCGGCCTCTTACCTATGATTATGACGGTGAGCAACTAGCGGTTGACCTCGGGGGCACCTACGCCCGAAACAACCGCTTTCTGCTCCAGATTGCGTATACGGCCAAGCCCGACGAAGCTCCGGCCGGAGGCAGCGCGGCCATCACCTCCGACAAAGGGCTGTACTTTGTGGGCACTGAGAATGATAGTCTGAGTAATACCATGCGTCAAATCTGGACGCAGGGCGAAACGGAAGCCAACTCGCGCTGGTTTCCGACCATCGATGCCCCCAACGAGCGCAGTACCCAAGAAATGTACATCACCGTGGATGATCGCTATACGACCCTATCGAACGGGGTGTTGGTGTCGTCGGAGATGGTGAACGATAGTACCCGCACCGACTACTGGCGCATGGAGCAGGCGCACGCTCCCTACTTGTTCATGATGGCGGTAGGGGAGTTTGCTAAGGTGGAAGACACGTGGCAGGGGATACCCGTAAACTACTACCTGCATCCCGACTACGCTCCCTACGCCAAGGATATTTTCGGACACACTCCCGATATGCTCACCTTCTTTTCGGACAAGCTGGGCGTGAAGTACCCCTGGCCGAAGTACTCCCAGATTGTTGTGGATGAGTTTGTGTCGGGCGCCATGGAAAACACCACCGCCTCGGTGTTCTACGACGCGTTGTTGGTTGACGACCGGGCGTTGCTCGACAGCCACTGGGATGATATTATTGCCCACGAGCTGTTTCACCACTGGTTCGGCGATTTGGTTACCACTGAGTCGTGGGCCAACCTCACGCTGAACGAGGGCTTCGCCTCTTACTCCGAATACCTGTGGAACGAGCACCGCTACGGGAAAGACGAAGCTGCCTATAAGCTCTGGGAGCAAGGCCAGAACTACTTCACCGAAGCCGAGACCAAGCAAGTGGACCTGATTCGCTACCGCTACGCCGAGCAGGAAGATATGTTCGACCGTCACTCCTACGATAAGGGCAGCCGCGTGCTGCACATGCTGCGGAGCTACGTGGGCGATGAGGCGTTTTTTGCGGGCCTACAAAGCTATTTAACCCGCCACGCTTATAATTCGGTGGAGGTGGACGACCTGCGGCAAGCCTTCGAGGCGGTGACGGGTGAAGACTTGAACTGGTTTTTTGACCAGTGGTTTTTATCGCCGGGACATCCGCAACTGAAGATTCAGCAACGCTACGAAGGCGATACGTTGTTTCTTCAGGTAGACCAAGTGCAAGACAGCACCACCACGCCGATCTTCCGCCTGCCGACCTACGTGGACGTGTGGGTGGCCGGACAAAAGGAACGCTACGCCGTGGAGGTGGATCAGGCCCGTCAGGAGCTCGCGTTTCCGGCGGTGCAGCAACCCGATTTGGTGGTGTTCGACGGTGAGGCCGCCCTGCTGGCGCAGGTAGATTTCGAAAAGAGCCGGGAAGCGATTCGCTACCAGTTTCAGAACACCGATGGGTTTGTACATCAGTTTCAGGGTTTGTCGCAACTGCTGGAGGATACGTTGGCAACCGACACGAAACAGGTGCTCGCTGAAGCGCTGGATAATGATTTCTGGGTAATTCGGCAGACGGCCCTGGGAGCCTTGGAGGAACGACTTGCGGAAACTGATACCATTCTACTGCAAAAAGTAGAGCAATTGGCCCGGCAAGACCCCAAGTCGTTGGTGCAAGCCGACGCGATTAGTCTGCTGGCCTCAGTGAATGCTGAAAGGTACCAAGAACTTTTTCGGCAGACGCTGCAAGACTCTTCCTACGCGGTGATGGGAACGTCACTGGCGGCCTACGCCCAAACCTCGGCGACCGACAAAGATGCCTTGTTAGCCAATTACCAATCCTACAACAACTTCAACGTGGTGATGACGCTGGCTGACTACTATATTGCGAACAACAAACCTGATCACTACGATTGGTTCACCGCTAAAATTCCGAAGGTGGATGATCAAACCTTGTACTACTTTCTGAACTACTTCGCCCGTTATCTCACCCAAATGGATAATCAACAACAGGTCACCGAAGGCATTGATCGGCTGGCGTACTACGCCGAACACCATCCGCAGTACTTTGTGCGCATGTCGGGTTACCGCTCACTCAGTTTCTTCGATGAGGTACCGGGGGTGGCCGAACAGCGGCAGCGCATCAAAGCCGCCGAAACCAACGAACAGTTGATTGAGCTATACGGACAGATCCCTTAAAATTGTGCCGAGTTGATACGCTAGATTCTTTAAAATTTTTGGTATGACTAACAGCTCAGACAACATTTCTGAAGAACATCTCGCTGCTCGACGAAAAAGGTGGTCTCGTAAAAAGGCCACGGCCCGCTACCGCCGCTTCCGGGTACGTAATTCTCCGCAACGAAATCTGGTCTACGGCTTCCTGCTTTATACCCTTGTTGGCTTTGTGCTGCTATCGCTTCCGTGGTTGCAGAAGCAACCCACCGCGCTGCTCGACAATCTGTTTATCGCCACCTCGGCCATCTCCACCACCGGACTGGTGACGGTGAGCGTGTTTGATTCGTACACCTGGCTCGGGCAGTTGGTGGTGATGCTCCTCATTCAAATTGGTGGCATTGGCTACCTTACCTTTACCACCTACTATTTGCTCACCACCACCAAAACCATCACCCATTGGCACCAACGCCTCATGAAAACGGCCTTCGCGATGCCTCAGGAAATCCAAATTCAGGATTTTCTTAAGTCGGTGGTTGTGTTCACCGTAGTGATGGAAACGCTGGGGGCCATCTTTTTCTTCATTGGCTTTAAAATGGAAGGCGTCGAAACCGGATTTGCCCTGTGGAGCAGCGTATTTCATAGCGTCTCGGCCTTTTGCACGGCTGGGTTCGGACTCTATAACGACAGTTTCGTGAGCTTTCACGACAACGTGCTCCTCAATATTACAATTTCGGTGCTGGCCGTTACCGGATCGCTGGGTTTTATTGTGGTGACCGACGTGTGGTACATGATCAGCGGAAAGTCGAAGAAGCTCACGTTTACTACCAAGGTCATCTTGTACGGCTTTCTGGTTCTGCTGAGCGCCGGTACCTTACTCGTTTATATCTACGAGCCCGAAGTGCAGGGCCTGGGGGAAGTAGAAAAATGGCTCACCTCGTTCTTTCAGGCCATGACGGCCACCACTACGGTGGGGTTCAACACGATTGACACCGGCGCCCTAACTTTGCCGGTCCTTTTGTTTGTGGTCTTTTTAATGTACATTGGAGCTTCTCCGTCCGGGACGGCCGGAGGTATGAAAATAACCACCCTCACGGCGGTGGTGTCGCTGGTTAAAAGCCGTTTGCGGGGCGAAGAGAAAATCACGTTTTTCGGACGGGCCATTCCTGATGAGCGAATTTACGTGGCTACCGCTACCTTCATTTTCTACGTATCGCTCGTCAGCGTGTTTACCTTTCTGCTCACGTTTTCTGAGTCAGCGTCCTTTCGGAACATTCTCTTCGAGGTAGCTTCTGCCCTGGGCACTGTCGGTTTGAGCGCGGGGATCACCACAGACCTGTCTGCATTCGGAAAAGCAGTACTCATTGTGACCATGTTCGTTGGGCGACTGGGAGTGCTTACCTTCGGACTGGCGCTGCTGGCGCGTCGGCATCAGAGTAACGTGGCGATTCTGGAAGACGATATTGCCATTTAGCGTGGCACTTAGTTATTGGCCGAGAGTGCTGTGCGTTGGCGATTTTGTGATGAATTGACAGCGCTTTCTACTCCGTACGCACTAGAGATATCTTAATATTCGCTCAACTAAACCTTTTGCCACCGCTCGCCTATGAAAACTTTTCATCTTTCCGCGCTTGTTTTCCTGTTGGCATTTCTCCAACCATCGTATGGGCACTGTTATCTCACCAACGCTCAGCCGCTGTGGCTCGAGGCGGAGTGCGCTACCGTCGGCAATGGTTGGCAATCCGTAGAAGACCCCACCGCTGCCGGAGGTGCCTACCTGGTGCATTCGTCGGGAAAAAGCCTAAATAGTCCTCCCAGCGAATCGGCTGATCAACTCGTGTTTTCAGTAGAAGCCGCTGTAGCAGGCAGTTACTACCTACAGGCGCGTATCCGGGCACCATCGGGCACCAAAGATTCGTTTTGGGTTAGAGTAAACAATGGCCCTTGGATAAAGTGGTGGAAGAATATCACCCGAGGGTCACAATTTGCCTGGAACCGTGCTCCCGGAGCGCCGTTTTCTCTTGATGCCGGAAATCATACCATCACGGTGGCCTATCGCGAAAGCGGTACCCAACTGGATAAAATTGTTCTGAATCCTTCTTCTGGGCTACCCAGCGGTTTAGGGGAGATGGCTTCTTGCCAGACCGTTGAACCTAAACCTTTGGTTGCGATAGGAAGAGAGGCCGAGTGTGCGTTGGTGGGGGCTAACTGGACGCTTTCGGAAGGCGCAGAAGCGTCGGGTGAAAAATACGCAGTCTATCCCTCCGGCAAAAGCCTTAGTACTCCCCCCAGCGCAACGGCCGACCAATTGGTTTTCAACGTAACGGTTGATCAACCGCAATTCTACTACTTATGGGCCCGCATGAACGCCCCTTCGCAGAGCAGCAATTCCATCTGGATACGGGTAGACGATCAGCCTTGGTTCAAGTGGTGGCAAGAAATTGCTACGGGCAAGGGATTCCGCTGGAACGTTTTGCCCGGTGGGCCGCTTAACCTTACCGTGGGTAGTCACACCATCACGGTAGCCTATCGCGAAGCAGGCACGCAATTGGATAAACTTTCGTTGAGCACCAATGATAGCCCTCCTACCGGCCTCGGTGAAGCAGATACCTATTGCCGTACGACTCCCGCACCTCCTGCGCTGGTAATTGCTGCGCTCAGTGATACTTTACTTACGATGGGAGAGCCCTATCAACAAACAATCCGAGCCACTAGTGGCAATACGCTGGGCGCGCGCGTAGTGGTGCTAGGCTCTTCGACAGCGGCGGGTACCGGGGCTTCTAACGGTCAGGGGTGGGTAAATCTTCTGCATAATTACTTGCTCACTCAGGTTCCCAACCACCAAATCTTTAATCTGGCCGTGGGCGGTTACACCACCCGCGATGTGCTCGCTACGGGTAACGCCAACCACAATATCACCCGGGCGCTAGCGCTGAGCCCTTCGGTGATCTTGGTTAACCTACCGTCCAACGATGTGGCCAAGGGCATTAGCGATGCGGAGAGTATGGACAATTTTGCTGCGCTTAGGGATGCAGCGAGCGCGGTGGGTGTACCAATCTATTTCACGACTACCCAGCCCCGAAACTTTGGTTCACTGAGCCAAAGAAATCAATTGTCCGCGCAGGCAACTCAGATAAAAGCGCTATTCGCCCCGAATGTGGTCGATATTTACGATGAACTAGCGGATGGCAATCAGCGCATCAAGCCTCAGTACGGCAGTGGCGACGGAATTCACTTGAACAACGATGGGCACGCATTTATACTCGCGGAAGTACGTAGGCTGTTTGATGATGCGCGGTCCCAGGAAGAGTATATCAATCTGACAGTGAGCGGGTTACCTTCTTTTTTGACTTTTACTACAGAAGGTTCGGGTTTGGGTACCTTATCAGGTATTCCGTTGGCTAACGACATTGGTACCTACCCCAACATTGTGATTACGGCAACCCAAGCCGGAAGCAGCCACCAACGCGAGGTAGTGCTTAGCGTGAGGGCACCCGCCTCAGATCAAACTAACGAGGCGGATGGGACTACGGTGAATTTAGTGCTGGCCCCAAATCCTACCCAGGACTACGCTCAAATAATGGTCAGTGATGATTCAGATCAGACGCTAAGGACAGCCGCTCCTTCGTATGGTCATCCCAGTACGGCTCCGATTTATCGAGTATTGCTCTATAATCCGGGTCAGGAGTTGCTGTTAGATGAGTTAGTTTCCAGTGAACAGACACCCATTGATATTCGCACTTTGCCCGTTGGTCATTATCCCGTTCAAGTATACCAGAACGGTAGATTAGTCTTCACCGAACAGCTCATCATAGCGCGATAGTAGATTTTACCTATTGCCCGGGCTGGCAAAGTATAGTTTCCGATTGATCAACTTCTCCCTTGGCCAAAGAAACTCGCCAAATTTCCCGTCAACGGTTTGAATATATCAGAAAAGCACTTACTTTTGCACTTCCATAAAACTTTATGAGGAGAATTACGTTTTTTCTTACCTTGTAAGTAGCGTTTTTTGGGTGAGCCGGGGAGATACCAAAGCGGCCAACTGGGGCAGACTGTAAATCTGTTGTCTACGACTTCGCAGGTTCGAATCCTGCTCTCCCCACTTTGTTTTAAAGTGAATATTGGCGGGAGTAGCTCAATTGGTAGAGCGGCAGCCTTCCAAGCTGCAGGTCGCGGGTTCGAGGCCCGTCTCCCGCTCAGTCAATGAGCAACGCGTAATGAAATGAATAGTGAGTTTCACTGATTGATTAGTAGTCCGTATGCATTGATCATCAACCCTGCCGACGTAGCTCAGGGGTAGAGTGCTTCCTTGGTAAGGAAGAGGTCATGGGTTCAAATCCCATCGTTGGCTCTTAGTTTTGTTCACCCAATTGGTTTCCTCTGGCGAGCGAAGCCTTAACTATAACGCAAACAGATCATATTCTTTTTAACTGTAACTGATTGATAAAATGGCTAAAGAAAACTTTGACCGGTCCAAACCCCACCTGAATATTGGCACGATTGGTCACGTTGACCACGGTAAAACGACCTTAACGGCTGCCATCACGAAAGTGCTGTCCGACAAAGGACTGGCAACCATGAAAGACTTTGCGTCTATCGACAACGCTCCCGAAGAAAAAGAACGAGGAATAACGATTAACACCTCACACGTTGAGTATTCAACCGTGAAGCGTCACTACGCCCACGTGGATTGCCCTGGTCACGCCGATTACGTAAAGAACATGGTGACGGGTGCAGCCCAAATGGATGGCGCAATCCTAGTGGTTGCGGCGACCGATGGCCCGATGCCCCAAACCCGTGAGCACATCCTGCTGGCCCGTCAGGTAGGCGTGCCTTCCCTGGTGGTGTTCATGAACAAAGTGGACTTGGTAGACGATCCGGAGCTGCTCGAGCTAGTAGAGATGGAGATCCGCGAACTGCTGTCGTTCTACGAATTCCCCGGTGACGACATTCCGATCATTCAGGGTTCTGCCCTGGGCGCACTGAACGGTGAAGCCCAGTGGGTAGAGAAAGTAGACGAACTGATGGACGCGGTAGACGAGTACATCCCGATGCCCGAGCGTTTGGTAGACCTGCCCTTCTTGATGCCGGTAGAAGATGTGTTCTCGATCACCGGTCGTGGAACTGTAGCCACCGGACGTATCGAGCGCGGCATCATCAATAGCGGCGAAACCGTAGATATCATGGGTATGGGTGCGCAAAACCTGAAGTCCACCGTGACGGGGGTTGAGATGTTCCGTAAGATTCTAAACCGCGGTGAAGCGGGCGATAACGTAGGACTGTTGTTGCGTGGTATTGAAAAAACCGACATTCGTCGTGGCATGGTCATCGCCAAGCCCGGTTCGGTGAAGCCGCACCTCAAGTTCAAGGCTGAAGTGTACGTGCTTTCCAAAGAAGAAGGCGGACGTCACACTCCGTTCTTCAAGAAGTACCGTCCTCAGTTTTACTTCCGTACCACCGACGTGACAGGCGAGATTTCACTGCCTGATAACGTAGAGATGGTGATGCCGGGTGATAACGTGTCTATCACGGTGGACCTGATCAACTCAGTAGCGATGGAAAAAGGACTGCGCTTCGCAATTCGTGAAGGTGGCCGAACCGTTGGTGCCGGACAGGTAACCGAAATTATAGAATAAAATAAGAAATACGAGATGAGAGATGTGAAACAGCAAGGTTTCATATTTCTCATTTTATGTCTCACATCTCCCTACACGGGTGTAGCTCAGCTGGTAGAGCGGCGGTCTCCAAAACCGTAGGTCGTGAGTTCGAATCTTACCACCCGTGCTAAGTAGCAAAGGTATTATGAGCAAGCTGATCGATTTTATCAAGGCCTCGTACGACGAGATGGCAAACAAGGTCACTTGGTCGAAATACGGTGAATTGCAACGCAGCTCGGTGTTGGTACTGGTAGCATCGCTTATCTTTGCCCTGCTGATTGGAATAATGGATTTGGCGTTTGAAAACGCGATGACGTGGTTTTATAACGCATTTTAATCAATATGATCGACCATAAGTGGTACGTAGTGCGCGCGGTAAGTGGACAAGAAAAGAAGGTGAAAACCTACCTGGAAAACGAAATCAACCGCCAAAAGCTCGAGGAGTTTGTTCCCCAAATTCTTATCCCCTCCGAAAAGGTGATGGAAATGCGGAACGGAAAGAAGCGGGTGCGTGAGCGCAACTTCTTTCCGGGATACATTATGATATCCGCCGATCTGAGTAACGGCGAAACCTATCACATGATTCAGAGCATTCCTGGGGTTATTGGGTTCTTAGGAGCTAATGGTTCTGGAAAAGATAAAGAACCAGTACCCCTGCGCGAGAATGAGGTGAATCGCATTTTAGGACGCGTAGAAGAGACCGACGAGGATGATATACAATTGGATACCCCCTATATTGTTGGGGAAGAAGTGAAGGTAATGGATGGTCCCTTCAGTGGCTTTGTCGGAAACGTAGAAGAGATTTTTGACGAGCGAAAGAAACTGAAGGTGATGGTTAAGATTTTCGGCCGCAACACTCCGGTCGAACTCAATTACATGCAAGTAGAAAAACAAGATACGACCAATGGCTAAAGAAATACAAGGCTATCTAAAGTTGCAGATTCGCGGAGGACAGGCAAACCCTTCGCCTCCCGTAGGACCGGCGCTGGGTAGTAAGGGACTCAACATCATGGAGTTCTGCAAGCAGTTTAACGGACGCACGCAAGATAAGCCAGGACAGATACTGCCCGTGGTGATAACGATATTCAAGGACAAGTCCTTTGATTTCGTAATTAAAACCCCGCCCGCCGCCGTTTTGCTAACATTAGCATCCAAGGTGAAAAAGGGTTCGGCCGAACCCAATAGAAGCAAGGTGGGCAGCGTAACCTGGAAGCAGGTAGAGGAGATCGCTGAGATCAAAATGCAGGACCTTAATGCTTTCAAGGTAGAATCAGCCATGAAGATGGTCGCCGGAACGGCGCGTAGTATGGGAATTCGGGTGAGCGGCAAGGCTCCCTGGCAATAATTAGCAACGACATGGCAAAGTTATCCAAAAAACAGCAAGACGTTCTTAAGAAGTACGACTTCAGCAAATTGCACTCGTTGACCGAGGCAGCCGATATCGTGAAAGACATTACCAAAACCAAGTTCGACTCTTCGGTAGACCTGGATATTAACCTGGGAGTAGATCCCCGGAAAGCCGACCAGATGGTGCGCGGCGTGGTGGCACTGCCCCACGGCACCGGTAAAGATATCAAAGTGCTGGTGTTGTGCACTCCTGACAAGGAGGAAGACGCCAAAGAAGCCGGCGCCGATTTCGTGGGACTGGACGACTATATTCAAAAGATTGAGGGCGGTTGGACGGACGTGGATGTGATCATTACCATGCCTACCGTGATGGCCAAGGTGGGTCGCCTCGGGCGCGTGCTCGGACCCCGCGGCCTGATGCCCAATCCGAAAGCGGGCACCGTGACGATGGACATCGGCAAGGCCGTGCAGGAAGTGAAAGCGGGTAAAATAGATTTTAAAGTAGATAAATTCGGCATCATCCACGCTGGTATAGGCAAGGCATCTTTTGATACCGATAAGTTGATCGACAATGCCAACGAACTTATTCTTACGATAAATCGTTTGAAGCCTTCGTCTGCCAAAGGAACCTACTTTAAGAGTATCTGTATGTCTAGCACCATGAGCAAGGGCGTGCACATTGATAAAACTACGATTCAAGGATTGTAAACTATGACCAAGGAAGATAAAAGCACACTCATTGACGAACTCACCGAAAAACTACGGAACACTACGCACTTTTACGTAGCCGATACCGGGGGTTTATCCGTGAAGCAGATCAATGAGTTTCGAGAAATGTGTTTCAAGCAAGGCATCGAGTATCGCGTTGTCAAGAACACATTTATTAAGAAAGCGCTAGGGCGCCTGGACACCGATTACGCTTCCTTCGACGAGGTGCTTAAAGGAACCTCTGGTATTATGTTTTCGCCCGAGGTGAGCAACGCTCCCGCTAAGGTGATCAAAGAATACCGCAAGAAGTATAAAGCGCTGACCAAGCCGGAATTCAAGGGAGCCTCCATCGACAGCGATCTGTTCGTGGGTGGGCAATACCTGGAAACGCTCAGCTCGCTGAAGTCGAAGAACGAACTGATTGGCGACGTAATTGCGCTGCTGCAATCTCCGGCCAAGAACGTGATCAGTGCGCTGCAGAGCGGGCAACATATCATTGCCGGATTGGTGAAAACCCTTTCCGAGCGCGAAGAAGCACAGTAAAGAAAATTTTTAGTTAACCAAATAACAGAAGTCTAAGAACGATGGCAGATTTGAAAGAATTCGCAGAACAGCTAGTCAACTTATCAGTGAAAGAAGTAAGTGAACTGGCCACTATCCTGAAGGATGAATACGGTATTGAACCCGCCGCCGCCGCGGCCGTAGCTGCCGCCCCCGCGGGAGGTGCAGGAGATGGCGAGGCCGCCGAAGAGAAAACCTCGTTTGACGTGGTACTCAAAGCTCCGGGTGGATCGAAATTGGCCGTAGTGAAACTAGTTAAAGAACTTACGGGTTTAGGACTGAAAGAAGCGAAAGAACTAGTGGATAGCGCACCGAAAGAAGTGAAGCAAGGAGTGCCTAAAGACGAAGCCGAAGGCATGAAAAAACAATTGGAAGAAGCTGGCGCCGAAGTCGAAATTAAATAGACAACCCGCCCCACCATAGTTACTCCTTGGTAGGCCTGGCTTTTTTTGTCAGGTCTTTTCCCGTTTGTGCCCCCATCGACGAGTTCCGCTTTTCGCTGAACTCAATTTCCCATCATAAAACCCAACACAACTTTGGCTAACGCAAGCAACTCAGATAGCCGAGTCGGCTTAGGGCAAATGGCCCCCGATCGCATCAGTTTTTCATCTATAAAAAGAGTTATTGATTATCCTGACTTTCTGAATGTCCAACTCCAGTCATTTCAGGATTTTATCCAGATCGACACTCCCGCTGAGCAACGAAAAGACGAAGGTCTCTTCAAGGTGTTCTCCGAGAATTTTCCGATCACCGATTCGCGCGAAAACTTCGTGCTGGAGTTTATCGACTACGTGATCGATCCCCCCAAATACTCCATCGACGAATCTATTGACCGGGGACTGACCTACTCAGTGCCGCTGAAGGCGAAATTGCGATTGTCGTGCAACGATGAGGACAATGAAGACTTCGAAACCATTGAGCAGGAAGTTTTTCTGGGAAACATTCCCTACATGACCCTCAAGGGTTCGTTTATCATCAACGGAGCCGAACGCGTTATCGTGTCGCAGCTGCACCGCTCGCCGGGGGTGTTCTTTGCCCAGAGCAAGCATACCAACGGAACCAAGTTATACTCGGCGCGGATAATCCCTTTCAAAGGCTCGTGGATTGAGTTCGCTACCGACGTGAACAACGTCATGTACGCCTACATCGACCGCAAGAAGAAGTTTCCAGTTACCACCCTGCTGCGTGCTATCGGTTACGGAGCGGATAAGGACATCCTGGACCTGTTCGGTTTATCAGAAGAGGTGAAGGCTGATGCCAAGACGCTGAAGAAATTTGTGGGCCGCAAGTTGGCCGCTCGGGTGCTGCGCACCTGGACGGAAGACTTTGTGGATGAAGATACCGGTGAAGTAGTATCCATCGATCGCAACGAAGTGCTGCTGGAGCGCGACTCTATCCTGGAAAAGGAAGATATCCAGATCGTGCTTGACTCGGGAGCAAGTTCCATCATTGTGCACAAGGATGATGTGAACGTAACGGACTACTCCATTATCTACAACACGCTTCAGAAAGACAACTCGAACTCGGAGAAAGAAGCGGTGGAGCAGATCTACCGGCAGTTGCGCAACACCGAAGCGCCCGATGAGCAAACGGCCCGCGATATCATCCAGAGCCTGTTCTTTAGCGATAAGCGCTACGACCTGGGCGAAGTGGGTCGCTACCGAATTAACAAGAAGCTGAATTCGGACATTGAGTCCGATGTCCGGGTACTCACCACCGAGGATATTATCAAGATTGTGAAGTACCTGATCGGGCTGATTAACTCGCGGGCGGTGGTTGATGATATTGATCACCTGAGCAACCGGCGCGTGCGTACCGTGGGCGAACAACTCCACAGCCAGTTTGGCGTGGGGTTGGCCCGTATGGCCCGTACCATCAAAGAGCGCATGAACGTGCGCGACAACGAAGACTTCAAACCCGTTGACCTAATCAACGCCCGTACACTGTCGTCGGTGATCAACTCTTTCTTCGGCACCAACCAGTTGTCGCAGTTCATGGACCAGACCAATCCGCTGGCCGAGGTCACGCACAAGCGACGTATGTCGGCCCTGGGACCGGGTGGACTATCACGCGAGCGCGCTGGTTTTGAGGTGCGAGATGTGCACTATACTCACTACGGTCGCCTGTGCACCATCGAGACGCCGGAAGGGCCCAACATCGGGCTCATCTCGTCCCTGTGCGTGCACGCCAAAGTGAACGGCATGGGATTCATTGAAACTCCCTACCGAAAGGTAGATAAAGGCAACGTGTCAGAAGATGTGATCTACCTGACCGCCGAAGAGGAAGACACCCACAACATTGCTCAGGCCAATGCGCCGCTCACCGATAGGGGTAAGTTTATTAATGATACCATCAAAGCGCGCTACGAAGGCGACTTCCCGGTAGTGGGTCCCGACGATGTAACCTATATGGATATTGCCCCTAACCAGATTGTGTCGGTGGCGGCTTCGCTGATTCCTTTCTTGGAACACGATGATGCCAACCGTGCCCTGATGGGATCTAACATGCAGCGGCAGGCGGTGCCCCTGCTCAAACCGCAGGCTCCTATCGTAGGAACCGGCTTAGAAGGCAGGGTTGCGCTGGATTCTCGTTCGCTCGTTCTGGCGGAAGAAGACGGCGTGGTTGACTTTGTGGACGCCACGCGCATCGTGATGAAGTACGATCTTACCGAAGATCAGCTGAAAACCAGTTTCGATGCCGACACCAAGGAGTACCACTTGGTGAAGTTCCGACGAACCAACCAGGATACCTGCGTGAACCTGAAGCCCATTGTGCTATACGGACAACGGGTGAAGAAAGGACAACCCCTGTGCGAAGGCTACGCCACTGAAAACGGCGAGCTGGCCCTGGGACGAAATCTAATGGTAGCCTTCATGCCCTGGCAGGGATACAACTTCGAGGATGCTATCGTGATTTCTGAGAAAGTGGTGCGCGAAGACATCTTCACTTCGGTACACGTTGAGGAGTTCGAGTTGGAAGTACGTGACACCAAGCGGGGTGAGGAAGAGCTGACCTCCGAAATTCCGAACGTGAGTGAAGAGGCCGTCAAGAACATCGACGACAACGGTATTATCCGCGTAGGAGCCGAGGTGCGCGAGGGAGATATTCTGATCGGAAAGATCACTCCCAAGGGCGAAACCGACCCCACGCCGGAAGAAAAACTGCTGCGTGCGATCTTTGGCGACAAAGCGGGCGATGTGAAGGATGCTTCGCTAAAAGCGTCTCCCTCGCTACGCGGCACCGTGATCGATACCAAGCTGTTTTCCCGTCCGAAGAAAGACAAAGACCTGCGGGCCAAGTCACGCAAGGAAGTTGAAACACTGAAGAAGCGATATAGCAACGATTTGCTGGCCTTGCGCACGCGGATGATCGACAAAATGGTGATTCTGCTGGAAGGAAAAACTACCGAAGGAGTACAGCACAAGTTTGGAGACGAGATTCTGTCAAAAGGAGCGAAGTTCAACCGGGCGAATATCGAGAATAATGTATTCCCCGAAAAGAACCCCTACCGCGACGAGAGTTCGTATAGTGTGCCCGAAGAGGCTAACCTGCTTGCCGATCTGGTGGTGGACAACTGGACCAGTGAAGAACGACTCAATAAGCTGGTGCCCGACTTGGTGCGTAGCTACACCCAGAAGCGCAACGAAATCACCGCGCACTTCAAACGCGAACGTTTCACGCTTGAAGTAGGTGACGAACTTCCGGCGGGCATTGTGCAGCTGGCCAAGGTATACGTGGCCAAAAAGCGTAAGCTCAAGGTAGGCGATAAGATGGCGGGACGCCACGGAAACAAGGGCGTGGTCGCGCGAATCGTGCGGGAAGAAGATATGCCCTTCATGGAAGACGGCACCCCGGTGGACATCGTGCTCAATCCGCTGGGCGTACCTTCGCGGATGAACATCGGACAGATTTACGAAACGGTGCTTGGCTGGGCCGGTTACAAGCTCGGCAGAAAGTACGGCACTCCGATTTTTGACGGTGCCACGCTCGATGACGTTATCAAAGAGCTCAACGAGGCCGAACTTCCTGAATTCGGACGGACGGTGCTGCACGATGGACTCACTGGCACCAAGTTCGATCAGAAAGTGACCTGCGGAATCATCTATATGCTGAAGCTGGGTCACTTAGTAGACGATAAGATGCACGCCCGTTCTATCGGACCCTACTCGCTCATCACCCAGCAGCCGCTGGGAGGAAAGGCGCAGTTCGGGGGGCAGCGTTTCGGAGAGATGGAAGTGTGGGCTCTGGAGGCCTTCGGAGCTTCGCACGTGCTGCAAGAAATCCTAACCGTCAAGTCGGATGACGTGATCGGTCGGGCCAAGGCCTACGAAGCGATCGTGAAGGGTGAAAACCTGCCCAAGCCGAACATCCCCGAGTCGTTCAACGTGCTCGTGCACGAACTTCGCGGATTAGCCCTGGAAATCACCCTAGAGTAAAGACACGATGCATCGCGTCTCAACCTATACACCATAAATGGCGTCTCAACGATAAACACCTATGGCATTTAAGAAAAACAGAAAACTAAATAATGACTTTTCCAAAGTGACCATCAGCCTGGCCTCCCCGGAGTCCATTCTCGAAAGCTCGCACGGAGAAGTAACGCAACCCGAAACCATCAACTACCGGACCTACAAGCCGGAGATGGGAGGGCTGTTCTGCGAGCGTATCTTCGGTCCGGTGAAGGACTGGGAGTGCCACTGCGGAAAGTACAAGCGCATTCGCTACAAGGGAATCATTTGCGACCGCTGCGGAGTAGAGGTCACCGAAAAGAAGGTGCGCCGCGAGCGCATGGGCCACATTGAGCTGGTGGTGCCCGTCGCGCACATCTGGTACTTCCGCTCGTTGCCGAATAAAATTGGTTACTTGCTGGGATTATCTACCAAAAAGCTGGATCAGATCATCTACTACGAGCGCTACGCCGTGATTAACCCTGGCATCAAAGCCGACGATGGCATCAGTTACCTTGACTTTTTGACTGAAGATGAGTATCTGGATATCATCGACAAGCTGCCGGCCGACAACCAAAAGCTCGATGATAATGATCCGAACAAGTTCATTGCCAAGATGGGCGCCGACGCGCTGGAGATGCTACTGGCCCGCACCCAACTGGATGAACTGTCGTACAGCCTACGTCACCAAGCCGCTACCGACACCTCGCAGCAACGCAAGGCCGAGGCACTGAAGCGTCTGAAAGTAGTTGAATCGTTTCGCGATGCCCGTACCCGCATCGAGAACCGTCCTGAGTGGATGATTATCAAGATGGTGCCGGTGATTCCGCCCGAACTGCGCCCGCTGGTGCCCCTGGACGGCGGACGTTTCGCCACCTCGGATTTGAATGATTTATACCGTCGGGTAATCATCCGAAATAATCGTTTGAAGCGCCTTATCGATATCAAAGCGCCTGAGGTGATCTTGCGCAACGAAAAGCGCATGCTGCAGGAAGCGGTAGATTCGCTGTTCGACAACTCGCGCAAGGTGAACGCGGTGCGTTCAGATGGTAACCGCGCCCTAAAATCGCTCAGCGACATGCTGAAGGGTAAGCAGGGCCGCTTTCGCCAGAACCTGCTCGGTAAGCGCGTGGATTACTCCGGCCGATCCGTAATCGTCGTAGGACCCGAACTCAAAATGCACGAGTGCGGATTGCCCAAGGACATGGCCGCCGAACTCTTCAAACCGTTCATCATCCGCAAGCTCATCGAGCGCGGCATCGTGAAGACGGTGAAATCCGCCAAGAAAATTGTAGATCGCAAAGATCCCGTCGTTTGGGACATCCTGGAGAATGTGCTCAAGGGCCATCCGGTGCTACTAAACCGGGCACCTACGCTGCACCGTTTGGGTATCCAGGCGTTCCAGCCGAAGCTAATTGAGGGAAAGGCAATCCAACTTCACCCGCTGGTTTGTACCGCCTTTAATGCCGATTTCGACGGTGACCAGATGGCCGTACACGTTCCATTGGGGCACGAAGCTATTCTGGAGGCATCGGTTCTCATGCTGTCTTCGCACAACATTCTGAATCCCGCCAACGGAGCCCCGATCACCGTTCCGTCGCAGGACATGGTGCTGGGATTATACTACGTGACCAAAGGCCGTCGCAGCACCGAAGAAGAACCGGTGGCGGGCGAAGGGCTTGTTTTCTACAACCCAGAAGAAGTAATCATCGCCGTTAACGAAGAGCGCGTATCCAAGCACGCCCACATCAAGGTACGGGCCAAGGTGCGCAACGAGAACGATGAGCTAATAACCCAAATGGTGGAAACTGTTGCCGGTCGGGTGCTTTTCAACCAGCACGTTCCCGAAGAGGTAGGGTATGTAGACGAACTGCTAACCAAGAAGAAGCTACAGAAAATCATCGCCCGCGTGTTTAAAATCACCGGAATGGCCCGTACCGCCCAGTTCTTAGACGACATCAAGGAACTCGGGTTCCAGTCGGCCTACCGGGGTGGATTATCCATTGGCTTGGGAGATATCGTGATTCCGGAAGAAAAAACCAAGTTGATCGAGCAGGCCAAGGAAGAAGTAGAAGCGGTACGCAACAACTACTTCATGGGGCTTATCACGGACAACGAACGCTACAACCAGGTAATCGACATATGGACGCGGGTAAACTCACAGATCACCAACGCCCTGATGAGCAAGATGGAGAACGCCAAGCAAGGCTTCAACTCTATTTACATGATGATGCACTCCGGTGCTCGGGGCTCTCGCGAGCAGATCCGTCAGCTAGGTGGTATGCGTGGGTTGATGGCCAAGCCGCAGAAGAACCTGCAGGGCTCGGTCGGTGAGATCATCGAGAACCCGATCTTGTCTAACTTTAAGGAAGGACTAGACGTAATCGAGTACTTTATCTCCACCCACGGTGCCCGAAAGGGACTAGCCGATACTGCCCTGAAAACAGCGGATGCAGGATATCTGACGCGTCGTTTGGTCGACGTAGCTCAGGATGTGGTGGTACGAGAATACGACTGTGGCACGGTGCGCGGCCTCATGGTAACGCCCCTCAAGGACAACGAAGAGATTGTGGAGCCGCTATCCGAACGGGTGCTGGGTCGGGTGCCCGTCCACGATGTGTTTGATCCCATCAGCGAAGAGCTAATTGCGGAGTCAGGACACGAGATAGACGAGGAGTTGGCGCTGCGTATTGACGAAAGCAGTATTGAGGAGATGGAAATCCGTTCGCCGCTGACCTGCGAAACCCGTACGGGCATTTGTGCCAAGTGCTACGGACGCAACCTGGCTTCGGGACGTATGGTGCAGATGGGAGAAGCCGTTGGCGTGATTGCCGCCCAGTCTATCGGTGAGCCCGGTACCCAGCTGACGTTACGTACGTTCCACGTGGGCGGTACCGCTTCTAACATTGCGGTGGAAGCCACCCTACGGGCGAAGTTTGAAGGAACCATCGAGTTTGAAGAACTGCGCCACATCACTACATCAGACGATGAAGGCAACGACCGCCAGGTGGTGATGGGGCGCTCCGGCGAGATCAAAGTGATCGACCAAAAGAGTGGCAAGGTGTTATCTACCTACAATGCACCCTACGGATCGTTCCTGCGCGTGAAAGAAGGCGACAAGGTCGGCAAAAATCAGGAACTCGCTTACTGGGATCCGTACAACGCCGTGATCATGTCGGAGTTTGAAGGAACTATCAACTTCGAAGCCATCGAACAGGGAATTACTTACAAAGAAGAGTTTGATGAGCAGACGGGCCACCGCGAGAAGGTGATCACCGAAACGAAGGACAAAACCAAGAACCCGGCGATCGTGGTGGTGCCGAAAGGAAAGAAAGCAGGAGATGAGGAAGCCAAGGAATACAATATTCCAGTGGGAGCTCACCTGGCCGTAGAGATTGGCGATAAGGTAAGAGCCGGACAGGTGATTGCGAAAATTCCTCGCATGATGAGCAAATCCCGCGACATCACGGGAGGTCTGCCTCGGGTTACTGAATTGTTTGAGGCGCGTAACCCGTCTAATCCGGCGGTGGTCAGCGAAATCAACGGTGCGGTCACCTACGGTACCATCAAGCGAGGTAACCGAGAAATTTTCATCGAGTTCGAAAGACGGAGTGAAGAAGCGCTATCTGGTGCCGCTGTCAAAGCACATTTTGGTGCAGGACAATGACTTCGTGAAGGCTGGTATGCCACTATCTGACGGAGCCATCACTCCGGCCGATATTCTGGCCATCAAAGGGCCCACTGCGGTGCAGGAGTACTTGGTGGATGAAATTCAGGAAGTGTACCGACTGCAAGGGGTGAAGATCAGTGACAAACACATCGAGGTGATCGTGGGGCAGATGATGCAGAAGCTGGAGATCGACGACGCCGGGGATACTGACTTCCTGAAGCGGCAGATCGTGGATCGCTTCACCTTCCGCGAAGAGAACGACCGAATCATGGACATCAAAATGGTGGAAGATCCGGGCGACTCCGAGAAGTTCAAACCCGGTCAGCCAGTGACCACCCGGGAGCTACGCGACGAGAACTCTTCGCTGAAGCGGCAGGACAAAAAGATCGTGCAGGTACGCGATGCGCAGTCGGCGGTGGCCAAACCCACGTTGCAGGGAATTACCCAGGCATCGTTGGGTACCGAGAGCTTTATCTCGGCGGCTTCATTCCAGGAAACCACCAAGGTGCTTAGCGAAGCATCAATTCGTGGAAAATCCGATCACCTGAACGGACTCAAGGAAAATGTGATTGTGGGACACCTGATTCCAGCCGGAACCGGGACACGCGCCTACGAGAACATGATTGTTGGTTCCAAAGAGGAGTACGAAGCACTGAAGGCATCGCGTGAGCGACGTCAAGCCGCGCAGGAAGAAATAGCCCTCGAAACCAACCGCTAATGGCGCAGCAGGAAGAAGAGCAAAAAAACCAGATTAGCATTGAGCTTTCGGAAGAAATCGCCGAGGGTGAATACGCTAATCTGGCTACCATTGCGCACTCGAACAGTGAGTTCGTGATCGATTTCATCCGACTGATGCCCGGCACGCCGAAGGCTAAGGTGAAGTCGCGGATCATTGTGACCCCCGAACACGCTAAACGCTTGCTCTACGCGCTGAAGGATAATATCGACAAGTTTGAGAACGCCTTTGGGCCAATCAAGCAAACCGATGAAGCCCCGAAGTTTCCCATCAATTTTGGGGGAGCGATTGGAGAAGCGTAATACAAGTCCACAACCGATAGTCCGCAGTCGATAAGTCCACGGTCAACAGTCAATAGGCCACTGCCGAAAAGCGACGGTGGTCTAATCATCCGTGGACTTTTTAACGCGACTTAAAATATCCAATTCAACTTATTATGGTGGAAGCGATCGTCAGAAGAAAGTTGAGCTAACGGAGTGTTATCGCATGGCGAAGATAGATATTCTTGTGGCTCATGAGCGCACAAAACTAACCAACCGAGAAATTATCTACTCAAGCAGAGTAAGCCCGGTTACTAATTCTTCCAGACCGGCGGTCGTTTGGGCAGGAAGGACCACAGAGCACACCCAAGAGGAACAAACCCAACTCAAGGACTGGTACTGCCCAAAGCCTGCAAACAACCCCCGCCACCCGTAGTCCGTTTCTTCTATCCGGCTCGGGGCCAGCACCGACCAGTCGGCGGTTAAACCGCATTTGAGTACTTTGGAAAGTGCCTCCTTCATCGTCCATACGATCGTCAGCGCCGTTGCGTGGGGCAACCCGAGGGCGTCGATCAGCGCGCGTTCAGAAGGAAGAAGCATACTACCACTGGTGGCGATGCGCTCCGGGTGAACCCGTTCCAGATCAATACCCATGGGATGCGATTCCGGATAAGCCAGTGCCAGCGCAACCGTATCGCAATGCGTGATACTCACTTGCGTGTTATGGAGCTGGGAACTCTTCACCACCGGAAAGCCAAAAACTCCCTTGTCAATAAAAACTTCTGAACATACCACGCCGGGAGCAAAGGCCGACAGGGCTTGTTTGGCCGCTGCCCGACCCAAACGGTAGGTCCCCTGTACTCGCGCACTGAGCGATGAGTCGCCGGAAGGCCAACCTATTCCCTGTGGATCGCCATAACCGAGTTCTTCGGCATGAAGCAAGACGACCGCGGTGCTGGTGTCTTTGCGGCAGACAATGCCAAACCCCGCTGGTTGACAGGCTTGGTCTCTGGCCAAAGAAATAAGTCCCCGGGTCATAAAACGACTTGCTTGAAGAGATGATGTCAGGCAATGAACAAAAATAGTAAAAAAGACTTGGCTTTTTGGTCAAGTTTTTTCTTCTTAGGCTCACTACCGCATCCATATAAAGTCGCATCACCTTTTGTTGCGTCATGTACTACCTAACTGTATTTTCATGGAAAAGCTATCTGCTTTGCCGTATCGTCCCAATGAGACGGTGCGAGAACCGATCGCCATCATCGGCATCGGCTGCCGGTTTCCCGGCCACATCACTAGTCCCACCACTTTCTGGCAATTTTTAACCCGTGCGGGGGACGGGATTGGCAAAGTTCCCGCCGAACGCTGGAACGAAAGCCGCTTTCACGACGCTTCAGCGAGCCGGAGCGGAATGATTAAAACCCACCAGGGAGGTTTTGTAGACGATTTTGATCAGTTTGACGCCAACTTTTTTGGGCTATTTCCTTCGGTTGCTGCCCAACTGGATCCGCAACAGCGTTTCCTGCTTGAAGTGACCTACGAGGCCTTCCAAGACGCTGGGGTGACCCTCGACGCCCTCTCCGGTTCCGACACGGCCGTTTACGCCGGAGTGTTCATGAACGACTACTGGGATATGCAAGCCGACAGCAGGCAGCGGCATCAAATCGGCCCGCACACCGCTATGGGAGCGGCCCGGACCTCAGCGGCCAACCGGATCTCCTACCTCTACAACCTTCAGGGACCCAGCGTTACGCTGGATACAGCCTGTTCCTCTTCGCTGGTAGCAATTCATCAGGCGTGTCAAAGCCTTTGGTTGGGGGAGAGTCGCCTGGCCCTGGCCGGAGGGGTGAATATCATGTGCCGCCCGGAAACCTCCATCATGCTTTCGCAGGGTAACTTCTTGTCCCCGGATGGTTACTGCAAAAGCTTCGACAGCCGGGCCAACGGCTACGTACGTAGCGAAGGTTGCGGAATGGTGTTGCTCAAGCCTTTATCCCAAGCCGAGACCGACGGCGACGATATCTATGCAGTGATCCGCGGCTCAGCCGTTAACCAGGACGGCTACACCGAAGCGGGTTTCACGGTGCCGAGCCGCTCGGCACAAGTCGCCATGCTCAAGACCGCCTACCAGCGAGCCGGAGTAGATCCCCGGCGGGTAGCTTACTTAGAAGCCCACGGCACCGGCACTCCGGTAGGGGATCCCATCGAAACCGCCGCCTTCGGAGAAGTCATCGGGAAAGGCCGAAATCAGGATAACAAATGCTGGGTCGGATCGGTCAAGAGCAACTTCGGGCACACCGAAGCGGCCGCTGGCGTAGCGGGCCTCATCAAACTGGCACTGGTGCTTAAACACGGCCAGATTCCGGCAAACCTACATTTTGAGCACCCAAACCCGAAGATTCCCTTCGACGACTACCGGCTTCGCGTGCCCACGGCCCTGGTCGATCTGCCGGGCAGCGACACTCTGGCCATCGGCGGGGTGAACTCCTTCGGGGCGGGCGGCACCAATGCCCACGTGGTGCTGCAAGCTTACGCAAGCGCCGCCTACCCCCCCCCCGAGGTGGCCGAAGAACCGCAATCCACCACTGAGATGGCCAACTCCGAAGCTGAGCCGTTGCTGTTTGTCCTGTCAGCCCGTAGTGAAGCCGCTCTTCGTGCTATAACCGCGCGTTACGTAGACTTCCTGGCCGATACCACCGACTCGCTGACCGATGTCTGCTACAGTGCGGCGGTGCGCCGTTCGCACTTCACCCACCGGCTTGCGGTAGCCACCCGCAGCAAGGCTGAATTGCACGAAAAGCTGCAAGCCTACCTGACCGGAGAAACCCGCCCTGGCCTCTCCGTAGGGAAAGCGCAATCGCCGGGTAAGATCGGATTTATCTTCTCCGGGCAGGGACCGCAGTGGTACGCGATGGGCCAGCAATTGCTGCAAAGCTCGCTACCCTTCCGCGCCATCATCGAGCGCATTGATGCGCTCTTCCAGCCGATGGCAAACTGGTCGTTGCTCGCCGAAATGAACCGCGATGAGGCTAGCTCGCGGGTGAGTGAGACCCGCATTGCCCAACCAGCCATCATGGCCTTACAAATTGGCCTGGTCGAACTGTGGAAGCAGTGGGGGGTGGTGCCCGAAGGTTGTGTCGGGCACTCCATCGGTGAGGTGGCGGCGGCCTATACGGCCGGAGCCTTAACCCTGGAGCAGGCCGTAGCGGTGATCTACCACCGCAGTCGCGGGCAGCACCAAGCCACCGACAAAGGAAAAATGCTGGCCGCGGCCCTGACGGTGGATGAAGCCCGGGCCATCATTGCCGATGACCGGAAAGTGGTATCCGTTGCGGCGGTGAATGGACCGGCGATGCTGACCCTGTCGGGCGACGCCGAACCGCTGGAGCGCATCGCCGCCGAGTTGGAAGCCCGCGAGGTATTCCACCGTTTCTTGCGGGTGAACGTACCTTTTCACTCGCACCACATGGAGCCGCTCAAGCAAGAGCTTATTGACTCACTAGCGGACCTCACGCCTTCCCCGGCGCAAACGCCGCTGTACTCTACCGTGACCGGTCAGCCGGAGGACGGTACGCACCTGGTGAGTGACTACTGGTACCGTAACGTACGCGAACCAGTCTACTTTACCGATGCCATCGCGCAGATGGCCCGCGATGGATTTACCACCTTCGTAGAAATTGCTCCCCATCCGGTGCTCACCACCGGAGCCCTGGATTTATTGAAGCAGCAGTCGGTGAAGGATGCGCTGATCGTGCCCTCGCTGCGCCGTAAAGAAGACGAGGCCCTTACGATGATGGGTTCGGTAGGAAAACTTTATACGCAAGGTGTGGGACTGGGTTGGCAGTGCCTGAATGACCCAAAGGCCCGCTACGTGAAGCTACCGACCTACGTATGGCAGCACCAACGCTATTGGTTTGAGTCTTCTGCTCACGCTGAAGGACGCCTAACCGCTACCGTCCATCCGCACGTGCGGCGGCTGACCCATTCGGCTACTCAGAAGCATTTGATTGCTGCCCTGGCGATTCGCCCCTCAGATAATCCTTACCTGTTGGATCATAAGGTAGAAGGCAGCGTCGTGTTTCCCGGCACCGCCCATCTGGAGACCGCTCAGGCCGTAGTTCAGCAATTCAACGACGGACGACGCTACACCCTCCGGGATATTCGCTTCAAGAAAGCCCTGTTTCTGCCGGAACCCCAGGATGAAGCCTGGCAAGCCCGCATGGAGGTTAGTGAAGTAAGCAGCGAAGAACTTGGCTACCGCCTACTTACCCGCTCTGACAGCCAGTCTTCGTGGCAGACGCACTCGCAGGGTGCCTTTGGCGCCGACCCTGACCCGGTTTATCGGGGTGAAGCTACCCTGCCCGAATTGCAGCAGCGGATCAATCACCCGGTTCCGGTATCCGACTTTTACCTGGAGCTCAAAGAAAGCGGTCTTCAGTACGGTAAAGCATTTCGCAACGTGCGTAAGCTGTGGGTAAACACGGACCAGCAGGAAATTCTGTCCCAACTGCAACTACCCGCCAAACATCAGCCACGGGCAGTCCGGTTTGGTTTCCACCCCGCACTGCTGGATGCTTGTCTGCACACCATTGAGTACGCTGGCAAGTGGACTAACCCAGAAGAAAAGAGCGGTATCTATTTGCCCACTCACATCGGAGAATACCGCCAGTTTGCCTCCCCCGCGCAAGAGGTATACACCTACGTTCGCCTGACCCGGGCTGATGGTGCTCAGTTGCGGGGCGAGTTTGTCATTTTCAACGCCGACGGCAGCGTGGTGGCCGAGTTGCGCGAGGTGCACTGCCAGTACATTGCCGGCTCGCGCGGTGAGGTGCCGTTGCTACCCTACGAGGGCATGTACGACTATGCCTGGCAAGCCGTGGAAACGAGTAACGGAGGAGAGCACTTGGACGGGCGGGTCAACGGTGATGCCACCGGCGGATGCGTGTTGATCAGCGGCCGTGCCCCGGGCTTAGTATACGAACAACTGCTGGCGCGCTTCCGTCAGGACCAGCTCTCCCCGATGGTAATTCGGTACGGGAAGGCGTTTGAAGAAAAATCACCAACCCACTATACGGTTGCCAGCCAGTCGGACTTGGAAGTGGCTTTTCAGCGCATCAAGGATCATGGTTACCGCATCGCTCGCGTTCTGTATACGCCCGACCAGGAGCCGGTGGCGGGAGGCTACGACCCGGATACTGCTCAGTGGATGGCTAGCCAGCGTACGTTGGCCGCGGGTGCTCTATCTACCCTACGAGGCCTGGTCCAGCTAGATCCATTGCCCGAAGTGCACCTGCTCACGCAGGGCGGAGAAGTAGTGGTGAATTCGGACCAAGGGCTAAATCCGCACCAGGCACCGCTGGCCGGGATGGGGCGGGTGTTGAAGAACGAATATCCGGAAATCACGGCGACCCTCATTGACCTGAGCGCTTCACCTACCGAGGCAGAAATAACCTCCCTGTACGATTACTTTACGCGCCAGCAACGCCCTACCTACTCCCAACTGGCTTTCCGCAACGCGCAACACTACCGACCCAAGTTGTGCGCTGTGCTCCAGCCCAATGCCTATCCCTCTGAATCTCCGCTGAATCTTTCCGCCGAGGTTACCTACCTAATCACCGGGGGAGCCAGCGGCTTCGGACTAATGCTGGCCGAATGGCTGGTGAGCAAAGGTGCCCGCCATCTAATCCTGCTCAGCCGCAGCGGTCATAAGCATACCGACGACTACCAAACTGTGGGCCGCATGGAAGCCCAAGGAGCGGAAGTCTATAATATGAAGCTGGATATCACCGACATCAAAGCAGTCCAGGGAGTAGTAGATTACGTAAGGAAAAGCTTGCCACCGTTACGGGGCATCATCCACAGTGCGGCGGTGCTACAGGATGCCACACTGCTCAATACGGACGCAGAACGCTACATGCGCGTGTTCCGTCCCAAAGCCCAGGGAGCTTGGAACCTGCACCTGGCTACTGCCTCGGATGAACTGGATTTCTTCTTGACGCTCTCCTCAGTATCATCGGTCTTCGGACTGCCCGGACAGACCAGCTACGCCTCGGCCAATAGCTTCCTGGATAAACTGGCTGCCTACCGCCAGGGCCAGGGGCTGCGGGCTTCGTCGGTGAACCTGGGCGTACTTGGCCTCTACGCTGGTATGTCGCGCGATGGGGCCAGCGTGATGAAAGTGCTCAACAACCAGGGATGGATTCCTATGGAATTAGACGACGTATTGGGCAAAATTGAGCGCATACTGCACGATCAACCCGCCCAGCGCGTTGCCGCCCGCTTGGACTGGTCGCGCTTCGGAGACTTCTTTCCTCACCTGCGCCGGGACGACCGCTTTGCCACCCTAATCGGGCAGGAGGCTTCCGTTGCGGGTGAGGGCAGGGGTAGCCTGCGGGATAATCTGCTTAAGCAGCCCACAAGCCAGCAGGTTGAGCAACTAACGGGCCTACTGGCCAAAGCCTTAGGCCGCATCGTGGGAGCGAGCGGCGAAGAGATCGATACCACCCGCCCGGTAACCCAACTGGGTCTGGACTCGCTCATGCTCAGCCAACTGCGCAACTGGATTCAGCAGCAATTGGAAATTAGCTATCCCCTAATGCGTATTGCAAAAGGACCCAGCCTCCGTGAATTGGCCGGGCAACTGGCTGACCTGCTAGGCGAAGAGGAATCATCGCCGACTAATTCGGTTGGGTCAGCCCCGGCGGATACCAGTGGTATCACCAGTGAAACAGATATTGAAGTAGTGGCCAACGGATGGTTAGTGCGTCGGCGACGGCAAGCTACCCAATCCCAAGTAGCCCAACGGATCTTCTGTATCCACCCGGTGGGCGCGGGAGCCTCCATGTTTAGTTACTTTATCTACCAGGCACCCGCTGACACCGAGGTAATGGCCTTCCAACTGCCGGGCCGCGAAAATCGCCGGGAAGAAGCTGCTTATACCGATATGAAGCAGTTGATAGAGGAGATGGGCACCGCTATCCAGCCTTACCTGGATAAACCTTTCGTGGTGATCGGACACAGCTTTGGTGGGGTGATTGGCTACGAGATGATCAACTACCTGATCGCCCAGAACGCTCCGGCTCCCCAGCGACTAGTAGTCACCGGCACCATTGCCCCCCAGCTAACTACTGGCTGGAAGCGAACAGAAGCTATTGCCAAGACCGCCAAGCGCTCTTTCTCCGAAGAGAAAATCATCAATATTCTCAACTACATTGACGATGTGGATTTCCTGCGTAGTATCCTGCCGGTGATGCGTAACGACATGCCGTTGATTATGAGTTACGTATATCAGCCAAAGTCGGCGGCCAACTATCCGGTTACGGCTTTTGCGGCCCATCAGGACGAGGTAGTCACCGTGGATCAGGTAAAGGCTTGGGAAAAGCAAACGAAGGGAGAATTTCAGTTTGAGGTTGTGAACGGGGACCACTGGTTTTTGAGCCGAAACCAGGAGCTTATCCTGCGTCGGCTTCTGGCCTCCTTCCCTCGTTCGACAATACTGGTCTGACAGCTTGGATTGATCAAGAAAAAGGGGGCGGGAAACCGCCCCCTTTTTTATGCAAACAGTACATCCTCAAAAAAAACTTCAAATATGCATGGCGTACGAAGCAATCTAGCACAAATTGCGGTTACTTAAACCACAAAGTATGAACATACTCGCACTCGGCAAGCAGGCAGCTAATCTTCCTGACTTCATAAACAATCGAATTGCGGCTACCAACATTGTAACAGTCAGTCTGGTCCTGCTGATCGCTCTCCCGTTTTTCTTGATATCCTGTTATTACGCTCCGATGTTGGCGTTTTTACCCGGAGCCGGAATCCTGACCTGCCTGGCAGTGCTTGTCGGCAATCATTTCGGCTATGTACGTTACACACGCTTTTTTATATCCGCTCTGCCCATTTGGCAAGTTAATCTATACAACGCTTACATTACCGAACCCGCCGCCCCGCCAGCAGCCAACCTCTACCTGGTAGCCATCGCTTTTTTTGTTGTGCCTTTTGTACTCATCGACCGGCGAGAAAAATGGTTTCTAGGTTTCACGGTCGGCTTTTGTAGCCTGGCCATCCTGTTGTTTCCCTGGCTTTGTGGGTGGTTTGTGCTGAGTCAGGAGGAACTGCTTCAGATTGCTTCCTATCGTGATGTGCTTACCCACGGCTGGCTTGCCCACCTAACGGCTTTTCTGGCCATCGGCGCCGCCGCCAGTTCTATGGTAGGAATCAATGAAATCAACCGGCGTAGCGAGGAAAATATCCAAGCCTCTAAAGCGGAGGTAATCGCCTATACCGAACAGTTAGAAGCAGAAAAAGAGCAACATGAGCGCAAGACGAAAGAACTAGGAGATGCGCGGGTGATAGAAGAACGACGGCAGTGGATAGCCGAAGGAATCTCCCGCACCTATCATATCCTTCGGGTAGCCGACGAACGGGCGTCGGTATTTGACCAACTCATCACGCACGTGGTGAAGTACCTACAGGCAAACCAAGCCGGTCTGTTTCTGGTAGACCGCACCGATGAAGAAGCCCCAGTAATCAACTTGGTTGCCTGCTATGCCTACGAACGCAAAAAATACCGGCAGCAGTCCATTGCCATCGGCGAAGGCCTGGTGGGTCAGGCATTTCTGGAAGAGCAGCCTATCTATCTTACCGAAGTTCCGGCCTACTACGTGAAGATCACTTCCGGACTAGGAGAAGCCACGCCTGGTTGCCTATTGATTGTGCCATTGATGTCCAACGGGATAGTGGAGGGTGTTTTGGAAATAGCTTCCTTTCACCAGATGGCCGATCACGAGCAGGAGTGGGTTCAACAACTGGGAGAAGTAGTATCGACTTATGTGCGTAGCGAACGAATGATCCGACAGACCCGTATCCTACTACGCCAGGCCCAGGAGCAGTCCGAAGAATTACAGGCCACCGAAGAGGAAATGCGGCAGAACCAGGAAGAACTGCAGGCTACCCAGGAAGAAATAGTGCGGCAACACGCAGAGATGCAAGAGGCCTTTTCTGAGGAAAAGCAGCAGCTACTAGAAAAGATTGAACGGCTTGAGGCGGCTCCGCACGGAGCTAATTAGGTAATCTCGCGCGATTGATGAGGAACCTGCCGACAGCTAGGGCACTAATGGACTGTTTTGTTTGCCTTTTTTTCTGTGGTTTCCGCTTTTTATAAAAAACCGGAACACTTGCCTATAACTTACTGTTGTAAGCCTTTGCAATAAATTAGCATTTTCTTATCTTTGCCCCTCAATTTTGGAAAAGAGGTACCTCAACTAGCGACATTTAATGCCTACCATTCAGCAATTAGTCCGAAAAGGACGAAAGAAATTAACGTCAAAGTCCAAATCTCCGGCCCTGGATGCGTGTCCCCAGCGGCGGGGCGTTTGCACCCGGGTGTATACCACCACCCCTAAAAAGCCAAACTCGGCCATGCGGAAGGTAGCGCGGGTGCGCCTGACCAACGGACGTGAGGTGAACGCCTACATTCCCGGCGAAGGGCACAATCTTCAGGAGCACTCGATCGTGCTGATTCGCGGCGGACGGGTGAAAGATTTGCCGGGAGTGCGCTATCACATCATTCGCGGGGCGCTCGATACAGCCGGAGTGAGCGGACGCACGCAGCGTTGATCGAAATACGGAGCCAAAAGACCTAAAAAATAAGTAGATGAGGAAGTCAAAACCCAAAAAGCGGTATATCTTACCCGACCCCAAGTTCAGCGATACGCTGGTGACCAAGTTTGTGAACTACCTGATGGTAGACGGCAAAAAAAGCATTGCCTACAACATCTTCTACGATGCGGTCGCCATTGCCGAAGAGAAGACTGGCGAAAACGGTTTGGATATGTGGAAGAAAGCCCTGACCAATATTTCTCCGGCGGTGGAAGTAAAAAGCCGCCGCGTAGGAGGAGCCACCTTCCAGGTCCCCATTGAAGTGCGTCCGTCGCGCCGAACCTCTTTAGGCATCAAGTGGATGATTCGGTACGCCCGTTTGCGGGGTGAGAAAACCATGAAAGAACGCTTGGCCGGTGAAATCGTGGCCGGAGCCAAGGGTGAAGGAGCGGCAGTCAAGAAAAAGGACGACACGCACCGCATGGCTGATGCCAACAAAGCGTTTTCACACTTCAGATTTTAACCCAACTCATGGCGAAGAAAGACCTTAAATACCTTAGAAATATTGGCATCATGGCTCACATTGATGCCGGAAAAACCACCACCACCGAGCGCATTCTTTATTATACCGGACTGACGCACAAAATCGGTGAAGTGCACGAAGGGGGAGCCACCATGGATTGGATGGCCCAGGAGCAAGAGCGAGGCATCACTATTACCTCGGCTGCCACCACCACCACCTGGAAGTATCCCACTGAGCAGGGAGCGGCCAACGACGAAACTAAGGATTATCAGATTAATATTATCGATACTCCCGGTCACGTGGACTTCACCGTAGAGGTGGAGCGCTCGTTGCGGGTGTTGGATGGAGCCGTAGCACTGTTTGATGCTGTTTCCGGAGTAGAGCCGCAGTCGGAAACCGTATGGCGACAGGCGAATAAGTATAACGTGCCCCGTATCTGTTTTGTCAACAAAATGGATCGTGCCGGAGCCGACTTCTTCAACGTGGTGAAAGAGATTGAGGAAAAACTCAACGCCAAACCCATTCCTTTGCAGGTGCCCATTGGTGCTGAAGACACCTTTAAGGGAGTTGTTGACTTAATTATCAATAAAGCGATTGTCTGGGATGATGACAACCTGGGCATGACCTACAAGGTGGTTGATATTCCGGCCGACTTGGTAGAAACCGTAAATGAGTGGCGACAGCAACTCATTGAGAGTGTAGCGGAGTACGATGACGCGCTACTAGAGAAATTCTTTGAGGATCCCAATTCCATCAGTGTAGAAGAGATTATGGCCGCGGTTCGCAAGGCCGTTATCGATATGTCTTTCTCACCCGTGTTGTGCGGGTCGGCCTTCAAAAACAAGGGCGTGCAGGCCCTGCTGGATGCGGTGATCGCGTACCTGCCTTCTCCGCTGGATATGCCTCCTATTGTAGGCACCGATGAAGACGGAGAGGGTAAAATTACCCGTAAGCCTGATCCGGACGAGCCCTTCGCGGCGCTAGCTTTCAAAATTGCGACGGATCCTTACGTCGGACGATTGGCATTCTTCCGCGTGTATTCAGGACAACTGACCTCCGGTTCGTACGTGCACAACATGCGTACCGATAAGAAGGAGCGTATCTCGCGCCTGATGCAGATGCACGCGAACAAGCAGAACCAGATCGATAAAGTGGAAGCGGGCGACATTGCTGCCGGAGTAGGTTTCAAGGACATCAAGACCGGGGACACGCTTACCGACGAAAAGCATAAGGTGGTACTGGAATCCATGTCCTTCCCGGAACCGGTGATCGGCTACGCCATTGAGCCGAAGTCACAGGAAGACGTAGACAAGCTGGGCATGGCGATCGCCAAACTGGTAGAAGAAGATCCTACCCTGCAGGTATACACCGACGAAGAAACCGGCCAGACTGTCTTGCGCGGAATGGGCGAGTTGCACCTGGATATTATCTTAGACCGCATGAAACGTGAGTTTAAGGTCGAGGTGAACCAGGGCGCTCCGCAGGTAGCCTACAAAGAGGCGCTTACCGAGAAAGTAGATCACAAAGAAGTTTACAAAAAGCAGACCGGTGGTCGTGGTAAGTTCGCCGATATTTTGTTCGAAATCGGACCGTTGGATCCCGAAAGCGAGCTTAAGGCAGGGCTGGAGTTTGAAAATGCCATTGTGGGCGGAAAGATTCCGAAAGAATTTATTCCGGCCGTGCAAAAAGGCTTTCAGCAGTCGATGAGCAACGGCCCGCTCGCTGGTTATCCGCTGGACACGATGTGGGTCAGACTCTACGACGGATCCTACCACGATGTGGATTCGGATGCTTTGTCCTTTGAGATGGCCGCTAGGATTGGTTTCCGCGCTGCTGCTAAGAAAGCGAAACCAGTTTTGTTGGAGCCAATCATGGCTGTAGAAGTGGTTTGTCCCGATGAGTATACCGGACCGGTAAACGGTGATTTGAATAAACGGCGCGGCATTATTAAGGGAATGGACACCAAAGGGGGCGCTCAGATTCTTAAGGCAGACGTTCCGCTTTCAGAGTTGTTTGGCTACATCACCGATCTGCGTACCATTTCTTCTGGCCGGGCTTCCGCTTCTCTCACCTTTTCTCACTACGACCCTGTCCCTTCCGGTATCGCTCAAGAAGTGATCGCTAAAGTGAAAGGAAACGATTAATATCTAAAGTTATGAACCAGAAAATAAGAATAAAGCTCAAGTCCTACGACCATAACTTGGTGGACAAATCATCCGAGAAGATCGTTCGGGCAGTAAAAACTACTGGCGCGGTGGTGAGTGGCCCTATTCCGCTGCCCACCCGTAAGGAGATATTCACCGTGTTGCGTTCGCCCCACGTCAATAAGAAGGCCCGGGAGCAGTTCCAACTATGCACGTACAAACGCTTGGTCGATATCTATTCAAGCAGCACCAAAACGGTGGATGCGTTGATGAAATTAGAGCTTCCTAGCGGGGTAGATGTAGAGATCAAAGTCTGACCAAAAACAGTTGTTGTCAGAGAAAAGAACCAATTTCTTGTTAGGAATTGGTTCTTTTTTATGCAGATACTACTAGCCTCACCGCTGAGAAACCAGCTGTATTTTAAAGTCGAATTAAATTTTGAGAACGCGGCGAAAATTACTAAATTTGCAGTCCTTTACGGGAAAATAGCTTTTCGCACAGTAAATTACATAGTTGCCATGTCGGGTATTATTGGAAAAAAGATTGGTATGACCAGCATTTACAACGAGGACGGGAAAAACATTCCCTGCACGTTGATTGAAGCGGGTCCCTGCGTGATTACGCACGTCAAAAACGAGGAGACCGACGGCTACACTGCCGTGCAGCTAGGATTTGGCGAGCGGAAAGAGAAACACGCTTCTAAAGCATCCGTAGGGCACTGCAAGCGCGCCAGTACCACTCCCAAAGCCAAGTTAGTGGAGTTTCGTGATTTTCGTGCCGAGTTTGAGGATCAGGTAGCCATTGGCAACAGTGTGATGGTGGGTGATGTGTTCACCGAAGGTGATTTTGTTGATGCCATTGGCAAATCAAAAGGAAAAGGATTCCAAGGAGTGGTGAAGCGTCACGGTTTTGGTGGGGTAGGGCAGGCCACGCACGGACAGCACAACCGGCAGCGAGCTCCTGGTTCTATTGGTGCGTGCTCGTTCCCCTCGCGCGTATTCAAAGGAATGCGCATGGCGGGCCGCATGGGAGGGGATCGAGTGAAGCTCCTTAACCTACGCATTGTGAAAATTTATCCCGAGAACAATTTAGTGCTGGTGAGTGGCTCAGTCCCCGGAGCAAAAAATTCGTACGTGGTACTAGAGAAGTAAGCAGACATGGAAATAGCAATAAAAAGCCCCCAGGGCGAAGAAATCGGCCGCTCAGTCACTCTTGATGATTCTGTCTTTGGTATCAAACCCAACGACCACGCGATCTATCTGGACGTGAAGCAGTACTTGGCCAACCAGCGGCAAGGTACGGCCAAGGCTAAAGAACGCGCTGAAATTGCCGGTTCAACCAGAAAGATCAAAAAGCAAAAGGGGACAGGTACCGCCCGCGCTGGCAGCATCAAATCACCGGTTTTTCGCGGCGGTGGTTGAGTATTTGGACCTCGTCCGAGAGATTATGGGTTCAAGCTCAATCGCAAGCTTAAGCTATTGGCCCGTCGCTCAGCGCTTTCTTACAAAGCGCAGGGGCAGCAGATCACCGTGTTGGAAAACCTAACTATGGAAGCGCCCAAGACCAAGCAGTTTTTAGACTTGCTTACCGGTTTGTCGCTCAGTGATCACAAGTCGCTATTTGTCACCAAAGAGATTAATAAGAACGCGGTACTATCGGCGCGCAACCTTCGTCATACCCGCGTGACCACCGCTGACCAACTAAGTACTTACGAGATCCTCAACGCCAATCATCTCATTATCAACGAAGATGCTGTAGAAGCAATTCAACAGTCACTGGCGAAAGCAGTATAACTATGCAGATACTTAAAAGACCCATTGTTACCGAAAAGATATCTACGCAAAACGAGCGCGGTGTCTATGGTTTTGTGGTAGACAAACGGGCTAACAAACTACAAATTCGCGATGCCGTAGAACAAACCTACGGTGTCACGATAGACCAGGTGCGCACCATGAACTACCAAGGCAAAAAGAAAAGCCGCTACACCAAGGCCCGCGTCGTGACCGGACGAAGCACTGGTTTCAAAAAGGCGATTGTTCAGGTGGCCGACGGCGATATTATTGATTTTTATAGCAACGTATAAGCACTGAGGTATGGCAGTTAAGAAGTTAAGACCCATGACCCCCGGGCAACGGCATCGTTTGGCACCCGTTTTTTCGGATGTAACCACAAGCTCTCCCGAGAAGTCATTGATCGCTCCGCAACGTAGCAAGGGAGGAAGAAACAACCAGGGACGGATGACCGTGCGGAACGTAGGCGGTGGTCACAAACGCAAACTGCGTATCATCGATTTCAAACGGCAAAAGTTTGACATTCCGGCCACGGTAAAAACCATTGAGTACGATCCCAATCGCTCAGCGCGTATTGCGCTGCTGTTTTATGCCGATGGGGCCAAGACCTACATTTTAGCTCCGGTAGGGATGAAAGTTGGCCAGCAGGTCGTGTCCGGACAATCGGTACCCCCTGAAGTGGGCAACACCCTTCCGCTGTCCGCCATTCCGCTCGGTACGGTGGTGCATAATATTGAACTGACGCCCGGCCGTGGTGGGCAAATGGCCCGCAGCGCCGGAACCTACGCCCAACTGCTGGCTCGCGAAGGAAAGTACGTGACCCTGAAATTGCCCTCGGGAGAAATGCGCATGGTGCTGGGCACCTGCATGGCTACCATCGGTTCCGTATCCAACGTGGATCACATGAACGTGACCTACGGAAAAGCCGGTCGTCGGCGCTGGCTGGGTCGTCGTCCTCGGGTACGGGGAGTTGCTATGAACCCGGTGGATCACCCGATGGGAGGGGGCGAAGGCAAGGCATCCGGTGGACACCCTCGTTCTCGCAACGGCGTAATTGCCAAAGGTTACAAAACGCGTCGACCCAAGAAGCATTCTAACAAATTGATTATCAGCAGAAAGAATAAATAATTATGGCTCGTTCGCTAAAAAAGGGACCTTACATTGACTATCGCCTGATGCACAAGGTGGATGTGATGAATGATTCTAGTAAAAAGTCAGTCATCAAAACTTGGTCGCGGCGGTCGATGATCTCCCCGGATTTTGTGGGACACACCTTTGCCGTTCACAACGGAAATAAGTTCATCCCGGTCTACGTCACCGAAAATATGGTGGGGCACAAACTCGGTGAATTTGCGCCCACCCGCAACTTCCGGGGACACATCGCCAAAAAAGATAAAGGAAGAAGATAATGGAAGCAGTAGCTAAATTAAACAACGTGCCTACCTCGCCGCGCAAAATGCGCCTGGTGGCTGATATGGTGCGCGGTCGCGATGTATTTGACGCGCTCAACATACTAAAGTTTGAGCCTAAGTATGGGGCTGAGAAACTCGAGAAACTGTTGTTCTCCGCCATATCCAACTGGGAAGTGAAAAACGAGGGAGATCGTCCGGAGGATGCCGACTTGTACGTAAAAGAAATTCGCGTGGATGCCGGTCGGATGCTGAAGCGACTACGTCCCGCTCCGCAAGGACGGGCCCATCGCATTCGCAAGCGATCTAACCACGTGACGGTGATCATTGACAGCCGAGTGGACGATGTTGTAGCAGTGACTACTGATAACCAAGCAGCAGCTAACGAATAAACTATGGGACAGAAAATTAACCCAATCGCCTTTCGGCTAGGAATCATAAAGGGCTGGGACTCCAGTTGGTACGGTGGAAAAGACTTCTCCGAAAAACTGGTAGAAGACCACGAAATCAGAAAATACGTAAACGCCCGTCTGCAACGCGGTGGGGTATCAAAAGTAGTGATTGAGCGCACTTTGAAACGGATCACTCTCACCATCCACACGGCCCGACCTGGCGTGGTAATCGGAAAAGGTGGAGCGGAGGTAGACCGTCTGAAAGAAGAATTGAAAAAGCTGACTGGAAAGGAAGTACAAATCAATATTTACGAGATCAAACGCCCTGAGCTAGACGCGCAATTGATCGGAGACTCTATCGCGCAACAGTTGGAGGCACGCATTTCATATTGACGAGCGATGAAACAAGCGCTGGCCTCCTCATTGCGGGTGGGTGCCCAAGGAATTAAGATAAAAGTGTCGGGACGATTGGGCGGAGCCGAAATGGCCCGTACCGAACAATATAAAGAAGGACGTATTCCTTTGCACACCCTGCGGGCTGATATTGACTACGCGTTGTCGGAAGCTAATACCGTCTATGGAAAGATCGGGGTAAAGGTATGGGTGTTTAAGGGTGAAGTGTTTGGCAAGCGTGATTTGTCGCCGAACGTAGGAGCCAGTAGCCAAGACAGCGGCAGCGGTGGACAACGGGCTGGCCGAGGAGCAGGAGGAGGACGTGGTGACCGAGATCGCCGACGAGATGCCGGAGCAGCAGGAGGAAGACGACGTAGAAATAGATAAATTAAGCAAGCATGTTACAGCCGAAAAGGACGAAGTTTAGAAAGATGCAGAAGGGGCGGGTCAAAGGGATCGCCCAACGAGGCCACCGTATCGCTTTTGGTAGCTTTGGTCTGAAAACTCTGGAACCCGGTTGGATCACCAGTCGGCAGATAGAGTCCGCCCGTATTGCTATGACCCGCTTTATGAAGCGCGAAGGGCAGGTGTGGATTCGTATCTTTCCGGATAAGCCCGTGACTAAGAAGCCCGCCGAAGTACGGATGGGTAAGGGAAAAGGAGCCCCTGAATACTGGGTAGCTACCATTCGTCCCGGACGCATCATGTTTGAGATGTCGGGCGTATTGACCGCGGTGGCTGAGGAAGCCTTGCGCTTGGCTGCCCAGAAATTACCAGTAAAAACCAAATTTGTCGTACGACGCGACTACGCAGGAGAATAATATGAAGAATTCTGAAATAAAGTCCATGTCGGAGAGCGAACTACGCGAGCGAATTCAGACCGAGCAAGAGAGCCTGACCAAACTTCGCTTTTCTCATGCGGTTACTCCCATTGAGAATCCTTCGCGAATTCGAGTGATGCGTAAAGCAGTAGCTCGGTTGAAGACAGAGTTAAGGGCTAAAGAACTGGCGAAATCATAACATTATGGAAGAGAATAAAGTAAACGAACCGCAGCTTGAGGAAGCAGAAGGTACTACCCCGGCGGCGAACGAAAGCGAAGAGACAACGGTAGAAGAATCGCCAGTTGAGGAAAGCGCCGATGCGTCTTCAGACGAATCAACTCCGCCAGTAGAAACCCAACCGGAAGATACCGCGCAGCACGCGTTGGATTTGCACCACGGACGAAACCTACGGAAAGAAAGGATCGGTGAGGTGACAAGCAATAAGATGAGCAAGTCAATCACCGTGTCGGTACAGCGCCGCATCATGCACCCGATCTACGGAAAGTACCTTGGCAAGACCACCAAATTTACCGCGCACGACGAGAACAACGACTGTGGTATCGGTGACACCGTACGCATCATGGAAACTCGGCCCATCAGCAAAAACAAGCGATGGCGTTTGGTAGAAATCATTGAAAGAGCCCAATAATTATGATACAGCAAGAATCCAGACTGAACGTAGCGGATAATAGCGGAGCCCGTGAAGTGCTTTGCATCCGCGTGTTGGGCGGCACGGGAAAACGCTACGCTTCCGTAGGCGACAAGATCATCGTAACGGTAAAATCCGCGCTATCTTCTAGTAGTCTCAAAAAAGGAACCGTTTCCCGAGCAGTAGTAGTACGGGTGAAGAAAGCGATCCGAAGAAAAGACGGCTCTTACATCCGATTTGAGGAAAACGCAGCCGTGCTGCTTAACCCGAACGACGAGCCCCGGGGCACCCGTATTTTCGGACCCGTGGCCCGCGAGTTGCGCGAGAAGCAATTCATGAAAATTGTCTCATTGGCTCCCGAAGTACTTTAAAACACTATGAAGACGCAACACACCAAGAAGATTAAACTCCGGATCAAAAAGGATGATACCGTTAAGGTGATTTCTGGAAACGATAAGGGGAAAACTGGTAAGGTAGTAGAAATTCACTCTGCCCTAAACAAGGCAAAGGTAGAAGGGGTAAGAATGGTTACCAAGCACAATAAACCCTCGGCGCAGTATCCCGAAGGGGGAAGAGAGCAGCAGGAAGCCCTGATTCATATCAGCAACCTAATGCTTGTTGACCCGGCCACTGGCGAAGCTACCCGCGTGGGGCGTCGTCGTAACGACGCCGGTAAACTGCAACGATTTAGTAAAAAAACCAGCGAATTTATTCAGTAATGGCAACGACAGAAACTTATATCCCGCAGCTTAAAGAAAAGTACCAGCAGGAAATTATTCCTAAACTTCAGGAAAAATTTAGCTACAAGTCCGTGATGCAGGTGCCCAAGGTGATGAAGATTGCCGTGAATAAGGGTATCGGAGCAGCAGTGGCCGACAAAAAGCTAGTTGACGTGGGGGTGGAAGAGTTGTCTACCATCACCGGTCAGAAAGCGGTAGCTACCATTGCCAAGACTTCAGTATCTAACTTTAAGCTTCGCGAGGGCATGCCCATCGGGGCTAAAGTGACGCTGCGGGGTAATCGGATGTACGAATTTATGGATCGTCTGATGAACATCGCGCTGCCCCGGGTACGTGACTTTCGCGGCATCAACGATAAGGGGTTTGATGGCCGGGGAAACTATACCCTGGGCGTGAAGGAACAAATCATTTTCCCTGAAATCAGTATTGATAAAGTAAACCAAATCTCTGGTATGGATATCACTTTTGTGACCAGTGCCCAAACGGATGAGGAGTGTTACGAACTGCTGAAGGCATTCGGAATGCCTTTCGCAAACAAAAATAACTAAGCAATATGGCTAAGCAATCAATTATCGCCCGAGAAAGAAAACGCCAACGCACGGTAGAACGTTACGCCGAAAAGCGGGCGCAACTCAAGGCAGAAGGCGACTACGAAGGACTGGATAAGCTTCCGCGCAATGCATCACCGGTGCGTTTGCACAACCGCTGTAAACTAACCGGACGCCCCCGCGGGTACATGCGTAAGTTCGGAATATCACGCGTCACGTTCCGAGAAATGGCTTCTATGGGAAAGATTCCTGGAATCACGAAAGCTAGTTGGTAAAAAGCTTTTAAAACGAACAGATTTAACGTACTTTTGCCCTCCGTTTTCAGCGACGCCTTGCGTTGCATAACAAACATACAGGCGCAATACGTTGCGTCTCAACTTAAAGACGCGATGCATCGCGCCTCAACTAAATAACTAAATGGTTACTGATCCTATAGCCGATTACCTTACCCGCATCCGGAATGCTATCCGGGCGAATCACCGCATCGTGGAGATCCCGGCATCCAATATCAAAAAGGAAATCACTAAGGTGCTACACGCCAAGGGATACATCCAGAACTATAAGTTTGAGGATGGAGTCAATTACCAGGGGGTGATCAAGATCGCACTGAAGTACAACCCGGCGAAAAAAACTCCGGCAATCACACAAATTACGCGTATCAGCAAGCCCGGTCTGCGAAAGTACACTGATGCTGAGAACCTGCCCCGCGTACTAAATGGGTTAGGGATTGCCATAATTTCAACTTCCAAGGGGTTGATCACTGACAAAGAAGCGCGTGATCTTCGCATTGGGGGTGAAGTAATTTGCCACGTATACTAAGCAACGCAAATGTCAAGAATAGGAAATCAACCGATAGAATTACCTAAGGAAGTTACCCTGACTACTGACGACCACAACGTGGTGTCGGTGAAGGGTCCGAAGGGTACTTTGTCTCAGAAAGTAGACCGAGACCTCAAGGTGACCGTACAGGACGGTACTATCACCGTGGAGCGTCCTACGGACCAAAAGCGCCACAAAATGATGCATGGCCTGTATCGCTCGCTCATCAACAACATGGTGGAAGGAGTGAACAAGGGTATCAAGAAAGAAATGGAGCTGGTAGGAGTAGGTTATAAAGCATCCGTACAAGGTGATATTTTGGAGCTGAGTCTGGGTTACTCACACGGAATCTTTTTGCAAATGCCCGAGGGCGTGAAAGTTACAGCCGAAACGGCCAAGGGAAAGAATCCCGTTGTCACCGTTGAGGGGTACGACAAACAATTAGTAGGACAAGTGGCTGCCAAGATTAGGTCATTGCGACCCGTTGAACCTTACAAAGGAAAGGGAATTCGCTTTGTCGGTGAGGTGGTTCGCAGAAAAGCTGGTAAAGCAGCTGCTAAATAATATATCAATATGCCAACGAATAAGAAAACAAGCCGCCGTAATCGCATCAAAATGGGAGTTCGCACTAAAATCAGTGGAACGCCGGAACGACCCCGACTGTCGGTGTACAAAAGTAACAAAGGAATCTACGCGCAGTTGATCGATGATGCTGCGGGTAGCACTGTAGCCCAGGCTTCATCGCGGGAGTTGGGTGATTACAATAACGCAACCATTGAAGTAGCTAGTAACGTAGGCAAGAAGCTCGCCGAACGCGCTAGCGCTAGTGGTGTCTCTTCGGTGGTGTTTGATCGAAACGGATACATTTACCACGGCAAGGTGAAGGCCCTGGCTGATGGCGCTCGTGAAGGAGGTCTCAAATTTTAAGAATATGGCAAAGAACGTAAAATCAATCAAAGCAAGCGAAATAGACCTCAAGGAGCGGGTGGTTTCTATCAACCGGGTTGCCAAAGTGGTGAAGGGTGGGCGACGCTTCAGCTTTTCTGCCATCGTGGTAGTAGGAAACGGCGACGGAGTGGTAGGTTATGGATTGGGCAAAGCCAATGAAGTAACTGACGCGATCACCAAAGGGGTGGACGATGCCAAAAAGAATCTACTTCGGGTCCCCGTACTTAAAGGAACGGTGCCCCACGAAGCACTCGGAAAGTTCGGAGGAGGACTGGTACTAATCAAGCCGGCCGCCCCTGGAACCGGGGTGATCGCGGGCGGTGCCATGCGGGCAGTGTTAGAGAGCGCCGGACTGCACGACGTACTTGCGAAGTCCAAGGGATCGTCCAATCCGCACAACGTGGTAAAAGCAACCTTTGAAGCGCTCATGTCAATGCGCGACGCGTATACCGTAGCCGAGCAACGGGGAGTAGAATTAAGCACAGTTTTTAACGGATAATAGCGATGGCCAAGGTAAAAATTACCCAACGAAAGAGCCTGATTAACCGTCCGGTACGTCAGAAGCGAACAATCCAGGCCCTGGGTCTCGGAAAGATCAACCGAACGGTAGAAGTAGAAGCAACTCCCCAGATCAGGGGGATGATCAACAAGGTACACCATCTGGTAGAAGTAACCGAAGGATAATATGGATCTTAGCACATTACAACCGGCTCCGGGGTCTACCCGCACCAACAAACGTCTCGGGAGAGGTGTGGGGTCGGGACAAGGAAAAACTGCGGGGCGGGGCCATAAGGGAGCAAAATCTCGGTCAGGATACAAAAAGAAAATGGGGTTTGAAGGCGGACAGATGCCGTTGCAGCGTCGGGTGCCTAAGTTTGGATTTAACTCTCCGAACCGGGTTTCCTACAGTGTGCTGAACCTCGACCAAGTGCAAGCCATTGCTGAGCACAAGGGGGCTGACGAACTGACCGTGCTCGATTTTGTGAACGCTGGACGGGTTGGGAAGAAGGATCGACTCAAAATTCTGGGGGATGGCGAGATCACCAAGGCAATCACCGTTGAGGCACACGCGTTTTCTAAATCAGCCATTGCTGCCATTGAACAAGCTGGAGGAACGATCAACAAACTGTCTACCCGCGTATGAAGAAGTTTATCACCACCATTCGCAATATCTTCGCTATCGAAGAACTTCGGACCCGTATCCTGAATACGGTCGGGTTTCTGATTATCTTCCGATTGGGTTCATTTGTGGTTTTGCCCGGGGTTGATCCCAACCTGCTGGGCGAAGCCGGTGGTGGTATGTTAGGACTTCTGGATAACTTCTTGGGCGGGGCGTTTAGCCGCGCGTCTATTTTTGGACTGGGTATCATGCCCTATATTTCAGCATCCATTGTGATCCAGCTACTCACCGTAGCGGTTCCCTACTTCCAGAAATTACAGAAGGAAGGCGACTCGGGTCGTAAAAAGATTACTCAGATCACCCGGATGCTTACTATTGTGATTACCCTGGGTCAGTCACTCGCTTACTTATCCACCGCGGTAACTCCTGAAGCCATTGTGATTGATGGCGCTTTTTTCAAGATATCTTCCATGATTTTGCTCACGGCGGGAACGATCTTCTGCATGTGGCTGGGAGAAAAGATTACCGAGAAAGGTATTGGCAACGGTATATCCATGCTGATCATGATTGGTATCATCGCTCAGTTTCCGGACTCTATCGTTAAGGAAGCCCTAGCGAAAGGCATGAGCGGTGCCCTGTTGTTTGTGCTGGAAATTATCGCTCTGTTCTTCGTGGTGATGGCAACTGTGCTGCTCGTGCAGGCGGTGCGTCGCATTCCGGTGCAGTACGCCAAGCAAGTGGTAGGTAACAAAGTATATGGCGGACAACGTCAGTATATTCCGCTGAAAGTGAACGCTTCGGGAGTAATGCCGATCATCTTTGCTCAGTCATTGATGTTTCTGCCGGGACTGTTATCAGGATTTTTTGCTGACACGAACGATACGGCCGCGATGGTTGTTCGTACGTTTGGCGACATCACATCATGGCAGTATAATTTAGTATTCGCCGTGATGATCATATTATTCACGTTCTTTTATACCGCCATTACCATCAACTCTAGTCAGATTTCTGACGATTTAAAGCGCAACGGAGGTTTTGTACCCGGGGTGAAACCAGGTCGGCCCACGGCGGACTATATTGATGCTGTATTGTCGCGCATCACGCTGCCCGGATCTATTTTCCTGGCGGTGATTGCAATACTGCCGGCGCTGGCAAATCTAGCCGGAGTGATTATGGAGTTTTCTTATTTCTACGGAGGCACTTCACTGCTGATCATGGTGGGGGTAATTTTAGATACCTTACAGCAGATTGAGAGTTATTTGTTGATGCGGCACTACGAAGGTATGATGCAGTCTGGCAAAGTGAGAGGGCGTTCCCAAGGGGCAGCGGTTGCCTGATTTAAACTGAGTATATAGCACCCTATGGCAAAACAATCATCTATTGAGCAGGATGGAACGATCTCCGAAGCACTATCTAACGCGATGTTTCGGGTGGAACTGGAAAACGGCCACGAAGTAGTGGCCCATATTTCTGGAAAAATGCGAATGAATTATATTAAGATCTTACCAGGCGACCGGGTAAAACTGGAAATGTCGCCTTATGATTTGTCTAAAGGAAGAATTGTTTATCGATATAAATAGTCATGAAAGTTAAAGCATCAGTCAAAAAGCGTAGCGTCAATTGCGTGATCGTACGCCGTAAGGGGAAACTCTACGTGATCAATAAGAAGAACCCGAGATTTAAACAACGACAAGGATAATTATGCGAATAGCTGGAGTTGATATTCCCGACAATAAACGAGGAGAAGTAGGTCTGACGTACATATTTGGTATTGGCCGGAGTTCTTCTAATGACATTTTACAACGAGCTGGTGTGGACCGTGATAAGAAAGCGGGGGAGTGGTCCGATGAAGAGTCCAACGCCATCCGATCAATTATCTCGGAGGATTTCAAGGTAGAGGGGGTACTTAAATCGGAGGTGCAGTTAAGCATCAAGCGACTGCTGGATATTGGTTGTTACCGTGGACTGCGCCACCGCCGGGGACTTCCGGTGCGGGGGCAACACACCAAAAATAACTCGCGCACGCGCAAGGGCAAGCGCAAGACGGTCGCTAACAAGAAAAAAGCAACTAGATAGTAAAATCGTTTCGTATCCAGGGTGGATATATCGCGTCTCGATTTGTAAAGCCGCAATGAATTGCGGCTCAACCTAAGTACAATGGCACAAAAACGAAAAGACAAAGGAAAGAAGCGGGTGGTAGGGGTTGAAACCCTAGGACAAGCCCACATTAAAGCTTCCTTTAACAACATCATTATCTCTATTACCAACACCACAGGACAAGTAATTTCCTGGGCTTCGGCTGGTAAAATGGGATTTCGTGGTTCCAAAAAGAACACACCCTACGCTGCGCAAATGGCAGCGGCGAACTGTGCCCAGAAAGCGCACGACGCCGGTATGCGCAAAGTGGAAGTGTTCATCAAAGGGCCTGGCTCAGGACGCGACGCCGCGATCCGTTCGTTACAGAACACCGGCCTGGAAGTAACATCTATCCAGGACGTGACGCCGTTGCCCCACAACGGATGCCGCCCCCCCAAGCGACGGCGCGTATAATAAAATCACAATCGTACAGATGCGATTCACCGCGTCTCAACCAAATACACTATGGCTCGATATCGAGGTCCGAGGGCGAAGATTGCCCGCAAGTTCAATGATCCTATTTTTGGCCCCAGCAAGGCCCTACAGAAGAAAAGTTACCCTCCCGGGCAGCACGGACGCAGCCGCCGACGCAAGCAGTCGGAATACGCCATTCAGCTGCTGGCCAAGCAAAAGGCAAAGTATACCTATGGAGTGCTGGAGAAGCAGTTTGCTAACCTCTTTGATAAGGCCAGCCGTAGCCAGGGAATCACCGGTGAGGTGCTCTTGCAGTTGCTTGAGGCGCGTCTTGACAACGTGGTGTATCGTCTGGGTATTTCCCCCACCCGACGGGGAGCACGCCAATTGGTAGGTCACAAACACGTCACCGTCAATGGCGATGTCGTTAATATTCCTTCCTACAGTCTAAAACCCGGCGACATCGTGGCGGTACGCGAAAAATCAAAATCACTGCAAGCGGTGGTGGATAGTGTCACCTCCAACAGTGCCAAGACCAAGCGGCATAGCTGGCTAGAGTGGGACCAAAGCGAACTTTCCGGACGCTACACCACGCACCCCCAGCGCGATGAAATTCCTGAGAACCTGCAAGAGCAGTTAATCATTGAGCTTTACTCTAAGTAAATAGTTACCCAACACAACTCATCCATGTCAATACTAGCGTTTCAAATGCCTGAAAAGGTGGTGATGGAGAAGGCCGATAATTTCCACGGCGTTTTCACTTTCAAACCACTGGAGCGGGGATACGGAGTCACCATCGGCAACGCACTGCGAAGAATCCTCTTGTCTTCCCTGGAAGGCTATGCGGTTATCGGCGTAAAAGTCCCCGGAGTGCTGCACGAATTTTCTTCCGTAGAAGGAATAGTTGAAGATGTCTCGGAAATGATTTTGAACCTAAAGATGGTTCGCTTTCGAAAAACGTCCGAAGATTTCGTTGATAGCAAGATTGTGGTGTCGCTCAAGGGGCAATCTACCTTTACGGGAGCCGATATTCAGAAGCACACCAACTCTTTCGAAGTACTCAACGGCGATCACGTGATTGCCAACCTGGATGCCTCGGTGGATACTGAGATAGAAATCTACGTAGAAAAAGGTCGAGGTTATGTGCCTGCGGATGAAAACAAGCAGAGCGATCAGGCCCTGGGCTATATCGCCATTGACGCTATTTTCACTCCCATCAAAAATGTGATGTACCGCATCGAGAACACCCGGGTGGAGCAAAAAACCGACTATGAGCAACTGCAGTTAGACATCCAGACCGACGGATCGGTGCATCCGGAAGACGCGCTGAAGGGTGCCGCCAATATCCTGATCAACCACTTTATGCTCTTCTCCGACCAGAATATGATTCTGGAAACTCCGCAGCAGGGCGAGCCCGATACGGTGGATGAAGAATTGCTGCACATGCGAAAGCTACTTAAGACGCCGCTTAACGACCTTGACCTGTCGGTACGCGCTTATAACTGTCTAAAGGCGGCAGACGTGCGCACCTTGGGAGATTTAGTAACGCTGGAGATATCAGATATGATGAAGTTCCGCAACTTTGGTAAGAAGTCATTGGCTGAACTGGAGCAGTTGGTACAAGACAAGAACCTGACCTTTGGCATGGACCTCACCCGGTATAAGTTAGAAGAAGATTAAGCGAGTTACCGCTAGCTTACAAACAGAAGATCATGAGACACGGAAAGAAATTTAATCACCTGGGGCGCACGTCCACGCATCGCAAAGCGATGTTATCGAACATGGCGGCTTCGTTGATTATCAACAAGCGGATTACCACCACGGTGGCGAAGGCTAAGGCGTTGCGTCAGTACGTAGAACCCCTTATCACCCGATCGAAGACCGATACCACTCAGTCGCGGCGGGTGGTCTTCTCTTACCTACAAGATAAGACCTCATCGCAGGTGCTCTTTAGCGAGGTGGCCGAGAAAGTGGCAGATCGACCCGGCGGGTACACCCGCATCATCAAACTGGGCGGTCGTTTGGGTGATAATGCCGAAATGGCCCTGATCGAACTGGTGGACTTCAACGACCTCTACACCCAGGGCGAAGAAAAAGCCAAGACCCGCACGCGCCGTAGCCGCCGGGGTGGCAAGAAAGCAGGAGAAGAAAAGGATACTGACCAGTCGGCTGAAACCGCTTCAGTAGCTGTCGCTACATCGGCCGATACCGAAGAAGATGCGCTTGATGCATCTACTGATGAGATTGCTTCGGAAACCATTCTGGACGCTCCCCCCGCGGTCGATGAGGATAATACCGCAACGGCAACTTCAGATCCTGTTGCGGCAACTACAGAAGACGTGCCGGTTGTGGAAGATGACGTACCTGAGGAGCCGGTAGTAGAAGTAAATGTACACGATAACGTGATCGAACTAAGTGGTGAGGCGGTGGTGGATGAGCCTATTGTGGTGGAAACCACCGACGAAGGCGACCGAACCGATGCCCCGGCAAATGGTGACGACGAATCTGATGATAACGATCAGGAGCCTAAGGATAAGGCGTGATTGGTTGAAGACTACGAAAGAAGGGATTTTCCACTGGCTGGAAAATCCCTTTTTTTTTACCGTATAATTTTCAAACTTGCAGCCACTACCCGAACCTATTCACCACCCCATGATGCACCCCTCTCCCGCTCCGGCAGTCCTTTATCTTCAGGATGGCACCACCTTTCAGGGCTGGGCTATTGGCAAAATCGGAACCCGCGGGGGCGAAATTTGCTTCAACACCGGCATGACGGGTTACCAAGAAATATATACCGATCCTTCGTACTACGGCCAGATCATCGTTAACACCACTTCGCACATCGGAAACTACGGTGTGTTAACAAGCGAACAAGAGTCGGCCGCCCCTAAGATCAGCGCACTGGTGGTCAATGCCTTTTCTAATCATTACAGCCGCACCCAGGCCGATCATGACCTGCAGCAGTACTTGGAGGAAGCGGGCATCGTAGGAATCACCGGCATCGACACCCGCAAACTGGTACGCCACATCCGCGCCAAAGGAGCCATGAACGCCGTAGTTTCCTCCGAAGAGCTTGGTCCCGAGCAGCTGAAAGAACACCTAGCGAAGGTGCCATCCATGGAAGGACTAGAACTGTCGAGCAAAGTGTGTGCTACCGAAACGTTCACGCTTGGTCCGGATGATGCGGATTTTCGCGTGGCGGTGCTAGACCTGGGCATCAAAACCAGCATTCTAAACAACCTCATCGAGCGGGGCTGCCAGTGCCGGGTGTTTCCGGCCAAAACTTCGTTTGCCGAAATGGAAGCCTGGAACCCCGACGGTTATTTTGTGTCTAATGGGCCGGGCGATCCCGGTGCGATGGATTACGCCGCCGCCACCGTTCGGGCGATTGTAGGGGAAGACAAACCCCTGTTTGGTATTTGCCTGGGGCATCAGGTGCTGGCGCGGGCCAAGGGTATCGATACCTATAAGATGCACCACGGACACCGCGGACTGAACCATCCGGTGAAGAATTTACTCACCGGACTAAGCGAGATCACCTCCCAAAACCACGGTTTTTCGGTAGACCTAGCCACCGCCCGGCAGTCGCCCGACGTGGAAGTGACGCACATCAACCTGAACGATGACACGGTGGCCGGTATCCGACTTCGAGATAAGAAGGCGTTTTCGGTGCAATACCATCCCGAATCATCACCCGGACCCCACGATTCACGCTACCTGTTTGATCAGTTCGTGGACCTGATGCGGGATAGCAGTGGTGTATCCTCTTCTTCCGATGCCACTATATCTGCCGCCCGTGCCCACTCATAGCAAAACACCAAGCAGATTCAGTACCCAAACCCTTTCATTCCCTCATTCAATCCACTTCTCTCATGAGTATCATTAAGAAAATTCACGCCCGTCAGATTCTAGATTCGCGGGGAAACCCAACCGTAGAGGTAGATGTTACCACCGAGGACGGAGCGCTGGGACGCGCTGCGGTGCCTTCGGGAGCCTCGACCGGCAAACACGAAGCGGTAGAACTGCGCGATAATGATCCTGATCGGTTTATGGGAAAAGGAGTAACCCAAGCCGTAGAAAACGTGAATCAAGCGATTGCTCAGGAATTGGTAGGCACCTCGGTGTTTGAACAAAACCTGATCGACCACACCATGATCGAGCTCAACGGTACGCCCAACAAAGCGAAGCTGGGAGCAAATGCTATTTTGGGCGTATCTCTAGCCGTTGCTAAGGCCGCTGCGCAAACGGTGCATCAACCATTGTTCCGCTACATCGGGGGCGTGAGCGCTAACACCTTGCCGGTGCCCATGATGAACATTCTGAACGGCGGAAGCCACGCCGACAACGCCATCGACTTTCAAGAGTTTATGGTGATGCCCATGAAGGCCGAAACCTTTTCCGAAGCCCTGCGCATGGGGACCGAGGTGTTTCATCACCTCAAAAAGGTGCTGAAGGATAAAGGCTTGTCTACCAACGTAGGCGACGAAGGCGGATTCGCTCCCAACATTGCTTCTAACGTGGAGGCTATTGAGGTGGTGTTGCAGGCCATTGAGAAAGCGGGTTACCGGCCCGGCGAAGATATCTTCGTGGCGATGGATGCGGCCGCCTCCGAGTTTTACGATGAAGAGAAAAAAGTCTACCGCTTTGCCTCTACTGGTGACGAACTCACCTCTTCTGAAATGGCCGACTACTGGAAAGAGTGGGCTGATAAGTATCCGATCATTTCTATTGAGGACGGCATGCAGGAAGACGATTGGGAGGGCTGGAAGCGCCATACCGAACTGCTGGGAGACAAAATACAATTGGTCGGCGATGATCTGTTTGTCACCAACGTGGAACGACTGCAACAAGGGATTGACCAGGGCATCGGCAACGCCATCCTGATCAAGGTGAACCAGATTGGTACCCTCACCGAAACCATCGACGCCATCAACCTGGCCCGACGCAACGGCTACAAAAGCGTGATGTCGCACCGATCCGGAGAAACCGAAGATAATACCATTGCTGACTTGGCCGTAGCGCTGAATACCGGGCAAATCAAGACCGGCTCCGCTTCACGATCCGACCGCATGGCAAAGTACAATCAGTTGCTGCGTATTGAGGAAATGATGGGTAAAACCGCGGTTTATCCCAGGGGCTTGTTGTAGAAGCCGAACCGACAAACGCTAATGGCCATAGGGCAAACTCGATAAAATGGTTACCTTGCCGGGGATCATGCACAATGAGAACCATTGTTACCCCGTTTTGTACGGGATAGCAAGCTATTGTACCCCCTTTTCCCGAATGGCCAAGGTCCCCAAATTTGTAAAGAGCTTTTTCTTCCTGTTCACGGTAGCTTTCGTGGGGTGGATGCTCTTTGTAGACGTCAATGACCTGCGCTCCCAGTACCGGCTAGGAAAGAAATTACGCGATTTGGAGACTGAAAAGGAGTTCTACGAACAGCAAATTAAGCAGGTGAATCAGGATCGGGAAGCGTTACTTGCCGATGACCAGCAACTTGAGAAAGTAGCCCGGGAGAAATACCTGATGAAAAGGCCGGAGGAAGACGTTTACGTAATTGTGAGCGAATAGCGCATGAGGAAACTAGCCATGGGATGGATTGTGATGGTCGCTTTTTCTTTGCCCAGCTACGCCCAGACTGACTCTGCGCAAACCTACTACGAAGAGCCTACCGCTCCCAATTTCTGGGAAAAAGTGACGGTGGGAGGCAACTTCAATCTACTGTTTGGCAATCTCACCTTCATTGAGGTATCGCCGACGGTTGGCTACCGGTTCACGGATCGGTTCACGGCGGGTCCGGGCATTGTTTACCGCTACGCGAAGCGCCGGGGCTATCAAGCGTCTAGTCTGTACGGAGCCCGCGTCTTCGCGCGCCAGCGCTTTGGGCAGCAGTTCTTCGCGCAAACCGAGCTGGAAAGCCTGAACACCCAGTACCTCATCCGCAACCCTGACCGGCTAGTGCGCGCCTGGGTGCCCGGTTTTTTTCTGGGAGGAGGGCTGTTTCAGCCGGTCGGCCGCCGGGCGGGGATTATCATCTCCGCGATGTATAACTTTATCTACGACGTTAACCGCTCACCCTACGCAAATCCCTGGAGGTTCAACGTGGGATTCACGCTGTAGAAGATAGCTACTTGATGTCCTCCGGCGGGTTCCCCTTTAAATAGCCTAATGATTTCAAAAACTGATCAGTTGCCCGGATGGTCTTCCGATAATTGTCTCGGCTCCGGTAGTTAAAGAAGCCGTGCTCTCCTCCTTCATACAACATCAGTTCGCACCGGCTTCCCACTTTTTCCATTACCGTCTGGTAGTATTCGGCGGTCGCCACCGGAATGAGGTTATCTTCGGTTCCTAACAAAATAATGGTAGGGGGAGCGCCCGCGCTGATATTATGCAGGGGCGAAAAATTCTTATAAGCCTGGCCGATCCGTTCGTACCCGTAGCCGCCGGGTCCGTTGTCGATCACCGGATTGAACAGCACCAAGGCATTCGGGACGCAACTAACGGACAAGTCATCGCTGGCTTCGTCGTAGCCTTCCACCAGAGCAGTGGCCGCCGCCAGATGCCCTCCGGCCGACCCGCCCGCCGCGATAATTTGCGCGGGATCAACGCGATATTCCTCGGCATGTTCTCTTACGAACCGCATTGCTGACCTGGCGTCTTTGAGCGACTCAAAGGGACTCGTACGCTGCCGCTTCGCTACCCGATAATCTGCCACAAAACATACGATGCCCCGATCCGAAAAATACCGGGCGTGGGGGGCAAACTGCTTCGTGCTACCGCTATTCCAGCCGCCGCCAAAGAAGAAAACCATTGCCGGGTAAGCGGCGCTGCTGTCGTAAGCGGGTGGATAGTAAACGTCCAGGTAGAGGGCGGTCGTATCGATTTGCTTGTACAGCACCCGTTCCTGAGGTTGGGCCAAGCCCGACAGGCCAGTCAGTACCCAAAGTGTCATTACGGATAAGCGCTTTATCATAGCAGAGATTTTATAGATCAACGTTAGCTGCCCGTAGGAAATCCGTATCTACGTTCAGTTTTTCTCCCAGCGCTACTAAGTCGGCCACGACCGGCCCCAACAGCGGCACTCCTTCTTCTCGCCGCCTTGCTTCCGTCGCTCGTTCGGGATCGCCCGGAATCAGTACGCGTTCGTGTCCTTCGGCCGTCCGCGCCTGCCGAAAGGTGCTGATCCAACGGTCCATATGCTGCTTGAACTCATCGGCGGGGCGAAAAGCATCGATGCGAATGGCTCCCAAGAAGTGCCCGATGCCTTGCCCCACCGGATCAGTCGGCGGATCCAGAAAACTGACGAAGGGCGGTACCCAGGGACCGTAGTTGGCTCCCGAAAACACCGCCGAGAAAATATCCACTACCGCACCCAGGCAGTAACCTTTGTGGCTTCCGTGTACGTGATCGCCTCCCAAAGGCAGCAACGCCCCGCCCTGCGACACTTCGGTCGGGTCAGTAGAAGCATGGCCTTCACTGTCCTGAATCCACCCCGTGGGAGCGGGCTGGGCCTTGCGTTGCAAAATTTCTAGCTTGCCGTTGGCCACGGTCGTGGTGGCCATGTCGACGACCAGCGGCGGCTGCTCACCGGCGGGGATGGCCACTGCAATGGGATTGGTACCCAGCAACCGGTCCACGGCGAAGGTGGGAGCCACCAGCGGACTGGCGTTGGTAAGGGCCACGCCGATCATGTCGTGGGGCAGGGCCAGCAGGGCATGATACCCGGCAATGCCAAAGTGGTTGGAGTTGCGCACCGCCACCCAGCCGGTGCCCGCCGTGCGCGCTTTATTGATCGCCACCTCCATTGCGCGGGGCGCCACCACCAGACCAAGTCCGGCATCGCCGTCGATCACCGCAGTGCTGGGCGTTTCGTGCACCACCCGGATGGTCGGACGAGCGTTAACGCGCTGCTTCTCCCACAGGCGCACGTAGCCCACCAAGCGCGCAATGCCGTGCGAGTCGACGCCCCGCAGGTCGGCCGACGCTAACACCTCGGCGGCTAGTGCAGCATGGTCGGCAGAACACCCGATCTTTCGAAAAACCGAGGTGCTTAGTTGTTGCAGCAACTGATGCGGATAGTTAGCCATAGGCGACGCAGTAGTTAGGTAGGATAAAAAGTACAGAACACGAAATGGAAAGTTTGTTTTTCATCGCAGCGTGGCAATCAAGTCCTGCAACACTCCCTCTTTCAGGGCGTAAGCTGACACGCGTAACGCTTTGATATCGAGCGCATCGAGCACAAACCGAATCAGCCAGGCCGCTACCACGATCATGTCGACGCGCATCTCAACCATACCAGAAATAGCCAGACGCTCCGCCCGGTTCTTGCGTAGTAGTTCTTGCAGGATCAAAGAGAAGCTATCGGCCGAGATGGGTAGTTCACAGGCGTCGGCCGCCACCGTAAGGTGTTCCTGGTGCGCGAGAATGTCGCACAGCGTCTCGAAGGTGCCAGACGCCCCAACCAAGGTAGTCGGTTGCCACTGCTTGCTGGCTTTTAGAAGATCAGTAAGGGCCTCGTGAAAGTAAGCGGTGAGTTCGTTCCGATTCTCGACCGAGATGGGATCCTGGATATCAAAGCGATCCAGCAAGCGCTGGGCGCCAATCTCAAAGCTTTGCTTCCAGCGAATCTGCTGGTCGCTGCTCAGGATAAACTCCACGCTGCCGCCGCCAATATCCATAATCAGGACCGGTTCTTTGTCCAGCGACAAGGCCGCTTGCACTCCCCGAAAAATATACGCAGCCTCCTGGTTGCCATCGATGATGTCTACCGCAATACCTGTTTCTTCGCGGATGCGCTGCACCAGGGTGGGCCCGTTCCGGGCGTTACGAAACGCGCTGGTGGCCGTGGCCCGCACCTTGGTGATGCCTCGTTGCTCGATAAGCTTTGCGAACTGCTGCAACGCTTTCAGCGCCCGCTGCTGCCCTTCTTCGGTGATCAGTCCCTGGTTGATGCCACCTTTGCCAATCATCACCGGAATGCGAAGGCGTTCCACAATCCGGTAAGCGCCTCCGGGCTCCACCTCGGCAACCAAAATATGAAAAGTGTTGGTGCCTAGGTCAATGACCGCTACGGTTTCTGGCTGCATGCGACGGTGGGCTGGTTTAATGGGGAGCTGAAAGCTTTTTTATTGGTTTTCCCAATAAGCTGGGGGCAAAGAAGAAAGAATTCCCTCAAAATTCCTACTATATTTGATCAACCCAACCCCCTGCACCATGAGCAAAACCTCCACCCCCCATCCCGCCCTGGATAAGAAAACAGCGTGGCAAAAGAAAAACGCCGAAGCCGAGCAGGGCGGCGGTGAAGCCCGCATCCAGGCGCAACACGATAAGGGAAAACTCACCGCCCGCGAGCGCCTGGCCCTGCTGCTGGATCCCGGCAGTTTCGAGGAGATCGGAAAACTGGTGCAGCACCGAAGCCACGAGTTTGGGTTAGAGAAGCAACGATTTCTGGGCGACGGCGTGGTGACGGGTTACGGAACCGTGGCCGGACGGATGATCTACGTCTACGCGCAGGATTTTACGGTGTTCGGCGGTTCTTTATCCGAAGCGCACGCCGAAAAAATTGTGCGGATCATGGACTTGGCCATGAAAAACGGAGCGCCCATCATTGGGCTCAACGACTCAGGCGGAGCGCGTATCCAGGAAGGAGTGGTATCGTTGGGTGGCTACGCCGACATTTTTTACCGCAACACCCTGGCCTCGGGCGTGGTGCCCCAGCTCTCGCTGGTGATGGGTCCCTGCGCCGGAGGGGCGGTCTACTCACCCGCCATCACCGACTTTATCTTCATGGTGGAAAACACCTCCTACATGTTTGTTACCGGTCCCAACGTGGTGAAAACGGTGACGCAGGAAGAGGTGACCGCCGAAGAACTGGGCGGAGCCACCACGCACAGCACCAAAAGCGGCATCACCCACTTCACCTCCCCCAACGAACTGCACTGCATCCAGTCGGTGCAGCGTCTGCTCAGCTACCTGCCGCAGAACTGCGAAGAGGACGCCCCGGCACTGGAGTACGCACCATCCGTTTCGGAAGAGCGTCCGGTGCTGAACAACATCGTTCCCGAAAATTCCAACCAGCCCTACGACATGCGGGAAGTGGTGGCGGGCATCGTGGATACCAATTCGTTTATGGAAGTGCACCGCGCTTTTGCGGAGAATATTATTGTGGGTTTCGCTCGCTTGGCGGGGCGCAGCATCGGGATTGTGGGCAACCAACCGGCTGCTCTGGCGGGAGTACTCGACATCAACGCCAGTGTGAAGGGGGCGCGCTTCGTGCGCTTCTGCGATGCGTTCAACATTCCGTTGCTGGTGCTGGAGGACGTGCCCGGTTTCTTGCCCGGCACCGATCAGGAGTGGAACGCCATTATCACCAACGGGGCCAAACTGCTCTATGCTTTTAGCGAAGCCACCGTGCCCCGCATCACGGTGATTACCCGAAAGGCCTACGGCGGGGCCTACGACGTGATGAACTCCAAGCACATTGGGGCCGATATGAACTATGCTTGGCCCACCGCTGAAATCGCCGTGATGGGTCCCAAGGGAGCCGCCGAGATCATCTTTCGTCGGGAGATTGCCGAAGCCGACGATGCGGAGGCCAAGCTTCAGGAGAAAGTGGACGAGTATACCACCACCTTCGCCAATCCCTACCGCGCCGCGAGCCGGGGCTACGTGGATGCCGTGATCCTGCCAGAACAGACCCGCGTTACCCTTATCCGAGCGTTCGGAATGCTGGAAAACAAAGCGGATCAATTGCCCCGAAAGAAGCACGGCAATATTCCGTTGTGAGCACTATCCCGAAGCCAATAGAGTGTCATAGACTTTCGGTGTAGTATCCTTGGAGCCTAGGGCACAAAGACCTCAGGACGACTGATCGGTATCTTGATAGTTTTCAGGATGGTGTGAAGCAGCAGCACGCACCGAAAATACCGTCTAAGCTTGGATGTCAACACGCCCTAAAGTTGCGGGTGCACTAAACTTCTCAGCGGTGGTGAGCAACTACCTCACCTGTCTGTCCAGTAAGTGGGGACTGGCACAAAATTAACATCTTCTTAACACCATCTTAACATGTAGTTAACAGCACTCTGTTGCAGTTAGGTTACTTTTGGGACCTTATTAAAATACGAAATACCGAAAATTTTCAGTCAACCTACTCTTAAACCTATGTGTTCAAAATTACGATCATCAAGACTCATATGTGCTTTCGCGTGTCTGATATCTTGGGCTGGATTTAGTGTTGATGCATCCTATGCGTCTGCTAAAAATACGGATAAGGAGAGGGTTTCTACAACAAAGGTCCCCTTGTTAAGGGTAGTAGCCGCTGCCCAACCAATCTCGGGCACGGTTACCGATGATACCGGAGCACCGTTGCCCGGCGCAACTGTTATCGTTAAAGGAACAACCAACGGCACAACAACTGATATTGACGGAAAATTTAGTATTGATGCCGATCTAGACGTCATTCTTACCATTTCTTATGTGGGATTTTACTCGAAGGAGGTTCCATTGGATGGGCAATCATCCATCGTGGTTCAATTAGACTCCGATGTTTCGCAATTGAATGAAATTGTGGTGGTTGGTTACGGCACCCAAAAAAGGTCCGACGTGACGGGCTCGGTTGCTTCGGTTAATAGTGAGAACTTTAACGTGGGGGTGGTTACGAACCCCGGTGAACTGATTCAGGGTAAATTGGCGGGGGTCTCCATCACCTCAAACAGTGGTGAACCGGGTGCCTCACAAGATGTGATTATTAGGGGTATCGGTAGCTTGCGTTCCGGAACCCAGCCGCTTTACGTGGTTGATGGCTTTTTGTTAGACAATTCATCTACCGGCCTTGCCTCCAATCCCCTGAATTTTCTTAATCCCAACGACATAGAGAGTATTGATGTGCTAAAGGATGCCAGTGCGGCGGCAGTATATGGTTCCCGGGCAGCCAACGGAGTCGTTGTCATTACCACGAAAAGGGGCAAATCGGGAAAAACCGAAATGAACCTTTCGGCGTCCACCGCTTTGTCGTCTCTTGCCAATAAAATAAATGTTCTCGATGCCGATGAGTTTCGGAGGCAGGTAGTAGCGGTGGGCGGAAATTTGGAAGACTTTGGCGCGAATACGGATTGGCAGGATGAATTGACCCAAACCGGCGTATCAAGCAACGTCAATCTGTCCATCAGTGGAGCCAGTCAGGAGAAGTTTTCCTATTTCGCATCCCTTGGCTATCAGAATCAAGAAGGAATCTTGAAGAATAGCAATTTAAAGCGCTATTCAGGCAAATTGAACATGAACCAAAAGGCATTTAACGGTAGGTTGAACGTAGATTATAATCTGACGGCCTCTCGCACGGAAAACTTACGGCCTAGCATCACATCAACCATCAGCGACATGCTCAGTGTGAACCCTACGGTTCCCGCACGCACGGACGGTGAGCCTACCTTATTGAGCACCAACAACTTAAATCCGCTCAGACGGTACGATCTTTTTAGTGATGGGGCCATCAATAACCGCATCTTAGCTAGTATTTCACCGTCCATAGAACTCGTGGACGGCCTTACGTATAAATTGAACCTGGGGGTTGACTACTCCGCTACCGATAGGGATGAACAGTATAAACCCTTTGGGTCCGTTATCAATGAGGACGATATTTCAAATGGGTCACTAAAAAGTACCATGAGTGCCAATACCAACCAACTGGTCGAGAATACGATTACCTATAATTGGAGCAATAATGCGCACAGTGTTATCCTACTCGGGGGGCATTCTTACCAAAACTTTTCGGATGAAACAAGAATATTTTCTTACCGGGGTTTTGCCGATAACAACATTGAACCTAGGTTTCAAGACCAGACCAGTACCGATGAATATCCTACCTCAGTGAGTTCAGCGGCCTTCAAAAACGAGCTACAATCCTTCTTTGGCAGACTCAACTACGGGTATGCCGATAAATACCTGCTGACCGCCACGTTTCGGGCCGATGGATCCTCAAAGTTCGGGGACAACAACAAATACGGCTATTTCCCCTCTTTCGCCCTGGGATGGAACATCAGCAATGAAGACTTTATGGTGAACTCGGGTTTTGACAACTTGAAATTACGGGCAAGCTGGGGCCGAACGGGTAACCAGGAGATTCCCTCCAAAATCACCAAAGCCAGTTTTTCAGAAGATCGGCTTATAAACGGGGCGGGTAGTCTCAATACCTATCCCATAGATACCGACGCCACATCCATTGATGGTTATCCCTACGGAATCGTTTTCACCCGTTTGGCCAATCCCAATCTACAGTGGGAAGTGTCCTCCCAAGTAGATGTAGGAGTTGATTTTGCGTTCTTCAATTACCGTTTGACCGGAACGTTAGATTATTTCCACAAAGAGTCTTCCAATATACTTTTGGAAGTTGTTCCGGCCGATCCGGTGGAGCCAACCGCTCTATACTGGAACAACATCCCGGATATGAAAATCCTTAACAGTGGGGTTGAGTTGGCGTTGAATTACGGTGGCGATACCCAGGGAGATTTTTCTTATAATATCGGTGGCAACGTCACCTACATCCAAAACCGGGTGAAAGATTCGCCCTACTCGGTACTGACAACCGGGGCGGCCCAGGGTTCTGGCCAGACGGGAGCAACCATCAATGGTTACGTTAATGATGAGCCGTTAGGAGCCTTCTACATGCTCCAGTTTGATGGTATTAACGCGGATACCGGCCTGAACACTTTCCGGGACACCAATGGAGATGGTGAAGTACTGGATGATGACCGTAGCGTCGTGGGCAGTGCCATTCCTGAATTTATCTACGCGTATTACCTGAACCTTAAGTACAAGTCTTTTGATCTAGGCTTAAATTTCAATGGGGTAGCTGGTAACGAAGTGTATAATCACTCGACCATGACCCTGTTCAACAAGGCGCTGTTGGCCCGGTCAAACAACACTACTGATTTTGCGGTGCAGTACCCTGATGAGCTATTAAGTAACGCTAACACCGTGTCTACCCGTTATCTGGAGAATGGCTCTTTCTTACGATTGAACAACGCTACCATCGCCTATAACCTAAGCGCTGAACAGATGGGGTTGGGGGATGCGATCCGGAATATCCGTTTCGCGATAACCGGTCAAAACCTCTTCGTTATCACCGATTATTCAGGATATGACCCGGAAGTCAATACCGGATCCTCCTCCGCCGACATTCAAACCTTCGGAATTGACCGTTTCACGTACCCCCGGGCCAGAACGGTATTATTCAGTCTTAACGTAACCTTCTAACGTTACCACTACTCTCTTTCATAAAACACAAAATGATATGAAAAACATAATACTTTATAAAGCACTACCGACATTCGTATTTCTATTCACATTTTTTGGTTGTACCGATTTAGAGGAAGAGATTCTTGACGAGTCGCTCACCGGAACCGGACAAGCAGAAATCGTGAGCGGGTCCATCGCACCGGTGTACGGTCTTCTGAGTCAGGCATGGCTGCATACGGCTAATTTTGGACTGCAAGAAGTTGCCTCTGATGAAGCCATCCTTCCCTACCGGGGGGGTACGGACTGGTTTGACGGTGGTAAGTTCATTGCGGTTCACCAACATCTTACGACCCCCGGCAATAGCTTGGTAGGGGATTCGTGGACGTTTATCACTTTATCTATATCAAGGGCCGTCATTGCGGAGGAAAGGTTGAGCCGGGAAGCTGAGGCGGGTGACGCAAAAGCCCAAGGTGCCCTTTACGAAATGATTGCCATGAAGGCCTACCTCAACATGCTGGCCCTTGATAATTGGGGCCTTGTTTTTAAGAAGGACAACTCAGACCAACTCTCTGAAATCCTCCGGGGACCAGAGGCCATTGCGTACGTTGAAAGCGAACTTCTGTCGGTAGTGGATGTCATCAATAATGACAGTGGGCCCGGCAGATTAACCCAAGATGCCGTAAAGGCTTTACTGGCCCGCTTATACCTGAATGCGGCCGTGTATCGCGATCCCTACGGGACGCCTGACTTTGCAACCGCTGACCTGGATAAGGTGATACAATATACCGACGATATCATTGCGGGACCATACGCACTGTCCCCGGAGTATTTTGATCTATTTAATGACGACAACCACAGCAATCCTGAACTTATCTTTGCCCTTGACCAAAGAGGGGTGCTTCAAACAGACCATCAACGCTGGGCCTATTGGTCAATATCCGGTGATCAGGTTCCACGACCGGAATTCCCGAGTACCCGGGGAACGGATGCGGTAGCCGCTACCCCCGATTTTTATCAGACTTGGGTGGATGCCTACGATAGCGTTGACCCGGCCGAAGCCGATTCCCGCTTCTTTAAGGAAAACACGATTATACCGGAAGCGCTTAAAGATCTTAGCGGGGTGACCCCGGCGAATGATTCGGACCATTTTTATTGCGTAGCGGCCGATGATTTTGAGATCAACCGGGGGCTTCTTGGGGGGATTATATGGGGTCCGAGAAAAGATGACGGAGGCAACATTTTAACGTGTGACGACGGAACCGTACGGATATATCCGGTGGTCAACCGAAGAACGAGTGGGGCAAACCTAAGTTACGTTGACCATACGCTCAAGGTCGATTTCACCGCCGAGGGCAGTTTGCACAACACCGGTTACCGATTCTCAAAATACCAATTCAGCCGTACCGCCCCTAACTGTTGTACCAATAGTAGTGTTGATATTGTCTTGATTCGTTTGGGAGAAATCTATTTGATGCGGGCCGAGGCCAAACTGAGGAAAGGTGACATTACTGGGGCCTTGGCTGACGTGAATACGCTAAGAATATCAAGAACCGCGCGTCCGGCCCAGACTCCCGAGGCATTAGCTTCCCTTGACCTGGATATACTGTTCCGTGAAACAGGGTTTGAACTTTACTGGGAAGGCTTTAGAAGAAACTACCAAATACGGTTTGGTAAATATGAAGGAAGCTGGACCGGGAAGACCGATAGCGATGTCAACAAAAGGCTGTTCCCAATTCCTCAGAGAGCAATTGATGGAGCTTCTAGCGAAGAAGGTTTCTTAGTGCAAAACCCCGGATATTAAACCTTTTATGAAATTGCTTGCAAATGAAAAAGGCAGTTACCAGAATTAACTCGTAACCGCCTGATCATCATCGTTCCACGACGGGGTGGGCCCACCTGGACTCGAACCAGGGACCACCTGATTATGAGTCAGGTGCTCTAACCAGCTGAGCTATAGGCCCCAGCAGAAAGTAGTACACAAATTTAAGAAATCTGCCGCTACTTCCCCAGGGTAACCGTAAGTTTTACGATAGGATTGCCCTAGCACAGTTCCGCAAAAACGTTTTCTAAGTGATCGGCAATCATCTCGGCGGGACGGCCCTCAATGTGGTGGCGCTCTACGAAGTGCACCAACTCACCGTCTTTGAACAAGGCGATCGCCGGTGAAGAAGGCGGGTAGGGGAGGGTATACTCTCTCGCCCGCGCCACTGCTTCGGTGTCTACCCCAGCAAACACGGTGGTGAGGTAGTCGGGCTTCTTGTCGCTTTCGGCCAACGCCATCTTCACGCCGGGGCGCGCTCCCCCCGCTGCGCAACCGCACACCGAGTTGATCACCATCAACGTGGTGCCTTTGTGATCTTTCAGGTGCTGGTCCACCGCTTCGGCAGTCTTTAACTCTTCAAATCCCGCTTCCGTTAAATCGGACCGCATGGGCACTACTAATTCTTCTGGATACATATTCATTGGTTTAATTGGGTATCTGATAATGGATAAACAACATCAGCTACTAGCCAATATCTACTATCCACTATTCAACCCGGTTTACATAAATCCTAACTCTAATTTAGCCACTTCCGACATCATATCCTGGGTGTAGGGAGGGTCAAAGGTGACCTCTACCTTCACGTCGTTGATGCCCGCAATAGCCTTAATCTTCTCTTCTACTTCACTCGGAATCGCCTCGGCCGACGGGCAAGCCGGGGAGGTGAGGGTCATCAGAACAAAGACGTTGTTCACGGGGTAAATATTGATCTCGTAGATCAATCCCAGTTCGTAAATGTCTACCGGAATTTCCGGGTCGTATACCGCCTTGATTGCGTTTAGCACACGCTCGCGCAGGTCGGTGGTAGTGGTTACTTCTTCCATAATTTAGTTATCTAAGTCGGGGTGCCGTTTCTAGCAGGTAAGATCCCTAATGCTATCCATTGCTTACGTAATCTTGCTCCGGTAGTTACCGACTGCTGTCCACCAGGGCAAACAACTTCATTTGCTTGATCATCGCCGCAAAACCGTTGGACCGTTGCGTGCCAATGAAGCGACTCATCCCAATCTTGTCGATAAAGTATAAATCAGCGTTCAGAATATCTTCGGCCTTTTGTTCACCGAAAATCCGCACCAGCAAACTTACCAGCCCCTTAGTAATGGCCGAATTGCTGTCGGCTATAAAGTCCAACCGATCACCCTTCTTCTCTGGCACCAACCACACCTTCGACTGGCAACCCTTTACCGCGTGCGCATCCGTTCTGAGCGATTCGTCTAGTGGCGGAAGCTTTTCGCCCAGCTCCATAATATAAAAACTCGTCATCTCAGAATCGCCCTCGAGCAGCGCAAACTCGTTGATGATCTCGTCCTGAATTTCGTTAATAGACCGGGCCATACCTAACGTTTGAGTCGACCAACGATGCGGTCGAGACTATTAACAAGCGTATCAATTTCTTCTAAGGTGTTATAGACGGCAAACGAGGCCCGAACCGTCCCCTCCAGACCCAAACGATGCATCAGCGGCTCGGTGCAGTGGTGCCCGGTGCGCACGGCAATTCCTCCCGCGTCCAGTAGCTGACCCAGATCGAAGTGGAAAATACCATCTACTACGAACGAAACCACGTTCATTTTCTCGCGGGCGGTACCCACGAACTGCAACCTCGGTACGGTCGCTAGCGCGGTCTGCGCATGCTCCAGCAGTTGTTGCTCATGAGCGCGCATAGCAGGTTTGCCCAGCTCATTGATGTAGGCAAACGCTTCGTTCAGCGCCACCACACCGGCAATGTTGGGCGTGCCCGCCTCAAATTTATAGGGCAAATCGTTAAAGGTCGTTTTCTCAAACGAAACGCTGCGGATCATCTCTCCTCCGCCCTGGTAGGGAGGCATTGTCTCGAGTAGTTCGCGCTTTCCGTAAAGAATGCCCACCCCGGTAGGGCCAAATATCTTGTGACCCGAAAAAACGAAGAAGTCGCAGTCCAGCGCTTGCACGTCAATGTCAAGGTAAGGTGCAGACTGGGCGCCGTCGATAACCACCACCGCACCCTGCTGGTGGGCCAGGTCGATGACTTCCTTGACGGGGTTGATGGTTCCTAAGGCGTTCGATACGTGCACTAAGCTCACTAGTTTGGTGCGGGGAGAAAGCAGCTTTTCGTACGCATCTAGTGAAATCTCACCCCGATCGTTAATCGGAATCACCTTCAAAATGGCGCCTCGTTCTTCGCACAGCAACTGCCAGGGAACGATGTTGGAATGGTGCTCCAGCGTAGAAATAATGATCTCGTCGCCCTTTTGAATGAAAGTGCGCCCGTAGGAAGCGGCAATCAGGTTGATGCCTTCGGTGGTTCCCCGCGTGAAGATGACCTCCTCGGGTTGGGCGGCGTTGATAAATTGCTGCGCCGTCTGTCGGGTGGTTTCGTAGGCAGCCGTGGCGCGCTCGGCCAGCGTATGGATGCCTCGGTGAATGTTCGCGTTGTCTTGCTCGTAGTACGCCCGCAACGCATCAATCACCCGAGCGGGCTTTTGCGTGGTGGCCGCATTATCCAGGTAGACCAACGGCCGTCCGTTCACTTCCTGGTGAAGAATCGGAAAGTCCTCTCGAATACGTTCTACGCAGATTGAAGGTGCTTCTAGCGTTGTCAGGCTCATAGTGAAGTTTCTTTCAGTAATCGTTGATCAATCGCGGTTTGTAGATAATCCTTCAGGGCGTCCGATTTCACGTTCTGGATCACGTCGCTCGCGAAGGCCTGCAACAGCAACGCGCGGGCTTGCACTTTGTCCAGTCCGCGGGCGCGGAGGTAGAACAACTGCTCGGTATCCATTTGTCCGGTGGTGGCTCCGTGTGAGCACTTCACGTCGTCGGCCCAGATCTCTAACTGGGGTTTGGTGTCTACCGAAGCATCGTCGGTGAGTAAAATATTGCGGTTCGACTGAAAGGCGTTAGTCTTCTGCGCGATTTGCTGTACGTATACTTTTCCGTTGAACACGCCGTGCGAAGCCTCGTCCATGATGCCCTTGTAGAGTTCGTTGCTAAATGAATTAGGCTGCCGGTGGTCTACTGACGTATGATTATCCACGTGGGTTTTGCCCTGCACCAGATACAAGCCGTACATATGCGCTTCGCACCCCTCGGCGTCCAGCGATACGTCCAGGTTGTTGCGCACGATCGCACCGTTGAGGGTCACGGTCACCGACTGAAACAAGCTGTTGGCTGACTGATACACGTGCGTATGGCCGGTGTGGTAGGCCCGCGGGCTTTCGTTCTGCACCTTGTGGTAGTAGGCTACGGCTCCTTCGTGCAGCCAAAGTTCGGTGGCGCTGTTGTGGTAGGTGGGCTGCTCGCCGACGTGAAAATACATTTCGGTGAATGTAGCTTGACTACGCGCCTCCAGCACACACAGATTACGCGTCTGGCTGAAGGCAGTGGCGGAAGAAGTATTGCTCAGGTAATAAAAATAAGTAGGGTGCGTCACTACCTGCCCGACGGGTACGTGTACCAGCGTACCTTGCTGCGCCAGGGCGGTATTCAGCGCCAAAAATGCATCGGACGAGGCGGCGGTCTGGCGGGCGAAGTAGCGATTCATCAGGGCCGGACGCTGCCGAAAAGCCTCGGATAAAGGTTGAATGGTAAGCTCTTCCGGGGGGCTTACCACGGCAGAAAGTTCGTCCGAGAATTGCCCGTTGACGAACACCAGCACATTGGCCGGTTCGTCTACCCGCCACTTCGCAAACCTACCGGCAAGGTCACTCGATGCGGTGGTATCTGCAGCCGATGCCGTTGCGTCGGCAAACTGCTTTTCCAACGCCCGCGTGATGGGGGTGTACTTGTACTCTTCATCCCGCTTGTCGGGCAAACCGACGCGTTCCAGCACCTCCATCGCGGCCCGGCGCTGCTGGTGCGATTCCTCATCTCGCTCGCCGTTCAGCCGCTGCTCGTAATCGGTAAACTGCTGAATAAATTGCTCCTGTAGTGACATAATAATTACTTGGTTTCCGCCAGGGCGGCTTCTTCTTTGATCCAGTCGTACCCCTTCTCTTCCAGCGCCAGCGCGAGGTCTTTGTCGCCCGACTTCACAATGCGTCCGTTATACAGCACGTGCACCACATCGGGCACGATATATTCTAGCAAACGCTGGTAGTGGGTCACCACAATGGTGGCATTGTCGCTGCGCCGCAACTCATTCACTCCGTTGGCCACGATACGCAGCGCGTCGATGTCCAGTCCGGAGTCGGTTTCGTCTAAGATGGCCAAACGGGGGTCCAGCATCGCCATTTGAAACACCTCATTGCGCTTCTTCTCACCCCCCGAAAACCCTTCGTTGAGCGAACGGCTCAGCAGCGATTGGTCAATATCAACCAGCTTCATCTTTTCCTTCATCAGCTTGAGAAACGAAACCGCGTCAAGGGGGTCCATGCCCTTGTGCAGGCGCACTTGGTTTACCGCGGTCTTCAGAAAGTTGGTGGTGCTTACTCCGGGAATTTCCACGGGATACTGGAAGGCCAAGAAAATGCCTTCCCGAGCGCGCACTTCCGGTTCAAGGGCCAGCAAGTCCATGCCTTGGTACTGTACCGATCCTTCGGTAACCTCAAACTCTTCGCGACCCGCCAGCACCGAAGCAAGGGTGCTTTTTCCTGACCCGTTGGGCCCCATGATGGCGTGCACTTCGCCCGCATTTACTTCTAAGTTGATGCCGTTGAGAATGGGTTTATCCTCTATCCGGGCGTGTAGATTCTTGATGAAAAGCATAGTGATATTTGTAAGTAGATGGCTACTCGAAAGCATACTCCTTCGGATAGCAAAGTGATGGTCAAGGGTGAGGGGCCGATTAGCCTACACTGCCTTCGAGGGTAAGGGCCAGTAGCTTCTGCGCTTCCACCGCGAACTCCATCGGCAGTTGGTTGAGCACTTCCTTGCAGTAGCCGTTCACAATCAGCGCTACGGCGTCTTCTTCACTGATGCCCCGCTGCAAACAATAGAAAATTATGTCTTCGCCAATCTTGGAAGTGGTGGCCTCGTGTTCAATCTGCGCCGACGCATTGTCCGACTCAATGTAGGGGAAAGTATGGGCGCCGCACTGGTTGCCCATCAGCAGTGAATCGCACTGCGAGAAGTTGCGCGCGCCCTCGGCCCGCTTGGCCACGCGCACCAGACCCCGGTAGCTGTTCTGGCTACGTCCGGCCGACACCCCCTTCGAGACGATGCGGCTGCGGGTATGCTTGCCCAGGTGAATCATTTTGGTGCCGGTGTCGGCTTGCTGCAGGTTGTTGGTCACCGCCACGGAATAAAACTCGCCAATGGAGTGATCGCCCTTCAGGATGCAGCTGGGATACTTCCAGGTGATGGCCGAACCGGTTTCGACCTGCGTCCAGGAAATCTTAGCGTGGTCGCCCGCGCAGATGCCCCGCTTGGTCACGAAGTTGTAAATACCGCCCTTGCCGTTCTTATCGCCCGGATACCAGTTTTGCACCGTTGAGTACTTGATCTCGGCCTCCTTGGCGGCGTAAAGTTCCACCACGGCGGCGTGCAGTTGGTTCTCGTCGCGCATGGGGGCGGTACACCCTTCCAGATAGCTTACGTACGAACCCTCCTCGGCGATGATGAGCGTGCGCTCAAATTGCCCGGTGTTGGCCGCGTTGATACGGAAGTAGGTGGATAGCTCCATCGGGCAGCGTACGCCCTTGGGAATGTAGCAGAACGAACCGTCGCTGAACACTGCCGAGTTAAGGGCCGCGAAGTAGTTGTCGCCCGGGGGCACCACGGAGCCCAGGTACTTCTTGATCAGGTCGGGATGATCGTGCACTGCCTCACTGAACGAGCAGAAAATAATGCCCATATCGCCCAGTTTGTCTCTAAAGGTAGTGGCTACCGAAACGCTGTCGAACACCGCATCCACGGCCACCCCGGTGAGGCGCTTCTGCTCCTGCAACGAAATACCCAGCCGCTTGAAAGTATTGAGCAGTTCGGGGTCCACCTCGTCCAAACTACTCTTTTTGGCCTTTTGCTTGGGAGCCGCGTAGTAGATGATATCCTGATAATCAATCGGAGAAAACTTAACGTTGTGCCAGTTGGGCTCTTCTAGGGTTAACCAGTGGTGATAGGCCTTCAGCCGCCACTCGAGCAGCCACTCCGGTTCGTTTTTCTTCTGCGAGATGAAGCGTACCGTATCCTCATCCAGTCCTTTGGGAGCAGAATCAGACTCAATATTAGACGCGAAACCGTACTTATAATCAGATTGGGTAAACTCCTCAAGAATTTGGTTGTCTTTGCTCATGATACTCGTTCTTTTGTGTAGCAACGCAGCGTAGCGCAATTCGTTCGGAAAATCCGGGACATTTCTCGGACCGGGGAAACGCTACTTCCGCGGTTTATTTAGAACGTATTTAAATAGCAAGGAGTTTCACGGAGAAAGCTATTCGTTGAGTTGAATGTGCCGGTTCAGACTTTCCTCGAGCGATATGATGGTTTCGGTCCGAACGATGCCGTCGATCTTCTGAATTTTGTCGTGCAATACCTCCCGCAGGTTCTTGGTGTCCTTGCAGTGGATCTTGATAAAAATACTGTAGTTGCCTGTCGTATAGTGAATCTTGACCACCTCCGGCACCTTCTTTAGTTCATCAACCACCTGGTCGTAGAGAGAACTCTTCTCTAAATAGATTCCCAAAAAGGCTGTTATATCATACCCTAATTTTGAGTAGTCCATGTTCAGCGTGGTGCCGCGCACAATCCCCATTTCTTCCATTTTGCGCATCCGCACGTGCACGGTACCTCCCGAAACGTACACCTTTTTGGCGATTTCGGTGTAGGGAATTTTGGCATCTTCCGACAAAAGTGCCAGGATCTTCAGATCGATGTTGTCAATTTCTAAATTTTTGCTCATTCTGGTTCAGGAAATTGGGTTTGATGTAATCAATACGGCCGAAAATTACGATAGATATAATTTTTTACCAAATTTATTAAATATTTTTTAAGTTAATAGGGAAAACATTAGTTTTGTGATGATTCAAACGGTGGAAGTTGTCCACCGGTTCACTTTGTAGGGTGATGAAACTGGCAGCCATGCCCTCCCGTCTCGAGGGTGGAGACAATGGAACAAAGTCTGTAGTGTTAAAGCTTACAGAACTAACCACTCCTTGGAGGTTCGACTCCTTCCCCTACAGCTGTCCGGTACGCCGGATCTTCATTTTTGGGTTAATGTTGTTTATCAAAAAAGGCTATGAATTTCATGGCCTTTTTTGTTTCCTACCCCCTTCATCCCCGCTTTTTACCTCCCTATTCAGTCCCTTGTTCGTGCTTCCTACCCGTGTGCGCAAGAATGTTCGGCAATATGATAATTTTTGTTAAAGATTTAGTAGTTTGCTAACGAAAAGAGTGATAATTTTTGCCTAATCCATAAAATAGAGGACTTTCATGAACGACAACGCCTACCCTTGGTTCCAGAGCTACCCTGCTGAGGTACCCCGCACCATCGAAACCGACAAGTACACTTCTATTGTTGACCTGCTAGATAAATGCATCAAAAAGTACGATTCCGCCATTGCCTTCGAGTGCATGGGAGCTACCCTCACTTATCGGCAAGTAGACGAGCAGTCGCAGCATTTTGCGGCTTATCTTCTTGAGGTTTGTCAACTAAAGCCCGGAAGCCGGGTGGCGCTGCAAATGCCTAACCTGCTACAGTATCCGATAGCCATGCTGGGTGCCCTACGAGCCGGAATGGTGGTAGTCAACGTGAACCCGCTCTATACCGCTCGCGAGATGAAGCATCAGTTGGAGGATTCCGGAGCCGAAGTCATCCTTATTCTCGCCAACTTTGCGCATAATCTGGAAAAAATTGTGGCCGAACTGCCCCTAAAGCACATTGTCATCACTGAAATTGGTGATATGCTTGGCGGCCTAAAAGGGGGTATTGTCAATCTGGTGGTAAAGCACATTAAGAAAATGGTGCCCGCCTACCAGCTCCCCCAGTCAACCACTTTCAAAACTACCCTCAAGCAGGGAAGCCGACATTCTTTTAAGGCACCGACTATCCAGGGCGAAGACATTGCGTTTTTGCAGTACACTGGCGGCACCACCGGTGTGGCCAAGGGGGCGGTGCTTACCCACACCAACTTAGTAACCAACATGCAGCAAATCACCGCCTGCACCGGCCTAAAACTCAAGCCCCGCGAGGAGGTCATGATCACCGCCCTGCCACTCTACCACATCTACGCCCTCACCGTCAACTGCCTGTCGATGCTGGAACTGGGCGCGAAGAACGTGCTGATCACTAATCCGCGCGACATGAAGGCCTTTATCAAAGAACTCAAAAAGCAGCCTTTCACCGTGATCACGGGTGTGAACACCCTCTACAACGCCCTGCTTAACCATCCCGACTTTGGTACTATCGACTTTAGTCACCTCAAAGTGACCAGTGCCGGAGGCATGGCGGTGCAGAAAGTGGTGGCCGAGAAGTGGCAGGTGGCCACCGGAGTATCCGTGACCGAGGGCTACGGACTCACCGAAACCTCGCCCGTGCTCACCACCAACCAGGTGGATGGCACCGAACGCATCGGGAGCATCGGCTTGCCGGTGCCCAACACCCAAATCATTATCGCCGACGACGACGGCAACGAGGTGCCCTTCGGCGAGCCGGGCGAGATCTACGCCAAGGGGCCGCAGGTGATGCGCGAGTACTGGAACCGGCCCGACGAAACCAAGCAGGTGTTCACCGACGACGGCTGGTTCAAAACCGGCGACGTGGGCGTGATGAGCGAAGACGGGTTTATCAAGATCGTGGACCGCAAGAAGGAAATGATCAACGTGTCAGGCTTCAACGTTTATCCCAACGAGATCGAGGAAGTGGTATCAAGCCATCCTAAAGTTCTGGAAGTGGGAGCCATCGGCGTGCCCAACGAACGGTCTACCGAAGTGGTAAAGATCTTCGTGGTGAAAAAGGACGAAAGCCTGACCCAGGAAGAACTCATTGCCTACTGCAAAGAAAATATGACCGCCTACAAGGTGCCCAAGGTGGTGGAGTTCACGACCGAACTGCCCAAATCGAACGTGGGCAAAATTTTGCGGCGTATGCTTCGCGACCAAGAAATTGCCCCGGTGCCTAGTCCATCTTAATCTCCACGCGTCGGTTTTTTCTGCGGGCCTCCGGGCTCTCTTCTTCGTTCATCGGTTGGGTGGAACCCCGGCCGTAGGAAACGATCTGGGCTTCTTTCACTCCTTGCGCCACCAGGTATCGCTTGGCCGCTTGCGCCCGCTCAATAGAAAGCTTCAGGTTGTAATCTTTGCCTCCCGTGTCGTCGGCGTGGCCCACCAGCACCACGTTGCGCGCCGGGTCTTTGGTAAGCAAACTAGCCACCTCCCGGAGATAAGGGATGGACGAGGTCTGCAACGTATCGGAGTTGAGCCCAAAAAACAAGAACCGAGTATTTTCACTCCCGGAAGCCGAAGCAGGTGCCGGGGTAGTGGGATTGGATGGAGAGGTTTCGCGTTGGTTCACTCCCTTGAACTCATCCAACAGCGCCTGCGTCTCGGCTAGTAAGGCTTGGGTCTCCGCATCCAAAGCCGAAGCGGGTGCCCTGCCCGTGCTGTCTAGCGATGGGCGCCGCCCCCCCTCGATGCGGCTGGCCAACTGCTGGTCCCGCGCTTCTTTGCTCACCGATCTTGAGGTGTAAATGTCGGCCGACCGCCCGTAGCGGTTACTGATGAAGAACACCTCGTCGTTGGCCGCAATGGTGAGATAGGCGTCGAAGCCCGCCGAGTTGATATCGTCCCCCAGGTTGCGGGGTTCCGACCAGCGGGTCCAGGTGCTATCCAGGCGGGTTGACACAAAGATGTCGGCGTTGCCGTAGCCGGGATGCCCGTTGCTGGCAAAGAATAGGTAACGCTGATCTTCGCTCAGGAAGGGCGACATTTCGTAGCCTTCGGTGTTCACCGTGTCTCCCAAATGCATCGGATTGCTCCAGTCGCCCGAAAACGAATCTTTAAAGGTGACGTACAGATCTTCTTGCCCCACGGCATCCGCTTGCTGCATGGATAGGATGGCTACGTCTTCGGACGACGACACAAAGATGCCGTAGAAGTTTCCGATTTTGTCGGCTAGCGTAGGGATTTTCACGTCGTTGGGATCAAGCCAGCCGCTGCTTTGGTTAAAGGAAAAGGCCATGCCCGGCCGGTTGTTCTCTCCGCTCTGGTACGAGTTGAGTAGGTACAGGGTGTTGCCGGTTTTGCTGACTCCCACCACCGCGTTGTTGTCACGGTTATTCAGCTGATCAAGGTTATTGGCAGGCAAGCTCCACGCTCCGTTGGGCCGGCGCTTGGTGTACCAGATATCCTGTCCGGCCTGCGTGCCCCCCACGTTAGCGCTGTAGAGGGTGCGCACGAAGTACAAGGTGCTGTCGCGCGCTGAGTAGATGGGGTAGCTTTCTTCGGCCCGCGAGTTGATCGTGTCTGACAGCACCACGGGGGGCTGAAAGTAAAAATCCTGGGCGTGACCGGCCCCAACGAGTAGATAAAATAGCCCGCTAAAGAGGAATGCAACTGTTTTCACTCGAGTGTTTTTCATGATATTACCATAGATAAGGATCGCTGTCCTGTTGCTTAAACAACGTGAAGCCTAGAACAATTTCGTGCGTCCCGGAGCGAAAGTCGCTCACGGTGCCCACTCCGTAGTCGTAGGCGTAGTTGATATTGAAACGGTTATCGATGTTGAGCCCCAGCATGGCGGCCACCGTGCCCGAGTTGCGGTACGAAGCTCCGATCCACACCACCTCCTGGTAGCGCAAGCGCAAATTCAGGTCATACGTTAGGGGAAGCACGTCGCTCACGCCCACGAAGGCCCCCGGCAGCAGCATAAACGAATCGCCCAGCCGAAACCGCCCGCCCAGTAAACCATAGTGATAAATATTCTGTCGCACTTCCGCCGAATCGGCCCCGACGGTTATCGGGTTGCGTAGAATACGATCGGCTGAGTAGCCCAGGTAGTAGCTTTCGGCGTATAAAAACAGTCCGAGGTTTAGGTCGAAGCTGGTGACGCCTCCCGATTGGCTCAAAATTCGGTTGAGCACGGCATCGTCGGTGCTCTGGCCGGGCAGCGTGATGCCATTGGCGTCGATGCGGCGGTTGTTCACTCCGGCCGACACGCCTAACGACAAGCGGGTGCGTGCGCCCAAGGGCAGATGGGCCGCGTAGGTAGCGAAGGCCTGGGTCTGCTGAAAAATGCTCTGCTGATCGTTGATCACGTAACCACCGATGCCGTGCCGTACCCGGTTTCCGGTGCTAATCACCGATTGGGTTTCTGACTGATCAAACATGCTGGGGTCGCTGATGCGCAAGGCATTGTTCTGGTAGGAAAACTCGCGCGGCTTGGCCGCCAGAGGGGCGTGCGCGCTCAGGTAGAAAGTCTGCGGCGAACCGGTCAGTCCGGTCCACTGCTGCCGGTAGCCAACCTTCAGGTCTGTAAAGTCTTCAACCCCCGCCACCGCCGGGTTGACGGTGATTAGGTTCTGAAAATACTGACTAAATCGAAACGGTTGCTGTCCGTAGCATACGCTGGTGACGGTGAGTAACAGGCCTAGTAGGTATAATTTTTTCATAGTTGCTAGTAACTGGCGATAGAATCCATTGAATTAACCTACCGCAAAATCGTCAAGGGTCCCTTATACACTTCCCCGTTAGCGTCGGTAACTAAATAATAATACGTTCCCTCCGGAAGGGGTTGCCCCTGATAGGTGCCGTCCCATTTACCTTGGTACGTTTCATTGCGATACACCGAGTGCCCATAGCGGTCAAACACCTCCGCCGTCACTGGCGAATTGACTACCAGACTACCGATATTCCACTCATCGTTGGCTTTGTCATTGTTCGGGGTAAAGGTATTGGGAATGGTTAGGGTTAGCTCTGGGCATTCGTCTACCACCACCACGACGGTGCCCTCCACGGATTCGGCGGTGGTTAAATTAGTAACGGTCACCACGTAGGTGGTGGTCTGCACCGGGCGGACCTCAACGGTAGTCTGATCCGTAGGCTGCTCGAAACCACAATTGCCCGGGCAACTCCAATTGTAGGTAATTTCTTCGTTCAGTATCGAATCCACGTTTACCCGCAGCGTGTCGGTATCGCCGGAACAAACCGCCAACGAGTCTTGCGGAAGGGTAAAGGTCAAGGCCGGTAGCACGCTAATCTGAATTGCCGCATCCGTCGTTGCCAGCGCGGCTCCGTCAAAGGCATTCCAACGGGCTTGGTCGCTGCCCGAAAACTCCGGATTCGGTAAGTAGGCCAACTGCCCAGCGACCACGTCGGCCACCGGAATGGCGAAGCCTCCCGGCGAGGTAACGTCGGCCGGACGCAGACTGTCGCCCCGGTAGACGAACGTCCCGTTTTGCGGCAAGGCCGTGAGGTGAATCCGGGAAGGGCCCACCGAAGGGGCGTTATCGGAGTCTTCGTACCTTTCGGTGAAGTTAGCTAGCCTAAATACGTAGGCTTGGTTCTCCACGGTACTGACCGTCAGGTCGTTTACCGTAGGGGGACTATTTGCGATGACCGTGATAGTTACGGTGGTCTGCGCACTCGTATCATCGCGCGACGATACACTGACCGATAGGGTTTCACTGCCGTTGTAGTTTTCATCCGAAGTATAGCGGATGCCGCTCAGTGCGTACGCCGTTACGTCCGCCCCGCCCGTGAACACCAGCGAAGCGTCGTTGGTGCCATCGCCGGAGGCAAAGGTTAGTAACGAAATGATTTCGGCAGGAAGCGAAAGCACCCCGCTGCTCACCGATAAAGTGGTGGTGACGGGTACCTGCCGCGTAGCAGAGAAAGCGAATGACGGCAACAGCAGGGGCTGATTGGCCGAGGCGTTCAGAGGATCAATCGTACCCAGGGATAGCTGTAGTTCTGGTGGAGTTATTAAAATTCTTACCGGCTTGCTATTAGCCGCAAAAGTAGTTCCATCGATCGCATTCCAGAGAAACTGAGCCTCTCCGACGTAGTCCGTAGGTGCTTGATAGGTTAAAGCTGCAAGCTCACTGGGAGCTATTCGTAGTCCGTTTGGTCCGGCGTTATTGATTCGGTTGTTGGTCACCTCCTCGCCCCGCAGCAACAGCGTGCCCCGCTCGGGCTTAGAGCGAACGTAAATTCCGGTAAAAGGGTCATTTTCAGGATCACTGAACCGCTCCGCAAATTCGGCACTGGTGAAAGAAAGAATACTTCCCGAGGTGACTTCTTTGCTGAACGCCCGAATGCTAGGCGGAACGTCTGCTGAGGATCCTACCACCATAAAGCGAGACACCAGCACGCTCTCGGTGGTGCCCTCAAAAACGCTGATTGTTACCCGGCGTGTCCCTTCCGTAGGCAATACATTGAGTGGGGTCTGGTTGCTAAACTGAACGCTGCGCAAGGCCCGCTGAAAAGTGGTGGGGGGGGCAGGACCGCTGAGCGTGAGCGTTCCGCTGCCATCGCTGGTAATACTAAGCTCAGCTGGAGCATCAGTTACAGAAAGCTGATCTTCGCCGCTCTGGAAGCCGGTGCTGATGGTGATCTCCGCACTGCTGAGTAGGTCGCTATCACCATCGGTGACTCCGGCTCCTCCGAAAATCGGAATCTCCACGCCCGTACCAGTCGGATACGTGACGGGATCATCATTGACTAAAGTTACATTCGGAGCATCGTCCTCAGCAATCACTGTCAGCGCACGATTGACCGGATCGCTTGCCTGACTCTGATTATCGATCGCTTGAAATGAGACGGTTCGCACGGTGGTTTCGGGGTTCACTTCGTTCGTGTTCTGGTAAGTGACGCTGCGCAAGGCGTTCTGAAAGCTAACCGCCGGTTGACTACTGCCCGCCGGATAGCTCAGCAGGAACAGGGTGCCGCTCGACGCATTCACTACTGCTCGGATGGTTTCGGTTTCAGGAAACGCTAGTTGATCCTCTCCGGTCACGTAGCCCGCTAGTTCAACCACCACCCGGGTGAGCGGATTGTCGCTACTGAGGCGGACGCTACTGCTGAGAGGCAGCGGCGTATTGCCCTCCTGGAAGGTTAGCGGAGTGGTTTCCAGATCACTAATCACCGGAGGCGACTGTGCCCAAACCGTTCCGGCAGCACTCAGCAACAGTAGTATGATACGGAGCTGCCTCATTAGCGCAAGATATTTACTGAGCCCTTGTAGCTGGCGGAGCCATTGTTAAGAACAATGATGTAGTAGTAGGTGCCAACGGGCAACTCTTTTCCTTGATACCGGCCGTCCCAAGACTGTTCGGGGGAGGGGTTATCCGTTCGGAACAAACGCTGACCGTAGCGGTCGTAAATTTCAACTACACTGCTGTCGTAGGAAAATAAATTCCCAACTTCCCATAAGTCATTGTCGCCATCTCCGTTCGGGGTGAAAGCATTGGGAATATCTAACTCTTGGTCAGGGCAGTCGATAACCGACACCCGCACCGAGTCGGTCACGGTGAGATCTTCCGCATCAGTAACGGCTACTTGATAGATAGTTGTATCGGAAGGCGATACGGATACCCGGTCGATGGTTGCTGCCAACGCCTCGCCGTTCGCCGACCAGCGATAGCGATAAGGAGGGATTCCCCCTTGCACCTCCACGACTAACTCCAGCAGGTCGCTAGACCGACAGGTTTCTACGTCTTCGCCCAGTGCTACGCGCAAGCTAGACACGGTGATAAGGACCTGGGCCGCATTCTCGGCAAAATCGGCACCATCTGAGGCATTCCACGCAAATTGATCCTGACCCAGAAACCCCTGATTGCTCACGTACGAAAGCAAGGAAACATCGTCTCTACTTAGTATGAGTCCGCCGCGCACGTCGGCGGTGGTTAAGGGAGTTCCGCTCAGCAACAGTGTTCCGTTGGTTGGTAGGGTGGTTAGCCGCAGCTCCGAGAAGCCATCGGCAGTTGGCCGCTGGTCAGGATCACGATACTGCGCTTGAAAAAGAGAAGCAGTCAACGAATAAGGTGTGCCGCTAAGAACCACGATGGCCACGTCGCTCACCTCCGGCGGTTGGTTAGTAATTAGGATAATTTCTCGAACTGCTACGTTACTAGCGGTTTCTCCGCTAAATCCCTGAATCTGCAACGTGCGGCCACCCTCTTCTGTTTCGGCATTGCGGTTAAAGTAGACCAGCGTCCGGAGTGCCGCTTGGTACGTGGCCAGCGGGGCGGTTCCACTAAGCGTAAGCACCCCCGTCGCATCGTTCCAATCGGCCGTGAGACCTCCGCCGGGACGTAGGCCCAGCGAATCATCCTGGGCCACATGCGTCTCCGGTGCCAGGGCGATCACCAAGCGGTCTAAGGTTTCGCTGTCCGGATCTGCCAAGCGCACCGTGCGGCTCACCACCGCCGGACTTCTACCGATCGAGAAGTATAAGGGCGTCGTTCCTAGATCTACTATCCGTAGCGTATCTTCTACCGCTACTACCACCACGTCGCGCGTCAGCGCATTGCTCTGCCCGCCCGTGGCGTCGGTGACTACGAAACGAATGGTGCGCAAGTCAGTAGCAGGTTGGTCGCTGGTGTTTTGGTAGGTAACCCGGCGCAGTGCTTGCTGGTAATCGGCCACCGAAGCGGTTCCGGTGAGCGTGAGCACGCCCTGATCGAGGGTCGCTGAAATGGCCGAAGTGTTCTCAAAGGCTAGCACATCTTCTGGAGCGTAGCCACTGTCAATAGACACCACCGCTGCCACTACTTCGTTGTCCTCTTCGTCGCTCACCCGCAGACTATCGGTGATCGGCAGCGGGTCGCTATTTTCGGTAAATACCAGCGCCTCCGGCTCGATCGCTGATAGCACGGGGTTGTCGTTCTGAGGGGTGATGGTGAGGGCAACGCTCACTTGGTTGCTCAGCGGGTTGTCAGCATTGCTCGGAGCGTCAGAAACGGATAAAGTGAGCGTAGCACTGCTTGCGGCCTCGGCGGGCTTATAAGTTAAGCTAGCGAGTGCGTCGTTCACTGCATTTAGCGTTCCTCGGAAGGTTAGGTTACTGGCTTCCTCACCGGTGCCCTGCTCAAAAGTTACTTCGGACCGGGCGGCCTCGGCGATGGTAATGGTTCCCTGGTTTATCACCAAGGTGACCAGCAGTCCGTCACCATCGGGTTCGGCTACGCTCAATCCGGATAGGGGGGCGGTGCTGTCTTCCTCCACGTTCAGCGTGGCGGGAGCAGTGATAACGGGAGGATCGTTTTCGGGCAGCACGTTCACCACCACCTCGGCCGAAACACCCGACTCTCCTTCGTTATCTTGCGCGGTCCATTTAAAGCGGTCGGCTCCCGCGTAGTTAGTGGCAGGGGTGTAGGTGAGCGAAGTGGTGGCGAGGTTCACTTCGAACCCCTGCCGCCCCAGATCATCGTCGGTGAGTACGCGCCCGGCTACCGATAGTGCTCCGCGTTCGGGAAGCGTCAGCACGAAGACGGTGCCCGAAAAGCCGGTGCCGTCTCCGTCACCACCGTAGGCCGTCGCAAAGTTATCTCGACTCAGCAGGGCCGGAACGTCCTCGCGGGTGCTCAGGGGAACGTCGGTGAGCACCGGCGGAATATTGGAGTTGGAGACGCGAATGAAGCGATCTTGGGTGTTGCTGGGGTTAGCGCCATCGTTTACCACGAAAGTGACCCGGCGGGTGCTGGCGGTAGGATTGACCTCCTTGAGATTATTGTAGCGCACCGCCCGCAAAATCTGTTGCATCCGATTAGCGCTCAGCGGCCCGGCAATGGTTAGCCGGCCCGTTACAGGATCGAAGTTAGCCTGGATGCCACCACCGCTTGCGCTCAGCACGTCTTCGCCGTTTACGTAGGTGTTGTTGGAAAAAAACACCTCGCCCCGAACCAAATCTTCGCCTTCGGGCTCTTGTACCCGTAGGTTTTCGGTGATGATTTTGGCTGCTTCCCCCTCGGCGTAGTCCAGAAAGGTTCGCTCCACCTCACTGAGCACCGGGGCTTCGTTGACGTCCTCTATGGCAATGGTAAAATTGGAGGCGATGGTGCCGTCTCCGGCAGCGCGAATGCGGATGCGGTAGCTGGCCTGGGCCTCGCGGTCAAACACGGCGGTAGTTAGCAGTCGGCGGTTTTCGATCCGAAAGTTCTCGTTGTCATTGTTGTTGCCTATCAGATTAAAATTGAATTCGCCCTCTCCTCCTTCGGTAGATATTGTTCCTACTACCGTACCCGCTTCTTGATTCTCCGAAACAGTGGTGGAAGATAGTAAAATTGCCGTGGGTGGCTCCTCAATGTTAGTCACCGCAATGGTGAAAGCTTGCTCAAGCGAGCCATCGCGGGCAGCCCGAACCCGAACCCGATACACCACCTTAAACTCAAAATTAAAGGTGGCGTTGGCCTTGAGTTGGTTGTCTTCCACCAAGAACAAATCGTTGTCATTGCTGCCCGACCCGCCTACCAAAGAAAATACCACACCCCCCCCACTGCCTCCGGTTGCAACCAAGGTCCCGATGGTGGTGCCGATTGGTTGGTTCTCGGCAATTTCTTCCGAGGACAACGTGAGTTCGGTCGGGGGCTCGGGAAGGTTGCCTATCGCTAGCTCAATAATTTCTTCAAACGGGCCGTCGGCGTTGCGGGCTACCACCACTACCGTTCGGATGGGCGTGCTTTCGAAGTTAAATGCCTGATCGGTGCGCAGTTCGTTGCCCACGATGGTGAAGTTGTTGTTATTGCCCCGCCCGCCCGGCAGGGTAAATTCGTAGGGTCCTTCACCACCCGTGGCGCTCAACGTGCCCACCACCGTGCCCGCGGGTTGATTCTCATTAACCGTTGTCAACGATAGGATGATATCAGTGGGAGGATCAGGTTGGTCTATCACCGTGACCTCCAGCGTCTTGTCAAGAAACCCATCACCGGTGGCGCGCACCCGCACCGCGTAGGTCGCCTTGGTTTCAAAGTTGAACACCGCAGCGGTGCGGAGTTGGTTGCCCTCAAGGATGAAACCGTTGTTGTCACCGCCTCCCACCAGTTCGAATACGGTCACTGCTTCGCCTCCCGAAGCACTCAAGGTGCCCACCAGCGTGCCCACCGGGGCGCCTTCGTTCACGCTGCTATTACCCAGCACAATATCAGTGGGTGGTTCTACTAGGTTATTTACGGTGATACCGAAATCTTTGGAAAATGCACCATCACCAGTAGCGGTGATGGTGATTGCGTAGCTTGCCTGGGCTTCAAAATTAAGCGGAGCCTGGGTAAGCAATTGGTTGCCATCAATGGCGAAGGCTGCTCCGCCACCGCTCAACGCGTAGGTGATCGGTACTGGGCTACCCCCTATGGCTGAGAGTATGCCGACCACGGTGCCCGAAGGTTGATTTTCATCTACAATAGCGTCATCCAGCACAATGTCGGTAGGTGGTTCGGCAACGTTCACCACCTGGACGATAAAGTTCTGCGCCGGAGAAGCCCCATCGCCGATGGCCTGCAACCGAACGGTGTACTGGGGAGTGGTTTCAAAGTCAGGCACTACGTTGATTCTCAACTCGTTGCCAACAATGATAAACTGACCGTTATTCTCACCTCCGGGCCCGCCCACCAGGACAAAAGATACCGGCACCTCAGGAGATCCCCCCTGCGCCGTCAGAAATCCTACTCGGGTACCCACGGCTGCTCCTTCGGGAATGGTGTTGGTGGCAAGGGAGACAGCCGTGGGAGGTTCTTCTACGTTGGTTACGGTGATGACAAAATCTCTGGATTCTCGCTGGGTGTTAAGAAATCCAAACCGTCGCTCAACGCGCACTTCCAGCGTTTGCTGGGCTGGATCTTCAAAGTTGAAGGACTGCGACGTTAGTAGAGTGCCATCGTTGACAGAAAAAAGGTTGGCATTGGCCCCCCCATCCTTCACGTATCGTCCCGATTCGGTGAAATTACCTACTACCGTACCGCTTGGTTGGTTTTCTGGCACACTTAAATTGCTCAATCCAAAATCCTGAGGGCTGAGCGGAGCAACCACTTCCACACTAAACGTTTGAGGAGGGCTTATGTTTGCATTATTGCCCTGATTGCTGCCGTCGTCGCGCAACACCACGCTCACTTGCGCAGTACCGATCCTATCGTCTGTAGGTTGGTAGATTAAGGTGCCTTCCGGAGTGACGGTGGGTACCCTCGCAAACAAACCATTATCGCTGGTGGTCACCGCAAAGCTGACGACCTGGCCGCTTTCATCGGTGGCGGTAGCTGGGCCAGGAGCCACGTTGGTGGCGAAATTGGACAGCGATACGGCGGCGGCGGCTGCTTCTACGGTTTGGTTGTTGCCCTGTACTCCGGCAAATTGAGGGGCATCATTCACGGCGTTTACCCGAAAGGTGAACTCCTGCTCGAAGGTGTTCTGCTCGTCGCTCGTGGCCGTGATCGTAAACGCTTCTTCGCCATTTTTATCCGGCAAGGCCGAAAAGAGATAAATTCCGTTGCTGTTGTCGGCGGTGAGAGTAGCAAAGTCAACCGCTTCGGGTCCGGGAGTTATCTGGTAGGTAACCGACTGTTCAGAGTTTTCCGGGGTAACGCTTACCTGTTCCGGCGCGGCAAAATCTTCGTCCACCTCGTAGGCTTCCGCTACCGAAAAGCGGGGCAGGGCTTGCACGGTTACCGCAAGCGCATAAGGTTTGCTGTCCGCTTCCCCGTCGTTCACCACCACCGGCACGATGAGGAGGCCATCGAAGTTGAACGTTGGCGTAACGGTAAGGCCCGCCACGGTGTAGTTGTCCCCTCCCAAAACCCGCAGGGAAAACCCCGCGGGGTACGTGTCGTCAGCGTCCTCATCGGAAACAGTCAGGTTTTCAAGTGCCAGGGTGAGCGGTTCGTTTTCAGCGTTAGTCAGGGGAGACTGGCCAGTGATTACCGGAGGGTCATTAGCATTTTCTACGGTAATCTGAAACACTTGCGTAGCCGCGCTATCTTCGCCCAGTGAACTTTGAAAGATCACGTTTACCCGCAGAGCGTAGGAATCTGTAGCTTCAAAATTCAGGGAGTCAGTAGTAACTAGCTGGCGATCAATTATGCTGAATGGGGCATTTTCTGATCCATTGGTGGCTACGCTAAACGAGGCAGTAGCCGGAGAAAACTCACCCACCGCAGCGCCAACTGCTTGGTTCTCGGCAATGCTGCCATTAGAAAGAGTAGCTTCCTGGAGGGACTGCCCATCCACCGATACGGCGTGAAGCAGTGACAACAACAGAAAACACCCGCACCACCAACCAGTAACCAAAGAAAATCTCACAGACGAAAAGTTTAGTGCGCAAAAAGCAATATGTACGGTAGAGCGAGCGACTCTATCGTATAATCTTTTATAAATTTGCCAAGAACCGCAAATATAAGACATTTGCCCGAAGCCCCCACGAAATCACCTGTGTAATAATAAGAATATTTATTCATAAATTTGTTATACATTTGGTATTTATTACTGATTATGGTCTACTCAGTATTATCTAATAAGTCTCTAGGCTAAGTTAGCTACCTTTTGCGTTCTTGAGATCCGGCTTATCTTGCTAAGAAAGTACGTAGCACGTTTCAACTGAATTATTTCACGAACCATCAAGAATGATACTTTTCTTCTGGATATGCCTGTTGCTGGTTCTGTACACCTACGTTGGTTACGGAATGCTGTTGTACGGATTAACCCGCATCAAAAGGCCCCGTTCGGTTCGGTTTTATACTGAAGCTAGCCTTCCGGAGGTTACGCTCATCATTGCCGCCTACAACGAAGCCGACTTTATTGCCCTGAAAATTCAGAATTCGCTCCGTCTGCATTATCCTGACGGACTGCTCAACATTTGGATTGTGACCGACGGCTCGGATGATGCCACCCCGCAGATCGTGGACCACGTTGAGGGCGTTAGTCACTTTTTCCAGCCCGAACGGCAGGGAAAGATTGCGGCCGTTAACCGGGTGATGCCCCTGGTGACCACCCCGGTGGTGGTGTTCACCGATGCCAACACGCTCCTGAACGAAGAAGCGGTGGTGCGACTGGCGCGCCACTTCGCCGACGAAACCGTGGGAGCGGTAGCGGGCGAAAAACGAGTAAGCAGTCCTGACCAAGATGCGGCCAGCGGGGCGGGCGAGGGGTTTTACTGGAAATACGAATCAGCGCTAAAGCAGTGGGATGCGGATCTCTACTCGGTGGTGGGAGCGGCGGGCGAACTGTTTGCCGTGCGCACCGACCTGTTTCATGAGGTGCCTGCCGATACGATCATTGAGGATTTTTACCTTACTTTGTCTATTGCCCGAGCGGGCTACCGGGTGGCCTACGAACCCGACGCCTACGCGGTGGAGGGGCCTTCGGCTTCGGTAAAGGAAGAGCTCAAGCGCAAGGTGCGCATTGCGGCCGGGGGCATTCAGGCCATCGTGCGCCTGCGCGGACTGCTCAACCCCTTTCGGCACGGCGTGCTCACCTTTCAGTACGTGTCGCACCGGGTGCTGCGCTGGACCATCGCTCCGTTTGCACTGCTGGGGCTGTTGGTTAGCAACGCGGTGCTGGCCTGGGAGCCACTGCTGGTCTTTCGCCTGTTTTTCCTGGGCCAAACCGTGTTCTACACGTTGGCCATTATTGGTTGGTTCTTAGCTGCCCAGAAAGTCAAAATGAAGGTGTTTTTCGTGCCCTACTACTTCTGCATAATGAATTACGCCGTGTTTGCCGGGATTGTCCGCTACCTGAAAGGGTCGCAGTCGGTGGTGTGGGAGCGCGCCGCGCGGGCTTCCGACCAGCCCGCCCGCAGCTAAGTTGGCAAAGTGTTTGAGGCGGATCAGTGAACCCCTCCGCCATGCGCCATCTGCTCAACGAATTTATATGCACCTGCACCGGTGAAGTCCGCCGCCACAGCGACGGAACCCTGGCCGCTTTCTACGGCGCAGGCTTTTTCCTATTTCTGCTGCTGGTGCTGATCGACGCTCACGTCTGATCGTATTTCCCACCCGGGCCCTTCTTTTGAGCTCTCCGCATTTTTATCGTACTTTGCCCGACCATCGGTAGCCTTCTGCCTCCGTCCCGGTTTCTTGGCATGCAATACAAAAAAGATAAGCCTCCCCCCCACTCGGCCGACCACTTCGGCGAAGCCCGGGCCTACTGGTGGAACGAAGACTTCCTGGCACTCATGGCCGAACGCTTGTCTCTGGGTGAGTGTCAGTCCGCCGCCGACATTGGGTGTGGCACCGGAGAGATGACCTTCCGTCTGGCTCCTTATATACATCCTCACGCCTCGGTTACCGGACTGGACCAGGAGGAAACGCACCTAAAGACGGCCCGACAGCGCGCGCGCCACCGCAAAGAGGCCAAGGAAGTAGACTTTTCGTTCGTGCAAGGCATTGCCGCCGATCTCCCCTTTGCCGACCACCAGTTTGATATCACCTTTTGCCAGACCTTGCTCATCCACACCGAAGATCCCTTGCGGGCAATTCAGGAGATGAAGCGGGTGACCGCCCCCCAAGGTCAGGTGGTGGCGCTGGAGCCCAACAACTTGGTTTCTCACCTCATGTTTGACAAGTACGTGGAAACCGACTACGAAGTGGACAACGTGTTGGAGATGGTGGAGGTGCGGTTGCGCTGCGAACAAGGAAAGAAAAAGCTGGGGCAGGGATTCAATTCGCTCGGCGACGTGCTACCGGATCTTTTTATACAAGCAGGACTTACCGACGTGCAAGTCTGGCAGTCGGACAAAGCCTTGTCGCTGATTCCTCCCTACGACACCCGCGAAAAACGGGTACGCGCCGCCCAACTGGTCGACTGGCTAGAGAACGATGAGGGAGGTTTGGGGTACGATGAGAACCTGCGCTACTACCGGGCCGGGGGCGGAAAAAAATCTATGTTCGATACCTACTGGCAACGGGTGTCCCGCTACAAAGTATCAATGCTGCGATCGCTGAAGGAACAAAAATACATTTCGGCCGGAGGGCAGATGATGTACCTAGTGGCCGGGTTTGTTTAGCTAAAAGAATAATTTATTCGCCTATTCATGAGATATATTACGCTTATCGTTGCACTATCAATAACTGGATGGACCCACGCGCAACCATCAGCCGGGTATCAAGCCCGCATGGACCGCACCGAGTGGTTCCGCGACGTCCGCTTCGGCATGTTTATCCACTGGGGGCTGTACGCCATTCCGGCCCGGGGTGAGTGGGTGCGCAGCCAGGAACGAATGACTATCGAGGACTACCAAGCCTACTTCGATGAATTTGATCCGGACCGTTATAATCCGCGGGCGTGGGCCAAACTGGCCAAGGCAGCGGGTATGAAATACGCTGTGCTCACCGCCAAGCATCACGACGGCTTCTGCCTGTTTGATACCAAAACGACGGACTATAACGCCACCCAAACTCCCGCCGGACGGGATCTGGTGCGGGAATTTCTGGATGCCTTTTCGAGCCGAAGGCCTGCGGGTAGGCTTGTACTACTCGCTCGTCGACTGGCATCATCCCGACTACCCGGCCTACGGCGACCGGCAGCACCCGATGCGCGACAACCCTGAATTCAAGGATAAGTCGCACAATTTCAATAACTACCTCGACTACATGCACGAGCAGGTGCGCGAACTGGTCACCAACTACGGCAAGCTCAACATCATGTGGTTCGAACTTCTCGTACCGCGACTACCGCGGAGAAAAGTGGCGCGCCACCGAATTGGTGAACATGGTGCGCCAGCAGCAGCCGGACATTCTGATCGACAATCGCCTGGGAGGGGATATGGAACAGCGCTCACCCGAGGTGTTTGCGGGCGATTTCAACGGGCCCGAGCAGATCATTCCGCGCGCGCCGCTGACGAACGAAGACGGGCTGCCGCTGCCCTGGGAAGCCTGCATGACGCTCAACGACCACTGGGGCTACTCGGCCACGGACAACAACTACAAGTCGGCACAGGACGTGGTGCGCACGCTGGTGAACGCGGTGAGCAAGAACGGAAATTTATTGGTGAACGTAGGACCCAATGCCTACGGAGAGATTCCGTCCGAAGCGGTGAATGTTTTGCGGGAGGTGGGGCAGTGGATGGACCACAACGGCCCGGCGATCTACGGATGTCGAGCTGCCGCATTTGATAAACCGGAGTGGGGGAGGTTCACCCAGCGGGGGGATACGCTGTTCGCTTGCCTGACCGAACCCAACATGGGGCACATTAGCCTGGAAGGAATGAAGGGGAAGGTGGCTAAAGCCCGCCTGCTACGCGACGGATCAGAGGTGCTGCTCAGCGATTTTTGGAACGACGAGTCGCAGTACGACGCTCCCGATGACCTGTTTATGAACTTCGGCCGACCGGTAGCGCGTACCTACCCGCTGCCCGACCCGTTGTGCACTGTGGTGATGCTTAAATTCACTTCCGCAGCAGCTTCACCCGAACCTGGCAAATAACGTTTAAGCGAACCGGTTAGGAGGCGTCCTCAATTTCTAGTACCTCAAGAATGTTAGCCAGGTGATCGAAATTCTGGTAGCCTGGTTTGATCTCTTCGCTCCCTCGTAGCGCAATGCCCGCCAGCGGATGTTTCTGAACCAAGGCGGGCAACCAATCGGCCTGCAGTCCGAAGCCGAGCAAAATGGGGTATTGCCGGGACAAATCCAGCAGATCACCCACCAACTCCGGTCGCGGATTGGGAGAAGAATGATCGATTAAGAAGTAGGCAGCATGGTTGCGACAACCGCGCATAATATCAGCCAGCGCCACCACGTCTTCATCATACTCCTGAGCGTCTAGCCGCATAATCAGGGGCTTGTTCAGCGTTTGCAGTACTTCGGCCTGCCGGGGTTGGCTCACCTGCACGTAGTCAATGCGTGCGTAGTCGGAGAGTGCTTTCTCAACTTCTGCCGGAGAAAACGTGTTGAACTCGGCGGCGAATTTCACACCGGCTAACCATTCGGTGATGGCTACGTATTTTTCGGGCGCTACGTAGTTGGGGTTTCCTTTTTCTAGTTCAAAGCCCAACACGTGCACTCCCATTCCAGCGCAGTAGCGCGCGTCACTTAAATTCGTCACTCCGCCTACTTTAACAAAGGTGCTCAGGGCCATAATCAACAGTGGTTTTAAAAAATGAAAGTCCCAAAGTAACAAAAGGGGCGGGGCAATTGCTAACGAAACTAAGTGCGAACTTAGTTGTGTGATATTTGGTGCAAAAGTTGCAGCAACTGCGGTCATAGTTCATTAATCCCAAATGTTGTCTCTAGCGCTATGTATACCTCTTTGAAACCCGTTGTTTATTATCTGGGATATCTCGTTGTTATCGGCCTGATGGCTGGATGCGCTTCCGATGAGGCGTCTCCGATTGAACCGGATTTTGACGAAACGTTCGGTACCCAGTATTATCCTTTGACGGTTGGCCGATCCGCCATCTACGCCGTAGAAGACATTCGCTACACGGTGCGTGATGGCATCGACACCAATCAGTATCAACTTCGCGAACGGGTGGCCGATGCGTGGACCGGGGCGGGGGGAGAAATAATCTATTCCTTAGAGCGTTATACGAGAGATTTGACAGAAGATGACTGGCAGCTGGACTCGGTGTGGACGGCCCGCAAGGATGAACGCGCGGTGGTGGTGGTTGAAAACAATGTGCCCTACACCAAACTGGTATTTCCCTTTCGCGACGCACTGGAGTGGAACGGCAACGTCTTGAACAGTCGCCCGGAGCTACGCTACCAACTTACCACGACCGACAGCGCCCTGCGGCGGGAGATTGGCCCGACGTGGAGCGACCAGCTAGAGCAAAGCCGTACGGTGGTACAGCGCCAACTGGAAACCCTGGTCAACGACAGCGTGCTGACCGAAACCTACGCTCCGGAGCTAGGACTTTTGTACAAAAAAACGCGTATATTACACTACTGTGCCGACGACGATTGCATTGGACAAAAACAGATTGTGTCCGGAAGGTCGTATCGGCAAACCTTGCTTACCTATGGTGAAGACTAATAACCTATTTCCCCGCTTTTATTGCCTTCCTTTCCTGGTATTTCTAATAAGTATATTTTGGGTACCGGTGGCCCAAGCCCAAGCACCGCCCCAGGATCGCTACGTCATATTTTTATCCGACAAAGACGGAACCTCCCATTCGCTGGATCGCCCGCTAGCGTTTTTATCGCCCGCCGCCCTGGAGCGAAGAAAATCTCAGTACATTGCACTCAACAGTTCCGATCTTCCCGTTAATGCCGATTACGTAGCCCAACTGGCCAAAGCCGGAGCCGACGTATACTACACCTCGCGCTGGCTCAATGCGGTGATGGTGGCCGGTGACCAAGACGCGGATACCTATCGCAAACTAAGCTTCGTGGATCGGGTAGAACTGATCAAACCCACCCGATCCGAAGGTGGACGGGGTAAAGATGGGTCTTCTTATACTGGAAAGACGCCTCTCTCTACTCCTGAAAACACCGAAGCCCAGTTGCTTAACGTGCTCCAGAACGAGATGCTTGGCATCAACGCGATGCACCAGGCGGGCTACACCGGCAAAGGCGTATCGGTAGCGGTGTTCAACGGCGGCTTTAAAGGGGTGGATACGGTTGCTTACTTTCGCCACCTGTACGAAAATGGGCAGATGATTCCCGGCTACGACTTCGTGGGCAACAATTCTGATGTATATCGCTACGGACAGCACGGCACCGAGGCGCTGTCGTGCATTGCCGCCTACCAACCCGGGGTGCTGGAGGCCGGGGCCTACGAAGCCAACATCATGCTGTGCATCACCGAAGAATCCGGTTCCGAATACCGGGTGGAAGAATACAACTGGCTGTTCGCCGCTGAGATGGCCGACAGTGCGGGCATCAATATCATCAGCACCTCGCTGGGCTACACCACCTTCAACGATCCGGCCATGAACTACGATTACGCAGATTTAGACGGCAACACGGCGGTGATCACCCGGGCAGTGAATCTGGCTGCTAAAAAGGGAATCCTGTGCGTGATTAGCGCGGGCAACGAGGGGGCGAGTCGCTGGCGCTACGTCTCTCCTCCCGCCGATGCCCCCGACGCCCTGTCCGTGGGGGCGGTGAGCAGCAGTGGTGATCGGGTGTCGTTTAGCTCGTTTGGCCCCACGGCCGACGGACGCGTGAAGCCCGACGTGTCGGCGCTGGGCTTGCAAACCGTGGTAGTGGACGCGCGGGGCGAAGTGGTTCGCTCCAACGGAACTTCGTTTTCGGCACCGCTCATCACCGGCCTCACCGCCGGGGTGTGGGAAGCGTTTCCCGACGAAACCAATCTGGAAATCATCGAGCGTATTCGTCTGGCCGGTAATAGCTCGCTAGCGCCCAACAATGAACTGGGCTACGGTATCCCCACCTTCCCCGCCACCCTGCTGGTGCCCGACCCTGACCAGAAACAGGAGCGCATCGCCAATTACCGGGTGTACCCTAATCCCATCGAGAGCGGAAATTTGTTTGTAGAGGCCAAGACGCGTAAGCTGTCTTTCCCGATGGAGGTACATATTTACAACAGCACCGGGCAACGGGTGATGCAAACCACCTTCACCTCCGATACCTTTAGTCCAACCCTCTCTTTGGATACCTCCGGACTCGGTCAGGGAGTGTACATTCTGCACATCCTCTCACCCACCGCGTCGGATACAATGAAGGTGATTAAGTTTTGAGGGATGGCGTTTGGGATGTGGCGGGGATAAGTATGTCTAGGCAGAAGTTAGGCAGCATGAATAACCGAAAAATAAGGATAAAAGATTCAATTTTCACTGGCTTGCAAATCGTGAAGTTGAAAGGGAAATTATTGGTCAATTTAGTGATAGGATAAACACGCTGCCTGACAGAACGTAGTCGTAAATAACAGCAGCTAGAAAAAGAGTCAGCTTCGCAGCACTATTTGTAATATTTAGAAGGGAAAGCAAATAAGCTCGGCCTGTATCTGTGCCGGTTATTGTAAAGCATATCCAAAATCACAAACACCCCGAACTAGATTACCAGCCGCTTGGCATTGGCAAGCCGAAATCCCTACCTTGTCGGCTCAACCTCTATCTACTTTTTCACTATGCCCCTTGTTGCCCCCTCGGTCCTGGCCTCCGACTTCGCCAATTTGCAGCGCGAGGTAGAAATGCTCAACCACAGCGCGGCCGACTGGATTCACGTCGATATCATGGACGGCCGGTTTGTGCCCAATATCTCGTTCGGGTTGCCCGTCTGTGAGGCCATCCGGCGGCACGCCACCAAACCGCTCGAACGTGCACCTGATGATCGAACAGCCCGATCGCTACCTGGAAGCCTTTCGCGATGCGGGAGCCGCCCACCTCACCGTGCACTACGAAGCCTGTCCGCACCTGCACCGGGTTATACAGCAGATCAAGCAACTGGGCTGCCAGGCGGGAGTGGCCCTCAATCCCCACACGCCAGTTGAGCTGCTGGAGGATATCATCGGAGATGTGGACATCGTGCTGCTTATGTCGGTGAACCCGGGTTTTGGGGGGCAGACGTTCATCGAGCAAACCTACGCCAAAATCCGGCGATTGTGGAGTATGATGGAGCGCGTGGGCACCACTGCCCACGTAGAAATAGACGGGGGCGTGAGCGATCAGAACGCCCAAGCGTTGATTGAGGCGGGGGCCGACGTGCTGGTCGCCGGTAGCTTCGTGTTTAAATCGGACCAGCCCACAAACACCATTCAACAGCTTAAGCAGGCCATCGAATCCGCTAGCCGATGAATAGGAAGCGCTGCTTTCAAGTAGCGGGCACGTTGCTATTGGGCTGGCTTACTACCACCGGATACGCGCAGACGGCCACCGTGCAGGGAACCGTGCAAGACAGTGCCCAAACCCTGCTCGAAGACGTCGCGGTGCAAATTCAGGGCACCGAGCAGGGCGCGATCACCGGCGCAGACGGTACCTTTCGCCTGTCCGTTGCCCCCGGCACCTACGATCTGATATTTTCTCACCTGGAGTACACCAACATCCTGCGGCAGGTGAGCCTGCGCCCCAACGATACCCTGCGCATCGTGGTCACCTTGAAGCCCGACGTGCGCCTGCTGGAGCAGGTGGAAATCCTGGGCGACCCCCGCGATGCCTCCCGCCGTGTGCCCGGACTGGTGAAGCTCAACCCGCGGATCGCGCAGGACATGCCCTCGCCCTTCAACGATTTCAACCGGGTGCTCACCACCCTGCCCGGCGTGGTGAGCAACAACGAGCTGTCGTCTACCTACTCGGTGCGGGGCGGCAACTACGACGAGAACTTAGTCTACGTCAACAACATTCCCATCTACCGTCCCTTTCTGATTCGGGCGGGGCAGCAGGAAGGACTAAGCTTCATAAACCCCGACCTGGTATCGGACGTGGCCTTTTCGTCGGGCGGGTGGCAGGCCAAGTACGGCGATAAACTGTCGTCGGCGCTCAACGTACGGTACAAGCAACCCACCCGCCGCCGCGCGTCGGTGCGACTGGGACTGCTGGGCGGGGCGGCGCACGTGGAAGAAGCCCGGAAGAACGTCACCTTTATCGCCGGGGTGCGGCACAAGAGCGCCCAGTACCTGCTCAATACCCTGGAAGTAGACGGGCAGTACCTGCCCCGCTTCACCGACCTGCAATCGTTCCTGACGATAGACCTGGACGGCACCGCGGAGAAGAAAACCGAACTGAGCGTGCTGTTGTCCTACGCCAACAACCGTTACCTGGTGCGTCCCGAGAGCCGCGAAACCACCTTTGGTACGTTACAGCAGTCATTTCGTTTATCAGTAGGCTATCAGGGACAAGAAGAACTAACCTACCAAACCGGGCAGGTAGGGCTGTCGCTCGACCACCGCTTCAGCGACCGCTGGCGCACGCAGTGGATTGCCTCAGGAGTGCGTACCCGGGAGCGAGAATATTTCGACCAGCTAGCGTTTTACCAGTTGTGCGATGTGAACACCACGCCCGGTAGTAACAACCAGGACGAGTGCGCCACCACCATAGGCTTTGGCATTAACTACGCCTACGCCCGTAACAAGCTGGCTGCCAACATCTTCAATGCCGAGCACCGCTCTACTTATATTTTGAGTCCGAAGAACACCCTGGAATTTGGCGTGGGGTTTAGCTACGAGGCAATTGACGACCAACTGAGCGAGTACAGCTTTAGCGATTCGGCCGACTTTGTGACCATTAACGAGCGGGTGGCTAGTGCGCTGGACTTACAGTCGGAGCGCGTGACGGCCTACGTGCAGAACACCACCGAGCCCAACGAGCAGCATACCCTGCACTACGGAGTGCGGCTCAACTACTGGAGCTACAACGGGCAGTGGCTGGTGAGTCCGCGGGCGCAGTACGCCTACCGGCCCCGCGGACGCGAGGATTTGGTGTTTCGCCTAGGTGCCGGACTGTACCAGCAACCGCCCTTCTACCGTGAGTTGCGCAACCGCGACGGGCAACTCAACCCCGACATCCGGGCGCAGTCGTCGGTGCACCTCATCGCCGGGGTGGACCGGCAGTTCCAGATGTTCGGGCGGGACTTTAGCGTGCTCAGCGAGGTGTACTATAAGTATCTATACAACGTGATCCCGTATGACATCGACAACGTGCGGATTCGCTACTTCGCCCGCAACGACGCCACCGCCTACGCCACCGGCATCGACACGCGGATAAGCGGAGAGTTTATTCCCGGGGCCGAGTCGTGGTTCAGCATCGGTATCCTGCGCACTCGTGAGGACGTGGCCGACGATGAGCGCGGCTACATCCGCCGTCCGTCCGACCAACTCATCAACCTGGGTATCTTCTTTCAGGACCATCTGCCCAACGACCCCACCATGCGGGTGCACCTGAGTGTATTATATGGTTCGGGCCTGCCCTTCGGTCCGCCGAACCGCCCCGAGTACCGCAACTTCCTGAACGGCTCTGAGTACCGGCGGGTGGACATCGGGTTTTCCAAAGAAATCTTTCTGAACCGGGCCAAGGCGAAGCCGCTGTTCCGCTCCCTGTGGCTGGGGGTGGAGGTGCTCAACGTGTTGGGCACCGACAATCCGATCTCCTTCACCTGGGTGCAGGCCGTGAATAGGCAGCAGTACGCCGTACCCAACAGCCTGTCGGCCCGCTTCATCAACGCCCAAATCATCCTACGGTAGGGGCTGAGAAGCTGCGCCTGTGGCAAGAATGCCAAACCATCAATAGCGCTAGACCTACGCTTTCACCGATAGGCCGAGCACCTCGAGGTACTGCGGCTCCTCGTCCAGCGCGATCCTGGCGATCCGGTAGAAGCGGGCCATGCTCTGCCGCAGGGTGGCCTGCGCGCGCTTCTTCTGCTGAGAAATTACCTGAGCGCGTCCCTTTAGGTCCACCTGGAGGGTCCGCAATTCCACCATGCGGGCCAGCAACTTGTTCATTTCGGTTATCTCCTTGGCTGGTATCTGAAACAACGTAAGTTTATTCTTCACCGCGGGAGCGTGGCGGTAAAAACTGCTGGCCTGTCTGATCCAGGCGGGTAGCGATTTTTGCCGCGGGCCAATCAGCTCCATTTTTTCTAACCAAACGGGCTCGTTTCTAAACGCCACCCGGGCCACCAGCACGTGTTGGCCGTAGAGTTTGCTGCCCTCCTCCCGAACCGCGTGGAGGGTCTTGGTGGCTCCCTTGGCCTCCGCGGTGGTGTCGTCGTACTGGTTATCCAAGTCCTGCACCACGCTCAACTGTTCTTCTAGCTGCTTAATCGTGTACTCGCTGGCTCCGTGCTTAACGAGTGCCTGCAGGATGTCGGCCGAACGTTGGGCGTTGGTGAGCGCGATGGTTGACTGGTGGAGAAAAGTGCTTTGCTTTTGCATGGTGGTATCGTTTTGTGGTTCAGTAGGCTCCGAAGCAAAAAGCGTTCTCGTCGCGTATCTATTTAGATCAATAATCGGAAAGCCATTACAAAGTGGGTTTAGGGAACAGAACGCGTGTCTCCGCAGGAAATAGGGGGGCTGCTGTCCCTACAACACGTTCGGACCCGCCAACGGGCAGGTAAGAAATACTGGCTTACTGTTGTTTTAGCGGAAGCGCCGACCCAAGGAGGCCTCCTCAGCACGCGGAAAGGTTGGCCCGTGCCCTGGGGAGGCCTCCCGAACCCCTGGGAAGCTCGACCGAAGCCTCGGAGAGGCTTTCTTGGTGCCCGGGAAGCTCGACCGCAGCATTGGGGAGGGGTGCTGAGCGGGTGGGCGGGGTGGAATTGGTGGTGGGAGGCTCTTGCGCTTGTGTGACTAAAGGTGTGTAAATATGTATTTCCGTACTAAATCCTTAATTTTGTTAGTACTTCTTTTAGCCTCAACAAACCAAATGCAGCTAGTAATATTTGTATGAATTCAGGCCACTGGCAAATCAACATTCTATAAGATTAAAAAACAGTGAAGTGAAAGATGGGTTCAAAGCCAAGGGATTAAAGGAAGCGAAGGAAAAGTTGAGAGAGGAAGCGTTGAGCGCGGAGGAAAAAATTGCTTACCGGAGATTTCAGGAGAACCGCAGGATCGAACGTAGCGAGATTGAAACCGCCCTGAAAGAAGGAGAAGAGAAGAGAAGAGAAGGGAATGGAAAAGAAAGAGGTTGAATTCGTCTTGCGCTTACACAAAAATGATTTTGAGATAAATATGATAGCGAAGCTTACGAACTTATCTACTGAGAGGATAAAGGAGATACTGAAAAAATTTCCCACCTAGCGCCTATCTGAGTCACAGAAACAAGATATTGATTGCTATTGCTACCCCGGAGCGCATAGCCTACAACTAGACTAAAAAATCAACAAAACACTTACTACATAATATGGCATCAGGATTTTTTGCGCTCTTCGATGATATTGCGGTGCTCATGGACGACGTGGCGGTCATGAGCAAGGTCGCCACCCGAAAGACCGCCGGTATTCTGGCAGACGACTTAGCGGTGAACGCCGATAAGGCATCGGGTTTTGTTTCGGCCAGGGAGCTCCCCGTTCTCTGGAAAATAACCAAGGGGTCTTTCCTCAATAAGCTGATCATCCTACCCGTCACTTTTCTGCTGAGCGCTTATCTTCCGGTGGCGATCACGCCCATCCTGCTCATAGGAGGGGTGTACCTGGCCTACGAGGGAGCCGAGAAGATCTACGAATACCTATTCCATAGGGGCGAGAAGAAGCGTAGTATTAAGGTAAAAGAAATGACCGACGCTGAAGCATTGGCCTACGAAAAGGAAAAGATCAAGGCGGCAATCATCGTAGATTTTATCTTGTCAGTAGAAATCGTGATTATCGCCCTAGGCACCGTGATTGATGAAGAAATCAGTAGACAAATCATCGTAGTCACGATCGTTGCTTTTTTAGCAACCGTTGGGGTGTACGGTTTGGTAGCACTGTTGGTGAGAATGGATGATCTGGGTTACCAACTGATCGCCGCCGGTGAGGACAAGGCGAGCTTCTCAAAGAGCGTAGGAACGGCTTTGGTGAAAACACTGCCCGTCTTGATCAGGATTCTGGCGGTGGTAGGCACGCTGGCGATGATCTTGGTCGCCGGGGGTATCTTCGTTCATAACCTGCACTTCGTGCACGACCTGGTACACGCCTTGCCGACAATCTTGGGAGAATTTATCGTTGGTTTGGTAGTAGGACTAATTTCCCTGCTGGTCTTCAAAGCTTCCTTGAAAATTATAGGGAAGAAATAAGAGGGTTATGGCTTTCCGACTCACGGTATAGCTAGGCAACCACTTCCCCGTCCCAGTTTGCGTCATTCGGGTCGGCAAAGGCTTCTTGGGCCAGTTGTCGGCCCAGGGCGTAGCGGCGGCGCAGTGTCTCAGGTGTGGCGTCGAACACCTCGCCGAGTTCTTCTTCCTGCGGCTGAATGATCTTGTACGAAAACTGCCGCAGCGGTCGGCCGCGCAAATCGCGTAGCACTATGCCCTGCTCCCGGGCCTGCCGCACCAGGTCGTTAACGCGCACAAACTCCCGGATGTCGTTCTCGAAGATCTCGGCCAGCGTGATCTCGGTGAGCGAGCGCAGGGCAATCTCCACAATGTTGAACTCCTTGCGCTCCACTGCCAGCTTCCCGGAGTTGCTGTTGATAATTAAAATACGATACGCCACATCCTCCCGCTCGTTGTCCATGAACTTGATCACATCGCCGAGCGGAGAACTGTTCTTGAGTCCACCGTCGATAAGCTGGCGAATGGGTGGTCGGGGGTCGCGCAGGTCCACCCCATCGAGCGGGGGCCATACCACGGGCACGGTCGTGGAGGCCAGCACGCCCTGGACAAAGTCCTCGTTGCTGGCGTAGTCGGTTTGCTTGGGGTTATAGTACTGCCCGTCGACGAGCGATACAAACCCGGAAGTGAACACCACATCGGCCGGAATCTGGGTGCGGTTCAGGTGTTGGCGTAACAGATCGGCCAGCGGTTGGTTAGAGGCAATGGCGCGGAAATCGCGTAGTCGGGCCGCTGCTTCCTGGCCTACCCTGGCCACTTCCTGTTCAATGAAGCGGTTGCGTTGCCTGGGAGACAACAGAAGCCGTAGCCCCTGCCAAAGATTCACCTTGAGCTGATAGTTGGGGAAGAAGCGCGCTTTAAGGGTTTTGTAGTTGAGTTGTGGCTCTCCGGCTTCGTTCAGGAACTCCGAGTTATAGATTACGCTACTTCCTTCTTCTTCGATGCGCTGCCAGATGGTTTTTAGTAACGCGTATTGCTGAGAAGCGATGAAAGATCCGTTGAGTGCCCCGGCCGAGATACCGGCGATCACGTCGAAGTGCAGTTCCGGGTCCACGAGTTCTGCTTCGCGCAGGTAGTCTAGCGCTCCGATCTGGAACGCGCCCTTAAATCCACCGCCGCTGAGTACCAGTGCCGTCTTTACCCGTTTGGCCATTGCGCTGGCTTAGCTTCTGCAGTTACGTGCACCCACTCAGGCGCTGGCTTTATCTTTTAAGTGTTCAGGAAAGTTCTTGATAAGCTTTTTCACCTTGGGCTTGGCCACCGACATGATGTAGGGGTTGTTTGGGTTGTTCTCATAGTAGTTCTGGTGATAACCCTCCGCGTCGTAGAATACCTCAAATGGCTCAACCTGCGTCACCACGGGCTTGTCATACTTGCCGGAGTTGCCCAGCTCCTTTACGTAGGATTCTAGCACCGCTTGTTGCCGCGGGTTGTGGTAGTACACGGCCGAGCGGTACTGTTCCCCCACGTCGGGACCCTGCCGGTTGAGTTGGGTAGGGTCGTGGGTGCCGAAGAAGATTTTTACGAGGTCTTTATAGGTGATTTCATTGGGGTCGTAGTAAACCTGAATGCCTTCGGCGTGGCTGGTCTGGCCAGCACTCACTGCTTCGTAAGTAGGATTGGCTTGTTCGCCGCCGGTGTAGCCGGATACTACACTGCGCACGCCGCGTACGCGCTCAAATACCGCCTCGGTGCACCAGAAGCAGCCTCCGGCAAAGGTGGCCGTGTCGAGCTGGAGTTTCTCAGTATCCGATAGCGCCGTGGGTTCTACCGTGAGCGAAGCTTGCGCCACCGAAGTCTTGCTGGGCGACTGGCAGGAAGATAGAAAGATGAGAAATAGAAACGAGACTAGGTAATTCATAAGGAAATATAGCGTTTGTGTACTGCTTCCAACGTGGTAGTCAAACGAAAAGTTTGTTGTCAATTGTCACAAAATTATCATATCGATTGAAAGTACTTCTGCTAGCATACATCTGTTTTTGAGACTATGGTTGTGCTGTCGCAGAATTTTAGTACTTTTCTAACCACTGGCAACCGTACTGGCCTTTAGCTTTTTCACTGGCTCGAAAGTTTACTATGCAACGACGTAATTTCATAAAGACCGGCGCAGCTGCCTCCGCGCTGCTAGCTACCGGCCTACCGGCCTGCACCTCCACCCAAATGGTGCCGGAGGTCACGGCCGCCGATATTCCGATGTGGAAGGGCTTCAACCTGCTGGAGAAGTTCAACGGCCAGAAAAACGATCCGTTTCAAGAAGACGACTTCGCCATGATGGCCGACTGGGGCTTCAACTTCGCCCGGCTGCCCATGTCGTACTGGACCTGGGGCGATGTGAACGACTGGAGCAAGATCGACGAGGCTACCCTCAAGGACATTGATCGGGCCATCGGCTACGGAGAAAAGCACAAGGTGCACGTGAACCTGAATTTTCACCGGGCGCCCGGCTACTGCATCAACCGGGGCGAACTGGAGCCCTACCAACTCTTTGAGGACCAAGAAGCCCAGGAAGCTACCCGCTTTCACTGGCGCACCTTTGCCAAGCGCTACCGTGGCATTCCCAACCAGCAGCTTAGCTTCGACCTGCTCAACGAGCCACCCAACATTCCCGAGTCGCAGCACAATCCGGTGATGCTGTCGGTGATCGAGGCTATTCGCACTGCCGACCCCAACCGCCTGATCGTAGTAGACGGATTGTCAGTGGGGCGACACCCAATTGTGGGATTCGTGGATCAAAACGTGGTGCAAAGCACGCGGGGCTACGACCCGATGCGGGTGAGTCACCACGAAGCTAATTGGATTCCGGGCAGTGATACCTGGCCCCTACCCACCTGGCCCCTTGTCACCGAAGAAGGTGTTACGCTCGACCAGGCCGCGCTGCGGCAGCGCCTGATTGAGCCGTGGCAAGCGGTGATTGCGCAGGGGGTACACGTGCACGTGGGTGAGTGGGGAGCCTACAGCCATACTCCCCACGCCGTGGCGCTGGCCTGGATGGAAGACCTGCTGCAACTGTGGCAGGAAGCCGGTTGGGGCTGGGCGTTGTGGAACATGCGGGGCGCCTTTGGGGTGCTGGACAGCGGGCGCGCCGACGTGGCCTATGAAGACTTTCGTGGCCACCAACTGGATCGAAAAATGTTAACTTTGCTACAGAAATATCAATAACCTAACGTAATCATTATGAAAAAGAACATTACTCTATCAATCTTTATTGCCGTAGCTGGGCTATTAGCCGGTTGTACCGCGTCTTCAAGTAACGAAAATGAAGCTGACGTGCTCGTATTTACCAAAACCGGTGGGTTTCGCCACGAATCGATCGAGCCGGGCATCGCCGCGGTGAAGAAGCTGGGCAAGCAGCACGGTTTCCGGGTAGAAGCCACCGAAGACTCCAGTGCGTTTAGCGAAGAGAATCTAAAGGACTTTGAGGTAGTGATGTTTTTGAACACTACGGGCGACATTCTGGGTGCTGAGCAGCAGGTGCAATTAGAGCGCTTTATTCAGGCCGGAGGTGGCTTTGTCGGAGTGCACGCGGCAGCCGATACAGAGTACGACTGGCCCTGGTATGGCAAACTGGTGGGGGCTTACTTCAACGGCCACCCCGGTGACCCCAATGTGCGGCAGGCAGCGCTTAAGGTGGTGAACCGAGATCATGCGGCAACCGATTCGCTTCCGGCGACCTGGGCCCGGCCTGACGAATGGTACAACTACAAAACTATCAACGCCGCTAACCAAGTGCTGATCAAGATTGATGAGTCTACTTACGAGGGCGGCACCAACGGCGACAACCACCCAATGTCGTGGTACAAAGAATACGAAGGTGGACGGGCCTTTTACACCGGCCTGGGCCATACGGTGGAATCGTACGCCGAACCGCTTTTCTTGAGCCATTTGGCGGGAGGCATTCGCTACGCCATTGGCAAGGGTGCGCCGGTCGACTACAGTCAGGCGCGTTCGGAGATGAAGTAAGCTGCCTCGCTGTGGGCCGGTCAAAGAATAGCCCTACTTCTCTATTTCCTCGTAGCCTGCCAAACTCTGCGTTAGCTTGTCTAGCTCAGTTTCAATTTGCCTTACCGCAGCGTTGATCGCCTCGCGCGACTGGGTCCAGTCGCGTTCTTGCAGGCCCTGCACGCGGTTGATGTTGCGGTCGATTTCCTTTTGTTCCTTTTCCAGTTCGGCGACGGCCGATTGCATGTCTCGGATAGCGGCTTCATTGGCCGATTTCTTGGCCGTTTTCTTCAGATCATCGATGCGCTTGTCGATTTGCTTAATCCGGTCTTCAAACGCGCGCACGCGCGTGAGTTTGTAGTCGGCGTAGAACTGCTGCCGGTCTTCGATAGCTTCCTGTGACTTTTCCTGCGCCTTCTGCGTTGCCTTTCGGGCGTCTTCCAGATCGTCTTGGATGTCACTCTTGGTGAGCGCTCGACTGCAACTGACCGCGCTTATGCAAAGTAGAAAGATGACTGCGTATCTTGACAAATGATTATAGGTAGTGGCTTTCATAGTGATGGTTGGTTAAAGGAACAATACCACAACGGTAGGGGAACCCAAAGTGTTGCTTAATTCAGACCAAGAAATGCTTACAAAAATATTTTTACTCGTTTGTGGTTACTTTTTGAGTACCGTGCGTCTAAGAGCATGTTTAAATTTTGAAAAGAGCGGGTCAGTGCTTAAACTTTGGGTCAACCAAAACTCAAAAGTTTATGCAAACTCAATACGAGCAGCTCACCGACCCGCAGTGGGAAGTTATCAAAGAGAAACTACCTATCCAAAGGAAACGGAAATATGATTTACGCGCTATTGTTAATGCTATTTTCTGGATACTACGTACGGGTAGCCAATGGCGAAATTTACCGGATTGTTACCCTAAATGGCAGTCCGTTTATTATTATTTTAGTAAGTGGAAGAGAGATGGGACATTGGTGGGACTCAATAGCTCTCTGAATATGATGCTACGAAAAGAATTAGGCAGGGAAGCCACTCCGAGTGCGGTATCCATTGATAGTCAGTCTATTAAAAAGGCGCCGTTTGTCAGTGAAGATACCGGTATCGATGGGAACAAGAGCATTAACGGACGCAAACGCCATATCCTTACTGACACGATTGGCTTAGTATGGGTAGCGGTGATTCATGCGGCCAATTTGCACGACGGGGTGATGGCTCAACGAGTAGTCAGCCCAATACTAGGCTATCTTCATCGGGTGAAAAAAATCTTTGCCGATATGGCTTACAAAGTGAATTTGAAAGAGTGGTTGGACCAGATGTATACCAGTATCGAACTAGAAATTTCTTCCCGTCCCCCTTCTTCTGAAGGCTTTGTGCCGGTGAAGATACGATGGGTCACTGAGCAGACTTTTGGTGTCTTTAATTTCCAGAGAAGACTAGATAAAGATCACGAAAAAACAGCAAACAGTGCTGAGGCTTGGATATATTGGGCCAATTGCCAAAGAGTCCTTAACCGATTGAAGCTCAAACCTATAGAAAATTTTTAAACATGCTCTAATAAGCAAACATTGTTGTATACGAAAGGCCTCATGAACCGTTACTTCAAATCATTCTTTCTTTTGATTGGGGCTTTCAGCGTCCTCCCGGGATGTATTTCCTACGGACCCGCTTTGCTAGGCAACGAATATCCCTTCGTACCGCTGGCCGATTTGGATACGGTCCCCACGGTTAGCACCGGGGCCTACGGCACCCTAGGCTGGCCGCAAACCTACGAACCTAATGATGGCAACCGCCTGGCAGGAGCAGGAGTGTACCAATCTCGCAGCCGAGCGGTGCGTCGGCCCCATCAAGACCCAAATAGGCGGTCTCCTGGCTGGTCGTTCGTGTACGGCGGTATGGGATATGCGGGTCGCTACCGCGTAGGGCGCGATTCGGTGTCGTACCAATACCAGGGCGGAATGGTGCATGGAGCGGCTCGCTTGCATCTGTCGATCAACAAGCGCGCTACTTTTGTGTTAGAGCCCGCCCTCAGCGTATTCTACGAAACGGGCGACTACCTTCGCTTTCGGGAAGCAGCCCGCGCCGATACGCTCAGCCTGTTGCGCAGTGTCGACACTGCCCAACCCTTGTCGGCAACGCTGCTGTTCTCTCAAATTATAAACTACCAAATCAACAACCACTGGACCATTGCGGGAGCGTATACCACTGGTCTGCCATTAAACCAATTCTTAACGCGCTATCAGTTTAGCGGCACACTAGCCGTAACCCGCGATCAGTTCACCCTGTGGGCGCGCCCTGGAATGCACCTGAGCACTTTTTCGCCCATCGCGCTCATAGATTATACCCTGGCTACCGGACTAGGATATCGTATTGCCAGGCGGTAGGAATCCATTTTTACCTAGAGAGACAATCGCATTACTTAAGAAGATGGCGCTTGCGACCCGGCGAGGCCCAGCCACTGGTCAAAGGTAACTAACTCCTCCGAAGTTGCGTCCTGACATTGCCCAATAGTGTATGCCAAAAAATACGTTCGCTCATTGGCCTCCAGGGTTAGCGTCTTCGTCCGCTGCTGCCGTAGCACGGTAAGCTCCACGCGGGTTTGATGCATCAGCAAGCCCTCTCCCGAATTGTCGGCAGGAGCTACTCCATCGATGGCCAGTATCTTGTCGCCGAGGCTTAATACCCGCGCGGCGGGCGAGCCGGGCGCGATCTTCTGTACTTCCGTAGTGTTCTCTCCGGTACCCGTGCGAAATCCGAAATGCCGTTCGCTGGGCCGAGCCGACTCCTGCGGCACGAGTTGGCACCCTACCATCCGTAGCACTTCGTTGAGCTTATCCTCCAGCGGCTCAGTACCGAAGATGAACCGCGTAAAGTAGTCGTTGAGTGCGTTGCCCGATAGGTCAGACACCAGTTTTTGCAGGTCGGACAGTGAGTAGCCGCGCTTTTTCTTGCCGAAGTAGTCCCACAGATAGCGCATTATGGTATCTAGCGACTGCTCGTCTTCGGTGTGCTTCCGCAATTCCAGGTCTAAAATCAGACTTACCAGCGCTCCCTTCACGTAGATCAACACCTTGCGATCGGGCACGCCGGGCGCGTAGCCGTCGAGCCACAAATCATGCGAAGAGTCGACCAGCGAATGGTTGAACCGCCCGAAGTTGTCGAAGTGCCGTTGCAGAATTTTGTTCAGTTCCAGAAAGTATTCGTCGCGGGTGAGCACCCCGCTGCGCACCAAGAACAGATCGCCGTAGTAAGTGGTGATGCCTTCGGCCACAAAGCCGGTGGGGAAATAATTTTCGTGCGCGTAGTCATAGGGCATCATCTCGCGCGGGCGGATGCGGATGATGTTCCAGGTGTGAAACAGTTCGTGGGAGCTCACGCCCAGAAAGTCGTAGTACAAAGCGCTTCCTTCGCGCAGTTGGTCGGTTGGCCCCAGTGCGATCACCGTAGAGTTGAAATGTTCCACGCCGTGGTAGGCCCGGTAGGGCAATAGGTGATACAAAAAGTGGTAATCGTCGGTAGGGAAGCCGCCCATGATGCGTATCTGCTCTTGGGTGAAGGCCTTAAATTTCTCTAGGGTTGCCGCTTCGTCCAGGTAGCACTTTCCTTGAAACCACAGGTGGAAGCGGTGCCCCTCCACCTCGTACTGCCAGTGCGTGAGCTGGGCGCTGGCAATGATGGGGCATTCGGCGAGTCGGTAAAAGCTAGTTGCTTCCAGCACGTGTCGTTCTACTTCCGGAAGACCTCCGGCAATTTCGTAATCTTTGGGCAGTTCAAGTTTCACCCGGTAAGACTCCTCCGCGCGACCCTCTACGTAGAGCGTGCAATTCACAAAGTTGATGTACAACTGCTCTTCGTCCAACCAGGTGCTGCCGGCATTTAGTTCACCGGCGTAGTATTCGTATCTCACTATCATCGTTTCGGCATCTGGGGCGGACACTTCCCAACGATCTTTGGTCACTTTGTGGAAGGGCAGGGGCTTGCCTTCGGCATCTTGCACGGTAAATTTTCGGATGTTTTTGGCAAAATTTCCCAGTTCGTAGCGTCCGGGACGCCAGGCGGGGAGTTGTAGATAGGTGGTATCGCCTTCAATTTGGTCGATGGTCAGTTCCAGGGTTAGCCAATGAAGGTTAGGATATTCGTACGAAATACGGTAGTACATAGAGCGCGGTTAGTTGAAGACAAAGTGCACATATTTTGCAAATATTCCGCGAACAAAGGGTGAAGTGTTGGTGAGTTCGCGTAATTTTAGCTATCGTTTGCTCACGCACTGCTTATGTCGTACTACACGCTCTTGCTGGTTGGCCTCGGAGGATTTCTGGGCAGCGTATCACGTTTTTTGGTAGGGGTAGGGTGCGCCCGGCTGCTACCTGGCTATTTCCCCTACGGCACCTTCTTCGTGAATCTGGCAGGCTGTTTCCTGATTGGGTTGTTCTACGGGATGCTGGGCCGGGAATGGCTACACGATCCCGGTAACAAAATGTGGGTCGTAGGATTTTGCGGGGGCTTCACCACCTTTTCGTCCTTTTCTTACGACGGCCTTCGGTTATTACAAGAGGAACAGTGGGTTGCCTACGGAGGATACACGGGCGGCAGTGTGCTGCTGGGCTTAGTGGCTACCTACATCGGATGGACACTGATGCGATGGGTATGAGTTAGACCAAGATCAGGGTAAAACAAATCAGCCCTGTGGAAGATCCACCGGGCTGATTTTAATCATTTAGTTAAGGGTATTCGTTAAACAAATTGCTCCTATCAAGAAGAACAAACTGTAATTTGTCGCTCAATATAAATGTTGCTAATACAATAGGTTAGATTGTACTGCGGTTACTCTTGTGAGAATACTGTGCCGCTATCCGCTCTTTAAGCTAAAAGCCTATGAACCAAAGACTTAAAATCAATACGCTAGGTAAAAACAAGCTGAATTGTAAGTGAATAGACCCATTGTTACGCAAATCGGGGAAATGTTCCCCAGTAGTGCTGGCACAATTGTACCTGAAAATAGCTGGTCAAACGCAGACGAATTGGTACAGATTTTTCTGTTAACCGGTGGAAACCCCTTTAAGGTATGCTAATCTCTAAAAACAACGCGCTAAAGTCAAAGGTGGTGATCGGATTTTTGTTGGTGCTGTCGGCTTTGGTAGTGGCTTGCTGGATTTCATACCGCAGTTTTGGCGAACTCACCCAAGCGGTAAACACCCTGTCTTCTCCCGATACCACGCTCACGCAAATCGACCAACTACTGGTCACCATCACCCAAACCGAAAACGCACTGCAGGAGTATACCATATCCAAATCGTCCGAGAAATTAGCCAGTTACTATCAGCACGTAGCACAGATCAGCGATAACGTGGGGTTGCTCAAGGCCCGCTCCGACAGTACCGAAAAGAACGTAGACCCCATTCTTGATCTAATCAACGTCAAACTGGTTAGTCTGGAATCCTTTATGCACATCAGTGAGCAACGCGACAAATTTGACTTCTACAACAAGGCCCTCAAGGAGCTGGAGCAGGGGCGAAAACTAGTGTCTGCCAACGACTCGTCTCATTTTCTAGAAGACTCGCGTCGTAAGAACTCGATACTAAACGTGGAGTATCTTGACAACCTGATCAGGTCCGATAAGATAGACGCTGCCGTCCGGGAAGTGACCGAACTCCCTGCCGAGTCGGTGAAGAAAATCCTTCGGCAGGTACGCAATCAGCAGGCCGTCCGGCAGCGGAAGATCAACGAACAAGAGCTTGCCTACCTGGAGAACAATGCGCAGGTGATGGGCAATATCCACGCCCTGCTCACCCAACTTAAAAACCGACAGCAGGCGCGTTACTACGCGCGGTCTGAGCGGGCCAAAGCCTCCATCCGCGACGCGGTGATACGCATCGGTATCATCCTGCTTATTGCCCTGCTGAGCGCTATGATCATTGTCTACCTGATCTTGGCTGATATCACCCGTAGTGAGTTTTACAAGCGCCGCTTACTAATCGCCAAGGCCAATGCCGAGAAACTAGCGCGGGTCAAAGAAGATTTTCTGGCCAATATGAGTCACGAAATTCGTACGCCACTCACCGCCATTCTGGGCTTCGCCGAACAGTTAGGCTACACTCCGCTCAACCAGCAACAAGGAGACTACCTTCGCGCACTAGATGCATCCTCGCAGCACCTGCTGGCCCTGGTGAACGACGTGCTCGATTTTTCTAAGATTGAGGCCGGAGGATTGGTGCTGGAGCAATCTCCGTTTTACGTGCTAGAGGCAGTTGAAGAAGTGCAGTACGCGCTGCAACCCCAGGCCGAAAAAAAAGGGTTGTACCTGCGCATTGAGGCCGACGAAGAACAGGCCAACTACGTGCTGGGCGATGCGTTCCGGCTTAAGCAGATTCTCTACAACCTGCTGTCTAACGCGATTAAATTTACGGCCGAAGGGGGGGTAACCGTTTCGCTCCGGATGGCTCCGCACGCCGTTAACGAGTGTAAGGCCATCATTGAGGTGCGGGATACCGGAATTGGTATTGCGCCCGAAAAGTTACAGTCGGTTTTTCAGGTGTTTCACCAGTCCGACGCTTCCACCTCCCGCCGGTACGGTGGCACCGGACTGGGACTTTCTATTAGTAAAAAACTAGCCGAGATGCAGGGCGGCACCATTGGCGTAATCAGCACCCTGGAGCAAGGAAGTGTGTTTCGGGTGGCCCTTCCCTACTTGGCGGCGGTAGAACCCGCCTACGAAGCAAGCGACGAGGTCGTCATTCAGTCAGAAGCGAAGCAGTACCGCGGTCGGGTGCTGGTGATCGATGACCAGCCGCTCAACAGCCAACTGCTGGCGCTGGCGCTCGAAAGCAAAGGGGTAGCGATGGTGTCGGCCCTTTCCGGGCAAGAAGGCTTGGCGGTGCTCCAAGAACAGCAATTTGATCTTATTTTCTGCGACCTGCAGATGCCCGAAATGGACGGAAAGCAGGTGATTCGGGCCGTCCGGGAGAAGCAGTTGGCCGAAGGCGAATCGGTGCCGATCATAGCTTTTACGGCGAATGTGTTGCCTCAGGAAAAGTCGCAGTACGAAGCGTTGGGAGTGAGCGGGTTTCTGTTCAAGCCTTTTAATCACCAAACCTTAGACCAGCTGCTCGCGCAGTATCTGGATCTTGTTGACGGTGTTGAAACTGAGGTGCCTGACCCGCCATTATTAGAAACAACCGCCCAGTACACCCTGGCGGGCGTGAAACAATTCACCGGCGCCGATACGGGACTGTTGGTCGACTACCTGGAGAACCTAATCCAGTCGTACGCTGCCTCGGTGGACTGCTTGCAAAAGGCGCTGCACGAGCAGTCGACCAAAGAACTGTCGTTCTACGCGCACAAAATGGTATCGCAGGCCGAACTGCTTCAACACCGCGCCCTAACCACACCCTTGAAACAACTGGAGCGATTGTCACCCACCGATGCCGTTACACCGGAGGTGCGCCAATGGGTGCAATGCGTTGTTGAGAATACCAGACAGTTGTTCCACGACATGCAAACTGAAATGGATCGTTTGCTTCAGGAGGTGGTTTAGAGAAATAACGGTATTTTGCGAGTATTAATAACTGCTTGTAATTCTCTACCTAACTGCGTGCCTACGTGATCAACTACCAAAAAGCCGGAGCGATCTTTTTTTCTATTGTTTTAACGGTGAAATGCTGTCCGTTGTCAGCCCAGGAATACGCCTCTGAGACCTTGCTGGTTCAGCAAGTATCTGATCATGTCTATCAGCACACCTCGTTCCTAGATACTGAAAGCTTTGGCAAGGTGCCCTGCAATGGCATGGTGGTGACAAGCGAAGGGGAGGCCATCATCTTTGACACTCCCACCAGTGGGGCAGTCTCGTCGGAACTGATCAGCTGGATTGAAGACCAGTTGCGGTGTTCGGTTAAAGCCATAATTCCAACGCACTTCCATCAGGATTGTTTGGCGGGGCTAGACGAATTTCACCGCCGTCAGATTCCGTCCTATGGCTACCAACGGACGATTGAACTGGGCAGGCAAAACGGAGTCACTGCCCCGCAAAATAGCTTCAACAGACCGCTAAAACTACCGGTGGGCGACCAGGTTGTGAACGTTGCCTTTGTGGGCGAGGGCCACACCAAGGACAACGTGGTGGCCTACTTTCCGTCAGAAAACGCGTTGTTCGGCGGGTGCCTGGTCAAAGAAGTGGGTGCCGGAAAAGGAAACCTGGAAGACGCAAACGTAGCCGCTTGGCCCGCCACAATCGCACGATTACAGGAAAGCTACCCAAAAGTGGCAGTTATTATTCCCGGCCACGGCGAGCGGGGAGGAATGGAATTGCTTGAGTATACCCGCCAACTATTCTCAGCTCCTCAATAAGGACCTTGCTTACTCCAAATTGTATCGTTTGAGCTTGTTGTAGAGCGTTTTGCGATCGAATGTTGAGCACCTTGGCCGCCTGAGTTTTGTTAAATTTAACTTTGATCAGGGTCTCTTCGATGAGCGCCTTCTCGGTTTTCTCTTGCACGGCCTTCAAATCGGAATTGCCCACGGACGTTACGAAGTTGTCGGATATCTCGCGGGTAGTGGGGTAGATAATTTCCGCGGGTAGCGCATCAAGGGCAATCAAGTGGCCGGTGGATAACAACGCAGCGCGTCGGACCACATTCTTAAGTTCCCGAATGTTGCCTGGCCAGTGGTAGGTTTGTAGTTTGTTCAGCACTTCCCCTTCAAACCCTTCAATGGAGCGGTTTAATTCGCCGTTGGCTTGCTCTAGAAAATAACGGGCGAATAGAGGGATGTCTTCGGCGCGTTCGCGTAGGGAGGGCACGTTGATCTGAAACTCGTTGAGCCGGTGAAACAGGTCTTCTCGAAAATCGCCCACCTTTACCGCCTGTTCCAGGTTTTCGTTGGTAGCCACAATAATGCGCACATCCACCGAAATGTCTTTGGTGCTTCCCAATTGCCGCACGGTTCGCTCCTGGATGGCCCGCAGTAACTTGATTTGGTTTTCGTAGGATAAGTTGCCAATTTCATCAAGAAATAGCGTGCCTCCGTCGGCCGCCTGGAACTGCCCCATTTTATCCTGCAGGGCACCGGTGAACGAACCCTTTAGGTGGCCAAACAACTCACTGGCGGCAAGTTCTTCTGAAAGGGCTCCGCAGTCCAGGGCTACAAATGGCTGACCGGCCCGCTGACTTCGCTGGTGGATCATGCGCGATACGTACTCTTTGCCGGTGCCACTTTCTCCCTGCACAATTACCGAAATGTTGGTGGGGGCCACCAACTCTACGTGCTTTTTCACTTCCTGAGCCCGCCCACTAGCGCCCTCCACAAAAGAAAAAGACGGGATGGAGGAGCGGCGCGCGCGGGGTTGCGCCTCGGGAGCGGTCTTTTTTTCGGCCAGTGCCTGCTTAATGGACAGGCGAATTTCATCGGGATTGATTGGTTTGGTAACGTATTCAAACGCACCCAACTGCATGGCTTTCACCGCAGTTTTGATATTGGCGTAGTTGGTCATGATGATGACCGGAAGATGAAAGTATCGCTTTTTGATGTTTTTGAGCAGCTCCAGGCCGTCCATATCGGGCAACCGATAGTCAATGAGCACCAAGTCGTATGACTCGTCGTATACGGCTCGGATGCCCTCGCGGGCGGCGTAGGCTTCACCCGTCTCAAACCCCTGCTGGTTCAGGAAATTTCTTAGCAGGGTGCAAAAAGCGGGGTCGTCATCAATAATCAGTACACGGGGCATTCCTTACCGGTTGGTTCACTTAATCTACAAAGGTACGCATAGACTAAAGACCAACCTATGGCAATTTAAAGATAGCAAAAAAAGGCTTCGAACCACTGGGGGTCCAAAGCCTTAGTTACGCAAAATCGCGTTAGGATGTTCTACTGTTGCTCACCGTCTTCGTTGAAGGTAACGGTTTCTTCACTGGTACCATCGGTCACGGCAATCTCGTAGGTCTTAGCCTCGGTGCCCTCGGCGGCCGCTAGTTCGGTAACCGTCTGCACTTGCCACATGGCGTAGTCTGAATCCTCAAACGCAGATTTTACTGCATCAGGAAGTTGCTCAAACTGCACTTCTTGTCCTTGGGCTGAAGCAGTATAATCACCAGCGGATTGCTCAGTTTCCGACATGGTTTCTTCTTCCATAAGGGTCTGATCATCCTCAAGAACCGGTTGGTCCTGCGGGGTAACCTCTTCGGTAGGCTCAATCACCTCTTGGGCGAAAGAAGCACCGGCGAATAAGAATGTCATGGCGAACAGGGCGAAAAATAACTTTTTCATAGGAAATAAAATTTTAATTAGGTTTAAATGGGTATACCAATAGTATATGAAATAGCAGGCCACAAACAATAGAGGAATGTAAATTTTTGACTATCAGCAGTTTATGATTGCCTGGGTGAGGAATTCTACTGCAACAAAGTGGGGAAGGTTGCCTGATCGGTGCGCGTTTTGTGGAATTTATCTACGCTAGTAGCTCTCTTCCGAAGTTGGAAACTGCTGCTCTTTCACGTCGGCAACGTACTGACGCACGGCGGTGTCCATGGCGCTCTTGAGGTCAGCGTAACGACGCAGAAAGCGCGGGTTGAAGTCCTGGGTGATGCCCAGCATATCGTGAATCACCAGCACCTGCCCGTCGGTGCCCGGACCCGCGCCAATGCCAATGGTAGGAATGCTTACCGCCTGCGACACCCGTTCGGCCAGGGTGGCAGGCACTTTTTCGAGCACCATGCCGAAGCATCCGCATGCTTCGAGTAGCTGAGCATCTTCCAGCAGTTTGTTCGCTTCGGGCTCATCCTTGGCGCGCACGTGGTAGGTGCCAAACTGATAAATGGACTGAGGAGTGAGGCCCAGATGGCCCATCACCGGCACTCCGGCGCTGATGATCCGCCTGATAGACTCCTGAATTTCTCGTCCGCCCTCCACCTTCACTCCGTGGGCCCCCGATTCTTTCATAATGCGGATAGCCGACCGGAGCGCCTCCGAAGAATTGCCCTGGTAGGAGCCAAACGGAATATCCACCAGCACAAAGGCCCGCTGCACCGCCCGCACCACCGACGAGGCGTGGTAGATCATTTGATCCAGGGTGATCGGCAGGGTAGTTTCGTGGCCGGCCATCACGTTGGAGGCTGAGTCACCCACTAAAATGATGTCTGTGCCTGCCGCATCCACGATGCCTGCCATCGAATAGTCATAGGCCGTGAGCATCGTGATTTTCTCGCCCCGCTGCTTCATCCCCTGAATTTGGTGGGTAGTGATTCTCTTAGGGGATTTTAACCCTTCCGACGGATGTACTGACATATTGATAAGTTTGCTGCTTAAACACAACGACTACCGGCAATGACTTCAAATAGCTGGGACCTCTAAAAAATCAGAAAATCGCTTTCCGACGGAAAAAGGTCAACTTACGTACTCATAATCACTAATAAAAACTTTTTGGCCGTCCTTCGGCAAATCTTGGCTTTTTGTTCGATTAAACTCACGCTAAAAGAGTAGTTTGCAACCCAAATACCCTGATTTAAGTTACTATTCGGCGTGACATCGGCTATTTCGCAAGAAGTAATTTTTAGGCTTTAGCTACTTCTTTGCGGTCTTTTTAGCGGGACGAAGACAAGGCACTACCTTGTAGCATTCGCTGTTAGTACGCTCTTAGTATTAATATTTTAAGTAATAAATTGCACTATACAAATAAAAAGGACGACTATGATGCAATATCCGGAATTGACTAGGACCTCAGTGTCCGCCGAAAAGTTCTATAACGAATTCAAAGCGGTGCTACCCCAGGATAAGTTTTTCACCGATCATGAGTTTGTGACCTACTGCGACGATTTCCAGAATGCGTATTATAAGTTTCTGCGCCAGAACCGGAACAGTTCTTACCGCGTGAATACGCTGATCCGTTCGTACTTCTACAACAATTGAGGGCACCTGAAGCGCTTGGCACTCTACGCTATCTTTATCAAAGAGTCGCTGGAAGAGATTGAAGAGATGCTGTTAGACTGTGAGTATTATGAACTGATGAACCGTTTCAATGCCTCTAAAGAGAAGATAACGTGCCTGGTGGGGGCAATGATGAGTGACTCAATCTGATCCAGAAAGTAAGGAAATTTAGAATAAGGAAAGCGATCTCAATCAGGTCGCTTTTTTTGTGCTTATATCTTGTTGCTTAAGCGTTTCACCACGCTGGTGTAATCGATGAAGTACAAAATCCGAACGGATATACTGTTGGTGGTAGGAGCATCCAGCATGGTGTCGACATTGGCAAAATAGCCGTCGAGCAACTGGTTGCCATCGTTGATAATACTGTTTTTCCACACTACACTGATTTCGCTGGCGGGAGCGAAAACGTACTGGTACACCATATCAATGTTGAAGGCATTGTAGTTGCGGTCTTCGTTACCCTGATGGTCGCTGGCCAAATACCGGCCCGCGTTGCTAAGTTCATAAAACTCCTGGTAGCGCGCCTCTGACCAATAGTGCCGCAGTCGAAAGGTGAGCCCCATTTTATGGTTGAAGGTGTATTTGGTGTTAAAGATATTGCTGACGATGGTGCGGTCACGTCGTCCGAAAATAACGCGGTAAGTATCATTTTCCAACGCTTCTTTTTTCGCAAAACCAACGTCGCTGTTCAGTCCGGTATGGCTGATACTGCCCGAAAAGGCGAGCCGGTTATTCACCCGGAACCGCGGTTGCACGCTGATGCGAGACCGCCGCTGATCCTCAAAGTCAAAGTCGGTGTAACCGGTGTAGACTCCCACCGCGAAACGATTGCGCCAGTCGGTGCTGAATGACAGGTCCAGCGATTGGTAGGACGGGAAAACCACGTAACGCCCGTCTACCCGGGGTTCAAAGTAGTCGTGTTCTTTGGTGGGCGACGTTCGAAACGACACTTCTAACTCATTGAAACTGCGGAAGGTGCCTTCCACTGAGGCTTCTATCACCGTCTGGGTATACACCGAAGGATCATACCGTCGGAAGTAGTCCACATCCAAATCGGTGCGCAAGCTAAGCAGTCGCCAGAAGGGTTGATATATGTTGTAACCCAGGTTGGCCGACGTACGAATTTCGTTGTTGGCGCGTAAAAAGCCCAGATCATTCGGATCGTAGGTATCGCTTTCGATGTAATTGCTAATCGACCCCCGCCAGTTTCCGCTGGTTTTAGCCAATGCTAGCGTCGACGTGTAGCCAAATTCACTTCCGTCTTCCAAGCCGTACTTCTGGCTCACCGCTCCGCGTCCGGACAAGGTGTAACGATTTCCCCGGTTACTCAGGCGGAACACCGTGCCGGTGAGGTTAGCGTCGTAGAACTGCCCCTGCCGCAGCACGTTCGTATTGATAAAGCTAACGTAAGAGTTATTTTTGAGGCTTTGATCCACGGCCAGCACGCTGTAGTTGGTGAGCGGACTAGTGACCAAAGTGCGCGACTCGCCGGTTTCTTCGTCTTGGATCTGGGCTTCCATCGTGCCCGTGAGGGCGTTGAACACTCCCACTCCAAACCCGCGGGCGGTGCGTCCCGACACCTTGGTGGCATTGATCAGGCTGCTTTCTTGCGGATTGGAAACTACCGTCTCGCCCGGAGCCAGGTTGTCGTCGACCTGGCTGTAGAGCAGCGGTCGGCCACCAACCCGCCGCGAGTAGAAAAAATCACCTTTCTCAAACAGATCGGTGCCTTCTTTAAAGAACTGCCGATTCTCGGCGAACTGCACCTCGAAGGGCGACAAGTTCAGCACGCGGTTATCAGAGACTACCTGCCCGAAGTCAGGCACCAGAATCATGTCGAGCGTAAACGCGTCGTTGATGCCGTAGCGCAAATCCATGCCGCCATTAAAACGGGTACGCGCACTGGCAGGGTTAGCAACGTCGCCCGAATAGTGATCGTAATAGGTTGACACGTAGGGAGAAACGGATAGGCGAACCGGCGATTTTAGATTCGTGATTCCGTTGAGGCGGCCGAATTGGTTCACGAATCCGTTCTCCTGCGGATCTATTTCACTCCAGTAGTTGGTTTCGTTATTGCGCCGAATGCTGCGCCGAAAGTTGACGCCCCACTGCTGGATGGGAGTTTTGGGGAACCGAAGGGCGGCCATGGGGATTTCAATCTCCACAAACCAGTCGGTGCCGATGCGTTGCACCTCACTGCGCCAGGCGGCGTTCCAACTGCGGTCACTACCGCTGGCCGTCCAGCGGCGGTCCACCTGCACTCCGGCCGCCGAAACCAGAAATTCAAAAGCATTGATACCGTCCTGATAGGTATCGAAGTACACCCCGAATACGTCGGAGAAGCCAAAGTCGTCGCGCTGCGAGAACTCCCGCATGATGCTATCGGGCGAGATATCGTATAAGAAAGCACCAACGTACACCGCATTGTCGTCGTAGAGAACTTTGACCTCGGTGGGTACTGAGGGTGCGCCGCCGGGATTAGGACTGCGCTGCACGAAATCATCGGCTCCGCAGCGCGTCTTTTGCCAAACGTCTTCATTTAAGATGCCATCGATTTCGGGAGGGCTGGTGATGCGGGTAGCGTACAAAAACTTGGCGGCAGGATCCGGTTCATCGGAAGCAAATAAGGAGTTGGCAAACAAAAAAACACTCAGAAATGCGATGAAGGTTTTGAGCAACATAGACAATGATGGGAGATAAGAAAACGTTGAAGCACAGAAGAAGAAACGATTGTTGATAGCACTACAAAAAAAGCAATATTTTGTTTGAATTTCAATACAGAAACGGGGTATATAGTACAATTATTACATTTAGAAGCTCAGCTTTATGCCAGCGTAGTAGTTGCGGGGTGCCGATGGTTGAAAGTATTGAGACCCGAAAGCATTAAGGTCGTTGCCTAAACTATAGGTTTGATTTAGGGCGTTGTCTACCCCCAAAAACAGCTGCCACTGAATCCGGTCAGTGGTAGGGTTTTGGTACCCAAGCTTCGCCTGCACCAGCTGATACGCGTCGGCGTAAACGCTGTTGGCGTCGTTGAGTGGTATCTCACCGGTATGGTTGTAGGTGGCGTTGATGAACAGCCCGAAGCGCGTGGTCGCTTGCGCCGAAAATACCACCACCTGCGGAGCGACTCCCGTGAGCCGGTTGCCCGAAAAATCTTCGCCTTCCTTAGCGTAATCAACGAACGTGAAGTAGTGGTAGGTATAGGCCCCCTGCACGCGTAATTCGCGCAACCAACCGCTGCCGTTCTCCACGGCGAACCAGGTGCTGCTTACCTCCAGGCCGCGCTGGTTGGTGCTGCCCGCGTTCTCGAACAAGGTGGTGCCCCGTTCCGATTGCTGCTGCACGATGGTTTCGTTGAGGCGAAATAAGAAAGCCGTCGCGTCAAAGGTGAGGGTGGGGGTTACATTGCCCCGTACGCCTAGTTCATAGTTGATGCCCCGCTCGGGTTCCAGTCCCAGACTGATGCTTCCTTCGTTGGTCCGCACCTCTTCCAGCGCCGGAGGAGAGAAACCGTAGCTGATACTAGCGTGAGCCGCTATTTGTGAGGAAAAAGCCTTGGTAAGACCAACTCGAGGAATCCACACCGGATCAAACGATTTGTCAACGCGGTAGGAGCTGTTGAGCGCTACGTCGGTCAGCCGGTAGATGTCGTAGGTGAGGCGGTTATGACTTAGCCCGAGAGTGAGCGAAATGTCGGCGGGAAGCTCCAGGGTGGCATTGGCAAAAAATAACGCTTGTTGAGCCCGCAACTCATCGTCGAAGTTGAGGGTGTCGGGTTGCCCACCTCGGTTGCCGAAGTTGCGGGCCACGTTGGTGGCGGTCTGGAACTCGGCTCCGGCCGTGAATCGGGTAGCCACATTCCCCAGCGTGGCATCGTAGTGAAAGCGGGTACGCGCCCCACCACCCTGCCGACTGTCGCGCTTGTAGTCAAACAAGAAGGGATTCTCGAAGAAGCTAAAGTCCCCGTAGAGCGTGGTGAGGTTGCTCAGCCGGTTATTGAAGACGTATTCCTGAGAGATGCCTAGCAGGGCGTACTGCTGCCGGACGCCCGCCTGCGACTCCTCGCTACCCATCACGAAGGCGTTGCCGGGACGCGCCTGCCGGGGGTTCTCATCGTACTGCTCCTGGGTGAGTCCGCCCGGAATTTCGTAGTCCAGATTAGAATACAGAAAGCTGGCACGCAGTTGCCGGGCGTCGCTCACCTGAAACCGACCGCTAAGTTCCAGTACGTCGCGGGCAAACTCCGTGTGCTGCCGGTAGCCGTCCGCTTGTTGGCGCGCGTACCTGGCCACCACGGTGGTGTTCGCTGACTGCTGATTCACCTGGGCGGTGTAGCGTTGCAACCCGTATGAACCCAACGTCGCTCCGACTTGGACGGTAGGCATCGGTGAAATATTCGCCTCCAGGGCAAGGCTGTGAATGTTAACTACCCCGCCCGTGCCCGCGCCGTAGACGCTGCCGGCCGGGCCCTTCACCACTTCAATGCGGCTCATGTTGATCACGTCCAGCAGGTTGAAGGCCGTGCTACCGGTGGGGTCGGTAAACGGAATATCGTTCCAGTATACCTTGATGTTGCGCACGCCGAAGGGAGCGCGCAACGAACTGCCCCGAATGGCAATGCGGTAGCTGCCCGGCGAGCGTTCTTCCATCCGCACCCCGGGTAGGGTATTCATCACCGGCACCACCGAGGTTTCGTCGTAGACTTGCACTTGTTCGGCACTAATCACCCCGATGGCGCCCGGAGTTTGCAGCAGTTTGCGCTGGTTGTCGAAGCCAACCACCACCACCTCGCTAAGTTGCTGGGTGCGGGCCACGGTAGTATCAGAAATTTCCTGGGCAGCGGTGAATGAGGAACAAAAAAAGAATACGAACAGTAGCGGGATCGCTAAAAATCGATAGAGCATACAAGTGTTTAAAAAAGTTAGGGGGCAGAAAGGTACGCAAAATAGCGGGAAGTAATGAAGCCGAACGGCTTTCGGAAATTAGGTTACTTTTGTCGCTCAATCCCCTACCGAACCGGACAATGCTAAAGATTACTTTGTTGCTTGTAAGTGCGATGACCGTGATGGCGGGCGCTTTGGTAGCCCCGTCGCTGCCCTACATGGCCGAAGCCTTCGCGCACGAGAGCAACGTGGAGCTCAAAACCAAACTGGTGCTCACCCTGCCGGGCTTGTTCATCGCCGTGGGATCACCCCTGGCGGGGAAACTGCTTGATCGCTACTCTAAGAAGAACCTGATCATCGGGAGTTTGGTGCTGTACGCCGCGGCGGGCAGCGCTGGTTTGTTTCTCGACGAACTCACAATGATCCTGGCGAGTCGCGCGCTGCTGGGATTGAGCGTGGCGGTCACCATGACGGGAGTGACGGCGATGGTGGGCGATTATTTTGAGGGAGAGGAACGGTCGCGGTTCATCGGCATCCAGGGCGCCGTGATGTCGTTCGGAGGAACCGTGCTGGTGGCTTTGTCCGGTTGGCTGGCGGGGATGAGCTGGCGCTATCCTTTTGGGATATACGCCCTTGGCTTGCTGGTGGCCGGGGTGGTAGCGGTAGTGATTCAGGAGCCTGATCCGGACCCCAACGCTTCGGTTGATAATAAGCCTATGTCGCCAGCGACAATCTCGCGCTTGCAGTGGACTGTGCTGGGCACCGTGTGCGTGGGGATGATATTGTTCTACGTGATTCCGGCCCAATCGCCCTTTTTGCTGAAACAAGCCGGGGCAACCTCTAGCCTCATGACGAGTTCAGGACTGATTGCCGCCACCCTGACGGGGGCAGTGTCTTCTTTACTGTACGGTTCGCTCAAAAAACGAATGACGTTCAACCAACTCTACGCGCTGTGTTTTTCGCTGTACGCGGCGGGTTACCTGAGCATCTTGTGGCTGGATTCGCCAACGGCGATGGTGATTGCCTTGGCTGTCAGTGGCTTTGGTAGTGGTTTGCTCATTCCCAATACGACTTTGTGCCTGTTAGCGCAAACCACATATAGTAACCGGGGTAGCACCATGGGGCGTAATACCTCGGCTATCTTTTTAGGGCAGTTTCTTTCACCGTTGGCCTTTCAGCCTTTGCTGGCTGAGTCTTCGCTACCGGTCGCATTTTTTGAGAGTGGATTGCTGGCTGTGGCCATTGCTTTGGTGTACGCGATCGGAGCCGTGCGGTATCAGCAAATGCAGGTAAAGGCTTAACGTACTCGTGAAATACGGCGTGCCGGAACCTGAGACTCGTCTCGTTCTGAGTGGCTAAAAACGAAAAAAGAGCCACTTCTATGAAATGACTCTTCTAACGAAAGATAAATAATCAGCTCAAAACTTGTTGATGGCTTCTTGCAAATCATCAATAACTTTTTGAGAAATTTTTCGGGGTTTCTCTTCCCGGGCTTGCTTCAGGTGATCTAACGCTTGCTTGCCGTATTCGGCCAATCCAGCGGGGTTTTTATCGTAGTTATAACTACCGATACACCAATCTAACTTCTCTTTGATTTCGTTGTACTTGCCATCTTCCATGGCCTCAAGCTTGTTGGCTGCTTGCTGACACTGTTTGGCCAAGGCAGCAGCCGGATCGGCGGTCGATTTTTTAGTGGCTGCTTTCTTGGGTGCTTTGCTCACTTTTTCAGCACCCTTCTTGGAAGCTGCTTTACTGACATTAGCCGTTTTAAAGGCAGTTTCTTTCTTGACACCAGTTGATTTAGCAGCAGTTGTTTTCGTTGCCTTATCCTTAGCAGTACCTGATTTGGTGGGTGTTTTGGCCATAACCGGAAGCGTTAGTTAGAGTTTAGTTTAATAGCGCGAATTATACAAAAAAAGTTGAGTTGTGCAATAGGAAGCGTCAACTAATCGGATTATATACAAAAAGAGCGATGCACGTAACAATTCGTTCAAGGTCGAGGGGCAAAAAAGTTAAAAAAATAGAAGATAATAAAAGTCGAAAAGAAGTAGCTGTATTGTATTAGAATGAGGGCAATCTCTTTGCCAATTGCCATTGGACATTACCATAAATAAACAATTGCGGAGATCGGGGAAATGTCACCCCAGGATCACATACAATCGGGGGTATTTCTGCCTCGCGCATTCTCAGAGATCAGCACTGCCGTTGAAGTACACAACGGCTACTTGAATCACTTTCCCCCATATGCTTATAAAAGGCATAAAAAATTCTTATTTTAAGAATAAGTTACTACCTTTCGGCTAGGTAACTCACCTCTAGTTATGGAAAAGAAAGACAAGTTTTTATTACTCCCCAAGCATCGTACGCGAAAAATTGAGAGTATAGGGCGTTTAGCGGTGCAATGTCTCGAAAGAATGCGAGCCGCGAAAGCAGACGCGTAGTTCCATTCATCGAAGAAAGCTAAAGGTGCCATCGGTGGCAATTGCTACGGCTTTCACCCGTTGGTAAGGATATTTTCTGCTGAAGCAGTCAATTTTTTTATCAGGAAGCAAATCGACTGCGGCGGTGGTTGCGGGGCGAACTGCCCACTGGGGCCCTTCTTTTTGGATGAATCGCAACAGTAGAGGTTGCTTCACCAACCGTACACAAATGGACTGCGGTTGGTCGGGATACATTGGCGTAGGTTTTCTCTCGGGATATACGATCTCTAGGGGCTCCGAAGCGTACTCTAGTAATTCCCAAGCAAGAGGCGGAATACGCTGCACAAAATTGTGCAGTTGATCCAGGTGGGCAATGAGCACCCGATACGTGAGGATTGCATCCGCGCCGTCTGCTAAGGGGGCTAGCATCTCTAACGCTTCCGGGTATCGAACTGAAGTTGAAACTAACTCCTCCGGAGTGTTGGTCAACCAGAATAATGACGGCTTCAATACGGATCAAAGGTGAATTTATTGATGGAAGGGAACAGCAAGCGCACGTCGGTACCCTGCTGCAACTTGCTTTTAATTGATATTTCTCCTCCCAACTTTTCTACGTTTGATTTCGCGATGGTGAGGCCCAAACCACTACCCTGAGAGGCCGGATTGCCCCGGTAAAACATATCAAAGGACCGCTGTTGCACGTGGCGACTCATCCCTTGCCCATTGTCTTTGATAGTGAGACTAACCCCCCGGCGGTGGTGGCGAACCCGGATGTGCACGTAAGAATCTTCTATGTTTGTACGGCGGTATTTGATTGCGTTCTCCAGTAAATGCTGCACAACCAGACTAAACAAGCGCGCCTCTGATCGGAGTTGCAGTGGTTTGCTAACTTTCACCTCGATGGAAACCTTCGCCCGATCAGGAAAATCGCACAACGAATTAATCACTTCTTCAAGCAAATGTTTCACTTCGAAGGTGGTGAGTTGCTGATGCGCGTCGTCCATACCCAACTCGACCAATCCTCGCACCGATTTCTCGAGTTTGTTGGCGCTTCGCTTGATCAACGAGAGATAGTGGGGCAGCGTATTGGGGTCGTGCTCGGTTTGCTCAATTACCTGAAACAACCCTATAATGCTAGCCAACGGCCCCTGCAAATCGTGAGATACTTTGTAAATCAGCGTTTTTAGTTCTTTGTTTCGTTGCGTGAGCGCTTTAGAGGTCAGCAAAAGCTGTTTCAAGTCCTTGGCGATCAGTAGATACCCGGTTACTCTGTCCCGCTGTTTGAGCACGGATAGCGATAGCGTTACAGGTAACGTCGTGGTGCGCTGAATCTTAAAAAAGGTCTCTATATTATACAATGGCTCTTGCCGCTGCGCCGATTGTTTCAAGCGTAAGCTGAAGGCGGCGTTTTTTTTAGCAAAAAGGCTCTCCAAGGGCTGTCCCAGCAGTGTTGTTTCCGTTTTGTCGAGCAATTCGCACGTTTTGTCATTTACCCGCGTGATTGCAAAATCTTCGTCAAAAATAATCAGCATGTCTACCACCCCATCCAGCACGCTATCCAAATAGTCTTTGGCGATCATCGAACTTCGCAATTCTTCACCAAGCATATTAATCCCCGCCGCGATAGCATCTATACCGTCAAGTTGATGGGACAAAGAAGCCTTGGCCGTAAAATTGCCCTCGGCAAGGCTCATCAGCACTTCGTAAATTTCTTCCATCCGGTGGTCTTGGTCCTTTGGGCTAGTCATGCGTGTGGTTGAGTGGTCATTAGTGGAAGGGTTGGAGAGAAAGTTTCTCCTAGCTTGGGTCTGAATTTAAATCAGACTGATGTATGATTTGAAAGTAATTAGCCAGAAGAAAAGAGATTGACGCAATTATGCATTTGATTGGTACTTCTTAAGCCATTCCTGCGCGCTTTCCAAATCGGTGAATAGCCGGAAGGGATACCGGGGCTGCTGAAATTTAAGAAAGAAATTAGCGATGGTTCGGGTAACCGGATTGCGCACAATCACGGCCAGGGCCACCGTATGCTGGTTCGCTTTTTTAGAAGAAAGGGTTTCCCGGGCCGCCTTGGTCAACTCTTTCACCGCTGATCCGTCCACGATAATCGGAAAGGTTTGGCCGTCAACAAACGAAAGCCGCTGGTCAATTATCTTTTGGGCCAAAGCCGCATCGATTTCTTTCTTCTTAAATTTAACGTACAAAATCCCATTTTTCAACTCCATGTACACGAAGTCATTATTCATAAATTTATATTTCATAAGGTAGAAGTGCCGGGATCGTGCGATGCCTAGTCAGCCTGTATCAATACCATACACGCGTAATTTTAGTAGCAATATCCTCGAATGGTGACAGGGAAATATAATCAATTTTGATCAAAAAAAAGATTGACATGGCCAAATCAAAACACAATCATCTATTAGACACAATTAGTGATCTAATCCTGAATGCCCAGCAGCAGGGGCTTGTTCACCTGTATACGGAGGGAGCACACACCAACGGCAGGTTTCTAACCATCGAGGGACGGCAGCTCCGCCACTTCGGCACCACCAGCTATTTGGGATTGGAGCAGGACCAACGGCTCAAAGATGCGGCCATTCAGGCTATTCAGCAGTACGGTACGCAGTTTCCGATGTCAAAGACCTACGTTTCATTCGGGCTGTGCAAGGAGCTGGAAGATTGCCTGCGAACGATGTACCAGCGCCCGGTAGCCATTGCAAAAAACAGTACGCTGGCCCACGTAGGGCTCATTCCCAGCCTGGTGCGCGACGAAGACGCGATGATCCTCGACCAGCAGGTGCACGCCAGCGTGCAATGTGCTACCCAACTGCTCAAGCCTCGGGGCGTCACCGTGCAAATGGTGAAACACAGCAACCTGGAAATGCTCGAGCAGATGATCCTCCGCTTGCGCGATACCCACCGCCGAATTTGGTACGCCGCCGACGGAATTTACTCCATGTTCGGCGACACGGTCCCCCTACCGGAACTGATGCAGCTGGCCAAAAAATATCCTCAACTGCACCTCTACCTAGACGACGTGCACGGAATGAGCTGGGCCGGACAGCACGGCACGGGCTACGTGATGCAGCAACTGGGCGCGGTGCCCGAACGGTCAGTTTTAATCGGTACGCTGGGCAAATCGTTCGGAGCCAGCGGGGCGGTAGCCGTATTTAGTAACGACGAACTCTACGAAGTCTACCGGGTGTTCGGCGGCCCCCAAACCTTTTCGGTGCAGGCCGACCCCGCTAGTGTAGCAGCGTCCCTAGCCTCAGCGAAAATTCATTTGTCAGATGAAATTTACGAATTACAGCAGGATCTGGCCGATAAAATTGCCTATTGCAACCAGTTGATCGTGCGGACTAACCTGCCACTCGTCAAGCAGAACGCCTGCCCGGTACACTTCATCGGCACGGCGGTTCCGGGCATTGCCTACAACCTGGGGCGTCGCCTACTCGACAACGGATTCTATGTGAACGTGGCTACCTTCCCGGTGGTGCCCGCGCGCAATGCCGGTATCCGGTTTTCTATCTCTCGCCACAATACCCGCGAGGATATCCAGGCGCTGATCGAGACCATGGATCATCACTACGCGCAGGTGTTGCAAGAAGAAGGATACACCATGAACCAGGTGCGCTCCGCCTTCCGAATACCTTTGGTAGAGGAAGAGGTTATGGTAGAAACTCCGGCGGCGGCCGAACCCCTCACGGCGCAAATCGAAACCAGCATTGAACGGGTGAATCCTACCGACTGGAACGCCTGCTTCGGTGAACGCGGCGCAATGGACTGGGAAGCAATGCGCCTCTACGAGCAAGCCTTCTCTAACAACGCTTTGCCTGAACACAATTGGAAGTTCGTGTACCTGATCCTGCGCGATCAGCAGCAGCAGATTGTGCTGGCTACCTGCTTCACGGTTGCCCTTTGGAAGGATGATATGCTGGCTCCTGCCTCGGTATCGATGCAGGTGGAACAACAGCGCCGCACCGATCCCTACTACCTGATGTCGCGCACGCTGGGCATGGGCACGCTGGTAACTGACGGTGAATACTTGTTTGCTAACGAGAACCATCCTTACTACCACGAGGCGCTGAAACTGCTGAGTGTAGAAATAGAATCGCTCAAGGAAGACTACGAGTGCACCGCGGTTAGTATCCGCGACATTGATGCGGGATTACCGGATATTAACGAAATGTTCTATACCCAGGGGTACTTCAAGGTAGACCTGCCAGAAACCTGCGTGATTGAAGCACTGCCCTGGTCTGATGTAGACTCCTACCTGCAGCACCTGCCGTACAAATCGCGCTACCACGTGCGCAAAGACGCTGCGAAAATGATGCATCACTTTGAGGTGATGGTGCAGTCGTCGCTGAGCGAGGCAGATATTGATCGCACGTACGCACTGTATAAAAACGTAAGTAACAAAAATTACGCACTCAACAACATTGAATTTCCGCGTTCGCTCTTTGAAACGATGAGCCAGTCGCCCCGCTGGGAATTCATTCGGATCAGCCTCAAGCCGGAATACTTGGCTCCCGGAGACCATCCGCTGGTGGCCACGGTGTGCAACTACCAAACCGACGAGAGCTACTGCGCCGTGGTGCTGGGCATGGACTACTCCTACGTTGAGTCACATAAAGTGTATAAGCAAGCCTTGTTTCAGATTGCCCTGCGGGGACAGGCACTGGGCAAGCAACGCGTGTTTTTAGGAATGACGGCCGCCCAGGAAAAGAAGAAGTTTGGTGGGGTGAAGAAGGCGCGGGTGGCCTACGTGCAAGCGCAGGATAACTACAAACTAGAGTTGATCGAGTTGATGGCTGGAGTGATGGCCTAGACTCAGCGAAAGGGGCGCCGGAGCGACCGGCGTCTTTCAGCGAAACGCTAAGGACGCCGAATAACCTTTCGGCTTACCGTTTGGGTGCCCACCGCAAACTGAAACACGTAGAGACCGGCGGGGTAGGGGGTTAGATCCACCACTCCGTCGGCATGATGGGTCACCGGAACCGCCCGCCCCAACAGATCAACCACGCGCAAGTGGTCGTAGGCTCCTTGCACCCGCAATAAGCCAGTGGTGGGGTTCGGATAAACCTTCAGCTCGGGCAAAGGAATTGTTTCGCCCGGCACGCCAGTTACCAGTTGCGCCCGTTCGCGGTCGAAGCGAGGACGGATCATCAGGCTGCCCTGCAACGCTCTGTTCTGCTCCCAAGCCTGAGACACGTTAAAGAATACGCGCGGGCTGGTATCCGTGTTTTTGTCAAAGCCGATAATTAAAAAGCGGTCCGTACTTTCCTGCTGGTACCCTACGTAAAACGTGTCCTGTACGGCAATCGGCGATTCTAACTGGTAGGTGGTGAACCCATTGGACCGCAGGGCTGAGCGGGCCGCCAGGGTACCCGACTCTCGCAAAACAACCTCACCACGGGCAGTGTCGGTCAAGGTTTTCCAGACGAACAGTTTGAACAGCGTCCCCCGGTTTTGTATCAGGTTAGGAAAGTGAATGTCGATGTCGGTAAGCAAATCCTCTTCCGGCACCACAAATTGATAGGCCACCCGCCCCCCGGTTTGGTTCAGCTCCAGTCCGAATTCGGCAGTGCCATCGTCGTAGGCCAGCGACTCGTTCAGCACAAAGGTAGTGCGCACCGTATCGTTGTCTCGGTAGTCGACGGATAGATTGAACAGGGTATCACCTTCGGCGCTGATAGACTCGATGCGGGGCAAGTCGCCCGTCTCGATATAGAATTCACTCTGTATATACAGCGAATCTTGGGTGAGGTCGAAGGCACTGGCTACCGGGGCACCCACCGCGATGGTGCGGCGGTCGAAGGCCGTGGGTAGCGGACTCAACGCATTGGTGGAGTCGCTCAGCCGGTAGAGCACTTCGCCGGACAGGGCGTTATTAACGAACGCCTCGAAGGTGGTGCCTACCGGTTGATTGCGCAGGTTGTAGTACTGCACCGACGAGCCGGATAGGTAGCGCTCAGGGGCCGCCCGAAACTGCTTCATGGGCACCTGGGTGTAGTCACCAAATGGGGAAGTGGGGAGCGAGGTGATGGCCGCGTCGGGGTAGGCCAGATCCGCGACGTTGCGTCCTCGGTTGAGGTATACGTAGTCAATGTTCCAGGTATTGAAAGCACCCGACTGCCGGTTGAACGACTGAAAGCGAAACTGGAAGCGGTCGTGAAGGTAGGCCGGGTTGCTCACCGCCAGGATCTCCTGCGTGAACACGTCAGTGACCAGCGACTCGTTGCCGGTCTGCTTCCAGACGGTTACCCACTGCCGGGCCGTGTTGAGGGTGCTAAATTGCAAGCGAATCGAATCACCCAGCGACTCGGGAAGTTCGCCCCTTCCTTGGGGTTGCCAGAAGAAACTAAGGAACACGCTACCGCGCTCCGCTTCGGGAACCAACGCCAGATTGATGGGACGGGACACCAGCTCGTCGGATAACCCACTGCGACTGGCCGTGGTATCGTAGGCCGCCCCTTGCGCGTTGGCCCCATCAAAGGAAGCAACTCCCACTGACGGAGGAGCAATGCCTAAGCCGGTATTGATCAATACTCCGCGGCTCTGGGTAGGTTGCCAGCGTAGCGTATCGGGACTGGCGAAGCCGAGTCCATCGATAAGGGGCTTAGAGAAATCGTCCCAGAAGGGTAGGGTGAGTACCGTATCTAGCGCCTGCTGCCGCGTGTTAGAAGGCTGCCAAGAAGATGCAGGAAGGGGTACGAGACGAACCGACTGCCCCATCCCCTGCAGCGCCGTGAACTCCAGCATGGAAATCAGCAAGAAGGCAGTCTGAAGTAAAGGGATCAAAGGGTAGGTCTGGTTCAAAAGAAAGCGAGTAGTTAGTGCTTGGGTTCGCACCGGATTGGTTAGGAACAGCATTGACTTAACAACGGAACCATGCCGGGGAAAGTGTAAGGCTATCAGGCTGACATAATGATTAGAAAATATCGTCTTCATCCAGACCGCCGCCCGATGGTTGATTTTCTTCCTCGTCCAAAACACTTTCTTGCGGTTGCTCGTTGCGGTAGCGGTCTAGCCACATATCTACTTCTTCACCGATACGAATGTTGCTGCCCGCCACCGGGCTCTGCTTCACAATCACCAAACGGTCTTGCTGCTGCTGGGCTTGGTCTTTGGGGTCACGGTCCGACAGCGAAGGATCGCGGAAGAGGGTGCCGCCCACCTTCAAACCAGAGCCGATAATCACCACTTCAGCCTCTTCCATTTCTAAACCAGCCAGGTCGGGCACCTCCAGCAAGGTGTTGCCCAAACCGTCGCCCACCAGCAGGTCGATGCGGGTTCCCTTCGAGATCATTTCGCCCGGCGCAATTTTTTGTCCGTCGTAGCGCTGCTCCAGCACGGCGTTTTGCGCCAGGTCCGGCACGTATTCAATTGATCCTAGCTCCAGTCCGTAGCTGTCTAGCACCAGCTGGGCGTTCTTCACCGAACCGTCCACCAGGGCAGGCATCTTCACCTTAGGAGGATTGATGGCGTTGAGGGTGAGAAACAGCTTGCGGTTCTCTTTCACTCTAGAGCCCGCCAGGGGATACTGTACCAGCACGGTTTGCGGGTTGAAGGCATCGGTGAATCCCGAGTCAGTCAGCACCTCGTAGTTGAGGTTCCGCTCGGTGAGAAACGCATTGATATTATCCAGGTGAATGCCTTCCAGATCGGGCACGGTCACCGTTTCGTTGTGGTGGGTAGCTGAGGGCAGGTACGAATAGAAGAACCACAGCCCGCCCACGGTAGCCAGCAGCAGAATAATGCCCAGGTGGATGAGTACTCCCACCGGGGTGTTAACTTTGAATAATTGGGTCACGTTTTGGTTCACTTTGGGTTTACTTCGTTTTAATGATCGCCTGAATCTGCTCATTCACTAGCTCGTTCAGGTCCAGACCGGCGGCGCGCGCCTGCTGCGGGAAGATGCTCTCCTTGGAGAATCCCGGGGTGGTATTGGCCTCGATGAAGTACAATGTTCCTTCCTTGAGAAAGTAGTCAATGCGCACAAAGCCCCGGCAGTGAAACAGCGTATAGATTTTTTCGGTCAGCCGTTGGCACTGGTCCCGCACCGCGTCGTCTACGCGGGCCGGAGTGATTTCTTCCGAGGCTCCTTCGTACTTCGCCTGGAAGTCGAAGAAAGCGTTCTTGCTCACCACCTCCGTGATAGGCAAAGCCTGTGCCACACCGTCCCGGCTGAACACTCCGCACGTAAGTTCTTGTCCCTTAATGTATTCCTCTACCAGCGCCTCGCGATCGTGCTCCAGCGCATTCCGAACCGCCCCCTCAAGTTGCTCGGGCTGGTCCACCTTGCTAGCCCCGAAGCTCGACCCGCCGTTGTTGGGCTTCACGAAGCAGGGGAAGCTAAACTTCGTAGCTACCTGCGCTACCCGAGAAAGATCCGACTCAGTAAGCGTCACCGACCGGGGCGTAGTGATGCCGTGCGACCGCACCAGTTCCTTGCCCACGCTTTTGCTAAAGGTGATGGCGCTGGCCAGCACATCGCAGCCGGTGTAGGGGATACCTAACAACTCAAAGTAACCCTGGATCTTACCGTCCTCGCCCGGCGTGCCGTGGATGATGTTATAGACCGCATCAAAGGTGACCGTCTGCCCGTCCAGGGTCAGCGAGAAATTATCCTTGTTGATAGGAATTTCTTGTTCGTCCACCTTGGCGTACCAGCGGTCCCGTTCTACCACCACCAGATAGGAGGTGAAAGCGGTTCGGTCCAGACAACCAAGCACTGTCTCGGCGCTGCGCATCGAGATCACGTACTCGTGGGAGGTGCCTCCGGCCACGACGGCCACGTTCTGTTTCATAGGTTTCAACGTTTGACCCGGTAAATGTACAATTATTGGGGAATTATCTCACAGGCTATCTGCTCGGCCTTCCGAAAAGCGTCGCGATCCAATCCGGTCGTCTCGCCCTGCTCGTCGAAGTAGGCCAGCAAGTCACGCGTTCGAATGTTGCCTACGAGGTCAGGGCCCGCCATTGGACAGCCACCCAGTGAGATATCGCCCAGCCCGCTCATCACCCCATCGTAGTGGCGACAACCCTGCCGGTAAGCCGCGTTGATCTTCGCCGGACCGTCCGGCGCGGTGGTGTGCAGGTGCAAACCAAACGTAACTTCCGCGTAGGCCGGAATAGCAATCTCCAGGGCGCTACTGATAATCGGCGCGGTGCCCAAGCCCGTGGTGTCGGCCAGTGTAATGTGCCGCACTCCGGCATGGTGCAGTTGGTCTACCCAGTGCAACAACTCCTCCACGCTCCAGGGGTCGCCGTAGGGATTGCCGAAAGCCATCGACACGTATACCAGCAACTGCTTGCCGTGCTGCTGGCATAGTGCTAACAGCTCTTGCACCAGCGCAAACGACTCCTCTACCGTAGACTTGATATTGCGCTGCAAAAAGGTCGGCGAGATAGAAAAAGGAAAGCCCAGATAGGTTATGTCCGCATGCTGTACCGCCGCTTCGGCCCCCCGCCGGTTGCCCACAATGGCCAGCAACTTTGACAAAGTGTTCGAAAGATCTAGTTGTCCCAGCACCTCAGCCGTATCGCGCAACTGAGGAATGGCCTTGGGCGATACGAAACTGCCAAAGTCGACCGTATCGAACCCCACCCGCAGGATCGCATTGATGTAGCGAACCTTATCTGCTGTAGGAATAAACGGTTTTATTCCCTGCATCGCATCGCGTGGGCACTCGGTGAGGTAGATCATAGATACAGAAATTGGTGAATAAGTGAGTAAAGAGATGAGTGATTTGACACTATCTGGTGATCAAATCACTCATTCTTCCTTCACCAATTCACTCACTTAAAATATGTCTAGATATCACCAGGCGCTGAATCTCCGAGGTGCCTTCGCCGATTTGAAGGATTCGTTGGTCACGGTAGAACCGCTCTACGTCGTATTCGCCCATCAGACCGTAGCCTCCGTGCACCTGCACCGACTCGTCGGCCACCTCTTTGGCAATTTCTGAGCAGTATAACTTGGCCATCGCGGCTTCCTTGGCGAAGGGTTTTCCGTTGTCCTTTAGCCAGCAGGCTTTGTAGAGTAGGTTGCGGCCCAGCTCCAGTTTGGTGGCCATGTCGGCCAGCTTGAACGAGATTGCCTGAAACTGGGTGAGTGGCTTGCCAAACTGCTGCCGTTCCTTGGCGTAGCGAATGGCCATTTCGTAGGCACCTTGCGCGCAACCCAATCCCATCGCGGCAATCGACAGGCGGCCGCCGTCCAGGGTTTCCAGCATAATCTTGGAGCCTTGTCCGCGCTCGCCCAGCAGGTTTTCTTCGGGCACTTGGCAACCGTCGAAGAACAACTGCGAGGTGTTAGAGGCGCGCCAGCACAACTTGTCGTGCATAGTAGTAGCCTCGAAGCCGGGCGTATCCTGCTCCACAATGATGGTGGAATATTCCTTCTTGCCGTTGGTCTCTCCGGATACCGCCTGCACGGTGGCCCCCAGCGTGATGTCGGTGGCGCCGTTGGTGATGAAGATCTTAGAGCCGTTGATGGTCCACGCACCCTTCTCTAAGCGGGCGGTGGTTTTGGTGCCCCGCGAGTCGGAACCGGCTTCGGCTTCGGTGAGTCCGAACGACCATAAAGCCTCGCCGGTGCATAAGGCGGGGAGGTACTTCTTTTTCTGCGCTTCGGTGCCGAACTGGTACAGCGGGCCGATGCCCAATGAGTTGTGCGCAGCCACCGTAGCGGCTTGGGAGCCATCCACGCGGGCTATCTCCTCCACGGCGATAATATACGAAAGGTAGTCCATGCCGTGGCCGCCGTAGTCGGGCGAAACCACCATGCCGAACAGGCCCATTTCGCCCAAACGCTTGGTGAGGGGTACCGAAAACTGCTCGTGATTGTCCAGTTCCCGGGCCACGGGTTTTATTTCCTTCTCGGCAAAATCCCGCACTGATTGGCGGATGAGTTCGTGTTCTTCGTTGGTGATCATATGTTTCTATTGAGACGCGATGAATCGCGTTTGTACGACTATCTATCTATGGGTGCCGCCTCGAGCAGGATGAGCGGCACGTTGCGCTCAATGCGATCATCGAGGGCTACGCGTACCTCCTGCACCACGCCGTCGCGCGGGGCGGTTAGGGCGTTTTCCATCTTCATGGCTTCCACCACCAGCAGCATGTCGCCCCGCTTCACTCTAGCTCCTTCCTGCACGTGCAGTGCAATCACCTTGCCGGGCATGGGCGAAACGATGGTGTTGTCCGATCCCGTGTCTAGCTCAGGGCCACCTACTAAACGCTTTTTGGTGGGCAGATCGTTTCTTTGTAGTTGGAAATTGAAGCCCGCCTGGGTGATAATAAACGCCCCCTCCTCGGTTTCTGATACGTAGGCGGCGTGCAACGTGTCATTCAGCTTAAAATCGATGCGCCCCGCATGCTGAGCGACAACCGCGACGCTATATTCCTGGTCGTTGTGCGTAGCCCGATACGACCCAGGCCCGGTTTCCCGCAGTTCAACCGTCAGAGTAGTATCCTCGATGGTCACTTCCAGCACCGGCACCAGTCGCCAAAAGCCAACTTCTTGCCACACCGACCCTGGAGCCGCCGTTCGGGCACCAAAACTATACAACAGTCCGGCAATAGCGATAGGTAAAGAATTGACCGCAGCTTTCTGCTCCTTCATGCGCTCAATAATTTGGGGCGTATGCTCGTCGCAATAGTGGGTAGAGATGCGGTTGTCGCGAAAGTCGTCGGTGCTGAGCAGGGCAATGAGGTAGGCCAGGTTGGTATCGATGCCGTGGATGGCGTAGTTTTTCAGGGCGGTGATAGCGTGCTGTCGCGCGCGTTCGCGGTCGGTACCGTAGGCAATTAGCTTGCCGATCATCGGGTCGTAGCGCGGGTCGATGGTGGATCCAGTGACCACGGCGGTGTCGAGCCGCACGGCCCCGGAGGTGGGCGGATGGTGGTAGGTGATTGTGCCCGGCGAGGGGCGGAAGTTCTCCTCGGGCGCTTCGGCGTACACCCGGCACTCGATGGCGTGGCCCCACTGCGGCACGTCGTCCTGCTGAAACGACAGCGGTTCCCCGGCGGCAATTCGGATCTGCTCGGCCACGATGTCAATGCGCGTGGTCAGCTCCGTGACGGGGTGCTCCACCTGCACCCGGGTGTTCATCTCCAGAAAGTAGAACCGCTGATCCTGATCCAGTAGAAACTCAATGGTGCCCGCGTTGGTATACTCGATGGCCTTGCCCAGGCTAACGGCCGCCTTACCCATCGCGCGGCGCAGCTCGGGGGTGATGGTGGGGGAGGGAGCCTCCTCGATGATCTTCTGGTAGCGGCGTTGCAGTGAGCACTCGCGCTCGTAGAGGTGCACCAGGTTGCCGTAGTGGTCGCCCAGCAACTGCACCTCGATGTGGCGGGGCGACTCTAAATACTTCTCGATATACACGGTGGCGTCGCCGAAGTAGGCCTTTGCTTCGCGGCTGGTGGAGGTTAGGGCGGTAGGCAGTTCGTCAGCGTTGCGCACGATGCGCATGCCCTTGCCTCCTCCTCCGGCGGCGGCTTTCACCAGCACCGGGTAGGGCAGCGAATCAGCCTGTTGTCGCAGTTCGTCAGGGCTACCGGTCACCCCTTCGGTGATGGGCACCCCGGCCCGCTGGGCGAAGGCACGGGCCTCCACCTTGTCGCCCATGGTGCGGATGGCCTCGCTGTTGGGACCGATGAACGTAATACCCGCCCGCTCGCAGGCCTCTACGAAGGCCGTGCTTTCCGAAAGGAAGCCGTAGCCAGGATGAATAGCTTCACATCCGGAGTTAAGGGCAATCTCGATGATTTTCTCGATGTTAAGGTAAGTATCGTTGAGGTCGCCTTCGCCCAGGGCGTAGGCCTCGTCGGCCAGTTGCACGGGCAGTCCTTCCCGATCAGAGTCGGCGTAGACAGCCGCGGTAGCCACCTTCAACGACTGGGCGGCCTTGATGATGCGGACGGCGATTTCGCCCCGGTTGGCAATGAGCAGCTTGTTAAACATAGATGGATTGGTGTTGGTGGCTAGGGTGTTGGGGATTAGGTATTAGGGACTTTCTGAGTGGTTAGGGTATTAGGTGTTGGGGACTTTCTGGGTGGCTAGGGGATTGGGGATTAGGGGTTGGGTCTTTGGTGCGTGAGTTCCAATCCCCAACACCCAACACCTAATCCCCCTCTTCTCTCCTCCACTCCGGTTTTCGTTTCTCTAAAAAGGCGCGCATGCCTTCTTGTCCTTCGGGCGAGGCGCGGGCGTCGGCAATCATGCGGGCGGTGTAGTCCATCGTTTCTTCCACGCTGTTTACCTGCGTCACGGTGGAGATCAACTGCTTACAGCGGCGCACGGCTCCGGGAGCAGCGGTCTTTAGTTCGGTTATGATGTTGCGTACGTGCGCTTCGGTGTCTTCTTTGGTCGGAAAGCACTGGTTCACCAGACCCACCCGCGCGGCTTCGGCCCCTTCGAAACGACGTCCGGTGAGCATCAGTTCGCGGGCGGCGGACTCACCCACCCGCCGCAGCACGTAGGGCGCGATGGTGGCCGGAATGATGCCAATCTTTACCTCACTAAAGGCAAAGATGGTGTTTTCCACGGAGTAGGCCATATCGCAGGCCGCCAGCAGCCCGTTGGCCCCTCCGAAGGCCGCGCCCTGCACCACCGCGATGGTCGGCTGGGGCAGGGTATACACCGCGTGGAAGCAGCGGGCCAACTGCTGGTTGCCCTGATAATCTTCCTCGTAGGTGCGCTGCGAGAAGCTGCTCATCCACTGGATGTCAGCTCCGCCGCAGAACACCTTGCCGCGGCCCCGCAGCAGCAATGCCACAATGCTTTCGTCCTGCGCCACCGTAGCCAGGCAGTCAATGATTTCATCAATCATCTCCCCGTTGAAGGCGTTGCGCACGTCGGGTCGATCCAGCCACAGCGTAGCGATGCGGTCGGTGACGGTGAGTTCGATGGTGGTGTAGGTCATTAGGTGTTGGGTATTAGGGGTTGGGTATTAGGGGTTGGGTGTTGGGTATTGGGTATTGGGGTTCCCCAACCCCTAAAACCCAATACCCAAACCCCACGCTACATTCGGTAAATCCCGTTCTTCGGTTCGGGGTAGGGGTTGTTGAGGGAAGCGGCGATGCCCAGGGCGATGATCTTCCGGGTGTCTACGGGGTCGATGATGCCGTCGTCCCACAAGCGGGCGGTGCTGTAGTAGGGCGAACCCTCGCGTTCATACTGCTCCATAATATCCGCCTTGGTCTGTTCGGCTTCGGTAGCGTCCAGAGACTTTCCCCGCGCCTTGAGTTGGTCTTCTTTCACCGTCAGTAGCACGTTGGCCGCTTGCTCGCCGCCCATCACCGAGATGCGGGCGTTGGGCCACATGAACAAGAACCGCGGGTCATAGGCGCGACCGGCCATCGCGTAGTTGCCCGCCCCGAACGAGCCGCCGAACACCACCGTGAACTTGGGCACGTTGGCCGTGGCCACCGCGTGCACCATCTTGGCCCCGTCGCGGGCGATGCCGCCCCGCTCGTAGGCCTTGCCCACCATAAAGCCGGTCACGTTTTGCAAGAACAAGATCGGAATCCGGCGGTAGCAGCACAACTCGATGAAGTGGGTGCCCTTGAGCGAGCTGTCGGAGAACAGGATGCCGTTGTTGGCGATGATGCCCACCGGGTAGCCGTGCAGTCGGGCAAAACCGGTCACCAGCGTGGTGCCGTAGCGGGCCTTGAACTCGTGAAACCGACTACCGTCCACCATCCGCATGATAATCTCACGCGCATCGACCGGTTTCTTCAGACTCACCGGGGCAATGCCGTAGAGCTCCTGCGGGTCGTACAACGGTTCTTCGGTAGGGGCCCGATCCAGCGCTTGCCGGGGGCCGGTGGGCAGCGTCTCGAAGATGTTTCGGCAGATCTGCAGCGCGTGCGCGTCGTTTTCGGCCAGGTGGTCGGCCACGCCCGACACGGCGGTGTGTACGTCGGCCCCGCCCAGTTCTTCGGGCGTTACCTCCTCGCCGGTGGCGGCCTTCACCAGGGGCGGACCGCCCAGAAAGATGGTGCCCTGGTTGCGCACGATGATCACCTCGTCGCTCATGGCAGGCACGTAGGCCCCTCCGGCCGTGCTCGAGCCCATCACCACCGCCACCTGCGCAATGCCCTGGGCCGACAGCCGGGCCTGGTTGTAGAAAAAGCGTCCGAAGTCGAAGCGATCCGGAAACACGTTCGACTGTTCGGGCAGAAACACGCCGCCCGAATCGACCAGGTAAACGCAGGGCAGGCGGTTCTCCAGGGCGATCTCCTGCGCCCGCAGATTCTTCTTGATCGACTCGCTCACGTAGGTGCCTCCCTTCACGGTGGCGTCGTTGGCCGATATCACGGTTTCTTGTCCGTGGATGACCCCAATACCCGCCACGATACCCGCCGACGGGAAGGCGTCGTCGTACATGCCGTAGGCCGCCAGGGGTGAGAGCTCCAGGAAGGGAGTGTTGGGATCGATGAGCTGGTTGATGCGCTCGCGGGCCAGCAGTTTGCCCCGCTCGCGGTGCTTGTTGATCGAGCGCTCGCTACGCTCCTGTGTCACCTGCCCCAGCACGCGGCGGTAGTCAGTCAGCAGGGCGCGGTAGTCGCGCTCATTGCTGCGGAAGGCCTCGGACTGCGGGTCGATGGTGCTCTGAAGAGGATACAAAAGAAGGTGTTGTTTGGTGGATCAAGTAGTTGGTGCAATAACGCACGGAAGGGGGCGAATGTTGGTGGTATTACAATTAGGAACGAATAGCTAAAGTACAAGCCAGTTGTCATTCAGTAAGAAACTTGCCACATCAGAGGGTAAGGCACCTATGCTGATGCAACCGCGGCCGAGGGCTGATGCCTCTGTTATTCTGCTTCTGCCCGCTTTTCCAGCGCACGTACCGTTTCCTCTCAACTTGTCGCCCGGCCCGCTGGGTTTTTCACGGTTTTGGCAGGCACCCGACTAACCTGCCCAGGGTTAGGGAGATGCGGCTCCCCGGCCAAGCGGCAGGGATAACCAATGTTAAACTAAAAGTAGACGACTATGCTCGATTTTGCTTTGTACTCGAATGAGTTCACGCCCGACGACCCGGACGACCAATTGGCCCGTCCGGTGAACGTTATGACCCGTGACCGAGAAGACCTGGTGGCAAGTGTCACCAGAAAAGGTTCCATCCTGAAACCCACCGAAGTGCGGGCGGTGATTGACTCCTACTGGGAGGGCATCGCCGATATCGTGCGCGCCGGTGAGGTGTACAGCGACCAGTTCATCAGCACCCGCTTTGATATCAGCGGCGTGTTCAGAGACCCGGACGACCGCTTTGACCCCAGTCGGCACACCCTGACGGTGACCGTGAAGGTGAAAGAGGCGGTTACTTCGGCAGCGGCCGAGGTGGCCCTGCGCAAGGTAGACGCCCGCACCACCCAGCCGGTGATCAAGTCAGTGTATGACTGGGGCAGCGACACCCAAGACGCGAAGCTGACTTCAGGAGCCGTGGTGGAAGTACGGGGACAGTCGCTGAAACTGGAGAACAACCTGGAAGAGGAAGGCGTGTACTTCGTCAACCAGGCCAACGACCAGGAGGCGAAGGCCACGTTCGTCCGCACGAACGAACCCCAGACGCTAACGGTGAAAGCACCAACGCTACGGGCGGGCCGCTACCGCCTGGAGGTGCGCAACTCCCGGCACGACGGCAAAACGCTGCGTATTGGGGTGTTCACCCCGGTGCTCACGGTGGGCTAGGGCCGTTGCGACCCAGGTCGCAAAGCCTTTGCGGCGAGGGTCGCAAGCCCTTTGCGAGGGAGGTCGCAAGACCCTTGCGACGAGGGTCGCAACGCCTTTGCGGGCCACGCGACCACTAATGTACCCCTGGCTCACCGCCGCCGCACTCGGGCGGAGAGCTGGGATATTTATAAACAAAAGGGCGCTACCGGTTGGTAGCGCCCTTTCTTTTTGGCGGGGTGAGCGGGTGCTTTCAGGCGAGTCCCGTCACTGGCCTGATTACTTGCTACTCTCGCGGAGGACTGAGCTTTTGCTCAAAGGTGCCGTAGGTGATGCGTAGTGTATCGGGGAAGAACAGATCGTCTATGCTAAACGGCCCGGGGCCCGCCAGCGTCATTTGAAAGTGCCCTGCTATCGTGCGGGCCGCTGAGTCGTATTGGGTGATAACCAACTCGTTGTCACCTGCTTCTTCCACAAGTTGGTACGAAGGCCCCCCTACGTCCCCATCGTCGAGCACCGTAGTAAAATAAGCATAGGTGAGGTCCGTAGCACATTCATTCTGACCAATATCCAGACTTCTTAAAACGTACTTTCCGATGGAAGCAGGAAAGTTGCCAATGACCACTACCATACGAAGAAGATCTTGTTCATTGGCGTAGCTAAAGTTCATCGATAGCCGATCATCCCTGCATCCTGAGCCTCCTCCTCCTGGTTGCATTACCCAAGGTTCGCCATTCAACAAGACGCTGGCGGTGCCCGTCACGGGACGCTTTCGGGGATCAACAAAGTCCTCTTCTTCGCTACAGCTTGCTATACTTGCGAGCAACAGTATCCCTACGATCAATTGGTTCTTCATCTTTAAAGAATTAAGTCTGCCCGACCCCACCGGGCACCGAGCAGACGGTTTGCAGCTACTATTCAATGACTAAACGCCGGGCGTACTGCTGATCGCCTACCAGCAGGCGGTAAAAGTATACCCCGGTAGCCAAGCCTTCTCGCTCGAGGGTAAGCTCATGGTAACCGGCTTCCATTGTTCCTTCTGCTACCTGCTTCACCCACTGCCCGTTCAGGTTGAGGATGTCTAAGCTAATGGTTTCATTCTAGGGTAGAGAGAAGCTAATTTGCGTAGTCTCTCGCATGGTATTAGGGTAAGCTTCTTCCAGCACTATTCCGCCGTCTTCGCTCTAGGCGCTTTCTATTACCAGTTCCATTGCTAGTCTGGTTGTCTGCTACTCTTGAGGGGGCTCTAGCTTTAGTTCGAAGGTGCCGTAGGTGATGCGTAGCGTATCGGGGAAGTAGAGATCGTCAATGTAGAACGGGCCAGGGCCAACCAAAGTCATCTGAAAGTTACCTTCTATTTGCCGAGATGCCGAGTCGTATTGGGTGATAACCAGTTCGTTGTTGTCTGCTTCTTCCACAAGTTGGTATGAAGGCCCCCCTACGTCTCCATCGTCGAGCACCGTAGTAAAATAAGCATAGGTGAGGTCCGTAGCACATTCATTCTGACCAATATCCAGACTTCTTAAAACGTACTTTCCGATGGAAGCAGGAAAGTTGCCAATGACCACTACCATACGAAGAAAATCTTGTTCATTGGCGTAGCTAAAGTTCATCGATAGCCGATCATCCCTGCACCCTGAGCTTACCCCCCGTGGTTGCATTATCCAGGGTTCGTCGTTCAATAAGACACTGGCGGTACCCGCGGGGGGAAGCCTTCGGGGATCAACAAAGTCCTCTTCTTCGCTACAGCTTGCTATACTTGCGAGCAATAGTATGCCTAAGATCAATCGGCTATTCATCATTAAAGAATTAAGTCTGCCCGACACCATCAGGTACCGGGCAGACGGTTTGCAAACGCTATTCTACTACCAAACGCCGGGCGTACTGCTGATCGCCTACCAGCAGGCGGTAAAAGTACACTCCGGTAGCCAAGCCTTCTCGCTCGAGGGTAAGCTCATGGTAACCGGCTTCCATTGTTCCTTCTGCTACCTGCTTCACCCACTGTCCGTTCAGGGTCATGATGTCCAGGCTCACGCTCTCTGGTCGGGCCAGGGTAAAGCCCAGTTGGGTTTGGTTCACTAGGGGGTTGGGATAGGCATCGCGCAACACTACCGTTCCGTCTTTGCTCTCGGTGCGCTCTATCACCTGCTGCCAGTTAGCGGTGTCTTTGCTGGCTAGACAACCCAAACTCGGGCAGAGAAAGATTGGGTATAGCTTATTCATCTTGTGGAGCGTTTATGTTAGAGATAAACAGGTAGTAATAAACTTGGCCAGGAAAAGGGGGCCTTCGTTCTCCAGCGTACTTCTTATACTCGCCGCTGAATACGACCCACTTGCCTACTTCTTTGAACTCATCGGACAGATCGTTACATACTATTCCTACGTCTTGAGAATCGTAAGTTCCGTCAATTGATACTGCAATAAGCCAATTGTTGTCAACAGTATCGAAGCTAACCATGCCTCTCTCATCCACTACTTCCTTCACTGTTTTAGCGCTGGAGTTGCAGGGTACATCATTACATTCATCGCAATCGGATTGACTGCACCCTACGCTGACGAAAGCAGTAGGCACAAACAGCAAGGCACTCAGTAGCCATGACCTAGGCTGATAATATCGTCTTCTCTTTGAAGCGTTCATAATCTTATGAGTTAAAAGGGTAGACAACTACTACAAAGACCCCAACTATCAGCCGATAGATGGAATCGTTCTGGTTTTTATTTGATGTTTATACTCATAGCAGCAGCGTACCGTAGAGATTCTCCAGGAGCTAATGGAACGCATCAGTGGGAAAGAAAAGCAGTTGCTGTCGCTCCGGTACGAGCAGGGCTATTCAATCAAAGAGGTGCAACACATTACGGGGCTAAGCAAGAGTTGCGTGAAGACGCGCCTGGCCCGTGCCCGCCACAAACTGCAACAACTGCTGGAAAAGTACCGGGAAGTATTACCGGCCTGAGGGTTCTGGTGCTGCCAATCCCCTCCTTTTGTGTCGCGTGTAGGGTTTCCGGTTAACTTACCGCAATCCGCACTACGTTCGCTACGGTTTTCGCAGGTCTAAGGTCAACTACGCTCTCCTTTTCCAGGGCGCAGCTTGACCACCGGGCATGCACCTTCGTACCACATTATCTATCTTTCTCTTACTACTGCTGCTGGGCTTCGGCTTGCGGGCACAATCACTCCGCCCTGCTTTTCAACTGCCCGTCGGGATTACCGCAACCGACTACGCTCCGGGCACCGTGGTGGTGCGCCTTCGGCCGTCCGCTGCCTCATCCAGTGCCCGCACCGCTGCGAACAGCAACGCGCTCACGGACATCCGGAAGATCTGTAGCGATTCCCGCATCGTGCCGATCGTCACCGTTTCCCCGGCTGCCCGTACTGCTACCCATCCGCTGGCCGACATCTACCGCATAGAAACCAGCGAAACCGACCTGCCCGCGCTGATCAACCGCTTGCAGCAGCTCGATGGGGTGCGCTACGCCGAACCCTACTACCTGCTGCGCCCCCTGACCACCGTCCGGCCCAACGATCCGGCCGCGCATCCGCAGCAGGGGCAGCAAGACTACCTCACCACCGTGCACGCCTACGAAGCCTGGGCCACGGAGCAGGGCAGCCCCGACGTCATCATCGGCATGCTCGACACCGGCGTAGAACTCGACCATCCCGATTTGGTCGGCAATCTGTACGTGAACACGGCCGATCCCATCAACGGCCAGGACGACGACGGTGACGGCTACGTAGACAACCACCGGGGCTGGGACTTTGCCGACCAGAACGCCGACCCCACGGCTGACCTCGATGGGCACGGCACGGGTGTCACCGGCGTGGCGGCGGCCACTCCCAACAACGGCACTGGCATCGCGGGACTGGGCTATCGTTCGTCATATATGCCCATCAAAGTATTTCGCTCGGACGACGGGCGGTTTGCCTTCGGCTACGAGGCCATCGCCTACGCTGCCGACCGGGGCTGCCAGGTGATTAACCTGTCATGGGGCGGGGCCAACGCTTACTCGCAGTTTGGGCAGGATGTGATCAACTACGCGGTGCAAGAACGAGACGTGGTGGTGGTGGCTGCGGCGGGCAACAGCGGCCGCGACGAGCGCTACTACCCGGCCTCCTTCGACGGGGTGCTGTCGGTGGCGGTAACCGATGCCCAGGACCGGGCCGTGGGGCAGACCACCAACAACCACTGGGTGGATTTGGTAGCTCCCGGGCAGTACAGCTACAGTACGCAGAACGGCCAGGGCTACCACTACGGCTCGGGCTCTTCGTTTGCTGCGCCACTGGTGGCCGGGGCCGCCGCGCTAGTGCGGGCGCACTTTCCGCAGTGGAGCGCCGAGCAGGTGATGCAGCAACTGCGCCTGAGCGCTGATGATATCTACGATGTTGAGGGCAACGCTGCTTACCACGAGAAACTGGGTTACGGACGGCTAAACGCGGCGCGGGCGCTGCAACCGCTGCACTCCCCCGCTTTGCGGGCAACATCGCTGACCTACGCCAACCACGCCGGAGCGCACGCCTACTACGGCGACACCCTGGCCCTCGCCCTGACCTACCAAAACTGGCTGTCGCCTACCACCAGTGATGTCACCGTGACGATTTCGTCGCCCTCGCCCTACGTCACCCTGATCGATTCGGTGGTGCAGCTGGGAGTAGTGGACTCGCTGGCGCAGACGACGCACTGGGACCGTCCGTTTCGCGTGTACTTGCACGACGACCTGCCGCCTAATCAGGAGCTGGTGTTTCGGGTAGGCTTCTCGTCGGGAGATTATCAGGACTACCAGTACGTACGCGTCGTATCCTCACCCGATTATGCTACGATAAGCGACGGCAGCCTGTCGCTGCGGGTGGATAGTGACGGTGAACTGGGAAGCGGTTCGTCGGCTAGGTTCGGCGGATTGCAGTACCAAGGTCAGAGCGTAGCGCCTCAACTCGGACTGCTGATCGCTTCGACTCCTGATGGGGAATCTGACAATGGGATTGAACTGGCTACTGACGGGCCGGACCGGGACTTTGCAACCACCGAGGCCGTGAAGTTTCACCGGTCTCCGGCCGGGGCGATGCTATTGCGTTCTTCCTTTGCCGCCACCGGTGCCGAGCAGCCAGTGGGAGTGGCGGCGCAGCAAACTTGGCTGGCCGACACCAGCGCCGGAAGCCCGTCGTTTCTGGTCGGCGAATACCGCATCACCAACATTAGCGACACAACCCGCACCAACCTACGGGCTAGTTTATTCACCCACTGGAGTTTGAGCAAAGCCAACCAGCAACGAGCGGCCTGGGACTCAGTGTACCGGATTGGCTACGCGTATGACCCGGAGCAGCAACACTACGGGGGCGTGGCCCTGCTCACCGATCAGGTACCTAGCTATTACGTTACTGACCATTCCGATGCCAGAACCAACACCAAAGAGCGTACTTGGCTGTTATCGGGTGCGCATTCAGCGCACGGCGACGGAGCGCAGGTGGTCGGAGCAACCCTTGATACGCTGGCCGCCAAGCAGTCGGCCGAAGTGGCGCTGGCGCTGGTGGTGGGCAATAGTTTGGAGGAGTTGCAGCGGGCGGTGGAAGCCGCGCGGACGTATTATCAGCACTACCGCCGCCATCCTTTGCTACTGCCTGCGGCACCCGTGTGTGCCGGACAAGTCGCTACGGTGCGGGTGCCAGGAGAAACGAGTGTTCGGTTCTACCGCGATCCGCTGGGGGCTGAGTTGCTGGGAGAGGGCGATCATTACGAAACGGGGGTTATTTTAGAAGACACCACGGTATATGCCGCTCCGGTGCGTGATGGCTACGAGGCGAGTATCCGTTGAGTGCCCATCCTTATCACCGAACCAGTGGCCCAGTTTGCGGTTGATACCGCCAGCAACCCCGGCTTTCGCAACGATACGCTGTTCCTGGACGAATCGGGCAACCACGCGCTGCGTTTCCAAGATGCGAGTCAGCGGGCAGTGGCTTGGGAGTGGGACTTCGGTAACGAATCTGTCAGCAGTCTCGCGCAGCCGACCGCCCATTTTACCGAACCCGGTCGCTACTCCGTGACGCTGACCGCGCGGAGCGAACCCGGTTGCGTGAGCCAGACCGTGCGTACTATCACGGCAGTGCGCCGCGCGGAACGCCCGCTGGTCAGTAGCCGTAGTGTGTTTTTGGGTGATACCGTGGCGCTTCGGGCCAGCAATACCAACCGCATCAATGTTTATGGCGACGAAACCCTGTCTGAGCTACTGTTCAACGGGGCACGCTTCGTGAGCGATCCCATTGAAAAAACCACCGACTTTTGGATAGTGAATACCTCAGGGCCAATTCCCAGTTTGCCTCAGTGGGTGCAACTGCGGGTGCTTCCGTCCGTCAAAGCCACCGACGCTGACAGTACACAGTTAGCCAGCGTCACCGATCCGTCTGCCAATGCCATCCGGCTGTATCCGAACCCCACCATAGGCGAGGTGCAGCTAGTAAACCATCTTTGGGGGCAGCAAGTCATTCACCTGCGGCTGAGTACGCTGCGGGGGCAGGAATTGGGTCGGCAGAACAGGTTTTACGGAACCTTTCCGCTGTCGGTGAATCTGCACCAAATGGCGGGGGGCACGCTACCCGCAGGAGTATATCTGCTGCACGTCTCGGGGGGCGACAGGGTGGTTGTTCGCCGGGTGGTGGTACGGGGTGGCGACTGATGCAGCCCTACGGTGGTGGTCGTTACGCGGGTTGGTCGGTGTCTTCGTTTTGCAGGGGGCGCCAGTTGTCGGGGGCTTCCTGCCTGGTGTCTTCTTCGCGGTCGGCAGGAAATACCTCTGCAATAGGGCTTTCTACCACGTCGGGTACCTGAAACTCCACCAGCATGTTGTTGAGGCTTTCGTAGACGCGCTCGTAGGCCTGCTTGGCGTTGGCGGCAGTCAGCAGCACGTAGTTCACCACCTTTTTCTCCTTCCCGCTACCTTCCACTTCCAGCGCGTAGGTCATCTTGCACTTATACCACACATCGGCGTCTTCGTAATAGAACACGTCGGTGAGGTTGCTCTTGGAGATGTTGTTGATAAAGAATTCGCCCGAGATCACGCTGCCTAGCTTCTCGTAGATGCGGGCTTCGGCTTCGGTGAACGACAAGGCATCAACCAGATACTGCTCCGACACATTGGTCGCTCTTCCTTTTTCGTCTTGCTTTTGGTACTTTACTTTACAGATAAACCAGGTGGCCATGGGGGAGGGGGTAATTGATAGAATGGGTGAATGAGTAAGGGGGGGCAAAAATGTAACAAAATCGGAGAGGATGAAACGGTTGGTGGTAAAATATATCCATGATGTTGCCGTGGCTCATAAGCTGGCTTGGCAGGCAGGCTTCCGGGGTATGCTGAGCGGTACGTTGTTGAATGCCTCTTTGAGAAAGATGGGTTTAATAGTGTAGCTTTGTGGATGATGAGCAGCAACGCCAGAAGCTAGGGGGTTTATCGGAAGGTAGGTTTTCAGGAGACCAATCACCGGCGAACTTCCAGCCGAAACGGCGATTCATTTGAAGAAGTAAAGTATCAATGCTATGCAACCGAAGAAACACATTCGATTTGACTGGGCCATTAAACGGCTTCTCCGGCAAAAGGCCAACTTTGGGATTTTAGAAGGGTTCCTGAGTGAACTGTTAAAAGAAGACATTCATATCCTTGAGATTCTGGACAGTGAGAGTAATAAGGAAAACGAAGCGGACAAGTTCAATAGAGTCGATGTCTTGGTCAAGAATGACAAGAATGAATTAATTATCATCGAGATACAGAACTCCTACGCGCTAGACTATTTCTTGCGGATTCTCTACGGCATCTCCAAAGCCATCACCGAGCACATGAACGAGGGCGATAAGTACTCCGAGGTGAAAAAGGTGATCTCGGTGAACATTGTCTACTTTGACCTGGGCCAGGGAAGCGACTATGTATACCGGGGAACCACGTGTTTCCGAGGCATTCATGATAACCAGTTGCTTCAGTTAACTCCCGGTCAGAAGAAGCTGTTTAAGAAAGAGAAGATAGAAGAGGTATACCCTGAAATCTACCTGATCAAGGTCAACCAGTTCGACGACAATGCCCATGATACCCTTGATGAGTGGATATACTTCCTTAAGAATAGCGAAATCAAGCAAGACTTTACGGCTAAAGGCATTCGGGAAGCTGATGAGGTGCTGAGGCGAGCCAATATGTCGGACGAAGAACGGCGCGAGTTTCAACGGTTCGTAGAGGTGCTTTCAGACCGGGCTAGCGCAGCCTGGACCATCGAGTTTGAGTCAATCCTAAGGGCAGAAAAGAAGGTGGAGGAAATGATGGAGAAAGTGGAGAAACGCATGCAGAAGAAAGTAGCGGCGGCACAAAGGAAGATGCAGGAAGAAACAGAAAGAGCTAGAAAAGAGGTGAGTAAGGCCGAAGCGGAGGCCAAAAAAGCTGAAGCGGAGGCCAAGAAAGCCGAAGCGGAGGCCAAGAAATCCGAAGCGGAGGCCAAGAAAGCCGAAGCGAAGGCTAAGAAAGCCAAAGCAACCGCCGCTAAACGAGTGGAAAGGGCCGAAGAGGCCATCAGGAGAACGATTGTAATTAACTTATTGGCGGCAGGCAGTATGACCGATGAGCAGATTGCTACCATTGCTCAAGTACCGATAGCGTTTGTCATAAAGGTAAGAAAGGAGCAACCGTAGCGCGCATGAACAAAACCACCATCATTGCCACCTGCGCGCCCCACACCAGCGCTTTCCTGGCCGCCGAACTGCGGGAGCTAGGCTTCCCCGTGCTGGCCGAACACGCGCTCGACGTGGAAACCGAGGGCACGCTCGACGACTGCCTGCGTCTTAATTTATACTTGCGCACGGCCCACCGGGTGCACTACTTGCTAAGTGCTTTTCGTGCCTACCAAACCGATCAACTCTACCGCAAAGTCAAGCAAGTGCCCTGGGAAGACTACATTCCGGCGGACAGTTACCTGAGCGTTACTTCGTTTGTGCGCACTCCTAGCGTGCGCGACCACCGTTTTGCCAACGTGCGCGTGAAGGACGCGGTGGTGGATCGCCTGCAAGAGCACTACGGACGTCGGCCCGACAGCGGCCCGCGCACCGACCGCATCGTGCTGTTTCTGTACTGGAAAGAGACCCACGCCCAACTGTATCTCGATACCTCGGGCGAATCGCTGACCCGCCACGGCTACCGGCAGGTGAGCGTGGAGGCCCCCCTGCAGGAGTCGCTGGCAGCGGTGCTCATCCGGGCCTCAGCCTGGCAACCGGCCCAGCCGTTCGTTAACCTAATGTGCGGTAGCGGAACGCTGGCCATCGAGGCGGCCCTGCTACGAATCAACCGGCCGCCCGGGTTGCTGCGTGCCAACCACGCTTTCATGCATCTGAAAACTTTTGTGCCCGCCCGCTGGGAAGCACTGCTTGAGGAAGCGCGGCAGGCTGAGGTTACTAATGTCTCTGACCTTTCGGCTATCGTCGCCACCGATAATGACCCCGAGGCCATTGCCGCGGCCCGCCAGAATGCCGAAGCGGCCGGGGTGGCCCACCTAATCCAATTTGAAACCACGGATTTTCAACAAACGCCGGTGCCGCCGACCGCCGCTAGCACATCGGCACCCGGAAAACCGGTTATTGTGGTGAACCCGCCCTATGGCAGCCGCTTGGGTGAGGAAGAGGAGCTGACAACGCTTTACGCGGCGCTGGGCGACTTCTTCAAGCAGCACGGAGCGGGATACCACGGCTATATTTTTACCGGAAACCTGGCATTGGCCAAGCATGTAGGATTACGCACCAAATCGCGCACCGAATTGTATAACGGAAAGATAGAATCCCGGCTTTTGGAGTACATATTGTATACAGGTACTAGATGACCCCGCGTTATCTAGCCAATGAACCGACTGAAAAACGTACTTGATCCACTGCTGTACTCCCTCCCGGTGCAACTGCTGGTTCTGCACCTGCGCAAGAATCAGTTGCTACTGCTCGGTTGGGTGCTGCTGCTGGCGATGGTGACGGGTAACTTCGGTAAGAACCTGGGCATTCCGTACCTGTTTTTGGATCCCGAATACCTAGGCCAGGTAGACGCGCTTAGTTTCCTGATCGTCGGCATCAGCTTGGGAGGGTTCACGATGGCCTACCACATCACGTGCTACATACTGGATGGCCCTAGTTTTGGCTTTCTGGGCATCCTGTCGCGTCCCTTCGCCAAGTTTGCGCTTAACAATGCCCTGGTTCCTGTGGTGTTTGTGCTGGTATACGCGGTGGCCATCGTCAACTTTCAGCTCGACAACGAGTACGAGAGTTGGTGGAGCGTGACGCAAAAGTTGCTGGGACTGCTGGGAGGTTTTCTGCTGATGACCTCGCTGTTGTTTAGTTACTTCCGATTCACCAACAAGGACATCTTCCGGTTTTTAGCCGCCAATGTGGACAAGCGGCTGCGCCGGGTGCAGGTGTCGCGGGTGCGGGTGATGTCGAACCTCAAGGATGCCAAGCGGGGCAAAAAGCGTGTCGATAACTACCTGGACCTTTCGTTGCGGACGCACAAGGCGCTGGCGGTGGACTATGACAAAGAACTGGTGCTGAAGGTGTTCAATCAGCATCACCTGAACTCGATCATCATTGAGTCGTTGATCCTGCTGCTGATCCTGGCCCTGGGTATCTTCCAGAGCAGCGCCTACTTTCAGATTCCAGCGGCCGCCAGCGGAATGCTCTTGCTGACCATCGTGTTGATGCTGGTGGGCGCGCTTTCGTACTGGCTGCGCGGCTGGACCACCACGGCGATCATTACCGCCTTTTTCGTGGTCAACGCGCTGGTGGGTTCTGAACTGCTGGACAAACCCTACGAAGTATTCGGACTTGACTATGATACCACTCCGGTTGCCTACACGCTGGAGGCGCTTCGGCAAGCCAACAGTACGGCGCACTACCAACAAGATACGGCGAACACCCTGGATATCTTGCGTGCCTGGCAGCAACGGGAAGTCGTCTCCAACGGCTCGTTGCCCAAAATGGTACTCATCTGCACCAGCGGGGGCGGCTTACGCTCGGCTCTGTGGACCGCCACGGCCCTGCAAGCTGCCGATAGCCTCACCAATGGTCGCCTAATGGATAATACGCGCCTGATTACCGGCGCGTCGGGTGGACTCATCGGCGCGGCCTACTTTCGGGAGCTGGTGCTGCGCCAGAAAAAACGCGAAGACCAGCAAGCCTCCGAACCCTTCGTGCTGGCCGCTGAGCAGTCCGAGCGATCCATCTACAGCCGCTACTACCTAGACCAGATCGCCCAGGACAACCTGAACCCAATGGTGTTCACCTTGCTCGTTAACGACCTGTTCATTCGGCACCAGTATTTTGCGTACGAGGGGAAATTTTACGCCAAAGACCGGGGCTACGCCTTTGAGCAACAGTTTAACCAAAACACTGGGGGGATTCTGGATAAGAAGCTGACGGACTACCGGGCTGATGAGCGGGCCGCTCGCATTCCGATGCTTCTGCTGTCTCCGGCGGTGGTGAACGACGGGCGCAAGATGTTCATTTCGGCCCAGCCCGTGTCGTATATGAATCCGGCCCCCGATGGGGCGGCCCCCGATGGGGCGGCTTCGGAAGGCGCTATATCCTTCCCAACCAAGATGAAGGGAGTAGATTTTATGCGTTTCTTCGCCGAGCAGGGCAGTGAGCAACTGTCCTTTCTGACGGCGCTTCGCATGAACGCCGCCTTCCCCTACGTGACGCCCAACGTGACCCTGCCCACCCAACCGCGCATTCAGATTATGGATGCGGGTATCACCGATAACTTTGGGGTGTCCGACGCCGTGCGCTTCACCCACGTGTTTCAGGACTGGATCAATACGCACACGTCGGGGGTGGTGCTGCTCACCGTACGCGACTCGGAGAAGGATGAGCCGGTCAGCGTGCCGGACAGCCCGTCGCTTATTCAGAAGATAAGCGGCCCATTTCGGTTTTTGTACGACAACCTGTTCAATGTGCAGGACATCAACAACGACGACCGGATCGAGTATGCTGACTCCTGGCTAGACGTAGACCTGTACTGCGTAAGTCTGGAGTACTCATCGTACGTGACCGAGCCGGATGCTTTTGGTAAGTTCACCGACGAACGTCCGTCGTTGAGTTGGCGACTCACCAGCCGCGAAAAGAACAACCTGATCCATAACATCCATCATCCCCGCAACCAAAGGGCTTTACAGGAATTGCAGCAGTTGCTGCGGTAGCGTTGGCAGACGAAAGCTTATAGCAATCCAAGCACCTCGACCACCCGTTCAATCTGCGTATCGTCTACATCCAGATGCGTGACCATTCGTACCTGTTGCTTTCCGAAGGAAATGGCCAGGACACCGCGCTGCTTCAGGGTTTCTACGAACTGAGCTGGCGACCGCTCACGCAGGGTGAAGATGACGATGTTAGTTTCTACGGGGAGGACTTCCTGCACATAACCCTGCACGGCCAGCGCTTCGGCGAGCACGGCCGCTCGTCGATGATCTTCGGTGAGTCGTTCCACGTGATGGTCCAGGGCATAGATTCCTGCTGCAGCCAGATAACCCGCCTGGCGCATACCGCCGCCAAATACCTTGCGCACCCGCCGCGCCCGGCGAATCAGATCACTACTGCCCAGCAGCACCGAACCGACTGGGGCGCCCAGTCCCTTGGACAAACAGACCGAAATGGTGCTGAAGTAGCGTCCGTAGGTGGAGGGATCTTCGCCGGTCGCCGCCAGTGCGTTGAACACCCGGGCGCCGTCGAGGTGCAATGGCAAACCGTGCTGCTGGCACACCGCGTGGATGGCCGCAATCTGCGGCACCGAATAGCAAGCTCCGCCGCCCTTGTTCATGGTGTTTTCCAGGGCCACCAAAGCGGTTTCCGGATAGTGATCGTCGTCGGGATTGATGGCTTCGGCCACTGCTTCGGCCGATAGCAGACCGCGTTCGCCGTCGAGCAAGCGCACCGAGGCCAGCGAATTGTAGGCAATGCCGCCGCCCTCGTACAAGTAGATATGCGCCTGCTCATGGCAGACGACTTCCTGCTGCGGCTGCGTCTGCACCCGAATGGCGATCTGGTTGGTCATGGTGCCCGACGGACAGAACAAGCCCGCCTCCAGACTAAACAGGGCCGCGGCCTTTTGCTCCAGGGCGCGGACAGTTGGGTCTTCACCCAGCACGTCGTCGCCTACTTCGGCGGCCATCATGGCGGCATGCATCTCCGGAGTAGGTTTGGTCACCGTATCGCTACGTAAATCAATCGGGTTCATGGTTGAATGCTAGGTCACTGAGTTTGGGAAGGAGCAAAGTGCCCGTCGCCGCCAATTTACTTCAACTTCAAGAGACCAGCCGGTAATTACCCTGAAATTTTTCATCTTCACGCAACCCCAGCGCGTTGCCGCGCATCTAGTAAGTATAGGTCATCGCCCATGCAGATACTCATGTACCAAAGCGTTCCCGTGGATCACCTCATCCAGCAGTGCCTTCGGCAGAACGCTCGGGCGCAGCGGGCGCTATACGAACGGTTCTCGCCGAAGATGTACGCCCTTTGCTTACGCTACTTGAAGGAGTCGGATGACGCGCAGGATGTGCTGCTGAAGGCGTTCACGAAAGTGTTTGAGCATCTAGCTCGCTTCAAGGGTGAAGGAAGCTTCGAGGGCTGGATCCGGCGCATCGTGGTGAACGAGGCACTGATGTTTCTGCGAAAGCATAAGCAGCAACCGATGACCATTGAGCTGGAAGGAGCGGCGGTGGCCCAGGCCGAACCGCATACGCAGTTGGAGGCCGATGACCTACTTGGATTAGTGAGAGCGTTGCCGGAGGGCTACCGTACGGTCTTTAATCTGCACGCCATTGAGGGCTACGCGCACTCTGAAATTGCCGAACAATTGGGCATCAGTGAGGGTACTTCCAAATCGCAACTGAGCCGCGCTAAGGAGCTACTGCGCCGACAAATTACCGACTACGACCGCGGTTGCCGCGACCAACTAGGATAATATGAACGACATAGAGAAAAACTTTCAAGAATCGTTACAACACCATGAGGTGGCCCCACCGCCCGCCGTCTGGGATCAACTTAGCGCAAGTTTGGTGCAGAAGCGTAAGCGAAAAGCGGTATGGTACTGGCGGGCCGCGGCGGCGGTGACGCTGCTGTTGCTAGGAACAGGCACGCTCATCACGCTGCTGCGTAGCGAGCCTGCTGAGAAGGTAGTGCGTCAGCAGCAACGGTCTCCGGCTCCAAGGCAAGAAGAGTCATCTGTTGCCCTTGCTGAGCGGACGGAAGCAACAGATTCCGTACCAGCCGCCGCGCCATCCAGCGCTGGGCAGGTAGCCTCGTCGGTTATGGCCGATCAGAAACGCGTTGCGGAAGTGGAACAAGCAATTTCGGATGAATACCAACAAGTCGATGCGCGGCTGAGTCAGCCAATACATATTCCAGCGCAATCACCGAACGTCCCTTCTGCGCAGGAACCGGAGAGCCTTCGGGTAGCGGCGCTGCAACCGACGGTTCCGAAAGTAACAAGTGCACCGCTGCCGACTACTCCTGCGAATGAAGTTTTGCCGTCCGCCAAAGTCCAACCTGATCGTTCGGCCACCGAAGAACTCGCCTCTTCAGACCCGTTGCCGACCGATGTGGTCCAGCGTCGCACCGTAACGGTGATCTATAAGCCTGGCAACCGTGCGTCAGAGATTATACAAGCCGATCAAAACGACAAGTTTTTTAGCAAGACTCTATCGTTTTTGGAAGACTTGAAGAAGAATGGGCTGGCCTTCTCCGAATTGCGCTCGGCCAAATCGGATCTCATCAACAACGTGTTCTTACGCGACCGAACCAATCAACAATAACTCCCCAAACTTGATCCTCACGACTATGAAAACGATCTTTATAAGCAGCATCTATACTTTGTTTCACTTAACCGCTTGGGGGGCTTTACCCGAACCCGATACCATCATCATCCAACTGGAAAACGGGCGGCAGGTGCAGATTATCGCCGAAGAGGGCAACGAGGCGGAGTTGCTTAGCGAGTACGATCTGAACCAGATTATTCAGGATTTACGAACCACGATGGACAGCACCGGACAGGACGAGGTGAGCTCCGTGGCCATTGAGGACAGCACCGGCACCCGCTACCGCACCGCTACCGCCGAAAAAGACACGGTGATCACGGTAGAAATAGACCTGGGCAACATCCGAAAAACGATCAGGCGCATTGTGGTGACCAACGATGATGCGCGTGATACCGCCACGCATACCACGACCTACCGCAAGGGGAAGCGCACCGATAATATGCTTTCGTTTGATCTGGGATTCAACAACTATCTACGCAACGGGAAATTCCCGGACGAGAGCAACGAACTGTACGCAGTGAAACCCGTGGTGTCGTGGTACGTGGCCCTCGGATTGCTGAACCGCACTAAAATTACCGGTCCGCTGTATCTGGACTGGGGAGCTAACGTGAGTTGGTATAACTTTAAGTTTGAGAACGAACGCACGCGTTTGACTAAGGGAACCGACCAGGTGGAGTTTTCCGAAAGCACGGAAGCCATTGATCCCATCAAAAGCAAACTGGTGGTTCCTTACCTGAACGTGTCGCTGGTGCCCCTGTTCTACTTCGGCAAACCCGGCGCGCACGACTGGTTCGTCTTCGACCGCGACAAAGGGGCCGGATTCCGGGTGGGGGCCGGAGTCTACGCCGGATACCGATTGGGGAGTCGGGCCAAGTACGTGTACCGGGAAGAGGGTGATCGGGTGCGCGAGAAAGATCGGACGAACTTTTACGTGAACAATTACCGCTACGGAGTGCGCTTTCAACTGGGATACCGGGGTATGGACCTATTCGCTAACTACGACCTGAACGAGTTGTTTGTAGAAGATCGGGGACCGGAATTGAATGCGTTTAGCTTTGGAATTGTGTTTTAAGGTTTGTACAAATAGTTTGGCATAAAGGCAGGACAAGGATTGTATTTCATCTTGCGGGACACCTTGCCCGGTCGCTTCTTCGTCTCGAATTGCAGCGCCAGCGATACTTCGTGTGATCCCCCGGTTGACACCGGACCCAGCTTTGACACGGTCAGGTCATAGCTGTAGCCGAAGCTGAAACCATTTAGGGTCAATCCAAAGGCCATTGCCAGGGCGTCGTGGTTAAGCGTGCGGGGTTGGTCTTGCTGAATCGGTAGTCCCTTGTACCATACGCCCAGCATTAGCATCCGGTAGAAGTAACTCGCTCCCACGTCCAGCTGGTTGAACTTCCCCTGCTGGCGGTACTGAAACATGGGGTTCAGACTGGACTTTATTCCGCGCTGGGTAGGCCCGAACTTGAAGGGAATTTTGTAGCCGCCGTGCAGCGAGAACCGTACCGGCAGTTGACTTTCATCTCCTAACACTGACTGGTTGGGCCGGTTAAGATGGTGCAGGGCAATGCCCGACCACATTCGTTTGCTGTATACCACCAGTCCGGTACTATAGTCGAAGTGGTTCACGCCCCGCAGGTTGCGCAGCGCCGGGTCGGTGCTCGGAGCATTCGAATTGCCGAACGCCAATTGATCGTTGAACACCAGCTTCGAGTAGTCAATGCTTTGGCTGACGTAGCCTACCTGCAAGGCCGGTACCGCCCGGACGCCGTCGCTCAGCGGAATAGCGTAGGAATAAATCGCTGAGATGCTGGTCGAGCGCAGGTTGGCGGTGCCCGCCCGGTCGGTGGTGGCCAGCAGTCCGAGGTTACTGTTAGAGCCCTTCAGGTTGTAGTCGTACGAAAAAGCGTAGGTTACGAAGGCCTGCGGCAAACTGGCCCAGTGGTTTCGGTAGTTCACCGCCGCCCGATGCTGCGGCGTGGTGCCCGCAAAGGCCGGATTCAGGTACAGCGGTGCCGAGTAGAACTGCGTAAACTGCGGATCTTGCGCCCAAGAGAGATGGACTGAAGTGAAGTAGGTGAGTACAATTAAGGTAAAGATTTTTCTCATTGTCGTATGTTTCAATTAACAGTTGACAGTCAATAGTCCACAGCCCACTGTCGTCAGTTTGCTGTGGACTGTCAACCGGCGACTGTGGACCATCGTCTATCGCACCAGCGTTACGTCGCCCGCCAGGGTTTTGGCTCCTCCGTCGCTAAACTCCAACTGAAGTTTGTACACGTACACGTCTTTGTTGCACAGCCGCCCCTTGTAATAGCCGTTCCAGCCGTAGTGCTTATCGAAGCTCTCAAACAGCAGCTCGCCCCAGCGATTGTAAATCATCATATGAAACTTAATAACTCCCTCCTGCATCGGCAAAAACACGTCGTTGTTGCCGTTGGCTCCCCCCGCCTCCGAGTTGACTTGTCCCGACAGGTTGGGCGTGAAGGCGTTGGGAATCATCACTTCGCCGCCTTCTTCCACCGTCACGGCCGCTTCCACCAGCAGGGTATCCACGCAGCCCTGGTTGCTCTGAGCGATGAGCATCACGTCGTAGGTGCCGGTTTGCGCATACACGTGCTCGGGGCTGATTTCTTCTGAGATGGTACCATCACCAAAGTCCCACTGATACGTATCCGCGCCCACGCTTAGGTTGATGAAATACACCGCTTCGGACAGAAATACTCGCTCAGGACGCAGGTTGAAGTAGGCCCGCGGGTTCTCAAAAACCTCCACACTAAACTCCTTGCGTTCTTCCACCGTGACTCCGGCGGTGTTGCTGGCCTGCAAAGTCACCGTGTAGATTCCCGGTTCGTAGTAGGTATAGGTGGGATTTTCATCGGCTGATACGCCCTCGCTGGCTCCGAAGCTCCAGCGGTAGGTCGTGGGGTCGGCGTAGCGCGATAGATTACGGAACTGTACGGTGAGCGGGCGGCAACCCTGCGGTGGATCAAACGAAAAGTCTACCTCCGGCACCACCGGCTGAATCACCACCGGGTGCACGATGGTATCAGCACAACCCAAGGAGTTTGAGGCAATAAGCATCACTTCGTAGGTACCCGAATTGTAGTACTGGTGCACCGGTTCGGCTTCGGAAGAAGCTTCGCCATCGCCAAAGTTCCACTGATAAAACTCCGCCCGCTCGCTGGTATTTTTGAAGCTGATTTCCTGATCCGGTAAGTACTGCCGGGCCAAGCGCACCTCAAAGGCGGCCTTGGGTCCTCTCTCCAGATCAACGATCAGTTGCTTTTCCTTCTTCACCGTCACGCCCAAGGCGTTGCTGGCCTGCAGCGAGATGGTGTACACCCCTGATTCTTCGTACTGATGGCTCGGGTGAAGCTCGGTAGAAAGGGTGCCGTCGCCGAAGTTCCACAGAAAGGTGGCGGTGTCGGCGTACTGCGAAGTGTTGGTAAAGTCCAGCACCAGGGGCAGGCAAGTGGTACGCTCCACGTAGCTAAAGTCGATGACCGGAAGGGCCTGCTTGATGATCACTTTCGCCGAATCCCGTTCGGAGCAGTGCTGGCCGCTGACGGTTAGCTTGATCCAGTACTCGCCCGCCGTAGCGTACTCGTGCGAACCCGGAATGGCCTGGTCCGACGTGTTGCCGTCGCCGAAGTCCCACGCGTAGTCCCAACCGCCGGGGTTGGTGTTGTTGATCAGCGTAACGGTTCGGTTGGGAATCTCTAGCACCGACGGTTGCGCCACGAACGATGCGTTGATGTTTTCCTGGGGATCGACGGTAATTGATTCTTGGATCACCGCGCTGGCACAGTTGGCCAGGTTGGTAGTTTTCAAAGACAACTGTACCGAACTGGCCCCGCCTAACTGCTTGGGATACACCAGCGTGATACGCTCTTTCGTCAGGTCGGGATTGTTGCTCGGCGACGGATTGGGCGTCCACTGATAAAATACGCCCGACTGCTCCGCCGTCGCTTCGTAGGTGACCCACTCGCAGTCGGCGGCAATTTCTTCAATAGCAAAGGCTGACGAAGGGGTTGGATTGACAGTGACGAGCTTTTCTACGGCATCAAAGCACAGCGTAGACTTTTCAGGTTGCAAGCGCACGCGAAATTGCCGGGCGGTGACTCCATCGTTGGTCAGCGTGTAGCTAAACGTCGGCTGACTTCCTACTACTGTTTGCTCGTCCGCCAAGCTGCCGTCCGCCGCATCCGTGATGGTCCAGTGGTAACTATCCGGGTTGTAGGCCTGCGTTGCCGAAGTAACTTCAAAGGAGTAGGGGCGGGGCGAGCAGTTAAGGTCACCACCTGACAGGTTGGTCACCATAAAATCAGCCGGAGGGCGGGCGAACACCGTCACGGTAGTCGGGTCGCTGCTCACGGCACAACCGTTGAGCGCCTGGGCGGTCATCCACACTTCGTAAGCGTGATCGGCAAAACCGGGTTGGTTGTTGACGAAGAGCGGCGGACTAAAAGTATTCTCTGCCGGACTCACTGTTGTCGTGGTAGTTGTTCCGGTTCTTAGATCCTTTACGTGCCATACGTAGGCCGAAGAACCCACCGGCTGGTCGGACAATAGCGTATTCATTTGAAAGATCACCGACAGCGGAGCGCATCCGGCGGTTTGGTCGGCGGTGAAGGTTGGATCGGGTGATGGCGCAATGGTGATCGTTTTCGTGATGGTCGCGGAGCACTGCCCCTGAGCGGTGGTGACCCGATGACGAATGACCTGATCACCTGCAGTAGCAAACTGGTGCTTGAAAGGGTCGTTGTTAGTGGCGGAAATCTCAAATACCCCGTCGTCGTCTAAGTCCCATTCGTACTGTACAATCTGGTCGCCGTCCACCACCACCGGCAGCGTGGCCGTGCTGACGAACTGGGCGCTATCGGCCTGACAGAGCGAAGTAGCCGTGAAGCCAGCTTCCGGTTGGTCGTAGACGTGCACCAGCGCCGTATCGCGCGTCACGCAGGATACGCCTACCGCCGAAGCGACTAGTTCGGTGGTGTAGGTACCGGGAACGGAGTAGGAAATATCAAAGGACGAAGAAGCTCCCGAACCGCTTTCGGTGCGGAATACATTGCCGGTCTCGTTCATGAAGTTCCACTGCCAGCGTGAGGATACCGGGTCGAAGTCGGGCGACACGTCGGTGTAGCGCACCGTGAACGGGTTGTTATCGTGGCACAAAGCAGGCAGGGCGCTGCCGTCGGTAGCGGTGGTAGCGATTGTGGCGTCGGCGGTAGAAATGATATCTACGTAGCCTACGTATACGCCTCCGCAGTTACCGACCGAGTTATTATCGGTGGCCGTGAGCCGGATCATCTTGCGCCCTGCGCTTGGGTAAGTGAAACTAGGGCTAGTATTGCTCGATGTGCCTAGCAAACTTCCTCCGGTATCATCATCAAAGAACTCCCACCGGTAAATGAAATCAGCATCGTTGGTCCCATCCGCATTATCGTCGATGATAGGGGTGAGGTTCTTGAAATATACCGCATCGCCGATGCAAAACTCGGTGGCGGCGGGGCCCGACGTGGCGGTGCGGTGGGTGCTGAAGTTGGGGGCCGACTTCTCTACGATTACAATCTGGGCAGCGGTGGTGATGGGATCCTCATCACCGTCGGCCAGGTCGGTGGGATTTAGCGTTCCGTTAGTGATCTCTTCGTCATAAGGATTACAGGTGTTCCAGTTGCGCAGCATGAGCTCGAAGCGTTTACCCACGTCGGCCGGGTCGGTGGTGGCCGGAACGAACACGCCTAAACTCTGATTCTTCGGCGGAGCTGGTCGGGGATTTAGTAGATCAAAATCTACTCCCGGTTCTAGATATTGCACGTCGTCCCGGTAGGGGTAAGCAGGGGAGTTGCCATTGACCAATACGTTTGGAATGCGGTTGGCCCCGCCCCCCGTGCCGTAGATCCACTGCGTCCAGCGGTCAAAGTTGTTCACCTTATCGGTTTCGGTAGGAGGCGTGCAGTTCCAGTTGCTCTGGTCGGTGAACTGTACCGTAGCACTTTCGCCCAGGCAGATGCGGTATACCCGAGGATCGGCCCGCAGGTTGCCACCGTTCTCGTTGTCCAGGTCCCACACCCGAACAAACTCTTGGGTCTGTTCACCGTTGCACAACTGCCCGTTCACGCGCACCTGGGCTTTGGGAGAGTACACGCACTTGTCGCCGCCGGTGGGGTATACGTGGGTGACGATAGATTCGTAGATGTTGGTGGTTGAGGTGACGGTCACTGTCTCAGTGACGCCATCATCCCAGTCGATTTCAAACGCTACGGTGGTGGCATCGTTGATGGCCCACTTCACCCACCACTCGAAGGTGCGCGGAGCACAGACTAGTTCTTCGCTCAGTACATTGTTACCCGGATTACTGACTTTTTCGCACTGCGCTAGAATTTCTGCTCCGTTGCCCAACCAGGACAGCAGCAGTAGAGAAAAAATACGACAGGGGGAAGTAAGAGACTGTCTGATAGAACGATAACAGGAAGTTACTTTAGGCAGTATAGATAGCATCATAAGGTCTCGTTTTGTTTCGGAACAACTTTTCCCAATTAGGGATATGAAATCCAACATGGGAATTGTGCAAAGAGTACGCCCAAGCTAGTATCTAATAATGATCTAATTGTAAGGGATTGTACCGATGCGCACAAAAGAGAAGGGGGACAGCGGGAAACGAGCAATTGAAGGCGGCGGTTTGGAGGGAGTAAAATGCTCAGCGGGCAAAACAATCCTACAAATCAGCGTATTGTGGTGGAAAGAAGACACGTACTATTCGCCCGAAAATTATACCGCCCCGGGGCTGACTTCCTGGTTTTGATCCACTAAAATGCGAATTGCAATTGTACTCCTTCCGTCGACTTTTCGTTCGTAAGTAGGTTAGAAATGCCGATTCCTAGCAGCCGCACGCTGCGCGCATCTAGTGCGACCTGGCTCAGCAATTCTTGGGCGAGCGCTTGAACGGTTGCTGCATCTTCAATTACCTGCTTTTGGGTGCTGCTGCGGGTAATCACCGAGAAATCGGAGTACTTGATTTTTAGGGTGAGGGTAAAGCCTCGAGCCTGCGCTTTTTCCAATCGATCGATCAGCAGTTTTGTCACGTACTGCACCTGCTCGAGCAGTTCGTCATGGGTCCGAAGATCATCCTGAAAGGTTCGCTCCGCGCTGACCGACTTTCTGATGCGGTCAGGATTGACCAGGCGATCATCCTGACCGCGAACAATGTGATAGTAATAGCGGCCCGCTTTGCCAAAGTGGTGCGCCAGCGTTTCTAGCGCGGCCTGCTTCAGCGCGGCTCCATTGCTAATGCCCAGGCGGTGCATTTTGCGCGCCGTAACCCGACCGATACCGTGAAATTTCTCAATCGGAAGCGCTTCCAGAAAAGCCTCGGCTTCGTGGGGCAGAATGGCTTTCAGCCCGTTGGGCTTGTTGATGTCGGAAGCGATCTTCGCCAGAAACTTATTGTACGATACTCCGGCGGAAGCCGTGAGTTGCGTTTCTCGCTGAATTTGCTCCCGGATGCTCATCGCAATCCGAATGGCGGAGCGGATACCCAGTTTGTTCTCGGTCACGTCGAGGTAGGCTTCGTCCAACGACAGGGGCTCTACCAAATCGGTATACTGCCGAAAGATCGTCCGGATCTGCTGCGACACCGCGCGGTACACTTCGAAGCGGGCTTTGACGAAGATGAGCTCCGGGCACCGCTGTCGCGCCGTCACCGAGGCCATCGCCGAGTGCACTCCGAATTGGCGCGCTTCGTAACTGGCCGCCGCCACCACTCCGCGGGCACTGCCGCCCCCCACCGCGATGGCTTTGCCCCGGTACTCAGGAAAATCACGCTGCTCCACCGACGCGTAAAAAGCGTCCATGTCGACGTGAATAATCTTCCGAATATGCTCACCCTCCATGAAACAAGAACTATTTTGCCAATCTCGAGTTCTAGATTCTAAGTTTTGTATTAGGGCTTAACCCCAAAATATTAACCCCGAACTCAGAACTTTGAAACCTTCAACCCAAAACCTCTAAAAACCCCGAACCATTCATGAAGAGGTCGAAGAAGATATTTCTGTTGTTAGCTGCGTTGTTCTTGCTGATCATACTTTACATTAGCTACGATATATCGCAGCGCACCACCTTTCCGGGCTCGAAGCCCAGCCTCAAGGAACGCATTGAAGCGCAAGATTCCTAACCAAAAACCTCTTAGTGCGTGACGCAAAAGAAAAACAAAGTAGACCTCAGCCAGATTGATCTGGAGAAGATGAAGGAGTCCACCACCGACCAACCCGGTTTGGTGGCGTTTCCCCATTCGGTAGGCGGAGCGGTGATCAAACCCGAGGATCAGGGCAAGATGAAGGGTCGGTCGGTGACGGCCATGCGACAGCAAACCGAGCGGCAGATGCAGCAACTCTACGAGCAGGCTCAAACGCTGGCCCGGCAGGCGCGGGCCATCCAGTACCGGGTCGAGGTGTCAGAGCGTATCTATACCGCCCAAATGAACTTCGAGCCGATCATCGCGCACACCTACCACCTTTACGAGCGTGCCGACGGCACCGACGTACTCTCGATGGTTTCGCCCCGGGAATGGGGTCGTAAAATTCCTTACGCCGCCTACCTGGCCAAGGTAACGTTGTTGGCCGATCATACCTGGGAAGTAGAGCCCGCGGAGTCCGCTTCGGAGGAATGAATAGGCTGCTTATCGGACTTTTGATTCTTACTACTGCTTGTAACATGAACGACTCCGAAGATGATCACCTCCCGGCACAACGCCAGCTTCAGGGCCCCCGCGCTAAAAACACCCCCCGCTGGAAGCAGCTGGCCAATCCGGTGGTGACGCGCCGGAACGCTGCTGAAAGGCAATGGGGCGGCGCGGCCAAGAATGAACGGCCCGAACGTAGCAGCAAAGTAACTAGCGATCAACCACTCGTCCGGCGGAAGAAACAAACCCGAAAGGGGCCGTGGGCGAAAAATCGGCGACCATAAACCTTGATTCGTGCTCAGAAACTGGAAATTAGAACGGTGGCTCACTGCGGCCTTTTTCGGGCTGACCGTTTTGTTCGTCGGAGCAGGGTCGCTGGGTTTTTACGCCCAACTTAAGGACGCCGTCTTAGACCGAACGAAGAATCAACTACGCTCAATCAACATCCTCAAGAAAAGGCTGGTAGAGCAGTACCTGGCCACGCATACCCTAGAGCATGATCAACTTCGCGGCCTAGAAGAAATAATGCTGGAGCGTACCGGGATGGGGGCCACTGGCGAATCATACTTAGTGAACAGCGCGGGGCAAATGATCACGCCCTCGCGGTTTTTGCCCGATTCACTACCCGGCCGCATTGCCGTGCGTACGCTGGGTTTTCGAGAAGCCCTGGCCGGTAATCCGGGCGTTGAAGTGTACCCTGATTATCGCGGAGTGCCGATTATCGGAGCCTACCGCAAAATAGATGTGCCAACCGATTGGGTTATTCTTACCGAAATAGACGTGGCGGAAGCCGTGCAACCGGTGCATAAGCTTCGAAACCGATTTCTAGCGTTTACCCTTGGGCTACTAGCGATTTCGTGGTTAGTTTCGGTATTGTTGGCAAAACAGCTTTCTCGCCCGATCCGAGCCCTACAGCAGGACATTCAGACCCTAGCCCAAGGAATATTGCCTCCCGAGCGGCCGCATAATTCGCACGTTCGGGAGATCAATACCATTTCCGCTTCGCTCGACGAATTGATACTAGCGTTGCGTCGCACTGCTACTTTTGCGCAGCAGATTGGTCAGGGAAACTTCGATGCCGTTCATCGTCCGGTGAGTCAGCACGATGAACCAGGACGCGCGTTACTGCAAATGCGCGATCAACTGCGGCAACTCAACGACCGCAAAGAAGCGTTGGAACGCGAAACCAAGCAGCGGCTGGTGAGTACCCAGGAGACCGAACGAGAACGGATTGCCCGCGACATTCACGACGGCATCGGGCCGCTGCTCACCACCGCCAAACTGAAGCTGACGTCTTCCTCTTTGCCCCCCGCTACCACCCACGCGGTGAAGTCGCTCCTGGACGAAGTGATTGCCGAGGTGCGCCGAATTTCTAGCAACCTAATGCCCGCCGTGCTGAGCGACTTTGGTCCGGGCGAAGCCCTGCGACAGCTAGCAAGCGACGTAGAACAAAATACTGCGCTCACGGTGCGCTACGCCAACGACTTGCTTTCGCCGTCTTGCCTGAGCAAAGAAACTGGTATTGCGCTCTATCGAATCGCCCAGGAAGCTATCAATAATACCCTGAAGCACGCCCAGGCCACCAAAGTAGTGATGTCGCTGACCGAATTTGACGATCAGGTAGTTTTCTACTACAAAGACAACGGCATCGGGCTTGATCCCGCTAAACTGCTCATTAGCGACGGAAAAGGGCTCAAGAATATTCGAGAAAGAGTGCGTATCTTGGGCGGAACGGTGCGCATCGAACGCGATGAAGGAACCCTCGTTGAAGCTGAATTTCCCATTAAATGAACAAAATTCGTATTGTACTCGCCGATGATCACCAACTGTTCCGCGACGGAGTGAAAGCGATGTTACAAGCCACCGGCGAGGTAGAAGTGGTGGGCGAAGCCTCGCACGGGGCAGTGCTGCTCACCGTGTTGGCCTCTCAATCTCCCGACATCGTACTGCTGGACATCTCCATGCCTCCCGATACCGGTATCGATTTGCTACCTACGCTTAAAGAGCGGTTCCCCGCCGTGAAGTGCATTATGCTCACCATGCACGCCGATGTGCAGTACGTGCTGCGCAGCCTCCGACAGGGTGCCGATGGCTACCTACTCAAAGACGCCGACGAAGAAGAACTCAAAACCGCTATTCGAGAAGTCTACGCCGGAAACAAGTACTTTAAAAACAAAATATCCGATCTGATCGTAGCCAACTTGTCCGGCGAGCCTTCACCGGAAACCTTACTAAGCGAGCGTGAAATTCAGATTGTCCGCTTGGTGGCGGAGGGCAAGATCACCAAGGAGATTGCCGACCAACTCTTCGTGAGTGTACGCACCGTAGAAACGCACCGCTCTCGCATCATGAAAAAACTCGGGGTGGCCAATACCGCCGAGATGATCCGACTTGCTTACGAGAAGAAATTGATCTAGGCTGACTACGTATTTTCCACCAAGCCCACGGTGGTTTTCCGCAACTAATTTTACCAACATATCGGTAGCAACCATCTGATAGCGAGTACGTTAAGTAAGTGAAGGCTGACCAATCAACGGAAACCGCCAGGACACTTATTATTATGACCCTTAATTTAACGCCCATGCAAATGATCAAAGCAACCCTGAAAGAACGGTACATCAGCAGTGAAAACGGTATCGCTCACGAGCAGATCAAAGAGATCGTTCACGAAACGCGCATTTTCACCTCCGACGAGCGCTTCAGCGAGTGGATACAAACGTTTAAGCATCAGTTGTGGCAAGATGATCCGAACAAGGTGAAGTTGGTAGAAGGAATTTACGTGGATAAGCAGTACATCCCGGTAGACGATGCTACCCCGCCCCGACAAATTTGCCAATACGCCACCTTCAGAAAAGGAGTATCTTATCACTACGCCGCTGACGAAGCAGCGGCGTTGGTGTAAGTCCTTACTGAAAACTAGTTTAGTGATTTCGCACCTTACTGTTTAGTATCCAAAAATGGCTAGACGGTAAGGTTTTTTCGTTTATGTTGTTTTGATTTTGGGTAGCCATTCTTGAGCAACCTCAGTGTTCATCTCTTCTTCTGACTTATTACTCACCAATAGCTAGCGAGCAAATGCTCGCGAGGTACTTCTGTATCAGCAGTTCCACTGATATCCTTTTACAAACTTTTTTACTAACAGTTCTGCATTTTTGCTCCCCTTGTAATGTTTTCATCTCTTTTTCGCGGTTAATCGCTATTAGATAGAATAGATTTGTCCAAACTAAAGAATACCCTTATGACCACGACGATTTTAAATGATGTTCAGGTAGCTATTGACACCTCCAAACTCTACGTAGAAGTAGATGCGTCCAGTAGCGTATTGCTCTACCAATGGAAAGGGCACATCTTGGATAATGAAGCGAAGGCTGGATTTACGCAAATCCTTGATCTTATCAAAAAGCACCACGTCACCAACGTAGTTGCCGATTTGTTCAAGTTTAAGGGAGGCACCGTAGAAACTGCCAAATGGGTGAACGATGTTTTGGCCGAAAAACTTAAAACTGCGGGAGTAAAAAAGGTGGCTACCACCGTTCCGGAGAGTGCGTTCGGCGAATTCAGCAACCGCATTGCCCTAGGAGAAAAAACCGTGTCACTGTTGCAGGTAGAAAAGTTTACCAGTGCCAAAGATGCCTACGCTTGGTTCGACGCCTAAGCCAACATGGCTGCCAGTACATACAATTCCCCTACTTACCATATGAATGTTACTACCCCGGGCGCGGTGTTGCCCCAGAAGATTACTTTGGAGATTCTTGGCCCTCAGCACGTTGATGGGGCTACCGCCTGCATTGCGAGCACCTTCGCCACCGGCGAGCCCATGTCTCAGCACCTGGGCATCACCCAGGATGAGTTTATTCGGTTTGCTCGGTTATTCATTGAAAAAACCGCCCACGAAGGATTGTCGGTGGTTGCCGTTGATCAAGAGCAGCAGGTGGTGGGTGCCACCATTGCCGAAGACTACGCCGCGGAGCCGCCCGCCGGTCTGGAAACTATTTCCGAAAAATTTACCCCCGTTTTTGCTTTGCTAGAATCGCTGGGCGAACGGTACGTGGCCAATAAGGAAGTAGCGCTCGGAACGCACTACCACATTTTTATGTGCGGAGTGTACCAACAACACGCAAACCGACGCTTGGCCCAAAAGCTCAACCAGTTTGCTCAGGACGTGGCTCGCGAACGCGGCTTCAAGACCGCCGTTTGCGAAGCCACCGGACGCATCTCTCAGTTTGTATGCATCAATCAATTAGGATTTGATTACGTAGACGAAATTAATTATCAAGACTTTCTCTTAGCGGGCGAAGCCGTATTTGCCAATATCACCAGTGTAGACAGCTGTATTCTCTACGAGAGACGATTTTGATTCATGGAGAATAAATTTTTTGAGCTGTCTGAGGACGAAATGCGTCAAGTGGGCTATCAGGTAATTGATCTGTTGGTAGAACATCACCTCACCCTTTCTGAAAAGCCAGCGGGAGGACATCGAACCGTAGCCGAGATGGCTTCGGTAATTGAGGAGCCGCTTCCTGATCAGGCTACTTCCTTCGATGAACTGATTGCTACCGCCGCTGAGGATATTTTTCCCAACAATATGTATCTAAACCACCCCCGCTTCTTCGGGTGGGTGCCGGGACCAAGCAATTTTATCAGCGTGATGGCCGACGCTTTGGCCAGTGGGTTCAACGTGTTTTCGGGAGCGGAGCGCATCGGGGCTGCCGCTAGTCAGGTAGAAGTACTGGTGATCCGGTGGCTGGCCCAGTTGCTGAAGATGGGACCGAATGCCGACGGTATTCTAACCTCTGGCGGGTCGGTATCTAACCTGATGGGCTTAGCGACCGCCCGCGCGGTGATGCTCGGCGAACCCAATCCGAAGGCTATTGTCTACTGTAGCGACCAGACCCACGGTTCTAACATGAAGGGGTTGAAACTGCTCGGCTTTTCGGATGACCAAGTGTGTGTGCTGCCTTCGGACCAGCAGCAGCGGTTGAATATACACAGTTTGTACGAACAGATCCGCTACGACCGGGAACATGGTGCGCGGCCGTTTTGCGTGATTGCTAACGCGGGCACCACCAACACCGGTAGCATTGATCCCCTCCCGGAAATTCGGGCACTCTGCGATATCGAGGGCCTATGGCTGCACGTTGATGCCGCCTACGGTGGGGCAGTCTGGCTCTCTGAGAAACATCAGCACCTGCTGGAAGGAGCCAACCAGGCCGATTCGCTCACCATTGATCCTCACAAATGGCTCTATCAGCCCTACGATATTGGTGGATTGTTTGTGCGAAACGCCGACCACCTGCTAGACACGTTCAAGACCTCGGGGTCTTACCTAAAAGAAACCGAACAGTACCGCAACTTTTCGGATAAAGGAGTGCAGTTGTCGCGAAGGTTTCGAGCGCTACCGCTCTGGATGTCAATCAAATACTACGGAATCAACACGTTCCGAGAAGCTATTGCCTACACCATCGGTCTGGCCGAACACGCTGAAATTTTGGTTGAGGCGCTACCGAACTGGGAGGTCGTCACGGTAGCTCAGATTGGTATCCTCACCTTTCGTTTTTCTCCGGCATCGCTCCGGCTATCCCAGCACGATCAACTCAACGGACGTATTGCTAGCCATATTATGGATGAGCAGGGAATTGTGCTTTCATCGACCACCGTGGGGAAGCGGGTAGTGTTGCGACTGTGCACGATCAACCCCGCTACGTCGCACCAGGATATTGAAACTACTTTGCATTACCTAGACTTTCTGGCCAATAAATTCCTTCAAGAAGAAAGTATCACTACTACCCGCTAGAAACAAAAAACAGGAAATCGGGATAGATTTCCTGTCTTATATTGCTGCGTTTCGTTCGGCTAAGCGGGCACGGCTGCCTTCTTTACGGTCTTCACAATCCGCGCGGCAATCTTGTACGGATCACCATTGGATGCGGGACGACGGTCTTCCAGCCATCCTTTCCAGCCGTTTTCCACCGTGGCAATCGGAATCCGAATAGAAGCACCGCGATCCGAAACGCCGTAGCTAAACTTATCAATTGATTGGGTCTCGTGGGCTCCGGTGAGGCGCTGGTCGTTGTCGGCTCCGTATACCTCAATATGCTCTTGAATCACGGGAGCGAAGGCTTCGCAGATGGTATTGTACACCTCCTTGGAACCCGCTTCGCGTAGGGTAGAATTGGAGAAGTTGGCGTGCATGCCCGAACCGTTCCAGTCGCCCTTGAGGGGTTTGGGGTGCCAGTTGATGGACAGACCGTATTTTTCGGCGTTGCGTTCGGCCAGATAGCGGGCCACCCACACGTGATCACCCGCCGCGGCGGCTCCCTTCGCGAAGGTTTGAAATTCCCACTGTCCGGTGGCCACCTCAGCGTTGATCCCCTCAACGTTCACTCCGGCCTCCAAGCACAAATCCAGATGCTCTTCGATGATATCTCGCCCGTAGGCATTTTTGGCTCCTACCGAGCAGTAGTACGGGCCCTGGGGACGCGGGTAACCGTTGGCCGGGAAGCCCAGCGGTAGGTTGGTTTCAGGGTCCCACAAGAAGTATTCTTGCTCGAAACCAAACCAGAAGTCATCGTCATCATCATCTATCGTGGCGCGTCCGTTGGATACGTGGGCGCTTCCGTCGGAGCTGAGTACTTCGGTCATCACCAGCCAGCCATCGTTGCGCGCCGGATCAGGAAACAGCGCGACCGGCTTCAGCAGACAGTCTGATGCGCTGCCCTCAGCTTGTTCGGTAGAACTGCCGTCGAACGACCACATGGGGCATTCTTCGAGGGTGCCCCCGAAGTCACTTACAATTTTGGTTTTGCTGCGGAGGCTTTGGGTCGGCTTGTAACCGTCCAGCCAGATGTACTCGAGTTTTGTTTTGGACATGGGTGATCTGCGTTAGTGGGTGAAAGATTAGATTGGTTTTAGTAGACTAAACGACGATTGACCGTATTAATCTACTAGTATAAGCACTGAATTTCAGAATAAAAAACCAGCAGAACGCGAATATATTATTTTTCGGTTAGTCATAAAAATAGTGCACGTATTTTATCTACTTGCCAACAAAATTTACCTAAAATTCTGAATCAACGCCTAATTAAGCTTATCTGTTGCTATTCTATTTCTTTACTAAACAGAATAATATTTGGTGTATTCGTCTATCCAAATTAGTGCTTCCTGGGTAATTACTACGCTTGTTTATGAACGAAGCAGTTGGATGAGGACGTATTTAATAAGAACTTTGAGACAGTAATAACAACTCCGTTCAACAATCTAGTGGTCTAATTACCTCAAAGAAAGAGTGAATTCTATGGCGCATCAATCAAAGACGGTTGCTTTCTACACCCTGGGCTGCAAGCTCAACTACTCCGAAACCTCCACCCTGGGTCGCCTGATGGAGCAGAAGGGCTACCGGTCGGTAGATTTTCAGCAGGGGGCCGATATCTACATTATCAACACCTGTTCGGTGACCGAAAATGCCGACAAAAAGTGCCGCAAGGTGGTGCGGGAAGCGCTGCGCTACGCTCCCAATGCCTACGTATGCGTGGTGGGATGCTACGCCCAACTAAAGCCCCGTGAGATCGCTGAAATTCCCGGCGTAGATGCCGTGCTGGGAGCGGCCGAAAAATTCCGCTTACTTGATCTGCTAGATGGCTTTGTGAAGCAGCCGCAGCCGCAGGTGATTGCTTCGGAGGTTGATGAGGCCCGCACCTTTCACCCCGCCCACTCAATCAATGATCGCACCCGCACCTTCTTAAAGGTACAAGACGGCTGCAACTACCACTGCACCTTCTGTACCATCCCGATGGCCCGCGGCAAGAGCCGCAGCGCCAGCGTGAGCAGCGTGGTGATCTCGGCTCGACAGATCGCCGCCACCGCCGTGCGCGAAGTGGTGCTCACTGGGGTCAATATTGGCGACTTCGGCATTGAAGATGGACGACGGCAAAGCCGCTTTCTGGACCTGGTGCAGGAATTGGATAGGGTAGAAGGGATCGACCGCTTTCGTATCTCTTCCATCGAGCCCAATCTACTCAGCAATGAGATCATCAAATTTGTGGCGCAATCGCAACGTTTTGTGCCGCACTTTCATCTGCCCTTGCAGTCGGGCAGCGACAGGATTTTGCGTCTGATGCGCCGCCGCTACGTGCGTGATCTGTACGTGGATCGGGTTCGCATCATCAAGCAGCAAATGCCGCATGCTTGCATCGGCGTAGACGTGATTGTAGGCTTCCCCGGCGAAACTGACGAGAACTTTTTAGATACTTACCGTTTTCTGAACGAATTGCCGGTGTCGTACCTGCACGTGTTCACCTACTCCGAGCGGGCCAATACCCCGGCGGCCACCATGCCCAACCCCGTGCCGCTTCCCGTGCGCCGCGAGCGCTCGACCATGCTGCGTACGCTGTCGGAGAAGAAGCGGCGGCAGTTCTACGAAGAGAACGTGGGACGCACCGCCACCGTGCTCTTTGAAGAGGCCGAGGGCGACCGCATGCATGGCTTTACCGAGAACTACGTGCGCGTGAGCGCCCGCTATGACCCGCTACTGGTGAACGAACTGAAAAACGTGCGATTGCGAGCGGTAAACGAACACGGCACGATGGAGGTGGAAGAAACGACGGAGTACCTAGCTCGTATGTACAACGGTGCACAGTCCAATCTATAAGTTCTCGCTAAATGGCTAAAAACATAGTCAGTATACTAACCAAAGAAGAAGGAATACTTATGTTTTCAGCTAAGCACGGTAACTACGAGATAGAAGGGATAAGCCACTACTATATCCAGGATGAAGTACTGTATTTAAATAAACTGCACCTGGAAGGGGCGGTTGCCGGAGCCTTGGGGAGAAAAGCTTTATGGCAAATAGCAAAAGAGCTAGGACGGCAACTTACTGTACTGAAAGTCGTTATTCAAGGTGCCCGACGAACTACCGGAAAGTACAAAGGTAGCGTCCCATCACCCATCAGAATCGACGTTGACGTATGAAAACAATTACCATGAGTGGGTGGAGAGAAGGGATGAAGAAAATTCCGCTCACCCACCTACAAGTAACTCTATTAGGATTATCCTTGAAAGACAGCAAAGAAAACGTAGATAAGCTACTCGAGGATATTGATGTCGTTATCGAAGCAAGCTCTTTGGAAACCGCCCAGAATTTTGTGAGAGAAGCACGTAAGATCGGAGTCGTATGTCAAGTGGTATCCTCCGAGGTCTACAGAGAAACGTAAACTTAACTGCAACCAGACAATGAGCTCCTCTGCATTCTGGCCCGCCCTTCGCTACCCCGACCTGAAAGAGACCCTGGGCACCCTGCACCTGTGGATGCAAATGGTTGGCAAAATACGCCTGCGCAAGACACCCTGGATCAACCACTCTTGGCACGTTTCGCTCTACGTTTCGCCGCGCGGACTCACCACCGGCAGCATCCCCTACGCACCGGGCGTGTTCAGCCTGGAGTTCGATTTTGTTGACCATCAACTTATGCTACGCACCAGCACCGGTCATCAAGCTAGCCTTCCATTGTCCGGCGGTACGGTGGCTGACTTCTACGCGCAACTGCTGGATTCGTTGGGGGAAGCAGATATTGCGGTAGAGATTCATCCCCGCCCCAACGAGATGGAACTGGCGGTTCCGTTTGATCAAGACCACCAAGTTCGTTCGTACCAACCTGAGCACGCCCATACCGTGTGGCAGGCGTTGCTGCGCATTCATAACGCGTTTACCCGCTTTCGGGCCGACTACACCGGCAAGGTGAGTCCGGTGCACCTGTTTTGGGGAGCGCTCGACCTGGCGGTGACGCGCTTCTCAGGACGCGAGGCTCCCAAACATCCCGGCGGGGCACCCAATATTCCGCTAGAAGTGATGCAGGAAGCTTACTCGCACGAGGTGAGCAGCGCCGGATTCTGGCTTGGCAACCCTGATTTTCCCGAAGCAGCATTTTATTCGTACTGCTACCCTACGCCTGATGCTTTTAAGAACCAAGCTGTACAGCCCGAGGCGGCTTATTACCACCAAGAACTAGGCGAGTTTATCCTGCCCTATATTGCCGTGCAGCAGGCCGACAACCCAGACGCAATGCTGATGGACTTTTTGCAAACTACCTACGAGGCAGCCGCCAACACCGGACAGTGGGATCGGAACGCGTTGGAGTGCGATCTGTCGTATCTGAAGAAATAGCCACATGACAGACTTTAATTATCCGCCAAAGCTTGCCTTGGTGGCTTTGTTTTTACTTACGTTCTGCTGGCTGATTGCCCCTCCGCTGCTTCGTGCCCAATCCTTCTCCCTACCCGATCGCAAGGCCAACTTGGGCGAAGTGCACTACAGCGCCCGCGTCGGCGGCACCGTCGGCACCGAGGGAGAACGGTTTCAGGCACTGGTGATTCCGGAAGCGGGTCGCCTCACCTCGGTGCAGGTGGCCACCGCCGGTTCGGTGGTGCATCGCCTTCGTTTCAATTACATTGATGCCGACGGCAAAGCGCAAACGCATCTGGTTGGTAACGAAGACGGCGACTGGCAACAACCCTTCGGCATTCCGCCGGGCCGCACCCTGGTGGGCATCAGCGGGGCCGGGGGCTGGTGGATCGACCGCCTCGTGTTTCACCTCGACGATGGCAACACCTCACCCGCCTACGGGGGCACGGGCGGTGATACCGACTTCCGCCTCCTGCTGGCCCAGGGTGAAGGAAAGTGGAAAGGAAGACTGATGGGCTTCTGGGGAACGGTCGGCGAACACGTTGAGTCGCTCGGACTGGTGTTTTGGCCCATAGAATAAGTGGGTTACTATCGCGCTGAAGAAAGAAGCCTTCTGGCAGTACCAAAATTGAGGCAAATGCCTATCTTGAAGCTACGGTTATCAGAACTTGATGCTTTACAACCCTACTTACCGCCACTTATAATTGACACGACTGAATTAACACAGTCATCTTTTTCCCTTCCCTTTTTTCCCCCCCTTCTGCTCAGCTTCTCGCATCAGGGCCTGCCAGTCAGAATCCGCATCCAGCGATGCATCCAGGGTTTCGGCGTAGTCTACGCGGTCTAGCGTCAGTTCCTCAATAGGCTGGCCCAGATACGCTTCAATAGCGGTCAGCGTACCTTGCTCTTCTTCGCTGCAAAAAGACACTGCCCGTCCCCGGTGGCGGCCCCGCCCGGTACGGCCCACCCGGTGCACGTAGTTTTCGGATGGCGTCGGCAAATCATAGTTCACCACTAAATCCACGTTCGGAATATCAATGCCGCGGGCACTCACGTCGGTAGCAATCAGCAATTGCACCGTTCCCTGTTTAAACGCTTCCAGCACCCGCAAACGGTCGTCCTGCGCCTTGCCGCCGTGAATGGTCTGGCTGGCGATGCTTACTCGTTCCAGCGCGCGTTGCACCCGCTCGGCCCGCACTTGCGTGCGCACGAACACCAACACCTTGCCGTCGGGATTCTCGCGCACCAGCCGCTCCAGAAAGAAGCGCTTGTCGTCCATCGCCACCCGCACCACGGCGTGGGTTACGTTCTTGGCCACCGGGTTCTTGGGCGAAATCTGAATGCGGATCGGATTGGTCACCAGCGAGTAGGCCAGCTTCTTGATCTTCTCATCGATAGTAGCCGAAAAGAACAGCGTCTGCCGTTGCTTGGGCAAGCGTTCGATCAGGTCGCGGATGTCCTTGATGAAGCCCAGATCGAGCATGTGGTCGGCCTCGTCCAGGATCAGCGTTTCCACCCGGTTCAGGCGGAGGTGCCCCTGGCTGGCTAGGTCAAAGAGTCGGCCGGGCGTGGCCACCAGCACGTCGATGCCCCGCTCTAACTGCGCGATCTGCGGGTCTTGCTCCATGCCGCCCACCACCCCGTAGGTTTTCACGCGGGTGTACTGCGCCAGTTGTTCAAAGGCTTCGGCAATCTGCAACGCCAGTTCTCGCGTCGGCACCATCACCACGCACTTGATGCCATCGGGACGCTTGCGCTGCTTGCGGATGTGCAACTGGTGAATCACCGGAATGGCAAAGGCGGCGGTTTTGCCCGTGCCCGTCTGCGCGATCGCCAGCACGTCTTCTCCCTTCAGCACGGGCGGAATGGCCTTGTACTGAATATCGGTGGGCCGCCGGAAATCGAGCTGCTGCAGCGCCCGCTTGATCTCGTCGGCAATAGGGTACTGGTCGAATTTCATAAGGATCGGGTTTGATTGCTCAATTGTTCAATGGCTCAATTGCTGGCATCAGCGATTTAACAATAGAGCCATTGAACCGTCGAACCATAGACAATCCAGTAAACTAATCAATCTCCTTTATCGCATACGCTTCCAACGCTTCCATTGAAACGTATTTCAACGCTGCCTCGTGCGTCGCTTCCAGCACCACCGGTGAGGCCACGCCCGCTTCGTAGGCCTCTTGCCAGCGCGAGGCGCACAGGCACCAGCGGTCGCCGGGCTTGAGACCGGGAAAACCGTAGGCAGGCATTGGGTTAATCAGGTCGTTGCCCCGGTTTTTTGAAAACAGCAGAAACTCCTCGGTCACGCGGGCGCAGATCACGTGCTTGCCGCCGTCCTGCGGACCCGTCACGCAGTGTCCGTCGCGGTAGAATCCGGTCATCGGGTCGGTGCAGCAAACCTGTAGCGGACCCCCTAATACGTTTTGCTCTTCAGCCATATCACTTAAATCCACCCGCTCGCATAATGTTCTGATTCAGGCAGATTTTACTGGGGCACACTTGTAGCACGTCACCCTCATTTCAGGCCCGCTACCGCGCGTCACTTCTCGGTTAAACACTCCCTTTTGAGCCCCCCATCGCTGCCCTCAATCTCCAATTAGTACAATTTGGCGCAAACGTTGCCTCTCCGAAGGATCTCCGAACCCAGGCCGAAGGAACGCCGTAGCTAAGCCAAGGGTCAAAAAGAAGAAAAGTACAATTTAACCGTTTTTAACCAACGGTTACCAACTAATTACTCCGTTGCCTCGTTGATTCTGAGTAAATCGGTATCTTTTCTCCCCGTTTTCTTAATCCTACACCCCCTCAACCTATGCCAATGAAACCCCTCTGCCTCCTCGTCCTCTCCCTCATCATCGGTGGCACCATCCCCCTTCCCGCTCAGTCGGTTTCTCCCGATCTGAGCAGCGACATTCCGGTAGATTCCACCATCCGCACCGGCACGCTCGACAACGGACTCACCTACTACGTCCGCCAGAACCAGCGGCCCGAAAACCGGGTGGAACTGCGGCTGGCCGTCAACGCCGGGTCTATCCTGGAGAATGACAACCAACTGGGTCTGGCGCACTTCACCGAGCACATGGCCTTTAATGGCACCGAGCACTACGCCAAGAACGAACTGGTGAGCACCCTGCAATCGGCCGGAGTGCGCTTCGGGGCGCACCTGAACGCTTACACCAGCTTCGACGAGACGGTTTATATGTTGCTACTGCCCACTGCCGACACCACGTTGGCCGACGGGATGCAAATTCTGGAAGACTGGGCGCAGGGCATCACCTTTGAGGATGAAGAGATCGACAAGGAGCGGGGCGTGGTCATTGAAGAGTGGCGCATCGGGCAGGGAGCCTCGCAGCGCATGCGTGATGAATACCTACCGGTGGTCCTATCCGATTCGCGCTACGCCCAGCGCCTGCCCATTGGCACCAAAGAGATTCTGGAAGACTTTGACTACCCCACCGTGCGGCAGTTCTACCAGGACTGGTACCGCCCCGACCTGATGGCGGTTATCGCCGTGGGCGACATCAACGTAGATTCGATGGAGGCCCAGATCAAGCAGTACTTCGGGGAGCTCAAGAACCCCGAGCAGCCCCGGGAGCGCACCGCCTACGACATTCCCAACCACGACGACACTAAGGTGGTGGTGGTTGCCGACCCCGAGGCCACCTTCAACCAACTGAGCTTGTATTATAAGGTCAACGAAGCTCCGGAAGAAGAGGAAACCTTGCGCGACTACCGGCAGTCGGTGCTGGAAAGTACTTTCACTGGGATGCTCAACGACCGACTGGGCGAACTCACCCAGTCGGCCGACCCGCCCTTCATCAACGCGGGCACCTACTACGGTGACGTGGTGCGGGCGAAAGAAGCTTTCCAAGCCTTTGCCATCGTGCCCGAGGGGGGCATTGAGCGGGGTCTGAAGACGCTGGTGGAGCAAATGGAAAAAGTGCGGCAGTTTGGCTTCACTCCCACCGAACTGGACCGCTACAAGCGGCAGTTGCTCACCATCTACGAACGGGCCTACAACGAACGCGAGAAGACCGAGTCGAAGGGCTACGCCGGAGAGTACGTCCGCAACTTTCTGGAGGGTGAGCCGATTCCGGGTATTGCCTTTGAGTATGGGTTCATGCAGCAGTACCTGCCCGAGGTAACGCTGGACGAGATCAACGCATTAGCTGACCGGTGGATGCGCGACGAGAACCGCGTGGTGGTGGTGATGGCTCCCGAGAAAGAAGGAATTGAAGTACCTACTTCTGACAAAGTGCGGCAGTACCTGAAAGAAGCCGGGGCGGCCGAAGTCACCGCCTACGAAGAGGAAGCCGTGGCTGAGTCGCTGATGGACGCCCCGCCCGCCGCCGGGCAGATCACCGCCGAGAAAACCCTGGATTCGCTGGGCGTCACTGAGCTAACTTTTAGTAATGGGGTGCGCGCCGTGCTTAAACCTACCGACTTCAAGGCCGACGAGATTCTGATGCTGGCCAGCAGCCCGGGGGGGCACTCGCTCTACGATCTGGAAACCTACTATTCGGCCACCAACGCCGACAACGTGATCCGGCAGAGCGGGGTGAGCGACCTGTCGCTGGTGGCGCTGGACAAGTTCCTGGCCGACAAGAACGCCGGGGTGCGGCCCTACATCGGCGAGTTGAAAGAGGGCTTCTCGGGCAACGCCACGCCCCGCGACGTGGAGACGCTGCTGCAACTTACGCACCTGTACTTCACCCAGCCCCGCCTCGACACCGCCTCGTTCCAGTCGTACATCACCAAGAACAAGGCGATCTACCAGGATCTGCTGTCGAACCCGCAGTACTACTACCAAGACCGGCGCTCGCGCATCTTGTCGCAGGACAATCCGCGGGGCGGCGGCTACCCCACCGTGGAAGACTGGGACAAAGTGAAACTGGATGCGGTGAACCGGGTGTACCGCGACCGCTTTGCGGATGCCAGCGACTTCACCTTCTTTATGGTGGGCAACTTCGCGGTAGACAGTCTGAAACCGATGCTAGCGACCTACCTGGGTAGCTTGCCCAGCACTAACCGGGAAGAAACCTGGAAGGACGTGGGCGTGCGTCCGCCGAGCGGAGCGGTGGAGGAAGACGTGTTCAAGGGGAACGACCCCAAGAGCATGGTGAGCCTGACCTTCACCGGCGAAATGGACTACGACCGCGAGGAAGCCTTCGAGCTGGACGCCCTCATTCAGGCCCTCAACATCAAGCTAATTGAAGAAATCCGCGAGAAGCGCAGCGGGGTGTACGGCATCAGCGCCCGGGGCAGCGCCACCAAGTACCCCTACGAGCACTACAGTATTTCTATCGGCTTCCCCTGCGCGCCCGAAAACGTGGATACCCTCACCCAGGCCGTATACGATGAGATCAAGAAATTGCAGGCCAACGGCCCCACCGCCGCCGATTTGCGAAAGGTGAAGGAGACGCTGCGGCGCGATATAGAAACCAACCTAAAGGAAAATAATTACTGGCTGAGCGCCCTGGAAGAGGCTTACTTCAACGGCGAAGACCTGAACGAGATCGTAGACTACGAAGCAGCGATCGAGGAGCTGACGGTTCCTCAACTAAAGGCGATGGCCAATAAGTACTTTGATCTGGATGAGGCGATTGAGGTGGTGCTGTATCCCGAAGAACAAGCTGAAACCAGCGAACCATTGCCCAGCAATGAGGGGCAGTGAAGTGCTGGTGAATTCTAGCGAACCCTCCGCTTGAGCGATTGGCCTAAAGAAACCCATTGGTAGGAAAATAAGGTGCCGCGGTAGGAAAATAAGGTACTGCGGTGAGCAAAAAGGGTACAGCAGTGGCATAAAGAGGTACCCGAGTGGGTAAAAAGAGTACCGCAGTGTTCTAAAATAGTACTCAGGAGGGTTTGATACGCACTGCGGCTAGCGTGAAAAGAGCAGGTACGCCACTTTGGCCTATCCAGTTTGCTTATCGGAAACCGAAAGATAGAGAAGAGAGTAGAATCGCGCTTTAGAGGGTAATCGCCTGATGACCATCTTTTCGCTATATTGTGTATAGCCGCAATGCGGTTATATAGATGTTACCTGCAAGCTGAAAAAAAACGAGTGTGCTAAATTACAACTCTCGGGTAAAAAGAATTTGACAGAGAACCAAAAAATTTTGCCAGTGCACATTTAAGACAACTTTTCCAGCGCTCAAATGGCACATTTGGTTTTTCCGACACACAAATCCAACGCTTCAAAAAAAACCAAAAGAGCCATTTCTAGCCAATAAACCCAAAAAATTAAGTTGTAAATTTTTTTATATCCGTTCCCGGTATTCTTTTGGAGTAACGCCTAGTAATTTTTTTACATAGCGTGTAAAGAACGAACGGCTTGAAAAATCCATTTCATCGGCAATTTCAGAAATATTCAGGTTCTTGTTTTGCAACAGGAACATGATTCGCTCTTTAGTATATCGCTGTATCCATTCCGAGGCGGTATTGCGGGTATTGACTTTGCAAATATAATTGAGATACTTGGGTGTAATGTTCAGCTTATCGCTGTAAAACCGCACTTCACGCTCTTTCATACAATGTTCCTGTACTAACTGCATAAACCGTTCGTACAATGTTCCGCTTTGCAAACTACGTTTACGCCTGTCAAGTTCATCTTCAAAAATATGCCACATTTCCAAAAGAAAAAGTTGCATTTGAAGTTTCAACACCTCCTCATAAAACCGGTGGTTTGTTTCTTGTGATTTATCGTACAGCAGTTGAAAGTTTTTTAAAATTTTCTCTTTGTCTTTTTTATCAGGGTGCAAAATCGGATGTTCTTTGGAGTGTATGTAGCTATCTATACTCACATTTGCGCTCGGTAAATTCGATGTCAATAACTCACTGTCTACAAATAGCAGCTTAGCTTTAAAATTCGCTGAAAAAGACAAGTCTGAAACATTGAGACCTGCCAGCCAAAAGATAAATTCCCCTTTTTTACCATGATATTGCAGACTATTGAAAACGAATTTCACAGTTCCACTTTGGCAATAAATATGAGTGTGGAACCGAGTTTGGAAATCCTCGGGGAATTGAGCCGTTGATGCTGTTTTGTAAAGTATAACTTTTGGATTTTCTGACATATTCATTCAAGTTAAAACAACCTCTAACAAAAATAGGTAATTTGTGACATTAATTGCGATATAAATGTCATAAAACACTCCTAAAGTACTGCTAGCTTTGCATTAAAACAAGTGGAACAATGCAAGCAGTAGATATTTTTGGAAGGCTGAAAATGGGAGAAACCATTTTGCCAAGCGACCCAGAGGCGTATAAAATGCGCGAGGCTTCATATATCACGAAAAAACTGCTGGTGCAGATGAACAATGCCACAGACCCTAAAGAAGTCAGGGATTTGCTGAGCCAAATTACAGGGAGCGAAATTGACGATAGCGTTGACGTGTTTACTCCTTTGTGTATCAATTACGGCAAACACACCAAAATAGGCAAAAATGTATTCATCAACTTCGATTGTGTGTTTTTGGATTTAGGTGGAATTACCATCGAAGACAATGTATTGATTGCACCCAAAGTTAGTTTGCTATCCGAAAGACACCCGCTAGAACCCGAAAACAGACACGCACTTCTTCCCAAAGCAATACACATAAAAAGGAACGCCTGGATTGGTGCAGGGGCAACCATTTTGCAAGGCGTAACCATTGGTGAAAACTCAGTGGTTGCAGCGGGTGCTGTCGTTTCTAAAGACGTTCCTGACAATGTTATCGTAGGCGGTACCCCCGCAAAAATCATCAAGGAAATTTAAACCAGATAAAATGAGAACAATAATGATACTCGCAGTTGCCCTCTTACTATTGATAGGTCAGGCCTGCAACACAAAAACTGAAAAACAAGAAAATATGGGACCGGACGAAAACGTATTGAATGCCATTTTTCCAAAAGGTGAAAAAGGTTCGAAAGAATTTTTTACAGGGAATGCTTATCCTATTGGCTTGGTAGAAGCAGATTCAATACACACAACACTTGCTGGCAATGTTTATTTTGAACCCGGTGCAAGAAGCCATTGGCATACCCACCCCTCCGGGCAAATTCTGATTATCACCGATGGAGTTGGCTACCACCAGATTGAAGGGCAACCCATTGAAATCATCAAAAAAGGAGATGTGGTAAAATGTCCGCCAAATGTAAGACACTGGCATGGCGCAAGCCCGGATGTGGGTTTACAGCAACTTTATATTATTCCCAATACGGAACAGGGGATTGTAGAATGGAAGGAAGCTGTAACGGATGAAGAATACAATAAGAAATAGTCTTATGAAAAATTTAATTTCCAGTCTTGTCATAACAGCGGTTGTTTATGCTGCCGCTTGGCCGGTTACCCACTTAAATGCACAAACATCCTTATCTTCTTCAAAAGTGGAGTCGGTAGAAACTTTTACCGTAACGTCTGTTCCGACCGAAAACGGCTCTTATACCATTAGCCCAAAAATTCCTGATGATGGCAAGGTGCCTGCGGGCACTGTATTGTCGGTAAAAGCTAAACCTGCATCGGGATACAGTGTGGATGCCGTGTATTACACCGTGAAAGGAGGTATGTGGGGAACAACGAGCCACGAAAGTTTCTCACCTATAATGAAAATACCGGTTACCAAGGACATGAAGGTCGGGGCAACATTTATTCCCCATTCTTTGGTAGATAATGTGAGAGTCATTCAGGACGTTGTTTACGCCCAGCCAGGCGTCAAGCCTCTGAAATACGATGTTTATTCACCTAAAGGCGCCAAAAATCTTCCTTGTATCGTCATCATTCATGGCGGAGGTTGGTCTTCAAACAACGAAGACATTATGCGTGGACTAGCTCGTGAACTGGTGAAGGGTGCTCGCTACATCGTGTTCAGTATTGACTACCGTTGGATTAACAAACTGGATGGAGAAACCGAACCTACATACATGCACAAATTGATAGAAGATGTTTTTGGAGCTATAGCTCACATTCAGGAACATGCTGCGGAGTACGGAGGTGACCCGACCCGAATTGCGGTTACGGGCGATAGCGCTGGTGGTCATCTAGCGGCAGCAGCAGCCACCCTCAGTCCGCTTATTGGAGATGAAGGTTTTGGCGAAGCCAATGGAGTTTACCAATATATGCCCACTTACCTGCCAAAAAGAAAATCCGTGGTTCAGGTAAAAACTGAAATAACAAATGCAGTTAAGGCGGTGGCACCAAGCTATGGTGCATTTGAGGCTGCCGACTTTAAATCGTTGCTAGAGCAAACAGACCAGGTTTATTGGGATGCCATTTCTCCTTTAAAGAATGTTCCAAAGGTTAGTGAACGGGTTCTTCCGCACTTCATGGTTCGTGGTACAGAAGACCCGATCGTAAATCACGACATGGTGCAACGCTATATAGATGCGCTGAAGGCTGCAAGCCAGCCTGTCAACTATATTCAGGTAGAAGACGCAGGACATGCCTTTTTCGACTGGAAGCCGGATGCAAAGACAAGAGCAACGTTTGCTCGGTATGGTGTACCCTATGCTGCTCAAATGCAAGCTTTTTTCAATAGTATATTCTATAATGATTGATTGCATCTATCCCATATTGCTGGTGGAATCGCGGTAATTACAACTTTTATAGGCTTTGATATTAAGTGACGGGCTCAAAATCAAACAAACCTCTTAAGCAATCTACTGCAAAGAGCGGCCAGCAAAGCCACCCCAGTCTATGAGCAGCTTCAAGCAGAATTGCAAGCAGCCTCTTACGTAGGTTCAGATGAGACGGGGGCCAAAGTGAATGGCAAGAACTGGTGGGTGTGGTGTTGGCAGAACCTGAAGAATACCTTCCTGAAAGCTTCCCCTTCCAGGGGTAGTCAAGTGGTAGAAGAGACTTTCCCTAATGGACTGCCTCAAGCGACCATTGGCTCTGACCGCTGGGCTGCTCAGCTTAAAACAGACTCAAAGGCCAAGCAACTTTGTCTTGGTCACTTACAGCGAGACTTAATCTTCTTGGAAGAAAGCGAGCAAAGTTCCTGGGCTACGCATTGCAAAGCCCTATTGCAAGATGCTTTAAAGCTAGATAAGCTTGCCCAAGAACGAGGAAAAGCATATCGGCCAACAGAAGAGCAAGCTTATCAACTAGAATACCGCCTGAATCGTTTGTTGGTCCGATACATAAACCCGGCGCAGTATTCTAATACCATCATTTTTCAAAACTCGCTGCTCAAATATCGGGATTGCCTGTTGGTCTTCCTCTATGATCTGGAAGTGCCTCCTGATAATAACGCCTCAGAGAGGGCTATCCGCAATGTGAAAGTAAAACAAAAGGTCTCTGGTCAGTTCAAAACCGGTCAAAACGCTTTCTGCACGCTGCGTTCAGTCATTGATACGCTCAAAAAGCGCGACTTAAACATCTTTGAGTGCCTATCCCAAATTATGGCTTGTCCTGCTACCTGAGTAGTTACGTACTATTCTACAAGACCTTTTCAACATCTTACAGCTACACAAAATTGGGTTCAGTAGAAGATGCAACAGGTTTGGCTTCGGCACTAGGTTCAGGAAACATAACTATTAGGTTTGAATCCGAATAAAATCTTTAGGCTGACGAAATTAACCAGCGCTGAGCAAGCTCTTTACGCACTTTATGTCGGCTATGTGCGGTTGCCAAAATGCGTAAAGAGCTTGCTTTCCCACTTTTAAAAAAGTTGTATTAAAATTCCCACCGTGAACGGGCAATTGAAAAATGGAAGAAAGCCAGCAGGTAACACTGTATAAGCTTGATGCGGGATGAATTGCTAAAATTGAGTATGTTGCAACTATCAAAGTTTTGTGTAGGCGGACAGTGTATCGCTTCTAAATCCCGCGCTACGCTTATACTTGACCGTTGGGCGTCATTGAAATATGGTTACAAAAATATTTTGGATAGAGAAACTTGATAATGGTGCGGCTATCGGAATCATGCTAAGACCGAGAGGCGAAGACTGGCTGGAAGATGAAATAAAGCAATTTGAATTGAATGGGATACAGACAATTGTTTCTTTACTTGAACCTCACGAAACCACGGAATTGGGGTTAAAAAACGAAGAATCACTTTGTCGAAAGTACAATACACTGCCGCATGGGAATTGGCAGATCATCAATGATAGCAGCCGCAGTTTTATTAAATAAGGACACCTAGCACCATGCAGCGGGGCTGCCCCAGCCGCCAGCCGGGTTGAAATGGGCCTAATCGCTAGTTGCTCCAAGGGACTATATTTGCCCATTGGATTAAGAAGTGTAAACGAATCTGGCCTGACGGCTGCATTAGATGTCCTACCTGTATTGAATTAGTAACTTCGTACTTTCATCAATATACTTTTATGGAAGAGCATAGAGAAAAATACATTAATCCATTTACTGATTACGGTTTCAAGCGACTCTTTGGCGAAGAACCCAATAAAGATCTACTGCTTGACTTTTTCAAAGACCGGACAGTTTACTACTCCACTTTTCCCATCAGAGAACAGGCCCAGCGAGGTTCTGATTGGACATTCGAGCTAAAAGCGGTCTATACGATTGCTATTCTAGATTTTGTTTTTGATGAGGATAAAAGCGAACCTGATAAGTTTAGATACGATATAAAGCTAACTGATATTGAGACTTGCCAAGTGTTCTATAACAAGCTGACTTTTGTGTATTTGGAGATGCCTAAGTTTAGCAAGTCAGCCAGAGAGCTTGAGACGCGCTTTGACAAGTTGATGTTTGTGATCCGTAACTTGAATAAGCTGGATAGAATTCCCGATGAACTGCGGGAAGGAATATTTGAGCGGTTGTTTGAGGTAGCCGAGATAGCGAAATTTAGCGCTGAAGAGGTGCAAGCCTACGAAGACAGCTTGAAGTCATATCGGGATTTGAAGAACTCGTTAGATACTGCCTTTGAGGAAGGAATAGAGGAAGGAATAGGGAAGGGAATAGAGAAAGTGGCAACCGGCTTAATCGAGAAGCAGGTTTCGGATGAAATCATTCTATCCACGACAGGACTTACCAATGAACAGTTACAATTACTAAAGAAGAGATTGAAAAGGCGAAGGGTAACGCACTATCCCCCCGTCCTCTTCACTACCCCCACCTCACTAGCCCAGACCTCGTAGCGGGTAGTCATCTGCTGCGTCACCTTAGGATATTCGGCTGCTACGTCGCGCAGCTCAGTCGGGTCGGTGGTTAGGTCGAACAGCGACCACACGTAGGTGGGTGCGTGCGAGACAATCTTCCAGCGGCCCTGCCGCATGGCCTGATTGCCGATGTGTTCCCAGAAAATCGGGCGGCTTTCCTCGGCTAAACTATCGGCTACAAACAGCGGCAACAAGCTCTTGCCGCGCAGGGGTTTCAGACTTCGTCCCTGATCAGTGGCCGGATACGGAGCCTGCGCCAGGTCCGCGCAGGTGGCCATGATATCCACCACGTGGGCGTAGGGCTGCACCCACGCATTCTGCCGCTCGATGCCGACGGGCCAGTGCGCAATCAGCGGAGTGGCAATGCCGCCCTCTTCGGTCCACTGCTTGTAGCGCCGAAAGGGAGTGTTGGAAGCCACCGCCCACGGTTTGCGGTAGGCCACGTACGACCCCCGCTCACCAATCGGCACGCTGGGGTCGTTGAGGTTGCGGCCGCTGATATCCTCGGCGCAACCGCCGTTGTCCGACAGAAACAAAATCAGCGTATTGTCCCAGGCGTCGTTCTTTTGCAACGTTTCGAACACCCGGCCTAGGCCCTGGTCCATGCGATCCACCATCGCGGCGTACACCTGCATGCGGCGTGCCCACTCGGCACGGTTCGTTACATCAGACCAGTTTTCGGCGGTGGTGTCCCACGGAGACAAGGTGTAGGTAGTGTCCACCGCACCGATCTGCTGCATCCGGGCGTAGCGCTGCTGCCGCAGGCTATCCCAGCCCGACGTATAGAAGCCGTCGTAGCGGGCAATGTCTTCCGGCAAGGCGTGCAGCGGCCAGTGGGGGGCGGTGTAGGTCAGGTACATCAGAAAGGGCTGCTCTTCTTTCTCGCTGAAGTGACCAGTCAAAAACTCCGTGGCCCGGTCCGAGAAAGCGTCGGTCATGTAAAATCCCTGGGCCGGGGGAGTCCATTCTTCGTCGTCCAGCACCAGTCGGCGCACGCGCGGCTGGTCTTTGATGATCTCGTAGTAGCTGCTGGCGCCGCTGATCAGCCCGAAGTAGCGGTCGAAGCCGCGCTGCCGGGGCCAGTGTTCGGGCTTTTCGCCCACGTGCCACTTGCCCACCATGTAGGTGGCGTATCCGGCAGGACGAAGCCACTCGGCCACAGTGAGTACGCTGTCGTTTAAAAACCCTTGATAAGGTCCGGGCTCGGGCTGGCTGTTGATATCGCTCACCATAGCGCCCATCCCGGCTTCGTGGGGATACACGCCGGTGAGCAAGGCCGCCCGGGTGGGGCAGCAGCGCGCCGCGTTGTAGAAGTGCCGAAAGCGCAGTCCGTTGGCAGCCAGCGCATCCAGGTGGGGAGTGGCGATCTCGCTGCCGTAACTCCCGATGTCAGAATAACCCATATCGTCGGCCATGATGATAAGGATATTGGGGGGCGAAGCGGCCTCAGGTGGAGGTGCAGGGCGGCAGCCGACGAGTAGCACCCAAAGAAGTAAGGCTCCGTGCTTTGCGCGAGCGATAAACGGCAGTTGTGAAAACGAATGGATAGGAAACATAAACATAGGTTGAAGAAAAACAAACCTGCTACGCTGATACCGTACGGATAACAAAGGGTGTTTTGCTGCTCTCCGTTACCACCAAAGGTTGGTCGGTGACGATATTGAGGCGTACTGATGGGGGAATCTTGGTCCGGGCGCTAGTGAGCAGCGATTGGTAATCTTCGTCGCTAAAAGCTTCTTCCACGTCAAGACGCACCTCTACTTCATCAGAACGATGCTGAATAAACTGCGCGCGCCGCAGGTGTTTCACCTCCTTGGGGATGTTGTTGAGCGCCTGGATGCGCTCTCCCTGGGGTGTGACCAAAAACTCACTTTCTCGTCCGATAATTCGAGTGAAGGGTTTCAGGCCGAGGGCCACCTGGGCTAGGTCGGCCTCGGTGTAGTGCGCCGGGTAGGCGATGTAGTCGCCGGTGTCATAGCGTACCAGAGGCATTTTGTCCTTCCAGTAGCCGGTGGCTACGATCTTAGCTCGCCTGAGATCCTCATCCACCCGTTCATCGTCGGGAAAGAGCTCCACGAAGCCGTAGGCAGGATGAAACCACGCCTCGTCGGGCTTGCGCTGATAGCTCAAGCACACCCGTTCGGCCTGTCCGTAATAATCGATAACCTCCCCTCCGAAGGCTTCCTTTATTCGGTGCCACGCAGCGGGAGTAAGCATTTCGGACGAACTCAGCGTTATCGGAATGGACAGCCTTCTGTCGCTCGACAAGCACAGAGAAGCTAAGAAATCGGCTCCCGTGGGATACACCCAGAAGACATTCGGCTGAAACTTAGCGAGCTCATCAATGTACCAACCGGCAGTTGCCTCGTTCAAGTGCGGGAAAGAAAGAACTAGCTTATTGGAGTGCTGGTAGGCGCCGAAGGGAGGCGACCGGTCGGCAGGATCTTTTACTGTGTCGCCCCGAAGCACTGCCACCCGGGCGTTCCGAAACTGCAGCGATGCAGGAGTGAGCAGAGCATCTAGAAAAGCTTGTTCGGCGGCAATATTCTTCAGACCTCGTTTGAGGCGGAGCGGAGTTCCGCTCGAGCCACTGGTCGATGCCGGAACCGTGATCCACTGGTTGGTATGGAAGTGATGGGGGTTCTTCCGGACAGCTTCTTTGTGAAGAATTGGCCACTTAGAAAGAACGCGACCGCGGCCTTTGCCATACTTTGTTTTGAGGGCGGCCTTGATTGTGCGGTTGAGTAAGGATTGCACGGCCGAAGATCGATTGGCAGCTGAGGTCTGTTTAACTGCGCGGATGGTGGCCGCGATAGTCGGGTAAAGAAAAGGGTTATAACGCAGTAAATTGTTTAGTCCCGGCAGTGATTTAACGAATCCTACTAATGCTAATAGCTGACTTCTCATAAAAAAAAATATAATGATATCGCTCCGCTAATTGGTGGTACCGTAGAGTAAAAGTAGCTAAATTTCAACGATTTGGTTTATGGTGCGGGCAGAGTATAGGATTTAATCCCAATTGGTTCGGATTACTGCCGCGTTTGTTCTACACTTTATGGGGAAAATTTAGGACGATCAGTTTAGAGAAACTTCACAAAGACAAGCCTAGCAGAAAGTAGATGCCTTTGCTGGCTCAGTTTGCCCGAGAATGATTTTAAAAAAAAGCCGGACTGCTTTTTGACCAAGTTGCCCTAACTTGGAAAATACTACAGCGCTTGAAAAAACTGATTTATTAATGGATTGGGGTGCTGCCTTCCCTAAACTGCGTTCTCATGAAGAAGACAGTATTAATCGTGGATGACGAACAGGAGATATGCTTTCTGCTGGCGATGCTGCTTAAGCAGTTGGGATATGAGGTAGACTATGCCTACTCGATGCGCGATGGTTTGGCTAAATTGATGGCAGAAAGGAACTTCGACATCGTCTTTCTGGACTTAAACCTTCCCGATGGACTAGGTTACAGCATGATTCCTGAAATCAAGCGACAAAACCAAGCCGCCAAAGTTGTGATGATCAGTGCCCACGATGGTATGCTTCGGCGTATCAAAAACGAAGTTAGCGACATCGACGACTACATTAGCAAGCCCTTCAGCCGCGACCACATCGCCAGCACCCTCGAGCATTTGGCGGTCTAGCCAAACAAACTCCCCTGGTTCGCATTATACCTTTGCGCACAATTTTCTATATTTAGTCGAACGGAGGCAAGAAGCTTCCCCTAGTCTCACATCAGCTCGCTACTCAATGAATAAAGTTCTTATCGTTGACGACGACCAGGACATTCGATTGCTTCTGGATCGGTTTCTTTCTAAGAACAACTTTGCCACCAAAACGGCTCCTAACGGCGAGGAAGCCAGCCAATTACTGCGCGAAGAGAAGTTTGACTTAGTGGTGTGTGACTTCAAGTTGCCTGATCTCAACGGCCTGGAACTGATCCAACGCATCAAAATTCTTCGTCCCCAGGCGGCCATCATTGTCATCACCGGGTATTCTGACGTGAAAGTAGCGGTGAAGGCGATCAAACTAGGGGCCTACGATTACGTGACCAAGCCCCTGTATCCGGATGAGATTTTGTTCACCATCAGGCAGGCAATAAAAAGCGGAGCTAAACCTCAAGAACCCGCCAAAGAGCCTGCTCAACCAAACGGGTTCATCATTGGCGAAAGCCCCCAGTCGAAGCAGGTGATGAAGCACGTGAAGCTCATTGCCCCCACCGATATGTCGGTAATCATTCAGGGAGAAACCGGAACGGGCAAAGAGTTTGTCGCCAACGAAATTCACCAACACAGCCCCCGGAAAGACAAACCCTTCGTTGCCATCGACTGCGGAGCCTTGCCCAAAGAACTGGCCGGTAGTGAGTTGTTCGGACACGTGAAGGGATCCTTTACCGGAGCCATCAACGACAAAACTGGTAGCTTTGAATCGGCCGACGGGGGCACCCTGTTTCTCGATGAGATCGGCAACCTGTCGTACGAAAACCAGATAAAGTTGCTGCGCGTTATCCAGGAGCGCAAGATCAAGCAGATTGGTAGCACCAAAGACATTCCCATTGATGTTCGGGTGATTGTGGCTACCAACGAAAACTTATCCGAAGCGGTGAAGCGGGGCGAGTTTCGGGAAGACCTTTACCACCGCTTCAACGAGTTCAAGATTGACCTAGCTCCCATCCGCGAGCGGAAAACCGATATTCGGGTGTTTGCGCAGCACTTTCTGAAGACCGCCAACCGCGAACTCAATAAGCAAGTGCAAGACTTTGACGAAGCGGTGATGGAAAAAATGAAGGACTATTACTGGCACGGCAACCTGCGCGAGTTGCACAACGTGGTGAAACGATCGGTGCTGCTCACCCAGGGCGATGTAGTAAACTTGGACGCTTTGCCCGAAGAAATAAAGTCGCCCCGCTACTTTGAGGAGACCACGGCCGACACCCCACTGCGTGAGCCCGCCAACCTGAAGGCGGTTTCCAAAATTGCCGAACGAGATGCTATCATCAACGTGCTCGAGAAAACGGGATACAATAAGTCGAAGGCGGCCAACGTACTCAACATTGATCGCAAGACGCTCTACAACAAGATGAAGTCCTACGACATTGATTTATAGCCTTCGGCATGGAATTCAATCCGACCGAGTCATCTGACTTGCTCAACATCTTTCTGAAGAACACCGAAGAGGGCGTGCTCCTGTACCGGGCGGTGCGTGATTCGGCGCATGAGATCACCGATTTTAGGTTTGAACTGTTCAACGAGCAGGCACTGCGGTTTATCCAGCGAGGAGCTAATGACATCCGGGGCAAAACGATGCTCCAGGTGTTTCCGGGTACGCGCGAAGCAGGTCTGTTCGACGCGTACTGTGGCGTGGTGAATAACCAAGAACCCTTCCGCAGCGAGCAGTTCTACGATCGCGATGGGCTAAACCACTGGTTCAAGATCGTGGCCAGCGCTACCCACGACCAGCTGTTGGTCACCTTTCGTGACATTAGTGAATATAGACACATTATCCTCGAGAACGAACAAAGCAAAGACCTGTACACCGCTTTGGTGAACGCGTTGCCGGGCATTGACGTAGCCTTGATTACCCCTGATCTGGACTTTGAAATCGCTAAGGGAGCACCGTTAGCGGCTTTTGGTTATCAGCAAGCAATAGCTTCCGGTGATCGAGTGTTTCAAGACCTCCCGCACGATGTTTCCGAACGGTTCTCGCAGTGGTGGCGGCAGCACTGGAACGGCAAGCCTACTCGGGTGGAAGTCGCCTCCGACCAGCAGCAGTACCAACTAAACCTAATTCCCCTAGTCACCAAGCAGGGAGAAAACGGAGCTTTGCTGGTGGCCGTCGATGTGAGCATCTATGGCGCTACCGATAGCGAGCTGCGCAACCAACTCTACGAACTAGAGAGCACCAAAGAGAGCCTGGAGCAGTTTGCCTACGTAGCCTCGCACGATCTACAGGAGCCGCTTCGAAAAATCAGGGCCTTCGGCGACCGCCTCAGTGCCAAATACAGCAGCCAACTCGAAGGAAGTGGACAAGATTACATTGCCCGCATGCAAAACGCCGCCGAACGCATGCAGCAACTCATCGACGACCTGCTTCAGTACTCACGGGTGGGGCGCGCCCGGGGAGAGTTGCAAATGATCGACCTGAACGAACTGCTAGGAGAGGTAGTAGAAACCCTGGAGGAGAGCGTGACTCAAACGCAGGCAAAAATTATTTACGACGGCTTGCCCACGGTTGAGGGAGAAAAATGGCAACTGCATCAGTTGTTCCAAAACCTGCTCAGCAACGCCATCAAATTCCGAAAAGAAGATCAACCCCCCGTAATAACCATTCGTGCTGAAGCGGCCTCACCGGAGCAACTGAGTCGCCTGCGTCAGGAAATGCTACCTGCCACGCAGCACTTTGCAATCACCGTAGCGGACAACGGCATCGGCTTTGACGAAAAATACCTGGACCGTATCTTCGCCATCTTTCAGCGCTTGCACGGACGTACCGAATACAAGGGCACCGGCATCGGCTTGGCCATCTGCCAGAAAATTGTAGAAAGCTATCATGGCACCATCTACGCGCAGGCGGTTCCCGACCAGGGAGCTACCTTCTGCGTTGTATTGCCGGAAACCCAATCCCCCATCTCATGAGCAACGACCCCCAAACCATTACCATTCTGATGGCCGACGACGATCCCGATGATCGGATGCTGGCCGAAGAGGCTTTGTCAGAAAACAAACTGGCCAACGACCTGCACTTCGTGGAAGATGGAGTGGAGCTGATGGACTATTTGCACCGACGGGGTAAATATACTGCCGAGAACGCTCCCGAACCCGGACTTATCCTACTGGATTTGAATATGCCCAAAAAGGACGGACGGGAGGCCTTGGCCGAGATCAAGGCCGACCCGGTGTTGCGCCGCATACCGGTGATTGTGCTCACCACCTCCAAGGCCGATGAAGACATCGTGCGAAGCTACGATTCGGGCGTTAGCTCGTTTATTACCAAGCCAGTGACCTTTGAGGGACTGGTGAACGTGGCCCGAGCCATTGGCGATTATTGGTTTGGCATCGTGGTGTTGCCCAAAGACAAGCAAGCGTGATCCGATGAAAGAGTGGGTAGACATATTGTTGGTAGATGACGATGAAGACGACTACGTGTTGCTGCGCGACCTGCTCACCGAAATGGAGCAAACCAACTTTCGGATCGAGTGGATCAGTGCGTACGACGCGGGACTGGCTAAAGTTCTTGAAAACCAACACGATGTCTATCTGATCGATTACCGCTTGGGCAAGAAGAACGGCCTGGATTTGCTGCAAGCCGCCATTACCCAGGGTATTCGCCGCCCCATCATCGTGCTAACCGGCAAGGGGCTTCCTGAAATAGACCTGCAAGCCATGCAAATGGGTGCCGCCGACTACTTGGTGAAAGGGCAAGTAAGCGCCCCAACCATTGAGCGCAGCATCCGGTACGCGATTAAGAACGCGCAGACCATCAGCCAACTGCACAAGGAAGAAGAACGGTACCGCAGTTTGTTTGAGCAGTTGATCAATGCCATTTATATCACCGATGAGAACATGAAGCTCATCGATGCCAACGTCTCTATGCTGCGGCTCTTTGCTTACGACATGGAGAGCCTGCGCGAACGGCACCTACCCGAACTGTTTACCATTGAAAACGATTTGAACGAATTTGAGCAAGAGCTGTCCAATTACCGCGTGGTGCGTGATTTTGAAGCGATTCTGCAGCGTAGCGATGGCAAAATGGTGGAGTGTAACCTCTCAGCGGCTTCGCTTACCGACGTGAACGGAGAAGTGATTGGTTACCAGGGAGTGATCGTGGATATTTCGGAAAAGAAGAAGGTACAGCAGGAGCTGATCCGGCTAGAGAAGTTGATGATGACCGGCAACATTGCCCGTAGCATCGCCCACGAAGTGCGTAATCCCTTGACCAACATCGGGTTATCGCTCGAGCAGTTGCGTAGCGAACCCGCCGACAGCGACGACGTGGATATCTATTACGACATCATCAAACGCAACGTGGGGCGCATCAACGAACTGATTACCGCGATGCTTAATTCTTCCAAACCCTCTCAGTTAAATCTCCAGCCACAGTTGCTCAATCAAGTGATTGATGGGGCCGTTGGCATTGCTGAAGATCGGTTGCGCCTTCAGGAAGTAACGCTGGAGAAGCGCTACGCCGAAGACCTGCCTCCCATTTCGCTTGATCAAGAAAAAATCAAGATGGCGCTGCTTAATATTATCAACAATGCCATTGAGGCCGTGTCGGCTGGTGCAGGTAAGATTGTCATCAAAACCGGAGAAGATGCCCGCCACCAGTACGTACAGATCACTGATAACGGTCCGGGCATAGAAAAAGACACGCTCGACAAGCTTTTCGATGCCTTTCATACCAGCAAATCCGGTGGGATGGGCCTCGGTCTCACCGCCACGCAAAATATTGTCAACAGCCACGAGGGAAAAATTTACCCTACCAGCACGCCCGGCGAAGGAACCACCTTCACCATCGCCTTCAAAAAGCGATTAAATCCCCGGAGCTGATGGCGGTCGGGCAATTGCTAATATTATGATCATAATTTTTCTCTACTTCTAGCATTTATGGGCATCCGATCTGTTCTGAGCCGTCCGCTGGCGGCCTACGTAGTGCAACAGCAAAAACAGTGGAGCTTGGCTCCGGAAAAAACGCAGGATCAAATCTTTCGGAAACTTATTTCGAGGGCAAAGAACACCCGCTTCGGGCAAGACCACGCCTTCGCGCAAATTGACCACTACGAACAGTTTAAGCAGCTGGTACCGATTCGCGACTACGAAGGGCTGAAGCCCTATGTAGATCAGATTTTGGTGGGTAAATCAGACGTGCTGTGGCCCGGCAAACCCGCCTATCTGGCCAAAACCTCGGGCACCACCTCGGGGGTAAAGTACATTCCGATCACCGCCGATTCGGTGCCCAACCACATCAATTCGGCCCGCGATGCACTGCTCAATTACGTGCACGAGAGCGGCAGCGGTCGGTTTCTGGACGGAAAACTTATTTTTTTATCGGGAAGCCCCACCATGACGCAAAAAGCGGGCATTCACACCGGGCGGCTATCGGGCATCGCCAACCACCACGTGCCGGGCTACCTACGCACCAACCAGCTGCCCACTTACGAAACCAACTGTATTGAGGACTGGGAAACCAAACTGGCGCGTATTGTCGACGAAACGGTGGACCAGAACATGAGCCTGATCTCGGGCATTCCGCCCTGGGTGCAGATGTACTTCGACTGGCTCATCGAGCGAACGGGTCGGCCGGTGGGAGAACTGTTTCCCAACTTTTCGGTACTGGTGTACGGCGGCGTGAACTTCGCCCCGTACCGGCGTAAGCTGTTTGAGTCTATCGGTCGGCCGGTGGCCTCCATCGAGACTTACCCGGCCTCCGAGGGGTTTATTGCGTATCAGGATTCGCAATCGGAAGAGGGCCTACTACTACTGCTGAACAGCGGTATTTTCTTCGAATTTATTCCGGCCGATGCGTATTTTGACGATAATCCCACCCGACTAAGCATTTACGACGTGCAGCTCGGAGTCAATTACGCCCTGATCCTCAACAGTAACGCCGGGTTGTGGGGCTATTCGATTGGCGATACGGTGAAGTTTGTTTCTAAGGATCCCTACCGGGTGGTGATCACCGGGCGCATCAAGCACTTTATTTCGGCCTTTGGCGAGCACGTGATTGGCGAAGAAGTGGAGAAGGCCATGCGGCTGACCACCGAGCAGTTTCCCGAAGTAGAAGTGATAGAATATACGGTGGCCCCGCAGGTGGAACCCGACGAGGGTTTGCCCCGGCACGAGTGGTACGTGGCTTTTGCCCGCCCGCCCCACGACATGGCTGCTTTCGCGCGCACGCTGAATGAACACTTAGTGAAGCTTAATTCGTACTACGAAGACTTGATTACCGGAAACATCCTGCGTCCGCTGCAAGTGATTGCCCTTCCGCCCGAGGCCTTTCGCGACTACATGAGGAGCCAGGGAAAGTTAGGGGGGCAGAACAAGGTGCCTAGGCTGTCGAACGATCGGAAAATTGCGGATGTGCTGGCGGCTAACGTTTCATAATCGCTACCACTTCAGGTAGGCTACTCTTTCTGCTTCGTCTGATACAGCGGCTGCACCTCCTGCACCGCGTTTTTTTGCTGCGCTTGCCACAAATCGTACTGCATCTGCTGGTTCATCCACCATTCGGGATCCGTGTTGAAGGCACGCGATAGGCGCAACGCCATTTCGGGGCTGATACCCGTGTGTCCGTTGAGGATTTCAGATAAGTTCTTTCGGGAAACACGTAGGGCCTGAGCCAACTGAGTAATCGTCAATTCGTAGGGTTCCAAGTAATCTTTCCGTAAAAGTTGACCCGGGTGGGGGGGAGAAGAAGCTGATGGAGAGTAGGGCATGGGGTAAAGGAAGTAGAGATGCCGTGGTTGCGTAGGACTTTATGGTAGGTACCGAATTGCCAGACTGAATAGGCCTACCGCAAGGGTGATCCCGGTAGCAACCGTAGACACCACCCAGACGATTGTATTGCGATGGTACCGACTCATTTTCTCGGCCAAATCACTCTGATGGCGGTTCATCTTCTCTGGTACGCTAGTTTGGTGGAGACTCAGTTTCTCGGTTATTCTAGCACTTAACGACTCCAAATCTGCTTTGGTGGCTAAATGGTCGAGTGATTGCTGCTGTAATTCTTTCATAACGCCAACGGCTTCAGAAACCCGATCGTTGCTGAGGACTGTCTCCTGCAAAATTCGGTACATTCTAATCTCAGTAGTATCCATAGCATAGTAGTTATTTTGAAGCTGCTATGCAAACGTAACGCGTAACGTTATAAGTAACAATTTTTGGAGCATCATTTTCCCTCCTCAAGCTCTACTCGCTCAGCCTTTATATGATCTGTCCTCCCTTTGCGGAAAACATTGCGGGCCGATGATTTTTTATTTTTTCGTCGAAGGCGTTGTTCTTCCGCAGGCAGTTGCAAAAATTCCTGACAATCTGTAGAGCAGCATCCGCCGTAGGCCGAAGCGCAGTCGGCACACTGAATAAACAACAGGTGACAGGCCTCGTTGGGGCAATTAGTGTGCGTGTCGCAAGGTTTGCCGCACTGGTGGCACTGGCTGACAATCTCGTCGGAAACACGCTCACCCAGGCGCTCGTCGAACACGAAGTTCTTGCCCCGAAACTTGTTCTTCAAGCCTTTTTCTTGCACCTCGTGCGCGTATCGGATGATGCCACCTTCTAGCTGGTAGACCTTTTCAAACCCCTGGTGCTTTAAATACGCGCTGGCCTTTTCACAACGGATTCCCCCGGTGCAGTACATCACAATCGGTTGCTCCCGATAATCTTTCAGCATCTCTACCACCACTGGCAAAGCATCACGGAAGGTATCCACGTCTGGCAAGATGGCGTTCGCAAAGTGGCCTACCTCGCTTTCGTAGTGGTTGCGCATGTCGACCACCACCGTATCGGGCTGATCGGTGAGTGCGTTGAACGCTTCGGCGTCCAGATGCTGGCCGTGCTGGGTCACGTCGAAGCGTTCGTCGTCCAGTCCGTCGGCCACGATCTTTTCTTTCACCTGGATTTTTAGCTTAAAAAACGATTTACCGTTGTCCTCAACCGCTATATTCAGACGGGTTTCCTCCAGAAAGGTGATATCGCGCAGCGCCTGTTCAAAAGCTTTGAAGGTGCCGTTTGGTACGCTGATTTGCGCATTAATGCCCTCATTCGCTACGTAAGCGCGACCCATCACGCCCAAATCGTTCCACTGCTGGTATAGGTAGTCGCGAAAGAATAAAGGATTGGTGACGTGCGCGTACTGATAGAACGACAACGTAGTTCGGGCTTCGATGCTGGTCTGCAGCAGCTGCTTCAGCACGTTACGATCGATATGGTTATGAAGAGGCATACTAAGAATACAGAGTTATAGCACAAAATTACGGTCAAGCAACGCTCTTTTGCAAATACGAATGTCCAGCAAATTTCTTATCAAAGACTTTGTTCCTCCATGCGTCGGAAAAAGGCGCCATTCAGCGTGCGGGCTCCCGCGTCGAGCAGTCCGGTTTCAACCTGAATGCCTGCTTCCCGCAACCGGGCAATGCCCTGCCCATTCACCAACGGATTGGGATCGCGGCTACTAATCACCACTCGACCTACGCGCTGCTCCACCAATAGATCGGAGCAGGGCGGAGTTTTTCCGTAGTGCGAGCAGGGTTCTAGCGTGACGTATACGGTGCTACCGACCAGCTGACTGCGATCATCGAGTTGATTGACGGCGTTTTGTTCGGCGTGAGCCTCTCCGTAGCGCTGGTGCCAGCCCTCGGCAATGATTTGCCCCGCTTGTACGATTACGCACCCCACCATCGGATTGGGAGCAACCGTCCCTCGGCCCAAGGCCGCTAGTTCCAGCGCTCGGCGCATAAAAACCTCATCCTGAGAACTAAACGAATTCATACTCAGTAAACACGTGATCAGGTCCAAAAAGTTGAGCGTCTTTTAGTGAGTTTCTTTTTCCGAAGCGGGTTTTTGAGGTACCGGGTCGTAGCCATGGGTGCCCCAGGGATGACAGCGAGCAAGTCGTTTTATCCCCAGCCAGGCACCCTGGATCGCCCCCCATTCTTCAATGGCAAGTAGCGTGTACTGAGAGCAGGTAGGAGTGTGCCGACAGTGGGGGCCCAGCATCGGAGAGATGCCGTATTGATACACTTTGATCAACGACTTCAGCAGTGCTTTAACCGGGGATACGCGTTTCATTCGCCCCTAATTTAGTTCTTGGTACAAACGGCTGGACTGCACGTCATCAAGATGATACTTGGTGCTCTGGTACGTTACGTACTCTCCCCGGATATCCTGAAAGTAAATCTGGCAGACTTCCACGTCCGGATACACCCGCACCGGCTGCACGGCGGTGATTTCCAGTGTCCAGCACCCCGATGAGCCAATGTTGCCCAGCCCTGCGGTGAGGTGCACCACAATGCCCAGTCGACCAATCGAAGAACGACCTTCCAGCAGGGGCACGTAGTGTTCGGTTCGGACGCTTTCCACCGTGCGCCCCAGATAGAGCGTGCCCGGTTCCAGTACCAACCCTTCTGCGGGAATGGTCATCTGGCGGGTAGAATTATCGCGTTTCATGTCCAGCACCGGGTCTTTATAAACCAGTAGTTCGGGATGAAGGCGAAGGTTATAGCTGTTGGGATTGAGCTGTGCGGGACGAAAGGGGTCAATAAATATTTCTTTGTCGATCAGCTTGCTGATCTCTATTCCGGATAATATCATCTTTTTTGCGAAAAAGTACGGGGGGGCGGAGTACAATGCAAGTGAATATCCTGCCGTATCTATTCTACGTAATATTTTGACAAATATTACGAAAGCGTATAGGTGGTTTCTCCGGATTTTTCGTCCTTCAACTGTACCCCCATCGCCGCCAATTGATCGCGAATTTGATCGGACACCGCAAAGTCCTTCTTTTCTCGAGCCTGTCGGCGCATCTCGATGAGCAAACGAACCAACGAATCGGTGCGCTGAGAATCGTCCTTCTTTTCGGAAGTAAGTCCCAAAACATCGCCTACCAAGCGAATGAACGTTTCTTTAAGATACTCAAAGGTGTCGGCGGCAACAAACAACTGCTTCTGGTGCAAGGCGTTGATTTTAGTGCTTAGCTCGAAGAGCGTGGCAATGGTTTGCGGCGTGCCGAAGTCATCGCTCATCTGTTGGTAGCAGGCTTCGCCCAGGCTGCGGATCTGCACATCCGCCGATTGATCGGTGGCGCCGGATTGATGCCTAAGTTTCAACAGCAGATCTCGAGCGTTTAGCAGCCGCTTGAGTCCTTTTTCAGCCGCTTGCAGTGCTTCGTTCGAGAAGTCGAGGGGACTGCGGTAGTGCGCCTGAAGCATAAAGAAACGCACCGTCATCGGGCTATACGCTTGCTCCAGGCGCGGATGGTTACCACTAAACGTTTCCTCTAAAGTGATGAAGTTGTTCAGCGACTTGCTCATCTTCTGGCCATCGATGGTCACTAAGTTGTTGTGCATCCAGTAGCGGGCCGGATGCGTGTGAAAGGCCGCTTCGTTCTGAGCGATTTCGGCTTCGTGGTGCGGAAACTGCAGTTCCAGTCCGCCCCCGTGGATGTCGAAAGTTTCGCCCAGATACTTGGTGCTCATGGCGGTGCACTCCAGATGCCATCCGGGAAATCCTTCTCCCCAGGGCGACGCCCAACGCATGATATGTTGAGGGGCAGCTTTCTTCCACAGCGCAAAATCGTGCGGACCGCGCTTTTCGTCCTGCCCCTCCGTTTCGCGCGCACCCACCCGCAAATCATCCAGCACCTTGCCCGAAAGCTGCCCGTAATTGTTGTGCTTCGAGTATTTATTTAAGTCAAAATACACTGAACCATTCACTTCATAGCCCAGCCCGTGGTCGACAATACGCTGGATGACCTCAATCTGCTCCAGAATATGGCCGCTGGCCACGGGTTCAATACTGGGGGGAGGGTATTCAGAAGCCGTAGGGCGTTCCGATAATGGTAGGTATACCGTTGCACTACTTCCATCGGCTCGAGTTGCTCTAACCGGGCTTTCTTGGCTATTTTATCCTCACCATCACCGGCTACTTCGTCCTCCAAATGTCCTACATCGGTAATGTTGCGCACGTAACGCACCCGATAGCCCAGCGTTTGCAAGTATCGAAAGACCGTATCGTACACCACCGCCGAGCGGGCGTGCCCCAGGTGGGGATCGCCGTACATGGTGGGGCCGCATACGTACAACCCCACCAAGGGCGGAGCTAGGGGCTGAAAGACCTCTTTTTGGCGCGTAAGGCCGTTGAAGATGGTAACCGGAAACGTATCAGAGCGAGCGGAAGTCATGCGAAGGGAAGAAAAGTGAGTTGGGTATGTAGGGCTAGCGTAGTTTTAGCTGAAGAGCCGGCTGCCCGTCATCGATGCGTCGATAGAAACACGAAGCGCGTGCCCGGCCAGAAGTATCTTTGGTATGACAAACACCTTCGCCGAGTGGTTTTACCCTAAACACTAGTGCGTCCTGATCACAATCTACCCAAACTTCATCTAACTGCAGGTAGTCGCCCGAGGTTTCGCCTTTGGTCCACAGGACGTTGCGCGAGGTGCTCCAAAAGGTGGCAATGCGTTTTTGCAACGACCTTTTAAGCGCTAATTCGTTCACGTAGCCGACCATTAATACTTCATTGGTTAATTGGTTTTGCACTACTACGGGTAGCAAGCCGCCTCGTTTTTCGAACTGCAAGCGCAGGTCATTGGTTTCTTCTATGAATTTGTTCTCTATCATAAAGGCTGGGTAAGTTACGTTTTTTTAGTATCTTATTGTAGATACTGGCAAGTAGCAAACGATTATATTTGGCCAAACCGAAGTCATAACAAGCTTTGAATTTCAGGATCGCAATCACATGAATAATTATATCGGAAGGCTAATCGCACGTATTTTACTTGGATTGGCAGGATTTAACGTCGTTCAGGCCCAAGATGTCCCGGAAGAGGTCTCGATGATGAACGGTGAAGATCTGCAGGAGATGGACCGGGGCGTGGAACTGATGAATCAGGGCGAGTTTGTCCGCGCCAATAGCTATTTTATGCGCGTGTTGGCCAACGTGTCGGTGGTGCCTGCCGACTTGTGCTTCTACTTTGGTAAAAATTCGTACCATCTTCAGAAGTACCAACAGAGCAAAGATTGGCTTACCAAATACGTAGCGTTGAAGGGAACCACCGGGCGATTCTTCGATCAAGCCACCGAGTATCTAAAGTTGGCCCGGGCCGATGCTGAAACGACTGTTCCAAAAACCTCGATAGTTGCGGAAGCGGCCGCTGAGTCTAAACCAGTGGCGATCAACTGCCGCGAAAATCCTTACGTACGTTGTCCGGTGTGTGATGGACAGGGGGTGATTATAAAACCGGGCAAGCTTGGCACCTTAGTGTATCAAACCTGCCCTTATAGTGACGAAAGCGGGAGAATGACCTGCCCGGATTATCAAAAGTACCTGCGGGGCGAGCTAACGGTTTCTGAAGCCAGCAAATAATTTTTACCCCTACGAGGTGTATTTGCCCTGATACTTCTTGGTTTTAGGAATTGTTTTCTCAATGCTTCGAATGCGGGTTTCGGGGGCGGGGTGCGTAGACAAAAATTCGGGTGGACTACCACCACCCTGGGCGGCCATCCGTTGCCAAAAAGGAACCGCCGCTTCCGGATTGTAACCCGCCATGGCCATAAAGTAGAGCCCTAACTCATCGGCCTCCGATTCTTGGGTACGGCCGAAGGGAAGCAGCACTCCGTACTGAGCGCCCAGTCCGAAGGCGGTATTGGCCAACTGCTGCGTGGCCTGCGGCTTTTCGCTCAACGCTACCGACAGGGCTGCACCGCCCATCTGAGCGGTGAGTTGCTGCGACATCCTCTCGTTGCCGTGCTCCGCAATAGCGTGAGCAATCTCGTGCGACATCACCACCGCTACTCCGGCTTCATCCTGGCAGATGGGCATAATACCGGTGTAAAATACCACCTTTCCGCCGGGCATACACCAAGCGTTCACGGTGTTGTCCTGAATGAGGTTAAACTCCCATTTAAAATCTTTGATTCGATCCTGAAGGCCCTGCTCGGCCATGTACTTCTCAACGGCGTAAGCGATTTTTTTGCCTACTTTCTGCACCAACTGGGCTTGGTCGGTGCTGTTTACCACTTGGCTTTCTTTCAGCACTTGTTGGTAGTTTTGAAGACTAAGGGCGTTGATTTGTGCATTGGGAATCAGGCTCAACTGCTTTCGTCCGGTCAAGGGAACCGTGGAGCAGGCTGCCAAGAAGAAGGTGAATATAACTAAAAATATCGATGACTTTTTCATAAGGATAGATGTTGCTAGTGAATAAACGCGGTGTCCCTCGTATTGTTGGGAGGTGTACCATTTTCGCTTTTTATTCCAATATCCTTGCCAGAATCAGCGCGCGTCGGCGAACTCACGACCGTATAAGCGCTGGAGCAAAGGGCAGGTCAGTCTGAACATCAGGAGGCGGTGGTCATGGCAACCCCTTGGGGCACCTCCAACACGCGACCATAAAAATCGATGAGCCGCACGCGCTCATACTCCCAAGAAAGCTCGTTAAGCACGCGGTTGTAGCCAAACGTACTCATCCGCTCCCGCTCCTGTGGATGGTCGATTAAGTGGATGATCTTATCGGCAAAATCGGTAGTATCATCATTCTGGGCGTAGAGCGAAGCCTCCAAGGCCGAAGCGCGGCCTTCCTTGAGATCATACTGCACGATGGGCTTGCGCAGGGCCATATACTCCATGATTTTGTTCATGGTAGACAGGTTATTCATCTCGGTAGGCCGATCAGGGTTCACGCATACGTCGCAGGTGTTGAGCACATCCACCAGCTTTTCGTCGCTCACCCGTCCGTAGAAGTCCACGTAATCTGATAAACCCATTTGCTTGGTCAAGGTCTGGATTTCTTCCAGGGCGGTGCCGCTGCCCACGATGGCCACCTGCACGTCGTCTCGCTGCTGCACAATGTGCTGCACTGACTCCAGCAGGAGATCCAATCCTTCCTGCACGCCAATTACGCCCACGTAACCAAGTAGAAAGTCTCTCCCTTTCTTGTAGTCGGCGTTGCCGGAAGTAAGTTTGAGGCGTTTCAGGCTAGGGCCGCTGCGCACCACCTGCACCCGGTCGGCGGGCATGCCACCCCGATCGATGGCAATTTTCCGGTACGATTCGTTGGTGGCAATGCTGTAGTCGGCCACCCGGAAGGTGAGCCGCTCGAAGAACAGCATGCAACGGTAGAAGAAGTCTTTGCGACCGAATTTCGCCAGATACAGTTCGGGATTGATATCGTGGTGGTCGAACACGTACTTCACTCCGAACGGTTTGAAAAACAGCGCCGTGATGAAGATCAAGTCGGGCGGATTGCAGCCGTGAATTACTTGAAAGCGCTTTTTCAGAAAAATCCGGGCGCTCAGCCACAGTTCCCAAAAAATGGCGGTGCCGTATTCCATTAAGTACCCCAACGCTCCGTGCCCCTCGATAGGGAGCGGATGCCGGTAGATATCAATGCCCTCAATCTGTTCGTACGCGCGGTCGTAGCCCTTCATCTTGGGGCAGATGATGGATACCTCCGCTCCGCTTTCCTTCAGGGTAGTAGCCTCCTGCCACACCCTTCGGTCGAAGGGAGCGGGCAGGTTTTCGATGATAACAAGGATATGCTTACCAGCAAATGCCGACATAATTATCTTGGGTTACTTTATCTTTATCAATTCGCACCAGATCAACGATAATCTGATCGGGAGAAGCGCTAGCGGCGGCCTCCCGGAACTCCGGCGATTTGTTACCGATTACCACCACCTCGGCGTGCGCCATCACCTCGTCGACCGACTGCTTGAGCAGGCGGGTAATGTGGGGAATGTGGCCGGTAAGATAGTCTTTATTCTTCCCCATTAACTGTGATAACAGGATATTACTGTCGTAGAGCGCCAGATCGTAGCCCTTTCCCATCAGCGTTTCGATGAGTTCCACCACGGGACTTTCGCGCAGGTCGTCGGTGCCTGCTTTGAAAGCAAACCCGAGGAAGCCAATTTTCTGCTTTCCGGTGTCGCTAATCAGTTGCAGTCCCCGCTGAATCTGGTACTCGTTGCTGGGAAGCAAGCTATTTAGCAGGGGCGTGTTCACGTCCAGCATCTTGGCGCGGTAGTTAAGGCCGCGCACGTCTTTGGGCAGGCAGGAGCCGCCGAAGGCGAAGCCCGGCTTCAGGTAGTAAGGCGACAGGTTCAGTTTAGTATCGCTGGATACTACCTCCATCACCTTGTGTCCATCAACCCCTAGCTCCTTGCAGATGTTGCCGATTTCGTTGGCAAAGGTTACCTTCATCGCGTGGAAGTTGTTGTTGGCGTACTTGATCATTTCCGACTCTTCGGGGCGCAGCTTGAAGATCGGAGCCTCAATGGCTTGGTACAGCGCATCCAAGTGCTGCTCGCTCTTCTTACTTTCGGTACCGATCACCGTATAGGGAGGATTCCAGAAGTCATAGATCGCGGTGCTTTCGCGCAAGAATTCAGGGTTTGAGGCTACTCCGAAGTCTGTGAGATGCTTCTTTCCGGAAACGTCCTCGATGATTTGGGCGCACTGTTGGATAGTACCCGGAATCACCGTGCTGCGAATCACCACGGTGTGGAAGGAATCTTTTTGCTGCAAAGCGGTCGCAATCTCACTGCACACCCGGTAGATGTAGGTGAGGTCAATGTTGCCGTTGATCTGGCTGGGCGTGCCCACGCAGACAATGGATATGTCGGAAGCAAGCACGGCCTTGGTCACATCGGTGGTAGCGGTGATCGTCCCTCGCTCAATGCCTTCGGCTACGTACTCATCCAGATCTTTCTCAACAATGGGCGACTTTCCGCTCAGGATCATCTGCACCTTTTGTTCGTTCACGTCCACTCCGGTGACCCGGTGGCCTAACTTGGCAAAGCAAGCGCACGACACCGCTCCTACGTACCCTAATCCAAATACACTAATGTTCATATGCGATAAATTTAATAAATGCTTGAAGGAATAAAAACTGTCGGCTAAAATGTGATTGATGCTTACGAATGGCGGCGAAAAAAATTAGTAGGCGTTCTCCTCGCCACGGATTGCGTTCCACACCGTCATAAAAATAATCTTTAGATCCAACGACAGGCTCCAGTTTTCCAGGTACCAGGTGTCGTACTGCACGCGCTTTTCCATCATGGAATTTTCTTTGGTTTCGCCGCGGTAGCCATTTACCTGGGCGTAGCCCGTGATGCCGGAGTTGATGAAGTGGCGCACCTTGAAGTTGTCAATAATAGCCGAATACTCTTCGGTGTGCTTGAGCATGTGCGGACGCGGCCCTACCACCGACATGTTGCCAATGAAGACGTTAAAAAACTGCGGCAGTTCGTCGAGGCTCGTTTTGCGAAGAAAAGCACCGACCGGCGTGATCCGGGCATCGTTCTTTTGAGCTTGCACCGTATCGGAATCTTGGTTGACGCTCATGGTTCGGAATTTATAGCACCAGAATGGTTTGCCGTTTCTTCCGGAGCGCAGCTGCTTAAAAAATACCGGTCCGGGCGAATCCAGTTTGATGAGCAGGGCAATAGGGGGAAGGATGAAGGGAAACAGGAAAAGAATGACCAAACTGGAGAAGGCACCGTCGAAGGCCCGCTTCACTTGCCGGTTGAAAAAGAAGCGCAACGGTTCGCGCCGGGGGGTGAGAATAGGAATTTTCCCATTGTCGAACAGGTGGGTATCCACCTTGCTCTCCAGCAAGCCGCTAGCGTCCTGCACCAGTCCGAAGTAGATATAGTTGTTATCGGCGAACTTTGCTAAACTTCGGACGTACTCGATGTTGTTGGGCAGGGCGTAAAAAATCTCGTCGATGTTTTCTTGGAGGCAGTAGGCTTCTACTTCCGACAAGCTACCCTGAATGAGCGACTGATGCTCGGGCAGCGGGGTAGGCTGGTCGGTGAAGAAGCCCATAAACTTATAGGCCAACGCTTGGTTGGTTATGAAAAAATCGTAAAGGCTTCGCCCCGAGGAAGTGTAGCCAATGACAATGACCTTCTTTTCGATTTTTATCCAGGTTACGATAGTATTGGTACGACTTGAGAAGAATAATTTTTAGCGAAATAATACTGATCACGCAAATTGCGTAGGTGATTATCAAAAAATCGGATGGATAGTGGTAGGCATTGAAGCCAAACAAGTAAAAGCTTATTATAAAAAAATGGAAGATAAAGCTCAGCAATGTGCTGGAGAAAATGTTTTTTACCTTACTTAGATTCTCAGTTTGGTAAATTTCACAGAACAGCGCCGATACCACCCAGGCCAATATAAAGATGGTAGCGAACGACACGTAGTGGTTTTGCCAGACCGTGCCATGGCCGGTGGCTATGAAGTAGCCTGCCTCAAAAGAAAAAAGCACGAAAAGAACGTCCAGCAGTAGCAGCAGAACGATAAGTGACTTAGAGTACCGGTTTTTCTTTAACTTATTGAATGAAATCATGGTCGATAACTGCTAAAAAGCAAAAAACTTACTATTTGTAATTATTTATGTAAAATTATGTATTTATTGGATAAAAACAAATCATATTAACCTATTAAAGTGCTATGATTATAGAAAAGAGAGAAAACAAGTAAAATAGTATCAGAATGGATTACGCTTCTGCTTATTTGTCACTCATAGTCAAGCTCAATGAGTGTGCCACACGCAACAAATTGAACATACAAAAATACTGCACTCGAGCAGTCGTGAAAAAATTTGACTTTGTTTTTGCTTCCTTAAAAAACCCAACTATTTTTGTATCCCGAAATTGATTGTCCGGTGGTGTAATGGTAACACAGAGGTTTTTGGTGCCTTTATTCAGGGTTCGAGTCCTTGCCGGACAACACTCAACAACAATCCCGATTCTGCCCCAGGGTCGGGATTGTTGTTACTAACCAATCGTTCATGGCCGCAGTGAAGTTTTTTTCTGGCACCGCCACTCGCTATCTGGCCGAGAAAATTGTGAATGGCTACGGGAAGGAGCTGGGCAAGGTGGTGATTGAGCGCTTTAGCGACGGTGAACTTTCTACCTATTACGCCGAGTCGGTCCGGGGCTACGATGTATTCCTGATCCAATCGACCTTCCCATCATCTGACAACCTCATGGAGTTGCTGCTGCTCATTGATGCAGCCAAGCGGGCCAGTGCTAAGTACGTGACCGCCGTGGTGCCCTACTTCGGCTACGCCCGTCAGGACCGAAAAGACAAACCCCGGGTGGCCATCGGCGCTAAGTTGGTAGCCAACCTGTTCTCCGCCGCTGGGGCCGACCGCCTGATGACCTGCGATTTGCACGCCGGACAGATTCAGGGCTTTTTTCAACTTCCCGGTGGATCACTTCAGCGGTAGCATCATCTTTGTCCCTTACCTACGATCCATTCCGCAGGAGAACCTGATCTTCGCTTCGCCCGATGTGGGAGGAGTGAAGCGCACCCGGAATTTCGCGCAGTACTTCCACACGGATATGGTGATCTGCGACAAGCAGCGCAAGCGATCCAACGAAGTGGCCACCATGCAGGTGATCGGCGACGTGGCGGGCCGCGACGTGGTGCTGGTGGATGACTTGGTGGATACGGCCGGTACGCTGTGCAAGGCCGCCCAGGTGCTCAAAGAAGAAGGCGCTCGTTCGGTACGGGCTATCAGCACCCACGCGGTACTGTCGGGCAACGCTTACGAAAATATTGAGAATTCTGAGTTAGAAGAACTGGTGGTTACCGACACTATTCCCCTAAAGCAAGTGTGTTCTAAAATCAAAGTGCTTAGCGTGGCCGAACTGTTCTCCACGGCAATCAAAAAAATTCATAAACAAGAATCTATCAGTTCTTTGTTTATCTCAAAATCCAGATTTTAGTATTCATCCGGTCGGTTCGGCAATCTGGTGCTAACCGATCTAATCGTTTAATTTATTTATGAAAACAATAGAGATTATAGGGTATCAAAGAGCAAATCTCGGCAAAAAAGAGTCGAAGCGCTTGCGCCTCGAAGGCAATGTTCCCTGTGTGGTGTACGGTGGCGATGAGCAAGTCCACTTTTACGCTCCGATGATTATGTTTCGTGAGTTGGTCTACACGGCCGACGCCCACTTTGCCCACCTCAATATTGAGGGTGTAGAGAAGCAGTGCATCCTGCAAGACATCCAGTTTCATCCGGTCAACGAGATGATTATGCACGCCGACTTTCTGGAGCTGCACGAAGGGAAAAAAATGAAGATGGATATTCCTATCCGACTGGTAGGTACCCCGGTGGGAGTGGGGAAGGGCGGCAAGTTGATGTTTAAGCGCCGTTCGCTCCGCATTGAGGCCCTGCCCAAGAACATGCCGGAGCATTTGGATCTGGACGTGTCAGGACTAGACTTTGGCAAATCGGCTAAGGTAGAAGACGTAGAAACCGGTGATTTTAAGGTATCGGAAGATCCTTCGCTGTCAATTGCCGTGATTGAAGTGCCCCGCGCTCTTCGAGGAGCCGATGCTGATGAGGAGGAGCTGGAAGGAGATGAGGAAGCAACGGAAGAGGGTGCCGAAGGTGCAGAGGGTTCTGAAGAAGGAAAGGCAGAAGCTGGCGATAGTAAGGAGTAGCTTTCGCGGGTTCCCATTCCGGGTGGAGTGGGGCGGAGGTTCTGAAGACCCCTCATTATACCACCACTTTATCAATCCTGTTCGGAATCATCCGAACAGGATTTTTTACTATGAAGTATCTGATTGTAGGACTGGGCAACCCGGGCGCGGAGTACGAACTCACCCGGCACAACATCGGCTTCCTGACGCTCGACCGGCTGGCCGAGCAGCAGAAATGTGCCTTTCGCACCGATCGCCTGGCCGAAGTAACTGATTTTAAGTACAAAGGCCGCAGTATTCACCTGATCAAGCCCAGCACCTACATGAACCTGAGCGGTAAGGCCGTGAACTACTGGATGCAGTCGCTGAAGGTGGCCAAGGAGAACTTACTGGTGGTGGTAGACGACATTGCGCTGCCGTCCGGCACGTTGCGTCTGCGGGCCAAAGGCTCGAGTGCCGGGCACAACGGACTCAAAAATATTGAAGACCTAACCGGAGGACAAGACTACGCGCGCCTGCGCATGGGGGTGGGCAGCGATTTTGCCCGCGGCCAGCAGGTTGACTACGTGCTCAGTCCGTTTCCCCGCGAGGAGCTCGAACGCGCTACCGGAGTTGATGGACCGGGCCGGAGAGATGGCACTATCGTTTTCCACGCAGGGGATCGCCCGAACGATGAGTCAGTTTAACGACTAGCTCACCCCACTGCCATTCCCCACCGCCTTGTCTGGCTGCACGAAGGCCAGGGAACCATCCTGGTTCTCCGCCATCAATACCATTCCTTGCGACTCAACGCCCATCATTTTGCGCGGCGCCAGGTTGATAAGCACGCACACCTGCTGGCCAATAATGTCCTTGGGAGCGTAGTGCTCGGCGATGCCGCTCAGCACGGTGCGCTGGTCCAGACCGGTGTCGAGGGTGAGCTTGAGCAGCTTCTTGGATTTCTTCACTGCTTCGGCAGCTTTAATCGTGGCAACCCGGATGTCAAGCTTCACAAAGTCGTCAAAGGTAATCTCTTCCTTCTGCGGTGCCAAAGGAGCGCTTTCGGGAGTAGGAGTAGGTTCGTTCATTGCTAGCTTCTGGGTTTGGGCATCTACGGTGTCGTCTTCAATTTTCTCGAAAAGCAGGTGCGGTTCGGCGAGGGCGTGGCCCGCCGCTAACAGATCGTGGCGCTGGGTACCGTCCCACTGCCGACTCTCAAAATTAAGCATCTGCTGCAACTCCCGGCTGGTGAAGGGCAAAAAGGGTTCGCACAGCACCGACAAGTTGGCCGTGAGTTGCAAACTGAGGTGCAGAATCGTTTTCACGCGCCCTTCATCCTCCTTAATCACTTTCCAGGGTTGGGTATCGGCTAAATACTTGTTGCCCGCCCGCGCCAGGTCCATCATGTGGGCCAGCGCATCGCGAAACCGGAACTCCTCAATGGATTGCGCCACGCGCTCAGGAATCTGTCGCATCTGCTCCATCAGCTCCCGATCCACTTCCTGCCAAGCTCCGGACTCGGGCACCACGCTCTGAAAATACTTCTGCGTGAGCACCAGCGTCCGGTTCACAAAGTTGCCGAAGATAGCCACCAGTTCGTTGTTGTTCTTGGCCTGAAAGTCCTTCCAGGTAAACTCGCTGTCCTTGGTCTCGGGCAAGATCGAGTTGAGGGTGTAGCGTAACGCGTCTTGTTTTTCTGGAAACTCATCAAGATACTCGTGCAACCACACGGCCCAATTGCGGCTGGTGGATAGTTTCTTGCCTTCCAGGTTCAGAAACTCGTTGGCGGGCACGTGGGTGGGCAAAACGTAGTCGCCCATCAGGTGCAGAATCACCGGGAAAATGATGCAGTGAAACACGATGTTGTCCTTGCCGATGAAGTGAATTAGCTGCGCATCGTCGGCTTCGTTTGCCTGCTTTTTCCAGTATGGCTCCCAGGCATTTCCGGTGTCGGTGGCCCACTGCTTGGTCGAGGAAACGTAGCCAATGGGAGCGTCCAGCCACACGTAGAGCTTCTTGCCTACTGTATCCGGCAGGGGCACATCCACGCCCCAGTCCAGGTCGCGCGTCATGGCCCGCGGGTGCAGTCCGGCGGTGAGCCACGAGCGGCACTGTCCGTACACGTTGGTTTTCCACTGTCCCTTCTTTCCCTCTAACAACCACTCTTCGAGCCAGGGTTGGTACTGGTCCAACGGCAGGTACCAGTGCTGGGTCGAGCGCAGCACCGGCGGATTACCACTCAGCGTAGATTTCGGTTCAATCAGGTCGGTGGGACTCAGTGAGGATCCGCAGTTTTCGCACTGGTCGCCGTAGGCGCTGGGGTGTCCGCACACCGGGCAGGTGCCGATGATGTAGCGGTCGGCCAAGAACTGCTGGTAATCCTCGTCGAAGTACTGCTCCGAGGTCTGCTCAATCAGGGCGCCCTGCTCATAGAGGCGGGTGAAAAACTCCTGCGACGTCTGATGATGAAGGGCTTCGGAGGTGCGGTGGTACATGTCGAACGAAATGCCGAAGCGCTCGAAGGTGTCTTTATTGAGTTGGTGGTACTTATCGACGATTTCCTGCGGAGAAATGCCTTCTTTCTTGGCTCGAATGGTGATCGCGGCGCCGTGCTCATCGCTGCCGCCCACGAACACCACGTCGCGGTTGCGCAGACGCAGGTAGCGCACGTAGATATCAGCGGGTAAGTAGGCTCCGGCGATGTGCCCGATGTGCAGCGGACCATTGGCGTAGGGCAGGGCAGCGGTGACGGTGTGGCGTTGGGGCATCAGAGAGAAAAAACAATCACGAACTCATTAGTGCAACAAAAATAGGCGTTTTATCTCAAATTGTGGTTTTTGCCCGGGTAAATTGAGAGAAAGTCATGAAACAGACCAATCGCTGAAAGTCCAGGCGTTCAAAACGCTGAGCGTAAGTGAAAGTAAAAGCCGCGTCCGCCATCGATGCGCCAGGTGTGCTCCACCCGCAGCACGAAGTCGTAGAAAGTAACGATATCTAAACCTACTCCGTAACCCATCAGGTACTGATCCGACAGCCGGTCGCTTTGCTCATAAGGGATGGCGTTGCGCAGATAGCCGTGGTCCAGGTAGGTATTCAGATAAATGGCGATCGGTAGCGTACTGAACTGCGGTAGGGGCATCACCGGGCTGATGTTGAACTGCCGAGAGAAGATCCGCTTGCGCAAGGTGTTTTGCTGGATCAGATAACTCTGTCCCTCGATGGCATCCAGTTCGTAGCCGCGCAGCCACACGAAGTTGTAGCCCAGCCCGATGAAGTTGGCATAGGGCTGGCGGCGGGGAGTGCTGTGGTAGCCCCGCACCGATGAGGCTGCGTAGAAGCCCTCGCCCAGATCGAAGTAGTGCGCGTAGTTTCCGCTCAGCCGCAGAATATCCACCTCGCCAAATAGACCCAATCCGAGCTTCTCAGCCTCCGCTTCCCAGTAGTGTCCCTTGAGCGGAAACCTCACGTAGTCACGCCGGTCGCTCACCATGCGGTAGCCGAGCGTAAAATAGCGTTGCCGCGCGCCGTCGTTCAAAAAATAGGTGGGGTTGAGCGCCAGCACCGTATCAGCTACCTGCCGGTGGGTGAATCGCAGATCCACCGAATGGGTAGTATAAAACGTGGGACGGTGTCGCCACCCCACCTGCCCGGTCACCGTGCGCGCTCCGAAGCCCAGGCCCCGGGTAAACAGCAAGCGGTGGTCTTCTGTCACGTAGTTCACGTTGGGCCGGTTGAAGTAGCGAAACGAAAACTCCAGCCCGTTTTTCTGGGCTCGGTCCACGTAAGGAATGAAGTAGCGGGCGGCGAACTGCTGACTAAAGCCAAACTGCGCCAGCAGCGAAACCCGCTGGTTGAGTCCTCGAAAGTTATAGCGCGTGAACTGCAGGCCGTAGATCACCCGGCTCCAGTCGCGGTCTTGGTTGGTGAGCCAGACGTTGAAGTTGCGGTCGGCCAGCCGAAAGAAGGGCACGGGCACCGTATACCAACGTTCGGTGACGCGCACCAGCAGGTCTACGTACTGGTCTTGGATAGGCAGCACCTCGATGACCACCGACAGAAACAAGCGGGTGTTGATGAGCTTGATCTTGTCCCGCTCGATGGTGGCTTGCAGCTCGGCCAGCGAGATGGTGGTATCGCCGCGTACGCTTAGCTCGCGCAGGATAATTTTGTTTTTCGTGATCCGGTTGCCCAGAATCAGTACTTTGTCGACCGTCACCGACGAATCAGCCGATTGGGGTAGCGCCGATAGCGATTGGGCGCGGGTGTAGCTGGTGGCGACTAACCAAAACAACAGCAAAAAGCAGAATGAAAAAATAGCAGGATGGATGCGCACGCGCGGAGGCCTTCGGAGTTTGATGAGCGGACAAAGGTAAAAAGATTCGGGAACACTCGCCGTATCGGTGCGGTTTACGTAAAATATCCTAACTTTGTGCATCCTTCACCGCTTAACCACCTGTCTGTATGGCCATCGATTTCAACCACCCCATTGACATCATCGAAGACATTGATCTTCGGGAGTTTGAGAAGAACTATCTGCAACCCCAGAAGCCGGTCATCCTGCGCGGACTGCTCAAGGGCACCAAGGCCTACGAGGAGTGGGATTTCGAGTACTTCAAGCGCGTGGCCGGTCACCTCACCATTGGGGTGTTCGAGAACCGGGAAGAAGACCTGGACAAAACTCTGAAGGTGCCGCACCGCAAGATGAAGTTCGCCGATTACCTTGACCTGATCGCGACCACACCCACTGACCTGCGCATCCACCTGTGGAATATCTTCAAAGATTGTCCGGAGCTGATGAACGACTTTACGTTTCCCGACATCAAAACGCAGTTCCTGAAGGGCTTCCCCTACATGTTCTTCGGTGGCCAGGGCTCGGTGGCCCGCATGCACCAGGACATTGATATGTCGAACGTGTTTCTGACCCAGTTCGAGGGCAAACGCCGGGTGGTGCTGTTCAGCCCCGCCTATTCCAAACTACTCTACCGCTACCCCTTCAACGTGCACACCGGCGTGAACGTGGTGCAGCCTGACTACGAAAAACACCCCGGTTTGAAGTACGTGAAGGGCTTCGAGTGTTACCTGGAGCGCGGTGATACGCTCTTTATGCCCGGCGAATACTGGCACTACATCGAGTATGCCGAGGGCGGTTTTGGGATGAGCCTGCGCTCGCTCAATCCGCACGTGTCGAAGCGGCTGCGCGGCCTGATGAACATCTCGGTGCGGCAAGCCGCCGACTGGACGATGCGCAAGAGCCTGGGCGACCAGTGGTTCACTATGAAGCAGCAGATCGCCGACCGCCGGGCCAACGGCATGCTAGAGAAGATAGAAAAGGGCGTTGACCGAGAGTTGGTGAACTCGTAGAAACGATGTGGGAATTGGTGCGTTCGTAAACCATTCGCGATGACAGCAGACACTCCGTCCAAACACAAGTTCTCAGTGGACTGTTTACTACTGATGGATCAGGCAGGAGTGTTTTCTTCCGATCAATCCGTAGAGTTACTGGCGGGAGAAATCATCGATATGAGTCCAATACATGCTCCCCATGCTACGGCGGTGCGAAACTTATTACGCATGTTTCAGCAGCAGCTGTCCACCGAAGACTACCTGATAGATGCTCAAAACCCAGTGCAGCTATCCAATGATAGCCTGCCCCAGCCAGATATTATTATTGCTCCCTTTCGCAAGGAGTTGTTGCAATTAGGTCACTGGCAGGCCCATGATATTCGGCTCATTGTGGAGGTGTCGGATAGCACTTATCGCTACGACCGTAATCAAAAGCACCGGGCCTACGCGGAAGCAGCAATTCCTGAGTATTGGATCGCCAACCTAAAGAAAAAACAACTGGAGGTGTACACAACACCCAGTGAATCTGGCTACGATCAGGAAGACATTTATTCGGACGGTTTTATAACTTCTTTGGGTTTCTTCTTAGACGTTAACCGGTTACTCTCTTTTTTATGAAGTATTCGCTCTTATTGATCCCCCTACTCTTTCTCAGCTGCCGTAGCAACGACTTTGAGAAAAGCCCGGTCGACGAACTCATTCGCGACATGACCGATACGCCCATCTACTCCATCATCTTGTACGACATGGACGAAGAAGGAAGTTTCTTTAAGGACTACAAGCACCAGTACCGCATCATCAAAGAGAGCAAGGAAGGCGCTACGCCCGAAGAAGAAATCACCGATTGGATGCCGGTGGGCGAGGACTACTTCAACCGCAACATCGACAACATGGGCATGGAGATCGCTGCCAAGTCGGCCGACGGCACGGTGTCTAAGACGGCCGCTCCGCCCGGCTACAGCAACTACGTGGGCAACGAGAAGTACGGGCAGTGGCAGCAGGGCAGTAACGGCGAGTCGTTCTGGTCGTTCTACGGCAAATATGCCCTGATCAGCAGTATGTTTAACATGGCTACGTTCCCCGCGCGCCGCTCGTACTACGACGGCTACCGGGGCGCCCGGCAGGCGGGCCGCCCCTACTACGGACCCACCACTGGTAGTGGTCAACGCACTTTCGGCACCAACAGCCAGCACACCGCCACCACCAAGCCCAACACCACCTGGCGCAACAATCCCGGCAGTCGGGCTTCTCGCAGCAGCACCCAACGCACCTCGCGGGCCGGTTCGCGCTACGGCAGCCCTAGCAGCTCGTCACGCATGCGCTCACGCGGCGGCGGATTTGGAAAGTAGTCTACCATTAATCTTTTAAGGTATGAATGAGAACAAAGCAATCATCGATCTGCTCGCCGAGAGCTTGGTAAAGCAGGATAAACTAACCGAAAAAGTGGATCTGTTAGCCAGCGCCATGATGGACTTCAAAGAAATTGTGGCCAGCCAAGGCCGAAGCATGGAGATCATTGCCAGCATGATGCAGGAAACCCGGGCGGACATCCGCGATATTAACTACTGGTTGAATAAAGAGGGTGGATTTCAGCGCGAGATTGATGATTTGAAACGCCGGGTGACCAAGTTGGAAGAGCCAGAGGAGGAAGCTAGTGAATAGATTTACTTAGGATGATATATATGCAGGGTCTTTATTTCGGTCTGCTTCTCAGCACAGCTGCTTTATTTGGCTGTGATAATTGTAAAGACGATGACTGCGGAGGTGATGATACTATTTTGATTAAGATCGTTAGCGATGATGAGGCCAACTATTCAGACAGCATTAGTTTCTACTATCTAAATGATAACCAACAGAGGGTGGAAGCTACCATCGAACCTAACCGACCCGGATCATCAATATACTACGCTTTTCTAGACTACCGAAAACCAGCAGCATTGAACAGGTGTTACCTAGAAGTTAGAGATCAAATCAGAACGGTAGACATCCAGACTAGGTACGATGAAGATTCTTGTTGCGAAGACTATCTGCGATTTGAGCAGATTACAGTGGATGGAGTGACTACATCATTACCCATCAAAATTGTGATTGATTGAAACAACAACTAACCACGCGATCTGCATCTCTATGATCTACCTCAACACCGCGCTTTCTTCCCTGGTCTATCTGGCCGCTTGCTTTATGCTGTTCTACCTCGGTAAGCTGCTCTACGGGGTGTTCCACCGGCAGGTGAACGTGAAGCACGAACTGGTGGAGAAAGACAACTTCGCCTTCGCCGTGGCCCACGTGGGCTACTTCATTGGTCTCGTCTTGGCCATCACCGGGGCCCTGATCGGACCCTCCGAAGGACTCATTCCCGATCTGATCAACATCGGCATCTACGGGGGGCTCGCCATTCTGCTGCTCAACCTGTCGGTAATCGTCAATGACAAACTGCTGCTGCCGCGCTTCAGCGTGTACCGCGAGATCACCGAAGACCGCAACGTGGGCACGGGAGCCATTGAGGGAGCCAACGCCATTGCTACCGGACTCATCATTTTGGGAGCCGTGTCGGGCGAGGGGGGCGGCGTGCTCACCGCTATCGTGTTTTGGCTGATTGGCCAACTGCTGCTACTGCTCACTGCCTTTGTGTACCGCGCGCTGGTGCCCTACGACGTGCACGACCAAATCGAGCGCGACAACGTGGCCGTCGGACTCGGCTTTGCCGGGGCGCTGATCTCCATTGCCAACCTCATCCGCTTCGGGCTGATGACCGATTTTTACTCCTGGACGCAGTCCCTGACCGACGTGGGCGTGAATGTGGCTATTGGCTTGTTGTTTTTGCCGATCGTGCGCTTACTCACCGACAAAATTCTGCTGCCCGGCCGCAAGCTCACCGACGAACTGGTGAACCAGGAAAAACCTAATGTGGGGGCCGGGCTCATCGAGGCCTTCGCCTACGTGGGCGGGTCGGTGCTGATCACCTTATGTCTGTAGCTTCTTCCCCAACCTTACCAAAACCACTACAGTCGCGGATTCTGAAGATTTCGCTGTTCGCTACCGGTTTGGCCGGGATCGTCGCCGAGTATGTGCTCTCTACACTGGCCACCTACTTTTTGGGCGACTCGGTGTTTCAGTGGACGATGATCGTGTCGATCATGCTGTTTTCCATGGGCCTGGGCAGCCGACTCAGCCTATTGTTCGAGAAAAACCTGCTGCAAACCTTTATTTTCGTGGAGTTTGCGTTGTCTATTTTCAGCGCTTTTTCGGCGCTGTTCGCCTACGTGGCCTCGGGCTACACGATGTACACTGGCATCATCATCTACTCCCTGAGCATCATCATCGGCATCCTGATCGGCCTGGAGATTCCGCTGGTGGTGCGGGTGAACGACGAGTTCCAATCGCTGCGTATCAACGTGGCCTCGGTGATGGAAAAGGACTACTTCGGCAGTTTACTCGGCGGGCTGTTCTTTGCTTTCGTGGGCTTGCCCTACCTGGGGTTGACTTATACCCCATTTCTGCTGGGCTTCATCAACTTTTTGGTGGCGCTGGTGCTGGTAGGCTTGCTGTGGAAGCAGATGCCACGACCGCAACAGGTGCGGGTGGGCGGAATCGCGGCCGCGGTGGCGATAGTGCTGGTCACCGGGGTGGTCGCGGCGAAGCCGATCATTCGCTACGGTGAGCAAGTGCGCTATAAGGATAAGGTGATCTACGAAACGCAGAGCCGCTACCAGAAGATCGTGCTCACGCAGTGGAAAAACGACTACTGGCTGTTTATTAACGGCAACCAGCAGTTGAGCACCGTCGACGAGGTAATGTACCACGAGCCGCTGGTGCATCCGGCCATGCAACTGGTTAGCGAACCGCAGTCAGTACTGGTGTTGGGCGGCGGCGACGGTTGCGCGGTGCGCGAAATCCTGAAGTATCCGTCCGTAGACGCCATCACGGTGGTGGACCTGGACCCCTCCATGACCGAACTGGGCCGAACGTATCCGGTGCTCACTACCCTGAATCAAGGTTCGCTGCGCGACGAACGTGTACGTATTGTGAACCAGGACGCGTTCTCTTTTGCCGAGCAAACCACCGACTACTACGACGTGATCATCGCTGACCTGCCCGACCCCAAATCGGCCGACCTGAGCCGCCTGTACACCCGCGAATTCTACCAACTGTGCCGCCGACAGCTGCGTCCGCGGGGCGTGCTCATTACTCAGGCGGGGAGTCCGTACTTCGCCACCCAGGCGTTTAAGTGCATCGATCTCACGCTGCAACAGGCCGGTTTTCAGACCCAGCCGATGCACAACCAAGTAATAACGATGGGCGAGTGGGGCTGGGTCCTGGGAGTGAAAACCGATCAAGCGCTACCTTTAAAGGAGCGATTGCAAGCCCTGGATTTTGTCAATATCGAAACGCAGTGGCTCAACCAGGATGCGATGCTCCTGATGACTTCGTTCGGCAAGGACTATTTAGCCCGTGACGCCGACTCGGTGCGCGTAAACACGCTAGGCGACCCGGTGCTGTATCGGTATTATCTGAAGGGTAACTGGGATCTGTACTGATTTAAGTGGCGGTGCGCCGCGTCCCAGTCGGGCATGAACCCGGCGGGGTCCGCCACGGTGGATTAATCCCTCATGGAATGACGCGCTGCTACCTTCCCGTCGGTAAATTGGCGCTTCGCCGCACGTGGTATTCCAGGGCGTAATAGCCGTCTTTCTCCGGTCGATAATCCCAGGGTTCGGCCGTAGTGGCGGTGGGCCCGGCGGGTAACTTCATTCGGTACTCTTTCTGCGCTACTTCTTGTCCTTGGACATCTCTGACCATGACTAATAAATCGACCTCCTGAGCCGGTCCCAGGTTCATCACCACCGGGGTAATATTATCTTCCGGGCCGAGCACGACATCCACGTTGTGGGTACCCGCCACCACGTCCTGAAACACCGTGCGCAGCGCGTAGAAACCCAGTTTGGCGTGGCCGTAGTAGTCGATGATCGGCTTCATGTACGTGCCCATGTTGCCGCCGCCGTGCAGCGGGCACCACGTCATGCCGTCGTAACCCAGCCAGCGCTTCTTCTTGTACGCCTCAAAGCCGCTAAACGCCTGCCACGCCTGGCTTGTCCGCCACTCATCCACCGCCAGACGGCGCCCGATGGAGCCTTCGTCGTAGAGGTATTCGTAGGACTTGATCTCGTAGTAGGGTTGTCCCTTGAACAGGTTCCAGTTAGGCTGCGCGGCGCTTTCTTCGCTCTCGAAATCAAAGTAGGCCCGCACCGGGCTGTTGATGTAGCCTTCCTTAAAGGTGCTGCGCCGCCAGCCCATGTCGCTGTCGAAGTCGGGCGGATTGGGGTAGTTGCGCAGCACGTTCCACTCGGCCCCGTAGCCGGTGGCGTGGTCCATGTCGCCGATGGTCATCATCGAGGCGTTCCAGATCGCCGGAGGCTCGATGGTTTCCCCCTGCCGGTTCACCGTACCCACGTCATTAGGGCCGTGCATCAGGCCAACGTTCGAGGTGGGCGCAATCAGGCGCGACGGGTCGTAGGGATAGATGCCTGCGTACACCTGCTCCATAAACGGAACCGTTTCTTCCTCGAAACTCTTGAACAGCGGATGGTTGGTCAACTGCCACATCACAATGCTCGGGTGGTTGCGCACCTGCTTCACATACGCCGGTAGCGACGCAATGTCCAGTGTCCAGGGACTCAGCTTGCGCACCCAAGTGCCGGTGGTCCACTGAAACATCAGTCCCAGCTGGTCGGCGATCTCGGCCAGCCGTGGGTCGTTGATGCCGCCCTCCTGGTCGTTGTGCACGCTCATCCGAATCGTGTTGCCGTTCATCTTCTTCACCATTAGAATCTCTTTAGCGAGCCACTCCTTGGGTCCGGCCCGCAGCTGGCGGCTGATGTCGTGCAACGGCGGGCGGAAGCCAAACAGCAAGGTCCCGTTCATCATAGCGGGCTGCCCATTGATGGTGAACACGCCGCTGTCCTGGCTGATGGTGCGCAGCCCGGTGGTCACCACCATGTCGTCGAGCAATTGGTCAGCACTATCCAGCAGCTCGACGTGCACCTTATAGAGGAACGGTCGGTCTACGCTCCACAGTTGGGCATTGGCTACGGGAATGCCGAAGGACACTTCCTGGTTGTGCATCAGGTTCAGGTAGATGGGTTTGGTCGCCACTGCCGACGGCTCGGTTTTCTCGGTGGGGTACCACTCGTACAGGCTGACCCGAACCTGGTCGTTGAAGGCGCGCGGGTCTTCGTTCTGGTGGAAGGGCAGGCCCCAGTCGTCGGAGCGGGCGGTGATATCCACGTGGCACACGGCGGGTTCGTGGCTGGTGGCGTAGGCGAACACGTCTTTGAGGTAACGGTCGCGGGTCAGGTCGAGGTGCATGCGCCCGGCGAACCAGCCGGTGTGCACGTCGGTGGCGCTGTGGCGGCTGGCGTGCTTGATCTGGTTCGAAGAACACCCGCACCGCCAGGATGTTTCGGGCGTTGGGTATCAGAAAAGGGGTGAGGTCGACCTCGCCGGGCGTGCGCTTGCGCTTCACTTCTATCACGCGTCCGTTCACCCATATCTCACCGCCCGGATCGAGGGTTTCGTAGCTAAGGATTGCGCGCTGAAAAGAGTCTAGCTCCACCACTTTTCGCAGGTACAGAAACTCTTCGGCGAAGCGGTCGCCGCCGTGGGGGTAGGGCAGTTCGGCTTCGCCCCAGGCCGCGTCGTCGTAGTCGAGCGTTTGCCAGTTCTCGAGCGGCGGTTTGAGACGGAAGTCTTCGTCCACAAAGGTTTCCACAAAATAGGGAAAGTCGCGCGAGTGGTTGTCTTCTTCGGTGAACTTGGCCTTGGTGTAGCCCTGCCCGAAAACGTGCCCTAGTTGAAGACCCGCGGGAACCGAAAGGCTCAGTTGGGTGAAGGGTAAGGCGGCCAGCACCGGCACAAAGTCAGCGAGCAGTTGGTCGTTGAGCAGCACGTTGTAGCGCTGGTTCTCCAGATCCACTTCAAACCGCAGCGTTCGCTGATCAGCCGTCTTCGGGATGGATTTGGTGATGGTTTCATCGGCCGAGCGCACGCTGATTTGGTTGCCGGTAACCGTTGCTTCGGCAATGGTTTGCTGGTCGGCGGACAGTAGCGCGACGGTCACTACTTCGGTAGCTGAAGATAGCTCCAGCTCCAGGAAGAACCGCCACGCTTGCGCGGGAAACGTTTGGCGCACGGTGGTGGCCTGCTCAAAGCGCAGCGCACCGTCGGCAATGGTGGTGTTGGCATTCTTCAGCCACGCTTGGTGGGCTTGCCGCTCTTCTTCGTGCTGCCCTTCCCGGAAGCCTAGCCACCGCCAGGTGTCCAAGGGAATGCGCTGTCGGGTGTTGGGCTGCGGCTGGGGCTTGAGCCGTTGCAGCGCCGCGTCTAATTCCGCGTCGCTCACCACCAGTTTGTCGAGTTTGGGATCATTGAAGAAGCGGGTGGCGTAGTCGGCGTAGTGGTTGAGGTAGGTCACCCGCTGCTCGGTGTCAAAGACGGCGGTCGGCCCTTTGAAGTCGGTTTCGCCGTTGGCCTCGGGTGCGGACGAAAAGTAGCGCAGCTCGAAGGAGCGGGAGATCTCTTGGGCGGATAGCGGACTGCTGAGGCAACCGAAGAGGGTGAGGAGCAAGGGATAGGCAAATTTTATCATGAGCTGATGTTTATAAGTTAGTGTTTCAATAGTGGGGGATTGAGTCCCCCCATTACTCAAGCCACCGAACCGGAGGTTCGGCGGCAGATTGATCGGGCAGTTTTAGTGCGTCGTGTTTTCCAGCACCACCACCGATGGGCTGTTCTGTAGCCATCGTTCGTACAAGCCGGTGGTGTCACCCTCGGGCGGAAAACCCACGAACGAGCCTAAAGCAAGGTCGATGTCGCCGTCCTGATCCAGATCGCCGGAATCCATCACGATCCAGCGGCCGCGGGTGACTTCGGGAAACGAAGATGCTCGGAACTGAAGTTCTCCCTGGTTCTCCAGGTACACAAAGCTTTCTTCCGGTGAGCGTTTGTAATCCGGAAAGAAGGAGATCGCCGCAATGTCTAAGTCGCCGTCCTGATCGTAGTCTTCGGCCAGGGCTTTGTAGGCGCCGTGCAGGGGGAAGAAGTACTGCTGCGTAAAGTTCAGCGCCCCGTCGTTCGTGAATAGGTATATCCCGTGAAACTCCTTGAGCACCGGACTCAGGTCGGCGTTGTCGCCGCAGGTGTACAAAATGTCCAGATGTCCGTCATCGTTGAAATCTACCAGATCAAAGTAGGTTGATCCGTAGACGGGCGGAAACCGCAGCAACCGTTCTTCGGTGAAGCTACCCTTGTGGTTGGCAAACAGGTAGATTCCCTCGTCGCCCTGGGCCATCATCACCAGCAGGTCGGGTTGCCCGTCGTCGTTCATGTCCCGCACAATTACCCGCGTGGCACCCGGCGCAGACTTAAGCACGTGCGGCGTATGATTACCGTTACCGGTATTCTCATACCACGCTAACTTCCCCACCAAATTACCGAACTCGCACACGACGATGTCTTCCCGTCCGTCCTGGTTCAGATCAGCGTAGGCGGTATGCACCGGTCGTTGCAGGTTACGCAATACAAGTTTGGCTGAGGTGGGTGGTTGATTCGGCTGCTTGCTGAACAGTTGCTGCACGGCTCCCTCGGGCTGGTCCGAGGGCAGCATCTTGCGCCCGATGGTGGTCAGGTAAACGGTGTCGTCTTTCTCCCGCAGGTGCACCGGAGTGGTGGGTAACCGAATGTCGTAGGATCGTTCCAGTTGCTCATTCAGTAAGTTGTAACTACTTCCGTCGCGCTTGCCGTCGCCGAAGACCAGCCCGCGGCCCGGCAGAATCTTGACCATATTGGTCAGCGGCGGAGACTGGGAGAATTGGGAGGGACGATACCGGAAGGGCAGGCGACCGGTTACACCAATCGTTCGAGATGAAACGATCAGCGTTTCGGGAGCTTCTTGTTGATAATAATTGCGCAGTCGCTGCCAGACTTCGGGGCTGACGGTTGGTTGGGACGGATACACGTTGGCTCGCTTTACCAAGGTGGCCGCGATTCCGGCTTCGAACAAACTATCGGGCGGAGCGCCGTTTTCGTACACGCCCATGCGATGGCCCATGTCGGTGAGTACGTTAGCCCACACGGCACGGGGCAGCATCGCCGGACCGACGTAAGTGTGGCAGGTGGTGCAGTGTTGCCGGGCTAATTCCTGACCGGACAACTCCCAACTTTCATCCGAAGCTTGTTCAGCAAAAGCCGAACGGTCTTCAGAGGAAGAACCAGGAGCACAGCTCCCGCCCACCATCATCACTAAACACCAACCAATTATCATTCTAAGCACGTCTGCGCTGTTTCTTCTCAAAGCTGATAATAACTGCAAAAGCCGCGACCATCTTACGATCTCATTTCCCGTTTCACCGCTCCGGTAGCCTGCTTGTAGATTTCATGCGTTCGGGCGTTGGTCTGCGCGACTTTAGCCTGGGCCTGATCATAGTGCTTATGAACGTGCATCAGGGTGTCGGCGATCTCTTTGCCGGTAGTGTCGTCTATCTCGAACACCCAGTCGTCGAGGCCCAGGTCGTAGTACATCTGGCCTTTAATGGTGTCGGTGGGCTGGCGTAAGTAGAAACTGGGCGTTCCGGCCGCAATGGCCATGATCGGCGAATGGCACTCGAAACTCACCACCGCCCGCGCCCGCGCGTAGACCGAAGCGGCCTCGTCGGGCATCCAGTAGCCCCGCTTCACCACGTGCGACTTCACGTCGGCGGGCAGGGGATCAATTAGCAATTCTTCCATAAGGGGCACCTGGTAGGTCATTTCCGGACAAACCAATACCTTATGACCGGTTTCGCGCACCCAGGTAATCATCACCTCCCGCAGCTTGGCGTGGTCCTCTTCCTTGGTGGCGGCATTCACCCGCTCTACCTTGTCAATGCGTTCTTGCGACCAATCTACGTCTTTAAATTGATAGGAAGGAGAATAGCGCAGCCGGGGAATAACGCAAAGAAACGGCTGGCTGGTCAGTTCGTTGTCATTTAAAAAGTGCTCGGCTTTTTGGTCATCCGTGATATCCATGAAGAAAGTGGCATCGGGAGCAAAGGCTACGTGCTTGCCACTGATGCCTTCTTTCTTCAGCACCTTGAGCGAATCGGTTTCGCGGGTATAGACGAAAGCTGCTTTCCGCAGAACCTCCGGCAAACCGTCCTTCATCTCCTCGATGGTGGTGCCGAAGATTCCGAAGGGCTTGTCGGTGTGCTTTATCCAGGCTTCCAGGTGCCGCTGTCCGACCACCGCCGGGCCCGAACCGTGCACCAGAATGTCGGCTTCGGCCATCGCGCTGCGCACGTTTTCGCTGTCTACGTCCCGATTCTCATCCACGTTTCCGTAGATCAGCGGCACGTTCGGAAAGTGCTGTCGGAGCATGGTATCCGCTTCGTCGCCCTTCCTTCGCTTCCACAGAATTACCTTCGCCTCGGGCAAAAACGTGGCGAACACGTGCAGCAGTCCCGGAGTGTGGGCGATGTCGCCGATGTTCATATCCTGCCAACCCGAAATGAGCAAAATGGTGGGATTGACTCCGGCGGTGGCGGTGCGAATTTGAGTCATAAGCAGTCCCAGGCTGGCCAGACTGATATGTTTCAAGAAGTTGCGGCGATTTGTATTTCGGATCATGGTGCGTTATCCCTTCAGGGCGGTTAGGAAAGCAGGGTCATCAATGGTTCCTTGTAAGAACTTATCTACCGTGCGAATGCGGTGAATACCGGTCGCCAGAGCCTGGGCGTAGCGATTTCCGGTACCGCCGAGTGCCTCGTTCACGTAACGCTCCAGTTCATCTTCGTCCACCCGCTCGCCGTTTTGCGTCTTTCGGGCCAGTTGAATGATCGGATCGTTTGCATCGTATAGGTTGGTATCCTGAACGTACTTTTTCTCTTTCTCCGAATTGGGTTGGGTATAGATGCGGGCGTACTGCTCCATCAGATCGTGGTTCTCTTGGCGCCACTGGCCCATCCGAACCACCCATTCCGGCCCGTCCTGGCTGTCGGGGATCAGCGTGTGCACCCGGGTAATGGCGCGGGGCAGCATTACTTTTAGGAGCTGATCCAGGTCTTCGTACTTCACCGAGGTAGCCGTCGGACCCGCCAGTGCTCGCAGCAAAGCCGTATCCTGATAAATGCTCAACTCTTGGACGCTATCCGCGTACTGCTCGTACACCGGTTGTAGCTGATCGCGCAGCGCGTTGTTGGTCAGGATGCCCAGCAGGAACGAGAGCTTATCGGCCTGCATAGACTTGGCTTCTTCGGCTGGTTTCTTGATCTTCCTCAGCACGTCGGGCAGCACTTCCATCTTCAGCGTCAGGCTGGGCGCGAGTCGTCCTTTGTTGCCCGGAATTTTCAGGTCAATGTCTCCGGCCAGGGCCGTTTTGGTGAGGGTAGATAGTTCCGGCAAGACGAAGGCCAGGTCGAAGCAGTCTTCTACCAGCGCCACTGGCAGCAAACCGCGGAGCTGAAACGGTGCGGCATTGGCCGCCTGGAGCGAGGCGGCGCGCAACAATGCGGGAGCCAACATCAGTGCCGACCCTCCCAGGGACAGTTGGGTTAGAAACTTTCTTCGATTTCGGGAATGGTTCATGGTAGGTATAGTGCAGGTTTAACTGACATTTAAAATAGTCACCGTTTCCATAGCCCAGCGTTTTAACGCTGGCTATAAAAGTTTACATCAACAACTGCTCTTGCAACAAAGGTCGTTCGATCTCACCTCGATAAAACGCGGCGAGCGATTGCCAGAAGTCATAATTCAGTTTCACCGCCTGGGCGTATTGGCAGGGTTCATCGGCCGACTGCATCGCTCGGTTTAAGTCGGACGGAGCGGCGGACTTCTCGCCGCGTAGCCGCTCCAGCAGTTGGATCAGCGGGTCCTGTCGGTTGTAAAAATTCAGATGATAGACAAACTCCTGCATCTTCATCGGGTCCGGGTTTTCGTAGGCGGCAGTGTACAGGCTCAGGTCTTCCTGGAAGTACTGCGCGTGCTTCACCGAATCCGTCAGGTAAGCGTCCAGGTCGTCGGGAGCTTCCGATGCGGTGAAGTGCATCAAGCCCAGAAACTCGCGCAGGTAGTAGTTGGTGAACAGGGTTTCGAAGGGACGGATGTTCACCGCCTGCGCCGCCGGATTGGGGTGCAAACCTTCGGCCAGGGTGGCGGGCGACAGCACTTCGTAGGGCGAGGCGGTGGTTCGTTCCCCGCTATCGTACACCTCCTTCATCACCACCACTTCGTAGTAGCGTTTCAAATCCTGCCCGTTGAACATTGGATTTTGCCGCTCGTCCACCTGGTCGGCCAGGGGATTAAGCACGCTGTCGGCGGCCCGGTGCGAGATCCACCCTAGCGCTCCGGCCAGTTGCTGAAGCTCCGCTTCTGCGTAGTCTTCGGGAGCCCGCCCCCGGTACTTTTCTACGATAGGGACGGCGTAGGTATGGTTGCCGCGGGTGCCGCAGCACACGATGCCGTAGTCGTAGTGGTCTTTCAGACTGTGCACGAAGGCTTTCGGAAACTGCGTCTGGTTGCTTTGCATCAGGCGGTAGCCGTCCTCAAAAATCGCCACGTGGGTGATGTGTTCTGACATAGCGTTAGATCATTATGTTTTTAGGACATTGTTCTCTTAGGGCAACTACGTCCATCTCTAGTCCGAAGCCGGGCTTCGGTTTCATGGCAAACTGGCCATTCTCATCCCGGTACGTGGCCTTGTCTATTACGCAGGCCAGGTACTCCTGCGATTCTTCTGCTTTCTCCAGGGCCTCGACCCAGACCGCGCCCACGCCAATAGCGATCTGTTGCCACACACTGCACGCCGGACCCACCAGGCTGGCATCGCCGATCATGATCTTGCCCTCGAAGCCCCGCACCTTGGCGGCCAAGGGACTCAGGTGGTGCAGGCTGCCCATCGATTCGGGATGGAAGTTGTATACCCGGCCCATGCCCGGCACCGCGCGCTCCAGTCCTTTCCAGGCCGGGCGCATCGCGTAATCGGGCACCAGGGCCAGGTCGCCGATCTGGTTTTGCAGGGCAATCCACTGGTCGTTGGTGAGCTCGGCCGGGTCTTCCATTGCGTTCAGTCCCTGCTCGCGCAGCTTGTTGAGCACGGCGGCCAGCTCGTCAACGGATTTCCAATCTTTGTAGCCCCGGTTGGCGTCAGACAAGATGAAAGCGTCGTCGCCTAATTTCTCTCGGGCCAGTTTCGCGATACTCAGGTCCAGCTCGGGCTGGCCGAACATCTTGAACTTGACGTAGTCATCCAGGTTTTGCTGTTGGCACTGCGCAATGCCTGCCGCAATCTTTTCCAGGTCGTCGTCCAGAATGCAGTACAGGCCGGGCACCGGTGCTCGATCATTCATGCCCAGTAGCTCAATCGCCGGTTTACCCGCAACGCGTCCTAGCAAGTTGAGCAATCCCATCTCCACAAACTCGAGCTGCTTCTTGTGGTACTTGCCGTCCTTACCGGTGCCTACCTGGTTTGCCTTGACCAGCGCGTAGGCTTCATCGATAGGCAGCTTTTTGAAATCCTGCAAAAAACGACCCCAGGCGCGGGTGTCCAGCTCCGGGTTGTTTTTGTCGGCCGCCACTTCGGCCCAGCCGGTATGTTCGCCCGAAGTGATGCGCATGAATACGTGCTGCCGGTTGTGCCAGGTTCCCCACGAAAAGTGGCGGGGCGTGTTGATGTCGTAGCGAAACAGCTCGATTTCATCAATCAGGTGCTTCCGGGCGGTGGCACCGAACGAAAGCAGGGGAGCGACGATGGCCCCCGTTGTTGCCGTCAGTACAAAGTCTCTTCTGTTCATCGTATTAGGTTACTCCCAACCCGGGTTCTGGTCCAGTTTGGGGTTAAGGTCAATCACATTCTGCGGCACGGGAAACAGGCGAAACTTATCGTCTTTGATGTTGTCGCTGGTAAAGAAACGCGGAGCGGCATCGTTGCCATCGGGCCATTCTTCGGCTTGTATTTTATCTTCCCGGGTTTGCACGTTCGCCAGCACCCGGTCGGTGAAGAAGTTCCAGTGCCGTAGCCCGTCGAACCACCCGTGGTACTCAAAGATCAGTTCTTTTCTTCGTTCTACAAACACCGAATCTTTGAATGCCTGGTAGCTAAGGCCCGGCACCAGGTCCGGAATCCCGGCGCGCTGACGCACCTGATTCACGGAGGCATAGGCCTCGGCGGTGGGTGCCTGGCTCACCTCGTTGGCGGCTTCGGCCTGCATCAGCAGCACGTCGGCGTAACGAAGCAGCACTTTGTTGGGCCGCTCCTGGGCGTTGGCGCCAATGGAAGGGTCTAGTTCGGCCAGTTTGAAGAATCCCGGCCCGTCGGTCACGTAATTGTCGTCCGCAAAGTTGTTGGCGTCGTAGGTGACGGTGTCTCCGTCGGCAACGTATTCCAGGATGAAACTTTCGGTACGCTGATCCTCTCCGACGTATTCGGTGAAGAAGGGCACTTCCGCATGAAAGTTGCCCCAGCTTTGCCTACCCAAACCCGAGTTGCGGGGCACCACGTGGCCCGACAGGTCGCCTCCTAAGTTTTCTACCGAAGCCTGCTGAATATCGAAGATGACCTCGGCGCTATTTTCGGAGTTGATGTCGAAGATGCTGCGGTAGTCTTCTACCAGTTCGTAGTCTCCTTCGCTAATAACCTGGTTGGCGTACTTTAGGCTCTCGGCAAAATCGCCGCCTTCGCCCACGGCGGGAGTGGCTCCCTTCTGAAGGTACACCTTGGCCAAGAGCGCCAGCGCGGCGCCCCGGGTGGCCCGACCGGTGTTGGCTCCCGCAAAAGCGCGGTACCCTTCGCGGGTGGGAAGCACCGGCTCGGCCTCTTGCAAATCTTTGATGATAAGTTGGTACACCTCCGACGCGGTGTTGCGGGCCAGTTGCAACGGTTCGGATACTCCCTTGATCTGCTGGGTACGGATGGGCACTCCGCCCCACATTCTCACCAAAACGAAGTAATTGAAGGCCCGCAAGAACTTAGCCTCTCCCACAATGCGGTCCTGGAGCAACGGGTTCATGCCTTCGATCAGCGGAACGTTCTCGATCACTCCGTTGGCCGCGTTGATCACCGCATAGGCCTCCGTCCACACCGGGGCCAGAAACCCGTGCGATTTGTCCCACAGCCAGTTGTCTAACCGTCCCCGGTCGTCGGAAGCATCCCGACGGGTGGTCACCATTTCGGTGGGCTCTTCGCTCACGAACAGAAAATCCCGACCGTAAGAATCCTGGTTTCTGGACATCATCTTGTAGGTGGCGTTGACCGCCGCCAGGGCTCCCGGGCCGTCGCGAAACAAGGTTTCGGGGTCCACGGTATTGAACGGTTCTTCTTCCAGGTAACTTTCGCAACCGCTGAACGCGAGTAAGGTGCTGACGAATAATAGAATATAACTAGTTTTCATGTGATTGAAATTTTGGTAACCAAAGATTTTATTTAGAAGCCAAGATTGATTCCCACGCGGTAGATACGTGCGACCGGATAACCGCCGAAATCTACTCCGAAATTGGTGGCGCTCTGTCCCTGAGAACTAGCTTCCGGATTCACTCCACTATAGTTGGTGATGGTGAACAGATTCTGCGCACTCACGTAGATGCGCGCCGTTCGGAGCCCGTTGATAACGGAGGCGGGAACCGTGTAGCCCAGCGTGATATCGCGCAGCCGAAGGTACGAACCATCTTCCACGATGTAGTCGCCGAAGCCACCCGAACCGCCACCGATGGGGTTGAAGGCACCGGCCCGAGGCCATATAGCATTGGGGTTGTCGGGCGTCCAACGACCGTCGAAACGATCCTGTAGAACGTTGTTCTGGGTATTGTTGGCGCTCAGTGGCTCCCGCGAGACATTAAGAATGTCGTTGCCCTGGGTGCCCTGCAAGAAAAAGCTGAAGTCGAAGTTGCCGTAGTAAAAGTTGTTCAACCAGCCGTAGATCAAATCCGCGTAAGGGTCGCCAATGGTGGTGCGGTCGTCGTTCGAAATATCGCCATCCTCGTTGACATCCACAAACCGCCGGTCGCCCGGCTGGGCATCAGGCTGGATGACTACTTCCTGTCCGTCAACAGTGGTAGTATGCGCACTTACTTCGGCTTCGTTGCGGAAGATGCCGTCGCTTTGGTAGCCATAAAAGACGCCAATCGGCTCACCTACTGCCGTGCGATTGCCCTGATCCTTTCGGTCTGCGGAAATTCGCCCACCAAAGATTTCTTCCTGCGGACCTAAGTCCAGCACCTCGTTGGTATTGCTACTGAGATTGAGGTTAGACGTCCACCGTAAATTTCCGAACGCCAGGTTGGTGCCCACGCTAAGTTCCCATCCTTCGTTGCGCACTTCCCCGATATTGAAGGCCAGCGCACCACTGTAGCCCGTGTTGGCCGGGGGGCGAACGAACAGCAGCAAACGATCGGTATTCTTGACGTAATAATCGGCGGTCAGCGTCAGGCGATTCTCAAACAGACCGGCATCAACACCTACATCCATTTGCGAGGTGATTTGCCAGGTGAGGTCCTGGTTAGCTGGGGCCAGGGGCTGATAACCCACCACCGGAATATCGCCGAAGGAGTAGTTCTCCGAGCCGTAGCGGGCCAGCGATTGGTAGGGAAGAATCTCCTGAAAGCCGGTCTGCCCGTAGCTACCGCGCAGCTTCAGGCTGCTGATCCAGCTCACGTCGCTCATAAAAGCCTCGTTGCCCAGGTTCCATCCCACCGCGGCGGAAGGGAAGAAGCCCCACTTATTGCCTTCACTGAACTTAGACGAGCCATCGGCCCGGCTGGTAAACGTAAGCAGGTAGCGGTCATCAAAACCATAGGAGGCGCGCAGAATGAAAGAAGCCAGGCTTTCGTCGCGCTTGAACGAGCCAACTCCCGGTCCGCCCAACTGGGTGCCCGACCCAATATCGTTCAGGCTCAGGTCCCCGTCATCAATGCCGAACCCCGTGTTGTTGATGCTGCGTCCCTGAAGGATTTCGTACTGCGTTGAAAAGCCGGTCACGGCACTCACCCGGTGCTTTCCCCCGAAGGTCCGGTTGAATGACAGGATATTTTCGTTCAGGAAAATAAGTCGCTCGGAGTTGCCGGTGGAAGCAAAACCACCCAAACCAGCTCCTTCGAAAGAGCGCTGACTATAGTAGGTATCGCGGTTGCGGTTGGTGAGGTTGGCTCCCCCGGTTACCTTCAGGCTTAGTCCTTCCAAGAATTCATACTCAGCGTAGAGGTTCGTCAGAATGCGGTTGGTGGTCTCCCGATCGGTGGTTTCGTTGACGCGCCCCACCGGGTTGGGAAGCACTTCGTTGAGGTCCAGATTGCTGTTCAGCGACAGGCCGTACTGGTCGGCGACGGTGTAGTCACCGTCGCGGTCAAACACGGGTACAAGCGGCGGGGCCTTTTGGGCCAGGCTGGTTACGCTCTCGTTGCCATCGGTCAGGACGCGGTCATTGCCCAGTCGGCTGATCATGAGGCTGGTACCTACCTTAAATTTATCGCTCACCAGGTGATTTAGGTTGAGTCGCAACGAGGCGCGTTCGAAGCCCGATTCTTTCACCACTCCCTCCTGGCGGAAGTAGTTGGCTCCGAGCGAAAAGGTGGTTTTGTCATTGCCGCTGGTGATGGTCAACTGATGGTTTTGCATCGGTGCTGTCCGGTAGATTTGATCCTGCCAGTCGGTGCTGTTCCGGCCCAGTGAATCGATCTGTTGCTCATTGAAGTAAGGGTCTTGCCCCTGGCTGACGGCGTATTCGTTGGCCCAGATGCCGAAGGAGCGGGCATCCAGCACGTCGTAGGTATTGGCTACCTCCTGCACCCCGTAGTAGTTTTCAAAATCTACGGTAGTGCGACCGGCCTTGCCCTGTTTGGTGGTGATGATAACCACCCCGTTGGCCCCGCGCGCGCCGTAGATGGCGGCGGCCGAGGCATCTTTCAACACCTCAATCGATTCAATATCGCCGGGGTTGATCGATGCCAGGGCATTGGAAGCGATGCCGCCCCCGCCCTGCCCGGGCACTCCACCCCCGGTGGGTGACTCGGCTCCGTCGCTGGGAATAATGGGAATGCCGTCGATCACGTAGAGCGGTTCGTTGGTACCGTTGATGGAGTTAACGCCCCGGATGCGCACCGATACGGCACCGCCCGGCGCCGCGGATGCCTGGGTGACCTGTACTCCGGCGATCCGGCCCTGTAGGCCCTGATCGAGCGAGGCAACGGCTACCTGCTTGAGTTCTTGCTCCTTGACGGTGGCTACCGAGCCCGTCAGGTCGCTGCGCTTGGTGGTTCCGTAACCCACCACCACCACTTCGGACAAAGACTGAATATCCGGAGCCAGGGCCAGATCAATGGTGCTGCGCCCGCCGATGGCTACTTCTTCGGTGGTGTATCCAATGGAAGAGAACACCAGGGTGGCGACATCGTCGGCAACGGTGAGCCGATAGTTACCGTTGATGTCGGTGACCGTGCCGGTGGTGGTGCCCTTGGCCAGAATGTTGACCCCCGGCAGTGATTCATCATTGGTTAGGTCGGTTATCTTTCCGCTGATAGTTTGCTCCCAGCGTCGCGTAGGTTTTTCAGCCGTTGGCAGCAACGTTGGTGTGACGTTCGGTAACGGTGGTAAAAACGACTTTTCCTGCGGGGCGAGTCGGCCTACTGAGTCCACTTTTTTGGAGGGCTGGATAATGTAAAACCCCTCTTCTAACTTCCGGTGCTGAAGCGAATAAGGTGTCAGTAACTGAGACAAATCCGCTTCCAAAGAAGTACGTTGCCGCAGCGGGCGGATGGTTTTCTGATCCAACAACAACGGATCATAGGAGATGCTGATTTGGTAGTGATCGGCCAGTTCTTTAACCGCTGACGACAGGGTGACCGACTGCGCTCTTTGCGTTGCGGGGTTCAAGCGTTGCGGGGTGTTTTGAACCACTAAGGGAGAATGGCTGGCCATGTGGTGTTGCGCCTGAACCAAACTGGTTCCCAGCAGCCAACTCAGGGCAATCAGAAAGCAATGCTTTTTCATGGGTTAGGGGGATTAAGTGAAATGCTCAGTAGTTTTGTATCGTCTTTTTATCGTTCAGTAATGGAAATCTCGTTTTCTTTTTTATTCACCTCGACCTCTAAAGCGGCCTCAATGGCGGCCAGCAGCAGATCAGTGCGGTCGGTCGGAAATTCGCCGCTAAAGGTTCGGCTGGCGAGCGTTTCGTCAGAAAAGGTTACCTGGTATCCGTAGTAATCTTCCAGCACGGTGCGCACTTCGGACAAGCGATGCCCGTCGAAGCGTAGCTGGTGATTGCGCCAGGCGGTGTAGGTTGCCGGAGCCATCTGATTTTTCTCAAGCCGTTGCGCTTCTTGGGAGAAAGCCACCCAATCGCCCGGCTGCATAGCTACGTTCGGGTTTTCTTCGTCGGTGAGGGCCAGGGTCACTTTGCCACTGCTGAGTCCCACCTGCGTTTCGCCGCGCCGCGACCGCACGTTGAACTGGGTGCCCACGACCCTCACGAGTAGTTCGTCGGTATGCACCAGAAAAGGGATTTTTTTGCCCGCGCCGGTGCGCTGGGGTTGTACTTTAAAGAATGCTTCGCCTTCCAGCCACACTTCCCGGCGCTGGGTCCAATCGGCACTGACGCGTAGGGTGGAGTTGGCGTTGAGCTCCACGGTGCTTTGGTCAGCAAGAATGATGGTCTGCGTGGTTCCGTAGGCGGCGGTGTAAACTTGTTCGTTAGGGTTCGGCCACCCAAAGTACGCCCAAGCGAAGGCCATGAGCAGCACCCCCACCGAAGCGGCGGCGACCATGACCCAGCGGCGAGTCGCTGTTTTTTGGTTAGAAAAATGAGCAAGTTTGTGCGTCCGCGCTTGGTTGATCCGTTGCCAAACTTCGCGCTTCTCCTCAGCAGTGGACGTGTACTCTTTGAATTGCAGGGAAAGCAGCAACTGCTGCGCTTCCTCAACCGCCGCTTGCTTTTCAGGATGCTGGGTTAGCCAGTCTTTCCAAAAGCGGCGGCTAGCGGCATCGGGTTGATACACCCATTGTCGGAAGTACGCGTCGGCAGCAAAATCGGAAGACGAAAACTTGACGTACTTCATAAGCAATTGTCCGTTTGCTTAGTAAAGGACACCGAAACAGAATTTGCCCGACGCTAACTGAAAATAGCCGGAAAGTTTACTTGATTCGCAAACTAACAAGCAATCTTTTTAAAAAGGAAGTAGAGAAGTGGGTAAAAATTTATCGAATTGATAGTAAGAACGACAGAAGTAGTAATGCGGATAGAAGGTTGGTGCGCATTGCTTGTAGCGCTTTTCCTACCAAATTCCGGGCAGTCTTGGGCTGTACCGACAGTAGTTCGGCAATCTGAGCATAAGAGAGTTCTTCGTAGAATAACAGGAATATCGCTTCCCGTTGCCGGTCCGACAGTTGGTTCACTGCCCGTCTGACTCGGTTCTTCTGCTCTTCGCTTTCCTGAGCAGAAATCAGGCGCTCTTCGGCCGACAACACGTTCTCGAAGGGCGGAATTTGCGCCCTAAGTTCAACGCGGCGCTGCTCTTTCTTCAAGCACTTGACGATCCGGCGCTTTAGTGCTTTAAAAAGATAGTACTTGATAGAATCGGTAGCCCCCAGACTGGCGCGGGAAACCCACATCGTGACGAAGACATCCTGAATACAGTCTTTGACCAGGGCCGGGCTGAGGCAGAATTGCCGACCGTAGTTATACAGCACGTCGAAGTGCGTATCGTAGATATCCTGATAAGCTTCTTCATTACCGCTCCGAAAACTGGCCCATAGTTCAGCATCAGAAATTTGCCGATCCGAGGCGCGATCTTTGTCGACCGTAGAAGAAAGGAAATGAAGCTTGGAAGAAGCCATGATTGAAAGAAGATAATTCCTTCTCCCAAGCTACTGCTTTTTTTAACAAATTCACGAAAGCGATTCAACTTCTTCCGAGTCTCTATCTAACTACATCGGGCCGGGAGCCACCGCGTTGACCCGGATGCCGTACTCAGCCACCATCTGGCACAGCAAACGGGTGAACGTTGGGAGTGGTAGGAATTTTGAGAAAAGAAGTACCTTGAGGACAAATTGAAGCGCAGGCTATGAACCGAACCCTACTCTTACCTAAAACCTTGCTTTCCTTTGGTATTCCGGTAGGACTGTTTGCTGCGCTGATTATTCTTATGCAATCCTCTTTTCCGGAAGCGACCCCTGCCCTGCCGTTCGCCATCACGGTGGACCTGTTGCTGACCGTTCCGGTTGTCTATTTACTGCTGATTCGCAAGACGACCATTCCCAACACGACGGTGGTTCCGGTGATGGTGCTGGGACTATTGTCAGGGACTCACTTTCTGCCGCAAGAAGACCAAACGTACTTGGCGCTATTCAAAACCTGGATTTTCCCTGTTGTTGAGCTGGGAGTTTTGTCGTACGTCGTTTATACTTTCCGAACGATAGCCAAAGAAACCCGAGCGCGTAACGCACAAACCGTTGACTTCTTCACTGCTTTGAAAGAAGGGTGTTTGAAGGTGCTACCTAAACCAGTCGCAATACCGTTTGCCACCGAGGTTGCGGTGTTTTACTACGGGTTTGTTTACTGGAAAAAATGGAAGTTGCAGAACAACGAATTCACCTACCACCGCAGTAGCGGAACCGGGGCGCTGCTGATCGTGGTCATCGGCATTATTGGAGCAGAAACCTTTGTTTTCCATCTGTTGCTGTCAAGATGGAGCGAACTGACTGCTTGGATACTAACGGGGTTGGGTATTTACTCCGCCATTCAGTTATTCGGATTCTTGAAATCCATGACGAAACGGCCAATCTCCATTGACGGGGATCAACTGAACCTACGCTACGGAATTATGAACGAGACCACCATTCGGTTGGATGATATTATGTCGGTGGAGCTATCCTCAAAAGAAGTCGCCTTTGACCAAGAAACCCGAAATTTATCGTTCTTGGGGCCACTGGAGCCTCACAACGTGATCATCCAGCTTAACGGGGAGAACACGCTTCACGGATTGTACGGCATTAAGAAAACGTATAAGGTAATCGCTCTGCACGTGGATGACGCCTCTGCTTTCAAGGAGCAACTAGAAGCCGCCCGACAGTGCTGCCGATAATTCAGCGTGAACAGAAAGTGGGAATACGAAGTTTATCCTAACCGTACCGATACAATTAATCACGTCTTTTCTCACAACCCCAACCACCATGAACTTTCAAGTCGGCGATGCCGCTCCTAATTTTACCGCCCACAATCAACATGGCAAATCCGTAAGTCTGTCTGATTTTAAAGGCAAGAAAGTAGCTATTTACTTCTATCCCAAAGACGACACTCCCGGCTGCACGGCCCAGGCCTGCAACCTGCGAGACAACTACGCCGAACTACAGCAAGCCGGTTACGAGGTGATCGGTATCAGCGGCGACGGCGTGCAGTCGCACGATAAGTTTGCCAGCAAGTACGAACTGCCGTTCACTTTAGTAGCTGACGAAGATAAAGCCATCAACGAGGCCTACGGCGTGTGGAAAGAGAAATCGATGTACGGACGCACTTATATGGGCACCGCCCGCACCACCTTTGTCATCGACGAGCAAGGGATCATCACCGATATCATCGAGAAGGTCAAGACCAAGGATCATACCGCTCAAATTCTGAACCCATAACTCGGTTCGATCAAAGCGCAAAAAATTATTGGAATATGCTTTTTCAAGAAGGGTTTTCAAAGACATATAAAATAGCTTTCCTACTCGTGCTTATTCTGTTGGCTCCCACGCTCACCACCCAAGCGAAAAAGAGACCGTTGATCGTTACCACTGATATCGGTCAGGACCCGGACGATCAACAATCTTTGGTGCGGCTGCTGCATTACGCCAACGAGTTCAACCTGGTAGGTTTGATCGCCAACGCGGATGTCAACTACGACCAAGAACCGCCCATTCTCAAAGACAGTATCATCCATACGCTGATCTCGGCCTACGCTACTATTGAGGACAATCTACAATTACACGCCGAGGACTACCCGACCGCTGATTACCTGCACAGTATCGTGAAGAAAGGATGCTCGGGAAACGGCACAAAAATACCGGTTGAAGCGTATATCGGTAAAAATAAAAACACCGAAGGGTCAGATTGGATCGTGAAAATGGTCATCGAAAGCCCGGAACCAGTGGGCGTGTCAGTGTGGGGAGGGGGTGCCGATGTTGCCCAGGCCTTGTGGCAAGCCCGAGCCACCCTATCAGAAGCAGCCCTTAAAAACTTCACCAAAAATCTTCGGATTTACTTTACCGGAAAACAAGACTCATCGGTTGATTGGATCATCGACGAGTTTCCGAACGTATGGAAGATCGTGGCCCTGGCCCCAAGCGGCAACAAGTGGGCATCAGGATATCGGGGAATGTTCATCGGAGGTGATATGACGATTACCTCTAGGGATTGGCTTCACAAACACATCATCGAGCAAAACCCGTTAGCAAGTCTGTATCCCACGCAGACGTATACCGGAGGTGGGGATCGTAACCCGTATGGGGCCATGAAGGAAGGTGATTCGCCGTCGTGGCTCTATTTTTTAGACCAAGGATTGAACGAACCGACGCATCCTACGTGGGGCGGTTGGGGAGGCCGATACCAGAAGCAACTTTCAGGTCTGTACGTAGATGCTACGGATACTTACCTCGATAAAGCTTCCGGTAACGTTGATTCTTCGGCAATGGCCACAGTGTATCGTTGGAGACCGGCTTTTCAGAATGACTTCGCGGCCCGCGTGCAATGGGGAGCTAAAAACTACGAGCAGGCAAATCACCATCCCGTTCCTGTCATTTGGGGTTTTCCTGATGGAGACGTTATCCGAACCACGATAAAACCCGGTGCCTCGGTTACCTTTGATGCTTCTGAGTCGTATGACCCCGACGCTGATACGGTGCAGTACCATTGGCTTATCTATCCGGAAGCCGGTAGCTACCCGGACGCAGAACAACTTATCACCACCCCCAGCAACAAACCCTTTGTATCACTTCAAATTCCTGAATCAGCAGAAGCCGGGCAAACCATTCACTTGATCCTAGCGCTAACGGATGAGCGCGAACTAGCGCTGACCAGTTACAAAAGAATTGTGTTGCGGGTTGAGTAGCAACGCCTCAGAAGCTAGCCAAGGCCTTCAATCTTTCCCGGTACTAGTTTCCGGCTGAATTGAAATGCTCAACAAGATTTCCGTAACTTCGCCGGTGAGACGATCCTTCCAACGATTCACTATACGAGTCATCATCTTAGTTTAAACTTTAGCTTATGCGACAACTACTTATCCTCATCAGCCTCAGCACCGTCTTTACGCTGCCTGCCTACGCTCAAACCAATTCCGCTCCGGCCGCCGATTCCATCCGGCTCGACCACATTGCCGTCTACGTCTACAATCTGGAAACTAGCACCGATTTCTACGACCAGATTCTGCGGTTCAAGAAGCTGGAGGAGCCCTTCCACGACGGGCGGCACACTTGGTACTCACTGGGCGCGGGCAGCCAACTGCACCTCATCCAGGGGGCGAAGCAGCAGGTGGAGCGCGACAAGAACGACCACCTGTGCTTTAGCGTGCCCTCGGTAGAGGGCTTCGTGGCCCGTTTGGAAGAAAATGACGTGCCCTACTTCGACTGGCCCGGTGCGCCGCAGTCGATCACCACCCGGGTAGACGGCGTGAAGCAACTCTACTTCCAGGACCCCGACGGCCACTGGGTCGAGATCAACGACGCGGGATTCCAGTCGCGTGCCGCGTCCACAAATTAATATACAATTACGAAATTATTGGGCCACGGCGTCCACGGTATAACCGGCTTCCTCCAGCAGTTGCAGCAGTCCCTGTTCGCCACCCAAATGACCAGTCCCCACCGCGAAGAAGGTAGGCTGCGCCATAATTTTCTCCATCTCGGGTACCCACGCCTGGTTGCGGTCAATGAGCAGGTACTGTTCCATTCCCTCAATACGGCTGGTCGACTCCTCCGAAACTTCTTGAATTTGGTCGAGGTCTTGCGCCAGATACGCGTCGATCAAGGCCCGAAACTCATCCACCGACTTGTTGTAGTCTCTGATAGACTCGGTGATCAACCTTATTTGCTCTTCTTCGGGAATCTGATTGAAGGCCTCTTTTTACTCATCAATGGTTTCTAATCCGAGTATTTCCTGCATGAAACCCGGCGCATCGAGGTCCAGCTCCAGCACCAGTTGCTTACTGTCTGCTAGCTTTTGCCGGAGGGTTTCGCTGAGCTGAATGTCGTCGGGGCACATCAGGTGAATGGTACCGAACAGATACGAGGGCTGTTCCAACGCGTTGCCTGACACCTCATAGAGCAGCGACGATTGCGCCGGCGGTCGCGCAGGGTGTCGATCAATTCTTTTCGGATAACGGTGAGAATCGTTTTCATGCGGCTTGGGGGTTCGTCAGTTGGGATTTGAGGTTGTCGTCCTGGATGGTTCGGATAAAGCCTTCGGTGAGTGATGAACCGGCTTGCTGCCGAAAGTGGCTCATCGTATTTTGGCAGATGAGTTTTCCTCGGTTCACGATGGCCAGGTCGTCGCAGAGCAAATCTACCTCGCTCATGATATGCGACGAGAAGATTACCGTTTTGCCCGCCTGTCGACACTCCCGAATGAGCTCGATGATGTTGTGGGCGGTGATCACGTCCAGCCCCGAGGTGGGTTCGTCGAAGATCACCACGCTGGGGTCGTGGATCATGGTGCGGGCGATAGACACCTTCTGCTTCATGCCGGCAGAAAGCTGTCCCACGCGCTTGCTGGCGAACTCGTTGATACCGAGTTGAGCAAACAATGCCTTTTGTCGTTTGCTGATCAGTGAGCGGTCCATACCGTGCAGTCGCCCGAAGTAGCGTACCGTTTCGGCGGGGGTGAGGCGGTCGTACAAATGGGTGGAACCGGTCAGAAAACCGATCTGGCTGTGTACCTGGGTGGGCTGCTGCACGGTGTCGTACCCGGCCACGCTGATGCGGCCCGAAGTAGGTTGCAGAATGGTAGCGATCATCCGCAGCGTGGTGGTTTTTCCCGCTCCGTTCGGACCCAGCAGCGAGAATACGCGTCCGGGCTGGCAGGTGAAGCTGATGTCATCTACGGCCAGTTGACTCGCGGCGGGCTGCTTTCCTTGGCGCGGGTATCGTTTGGTGAGCTGTTCGATTTGGATCATAACTGATTGGTTTGGACTGAAAGAGTAGTGAGTTGCGGAGTTAGTAAGCCGACTGCTTATTTTCTTACAGCGTTATCTAAGAAAACTTTTACGGAGGATTATTTTTGCGGTATAAACAACTATCTGTCAGTTGCTTACGGTAAATTATTTTCTACCGCAGAAAAATATACTTCTTCACCTGTAAGAAAATCAAGCGCTTGGTTACTAACTTATCAACCGACCACGCTGCGTATGACGACTTACCAAGCCGACCGCCCTCCTACGGAGTTTCACCGTTTCCTGAACCAACACATCGGGATCATCCGGCGCATCTGTAAGGTGTATACCAACGACGCTGATGAGTATCAGGACTACTTTCAGGAGGTGGTGCTGCAATTGTGGAAAGCCTACGGCAGCTTCCGGGGCGAAGCTCAAGTCTCAACCTGGGTGTATCGGGTGGCGCTCAACGTCTGTCTGTCGCTGCTCAAGCGCGAGAATCGGAGGGTGAGCGCGGTGTCACTGCAGCCCGAGCACTGGAGCAACGTAGCGGCTGAGGCTGCCGATACCACCGAAGAAGAACAATTGAAGCAACTCTACGCCGCTATTCGTCAACTCAATGAAATCGACCGGGCGCTTATTTTGCTCTACCTGGAAGGCAAGAAGTACGAAGAGATCGCCGATATCCTGGGCATCACTCTCAACCACGTGGGCGTGAAGGTGAACCGCATTAAGAAACAGTTAAATCGTATCATTCATGGACAATCTACAAACGCTCTGGCGTAGTGCTCAGCCCGCGGCGGATGACTCAGGAGTCTCGGCAGACGAACTCAAGCGAATCACCCAGCAGAAATCTAAACAGGAGTTTGACCGATTTAAAAGGACTATCCGTTGGGAGCTGATTGCCAATGTCCCCGTAATCTCCGTATTTATGTACTTTCTTACCACCATCAAGGCGCTCAACAATCCGTTTATTTTGTCTCTGTCGGCAGCGGTGTTTATCGCCTACGCGGTTTGGCAATATCTATTTTACCGAATAATACAACGCCATACCCTAAAGGACGATGTGCAAACGTACCTGACGGAAGGCTTATCGCTGCTGAAAAACTATATGCGTATTTATCAAGGGATGATCATCGCCTCATTGGCTTTCGGAGGATTCATTGGCTTTTGGATGGTTCGAAACAGTAGTCTGGAAGATCCACCCCTGTTATTCTCAAGCGACCTTACGCTCAACTTGATCTACTCCATACTATTTGCGGGCGTTTTGTTTTCTGCCGCCCATTTTTACATAAAGTACGCTTACAAAGACCGCATCGGTCGGATGCAGCGCTATCAGGAAAAATCGGCACTTATAAAGCAACTGGTTGCCGAACTGCGGGAAGAGAATTGATATTAATTTAGCTAAGCAAATAAGCATGAAAAGTTACTCAATAATTACGCTAAGTGCGATGTGGTCGACCAGCAAGCTAACCAGAGACGTTGAGAGTTTATTAAACCAGAAGGCGGATCAGGGTTACGAAATTGTATCGGTGGCATTTGGTATCAATCTATGGTGGATGCCAACCGCCTTTGTAACCATTCGTAAGTGACACTATCTGGGGGGATGCGTTGGCTACTGGACAGGATTGTTTGATTATGTCTGAGAAACACACAAACCGAAGCATGCGAACTACTGAGCTGCCACAGTAAAACACTCCTTCCCCCTTTGCCGCGTTATGCTATCATGAATCACCGCAAGCTCATCCGACAACCCGCCGCCGCCGTCCTCTTATCATTTGTCATTGCCTGTTCGCTATTCATCGCTCCCCTCTCTTCCCTCGCCCAGGTACAAATCCAGCGCCCGCCCGAAAAAACCCGCTTGCTGTTTCTGCTCGACGCCTCGGGCAGTATGTTCGCCGAGTGGGAGGGGCGCTTGCGCATGGACGTGGCCAAGCAGATGCTCACCGAACTGGTCGACTCGCTGCGCGTTGATCCTAAGCTCGAGCTGGGGCTGCGGGTGTACGGGCACCAGTACCACCGCCGCTTCCAGAATTGCCAGGATACCAAACTGGAGGTGGGCTTTGCCGCCCGCAACCACGACCGCATCATCGGCAAGCTGCGCACCCTGCAACCCTCGGGCGTCACGCCCATCGCCTACTCGCTCGAGCAGGCGGCCAACGACTTCCCGGTCGATCCCACGCACCGCAATGTGGTGATCATCCTCACCGACGGTATCGAGTCGTGCGACGGTGATCCCTGCGGCGTGTCGCAGGCGCTGCAATCGCGCAACATCTTTCTAAAGCCCTTCGTCATTGGGTTGGGCATGGACCAGAATTTTGCCGAGGAGTTCGCCTGCGTGGGGCAGTACTACGACGCGCAGGACGTGAACGAGTTCCGGCAGGTGCTCAATAAGATTCTGCGGCAGTCGCTCGAGACCACCACCGTGAGCGTGGAGCTGCTGGATGAACAGCGGCAACCCACCGAAACCGACGTGAACGTCACTTTCGTGAACAACGTGACGCAGGCGCCGCTCTACAACTTCGTGCACTACCGCGATGAGCAGGGGCAACCCGACTCGGTGATCGTGGACGCGGTGCTGTCATACGACGTGGTGGTGAACACCATTCCGCCCGTGGCGCGCCGCAACGTGACCTTCGAGGGCGGGCAGCACAACGTGGTCTCTATCCAGGCACCGCAGGGCACCTTGCAGATCAGGCAGCCGGGCCACTCCGAATACGCGAAAGGAGTGCGGGCGCTGGTGCGGCGGGCGGGGCAGTCGGCCATCATCAACGTGCACGAACTGCCTGCTCCCGAGCAGTACTTGGTGGGTACCTACGACCTGGAAGTGCTCACCTTCCCCAAGACGCTTCTTGCCGATGTGCGCGTAAATCCCCGTGAAACCACCGAGGTGGCGCTGCCTGGTCCGGGAGTGCTCAACGTAGATTTTGTGAAGAATGGCATCGGCAGCCTGTACCAGCTCGACTCGAGCGGAGCGCAGCGGTGGGTGCACGACTTCGTACCGGGCGAAACGCGTGTCGCGCGGGCCATTCAGCCGGGCACCTACCAACTAGTGTTTCGAGCGCAGGACGCCTTCGGCAGCAAATTCACCGAAGTGAAGAACTTTACCGTCACCACCGGAGCCACGGTGAAGTTGAAGTTTTCGGGGGCTTAGTGCCTATCGATGGTAATCTTTCCGTACCGGAAGAACCGGATGGTGGCGAAAACCATATAATCCGTTAGCTTGCTTCTACTTTATCAATAGAAAAAACCTATTTTCAGAGAAGAATTCTATAAAAAGTTGATTATGAACCGGTAAATACGTATTCTGAATACAAAAAAAGCAAAGCCTTGCAAAAACGCCATCAACAGGTCGGTGATCAGGTTCTCTGGATTCAGATGACGCAAGGCAGTGAGTTGGCTTTGGTCCAGCTGTACGATCAATATGCCGATGTGCTTTATCGCCACGGCCGAGGAATTACCGGCAAGCCCGAAATCATTGAAGATGCTATTCAGGATTTGATCGCAGAAATTTGGTACCGGCGCAAAACGCTCACTACTCCCGACTCGGTGAAAGCGTATTTACTTCGTTCCTTTCGGCAAAAACTGTTTAGGCAACTGCTTCAGTACAAACGCATCTCGTTCGTCGGTGAGTACGAACCGCTTGCCGTGCTCGATGATCATCACTATATCCACACCCGGATTCAATCAGAAAACGAATCGGAACGCACCGCCAATCTGCGGGAAGCCATCAGTAAACTAAGTCCGAAAGAACAGCAAGTGGTTGCCCTACGCTACACGGAGAATCTAAGCCACGATGAGATCGCTATTATCATGGGCATAAAAAAGCAGACCTTGTACAACCTGATCAATCATGCCCTTCGGAAACTCTCCCACTCCTTAAAAAGCACCCACGCTTCGGAGGTGGCGTCCGTGTCTTCCGCCTTTTGGGTGATTTTAGTTTCAGAAATTGCTACGTTTCTGATCTAAAGAGCTATCAAAATCGCTCACTATTCTTATAAAAGAGACTATTTAATTAAGAATAATGTAAAATTAACTTTATTTTAGAGTTGATACAGTAGATTCTTAATTCCTCTGCTTCTTATAGATATTAACCGAGGGTTTTATCAATGAGTAGCCAAGAAATTCTTACCGAGCTCTTGCTGGATGAATCTTTCAGTGCCTGGGTGTTGTCTGGCGGGAAAGAAAGCGGACCATACTGGGAAGCGTGGGTGCGTAATCATCCGGAACAAGAAGAATTGCTTTACGAGGCCCGGGCCATCCGGCTGGAGTTGCAGCGTAAGCGGGTGCAAATGCCCGCGTCCCGAAAAAAAGAGCTTCGGCAACGGATTATCCGAATGATCCGGTCCGATCAGCGTTCGCTGGATAACCTGGTGCGTCCGGTCAAAAAAGGTCAGCGACGGCGCTGGCCCGGAATAGCGGCCGCTGTCTTGGTACTCTTCGTCGGGAGTGTACTGTACCGCTTCAGCGGAAATCAAACGCAGGAAATGCGTTTTGCCACCACCTACGGTGAGATAAAGGTTGTTACGCTGCCCGACAGTTCAAGGGTTACGCTCAACGGAAATTCTTCTATCCGGTATTCTTACGAAGAGCAGGAGGCTGCGCCTCGGGAGGTGTGGCTGGAAGGTGAAGCCTTCTTTGAGGTCCGTAAACACGAAACGCCAGTCAAGAAGGGCCATTCGCAAGCCGTCCGATTTATCGTTCATACGCAGAATCTCTCGGTGCAGGTGCTGGGAACCCGCTTCAATGTCCGGCAGCGTCGCGACCAGACCCAGGTAGTGTTGGAAGAAGGGCAGGTGCAACTGACGCTGGAACAGCGGGAAGGAGCGTGGCTTATGGCTCCCGATCAACTGGTTGAAGTTAATAAAGGAGAACAGCAGATCGTTCCTCAACCCGTGAAAGCGAGAGACTACACCGCCTGGAAGGAAGGGTTGATTCATTTTGAAGGCGCTTCTTACTCAGAGATCAGCCGACTTCTGGCCGATGATTACGGTCTCGATCTGCATTTTAAGGATAACAAGCGGACCGAGACAATCAACCTCAGGGGTTCATTTCCGGCGCACAACATTGACGTACTGTTGGAAGCAATTGCCAACGTGACCCATACTACCCTCAGAAAAGAAGGCAAGACCGTCGTCTACCAATAGTTTGAGTAGCATACATCTAACGACCACCCCTAACTATATTCTTATGAAAAACTATTTTACTCACCAAGGGGGCCGGTTCTGCCAGCTTTTGCTCTGCTTGCTGCTGCCTCACCTGTTAAGCAGTCAGCAGTTGGCCTTCACTCCCGCTGAAACGGAGAGCATGATCGACCAGCAGGGAGTGCCCCTTACTTCGATGCTGCAGGAATTAGAAGCGCTGCACGCGGTAAATTTCTACTACCAGGTACAGGATGTAAAGGACAAGTACGTGAAACAACCCATCCGGATGCAGCACCGGCAAGACCTAAAGCAGACGCTGACGGAAGTGCTGAGGAAATTATCGCTGGATTTTAAGAAAGTTGGCACTGGCTATTATTATATCTTCCAACAGGAATCGGGCAAAATACCGGCGAAAGTGAAGAAAAATGGCTTCTCAACGAGCTTGCGCTTAGAAGAGTACCCTTCCTTAACCTCCCTTGCCACCGTGAATCTAGCACAGAAAGTGGCCGCTACCGAGCAAACCATCGGCGGCCAGGTCACCGATTCGGAAGACGGGAAGCCTTTGCCGGGAGTTAATGTATTTGCCCAGGGCACCACCAGCGGAACCGTGACGGATATAGACGGTAACTACCAGATCACCGTCAACGATGATGAGGCCACCCTGGTATTTTCTTCGGTAGGATACACCACCAAAGAGATTTCTATCAACGGACGATCCCTCATCAACATGGCGCTGGCACCTGATATTCAGGCACTGAGCGAAGTGGTGGTCACGGCCCTAGGAATAAAAAAGGAAGCCAAGAGCCTGGGATACGCCACGGCCAAAGTAGAACCCGAGGAGTTTAACGTAAATCGTACTCCCAATTTTGCCAATTCTTTACAAGGCAAAGTGCCCGGCGTCAACATCACCGGCCTGGGCTCCGGTCCGCAGGGCAGCAGCAAGATCCGCATCCGGGGAATCTCCTCTTTTGGGGGCAACAATTCTCCGCTGATCGTGGTGAACGGGGTGCCCATCGACAACACGAATGCGGGAGCCAACGGGGCCACTTCCGAACGGGGCAGCAACCGCACCTCGGATAGCGGCGACGGGTTGAGTAGCATCAATCCGGACGATATCACCTCGATGAACATACTGAAGGGAGCGGCGGCCTCGGCCCTGTACGGATCACGCGCCAAAGACGGGGTAATCATGATCACCACCCGCAACCGGGCGGCCGGGAAAGGTATTCAGGTCGAATACAATACCAATTATACCGTGGATGTGCCCTTAGATTATACCGATTACCAGTATGAATTCGGACAAGGGGAAGGCGGAGAACGCCCCACCTCGCCCCGGCCGGTGACGGGGGTGTGGAGCTTCGGTGAGCGATTTCAGCCCGGTATGACCCAAACCTTGTTCGACGGTATTGAAGTGCCCTACGCGCCTCAGCCCAACAAAGTGAGGGATTATTACCGTAACGGTTCCACGTTTTCCAATACGGTAACTATTTCGTCCGGTGGAGAATTCGGGGGCTTCAGTCTTTCGCTTTCCAATATGGACAGCAAAGCTATCCTGCCCGGTTCTAATTACAACCGCAAAACCGTCAACCTCGGCTTCACCCAGTCGCTGGCCAGCAAGTTGACCGTGTCGGGAAACATCAATTACGCGAAGGAAGACCGAAGAAATCCGCCCAATATCGCGGAGCAAGACTACAGTCCGGTGGTGATCTACACGCTGGCTACTTCTATGCCCATGGACTTGCTGGAAAGATATGCCTTTGATGAAAACGGCGACGAATTTCCGTATTCACGATTTACCAACCGCACCAACCCCTACTTCGCCCTGTCTCGCTTTGAGAACAACATCAAAGACCGTATCTACGGCAACATCACGGCCCGCTACAACTTCACCGATTGGTTGTACTTGCAGGGGCGGGTGGGGCAGGATTTCTATTCACGGGACCAGGAGTATAACCTTCCTACCGGCTCCCGACGGCAATCTTCCCCTCCGCCGGGCCTGGTTAACGGACAGTACGTGCAAGACCAGCTACGATTCCGGGAAATCAACGCGGACTTCCTGATTGGTGCCGACCGGACTTTCGGCGATATTGGGGTCAACGTCAACCTGGGCGGCAACCAGATGTATCGGCGCTCTGACCGGAATAGCGTGTTGGCTGAGTTGTTTTATACCCGAGACAAGTATACCATCGAGAATTCCAGCAAGGTAAGTCCTGAGTACAGTATCTCCGAACGACAGGTGAATTCGCTGTACGCTTCTTCCGAGGTTTCTTACAAAGGATTCATCTACTTGAACGGTACGGTGCGTAACGACTGGTTTTCTACCTTATCACCGGCCAACCGAAGCATTCTCTACCCCTCGATCACCGGTAGCTTCGTGTTCTCCCAAGCCTTCGCCAATCTGCCGGACTGGCTAACGTTCGGAAAGATCCGGGGGGCTTATGCCGAAGTGGGCAGTGACACGGATGTGCGACCCTACGCCGACAACCTTTTTTACAACGTGAACACCCAGCAATTTCCTAACGAAGACGGCACCCCCCAACCCGTAGCCAACATCAGCGGCGCGTTGGTGCCGAACGACGATCTGCGGCCCATGCGGGTGTCTGAGAAGGAGATCGGACTGGAAATGCAGCTCTTTGATAACCTCCGCTTGGAGGTGTCCTACTACGACAAGATATCGTCGGACCAAATTCTGGAGGCCCAGGTATCCGATGGCTCCGGTTTTGAACGGCAACTCATCAACGTAGGAGAGAGCGTGAACCGGGGAGTGGAAATGTACGCTGCGGTTTCTCCTATCCGCACCCCTGCTTTTGAATGGACCACCAGCGCCAACGCTTCTTACAATAACTCGGAGGTGCTCAGCTTGGGAGATGACTCGGTAGGAACCTTTATCACGGTAGGAAACGCCGAATTTCACGGGGAGCTGCGGCAAGAAGTCGGCAAGCCTATGGCCCAATTATACGGGTGGGGTTGGCAGCGAGACCCTCAGGGCCGGCAGGTGTTTGACGCGGAAAGCGGACGCCCCCTTCGCTCGGGTGAGCAACTTAATTTTGGCACGGCCATTCCTCGGTGGATTGGTGGATTTACCAATAGCTTCCGTTACAAAAACGCCAGCCTGTCCTTTCTGATCGATTTCAAACTGGGCCATAATATGATCTCCGGTACGCACATCAACGCCTACCGCCACGGCCTGGACAAGGCTACCCTGGTCGGGAGAGACCAGGGTTTCGTAGTGGGCGATGGGGTGATGATCTCAGAAGAAATTACCAACGACGCCGGAGAGGTGATCGAAACCGTCTACGTTCCCAACACGGCGCAAGCAGAGATACAGCCGTTCTACGAAACGATACGCTCGGGGCGGATGTCCGAACAATCGGTCTTCAACGCTGGCTCGTGGCAGCTACGGCAAATCACCGTAGGCTACGACTTCACCAGCCTACTTTCTTCGGTCAAGTTTATTCAGGGTGCGCGCCTGAACTTTGTGGCTAATAATGTGGCGGTGATTAAGAAATGGGTGCCCCACATCCATCCGGATCAAAACGGACTGATCGCCGACACGGTGATCGGCCTGGAGGCCACCGGCTTGCCCATCACCCGCAGTATGGGATTTAATTTGAACGTGAAATTTTGAGCTAAACCTTAGCAGTGAACCATTTCTCCAAGCTAAATCTAAAAAAATGAAAAACACTACACTATATTTCTGGTATTGGCTCATAGCTTGCACCTTGCTAACCGCCTGCGACGACGGCTTCGACGAATTGAACACCAACCCGGTTCGACTCACGTCGGTGGAGCCTACGTTTCAGTTGAACTACGCGATCATCGAAAGCTCACTGGAATACGGTAACCTAACCTACGAAACCACCATCGTGCGACAGATGATCACTCCGTTTACTGGGGTAGGAACCGGGGGCAATCTTAATCAAGATAACCGGTCGGCCACGCAAGGCAACTGGCAACGGTATTACCGAAACATCATCAAAAATATCATCGATATTGTAGAACGAACCGAAGAGAATCCTGAGCAATCTAATTTATACAACATGGCCCGCATCTGGCGTGCCTACGCCTTTATGGTGCTCACCGACACCTACGGCGATATCCCCTACACCGAAGCGGGGCTGGGGTTTCTGGAGGGTACTGTCTTTCCGGCCTACGATAGTCAAGAGGCCATCTACCTGGATATCCTAAACGAACTGGAAACTGCTTCGGCGGCGCTGGATGCCACCAAACCGATTGCTGCCCAGGACATACTTTACCAAGGCGACCCCGACCGCTGGAGACAGCTGGGAAATTCTTTCTTGCTGCGGGCGGCCCTGCGACTCACCAAGGTGAACCCTGCCCTGGCCCAAGAATACGCCGGTAAGGCCGCCGCCGGAGGGTTGATACAGTCTAACAATAACAATGCGGTGGTTCGGCACGACGTTAATTTCAGAAACCAGGTGGGCACCAACCTCAACGGCGGTCAGGCTCCCTTCTACTACCTGGATCAAGAGTTTGTGGATTATTTGCAGCAAAACAATGATCCCCGGCTGGAGGCCATTGCCGTCCGGTATATCGGTGCCGGCAGCGGAGGGGAACAGACCGAAGAGGTGGCCGACCGTTCGGCGGAGGCACAAATAGGAATGCCGCAGGGATACGATAACACCACCATCGCTCCGGTGGCGGAAGCGGCGGGTCTGGGCAGCTTGTTTGCCTATAGCCAGTTAGACCGAACAAGACTAGGGAATCCGGAAGCTCCCTGCTTTCTGGTGACCTACGCGCAAACGCAGTTGCTGCTGGCCGAAGCGGTGTTTCGAGGCTGGATCCAGGGAGATGCGGCGACCCTGTATGCCAGTGGCATTGAGGCCAACATGAATCAATTTGCCCGATGGCCCGGTGATACGGATATTGAGCAAACTGAGATCGACACGTATCTTCAGGCGCATCCCCTGGAAGCGGCGCGCGAATTGGAACAAATCAATACCCAATACTGGGTCGCTTCCCTGCTGAACGGCCCGGAAGCCTGGGCCAACTTCCGCCGTTCGGGATTCCCGGATGTGTCGCCCAATACTTATCCGGGCAGCGACCTACGAACCGAGGACTTTATTCGACGATTGACCTACCCGGATTCGGAACTCACCGTGAACCAGGAAAACGTGCAGGTGGCTGTAAGTCGGCAAGGTCCGGATATTTTGGATACCCGGATGTGGTGGGATCAATAGTCGAGATAAGCATACAGAAGAAAATGAATTTCGACTAAAATGAGATAACCAAGCTGTACGGATGAAAGAATTAAAACAACGACTCCAAGCCGGAGAAACGGTTACCGGATGCTGGCTGAATCTGGGCAGTTCGCTGACCGCTGAAATGGTGGGGTCAGCTGGTTTCGACTGGGTACTCATTGACCTGGAACACGGTGGCGGGTCAGAGAAAGACGTTCTATCGCAGTTGCAGGCGCTGGAGCACACGGCCGCGGCCCCAATTGTGCGGATAGAAAGCTCCGAACGGGCCCGGTTTCACCGGGTGCTGGACCTGGGAGTCGAAGGGATTATGTGCCCCCGCGTTAGCAACCTTGCCGAAGCGAAACGGGTGGTGAGTGCCCTGCATTATCCTCCGCAGGGGAGCCGGGGAGTGGCGAAAATGGTGCGCGCCACCGGCTTCGGACAAAATTTCGATTCCTATCAGCAAACCGCTGCCGATAATATTCTGGGGGTGGTGCAGATTGAAACCCTGGAGGTGCTCGATCATCTGGAGGCCATTGCCTCCCTAGACGGAGTCGATGTGCTGTTTATCGGTCCGGCCGACCTGTCAATGGCCCTGGGCCACTTCGGTGAGTTTGATCATCCGCAGTTTAAAGAAGCGCTGCGAGCAACGGTCGACGCCGCCCAAAAAGTCGGCAAAGCCACCGGCATCCTCTTGTTCGATCCGGACGATTTCAAGACGTATCACCACTTGGGCATCCGCATGATTGCCTGCGGAGCCGATGCTACCTTCGTGGCCAACGGAGCCCGCCAGATGGCCCAGAAGCTTAACGCCTTCACCGAAGCGGGTAACGCGACCGATGTATGACATTTACTGACCCGCTGTTTATTCTGCTCATCGGCGTGCTCATCGTGGTAGGGGGCATCATCGGACTGCGACTGCATCCTTTTCTGGCCCTGCTGCTGGGAGCACTGGTGGTTGCCCAACTCACGCCCGCCGCGGCCCTCGAGCAGTACGCCCTAAGTACCGGAGGCACTTCGGCGGCAGCCCAGGCGTTGGCGAATCAGGCCATCGGCACCCGAATAGCCCGTCAGTTCGGGGCTACCTGTGAGAAAATAGGTATCTTGATTGCTATGGCTTCCATCATCGGAAAGTGTCTGCTGGAAAGCGGCGGAGCCGAACGGATCGTTCGTTCTACCCTACACGTCACTGGTGCCTCCAAAGCTCCGCTTACGTTTCTAGGAAGCAGTTTTTTCATCGGAATACCCGTTTTTTTTGATACCGTCTTTTACCTGATGATCCCTCTGGCCAAGGCGATGGCCATCCGGACCGGTAAAGATTACCTGCTGCTCGTCCTCTGCATCACTGCCGGGGCGGCCATGGCCAATTCGTTGGTGCCCCCCACTCCTGGCCCCCTATTTCTGATCAGCGAAATGAATATTCCCATTGGAATGATGATGATCGGAGGCATCTTGGTGGGAAGCGTTACCATCGTAGCGGGCTACCTTTTCGCCGCCTGGGCCAACCGAAAATGGCCGGTTCCGCTACGCGATTCACTGGACGCGCCCCTGGAAAAGATCAAGTCACTATCCTCCCAGACAAGCCTGAAACTACCCCCCTTGTGGCTGGCGTTGCTTCCGATAATGATTCCGTTGGTGTTCATCAGTGCCAATGCCGCGCTCGGCACCTTTCTGGGTATTCAGGCCAACGATTCATCCAACGTGCTGGTCGGTACGGTGCGGTACCTGGGTGAAAAGAACATTGCCTTGATAGCCGGTGGGTTGTCTGCTTTGGTTATGCTGTCTATTCAAAAGAGAGGCAACAAAGCGGAGTTACTCGAGTCGGTACAAACCGCCCTGATGAGTGGGGGGATGATTATTTTGATTACCGCCGCCGGGGGAGCGTTCGGAGGCATGCTGCAGCAGACCGGCATCAGCGCCCGAATCGGAGCCCTGACGCAGGACTTTCAGATGGCTTTGCTTCCCTTAGCCTTTTTGATCACGGCGGTGGTCAGGACGGCCCAGGGCTCGGCCACGGTGGCGATGATCACCGCTTCCGGCATTCTGGCGGGCATGGCCAATTCGATGGCGTTGGAGTATCACCAACTCTACATCGGCCTGGCCATCGCCTGCGGCTCTAAACTCATTCCCTGGATGAACGACAGCGGATTCTGGATTGTGTGCAAAATGAGCAACCTGACCGAACAGGAAGCGCTCAAAACATTTTCACCGATGCTGACGATCATGGGGGTTACCGGTCTTATTGTGATTCTGATTGCCGCTAAATTATTCCCCTTGGTTTGACAACCATGAAAACGACCGAAATCATTTATTTATCATCAGAAAAACTAATTTTTAGATCATGCAAAAAGTAGGATTCATTGGACTAGGCATCATGGGCAAGCCCATGGCCCTAAACTTAGTAAACGCTGGCTACTCGTTGGTGGTGTCCGATAAAAACCAGGCTTTCAACGCGCTGGTGGAAACAGGCGCTACCGCCCTGCCCGGTAATGAAGAAATTGCCGAGCAGTGCGACATCATCATCACCATGCTGCCCGACTCGCCCGACGTGGAAGAAGTGGTGCTGGGAGAAGGCGGGGTCATCGAGGGAATCAAAGCGGGCTCACTGTTTATTGATATGTCTACCATTGCCCCCTCAATGGCCAAGCAAGTGTACGAAAAGATGCAGGAGAAAGGAGTGGAAGCTTTGGACGCCCCGGTATCCGGCGGGCAGGTAGGAGCCGAGTCGGGTTCGGTATCGTTTATGGTGGGAGGTAGCGAAAAAGCCTTCCAACGAGCGTTACCTCTGTTTGAGGTTATGGGCAAGAACGTGGTGCGCATTGGCGAGGCCGGAGCCGGACAAACCACCAAAGCCTGCAACCAGATTATCGTCGGCATGACCATCCAAGCGGTAGCCGAAGCGTTCGTACTGGCCAAAAAGGCCGGTATCGATCTGAAAAAAATGCGGGAAGCGCTGCTCGGCGGTTTCGCCCAAAGCCGTATCCTGGACCTGCACGGCCAACGCATTATCGATCAGAATTTTGATCCCGGTTTCAAGATCAAACTGCACCGTAAAGATATGAACATCGCCTTGCAGGCCGGTCGCGAGTTTTCGGTACCCCTGTATGGTTCGGCCCAGGTAGCAGCGCACATGGATGCTATCTTGGCCCAGGGAAACGGTGAACTGGATCACAGTGCCATTGCCTTGTTTCTGGAAAAACTCGCTGACGCAGAGTAGAATTGTCAGCAAACAAAATTATATCGTTCACCCTTCAACAACAGCAGTATGAACAAGATGCAACGACGAAATTTCTTCAAGGTGATGTTGACCGGTTCGTTGGGAGCATTCGCGATGCGCTGCACTCCTTCGGAAGCAGAAAAGCCAGTTGAGGCAATCCCTGCTAAAGAGGTCCTGATGAAAGTGGGCTGCCAGCACGGGGGCACCACCACCGCGAACCTCGAGTACCTGGCCCGCCACGGCGTATTCAACATAGACGGCGGCGCTCCCCAACTGATTGAAGGAAAAGGCTGGGACCTGGACGATTCCCTGGCGAAGAAAGAGGCCTGCGAAAAGTACGGTATCAGCCTGGATGCCTATCATCTGCCCCTAACGTCGGCGGGCATTGATAAGGTGACCACCCCCAACATCATGCTGGGTGAAAGTCCGCAGCGCGACCGGGAGATCGAAATGATTCAGCAGATGATCGAAGTGGCCGCCAAAACCGGAGTAAAATCCCTGCTGTACAATACCATCATCCTGCCGATTTTGCGCACCGGTCGCACCGTGGACCCTACCCGCGGCAACGCTTCTTACAGCACCTGGAATTATGAGGAAGCCCTAAGGCAGGGGATGGATCAGGAAGAAGTAACCGGTGGCGGGGCGGATATTGACGAAATCTACGAACGCATTACTTATTTTCTGGATCGCGTTCTTCCGGTAGCCGAAGAATATAATGTAAAACTAGCCAACCACATTGCCGACCCTCCCGCTCCGGTGGGGTACCGCGGCATCACCCGCTGGAACAGCCCCCACGTCTTCGAAGGCATCAAGCGTTTTGCTCAACTGTACGACAGCCCTTCCCACGGCTTCAACCTCTGCCTGGGTTCCACTGCCGAAGGACTGGAAGACCCGAAAACCGAAATTATCCCGATCATTAAGTGGGTGGGCGAACGGAACCAGATTTTTAATATTCACCTACGCAATATCAAAGGAGGGTGGAACAACTTCCAGGAGGTGTACCCTGACAATGGCGATATGGATTTCCACCAGATCATCCGAACCCTAAGAGACGTCGGCTACGCCGGTATGGTGATGCCCGATCATATTCCGCAGCACAGTGATCCGGCCAGTGCCCTGCAAGGACACGCGTTTGCGTTTGGATACCTAAAGGGGCTGATCCACGCGGTGTCCAACGAAGCATCATGACGAACAATACTTTTTTAGCAAAGCCTGGTCCGGCCATTCGGCAGATCAACATCACTCCGATCGCCATTGTTGATCCCCCCTTGCTCAACGCGGCAGGATTGCACGCCCCCTACGCCCTTCGTACGATTGTGGAGGTGATTACCTCGGATAATATCACCGGCATCAGTGAAATTCCCGGCAATAGCAGCATCAACGCTGATCTGGAATCCGCTCGGGATTTGGTGATTGGAAAAGACCCCTTCCAGCTAACGATTATTAAACGGGTTCTGGAAAATCATTTTGGCAAAGAAGGGGCGCAAGCGCGCGGCAACGCACCTTGGGATCAACGCAAGCTCGTCCATATCTTCAGTGCCCTGGAAGTGGCCTGCCTCGATATTATGGGAAAGGTCACGGGACGTCCGGTGGTAGATCTGCTGGGCGGGAGAATGAGAGACCGGGTGCCCTTCGCCGCTTACTTATTTTATAAATACCAAGGTGCCGGAGGAAAATTGGGTTTCAACACGGATGCTGACGCGCCGGGATGGGCCGCCGCCCGGCAGGAGGCCGCCCTAGACCCGCGTGGCATCGTGGAACAAGCCCAAGCCATGTGCCAAGCCTTTGGCTTCCAATCAATCAAACTCAAGGGAGGAGTGTTTGAGCCCCGGCAGGAGTTGGCGGCCCTGCGGGCCCTGCGGGAAGCCTTCGGTCCGAACGTGCCGTTGCGGTTTGATCCCAATGCGGTATGGGCTCCGGAAACGGGGGTTGCCTACGGCCGGAAGATGGAACCGCTGCTAGAGTATTTGGAAGATCCGGTTCGGGGACAAGAGAACATGGCGCGCGTGCGAAAAGCCCTGAACCTTCCCTTGGCGACCAATATGTGCACCACCTCGTTCGACGACCTTCCCTCCAGCATTGCCCGGGGGGCAGAAGATATTATTCTGAGCGATCATCACTTTTGGGGAGGGCTGCGGAGCAGTATGGAGCTGGCCCGCATGTGCGAAACATTCGGCAGAAAGCTATCCATGCATTCTAACAGCCACCTGGGCATATCCCTGGCCGCGATGGTGCACCTGGGCGCGGCCCTTCCTCAGCCTCCCTATCCGCTGGATACCCACTACCCCTGGCAATCGGACGAAGTGATCGTCGGGGGGCGGCTCGAGTTTGAGGAAGGGGCGGTGGCAGTGCCGCAGGAACCGGGCCTGGGAGTGGAACTTGATCGGAAAGCCCTGGCCCAACTGCACCAAAACTACCTGGATTGTGGGTTAACCCATCGAGACGATGAAGTGGAAATGCAGAAAGTGCAACCGGGGTGGCGCTTTCAGGCACAGCGCTGGTGATGATATCAGCGCAGAAGGTCGAGAAAAGGTCCAACGGAGCTACGGTGAAGCTCAATTTTTCGGGGGGCTGATGTTCTTCTGATACAGAAGAAGCGATACCTTACGAGACGCTACTACTTGTAGCCAAGACGTTACCCTAATGCTGAAAACAAAAAGTTATCACTTTGGTAACTTTTTGCTATATTTGCAGTATACGATTATAATGTGAAAATATTTTCTAGAGGTACGCTTCGGAATTTTTGGGAAAAGCACGGAGACTGCGAACTTCAATTGAAAACTTGGTATCGGGAGACAGAAAAATCGAGTTGGACATCTATAAACGAACTGAGGTATGAGTATCCGAGTGCGAGTATTTTAAAAGACAATCGAATTGTTTTCAACATAAAGGGCAACGATTACCGCTTAATCGTAAAGTTCAACTTTGAGTACCAACTTGGATGGATAAGGTTTATCGGAACTCATGCGGAATATGATAAAATTAACGCAAACGAAATCTAAAATGGATATATCACCAATAAGAAACGAAAAAGATTATCAAAAAGCCCTCAAAAGACTTGAAGTAATTTTTGATTCAAGACGTGGCACAGAAGAAGGGGATGAACTGGAAATTCTTGCTATTTTGATTGACAATTATGAAAACAAGAATTTTCCCATTGGAATGCCCGACCCAATTTCAGCAATCAAATTCCGAATGGAACAGATGGGGCTGAAACAAAAGGATTTGGTGGAAATGGTCGGATTTAAAAGCCGAGTAAGCGAAGTAATGAACAAAAAACGCAAACTTACATTGGATATGATTAGAAAATTAAGTTCTACTCTTCATATCCCAACAGAAGTTTTAGTTCAAGAATACTAGCCGAAACGCGTGTGTCGCGGGCCACTCAGCCGGGCACCTACCAACTGGTGTTTCGGGTACAGGACACCTTCGGCAGCAAGTTCACCGAAGTGAAGAACTTCATCGTGACCACGGGAGCTACGGTGAAGCTAAAGTTTTCGGGGGCCTGATGCGACTAAATCAGGATGCGGATAAACACTTGTGGTAAGCAAACATTAAGCAGGGTCTTTGCCCAGCGTGGAACGCTGATGAATTCTATAAACACATCTCGGAAAGTGCCGAACAAAGAGCGTACATTAAAAATGAGTAGCATGTTCTTAAATGGTGAGGCGGCAGGAATAGAGGCGGAAGGTGGGACCTTGTTCGGCGAACCAGGCGGAAAGCTTACCGGAGTAATGAATGAGCGGTGTTCTCACGTTTTGCCCCCCCGTAAGGTTTAATCCAGAAAGCAAGTAATCCGTCTCGGCAAAAAGTGCCCTGAGCGGCTGGAAACACTTTTACTCGGCAGATAATAGCTAGAGAGAAACTGAGCAATCAAATTATTTGTTGCGGCGAAGCAGTTCGCGACGGCTGATTCTCCCGATTTCTCGTCCCGAACAATGTTTGGGTAACTGATTCTATCGATTTCTTACGCCGACAAAGGTTTTGGTGACTGATTCTCCGGATTTCTCGTCATGAACTAGTTTTTGAAGAGAAAAGCCAACTGCTTTCTGGTCGCGCCCTACTTTTTGGTGAGCAAGACCGACTGTTTCTGCATGAACACGCCCTAAGCGAGTCTTTGGGTAGCGCGCACTGGCGTTGCGGAGGAAGTAATTATAGGAAGAAGCGCTACCGTCGACCCATCAGTGGCTATATTGCTGATAGCCGCAATGCGGTTATGCTGGTTGCAGTTCGACAATATAGTGAGTGAAAAAACAACCAAGACGAAAATACAATAATTGATATGGAAAGAATTAGTTTAAGAATGGCAACAATAAAAGACAAATCACTAGTAATTGCCTTTGCTTATTTCCTTGATAAAGACGAGTACTTCGAATTAAAGAGAGAAGAAAAAGTAACAAAAGCAATATCTGACAAACAATGTTTTATCGTTTTAAAAGAGGATAGAGCAGTTGGCTTTATCATATTTGATTATCGTTTCTTTGACCAAGGATGGATAGAACTCATTATTATTAAGAAAAAATATAGAGGAAATGGGATAGGTGGACAAGCATTGAAACTTATATACAAACAAAGCAAGACTGACAAAGTATTTACTTCAACCAATAGTTCTAATATTCAAATGCAGAAAGCATTGACTAAAGTTGGTTTTGCCTTTGCGGGCAAAATAGACGGATTAGATGATGGAGACCCCGAACTATTTTATTACAAAAAGACTAAAAATAAAGAAGCAACGAATTAAGACTAAAACCAAAATGCCTGCACATAACAATGTATATAAAAATAGGCGAAACAATAATAAATTCAAGGTTTTAGCTCGTTTTAAAGTTCGTGCTTAACCGAAAGTTCTATGCTACAAAATCGCCTACTTTTCATATACAAACCGTTATATAACTCAACCCATCAATCCCCCGCCTGCTGCTGCAAATCGTCCGAAGCAGCGCCGCGGTGGCATCTTAACTAATTCATGTACTTGAAATATGATCGAGACCATAGAAAAAAATATCGAGGCGCTCAGTTCTATCTGTAAATCAAACAAGGTTTCTGAGCTTTACTTATTTGGTTCAGCTATTTCCGGAAAACTGGCCGACAATAGCGATTTGGATTTTGCGGTACTGTTTCTCGATGCTTTGTCCCCTCTGGAGCATGGCGATGCTTTCTTTTCTCTGAAAGAAGATTTAGAAAAATTGTTCAGCCGCGAGATCGATTTATTATCTTACCGGGTTATTAAAAACCCTGTATTCAAAGAGGAACTTGATAAGACTAAAGTAGTGCTTTATGCCGCCTAAAGAAGTCCTTAAGTACATTCTCGACATTGAGTCCTTGATTGAGGAGCTTGAAAATGTGCTAACGCTTCATTCTAGAGATTATACGAAGTTTAGCTCGAATTTTATGGCAGTAAGAACCGTAGAGCGTGACTTGGAAATCATCGGAGAAGCAGTTCGAAAACTAAAAGAGATCGATCCGCACTTAGAAATATCTGGTTACCGGCAGATAATTGGACTGAGAAATATGATCGTGCATGCTTATGACGCAATTGATCCAACTACTCTTTGGAGAATACTACTCAAAGACCTTCCTGTCTTAAAGAAAGAAGTAAACGAAATTAAAGAGAACCGCGCATAACGTTGGCCTGTAAAGATATACATTCTAGTTACCATCCCCCGCCCGCTGCTGCAAATCTTCCGAAGCGGTGCCGCGGCGACGGGCCTTCTTCACCTTCTGGTTGCCAAAACGGTACGATAGGTTAAGCTGAAATACCCGCGTTTCCCACTTGTTCAACACGTCCACGCTAATATCGCCCTGCCGGATCGTCACCGGGTTCTCTCGCCAGTTGAAGATGTCGTTCAGACTCGCTTGCGCCCGCAGTCGCCCGAAATCTTTTACTAACCCGAGGTCGATTTGGTACTGATGACCCACCTCAAACATGCCCCAAATCAACGGCGACTGGTAAAAGCCGGTTACTTCCAATTTGATTTCTTTGGGCAGCGAAAAGGTGTTCTGCGCCCGCAGCACGTAGCTAAACTGGCTGTTGTCGATCACCCCGCCCTCCGAGTAAGGCGATAGCACGTCGTTGTAAAAGGCCGTCAGGTTCAGGTTGGCCATCCACCACTGAGCCACCGGCAGCGGGGCCGACAGGTTGGCGCTGTAGTTTCTGATCCGGTTGAGGTTCACCGTGGTCTGGAAGGTGGTCTGGTTGGCGTTCTCCTGCTCCAGCACGTCGGTGATGGCGTCGGTGGTGTTATTGTAGTTCAGCGTGAGGAAGACCGCGTTTTTGAGTCCGTAGGTAAAGGCAAACGCATCGGTGTATTGCGGATTCAGGAACGGGTTGCCGCGCTGAAAGGTGAAGCGGTCCAGGAAGAACTCGAAGGGATTCAGGTTGCCGTAGTTAGGCCGATCAATCCGGCGGCTGTACGACAGCGAGAAGCTGTGCTGTTCGGGAATGGTGTAGGAAGTGCTGGCGCTGGGAAACAGGTTGTAGTAGTCGCGCTGCACCAAACTATCGAGCGTCACCGACTGCCCCTCTGAGGAGGTGTGCTCGAGCCGCACTCCCGCCTGCACATTCCAGCGATCGCCCCACTTTTTGTTCAGGTTCACGTAGCCCGCCGTGATGCTCTCGTCGTATATAAAGCGGTTGCTGCGCAGCGTATCGGTGATCCGCTCTCCGTCGGATAGCGTACTGAAATCCAGGTTATTGTCGGTAGCCACCTGGCTGAGTTTACTACCGACCTCCAATTGCAGATCCTTACCGAGCGAGCGCGAGTAGTCAGCCTGCGCGGCGAAGATACTGATGTCGGTTTCCGCATCGGTACGCACGAGTAGGGGATTGGGCACCGTGGCGTCGGCGTTGCTGAAGTAAAAGTTGTCGTTGCCCTGTAGGTTGATATTGCCTCGCTCCGCGTAGTCAAGATCCAGGCTCAGGTTGCCCGCTTTCTTCCAGTCTTGTTCAAAATTAACGTTATAGGTCAGGTTCTGCCACTGGTTGTTGGTGGTGTTTTCGGCATCCAAACCGTCGAAGGGATTGTCGTACACTCCGCCCAGCACGGTGCGGTTATTTTCGGTCTGTTCGAACTGACCGTCGTTGCCGCTCACCAGCACGCCCAGCGTGGTTCGCTCGGTCACAAACCAGTCGGCCCCCGCCCGGAAGTTATGTCCCTGCGGCCGGTTGAGGCGGTTGGTGGTTTGATCAAAGGTGGTGATGCCCCCTAGATCTTCGTTCGGGATGCGCCGGAAGAGCGTGGTGGAGCCGACGTTCTTGTTATAGAAATAGCTGTAGTCGCCGAACAGGTTTACCTTATTCTGCCGGTAGTTGAGCTGCACGCTGGGCGAGATGCGCGAGTAGCGGCCCTGCCCCAGGTTCGCACCCACCGTGCCATTGAGTCCGACGGCCGCCGCGGCGGTGCGCACAATATTGATAATACCCGCGTTGCCTGCGGCATCGTACTTGGCCGGAGGATTGTCCATGATCTCCAGCTTCTCGATGTTCTGGGCGGGCATACTCTCCAGCATCCGCATCAGGTCGGCGTTCGACATGTAGGTCGGCTTACCGTCCAGGTAGATGAGCACGTTTGACTTGCCCTTCAGGCTGATGTTGCCATTCTGGTCTAGCACCACGCCGGGCGACTTCTCGAGCACCTGCTTGGCCGTTCCGTTCTGCAAAATTGGACTCGCTTCCACGTTCATGATCAGGGCGTTGGAAGTGACCTCGATCATGGGTTTGGTGGAGTGCACCACCACCTCGCCCAGTTCGGTGGTGGCTTCGGCCAGTTGCACCGGGGGACGCTGCCGCGGGGTTGCTTCCGGACCGAAGGGCTCGGAGAAGTAGGGGGTGTAGCCCACCATCTGGACGGAAAGTAGGTAGCGCGCGTCGTTGGCTACTTCCAGGGCATAGGCCCCGGTGGTGTCGACCACGGTGCCCTTTACCAGCGCCGAATCGGCGGCTGATAACAGCAACACGTTGGCGAAAGGCAGAGGTTGGCTTTGTGCATCCTGCACCGTGCCGCTGATTTGGTACTGGGCCAGGGCGGTGCCCGCGTTGAGCAGCAGGCAGAAGGTGAAGATGCGTTTTAGTAGGGTAAAGAAGTAGGTTGTCATCGTTGTAGTGGTGAGTTTCTTCCGGGTTATTCAACAAGGGTGCCAGAGCGGAAAGAGGCCTGTAGGGGGTTCTAGGAAGGTTTGAGTATTCGGCAACTGTTCACTACCGGACGGACGTTGTCCGGTATCGGACACTTTAAAATAATGTCATTCAGAAGGAACCCTGTTGCAAGAAGGGAAAGATTGCAGGTGACGAAAGACGCATGCGAGTAGGAGGTGATTTCCCCTCGAAGGAACATTGAGCCGAGCCGTAACGAAGGGCTTTCCCGGATAACGACCACCATTAGCAAATAATACCTTTCCCCAAATTTGCGTAACTTAGCCTTTCATCCAACCTAGTCTCCTTATGAAACCCATCCTGTTCACCCTTTCGCTGCTCATTCTGCACCTATCATCCTGCTCAGCCGATCCCACTCCCGCCGCTGACACCACCTTTACCGTCCAGCGGGGCACCAACATCTCGCACTGGCTGTCGCAGAGCGAACGCCGGGGCGAAGAACGGCGCGCTTTCTTTCAGGAAAAAGACGTGATCTACCTGGCCGGACTGGGCTTCGATCACCTGCGCATTCCGGTGGACGAGGAGCAACTCTTCGACGAAGCCGGAGAGGCCGAAACCGAGGCGATGCAGTTGCTGCACGACGCCATCGGCTGGTGCCTGGACCGTGACCTGCGGGTGGTGGTGGATCTGCATATTCTGCGCTCGCACCACTTCAATAAAAAGGAGAAGCCGCTGTGGACCGAACCCGCTGCGCAAGAACGCTTCTTCAACCTGTGGCGCAGCCTGTCGGACGAACTCCAGCAGTACCCCACCGGACAGGTGGCCTACGAACTGATGAACGAACCGGTGGCCGACGATCCCGACGACTGGAACCGATTGGTGGCACAGGCCGTCGCCGTGATCCGGGAGCAAGAACCCACCCGCACCATCGTGATCGGCTCCAACCGCTGGCAGTCGGCCGACACCTTTGATGAACTAGAAATACCCGCCAACGACCAGCACGTTCTGCTTAGCTTCCATTTCTACGAGCCCTTTTTGCTCACCCACCACCAGGCTAGTTGGACTGATATTGGCGACTACGCCGGACCGGTGCACTATCCCGGCCAGATTGTGAAGCCCGAAGAACTGAATGGTTTCCCGGACAGTATTGTGCAAAAAATCGAGCCCCGTATTAAAGAATACTCGAAGCAGAAGCTGGAGCAGATGATGGAAAAGCCGCTGCGGGTGGCCCGTGAGCTCAACTTGCCCCTTTATTGCGGAGAATGGGGAGCGATGGCCACCGCGCCCGCGGCCGACCGCCTGCGCTGGTACCAGGATATGGTAGCGCTATTCGAAAAACACGGCGTCGCTTACGCCAACTGGGACTATAAAAGTGGCAACTTCGGCCTGGTGAACGGGGAGGGCGAAGCCCAGCAAACCCTCGTCAATGTGGTCACCAGCGGCATGAGCAGCAGTAGCGACTCCGGGAAGAAGCAGGGGGAGTAATGCTGACTACGCTCAGAATCACTAATTGACCATAGTCAGAATTGCTAGTTGACTACGGTCAGCATTGGTATCTCACTGTGGTCAGTATCGGATTTTGACTACGGTCAGAATTACCACCTGACTATGGTCAACCTTGTCATCTGACTACGTAGCCTGACTCCTCCTCGCCTACGAGGGGGAGTGACGCTCCCCCTGGGGAGACGCTCTCCGCCTAGTACGATGGAAGGAGTCGCTCCCCCAGGGGGGAAGCCCTCCGCCCAGTAGGGGAGGAGGCTAACTTTGACCAAGCTCAGAATCTCTTCCGCTCGGTAGTCAATCCGAAAACCATTCATCCTAGCTTTCGTTCTGCCTCCGTAACTCTCCTCGTCGGACTGCCTATGGAAATGGAATACAACCCCTACATCGTGGTGATCGCCACCTCGGTGATCATCATTGTGTCGTACCTCTTTAACCTCATCTCACGCAAGACCAACATTCCCAGCGTGCTACTGCTCATTATCCTGGGCATCGGACTCAAGCAGTTGGCCACCTCCTTTGGCATCCAAACCGGCGATCTGCTTTTCTCGGTGCTGGAGATTCTGGGAATCGTCGGACTCACCATGATTGTGCTCGAGGCGGCCCTGGACCTGAAGCTCACCAAGGAGAAGTGGCCCCTGATCTGGAAGTCGTTCGTGGTGGCCCTGCTGGCGTTGGTGGTGACTTCCCTAGTATCGGCTTACATTATTCAGTACTACTTTATCGAGAGCTTCTTCACCGCGCTGGTCTACGCCGTGCCCCTGTCGGTGATCAGCAGCGCCATCGTGATCCCGAGCGTGGGAGCGCTCGATGAGTCCCGTAAGGAGTTCATGGTGTACGAGGCCACCTTCTCGGACATTCTAGGCATCATGTTCTTCTACTTTTTGCTGGGCAATGCCGACACCGAAACCACCCCGGCCATCGTCTGGAACGTGGTGAGTAACATTGCGCTTACGCTGGTGCTGTCAGTGGTGGTGAGCTACGCGCTGGTGCTGCTGTTCCAGAAGCTCGACACCCACGTGAAGCTGTTTTTGCTTATCGCGGTGCTGCTCTTGTTGTACTCGCTGGGCAAACTGTTTCATCTGTCGTCGCTGGTCATCATCCTGGTGTTCGGGTTGATCCTGAATAACCATCGCCTGTTTTTCTTTAAGCCGCTGAGCAAGTGGATCGACAGCCGGGCGGTGAGCAGCATCTTGAACAACTTCCACCTGGTGACGCTGGAGACGGCCTTCGTGATGCGCACCTTCTTCTTCGTGGTGTTTGGCATGACCATCGTGCTGGCTACCATTCTCAACGCGGAAACGGCTATTGTGAGCGGCATTCTGCTGCTGATGCTCTACGCCGTCCGCTGGCTGATGCTGCTGATCTTCGTACGGAAAGACATCTTGCCTCAACTGTTCATCGCGCCCCGCGGGCTGATTACGGTACTGCTCTTCTTCAGCATTCCCGACGAGCTGCTGAGTCCTAACTTCAACTCCGGCGTGCTGCTATTTATGATTATTATCAGCAGCGTGGTGATGACACTGTCGCTGGTGCTGGGCGGCACCCAAATCCGGCCCTACGAGGAGTTCGCCAACAACTACTGGGACGAGGTGGATAAGGAGATCGCCCAGATTGAAACCAAAGAGAAAGCGGCCAACGTAGAAAAGACCGATAAGCCGAGTGAGGTGTTATGAGGGGAGGAAGGAGACTACCTATATTTCGTACGGGTTGAACAGCTTTAGTTTGTTGATTGCTTTAAAGTCTTTAACGTTTCGGGTAATCAGCGCTGCGCATTCGCTTAATATGTTCATCCAGTTGTTTTCCTTGCACTTGAGTAAGCATGCCTCAGTATTTGGTAGAAAGCTTAGTGGCAGGCTGGTCCGCTTCGGCCGGAGCAATATTTTCCTCGACAACCCTGATGAGGTGTAATGCTTCCAATTCACGCAGGAGACTGGCGGCCCCCTGGTTGGTAAGCTCAATGAGCATAGTATTTTCTGTCATTAGATGTAGTGTTGGACTTAGCTAACAAAATACACAGACTAATGTATCCATTTGGACACAGAATCACAATAATAGCAACAGGCAAAGAATAGCAAGTTGCGCTGAACTTTTGGCGCTGCAACGCTAGCCCTTCTCTAACGCTCCTCGGTTACACCCCTTTTCTTCTAAGGCATCCCTAAACACTACCCAGCCTGGCCAGGCACCAACAACCAATCAGAAGAAGGCTACTTTATGTCGGGCAGCGGCAGCAAGTTCCGGTTGTTCAGACGATAGACGGGTTCGAGGTTCGGAGTTAGGAGGTTCGGAGTTCTCAAGGGTTGAACTCCGAACCTTTTCAACTCCAAACCTAGCACTAATAAAGTACGCGGAAACGAATCGTATTCTCAATACTCTTCAAGTCACCGATCACCGTATCGTCGTAGGCTTTGTTGATGTCGATGATCACGTAGCCAATCACCTCCGATGTTTTCAAGTACTGCCCCACCACGTTGATGTGGTGCTTGGCGAGTAAGTTGCTAATCTGCGCCAGCACGCCCGGCTTGTTGTGGTGGATGTGCATCAGCCGGTGGGCGTTTTTTAGCAACGGCAGTTGCACGTTTGGGAAGTTGACACTGTTGAAGGTGCTGCCGGTGTTCACGTACTCGATGATCTTGCCCGGCACAAAATCGGCAATGTTTTCCTGCGCCTCCTGGGTGCTGCCCCCGATGTGCGGCGTGATAATCACGTTGGGCAAACCCCGCAGCTCCGACTGAAACTCCTCGTCATTGCTCTTCGGCTCGGCCGGAAACACGTCGACCGACGCGCCCCGCACCTTGCCAGTGTCAATGTTCTTCTTCAGGGCGGGGATGTTTACCACCATCCCCCGGCCCAGGTTCAGCAGGATGACTCCCTTGTTCATCTGCTCAAACTCCCGCTCGCCGATCAGGTTCTCGTTCTCCTCGCGCCCGTCCACGTGCAGCGTGATCACTTCCACCTGTCCGAGCAGTTCCTCCATCGAGTCGCACTTGGTTGCGTTGCCGAGCGCGAGCTTCTCCACCACGTCGTAGTAGTACACGTGCATACCCATCGCCTCGGCCAGCACCGACAGCTGGGAGCCAATGTTGCCGTAGCCAATGATGCCCAGCTTCTTGCCCCGCACCTCGTTGCTGTTGGCGGCCGACTTGCTCCACTCGCCCCGGTGCATCGCGGCTGATTTGTCGGTGATGCCGCGCATCAGCATAATAATCTCACCGATGGCCAGTTCCACCACCGAGCGGGTGTTGCTGTAGGGCGCGTTAAACACCGCTACTCCCCGGCGCGCGCAGGCTTCCAGATCAATCTGGTTGGTGCCGATACAAAACGCTCCCAGCGCGATTAGCCGGTTGGCATTTTCCAGCACCTTAGCGGTAACGTGCGTTTTGGAGCGGATGCCGAGAATGGATACGTCCTTGATGCGTTCCGCGAGTTCAGCCTCGTCCATCGCGGCCGGATGGGTTTCCACCTGGTAGCCCTCATCCTTGAGCCTTCGCTCCGCGTCGGGATGGATGTTCTCCAGCAGGAGTACTTTAATTCGGTTTTTAGGGTATGAAATCGCCGTGTTCATTTTGTTCAAGTAAAGAAATTCGTCAAGAGATGGAGTGATGTGGTCGGCCTTGGCCAGCACTGAGTCGCGCGCCACGTTTTCGGTGTAGGCATAGAACTTGTTGGCCAAACCGGCCGCTTTAATTTTGTAGTCGTTGTAGCCGTCGCCGATCACGTACACGTCGCCATGTAGGTCTAACTGGCGCATCACCTGGGCTTTGCCATTGTCGGTAGACAGTACGTTGTCGTGGTCGAAACCAGTGATGTTACCCGCGTCATCGAACGTAAAGGAATTGGCAAACACGTGGTCTTCGGAGATGCCGTAGTCCGCCACAATGGGCACGATAAACTCTTGGAAACCATTCGAGACCACGTAGATGCGGTCGGCGTAGGTGGTGAAGAACGCCCGGTTGTGCTGAAACGAGCGGGAGACGCTGTTGCGCAAGCGGTCGATCAGGATAGGCAAGTGGTTACGATGGGCGGGCAGCAGGGCCAGTCGCCCCTCTAGCGACTCGCGAAACGAGATGGTCCCCTCCATGCAGGTGTTGGTGATGCGCTGCACCTCGCCCAGAATCTCATCCCGGTTGGGCCGGTCAGCCAGCGCAATTTCGCAGAGCACGTCCAGCGCCTCCACCTGGGTGAAGGTGCTGTCGAAGTCAAAGATGAAGTAAGGCTGGTCTGCTTTCATGCCAGAGCCGGTTGGCTATACTACAATTAGGATAGGTTATCGGCGGCAAAGGTAAGGATTGTTCGGGAAAGTGGTTTGGCCCCTTGGTATTTTTTGTGCCCCTCTCGGTAAAAGGTTCACATTAGCAGGCGCCTTAAGCTAACGGTAAAGAAAATTTGCAAAAAGTTGCCACCACTCGGTTACCTTCCTCTCTTCAGTCTTCACTAACCAGTATCTAAGCAACCAAACCAACTTTAGCGACAAGTAGATAGAAGGTAGAATCACGTCTCATATTCGGATAACCGGTGTCAGCATGATGCCGGTTATTTTGTTTCTTGGGATGCTTCTGGTACGATAATCGTTCTGGAAAGGTGCTTTCCGGGCGCTCTCGCTCCGGAATAGACCCCTTTCTATGAAATATTTACTTCCATTGGCCCTGATGCTACTGTTTGCCTGCGGCGAAGAGGAGGGCTCCGCGTGCAGCCCGGGCTTTGTACTTACTCCCACCACCACCGACGCGCGCTGCGGGCAGGCCAACGGAGCGATCACCCTAACGTCTCGGGGAGCGACGGGCGTGGTGAATTATCGCCTAGATAATGGACCAGAGCAGCACACGGCCCAATTTAACGGACTATCACCAGGTAACTACCGGGTTAGTGTCCAAGATGAATCCGGGTGCACTATCGACACAGAAGTAACTATTGCTGACCAAGCGGTAACCATCGAGGCAATTCCCACCGTCACTACTTCGGTTTGCGGTGAGAACACCGGCAGCATTTCGGTCGCAGCGAGCGGCGGCACTGCTCCGTACACCTACCGCCTCGACAGCGCAGCATTTTCAACAGCGGCTCAGTTTGGTCAACTTGCTCCGGGAGAGTACGCTCTCACCGTGCAAGATACCGATGGGTGCACGACTACGGCTGGTGTCCAGATAACGTCCGGCGTCAGTTTTGAGGCAACCATCCAGGAGTTGATCACCACCAACTGCGCGATTACCGGGTGCCACGTGGCTCCCCGCGTTCCGAACTTCACGCTAGAGGACGATATCTTTTCGTACGCGGCCAAGATTAAGGAACGCACCGGAGAGCGCAGTATGCCACCACCCGGTTCGGGACGGGAACTCACCGACGCGCAGATCGCGCAAATTGCCTGCTGGGCCGACGACGGCGCGTTGGACAATTAAGGAAAAATGCCCCGTGCCATATAGGCCGCCGCGATCTTCTCAATCGAAACCACAAACGAAGCGGTGCGCAGGTTGCCGGTATTCTTCGTCTTGTAAATCTCCCAGATGGTGTGATAAGCGTTCACCATGGTTTCTTCCAGTCCCGAGTTCACGATATCAATCTCTCCGGCACCGCGCGAGAGTTCCTGGCGCTGCTGGGCCGATATGGGTTTACCGCTCACGTCTTCCATCGCGCGGATCATGCCCAGGTTGGTCACCTCCTCGTGGCGCTTGTCCATGCGGCCAAAGGCCACGTGCGATAGGTTTTTCAGCCACTCGAAGTACGACACGGTGACGCCCCCGGCGTTGAGGTAGAAGTCGGGCAGAGTGCGCACTCCCTTGGCCATCAGGATGTTAGCAGCTTCGCTCGTCACCGGGCCGTTGGCGGCTTCGCCCACGATTTTGGCCTTGATGCGGGGCGCGTTTTCGGCGGTAATCTGGTTTTCCAGGGCCGCGGGCACCAGAATGTCGCAATCATATTCCAGGGTGGCGATGGTATTCTTGATGCTTTCGGCCCCGGGGAAATTGAGCAGCGACTTGTGTTCGCGGTACCACTGAAAGGCTTCTTCCACATCGATGCCCCCCTTCCGGTAGATGCCGCCGTTGTATTCGGCCAGGCCCACGATCACCGCTCCGCCCTCCTGTAAGTACTTGGCCGAGTGGTAGCCCACGTTGCCCAGTCCCTGCACGATCACGCGCTTGCCCTCCAGGCCGGGAGTGAGTCCGAGCGACTTCATATCTTCGGCAACGTTCACCGCTTCGCGGATGCCGAAGAACACTCCCCGTCCGGTGGCCTCGGTGCGCCCCCGGATACCGTGCAGTGAAATGGGCTTGCCCGTCACACAGGCAAAAGCGTTGATCTCGCCCGGATTGAACGAGGCGTAGGTGTCGGCGATCCAGGCCATCTCGCGGGCCCCGGTGCCGTAGTCGGGAGCGGGCACGTCGGTAGAGGGGCCAATGAAATTCTTTTTGATCAGCTCCGAGGCGTAGCGGCGGGTGATCTTCTCCAGTTCGGTGATGCTGTAGTTGCTCACCCCAATGCGGATGCCGCCCTTGGCCCCCCCGAAGGGTACGTCGACCAGCGCGCACTTGTACGACATCAGCGCGGCCAGCGCCTTCACCTCGTCTTCGTTCACTTCCAGGCTGTAGCGGATGCCGCCCTTCACCGGCGTGCGGTGGTGCGAGTGCTGCACCCGGTAGCTGGTGATGGTCTGGTACTTCCCGTTGTCGAGCTGAATGGGAAAGTTGATTTGGTACACGCTGTTGCACTCCTTGATCTGCTCGAGCAGCCCGTCGGGCAAATCAACGAAACCAGCGGCCTGATCAACGAAGTGGTTAACGTTATCGAAAGAAACTGTAATTACTCATGGGGTTACTGGGTTGTTAAATAGTGAAATATAGTATGGGTGATGTGATGACGGAAGCAAGGTAATAATTTCGTAGAACTATGTGCCAAGTCACTTCATCATTCACTACTCACTCATTTTTAAGGCAAGTAAAAATCAAATGCAATGTCGCGCATGCACTTGAAGTGGCCCTTCGGACACCGGGCGTAGCCGATCTTGGAGCAGGGCCGACACCGCAGGCGGTTGTTCTCCAACACCGTGAAGCGGGTGCGGTAGGGATACATACCGAAGCGGGGAATGGTGCTGCCCCAAATACAGTAGATCCGCTTTTTAAAAGCGGCGGCGATATGCATTAGCCCGGTGTCGTGGGTGAACACGTAGTCGGCCTGCCGCACCAGCGAGGCCGATTGGTTCAGATTGAATTTGCCGCAAGCGTTGTAGATAACAGTTTTTTTGTTGAGCTCGAGTAACGTTGGCTCGCGGTCGGCGGATTCGTCCGCGCGGGCGAAGAAGTGGGCGACTTGTTCTCCGGTTTCGTAGTCGTTTTTACCTCCCAGCAAAACGATGGGTTTGTTGATACGATCGCAGAGCTCGATCATGCGGTCCACGGGCAACTTCTTGGTGTTATGCTGCGCCCCGATGGCGTAGGCCACGTAACCCGCGTGGTGGGTTTCGGGCAACCAATTGCGCTCCACTTCATCTCTTTCGGGAATGAAGTAGTCGAGTCCTAGGGCGTCGGGCTTCACACCTAGGGGTTCGAGCGTAGCCAGATACCGGTCCACAAGGTGCACGTTGGGCAAGCGGTCGATCTTGAAGTTCACCATGAGCCACTTGGCCACGTTGAGCTTGTTGAACCGGTAGCTCTTCACTCCCAACTGAGCGATGATGCGCGTGGTGCGCAGGTTGTGGTGCAGATCAATAATTAGGTCGTAGCGTTCGTTTCGCAACCGCCGAACAAGTTCCGTCAGGCTGCCATCGAGCGTATGCACGCGGTCAATGTAGGGGTTTTCGGTGAGTAGCGTGGCGTACTGGGGCTTGGTGGCGTAGTGTACTTCGGCATCTAGTTGCACCTTAAGGGCCCGGGGCACCGGGGTGGTGAGCACAATGTCGCCGATGGATGAGAACCGAAGCACAAGAATTTTTTTGCGGGTCATGGCCCAAAAGTACCAAGAATTATTCGAACAACTTTTTCGCCCTTAGCAATCTTTGATCGGCTGTTGATGTTCTTTAATCAAGAATTTGCGTACATTCCTGATACCAGCACGCTGACTTCCGGGATCAAATTACACTATCAACAACCCAACACCGTATGTCCACTCAATCTATTCGCCTGCTATTTATTTTTACCCTGCTGAGCGGTTGGGCTTCGGCCCAGATCGTGCAACCCGAACGCATTGAAATTGAGGTGGGCGACAACAGCAACGACTTCGTGGTGGTTTCAGCCGACGAGCAGGGCTTGGTGCTGTTCCGCGATACCGACGAACGCGCCGAGCGGGGCAAAAAACTGTGGGAGTTTATCTACTACGACACTTCGCTTAAGGAACAGTGGAAGCGCGCTTATGCGCTTGATTATTCGCTATCGCTGCGGGGCTACGATTACGACCGAGGCCAACTGTGCGTGTTGTTTCAGGATGGTCCCTACCGCGACAAACCTCTGGAGATGATGAATATGGCGGTAGCCACCGGCGACACTTCGTTTCACGCGATCCGCCGGATTGTGCCGGTCGATTTAGATTTTTTCGAGATCGTGGGGCAAACCGTGGTACTGGGCGGCAACGTGAACTACCGACCCGTGGTGGTGCACTACGATATGTTTAATCGCAAGGTGCGGGTGTTGCCCGATATTTATCGCGAAGACGGGGAGATCATCAACATCATTCCCAATCCGAAAGACAATACCTTCAACGTGCTCATCGCCGAAACCACGCCCCAGAAGGTGAAGACCGTTACCATCAAAGCCTATGATCAGTACAGCAACCTGCTGCAGAGCACGCCGCTTAAACCCAAAGCCCGAAGCAGCCTGCTCAATGCCCAGGTGACGGGCTTCAACGGCGAAAAGCAATTTCTGGCGGGCACCTACGGACCCAAGCGCTCGCGCTATTCGCGGGGCATCTTCGTAGCCTCGCTACGACCCGATGGCACCCAGGAAATGCGCTATTATCACTACGCCGACCTGGAAAATTTCTTTGGCTACATGCGCGATCGCCGCGAGGAGCGCGTCAAGCGACGTATCGCCCGGAAAAAGCGGGAGGGTAAAAAAATTCGCCTCAACTACCGGATGGTGGTACACGAACTGATCTCGAACGATGATAAGTACATCATGCTGGGCGAGGCCTATTATCCGAAGTACAATAGCTACTACTACAATGGTTTCGGCGGCTATGCGCCCCCGTCGCGCAATAACGACCTGTACTTTGATGGCTACCGCTACACCCACGCCGTGGCGGTGTGCTTCGATCGTAAGGGTGAACTGCTGTGGGATCATGCTTTCAAGCTCGACAATGCTAAAAGCATGGAGCTGAAGCAACTGGTGCACGTGAGCACCAAGGACGATCAGGTAGTGCTAATGTATTCGTACGAAGGAGAGATTAAGTCTAAAGTGATTAGCGATAACGGAACGGTGCAGGACGACGTGACTTCGCCCATCAAACTAGCTCACGAAACTGATGAGATCAAGAAGCGGGACCACGCCATTGTGGGCATCACCAAGTGGTACGACGATTACTTCTACGTGCACGGGGTGCAGGACATTAAAGATATGGCCCGAGTCGGCCCGGGAATGAACCGGAAGGTGTTCTTTATCAACAAGGTGGCGTATAATTAAGGAATTGATTCGGTAGTTGCCATCAGCGCGGTTTAAGTTTTTAATATTGCGCTTTATTTAGAAGCTTATGTCTTTTGTCACTGGTCCTTGGTCATCTGTTTTATTCTTTCTACCAAGGACAAGGGACAAGGGACAAATGACTAGTGACAAACATTCTTTTTCCTTGCACCTCCTGCGTTCTTCCCGTAATTTGCGTCGCTACCGATGGAAGAGAATAAACTCATTGTTCCCGCCCCCCTGTTCAAGGTCATTGTCAGCCGACTATGTCATCAGTTGATTGAGTACCACCGCTCCTTTGAAGACACGTTGCTGATTGGTCTGCAGCCCCGCGGAATTTACTTGGCTGACCGCATCCAAGCGGAGCTTGCTCAAATTCTCTCAACTGACATTCGCCTGGGTTATCTGGACACTACCTTTCACCGCGACGATTTCCGCCGCCGAAACACTCCGCTCACGGCTAGCCGCACCGACATTCCCTTTGTGCTGGAAGACCAGAACGTGGTGCTCATCGACGATGTGCTCTACACTGGCCGCACGGTGCGCGCTGCGTTGGATGCGATGACTACCTTTGGGCGCCCCCGCAAGGTGGAACTGCTGGCGCTGGTGGACCGACGCTACTCCCGTCACATTCCCATCGAGGCCGACTACGTGGGGCGCACCGTGAACACGCTGGATTCGCAGCGGGTGGTGGTGACTTGGCAAGAGAAAGAGAACGAAGACGGTATTTGGCTAACCGGGTCACGCCTGACCGGGTCACGCCTGACGACAAAATCCGCTTGATGCAAACCCTTCGCACCCCGCACCTTCTGGGCATCAAAGACCTGAACCGTGAAGAGATCGAGCTGATTTTCTCTACCACCGATAGCTTCAAGGAGGTCATCAACCGGCCCATCAAAAAAGTGCCCTCGTTGCGCGACATCACCGTAGCCAACGTGTTCTTCGAGAACTCCACCCGCACCCGGCTGTCGTTCGAGCTGGCCGAGAAACGCCTTTCGGCCGACGTGGTCAACTTCTCGTCGTCCAACAGTTCGGTGAAGAAGGGCGAAACGCTGCTCGATACGGTCAACAATATTCTGGCAATGAAGGTAGACATGGTGGTGATGCGACACGCCAGCGTGGGGGCACCTCATTTTCTGGCGCGCAACATCGAGGCCAACGTCATCAACGCGGGCGACGGCACCCACGAGCACCCCACGCAGGCGCTGCTCGATGTCTACTCAATCCGAGAAAAGCTGGGCGGAATAGAAGGCAAGCGGGTGGTAATCGTGGGTGACATTCTGCACTCGCGCGTGGCGCTGTCCAATATTTTTGCCCTACAAAAGCTGGGCGCCGAAGTGATGGTGTGCGGACCGGCCACCCTGCTGCCCAAGCACATCACCGAACTGGGAGTGAAGGTGACGCTCAACCTGCGCGAAGCGCTGGAGTGGTGCGACGTGGCCAACGTGCTGCGCATTCAGCTGGAGCGACAGCAGGTGAAGTACTTTCCTTCGCTGCGTGAGTACGCGCTCTACTACGGTATCAACCGAAAACTGCTGGATAGCCTCAGCAAGCCCATCACCATCATGCACCCCGGACCCATCAACCGGGGCGTAGAACTCAGCAGCGACGTGGCCGACTCCGAACACGCCATCATTCTGGAGCAGGTAGAAAACGGCGTGGCCGTCCGCATGGCGGTGCTGTATCTGCTGGCCAACCGGTAGATGACTTTCAGAAAGGTCAGATATTGGAGAACGGAGAACCGAATTTGCGCAGTCAATTTCAACTATCCAATACCTCTGCCGTCTAGAAAGTCTCTAGCATCTAATATCTTGCCCTATAGAAGATCATCCAGCATCTCGCTCCGCTTACCTTCTTCGGCCGGAGTAAGTCATGGCCTCGCCCTTTCCAAAACCGTAGCTAATGCCCAACGTGATGAAGCGGCCGCGCTGCTCGAAACTGTACTGATAGAAATTCGGCTGATTAGTGACGCTTTCTCTGATGCGGGAGGCGAAAACGTCGCGCACGCCCAGGTTAATTACCGCTTTGCCCGCTAGCATCTTCTTGCGCAAGCCGAAGTCAGCAAATGCGTAGCCGGAAACTTCGCCCTGCACTGTTCGGTAACCTGACTGGTAGTTACCCACCAGCTCCACATCAAAGTTGGCGGGCAGGGCAATCTTGGAAGTCAGGCGAGTAGACCACTGATCGCCGCTAAAATCAAACGACCGCTGCTGAAATTCTCCCTCGCGCTTGAAGTAGTTGATATTAAAGTCCCCGTTGAGTTTGAGCCAGTTGAGCGGACTGTAGTCACCATTCAGTTCAAATCCGGTCGTTTGGTTGGTACCAACGTTGATCGGCCTAGTAGTATTCACGTTGTTCTCAGAAGTCGTTACGCGCTCGATGACTTCGGTGGTGTGGCGGCGATAAATGCTGGCGTTGATAGCGGATTTTTTGAGATTAAAAATGCTGGTGAGTTCGTAAGAATCCGTATACTCGGGCATCAGGTCCGGGTTGCCAACGCGGATGTTAAAGTTGTTTCGGATGTTAAAGAACGGGTTCAGGTCCCAGAGCCGGGGCCGATAGATGCGCCGGGAGTATCCGGCCTGCACAGACACATTGTCGGCGACCTTATATGAACTGTGAACCGTAGGGAACAGGTTGGTGAAGTTCTGATTGTTTGCCTCATCGGTGGTGGTGAGCAACGTGCTCAAATCGGTGTTCTCTGCCCGAAGCCCGAGCTTCACTCCCCACTTTTCGTTTTCATACGCCCCGGTCACGTAGGCTCCCAATACCTTCTGATTATACTCAAAATTGTTGGTGAGCGAATCCACCGTGACCCAAGTGCCATCCTGTAGGTCGCGCACGCTGAAGTCATTGCCCACGTCGTTGATCAGGTACTGCGCCCCGGTTTCCAGTGTAACTTGCTCGGTGAGCGGATTGGTGTAGTCTAGTTTAAAAGTATAATCGGCTTGCTGAAACTCGGTTTCGGTTTGCTGATCGTTGTTGAACTCTCTTCCAAAGATCGAAGTGTTGGTAAACTCCGAAGACTGATCTTTGCCGAAAAAGCTACCGATCGCACTGAACAACAGTTTGTGTTCTTCACCGTTGGCGTCCTCATCGTTCTTAAACTTCTTTTCGTACTGAAGCTCGTACTGCCACTTGGGGTTAGTGGCTTCGGTGATTTCTTGCCGATTCCAGGCCGATTCCAGGGTGTTGTTGCCATCTAGATACCGAAAGTCGTACTGCGAGGGCTGTCCCTCAATTTCGTAGGCGAAGTTGCCCGATAGCGTGATCACGTTGTTATCGTTGAGGTGGTAATCGGTGCCGAGGATGATATTGTAAAAGGTCTCGTTCCGGAATTCGTCACCAACACTGCTCACGGTGGTGTTATCGATCAGGTCACGGTTAATAGATTCGGAGTACTCGGGTAGCGAGCGGTAGCCCGCTCCCAACTGGGTGAATAGGTTAAACTTTTCGGTTCGTCGGTTCAGGCTGACGCCGATGCTGTGGTTGTCGGGCACACCGGTGTTGATGGTAACGGATCCGTTCAGGCCGCGCTTTTCTTCTTTCTTCAGAATGATGTTCAGGATGCCCGACGTGCCCTCCGCATCGTACTTGGCCGACGGGTTGGTAATCACCTCAATGCTCTCGATCATATCGGCCGTGATGGTCCCCAGGGCGTTGCTCTGCTGGTCGGCCAAGACCGAGGGTTTGCCGTCGATGAGGATTTGCACTCCGGCACTGCCCCGCAGGCTAATCTGCCCCTCAATGCTCACGTTCACCGAAGGCACGTTGTTGAGCACCTCCAGCGCACTGGCCCCGGCGCTCGTTAGGTCCTGGCCCACGTTGAACACCCGTTTGTCGAGCTTGAACTCGGTTCGGGACCGTTCGCCCCGCACCAACACCTCATCCAGCGACCGGCTATCTTCGGCGAGTTGAACTATCCCTAAATCTACCTTTCCATCGGCAATGCTGATGTCTCGTAGGGTCTGGGGTTGGTAGCCGATGAAGCTTATTTCCAGATAAAAATTTTCTGACGCTACACTGACCCCAAAGGTGCCGTCCGATCCGGTGGTGGTGCCGGTGAGCGACGCGCCGGTGTCTTTGTCAGCAACCATGATGGTCGCGAATTCAATGGGTTGTTGGCTGGCTCCATCCTGGATGGTGCCGCTGATGGTTACTTCGTTGGACTGGGCGTAGGCCGCCCCGGTGATAAAAAACGTAGCCAGTAGGATACGTAGGCGTCGGGTATAATCGATCATTTTGCTAAAGTTTGAGCGTCCGTGATTGGTTAGTACAAAGAACGGAGAAGTAGTTGGTAGGGAGGGAAAAAATCGTTGAACGACCAAACTTATACCCCCAACGGCAAAACGGCCGACGCTGATCAGGAAAATGACGTTGGCCGGGATAAACCTGCTGTTTGGCGACTTACCCTTCCTTGGCCCGCAATAATGCTTATCTTTGGTGATGCCGACTAAAAATCCTGTTTCGCAACCTGCCGTCCCTCCGCGTCCACCGCAGACCGGACGCGCGCGATTGCTGCCCTACAAGGAGCTGCTGTTTCAGGGGCTACTGCACGTGGTCGTGTTCATCTTCTATTCGTATGATCGGCACAACCCCCAGATAGAATCCTACCAGGTCGTATTTTTCCTGACCTACGCCGCGGCGGCTCTGGTTATTAACTACGGGTTGCTCCCCCGGTTTCTGTACCGAAAAAAAACGTTACTCTTTTTTGTCTACGTCACTGCAGTTATCGCTACGGTAATCTTTTTGGAGGAGGTTGTTATAGAGAAAATATACTTTCCCGATACCCGAGGGCAGCGCTTTTTAGGAGTATTTTTTAGCCTGTGGGGTGTGCTGCCGGTAATTGCCATCCTGTCGGGCGCTAAGTTCGCCTGGGATGCCATCGGCAAGCAGCAAGAAGTGGACGTCCTGAAGACCGCGATGCAGGAAAGTGAGTTGCAGTTTCTGAAGTCGCAGATCAACCCCCACTTTTTGTTCAACAATCTCAACAACTTATACTCCTACGCCATCGTTCAGTCGCCCAAAACTCCGACGATCATCTTAGAACTGAGTTCGGTACTGCGCTATATGCTCTACGAATGTCGCGAGAAGTTTGTGCCGCTCGCCAAGGAGATCAAGCAGCTAGAAAATTTCACAAAGCTCAGCGAGTTGCAGATCGAAGAACGCGGCACCGTCAGTTTCATGGCCCACAACGTTCAGCCCGACTATCAAATTGCGCCGCTCATTCTGCTGGTTTTCATTGAAAACGCCTTCAAGCATAGCCAGGCGGGACAGTCGGATAACATAATTATTGAGATTGAACTGCGCCTGACCGACGAGGGAAGACTTGATTTTTCTTGTAAGAATAACCACCTGCCCACCACCAGCACCGCCGATGTATCGCACGGCATTGGGTTGCCCAACGTGCGGAAGCGACTGCAGCTGCTCTATCCCGGTGCGCATCAGCTTGCTATACAATCAACCGACGATCAGTACGAAGTTCGTTTATCACTACAGTTACAACCGCTCACTAATCATGAACTGCATCATCATCGAAGACCAGCCCCCGGCCCAGCGCATCCTGCAAAAGTATCTTGACGACCTGGGTACGTGGCAACTGCGCGGCACCTTCTCAGATGCTTTGCAGGCAATGGAAATTCTGAAGGCAGAGACGATTGATCTGATCTTCCTGGACATCCACCTACCCAAACTGTCGGGCATTGATTTTCTGAAATCCGTTCCTCACCCTCCGGCGGTTATTTTAACCACGGCCTTTCCTGACTACGCGCTGGAGAGCTACGAACTGGATGTGGTAGATTATCTGCTGAAGCCCTTTTCGTTCCAGCGTTTTGTGAAGGCCGTTTCCAAGGTTCCTGTGCTCAATGCTGCCGAACCCCGGCCGGAAGCCTCTCCAGTGCAGCCCGCGCGCACGGAGATATTTATCAGGACCGGGTACGAGCACATTCGGATCGCAACCGATGAGATTCTGTACATCAAATCCGACGCGGACTATACCGAACTGGTGCTTCCTCACAAAAAGCACTTGTCTTCGGAGCCGCTCAGGAACTGGTTGGATATTTTAGGCCGCCCGCAGTTCGTACGCGTGCATAAATCATATATTGTCAATACCACGCGGATTGTTAAGGTGCTGGGCAATCAAATCTACTTGAACAACAAGACGGTGATACCGATCGGGCGGGCGTACAAAGACGCTTTTTCCGCCAAGTTTCTCTCGTGAAAGGCAGTACCTCGTTCCTCAACTTCTTCTCAACCATTAGCCGGTAGCAACGTATCACTACCTTGCCAGCTAACTACAACTGCCAACAATGACTGAATTACCCTTCTTCAAGTACCAAGGCACCGGCAACGACTTCGTCATCATCGATAACCGCCAATCGGTTTTTGACGCTGACAATACCGAACTAATCACCCGCCTCTGCGACCGCAAGTTCGGCGTCGGCTCCGACGGCCTGATTCTGCTTAAAGCCCACGCTGAGTATGACTTCGAGATGGTATACTACAACGCCGACGCCACCCGCGCCGGTTGTGGCAACGGGGCCCGCTGTGCCGTTCACCTGGCCCATCACCTGGGCATTGTCCAGGGCGAGGCTTACTTTGTAATGGAAGAACAAGCGTACCGGGCCCAGGTTGAAGATGCGCACGTGCGCATTCGGATGGCTGACGTGGCGGCGGCTCAAAACTTTCCCGAAGGCTACTTACTCAACACCGGAACCCGCCACTTTGTCAGGGTGGTTGAGAAACTAGCGGACTACGACGTTCTGGACGAGGGAGAGCGATTACGCTACGACCCGCGCTTTCAGCCCGAAGGGGCTAACATTAACTTTGTGGAGGTGAAAGACTCCGCCGTGCATATGCGGATTTACGAAAAGGGCGTAGAAAACGAAACCCTATCGTCGGGAACCGGGGCCACGGCCGTCGCCCTGGCGCTGGCCCACGCCCGGCAGCAACCCAGTCCGGTGGCGGTGCATACCCGGGGCGGAATTTTGGAAATATCTTTTATGGCAACGGAGGCTGGCTCGTTCACGCAAGTCTATATGGCAGGACCGGCCCAAATGGTGTTTCAGGGCACTGTTTTTGTCTAAGGCTGGTTTATCACTGGATACTGGATACTGGATAACTTTCTGGGCAGGCCAGGTAGATACTGAGTACTAGTGACCAGCGCCGTGATTCCGCCTGGAACGCTACTTAGCAAATTATCTGGTATCCTAGTCGCACAGAAAGTATCTAATATCCAATATCTGGCCCCATAGAAAGTCTACCGGCATCTAGTATCCAACTACCAGAAATCGTAATTTTGCCCGATCAGCCACTCATCAAAAAGCACCCATGATTAACCTCATTAACAAAGGATTAGCCAAGGTATTCGGCTCTAAATCTAACAAAGACATAAAACTCGTAATGCCCTACGTTGAGCAGATTCACGCTGAATTTGAGCAACTACAAAGCATCAGCGACGATGAACTGCGAGTCAAGACCGAAGAGATCAAGGCCACTATCGATGCCGACCTCAAGGACATTGATGACCAAATCGCCGCCCTGCACCAGGAAGTAGACGAAGATTCCAAGATGGACCTGGAAGAGAAGGAAGCCAAGTTCAACCGTATCGACCAGTTGGAGGAAGACCGCAACGAAGCACTCGAGAAGGTGCTCATGAAGGTGCTTCCGCTGGGCTTCGCCGTGATGAAGGAAACCGCCCGCCGCTTTAAGGAGCAGGGTCACCTCAAAGTAACCGCCACCATGTTCGATAAGCAACTGGCCGCCGAGCACCCGCACATCACCATCGAGGGCGAGCAGGCTATCTGGCACAACCGCTGGATCGCCGGAGGCAGCGAGATCACCTGGGACATGGTGCACTACGACGTGCAACTGGTTGGCGGTATCGTGCTGCACCAGGGCAAGATCGCCGAGATGGCCACCGGTGAGGGAAAGACGCTGGTTGCTACCCTGCCCGCCTATCTCAACGCCCTGGCCCGACGCGGCGTACACATCATTACGGTGAACGACTACCTGGCCAAGCGCGACTCCGAGTGGATGGCCCCGCTCTTTCAGTTTCACCAGATGACCATCGACTGCGTCGACAAGCACGAACCAAACTCTGAGTCGCGCCGCCAGGCCTACGCCTGCGACATTACCTACGGCACCAACAACGAGTTCGGCTTCGACTACCTGCGCGACAACATGGCGCGTGAACCGCAGGACCTGGTGCAGCGCAAGCACCACTACGCCATGGTGGATGAAGTGGATTCGGTGCTGGTGGATGAAGCTCGAACGCCGCTCATCATCTCCGGCCCCGTGCCCAAGGGCGACGAGCACGAATTTTACGAACTCAAGCCCCGCATTGCCCGCCTCTACGATGCACAGCGAAAGCTGGTGAGCGAATACCTGCAAGACGCCAAGCGAAAGATCAAGGAAGGCAATACTAAAGAAGGTGGTTTGTCGCTCTTCCGCGCCTTCCGGGGCTTGCCCAAGTACAAGCCCGTGATCCGCTACCTCAGCGAAACCGGTATGCGGCAGATCATGCAGAAAACTGAGAACTACTACCTGCAAGATAACCAGCGCGCCATGCCCGAGGCCGACGAGCCGTTGTTGTTTACCATCGAGGAGAAAACCAACAACATCAACCTCACCGAAAAGGGCATCGACCTGATCACCAAGGAGGGCGAAGATCCGCAGTTCTTCATCATGCCCGACATTGGCACCGAGATTAACACGCTGGAGAAATCAGAAGAGCTAACCGACGAAGAGAAGGTAGAGCAAAAAGACACACTCATCAGAGAGTATTCGGCCAAGTCGCAGCGAATTCATACGGTGAACCAACTGCTGAAGGCCTACGCCATGTTCAAGATCGACCAGGAATACATTCTCGCCGACGGCAAGGTGAAGATCGTCGACGAACAAACGGGCCGGGTGATGGAAGGTCGGCGCTATTCCGACGGACTGCACCAAGCCATCGAGGCCAAGGAAAACGTGAAGGTGGAAGAGGCCACCCAGACCTACGCCACCATCACCCTGCAAAACTACTTCCGCATGTACCACAAGCTGGCGGGAATGACCGGTACGGCCGAAACCGAAGCGGCCGAGTTCTGGGAAATCTACAAACTCGATGTGGTGGTGATTCCCACCAACCGTCCCATCGTGCGCGACGATCAACAGGACAAGGTCTACAAAACCGTGCGCGAGAAGTTTAACGCGGTGGTCGACGAAATCAACGAGATGACCTCGAAGGGCCGACCGGTGCTGGTGGGTACCACCTCGGTGGAAATCTCGGAGCTGCTCAGCCGTATGCTCAAGATGCGCGGCATCAACCACCAGGTGCTCAACGCCAAGCAGCACCAGCGCGAGGCCGACGTAGTAGCCGAAGCCGGTAAGTCGGGCACCGTCACCATCGCCACCAACATGGCCGGTCGAGGAACTGACATCAAACTCGCTCCCGAATCGAAAGCCGCGGGCGGACTCGCCATAGTGGGCACCGAACGACATGATTCGCGCCGCGTTGACCGGCAATTGCGTGGTCGTTCCGGACGACAGGGCGACCCCGGTTCTTCGCAGTTCTTTGTTTCGCTCGAAGATAACCTGATGCGCATGTTTGGCTCCGACCGCATCGCGCGCCTCATGGACCGCATGGGACTGGAAGAGGGCGAGGTGATTCAGCATTCAATGGTGACCAGTTCCATCGAGCGAGCCCAGAAGAAGGTGGAAGAAAACAACTTTGCCATTCGGAAGCGCTTGCTGGAGTACGACAACGTGATGAACCAGCAGCGGGAGGTGATCTACAAGCGACGCCGCCACGCCCTGTTTGGCGAACGCCTGCAGCTCAACATCATGAACATGCTCTACGACACCTGCGAAGACATCGTGCTGAGCACCAAGGGCGCGGGTAACTTTGAAAGCTATAAGCTGACGGTGCTAGGCACACTCGGGGCGGACCATCCCATTGAGCAAGCTGACTTCGAGCGGGCCGACGAGATGGTATTGGCCAACGACCTCTATGAGTTTGCCTACCAACACTACCAGGAGAAAAACGAGCGGGTGGCCAAGCACGCCTATCCGGCCATCAAGAACCTGCACGAAGCGAAGGGCGCTACCATCCTGAATGTGCTGGTGCCCTTCACCGACGGCAAAATGCAGATCGGCGTGGCGGCCAATCTCGAGAAAAGCGTGACCTCCGAAGGAGCCGAACTACTGCGCGCGATGGAAAAAGGCATCACGCTCGCCATCATCGACCAGAACTGGAAGGAGCACCTGCGCGAGATGGACGACCTGAAGCAGTCGGTGCAGAACGCCGCCTACGAGCAGAAAGACCCGATCTTGATCTATAAGTTCGAGTCGTTTGAGTTGTTCAAGCGCTTCCTGGCGAAGGTGAACGAAGAAACCTCCTCGTTCCTGACCAAGGCCGATTTGCCGGTGCAGCAAGAAATGCAGTCGGCGCAGAACGTGCGGCACCGGCAGCGCGAAAAGTTGCAAGAAACCAAGGAAGACCTGAGCGCATCGGGACGACCCTCGGGCAGCGCGGCCACCAACCGCAACCGTCCGCCTGAACCAGTGAAACCGGCCACCGCCGTGAAGATCGCCGGGCGTAACGACCGGGTCAACGTGCAGTATCCGGACGGCCGCGTGAAGAAAAATGTAAAATTTAAAACCGTAGAAGACGACGTGATCAACAACCGTTGCGTCATCGTCGACGCGTCGTAGGGACGCGTCGCGACGCGTCCCCACCGAATATCGCGTCCCCACCAACAGAAACAAAAACCACGCATGACCATCCGTACCGGGATCGTTTTGTTATCCATCCTGTTCACCGGGCAGGCCACCTTCGGCCAAAGCCCGGAGACAGAAGATGATATCGTCGACATCCAGGTCAATAGCCTGGAAGAACTGGCGGCTCGGGGGCAGGCCGAAGATTTAAACAACGGGGGCTACGCCCTGCTGGAAGCGGAGCAGTTCGCGGACGCCGAACTGCATTTTCGCCGAGCACTAGCCATAGATTCCTCCAACCAAACCTACTACGAAAACTTGGCGCGGGCACTGGGCGGACAACAGCAACCGGAGGAAGTGGCGGTGGTATACGCCCGCGCTCAACGACAGTTTCCCGACGACGCTGACCTGCATTACTACCGCGGCGACGCCCTACAAAAGCTAGAACGCTACGACGAAGCTCGGCAGGAGTACGACTGGGCCATTGCGGTAAGCGAAGAGTATCCTGGTACTCAATTGCAACATTTGTACTACTTCAACCGGGGAAATACTTATCTGAAGCAACGAAACTATGCTGCCGCCCGGCAAGATTATGACGAAGCTCTGCGGATCAATGAGTATCACTACGCCTCGTACGCTAACCGGGGGTTTGCCCGCTACAACTTAAAGGACCAAGCCGGAGCCTGTGCCGACTGGCAACAGGCTAAAGAGGCGGGGTATACCGTTGCTCAAAACTATTTATCTAAGTATTGTCAATAAGTTTAGCCCTTCTGATGCATGAAAAAAGCCCTTTACTGGACCGGAGGAATCGCGGTTGTATTAGCCGGAGTGTTCGCAATGGGTCCGCGTCCGGTGGTCGGTGATTTATCGGGCGAACTCCCCGCGGTCAGTGCTAATGTGATTGAGCTGGAGCAGGAAATAAACCAGCGCGAGGCCGCCAACGTACTCATCAAGCCCAATAACCAAGCCCGCATTGTGTGGGCCGACAGTGCCCGGAAGGAGAAAACGTCCGTAAGCTTGGTGTACTTGCACGGCTTCGGAGCCAGCCAGGCCGAGGGCGCTCCGGTGCACACCATGCTGGCCGAACGCTACGGCGCTAACCTCTATCTGGCCCGCCTCAAGGAGCAGGGCATCGAATCCGACAGTGCGTTTAAGAGCCTGACGGCGGCGAACCTGCTGACTTCGGCGCGGGAGGCAGTGGCCATCGGCTATGCCCTGGGTGAGCGGGTGATCATCGTGAGCACCTCCACCGGAAGCACCCTGGCGCTCAAAATTGCCAGCGAACATCCTGAACTGGCTGGTCTGATTATGTATTCTCCCCTGATTGCTCCCCGCGACGAACAACTGTATATGCTGAACCAGCCGTGGGGCGTGCAGGCGATGGAAACCTCGTTGGGCGCCGATCACCTGCTCAACGAGCGCACCGGGCGCACCAAGCAGTACTGGTCGCGCTACTACCACATTAACGGCTACGTGACGCTGGCAGTGCTACTCGAAGAAACCATGACCGAAGAAACCTTCGAGAAGGTCACCTGTCCGGTGTTTCTGGGATACTATTATAAGAACGAAGCGGAGCAGGATCAGGTGGTGTCGGTAGCCGCTATGCTTCCGATGTTCGAGCAGTTGGGCACCCCGGAAGAGCAGAAGCGGAAGGTAGTGTTCCCCGAAGCGGGTAATCACGTCATCGGCTCCTACATCCGTTCGCGCGACTGGCGCGGAGTGTACGAAGCAACCGATCAGTTCGTGCAGGAGGTGATGGGCTTAGCGCCAGTTAAAGAGGTGGAATCCCCAGCCTACGCGAATATTGAACCGGAGACCGATGCCTAGCGCAAGGGTGGAATAGTGGGTATCAATTTGGTGGGAGGCCGTTCTAGCAATAGTTTTTCTACCAACGTGCGCTGGTGCAGCAAACCTGTAAATTGTCCATCCGCGTCCATGACGGGCAAAATCACTTCTTTGCTGTCTAACAACGTCCGCAGTGCGTCAAGCACCGACTGGTTGGAAAGGATGGTTGGCTTATGGCGCAAACAGTCGACCACCAGATTATGCGACCGGACCACCACGTCGGCCGGAGTGAGAATACCCAGAAACGTATCGTCTTCGTTCCACACCACAATAGCCCCCTCCTTCACCAAACGCGCGCGTATTGCCTCCACTCCCGCGTAGGCGTAAACGCTGGTGTAGTCCTGATCTAGGAAGGGAGTGAGCGCTGAGTCAGCCATCTTTTTCTATTGCGTCGTAGCTGACTACTATCTCTAGGTCAACCTTGATAATCTCTTTTGCGGATACGTAGGGAAATACTTTTTCACGTAGTATCTCTACTATGTTTTCCTTAGAAATCTTTTTCAAGAGCCTTTTGTTTACAAAAATTGCCTCAATAGCGTCATCGGGCACCTCCACCATCTCAAAAATATCGGGCACCAAGCTCTCGAATGTTTTAGCAACGCCCATTTTCCCCTGTTCCGACTTGCTGCCCAGCACCAAAATTTCATCAAAGGGCGGAAGCTTTATCTCCTGAAAACGCAGCGAAATAAGATAATGAGGCTTGGAGCTTTTCATGGGGGTAGGTTTTTTTGTGAAAGGTAGTGATAATCCTATATACGAAGTGCGTTTCGTCGAAAAAGTGCCCACAGTAACGTAGGGGAGACGTGGGTTTCGTCCCTTAGTATGTTACCGTAATGTTAACACCACCCGGGTTAGCTTAACAATTACACAACATCTTTCTTGTCGTGCCGCCTACCATTCTGCTTAACTTTGCGCCTTCGTTAAACCTAACTAATAAAACAAATACGATTTATGAAACGAAGTTTACTCACGCACTCCCTGCTGGGAGTCTTTTTTAGCGTACTTTTTTCAGCCTACGCCTTCGGACAAGGGGCTACTACTTCAGCCATTTCCGGCACCGTCTACGATGAAAACGATCAGCCCCTGCCAGGAGCCACAGTGATTGCCGTGCACGAACCCACCGGCACCCAATACGGCAACACCACCAACGTTCAGGGGCGCTTTCGCCTGGCCAACATGCAGGTGGGCGGACCCTACACCGTGAAAGTGACCTTTGTAGGCTACGAAGCCGAAACCAAAGACAACGTAGCGCTCACCCTCGGGCAAACGCTTAACCTCACCTTCCGCCTGGCCGAACAGGCCACCCAACTGGAGGGCGTAGAAGTGATTGCCTCGCAGAATAACGTCTTCAACGGAACCCGCACCGGACAGCAAACGGCGCTTAATCAACAAAAGATCGAGGAGATTCCGACCATCAGCCGGTCGCTCGGTGACTACGCGCGCTTTAACCCGCTGGCGAACATCTCCGAAGAAACCGACGGCTTCGTGGTGTCGATGGCCGGGCAGAACAACCGCTACAACGCCATCTATATCGACGGGGCGGTGAACAACGACGTGTTCGGCTTGGCTGGCAGCGGCACCAACGGCGGGCAAACCGGGGTGCAACCGGTGAGCATCGACGCCATCGAGCAGTTTCAGATCAACGTGGCTCCCTTCGACGTGCGACAGTCGGGCTTTGCCGGAGGAGCCATCAACGCCGTGACGCGCAGTGGCACCAATGCGTTCGAAGGCTCGGCTTACTATCTGTGGCGCAACGAGCAGTTGGCGGGTAACAATCCCGCCAACGACAACAACCCGTTGCCTGCGTTCTCGGCCCGCACCTACGGGTTCCGGCTGGGAGGCCCCCTCATCCGCAACAAAGTGTTCTTCTTTGCCAACGTGGAGTTGCAGCGCGACGAAACCCCGCAGCCCTTCGACTTCAACAATTACCGCGGCGACGCCTCCCGCGCCGAAGTAGACCAACTGATCAACAAGGTGCAGCAGGACTACGGCTACAACGTGGGCAGCTTTGACAACAACACGGCTTTCTTAGATAGTGAGAAGATTCTGGCCAAGATCGACTGGAACCTCAACCAGAACCACAAGGTGTCGCTGCGCCACTCCTACGTGCGCTCTAAGAACCTGGAAGCCCGCAACTCCAATACGAATAATATCAACTTCCTCACCGGCTCCGAATACTTTGTCTCCTCCACCAACTCCACCGCGCTGGAGGTGAAGAGCAACTTCGGCAACAACTTCGCCAACAAGCTGGTGATCGGTTCCACCATCGTGCGCGACGACCGCGATCCGTTCGGGGCGGACTTCCCCACGGTGCAGATTCGCGATGGCAGCGACGGGACCATCAACTTCGGCGCCGAGCGCTTTTCTACGGCCAACCTGCTCAACCAGGACATCATCACCCTGACCAATGACTTCGAGTGGTACAAGGGGAACCACACCCTCACCATCGGCACGCACAACGAGTACTACAACGTGGGCAACCTGTTCGTCCGCAATAACTTCGGCTACTACCGCGCCGACAGTCTGTCGCAGTTCCTGACCGACGGCAACCCGGTGATCGGGCAATACGAACGCAGCTTCTCGCAGGTGGATAACCTCACCGGCGACGCATCCAACGCCATTGCCGCCTTTAGCTCGTTTCAACTGGGGCTCTACGTGCAGGATGAGTTTCAGGCCACCAACAACCTGCGCCTCACCGGCGGCCTGCGCCTCGACGTGCCCTTCTTCCCCACCGACCAGCCCGAGAACCAGGACTTTATCAACAACACGGTGCCGCTCATTGAGCAAGCGGGCTACGACTTGCAGGGAGCCACCACCGGCAGCTTCATCAAGCCGCAACTACTGTTCTCGCCCCGCTTCGGCTTCAACTGGGACACCAAGGGCGATCAGTCCACGCAGGTGCGCGGCGGGCTAGGCGTCTTCACCAGCCGCCTGCCGCTGGTGTGGCCCGGCGGAGCGTATAACAACTACGGCTTCAACATCGGCGAGATTCGCCGCAACGATGTGCCCTTCAACCCCGATGTGAACAGTCAGCCTCCGGGAGAGGTGAACCTGAGTAACCCTACGCCCTCGGGGCAGATTGACCTGTTCGCCGAGGACTTCCGCTTGCCGCAGGTGTTCAAGGCCAGCTTGGCCGTAGACCAACGCCTGCCCGGCGGACTCATCGGCACGCTGGAGGGGCTCTTCACCAGCAACATCAACAACGTGTTCTACCAAGACCTGAACCTGCGTCCGTCCACGGCAACCCTGCAAGGCACGCCCGACAACCGCCCGATCTTCGACCAGCGCAACCCGATAGATACCTCCGGAACGTACACCGGTGTCTACTTGGCCAGCAATACTAAAAAGGGCTACGCCTACAACTTCGTGGCGCAGTTGTCCAAACCCCTGACCAACGGCTTCTCGGCCGACCTGAGCTACACCTACGGGGATGCGTTCTCGGTGCTGGACGGCACCTCGTCGCAGAACAACTCACAGTGGCGCGGCTACCAGAGCGTGGAGGGTCGCAACGTGGAACGCGAGCCGCAGCGCTCTAACTTCTCGATGGGCCACCGCGTGCTGGCGCAGGCATCGTACCGGGTGAACTACCTGGAAGGGCGGCTGTCATCGCAGTTGTCAGTGATCTACAACGGACAGTCCGGCGCGCCGTTCTCCTACGTGGTCGGAGCCAACAACCGCGACTTCGTGAACGACAACGGGTTTAATAACTCCGAGTTGATCTACGTGCCCGGCAGCCGCAGCGACGTGGTGCTGGTAGACGCCACCGACCGCGACGGCAACGTGACGGCCACCTCCGAGCAGCAGTGGGAAGCCTTGAACAACTTCATGGGCGACGACCGCTACCTGAGCAACAATCGGGGCGCGTATGCCGAGCGCAACGTGGCCCGCACGCCCTGGGAAGGTGCCATCGACCTGCGCTTTCTGCAGAGCGTGAACCTGGGCCAGAACACCCTGCAGTTTTCTCTGGACGTGTTTAACTTCAGCAACCTGATCAACAACGCCTGGGGCCGCAAGTACTTTATCGGCAACGGTAACTACAGCCTGCTGGACTTTGAGGGCTTTCAGGAAGGCACCACCATCCCCACCTACACGGTGGACGGCAACGTGCTGGACGGCGAAACGCCTTGGGATGACAACATCGATGTGGTGGGCTTCCGCAGTTCTATCTGGCAGATGCAGCTCGGCCTGCGCTACATCTTCGGCAACTAGCCGCCACTACTAATACCAACCAAGAGCGGGCGCGTTTTAACGCGTCCGTTTCTTTTTCACATCATCTGTTCGGGCGTTGCACGCTGGGCGCGCCTGCAACGCGTTCGTTCTACCCCTAACCACAACCCAACCCATGCGCACCTTTCTCCTCCTCCTCAGCACATGCCTTCTCTGCTGCTGCCAATCCTCCGCCCCCGTCGGGCAGTCCGCGACCACCCCTGCCGCCGCGATTCTTGACACCACCCAGACGCTGTCGACCATCGCCTTCGGCTCGTGCAACAAGCAGGACGAACCGCAACCGCTGTGGGACGATATCCTGGCCCAGCGGCCCAAGCTGTGGATCTGGCTGGGCGACAACATCTACGGCGACACCGACAATATGCGCAAAATGCGTAGCATGTACGAGAAACAACTCGCCCAGCCCGACTACCAACGGCTCATCACCACCGTGCCGGTGGTGGGCACCTGGGACGACCACGACTACGGCGTGAACGACGGTGGCAAAGACTTCAGTGAGAAGCAAGCCAGTCGCGACCTGCTGCTGGAGTTTCTGGCCGTGCCGAAGAGCCAGCCAGTGTGGGAGCGGGAGGGAGCGTACCAGTCGTATACGGTGGGCCCGGCGGGTCAGCGGGTTAAGGTACTGCTGCTCGATACCCGCTACTTCCGCGATGCGCTGGTGGCCTCGGCCGATGCGGACCGCCGCTACGGTCCCAACGAGGCGGGCGACCTGCTGGGCGAGTCCCAGTGGCGGTGGCTGGAAGCCGAACTCACCAACAGCGACGCCCAGGTGCACATCATCGGCAGCAGCATCCAGGTGCTGGCCGAAGACCACGGCTTCGAGAAGTGGGCCAACTTCCCCCGTTCGCGCCAGCGTCTGCTCGACCTGATTGCCGACACCCGAGCCCCTGGTGTGGTGTTGCTCAGTGGCGACCGCCACATCGGTGAGATCGCCCGCTACGACGCCCCGAACGTGGACTACCCGCTGTACGACCTCACCTCCAGTGGACTCACCCACGTGTACGAAGCCGCCGACGAGCCCAACCGCTACCGCGTGAGTAACCTGATCACCGTGCTCAACTTCGGCCTGATCACCATCGACTGGCAAAGCAACCCCGTGCAGCTAACGTATCAGATCAGGGGAGAAGCAGGGAAGGTGCTGGCCGAGGAAAGGATGGGATTAGAATAATACACACGATCTTTTTAACTTTTTGTCATCCAGGAAGGACCTTTTTGCACGGGGGGACAGAAAGTGCCGACTGGCAACTGATATAGAAGGAGGTGATAAGCGCACCGGATGGAATATAATTCCATTATTATACACGTTCGGGCGCGCTTGCGGCGCGTTCGCTTGAATTGAGCACCGCAACCCGCCATAAATTCTCCATAACTACCACCGAGGGGTAGCTCCCCACTAACTCAAGTGGCCTGCCGCACGACCGGGAGGCAGTCTCCCGGTGACGCAAACGGTAGTTGGCACGACCGGGGAGGTGCTCCCCAACGACTCAGCCGAACTGCGGAACGACCGCGGAGGTGCCTCCCAGCCCTTCCGACAACCGCCAGCGTGACCGGGGGGCACCCTGAGGCACCCTTCGGCGGAGTAAGAATTTGCCGGATTGCCGGAAAGCAGCTCACCGATCGTCCAAACCATCAGGAGTCAACCACCGCCCGAGCTTAGTTCGGCGTTGGAGAACCAGGATGGACGACAGATTTTGCCCGAAAAACTGAAAGTTAGCCCAGCAGCTTGCATCGTGCCAATTCGGCAACAGGTGGTTTTTTATTCATGACCCCACCGCCTACTTTTGAAGATAAAAACAAAAACCCGATGACCAACGAAGAACAAGTTCGACGCACCCAAACCGCCGTGGAGGCGGTGCTTGCCTACGCCCGTCTGCAAAAAGCGCTGGCGGCCTACGGATACGATAAAAAGAAGATGCTGGAGGGCAAAGCCCGCTGGGAGAAGGTGGACGTGCTCAACCATTTGCAGAAGAAGGAGTACGGAGAGAGCTACGAGGCCACCGACTCGCTGGAATCGGCCCGGGCCGAGGCGCGTCAACTGTACATGCGCCACCTGGAAGTGGCGCGGGTCGCCTTAAAGGACAACCGGGGAGCCGACAAAACCCTGCAACTGTCGGGTACCCGCAAAAGAGGCATGTTCGGCTGGCTGGCCCAGGCGCGCACTTTCTACGCCAACGTGGCGGGAGTGAAGGAGACGCTGACCAAGTACAATCTCACCGAGGATGAACTCAAGCAGGGGCAAGCCATGATCGAGGCGGTGTATCAGGCGCACAGCACCCGCCGCAAAGAATACAGTGAAGCCAAACAGTCTACCCAAAACCGAGATCAGGCCCTAAGCGAACTTAACGCGTGGACGCGCGCTTTTATCGGCATTGCCAAAGTAGCCTTCGCCAACGACCCCGAGGCCCTGGAACTGATGGGACTGCTAAAGACAGCGTAATTCTCAAACTTCCGGCATCTAGTCATTATGCGCTGCTGGTGCGTTCCACGCCAGGCGCGTTGCAAACGCGCACCAGCAGGGCAAGGCAAGGATGCATTTGGTCACTTACCCCTTAAAGATCAGCTTCTTGCGCGACCAGAAGTTCCACACCACAATGGCCCCGATGGCGAAGATCTTGGCGAGACGGTAGTCCAGCGCGGCGTACTCTACCAGCGCTCCCATCACCAGCACGTTGATCAGCAGTCCCACGCCCGCTCCTAAGAAGTAAGCGATCATCTCTACGTGGGTGGCGTGTTTGCCCCGGGTGAACACCCAATAACGACTTAGCCCGTAGTTAAACAGGTTGGCTAGCACAAACGCCAGGGCGTTGCCTACTTGGTAATTCATTTGAACCACTTCCACCAGGGTGAGCAGTAACGAATACTCCAGGGCGAAGGTCGCCAAACCCGTCACCGCGTAGCGGGCTATCTGAGGCAGGGGCCAGTACTTCTGAATCCAGTACGAAAGTGAGCGTTTTTCCACCGCGCTAAAGTACGAAAAATAGAGGTTGGAAGAGCTTCTGGGTGGTTAGAGGATTGGGTGTTGGGTTTTAGGTATTGAGTTTTGGCACTTTATTCAAAACCCAATCCCCAATCCCCAATCCCCAATCCCCAATCCCCAATCCCCAATCCCTAAAACCCTCACCACCCTGAAAGTCTCCCCCATCTAGGACATTTTGCAAAGAAAGCCTACCTTGCTTACCGATCTACCATCGCAGCCCGAACCATTTATGCCCTCGTTTTTAGAAGAAGTGAGCCGTGCGTTGTTGGAGAAGCACCGGGGGCACCTGGCCGACCTCACTGTGGTGTTCCCTAACCGCCGGGCCGGGCTGTTCTTCCGGGAGATTCTGAGCCGCGACACGCACGAGCCGGGCTGGTCGCCGCGCCTGCTCACTTTTACTGAGTTCATCACCGAACTGTCGGACCTGCGCCCGCCCGACCAGCTCACGCTCATCTTTATGCTGTACCAGATCTACCAGCGGGAGAGTAGCACGCAGGAACCCTTTGACCGCTTCTACTTCTGGGGCGAACTGCTGCTGGAAGACTTCAACGAGATCGATAAGAGCCTGGTGCGGGCCGACGATCTGTTCGCCAACCTGCGCGACCTCAAGGTGCTGGACGCGGGCTACGACTACCTGACCCCGGAGCAGCGCGAACTGGTCGCCCGCTTCTGGCAGGGCTTTAACGGGTCGGCCGACCAGCCGCTGTCGCCGCCCAAGCAGGCGTTCCTCACCTTCTGGAACGTGCTCAACCGCGTCTACGATGGCTTCCGGGCCCACCTGCAGGAGCGGAGATTGGGCTACGAGGGCATGATGACCCGGGCGGTGGCTGAGTCGCTGGGGCAACTGGCGACCGACAATCCGTTTCCGCGGGTGGCGTTTGTGGGTTTCAACGCGTTCTACGCCGCCGAAGAGCAGGTGGTGCGCTGGTTCGTGCGGCAGACGGGGGCCGATGCGATGTGGGACGTGGACGCGCACTACCTCGACGACCCGGTGCAGGAGGCCGGACAGTTCTTTCGGCGGTACCGCAAAAGTCCTGATTTGGCGGCCACCTTGCCCGACCCCTTGCCACAGCACTTCTACGCGAACGGTCCGCGTGACATTAACATTGTGGGAGTGCCGCTGGAGGTAGGACAGGCCAAGCTGGTGGGCAACGTATTGCAGGAGCTTATCGACCGGGGCGACTTTGTACCCGAACGTACGGCCATTGTGCTGCCCGACCAGAACCTGCTGTTTCCGGTGCTGCACGCCCTGCCCGCCGCCATTCGGCGGGTGAACGTGACGATGGGCTACCCGCTGCGCAACACTTCGCTCTACAGTCTGGTGGAGCAACTCCTGCGCTTGCAGGAGGGCAAGCGGACGCGTTCAGGCGCTGGCTCGGGTCTACCGGACTACGAGTTTCATCATACGTCGGTGCTGGCCATCCTGCGGCACCCTTACGTGAACCCCATCGACCACGCGGCCATGCAGTTGCTCATCCACCGCATCGAAGACGAGAACCGCATCTACGTGCGACCCGAAGAACTGCACCGCACCCCGTTTTTGCAGCGGCTGTTCCAGCCCGTCAGCGCGGTGCCCGAAACCTTCACGTACCTGCTGCGCCTGCTCAAAGACCTCCACGACCACATCACCAGTGATGCTACGCCCAACGCTACTCAACCAGAAAATCCACCAATCCCCAATTCCCAATCCCTAATCCCTAATCCCCAATCCCCTCACAACCCAGAAGGTCCCTCAACCCCCAATCCCCAATCCCCAACACCTAATCCTCTAACCCACCCAGAAAATCCCCCCGACCCCGACCTCGTGCTGCCCGTGCTGGAGAAAGAACTCATCTACCACCTCTACATCCACGTGAACCGCCTGAAGGCCCTGTCCGAAGAGAATCAGTTTCAATTCGAGCAGGCTACCTTCCTGAAGTTGTTCCGGCAGTTGATGCAGTCGCTGCGCTTGCCCTTCACGGGCGAACCCCTGCGCGGCCTGCAGATCATGGGCGTGCTGGAAACCCGTAACCTGGACTTCGACCACGTGTTCATCCTGTCGGCCAACGAGGGCACGTACCCGCCGCGGGAAGTGGGCCACTCGTTTGTGCCGGGCAACCTGCGGCGGGGCTTCGGACTGCCCACGCCCGATCAGCAGGACGCGATCTACGCCTATACGTTTTACCGGCTGCTGCACCGGGCCAAACGGACGTACCTCATCCACAACACCGAAGACACACCTACGCTGAGTGGGGAGATGAGCCGGTTTCTGCACCAACTGCTCTACGAATCGGAACCGCAGGGTGATGATACCTACTGCTATCCCGACGCGCGTGGGGCCTTTCGCATCCGGCGTCGTACGCTGAGCGCGCCGGTGCGCACCATTCCACCCCTGCCCATTGCCATCGAGAAGGATGCCCCGGTACTTGAGCGCTTAGCGGTATACACCGAGGCCGGTCCCTCGGGACTCACCCCTTCGGCGCTGAACACCTACCTGGACTGTCGGCTGAAGTTCTACTATAAGTACGTGGCCGGACTACAGGAAAGCGAAGGAGTGCAAGACGATGTGGATCCCGCCGTGTTTGGTAACGTGCTGCACAAAGCGATGGAGCGGGTGTACCAAGGCTACGTAGAGCAAACCGGCCAGACGATAGTGACGGCCGAGGCTATTGCGCGGTTCAAGGGCAAGCCGCTGGACCGGGCGGTGCAGGAAGGGTTTCAGGAGCACTTCCGGGGGCAGGCCGACAAAACGCTCACGCTGGAGGGACGCAACCTGATCGCCTACGACATCGTGCGCAAGATGGCCGACCGCATCCTGGAGACGGACGCTGCTTACGCCCCCTTCGAGGTGGTGAGCCTGGAGCGCGAGACCGACACCGGCTACGTACGCCTCCTTCCCGTGCCCATCGGGGATGCCTCGGTGACGGTGCGGCTGAAGGGTATTATTGATCGGGTGGACCGGAAGGGAGACACGGTGCGGGTGGTGGACTACAAGACCGGGCGCGACGAAAAGAAGTTAAAGGACATTGCTTCGCTCTTCAACCGCGATGACAAGCAGCGCAACAAGGCAGCGATGCAGGCGATGTTTTACGCCTTCCTGTACGCACCGCGGGCCACGTCCGACGAGCGGATTACGCCCGGCCTGGTGAACGCCAAAGAACTGTTCGGCGACCACTTTGACCCGCGCCTAATCATAGACAAGCATCCCATCGATAACTATTATCCCTACGCGGCCGAGTTCACGCAGGGCCTCACCGGGCTGTTATCCGAAGTGTACGATCCGACCGTGCCCTTCACCCAAACCGAGGATTTAAAGAAGTGCGACTACTGTCCGTTCGTGCGTTTGTGTTATTGAGATTGGCTATGAGCCTACTACGTTTGTTGTATCTGCGGTCGGCAGCTTGAGGCAATTCGAAGAGTTCTAATAAATCGTAGTAGCTTAAAGTACCTCTGTAAGGAATCAAGTAGTTTCCAGCGAAAGTTTGTGCCACGCTCTGCTACCTTGCCGATCGTTTCTTATTAAAACTTAATTTGCCATGAGTAGTATGAAAGAACTCATAGACCAGATTGTCTATGAAAAAGCCCAGGGTGATTCGTTTCAGGAACTCAACGTCCAGTTCAAACTGATGTTGAAAGGAATTCCGGTAAAACAAATCGATGAGTCCACCCCGGCGGATCAAGAGATCTTAGCTAAGATTTATAGCGCCGCCCAGGATTTCAGTATTCAACTCCAACCCATCAATTAATCTTGATATGAATTTTAAAACTGCTTATTCTACCCGTGCTGACATCCAAGAAGCTGTTCAGGATCTGAAGAATCAACTGGCTGGTTTCGACACCAATTTGGTTCTCTTCTTTGCCTCTTCGGTATACGATCCGAAAACGATTAGTGCCGAGATGCATCGCACCTTCAAGGAGGTTACCACCGCTGGTTGCACGACCTCCGGAGAAATAGTTACCGGCCAGATGCTCGACCATTCGGTGGTGGCAATGGCGTTCAGTAGTGCCGTAACCAGCGACTTTAAGGTAGAGGTGATCACCAACATTCGTAGCGACGAACGTGCCGTTGCCAAAGCATTCACTTCTTTTGAGCAGCACTTCGGCACTCCAATGAATAGTATAAATCCTTCTGAGCACGTTGGTATCGTGCTCATTGATGGGATGAGTGGTTGCGAAGAAATTATCAACGAAAAGATAGGCGATGCTACCAACGTAACGTTCGTGGGTGGTTCGGCTGGCGACGATATGCAATTTGAGTCTACACACGTCTACGCCAACGGAAAAGCGTACGAGGAAGCTGCTCTTCTACTTCTGATGAAGCCTACCATCCCGTTCAGTATCCTGAAGACGCAAAGCTTTCAGGAAAGTGGGCAAACCCTCACCGTAACCGAAGTCAACGAAGCTGCTCGGGAAGTGATATCCTTTGACGAAAAGCCTGCCTCCGTTGCCTACGCCGAGGCTTTAGGCGTACCCCAAGAGGCGCTTTCGGATCACGTCTTCAAGAATCCCTTAGGACTGGTACTAGCTGAAAACGAACCTTTCGTTCGTAGTCCCCGAGTGGTCGACGGAGATCGAGTGCTGCTTCACTGCAACGTGAAGAAAGGGATGGAATTGAGTTTGCTGAATTCAACCGATATTATAGCAGACACCAAGCGAGAATTAGGAGAGAAGATCCGGGATATGAAACAGGTATCCGGTATTATCAATTTCAACTGTATCCTACGCACGTTAGATCTGAAAGGGCAGAATCGCACGCAAGAATACGCCGACTTGTTTACTGATGTTCCTACCGTAGGGCTGAGCACCTACGGCGAAAGCTATATTGGCCACATGAATCAAACAGCTACGATACTGCTCTTCGGATAAAAGATAACGAACACTTTTTAGTCAAAAGAAGACGTGGTAACACCGAATGAAGCATCCGTCAATTGGCTACTGAACCACCGTGAACGCCGTGCGGCGGTTGGCCTGGTGCTGCTCCTCGGTGCACTCCACCCCATCGGTGCAGTCGTTCACCAGGCGGGTTTCCCCGTAGCCGCGGGCGGTGATCCGGTCGGCGGCGATGCCCCGCTGCTTGATGTACTCTACCGCCGATTCGGCGCGCCGTAGCGACAGCGCTTGGTTATACTGATTGTCTCCCCGCGCATCGGTATGCGACGATAGTTCGATGTTCAGCGTCGGATTGTTGTTCATAATCTCTACGAGCTGGTCTAACTCCTGCGTCGCACCGGGGCGGATGGCTGATGCATCAAAGTCGTAGTAAATGTTGTCCGGATCCAGTTTTTCACTACTGAGTAACGCTAAGTTCTTGGTGGTGGTCGCTCCGCCGTCGCGGGTAACCTGCACCGAGTCCCGGCTGCTGAAGTAGTTCTTCTGTCGTACGCGCACCTCGTACTGCTGATCGGGATCCACCTTGAGTTGGTAGCGACCGTCCTCGTCGGCGGTGGCCCGGGTAATGGTCTGATCGGTTTCCGGATCGATCAGCGTAACGGTGGCTCCGGGCAGTGCTTTACCCGTTTGCTGGTCGGTCACCACGCCCTGCACAATGAAATTCGGGCGCTTGCGCAGGGTGTTCTCAATCGTGTACTTACCGGCCCGCGCCTGCTCGGCACTGATGCGCTCCACCTGATCTTCGTACGCATCTTCTTCCACCCGCACGGTGTAGCCCTCATCCGGGGCTACCTCAAACGCGTAGTGCCCTTCTTCGTCGGTGGTGGTTTCCGCCACGGCGTCCCCCGCACTGTCTTCAATGATTACCGGTACGCTGGACAGCGGCGCACCGGTTTCTTCGTCCGTTACATGCCCCTGCACCAGCAGCACGGCCGGCTTGCTGATTACCACCGCGTACAGGTTGTCATCAGCGCCGCCTCCCCCTCGGTTAGAGGAAAAGAAACCGTGCCTTCCCGTTGAGTCCAGCACCAGGGCGAAGTCGTCTAAGCTGGAGTTAATCGGGTAGCCCAGGTTTTCGGGCTGGGCATCGGGGGTATCCACCCGAAAGATATCCAGACCGCCCAGGCCCTGGTGCCCGCGGGAGGCGAAGTAGAGGGAACCGTCGGTGTGCACGAAAGGGAACATCTCATCCCCGGCGGTATTGATGGGTTGGCCCAGGTTGCGCGGCGTGCCCCACTGTCCTTGCTGATAATCGCAGGCGTACAGGTCGGTGCCGCCCGAGCCGCCGGGAGCGTCGGAGGCGAAGTACAGGGTTTGGCCATCGGCACTCATGGCGGGCTGCCCGGTGGCGTATTCGTCGTTGTTGAAGGGCAGGGGCTGCACGTTGGCCCAGCCGTTACCATCGGCTTCGCGGTCGGCGATGAAGAGTTTGAGCTTATTGATGCCCGCTTCGCTGGCTTGCACCGTACCGTCCACGTAGCTGTTGCGGGTGAAAATCATTCGCTGACCGTCGTTGAAGAACGTGGCCGAGCCTTCGTGGAACTTGGTGTTGATCCCCCGGTCGAAGGGGCGGGGCGTGCCCACGTTGCCGCTGGTGTCTATGGATACGTAGTACAAATCCAGGAAGGGCGTATCGTTCCACCGAAACGTCCGCTTACTAATGCCCTGCCCCTGCTCGCAGGCGGCGTACACGATGCCGTCTTTATAGTAGGCCGCCCCGTACTCGGTAAGTTCGGTGTTGACCGACAGGGGAGCCACGGCGTAGTAGGCCGAGTCCTCGTAGAACTGCCCCAGCGCGCGGAAGCCCGCAATCTTTTCTTCAGCCAAATCACCTTGCGGCAGGCTTTCGTACTGCTCTTGGGCGGCAACGTAATCTTGCGTGCCTCCTAGGGACTGCGCATAGGCGAGGTGATCGTCGTCCGTCAAGACGCTATCGGGAGCGGACACCTGCCCGAACCAGTAGGCCGACTGCTCTAGCTGATTCATGCGGTAGTAACAGCGGGCCAGCTTGAGCTTGAGGCCGTCGTCGTTGCGCTTGGATCGGGACAGGGCCTGCTGGTACAGCTCGGCGGCGGGGGCAAAAGCGAATTGCTCGTAGTACCGGTCGGCCCGTTTTTCGTTGCCACCCAGGCCCGTGAAGATGTTCTGCCCGAAACTCAGGGTGGTTATTGATAAGAGGAAGCTGAGAAAGATATACTTCATGGAATTAGCACATTGTAAGTTAAATAACGCCCTATACTCCTGCTGTCATCCCGTAGGGATCTTATAACTCCTGACGACAGTATTACTTGATCTAAGAAGATCCCTACGGGATGACATGGTTACACTTGATTAGAAGTAACGGGGTGAGAGTACTTTGGATTTGCCGAACGCGAAGCGGTAGTTGAGCATCAGTTCGTGCGAGCCGTTGCTGAAATTTTGTAGGTCGCTGATGGTGTAGTCGTAGGCGTAGCCCAGCCGCAGTTGGTCGGTGAGCAGGATCTTGAGCAGCCCGCTCACCGCGTCCTGACTGCGGTACGAACCGCCGATCCACAGCACCTCGCGGATTAGCAGGTTTAGGTTCAGATCGTAGCCTACGGGAGCTCCGGGAACGGCCCGCACCAGCACGTTCGGCTTCAGCTTGAGCGAAGGCCCCAGATCAACCACGTAGCCCGCCGTCACGAAGTAGTGGCGAAACTGCCGGGCCACCGAGCCGTCGAGGTTCTCGAAGTAGTCGTTGTTCAAAATATGCGGCACGGAAGCGCCCAGATAGAAGCGCTCGGTATGGTAGTACAGGCCCGCCCCAGCGTTGAACAGGGCGCCGCTGGTCACATTGCCCGCCACGCCCGGATCAGCGCCGCGGAAGGTCAGTTGCGCCAGATCAGCGCTATAACTATCAAAACCAGCCTGCAGGCCCAGCGCCAGACGGCCCTTGCCCACCGGAATGCGGTAGGCGTAGGAGGCGTAGGCCGACCAGCGATTGGATACGCCGATCTCGTCGTTCATCACCAGCAGGCCCAACGCGGCTTTGTCCGTCACCGGTGAGTGGGCCGAGAAGGTGCGGGTGTCGGGAGCGCCGTCGATGCCCGCCCACTGCCAGCGGGTCAGCACCGTGAGGTCGAGCGCGTCCTGGCTGCCCGCGTAGGCCGGGTTCAGCGCCAGGCCGTTGAACATGTACTGCGTGTAGAGCGGTTGCTGCTGGGCGTTGGCCAAAAACGCCCCAGCGCAGATTCCGATGGTAAGTAGTAGTCTTTTCATAGGGTAAATGGGTTAGCGGACGAGCACCACGTAGCCGGTGCGGGGAGGGGTGCCGTCGCCTAAGTCAATCACGTAAAAGTAGGTGCCGTCGGGTGCGGTGCTGTCGCCCAGGGTGCTCACGTTGGCTTCGCCCGTCCAAGCTTTGTCAGCGTTGTTGTAGCCGGTGACTTCGTACACCAGATTGCCCCAGCGGTTATAGATCTTCACCACATTATTAGAGTAATCAGGATTGCGAATGCCCTCAATCACCCACCCATCGTCGCCCCGACCGGGAGCGAAGCCGTCGTAGATCAGCAGTGCTTGCTCCGCCGGGTCCAGGTAGTCGGGGATGCCGTCGCCGTCCGAGTCCGGCGGATTGGCGGGGTCGGGACCCACCTCATCCACGTCGGGAATACCATCGTCGTCGGTGTCAGTATCGTCGCCCTCGGGCACCACCACGATGAAGGTCACCCTCGCTTGGTCGCAGACGGGCGGATCAGTGGTAGTGCACACTTCGTAGACGACCGAGTCGGTACCCAGAAAGCTACCCGTGGAGGTGTAGGTCAGCGTGCCATTGTCGCTAAGCGTCACGGTGCCGTTTTGCGGGGGAGTGATGGGGGTGGGAGTGAAGGTGTAGTCCACTCCGTCGGGTGCGCTGACGCTGTTGTTCAAATCGGCGGTGAGCGTCGCGTTGCGGTCTACGGTGAAGGTGGTGTCGCTTGCACTAAAGTTGTCCGCGTCCACCGCGGGGGGAGCTATCTGGAAGAGTACCACCGCGCTACTACAGGAGTCGGTGACCACGTCGTCGCAGAGCTGGTAGGTGAACTGGTCCTCACCCGTGAATCCGGCGGCGGGAGTGTAGGTGAAGGTGCCGTCGGGATTGAAAACCAGCGTGCCGTTGCTCACGTTCTGGTCGGCCACCAGGGTGGGTGGGGTGCCGGTTTCGGGATTACGGTCGTTATCCAGCACGTTGCCCGTAGCAACTTCGCCCGCAGCAATGGCAAAGGTATCGGCCACCGCCAGCGGAAACCCATTGACGACGTTGAAGATCAAATCTACCTTACCGGGAATGCCCAGCTCGTTGCTCACGAACACGCTGATGGTGTCGTTGCCCAAGTACGTAGTGCTGGCCACGTAGACCAGACAGGTATCGTTGGGCTGCCCCGCTGCGCCCTGCGGGTAAGCGCGGCCGGTGTTGGGCGATACCCGGATGCTATCAATCTGGTGGATGTCGCTGCAACTGGCCAGCTGCAAACAATGCGTGAGGCTATCGCCCTGCGCCAGGGTGTCGATGAAGTAACGCAGGGTCGGAAAGCCCTCCGCGGGATCGAGCACGTCTACCTTGCGGGCGAAGTTAGACAGAAACGCGTAGGTGCCGCCGGGATCGCCCACCGAGGTCATGGTTGGCAACGGACCACCCACCACCACCGCCAGTTGGAAGAACGCACTCGACCGCACGATGACGTTGGGCGGCTGGTTGTTAGGATAATCAAACGAAAAGGACTGCCAATCTACCACCGGCACGTTGAGCAGTTCACCGTCGAAGGCTCCTCCTTCGAAAGCCGTGTAGGGCTGCCCGTTGATGGTCAGATCAGCAAAACCGGCGGTGGGAGCAAAGATGTGGATGCGGTTGTTGTCGTCGGCGTCGCCGAAGCGGTTGAAGGACAGGTACTGACTGCCTGCGCAGTCGATGCTGGGCACCACCGACATGCCCAGTTCGTGGTTGGATAGGCCGGAAACGTGATACACGTAGGCCGGATTGCTGGTCTGAATGTAGTGCGGTTGGTCGATGGCGTCCCGTCCGCCGAGCAGCGTATACTCAAATATCTCCCCTTCGCCAATGGTTGCGGCTAGCGTACCGTCGATGGTCACGGTGGTGTTGGCAACCGTACCGATGATGATGGCGTAGTCGGTAGGGTCATTAGCATCATTGCCAACGTTCTCGTCGCGCTGCGTGCCACCCCGGGCAATGATGTAGTCGGTGCCAATCATGGGGAAAACGCCAGAGGTGATCGGTACGGTCTGATCAATGCCCGCATCAGCGTCGGGAGTGGTAGGATCGTTCAGGTCGATGATTGACGACTGCGGAAAGCGCTGGTGTTGTCCGCCCGACATCACCGCAACGGGCTTGGTAGATGTCACGTGCGTACCGGCCAGGTTGTTGGTCAGGTTATCACCTACGTATAAGGAGAAGCCCGCCGCGTCGGGAGTGGGGGCAGAGGTGTTGTTGTTATTGCGCACCAGGTAGGTCTGGTTCTTATTTAAGGTAACGGTGATGGTGTTTTCGGGGCCGGTGCCGGTGGTGAAGTTAACGCCGGTGGGGGCGTCGAAGGTGATCACGGTATTGTCTTCAGTGGCCAGCACCGAGATAAAGTGCACGTCGTCGGCCCCGTACTTCTCGTTGGTGACGCGGGTTTGGGTACCGGCCCAGAATTCTTCACCCAGCGCGAAGCTGCCCTTGAGCGAGGCCAGCGCCTGGTTGCGCTGTGACAGGTTGCGGTAGACCACCGACACCGGTTTCTGAGCGGTGATGATAAGCCCTTTGTTGCTTTCAGCGGCAAAGGCGGCATAGGTCATCCCCTGCACCGCGCTGAGGGGAACGATCAGGGGCGTGCCCGCCACCACCGTACCCGTGGCCACCACCGTGCCGTCGGTGAGGGCTACGGTTGCTTCGGTAGTAGCAAACGGAGTGCTAATCACCAACTGCGTGGGTCCTGCCTGTCCGCCGAACCCCTGAGGGCCATTGTCACGCGGTTCCCACACCGGAGGCATCCAGTGCCGGGTGTCGAGCTGGGCGTGGGCGGGAGAAAAGATCAGCCCCAGTAGACCAAAGAACAACCAGCCAATCAGGTAAACTCGTTGCATAGAATAGAAGTAGGTACGGGTAAGGTATGAGAATAAATCTACAAAGAAGGCGATTGTTGCTAAATAAATGTAAAGGAAGGCAATTGCCAACTTGTTTCCTATGGCCCACGAACTAATTCGTGGGCCATAGGAAACGGTGGCGAAGATCCCGACGGGCTTTTGCCCAGTTTCCCCGGCAAACGATGGTCGGGCGATGGAGTTTTTGGCGTACTGCTCCGGAACGATGCCAGGCTGACGGCCTCGAGGGCGTACCCACCGGAAACGATGCCCTACGGATGGCTTTGGGAGGCCGTCGTTTAGCAACAATGGTCCGCTAACGTAGTCGGCAACCGATTGTAGACAAACAATACCCTACTGATTGCTTCGACGGGGTGCCGAGCGCGTTTGGTAAGAAAGTGTTTCGGTTGGTCCGCCGTGCTACTTCCCAAGCGACCGGTTTTTTCAGTAGTTTTCTGACGTAGGTAAGGTACGGGGCATTATGCCTCGGTAATTGGGTAAATGTCGCCCTTGGTTTGCGGGTAGTATTGCGAAAATTAGTATCCACCGACAAACACTTCTTACTATGATTACTCCCGCCCAGCTCACCCGCTACCGCATCAAAGAGTTCATTCAGTTTATCCGCAACAGCTTGCTCATTGTTAGTCAGCACAACCCGGAGCAACTCAAGGTAAAGGCCCAGTACGCTGCGCTTTCGCGATCGCAGCAGCAACTGGAGCTGGCGTATAAGCAGGACCGGGAAGACGAGACGGCGCAGGATCTGGTGCAAATGGACGCCACCCGCGACCGCACCATCGTGTGCCTGCGGATGATCAGCGAGGGCTACACCCGCCACTTCAACGCCCCGCTCAGCGCCGCCGGTCAGACCGTGCTGGACTGCATCGACAAGTACGGCTCCCGTCTGTATAGTCTGAACTACAGTGCCGAGACGGCCGCCCTCAAGAACATCGTGCGCGACCTGCAAACCATCCCGGCTTGCGTCCAGGCCATTCAGGCGCTGCACCTGGAGACGTTGGTGGGGGAGATGAAGCGGTCGAACCTGGCCTTCGAGAAGCAGTTCATTGAACACATGGAAGCCAGCAGCCGGACGAACACGGAGACGATGCGCGAACTGGTGCAGGGCACTACCGAAGCGTACCGCACGCTGGCCAAACACCTGGAGGCCCACGCCACCCTGACGCCCTCGGCGGAGTATACGTTGTTTATCAACCACCTCAACGAAAACACTGAGCACTTCAACCAGGTGGTAGACCGCCGAAAGGCCACCCCTGAAGCCGTTTCTACGGAAGCTGCGTCGGATGAGTCGGTGGAAGTTTCGGCGGAATAGGAAGTTGGTGATCTAGAGCTGAGGCTCTTCTGGTCGTAGCATTTTGCTACGACCTACTACGGATGCGTTCTTTCCGGAAAGACCGAGCGGACACTCTGTTTGGTTGGTGGGTCGTAGGTTAAGCGAAGCGGTCCTACGACCAGGGGGATCTACTCTTTTATTAGGGCTTCTATTTCTTGAATAAGTCTCTGAGCGGGTTGCACCAATGCCGCTACGTCTTCCTGCGTATGATCAATAAAATCTTCATAGTCGCCCGTCTGCCTTTTGTCAAACAGGTTGGAATAAAACTTACCTAGTTCCTTGCTGACCGTCCCCGGCTTAACGAAGTGCAATCCGAACATTCGTCGCACCCCTGCGTGCGTGTGAGCTTGAACGCTGTGTTTTATCAGCAAAGCGCTTACCGCGTAGTAGCAGGCATAATATAAACGATTGACGGCGGTGTTCCACAGTTGGTGGCTGACCAGCAGGCTGATTTCGCGATAGGTATCCTTCGCTTTGGTGATCCGGTAGTGTATCAGGGTGCTTTTCTCTTCGTCTGTCATACCACGATGCCTTCGGCTTGCACATTTTGGTAGAACGGCGTGATGCGATGACGATTCTCCCAATCGCTTCGCGAAAGAACGAGCGGGCTGATGATATAACCGGTTTCAAACTCTAATTCGTAGAGCGGATATTTGATGCGCGTTTCATCATAGGGGCTGACCCGGTCCTGGTCTAGCAGTACTAGGATGTCTATATCCGAATCGTGGCGTCCGTCTCCCCGGGCGCGTGAGCCGTAGAGGATTACCGTAGCTTGCGGTTCAAGGGCCTTGACGAGTTGACTGATTTTAGTTATCAGTGCCTGAGTATTCATACCGTGAAGCTACGTATTTGGTAGAGGAGTTGCAAGCTACAAGATTAGTACTGCTCAACACTGGTCCGGGTACGCCGCTCGGCACTCGACCACCTGAATTGCCTATGCACCAGAGTGTCCCGCTCACGCTGCATTTTGGAACGCACGATGCTAATTCAGCCGATACGTCAGTCCGAACCGCAGCAAGCGGGCGCGGGCTTCCGAGCTTCCGCATAGGTAATCACCCTTGTAATTGGTGAGACCGTACGAATACCCCAAATACCCTCCAAACCGGCTGTAGGTTACCGCCACTCCGCCCCGAAGTCGCAAATCCCCTTTCAACGAAGCGCCCCGATCTTTGTTGGTAGTAATGGTTCCGGCAGTGCTTGTTGCCTTGCCCCGTTCGTGGCTCCTTAGGTTGTAACCCAGTTCCGGTCCGGCGGTGACGTCAATGGATGCTTCGCCCAGCGGGAAGCGCCATCCCAGGTGCGGATGCGCGGTGACGAAACTGTGGCGGTAGATGGTTTTCCCGGTGGCGGCCACGGCCGTGCCTTCCGCCCCGTTGATTCTATCGAGTAATACCTTGCTACGCAGCCATTCGGCACCCACGTTGAGCCCCAGCACCAGGTGGCGGGCGGTGATGCGCTGCCCCTGCACGGATATCCCCGCCGACAGCGCGGGCCGGGCCCCGTAGGGACTGTTGGTGTAGTTACCGCCCGCCGAGCTGCTCTGGTTGATCTGCGAGTAGCGGTCGGCTGATTCGCCCGCAAACCAGAACAAGCCCGAATTGAGATGAAGGGAGTACTCCGTGGACTGGGCAGATGCGGTGAGCGACAGCAGGTAGGCGGGCAGTAGAAGAGCTAATCGAACAATAGGTAGAAAACGATTGATCATCGCGGCTAAAGGAAACGGTGGGTGCTGAAGATTTGTAGAATAAGAGCTTCGTTTTGGGGAAGACACTAAACTGGTTGATTTGGTTGTAGCGTCGTTTAGGTAATAGTACATGTAAAATTAGAGGTGGGCAAACGTCCCACCGTTCCCATAGCCCATAAATTAATTTATGGGCTATGGGAACGGTGACGAGGGTTCAGACGATAAGGTATCATTGCAAAGTCTTATATAATACGAATTTTAAAGTTCTCAACATCGTACCAATTTTCTGGTGTTGAGTCATCACACCACAATAGCACGAATATGATCAGGTTTTCATAGTTTTGCTGCCTTATGTTACACGAAGCACTGCCTCGGGCAATGAACGGCCCGCTTCTTCGTACTTCTAGCAAACAAACCACCGTTAATGAACCAGATCAAACGCTTTTTTAAGCAGGAAGGACGCAAGCTTCGCCGAAAGCCGTTGCGCTACTTGTCAACTCGGCTGGGCGGCCTGATCATTCTGGGGCTGGTATCGGTATTGGCGCTTTACTTTGCCGTCCGCGCCGGTCAGTTTGGCCCGTTGCCCACTGACGAACAGCTGCGCACCATCCAGAACTTCACCGCTTCGGAGGTGTATACCTACGACCGGATTCTGTTAGGGCGTTACTACGTAGAAAACCGCACCAACACCACGCTGGATAACATCAACCCGGCCATCGCCCAGGCACTGGTGGCCACCGAAGACGCCCGTTTCTACGAGCACGACGGAGTGGACCGGCGCAGCCTGGCGCGGGTGCTGGTGAAGAGCATTCTGCTGCGCCAAGAAAACTCCGGCGGCGGCAGCACCATCAGCCAGCAACTGGCCAAGAACCTGTTTCCCCGACAGCGTTATGGTCCGCTCACGCTTCCGGTCAATAAGATCAAGGAGATCACGGTGGCCACCCGCCTGGAAGCGATGTACGGCAAGGACGAAATCCTGATGCTGTACCTGAATACCGTACCCTTCGGGGGCAACGTGTTCGGCATTGAGGCCGCCTCGAAGCGCTTCTTCAACAAGTCGGCCAAGCAACTCAGCACCCCGGAATCGGCTACGCTCATCGGGATGCTCAAGGCCACTACCTACTACAGTCCGCGTCTGTATCCCGACCGCTCGCAGCAGCGGCGCAACGTGGTGCTCAGTCAGATGGCCCGCTACGACTATTTGACAGACACGCAACGTGATTCGCTGCAGGCGCTGCCGCTGGAGCTTAACTACAGCAACGTAACGCATAACACCGGGCTGGCTCCCTACTTCCGCGAGAAGCTGCGCGGCGAGGTGCAGCAGTGGCTTAACGCGCACCCCAAGGAAGACGGATCTACCTACAACCTCTATACCGACGGGCTCAAGATATACACGACGCTCGACGCCCGACTGCAACGCCACGCCGAACAAGCGGTAACGGAGCATCTGAAAAAGCTGCAGAAGGACTTCTTTGCGCACTGGAAAGATGAGAAACCCTGGGGCGAGGATGACGGCTCGCTGCAGCAGGCCAAGCGCCGCTCGGAACGCTACCGCCTCCTCAAATCAATGGGCAAGTCCGACGGAGCGATTGACACGATCTTCAGCACGCCCATTCCGATGACGGTGTTCACCTGGGAGGGCGAGCAGGAGAAGACGCTGTCGCCGATGGACTCCATTGCCTACTACCAGATGTTTCTGAACGCCGGGTTCCTGGCCGTGCGTCCCGAAACCGGTGAGGTGAAGGCCTGGGTGGGGGGCATCGATCACAAGTACTTTCAGTACGACCACGTGACGGCGCGGCGGCAGGTCGGCTCCACCTTTAAACCCATCGTGTACGCCGCCGCCCTGGAAGACGGCGCCGACCCCTGCGACTTTATCAAGAACGAACAGCGGGTGTACGAGGACTACGACAACTGGTCGCCCGGCAACTCCGACGGTGACTACGAAGGCAGCTACTCGATGGCCGGGGCCCTGGCCAAGTCGGTGAACACGGTAACGGTGGAGCTGATGATGCGCACCGGGGTAGAGAACGTGGTAGACCTGGCCCACCGCATGGGCATCGAAAACCCCTTGCCCGACCGTCCGGCCATTGCGCTGGGCACCGCCGACCTGTCGCTCTACGAGATGCTGACCGTCTACGGCACCCTGGTGAATAGGGGCGTACGGGTGAAGCCGTCGTATCTGCTGGGTATTGAGGATAAAGACGGCAACGTGATCGCCAAGTTCAACAATGAGCGGGAGACGGAGCGCGCTTTGTCGAGCGAAACGGCCGACCTGATGGTGAACATGCTCAAGAACGTGACCGATACCGGGGGCACGGCCCGTCGCCTGCGCTATACCTATAAGTTGCGCAACGATCTGATCGGCAAAACCGGCACCACCCAGTCGCACGCCGACGGTTGGTTCATTGGGGCCACGCCCAAGCTGGTGTTTGGTTCGTGGGTGGGGGCCGACAACCGCTTGGTACGCTTCCGCACTATTCGGGAGGGGCAGGGAGCCAATACGGCGCTTCCCATTGCGGCCCTGTTTCTGGATAAGTTCAATCGGGACGAGACGTTCAAAAACATCCGCTACGCGCGTTTTCCCGAGCCGTCGCGCAGCGTGTTGGCGCAACTGAACTGCCCGATGTACGAAGAGGATCGCCCGGGCTTGTTTGAGCGCATCTTCGCCGACAAGGACGACCGAGATGAGCGCGTAGCCGACCAGCAGCGCCCGGAGTATACCGGCCGAGAGCGGCCGCAGCGAAAACCACGGCGCGCGCCTCGTAAGAAGAAACGTAAGCTTAAGGATGTGCTACGGGATATCTTTGGGGGGAACTAGGATAGTGCTATCGCCATTCACCAACCAGAAACCCAGCGTAGTCAATCGGTACCTGAGCGCACACGGCTTCCGGCCAGTGAGTAGCGCAAGGCTGCGTTTAGCACCCCAACATCGCCTTCCCAATGCTCAGCGTCACCAAAAGGATTCATAAAGTCGAAGCGAAGAGCGGTGCTAACGCGCTCCGTGAACTGGTAGCGTACTCCGGCGGCCGCGTGAAAGCCTAGATTGCCCGAGTTCACCGTTCGTTCGGACCGATTTGGCGCGCTACGCACCAAGCGCTGCCGCAGGTAAGCCGGTCCGGCAAAGAACTCCACCGAAAACCTCTCAATCGGCATTGATACTACTAAATCAAAAGCCAAAGCCGAAAAGGAAGGACGCAGCTCTACTGCCTGATTGGTGGACCGTACGACCCCGGTCGCTTTCATTTGGGCAATGGCTAGGTACTGAACAGCGGCCGAAAAGTGCTTGCTGAAGCAGTACCCGGCTGCCACCTTCAGCGAAGGACTCATCTGCCGCAGGTCAGTGAGCTCGACTGTCGGGATTCCGTCCTCAGCCCGGGCGTACCCCCCGCTCAATTCAACAAAGAAGCGCTGTTCTTGGGCAAGACTCGCGGTTGAGAGAAGCACAAGAAAGATGGTGAAAAGGCAACCAACAAAGCTCAAAACCGAATACCCAGTTGGATGCCCCCAATGAAAATGACCTCGTTGCCCACCTCTTCTTCAAATGTATCGTCGGTGTAGATTGGCCAGGGATCAGACTGGTAGACGGTGCCCCCGATGCCAAGTTGGATGGCGGTATACCAGCGCGAGTTCGGAATATCGAATTTGTAGCCTCCTAACAACTGCGCGCCCCAATCCAGACTTTGATATTCTTGCTCGGTGGTCACGTGGTTGCGCAAGTTGCCGTAACCAATCTGTTGATTCACCTCCACGTGAAAGCCCCGGAACAGATACTGCCGGTAGCCGGTGACCAAACTATAGTCGGAAAAACGGCCTTCGGTATCTCGATCTTGCGGGAAATTGACGTTGAAACCTACCAGAAGGTCGCCCTTCAGGCCGTTCTTCTGCCACAGGGTACGCGTGGCCTGAACCCGAATGAGATTTCCCGGAAAGATGGGCCAGAGAATATTCGTTTCTAGTCCCCACTTTGGTTGGTGCATTGGTCTGTTCTCTTCAATTTGCTGGGCCACGCCTTGGTTAACGGCGAAAAGAAGCAGGGCAATCACCAGGGTATCTATTAGATATTTCATGAGGGTTGAGTTTTGGGCACAAAAGTGCACTGGTGAGGGTGTACTAAAAGTTGTATCCGAGGCGTAGCGAACCTAAGGGGAAGGGAGTCTCACCCACCTCATTTTCTAAAGATTCACTTTCGTAGATGGGCCAGGGGTTGGATTTGTAGACAACCCCCGCCACCCCGAACTGGGGCAGGATGTACCACCTGTTGTTGGCGAAGTTAAATTTGTAGCCGACGTATCCGGTTACTAGCCAGTCGAAGCTGCGGTAGTCTTCCCCGGTGCTCACGTGGTTTTCCAGGGTGCCTAACCCGGTGGTTTGGCTAAACTCTACGTGCAGTCCACGCCAAAAGTATTGTCGGTATCCTGAGGCCAGGCTAAGGTCAGAGAAGCGACCCTCGGTGGTGCGATCTTGCGGAAAGTCGTAGTTCACTCCTACGTAAACATCGCCGCGTAAATGGCCCTTCTGCCACAGGTTGAATAATACGTGTCCGCGAAAGGCTCCCGGAAAGAATGGCCAGAGGGCGTCTACCTCAACGGATACTTTAGGATGATAGGGGCGAGAAGGAGTCGCGTTCGAACTCTTGAGCCAGGACGGACGGTGCCACCAGAATTGTCAGAATGAGGAAGGTAATTATGCGAATAGTCATCGTTGTAGTTATTTAGTTCGCTACAAAGATGGGGAGGTGATTACCTACTTCTCGTTGATCTCAGTTAAGAAATACGACTCTGGGTATGGATTTCCTGGTGAGTATAACGCAACAACCTTGGTTCGGTCTTCTGGTGAGCAGTCAATCAGCGCAGAGCACAAAACGCCATCCCGGTATTACGCAGCGCTTGGCACCTGGTGTCCGGTATGGAATTCTCCGGCTTGGCCCTTCTGCCTTTCTTAATTGAAGTCAATGAAACAAAGGGACGGGGGGGCGTACCTTTATGGTATCTCAACCAATAAAAAAATTAACAATGCAGACTCTCAAAGCTAGCCTCTACCCTCAATTAATGCTTTTATTCTTCTTGCTTGCTAACGGTACGTTTAGTAGGCGGGCAACGGCTCAAAGCGTAGACAATGGCGCTATCTAAGTGTCAAACGACTTTAAAAATTCGGTTGAAGGAAGCGTTTTACTTCCCTTTTTTCCAGGAAACGAGTTGCTACTCAAGTATACCCGCACCATCTGGAAGCGACCAAAAACGCGGGGAGAATTGGTAACCGGAATACACTTTCACATTCAAACGGAACGAGACGGCGGGATATACGACGACTATCAGGTCGCTCTCGCCTACCGGCAATTCTTCTGGAAAGGTCTTCATAAGGAAATGAGGAAGATGATCTTCTGTACTTCGGTAATATCGCTTTAGGAATACGATTTTAGCGGAGCACTGCCTTTTGCAAACTGATTTAAAGGTCCGCATCTCGCTCGTAGATTTTCTTGCGGATACGGCTAAGCGACTCGGGTTTGATGCCCAAGTAACTGGCAATGAGGTACTGCGGCACCCGCTCGACCACCTTAGGCCGTTCGTTGATGAGGTTGAGGTAGCGGGTTTCGGGCGACTCAGACAAGAACGAGTTGTTTCGCTGGTGGGCCGAAACGTAAACGCGCTCAATGAACAGTCTGCCCAAGCGCTCAAATTTAGGCAGACGCTGGTAAAGACCTTCCAAGTCTTCGTACGAGATCAGCAGCAGTTCGGTATCCTCTAGGGCGCGAATGTTAATCTTAGAGGCCTCATTGGTGATGAAGCTGTAAAAGTCGGCTGCCCAGTGGCCCTCGAAGAAAAACTGACCTACCTTGGTTTCGCCCTCATCGGACAGGTAGTAGTACATGAGTCCTGATGCCACGAACGCAAGGTGGTGAGCAACTTTGCCTTCCTCAATAAAGTGTTCTTTCTTTTTAAATCGCTGCCTGATAAGCTTTTCTTCAAACAAAGCATACTCGCTGGGAGAAAGGTCTACTAGCTTATTTACTAACTGTTTCAGCTTATTTTCCATAGAAGGTCGTATGACAGCCGAAACTGGTGGATTCTTATTCTTACGCTTTCTTCCGCTCTTCCAGCGCGTAGTCTACCGCCCGGGCAGTCATGGCCATAAAGGTAAGCGAGGGATTTTGGGTGGATACCGAGGTCATGCACGCCCCGTCGGTAACGAATACGTTCGGGCAGGCGTGCATCTGGTTCCAGCCGTTGAGCATCGAGGTCTTCGGGTCTTTGCCCATGCGGCAACCGCCCATCTCGTGGATATCCAGTCCGGGATTCTGACCCGTATCCACCTGCGTAATGTCCTTAAACCCGGCTTTCTCCAGCATTTCGGAAGCCTGCACGTGGAAATCAGCCAGCATGCGCTCGTCGTTCTCGTCGTAATTAATGTTAGTCACCAACTGCGGTATGCCCCAGTCGTCGGTTTCGGTAGGGCTGAGCGTGACGATGCTTTCCTTCTTGGGTAATGTTTCGCCCATACCCAGCACAAACATACGCCAGGGCCCGATGTCGCGCAGCCCGTCTTTCCACTCGGCTCCGAAGCCATCGCGTGGCCTGCTCCGGATCAAACTGATCGCGCGATGCGTTGATGTACATAGCATAGCCTCGTTTGAAGTCCGCATCGGCGTCTTGTTGTCGGAGGTTGCGGAAGCGGGGCAGGTACCCGGCGTTGGGGCGGCGACCGTAGTAGTACTTATCGTCGTAGCCCTCGGCGGTAGCGGTGACGCGTCCGCGGTAGTTGTGGAAGGCCACGTACTTGCCCAGCGTGCCGCTGTCGTTGCCCAGTCCGTTGGGGAAGCGATTTGAGGTGGAATTTAACAGCAGCAGGTTGGTGTTGAGCGTGGCGGCGTTAACAAACACCAGGTCGGCATAGTATTCGGTTTCTTCCTTGGTATTAGCATTCACTACGCGCACGCCGGTCACCTTTTCTTTGGCATCGTCGTAGATAACAGATCGCACCACCGAATCGGGTTGCAGAGTCATGTTACCGGTTTTGGTGGCCCAGGGTAGGGTAGAGGCATTGGAGCTGAAGTAGGCTCCGTAGGGACAGCCCCGGTAGCACATATGCCGGTACTGGCACTGCGCCCGCCCCTGCTGCCGGTGAATCTCCTGCGGCTCGGTGAGGTGGGCGCAGCGTCCGATAATCATCTGCCGATCCTGGTAGTTTTGGGCGATGCTCTGCTGGAACGCTTCCTCCACACAGTTGAGCTTCATGGGAGGCAGAAACTCGCCGTCGGGCAGGTTGTCCAGTCCGTCAAGGTTACCGCTAATGCCCGCGAACTTTTCTACGTAACTGTACCAGGAGCTAGATCCGTATACCGGATGGGCCAGTCGGTGGCGTAACCGTCGCGGGCCGGACCCGCAAAGTCAAAGTCGCTCCAGCGCTGGGTTTGCCGCGCCCACAGCAATGACTTTCCGCCCACTTGGTAACCGCGAATCCAGTCGAAGGGTTTTTCTTGCTTATAAGGGTGCTCCTGATCTTTCACGAAGAAGTGCTCGGTGAACTCGTCGAAGGCGTAGCACTTGGCCAATACTGGGTTTTCTTCCAGCACCGACTCAGCAATTTTGCCGTGGTGCGGCATTTCCCAGGGGGCTTTGGTGGCGGTGGGATAATCTTTACCGTGCACCACCGCCCGGCCGCGCTCCAGAACGAGCGTCTTGAGGTCTTTGTCGCACAGTTCTTTAGCGGCCCAACCGCCGCTGATGCCGGAGCCGATCACAATAGCGTCGTAGGTGTTTTGAGAGGCTGCTTTGTTATTTAAGTTTGCCATGAGGGGTATCTAACAAAAAAACGATTGAACAGGCGGACCCGTTCAATCGTTTTTTCAATTATCTGAATTGTGTTTATGCTAGATTCCAACCCTGACGATACTCGCGCTTCAGGTGTCGGTTCACTTCCTCGTTGTTGGTGAACTTCATGTTCTTACTGTCGTAGCGCAGGGTTTCGCCCGGAGCGTGTAGCGCCACCACCCCGAGGAGCATGGTCTCGTTAAGAGGAGCAGCGTACTCGAAGGGACAGGAAGATTCTTCTTCTCCCTTGATGGCGCGAATCCAGTTCATCTCGTGCGCTTCGCGTCCCCCCTCGATACGTTTAAAGGTTTCGGGAGTATCTTTATACTCTTCCATCAGATTTTGCGGGTACATCTGCGGATCGGCACCATAGGTCTTGTGCGTTAAGATCCCCTTTTCTCCTACCATGATCACTCCGCCAGTACGGTCAAGTTCCACCTCGTCGGGCATCACGTCAGGACGGGCGGGCATAAGGCCCCCGTCGTACCAGTGCATCATCACGGGGGGCTTATCCCCACGGGCAGCAAAGCCGTAGTGCACCGTGGTTGATAATGGATAGGTTGCCAAGTCTTCTTCGTTGCCTCCCCAGGGAGTGGAAGCGGCCTGTACGGTTTCAGGATACTCAAGTTCGAGGGCCCAGTAGGGATGATCGATCAGGTGCGCTCCCATGTCGCCCAAGGCACCCACGCCCCAGTTGACCCAGCCGCGCCAGTTGAAGGGATGATAAATAGGGTGATACTCCCGTTGCGGGGCGGGCCCTAAGAATAAATCCCAATCCAGACCCTCGGGCGCCGAAAAGCTGCCGCTAAGGGCGCTGGTCAAGCGGTCGCGCACTCCGCCCCCGTTCCACTGCTCCTGCTCCACCGAGGCAGTGGCGGTGTCTTGCGGGCGGGGAATTCCCTGGGGCCAGATGGGCCGGTTGGTCCACACGTGCACTTCCTTCACCGGACCGATGGCTCCGGCGCGAATCCACTCGTTGATGCGGCGGGCGTCGTCGCTGGAGTGGCCCTGGTTACCCATTTGGGTCACTACACCGGTTTCCTGGGCGGTTTTGCGCAGCACGCGAGCTTCGTGCACGGTGTAGGTGAGGGGTTTTTGCACGTAGACGTGCTTGCCCATCCGCATGGCCGCGGTGGCAGCGGCAGCGTGTACGTGGTCTGGAGTGGCAATCACCACCGCGTCGATGTCCTTTTGCTCGTTCGAGCATTTTGCGGAAATCATGGTAGCGCTTGGCCTTTTCGTACGCGGTGCGCAACTCCGTCCGGTCTTCCCGACTTACGGACTCCTTCACGCGGTTGAAATCAGCGTCGGCGAACGCAACGATGTTCTGGCTGGTAAGGTTGCTCATGTTGGATGAGCCCATGCCTCCAGCCCCGATTGCGGCCACGTTCACCGTGTCGCTGGGAGCTTGAAAACCGACGCCGCCGAGCACGTGGCGCGGAACAATCATAAACGATGCCGCCGACAGGCTAGCGCCTTTCAAAAAATCACGGCGGGGCAGGGACGAGATCTTCTTACTGCTTAGGGTGTTCTTCATTACGGGTTGTTTTTTGGTCATGTGTCTGTTTGTATACGAATCACCTAATGTACTAAAATTTGCGTGATCGTGAACTATCTTTGCCAAAACGTTGCGCTAAATCAAGGTAGTGACCGGTGTTTTTTTGCTCTATGTAAGAAGGGTGAGCCGTCCTAACCACAAATTGGCACAAAAAAAGACCCATTGTTGTATGGGTCTAATTGTTATCGATGAGGGAAAAGATGCTATAACTGCAACCAAGCTTTGGCCTCGTGTTCGTCTTCGAAGATACGCATTTCAAAACCACTTGCCCGAGTCACCATTTCTTCTACCGACATGGCCGCGAAGATATCGGCCGACACCATGTGAGCGAATTTTTGCAAGCCAGCGGCCACTACCCGGGGCATCCAATCCTTCTCGATCCACTCGTTGGCCCCATCCCACGAGCCGGTGAGTTCGCGGTTATCGTTGAGCAGATTGATACAACCGTGTATTTGCACTTGCTCGAGGACCTTTTCCGCTCCCTGTTTCACGTCTTCTACCGTTACTTCGCCTCTCCAGTCGGCGTATATTCCGCGGTAGGCTTCTTCGTGCTGAATTTCGATGAATTCTTCTCCTAGCGCATTTCGAACTGAAATTGCTGTTGTTTCCATGAATACAAATTTAGATTTAGTAAAATAATCAGACAAAGGGCTTCGGTTTAGTGGTTGTGGGTGGCAAGTCGTTGAATTTCCTCTTGCAATTGCTGTTCCTGCTGCTTAAATTTTTCCGTTACTTTTTTCATCATGGCGGTGCGGGACTCAATTTGTTCCTGCGCCCGTTGCCGTTCTATCTGACGCACCGCTTCGGTTTCTTGCTGCGCAGTTTTTAGCTCAGTAAGTTTCTCCTGTAGTAACCGCTGACTTTCTTCTAGCTCAGCCCGGAAGCGATCAGACTGCTCTTGCGTGGCTTGCATCTCTTCTAGGTTTTGCCGCATTTCTTCCTCCTGGGCGCGCACTTCTTCGGCCTGCTGTTGTGATGCTTCCAGCAATATTTTGGTTTGCTCATTGACGCGCGTGCTGCGCACGGTGGCGGCAATGCTCTCACTCACGGTTTGAATGAACCCAATCTGGTGCGGATCGAGGGGCCGGAAGGAAGCAAGCTCCAGCACTCCCTCCACTTCTTCGTTAACAATGAGAGGCATTATAAGTAGAAAACGCGGCGGTGTTTTCCCTAATCCTGAAGTGATGTTTACGTAATTTTTGGGGAGATCAGTCAGGCAAATAGGAGCCCGCTCGAGGTAGGCCTGGCCCAGTAGACCTTCTCCCACGGCTATTTTTTTCTGCAGGTACTTTTTACGTTCGTAGGCGTAGCAGGCCTGAAGGGTGAGCATTGTTTGTCCGTTTTCTTCGTCCGCCAAAAAGAGACCCCCTTGGTTGGCATTCACGTAATGAATGATCTCGGAAAGTGCCCGATCACATATCGTTTGGCGATCGTTGTAGTCACGCAGCAGGTTGTTCATTCTGGTGAGTCCTTCTGAAACCCACTGCCGTTGCTGTTCTTCCTGCTGGGTTGCTTCCAGCTGCTTTAAATTTGCTTTTAGATCCTGCTCGGTCTGCACCATCTTTTGATGATTGCTTTCCGCTTCAGCTAGAAACTGCCCGCTCTTCTCTTCTGACTGCTGGTTTTGATAGACTAGAACGAACACGGTAGCAAAGAGAGATAGCGCCCCGCTCATCGTTGTGAACGTTGCCAATAGACCCTGGAAAATGGCTATATCCACCGCGGGATCCCACCAGCCTTTTGCATAGTGGACCAGCAGAACCAATAATAGCACCAGACTGGAGATTGAAAACAAAAGGGCCTTCTCCCGTAGGTCAAAAACTAAAAAAACGATGGCCGAGAAGCTGATTTGTACCACCATAACACTGGCCAGCAGCGGGGCGTTGGCCGAAACCAGTCCTACGTGGAACAGTGCGCTCAGGATGGGTAAAGATAAGGCCATCACCATGCGTCCCGCGGTCACTGCACCCAAAGCGTTCAGTCCGATGCTTCCTAAGGTAACGAACAGACCTACTGTGGGTATAAAGGCGAGTGAGGGGAAATAGACCCAACTGATGACGACAAAGGGAAAAATGGCCAAGGGAGCGGCGAAAAGTGCGGCTCTATTGGTGTTCCGTATTTTGTCCTGTAGGTAAGCAGGCTGAATAGTGGAAACTCCTGCTTCTAAGAAATGAGTGAATATCATGGGTGGTCCATGCTTTTAGAGAATACAGCGCCGTTTATCGTGGCCAAAAGTAGGATTCTTGTCACTCAGAAAAGATAGGATAGTGCTATTTTCAGTACATGAGTGCTTCTGTTTTAGTAATAGCCTGTTAAATGTGACACAAGGTGACGCTATTACGGTGTGGTATGACCAAAGAATGTGCACGAGTGAGGCGCTATGGCTACAGAAAGCGGTGGGTAGAGGAAATTATTCTACACCAGAGCGAAAACGGTGCGTTGAAATGCTGTTTGAATCTTTGCTCACACGCGAAGTAGTTACATATAATATTTTGTTCGTTGAATAATTTTTGAAACTAAATGAATAAATTATTCTTTATAGCAGACTATTATTTTTACATTTACGGAATTGACAGAATATATGGAGTTAGCTGATTGATGAGTAATGTTTGCCGTTTTATTACCCATCAAATGCGTAATCAGATCGTTAAACCCGTAAACGACACTTATACTTTTCTCGCTTATATAAACGTGCATTTATTTTCGGTTAATTTAAAATATTATAAAAACTAGCACTATATTTTCATGTACTTTGTGTAAATGGCAAGTGCTAAGCAAAGATCTTACTAAGCAACAACGTAATGGACACACAAGAAGACGTAATTGACCTGTTAAACACCCTATTAGAAGAGAGTTGCGACGCCAAGCGTGGTTATCAGCGGGCGGCTGAACGAATAGAAAGCCCTGCGCTCAAAGGGCTTTTTATGAGTTTAAGTAGCCAGCGGGATAATTTCAAGAAGTCAATAAAAGAAGAAACCCGCTCTTTGGGGGGCGAGCCCACTCAGGCTACTTCTGCTCAATCTATTCAGGAGGCGTTTTCTAGCCCTGATCTATTGTTAGTTCTTAACACCATAGAGCAAACCCTGATCGGTTGCTTGAAACTAGAAATAGATCGGCTGGCACTCTACGAAAAAACGCTCGACGGCAACGACTTCGAAGTCTCTACGCGTAATCTGTTAATCGGGCAGCGTGAAAACATTAAGTTAACGCTGGCGGACCTTAAAAAGACCGACCGCAGTGCCGAATTGCTCAACGCCTGAGCAAAGCACAGTAGCCTACTTTATCACTGGGCAGTGAACAACCGTTTCATCTTGGTTGGTACATACGCTACTATGGCTTGGTCAAATTCCTCGTGGGCTTTCAGGTAATCCTCTGCGTGAAAAACGTAGAGCCTCACCGGCTTAGATGCCCGCTCGATGTGCCGACCAATGGCCTCAAAGCCGTATCTCCCTTCGAAACAAACAATCACCAGGGCAGTAGCGCCCTGGTACACGTGAAAATTTAGGTGAACCTGCACCGGAACGTACGCGCTTTCCTTGAAAGCGATAAGATCAGCACATGCCTGTCGGATACGCGCATCCTGCGGAGGCAGAAACAAAGCTTGGTAGTACCGTAGCGTATCTAAATTCCCGGCCACCGTTACCGGCCCCTTTTTCACTCCCTCGAGCAGCACAATACCGTCCTTTATTGAGCGACGAATTTCGTCGTAGTCTGCTTGATGCTGTTCGGATAGCTCATCCAACTGTTGCAAGATTTCTGATCCCTGCGATAAATCAGCCAGATTGATCTTTTTCTGATACAAAACATCCTTCTTAGTTCCGGCGATGGTGTGGCCTTCGATCATCTTCTGGATGCGGGGATAGAGTACCTTGCGGCAAATATCATTTTCGTTGTTGTTGCATACGACAAAGCTTCGCTTCCCCCCGTCTTCCCGGTTCATCTCGATGACGGCTTGGCCGAGTGTGCCCGAACCGGCAAAAAAATCCAGAAAAATCCCGTCTTGCTTGTCCAGCAGTCCTAACAAATACTTGATCAAAGCGACCGGTTTGGGGTACTTGATCGGACTACCCCCCGCGAATAGTTGCTTCAATTCTTTGGTGCCGTGGGCAGTGAGCACTCCCTGAATGAGCGAGGAAGCGGGCTTGGTATCACTTTTTAACTCGGCCCGGTACTTCTTCAACAAAAACTTCTTACCCATTTCTTGGGGAAACACCAGTTTGCCCGATGCTGTCCACTCTTTCACGCGCCGTTGGGCGAACGCCCAGTAGCGTCCGGCCGGAGGATAATACACTTCCCTGGTGTGGGGATTCTTGATCGGAAACCGATCTTTTTCCGTACCCGATGCCGCCGACGGGTTATCGGGCATCCATGGGCCCCGTGGATCGTCGTCGCGGTTCACGTATTTCACCAAGTCTTTGGGCACGCCCTTTAGACGGAAGTGCGCTCGGTGACGGGCGTATACCAGAATGTATTCGTGGTCGGTGGCGAAGCGGTTGGCCGCATCGTTGGGGGTAGTACGGTTCACCCACACAAAGTTTCCGATAAAGTTCTGGGTGCTGAAAATCCCGTCGCACAACAGCTTGAGGTGGGCCATCTCCCGGTCGTTGATCGAGATGAAGAGTACCCCATGGTCGGCGAGTAGCTCTTTGGCGAGCCGCAGGCGGTGGTACATAAAACTGAGCCAGCGACTGTGCTTCTCGGTTGGGGTTTTGCCTCCCGCCCGGTCGGTATAACGCAAACCGGTTTGTCCGGTGTTGTAGGGCGGGTCGATGTAGATGGCATTGATGCGCCCCGGGTGCGTCATGGTGAGCGTGGTGAGCGCGTGGTAATTGTCTCCCTCGATAACGTAGTGGGTGGGAGCGCCCGGTTTTCCGCTAATATCCAACTCGCTCAGCGGCTTCAGGGATGGAAACAGACGCTCAGTCATGGTGATAACCTGCTCCGGCTGGGTGCTTTCTTCCCACACCAGCCCGAAGCGTTCGTGGGGCGGAGCCATCTCGATGTCGAAAACGATGTTTAGCTGATCCATCAAGGGATCAAAGTACATCATTTCAATCGCAAATCCTTCTGTTGTTTTAAATCAGCCCGACGCTAAGCTACAAAACGTCCATACTGCGCATAAAGACGGGTGTTATCAATTGCCTCGGGCTAAATGTACGGTATCCGGCCAGCTCAGGAACGAGCTGGCTTTTATCCGTTGCTGCCCACCGCATTCAGGTTCTCAAAGGCCTGGGTCAAGCGTTTGATCATGCTCTTCTCACCCTCGCGCAACCAAACGCGTGGGTCGTACTTCTTCTTGTTAGGCTGGTCTTCGCCATCGGGGTTACCAATCTGGCTTTGCAGGTAGCCTTCATTGGCCTGATAATACTGCCGGATGCCGTCCCAGAAGGCCCACTGCATGTCGGTGTTGATGTTCATCTTCACCACTCCGTAGCCGATGGCTTCTTTGATTTCTTCGGGAGTGGAGCCCGAACCGCCGTGGAAGACGAAGTTCACCGGGTTGGCGTCGGTGCCGTGCTTCTGCTTGATATATTCTTGCGAGTCGCGCAGGATGGTGGGAGTGAGCTTCACGTTGCCGGGTTTGTACACTCCGTGCACGTTGCCGAAGGCCGCCGCGATGGTGAAGCGATCACTTACTTTTTTCAGCGTCTCGTAAGCCTGATTCACCTCCTCGGGTTGCGAGTATAGTTTGGAAACATCCACATCCGAATTATCCACGCCATCTTCTTCGCCGCCCGTTACTCCTAACTCTATCTCGAGAGCCATATCAAGTTTGGTCAGGCGCTCGAAGTAGCGTTTGCTGATCTCGAGGTTTTCATCAATGGGCTCTTCTGACAGGTTGAGCATGTGGGAGCTGAACAGAGGGTAGCTATGTTGTTCGTAGTACTTCTCGCCCGCATCGAGCAGGCCGTTGATCCAGGGTAGTAGTTTCTTGGCGGCGTGGTCGGTGTGCAGGATCACCGGTACGCCGTAGTGTTTGGCCATCTCGTGCACGTGCAGCGCTCCGGAGATGGCTCCGGCAATGGAGGCCTGCTGGTTATCGTTGCTCAGGCCCTTGCCCGCGTAGAAGGCGGAGCCGGAATTAGATAACTGAATCATGACGGCCGACTTCAGCTCGCGGGCGGTTTCTAGCACGGCGTTGATGGTGTTGGTGCCGGTGACATTGACGGCGGGCAGCGCGAATTCTTTTTCTTTGGCGTACTGGAAAAAGTCAAGCAGGGTATCGCCGTAGAGGACGCCGGGTTCGAAGGATTTCATAAGGTCAAAGGATCTAAAGGGTGCGTAATTATTGAAGCGCCGAAGATAAGCGTTTCTGGGTAGGAGCACCAAAGATTGGGAGAATTAAGTCAATACCGATCCGAAAAGTTGTCTAGTATTTACTCTCTAAAAACAACCAATCAAATGATGCCAAAAGTTGGTAATTTGCCAACTTCAGTTATATTTTGTTTTTGTGAACGTTATTAAGCGAAAGACACTCAAGACCTATGTTGAAAAGTATGCGGATGCCAAAAACGCATTGGACACTTGGTATCGTGTCTGTAAAAAAGCCGATTGGAGTAACTTCAACGAGGTTAAAGCCAGATATCCTAGTGCTGACGTGGTAGGTGACGATCGAATGGTGTTTAACGTTCTGCGTAATAAATACCGACTCATAGTCCGCTTTAGCTTTCAGTACAAGGTAATTCAAGTAAAGTGGTTTGGCCCGCACGCCGCCTACGATAAAATAGACGTAACAACGATATGACCCTCACCAAGATCATTGAAACTGAATCAGAATACGAAGCGGCCCTATCGCGCGTGGATGAACTGCTGGATGCTAATCCCAATCCCGATGATGTAGAAGGGCAAGAACTTCGGTTGTTACTGGTGCTCATCGAAAAGTATGAAGACGAGCACCACGCAATTGATTTGCCTGATCCTGTTGCAGCAATCAAAGTACGGATGGATGATCTTGGTCTGCGACCGAAGGACCTTATTCCGTTAATCGGTGATAAAGGAACCGTTTCTAAGGTGCTTCGTTACAAACTTCCGCTGTCGCTACGCATGATCCGCCAGCTTTCTCAGGCGCTCGATCTGCCTGCTGATATACTGGTGCAAGAAATTGCGCTTGAGGACGAAGCCCACTCAACAAGCAGACTGGGTCAATAAAATGATGGCGCTAAACCGATGCCCTTCGTTGCCAATAACCCTGCTCTTGTCCTTCCGAACCCGGTCTTTGCGGTGATGAACTCTCTTTACCGGGTTATTTGCTTCGGCGGCCGGGTTAATAGCCTCGCGCGCCGAGTTCGGAACTCGGAATTTGGAGTTCCGAACCTCAAAACCCGAGCTCTGAACTCGGATTTCGGAGTTCCGAACTCAAATTTTGATTGTGGTAACTACTCAGGTAGGACAAGGATTTTGGTAAGCTAAGCAAAAACAGTTAAGATTAGGGTGTGGATCAAGCCAGTCAAATTACAGCCTTACAAGCCGAGAACGCTTCTCTGCGAGTTCAAATAACTTCTTTGGAAGAGAAGGTGCTGCTTTTGTTGCAACAACAGGTCGGCAAAACCGTAACACCTCACTCTGCCTAAAACAAAGCTAGGTGTAGGATCGCCCAGCATTACGCTACCCTGCGATGCGTAGCTTACGAACAGGCCAGAGGCCTTAGGAATAGTGCGTTGGTGGTTAACGCTTAAATCTCATCAGCATTTGAGACAACCACAATACCCCCAATGTGGGTATTTTCAAACAGCCCCTCCCGAATGCTGTATGAGAACATAAGGATGTGAAAAAGTTGAATCTTATGGAAACATTCAGGGCATAAATAACGTCGTAGATATCAAAAAAACACTGTCCGTCACTTCCACCGCACCCGGATCACCTCGGCCACCACACCCTGCTTCCGGAAGAAGTGCAGCCAGTGCAACTGCTGGGCCGAAAGGTGGTCGTTGGGCGACTTTACCTCGACAAAACGGTACGAATCCTTATTCCATACGAACAGGTCGGGGAAGCCCCGGGTGTTTTCGCGCAGGTCTTTGGCCATCTCTAGCAAGATGCTGCTGATCTGCGCGGGAGTGAGGCAGTGGTAGCACTGGGCCACCAGGGGCAAGATGCTGTCGTGCCAACCCACCATCGGATTGCTGATGCCCACCTTGGTTTCGTAATGGTGCTGAATGAGGTTGTAGAAACGATCAGCGTGCTGCAATACTTCAAGACGCGCGAGTAGCTGCTTCTTTCGCTTGCGTAAAAAGGCCGGGGTATAGAAATCGGTGGGCGTGATCTGCATCGGGTGGTGCAGCGCCTCGCAGTCCTGATCGAAGACAATATCCCAAAACAACAGCCCAAAAAAGCTTCGCCACAGGTAGTTTTCGGTGTGCACGCCCTGGTAGCCCAGATCGTAGAAGTACTCTAGCACTCCACCCTCCACGTAGTGACGAGCGTCACTATCCAAGGTGATGGTATCGCTGCCTTTCAGGAAATCGGTGGTGCGCTTGGTCCGCTTGTTCTTATTGACACGGTCCTGAAAATCCTGCGCGAAGTAGCGCTCTTCGGCGTTCTGCGGACCCTCCAGAATTGTATGGCAGAGGTACAATGCCTCGTCTTTGAGGCCCAGTTTGTGCATGAGGCGCACACAGCGCTCGCGGGCAGGAGCTAGGTGGGTGAGTTGGTATACCCGCAGGGCAAATTTCGGGTGTTTTTGTTGCTCCAGCAGTTTGCCCAGCCGCAGCGAAAGCTTGTCGAACAGGGGCCAGGCGCATTCGCCAAACTGGGTCCGTAACAGCTTTTGCTCCGCAAACCACGCATAAATTTCTTCGGCCGGAGCTTGCAATTCGTCGCGCAGCACCTTAAAGGCGTGGTAGGTTTTAGAGATCAGTAGCTTATCCTCGGCCTCGCGGCGCGTCTTGAAGTAGGCCTGCAACTTATCTTCGTCGTAACTCTCGGTCTTGATCAGCCCCAGGTCGCGCACCACGAACTGCGTCATATCGCCGTGGATGTCGCCAAAGTACAAAAACCGAAGCATCTCCAGCTCCCGCTCAAAATTGACCCGCACCACCCGCTCGTTCGTCCGAATAGTTCGGATAAGTTGCTTGCCATCAAAGTGGTTCGCGGCCTGCTCCACCAGCTCGGGTTTTTTCAACGAGCGCGCGCCCTTGCTCCAGTCTGCGTCTAGTTGCCGAAAGAAAGCCAGTAAATCGGGCTTGGGGAAGATGCACAAAATCTCATTTAGATTGGATGAATGTCGCGGGGCCAGCTCAGAAAAGAATTTTTGAGCCACGAGTTGGTCCACCATGCTCTCCAAATCAGGCACCTCGATATACTGAAGCTTACCGGTCCGAAAGTAGGATCCCCGGCGGTTGGTAAGTCGCACGAACAGGCAGCGGGCGGGTTCGGGCAATGCACGGAACTTGCGGTAAAAGTTTTTCTCCCGCCGGTTAAGCAGCGCGCCGCATTTTTCCTCCACGAAGCCCAGCAGCGACTCGAAATAATCCAGGTAGTATTTCTCCGGCAGTTCCACCGGCACCGCACTTCTCATCATTGTTTGGCCGTGGGTTGCTTAAGCAAATCTTTTTCTTCTACTCGTCTATTATTGGTCGTTGCCTTCCACTGGTTCTCGAGCGTCTCCAGGTCGCTGAGCTGGATGTTTAGGGCATTAACCGAAATATGAATCTCACGAATGGACAGCGCCAAGGATGCCAACAACAGCAGTAAACTGATGCCAAACACCCACTGGCCCGCCATAACCTCCCCGGCGAACAACAGAAACATACACAATACGCACAACAGCAGGCTGGAAATCCCCAGTTCCTGCATGTTTTTAATTAAACCCACGCGGGCGCGCAAATTTTTAATCTGCCCCAGCACCTCGCCGCTCGGCTGGTCCCGATAGTCAGCGTGCAGACGACGGATAAGTCCGGCCAGGGTTAAGAACCGGTTGGTGTAGGCCAGCAGCAACAGAGAGATGGCGGGAAACAGTAGGGCTGGGGTGGTTAGCGTGATCTCGGTCATGAGCAGGGTAGGCCAATGTACTTTGACTTCTATCAGCAATGACGCAACTTGCTACCGAAAACACAAGTTCCCCAACCAACGATCATTTGTTATGAAAACGCTATACCTGGTTCGTCACGCCAAATCGAGCTGGAAATTTCCTGAACTGGCCGATTTTGACCGTCCGCTTAACCGAAGGGGCCAGCGTGACGCTCCGGAAATGGGGCGGCGACTGCGCCAGCGCGAAGCCTGCCCGCAACTGATACTGTGCAGTCCGGCCGTGCGCACCCAACATACCGCCCGCGCCCTGGCCAAGGCGATGGAGTACCCTTCGGATGTCCGCTACGTAGACGAATTTTACGAGGCTTCGCCCGAGGTGCTGCTGGCCACGGTGCAGACCGTGCGCGATGCAGTGAACGATCTGATGCTGGTAGGACACAACCCCGGGCTCACGGAATTGGTCAACCGACTCACTGCCCACTCGATCGAGAACGTGGCGACGGCGGGGGTAGTCGCTGTGATATTCTCCGTAGATCGCTGGTCGGAGGTGCACTTTGGTATCGGACAATTTGGGGGGTATGACTATCCAAAATTGATCCCGTCGGCTTGAGGCCGGTGTTACCATTGTGTAGAATTGTGCCTACTTATTTAACAAAAGCTTAACGGCTGGTTCACCGCTGCCACCGCTGCCCTGCCGTACCTTTGGTCTAACCAACCAGGGGTTACCATGGCCACACTGAGAAATGCTGCCCGAATGCTGCTGCTAACAATAGGGGTTTTCTTCAGCAGCCAGTACGTGCAGATCGAACTCTACGACTTTCCGGAACCCAGCTCTTTTACCGGAAACTACTTTTATAATCCCTACCAAGAAGTTGGTTCTGATACCGTTCAGCGTTGGTACCGGGGAAATTTTCATACCCACGCCCGCGCCTGGCAGGGCATCACCAACGGTGAGCAGACGGGCGACGAGGTACTGCATTCCTACCAGGAGCTGGGCTACGACCTGCCCTGCATCTCGGACTACTTCAGCATTAATTCTCACCAGAATCGGCAGTCTACTCAATTTCTGCCCGTCTACGAGCACGGGGCCAACGTGCATAAGTCGCACCGGCTGGCCATTGGCAGTCAGCAGGTAGACTACTATGATGTTTCGCTGTGGCAAAATCAGAGTATTCGGCAGTACCTGATCGAGCGCCTTAACCGCCGCTCGTCGGTGGTCTGTATCGCCCACCCGTCGATGATGAGCGGACACCCGACGGCCATGCTTCGCTATCTCTCGGGCTACGACTGTATGGAAGTGCTCAACAGCGGGCGCATTGATACGCCCGCTTGGGATACGGCCCTCACGAGCGGAAAACCGGTTTGGCTGCTGGCTAACGACGACTGCCACAACGTGCACGGAGACAAGCTGGGCAGAAGCTGGACGATGATCTACTCTGCCGGTTTGCGCCGCGATTCGGTGCTACAGGCCATTCGGCGAGGAAATACCTACGGCGTGCATCGTCGCACTGCGCTATCGCGCACGGAGCTAGCACAACCTGGGTGGCGAGAAAAAACTCAAAATGTGCTCACCGCCCTGCGGGTGCGGGACGATACCCTGTCGGTGCACCTGCGGCGAGTAGCGGATCAGGTGCGCTTCATCGGACCAAACGGAGTAGTCAGGAAGGTGGTTGACCAAACCAAACAAGCCGCCTACGGGCTGACGAAAGACGATGCTTACGTACGGATAGAAGCCGACTATCCTGAGCTAGCCTACTATTTCAATCCGGTGGTTCGCACTCCGGAACCCGCCATTCCCCAAAATACGCTACTGGCCACCCTCCGGGTCGGTCCAACCGTGCTTGTTCGCTTGGCGGTTGTGGTTTTCAACGCAGGACTGATATTATTGCTGTATCCTCGACTGCGGCAATGGGTAGTCTGGGTTCTTAGCATAGAGCCCAAGCGTGCCAAGCGCCTAAAACGAAGCGCGAAAGCTTAAAAAGTACTGCCGGTCCATTTCCGAAGGAACCAACAGCGGGTAGCCAATCCGAAACACGAAGTCATAAAACGATACCACGTCTAGCCCCACCCCGGCGCTGTAGAGGTAGCGGTTGTTGAGACGCTGTTCCAGGGGGTAGGCTACCGAATTGTTCACCCCCCCGTGGTCGTAGAACGCTTTGATGTAGAGCGCCATCGGAATTTTGTTGAACTGATCGAAAGGAATTATGCGATCTAGGTTGAACACGGTGTTAAAGGCTTGCCAGCGCAGATCGTTCTGCTGAAGCACAAAGTGCTGGCCCTGGATGGTGTAGGTCTCGTAGCCCCGCAACCACAAATTCTGAAAGCCGAGTCCCAAAAAATTGGCGTAGGGTTGCCGCCGGGGGCCGCTCCCGTACGCGTGCAGGGTGGTGGCTACTGACCAGCGTGGTTTCAACGGGGTGTAGTGATTAAATAGCACCGTGAGGCGCCACAGATTGATATCGTTGAACACACCTAGCCCCAGTTTCTGGGTGCGCACATTGACGAAAAAGCCGCGTTGCGGATAAGCGATGAAATCACGCTTATCGTGAAAAAAGCGGTAGCTTAGCTGTAAATACCGCTGCTCGCGCCGCCCGCCCAGAAAATAAAGCGGGTTAATTTCGGTGATGGTGTCTTTAATGTGATTATGAAAATAGTTGACGTCCACCGCGTGGGTGCTGTAGTACGATCCCCGGTGGCGCCAGCCCGCTCCGGCGCTTAGGGTTTCGAGCGAGTGGCGCAGCGAGTCGGTGCTGAGCGGGCGGTGACCCTCGGTTTGGTAGATAATATTGTTGGTTTCGGCGTAGGCAAAGTTGAGGGCTAAACCGTTCTTCTGCGCCCGGTCGAGGTAGGGCCGAGAGTAACTGAAGCCCAGCCGGCGCGTGAAGCCAAACTGCGCGTCCACCTGCAGGCTCTCGTTCAGTCCCCGGAAGTTGTACTTGGTCACCTTCAGTCCGTATTCCAGGCGGCTCAGGTCCAACCCGAAGTTGGTAAGCCAATCGTTGATGTTGCGATCAGCAAACTTCACGTAGGGAGAAGGAATCGTGTACCAGCGCTCATCGACACTCACGATCAGATCGAGCGTACGCTCGTTTACGAACACCGGCCGCACGTCTACCCGCAAAAACAGGCGGGTGTTGATAATGCGTTGCCGGTCGTTTTTCAGGATGGCCTGCAGGTCGCCCCACGCGTAGGAGGTGCTGGGCTGGGCCTTCATCTCTCGCTGAATGATGCGCGCTTTGGTCTTGCGATTGCCGATGATAAATATCCGGTCGATCTGTACCACCGCGGCGCTATCGGTCAGGAACATTATCGAGTCGGACGACACCTGCCCCCTTCCGGGAAGCGCTCCGGCAACCGTGAGCAACAGACCCAAAAGACTAGGTAAAATTCGCCGCATAGAAAGCAGATAGATAAGATAAAAGCGGTGAAGGCAAGATAGCGATAAATTATTGTTTTGAAGTTTGCACGGGGCGATCAAAGCGGCTTATCTTACCCGCTTCGGTACCGAACCACCGCGCAGCGGGAACCGAAAACACAACGAACCAATGCGCTTCATCATTGCGTGCTCTCTTCAGTTGACCTATGTTTACTTTTCTTGGACGTAAGGATAGTATCTACTGGATCATTAGCGTCAACTTGCTGGCGCGCCTAACCGTTGCGGCTTCAACCACCCTGAGCAACGATGAAGTATATTACGTATTATACGCGCAGTACCCCGACTGGAGCTACTACGATCATCCTCCGCTGGTGGGAGCGTTGATCTGGCTGACAACGGTTGGTCTATCGTTGGTAGATCACGAGCTGCTGGTGCGTGGGGGATCACTGGTGCTGGGGACGGTCAACCTCTGGCTGGCCTACCGCCTCGGCACCATCATTGAAGACCGACTCACCGGGGTGGTGGCCGCCCTGATGCTCACCGCCTCGTTCTACAGTTCGGTGATTGTGGGCACCGCGATCATCCCTGACACTCCGCAGAGCACCGGCTGGCTACTGGCGATCTTCTTCTTCGTTCGATACATCCGGCCGGATAGCCGACGTCCGTCCCAGTTGTTGCTGTTCGGAGGCTTAGTGGGGTTAGCGATGCTGTTGAAGTACCACGCCGTGTATCTGTGGGGAGGAGCTGTTCTTTACTTTTTGCGCTATGATCGAACCGCCTTCCGACGCCCCGCTTTCTGGGGAGCCCTGGTTATCACGGGCGTTCTGTTTTTTCCGGTGGTGCGGTGGAACCTGACCAGCGATTATTCCGGGATAGGTTACCACGCCAATCGGGTGGGCAGCGACTCCTGGCTTCCTTCGGTGAAGTATTTTCCGGCGGAGTTCTTCGGGCAGATTGCCTACCACAATCCGGCCAACGCCTACCTGATCGGGCTGGGTTTGGTGCTGCTCTACCGACGACGCGCGGCCTTGTTGTCGCCCGTTATTGGGTTCTTGTTGGCGACGGGGATTCCGCTGGTGCTCACCACCCTGGCGATGTCGCTCTACAACCGAACCCTGCCGCACTGGAGCGGTCCGGCCTACTTTTCGCTCACGCTGGTGGCGGCCTACGTGCTGACCTCGGTGGACACTATCCGAACGGCGAAGCAGTTGTCCCGGGGACTGGTGGTGGGGCAGGGGTTATTCTTTCTGGCGCTGGGAGCCGCGCTGTTCCAGATGTATACCGGGCAGTTGGTGGGTGATCCGAACGGGGAAGCGCACCGCTTGGGGCGCGATAACTTCGCCGTTGACATCAGCCTTTGGAACGAGATTGGGGCGGCGCTTGAGGAAGCGCTAGCGGAGGATTCTCTCGCCGTGTCTGCCGCTTCCAAACCCGTGCTGCTCACCCATAACTGGTTTCCGGCAGCGCACCTGGACTATTACTACGCCCGCGCCAACCAGGCCAAGGTATACGTGCTGGGTCCTCCCGACAAGCAGCACCAGTACCGCCGGATCAATGCCCTGCGGGGTGATATTCCCCGGGGTACTACGGCCTACTATATCACCACCTCTCATTATCACCAGCCACCGGATCAGGGGGTGCTGGATCATTTTGAGCGAACCTCCGGTCCCCGGATCATCACGATCCGTAAGAACGGCCGAGCGGCGGTCAACGTATTCGTTTGGCGGCTAGACGGCCTGCAAAAACCATTGGCACTATAAATTTACTATCTTGGTTGCGTTACGCATCATTCACCAAACACAACCACCGATGAATCTCAATCCGTCCTCCTGGTCGCGGCGCAACTTTCTGGGCGCGCTGGCCGCCAGCGGCGTCGTGCTGCCCCGTCCGAACGCTGTCGCCCGTCCGTCCCGTCCCGCCGACGAGGCAATGACCACGCACGTTTTCTCCAAGCACCTGCAGTTCTTAGACTACGCCGCCACCGCCCGCGCTGCCGCCGAGATCGGCTTCGACGGCGTAGACCTGGCCGTGCGGCCCGGAGGACACGTGCTGCCCGAGAACGTGACCACCGACCTGCCTCGGGCGGTTGCGGCCATCCGGCAAGTGGGCTTGCAGGCCAAATTGATGACCACCGCCATCATGGATACCCAGCCGACCCTGGCGGTTCGGGTGCTGGAAACCGCCCAGGCGCAGGGCATCGCCCACTACCGCACCGACTGGTTGCGTTACGACCGCACCAACATTAATCTGCCCGAATCACTGAAGGGCTACCGGCAGCGACTTTCTGCCCTGGCCAAGCTAAATAAGCGTCTTGACATTGTAGGCTGCTACCAGAACCATTCGGGCGAGCACTACGTGGGCGCTCCCGTGTGGGACATAGCCACGCTACTCAACGAAGTGGACAGTCCGTACCTGGGCAGTCAGTACGACATTCGCCACGCCACGGCGGAGGGCGGGCAGGCTTGGCCGCTAGGCCTTGATCTGATTCATCCGCACGTCAATTCGATCGTTATTAAGGACTTCCGTTGGGAAAAAGTCGGTGAGCAGTGGAAGGTCGTCAACGTGCCGTTGGGTGAAGGGATGGTCGATTTCCCCAAGTTCTTTTCGCTGCTCAAAAAGTACGACATTCGCTGCCCCATTTCGGTGCACTTCGAGTACGAACTACCCGGCGAAAAAGAAACGATGGATGTAGCCGAACGCACCGACAAAACCATCGCGGTGATGCGCAAGGACGTGACGGCATTGCGAAGCTACCTGAACGAAGCGGGGTTGGGGTAGTTGGATAATTTTCTATGTGGTCAGATGTTGGGTAGTAGCTATCAGAATAAGGTTTACTGGCTATCATCAATTAGTAGACATTTATTTTCGCTTTCCTGCCGAATAGCGCTAGCTGCTTGCGAATGGAGGAAATTACGAAAATCATAATGATAATGACAATAGCTGAAAAGCTGATAGGCGCGGACTGCTAAATAAGCTCTTATTAACACTACTCTAATAAACTTTAAAAATACCATTACTAGATACCAAGATATTTATGACTTTAACCGATTTTTAATTATTTCATTGATAAAATCGCAACCACAAGGATGCGCTTCCGTATAATCTATCATAAGTAATACAAGTTTTAATAAACACAAAAAGGAAGCATAATGAGCATATTAAGAGAGATTGCAGAACGCGATGTAAGGCTACAAAACAAAGCAGTGGCTAAGCAACTCAGCGTTACTGATTTGAACAACCCAGCGCACGGTGAGGAGCGAACCAGCCCGATGCGCAACGGATTTTACACCCGAAGATACCGTTCGCAAGTATAATGTAAATTAACGATCAAACATCAGAAAGGCAGCCTTACCACAAGGCTGCCTTTTTTTGTGGAATTCACTCCACATCCAGCAGCCAGCGTGCTTCCTCACTCAACCGCTCGCGGGTGGCCGGGCGGAAGTAGCGTTGCTGATCGAGCTGCTGGGGTTGATGGCGGCGGCAGAAGTAACTGTGCACGGCCCGCCGGGGAAGATCAGTGTAGTTCACGGTGCCCCCGTGCCAAGTGTGCGAATTGAATACCACCACGGTGCCCGCCGGAGCTTCCAGCAACACTTCGTCAGGATGGGTAGCCAAAGGGTCGGCAAGCTTATTTTGCGGCAGCACGCCCGCGCGGTGGGTGCCGGGCACCAGGCGGGTGGCTCCGTTCTGCGCCGTGAAATCGTCCAGCAGCCAGATCGTGTTGCACACCTGATACGCGCCGGGAGGCACCGCTTCGTGCCAGTCGGTGTGGAGCCTCTGCTGGCCGTGGCCGGGTTTGGCGGCCCGGTAGTTAAGCGACGACAGTTTGATATCGGTGCCCAGCACGTGGGCCACTCCCGCCAGCACGCGAGGATGGGTATAGAACCCGTCGAATAAAGGATCTTTGTTCACCAAATCGGCCAGCCGGTCAGCCCCTTCCTCCTTCGGATGCCGGATGTGCGGCGAGTCGTGCAGCTCCGCCCCGGCGCGTTCGCCTTCCTCCTTCAACAGGGCCAGCAAGCGCGTTTGGATAGCGGCCACCTGGGAGTCCGAGAGCAAGCGCCCCAGCGATACGTAGCCTTGTTCGTCTAGAGAAGTGGCCTCGGCTTCGGTGAGCAGGCTCCGGTCAAAGGCAGGGGAGGAAGAGATAGGTTGCATCCTGAAAAGTACGCAACAAAGCGCTCAATTGAAAGTCAGCGCAGATTTGTACATCAACCATTTTGTGGATACTTTGCTGCGCGTTATCCTTACTCTAAACCCAACCCTTATGCGTTCTCGCCGTGACTTTTTGCAGACCCTCACTGCTTCGGCCGCCGCCTGGCCCCTGTTGCCCATCGATACTTCCTTCGGTAACCCACTTTTTCATCAGTTTCCCTACGCCGGACCCAAACTGCGGGTAGCGATCATGGGCTTGGGAAGCTACGGTACCCGCGTGGCCGAAGCCATGCAAGATTGCGAGCGGGCCGAACTGGTCGGCGCGATCAGCGGCACCCCCGCCAAGATCAAAGACTGGCAGACCAAGTATAATATCCCCGAGAAGAACTGCTACAACTACGAAAACTTCGACCGGGTGAAAGACAACCCGGACATCGACGCCATCTACGTGATCACTCCCAACGGCCTGCACCGCGATCAGGTGATCCGCGTGGCTAAGGCCGGGAAGCACGCCATCTGCGAAAAACCGATGGCCGTGAACGCCCAGGAAGGACAAGAAATGGTGGATGCCTGCCAACGAGCTAAAGTGAAATTACTGGTGGGCTACCGCATGCACTTCGAGCCCAAGACCCTGGCGATCATCAGCAAACGAGAGGCGGGAGCATTTGGCAAGGTACTTTTCTTCCAGGGACTCACCGGCTTCCGCATCGGTGACCCGGACCAGTGGCGCCTGGATAAGAAACTAGCCGGGGGCGGGGCACTGATGGATATTGGCATCTACTCGGTGAACGGTGCCCGCTACATGATCGGAGAAGAGCCGACGTGGGTAACGGCCCAGGAGACCAAGAATAATCCGGAGAAATTCCCGGAGGGCGTTGACGAAACCATCCAGTTTCAGCTGGGCTTTCCCGGCGGGGCGGGGGCCTCTTGCCTGTCGACCTACGCCATGAGCCACCTGGATCGTTTCTTCCTGAATGGGGTAGACGGCTTTGGCGAACTGCATCCGGCCACCGGCTACGGTCCGATCGAGGGGCGCACCTACCAGGGCAAACTCACCCAGCCGCATAAAACCCACCAAACGGTGCAGATGGACGCAATGGCGGGCATCATCCTGGAAGGCAAGGAAGCACCGGTGCCGGTAGACGGCGAAGAAGGAGTGAAAGACCTCAAGATCATGGACGCCATCTACCGGGCGGCGGCCACGGGTGAGAAGCAGGACTTATCTTTATAGCGCCTTCAAACGCCCGGACTTGGATTTTTCACACGGCCTAAAAGCGTAAAGCTTACCGGTGTAAGAAAAACGAGAGTCAAGCAGCGTTTGGCCCCACGTAATGATGAACCGTGAAAGCTAAGAAATGCTCAAGCACAAAACTGCGCTGGTTGGCTGGAAATGGGCTTTTCCCTTCGTCCACCGGAGAGCGCGCACTGAAAAACAGACTCGATCAGAGCGGCTAAGTGGTTCGTGACGTTGAATTCTCCGGATTTCTTACGCCGAACAACTAATGGATTAGGAAGATGAACTGTGTTCTCGTCGCGAGCAAGTGCGCGATGAACGTACGGCTAGTGCTATGACGCATTGCGCCGTTAAGCCAGCCCCGTGGTCCTGCGGTGAGGAAGTTTTTATCCGTGATGTAACCTTTTTTATCGCCAGTTGCGTTACCTTATCGCCTATTGTGGCACAACGAATCAGACCGGCTTTGTTCATGATATCTTTTTCCCTTTCCGTTCGCTGCCTGGGGCTGCTAGCGCTGTTTCTAGGCGCCTGCCAGGCCAAGATGGCTGATGAAGTTACGCTTTACTCCACCTGGAACAGCTACCTGGGTGATCCCGGCCGCACCCACTACGCTTCGCTGGAGCAGATCAACCCGAGCAACGTGAACCAACTAGAGGTGGCCTGGGAGTACCACGCCGGGGTGCAGGGCACCGGCGGATCCAACTACATTCAGTGCAACCCCCTGGTGGTGGGCCGCACGCTGTTTGCCGTGGCTCCCGGCCTCAAGGTGTTCGCCCTGGATGCCACCACCGGGGCCGAGCAGTGGGTGTTTAACCCCTTCATGGGCACCGACCGCAGCGGCGTGCTGCGCGGACTCGCCCACTGGTCCAACGGTGACGACTCGCGCATCTTGTTCTGCGCCGACCGCTACTTGTACGCCCTGGACGCTAATACCGGGCAACCGGTTGCCTCCTTTGGCGATGCCGGGAAGATCGATATGAGTGAGGGACTGGGGCGCGACGTGTCGGACTTGGTCTACCGCTACCTGGCCCCGGGCACCGTCTACCAAGACCTGATCATCTTGGGCTCACTCAACGGGGAGGACTTGCCCTCGGCCCCCGGTCACATCCGGGCCTTCGACGTGCGCACGGGTGAGCAGCGCTGGATATTTCACACCATTCCGCAGCCCGGCGAGTACGGCTACAATACCTGGGAAGACTCCACGGCCTACCAAACCATCGGCGGGGCCAACAACTGGAGCGGTATGACGCTGGATGAGGCGCGGGGCATCGTATTTGTGCCGCTCGGCTCAGCCGCCTTCGACTTCTACGGCGGCAACCGCACGGGTGACAACCTATTTGCCAACTGCCTGCTTGCCCTGGATGCCGCTACCGGTAAGCGTTTGTGGCACTTCCAGGCGGTGCACCATGATATCTGGGACCGCGACCTGCCCGCCCCGCCCACGCTGGTGACGGTTGAGCGCGACGGAGCTCCGGTCGATGCGGTGGCGCAGGTGACCAAGTCGGGACACGTGTACGTATTCAACCGCGAAACCGGCGCGCCGCTGTTTCCTATCGAAGAGCAATCGTACCCGCCCTCGGACTTGGTAGGCGAGCAGGCGGCCCGAACCCAGCCCCTGCCCACCCTGCCGCCCGCCTTCTCGCGGCAGCAGTTCACCGAAGCGGACCTCAATCCTTATTCTAACGACCAAGATTCAATGCTGGTGGCCTTCCGAGCGATGCGCACGGGCGGGCAGTTTATTCCGCCGAGCCTGGAGGGAACCGTGCTGTTTCCGGGGCTGGACGGCGGGGGCGGTTGGAGCGGAGCGGGCTACAACCCCACGACCAACGTGCTCTACGTGAATGCCAACGAAATGCCCTTCACCCTCACGATGGTGGAGAACAAAGTCGCCGCCGCGGGCGACTGGCTGGCGATGGGGCAGTCGGTCTACCAATCGAACTGCATGAGTTGCCACGGGGCTGAGCGGAAGGGATCAAATTTCCACGGCAACGCCCCGGCGCTGGTCGGTCTGGCCGACCGGATGGATGCCTCGGCGGTGACCACTTTGCTACGGCAGGGAAGGGGGGAGATGCCGTCTTTTGCTCACCTATCGGAAGAGCATACGGAGGCAGTAACGGCCTTTTTGTTGGGCACGACCGAAGGTGCCTCGGCCGAGAAGCTTTCGCTGGCTACGCCCGCTGAGCAACCCCTGCGCTACGGATTCACCGGTTACCGGCGGTTCATCGATTCGGATGGCTACGCGGCGGTGAAGCCCCCGTGGGGTACGCTCAACGCCATTGATCTCAACAGTGGAGAGATTCTGTGGAAGGTGCCGCTGGGTGAGTTTCCGGAGTTGACCCGGCGGGGCATCCCGAAAACCGGTACCGAAAACTACGGTGGCCTGGTGGTGACGGCCAGCGGCCTGATCTTTATCGGAGCCACGCAGGACAATCAGATGCGGGCTTTCGACCAGACTACCGGTGAGGAACTGTGGAAGCACGACCTGCCCGCCGCGGGCATGGCCACTCCCTGCACCTACGAAGTGGACGGCCGACAGTACGTGGTGATCGCCGCGGGGGGCGGTAAAATCACTGAGCAGCGGGGCGACAGCTACGTGGCCTTTGCGCTGCCAAAGGAAAAGAAGAGATGAGCAAGTTGATCAAAATCAATTACAAAACTACCTATCACTAACTGCTAGTGCGCGTTTGTAACGCGTTACGAACGAGCACCAGTAATTGTAATTTACGCTGATTCAGTACCTAGCTACCCATCAATGAATCCCTGAATATGCGCTAGCCTTGTACCCAACTCGGCAGAACGCTTTCTGGTTTCCAGGATCGCAACGATCAGGAAGTAGAGGCTCAGTAGCGGATGCAGCACACCCGGGGGCCGGTGAAGAAGGGGTTTCTACTTAAATTTCCGGAAAAGATTTCACATTGTATCTGATTTCTGGCATCTTTATCCGTTCCTTTAGCTAACCACAACCGAGGGCGATCTGTGTTCTGTTCGCAGCGCCTCAAAGAACCTAGTGCCATGTCTTTGCAACTTAAAGTCTCTCTTGACGGCAGTAAACCCCCTATCTGGCGTCGTGTGCTGATTCCCGACAGCTTTACCTTTGTCGAACTCCACGCGGTGATCCAGGCGGCGATGGGGTGGGAGAACGCGCACCTGTTTTCGTTTCGCTACCCCGGCGAGTTTCGCAACGACATTGGCCTCCCGATGGAAGACGACTGGATGGGCGACGAGATGCAGGACGCCCGTCGCCTGCGGGTGCGCGACCATTTGCAGACGCCCAAGCAGAAGATGCACTACGAGTATGACTTCGGCGACAGCTGGCAACACAGCGTGCTGCTCGAGAAGATCTCTGACGAACGCATTCTGGCCCCCCAATTTCTGAAGGGAAAGGGAGCGTGTCCGCCGGAAGACTGCGGGGGTGTCTGGGGCTACTACGGTATCGTGGAGTTGATCAACGACCCGAAGTCGCCCGACCACCAGGATGCCCGCGAGTGGCTGGGGCTGAAGAAGGGCGAGCGCTGGGACGTAGAAGAATTCGATGTTGAGGAATGTCGCCGTCGCGTGACTTATTATCAGGAACGATACTTTGATTTGTAGCGGAGTTGGGTGTGCCTACGCTTTGAGGTCAATCAAGGCTTGTTTAGGTAAGGATGCTCAGAAACGTTTACAAATGTATAACGCCAAAATAGCTCGTGCCAACGATTCATCTGAAATAGTGACATTGTATTTGAGATACTTAAAAGTAAGAGGTCTCTGCGCTAAAGAACGTTCATCAAATCCCGTTGTGACTATGTTGCAGACAGAGCTTTCTATAAGAAAGCCCTGTATTGCTAGAGGGTGCATTAGTATCAATGCCTTTCTCGATTTTAGCCATTCGCTCTAAATGCGAGGCTTTGATAAAAGTGTAGATTGTATATCCCGCAGCGACGGATAAAAGCACCAACACAATAAATACTTCACTAACGCTGGTTGGAGAGTAGCGAAGCGTCCGGCATCCTCCGCTTCCTACCCATCAAATCACCTACTCAAAAGGAAACACCCGCGGTTTGCTGCCCACGAAATCGCGCAGGCGGGGCAGGGGGATGCCCCCGGCGCTGAAGCCGATCCAGCTCTCGCCCCGCGGCGCGTTGGGGTACACGATCACCCGCACCTGGAAGGTCTTGAAGGCCAGGTTCTCGTTGCGCACCCGGAAGCCCAGTCCCACCCCGTGGTAGGCCCGCGTCCTTAGTAGCCGCTCGTCCTCTTCGGCGATCAGGCCGGAGTCTATAAACCCAAACAGCGCCAACCGGAAGCTGTACAGATTCCAGGGCGGGTAGGCCACGCCTTCCAGACTAAACGTGAGCCGCTCGTTACCCTCCAGCGCCACGTTGCTGAGTCCGCGGATACCGTCGTCGCGGCGGATGCTGATGAAACGGTTCTGAAAGTCGATGGTGGGCGGGCGCCGAATGCCGCGCGTGTAGTTGCTGCGGAAGAAGAAGCGAAAGCGCGAGCGGCGGGCGTAGAACAGGTAGCTGTAGCTGTTGAGCGTGAACTGCATCACGCCTTCTTCCATCCGGCGGTTGCGCCAGAACCCGCCCCCACTGGCTCCCACCGACACGTAGCCCAGGGGCGACACGTAGTTGCCCCGAGCATACGACAGTCCGGTGAACCAGCGGTTAGCAAATTCTCCGAACTCGGGCCCCACCACCAGCTCGGCCAACCGCCCCACCGGAATGTCTTCGGTGCGCCCGTAGGTATATACCAGCTCTTCGGTGGTGTAGTAGCGCTTCGAGAAGGCCAGTCCGGCCAGCAACTGGGTGCGGTGGTGAAAGGCGACGTTTTCTCCGGGCCCCACCGGCGGACGTTCGTAGAAGTGCTGCTGCCGCCCCCCCAGGCTCACTGACAGCCGGGTACGATCGTCGAATTTGTCCAGTTTAAAACTGCGGGCCAGCCAGTAGTCCTGCGCAAAGAAGCTGTAGCGGATGCGAGGAATATCGAGCGCGTCGGTGAAGGTGTCAAGCGCGGCGTAGGAGTCTATTTCCGGAGAGAAAGTGCTGCGGCGCTGGTAGCTGACGTCGGCCCCGCCCGCGAAGCGGATGTCCGGCACGTAGAACGGACGAAGGGCGGCCACCTGATAAATCTCATCGAAGTAGGTGTTGGTGTAGCGCAATTCAGCCTGCACAAACGAACCCCGGATGTTGGGAAGGCGATAGAAACCCTCGTATCCTACCCGTTGCGGCAGGTCCGGATCAATGCGGATGGTGTTGGCCAGTTCGTGACCAGTGCCCAGGATGTTGCGGTTGCTGATGCTGGCACTGCCTTCGATAAAGCCGCGGGGCCGCCCCGAAAAGGAGTAGGGGATCACGTCTTCGGTGATCAGTAGTAGGTCCACCGTATCGCTTCCGTCGTTGCGAGGCTGCACCAGCAGACGGGCATCGCGGATGAAGGGAAGCGTCCGAATGATCCGCTCGCTGTCAGCCAGTTGGGTCGTGGAGAGCGAGTCGCCCTTTCTGAGCAGTAGGTTGTTGCGCAGCACCCGGTTGTGGGTGTTTATGTGCAGGGAGTTATAGAGGCGCGACAGGCTTTTGGTAGCCCGTTGGGTCGTATCATTTACACTTGGTCCGAACACGTCGAGCTTCTTTATGATGATCTCTCCCACCACGCTGCCCTGGGCAAAGGTGCCCCGTTGCACCGGACGCGTCCGGGTTTTGGACGCTGCCGGGGCGGGTCCTTGCAAATCGAACAGGGCGTTGAAGAGCTGGCGGCTGATCTTACCGCGGTCCATCCGGCGCTTCACCTCCTGATAAAAGGCGCTGTCCTGCGACAGGTTGGCTCCCTTGATAATGGCTTCCATGTTGGTACGGATGGTATCTACCACATAGATCACCGTGTCGCGGTCGGTGAAGAACACGCTGTCGGGCAGCAGCACAAAGCTGTTGCTGCTTACCACGATGGTGTCGATCACCACCATTTTCACCCGCGTAGTGTCCTGGGCGCGAAGGCCGAAAGACACCAGCAGCAGGGCCAGCAGCAAGCGCAGGTTGATGGGTGAGGATCGAAGCAAGGTGTAGAGGCTGATTTAAGTACCGACTAACCCCTAAACATCGCCATTTTTCTTTAGTTTTGCAGCACGACCGTACCGGTTTTAACGATCAACCCGAATCCGTATCGCCCCACCCCCGTTGATGAGGAAACTGTTGCTTAGAGTGTATTCTACCTACGGCTTGGTGGTGTTTGGCGGCGTGCTGGTGGTGTTGTCGCCCCTGTTTTGGGTGGCCAGTCTGCGTGAACGGTGGCATTGCTACGGGCTGCAACTCAATGGGCTGTGGTCGCGGGCCTTCTTCGGACTAATGGGGGTGCCTGCCCGGGTACGTGGTTTGGAGCACCTGGACCGACAGCAAACCTACGTATACACTCCCAACCACTTTTCGCTGCTCGACATTGCCCTGGTGGGCTACATTCCGCAACCTTTCGTGTTTATCAGCAAATTGTCGCTCACCCGCCTGCCGCTGTTCGGCTGGGTGATCCGCACCTTTCACATTCCGGTAGACCGCAGCAGCACCCGCAGCGGCTACGAAGCGCTTCAACAGAGCCTGCGCAAGATCGACGAGGGCAAAAGTATGGTGATGTATCCCGAAGGGGGCATCCGCACGCTTGCCCCGCCGCAACTGGCGAGCTTCAAAAGCGGCCCCTTTCGGGTGGCCATTGAGAAGCAGGTGCCGGTGGTGCCGGTGACTATTCCCGACAATTGGTTTCTGCTGCCCAACGACAAGAAACTGCTCATGCGGCCCCGTCGCCCGCGGCTGATCTTCCACAAGCCCATCCCCACCGTCGGACTCGCTGAGGCCGATGTGCCCGCGTTGCGCGACCGGGTTTTTGGGGTGATTGAACAAGAGCTAGCGCGGCATCACAGCAGTAGCAGTGACCCAAGCGCTTCGCCTACATCCACAAAAAAGCCATTAACTTTAAGGCCATCACTATGAAAATAGACCAAACCACCGTCCGTAAGATTGCCCACCTGGCGCGCCTCGACCTTGATAAGCACGCCGAAGCGGCCATGCTCGAGAGTATGAGCGAAATCCTGGACTGGGTGGCCCAACTCGACGAGGTGGACACCACCGGCGTAGAGCCCCTTACCAACATGTCGTTCGAGGTGAACGCACTGCGCGAAGACCGGGTAGGAGAGCATCTGTCGCGCGAGCGGGGCCTGCGTAACGCTCCCCAGCACGACGACGCGTTCTTCCGCGTGCCCAAGGTGCTGGAGTAGGGAAGCCGCCGTTTACGTCATTCCCGCCGCTGTGGAACAGAATTCTGCGCAGCGCTGCGTAGTGGAATATCAGCCCCCCCGGGTGAAGACGTGATAGGGCAATTGACCATAATACAGTACATGGTCCGCCGTTATTCAATAATATTTGCTAATTCGCACGCTACGGCCCAGCGTACCTTAACGAGCCTTGTCGCGACATGGATCAACTGTTTTTTTGGAAAGTATGGCACCCCGATAGCCGCCGGGTTTATTGGGTGCTGTTGGTTCTGTTGCTCATCGCCCTTTTGGTGTGGGGAGTAAGCGCGCTGCGCGGCCTGGACGGCAGTGTCGACTGGGAGCTACTATCGAACGTCGAGCAGGTGAGCCTGCCCGATGATCCGGTATCGGTGGGAGTGTTCAACTTCACCAGCACCACCGACTACTACGTAATCACCGAAACCTACTGGGGCAGTAATCTGAAAATGGCTCCGCAGGCAACCTACGGACTGCTGGCCGCACTGGCGATTACGCTGGTCTTTTTGCTGGTGGTCATCTCAACGTTCAGCGGCTTTTGGTTCTACCTGGGCAATCTGGTGGTGGTGGCCCTGGTGCTGGGTATGAAGTGGGAGCAACTGCAACTCTTCGGCACCACCGGCCGGGTGGGAGCGGGAGTGGTAGTCGCGCTGTTCCTAATCGCCACCTTTTTCTTTCAGAAAATCCGTCCCAACGCTGGCTTGGTAGCCCGCTTGCTCACCTTTGCCGGGCTGGTGGGGCTGGTCGGGTTAGTAGTGCATTTCTTCTCACCGGTGCTACATCCGGCCCTGACCCTAATCACCTACGGACTGGTGGTGCCCATCGTACTGAGTTTGTTCTTTATCTTGCTGGTGGGTCACGAACTGCTGAGCTTCTTTCTGAAACTCATCACCCAGAACAACACGCCCACCAGCAAGAACACCTTTCTGCACTTCACCTCCATCACGGTAATTTATCTGGCCAACCTCGGGCTGCTAGTGCTGCGCAATATCGGCGTCATTGACTGGGACATTCTGTACGTGAATGCATATTTGGTACTAGCCATCTGCACAATCGTTGGTCTTTGGGGCTTTCGCGATCGTGCGCCGCAGTACGCGTACATTTTACCCTTCCAGCCGCTGGGCGCCTACCTTTACGCCACGCTGGCGTTCATCACCTTTACCACGCTGGCCTTCTTCTTTGCCACCGCCAACGACCCGGTGCTCGAAACCTTTGAGGACACCATTGTGTACAGTCAGCTGGGCTTCGGCCTGATCTTCTACGTGTACGTGGTGGCTAACTTCATTCAGGAACTGGCCACCAACCAGCGGGTGTACCGTGTGGTGTACCAGCCACCCAACCTGCCCTACGGCACCATGCAGATCGTGGGGCTGGTGGCCACCGTGGCCTTCTTCGCCCGCGCCGGACTCTTCCCCTTCTACCAAGCGGTGGCGGGCTACAACAATGCGCTGGGCGACTTGTACCAGTACGAAGGTGATCTGTTTTTGGCCGAGCAGTACTACAAACTGGGCGACCAGTACGGTTACAAAAACCACCGCTCGAACTACGCCCTGGGAGCACTGGCCCGCGTGCAGAACGACCCGGCACTGACCACCTTTTACTTCAACGAGGCGGTGCAGAAAAATCCGAGTCCGCAGGCCTACGTCAATCTGGGCAACGCCTTTCTGGAGACCAAGCAGTTCTTCGAGGCGGTGTTTGCCTTTCGGCAGGGCCTGGAGGAGTTTCCGCAGAACCCGTATTTGCAGAACAACCTGGCGCTCACCTTCGGCCGCACGGCGGTGCTGGACTCCGCGCTGTTCTACCTGCAGCGGGCCGGAACAGGAGAGGCGGTGCGCTGCGCTGCGGAAGCCAACACCCTGGCCGTGCTCGCCCGAAGTCCGACCACCGTGTCGGTAGGAGTTGAACTCGCTGCTCGCCGAAGTGGTGAGCGACACGGCCTACGTGCCGGTGCAGGTGAACGCCTTGGCCTTCTCGGAGCGCTACGGGGCCGGGATGTCACTTACCAGTGCGGCACCCGCTTCGTTTCGCTGGCAGGAGTCCGTCGACTCCACGCTTAATAGTCTGCAATTCGCCCACCTGTATAATTATCTGCTCACCCAATCGTCGGTTGATACCAGCCTGCTGTATCGTGCCCAGACCCTGGCGCAGGAGAGTGCATTGGCCTATAATGAGCCCTTGTCGTTCGCGTCGGCCGTAGCGCAGTACCGGGCCAACCGCGTGGAGGAGGCGTTGCGGACGGTGGACCGCTTGCAGTCCGTTAACGTGTTTAAGCAGGGCTACTATCTGCATACGATGGGGTTGTGGGCGCTGGAGCAGCACGCGCCGCGCATCGCCGAAGACTTCTTTGCCCGGGCGGTGGAATCGGGCTTTGATGATGCTGGATTTAAACAAGGGGTAAGCCTCAGTGAGGCAGCGGCCTTGCCCGGCGGAAGCACCGACGCGGTGGTGGATTTTTGGAACGAGCAACTGGCTGACTCGGTCGGCGTGACCGTGGCGCGGGATATGCTGACGATCTTCTCGGACGAAGCCCTGCGGCAGGCGGTGGATACGGCCAATGACGTGTTCCTGTACCAGGCGTTACGCTACCGCTATCCGCAACTGGACGACCCGCTACGCAAACAAATTTGGCAAGCCTTCAACGACGCCAGCTACCGGGCGCTGGCGGTGCACGATCTGTGGTTGCGATTCGGCGATACCCCGAGTACTCGCTGGGACGCCTGGGCCAACGAAATTACTTCCGCTTCCGGACTGTCGTCTGATGGGCAGGCCTACGCCCGCTGGGTAGCGGCTTTTCGGGCCGAGAGCCGCAACGATCTGGCTACGCTGAACGATCTGATTGAGCAGCTTCAACCACTGAACCGGCAGCAAGCGTACTGGCTCACCTACTTTCGGGCGCAATTGGCCCAGCAAGCGGGGAGCGATGCTCAGGCGCAGACGGCGTACGCATTCCTGTCCGAAAACCCTTTCTTTTCCCAGGGCTATCTGGCCGCGATTGCCTACCTGTACCCGTCCGAAACCGATCCCACCGAAGCCTACCAGCGTCTGCTCGATGCGGTAGAAACCAATCCCTACGACGCGGCGCTGCTGCGGGCCTACGTGCTGGCCGCCCTGCGCGCCAACCTGGAAACCTACGCCGAAGGAGGACTAGCCGACTACCGGGCATTGGTGAGCGCAGCGGACTACGCGGCCTTTGCGCCGGAGTACGAACAGGTGCGCGCTGCTATGATGGTGGATTTTTAGCGGAAGGTGGCCGCCGTTGCCAGATTTCGGCGTATCTTGCCGGACATGAAGATCTATACGAAAACCGGCGATGCGGGCACCACCGCCCTCTACGGCGGCGCGCGCGTGTCGAAGGCCGACGAGCGGGTGGAAACCTACGGCACCATCGACGAGCTCAACGCCCACCTGGGCCTGCTACGCGACCAGGAGGTGAATCAAGCCCGCGCCCAACTCTTTCAGGAAATCCAGGAAACCCTGTTCGTTATCGGTTCGCACCTGGCCGCCGACCCCAGCAAGGAATCCATGAAGCTTCCGCCGCTCAGCGAGGCATCAGTGCCGCATCTCGAGGCGTCGATCGATGCGCTGGATGCCGACCTCCCCGCGATGAAGTTCTTCATTCTGCCCGGTGGGCATCCGGCGGTGTCGGCCTGCCACGTGGCCCGCTGCGTGTGCCGCCGCGCCGAGCGGCAGGTGGTGCGCTTCAGCCAGCACGAAGCCGTAGATCCCCTGATCATCGTCTACCTCAATCGCTTGTCCGACTGGCTGTTCGTGCTGGCCCGGGCGATGGGGCAGGAGCTGGGCGTGGATGAAATACCGTGGAAACCTAAAAAATAAGACGCCACAGCGTGGCCAAAACAGCGCTCCGCTAGCCGGGGCGGAGATGGCTTCGGCAGTTGTGAGAGACGTTTTCTTTCTCCGAGAAAAATTCATTGACTACTTTGATTTCAATAGCTAAAACAGGATACTGCCTCGCCATTGCGTAATTAAATGGAACACCTCTCCCTCGTAGAACTCAATCAGCTGATCAAGCAGGCGCTGTCGGTGCAGTTACAACCGGCCTACTGGGTGGTGGCGGAGATCGGCGAGCTGCGGGTGGCGCAGAACGGTCACTGCTACCTGGACTTGGTAGAGAAGGGCGAAGATCGGCTGCTGGCCAAGATGCACGCCACCATCTGGTCCTACACCTTTCGGAACCTACAAAGCTGGTTCGAGTCTATCACGGGCGAGGCGTTGCGTCCCGGACTCAAGATCTTAGCGCAGGTGGAGGTGAAGTTCCACGAGCTGTACGGGCTGAGCATGAACGTGCGGGATATCGACGCCCAGTACACCCTGGGCGAACGGGCCCGACGTCGGCGGGAGGTCATCCAGCAGCTGATCGACGAGGGCGTATACGAGATGAACAAGGCCTTGTCCCTGCCTGTAGTGCCGCAGCGCGTGGCGGTGATCAGCTCACCCACGGCGGCCGGACTGGGCGACTTTATGGAGCAACTGCGCAACAACCGGGGTGGCTACCGCTTCGATGTGCAGCTGTTCAAAGCCAGCATGCAGGGCGACGCGGCGGAAGCCAGCATTGTGGCGGCCCTGCTGGAGGTCTACGACTGCCTGGAGCAGCGCGGGCCGTGCTTCGACGTGGTGGTGGTGATTCGGGGCGGCGGTGCGCAGGTGGACCTCAACTGCTTCGATACCTACGGGCTGGCTACGCATATCGCGCAGTTTCCCCTGCCGGTGATCACGGGCATCGGGCACGAGCGCGACGAAACCGTGGCCGACCTGGTGGCCCACACCAAGATGAAGACTCCCACCGCGGTGGCCGAGTTTCTAGTCGACGGCATCACCGTCTACGACGAGCGCATCGAGGGTTACCGACAGCGCTTGGAGCGGCAGACCAACCATTTACTGCGGGAGCAAACCTACCGGCTGGAGAGTTTACAAACTACCCTGCGTTACGCACTGTCGGCCCGGTTGCAACAGCAAAAGCAACACCTCACGCAGCGGCAGGATCAGTTGCAGTACGTGGCCCAGACGCGTCTGCGACAGGAGCGTGAGCGGCTGACGCGCTGGCCCGAAACGCTGCGCGCCCAAACCCAGCACCAACTGCAACGCTGGCAACAGCAGCTCGACACCCACGAAAAGGTGGTTACGCTGGTGAACCCCGCCAGCATCCTGCGCCGTGGCTTCACCCAAACCTACGTGAACGGAAAGCTATTACCCAAAGCCGGAAAAATAGCCGCAGGCAGCGAAATCCGCACCCTTACTGCCGATAAAATACTAATCAGTACTTTACAAGAACAACGACCTCGCAACGATGGCCAAAAGGAAGACTAAACCCACGCCCGATGATCCGGTACTCTCTTACCAAGAAGCCCAGCAGCAACTGGAGCAAATCGTGACGGCGGTGGAGAACGAAGAACTGGACGTGGACCAACTCTCCGAGCAGGTGCAACGCGCCATGGAACTGATCACCTTCTGCCGCCGCAAGCTGAAGCACACCGAAGAATCCATTCAGCAAGCCTTCGAAGACGAAGACTAGTTCTAGGTTTTAAAAGTTCTAGGTTCTGAGTTGAACACAGAACTTAGAACCTTCAACTCCGAACCTAGAACTTGTATTATTCGCCTGATTCGGGAAATACGATGGTGCGGTTGCCGGTGATAATGATTCGGTGCTCGAGGTGGCTGCGCACGGCGCGGGTGAGCACGGTGCGCTCAATGTCGGCCCCGATGCTCGCTAGGCTCGCCGGGTTGCTGGCATGGGATACACGGGCCACGTCCTGCTCGATGATCGGCCCTTCGTCCAGGTCGTTGGTAGCGTAGTGGGCGGTAGCCCCGATCATCTTCACGCCCCGCTCGTAGGCGCGTCGGTAGGGATTGGCCCCCTTGAAGGCCGGTAGAAACGCGTGGTGGATATTGATAATCTGGCCGGGATAGTGTGCCACGAAGTCCGGACGCAGAATCTGCATGTAACGGGCCAGCACCACCAGGTCAATGTGGTGTCGTTGCAGCAAATCGAGCAGCTGCGTTTCCTGCGCTGCCTTGTCAGATGAATCAACGGGCAGGCAGTAGAAGGGCACCCGGAACTGATCAGCTAGATACTCCAGGTCGGGGTGGTTGGAGATGATCAGGGGAATGTTGGTTTTGATCTTCTGCTGGGTTTGCCGCTCGAGCAGGTCGAACAGGCAGTGGCTGGTTTTGGAGACCAGAATGGCGGTGTTGGCCACGTCGGAGGCGTAGTGCACCGACCAGGTGAGGCGAAGCGTCTCGGCCAGTCCTTCGAACTGTTGCGCGAGCTCCTTGCGGGTGTAGGACACTCCCTGCGCGTCGAGTTTGATGCGCATAAAGTACTCATTCTGAATCTCATCGGTGAACTGCTGGCAGCTCAGGATATTGTAGTTGCGCTCGGCGAAGAACGAACTGATCTTAGCGATAAGTCCGCGCTGGTCTTCGCAGCGGATCAGAAAAACAATGGTGGCGTCGGTCATGGGCGCAAATAAACGAAGAAATCAGTAATTTACGGGTGATGTCCACTTCCGAACCATCCCGACTCGCTCGCCTGGCTGCTATCCAAACGATGTTGCAGTCGAAGCGGATGCTCACCGCCCGCGAAGTGGCCGATAAGTTTAGCGTAAGCATTCGCACGGTGTACCGGGACATGCGGGCGCTGGAGCAGGCGGGGGTTCCTCTGTACGCCGAAGAAGGCAAGGGCTACAAGCTGGTGGACGGCTACACCCTGCCGCCAGTAGCGCTGAGCGAACGGGAGGCAAACGCGCTGGTGACGGCCGAGCAGTTGGTGGTGCGCAATAAGGACGCTTCTTTCGTAAGCGACTACGTCGCCGCGATGACTAAGATCAGGGCGGTGCTGCACCGCGCTACGCAAGAAAAAGGCGAGCTGCTGGCGCAACGCGTCGTCTTTCGGAACAATCCGCGGCAAGCCAGTAGCAGTGATACTTTATCTACGCTGCAACTGGCTATCACCCACCGCACGCCGGTGGCGGTAGGCTACCAAGCCTTATCTGATCAGCAACCGACGCAGCGCGTGATAGAGCCGTTGGCCCTGTACAACACCCAGGAGAATTGGGTGCTCATTGCCTGGTGTCGGCTGCGTAAAGGCTACCGTTCCTTTCGGTTGGATTGCATTCGGCAACTGAAGGGGCTAGACGAAGTCTTTGCTGATCGTGACTTCAATCTGGCGGATTATTTTGCGCGTTGCCGAAAAAAGTTTCTGACCCCTGACACTGGGCTGTCACCGACCGGGGCTAGGTTTGAAAATTCTCACCAAACCCCCGTAAAAATGAACAAGGTAACTATTGAACCCTTCACCGTAGTTGGCATCAGCGTGCGCACCACCAACGAAAACGGACAAGCCGCGCAGGACATTCCGGCGCTCTTTGAGCGTTTCATGCGTGAAAACTTGGTCGCCCAGATTCCCAACAAAACCGACGAAGCCATCTATTCGGTCTACACCGACTACGAAGGCGACCACACGCAGCCCTACACGGTGCTGCTGGGCTGCCGCGTTTCGGACGCTGATGCGGTGCCCGACGGCCTGACGACCAAGTACGTTGTGGGAGGGGCGTATCAGCCCTTTGTGGCCAAAGGAAGCCTCGCTCAGGGCGCCGTGTATCAGACCTGGGCGAATATCTGGAAATCGGACCTGGACCGGGCCTACACCGCCGACTTTGAGGTGTACGGCGAAAAGGCCCGCAACCCGGAGGCTGCGGAAGTGGATATTTACGTAGCGTTGAATAAGTAACAGAACATGCGCGAATCGCTAGACACGTATTACTTGCAATTGCCAGCGCTCACCCAAGGGTGTTTTCTGGCCATTCGGGATCATATATTGGCCTACGATCCGCACATTACCGAGGCTTGGAAGTACCGTACCCCGTTCTTCTGCTACCGCAACAAGATCATGTGCTACCTGTGGACCAATCGCAAAACGCAGCAACCCTACCTGGGAGTGATGGACGGCAGGTTTATCGATCACCCGCAACTGCACGCGGAGGGACGCGCCCGGGTGAAGGTGCTACCGCTTGATCCGGCGGGCGAACTGCCGCTGGATATTATTGATTTTGTGCTGCAAAAGTCTATCAACCTTCGGCAGCAGTAGCATAATTAGGAAATAAGTAACAACTTGGGGTTTACTAAATCAACCCCACCTTCCGTGAAACTCTGGCAAAAAGACAATACCGCTATCGACCGCGCCATCGAGGCGTTTACCGTGGGGCACGACCGTGAATTAGATCTCGAATTGGCCGCCTACGACGTAGTAGGCTCGCTCGCCCACGGGCAGATGCTCACCAGTATCGGACTGCTCACCGACGACGAATTCCAGAAGCTGCGCCCCGAACTCATTCGCATTTATCAGCAGATTCAGCAGGGAGATTTTGTCATCGAGGAAGGGGTGGAAGACGTGCACTCGCAGGTGGAGATGTTGCTCACCCAACGGCTGGGCGACATCGGCAAGAAGATTCACAGTGGGCGCTCGCGCAACGACCAGGTGCTGCTCGACCTGCGGCTGTTCCTGCGGCACGAGTTGCAGGAAATCACCACCCTCACCCAAGCCCTCTTTAAGCGCTTGCAGGCGCTGAGCGAACAACACAAAGATGTGCTGCTGCCCGGCTACACCCACACCCAGGTAGCCATGCCCTCGTCGTTCGGACTGTGGCTCGGGGCCTACGCCGAAAGCCTGACCGACGATGCGCAATTGCTGACGGCGGCCTACCGGATCACCAATCAGAACCCGCTGGGCTCGGCGGCGGGCTACGGCAGTTCGTTTCCGCTGGATCGCACGCTCACCACCCAACTGCTGGGCTTCGATACGCTGAGCTACAACGTGGTCTACGCCCAGATGGGGCGCGGCAAGGTGGAAAAAACGGTCAGTTTCGCCCTATCGTCGGTGGCGGCCACGCTAAGCAAGCTAGCCGCCGATATCTGCTTGTACATGAGCCAGAACTTCGGCTTTATATCGTTTCCCGATCAGCTCACCACCGGCTCGTCGATCATGCCGCACAAGAAAAACCCCGATGTGTTTGAGTTGGTGCGGGCCCACGGCAACAAGCTCATTGCCCTACCCAACGAGATCAGCCTGGTGATCGGCAACCTCAGCTCGGGCTACCACCGCGACCTGCAAATCCTCAAGGAAAGTCTGTTCCCGGCGCTGCACCAAACCAAGCAGTGCCTGCGCATCATGCACTACGCCCTGGGGCACCTGCGGGTGAACGAAAACATCCTGAACGACGAGCGGTACCGCTACCTATCGAGCGTGGAGGCGGTGAACCGGGAGGTGATGAACGGACTGCCCTTCCGCGATGCCTACCGCAAAGTGGGGCAGCAGATCGCCGACGGCACCTTCGAGCCAGTAAAGAACGTTAACCACACCCACGAGGGCAGTTTGGGTAACCTTTGTACCGAGCAAATCGCCGACAAGATGCGACAGGTGCTGGCCACAGTCGATTTTGCCAAGGCCGAGGGGGCAATTCAAGCACTGACAACTTAAACTTTGACACAATGAAATTACTCGTAAGCCTGTTTATTACAACGCTCAGCATTCTTCCCGCTGTTGCCCAGGACAATATGCTCTGCCAGGGCACATACTGGACGGAAGATGAGGGAAACCGGATGATGAAGCAGTTTGCCGCGGAGTAGAGCGATTCTGCCTCCTGGGAAGCACGCGCCAGTCGAATCAAGCAGGGCATTCTGGACGGAATGCAGTATGATAAGATGCCCCGAATCACCGGTAACTTTGATGCGATCATCAACAACACCCGCGAGATAGACGGTTACATCGTGGAGAACATTGCCATCCGGAGCTTTCCGGGCTTCTACATCACCGGTAACCTGTATTGACCCGCCGAGAAGCAGGAAAAGTACGCGGCCATTCTGAGTCCGCACGGTCATTTGGCGGACAAGCGCTTTACCCATTTCGTGCAGAAGCGGGGTGCGGTGCTGGCCCGCATGGGCGCCATCGTTTTCGCCTACGATATGGTGGGTTACGGCGAGTCCGATCAGGTGAACCACAAGTAGATTGGACGCGCAACACGCCGCGGGTCGAGTATCCCTATCTTCAAAAAGTGTACGCCCTCTACGATGCCGAGCACAAGGTGGAGAACGTTCATCTACCGGCCGAAATCCATGACTACGGCTACTCGAAGCGGGTAGCGGTCTATAACTTCTTCGCGCATCACCTCGAGCTGAACTATAGAAACGACCCCTACGAGGAGGGATACCAGGAGGACTTTGTTACTATTTTGCCCTCCGATGAGCTAAAAGTATTCGATGAAAACGCTCCGAAGCCGAAAGATTTGCTGCAAGGATACGAAGCGGTGATCGACTACTTAGGGATCGATCTAACGCAGTGATTTCCGTTCAGATCAAATTCACTTCGCCGATCAGCTAGGCTTCCAAAGCTGCTTTCAACTGTCCCATGAGTCCCATACCGAACTGAGAAATCACCCGGTATCCATCTGTCTGCAATGCTTCTCCGCCCCGATTGATCTGAGAAACCTGCGTCAGAAAACCATCGGGCGTAAGGAAATCGTGCAGCGATCGGTAAGTTTTTTTAGCCGCCCGTCGGTGCTGGGCGGGCAGGATATCATGCTGAACGCCCCAGGCAAGGGCCGCGGCAATGCCCGCACTGGCGGAGGTGTCTACCCCGGTTGAGGCTTGATTGAGGTAGCCGTACCAAAGGTGCTCCGGGTTTTTATGCTGATTAGCCATCAGGGCCGCGGCTACAAATGCCTGACGTACCTCATCCGTGCCGGATAGCTCAAAAGAACTGTCTTGCAAGATGGCCAACGTCTTGACGGTGCCCAGCAGATACCAGGCGACGCCCCGCCCCCAGTTGTGGTAGGCTTTCTCACCGCTGAGGGTCGCCCGCTGGTAAATTGCCGCGTCGTCTACCAGATACTGCGTACGGTAGCGCAGTTGATCGAGCGCTATTTGGGCCAGTTCGGCATCATTTCGCTGTTGGGCAATCATCGCCAGCGGGTAGGCCACGGTGTAGCAGCCTTCGGTGGTGATGTGCTTGCCGGCCATAATGATTCCCTGCTCGTTGCGGTGCGCCAAGCAGAAATCCACGGCCTTTTGCACCGCCGGATGATTGGGATACAGGCTGACAATGGCCGCGAAGGGAAGAAAGTCTTCGATGCTATTAAAGGTGCCATCCAGCGGTCGGGTATGCGGACTCTCCAGAATAACGCCTTGTTGGTCGTCCAGATAGTGACCCAGGTGCGTAGTGAGCGTTCGGGTGGCCCGCGCATCGCCCTGCTGGTGCAGTTCAAAGAGGGCGTCTTGTACGGATCCGCCTATCCAGCCGAAGGGGCTGAACGAGTTCATGGAGTACAGCGTGCGCAAAAACCCCTTGTCGGAAGCCGGTCTGCTTCCCGTCAAAAGCTGAGGGGCCAAGCCCGCCCCGTCGGTCGGCATGGCCTCCGGGCGAAAAAACCAGGCCGCCTGGGTGCCTTCGGTCATCTGTAAGGCGATGCCCTGCTTCCTGATCTCCGCGAGCCAGCGCGCGTCGATGGTGATCTGAAACGGTTGAAACGGATGGGCGTACTTCATGCACAGCGTGCCCAGGTCTTGTCCCGATTCAGGTAAGTACAGACGAATCGCTTTTTCTTCTCGAAAGTCAATGGCCGCCGTGACTCGAAAGTAAAGGACGTCCGCCTTCGTACGCACGTTAGGAAAAAGCAAACGCACGGGGGGTGGGGTCGTGGTGGATGCGGGTAAAGGAAAAGCAGTCAGCCCAATGGGAACGCGTTTGTCCTCAGGAAAAGCCAACGGGGAATACTTGATATCCGCAGCGAGGTAGCGGGTGTATCTTCTTCGTTCTTCAGCAGTAGATGCCGGGCCTAGCGGTAGGCTAAGCGCAACCGGCAATAGGGACAGTTGGTGGGTGAAGGTGCGTCGGTTCATAGGATTATAGCTGATTGACCCAGACAAGATAGAAACTTTGGGGGGGTCATCAACGTCTTCCAATCAATCTATTAGTTTCGGAAGGTTCCCGGTGACATATCGACCTGTTTCGACAGCGGGCCGGTCGTGAACGCTTATAAAACAGTACATCGACCATACTCGGCAGCACTCGCCCGGTCTTGAAACTTACCCGAATGACACCGGGCAATCACTTCCCGGTAACAAAACACAACTTTTTGAGACCGGGCAGCCGCTTCCCGATGACAGAAAACGGTTTTTCGGGACCGGGCAAGCCGGGAATGGTCATCAAAAGCGACTTTTCAAGACCGTTCTCTCGGAGAGTGGTGTCATACTGCTTAATTTAGGCCCATGAACCGAAGAAACTGGATTAGAAACACCGGAGCCGCCGGAGCCGGTCTGGCCATCGCTCCCCGCCTGGCCTCCGTGCGCTACCAGGCTGATGCGCAGTCAATTGTTCTCAAACCCCGCTGGCAGGATGCGGGGAAACCGCTGAAGCACACCTGGGCCGGACTGGGCAACGTGGACCAACTGCGCTGGATCATGCGCGGTGACATGCAGGATCAACTAAGCCTGTGCCACGACGAAATCGGCCTGCAACACGTGCGGGCAGTGGGCGTCTTCGACGATGATCTGTATGCCTTAGCGCGCGACCCGGCCAACTACCTCAACGCCGAAAAGCGGGAGACGGTGCGGGCCAACTGGCGCAGTCCGCTCTACATTTACGATGCGCTGGTGGCGCAGGGCCTGAAACCAGTGGTCACCCCCTGCTTCACGCCCACCGAACTGGCTTCGGGTGAGAAAACCACGTTTCAGACCCGCAATAACATCACCCCTCCGAAGGATTGGAAGGCCTGGGAACGCTTTATCAAAGATTTTATCAACGCCCTGGTAAACCGCTACGGAGTAGAAACGCTGAAGACCTGGTACTTTGAGGCGTGGAACGAACCCAACCTCGACGGCTTCTGGACGGGCGGACAGGAAGGTTACTGGCGGCTCTACCGCATCCTGTACGACGCCATCAAAACCGTGGACCCCGCCCTGCGCATCGGTGGCCCCTCTACGGCCCGGGGTGAGTGGATCGACGAGATCCTGACCTACGGAGAGAAGAACGACTGCGTGCCGGACTACATCATCGGCCACTGCTACAACAACGACAGCGCGGCGGCCCCGTTGTCGCCCTTCGAGGGTCCGCAGAAGGACAAGGAAAACAAGTCGCCCAACTTCACTGCCGGAGTGGTGCGGGGCATTCGCCGCATCATGGACGAGCATAGCTACTCGGGAGAGTTCCATATGAACGAGTGGGGGCTGTCGTGGTACCCCTTTAATCCGGTGCGCGAAACGGCCAACGAAGCGGCCTTCATCGCTAAGACCATGAACGAGGTGTCGCAGGAAGCGGATTACTTTGCCTACTGGTGCCTGAGCGATATCTACAACCAAGTGGGCTACGGCCGAGAAGAACTGCACGGTAACTACGGCATGCTCACCATGAACGGCCTGCGCAAACCCAACTACTTCGCCCACCAACTGCTCAACCGCCTGGGCGACCAACAGGTAGTCTTGGAAGGAACGGGACTCAGCGATAGCGTTAACGCCCTGGTGGCCCGGTCAGCATCAGGAGTGCAGGCGATGGTCTACGCTTTTGATATCAATTATCAGGCGGGTGATACGCCGGGCACCTGCTCGGTTACGCTGAACCTGCCCGATAACCTGAACCCGGCTACCGCCAAACTCTACCGGCTCGATGATGATCATAACAATGTCATGAAATCGTGGCGGGCGATGGGTAGTCCGGCCATTCCGACTCCCGCCGAGGTAAAACAGCTCAAGTCGGGCAACACACTTGAGCATGAGTCTGCCACTCAGCTCATCCGGCAGTCCGAGCAGGGCTACCAAGCCACGTTTACGATGCCCACCCCGGCGGTGGCTTTTCTGGAGGTGGAGAATGCATAGACGCCGATCATTTGATGCGGTAGGAATACTGTTTATAGCGATAATTTTGTTATCTAGCCTCGGATAACTATCGTAAATACTTTATTCTAAACCACTGGCGATGAAAAAAACCTTCTCTATTAGCGCATTATTGTCACTATTACTATTTCTTTCGGTATCATTTTTAGTACACGCTCAGCAGACCTACCACGTCTCCACGACGGGCCAAGACGTGGCCAGCCGGGACGGGCTTTCTTCGGCTACGGCCTGGCGGAGCATCGCCTACGCCTTTGGGCAGGTGCCCGCGGGCAACAACACCATCCAACTGGGAGCAGGTACGTTTGTGGTTTCCCAAGCTGCTGCCCTCAAGAACGGCTGGACCCTCAACGGGCAGGGCCACACCGGTAGCAACATCACCACCATCATCAATGCCAGTACTTTCGGTCCTGACGGAGCTATCTGTCTTCCTTACTCGCAAGAAAAAAGTGATTTTCCGCTGCAAAACTACCTGCTGGGAGGCGATGGGCTCAAAGATGTGACCATCAGCAACCTGGTGCTCACTTCTCGCCTGGATACACCCTTGGACGGGGCCATTATGATGAAGTACGCCCGAAACCTAACGCTTTTCAACCTGACGGTGCGGGAGTTTCGCTGGAACGGCATCTACCTGCGGGAGGGCAAGCAGGTCAACATCCACCACTGTCTTTTTAAAGACGCCAGCTACACCCGGCTGTGCAACACCTGGGGCGGGGGCCTGCGCACCCGCTACATGAAAGATTTCGAGCTCAGCCACTGCGCGTTCAAGACCACCAAGGGCGGGGGCTACGGCTACAAGGCCAGCGGCCACGAGAACGCCAAGATTCACGACAACATCTTTCACAACAAAGTGACCCTGGACAGCACCTCGGGACGCCCCTTTGATTTAGAGTCGGCGCATGAGTTTGAGTGGGGACTGGAGATCTACAACAACGTGTTCAACGGCATGGTGTCGGTGCCCCGCTCCGGAGAACAAAAGCATCCTTCGGATCGGGGAGACTATACCTACACGGTGCGCATCCATGACAACGTGTTTTATGGTTCAGGGGGCGTTGAGGGACCGCGGAATTACCTGGAGATTGATCACAACTACTTTGCTCAGAAATGGGGCAACAACGGACGCGTGTTTGAGATCCACGGGGGTAAGAATGCCGGACCGACCACCATTCACCACAACGTGGCCGAGTGCTCGATGGGCTTCGTGTTCAAAAAGGGAGACCTGAACGAGAACATCAGCATCCTCAACAACACGGTCTACCTGGTGAACTCGGACCGCAATAACTTTCCGACGAGCTTTCTGGAAGTGGGCGGGGCGGTGAGCAACTGGCAGGTCAAGAACAACGTGGTATTTGCTGATGATGCCCAAAGTCCGGACAAGCCTTCGGCTTTCAGCCGGGGCAGCCTGCCTGCCACGGGCATCACGATGAGTAAAAACGTGGCCTGGAAGGTCGTCAACATTCCGCCAGGTGCTTCAAAAGCGGACCCGCAGTTGGCCCGTAGCGGGGCCAAACCCAAGGCGTATTATGCCGCTCAGGGGGCCAGTAGTTACGTGGTGGACCGAGGCACCAATGTAGGCTTCCCCTTCGAGGGCACCGCCCCTGATATCGGGACGTATGAACGTAAATCCAGCGCTGCATCAGGAGTAGTCTCGGGCATTGTACGGTTAAAAAACCGGCATTCGGGAAGCTATCTCCGGTACCACGAAAGTGTGCTTTATATGGAACCCAATATTGAACAGAACTGGAGTACGGTGAAGTGGAATTTAGAGGATGCCGGTTCCGGGCGGGTTAGGTTGAAAAATGTTAACAGCGGCAAGTACCTAAGGCATAAAAATGGAATCCTTTACCTGGAGAAAAACATAGCGTCGAGTTGGACCACGGTACGATGGATTCTAGAAGAGGCGGGGGACGGTTACGTCCGCCTCAAAAATTTGTATACCGGACATTATCTAAGGCATAAGGAGGGTACGCTTTACATGGAAGCCAATATTCAGCAAGACTGGACCACCGTGCGCTGGAAGTTGGAGCAGACGGGGGATAATGCGGCCCGAAGTATCAGTAAAGTCTCCGATGAGCTACTGGACAAAACAACCATTGCTAAGAATCCCGAAAGTTTGCCTACCGAGACCAACACCCTGGCCCTGTATCCCAACCCAGCCAGTGATCAATTGCAGGTAGCGTTCTCCGATGCCTCCGCCTTGCAGTTACTCATCCGCGACTTGCAGGGGCGCACGGTGTTGCAGCAGACCTTGCCCCGCAGCCAAACCGTGAACGTAGGTCACTTGCCGGCGGGCCTGTACACCGTGCAACTGCTCTCGAAGCAGCAAACCGTGCTCACCCAAAAATTGGTGATCGAGTAATTGCTGATAATCAATATTGTTGCGCTATTCCCTGATGTATCCGGCGGAGACGTTGCCCACCCTGTCCCGGCGGCGGGTGCATAAAGTAAAGACTAACCTACCGATTGGTGGTTAGAACTGGCTATCTGGAAAAATTTTGCCAAAGTGGAGGGCAAATGACGGTGAAAGTTTTTCATTTTATCAACAAAGTAGTATACTAGCATTCTAAGAGAGGGTGCACTATGAAACGTGAGCAACCAAGGGCGGGACTACCAAGCGATAAGCAACTGTGGAAGGAGTTCCGGCAGGGCAGTCAGTCGGCCTACGCTGAAATCTATCAGCAGCAGGTACGGGTGCTGTTCAGCTACGGCTGCAAGATTGTTGATGACCGCGACCTGGTCAAAGATGGCATTCAGGACCTGTTCTATTACCTCTGGGAGCGCCGTAGTAGCCTGGGCGATACGGATAATATCCGGCGCTACCTGTTTGCCGCCCTGCGCCGGAACTTGGTCAGCCAACTCCGGCATTTGCCCCATCTGTCGGAAGCAATTCCAGAGGAAGCCGTTCCTTCTTTTGAAACGCAGTGGATCAACGAGCAGGTAGCCGATGAGCAACAGCACGGGCTACAGCAGGTGCTTCGGACCCTGCCCGAGCGACAGCGGGAGGCTATCTTTTTAAAGTATTATCAGGAGATGAGCACAGACGAGATGGCTAGTGTGATGAACATCAACCGCCGGGCTGTCTACAAACTACTGACCAAAGCCCTTCGAAACCTAAAGCAAGCCTGGCCTGGTGCTCTCACGAAGGTTGCTATGATGCTGCTGTGCATCATACATTGCAATAATTAATCTCTATTTTTATCGATACAGTAAATTAGTGCCCATATTTTTTCTCAACGCATAAATATTTACTTTTTCTTTTCTGAGTAGGGGCACTTTTCCTGAATACTCTCTTCTTTAGGTAAATACAGTAACCGCTTTACCTCGCGCAAAGCGTAAAGGTGGCTTTTTGTCAACCTGCGAACCGAATCCCTATGACCAATTCGTACCAAACCTGGCAAGATTTTCTTCTGGACGATGACTTCATCGCCTGGGTGAACCATCCTACTGCTGCTTCTGATCGACGTTGGCAGGCGTGGAAGGAGGCGCACCCAGCCCAGCGACCGCTACTGGAAGAAGCTCGGGAAGTGGTGTTGGCTGCCCGGCAGCATGCTACCGATCTGAGCGATGCGGAAGCGCAGGTGATGTGGCAGCAGTTGCAAACCCGTCACCGGCGCAAGGCGCGCTCCCGAACCAAGATCCAGTGGCAAATAGCTGCCAGCCTCAGCGCGCTGCTGCTGATGGGGGGGCTGCTGTTCTGGTGGACAAACACCGCCTCAACGGTGACCTACCGCACGGCCTACGGTGAGACGAAACGCATTGCGTTGCCCGACGGTTCGTACGTAATGCTTAACGCCAACTCGGAGCTTAGTTACTCCAATAACTGGGAAGAAAAAACCGAGCGAACGGTTGACCTGGTGGGTGAGGCCTACTTTTCGGTGCAGCCTACCGAAGACCACCGTAAGTTTATGGTGCAGACCAGTACGGTGATCGTAGAGGTGGTCGGAACGTCGTTTAACGTGAACCAACGGCGCGGACGGGCTCGGGTGGTGCTCGACGAAGGCAAAGTGACCCTGCACCGTCCGAACGACGAACGCATCGCGATGCAACCCGGCGACTTGGTAGAAATTAGTGAGAATGATTTCGTTAAGAAGCAGGTAAACGGAGACCAGTATACTTCGTGGACCGACAACGAACTGGTGTTTGATGGCACCACCCTGGCCGAGATTGCTCAGTTGCTCGAGGATAACTATGGCTACCAAGTGATAATAAACGACCCCACCATAGCCGAAAAGCGGTTCAAGGGACGGGCACCGGCGGGGGCGGTGGAGAACCTGTTGCAGCAGCTTGAGAAGGTTTTTCAGCTTGACATTGATACCGAAGGAAGTGCTATTGAGATTAAACCGGTACGCGTAAAGTAGCGGAGTCACCAACAATAGAATTACATCTACACCTCAAATAAATTTAAATACTTATGCAGAAGATTGTACTATTGCTATGGCTAACGGTGCTGGGTGCTAGCAGCTACGCCCAGCAGCCCCTGGCGGAGCTGTATCAGAAAGCCGATCGCCCCGATCAACCATCCACCACCACCACCCTGACTGGCGTGTTGGAAACGCTGGAGAAGCAGTACCAAACGCGGTTTAGCTACGACCAGGAACTCTTGAGAGACAAGCAAGTTAGCCAGGATGTAATCTCGAAAGACAACGACGCACTGGAGGTAGTGCTCACGCGCCTTCTCAAACCCTTGCGCCTTACCTTTGAGCAGTTTGACAGCGCTACGGTGATCATTTATCCCGAAGTTAAGCAAAGAACGATGCGCCGGGTAAAAAAGCAGTCGCTCAACACCCGCCAGGAGAGCTTGTTGCCAAACGCGCGCCAGATGAAACGGATTTCCTCGACGCCGGTAGACCTAGAAAAAACTATCACTGGCCGGG
>CAWBZE010000004.1:0-1716526 GCA_963793215.1 uncultured Cytophagales bacterium | reverse complement strand
ACATGCAGGAAGTTGTTTACAAAGATACCGAGAAAAACGCGATCCGCTACGGGGTAGGCTTTAAAAACGAGCAGGGTGGGTACTCCATACGGAACCCCTTATTGAAAACACAGCTTGCCCCGCAGACTTATACGCTTGTAAAGGGAATGAAACCCAGTTCAACTAAGCTTCATGTCTTCGAAGGCTTCTTGGATTTTGCAACTCTGCTCGATAGCGTAGACCGTATACAGCCCAATCATGATACGATCATTCTAAACTCACTCAATAATACCAAACACGTTGTACAATATATCAGAGCGGAATACAGCGATACAAGCGCACTAGCGCTTTATTTATGGCTAGACAATGAAGAGCCGGGGAGTGGGGCAGAACAGGCGGTAAACAAAGCCCTACGGCTATTGGCTGATACCGGCGCACAGTGCTTGGACGCCCGGGGCATATACGCAGGCTACAAAGACCCGAACGAGAAATGGACACGTGAGGGAAAGCAACCGTTTCACTTTGCATTTAAGCCGCTAGAATTACCGCCCGAGGAAGACAATCAACCAGTAGCAGAATACAAAAAGCCTCTACCGCTATTCGGCGGGATGCAACCGTAAAAGCCTTGAGAAATATGCATTCAGGATATACGAAGGTTTGGTATATCAAAGATGATATTAAGGGCTTGCTGAATATCAGGCAGATACGTTTTCTCCAGTGTTCCTTGCTGGTTCGATATTCGCAGAGACATCCACCGCTCGCAGTTGTTTTAAGTTAATATGTCGCGGTTTATCTAACCCGTTGGCTTTGGAAGGATTAACATTCACTGCAAAAGGCCATTGCTTGTGATTAGGCAGGATCGGTGCCACAATGACGGTTCGGCTACCCCTATTGACTAGATTAGACTGAATAATGATGCAGGGTCTTTTTTTCTGCGTTTCCGAGCCACGCGTTGGGTTCAGATCAACCCACCAAATACCCAATTGCTTGAATGTGCTCATGGTTGCAAGCCATCTGAAAGGGTCACGTCCCACTCCGTCAAATCATTCTGATAGGTGTCGTCAGCTTCTTCTTCATTGGCTTTTAACACGGCATCTTGCAATGTTTTCAGCCGTTCTCTTTTGAGCAAATCATTAATATAGGCACTTTTATTATCGCCCCCTACCGTTTGCAAGAAGGCGTAAGCCTCTTCATCTAGGGAGAATGTTGCACGTTCAGTCATGATGATATCCTTTTTAGTATTACTTATAAGTAATACTCAATTGTATGATAAAAGGTTACGATAGTCAAATTGAATCATTCAATTATTTCTTTAATAAGAGGTAAGCAGAAATAATGAAGTTCAACGATTATCTATTCTAGTTCAAGCAATAGCCAAATCTGGCAGATCGGAGACGGGGCTAGGATCAGCAAGATCATGGGCAAAGGCGCGATGAGAAGAACGGGTAAAGGCATCACGCAAATAACTCATATCATCAGTGTGGATGGCAATGTCAGAGCGGCCACGGGAGACAGAAACATAGAATTGTTCACGAGAAGCAGCGCGGCCAGAGGTTGCCATAGCCAGTAAGATTACCTTGTCAACGGTGCGACCTTGTGAAGCGGGGGAGGTTGTGTAATAGCCGTAGTTGAGATGCGCGAAATCTTTGGCTAATGTCAGCGTCTGTTTTCCGTCCGAGACGTGCATACATCCGTACTTATCAAAGCCGGTAAGAGTGAGGGTTGATCCGTTGTTAATGGGAATGCCTTCCGCCGAGCGCGTGTTTTGGGTAATGCGTATTTTATCGCCGGTGGCCAGCTCTAAAGGGTTAGTTTCGAATACTGAATAGTGCGCCGAGAGATGAAGAGGAAGAGTGCGGGTGATGCCTTTCGTATCGCGGATCATCACCTGGCCGTGTTGGTTTGTCCCCAGAACGATAAAGCGTGCTTTGGCATTTATGCGACCGGTAGGGGTATGAAATTCGACAATTTGTCCGGCCTTGTAGGTGGCCGTATCCTGTTTTTGCCGGTTGGTACGATCAACGGAGCTAAGGGTATCGATTTTACGGCCAGAGGAGGATATTTTGCCGGTTGCTTTTAAATATTTGCGTAATAGAGAGGTTACTTTTTGCCCCTGCTTGTGCGTAGTGGAAACCAAGAGGGTGTTATCGGTATCGGAGGTTATAAAGTCTTTGGCGGCACTTAAAATAGCGGAATCGGTATCCTCATGCTCATGGATTGCGCCTAAATCATCTAGGGCATTAAAACCTTGGGAAATATTGCCTGATGCAATGGTTTCGACCGCTTTGCGGTAAGGGATGACTTTTTGCCGGAAGACTTTGGTCAGTTGAGCGGTTGGAGGTTTGGCGCGCTCCAACAAGAGCCGAAGGGTATCGGTATGTTCGACCGATCCATGCTGCTTGGTATCACCAGAGAAAAGGATGCGGGCATTGATAGCTTTGGCAATTTTGACCAGCTTGAGCGTTTGGGGCAGGGAGAGTAAGCCCGCTTCATCAACCCAGAGGAGGCCGTTTTTATAGCTATCTTGCATTTTTGTATCTGATAGGAATTTAGCAATCGTATCGGCATCGGTAAAGCCGTCAGCGCGTTGTACACCGCGTGAGGCGGACGCAGTCGGGGCGAGGGCGGCAAAGGGAACGTTATGACCGAGACAGGCGGTTTCTATCTCTTTGACAGTATAGGTTTTACCCGTACCGGCATCGCCGATAAGAACAGTAGCCAAAGAACGGGATTGAAGCGCGTGAATGACAGCCTCGTTCTGTTCGTTTGTTAGGTTATCGTTTTGTGGCTGATAGCCTGATGCAATCGGCGCGTGTTGGTTTTTGCCGGATTCGATGAGAGAGAGAAATTCGTTTTCTTCAGATAGCCTTGTTTTGGTGGTGTATTCGGTGTTTCCGTCTATGGTGCGGGCGATCAGGTCAGTATCGACTTTGATAGCCTGTTCAATATCGGTTTTGGTGGCCGTGCCCATCCCGTAGTAAAGGGCATGGGTAAGCAATTCAGTTTTGTCTATGACCGATTTACGTTCAAGCAGATGATCTAAAGCATATCGCAGTGCCTGAGTAGCCGGGACAGATGCGTCGTTATCGTTCAAGGCAGTGTCAGAGGCCATCCGAGCAAATGTATCGCCTAGAAAAGCACTACTTCTTTTTTCTTTAGCTAGCAAGCCCCCCGCAGGGGTCGCCCGAGCGGAGCGAGGACTCGATTTTTTTGGCGGAAGTACGTGTTTGAGGATGTCACGTTCGGCGGCCGAAAGTCGATCATACCAAACTTGCCGTAAAGCGGGCAAGGGAAGCGTATCAGATTTAGCTTCGCGCGTTTTTGCGCCAATATGCGCCGCAGTTAACGGGTCGGTGATGCCTAATTGTGTCCTCTTGTCGTTGATGATTTTGGTGCGACGGGAGAATTTATCGGTAAGGGAAGGAGGAATACCATCAATAGTGAAGCTGTCATTATGGCGAGTGATGGAATAGCCCCGTGCCTGAAGCCGGGCGGCAAGAGTATTAAGAAAGAGTGCTTGGTAGTATTTACGGTTTAGAAACAAGTTTTGATTTTGCAGGGCTTTGAAACGTCTCTCCTCAGGATCATAGGTAATGTTTATAATAGGGCAGTGAATATGATGGTGCGGATCTTCGATACCGTCTACCGGCCGGGTGGTGTGGTGGGTGAACATTGCATAGATCAAGTTGCCGGTGGTGCGGTTGTGGTCAGCGCCGTTTATGCGGACGCGGGTTTGTGCGGATGCTTCAATATCGCTCATTGTCAGATGGACTGAAGCCTTGATATCGCTTGAGAGGAGATCATCATACCCAAGAGTGGAGAGGAGCGAGATCGCTTTAGGAACGCCGAAGGTAGCGTCGGTAGCGACGCGCCGATTTTGTTTAATGCGGGGGGTAAGTTTTTTGCCGGTGATCGGGTGAAGATTATGAATAAGCCGGTGGAAATGTTTTTGCTCGAGCGTTTCAGGGAGGCCAAATTCTTTAGCAAGTGAGCCGCCCCATGTGCCAGGAGCTGACTGATGATTGATATCATAATATTCGTTTATCGAGTTGCGAAAATAGGACAGCACAGAGGCCGCGCTTTTGTGGTTGTGAAGGGTGAGCATGGAAGGGTGCGTTCCCGGGATTGGAGATGGTTTGAAATGGGGACGCAGCAGGGACGCAATGAATAGGAATGGCTTGCCTTAGGTTGGTGCCGGAAGGGCTACATAGGATTGTCAGACTGTACCCCTAAGCGTTAGGCGGGGATGCAGTTAGCGTGTCTGACTCGCGCTGTGGTTGACAAGAATAAGACCCGAAAAACGGAAGAAATACCTGTGGAAAAATCCATAAGAAAATTATGGATTAGCCTTTACTGATATGCCGGTTATCTGAATATCAAGTGGTCGTTTCGCTGGAAGCAAGACGGTAGGTGGGACTGTCCGGATTTGGGTTATGGGATTGTTCAGAGATCAGGACCGTGACCTTTAAAAGTGCGGTCTGAATTTGAATACTGGCGAGTAGATCATAGCCGCCACTTGCGTTCAAAGGCGAGTGAAAAAATAGTCACTCGAAGGCCAAGACCTTCGGGTCGATTTTTTAACCTAGTGCAAGCACTTTCTCGCTTTCTTTGATCGCGCGCGTCTTTGGCTATGATTTTTCTATCGCTGTTTAAAATTAACCCAAACTTTAAAAAGGAAACAAAGATCATGAATGAACAACCAACCAATAATCGTCCGGAGCTTATCGCCTACCATGTGCAAGGGCAGGGCAAACAAGCGAACTGGATTAAGATCGGGGCGGCCTGGGCCACCAAAGACGGAGAGGGATTTTCTTTGCAGCTAGAGACACTCCCATTACCTATCAATAGCTTTCAGGGGCGTATCGTTCTACGTAAGCCGCGCGAACAATAATTACACGACCGGAGCGGTGCATTTGCCGCTTCGGTTTTATCTCAAAACAAACGAACAGGAGTATGAAACATGCCATTAGAATATTGTCCAACATGCAGCGAGCCGCACCATTGGGAATGGGAAGAAGCCTTTAACAAATTTGGCTTCGGAGACGGGGACGCAATGGTGATGACCCAGACCGTAGCGGATACACTTCGGGAGGTAGGTTACCAGTGTGAGACCCAACATTGGGGGCTACACAACGTGGTGATAATATCTATCAAAAAGGATGGGCGTGAGCTGATCCTCCATGATGATATTGAGTTTGGTTATGATGAGCCGAGGGATTATTTACCAAAGAATGTTATAAACTTATTGGATACGGAGCTAGCGGATTAGACGTAAGCAGCTATCACTAAAAACGAAGAAGATCGGTCAGTGATGATCGGTCTTTTTTGTTTGGATGCGAAAGTGATAAGGGACATGGTGAACGGTCGCGCCGGTCATGCTCAAGGGCATGAGGGACGCGGCTTCATGGTTGGAAGGAAATACCCCAGGCGGGGTATGGTCCGAATGCGGATCGGGGCGGCGAAGTGCCGCGCCCGCTATGGTGCATCGGAAGGGTAGGGGAGATTGGGGTAGGTTTGTAAATGTGAGAGGAAATGCGTAAGTTATGGAAAGATCAGAGTAGCGAGATATTGTTTTGTATACACAAAACGATTTGCCGCCCTAATGGGCGATCAAGCAAATCATCTCGGCAAGGGGATTAAAATCCCCGTTGCATCCCAAAGGGGCACGGAAGTCGCGCCCTATTACAGCAGATACCTTTACCTCTTTGTCATGAGAGTAGACCTTTCCACATCGCCGAACGATCCGCTTCCGAATCCTGCTGGCCAAAAGGAAAACAGCCGTCCGGGGAAGAGGGAAACCCGTGATAAAAAGCTGCCAGCCATTCGGGTAACAGAAGAAGAATTGTCGCAGATCAAAGCGAAAGTAGCGGCAAGCGGACAAGGATATTCAGCCTATGTCCGGGGAATGTTATTGGACGGAACGACTAATGAGCTTCGCCAGGTCGTCACGCTTAATCCAGAGTTAAAGCGGGGGCTTATGAACGCGTGGAATAATCTTAATCAGATTGCCCGAAAGCTCAATGCCCTGGATGAAAATGATTACTACCAAACGCAAGAATTGTTGCAGCAGTCAGAAAGAATACTCGCGCAGCAAGAGCAGTTTTTTGAGTGGATGTTAGACCAGCTACCTAAGGAAACATGATTGCAAAAGCAACCGGGCGCGGTCACTCTTTTGCCGGGGCGACGGCCTACTACATGCACGATAAGGGCAAAGCTAAAACGCGGGAGCGGGTAGCCTGGACAGCGACCGGGAACATGCCCACTAATGACCCGAATAAGGCGCATAAGTGGATGGCCTACACGCATTACGAGGCCCCGGAACTCAAGCGGCAGGCCGGGGTCAAAAGTACCGGAGCAAAACTTAAAAATGGCCCGGTCTACACTTTTGTTTTGGCCGGATACCCCGAAGATAAGGGGCGGTTCGAGCAAACGCATTGGCTGGAGAATATAAGCGGTGCGCTCAAACATCAAGGGCTAGATAAACATCAATTTTATGCAGTGGCCCACAACGACACGGATCATGATCACGTCCACGTCGTCGTCAATCTCGTTAATCATATGACAGGGAAGATCGCTGATCTAACCGATAACCATTACAAGCTTCAAGAGTGGGCTCTTAAATATGAAAAGGAGTACGAACAAGGCAAAGACTATACACCACAAAGGGAAGCTAATGCCATCGCAAGAGAAAAAGGAGAGAATGTTAAATATAGCGAACGCTTCATGAAAGACCGTGAATACATCAAAGATGCTTATGAACGGGCATCAAACGGGCAGGAGTTTGCCAATCTACTCAAAGCTCGCGGCTTAGAACTCGCTAACGGGGACCGGCGCGGATACGTGGTCGTGGATGAGCAAGGCAAAGCACATTCACTGACTAGGCAGTTAAACAAACAGAGCCGACAAAATGCGCATGAGAAGCTCGGGGATATGGGTGATCTCCGAGCCAGTCGTGACGTGCAGCGAGAGCGTGAAGCCTACCTGGAGGCGCAGCACGCGGAAAGGATAGAAAAGCGTAGTGCATCCGTAAATTCGGAAGAGAAGGAGCAATCAAAAGCACCGGATGCAACAACCGAGCGTTTGCCAAACTCCAATGATAATGAACCTCGGACGATGGAGAATTTTCAAGATGTCTACGCCGATGGTTTTAAGGAGCGGCAGCGCGAAGACCAGATAGAAGATGCCGAAAAAAGGCAGGAAGAATTTGATTTACTTATTCAAGAAAATCAAGATGACGTTGTGAATTTTAGCAAGGAAGAAAAGGCACAAGCGAAGGCTCAACATTTAGAAGAGCAAGGCGATGTTTGGAACCGGGAAGATTACCACGTTGAACAAAATAAACGCGACGCGCAAGGCGGCTATGAATCTGCTAAAGAGCAGTACCGTAGCGAACAGAACGATACGAGTAAGGAGAATGTAGATACACTGGATCAGCGCAATAAAGAGCCACTACTTGACGATCAGCAACCATCCGAAGGCAAGAGTCGTCCACTTTATCCTAGTGCCGAAGAGCGCGAGGATATCGGCCGGGACGCAAACGGCAATATGCTTTCAATGGAAGAAACGCGTAAAGTCGAGAAAGCGCGGCGGGAAGCCGACCGTCAGCAATCCCGAGATCAAGCAGCTATTGCCGGAGCGCAGGATACCCGCGAGGGAGCAAACCGACCGGAAACCAAAGAAGAATTCTTGAACCGCTATATTGATGCGCTCGCTCAAGAAGATAAAGCAGCCGCCCAGACACCGAATGATCGTTACCGTATCACCGATGAGCAGCGTGAGCAGATCAAGCGCGATGAACAGAAAGAGCATATGCGCAGGCTAGATCCTTACGATGCCCCACATTTACGAGAGCTGGATATTCGCCAAGCTTGGGAAGCAACTACGCAGCGCGACCGGCTAGAGCTTGAGAATTATTTACGAGAGTTTTATAAGCCGGTGGAACACCGCCAGAAGATTCGCGACTTAGAAAAAGAACTCACTGAAACCAAGGGCATATTCTCAAGTAGGAAGCGACAGCGCATTGAAGCAGAGTTAGCAGCCGAGCGTAAAACACTTAACAACATTGACCTTCGGATTGATGAAGCAAAGCAAAAGCTCGAAGTTGATATCAAAGCCCGGACACCGGAAGAACTAAAAGCACCCGAACCTGACATTTCACAATCACCGGTACAGGAGCTTAGCCAGGAACCAGGAAGCCGTGTATTCTCACCGGTCGAGAGCATCAATGAAGAAATCGCGCGGCGTGAGCTTCAGGACAGGCAGGATCGGGGCGAGGTTGCGCCAGATCAGCGGACGAACCCCGAGGCGCGACAAGAGCCAGAAGAACCGAACCCGGAACCGGCACCCAAATCTAGATATGAACCTAAGCCCGAACAAAAGGATATCAGGGGTGAGCGTACATCCATGCGAGAGGGTATTAAAAATGCACGGGGGACAGATGTTGATAAAAGCAGGGGTAGGGATACCGGAGGATATGACCGTTAAGAGGTTGGCCGATCCGAACGACCTTCCAAAGCAGCGACCCGCGCTTTGAGCGCATCCAATTCGTCATTGTAGCGTACAGAGGTGGTATGCAACCCCATCACATGGTATTCGATAGACGATAAGCGTTCATTAGTGGTCTTTTGACCATCGGCGATCTGTTTGATTTCATTGAGCAAGCGGCCTTGTTCATCCCGCAACGCGCGGAACTGTTCCATAAACAAATGGTCAATCTTTTTATCATCATCGCTCATACAATCATTATAGCGTAGACGGGTAAGAAAGCCAATAAAAAAGCCCTACCGGTGAGGGCAGGGCTTACTGAAAGATAATGCTTACGCTAGCGATCATAACCGTCGTCCCGGTCCATCCAGTTGATACCTTCCCAGGGGCGGCGCGCATGCATGGCTTCGCGCTGCGCAACCGCTTTCCCCTCGCGTTCCCGTACACCAAGGGCTTGCGTTTGCTGAAAATTACTGCGTTCGCCCACAATGCGAGAGTTCAATGTTTTTTGTTCACTGGAATGACGGGCGCTCAAGCTTTGTTCCCGTTCGGCAACGACTTGCTGACTTGTTTTGCCAAGCACTTTGCCTTCGATCAAATCAATATGCGTCCCAATGGTTTCCGAATATACGACCGGTGAGAACGTATCAGCCGGGGTTGCACTGTCTTCGTTGTTGATAGATTGCGTGTTTTCTGATTGCTCCATTATTATAGGGTTTAAAGTTAAAATTCGTAGTGTCCGCGTAAGCCGGTAAATCCAATGTCGCGAAAGAACTGTCCATCAATTTTCATCCGTTTGTAAGCTAAACGGTGCGAGCGTACTGGCAGACCGGAGGTCGGGAAGATCAATTGCTTTGGTGAGTTCTTACCGTATTTGGTGCGCAGTTCAGCAGCGCTTAAAACATGCCGGAGGCTTTCGTTAGCAATATTGCCATTTCTAGTACGCCCCATCACTCGGTCACCGATCATCTTGGAAATATATTCGGCTGTCTCCAGATCGTTGATGCCGAAACATTGCAACCAGGAATTGCCTAAGAAGCTGGACCAGCGGTCGGGGTAATCTTTTTTGAGTTGTCCAAGGGTCTGCATCATGGCGTGAAGCCGTATCCCGTAACTCCTAAAGGTCCCAAATCCGTCCGCAACCACTTTGATACGGCCACCAAGACGAGGGAATTCATCGGCCAGGAAATGTACTCTTTCCCCGCGCTGTTCCTCGTTCCGGTTCTTTAGGAGCGTTAGCAGCACACCGGTCAATACTCGCACGTAGCGCACTTGCTGATCTAACAGGCCGTCCGGCACAACAATGTAGAGGGTATGCGTAGTACCCGGCGTATTGCCGATTTCAGAAAGATTGAATGTGCTATGGCTCAAATGTTGTCGCATAGCCGGATCTGATACCCACTTAAGCGAACGCATCAGAGTTGAATACAGCGAGCCAAATTCCCGGTTGCCCATATTGGACATCGCCGCAGCAGCTTGTTGGCACAGTCCACCCGCCGCATTGTTGTTTTCCATGCGCTTCAGGAGTGTCTGGAAGTGCCCTTCTTGTATTTTTCCGGTCGAAGGGTCAATACCTTGCAGCATATCAAAAAGAAACGGTAGGGTTTGTTGATGTTCGGGGTATTCAGTTTTAAGAATTGTAATAGCCGCGCTAATGGCTAATTCGGTTGTTTCCTGAAAATGAAGAATTTCACTCTTGCTTGAAACAATACAACCATTGGCGACTGCACCGATCAACTCGCGGCAACGCAACGAATTCATGTTTATCTGATCCAGAATAGTGGTACACATAGCGGCGGAAGCGAGTTGCGGATTTTCCCCAAAGGGATCAAGCATCAATGCCTTGCCTCCCGGCAGGTGTTTGTTTGCCCGTCCGGACAAACCCAGATCAGCCAGATGTTCGAGTGATGACCGGCGGGATAAACTTTGCCGTGCAAGTTCGCCTTTAATATCAACACAGATTATCGGCTTGTCGTAGGTCATCAAAATCGGATAGGCAACAGTGACCGACTTGCCAGAGCCGATACCCCCGATTGTAACAATATTGCTCTCTGGATCACCGGCCGTCGAGATCAGCTTGGTTCTCGGGTCGTCATCAAAATCACCGCGCCCGAAGATGATATTCTTGGAGAGCACACCAGCAACCGCCCAGGGGAAATACTTGTTCTTCAAGTGTTCGGCCAGCCGGTCAAAGGTGCGGGGACCGGCCCAGGCATCCAGTTGTCGACCTTCGAAGAACCATTGGCGGATTGTGCCGTTCTCACGCCAATAGTCGAGTCCGAAGACAATATAGGGCGGGAGGGTGAGGAGGGCGTAGGGGATGTAACCCACCCACAGATATGTCCGGTACACCCACTCATATATATACTTATCCGGATCGGTATTCGCCCATTCCATCCGATAGGGTAGCAGTCCCATCTTGAACATTTCTAAGAGAACAAGTGCACAGTAAATTCCAAATATGGACTGTAGGGTAAAGGCGATCCACCGAACACGCCGGTGGGTGCAGTAGATCGCAAACAGGGCATGGGTAGCAACGGCTGCAACAAAGGCGCAAGCAAAAACTAGCGAAACAGTGCCCCGAAGATCATTATCTTCGGGTTCGGTCCTGAATACCCGTACATACAGGTAAACAATAAACATATAGGCGATGTAAAGAGCCGCGCTTTTGAGCGCGGCCTTCATCATGCGGATCGACAGAGGCCGGTAGAATGATCGTGCCATGATTAATAGGGGTTAGATGCGTAAGTTCTTTCGTACTCATTGACCATCGTCAGGACAATTGTTTCATTTATCCCATTATTAACAAGCTGGTTGCGGATCTCTTCCATCAACTGAGGGTTCTTGAGCGTAGGAAAAGTGAAATCTTCGGTTTTTTTGATGTCTGCATAACACGCGAAGGCATACGCTAAAGATATCGGCCCGAACGAGGGATCGTTTTGAACGGTCTCTATATAGTCTGATATTCCCGCCTCCTTCACATTGCGTATGATTCCGTACTCTGTCATGGACGGAGCGTAAGTCTCGCAATAGTGTCGCGTTGCCTCAAGCAATTCAATGTATTCGCTGAAAACTTTGCCGTCGCGTCCCGCGTCATCTATTTTTTGTAGAACATAATAGACGGTAAGTGCTGTAAATAAGGTCTCTAGATCGTCGAGAACTTGGCTTTCAGTCTTGGTTTCAGACGGTGGAATAATAGGGGGCGTTTCTTCGCTGTAAGGCACATATGAATCTGGCTGATAAGCGGTGGTCTGGGTTTCTGATTGTTCATCGGAATCCAATTGCTCCGTGACATACTCAATAACTAGTACAATGCCGAAGACTATCGCACCTCCGGCAAAGCGTACAATGACAATAAATAGAATCAGCACTAACGCATAGCGCAGAATTCCGTAAATTGAGGTCTGAGAATTCTCGTTGGGTGTATCCATGGGAGTTTTCATTTAAGAAGGGTCGGGTGCTGGAACCACCCGGCCACTTCTGATTAAACATATGATTGCTATTTATTAAAAGGCTCAGGAATGCAATTTGAAGGTCTCGTAGAGGATTTGTGGATAGATTGTGAAAATCACCGAAAGAAGACCGGTAGGTAATTCCATACTAATCCAGTGGCGATCATCTCCAGAACGCCATATCGCTTTCCATCATTTCGGCAGTGGAGAAACGGGATGATGAATTAATAGATAGGCGCAAGTATCCACGCTATTGACCCTTAGAAAAGGAGTTATGGTAGATACATGATTGCAAGCTTTAGTGTTGCGGGCTAGCGTTTAAGGCTTGAATGATAAACGCCTAGAGCATGCTCAAACGCTTTGCGCGGGTCGAAGTCTTTTTCTTCTATCAGAATCTCGAGCACAGCACCAGTTTCGTCTTCGCTCGGTACCCAAAATTCTTCAACAACGTTATTCATATAGCCAAGACGTTCGCCGATCAAAATCGCGCGCGCGGTTATCCAACCAGTAATAGCTGTGTTTTCTGCGAATACCTCAATCATCTCTGGAGCCAGTTCAGTTTCCAGTTCATTTACCCAATCGCCTTCCAGCATAATAGGGGCGACTTTTGAATAATACGTGCCAATAGCACGTATGAGATTTTTCCGGTGTTGGCTGTTTTCTTCCAGTCCGGCTACGTAGAAAAGGTGATATACCGAATGAGCGTACACTAGAGCTTTTAACTCTTCGGTCAGTTGTTCGGGGGACTTTCTGTAATCGGCTGCAAGCGCCGAAAGCGGTACGGCCATCAAAAGGGTCACGGTCAAGAACATGGAAGAAATAAATCTTGCAGTTTTTGCGTAAATTGGAGTTTTAGAATGATATCTCATCTCAAATGCTATTTGGTAAGCAAACAAGATATAAAAAAATTTGTAACAAAACACTACTTGTGTCAATTTATTTGACTCAAAATATTTTATGTGTCATAAAACAATCGGTTAATGAACCACTTTGAGAGATACATAGAGAAAAAGGCTACCCCAATAGAAGATAAGGGTCGCGATGATTTGGAGAGATTGTTGACCGACTTTAGAAAAAATAGAGAAGAGTTTTTGTCATCCCTGCACGTGGAGGCAGCAGACAAAGAACTAGATATTGATCGTGAACAGTTGAAGACAATTATCGAGTCTCTATTCAATTTAGATGCCTTAACCAAAAATGAAAATTTACACGCTTTTAATCTGATGGTTGATCTTATAAAAGCGAAAGACGAGAAAATACTTAAAGCTAGCAGCGATAATATAGAGAGGAATTACGAACTCATTGATATAATCAAGGAAAAGAGCAAACTTATTGATATAATTAAAGAAAAGGACAAATATATCAGCCAGTTGCTTGAAAAAGAACAAGAAAGCCCATCAAATATTCGGAATGAATTTGTTAATAATGCAGCTCAAGAAAACAAAAGAGCATCTGATAAAAAAGTTTTTGAATTAGCACCTCTGGTCTTAAAAGCTATTAAGAATGGCAATGCCAAATCAGAACAAGATATTGCAAATTACTTTAATGAAGCAGGGAAGAGAACGAGGCGGGGTGAGAAATTTTCGCGCCAAGCGATAAATAGGCTTGTTAAAAAAGCACAACGTTTCGAGCTGATCCCAGAAAAGTTACCCTACCGAAGTACAGATGTAGATATTTGATTATAGACAATAATGTATTTCATCGTAGATAAGCACTGGGACACAATTAAGTTATAGATAGAGATTTTTTGGAAAAGTCGATGCAAAACTCATGATCATATTTGCTGATGCTGTTGAAGATCGCTTCTTTAAGTGTGGTTACTGATGCATAATCCTCCGCCTTTAGCTGAAGTAGTCAAGACATAATCTGACAGTTTAGGTAAATTGAGATTGCCGAGATCATTTCATTTACTCTAAACCCGATTACATCATGACTACAGAAGACAAAGTTATCAAGAACAAGTTAGGATTGCTAAACCTAGCCGAGATGCTAGGCAACGTATCCCAAGCCTGCAAAGTGATGGGCTACAGTAGGGACTCTTTCTATCGTTTTAAGGATCTCTATGAACAAGGCGGTAGTGCAGCTTTGCATGAGATGACCCGCAAGAAGCCCAACGCTAAGAACCGCGTAGCGGCATCGGTTGAACAGGCTGTGGTCGAACTAGCTCTTGAGCAACCAGCATTGGGCCAGGTACGTGTTTCCAACGAGCTGAAGAAAAACAACATTTTCATCTCCCCCGGCGGGGTTCGTTCGGTTTGGCTACGTCACCAGCTAGAGACCTTTCCTAAACGACTAAAAGCTTTAGAGGCTAAGGTAGCTGAAGAAGTACTCATTCTAACCGAAGCTCAGCTAGCGGCGATGGAAAAAGCAAAGGAGGAGAAAGTAGCGCATGGGGAGATAGAAACCCACCACCCTGGCTACCTAGGATCACAGGACACCTACTACGTAGGCTACATCAAAGGGGTAGGCAAGATTTATCAACAGACCTTCGTAGACACCTACGCTAAAGTAGCTCACGCCAAACTTTATGATCGTAAGAATGCCCTGGTAGCCGCCGATCTATTGAACGACAGGGTAGTTCCCTTCTACGAGCAGTACGAAATTCCGCTGTTGCGTATCTTGACGGACCGGGGCAGTGAGTACTGCGGTAACCGAGAGCACCACGAGTATCAACTCTATTTAGCCATAGAGGATATAGATCACAGCAAAACCAAAGCGAAAAGCCCACAGACTAATGGTATTTGTGAACGGCTACACCGTACCATGCAGAATGAATTCTATTCAGTAGCCTTTCGTAAAAAGGTCTACAAAACGCTAGAAGAGTTACAACAGGATTTGGACCTGTGGCTTAATTATTACAACGAGCAAAGGACACACAGTGGGAAGCATTGTGAAGGCAGAACGCCAATGCAAACCTGGCAGGAGAGTTTGCATCTGACAAAAGAAAAAATGCTACACACTCAATACCAGAATTTTGTACCTTTGCCATTGTCAGACGAAGCGGACGCGGGCCCTGCTGGCGAGCAACCCGCCAGGAATAGTCTGACTGACTGGAATGGTCAAGGGGCTGGCAACAGCCCCTCCCAAATGGCAGATCATTCCAAGAACCAGATGCCTTAAAAAACGCATCTCATAGGCCTCGACTGTCAGAGGAAATCTTGACTATTACACTTTAGCCACGCATATTTTATCTTCCGCCACCAGGTTTCAATAAGATTTAAGTGAGGAGAATACGTCGGTAAGAAAAACAAGTATAGGTCTTTCTGTGCCCAAACTTTCTGTCTGCTCTGGACTAATTCCGAGGTATGCCAGGGCGCATTATCCATGACAATAACAGTTGGTTTAGTGATCCGCTCGGCTATCTCATCAAGGCACTCTGCTACGAACTGACCCTTGATACTGCGAGAGGTGGCGTAGGTGATCAGTTTGCCCTGACGACTCAGTAGGCCGAACAGATTGGTCACCCAGTCTTTTGCACTTCTAATCGTGTGTCGTTTTCCAATAGGCTGCCAACCGTTGACCTGCCCCACATAGTGGTACCAGCTCCAGAGTTAGTCACTGGTTTGGTTTCAATGCGTTAGCCATGTGATATGGCTGATGCGTAGCATATGTCATATCACATGGCTTTGGCAAGAGTGTTTGCGGTGCGGGCGGTCTGTATCCGAGTGAGCTGTGCGGCCTTTTTGTGTTGTAATGCACGCGCCAACGCTCGATCAGCACTTGTGCTTCATACAGCGTATCGAACAACTCGCGATCCAATAATTCATCGCGCAGCTTACCGTTAAAGCTCTCATTATAGCCGTTCTCCCACGGGCTACCGGGTTCAATATATGTCGGTTTGACCTTCATCTTCTCCAGCCAGCTACGCACAGCCTTAGCTGTAAACTCAGCGCCGTTATCAGACCGGATATGATGCGGCATACCATGATCAATGAATAAATTTTCCAATGTTTCCAGCACATCACCGCTCTTGAGCTTACGTTTTGTTGTGATCGCAAGGCATTCCTTTGAATATTCATCAATCACCGTTAACATTCTGAATGCTCGTCCGTCCTTTGTGCGATCATGAACAAAATCATACGCCCAGACATGGTGTTTCCAACTCGGGCGCAGTCTTACGCACGATCCATCATTCAACCACAGCCTGCCTTTCTTTGGTTGTTTCATGGGAACTTTTAGCCCTTCACGCCGCCAGATACGCTCAACGCGCTTGTGATTAACATGCCAGCCTTCTGCTTGAAGAAGAGCTGTAATTCGGCGATAGCCATACCGGCCATATTCACAGGCAAAACGGATAATTGCTTGTGTCAGCGCGTCCTCATCATCACGTTTTACAGGTTCACGCCTTTGTGTTGAGCGCGGTTGTTTGATCACACTGCAAGCCCGGCGCTCTGATGCGCCGAGCTTGAAGATCACATGATCCACACACGCACGGCGGGCAGAAGGGCTTAAAACTTTCCCGATAAAGATTCTTCTAATATAAGCTTATCAAGCGTTAAGTCCGATACCGCCTTGCGAAGCCGTAAGTTCTCTTTCTCCAAATCCTTGAAGCGCTTAGCTTGATCTATATTGATCCCGCCATATTCTTTGCGCCAACGATAATAGGTCTGCTCGGAAATACTACATGCCCGAACAGCCTGTTCCACAGTCTGCCCGCGCGATGTATAAATCTCAACCTCACGCAATATCTTGATAATTTGTTCGGCTGTATAACGTTTGCCTCGGCTCATAATTTGTCTCCTTTCATAAAAGACTTTTATAAACCAATTCCTAACTTATAAAATGGACCGACTTTTGGGGGGCAGGTCACTTACTAAAGATGTGATAATGTATCTTACGGAAAGAAATATTGTTCAACCCGGGAATTATTTATAGTTCTCTAACTCATGGTTTAGATCACGGACAAATTCTTCAACTGATACTACGAAACCCGATTTATTATTAATAGGAAAAACATCAATAAGATGCCCTTTCTTTCTAGCATCTATTAGAACTTCATCCTCGAGTTCATCTAAAGTCACTTTGGCCGCAATGTACTCTCTCCATATTCCATTCTGGCAACTTTGTAAGAATTCAGGTGCTGTCCAAAATGGCACCAATACATGGCTTTTATCCTCTGATAAAGCAATATCATCATTATCATTCTTTAATAGCCATAATTCTTCAAAATCTGCCACCTTCTTAATAAAATACTTATACCTGTCTTTTGGACTCAACTTTGATACGTTGTCTACTTCTTCTTTTCTAATCATATCGCTACCTATTTGTTCGGCACATTAATTGGTCTTTCTTTGTTCGCTGTGCCCTTCTTATCGTACTTATGCTGTAACTTATGTAAATCTCTGTCTTGCAGATTAGTATGTTGATACGAATAGCCTTTAGCAGCTTCTCAACCTCTCTCATGTGCCAAGTCTTTGCCCGGAGGATTTCTTATGTTCTGACGATTGCCATTTCTTATGTGATTTGTCTCAGATTTTATCCATCCTCTATCAGAAGAACTGACCTTATCATCATTTGCAAGCTCTTTCAATCTAGCCTGTTTACCTGACCTCCCATTCTGATTGTTGCTGATTCTTGTTTGAGTTGTTTGGTCACTAACTCTTTTTCTCTCGAAAGAATTTGCAACATCTGTCGTATTACTTCGTGCGTTAGTACTTTGACGAATGGCTCTCTTGGTTGCTTGTGGATCGGGCGTAGTGCGGTCAAACGATGCATTGGACGAGTTATCGATAACCCTACCTGTTGAAGACGGACGCCGAGTAACTGTTGGACTGGGAGTAAAAGTCAATTTTACACGTTGCGGAGCTACATAAGAGACATTGGCAGCGCGTGTAGTTCCTCTGGAAGTCCCTGTAGCAACATCGTCCCCCGTTTTTACTATTACTTTCACCGCATCGTTGAATGCTCCGCTCAATTGAGCGGTAGCCTGATAAGGCCCGGTGATTAGTAACGCTATTAGTACAAAGATTTGTAGCGTCTTTTCGGTGAAAAATTTTAGTGACGTTTCCATACTTTAAAAGTTAGTTATTTTCTGACTAAATTCCATGAAGCGATTGCAAAACCTAAACCGGCACCCAATGCCATATTCTCTGCCATTTTTGTGACAAACTCTTGATCGGTAAGTACTGGCGACCGGTTACCAATCGACCATATAGCCTCCTCGCCTGCCTCGAGGGCCGTAGCGGTGACAAGACCCGCGACCCCTCGCTTCATGCCCATCTTCGAAATACCTCTAGTTACACCCCTTTGAAGTAACAATTTTCCGGGTGAAAGAAAAGCACCCACAACAGTACCCGCGATAGAGGACTTAGAATAGAATTGATTTAGCCGCGCTTGGTTTTGAACATATTCCCAGGCATCGGCAGGATCATCGGCTAAAAAGGCCCGGTAGATGTCTTCATCAAATCCGTAGAAGAAAGCATCGGCTATTTTATACCAAAAGGCTTTCCACCCTTCGTTCTTCGGCCAGTGCCGGTAGTAAGGATTGAAGAAATAGAGTGTCTCTCCGGTGTATTGGTTCCCATTCCTGGTAAGGGTAAATGGTATTGGTTTGCCTATTCCACCATCTAACGATCTTGCGTGCCGGTTGAGGAGAACCGTCAATTCTTTGTTACCAAACACCGGCTGGTTGTTGAAGGCAGTAATAACATCACCGGGCTTGAAAGGAAACTCATCACCTAGAATATTCTCTTCATAATGAACCCGATCTATAGTAATACCCAAAGAGCTATTACCGTTATGGTCAGTCGTGTTTAGCCCTAGTATAAACGGCACATTTTCCTCAAAGCTTTTAATCTCCTGATCATATTCAATCTGTCGTTCGAAGGAAGCGCGGAGAACTTTGGCTTTTTGTGCGTATACCTTTGATGCTTCGGTGCCTTTTAGCGTTTCCCTATCCATATATATACTCGGAAAACTCTGATCAACGATTGTGTGATCACTCTCGTAAACACCCTCTCCAACCTTCTCGCTACTCAATGCTTTAAACTGTACGGGGTACGTTTCTGCAACCCTGATATATTCTTCATTGCGATGGGTAAGAAATGAAAAATCTCGAGTGTCGTGTATGCTTTTAAGAGTGTACTCATCTTCTTTGTGAGGTTGAAAATACCGTACACCCGGATGATCCCATGATAACCCAAAAATACTTTTCACAAATTCTGTTTCTCTATCAGTTGATTGCGCATATACATTGAAGTTGGGCTGAATGCCTTTGAAAGTTTCTATAAAAGTTTTTTCTTCTCCTACATCGAGGAAAAACCAACCGCGGGTATGCGAAGAGTCTCGGGTATACTGATAATCTGTAGCAAATTTAATAGCATAAGGGGCAGTGTTTCGCACAGTCAACTTGCCGGTCTTTGTATAGGCTTTTTTTAGTGACTGGTAGGTTGATCTGGCATTTCTAACGTTCACATTAGGAAAATGCTCGTCCTTTATAATGTAATTCGCCTGATAGTACCTTCTTTTCTTTCGGCCGTTTATCTTCTTCTTCCCTAAGTCGTTGGGGACTATTCGCTTAAAGAAAGCTGGCTCCGTAGTTCCTGCTCTTTTGTGTATAACCCGGTTGTCTACCGTAGTTAAAGAAAAGTAAGGTTTGTCTAAAATAACAGGAAAGGGAAACTCACCCTCAAAGTAGCGAATGCCCTCGTGGTCAGAAGGCAAGTCAAAATACCATTTTAAGATTTCTGACATTGATGGGTCGGATTTGCTAAAGATGAAATGTTCAGGATCAACTTTGATAAAATCTTGCTCAATCTGGTACGACTCCCCCGGATCTATAACGTGCCATCCGTGTGTCGTAGCTGTATCAACCGTTGTTTGCTGGCGGACAGCGATCGATGTGGGGTAAGGGGTTGCGTTTACAATCGTGAGGATTGAGGTCTGGGGACGTAGGGAAGCGCAACTAAGCAGTGCAAACGAAAAGCAGAACAGCGTTAGTCTAACAAATAGTGGAGATCTAAGAGGGGGTTGGTATTTGCGAAATAGCATAAGCGAAGAATTAGATGGATGAAGAATCAATCAATGATTAGAGAGATAAACCTATGGCAATTTTTTCTTTTTGCAAATTTGATAAATTCTGCAGGTTCATATTCTGATATTTGTAGCGAATTAGCTGTTAATTTGCTTCCTCAAAAGTGAGAAGGAAGTGCTTTTACGCTTTATACTTAGACCAGATGGTTGCAGATTTTCTCGTAGACTGACTAGGACCGTTGCAGATTTTCTCGTACTTATGCGAATACTATATATAATAGTACCTTTTCAAGAAGTTGAGGGAGGGTGCTAAAAAAAATTTGATATGAACGTTTCTGACGGGACGCATTTGCGGAAAGTGTTGCGAGAGAAGGGTATTGATCCGAGAAAACTAGCCGAACTCCTTGGATTAGAAGACACCCGGTCAGCTGGTAGTCGGTTCGCTTCCGATAATAATACTATAGGCTTTCCGCTCGAACGACTTTTTTGCTTCTCAATGATCCTGGATACTCCTCCTGAAAAATTTGGTCTTAGTGAAGAGGAATTGGTTGCGTTCAACAGGCTAAAAAAAGCAATCTTTAGTGCTCGAGGCTATGATCTTTTCTGTTTATCAGAACCGATCGCCGAAGATGGCTACTGGGAGGGGTACTTCGACCGGCACGCTGAACTAATTCCTAAAATCGAGCAGGAATACTTTGTGCTAGATTATCTGTCCAAAAGTGAAGCACTTTCTATCAAATCCCTAGAGGCCATACCTAAATTATACAAATACCACGATAAAGGCCATTATAAACGATTGGAAGCGGCACTGGCCGTGAAAGAAAAGGCTTTGTATCAGCGAGTGTTACAACCCCCAGAACGGATCGCTGAACCAGTTGAAGAAGATAACTTAAGGCAGGAATACATAGAAACGGTCATCGAGAAGATGCTGATCACGGGCTTTACTCATCTCTGCCGATGTTTTCGGGACATGAACGATGACCGATTTCAGCTATTTGTTATGCCCCCACTTCGTGCCTATAATATCTACATCATTAATAATGACATACTGATATCGGAATATGACAGATTGGACCTGAGCGGTCGCGCCGTCCCTGATTTAGCGTTTGTCAATGATCGCCATGATGCGATTACGGAGCAAACTACCGAACGTCTAATCCATTACCTTAAGAGAGATATTCGCAATATCCTTTCTAAGGACCATCCCTTTGAAAAACGTATTTACGCGGACGAGTGGAAAGCTGCCACCCAAGCACTATATGATCGTTTGACCCAACAATTGAGCGACCTTGAAGAGTGCCTAAATTTAGCAGGACAAGCATTTCAAACGAATGCGGAGCAGGTAGCCTCAGAGTTGGTTGAGGCTTCTGAACCAAATACAAGATTCAAAATTCGTCGTGCACATTCGCAACTTAAAAAAAGAATAGCTATTGCGAGCATTGAGGAAAAGCATCGGATCGTCAGTGAAATACTAAGAAGCTGTTTTAAAACTAGTTTAGGCGTCTAATCATTAGCGGTAGCATAGCCAGGTAGACCATGCTTTGACTGTTTTTTCTAGTCTTTTCGTAGTCCACACTCAGCCTACGAGCATTCAATATCCAAGCGAAAGTACGCTCTACGACCCATCTTCGGGGTAATACTTTAAAGCCCTTCTTCTCGTCGGTTCGCAAGACCACTTGCCAAGTCCAACCCCATAGTTTGCGTACGTAGTCAAGCAAACTGGGACCGCGGTATCCCCCATCCACCCAAACTAGCTCAATACGCTCACATAAGTTGTGTAGACAGTTGATACGTTTAATATAGCGCAGCAAATACATAGCACCCGCTTTCTCAGAAATCCCGGCCGCACATGTCCACACGGCCAGTAGTAAACCTTGCGTGTCGGTGAGAATAAATCGTTTGCGACCTTTTACCTGCTTGCCGCCGTCAAAACCTCGGTGTTCACCCCCACTAGCGGTAGTTTTGCTGGATTGAGAATCTATACAGGCAGCACTGGGACGTTTATTGCGCTTCATTTTCTTTCTTACCTTCTTAACAAACTGGGTGTGTATCCATTGCCAAGTACCATCCTTACTCCAGCGATTAAAATAGCCAAACACGGTGGCATAACAAGGAAAATCATGAGGTAAACAGCGCCAAGGGCAACCGGTCTTCACCACATAAAAGATGGCATTGACCACCTGATGCAAGTCAGCAGATGGCCTTCCCCCCCGGCTAGGGTCAGTCTCTTTTACCGGTAGAAGTTTGCGTAGGTGCTTCCATCCGTTTTTACTGATATCGCTAGGATACCTTCTCCTTTTACTATTCTTTTGTTCAGTACTCATGGCGGTCTTTGTTATGTTGTCTCTCAACTCTATAACTGTCCTGTCATGAGTACGTTTTTAGTTTGACCTCAAACTTCAATAGGTTTTAAAACAGCTTCTAAGTGCCTAACTATATTTTTATCTATAAGGCTCGAACATTTTTTGGTAGTCGTGTAGTGCTGGAGGTGGTTCTTTGTTTTCCAGCATAGCAAGGGCACGCTCACTCAAATTTTCAAGAACGTTGTTTCGAAATTCATCAGCTAAATTTATAACTACTCGCTGTTGCGTCTCTTTTTGTTGGGTGGTCAAAAAACTATCATACTCAAATTCTCTTAACTGGAATTGTATATGATTGAAGTGGTCGGTAAAAAATCTCTCAACGTCGGAAGACCATTCTATAGAGGGGTCAAGTGGTTTGAATTCTAATTTCATCATTATCCATCCTATACTATTATGGATAATCTTTATCACAAGATAAAAATGGTTGTCAAGTTTGCGCTATCTGAGTTGTACCTATGTTGTACCCATCAATAAAAAAGGCAGCTACATTTTACTGTAACTGCCTGATTTTCAGAGTAGCGGGGGCAGGACTCGAACCTGCGGCCTCCGGGTTATGAGCCCGACGAGCTACCAACTGCTCTACCCCGCGGTGTATCGTTGGAAACGAATCACAAAAGTAAAGGTTACGTTTATAAAAACAAATACCTTTGCGGGATATTTAAATCCTATGGAAGAACCTACCCATCAAGACGAACCTTCACCCAACGAGATTCAGCCCAACGAAGCTTCGTCTAACGAAATTCAATCAGGCGGAGATGCCGCTGATGCAACCCAATCGAACCAAGCAAAGCCACACCGGGCGGGATTCGTCAGTATCGTGGGTAAACCCAACGTCGGCAAATCCACCCTTATGAACGCGCTGGTGGGCGAACGCCTGTCGATCATCACCTCTAAAGCCCAAACCACCCGCCACCGCATCATGGGCATCGTGAACGGCGACGACTTCCAGATCGTCTATTCCGATACTCCCGGACTGGTGAAGCCCCAGTACGAACTGCACCAAGCCATGATGCGCTTCGTCAACATCGCCCTGGAAGATGCCGACGTGATTCTGTTTGTCACCGACCTGTACGAGAAGTACGAGGCCGAGCCCCGTGGGGACGAGGCTTACGTGCAGAAATTGGTGAACTCAGAAGTGCCGGTGGTGCTGGTGATGAACAAGATCGATCTGGCCAAGGGCAGCCAGGCGCTAGACAAGATGACCTACTGGCAAGAGATTATCAAACCCGCCGAATCTATTATGGTATCGGCCCTGGAAGGTTTCAACGTAAGAGCAGTGCTCAACGCCATTCTTCAGCGCCTGCCTGAGCACCCGCCCTACTTCAACAAAGACCAGATCACCGACAAGCCTGAGCGCTTCTTTGCCGCCGAAATTGTGCGCGAAAAAATCTTTATGAACTATAAGCAGGAGGTGCCCTACAGTAGCGAAGTGGTGGTGACAGAATTTAAGGAAGACGAGCAGATCATTCGGATGCGCTGCGAAATTTACGTGGAGCGGACCAGCCAGAAGGGGATTCTGATTGGGAAGGGCGGAGCGGGTCTCAAAAAGGTGGGCATGCAGGCCCGGGCCGACCTGGAGAAATTCTTTGGCAAGCAAGTGCACCTGGAGCAGCACGTGAAGGTGGTGCCGAATTGGCGACGCGAGCACCGGAAGCTACAAAACTTCGGTTACCGTTCGTAGCAGAATTTTGTTATTTTTGTGGTGGCGGCAGAGACGCAGAACACCGCGTCTCTGCGCGATTCTAAACAAAAATAGTACAACTACATAACCCAATCATTGTGTCAAACATCGTTGCCATTGTCGGACGTCCCAACGTGGGCAAATCCACCTTTTTCAACCGCATGGTGGAGCGGCGACAGGCCATCATGGATAACGTGAGCGGCGTGACGCGCGACCGCCACTACGGCTACGCCGAATGGATCGGCAAGCACTTCACGGTGATCGACACTGGCGGCTACGTGACCAACTCCGACGATATCTTCGAGGAGGCCATTCGCAACCAGGTGCAACTGGCCATCGACGAGGCCACCGTGATTCTGTTTATGGTCGACGTGGAAACCGGCATCACCGACCTGGACGAAAGCTTTGCCGCCCAACTGCGGGGCACCGAGAAGCCCGTTTATATTATCGCCAACAAAGCCGACAACGCCGAGCGCAACTACCTGGCCGCCGAGTTCTACGGCCTGGGCCTGGGCGAGGTGTTTCCGGTGTCGTCGGCCAGCGGGGCGGGCACCGGTGACTTGCTCGACCAGGTGGTGACGCACTTCGACATCGACGATGCCGAAGATCCCGAAGCGGGCATTCCAAAGCTGGCTATTCTGGGGCGGCCTAACGTGGGCAAATCCTCGTTGCTCAACGTGCTGCTGGGTGAAGAGCGCAGCATCGTCACCGACGTAGCGGGCACCACCCGCGACGCACTCAACGCCCGGTATAATCTGTACGGCAAGGAGTTTATTCTGGTGGATACGGCTGGACTGCGCAAGAAGGCCAAGATTTCGGATAACATTGAGTTTTACTCTACGCTGCGCAGCGTGCAAGCTTTGCAAGACTCAGATATTTGCATTGTGATGCTCAACGCCCAGCGCGGTATGGAGGCGCAGGATATGAACATTGTGCAACTGGCCAACAAAAACAACAAGGGCATCCTGATTCTAGTGAACAAGTGGGATTTGATCGACAAGGATACCCACACGGCCAAGCAGTTTCGGGAGCATATCTACGAGCGGCTGGGCGAGTTTAACTACATTCCCATTCTGTTCACCTCCATGACCACCAAGCAGCGGGTGTACCAAACGATCGAGAAGGCCGCGGAGATTCACGAGAACCGGCAGCGCCGCATCAGCACCTCGAAGCTTAACGATACGCTGCTGCCCGAGATTGAGAAGAAGCCCCCGCCCTCGGTGAAGGGCAAGTACATCAAGATCAAGTACATAACCCAACTGCCGGTCTACACGCCCACGTTCGCGTTTTTCTGCAACCACCCGCAGTACGTGAAGCAGGCCTACACCCGCTTCCTGGAAAACCGCATCCGCGAGCACTTCAACTTTGAAGGAGTGCCCATCCGGGTGTTTTTTAGGAAGAAGTAGGGGTTTAGTCTTGGGGTGGGGTGAATTCTAGAAACCTATTAGAAGTAAATATATAGCCTTTTTCAAGAGACGAAGTTCCCACGTCATTGTACATGACTTCAACAGGATGGTTCGTTTTTATTCCTAACCAACTGTTAGTAATAGCATCATATTCGTATATCTCAGGTCCACAGCAATATGTAAAAACAGCGTATCCCTTATTTCCAATGCTGAATCCTATACTTCTATTTTCTTCACCTGCTAACGGCAATGAGGCTTTCTGAGTCCACTTGTCAGCCGCAGGATCATATTCCCAAAAGTCGCTCAAGTATTTTCCGCTGCTCCATCCCAACCCAAAATATCCTTTGCTTTGTGTGCCGAACCCAACGGCCATGCACGGACGTTCCCTGTAAAATCACTAACCCGTGTCCACGTGTTGTTTACAGCACTAAATTTCCAAAAATCTATTAGCCAGTCGTAATCAACCTCGCCTGTATTGTAGCCAGACCCCACATAAGCGTTTTCACCAACTACGAAAGCGAGCGCACTTATCCTCCCTTCTCCAGGAAAAGAAACAGATTCCTCCCATAGATTCCGTTCAGGATCATATGCCCAAAAATCTGTTAAGTGATAACCCTTCTCACTTGATCCTAATCCTACATACCCTTTACCCCCAATAGCAAACCCTACCGCGTCTTCTCTAATCTCACCAGGGAGATCCGCTACTCGCGTCCAGATGTCAGTTGCTGGATCATATTTATAGAACCTCCGGGGGTCTGTATCACTATGATCAGAAGTTTTCGTGTAGATATAATCACCAATACTGAATGATATCTTTGTATCTGTTAGCACAACGCGATACGGGTCCATAGTGGCAACCGCTTTTTCTTGTACAGGATCATTAGAAGTCAATACTCTAAAATCAGTGCGCTGGTCGTTGAGCGTAAGCGAGGTAATTATTGTTGTTAGATATATGTTCGATGAGACGGCTTCCATCCATATCTGATCGCCTTCTCTTATACTGAAGTTGTTTGAAGTGTATCGTTCTCCATTAACGTAAATGGCAGAGCCAGCAGTTTGGCTAGAATTAAATTGAATGTGTTTTTGAGAAAGTGGATGTAGGAGTCCGGTAATTGTTATCGTGTCAGATAAGTAGCTCTTTGATACTCTTGCTCTCGTAACTTCTTGAAAGGTAAATGGGTTAGGTAGATAGTCATCAGTGGTCACCTCAAACATTGTTTTAACAGAATCCAGTGCTACAGAGGCGCTACTCATAGTCATAAACTTTCTACTGCTCTGAAGCGCTACTTGTAATGTATCTCCATTCTTAATCTGAGCCGTAGAACCACCGAGTTTTTGTCCATTGATGACCAGCTGCCCGTTCGAAATGATGATATTAGATACGCCGCCATCTTTTAGGCCAGAGATAATTACTTCATTGGAAATCACCACCGTTTCCACTGCCACATCCACCTGCGGTTCAAACGCAAAGTCATCCGGCGTATCATCTTCGTCTTTGTTCAAGAACCCATCGCCGTCGCTATCCACGTACTGCTCAAAGTTAGGAATGGTGACATCCACCCCCAGTTCTTCGTAGCGGACTTCCAGGTGCTGCCGGATATCCGGTAATCTCAAGGCCATCGCATTGCCGCGAATTTTCTCCCATGTGCTCTCGCTATCCAGCACCCCGTCTTCGCGAATGTCAGTGATAAGGTTAGCTAACAGTTCCGAAAGTTCGGCGACGCTGTTATTGCTTTGCAGGATAGCCGAGATGGCCAGCAGAATAGCATTGTCTTCACCGTCTTGCGAAATGTCCAGTAGTTCGGAAGCCATCATACCAGCTTTCTCGATGCCGAAGATGGATAGAATTTCCTGCTGCGCTTGCTGCTTAGCCGTGACAAAGCTCTCTTCTTCTTCTTGCATGAGATAGATCACCCGAGCTTTTTCCAGGTGCGACAGCAGGTTCACGTTCACGCTGTTGGCATCAGAGACGTCGGCTAAGGCAAACAAGGTGAGTTGCGCGGCCGACTTCTCACCGCGTACTTCGTCAAAGTAGAAGCCCTCGGCAATCAACTGCACAAAATCGGATTGCAGTTTTACATCTCTCAGGCTGAACGCACCCTTGTTGTCGACGATTTGCGTGGTGAAGTTTTTGCCGGTGGCCACCAGCCTTTTATCCAATTCGGACACCGTGATGGCGGTGCCATTAATGAAAGGGCCTTTCTGGACGTAGCCGTTTAAATTGTAGGTTTTCTCCTGGATAGATATCTCTTCGTCATCTCGGCAACCCGTAGTGATAAACAGTAGTAATAACGGTACTGAAATAAGGTGTCGCATTGGATATAGTTTAGTAAGCGTCAATATTTTTCACTCGGGTCGGAGTTGTAGCTCCCTGCTCGTAGATTTCGATTTTGATGTCGCGAAAAAGATAAAATCTTAACTTTACTTCACCGTGCTTGGTGGTAGTGAATATTCTGGACTGATCAGCCTCATTATGGTCAGTATAAGTCCATCCATCGTCATGACGGGGGGCAAATCCCCAAGCTATTGGATCGGGAGGCAAATGGGATGATATCTTTACTTTTAGCTCAGTGCCCACTGGTAATACTGCATAGATATCATAATCTATATATTTACCTCCGCCTAGGTTGCCATTCGGATATCTTTCTTTGGTACCGGATAAAAGGTTCTCGCCGTAGAATCCCTGTGCCGGATATTCAATTTTCTGCGTGAGGGCAAATTCGGTATTGCTAATAAAACTACGAGCGTACTTCTCAAAATCACTAATCACAACCGTACTACCTAGTTCTTGGTACCTATTAATAATATTTTCACGAATGGTAGTCAAATCCAGGTAGAAAGCATTGTTGATAAGGGTAGTGCCTAACGTGCTGTCGTTCAGTATTCCGTCAGGCTTCAAGTCGCCGCTAATGCCAGCTAACAATTCAGAAAGGTCAGCTACACTACCGTATCCCTGGAGTATGACAGAAACCGCTAGTAGAATGGCGTTGTCATCGCCCTCTTGGGTGATATCTAAATTTTCGGAAACGACTATGTTTTTTTTCTCTATACCGAAAACCGCCAGAACTTCTTTCTGCGCTTGCTTCTTAGCAATAGCAAAATCTTTATTCTCCTCCTGCATCAAATAAATCACTCGATCTTTTTCCAGATGCGAAAGCAGATTAGCATTTACGACGCTACTTGTATCAGCAAGATTGGCCAACGCAAATAGAGTGAGTTGAGCGGTAGACTTCTCCCCTCGCACTTCATCAAAGTAAAAACCGTTAGCCATCAACTGCACGTAACCTGATTGTAACTCAATATTTTTAATTGCGAAAGCACCTTTGTTGTCGGTAATCTGGGTAGTAAAATTCTTACCCGTGCTAACAAGCATTGAGTCTAGCTCCGACACAGTTACCGCCGTACCGTTGATAAAAGGGCCTTTCTGCACAGTGCCTTGAAGATTGTACACTACTTTGGGCGCCTCGACTATCGGTACAGTATCTTTATCAGCAACTTCAGGTTCCTGGGGAGGAAGGATAGTTTCTTCTTCGTCTTGGCAACCTGAGAAAACAGAAGCAAGAAAAATTACAGAAAGCAGTATTCTAAAAATTCTAACCGTCATAAGTTTATTGTCGGAGTGAGTTGGTAAAGGTACCCACCGACGATAAAATTATTCACGCAGCTTTGCGGGAAGCTTACGGACGCAAGAATTCCAGGACAGAGAGTGTCTTTGGCACACCCAGCGCATGCGTCAGACGGCTCTTGTAGCGCTGCAAGAGCCGTCTGACGCATGCCGCTAATGTGCTGACTCGTAATGCGCTTTCAGCACGTCTTTGCCCCAATCGTTTTTTAGGTCGCGGACGATGGTGTGGATGTGGTTGGCGTTGTTTTGGGTGTTATCGTACTCAATCACAAAGGTGGGGCCGTGCAGGCGGTAGTAGTGCGGGTCACCCACTGCCAACCCACCGGCCCAGGCGAAGTGGACGTTGGCTAAATCTTCCTTGATGGGAGTAAGCGCGGCTTCGGCCACTTCGGCGCGGTGTACGTTGTAGTACAAATCCAGCAGTTGCACCAGTTTGTCCTGCTGCGCGGCGGTCATGTCAATGTAGGGCAACCCTTCCGGTTCCCCGATCTTTGCGTAGCGTTTGGTGTCGGTCACTATCTCAGGATAGGCTTCTTCGGCAATCAGGGCGGTGCGCAGTTGGTTTTCGTCGAGCAGTTTCACCAACGCGCGGCCCAGGTCTTCTTCGGGGGCCAGCACGCGCCAACCCTTTTTGGGTCCCGAAGGCACCCGGCCCGGATTGGCTCCTAAAAAGGTAGGCGTGGCCGAAACGATTCGGTTGTCAATGGCGGTGTAGTTGAGCGACAGGTGGTGGCCCTCCACGCGCCAGCCCCAGGCTTGCTCGTCTCCCGGCTCGCCAAAAATCGTAAACGAATAATTCATTGGGTCGCGGCGCGTATCGTTCGGCGGACGGTTCTCCACGGTGCGCAGCACGTTTTCCAGTTCGCGGATGTCCATCGCCTTCTCGTAACCGGCTTCGCTCAGGCAAACTTTCATCAGTTGCAGGGCAGCCGCTTGCTGGGCTTTGGTCATACTCTTGAGCGGCACGCCCTGTCGTTCACGCGGAGTGAAGTGCCAGTTATAGCGCTCGTCATCGTCAAGAGGGTAAGTGGCGGCTTGCCGTTGGGGGGCTTTCAACAGTTCTAAAAAGTGCCGGGCGGCGGTGGTTAGTTTTTCTTCGGCGGGGGGCGTGCTGAGGCCAGTGGTACAGGCCACGAGAGCCAGCGCGCCTAGCAGAGGGATGAGCTGTTTCATAGGATGATCGTTGTTAGTATGCTTGCCGATGAAGATAGGGGAAAACAGAGACTTTTCAAGATTGTTGGAGTTAAGTACGTCTGCTCACCAGAAGATCTGTCGGGCGGCCAGTCAACTACTGAGGGTAGAAGGGCACTGATCTAGAAAACCCGCGCCAACCCGGTGGCAGTCATCATCCCCATACCTTCGTGCCTTCCGTGCAATTCTGACAAATGTCAATCTCGCTTCGTGAGCGCAGCAGCGTTTGCCGGAAGCGCTGGTAGGGTTCGCTGCGCCAGATATCCGCAAAAGAATGATGGCGCACGTCGCCCAGCGTATGGTGGGCGTCTTTGTCGAAGCAGCAGGGCACCACCTGCCCGTCCCAGGTGATCACGGCCGAGTGCCACATCTTCCAGCAGTGGTTAAGCAAAGGGTTCTTGATGGCGTAGGTTCCATCGGGCTGCTGCCGGTAGCGGGAGTACTGCGCCAGCGTTGGTATCAGGTCCGAACCCTGTTTATAATCATAAATCTGAGCCGTTTTCAGGCCGACCGCATCCACGCCCAACTGCTTGGCGAGCGCTTTTACCTCGGCCACTTGGTGCTCGTTGGGGCGCACCACCAGGAACTGAAACACCACGTGGGGCGTGCGCGAGCGCAACTCCTTCTTCCAACGAACAATGTTTCGCGTGCCCGCCAGCACCTTCTCCAACTTCCCGCCCACCCGGTAGGCCTGATAAGTTTCCTGGGTGGTGCCGTCGATAGAAATCACCAAACGGTCCAGCCCCGATGCCACCGTCCGTCGGGCCACATCGTCGGTCAGGAAGTGGGCGTTGGTAGAAGTGGCGGTGTAGATGCCGCGGTCCGAAGCATAGCGCACCCAGTCGAGCAACTGCGGGTGCAAGAAGGGTTCGCCCTGGAAGTAGAACAGCAAATAAGCCAGCGTATGCTGCACTTCGTCGATAATCTTCTCAAACAACGCGTCGCTGAGCTTGCCGGTGGGTCGGGTGAACGAGCGCAGTCCGCTAGGGCACTCAGGGCAACGCAGGTTGCAGGCCGTGGTGGGCTCAATGGACAAGCTAATGGGCATTCCCCGGTGGCGGGGCCGCCCGCTCACGCGCGAGGCGTAGTAGCTGCTTAATACCTGAGCGGCGTTGTAGGCGCGGCGCGGGCTGAGCTTCGACAAAAAGTGGTAGCCATCGTGCCACGCGTTGTTCATAGAATCGTACTTTTGACGGGCAAGGTAAAGAGAATGATTGAAGGAAGGAATGGTTGAATTGCTGAATGCGTGGTTTGATGCGTAGTCGTTTCAAATTACCCCCTTCATTCTTCACCCATTCACCAATCGTATAGCTATGATACTAATCGCCGACAGTGGCTCCACCAAAACCGACTGGCGCATCATTGATGCCCAGGGAAAGATTCATCAGGCCAAAACCGTAGGACTCAACCCCTACCACCAGTCGAGCAACGACATGGCCCGGGTGTTGGATCAGGAACTGCTTCCCCAACTCACGGTACCCATTGAGCGGGTCTTTTTCTACGGTGCCGGGTGCGCCAACCCTACGGTGAATCAGACGGCCGTTCAGGCCCTGACCAGTACTTTCCCTAATGCGCCGGTGCAAGTAGAGAGCGACTTGCTGGCGGCGGCCCGGTCGCTGTGCGGGCACCAAGCGGGCATTGCCTGCATTCTGGGTACGGGAGCTAATTCGTGCTTATACGACGGGCAAGCGATTGTTGACAACGTGCCGCCCTTGGGCTACGTGCTGGGCGACGAGGGCAGCGGAACGTACATCGGCAAGGAGCTGCTCAATCGCTACCTGAAGCGTGATATGCCCGAACCGCTACGCCGCCAGTTTGCCAAGCGCTACGATGTGACCACCGCCGCGGTGCTGGACCAGGTGTACCGGCAACCGCAGGCCAATACCTATCTGGCCAGCTTCGCCCGGTTTGCCTTTCACCACCTGAAGCACCCCTACATCGTGCGGATGGTATACGATGGGTTTCGGCAGTTTTTTGAAAAGAACGTGGCGAAGTACGAAAACCATCAGCAGCACAAGGTCCACTTCACCGGTTCGATTGCCTTTTACTACAGCAACGTGCTGCGGCAGGTGGCCAACGACTTGGAGTTTAGCGTGCAAAACATTGTGGAAAGTCCCATCGCCGGACTCACGTTGTATCATCGCTCCTGAAAAGAGGGTCAAGGGTTTGCGTTGCCGGACGAAACCTTACATCGGAGGGGTTTGCCTTTGTAGACCAACCTGACTACCTTGTGCTACGGATAAGAAGCGCCGAGCCCACTTTAAGTCGGTTTCGGCGCTTTTTTTTATGAAATTGGACATTTTCGCCCGATCATCGAGCATTTTCTCCCCGCAAAACGCAAATTCGAACAGGACATTTCAACCAAAACAACGGGTTCGAGTGATCGATCGAACGGGTTGTTTCGACAAAAACATCAAGACGTTTTGGATCTTCGGTGGTGTCCGATAAAAAAGGTAGTCGCAATTCGGTAAGTTACGTCTCAAAGGCACGGGCGTTGTGGGGCCTGATGCAGTACGCAAGGGAAGCTGAGTTGCCAAAGCGTTCGTTTTTTTGCTACTTCGCACCCGTAACTTCATCTCCCCCGTATGTCCACCACCGAATCCACTTCTCACTACGACCATCTCGAGCAAATGTCGGTTCGGGAGCTGCTCGTAATCATCAATCAAGAAGACCAGACCGTGCCGCGCGCCGTCGAGAAAGTCATTCCGCAGATCGAGAAGTTGGTAGCGGGCACCGTGGCCCGTATGAAGCAGGGCGGACGCCTGTTCTACATCGGGGCGGGCACCAGCGGACGCCTGGGCGTTGTCGATGCCTCGGAGTGCCCGCCCACCTACGGAGTGCCGCACGACTGGGTGGTAGGAATCATGGCGGGGGGCGACGCGGCCATTCGCAAGGCCGTGGAGTTTGCCGAAGACGATCCGGCGCAGGCCTGGAAAGATTTGCAGGAGTACAACATCAGCGATAAAGACGTGCTGGTGGGCATTGCCGCCTCGGGCCGCACGCCCTACGTGATCGGCGGCGTGACCGAAGCGCGGAAGCAGGGCATCCTTACCGGCTGCATCACCTGCAACGCCGGTAGTGCCTTGGCGGCCGCCGTGGAGATTCCCATCGAGGTGGTCGTCGGCCCCGAGTTTGTGACGGGCAGCACGCGGATGAAGGCGGGCACGGCGCAGAAGCTGGTGCTCAACATGCTGTCCACCGCCACGATGATCGGCCTGGGCCGGGTGCAGGGCAACCGCATGGTGGATATGCAACTGAGCAACCACAAACTGGTGGAGCGCGGCACGAACATGGTGATGGAAGAACTGGGCATTGACCAAGCCGAGGCCGAGCGTCTGCTACGCGAACACGGCTCGGTGCGGCGGGCGGTGGCCGCTGGGCAACGGTAACAAATGTGGCGGCACGACTAATCGCGCCGCCACACGGCCCCTATGGTAACAAATCCTGAGCCCGATCTTCGTCAAACAACTCATCCAGATACAAGTCACGCGTCAGGCGACCGTAATTATCGCGGCAGGAGCCGGTGCCACTGCGCATAATGCTGGTGCAAGCTCCGTTGAGGAGAGCATCTTCCAGATGATCGCGCAGCAGAAAGCAGTGGCCCAACTCGTGAAACACCACGAACTCCTTGCCGCGGTCGCCGGTGGTATTCCAGAAGGTTTCATCCACCGTAACCCGGTTGTGGTTGTTGCGCTGGTAATTGCATTGCCCCAGCACGCGCTCCTGTTCAATTTCACTGAGCTGACCGGTGACCTGCGCCGCGCGTAGGTCGATCGTTACTCCTCGGCTACGCCCCTCTTCTTCGAAGCGTTCGAAGTAGACCCACAGGCTTTCGTCTACGCCTGCGTATCCTACGGGGGCGGGCGGCTCGAGTTCTTCTAATACTTCTTGGTCTTGGGTGCAAGCGCCTAGCGTTAGCAGCGCGACTACTAAAATCCACGGAGCGGTGGGTAGGTATCTTCGAGAATGACTGGACATGAGCGCTTATTTAGTGATGAGACATTGGGTAAAGAGACAACTTACCGCCTCACTAATTATTGCTAGACTATAAAACCCCGCCCGACGGAAACAATTTTTTGCCGCTTTTTGTCGTGTAGTAGACACTTCAAATTTAGTTCATGCACCAGATAGAACCCTTTCACCGCTGGAACAAGTACTACGACGTGGCGACCGACGAGCGCTCGCCCTACTTCGGCAAGGAGTATAATTACGAATTGTATACCAGCACCATTTACGGTTATTACATTGACCCGGCCTGGGACTTTATCGGCTCCGAAACGCTGTACATCAAAATTCTGTACATGGATTATCAGCGAGGCTTTGGGGTGATCGAGCTGATTGGAGAGTGGAACGACGCGCTCCATAACGACATCATGCACCTGAAGCGCAACATCATCGACCACCTGACGCAGCAGGGCATCCGGCAGTTTGTGCTGGTGGGCGAGAACATCCTAAACTTCCACGGCTCCGACGACTGCTACTACGAAGAGTGGTTTGAGGACGTGGAGGACGGCTGGATTGCATTAGTAGGCTTCCGTGACTTCGTACTGGAGGAGATGACGCAGTATAACATCGACTCGTACGTGAACTACGGAGGCAGCTTGCAGATTGCCAACTGGCGCACCCTGCAACCGCTGCTCTTCTACGAACTGGTGAACTCCCTGATCGTCCGGCGGTTGTCGTTGCCTTAGTGGCAGAGTTAGCGGTCGGACGGCTATTTCAGCCTCGCAAGAGCCGTCCGACCGCTAACTGACCGCTAACCGCTGCGCTACCGCGCGGCAAACAGCCGATCGGCGAAGTCGTCGAAGTGCCGGGCGTCCTGATACAGTCGGTCGGAATAAATGCTGGCTTGCACCTTGATGTAGCTGGGGCGGTCGTTGATTAGCACGTGTTCTACCGCTACGTTGCCGTACAGTTGATCGATACTGCCCGCCTTGATGTCGCCCTGGTGAAGCGGGGGTTTCAGGTAATACTTTTCAATCGTCTCCACGTAGGTCACCTTATCTTTGATGCGGCGGTCGGCATTCACCACGCGGTAGCCCATGTTCGCCACCTGATCTTTGAAGCATTCGAACAGGTGCTGAAACTCTTTAGCAGGCACCCGCGGCACGTACGATACGGCGAAACCATTGGCGTAGGCGGTGTTGAGCAGGTGTACCTCCAGTTCGCTGCTGATGTTAGTCTTCTTGTAATAATAGGCCTGGGCTACCTCGCGTACCAGTTCTTCGCATTCCGGCTGGCGGCGCCATGCTTCGTAGGCTGACCGGTCGCGCTCGGGTCGCTTAAGCACCTCATGGACGTCGGCGCGCGATGCCAATTTATCGGAAGGAAACAGCTTACGCGAGATTTTGTCGAAGAAGGTCATGCGGATGAGGAAGGTATTCTATAAAAGTCATTTCCAAGAAGAATAGTTTGTTGGGAAACCGTCTTTACCGAAGGCAGGCTGTATCTTCGCGCTAACCAGGGTGGTCTGTGACCACGAAGCGCGTTTATGAAAGAATTTCTGAACAACATTTACCCCGTCGATGACGCCACGTTAGACGAGTATCTTTCTCACTGGAAGCCGTATTCGGTACCCAAAAAAACCATCATGACCGCCGAAGGGGAAACCGAGCGCCACATGTACTACGTGCAGGAAGGCATCCAGAAAGCTTTCTACCTCAACGGGAACAAGGAACACATCGTCGCCTTTACGTATCCGCCTTCGTTCACCGGCGTTCTCGAGTCGTTTCTCACGCAGTTGCCCTCGGCCTACTACCTGGAAACCATTACCAACAGCCGGTTCTTGCGGCTCTCGTTCGAGCGGCACCAGCAACTGATGGCGCAGCACCGCCCCATCGAGACGCTGTTTCGCAAGGCAACCGAAGGCTTTTTGGTCGGGATGATGCACCGCTACCACGCACTGATGGCCTATGACATCGAGACCCGCTTCCGAACCTTCGCCACCCGCAGCCCCCATTTGTTGCGTATGGTTTCGCAGAAAGATTTGGCTTCGTACCTGCGCATCGACGCCACCAACCTCAGCAAACTGCTGGGCAGCGTGCGCATATAGAGTCTTGGTACAGACCAAGAATGGTTCGCGCTGGTTAGTCGACCTTTGTTTTAACTAAAGTAACGGTATGAAACTCAACAAAATCGAGGTGGCGCAGCAGGTGCAGCACGAACTTGCCGAAGCCAACGAGCAGGTTCGGCGCTTACAGGACCAGTCAACCGACGCGTTGCACCGTCGTCCCCGTCCCGATGCGTGGAGTGCCCTGGACTGTGTGGAGCACATGAATCTGTTTTATGATGACTACCTGCCGCGCGTGGAAGCAGCGGTACGAGGCGCGAAGCCCAGTGACAAACCAACCTATTCGCCGGGTTTCTTCGGGCAGAAGATGATCGACGGCCAGCGTCCGCAGCAGGGGAAGCGCCGGATGAAGATCAAAACCTTTAAGAAAATGACGCCCGCCACCGGTGACAAACCTCCCGAAGCGGTGTTTGCGGCCTTCTTTGCGCACCATACCCACTTAGAAGAACTGCTCAATCAAGCAGCCTCCCTGAACTGGAACCGGGCGAAAGTGGCCTCAGCCATCGGGCCAATCCTGCGCTTTAAACTGGGTGATTGCTTCCGGTTGCTGCTGGCCCACACCGAGCGTCACCTGTTGCAGGCACGGGAGGCGATGGAAGATATGAAAGGGTAATACGTGAAGTGGTTGGTGAGGGCACCAACCCAGGGATGAAGCTAGCTTACGGCCACGTTGAGGTAGTGCACAAAAGGAATCATCGTCTTGAAGATAGCGAGTGCCTGATCAGGAAACTGCGCGTCGGTCACTTCTTCATCGCTCAACTTGCGCAGCACGATGTAGTCTTTGAGTTTGAGCAGCGCGATGTTCGGGTGGTCGGGATCGTAGCCCTTGGGTGCCCGCTTCAGCGAGTCGCCCTGGATTTCACCGAAGGTCTCTTTGAAGTCCGGGACCGTGGCTAGTTTCCGCAGCTCCGAGGCGTTGTAGTCGATCTCCTGCCGGACCTTAGCCAGCACCTCGCTGGGTGGTTGATAGATTCCGCCGCCAATAAACGACTCGTCGTTGGGTTGCAGGTGCAGGTAGTAGGCGGCGTTTCCCGATTTGCGCCCGCCCTCGGACAGCGCCGCCCCGAAATTGGTTTTGTAGGGTGATTTATCCTTCGAGAAGCGAATGTCGCGGTTGGTGCGAAAGATACACTTCTTGGGGTCAAGGCTCCGCATCCCTTCGTCTTCGGTCTCCAAACCGAGCAGCAGGTGCGTGACCAGCTCAATGAACGATTCGCGGGCGGTCTGGTAATCGTCGCGGTGCGCGTCCATCCACTCTTTTTCGTTGTTGGTGGCGAGCTGCCGGAGGAAAGAAAGTATCTGAGGAGTGTCCATTAGGTGAGCAGTAAGTTACAAAAGGTCTACAAATGTCTCCATCGCCATGCCCCGCGAGCCTTTGATTAGCACGGTGCTGTTTGTGATGGGGTGCTGCCGCAAGTGGTTTTCTAAGTCCGTCTTGTCCGGGAAATAGGTACTCCGGGGGCACGCTTGGTGGGCGGCCTGCATCAGTTCGCCGCAGAAGAATAGGTGCTGCACGCTACCAGCGGCTAATAGCTCACCCACCGCCCGGTGTTCGGTCTCAGTGTCTTCGCCCAGTTCGTACATATCGCCCAGGATCACGACTTTCTGCGCCGCCCGCATCGCCTCCAGGTTACGAATGGCCGCCTGCATAGAATCAGGGTTGGCGTTGTAGGCATCCAGGATGATGGTGTTGCTACCCTGCCGGACCACCTGCGACCGCTTATTGGCCGGTTGGTAGGCACGAACCGCTTCGTTGGCGGCCTCTAAAGACACGTCAAAGTACTTGCCGATGCCCAGTGCGGCGGCAATGTTTTCAAGGTTATAGGCGCCGACCAACTGCGTTTCCACCGAGTCACTGCCTTCGGCTTGGTATACCACAAAAGGGTCGGCTGATACTAGGGTGCAGGAAAAGTAATCGTCCGGGGCGGGATAGTAGTGCGGCGCGGCGAAGCGCTTGCCCATGTTGCTGAGCAACGGATCTCGGGAGTTGATGAATACCACCCCGCCGGTTTTGCGCAGGTAATCGTACTGTTCGCTCTCGCCCCGAATCGCACCCGCTAGTCCGCCGAAGCCTTCCAGGTGGGCCTTGCCGATGTTGGTGGTGATTCCGTGCGTGGGGTGCGCAATCCGGCACAGCGCCGCGATTTCTCCCACGTGGTTGGCACCCAGTTCGATAATCGCTAGTTCGGTGTCGGAGGTGAGTTGCAGCAGGGTGAGCGGCACGCCGATGTGGTTGTTGAGGTTGCCGTGGGTGGCCAGCGTTTGGTACTTCTGACTCAGCACCGCGTGCAGCAGCTCCTTGGTGGTCGTCTTCCCGTTGGTGCCGTTGATGCCAATCACCGGAATGTCGAGCATTATGCGGTGGTGGTGGGCTAGCTCTTGCAGGGCGGTAAGCGCGTCATCCACCAGCAGGCAGCGATCGTTGTGCTGGTGCTCCGGCTCGTCGATCACGGCGTAGGCCGCGCCGCTCTCCAGCGCCTGTTGGGCGAACGCATTCCCGTTAAAGCGGTCGCCCTTGAGGGCGAAGAACAGGCTACCTTCGGCAATGCTGCGGGTATCGGTAGATACGCCATTGCAGGCAAGAAAATTTTTGTACAAGCTTTCGGTGGTGGGCATAAAGAAACCGGATGACGGATAGCCCAAAGTTTAGCAAGATTCCTTTGATTTGCAACAAGGAGGCTGGTCACTGGTCACTGGAATTTGTGCAACTAATTTCCAATATCCAATTTCAGTATCCCTACCACGTAGAAAGTCATCCAGTTTTCAGCATCCTAGCCAACCCGAAAGTCATCTAGTATCCAAAACAACATGCCCACCATCCTAAGCGTAGAAACCGCCACCACCACTTGCTCAGTGGCCCTGCACCGCGACGGAGCGTTGCTTGGACTGCAAGAAGTACATCTGGAAAAATCACATTCGTCGTTGCTGCACCTGCTGGTGGATCATCTGCTGGACTATGCCGAGGTGACGCGCGAAGAACTATCGGCCGTGGCGGTTTCGATGGGGCCGGGTTCTTACACCGGGCTGCGCATCGGGGCCGCCGCCGCCAAGGGCTGGTGCTACGCCCTGGATATTCCGCTGATTGGTGTCGACACCTTGCGGGCGATGGCCTACGGAGTGAACCAGGCCAATCCGCCCGGAGCGTGGCTGTGCCCCATGATCGACGCCCGCCGCATGGAGGTGTTTTGCCGGATGGAAGATGCTGAAGGCAACGAACTATTGCCAACCCAAGCGCTGGTGCTTGATCAGCAAGCGCTTCGGGAGCAACTGGCCCAGCACGAAGTGTGGTTCTTCGGCGACGGTAGCGACAAGTGCGCTCCGGTGCTGGGCGATTCGCCAAACGCGCACTTCTTGATGAGAGTGCAGCCCTCGGCCCGCTGGGTGGGCGAACTGGCCCAGGCGAAGTTTGGACGGCAGGAGTTCGAAGATCTGGCGTATTCGGTGCCCCACTACGGCAAAGCGTTTTATACTACCCAGCCTAAGAAAAAGTCATAGCCACCACCATTCAGAAAGAAGGAACCGACAGCGGCTTCGGTGCGTATCATAAAGTGAGGTTGGCTTTAAAGCAGCAGGCTGTTCGCCGACACCATCCAACAAGACAACAATCGTCATGAACGATCTATCGGAGCCCATCGTCAACCGCGTAGCGCAAAGTGCCCTGATCACCTTTAACCTGGAAGATTATTATCCAAAGGGGGAGCGAGTGATCTACGACCTTAAAAACAACCTGTTCCAGGAAATGATCTTGCGCGAGCGCGATTTTCGGGCCTTTGTGAAGGATCACAACTGGTCGCAGTACCAAGGGCAGTACGTGGCGCTCACCTGCTCGGCGGACGCCATCGTACCCACCTGGGCCTACATGCTGCTGGCGACCAAACTAGAGCCCCACGCCCAGCGGGTGATCTTCGGCACGTTGGAAACCCTGGAAGCGGTGCTATTTCAAGAAGCTTTGCAAAAAGTGGATATAGCCCAGTTTCAGAACGCCAAGGTGGTGGTGAAGGGGTGCGGTGACCTTCCGGTTCCTCCTTTTGCCTACGCTGAAATCACCTGCTTGCTTCGTCCGGTAGCGGCCAGCATTATGTACGGCGAGCCGTGCAGCACTGTGCCCCTCTACAAAAAACCAAAGGGCTGACCTAAGCATTTTTTCCGTCAATTGCACACATTTTTTGCACTATTTTTTTTTGCTGAAGCGATAATTTATTACACCAGTACTAACCAATTGATTGCCTAGCACTTGCGTGCTTCGGTAAGGTTCATTTTGAGTATCTTTGCTTAAAATCTTAAGAAGGCTATTTAAAAATTCGGAGAAGCTTGGCTATATTCGTAGCCCTACCGCTACGGACGGGTCGCCCTCGAGCGGCCGCCGGTAGCGAACTTAACCTATCATTAAGCGCTCCAATGACCTCTACGTCCACCCTAGGCAACCAAATTGTTCAATCTAAACACATCGGCTTTGCTATCCTCAATTACCACAACAAATTCGTAGAAGTTAACGACGCATTCTGTCAACTCTACGGCTACGATGCCGACGAACTACTGGGGCAACCAGCCTCGGTGCTGTTGCCCGAGCAGTACCTGGATCAGGCCCGGTTATCGTACCAGAAGTTTGTGAAGGGCGACACCAACCAGGCCTTTCGTTACATTCAACGAAAGGACGGCACCACGCGCTACGTGCACCAAACCTTAGAAGAACTACCCAACGAGGGGCAACCCCTCCGGTTTCTTAGCCTCATTGCCATCAACAAAGAAGATCAATCGGCCGCCAAGCCTCTCCAGGAAGTTTCGGAAGTGCGGGCATGCGGCGAAGTGGGTATGTTGCAGTGCACCCCGGAAGGTGAGCTAATCACCGTCGACAGCAACGCCAAGAAATTGCTGGGACTGACCTCTACTTCGGTGCTCGACCGCGAGGTGGTGATGCTGAGCCGGGGCACCTCCCAGCGCATGTCGTTCATTCGTCTGCTGCAAAAAAATACCCTGCTCACCAACCAGGAAGTGCTCGTTGAGCACCCACAGTACCAATCGGTTTGGCTGCTGGCCAACGCCCAGATGCACCAAAACGCCCAAGGGGAGCGCTACTTCTTGGTGTGCCTGGTGAATATTAGTCCTCAGAAAGAGTTGGAACAAGCGCTGCGGGAGCAGACCGAAGATCTGGAGCAAGAAAACCACCGCCTAGAGCTGTTTACCTATCGGGCCACGCACGATCTGAAGGCTCCGTTGGCTTCGGTACTGGGTCTGATCGACATTCTGCGGATGGAATCGGAGGATGAGCAGCGCGAAGCGTATCTGCAAATGATGGAGAAGAGCATCCACCGGCTTAACGACCTGATTCGGGACATCGTCGACTACGCGAAAAATACCAGTGAAGCCATCCGGCACGAGCGGATCGATTTCCAGGAGCTAGTGGCCGACGTGCTGGAGAGCCTTGATCATATGGAGTACGCCGAGGCCATTGAGAAGACGATCACCATCCACCAGACCCACGAGTTCTATTCGGACCAACACCGACTGAACCGGGTGCTGGAAAACCTGATCAGCAACGCCTACAAGTACAGCAGCACCCACCGCCGTGATGGGTTTGTGCAGGTGGAAGTGAAGGTGACCCCTAGCAAGGCCCAGATTCAGGTGCGAGACAACGGGCAGGGCATCGACCCAATGCACCACGACAAGATTTTCACCATGTTCTACCGCGCCTCGGAGCAAGGAACGGGCTCGGGCCTGGGCCTGTACCTGGTGAAAGACACCGTAGAACAGATGGGCGGCACCATCACCGTATCCTCGGCCGTGGGGCAGGGCACCTGTTTTACCCTGGATATCCCCCATACCCAACCGGAGTCTTCCGGCCAGATGAAAATTGGTTTTACATTGTCGTAGGGGTCCGGTCGCGACCGGACCCCACGCGCGACCATTATACCCCGTACCCATGAAGATCCTGTTGTTCTTCCACCTGCTGCTGGCTGCGTACCTAACAACCCTTTCACCCACCGCAGCCCAGATACCCACCCCCCAAGATGTTATCGGCTTTCGCATGGGCGAAGATTACAAAATTGCCGATTATACGCAGATTGTTGACTACCTGACGCAGTTGGATACCGCCAGCGAGCGGGTGAGGATACAGCAAATTGGCACTTCGGTGCTCGGCAAACCCCTCTACGTACTGTTTATCTCTAGCGAAGAAAACATCCGGGATCTGGATCGATGGAAGGGCATCAGCCAACGACTAGCCCACGCCCGCATCACCGACGAAGAAGCGCAGCAGTTGGCGCAGGAGGGCAAGGCCATTGTGTGGATCGACGGCGGCATCCACTCCACCGAGAAGGCGGCCACCCAGTTTCCGCCCGAATTAGCCTACCGCGTAGCCACCGAAGAAACCGCCGAGATGCAGAAGATTCGCAATAACGTGATCTTTATGCTCATGCCCAACATCAACCCCGACGGACTCAACATTGTGGCCAATTGGTATCGACAGCAACTCGGTACTCCTTACGAAACCTCGAACCCGCCTGTACTCTACCACCACTACGTGGGGCACGACGACAACCGCGACTGGTTTATGAACACCCAGCCCGAAACCCGAGCGGTGACTAATCTGCTGTTCAACGAATGGTACCCGCAGATTGTGCACAACCAGCACCAAACCGCCCCGCGCTGGGCCCGCATTTTCATTCCGCCCTTTTCGGCACCCGTCAACCCGCACATTCATCCGGGGGTGGTGAACGGTGTGAATCTGGTGGGGAGCGAAATGGCCTCGCGCTTCGCGATCAAGCGGATGCCTGGCGTGGTGTCTGATGTGACCTTTACCATGTGGTGGAACGGCGGACTGCGCACCGCGCCCTACTTCCACAACCAGATTGGCATCCTCACTGAGACGGCGCACGCTACACCCACGCCCCGTTATTACGAACCCGATTCGTTGCCCAAGACGATTGGCAACGGTATTGCCACCAACGGCACCGCGATCAACTATCCCGACCCCTGGCGGGGCGGCGAGTCGCACTTTCGCGACGCGGTAGACTACATGCTCACCGCCGCGATGGCCACGCTCAGTATCGGGGCCGACCGCCGTGAGAAGTGGTTGTACGGCATGTACCGCATGGGCCGCGACGCCATTGAGCGGGAAGGCGACGTGACCGCCTACCTGGTGCCGCCCGCGCAGCATGATCGGGGCGAAGCCTACAATTTGATCAATATTTTGCGGCAAGGCGGGGTAGAGGTGCACCAGGCTACCCAGTCCTTCACGGTGGGCAAACGCTCCTACGAAACCGGCACTTTTGTGCTCTACGGGGCGCAGGCGTTTCGTCCTTACCTCAAAGACCTGCTGGAAAAGCAGGAGTATCCTGACCTGCAGCAGTACCCGGGCGGTCCGCCGAAGACGCCCTACGACCTGGCCGGGTGGACGCTGCCCCTGCAAATGGGCGTACGGGTGGATACCGTGCACGAGGACTTTCAGGTAGATGCTACGTCCGTAACCGCTCCGGTGAGACTTCCGGCTAGGTCGGTGGCCTCATCGGCTGACTACGGCTACGTGCTTTCGCCCAACGACAATGCCGCGGCGCAGGCCGTTAACGCGTTGCTGGCGGAAGGAGCCAAGGTGAGTTGGTTGGCAGCGAATGAAGGAGCGTACGCCGCGGGTTCTATCATCATCGAGCGCGCAGGCGTCCGCCCGGAGCAGTTAGAGACGCTGGCCGACTCGCTCGGGTTGAGCTTTGCCGGACTACGTCGGGCGCCCCGCGCCGAACTTTACCCCATTCAGCGCCCCCGCATTGGGCTCTACAAGTCGTGGGTAGCCAACATGGACGAGGGCTGGACGCGCTGGCTGCTGGACCAGTACGCCTTCGACTACGACACCCTGCACGACGCTGACATCCGCTCCCGTGACCTATCGCCGTACCACGCCATCATCCTGCCCGACCAATCGCCGCACCGCCTGCTGCACGGGCACGACCTCTCGGCCATGCCGAAACCCTATACGGGCGGGCTAGGACTGGAAGGAGCGCTAGCGCTGGAGACCTACGTGAAGGGCGGGGGCACGCTCATTGCCTTTGATGAAGCGAGCGATTTTGCCATCGAGCAGTTTGGCTTGCCCGTGAAAAACGTGGTACAAAACGTGCCTAGCAGATCGTTCTTCATCCCCGGGTCGCTCATTCGGACGGTGGTGGATACGCAGCACCCGCTGGCCTACGGCATAGCTGATACCGTGGCGGCATCGTTTTCGCGCAGCCGGGCCTTCGAGGTGGTGAAGCAAGAGCGGAAGGGAGAGGGTGGCACCGAAGAGATTGAAAAAATACCCGCCCCGCCGGTGGCGATGGTGGCGCGCTACGCCGAGAAGGACCTGCTGATGAGTGGCTGGGAGCTGGATGCCGAAAAGCACATCGGCGGCAAGGGAGCCGTGGCGCAGGTGCCCCTGGGCGACGGGCAGGTGGTGCTGTTCGGTTTTCGTCCGCAGTTTCGGGGGCAGCCGCGGGGAACTTATAAGCTGATCTTCAACGCAATTTACGCCAGCACCATTGAGAATTTGCCGGAGGCGCAGGTTCGGGGAGCGGTGGCGGAATAAATACCACCAAAACAAAGTCATGGAAAAGTTACTATTCGTTTTTCCCTTATCGTTTCTGATCAGCCTTCCGTCCTTTACCCAAGAGCGTTCGCCGCACGCGCTGTTCGCTTCGGCAGGCTTGAATATCAATGAAGCTGACGTAGTTAGTGGGGCAGGGCTAGCGGTGGGGGTAGGCTACCAGCGTACGCTGGGCAAAGCTTGGCTTCGGCTGGTGCCGAGCTTAAATTTTGCTTCCTATACCAACCAAGGAACCGAGGATATTCCAGATGCTCTCCTGAACTCTACCAGCCTAAAGGTAAACTTGAATGCTGATGTGCTAGCGGCCGAGAGCTTTTCAGTAGTGCTAGGAGCAGGACTTACCGGTAATCACTCGGCCGGGTTGCTCGGCACCGGAGGCGACCCCGGACGCCGTTCTTCGGAATACTTTAGCCGCGTACACTTAGCGGTGAACGCACTCATGGGCTTTCGGCTGATGCCTGCCGCCTCGCGGGTAGGTTACGAACTACTCTTGGCGAACGTAAGTATCGGCGGCAAGCGCTACGGCGAGGAAGTAGGAGTGCTTCAGTTTCGGCTACTGTTTGATGTAAGATGAGAACGCCTGATACAAGGGACGCTTGCGTTAATGTTCTCTGCGCCAGCGCCAGAAGGATTTATCGGGTGTGCAGGTGCAGGGAGCGGTAGCGGAATAGAGTGAGTCAATTTTCTGGAACAGGCTGTTAACGAAAGTTTTGCATATTTATGACATCATAAACGTGATCGTTATATGAATAAGTATTTCGACGATTTTAATGACGAAGATTATTTTGAGCAGTTAGAGTTTGAAAAGAATAAAAGAAAGCAGTGGGTTGCGGAACATTTAGAAATCTAAAATAAAGGTCAGAAACTACGCATAGAATTGCACCTGAGCTTTTTCAGGAAGCAGATTAACAAAATTGCTGACTTCTTAGATACTGTCTAATACGGGGAAGCTGACCCCCTAAATTCGCTGAAGGTGACCCCTCAGGCGAGGTGGCATTGGTGATGCGATCAGCAGACTGGCAAAGTAGTGGTTATGATTCGTTTTTTTCTTCTCCTTTTTGTTTTTTTCTCATTGACTCGCCGCTGAGTTCTATACGATGCGCGGTATGCACCAGTCGGTCCAGAATAGCGTCAGCTACGGTGGGTTCTTCTAACACTTCATACCACTGACTGACCGGTAGTTGTGAGGTGATCAGCGTAGAGCGACGACCGTGTCGGTCCTCCATAATCTCTAGTAGCATCAGCCGGCTGTTGGTATCCAGTGGCGCTAAGCCAAAATCATCTAGGATAAGCAGATCATGCTTTTCAATGCGGTTCATTTCTTTTAGATAAGAGCCGTCCGCTTTACTTGCTTTCAACTGGGTAAACAGCTTGGCGGTGTTAAAATACAGTACGCGGTATCCTAACTGGCAGGCTTGATGTCCCAGGGCCGAGGCAACGAAACTTTTGCCTACCCCAGTGGAACCAGTGATGATAATGCTTTCCCTCTTGTCCAAAAACTGACCGTTAGCAAGTCGCAGCAGGTAGTTCTTATCCAAGTGACGAGGATAGTCAAAATCGATACGCTCTACGCTGGCTGGGTAACGAAAGCGCGCCGTGGTCGTGTAACGTTGCACTTTGCGTTGCTGACGATCTTCCCATTCGGCATCAACAAGGTAGCTCATCCATTCGTCGGGGGTGAACTTCTCAGCCTGTCGGCTTTCCATGCTGGTTTGAAACGCCTGGGCCATACCCAGTAAGCGCATTTGTTTCATTTTTTGCTGTGTTGCTTGGTTCATGTGATATGAGGATTTAGTAAAACATAGATTACTGATAGTAAGCCTGGCCCCGGATGTTTTTATGGGCAGGCGGGCGGTAAGTAGTCTGCGGGGGCTCTTCTAGTTGATCTAGCCCTCGGTTCAGGATATTCTTAATGACTTGGTAGCCGTAGGATTGAAAATCTAGCCCTCGCTGACAGGCGGCTATCAATCGCTCTTTACCTACTTTCTTTTCAAAGTTCAGAATACCAATACAGCTTTTGTAACCCTGCTCGGGGTGAGCCTTAGAAGCGAGTACTTTGCTGATGTATTCTTTCACTACCGGACTGATCCGGGCGGCCCAGCGAGTAAACTTCTCTGGGCACCACTCCGAGACAAAGCAGAATATTTGAGAAAGTAGATGCGCTAATGCCATTGAAACCGATCAATTTAGCTTGCAAGAAATTCATGGTTCTCTTTGTAGAGGGTCTTATCAAGGGGCGCAGCGTACAGTTTATTGAAGTAGCTAATCATATGTCCACGCAGGTAAAGACTGAATCTAATCTACGCCGCATTCAAGAATTCATAGCCAACTATGCCCTGGATTACGAGCAGATAGCCCTGCTGCTATGCTGTTTTCTGCCCTCTAAGGGTCAGGTTACCCTAGCTATTGATCGTACCAATTGGCAGTTTGGAGAGTGTGATATCAACTTTCTGGTCATCAGTGCTTACTGCCAGGGGGCAGCAATTCCTATCTGGTTTGAGTTGCTTGAGGATAAACAGGGCGGTAACAGCAACGAGCCTGAACGTATCGAGTTACTGGGCGCCTGTTTAAAGCTTTTGTCTCATCGTTCCTTGGCGCTGACTGCCGACCGAGAGTTCGTGGGCTCCAATTGGGTTAAGTTCCTCTTTACCGCCCAGATAGACTTCTACATTCGCCTGCGAAGCGACACGCTGGTAGAAAAAGATGGTCAAATCCGCCACGCCCTTGACTGGTTAGGCGAGCGTAAAAGCTGCCTATTGGATGGGGTAAAAATCCACAACCACTGGGTGAGTTTGGCCATCGAGCGGCAGACTAAACCTAATGATGAGTACCTAATCGTGATGACTAATACGTTCGCTCATGCTGCTTTAAGCAATTACCAACGACGTTGGTCTATTGAGACGTTCTTTCAGAGCGTCAAACAGAGAGGGTTTCGTCTGGAAGATACCCATTTAGATAACCTAGAGCGGCTGCGCAAGCTGTTCGCTCTAGTGGCTATCGCTTTTGCGGTTTGTCTCCATATTGGACGCTGGTGTGATGAGCATCAGAGACCTATTGAAATCAAAAATCACGGCTACAAGGCCAACAGCTTCTTCCGGCACGGCCTGGAATGCTGGCGTAGAGCATTAAGAACCCTAACTGATGAACTTGAGCTATTTATTGGAGTCATCGCGCAGGTTTTAAACCCGCCTGCTTGTAACACAGAAAAAATCCTCATGTAGAGTGGAGTAATCCATACATTCGTGGTTAGTGGTTAATTAATAATCAAGACACTTTCAAAACCTTAATAATAGGTCTAGGGCACTTAGCCTTCACCTGAATTTCTATTGGAAGCTTGTCTTGATAAAACCAGCCTAAGTCTGAATCGCGGGATAAGTCTTAACTTGGCGGCGGCCCTAGTGCACTTAGGCTGGTGTGGTCAAGCGGTGAATATATGGACAACTCTATCAAGTTGCCCACATATTCACAACTCAATAGCAACTACTGCTTTCTTAGAATTTTACTACACCACAAACCTAAAGGCGGTGGCCGCCCATCCCTGTTCCCTGCTCAATATATAGCTCCCATCTACTAAGGCGTAGTGTAATGAGGTTGGCTCTTCGGGCACCTCAACAATATCCTCAACCGCTACATCTTCTAGCTGTCCCCCGTAGTGGTGGCACAAGTTCTCCGCCTGCTTATCGCTCAAGTCTACCCCGCAAAGGCGTTTCAACAACTGGCTCGACTCATTGAAGGTGTGTCCCTGCCCTAAATGCAAAGCCGTTTCTTGCAGATAAGGACTTTGGCGAAAGTGACCCCTGGGCTCAAGAACATGCCCTTTCTTGACCGTGATCTGCCCTACCTGAGTCTGAACTTTTTTTTGATTCCTATCTTGGGGTACTTCCCCCACACTCAGCTGCAAAAGCTCTTCACTCAACCCTTGCATCACCCCCACAAAACTCTTCTCGTACTGGTAGCTGTCTTCTTTGGGTTTGCTCTCCCATTCTTCTAGCTTCTTTGTTAAAATGGCTATTGCTGATTGATTGTCCATAACTTTTTTGCCTAATTTAACATCTTCCTGCATTTATTCGTACACCCTTATAGATTGATTAATGACTTTGTGAGGATAAGATAGAAGGCATCCCTAATTGAGAAGCTAGTAAATTCTCATGTGCTCTCAAAACATAGAAGTAAACAAGGCTGATCTCAATATTTGCTCTGGTCGCTAGGAACATGATTAATCGCGCGGAGGCCGTCATGTTCCTACTGATAGCGCATCACCAACCAAAGCACCAAATAGACGATAAGAGGCGAACCGATGCCCAGCACAATAGCAATGGCAAAAAGCACCCGGAGCAGCGTTGTATCCCAGCCGAAGTACGCGGCTAATCCACCGCACACGCCCAGCACAATTTTGTCGGAGAGAGAGGGTTTGAGCTTTTTCATCAGACTACCACCTCCTGTTGATACTGCTTATACACCGAGGTGATTCCCTCACGCAGGCCAATCCGGTGCTTCCAGCCGTGGCGGTGCAGTTTACTCACGTCCATAAGTTTGCGCGGCGTGCCATCAGGCTTCGAGGCATTGAAAGTGAGTTCTCCTTTAAAACCAACCACATCTTTGATCAGCAACGCCAAATCCTTGATGCTGATGTCTTCCCCGGTGCCAACGTTGACTAACTCCGGCTCGCTGTAGTTTTCCATCAGAAACACACAGGCTTCGGCCAGGTCCTCCACGTGCAAAAACTCCCGCTTCGGGCTGCCCGACCCCCAGATTTCTACGGTGGCGTCGCCGTTCTCCTTAGCCTCGTGAAACTTGCGAAGCAGGGCCGGCAACACGTGCGAATTGTTCAGGTCATAGTTGTCGTTGGGGCCGTACAAGTTGGTGGGCATGGCCGAAATGAAGTCGCAGCCGTACTGCGCCCGGTAGTTCTCGCACAACTTGATGCCCGCAATCTTAGCGATGGCGTAGGGCTCGTTCGTTGATTCTAGCGGACCGGTCAATAAGTACTCTTCCTTTAACGGCTGGTCGGCTAACTTGGGATAGATGCACGACGAACCCAGAAACTGTAGTTTCTTCACTCCCTGCACGTAGCTCTGGTGAATCACGTTGTTCTGGATCATCAGGTTGTCGTACAAGAATTCGCCCCGGTACACGTTGTTGGCGTGAATGCCACCCACTTTGGCGGCGGCCAGAAATACGTAGTCGGGTTTTTCTTCAGCGAAGAACCGGGCCACCTGCTGCTGATAACGCAAGTCTAGTTCGTTTGATCGGCGGGTCACAAAGTTATCGTAGCCCTTGCCTTGCAGGTTGCGCATAATGGCCGAACCGACCATGCCGCGGTGCCCGGCGATGTATATTTTGGCGTTTTTTTCCATGATAGGTGAGGTTGTCTGCATGTCGGGCTAAAAGCCCTGTAAATAATAAGCGCAGGACTAGGCGTCCCCGACTAGGCGTCCCCGACTAGGTGTTCCCGACTAGGCGTCCTGCGCTATGGATGTGTGATGTTAGGTGCTGTAAGAGATCGCTTCCGCTTTGATGGCTTCCGGATTGATAGTATTCAACAAGTAGTTTCTATCGTATTTACCCTCAAAAATCTCTACACAAGCATTGTCAAGCGCTTCGTCAAAAGCTTCCTCTATGATTTCGGATAGCTCGTCGTGAGAAGCGTAATAGCCTCCCGATTTTCGGCGTTTGTTGATCCGCTTGATTGCCCGTACCGAATTGCGGATAGAAAGATCCCAGGACGTGGTCGTGCGCGACTCGGCCTGTTGCTTGATCAGGTGAACCAACAGAATAACCGAGTAGCTGTAAATCTTGTTGAGCTTGTCTTCCTTGCTCATCTCCTCCAGTTCATCTACCAGCAAAAGAGCCGCCGCGTAATTATGCTGCTCAATGTGGTTGCGTAAGGCCGTTAGTTCTTCCATGTTTAGAAAAGTCTACGCAAAGAACGCTGCGCGTTGGCAAATCATTCGTGGTAATTGAATACCTTATGACCGCCCTTAAGCAAAAACTTGTCACGCTTGAAAAGTTCCAAATCCGATTGCATCATATCTTTCACCAGGGCGGGCAAGTCGTACTCTAGTTCCCAGCCGAGTTTTTCCCTTGATTTGGTGGGGTCGCCGATGAGCAGTTCCACCTCGGTGGGTCGGTAGTAGGCCGGGTCGACCTTCACCACCTCCTTGCCCTCGGGCAGTTGGTAGTCGGGGTGCGAGCAGCTTACTACTTTACCCACTTCGTTTTGTTCTTTGCCTTCAAAGGCTACTTCGATGCCCAGTTCTTGGAACGACATTTTCACAAAGTCGCGCACGGTGGTGGTGATACCGGTGGCGATCACAAAATCTTCGGCCACCTCTTGCTGCAAAATCAGCCACATGGCCCGCACGTAATCCTTGGCGTGGCCCCAGTCGCGCTTAGCGTCCATGTTGCCCAGGTACACCGTATCTTGTAACTTGAGGGCAATGCGCGCCGCCGCCCGGGTGATCTTGCGCGTTACAAAGGTTTCGCCTCGAATCGGAGACTCATGGTTGAACAAGATGCCGTTCACGGCGAACATACCGTAGGCCTCGCGGTAGTTCACCGTGATCCAGTAGCCGTATAGTTTGGCCACGGCGTAGGGCGAGCGGGGATAGAAGGGCGTTGTCTCGCTCTGCGGCACCTCCTGCACCAAACCGTAAAGCTCGGAGGTGGAGGCTTGGTAGATTTTGGTTTTCTTCTCCAGACCCAAAATGCGCACCGCCTCCAGAATGCGTAAGGTGCCGATACCGTCCACATTGGCGGTGTACTCCGGCGCATCAAAACTCACCTTCACGTGCGACATGGCGCCCAGATTATAAATCTCGTCGGGCTGCACTTCCTGCACAATGCTGATAATATTAGCAGAATCCGACAGGTCGCCGTAGTGGAGCACGAACTTAAGATCCTTTTCGTGCGGGTCTTGGTAGAGATGATCGATGCGATCAGTATTAAATAGTGAGGTGCGCCGCTTGATACCGTGCACTTCGTAGCCCTTTTGTAGTAGTAATTCGGCCAAGTAGGCCCCGTCTTGGCCGGTTACTCCGGTGATTAGTGCTTTTTTCATAGTCTATACGTATTCGGTTAATCCTTTTTCTTTGATATCGTTTAAAAATTTCTTTACCATCTGCTCCTGGTCCTTGTCGCAGATCATCAGGGCATCGTCGGTCATCACCACAATATAATTATCTAACCCCTGCACCACGCCGATTTTGCCCTTCGGCACCTTGATGAAGCAGTTAGTGGTGTCGTAGGTCATCACCGAACCCTGAATGCTGTTGGCGGTGGTGTCCTTGGGGTGCTCACTGTCGATCGACTTCCAGGTACCCAGGTCGGTCCAGCCGATGTCGGCGGGCATCACGTACACATTATCGGCTTTTTCTAAGATGCCGTAATCTATAGAAATATTGATGCAATTGGAATATACTTTTTTAATGAATTCTTCTTCCTGATCACTGTAGTACTGCGAAGCTCCTTCGGCGAACAACGTATTGACCTCGGGCAGATGCTGCTCGTAGCTTTTTTGGATAGCCGCCAGGCTCCACACAAAGATACCGGAGTTCCAGACGAAGTTACCGGCCCGCAAAAATTCTTCGGCGGTGGTTTGGTCCGGCTTTTCTTTGAAGGCTAGTACCTTGTAGACGTCAGACGCACCTTCGGAAGCGTTGAATTCGATGTATCCGTAACCCGTATCGGGCCGTAACGGCTTGATACCGAAGGTGATCAGGTAATCTTCCTGCGAAGCGAGCTCAAAGGCCCTTTGCGCCAAGCGGGTGAATTCGTCCTGCTTCACAATCATGTGATCGGCGGGCGAGACGATAATACTGGCTTCCGGATTCTTCTGAGCAATCTTATGAAAGGCGTAGGCCACGCAGGGCGCCGTGTTGCGCAGCTCGGGTTCCAGTAAAATCTGATCATCGGTGAGCAGCGGCAGTTGTTCTTTGATTAGATCATAATACGCTTGGTTGGAGATGATGTAAATATTTTCGGGAGGGCAAACCGCTTTTAGGCGATTAAACGTCAGTTGCAATAGCGACTCACCGGTGCCCAGCACGTCGTGAAATTGCTTAGGAAACTGCTGCCGACTGATCGGCCACAACCGAGTGCCAACGCCACCTGCCATGATAAGAGCAAAATTGTTCACTTTCACTTGCATTTATCAAATAATAAAATTGACTAAAAAGTGACACAAATATACGGACATCGTACTTGAAACAAAAGCATTCTGTAGAATGTATCGTAACCGTCTTTTTCGGAAGACGGTTACTAGGTTGATACCAAAAAGCTACCGTTGCGCAACGATTCTTTGTTGTAGGCAAACGGTCGGTCCGAAGTGTCCTGAAACATCTTCCCCCCCGCCGCTTCCACGATTGCCTGTCCGGCGGCCGTGTCCCATTCCATGGTGGGGCCGTGGCGGTAGTACAAGTCGGCCTTTCCTTCGGCGATCATGCAAAACTTGAGCGAACTGCCGCGCGCAATGCTCTTCGTAACGTTATACTGCCGCAGAACCTGCTCTTCTTCTTCGGAGGCATGGCTGCTGCTGCGTACCGCCACGCGCTGGCTGGTCGGCTGCCGAACGCGCAGTGTTTGGCGAGGCCCGCCGGAGATTTGCTTGTATCCGCCCCTTTCCAGGTCACTGGCGTAGCCCTCCTGCGTAGCAAAGTAGAGTTCTTCGGTCACCGGGGTATAGATCACACCGAGCACCGGACGGTGGTGGTGGATCAATGCGATGTTAACGGTGAACTGCCCGTTGCGTTTGATAAACTCTTTGGTGCCATCGAGTGGGTCCACCAGCCAGAAATACTCCCAGTCCCGGCGGGTAGCGTAATCTACTTCGGCTCCCTCTTCGGAGATTAAGGAAATGTTGGGGTAATGCTCCCTGAGGGCCGGGGCAATCACTTCGTGCGATGCCTGATCGGCCAGCGTGAGCGGAGAACTGTCGTCTTTAAAATCTACCACCTGCGAGAAGTCAGCGTGGTGATACACTTCCAGGATGGCCCGGCCGGCGGCCAAAGCGATGTCGTTGAGGATAGCGATAGATACTTTTGGAATCATCGGAAGGGACAAGGTTTGATGGTATCGATCAAAAAACTTTATATTGCTGGCTGCACTAATGACCAGCCACGCTTATGGAGCACACCGCCCGCGTAAAGATCGTCCTACCCGGTGGGGAATTTGAAGTTGAAGGTTCGGAAGCGTTCGTGAACTCCTACGCTGACACCATTGCCAGTTTATCAGACATCCTGAAAAACGCTCCGATGCACTCCAGCGCTTCCGAGAGCAAAGAAAGCAATCTTAATTCAGGAAAGCAATTCGCCATTTTTGATCCGGAAGCTCCGGCGCCCCCGCCGCCTGACGCGGTGCCTTTGGCCTCGCCCGACTCGTTCGGCGAACTGTACTACAAGGCACCCAAGAGCACCAGCAAGTCGGATGTGGTGCTGCTGGCTAGTTTTTTTGTGCAGTCGCACAACGGCGAGGGCACCTTCACCACGCGGGAGGTGAACAAACTGCTGCGCGACCACGGCATCGATATGACCAACACCGCGCACTTTAACAAGCTGAACCAGGACTACAAAAAGGTGTTCAAGATGCGGCAGGGGCAGTATAAGGTGAGCGAAGAAGGGGTGGAGCACCTGCGAAGTATCCTACGATAGTAGGATCATGATTCATCATGATCCTGCTTCAATATCCACTGCGCCGCATCCCACAGGCTTGCCACTCGTACCTTAGCAATTGTTTCTTGCTTGCTCTCATTCACCAAAATTCCGGGAATTCCCAATTTCTGTGCCGGAAGCAGATCGCGCTCTTTGTCACCAATCATCCACGAGCGGGCGGGGTCAACGTTGAACCTGGCGATGGCCCGCTCCAGCATCAAACTATCCGGCTTTCGGGTCAGCGACTCGCTCACGGACGGATGATAGGGCGCATAGTAGATATAATCAATCACATGCCCGGTAACCTCGTTTAGGTAGTCGTGACAGGTTTGCATTTGCGCACGGGTATAGATGCCCTTGGCGATGCCTGACTGATTAGTGACAACCACCAGCCGGTAACCCGCGGCCTTGAGTTGCCGTAAGGCTCCGGGTACGCCGGGTAAAATTTCAAAGTTTTCTAACCGATAGGCGTAGTTCACCCGATCGCGGTTGATGACTCCATCTCGGTCCAAGAAAATGCAAGCAGACCCGTTGGCAGTAGCGTCCATGTGCGGTTGGTAATGAGCAGGACTCGTTTTTTTTATCGGCGAAAGCTGGCTATTTTTGGCCTTTTATCCAAATCGCTAGTTAGTGAGCTCCAACCGCAGCCTGGTCATCATCCCTACGTACAACGAAAAAGAGAATATTACCCTATTGCTGGAGGCAATTTTTGCGTTGCCGGTGGCCTTTGAAGTATTGATTGTGGATGACAATTCGCCCGACGGCACCGCCAATATTGTGCGCGAGTTGCAAACCCCCTATCCCGATCAAATTCATCTGCTTGAGCGACCCGGCAAGCAGGGGCTGGGCACCGCTTACATCGCGGGTTTTCGCTACGCTATTCAGCAAGGTTACAATTACATCTTTGAGATGGACGCCGATTTTTCGCACAATCCCGAAGATCTGGTTCGGCTGTACGAAGCCTGCGCCGAGCAGGGCTACGATCTGGCCATCGGGTCGCGCTACGTCACGGGCGTGAACGTGGTGAACTGGCCCATTAAGCGGGTGCTGGTGTCGTACTTTGCCAGTCAGTACGTGCGCTGGGTCACCGGAATGCCGATCAACGATGCCACCGCGGGCTTCAAGTGCTACCGGCGTGGGGTGCTAGAGGCCATCGATCCCGACCGGGTGCAGTTCGTGGGCTACGCCTTTCAGATTTCCATGAAGTTCAACGCCTGGAAGCACGGCTTCCGCATCACCGAGGTGCCCATCATCTTTACCGACCGCACGCGGGGCGTATCAAAAATGTTGAGCAAAATCTTCTGGGAAGCCTTCGTTGGCGTGATTTTGATGAAGGTGCGCAGTAGGTTCCGGAAGTATGAGGTTCTAAGTTCTGAGTTCTAGGTCTTTATGTGTGGCCAACCTAGAACTCAGAACCAAAGAACCCCGAACCTCTAATCAAACCGAATCGCCTTGATCGGATCAATCCTCAGAATGATTACCGTTGGGATGCCCAGCACCAGCGCTACCACCACGAAAGTGAGCAGGTTGAGCAACACAATGGTCAGAAAATCCCACTGAATGGGCACGAAGCTCATGTAGTAGTTCTCCGGATCGAGCGGAATGATCCTGAAGTATGATTGCAATAGCCCAAAGCCGATGCCGATCACGTTGCCAATGAGCATGCCCTTCACCACCAGCAACAAGCCATTGTAGGTGAAAATACGCCGAATTTGCCCGTTTTTAGCGCCCAGTGCCTTCAGAATACCAATCATCTGGGTGCGCTCCATAATCAGAATGAGCAAAATGCTGGTAATGTTGAAGCAGGCCACAAACAGAATCAGCACCAGAAAAATCACCACGTTGTTGTTGATCAGGTCGAGCCACTCGAAAATCTGCACGTACTTATCGCTTACTTTCTCCACGAACAGGCTGTAGTCCAGTTCATCCTGTAGCGCCACTTCCGCCTGATCCACTTGTTTGCTGCTTTTTAGAAACACCTCGAAGCCACCGACCAAGGAGTCGGGCCAGTCGTTGAGCCGCTGAATCATCCGAATGTCTCCCAGAATAACCTGATCGTCAAACTCTTCAATACCGGTGTCGTAGATGCCCGCCACGTGCAGCTTGCGAATCCGGTTGTTGGGTGGATCGATAAAGTACATGCGCACGTTGTCGCCAGTGTCGAGCAGCAGCGTGTTGGCAATCTTTTGGCTGATGAGCACGTCGGTAGAATAGCCGCTGCTGTCGAACCGAATAAAGTTTCCCCGGCTGATGTTGCGCTTGAAGCGGACACTGTTGAAGTCGGTGCCCACTCCCTTAATCACCGCCCCCAGCACTTCCTCCTCCGTTTTGAGCAAACCGGCTTTGTGACTGAACACCTGCACGTGATCCACCGCGCCGAAGTGCCCGGGCTGCTGGTACAAGAGGTTGTTGGTCGAGATCGGCTCCTCCTGCATGGAGTTGTTGAGCGAGTATTTGGTGACCTGAATGTGGCCGCTAAACGAGTAGATTTTTTCTTTCACTTCCTGGCGAAATCCATCAAGGATCAAGAAAGAGATCATCATCACCGCCAGGCCCACCGCAATGCTGGCGATGGCAATCTTGTTAATGGTCGACGAAAAAGTCTTGCTTTCGGCCTGACTGATCTTTTTGGATATGAAGTAAGAAAGGTTCAAGGGGGCGGAAGCGGATTAATCGATGAAAATAGCGCAGACAATCTGAAGGTTGCGGGTAAAGTACACGAACATTTCGCTGATTTGCAATACATTTGATGACCCGACCAACCGGTGGCGGGAAAAAATCAACGAGTAGACGTATGAGTAGAAACGTTATTTTATGCATGGTATTGGTTACTTCTTATGCTTGCCAATCGCAACCCACTACGCAAGAAAGTATTTCTCAAGAGCCGGTAGCCGAGCAGCCCATCCGTCCGGCGGCCTACCAAACCGCTGCCTACCTGCCCTTATTAGCAGGAAAAGCGGTGGCGATGGTGGTGAACCATACCTCGCTGATCAACCAAACGCACCTGGTGGACTCGCTCCTGGCGCGGGGAGTGGACGTGCGGCAAATCTTCGCTCCCGAGCACGGCTTCCGGGGCGAAGCGGGCGCGGGTGATGTTATCAGCAATAGCACCGACTCGGCCACCGGACTGCCCATTGTATCGCTCTACGGAAAAAATAAGAAGCCCACCCCCAATCAGTTGGAGGGCATCGATCTGGTGATTTTTGACATTCAGGACGTGGGCGCGCGCTTCTACACCTACATCAGCACCATGCACTACGTGATGGAAGCCTGCGCCGAGCAGAACAAGGAGCTGCTGGTGCTGGACCGGCCCAACCCCAACGGTTTCTACATCGGCGGGCCGGTGCGGCAACCAGGGGTAGAGTCTTTTGTGGGGATGCATCCCATTCCGGTGGTGCACGGCCTCACGGTGGGCGAACTGGCCGGTATGATCAACGGCCAGGGCTGGCTCACCGACAGCGCGCAGACTGATCTCACGGTGATTCCGGTAGCGAACTACTCCCACCGTGATCGTTACAGTTTGCCGGTGCGGCCGTCGCCCAACCTGCCCAACGACCAGGCGGTTAATCTATACGCGTCGCTGTGCCTGCTTGAGGGCACGGTGGTCACGCTGGGGCGGGGCACGGATTTCCCCTTTCAGGTATACGGCCATCCGAACCGCGCCTTTGCCGAGGTAAAGAGTGCAACCGATACCTTTACCTTTGTGCCGCGGGCCATTCCGGGAGTGGTGACGAAGCCCAAGCACGAGAACCAGCGCTGCTACGGAGCCGATTTGCGGCAGGTTGAGCCTTTGGATAAATTCACGCTGAAGTACGTATTGCAAGCCCATAAGCAGGCGCGAGCGGGAGGTATCTCTGGCGAAGACTTTTTTCTGACGGCCACCTTTCGAATTCTGGCGGGCAACGAAACGTTGCAGCAGCAGATCATCGCGGGCCTAAGCGAAGCGGAGATTCAACGGAGTTGGGAGCCTGACCTGGAGGCTTACCGCGCTACGCGCAAGCAGTACTTGCTATACGAAGATTTTGAGTGACGCTAAACTAGGCAAACCAACTTTGCCAAAATACCGTTATTTAAGTGTCGCTCATACTCGACCCAACCCAGTAAAACAAGTTGTCGGTTTGGCTTTATTTGAGTACTTTGGGAGTAGACAACTTCTCCCTGCAACCCGTAGTTTGTTATGCTAAAGTTTTTGCTGCTTACCATCCTGTTTGTTTACGTCATCTATAAGGCGAGTAATTTTGTCCTTAAGCTGTTCTTTCCACTCGAGCACGCCCGCCGCATGCAGCAGGAATACGCCCGGAAGAACAATTTTGGCCCCAAACACCGCCGCGAGCAACAGCAGCACTCTCCCGAAGGCCATATCCATGTTGACCACGTACCTGAGGAAAAAAAGAAAGAGCGCAGCACCCAGGATTTTAAGGGTGGCGAATACGTAGACTACGAAGAAGTAAAGTAAATGATGATCGAAACCGCAGCCATACCGGTCGAGAAGACTCTTTCCGAAAAGATTCCTGATGCACTCGTGTACGAAGAAATGGACGGCAAGCCGATCTATTATCGGGGGTACCGTGATGTGTTGGCGAAACAAAAAAAACCGGAAGAAATTATGGGGTGTAGCGACGTGCAGGGAGTCATTATCTCAAAAGTTCTACGATTTCTGTATTGAGAGGTAGCCGAAGAGAAGTACGAAATTATCACTAACGAGATCGGACTGCACATTGAGCGAGGTAATAACTTGTCGTCCGATATAGCCATCTACCGGAAGGCTGATTTGGTGCGTACCCCGCTTAAGAATAAATACTTTGACATTCCGCCTCAGGTAGCAATAGAAGTAGATACCAAGGCAGATATGGGTAGTTTCAACACTCCCGCCGGTTACTTTCACGCCAAAACCGAGAAGCTGTTCGCCTTTGGAGTAGCCGAAGTGGTCTGGCTGTTCAGCGAAAGCCGAAAGGTAATGGTTGCCCGGCCCGAGCAGGATTGGGTAACCAAAGACTGGAGCAAGCCGATCACTATCCTCGACCAGTATAGCTTTTCGGTAGCCGATCTGATCGAAAAGGGCGGAATTGAGCTGCCTTCTTAATACTCCTTCCCCCGGTACCAGTACCGCTGAATCAACTCCAGAAACTCGGGATGGATTGTTCCGCCGGAAACTAGCTCTCCTCCGAAGATATAATTGTCCGTACCGCTAAAGGTAGTAACCGTGCCCCCGGCCTGCTGCACCAAAAATACTCCCGCCGCCACGTCCCAGGGCTTCAGGTTATATTCAAAAAAACCTTCGAACCGACCGCAGGCTACGTAGGCCAGGTCTACGGCAGCGCTGCCCATCCGGCGCAAGCCGTGCGTGCACTGCATCAGATCCTGCACAATCTCAATGTAAACCGGCATATCCTTGAACTTCGAGTACGGAAAACCGGTCGCCAGCAAGCTATTGGCTAATTCGCTCACGGGCGACACCCGAATTTCGGTATTGTTAAGGTAGGCTGCCCCCCCCTTAACCGTGTGAAAGCATTCACCGTGGTTTGGTTCGTTAATCACTCCCAGCACCACCTCGTCCCCGTCCATCAGCGCAATACTGCTCGAGTACAGGGGCAGTCCGTGCACGTAGTTGGTGGTGCCATCCACGGGATCGATCACCCAGTTGTAGCGCTCGGCGCGGCCCACGTCGGTGGTGCCTTCTTCGGTGATGAAGCCCGCCTCGGGCAACAGTTCGCGAAGTCCGGCCACCAGCATCTTCTCGGTTTCTTTGTCCACGTACGACACCAGATCGTTCTTGCCCTTATACTCGATAGAAGATAGCTGAAACTTGCGGGCTTCTTCCTGCATAAAGTCCCCAGCCTGTTTCGTGATGGCAACGGTTTGCTGAAGGATGTGGTCTAGGTTCATAGGGTTGTTGGTAGAATGTTATACCATAACGACGGGTCGCGACCCGTCATTACGTAATTTTATTTTTTACCAGGGCGGCCAGCAACACGAACACCGACAGCCAGGCCGCCGTGCGGGCCAGGTAATCGCCGTGCCGGGCGTAGAAGGTGAGTTGGTCGTTGGCCCGGATGCTGCCCCGAATCACGGCTTGCTTCCAGTACGCAGTAGCCTGGTGAATGTCGCCCCGCTGGTCGATGAAGGCCGAGATGCCGGTGTTGGCCGAGCGGGCCACACTGCGCCGCGTTTCTACGGCCCGCAGGCTGGCGTAGTGCAGGTGCTGCTTGTGTCCCGCGGTGTTGCCCCACCAGCCGTCGTTGGTAATGATAAAGATCATCTTGGCCCCGTTGCGTACAAAGCGCGTCAGGTAATCGCCGTAGATCGACTCGTAGCAAATGGCCGGAGCGCCGCCCAGCGAATCAGCATTATACAACACGGTGCGCTCGTCCTGCCGTCCGAAGCCGCCCGAGGTGCCTCCCAAATCAAAGATGAGGGTAGAAAGAAAGCCCAGCACTTTAGGATACGGCATGATCTCCACCCCCGGCACCAGCCGCGATTTATGATAAAACACCGGATCGCCCCGGTTGGGCACGAAGAAGGCGGTGTTGAACACGTCGTACGAACCGATGTCCTCACTGTAGCGCGCGGTAGGGGTAACGTCTTCGGGACGGTCGTAGCGAATCAGTGAGGTCATGCCCGTGACCAGCGATACGTCGGGGTTCCGTTCTTTAAACGCCATGATGCGTTGGTAGACGTCCGTATCCGAAAACGTGGGTTCCCAGTAGGCGCCGTTGAAGGCCGACTCGGGCCAGAGCACGAACTGCGTTTGGGGAGTGATCTTCTGCTCCGACAGCGCGGCGAAACGATCCACCTGCTCGGCGTAGGGAATGAATGCGTCACCGTCGGCAAATTTCTCGGTATAGGGATTGATATTGGGCTGCACCGCCACGATTTCTACCTCCTCGCCTACTTCTTCGTAGCGCAGGTAGATGACATACGAGAAAGCGATGGGCAAAACGATCCACAGCAAGGTATACGTCAGGCTGCGCCAGCGAATGAGGCCGCGCCAGAGCGCTCCGTCGCGCAGGAAAACGTAGTAAAAGGCAATGTTGCCCAGTAGCAACCACAGCGTGCCGCCAAACACGCCGGTGTATTCGTACCACTGCACCCACGCGGGGAACGAGGCGAAGCCGTTGCCCAGCGTGAGCCAGGGCCACGACACGTCCCAGTTGAGGTGCACGTACTCAAAGGTGATCCAGTAGAGCACAAAACCGAAGAAGCCCCAGGCCTCCCCCGCGGCCCGTTTGGTGAGGCGAAACAGCACGAACGGCACGCTCATCAGCAGAGCGTTGGCCAGCAGCATAAACACCGCCCCCACGGCCGTCGAGTAGTACACCCACCAGGTGGTGAGCAGGTTCCACAGCAGCAGCGTAAGGTAGGTATAGCCGAAGAACACGCGTCCCGGATGCCGGTAATGCTCGTAGGAAGCCTGCTTCTCAATGGCAAAGATGGGAGCCATCGCGATGAACAGCAGAAACGGAAAGGGCTTCACCGGCCAGCCGAGCCAGAACAGCAGGGCACTGCCGATGGAGAGCACAAGGAGGTAGTACTTGTTCTGGGCGAACGGGAGCTTATTTTCCTTCAACAACAATCACGATTTCGCCCCGGGGGGGCGTGGTGGTATAGTGTTCTGCCAACGCGGCCAACGTATCGTTGCGCGTTTCTTCGTGCAATTTAGTTAATTCTCTCGATACCGACGCGCGGCGCTCCCCAAAATACTCGGCCAGCTGCCCCAGCGTCTTCACCAACCGGTGCGGCGACTCATAGAAGATGAGCGTTCGTTCCTCTTCGGCCAGTTGCAGCAAGCGCGTCTGCCGACCCTTCTTGGGCGGCAAGAACCCTTCGAACACGAAACGGTCGCTGGGCAAGCCCGACTTCACCAGGGCGGGCACAAAAGCGGTGGCTCCGGGTAAGCACTCTACAGACACCTCGGCTTCCAGGCAAGCCCGCACCAGCAAGAATCCCGGATCAGAGATGGCCGGAGTGCCCGCATCGCTGATCAGCGCCATGCGCTCGCCCCCTTGCAGGCGTGCTACCAGGGCCGCCACCGAACGGTGCTCGTTGAAGGCGTGGTAGGGTTGCATCCGGGTGGCCACCCCGTGGTGCTTGAGTAACTTACCCGACGTGCGGGTATCTTCGGCCAGAATCACGTCGACCGACCGCAGGATGCGCAGCGCCCGCAACGTAATGTCCTCCAGGTTGCCAATAGGAGTGGGAACCAGGAAGAGGGAAGCGGTTTCAGGGAAGTCAGACATGAGTTAAAGGTCTTTCTAGGTCGCTAGATATTGGATGCTGGATAAAATAGGCCTAATACCCAATATCCTCTCCGCACAGAAAGTCATCCAATATCCAACTTCTACAACAACGCGTCAATCGCTTCGGCTAGTTTGCGGTCTTTGTCCGTGACGGTGTTGCCCGCGTCGTGGGTGCTCAGCGACAGGCTCACCTGGTTATACACGTTGGTGATGTGCGGATGGTGATCCGTCTTCTCGGCCACCAGCGCCACGCGCGTCAGAAAGCCGAAGGCCTCCACGAAGTCGGCAAACTCAAAGTCTTTTTTCAGGGCATTATCTTCTTCTTTCCACATGGGTGCTAGGGTTGGGGATGTGCTCACGTAACTCGCTTGCGCGTCCTAAAGTTATCAGCGCTATCTAGGCTCGTTGACGGTGGTAGGTTACTGGCTAAAAATCTACACTATCCTTATACAGTTGATCAATCGGCAAAGACAAACCAAACGAGCGGATAGTAACCGGCGTACCCTCGCCCTCAAAGTAAGCCATCTCCCAGTTTTGGTCCGGCGCGTCACGATACCGCGTCTCTACTTTCCAGCTATCCTGTTCGACCAGAACATATTCTCGCAGCGATGGCAGTTGACTAAAGAACCAAAACTTCTCTCCCCGCAGTGGACGCTGGCGATCCGTAGTTGGCGGTGCTCTTGGAAAGTACTTCTACTAGCAAGACAGGATTGGTAATGGCATTGATCTCTCGCATTCTGTCTACCGGACGGCAAGCAACCGACACATCCGGGTAGAGTCCTTTCTTGGCAGTCGTAACGTACACCTTCAGGTTACTTTCGAAGGGCCGACAGTTGTCAGGAAGGAGGTTGCTCAACAGGCTAACCAGATTAGCGGTAATGGCGCTGTGCTCCAGCGTTCCTCCGGCCATAGCGAACACTTCGCCATCGTGATATTCATAGCGTGTGGTCGTGTTTTCTTCCAGTTGCTGGTATTCAGCTAACGTTAGTCTTTCTTTAGCAAGTGGATTCATAGGATGTTCGTCGAATGTGCCTTAGATTATAGTACGGCTCACTTTATGCTAAGTTGTTTGGTAAACTCATCCATCATTCTCCGCAAAGAAAGCCTCCAGTTCGGGCAGCGTGGTGGCATCGGTGCGCAGGTCGCGGATGATTCGCCCCCGGTGCAGCACCACAATGCGGTTACAGACGTCGGTGACGTGGCTGAGGTCGTGGCTCGAGATGAGCAGCGTGGTCCGGTATTCTTCGGCCATCGCCCGCAACAAGTCTTTCAGGCGAATCTGGGTGGTGGGGTCCAGGTTTCGAAAAGGGTTCGTTGAGGACCGCTACGGTGGGACGAATAAGCAGGGCGGCGGCCACTCCCACCTTTTTGCGGTTGCCCTGCGACAAATCACGGATGTACTTGTTGCCGTTGAGGATCTCCCGGTTGAACAATCCTTCCAGCGGTTGCAGGCGGTCCGCCAGCTCCGCCGCCGACAGTCCGTGCAGTTGGCCGACGAACGAGAAGTACTCTTCCGGAGTGAGGTAATCGAGCAAAAAGCCCTCGTCGAGATACGATCCGGTGTAGGCTTTCCAGTGGTCCGACTGCTGCACCGGCTGCCCCTGGCTGCGCACCTCGCCCGTGGTGGGCCGCACCAGGTCGAGCAGCAACCGAAACAAGGTGGTCTTTCCCGCGCCGTTGTTGCCCACCAGGCCGAGCCGTTCGCCCGGAGCTACGTGCAGGTGCTCAACTGACAACACCACTTGCTGGTTATACTTCTTGACTAGTTGGGTGATCTCGATCATAAGTTAGGTTGGTTTTTGCCGGAACCCGGCCGCCATGGGGTATTTTTCCTGCCGGAAGCGTCTAATAACCACGCGTAGCCAGTATGCACGGGTGAGCCAGCCCAGCAATCCCAGTCCGCCGATCAGAATCACCCCGCCGCCCGGTATCCACCAGTTTGCCAGGGCTCCGATAAGCAGCGGGCCAAATAAAATAGGAAGCGCCATGAGCCATTGGGCACTGCTTACTCCCTGCCAGTTGGCGAAGTTACTTTTCGTCAAATCTATCCGTTCGCGGCTGTGAGTGGCCAGATAAATGATTACCCAACTGCTCACCCCTACGTTGAACAGCAGACAGGCCGTGTTCATCACTAAAACGGGCCATCCCAACACCACCAAGGGAAGGGCGAACAGATAAATAATCAGACAGAAGGCCGACAGCAACCGGTGCTTGCTTCGCAGGTAGATACGCACCGGGATGTCTACGGTTAGCAACCGATCGTAGTAGCTTCCTTCCCAGGCGATCAAAAACTGTCCGTACGTTATCATCAGGCTGCTGGTAACTACGATGCCGGGCAAAATCAAGGCATTGCGGTTCAAATCGGTGTTCAGATCATTATCAAAGAAGATAAACCCATAGACAACCGCCAAGGCGATGCCCGAGAGCACGTTGGAGCGCGGGCGGCGGTGGCGGGCAATCAGCTTGAGTTCGTTCACCAGCAGCAGGGTTTCCGTCCTGTATCGCTGCTGCCGGAGGTCCGTAGGAAGTCGCAGCCTTCCCACCGTCGCCCTCGGGGAGGGGATATTCTCAGCGTACCACCGTTGCCATAGTTGCCGCCGCACTACGTAGAACAGCAGCAACCACCCCGCCACCGGCACCAAGGCCCACCCCGGATTGGCCAGCAGGGCTCCAAAGGCAGCTACCGACCCCTCCGATAGGTGCACCACCGCGTAGCGGTCCAGTAGTATAATAAGTAGCAGCCCACCCAGGGCCAGTAACACCGTTTGGGGTTGCACGGCCGATTGCATCCGCAGGTAGAACACCGCGTAGGAGTTGAACAACAGCACCGCCCCAAATGCCACCAACCATCCGGCCGCCACCCCGCCGCCGAACTGTGACAGCACAACCGTGAGCGCAAAGGGCACCGCCACGAGCAGCGGAAACAGATTGAACAACGAGAACGGTACCTGTCCCAGGATGAGGTTGAGCAACGTAGCGCGACGAATTGGCAGGTGGCAATACGGATCTACGGCGGCTACAGGCATTCCCTGAAGCACGAAGCGTCCGATCAAATCAGCCACCCAGTAGAACAGCAGTCCGCTGTGAAACACCTTCACCGGGTCTTGTCCGGGAAACAACTCAGCCAGTACCTCCCGGATGTTCTTCCCCGCAGCCAGCAGTAGGGCTCCCGCCAACAGGGCGAAAAAACCCAAGATAAAGCTCGCGGTAAGTTGCCGCTCCCAGGCGGGCGAGCGGAAAAAGGCTTTCCAGCGGTGCAGTAGTAGCGCGCGCGTGAGGTTCATGCGGTTTGGTTGAGGTCTTGCCCACCGTAGTACTGCAAGTCCACGTTCTGGCGCGTCTTCACAAAGTAGGTGATCTGCCCGGTGTGGTAGGAGAAGTGCTCGGTGACGTGCATTAGGATCGCCACGCCGGTTTCGTCGTAACCCTGCACCCGGTAGGTGGCGAGCAGGTCGGCCGGAGTGAGCCGGTCGAGCACCGCCTCCACCTCGGTCACCAGCGCATCCAGTTGCCGCACCAGTTCGGTGGCAGGCACGGGATCGGTGCGGGTGAATTCGCCGTCGCGCTGCCGGTGGTCGGGTTGGCCGCCCAGGCCGCTGAGCACCCACTGCCGCAGGTTGCCCTGCAGGTGCAGGACCAGGTTGCCCACGCTCACCACGTTTTGGTTGGGACGGTGCCAGATGTCGTCCGCACTCAGTTGGCCCAGACACTTTTTAATGCGTGGCACCGATTCGTGCACGATGCGCCGCTTCACCTCGTCGATGAGGGCGTGGTGCAGGGGTTCAACAAGGTCGCTGGTCATGGCAGGCGTTGGTTGCCCCCAAGTAGCAGAATTGCGTTGAGAAATGCACGTTGATGAATAAGTTTTCCTTTCCGGTTCGGGCGGGTTCAGAGAACCCGTTTACTTTAGGCGCCGTACCTCCGGTACGGCGCCAGACCGAGGTAAGTTAGTGGCGTACTTGATTCTTGAATGTCGAACCGGGCGCCGGGCGCAAGGAATGGCGAATGATGAATTTTGAAGGGCTACAAACCAGTAAAATCAGCAGAAAACATACCCCGGAAGCCACGTTTTTTCCGCTTCAAACCCGCTCTCGGAAGGCGGTGCGCCACCTCCGCGGTGGCTCAAACGCTTCTCGGAAGGACTGGGGAGCAGCCTCCCGGTCGTAGATTTGCCCGTCGGAACGGGTAAAAAGCAAAAATTATCGGGCCAAACCGGTCATTGGGGCGCAATCGGTGGAGCTACCCACTGGCAACGAGTCCCACCAACGATGTATGGTCCGGGCAACTTTTGCCGGTTTGGCCCACATTTCTGTCGAGCAATCTATCTGCGAAAACCCAAAGCAATTGGCTAAGCAGCCATTGTCTGAGAATACTTACTAAAGTTCTTGGGATAGTTTTGGAAAATAGCCGACCCGGGGCAAGCCGCGATCCTCTGCGCAAAAACCAACATCCCCCAGAAAATTCGATAACTTTGTCCACCGTTTTAGTATCATTGCGCAACTTTGTGCCTAACCACTTTTCCCTTCATTCATGTACGCTTACTTACGCGGCAAACTCGCTCACAAAGAACCCACCTTCGTCGTCATCGACGTGCAAGGAGTGGGCTACGAGGTGCGCATTTCGCTCAATACCTTTAACGCCCTGGGGCCCGACGAGGCCTGCATGCTGCATACCTACTTGTACGTGAAGGAAGACGCCCAGCTGCTGTTCGGCTTCGCCGAGGCCAACGAGAAGAAATTATTCCTGGATTTGCTGAGCGTCTCGGGAGTGGGACCGAGTTTGGGCCTCACCATCCTGTCGTCGATGGACCCCGAGGAGATCAAGGCCGCCATCGTGCAGAACGACATCAAGACCATGCAGCGCATCAAGGGCATCGGAGGCAAGACGGCGCAGCGCATCGTGCTGGAACTGCAGGACCGGATCAAGAAGGATATGATCAGCAGCGGCGGCTCGCCCGAGCGGGTGCTGGGATTAGGGGGAGGGTCGTACAATACCCTTCGCAGCGAAGCGTTGTCTGCTTTGGTTACGCTCGGTATCAGCCGGAACATGGGCGAGAAAAGCATCGAGAAAGCCATCAGCGAATGGCAAAAGAGAAACGAGTCTACTGAGTTGCGCCTGGAAGACCTTATCAAGCTGGCGCTAAAAACCACGTGATCACCACAAATTTGCCTCGTGCTTTCTACGTACCGGTTTCGTTTATATACGGCTAAAGTAAATCGCGGGTTGCCCCTGTTCCTGGCCATCCCGCTGCTGCTTTTGCTGGGGTTTGCTCAGCCGGGCGTGGCGCAGGAAGTGCCCGCCGTGGAGACCGATACCACGGCTACCGATCCCGCGGATGAAGAGGGCAATGATCCTGCGAATACCGCACCGCCAGCGGCTTCCGAAGCCGCCGCCGCACCGCCCGTGGCCGACACCATCCCCAACAACCGGCAGTACCAACCCTCGGCCCAGCCCAACTACCGGCAGCCCGACCGCTACGGCGACCCCTTCTCTAACCCGCCGCCGCGCACGCCCCTGTACCCGCGCGACCCCACCCAGGTGGAGTCTGAAATCACCGTTGACGACTCCACCGTCAATTACTCGATCTACGAGCGCATCAACGGGCTCGACTACCGGGCCCCGTCGTACCTCGACTTCGATCAGTACCAGCAGTACCAGGACCGGCGGGCGTTGCAGGACTACTGGCGCAGTCGCTCGTCGGCGCTGGACGGCGAAAGTGCGGTGAGCGGCAAGCGACTCATCCCGCCCATCTACACCACGCCCATCTTCGAACGCCTGTTCGGCGGCTCGTTCGTGGACATCCGGCCCAACGGCTTCGTGACGCTCGACTTCGGCGGGCGCTTCCAGCGCGTGGAGAACCCGGCTATCCCGGTGCGGCAGCAGCGCAACGGCAACTTTGAGTTCGACCAGGCGATCAGCCTCAACGTGATCGGCAAGATCGGCGACAAGCTCGCCGTCACGGCCAACTTCGATAACAACAACTCCTTCGACTTCCAGAACAATATCAAGGTGGAGTACACCGGCTACGACCACGAGATCATCAAGAAGATCGAGCTGGGCAACGTGAACCTGCCGGTGAACAACAGCCTGATCACCGGTTCGCAGAGCCTGTTCGGTCTCAAGACGCAGTTGCAGTTCGGGCGGCTGTTCGTCACCAGCGTGGCCTCCGTGCAGCGCGGCAGCAGCGACGCCGTCACCATCGAGAACGGTTCGCAGAGCCGCGAGTTCGAGGTGCGCTCGTCGGAGTACGATGAGAACCGCCACTTCTTCCTGGGCCACTTCTTCCGCGACAACTACGAGCAGTGGCTGGTCTCCCTGCCCCAGATACAATCCCGGCTCAACGTGACCCGGGTGGAGGTGTACGTGATCAACCGCACGGGCAACACCGAAACGCTGCGCACCGTGGGCGCTTTCATGGACTTGGGCGAGGGATACGAGCGGGCCGTCTTCCGGGATGAACTCTTTGCTGACGGAGCAGGAGTCGAGCCCACCGCCAACCCGGCGAACGACCTGTTCACTACCCTGCGCAACTTTAGCCGCACGCCTGACGGCCTGGAGAACGACCTGCAGCAGCGTTACCCCGTCTTCGCGAACGGCACCGACTACGAGATCAAGACCTCGGTGCGCAAGCTGAGCACCCAAGAGTATACCTTTAACAGCCAGTTGGGCTACGTGACGCTAAACCGCCAGTTGCAAAACGACGAGATGCTGGCCGTGGCCTACGAGTATAACATCAACGGACAGCGCTACCAGGTAGGCGAACTCACCGAAGACTACCAGAGTTTGGACGACGATCAGGCGATCTTCCTGAAGCTGCTGCGCCCCACCAAGATCAACGTGAGCGTGCCCACCTGGGACCTGATGATGAAGAACGTATACTCGCTCAACGCCAACCAGGTGACCCGCGAGGGCTTCCAACTGCGCATCATCTACCGCGACGACCGGGCGGGCATCGACAACCCTAGCCTGAACGAGGGGCCCGACAACGTGCGCGACCGCCAACTGGTGGGGCTGCTGGGGCTGGACCGGCTCAACCCCAACAACGACCCGGTGGGCAACGGCGACGGCAACTTCGACTTCGTGGAGGGCATCACCATCGACCCCAACCAGGGAGTGGTCTACTTCCCGGTGCTGGAACCCTTCGGCAACCACCTGGCCCGGCAGTTTGGCCCCAACGCCGAAAACCTGGTAGAGAAGTACGTCTACGACGAACTCTACAACAGTACCCAGAATGACGCTTCGCTGGAGACCAATAAGGATAAATTCTTTCTGGTGGGGAGTTTTCTGGCCGGTTCATCCAATGAAATCATGCTGCCGGGCATCAACATCTCCGAAGGCTCGGTGCAGGTGATCGCGGGCAATACTCCGCTCACCGAGGGCTCCGACTTCACGGTGGACTACCAGTTGGGGCGGGTCACCATCCTGAACAGCGGCGTGCTCAGTTCGGGCAAAGAGATCCGCGTCACCTTCGAGAAGGCCGATCTGTTCAGCTTCCAGCAGCGCACCCTGCTGGGCACCCGCCTCGATTACAAGGTGAACGACGACATCAACCTGGGAGCCACGTTACTGTACCTCAACGAGCGGCCCACCATCACGCGGCCCAGCATCGGCGACGAGCCCACGCGCAACACCAAGTACGGCTTCGACCTGAACTACCGCAAGGAGTCGCGCTTTTTGACCCGGTTGGTGGACGCCCTGCCGCTCATCCAGACCAAAGAGCCCTCGTCGGTGGCGGTGAGCGCCGAGTTTGCCCAGCTCATTCCCGGCACCTCCAACGTGGTGAACGGCGACGGCACCTCCTACATCGATGATTTTGAGAACTTTGCCACGCCCTACAACCTGAGCGGCTGGCAGAGCTGGCAACTATCAGCAACCCCGCGGGTGGGTGGCCGCCCCATCGGTGAGGAAGCCGGGCTGCCGGGGCGCTTGGGCGAAGGAGCGCAGCGCGCCAAGCTGGCCTGGTACGTGGTGGATAACCTGCTCTACTTCAACCGGGGAGCGCAGAAGCCCGAAACAATAGAAAGCAAGATCAAAAACCACTACGAGCGGAGCGTCGTTCCGCAGGACGTGTTTCCTCAGCAAGCGGAGCAACAACAGCAACTTAATCTGCCGATATTTGACCTGGCCTACTTCCCCGAAGAGCGCGGCCCCTTCAACTATACCCGCGACCTGAACCAGGACGGCACCCTGGCGGGCGACCCCACTGAGCACTGGGGCGGCATCACCCGGGCCATCACCGCCGACGTGGATTTTGACAAGATCAACATCGAGTACATTGAGTTCTGGATGCTGGACCCATTTATAGAGGGGGAAGACGGAGTGGTGCGCGATGGGAGGGTGAACCGCAACAACACCACCGGGGGCAAGCTCTTCTTTAACCTGGGCAGCGTGTCGGAAGACGTGATCCCTGACAGTCGGCACTTCTTCGAGCAGGGCCTGCCCGACGAATACGCTTCGGAAGACGTGATCCGGAACGAGGAAGGGCGCGCCCCGAACGCCCAACTGTTGCTGGAATCGTTCTCTAACGTTTCGGAAGAAGTGCGCCGGAGTCAGGACGTGGGCTTCGATGGAGTGCGCGACGGACCTGGCGAACAGGAAGAACTGAACTTCTTCTACGCCGGAGCCACGGTGCCCGACGCGGTGCGGGCCGACCCCTCGGCCGATAACTTCCGCTACTACCTCGACGACGAATACGACAGTCGGCAGGCGCAGATCGTGGAGCGCTACAAAGACTTTAACGGCACCGAAAACAACACTCCCTTCGGAAGGGGCGATAATCCCGCCTACATCGCCTCAAACGGCAACGAACCCGACAACGAAGACCTGAACCGCGACAACACGCTGTCGACGCTAGAAGAGTACTACGAATACGAAGTGGACCTGCGTCCCGGGCAACTGCGGGTGGGTAGTGGCTACATTGTGGACAAAACCACCGTCGCCAACGGAGAAGGGGTGGGAGAGAACTGGTACCTGTTTCGCATTCCCATTCGGCAACCCGACCGGGTGGAGGGAAGCATCCAGGGTTACAAGACCATTCGGTACCTGCGCACCTACCTGACGGAGTTTCGTGAGCCGGTGGTGCTGCGCTTCGCCAAGTTCCAGTTCGTGGGCAGCCAGTGGCGGCGCTTCACCCGCGACCTGAACCAGAAAACCCTGACCGAATACGGCGAAGACTACGATCCTGCCTTCACCATCTCCACGGTGAACATTGAGGAGAACAGCACGCTAGACGAGGGAAGCACCAACGCCTCGCCCTACGTGGTGCCGCCCGGCTTCGTGCGCGACCTGGACAACACCTCGCCCATCAACCGCCGCCTCAACGAGCAGTCGATCCAACTGTGCGTGGATGATCTGCGCGACGGCGACGCCCGGGCGGTGTTCAAGAACTTGCAGTTAGACCTGATCAACTACGGCAACCTGCGGCTGTTTCTGCACGCCGAGGCTCCCGAAGGGCGCACCCTAACCGATGATGCTACGAGCGCGTTTTTGCGCATTGGCAACGACGCCACCCGCAACTACTACGAGGTAGAGATAAAGCTAGACGTTTCTCCTCCCGGTAGTGATGTGCCCCGCGACGTGTGGCTCGAGGCCAACGAGATGGACATTGAGCTCGACTGGCTGCACCAGCTCAAAGCGGAGCGCAACCGGATCGGGTTCTCTAAAGACTTAGAATTTAAACAATTTCAGGAAGATGGGAAGTATGAAGTGAAGGTGCTGGGCAGCCCCGATCTCAACAACATCCAGGTGATGATGATTGGGGTGCGCAACCCCCGCACGCCCGACCGCGCGCCACAGTCGGTGTGCGTGTGGGCCAACGAGCTGCGCGTGGGCGACTTCGACCGGCAGGGCGGCTGGGCGGTGAACGCCCGGGTGAACACCCAGCTGGCCGACTTCGCCAACGTGACGGCCTCGGTGCAGCACTCCACCTTCGGCTTCGGGGCCTTGCAGTCGAGAATTTCGGACCGCACCCGCGAGGAGCGCACCGCCTACGACGTGTCGGCCAACGTGAACGTGGATAAGTTCTTCCCCGAGAAGTTCGGCCTGCAGATTCCGATGTTCGTGAGCCTGGAGCAAGAGCGCATCACGCCACAGTTTGATCCGCGCAACGAAGACATTCCGCTGGAGGCTACGCTCAACGCCATTGAAACCTCCGAGGGCACGCAGGCGCGGTCGGCGTATCTGGACATTGTGACGGGGCAGCGCCGCGAGCGCAGCCTCAACTTCACCAACGTGCGCAAGGTGAAAACCAACGAAGAGGCCAAGAACTACTTCTTTGATCTGTTGAACTTTGCGCTCTCCTACCAGTACAGCGAAGAGGAGGCCAGCAGCTTCGAGATCGCCGACTTCCAGCGGAGGCTGGTGCGGGGCGGCGTCGGCTACAACTACGCCTTCCCGGAGCTCAGCATCCAGCCCTTCGCCAACGTGGGCTTTCTGGAATCGCCCTGGCTGGCGCTGATCAAAGACCTCAACTTCTCGCCCGTGCCCAGCAGCATCAACGTGCGGGCCGACGTGTCGCGCAGCTTCGTGAAGTCGCAGTACCGCAACAACGCGCTCACCACCTTCAATTCGGACCCGCAATTTCAGAAAACCTTCACCTTCGACCGGGTGTACGCCCTGCAGTGGAACCTGACGCGCAACCTGGCACTGGACTACAACTCCCGCGCCCTGTCGCTGATCGACGAGCCGGAAGACCGCGTGGAGGGAGCCATCGACACCGAGGTGGAGCGCTCCTTTGTGCTGGACCAGCTCAAGAAGATGGGCCGGATCAAGAACTTCGACCAGTCGGTGACGGCTACCTACACCGTGCCACTGGACAAAGTCCCGCTCACCGACTGGCTGAACGCCGACGTGCGCTACGGGGCTAACTACACCTGGCAGGCGGGCCCCTACGATCCCAACCCGCAACCCAATCCGCTGCGGCCCAACGAACCGGCCGTCAATCCCATCGACACCCTCGGCAACACCATCCAGAACAACCGCGACCGCGCCGTGAACGGCAAGGTGGACATGGTGGGGCTGTACAACAAAATTAAGTTCTTGCGCGAGATCAACGGAGCGGGAGGCGGACGCGGTCGGGCCGCGCGGGGACGACCGGCCCGGACGGTGGGCACCCCGAGCGACAGCACGCAGGAAGAAAAGCCCAAGCGCGAGCTGAAGGCGGTGAAAGGCTTCTTCCGGGCGCTGATGTCGCTGCGCACCATTAACCTCACCTACACCCTGAGCGAGGGTACGCTGTTGCCCGGCTTTCGCCCCACGCCCTACGTGTTCGGGCTCAACGATGGCTTCAACGCACCGGGCTTGCCCTTCTTGCTGGGCAGCCAGGACCCCGGCATCCGCACCACGGCGGTGGAGAACAACTGGCTGGTGGGCGGGGCCCTGACGATGCCCTTCCAGCAGAACCAGCTGGAGAATATCGGCGTGCAGGCCTTGATCGAGCCATTCCGCGACTTCCGGCTGACGGTGGACTTCAAGAAGACGGTGACGTTGACCTATCAGGAGATCTTTCAAGTGCAGCAGGACGGTTACGTCGCGGAGTTTCCGTCGCGTTCGGGCAACTACAACGTGTCGTACCTCACCATTCGCACGGCCTTCAGCCGCGACGATGAAAACGACGACTCGGAAACCTTCCGGAACTTCGAAACCAACCGGGGCATCATTCTCGACCGCTTGGAGCGAGAGAACCCCATCGATACGGCGCAGTACCAGCGCAGTTCGCAGGACGTGCTCATCCCGGCCTTTTTGGCCGCCTACTCGGGTCAGGACGCTAATAACATCGATCTGAGCCCCTTCCCCAACCTGCCGTTGCCGAACTGGCGCGTTGACTACGCCGGACTGCCCCGGTTGTTCCCCAGCCTGAGTGAGGCGTTTCCGACTTTTACGCTATCGCACGCCTACACCTCGAACTACAGCGTGAGCAACTACACCAACGCCCAGGAGTATACCGACGGCTTTAATTTGACGAGCCGCCCCACGGACTACCCGATTGCCTCGGAAGTGAATGACTCCTCATTTTTCGTACCTTTGTACGTGGTGCAGCAGGTGACCATCACCGAGCGCTTTGCGCCGCTCATCGGGGTGAACATCCGCACCAAGGGGCAGCTGTCGGGTCGGATATCGTATGATCGCGAGCGCAGCCTGGCGCTGAACATGTCGAACGCCCAGGTGACCGAGCTTCAGAGCCAAGCCATCACGCTAAACGTGGGCTTCACCAAGAAGGGACTCAAGTTGCCGTTCCGGGTGCAGGGCCGCACCATTGCGCTGGACAATGACATCACCTTCAACATGGCGATGGCCTTTAAGGACACCAAGACGGTGCAGCGGCAACTGGCGAAGAACGGCGAGGAGGGCGACAACACCATCACCAACGGCAACGTGAACTTCCAGGCGCGCCCCACGGTGGATTATCGCATCAATGATCGGTTGAACCTGCAACTCTACTTCGCCCGCACGATCAACACGCCGCGCATCACCAACTCATTCCGCCGAACGACGACGGAATTCGGCACGCAGTTGCGGTTTAACCTGGCGCAGTAGCAGGCATGCGTCAGACGGCTCTTGCCGAAGATAGCCGTCTGACGCATGCCGAATTGAAGCCGCCATTAGCTACGGTGGAACGAATGGTCGGTATCCTTCGGGTAGTTTGACTTAATAATACCGCCCCATCAGCGCGTGTTCCACGATCGTCTTCCGCAACTCGAACGGATCGATGGTGCCCTGCTGGCTGTAGATGCGCTGGCCGCCGGGTTCCAGCAGCACGGTGTAGGGCAGGGCTCCCTGCCAGTCGGGGTCAATGGCCTCGATCAGGGCGTAGGTATCGTCTTTGGAGAAGATATAATTGTCCAGTACCGAGTGCTTCTTCTGCAAAAAAGCCAGTGCTTTGTCTCGCTGCGCGGGTTTGTCGGCACTGATGGAAACGAACTCGAAGGCGCGTTCGCCGTACATGCGTTGCATCTCGATAAAGTCGGGATACTCCAGCACGCAGGGGCCGCACCAGGTGGCCCATACGTTGACCAGCCGCAGCTTGTCGGTGTCGTTTTTCAGCAGATCGGCGATGCCCGCCTCGTCAATTTCTTCCAGCGTGACGGGGGCTTCGTCCCATGCTTCGTACACTTCTTCTTTGTACGCATCCTTCCAGGCCCACTTCACCGAGCAGCCGAAGGTCTTGGTGGTGGGCGTGGGTACCTCCTCACCCGCCAGCACCGCGTCGATGGCCGCCCGCACGTCTTCGGCCTGCCCCGTGCCCGGTTTCTCCGACGCATCCAGGCGCCCCACGTAGCGCAGCGCGCGGTCCTGGTCGAAGACAAAGGCGTGCGGCGTGGCCACCGGACCGTACTGCAACGACACTGCGTGGTCGTCGCCGTCGTACAAGTACAGGAAGTTGAAGTCCCGATCTTCGGCCGCCTTTTGCATATCTTCGTAGGTGTCGCCCAGGTCAGAATAGCCCAGTTCACCGTAGAGTACCGCCCGCGGACTGTTCGGCGAGATCGCCACCACGGCCACTCCCTGGGCTTGGTAGTCGGTCACCAAATCTTTGATACGCTGCTCGTAGGCCTGCGCCGTGGGGCAGTGATTGCAGGTGAACACGATGGCCAGCACCGGGGCGTCGGCGAAGTCGCTGAGTCGGTGGTTCTGGCCGTCGGCACCGGGCAGGTTGAAATCGGGCGCTGGCTCGCCAATCTTCAGCGTGGTCACCTCCGTTTCTGCCACGGCTTGGGGCGAGGCTTCGAAGGTGGTGCTGACCGTGGGTGTTTCCTCAGCTTGGGAGGCGAGGGTGGTTTCGTTCGGCTGGTTCTGGCAAGCCATTATGAAGGAGAAGAGGAGGATGAATGCAATTGCGGGGCAGGGCTTGTTCATGGGGTTGCGGTTAGGTTGTTGGTGCGCAAGCCAAGTTCGGTTTAATATCTGTCAATAGCAAAGGTAAAAGATTCGTCCTGGCGACGCCTATTTCTGTCCGGCGGCGACAAAATGTCATCAATAAACATCAGTCTAACCTCTGGCGTAGGACTTCCAGTCATGTGGCTCAGGTAAGCGGGTCCTCCGAACCTCGCGTAGCCAGGCAGTTGGGAGCCGCTCGTCTGCTTTTCTTCCCTACCCCCTAAAAGCTACCGATCTCTACTGGTTTCCGGGTATATTCACCGGGTTTTTTCGCAGGATCATTCTTTCTTGGTACATTCGGGATGCCGATTCTCAATGTTATGCCCATACGCTGCTTTCTCTTCTTCGCTTTCGTTTTGCCTTCGCTGCTGGCGGTAGGACAGGGGCGGGCGCTGGAGCAATTGGACGAGAAGTTGCGGAACGCCACCAACGACGATGAGCGAGGCTTCGCGCTGTGTGATCTGTCCCTATCCTACAGCGGCGTAGATTCTGTCAGAACTTTCGACTACGCCCAGCGGGCACTCACCACCTTCCAGCGCAGTGGCAACGCCTACGGAATAGGGCAAGCCTACCTGGCCCTCGGTGGTGGCTACTTCGACTATAACAACCTGGAGCGGGCAAAAGCGAACTACCTGCTGGCCAAGTCCCAGTTCGCCGCACTGCTGGCGCAAGATTCTTCGGTGCAACACATGAAGGCCTGGGCGAAGAGCGCCTTCAACCTGAGTGCCACCCTGGGGCGGCAGGGCCGGAGCGAGGAGGAGCTGCGCTACATGATAGAAGCCGAACCGGTGGCCGAAAAAGCCCAGGACAATCATATTCTGGCCCTGATCAACTCGAACCTGGGTATTACCTTCACCAACGAAGAGGACCACCGCAAGGCCTACGCCTACTTTTTGAGAAGCGGCCAACTGTACGAAGACACCGCCAGTACCCAGTTTATTCAGGATCGCCTGATCTTCACGTTTTGCTTGTACGAACTGGACTCACTTAAGCCGATGAAAAAAGTGTTGGACCGTATCGAGAAAATCCTGAGCCGCACCCCGCAGACCATCGACTGGCACCTTTATTACCTGGCCCGCGGCAAGTATATGTTCGGAAAAGAAGAATACCAGGCCGCGCTTCACTACTACGATCAATCGCGGGCCCTGGTGGAAGAAAGCAAGATGGTATCTCACCTTGCCGCCATCTATAAGCACTACAATGAAGCTTATCAGGCACTGGGCAACTACGAACGAGCCAAGTATTACGCGTTGCAGTACCTAAACCGGGCCCAAGAAGATCAACGCTCGGACCAAGAACTATCAGTCTTGCCAGAACTGGCGGACTACGAAGCGCGGGAGAAAAATTACGCGCAGGCCTACGCCTACCTCAACGACTACGTGCGCTTGCAAGACAGCGTTAACCTGATCACCACCCAGGCGCAGTTCAACGAACTGGAGCTTCGCTACCAATCCGAAAAAAAAGAAAAGGACATCGCCGAACTGGAACGTCGCAACGGCGAAGTAGCGCTCGCGCTGGAGAAGAAACGATCGCAGCAGTACCTCACGCTGCTCATCGCCGGTTCGCTGGCCTTGGTTCTTCTGATAGGCTACGGGGCGTATCGGCATTTGCAGCAGCAGGCCCAAACGGCCGAGCAGCAGCGGACGAATGAGGTGAAACAACTCAAGCACGAGCAGCAAGCCCAGGTGGTGTCGGCCCTGATGGAGGGGCAGGAGAAAGAACGCAAGCGGCTGGCCACTGATCTGCACGACGGACTGGGCGGCCGCCTCTCCGGCATCAGTCTGAAGCTGTCTAAGCTCAACCAAGACCGGCGCAACGGCTCGGCCGACCCGCAGATCGAGGAGATCATGGAAAACCTGGACGGCTCGCTGGTCGAGCTGCGCGGCATCGCCCGCAACCTCACTCCCGAAACGCTGTCGCGCTACGGCCTGAAAGCCGCGCTGGAGGATTACTGCAGCAGCCTGAACCGTCCGGAGGCCCGCATCATCTTGCAGTGCTACGGCTCCGCCGATGATTTAGAAGAAAGCACGCAACTCACCATCTACCGCATCATTCAGGAGCTCATCAACAACGCGGTGAAGTACGCCCAGGCGTCGGAAATCTTGGTGCAGTACATGCGCGAAGCAGGCACGGTAGACATCACCGTAGAAGACGACGGGGTGGGCTTTTGCCCCGACCAGCTAGATCGAAGCCCCGGCATGGGCCTGGCTAATATTCGAACCCGGGTGGCGTATCTGAGCGGCCAGATGGATTTACACGCTTCGCCTACCGAGGGCGCCACCGTTACCATTCATATCAATGTCTGACGCAAAAGCAATTCGGGTGATGGTGGTGGACGACCATCGTTTGGTCATTGAAGGGCTGAAGTCACTACTCAGTGGTGATGAGCAGCTGGAGATCACCGCCTCGTTCACCACCGGGCAAGCCGCCCTCACGTTTCTGGAAACTCAGCCGGTGGAAGTGGTGCTGCTGGACGTGAACCTGCCCGACATCCACGGGGTGGAGATGTGCCGGATTATTCACGAGCGGCATCCGACCGTCAAGATGCTGGGACTAAGCACCTACAGCGAACCCAGCATCATTAACCAGATGATCAAGCACGGCGTGAACGGCTACCTGCTCAAGAACGTGATCGCTGACGAACTCACGCGGGCGATCCACCGAATACGGGACGGGCAGTACTACTTCGGGGCGGAGATTCAGAAGATTCTGGCCGATTCGGTGCTCAACGATGCTCACGAAACGCCCCGCCTCACCCGGCGCGAGAAAGAAATCGTGCGCCTGATCGCCGACGGGCGCACCACCAACCAGATCGCCGAGGCGCTGTTTATCAGTCCGCTCACGGTGGAGACGCACCGCAAAAACGTGATGAAAAAGCTAAAAGTGACCAACGCCGCTTCGCTCATCAAGCTGGCGCTGGAGAAAACGATTATTTAACTTTAACTCTAAAACGATGAAAAACCTATCCTTGCCCCTGCTATTGCTGTGCTTGCTGCTGAGCTGTTCTTCCGACAACGACGGTCCTGACGGTCCGGGCACTATCGGGTCGGGCGTGCCGGTCTACGACGAAACCCTGCTCCCCGAAAGCGAACCGCCCCTGCCCAATCTGCTCAGCAACGGAGACTTTGAGTCGGACGACGCGTGGATCAGCTGCGGCGGCGTTCGCTACGAGCCGCGCGACTTTGCCACCAGCGGCGACCAGGTGCTGGTGATGGATGCCCGCAGCGTCTGTGAGGACGGTTCGGACCGCAGCATCGTGGCCGCCGCTACCCAGGAGATTGATCTCCCCGGAGGCATTTCCGACGTGCTCACCATTTCCTTTCAGGTGCGGGCCGAAGGGCCCATCCCCTCATTGGCCTTTGACCTCTACCTAAGCAACGCGGTTGGCGCATCTTTCCAATTTTTCGGTGGCTACCGCATCACCTCCATTGTGCAAGAGGCTGACGAAGCTCCTAGTTGGAACCTGATCACCCTGCTAGTTACTCGCTCGCAGGTAGAAAACGCAATTGAAGCTTCGCCGCTGTTCCTCACGTTTCAGTTTCGCGGCTCAGATGAGGCGGCGGCCACCACCATCTACCTGGACGACGTGCGGGTGACCAACGGCTTTCGGGGCACCACCCAGGCCGCGGCCATGCCCGACGCGCTGACCAACTACGCGGGCGACAGCCGGATTCTTTTCTATAAAATAACCACGGAAGACCAGACCGTAGCTTCCCTGCGGCCCAACGGCACCGACATGGTGGTGCATGATCAAATTCCCGCTGCCACGGTGGAGGGCGCCCCGCGCTGGTTCGAACGAAGGCCAAATCACCCTGGCGCAGAAAGAGTTCAACCCCAAATTGCCCAGTGACCCCAGCATTCAGCCCGGGGGCGGCACCAACGTGATCAAGTACAACCTCGCCAACGGCAACGAAGAACTGGTCTACCGGACCATCGGCGAACCCGGTAAATTTCTCTTCCAGGACGCATTGGAAAACCAAGCAGCCTTCGACTTCGAGGTGCGCCGCATGGCCTGGGATACCGAAAGAAACCGGGGCGTACTGTGCGCCTGCGGCCGGGACCGCTCACCGCAGTTCGAACTCAACTCTGATGATCTCTGCAAGCTGTTTATCATCGATGCGACAACCAACGAGATAATCAACGATGAGGTCAATGGCTTTGCCCCCGAGTGGTCTACTTCGGGAAAGTTAGCCTATTACTACGCCGACAAAATCTACACCGCCACGCTAACCGGCGGCGGTCAACTGAATCCCACCGTGGTGTACGAAGGCCCTGCCCTGCTGCAAGCTGTAGACTGGTCGCCCGACGAAACCCAATTAGTAATTGCCGAGCAGGGCTCGGGCAGCGCGGTGATCAACGGCGAGATTGAAAACATTTACACCATCAAACTGCTGGACGTGGCCACGGGCCAGGCCGAAAACCTGCTGCGGGTGGATCACGGGAGTATGGTAGCGAACCTATCGTGGTCGCCCAACGGAGCGTTCATCATCTACTCACTGAATCTTGACGGTGGCGGCGGAGCGCAAATCTGGTGGCTGGAGGTGGCTACGGGTAAAACCGGACCCATCACCAACACCATCAATGGGTACGCCGCGAGTTGGAGGAAGTGAGAAAGGATCTCCTGGGTGGTCAGACCTTGCCTACCGGCAGGCAGGTGCTGGATACTAGATGACTTTCTAAATGGCAAGGATGCCAGATACAGAGATTAGCTGCGCAAATTCCAGCATCCAGCCCGCCGTAGAACGAATCCGCCTACGAAGCCACCGTTTTCCCTAACGCCTCCATCTGCTGCGGTTGTTCTTCCAGGGCTACCTTGGCCACGGTTAGGAAACGACGCTTTCAGGTAAGATCACCTAGGACCCAACCAAAAAGGGGCTAACTACGTCTATAGAAATAAAAAGAAAGTTATGGGGGTCACTGTTTCTATACCGTTTGAACAAATCAAGGAGATGGTAAAACAGCTATCGTCTTCTGAAGTAGCGGAACTCAAGGCGCAGTTAGAAGCTATTGCTAAGCCAGTGGAGAGCACCAAGAGCGAGCTACAAGAGCTATTGCTGAAAGGGCCGGTTATGGACGAAAACCAGCTAGAGGAGATTAAGAAAAATCGAGAAAGAATTAACGAATGGAGAAAGTAAGCGTCTGTTTGGATACTTCAGTGTTGGTCGACTATTTCCGCAAGAAAATCAAAGAACGTAGCTTGTTCTATCGTCTGGCCGGTGAGTATCAACGCCTGACGATTGCTTCGGTCACTGAGTTTGAAATCCGGCGTGGACTTACTTCAGCACAAGAACCAGTATGGCAGAACATGGTAAGAATGATGGAAGTGCTACCATTTGATAGCCGAGCGAGTCAAATAGCGGTAGAAATTGACCGAGCGCTTAAGCGCAAAAGAAAGCAGATAGCCATTGCCGATTTGTTCATTGCAGCAACAGTGATTCGCCACGAGACAGCGCTGGTAACGCTAAACAGAAAGCACTTCGAGCGGATTGATGACTTAATATTAGTTGAGTAGCACTGTTCCCCGTTCCTTCCTTTCATCCGAAAATATCTTCTTACGAAGCCACCGTCTTCCCTAACGCCTCCATCTGCTGCGGCTGCTCTTCCAGGGCTACTTTGGCCACCGTCATGAAGCGGCGCATCCAGGTTCGCAAGTTTTTTATGGCCAGTAGGCGCATCTGGGTGAGGGTCTGCACCTGGCTCTGGGTGTCGCGCTGCATGGCTTGCAGGTTGAGCACCTTCGTCGCCAGTTTGGCCACTTCGTTGAGTTCTTTGCGGGGCACGCCGTACTTCTCCATCATGGGTACCGGCACGTTGTCGTAGAACTTTTCGGCCTGGGCCAGCAGATCGACGACGGTCGACTCGCGCGCTCCGGTAAGTTTGAGGTGGTCGGTATACGCCGCTTCGCGTTTGTAGGCCACGCGGGCCACCTCGCGGTGCATCTGAAACAGCTCGATGAGTTGCGCTCGGGAACTTTGGTACAGCTCTACCGTCTCCTTGGCCGTTCGGATGGCCCGCTGTCGCTGCTGGGTGAGTTGCTTGGCCGCCGTGTGTCGCTCGAGTCCGGTTTGCAGGCGGGCGGGAGTGTAGCCGTAGTTGGCCAGGGCCGCTTGCAACTGCGGGTTGTTCATCGCGTTGGTGATGGTGATGTATGCCTCGTTCAGTAGCGCGTTTTGCGTCTGGTTTGCCATGATGCTTTGGTTTTGTTTTGAAGCAATGAAGATAGGCAGCGGCCACTTATTAGTAGCACCGCTTTGATACAAAACCCCACAGCGTAAGCATATCGCGTTTAGGACGAGCATTCGGAGGCGCAGGATGCGTTGGGGGCACTTTAATGCAGGAAAGGCGCTAAATACCGACGTACCAAAAATTAGATTCCTTCGTAGAAAGGTGATTTCTGTGAAGAAATCGGTGGGTAGCGACCAAAAAAGATGATTTTTAGGCCAAAATCGCTGGGTAGCGTACCAAAAAGAACCTTTTTCGACCAAAATCGCCCGGTATCGAGGCAAAAAGATGGTTTTTTGGGTAGAGGTGAGGGATAATAGGGTAGAAATAGTTTTTTTTGGGGAGGGAATGAGGGAGGTCTGGGTTGGATGGGAGATTTTCGGTTGGTTGGGGTCGTAGGACACTTCGCTACCCTACGAACAGTACAATTAGCTTCTTTTAATTCACTTATGGACCGGTAGATGATTAAATTACCACCCATAACAATGTCGCATCATAAAAATATGGAAGAGCCTCTAATACTACAGCAGGATGTTGAGAATCTCAATAACAAAATGCCATTTTTGACATTTATATCTGGCGTATCGATTTATTGTGATCCAACTGCCTCTAGAAGAAGAGAAGTAGAGCACAATAATATTTTTGCTATCGTTACAAGGGAAGGAAATTTTCAAAAGGAAAACATAACAAGGTTCTACGACGAAATTAAAATTAACTATTTAGGACTGTTTAATCTATCCTACAGAAAAACTCAATATGATGGCAGGATATCTCATTGGAATCTTATGAGAGACTTCGAGGGTAATGAAATGGATTACAATGATTTTACGACGTTCCTAACAATTCTCAAAAGTAGAAACAAGAGGTTTGGTCCAGAGGAGTACTATACTATGGAGGTAGACATAAAAAATTCAAGGTTTAATATTATAGATAAAAATCTACGGTGGATTATAAAATCAGGGGAAAGAGAATTAAAGTTGGGTATTAGAGATGATGGTTTGGAGTACTTAAATTACGAAACTTATGGAAGACCTGATAGATGCTATACTCACCATGAAATAAAAGATCAAAATGGAAATCAAATTAGTTTGAATAATTACTATTGGGGATTCGTTATGCTTGAAAACGGCAAAAAGTATTTAAACGCTATGAGAACTTACGTTGAGTGTCGTGTTTAGATTAACATAGCTATTTGGGTTGCAAAATATGAAACTATAGTGGGTTATGAAAGAGTGCTACAACTGCGGTAAGCAACTGTATAATAGCGATAAAACAAGGGAGCATATACCCGCTCAAAATATGTTTTTAGGATATCCTTGTGAGTACAAGAAAAATATAGTCACCGTACCAGCTTGCTATAGTTGCAACCAGAAGTACGCTAAAACCGATCATGAAATCCGCGATGCAATTGGAATAGCAAATGAGCAAGATGAGAAGCAAAACAAACTAACAGATAAATCAATAAGATCAATACTGAGGAAACCGGATAAGCTATATCGTCTGCATATTGATAAGGGCAATGTTGAAGGGGTTTTGTTTAATTATGATGTATTTAGAAGAACACATGTTAAGAACTTTAAAGGCATATTCTATGCTGAGTTTGGTCACCCTATTCCTATTACTTATAGTATTGAAGTAATTAGTATAGGTATAGAAAACCAACCTATTGAAAATGTTCAAGTATTGAACAAGTATCTGGAATCAAGCGGAGATTGGAAGGTCTCAGGGCATGAAGATATCTTTCAATATAAAATGAAGCTTTTATCTTCTAATAAGAATGGAACAATTGTAGATGCCCCAAGCCTAAGAGAAAGTGTAGGTATTGCATCAGTAATGATCTATCACAAGAAGATACGCGGTATTGTATATGCGACAACAAAAAGTTACTCTTCATCTCAGGGTATAGAATAAGCGAAGCAGTTCTATGATCCCAACCAAAACCATAAGATCTACCTAGCGCATCCGCGCCTAGCATACGAAGATGCACTTAGTTTTCTTAACTTATAAAAACATTCGTCAGAAATTGATTACTAATGTTCCGATAGACGTAGAAGTCCGAATCAATGCTGACAATCTCAGTGATGCTGTACATCTCCGAAGCCACAATCAACGAGGCATCGGCCAAATCCATCGGGGCGTCGTCAAACTTCTGACTCAGCGCTATCAGGCGCGCAACGTGCGTATGATTCAGTTCGCCGATTTGAAGCCCTCCTCGGTGTATCCATTCTAGAAAGTTGATCTGCGCTTTGGTGCTAAAGCTGAGCATATGAGAAGTCTCAGTGATGACCGGCCAAGTAGTTAGGAGCACACCGCGAAAGCCCTTTAGGAATTCAACCGCAGTGCGATGAAACTGATCACTTTTATCGAAGAGCGCGATCAGCGGTCCGGCATCAACGAGGGTACTTTTCATCAAGCAAGTGCTTTACGCGTTTCTTGTAAGTGGTCGATGCGTCAACGCGTCCACTTCCTTCGGGGCCGAACAAATCTGCACCTAGTTCGTACGGGCTACTTGGTACGCTGTGCTGCTGCATATACAGAGCAAGGGCATCTTTAACCACCTGTGATTTTGATATACGTCTTTGTTCGCAGAAGTCGGTGAGTTCTTGCTCGGCTTGAGCGGGTAACCTAACAGTTAGCATAAGGATATCTTGGTAAGTATTACTAGTGTAATACGTTCCTTTTTACCGCTAAGTTTCACCCCTGATTAGAGTCTGACAACGGAGGACCGTTCCTTATTCGGTCGCTGCACCTTAGCCTCGACACAATCATTGCGGAAGCCCGGAAGGAGAACGAGCGCCGAAAACAATCGGGATGGGATGAGGTGATCAGCGATTTGGAAGAGAGAATTGCGCGGGTGCAGGAAAGAAACGCCTAGCGGCATACCCGTAAAGTGAAAAAGTATTAACTTTACGGGTATGCCGAAGGTGCTAGAAAAGAGCGGATTTGCGTTCTACTCTGTCCACCTAAACCAACAACGGGATGCCTACTGTAGTGACGGATAAAACGGATTTTGCTTCTATAGCAGTTGCGGAACGGTGATCGAGCGCAAAATTAGCCAGGTTCCAGGATTGTCAGAAGCCAACGAAGCACAACTGCTCAACTACGAGAATATGGGCAATGGTGTTCTGTGGGAGGACTTACCTCGCGCTGACTTTTCGCTCAAGCGCCTGTTGGAAGAAGACCTACAAGTGCGCTACAACCTAAAGGTAGCTTGACAAGAGGGTTGCTTTTGTCAACTATTAGCTTCCTTCCCTTCCAGCAACTCTTCCATCATTGTCTCAAATTCCTCCACAAAGTCATCGTAGTGCGCGCCGGTGCCGGGGCCGCTGAAGCCGGTGTGGATGCGGTGCACGCTATGGTCGCGGTTGAGCACGATGAGGGTGGGGAACGACATGATGCGGTTGAGCATGGGCAGGGTGCGCGAGGCGGCTTCTTTGTCGGCCGTGCCCGCGATCAGGAAGTCGTAATTCACGTTGAGCTTATCAACTAGTTTCCGCACCCGCCCGGCGGCGTAGTCGAAGTCATCTTTCTGCTCGTAGGCCAGCCCGATCACCGCCACTTCTTCGTCCTGATGCGCGTCGTACCACTGGGTGAGGAAGCGCGTTTCGTCCAGACAGTTCGGGCACCAGGTGCCGAAGAGTTGCACCAGCACCACCTTGTTTTGGTAGGTCGGATCGTCGAGCGAAACCGGCTTTCCGTTCAGGTTGGGGAAGGTGAAATCCAGGCGGTCGTAGCCGTCTTTAAGGTAGGTCAGTTTATTGGCATCGGCCAGGATGGCGTCCTCGTCACGTTCGGCTGTCCAGCTGGTGTGGTAGTGGCTGCCCGACCAGAAATCTCCCCGCAAACTGCTATCTTCCTGAAGGGTAGCGTGGAACAAAAAGGCGTGCTCGCCATCGAAGGCACTGAGCATCATCCGGTCGCCTTCGGCGTTGCCCGCCAGGTAACGGTAGTCGCCGGTGCTGGTCAGGAAAGAACCGGTGAGACGCGTTCCGTCCTGGGTAAATTCTCCCACCGCTTGCAGGGTGTCATCGGCAAACGTGACCGACCAGCGTCCGCTGAAATCAGCCGGGGGCTGGGTCGATGTTTTTACGAAACGGTAGTTGTCTCCGTGGGTCGCGGCGAAGGGAATGACGTAGTCGGCGGCGTAGTTCTTCCGCCACGTACCCTGCCATTTTCCGTCGCTGATGCGTCCCGCAATTTCGGTATCGAAGATGGGCATTGGCAGGCGCAGCGAGTCGCCCGACACGAGCACGCTATCGATGAGAATGGCTTCTTCGCCGTTGCGTAGATAAGCTTCGTAACCGGTCACGGCGTTGCCCTCCAGCTCCAGCAAAAACGGAAGCTCCTGCCCCTGCATCGACAGGGTAGCGCGCCAGGTTCCCACCGGCAACGGCACCTGCTCGGGAGGAGATTGCGACGCCGGTGAGCAAGAGAACAACGTGCTTGACGCAATGATCAGGAAACAGAAAAAACGGATAAGAAAGTGGGACATGGATCGGATTAGCGAGTGGATGCCAAAGATACGCAACGGTGGGCACAATAGCGAAGGGGGAAGTGGGGCCACCGCCGAGTGACTGCTACAAGTTACCTGGCGGAGAGCGCTAACGGTCGGCATACGCTACCGCCGGATGCGACGTTAAGAAGGAAGAAGCATCCTGACAAAAGGACAGTAGGCGAGGCGCTTCAGTAACTGAGGTTAGTCAAATACTTAAGTATGATAACATCGCTAACAAGCAATAATATCTAAGTGACAGTGCTATTGAGTCAATTTGTACTTTTTATAAGAATACCCGCTTAAAATTGCTCTAAAGGCCGGTTTTGTGATAGAAAATTGTAAAAAAAAGTGGTAAAGGGTGGGAGGAAGTGGTAAATATCCCTAAGTTTGTTTTGGTATCTCAAAATAGCGATGTCAAATAGATGGCCATCTTCAACGGGGAATGCTTGTGCAACATGGATGAGAAGGGGCGCGTGCTGCTCCCCGCTCGCATCAAAGCGCGCATGCCCGAATCGTCGCGGCACGAGATCGTGCTGGGGCGGGGGATGGAACCCTGTTTGATTATTTATACCCAAGAAAGTTACCACGAGGAGTTTGAAAGAATTAACACGCTCGACCGCTTCAACCGGGAACACCGTAAGTTGCAGCGGAATTTTTTTCGCGGAAGCGAAGACGTAGAACTAGATAACCAGGGGAGGTTTAGAATTCCCCAGCGCATGGCCCAGTACGCGCACCTACGCAAAGAGATGCTCATCGTAGGGGCGGGCAAGGTACTGGAGATATGGAACCCGGATTTATACGACGAGTATATTCTGGACGACCCGGACGACTACTCAGAGATGGCACAAAAGCATTTGTATGGAAGCGCTAGCAACAATGATCTATCACCAACCGGTACTGCGGGATGAGAGCGTAACCGCCCTGGTGCATAACCCGGCGGGCACCTACCTCGACCTCACCTTCGGGGGCGGTGGGCACAGCCGTGCTATCCTGGATCGGCTCTCCGGCGGTCAGTTGATCGCCTTCGATCAGGACCCCGACGCCGCTGTTAATGCCGAGTCGCTCGACCTTACTTTTATCGCCGCCAACTTCCGCTACCTAAGCAAGTACCTGCGGCTGCACGGCATCAAATCCGTCGACGGCATTCTGGCTGACCTGGGGGTTTCGTCCCACCAGTTCGACGTGCCCGACCGGGGTTTCTCTACCCGCTTCGAGGCCGAGCTCGAACATGCGCATGGACCCCACCGCATCGCGCACCGCGCAGCAAATTCTCAACACCTACCCCGAGGCCGAACTGCACCGCATCCTGGGCATGTACGGTGAGGTGCGCAACGCCCGCACCCTGGCACAAGCGCTGGTGGCCGCCCGCGTGGCCCAACCCCTGCGGACGGTAGAAGAACTCAAGAAGGTGCTCACCCGCCTGGCTCCCCGGGGGCGTGAATCTAAGTACTACGCCCAGGTGTTTCAGGCGCTGCGCATCGAGGTAAACGAAGAACTGGAAGTGCTGCGGGAGATGCTTCAGTTGGTGCCCGCGTTGCTGAAGCCGGGCGGACGACTGGCGGTGATCTCGTACCATTCGCTGGAAGATCGCCTGGTGAAGAACCTGATCCAAAGCGGCAACCTGGCCGGAGAGGTGCAGCAGGATTTCTACGGCAACGTGATCAAGCCGCTGACGGCCGTGAATCGAAAACCGATCACCCCGTCGCCCGAAGAACTGGAGCAAAATCCCCGGTCCCGAAGCGCCAAACTACGAATCGCAGAAAAGAGTAAACAGTCAATAAAAAATCCACAGTCGACAGTTGATGGTCCACAGTGACTTTCTGCTGTCGGCCGTTGACTATGGACTATCGACTACAAAATTATGAAGACACTCACTAAAAAACCCAATCGGATCAAGCGGCGGCGTCCCGCGTCATCGGCCCAGCCTTCGACGACCGGAAGTTTGTTTGGACGGGTGGAGCGCGTCTTTCGAATTGATACCTCCTTCGAGCGGGGCCTGCCCACGCGCTTCGTGCCTTACATCCTGTACTTCACCATCATCGGCATGTTCTACATCGGCAACAGCCACTACGCCGACCGTATGATCCTCCGGATGGACCAACTGGAACGCGAGGTGGAAGACATGCGCGCCAACTACACCACCCTCAAGGCGAGCTACATGTACGAAAGCAAGCAGTCGCAGGTGGCCAAACGCGCGCGGGCGCTGGGTCTGGAAGAAAGCCCCACTCCACCTTATAAACTATTGGTGCCCACCGACGAATGAACATTAAAAACTCCATACTGCTCCGGGTGCGTGCCGCCTTTATACTAGCCCTGATTTTCACGGGGCTATTGGTGTTTCGGATGGTGCAACTGCAACTGATCGAACGGGCCGAAGTGGCTGGCCCTGGCCAAGGACGTGAGCGTGCAGTACCGCAGCGTGCCCGCCGTGCGGGGCAACATTTACTCGGACAACGGCAGCCTGCTGGCCACCTCACTGCCCCACTACCGGGTGGCTTTCGACCCGCGGGTGGCTTCCGAAAAACTGTATGCCAACCACATCGACTCGCTGTGTATTTTACTCGCCCAACGCTTCAAGGACCAGGAGCGGCCGCCTACCGCCGAAAGATCGATCAGGCCCGTCAGAAAGGGAAGCGCTATCTGTTGCTCAATTCTCAAAAAATCGATCACCTGCAAAAGAAGGAGATGGAAACCTGGCCCCTGTTTCGGGCAGGACGCTACCGGGGCGGAGTGGTGTTCGAGCGCGTGAACGTGCGTTACAAACCCTTTGCCTACCTGGGCACCCGCACCATCGGATTCGTGAACGAAAACGGGCGCGGCGCCGGACTGGAGTATAGCTTTGATCGCTACCTGGCGGGCACCGACGGACAGGGCCTGTTTCAGAAGATGTCGGGCAACCACTGGAAGCCGGTGTACGATGGTACCGAAGTGCGCCCCCAGGAGGGACTCGACATTGAAACCACGCTCGACGTGAACGTGCAGGATGTGGCGCAGTCGTCGTTGCTGGCCGCGCTAGAGGAGCACCAAGCGGCCTACGGCTGCGCGGTGGTGATGGAGGTGCGCACCGGAGAAATCAAGGCGATGGCCAACCTGAGCAAGCGAAAGAACGGCCGCTACGCCGAGGTGTATAACCACGCGGTGGGCGGACTCACCGAACCCGGTTCCACCTTCAAACTGGCCTCGATGATCGCCCTGCTAGAAGAAACGCCGCTGAATCTGAGCGACAGCATCGCCACCGGCTCGGGAACGTATCAGTTCTACGACCAAACGATGCGCGACTACAAAACCGGCGGCTTCGGCACCATCACCCTGGCCGACGCCTTCGCCCGCTCGTCGAACATCGGGATTTCGCAACTGGTGAACCGCTACTTTGGACTGAATCCTGATCGCTACATCGAGCACCTTAATGCGATGGGCATCACCCAACCCTTGCAGCTTCAGCTGGCGGGCGAGGGTTTGCCCGATGTGCCCACGCCCACCGACCCGCGCTGGAGCGGCGTGACCCTGCCGTGGATGTCGATCGGCTACGGCCTGAAGCTCACTCCGCTGCAAACCCTGGCTTTTTATAATGCGGTGGCCAACGACGGCGTGATGGTGCAACCCCTGCTGGTGAAGCGCATCAAACGGGTGAACCAAACGGTGGAAACGTTTCGTGCCAAGGTGCTGCGCGAGGCGATTTGCTCTCCGGCCACGCTGGCGAAAGTGCGGACCCTGCTGCAACGGGTGGTGGAGGAAGGAACGGCCAGCAGCATCCGCGGAGGCTACTACGCCATTGCGGGTAAAACGGGCACGGCCCAGAAGATCGTCAATGGCGCGTACACCAAGCAGTATTACACTTCTTTCACGGGCTACTTTCCGGCTGACGCGCCCAAGTACAGTTGCATCGTGGTGATTGATCATCCGAAGGGAGTGCCGCAGTACGGCAGCGACGTGGCCGCTCCGGTCTTCAAAGAAATTGCTGATAAGATCTACGCCACCGACCTGGAGTTACAAAAATTTTTGCCCCGGCAGTTTGCTCGGGAAGAAGGAGTGCTGCCGGTGATCCAGGCCGGGCTGCGCAGCGATCTGCAACTGATTTGCAACACCCTGGATATTCCGCAGCGCAGCCGCGATGAAACCGAGTGGACCCGCACGGCGCACGGCGGCAATGAAGTGATATGGACCGATAACCACCAAGAGAAAGGAACGGTGCCCAACGTGGAGGGGATGACCCTGCGCGACGCGCTGTACCTATTAGAAAATCAGGGCTTGCGGGTAGAACACTCCGGCACCGGACGGGTAGCGAAGCAATCGAAGGAGGCGGGGAGTAAAGTGATAAAGGGCGAGCGGGTGAGGTTGGAATTAATGTAACTGAAAACTAAAAGAATAATCGTATTCAAAGCTTATAGAAAGAAGATACGCCCCAACCTTCCCATAGCCCACCGTTTAAACGCTGGGCTATGGGAAGGTTGACAAAATTTTTGCTCAGAGATCGATAATTACAGATAAAGTGCCACTATTAAAAGACATACTCTACAAAGCATCCTTGCTTGCTACCGAGGGAGATACCGGGATCGAGATTGGCTCCGTCGTCTTCGACTCGCGGAAGGTGGAGAAGGACTGTGTTTTCGTGGCGGTATCCGGGACGCAGGTGGATGGGCATCAATTTATTGAGCAAGCCACCGAACAAGGCGCTGCCGCCGTAGTGGCTGAGCAATTACCGGAAGCCCGCACCACGGGCGTCACCTACGTGCAAGTGAGCAACAGCGCGGAGGCGTTGGGCATCATGGCGGCTAACTTTCACGACAATCCCTCAGCGAAGCTTCAACTGGTGGCGGTGACGGGCACCAACGGTAAAACCACGGTGGTCACGCTGCTGCACCAACTGTTTATCCGGCTCGGCTATCCCACCGGTCTGTTGTCTACGGTGAACAACAAGATCAACGAGGAGGTCATTCCGGCCACGCACACCACTCCCGATGCGGTGCAGCTCAATGCCCTGCTGGCGCAGATGGTGCGCCGCGGCTGCACCCACGCCTTTATGGAAGCCAGTTCGCACGCCATCGCCCAGCACCGCACCAGCGGACTGCAACTGGCCGGAGCAGTGTTCACCAACATCACCCACGACCACCTTGACTATCACAAAACGTTCGAGAATTACATCGCGGCCAAAAAAATGTTGTTCGACGGTCTGCCGCGCGAGGCCTTCGCGCTGGTGAACGTGGACGACAAGCGGGGAAGGGTAATGCTGCAAAACGCCAAAGCCCGGCGGCTGACGTATTCGCTCAAAAGCGCCAGCGACTTTAAAGGCAAGGTAATTTCCAATACGCTCGAGGGACTGGAACTGGAGGTGGGCAGTCGCGACACCGTTGCGCAGCCGGTGTGGTTCAACCTGATCGGCGATTTCAACGCCTCCAACCTGGTGGCCGCCTACGGGGTGGCGGTGCTGCTCGGCGAAGACGCCGCCGACGCGCTCACCCAACTGTCGGCCGTGCGCCCGGCGCGGGGCCGCTTCGAGCAGATCATCTCTCCGGAAGGAATCACCGCCATCGTGGATTATGCCCACACTCCCGACGCTCTGGAGAACGTGCTGAAGACCATCCAGAACGTGCGCACCAAAAACGAAACGGTGATCTGCGTGGTGGGCTGCGGTGGCGATCGCGACAAGACCAAGCGGCCCGAGATGGCGGCCATCGCCGCTCGACTGAGCGACCGCGTGATTCTGACTTCCGACAATCCGCGCAGCGAAGACCCGGAGCAAATTATCCGCGACATGCAGCAGGGCGTCCCGGCCTCGGCCTACAAAAAGGTGCGGTCGATCACCAACCGCGCCGAAGCCATCAAAACCGCCTGCGCCATGGCGCAACCAGGAGACATCGTGCTGGTGGCCGGCAAAGGACACGAAACCTACCAGGAAATCAACGGAGTGAAACATGATTTTGACGACAAAAAAGTGATTGAAGAACTATTCGGCAGCGCGCAAGGCGACCCCTGAGGTTAGATCATGGATGTTGGACGTAGGCACTAGCCATCAACGTCCAGCATCTAATACCCAACCCCTAACACCCAACATCCAACTATGCTGTATTACCTCTTTGCTTATTTAGAACGCACGTTTGACCTACCGGGGGCGGGACTGTTTCAGTTCATCTCGTTTCGGGCGGGGATGGCTACGCTCCTGTCGCTGCTGATCACGATCACCTTTGGCAAGCGACTGATCAATATTCTGCGGCGCAAGCAGGTGGGCGAAGAGGTGCGCGACCTGGGTTTGGAAGGGCAGTTGCAGAAAAAAGGAACCCCCACCATGGGCGGGATCATCATCATTGCTGCCACCGTGATTCCCACCCTGCTGTTTGCCCGGCTGGAGAATATTTACGTGATTTTAGTGCTGATCGCCACCCTGTGGATGGGCACCGTGGGCTTTCTGGACGACTACATTAAAACCTTTCGGAAGAACAAAGAAGGACTGGCGGGGTGGTTCAAGGTGGCCGGACAGGTGGGACTAGGGGTGATCGTGGGGGCGATGCTGTACTTTCACGAAGACGTGGTGGTGCGCGAGTTTGACCAGGATTTTGTGGGCACCATCACCGAGGTGGGCGACGTGGTGGATGACCTGCCCGCTAGTGCCTACGAAGACGTTCGCGACACCCGAACCACCATTCCTTTTGTCAAGAATAACGAAGCTGACTACAAAAACTTCGTCTCGTTCATCACCTTCGGCCTGGTTGATCTGCCGGAGGAATTTACCTGGATCGTATACATCGCCATCGTGATCTTCATCATCACCGCCGTCTCCAACGGGGCCAACATCACCGACGGTCTCGATGGACTAGCGGCGGGCACTTCGGCCATCATCGGCCTCACGCTGGCGATTTTTGCCTACGTGTCGGGCAATATCCTGTTTTCGCAGTATCTCAACATTATGTACATCCCCGACTTGGGCGAACTGGTGGTGTACACCACCGCCTTTGTGGGAGCGTGCATGGGCTTCCTGTGGTACAATGCCTATCCGGCCCAGGTATTTATGGGCGATACGGGAAGTCTGGCCATCGGCAGTATCATCGCGGTGCTGGCGTTCGCCATACGCAAGGAAATACTATTGCCATTCATGTGTGGCATATTTCTCGTTGAGAATATGTCGGTCATTTTACAAGTATCCTACTTTAAGTACACCAAGAAGAAGTTTGGGGCGGGGCGGCGTTTGCTGAAGATGGCTCCGCTGCACCATCATTATCAGAAGATGAATATGCCCGAGGCGAAGATCGTCACGCGCTTCTGGCTGGTGGGCATCATGTTAGCAATTTTCACCCTGGTCACTCTAAAAATTCGGTAACAATGGTACGAGCGTGGTCCAATAAATACTTAAAGGGCGATCCGATGATCTGGTTCGTGGTGCTGGCATTGTCGGCGCTGGGAATCCTGGTGGTCTACAGTGCCGCCAGTTCGCTGGCCTACCGGGTGCGGGGCGGCAACACTGAGTATTACCTGTTCAAGCACGTCTCGCTGCTGCTGCTGAGTCTGCTGGCCATGTGGTTCACCCACCGGGTCGACTACCGCTACTTCGCGCGCATTTCTACGCTGGCGCTCATCTTATCGGTGCCGCTGTTGCTCTACACCTGGAAGTTTGGCGAAACCATCAACGAGGCCTCGCGCTGGTTGGTGCTGCCCGTGCTCGATCAGGCCTTCCAACCCTCTGATTTAGCCAAGCTCGCTCTGATTACCCACCTGGCGGGGATGCTGTCGCGGCGGCAGCAGGTAATCCATAACTTTAAAAGCACGATGCTGCCCCTGTTGCTCTGGTGCGGAGCGATCTGCGGACTCATCGCCCTGACCGATCTTTCGTCGGCGGCGATGCTGTTTGCCACTTGCTTGCTGCTGATGTTTATCGGCCGGGTGCCCGCCCGCTACCTATTTACGCTGCTGCTGGCGGGCGGACTGGTGGGTATGGCGGCCGCATCGTTTGGGCAGCGGGGCAAAACCGCTTTAAGTCGGATAACTACTTATGTCAGCGACGAACAAGTATCTTTTCAGACGCAGCAGTCGTACGTGGCCATCGCCACCGGAGGCTTTACCGGGAAGGGTTGGGGCCAGAGTGAGCAGCGCAATATCCTGCCCCTTTCCTACTCCGATTTCATCTACGCCATCATCGTAGAAGAATACGGACTGCTGGGCGGAGTGGCGGTGATTCTACTCTACTTGGTGCTGCTCTACCGGGGGATGCGCGCCGTATCGCTGAGTCAGCAGGCTTTTGGAGGATTACTATCGGCCGGACTGAGCTTCGCCATCGTGATTCAGGCGATGGCGAATATGTCGGTGGCGGTGGGCTTGGCTCCGGTCACCGGGCTGCCCCTGCCGCTGGTGAGCATGGGTGGCACCTCGCTACTGTTCACCGGCGTGGCGCTAGGAATTATTATCAGTACCACTAAAAATGAAACGGCATGACCTGTAGAAGTGGCAAGATGCTGGATAACTTTCTGGAGGGTCAGATGCTGGATGCTAGCAGACTTTCTGTGCGGCAAGGATACTGGATATTAGAAGTTATCTGCTCAAATTCCAGCATCCAGCATAAATAATCTTAAAAATAGAAAGCAGTAATTTATAACGAACAGTGTCAACAAACAACCTTCCATATCGAGTCATCATCAGCGGCGGCGGCACCGGCGGGCACATCTACCCAGCCATTGCCATCGCCAATGCGCTGCGGACAATGCATCCGGATACGGAGGTGCTGTTCGTGGGTGCCCGGGGGCGGATGGAGATGCAGAAGGTGCCCGAAGCGGGCTACCGCATCGAGGGGTTGTGGATCAGCGGATTGCAGCGCAAGCTAACGACCGATAACCTGGCCTTTCCGCTGAAAGTGATCTCGAGCGTCATCAAGTCGTTCCGCATCCTGGCCAAATTCCGGCCCGACGTGGCCGTGGGCGTGGGCGGCTTCGCCAGCGGTCCGCTGTTATACGCCGCCAGCCTGAAGAAGATTCCGGCGCTGTTGCAGGAGCAGAATTCCTACGCCGGACTCACCAACAAGATGCTGGCCAACCAGGTGCAGAAGATCTGCGTAGCGCACCACGGCATGGAACGCTTCTTTCCGAACGAAAAGCTGGTATTCACCGGCAACCCCATCCGGCACGATATCGTGACACTGGCCGCCGAAGGATTGGATAGCCGACGTGCCGAGGGGCTGGAGTATTTTGAGCTCTCGGCTAACCAGCCTACGCTGCTGGTCGTAGGGGGAAGTCTAGGCGCACGCACCCTCAACGTGAGCGTGCTGGCGGGCATAGAAAAGCTCGCTGCCCAAGGAGTGCAGGTGATCTGGCAGAGTGGCAAAACAGCCTATCAGTCTATGCATGCCCAATTAGCGGCCATCGATCACCGTCCCGGCATTCAGTTGCGGGAGTTCCTCACGCGCATGGATTTGGCCTACGCGGTGGCCGACGTGGTGGTTTCGCGGGCTGGAGCCCTGGCGATTTCCGAACTGGCGCTGGTAAGAAAGCCGGTCATTTTCGTACCTTCGCCCAACGTGGCCGAAGACCACCAGCGCAAAAACGCCGAGGCCCTGGTGAAGGAAGATGCCGCCCTGATGGTACTGGATGCCGACGCGCCGAAGCAACTCATTGATCAAGCCATTGCTTTGCTGAACGACCCATCGCGGCAGCAGGTGCTGCAGCAGAACATCGGCCAACTGGCCCGCCCCGCGGCGGCGCAGCAAATTGCCGAAGAAGTGCTATCACTCATAAAAACCAAAAAACGGAAGACCGCCGAATGATGCATTTTAATAAAATAGCGAGATACGTACTTGCCGCCCTATTGGTGGTGGGAGCGGTGGCGTTCGTGGAACTGCGACGGCAGCAACGCGTTTGCCAGCGCTTGGTGGTGGAGGTGCAGACCGACGGTGTGCCGTTTATCACTCCGGAAGACGTCCGCCTGCTGGTGACCCAGCAACAGACCACTCCGCTGGAAGGAGTGCGGCTCAAGGATATTGATCTGAAGATGCTCGAGAGAAACGTGGCCAGCAACAACTACGTGCAGCAGGTGAACGCCTACCATGATTTGTCGGGCACCGTGGTGGTGCAAGCCCAGCAGAACCGCCCCATCGCCCGGATTCTGGCGTCGGGCAAACCGGGTGCCGGGGTGCCGGATGCCTACCTGGGAGCTGACGGTCGGTTGCTGCCCCTGTCGGACCGCCTCACCGCCCGCGTGGCGCTGCTCAGCGGCGATTACGTGACCACTTTGCTGGGTGACAAACTGGAAGAAGATTCGGTGCGGGCGCAGGTGCTGGAACTGGTGCGCTACGTGGAGCAAGATGACTTCTGGCGTGCTCAGATCGCGCAAATCGATATTGATAAGCAGGGAGAAGTAACCCTGTACCCGCAGGTGGGCAAGCAGCGCATCGCCTTCGGACCCGCCGACCGGGTGTCGGAGAAATTCAATAAGTTAGCGGTTTTCTACGATCAAATCTTGCCCCGGCAAGGATGGAACCACTACGAACAAGTTAGCCTAAAGTACCAAAACCAAATCGTCTGTCAATAATGATGAAGACTATGCAACAGGATCAACCAGTCGTCGGACTAGACATTGGTACCACTAAAATCTGCGCCATTGTGGGGCAAAAGAACGAGTACGGCACCCTCGAAGTGCTCGGCATGGGGAAAGCGGTATCCGACGGAGTGATCCGGGGCATCGTGAGTAACATCGACAAGACGGTGTTTGCCATCCAAAAAGCCGTTCGGGAGGCGGAAGAACAATCGGGCGTGGAAATCAACGTGGTGAACGTGGGCATTGCCGGGCAACACATCCGTAGCTCCATTCACCACGGCGGCATCACCCGCAACTCGAAGGACGACGAGATCACCGTGGCCGACGTGGAGCGCCTCACCAACGATATGTACCGCATCGTGACCCCTCCTGGCTGCGAGATCATCCACGTGATGCCCCAGCACTACATCGTCGACTACGAAGAGGGCATCATGGACCCGATCGGCATGTCGGGCGTGAAACTGGAAGCTGATTTTCACATCATCACCGCCCAGACCAACGCCATCAACAACCTGAACAAGTGCGTGCAGAAGGCCGGACTGTCGGTGGACAACCTGATTCTGGAACCCTTGGCCTCCAGCCTGTCGGTGCTCAGCGAAGAGGAGAAGAAAGCCGGAGTGTGCCTGATCGACATTGGGGGAGGCACCACCGACATGGCCATCTTCCACGACGGCATCATTCGCCATACGGCGGTGATTCCCTTCGGCGGCGACATCATTTCGGCGGATATCAAGCAGGGGTGCTCGGTGTTGAACGAACAAGCCGAACTACTCAAGGTGAAATTCGGGCGGGCCATTGCCGAAGAAGCCAGCTTCAACGAGATCGTCTCCATTCGCGGGCTACGCGACCGGCCGCCCCGCGAGATCTCCGTGAAGAACCTGGCCTACATCATTGAGGCGCGTATGCAGGAGATTTTCGAGCTGGTGCACGCCGAGATCATCGCTTCGGGCTACGAAGACCGGCTGGCCGGGGGCATTGTGGTCACAGGTGGCGGGGCGCAACTCAAGCAGGTGAAAGAACTGTGCGAGCTGATGTGCGCTTCAGATGCCCGGGTGGGCTACCCGAACGAATACCTGGGCCGGGGCAAGCCCGAGGCCATCAAGTCGCCCACCTACGCCACCGGCGTGGGGCTGGTGCTGGCCGGGTTCAAGGCGCTCGACGAGCGCAACCTCGACTACGTGAAGCGCAAAGCGCCCAGTGGAAAACCTAATCGAGCAGAACGCCCCGGAGGGTTTTCATTCCGATCGATTTTAGAGAAGACCAAAAGAATCTTAATTGACGATTTTAACGAAAAAGAATATTAACATACGTTTATCTTCTAAGCGCGCCAATTTTTTACCCTAGTGTAGCGCAGGAGCCAAAACGTACCAAACGTTGACCATTATGTCAGATAAAACGTATTCCTTCGAATTGCCGCCTCAGAACAAGTCCATCATCAAGGTGATTGGCGTTGGAGGTGGGGGCAGCAATGCCGTGAACCACATGTATAGCCAGGGCATTAAGGACGTCGAGTTTTTTGTGTGCAATACCGACTTGCAGGCCCTGCACAGCAGCCCGGTTCCCAACAAGATTCAGATTGGCAGCACCCTCACCCAGGGACTGGGGGCCGGAGCCAATCCCGAAAAGGGCAAAAACGCCGCCATCGAGAGCAAAGAAGACATTCGCGAGGTGCTGAGCGAAGACACCCGCATGCTGTTTATCACCGCGGGCATGGGCGGCGGCACCGGCACCGGAGCCGCTCCAGAAATTGCTAAGGTGGCCAAAGAGCTCGGCATCCTCACCGTGGGGATCGTTACCCAGCCCTTTGGTTTCGAAGGACGTAAGAAGATAAAACTCGCCGAGCAGGGCTTGGCCGATCTGCGGCAAAACTGCGACACGGTACTGGTGATCCTTAACGACAAACTGCGCGAGGTGTACAGTAACCTAACGTTGTCGAACGCCTTTGCGCAGGCCGATAACGTGCTCACCACGGCGGCCAAGAGCATCGCCGAGATCATTACCCTACCGGGCTACATCAACGTGGATTTTGAGGACGTGAAAACCGTGATGGCCAGCTCCGGTGCCGCCGTGATGGGATCGGCCCGCGCCGAGGGCGACCAGCGCGCCCGAAGGGCGGCCGAGATGGCGCTGTCTTCGCCCCTGCTCGACAACGTGAATATCCGGGGAGCGCAGAAAATTCTGTTGTCCATTAAGTCGGGCACCAAGAAAGAAATCCAGATGGAAGAGTTAGACGAGATCACGTCGTTCATCCACGATGAGTGCGGGCAGGACGCTGAGATGATTTTCGGCCACGGCATCGACGAAGACCTGCAGGAAAGTGTGATGGTAACCGTGATTGCTACCGGTTTCAAGGGAGCCAACGAAGGTAATTTTTCCGAAGAAGACGAGGTAGAGGTGAAGCGGATCGTTGATCTGGAGTCTAACCGCCGGGTCCAGGCAGACCGGGTCCAGGCAGACCGGGTCACGAATGACCGGGCACACGTGGGCGGCAACCCGTCGAATGGGGAACCGCCGAAACGCACAATGGGCCCCCTCGAACGGACGGCCAGCCCGCACGATAATGGAAATAAAGATGATCATGATGCTGATCCGCTGTCTCCACCACCCCGCCGGGAAGTTACCTGGGACAATGCATCCTCGCTGGGCGGCACCCCGCTGGGTGGCACCCCGCTGGGTGCGGTTCCCCGCCGGGATACTCCGTCACGCCCGTCTTCTGATGATGAGCCTCGTTCTGATCAAGACCGTTCGGAGTCGTCAAACTCCGGCTATCGCTGGGGCAACCCGGAACCGCAAGACGAAGCTGACTCCGAAAAACAGCTTGATGATGAGGAGCACGATGAACGGGAAGCCCCCGCTAATCCTCGCTATGACCGCTCGTGGGATTTTGAGCCTCCTAAAAACCATGAGGAGCCATCGACCGCGCCCGAGCGTTCATCGAGCGACGCGCGCGACGGAGACAACGACCAGCATGCTGCTGAACCCAGCCGCTACCGCTTCGAGCCGGAACTGCCTGACTCGTCAGAGGAGGAGTATCTGTTTCAGCGGGAGTTGAGCCCCCGAAAGAAGACGCTGATGGAAGAAGCCTATCAGCGAAAGCTGAAGTTGCGCGGGCGCAAAAGTATCAGTTCGCCCGACAGCAGCCAGGAGCAGTTTCAGAAAGAAAACTTCAGCCAACCGGCCTACCTACGCAAGAATGTTCACCTGTATAGTACCCCGCCGCCTGATGACAAGAACGTATCGCGCTACAGCCTAGACGACGAGAGCAACATCGTGGGCAACAACCGGTTCTTGCACGACAACGTGGACTAGGTAAACAGGGCAGACCTATTTCGGCAGGACTATTCGGAAATCGTGGGGTGCGGGGCGGTAATCAATTAAGCCGGTAGATTCTTTGCGTTTGGTGGCGCGTGCGACCCTCCGGAAGGGTTATACCGGACATCGCCGCCCGTCCATCGGCTACCCGAAGTAGATTTTTTCCGGGTAATCTTTTATGTGTTGTTTGCCCCAGTTTTCAATTGTCTTCAGAATGCTCTTCAGGCTTTTCCCGTAGTCCGTTATCTTGTACTCAACGCGCTGAGGCACTTCTTGGTAGGTTGTCCTTTCCACAATGCGGTGCTCTTCCAAGTCCCTGAGCGAGGTCAAAATCATTTTTTCGCTTACTAAACCATCCATGATTGGTATCTACTCGATCATCAAAGAGGGTAAAGTAGACTACACCACGGATACGGTGAAGCAGATCACAGGCCAAGCTCCTACGCCCTTTAAGCAAGTGATACAAAATGATTTTCTCAACTAATTCCAGAACAATGAACGCGCTATTTCATAAGTATGCGGTAACTGCTGTCAGGATTCTTTTCGGCATAAATTTCTTGATTAACGGCTTAAATCCGTTCGTCGGCTTCTACGAATTGCCTGCCCCCACCCCCGAAGCGGGAGCTTTGGCAGGAGCTTTGGCGGCGTCGGGCTACCTGTTTACGGTCGTAAAAATTGTGGAGATCATGGTGGGGGTGCTCTTGTTAGCCAACCGGTTTGTTCCGTTGGCGTTGATTCTGATCTTCCCGATTTCTCTGAATATTTTCATGTTCGATACCATTTTTGAACCGGCCGCCGCGCCCATCGGGATTTTTGTAATCCTGCTGAACGTCTACCTCTGTTTCGCCTACGTTGATTACTACAAACCGTTCTTGACACCAAAAGCAATGCCCCAACCAGTACGCTTTTGAACCCGTGAAACGACCTTCCCACCATCGGGAGGGTCGTTTTTCGTTTTCCCCGTCCTGGTGCTAATGCTCCTTCTCTCTGCCAATCTGTTCCGCCTACCTAATCCAAGTCAGGCGCCATCGAACCCGCCCGCCCGGGCAAATTTTCGGTAGAATAGTGCAAGTCTACGGTTGGATTCGTAGTTTTGTCGCTCATTGTAAACAAAGTCATTATGAAAGTTGCCGTGGTAGGCGCTACCGGACTTGTCGGTAGCCAGATGCTGACCGTGTTGGCCGAACGCCGTTTTCCCCTCACCGAATTGCTGCCCGTGGCCTCGGCCCGCTCGGTCGGACAAACCGTTTTGTTCCAAGACAAATCGTATACGGTGATTAGCATGGACGATGCTATCGCCCAGCGCCCGGATATCGCCATCTTCTCGGCGGGTGGTTCCACTTCCTTAGAATACGCTCCCAAGTTCGCCGCGGTGGGCACCACCGTGATCGACAACTCTTCGGCTTGGCGAATGCATCCCGACCACCGGCTCATTGTGCCCGAGATCAACGCCCCCGTGCTCACCGAAAGCGATAAGATCATCGCTAACCCCAACTGCTCCACCATCCAGATGGTGGTGGCCCTGGCTCCCCTACACCGGAAATACCGCGTGGAGCGCATTGTGGTGGCTACCTACCAGTCGGTGACGGGCACCGGCAAGGCGGCCGTCGACCAGATGATGAACGAACGCGCCGGGAAAGAGGGCCCGACGGTGTATCCGCACCCGATTGATATGAACGTGCTGCCGCACATCGATGTGTTTCAGGATAACGGCTACACCAAAGAGGAAATGAAGATGGTGAAGGAAACGCAGAAGATTTTCGGTGATAACAGCATTCGCGTCACCGCCACCGCCGTGCGGGTACCGACCATCGGCGGGCACTCGGAAGCGGTGAACGTGGAGTTTGCCGAAGAATTTGACCTGGACGAAGTGCGGCAATTGCTGGCCGACGCGCCGGGGGTGGTGGTGCAAGACGACGTGCAGCGCAACGTATACCCCATGCCGATCAACGCCCACCAGCGGGATGAGGTATTCGTAGGCCGACTGCGCCGCGACGAAACCCAGCCGAAGACCCTGAATATGTGGGTGGTGTCGGACAACCTGCGCAAGGGCGCGGCCACCAACGCGGTGCAAATCGCCGAGTATTTAGTGGAGAATAAATTGGTGGGAGTGTCAACACTATGAACGTATGCGCGCACTGCTGGTTATTGATACGCAAAAGGGCTCGTTCACCGAGCGCACTCCTCGGTTCAACACTTCGGAAGTGGTTGAGAAGATCAACGCCCTAGCTACTGTTGTCAGGATAGCTAAGGCCCCGGTAATTTTTATTCAACACGATGATTTGATTATCACTGGGTGTGCCACAGACTTTTGTGTAGCAGCGACGGTGCAGTCCGCTCTCACGAAAGACTACACCATCACGGTGGTAGAAGAAGGTCATACAACCGGCGAGCGGCCTCACTTAACCGCCAAGCAAGTGATTGATCACTACAATTGGGTCTGGCAACATATGACTCCAACTCGGGGGCGGGTTTACGTAGAAAAATTCACGCAGATCAAATCTTCGTTTGTTTGATTCAGGATATCAACCCGCTTCTTCGTCCCGATGTTCAGCGCTTTCTGCGCGAGCACGTGCTCGATGATCCGCATCAGCTGGCACTACAGGCCCACCGTTACCCTGATCTGCCCATTTCGGCCATTGCCGAGCAGTTGCAGGCCCGGAGAAAAGCGCAGCATAAGTTGCCGGAGTGGTACGCTACCCAAGGCCTCGTCTTCCCTCCGGCGCTGTCGATGGAGCAGTGCTCTTCCGAAGCCACGGCCCGCTACAAAAGTAGCTTACTGCGGGGCCAGCACCTGGTCGACCTCACCGGCGGGGCAGGCGCGGATACTTACTACCTGAGCCAGTCGTTTGCGCAGACGGATTACGTGGAGCAGAACGAACCATTGGCAAGCCTGGCGCAACACAACTTTTCGGTGCTCGGTGCTTCTTCTATTTGTGTTAATGCCAGTTCAGCCGAAACCTTTCTCAATAATCTATCTGAGCCCGTCGATGCCATCTACCTGGACCCCGCCCGCCGGGATGCGCAGGATCGCCGGGTGTTTCAACTGGCCAATAGCACGCCCAACGTGCTGGAGCTGCAGGACGAATTGCTGGCTAAAGCGGCCACCGTGCTGCTCAAAACCGCTCCCCTGCTCAACATCCAGGCGACGGTGCAGGAGTTGAAAAACGTGAGCCAGGTACACGTGGTGGCGGTGCGTAACGAGGTAAAGGAGGTGCTGTACCGGATGGACCGAGGGCAAGTGAGCGAACCCAAGATCACGGCGGTCAATTTACAATCGTCTTCCGAAGAACCTTTCTCATTCTTTCGCACCGAAGAAGCGCAAGCCGAGATGACCTACGCCGACCCGCTGACGTATTTGTACGAACCGCACGCCGCTCTGATGAAAGCCGGAGCGTTCAAACTCATTGGGCAACGGTTTGGACTTGATAAACTGCATCCCAATACCCATCTGTACACTTCGACCGGACTTGTTCCCGATTTTCCGGGACGCACCTTTCGGTGCCGGGCGGTGGTGCTCTACCAAAAAAAGGCGGTTCGGAAGCATTTGCCCGAAGCGCGAGCCAATGTCACCACGCGCAATTTTCAAGATTCGGTAGCCTCAGTGCGCAAAAAACTAGGCTTAGCGGATGGTGGAGATACCTATTTGTTCGCCGTCCGCTTGGCGAATGAGCAGTTTCGTATTATTATCACCGAAAAAGCGCCCTGATCTGTACACGCTACGCGCTAATTTATCTTTTGCTGCGTACTGTTCTTTGACTAATCCCAGAACGGTTTAGAAGCAATGAAAAGTACCTCCGGCTACGCCACTGACAGTTGCACGTAGTAACCGCTGTGTGTACGCACGTTCAGTACCCGGCCGTCGCCGAACATCAAATACTGCCCCCGAATGCCGGTGAGGCGCCCTTCTAGCTGCGGCTGCTTGTCTAAGCCTACGCTTTTCACCTTGGTGGGGTACTGCAATACCGGATACTGAATATCAGTTACCGGGCAATCGGAGCAGTAGTAGTCGCGCAGCTCCTCCGGAATTTGATCCGCCACGGCTTTGCTGAAATCCTGAAGGCTGACCCCATCGTTGGTTTTGTCGGTAAGCATGCTCCGCCAGTTGGTGCGGTCGGTGAAGTGGACTTTGAGGGCGACCTTGAGCTGCCCCGCCAGATAGCGATAGGGCACTTCGGCAATCCGAACAGCGTGCCCGGCGCCCTGATCGATCCAGCGGGTGGGCACCTGGGTGTCGCGGGTCACGCCCACCTTCACCGTGTCGGTCTGCGCCAGATACACCACGTGGGGTTGCAGGTGGTGCTGCCGTTCCCACTGCGGGTCGCGGCCCTCGCCCAGGTGCGCCCGGCACAGTTCGGGCCGGATGATACACTCGGCGTTCTGCGGCGCTTTGATCATGCAGGGGTAGCAAAACCCCTGGCTGTACGATTTTTTGGTGAGCCGCCCGCAGTTGATGCAGTTGATCTGCCCGTCGAATTGGATACCGATGGTCTGGTTGATCAGCTCGTTCATCGCAACCGTTTCGCCGTTGAGAAACAGGGTATACTGCACTGGCTGGCCAAGTTGGGTGCGCATTTTGCGCAGATTGCCTTCGTAGGTGGGCATAAAGATTGGGGGGCTGGTAATGGTTCGATGGTTCGATTGCTCTATTGTTCAGTTGCTAATCACAGCAATCGAACCGTTGAACCATCGAGCCATTTCATACGGAAAAGTTATAGATTTCTTGGCACGATACGGAACAGCCCAGCACGTCCAGGGTGTCGGACAAGTCCAGTTTCTTCTCTTGAAACCGTCGGTTACCTTCCCAGGTGCGCACGTAGACGGCCGGGTCGTGCGTTTCCAGTTTGCTCTCGATAAGCACGTAGCTTTGTAGCGAACTGATTTGACGATAGCAATCGAATTTATCACCGCGATCATAGTTGCGGCGGTCCTGAGAGAGCACTTCAATGATGAGGTTAGGGTTTACCAGCGCGTAGGAGCCTTGCGGCATTTTCTGCTTCTTAATTTCACCGCAGTAGATATGAAGGTCGGGATACAGAAATGCTTTGTCACAGTGGGGAGTATAGAGCTTCACCTGCCCGGTTACTAAGGTGCATCCTTTCTTTCTCAGACGGAGCAACAGTAGCTGAATAAGATTATTTGTAACTATTTAGGTAGTCTTGAGATCACGCAGGAAGGACTCACCGTTGAGCATACGGCAGAGTTCAGCAAAGACCTGCTTTTGTTGTTTTCGGGCCGTGGAAATGAAGCTACGAATACGTGCGTAGTGATCTGCCCCAGTAGTGGTACGAAAAGAGCCGCTCACTTTGAGTTTGGTTTTCCAGGGCCGGATGTCACGCTCGGCTAAGTTGTTGGTAAAAGGCACTGTTTCGTATTGGGCAAAAGCCAGCACGGCGGCACGGTGTTTAGCCAAACGGTTCATCAGATTGCGCCCCTTAGTTTGTTTATCGCGCCCCCTACGACTAGGTTCTGGGGGCGGCTCTTCTCGGTCAGCCTCTCGAAGAATAACTTGATACTCACTAATGGTGGTCTGTAGTGTGGTGTTACTCAAACAAGCTTTTCCTTTGTCACAATCCAAATAGGTAGCCATCAATAGTTCATGCATCTGCCTGGCCCATTGACTACCCTGCTCGATGAGTGCGGTCAACTCACGCAACAGATGCGCCCCGCATAGAGCGTGTTGATAGCCGCCCCCGGTGAAGTAGCTGGCCCAACAATCATGCACTACCCATCCGTTGAGAGTAGACAATACGCTTCTTTGATCTTCCAAAGCTTCACAACCACGTTTGCAATGCCGGTAAAAGTAAGTGAACAGCGCACTGCTGGCTACATGTAGCCAATGCAGTTCACCTTGAGTACGTACCCCACTTTCGTCAGCATGGATGACTTCTTCTTGCTGTAACTGGCTTCTTATGATGGATTCCTCTTCGGCCAGTTGCTCGTAGTTAAGGGCATTGGCCCTTTGAATCGTGGCCTCATTGAGTGCGTAGCCAAATAAGTCAGCAAACAAACCTTTAATACCACCTACTGGCATATTGTGCCCTACACTGAGCAAACTTACCAGAGCCTTCACCCTGCCGCCGTACTGCACGGGAGCAACTACATCTTCAGGAAAAGCCCCCTGATGCACCTGCCCACAACCAGAGCACACCTTACGCTCACTTTGATGCTCAGTGACTACTAGCACTTGGGGGGGAAGATCAAACACCTGTCGTCTGGCACTTACTTGCCCTTCAACTTGAGAAAGATCACCACCACATGAACATACATCAGCCACTGGATGTAGAACCACTTGATCAGCCTGGGCGACCATCTGTAGTGTATTGCCCCGGTGCCCCTTCTGACCCCCGCGTGCTTTACCTGATAAACGCGGAAATGCCGGTGCCTTCCTCAGCCCATCACTGGAGGGCGGACGGCTACTATTACCACTGTTCTGGGCCAGAAGAGCCTTCAACTCGCAAACCTCTCGCATAGCAGCTTGCAAGCTAGCTTGTAGTTCAGCAATCTGCCGGCCCTGTTGCGCTATGATATCCTTGTCACTCATTGATGGCTAGTTCTGAAGCTTTTTCCTATTTTGCAAATCCACCTAAATAGTTACGATTATTTATAATAAGGTCATGCTCGAGTTCCGTACCGGCCATCATGCGCACTTCACCGCCGATGTATTCGTGGCGCTCGCCGGTTTGCTCTTCCAGTTGCAGGTAGTCTTCTACGCTGAGTTGTTCGGTGGTGATCATAGTGAGATGCTTTGGGGTGAACCCAAGTTACGAATATTTACAACAAGCGAAGTCTGCTGGGAGTTTTATCATCCACCACGCCGAAGCTTTTTTCGGCGTTCTCACCATGAACCGAAATCATGCAAATTAGTATTATGGGCTGCGGTTGGCTCGGCATGCCACTGGCGCAAAGCCTGTTGAAACAAGGCCACTCCGTAAAGGGATCAACTACGCGGGAGGAGAAATTAGCCACCCTGAGAAAATGCGGGATCACTCCGTACTTTATTTATTTCTCACCGGAAATCAACGATGATTACCGAGCTGATTTTTTTGACAGCGAAGTCCTCATTGTCAACATTCCGCCGAAGCGCAGTGAGGAAGTCACCGAAACGTATCCGCAGCAGATTGCTTCGTTGCTGCGAGTGATTGAAAGATCACCGGTACGAAAGCTGCTGTTCGTGAGTTCTACCTCGGTCTACCCCAACGTAAACCGACGCGTGCGCGAGTCGGATACCAGCGAGGAGGTCAAGGCCAGCGGACGCGCGTTGCTCACCGCCGAGCGCATGGTGCAGGAGCATCCCGGCGTCGAAACCACCGTGCTGCGCTTCTGCGGTTTGTTCGGTCCCGACCGCAACCCAGGCCGCTTTCTGGCCGGAAAAACGCTGGACAGTAGCGGACGGGTGCCGGTGAATATGATTCACCTCGACGATTGCATGGCTATTATTGTGGAGATTCTGGAGCAGAATGCGTGGGGCGAAACCTTTAACGCCTGCGCGGATAAGCATCCGACGAAGGAAGGTTTTTACGAGGAAGCCGCCCAGCAACTAGGCTTTGATCCTCCGCAGTTTACCGCAACCGAAGCGGATGCCTATAAGGTGGTGGACAGTACGAGGCTAAAGGAAAAGTTGGACTACCAATTTAAGTATCCGGACCCCGGAGAAGCCTTGTCGTAAGGGATTCTTATCTTACTTAACCGACTGCTTTTCCAGATCGAACAGATCGTTGAGCACGTCGATGAGGGTTTCGGCTTCGCCGCGCTGGCAGGCCGCCTTGAGTTGCAGCACGGGCAGTTTGATGATTTTCTGCATCATGCCCTTGGTGATCTTATCCATTCGGGCCACTTCCGCGGCATCCAGATTTTTCAGGTGACGGGCCATCTCCTCCTGCCGAATCTGCTCCAGCGTTTGCTTCAATCGCTGGATGGTGGGCGACACTTCCATTTCCTGAGCCCACTGGCCGAAGCCGTTTACGGCCTCTTCCACAATTTCTTCTACCCGAGGAACCGCCGCCACCCGCTTGCGAAGCGTTTCGTTCGCCTTGCTTTGCAAATCGTCTAGGTTGTACACGAGCACTCCCGGCACCCGCTCCGCGGCCGGATCGACGCTGCGGGGCACCGAAAGGTCGATCAAATACTTATGGCCGTAAATAGTGGAACCATCCAGATGGTGGGCGGTGATCAACGGCTCGGGTGCGGCTACCGAAGAAACAACCACATCGGCCTGCGCCACGGCTTCGGCGAGTTCGGAAAAAGGCCGGGTGATGAAGCCCAACGACTCGGCAAGGGCTTCGGCTTTGGCAGCCGTGCGGTTGATCATGGTAATCGATTGCGGAGCAATCTTGGGCAAATCAGCGATGTTCTTGCAAACATCGGCACCCACCTCGCCCACTCCCACGATCAGGATCTTCGGGTGCACAAACTCAGTAGCCAAATCATCAACCAGTTCGCTGGCGACATAAGAAATCGAAGCGGCTCCGTCGCGGAAGGCGGTTTCTTGGGAGACCCGCTTGTTGGTATAGAAAATGGTGTGCATCAGGCGGTGCAGAAACGGACTGGCGGTGTTCTCATTAGCCGAAGCTTGATACGCCTGCTTCACTTGACTGGCAATTTGCAGGTCGCCCACCACCTGCGACTCCAACCCCATTGCCACTCGAAAGAAGTGGCGAACGGTCGGGGAGCCACTGCTGTACCGTACGAAGTAATCATCAAACTCCGCCAGGCGGTCAATACCCTTGATCACTCCTAGCAGCTTGATGAGTTCCGGTGATAGGTCTTCCTCGTGGCTATAGTAAATCTCGGTGCGGTTGCAGGTGGACAAGATGAGCACGTCCTGCGCGGCGGTGAACTCCTTGATTCGACGAAGCAACTGATAAACTTCGTCCGGAGCTAGGGCCACCTGTTCGCGGATGGCTACCGGACTGTTCTGATGCGTGAGCGATACTGCTTGGAAGAGGTGATGCATTGTTTGGAAAAATGAGCACGTAAATGTACTAAGCGAAACCCTAATTTGATAGAAAATAGGGCTTTTTTGTGCGTCTGTCTACCTCTTGTATACTTTCGCTTACCCGCTTTTTAACAGCTTGCCGCCCGGGAAGGTTCAACAATCATTGAATAGTAAAGGCGCCCGACGGCCGGTTTAGCACCCGATACGGCGCAACCAATGCCACATTTTTGCGCATTGCTTGTGAATCCGCCAATTCCTTGCCTATTTAGCAAATTAACCGTCTCACTCCTGCTAACCTGACCACCGCATGTCCGATAAACTTAAAAAAATCAATAAACTACTGGTCGCCAACCGCGGCGAGATTGCTATCCGCATTCTGCGTGCCGCCTCGGAGTTACGCATCCGTACCGTGGCCATCTATACCTACGAAGACCGCTACTCGCTGCACCGCTACAAAGCCGACGAAACCTACCAGATCGGTGAGGACAACGATCCGCTCAAGCCCTACCTCGATATTGAGGAAATCATTCTGCTGGCCAAGCGGCAACAGGTCGACGCCATCCACCCGGGCTACGGCTTTTTGTCGGAAAATCTGCGGTTCGCCGAGCGTTGCCGCGAAGAAGGCATCATCTTCGTAGGCCCCGAGCCCGAGGTAATGGCTAAGTTAGGCGACAAAGTCGCGGCCAAAGAAATTGCCGTGGCCGCCGAGGTGCCCGTCATAGAAGACAGCCACGAAAGTCTGGATAGCGTAGAGATTGCGCTCAAGGAAGCCAAGCGCATTGGCTACCCCATCATGGTGAAGGCCGCTTCGGGCGGGGGCGGACGCGGCATGCGGGTGGTGCGCGACGAGAAACAATTGTCTTCCTCATACACCGACGCTCGCAACGAAGCGCGCAAAGCCTTCGGCGACGACACGGTGTTCCTCGAGAAATTCATTGACCAGCCCAAGCACATCGAGGTGCAGATTATGGGCGACAACCACGGTAACATCGTGCACCTGTACGAGCGCGACTGCTCGGTGCAGCGGCGCTTCCAGAAGGTGGTGGAAGTAGCGCCCGCCTCCAGCATCAAGCAAGAGACCAAGGACAAGCTCTACGCGTATGCCCTCAAAATCACCCGCAGCGTTAACTACAACAACGTGGGCACGGTTGAGTTTCTAGTCGACCGGCAAGAGAACATCTTCTTCATCGAGGTGAACCCGCGCATCCAGGTGGAGCACACCATCACTGAGGAGATCACCGGTATTGACATCGTGCGTTCGCAGATTCTCATCGCCCAGGGGCGCAAGCTGTCCGACCCGCGCATTTTTATCAAGAAGCAGGAAGACGTGACCTACCACGGCTTCGCCATCCAGTGCCGGGTGACCACCGAAGACCCGAAGAACAACTTTCGGCCCGACTACGGCACCATCATCGCCTATCGCAACGCCGGGGGTTTCGGCATCCGCCTCGACGAGGGAAGCTCGTATCCGGGCGTCACCATCTCGCCCTTCTTCGACTCCATGCTGGTGAAGGTGTCGGCCACCGGGCGCACCCTGAAGGGCACCTCGCAGCGGTTGCGGCGCACGCTCACCGAGTTTCGCATCCGGGGCGTGAAAACCAACATCGGCTTTCTGCTCAACGTGATCTCGCATCCCACCTTCTACCGGGGCGAAGCCACCGTCAACTTCATACAGGACCATCCCGAGCTGTTCGACATCCGCGAGGGGCTCGACCGCGCCACGCGCACGCTGATGTACCTGGCCGACGTGACGGTGAACGGCAACCCCAACGTGCGCTTCGTGGACCGGGACAAAAAGCTACGCGTCCCCCCGCTACCCACCCAACTGGTGCCCGGGCCCAAGACCAACGAAGCGCGAGAAGCCTCCGGCGCTCCGGCCTCGATCAACTACCGCTACGCCCCCTACCCCGAAGGCACCAAGGACAAACTCACGCAGCTGGGCCGCGATAAGTTCGTGCAGTGGCTCAAGGACGAGAAGCCGATTCACTATACCGATACCACCTTCCGCGACGCCCACCAGTCGCTGCTCGCCACGCGCATGCGCAGCGTAGATATGCTGCGGGTGGCCGAAATGTTTGCCAAGCAGCACCCGCAGGTGTTCTCGATGGAGGTGTGGGGCGGAGCCACCTTTGATGTGGCCATGCGCTTCTTGTACGAAGACCCTTGGGTGCGGCTGCGCAAACTACGCGAAGCGATTCCCAACATTCTGCTGCAGATGCTGCTGCGCGGCTCCAATGCGGTGGGCTACAAAGCGTATCCCGACAACCTGATCGTGCGGTTCATCGAGCAAGCCGCCGAGACCGGTATTGATATCTTCCGTATCTTTGATTCGCTCAACTGGGTGGAGGCCATGAAGGTGAGCATCCGCGCCGTGCGCGAACGTACCGACGCCCTGGCCGAAGCCGCTATTTGCTATACCGGCGACCTGCAAAACCCGGATAACAAAAAGTATACTTTGCAGTACTACGTCGATCTGGCCAAGCAATTGGAAGACGAGGGAGCGCACATTCTGGCCATCAAAGACATGGCCGGGTTGCTGAAGCCCTACGCCGCCACCGAACTCGTGGCCGCCCTGAAGTACGCGGTAGATCTGCCGATTCATCTGCACACCCACGACACCTCCTCGATCCAGGCGGCCACTTACGTGAAGGCCATCGAGGCGGGCGTTGATGTGGTCGATGTGGCCATCGGGGCCATGTCGGGACTCACCTCGCAGCCGAACTTCAACTCCGTGGTGGCCATGATGCAGGGGCACGAACGGGAGCAACCCATCAACTTGGAGTCGCTCAACGAATACTCGGTCTATTGGGAAGCGGTGCGGGAGTTTTACTATCCCTTCGAGTCGGGCCTTAAGGCAGGCACCGCCGAGGTGTATAACAACGAGATTCCGGGCGGGCAGTACTCTAACCTGCGCCCGCAGGCCAACGCGCTCGGACTCGGCGATAAGTTTGAATTGATTAAAAAGAACTACGCCCGGGTCAACGAGCTGTTTGGCGGTATTGTGAAGGTGACTCCCTCCTCGAAGGTGGTGGGCGACATGGCCATGTTTCTGACTTCCAACAACTTAACTATCGGTGACGTGCTCATGCGGGGAGGAAAAAATTCTGATACGCTGTCGTTTCCCGAATCGGTGATCAGCTTTTTTCGGGGAGAACTGGGTCAACCCTACGGTGGCTTCCCTGAGCAGGTGCAAAAAATTGTGCTCAAGGGTGAAGAACCCATGCAGGGACGTCCGAATGAGCAGTTGGAGCCCATCGACTTTGATCGAGAGTTCGTGGAGTTTCAGGAGCGCTTCGATGCCGACCGCACCCTGCTCGACTTTATGTCGTTCAAGCTGTATCCCAAGGTATACGAAGATTTCTACAACCACCGCAAGGTGTACGGCGACATGTCGGCCCTGCCCACCCCGGCCTTCTTCTACGGGATGCAGTACGGTGAAGAGATTCTGGTCAATATCGCGGAGGGCAAGGTGATTATGATCAAGCTGCTCTTCATTTCGGAGCCCGATGCCAACGGCTTCCGCAACGTGAGCTTCGAACTGAATGGCCAAACCCGCCGGGTGCGCATCAACGACACCGGGGTGCAGTCGAAGGTGGTGACCAACCGCAAAGTGGAGAAAACCAACGACCGCGAGATCGGCGCGCCCCTGCAGGGAAAACTGGCGCAGGTGACGGCCGAGGCGGGGCAGGAAGTGGAAGAAGGCACTCCGCTGTTTGTGATCGAGGCTATGAAGATGGAAACCACCATTTCGGCCTCGCGGGCGGGCACGGTGAAGCAGGTGCTGCTCAACGCCGGAGACATGGTGGAGCAAGATGACTTGGTGGTGGAGTTGGAGTAGTTAGAATAGAATAGAATAGAGGCTGATATGGAACTGAAACCTAGAATTGGAGCAGACAAGCTTCGGTTTGGAATGAAGCGCAAAGAAATTATTGCCCTACTGGGCTAACCGGATCAAATCGTAGAAGATGAGTACGGCCGACACAACGACCGTGAACTGATTCTGGATTGGAACAAGCAGAAGCTTCGGCTAACGTTTCTCAAGAAACTTGAGGAGCGGCTGGTCTACCTACAAACCAAGAATCGTGGCTTGACCTACAATGGTCAAAAGATTATGGACAGAAAGATAGAAACGGTGAAAAGTAAAGTATTCGGCAACCTGATTCATCAATGGGATCCGGACTACTGCGTCAATTTCACCACTTATTTCAACGAAGAATACTGGCTCTCGCTGCACGTAGAATTCGGCGTGGTTACTAACGTTGAAGTTGGAGTACCTTTTCATCATCGGGAAGCCTTCGATTGGCCAATTGATCTGACGCTCCCTTTGAACTGAACGCTGGTTAGACGCTCTACTGAATCTCGCCCGTGCAGGTCACCCCAAGACATCTAAGAACTTCATTGATCATAGCAGCACTGCTCGTCAATGCTATTGCTTTTCTGCACGCCTACCGCTTCACGCACTTTTCTTCATCGGACGTTGCTCGCTCGGAAGTGGCGACCAATACCTCCCTTGCGAAAAAGTTAAGGATGCTACTGACCGGCATCGACAATCCCCGTCCGCAAAACAGAACGTTGCCTTCTGTGCCCTACGAAACCATTACGCTGGAGGGAACCGCCACGCTAGAAGGTTGGCTGATGCCGGTGGAAAAACCGAAAGGAACGGTCGTGATGTTCCACGGCTACGCGGGTTGGAAGGGCGAACTGCTGCCCGCCGCCGAAGCTTTTTGGGCACTGGGCTACCGCACCTTGCTCATTGATTTTCCGGGCAGCGGCGGCTCAGAAGGCGACGATACCACCATCGGCTACCACGAAGCCCAGGACGTACGGGCAGTGTATGACTACGCGCGTCAGCAATTTCCGGAAGAAAAGCTGGTCCTGTACGGCTTCTCAATGGGAGCCGTTGCAATTATGCGGGCGGTAGATGCGTATGATATCGCGCCGGACGCGCTGGTGCTGGGCTGTCCGTTTAGCACGATGCGCGAAACCATTCACAATCGTTTTCGGATGCTGGGCGTCCCACCCGTGGTTTTCGCCGACCTGCTGGTGTTTTGGGGAGGGCTGCAACACGGCTACTGGGCCTTCTCACACAATCCGGTCGACTACGCCAAGCGGATAACCATCCCTACGCTGCTGCTGTGCGGACAGCAAGACCAACGGGTAACGCTTGCTGAAATCGAGCGAATTTATCAAGCCCTGGCTGGTCCTAAACGACTGGTTATTTTTGAACGGGCTGATCATGAATCATACGCCGGGCACGATGCCCCACGATGGAAGAAAGCAGTTTCATCATTTTTGGAGCCTTGACCTACCTAGTCTGGTCACTCGTTCTTTTCGTCTATTTCTTCACCTCCACCACCATCTCAATCTCCACCGCCATGTTGCCCGGTAGCGAACCCATGCCCACGGCGGCGCGGGCGTGCTTTCCGGCGTCACCGAACACCTCGACCATAAAATCCGAAAAGCCATTCATCACCTGCGAGTGGTTGGTGAAGTCGGGTGCGGCGTTCACCATACCGTGCACTTTTACGATGCGTTGCACCTGGTCCAGGTCGCCGAGTTCTTCCTTTAGCGCTGAGAGCAGGGCAATGGCCGTGTAGCGGGCGGCTTGCTTTCCTTCCTCCACCGACAAATCTTGCCCCAGTTTGCCCGTTACGTTGCTGCCGTCGGGTTTCATGGGGCCGTGCCCCGACAGGAAAACGAGGTTACCCGACCGGACGGCGCGCACGTAGCTGGCCGTAGGAGTCGGCAGCTCGTAGAGCGTTACGCCCATTTTGGCTAGTTTTTGCTCGATTTTGCTCGGTGGTTTGGCATCTGATGAGGCAGTGATAGAAACTGTCGTTGTGGCAAAGATGATTAGAAATAGTTTAGTAATTTTTCTCATTTCGTATGGGGTTAGCGTAGGAACATCATTAATGATGTTCCTACGAATTTTCGTATCGTAGACGGCTGGCTAGCGTTTGACATTCGTTGCGTTTGATCCTAACCCAACTCCGGCACATCCACCCAGCAGCGCTTCTCCCAACTTTCGATGCCTTTTTCGGCCAACTGCACGCCCTTGGCTCCTTCCAACAGGGTATATGGATTGGGCGTATCCACCACCACGTGCTTCAGAAACATCTCCCACTGCACCTTGAAGGCATTGTCATAGTGCTCCTGCTCGGGCACTTTGCTCCAGCCTTCGTAGAAGTTGATGGGCTGCGCGATGTCGGGGTTCCACACGGGTTTGGGAGTGTTGCCGTAGGCTTGCGTCCAGCAGTCGCGCAAACCGGCCACGGCTGAGCCCTTGGTGCCGTCGATTTGCAGGGTAAGCAGGTCATCGCGGCGCACCCGCACCGTCCACGAGGAGTTGAAGTGAGCCACCACGCCGTTGTCCAGCTCGAAGGTGGCGTAGGCGGCATCATCGGCGGTAGCCTTATACGCATTGCCCTGTTCGTCGACGCGCTGGGGAATGTGGGTGGCTCCCAGGCACGAGACGGCTTTCACCTTGCCGAAGATATTGTCGAGCACGTAGCGCCAGTGGCATAGCATATCGACGATAATGCCGCCGTCGTCTTCCTTGCGGTAGTTCCACGAGGGGCGCTGCGCCGGAATGGTGTCGCCCTCGAACACCCAGTAGCCAAACTCGCCCCGCACTGACAAGATGTCGCCAAAGAAACCGTTTTCAATCAGCCGCTGCACCTTGCGCAGGCCGGGCAAAAAGAGTTTGTCCTGCACCACCCCGTTCTTCACGCCCTTTTCCTGGCAGAAGCGGTACAGCTCCAGCGCGGTTCTGGTGTCGGTGGCGGTGGGTTTTTCGCAGTAGACGTGTTTGCCCGCCGTAGCGGCTTTCTTCACCGCCTCAGCGCGGCGTCCGGTGGTTTGGGCATCGAAATAGATTTGGTAGCGGTCGTCCTGCAACACCTCGTCCAGGTCGGTGGTGAACTTCTCCACGCCCGACTGCTGGCTCAGCTTTTCGAGCTTCACGGCGTTGCGGCCCACCAGCACGGGGTCGGGCATGATCACCTCGGTGGCACTCACGCGCACTCCGCCCTGCTTGATAATTTCAACAATAGAGCGCATCAGGTGCTGGTTGGTGCCCATGCGGCCCGTCACGCCGTTCATAATGATGCCGACGCGGTGGGTAGTTAGGTCGTTCATGCTTTGGGTAGTTTGCGTTGAGCAGGACAAGGTACGGGACGAGTGCGTCTTTGCCAAAGCCGTGGGTAATTTAAGCGCCTCGGTAAGTGCTAATTGCCGGTCAGCGTAAGAAGTACAGTTCAAAGAAGACCGTCATTGCCCGGGTTAAGCCATTGGCCAGCGGCAAGTCTGGGTCGGAGTAGGTGGCTAGATTTGCCGTGCGGTCGACCGGGGCGTTCTTGAGCACGTGGTTCATGTCGTTGATAACAACCAGTTCGGCCCGGGGTGAGGCGACCGATAAGCGCTGGGCTTCCGCTACGGACACTTGCAAATCGGTGGTTCCCTGAACAATCAGCGTCGGCACGGTTATCTCGGCAATAATCTTCGAGGGGTTATACTGAATCCAGGAGATCAGGTAGGGCTGCACGCTGGGACGAAACAAGGATTGCAGTCCCGGACTGACGGTCGCTACGGTGCGCCCCTGCCGCAACTCGGTGAAGATGGCCTGCGCTTCTTCGCGGACGGCCGCCGGTTGTTCACGCAACTGCTCCAAAATGAGGGAATCTGCGGGTTGGGCGGCTCCGGCCAGCGATACGAAAGCTCCTACCGAAGTTTGCTGGGTAGCCAGCATGCCGATCAATGATCCTTCGCTGTGCCCCAGCACGGCTACTTGGGTCAGTTGCGGATCCTTTTCCAGTTGTTCCACCCAGGCTACCGCATCGTCCACGTAGTGGTCGAACCGAAGCGCAATTTCGTCGAGACCGGCGACTTGGCTGGCGGCCACGCCCCGCTTGTCGTAGCGCAGCGAGGCGATTCCGTGCTGCGCTAGGCTGTCAGCCAGCATTTTTAAATAATTGCTGTTAACTCCCAGCGGACTGTTGCCATTGCGGTCGGTCGGGCCGGAACCAGCAATGATCAACGCCACGGGAAAATCGCCTTCGGCCGCCGGACGCAGCAGAGTGCCGTAGAGCGTGCCGGTGGATGTGGCTAGGGTGATTTCCTCGCTCACGGGGGTTGAAGGTGCGGAAGCAATACCATCTGAGCGACAGCTAGATAGGATGACCAATGCCATCGAGAAGATCATAACAAACATTGTGTTCAGGATATTCATGCGTTAAGAATAGGTTTCTTCGGTTTTCACCTCAATCGACGGGTTCAGCATTAACAGATCGGCAATAAAATCATTCCGGTGCCTCGGAGAAATTTCTACGTAGCGTTCCTGTCCGTAATAAATAATCAGCTTCCGCTCAGAAAGTGCATATATATAACTTCGGTAGCTACGGTGCGGTCGGATGCATCGAATGTAGGATATTTTGATGGTTTGAAAAAAAAAGGGCGCTTGAATTCGTAACTCTCCGTCATAGCTGATTTGATAAAAAGTGTTTTGATAAAGAAACCAGAAGAAGGCGACTGAAGAACCAAAGATAGCCAATCCCATGGTCCACAGAGCGGGGTTGACTAGCAGAATGATCACAGGAATGTGCGTGGTCATGATTAGCACAATCAAAAACATCCCCCGACCAATTTCCGATCTGTAAGTGACGTTCATGGTTTCAATGGAGAGTGATTCAGCAAACCTCAACTAATCCCTTTAGTTGTTCGGCCTGAGTCTTTGGTAAAGCACGTACGAATGCACCATCGGAACAAACACCAGCACCAGCGTGATCGTCATAAACAGAATCATGTAAGCCGTATTATCTAGCCGAAACACGAACAGGAGCAGCACCAAAGAACCGGCTACCCACAGTTTAGACGCCATTTGATGCACCCGCCGCCACACTTCGGAACTCTCCAGCGTCCAGGGGGTGCGGATGCCCGCAAAATAGTTAGGCGGAAATTTGGCCATTAGGTTACCCATCACCAAAAATAGTAATATACAGGCGAGGTTACCGGTCAGGATGATATCAACAGGATAGCCCACCGCTTTTAGCACGATGCCTCCGAGTATCAGGGCGGTGAATGCCATAGTAGCCGTTCGAACTACCCGGAGCGGCTTCTCCAGCCGATGGGCATCCTTTTTTGGGTCTAGATACGGAACAGCGACAAGCAGCACATAAACGAATACGTTGAGTGCTAGCGTAAACCACAGAAAGGCCGTGGGCGATTGATACCCATTGGGCGCTTCGTCTAGTCCCCAGTGGATGGCGATCGGATCGGGTAGTTGGTTCCAATAGAAAAGAGTTAAGGCAGTGGGGACGAGCAACAGGAGCAGGGCCAGCCACTCGCGGCGTAAGAAGTTAATGGGTTTCATAGGGATGGTTTTTTAGGGTTGATTTTCTTCTCATTCAGGTCCATGAGCCAGCTAATTACCTCGTCGAGCACGCTAGTGTTGAGCGAGTAGCGCACGTACTGCCCCTGCTTGTCGGCGAAGACCAGATCAGCCTGCTTGAGCAAGTCGAGGTGATACGAAATGCTGGGCTTACTGATGCGAAACACCTCGGCAATCTCTCCGGCAGTGAGGTCCTTCTCCTTAAGAAGCTCCAGCATCTGCCGTCGGGTGGGGTCGCTCATGGCGCGAAAGAAATCTTTCATATAGATAATTAGACAAGTATCTAAATACACGATTAGTTTGCTGGAAAGGTTGTGGGTATTAGCGAAGAAACGATCTGCGACACTGTTCACGAGTGTACAGCAAGTGTTCGGAACCGGACACCGGCAAAAACCAAGAACCGCCTAAAATAGCTTCTGACACGGTTTTTTCGGTTGGCACGGGACTTGGCTATTACTATGCATATCGCATTAATTTAATTGAAACCTTAAATTTAGAAATCATGAACGCTAACATTCTTTATCCCACCGAGTCTCTGTTTGTTGACCAACCCAACGTCACCATTCCTTACTCTCAAGAAACGGTCGCTTTGAACCGTATCCTAACCAAAAACGCCCGACCGTTTTCTGACATGGGCCGCGGCAAGTTTCGCCGCATGTTCAACCGGCACACCACCGCTTTTCGCCGATAAGCCCCGTGCGCTGCCTAGACTAAAGAGCCGTATCCTCCGTGATGCTGCTCTTTTTTTGTTTACCGTAACGTGTTTTCCAGTACCACAAAGGGCACCCCCCGCTCCACCCACTGCGCCAGCAAACCATTGGGCGGCACCACCTCAAACGACAATGATCCCAGAACGATATCCACGTCGCCGTCCTGATCAATATCCCCGGCGTCCATCACCAGCCAGCGTCCGGCGGTCACTTCCGGAAACGTATACTCTTTGAACCGGAAGTCGCCCTGGTTTTCCAGGTAGACAAACCCCCGCTGGGCCGACCGGGCATAATCGGGAAAAAACGAAATTGCCGCGATATCCAAATCTCCATCCTGATCAAAATCGGCTGTAATCGCTCCGTAGGCTCCGGGCAGGGGATAAAACCAGTCTTCCCGAAAGTGATTCGTTCCGTCGTTCCGAAAAATCCGAATGCCGTGGTAGGGCTTGGTCACCGGTGGATAGTCGGCATTGTCGCCCGCCGTGTGCACCAAATCTTCGTACCCGTCGCCATCAGTGTCGTACAGCATCAGCGAACTTGACCCGTAGGAAGGTGGAAACCGCAGCAACGCTTCTTCCCGGAACGAGCCGTCGCCCTGGTTGTAGTAGGCAAACACCCCTTCGTCGCCCTGTCCGAACAGCGCCAGCACGTCCGGTTGCTGGTCTCCGTTCAGGTCGCGCACGTAGACGCGCGTAGCCCCCGGTTGCTGCCGTAGCCAGTGCTTTCGGTAGCGATCGTCGCCCCGGTTTTCCCACCAGGCGAGCCCGCCCGTCCACTTCCCGAATTCGCAGGTAAGGATGTCCTCTTGCCCATCGCCGTTCAGGTCGGCGTAGGTAGTGTGCACCGGACGTTGCAGACTGTCGAGCAGCATCCGAGGTGGCTTATCGGGCTGGGTAGGCAACGACAACACGAAGCCGGTGGGAGCGTCAGTGGGCGAAAACGAACCCATCACCGTCACGTTCAGCGCGTCAGAAGCCGAAGACATACTCACCGCCCCCTCGCGCACGTTGGCCGCATTCAGGAGCTTCTGCTGATCGTCGAACTGGTACAAGCGCCGGGAGTTGGCGTCGCCGACAAAGAATCCTCCGGGCCGGATGCTTACCAGCGTGGTACTGGGCGGCGATAGGCGAAACTCGGGTACCCGCGCGCGAAACGTAGGCAAGCCCACGGTGAGGGGCGGGGCAGACACGCTATCGAGTTGCTGCGGAGCGTGGTCTAGATAGTAAGTTTGCAAAGCGACCCATTCGGCTTCGGTGAGTTGGGGTTGAGTAGGGTAGACGTTGGCCCGCTCCACGAACTGCCCCCCGGCTCCGGCCTCGATCAGCGTGGCCCGCTCGCTATCGTTAGCGTAAATGCCCAGACGGTGCCCCATGCGCGGCAGTACGTAGTTTTGCCAGGTAGCTTGATCGAGCAGGTTCGGCTCCGGATAGGCGTGACACCCACCGCAGTGCTGCACGGATAGCCGTTGACCATTCGGAGTTTCAACCTCCGTTGATCTGTCCGGCCCGCATCGAACCAGCAAAGCAATCAACCCCAGCCAAACCACCAAAGAAAGCAACCGCATGCCACAAATCTACGGCAATTCCCAAAGAATCCGAGCGCCAGAAGCACCTAAAAACTCGCCACACCCACAGGTTAATCCACTGCTCTCAATTTCAAAGGGGCAACCCAATAGCTCGGAACTTAACCCCCAAAATTGAGCTTCTATGCAGTAACATCCGTGCATTCACTCATTCCCTTAATCACCCACTCACCAATTCGTTTTTCCCATGCACATCGTAGAAAACGCCATCATTAGCGACGACATCAAAGAGAACTTTTTTGTGTGTAACCTGCAAAAGTGCCGGGGCGCTTGCTGCGTGGAGGGCGACTCGGGAGCCCCCTTAGAGGAAAGTGAATTGCCGATCCTGGAAGAAATCTACGAAGCGGTGCGGCCGTTCCTGACTCCGGAGGGTATTCGGGAGATTGAGGCGCAAGGATTTTATGTCACCGACGAAGATAACGACTACGTAACGCCCACCATCAACGGACGCGCGTGCGTGTACGCCGTGCGCGACCAGCGGGGAATCCTGAAGTGTGGCATCGAGCAGGCGCATCAAGCGGGGAAGATCGACTTCAAAAAACCGATTTCTTGCCACCTGTATCCGTTGCGCATTGATCGCTACGACCACTACGACGCCATCAACTACCACCGCTGGCACATTTGCAGTCCCGCCTGCGACCTGGGTCAGGAGCTAGCCGTGCCGCTCTACCGCTTCCTGCGCGAACCCCTGGTGCGCAAGTACGGACCAGATTGGTACGACGAACTGGTGCGGCAAATCGAAGAGGAACCTTCTGAATGAGTAGGTATTGGGTTTTGGGTTTGGGTATTAAATACTTTCGGGATGGCAGGAGGGTTAGAAATCGGTTAGCAAAAACGTATACAATTCTCCAAAATCTAAGCCCCAATACCTAACACCCAACAATATGAAACCCTACCGTCACCTGCTGTTCGACCTAGACCACACGCTGTGGGACTTTGACAAGAACGCTACTGAGACGCTGCACGAGTTGTACCTGACGCACCGGTTGGTAGACCTGGGTGACTTTAGTGCGCAGCATTTTTGCGATACCTTTGTCACCGTGAACCGATCGTTGTGGAAGCAATATGACCAAGGAACCTACGATCAGCAACGGCTTCGCAGCGAACGATTTAGCCTGATTCTTATGCAACTGGGCGTTGCCGCCGACTGCATTCCGGCGAAGCTGGCCGATGATTACTTGCGCATCTGCCCTACCAAACCGCACGTAATGCCCCACACGGTAGCCATCCTCGACTACCTGCGGCAACACTACCAACTGCACATCCTCACCAACGGCTTTGCTGCGGTGCAGGCCATCAAACTCAGGAGTGCCGGACTCACCGACTACTTCACCGAAGTGGTTTCTTCCGACACCACCGGGCACCGCAAGCCTCACCGTTCCGTGTTTGACTACTTGCTTGACCGGATTGGCGCGGCTAGCCAAGCGTGTGTGATGATCGGCGACAACCTGGAAACCGACGTACGGGGCGCCCGGGAAGCGGGCATCGACCAGATATTTTACAATCCGAAGCGGGGGAAGCACCACGAGCCGGTTACTTACGAAATAGCGTGCCTCAGTGAACTTCACAGTATTTTGTAGAGGGAGGCAACTTTTTCTCTTGTAAAAATCGTTACTAAAGCACTATATTGAGCGCGGTATTCGAAAAAAATAATCCTGGAAACCCCATGTATATTAACGCAAAAGCAAAAGACGAAAACACCTACGACGCCATCGTTATTGGCTCGGGAATCAGTGGCGGTTGGGCGGCCAAAGAACTGACTGAGAAAGGACTCAAGACCCTGGTTTTGGAACGCGGGCGCAACGTAGAACACGTGAAAGACTACGTGACGGCCAACAAAGCTCCCTGGGAACTGCCCTACCGCGATAGCACTCCCCCGGAAGAACTCGCGAGGGATTACGCCAAGCAGAGCCGGACCGGCTATACCGTTCGTCCTTCTACCAAACACTGGTTCGTGAAAGACAGTGAGCACCCCTACGCCGAAGAAAAACGTTTCGACTGGATGCGGGGCTACCACGTGGGTGGTCGTTCCATCATGTGGGGACGCCACTGTTACCGTTGGAGCGATATGGATTTCGAAGCGAACGCCAAAGACGGCTTCGGCGTCGACTGGCCCATTCGGTACAAAGATATTGCTCCCTGGTACAGCTACGTAGAAGAGCACGCGGGCATTCAGGGACAAAAGGAGGGGCTGGCCCAACTGCCCGATAGCGACTTCTTGCCGCCCATCGCCATGAACTGCGTGGAAGAACACTTCCGCGACAAAGTGTCCTCCAATTTGGGCGGACGCGTGGTAACCATTGGCCGTACCGCCAACCTATCCGTCAACCACAAGGGCCGCACGGTGTGCCAGTACCGCAACCGCTGCATCCGGGGTTGTCCCTACGGAGCGTACTTTAGCAGCTTGTCCTCTACTCTACCTGCCGCGGTAGCCACCGGCAACATGACGCTGCGCCCTTATTCTATTGTTACTTCTATCATCTATGACCCCGAAAAGAAGCGCGCTACCGGAGTGAAGGTAGTCAGACCAGGAAACAAAGGAAGAAACGGAGTTCTACGCCAAGGTGATCTTCTGCTGCGCTTCGGCCGTGGCCAGCACGTCCATTCTGATGAACTCTAAGTCCGACGCGTTCCCCAACGGACTGGGCAACCAGAGCGGCGAACTGGGCCACAACCTGATGGATCATCACTTCCGGGTGGGAGCCAACGGCCGCTTCGATGGCTTCAACGATAAAATGGAGTACGGCCGCCGTCCGACCGGCTTCTACATTCCCCGCTTCCGTAACCTGGACAAACAATCCCAACAAAAAGACTACGTGCGCGGCTACGGCTACCAGGGCGGTGCCAATCGAGCCGGTTGGTCGGCTAGCGTAGCCGAACTAGGCTTCGGTGCCGATTTCAAGGCGGGTCTGATGGAACCGGGTCCCTGGCAGATGGGCATGACGGCCTTCGCCGAAACCTTGCCCTACCACGAGAACAAAATGACGCTCAACTTCGACAACGTAGACGCCTGGGGGCAACCCACTGTGGTGTTTGATGCTGAGTTCAAGGAAAACGAGATGAAGATGCGGCCCGATATGGCCAATGCGGCCGCCGAAATGCTGGAGGCCGCCGGCTTCAAGGACGTGAACACCTACGATGCGGGCAGTTGGCCGGGCTTGGGCATCCACGAGATGGGCACCGCCCGCATGGGCCGCGACCCCAAAACCTCGGTGCTCAACGCGCACAACCAGGTGCATACCGTGCCCAATGTATACATGACCGACGGAGCCTGCATGACTTCCGCCTCGTGCGTGAATCCGTCGCTTACCTACATGGCCCTCACCGCCCGGGCCTGCGACCACGCGGTGAACGAACTCAAAAAAATGAATCTTTAATCCAAGGGTTTTTTCGGGGCACCCCGTGCCGCTATCAACCCCTAATGAGCTCTTAAAATATGATAAATCGTAGAGAAGCCCTCAAGCGTACTGCCTTGTTCATGGGAGGGGCGCTGTCCTCATCCGCCATCACGGGCATCATGCAAGGCTGCACCGCCCAGCCCGAACTCAACTGGCAGCCTAAGTTCTTAACGGAAGATCAGGCACGAATTGTTGCCGAAGTTGCCGAGCGAATCATTCCTAAAACTGATACTCCCGGTGCTAAAGAGGCCGGAGTGCCCGAGTTCATCGATCTGATGCTCAACGACATCTACACCGAAAAAGAGAAGCAGCGCTTCACCACGGGACTCGATCAGCTGGAAAAAGACAGCGAACAGGAGTACGGCGATTCTTTCCTTGACTTGAAACCCGAGCTGCAGGATGAGCTACTGACGAAGTACGAAGCCCAAGGAAAAGAAAACCAGGATCCGGAGGCCAAACCCTTTTTCCCCATGATGAAAGAGTTCACCATGCTCGGGTTCTTCACCTCCGAACTGGGAGCCACGCAGTTCTTGCAGTACGTATCGGTGCCCGGCCGCTACGAAGGCTGCATTTCGGTAGAAGAAGCCGGCGGAAGAGCGTTTGCTACCTAAGCAGGCCGGTGACTTTATAACGCATGTTTCGGGCGTTTCACGCTGGGGGCGTTTGCAACGCGTTCGTCTATGCTAGGTAGACAACTTTCCATCAAAAGTGCGCAGTGGATTTGATTCTGTTACTATAAAGGCAAACTGTTTGCCGGGAAGGAGCCTTATTACTGAATAGGCAGCCGTTAATCCCACGCAAAATTCTGCGTGAGGTTGGGATTGAGCACCACCTCTGACTGCGGGATGGGGCGGTAGTAATACTTCGGCTCCACAAACGTGCCCCGCTCGGCGATGGCCTGGACGGTGCCGGAGTTACCGTTCTCCAAAAACACCGCCGCATCCTGGCTAAACGTACCCGCCCGGTAGTAAATCAGCGGCTCACCCAAGGAGTTCACTTCTTTGTCCTCCGGCACCGACTCGGCCACGTCGATGAGCTTGATGTCGGCCACGTCGTCGCCGGTAAGGTCGAAGTCGCCTAAGCTCGGAAAGTAGATGCCTTCCGGTTCTTGCTCCAGCAGCGGACCGGCGTGCCAGCGCATCAGGTCGTCCTGCCGGTAGCCTTCCAGCCCTAGCTCCACCCGACGTTCGCGGCGGATTTCCAGCAGTGCCGCCGACTGTGCCGAGGCGATGTTCGGATAGCGCGCCGCCTGCACCGGGTCCACCGGCGGGTTTAGCGTCAGAGTGGGCATGCCCACCCGGGCGCGCAGTAGGTTCACCGTCTGATCCAGATCGTCTTGGGTGAGTTCGCCGAGTTCGGCGCGGGCTTCGGCGTAGATCAGCAGGACTTCGGCGAAGCGCAGCACCGGGAAGTCCAGGCCGTTGCGCACCGTCACGTCGGTGTCGTTGATGAAGCCCTTGATCTGGTGATAGCCGGTGAAGTTCTTGGCCAGCTGCTGCACGTAGATGCCGCCGCCCTGGGAGTAGGTGTCGGTGTAGATCAGCTCCCAGCCCGGATAGGCGTAGGTCTGACGCAGCCGCGGGTCGCGGTCCTGAAATTCATCCACGAACAACTTCGTTTGGTAGTCCGCTTGCGCGGTGTAGTACGAGCCGTCGGCCATCAGGTAGCTCTGCAGCAAATCCTTCGAACGGGCTCACCTCGTAGTTGCCGAAGATCGTTTCCGAGAAGTCGCTGTTGCGCAGGTCGTTCTCAAAGGCCCGCACCAGAATCACCTCGGAGTTGCTTCCCAGGTTGGTGCTCACGAACAAGTCGTGGTAGTCTTCGGTGGGATTGCCGGTGTTGTACAGGGCGTAGCTACCGTTGTCCATGAGATCGCGCGACACGTCGCGGGCCAGTTGCAAAAACTGATCGGCGGTGCCTTGCAGGCTCAACTCGGGATGGTACTTGCGAAAGGTGCCTTCGTATAAGGCGTAGCGGGCCTGATAGGCCTTCACCACCCAATGCGTTACTTCGCCCTCGGCTCCCGAAGCGTCCACGTGCTCAGCGGCAAACGCAAAGTCAGCCAGAATGCTGTCAACCACCAGCGTACGCGGATCGCGGCCCCGCATCAGTTGCTCTTCGTCGTTCGAAGCGATGGTGCTGCTATACCAGGGCACGTCGGAGTAGCGCTTCACCTTGTCGACGTAGAAGCGGGCCCGGAAGAAACGGGCCAGTCCTCGGTAATGATCCGAGCGCTCATCGTTGATGTCGGCCCGGCCGTAGTTTTCCAGGAAGAAGTTGATGGTGCGCAGCCGCTCCCACTCCCAGCCGTCGTTGATCGTGGAGGCCGACGGGCTCCCCACCATCATGGTTTTTAGCTCCAGGTTGCCGGTGGTGGCGGCGTTATCGGTGCCCCCGTCGGCGTTGTACTGCCCCGTGCCGGGGAAGTCGTACAGGTTGTTGATGTAGATGCTCAGGTCTTCCTCGGTGTTGAAGAAGCGGTCGGTGCCGATGCTGGTTTCGGGCGTGCGCTCCAGAAAATCATCCTCGCAGGCACCCAGGGCCAGCAGGCCGGTGATTAGAAAGAGATATTGTAGATATTTCATCGGTAGTTTGATTAGAAGTTGACGTTAAGACCCACGGCGTAGCGGCGCTGAATCGGGTAGGCGTAGCCCTTGCCCACCCCGCGACCGGCGCTCACGGACGGATCAAATTTCTGGCTGTCGTTGATCGCCTCGGGGTCGTAGAACTGCCGCAGGCCCGACCACTCGGTAATGTTCTCGCCGCTCACGAAAATGCGCAGGTTGCTCATCCGCCAGCGATCGGTGATCACGCTGGGAAGCGTATAGCCGAACGTCAGGTTCTTGAGCCGTACGTACGAGCCGTCCAGCAGGTAGCGGGTTTGCGGAATGGCCAGCCCCTGCGCCTGATCGATGCGCTCGCCCAGGTTGCGGTCGGCCAGCCACGATTGCAGCACCGGGTATTCGGAGTCCAGGTTCTGGTCGGCCAGTCCGGCGGCCAGGTAGGAGTCGGAGTGCTTGGCGCGGTCCACCTCGCTGTCGGCCGTGGCGCGGTAGTAGTCCAGCAGGTGGGGCGCACCGCCCGCGTAGGGTTGCTGGTAGAAGCCCCAGTAGAGATAATCCAGCGGATAGTAATCACGCTGCCCCACACCCTGGAAGAAGGCCCGCAGATCAAAGCCTTTCCAGTTCAGGTTCAGGTCGAGCCCGAAGCGGTAGCGGGGCGACACGTTGCCAATCACCGACAAGTCTTTGGGGTCGTCTACCGTCAGCCCCTTCTCGATGGCCCCGTTGCCGTCGCGGTCCACGTACTTGGGCCAACCGGGCACGATGGATAAAGCACCCCAGGGAATGAGGGTGCTTTCGTCGAGCTGCTCGATCTCGTCTTCACTCTGGAACAGGCCGTCGCTGGTGAGTCCCCAGATTTCGCCCAGCTCCATGCCTTGGTAGAACTGCGTCAGGTTGCGGTTGGGGTTATCAAAGCGGGTGATCACGGCCCGACTGTCGGAGAGCACGAAGCGGGTGCCGATGGTGAGCGGACTGCCGCCCAGCGGAATGTCGTTGCGGTAGCTCATACTCAGCTCCCAGCCGCGGGTGCGCAGATCGGCCGCATTCTCGCGGGGCTCGTCGGCTCCCAGCACGCCGGGCAGCTCGCGACCCAGGGTGAGCATGCCGTCGGTGTTTCGCTCGTAGACGTCGGCGTTCACCATCAGGCGGTCGCCGAAGAAGCCCAGGTCCGCGCCCACGTTGAGGGTCGATACCGTCTCCCAAGTGTAGTTAGGCGACACCAGGCCGGGCGGGGTGATGCGCTGCGGACGTACGCCGCCGATCAGGTAATCGGAGGGCGAGGCATTGAGGGTGGCGATGTAGCCGTACTCGCTCACCGACTGGTTGCCCAGCGAGCCGTAGGAAGCGCGAAGCTTGAAGGTACTCCATACATCCTCGAGTGGTGCCATAAACGATTCCTGGTCCACGCGCCAGGCGGCCGAGGCCGAGGGGAAGAAGCCGTAGCGGCGGTCGCCGGGGAAGCGCGACGAGCCGTCGTAGCGTCCGTTGAGCTCCACGATGTACTTGTCGTCGAAGATATAGTTCAGGCGGTAGAAGTAGCCCCGGATGGCCCAATCCAGGATGTCTTCGTCTACGGTGGTTTCGCCGGTGGCCAGCCCGATGGAGGGCAGCGACGAAGAGATCACCTTGTCACGGGCCGCGCTGAACCACTCCGAGCGGGAGTATTCCTGGTTAAAACCGGCGATGGCGGTGACCTGGTGTCGTCCGAACTGCCGATTGAAGGTGCCGTAGAGGTTAAAGACGGTGTAGTCGTCGAACATGGTGCTGCGGTAGGCCGAGTTTTCTCCTTCCTCACGCACGTCGTCCGGACCGTAGCCGATGTTGTACTTGGTGGTGAAGTAGTCGAAGTTAGTGGCCCCGCGGCGGTAGGTGAAATCGGTATTTACCCGCAGTAGGTCCTGCCACAACGAAGCCTGCGCCGTGAAGCGCGATTGCAGGCTGGTGTACTTGGTGGTGGTGGTGCCGCCCCGGGCGAGTTCCGCGCCGATGCGTCCGGCGTCGGTGTTGGCCCAGGTGCCGTCGGGGTTCACATCCCAGTCGGTAGGGTGCAGATCGTAAATATCCTGTAATCGTGTAGGGGTCGCGTAGCGGGTAATTTCATCATCATCCTCGCTCGTAAGCAGTGGGGTTAGGGCCGAGGGGTTTTCGCGTAGCGTATTGGTCAGAAAGGTGTTGTTGCCCACCGTGAACCAGTCGTTTACCTTATAATCGACCTTGCTGCGGAAGCTGAAGCGGTCGAAGTAGTCGTCGGCCACCTTTAGGATGCCGTTCTGCCGGTTGTAGGCTCCCGAAATAAAGTAGCCCACCCGGTCGGAAGCTCCGTTGATCGACAGGGCGTGGTTTTGCGAAAATGTCTGATCACTCAGGAAGTGATCGATCCAGTCGCGGTCGCCCATGTACTCCCACTGCTCGGGGTTGGTGAGGTCCACCCGCACGGCGGGAATCGAGGGGTCGTTGGAGCGCTCGCGGGCGTACTGATACATCTGGTCGCTGTAGTTCTGGTTATCCCAGGGCGTGTTGTTGGACGCCGTTTCGCGCACCCGCAGATAAATGTACGGGTCGGTGGTTTTCTGGGGCAGCACGGTGGGACGGTCCCACGAGAAGTTGTTGGAGTAGCTGAAGTTCACCCCTTCCTGCGTACCGCTCTTGGTGGTGATCAGGATCACGCCGAAGGCGGCGCGCGCCCCGTAGATGGCCGCCGCCGAGGCGTCTTTGATCACTGAGATGCCGGAGATATCCTGGGGCGCAATGCGGTTGAGTTCGGCCGGGTCGGAGGGTACGCCGTCGATGAGGATGAGTGGGCTGCCGCCGTTGATGGAGGTGAAGCCGCGGATGTTGATGTTGGCCGCCGCGCCGGGCTCGCCCGACAGGAAATCGATGTTCAGGTTGGGGATAACGCCCTGCAAGCCCTGGGCGGTGTTGGAGATCGGCCGACTCTCCAGCGTCTCGGCGTCGATCTGGTCAACGGCACCGGAGAGATTCACTTTTTTCTGGGTACCGTAGCCCACCACCACAATTTCTTGCAGTTGGGCCACGTCTTCGCGCAGCGTGACGTTCGATCTGGCTGCGGTTATTCACCGGCACCTCGGAGGTGACGTAGCCGATAAACGAAAAAGCGAGTTCGGGATCGTCGCCGCGCACCGACAGCCGGTAGCTGCCGTTGATGTCGGAGATGGTGCCGTTGGTGGTGCCTTTTTCCAGCACCGATACGCCGACCAGTTCGGTGCCGTCGTCACCAATAATCTTTCCGCTTACGGTCGTTTGACCATAAACTAACGGGGTAGTCGTAAGCCACAAGATGGCTACCAGTACGTAGAGCGCTGTTTTCATGCGAATTATGGTTAGGTGATTTCGCGCGAAGGTAGCGTTCTAGTGTTAACTCAGTGTGAAGTGAATATTAAGAATGCTTCATACTAACTTTATTTGGTTTAATATTCAGCCAATAGGTTTCTCAACAGCACTTGCCAAACGCTACACTGCACCTTTGATTAGTAAATACCACAAACTACGGTAGGATAAGTTCTTGATTGTCGTTTAGTCGCGCGATGATGCCCCAGCCGTAGAAGTAATTGGCCACTCCGATCATCAATTCGTTCTCGCCCGCCCGTAGCGGTAGGTCGAACGAGGTGTTCGCCAGCGTGCAGCGCCCCCGGGGCTCCTTCATGGCGGGCGTACCGAAGTAGTTTTTATCCACGTGCAGCAGCTGCCCGTTGATGAGCACCCACACCTCATCGCTGAAACCAAGGGCCAGCCGCTTGGTCTGCCGGGTGTCGGAGGTGATCCTTGTCTTCAGCCACACCAGGCGTCGTTCGTCGATGGGCGTTTTTCCGAAAGCCTTGCTTAGGTTCACCAGGGCGCGGTGCTCGGCGTGGATCGGCTTCCACCCGGTGGTGCTGTCCGGCAGGTCGGTGTCCACCACATCGCGACCGGCCAGAAAATCCACCGGCTTGGTCACCGACCAATCGCGGAGGTAGTAAGGATCATACTGCGTAGGATCGTAACCCGCGGTGGCGGGCAGGTCTTCGGTGGCATTGGGCCGAACCACCAGGTTGGCGAAGATGGCGTTGCCGCTGAACGAGAGCTTGCCCGTGGTTCGCGCACTCTCCAGCACCGGTACGTGCAGTACGGCGGTGTCGTTGACGAAAACGCGCATCTGCCGTCCGTTTACCACCAGTTTCACGTGGTTCCAGCGGTTTTGGTAGAGCGGAGCGGGCGCTTGATAATCGTCGGTGAGGTCCCATAGGCTTAGGCTATCCACCATGCTGGTGTACTGGGTGAGGGTGCGGTTACGCGGGTTGACGGGCCAGAACGAGCGGATATAAAAATCTTCACCCACCGAGTGGTCTTCCGATTGGCGAAACCGGATGCCAACGAACCCTTGTTCGGGTAGTTCGATATCGAACTCGATGGTGCCGTCCGTAAAGTCTAGTGCTTTGAGGTGCATCAGCGCGCCGCCGTCGAGCCCCTGCACGGCGGGCACCGAACGATGGGTGATGAAGGCGGCGCGGTCGGGGTTAACGTCCCAGGCGTCGGGCTTCATGGCCACCCGTACTTCCGGGAGTCGTTGGGCTCGTTTCGGTTGTGCATGGGCCGACGATGCGATGGCGAGGGTCAGGATAAATATCATTAGTTTTTTCATGCGTTGGTTTTGGGGAAGTGATTCATTTATTTGTCGCAATTAACGGCGGTACCTGAAAAAATAACGACCCAGCGCTTGTTCAATGCTGTTCAATCGTGTTCAGGCAGCCGCGAAGCGCGTAAGCGGCAGAAAATAAAAGGCTGGTGCAAGCTTGCCCCTTACGGTTGATTGAGTCCTAAACCATGAACATCAAGAAAGAAGATTCGTCCGAACCCCTGAGACAGTTGGTGCAACATATCGAGGCGCAACTTGCCTGGGGCGAGGGAAGCACCTGGACCAACAAGGACTTCCAGGAACTGAGCGAGCGTATTTTTCGATCACACCCGGCAGCAGCTTAGTGTCACCACCCTCAAGCGCGTATGGGGGCGGGCCGAGCGCGTTGCCAATCCGAGCGGGGCCACGTTGGATATTCTGGCCGAATTTGCGGGCTACGGTAGCTGGCGAGCCTTTCGGCAGCAACGGTCGCTCACGTTGCCCCAGAACGGCAGTTCGCCGAGTAAGCCCCGATCAAGGCGTTCCTGGAAGATGGTCAGCGGCGCGATTCTCTTGCTCGTGCTGCTAAGTTTGGGATGGTACGCGCTGCAAAACCGCAAAACGCCGATCAGTAATCTCTCACCATTGTCCGACAGCATCCGGTTCTCCTTCGAGAAAGTAGCCTCCGGCTATCCGAACACGGTTATCTTCCGCTACGACGTGGGCGACGCGCCCTACGATTCGCTCACCCTGCAGCAGTCGTGGGACACCAGCAAGCGCATCGCGCTGACCGAACCGCGGGGGCTGGTGACCACCACCTATTATTATCCCGGCTACTTCCTGACCAAACTGCTGGTTGACGGTCAAATTGTTCGCGAGAAAGCCCTCTACATTCCGACTCAGGGTTGGCAGGGTTTGATTCACGAAGAGGACGGGTTTGTCTACCTCAAACCGGAGCAACTGCTTCGCGACAGCGTGCTCACGGTCGCGCCCGGGGTGCTCTCCCAAATGAACCAACGGGCCGAATCGCGCTTGTACCTGGCGCACCTGACCAACGACCCTCAAATCGACGGCAGTAACTTTACCCTAGACGCGGAGTTTCGGATGCCGCAGGTCACCGAACGGAGCGTCTGCCAGCAGGTGCGCCTCACGGTCACCGGCACCAAGGAAGTCCTCGGTTTCCACTTCACCATTCCCGGCTGCGTGGGCGACCTTCTCTTTATGCTGAACCAGGAGATGGTGTCGGGGCAAAGTCACGACCTGTCGGCCTTCGGGCTGGACTTCAGTGAGTGGACGCGTTGCCGGATCGCGGTGCAGAACCAGCGGGTGCGGGTGTGGCTTGGTGATCGCGAAGTATTTTCGCACCAGATGACTTCGGACATTGGCCGGGTGGGCGGAGTGCAGTGGACGTTTGAGGGATCGGGCGAGATTCGGCAGCTGGAAATGAAGGATGCGAACAGGAAGGTTGATTTGATGGGAGAGTAGATTAACGCAGTGCCGTTGATTAGGTCGTCACGGTGGTATCTTAAAAAAGTTTAGCTTTCTTGTAACCATTTGGTCTTCGATAGCCACTAGGTAGTAGGACTGAGTAAGAAACTACATTGTATAGTGAATCCATCGCTTGAAAAGCAGTACGTAGCGCAGGCTATTCGGGGAGATAGAAAGGCGTTCAATGCGCTGGGTGAGCACTATTATCCCGACTGTTTCAACAAAGCAAAATCAATTCTGGGTGATGAGTCACTAGCGCAGGACGTGGCCCAAATTTCATTGTTGCAGGCATACCGTGGTCTGGGCAAACTGCAAAACACGGCTCGGTTTAAGCCTTGGCTGCTTGGCATTGTCCGAAATATTAGTCACAACTACCTCAGGCAGAAAGAGCAAGCTTTTCTCTCGCTAGACGACCTCTACTCTTCGTTGTCGGTGCGTTCTGATGAGAAAGCGGAGCACCTTAGCGAATTGATAACCACCGCGATACAAGCCCTAGAGGCTCATTACCGAGATGTAATTACTGCTTTTTATTACGATGGGCTTGGGCTATCCGAAATTGCTTTGCGACAGCAAATTTCGCCGGAGACGGCTAAGATTCGGCTGTACCGGGGGCGGCAGATGCTCAAGGAGAAGTTATCTACCCACGAAGATTTGTATTACTACTATCGAAAACCAACTAAAAAGGAAACGATGAAAAAGCTGACAATTGCTGACGTGTATCTGAAAGAGAACGGAAGCGCGGGGCTGCTACTCCAATCAGAGAGCGGAGAATACTTTTTACCGATTATTATAGGTTTTTTTGAAGTTAAGGCAATCTTTACCGGATTACAAGGCATCAAAACCGGTCGCCCGATGTCTCATGACTTAATCGTATCTATTCTGGAATCTACCGACACAACCCTGGATAAGGTTTGCATTAATAAACTTACCGAAGGAGTGTTTTATGCCTACCTGGCGATTAAACACGGCGGTAAGACGGTGCAAATAGATGCCAGACCGAGTGATGCCGTCGCGTTGGCAGTAAGGCTCAATACGCCAATTTTTGTAGCAGAAGAAGTACTGAATGAAGCCGGGATTCCTATTCCCGAAGCTTACCAAAATACCAAACCTAAGGGAAAAGGAATCAATAAATTCGTGAGTGATTTTGCGCGGGACAAAATCAATCAAATCATCCAGAAATCGGTATCTCAGCCGGAAAAGAAAACCGAAAAAGCACAGAAACCTAAACCATCTGATAGTATGCTTATTGATCTTGCCTTCGGTGATACTGATTTGCCGAAACTCAATTTGCCCTGGCAGCCCCGACGCTTTACTAGTTGGGACGAAGCTCTCCATGAACCGGAGCGCGTGGGGTGGCTAGACCTCAAAGATCAAGACTTGACCGGTTTTGCTGAGAAAATTAAGCCTTTGGGCCAGGTTAATACCTTGGAGCTTACCGACTACGGCTTCACTGAAGTTCCTACAGGGATTGAGCAGTTAACAAAGCTTTGCCAGTTAAACCTAAGTGGTAATCAACTGACTGATTTGCCCGCATCATTGGAGCAACTCGCTAATCTGGAAGCACTGAATTTAAGTAACAACGCGTTTGAAGAGTTACCAGAGGTTATTGAGCGCTTGCCCGCTCTGAAGCAGTTAGATTTATCTAAAAACCCCGCGTTATCCCTCTCTCCGGCCTTGCAAGTACTAAGCCACTCAAATACCTTACGCCAGCTCGCGCTGAAAGAAAATAATCTCACGCACATCCCGGAAGAGATCAAAGGGTTATCAAATTTAGTAACACTTGAGCTAGGGAGTAATCCGGACTTAGATTTGCCGCAGTTGTTTCAAGTTCTTCAATATCTTCCTTCGTTAAATATGCTGGAGCTATCGTATCCTCGGCTAACGTCCTTCCCTGAGGAGATGTTCTTACTTCAACAACTTTCGGGATTAAATCTGAGTGACAATCCGGATTTAGAAACCGAATCTTTAGGCCAGCTTAGTCGGCTATCGAAGCTAAAGGTACTGATGCTAGTGCGGTGCAATTTGTCTACCTTGCCTAAAGACTTAGCGTTGCTCCACCAACTAGAAGTACTCGAACTCAGAGGAAACCAAATTTCGGGAAAAGAGCAGGAGCGAATCAAAAAGCTGCTACCTAAGACCACGGTAGTTTTCTAATGGGTTGCGCCTCCACAAGCCCCCCTGGTCGTAGCGTCCGCTACGACCCATTCATCACCTTGAGCATCCGCTCGGTCTCTCAATTAGAGCATCTTCCCGTTGGTAATGTGGCTGTCGGTGCGTTGAGGGTTCCTACGGGCTTGCTATGATTACGAACAACAGGGCGAAGAGGGCGGGCACCGCTTGGATGAAAAATATTTTTCTGGCAACGCTCAAGGCTCCGTAAATTCCGGCGACGACAACGCAGCTTAGGAAGAAAATAGCAACGTTGGCGGACCATACCGGATCGCTAATCAAGAGGGACCAGACGAGTCCCGCTGCCAAAAACCCATTGTATAACCCCTGGTTGGCAGCCATTGCTTTCGTCTGAGAAAATAAGTCATCGGGAACAGCCCCCCGGAAGGCTTTTCTGCCCATCGTTTCCCAGGCGAACATTTCTAGATACAATATGTATACATGCTCAAGGGCGACGATCGCAACGAGTATTTTTACGGCCAGTTCCATAGAATGAATGTTTTGTTTGTCTCATCGACTGCGCGAAAGGTAACCAAATTTGACTAAGCCCCCCTACGACCCAAAAAGCCCTGCCTGCGCGACGCGAAGCACGCCCCGACCGTTGTCCGGTGGCAGAGGCGCAATTTGCAGGAAACCCAAGCGGGGTGGAAGGTGCCCTTAGAACCGCGCTACGCCTATCTCGGGGCTACAACAACTCATTCGCCAAATTGGCCAGCTTCCGACCGCTCGCCCTTTTCCAGCGTAACGTGCGCGTACAGGGGGTGTGAACGTACTTTGTCAATCAAGTACGACAAGCCGTTGCTTTGCGAATTGAGGTAGGGCGTGTTGATCTGGTACACGTCGCCGGTGAACACAATCTTGGTGTTCTCGCCCGCCCGGGTGATGATCGTCTTCACTTCGTGGGGCGTGAGGTTTTGGGCCTCGTCCACGATAAAGTAGATATTCGACAGGCTGCGTCCCCGAATGTAGGCCAGCGGAGTGATCACCAACTTCTCCTTGTTGAGCATCTCGGTGATGCGACCGTACTCTTTGTCGTTCTCGGGGAACTGGTGCTGGATGAATTTTAGATTATCCCACAGCGGCTCCATGTAGGGGTTGAGCTTCGACTTGATGTCGCCCGGCAGAAAGCCAATGTCCTTATTGCTCAGCGGCACAATCGGGCGCGCCAGGTAAATCTGCTTGTACTCGCGGCGCTGTTCCAGCGCTCCGGCCAGCGCCAGCAGGGTCTTGCCCGTGCCCGCCACTCCCTGGATGGTCACCAGCTTCACCTCGGGGTTCATGATGGCGTGCAGCGCGAAGGCTTGCTCCGCATTGCGGGGCCGAATACCGTAGGCGTTCTTTTTGTCTACCTTCTCCAGACGCTGCGTCACCGGATTGTAGAAGCATAGCGCCGAATTTTTGCTACTCTTCAGAATGTAGTACTTGTTGCTTTCGGCCTTCTCCGGGGGCATGATGTCGGCCACCTCGGCGAAGCCGTCTTTGTAGATTTCCGCAATTTTCTCGCTGCTGATGCGGCTGAGCACCGTTTTGCCCTGCCCCAGGTCGTTGACATGCTTCACCTTGCCGGTTTCGTAGTCCTCGGCCGTGAGATTAAGCGACTTCGCCTTGAGCCGCAGGTTGATGTCCTTGGTCACCAGGATCACGCTGCGGTCGGGATAGGTTTCCTTGAGCGTGAGGGCCGCGTTCAGGATTTTGTGGTCGGGCTTCTTCTCATCAAAGATTTTCTCGGCGTCCAGCGAGCTTTCATTGCTCATGATCACTTTGAAACTCCCCCGGGAAGTGCCGTCCAGAGGAATCCAGTCCTGCAGGGTGTGGTTGCTCGACAGCCCGTCCAGCATCCGAATAAACTCCCGGGCCTCGAAGTTGCGCGTATCGTTGCCCTTCTTGAACTGGTTGAGCTCCTCCAGCACCGTGATGGGAATGCCCACGTCGTGCTCATCGAAATTCATGATCGCGTCGTGCGAGTAGATAATCACCGAAGTGTTGAGGACAAAAATCTTCTTGGGTGCGGCGGTTTCTTTTTTCTTAGCGCGGGGCATGGCGAAAAATATAAACGATGGATTTTGAGTAGTATGATTAGCGCTTCACGGGCGGGCCGGAAGCGGGGGCCAAATATACTAGACCCTCGGTAGTTAACCCAACTTCAGCTCGATTAGTTGGCGTACCGAACGAACGGCTTTACCGGTACTTTAGCACGAAAGTATCCTCTTTTTCTTGGGGAATAACGCGCAGCACGTTGGCCAGCACCAACAGGATCAGCGTGCGCGATGCCCGGTAGCGCGATTCTTTCGCGAGTTTAGCAAACTGATTTACCGTGATTTGGGAATTATCCTCCAGGTAGGTCATCAACACGCGCTCTTTCTCGCCAAACTGAAACTTCACGTCCCGGTCCTTGCGCGAGCGCCGCAGAATTTGCCATACCTCCGAGCTTGCCTGCAGGCTCTGGTCGTCGTGCCGAACGTAGGCCCGTCCTTTGCCTTTAAATTTCCTGACGGCTGGTGCCGTGCTATCGACTTCGGGAAAAGCGCTGCGCAGCACGTAATGCGGCTTATGCTGCCCTTCGTGAATTTTGTAGTGGATCACCGACCTTTGCCCGGAAATAGGAATTACCTCCACTTCGTAGTCAATAGCGGGCCGACACCACTGCTGGATGGCCTTCTCCAGGCCGTAGCACTCTTCTTCCGCTGAACGCACACCGGGAATGGTGCCGTTGTCGTCTACGCCAATGAGCAGACTTCCGCCGCGGGTGTTGGCGAAGGCCACAATTTCGCGGATGATCTTGTTGGGATGGGCGACCTTGCGCTTGAACTCGATCTGCTCGCCCTCGCCCCGCCGCACCAGCCGCTGGATTTCTTGCAGTGACATCTTTCTTTGGGTTGCAGCGGCGACAGCAGAAACGGTAAAGAAGGATGCCATTACTACTTCAGCCGCCGGTCGTTATTGATCGTCATCCTCTTCTTCGTAGTCCGACATGCTAAACATGCTGCTGAGCAAATCCTTGAACTGAGTACCCGCGGTGAGTTGCTGTTTGCTCAGCTGACTGTATTCGGCCAGTCCGTGCAGGGCGAACTCCATCAGAAAATAGCGGGTTTCTTCGTCCACATCCGGATGGTAGAACTTCACCAGCTCAGGCAAACCCGGCACCTTTTGCAGCGCCTTGCGATAGTCACTGCGGGGCAGATCGTTAAGCAAGTCCACTTCGTTGCCCTCGCCAAACCAGTTCACAATATCCACGTAGGGGCTTTTTTCCTTCTGCTTCCGCTTGTCTTCCGGATTGGGGAAGTAGTTCACAAACTGCGAACGAATGGCTTTGCCCACCAGGTTGTGCGCCACGATGCCCGCGCCTTCCTGCTCGCCCTCGTAGACTAGTTCTACCTTGCCGGTAATCGAAGGAATCACGCCCACAAAATCGGTGACGCGGATAAAGGTCTTTTTCTCACCGTTGATCAGCGTGCGTCGTTCGGCGGCGCTCATCAGGTTTTCGTAGGCCGAGATGGTGAGTCGGGCCGATACGCCGCTCTTCTCGTCTACGTACTCGCTCTCGCGGGCTTCCAACGCCACCTGCTCGATGAGGTCCTTCACCAGTTCGGTGAGTCCGATGAGCTCCTTTTGCGGCTCTTTGATGCGCGCTTCTTGCTCGGTAATCTTCTTACCAATCTCGATGCTGCGCGGGTAGTGGGTGATAATCTGGCTATCGATACGATCCTTGAGGGGCGTGACAATGCTGCCGCGGTTGGTATAATCTTCCGGGTTAGCGGTGAACACAAACATAATGTCCAGCGGCAAGCGAACCTTGAAACCGCGAATCTGAATGTCGCCTTCCTGCAAAATATTGAACAACGCTACCTGAATACGGGCTTGCAAATCGGGCAACTCGTTGATGACGAAGATGCCGCGGTGCGAGCGCGGAATGAGGCCGTAGTGAATTACCCGCTCATCGGAGTAGGGCAGTTTTAGGGCGGCAGCCTTGATGGGATCCGTATCACCGATCAGGTCAGCCACCGACACGTCGGGCGTAGCCAGTTTTTCGGTGTAACGCTCCGAGCGGTGCCACCACGTGATGGGAGTGTCGTCGCCTTTTTCTTCAACCAAAAACTTTCCTTGAATGGAAATGGGATTCAGCGGATCGTCGTTCAGCTCCGAGCCCTCGATCACCGGAATGTACTCATCCAGCAGATCGATCATCATACGGGCCATCTTAGTTTTGGCCTGTCCACGCAGGCCAAGGAAAACGATGTTGTGCATGGACAAAAGCGCCCGTTCGGTATCGGGAATCACGGATTCCTCGTAGCCCCAGATGCCCGGAAAAACGTCTTCCTTGCTGCGCAGTCGCTCAATGAGGTTGTCGCGTAGTTCTTGCTTCATAGAGCGCGAGCGGTAGCCGCTTTCCTTAAGTGCGCCCAGGGTGGTTATTTTTAGCAATTTATCTGATTTCATAATTAAAAAGGATTGAATGACTGAATGAAAGAATGATTGAAAATCCGTTCTATTCAATCAATCATTCTCTCACTCAATCCTTCGTTTTAGTTGCGGTAGTTCTTCCTTCGGTTCCTTTTGTAGTCTTCAAAGATCAGGTTTCCGAGCCCTTGCAGGCTGCTGTAGTAGGCATTACCATTGTTGGTTTCAGTGAATTTCTGCACGAACTGCTTCAAATACGGATCGGAGGCAATCATGAAGGTGGTCACGGGCACTCCGATGCGTCGGCACTGCGCGGCCAAATTCAGCGTTTTGTTCAGAATTTTGGTGTCCAGTCCGAAGCTATTTTTGTAGTACTTAATGCCCTGTTTCATGCAGGTGGGCTTGCCGTCGGTGATCATAAAGATCTGCTTGTTCTTGGTCTTGCGACGGCGCAAAATGTCCATCGCCAGCTCCAAACCGGCCACCGTGTTGGTGTGGTAGGGTCCCACTTTCAGATAGGGTAGGTCTTTGATCTGAATCTGCCAGGCGTCGTTGCCAAACACGATGATATTGAGGGTATCCTTTTTGTACTTGGTGGTGATCAATTCTGCCAGGGCCATCGCCACTTTTTTGGCGGGCGTGATGCGGTCTTCACCGTAGAGAATCATCGAATGCGAGATGTCAATCATCAGCACCGTGGAGGTCTGCGTTTTGTACTCGGTATCGTTCACCTCCAGGTCGCCCTCGGTGAGCGTGAAGTCGTTGATGCCGTGGTTGATCTGGGCGTTGCGGATGGAGTCGGTCATGGAGATTTGCTCCAGCGTGTCGCCAAACTCATAATCGCGCCGGTCGGTGCTGGGTTCGTCGCCGAAGCCGCTGTAGGTCGTTTTGTGGTCGCCCGACCCTGATTTCTTCATCTTGCCAAAGATTTCTTCCAGGGCGTTTTTGCGCACCAGGCGCTCGGTTTTGGAGGTAACCTCAAACTCGCCGGGCTGGTTTTCTTCGGTGATGTAGCCCTTGTCCTTCATCTCCTGAATGAAGTCACCCATGCCGTACTCATCGTTGGTAAAGCCGTACTGGTTGTCCAGGCTGGTCATCCACTGCAACACTTCGGATAGGTCGCCCGAGGTGATCACCATCAGCTCCATGAAGATTTTCAGCAGTTGGTTGAAGGCACTTTGCCCTTCGGCGTTTTCGTCGGGCGTGTATTCCGTAAATCGGTATCCTAGCATAATATGGGTGAGAACGTGAAACGTTAGATTATGTTCACGCGCGCTGGCGTGGGGGATTTCGCGTGTCAGACGGTATAACAACGGATAGGGAAGAAATATTCAAAAAAGGGTGAATTTGTGGAAAGTGAAGACCGAATAATCGTTATCTTGATGAGATTGATTTCACTACCTCTGAAGAGTATAAGTACTTAATATAGCTACAAGATGATAGACTACGCGCAATTTGTTGAAGTAAACCCCAAAGTCATGCTAGGCAAGCCGGTGATCAGAGGTACGCGACTCACGGTAGAGTTAATTCTGGAAGAACTCTCGGCGGGTAAATCGCATCAGGACTTGCTGGAAGCTCACCCGCGACTTACTGATGCGGCAATTAAAGCGGCACTCGCTTTCGCAGCGGATGCAATCAAAGGAGACCGGATTTATCCTGTTGCCATATGAATTTTGTGGCTGACGAAGGAGTAGACGGCCTTATTGTAAAGAAACTCAGAGAAGATGGTCACGATGTGCTTTACGTAGCTGAGCAAAAGAGTGGTGCTTCAGACGAAACCATCTTAACGATAGCTGATCAAGAGGATCGCATCCTCATAACGCGGGACAATGACTTTGGCGAACTCGTATATCATAAGCGACAGGTGCATTCGGGGATTGTACTCAATCGGCTTTACGAACTCAACTCCATAGCCAAGGCGAAAATTGTTAGAGGCGTAATCAAGGAACACGGGGCACGTTTGCAAGGCTGCTTTACCGTAATTCAACCAGGGCGGGTTCGGATAAAAAAAATGCAGTAGTATTTTGCCTCATTCTCATCCAATTCATCCCAACCATCATCCTGCTTATCCTAATCTCACTTCTCCATCAGCTTACTCATCCCCGCATTGAGCAGTTTGTCAGGCACAAAATTAGATAGATACACCTGCAGTTTGTTCATCGCCCCGGAAATCACGCGGGTTTCTCCCTTCATCATGGCTTCGTAGCCATCTTTGGCCACGTCGGCCGGTTCGGACAAGGGAGTTTCGGTCACGTTGGCTCCTTCGGCGTCGGCCCGGTCGAAAAACTGGGTATCCGACGCTCCGGGGCACAGTGCGGTGTTGGTCACGCCGGTGTCCTTAAGCTCGTAGGACAAGGCTTCGGAAAATGACAAGACGAAGGCCTTGCTAGCGGCGTAAATCGACAATTTGGGCACTGGCATAAAAGAAACAGTAGAGGCCAGTTGCAGAATCTTGCCGTCGCCGCGCTGCACCATGTCGCGCACGAACAGTTTGGTCAACGTCACCAACGAGGTCACGTTGAGTTGGATCATCGCCAGCTCCTTATCCAGGTCAGTGTCTACAAACAAACCGTGCTCACCGAATCCGGCATCGTTCACCAGGGCGTGCACCGGCCAGCCGTGCTGCTGCACCGCATCGTAGAGCTCCTGGGCCGCGTTGGGTTGCGACAAGTCTTTGGGAATGACCAGCGTCTGGCAGCCCGGATTATCAGTCTCTAACTGCTGCGCTACTTCATGTAGTTCGCTTTCGGTACGGGCCACCAAGATGACGTTGTAGCTGTCGTAGGCGAAAAGTTTCACGAGTTCGCGGCCGAAGCCACTGCTGGCCCCGGTGACCAGGGCGGTTTTCTTAGATGTATCCATTGAAGCGCTTGTAGTTGGTTAAAAAATGATTGCCCAATTACAACCGCTCAAAATAGTAATGGTTGCCCTACCCTTCGCTCACCGTAATTTTTTCGATCTTGTCTCCTTCTTTGATCTTGTCGATCACGTTGAGTCCTTCGGTCACTTTACCGAACACGGTGTGGTTGCGGTCGAGATGAGCGGTGTTGTCGCGGCTGTGGCAAACAAAGAACTGGCTGCCGCCGGTATTGCGCCCGGCGTGGGCCATCGAGAGCACCCCCCGGTCGTGGTACTGGTTCTCACCGTCCAGTTCACAGTCGATGGTGTAGCCGGGCCCGCCCGCGCCCGTGCCGTTGGGGCAGCCGCCCTGAATCACGAAGTTGGGAATCACCCGGTGGAAGGTGAGGCCGTCGTAAAAGCCTTCTTTCGACAGCTTGGTGAAGTTATCGACGGTTTTGGGAGCGTCCTCGTCAAAAAATTCTACGTGCATGGTGCCTTTTTCGGTCACTATCTCAGCGGTTTTCATAGGTCGATTTTTTTTGGGTTATATCAAGGGAAGCAAAACTAGGCAAAAACTAGGAGAAGCACGGCATTTTTACAGGAAACAAGCCTTGATTTGATCAAAACTGAACCCTTCGAAACCGGGGTAGTTAACCTAACCTATCGTCGAACGTAAGCTTATGCCCATCCGAATCTTCTGCATCATACTTGTTGGTCTATTTGCTACCCGTACCCATGCCCAATCGTCGCCCGAAGTGTACGGCGACAACGATGTGTGGTTTTTGCTGCTTAATAAAACCACCTTGTCCGACCGCTGGTCGCTTTTTAACGAGGTGCACCTGCGCCGCCACCAGTGGTTGAACCAGAAAGAGCAGTTTCTGCTGCGCCCGGCCGTCAACTACGCCTTCAACGAGGCGGTGGTGGCCACGGTGGGCTACACCTACATCCGCACCTACCGCTACGGGCAGTATCCCCTGCCGGTGGACGTGCCCGAGAACAACCTCTGGGAGCAGATCACGCTGTCGCACAACATCACTGAGCAGGTGAGCATCAGCCACCGCTACCGCATCGAGCACCGCTGGATTGGCGCTATTGCGCAGGACAATATGACTACGCCCCAAATTGACGGCACCCGCTTCGCGCAGCGCTTTCGCTATCGGCTCACGGCTAACTTTCCCATCGTGAAAACCGAGGCGGGCACCCGATTGTACGGACACGTCTTCGATGAACTTTGGGTCAACCTGCGCGACGAGTTGCACGTGGCCAACTTCGACCGCAACTGGATCTACCTGGGTCTGGGCTATCGCTTCAACCCAGCGGCCCGCCTCGAAGTAGCCTTCCTCGATCAGTGGATCAATCAATCAGGAAATCGCTACGAGCACAATCCCACCCTCCAGTTCACCTTCGCCTACGACCTCGACCTACGTCCCGATACCCACTAACTTATTCACTCACTCATTCTTTTTCTATGAACCCAGTAGCACTCATCACCGGCGGTAGCCGTGGCATTGGTTTTGGCATCGCGCAAGCCCTTTCCCAAGTCGGTTTCGACGTGGCCATCAACGGTATGCGTCCCGAAAGTGCCGTCACCGACGTGCTTGACCAGCTGAAAAACTCCGGCACCGACGCTATTTATTGTCAGGGCGACATTGCCTCGGCCGAAGCGCGGCAGGCGATGCTGGACAAGATCAAGGCGCACTACGGACGGCTCAACGTACTGGTGAACAACGCGGGCGTGGCCCCTAAGGAGCGCAATGATATCTTGCAGACCACCGAAGCGAGCTACGAGTACGTGATGCGGACTAATCTGCAAGGTCCCTACTTCCTGACGCAAGCCGTAGCCAACTGGATGATTGAGCAGCGACAGGCGGATGAAGATTTTTCAGGATACATCATTAACATCTCCTCTATTTCGGCCACCGTGGCTTCGGTAAACCGGGGCGAATACTGCCTCTCGAAGGCGGGCATGAGCATGATGACGCTGTTGTTCGCCACCCGCCTGGGCGAATACGGTATTCCGGTGTACGACGTGCGTCCGGGCGTCACCAAAACCGACATGACCTCGGGCGTCACCGACAAGTACGATCAACTGATTGAGGACGGACTGTGCGTGACGCCCCGCTGGGGTTATCCTGAGGACGTGGCCAAGGCGGTGGTCGCGCTGGCGCAGGGAAGTTTTGCTTACTCTACCGGACAGACAATCATGGTAGACGGGGGGCTGACGATTCCGAGGTTGTAACCTTTTTTTCATCGAAAAATGAATCAGTTTCCCAAAGCGGAATGAGTAAGGAAGGAGAGTTGAAAGAGCACATTCTAAAAGACTCGGTCTACCATTCACTAGTACTTTACGGACTCACGCGGGAGGAGTACAAACGCTCACATCAACAAAATGGCATCTGAACTGACATAAACGTTCCCGACTACGACGCATGCTGGAAAGAAGTTATTACGGCTTTGTTTGAAGACTGCGTGCGGTTTTTCCTGCCGGAGGTGGGGGAGCAGATAGACTTTGATTATCCGCCGGAGTTTATGGAGCAGGAATTCATTAAACAACGCAAAGACAACGATGTTAAAGAATAACCGCCCATGAAATTCTTCCGCCGAAAGCCCCGAGCCACTGCTCCCCAAAGTGCCGCCCGCGAGTGGTTAAATCACGTTGTCTTTGCCGTGGTGGTGGCCACGCTGTTTCGTGGCTTGCTCATGGAAGCCTACGCCATCCCCACCGGCTCGATGGAAAGCACAATGCTGGTGGGCGACCGCTTGTTCGTCAGCAAACTGCACTATGGCACCCGTCTGCCCAAAACGCCGCTACAACTGCCGCTGATGCACCAAACCATTGCGGGCACCGACATTCCTTCGTACCTCGACTGGATTCAACTGCCCTACTTCCGCCTGCCCGGCCTAGGCGAAGTGCAGCGCGGCGAACCGGTGGTGTTCAACTACCCGCCCGAGTGGGACCGCCCCACCGACATGAAAACCTTCTACGTGAAACGCTGCGTAGCGGTGCCGGGCGATACGCTGCAAATCGTTGACAAGCAGCTTTTTATCAACGGAGAGGAGCAGCCTCTTGCGCCCCAAAGCCAGACCAGCTACCTGGTTCAAACGAAGCAGACCATTCATCCCCGTATCTGGCGGCAGCACCAGGTGGTCGACGTCTTTCTGACGATCGGAGGCTACCAAATCTTCACGAAGCCCGCCACTGCTCAAGCGCTGCAAGCCTTGCCATTCGTTGATGCGGTGCAGGAAATCACCTACGAACCCGGCACCGCCCGGTCCGACATGTACCCTCTGGAAAGTGAGCTAACTCAAACCTGGACGCAGGACTTCTACGGTCCGCTGTATCTTCCTCGGGCGGGCGACCGGATCAGTCTCAGTCCAATGAACACCGCACTCTACGGTCCAGCGATTGTTCATTATGAAGGAGCAAACGCTACGCAAGTTAATGGTCAGCTACTCATCGACGGCCAAGTGGCTAATTCGTACGTGTTTCGACAAAGCTATTACTTCATGATGGGCGACAATCGCCATAATTCTCTGGATTCGCGCATGTGGGGTTTGGTGCCGGAAGATCATATTGTTGGCAAACCGCTGTTTGTGTGGTTCTCGATTGATGAGCAAGCTGATTGGCTCGAAAAAATGCGGTGGGAACGGTTGTTTATGCCGGTTGAGTGATTTTCGGGTCATTTTGTGACAAAGAAAATTGCTATTTTCGTTTATTTCGTTTATGTTGTCAACACAAGTTAATCTGCTTTAGCATGAGACATATTGAAATAGAAAAACCCACTAAGGAAGAGCAGAGAATGGCTATGGAATCTTATGATGCGCTAGCAGCGACGCTGAAGGGATTACACTCAGCAAATCCTGAGATTGAAGTTGAGGAGGCAAAAGACAAAATTAGAATTCCTTTAAAAGCGTTAGAACTCCTGGTCGATATTTTGAAAGCAACCAGTCAGGGAAAGCCAATCTCCATTATTCCAATAGCTGCTGAAATGACTACTCAAGCAGCAGCTGAATTACTAAATTGTTCTAGACCCCACTTGGTTAAACTGCTTGAGGACGGACATATTCCTTTCACTAAAGTTGGGAAGCATCGTAGAGTAAAATATGAAGATGTGGTTGCGTACCAAAAGCAAATGAAGGCAGAACAAAAGCAACGGATTATTCAGATGATGGCATCGGATGAGGAGCTAGAACTGTATGATTCATAGTGTTCGTTTCACTTGCGTACTAGATACGAATATCATCTATCCAATAGATATTCGCGACCTACTTTCCTTACTCTAACCACATGCCCCAACCCAACTCCCGCGCCTGGAAACTCTGCGTAGCGCTGGTCATCACGCTCTCCGGCCTCACCTTCACTCCCCTGGTGATGCCGGCCGGTCGGTTTCAGCCCGAACTCTTTGGAATACCCTACACCCTGTGGGTTTCGTTTTTGCTCACCGTTTCGCTAGTATTGCTCACCTATATTGGCACCCGGGTGCATCCCGGTAGAAACGACGAATCTCAATGACAACCTGGGTAATTATTTTGGGAGTGCTGTACGTGGGCATGTTGGCCTACGTGGCGCTTCGCTCCTTCAAAAAAAATAAGTCGGCGGAAGATTACCTGCTGGCCGGGTCCAATATCGGTATGTTTTTGGGCGTGATGACCTTCGCCGCCACGCTCTTTAGCACCTTCACCCTGCAGGGCATGCCCGACTTCTTTCGCACGCACGGGGTGGGAGCGTGGATTTTCCTGGCCGTTTCCGACGGGGCAATGGTATTTCTGGTGCTTTGGTTCGGCTACCACCTGCGCCGTCGCGTAGCGGAAAAGGGATTTCAGGGTGTAGCGGGATTATTGCAGAAGTGCTACAACAACAAATGGGCTGGCTTCGTGAGTTTGGCCGGAGTTTTCTTGTTCCTGATTCCCTACGTGGCCATTCAGATCAGGGGCGTCGCCATCTTCCTCACCGCCGTGTTCCCCGACGTGCTGCCCGATTGGGGCTGGTCCGTTGCAATCGTTGCCATCATGCTGCTCTATAGCGAAACGGGCGGACTGAAGGCCATTATGCACGCCGACGCCATTCAGGGGATCACGCTGCTGGTCGTTACCTGGATCATCGGAGTGAGTTGCGTGCTGCACTTCGACGGCCTAGCCGATATGTTCGACCAGGTGCAGGCAACCAACGAAGCCTTGCTGTCTACGCCCGGCCCCAAAGGACTGCTCACTCCGCAGTTTTTGCTGGCCTCCATGCTGGCGATCCTGTGCATCCCCATCACGCAGCCGCAGCTCACCATTCGCATCGTGATCATGCGCAACCTGCGCGTCACGCACCTGATGGCGGTGGCGGTGGGGGTGTTTGCTATTCTGGTGATTCTGCCCACCGCCTTCATCGGCATGTACGGGGCGGTGCGCTACGCCGACCTGCCTACCGCTGATTTTCTGTCGCAGGTGCTGCTCTACGAGCAACCGGGTTTCATCGCTGCCCTGGCGGTGGTCGGCCTGCTCGCGGCCGGACTCTCTACCACTGATTCGCAAATTTTTGCGCTGGGCACCGAGTTGCGCTCGCTGCTGCCGGGACGTGAGAAGGTCGTGATGAACATCACCAAAGGGGCCATCTTCGGCTTCGCTACGGTGGCACTTATCTTTTCTTTGCTGGCCAGCGACCAACTGGTGCTGCTGGCCCGGGTGAGCTTTGCGGGCACCTCCATGCTGGCTCCCATGATTCTGGCGGGTGTTTTGGCAAAAAGGCCCCTGGGAGCCGAAATTATCGCTGCCACCGCCCTGGCGTTGCTGCTGTTTCTAGCCTCCCTCTTAGGAGTTATCCCGAGCATGGTGGGTCCGATTCGGTTGGATTTGCTGCTGCTACTGAGCGTCGGAATGATTACGCTGATTTCCTATTACACGCGCCGTTAATTAGTATTTTTTCTATCTTTACCATAAAAATTAACAGTTCCTAAATTGAATTTATGACACAATGACTTAAAAGTTTGAATAAATTGACATTGTGTCAGATTGTTATCAATGGGAGACCTTATTCCAGGATTGGTATACTGTTTGCCCTTTCCTTCTTGATTTACACCAAAAAGGAGAATCCAATGAAAAATATGTTGAAGGATTTTGTGCACCAGATAGATGCAATAAATACGATTACAGGGGGAACGGTGGCCACGATGGTAAACTTGAAAAAGAGCAACGATAAGTTGATTATCCAGGTAAACGCCCCTTCGGTAAACAGCGATTCGTTTAATATTTACGTACATGGAAACCAGTTGGTGGTATACACCACGCTGAATGACGTATCAGCGGTTGCTGGTGAGGATGAGCAATCTGCCCGTCACATGGCGCCCATTTTTAATCGTACGTTTAGCCTACCGCCCGCGGTTGATAAAGACCAGATTGATGCGGTGTTTGAGCACGGACAACTTAAGATTCTGTTGCCTTTCGGAGCGAGTGACGACGCGCCCGCTAAGCGCATTGATATTCGGGAGTACTAACCGTAGTGCCTCGAATCGTTTCTAAAGGGATAGTGTACTGAGCCGGACAATGTCCGGCTTTTTTTGTAACTATGCGCCGTGAAATCGCCCGCAGGATTTTCTTCGTTCGCTATCCTCAGCAGTCTGCTGCTGGGTCTATCAATGATGAGATGCCAAAGCGCGCCTCCCACCGGCAAGTACCCCGCCGGGGGCTATACCACCCGTGCTGACTATCAGAAAGCCCGACAGGTTTACGTGCAGCGCGACAGTGCCCAGGCCTTCAACGCCGACGTAGTGCTCTCGCCTAAGGAGGAAGTGGTAAACCAGAAACTGTTGGCACTGCAGCGCCAGATGATCCAGCACTACCGGCAGCAGCACTTCTTCCCCCCCGCCCACTACTTTTATGAGTCGCAGGCTTCGATGAAGCAAACGCCACTGTTCAAAATCTTGCGCAAAATGCCCAAAGGCGGCATACTGCACCTGCATCCCGAAGCGGCGGGCAACCTGCGGTGGGTCGTAGACCGAGCCCTGAAAACTCCGCAGTGCTACGTGTTCTGGCAAGATGATCACCCTACGCTGGTGAAGGGGCAGCTTGACTTCTTCAAACCCTCGATGGTACCCGAGGGGTACTACAGTGTGTGGTCGCTCAGCAAAACCGTACCCCACTTCGCCGATTCCCTACAAGACCTGCTCACCTTCGACGCGCGCATGAACGACCCTCGGGTGAACGTGTGGAAGGAGTTTGAACGGTGCTTTCAGCGGATTGGTCGCTTTATTCGCTACCGACCAGTGTTTCGCGACTTCACGGCAGCTACTCTTGCTACGCTGGCCGAAGATGGCGTTCAGCACGTAGAACTGCGGGCCTTCTTGGGCGTGGGGCTGCACGACCTCGAGCACCCGCCGGGCTACTACACCGCCGACACGCTGGTGCGCTACTATCAGGAAGCGGTGCAGCGTACGCAGGAGAAATACCCCGATTTTACGGCCAAGCTGATCTACACCAACCACCGCTTTCAGCCCCAGGAGGTGATCGACCGCGACGTGGAAAATGCCTTTCGGATGAGAAAAAAGTATCCTGAGTGGATCAAGGGCTACGATCTGGTGGCCGAAGAGGACCGCGGCCGCTCCACGCGCTATTACCTGGATACCTGGCTCAAGCTCGATTCGCTGGAACAGGTCTACGGCGTTGACCTACCCCTCTTTTTGCACGATGGCGAGAGCAACTGGGCCTCGATCGATAACCTATACGATGCCATCACGCTGGGCAGCCAGCGCATTGGTCACGGCTTCAACCTGTTTCTGTTTCCTAGTTTGCAGGAGGCCATCCGCGCCCGCCGCATCGGGGTGGAGGTGAGCCCGCTGAGCAACCAGATTCTGGGCTACGTGGGCGACCTCCGGCTGCACCCGGCGCGGGCGTGGCTGCAGCAGGGCATCCCGATCACGATCAGTTCCGACGACCCCGGAGTGTTCGGCTACGAAGGCGTGACGCCCGATTACTGGGCCATTTTTCTAGCGTGGGAACTGGACCTGCGGGCGATGAAGAAGCTGTTGACGAATTCTATCGCCCACAGTGCGCTGAGTGAGACCGAGAAACAAACCGCGATGCAGCACTGGCAAGAGCGCTGGGATAATTTTATGGATTACTGCCTAAACCTTAAGTCAATTGGCAAGTAGTTTGCACAATCAGCTTCAACAATTTTTTAGTAGATTTAGCGTAGTTATCGTTACCAAACGTGCTCTTTAACTCATTTATATTCCTGTTTTTCTTAGCGGTGGTGCTTCCGGTATACTTTTTCTTACCGCGCAGGAGCAAGAGTGGGTGGCTGCTGCTGGCCAGCTACGTGTTTTACGGCTACTGGGACTGGCGATTCTGTTCGTTGTTGCTGATCTCTACGGTGGCCGATTTCTTCATCGGCCAAGCGCTGCACCAGTCTGAAACAACCCAAATTCAGAAACGCTGGCTATTGTTAAGCATGACGATTAACCTGGGTATTCTGGCCTTCTTCAAGTACTTCAACTTTTTCGCCGATAGCTTTCAAACCTTTGTGTCGCCCTTTGGGATGCAGCTTGACTATCTGCACCTGAATATCATTCTGCCAGTGGGTATTTCTTTTTATACCTTCCAGACGATGTCGTACACCATCGATATTTATCGAAAGAAACTTCAGCCCACCGATTCGTTCTTAGACTTTGCGCTTTTTGTTTCTTTTTTTCCGCAACTGGTAGCGGGACCCATTGAGCGGGCCACGCACCTACTGCCTCAGATTGCCCGACTAAAAAACCCCAACGCTGATCAAGTTCAACAAGGAATTGCCCTGATTGTGCTGGGACTATTCAAGAAAGTGATGATTGGGGATGCCTGCGGGCGGATCGTCGAACCGCGTGTTCGCGCAAATAGAGTACTACAATTCCGTAGAACTTCTGATGGCCTTGGTGATGTTCTCAGTGCAAATCTACGCCGATTTTTCGGGCTATAGCAGCATTGCCCGAGGCGTGGGTAAGCTACTGGGAGTAGACCTGATGCGAAACTTCGAGCAGCCTTACCTTTCTACCAACATCACCGAGTTCTGGCGAAGGTGGCACATCTCGCTGTCTTCCTGGCTGCGCGACTATCTGTACATCTCACTGGGAGGCAACCGCAAAGGAATCAACCGCACCTACGTGAACCTGATGCTCACCATGCTGCTGGGTGGCCTGTGGCACGGAGCGAGTTGGAACTTCGTGATCTGGGGCGGAATGCACGGCATCTATCTGGCGGTGCACAAGTGGATGCTGGGCGACCAACGCGTGGTGATGCGCCCGAAGGGGCACGGAGTCTCCCAGACCATGAGTAACCTTAGCAAGGGCATCGCTACCTACCTGCTGGTGCTACTCACGTGGTTATTTTTTCGGGCCCATAGTTTTGCGGACGTTGTTCTCTTCTTTGAGCGGGTGTTGGCCTGGCAAAGTAGCGACTTGGCCTGGCGCTTCGTGAAAATTGCCGCGGCTTACCTGTCCATGACCCTGTTGCTAGACGCGGCCGAGTACGTCACTAAACTTCACGCGTTTGTACTAAAAATCAGGAGCCTGCCCGTGCGGTACGGTATTCTGGTTCCGCTGTTTGTCATTGTGCTCGTGTTTATGTTTCAGTCGAAGCCGTTGCCATTTATTTACTTCCAATTTTAGAGTCATGCACGCTATCAAACAACTCGCAATTTTCGGTGGCACCGCTTTGCTCACCTTCTTGCTCCTGGAAGCCTACCTGCGGTTGGCCGAGGTGGAAGCCGTATCAGTGACGGATTTTGATCCGGAGGTGGGTCGGGTGGTGGTGCCCAATCGCGATTTTGTCTACTACAATGAGAACTTCACGGTGGGCAGCTATAATCAATACGGGTATCTGGGTCCGGGGTATCCTCTGCAATACCCAGCTGGCACATTGCGCATTGCCCTGCTGGGCGACTCCTACGTGGAAGGGTTTCAGGTGCAGCCCCGCCACCACTTCCGAACCCTGCTGGAGCGTCAACTTCAGGAGACACTAGCCCCTGAGAAAGTGGAGGTACTTAACTTTGGCCGCTCGGGCTTTGATTTGGCCAACAGCCGCGCTTACGATAGCCTGTTTGTCGCTAAGTTTCACCCGGACTTCACCCTTTACTTTCTGGCGGTGTCTGACCTGGAGCAGTCGAAGGACGATCCCCTGTTGCCGTACTGGTACCTTGAAGGAGGGCAGTTGAAACTGAGCGACGACTTTCGGCGGAGCGGCAGTTTGCGCACCTTCCAGTTGGTGAAGTCCGGCCTGCACCACAGCAGCATCCTGCAAATGCTCAACAACGATTTGAAGCTGGTGAAAGCCGGGGAGGCATCGCGGATTTTGTTCGAAAAAAGTCGCAACGCTCTGGAACCCGGTAGCACCGCCCCTTTCCGACAATACGTTGCCAGAGGCAGATAACATCGCGCTAGCCCTTATCCGGAATATTGGACAAACCCCCGGGGCAATCATTGTGAACCGCGATACCATTCCCTTTCCCCCTACTGTCCGGCAGGCCATCCGGCAGGCGGGCATTCCGCTATTTAGCGTGGCTGATACGCTGGCTCCCCTCCGGCAACAGGGCGTGGACGCCATCGCCTGGGAAGCAACCGGTATGCGGGGACACTGGAACCACGCGGGGCACCGGGCGGTAGCAGCCTACCTTGCTGACCGACTCGTTCCACTGCTTCGTGACGCTAATCAGCCACCAACTCCTCAACCATGACGCTCTACGGCACACTAACAATTGCTCTCTTTTGGCTGGGCGCGGTGTTCACTGCCTGTCTGCCGCCCGTCACGGTTCACCTCATCGGCGATTCCACCGTGTCGAGCTACCCCACCGACTACTACCCGCAGATGGGCTGGGGGCAGGTGCTTGACACGTTCTTCAATGAGCAGGTCACCATCGACAACCGAGCCGTGTCGGGACAGAGCACCCGTAGCTTCATCAGTCGGGGTCACTGGGAGGCGCTACTGCCTACCTTGCATCCGGGAGATTACTTGCTCATTCAATTTGGGCACAATGACCAGAAGCAAGACAATACCGAGAAGTATGCCGCCGCCTACGGCGAGTTTCAGGACAACCTGCGGCGGTTTGTGCGCCTGGCGCGGGAAAAGGAATGCCTCCCCGTGCTCATTACTCCCGTGACGCGCCGCCGGTTTAGAAACGGGGTTCTTTACAGTAGCCACGAAGACTATCCCGAAGCGGTGCGACAGGTAGCGCGCGAACTAGACGTTCCGCTCATCGATCTGCATGCTCGCAGCCTCGAGGAATTGGCGAGGCGAGGTCCTGAAAAATCCAAGGAACTGTTCCTCTGGCTAGATCCCGGGCAGTACGATCGTTACCCGTCGGGCTCATCCGACGATACCCACTTCAGCGAGTACGGGGCGCTGCAAGTAGGCTCCTGGGTGGTGGAAGCGATGATTACCCTTGATCTGTCCCTGGCCCGCTACCAGCAACCTACCGAATAGGTACTCTTACCAGCGGAAGCGGACGGTGTGTCGTTTTCCGTCCGCCAGTAGCGTAGCTACGTACACCCCCGATGGTTGGTCAGCGAAAGAAACCTCCCGCTGATATCCTCCCGCCGACAGCATCGCCTTATTTGATGAGGTGCTTCGAGACTCAGAAGCCGCAAATACGCGGTTACCAAGCATATCGTGCACGTAGAGTTGGGCAGAGGTAACTACCGGTAGATTAGCTTCCACGGTGATGGTTGGCTGAACATTGGAGCGGAAAATACGCAACGACGTTTTGACTTCTAGCGCATTGTGAACGCTAGTTATCACCGGATGGTAGTGATACGGTTCAGAAATTGATGAGGTGCACGAACCTATCCGAACCGCAACAGCGTAGCTCCCTATCGAATCAGCGGTGAGCACCGCGGTGGTGTTGGTCAGGGCGCGTCCGTTGAAGAACCAGCGGTAGGCATCCCCGGGCACGCTGCTGCGCAAGCGGTTGCCCTCGATAACTACCGTAGGCGAAGGAGCTGAATCGAGTACCGTTAGCGAAGTGACAATGAGGCTATCGCAACCGGATGAAGTGAGTAGCGTATCGTAGTACACGCCGGATTGCGTGCGCCACGCTCCCTGAAAGCGGGCCCGTTCGCCGTGACATAGCGTAACCGTCTGCTCGGTGCGGTGGTGAGGAAGCATTTCTACCTCAGTGATAACTATTGTTGGTGTGCAACATCCGTTAGGGGGCACGGATTTTTCCCAGTTTTGGATCTGAGACAAGGTGTCATAATAGATACCGCTTTCTCGTTGGTAGCCACCGCCTACCCATAGGCTATCGATCCCGCATAAGGTTACCGACTGATAGTTTTTAGTGAAAGCAGGCACCACCGGGATCACTTTCAGGAGGGTGGTCACTACGCTATCACAGCCGGTCAAACTGCGTAGGGTATCGTAATACGTGCCCGGTTGCCACCGATACTGCCGCCCCGTCCACACACTGTCCCCTTCGGAAATCACCAACGACTGCTCGCTGAATTGGGTGGGATTCACCGCTAGGGTAGTGATCACGGTGCGTGAGCAACCTGAATTAGCGGTCTGCGTATGGCGATACTCTCCGGGCGCGGTCCGAAACCGGTTGCCGATGCGCACGCTGTCGCCCGCACACACTGATAAAGACTGACGCACGCTGGTGGGTGCGCGGATAACCAAGCGGGTGGTGACCACGCTGTCGCAGCCCAGTCGGTTTGGGTAGGTGTCGCGGTAGGTGCCAGCGGTAGTGCGCGTTTTTCCTCCCAACACTACCCGGTCGCCCTGGCACACGGTGAGCGTTCGGAAGGAAGCCGAGGTAGCGGCGACCCGTAGCGTTACCACCCGCGTGGTTTGGCAACCCGATACCGCACCGCCGCTTGCTCGGTAGGTTCCCGCACGCTTTTGGTAGGAACTGCCGATGCGGACGCTGTCACCCGCGCAAATAGTTATCGTCTCACGGGTTTCTCGTCGGCATCCTTTCAGCTGGTTTTTTAGGTCGAGGTCGAGGGCTTTAATTCCTTCAACCACCAGTTTGCCCACTTCCTGCGCGCCGTAGCGAGAGAAATGGGTGTTGTCTTCTAATCCTGCCGGATAGTTCTTTTCTTGCTTCGGTGGTAGCCACAAAAAAATCTGCTTAGTGGCTTCCTGGCTCAGTTGGTCAAGGTGTGAGAAGCTACGTTGGTGCAGGTCGATCAAGGGCACGGCTAGTTCGGTGGCGAGTTGGCGAACGGCCTTGGGATAGTCGCCGTGGGTATCATATAGTTTGCCTTCGCGGGTGTAGCGGCGGCGCATCACCGAAGTGACCAAGACCGGTATACCACCCTTCTGGCGCGTTTCCTGAACGTATCGCGTGAGAAACTTGGGGTAGGTATTTGCCGGACTGGTGTAGCGATAATCTTTCTTTTGGTCGTTGTGGCCAAACTGAATAAGCACGTAATCGCCCGTTTTAATGTCGCGCCGCACCCGGTCCCATTTGCCCTCTTCAATGAAACTACGGCTGCTCTTTCCTGCCAAAGCTCGGTTGTCTACCCGGACGTCGTCGTTGAAAAATTGTTGAAATTCCTGTCCCCATCCCGCCATTGGAGCGTAGCGGTCGGCAAAGGTGGCCACGGTAGAATCGCCTACCAAGAAGATGGTTGGCCCTTGGTTATTCAGTGCGTAGAACCCAGATCCAATCAGCCAGGCTAAGCACAAAAGAAGTTTGCGGTACATAGACGATGTTTTTTAAGAACATCGTCTCAATCCCTAATCCATCCGAAAGAAGAATTCTGAGGCAGACGTACTACCCTCTAGAGCAATATGGTAATTATGCGATGAGGTTACCCAATGCCAGCGTTGTATTTATATGTAGCGGAAGGGTTGCTAGATGACGCTGTAGCAAGAAAAAAGGAGCTGGGAGAATTATTAATCTTCGCATTTAGTAGAAAAAGTCAATAAGATATTTAAATAGTTAATTGAAAATTAAAGAATTCTGGCTTACCGCGTAAATCATTCATCGGCGGTTTCGTCTAACCTCTCGCTTCAGACCTACGTAGCGTGAACGGATTATCTTATTAGCATACATAAGTCTAAATACTTTTGCATTAGCATTATTTGCCATTCGTTTATAACTAAATAATTATCATTCTCGTGAAATGTAAATCATTTTGGTAAAAAGAGTTATCACAACCTTTCTCGCGGTGCATTTTCTAATTTTATTACCTTTGTGTTTCGTTGCGCTAACCATCCGCAAATCTGTTTTTTCTCTTCTTCGTGCTATGAAATACGCCTACCTGTTTTCCTTACGGATATCACTTTACGGACTGATGCTTGGTGTTCTGTTCTCCTGTGATACCACTGATTCGTCTGACCTATCTGACACCGCCTCCGCATCTCCGCTGTCCATCAAGGTGGTGGTGGTCACCATGTTCGAGCCCGGCAACGATACGGGCGACCGGCCGGGCGAGTTGCAGTACTGGGCTGAGCGGTTTCCGTTTGCCGACACGCTGGCCCTGCCCCAGGCGTACCGCCACCTGCGCTACAACGCTGAGCAGGGCGTGCTCGCCATGGTGACCGGCGTGGGTAGCATCCGCTCGGCCGCTTCGGTGATGGCGCTGGGCATGGACCCCCGCTTCGACCTGACCAAGGCCTACTGGGTGGTGGCGGGCATCGCTGGAGTAGATCCCGAAGATGCCACCGGCGGTTCGGCAGTGTGGGCCGAGTGGCTGGTGGACGGCGACCTGAACCACGAGATCGACGCTCGCGAGATTCCTGACGACTGGGATACCGGTATTTTTCCCATCGACCAAACCGAACCCTACCAGGAGCCGGTGCCCACCACCGACGGGGGCGAGGTATTTCACCTGAACGCTCAGCTGGTAAATTGGGCTTACGCGCTTACCAAAGATGTTGCACTGGAAGACACCGAAGAGTTACAGCAGATGCGCGCCCGCTTCGTGAACTATCCGAAGGCGCAGGAGCCGCCGCGGGTAATGAAGGGCGACCACGTGGCGGCGATGACCTTCTGGCACGGCGAAAAGATGAACACCTGGGCCAACCAGTGGGTGAAGTACTGGACCGACGGGCAGGGCGAGTTTGTGACCAGCGCGATGGAAGACACCGGTACGGCGCAGGCGCTGCACTTTCTGGACGCGGCGGGAAAAGTAGATGCTGATCGCTTGCTGGTGCTGCGCACGGCTAGTAATTTCTCGAATGCCCTACGAAGGATTATCGGCGGCGCAAAGCATGCTCAACGAGAACCAGGCCTACTCGGCCTACGTGCCCTCGCTGGAAGCCGCCTACCGGGTGGGAAGCACGGTGGTGAACGCGCTGGTGAAAGATTGGTCGCAGTATGAAAATCAGCTGCCCGACTGATGTTGCGAATTTAATTTTATAGGTTTCTCCGAACGCCTTTATTTCATTAGGTAATTGTAAAGTTTACAACGTTTTGTCGAATTGCTAAATTTTTGATCCGACGCACCGAAAGTTTCAGTATGCGGCAGAATTTCCGTACCATTGTACTTAAAAACTTACATCGCTATCTTATGAAAACACAGCTACACAACTTAATTTTTCTAGCCTTTGGTCTGCTGGCGGTTCACGCCGCCACGGCCCAGGGAACCACCACCGCCAGCATGAACGGCGAGGTGGTTGACGAAAACCAGCAGCCCGTGCTCGGAGCCACCGTGGTGGCTGTTCACACCCCATCGGGCACCCAATACGCCAACGTGACCGGCAACAACGGTTACTTCCGCTTAGCCAACATGCGCGTCGGTGGCCCCTATACGGTCACCGTTTCTTTTGTGGGCTACGAAGACGTAACCAAAAAAGACATCTCTCTTGACCTGGGACAAACCTACGGGCTAAACGTTGGCCTGCGCGAGTCGGTGACGCAGTTGGCCGACGTGGTGGTATCTGCAGGAGGCCTGATTGATGGCAACCAAACCGGGGCCGAAACCAACGTGGGGCGGGAGCAGATCATGACCTTGCCTACCGTAGAGCGCTCGCTCAACGACTTTACCCGGCTCACTCCGCAGGCAAACATCACGGGGGGCGGTCTCTCTATTGCCGGGGTGAATAACCGCTTCAACGCGATTTACATAGATGGAGCAGTGAACAACGACGTGTTTGGTTTGGCTAATTCGGGCACCAACGGCGGACAGGCGGGTATTTCGCCCATTAGTTTGGATGCCCTGGAGCAAATTCAGGTAGTAGTGGCTCCCTACGATGTTACCTTGGGCGGTTTTGCCGGAGGAGGAATCAACGCGGTGACGCGTAGCGGCAAGAATACCTTTGAAGGATCAGCCTACTATTATTCTAGGAACGAACGACTAGCCGGTAAAACGCCGGGCGATGTGCCCGACAACGAGCGCACGCGCTTGGCGCCCTTCACCGTGCGCACCTACGGAGCCCGACTTGGTGGCCCGATCATCAAGAACAAGCTGTTCTTCTTCACCAACGTGGAGTTTGAGCGCCGCGAAGAACCGCGTCCGTTCATTGCTTCCGAATACGACGGCGCCGCGACGGCCGCTGATCTAAACGGCTTAGTAAATTATCTGGGCAGCGAATACGGCTACGATCCCGGCGGCTACCTCAACAACGTGCAGACAACCGACAGTGACAAGATCATCGCTAAGCTGGATTGGAACATTAACCAAAACCACCGCCTGTCGGCCCGGCACAGCTACGTGAAGGGGATTGCTACACCGGTTAACCGGCCTTCCAGCCGTAATATCTTCTTCGGAAACAGCGGATACATCTTCCCGACCACCACCAACTCATCAGCCGTGGAGCTCAAGAGCAACTTCGGAAACAACTTCTCTAATAATTTGATTCTAGGCTATACCCGGGTGCGCGATGACCGGGACATCCTGGGCGATCCCTTCCCAGCGGTGATTATCGATGACGGTCCGGCCGAAATCTACATCGGTACCGACAACTTCTCGTATTCTAACATTGTCTTTCAGGACGTGCTGACGCTTACCAATAACTTCAATTGGTACGCGGGCCGTCATACGTTCACCTTTGGAACGCACAATGAGTTTTTTGCCATTGAGAACCTGTTCACCATCTTCTCCACTCCCCGCTATACCTACGGTAGTCTAGACAGTTTTCTGAACGGCGACGAGGGCTTTGCGCTGTTCGGTCACGAGCAACTCGCTCCGGGTCAGTCGCAAATTCGTTTGGGAGATGAGGCGAGCAACCTAGGACCTAGCTTCAACGCCATGCAGTTAGCTTTCTACGCGCAGGACGAGATCCAGGTAAACAGCGGTTTCAAACTTACCCTGGGGCTGCGGGCCGACATCCCAATATTTCTGGATAATCCGCCCCTCAACAATGCGGATTTCAACGCCACCACGGTGCCCGCCATCGAGGAATTCTACGATCTGGAAGGCGCACGCGCGAGTCAGGCACCGGCTACCCAGATTCTGTGGAGCCCCCGGGCCGGTTTCAACTGGGACGTTAAAGGAGATAAAACGACGCAACTGCGCGGCGGACTGGGTATCTTCACCAGCCGGGTGCCCTGGGTATGGCCCGGTGGGATGTTTATCCGCAACGGCCTCAACAGTAGTTTGTACGGCAGCTTTTTGCAACCTGACTTCGGAGATCCTTTCTACGCGACTCCTCAGGAGTGGCGCGACAACCTGTTCAATGCCAACAGCCCCTCGGGTGATGTAGATTTGTTTACAGAAAACTTTAAGTATCCGCAGGTCTTCCGCACCAACATCGCGGTGGACCAGGCACTTCCGTTTGGTTTGGTGGGATCGGCGGAGTTTATGTATACCAAAACCTTGAACAATATCAATGTAAAGAACGTGAACCTAAAACCGGCGGTAGGCAACTTAGAAGGTGCCGACAACCGCCCTATTTTTGATTTGAGCGATGCCATCGATAGCCGATACTCATTCATCTCACTGGTAGGCAACACCAACCAAGGTTACACCTGGAACACCACCTTTAAAATCGAGAAACCGATGGTTCGTGGCTTCGGCGGAAGCTTGGCCTACTCGTTCACCCGAGCTGAATCACTCTTCGACGGACGCGGGTTCATTAACGCAACTAACTGGCGAAATACTTCCAGCGTTAACGGACGCAACAACCCCGCACTGGGCCGATCTACCTTCGACGTTGGTTCGCGCATTGTGGGCGCTTTGTCCTACCGAAAAGAATACGCTGGGTTCTTCGCCACTACCGTATCGTTGTTCTACAGCGGACAGTCGGGAGTGCCCTATTCGTACGTATACCGAAACGGAGATGCGTTGGTCAACGAAGACAACCAGGACTACGAGCGTTCGCTGATCTACGTACCGGCCAACGCGGGCGAAATTGTGTTTGGTCAAAGAGCTACAAATGCCGATGGCGATCTGCTGTCTGACGCTGTCGGACGTCCGATTGCTGCGCCTTCTACCTCAGAAGCGCAGGCAGCCCAGTACGCTGAGTTCAACCGCTTCGTTGAAGGCGATGATTACTTAAGCGACCGTCGGGGACAGTATGCTGAGCAAAATCGTTCAAGGGCGCCGTTCTCTAGTGTGTTCGATCTCAAGCTGTTACAAGATTTTTATATCACTACCAGCAACGGTCGGCGCCACACGCTACAGATTTCACTGGATGTGTTCAACGTGAGCAACCTGATTAACAAGAATTGGGGTCGGCGCTACTTCGTCGGTAGCGGCGATAACCGCTACACCTTTGAATTACTTCAGTTTGAGGGTTTTGAAGCGGATAGCAACCGTCCCGTCTACTCATTTAGCGAGCCGGGTAGTGATCCTTGGGACATTGACCAGTCTCCTTCGGCCGAAGGCTCACGCTGGGCCGCGAATGTAGGCCTGCGCTACTCGTTCTAGCCAACGTGTTCTCACTTTTCAATCGTAGCCATCGAGCAGTTTCTTCGGGAACCACTCGGTGGCTACGTTATTTTTTGGCGTTCACCAGCGCGTCGCCCAGCGGCAACTGGCTTGGGTCAAAAAACTTATAAACCACCTTGAGGTACGGACGGTCCGGTGCGCCATCTTCGGCCAGATAGTACGCGCTTCCGGCCCGTAGTCCGCGGACATCGTAGGCTGGGATCTCGCGGTAAACCAACCTCCCTTCCCGGTAGATTTGCTTTTCGGCCACGTTTTTCTGGTCATCGTAGCGAATCACTACTTTCTCGTCTACCCGCTGGGGATAAAACCGCCGGATGCGCACTTCGGTCACCTGTCCGTAGCCGTTGTAGGTAAACCAGCACTTCTTCACCAACAGGCCGTTGGGGCGGTATACCCGTATCCGAACCCGACCCCGCTCATCTAGATAATATTCCCAATCAGGCGTCTCTTCGTAGCGCAGGTGCTCCACGGAGTAGGTCGCCGTAAAGTCAGCGTAGCTTTTGTCGCCGGTGATCTCGGTCGGCTGGTCGTTGTAGGTCCGTACAATTTGGCAAGCCACCTCATCGTACCGGCCCGTGCTGTCGTTGTAGGGATACAACAATTCAGCCTCCACGTACCGATCGAGGTAGGTAGCATTCTTGAGGTACAAAACGCCTAATCCGGCCAGGTTGCTATAGGTATCGGTAAAAATTGCTTCGCCGGAACCGTAAGTGTCTTCGGTGTATTTTTTATCCGACAGCTGAACGGCATCCGCCCCGAGCGTCTGGGCCTTGGATTGCAGCGCCCGGATAAGTTCGTTGTAGGAGGTGAGGCCGCCGCCGTGCACCTCCACCATGCCCAGCCTGACGTGCGGCTCGGAGGGCAGTGGGTCGCTGGCGAAAAGCATGGCTACTTCCCGTTTGTGCGGTTCGGTGGGTAAATTCACCAAACGATCGTAGGTAGGGTACGTGGCGGGGTAACGCAGGCAACCGGTGAACAGCAGGCTGATCAAAGAGAGAAGCAGGATAGGTTTCATAGGTTGGGCTTTCCTATGAACGTTCAAATTATGCGCCAGTTTTAGCGTTAGTCGGGGAGGAGAGGCCGAGGTAACTATTGAGAAGGGGTTAGGGATACAGAGGCTGGCCAACCCGGTCGATGTGCGCACGAAGCGCGTCGTTGGTGCGGGTTGCGTAGTTGATGCAATCCACCCGGTAGAGTAGTTGCAGATCGTCAACCCTGGCCTCCAGATCAAGCAGGTCGCCGTGGGTGGAGCTTTGTGCGAAAACCGCTAAATCAATGTCCGAACCCGGATAGCAAGTACATATCTTCTATTTGATGTGGCAAGCTTTAAAGGTTTGCTGTCTATATGATTTTCCGCTAAAGCGGGCTGGCAACGGCTCTTGAGTAATAAATAAAGTTCAAGCACCAAAGTGGTGACTACTTCGCTACGCGAAAAACAGGATTGCCACTCGGGCTTTGGTAGCCCTTCGGCGGCCAGTATTGTCTGTAATTCTTTTAGAAAGTCATCCGTTTCCACGAAAATTTCGGTTAATTTTATTGTCGTTAAGATTTGCATAACTCTCTGTTTTGTGCAGTGAAGATTTAGTTCCACTGTAAATCTTGACTTTTTACGCTTCCAAGTAACTCAACCCCTTATCAATCAGTAACTTCCAGAATAGCTGGCGTTACATTACTTTTCTTTTAAAAGGCGAATCATGAAAAGAGTACTGTATTTATCACTAGTTACCGGTCTTATCATCGGTTGTAAGAGCACGAAAGATGTGTCTGAAGAGACCAAGGACGACTGGGCGGATAACGGGCCTATCACGATTGAAACCGCGATTGGACCCTTGAAATTGATAGCGCCTTTTTCGTCAGAATCAGTTACCAAGAACAGTGAAGTCATCGGATGGCCTGAGAATAAAACCCCGACTGCCCCGGATGGCTTTGCCGTTAGCCGTTTTGCGGACGGTCTGGAACACCCCAGGTGGACCTACATTGCCCCCAACAACGACATCTTCGTCGCGGAGGCGAATACCAAGAACAGCGCCGACCGCATCACCTTGCTCCGGGATACCGACAACGATGGCACCGTCGACGAACGCCATATCTTTCGGGAAGACCTGCACCAGAATTTCGGGATGTTGGTCCTGGACGGCTACTTCTACGTTGCCAATACGGACGGCCTGTACCGGTATCCGTACAAAGAAGGGCAAAATAAGCTGGAAGGCGAAGGCGAGAAGATCGTTCAAACTTTCCGCCAGCGGTTACAACAACCACTGGACGCGGAACATCATAACGGACAAAGACCGTAACAAAATCTACATTTCCGTTGGGTCGGCCAGCAACGTCGGCGAACAGGGTATGGAAAAGGAAAAACGCCGTGCCACGATCCTGGAGGTGAATCCCGATGGAAGCGGCGAGATCGTTTACGCAGATGGCCTCCGCAATCCCGTGGGCATGGACTGGAACCCCGTGACCAACGAACTATGGACGGCCGTTAACGAACGCGACAAACTGGGTAACAACCTGGTGCCGGACTACATAACCAGCGTCAAAAAAGGCGGCTGGTACGGATGGCCCTACAGCTACTACGGCAGTGTCAACGACCCCCGCTGGGAAGACGACCCGCACCAAGAACGGGTCGACCAGGCCATTGTGCCCGACGTGCCGATGGGTAGCCACACCGCATCGTTAGGCCTTGCTTTCTACACGGCGGACCAATTCCCCGCCCAGTACAGCAACGGGGCCTTCGTGGGTCAGCACGGTTCCTGGAACCGGGCCGAATTTGCCGGGTACAAGGTGATGTTCGTCCCCTTTGAGGACGGGAAGCCCCAAGCACCCCAGGATTTTTTGACCGGTTTCATTGCCGATGAAGCGGCGGGAGAAGTCTACGGCCGCCCGGTCGGGGTCACCGTAGCACCCGATGGCGCGCTGTTGGTCAACGACGACGACAGTGGAATTCTTTGGCGGGTAGCAGCCAAGTAAAATTTTGCTTGAAAGCGTTTACCTCCCTTCTCTGTCGGCAATCGTCTTAGTGAGGTATTCTGCTACTTCCGAAACCGTTTGCTTGGCAGCGCGTCCCACTCCAACCAGGGTGGCCGAAGCAAAGCCCGTCCAGCTTCCGTAGCCCACCAGCCACAGCCCTTCGGTCTTGACCGCCCGGGTGTGCCGGGTGATGACCTTGCCGTCTTCTTCCACCACTCCCAGCGGAGCTAAGTGATCCAGGGCGGGGCGGAACCCGGTGCAGAAGATGACGGCATCTACGGCTTGTTCCCGCCCGTCCGACCAGTGCACTCCGGTCGGGGTAAATCGCTCAAAAGGACGCACGGACCGATAGACGCCTCGCCCCCGCGCTTCTTTAACCGAGGGGACCATCACAATCGTGCCTAACGAGGGCGGGGAGTACGCTTTGCCCTGCTGGCGGGCTTGGTAGGCGGCACTGGCGTAGTCAAACAGCGTGCGGCCCGACACATCGTCTGGCAAGAACGTGGGCTCGTTCAGCGTGACCCAGGTGGTGGTAGCCAGCTGGCTTAGTTCAGCCATAATCTGGGCTCCGGAATTGCCTTCCCCGACCACCAGCACCTCCTTTCCCCGGAAAGGCTCCGAGATGTGGTAGTCGGCGGAGTGCCGGATGGTCCCCCGAAAGTCAGCTTGTCCGGGAAAGGAAGGAATGTGTGGCTTTTGGAAAGATCCGGTGGCACTGATCACGACCCGGCTTCGGTAGTCGCCCCGATCCGTACTGAGCACAAAGTGGTCATCTTCTTTACGTACCTGCTGCACGCTGACCGGCCGTTCGATGGGCAAGTGGTAGCGCGCTTCGTAGTTTTGCAGGTATCGAACGGTATCGTCGCGACCAGGGTAGTAATCGGCCCCGCCCGGCATTAATATGCCGGGTAACGAACTCCACTGGGCCGGAGAAAACAACCGCAAAGACTCCCAGTAGTGGGGCCAGCTTCCGCCGGGCTGCTCCTGCTGGTCTAGAATCAAATAGTCCCGGTCTGTTTTTCGTAGGTAGTACCCGAGCGCCAAGGCACTCTGTCCCCCGCCAATGATGATAACCTCTTTAGTGGGCTGCTTCATGCGGCGCGTAGCGTTTTCTATTCATGCGTACGACTGTTATTCGTTGATCTGAGAGAAGCAGTACATCATTTCGGTGGCAATCTGCTGACTGCGTTCGTCGTAGCGGGCTACTTCTTCCGGGGTACCGTCGGCGGCTTTGGGATCTTCATAGGGGATGGCAACGCGCACGGTGGCTCCGGGCACGAAGGGGCAGTTCTTATCGGCCTGGGAACAGGTCATGATAGCCGCAAAATTTCTCGACGGATTCACGGCGTCGTCGTACTTCTTGGAAAACGCTTCCTGCGCCAGGGTATCCGGGGAGTAGCTAACCTGATAGTGCGGATTCTCACCGCCACTCATGGTCTCAACGCCAAACCCAGCGCGTCTCAGCGCGTTCACGGCGCGCGGATTGAAGGCCGTCGCTTCCGTGCCCCCGGAGTAGGTATGCACGTGGGGCACTCCGTAGTAGTCGGCGGCCACGCGGGCCCAAAGCTGGCTCATGTGACTGCGGCGGGAGTTGTGGGTGCAGATAAAGATGAGTTGGGCTACTTCCCCGGCCTTGATTTTGGTCCGGATGAACGAGGCTAGTTCTCTAAGTGCTTCCTTTCGTTCGTCCGGGATGTGGTCAACGTCCCGGATCGCCTCTTCGAGGTAGTTCATGATGGTTGGGTTTAAGGGTAAATCAGCCGGCCTATCAGCGAGTGTACAGCAACAAATCAAGCTGAGAAGCACCATAAAGGATGAGGTTTAGGTATTCTGAAAGTAGGAAATGAATTTGCTTAGCCTGTTTTTAACTTTTCGCAAACTGCTAACCGTCATACGGCTCAATCCCACTCCTGCTTTAATACGTAGATAAAGTTGGACGGCAACTTAATGTCGTTTGGTTTATCCTGGGAAGGACTGCGCTTTTGGCCGGGCTGATCCTGGCTATCCCTTCGTGCCGCGAAGGTCTTTTATTATCAGCCAAACTCCCTTCAGCTCCGCTGCTGATAGGCTTCCACGATCTTTCTCAAAAACTCTTTCTGATCCATCTCCCAGTATCGCTGCGAGAAAATTTCTACCTCATTAAAGCCTTCAAAACCGGCGCTTTCAGCCCACCCCCGAATTTCGGGCACGTTGATGCAACCTTCTCCCATCAATCCCCGGTCCAGCAGCATATCTTCCGTCGGTGATTTCCAGTCGCAGATGTGGAAGGCCGACAGCTTACCGTTGCGACCGCAGCGCATGATCTCCGACTCCAGCGTCGGGTCCCACCACAGGTGGTACACGTCCACCGCGATACCCACCCAGGGCGAATCGATCATCTCGGCCATATCATTGGCCTGCCCCAGGGTGTTCACGGCCGAGCGCGTGTCGGCGTACATCGGGTGCAGCGGCTCGATGGTCAGCACCACCTTGTTCGCTTCCGCGTGGGGCAGCACTGCCTCGATGCCTTCCCTAATTTGCTGGCGCGATACCGCTAGTGGCTGGTCAGGGTCGGCTCCGCACACCAGTACCACCATCGGTGCGCCCAGCGCGGCCGCTTCGTCGACCGCGGCCTTGTTATCATCAATGGCCGCCTGCCGCTTCGACCCGAAGGTGGAGGGGAAGAACCCACCCCGGCACAGCGAAACCACGGATAAACCGTGATCTTTCAGCATCTGACCCGACTGGGCGATGTTGCGTCCTTCCAGCGCGTCGCGCCACACGGTGATGCCGCTCACTCCCGCCTGGGCGTAGTGGTCGGCAGCTTCTTCCAGGCCCCAGGGCTTGGTGGTGATGGTGTGGACGCAGAGGCGAGATAGATTATTCATAGGCAGCGGCTAAATTACGAAAGGCGATAGAAATATGGTGGTCATTGGGGCAATTTTCGCGTTCTACGCAGGGGTTTCGCTCTCGCGTACCGCATTCTCGCCGAACGTTCGTTCCCAAGCCAGCATACCACCTTTCAGAAAGTATACCTCTGGAAACCCGTGCTGGTCTAAGATGCGCACGGCCCGTTGACTTCGTGCTCCACCCTGGCAATACGTAATCACCGGTCGGTCGGTAGCAATCTGAGCGACGAACTGCTCGATCTGTCCCAGCGGCATCAGCGCTCCTCCCAGGTTCGCCGCCGCGTGTTCGGGTGGGTCGCGCACGTCGATGAGTTGAAAATCTCGTTGCTCTTGCTGCCACCGGTGCAGTTCCGCCACGCTAATTTCCCGAATAGAAGCAGCACCTTCATCCGCCTCCGCTACGCCGGAAAACTGCTCGTAGTTGATCAAGACGGTTTGGGTAGGATTTGTTCCGGTTAAAGGGTTGTCAGGATTCTTGCGGATGGTAATCGTCCGGTTCTCCAGCGTCAGCGCGTCTAGCAAGAACAACCGACCCGACAGCGGTTTGCCAAGGCCGGTGATCACTTTGATTACCTCGTTGGCTTGCAAACTGCCTACTATACCCGGCAGCACGCCCAGTACTCCGCCTTCGGCACAACTGGGCACCGTGCCGGGCAAGGGCGGTTGCGGAAACAGATCACGGTAGTTGGGACCGCGCTCCCCCGGCGCATCCGGATGGTTAAACACCGCCACCTGTCCCTCGAAGTGGAAGAGCGCCGCGTATACATTCACTTTATCCAGCAGCACGCAGGCGTCGTTCACCAGATAACGGGTCGGAAAGTTATCAGAGCCATCGGCCACGATATCGTACAATTGAATGATCGCCAGCGCGTTGTCGGAGGTTAGTTTCGTGTTGTGCGTTCGCAACTGAACGTGCGGATTCTGACGGCGTAGCCGCTCGGCGGCTACTTCAACTTTTGGGCGGCCCACATCGTCTTCGGTGAACAACACCTGCCGGTGGAGGTTGCTGGCTTCCACCACGTCATAGTCTGCCAAACCTACGGTGCCCACCCCGGCGGCCACCAGATACGACAACAGCGGCGCGCCTAATCCGCCCGCGCCCACCACCAATACCCGCGCACCTTTGAGCTTCTGCTGCCCCGCTGGCCCAAAACCAGGCAGGTTCAGGTGACGGTTATAGCGGGCGAGTTCGGAGGAGGTTAGCATACTGAAGACCTAATGATTAAATAACGGAATGATCGAATGGCTTTTCTATTCAGTTACTCATTCCTTAATTCAATCACTCAATACTTCTGTGCCAAAGCGCTTCAGCACCCGCTCGGCCACGGTTTGCCCGATGGAAAGTGAGGAAGTGGCGGCTGGAGACGGCGCGTTGCAAACGTTAACGGCCACCTCATTTTCGATGATCAGGAAGTCGTCGATCAATCCGCCGTAGCGGTCGCAGGCTTGGGCGCGAACGCCCGCTTCGCCCGGCACCAAATCGGCTTCGGTGATGGCCGGAATGAGCTTCTGCAGGGCTTCGGTGAATGCGGCCTTAGAAAAGGATCGGTACATCTCACCCAGACCGGTTTGCCAGTACTTCGCCGCCACCCGCTGGAAACCAGGCCAGCGCAGCGTTTCGCTCAGCTCGCCGGGGTGCACGTCCGACTTGCGGTAGCCCTCGCGCCGAAAGGCCAGCACCGCGTTGGGTCCGGCCTCCACTCCGCCCCGGATCATCCGCGTGAAGTGCACTCCCAAGAAGGGGAAGTTGGGGTCGGGCACCGGATAAATCAGGTTATTGACCAAGTACTCTTTCTCCGGCTTGATTTCGTAGTACTCACCCCGAAACGGAATGATTTTCAGGTCCACCGGCGCAGCCTGGGTCATCTGTGCAATCTTGTCCGAATATAGTCCGGCACAGTTCACCACCAACTTCGTTAGGTAACTTCCCTTCGAGGTGACCACCGTGCAGTCGTGGTGGTGCATCCGGATATCGGTTACTTTCTCTCCCAAACGAATGTCGGTATCCTGGCGCAGTAGGTCGGCGTAGCGCAGGGCCACGGCGGTGTAGTCGATGATGCCGGTCTGGGGAACGAAAATGGCTTCCAAACCTTTCACATGGGGTTCACGCTCTCGCAACTGATCCTGACTAAAGCGTAGTAATCCTTCCAGACCGTTCTCCGCACCGCGTTGCTGGATGGTATCGAGCGCGGGCAGTTCTTCGGGACGGGTGGCCACGACTACTTTGCCGCAGAGGTCGTAGGCGATGTTTTGGGCGTCACAGAAATCCAGTAGCATACGGTAGCCTCGAATGCAGTTGGTCGCTTTTAGGCTACCGGGCTTGTAGTAAACGCCCGAGTGGATCACCCCGCTGTTGTGCCCGGTTTGGTGCGCTGACAAGCGCGTTTCCTTCTCAAGTAGGGTTAGCTTGAGGTCAGGCTGCTGCTCCTTGATGCGCAGTGCGGTAGCTAGGCCAACAATGCCTCCGCCGATCACGATGATGTCGTACTTCATAGAAATTGAGTGAGTGAACGGGTGAATGAGTGATTTATTCATTCACTCATTCTTTTTCCCTGCTTACTTCTCTTTCGGCTTGAAGTCGAGCGAGATAGAATTCATGCAGTAACGCTGCCCGGTGGGAGCGGGGCCGTCGTCGAACACGTGGCCCAGGTGGCTTTCGCACTGGCTACAGAGCACCTCGGTGCGTACCATGCCGTGGGTGACGTCACGCTCCTCTTCGACGCGGTCTTTTTCTAGGGGCGCGTAGAAACTCGGCCAGCCGCTGCCCGAATCAAACTTGGTCTCGGAGGTAAAGAGTTCTTGGCCACAGGCCGCGCAGGCATACACTCCGGTTGCTCTGGTATCGTGGTATTTACCGGCAAACGCCCGCTCGGTGCCTTTTTCGCGCAGTACGCGGTACTGATCTGGAGTGAGCTCTTGTTGCCATTCTTGCTTTGATTTACTTATTTTAACACTCATTCGATTACGAAACTAAAGATGGTAAACACTGATTAATTGTTAATCTTAAAACAAAAATAAGTAGCAATTGATTTACTTGACGGCGAAAAGCTTTCCGGTGAGTACAGGTCAACCTTTCCGTACTGTATTTTGTTGACTCGTTGCATCTTCCTGTACGCTGTGCTGTTCTAATGGCAAGCGAAGAATAACCTAACCCTGTTTTTATGAAAGATAACGTAGACTATTTAAAGAGTCTGGGCAGCGATGTGCCCGCCGGTCTGGTGGTATTTTTGGTGGCGCTTCCGCTGTGTTTGGGTATTGCCCTGGCTTCGGGCGCTCCGCTGATGTCGGGCTTGGTAACCGGTATTATGGGCGGGCTGGTGGCCGGGCTGGCTAGCGGGTCGCACCTGGCGGTGAGCGGACCGGCCGCCGGACTCACCGTGATCGTGCTCGATGGCATTGAGGATATGGGCAGCTTCGAGATTTTTCTGGTAGCCGTCGTGCTGGCGGGAGTTATCCAGCTGGTGCTGGGCTTTTTGCGGGCGGGTATCATCGGCCACTACTTTCCTTCGTCGGTGATTCAGGGCATGCTGGCGGCTATCGGGCTGATCCTTATCCTGAAGCAGATTCCGCACTTTTTGGGAGTGGATCAGGATTTCTTCGGGGACTATTCCTTCTTTCAGCGTGATGGGCTTAATACCTTCTCGGAGATTGGCTACGCCGTAGAAAATATCGGCGAAGGTTCCCTGATCATTGGGGTTATCTCGCTGGGGTTGATCATCCTGTGGGTGCAGCCGTTCATGAGTAAGGTGAAATTTTTGTCGGCTATTCCCAGCGCGCTGCTGGTGGTGGTGGTCGGCATTGGGCTTAGCCTCTTTTTTGAAAACTTCCTGCCCGGCCTGGCTATTTCCCCAAGGCACCTGGTGCAAATTCCCAGTATTCAGAACCTGAGCGACGTGCAGCAGGAGCTGAGCTTTCCTGACTTTGCGGCGGCCTTTGACGGGGCCACCATCCGCCTCACGCTGCGCGTCGCGTTCACCGTGGCCATCATCGCCAGCCTGGAGACGCTGCTCTGCGTCGAGGCCACCGACAAGATGGACCCGCACAAGCGCAAGACTCCCTACAGCCGCGAACTAAAAGCGCAGGGGTTGGGCAACCTGCTGGCCGGACTTATCGGCGGCATTCCGATGACGGCCGTGATCGTGCGCAGCACCGCCAACCTCGACGCCGGAGCCAAAACCAAGATGGCCGCTTTCTACCACGGTATCTTCCTGCTCGCCTCGCTCCTACTCATTCCGCGGGTACTTAACCTCATTCCCCTGTCGGCGCTGGCGGCCATTCTGCTTTACATCGGTTACAAACTCGCCCGCCCGGTGATCTTCAAGAAGCAGTGGAAGCTGGGTGCTAACCAGTTCATTCCCTTTATCGTCACCATTGTGGCTATTCTGTTCACCGACCTGCTCATTGGCATTTGCATTGGTATGGCGGTAGGCGTGTACTTTATCCTGCGGGCCAACTACGAAGCGCCGTTCTCGTTCAACACCAGCAACGACGGAGAGCGCACCCACTACGAAATTCACCTGAGTGAGCACGTATCATTTTTGAACAAAGCCAGTCTGGCCTCCACGCTGGACAGCATCCCGGCCCACTCGGTGGTGGATATTCACGGAGACAATACCCGCCATATTGACTACGATGTGCTGGAGGTGATTTCGGACTTCCGGCAGCACGCCGCCGAGCACGACATCTTGCTATCCTTCAAAAATCTGCACGTAGAGAAGGAGCTAGACCGGGTGGTGGGTTAGCAAACAAAGCTACGATGACCCGGTTAGTAGCAGTGAAAAGATGGCTGTACCAAGTGATCGTGCGCGTTTGTAACGCATTTCAGAAGCTCACCAGCAGTGCAGACCTATTATTATCTATCACAACCAACCCATGAAAGTACCTAGAGTGTTAGCGAAATACGTAGACGTAGTCAACCATCCGGGCGTATACATCAAGGCCGAGATTGATAAGATTACCGGCAACATCGAGGCCAAAGTACAGGAGGTACTCCCCAAGGTTATTCTGCTGGTAATGATGGGCGTGCTGGGGCTTTTTCTGCTCGTTTTCGCTAGTCTGACCCTGGCCTTGTTCCTAAACGATGTGCTGGACAGCTCGTTCTACGGCTTTCTGATCGTTACCGGATTATACCTGTTAGGGGTGCTGTTTCTGGTCCTTATTCGCAGCAACGATTCGTTACAGCGGAAAATGTTCGGTTTGCCCGATAAGGGAAGCGGAGTATCGTCGCGCCGGTTGGTGGCTCCCGAAAAGGTAGAGCCTACTGCCTACCGCGTGGGGCAGTCTTACCTGCACAATGAAGTTGAGCATCCCTCCGATGCACCCGACCCAGTGTCAAAGCCGCACGCCTAGTCCCAGTTCGGCCAGTTCGGCCCGTCCGCCGTGCACCTTGAGGGCAAAATTACCGAGCAGACGATCAGTGAATGCGTAGCGCATTCCGATGCGTTGGTACACCGGCAGGTACAAGTCCCGGTACGGACGATACACGTACACTCCCACCTGCGTAACCAACGAAACACGCTGGTAAAACAGTTCGTGTCCGACCACCAGCGCCACCCTCCGGTAGTCGGGTCGTTCTTGTGCCACGTTCTTGCGGATATACTGCCGGGTGGCCTGGTCTAAAAACACATCTAGTCCTCCGGTGAGTCCGCTAAGGGGGCTAAGCCGAAGCACGGTATAGGCGTGGAGGTTCACGAAGTTGTGCAGCGAACCCTGGGTTTCCAGCGTTTTCATTCCGGTGCTCACTCCCAAGTAATAGCTGATGCGTTGATACGGTTCGGGCGGTGCCACCTCGGCGGCGGTCGCGTAGGTTGGTAGCTGCCGCCCCAGTCGCCGCGACACGCCCAGGTTGATCATCGGCATGTTCACTCCCCGGTTGGGGATGGAGTAGGCCGCGTTGGAGTAGTGCATCAACTTGGCCGCCAGCAAGCCCCGCCAGCGGGAAGAAAAAGCGTAGGTGTATTCTAACTGCGTGCGCATGGTGAGCGTGACGGGCGTGCCCAGCAGAATATTACCGGTCTCCATCGGCGGACGATACGGGTTAGTATGGTAGCCCAGGCCGTTGCCCAGCCCCAGGGTGAGCGTGGCCCGCGGACGGCGCAGCAGCGGCACGTTGATGTAGATCGTTCCGCCGATGGATTGGCCCAGCACCGGGTTGCCGTAGTCGGTGTAGGTGAGCGAAAGCCCGATATCGGGGCAGCGGTAGCGGTGCTCCCAGAACGAATAGCCGTAGGTATTTTTATTGATGAACAGCTCGACGCCTATCGGGCGGGTGCCCGCAAACTGCGCCACGTTCTGCGAAGGAACCAGCAGAAAACCCTGGTAGGTGTTGATGCCCAGCGTGTATGTGTGGCGGGGCGGAGTTTGGGCTTGGGCTGAAACGACGACGCCAAGGGTGCTCAGAAGCAGAAGCAGGGGATGGAAGAGAGGCATAAACCGATGTTAAGAATTGATTAGTTCACTTGCTCCTCATTGACAAAGCTGTGCGCGTAGTCATAAGAACTTACTACCGTATCGTATAGGCCCACTTCTTCTTCATGGTGCTTATTTATTCCGGTGTACTCAAGGCTGGCATCCTCATATCGCTTAAATTTGTAGACTGCATCATTCATTAATGCGCTATTGAATACTCCTAAACTTACCAGTAACTCAAAATCCTTAACGTCTAAACCAGTTACTTTTTTGAACAGTCCCGGTTCAAGCTGAGTAATGACATCTTTTAAACACCGCTCTCGGTAATCAGTCAGATACATAAAAACCGGAATGCGAGTGGCAAACTTTATAAGCTTCTCCTGAATTTGCTTTCTGAGGCTTTTGTATTCCTTTTCTTCTTCCGTAAGTTGTTGCTTCTCTTTTTTGGAAAGCTGTCCGTCGTTGGCCTCTTTTTTAGCCTTCTTCACGGCATCCGATTTGTTGATAATGGTTTGAATCTCTTGATTCAGCGATCTAAAGCCCTCAATACTCATCAGCGCGTCTAAAGCGGATTGATCGCTCATCAAGCGAGATAAGGTAGCATTGTCAACGTTAACCAACAGAGCACTTTCCCATCGTCGGGCTAGTAGCGTTGCTGAGGTTCCACTCATCGCAATATCCAGCACTCCAGCAGCATCGATCTGCTTCATCGAGCTTCCATCGTAGGCAAGAACGGGCAAAAAGTGAATGAATTCGGCTACTTTTTTCTCAGGATTAGCTTCATTAATGTTGAGTTCGACAACTGTACTCAGCTACTTGGCTCAATGCGCGGTTAGGGGCAAAATCAAATACGTAGCATTCGTCCTTAATAATTTCTTCCTGATTGGGTGAAATACCATCGGAGTTGCGAACCACCCACGGTGTCTGTACCCGAAAAGCAGCCTGAAAATAAGTCTCGGGGCTAGAGGAATTGCGCAGCATGAGTATACCTGACCACGGTTTCACGGAAACCCCGGTGGTTAGCTTACCACAAGAAAGCGTAATGGTTTTCGTTTTCAACGGATTATCCATTGCCGCGAGCACGGGGGGAAGTGCCTCTACGCCAATTCCTGCGCTAGTTCCGGCCGCCACCACTATTCCGTAATCGTGATAAAACTTATTCTGACGTTGGCCCATCAGATTTTTCATTGCGTGACACGCGGCTACGGTAGGCAGAAACCAAAAGGTATGCGTAAGCACGCTTAATAACCGAGAATCTGAAAAGGGCATGGGAGGTTTTTTAGCACCCAGTTTAAGATTATCGACGGTAGTTTCAAGATGGTTGCCTCTTATCAAATCCAGCCATTTCTGCACCTCACTTTCGTAGACAAACATTGCCATAAAGCCGTCTCCACTGGCCGAAAAGAAAAGGTTTAGATCGAACTCGTTAAACTCCCCACCAATAGCGATTTCTCGAATGGAATCAGGAAGCTGATAAGTGAGTAGCACCATTCGGGGTAAAGCCGCGTAGGGATTATCAGCACTTGTCCATTCCTCTTTGGCTTTTTGCTCGTCGGCATACGTCCAATTGTAAATCTGCTCTTCAATAAACTCTCCCGAAGCAATTGCTTTGAATGGAGTTCCTGAAAGGTATAAAAAAGCATTGGTCGTGATAGGAATGGTTTCTTCATCTAAATCTTCTATTCCTTCTCCCTTACCAAACTTCGCTTCTTTGGTGTCTTCTGCCTCGAAAAGTTCTTTAGCATTCTCACGCCACGCGCCGTAGTGATATTCGTCAAACACAATGCAATCCCAGTGGAGAGTGTGTACCCACTCATTTTTGGTTTTGATGCCTCCGGTAGAGGTGTTTTTTCCTAAATAGTCTTGAAACGATCCAAAACACACCATCGGCTTCTTTCGGTCCACTTCTTCGTAGCTCATCCCATTGCGCGCCACGAACTGCCAGCCGTCAAAATTGACGTGCGTCTTTAGGTCTTCTTCCCAGGCATTCTGTACGGCCGGTTTGAAGGTGAGAACCAACACCTTGGTCCAGCCCATTTTCTTGGCGAGCTGATAGGTAGCGAACGTTTTCCCAAACCGCATTTTGGCATTCCAAAGAAAGTGAGGCGTTTGATCGAGGTTCTCAGTGCGAGAACTCTTAAAATAAGCCGCCGTTTTGTTCACTGCCTCAGCTTGTTCCGGGCGCATACGAAAGTTCAGACAACGGTTTTCTTCGTTTTCGGTGCCGTTTCTTAAAGCGAGCACCGCCGCTTTCACATCCTGCACGCTGCACTTAAACCATTCGCCATTGGGATTGATGAATCCCTTTTTGCGCAAATACCGGTGCACCTCATGGTCGGTGAATGTGCTACCATCGTTTCGCATGGCGGGCTCTTCCAGCACAATGCAGTAGGGCAACGCTCCCGGACGTAGCGTAGGGTACTGCTGGGCCACTCTCTTTTTTGCGTCCACGTTAGTGAACCCAACTTTTAGTAATCCTTCGTACTGCGGATTCGTGTCTTGGTAAGCGTAAATGGTTGGGTTGGCTTCGGACCGGGGCGGGAAAAATGGTTTATTCATTTTCTGGCACTTTTACATGAACAATGCGGCCCGGAGTGATTCTGGCAAAAGCAGCGTTAATAGAAGGCACCAGCGGAAGCAGATCATCCAGATCGTTGCTAATTGCTGAGAGTATGATAAGACATAGATCAAGACCGCCTAAATTTTGCTGATACTCAATTCCCCGATCCATCGTCACCATAACGTTCAAACTCTTCTGCCGCTTGCCGCAGCAGTTGTCCATTTTTTACGCCGCCCCAACCGCGTTCGGGCACGGTGACAACTTCGGCATGCAATGACCACTTAAGTTTGCGGGGCAAATTTTCGTCTAGCAACACCCGGATCATTCCTGCACCATAAGTTCTTGCTCGGCCAACGTAAGCAAGGCTTCCGCTTGCTCACGACTCACCGTAGGAAAGTCATCCCGAAAGTCATTGATCCGCTTGCCTTTGCGCAAGTAGACGAGCAACGTATCAATAGGAACTCGGGTGCCGGTAAACACAGGAGTGCCACCGAGAATGTCGGGGTCAGTATGGTAGATTTGATTTCGTTTCATGTTTAGTTTGCGGGTAAAATATCTCAGTGAGTTTGTATTAGGTTACTCTACCCGATGGTTTTGGGTGGGGGTTGAATGAGAGGGAGAAAAAGCTGAATTTTGTAGTTCCTACACAACAAAACCAGCTTTTTCAATGGATAAGAATCCGGTACTAAAGATATATGAATTGATACGAACGGCCAAAGTGGTGCGGCATAAAAAGCGACAAGAATTTCTCTGCGATATGATTCAGGGAATAATTAGCAGTCGGTCAGTGATCTTCTCAGAGATTGCTGATAAAACAGATAAGCCCATTCAAGTGAGTTCTGTTGAGCGCAGAATACAAGACTTTTTCGCCAAAGTTAGCTTGGACTATCAACAGGTAGCGGTTTTTCTGATGAGTTTTGTTCCTCACCCTCAGTTGACGCTCAGCATCGACCGCACGGAATGGGACTTCGGGCAGACACAGGTCAACGTTTTGTGCGCAGTAGTAAGCATTGGTAAGATGGCCGTGCCGGTTTACTTTGAGATGCTGGACAACAACAGCGGCAATAGTAATGCAGATCAGCGCATTGCTCTATTCCAATCATTGGTGGCTGTTGTGGGTAAACAACGTATCCAAATGCTGGTAATGGACCGGGAATTCATTGGGCAAAAATGGCTAAGTTGGCTCAAAAGCGAGCGTATTCCTTTTTGTGTGCGAGTACCTAAGCACCATTCCATCCTGTTAGCGACCGGGCAAAGAGTCTGGGCCGAAGAAGCTTTTACCGACGACGATATAGAATGCTATCAACAGGACGTAGTGGTAGATGGAGTGGCTGTTAACCTTTCGCTCTCCTATGATGAAAAAGGCGAACTGCTCTATCTGATTGGTACCACTCTACCCCAGACGCTGCGTTCTTGGTATAAAAGACGTTGGGCTATAGAAGTCTTCTTTCAAGCACTCAAACAGCGAGGCTTCAACTTAGAGGACTCTTGCCTGCGCTGTATCGTCAAGTACCGAAAACTGTTTGCTATCGTTTCTATAGCCTATACCATTTGCTGGGCCACCGGTATTGAGGACGGAAAGGTCAATCCCGTCAGAACTAAAAAACACGGTTACCCGCAGTATAGCGTCTTTAGAAGAGGGTTGAACTTGATGAGACAGTTCTATAAACGGCAAATAAGCAGCCCTTTACAACTGGCCATTGAAATGGCCTGGATGAGATTTAACCTCTTTTACAAAACCATCGGGTAGAGTAGTATTAGGTTATAATGAAGAGAAGAACACGCTGGCTTATTCCATCGGACGAATCATTGATTCAATGAAAGAAACTTCTTGGGGAGAAAAGTTATAACGCTTGCATAGCACTTCATCTGTCCACTCTTTTGACATATCCAGTGAGGGGACAAATAGAAATTTATCTTTAAAGATGTCTTGGGAAAAAGAGAGTTGAGCAACTAAAAATCTAACAAATTTCGTTTTTAAGTAGCTGGCGAGGTTCTCGGCTTTTTGTATATTTTTGAAACTACCTGCCACAAGGTAAGTTTCTGTGCAAATGGTTCCTGGGGGTAGAATGTTGATTATTGAAAACACTCTACGCATACCGTTTTTGTCTGGTTGACCGGCATGATCATATGAAACTTTAGAAGTTATAACTTTCCATTCATCAATCATCTCATTTCCTACGGATACATTTCCACGATTAAAAGGCCCCTCTCCCTTATTATAACGCAGTATCAGATCTCCTTTGCTACTTGGTCTTACATAAGTTCTTAGTCCAAATGGCTTAGCGGATGAGACTTGTTTGCTTAAGCTAGCTTCCTCTTTTTCTAAAACTTTCTTGATGATTTGAACAGCACTTCCATGTCTGATAAAAATTTTAAACTCATTTAATGGTCTCTGAGAAGTAAACTTCTGTCCTTGATGGATATTTGTTACTTCACAGAGGCCGACATGCTCTCTATCCCAGAGAAAATAACAAACCCCGCCCGCAATATCCACCCCTGGAAAAACTTCAGTTGCATTTGGGAAGTCAACAATTCTACTCATTCTATTATCATTCAGCATCTCCTCACGGAAATTATTAAGCCCCTTACCTCCCGCAAACCACCGAGATGGGATAATCATTGTAATATACCTCGGATTAAGTTTTTTTGCCTGCTGAACAAATAGATTATAAATGGGTCCTGCACTTCGCCCAAAGCCTCCATCACTCAACTGATAAGGTGGATTACCAACAATCACATCAAATTTCATAGTAAAGAGTTCTTTAGGCTTATCGGTATGAATGAACTGATAAGCATGGGTTTCTAGGTCTTGGGCACGGTCGTACACTTCTTCGCTGGCTCCGCAGTAGATACATTTGCCATTTTTCCAAGTGTGTTCGATGCGGTCAAACAGAATGTTGCCCTGTTCGGTACCAAGGGCTTCGCACACCGAATACCGGCCGTTGGCCCGTTTAGAACAATACACACTCCGGCGCGAAAGTAGTGCGGTAAGCTCAGTGATAGCTATTCCGTAAAGTTGGTTTTGGAAGATATGATTGATTCTCTCTTGCTGATCAGGGAACTCACTTTCTAACCCGTTAATTAGACGCTTGGCTATCTCTCTTAAGAATACGCCTGATTTACAAACGGGGTCCAAAAAAGTAGCACTCTTGTCATGCCAAAGTTCTGGAGGCAATGTATCCAGTATTTCGTTAGCTAAATGGGGAGGGGTAAACACCTCGTCGTTGCTTAAATTGGCTAGACAAGTGAGTACGTCCGGATTATAGTTTACATCAATCATCTTCAGCTAACATTAGAAAATGCTTCAAAGGGTAAGTCCTCACCGGAGTAGGAATGAAGGCCGGTTTGCCCAAATCAGAAGTAATCAGCTCGTGGAAGAGATCAGCTATCTTAGGGGGGGTCAGTTCACTAAAGATAAAATCTCTTCTTTGAATCAAACTTCCTGAAACCAATGTCCATTCTGAAAAGACAATAGGTTGATTCCCATTTCTAAAGGTAAGTGCATCGCCGTGCAAGATATTTTTCTCTAACACAAATTCCACGCTATTTCTGCAGGCTTTCTTACATCGGCTTTTGTACAAAGCGGTATACTGCTGATTGAAAATAGCAAAGAGCCGTTTTTTGCATTCCTCTACGTTATCCGACAACAAGTCGATTCCATAAATACTAGATACAGCTACAATTGCGTAGCGCTCGTACTCGAGCGGGCTTCTTTTGTAGCGGCTCCTTACTACTGCTAACTTTCGCTTCAACACTTCTACCAAAAAATTTCCCGTGCCACACGCCGGTTCTAAAAATCGCGAGTCAATGCGTTCTGTTTCCTGCTTCACCAAATCAAGCATGGCCTTGACCTCACGCTCGGAAGTAAATACTTCCCCATGATCACTCACTCGCTGTTTGGATTTTACTTGCTGGTAATCACTTTCTGCCTTAACAATCATAACCGACGTTTTGAACCGAATTCTGCCTTACTACATCGAGGCAACCATTTTCCATAAAGGGCAAAGTAGAACTATTTTGCATAAGACCCAACTTAGATTTTTGGCCTCATCAAACCCTTGAATTGGCCTCGCTCAAATCTTTTTAGGCCTAATGCCACCCTCTTTTGCCCCTCGGAGGACCCCACTCGAACCTGTTTTGCTCTCGCAAGGCCCTTTTTGGAGGAAATACCGCGTCTCGGAGCTTCTACTCGTTCGGTCTAGCAGCTAGCCACGGCACCGTGGTGTAAGAAATTGTTCCTTTTAGCGTTTTCTTTCCTGCCCGATCTTATCCATTTTGCGCCAACGAAACCAGGCCCAACAACTCAGGCGTTCGAGTCGCTACTTCACTGCTTAAACCACAACCTTATGTCACTGCGCGTGCAGGCGCTTACCAAAACCTACGGCGGCCAGACGGCCGTGAACAACGTTTCGTTCGAAGCGCAACCCGGCCAGATTGTGGGCTTTCTGGGTCCCAACGGGGCGGGCAAGTCCACCACCATGAAGGTGGCCACCGGCTACCTGCCTCCCACCCGGGGCACCGTAGCGGTGTGCGGGCACGACGTGGTGACCGAGCCGATGGCGGTGCGCCGCTGCCTGGGCTACCTGCCCGAACACAACCCGCTCTACCTGGATATGTACGTGCACGAGTATCTGCGCTTTATCGGAAGGATGTACGGAATGCGCGGTGCCACGCTCGGCGAGCAGGTGCAGCGCATGGTGGAGCGGTGCGGACTCACCCGCGAGCAGAACAAGAAAATCGGGTCGCTCTCCAAGGGCTACCGCCAACGCGTCGGACTGGCCCAGGCCTTGGTGCACGACCCCGCGGTGCTGATCCTGGACGAGCCCACCACCGGACTGGACCCCAACCAACTCACTGAAATTCGTCACCTGATCAAGAGCATCAGTGCCGAGAAAACGGTGGTCTTCTCCACCCACATCATGCAAGAAGTACAAGCGCTGTGCGACCGGGTGGTGATCATCAACCGGGGCGAGATAGTGGTTGACCGTACCCTGGCCGACTTGCAGCGGAGTATTCCATCGGACCCAACCTCAGGAACGACCGTAGAAGTGGCCTTCACCCAAGCCGTCGACGTGGAACTGCTGGGCCTGGTGCCGGGAGTGCAGGGAGTGGAAGAGATGGGTGGGGGAGTGTACCAGCTAGGTAGCGACGGCGCGGAAGATGTACGTCCGGCCGTGTTTCATTTCGCTTGCCAGCACCATTACGTGATGATCGGAATGAGGCGGGTAGAAACGTCTAAGAACACGCACCACGGCTCGTTGGAAGAGATATTTAGAAACCTAACCTTTGAAAAGGAGAAAATAAGTGAAGGGAGGAATGAGTGATTTGAAAAGTAATTATTTCAAATCACTCATCCACCAACTCACCAATTCACTCACTTCACTTATATGCTACAAATCCTCAACAAAGAGATCAACAGCTACCTCAACTCGCTGATTGCATACGTGGTAATTGCCGTGTTTTTGACGGGTATGGGTCTGCTGATGTGGTTGTTTCCCGACACCAGCGTGCTGGACTACGGCTTCGCCGAGCTGACGACGCTCTTTTCGCTGGGACCCTACGTGTTTCTGTTTTTGATTCCGGCCATCACCATGCGCAGCTTCGCTGAGGAGAAAAAAGCGGGCACCATGGAGCTGCTGCTCACCCAGCCGGTCACCGACTGGCAACTCATCGTCGGTAAATTTCTGGCGGCCTGGGCCGTAGTGCTGTTCGCATTGCTGCCCACGCTGATCTACTACGTCTCGGTCTACCAACTGGGCAGTCCGGTAGGCAACCTGGACTCGGCCGGCATTTTCGGTTCGTACGTCGGACTACTGCTGCTGGGCGGGGTGTTCACCTCCATTGGTATTTTCGCTTCCTCGCTCACCGAGAATCAGGTGATTGCCTTTATTCTGGCGGTGTTTCTGTGCTTTATCTTGTTTACGGGCTTTAGCTCACTGGCCGCCCTGGGCGGAGACGGTCCGGTGGGCTATTACGTGGCGCAGCTGGGTATTTTGTACCACTACGAGGCCATGAGCCGGGGCCTGATCGACTCGCGCAATTTGGTGTATTTTGTGACGGTGATCGGGCTGATGTTGTTACTGACGCAGGTGGTGCTGAATAGCAGGAAGTGGTAATTGAAGGATCGAATGACCGAAGGATTGAATTGGTGCATGAGTGATTGGGTGGTTTGAGCAGAAGCCAGGATGACTTAACCATAAATACGGTAGCCGTGTCTGCGAGGCAGACGGTGAGACTGTTTAGAAGCAAAGAGCGGGCAGGTTGGTTCGAGCGGCGTAGGGAAACGATACTCCCTTGCCGAAGCAGTCTCGAGCTACCCAAAGAACATGCTAAGTTATGAGGAGAAGCACTTGCGTGGGCGTGATAGGTCGGAAGACTGTTGGGCGAGCGGCTTATCAAGTGGGAAGCCGCGAACAGAATTGCGCTATTGCCGTATGAAGTAACAACCGAATGTGCCTAAACGATGGAATTGAAAAAGTAAGTCACTATGTATCTGACGTAAGCTGGTTTGTATTCTACACTTTGTTACTTCACACTTTGAGCTACTACAATGGATAAATCAGATATAATGAGCGTGCTTCAAAGTCAAAAGGATGCGTTAAGTGAGCAGTTTGGGATTAGCAAGCTGGGGCTTTTTGGGAGCTATGCTAAGGGCCAGGCACACGCTGATAGCGATATCGATTTAGTCTATGAACTAGCCCCAAATAAATCACTGACCTTCGCTGAGTTGATATTGCTAGAACAACTGCTTTCTACGGAACTCAAGCACGAAAAAGTAGAGTTAGTCAACTCAAAATACATGAACCCTGTCATTAAGTATTTTATGAGAGAAGATGTGATCTATGTATAGCAAGGACAATCTGGTGTACATATTAACAATGCTGGAGGCTATAGAAAAAATCTTCATCTATAGTGATAAATTTGACAGCGCTCATGGCTTCTTTAAAGCGAACGATCAACTGAATTACAACGGCTCTAACAATTTGCTTTTGGCTATTGGCGAAGAATCCAAAAAACTGGATACTGATCTCAAAAATGAATATCCCGAAATTCCTTGGCCGTTGATTAGCCAACTTAGAAACAGGCTTGCGCACGACTACCGGGGACTTGACCCAGAAATAATCTTTAACATCATACATAGCTATCTACCTGACCTCAAGAAAGTCCTGATTCTGATGATTGACTGCTTGACGATGGACAAGGATCAGTTGTTATCGGAGGTGCTCTTTTCTGACTTTTATCGACACCTAAGTTACCTCAGACCTGATACAAAAAAGGGGGAGAACCCATGACCCAGACGCCCCCTTCTTCCCCCAACACCCGCAACCGCGATTTGTCCAAGCTCGCCCTGGGTATCGTGGCGCTGTTTTTTCTTAACCTGCTGGCCCAGCAGTTCTTCTTTCGCATCGACCTCACCGAAGAGCAGCGCTACAGCATCTCGGCGGCCACCAAAGCGCTGCTGCGTAACCTAGACCAGGACGTGGCGGTGACCGTCTACCTGGAAGGCGACGGACTGCCACCCGACTTCCGGCGACTGCAACGCAGCGTGCGGGAAACGCTCGATGAGTTTCAGGTATACGCCGACGGGCACCTGCGCTACCGCTTCGTGAACCCCCTCACGGCCACCGGCGCCGAGCAGCGGCAAGCCTTTATTCAGGAACTCGGACAAGCCGGTATTCAGCCCACCCGGGTGTTTGCCGAAGAAGACGGACGACGTATCCAGAAGATGATACTGCCGGGAGCTATTGTGCGCGCCGATAGCAACCAAAGTGTCGCGATGCTACTCAACGGCAATCAGGCGGCCAGTCCGCAAGAAACGCTCAACCAGTCGATCGAGAACGTGGAATACGCACTAGCCAGCGCCATCCGGCAGACGGTGGCCCGCGAGCGCAAAAAGGTCGCCTTCATCAAGGGACACGACGAGCTGCCACCCCTCGACGTGGCCGGACTCACCCAGGCGGTCTCCCAAACCTACGACCTGTACGAGCTGGACCTGCCCGACAAAGACGTGATTCCGCCCTACGCCGCGCTCATCATTGCCCAGCCGCAGGAGCCGTTTAGCAAGCAGGATCAGTATAAACTCGACCAGTACATCATGCGGGGCGGCAAAGTGCTGTTCTTCATTGATCCGCTGCGCGTCGATATGGACAGTATCGGACAGAACGGTTCGTTCGCGTTTCCGCTCGACCTGGGGCTGGAGGATATGCTGTTTCGCTACGGACTGCGCATCAACCCCACCCTGGTGCAGGATATCAAGTCGGGTGCCATGCAGATTGTGGTGGGCGAGGTGGGCGGACAGCCGCAGATTGCGCCGCTGCCCTGGCCCTTCTTCCCCACGGTGAACCGCTACGGCAAGCACCCCATCGTACGTAACCTCGACGCCCTGTACCTGCGCTTTGTTAGCAGCATCGACACCGTGCAGGCCGCGGGTATCCGAAAAACCCCGCTGGTCTTCACTTCTCAGTATTCCCGCGTGCTGCAAACCCCCATTGTGGTCGACCTGAACGAGTTGCGCGAAAAACCCCAGCCCGAGCGCTTCCGCAGTGGTCCGCAGGCCGTGGCCTACCTGCTGGAAGGTTCGTTCACGTCGGTGCTCAAAAACCGCATCCTGCCCGATAGCGTAGATAAAGCCTCGTTCCAAGAGCGCAGCGTGCCCACGAAGCTGATCGTCTTCTCGGATGGTGACCTGGTGCGTAACGAGGTGAACCGGCAGAATAACCAGCCCTATCCCTTGGGTTTCGATCCTATCACCGAGCGCACCTTTGCCAACGAAGACTTCGTGATGAACGCGCTGGCCTACCTTACCGACGAAGACGGCCTGATCAGCGCCCGCACCAAAGACATTCGGGTGAGGCCGCTGGACAAGGTGAAGGTGGAGCGGGAAGCCACCCTGTGGCAAGTGATCAATTTGGTGATTCCGATCTTGCTAATTGTTGCTTTCGGGGTGGCTAAGTATTACCTGCGAAAACGGAAGTACGCACGTTTCTAGTGCCGTCCGTTGAAAGGCAGCCCCTTGGAAACGCACCGCTTGCGTGAGCAATTTGGGCTGGACACCACCACCACCGTCGTTTTTGACGATATGATTGCGCCAGATCAAATTCTATTGCAATTGCGCGGCGACAGTTTGATAGCACTATCGCCCTTGTTAGCCGAGTACCACTACGAACGAGAGCTTATCGAGCGAGAAATTGCTCTGGAGAAGGCCGAAAAGTGGCAACTGCTCGATTTTCTGCAAGTGCGTTACAGTGGGCCGCACGACGAACTATTCGAAGAGCGGGTGTAACTGCGGGCTGGGTTTGTGCTACCTACTTCGGCTAGTCGCAACTTGAAGTTAGAGAAACTGCGCCTGGAGCAGGAAGAATTGGCGCGCAAACGGCAAATTAAACAAGAAAAGCTGGAGCAGCGCATTGCTGAGCAACGGCGGATAGTCGACAACAACATTCGGGTATACCGACAACTGACCCGGATGAAAGACGAAGAGCTGAGTCAACTGCGCACGATGGCCCAGACCGTGGCGCAAAGGCGGGGCACTGATCCCGACCTGCTGCTCAAAATCAAAGAAGAAACCGAAGAAATTTTGCTGAAAAAGCTGGCCTACCGCGAAGAAATCTACCAGAACTACCTGGAGTATCTGGCCCTTACCGGGCAACTATTCGGCGAGCCGGATCGCAATCTGCTGGCTAAATAAACTGTCCGATAACGAACAATAGCGGTCGATAACGAACACTTCATTCCGTTGAAAAGTCCTCGTAAGTATCATTTTCGGCATTTTGGGGAGTGGCACGTTCCTTGAAACTAGGTGAGGTAGTACTCACACCCTAACCTTCGAAACGATGAAACACCTAACTGCAACCCTATTTTTGCTAGCGATAATTGCCTCGCTAGCCACCGCCCAATCCCGCATCAATGCGGCCGATATTATTGCTCAGATTAACCGCGGCGAAGCCGTCCAGTACGACAACGTAGAAATTGAAGGAGTACTGGACCTGACCCATCTTGATAACCAACGACGCACCGAGTCGTCGGACGGTTGGTTTGGATTTGGTGGCAGTAACGACACCTACGAAAGCCACGTGGAGGTGCCGCTGTCGTTCACCAATTGCACCTTTCGCAACGACGTGCTGGCCTATTACCACGACGACGGGGGAGACGACACCTTTATCGCCCACTTCGACGAGCGCGTTCAGTTCAGCGGCTGCACCTTCCGGCGTGCTAGCGAATTCAAGTACTCCGAATTTTCGGAAGTAGCCAACTTTCAAGGAGCGGCCTTTGCTGACGAAGCCAATTTTAAGTACGCCGAGTTCTCAGAAGCCCCGGTTTTTAGCCAGGCCGTGTTTGAGGAAGATGCCAACTTTAAGTACGCTGAATTCCCCAAAAACACTTCCTTTGCGCAGGTGGTCTTTGAAGAAGAAGCCAACTTTAAGTACGCCGACTTTCCGGCCGGAGCCAGCTTTGAGGGCACCGTGTTCAACGACCTAGCTAACTTTAAGTACAGCAAATTCGAAGAGCCGATTAATCTGGACAACGTATCGTTCAACGGCGACGAAGACTTCAAGTATACCGAAGTGGACGGAGAGGATTTTACTACGTTTTTACTAAAGAACCGTCCGGCTCGCTCTAACTAAGGATAGATCAACCAACCCATCTCAACCAAAACTGCATAACTATGAAAATCTCTCAATATTTCCTTCCTCTTGTTTTTATAGCCTTTGTCACCACCGCTTGCGCGCAGAATATCAGCGGCAACGGCAACGTGGTGGAAGAAAACCGCCCCGTGGAACCCTTCTCCGCCATTGATATCGGAGGCGTGCTCAACGTGTACCTTACCCAGGGCGACACCGAGTCGGTGATGGTGGAAGCCGACGAAAACCTGCTGGATTTGATCATCATCGAAAACCGGGGCAACACCCTGCGGGTGCATCTCAAGAAGGGCAGCGACATCAAGAAGGCCAAAGATAAGAATGTGTATATCACGCTGCGCTCCATCAACGAACTGGAAGTGGGCGGAGTGGTAAACGTGAAGAGCACCAACGCCCTCACCGCCGATGCGTTTGATTTGGACATCGGGGGAGTAAGCAACACCGACCTGGAACTGCGCTGCAAACAACTTGATGTTAAGGCCGGTATGGTGGGCAACCTCACGCTGCGCGGTGAGGTGCGCGAGGCCAACATCAAGAACGGCGGCGTGGGCTCGCTCAAGGCCTTCGATCTGAAGGTAGACCAGCTCACCATCAAGAACAGCGGCGTGGGCAGTGCCGAAGTGCAGGCGCAGGAAGAAATTAGTATCAACTCGTCGGGCGTGGGCAGCGTACGCTACCGGGGCGACGCGGTGGTGAAAGAACTCTCGACGAGCGGCGTGGGGACAGTGAAAAAAATGTAAGTCAATCGCTATGAAAACAATCCTAATCCTACTTACCCTGCTTCCCCGGTTGGCCACCGCCCAAGACCAGACTTCTTTTTGGACCAGGAGTACGAGTTATCTTCTTCGGGTACTATTGACCTCACCTGTGACGATGCCGAGGTACGCATCACGGGTTCTGAGCGTACCACGGCCCACGTGGTCGTGAAGCGCGTGATCACCAAGGGGAAGGTGAAGAGAAACCGGAAATTTGACCTGGAAGTGATCAAAAGGGACGGTGACCTGGTCATCCGAGAGAAGCAGTTCAATGGCGTTCCTGTATCTTACGGCTCGTACGAAGAGGACTATACGATCACCATTGAGGCCCCTGAAAACGTTAGCCTGCGCGTGCAGAGCGACGATGGCGACCTGACCGTGCAGCAGGGCGAATTCTCGGCCGTAGACGTGGCCTCCGACGATGGCGACATTGCGTTAACTACCAGCCTTGCGGACGCGGGTCGCTACGAGCTGCAGGCCAGCGACGGAAAAATTGACCTACGTACGCATCACGCAGGGCGGAGGAGCGTTTGATATTCGGCACGACGACAGCGAGGTGGACACCTCCGGACCGTTTAACCTGGTGAAAACCGACGACGAGCACACCCAGCTGACGCTCCCGCAGGGCAGTGCTCAGGTAGAGATTCAGGTAGACGACGGACGCGTAGCGCTGAAGGCTTTGTAAGCTACCGGCGTAGCACATTGGACGAGTTTTTGCGTATTTTGCGTACTTTAACCAATTCTCCTGATGAGGTATTTTTTATACGCAACCGCCCTTCTGATACTTTTGGTCACTGACCTACAAGCGCAATCCGATGCCTCAACAGCCGTAGCCCAGAGCGTGCAGCGCGCTGAAGTGGAGCGGCATCTGCGCTTCTTGGCGGCCGACGAACTGCGCGGGCGCGACACCGGTTCGCCGGAACTAAATATTGCTGCGCGCTATCTGGCCGAGCAGTTCCGCAGCTACGGACTGGATACGGTATCGGGAGCCTCCGGCTACTTCCAACCCGTGCGGTTGGTATCGGCCAAACCTCCGGCACAGGCTACGCTGACCTACGGTAACCAGACTTTCCAAATCGCTTCCGACCTACTGGTGCTGTCGGGCGACAGCGTGGCCGAAGAAGCACCCGTGGTCTACGCCAACTACGGCACCGCCGAAGACCTGGATGCGGTGGACGTGAAAGGCAAGGTTGTGGTGACCAAAGCCGGAGGCGACGGAGTAACCAATCCGCAGTCGTTTTTTTACATGACCAACGAGAAGCAAGACCGAGTGACTGAGTTGGGAGGAGTAGCCCTGGTAGAGCTATACCGATCCAACCAGATTCCCTGGACGCTGCTGGTGCAGTATCTCAACACCGAACGCCTCACGGTGGACGCTGATCGCGATACCACCGCACAAAAACTACCGGTGTTGTGGCTCAACGACCCACAGGGGGAGCGGTTAACGCTATTTGAAAAAAGTAAATCGCCGTCGGCTGCGCTTTCGGTAGCAAAGAAAGAGGAAACTGAAATGGCGGTGAAAAACGTGGTGGCCATGGTGGAAGGAACCGACCCGCAGCTAAAAAACGAATACGTGGTGCTATCGGCCCACTACGACCACATTGGCGTTGCGGTGAGTCCGGACCCCCAAGACAGCATCTTCAATGGCGCGCGAGACAATGCCTTGGGAACCACCGCCTTGCTTAGTGCGGCGCAGCACCTGAGCGCCCACCGGCCGAAGCGTTCGCTGCTCTTTGTGGCGCTCACCGCCGAAGAAAAGGGACTGTTGGGCAGCGCTTGGTACGTGGCCCATCCGCTGGTACCCCTCAAGCAAACGGTATTCAACCTGAATACCGACGGGGCGGGCTATAACGACACCACCAAGGTGACCGTCATTGGCCTGGAGCGCACCACCGCCGAGCAGAGCATCACGGACGCCAGCCAAGCGTTCGGACTGGAAGCCATCCAGGACCCGGTGCCCGAGCAAAATCTGTATGACCGGTCGGACAACGTGAGTTTTGCGCAGAAGGGCATTCCGGCGGTTAACATTGCGCCGGGCACCACCGCCTTCGACGCCGAGATCATGAAGAACTACCACCAAGTAAGTGACGAGGCGGAGACGCTGAATTTTTCTTACGTCGAAAAGTACTGCGAGGCCTTCACGCTTGCCGCCGAACGCATCGCTAACCTGCCCGAGAAGCCCTACTGGAAGGAGGGCGACAAGTACGAAGCAGCGGGTGCGGAACTGTACGGGACGAGCGAGTAACTAAGCTAACGCAGCAATTCCCGGTTTAGCTATTCTAGCTGAATTTTGTATTGTATGGCCACGAAGGCGAAGAGTTGTTTCATAGTTTGGAACTGGATCATAGTGAAAGCTGCTCGGATAGCTTGCCAAAGTTTGGCTTTAGTGCCTAATCCCTTCCATAGCGTGCGGAAGTACTCACAGGCGTATTGCCGGATTTGATCTATCGTAAAAGCTAGCATCATCAGATAAGCCAGCACCGTACATAGCTGGTCTTGACCGTGCCCATAATTATGCTCAAAATGGTAGCCTTGGTTTTTTAGGGTGTTAAACGTTTCGTTTTCTATCTTCCAGCGTGCTCTTCCGGCTCGCATCACCTTTTCCAGATTATTCTGTCGTAGAACAATATCGGTAATCCAACTAAATGTAGTGGTCTTGCCCTTCTTATCTACCTGTTCGTAGTGTAACATATTGACTCTGATGTGCGCTTGCGTGCTGTTCAAAGGCAGGTTGTTAACCCAGCGGAAGTGGTGTTGGATGCCCTTTTCCGAGTAACTGTATTGCCCTGCCTGACCGCTTTGCTGACGCGCGGCGAACTGGCTGAACAAGGCTTTGTTTCCATCGGGTTTGCTGCCGATGATAAACGAGTGACCATCGCTTTGCAATTGTTCAATGAAGGGGCCATTGGCATACAGCGCATCGGCGACTAACACAAACTTTTCTTCGGCATAGCTTTGGCGTAAACCTTCCAGCAACCGCTTTGCCGCGTTGCGCTCACAATCATTCTTTATGCATCCATCCGTATTGGCAATCGGTTCGCAGCGCATAGGAAACACCTCTCGCTTATCAGGATGAACTAGCACAGCAGAAAGCATTTGATGGCTATAGGTAAGTTGACCATCCTTGTGCTGCTTCCGCAAACAGTGCTTACAGTGCACTTTCTTAGAAGAAAAGTACTCTACGCCATCTATTGAAACAATGAGCTTGCCCTTCCAATATTGGTATTCCTCAACTATACGACAGTCTTTCAATACTGTATACAAACGCCGAAAGCCTATCTGCAAAGCAGTGGCATCCACTCGGTCTAACACCTCACGCATCTGCGTGTCTGAACATATCCTGCTAATGCCATACAGGCTTTGCAAGTTGCCTTCCTCGGCCTGACTACGCTTCTCAAAGCTTAGCAGTGAAGGACTCTTCAGTGAAAACATCGCAAATGCTGAACTCAGTACATCCATCATACTAATGCTTGCATTGCTACGCCGATGATCCGCTATTGTAGTAAACATCCCTTGAACTTCACCGAGCAGATAACTGAATCGGCTCTGCTTTTTACGTCTCTTGGCTATCCATCCCATAGCAACAAAAATACGCGCCGCACGCCTTATTTGCTAAACCGGGAATTGCTGAAGCTAACGCCAGTTATTCTGGAAGTTACTGATTGATAAGGGGTTGAGTTGTTTGGAAGCGTAAAAAGTCAAGATTTACAGTGGAACTAAATCTTCACTGCACAAAACAGAGAGTTATGCAAATCTTAACGACAATAAAATTAACCGAAATTTTCGTGGAAACGGATGACTTTCTAAAAGAATTACAGACAATACTGGCCGCCGAAGGGCTACCAAAGCCCGAGTGGCAATCCTGTTTTTCGCGTAGCGAAGTAGTCACCACTTTGGTGCTTGAACTTTATTTATTACTCAAGAGCCGTTGCCAGCCCGCTTTAGCGGAAAATCATATAGACAGCAAACCTTTAAAAGCTTGCCACATCAAGCGGGAAGCCCATCAAAAAGATGCTTACGCCCGGCGCCCGATTACCACCGCCACCGCGGACTCATTGAGTCAGTCTTTGGACGGTGCGTGGGCTTGATTGACTTAGAGTACCCGCGCCACCGGGCACCCATCAATTATCTCTACAACACTTTTGCCGCCTTAGCAGCTTATACTTTCCTGGATTATCACCTGCGTATCATTGCTTTTGAAGACCGAAACCGACTACTGAAAGCCGCCTGATTTTGCACTATCCCTAGAAAACTAGAATAGCTGACGTTATTTTACTGTCCATCACAATCGTTTCGGCTTCCTTATCGTCAAACTGACTAAGTAACGCCCGATACAATATTTCTCTTCTCATCTCCTGAAAATAAGCAATAAGTACTAACGAGACAATCGCCTGCCGAGTTACCATCGAGTACGTTAGCGAGCAATTTTAGCGCTTCAACAACTTCTGGCTGATTAGCGTCTCGATCACCGCCTCGCGGTAGTGCCGACTGATAGGAATGACCTGCTGATCCACAAAAATCTGGTTGCCCTCCACCGAGGTGATTTTGTCTTGGGCCACCAGATACGACTTATGCGGACGGATAAATCGCCCGGCCGGTAAGCGTTCTTCTACGCTCTTCAGCGTGACCAACGTCATGTATTTGCCCTGCGTGGTGTGGATCACCACGTAGTTCTGCATGGCCTCCACCCAACGAATGTTCCGCACGGCAATCCGCTCGTATTTGTGTTCGACCTTGATGAAAAAATGATCGTCGGTAGCGGTTGCCGGAGCGGAATCGCTCGGAGGAGGAGCGGCCGCCGCTGAGGAGCGGGCTTGCTGTTGTAACTGCCACTGCGCTTTTGCCTTGCCCGCCGCCTGGTAGAATCGGTCGAAGGTGATGGGCTTGAGCAGGTAGTCGAGCACGTCGAGTTGGTAGCCTTCCAGCGCGTACTGCGGGTAGGCGGTAGTGAGAACAACCAGCGGCGGATGGCGCAGGGTTTTCAGAAAGTCGATACCGTTGAGCTTGGGCATCTGCACGTCCAAAAAGATCAGGTCGATGTTCTGCGTATCGAGCAGTGTACTGGCTTCCAGCGGCGACTCGCACTGTCCCACCAAGTGAAGAAAGTCCAAATCGTTCACGTAACCCGATATTCCCTCACGGGCCAGCGGTTCGTCGTCGATCACCAGGCAGTTAATTTTCATCCAAATCGAGGGTTAGGTGCACCGCGTACGTATTATCGCGCTCATCAATTTGCAGGGTATGTCGCTGCGGATACAGCAAATCCAGGCGGCGGCGCACGTTCACCAGGCCGATGCCCCCGTAGTGCACCACTTCGTGGGTACTTGCGGTACCCGCTTCCTTCGAGTTCTCCACGTCGAATTGCAACTGCTGCGGCGATTGTCGCAACGCCACCCGAATAAAATTATCCTGCTGCTTACCCTTCGAGGCGTGCTTGAAGGCGTTTTCCACAAAGGGCATCAGGATGAAGGGAGCCACCTGCGCCCCGTTCACGTTCTCGCTCACATCGAGCGACACCGACAAACGCTCGCTGTTGCGCAGCTTTTCCAGGGCCACGAAGTTAGACAGGTAGTGCACCTCTTTCTTGAGCGGAATGCGGGCTTCGTTGCACTCGTAGAGTTGGTAGCGCAGCAGGTCCGAAAATTTAGCCAGCGTATCGGACGCCAGTTCGGGATCCTTTTGAATCAGGAAGTGGATGGAGTTGATCGTATTGAATAGAAAATGCGGGTTGAACTGCGAACGTAGGAATTTGAGTTCCGTCTCCAGCTTTTCTTTTTCCAGTTGCTGCGTATGGCGTTGGCCCTCGACCCAATCTTTGGTGAGTTTGATGATCATGACGAAAACGACTGCCGTGAATCCCATCATCACCATGATGCCTAGAAACTGTGGGTAGGTGCCCCGAAACCAACCTCCGGCTACATTCCAATTGCCACTAGCGGCGTAGTACATGCCTTGGTAGCTGAGGGTGGTGAGTGCCGAAGAGAGTAGCACGCAGAGCAGAAAGCCCAGGGCGTACCGGCCGTAGCGTTGCTGGCGGAGAGACGACGGGATGAAATAATAAATGTTCAGGTAGGCTCCGGTCGCCTGGGCGATAGACAGAAGTACTATCGTAGTCACTGTGCTCCAGGTAAAGAGACTTTGACTGCTGAAAAGCACAATCCAGAACAACTGGTAGCCAATCCAAAACAAAAAGTGATACAGCTTATACCGAACCACAAAGCGGTACATGTCTGAATTTTTTAGGAAAGAAACGGGAGTGTTCATGATGCCAAAGTTGCTTTCAAAAAGATACACAGAAAATATTTGTTGATCAAATGCGCCTGGCCATTGACGAAATGCATTTTCACGCATACAGGCACCACCCGCCCGGGTCATTTTTTGGATCAAGGAAGGTTTTACCCCAACAAACTGCCTCATTCAGGACGTTTACTGGCTTATTGCCGTATCTGACGACTGCTTGTCAACTCCCTGCTGCATTTGGTCAACTCCGTTTCGCCTTCCCTTCTCTTTCCCCGTCTTTTGAAGTATTCGTTCACAAAAAAAACAATCATGAAAACGCTAAAGCAAATTATGTCAAGCATCACGTTCGTTGTCTTATTAAGCCTGCCTACGTTCGCCCAGGTGAGTACGGAAGTGCAGCAACTGTTCTACCGCGGTTACCTCACCACCAGCAAAGCGCCCTGGGAGCAGGCTATCCAAAAAATAGAGCAAGATGCTTCGCTGGATAAGACTCAGAAACTCACTGCCCTCACCGAAGCGCAAATCGGTTTGCTGGTGTGTGCCCTGGCCAACCAGGACGAAGCCACCTACGAGGCAGTGGCCGATGGCCTGGAAGAAAACCTGGAAACGCTGCTGAAGCAAGACGAAACCGACGCCCGCTCGCTGGCCAAAAAGGTGAGGCTCAACGTTGCCACCATGGCTTTCAGCAGTTGGAAAGCGATGTATTTGGGTCCGCAAAGCGAGAAACTCGTCGACCGCGCCCTGAAAGCCGATCCGGAAAGTCCCGAAGCCTGGGTGCAACGTGCTGGTGCGCTACTCTTCACTCCCGAGATGTTCGGTGGCGACGTAGACGAGGCAGTCATCGCTTTTGAAAAAGCCGTGCGGTACTACGAAACCCAGCCTCATCACGCCAGCAACTGGCAGTACCTGGATGCCCTAGCCTGGTTAGGGCAAGCCTATCAGCAGGCCGAGCGTCCCACCAAAGCCGCCGAGGTGTTCACCAAAGCGCTGGAGGTGGAACCTGATTTTGGTTGGGTGAAATATAAGTTGCTTCCCAAGGCGGTGGCCCAGGCTTCGGCGCAGTGAGCAAAAGCCTAATCCAACAGTGCACCACAATAAAAACGATGGAAACGCTACATACGCTAAATATTGTACTGCACGTCTCAGCCGGGATAGTCGCGCTGGGGCTTGGACTAGTCGCTTTGTTAACCGCCAAGGGTGGCAACATTCACAACAAATGCGGGAACTACTTTTTGGCCTTTGTCTCCATTGTTATTGTAACCGGCCTGATTGGCGTATTCGTCTTCGGACGAAACACCTTCCTGCTCGTCATCACCGTGCTGACGGGGTACGTCTCCTTCTCAGGATACCGGGCGCTGAAATTTAAATCGAATGCTCCTCGCCCGCTAGATATCATCGTCGCGGTGGTTAGTCTGTCGGTGCTAGCCTACTTTCTGTACTTTTTCAAGTCAATCGGCATGATCTGGTCTCCGATCATTATTTACAGCACCGTGGGTGCGATGCTGCTGGTAGTTGTGTATGACGGCCTTCGGTACTTGATTCCGCGAGAATTCTACGTAAAGCGACGAATCTGGCTTTACGAGCATATCTACAAAATGACCGGTGCTTTTAGCGGGCTGTTATCCGCCTTTGCCGGAACCGTGCTGAAGCAGTACCAACCCCACAGCCAGTACCTGCCCTCGGTTCTGGGGATGGTCATCATCGCTGGCTTTATGGTGTACGTTTATAAGGGCGGAGTGAGAAAGCCAGCCTTACTAATCGTTCTTATTGGCTTCTCGCTTCCGGCTTTCGCGCAGGATAAAGTAACCGTCAACGGCCAGGTGCTGGATGCTGCGACGCAAGAGCCCCTGCCAGGAGCCAACGTATACGCGCTGTCCGACTGGCGCAACGGTAGCAGCACCAACGAACAAGGAGAGTTCTTACTGCTGGTGGTAGCCAACGACAGCTTGATGGTTACGTTCGTTGGCTATCAGGAACAAGTGGTGCCCGTGAATGCTGCCCCGCCGGGGCTGGTGGTGTCGATGATTGCTTTCGCTCAGGATATGGAGACCGTCACCGTGCGGGCGGCTAGCCTGGTAGCCGAAGAATTCAGCATCAAGAAGATTGAGCAGCTGGAAATCTATACCAACCCCAACGCCAAGGCCGACCCGCTGCTGGCGGTGAACTCCCTACCGGCCGCCACCACGCTAGACGAATCGGCCAACATCAGTCTGCGCGGCAGCAGTCCGGCCCAGACGGGTATCTTTCTCAACGATGTGCCGGTCTACGATGCGGTACGCTTCGCCCAACTCAACGGCATTGGCACTTTTAGCATTTTCAACGCCAGCATCATCCGGCAACTACAGGTGTTTCCCAGCAATCCGCCGCTGGAGTTTGGCAACACCTCGGCCGGGCTGATCTCCCTGCAAACGGTGGATCGTCTTCCCGAGCGCGCGAGTGGCAGCCTAGCGCTGTCTCCGGCCAACCTGGGAGCCTATGCTACGCTACCGGTTGGGAAGAAGGCGGGCTTGTCGCTGTTCAGCAATTATCAGCCCTCCAGCCTGCTCAAAGTGATAAATAACCGGGCGCTGCAAGACCTTCAGTACTTTCGGACGCTGGACTTCGGGGCGCACTACGTACACGCGCTGAGTGAGCGGTCTACCCTAAAAATATTCAACTACGCGGTGAGCGAACGGTACCGCTTCGCCAGTCGGCACCCCTCGGGCGCGGGCACGTTTCGACAGCGCAAGCAGCGCAACTTCACGGTAGCCAACTTCCGGACGCGGTACGAGCACGCCACGCTGGCTCTTAACGGCGGTTTCAGTGCCAGCCGGATGCGCTTTACGGTAGGCAACCTGGACGTGGACCGGCGCAACCGTGATATTTATCTATCGGCCAACTACACCCGCCGCTGGGAGACGTGGATGCTCAAAAGCGGACTCACCTACGACGCCCGCCGGGCCACTGGGCAGGGACAGGTTCCGGTGTTTGACTACGCCATCGCGCCGCAACATCCCACTTACTCCTACCGAGCCACGCAAAGCGCGCGGGTACCCGAGGCCTACGCCTACGGCAAGTACCTGCCGAACGAGCGCTGGACGTTCGGGGGCGGCGTGCGCAAAAACCTGCCGCTGGCGGATCAGAAAAGCTACCTGAGTTACCAGTTCAACACGAACTATCAACTCACCCCGCAGCAGCGCCTCACGCTGTCGGCGGGACGCTACCACCAGCACGTGGTTCCGCCGGACGGGCGCACCGACAATTTCTACCGCAGTGACCAGCTTTCGCTCGATTATGCGTACGAGAAGAAGGGCAAAACCCTGTCGGCGGCGTCGTTCGGCAAGAATACCCGGTACGGAGATCAGCAGGAGCAGGTCTACGGAGCTGAAGTGGCGGCCGACGTGCGCTGGTCGTCCAAGCTGCGCACCCAGGTGTCGTATACGTATCTGAACGCTACGGTGCGGGAAGAAGCCGTATCATACGCTTCGCCCTACGACCTCAACTACTTTGTGCGGGGCAGCGCCTCGTACCAGTTTGCGCCGCAGTGGACGCTCAGCGCCATCTTCTTGCACCGGCAGGGCACCTACTACGCTCCCGTGACCGGTCGGGAATGGGACAGCGACATGCAAGTATACGCACCGCAGTACGCTCCCGCGGACCAGTCGCTTCGCTTGCCCGACTACAACACGGTGGACATCAACTTGGCTCGAGTGTGGCCGCTGTCGGAGAAACTATCGGCGGTGGCGTTCGGGAGCGTCAACAACCTGCTGAATAACCGCAACGTGCGTACGGTGAACCACAACCAGGATTACTCCGCGGAGTTTTACGAACTGTTTTCGCAGCGGACAATTTACTTCGGAGTGGTGCTGCAGTGGCAATGATAGTGAGACTGATTGTTGGGCCCGACCCAGAAAATGAGTTAATTGGCCGAAGCTATTCAAACCCGGTTGCTAACGCCCCGTTGTATGGTCCTTACTTTCCTAGTGTTACATACCAAGCAGCTAGGGCGTCTGTTAAAAGAATTGGGTTGGATAAGAGGCTTATTCGTGCTCTCGTTGCTAGTCTTCACGCTGGCCCGAACCTATACCCTGGAACCGCCCCTGACCTACGCGGTGGCGGCGTTTTTGGTCTTCTTGCTGGCTTCGCTGCATATCCTCCGGGAGGATCACACTTTTCTAAAAATACTGGACGTGCGACGCTATCGGCTCTACGCCGTGGAGTATCACCTGTTGGCTACTCCTATCTACGCAGAATTTTTGCTTAACGGACGGTGGGTCGAACTCACGGCTGTAGTAGCAGCGGTAAGTTTTGTTCCTCTGCTCAACCTCAGCATTCAACGTAAGGCAAACACGGCCTACAGCCTAGCGATCATTCCCCCCGAGGCTTTCGAGTGGAAGAGTGGCCTGCGTCGGCACGGCATCCTCATCGGGCTGTTGTATCTTGCGGCGCTGGTGTGCTATCCGTATCCTTTCATTGCCCTGCTGGTCATCGTCGTGTTCACCTTTGTCGTCACCACCTTTTACAACGAGCCAGAGCCTCGGGTGATGGTAGAAGCCTTCGGGGGCTCTCCCGCCACCTTTCTGCGGAGCAAGTGGCGCGTGCAATTAACGCTCTTCTGGCTGGGCTGCGCTCCCCTGCTGCTGCTCTTTCTGCTAGTCAACGCAGACTACTGGTACGTGCTGCTGGTTTGGGTGATCGTCAGCTCAATCATTCAGGTACTGAGTATCAACCTCAAGTACGGGCTTTACGAGCCGGGCCTCAGGCTGAACAAAGACGTTTTTATGGCCATTTATTTTCTTAGCTTATTTGTGCCTTACTTTGTGCCGGTGCCGCTCCTAATGCTGTTCTACTACTACCGACGGGCCACAAAGAACCTACAAACGTACCTGGATGCTTCGCATTAAAAGTGTCAGTCTGCGCTACGGCAAGCAAGCGGTGATTCGAGACCTAAGTCTGGACATTGCGGTAGGGACAGTGTGCGGTCTGGTAGGGCTGAACGGATCGGGCAAGACCACCCTGATCAACGGACTGTACGGGCTGAAAGCGATGAGTAGCGGCGAAATTACCCTAGACGATCGCCCGTTAACCAAGAAAGACCTGGCGTATCTGGAAACCAATAACTTTTTCTATTCCTACATCAGCGGGCGAGAGTACCTGGGTTTGTTCAAGCTGCAACACCCGGCCTTCAACATCGACGGGTGGAATCAGTTGTTCGATTTACCCCTGGACCGGTATACGGAGCAGTACTCTACGGGCATGAAAAAGAAGCTGGCGTTTATGGGAATCGTCGCCCTTGATCGACCCGTACTCATCCTCGACGAACCCTTCAACGGGATAGACCTGGAAACTACCCAGAAGCTCAAGATTATTATCAAAGCACTGCGGGAACGGGGAAAGACCATCATTCTCACCTCGCACATCCTGGAGTCGCTTACTAGTCTGTGCGATAGCATCAGTTACCTGGAAAACCAGCGAATACAGTACACCTTTGACCGGAGCGCGTTCGCGGATATGGAAGGAATAATCTTCAAGAATTTCACCGCCGAGAACGAGAGAATAGTGAGAAAGTTGATGGACGAATGAAGGCCGACAGCCCTCAAAAAAAGTCGCTGCTTGTCAGAGGATACCGGTGTTGATGTTCGCCGGGATTCTATTGCTGATTTTATCAGTAGACCACTCACCGCATAGTAGGCAGCATAGTAAAGACGGTTTATAGCTGAATTCCATTTATTGTTCTCAAACAGCAATTCCGCTACCTCAAAGGTGTCTTTTGCCTTCTCAATGCGGCATTCCACGTAGTTGTCCCGGTCGGAAGGCTTCATAAAGCAACGCCTTCTCGTTGAATGTTTTGATATAAAGGAGTGATACGATGTCGGGTATCCCAGTCTGACTTCGAGTAAACAAACGTTGAAATAGCCTGTCCGTATTCTAATTCTATATCGAATAGTTTATGACGAAACTTTTGCTCTCCTCTCAAGTCAATAGGGTAAGGAGTTAATATCAATATATCCCAGTCAGAGGTTAGACGCTCGTCTCCCCGAGCCCGTGAGCCAAATAGTATTATCTCTGATTGAGGTTCAACAGCCTCAATGCACTGCTTTATCTTTTTCACCAGTTCGGATGAGGAGGGGGCAATTTCGTTCACGGCTTTTGTTTTCTTAGTTTCCTTTATAACGAAGTTTTTCCCTTACAGATACGTTTTTAAATTGATTCAGGGTAGGCTAGCAAGTACACGCATTCATCAGCTACCTCCTTCTACTCATGTCACCCCTTCCGCAAATGATACGCCTTGGGCTTGGTGAACGTGCGGATGCCCTGGTACGACAGCGTGGTGCCGATGCCCGAGTGGCCGCGGCCCGACCACGGCAGGGTGGCGCTTACCCGGTCGCAGCAGTTCCAGTAGGCCGTACCACTGTTGATTTGGGCTAAAATACTCTCGGCGATTTCCTGGTTTTCGGAATACACGGCGGCGGTGAGCCCATAGTCGGTGTCCTGCATCAGAAACACCGCTTCCTCATCGTCGGTCACCGACTGCACCCCGATGATGGGGCCGAACGATTCTTCTTTCATTACCCGCATCTCGTGGTGCACGTTGGCCAGCACGGTGGGCGCAAAGTAGTAGCCGTCTCGTTCCACGGGTTTGCCACCGGTAAGCAACTCAGCGCCCTGGTCTACGGCATCCTGCACCTGCTGCTTGAGCGTGTCGAGCTGCTCTTGCCGGGCTAGCGGACCAATAAATACGCCCTCCTCTTCGGGATTGCCCGCCCGAAATTGCTTCACTTCCGCTACAAATGCCTCGATGAAGGCCGGATACACGTCTTGGTGCACGTAGATGCGCTCCACGGCACAACAGCTCTGTCCATTGTTGTAAAACGCTCCTTCGGCCGCGGCCTGGGCCACCTTCGTAATGTTCTGGTTGTCGGCCGAAACGTACAACGGGTCTTTGCCACCCAGCTCCAGTTGGCAGGGCACCATGCGGGGAGCCACGGCTTCGTAAATGCTGCGGCCGGTGCGGTAGGAGCCGGTGAAGAAGTAGCCGTCGAGGGGCAGCTCCACCAAGGTCTTTCCGGCGTCAGCTCCACCGACCACCACCTGGAAGGCATCGGTCAACACTCCGGCCTGGTGCAACAGCTCGCCAATTTTCAGTCCGGTGAGCGTGGTATACTCCGACGGTTTGTAGAGCACCCCGTTGCCCGCCAGCAGGGCCGGAACGAACACGTTGACGCCCACCAGGTAGGGGTAGTTCCAGGCCGAGATGTTGGCAATCACGCCCAGCGGTTCGTAGACGATCTTTTCGGTGAGGTCATCGGTTTGCTGCACGGTTTCGTCGGCCAGCCAGCGTTGGGTGTTGTCCAGAAAATACTGAATACGCCCTTGCGCTCCGCGCAGTTCGTTGTGCGACTGGTTCAGGGGTTTGCCCATCTCGCGGGTGAGCGTTAGCGCCAGTTCGTCGGCTTCGGAGGCCAGTAGCTCTGAGAACCTTCGGATGGCGTCGATCCGTTCGGGCAGTGGGGTGGCGGTCCACTCGATCTGCCCCTGGCGTACCTGGGCGTGCTTCTTCTTGATAGTTTCTGGAATGTCTTCCTCAACGGTGGTGATCAGGGTGCCGGTGGCGGGGTTGGTGATGTTCATAGTAGTGGTTTGGTTGCGTTGAGAATATCTGCTACGTTTTGGGGGAGTAGATAGTTAAATGTCCCCAAACGTTCCACCATTCCCATAGCCCAATGTTTAAACATTGAGCTATGGGAATGGTGACGAAAATCCAGTAAGTAGGTTACAATTTTAAAACTTTTACCACGTGGCTACGCACAAAACCCTAAAAACCACTCGTACATCTTATTCCTATCCATTAGCGGCGTCTGCGAATTGGCGAAGAACTCGGGGTGCCACTGCACGCCCAGCACTTTACCCTCCTCGGCCTTCGTCCACTGAAAAGCCTCCACCAAACCGTCTTCGGCAGAAGTTGCCAGCACTTCCAAATCCTGACCCAGATCCTTCACCGCCTGGTGGTGCACCGAGTTAACGGTGCGCACGGCTTCTTCGCCCTGCAAGCGTTCCAACAGACCGCCTTTGGTCAATACTATTTCGTGGTGCAGTTGGTCGTACAAGACCGCGTCGCGGTGCAGGCGGGCGTCAGGCCGCTGGGTGGCAATGTCCTGGTACAGCGTGCCGCCGAAGTAAGCGTTCATCAGTTGAAAGCCCCGGCAGATGCCGAACACCGGCTTCTCGTGCTTCATGGCGTACTCCATAATCCGCAGTTCGTACGCATCGCGAAACGGGTCGCCCAGCCAGGAACCAACGGGTTCTTCTCCGTAGGTTTGGGGCGCCAGATCGGCCCCGCCCTGAAAAACGAAGCCATCAAACTGGGCTAATAGCTCATCCAGCATCTCGCCTTCCAAATCAGGAATCAAAATCGGCAGTACGTGGGGGCGGTACAGGTAGCGGGCCATGTCGCGCTCCAGGTAGCACAGGTGCTTGGCCGAAAAGTAGGTCCGCTTCGGGTCCGGATACATCAGGCAGGCCGTCACTCCCAACTTAATCATAGCGCTTCGGTGTAGAGTCGGTGGAAGTCGGCGCGGGTCACCGGTTTGGGGTTGTTGGGGTGGGCAAAATCATCGACCGCCAAATCAGTCAAGGTGTCGATGTGCTCGGCCTTCACTCCCACTTCGCCCAGGTGAGTAGGCAAGCCGATGTTTTTGATCAGACGTTTCACGTCCCGCACCACCGCTTCGCCGGTGTGCTCCTTGAGTCCCATCGCCTGCGCGATGTCCACGAAGCGATACTCGCTGCCGTGCCGGTTAAACTGCAACCCGTAGGGCAGACAAATGGCGTTGGCCAGCCCGTGGTGCATGTCCAGCAGCGACGACAGCGGGTGGGCCATCGAATGCACCACGCCCAGCCCCTTCTGGAAGGCCACCGCACCCATCAGCGAGGCCAGCAGCATGTCGGCGCGCGACACGGGGTCGGGCCGGTTCACGGCGGGTTCCAGCGCCCGTACGATCAGACGGATGCCCTCCAGGGCGATACCGTTGGCCATTGGGTGATAGTTTTTGGCTAAGTAAGCCTCCAAATTATGGGTGAAGGCGTCCATGCCGGTGGCCGCCGTGATGGCCGGAGGCAAACCGTAGGTCAGTACGGGGTCGGCGAACACAATCTGGGCCATCAGGGTGGGGTGAAACAGGATGCGCTTTTTCTTGGTATCGTCTTCCGAAATCACGGCGCTGCGCCCCACTTCACTGCCGGTGCCCGCCGTGGTGGGCACCGTCACGAACAACGGAATGGGTTCGGTCACGTACTGGTCGCCGCCCTGCAAATCGTCGTAGTCGAACAGATCGCGGCGGTTGTTGATGCTCAGCGCAATGGCGCGGGCCACGTCCATCGCCGCTCCGCCCCCGATGCCGACGATGGCATCGCTCCCGTGCTGTTGGTAAGCTTCGTTGCCCTTGAGCACGTCGGACTTCACCGGGTTTTTAGAGATGTGGGCGAACACTTCGGGCTGCAATCCCTCGAGCAGCAGGCCTTCGGCGATCTTCCGAAAGAAATCCAGGTCGGCAACCTGGGCATCGGTGACCAACAGCGGACGCTGACAACCCCGCGCCTTGAGGTAAGTTCCGAGTTCCCGGATCACTCCTTCGCCGAAGCGAATCACGGTGGGGAAATTGAATTGGTAAATCATGGGTTATTGGTTAGTAGCTGCTGAGCTTTTAATTACTCATAAATTTCTTTTCGGTGGCCAACGGCTAGTACGAGCACTATCAATTCATTATCCAGCAATTCGTAAATTATACGGTAATCACCCTGCCGGATACGATAGCCGGGGCGGTTCTTTAGCCTCTTATATCCGGGGGACGCGGGTCTTGGGCTAGCGCTAGAATTACAGCTTTGACGCGCTCATAATCAGGCTTGGTGATTTTGCTAATTGCTTTAGTGCTGGCCGCTCAATACTTACCTGATAGCTCACGCTCGTCGTTCTTTCTCAATGATCAGGAAAGCATCTTCCGCCGGTATTGGATCGCTCGGCTGAGCTTTGGCCTGATCGTAAAGCTGAACATCGTCCAGATCGTCAAGGACTTCTAGCATCTGATCATAAACTTCTACCGGTAGGATAACCGAAACCCGATTGCCCTTTGAATCGGTGATAAATTGGGTAGGAACAGTATTCATAGCATTAAAGATACAGATCGCAAGCCTAGAAAACAATCGTCTGATTGCGCGATTGCGTTTAGATCACCTCAAAGTAGCGTTTCACTTCCCAGTCGGTGACGGACTGCGAGAATTGCCGCCACTCCCACTCGCGGGTGCGCACAAAGTGATCAACGAAGTCGGCTCCGAAGAGTTTGGCGGGCAGCTCCGAATTCTTCATGGCCTCGGTTGCCGCGTGCAGATCGGGAGGCAGCGGCAGCGCGTTCTTATCATCGTAGCCGCTGCCGGTGGTGGGCGGCTGGTCGAGCGATAGTTGGTGCTGGATGCCGTACAGTCCGCTGGCCAGGCAGGCGGCCATCGCCAGGTAGGGATTCACGTCGGAACCAGGCACCCGGGTTTCCAGGCGGGTCGATTTTTTGCCTCCGGCCAGCGTGCGCAGGGCGGTGGTGCGGTTGTCATTGCCCCAGGTGGCGGTGGTGGGCGCCCAGGCCCCTTCGGTGAGGCGCTTGTAGCTGTTGACGGTGGGCGCGTACATCGGCAGAACGTGCGGCAGACAGTGCAGTTGCCCCGCCACGTAACTGCGCATCAGCTCCGACATACCGTCGTCGGCTTGCTCGTCGTAGAATAGATTTTTCTTTTTCCCCTCGTCCCACAAACTTTGGTGCACGTGGCCGCTACAGCCGGGCAGCGTGGCGTCCCACTTAGCCATAAAACTGGCCATGATGCCGTGCTGCTGGGCGATCTCCTTGGCTCCGGCTTTGAAGAGCACCGCCCGGTCGGCCGACACCAGGATGTCGTCGTACAGAATGGCCACTTCGTAGACACCGGGTCCGGTTTCGGTGTGCAGGCCTTCCAGCGGCACGTCGAAGCGCAGCATCAGGTCGAACAGATCGTTGAAATAGGGGCTGTTCATCGAGCTGCGCAGCAGCGAGTAGCCGAACATGCCCGGGGTAAGCGGCTGGATGTTGGTGAACGATTTTTCCTCTAAGCTTTCGGAGGTTTCGGCAAAGTTGAACCACTCAAACTCCTGCGAAAACTGGGGCGTGTAGCCCGCGTCAACGGCTTGCTGTTTGATTCTTTTCAACAGACTACGCGGACAAATCGCTTCCCCTGATCCGCCGGTGAAATCGCCCAGAAAAAAGGGCAGGTCATCTTCCCAGGGAATTTTGCGGTAAGTTTCCGGGTCCAGTTGGGCGTCCACATCGGGGTAGCCGGTGTGCCAGCCGGTGAAGCGCGCGTTGTCGTAGGCGGTGTCGATGGCATCCCAGCCGAATACCACACTACAGAAACCAAAGCCCCCATCGATGGCTGATAAGAACTTGTCGCGGTGCATCACCTTGCCGCGCAGCACCCCGTCCATATCGGTGACGGCCACCTTGATCTTGGCGGCGGGGTGGTTGGCGATTTCTTGCTTGATTTCTTCGGTGGTCATGAGAGAGAGTGAATAAGGTCAGAAAGTAATTTGAGACGATAGTTAACGACAATTTTCCATCTTTTCTAAGGCTTTCTGATAGTATTCTTCCAGGGAAAGGCTAATCTGTTCAGAAAAGCTCAGCACGACGGTCATTTGGTTCATATCCTTTCGCTGCAGGGCATCGACCACCTTATCTATTTCTCGTTGAAATAACTGCTGAAGATTGTACGTCTTTTCTATTTGATTACTCTACCCGATGGTTTTGGGTGGGGGTTGAATGAGAGGGAGAAAAAGCTGAATTTTGTAGTTCCTACACAACAAAACCAGCTTTTTCAATGGATAAGAATCCGGTACTAAAGATATATGAATTGATACGAACGGCCAAAGTGGTGCGGCATAAAAAGCGACAAGAATTTCTCTGCGATATGATTCAGGGAATAATTAGCAGTCGGTCAGTGATCTTCTCAGAGATTGCTGATAAAACAGATAAGCCCATTCAAGTGAGTTCTGTTGAGCGCAGAATACAAGACTTTTTCGCCAAAGTTAGCTTGGACTATCAACAGGTAGCGGTTTTTCTGATGAGTTTTGTTCCTCACCCTCAGTTGACGCTCAGCATCAACCGCACGGAATGGGACTTCGGGCAGACACAGGTCAACGTTTTGTGCGCAGTAGTAAGCATTGGTAAGATGGCCGTGCCGGTTTACTTTGAGATGCTGGACAACAACAGCGGCAATAGTAATGCAGATCAGCGCATTGCTCTATTCCAATCATTGGTGGCTGTTGTGGGTAAACAACGTATCCAAATGCTGGTAATGGACCGGGAATTCATTGGGCAAAAATGGCTAAGTTGGCTCAAAAGCGAGCGTATTCCTTTTTGTGTGCGAGTACCTAAGCACCATTCCATCCTGTTAGCGACCGGGCAAAGAGTCTGGGCCGAAGAAGCTTTTACCGACGACGATATAGAATGCTATCAACAGGACGTAGTGGTAGATGGAGTGGCTGTTAACCTTTCGCTCTCCTATGATGAAAAAGGCGAACTGCTCTATCTGATTGGTACCACTCTACCCCAGACGCTGCGTTCTTGGTATAAAAGACGTTGGGCTATAGAAGTCTTCTTTCAAGCACTCAAACAGCGAGGCTTCAACTTAGAGGACTCTTGCCTGCGCTGTATCGTCAAGTACCGAAAACTGTTTGCTATCGTTTCTATAGCCTATACCATTTGCTGGGCCACCGGTATTGAGGACGGAAAGGTCAATCCCGTCAGAACTAAAAAACACGGTTACCCGCAGTATAGCGTCTTTAGAAGAGGGTTGAACTTGATGAGACAGTTCTATAAACGGCAAATAAGCAGCCCTTTACAACTGGCCATTGAAATGGCCTGGATGAGATTTAACCTCTTTTACAAAACCATCGGGTAGAGTACTATTTGATAGAGGCGATCGTAGCTGAATTCCTTCGCAATCCCTATGGTTTGGGTGGTTTCCCAGGCTATCCGAGTGATTTCGGGAAGCTTCAGAAAGAGGTTTGCCTCCACCGTGTAGCGGTATTTGCCTTCGCCTGCGGCAACAGAATCCGTGACCAAAACGAAGTTTGCGTGCTTCCGCTGTAATTATGTTCAGCTGAGCAGGCAACAGCACGAGTCCGTCTGGTTTCCCGAAGTAGTCTTGCAAGGCTAGCAGTATCGCCTGATTTTCGGTGCGCGCGTCGGTGAGTTGCTTCAGATTATCCCGTATTTCTTCTTCAATTCGCTGGATGGCCACCGATTGCTCTTTTTCTAATTTTGTGGAAGTGTTCCAGTTGTTGAACCATATAGCCAGGGTGATTCCAAAGAATAGCAAGAAAACTTCCCCCAGAATATACTTCCAGTTGAAGCTGATCTTTCGCTGTTGTTTGAATAATCTCACTTTGATAAAGCGTAAGATAACGTAGTAATCAGCTTTTTTCGCCCAACTTTTTCTTCAGCTCCTGAATAAGCCGTTCTTGTTCTCTCAAAGCTTTGTCTTTTTGCTTCAGTTCTTTCTCTTTTTCAGCCAGTTGCTTTAGGTAATCTCGTTCTTTCCGCCCCATCATGGCCTGTACGGTGCGCCAAGCTTCTCGCTCTTTCTCTATTTCGCGTCGCTCCGTCGGCGAAGTGCCCGAGTGGTGCAGAATGTCCGTGATGAGGCGTACTTCTTCTACGTCTGCTTCGTGGGCATATTCTTTAATAATCCGGGCTTCATCAATGAAGTTTCGCTGCTCAAAGACGCTCAAAAGCTTATCCAAGCTGGTTTGGTAGCGATCGGTGATGCGCTCCACCTGTACCAAGTAGCTATCGTGGGTCAACTTCTCGATGAAATCGCTCTTAGTCTCCATCACCGACTGGTCGATCAGGTTCACGTACTGACGCGCCACGCGCACGCAGGGCGAGTCGATCTCGGGCAGATTGAATCCCAGAATGTAGATGGTGGTGATGGGCAGGGCGGTGGGGTCATCATCAATGGCCTCTTCCTTCTTATACTGCTCCGCCAGGTAGTAGCGGAAGCGCATCAGATCCACGATGTTGCGCGCCTTTTGAATCTCGATCAGCACCTTCTTGCGTTCGCCCGCATCGGTTATGATCGTAGCCACAAAGTCCAGACGAAACACCGTCAGCACATCCGCCTGATCGACGTACGTGAACTCCTGAGGTTGCACCCGCACTTCTTCGATGGTGTCGCCGGTGAGCGTGCTGATAAAAAAGCGGGCCACGCGCTCGTTTTCCATCAGGCGCTTGAAAACGGTGTCGTAGATGGGGTTGGCAATGAGCATAGCGGGGGATTGACCAGAGCAAAAGTACGGATTTTCGGTGGATGGCCGTCATAGCGCAACGTCTTCATAAATATCTCTCAAACTTACCGGGCAGCCCAGCACGTCTACTGACTGATCAAGTTGGTCAAACACTTCGGTACTCCACTGGCCGTTCGCCGACTTCTTTCGGATTTCTATCCTTACCTGATCCTGAGCGACGAGTAAATACTCGTGAAATGAATCTAGAGTTTGATAACACCCGTACTTTTCCTCCTGGTCATACTTCACCGTCCCTTCGGACAATACCTCTACGATGACGCAAGGATTGGTGAGGGCGTATGCGCCGCGGGGTAACTTATGCCGCTGCGACTCGCCGCAGATAATGGTGGCATCAGGATACACAAATTTGTTGCATGCAGGCACAAACACGCGAATGTCGCTGCTGTAGATACGGCAGCCTTTTTTGCGAAGACACTTTCTTAGATAATCACGAAGGGCCGAAGCCACCAGATCGTGTTCTTCGGTTACGCCGGACATCGCTACGACCCAGCCGTCATGGTACTCATGCTTGAGTCCGGTTTCGTCTTCCAGACGAATGTAGTCTTCCGTGCTTAGTTTTTCCAGTAAGTTCATCACTACCTCAGTTTCATTCAATCATTCTATCCTTCAATCACTCTCTTCACACCGACAGCTTCCAGCCATTGTGGTATTGTGCGGCGACCATTGCTTCGGCATCACTGTCATCCTTGAACGTTCCGGCGGCTTTGTCCCAGTAAATCTTACGGCCCAGGCGGTAGGCGATGTTGCCCAGGTGCGCCACCACGGCCACGTTACTACCAATCTCGATGGGGCACACCGGTTGCTCGCGCGACCGGATGCAGTCCACGAAATTCTGGGCGTGCGCATCGCGTGGGTCGCCGGTGCGGGGCTGGTAGGGCAGTTTGTCCATCACGTAGCGCTCGGTGCCGTCGTCGGCCCGCTCCATCACCGGAAAGATTTCCCAGCCCTGCCGGTCGATCACCATGCGTCCTTTTTCGCCGACGAACTCAATGCCGTGGTCTTTGTCGTAGGGCCCCTTCGGGTTGATCATGTTGTGCTCCCATACCATAATAAAGTCGTCGAACTCGTAGGTGGCGCTCATGGTGTCGGGCGTTTCCATCGCGCTGTCGGGGTCGGCCAGTTTGCCGCCCGAGGCCATCACGGCGTTCGGTGCGGCCACGTCCATACCCAGCAGCACCATATCGATCAGGTGCACGCCCCAGTCGGTCATCTTGCCCCCGGCGTAGTCCCAGTACCAGCGGAACGAGCCGTGAAAGCGGTTCTCGTTGAAGGCACGGTCCGGGGCCGGGCCTAGCCACATTTTGTAATCGACCTCGGGCGGCGCGGCCGTGTCGGGTTTGGGTTGCACGATGCGGTCCACTCCGCTGTGGTTCCAGGCGCGTACGAAGTTCACGCGGCCCAGTTCGCCGTCGCGGATGCGCTTCATGGCGGGTTGCCAGTGGGTGCTGCTGCGCTGCTGCTGTCCCACCTGCACCACGCGACCGTACTTCTTCACCGCGTCGGCGATCACGCGGCACTCTTCGATGGAGTTGGCCAGCGGTTTCTCCACGTAGACATCGAGTCCGGCCTGGCAGGCGTAGATGGTTTGCAGGGCGTGCCAGTGGTCGGGCGTGCCCAGCACCACGGCGTCGAGGTCGGGATGCTCGTAGAGTTTGCGGAAGTCGGTGTAGCCCTTCGGTCGGTAGCCGGTGATCTTTTCGGTGTCGGCGATGCGGCGGTCGAGCACCCGCTGGTCCACGTCGCACAACGCCACGCACTTGACGCCGGGCACGCGCAGGTGCGACTGCAAATTGGCCCAGCCGATGCTGTTGACGCCCACCACGGCAATGTTCACTTGGTCGCTGGGGGGCGTTGCGGAGGAGCGGGCGAAGGCCGTGGAGGGGTTGATCGCGGCAGTGGCCAGGGCGCTGCCGGATAGGGTTTTTAGAAAGGTACGTCGGGGATTGGACATTTTCAGATGGGTTAGGAGGTGATGTTGTAGGATTATAATCCCTTAAAATACGCACACGGTTGGTCTTCTGCAATAGGAATCCTAAATCGTAATAACTACATTTAGGAAATTTATAGCGATTGGTATGAAACGAACGCACCTGGGCGAATTTGAAGAAGTGGTGCTGCTCACCGTGGCGGTGCTCTACGACGAGGCCTACGGGGTAGCAATCAAACACGATATCGAGGAACGGCTAAACCGCTCGGTGAGCGTAGGCGCGCTGCAATCCGCACTGCGGCGGATGGAGAACAAAGGGTTTCTCAGCTCCCGCCTTGGCGAAACCTCTCCGGTGCGGGGTGGCAAGCGCAAGCGCTACTTCACCGTGTCGCCCTACGGCAAGCAAGCGCTCACCGAAGTGAAGGAGAACCGACTACAACTGTGGCGGGCAATCCCTAAAGTAGCTTTCGACTTTTAATGCCGAACCTATGAAGTTTAACCGTGTCACCAAGTTCGCCCGCCGTTGCTTCCGCGCCTACTGCCACCCTAACTTCGTAGAGGACCTGGAGGGCGACCTGGAAGAATTATACGGAGAACGACTTCGGCGATTGGGCCAACAGAGAGCCGCGTGGCACTACGCGCGGGATGTGCTGCTGCTCTTTCGTCCATCCATCATTCGTCCGTTTACCCTCAACCGTTTAATATCTAACCAAAGCCCTGCTATGTACCGCAACTACTTCAGAACCGGCCTGCGTAACCTGCTCAAGTACCGAAGCTACGCCCTGCTCAACGTCTTCGGACTCGCGGTGGGCATGGCCGCCGCGATCATACTGTTCCTGATTGTGCGCTACGAACGCTCGTTCGATACCTTTCATTCCGACTACGAGCGGGTGTATCGCCTGGGCGAACAAGAAGTGAACGATGGCGAAGCAAACAGCTATGATCAGACTCCCGTTCCGGTGGTGCCGACGCTGCTGGAAGAAATCCCCGAAGTCGAGGCGGGTACCCGCTTCTTTGCGCCGAATACGATGCGCCTGCGTTCCCAAGATCGCAACGTCAACCCGCTGGTGCACTTCGTTGACTCAGGCTTTGCCGATGTGTTTAACTTTGAGGTGGTGGCCGGTGACCTTCGGCAAACCCTCACCACCGCTAACCGTATGGTGCTCACCCAATCCGTGGCCAAGAAGCTGTTTGGCGATGAGGACGCCGTAGGCAAAGCGCTGGAGGTGATCAACGACGCGCAACGGTTCACCGTGGGGGCCGTGCTGGCCGATCCTCCGGCTAATTCCTCGGTACAGTTTGAGGCCCTGCTGCCCTGGACCAACGCTCCCGACTGGATCGCCCAAGACGCCAACTGGTACGACACTTTCATGACGGGCTACGTGAAGCTAGTCGACCATGCCGAACCAGCCGCCTTGTCCGAAAAGCTAGTGGCGTTCCGGGTGCGGCACTACTCCGCCGAAAAAAGTGCCGACCCGCAGTTGCACCTGCGCCCCCTGGCCGACCTGCGGGCCTTTGACACCAACAACCGACCTATTATCAACCTACTGAGCCTGATTGCCGCCATCACCCTGATCATTGCTGGGATCAACTTCATGAATCTGGCCACCGCGCAATCGCTGCTGCGGACGCGGGAAATCGGCGTACGCAAAGCGTTGGGCTCCCTGCGCAGTCAGTTGGTAGGGCAGTTTTTGGCCGAGTCGGTGCTAACCGCCTTAGTGGCGCTGCTGATGAGCATCCTGTTGATTCACCTTACCCTTCCCTGGTTCAATCGGTATTTTGATCTACCGCTCACCTTCCATTACTGGCAGAACGGGCCGCTGCTGGTTACCTTGGTGGGACTCGGTCTGACGGTCGGGTTGCTTTCGGGATTGTACCCGGCCTTGTTCGTCTCGCGCCTGTCGCCCACCGCATCGCTGAAGGGGCAGAATCAGTCCCAACGGTCCGGTCGTTGGTTGCAGCAGAGCCTGATCGTTACGCAGTACGTTGCTTCCATTCTGCTGATTGCCGGGACGCTGGTGATCTGGCGGCAGATTCAGTTCATGAAGTCGCAGGACTTGCGCTTCGATCAGGAAAACGTGGTCGGCTTCTCGCTGCGGTACGAAAACTATGGCTTCGAGAGTGAAGAACAGGCAACGTCGGCCATCAAGACCATGATTGATCGTCTGAAAAACGAGAGCGCCGTGGCCGACCTGGCGTTCGCCGAGCAGTTGCCCGGGCGCTATAATCAGAACTACAACGGCTTTCGCGATAGTCAGAACCCTGCGCAGGATGCGGTTAGCCTGCGACAAGTGATGGTGGGTGAGAATTATTTTGAAACGTTAGGGATGCGTATGCTTGATGGTGGTTTCCCAGCGGAGGGAACCGCTCCCGACAGCGGCTTTGCGGTGGTGATCAACGAAACCGCCCTAAAAGCCTACGGCTGGCAAGATATCGACGACAAATATCTGATGGCCAAGGGAGACAATATGCCCTTCCCGGTGGTGGGAGTGGTGGAAGACTATCACTACCAATCGTTGCAGGAGAAAATTCAGCCCATCATCCACTTTTGCTACACCGGTGATGAATACTACTACGGCCACATTGCCGTGCGCTTGCAACCCGGCCGCACCGCGGAAGGCTTAGGGGTGCTGGAAGCGGCCTACCAGTCGCTCAATCCCTACGATCCGTTCGGGTACTATTTTCTGGATGCCGAGTTTGACAAGATGTACCGCGCTCAGGAGCGCTTGGGCCTCACCGCTTCGCTCTTCGCGGGCATCGCGGTGGTGCTCGCCTCACTGGGACTGCTGGCGCTAGCGGCCTTCGCCACCCGCTTGCGGCGCAAGGAAGTCGGCGTGCGCAAGGTGCTCGGCGCTTCGGTGTCCCAGATTATCATCTTGCTGTCGCGAAACTTCGCTGGCTTGGTAGCCATTGCCTTCGTGTTGGCTTGTCCGCTCATCTACTACGCCGCCGAACGGTTCTTGCAAGGCTTCGCCTACCGCATCAACGTCGGACTCGATATCTTCCTGATTACTGGAATGATTTCCCTGTTGGTGGCCGGACTCAGCGTGAGCGCCCAAGCGCTGCGCGCCGCTTCGGCCAATCCGGTGGATTCGCTGCGGGATGAATGAGAGGGAAAAACTAGGTTTTACGCCGGAGGTTCGGTATTTTGAGCGTTTAGGGTATTTATTTCATTCGGCATGAAACTACTGAACGTATGGCGCTTTTCTGTGGCTGATCGTTCCTACTACCACTTTCTCTCAAAGCACTAAATTTAAGTCTTTCAAAACAGATATAGGTTTTCTCATGTCCGTACCGCAGAGCGATGCGTTTGGTGTGGGAATGGGCGCCTACCTCGAGCCAAAGTACATGGCATCGGATGTTATCTGTATAGGCATTCGTTTGGAGGCAGCAATGCTAAGTTCTAACAATCTCAGCGTCAGCCCTGGAGCGGTTCAAATCAATGCCAGCAAAATTATTTTTCCGGTACTGCTAACTGGTGACTACTATTTTTCGAACGGAAAGAACTCGTCCTTACGCCGGTTTGGGCTTTGGTATGTATAGGGCAAACAACAGCTCGGTTTCGACGAGTATCAGCTCGGTCGAAATACAAACTGACCGGCAATCAACCTTAGGAATTGCCCCTCGAGTAGGATTAAATGTAGGGCATTTTAAAATCGCGGCAATGTATCACGTCACTGGCCTGCCTGCTTACAACTACTTAGGAATGAACGTAGGTGTTGAAATTGGCGGCGGAAAAAAAGAATAGTTGGGTAGCATAAGCTATTCCTTTTGTGAAAATCGCTATCTGTCTGCTATTCCTGATACCAACCACAAAAGGCAAGCGCTTGCCCTAGGATAATGTTGCCGGACGGTGCACCACCACTTTGGTGGTGCGCTCCAGGTAGGCCTCCGAAGCGTCTTCCCAGTCGGCCAGCAGGGTGGTTGCTTTTTCGGGCTGAAACTTCCGGGTCGCAATCAAATCCAGCACCTCGGGCAGGTCGGCGCGGGGGTGGGAGATCCCCGTATGAAAGGTGGTGTCATTGGCGTACATCTGCATCAACTCTTTCTGCGGTATTTGCACGGGATGCGCTCCCAACTACCGGAATAGGACCTTTGAACGGTTGCTTACCGAGCATATCGATGGTGACCGGATCGAGGTAGTGGAAGGCCAAGCCGATTTGCATGGGCCGGGTAATGTTGTTGAACAGAAGCATCGGTAGGAAGTTGCAATTCCGGCTCCGGCACGTCCCACCACTGTAGGGTATTTTTCTTTAGGTAAGTAAGTTGCTTCATTGCTTCATTGGTTCGGTTGGTTACGAGGTGACGGTGGCGGACGAGGATAACTGTTCGGTTCGCTCCTCGAAGCTCATCGGGTGGGGTAGGGGGTTTTCCAGCGAAGCAAATAGCGCGCTTAGCGCTTCGTTGTGCCGCTCGCTTTTTTGCGTACGCAGGTTGTAGTGCACCAACGTCATCCACAAGAGCGATTTTAGCTGCTGTTTGGTGTTGTTCCACATCCGCATTTCAACCCGCAGGCTTTTAGGCCCCCAGTGCAGCAGCGTAGAATCGATGATGACTCTTTCCAGTGGGATAGCGGGTCGTCGGTAGGCAATTTGGTTCTGCACGGCCACCCAGCCCAAGCCTTTCTCTTGCACCAGATGCCAATTATTTTTGGGGAGCTTTGCGCCCCGCTGATTTCTCCAACCGTCCTACTATTCGCTGCACGGCTTCCTCTAAGTAGCGAACATCATCGTACAAACGCACGAACATTACGCTTCCCTGAATTTCCTGCACCGACTCCTGGGCCAGGCGTTGCGCCTTCTGCGCCGGGTACTGGGTTGCGAACAAATGGGCCAGTGCGGCTACCCAACTGTCAAAATGTTGCCGTAGTATCTGCTGAAACTCCGGTTCATTGCCGGTGGTGCCGAGCACCGTATTGCCCATCAAGCAACCTTTAGGAACAGCGTCGTAGAGGCGCACGGTGTTCTGCATCATTTTCTCCAGGCGCTGCTTCGGCGGGTAACACGCGTCGTAGGCTTTGTCGAAAATGTGCTGCTTGGCGCTGCGGTAGGTGAAATCCAGTACCGCTAGCATTAGGTCTTCCTTATTCTTAAAGTAATAATAGAAGTGAGACTTTTCCAGACCGCAGGCTTTCCCCAGATCCGAAAACTTCGTATGATAGTATCCTTTGCGCAGAAAAACGTCTAGCGACTTGCGCAGAATGGTGTCCCGATCGGTTTTATACTTAGGCATACGCAAATATATGCTTATTTAACGATAGGTAAAGATAATTAGTAACTTTCTGCACCTCACCGGGTTAAACTGCTTAAATTCTACGTTATGCGCCTCTATCATTTGTTCTTCTGTTTTTTTCTACTGTCACTTCCTCTTTATAGTCAGACCACACCAGTAGCAACCGCCCCGCCCCAGGTTGATCTGCGGATGTACCGCGTCATCGACAGCGTGTCGGCCAGCCGTATCGAGCAAGACATCCGCACCCTAGCGGGCTTCGGTACGCGTAATACATTATCAGACACTATTTCTGATACCCGCGGCATCGGGGCGGCGCGGCGGTGGATAAAGGCCGAGTTTGACAAAATTTCGGAAGACTGCGGTGGCTGCCTGGAGGTGTTCTACCAGCGCAACTTCGTGCCGAAGGGCACCGGCGAGCGCATCATCAAGGACGTAGACATCGTGAACGTGGTGGCCATCCAGCGCGGCACTCAGTTTCCCAACCGACTGGTGATGATGTCGGGCGATATCGACTCGCGGGCCTCGAGCGCCACCGACTACGAAATTGACGCTCCGGGAGCCAACGACAACGCCTCGGGCATGGCCGGAGCCATCGAGGCGGCCCGGGTGCTCACGCAGTACGAGTTTCCTCAGAGCATCGCCTACGTGGGGCTGTCGGGTGAGGAGCAGGGGCTGTACGGCGGACAGGGACTGGCCGACTACGCCCAGGAAAACGACTGGCAACTGATCGGAGTGCTCAACAACGACATGATCGGTAACATCGAAGGAGTGGACGGGGTGATCGATAACCGCACCTTCCGCATTTTCTCGGAACCGGTGCCGCCCACCGAGACGAAGCAGGAGCGCCGCTTCCGCCGCTTTACCGGGGGCGAGGTCAACGGTATCTCGCGGCAACTGGCCCGCTACGTGCACAAAATGACCGAGCAGTATATGCCGCAGATGAACCCGATGATGATCTACCGGCTGGACCGCTTCGGACGGGGCGGACACCACCGTCCGTTCAACGACCTGGGTTTCGCCGGAGTGCGCATCATGGAAGCCCACGAAAACTACAACCGGCAGCACCAGGACATTCGCACCGAGAACGGCATTGCCTACGGCGACGTAGTGGAGGGAGTAAACTTTGACTATGCCAAGAAGCTTACCGCCGTGAACGCCATCACCCTGGCCGGACTCGCCGATGCGCCTCCGGCTCCCGACAGCGTGCGAATCGGCGGGGCGGTGCAGCCTTCTACTACTCTGGCCTGGGAAAAGGTGAATGCGCCCAATCTGGCTGGTTACAAAGTATACTGGCGCGAAACCACCGCGCCCCAGTGGACCTACGAAAGATACGTGGGCGACGCGACCGAGCACACGCTGGAAGGGGTGGTGATTGACAACTACTACTTCGGCGTGGCCGCGGTGGGTCAGGATGGTAACGAAAGCGTAGTCGTGTTTCCTTCAGGGTTGATCAGGAATGAGTAAAGCCGGTCATTCTCTAAAGTACGTCTATACGATCTGGGTAAGTATATGACAACATTGGTAAATACTTAGACTAATTGTGCGACCGCGAAAAGCTTCCGGGGTTTTAGTCCCCGGAAGCTTAATTTTGATACTTTTTGTTAGCTAAGATCACTGTTTAATCCTGGGTGATCTTTCTGATTTTATGATTGCCTCGATCAGAAACATACACATTTCCGCTGGCATCTACGGCCACCCCCTCTGGACGATTAAACTGCGCGGCTGATCCACTCCCTTCAGCATCCCCTTCAGTGCCACTTCCCGCTAGGGTAGTTACTACTCCATCCGGGGTGATCTTTCTGATTTTATGATTGAGTTCATCCGCTACATATACATTTCCGTTGGCATCTACGGCCACCCCTCCTGGACCATTAAACTTCGCGGCTGTTCCGCTGCCATCAACATCCCCAAACTCGCCGCTTCCCGCCAGGGTACTCACTACTCCGTCCGGGGTGATCTTTCTGATCTTACGATTTTCTCTATCAGCCACGTACACATTTCCATCAACATCTACGGTCACACCTTCTGGACCATCAAACTGCGCAGCTGTTCCACTGCCATCGGTATCTCCGAAAGTACCACTTCCGGCCAGGGTACTCACTGTCCCGTCCGAGGTGATCTTTCTGATTTTATGATTGTTGTAATCAGCCACGTACACATTTCCATCAACACCTACGCCAACACCTACTGGAAAATGAAACTGCGCGGTTGTCCCGCTACCATCAGCCGCCCCGGTTGTGTTGCTTCCCGCCAGGGCAGTTACTACGCCCGCCGGGGTGATCTTTTTAATTTTATCATTGCCTGAATCCGCTACATACACATTTCCATCAACATCTACGGCTACGCCTGCTGGACGACTGAACTGCGCGTCTATTCCGCTACCCTCAGCATCTCCTTCAGTGCCACTTCCTGCCAGGGTGCTCACGACGCCCGCTGGGGTGATCTTTCTAATTTTATTATTATTTCGATCAGCTACGTACACATTTCCATCAACATCTACGGCCACGCCTTGTGGAAAATTAAACTGGGCAGCTGTTCCGGCACCATCAGCATCTCCTTCAATGCCACTTCCGGCCAGGGTGCTCACTGCCTCGGTCGGAGCGGGGGTGATCTCATAACTAAATGTGGGACCTTCTTTTTCCACCCCATCCACTACTACTTTTATAAGCCCGGTGGTGGCACCGGCCGGGGCAGTAACTATTATCTGCGTATCAGTAACGCTTACTAATTCGCCGACTATGCCATTGAACAGCACTTGCACGAGACTAGCGTCCGTCCCGAAGCCGGTTCCGGTAACGGTGACTTGCGTGCCTGCTGCCCCGCTTGTAGGGGAAATGCTCGAGATTGTAACCGCTACCTCCGCCACGAAGGTGAACACTGGCCCGGTTTTCTCCACCCCATCCACGACTACTTTGGTAGGCCCGGTGCTGGCTCCCACCGGCACGGTAGCCCCAATCCGGGTATCAGTCACACTATATACGGTGCCCTCCACATTATTGAAAAACGCTTTTACTTTGCTCAGGTCGTCACCAAAGCCCGCGCCAGAAATGCTCACGTCCGTACCTGCTGCCCCGTCTGAGGGCGAGATACCTGAAATTGCCAGGGTGTTTTGAGCGATCGATGGTTCGTCACCACCACCACATCCTATCATCGTAATTGCTAGTGCGAATACCGCAATAGGAGTGCTGCTGAGCTTAAATTGCTTCTTCATAGTAATAGGTTGTTTTGAGTTATGGTTGGTCAATACTTGATTGAAGGGCAGATCGTCTTGCGCTTGATTTAAGCACCGTCAACCTCCGTGAGGCATACTTTGGCTAACCCTGCCCGCCGGTAGGCAAATCGAGAAAGCTGAGCAAGACGCACTGTCTAGTGCAAGGTACCCGCGCGTTGCCTTTCGGGCAATAGGGCATTTGCCCTATATTTCATCCGGCCTGGCGTGCTTAACAATATCCTTGGTGGGCGGTTACGTTGTGAGTCGCAAAATTTACTAATGGGTTCAGACAACCTCATTTCCCCTTCAACTTGTTTCATGATGTTTACTACGCAGCAGCTAAAGCAGGTTCAGCAAGTGCAGCGCAACATGCTGTCGGTAGGCGGCCCGGACTATACCGACGACTGGCTAGCTGCTTCGCTTCCCCTGCTCGCGAGCCTTAGCGGTACCGAAGCGGTATACCTGATTGAGCCCGAGCGAATGCAACCAGCCTCACCCGGTGGGCACAACGAAAAGGAAGCGCTTTCCGTGAGAAGCCCTACCATAGATCGTCAATTTGGCGACCACATTCGCAGTAATTTTGTGGGACACGACCACGAAGGCTATTTGGTATTTAAAGATAGCTACATTACCCAGCAGCATCGGCTCATCCGCTATTTTGGTGAGAATGCCGTACACGATGCGGTCGTATATGATGCTCGGCGGTGGCGGGAGTGTATACTATACAGCGAAGCGTATCAGCCGGTTAATATTGAGCGGCAGATGGCCCTCTCGGTCCCTCTCCGGCGGGGAGGAAGTCTGTTGGGGTTCGGCTACCAGCAGTCTAATGTTCCGGCGCTAGGGGCCGGGTGCCATCAATTACTGAATCTTCTGCTACCCGCCTTTGAAGCAAACGTTCATTTCCGGCAGTGCTTACTGGATAGGTACGCTGATTGGACCACGCGCATTGATGAGGTGGAGGAAGCGCTCGCCGTCTTTAGCGTGGATGGAAAAGAATACTACCGCAACATCAGCCTGCGGCAGCTCCTGTCTGCCGAACCGCTTGCTGATGCTTTAACAGAAGCCCTTCATTTTTTCGGGGCGCAGCTACGGACCCTTGCCACCCCCCAGCCTGGTGAGATGATGACTACTTCCCGTCGCATTACGCTAGGATGCCATTCTTACCACCTACGGGGGTACCTCGACCGTTTTTCGCTGCCTGTGCCCTTGCTAATGGTTGCCGTAGCGCGGGTTTCGGCACTTCCTGCTTCGGCCTGGTTGCGGTCGGCTTTTAACCTAACACCCCGAGAGGTAGCAGTAACGCAGTTGCTCGTGCAGGGCTTCACTGATCGGGAAGTCGCCGAAGAACTTTTCATCAGCGGGCATACGGCCCGCCGCCACAGTGAAAACGTCCTCAAAAAGTTAGGAATCTCTTCCCGAGCAGGAATTGCTCACTACTGTCGGCAAGTGAAAGGGGGAGAACTAAAGCAAAGAGCGGGGTACTAAGTAGTGTGGCCGCTGTAGGAAGATGGGAACGAGAGCGTAGTGGTGTTTCCTTCGGGCTTGATTGGCAGCGAGTGAAGCAAGAAAAGCCCGTTAGAACAATCTTAACGGGCTTGGCGAAGAGGGCAGAGTAAACTACTGCTTGAGTACGGTTTGCTTACGGATTGCCCATCCGTTGGGCCCTGGTATCGCCAGAAGAATGTAGTAAGTCACGCCCGACTGTAGTCTCAGTTCGTCGGCACTGAGCACTAGGTTGGTACCCGGAGCTACCTTGGCTCGGTAGATCAAAGCGTACCGCTCGCTAAAAATAAACAGCTTGCCCTCGCCCGCTCCGTCTATCTCCAGAGTCAGCTCGTTTTCAATGATCGTAGGATACGCCAGTAATTTGGGTTGAGCCACCACGGGCTGACAAGGATCTTTTCCGGATGCTTTGGTCCTTTGCTTTGTCTGTCCGTTCTCGTCCTTCCAGCGGATGATGGTGGTGTTGGCCCCGGGCTCGGTCTGGGTGAAAAAGAATGAGTCGCCAGGGGTGGCTAATACGGTATCGGCTTGCGTGCTGCCGTATACCTGCCACGCTACTGCCACGTCAAAATCGTTCGGGTTGCGAATGCGCCAGCGCAGTTCGGTTTCGGGATCATCCGAACACATGGAGGTGAGGTTGAGGTTTTCAACCACTGGGTTTACCGGAGGCTCCTCAACGATCAGGGTAACGGGCACGGTAGAAACGGTGCCGAAGGCCTCGTCTAGTACCTGCACTTCAGCCTCGTAGATGCCCGGTTCCAATCCCTGCGCATCAACAGTTACGTCTAGCGTGCGCTCTCCCTGAGCGGGTAGGGTCCCGGAAGTAGTCAAAGTACTGAGCCAGTCGGGAGTAGACGCATCGCCATCAGCAATAGTTACGTCGTCTACGTAGAGGGAAGGGCCAAACGGAGTATCAAATTTTGGGAATACAAAGTTGTTGTACCCAGTTACTGCTATACCATCAATTATTGCATTATTGGTTCTGGTTGCCTCTACGACCCGCTGACCGTCGAGGTATACCTCGAACGTTTTAGCAATTTGGTTCACAACAAATCTTACCTCAACGTACTCTTGGTCGGCACTGAAGGTGAAGGGGGCACGGAGAAAGTTGTTTGTGCCACCCTCGAAATAGAAAACGCGACCACCTGGAAGAATCTGGAAGTTAGCACCAAGAAGTGGTGGTTTAGGGTTTCCATTGGCCGCAACATCATTTTGGTAAGTATATATAACGAAAGACGATTCTGTGCCAGTTAGCTTAACGTTAAGCACCGCACTTCGTACCGCACTCGTCTGCTCAGCCTCGATCAGGGGGCTGTAACTATCGTAAATCTGGTTGGTATCTATTGATGCGTAAGCCAGGTGCTTCTCACCATTCAGTGGTTCGGCTGTGCTTACCGTAGCCTCAACCGGAATAGAGTTACCAAAGGTGAAGTTTGGATATTCTGCCAGTACTTTATCAACCCATCCGTTTTGCGTGTTAAATTCCCCTACCGGGTAGTCTTCAAATCCAGTAGAAAAAACTACGTTCAGGTCATCAAAAGAAGTAGGACCAAGGGTCCATCGCGCCAAAGAAGCCGTGGTTTCTTTGATTGCCGTTTGAAAGTTTACCGGTGCGTCAGCCGGATTAGTCACGGTAACCTGCCGAACGGCGGTTTGACCGGGTTGCAGGCGGACCTCGATGGGCGTGGGTACGGTTTGCGCCAGTGCAGGCAAGACAAACACGGAAAATAAGAGAAGAAAAACCGCTGATTTAAAGCGTTGATAGGTACGCGGTTGCCCGGATAGGGCAGGGTAAGTAGAATTTTTCATTACAATTTAGGTCAAAATGATACATGGTTATAAGTGTAACAAAAATACGTTTTACTTTTGTAATACGCGCATTTATCCGCATAAAAATACTATATTTAATATTTTATAGATAAATAGTACAATTAATGTACGTAGAATAACGAGCAAATTGTCACGGAATGATCTGTAAAGCACATGGGCTTGGAAGTTAAAAATAGTGTAGTATCTTTATGATATCAATTTGATATCACACATTTATCGGTCATGAACCACGAAAAAGAAATCAACGCCGTTTCAGGCTACGTGATGGTTGGGGCCGTTGTGCTCGTTGTCCTGGTCGGCTTGCTATCCGTGGCCGTGCTTGAAATGCCGCTGCTGCTTATCCTGGCCGTGCTAACGCTTATTTTTCTGCTGCGCGGCTTCTTCATGGTCGACCCCAACGGGTCCTGCGTGATGACGCTGTTCGGAGAATACCGGGGCACGGTGAAGCGCAACGGTTTCTTCTGGACCAATCCCTTTTACACCCGGCAGAAAATATCGCTGCGCGCCCGCAACTTCGACAGCGAACGCGTGAAGGTGAACGACCAACTGGGCAACCCCATCATGATCAGTGTGATCTTGGTGTGGAAAGTCGAGAACACCTACCAGGCCGCCTTTGAGGTGGATGACTACCAGAACTTCGTGCGGGTGCAGTCTGATGCCGCCGTGCGTAAGTTGGCCAACTCCTATCCCTACGATAACTTTAACGACATTCCCGAAATCACGCTGGTGTCGGGGGTGGATGAGGTGAACGATGCGCTGGAGGACCGCTTGAGTGATCGGCTGCGGATGGCGGGTATCAAAGTGATTGAGGCCCGCATTGGCTATCTGGCCTATTCTTCGGAAATCGCCAGCGCCATGCTACGCCGACAGCAGGCTACCGCCATTGTGGCCGCCCGCGAGAAAATCGTGGAAGGCGCGGTGAGTATGGTCGAGATGGCGTTGGCCGAACTCTCGCGCAAACGGATCATCGAGATGGACGAAGACCGAAGGGCCGCGATGGTGAGCAACCTGATGGTGGTGCTGTGCTCCGACAAAGATGCCACTCCCGTCGTCAACACCGGCACCCTCCATCAGTAGCTGGTCACTGGTCACTATCCGCTAGTAGCCAGCATCCAGCATCCTTGCCGTGTAGAAAGTCATCTAGCATCTGACCATCCAGTAAATCATCAGCATCCATCATCCAGAACATGGCTAAAAAGAAACCCTTTGTGTTGCGGGTGAGTCCTGAAATGATGAAAGCGGTAGAGAAGTGGGCCGCCGATGAGTTTCGCAGCACCAACGGACAACTGGAGTGGATCGTTGATCAGGCCCTGCGCAAGGCGGGCCGGAAGAGAAAAGAGGAACCCGACGAGCCCGAAAACAACGGCGTAGAGGCGTGATTAATCACGCCGACCAATAAATTCAAATCCCCGCCTGGGCCGTTTTCTCTTCCACCACGTCTGTTACTTTCCACACCCGGCCGTCGGATTTGGTAAAGAGGTACAATTCGTTGTCAAAACCCAGACCGAACCGTAAATCCACCCGGTTGATGCCCGTCACCTCGCGCAGCGTGGTGGCTCGGCCGTCTACCCGCAAACCCAGTTCCTTGATTTCCGCTTGCTGCCCTAGTTTCAGTTCATCGGCGGCAACGCCAAACAGGCGTCCGGTCACCACGTCGCCGAACACGTAGGTGCCTTGCAGCGCCGGGATGGCTTGGCCCCGGTCTGGATGGACACGGTCTGGATGGACACGGTACACGAAGCCTCCCGAGATAGCATTGCCCTCGTCGTGGTCGTACTGCGCCACCGGATAGGTGAAGCCCAGCGCATCGTCGTTGGGCGGCAACGGGTAGGGCAGTGAGATGTCGCCCCGCTCATCGATCAAGAAGGTGCCCTCGCGCTGCGGCCAGCCGTAGTTGGCCCCGGCTACTCCCCAATTCAACTCCTCGGCGTTCTTCTCGCCGATGCCCGAAATCAGCATGGCGTGCTCGCCGCCGGTATCCCAGCTGATGCGGTGCGGATTGCGAAAGCCGTAGGCGAAGATCTCGCCCAGCGTTCGCTCGTCGCCGTCTTGCGCGAAGGGATTATTCGCCGGAATGCCGTACTGTCCGTTGGGCCCGTTATTGCCCCGCGGATCGATGCGCAGGATGGTGCCCCAGGGGCGGCTCCGGTCCTGACACAGCTCGGGGTGACCGTGCAGAGTAGCTCCGCCCTCACCCACGCCCAGGTACAACAGCCCGTAGTCCTCATCGCCCGACTTGGCGGTGGGATTGAAGGTAAGTTCCTGCATGCCGTGGATGCCCGTCACCATGTTGACACGCAGCAGTTCGCGGGGCTTGCCGCTGAAGGTCACTGACGTAGGATCGTCGGTTTTCCACGCGCTGAGCACCCACTGCAACGTCACATCGATGCTGTCGGCGTAGGCGTAATCAGCGACAGCGGTGCCCGCCGGTTCGGTGTGGGTGGTGTAGAGCAGGCCGTTGTCGTAGAACTCCGGATGAAACGCAAAGCTGCCGAAGCCGGTGCCCAGGCCGGGTTTGTCAATAAAGTTCGGTTGTCGCTCCCGCAGGTCAAGGTAGGGACGAAAGGTGCCGTCCTTCACCTCGTAGAGGATGCCCTGCAAATCGTGCATAAACATCCGTTCGGGTTGACTGGCTTCGCCGGGCGACGATTCGCCGGGCGACGATTCGCCCGGTAGCATCAGCATTTTGTTGATGCGGGCCACCGGCGGTTCGGGGCGGGTGGCGGGGGCCTGTGCCACCGGTTCCAGCACCAGGGCGAGGCCCGAGCGTTTGATCTTGGCCGGAATGGGGTCAGTGAGCACGTTTTCTAGCGTAGCTGCCGTGACCGCCGGAGCTGCTTCCTGCTGGGTGTGCAGGTAGCCCACAATGGCCAGCACCGCGCTGCTGTCGAGGCTGGTGAAGGGCGGCATGTACTGCTGGTATTCTTCGTATAGCTTCACCGCTCGCGTATCGCCGCTGTCGATCATCGCCGGAGCGTTGCGGATGAAGTGGTACAGCCAGTCCGGTTCTACCGCGGTGGTGACTCCCGCCAGTGCCGGACCAATGGCCCGCTGCCGGAAGTTATGACAGGCCGAGCAGTTGTTCACAAAGAGTTCTTTGCCCTGGGCCACTGTGGTTGAATCGGTCGGGATTGTCAGCGCAGGCTGCTCAGTGGTCCGGGAGTTGCAGCCAGGCAGCAGGCTACCCGTGACGAGCAATCCCAACAGGAATAGAACGGAGATCAGGAAGGTTTTCATCCCAGCGAAGATACTGAAATATTTCGTTTGAGACCGGATTGAAAAGCAGCAAACACCTAACCCAATTCCTTTTATTGTCATTCTGGAAGAACCTTGCTACAAAAAAGAATGAGAGATGCCTAAATAGCTAAGAATTGCTTCGCTTGAATTAGGCGTAACCGAGCAACACGAGGAAACTCTATTGTGGATAATATATTGAAGTGTCAATCGTCGCTGATTAAATAATCAGCGCTAGCTGCTACTGCACAGTCTACGTATTTATCATCATCGGGGTCATCAGCGATTAGCTGCCAGCGATAACTGGGGCTTATATTCCTTGTATCGGGAAGCTCTATTAGGGCTGTGATAATATTCTCAGCCACTATTGAGTTCGTCCTTTGCTGAAGTATCTCACGGTATTCTAACAATATTTCTGACGAAACGGCCAAACTAACGTTGCCTTGCAAAATTTCGTCATATAACCACCGATAGGGAGAGCGCTTGGGAATGATCTGGAGTAAACAGTTGGTGTCTACTACGAGGGTTTGCATCAGCGAGACTTAATGCGATCATGCCCTTCTCCCCATTCTCTCACCTTTTCTTGAACAGTCCACTTGTTTTCTTCAAACAGATGGTCTAGCTCAGCGTCGGCTTTCTGCGCATAATAATTGGCAATGAGCAGCTTAATATCGCGTAGCTCTTCTGAACTCATTCGCCTGGCAGAGAACAGCTTTAGAAGGTCTAGTTGTAGAGGATCTATTTTATCGGAAGAAGAAAAGGACGCCTTGGAATGAGCCATAGTACCGTTTTTAAGAATGTACGAATATATCATTAGGAAGGTTAACACGCTAGTTATTATACTTGCTGAGGGGTAAGTGACTTTGAAGTAGCAGCTGCAATTGGTTCGTAGCGTCTACTCTACGCAACGAGTAGGGACCCACCTAGTCGTAGCCATCTAAGCCTTTATAAACCAAAAAAAAAGGCCTCCCCCCGCGTAGAACGCTTAAGGGGGAAGCCTTTTCTTTCAATTTATTACTTCGAGCCTTACTACTTAGTTACTCCTGCTCCGAAGAAGAAGTTGTAGTTGTTAACCACCGTAGACGGCTTAAACGTCGGCGAAGCATCGTACTGCTTCGGCGAGGCCACACTGTGTCCTTTGGTGTTAACCTCACTAACAAAACCAGAACCAGGATCGGTGATGGTGATATAGTCAATCTCGCCACCATTAACGTAAGCAACGCCAGTCGCTGTGGTTTCACCCGTCACTGATTTAATTGTGACTGTAGGATTAGTTACGTAACCATTTCCGCGATCTGCACCGTTGAGATAGATTTCATTATCATCATCTTCACCTATGAGACGCCCTTGTTCAGTGATTAAGTACTCATCCATATCAACCACTGCCTGACTGGCTTCCATCGGAGCAATGTTGATCTTGGGAGTAGTTGCCGAAGTGATAGTTCTAACAATTCCGTCAGAGTTAGTATCCTGAACTTTACCTGCAACTACGTTAGCGCTTAGATTATCGTCATACGCATCCTGTACTAAAACACCATTATCGTAGTAATCGTAGGTCAGCACCACCTCTGGTACTTCCCAATAACCACTGCCTCCGTTAGCCAACTTGATATTATAAATTGTTTCAAAGTTAACCATCAAAGCCGCCCCGGTTCCAGTAACGTTAGCAGCCGGAGTCAAAGTAGGTGCGGCATCGTAGGTGGCTCCGTTGTTGTCTATATTAACGCTTGTGACAGCGCCGGAAGCATCTACGTTCACGGTCAGAAATGCAGCATTGCCATCCTTGTCGGCCGAGAAGTCGAAGCGGTCACCAGCAGTATAGTCTTTTCCTCTAGCGTCAACGAGTACCCTAGAGCGAGAACTAAATTCTGTACGCGTTGCCTCGGCAACCAGTTCCATTCCGGAAGCGTTTCCGGTAGGTGCGCCAACCTTAACGAATACGTTAGGAAGACTCGTATCAATGTGGTTTCCACCAACAACACCAGCGTTAGGATCGAAGACTACAACTTCTTTCATCACCACTAGTGAGTCGCCTTGCTCCATCACGTAGGTCTGCTCAGCTTCGAAGGGTAAGAACTCAATCTTTGATGCGAATCCCTGTCCATCACTGCCGTTTCCGTTAGGAATAACCAGCGTATAGTTTCCTTCACTATCCACGGCAGTTTCCTGCTTGAAACCAGTGTAGGTAGCGGTTTCTATTCGACCGTAGGTTGCCCCTGATCGGTAAGAAGATAACGCATTATCTACACTGATAGTGGATCGTACAATTGCTCCCTCAGCCGGTTCCGGCATGTCGTTTAGCGTATTCAACTCAGCCCAAGCCATTCCTTTCACCACGGTAGCACCTGCTGCTTCGGTCATGGGGAACACCGGGATGATTGTACCCACGTTGTTTTCTTCTACACCAGCAGAACCCAGGGTAGTAGTATACGTCACCGGAGTATGATCAGTGGCTTCGATGGTGATCGTTGCCTGTCCGCGTAGCAGTCCTACAAAGGTAGCTACTCCGCCCTTAGCAGCGGTTTCGGTGAAGGTCTTTCCGCCCTGAATTAGGGTAACGGTAGCTCCTTCCGCCGAAGCAGTGGCCGCGGTACGTCCTGTGTTGGCAGAACCTCCATCGGCTACTACCGTCACGGTATAATTAATCTTCGCACCGATGCGGTTCAGCGAATCTTGCATGGCCTCGGCCATTGCGTCGTTCTTAGCTTCCTGATCTTCCAGGGCGGCTAAGGTTTCCTGCTGCGCTCGGATGGCGTCTTGCTCGGTGAATTCGTCTTCGCATGAAGACAACATCAGGCCTCCGGCTACTACACCGGCGCCTAGAATCGTTGAGAATAAGTTTCTTACTCGTGTGTTTTGCATTGTTCGTGTTTGTTTAAATTAAGAGTTTGTTTTAACTGTGATAAGAGCGTTGTTAATAATCTGATTACTAGAAGCCGATTCCCAACGAAAAGACGAAGGAGTTAGACCGTACGTCCGTGGCGTCGCGCAACAAATCGTTGGCGTCGAAGCCGTTGTTCACGGGGTTGATCCCGTACCGATAGCGGGTGTCAAAGACCAGGGTGAACGCCTCCAGGGGCAGTTCAATACCTAGCCCGATGTTCAAACCGTACTGCATGGATTGGTATTCCGAGCGCACGTTTTCCGTACCACTGTTGGTGGTGCTAAACGCAGCAGCTTCAATACCAAACTCCGTGTCGTCGCGCGGGGCCAGAAAGTAGGTCACGTCCTGCGACTGAACCGCCGCCACGTTGTAACCAATCGAGGGCCCCACCACCAACTGGGGCCGGAAACCCAGGTCCAAGTTGGGCAGCGTAGCGCGCAACAGCACTGGAAACTCCACGTTGTGCAGTCGCACGTTGCCCGTGATCGCCACCGGCGTTCCGTTCACGATCGACTCCTTGAGCTCCACGCGGGTGCCGCCCTGCTGCATATAGAGCAACTCGGCCGATACGTCGAGGAAGTCCAGTACGGAGTAGCTGGCGAAGCCGCCAACCACTAAACCGGGTAGGCTACCGCTGTGCGGCCGTCCTTTCGCGAAGCCTTCGTAGAAGCCGCTCGAGGTGAGGCCCACTTTGCCGCCGTAGGTGATCTCCGACAGGAATCCGCTGCCGCTGCTACCGCCGTCGGTACTTATCGTACCACTGGGGTCGCTGCTGGCATCAGACTGTTGCGCCTGCGTTGGGGGGTTGAACATCAGAAAGAGGAGCAGAGACAAGAGGCTGCCAAAGGCGCCCGTCGCACTGCGCGGGGAATTTTTCATAGGCATTACGTTAATGGTTTGAGAAAACATAACTTGAGCGTTTGCGCAACGAGCGTTGAGGTTGGTGCTTCATTGCGGTTGCAAGCTAAGGGGCTTGTTTAGATTTTTTGTTGGGGATGGAGGGTGTGACGTACACGCGTAGGGTTCACCAAAAAGCGATCAGAAACCGGTAGAAAGATCAAACTGACAAACTACGCTGACATTGGCAAGATGGGTAACAACTGCCCAAAATGATAGCACTTTGGCTAGAAACTGCTAGGCGTTTCCTAGTGAGAAAGGTCGGCTAACAAAGTGACAGGATGTAAGAAAAAAGGCGAAAGTTAATTAGGGTCGATGCTGCACAAGGTGCTTTTTAGGGCAAAGAGTCACTTTTTAGCAAAAAAATGCCACTCCCGCTACCTTCATCCCGGCCAAAGCGATAGCGGTAAGCTGGGATCTCCTTCGGGCGAAGAAAAATGTTTGGAAAAAGGAGTGGCTTTGTCGCTGAATTAGGCGGCGTACTACGGGCTGCGCGCCTCGCCCCCAAGGTTCGGTAAGGACCCAGAACTGGGGGGGTGGCTTCTGCCGCTGAGTTAAGGGGATCCCGGATAATCTGCTTCGCTTCGCAAATTTCCGGGATGACGTCTCTGAGTTTTATCCCGCCGCCAGCTCTTCGCGCAGAAATTTGGCGGTGTAGCCTTGGTCGCTGGTGGCTACCACTTCGGGAGTGCCTTCGGCCACGATGGCGCCGCCCTCCTGACCGCCCTCGGGGCCTAAGTCAACAATATAGTCGGCTACTTTAATCACATCCATGTTGTGCTCGATGATGAGCACGGTGTTGCCTCGGTCGACGAGCTTATTAAGCACGTCCAACAGGTGCTGGATATCCTGAAAGTGCAATCCAGTCGTAGGCTCATCTAAGATATAAAGCGTCTGGCCGGTGTCGCGCTTCGACAGCTCGGTGGCCAACTTCACCCGTTGCGCCTCACCACCCGACAGCGTGGTGGCGTGCTGCCCCAGCGTGATGTAGCCCAGCCCCACCTCGCTCAGCGTCTGGATGCGGCGCAGAATGCGCGGTTGGTTTTCGAAAAACTCTACCGCCTGCTCCACCGTCATGTCCAGCACGTCGGAAATAGACTTGCCCTTAAAGCGAATCTCGAGTGTCTCGCGGTTATAGCGTTTGCCCTTGCAGGTGGGGCAGGGCACGTATACGTCGGGCAAAAAGTCCATTTCAATAAGCTGTAGTCCCGCCCCCTCGCAGGTTTCGCAGCGCCCACCCTTTACATTAAAAGAAAAGCGCCCCGGTTTGTAGCCCCGGATTTTCGCCTCGGGCAGCTGCGTGAACAGCGCTCGGATGTCGGTGAACGCCCCGGTGTAGGTAGCCGGGTTCGAGCGCGGCGTGCGCCCAATGGGCGACTGGTCCACCTCGATCACCTTGTCGAGGTGCTCGATGCCCTTGATGGAGGTGTAGGGATCGGGCCGGGTCTGAGAGCGGTACAGGTGCTGCGCCAGCAGTGGGTACAAGGTGCGGTGGATAAGGGTGGATTTGCCACTGCCCGACACTCCGGTCACGCAGGTCATCTTGCCCAGCGGCAGTTTGAGGGTTACTTTCTTCAGATTGTTGCCGGTGGCGCCCCGCAGCGTGATCTTCTTGCCATTGCCCTTACGGCGCTCGGTGGGCACGGCAATTTTGAGCGCTCCGTTCAGGTAGCGGGCGGTGGTGCCGCCGTTTTTCAGAAACTGCTGGGGCGGGTCGGCCGCGATCACCTTGCCACCGTGTCGCCCGGCGCCCGGTCCGATGTCCACGATGTAGTCGGCGTTCACCATCATGTCCTTATCGTGCTCCACCACAATCACGGTGTTGCCCAGATCGCGCAGGTCGCGCAAGGCCTGGATGAGCTTCACGTTGTCGCGCTGGTGCAGCCCGATGCTGGGTTCGTCTAATATATAAAGTACGCCCACCAACTGGGTGCCGATCTGCGTGGCCAGCCGGATGCGCTGGGCCTCGCCGCCCGACAATGTCCGCAGCGGACGGTTCAGCGTGAGGTAGGTCAAACCCACATCAACCAGAAAGCCGATGCGCTTGCGGATTTCCTTCAACACCTCGGTGCCGATCAGTTTCTGCCGGTCGGTAAGGCGCTCCTCCACGTCGGCAAACCAGGCCTGTAGTTCGTCGATATTCAGCATCGCCAGCTCGGCAATGTTGCGGTCGGCAATCTTGAAGTGCAGCGACTCCTGCTTCAGCCGCAGTCCGTGGCAGGTGGGGCAGACTTTGCTCGAACAGAAACTGCTTCACGAACTTCTGCGTCTTGTCGCTGCCGGTATCCAGTTGCTTTTGCAGGTAACCGACCACGCCCTCGAACTCGGTGTGGTAGTCGGTGCCCGGATACTTGGTGGATTTCACCGCCACCTTGCCGGGTTCGCCGTGCAGAATGATATCGAGCTTATCGTCCGGGATGTCCTTTATAGGAGTAGTGAGCCGCACCTTGTGCTTCTTGAGCACCGCCTCCAGCTTTTTAAACACCCAGATGTCGCGGTACTCGCCCAGCGGCTCGATGCCCCCGCGGCTGATGCTCAGTTTGGAATCGGGGATGATCGCTTCGCGGGCGAACTCCTCGATCACGCCCAGCCCGTGGCAGTCGGGGCACATGCCGTAGGGCGAGTTAAACGAAAAAGTATTGGGAGCCGGTTCGTCGTAGGCCAGCCCGGTTTCGGGGTCCATCAGGTACTTCGAGAAGTGCTGCACGTTGCCGTCCTGATCGCTCAGCATCATGATGCCCTTGCCGAGCTGCAACGCCGTTTTGATCGATTCGGTGATGCGGTACTGGTCTTCGGCCCGCACGATGATGCGGTCCACCACGATTTCGATGTCGTGCACCTTATAGCGGTCCACCTGCATTTTGGGAGCCAGGTCGAGCACCTCGCCGTCGACGCGCACCTTGGCGAAGCCCGTCTTGCGGATTTGCTGAAACAGCTCGCGGTAGTGGCCCTTGCGCCCCTTCACCACCGGGGCCAGCAGCACCAGCTTCTGGTCGCCGAAGTTCTCCAGGATATACTCAATGATCTGGTCTTCCGACTGCCGCTCCATCTTCTTGCCGGTGAGGTACGAGTAGGCCTCGCCCGCCCGGGCGAACAGCAGGCGCATGAAGTCGTAGATCTCGGTGACGGTGCCCACCGTGGAGCGGGGGTTCCGGGAGGTGGTTTTCTGCTCGATAGAAATCACCGGACTCAGGCCGTTGATCTTGTCGACCTCGGGGCGTTGCAGGTTGCCCATAAAGGAGCGGGCGTAGGCCGAGAAGCTCTCCATGTAGCGGCGCTGTCCCTCGGCGTAGAGCGTGTCGAAAGCCAGCGACGACTTCCCGCTACCGCTGATGCCCGTGATCACGATCAGTTGGTTGCGGGGCAGGGTGAGGTCGATATTCTTGAGGTTGTGCTCGCGCGCGCCGAAGATTTCAATCACCTCCTGATCGTAGGCGGCGGAGTTGGCAGATTGGACGGGCGCGGGGCGCGGGGCGGCGGTTGGTTCTTTGATAGTCGGCATACGGCAATGACAACCCCCGTGAGCAAAAAAAAGTGTCGTTAATTTCAGGGGAGGCTAAAAGTACGGAAAAAAGTTTGGTGGTCGATTCCAACCCTCTGAGATTTTATTGGGTCTTTTGTGTGCGACGACGGGCTAAAGGTATTCGACATCAGCAACGTGGACAGCCTGGTGCAGAAGTACCACTTCCGCATCGAGGCCAACGACGTGATTCCTTACCGCGACCACCTGATGGTGATTGGCGACGACGGATTGTACCAGTACCGCTATTCAGGAGATACCATCCGGTTGGCGAGCGAACTGCCCTTTGTGCCGAAGCCATGATCCGTTACATCCTTGTTTTTTTCTGCGGAGTGGTAGTTAGCCTTTCCGGTTGGGCACAGGAGCGGGATACGCTACGGCATCGGGCCGTCTCGGTAGCGCTGGCGCCGCAGTACCTGATTATGCAGGCTGTTCGAATCGATTTGGAAAAACCACTGATTAGAGGCCGACGTATCCATCGACTTACCGTTTCGCCTTATTTGTACGCTGGTGATGCTTCGCAGTACGAGCAGGCTGGTGGGCCGCCCGCCTCGGTGCGGCTTCCCGACGACTACGGAGACACCAGGGTCAGCGGGTTCGGTCTGGAGTTGTTGGACAAATATCTACTGCGTAAACCCGACGGGACGCTTTCTAACTTTTACCTGGCTTTCGGGGCGGGTTACCACCGTATTCAGCTAGATTACGTAGGGTACGTGCCGGTGCCATTTATTAAAGAGGAAATAGAACTTTTTCGTTTTGATTTTGCTGACGAACAAGACCGCATTAACCGGCTCGATGTGGTCGGACTGGTCGGACTGAAAGCCCCTATCCGTAGCAGTATTTTGTTCTTTGACTTCTTTGCCGGTCCGGTAGTCAGAAACAGTTGGATCAACGCCTCGGTAGGGAAACCCAAGCAGCACACGGCAGTCGTCGACCACGGCTTCGATGGGGTGACTTTCCGGGCGGGGATGACGATTGGAGCTACCCTGTTTTAGCCTATTCAATCACGGTTTAGGCTTTTTTGCTCCGCCAACCAACCCTTTTTCGCTTTGCGCTGTCCTCTCATTGTACCCGTTATCCAATAAACTAATACGATGATGAAAAAGATGAAACTATTTTTGGGAATGATTGGGCTGGCCCTTCTTCCCTTGGCCTGCGATAGGCTGGAAGACGACGTGGCTCCAGCCACTGATCTGTCGGCGATAAACAATGGCGTGAATGCAATCGGCAACACCTACAGTTCGACCGGCGACACAGTGCTGATCGATTTGCTCCGGGGCGTGGAAGCCAGCCAGAACGTGCGCATCGCGCTGGAAAAAGCACCCACCAAAGGCACCGCCGAGCTGCTGGACGCCGGAGCGCTGCGCTACGTGCCGTTTCCGGACTTCACCACCGGAAAAGACTGGCTGGTGGTCGCGCTGAGCAGCGGCGCGTCGTCGCGAAACGACACGATTGAAATAGTGATGAATCCGGTCATAGAGCCGATGGACACGGTCGCGGTGGATACGATGATCGTCGATACGGTGAAGTATGACAGTATCTGTACGTTTCGTATCAATCCCGACAGCGTAAACTTTTCGCCGGACACGGTTATGGCGGCAAACTCGGGCACTTTTTACCTGAACGTGCTGGCGAACGACCGACTGTGTGGTTCATCCTACCGGCTGGCGTTGCCGGACGCGGAGCCGAATCTGTCGGTTGACGGTCGGAGAATAGCCTACTATTCGCCGGAAAAACAAGCGATCAATTTTCGCTACCAAGTGTGCTCCGATTCGCTCAACCAGTGTTTCGACGCGGATGTCAGCGTGACTTTCCGGGCGTGTACTTCCTACTTGCTGCCCGATTCCGTAGTGGTTAGTCGGAGTGCCATGATCTCCGATACCGTGCACATTGACGTGCGGTGGAATGACCAGGTATGTGGAAATGATTCTGTAAGCATTTATCAACAACCCGCTACGGGAGAAGCGTGGGTAGAAAATAACTACATCATCTACCGATATCCGGATACTCCAAAGGCTTTTAGCACGTCGCTGACCTACGGATTTGGTGCTCCGCCGCCCGCATCCGACAACACCGATGGCCGCCAAGCCACCGTATACATAAAGGTTGACGAATAACCAACATCGTTCACCAATGACCAGAAACCGGTTGTCTGCTGACAATCGGTTTTTAGGCTGTAACAGCAATTTATGAACTACCACCGCTTGGTGAAGCAGTGTCAGCGAGGCGATCGGACGGCCCAACGGCAGTTGTACGAACTGTTTAAGGGGCGGCTGATGGCCATTTGTCGGCGTTACGCGCGCGAAAGCGCCGAAGCGGAGGATATTTTCCACGAGGCGCTGGTGAAAGTGTTCAAGAACATCGGCTCGCTTAAGGATCCGCAAACGCTGCCCGCCTGGGTCCGGCAGGTAGTCATCCGTACCGCGCTCAATCAGTACCGCGCCAACCTAAAATTGAAGTACCACGAGGATTCTACGGAATTGGAAGCGAGCAGCGAGGAGTATGTGCCCATTCTGGACAAACTCAGCAACGACGAACTGCTGGCGCAAATCAACCAACTGCCCGCGGGCTATCGCCTGGTGTTTAACCTCTACGTGATCGATGGTTACACCCACCCGCAGATCGCCGAGCTGCTGGGCATCAGCGTGGGCACGTCCAAATTGCAATTGCACGCCGCCAAAAAAATGCTGCGTGAGAATCTGAAACCCTTAGGCATCATACGCTATGAAAGATCAGCCGGAAGATAAGTTTGAGCAGCGCCTCCGGGAGCGCTTACAGTCTCTCGAGTCCGACCCGCCCGCCGGAGCCTGGGATCGCCTCACGGCCGACCTGCCCGCCGCGTCTCCGCTCGGCACCCGCCGCTGGGCGGTCCTGCTGGTTCTGCTCGGGGCAATGATTGGCGGAGCGCTCTGGTGGACGGTGGCGGATGATTTAACGAAACCGTCGGAATCTGAGAAACGGTCGACCAAGCAGCCAAAGCGGGAAGAAATGGCCGATCTTGATCAGAAGATCACCCCGCCTCAGCGTCAGACCTCCAGCGCGCGCATCCCTGAAAATGCTGGCCTTCCAACGGAACCAAATAATCCGAAAGGTATCGAAGAAGTTGCTTCCCATCGTTCCGCTTCCGACTTGGTTGCGTCCGTTCCCGCCTCGTATCCGAAAGAAACCACCCAACACAACGCAGACAATACCGACCGGCGAACTTCAACGCCCTGGGTTGCTCCCCGCCGACCAGCAATCGGCACCGAATTGCCGGATGTAACCATTGTCTCTTTTCCGAGCCACTTGGTTTCGGATTCCCCTTCGTCCCCGGAACCAGTGCCAGCTCCCAGTCGCTGGGAGCTGTGGGCAACCGTCAACCCCCTGTTGCTGTACCAGCGCGTGGTTCCCGATGTGTCCGATGAGATTCAGGTCACCGCGCTCAACCGGACTACTTTTTCTACGGATCGGCTGGGTCTGCAGGTGAGTGCGGGGGGGCTTTACCGGCTGAGTGAGCGCTTGGCCCTCAAGATTGGCGCCTATTACCGCTACACCCGGGATCAGTGGACGTATGATTACCGTGATAACGTTACCGATTCGTTTGACGTCGTGCGAATAAACGAAACCACCGTAGAAGCGACGCCCGTTTACGAAGAGCTACGCGGCACGGTGAGCCAAACCGATCATGAGTTCGGGGCGCTGCTGGGAGTACAGTACCGCTTAAGCAATCGCTGGCTTGGCAACGTTCTGGGAGCAGAGTTACAGGCGCAGTCGCTGGCCGAAAGCCCGGCTTGGTACGCGCACCTCAGCTACGTGGCGGAGCGAAAACTAAGCGACCGGTGGTTGATCTACGGCGGGCCGAGCTTCTTGTGGAACTTTAGCGGATCGGGCACCCGTGGCGACCACTTCGAACTGAAACCATACGGTTTTGGTGCTCAGGCCGGAGTTAGTTACCGGCTGCAATTTCGCCGCTAAGTGGTGCGTCAGGCGGGTGCACTCACGGTTGTTAAGATAAAAAATAACCCCGGAAGCAACTAAGTAACCGAGGCTAACTATCGACCTTAAGCAAACGCTCGGCATGACCCGCGCGCAGGCGGACGGTTCCGATAAACGTGTTTAAAAAACTTTAATAGTTACGACAATAATGTTTTTTGTCTCTTTTAGGCTGCTTTTTATCGAGTTTACCTTTCTAGTTGTCGTACATTTACGCTTCTGCGTTTATTTTTTCACGTACAACCCGTCCACTTTACCTGATGGAAACCTATCTACCCCTTTTTCCGCTCAATTTAGTTGCCTTCCCCGGCGAAACCCTAAACCTGCACGTCTTTGAAGACCGCTACAAAGAACTCATCGGTGATTGCCTGGAGCAAGTCGCTCCCTTTGGTTTACCAGCCTACGTGGAAAACCAGATCGAATACGGCACCGAAGTGCGGGTGGTGAAGGTGGTGGAACGCTACGACGACGGACGCCTGGACATTAGCACCCAAGCCACGCGGGCCTTCCGGGTGGTGTCGTTCGACAACCCAACGGCGGGCAAACTCTACGCCGGGGGCGAAGTAGAGTTTCTAGAAAACGAATACGACGCCGACAGCCACTCGCGTCCCGAAATGATCGAGCTTATCCAAGAACTTTTCTCGGTGATCAGCATGGTGGATCGGGTGGAGGTGGCCAATGATATCATGTCGTTCGACGTGGCGCACAAGATCGGCCTATCGCTCGACCAGAAGTACGCGTTGCTACAACTGGAGCGGGAGAGCGAGCGGCAGATGGTGATCATCCAGCACCTGCGGAGCACTATCCCGGTGTTGCGCGAGATGGAGGACACCAAAGAACGTATCCGGATGAATGGTCATTTTCAGAAGTATGATCCCCTTGATTTTTGATCAGGATGGGTAGGATGATCAGGATGATTTTCTGGTTGTATAGCACCCATGCTTGCGCTGGTTTCTAACCAGTGCGTGTCGTCAATGAGGTCTCCGACCGACCTGCTCGCGTGGTCGGTCGAAGACTACCAACGCTATCTCTTTACTACTAGCCGACGCAATACCCGTTTGCCATCGGCGGAAGCCTCCAGAAAACATATGCCATCCGGTAGGTCCGACATGTCGGTTTGCGTAGTGAATGCGTTGCTGCTGATTGTCCAGCGACGGCGCTCTCGCCCGGTGATATTTAAAATCTACATCTCCTTCAGCCGGATATTGCGCCACATGACCTGCAAAGTGCCTTTCTCCTGGGGCACGCCGTGCACCTGTAGGGCGATGAAGCCGCTGGCCGCTTCGGAGTCGGTGATGTCGGTGGCCAGCACGCCGTTCACGTAGGTGCGCAGGGTGTCGCCGATGGCTTCTACCCGAAACATGTTCCAGTCGGTGGGCTTGAAGGCCTCACGGGCCTCGGGATTGTCAGACAGGTCGTTGAGCCATCCCCGGCGGGCTTCTTCGTAGATGCCGCCGCTGTAGGATCGGGGCGAGGGGTCGATCTCCACCTGGTAACCGTAGACGCGGTCTTTGGGCACTTTTCGCTCTTCCTGCTTGCCTTCGCTGTTCGTGATCATGATCGTGGAGTCAGCGGGGTACTGGTGGCTGCGAATCTGCACGCCTGAGTTCAGGGCGGTGTCCACCTTCACTTCGTACTCCAGGATAAAGTCACTATAGTCGCGCGCGGTAGCCAGAAAGCTGTTGGGCTCACCCGCTTTGGTGGTGCCGATCACCACGCCGTCTTTAATTTCGTAGTCGGCCTTTCCGTTGAGTTGCTCCCAGCCATCTTTGGTGTCGTTGTTGAAGAAAACCGTCCAGCCATCTTCCGTGCGGGTGGGTTCGGCAGGAGCTTCTTCTGCCGTTTCGGTTTCGACGGTTTCGGTGGTGCCGCCGCAGGCGCTAAGCAGAAATACCGATAAGAGGACGAGGGATAAGAGGTGCATGATTTTCATAAAGGTTTAGGTTTAAGGTTAGAAAGCTCTATGTTTTAAGAGTTTTGGGTCTAAAAGGTTCTGAGTTCGGGGTTAAAAAGGTTCGGGGTTCAATGTTTTGAGTTCTTGGTTAGTAAACAGTATGTTTAGAACCAAGCAACTTAGAACCTAGAATATTTTAGCTGCTCATGGCCATCAACAGATCGTGGCGGGTGATGATATGCACCTGGTTGAGACGATCCCGTACCAGTAGCGCTTTGTTGTTTTTGTCAATCATGGAGGAAAGCACATCCAAAGTGTCGCGGGGTGAGATGAACTGGAAAGGCTTGTCCATGATGCCCGACACCGGGTCGTGCTTCATATCGGGGTTGTCGATGAGTTGGTGCAGCAGCTTAGAATCAGTGAGGCTTCCCACAAACTGATCGCCATCGGTAACGGGAATCTGCGAGATGCCTTGTTTGTTCAGAATCTTAATCGCTTCCACAATGGGAGCGTCCTGCGATACGGTGACCAGTTCGCTGCTGCCGTTGCGCTCTTTCAGGATGTCCTGGACGGTAGCGTACTCGCGCTTTTCGAGGTAGCCGTGGTCTTTCATCCAGCTGTCGTTGTAGATTTTGCCCAGGTAGCGCGTGCCGTGGTCGGGCAGCAAGATCACCATCAGGTCGCTCTTCTTGAGGTGCTTACGGGCCCACTTGAGCGCCCCGAACACCGCCGAGCCGCACGACCAGCCCACGAACAAGCCCTCTTCCCGGGCCAGGCGGCGCGTCATAATGGCCGCGTCCTTATCAGTCACCTTCACAAACTCGTTGATCAGGCTAAAGTCCACGTTTTCGGGCAGGATGTCTTCGCCGATGCCCTCGGTGAGGTAAGGAAAAACCTCTTTCTCGTCGAACTCGCCGGTTTCTTTGTACTTCTTGAACACCGAGCCGTAGGTATCGATGCCCAGGCTGAACACGTCGTGGTGCTGCTCCTTGAGGTAGCGCGACACGCCGCTGATGGTGCCGCCGGTGCCCACGCCCGCCGCGAAGTGGGTGATCTTGCCCTCGGTCTGTTCCCAGATTTCGGGACCGGTGCTCTCGTAGTGCGCCAGAGAGTTCGAGGGGTTGTCGTACTGGTTGGGATAGAAGGCGTTGGGGATGGTTTCGGTAAGTTTCCTGGCCACCGAGTAGTAGGATCGGGGATCGTCGGGAGCCACGTTGGTAGGGCAGACGATCACCTCGGCCCCCACGGCCCGCAGCACGTCGATCTTCTCCTGCGACTGCTTGTCGGCCAGCGTGAAGATGCACTTGTAACCCTTGGCGATGGCGGTGAGGGCCAGCCCCATGCCGGTGTTGCCCGAGGTGCCCTCGATGATGGTGCCGCCCGGCCGCAGCTTGCCGTCGCGCTCGGCGTCTTCGACCATCTTGAGGGCAATGCGGTCTTTCACCGAGTTGCCAGGGTTGAAATATTCGGCTTTGACTAATATAGTGCCCTCAATGCCCTCATTGAGTCGATTGAGACGAACCAGTGGGGTGTTGCCGATGGTTTCGATGATGGAGTTATGGTACATGGGTTGTTCTTTGGTGCGAAATTATCAATATTTACGTAAACTTGCAGCTAACGGTAGCATTTCGGAGACGAGAACTCTGGTTTTGTTTCTAACGTTCGTTGGTTAAGGATTGGATGGGTTAAATCGAATATTATTTATTCAAACTCTCACTCCTTCACTCATTTCTATTTCACAAATCTACTCTATGGATAATCGTAAATTTCTTCCCTTCATCGTGATGGGAGTGGCGCTGTTTTTTGCCGTCATCTTGTTGTCATCCAGTATCTTTCTCACCATCGACGCGGGCGAACGCGGCGTGCTCTTCGAGCGCTTCGGCGGTGGTTTGGATAAGGATAAAGTATACACGCCCGGCTTCGTGATAAAAGCCCCCTGGAACGAGATGTATGTCTACGACGTGCGCGAACGCTCTATTGACGAGGCGATGGACGTGCTCGACAAGAGCGGACTATCGGTGAAGGTGGACATGTCGGTGCGTTTCCACCCGATGTATAACAAGATTGGCTACCTGCATGAGTTCTTCGGCAAAGACTACGTGACGCAACTCATCATTCCGGAAGTGCGCTCCACCGTGCGCCGGGTGATGGGGCGCTACACCGCCGAAGAGATCTACTCAACCAAGCGCAGCGAGGTGGAAGATGCCATCATTCAGGAAACCGAAAAGATTCTGGAGGGCGAAGACAACAACATCATGATGAAAGCGCTGCTGATCCGCTCCATCAACCTGCCCGACGAGATTCGCAACGCCATCGAGAGCAAGCTCAAGCAGGAGCAGGAAGCGCTGGCCTACCGCTTCCGGCTGGAGCGCGAAACCAGCGAAGCCGAACGCAAGCGCATTGCGGCCGAAGGTGAGGCGGCTGCCAACAAAATCATCAACAGCAGCCTGACCGACGAACTGCTCAAGATGCGCGGCATCGAGGCCACCACCCAACTATCGCAGTCGCCCAATTCCAAGGTGGTGGTCATTGGCGGGGGCGAAGGAGGCCTCCCCCTGATCCTAGGCAACAATTAACTAGCATTGGGGTTGATGAGGTGATACTGAATTGTCTCCACAGCTGCGCTATGGCGGCAAACTCATTTAACCATTGATCCATAACTTTATTCAATACAAAACCACTAGCACCATGTCAGACAACACAGCGCAACTCACCATAGCAGGCGAAACCTACGATCTGCCGATTGTAGAAGGCTCCGAACAAGAGAAAGCGGTAGACATTAGTAAACTGCGCGGCCAAAGCGGTTACATCACGCTGGACCCTGGCTTCAAAAACACGGGCTCTACTACCAGTTCCATTACTTACCTAGACGGGGAGGAAGGGATACTTCGCTACCGGGGATATTCCATTGAAGAACTTACCAATAAGTCGTCTTTTCTGCGGGTGGCCTACCTACTGGTGTACGGGGAACTACCCAAAGAAGATGAATTCGACAGCTTCCAGCAGGAAATCACGCACCACACGCTGGTACACGAAGATTATAAAAAGATCCTGGATGGCTTTCCGGCCAGTGCCCACCCAATGGGCGTATTGTCCTCACTCGTGTGTTCGCTCACCGCCTTTTACCCCGACTCGCTCGATCCCGACCGCTCGATGGAAGAGGTGAACCTGAGCATCATGCGCATTCTGGCCAAGATGCCCACTTTTGCTGCCTGGGCCTACAAGCACAAGATCGGCCACCCGGTGAACTATCCCGACAATAAGCTCGACTACTGCAGCAACTTCTTGCGGATGATGTTCGCCCTGCCCGCCGAAACCTACGAACCCGATCCTGTAGTAGCCGATGCATTGGACAAGCTACTCATTCTGCACGCTGACCACGAACAGAACTGCTCCACCTCTACCGTACGCATCGTCGGCTCAGCGCAGGCCAGCCTATATGCTTCTATTTCGGCCGGCATTAACGCCCTGTGGGGGCCGCTGCACGGCGGAGCCAACCAGGCGGTGATCGAGATGCTCGAAGATATCAAAGCCGACGGTGGTGGCGTGAAGAAATATATCGACAAAGCCAAGGACAAGAACGATCCTTTCCGATTAATGGGCTTTGGTCATCGAGTGTATAAGAACTTCGACCCGCGCGCCCGGATTATCAAGAAGAACGCCGATGAGGTGCTGTCGGGACTGGGTATCAACGATGCGGTGCTGGATATTGCTAAGGAGCTGGAAGCCGAAGCGCTGAAGGATGACTACTTTGTGGAGCGCAAACTGTATCCGAACGTAGATTTCTACTCCGGCATCATCTACCGGGCAATGGGCATCCCGACGGATATGTTCACGGTGATGTTTGCTATCGGCCGCCTGCCCGGCTGGATCGCCCAGTGGAAAGAGATGCGCGAGAATAAAGAACCGATCGGCCGTCCCCGTCAGATTTACACGGGTTACAACGAGCGGAAGATTAGCTAGAAGATTCGTTAGGGCTGCCGGATTTTCAAAGAATCCGGCAGTTTTGTTTTAAGCCAATGTCAGCTCCCCACCACGTTGTTATTCTCGGCTGCGGCCGCAGTGGCACCTCTGTTTTCGGAGAGTTGTTTGCGCATTTGCCAGCTTACGAATATTACAGCGAACCGCTCTTCGCTAATCTACCTACTTATGATTATTCTTCACCGGTGGCGATGAAGGTACCCAAGGAGAGTACCGGATTCTCGCCCTCTCCGGGTCTTCCGTTCCCTTGGGAAACGCTATTGGCTGTTGTGCCCCCACCACGAACCATCTACTGGCAAATTCGCCACCCATTAGATACCATTTGCTCGCTGCGCGTGGGCATCGCCAACGATTGGGGGCACCATCCCAAACCACTCGATTGGCAAGATTGGCTTGATCGCCCACTGATCGAACGATGCGCGCACCATTGGGACTATATTAATTCGGTGGGACTAACTACGGTGAGGGACCAAGTGACGATAAGCCGGTTTGAGGACATGCTGCTAAGTCCTCGAACGTTTGCAAAAGACGTTTGCCAACGGGTGCAGATAGATGTTTTTCAGCATGCTACTGCGTTGAATGATTGGGCGCAGCGGGTGCAGAATGTGAACAATGCGCAGTTTGTGGAGGCGAAGACCTCGCGAGAGTATTCGCGCCCCGACCATACGGTGAAAATTGATCGCTGGCGGGAAAATCTCAGCGAAGAAGATTTAGCGCGGGTGATTCCTATTATTCAAGAAACGGCAAAAAGAACTGGATACAAGCTCTAGCCCACAAGATGTTTGTGCTATCAGTCAAGGTTTGCTTGTACGATATTCATTCGTTGCTGATTTTATTCTTCCGCCGCGAGTCGTTGCAGCAATTCCTGCTCTCTTCGCTGCATTTCTTCCTGGGTGGATGCCATCTCCTCCATGTTCTGCCTTAGTTCTTCTTCCTGCGATCGCATTAGGTCGCTACTTTGTTTTGCTTCTTGTACGAACGCCTGCATCTTCTCGCTGGTTTTCAAACCAATGAGGGACGAAGCGACAAACTCTCCGGCTTTCGCAAGGAACTCTTGTTGATAAGGCTCAAAAACGTTGAAAGAGGCCAGTTCAACCACGGCTTCAACCTTTTCGTTGTACGCAAAGGGCATAATCATCAGGCAGCGGGGCGTCGCATCTCCCAAACCAGAGGTGATATGCGTATATCCCTCGGGCACTTGGGTTAGGGTGATCGGCTTTTTCTCGAGGTAGACTTGGCCAACCAATCCGTTGCCGACCTTTATTGTTTTCTCGACAAAGCGCTTTTTATTAAAGGCATAACTAGCCTCTAATCGCAAGTGCGGTTCATCATCGTCGTCGTTTACCACGAATAGGCCACCCTGCTGAGCCCCCAGATAACTTACCAGGTAGGCGATCACTTCATCGGCAAAAAGTTTGGCGTCATGCTGGTGGTTGCGCACCAGGGCAGAAAAATTCGCCAATCCGTCCGTTACCCACAGGTATTTTCGATCGGCTTCTTTGGCATCTTTCATCTTCTCGCGCATCTTCACCAATGCTCCGGCCAGGGTTGTTTGATTGAGCGGACTGTTTTGGTCGTTTAGCCCCTTCCACTGAACGTTGTAGTTACCTTCGGCAATGTGGGCCACAAAATCCGAGGCCTGCTGCATGTTTTCTATGGAAGTGTCTAAAACTTCAGCGAGCTGATAATCGTGGTTGCTAGCGGTTGGGTGACCAGGGTTAAATAAGTGTTGGTGATTGTTCTCCGCTAGTTTGCCGTATAGTTTATCTCTGATTCTTCCCTCTCTCCTTATTCTCAAGATTACCGAAATAATGGTAGGCAAGCTAATTGCCAGCAGGGCAATCTGTAGCCATTTATTCCACTGCAATGCTGAAGAATAGTTGCTCATCGCCTCTTCGTTCAGTTGGTCCATGTGGGCAGATATATCGCCACTGGCGGCCACGTATACTTCGTAAAGTTGATCACCCCGCCCTTCGGCCAGCATTGCCTTAAACTTATCTATGTTTCCGGCCTGGACTTCTTTAATCATCTGCATCGAGAAGTTGATGTAGGTCAACGTACCTTTTTCTAGTCTTTTAATGCCGGACAGGTCAGCGCCCAGGCTATCTAAGGACGCGATTAGCGGAGGATAAATGTTTTTCTGCTTTTGATAGAGGAAACCAAACGCCTTAACGTAGATTTCCTGTTCGGTAATTGCGTAGCCTCTCGCGGCCACGTCCGTAGCCTGCACCAGCCGGGTAAGAATTGAGGAGGTCGTCTGCTCAGCCGACGCAATACGTTCTCTGAGTTGATTGTTATGGATAATAATTTGATTATTGCGAAAGGTGCTGATACCATTGAGCAGTATCAACAAGGCAACCAATCCTAGCAAAAAGCTATTGAGGTTTTCCTGATTGATCTTCTGAAGCATGTGAAAATGTCTTGAGGGCGAGGGTTTTCTTCACAAGATAACAGTTTTATGATATTTCGGCGTTTTTCGCGCACCGGGCAGCCGCTTCTCAGTGTAAGGTAGGGCCTCTTCCGGTAAGCCAGCGAAGGCGCTCAGCTTCGGCCAAACGGTTTAAACCGAGCAAATCTTCTCACAAATTTTAGGTCGGAGCGCGAAGGCTCCGACTAAATTTGCATAAAATGCTTACTACAATCTACTTCTGTTCACTGCCCACAGACAAGCATATCGCTACTGCACCGTGGCTTCCCAGGTAATGTCCACGTCTGATTCGCCGTTGGTGGAGTCGGAGGTGGCTGACTTAATGTCTGGTTGATGTTTCAACACCACCTGAAAGGTGCCAGTGGCCGCATCACCGGTGGTCCAGGTGGTTTCCAGTCCCAACGGCAGGCCCGTGCCGTTCGGGTCGTCGTCGTCGGCGTAGTTCACCACGTCGGCTCGGTTGCCCGCTCCCACATTACCATCACCCGTGGGATCGCTAAACAGGGCGTCTGTCCAGCCGAAGAAGAACATGTGGTCCTTGGCTTCTTTTTCCACCTCCTCGGAGATACTTTCCACGTTAGCCGGATCAATCGCATTAAGCAGATCGAGGGTCAGGGTGTAGGTGGTATTCGCGGCCAGCGAAATCGGAGTGAGCACCGGGTTGCCTACGCCCTCGCCGTCAGCATCGACCCAGGTGGCGATGATGGGGGTCCCGGCTGCAGGGGTGAAGGTAAGCGTAACGTTAGTGATGGTTTCCTCTTCGTTTTCTTCCGGCGGAACGTCATCGTCGCCGCAGGAGGTGAATAGTAGAGTTGTGGTAAATAGCAGCGCGTAGGCGCCCAATGAAATTAATTTCATGATCAAAAAAGTTAAAATGGATGATAAATAGTATCCTAACAACGCGCAAAGGCCAGTAAAAACCCAAGCCGATAAGCAAATTATCAGAACCGATTAGTAAGAAAAGGAAGTTCGTAGCGTCAGGGCAAACAAGAGTTTGTCCAGAAAAGATCAGGCTACGGAAAAGATAAGAAGGGAACTAGGCCGCGGGCGGGGCGCGGGAACCGCCGGAAAAGCCGGTCCAGACGGCAACTCGTTGGGTAGAAATTGCTGCGTTGAGGAGCTCAAATAACGGAAGCGCTTCTGCGGCGAAGCAGGAGTCAGCAATCACCAGTGAGGGCTGCACCAACCAGTCGCAAAGCGGACAAGCATCGTTGGCAGTAACCACCGCAACACTGTCTTTGTCCGGCACACTATCCATATGGCGGTGCAGGGGTGCCCCCACCAGATGCAGGCCCAACAGGTAAACTAGCAAAAATTGGCTCAGATAGCGCAACGCACGGGGGTCAGAGAATGTCACGGTGGCAAAGTAACAGTGCGCAGGTTACAGATGCAATTATATCTTCCAAAAAATCAGGATCGCTGCGCTCCTTTATTAGCTAATTTTGGCTTAGACTGGACCAACCGAAGTGCTACCTGCTTTGTTTGCTCTGAGTGCACCCACATTTCTTGGTTCTAAGCTTGACTTTAGCCTTAAGCGGCTCTAGTTATCACATCGTATAGATGCTGTATCAAAGGTTGATTTAAATACATAACCTCTGCTTCTGATGGGGAGGTTAAAAATTGTTGTTTGGCCCAAAGCTGCTGCCTGACCAAAGCCAGAGCATCTGAGAAGGTAGGATGAACTTTCTGGTACCAAGCACTCTGCTGAGCTTCGATACCTCGCTACTCTTGTAACTTATGCGTCCACAGGGTAACGATACTGAACAGGCCCATCAGTACCGGGGTGGTTCTAGCAATAGCTAAGTCGCTCCACTGTCTTTGCGACTCTACCCCCAGGTGCCTCCGCACTTCTTCAAAGGTAACCTCTACTGTCCAGCGGCGGATAAAGTAGTTGATGATACTTTGGCTATCCAGTTCCTGGTTGCTACAAAGCAGAGCCACTGGGTTAATGTGTCCAGTAGGGTCTTTGATAAGCACCCAACGCAGGGGCACTAGCGGATCATTGCTTTTATACCATAAGGCCGTTCCGGTAGCTATCTGCATAACTTGATCGCTTTTGCCATACCATTGGGGAATGAGAATCGTCTGCCACTGAGTAGTTGGATCAATCAGGCGTTGCGCTAAGGTGAGTTGCCGGGGGCCAATTTTGGGTTTGCGACCGCGTTTGCCTGTAGGCTGGGGCGGCGGTTCATCAAACAGACGGGCATCTAAGCGCAAGGGGGTGATCATGGTTACAGCGTTGCGTACCGCGTCCAGCAGTGCATAACAAGCATAAGAGCTATCGGCTACCACGATGATCTGGCGGCTAGGCAACCATCTTCTGAGTTGCAGGATCATTTGTCCCGGTGGGGCCCACTGGCCCAATCCGTGAGCTTTTTATGTTTCTTCCCCTGTCGCTCGTTGTAGCGCTGTGAAGGGGCTAGCACGGTCAGGAAAGGCAGGGCCGCGTCACGGTGACCCATACGCGTTTAGCCCAAGGAAGTGGTGTTAAGAGCATCATGCACATCCAACGAAGACCGCTACACTTGACAAAATAGCTGTGACTAGAACGCACCGCATCTCTGTATATACCTCGGGCATTGATCTTACGGCCCCACCGCCGCTCTAGCGTCTCATCCTGCCCAAACACCAAAGGCTGGTCATCGGGCACTAATTGATCCACCAGCAACCCTAATAGAATACGAGCAGCATGATAGGCAGACCACTTAGCTTTGCTCAACACGCGATGGTACTTGTGAAATTGCTTTTCCTGGCTCAGGCCCATTGCCCGCAGGGCACCACACACAGTGCGCCGTCCTACTACTAACAGAGAGCCCATGAGTAAAACTTTGACATGAGAAAAAACTTTCCTAGCAAACAACGGGGCAAATACTGATATTTGATCGGAGAACTCTTCGGGAATAATAAGCATAGATTTGAATCGTAGAACAATCCAAAACTACCCATTCCTCTTGAGTTCTTCTTCTTTTTCATATCTGCAAAAGGCTAAAGTCGAGATTAGGATAGATCGTGCTAAATATTTGTATTGGTCTTTTTGGCTTACCTTTTGGGTAAAGCGAGCAAGCAGTCTTCCGCTAGCCCATTTTGCTACTCACCCCTTCAAACGCTCCACAATCTCCTCCACCATCACCTCGGGAAGTTGCTTGGAAGAAACCGTGATGGCCCGCTCAGGTCCATCCAGATCCACCGTGGACGCGGTGGGCTCCTCCAGATCGGCAAATTGCGAGTCTAGCAGTTCGGGGGGGAAGAAATGGTCGCGGGCCAGCATGCGGTTCAAAATGAGTTCTTTGCTACCCTGCAAGTAAGCAAAACGCACGTCGGCGGTGTAGTTCACCGACAGTTGAACGCGGTAGCTCTCCTTGAGGGCCGAACAGGCGAGTACCGCTCCTCCTTGCGCGTTCCACTCCGTGATTTTATTCGCCAAAATGGCCAGCCAGGGCATCCGGTCGGCATCGTTGAGCGGGTTGCCTCGTTCCATTTTGGCCACGTTGCTGGGTGGGTGAAAATCGTCGGCATCGTAGAAGGGCAACGACAAAGCTTCCGCCAGCAATTTGCCCACGTGCGTCTTTCCCGAACCGGATACTCCCATCACAATAATGACCATAAGACTGGTGGGCTAGTTCTGATACTGTTTGCTGGCAAATTACCAAATCCATCGTATTTTAGCCGCCTATTCAAGAAGTAAATCTATCCATCATGAAGTACATTTTTTACAGCCTGGCGCTTACCCTTACCGCCTGTGCCACCACCGAAGAAGCCAACGATATGCCTATCAACTATCCCGTAACCGAGAAAGTAAGTCAGGTTGATACCTATTTTGGCACCGAGGTGCCCGACCCCTACCGCTGGCTGGAAGACGACCGCTCGGCAGAAACCGCCGATTGGGTTAAAGCAGAGAACGAGGTGACGGAAAAATATCTCGGCCAGATTCCCTTCCGAGAGGCCATCAATGAGCGGCTTACCACACTGTGGAACTACGAAAAATACTCCGCCCCCGTCAAAGAAGGTAACGCGTATTACTTCACCAAAAACGACGGCCTCCAGAATCAGAGCGTGCTTTATCGTCAGACAAGTCTGGAAGCCGAACCCGAGGTCTTTCTCGATCCCAACACCTTTTCGGACGACGGCACTGTATCGCTAGGAGGCACCAGTTTCACCCAAGACGGATCGCTGCTGGCCTATTCTATCTCCGAATCGGGTTCCGACTGGCGCAAAATTCTGGTGATGGACGTGGCCTCGCGTACCCTGGTCGGAGACACTATTCAGGATGCGAAGTTCACTGGCATCGCTTGGCAGGGCAACGAAGGGTTTTACTACAGCAGCTACGACAAATCGGATGAGGGCAGTGCGCTATCGGACCGCAACATGAACCACAAACTGCTGTATCACCAACTGGGCACTCCTCAAGCCAACGACCAGCTGGTGTTTGGCGGCGAGGCTCTTCCGCGGCGCTACGTGGGTGCCGGAGTCACCGAAGACCAACGCTATCTGGTACTTGGTGCTTCGGTGAGCACCAGCGGCAACGAACTGTACATCAAGGATTTGAGCAAGTCCGGCAGCGAGATCATTCCGGTAGTACAAGATTTCGATAGCGAGCAATCTGTCGTGCATAATGAGGGAAGCACGCTCTATATCCTTACCAACCGCGACGCTCCCAACCAACGCTTGGTGACGGTTGAGGCAGGACAGCCGCAACCCGAAAATTGGCAGGACTTAGTACCCGAACGCCAAGAAGTGTTGCAGTCTGCTGGTTTTGCCGGAGGCAAAATCTTTCTGAACTACCTCAAAGATGCCTCCACCCGCATCGAGCAGTACGACTTGCGGGGCAACAAGGAACACGACATCACTTTGCCCACCCTAGGCACCGCCGCGGGCTTCGATGGCAAAGAAGATAGCGATACAGTGTTTTACGCCTTCACCTCATTTACTTATCCCACCACCATCTACGCCTACGATATCGCCAGTGGCACATCTACCGTGCTCCGCCAACCCACGGTCGACTTTGATCCGAATGCGTACGAAGTCCGGCAGGTATTTTACCCCAGCAAAGACGGCACGAAGGTGCCGATGTTTATTGTGCACCGGAAGGGACTGGAGATGAACGGGCAAAATCCGACTTACTTGTACGGTTACGGCGGCTTCAATATCAGTCTGAGCCCTTCTTTCAGCATCACCAACCTCTACTGGCTCGAGAACGGCGGCGTGTATGCCATGCCCAACCTGCGCGGCGGCGGTGAATACGGCGAAAGCTGGCACGAGGCGGGCACGCAATTGAACAAGCAGAATGTGTTCGACGATTTTATTGCCGCAGCGGAATACCTGAAGCAAGAAAAGTATACCTCCACGGAAAAGCTCGCGATCTCCGGCCGCTCCAACGGCGGACTGCTGGTGGGTGCCACCATGACGCAGCGGCCCGACCTGTGCCGCGTGGCCCTGCCGGGAGTAGGCGTGCTGGATATGCTGCGCTACCATCAGTTTACGGCCGGAGCGGGCTGGGCCTATGACTACGGCATCGCCGACAGTAGCCAGGCCATGTTCGATTACTTGCTGGCGTATTCTCCCCTGCACAACATCGAGGAAGGGATGCGCTATCCGGCCACACTAATTACCACCGCCGACCATGACGACCGGGTGGTGCCTGCCCATTCGTTTAAGTTCGCGGCCACGCTGCAGGAGAAGCAGGTCGGTGATAATGCGGTGCTCATTCGCATCGACACCAAGGCCGGGCACGGGGCCGGAAAGCCCACCAGCATGCAGATTGCCGAGTGGACCGATTTGTTTGCGTTCACGTTCTACAATTTAGGTTGGGCGCCTGAAGGTGGCCGGTGATTGTTAAGTCAGTTGCACTAATCGCTTACTTCAAGTATCCACTAAACCACTCCTCCGTGAACATTCCGATTCGTTCTGGCACCGCCGATGATTTACCGCAGGTGCTCGACCTTATTCAAGAACTCGCTGCATTTGAGCGAGAACCCGACGCGGTGGAAACCACCGTGGAAAGTATGCAAGAGGACGGGTTCGGCGAACGCCCCGTGTTCGAGTTTTTCGTAGCAGAAGATGGTCAGCAGATTGTAGGACTGGCACTGTACTTCTACAGTTACTCCACCTGGAAGGGGAAGTGCATCTACCTGGAAGACCTGATCGTGACCGAAGCGTATCGAGGGCAAGGACTCGGCCGACGCTTGCTCGACCGGGTAGTGATCAAGGCCCAGCAAGAAAACGCCAAACGGGTGGTGTGGCAGGTGCTGGATTGGAACACCCCGGCCATTGAATTCTACGAATCGCTGGGCGCCGCGCTGTTGCCCGAGTGGATTACCTGCCGACTAACCGAAGAGCAAATTCAAGACTACAAGCCGGTTAGAGCGCCTCTGCTGGGGTAGGCACTGAGAAGAGGAGATATTTCAGTGAAGTTCCACCCAGGTGTATAGACTCTACCTATGATCAAATAGATTTAATCAATAACGTTTATCATACTTACCACCAATGATTATCGTAACTTTGAGGAGTTAAACCCCAAAATCTATCTATCATGGAAGACAATAATCACCGCAACACTCCCGCCGCCGCCAACCACAAGGTCTGGGAAGTGAATGAGTCGAGCCGATGCCCTTTTATGGGCGGACCCACCAACTACACCGCGGGCAGCGGCACCTCGAACCGCGACTGGTGGCCCAATCAGTTAAACCTAAGCATCCTTCGTCAGCATTCTTCTCTGTCGGACCCAATGGGTGAAGATTTTAACTACGCCGAGGCGTTCAAGCAACTGGATCTGGCTGCCGTGAAGCAAGACCTCTTCGACCTGATGACCGACTCGCAGGAGTGGTGGCCCGCTGACTACGGTCACTACGGTCCGTTCATGATTCGGATGGCCTGGCACAGCGCCGGTACCTACCGCATCGGGGACGGGCGGGGCGGAGCCAGCTCGGGTTCGCAACGCTTTGCGCCCCTCAACAGCTGGCCCGACAATGCCAACCTCGACAAAGCCCGACTGCTGCTCTGGCCCGTGAAGCAGAAGTACGGCCGAAGCATCTCCTGGGCCGACCTGATGGTACTCGCCGGCAACTGCGCCCTGGAATCGATGGGCTTCGAGACCTATGGTTTTGGCGGTGGACGCGAGGATATCTGGCAACCAGAGGAAGATATCTACTGGGGAGCGGAAGGAGAATGGTTGGGGAACAAAGAGCGTTACGCGGGGGGCGAGTTAGAAAACCCGCTGGGCGCTTCGCACATGGGACTGATCTACGTGAACCCGGAAGGTCCCAACGGAAACCCCGACCCCGAAGGAGCCGCGCGTGACATTCGCGAAACCTTCGGCCGCATGGCGATGAACGATGAAGAAACCGTGGCCCTGATTGCGGGCGGACACACCTTCGGCAAAACCCACGGGGCCGCCGATCCGCAAGAATACGTCGGCATGGAACCCGCCGGAGCCGGGATCGAAGAACAAAGCATGGGCTGGCGCAACACCTACGGCAGTGGCAACGCCGGTGACACCATCACCAGTGGCATCGAAGGAGCCTGGACCCAGACCCCTACCCAGTGGAGCAACTACTACTTTGAAAACCTCTTTGCCTATGATTGGGAGGTAACCAAAAGTCCCGCCGGGGCTTACCAGTGGAAACCCAAGGGCGAGGCCGGGTCCGGTCTGATTCCGGATGCCTTTGATCCCGCTAAAAAGCACGCGCCCTTTATGCTCACCACCGATATCGCCCTGAAGGTGGACCCGGCGTACGAGAAGATATCGCGACGCTTCTACGAGAACCCCGATGAGTTGGCCAAGGCTTTCGCCCACGCCTGGTTCAAGCTGACCCACCGCGATATGGGTCCGAAGTCGCGCTACCTCGGCCCCGAAGTGCCGGAAGAGGACCTGTTGTGGCAAGACCCGATTCCTACCGTTACGCACGAACTGATCAACGATCAGGATATTGCTTCGCTGAAGGGCAAACTGCTTGATTCAGGGCTATCGGTATCACAACTAGTATCCACCGCGTGGGCGTCCGCTTCTACCTTCCGCAATTCTGACAAGCGCGGGGGTGCCAACGGTGCCCGTCTCCGATTAGCCCCACAGAAGGACTGGGAAGTCAACAATCCAGAGCAACTAGCAAAGGTGCTGGAGAAGTTAGAAAGCGTTCAGCAGGAGTTTAACAGCGCTCAATCGGGCAATAAGCAGGTTTCGCTGGCCGACCTGATCGTGCTAGGCGGCTGCGCCGGGGTTGAAAAGGCCGCCAAGGATGCCGGTCACGAAATTACCGTGCCCTTCACTGCCGGGCGCACCGATGCATCGGCGGAGCAAACCGACGCGGAAGCTTTCGCTCCAATGGAGCCGAACGCCGACGGATTCCGTAACTACTTTCGGAACCAGGATCACATTTCGGCTTCCGCCGAAGAGATGCTTATAGACCGGGCGCAACTCATGTCGCTCACCCCGCCGGAGATGACGGTGCTGATAGGCGGCATGCGTGCTCTGAACACCAACTATGATCAGTCGAAGCACGGTATCTTCACCGACCGTCCCGAGACGCTGAACAATAACTTCTTCGTCCACCTACTTGACTTGGGCGTTAAGTGGCAAGCCACTTCGGAATCTGATAAGGAGTTTGCCGGACAGGATCGAAGGACGGGCGAATCTAAAGGAACGGGCACCCGGGTAGACTTAATTTTCGGCTCCAACTCCGAGCTTCGCGCCCTGGCCGAAGTTTACGCCTGCCAAGACGCTCAGGAGAAGTTCGTGCGGGACTTTGTAGCTACCTGGACCAAGGTGATGAACGCCGACCGTTTTGATCTGGCTTAGTTTTGAGTAGCTAAATATTTGAGAGCAAAAGGTGGTCTGGAAACGGATCACCTTTTCTGTTCCCGGTGTTTGCGCGTACTAAAAATGCTATATTGGGTCTAATCCACTGCTCGTTAGTCGTCATTAGATAAAACGTCATGAAAAACACCGCGACCTCCGGCCCAACCACCGCCAACGCCCATCAAGACATCCCCGGAAACCCATCCACCGCTATCAGTAGCAGCGTCCGCTTGAACGACCGAAGCAACGGCCAGCCCCTGCGGGTGCTCAGCGAAGACGACTGGCAGTTCTGGATCGAAAACGGGTACGTCGTTATCAAAGACGCGGTTCCCCAAGCACAGGCCGAACAACTGGCGAACTTTCTGTGGGAATTCGAGGACAAAGAGCCCAACGATCCATCGACCTGGTATACGCCTCCCCGGGCCGAAATGAAAATGAAGGAGCTCGCCAACACTGGCATGGTGGAAGTGTATAACCACCAGTATTTGTGGGACAACCGGCAACATCCGAAAGTGCACGATGCCTTTACTGACATCTGGGGAACCGAAAAGCTGTGGGTAAGCATCGATCGGGCCAATCTGAATCTGCCCATCCGCCCCGGACACGAATACAAGGGGTTTATCCACTGGGATTATGATCCGGAAACTAAGCCTCAGAACGTGCAGGGAGTGCTGGCGCTGGCTGAGCAGACCGACGAAAATATGGGCGGATTTCAGTGCGTGCCGGAGCTGTATCGAACCTACGATGCCTGGAAGCTTACCCAACCCGACGACCGCGATCACTTCAAACCGGACGTAAGCGGTTTTGATATTATGAAGGTGCCGCTGCAAGCGGGTGATCTGCTTGTTTTTAACAGTACGCAACCCCACGGCATCCGTCCGAACAACAGTCAGGATAAAGTGCGTGTGGCGCAGTACATCTCGATGATGCCCGCCGAAGAAGACAACGAAGAGCGACGGCAGTGGCGGATATCTTCGTGGAAAGAGCGACGGGCGCCTGAGGGATACGCGTTTCCCGGTGACCCTCGGGGCTGGGAGCAGAAGAAATATGATACGGCAGTTTTGTCGCCCTTGGGTAGAAAACTACTGGGTTTAGATCGCTGGTAAGGTAATTCTTACTCCTAGCGTACGTAGCGATCCATCACCGCCTCAACCATCGCCCTAGCCTGCCGTAGTTCGGTGAGCGTGATACCGTAATGGGCCATCGCCGAACTCAGATGACCTAGATCGGCGTAGAAACTGCTGGCCTGCGCTATCCAATCCTGCAAATGCTCTTCTCGCTTGCCCAACAGGTTGAGCGTTTCGTACATCTCTGTGTTGTTGCGAAACACCAACCGAGCAATCAGCAGATGAAAGGTATATAACGATTTAACTTCCTGAATTTCGTATTCCCGCTGGGACTGATCAATCGGACTTGCCTCACTGAAAGCATCGTCCAGCAGAACCAGGGCCGACACTTGTTCAACCAGTTGTAGATCCTCTTTCCAGTCTGCTTGTTCGTCGGATAGCGAAATTTCGTCCCAGCAGAGGGCGGGGCGGTCGTACTGATTTTCCAGGGCCATGTGGGCCAACTGAAACGTGAGAGAAGTCTGAATCATACGGGAGTGGTTTGAGCGTAAGCAGTTGCTCCAAAACTACACGCCCTACCCGATCAAAGCGCCGCAAGAATGCGGGTTTTAGCATCGATGTACTATTACCGTCCATATTGCCAAAGCGCCCGACAGTCTCAAGACTACCGAAGGGCTTTGAGTTTTTGATAGCCAAAGGGCGGGCAGAAAGATCGAGCCGTTGAGGCCCAGGAAGGTGCCCCGGTTGCGCAGTGGACTACTAAAAATCACCTATCCCTTCTCCCGAAAGGCAGGTAAAGGAAAACCACTGTCGTGCGCAAGACAGTGGTTCACTCCTATAAGGATAGGAAAAACAAGACGAGACAATGCTTCAACACCTTACCATAAAACACTAGGTTACCGGAGAACGATAGAGTCCGATTCTATAATGATGGTAAACGAGCCGTCCAGGCTTACATCATTGGTGATATAGCCGAAGCGTTGGTTCAATTCTTCGCTGACATACACTTGAAACAGTCCATCGCCTGCCGAATCAAACTTTTTCCACGTGACCGTAGTTGCTTCCCCAGCGCTGACCGCAAAATCAATAGAGTCGCTTTTCAAAAGGCCGGTTACTCTATCTGATGTCGTATAAATCTTTCCTTGCACGTCACGGGCTAGCGCGTTGGTTATGTTGAAATCCACCTTCTTGGTGAAACTATCATCGTCCTGGCATGACACCAGCCACGACGAGAGAAACAAAACGACACTACTTGCTCTGAGTAATTTCAACGGTATCTGCTTTTATAACAATATCGAAACGGTTATAATCCATTATGGTACGACGCGTGTAATAACCGAAGATCTCGTGTCTTTGATCGGTTAGTTTGAGTAAAAATCCTCCTTCCCCCTTATTTACCTTGGGGTTCCAGACAATAGATTCTTCATCCTCAGATGCTATATTGAGAATAATGGAATCTGACTTATTAAAGTCTTCGTCGAGAGAAGGATTCTGTCCGGCATACAGCTTTGCCCCTTCAAACGATTCTTCAGTTTCGTTAACGAAATTCAATGATAAGTCTTCTTTGAGGCGATCCGCATTCTCCTCTTCACAGGCACTAAACGCTAGCACCGCTGTTACTGACAGCAAAATTTGTCTAAACATAATTTACTATTTAAGATTATTGATAATAAACTAACGCGTTTGCATTCACGCTTTTCATACTAGCAACATCTTCGCTCACCTTGATAGCAATGTCTGCTTTGGCCTTAATGTCAATTTTAATCGTCTCATTGCTAGGAGCTATAATCACATCCCTACGAAAGATTCCTGTTCTTCTCTCTTGTTTAATATTACGGAAGGCATACGATATTCCCACAGCATTGTTGTGCAAATCCATTTCGATTTCATAATCAGAATGCCCGTCATCTATATTACAACTTTCATGTGCACGAGTAAAATCTCTTGCTAATGTGCGTCCTGCCAGAGCATCTCTTTTTTCTGAGCGTAGTATTTAGCAACGAGCACATTCCAGATGCAGTGACGAAAAGCGTCGGATTGGTCGCCACCGGCATCGCGGCCGTACAACTCGAAATGTATAGACACGAGCATCATCTGTAGCATCCCTCACCGCATCAGCGGCATAGAGTCTACCCGCAACTATCCAAAACTCCCGGTTACAAAGCCCAAAGATATAGTCGCGACCATTATTAGCTTTTGCAGACCCGCCTTTACTTAACGCCTTAATCACGTCATACTGAAGGTTTTTTTCGTAATACGCGGCAATCTTATCCATGTTCTTGTCAAGTTCTGCGTCCGTTAAGCCAGGAAAGTGCTTCTTGATCAAATCAATGTCTTCTTTTTCTAACGCGTCGGTGTCTGGATATTTCTGAGCATGGATTTCAACCAAATCGGCTAGTTCGTCAATAGTAGGGTAGCTCACTTCATCCAGTGTCGCCTGGGTTCTTCCATTGATAGGATCCAACTCGTTTAAATACAAAGATTGAAAATCGGTTTCCACGTAACCTAATACTTTATCAGGAACCTCGTACGTGTGGTTGACGCGTAGGCCCTCAAAATCTAAAAAGTGCTGTGATACTTCAGTGGGCTCGTTAGGCGCAAAGTCTTCCCGCTGACAAGCAGTAGGCAGCAGTAAGATAAAGCAAATAGCAACAGTTAGAAGCTTTAAAGATTGTTTCATGAGCAGGTTTAATAAGTTGAATAGTGGGCGAAATAACTACCACAATATTCCTGGTAATTCTCACCTTTCACAACCACTTTTCGGACTATTGCACAACTTTTGCTACTTTACTAGTCAAATTACGACTAAACCTATGCTACTACCACTAAAGATCAAAAGAAGACGAAAAGAACAGGGTCACAGCCAGGACCATATGGCTGATTGCCTGGGTATAACCTCCAGTGCCTACGGCAAAATAGAATGCGGAGAAAGTCGGTTGGATATAGATCGCTTGAAACAAATTGCCGAAGCCTTAGAGATGGATGTGGTGGATTTGCTTAATAACGAGGAAAGCATTATCGCGGCTTATAATGGTGATTGTATTGTCAATGGTTACAATGCAATCAAATCATACCAAATCAGCGAAGCAAAAGCCTGGGAGCGGATGGTAGAGCATCTTGAGAAAGAAATCGCGGATATGAAGCAAGAGAAAGAACAACTGCTCAAACTAGTGGAAAGGCTAGGCACCAAGTAAACCGGTCCTTGAAAAACTACTCCAAACTGGTCATCATTGGCGCGGGAAACCTAGCCTGGCACCTGGCCCCCGCTCTGGAAGACGCCGGGTTGGTAATAGCAAGCGTTTACAGCCGCCACCTTCCGCGGGCCCAGCAGTTGGCCGACCGCCTCTACGGCACTCCCGTCCAAGACCACCTCGATTTCTCCACCAGCGAAGCCCAATTATTTATCATTGCGGTGGCCGACGATGCCATCGAGGCGGTGACCCAGGCGCTGCAATTGCCTCCCGGAGCCACGCTGGTGCATACCTCGGGTAGTCAACCGTTGCACGTCCTGCGCCGGGCCGTCACCGACCGCACGGGGGTGTTCTATCCGGTACAAACGTTTAGTCAATCGCGCTACGTAGACTTTCGCCAGGTACCTTTGTGTTTGGAGTCCGATGATCCTGAAGTGCTGCTGCGCCTCACTAAGCTGGCCCGGAAGATCAGCCAGCACGTGGCCCTGGTGAGTTCTGAGGAGCGGCAGGTGCTGCACGTGGCGGCGGTGCTGGCCAACAATTTCACCAATCACCTGCTACAAATGGCACAGAATCTGGCTGAAGCGCACCACGTTGACTTTTCGCTGCTGCACCCGCTGATCGAAGAAACCGTGCAGAAAGCAATGGAGAGCAGCCCCACGGTAGCGCAAACCGGACCGGCGGTGCGGGGCGACGAAACCACCATTAGACGGCACCTGAAGCAGTTGCGGCGCTTCGACCCGGCCTACGCCCGGGTCTACAAATTGCTGACACAGCACATCCGGGATAGTTGAGGGGCTACCCTTCCCAGGTACTGGGCGATGCCCGCCAGTCGCGCAGGGAAGAGAGTTCGGTCATTGAGATCAGGTCCTGCTCCATCGCTTCATGAAGCAAGACGTCATAGTTGCTCAGTGAAACAAACGGAATCGATGCTTTGGCAAACGCTTGCCGGGCCTCCTCAAAACCGTAGGTAAAAACGGACACCAGTCCGATCACATCCAGCCCCATCAGCTCCAGGGCCGCAATGGCCTTGAGCGAGCTACCTCCGGTAGAAACCAAATCTTCTATCACCACCACCTTCTGCTCCTTTACCACCTCGCCCTCCACCAGGTTGGTCATGCCGTGGGCCTTGGGCGCCGACCGAACATACATAAAGGGCAGGTCGAGTTGGTCAGCGACCAGCACTCCCTGGGGAATACCCGCGGTGGCCACCCCCGCGACAGTGTCGGCCTCCCCAAAGCGCTGACCAACCACCGTGGCCAGCGCCTCCTTAATGTAGGACCGAACCGGAGGGTACGATAAAGAAATTCTTCCGTCGCAGTAAATGGGCGACTTCCAGCCGGAGGCCCAGGTGTAGGGCTCCTGGGTGTTGAGCTTCACTACCCCAATTTCTAGAAACATGCGGGCCACTTGTTCCGCTACCGAGCGGTCTTTTCCATCCGAAATACTCATGCTGTAAAGATACGCGTTTTGCTGGCATTCATGATTATATTGCAAAAAAAGCGTCGTTGTAAGTATTTCGGCTAGTTAATCAGCTTGTTACGCTTAAACCCTATTTTTAGACTTTTTAGCCCGCTATTTGTTGTAAAGCCCTCATTTATTGCCGCTATTTTCACATAAAAAACCAAAACCATGTAAATAAATTGCAACTTTTAGTATCTTTGTTCATATAAATAGCAGAAAAGTACATGAATAAGGAAAACATAACTTCATTGTTAGACGAGGCCAGCGAGATGGTGATCGTCACCAACGACCAAGGGGATGTTGTCTTTTCCAACGAGGCAGCTCAGCGCTTCTTTTCGGAAATTGCTTCTTCATCGGTGTATGCACTCTTTGAGCCGCCAATGCACTCCACCCTGGCGCAGTATCTTTCGGATGAAGCTACCGCCCCACCACCACGTACGCTGACGAAAAACACGCTGGCCGTTCTTCAGGATGGCACCCAGCGTCCGGTGAGTTTGCTACTAAGTCGCGTGAGCAAGCAAGAGCCTAGGCTATTTATGATGGTGGTGGAAGAACTACTGCCCACTAATAATCTCGAAGACTTTCAGAAAGTAGCGGGCCGGTCTACCGACGCGCTATCGGTCTACGACAACCAGTTTCGTTGCGTGTTTGCCAACCCGGCCGTTGCTGAACTAGGGGCTAATTCGGACGGCGCTTATCAGGCATCCGAAGGATTTTTCGGTAGCATTCTGGAGGAAGAAGAATCGGCGGTCCGGCAGTCTCTGAACAGTGCTATCGCAAAACAGCAACCGCACATCACGCTCACCTACCACGCGCAACCAACCGGTGGACAACGTGCGCTGATTACCAACCGAGTGCAATTTGTTTACCGATCCGCTGGTTCGGTTGCCTACCTGATCGCCCGAGAGGAGAGACGCACCGCCGCGGCTACGGACGAACTGTTTATTCTCGCCAATCCTGACCTCACGATAGATTATATCAGCAACAATTGCTTTGTGCACCTAGGATACACCCCGCAGGAAGTGACGCAGGAGTACACACTACGCGACCTGCTTGATCCTGAAGATTGGGCGAAACTTCTTATTCTCGGCAAAACCAGTAGCACCATCAACATCACCGTGGCGCTATCTCTGAAGCACCGTAGCGAAGAGCGATTGGTCGCTAAAGCGCAGATTAATCCCTTCTTTAGCGACCAAAACCAACTGACCTACAGCGTTATTCGCTTGACCAACATTGTAAAACTAGAGGCTGATGCTGCCGCATCTCTCGAGGATACCACTTTGGCTCCGGTAGCCGCGCTCGTGCGGGCCAAAGAAGCCGCTGAGCAGGCTATGAAATCACGAGAAGAGTTTATCTCTACCATGAGCCATGAGATACGAACTCCCTTAAACGCTATTGTCGGCATCGCCGACCTCCTGCTAGCGAGTGCCCCCCAAGCTGAGCAACAAAAGCTTCTGGAGACGCTGAAGTTCTCGAGCGACAACCTGTCGGCGCTCGTAAACGATATTCTTAGCTACTCTAAGCTGGAAGCAGGCACCGTATCGTTTGATGCCAAACCGTTCAATTTAATGTCGTTTGTTCAGAGCATCAAGCTCACCTACCAGAACCTGGCAAACGGCAAAGGAGTAAAATTTCGCCTGCTGCTCGAAGATAACTTTCCCGAGACGGTGGTGGGCGACGTGAACCGCCTGGGCCAAATTCTGAATAACCTGCTCAATAACGCCCTCAAGTTCACCACCGAGGGGCAGATTGTGCTCGGTGGCTACGTAGAAGATTTATCCGAAGGCCAGTGTACCCTGCTGTTCGAAGTAGCCGATTCGGGCGTAGGAATCGCCGCCGATCAACTCAGTCAGATCTTTGAGCCTTATCAGCAAGCAGGGACTGAAACCGCGCGCCGGTACGGCGGCACCGGTTTGGGCTTATCAATCGTTGAAACCCTGGTAGAGCAGCAACAGGGACGCGTGACGGTGGACAGCCAGGAAGAATCCGGAACCACCTTTCGGATATGGTTGCCCTTCAAATTGCCTACCTCCGGTGCATCTGCCGCACCGGCCAGCCTGTCGGATTACGCTTCCTTGGGTGGGTTGCGGGTGCTTTACGTAGAGGACACCATTCCCAACCAACTGTTGATGGAGGGATTTGCCAACCGCTGGGATATCTCTCTTGACACTGCCTTAGACGGCCTGATTGCGCTCGAGAAGATCAAACAGCATCACTATGACGTGATCCTGATGGATATTCAGATGCCCCACATGGATGGTTTTGAGGCCACCCAGCAGATTCGGGACCTTTCGGACCCCCACTACCGCGACATCCCGATCATCGCTTTGTCGGCCTCGGTGTCCGAAGAAACCCAGCACCGCATTCGGCAGGTAGGCATGGATGATTACCTGCCCAAGCCCCTTGACCCGCAACAGTTGCATACTAAACTTCAGGCGCTGTTGCCGACCGCTCCGAAGCCAATCAACGGACAGTCAGTGCGCTCCGAAGCCTTCGATGCGCCCGACTTCGCGCCGCTCCAAGAACTATATAACAACGATGAGAAAGGCTACCGCCTCGTGCTAGAACAGATCAAATTGCTCTCGAGCGAGAGCGAGCCCGTTATCCTGGAGGCAATTCGGTACCAAAATCTGAAATCCTTCCGCTTTGCGGTGCACAAAATCATGTCGTACGTGCGCCTGCTGAAGCTACATCAGTTTGAAGAATTGCTGGGCGACGCCAAACGACACTTACAGGAGACAGGGGAGTACCACCCGCGCGAAGAATTAATTGAACGGATTGGGTTTCATTTTGACAACTTTATGGCTACTATTACCCAAGAAATAGAAGTCCGTACCCCATGAACCGAAGAAACTTTCTCCAGCAATCGAGCCTGGTCGCCGCGGGCAGCAGTGCGCTGCCTCAATCATTGACAAATCCTGAGCAAGCCGTGCGCGAGTACTACGAACTGCGCGTGTACGAGCTCCGCAACGGGGGCAAACGGTCAGTGATGGACGCCTATTGGAAAGACGCCATGATCCCCGCGCTTAATGCCCTGGGAATCCGAACCGTAGGAGTGTTCACCGAGATGGGCCAGCCCGAACCTCCGAAACTATACGTGCTACTCCCCTACACTTCGTTGGAGCAGTGGACGCAGGCCCGGCAGCAACTTGATCGGCAACCCACCTACCAACGCAACAGCGCTGCCTACTTCGAGCAAGGCACTCCCGATAGCCCCAACTACTTGCGCTACGAAAGTGCGTTGATGCTTTCTTTTGAGGGAATGCCCCAGATGAAGGTGCCCAACCAGGGCGAAAGCCTCTTCGAGCTACGCACCTACGAAAGCTTCGACGAAGACGCCGCCCAGCGTAAGATCGCTATGTTTAACCAAGAAGAACTACCTATTTTTGACGCAACCGGGCTAAAAAGTGTGTTTTTTGGCGAGACGCTGATCGGCGATCAACTGCCCCAACTCACCTACCTGCTTGCGTTCGCCGATATGGCCGAACGCGACCAGAATTGGAAAGCCTTTATTGACCACCCCGATTGGAAGCGCGTCTCCCAGCTTCCGGAGTATGCCGACACCGTATCGCGTATCGACCGCACCTTCTTAGTCCCAACCGACTACTCACAGGTGTAACTGATCGTGGATCTCAAATGGAGTATTAACAAATAGTAAACCCGGTCATTGGTAGGAACCCTTACCGATGAAAGGTATCACTGCTTTTACCCGACGATTGCTGTAAATATTGGTATATATTGTATTTTACCAATTTATAGCATATGGAATATAACATTTACGCCGCAAATAGTATAATATTCGTTTGCCTGTCCTTTGCGCTGGGAAAGGCTTTCTTTCCTTCCGCTCTATCACGCCACGGTTTGGCGGTTGATAAGGTCTTGAACCAGAACCAGTACCGTCGCTTGTGGAGCGCGCCGTGGATCCACAATCATTGGTCACACCTGCTCCTTAATACCTTAATGCTGCTGGGCTTGGGCTGTGCTACCAAGAGTCCTCTGGATACTCCTAATTTTCTGTTTGTCTTTTTGTTGAGCGCCGTGGGCGGAAACCTGCTCGCGCTGTATATTTCACGGAACGATCAAAGCGGACAGTGCTACGCAGTGGGCGCAGCCGGTGGAATCAGTGGAGTACTCATGGCTAGTCTGACGCTTTCTCCTTCGCTTACGCTAAGTATCCCCTCACTATCGTTTCCTTTGCCCTTGTGGCCACTGGCAATAGCCTTTATTGCCGTATCAGTGTTTGCGCTGAAGCCCTACCGGGGCACCACGAACCACGATGCGCATTTGGGCGGAGCCATTCTCGGGCTTCTATTCAGTCCGATCGTGGCTCCCGAGTCCCTTCAAACGACGCTGTGGCTAGCGGCGGTGCTGCTATTGCCTACCGTCGTGCTGTTTTATGCGCTGGTGAGGGCTCCGGAAGGTGTACCAGCCGGTTCATTCGCACTAGCTGACGCATCGCTGGCCGCTCAAAAGTGGGGGAGTGGGGGAAGCATTCCACAAGATGAAGGCAACTTTATATCGTTAGAAGACGAGTTAAACAGCCTGCTGGATAGGATTACCCAAGGGGGCTACCATAATCTTAGTGACCTCGAGCGCGAACGTTTGCGCGCGATTGCCACCGAAAAGCAGGCAGGATAAACCTATTCGCTGCTATCGTCAATGTCTAGCATATGCCCCATCAGCTCCTGCTTGGTGTGCAAATACGCATAGTTTTCCCGGTGTGGCTTGATCTCCAGCGGAATCCTCTCTTCTACCACAATCCCTGCTTCCGATAAGCTTTTGATTTTTTCCGGGTTGTTGGTCATCAGCAAGATCGTCCGAACGTTGAGGTCTTTCAGAATCGTTACGGCAGTGCCATAATCGCGTTCGTCGATATCGTATCCGAGGTGCAGATTCGCCTCCGCCGTATTCATTCCCTGGTCCTGTAGATTATAGGCTTTCATCTTGTTCAGCAAACCAATGCCTCTTCCTTCTTGCCGCAGATAGATCACCACCCCGCCGTGCTGCGCCGTGAAACGCAGCGACTCTTCTAATTGCTCACCACAGTCGCAGCGAAGCGAGCCGAACACGTCGCCGGTCATGCATTCGGAGTGCACCCGAACCGGAACGGGCTTGTCGAAGTCGGTACGGACGCTTACCAAAGCCAGGTGAGGCATAGGCTGATTAGCTTGGGCGGCATAGCCGATTACCGTAAAAGTACCAAACCGCGTGGGAAGTGTGGTTTCGGCTTGGCGTTTAATGGGTTGCATACATCAACGAATAAAAAGCGGGGCGATTTAGTTCAATGGGCGACGGCAAGGACCCGCCGTACGTTATACGGTGTTTTGCGGGGGTTGTTCTAGCAACAAGGCAAAGTGCTTCGCGTGCAGAAGGACTGATCTGCGGCAAGTAGGCTTCTTAAGGCCTCGCTAAAAGCAATCACCATTAACAATTTCGCGATTATGTGAAACTGTCTGCGGATATATTCGTTAAGATGATCTATTGATTTTATAGCTTTAGGGTGAACAAACCACAGAAGTTTTATTTTTGAACCAACTTTATTATGAGCATTTTAAGAAGCAAAAGAAAGAAGAAGAGCAGCAATCTACCCTCTTTAAAAACCATCAGCATGGTCACCGGTACGGCACTGGCGCTAAACAAAGCCCTTAAGGACAAACTACCCAGTCAGCGGTACTTCGTGGCTGACATGAAGAAGCAGGAGCGCAAGGAAACCGGAAGTATTATTGCCGGATTTATTGGCGGAGTGGTGGCCGGAGCAATCACGGCGCTGCTGCTGGCCCCCGAATCGGGCGAGGATTTGCGCCAACGCGTGGGTGGTATGGTTAGCTCAGGCAATGGCTACGATGAGGACGCGATCATTGAGGAGGCTCGCCAGAAGGCAAAAGCGCTGGCTGCCAAAGCCAAGAGCGAAGCCAAGCAGGCGGAGAAAGACCTGAAAGATAACTAATTATCAGGACGCACCGGTGACCCTGCCGCTTTCGGCAGGCACTGGTGTACCATGCGAAAAAAGAGCGGCGGAACCAGAGCGATGTAGAACATCCCGAAGTATCCGGCGGGCATGGTAGGACTGGTTTTGTGCGACTCGAGCGTATAGTATGGCTTATTGGCCCGCATGTGGTGGTCGGCGTGCCGGGAAAGCTCAAAAAGGGTGAACCGACTCGTTAGTGTATCAGACTGCCAAGCGTGCTGCATGCCTACCCGTTCGCCAGGATTGCGTTCCAGGCCGTAGTGCTCGATGTAGTTAACGTACTCCAGCAAGAAGAATGCTGAGATACTCTGCACCACGTAGGCCGCCAATCCTAGATTGCCCAGTGTGGCAAAGATCAACCCCATAAAAAGCAACTGGGCCAGCGTGGCGCGAAGGGTAAAATTACCCAGTCCGTAGGCGGCGCATCCATTTTTGCGCTGTAATCGGGCATCGGTCTGTAGGGCACTAAACCATTGCGACGGTACTGAACGAACCAAGAAAGCGTAGAAGTTCTCTCCGTAACGGGCGGTGGCATGATCTTCAGGAGTGCCTACTTTGGCATGGTGTACCAGTCGGTGTTCGGTGTAGAAGTGAGAATAGTTGACCAAAAACAGGTTCCAGATGCCCAGATTTTGCATCCATCGGCTTTTTTCTCGATGAATGAGTTCGTGCGCGGCGGTGATGCCCAGTTGTCCGCCCGCGAAGCCGGTGGAGACAGCCGCCAGCCAGATGAACTTCCCGACCAGAATGCCGCTGTACACACAGTGGAGCAAACTAGCGACGCCCAATGTGTGCAGTAGTGCCGAACTACACAAAACGGCATCCGGAAAGACCCCGTTGGTGTCACTGAGCTTTTGTTTGTCTTCCGGCACGATCCAGTTGATAATCACCAAAAAACCCAGGGTGAACGCTAGGTTGCCCGCGGCCCAGTATCCTCCGCTGAGGTTACCAAAGTACACAATTACGTAGGGCAAGAAACTGATAAGATAGCGTAAGTAGAACATGGCTTTGAGTGATTAGTTAACGCCTTTTCCTCCCAAGACAATTAGTTTTTGCCCTTTTTCCGGTTGTCCGGCTAGTAGAGGCATCGCCTGGGAAATAAGTTCTCTCACTCCTTCGACTTTAAGTGAACTGTCATGATCTTCTTCACTGTCCCAAACTTCGGTAATCCAGACCGCGTCATTGTTGTTCTGATCCTTACTAACCAGGTAGAGATGGCATCCCTTAGCGGAAGAAATCAGACGAGAGGCGTCTAGTAAAATAGAAGCGAGCTGGTCGCCGTTGCCCTTGGTTGCTTGAAGTTTTCCGTGTAATCCGTATTTGCTCATTATTTCGGTTGGTTAAGAGGCGGCCCTCTAAAAATAAGCAAAATTGCGGTGTTCTTCTACTTTTCTTCAACAGCGCACTTAATTTGCAAACCAGATCGTTATCCAACAAAAAATACTATGCGTAACTTTTTGCCTTGTCTCCTAATTTTGCTCTTCCTGAGTGGCTTGCCTAGTGCGCTCGCCCAAACCGACCAGCCCATGACAAAAAAAATTGAGGTCTACGGCCAAGCCGAGGAAGAAATCACTCCGGACGAAATATACTTCAGTATCACCCTTAAAGAGTATCAGAACGATAACAAAGAGAAAGTAGCCATCGATCAACTAGAGCGGGTGTTGTATCAAACGGTGAAGAAGCTCGGCATCCAAGAAGAGAACTTTCGAATAGAGAATGTATACGGTTATAACTACGATTGGTACCGCAAGAAAAAGCCGCAGCGCGAAGACTTTCTGGCCAGCAAGAAGTACGCTATCAAGTTCAGCGATCTCAACCAGGTGAACGAACTGCTGGCCAGTTTGGACGCCAAGGGCATCCAAAGCACTAATGTAGATCGCTACTCCCACTCTAAGATCAAGCAATATCGCAAAGACCTGAAGATCAAAGCCCTACAGGACGCCAAGGAGAAGGCTGGTTACTTATTAGAAGGTCTTGATGAGCAATTGGGCGGCATTTTGGAGGTACAGGAGCTAGACACCGGCGATGACCCGTCTCCGGTATACTACCGGCAGGCCCGGGGTATGGCGATGGCTTCGGCGGATATGGCGGAATCCTCTCCTGAAATAGATTTCCAGAAGATCAAACTCAGCTTTCGGATGCGCGCAGTGTTCTTGATTCAGTAAGCGTCACCCGGTGAGCGCTCATTCCGCAGGTTTTAGCGCTAATAATCTGACTCCTTTTGGTTTTTGTTGCTGATTCGGGTCAAAAGACGTACATTTTGCCAAAACGTATCGGTATGAAAAGTCTTTTCCCCTCTTTGGTTGCTTGCCTGTTCACTTGCGTAGTCTGCGCTCAATCGAGACCTTCCAATGCTGAGCAGCAAATCGCCACCGCGGTGCTGGCTGCTCCGGCCGACCAACGGGCTGAGGCCACCGTGTATGGGTATGACCCGTCAGGAAAGTTGCTAATGCTGCGCGAGGGAAACAATAACTTCATCTGTATGGCCGACGACCCCACCAAGGAGGGGTTTAGTGCCTCTTGCTACCACCGTGACCTGGAGCCTTTTATGCAACGCGGACGGGATTTAAAAGCCGAGGGCAAGTCGTCCAGAGAGATTTTTGATCGGCGGGAAGCGGAGGTGAAGGCCGGGAAACTCAAGATGCCCGAGCAGCCCTCCACGCTGTTTGTCTATTCGGCACCCGCCGAGGACTACGACGCTAAAACGGGCGAAGTAACCGGGGGTAGCTTTCGCTACGTGGTGTACATTCCTTACGCCACCGCTGAGACCACCGGCCTGCCGCTGAGTCCCGAAGCGCCCGGCATGCCCTGGATCATGGACCCGGGCACGCACCGCGCCCACATTATGATCAATCCGTAGGATTAAGCATTCCAAATCTCCCAACTTTTTTCCGCCTGAAGATGCAGCATCTCCAATCCGTTCTTGACCGATGCGCCCCGCGCGACCGCCCGCTTCATAAACAACGTTTCTTCCGGATTGTACACCAGATCATAACACAGTTGCGCGGCCGTAAGCTGTCCGTAGTTCAGGTCGGGGGCGGTGTCTACGTGCGGCGACATGCCGAGGGGCGTTGTGTTGATGATGAGCAAGAAATCGGCTAATGGGTAATTATCCCGAAGCGCTTCGTACGTGACGGTTACCGGTGCTTCATGGCGGGATACGTAGGTATAGGCAATTCCTAAATCCTGCAATACGCAGACAATGGCCTTGGAAGCCCCGCCCGTGCCCAGCACCAGCGCCTGCTTCATCGTCCGTCCACTGAGCCAAGGCTCCAATGACCCCTTGAACCCGTAGTAGTCCGAGTTATAGCCTATCCGTTCGCCCGAAATAGGGTCAATTTTGATGGTGTTCACCGCGCCGATGCGCTTCGCCACCGGGTCGAGCCGATCCAATAGGGGAATCACCTGCTGTTTGTAGGGAATCGTCACGTTCAGTCCCACTAGGTCCGGGTAATGTTGAAGCAGGGCGGAAAAATCATCGATGTTCTTTAGCGGAAAGAGCTCATAGACGGTGTCAGCGATGGCTTCTTCCGCAAACTTACGGGCAAAGTATTGTTTGGAGAATGAATGACTCAAGGGGTAACCAATCAGGCCGTAGCGAATCATATCAATGGCTGCAAAACTGTTCCAACTCCTTCATGCTGATCAGGCCTTCGTAGTAGGCCCGTCCGAAAGCAACTGCGTACACCCCAATTTCCTGCAACCGCTCAATGTCTTCAGCCCGGTGCACTCCCCCGCTGGCAATCAGTTTGATCCCCGGAAATTTATCGATCAGGTCGCGGTATAAATTAAACGAAGGGCCTTCGCCCGCGCCCTCTTTGGAAATATCACTGGTTTTGAGGTATTTTAGGCTACGAGAATAAAAGTATTCCACGTGCTCGAACAGATCAATCTGTGAGTCTTTCTGCCACCCCTGAATGGCGACGTTTCGTCCTTCGGGAGTGTCACTGATGGCGTCGGCTCCCAGCGCGATTTTGTCCCGCCCGTAAGAGACAATCCACGAGGCGAACTCCTGCGGATTACGCGCTGCCACCGTGGCCGCCGTCACTTTCTGTGCTCCGCAGTCGAACGCTTGCTGCACGTCCCCGTCAGTATTGATGCCTCCCGCAAAATCTATTTCTAAGTCCGTGTGCCCCGCGATCGCCTCCAGAATAGCGTAATTCACTGGTTTGCCCCGCTGGGTCCCGTCTAAATCGACTAGTTGTAGCTTGGCAACACCATGATCAGCGAACTTCTTGGCCAGGTCTATCGGACTCTCATCATACACCTGCTCCTGAGAAAAATTTCCCTGCCTCAGCCGCGTGATCTTCTTATCAAGAATAGAAATAGAAGGAATGATATGAATTTTTCTGGCTTGCATGGGGGCGGCTAGGTACCGATCAACACTATTTATAAGTACAAATAACCAAGTGGATGTGTTTAGTAAAAGAAGAATTATTACCTAACAAAATAGCGCTTTCGTTGTGGAGGTGCAGAGGTAGGGGCAAATCTATTGAAAAAGTAGCAGAGACAGAAGGGAAAGGTTACAATCGTGCGCCTACGCCCCGAACGCAAACAATAGCAAGCGGATACCTTAAAAAGACAACTTTGCCAAGTCTACGTTACCCCCGGTAAGGATAATGCCCACCCGCTGACCCGCAAAGGCTTCCTTCTCCCGAAGCAGTGCCGCCAAAGGCACCGCGCACGAGGGCTCGATAATAATCTTCATCCGCTCCCACACCAGGCGCAGGGCGCTCATAATCTCAGCATCCGACACCTTAATAATGCGCTCAACGTGCTGCTGAATGATAGGAAAGGTGAGCTCACCCAGCGACGTGAGCAGGCCATCGGCCACAGTTCGGGGCGCTTCGGAAGGAATGATTCGTCCGGCCTGCAGAGAGCGGTAGGCATCGTCGGCCCCGCTGGGTTCGCCCGCCACTACCGCCGCCCGGGGCAGCAGGCCGTGCGTGGCCAGGGCGGTGCCGCTGAGCAGTCCGCCTCCCCCTACCGGGGCCATCACGGTGTCTAGTTCGCCTACCTCATCGATGAGCTCCAGCGCGGCGGTGCCCTGGCCGGCGATCACGGAAGCGTTGTTGTAGGGGTGCACAAAGTGCGCTCCCGTGCGGCGCACCACTTCTTCCAGGGTAGACTCACGGGCAGTAAGCGTCGGCTCGCAAAGGATAATCTCGGCGCCGTACCCCGCCACCGCCCGTTGCTTCACTTCCGGAGCGGTGCGAGGCATCACAATGTAGGCGGGGCACCCCACCACTTGTGCCGCCCGTGCCAGCGCCTGTCCGTGGTTGCCCGACGAGTGCGTAGCCACTCCTTGTCGGCGTTCGGTCTGCGAAAGCAGCAGCACCGCGTTGGCCGCGCCTCGCATCTTGAAAGCCCCGGCTTTCTGGAAGTTCTCGCACTTGAAGAAAACCTGGCAACCGGCCATCCGGTCGATGGTCTGGCTGGTGAGCACCGGCGTGCGGTGAATCAGGGGAGCAACGCGCTGAGCCGCCTGCTGGATGTCGATGAGGGTAAGCATATACGTTACAAACTTCGTCGAGAAATTATACTATCTCATGCTTCGCCACGTAGTCCGGATCAATAATCACTCCCAGTCCCGGGCCGGTGGGTACCTTCACCACCCCTTCGTGGCTGGCCAAATCCGAGGTGGGGCATTCCAGCGGAATTTCCTGGTTGAAACCCTTGAACTCGTGGTACGGCCCGGCGTTGGGCACCGCCGACACGAAGTGCATCATGTACAAGTAGCCCAAGCCCGAACCCGAGGTGTGGGGCGTACAGGTTTTGTTGCGCACCGCCGCCATTCGCGCCACCCGCATCGAACGGATCATGCCCCCGAAGTAGAAAATATCAGGCTGCACCACGTCCAGCGCGTCTTCTTTGATGAGCCAGCGGAAGTTACGCATACTGGGTTCCTGCTCGCCCCCCGCCACCGGTACATTGAGCACTTTAGTCACTTGCTTGGTCTCCTCGTACCAATCAAAAGGCACCGGCTCTTCGTAGAAATCGTACTTATATTCCTCCATCAGCTTGCCGACGCGGATGGCTTCCTGGGCATCGTACGAGCCGTTGGAGTCGGCGTAAATGGTCATCGCATCGCCGAAGGTCTGGCGCACCAGCGGAATGAGCCGTTCGGTGCGGCCCGGCGGGTCGTCGTCATTCTTGCTCATGCGCCCGCCCACCTTAAACTTAAGCGCCCTCGCCTGCGCTTCCTCCACTTGCTGTTGGATCAACGCAATTGACTCCTCAGCCGACTTCCCCCGAAAGTTATTGGCCTGATACACGGCAATCTCGGGCTGATGAATCTGACCGATCAACTGACCGATTGGTTTCTGGGCAATCTTACCCAGCATATCCAGCACCGCGAACTCAATGGTGGCCAGCGGCACCCACAGGGCCAGGTTTTGCAGCTTGTAATTGCTCTTATGCATGTATACCTCCTCGAGCAACTGCTCCCAGTCGCGCGCGTCGCGACCGAGAAAGAAGTCCTGCAGGCGCTTGGTGAAGATGGGATACAGATAAATCATCTGGTAGTTGTTGCTCACCGACAGTCCCTCGGCTCCGTCGGTGGAGGTGACGCGGCACAGGAAGTTATCCCCGTAGCGCAGCAGCTCCAGCCGGTCGATGACGACGGGATCAGGAAACAGGTCGCGCCGGAGCACCGGCTGCGCCAGCACCGCATCCAGCGGATTTCCGGGTGGAGGCCCGGTCGAGGCGTAGGTTTTGCCGACTACCAAGGGCAGAGCACCTCCCAGGGCGGCGGCAGCCTTAATGAAGTGTCGGCGGGTAGGGGGCATGGTTTGGGAATTTATGGTGAACTAGCCATCTTGTCAATGATAAAACTTGTTCTCCGGTAAAGCAACCCCATGAAGACCTTTCTTACTCTTTTGCTCGCGCTCGTCACCGTGCCCCTGGTCGCCCAGGACCAGCCCGACAACTACTCGTTTATGAAATTATACGTCACCAACGAGCAGGGCGAGGTGCTGCTGGTGAAGTGGCACGGCAACTGGGAACTGTCGGGCGACCGCTACAACCAGCCGTTGTCGGTCAGCAAGTTCCTGGACGAAATGGCCAGTTCTATGGGCATCACCATTGAGAACCCCCGTTTGTGCGGACTCTACACCCAGCGCTGGCAGGGCAACCCCTACCTCACGCTGATGCACTACTATCAGGCCGATTACGTGAGCGGGGATTTGCAGGTACCGCCCGACTGCACCGATATAAAGTGGTTCTCTTACGAGGAAGCGCTGGAGGTGATTCCCTACCCCAACATGACCACCATCATGAAAAAGATCAAAGCCCACCCCGATAAGGTAATCGGAGCGGCTTTTGAGCGCTACAAAGACGATAACAACCAAACGCAGTTCGTCACCCTGGAAGACTGGCACCTGATGAACTAAGGTGCTTTCTAATCACACGCATCGGGGCAATCACCACCTCTCCCCGCAATACCATTCTGGCTTGAAAGCACAATACTATTCGGTGGATGTGCCAAATACTTCACGAGTAAAGCGCCAGTTCGAGTACTCATCTAAAAAGTTGTCGTTACATTGACTACCAAAAACACTAACCTTTCCGCCATGAACCGACCCTTACTTTCTCATTTCTCGCTTTGCTCCCTGAGCAGCTTCGCCGGATGCCTCCTTTTCCTGCTCGCCGCCGTTCCCGCTTCCGCCCAGGTGATCTTCTCCGACGACTTCGAGCGATCCTCCTTCGGGCCCGACTGGACCACCGACGCTTACGCGCAGTGGAGCATCCAGGATGGCAAGGCCTACAACACCATCGACGGACCCGGCGGCAAGCTGGCCACCACCCAAAGCTTCTCCGAAACCAACTACGTGCTCGAAACCACCGCCTACCCCTTCGAGTACGGCTACTGGCGCGAATACTACCTCACCTTCGGCGAGCAGTCCACTCCCGACTCCACCTACGCCATTCGCTACGACCGCGCCTACGGAGGCTACCTGCAAATTGTGAAGAGCACCGACAACATTTATTTTCCCGAGGTGCTGGCTACCCTTCAGATTGGCCTCAACGACGTTGACCCCCTCAAGCTTCGGGTAGAGCACACCGACGACGGCACCATCAAGCTGTTTATTGCCGAAGTGGGCGTCGCTTACGCCGATACTGCCCTGCTACAAGCCACTGACACCACCTATCCCAACCTGGGCAAACTGGGTTGGACCATCGCCACCCAAACCGCCGCGCAAGATTTCTTCGTGGAGAGCATTACCGCCAGCGTGTTGTCTACTTCGCCAGTGCTGTTCGATGATGACTTTGAGCGAGCCGAACTGGGCCCCTTCTGGGACGGCGACGGCGGCTGGACGATTCAGAACGGACAAGCCTACAACGCCCCGGACAACAACTACCTGCGGCTTACCACGGTGCCTTCCTTCGATGCCACCTCCTACATTTTGGAAACCGAAGCCTCAAACTTCGTCACGGGCTACTACCGCGACTACTTCCTGATCTTTGGGCAGCAAGACTCTCTGGCCAACACCGGCTACGTGCTTAACTACCGGGCCGACTTCGGCAATTCACTCTCGCTGGGCACCATCGATGGCAACTACTTCTTCCCCACCGAACTCAACGATCAGGTGCTTACGCTGGACCCAACCAAGTCCTATTCTTTTCGCATCGAAAAGTATGATAATGGCCTCATTCAGGTGTATCTGGGTGATGAAACCGGCTTCTCGGACGTACCGGTGCTGGAAGCCATCGACACTACCTACCCTACCCTGGGGCGGGTGAGTTGGAGCGTGGCCACCCAAACCGCCGGAGAAGATTTCTTTGTGGAATACATCCGTGCCGAAGTGCCTACCGTGCAGAAGACCGAGCCTGAGAAGCCCGCCGAAGACGATCTGATCAAGCAGCTGGTGGTGCAAAGCAGCAATCCTTACGAGATAAGCAAGCTCACCGAAGGGGAAACCTTCTTCACCGACCGCCCCTACACGCTCACCGACGTGCCCGAGTTCTTGCAGGGAGCTTCGTTCGTGAAACCGCCCAACAATGACAAGAACTTAACCAACGCGGGCGACTTTATGCGGGTTTACCTGAAGGAAACGGCAATAGCTTACGTGGCCTATGACCCGCGCAGCACCCAACTGCCCGCCTGGCTGAGCGACTGGACCAAGACCGACCTCACCATCGGCACCACCGACCCCGGCTCGCCCTTCTACGAGGTCTACTCCAAGCGGGTACGGTCTACCTTCTTTGCCACCTACCAGAACCAGTTAAGCATCGGGGCCAACTTGGCTCCCCCCGCGGTGGGTTCTAATATGAACTACCTGGTGGCCTTCGTGGCGGTGTCCAATTTCGCGCGCTACGAGGCCGAAGAGGCTACGCTAAGCGGCCCCGTGGTGGCCTCGAACCAGAGTGGCTTCAGCGGCACCGGCTTCGCCGACTACATCAATAAAAGCAACGATTACGTGGAATGGACGATTGACTTTACGGCTACCGCTCCCTACCGCTTGTTATTTGAGTACGCCAATGGCAGCAGTGCCGCCCGCAACCTGCGCGTTACGCTGGACGGTGAAGAAATTGGTACCGTGTTGGGCAGTCCAACTCCCAACTGGAAAATATGGAGCAGCGAAACCTTAGACCCGATGTTGATCTCCGCGGGTGAACACTCCATCCGGCTCACCGCCCTGGGCAATAGCGGACCCAATGTCAACTACTTACAGATTACTCCCTCCGACCAGATGCTTCCGGCCTCAGCTTTGGCAGCCCGGACGGCTGATTCTTCTCAGCCCCGGCCCGAGGAGATCGTGGATGCCAATGCCTCATCTTTCGTGCGGGTGTATCCGAATCCCACCGCGAGCGAACTAGATTTTCAGTTGGAAGCCGGTCCGGCCCAATTGCGCGTAATGGATTTGCAGGGAAGAGAAGTGTATCGCCACTTGTTTACCGAACCGACCGCCGGGAGCGACCTGATTCAGCACCGACTCGAACGTATCGTCATGGCGCACCGGCACCTACTTGTACCGGATCACCACCGCCGAGCGAACTATTACGGGGAAGGTGATTAAGGTGCCGTAATTTCTATAGCCCACGAATTAATTCGTGGGCTATAGGAATGGGTTACACGGTAATTCTTACACATCCTCCGGCGCTTCACCGGCTGACTTGCGCTCGAAGCGCTTGCGCAGATCGTTGTACACGGTTTTGGCGTCAGGGATGTTGCGCCGGGCGGCTTGCTTCACGGCCGAATAGTAGGCCAACGACTCGGCGTAGGCTTCGCTACCCGACATCATGATGGTGTCATCCAGGCTCTTGCACAACTGCTCGGCCTCGCGATACACCCGCGTGAGGTCTTCCACTGCTTTCAGGTCGATGGCCAGTTCGTCGGGGTTCAGGTAAGGGGGCGAGAAGTCCTTGCGGGTCTGGGCATACTCGGCAGCCTTCATCACGAAGGGCAAGGTGCGGTCGCTCATCTTGAGCATGCTCTTCCGCTCCGTCGCCTGCAACCCTACCATGTACGGCTTGAGGATCGTCTTCACCTCCTGTAGCTTCTTGATGGCGGCCTCAAGTTCTTTTTCGGGCACCTGAATGGATACGACGTTTTCTTTGCTCACAATCGTTGGGTTTCGTGGGAAATTATTTTGCAACAAAACTAGCGGCGTGCTCTGCGGGAGGCAAACCCTTGGTTGCAATAACCTTACTCGCGTAAGAAAAAACCGTATTGTGAACAAAATAAGGGGCAAGAAGACCCCTGAATACTTTCCTGAATCGTTATCCAGCATCGTCTATCAGGTAAGCGAATACCGGGATTTGAAAAGCTGTCGCTAATTTGACTCATGGGTGTCCGCTTGACCCAGGGCGGGAAGCCCTGGGCTAAGGGAAGGCGCTTGTCTGCGCTTCTTTGCGGCATACTGCATCTTAGGCAAAGCTTACGCACCCTCAGAAAGACTCCACTTCGCCTGCATCAGTGCTGATGATCCCTTCGGCACGGCACACGAGGTGTTCATTAGGTCAATCGACCCGTGAGTTACTACTCGTGAGGCGTAATTCAGTGCTTGCGACCCGTGAGTTAGTGCTTGCGAGACGTACATCAGTGCGCGCGACCCGTGAGTTACTGCTCAATAGACGTAGATCAGTCCGCGTGAGACGTAATCCAGTGCTCAGCCGGGCTTGTGAAGTGCTCCGCTGACCTTCGGAAGTACTCGACGGAGCAAGTTGCCTCCTGTTTCGCACCAGCGAAGGGATTCATCCCCCCGTTGCTAAACAATCTCCCGGATATTTCCCCCGTCTTCCGGCCCAGCAGTTGGCCCAGTGCCCTATTTCTGCTATCTTTCCCGCTAACAACAACGCACTATCTTATGGAACATCAAGATCGGGTGGCGGTGGTCACCGGAGGCGGCAAGGGCATCGGCCAGGGCACAGCGCAGGTGCTGGTGCGCGCGGGTGCCAAGGTGATTATCCTGGATACCGACGCCGAAAGCGGACAACAGACCGCCGATGCGCTGGGCGACAGCGCCTACTTTATCGCCTGCAACGTGGCCGAAGAGCAAGCTGTGGTTGATGCCCTGAAAGAAGGGGTGGCGCACTTCGGGAAGCTGGACTATCTGGTGAACAACGCGGGCGTGCAGCGCTACGCGCCGGTCACCGACACCACCGAGGAGGTGTGGGATTTGATTATGGGCGTCAACGTGAAGGGTTCGTTCTTTTGTGCCAAGCACGCCATCCCCTATATGCAGCAAACGGGCCGGGGCGTAGTGGTAAATGTATCCAGCGTGCAGGCGATGATCACCCAGGGCAACGTGGCGGCCTATACTACTTCCAAAACGGCCCTGCTCGGACTTACCCGCAGCATCGCCGTCGACTACGCACCGCACATTCGCTGCGTGGCAGTGTGTCCCGGTTCGGTAGACACTCCCTTGTTGCAGTGGGGCATCAAGCAGTCGCCCGACCCGGAGGCGGTGATGCAAGAGTGCATCGACATGCACCTCACCGACCGCATCGCGCAGCCTACTGAGATCGGGGAATTTATTGCGTATCTGTGCAGCGACAAAGCGGGCTTCATGACCGGCCAAGCCTACCGCATCGACGGCGGACTCGGCGTGATGATCCCCGGCAGCCAGCGGGATTAAGGATAACTGCACGCCAACCCAGGGCTCAAAGCTCTGGGTTATCGGCTATTACTTTACCTTTTCGTTGGGATTCTTCTCCAGATACTCTTTCACCAAAGCCGGAGGTGCTTCACCTTCGGCCACAAACAGCAACGCTCCTCCGTTTAGGCAGTAGCGCAACCCGGTGGGTTGGGGTCCGTCGGGAAACACGTGGCCCAGGTGCGAGCCGCTGCCGCTGTCTTCTACCTCGATGCGGGTGGAGCCGAACGAATTGTCTTCTTTGAGCACCACCGCTTCTTTGCTGATCGGCTCGTAAAAACTGGGCCAACCGGTGCCCGACTCGAACTTAGACTCGGAAGAGAACACCGGCTGCCCGGTGGCGGCGGAGTAGTAAATCCCTTTCTTCTTGTTGTCGTTGAGCGGATCGGTGAAGGGGCGCTCGGTGCCTTCTTCCCGAAGAATATGGTATTGCTCATCGGTGAGGCGCTGCTTCCACTGCTCGGCCGGAAGTTGCACCGGATACTCATAGGAAGCATCTTCGGCGACCGGAATGCCAATGTATTGGCTGGAAATATCGGCAGCCTGACCGTCCGCAGCGGCTGACTGCTGCGCCTGCGAGCAAGCTACGGTGAGCAAGCTGAGTGCGGCTACGTTGATTCTTAAGAGTGTGTTTTTCATGGGTATACAACAAAAACCCCAAACCGAAGGTTTGCCGAAGCTACTTCAATTTGGGGTTTTTGTCGTTGATGAGACTAAACCGTGACTAAATAAGTCAAGCGCTGGTCTAGTTGCTGTCTTCGTCTAACCGAACGGTGATGTTGTCTAGCTCAATACGCTCGATGGCGGGGTCATTGTCCGTGTCCCAGATTACCAGTAGATCGTGGGCGGTGGGGTCAGAGTCTACGGTGCTCTTCATGCCTTCGCGGAACTCAGCAACGCTTACGTCGCCGCTGTTATCAGCATCCCAGTCGGCGTACTGGCCGTATTCTTTAAAGTTATAATCAGCGAAGAAGTTATTGGCTCCGTCGGTAAACTCATTTTCGGCGATATTGCCGTTCTTGTCTTTGTCCCAGGCTTGATATAGTCCCTGGTAAAACTCCTCCTTGTCAAGCACGTTGTTGCCATCGGTGTTCCACTCTTTATAGCTGGTGGACATCACGGTGAGGACAGGATCCTTGTTGACCGGCTTCTGGATTTTCTGGACAGACGCTGCATCTACCTGCACGTCTACTTCCTCTTCCATCTCCTTCTCTACTTCGGCGGGAGCGGGAGTTTCTTCTACGACGACCTCGGTTTCTTCGGCTTCGGTGGTTGCTTCTTGCTTATTATCCGAACAGCCTGCCGTGGCGATAAAGAATACGCCCGCAAGGACGAGGCTACTAATTGCGTTACTAAAAACAGGCTTTTTCATAAGGGTGGGTAGTGTAATGGATAATATAAGTATATCGTATTCAACCCTGAATTGTTTAAAAATCAGTGAATAACGCAGCCTATCGAGGAAATTATCGAGTGAGTAGTTTGTTATGGCTGACCGGTGGTATCGGCACTGACCAGTACGCCCTTTACGTATAGTTGCCGGAGTTTTTTGTCGAGCACCACCGAGTAATCAGGATAGGCCACCACCGAAGCGTCGGTGTGCACGGGCGTGATTAGCTCGTTGAAACGGGCAACCGTGTCAGGAAAGAACAGGCGGTAGTGAGCATCGGTGATCTTGAGCCTGCCGGTGATCGATTGAAGAGCGCCTTGGCCGACCCCAGACATTTCGAGGACAAAAGTGCTATCAGCGCGCAGCAGCAAGCGGGTTTGGGCGGTGTCGGAGGTGAAAGTGCGCAGCGCCTTGGCTTCGGTCGCGGCAGCCGAAGGCTTGGTAGAAGAATCTGACAGGCCCGGACGGTCGGAAGAGCCGCAAGCGGTCAGCAGCGTGGCGGTCAGTAACAGTAAGGGCCACCGGAAGTTTGCTTGCATAGGTTGAAAAGCGCGTGGGACGGGCAAGGTACAAACTTCTTCGCAATGAAGGGCATCGCCAACAGTTGGGCGGCGGTGGGGTTACCCTTGCTATGCGGTTTGTTTCGATTGATTTAGAGACCACGGGGGCCGACCCCTGGGTGCACGAGGTGCTGGAGTTTGCGGCGATTGTCTACGACACCCAGTATCCGGTGGCGCGCGCCGATGCTCCGCAGTTCCGGGTGCTGATGCGGCCCACCTTTGCCCAGGCCAGCCCCACCGCCCTGCGCATGAACGCGGCGCTGGTGCAAGAACTGCGCGCCCCGGCCTTCGACACGGTGGTGCTTTCGGAAGAAGGGTTGGTGGATGGCTTTGCGGACTTCCTGTTGCAACACGGCTTCCGCTATCACGAGCGCGGCCGCATTCGGGTGCAGGTGGCGGGCAAAAACTTTGATAAGTTTGACCGCATTTTTCTAGAACGGATGGCCAGCTTCCGGCAGAAGATCAGCTTCCACCGCGTAGCGCTCGATCCGGGCTTGCTCTACTGGAATCCGACCAAGGACAAACAGTGGATTCCCAATATGGTGGCCTGCAAAAAGCGGGCGGGTTTCGCTGACTTAACCGTGGCCCACCGCGCCCTCGACGATGCCTGGGACGTGGTCCGTCTCATTCAGGTATACGTGGATCAGTAGGGGGAGTAGGGGGCTTGCTAGGTGGTTAGGGTGTTAGGTATTGGGCATTAGGGGCTGGGGTTTGCTAGGTTAATCCCTAAAACCCAATCCCCAATTCCTAGTCCCCTTGCCGTTCAGAAAGTCACCGAATGTCCATCATGAACGGCAGACGCATTTGGAGGCCCTGCATGTGCTCCAGTTCGCGCAGTTGTTGCACGTGCGGATAGAGCGGGCCGAGTTCGCGCTTCAGAAAATAGGCGCTGGCGTTTTTTTTCGAAGCCTTCAAGGATCTGCTCAAACAGCGGCTTGGTTTCCGGATAGTAGCGCACGCGGTAATCGCCGTCTTCCAGGTTGGCGCGCCGCACGGCGATGGCCACGGCGGTGTCGAGGCCGCCCATAATATCCACCAGATCAAGCTCTAGGGCTTCTTTGCCGGTGTAAACGCGTCCGCCCGCTAGTTCTTTCACTTGATCCACCGTCATGCCCCGGCCCTGGGCCACCTTGCTCACGAAGGTTTCGTAACCTTCGTTCACGTAGTTCTGGATGATGCGTTCTTGCGCTGGGGTAAGTGGTTGCGAAGGGTCCAGAATGTCAGCCAGCGGACCGGTTTTGACTACGTTGACCGACACGCCGATTTTGTCGAGCAGCTCCTGGGTGCCAAAGAAGAGGCCAAAGATACCGATAGAGCCGGTGATGGTGTTGGGTTGGGCCACAATGGTGTCGCAGCCCATCGCCATGTAGTAGCCCCCAGAGGCGGCCACGTTGGACATAGAGGCGATTATTGGTTTCACTTCCTTAGTGAGCAACACCTCGCGCCACATTTGGTCGGAGGCTGAGGCGCTGCCCCCGCCCGAGTTGATGCGCAGCACCACCGCCTTCACGTTATCGTCTTCGCGGGCCTTGCGAATCTCTTTGGCGAACTTTTCTCCGCCAATCTGATTGTTGTCTCCGTTGCCGTTCACGATGGTACCCTCGGCCACGATCACGGCTATCCGGTTGCGTTCGTAATCTTCATCTTTGTCGAGCGAACGCCGGTATTTGTTGAGGGAAATGAAGTTGATATCTTCCTTGTCTTCATCATCGTCGTCATCATCACTGTCACCGTTTTCTTCAGCTTCTTCCTCCTTAATGCCGAGCTTGCGGCGGATACTTTCTTTTACCTGATCGTCGTACGACAGTTGGGTAACCATTCCCTGGTCTACGGCTTGCTGGGGCAGAAACACCTGCATGGAGTCGGCCAGGGTACGCAACTTGGCTTCGCTTAGCTTGGTAGTTTGGGCCAGCCCTTGCAAGTAGGTGTCGTAGATAGAGCCGAGGTACGACTCGATCTGCATCCGGTTCTCCTCGCTGATGTCGTTGCGGATAAGCGGCTCTACGGCGCCCTTGAACTGGCCCACACGGAATACGCGGGGCTCCACGCCTATCTTTGCTAAGGCTTCTTTTACGAACGTCACGCCCTGATAGAGTCCGTTGAATTCTACTAGTCCTTCGGGAAACAGGTGCAGTTCGTCGGCCACCGCTCCCAGGTAGTAGCCCGGTTCGGTCAGGAACTCAGAATAGGCCACGATGAACTTGCCCGCGGCCTTGAAGTCGATCAGCTCGTTGCGGATTTCCTCGTAGGCCGCCCAGCCCGCCGGAGCCACGCCCGTGACCAGGTAGATTCCTTTGATATTCTCATCGGTTTTGGCTGCCTGGATGGCGCGCCGCAGTTCTACCAGTCCGATCACCCCCGCGTCGCTGCCGCCGGGGAAAGGCAAGTCGTTGAACACGTCGTCGTTCTCGCGCTCTATAATGGGCTTGGTCAGCTCTAGTCTTAGCACTGAGTTGGCTTCCACTTCCACCTCCTCTTCGGACGATGCGGCGGCAATAATCCCGGAAAAAATCAGGGTGATGAGTCCGAAGAAGACAAACAGGCCGACCAGGGTGGCCAATACGTTGCGTAAAAATCTCATATTACTCGTTGTTTAGGTATTTTGGGGGCGAAATATACGGAGAACTAAAAAGAAAGCCTACGAACGATGAAGCAGGGAGTCTATTTGTTGCTGGGCACCAACCTGGGCGACCGGGCCGCTAACCTACGGCGGGCAATACAAGGCACGGAGGAAGCGGTGGGGCCGGTAGTGGAGGCTTCGTCCTGCTACGAAACGGCGGCCTGGGGGATAACTGACCAACCGGCTTTTTATAATCAGGTGGTGCGGGTGGAAACTACGCTCGGGCACGAAGCATTGTTGCGCACGCTTCAGCAAATTGAGCAGCAACTGGGCAAGGTGAAGGTCGGACACTGGCGCGAGCGCCTGATCGATCTGGATATTTTGTACTACGGAAACCGGGTGGTACGCACCCCCTGGCTCACCCTGCCGCACCCGCAACTCCAGCACCGCCGCTTCACGCTGGTGCCGTTGGTGGAGATTGCCCCGCAGTTCGTGCACCCGGTGCTGGGCAAAACGCAAGTGCAATTACTGGCAGCGTGTACCGATTCGCTGAACGTGCGAAAAGTGGTATCTTGATTCGTTCTTCAGCGCGCAATCGTAGCCGCGCTACTTGCCGTAGGCTTCTTGCAACTGGTGCACCACGCTGGGCTTTACCTTAAGCACGGTGCCGTGCCGGGTGCCTTCGGGAAAGTGAAGCTGATCGGAGATATCCGTCCAGTGCACCAAATCCATGGAGCGCACTGCTCCCATTTGCTTTTTGGTGTACTGATCGAAGTACACTACCCAACCCTGATCGGTGTTTGCCACGGTTGGCCCCTCCACCCAGTGGTCAGTGATGGGTGGGGAAGCGTCGGAATAGGGGCCGGTGAGCCGCGGGCTGGTGGCAATGCGGATATTCTTCTCTGCCTTCGGATGCTTGGTTTCGTCCTTCAGGAACATCACGTAGGTGCTGTCTACCCATTGGATAGTGGCATCGATCACGTTGAAGCCGTGGTCGTAGAGCAGTTTGGTGCCGTTGAATGTGGCAAAGTCGGTTGTGGTGGTGTAGTACATGCGGTGGTTGCGTCCGTTGCCGCCGCTGGAGTCGGTGGCAACATAGCGGCCGGGGATGGTGGTGGCCCAGTAGATGAGGTACTGCCGGGTGTCTTCGTCGTAGAAGAGCTCCGGGGCCCAGCAATTTTGCGCGTCGGGCTCGTGGTGCATCACCGGCAAATACTGCTGCTCTGACCAGTGAATCAGGTCAGGCGAACTGGCGTAGCCGATACCGCGCTCCTCCCAGCTCACCGTCCACACCATGTGGAATTGCCCGTCGCCCCCCCGGATGATGCAGGGATCGCGCATCAGTTTGTCCTGGCCCACCTGCGGGGTAAGCACCGATTGGTTGTCATTCAGGGCCGTCCAGTGGAGTCCGTCTTCGCTGTAGGCCAGGTGCAGCCCGTCTTCTCCGTTGTTTTGGAAGTAAGAAAAAAGATATGCATCGGGTTCGTCAGACGTTCCGCCGAGGGTGGCGAGCAGGAGAGTAAAAATGAGAGCTAAGTAGTTCATACCATGTTCCAACGGCGCTATCTGATCTGATGTTGATTATTTCTTCTCCACCCGGAAGCGGGAGTTCCCCACCACCGGCTCGCCCTGGGCGGTGATTCCCTCGAGACGCATCTCGTAGGCACCGAGCTGGTCGGAGGTGTAGAACGATACGGTGGCTTCGCCGTCTTGGTCAAAGACAATATCAGGCTTCCAAAATAGGGTGGAGCGGATATCGGGTTTCACGTGCTCGGGCTGCTGGGTGCCATAGCGGGGGGCATAAAACTCGCGCACCGGGCTGTAACCGGGGTGGGTAAAGCTAACAATGCCCTGTCGCTCGTCGTTGGCCACATCGGAGGAGCCACGGCGAGTATACACCGCAATGGCTCCGTTGGCTCCTCGGTTGCCATAGATAGCCGCCGACGGCCCCTTGAGCACATCCACAAAGTAGATGTCATTTACGTTGACACTATTAATTAGCGCGGCGTCAACAGGAATGCCATCCAGCAGAAACAACGGCCTACCGCTACCGGGGATCGAACTAGCCCCCCAGAGAACCGCGGTTTGACTCGGAGAGGAGCCCAGCACGCGCACGCCGGGCACCTGCCGCAGTAGGTCAAAAACGTTGAGTGCCCCGGCGGCCCCCGGCATAGAGTCGACCACCAACCGGTTGCTGGGATTCTTATACAGGGCATCGGCCCGATAGAACGGATCCTGTTGTCGGTTGCGTCGTCCCCTCACCTCAACGCCCTCTAGCACAATGGTTTGTTCGTCAAAGTTATAAGCAGCGTCGATCTGGTCAATCCGGCGGCGTTGGTTTAAGTAGTCGTTCATCCTCGCCAGGGTAGGGGTGAGTTGCGGACGAGCCTGCGGAGCTAGGGGAGGCATCTGGAACGCATCGAGTTCGATAGTCACATCTTGCCGCAGTTCATTGCTTTTGCCTACCATACGCCGTGCCTGCACCACCACTTCGGTAGAGTCATCAAACTGGTTGCCCACAAAGGCAAACCGACCGTTGTCACCGGTTTCGCCTTAGGCGTAGTAGAAGTCAGGCGGCATCACCATTATTTCTACCGCACCGTTGTCGGGCTGGTTACGGTTATAAAACTTCACTAGCCGACCGCTCACGGAAAATCCCCGTTCGAGCACGTGACTAAGCTCCGGCAGACTGTCGCGCAGCACATCCTCCCAGCGAAAGCGCCGCCACCCCTGGGTAAGCATCAGGTAGTCGCGCGCCCGGTAGGCTTCGGCCGACGTGTCTTCCAGGTAGTACGATGGCTGCTCAACGAAGCCCTTCAGCTCTGAGGTCAGCAATAAGTTGCTGCGAATATCTTCGGCGTGCGGATCATACTTGATCTGCCGGGGGTTGGAAACGGTTAGAGAAGCCAGTCCCGCCACCGCCTGACCACGCGTGTCCCGCAGCGTGAGTTGCACGGCTACTGAGTCGCGCTGGTCATAAGACGGTGCAGCGGTCTGAAGCGTTGTTTGAGGGGCTGGGGGAAGGTTCACGTAGAGCAATCGTTCGCAATGAGGCACCCCGTCCGCATCAAAAAATGTAAGGTGGCAGATACCCGGCGGAAACAACGAACGCTCCAGGTCCACCACCAAATAAGGCTGATCTTTCTCTACCGTAAAGGCAGCAAACACCATTCCCCGCCGATGCGTAATCACTTGGCCACCCGTTACGGGCAGGTCAGGCTGGTTGCTATACACCGTGACCTTTATCTGCTCGCGCTGCGGATGGTGGATCACACGCAACGCGTAGCCCTGCGGCTGCACCGGTGGTAGCGAAAACTCCAATGCCACCCCTTGTAGGTCAACCCGAGCCGTGTAGAACTCGCCGGCCGTAGGTTTCAGAATAAATGCGCCCATGCCGAGGTGGTGCGTCTCGAACTGGGCTACTTCTTGCTGGCGTTGGTCAACGATACTTCCGCGCACATCAATGTGCTTACCGTCGGGACCCACCGCCTTGAAGGCCACCAGACTGGCCAAGCCGTCGACCAGTTCGCCTCCTTCCGGAAAGAATTGCAGGTCGACAAGAGAACGCTGGCCTTCGTACACAAACGACTCTTCTTCGGTTTCCAACTCTTGCTGCAGGGTCTGCCCAATGGCGGTGCTGTCGGTCGCCCATATCGGAAAGGTGCGATCGAAGAAGTAGGCTTCGCCGAAGTTACGCATCCAGCTGGTGTAGGCCCGCACCCGGTAGTTGCCGGAAGGTAGCGAGTCGGGCAGTACAAAGCTATTGGGTGCGGTTCCGTCTTCCACCCGGAGGCGATGCTGTTCTACCACTTCGTTGTTGGGATCAAGTAGTTCTACGTAGAGCAGTGAGCTGCGCCCGCCCGGCCGATGCGTGACCGCGTTGACCAGGTACGACTGGTACCACAGGGTTTCCCCTACGCTATAGTAAGGTTTGTCGAAGTGCAGGTAGACTTTCTCCTGCCAGTAGGTGGACACGTACTGCGCCAGTCGCTCCGTGATGGAGTCGCCCGGTGCGGGGCGGAGGGTAGCGGCAACCAAGCAACAGCCCAGTAGTAACAGATGCTTCGGAGCAAGAATTCTTCGTACGGAAGTTAGCTTTTTCGGAAGCATATCGGGAGGTTCGGGTTAGAAAAATTTATTCGGTGGTCGGAGGCAGTTGGTAGCTGCTCCAGCGTTCGCCGCCCCGCAGCACCTGGTAAGCCTGCCCCTGCTCCTCGGCCGCCTGTACAAACGTGTCGGGGTCGGCGGTGTTGAAGGTGAACATATCGTAGTGGCCCGGTATCACGGTGCGGGCGTTGATGTCTTTGGCTAACTGCACTGCTTCTTCGGCGCTGAGGTTGCCCGCCACCTTCCGCTCGGGAGCGCTTCCGTTGATGGGCAGCAGGGCCACGTTGATGTCGAAGGGCTTTAGTTGCTCCACCATGCCCTCGTATCGCAAGGTATCGCCGCTGTGGTAAACCGTGTAGGGGCCGAACTGGATTACGTAACCCAGAAACCGACAGCGTCCGGCCTCGTCGCGCTCCACCGTCTCGTGGGCGGCGGGCACGGCGTGGAAGGTGAAGTCAGCCACGGTCACCAATTCTCCGTCGCTGAGTCCAAGGGGAAGGTCAGCATCAATTTCCAAACGCTCGGCCACGAACGCCCGGTTGGCCTCGGGAATGATCAACTTCAGGTCGGGATTTACCCGGAAGAGGGGCTGGAGGGTTTCGCCGTTGAGGTGGTCGGTGTGGTTGTGGCTCGAGGTGACCACGTCGATGAAGTTAAGGCGCGAGGGGTCCACCACCCGCTCGCTCATGCGGGTGTGCGGCTTCTCGGTGCGGGCGTACTTGTGGGTAAGGGAGTCGGACAGATACGGATCGAGGAGCAAATAGCGGCCCTGCCACTGAATGAGGTAGCCGCTCTGGCCAAGCCACCACAGGTGAAAGGCTTCCCGCTCGGAGGCAGTGCGCTGGATATCCTTGAGCAGGGCATCGTCTTTCTGGAGGGCGGGAATCAGTTCGGTAGGCATGGCTTTGGGGTTAGGCAAAAAAGCCCCGGCAAGTTACGAAGCCGGTGGGTCATCTTCCAATATTGCGTAGCGATAATTATCGCGCCACCCTCCGGGGGCAGACAGAACCTTCCGTCCGATGCCCTCGCGCGTCATGCCGATCTTCTCCAGCACCCGCACCGAAGCGTGGTTCTCGGTGGCGGCTCCCGCCTCGATGCGGTGAAGCTTTAGCCCGTCGAACCCAAACTTCAGCAGGGCCTGCGCCGTTTCGGTGGCGTAGCCGTGGCCCCAGTGCTCGGGAAGTAGTTTGTAAAAGATCTCGCCCCGCCGGTGGCGCGGAGCGGACAGGTTCAGCCCGGCTTCCCCAACGAACAAATTACCATCAGCCGTGCGGATCGTCCAACCGTAGTGGATTCGGGTTGCCTCAGTAGCGTTTTCAATAGTGGGCGCCATCACCTCCCGGGTATCTTGCTGGTCCCGTGGAATATTGAGGGTATTGAACTGCGCCACTTCCGGGTAAGCATGCAACCGGTGGATATCAGCCAAGTCACTCCAGGCAAGTTTGCGCAGTAGTAAGCGAGAAGTCGTCAAATTCATTGATCAATGGGGGGTGAACTACCTGAGCCTATTCAGATCACGAATCAATATCTTGCGGCGGTCGAAGTTGATCACGTTCTTTTCCTTGAGATCGTTGAGAATGGTGGTCACCGTTTGCCGCGAGGTGCCGGTGAGGCTGGCGATGTCCTGATGCTTGAGGTGGTTGGGGATCATCGTCTCAAAACCTACCGAGCGCCCCTTCTCTTCCGCTAAGTCGCGCAAGAATTCTACGACACGGGTACGAGCATCCTTAGAGATGAGCAGTTCAATGCGCCGTTCCAGCTTGCGCAGGCGGTTGCCCACCATCTTGAAGATCGTGAGGTTCAGCTCCTGGTTGTCGGCCATGCGGGCTTGCATATCCTCGATGGTCATCGGGCACACCACGGTATCGGCGTCCAGCGCCATCGCAAAGTCACGGCGACGAGCCTCTCCGGTTAGGGCCAATTCGCCAAACACCTCGCCCGGAGTGAGGATAGTCTTGACGATCTCTTTGCCGTCTTCAGCGTGCGTGCCTAGCTTCACGCGCCCTTCCTTCACCACGTAGACGTAGGCCGAGGGTTCGCCCACAAAGTAGACCATATCACCTTTCTGATAGGTGCGATGCTCAATCTGGTCGTCGAGTTCCACAATACGCTGCGGACAGAAGATATTGGCGAAGTTGGTTTCTTTCGAAGAACCAGAGTCCGGTGGTAGTGTCATTATTCATAGGAGCAGCAGACCTAAGGTAGCACAAGCGAACGCTTGGGCTACGACAAGGTACTAACTATTGGGCTACATCTCCAAACGCGGCCTTTTCAAAAAAAACAGAAGCAAAAACTAACGTTCTATGCAGCCATCAGGCCGGGCTTATGGGCTTTGATCTTTTCGAGGATCAACATACTGACTTGGGACAACAAGCTTCCAAGTTCATTTCAACCCGGCTGGCGGGGGCCGCCCCGCGGCTGCATGATGTTAGCGACTGGCTTTTTGTCTCTCAACGATAGTAGCCCCATTAGGCAAATCCGTTTCTAAAAGCTTCGAGTAACCTTGGAATCAGTGGCTTGAAATCTTCATAGGTAATTCGGTAGGTATGCAAAACCAGCACTGGAATAGGATACTTATTGAAATTCTGTTGGTGTTGCAAATTCTTGTCGGCGGTAACCAACGCCTCAAATCTTTCGGCTAACATCAGCGTTAACAATGCCCCGTTGAGTTTCCCATTCCACCGCTTCTCCCTTACGGTGAATACTTCATGATGATCTACAATGTCTCGTTTTAATTGTTTTGGAATATTCTCGTCAAGAAGCAATTTCATAAAATTGTTTAATTTTATCAGTAGTGAATAATTGCCCTACTAATTCCAATACTTGAATAACTTGCTCTTTGGAAACCGTCGGATAGTCATCTAGAAATGCGTCAATCGTGATTCCGCTTTCTAAATGATCGAAAAGCGTCTCTATCGGCACTCTTGTGCCTCTGAATACCGGTGTGCCACCCAGAATTCCAGGATTTACATTAATTACGTCTGCTTTCATATCTGGTTCTCCGACAATTTTGGCGGAGACAAGATTGTGTTGATGAATGATAGTGCGTCTACGTGCTTGAAAGCACTGATTGTTGCTCACTTAAAGATCAGATTTTCACTTCTCCGCCATTTTTGTCAGAGAACCTCATATCTTTAAGTACGTAAAATTTTTCTGGTAGTTTTTCGCTTGCCGCTAACGTTTCTCGGCTTGGCGATGTGGCAGATTTTTAGCACAAAAGTTCAATAGAATTACTGCTGTTGAACCTTGCACAAATATTTCATAGAAGCACTTCAGCCGCCATATTGCCAAACCGGTGTTAGCGGGTTGTTGTTCTTTCTTTTACTATCGTACTATCTGTTAATTCTATAATTTACTCCCAAATTTAGGTAAAATGGTAAAAATGGGGAGGTTTTAAAATCTTGAGAAACCAATTTTCCTATGTTTAGCGTGATATCTATTTTTTTAAATGAATAACCTCCTTGTAATCCATAGTAGAAATTCCCCCCTGTTGCTGGTTCATACCAACCATCTACAACATCTGAATAAATTTCATTTTTAAATTCATTTGAGTGCTTAAAATGTGTTACAATGGCTTTGTCAAACCCAATTTCGGCAGATGTAAACCACTTTGATTTGTAAAAACCAAATGTCCCTTTCATATCACTTCCAAAGTTTTGAAGTCTGACGAGTTGGGTTTGGTATTTTCTATAAATTCCGAATATTGAAATTGAACCTACAAAATTAGATTGGTTCAATAAACAAATTTGCCCCCCGATTTTAGTTTTAAAGTCATCAAACGGATTTTCACCAGCAGGCAATGAGAAATTTGAATTTAAAACAATGGGTAGTTTTGTGTTTAGTTTATACCCATAACCAACACCATAAGAAACCGAATGATCTAAACCAAAGCTAGCATTCATGATGTGTTTTGCGCTATCCAATGCAGCCCAATTTAAAGTTTGTGAAATTGCTGTGTTATAATGAGAGGCCAGTGTTAATAGTAACACTATAAATACTATTTTTTTCATCTCATTTTATTGATTACAAACTATTTAAATATTCAAGTACCTTTGGTTCAGTAAAATTTGTCCAAGTATCAATTTGGTCAAACATACCCGAATGTCCAACTCCATTTACTTTTACAACTTTCTTGTTTAAATAAACTGAAGATATTTTTTCAGCCCAGCTATCGGGATAGGCTTTATTATTACTACTATAAAAAAAGAGAACCTTCTTGTTAAATTGGGAAATACCTTCTGAAAAATCTGGTTTATACTTTTCTCCAATTTCAAACATTGAAGCACTTATTACCGCACCATCACGAACAGATTTATAATAATTTCCGTTTGCACCTAAATTTAGATTTCTATCCCCAACAATTACTTTATTTGTTGATATTAATGCCAACTTATAATCTAATATATTATGTTGATTTTCTTTTCCAGTAACGAATTGGTCCAAGTAAGTTACGTCATTCAATGCCTCACTCCAAAGTTTAACAGAACGGGAAGCACCTACATACTCTATAACATCAGCCCACTTCAATCCACCTGGTTCAGCCAGTATTAATCCTTGCACATCATTAGGATTTTTACCTACATAACCAGTAGCGAGCATCGAGCCCCAAGATTGAGTCAATAAAACTACTTTTTGCAAAGGTTTTGTTCTGTAATGTGCTATTATACTTTTCAAGTCTTTATAAAAAGTCTCCTCAATGGCATTCTCACCTAGGCTCAAATACCATTCTTTATTGAACCGTTCTGATAATCCAGAACCCCTTTGGTCATAAAAAACCACTCTATAACCTTGGTCTGCAAGACTTTTGCAGTTCAATAAATATTTAAAATTTCCACCAGGTCCGCCATGAATGCAAACAATAAGAGTACTATCCACAGGTCCAAATGCCTGTGCATGAAGTTTAGCACCATTCATACTTATTGTAGGAAGATTTGGGTCTTGGCCAACCGTTTTTGGAACTAAATTTCCATGTGCCTCAATGAATTTTTCTTTTTCACAACTGCTAAATAGCAAAGCGAATAAAGCACAAATTACACTTACTGATAACTTTGTTTTTGACATATTTTTTTATTTATGACGCAAAATAGGACTGATTTTTAGCCCAATCGCCCCACTATGAAAGTTGAACCTACTTCAATAAACTTTATAACTGACCTTTCGCTCACCCAAAAGTTTGAAAGCTGAGATTTTTCAATAAGAGGATTTATCTTTGAGGATGGAACGACGCGACGCCTTTGAATTTTACGTTGATTACCTGCTGTCTTCCGCGCGCACGGCTACGGCCACGGGTTTGTCAGCGGTGTTGGATAATGCGATGAAGCACGACTATATCAGTGATTGCTTAGCCCAAGATGAATTAGACAGTAAAGCGTTCTGGTCAGAGATAAAGCCGTTTGTCCGCCAAATTGAACATGCTCAGGCGTATCTCTCTATTGATGATGTGATTGTTGCCAAACCACATACCAGTGAGAATGAGCTGATTTGCTATCACTATGACCATACGACAGGCAGAACCGTCAAGGGCATTAACATTCTGAATTTCATGCTCAGTGGCTCTACGGACGATGCGTTGGTAAACTGCCCGTTAGCCTGGGAAGTGATTCGTAAAACGGAATTCTACCTTGACAAAGCAGCTCAGCAAAAGCGGCGTAGTCCTAAGACCAAAAACGAAATGGTGTTGGAACACCTACACCGGATTGTGTTTTTGAACAAAGTCCAGTTCAAATACATCTTGTTTGATAGCTGGTTTTCTGCCTCAGAGACGCTCAAGTACATCCAGCACAAGCTCAAAAAGTTCTTTGTCTGCCCCCTGAAGCATAACCGCTTGGTGGCTCTAAATGAGCAAGACAAGCAGCAAGGTAAGTTCATGCACGTATCACAAGTGCCCCTGAAAAGCCAGGAAGTTCGGAAAGTTTGGATCAAGGCGGCCGCCGCGCGGGGGTAGATTTCCCTCTTCAACTCACCCGACAGGTCTTTATAAACAAAGATCGCTCTGAGGCCGAACTATGGTTGGCTACCAACGATATGTCATTGGACTACGAACAAATTACGACAATCTATGAAAAACGATGGAAAGTCGAGGAGATGCACAAGTCCTTAAAACAAAACGCTCTGCTAGGCAAGTCGCCCACCAAAATGGAGCGGACGCAGTGCAATCACATCTTCGCCGCTATGTTGGCTTTTGTCAAACTAGAACGCTTGAAAATCAAAGAAAAACTCAATCACTTTGCCCTGAAAGCAAAATTGCATCTCAAAATGGCTCAAGCCGCTTTCGAGGAACTACAAAGTTGGCAAACAGCATGAGATGCCCTAACATAGTAAATCATTTATCCAAATCTTTCGCAAGCGAAAGGTCAGTTTATAAATAATTTTTAATCAAGCACTTGCTTAAGAGCATGTTTAAATTTTGAAAAGAGCGGGTCAGTGCTTAAACTTTGGGTCAACCAAAACTCAAAAGTTTATGCAAACTCAATACGAGCAGCTCACCGACCCGCAGTGGGAAGTTATCAAAGAGAAACTACCTATCCAAAGGAAACGGAAATATGATTTACGCGCTATTGTTAATGCTATTTTCTGGATACTACGTACGGGTAGCCAATGGCGAAATTTACCGGATTGTTACCCTAAATGGCAGTCCGTTTATTATTATTTTAGTAAGTGGAAGAGAGATGGGACATTGGTGGGACTCAATAGCTCTCTGAATATGATGCTACGAAAAGAATTAGGCAGGGAAGCCACTCCGAGTGCGGTATCCATTGATAGTCAGTCTATTAAAAAGGCGCCGTTTGTCAGTGAAGATACCGGTATCGATGGGAACAAGAGCATTAACGGACGCAAACGCCATATCCTTACTGACACGATTGGCTTAGTATGGGTAGCGGTGATTCATGCGGCCAATTTGCACGACGGGCTGATGGCTCAACGAGTAGTCAGCCCAATACTAGGCTATCTTCATCGGGTGAAAAAAATCTTTGCCGATATGGCTTACAAAGTGAATTTGAAAGAGTGGTTGGACCAGATGTATACCAGTATCGAACTAGAAATTTCTTCCCGTCCCCCTTCTTCTGAAGGCTTTGTGCCGGTGAAGATACGATGGGTCACTGAGCAGACTTTTGGTGTCTTTAATTTCCAGAGAAGACTAGATAAAGATCACGAAAAAACAGCAAACAGTGCTGAGGCTTGGATATATTGGGCCAATTGCAGCAATTCCCGGTTTAGCTATTCTAGCTGAATTTTGTATTGTATGGCCACGAAGGCGAAGAGTTGTTTCATAGTTTGGAACTGGATCATAGTGAAAGCTGCTCGGATAGCTTGCCAAAGTTTGGCTTTAGTGCCTAATCCCTTCCATAGCGTGCGGAAGTACTCACAGGCGTATTGCCGGATTTGATCTATCGTAAAAGCTAGCATCATCAGATAAGCCAGCACCGTACATAGCTGGTCTTGACCGTGCCCATAATTATGCTCAAAATGGTAGCCTTGGTTTTTTAGGGTGTTAAACGTTTCGTTTTCTATCTTCCAGCGTGCTCTTCCGGCTCGCATCACCTTTTCCAGATTATTCTGTCGTAGAACAATATCGGTAATCCAACTAAATGTAGTGGTCTTGCCCTTCTTATCTACCTGTTCGTAGTGTAACATATTGACTCTGATGTGCGCTTGCGTGCTGTTCAAAGGCAGGTTGTTAACCCAGCGGAAGTGGTGTTGGATGCCCTTTTCCGAGTAACTGTATTGCCCTGCCTGACCGCTTTGCTGACGCGCGGCGAACTGGCTGAACAAGGCTTTGTTTCCATCGGGTTTGCTGCCGATGATAAACGAGTGACCATCGCTTTGCAATTGTTCAATGAAGGGGCCATTGGCATACAGCGCATCGGCGACTAACACAAACTTTTCTTCGGCATAGCTTTGGCGTAAACCTTCCAGCAACCGCTTTGCCGCGTTGCGCTCACAATCATTCTTTATGCATCCATCCGTATTGGCAATCGGTTCGCAGCGCATAGGAAACACCTCTCGCTTATCAGGATGAACTAGCACAGCAGAAAGCATTTGATGGCTATAGGTAAGTTGACCATCCTTGTGCTGCTTCCGCAAACAGTGCTTACAGTGCACTTTCTTAGAAGAAAAGTACTCTACGCCATCTATTGAAACAATGAGCTTGCCCTTCCAATATTGGTATTCCTCAACTATACGACAGTCTTTCAATACTGTATACAAACGCCGAAAGCCTATCTGCAAAGCAGTGGCATCCACTCGGTCTAACACCTCACGCATCTGCGTGTCTGAACATATCCTGCTAATGCCATACAGGCTTTGCAAGTTGCCTTCCTCGGCCTGACTACGCTTCTCAAAGCTTAGCAGTGAAGGACTCTTCAGTGAAAACATCGCAAATGCTGAACTCAGTACATCCATCATACTAATGCTTGCATTGCTACGCCGATGATCCGCTATTGTAGTAAACATCCCTTGAACTTCACCGAGCAGATAACTGAATCGGCTCTGCTTTTTACGTCTCTTGGCTATCCATCCCATAGCAACAAAAATACGCGCCGCACGCCTTATTTGCTAAACCGGGAATTGCTGGGCCAATTGCCAAAGAGTCCTTAACCGATTGAAGCTCAAACCTATAGAAAATTTTTAAACATGCTCTAAGCTCGACTTTAGCCTTTTGCAATAAGGTAAATGAGAAAGAACTCTGGGGGAATACCTAAATTTGGATTCGCTAAAATTCAAGTTTATGCTTATTATTCCCGAAGAGTTCCGCGCCGCGGTGGCTCTGCCCAAATATCAGCATTCGCCCCGTTGTTTACCAAAAAAGTTTTCAGCCATGTCAAAGTTCTACTCATGGGTTCTTTGTTAGTGGTGGGCCGCCGCACTGTGTGTAGTGCCTTGCGAGCGATGGGTCTAAGTCAGGAAAAGCAATTTCACAAATACCATCGTGTGCTGAGCAAGGCTAAGTGGTCTGCCTATCAAGGTGCTCGTATTCTTTTAGGGCTGCTAGTGGATCAATTAGTGTCCAGCGATGAGCCGCTGGTGTTCGGGTTGGACGAAACACTTGAACGGCGGTGGGGCCGTAAGATTAATGCCCGAGGCATTTATAGGGATGCTGTACGCTCCAGCCATAGCTATTTTGTAAAGTGCAGTGGTTTACGTTGGATGTGTTTGATGCTGTTGACCCCGATGAGTTGGGCCAGGCGTGTATGGGCATTGCCTTTCTTAACCGTACTAGCCCCTTCGGAACGCTATAATGAGCAGAAGGGCAGAAGACACAAAAAGATCACTGACTGGGCCAGTGGGCCCCACCGGGACAAATGATCCTGCAACTCAAGCGGTGGTTACCTGATCGTCAGATCATCGTGGTGGCTGACGGCTCCTATGCCTGTTATGCTTTGCTAGATGCCGTACGTAGCTCTGTCTGTATGATTACGCCGCTACGCCTGGATGCTCGCTTGTTTGATGAGCCGCCCCCTCAACCCGTTGGCAAACGTGGTCGCAAACCTAAGATCGGCCCTCGGCAAATTACTTTGCAACAACGCCTGGTTGATCGGACTACCCAATGGCAGACCGTCGTCATTCCACAATGGTACGGTAAAAGCAACCAGGTCATGCAGGTAGCTACTGGAACGGCTCTCTGGTACAAAAGCAATGATCCGTTGGTGCCACTACGTTGGGTACTGATTAAGGACTCTGCCGGACGCATTGCCTCGGTGGCACTGCTCTGTACCGATCAAGGACTAGATAGCCAAGCTATTATCAACTACTTCATCCGACGTTGGACCCTAGAAGTAACTTTTGAGGAAGTACGTAGGCACCTAGGGGTAGAATCTCAGAGACAATGGAGCGATCTGGCTATTGCCCGAACTACCCCCGTACTGATGGGCCTGTTCAGTCTGGTTACCCTCTGGTCCAACCAACTGCAAAAGCAGCAGAGTATTCAAGCACAACGTAGTGCCTGGTATCAAAAAGTGAATCCGACTCTCTCAGATGCACTGGCTCTGGTCAGAGAGCAACTTTGGGACAAACAACAATTTTTAACCTCCACATCAGAAGCAGAGGTTAAGTATTTAAACCAACCCCTCATACAGCATTTGTGCGCCATTATAGCACGTGCCGCGTAGGGCTAAAGTCGAGCTAAGAGTTGGGAGTGATTCGCAAAATTGTAACTCTTTTAATCTTGTAATTGAATGTTTTTCTGCTTTAAAAATTCAGTTGGAGATAGGTTAGTCACTTTTTTAAAATTCCTGTTAAATGATGTTTTTGAATTAAAGCCACTTTCAAATGCCGACGACAATAGTGTAAATTGATTACTTTTAGGTAATAATGCAATTTTTTTAAATTCTTCAACTCGCTGAATATTGATATAATCGTAGAAGTTCTTTCCTTCTACTGTGTTTATTACCTGTGATAGGGCATTCGGGTGAATGGGTATTCTTTTGGCTACTTCAGATAAAGTAAGTTCAGGATTTTTATACAATTTTTCTTCATTCATTAGTTCTTTAAGACTTTGATGAATACTATTGATTTCATTATCACTTATTCTAGTTTTTTCGTATTTGACCTTTTCTGTTGTGGGTGTTGTTTCTGGAGTAGCATTATTTTCATTGGAGTCTGAAGAATTTACAGTTTGACTGACTAATTGTGAGTCAATCATGAAATCATCTTTGGAAACATGACTTTGTTCCATTTTCAATTTTTCACTGAAAACACCTACTTGTTTAATCCCAAAATAGCCCATATATAGAACTACACCAGTAATTGATGAATAAATAATAACATCATTGGCTCCGAATAGGACTATCAACAAAATACAAGTCATTCCAAGGATTAAATAGAGCAACCAATTCAAGGTGATTTTTTCGGTATAAGAGAACTCATTATTAATATTTTGTTTATACCTCCATAGCTCACGGCTCGCTAAAATGGTATAAGCTACACCGGATAGTATAATAGCTATTAAATGGATGGTCATTTCAGTTTCATATCCCTCTCCGTGCCTATTATAAATATCAATTTTGACTTGGTAGGGTAGTAAGAAATACTTTGAAAAAAGTAAAATACTTAAAAAAAAAGGTAAAAAGTGTAATGACAGATTTGTGGTCTTTAAAGGTTCTTTTGAAGTTAAGGACAATACATATAAATAAAGAAAAGGCCATTGAAGTAATGGGAACGGAAAACCCCAACCTAATAAAAAAGGATAGCTAGATCTAGCTTCTTCTGTTTGTAATTTAAAAAGAATTAGAGTTATCGCAATTGTAATCAACCAAGCTAACAATATTTTGTCCGAAAGTGATTTGCTCTTTTTGCTGAGTAAAATAAGTGAAAGAAATATTGAGAGTACAATTCCGATTATTACTATCATTGATTCTGGTATATTGTGTCTGTTAAAATGATTATTTGTAAAATAGAGTTTGTGTCAGTAGGATTGTTACTCTACAATGACCGCTAACATCCGTACATACGTAATTGCGTTTATTTGCAATATAGCATTCGTATGGTTACACTGACCAAAAACCCCTAAATTGCCCATAGTATTATCCTATTCATATTTTCCGTAAAATTTTTCAAACAAATCGCTTACGAAAGCAGACGATACGTTGGCAATTAGTTAAACGTTTATAAACGACTACAAACGTTTAACCAAAGGATCGCGGGGGGCTTGCCGCTACTTCCTCCGCGCCTGCTGTCCGATAAAGTTAATCAAAAGGTACGGTATTCCCTTTAACAGATTTTATGAAAAGGCCGTGCATCTCCAAACAAGCCCAGCCGTGCGGTAGCGGCGCCCCCCGGCTGCCCCCACCGCATCTCTTATTCACTCTTTAGCGAATCTACCGGGTTGCTCATGGCGGCCCGCAGCGTATGAAAGCTGATCGCACTCATGGTGACCAACACCGTGAGCAGCGCCGAGGTCACGAAGGTCAACCACTTGATTTCGGTTTGGTAGGCGAAGGTTTGCAGCCAGTTGTCCATAAAAAAGTACGCCAGCGGAAAAGCAATGAGCATAGCCAGGGCGATCAGCAGCAGGAAGTCTCGGTAGATCAGGCCGATGATGTTCGATACGCTGGCGCCAATTACCTTGCGAATGCCAATTTCTTTGGCCCGTTGCTCGGTGGTGTAGGCCGCCAAACCGAGTAAACCCAGACAGGCGATCACCACGGTGAGCAACGAGAAGAGCGTAAATATCTGCCCCCGCTTCTCGTCCGCCTCGTACTGCGACTGGAAGTCCTGATTCAGAAAATCGTAGGAAAAGGGTTTGCCCGCGTTCACTTCGGTCCAGGTGTCTTCCACGAACGCTAGCGTGCTGGCCACGTCCTGCGGAGCAATTTTTATGTTCAGAAAGTAGTTTTGGTCGCTAAAGAAGATAGCCAGCGGCTCAATGGGGCTGTAGAGCGACTGCTGGTGGTAATCCTGCACCACGCCGACGACCGTGAACGTGGCGCCCGGACCCTCATCGTCTCCGATAAAAGAAAAGCGTTTGCCGATCGGATCGTCCCACTGCATGCGGGCCACCATGGCTTGATTGACCAGCGCCGCCGCCGTGTCGGTCGGGAAGTCGCGCGAAAAGTTACGTCCCCCGACGATCTTCATGCCCATCGCGTCCACAAAGTCATAGTCGGCCCGGTACTGGTCTATGCCGCGCTCGACCACGCCCTCCGGACTGTTGACGTTCATCAGGTTTTTGCCTAGCCCAGAGCCGGGCCTCGCCGAAGAATTAGATATCTCCAGCACGTTAGCATTATCTTTCAGCCGGTTGTAGAGTACCGAATAATTGGCCCGAATGGTAGAGTCGGGCATGGTGACGGTCAGCACCTGATCCTGCTCAAAGCCCAGGTCTTTGTCGCGCAGGTACTGCAACTGGTCGTATACAATCCAGGTGCAGATCAGCATGGCGATAGAAATGGCAAACTGCGTCACCACCAGTATTTTGCGCAGCAGGGCCGTGCCGGTGCCCCGCGCCACGTTGCCCTTCAGCACCAGGGCCGGGTTGAAGCGCGACAGGTAGAAGGCCGGATAGCTACCTCCGGCAATGCCCACCACCAGTGCCATACCGATAAATCCGGCGATGATCTTGGGCTGCAGTAGAAACAGTACTTTGATTTCCTTGCCGGCCAACTGGTTAAAGAACGGCAGCAGCACCAGGGCCAGCAGGATACTGATAAACAGCGCGATGAACGTGAGTAGCGTAGATTCGGTCAGGAACTGGCTAATGAGTTGGCTGCGGAAGGAGCCCATCGTCTTGCGTACGCCCACTTCTTTGGCCCGCCGGGTAGCCCGAGCCGTGGCCAGGTTCATGTAGTTGATGCTGGCGATGATGAGAATGAAAAAGGCGACGGCCGCAAAAATGTAGATGTACGACATACCACCGTTCTCGCCCGAATCGCCGAAGTTAGACTGTAGATGAATATCGGCCAGCGGTTGTAACCAGTAGTCGATCGTAACTCCATAATCAGTAAAAATAGGCACTACCCGATTTTTATTGACATCGGCCAATGCTCGTTCGCCGTCGGCCAGACTGGCGGTTTCGCGCAGCAGCAGGTAGGTCGCCACGCCCCAACTGCCCCAGTTGCCCAGCTCGTCGGGCAGGCTGGCCCGGGAAAGTAGCGCGTCAAATTCCAGGTGCGAATTGGAAGGCACGTCTTGCACCACGCCGGTGATCTGGTAGTTTTCGTCGCCGTTGCGAAACGACTGCCCGATGGGGTCGGCGTCGCCGAAGTACTTCTCCGCCGTGGTTTGGGTGACCACCGCGGTGTTGGGAGCCAACAAAGCAGTGGTAGGGTCGCCCGCGATGAGGGGAAAGTTGAACACCTCAAACACCGAAGAATCCACGTAGTAGAAGTCCTCTTCGTAGAAACGAACGTCGCGCTCGTCGTTGGCAAACAACTCCCGCCCCGCCCCGATAAAGCGAACGGCGTGTTCTACGTCCGGATAATTTTCTTCAAGCTCCTGGGCCAGCGGAATCTGGCCGGAGGGCCAGGTAAACTGGTTGTCGGTTTCGGTGAAGTGGGTGACGACCCGGTAAATTTGGTCTTTCTTGGGGTGAAACTGGTCGTAGCTTAGCTCGTTGAGCAGGTACAAAAAGAGGAACAAGCTACAGGTGATGCCCAGGGTGAGTCCCAAAATGTTGAGCACGCTGTAGATGCGGTCCTTGCCGATGTTGCGAAAAGCGACCTTGAATAAGTTCCGGAGCATTGGTTAGGAGGAGTAGGTGGGTAATTCTCCCCATCAAAAAACGCTCCCGGCTGTACTTACCTGAAAATGAATAACTTGTAAAGCGATCTAATTTCCGAAGTGTTCGTCACCGTACACTTACTGTACGAAAATGGACAGAAGGTCAAAAAGCATAAGTCTTTGTCCACCCCTACCCAGGTCGGTGCCCTCACCGACCTTGTGGCGAGCATGAGAAATCTGCTTCCGTGCCCCCCGGAAACATGCAAACGACCCCCTCGGTGGGCCTTCCGCCGTTCAAAAAGGTTCAAACGACCCCCAACCGGGGCCTCGCCAGGGCAAAGGATGTTCAAGCGACCCCCAACTTAGGCCACGCGACCCCCTCGGTGGGCCTCGCGAACCCCAGAGAGGTTCAAACGACCCCCAAGTTGGGCCTCGCGAGGGCAAAAGAGGGCCCCGCGAGGCCTAACCTACCCCCCCCTTTTTCATAGATGAATCAAGGGACATTTCTTACATTGATAGGATAGCCGCGCACTGAATAATTAATCATTTATTGAGCAGTTGAGCGAAAAAAAGTGCCAGAAGCATGAAGCTCCTGGCACTAACTCAACCAACCCTAAACAAAGCCTTAGCCGACGATAAACGCGGCCGCAATGCCATTGGCTCCGGCCACGGCTTCCATCGTCAGGGGTTCGTCGTAAGCGGCAGTCACCGCGTCCACTCCGAAGTCAGGAGTGAGGGTGGTGACGTCTACTCCGCCCTGCATCACGTTGTCTTCTCCGGCGTAGATCGGAGCGGTAGCGGCCTCAAAACCGGCGATGCCCTGCGCCTGCGGAATCCAGCCCTTTTGTTCGCGCATGCGGCGCACCTGCGAAGCGTGGCGGGCCTCCACTCCGTGGATACTCAAGGCCGCCGTGAGGGCCGTGTTTTTAGTAGCGCTTTCGGCCGCTCCCTGCAAGGCTCCGGCTTGGCCCTTGTAGGCGCGTACGCCGGTGTCTTCAAACCCTTGCGCCAGGGCCATAAAGATCGCGTAGTTGGCCGGGTCGTGCGGGTCGGGGAAGGTGTCGCCCGCCGTGAAGTCAAAGTCCGGCTCGGCCACCGGGGTGCCACCCAGGGCACTGATGGTAGCCTGCAAGAACGACACGTGCGCTTCTTCGTGCTTCAAAATCTGGGCGAATACGGCGCGATCTTCAGTAGGAATTAATCCGTTGGTGTCTATGCCTAACTTATAAAATCGGTACTCCAAGTGTTCCAGCGTGAGGGCGTAGTTCAGGATGCTTAACGGATCGGGCGCTTCCTGGGCGAAGGCGGCTTGGGGCAACGACCCCAACAGACCGGCCGGCAGGGCGGCCAGCGACAATTTCTTACCGTATTTTCCCATCGTGCGGAAGGCTTCCCGGCGGGAGTTAACTGCTTCTTCCTGGTTCTCCGACGCATCGGTGCCGAACAGGTCTAATAGCTTTATAATACTCATAATATAGATTTTTAGTGCGTGACAATAGTTTTGTAAGAGCGACTTAGCCGATCTGGAAACCGGCTTCGGTGGGCAAGCCGCTGGCATCGATCTCGGTGGTGATGAACGGACCCGCCGCGGTGAGCACGTCGGCAAACGAGCGGGTGATCTCCAGTCCGGTGGCACCAATGATATCGTCTCCGGCAAAGTCGATCGAGTTGGGGTTGAGCAGGTCGCGGATGGCCGAGGCGTGGCGGGCCTCTACCGAGACGATCTTACCGGCCAGCAGCAGATAGTCCACACTATCAATAAACTGACCGGCTCCGTTGTAGGCGCTCACGCCCAGGTCTTCGAACACCTTGGCCGTGCCCAGCACGCTGTTGCGGTTGTTGAAATCAATGCTGCTGAAGTCTACCGACAGGTCGGGAATGATGACATCGGCCGGAATGGCGGCCCGGAAGAACTCGCGGTGGTTCACCTCGTGCTGCTGCAGGTCGGCTAGCACCTGCTTCTCGTTCTCGGCGGCGGTATCGTAGTAGCCTCCGGCGAGGACGGCGGTGTAAAAGGCCGCTTCCAGTTGCTCTAGCGCGAAAGCGTAGTTGAGGATGCCCACGTCGCCGCTGCCGAACACGGCCACCACGGCGGCGGTGGTGCTGTTGATAATGTTAGAATACATTGACACGTCGGTGCCCCGGGTGGCGGCCACGCGGTAGTAGTAGGTGGTGGACCCTGCGGTGGTGGTATTGACGTAGGTGGTGATGCCCGCCGCCACGGTGCCCACCGACGCAAAGCCGCTGTCCATAGTGATAGAGCGCTCTACTACGAAGCCGTTTTCGTCGTCCGAGTTATCGGTCCAGGCCAGGGTAATCTGTCCGTTGACTTTGTTGTCGGCCGTCAGGTTGGAGGGAGCGGCCAGGGTGTCATCCACCACGGGCGGCATCATGTCCTCGTCTTCGTTGCAACCGAGCAGAAACAGGCCGGAGGCGGTGAGGGTAGCTCCGCTGTAAGCAAGAAAGTTTCTGCGGGATGCGGGGGTGGACGACCGCTTCTTAGGGTGATGGGAATGGGGGGTATGCATACTATAAATGGGTTACGTGAAACAAATGGTTGAAACACCGCCCGCCGCCGTCCAACAAGGCAAGCCCAATCGGCCAAAAAAGGCGGGCGTCCGTTAACAAGTGATAAAAAGGGTACTGGGCAGGACGCTACTGGCGTACGTCCTTACCTACGCAGTGCGTAGGGCAAGTGGATTGGGCAGGGCCAAGAGTTGGAGTGTCTGGCCGTGGGTGGATGGAAAGGATGGCGCCTGTTCAGTACTAGGCTTGGGGTAAACTCGTCACCAGACGCCCGGCTAACTCCTGACGGATTTGTTCCAGCCGTTCAAGTTCTTCGGGTTGCCAGGATTCAAAACCGAGGCGCTTCCGGTTAAATGCATCAACGGTGCTATCGTCATCCGTCCCGTAGAGCCGCCAGCACACCTCACTTAGTTTAATCCAAGACTCAAGCAGCCAGTCGGGTGTTTTCTTGATCTCCTGTAGTTGACGTTGCAACCCACGTTGCTCTTCCCGGATGTGCTCAGCAAACAAGAGTAGTTGACGCTCAAACTCTTCGTCGCCCACTTCTTTTTGGAAGGCTTTCAGTGCCTTATCTTTCGTTGCATCGCTGCAACCCTGCACCGATTGATACACGTTGAAGATGCGGGGCTGTTCCTTTCGAGTGATAAGTCGGCTGTCCTTCTTGTTCATAACTGCTTTATCTGTCGTTGAATCTCGTTATACTCATCAAGTAGCTCGTCTATCTTTTGCTGATACAATTTAGTGATCTCCTTGGTGGATGCTATGGCTAACCCTCTACTTAGAAAGTCAATACGCTCTTTGATTTGCTCCTGGGATGCTTGTAGTATTTCTTTCTTGGTAGCCATACAGCGGTATGAAGGTAATAAAAACCCACTTAAAAAGTAAGCGCTTTTGATAGAGCTTCCAATGACCCTTTGCAGTTATAAAGAGGGCGCAAGGCTTATGCTATCCTAATTACCGCAATGGGATCAGGGGGAGGTACCGGATAGTGCTTGTTCTCGTACTCTTCTACAATCAGCGCCAGCAACAGTAGCTCGTGGAATTCTTCACTATCGGGAGCAAGATCAGTTTGCATAAGCGCGTAGATACGGGCCGTAGCCGTATCGTATTCCTCCTCATTCTGCAACACTTTAACCTTCATATCATCTAGATATAGCTATTCTGATTACGTTGCCACCGTCCTTTCGCGTAGCTTCTTTGAAAAGCGTCAGGTCTCACATCTGCACCTCCTCTTTGTCATCCTGGAAGGACCCGCGCCGCGGCGGCTTGTTGCAACGTGGATGGATGCTGCTTTGAGGAGAAGGGTTCCCTACCTCGCACCCGTCGCTAGCTTTTACGACCCCCTCTTCTATTTGTCAAAAGTTTCCTACGGAATGACAGGAGAGAGGAGAAGAATACAACTTGCTATACAGCACCTTAGGTAACGAAAGCACAACTCCCCCACTGTCCGTAACCGCACACGCACTGTTCACCAGCGGACACTTCCGCCAATCGCCGTATTCCAAAAGCGGCCTCTGTCGGCCCCAAAGAGCACTCCCGCAGCTTGGCAAGCCGTTTGGTGTACTGTATAACAAGAATAATCACCTACGTACCTTATCCCCCGCATCATGCTCAAGAATTACTTCACCATCGCCCTGCGGCTACTGAAGCGCAACAAGCTCATTAGCACCATCAACATCCTGGGACTGGCCCTGGCCCTCACCGGCACCTTGCTCATTGCCCTGTTTGTGCAGGACGAGCTGAGCTACGACCGCTACCACGCCAACGCCGACGACATCTACCGCGTCACCCGTAACTTCTTGTCTTCCGACGGCAGCGTGGCGTTGCACCTGAGCAGTATTGCCCCACCCTACGGGCCACTGCTGGAGAACGACTTCCCCGATATTGAGGAGGTGGCGCGCATTACTTGGTGCGGCCTGCCCCTGCGCCGCATCGAGGACGGTGGCAATGTGGGCGATCCACTAAACGTTGACCAATCCTTCTTCGCTGAACCCTCGCTCTTCACGGTGTTCTCTATCCCCATCCTAGCCGGTGATACCCAAACCCCGCTGGAGAAACCCGCCACGATGATGGTGTCCGATGCAGCGGCTGAGAAATATTTCGGCACCCAAGATGTGGTGGGCGAACGCCTGCAAGCCGGGGATCAGTACTTTGAGATCACGGGAGTGTACGAAGCTTCACCGCCGCAGTCGCACTGGCACCCCGACGTTCTGGTGGCCTTTAGTACAATGAACGACCCCGAGGTCTACGGGCGGGAGCAGCTAGAAACCAACTGGGGGGCGAACAACTTCATGACCTACATTCTGGTGAACGAGGAGTTTGACGCTACCCGCACCGAAGCCCAGTTCCCGGCCTTTCTGGACCGCAATATGACCGGTTTTGATGAGGTTGCACCCAGCACCTTTACCAATCTATTCCTCCAGCCCCTCACCGATATTCATCTGCACTCGCAACTCGATTCGGAACTGGAAGCCAACGGCAACATCAACCACGTGTACATCATGGGGGCCATTGGCGTATTCCTGCTGCTCATCGCCTGCTTCAATTTCATCAATCTGTCTACCGCCCGGGCCACCAGCCGGGGCAAGGAGGTGGGTTTGCGCAAGGTAGTGGGGGCCTTCCGACGGCAACTCATCGCCCAGCACCTCAGCGAGTCAATCCTGGTGGCTTTGTTCGCCTTTTTGGTGGCCATTGTGCTGGTGACCCTGGCCCTGCCCTGGCTCAACGATTTCACCGGCAAGTCGCTGCGATTGGTGCAGTACGTGCAGCCGGTAGCAGTGCTGGGCGTGCTGGGGGCGGTCGTGTTGGTGGGAACGCTGGCGGGCCTATATCCGGCGTTCATCATCTCCGGCTTCAAACCGGCTCTCACCCTGAAGGGGCGCAGCGGGTCTACCCGGGGAAGCGGGCAGGTGCGCAAGGTGCTGGTGGTGGTGCAATTCACCGTATCCATCGTAATGATCATTGCCACGCTGATCACCTACCAGCAGCTCAACTACTTGAATAATCAGGACCTGGGCTACACCAAGGATCAGGTGGTTTTATTGTACAACAGCTATCGGCTAGGCGACCGCTACGAGGCTTTTTACAATGAACTCACCCAAGACCCAGCCATCATCAATGCCAGCCGGTCGAGCATAGTACCCACTGAGCGGCTACTCGACTCCCAAGGCACGGCCGTCGGTCAGGGCGATAGCTTGGTAACCACCGCCATCGTAATGAAAGATGTGCGCATCGACCCGGAATATTTCGCTACCTACCAAGTCCCCCTGATAAGCGGCCGCAGCTTCTCTAAAGACATTGCCTCCGACGACTCCACCAGCTTTATCATTAACGAAACGGCCGCCCGCATGGTAGGCTGGAGCAACGAAGAAGCGGTGGGGCAGACAATTTTGAACGGTCCGACGACCGGCACGGTCGTCGGCGTAGTGAAAGACTTCCACTTTGAGTCGCTGCATCAGCCTATTGTGCCAGTGGTTTTTCATGGGCAACCGCGGTTTCGCGAACTGTCGGTGCGGGTGGCGGCGGCCGACATGCCGGAGGCGCTGGCCCATATGGAAGCCACCTGGAAGCAGTTCGTGTCCGACCAGCCATTCGCCTACGAGTTCTTGAGTGAGAGCTACCAGCACCTGTACGACAGTGAGCGCAGCCAGAACGAGTTGTTCATCATCTTCGCCAGCCTGGCCATTTTTATTGCGGCGATGGGCCTGTTTGGTCTGGCCACCTTCAGTACCCAGCAGCGCACCAAAGAGGTGAGCATTCGTAAGGTGCTCGGTGCGCCGGTCAGTAGCATTCTGCGTCTGCTTAGCAAAGAAATACTCATACTCGTCCTCATTGCTAACGTGATTGCCTGGCCTATTGCCTGGTACGCCATGCGCGAGTGGCTCAGCGGCTTCGCCTACCACGTGGAGATGAGCGTTTTCACGTACTTGCTGGCCGCGGTGCTGGCCTTGGTGATCACGCTGATCACCATCAGCAGCCAGACGGTGAAGGCAGCGCTGACTAATCCGGCAACGATCTTGCGGAACGACTGATTAGGATGGGCAGGATTGATCGGATTAGAGGATGAGGCTGGTTGTAGCGGGTGCCGAGTGCCGGGCACTATAGCCGGGGCGGGGGAGGAAAAACTGGTAACCAGACTGTTCGTCAGATCGTTTATGAAGAAACGAGCCACAAACGTCTAATTCGTACTACCGGGTGGAAGAACTGAGCTTTGACATACGAGGAAACCTAAAGCCCTACCGAAAACATATGCTAGGACTTGACGAACTCAAAGCCTACTTTGTTGACCCCTTTGCTCCAGAATCCAGTAGACACGATCTTTACAAAGGCTTGGAAAGCTACTTAGCAGATTTTTCAGCGTTGGTAACCCCTAACTTTAGAGTGTGGATTAATGGAAGCTTTGTGAGCACTAAGATCAGCCCAAGAGATATTGATCTTGTTACGATTGTCGAGGCTGAAACTGCTGTTCAAAAAGCTGAACTGCTAAGCAAGAGGTTTCTAAACGAAGGCGCTGAAGAGTTTTATGGAATTGACGCTTACTTGGTGAGATTATATCCCGAAGCGCACAAAGATTATAACAAAAGCCTATCCGATAGGCTATATTGGGAACATTGGTTTGGGTACACTCGAAAGAACCGAGTCAAGAAGCGCTTTGCTAAAGGATTTGTTGAGTTGCTGTTTAACGAACAAACACATTTACAATGAGCCAATCAGAGGTAGTGACCGAAGAGATTGCCCGCGTTATCGATCTACTAGAGCAGATCAAGGATGTGGATAGAATGATACAGTTGCATCAAGACGATGAAGACTCTTTTATGACAAAACAGTATCAGTATCGTAAGGAGAAGTTTGTAAAGGAACTGAAAGGTCTGCTGTTGACTTTCAACATAACCGCCGCTGACTTAGCCGCTTAGTCGATGCCAACCCCAAGGATAGGGCGCGTTTGTAACGCGTCATTACGAATACACGCGTTATAAACGCGCGCCAGGAATGGTTTTTATCCCGTTTATCCTGCCCCATACCAGCCTTTATCCTGCTAATCCTGATCCAATCTTACGCTGTACCATTTTCGCTTACTTATCACTATTCTGCGGGCACCTAGGTGAAGACGCGGGGGCCAACGCCACTTCATCATTCGGTGTTTCTTGTTTATTATTCGATATTATTGAATAACGAATCATGAACAAGGAATGATGCATGTCGAAGTAAAAGGGCTGGTACGGGCAGCTGGGGCAGTCATATGGTATAATCAACCACCAGTTCCACCAACATCGCCTACTCAGGCCGTGCCTCAACACCTACGTAGGTAACATTTCGACACCCACGTAGGTGGCGCATCGACACCTAATGGGGTGATAGGGTAACGCCTACGTAGGCAATGAACCAACGCCTATACGGGTGATGCCTCGATGCCTACGTAGGCAATGGGTTGATAACAATTAATCATATGTCGGAAACCCACTGGGCACAAAAAAACCCGCCGGGGCGGGTTTAATCGTTCTGTAGGAACATAATTAATCATGTTCCTACAATCGTGGTCCTACATTAATCACCCCACCGTCAGGGGCACGGGCAGTTGGCCGCGCCGTTCGGCACCGTTCACCGTGCCGCGCACCTCTAGGGTGTAGGTGCCTTTGGCCAGGGCGGGCAACACCATCACCAGTTCGCTGGGTCGGCTGGTGACCAGCGTGGTGACGGGCACCGTCTTGGTGCCGTTGATCAGAAACACCCCTTGCGTGGGCTGGCTAGTGTCTATCTTCATGCGCTTGCCGGTCAGCTTTACGGTGCCGCCCGGCGTGAGGCGGTCGTTGACGGTCTGGCTGCTCACGTCGGTCAGCTTTTTGGGCAGGGGCAGCGCGGGGTTGCCCTCGGTCTTCACCAGCTTGATCTGCTGAGGAACGTCTTTCAGCTCACCGCCCAGTTGGAGGTTGATGTTGAGCTGGTGGCGGTTGGCGTCGAATACGTCGTCTTCGCTGGTGAACACGCCAGTGATGCTGAACCCGGCCTTGAACAGGGGCAGGTTGAGGTTATAACCTTCCTTGAGAAAGTGTTCGGCGGCCTCCAGCAGTTCTTGCATGGTGGCTTTGGCGGCGGCGGTGGTGACCGTGGAGCCGCGGGCGATCATGTAATTCACCAGGTCGTCGGCATCCTTGCTGCCGTTGGAGATCGGCTGCGCCTTGAAATCGGTGGTGTCGGGGGTTACTGGATTGTCCAGCAGATAATAGTTGAGCATACGTAACGCGTTTAGGAATGGGACATTTGGTTAACTACCCAAACTTAGGCAAAAACAGCGTCAGACCCATCAAGACAAGGTTAGACAGTACGTAAGGTATTGGCAGGCAACCTGCCTGGGCACCCCGCAAAAGTTGCATGATCCGCTAAAACCTTGCCTCCCCTGCCCGATACGACCTTACTGCGCTACGCGTTGACTGGCATTCATGATGGATAGGCCCACCACCTCCTCTTTTTCATACCGAACAATGATACCATCCTCAACCAACTCCGCATTGTCTGCTCGGTTAGGCTTCTTGAAGTGCACGTACAGAACGTCAGCTTCCTGATTGAAGGTAGTCCATAGGTTCTTGTGCTTGAGCATATAAGGCAAGATCGCTTTGATCTCATCAATCTCTATTGCTTCCATACTTTTTACTGAAATAGCAACGTCCATCTCATCAGCTAGTATACGTATTTTATGCTATAAGTAGTCCCAACGAGTCCCAAAAAGTTACCCAATCTACCGAAACCTTGCCTCCTTACACTAATATCCACCCAACTACCTTTTCATATAAGCGCCTAGTTTACCATCTTGCGGATGAAAAGACGGATGGAATGAATGTCCCACCTTTCCCATAGCCCACTAATTAATTAGTGGGCTATGGGAAAGGTGACAAAGACTTGACAAGGAGACACATCGCTTCAGAGCTTTGCCACCGGCGGCCTCCAGTATCCAGCATCCAATATCTAGTATCTAGTCCCTCAGAAGATCATCCAGCATCTGACCATCCAGAAAGTCATCCAGCCATGCACGTCGCCATTGTCCTGAACACTTCCTGGAACCTGTATAACTTCCGGCGGGGGCTCATTGATGCCTTGCAGGAAGCGGGGCATACGGTGACGCTCATTGCGCCGGAGGACGAGCACTCGGCACCGCTGCGCGAGCTGGGCTATAACCTGATCACCGTGCGTATGGACCGGCGGGGCATCCACCCCGGACGCGACCTGGCCTACCTGCGGGAGCTCTACCGGGTCTACCGGGAAGTGCGTCCCGCCGTGGTACTGCACTTCACCGTGAAGCCCAACATCTACGGCACCGTGGCCGCGCACCTGCTGGGTATCCGGGCGGTGAACACCGTATCAGGACTGGGCACGGTGTTCCTCAAGAAGGGGGCGGTGTCGTGGGTGGCGCAGCAGTTGTACCGCACCACCTTCCGCTGGGCCGACCGGGTGCTGTTCCACAACCCCGACGACCATGACCTGTTCGTGGCGCGGGGGCTGGTAGCCGCTGACCGGGCGGCCGTGGTCCCCGGCTCGGGCGTCAACGTGCACCACTACTCCCCCTCCATTGCCCCTCTCCCGCCTCCGGTCTCCATCCTCCGTTATCCCGTCTCTGTCCCCCCGTCTCCGTTATCCCGTCTCCGTCCTCCGTTCTCCGTTATCCCGTCTCCGTTCACCTTCTTAGTAATTGCTCGCCTGCTCGTCGATAAGGGCATTACGGAATATGCCGAAGCCGCCCGCTTGCTGCGACAGCGTGGGGTGAATGCGCGCTTCCAACTGCTGGGTGCCCGCGACCCGCAGCACCGGCGGGGCATCCCTGACGCTACGGTAGACGGCTGGATCAGTGAAGGACTTATTGATTACCTAGGCACCACCGACGACGTGCGGCCCTTCGTGGCCCAGGCCGACGCGGTGGTGCTGCCCTCGTACCGCGAGGGGCTGCCGCGTACCCTGCTGGAGGCGGCCAGCATGGAGAAACCCCTGGTAACCACCGACACTCCCGGCTGCCGCCACGTGGTCACCAACGGGCACAACGGCCTGCTGTGCCCAGCGCGTGATGCAGCTGGTCTGGCCGACGCCATGCACCGTTTGCAGCAGCTGACACCCGCCGAACGGCAACGCATGGGGCAGCGCGGGCGCACCCTGGTGACCCAACGTTTCAGCGAAGAATACGTTATCAATCAGTACTTATCTATTGTGGTCAATCGTAGCATCGCGATTAATAGCGATGCTACAGAAACCACCAATACCCACCACTATGAACGTACAGCACCACTTTCTTGAAGGACTGATAGAAGTCACCCCAGCGGTGTATCACGACGAACGGGGCTACTTTCTGGAAACCTACCAAGCCGAACGCTTCCGCTCGCTGGGCATAGACCCTAATTTCGTGCAGATTAACCAGTCATTCTCGAAGCAGGGGGTGCTGCGGGGGCTGCACTTCCAGCGGGCGCCCTACCAGCAGGGCAAGCTGGTGAGCGTGGTGCGGGGCCGCGTGCTCGAACGTGTCGGTAGACTTGCGCCCCGGCTCATCCACCTACGGGCAGCACGCCAAGGTGCTCGTTGACAGCGAACGGCACAATCTCTTGTACGTGCCCGAAGGCTTCGCTCACGGCTTTGTGGCCCTAGAGGATACACTCTTTAGCTACCAGTGCACCAACCTGTATCACCAATCCTCTGACGGGGGCCTCCGTTGGAACGATCCTGACCTTAATATTGACTGGGAGCTGGAGCGCTACGGCATTCATTCGCCGATTGTCTCGGAAAAAGACCAGTTATTGCCTAGTTTCGCTGCGTACAATCAACCACCCGCTATTCCGCTTGAAGATACCATCGGCCACTAGGCGCTTATCACTTTCTTCGCTTCCGAAGCTCATGCTGCTGGGGATACTGCTGGGCATCTCGTCCTGCGGCATCTACCGCAACCGCATTCTGTTTGCCACCGACCAACCGGCCGGACTACAGCAGGTAGCGGCCGACTTGCAGCGCAACTACCTGATTCGGGAAGACGACTTCTTAGAGATAGAGGTGTATACCAACCGGGGCGAACTGCTCATTGACCCCAACTTCGAGATCAGGAAAGAGATCGGCGTGATGGGTCAGCAACAACAGCAACAACGGCAGGCACCCCGTTACCTGGTGCGGCCCGGAGGGGTAGTCACTTTGCCGGTGGTGGGCAACGTGCGTTTGGGGGGGCTCACCCTCAACCAAGCCGACAGCCTGCTAGCGCAGCGCTACGCTACCTTATACGAAGAACCCTTCGTGATCACCCGCTACACCAACAAACGGGTGATTGTGCTGGGGGCCACTGCCGGGCAGGTGGTGCCGCTAGTGAACGAGAACACCAACCTGATCGAAGTGCTGGCCCTGGCCGGAGGGGTGACGACGCAAGCCCGCACCGACAACATCCGCCTCATCCGGGGCGACCTGAACAATCCCGAGGTGCAGGTCATTGACTTGTCTACCATTGCGGGCATGCGCGCTGCCTCGCTTCAGGTGCAGTCGGGCGACATTATCTACGTGCAACCGGTGCAGCGGGTGGTGTCGGAAGCCATTCGCGACATCTCGCCCGTGCTGGGCTTGATTACCAGTATATTTACCCTTATCATACTCGTTGACCGGCTGAACCCCTAATTAATGGCAAACCAGTTGTCCGACATCAATGCATTAACCGGCATGCCCAGCAGTGGCGGGGCCGGTTCGGACCTTGACCTGGCCAAGGTGTGGGGCACCGTGCGCAAGAACGCAGGCTGGCTACTGTTGATCCTGCTGCTCACTAACCTGGTCGCTTACCTCTACGTGCGCTATACCCGCCCCGTGTACGAATCGCACTCGGTGCTCAAGCTCAACGTGAAGAGCGAGGCCAATATCCTGGGCCTGAACGCCGTGTCGCAGGGGCTCGACGATCTGGCGGGCGAGATAGAGCTACTCAAGTCGAGCCTGTTCTTCAGCAAGGTGGTCAACGTGGCCGAACTCAACGTGAGCTACTACATCTACGGGCGGGTACTGTTCCAGGAGCGCTACGAGAACGCACCCTTCCGGGTGGAGCACACCATCAAGAACCCCGCCTTCTACGACCGTCCCATTGACCTGGAGATCATCAACCGTGACCAATACGTGCTGGCCTACGCGGAAGGCGACGAAGTGCTCACCCGCGCCTACCGCTTCGGTGAGGCAGTGGAAACGCCCGATTACCGCTTCGTGGTGACGCTTACCGACAATTACGCAGTGGGCAGCAGTGAAGGGGCCTACTACTTCACGGTGAACAGTGACCGGGCGCTGGTGAGCTACCTGGGCAGCAACATGACGGTGGAGCCGGTGAACTTCAACGCCAAGACCATCCGCATTGGCTTCGAGGGTTACAACCAGAAGAAGGTGCGCGACTTGGTATATCTGATCGAACTCGGTGTACCTGGAATACTCGCAGGAGCAGAAAAACCTGGCCACCCAGCAGAAGATCGCTTTCCTGGATGAGCAACTGACGAGCATCGAGCAGCGGTTGTCAACCTACGAGAGCTACTTCGAGAACTTCACGATTGATAACAAGACCAACGACTTGCCGTCGGCCATCGGCGAAGCCATCGCCCAGTTGAAAGAGCTAGAGTTGCGCAAGCTGTCGCTGCGCCAAACCCAGGAAGCGGTGGCCGAACTGTCCGAGCAGGTGAAGAACGAAGAGCTTATCTACACCGGCCCCGCCGCCTTCACCGACTACCCCGAAGACCTGAGCGCCTACGTAGAGCAGCTCAACCAGTTGCTCAACGAGCGGACGTTGCTGATGCAGTCGTACAAAGAACCATCGCACGCCCTGAAGCTCAAGGACCAGAAGGTGGCTCTGCTCAAGAATGACATCACCCAGCTGCTGGCCGCCTACCGCAACCAACTCGCCGAAGCCATTCGGGAGGCAGATCGCACCAGGGCCGCGGTGGAGCAGAAGTTCGTGCAACTGCCCGCCCAGGGCACGCAGTACGACAAGAACCAGCGCTACTTCAACCTCTACGAGCAGGTGTATCTGTCGCTGATGCAAACCAAGAACGAACTGGAGATCGCCAAAGCAGGCACAGTAACCGACTTTGTGGTGCTGTTGCCCGCCACGCTGCCCGGAGCACCCATTGCTCCCGAACGGTTTATGGTGCTGGGGGCGGGAGTGGTATCCGGCCTGACGCTGTGCCTGCTGTTTGTGGCGGTGAGCTACGTGGTGAACGACAAGATCAGCAGCCAAACGGAACTGGAACGCTATATTACGGCTCCGATTCTAGGTACTATTCCGTTCTATCGGCGGGTGCGTTCGCGGGGCAGCACCCTGGTGGTGCGCGACTCGCCCAAGTCGGCCATTAGTGAGGCCTTTCGTACGGTGCGCACCAACATGCAGTTCGTGGGTGCGCAGCAAGAGCAGCGGGTGATCTCGGTAACCTCTACCGTGGGGTCGGAGGGAAAAACCTTTGTGGCCACCAATCTGGGTAACGTGATTGCGCTGTCGGGCAAGAAGGTGGTGCTCATCGACGTGGATCTGCGCAAGCCCAAGGTGCACCTGGCCTTTGGCGATACCAACACCAACCGGGGCGTGAGCAACGTGCTGATCGGCGAACACTTACTGCAAGACTGCCTGGTGTCGACGGATATTAAGAACCTGGACTACGTTCCGGCCGGTTCGCTGCCGCCCAACCCGGCTGAGCTAATCGCCAGTGCGCCCTTCGATGCCTTGCTCGATGAGTTGAAGGTACGCTACGATGTGGTCATCATCGATACTCCTCCGGTAGGGCTGGTCACCGATGGTGCGTTGGTGATGAAGAAGGTCGATCTGCCGTTGTACGTCTTCCGCGCCGACTTCTCGCGTAAGGCGTTTGCTAACACCCTGAACCGAATCAGGCAGTCGCAGGGGCTAAGCAAACTGGCGGTGATCTTCAACGGGATGAACGCCGCGACGGCGCGGGGCTATTCGTACGAGAAATACGGTTATGGCTACTACGAGATGGACGACGAAGACCGGCCCTGGTGGCAGCGGTGGCGACGATAAATTGGTTGCTTCACTGATACCACTTCGTCGGCTTTTTGGTTGTAAAATATCAAAAAGCTAAACATTACCGCCAGACAACCACCGGATAGAACTATTTCTACGCTTACGGGGAAGGGTAATCCAATAATCAATAACTTCACGCGTAAACAACGCTTCCGTATGAAATTCTATCTGCCCATTGCCACCGCCCTGCTGGCTTCCGCCTGCTCCACGCTTACCGAAACCGAAATGGCCCAGGCGCCCAGCGACACGGTGGCCACTATCGCCGAACCCTACCGGCTGGCCTATCACTTCTCGCCCGAGAAAAACTGGATGAACGACCCCAACGGGCTGGTGTATCACAACGGCAAGTACCACCTTTTCTACCAGTACAATCCCGCGGGCACCACCTGGGGCAACATGAGCTGGGGCCACGCCACCACCGAGGATCTTGTGCACTGGAACCGCCGTCCGTTAGCCATCCCTATGGACGGCAAAAAGATGATTTTCTCAGGCAGCGCCGTGGTAGACAAAAACAATACGAGCGGCCTGTGCGATTCGGACGGCGGTTGCCTGGTGGCGATCTACACCTCTCACCTGCCCGAGCTACAGACCCAGGCCCTGGCCTACAGCAACGATAATGGCGAAACCTGGATACAGTACGACGGCAACCCAGTGCTCGACGAGGGTATGAAAGACTTCCGCGACCCCAAGGTGTTTTGGTACGCACCGAAGCGGGTTTGGCTCATGGCGCTGGCCATTCCGCAGGAGCAAAAAATCCGCTTCTACCAATCGCCCAATCTCAAAGACTGGACACGCCTGAGTGAGTTCGGTCCCGAGGGCTTCGTCGACGGTATCTGGGAGTGTCCCGACCTGTTCGAACTGCCGGTGGAGGACGGTGAAGGCAGCCGGTGGGTGCTCATCGTGTCGCACAACCGGAGCGATATGGGGCCCACCATGCAGTATTTCGTGGGTGACTTCGACGGCACCACCTTCACCAATAACAACACCGATGATTTGATTCTGCGGGTGGACGAAGGGCTGGACTACTACGCGGCCGTTACCTGGAACAACGTGCCCGACGACCGGCGGCTGATGATCGGCTGGCTCAACAACTGGGCCTACGGGCAGAAGCTTCCCACCTCAGGGTGGCGCAGTGCGCAGTCGCTGGTGCGCAGCCTGCACCTGCAGCAGTTTCCCGAGGGCGTCCGGCTGGTGCAACGCCCGGTGGAAGAACAAAACACGCTGCGCGGAGCGGCACTGCACCACGAAAACGAGCAAGTGAACGAGGGAGATGACTTTTTGTCGGTCGAAAATGTGCGGGGTAACCAGCTAGAAATTGTGGCGGAGTTCGTGTACCGCGCCATTGAAACCCCGGCCGAAGCCGAGCAGCTGGCCTCTGAGTTTGGCGTCAAGGTGTTTGAGGGCGAAGACCAGGAAACCGTGATTGGCTACGACGTGGCCTCGCAGTCGGTGTTCGTGGACCGCACCCAGTCGGGCGACACCACCTTCAGCGAGAACTTTGCCGCCCGCACCATCGGGCTGATGCCCAGCGACGACGGCATCGTGCGCCTGCGCATCTTCGTAGACCACTCGTCGGTCGAGGTGTTCGGCAACGATGGCTACGTGCAAATGACCAACCGCATCTTCCCGGACCAAAGTAAGGATGGGGTCGAGATATACGCCATCGGCGGCCCGGTGATGCTCCGCTCGCTGGATATCTATCCGGTAGAAGGCACATGGAACGATGGGATGAGGCGGGCGGATAGCGAGTAGCAATCTGCTACCGTTACCAACTAGTCTTTTGGTTTTTTTCTATCGCTTGCTTACCTTGAGTTACATCTAACCCGCAAACTGATGACGACTGAGACGCTGGAAAAAGAAAAAGTGTATACCGTGGCCGAGTACTTTGAGATCGATGAAGGCTCGGAAACCAAATTAGAATATCACAACGGAAAAATTATTGCTATGTCCGGAGGAAGCAGTACTCATAGTAGAATAGCGGCTAGAATTATCACCATCTTATCTATTTTATTGGATGACGGACCCTTCGAGATATATACTAGCGATATCAAAATTCAGATTCCTGCTTACCAGAAATTTATCTATCCTGACGCAGCGGTTGTCAGTAAAAAACCTGAGTACTTCAAGAACCGGCGAGATATCATAATGAACCCGCTACTCGTAGTAGAAGTACTATCTCCTTCTACTGAAAAACGCGACAAGGCCGATAAGTTTATGATGTATCGCACGCTTCCTTCGCTTACGGAGTACGTGCTGGTCGAGCAAGACCAGCCACGTGTCACCACCTTTTTTCGCAACGCGGCCAACCATTGGGAAGATAACGATGTGACCGGTTTAGAAGGTAACGTTCGTTTGCAGTCTGTTGCGGGAGAAATATCGCTCGCTCGGGTCTACAAGAACATTGACTTTGAGTGACACCGATCATTCAATCTCCTCACCCCAGCGATACACCCGACTCACAATAAAGCCCCAGTAAAAAGTTTTTTCGCGCTGCCGATGCAATCCAAAGGCCGTAAAGTGTCTATGATAAACGGGAAGCTTCTGCCGGGCGATACCTGCCGTGAGGTGAAAAAAAGCGTACATGACCTGGGTCATTCCCCACTGCCACCAGCGGTGCCGCTTCTTGTCCGACAGCCGAAAATCGGTAAACAACCAGTAACCCGTGGGATGTAAATGAGTCATTAGCCGTTGCATGAACTGGTATAGCGCCACACCGGCGTACATGTCCAGCACAAAGTTAGTGATTAGCACATCGTAGCGATTGTCCGAAGGCAAATTTTGTTCGTTGCCGTGCACCCAACGGATGGTAGCGGCGGTAGGCGCGAGAAGGGGATTGGCTTTCTGTTGCGCCAGGGCCAGCATCGCGGCGGAAGCTTCCAGGTAAGTGATGTGGGCTACCTCGGGCTTCTCCAGCAGGCAAGGTAGCAGCCACCCGGTGCCTCCGCCCACCAGCAGCACCCGCGCCCCCGGCGGAATCTGATCCAAAAAGTGCCGCTGCGCGCGTTGGATGCTGCGGCCAAAGACTAGCCGAGCCAGTCGGTCGTAGTAGGGCGCCACCCAATCGAAGCTCATACCAGCAGCAACGGGATGATCGGGAGCACGAAAATGCCGTCGCCGAGCAGACGGTAGCGCTCTTGCGCCCGGAAATAGCTAGGCCACAGCGTGAGTGTGAGCAGAACCAGCGCCATAACCAGCACGGTTCCTTGCACCGCCACGGTAAGTTCCGACGTAGCCACCACCCCCAAAAATGCCAGTGAAGAAATTCCTACGGCTATCAGACATACGTAAATGAGCGAACGCACCAGCGGCCGACCCGCGCTCAGGGCAAACGAGGGGTGCCCGTCCTGGCGGTCGGTGTCGGCCTCGAACCACGAGAAGAGAAGCAGATTAGCCAGGGCCAGGAAGGAGTACTGAAAGAACAATACGCTGGCACTCCACGGCAAAGGAGCCCCGTAGCTAGCCATGGCGGGCAGAAACACCCCCGTGGTGTAGAACAAAGCGGTGGCAATCTCCTTAGGAAACCACGTTCGCAGCGCCGTATACTTGAGTAGCAGAGCGTAGAGCAGCACCAGCGCCGCCAGCAGCGACCCGTACAGAATCAGCTTACTGGGCAAATAAAAGAGGATGCCTACTCCGAGCAGCGCCACCAGCCCCCAGGCCAGGGCAATGGTTTTGAAGCGCGTTTGGTGGTAGCGGTGGCGGACGGTATGGGCCACGCTACGTCCCAGTTGATAGGCATCCATCAGGTGGTCGGCCGTGTAGATGAGCCATACGCACGCGCACAGCGCCAGCAGGGACACGTACGGAATGGGCGCTACCAAGAATTTTGCGACAAACACGGTGCTTACGCCCGCCCCTAATACCACATCCAGGCTAAGGATTTGGATGAGTCCAACGAGCGTAAGCGGACGGGAAGGGTACAAGAGAGATGCGGTAGGAGGTGAACGACAATAATACCGCTCCTGGTGCGAAGTACCATGCGCAGGGCAAATTTTTACGTACTGCTAGCAGCAACTCCCGGCCTTTTCGGCATACACGGTGATACTAAATATTCCTAAATCACTGGTTTTGAATAGGCTGATCTCCTCTTCAGAAAGATGCTCGCGGAGCAGTTCGTCGGACAGCGTGATGGCGTGCTCTTTCTGGATGCGGGCGTTCCGGAAGCCAGCCTGCTCGATGGTTTGTAGGTATTCTTCCTGGGGGAGAGCGCCCGATACGCATCCGGCGTACATTTCGGCGCTGGCACGCAACGCTTCAGGCAGATCGCCCCGCACCACCACGTCTGAGATACTGAAGTGGCCGCCGGGTTTTAGGATACGGTAGGTTTCGGCAAAAGCCTTTGCTTTATCCGGCACCAGATTAAGCACGCAGTTGCTCACCACCACGTCGGCCAGATTACCTTCCAACGGCAGGTCCTCAATCTCGCCGTAGCGAAAGTCCACGTTGCCAAAGCCCAGTTTTCGGGCGTTTCGCCGGGCTTTGTCAATCATGGCGGGAGTCATGTCCACCCCGATCACGCGTCCGGTATCGCCTACCAGCGAGCGCGCCACGAAGCAGTCGTTACCCGCCCCGGAACCCAGATCGACCACGGTATCACCCGCTTTGATGTGGGCGTGTTCGGTAGGCAGTCCGCATCCCAGGCCTAGGTCAGCCACAGATTCGTATCCGGCGACCTGCGCGTAGTCTTCGGCGAACGAGTCGTCCCCTTCACCGCAGCACAGGATGACCGCGGGACTGCTGCCGTCGGGCAACGTGCCTCGTCGGGCAATGGCGGCGTACTTGTCTTGTACCAGTTGCTTAATTTCTTCGGGATTTTTCATAGGTGAAAGGAATTTTGGTTAAACATAAGAATTTAAATCGTAATATTGCGATAAAAGGAGCTAAATTTTTTTAGCAACAGTTACCTTGGTCAAGGGAAGTGAGCAGTTCACTCAGCACGGTTTTCATCCGTTGCCAAGCGGCTGGGTCGATGCAGTAGCAGACGCTAGGGCCCTCAACGATGCCCTGCACCACACCGATGCGCTTGAGCTCTTTGAGATGCTGCGATACGGTAGATTGCGACAGCGGCAATTCATCCACAATATCGCCGCACACGCAAGCATTGCGCTGAATCAGAAATTGTAGGATGGCTACCCGCGCGGGATGCGCGAATGCCTTGGCGTAGTCAGCTAGTTGGTTCTGTTGATCCGTGAAAACGGCGGTTTTAGTAGCTCCCATAATACTGAATGCTTTATATCGTAATATAACGATGAAAATGGCTAAGGGTTACAGTTTTCTGACGATTTCTACGAAGTATTTACTTCAGATCGGCGGCACCCGAAGAGAAAAGTTAGATTTAGAGGCAGCGAATCAGCAGTTCATCAAAATTGGTAGACGACTTTGAGCAACTGATCTGATGCTAAACCTCATATCGTTTTTGAAGATATGTTCTGTAGTTCGGCTCCTCCGTTTATTGCGCCCACATACTACCAAAACATTTGGCCCGGCGTTCGTCAAATTACAGCAAGCGCTCGATCAAATCGCTCACCGATAGGCCTTCGGCTTCGGCCTTGAAGTTGCGCACCACCCGGTGGCGCAAGATCGGCTGGGCCACCGCCCGCACGTCTTCAATGTCCGGCGAATATTTGCCGGTGAGCAGCGCGTGGCACTTGGCCGCCAGCACCAGGTACTGCGAAGCCCGCGGACCCGCGCCCCACTCCAAAAATTCGTCGGCGACCTTATCGGCTCTGGCGGTGCCAGGGCGGGTTTTATTAGCCAACCCCACCGCGTACTCCACCACATTATCGGCAATGGGCACCCGCCGCACTAAATGCTGATACTCGATGATCTGATCACCGGTGAGCACCTTTTGCACCTCGTAGTTCGTATCCGTGGTGGTGGCCTTTACAATATCCACTTCCGATTCGTACGAGGGGTAGGTTAACTGAATGTCGAACATGAAGCGGTCTAACTGCGCTTCGGGCAGCGGATAGGTGCCTTCTTGCTCAATGGGGTTCTGCGTGGCCAGCACGAAAAAGGGCTGGGCCAATTTGTAATCTTCACCCGCCACCGTCACTTGGTACTCCTGCATGGCCTCCAGCAGCGCGGCTTGCGTCTTGGGAGGCGTTCGGTTGATCTCATCAGCCAGAACAATATTGGCGAAGATTGGCCCCTTGATAAATTTGAAGTTGCGATCGCTATCAATGGTTTCGGCGCCCAGAATGTCCGAAGGCATTAGGTCGGGCGTGAACTGGATGCGGTTGAAGTTGAGGTTCACCGCCGACGCCAGCGTGTGGATCAGCAGGGTTTTGGCCAACCCGGGCACGCCGATCAGCAGACTGTGTCCGCGGCAAAAGATCGAAATCAGCAACAGCCGAACCACCTCGTCCTGGCCGATCACTACCTTCCCTATCTCGTCGTGAAGTTTCACGTAATCCTCGTACAAACTATCGGCGATCGCCACTTCCGAATTCGGCTGGTCCATGTGGTATGATTAGGTAAGGATAAAAAAGGATCTAGATACTGTTAGCCACATCGCAGTCGCTGTGCTCGGGATCAATGTCGATGTAGACTTGCTTGCGCGCGTCGCCGAACCAGTCGTTCAGGATGCGCGTGCGCTTTTCTTGCAGGGCGGCATTGTAAATCTTCTGGTAGTCGTCGCGCAAGTTCGCCTGGTGGGGGCGCGATTTAGACTTGAGGTACAGAATGCGCACCGCCGGTTCGCCGTTGTCCATGCGGTAGGTAAGCGGCGGGGTGATGGCCCCCACTTGCATGGTGTCGATGGTGAAGAAAATCACCGGATCAATGTTTTCGGTAGACACGCGGTTGGAGCCGTCGGGACTCAAAAAGAACCCGCCGCTGCCCGCCGTCTCTTTGTCGTCCGACTCTTCTTTGGCCGATTTGGCGAAGGGGATGCTGTCGGCCAGAATCTGGGTACGCAAGCTGTCCAGGTACTCTCGGGCGTATTCTACGTTGAGCGCTGATGAGTTGGGCTTGATCAGGATGTGGCGACTGTTGTAGCGGTTGCCGCGGCGCTCAATGAGCTGGATCAGGTGAAAGCCGAAGGCCGACTCTATCGGTTGCGACAGTTCGCCGGGCTGCATCTTAAGGGCCGCCGCCTCGAACTCAGGCACGAACTGTCCGCGCTCTACGAACCCCAGTTCTCCACCCTGGGACCCGGAACCCGGATCGTTAGAAAATTCTCGCGCCAGCTTAGCAAATTCTCCGCCATTCACGATCTGCTCACGAATATCCGCCAGCTTTTTGCGGGCGGTCTCTTTTTGCCCCTTGCTGACGGTGGGTAGCTTCACAATTTGACCCACCGTCACTTCCGATGAATAGAACGGCAAGCTGTCCTGCGGAATGTTGCTGAAGAAGCGGCGCACCTCAGCGGGAGTCACCTTGATGTCCTGGGTGATGGTGCTCTGCATCTGCTGCACCACCAATTGGTCGCGAATGTCAACGCGCAGGTCTTCACCAATCTCCTCAATGGATTTCCCAAACTGCTCTTCAATATTTTCTTGCCCGTAGGAGCTGGTCATGTACTGTAGGCGGCGGGACAGTTCGGACTCCACGCGCGGTTCTTCCACCACCACCGAATCGATTTCGGCCTTGGCGAGTAATAGCTTCTCGATGACCAGTTGTTGGAGGATCTGGCAGCGGGTGTAGTTAACTCCGGCGGGACTGTTGCGCTGCGCTTCCTGCAAGGCTCCCTCCAGGTCTGACTTGAGCACAATGTAGTTATCTACCTTGGCTACAATTTTATCAACGGTTTGGCCCGCCGTGGGCTGGGCATTGACGAAAAGGGGCAACAGCGTTATCATCGATATGCTCAATAAAGTAATTAGGTGTTGGGTGTTGGGTGTTGGCTGTTTCCCAATACCTAATACCCAATACCTAATACCCAATATCGAATTAGCGATTAGCCGACTGGCCCGACAGGTTGGTAGGAATGGGCGCACTGCGGGAGGTAGGAGGGTATATTTCAAACTCGTTGTTCTTTTTGGCATCGCGGTAGATATCTTCTTCCAGTTGCTGGGTAAGGGCCACCTTGCGCTGATTGGTAACAATCTTGACAATGTCGTCCTTCACAAACTCTAACGGCGATATCTGGTCAGAAATTTTGTAGTCTTGCACTTTGACAAAGTACACATAAATATCATCGGAGGTTTCAACATACTCGTTTTTTTGCAAAAACTGCACTTTGTTGGGGATGCTCACCAGCGGAGTGTTGGCGATCACCTCCTCGAAAGTTATACCAGGTAGAGTCGTCGAGCGAGTAGGCGCTGGCAAAGCTCAGGCAGTACGAACGAATTTCTTCGCGGGCTTCTTGGTCTAACTCGCCCTGAAACAGGTTGCGCAAGCGCCCCACCCGAGGAGCTTCCTGGGGAACCTTAGCAAAAATGCCCTTGATAATATTCTGCTTCAGCTCAAAGTTTTCCTGGTGCGACTGATAATAGTCCGCAATTTCTTTTTCGCTTACCTCGGTGTCCACTTCCCGGGTCACATAGTTTTTTTCAAACTCGTACACGATCAGGGCGTAGCGGTAGTCCAAAATCTTGCGCTCCATCTCGGCCTCGTCGATGTTCATCTGCGAAGCGGCCTCGGCGAGCAAAAGTTGCTTCTTCACCCAGGTATCAACGTAGCGGCTCACCAGGTTGGCGCTATCCTCGGCACTACTTTTCCCGTCCACAATCCCTTCCAGATCCTGCTCGTAGAGGTAGTTGTTGTACACCCGGGCCACCGGTTGCCGAATGACTCCTTCGCTGGTTTCCTGGTTTTTGAACCGCAAAAAATCGGGCAGGTTGCGCTCGTGGCAGGCGCCCAAGAGTAGGGTGCAAAGAAGAAAGAATCCCGCTTTAGCGGTTGTTGAGCGCACTAGTGGTTTGCTGTAGGACATTGTCTTTAATTTCTACCAAATATTGCTGGCGCAGTGCGGTGATCCACTGCTGGTCCAGATAATTCTGGTAATCAGCAATTACAATGCCCTTTATCTCATTCAATTCTTTCAACTGGGGCGGTAGTACCTCCTGCACCTGGATGTAGTAGAATCGTCCGTTGTTCTCGGCCGAGTAGGCACCGGGGGACCAATCTATCTGATCAATCACTGCTTCGGCGGCGGTGCGGGGTTTGCCACGCTCGTAGGTTTCTTGCCGAATCTGCAGCGCCAGCGGCGAGTCTTTGGTGTACTTCTTCTCCAGGGCCGCCCGTTCTGCTTCCGGCAGGGGAGATTTCTTGCCCGACAGGTCTTGCTTTATCTGGTTGAGCACCCGCTCGCTTTCGGCGTCCACCAGTGTCACCCGAACGCGTTCGTCCCAGCGGTAGTCATCGCGGTGCGCCGCAAAGAAATCGCGCAGCCCAACGCTGTCGTCCATCGCCTTCGACCACACTTTCTGCTCCATGATATCGAAGAGTAGAATGCCATCGCGGTATTCCTGCAAAATGCGGCGGTAGTCTTCGTACTTGTCCAACAAATGCCGCTCTTCGTAGGTGAGGATACTTTGCGCCTCAAAATTGTGGTACGCCTGCCGGGCGGCGGCGCTGTCCATCTTGCCTTCTTCCAATTTTTGCTGCGCGAAAGCGTAGAAATCCTCCGTGGCGAGCGTGGTGTCCTGCATGGTGAACAGAACATCATCGGCCGAACCGGCCGTTGACCCTTGCTGCACGTGCGCAATAGCGGTTTGAATCGCCGCGGGATTGCCTTCGTAGCCGTTTTCTTGTTTCAGTAGGTCCACCATCTCGCTCTGCATCACTTCCGAGCGCACGCTGCGGTCGATGCGACGCTCGAGCGATGGGCGCAGCTCGCTCAACGACTCGAGCCCCTGCCGCTCCATGAGTTTGATCACGTGCCAGCCGAAGCGGGTCTTCACAGGAGGGGAAATATCGCCCGGGTTTTTCAGGGCAAAGGCGGCATCCTCGAAGCTCTCGATCATGTTGCCGGTGCCGAAGAAGGGCAACTCGCCGCCCGACGAGCGGGTGGTGACGTCGTCGGAGAAGCGCTCGGCCAGTTCGTTCCAGTCACCGCCCTGCTGCAGTTGCTCGTAGATCTGCTGCGCTTTTTGTTGTGCGCTCGAGTCTTGGGCGTTTTCTCCTTCCCGGATCATGATGTGGGCTACTTTCACCTTGCCCTTCGAGGGCCGCTTGTCGTGCACCTTGATGGTGTGGTAGCCAAAGCGGGTGCGAATGGGCGGGGAGATGCTACCCATCTCAGTATGATAGGCAGCGTTCTCGAAGGGGTAGACCATCTGCAGGGCGGTGAAGTAGCCCAGGTCGCCGCCGTTGGTGGCCGCCGAGGGATCGTTGGAATACTGCTCGGCCAGCATGGCGAAGGAAGCGCCATTGAGGGCCAGTTGCCGCAGGCTGTCGGCCTTCTGATAGGCCCGCAGGGTGTCGGCCGGGGAGGCGTCTTCGGCCACCGTGATGAGGATGTGCGAAGCTTTCACTTCTTGCTTGGAGCGCTCGTAGGCTTCCTCGATCAATTGCTCCGTGACGCGATTCTCCACCAAATAAGGTTTAGCCAGTTGCTGCTGATACTGCGCCAATTCCTTCTTGAAAGTCTCTTTCTGATCCAATTGCGCTGCTTCGGCTGCTTTCACCTTGAGCTTGAAGTTTACGTATAGTTTCAGATAATCACGCACTGCCTCGGCCTGCGCTTCCTCGCTCATGCGGCTCACCGAATCGGCCTGGTTTTTTTGATAAACGTACATAAACTCATCGGCGCGAACCGAGTCTTTGGCTACGGTGAACAGCACGGCCTCCTGCGGTCGGAAGTTGCTACTTTGATCGGCTGCTTTTTTGGTGGGAGAGCAAGCGGCGGTGAGCAAGGCTAACGCCCATCCTGCGATCTGACCAATTGGCGAAGGAGACGAGGATGTTCGCCCCAATAAATTGCGCATACGAATGATTTTAAGGTGCAATGTTAGCGAAAATTCGCGGCTTCTGGTAAGCAAGCCGTCAACAATCCGTATTATTGCGTTGAAATGGCATTGGTGAGTAACGTAGGTTGAGGACGAAAATTTTTAACTGGCTTGTTTAATCTCAATTTCTTTGGCCTGTATCGCACTAGTGAATGCTCATCTCTCAGTCATAAAAATTATGATAGAAGATATAAGTAACCAATGACTTCAAGCCTTGAACCCAGCACCTAATGTTAAGTGAGCAAGAATTACGCAGAAGGGAGGAACGCCAAGCCCTGTTAGATCGGGGTATCGATCCCTACCCGCCCGAGGCATTTGAAGTAACTACCTACGCCCAGGAAATAAAGCAGTCGTACGCCTCGCGCCCCGACGACTTCCAAAACGTTCGCCTGGCCGGACGAATGATGCGACGGCGAATTATGGGCAAAGCTTCGTTTGCTGAGTTGCAAGACCGCAGCGGGCGCATCCAGCTCTACATCGCCCGCGATGAAATATGCCCCGGTGACGACAAATCGCTGTACAACGACGTGTTCAAAAAGCTGCTCGACATCGGCGACATCATTGGTGTGCAGGGCCACGTGTTCACCACCCAAACCGGCGAGGTCACGGTCCACGTGAATGAACTCACCATTCTCACCAAATCGCTGCGTCCGCTCCCGTTGCCCCGCGAGGTGACCGACGAAACCACCGGCGAGACCAAAGTCTACGACGCCTTCACCGATCCCGAACAGCGCTACCGCCAGCGTTACGTGGACATGATCGTGAACCCAAAGGTGCGGCAAACCTTTCGGCAACGCTCTAAGCTGATGCAATCGATGCGGGAATTCTTAAACGACAAGGGCTATTTGGAAGTGGAAACGCCCATTCTGCAACCGCTGTACGGCGGCGCAGCGGCGCGGCCGTTCAAGACGCACCACAATACGCTGGATATGACCCTGTACTTGCGCATCGCCAACGAACTGTACCTAAAGCGCCTGATCGTGGGTGGGTTTGACGGCGTCTACGAGTTTGCCAAGGACTTTCGCAACGAGGGCATGTCACGCTTCCACAATCCGGAGTTCACGCAGATTGAGCTCTACGTGGCCTACCAAGACTACTTCTGGATGATGGAGCTCATGGAAACGATGGTGGAAAAGGTGGCGCTAGACCTGCACGGGACTACCCAGGTGACGGTGGGCGATCATACCATCGACTTCAAGCGCCCCTGGAAACGCTTCACCATGTTTGAAGCCATCCGACACTTTACTGATATCGATATCAGCGCGATGGACGAAGCCCAACTGCGCGACACGGCCCGTCACCTCCACGTTCCGATTGACGACACGATGGGCAAGGGCAAATTGATCGACGAGATCTTCGGCGAAACCTGCGAACCGTACCTCATCCAGCCCACCTTCATCACCGATTATCCGGTGGAGATGTCGCCGCTCACCAAGCGCCACCGCGACAATCCGGAGTTGGTAGAGCGCTTTGAGGCCATCTGCAACGGCAAGGAGATCATGAATGCCTACTCGGAACTTAACGACCCGGTGGACCAGCGTCAGCGCTTCGAGGAGCAACTCAAACTAGCTAAGCGGGGCGATGAGGAGGCCATGATGCTGGACGAGGACTTTTTGCGCGCCCTGGAATACGGCATGCCGCCCACCGCGGGGGTAGGTCTGGGCATCGACCGGCTCGCGATGATTATGACCAACAGCGCATCAATTCAGGACGTACTCTTTTTCCCGCAGATGAAACCGGAAGCCCACCAGCAGGAGTCCACCGAGCAGGAATTTGTCGATAGGGGTGTGCGGCCAGAACTGATTCCAATCTTGCACAAGCTGGGTATCATGATGGTGTCGCAACTCGACGAAGCCTCGCCCAACAAGCTACACAACGACGTGAGCGGCATGCGCAAGAAAATGAAGCTGAAGGATGTGAAGAATCCATCGCTGGAGGAAGTGGCGGGATGGACGCACACGGATTTCGCCGATGACACGGATAAAGGGGATACGAAATAGTTGAAGATTTGAGGTATATGAGCGGGAAACGCAGCCATAAAAAATAAACGAAGGTGTCAAGTCGGACTGGATTATAGAAATTCTAATCAAAGCGAGAAAAGAGCGAATCAGTGCTATTGAAAAGGTTCAGAAGAAATGTCAGCGGTTCCCCAAGAAATAGATCGTATCAGACGTCATGTTGGCCTGGATTAGAAGTCGCTTTCCGCTCAGTATCAATAAGAACCTTTTATCTATATCATCTATGAAATCTGCGTGCCATCCGTGAAATCTACGAGCCCTATGCACCAAGCCCTCCTCCAGGCCCAGCAAGCCTACGACGAAGGCGAAATTCCCGTGGGAGCTGTGGTAGTAGCCAACGACCGCATCATCGCCCGGGCCCATAATCAGACCGAACGCCTAAACGACCCCACCGCCCACGCCGAAATGCTGGCTCTCACCGCCGCTTTTGATCATTTGGGAGCCAAATACCTACCCGACTGCACGCTTTACGTCACCCTGGAGCCTTGCGTGATGTGCGCGGGCGCTATTCATTGGGCGCATTTGGGAGCGCTAGTGTGGGCCGCCGATGATCCGGAGCGCGGTTTCCGCCGGTATAACAGTGGTATTTTGCACCCTAAAACCAGCGTGAGCACCGGAGAGATGGCTTCCGAAGCCCGGGAACTGTTACAACGCTTTTTCAAAAAAATTAGACAATAAGGAATTACGGGCCAGTGCGTGCGAAAGGTTGCATATTTGTCGCCACAGCGATGACTTGTATTCTGCTCAGCCTTTTTTTACCTTTCTCACTGTCTTAAATGCTGCCAATTGCTAAACCAACTTCTTTTTGTCGCTTGCCTCTGCGGCTTACTTACCGCTGGCGCAAAAGCACAAACTACCGAACCCCCTCAGGAGGTGGACGTTGCTGCCCTTGATTCAACGGACAAACGAAGCAACAGCCTGTACGGCCTGCCGGTGGTGTTCTATACTCCCGAGACTAGCCTAGGGTTCGGGGTGGCCGGGGTGTATGCGTTTAATTTCAAGGATGATTCGCTGACGGCCCGGCCCTCGTCGGTGCAAGTAGTGGCGGCCTATACGCTGCAAAAACAGTTGCTGCTCTATTTCCCCTTCACCGTATTTGTCAACAATGGTGACTATTATACCTACGGTGAGGTGGGCTACTACCGCTACGTGTACCAGTTTTTCGGCATTGGCAACCAAGCAAGTACTGACCAGATGGAAGCCTACAGCGTGAACTTTCCGCGCATTCGGCTCACCGCCCTCAAACGGGTGCACCCCAAGTGGTACGTGGGTTTGCGTTACTGGTTCGAAAATTTCGTGATTACCGAAACCGACGAGGAAGGGCAACTAGCGGACGGAACCATTGCCGGAAGCCGGGGCGGCAACACCTCCGGACCAGGGGTAGTGGCGCTGTTCGACACGCGGGATAATGTTTTCTTCTCGAGCGACGGCTGGTACGTGGAGACCCTCCTGCAGCGCAATGCTCCGGGCACGGGCAGTGACTTTCGCTACACCACCTTTTCGGTAGATGCCAGTACCTTCTTGCGCACGCGGTGGAACCACGTGGTGGCCCTAAATGCCTACGGTGTGGCGCAGTCGGGAGCGCCACCCTTCAACCAGATGGCACTGCTGGGAGGCAGCAAGCGCATGCGTGGCTACTTCGAGGGGCGGTTTCGCGACCGCAGCATGCTTACGGTGCAGGCCGCCTACCGGGCGATGCTGTTCTGGCGCGTGGGCGCGGTGGCCTTCGTAAGCTACGGCGGCGTAGCCCCTGAACTGTTGACGATACAACTGAAGGATTTTCGCTACACCGTGGGCGGCGGACTGCGATTTGCGCTCGACCGGCAAAAGAAGATTAATATTCGCATCGATGCTGGCTTTGGAAAAAATACCAGCGGATATTATCTGACGATTGGAGAGGCGTTTTGAACTGGATACCGGATGACTTTCGGGGTGGCAAGGATACTAGATGATTTTCTTGACGGAGAAGATACGGGATATTAGAAACTCACTACGTAAATTCCAGCCCGCCGTGGAACGGATTCAGTCTATCTAGCCGCTTTTGGTCCGGTTTCCAGATCCGCATAATTTCCCAACTCTAGCGTCCAGTCGTACTTATCAAATTCCAGATCGGGATCAGCATCTTTCGGGATGACATTGTATTTCTTCAAAAAATTCTTTTTGACGCCCTTCTTACCGCCAAAGTCGCCGCGGAACCAGCTAAAAAGAGAAGTGACGTACACTTTTTCTTCGTCGGGCTTATACGTGCTGGTGCGGTTCAGAAACTGACCGGCAATCTCGTCGAGCTGCTCGTCCATGAAACGGGCGTCGTAGGCGGCCACGTACGGGCAGCTTTTCGCTCCGCAATTCAGGGCAAAGTGAATACGTCCGTCGGTTTTGTCCACCCGGAAGGTGCGTTCGTACTTGCCAGCGAAAGGGTCTTTGATCAGCCCGAGCAACCACTTCACGCGTGAGCCGCGGATGATGCCGTGCTCAATATCGTCAAAGCTCAGTTTCTTGCCCGCAATCGTGACGCGGGCCTCGCCGAAAAACGCTCCCCGATCCTCGAACAGCTCGGGGTTATTCATCAAAAGGTGTTGTACAAACCCGTTGTATACATTAATCCAAAAAGCTTTCTTGGCCTGATCACTGTTCAATTCTTCGGCCAGCACTTCCGGAGAAACCTGGGCCAGTTGCTCTTTAATGGAAGTATAATCGGCTTTGTTGCGGGCGGTTTTGATCAAATCTTTAGATAATTCAACGTGCGGGTAGTCCTGGTTCACCGACTCATTCGGAAGAGATTGGTTTTCCGGGATCGAGGTACACATAAGCAGCAGGTGACTCAAACTAAGCAAAAGCGTAGATAATGTCATAAATTTTATAGTTTTGTTTGGTAAAGACCGAAGGATCGGGTTGTTTCGCATTCAACCGCTTCTCTGGATAAGTACGTAATTCTGGTTCGGACGGATTAGCTCGTTATGGCGGTCGATCAAAAATCACAATTTCCTTGAAAACCAACCCTGCTACGGATTCTCATCGCTCCGTACCTTCTTCAACGGTACCCGAGCAAGAAGTTGACCAAATGCGCCTTAGTGTCATCATCCCGACCTATAACGAAGAAAAAGCGATTGCTTTGTTGGTAAAACATCTGCTGATCGCTCCGGGCGGGGCCGTAGAAGAGGTGCTGGTGATCGACGGCGGCAGCACGGACCAAACCGTCGCCGTGGCCCTAGAAGCCGGAGCACAGGTGCACGTTTCCCCCTGGAAGGGCCGCGCCGACCAGATGAACTACGGAGCCCAGCTTGCCCGCGGCGACGTACTCTATTTCGTGCACGCCGATACCCAGCCGCCCACCGGATACGTCGCTGATATTCAGATGAGCCTGCGAGCGGGCTACTTCATTGGGGGTTATCGCTCGCGCTTTGAGGCGGTGCACCCGCTGCTGGCGCTGAATAGCTACTTCTCGCGCTTCAACCGCCTCACCTGCCGGGGGGGCGACCAAACCCTGTTCGTGACGCGGGCATTGTTCGAGCAGCTCAAGGGCTACGACAACTACTACGTGGTAATGGAAGATTTCGACTTTATCCGCCGGGCGCGCTGCCACGAACGCTTCCGGGTTATGCCGGAAGAAGCTCGGGTGTCGGCCCGCAAGTATGAAGAGAACAGCTACGCACAGGTGACCATCGCCAACTTCGTGGTGTTCACCATGTTTCGGCTGGGCTTCTCTCCCCGGCAGTTACTGCGCACCTACCAGCGAATGGTGAAATACCCCAGATACTAGCCGGTAGGCCACTGTTGCTCACTCAGCGTTGAGTTCGGGCAGCAGTCGGTCGGCCTTATAGATATATTTGAGGGCCGCCACGATGCCCCCGGCGTGCACCGACACCGTGCGGTTGAAGTCACTGTCGTAGATAAAGTAACCCGGTAAACTCTCAATATTCCCGTCGAACACCAAGCCTACTACCTCAGCGTTCTGGTTAATCACCGGGCTGCCCGAATTGCCCCCGATGATATCGGCGGTCGACACAAAGTTGAGCGGAGCTTGGAGCATTTCCACCGGCGGGTTCTTCCAACGGTCGGGAAGATCCCAGGGAAACTTCTTTCCGTGGCTGTGATAGCGGTCGTAAAGGCCGAAGTAAGTGGTGAACGGCGCCGCTACCGTGCCGTTATACTCGTAACCTTTTACGATTCCATCGGCGAGGCGCAGCGAGAAGGTAGCGTCGGGTGGGCTGCTGAGGCCATCGACCTGATACTGAAGGTTGGCAATCGTTTCTTCCCGCTTCTGGTCTTGCTGAGCCAGCATGCCCATTTTGGCCTGGGCCTCGCGGAAGCGGGGCACCAGTTCGTTGGCCAGCATTACCAACGGGTCTTTGGTCAACTTTTTAGGCTTGCGCTTGAAGAACTTCGCGCTGTCTTGCAACAACAAGCTCTCTTCCATAATGCGCTGGGCTCGCGCTTGCGGGTCCATTCCGTTAAGTAGCTGCTTGGCGTATTCCTGGCGCGAGTGCTCGTCTAGTTCCTCAAGCACCGCGGTAAACATCTCCGTCTCCAACTTGGGATCTAGCGCCGACAAAATCTGCTGCATGTCTTGTCGCTGGGCAGCCGCCGCTTCCGGCTCGTCCTGCTCGAGGGCAATTCGATAATCGTAGATCTTGGGCAGCAGTTGCACGATCTTGCCTCGGGTGGGGCTGGGAGACAAGAAAAAGGCCTCGGCAAAGTACTGCGTCTCCTCTTCCGCGTTGGCTTCCAGTTCGTTCCACGGGTCGGCTTCCTCGAGCTTGACCTCCTGGCGCAGCGCGTCTTCTTTCTTCTGCTTCTTAGCCATCAGGTAGGGATCGTTGAGACCGTTCGAGCCGTCCCTCGTAGGCTTTTTCTCCGTTACTCAGGCTGAAGGCCAAATTTCTGATAGAGTCTTTGGCGTAGACGTCGGTGGTACGCTCGGCGGTTTCCAGGTAGATCTTGGTGCGGTTGCGCAGAAACGAAAGCAGGGCCGGGGCCGACACGTCGCGCTGGTAGTGCAGCTGGGCCATCGTTTTGTAGCGCCCCGTGCTGCCGGGGTTGCCGATCACAAACACCGCTTCGCCATCCTCAGCCCCTTCAGCCCGGAACGCAAAGTAGTGGTTAGGACGCAGCGGATTGCCCGCCTCGTCGTAGGCGCGGAAGAAAGTCACATCCAGGTTGTAGCGCGGGTAGGTGAAGTTGTCAGGGTCGCCGCCGAAAAAGCCCAGCGCCAGTTCGGGGTAAAGCACTAAACGAATGTCGTTGTAGCGCTTGAAGCCATAGAGTGAGTAGCGGCCGCCACTGTAGAAGGTGCGAGTCTCAATTTCCAGGTTTTTCCACTCCTCTTTCTGCGCGTACTCCGCTTGCACAATCGCCAGGGCCGAGTCGGGAGCCACGCCGGCGTTGGCCTTCACCGCCTCGGTCACGTCGGCCAGCATCACCAACTGATCCACGTAGAGGTCGGGTACCCGGCGCTCTTCGGCTTGCGTAGTGGCGTAGAAGCCATTGTCGTCGAAGTTTTCGCCTTCCTTCATCACCGAGGTGGTGACGCTGCGCGAGCAGTGGTGGTTGGTCATGATCAACCCGTTTTCCGAAACAAAAGATGCCGAACACCAGCTGGCGAAGCGCAGGGCCGATTGCCGCACGTCGGCCAGCCATTCTTCGGAAGGACGAAAGCCGTAGGCCTCCTCAAAGTACTGCACGGGAGGGTTCTCGAAGGTCCACATCTTGCCCTGGTCGAAGCGACCGGGTTGCACCTCGTCCAGGTCGGGCGGGGTTTGTGAAAAAGATGCCAGCGGAAACGCCAGGATAAGCAGGTAGGTGAGTAGTGGTCGCATAAGAAAGGCTGTCAGGAAGAATAGATCGGGTTTTCGTGGCAAATTACGCTTCTTTCCAAGATTGGGCAACTGCTGGTTCTGAAAAGCGCTAGAATTATTCTTAAGGATTTGACGTTATGCTGTGTACATATCGTTGTATTTTTCGTAATAACTGCTAACTCCTCGAACTACTTTTTTCTAACCAACTATGCGCACCTATTACTTCCTTGGCGGCTTACTACTTTTCTTCTCCTGCAATCCTCGAGTAGAGTTCCCAGCCGAGATAGAGGCGCAACTGCCCGAAAAGGTCGACTTCAACCTGCACGTGAAGCCCATTCTGTCCGACCGCTGCTTCGCCTGCCACGGTCCCGACGCGGCTAACCAAGAGTCAGGGTTTCGGTTGGACAGTGAAGAGTCAGCCTTGGCGGCGCTGGAAGATAATCCTAACGCCTTTGCCATTGTACCTGGTAACCCGCACAACAGCGAACTCTACCACCGCATCACCTCGGCCGATCCCGAAACGATGATGCCGCCGCCGGAGTCTAACCTCAAATTATCCGAGCAGGAAGTAGCGGTGCTCACCCGCTGGATTGAGCAGGGCGCGGAGTACAAACCCCACTGGTCGTTTATCAAACCGGAGAAACCGGAAGTTCCCGAAGCAACCACCGACTGGCCCACCAATGCGGTGGATCAATTTGTGGCGGCCAAACTAACGGAGAAGGGATTGGCACCGGGCAAAAGAGCCGCCCAAGAGAAGCTTATCCGACGGGTCACTTTCGACCTCACTGGCCTGCCTCCCAGCGTGCAGGAAGTAGATGCCTTTATTACTGATACTTCTTCGGATGCTTACGAAAAACTAGTAGATCGTCTGCTCGATTCGCCCCACTACGGTGAGCGGATGGCCAGCGAGTGGCTCGACGTGGCCCGCTACGCCGACAGCCACGGCTACCAGGACGATGGCATGCGCAATATGTGGCCCTGGCGCGACTGGGTGATTAAGTCGTTCAACCGCAACATGCCCTACGACGACTTTATCACCTGGCAACTGGCGGGCGATATGCTGCCCGACGCCACGCAGGAGCAGAAATTGGCCAGCGGCTTCAACCGCAACCACCTGCAAAGTCAGGAGGGAGGCATTGTGTCGGAAGAGTACCGCGTGGAGTACGTTGCCGACCGGGCTAATACGCTGGGCAAGGCCTTTATGGGGTTAACCATCGAGTGCGCCCGCTGCCACGACCATAAGTACGATCCTATCTCGCAGAAGGAATATTATTCGCTCTACGCCTTCTTCAACAGCATCAACGAGACCGGGCAGATTCCCTACATGGGTGAGGCCAGCCCCACGGTGATCCTGACCGGCGAAGAGGTGGATCAGCAGCTAGCTTTCGTGCAAGAAAAGATCAGTGAGCAAGAAAAGAAGGTTGATCCCAGCCGAAGTGCGTATCAAGAAAAGTTTGCCGGTTGGTTAGAGAAGGCCAAAGCAAGTCCGGCGGCTCGGGCCGTTGCGCTGTCCCAAGAAGCGGGTCACTATCCGCTGGATAAGCCGGTGGCCGATAAATTCAAGAACGAAGCCAACCGAAGCCTTCCGGCCAACATGGTGGTGAGTCAGCAGGACAAAGAACCCGAAATTGTGGAAGGCAAATTTGGCCAGGCCCTGCAGTTTATGGGTGACAGCTACGTCGATCTGGGGAAAGGCATTGGCTTCTACGAACGCAACGAACCGTTCACGATTAACCTGTGGCTTAAACCGCTAAAAGACAGTCTGGCGGGACCCATTCTCTCTCGTTCCGGGGGCTATTTCAACGGCGGCCGAGGCTACGAATTACACCTACGCACCGACGGCACCGTCGCCGCTATGATCAGCCACACCTGGCCTGCCAACAGCATCGAGGTGCACACGCTTGACCCCATTCCGGTCAACGAGTGGTCGCACATCGCCCTCACCTACGATGGTTCCAGTCGGGCCGACGGCCTTTCGGTGTACATCAACGGCGAACCGGCGCGGCAGAAAACCATCACCGATCACCTGAAGCGAAGCATCCTGGGCTACGGCAAGGACCAGGAGAACTGGGGCGGTGGTGACCCGCAGAGCTTGCACATTGGCCACCGGGCCGACCAATCGATCGATGGAGTGGTGGTCGACGAGTTTCGGTTGTTTGATCGTCGGCTGAGTGCCGTGGAGGTGGCTTCGCTGCACGGTTCTGAAGATCCGGTGCAAGCTTTCCTAAAAGCGGACCAAAAGCAAGCGTTGCTGGACTATTACTTACAAAACCACGACGCTGATTACCGAAAGGCCTACGCTGAGCTAACCCGGCTGCGCGGTGAGGAAAATGATATACTGAGTGCCCAGCCCGAAGTGATGGTGATGACCGAACTTTCCGAGCCTCGTCCGACTTTCGTGTTGAATCGGGGAGCCTACGACGCACCCACCGATCGGGTGTATCCCACCACCCCGGCCAGCGTGCTGGAGTTTCCCGACGACCTGCCCCGCAACCGCCTGGGCCTGGCGCAGTGGCTCATCGACGAAGATAATCCGCTCACCGCGCGCGTGGCCGTGAATCGCTACTGGCAGATGCTCTTCGGCCAGGGGCTGGTAGAAAGCTCGGATGATTTTGGTAACCAGGGCAGCATGCCCTCGCATCCCGAACTGCTCGACTGGCTGGCGATTCGCTTCCGCGATTCAGGCTGGGACGTAAAAGCCCTGCTGCGCCTGCTGGTGACCTCAGCGACTTATCAACAGTCGTCAATAGCCTCGCCTGAGTTGCGCGAGAAAGACCCCAGCAACGTATGGCTCGCTCGCGGACCCAGCTACCGGATGCCCGCCGAGATGATCCGCGACAACGCCCTAGCCGCTAGCGGTCTGCTCAAAGACACCATCGGCGGACCCAGCGTGAAGCCTTACCAGCCCGAGGGACTGTGGGAGCAGCTGGCCACGCGCAACGTGACCGAATACGTGCAAGACACTGGCGACAACCTCTACCGCCGGGGCCTTTACACCGTTTGGAAGCGAAGCTCGCCCCCGCCCTCCATGAACAGCTTTGATGCCTCGGACAAATATCTCTGCACCGTAGAGCGACAAAAGACCAACACACCTCTGCAAGCCCTGGTGCTGCTTAACGATCCGCAGTACGTGGAAGCGGCCCGCCTGCTGGCCGAGCGGATGATGAAAGAAGGAGGTGCACAACCCGCCGAGCAGATCACCTTCGGCTTCCGAGCCCTGACGAGCCGCGAACCGGACGACCGGGAGCTGGATTTGCTCAAGCAACTGTACCAGGAAGAACGCATGGTGTTCAGCCAGGCCCCCGCCCGTGCCGATAGCTTGCTGGCAGTCGGCGAACATCCCCGCGACGCCGATTTGTCCAAAGACGAACTGGCCGCGCTGACTATGGTTGCCAATACGCTGGTGAACTACGATGAGGCGGTTTATAAACGGTAGTTCAATATTTACAAGGCATACTTGTATTGTGCATAATAAAACCGATTGATATGGTATGTAGATATATTCTGTTTTTGCTGATTATTAGCGCAATGTCAGTTCAAGCTCAAGTTAGTCATAAGGATAGTAGCAATCGTGATACATCTCTATTCCTGGAAGACACCACCGTGATAGGTGATGTTGATTTGCAGAGTATGATGAAGATGTACGATATGATAATTGTTGGAGCAATTAATAAGAAGCTAGATTATTATGAATCTTCGGATGTAATAGAAAGGATATCTAAGCTGACTAAAAGGTATTATGACTCTTTGCTTGAAGCAGGGTTTACTGAAGAAGAGGCGCTCAAAATAATCACTGAAAACCCCTTGGGTATAAATACAGAAAGTGAACACGAATGATTAAGTAATGAACCTTCTCCATAACCAACACATAGATCGCCGCGACTTTCTCAACAAAACTAGTTTGGGATTGGGTAGCCTTGCGCTCTCGTCCCTGCTCAGTCCCACCAAACTTTTTGGTCAGTCGGCCAGCAATGGTTCCGGCGGCATCCTCAACCGGCTGCACTTCGCTCCCCGCGCCAAGCGGGTAATCTACCTGTTTCAGAGCGGCGGGCCGTCGCAGTTAGAACTCTTCGATTACAAGCCCACGCTGCGCGAACGCGTCGGGCAAGAACTGCCCGCCTCGGTGCGCGACGGCCAGCGCCTCACCGGTATGACCGCCGGACAGACATCCTTCCCCCTGGCCGGTTCGGTTTACGACTTTGCGCAGCACGGCAAGAGCGGCGCCTGGGTGAGCGAACTGATGCCCCACACCGCCAAGATCGTGGATGACCTATGCTTCGTCAAGTCGATGCACACCGAAGCCATCAACCACGACCCGGCCATCACCTTCTTCCAGACCGGTTCGCAACAGAACGGGCGGCCCAGCTTCGGTTCGTGGATCAGCTACGGCCTGGGCAGCGAAAACGAGAACCTGCCCGCCTTCTGCGTGCTGCTGTCGCGCGGCCGGGAGGGCGACCAGCCGCTGTACGCCAAGCTATGGGGCAGCGGCTTTCTGCCCTCGCTGCATCAGGGAGTGCAGTTTCGCTCGAGCAAAGATCCGGTGCTGTATCTCAACGACCCGCCCGGTATGCAGAAAAGCAGTCGGCGGCGCATGCTGGACAAACTCAAGGACCTGCACGACATCCAGTACGATAAGGTGATGGACCCCGAGATCAACTCGCGCATCGCGCAGTACGAGATGGCCTACCGCATGCAAACCTCGGTGCCCGACACGATGGATATTGGCAGCGAGCCGGATTATATTTACGACATGTACGGCGAAGAGGCCCGCCAGCCGGGCACCTTTGCGGCCAATTGCCTGCTAGCGCGTCGCCTGATTGAGAAAGACGTGAAGTTTGTGCAACTCTACCACCAGGGGTGGGACCAACACGGCAATTTGCCCAACGATGTTCAGATTATGGCTAAGAGTGTGGACCAGCCCTCGGCGGCACTGGTGCAGGACCTGAAGCAACGCGGTCTGTTGGATGATACACTGGTGATCTGGGGAGGTGAATTTGGGCGGACCAACTACTCGCAGGGTAAGTTGACCAAAGAAAACTACGGCCGCGATCACCATCCGCGCTGCTTTAGCCTGTGGATGGCCGGGGGCGGCGTGAAACCCGGTATCACCTACGGGCAGACCGATGAGTTTGGGTACAATATCGTAGAAAACCCGGTGCACGTGCACGATTTTCAGGCCACGCTGATGCATCTGCTGGGAGTGGATCACGAAAAGCTTACTTTCAAGCACCAGGGGCGGCGCTTTCGGTTAACCGACGTGCACGGTGAGGTGGTAAAGGATATTCTGGCGTAATCAGTAGATGTTTTGCGGTGGGTACGGTATGGGCTTTTGGGATATACCGACTGAGATTATGCAACTCTATTTGAAGACGAATTGCATAATCTCAGTGGCAAAGTTTTCTCCCCAGCCTACACTGGGATACCTCTTACTTTCAGCGAATAGAGATACGAAACAACAACAATCCCCAGGATAAACAGCGTCACCCCAAACTTATCGACGCCATCGCCCACGGCAATGTGGCAGTAGGTTGCTCCGATGAAGTAGAAAATCATTCCCGCGTAAACCGCCTCCTTGAAGCGGCACAGCGCGGGAACCAGAATGGCGAGCGTTCCTAGAATCTTCATTACTCCCAAGAAAGGTATGATGTAGAGCGGAAACCCGATACCGGTTCCCAGAAACTCCGGGTCTCAGGCTGATCGTGGTAGCGCTTGTAGTCTTTGGCGACTGCATCTCCGGCACCGGGTCCGAAGGCTTCGTTCAAAATAATTCCGAACTCTTTTGGTTCCATCACCTCAAAAGTAATCGTTCTACCGAGACCCTTGTTGAATGCTTCGGCGAGCTCCTCTCCGTTTAGTCGCTCGGGACTAGCCGCGAAGTAGGTATTTCCTGACAGTTGGGGATTTTCTAGGGCGGCCACCACCAGCTTGCCCAGATTGTAAATGCACTTCGTGCGTGGGGACTCAAACACCGGAAAAAAATTATCGGCAAAGAGTAAGCGAAGTGGTCGGATAACGGCTTGGAGACACGAAAATAGCGCGCGCCCTGAAGCTTCACAAAGCCTACTACGACACCACAATCCCCAACTGCTCGGCGATCTCCATTTGGGTTTTCTTGAGCAGTTGGTGGTTCTGCAAGATTTTTAGCTGGGCGGTTTCGTCAGTCTCCTCGAGCAAGCCCTGCCGGGTTTCTTGCAGCAATTGGTTCAGGTAGACGTACTTGAGCTCCAGAATGCCCCGCTCGATCACCTGGTGGAGCAGGTCTTTTTCCTGAGGTACGTGGATTTTGTAGCGCAGCTCCCAGTTTTCGCTCAGCACGTAGTGGTCCACTACCATATCAATCACTTCTTTCGCCATCACTTCTTCACCCTCGCCGATCAGGCGCTCCTCGGTCACCGATATGCCCTGCGCGGTGAGGACCTGATAGCGGGCGAAGATCTGCGCGTACACCTCCGTTTGCAAGGTCATATCCTCCAGTTCTGAGAAGATATAGTGACAGACCTTCATCTCTTCGTCCACCGGGTAGTCGCCGTAGAGCACCAGCAAACGCGTCACGCCCTTTTCTTTGTAGTAGACCGGCGGACGGCCCACCTCCGCCGCGTCGGGAGCAACCGGAGGCGCTTCTTCATCGGGGGCGGCGGCAGCTCCCAAACCCGGAAGCTCGGGCGGCGAAGGGGACTGAAACGATGCCCGGCGCGACTCCGCCCGCTGCTGCTGGATGTGAATTTTGTTGAGTTCGGCAAACAGCACGGCCTCGTCCATGTCCAGCCGCTGGCCGGTGGTTTTCACGTACACCTGACGCTGAATGGGGTCGGGCACCTTGGCGATGCTGCCCACCACTTCCCGAATCAGTTCGGCCTGCCGGATGGGGTCCGACTGCGCTTCCCGCTGAAAAATCGCTGTCTTGAAGGCAATAAAGTCCTCCTGATGCTCGCTGAGGTAGTCGCGCAGTTCGGTAGTGCGCAGTTGGCGGGCCAGGGTGTCGGGGTCTTCGCCCTCGGGCAGCACCACCGCCCGCACGTTGAGTCCGCCCTCCAGCAGCATGTCGATGCCCCGAAACGAGGCCTTGAGTCCGGCCGCATCGCCATCGAAGAGCACCGTCACGTTTTTGGTGTAGCGGGCGATGAGGCGAATCTGCTCGTGGGTGAGCGAGGTGCCCGACGAGGCCACCACGTTCTTGATGCCCGCCTGGTAGAGCGAGATCACGTCGGTGTAGCCTTCAACCAAGTAGCAGGCATCTTCCTGCCGGATAAACTGCTTGGCTTGGTAGAGTCCGTAGAGCACGTCGCTCTTGTGGTAGATCGGCGTCTCAGGCGAGTTGATGTACTTTGCGGATGGCCGCCCCGCGGTTTTCTCGGTTTTGTTCCCTAGGATACGCGCGCCGAAGGCCAGCACCCGGCCCGAAATGTTGTGCACCGGGAACATCACCCTCCCCCGGAAGCGGTCGTAAGTTCGTTCCGGTTTTTCTTCCTCGGCCTCCTTTTTCACCACCAGACCTGCTTTTTCCAGCAGCGTCGGGTTGTGCCCCTTGGCGGTGGCCTCTTTGAGCAGCCCGTCCCACTGGTTGAGACTATAGCCCAAGCCGAACTCCCGAATGGTTTCTTCGCTGAAACCGCGCTCCTTAAAGTAAGAAAGGCCAATCGCTTGCCCTTCCTCGTGCTCCCACAATTGCTGCTGGAAGTAGGCGTTGGCAAACTTCATGACGATGAACAGGCTCTCGCGCTCGTTCTGCGCCAGCAGTTGCTCGTCGGTAGGCGCTTCTTCGGCGATCTCGATGCCGTACTTTTTGGCCAGGTGCCGGATGGCTTCCAGGTAGTTCATCCCTTCCACCTCCATCAGGAAAGTGATAGAATCACCGGCTTTGCCCGAACTAAAGTCCTTGAAGAACCCCTTGGAAGGCACCACGTAGAACGAGGGAGTGCGCTCCTGGTTGAAGGGGCTCATTCCGCGGTAGTTGCTGCCCGATTTTTTCAGGTTCACGTAGTCGCCCACCACCTCCAGCAGGTCGGCCCGGGCCTTGATTTCGTCGATGGTTTCGCGGGGGATCATGGTAGAATAGGTTGCATTTTCCGAATGGGATAAAGATAACAGAGGTTATTCTAATAGATTCTCAAGGGTCGTGCGGGGCGTCCCACGCGGGGCGTCCCACGCACGACCCTTCGGATAAAAAATTATCAGAATAAAGTTTAATGTACGTATAGTATTTGTTTTCTAATTGATGATAACGATTAGTATAAGAATAGTAGCCGATTGCGTGTTAATATATTGTCAAGTTACAAGAAAGCTAAGATGGGCTAAATATCTTGAAATTATGACTATCTCGGCTATTATTTTTATACATTGTTATCTACATTTTCTTTATATATGTTTCTGTAGCATCTCGCAAATCACTGGTAAATCTTGCCCCCTTTAAGACATCTGAAGTTGGAAAATCAATGGAGTCTATAATTTTATAGCATTGCTGAAAGAGATTTTCGTATTCTTTACTTGATGATGTTAAACTCTTAATTATAGGTTCACAATAGGATTTAGCCTTATTAGAATTTGGCTGAATTTCTTTTAATGATTTATGCACCAGGTATTTGTAGATGTACAGAATATGCCACTTAAGTGCTCTGTACTTGTGGCTGTTATGTTTTCTTTGATTTATTAGAGAGCTTATTCTACAAAGGGTCAAGGCAGCAACATAGTATAAAACTTCTTGGTCTTCATCTCGAAATAGTTTATCTCTTTGGGTTTCGAAAATGGCAGAAACGTATCTTGAAGAGTTGTTTGGTTGATTTAGAAACATTGCGTTGTAAGCTCGGCAAATAGATTTTATATCTACAATTCTTGACTGCAATACATCTTCATTTTTAAACTCATTTTCTCTTCGTTCAAAATAGACTTGACTATCTTTCTCAAATTCTGAGTTTTGGATTTCGAAAAAATTCTGAATTAATTTGGACTTTTCCGTCAACGAAAAAAATGACTCTTCTGGTATATCCGTTTGGCTATTAGTTGCCGAAATAATATCGGTAATATTATCACCATCAGATGATTCTATGCATTTAACTACAATATTAACCTTGTCATCAAGTAGATGATAATTTTCAAAAAGAGTATTACTGGTTTGACAACCATTAATTATCTGATAGTTGGTCAATTCTATTTGCTTAGTATTTGGGGTGAGAGTTAGATCGGGTGTTACAATTGTGACACCATTATTAAGCACTGAGAATAACTTCTTTTTGTCTTCATTAGTTAAAGTAGATTTAATTTTCTTGTTTACTGGATTCTCTCCTAAATAAGCTCTAATATTCTCCTCAAAAACTTCGCTTTTTATATTTCCATTACCATCAATAAGAACCTTATCAACGAATTCCTTGGCATTTATTAATCCTACATATGATTGTGGAATATTCGGCATTTCTGGCATTCCAAAATATTCACTTAATGTCAGTTTTGCTTCATTACTGGCATTGATTGAATTCCATAGTTGATTTAGTTCAGATCTTCCCATTGGAAAAACTGCAACTTCCCGAAACAAATCAGTCGATTTTGCTTCACGCTCAATCATTTCGAAACTAGCTTTAATCTCTCGTTCTTCGGAATATGTACCGCTAGTACAATAATAAATTTCTAAGTCTGGAAGCTTATTTCTAACTTTTCTGAGATTATCAATTATTACATTGAAAATTTCAATGCTTTCCATATTGAATATTCCGTTAGGCAATTTCGGATCTAAAGAAAGGAAGTCTTTAATACCAACGTTAAAATTCGAAATTTCCTTTTTAATAAATTTCTCTCCACTTTTTACTTGAGTAATAATGAGCTTTACTGGAAGGTTCGATTTATGGGATTTAAAATACTCCTCGGCATCTTCCTTTTTATTGATTAGTTCGCCATCTACTATAAATGCTATACCATCAATTGAGGCATCGTCCTCTTCTGTTGTCACATCGGAAGGGTTGAACCTTCCTAGATATGACTTTTTTACAATACAGTAATTACAAAAAAATTCGAAAAGTTTACTTTCACTTACTTCAAATTCGAACTCCTTCCCAAGTTCTTTGACATTCTTTTCTAAAATTATATGCATAATGTATTTTATGTATTGTAGATAACGAACGTATAAACGCAGTGCGTTTATTCGCAATATAGCGACAAGGTGGCTATTTGGCCAAGTTTGCCAGAAAGAAGCCCGTTTTTGTGTAAAATATCTATCATTAGCATGTTTTTCTGTTAAATGCGTGGGCAAACGCTTAAAAACGTTTATTTGGAGATAAGCATCCCTACCGCCCCCGACAAATTACGAACCTCCCTGAGCAACCTACGGAAGAATTACTACTCTTTTCAACCCTGCCACACCATCACCGAACCTCAGTGCTTCAACGTTCCACCTCCGAGGTTCACGCGCGAACCTAATAGTTTGATCGTTGAACCAAAAAGGTTCAGCGGCAAACCTTTTAGCTTCCTCGTTGAACCTCCGAGGTACAAAAGCGAACCTCCGAGGTTCAAAATTCAACCTCCAAGGTTCAAACGCAATATTTTTAAGTTAAAATATGGATTTCCAGCCGAATATTATTTGCTAAAAATAATCATTCACTACCTTCTTACTACAGCGCAATGAAAATAAGTATCCGGTAACATTTCCTTCCTCGCTCATCATTCCCTGTTCGATATTCTATATTTTTGCGCTTCACTTTTGTTGAGTCATGGAAAATGCGTCCGGGTCTGCTACCTTAATCACTAAGAAAAAAGCTGTTAACAAAACCGTGCTGCCCATTCTGTTCGCCATCAGCGTGGCGCACCTGCTCAACGACACCATGCAGTCGGTGATTCCGGCCATCTATCCGCTCCTCAAAGAGAACTACGCGCTGTCATTCACCCAAATCGGCCTCATTACGCTGGCCTTTCAGCTCACCGCTTCGCTGCTACAACCGGTGGTCGGCTACGTCACCGACAAAACGCCGCGCCCCTACTCGCTGGTGATCGGTATGGTGTTTTCGCTGGCGGGGCTGGTGTTGCTCGCGCAGGCGGCGCACTACGCCTTCATTCTGCTGGCGGTGTGCTTGGTGGGCATGGGCTCAGCAGTGTTTCATCCCGAATCGTCGCGGGTGGCCTACCTGGCTTCGGGCGGCAAGCGGGGTTTGGCGCAGTTGATCTTTCAGATCGGTGGCAACGCGGGCAGCGCACTTGGTCCGCTGCTGGCGGCCATTATTATTATTCCCTTCGGACAGGGCCACGTGGCCTGGTTCGGACTGGCCGCGGCGCTGGCCATGATCGTGCTTGCCCGGGTGGCGGGCTGGTACCAGAAGAATTTGGAGCAGAGGAAGAGCCGCCCCGCACCGACCGAAGAAACTTCTTCACGGTTGCCGCGCCGCACGGTGCGCATCACCATCGGCTTGCTGCTGGTGCTGATCTTTTCCAAGTACTTTTACCTGGCTAGCCTCACCAGTTACTTCACCTTCTTCCTGATCGATAAGTTTGCGCTGTCGGTGCAGCAGTCGCAGGTGCACTTGTTTATCTTTCTGGCCGCCGTGGCCGTAGGCACCCTGATCGGCGGACCGCTGGGAGATCGCTTCGGCCGCAAGTACGTGATCTGGTTTTCCATTCTGGGCATCGCTCCGCTCACCCTGCTGCTGCCCTACGCCAATCTGTTCTGGACCACCACCCTGTCGGTGTTTATCGGCCTGGCCCTGGCATCAGCCTTTCCGGCGATTCTGGTCTACGCCCAGGAACTGATGCCCGGCAGGGTGGGGATGATCTCCGGCTTGTTCTTCGGCTTCGCCTTCGGCATGGGCGGGCTGGGCTCCGCGCTGCTGGGCAAACTCGCCGACGCCACCAGCATTGCCTACGTCTTTGAGTTATGCGCTTTTCTTCCGCTGTTGGGCGTCATTGCCGCCTGGTTGCCCCGCGTGTCGCCGCAGGAGGAATAAGAAAATCTGAAATTTCACGCGTCGCATATTCAATTCTTTGCTACATTTAGGGTTCTTTAGCCTCACCAAACGTCTACGCAACACCCTAATCGTATGGTTCTTACCCAAGCTTTTTACCCGGCCAAGTTGGAGCCGGTATCGGTCTGGAACAAAGTTACCGGCCAAAAACTTCAGCAGAACGCCCTTATTGAGATCAACAACCTGCTGGCCGAGCGTCCGTTGCTTGAGATTCAGGGCGTTGACGTGCAGGCGATTCTGGACCGCTACGCACTCAACCTGTTTCGCGACTTCAACGACGGTTCGCTGCGCGATCTGTACAAAAAATACCTGCGCTACTGCTTCGACGACAACCACCTGGACGCCGAAGAGACCAAGCGCCTGCTGCACCTGAAACGTATCTTAGGATTAAGCGACAAGGCCGTCGCCCTAGCAAACCACCAAATCTGCGAAGAAGTCTACGCCCGCAGCCTCGATGAGGCGCTGGCCGACGAGCGACTGCACCCCAAGGAACTGGCTTTTTTGCACCAGCTGCGGCACTGCTTGCAGTTGCCTCCCACGCTGGAGAATCAGGTGCAGCAGAGCAAAGCGGCCGACCTCATCATTCGCTTCATCAAGGGAGAGGTGACCGATGATTCGCTCACCGACGGAGAGGAAGAAGAACTGGCGGTGCTGACCGAGCATTTGAACGCCGTGCCGCAGTGGGACGAGCGCACCCGGGCCGAACTGGTGAAGTACCGCTTACACTGGCAGATTGAGAACGAGGCGCTGCCGCACATTTTTGTTCCCCTTACGCTGCGTCCGGAAGAGACCTGTCACTTTCTGTGCGATGCGGTCCGTCACGGCGCACGCGGTCCGGAAGCGGCACCCTATTCCTCATCTGACACGCTACGCCGGAAACTGGCCAACGGAACCTACTGGCGCAACGCGAGCGCAGGCACGATTCACCTGGCCGACGACGTCTGGCAAGCCAGCGAAGCGGGTAAACTCTACCTGACCAACCAGCGGATGATCTTCCGCAACCCTGAAGTTGAGTTGGTCATCTACCTAGACAGTATCGCCGACTTTGACCACTACCGAAACGGAATCTTTCTGCACTGCACCAAAGGGAAGCCCGTTTTCTTTACCACCCCCACCGGAGCCGATATTGCGGCTATGATGCTGGGACGCATCTTGCGCGAACGATAATTGCCCCGCCCTTCACCTAGTCCCGATTCTGATGATTGAAGCATCCGGTGTCACCTTTCGCTACACTGCCGCGGCCCCCGTGCTGGCGTTTCCCGATTGGCAGGTGGCCTCGGGAGCGCACTGCCTGCTGCTGGGAAATTCAGGAAGCGGCAAGACCACCCTGCTGCACCTGCTGGCCGGATTTCTAAAACCGACCACCGGACGTATCGTGGTAGGTGATCAAGATCTCACTACCTTGTCTGAAACCCAACTGGATCACTACCGGGGCCGGTCGATCGGACTGGTGTTTCAACGGCCGCACCTGATTGCTTCGCTGTTGATCACCCAAAATTTGCAACTGGCGCAGTACTTGGCCGGGCTTCCCGCCCAACCCGACCTGATCGACGAAACGCTGGCGACCCTACAGCTCACCCATCGGAGTCACGCGCGTCCCGCTACGCTGAGTCAGGGCGAAGCCCAACGGGCGGCCCTAGCCCGCGCGTTGCTTATCCGCCCCCGCGTGATTCTGGCCGACGAACCCACCTCCAGTCTGGACGACGACAACTGCGCCCGGGTGCTTGACTTGCTGCGGCAGCAGGCGGAGCGCTACGCGGCCACGCTCATCATTGCCACCCACGACCAACGATTAAAAGCGCTGATGCCTCAGCAGCAAACCCTGCTTACACCATGAATCTGTGGACCCTTAGCAGTAACTACGCCCGCCACCGGCCGCTCAGCACCGTACTTAATGTGCTGCTGCTCGCCCTGGGCATCGCCACCATCACCGTGTTATTGCTGCTGAGCCGACAGGTGGAGGACACGCTCACCCGCAACAGCCGCGGTATCGATTTGGTAGTGGGGGCCAAGGGAAGTCCGTTGCAAATCATTTTGTCCAGCGTGTTTCACGCCGACTTCCCCACGGGCAACATTTCGCTGGCCGACGTGCGGCCGCTGCAGCGCAATCGTCTGATTAAAAATATGATTCCGTTGGCATTCGGCGATAGTTACCGGGGCTTCCGCATTGTGGGCACCAACTACGATTATCCGGATTTGTACGAAGCCGAGCTGCAAACCGGTAACTGGTGGGAAAAGTCCCTGGAAGTGGCCCTGGGTGCCAATGTGGCAAAGCAGTTGCAGCTAACCCCGGGTGAGGAGTTTAACAGCAGTCACGGCCTGGCCGACGATCGGATTAATGTGCACGACGAGCGGGCGTTTCGGGTGAGCGGAGTGCTTGAACCCACCGGCAGCGTACTGGACAACCTGATTCTGACGGCGGTAGAGAGCGTCTGGGCGGTGCACGATGCGCACGCTGACTCCGTAGCCCATCAAAGTCAGATCACTCAGGATACCATCACTCAGCGAGGTTTGCCGCGGGGAGACGAAGGGCAGGAAATTACCGCCCTATTGCTCCAGTACCGCTCGCCGATGGCGGCGGTGCAGTTGCCGCGCTTCATCAACCAGCGCACCAACCTCCAGGCCGCCTCGCCGCCCTTCGAAACTGCCCGCTTGTTCTCGCTGGTGGGAGTGGGCGTGGACGGATTGCGGGGATTCGCCTATGTAATCATTCTGATTGCCGCGCTGAGCACGTTCATTGCGCTCTACAATGCCCTGCGCGAGCGGCAGTACGATCTGGCGGTGATGCGCTCGCTGGGGGCCTCCCGCCAAACGCTGTTCTTGCTGATGGTGACGGAGGGCGTGATCATATCATTGCTGGGCGGGCTACTGGGCCTGTTGCTGGGCCACGGGTTTGTTGGATTGCTCGCGCAGGCGGTGCCGCAATCCGGGTTAGGACTCACCGCTTTTCGCTTCATTCCGGAAGAAGGCTGGCTGCTGCTCGGTAGCGTGCTGGTGGGAATAGGGGCTGCCTTGCTTCCGGCGGTTGCCGCTTATCGCACCAACGTTGCGCAGGTACTGGCGCAGAAATAGCGCGTTAATCTTCTAATTAGGGCATCGCCCCATGCTTCATTGCTGATGCGATTCGTTCAAGACAAACCTTCGATCGTTTAAAATATCGTGGCACAAGCGCTATTTCATTGTACCAATAGCGGTAAAAGTCAATATTTTTTCAAAATCCTTTGGCACAAATGTATTTTTTACCTTAATTAGATGTTTATATTTGTTGTCGGTGGTAAATCACCAAATTAAGTTAGGCTAATTTCTACGTTCGTCTAGTGAATTTATCTTCAAGCTAACCAAACCCCATACACACTATGAAAAAAGTAGAAGCCATTATTCGCACCTCCAAGTTCGAGCAGGTAATGGAAGCCCTCACGGATGCCGGAGTCATCTTTTTATCGTTTTACGACGTGAAGGGACACGGACTGGAAAAGGAGTACCAAACCTACCGCGGCACCACCTACGACACGGGCTACATCCCCCGCACCAAGCTAGAAATTGTGATTTCCGACGATTTCCTGCAAAAAACGATCGACGCGATCCTCAAAACCGGCAAAACCGGCAAGGTGGGCGATGGCAAAATCTTCGTCTCTACCTTAGATGAGGTGTTCCGCATTCGGAACGGCGAACAAGGTACCGACGCAATTAATTAAAAGAGGCCAACCACCCTCGCCCTTCTCATCTTACTAATTTAACCGTAACCATTTAAACGTTTGATTCATGGAACAACTGTTTACAACTAACAACCTGTGGATGATGATCGCCACCATTCTGGTATTCATCATGCACCTGGGGTTCGCTACCCTGGAAACTGGTCTCACCCAGTCTAAAAACACCGTTAACATCCTGTTTAAGAACGCCACCATCCTGCCCATTGGGTTGTTGACCTACTGCCTGTGGGGGTTCAACCTAATGTATCCGGGCGAGGATTTCGCCGGAGGATTATTCGGGTTCGCCGGTTTTGGCATTGCCTCTCCCGAGGGAGCAAACACCGGAGCTTACAACGAGGGTTACACCTACTGGACGGATTTCATCTTCCAGGCCATGTTTGCCGCCACCGCCGCCACCATCGTTTCCGGGGCCGTGGCCGAACGCATTAAGCTGAACGCCTTTCTGGTCTTCACCGTCCTCTACGTGGGAATCGTCTACCCGGTCACCGGTATGTGGGATTGGGGCGGAGGCTTTTTGGAAGCAGGCTTCATCGCGGGCGCTGACGGAGCCAACGTGGCCTTTTATGATTTCGCGGGTTCCACCCTGGTGCACTCCGTCGGGGGTTGGGCCGCGCTGGCGGGTATCATTCTGCTGGGGGCGCGCTACGGCAAGTACGTAGACGGAAAGATTCGTCCGATTCCCGGTCACAATATGCCGCTGGCCACTATTGGCGTGTTTTTGCTGTGGTTCGGCTGGTACGGCTTCAACGGCGGCTCGGTGCTGAGCGCTGATCCGGGACTAGTGTCCTTAGTATTCGTTACCACCTCGATGGCCGCGGCGGCCGGAGCCATTGGCGCGCTGGTTACCGCGCTGATTGTGGTGCGTTCTAACGACCTGACGATGGTGCTCAACGGCATTCTCGGCGGACTCGTTGGCATCACTGCCGGAGCCGACGTGATGGGCGTCACCGATGCCATCATCATTGGGTTAATTGCCGGAGCCTTGGTGGTAATAGCCGTGGTAGCCTTTGACCGAGCTAAGTTAGATGACCCGGTAGGGGCCACTTCCGTGCACCTGGTGTGTGGTATCTGGGGAACCCTGGCCGTGGGCATCTTCGGAGCCAATGCTGGTATGTCGCAGTTTCTGACCCAACTGATCGGCGTGATCGCCGTGGGTATTTTCTGCTTTGCTTCTTCGCTGTTGATTTTCTACGTACTAAAAGCAACGATAGGCATTCGGGTATCCGAAGAAGAGGAAATTGAGGGATTAGATCTGGGCGAGCACAAAATGCGCGCCTACCCCGAAACTGCTCAAAAGGCCCGGGACGAAGTATTTCATTAGCAAAAGCTTTAACGCTTTAATACAACAGAAAGACCGTCTCAGCAACTTGGCCGAGACGGTCTTTTCTGTGCGATTAGGCACCGAAAGGATTGACCTAGCCGTGCGATAGAACGCGGTTTGGTAGCTATGCCAGCACTGGCTCGTCTCGCTTGCGGGAGGGGCCATCAATGGGCAAAGTGACGCCGGGCGGTAAATCCAGATCGGGCAGTTCTATCTCGAAGGGCAGTCCGCCGTCGTTGTTAGAGTCACTAGAGCGTTCGTCTTTAATAATTTTTAGCAGCACCAGCGTTAGCGCCAACAGAAAGAGGAAGAACAGAATGATGTAATCGATAGTCATAACACAATTGCTTAATCGTAAAAAACCGCCCCGCGGCATCTGAGAATGCTGTCTGCATTCTGGTCTGGCTTAAACCAAAAACTGAACCTAAATTTTTGAAACCCCGGTTTTTGTCAAGCACCGGAAAAATTTAATGCGAGCCGGTTCCTACTAAACGTGCCCTTTTTGGGTTTTATGTTAACAATCCGACTAAAACTTACCCACTACCCCGCTTTTTTATTGACTCAACTGCAGTCCGCTCTTTCCAGGAAATCCCAACGGGACACTTGGTTTAGTTAAAAGGAAAGGGCATTTTTGTGACTGTCCAACCTTAACCTATAATTTATCATCATGGAAATTCAAGGAAAATTGCTGGAAATATCCGATACCGTTCAAATAAAAGAAACCTTCAGAAAAAGAGATTTTGTCTTGGAGTATTCCGACAATCCTCAGTATCCCGAATACGTGAAGTTCGAGTGCATCCAGGACAAGTGCGATATGCTGGACAACTACGCGGTCGGGCAAGATGTAACGGTGAGCTTTAATCTGAAGGGGCGCAAGTGGGTCGATCCCCAGGGAGAAACGAAGTACTTCAACTCATTGCAAGCGTGGCGCATGCAGCCCGCTAGTGGTGCCTCCGCTGCTCCCAACGACGCAGCCGCTACCGGTTCCGGAGCTCCTGCGGCACCCGCGTCACCTCCCGCTTCTTCGGGTGGGTCAAATCCCGTCATCTCCGCTGGCGAGGGCGAAGAGGATGATCTTCCCTTTTAGCCGATTGCTGCTGAGGCACGCGCCTCACGACGGATACCCGTATGGAACTGCTAAAAAGATTGTGTGAAGTACCGGCTCCGTCGGGCAACGAGGGCGCCCTCAAGGATTTCATTCTGGCTTATGTGCGTGAACACCAGGCCCAGTGGCGCACTGCCCCCACCGTAGTTGCCAACGATGACCTACGGGATTCGCTGATCCTGGCCTTCGGCAACCCGCGCACCGCGGTGCTGGCCCATATGGATTCCGTTGGCTTCACGGTGCGCTACCACGACCAGCTCATTTCCATCGGCAGTCCCAAAACCGAGGATGGCTATCGCCTGGTGGGCGCCGATCACCTGGGACCGGTGGTGTGCGAACTGGCCGTCTACGAATCGAAAAAAAACGCAGCAACTGCGCTACCAGTTTGGTCGTGGCCTGGCCCGTGGCACCGAACTCACGTTCGAGTGCGATTTTCGGGAAACCACCGACTTCGTGCAAACCTGCTACCTGGACAACCGCCTGGGAGTGTACAATGCACTGCGGCTAGCCGAAATCCTGGAAGACGGACTGCTGGTATTCACCTGCGGTGAAGAACAGGGCGGCGGATCGGTGCCCTACCTGGCCCGCTTTATCCACGAGCAGTACGGAGTGAAGCAGTACCTGATCTCCGACGTGACCTGGACCACCGACGGAGTGGTGGCCGGGCAGGGAGCGGTGGTGTCGATGCGCGACCGGATCATTCCCCGCCGGTCTTTTCTTAACAAAGTTATTGGTTTATCCGAAGATTCAGAGGTTCCCTTTCAGTTAGAAGTGGAAGCCACGGGCGCAAGCGATGCGCGCGAACTGCTTCAGGCTCCTTACCCCATCGACTGGTGCTTTGTGGGAGCGCCGGTGGCCTACGCGCACTCACCCAATGAGAAGGTGCACCGCGCCGACGTAGACAGCATGCTGGCGCTGTATCGCCACCTTCTCCAAAAACTATAGCATGCGCATCAAGGATCGCGATTTTGACGAATTTATCTCAGAGAAAGCCATTCAGGAACGGGTGCTGGAGCTAGCGCAGCAAATCGGCCGCGACTATGCCGATGAACCCCCGGTGCTGGTGGCGGTGCTCAACGGGGCCTTCGTATTTATGGCCGATTTAGTTCGCCACATCAGCGTGCCCTCGGAGGTTACCTTTATCAAGGTGAAATCGTATCAGAGCATGCAATCTACCGGGCAGCACAAGGAGTTTATCGGACTGGAAGTGCCCATCCGCGACCGGGACGTGATTATCGTGGAAGACATTGTGGACTCGGGCAACACCATCCGGTACTTGTCGCAGCAGTTCGGCGACCAAGCCCCGCGTAGCATTGCGGTGGCCACGTTGCTGTTCAAGCCCCAGGCGCTGGTGCACGACGTCAAGCTAAAGTACGTTGGCTTCGAGATTTCTAACGACTTCGTGGTGGGCTACGGACTCGACTACGACGGGCTGGGCCGAAACCTCCGGTCTATCCATAAGGTAGCTCCCCGCCCGTAGTCACTCCTTTCACTTCATCGATTGACAATCGGCAAGAACATTTTACTCGTTATATTTCCTAATCCGTGCGAAGCGACGTAAACTTGTAATCTTTCAAAATCAATCTACTATGCTTAACCTTGTTTTGTTTGGCCCTCCGGGTGCCGGAAAGGGTACCCAGAGTCAAAACCTTATTGACCATTATAGCCTAACGCATATCTCTACCGGTGATCTGTTCCGGAAGCATCTGGGTGAAGGAACCCCCCTGGGCATTCGTGCGCGTACGTTCATGGATGTGGGGAAACTGGTGCCCGATGACTTGGTGATCGACATGGTGGACGATAAACTCGGCGAACAAAACGGCACAAAGGGTATCATCTTCAACGGCTTTCCCCGTACCATTCCTCAGGCAGAAGCCCTGGACCGATTTCTGAGCACCTACGACAGTGAGATCGCCGGAATGATCGCGCTATCCGTGCCTACCGAAGAGCTCGTGAGCCGTTTGCTATCCCGGGGGAAGACCTCGGGGCGGGTCGACGACCAAAACGAGCAAAAGATCGCCACCCGCCTGGAAGTGTACCAAAGAGAAACTCTACCCGTTGCCCGCTTTTATCAGGAGCAGAACAAGTACGTAGAGATTGACGGTGTGGGAGATATTGATGCAATTTTTCAAAAGATCTTGGCTACGGTAGATCGCTGGCGCACGTAGCCTACCCACCGCAACCGCACTTCTTAACCAAGCATCCCTATGGCCGTCAACTTTATTGATTACGTGAAATTTGAGGCGCGTTCGGGGCGGGGCGGAGCGGGATCGGCCCACCTGCGTCGCGAGAAATTCGTGCCCAAGGGCGGGCCCGACGGCGGCGACGGCGGCCGGGGCGGTCACATCATCCTGCGGGGCAACGCCCAACTCTGGACGCTGCTGCACCTGAAGTACCAGAAGCACGTGATCGCCGAGCGCGGCGAGAACGGAGCCAAGCAACGCAAGAGCGGATCGCAGGGAGACGACGTGACGCTGGAAGTGCCGCTGGGAACCCTGGTCAAAAACGCCGACACGGGTGAGGTGGTGGCCGAGATCACCGAAGATGAGCAAGAAGCGATCATCCTGGAAGGAGGCCGCGGCGGCCTGGGCAACGATCACTTCAAAACCCCCACCCTGCAAACCCCCCGCTTCGCGCAGCCGGGTGAGGATGGCAAAGAGCAGTGGTTTATCCTGGAGCTCAAGGTGCTCGCCGACGTGGGGTTGATCGGCTTCCCCAACGCGGGCAAGTCTACCCTGCTGTCGGTGCTATCGGCCGCGCGCCCCGAAATTGCCGACTATCCCTTCACCACGCTTACGCCCAACCTGGGCGTGGTGGCCTACCGCGATTACCAGTCGTTTGTGGTGGCCGATATTCCGGGTATTATTGAGGGAGCCGCCGAGGGCAAGGGCCTGGGCACCCGCTTCTTGCGCCACGCCGAACGAAACGCCATTCTGCTGTTCGTGATCGCCGCCGACACCCCAAATATCAATGATACCTTCAACACGCTGCTGCGCGAACTGGAAGCCTATAACCCCGAAATGCTGGACAAGCAGCGGCTGCTGGCTATTTCTAAGGCTGACTTACTAGACGAAGAACTAATGGAAGCGCTGGAGCAAGAGATTACCCTCGATATCCCGCACCTGTTCATCTCATCGGTGACGCAGTACCATCTTTCGGAACTCAAAAACTTGCTGTGGCAAACCCTGCACCACTGATCTGTCATAATGTCACACATTTTCGCTTGGCAAAGTAGTTGCGCCCTGCGAAAGTGATTTGTTAAGAACCAACTCTGGATAACCGTGAATAAAGAACCGCAAAACTATACTGATCCGTCGGCCGCAGCCAACGATGAAGAAGCTAAAATGACCGATCAGCCAACGTCGGAAGACACCTTCGAAAATGAGCATGATGAAGAAGGAATGAGCGAACCGCTTATCGAGGAGGAAGAAGTGGATGAAGTTACGCACCTTAGAAACGAGGTAGGAGTAGCCAAGGACAAATACCTCCGGCTGTTTGCCGAGTTTGAGAACTTCCGACGGCGCACCGCCAAGGAACGCCTTGACTTGATCAAGACGGCGGGCGAAGGCGTGATCGCCGAACTGATTCCGGTCGTAGACGATTTTGAGCGATCGCTGCAAATTTTCAGAGAAAACGAAGCGGTAGCCCCCATGTACGAGGGCATTCAACTCGTCCACGGCAAACTTACCAAAGCGCTCGCTCAGAAGGGACTGAAAGTGATGGAGGTGGAAGTGGGTAGTGACTTTGACCCCGAATACCACGAGGCCGTGGTGCAAACTCCCGCTCCGAGTGAAGACCTGAAGGGAAAAGTGATAGACGTGATCGACCGAGGATATTTTTTGGGGGATAAGGTACTACGATACGCAAAAGTAGTGATTGGATCATAAGCGCATGGCAAAGAAAGACTATTACGAAATTTTAGGACTATCGCGCAACGCGACCCCCGAAGAGCTCAAGAAAGCGTACCGAAAAACGGCCATCAAGTACCACCCGGACAAGAATCCCGACAATCCTGGAGCAGAAGACCTGTTTAAGGAAGCCGCGGAGGCCTATGAGGTATTGAGTGACCCGCAGAAGCGCGAGCGCTACGATCGTTTCGGGCATCAGGGCGTGGGAGGCTCCGGCGGCTTCGGCGGTGGCAATATGAACATGGACGATATCTTCTCGCAGTTCGGCGATATTTTCGGCGGCGGCAGCGCCTTCGAGAGTTTCTTCGGTGGCGCGGGTGGTCGCGGCACGCGCCAACGTCGGGGTTCCAACCTGCGGATCAAGCTCAAACTGACCCTCGACGAGGTGAGCCACGGCGTAGAGAAGAAGATCAAGGTAAAGCGTTACATCTCGTGCGACGTGTGCGGCGGCAACGGGGCTAAGAACGGCACCGCCCTGCAAGCCTGCTCCACCTGCAACGGCTCAGGGCAAACGCGCAAGGTGGTGAACACCATGCTCGGGCAAATGGTGTCGACCAACACCTGTACCACCTGCAGCGGCGAAGGCAAAATTGTGAGCCAGCGCTGCGACAACTGCCACGGCGAAGGCCGCCTGATGGAAGAAGAGGTGATCCCCGTGCAGATTCCCGAAGGAGTGGGCGAGGGCATCCAGCTCTCTATGTCGGGCAAGGGCAACGTGCCCAAGCGGGGCGGAGTGCCCGGCGATCTGCTCATCGTCATTGAAGAGGCCGAGGATGAAGACCTGAAGCGCGACGGTAGCAACATCGTCTACGACCTGCACCTCAGCTTTATGGATGCCGTGCTGGGCACCGATGTGGAAGTGCCTACTGTGGATGGCAAGGTGAAGATCAAGATTGAACCCGGCACGCAAAGCGGCAAGATTCTGCGGCTGCGCGGCAAGGGGATCAAAGACATCAACGGCTACGGCAAGGGCGACCAATTGATTCACGTGAACGTGTGGACCCCGCAGAAGGTTAGCAACGAGGAAAAGCAACTGCTGGAAGAACTGCGGCAGTCGCCCAACTTCAAGCCGCAGCCCGGGAAAGACGACAAAGGTTTCTTTGAGCGCATGAAAGAATACTTTTAACGAACATGGTTGATACTCTTTTTTCTCTAGCAGGCAAGACGGCGGTGGTTACCGGTGGTACTGGCGTATTGGGCACCGAAATGGTGCTGGCCCTAGCGGCGGCTGGGGCTAAAGTTGGGGTGCTCGGCCGTCGGGAAGAACAAGCGGAAGTAGTAATGCAGCAGGTCAAGAACCAAGGCGGACAGGCCGTTGCACTGCCCGCCGACGTACTCGAAACCGAATCGTTGGAGAAAGCTCGCGAGACTATATTAAAAGCTTTTGGTACCGTTGACATTCTGGTGAACGCTGCCGGAGGCAATCAGCCCGGAGCCACCATCGGACCCGACCAGACCATCTTCGACCTGCAAATTCCCGATCTGCAAAAAGTGGTCGACCTCAACCTGATGGGCACCATTTACCCTACGCAGGTGTTCGGACGGGTGATGGCCGACCAGCAGCGGGGCGTGGTGGTCAACATCTCATCGATGGCCGCCTATCAGGCAATTACCCGGGTGATGGGTTACTCGGTGGCCAAGACGGCCATTGAGGGCTACACCCGCTGGCTGGCCGTAGAGATGGCCCAGAAGTTTGGCGAAGGCATCCGGGTGAACGCCATTGCCCCCGGCTTCTTCCTAGCCGAACAAAACCGCCGCCTGCTCACCAATGAGGACGGCAGCCTGACCGAGCGCGGACAGCAGATTATCAATAACACTCCCTTCGGCCGGTTTGGCGAGCCCGACGAACTGGCGGGCACGCTGATCTGGTTGTGCTCCGATGCCTCGCGCTTCGTCACGGGTATCTCGGTGCCGGTGGACGGTGGGTTTAATTGCTACAGTGGGGTATAACCTAGTACAGAGTGACGTAGTACATGCTCACACCAACGGGCTAGAGTACTGCTTGAATCTCGGCAAGTTCTTGGCCCAACCGTTGAACGCCAACTAGAATTTTACGGGTTTGAGCTACGGTAGGCTTCTTACTGCCTTCAATGTACTGGTTTAGCAGCGCTTGATCTATTCCTACCCTTTCAGACAAGGCTTCAGTATCAATAATTTGGTAGAAAGAGAAGAACTGAGGCAAATCAATTGATATTTCTAATGCTTCTTCATCAATTACTCTATCTTGGTCTTCAAAGTAAAGGTTGATTGCCTCTAAAACATTGTCTTTCAATTCTTGCAAACTAACCCCTACCGTGAACACGGGATGCTTTTCAGCGTAAGCCGAGTACCCGGTATTGGTTCGCTCAACAATAAACTTAATCTTTCTCATTGGTATCTATTTTAAACCAGCGTCCTTCAATATTTTGCTTTCTAGTCCCTTGCCCACTTCGTGACTCCCATGATCTGGTACTACAATCTGATTAGGTTTGATATCATGCCGCATGATCATGTGGCTACCGGTCTGACGAACCACGTACCAGCCATCCGTCTTTAACAGTTTAACTAGTTGCCTGCTTTTCACCGTACGAAGATAACCAATTATCCTTCACCAACTGCACTCGACTTTAGCCTTTTGCAGATATGAAAAAGAAGAAGAACTCAAGAGGAATGGGTAGTTTTGGATTGTTCTACGATTCAAATCTATGCTTATTATTCCCGAAGAGTTCTCCGATCAAATATCAGTATTTGCCCCGTTGTTTGCTAGGAAAGTTTTTTCTCATGTCAAAGTTTTACTCATGGGCTCTCTGTTAGTAGTAGGACGGCGCACTGTGTGTGGTGCCCTGCGGGCAATGGGCCTGAGCCAGGAAAAGCAATTTCACAAGTACCATCGCGTGTTGAGCAAAGCTAAGTGGTCTGCCTATCATGCTGCTCGTATTCTATTAGGGTTGCTGGTGGATCAATTAGTGCCCGATGACCAGCCTTTGGTGTTTGGGCAGGATGAGACGCTAGAGCGGCGGTGGGGCCGTAAGATCAATGCCCGAGGTATATACAGAGATGCGGTGCGTTCTAGTCACAGCTATTTTGTCAAGTGTAGCGGTCTTCGTTGGATGTGCATGATGCTCTTAACACCACTTCCTTGGGCTAAACGCGTATGGGTCACCGTGACGCGGCCCTGCCTTTCCTGACCGTGCTAGCCCCTTCACAGCGCTACAACGAGCGACAGGGGAAGAAACATAAAAAGCTCACGGATTGGGCCAGTGGGCCCCACCGGGACAAATGATCCTGCAACTCAGAAGATGGTTGCCTAGCCGCCAGATCATCGTGGTAGCCGATAGCTCTTATGCTTGTTATGCACTGCTGGACGCGGTACGCAACGCTGTAACCATGATCACCCCCTTGCGCTTAGATGCCCGTCTGTTTGATGAACCGCCGCCCCAGCCTACAGGCAAACGCGGTCGCAAACCCAAAATTGGCCCCCGGCAACTCACCTTAGCGCAACGCCTGATTGATCCAACTACTCAGTGGCAGACGATTCTCATTCCCCAATGGTATGGCAAAAGCGATCAAGTTATGCAGATAGCTACCGGAACGGCCTTATGGTATAAAAGCAATGATCCGCTAGTGCCCCTGCGTTGGGTGCTTATCAAAGACCCTACTGGACACATTAACCCAGTGGCTCTGCTTTGTAGCAACCAGGAACTGGATAGCCAAAGTATCATCAACTACTTTATCCGCCGCTGGACAGTAGAGGTTACCTTTGAAGAAGTGCGGAGGCACCTGGGGGTAGAGTCGCAAAGACAGTGGAGCGACTTAGCTATTGCTAGAACCACCCCGGTACTGATGGGCCTGTTCAGTATCGTTACCCTGTGGACGCATAAGTTACAAGAGCAGCAAGGTATCGAAGCTCAGCAGAGTGCTTGGTACCAGAAAGTTCATCCTACCTTCTCAGATGCTCTGGCTTTGGTCAGGCAGCAGCTTTGGGCCAAACAACAATTTTTAACCTCCCCATCAGAAGCAGAGGTTATGTATTTAAATCAACCTTTGATACAGCATCTATACGATGTGATAACTAGAGCCGCTTAAGGCTAAAGTTGAGCTGAATTCCTGTTGTAACAAAAGCGCCGCGACGTTTGTACTATAGGCACAACCTTTTCGCAACCCTATGAACATCCACAAAGAAGGCCGTATGCTGCTGCTGGTACTCTCGCTGGTGCTGGCGGCCGTTTATATAGCAATTACCTATTTTTTCCCGGAGAACAACGCGCTTCAGAATGGAGTGCTCATCGGAAGCATTATTCTCTACTTCATCATCCTGCAATTCTTCCGCAACCCCAAAGTCGTCATTGACCATAACGAGCAGCAGGTGCTGGCCCCGGCCGACGGCAAGGTGGTGGTGATTGAAGAGACCGAGGAGAAAGAATACTTCCACGAGCGGCGCTTGCAGATTTCTATTTTTATGTCGCCCATCAACGTGCACGTGAACCGCAGTCCGGTGGCCGGGGTGGTGAAGTACTTCAAGTACCACGCGGGCAAGTACCTGGTGGCCTGGCACCCCAAATCGAGCTCCGACAACGAGCGCACCACGGTGGTGGTGGAGATTCCCGACGGACCCGAAGTGCTATTTCGGCAGATTGCCGGGGCCATGGCCCGCCGCATCAAGTGGTACATCAACGAGGGCGACCGGGTGCAGCAGGGCGCGGAGTTTGGGTTCATCAAGTTCGGCTCGCGCGTCAACGTGTATCTGCCGCTCAATGCCGAAGTGAAGGTGGCCGTGGGCGACAAAACCAAGGGCGGCCGCACCGTGCTTGCGGAATTGGGGTAGTATCCACGGTATGCTATCGAGAACTGCGCTAAACTTTTGTTAAGCTACTTCCCCCTATTTTCCACCACCTCCAGATACGCTTCCAGAAACCGCTCATCATTCTCATCACTATCGCCGTACTCCGACCGTAGCTCGGTGAGCCGCTGGTGCATCTGCTCCTGCACTTCGGCGTACGCGGGATCATCATACACGCTGTTCATCTCGTTGGGGTCTTTTTCCAGGTCGTAGAGCTCCCACTCATCGATGTCGTAGTAGAAGTGGATGAGCTTGTAGCGGTCGGTGGCCACGCCGTAGTGTCGCTTCACCATGTGTACCGAAGGGTACTCGTAGTAGGTGTAGTACACCGCGTCGCGCCACTGCTCGGTTTCGCCGCTCACCAACTGACGGAACGACTTGCCCTGCATCTCCGGGGGAACGGCCACGCCCGCGTAGTCCAGCAGGGTGGGCGCTAAGTCCAGGTTTTGAACCAGCTTGCCAATTTCTGTACCCGCCGCCACTTCCTTTGGGTAGCGCACCAGCAGCGGGGTGCGAAACGACTGCTCGTACATAAAGCGCTTGTCGAACCAGCCGTGTTCACCCAGGTAGAAGCCCTGGTCGGAAGTATACACCACAATGGTATTTTCGGCTAAGCCGTTCTCCTCCAGGTAATCCAGCACCTCGCCTACGCCATCATCGACGGATTTAATCGTACGCAGGTAATCCTTGATGTAGCGATTGTACTTCCACAGGGCTACTTCCTTGGCATTGTCTCCAGCGAAATCCAGTTCGCCGTTCTGGGCGTATGCCTTTTTAAAGGCTTCGTTTTTCGGATCGTAGGCCGCGTTCCACTGCGCTAGCTGCTCCGGGGTGAAGCGGGCCAACTCTTTATCAAAGCCGGTGCTGTCGCCGTTGGGGTCCACCACCATTTTGAAGTCATGTCCCCACTTAGCGTGGCCGTCCACTTCCATCTCTTGCTCCTTGGCCGCGGTGCCGCGTCCGGCGTAGTTGGTGGCATCGTCAAAGTAGTTGGCCGGAGGGGTAAAGGTCGTATCATCGTAGAGCGTCAGGTATTCGGGGGCGGGTTGCCAGTTGCGGTGCGGCGCCTTTTGGTGGTACATCAGGCAGAAAGGCTTGTTCGGATCGCGCGTCTCCCGAAGCCACTTCATGGTTTCGTCGGTGGTGATATCGGTCACGTAGCCCTCGAAGCGTTTTTCCTCTCCGTTCACCAGGAAGTCGGGGTTGTAGTAGTTGCCCTGTCCGGGCAGCACCATTGAGTAGTCGAAGCCCTGGGGCAAGCCGTTGAGGTGAATCTTGCCGATCAGGGCGGTTTGGTAGCCGTTGGCCTGTAGCAGCTTGGGGAAGTTGTCCTGGTCCCAGTCGAAGGGCTGCACGTTGTCGACCTTGCCGTTGATAAAGCTGTGCTTGCCGGTGAGCAACACCGCCCGACTGGGAGCGCAGATGGAGTTAGTCACCGTAGATCGGGTGAAGATGGCTCCTTCTTGCGCGATCCGATCAATATTGGGAGTATGATTCAGGCCGTGTCCGTAAGCGCTAATGGCCTGGTAGGCGTGGTCGTCGCTCATGATAAAGACGATGTTGGGCGGACTGTCGGCAGCTTGATCGGGTTCAGCCGTCGGATTGCACCCGCTAGCGGTCATGAGCAAACCGGTGATGAAAGGGGTTAGGGTATCTTTTAGGTTCATCGTCAGTGGCAATTGAATAGTAATTATTTGTTGATTCTTCCGGCTTCCCGGACGTTTTTCCCGGTGATGCCGCGCCGGTCGTCGCCCAGGTCTTCCCGAGCCTCTGCGGCCAGCGCCTGCAGCATCTGCACCACCTCGGGATAGCCCGCTTGCACGTCGTAGCGTTCCCCGGGATCGCGGCGCAGATCGTAGAGCGCCAACTCGGTTTTCACCTGGCGCGTGTCGCCGTCTATGCCGCCGCTGCCCGGCAGCACTCCCTGGTAGGTGCGGTGCTCGTGCGGAAGCACCAGTTTCCAGTGATCTCTTCTCACGGCCTCCAGCGCGCTACCCTGGAAGTAGTAGTAGAACGTTTCGCGCGGCTTGGCCCCGGCTTCGCCCCGCATCAGGGGCAACAGGCTCACGCCGTTCGATCTTCTTCTTGGGCAGCGCCACGTTGAGCATATCGGCAAAGGTAGGCAAAAAATCAATAGTCGCGGCCAGCTGGTTGCTAATCGTCCCCGCTGAAATCTGGGCGGGCCACTTCATAATACAAGGCACGCGCTGCCCTCCTTCAAAGCTAGTTCCCTTGCCTTCGCGTAGTCCTCCGGTGGAGCCCGCGTGGTCGCCAAAGTTAAGCCACGGACCGTTGTCCGAGGTGAAAATCACCAACGTGTTGTCGGTCAGGCCGTTCTCTTCCAGGGTTCGGACGATTTCGCCCACCGACCAGTTGATCTCCATCAGCACGTCGCCGTACAAGCCCTGCGTACTCTTTCCTTTGAACTTATCTGACACGGCCAGGGGCACGTGGGGCATCGAGTGGGGTACGCAGAGTAGAAAGGGACGGTCTTGGTTGTCGTTGATAAAGTCGACCGCCCGTTCGGTGTAGATCGTGGTGAGCTCCGCCTGATCGTCTAGGGTTTCAATGGTCTTGAGCACGGTATCCTGCGCCATCAGCGGCAGCTCGGGGTAGCTGGCCTTACGGGCGTGCGTTTCCGGGGTGGCTAACTGCAGGTCGTAGGTCCACTTCCACATGTCGTTGGAGTAGGGCACGCCTACGTAATCATCGAAGCCCTGCTGCGTGGGTAAGAAAGGAGGCAAATGCCCCAGGTGCCACTTGCCGTACAGCGCGGTCTGATAGTCACCGGCCCGCTTCACCAGCTCGGCGATGGTCTCCTCGTCGGGATTCAGTCCGATGGTCGCGTGCGGGTTGAGCGCTCCGGGGATGCCCACCCGGTTGGAGTAGCACCCGGTGAGAATAGCGGCTCGGGAAGCGCTGCACACCGGTTGCGCCACCTCAAAGTTGGTGAACCGCATCCCAGCGGCAGCCAGTTGGTCGAGGTTAGGCGTCTGATATTGCGTGGCGCCATAGGTGCCCAGGTCGCCGTAGCCCAGGTCGTCGGCGTAGATGAGCACAATGTTGGGGTAGCTGGCTTTTTCGGTTTGCGCTTGAACCCGCTGCTGAAGACAAAGGCTCAGTAGACTTAATACACTTAAAACTAAACGATACATGCTTAGAAGCTGTTTTAAAACCTATTGAAGTTTGAGGTCAAACTAAAAACGTACTCATGACAGGACAGTTATAGAGTTGAGAGACAACATAACAAAGACCGCCATGAGTACTGAACAAAAGAATAGTAAAAGGAGAAGGTATCCTAGCGATATCAGTAAAAACGGATGGAAGCACCTACGCAAACTTCTACCGGTAAAAGAGACTGACCCTAGCCGGGGGGGAAGGCCATCTGCTGACTTGCATCAGGTGGTCAATGCCATCTTTTATGTGGTGAAGACCGGTTGCCCTTGGCGCTGTTTACCTCATGATTTTCCTTGTTATGCCACCGTGTTTGGCTATTTTAATCGCTGGAGTAAGGATGGTACTTGGCAATGGATACACACCCAGTTTGTTAAGAAGGTAAGAAAGAAAATGAAGCGCAATAAACGTCCCAGTGCTGCCTGTATAGATTCTCAATCCAGCAAAACTACCGCTAGTGGGGGTGAACACCGAGGTTTTGACGGCGGCAAGCAGGTAAAAGGTCGCAAACGATTTATTCTCACCGACACGCAAGGTTTACTACTGGCCGTGTGGACATGTGCGGCCGGGATTTCTGAGAAAGCGGGTGCTATGTATTTGCTGCGCTATATTAAACGTATCAACTGTCTACACAACTTATGTGAGCGTATTGAGCTAGTTTGGGTGGATGGGGGATACCGCGGTCCCAGTTTGCTTGACTACGTACGCAAACTATGGGGTTGGACTTGGCAAGTGGTCTTGCGAACCGACGAGAAGAAGGGCTTTAAAGTATTACCCCGAAGATGGGTCGTAGAGCGTACTTTCGCTTGGATATTGAATGCTCGTAGGCTGAGTGTGGACTACGAAAAGACTAGAAAAAACAGTCAAAGCATGGTCTACCTGGCTATGCTACCGCTAATGATTAGACGCCTAAACTAGTTTTAAAACAGCTTCTGAGAGAAGGCGGTGAGATTGATAGGCGATAAGCTAGCGCTTAATCTCTCATTTTGCAACTTTACTTCACGTGCAGCACCAGACGCCGGTAGCGGGTGAGAGAAGGCTCTCCTTGATCAGTTACCTGGCATATTAAGTGAATTGTATCCCCTGCCCGAGCCGTGGTGGGAACCTCGAGCGCAATCGTTGGTTGGTTGACGTTTGGCAACGGAGCGCGTTGGGCGTAGGAATCAGCATCGGCGTACTGCCACCAGTTGTACTGAAGGGCGTCACCGTCCGGATCGGTAGACGCTTCGGCGCTGAGTTGAAGCCGCTCGCCCGGTCTCACCTCCAGCCGCTCGTCAACGTTCAGGTTTACCTGGGGAGGATGATTAGCGCGCGCGTAGGGTTCAACGCACCAGTCGGCTCGGGCGGCAAAGTCGCGTTGGTAATCCGGTATCCAACGGTAGACAGATTTGAAAATACCGTTATCGTCCGGGGCACTTCGCCACAGGCTATCGTCCCAATAAAAGCGACCGCCCCAGCCGCCCCACGAAGGGTCCTGGGCGCTCCGTAGCCCGTTCGGAATAAGATGCATGAACGTCGGCGAATCGCCTTCGGAGATAAAATCGCCGCTGGTCCTGCCCCCTCCGTACAAGTGATCGTAGTAGATGGCCAACAAAGGCCCGTGGTTGAGCAACAGGTGCTCATTCATCCATTCTCCTAAGTAATAGTCGCGGTACGCTTCGGGCACGCGCTTTTTCCACGGGTAGCCAATGCTCTCGAAAGAAGTGCTCAGCAGGGTGGTTAGTTGGGGCCAGCGTGGGGCAATGTAGGATTCGTAGGTAGCGTCTTGCAACAAGATTAAGAACAAGCGCGCTTTTTCCATGACCTCCTGTTTGCGGTCGGGGTGCTTGTCCTCGATGGTCTTCAGGGCGCGGGCGATCGTGTTAGACCCGCCCCACGCCAGCAACCATACCGGGGAAGGGTCAGGATTGAGCAGCACCTCAACGATGCGGTTGGAACCCGGGGTTGCTTTCGCCATGTCTCCGGCCACTTCAGTGTTGCCTTCGTATACCTGCTGCTCAAGGTATGCCGGATCGGGAAATCCGGCATCATGCTGGAGGAGGTTAGGATACACCGCTGCGTAAGTATCCAAATGACGATCTATCCAGGACGTCTCCTGCCACTGATAAGCGGCGGTGGTGTTGTTGCCTTTCCAGTGGAATTTAGAGCTGGAGTGGATGATGCCCTGCACGTCAAACTCGTTGGTGTAGAGTAAGAACCGCACCATAGAACAGCGGTCGTCAAACTCACCGTCGGTGGTCACGATCACGCGGGACTTCGCGTCCGGCTGGCCTTGGGCAGCCGTTGAGAAAGCATACAGCAGCAAGACGCTTATGCAATTGAGACACTTCTTAGGCAAAGTCATATCGTGCTATCTTTATTCTACCAGCAACACCCGCGCATCGTGGGCGGCAACATCTTTTCCGGTATACGTCTGCTCAAAAGTGCCTAAATCCCGGTGCCTCCAGAGGTCCCGCACCCGGCGCTTTCCCGACAAGCCGATCTCCTCACCGGTGAAAGAAATAGACGCCGGTTGGTCACTTCGGTTGAGCAAGGCCACCGCTCTTCGGTCTCCCGACAGTTCCTTCACCCATACCTCCAGTGCCCCATCGTCGCGGATTCTGCGCGCTTGCTTTCCCAGCGCGTCCTGGTTGACGGCAATGAGTTCTGGGTTGGTAAGAATTTCGGTGATATCGTCTTTCATGGTGCGCAGGTCGTTACCCGCAATCAGCGGAGCCGCCACCAGGCACCACATACTAAAGTGGGTGCGATACTCCGGGGTGGTCATCTTGGTGCTGTCGATGCCGCCCCACAGCCGTTCTTGCGTGGTGTTGCCCACCTCCAGCATGTCGGGGTCGTTCCAGAAGCCCGGCCGCGCGTAGGTCCACAGCGCGGCGGTGCTCTCCAGGCAGTAGAGCATCCGGTCCCAGTTGTCCTTGATATCGTCGCCCGAGCGGTGCAGATGCGCCACGTCGACCACCCAGGGAAAAGACTGGCTCCGCTCGCCCGAGCAGGTGCTGTGCACGCTGTAGACGATGGGGCGGCCGGTGTTCTGCAGGCAGTCGCGCATCAGTTCGTAGGCCTCTTGGCAATCTTCGGCCGGAGTATCGGCGGCTTGCTCGGGCGTGCCCGGATAGTTGCACCAGTCGTACTTCAGGTAATCCACCCCCCAGGCGGCGTAGTCGTTGGCGTCGGTTTGCTCGTGCCCGTAGCTGCCCATCAGCTTCTGGCAGGTGAGGCGACCGGGGGCGGAGTAGATGCCGAACTTCAGGCCCAGGCCGTGGATGTAATCGCCCAGGGCTTTCATGCCGCTGGGGAACTTGGTGGAGTTGACAATGATGTGCCCCAGGCTGTCGCGCCGGTCGGTCATCCAGCCGTCGTCGATGACGATGTACTCGTAGCCCGCCTCCTTCATGCCCGAGGCTGCCATGGCGTCGGCGATGGCCATGATCTTGGCTTCGGAAACGTTTTCGCGGAAGCAGTTCCAGCTGTTCCAGCCCATCGGGGGAGTGGGAGCCACCTCGGCGGGGGTTTGCGCGCGGAGGCCGCCGGACAGTAGGCAACCGAGCAAGAGGAGCAGGGCTTTCTGCATAAGTTGTTAGCTTCTCAGAGATTAATTGGTGTCCCGCGCAGCGCGCACCGGCTCGTGGTGGTGGTGCCCTGCGGCCCGGGTCCCTGCACGGTTAGTTGGATAAGAAGTTCTCCGTCGCGTCGCGTGCCGGTGCCCGACAATTGCACCTGCCCCATGAGCCCCACGTTCACCGCGGTGGGGATGATCGTCAGGCTGTCGCCCTGCACCGTGGCGGGCACCCGCTGTCCGTAGCCGCCCAAATTAACCAGCGTGCGCTGATCCGGCTCGTTGGCGACCGACCTTACTTCCAGGGTGTAGTCCGGGTTAGTGGCCCCATCGCAGATTTGCACCGTGGCGTATTTGCCCAGCCAGGCATTGTCCTGCGGAGCATCGTCCCGACACCCCCCGGCAGCAGAAAGTAACGTCATACAGAAGGCGAAGAATAGATTCATCCGATGGTGAGGCAGCGTCATGTAGAATCAGACAATATAAACGGGTTTGGGGAAAGAACGTAACGCTATTCATTAAATTCTCAAAAAGGTTGCTGGTCGGTGGTAAACTTAACAAAATAGTGTAGTTTTAGTGCGAACATACTTTTTACCTAACCTCAATTCTTAATGAAACACTTTACCAACCAAGCCTACTGCCAACGCGGTTGGTGGGCTCCCCTACTCACGGTAGCGCTGTTACTCACCGGAGGACTCACGGCCAGCCAAGCGCAGATGAAGGTGCGCCCCGGCGTGATGGACACCTGCTACGCCTCACCGGAGATCATGAACACCCGGGTGCATGCCGAGCACATGATGGCCGAGTCGCCCCAGTTGCAGCAGGCCCGCACCGCGGCTGAGGCCGAGGTGCCGCCCACCAAGACCGCCGAGTTCATCGTTAACTACAGCGGGTTCACCCCCGAAGCCGAGGCCGCTTTCCAGTACGCCGTAGACATCTGGTCCACCATCCTGGTGTCCGACGTGCCCATTCGGGTGGATGCTAATTTTCAGGTACTCCCCCCGAACGTGCTGGGGTCGGCCGGACCAACCTTTATCTTCTCGGATTTCAGCGACGAGGTGAAACCCGATACCTGGTACATTTCGGCCCTGGCCGACGCTATTGCCGGAGAAGATTTGGCCGAGACGCTGGATAGCGTAGCGGACGCTCCCGACCTGCGGGCCCGCTTCAGCAGCACCTTCAACTGGTACTACGGCACCGACCTGAACACCCCTTCTGATCAGTACGACTTCGTCTCGGTGGTGCTGCACGAGCTGGGTCACGGGTTGGGTTTTATTGGTGGGGCTTCGTACAACGACTCAACCGAGATCGGAGAGGTTCGCATTGCCGGTCTTCCCATCATCTACAGCGACTTTGTGGAGAACAGGGGTGATACGGCCATCTTATCGTTGCCCGACTCGTCTAAAATACTGGGAGAATTTCTCACCAGTAATGACCTGTTCATGGCCGGTGAGAATACGGTAGCGGCCTACGACGGACAAGAACCTAAAATCTATACTCCTACGGTTTGGCGAGGCGGCTCCAGCTACTCGCACTGGGACGAGGACAGCTTTCCGGCCGGAGACCCCAACTCGTTGATGAGTCCCCAGTTTGGCTTTGCCGAATCCATTCACCAGGTAGGTGCTATCACCAAGGGATTGTTCAAAGACATGGGCTGGACGATCAACGAGGCGCCGGTTACGCTCATCAGCCTGCGCCACACCGTGAAAGCCGGAGCCGGCGGAGCTTGCCTGGGAGGCACCCCCACCACCGACGAGGTGGGCGTGCTGCCCGGCGGCACCGCGTGCTTGTACTACACGGTGACCAACGTGGGCGACGTTGCCCTCACCCTGCACAACCTGCGCGACACCGAGTCGGGCGTGATCTTGTTCAACGTGCGGCAGGAGCTGGCTCCCGGTGAGTCACTGACCGTGACCCGGCAGATCACCGTGCGCGAGCGCGACCTGCCACTGACCAACATTGCCACCTGGACGGCCTCCCAACCGGGCGTCACCGGGCAGGTAACCGCCACGGCGGTGGCCAAACTGTTCTACGCCCCCGTGGCCAGCATTCGGCCCACCCGCGAGGTGTCGGTGCGCCTGGAGCCCGACGCCCAGAAGACGCGCAACCTGAGCATCGCCAACCGGGGCGGCTCGCCGCTCGTCTACCGCACGGTGATCCGCGAAACCGACCGCTCGCTCGAAGAACTGGTGGCCGAAAGCCAGGCGGCCGTAGCCGGGTTGAGCACCATTCCTAGTGTGGTCGCCGGCGCCTCATCGGTTGCCGAATTACCGGCGACGGAAGCCTACGGGGGAGCGCTTACTTCTTACCAGGGCGAAGCACTGAGAGTCGTGCAGTTTGCTACCGACTTCGAGGAGTTCGACGTGGGGCCGCTGGGCACCCAGAACGGCTGGCTCGGCACCGATAGCCTGGCGCAAATCTCGGCAGATGATCCCTTTAGTGGCGAGAAACATCTGCGGATGCTATCCGACAGCACCAAAGCTGCTAGTTTCCGCTATAGCGTGCTTTCTCCCCTGGTAAAGGGTGGGGCTGAGCCCTACTCTAGCTTTTCCATGAAGATAAGCTTCACCGGCGGCGCACAGTACCGCATCTTCCCCTCCCAGGAGACAGGCGGTCAGCTTTCTATTGGCGGTGCGGTTCTGATTGCGCCTAGTGGGGCCGTATTTGTTTTTACTGCTGGCGCCTATGCCTTTACCGGATACGTGCTGCCCGAGGGCTACGTAGAGCTTAAGTATGTCTCCAGCCGCGTGGATGACGTGTATGATCTGTACATTGATGACCAGCTAATTGCTGAAGGCATTGCCTCGTTCAGCACCGACGTAGACATCGTGGAGATTCGCTACTACGGCGGCAACAGCGAAGCCAGTCTCGACATTGATGATATTGAGCTCATCGACGGCGACGCCGCCGCTCCCGAGTGGGTATTCGTGGAACCCGGTGCCGACACCGTGGCGGTGCGTAGCCGACTCAACGCCGACATCATTTTCGATTCGGAAGGACTGGAACCCGGCGTCTACCAGGCTGAGATCACCGTGCTCACCAACGACCCGTTCAACCCTTCGGCCACCGTGCCGGTGAAGATGACGGTGCGGGGAGATCGCCGCCCGCCCGTGGTGGAGCCGCTCTACCTGCGCGAGTTGCTGCTGGTGGACGCCGAAGCCAACCGCAGCATCGCCCCCCTGAACGATGGCGACGTGCTGGACCTAAGTGTGCTGCCGGAGATCACCATCGAGGCGGTGCCTATTGAAAGTGGTTTTAAGGGAAGTATAGAGTTCTACATTGATGGCAAGCGGGTGCAGCGCGAGAACTACGCTCCCTACGCCTTGGCGGGTGACAATCCGCGCGGCAATTACAATCCGTACAACTTCACCCCGGGCACCTACGAGGTGGCCGCGGTAGCGATTGTAAAAGACGATAAAGGTAAGGAGCAAACCGATTCGTTGTCGGTGAGCATCCGGGTCATTGAGGGAGATAGCCAAATGCTGGCGCGCACCGGTCAGGGACTGGAAGGAGCCACGATCAATCCGGAGGGGCTGAGCTACCAGGCTTATCCCAACCCGGTGGCACGTACGTTCTCGGTGCAGAGTCCGGACGCCTCGGACCCCATTGCGCACTACACCCTGATTGATAACCTGGGCCGCATCCTGGTCTCCAAGGCGGTGGATAATCAGAACGCCCTGCGTGTGGACATGACTCCGCACCTGAACCAAATCAGAAGCGCGGGCATCTTCTACCTGCGGTTGATGACCGTAGAGGGCCGCTCGGAAACCATGCGCTTGCAGTTAGAGTAGCAACCTAGAATTAGTGATAGCATCGGAAGCGTGCTTGACCCTGGAGGTCGGGCACGCTTTCTGTTTTTTAGGGGGATGGGTTCGCACAAAAGCCGGACAAACCTTACGTGCGTAATTTCTTCGTCCACTGGCTACGGCACCGCAAAAGCCTAGCCCCTAGTTTTGCAAGAAAAGATTCACCAACCCCCTTTTCTTATGATCAAGTACGCTCTGTTTCTTAACAAACTCACCGAAGCCCCCCTCGACTGCGCCGCCCGCGTGGTAGACGTGCCCACCTTTGGCCTGGATCACATCGTGAAGATCGCCACGCAGGAAGGCAAGACCATGACCGAAGAGAAGATGTACGCCGCTTACTCCTAGATGGAGAAAGCCATGATCGACATCATCAGCCAGGGCGGCAGCGTGCAACTGTCCATCCTCAGCACCTCTTTCACCATCAGCGGGGTGTTCGAGAACGACCAGGAAGTGTTCACCGAGGGCAAGCACCAGCTCAACCTCAAGCTGCAGCCCGGCGACGGTCTGGTAGCGGCGGCCCGCCAGAATCGGCTGAAGCGCGTGAAGGCCAAAGAATACGCTCCCGAACCCACCAAGGTGGAAGACGTAGGCAGCGGCACCGCAAACGAACTGCTCACGCCCGGCAACATGGCCTGCCTGAAGAGCACCGATCTGAAGTTCGACCCCGAGCAGGCCGACGAGGGGATATACGCCATCAACTACCAGGGGAAAGCCTTGAAGGTGGAGCATATCGCCCGCAACATGCCCGGCGAACTGGTGTTCCTGGTCCCGGCCAAGCTGGGCAAAGGCACCCACTGGTTGGAGGTGCGCAACCGCAGCTACCAGGAGCTAAGCACCGGCCGCCTCAAGAACCCTTTGGCCGTAGCGTAAATAGCGGTGAGACGGTAATCCCTCACCGTTCTCCCCGAAGACCATCAGCCGATTCGCCCCTGCGCGGATCGGCTTTTTATTGTCCTCCCCCCCCCCAGGTCAGTGTTCTCACTGACCTTTTTGTACTCTTACTGACCTTCCCTTTTGGTGCTCCCACCAACTTCTAACCCCCACATTGCTATCCGACCGTAGTCAAAATCTCTTCCTGACCGTAGTCAACTTTCGCTCCCCACCCGGGTGGATGTCACTCGCTGACCGTAGTCAACCTTGCCTTCTGACCAGGGTCAACTTTCGAAGCTGACCCTGGTCAGACTCCCCCGCCCACCAGGGTGACCGTCCTCCGCTATCCTGGGGGGTGGACTCCCGCTCCCCCTAGGGGGAGTGAGTCCGGGTAGTAGTAGGTCGGCGCTCGCCCTACCGGGTGGGAAGGTGATGGGTACGGGGGTGGGCGGATGATTTTCTTCGAGGGCAGGTTGCTTTAAGGGCGCGGGTATGTAAGGATTTCAGTAGTAGGGTTACTTTCTTGTTATGAAGGTGGTAAAATTGGTACATTGTTACCAGCTTGGTGGCTGAGATTATCAGCTAAACCCCCTGCCAAATGATAAGGAAAGTATGCCTAATCGTGTTCGTGTTGAGCATACGATTAGAGCATGTTTAAAAATTTTCTATAGGTTTGAGCTTCAATCGGTTAAGGACTCTTTGGCAATTGGCCCAATATATCCAAGCCTCAGCACTGTTTGCTGTTTTTTCGTGATCTTTATCTAGTCTTCTCTGGAAATTAAAGACACCAAAAGTCTGCTCAGTGACCCATCGTATCTTCACCGGCACAAAGCCTTCAGAAGAAGGGGGACGGGAAGAAATTTCTAGTTCGATACTGGTATACATCTGGTCCAACCACTCTTTCAAATTCACTTTGTAAGCCATATCGGCAAAGATTTTTTTCACCCGATGAAGATAGCCTAGTATTGGGCTGACTACTCGTTGAGCCATCAGCCCGTCGTGCAAATTGGCCGCATGAATCACCGCTACCCATACTAAGCCAATCGTGTCAGTAAGGATATGGCGTTTGCGTCCGTTAATGCTCTTGTTCCCATCGATACCGGTATCTTCACTGACAAACGGCGCCTTTTTAATAGACTGACTATCAATGGATACCGCACTCGGAGTGGCTTCCCTGCCTAATTCTTTTCGTAGCATCATATTCAGAGAGCTATTGAGTCCCACCAATGTCCCATCTCTCTTCCACTTACTAAAATAATAATAAACGGACTGCCATTTAGGGTAACAATCCGGTAAATTTCGCCATTGGCTACCCGTACGTAGTATCCAGAAAATAGCATTAACAATAGCGCGTAAATCATATTTCCGTTTCCTTTGGATAGGTAGTTTCTCTTTGATAACTTCCCACTGCGGGTCGGTGAGCTGCTCGTATTGAGTTTGCATAAACTTTTGAGTTTTGGTTGACCCAAAGTTTAAGCACTGACCCGCTCTTTTCAAAATTTAAACATGCTCTTAGCCGTTGCCCAAGACCAGTACACTATCATAAAAGATGTTGACATTTATGCCGGAGAACGGTATCGGTCAGACGTGAACGTGGTCTATCAAGAGGGGCGTATTGTAGCGATAGGTAAGACCGCAAAGGTACCGGCGGGGGCAAAGGTTATTGACGGCCGGGGAAGCACCATCGTTCCTCCGCTGATTAATGCCCACGTGCACATCTGGACACCCGATGATCTGAAGGAGTCGTTGCAACACGGTATTTTCGCTCAGTTGGATATGCATACTACCGATGAACTGGCGAACCGCCTGAGAAAACTCAACGATTCGTTGCTATACGCTTACTACTACTCTTCTAACGCTGGGGCCACCGTTCCGGGAGGTCACGGAACGCAGTACGGAATAGCTGTTCCAACCATCAGTGATACGGTGAGTGCGGCAGCGTTTGTTCAAGATCGGATTGATGCTCACGCCGATTATATCAAAATCCTGAAGGAACCCACGATGGCTACTTTGAGTGCCGAACATACCTCGGCAGTCATCGCAGAAGCGCATCAGCATAACAAAAAGGCGGTGGCGCACGTATCCCGCTGCCAAGATGCACTGGAACTGACGCAGCAAGGAGTGGATGGGTTTGCGCACATTTGGTACGATACGGCAGCAACCGCTGAACAACTGGCCTTGATGCAAACGGCGGGGGGCTTCATCATACCTACGCTATCCGTCATCCAAAAAGCTGTCCAGATGGGCGAGAAGCAGGAATGGACTGAAGCAATGGCTCCTTTTGGAGACGTATTGAAAGAAGTAAACCGAGCGTACCAGCAGGGGATACCTATTTTGTGCGGCACCGATGCGCCTAACTTTCAGATGAACTACACCGATCAACTCTTCGAAGAAATGTTGTTGCTTTCCGAAGCGGGCTTGTCCAATGAAGACATCATCAAGGCAGCTACGATCAATGTTTATCGAGCATTTAATTTGAAAGAGTTTGGCGTGCTGGAAGAGGGCGGTGCCGCTAGTTTTCTGATCGTAGAGGGAAACCCACTGAATAACATATCGGACATAAAGAACCCTAAGCGCGTGATCAAGTGCGGTCAAGAGGTCAATGCTCCCTAGCTGACAGCAAGGCGGACTTTATCAGGCGTAAGAAATCAGTCCCACCACCGTTGCACCGCCATTGCCACGTTCAGCCAGCCACCGGCGCTTGCTGTTCTTTCTGGTGACTCTTTACTGACCTCCCCCCCGATCAGTGCTCTCACTGACTTTCTCTCAGATGTATACCCAGGTCGGTGCCCCCGCCGACCTCCAGCCTCCGGAATTGGCGGGGATGTCTTCAATCCTCCAGCAACCAGGTTACCATTTCGGGGAAGGCAATTACCAGGCCCAGGAAGATTACCTGGATGATGATGTAGGGCACGATGCCCCGGTACAGGTGGCGGGTGGTGACCTCGGGCGGGGCCACGCCCTTCAGATAAAACAGCGCAAAACCGAAGGGAGGCGAAAGAAAAGACGTCTGTAAGTTCAGCGCCAGCAGAATGCCGACCCAGATCAGGTCAACGCCCATCGCACTGAAGATGGGTGCGACCACCGGCACGATGATGAAGATGATCTCGATGAAGTCGATGAAGAACCCGGCCACGAATACCACCACCATCACGATGGCCAGAAACGCCATGGGCGACAAATTGGCCGCTTCGATCAGGCTGACCAGGTAACGATCCCCTTCCAGGCCCCGGAATACCAGCGCAAAGGCAGTAGCCCCTACCAGGATGATAAACACCATGCACGTGAGGTGGGTGGTTTCGCGCATCACGTCCTTGAGCACCGTCAGCGTGAACTTCCCCTGGAAGATGGTGAGCAAGCCCGCTCCCAGCGCGCCCACCGCGGCGGCCTCGGTCGGCGAGGCGATGCCGGCAAAGATAGAACCCAGCACGGCCACAATGAGCAAAAAGGGCAGCACGAACGCCCCGATGACCTGCTTCAGCACGCCGCCCCGCCGGAAGGCCGCTATCTCTTCGGCGGGCATGGCCGGGGCCAGGTGGGGCTTGAGCACCGCCACCCCCACGATGTAGAGCAAGTACGCTCCTACCAGCGCCAGTCCCGGAATCAGTGCCGCGGTGAACAGGTCGCCCACCGGCACGTTGAGCACGCTGCCCAGCAGCACCAGCACCACCGAGGGCGGGATGATCTGCCCCAGCGTGCCCGCCGACGCAATGGTGCCGGTGGCCAGCTCGGCGCTGTAGCCCCGCTTGAGCATGGTGGGCAAGCTGATCAGTCCCATGGTGATCACCGTGGCGCCCACGATGCCGGTAGAGGCGGCCAGCATCGCCCCCACCACCACCACCGAGATGGCCAATCCGCCCCGCAGCTTACCAAACAGCAGGGCCATCGTCTCCAGCAGGCTTTCGGCCAAGCCCGATTTCTCGAGCATGATGCCCATGTAGATGAACAGCGGCACGGCCAGCAGCACGTAGTTGTTCATGGTGCCGTAGATGCGCAGCGCCAGCAGGTAGAAAAAGTCGGGACCGAACACCGCCAGCCCGAACAACACCGACATGCCGCCCAGGGTGAAGGCTACCGGAAAACCGAACAGGATTAGCAGGAAGATCGACAGAAACAGAATGAGGGCCAGGGCTTCAAGCATCGTCGGTGAGCGTGAGCAGGGAGGTGAATAATAACGATAGCGCTTGCAGCAGCAGCAGGAAGAAACCGATCGGAATGGCCGCCTTCACGAGGTAGCGGGCGGGCAGTCCACCGGGGTCGGGCGAGCCTTCTCCCATGCTCCAAGCGTTGACGGTGAACTGCCAGGATGCTACCAGGATCACGGAGCAGAAGGGCAACAGAAACAGCAGCGTACCGATGAGGTTGACCCAGGCTTGCTGCCGGATGGTGAAGCTTTGGTAGAACACATCGACCCGCACGTGGCGATCGTGCTTAAGGGCGTAGGCCGCGCCCAGCAGAAAGATGAACGAGAACAGGTGCCACTCCAGCTCCACCACGCCCGCCGACGAAGTATTGAACAGGTAGCGGGCCGCCACGTCGTAGCCAATCACCAGCACCAGCGCCGTGGTGAGCCAGGCCACTCCGCGCCCCACGGTTTCGTTGAGTTGATCAATGGTACGGCTAAGGGTTTGGAGGATTTTTCTCATGGCGGTGGAGCAAATATATTGTTATTCCGCTAAAAGTAACGTTCTCTTTTCGCAGCTTGCCCCGATGAACCCTGTAATGGAAGACGACCAACGCATCGTTGACATTCTGACGGAAGCCTTTGCCGACAACCGCAGCGTGAACTACGTGGTGAAGCAGGGCCACCACCGGATAGACCATATTCGCCACCTGATGCGCTACGCCGTGGCCACCGGCCATGACTTCGGGGAGGTATGGCTGTCGCCCGACCGGCAGGCGTGCGCCCTGACGGTGCTGCCGGACACGAAACGAACCACCGTCGCGTCGGTAAAGCGTGATATCGGGTTAGCCTTCTCATCTACCGGATTGCGTAAGGTGTACCAGACACTGCACCGGGAGGGGCAGATCCAGGCCCGGCATCCGCCGGAGCCGTTTTGCCATTTGTGGTTTTTGGGAGTGGCCCGCGCGCATCAGGGCCAAGGCTTAGGAAGCGTTCTGCTGGAAGAATTGATTCGTCACTATGACACCCAGCGGCGGGATATCTATCTGGAAACTTCTACCCGGCGTAACCTTCCGTGGTACGAGAAATTTGGATTCGAGGTATACCATGAACTTAATTTTACGTATCCGTTGTATATGATGCGAAGAACCCCAAAAGAATAATGGAAACAACCGACACTATAGTAGCTGAAGATACCAGACAAGATATCCGCCAAGCCAACCCGGCCCAACTGAAAGAATTTCTAACCGGCATCGGCGAGAAGCCCTTTCGGGCCAAGCAAATCCAGGAGTGGTTGTGGCAGAAGTCAGCGACCAGTTTTGCGGAGATGACCAACCTGTCGAAGCCGTTGCGCGAGCGCCTGGAAGCGCACTTCGTGTTGCGTCCGGTGACGGTGCAGGAGCAGCAACTGAGCAGCGATGGCACCGTGAAGTTCATCTTTCGCCTGCACGACGGGCACCTGGTGGAGGGCGTGCTGATTCCCACCAAAAAGCGGATGACGGCCTGCATCTCTTCGCAGGTGGGCTGCTCGCTGAGTTGCAAGTTCTGCGCCACGGGCTACATGGACCGCAAGCGCAACCTCGACGCGGGCGAAATCTACGACCAGGTGGTGCTCATCCGGCAGCAAGCCGAGCAGCGCTACGACCGTCCGCTGACCAACGTGGTGTACATGGGCATGGGTGAGCCGTTGCTCAACTACGCCAACGTGCTACAATCAGTGGAGTATCTCACTTCGCCGCAGGGGCTGGACATGGCCTCCTGGCGCATCACGGTGTCGACAGCGGGCATCGCCAAGATGATCAAGCGGCTGGGCGACGATGCGGTGAAGTTTAACCTGGCCTTGTCGCTGCACGCGGCCAACGATGCCAAGCGCAGTGAAATTATGCCGATCAACGAGAGCAACACGCTGGAAGCGCTGCGCGAGGCGCTGAGCTACTTCTACGAAAAGACCGGCACCACCATCACGCTGGAGTACATTGTGTTTCACGACGTGAACGACACCCTGGACGACGCCCGCGAGCTGTGGGAGTTCACCAAGCGCGTGCCCAGCAAGGTGAACATTATTGAGTATAACCCGATCAGCGAAGCGGACTTTACCAACACTGAGGCCGACCGGCTGGACCAGTTTGCGGCGTACCTGGAAGGCAAGGGAGTGACGGTGAACGTGCGGCGCAGCCGGGGCAAGGATATTGACGCCGCCTGCGGGCAGTTGGCAATCAAGCAGTAGCTTCATTTAGCAGTTGCTCGTTCGTCACAAATTTCTCGGCTAGCTTTAGTACCTCTACAGCTTGTTCTCTAGAAACAGACGGGAAGTTCTCCAAAAACTCATTTAAAGTTTCTGTCTCTAACCAGTCGAACAAAGTGTAAACGGGAACCCTAGTTCCTTCAAATACTGGAATACCACTCATAATTTCGGGATCAATATTGATGGGATAGCTCATGTTTACACTAACGAGTTTGGCTAGACTTCGTTTTGTAACTCGCTGACGCCGCCTACTGGCGACCGACCATCGAGCAGCTATAGACACACCCCACTGATTTTCAGTAAGCAATATCCAGCACTTCCAGCTCCCTCACCTCGTTACCCAATCTCAGTTGCGCCACTTCGCCTACTTTCTTGCCCGTGACGGCCCGGGCGATGGGCGACACGAAAGCGATCTTTTGCTGGTTCACGTTTGCTTCGTCCACTCCCACAATCTGGAACTGCTGTTTGATGTTCTTTCCTACCACGTTTAGCGTCACCCGTGCCCCGAAGCGCACCTCATCTGGCGAACCCGGTTGGCTCAGCACCTGCGCTGAACAGGTCCGCTCGGCCAGAAGTTGGAGTTTGCCGTTCACCACCGCCAATGCTTTGCGCTGCTCCGCTTCGTCTTCCAAGGCTAACCCGGCTTTCTCTGCTTCTAACTCCTGTCTTTCGTCCAGCAACTGCTGCTTGCCCTGGGTCGTCACGTAGTTGGTGGCTCCGGGAGGAAGCGCCGCCCGGGGCGGAACAAAGGGAGTTTCTTCCTGATCTTCTTCTTTTACAAAAGCTCGAACTCATCGTAGGTTGATTTCGTTGAAAAAATAGCCTCCCGCCGCTGCCTATCTGAGGGCGTGAGAAGCTATAGGAAGAACGAAAGGACGAACGAAGTAGTTTGGGCGAGGGAAGCAGAGCAAGCAGTTGTGAGACGTATTTTCTATCCGCCTTTAGAAATAATGTACCCATATTTTTCAAGATCGGTGCTATTTTCTACGAACTTCAGCGCACCGTCGGCGATGACATAACGTCGGTTGCTGACGGCCATCACATTTCGGTACTGATGATCGGTCAGAATAATACCCTTCGTTTGCGATTGGTACCGGATATGCGGGATGATTTTTTCTACCAACACCGGCGACAGGTACGAAAACGGTTCATCGAGCAGCACGAAAGCACCCGGTGCGTATAAAACGATAATGATCTCTACCAGCTTCTTCACCCCTCCGGAAAGCTGGCCTAGCTTCCGGTCGGCGTTCGTGCTGACTTCCTCCACATCGCGAATGCGATCAAGGGCAGGTTCCAGACGAAACGTTTTGACCAGATCGTTGAAGGTGAGATAGTTCATGGCAAAACCGTCCTGCGGCAGATAGTGGACGGTGTGCGGAGTTTTGAAAAGTTGCTTCACGTAGCGGCCATTCAGGCGCACCGACTGGCTTTCGCCGCGCAGGGTGCCGAAGATAATCCTCATCAGGCTCAACTTCCCCGAACCGTTGCGTCCCAGCAGCCCGACCACGTCGCCGGTTTCGCACTTCAGGTACACGTCCGTCAGAATTTTGCGCCCGCCGAAGGCAAGGCTTACGCTATCAACTTCCAGGGTGTTCAATAGGCGATAAGATTGATGGTAGTGAAAACAATCAGCGATACCGTGGTGTCCATCATAAACGATAAAAGAAGCAGACTTCGCGTGGTGAACCCGAGGTTATGGAAGAAGTAAAGGTGCTTCTGGCGGCTCCAGTAGTAGGCCAACGTGATCGCGGCGAAACCAACCACTTTCACCCAAAAGATAAACACGTAGCTGATGGCACCGTAGCGCAGCAGCAGATCAGCGCTCACTACGGTGAACAGCAAATTGTAGACGGTATGCTCGCGATAGAGGTAGCCGAACGCCCTTATTTTCTGCTTCATAAAACAATGCTACAAAATTAGCAGTGTTCAAGGATATCCCGAGCCGGAATAAGTCGGTGAGGCGTTGGGGTTTCGGGTCAACCTCTTATCTTGCTTCTTCCTAACCGCTTCCTATCTATGAAAACCTATCTCACCAGCCTATTTTTACTCGGTAGCCTCGCGCTCTTTGCCCAAAACGCCGACTCGCTCTACGTGCGCGCGCACTACCAAAAGCAGGAGATGTACTTCACCATGCGTGACGGGGTCACTCTGTTCGCCAACGTCTACTCACCCAAAGACACCACCCGGCAGTACCCGGTCTTGCTCAAGCGCACTCCCTATAGCGTGGCACCCTACGCCGAAGACGAACTACCGAACAGCCTGGGGCCATCGCCCTACCTGATGCGGGACGGCTACATCTTTGTGTACGAAGACGTGCGCGGGCGCTTCCGCTCCGAAGGGCAGTTTGATAACATGCGGCCCAACCGCGACCGCGAAGAAGAGATCGACGAAAGCTCCGACACCTACGACACCATCGAAGAACTGCTCAAGCGGCTCGGCAACCGTACCAACGGACGGGTGGGGCAGTGGGGCATCAGCTACCCGGGCTTCTACACCATCGCCGGGGCGGTGGATGCGCACCCGGCGCTAAAGGCCTCCTCGCCCCAGGCTCCCGTCTCTGACTTTTACTTCGACGACTTCCACCACCAGGGGGCATTTCTGGAAAGCTACTGGATGACCTTCCCGGTGTTCGGGGTGCAGCACGAGGCCCCTACCGACTCGGCCTGGTACAGTATGGTGGACGCGGGCACGCCCGATGCCTATCAGTTTTATCAGGACCTGGGGCCACTGAAGAACTCCGAAAAATACTACGCCGACAACTTCTTCTGGCAGCAGATGGTCGAGCATCCCAACTACGATACCTTCTGGCAAGAGCGCAGCATCCTGCCGCACCTCAAGAACATCAAGCCCGCCGTAATGACCGTAGGCGGCTGGTTCGACGCCGAAGATTTGTACGGTCCGCTCAACATCTACAAAACCGTGGAGCGCAACAACCCGGGCACCTTCAACATGCTGGTGATGGGCCCCTGGAGCCACGGCGACTGGGCGCGCGAAAAAGGTTCGCAAGCGGTGGGCAATATTTACTTCGGCGACAGCATCTCCACGTTTTATCAGAAAGAAATTGAGTATCCCTTCTTCACCCACTTCCTAAAAAACGACTCTCCGTCGAGTGAAAATGCGCTGCAACTGCCGGATGCTTACTTGTACGATACGGGAATCAAAGCGTGGAAGAAGTTCGAACACCTGGCCTCCGGTTGATGCGCCGCGCTACACCTTTGCGTTTCGCACCGGCGAAGCGCTGCAACCCGACGTGCTGCTTATCAACGAAGAACCCGACGACCGCCTCACCTTCGAGTACGTGAGCGATCCGGCTCACCCGGTGCCCTTCACCGAAGACGTGAAAGTGACGTTTACGCCCCGCAAGTTTATGACCGACGACCAGCGCTTCGCCGCCCACCGCCCCGATGTGCTCACCTTCGTGACGCCAGCATTGGAAGAAGATATCACGCTGATGGGCGAGATCATGGCCAAGCTGAAGGTATCCACCTCGGGCACCGACGCCGACTGGGTGGTGAAACTCATCGAACGTGATGCCGCCCGACGCCGAAGACAGTCCGACCATGCAGGACCACCTGCGCATGAGCAATTACCAGATGCTGGTGCGCAGCGAGGTGTTCCGAGGGCGCTTTCGCAACAGCTTCGAGCGGCCCGAGCCCTTCGAGCCCGACCGCATCACCGACGTGGATTTTCCGTTGCAAGACGTGCTGCACACCTTCAAGAAAGGGCACAAGGTCATGATTCAGATCCACAGCACCTGGTTTCCCTACATCGATCGCAACCCGCAGAAGTACGTGGACAATGTCTTTAAGGCTGAGGCCGAAGACTTTCAGGTGGCTACCATGCGGGTGCATGGCGGCTCGGTGATCGAGGTGGGCAAGTTGGATACGCAACCGGCGTCGGTGCAGTTACCCACTAAATAGCGCGCTAATCCGATTGGGTAGCCAAACTTATTGTAGCCGCCAAGGTTTTATAAGCAAAGACTATTTACCAGCCAGTGCGCATCACCATCTCTACTCTCGTAAAACAAGGCCGTCGATCCGTAGCCCAGGGATTCGATCAGAACCTCTTTAAAAAACTAAGTCCTCCCTTCCCCCCGGTCAAGCTACTGCGCTTCGACGGGTCAGAAAAGGGAGATGTAGTGGCGCTGGAGCTTAACTTCATCGCTTTCAAGCAGGTTTGGGAGAGTCACATTCTGGATAGCGGCGAAACCGAACGGGAATGGTATTTTGTGGACGGGGGGAAGAAACTTCCCTTTTTTCTGCGCTACTGGGAGCACCGACACCGGGTGGTGCAAACTGGTACCCACGCCACCATTATCGATGACATCACCTTTGAAACTCCCTTCTTTCTGACTGACTTTTTATTGTATCCGGTGATGAAACTACAGTTTTTGTACCGCAAGCCAATCTACAAACGGGTGTTTGGCTAGTACAATCCTGACATTTCTACAAACAGACAGCGACTACATCTACAGTGCGTTAGGTTTGCAACACCGGGCTGAATGTAAATCAGCGCTGCGATCCTAGGACTTTGTTGTTCAATGATTTACGGTTAAAAAATTCTAGTTTTTGGTCACTTTGTAAGCAACCACACGGTTATCGTTAAAGGTGGGCACCAGCAGGAGGTCTTCTGAGTCAATGTAGCCAATGTCTGCCGAGTTGATCTTCTGCTCCTTAGTATCCAATAGCTTCTGGCTACGGTTGTTTTTTGGGTCCACGTAGTGCACCTCGCCCTGCCAGGTAGATACAATATAATCGCCGCTTCCCGTCTTGATAATGCCATCGGCCGAGGGTATCTCGTCGATCCAGTGGTCTTCCACTATTTTGCTACTCAGGTTAATCGGTGCCAAAAAACCTCCTCCGGCCGAAGCCAGAAGCAGTCGATCATCTTCAGCCAGCAGGCCGTTGGGGCGTTGCAGCGTGGAATCGCTCATCCAGGTGGTTACTTGCTCATTCTGCAACTGATGAATCTTATCGGTATCCGAGTCGGTAGCAAACACAGTACCGTCTCTGCTCACCGTGAGATCGTTCAAAAAGCTGGCTCCTTCCACCGGATACTTCTTCTTTACCTTGCCAGTGCCCAAATCTATGGCCACCAACTCAGTGATATCGGTTACGTACAGCGTATTCTCGTAATAACCCATGCCCTTCGGATCGTTTAAGCCGGTGGCCCATTTCAGGGTTGTTATTGAGCCATTGGGCGCAAGTTTTGAGATAAAGCCATCCCCATCTTTTCCCTCCTTGTCGATCCCGCCGATATTGGCTACGTAGATCGCGCCGTTGTCGGCATCATAAAGCACCGATTCGGGGGTTTGCATCACGGTGTCCGTGGACCAAGCCTCTTCGACGGACACGTTCATGGTTGGCATCTGCTCGGGCATGGTTTCCTCAGCGGTGGCTTCATTATTTTCGGTGGTGCCTCCGCAGGCAGCAAGCAACGTAAGTAGGACAGGAACAAAGTAAACGACGGGGTTTTTCATGAAGAGGGGATCAAAGTTTAGTAAATGATAAAATTATAAGTGACACGCTAGACGGATACTACCGCACGATGGCTGACTATCCGCCATAGTGCATGTTCATTTCCCACTCGGTGAGGGGCAATGCGGCAGCGTCGCGCACGCCACCGGCCACCACTTCGCTCACAAAAATGCTGTGGTCGCCAATGGTGACGTCTTCCCGCACCTCGCACTCGAAGTAAGCGGGTACATCCTTCAGAATAGGGGCTCCGGTTTGGCCGTTCTCAAAAGCAAAACCATTGATGGTATTTTCCTGCACGGTGGTGTCTCCGGCGAAGGGGGCAGGCATGTCTTTATTGTATTTTCCAACAATGTTTACCGCGAAAATGCGGCTCTTCTCAATGGTTTCGTGCAGGTCGGTCTGTTTTTTAACCGCAATGGTGACCAAATGAGGCTCAAACGAAGCCTGGCTCACCCAGCTCACGGTTCCGGCGGCCACAAAGTCTTTATCACGCGTCGACATCTCTTCACTCGATTTGCGGGTGGTGACAATATAGAAACCGTAGGTTATTTTCTTGAGGGCCTGGGATATTTCAGAAGATTGATCGGTACTCATGCTGAATTCGTTAGTGGTTAGGGGATGAAGCATGAACTGTCAACCGGCGTTCTTGTTTGAACGACGGCAGCGGTTTACCGATTTTAACCGGCTAGCCTAAGTCTCCGGCGGCTCGAAGAACGTATTCGGCTAGCTCCCAGGTGCCGTAGAGCACCAGTCCGATGAGTCCGATGAAAATGACGACCACACTCACGAGCACCCCCTTGCCGCTGCCGCGGTATTTGCCCTCTTCGTGATAGCGTTTGAGCATGCGCACGTTGCGTTGGTTAGCCTTATAGGTGAAATCAAAGATGTTGCCCAGAATAGGAATGCTCCCGACGGTAGCGTCCAGGATAACGTTGCCGATCATCATGATCACTAACTTTCGGCTGGCTCCGAACCTGGCCATGTAGTAGATCAGCGAACCCGACACGGCCAGCGAAGCGGCGTCGCCCAGACCAGGCACCAAACCCAAAATCGGGTCGAGCCCAAATCGAAACTGGGTGCCCGGCACCCTGAATTTCGAGTCCATCAGGACGGTAATTCTGTCTACCCACTTGAGCTCGGGCGGGCCCTCGAGGGGTGTTTTTTGCTTGGTGGGGGAAAACTTCATCGCTAAAAAAATTGGTGTATCTGCCTACGAAAGCAAAATAAAGCGCCGATTGTTCATTACTGGATACTGGAATTTAAGCAGCTAATTTTTAAAGTCCAGTATCTTACCGTCTAGAAAGTCATCCAGCAGCTAGCGACCAGCATCTCTAGTACGCCCGCACCACGCGCCCTTCCATAAAGTTGACGAACGCCTTGTTTACCACCCGGTTGCCTCCCTCGGTGGGATAGTCGCCCGTGAAGTACCAATCACCCCGGTGGTCGGGACAGGCCCGGTGCAAATTCTCTACGGTCTGGTACACCACTTCATAGTCTGACTTAAGATTCGCCGGGCGGGTAATCAGCGAGATCATCTCCGACACCTGCTCGTAGCCAAAGGGTTCGTAAAGTCGCTTCACAAAGTTGGGGGCACCCTTCTGGGTCCCTTCGCTGGCGCACAAATCGTATACGTCGTCGACCAGGTTATCCAGTCCGCTTTCCTTGAGCAGGCGAAGCACCGCCCGGAAGGCCACAAAGTCGTTCATTTTCAACATATCGATGCCGTAGCAGTCGGGAAAGCGGATTTGCGGGGCTGAAGAAGCAATCACGATCTTTTTGGGCGACAGACGATCAAGCAACTGCAGAATGCTCTTCTCCAGCGTAGTGCCCCGCACGATAGAGTCGTCGATCACCACAATATTGTCGATGCCCTTGCGCACCACTTCGTAGGTGGTATCGTAGACGTGCGCCACCAGGTCGTCGCGGTGGATGTCGTCGGTGATAAAGGTGCGGAGCTTGGCATCCTTCACCACCAATTTTTCTACCCGCGGCCGAAACGATAGCAACTTGGTCAGGTAGGCTTCATCTACCTCGCCGCCCTTGGCCTTTTCGTGAATGGCGGCGATGCGCTCGTTGCTCAGGTGGTCTTCTAAGCCCGCCAAGATGCCTAAAAACGAGGTTTCTGCGCTGTTGGGAATGTAGGAGAAGATGGTATTCTGCAGATCATAGTCGATTGACTTTAGAATTTGCGGAATCAGCAATCTGCCCAGGTTTTTGCGCTCGTTGTAAATGTCAGGGTCTGAGGCGCGGGAGAAGTAAATGCGCTCGAAGCTGCACGATCGTTTCTCGAGCTTCTCGATAAATTGTTGCTGCGAGTAATTGCCATCTTTATCAATAATCAGGGCGTGGCCGGGCTCGATCTCCTTGATCTCGTCGTAGGGCACGTTAAAGGCCGTTTTGATGGGCGGCTTTTCGGAAGCCACCACCACCACCTCGTCGTCGGCGTAGTAGTAGGCGGGGCGAATCCCAGCGGGATCACGGGCCACGAACGAAGCGCCACTGCCGATCAGCCCAGCCATCGTGTAGCCGCCGTCGAAATCCTTGCACGAGCGTTGCAGCACCCGTTGCAGGTTCAGGTTGTCTTCAATAATCTCAGTGACCTGCTGGTTGGTGTGGGTAAACTTATACTGATCGAACAACTCCTGGTTTTCCTGATCCAGAAAGTGGCCGATCTTCTCCATCACCGTCACCGTATCGGCCTTCTCTTTGGGATGCTGCCCCAGGCTCACCAGAATGTCAAAGAGTTCGTCGACGTTGGTCATATTGAAGTTACCCGCCATCACCAGGCTGCGGCTGCGCCAGTTGTTCTGACGCAACATGGGGTGGCAGTACTCGATAGAATTTTTGCCGTGGGTGCCGTAGCGCAGGTGCCCCAACCACACTTCCCCGGTGAAGGCCACGTTCTTTTGCAGAAACAGTCCGTCTTCCAGCGCTTCGGCACCCCACTCCTTGCGGGCCTTCTTAAACTTCCGGTTGATTTTTTTGAACACGTCCGAAATGGGCCGGTCCGACACCGAGCGGTAGCGACTGATGTAACGCGAGCCGGGTTCCACGTCGATTTTGATGTTGGCCACTCCCACCCCGTCTTGCCCCCGGTTGTGCTGCTTCTCCATGAGCAGATACAGCTTTCTGATGGCGTAAAGGGGTGTTCCGTACTTATCGATGTAGTGCTGAAGGGGTTTGCGCAGGCGAATCATGGCGATGCCGCACTCGTGCTTGATCTGATCAGTCATAGGGAAGAGGTTGGGCGATGAGGTGAAGGTACGAAACCAAAAGCGATAAAGAAACAAAAATAAGCGCAAGCTGCTCCGCAGTCAGAACAACAGCCGTCCGAGAAAAATTGATGCATTGGTCAAATATTTCGTGCGTACGATTTTCCCTTCATAGTGGCGCGAGAATAGTATTTCAACCAAATATCCGCCGATCGGTCACGCCCCGGTCGCTAAAGAGTCACGTTTTTATAACATCAGTGGGTCACCGACCAAAATGTAGGCCAGCTTACATTTCATCCGATGAGCGTCTACTAGTTTGGGGGACAAACTAAATTTTTCCTAACCCTCAAAACAAAAAACAATGAAAAAACTACCGTTATTATTCGCCTTCTTCGCACTGCTCTTCGCCGGTTGCGACGAAGACCAGGACGGCACCATCGACGTGCTGGAACCCACGATTCTCACCGTGACCCCCGCCGCGGGATCGGTAGGATCGCACGTAACCATCTCCGGACTCAACTTCACTGCGGCATCCACCGTAAGTTTCAACGGAGTGGCTACCGATGTGCACTCCGTAGGCCGCACCGCTATTGCGGTGAAAGTACCCGCCGGACTCGCGGCGGGCAAAGCCGAAATTGTGGTCACCACCAATGGTAGCCTCTCCGATCCGTTTCCATTCACCGTCACCGAAGGCACTAACGAACCAGCGGCCACCACCTTCCGCGTCACCATCGAGAACGTGGTCACCCCGCAACCCTTCTTCCAGAGTGGTATCTTCAACACTCCGGTAGGAGCCTCCGCCCCCGGTCCGGCCCTTCCCGGCGACGGCAGCGCCTACGAGTTTTCGTTTTACGCGGGCCCCAGCACCGTACCCGGCACCACCACCAAGCTGTCGTTTGCTACCATGTTCGTGGCTTCTAACGATCTATTCTTCGCTCCGCTGGGCAGTGGTATCACCCTTTACGACGGCAACGGCGACCCCATCAGCGGCGATATCACCGACCAAGTGTTCTTGTGGGACGCGGGCACCGAGGGGAACGAAGAACCGGGCGGCCCCAACCAACCGCCCACGCAGGCAGGTCCTGACACGGGAGACGATGAAAACGGCGTAGTACTGCTGCTCAACAGTGTAAACAAAGAGAAAAACGGATTGGTGGTGCCCAATATTGAAACGTGCTATCCGCTGGTGCACGAAGCCGTCAAAGTATCCATCAGCAACGATGGCCCTAAGTTCACCGTGCGCATCTACAACCTATCGGGCAACACCGACGTGCCTGGTCCGCTGTCACCCGGCGTCTACGCGGTGCATACCGCTGACAACCCCTTGTTCATCACCAACGAACCGGATTTTGGCGACGGCCTGGAAGCCATTGCCGAAGACGGCAACGCGGGGCCCCTGGGCGCGTTTTTAGCTGATCATACCGGCCTGATCGTCCCACTATCACCCGGAGCGTGGACCGTGCATAAGGAAGGTGTCATGCCCCTGTTCACTTCGGGAGAGCCGGACCGCGGACTAGGATTAGAGGGCATTGCCGAAGACGGTAGCGCAGCAGAGCTGGGCGGCAACCTGCCGAGCGTAGCGGGAGTGGGCACCAGTGCGGTGTTTAACACTCCGGTAGGCACCGACGCGCCCGGCCCCATCGGCCCCGGCGGAAGCTACGCCTTCACGGTGACGGCCAAGCCCGGTTATAATCTGTCGCTGGCCACCATGTTCGTGCAGAGCAATGACTTGATCTACACTTTTGAGGACAAAGGCCTCCCACTGTTCAAAGACGGGGCACCCATCAGCGGGGACGTCACCGGCTACGTGTTCTTGTACGACGTGGCCACGGAGGAGGATCAGTTTCCCGGGGCAGGACTTGATCAGGTGATTCGGCAGAGCGGCCCTGACGCGGGTGCTCCTGATGACGACGACCGCGTGGGTCGCGTTACGGCGGACGGCCAGACCCCGGCGGCGGATGGATTTGTGTATCCTACTACGAAATCGGTTATCAAAGTCACTATCGTTCCCGAACCCTAAAAGCCCGTAGCGTCCGTTAAGGAAAGCCCATCATAGTTGATGGGCTTTTTTATTTCGAACGAAATCTCTTACGTTTGGCAGATTCTTGAGAGAGGCCTCGTCTTTCAAAAAATTGCTTTATTACGATATCGGGCCAAACCTTACACGAGACACCACCAGCACCGCAGACCTTGGTACCCTTATTGCTGCATAAAATTGCTGTCTGAGTGACAGTGTACTTCATCCAACGATTTAAGATAAAATGTTAACCCCACTTTTGCTATGAAGAGATTATCAATGAGACTGACCCTGGCTTTGGGAATGATGATTCCCATTTTTTACGCCTGTAACAAAGACGACGACAACGGCACTCCTGCGGCGCCAACCATCACTGCCCCCACCGATGCTTCGGTGGAGAACGGAGCTGCCGTTCCTTTAACGTTTGTGGCCACCGTTCCGGGCGGCTACGCTTCGGCTACTCCCTCCGTAGACCCTTCCACTGCTTTTGGTACAGTCACCGTGACTGAGTTGACTGATGGTGCCACCAGCGGCGACGTGGTGGTTAACTTCACCGGCACCGCGGTTGGAATCGCTACCGTACGGCTTGCCTTGGTCGATCAGCTCAACCAAACGGCCACCGCCGAAGTGAAAGTGACGGTGCGGGAAGTGGGCACCCCGCCCCCCCCCACTCCGGGCGTTACCTACGCATCGCCGGGCGATACCATAGCTAAGATTCCCGAGTTAAGTTCGTTGCTGCAGGCACTCACCGCCGCCGAGTTGGTAGCTGCCCTGAATCAGGGCGATAAGTTCACCATTTTTGCTCCCAACAATACCGCCTTTGCCGAACTGCTCACCGTTCAGGGAACCGCCGATTTGCCCGCTTTGGTCGCCCAGCTCAGCAAGGCTGGCCTCTCGAACGTACTGCAGGCCCACGTGATCGCCGACTCACTGCCCGTTGACCTACTAGCGTCTCAGGAATACCCAACCCTGAATCCTAACGCAACGCTCAACGTTGTAAAGACGGGCAGTAGCGTAACGGTGAATGGCGCGGCCGTGGTTACCCCGAACATTCTCACTGCCAACGGAGTGATTCATATTATAGATGCGGTGGTTAACCGCCCTCCCCCGCCCGTTGCCGCCGGAGTGAAAACTATTGTGGATACGATCGCATCGCGCGACGAACTTAACAGCCTGGAGGCCGCCCTGCAGGCGGTAAGCATCATTGAAACCCTGCGCACCGCGGGCCCCTTCACTGTGTTTGCTCCCAATAACGCGGCCTTCGATGCGTTGATCGCGGCGCAGCAGGTAACCGATCTAAACGGACTGGTGGCCAAACTGGGTGCCGACGCCGTTGCTTCTATCCTGCAAGCCCACGTGGTGCCGATAAACTTGCCTGCGGCTAGCATTAAAGACAAAGACGTATACAACACCATCAGCGGGGCTACCCTCACCGCCACGGTGGACGTGAACACCGGTGCGGTGCGCATCAACGGTGCCGACGTGCTGGAAACTGATCTTACTGCTGAGAACGGGGTGGTGCACCTCATCGATTCCGTAGTAAACCTCAGTGCATCAAGCGACGGCACCGGAGGCTTCACCGTTACCATCGAGAACGTGTCGGATGCTCGGCGTTTCTACCAGCACGGCGTGTTTAGCACCCCCGTTGGCGCCACCGCTGCCGGACCGGCTACTCCGGGAACGACTGCTGCTAACGGCGGAGCCTACGAGTTTAGCTTTAATGCCGGACCGGAACTCACCACCGGAGAGCGCACCCGCCTGTCGTTTGTCACCATGCTGGCCGCGTCTAACGACCTGTTCATTGCCCCGGGGCAAGATGGTATCGAGCTTTACAATCCCAACAACGTTCCGATCACCGGAAATATCTCTGACCGGGTATTCTTGTGGGATGCGGGCACCAAGAACAACGATACCGACGCGGACGATAACGTGCCGGTTCAAAGGTACAACGGAACAACCTACCCGGCGGCGGACCCGGCAACGGCGGCTAGCCTGGTAGACGTGACCATCAGCAACGTGGGTACGCGATTCACGGTGCGGATTGCCAACAAAACCGGTGACCCGGCGGTGCCTAATAGCAACCTCTCCCCGGGCGTGTGGGGCGTTCATACGGTCCTCACCCCCGTCTTCGGCATAGACCGTGGAGCCGGGGCTGACGGACTCAAGGAGTTGGCTGAGGACGGAAATCCCGCTATCCTGGCAGCCACTTTTGACCGCAACGAAGGTTTTGCCGTGCCCTTATCGCCCGGCGTATTCGCGGTGCACGGCAACCAGGTGCGCCCGGTGCTGACGACCGGCGAAGTGGATCGCGGCGTAGGTCTGGAGGCATTGGCCGAAGACGGTAATCCGGCAACGCTGGCAACCGCCCTCACGCAAAGAACCGACCTGAAAGCCAGCGGCTCCTTTGGCGATGCGCCCATCGGACCCGGAGGAAGCTATTCGTTCACGGTAGACGCTGCCCAATCGGGTGACTATCTAACCATTGTGACCATGAACGTGCAGAGCAACGACATTGTCTACTCCACTCCTGAAATCGGCATTCCGCTTTTCCGAACCAACGGGCGGCCGTTCAATGGAAACGCCAGCCGACTGATGGTGGCTTACGATGCCGGAACCGAGGCCAACGAGTATCCCGGAGCGGGACTGAATCAAGCCGTTCGCCAAGCAGCTCCCAATACCGGACCGGTTGACCCGGACAACACCGTGCGCCGCGTGGTGGCCGATGATATCAATCCTTCCGGCGATGGGTTTATCTACCGCCCCGTAGGAGAAAGAATTCGGGTGACGATCACTCCGAATTAAGCAGAAAAAGTTTGTTGAGGAAAAGCACCGGCTAGCCATAGTCGGTGCTTTTTTTGTTTTATTTCCGCCCCGTTTGGTGTATGTTTAAAGGAATTTTATTGAGAAGAATACTGTACGTTTAAACAGATTGTTCAGGTAAATATTCGCAAACCGTTCAACCGCAACCCCTTACGCCGACCTTCCTGTATGTACCTCATCTTTGATACTGAGACCACCGGACTTCCCCGCGATTATAATGCTCCCGTCACCGATCTGGACAATTGGCCCCGGGTGGTGCAACTCTCCTGGCAGCTGCACGCCGCCAACGGCAAACTACTCAGTCAGCACGATTATATTATCCAGCCCGAAGGGTTCACCATCCCTTTCAACGCCGAAAAGGTACACGGCATTTCTACGCAGCGTGCTCTGGATGAGGGATTGCCCCTGGCTGAGGTGCTCACCACCTTTGGCAATGACCTGGCTCGTGCCAACGTGGTCGTTGGCCATAACGTTGATTTTGATATCAATATCACCGCCGCCGAGTTCATTCGCGCCGGTTTGTCGCAGTCCGGTGACGATAATCCGGTGCTGCAGTCTCCTAAGATCGACACCAAAGATGCATCGACTGACTTCTGCAAGATTCCCGGCGGCCGAGGCGGCCGGTACAAGTGGCCCACGCTGTCCGAACTGCACGAAAAGCTCTTCGGCGCGCGCTTCGACGGGGCGCACAACTCCGCCTACGACGTAGACGCCACCGCCCGCTGCTTCTTCGGACTCATTGAGCACCGCGTCATTCCTCCCTACACTCCCGAAGTGGCCCTCGCAGACATTCGTTACGAGCGCCCCAACCTGGAAGACGCCACCGCCATTGCCGATCCGGCTACGATTGAGCAGGTGCCCGACGTGCCCGCATCCGCTACCTCAGTGCAGGATATCAAAACCGCTCCGTTTAGCCACCTGCACGTGCACTCGCAGTTTTCTATTCTACAGAGCACCATCGGCCTGAAAGAACTGATCGCCACCGCGAAGGCACAGAACATGCCCGCCGTGGCGGTGACTGATTTTGGCAGTCTGTTTGGGGCCTTCAAGGCCGTGGCCGAGGGGCGGCGGCAGGGCGTGCGGGTGATCATTGGCTGCGACGTATACATGGTGGCCGACCGCCATCAGAAGAAATTTACCAAAGATTTTCGCGATCACCGAACCATCCAGCTGTTGCTGGCCAAAAACCAGGCGGGCTACCGGAATTTATCTAAGCTCTGCTCCCTAGGCTACATCGATGGCTCCTACGGCGGCTACCCGCGGGTCGACAAGGACCTTGTCAAGCAGTACGCCGATAACCTGATTGCCACCACGGGTAGCTTGTCCGGTGAAATTCCCGACCTGATCCTCAACGTGGGTGAACACCAGGCCGAAGAAGCATTTCAGTGGTGGGTGGATACCTTCGGCGACGACTTCTACGTGGAACTGCAACGCCACGGGCTACCCGAAGAAAATCGGGTGAACGACATTATGCTGGGCTTCGCTCAGAAGTACGGCGTGAAGGTGATCGCCACCAACAACGCCTACTACCTCAACAAGGAAGACGCCAGCGCCCACGATACCCTACTCTGCGTCAAGAACGGTGACTTGCAATCCGTGCCCAAGGGACGGGGACGGGGCTTTCGCTTCGGCTTTGCCAACGACGAGTATTATTTTAAGTCGGAAGCCGAGATGAAGGCGCTGTTCCACGATCTGCCCGAAGCCATCACCAATACTTTTGAGATCGTAGAAAAAACCGAAGAACTCACCCTTGAGCGCGACATCCTGCTGCCCCGCTTCGAGATCCCCGCCGGGTTTGCCGACCAAGATGATTACTTGCGCCACCTGTCGTTCGAGGGCGCTAAAACGCGTTACCCGGAGATGACCTCCGAATTGGAAGATCGCTTGAACCTAGAGTTGAAGGTCATCCAAGACATGGGCTTCCCGGGCTACTTCCTCATCGTGCAGGACTTTATCAATGCGGCACGGCGCATGGGCGTATCCGTGGGACCCGGCCGCGGTTCGGCAGCGGGTTCAGTGGTGGCTTACTGCACCGGAATCACCAACATCGATCCCATCTTGTACGATCTGCTCTTCGAGCGCTTCCTCAATCCCGAGCGCATCAGCATGCCCGATATCGACATCGACTTCGATGACGAAGGGCGGCAGGCGGTGATCGACTACGTGGTGCAGAAGTACGGGCAGAACCAGGTGGCGCAAATCGTTACTTTCGGCACGATGGCCCCCCGGATGGCCATTCGTGACGTGGCGCGGGTGAGCGAACTGCCGCTGGCCGACGCTAACCGATTGGCCAAACTGGTGCCCGAAAAACCAGGAACCACCTTCGAGCAGGCGCTGGCCGACGTACCCGAACTCAAGCAGATCAAGCACGGCACCGACAAGCAGGCCGAAGTGGTGACCCTGGCCCACAAGCTGGTGGGGTCGGTGCGCGGGGCGGGCATCCACGCCGCGGGCGTGATCATCGCACCCGACGACCTGCTGGAGTACATTCCGGTGAAAACGGACAAGGACTCAGAACTGTTCATCACCCAGTTCGACGGCTCGGTGGTGGAATCGGCCGGGATGCTGAAGATGGACTTTCTGGGACTGAAGACGCTCACCATCATCAAAACCGCGCTGGATAATATCAAGCGCAACCACAATATTGATATCAACATTGATAAAATTCCGCTCGACGACGAGACGACCTTTCGTCTCTACCAGCGGGGCGACACGGTGGGCACCTTTCAGTTCGAGTCGGAAGGCATGCGACAGTGGATGCAGAAACTGAAACCCACCGATATTGAGGATCTGATCGCTATGAACGCCCTGTACCGGCCGGGCCCGATGCAGTTTATTCCAAACTTTATTGATCGGAAGCACGGCACCGAAGTAGTAGAATACCCGCACCCCTTGCTCGAACCTATTCTGAGGAACACCCACGGAATAATGGTATATCAAGAACAAATCATGCAAACCGCGCAAATCATGGGCGGCTATTCCCTCGGTGGTGCCGATCTCCTTCGACGGGCGATGGGAAAGAAGAAGATCGAGGAGATGAACAAGCAGCGGGCGGTGTTTGTGCAGGGAGCCAAAGAAAAGCACGGCATCGACCAGGCCAAGGCCGAAGAGGTGTTCTCCATTATGGAGAAGTTTGCCCAGTACGGCTTCAACCGCTCGCACTCGGCGGCTTACTCGGTGGTGGCCTACCAAACCGGCTACCTCAAAGCCAACTACCCCGCCGAGTACATGGCCGCGGTACTCACTCACAACATGAACAACTCCGACAAGGTGACCCTGTTCATGGACGAGTGCAAGCAGCAGCGCATCCGGGTGCTGGGCCCCGACGCGAACGAGAGTAGCTTCTTCTTCGGGGTGAACGCCGCGGGGCAAATCCGCTTCGGACTCGGCGCCATCAAGGGCGCGGGCGAAAGCGCCATTGCTTCTATTATCGAGGAGCGCGCGAGCGGCGGCGCTTACTTAAATATCTTTGACTTCGTGAAGCGCTCTAACCTGCGGGCGGTAAACAAGAAGACGTTAGAAAGTATGGCGATGGCCGGGGCCTTCGACTGCTTCAGCGACCTGCACCGGCGACAATACTTGTACACCGCCCCCGGCGAGATGAACCTGCTCGAGAAAGCCGCCCGCTACGCCGCTACGCTACAGTACGAAGAACAGGCCGCCCAGGTGTCGCTCTTCGGCGGACCGCAGGGCCTGGAGATTCCGCTGCCCCGGGTGGAAGACTGCGAGCCCTACAGCGAAATCGAGAAGCTCCGGATTGAGAAAGAAGTGACCGGCTTCTACATCTCCGGGCATCCGCTGGATCAGTACCGGCTGGAAATCGATAATTTCTGCACCTGCACGGTAGACAAGGTCAATAACTACCGCAACCAGGAGATCGCCGTGGCGGGCATCGTCACCAAAAGCCTGGAGCGCCAGATGCGCAACGGCAAACCCTTCGGACTCATCACCATCGAAGATTTCCAGACCTCGCTCGACATGGCCTTGTTCGGAGAAGACTACCTGAGTAACCGGCACCGGCTATCCATCGGTGAATTCGTGTACGTGAAGGGACGCGTAGAGGAACGCTACAACCGCCCCGATGTGTGGGAGCTACAGCCCAGCCAGGTGCAACTGCTCAGCGAACTGCGTGAGAAAATGACCCGTGGCATCCGGATCACCCTACCGGCCGCGCGTTTGGATGCGGCCCTGATTCATCGGCTGGAAGAACTCACCCACGCCTTCCCCGGCACTTGTACCCTGAAAGTGTGTCTGCAAGACGAGCCGGAGAATATCGCCGTGGAACTGCTTTCGCGTCGCTACAAGATCAATCCCGACAACCGCCTGTTTGATCAGTTGGACGAACTCAAGGACGTTAGCTACGGCTTGGCTACCTAACAACTTCAACATCCTTTATCAAGAAGAGCCGGGATGTGCACCACCAACTTGTGGGTCTCGGTAGTTTCGTATTTCATCCTGCCTTTTCCGGTTTCCCTCTTTTTCCCAATACGGGACTACGATCCCGGTGCTGCTTATTCTCTAGCGGCCAGTTGGGCTAAAATTGGCGAATTCCGCCGGTTCCTTACCTAGCTAGGCTTTTCGCCCTCTCTGCTATTTTTTCCCAAAAGACTACGTCTACTTTTAACCCACTACCCTAGCAGAGAGCATGAATCGCATTGTTGCGTATTACTAATAGCAATAGTTACACTCTGCTATAAAATAATGCAAACTAAAGCGAGGCGCCTTAGCAATAGGTACAGTTTTTCCGGCACCAAACCTACGAATCAGCGCTCCACCCCAAGAGCATTAGCAAGTAATGATATGACAAACAAGTATACGAGCATGTTGCAAAGCGTAAACAAAGCCACTAAAAGTATTCTATTGTGGTGTTTTCTGCCATTAATAACTGGCGTAATAGCCCAAGCACAGACGGGCCCGGCGGGAGTGGGTAACCAGAACGGTACCAGCGGTCAGCCTAGAAACGTGCTGTGGTTGGATGCTGGGACACTCACTCCGGGGCTAGCTGACGGGGCCGACGTGCCCAGCTGGACCGACCGTTCGGGCAACTCATTTGTCTTTGGGGCATCCAGTGCCGGGTCTAATAATCCAAGTGGTGATCCGGGACTGCCTTCGTTTGTTCTATCTGCTACGCTCAACAATCTTCCGGTGGTACGCTTCACCGGCTCTGAATCTGATCGTTTAGTGCTGAACGCATTTACAGATATGCCTACTACCGAGATTACGACAATCCTGGTAATGAAGGAAGAAACAATAGAAACTAATAGTTCGGCGATCATATCCTATGCGATAGGTGGAAGTAGCAATGAGTATTTACTATATAACAAGCAACCAGGGTCTCTAAAAACTTTTATAAACGGCACTGAGCGGGGTACGGGTGGTGACCTAACTGGAGGGTTTAAAGTTGTTAGTTCTCGTTGGAAGAACACTGGCGAGCTCACTCATCATCTAAATAGCAATATAGAGTATACTACCACAAGCAGCAGCACTGCTGCCATGACTGCCGGAGGAACCCTAGCGCTGGGTGGAGAGCAAGATGCCGTTGATGGTGACTACGCAACGGATCAGGACTTGGACGGCGACATTGCTGAAATTATTATGTTCAGTGCATCAATTTCCAATGCCGACCGGCTGATCATTGAAAACTACCTGAGCCAGAAGTACGGCATCACCATCACCAACGACTTCTTCGGAAACCTACCTACCTACGATGCCAGCTACTTCACTGATCTGCGCGGCATCGGCTCCGACGGCACCGACACCCGCACCGATTCGCAGGCCAGTGACGCCCTTACCCTCCTTGAAACCGACGGTTCGCTCGATGCCGATGAGTACGTCATGCTGGCTCACCGCAACACTTCCCACGCCAACAACATCACTACCGAAATTGCTGACGCCACCAACATCACCGACCGCTGGGCCCGCGACTGGTACGTGGAAGTGAACCGGGGGGGCGGAGCGTCGGGAGTAGACGGCGGCGACGTGAGCGTTGAGATGGTCTTTGATTTTACTACGGCGGGGTTTGCCAACCCTAGTGCGCCTAGTGACTACGTGCTGCTCTACCGCTCCACGCCTACGGGCGACTTTGATCGCGTATTTGCCGATAGTTATACCATAGAAGATGCTGATAAGATAGTAGTCAGCGTGCCCGCATCGCGTCTCAAAACCGGTTATTACACCCTCGGCACCGGTAACCCGTTGCTGGTTCAGACCTGGTACGTATTTCAGGATGGCAACTGGTCTAACCCCAGCACCTGGACCACCGATGCCTCTACCGCTCCGCAGCTTAAGAACCCCGCCAACGAGGTGCCGGCCCCCGCTGACGAAGTTATCATCCGGTCCGGCCGCACCGTAACCATCCAGCCCGGACAGAATAGTAAAACTGTGAACTCCATCAAGGTGGAAGGCAACCTGAACGTAACCACCACCACCGGTCACCAGTTTGGGACCATTAACGGTGGTGGGATAATCCGCCTGGCGGGCTACAACTCCGGCACCAACCGGGTGGATAACTTTCCCGGTGGAGTGACCGACGGAAACATTGGCTTTGCCGACGCCGACAACGGGGGTACGGTAATCATCAACGCGTCGTTCGACCTCACCCTAAATAAGCCGCGTACCTTTCGGAACCTGACGATCAACCTAACTGACGCCACCAAGAAGGTGATTTTGGGGGATAACTTAGTGCTGAACGGCACTCTGACCATCACCCAGGGTGGGTTTCAGTTCGGCACCGCCACCGGCACGGCCAATAGAACACTGACCGTGGCCAAGGACGTGAGCGTAGCCGCCCCCGGGCGCATCAGCACCGCCAACACCAACCAGCGGCACCGGTTCAACCTGGAGGGCAACTTCACCAACCGGGGGACCGTGCGCTTCACCAACCGGGCTAACTTCGCCTCCGACGCCGACCGACGCAACCCTGGCAATGACTACTACCGATACGAAGCATCGGACAATACGAACACCACCACCGCCGACGATGGGATTGTGGACGTGGTATTTACCAACGACAATGCCGACCAGACAGCGAACTTCCTGAACACCACCTATTTCTATCGCATCGTTATTGACAAGGGCGTAGACGCTACCTACAAACTGCTGCTCGGTGCCAGCAGTGCCAACCACTTCCGGTTGCTGGGTTTTGCTGACGACAACGTAGATAGTGATGGCCAGACGGAGGCGCAGAACACCAATGCCTTTGCTCTCATCAACGGCACCGCCGAGGTTGGGGGCAACGTGGAAATTCCGGTATTGAACCGTAACGTTAATTATGCTATCTCCTCCAGTACACAGCTTTGGATAAACGGAGGAGACGTCCGTAAAACATCAACCACTGCTATTGTGCCATACGGTACGGTAAGAGTGAGTAGTGGCTATCTGGAAGCAACCGGAAATAGTGGCCTCACCCTCCGTCAGAATGGATTAATTCGCGTTGAGGGGGGAAGGATACTTACCAACCAGATTCGTACGTCCATACAAGGTGCTGGCAGTTTAGGAGGTTACAACCAATCGGGAGGAGATGTAGTAGTAGACGGTGATTTGGGCGGAGCCAGTGGTGATTATTACGTATTCAGTTTGACCTATACCGGTAACATATTTATTATGTCCGGGGGGAGTTTAACAGTCAGTGGCTCCAACGGTCGAGGGGCGGTGTTTATCAACAGTGATCCCGGCAACGTTAACGTCACCGGCGGTCGGGTTACAATAGAATCTAGCAACTCAAATATTGCAAAGATAACGTCACGCGCGCCCTTCTATAATGTGTTCATGCGAGCCACCCAAGACCCAGTAGCCCCCATGGTACTCAGCGGAGGAACTTCTGGTTCAGGGGGCGGAGCTGCTACGCTGGCGGCGCAACCCCTGCGGGTGATCAATGACCTAATTGTACACGGTTATAATGATACCTACTACAACAATGCGTTAGGAAATTTCCCAATCGTGTTTTCGCCCGTCACAAGTGCCACCGACATTAATGATGTATACATAGGGGGGAGCTTCTACGTGGGTAGAAATTCGAATTATCAGTGCCTTTTTGGTGGAACAACCCCTTATGATGCCAACGGTGACGCACCGACCCATTACAACACTACGCACTTCAATCAGACAGTAGCCACTTCGGCTATGGATACCGTGTATATTGGAGATAATAGACTGGAAACAGGAAATTTTGTACTAGACCGTACTACTGGGAATGAGCTACGCACCATTGCTCGCACTGGTAATAACGGAGGTATCCGCTTTGATATCAATGGCGATATGTCAGTTTTATCAGGAACTCTCGATCAAAACGCTTACACCTTCCGTATTTGGGGCAATATAACCAACCAAGATCGGCTGGGCACCTACTATAGTTCGGGTGTATACCCAACAGTAGGTGGAACACCCTCAGTAGCGCAAATTCGCATGAGAGAAGGGAATAGTGGTGCCATTTCGATTACCACTACTGATAACGCTACCTTTGGTAATATTCGATTTAATGTAGGAGACGGCGAAACCGTTGAGTTTGACAGTGACGTTTATATTGAGCGCATGGAGTATATGAACGGGCGCATCTATGTGAAAGATAATACGCTTACCGTCGATGAAATATGGAACATCAACAATGGCGGAGGAAACTATTTTAACGGTAACGTGGCCAGCAGTAGTATTATCCAAGTGCCTAATAATGGCGCAACAGGTAATATTTTAATATTTACCGATGGCAAAGCCAGCGATGGCGGGTTACGGCTAAAAATCAGAGAAAATACGGTAGCTGAAGACGAAACCTCCCGGATTAATAACGACGGCCCCATCACTTTTCCGGTAGGATTCACGCCTGACGGCGGCACCACGCTTATTTCCCGGCCAGCCCAAATGAAAGTGAAAGACTTTGCCGACACCGGCTACGTGCGCATCAACGTGGTGAGCGGCGAACTACAAACCTCCGAGTTATCAGGCGGCGAAATACTACAGCACTACTGGCGGGTGCGTCACGACGGCTTCACCGCTGTACCCAAAGTAGCCTTTCGTTTCTATTACCGTGACCAAGTCGGACAAAGCGGACGAGATCTTCCGTTAGGTGCCAGCAACGAATCTGACTACGTTCCTGGCTACGTATTGGATGGTGGCACTTACGATCGGTACTTTGAATCAGACCCTACTGAAGACAAAACCGATATTTACATCTCATCATATCAAGTCAACACTCGAGTGATTACCTTCAACGGTAGCAGCACCGGGGGAGAGTTTAGCCAGGGAGGGTTCGCTGGGTTCCCACTTACGGCGGCTAACTACACGGCGGGGGAAGCGAATAGGTTCGTGGGGGCTCCCCAAATATTCTATTCAAATGAAGATGGATCAAACGCTGATTGGGATGAAGGGGCATCCTGGAATAGTGATGCTGAAATCACGGCAGATCCCGTTGGAAGTGCGGGAGTAACGGATGAACACGACGATGATATTAATCAGATTGCAGGGAACGTTGAGGGAGAAGATTACCCAGGGGCAGGAGACATAGCTGTTTTAGGAGTAGGTCCTGATACAGGCACCCCGCATAGTATCAGAATAGAGCGTGGAATAACAGCAGGGGCCGCAGAGTTACGATTTGTAGAAAATGTTACTATTACCCAGGCAGGAAGGGGCGGCTTTGCCTTTAAACCGGAGTTAACTATTAATAGTAGCGGAGGTAGTCCTACGTTAGCTATTAGCAGTATCAAAGGAGTAGGTATAATTTCCGACCGAGCAAATACGGACCCTGTTTTTTCAAGCGTAGATTTAGGCGATTATGTAAATCAATCTGAATCGTTTTATCTGGTTGAGAATTTTCAAGCCAATGCTACTTACCAAAACCTTCCTGCTGCGCTTCCCCATCTTCTAATAACTTCAGATGGTTTCGGCAATAACAATCGGACGACTATCCTAGCGAATGATCATGAAATAAAGGGCGATTTACTAATCGTAGGGGGGGCAAATCTGGCGTTAAACAACGATAATGCTAACCCTGCTGATGGTGATCTCGTTATAAACGGCAACCTTCAGCTGATTAATGGCTATGAGGTGTTTCCAGCAGGACAAGTAATGGGAGATAATGGGGGAGCTGATCCAGAGCTGTTTTTTCCTGGTTCCAACGGCGGAAGTGTTCCTTCCAGAAGCGTTGAGGTTTATGGTAATTTGATACTCACGCGTAGAGGATCAAGCATGACCATCAACAATGCAGGGGGAAACAATGCGAGTCATACATTATCTATTTACGGCAATATAACAGATAATAGTACCGATACAGACGGAGGAATTGACCTATACGAGAATACGGATCATGTAAAATTGATAGCAAAAGGAAATAACTCGGTGGTGTATTCAAGAACCAATACCAATGCATCTTCTATACCCGAACTGTACACTTTTACAATCAATAAAACGGATATTACCAATGAAATAAGCGTTGATACTGATATTGATCTTCCTTTACCAACTAATATCAATCAACAACCTATTGAAATCCTCAACGGTACGCTCATACTGAACGATCCGGGGATAGATGTTACCCTTACCGATGCCTCTACCGGAAACTTCTTACTCCCCAATACTACTAACCCCACTGCCTCATCCGGCTCCGGCGGCTTAGAGCTGCGTCAGGGTGTGGCCCGTATCCAGGGCGATGATACTGGCCTACTGCTCGACGGCTTGCTCCGCATCAGCGGGGGCGAACTTGACATGGACGATGCAACTAACAATGGCAACAACTTTATTGAGTACAGTTCATCAGGCCGGGCCCGCATTGAGGTCACCGATGGCACCCTTACCGTAGGCTCCCAAATTCGCCGGGGACTCAACGCTACCACCGGAGTGCTACAATACGCCCAGAGCGGCGGCACGGTGCTCGTAGGCAAGAATGCCGCTCCGGCTAGTGCCCGGGGCCTGTTTGAGATAACCAACGCCGGAAGCTCCTTTGAGTATACCGGCGGAAGCTTCACCATCGCCCGCGATAACAATTCTACCACCGTGCCTAGTCTCCTGCTAGACCCAGCCAGCAGCAACGTAGCCGACAAAACGATCATCACTATTGGCAACACCGACGACACTCCCACCAACCAGGACCGGTTTGGCATCCGCAGCAGCAGCAACGTAGCCCGGCTAGCCGTCGCCTCGGCGCACATTGACGCGAGCGTATACGGGGTGCCGCTGAGTGCTGACAGCCTCAGCATTATCACGGGGGCCACGTTCAATGCTAACGGCTATGATCTGACCATCAACAAGTTCCTGGTGAACGACGGCGACCTCACCACCGACGGCAATACCACCAACAACCAGCATACCTACTTCCCGTCCGCCGGTGCATCGGCGATCAGCGGTAGCGGCACCACCACCTTCTGGAACTTTACCAAGTCGGGCGGTGGCACCCTCAGCCTGTTCGAAGGATGTGACCGTAGACAACAACGCCTTTGTCTACGCCGGAACGCTGAGTACGCAGACCAGTGCCTTCAACATCAAAAAAGATTTGGTGCACGATGCCACCCACAGCAGCGCCGCCACCGGCCCAGGTATTATTTTCAATGGTAACCAGCAGCAGAATCTGGACCGCACCGGACCCGGCACCAGCCAGATCGGGGTAATGAACCTGGACAACGCTTCGGGACTGATTATCCGCGACACGGAAGAAAACTTCCGAATCAACGAAAAGCTCACGCTCACCACCGGGGTGTTTGATATGGGCGGCAACCTGCTGATTTTCCCCGAGAACGCGTTTATCGAGAACGGCTCGGGCGGCACCGGGGCCGATGATTTCAACAAGAATAACATGATCCAGACCAACAGCTCCATCCGCGACTTTGGGGTACGCAAGTACTACAACGCCGTGAGCGGGGGCAACGTGTCGTTTACTTATCCAGTGGGGCTAATTGCCTACACGCCCATCGTGGCCACCATCAACGACATGTCGGCCGGTTATATCACCGCCCGCCCCGTGCGCGACGTGCCGCCCATCACCGAAGACGATGAGACAGCCGGTTCGTGTACCGATCCCAACATCACCGACGCCGACAACGTTTTGCAATACTACTGGATTGTGAAATCGAGCGGTATCAGTGGCTTCAACGGGGACCTCACCATGCACTACGACCCCAACGACGTGCGAATTGCGAACGCCAACGGTAGCACTTACACCATTGCCAACTACGGCCCGGCCCGCTTGTACAACACCGATAACATGTGGGATAAGGTGTTCACCACCGCTGATTTCGATGAGTCGGCCCAGGAGATTCATTACTCCTTTAACGGTCAGGACGATGCCCGACTGGAGGGAATCTACACGGCAGGAATCACCCTTCAGAACGATGGCGTCAGCCTACTGTGCGGCGGGGCAATCCCTGACGCAGTTCCCGAATTTGTAACAATAAGCAGCGGCAGCGGCAGCTTCTACGACGGAACCTCTTACGTGGGCGGAGTAGCTCCGCTGCCTGGAGAAACTCCCGATATTGTGGTGGCCGGTAGTTTCCAACTACAGTATAACCAAAACAGTATTCGAACCCGGAAGATCACCATCGAGGCCGGTGCGCAAGTCGTTATTCAAAATGGCACCAACAATCACAACCTGGGCTTCGTCACCGGCACCGGCACGCTGGTGCTGGAGTCGGACGGTACGAATGCTTTGTTCCCCACTGGCGACTACGAAGAGTTCTTTCCGGATGCTTCTTGTTCTGGTGGTGGTGGACTGGAATACGCTGGTTCCGGTAGCTACGCGGTGCTGGCCGACATACCATCGGTGCGCCGTGTGACCTTCAGCGGCAGCGGCACGCGCACGTTCCCCAACAATTTTGCGCTCAAGGTGTGTGAAGATTTTCATCTTGCCAACACCATAACGGTAGTGATTCCCGACGCTAACAATGTAACTACCGTGCTGGGCACCGTGCGCAAGGCCGATGCGGCTAGTTTTGTCAACGGGGGCGGTACGCTGACGATGGGCGGCAGCACACCGCAAGCACTGGTGGGTGACTTCACCGGCCCCAACGCCCTGGGCCGGTTGCGCATTAACAACGCCGCCGGAGTCACTGTTGTGAACGCGGCCGTCGCTGATGCGGCCTACGGGAACATTGGTGCCAACCAAGATATTGACATTGGCAATGCGCTGATCCTTTCCAACGGAAGGGTCACCACCAACGCCACCAACTACCTGCGCATACTCACCGGAGCCACCACCAGCCAAGCGTCGTCCGCCAGCTTCGTGAATGGCCCGCTGCAAGCGGTGCTCAACGACAATGATAACTTTACCTTCCCGGTGGGCAAGGGCAACCGCTTTGGCCAGATGTCGGTAAACGATGCCACGCATGATCCGGCCCAAACCCTGGTCTGGCAGGCGGAGTATTTCAATAGTAACCCCAATCCCAGTCGGGTGAGCAATTTCACCAGCAACGATCCAAGCATCGTCGACATCAGTGAGGACGAATACTGGGTGGTGTCCAACGACAAGGACGCTGCCCCGACGGGTACTACCAGTGCCCGGATCGGGCTGCGATGGGATGCCAACAGTTACATTCCCACTAGCCTTGGGGCCTTTCGGGCTATGGCTTGGAATAGTCCTGCTAGCAACGTGTGGAACAATCACGGGGGAACCGCTCATGATGGCACATCGAAAACGTTCTTGAGCACCGATTACGTATCTTTCAACGGATCTGCGGGGCCAGAGAGAATTATGACCCTAGGAAGTACCGAGGATATGGTCCAGCCCGTAGAGCTCATCAGCTTCACGGCCAACGCGCAGGAACAAATGGTGCAACTGGTGTGGGAAACCGCTACGGAGATCGACAACGACTACTTCGAGGTGCAGCGCTCGGTAGACGGCATCAACTTCAAGAAGATCGGCGAGGTGGCGGGCAACGGCAACACCACTGCCGTGATTCGCTACGAGTTTGATGACAAGCTGCCGGTATCGGGAATTTCGTACTACCAACTGAAGCAGGTAGACTTTAACGGGGTGTTTGAATATTCGGACAAGATCAGCGTGGAGTGGATCAGCACTGGCTTTGTGGCCGGATTCGTAGAAGTGAACCTCTATCCGAACCCCGCCCCCCAGGGCCAAGCGAAGCTGAAAGTAACGGGTCTGCGGCCCAATAGCACCGTGACCTTCAAACTACTGGATATGTTCGGCAAGCCCTACATGCAACAGGTCATTGAAACTGATCAACTGAGCCAGCAAGGGTTTATGATCCAGCCCCGGACGCGATTGGCCAGCGGGGTCTACGTGGTGAGCGTCCAGCAGGGCAGCGAGGTGCACCAGAAAACCATGATCGTGCGCTAAAACAAAGCAATCGACAAACCCACCTTCCAGTTGTTGCCCTGGGGGCCGCCGTCGGCTTTGAACAGGTCGGAGAACATATACTGCCCGTGCAGGTGAATGCCCCGGAAGCCCAGGCGGGCGCTGGCTCCGTAGCGCAGGCGATTGAGGTTAAAATCCTGTCGTAACTTTTCGGTACGTCCCTTGCCCTGCGTTTCGTATTTGATCTTGGTGTAGGAGCTGAACAGGTAGCCCACCTTGCCACCGAGGGCCACCATCAGGCCGCGTTGGTTCTCTCTGGTGTAGAACCTGAACTCCAGCGGCACATCCACGTAGTGCGTGATCAGTTTTGATTTGTTCACGTTTTGGTACTCATTGGCATCCAGCGCCACCACGGAGGCCGTGTCGGCACCCAGCGGATACTGCACCGTCACATTCTGCGCAAAGCCGTAGCTCTCGAAGCCTACTCCCACCCCGGGATGAAACGAAAACTTAGACTCCCCGATGGGCATGTCGTAAAGGTAGGATAAGCTCACGCCCTTTGACTTCCAGAACCGCAGGTTCATGTTATCAGGAGCGTCCTGCAGAAAATTAAAGCCAAAGTCCATCACCAGCGTGCCAGGCAAATCGGGCTCCGCTCCGAGAGACACTGCGGGAGAAGATGATGACGTAGCCATACCAGAGGAAGCGTCTTGGGCGTATCCCAGCGTGGAGACGGCAACGATTAATAAAGTAGCAAAGAATGATTTCATAAGGTAAAAATTGTTCAATATGTATCGGAATCACAACACCCTAGCGGTCGCCAGTGTTACTACGGCAATTCGGGTGCAATATTATGAATAAAATTCCTTTTGTACATACGCCGCCAGCTCCATGAGCCACGCCACCCCCACGTGGATGAGCACTCCGCCGAGCACCGAACGGCTCTGGTAGGCGATCACGCCCAGAATAAAGCCTCCGAAAATAGAACTTATTGTTTCGCCCGCCGGTTTACCAAAGTGCAAAAAAGCGTAGGTCACCACCATCGGCACCACGGCGGCCCGCCCCAGCACCACTGCCATGCCCAGCACCAAATAACCCCGAAACAGCAACTCGATCGACACAAAATCCCAGCCGTAAGCCAACTCGTAAGCCAATGCCGGAACCCAGTCGGGCACGGCTAAAAACGAAGCAATACCACTTTCTACGTAGCGGGGATACGTGCGCAGAAAGCCTGCATCGAACGAAGCGATCACGATGAGCGGCACCATCAGCAGCAGCATCAGGGCGTACGGCTTCGCATCGAAACCTCGGAGCGTGAGTCCGTAGAAACTGCCCACCCGGTGGTCCGCCCAGCGATAAAACACGTACAGGGGCAGCAGCGCGGTGAACAATCCCATCAGTTGCTTGGCGAAGCTGATGCCGTAGCGCCACGTTTCGGGCGGCAGGTAGGTTTGGATGAAGTAGTTGTGGTAGTGAAACGACTTGTCAAAGCTTAGCACCGCCAGGCCAAACAGGCTGCGCAGCCAGAAGCCCGGCGTGGTCCACCAGTGCCAATTGCCCCGAAAGCAATTATAAAGCAACACGCTACTATAATAGGCGAAGGCGTAGAGGAGAAAGTAGTAGAACGCCCGGATGCTTCGCCCGTAGTAGGCATCGATTACGCTATCCTCAAAGTCGAAGCGATAATTAAGGGCAATGGTCACGCTCAGAAATACGGCCACCAAGGCGTAGTAGCCCGGGTGAAAATCTTCCCGCAGGTGCTGCTTTAAGTAGTTGACGATTTTTTTCAAGAGCGCTGCCGATCAATGGTGCCCCCAAGGTAGTGTACTGCCGTCACTTCCTGAAACTTCGTTCTAATCAGGGCTTGCGGGCGCGCACCATTTCGGCCTTGCCGGGCGGACCGGCCAGGGTTTCTACCCGTAAATCGAGCGCTTTCAGGTCACGTTTGAGTTGTCCCTTGGCTGAGTAGGTAACGAAGATTGCGCCGGGGGCCATCAGTGTGGCCGCGCGCTGCAGCACCGGAAGCGTCCACAGTTCGGGCTGCTTGTTGGGCGCAAAGGCATCGAAGTAAATCAGGTCGTAGGTGTGCGGCGCTACCGGAAAGTCCTGAAGCGTACTACGGGTTTTGTGCAGCGTGAAATTATCCAGTAGTACTTGGTCTGCTTCCCACGAAGCTTGGTGTAGGGCAGCAAAATGAGGCTCCAGCGTAGCATCGTTGAGCAGCGCCAGATAGTTCAGGCGGTTGATCGTCTCTTCCGCCAGCGGATGCGGCTCCAGGGTAGTGTATCGGAAAGCTAGAGCAGGCCGTTGTTGGGCTTCGCGCACGGTGAGAATAGCGTTGAGACCGGTACCAAAACCCACTTCCAGAATGCGCACTGCTGAAGCCGTGGGGTGCTGGTCTGTCCACGCGTGCAACCCGTGCCGGATGAACACGTGTTCCGACTCGCGTAGCGCGCCGTGCCGCGAGTGGTAGGTCTCGTCCATCGCCACGTTGAGCAGGCTGTGCGACCCGTCTCCGGTTTCAATGAGTTGTATTGTGTTCATACTGCTATAGAATTTTCTGCATCCGATAATTAATCAGTATTTCATCCGCGATTGCGTTCTGCTGTTCCCTCAGGGGCTGGTAGCCGTGGCGAGCAAAGAATGGACGTGCCGCGATGCTGGCATCGGTCGTGATTTCCGAAAACTTCTGCTGCTCAGCCCATGCTTCAAGAGCGGTAAGCAAATGGGTGGCAATGCCCCGGCTCTGATAAGCGTGGTGGACATAAAGCACGTCCAGATAGCCACTACTGGCGGTGATAGAACCAAAACCGGCCAAACCCTCCGGCTGCTCGGCCACCAGAAAGTGCTGCGTAGCGATTCGCTGCTCCCAACGGGCTGGATTGTCACCGCGCGCCGCCCAGACTTCACGTTGTCGCTCGGTGTAGTCGCGAACCGTTGCTTTGAGTACTGCCTGCTGAAACAGGGTAGTGATAGAAGGTATGTCGTTGATCACAGCGTTTCGGGTACGCACGCTAAGCTCCTTCTTTCCGCTGCACCAGCACCACCGCGTGCGCGGCAACCCCCTCTTTTCGACCAACAAATCCCATCCGCTCGGATGTGGTTGCCTTTAGCGAGATATCAGCTTCCGCCACGCCCATTACCTCGGCCAGGCACGCCTGCATGGCCGGAATGTGGGGATTTATCTTCGGTACCTCCAGGCATACGGTGGCGTCTATATTTCCCAGTTCGTAGTCGTGCTGCCGCAGTAGTTGCATCACCTCGCGCAGTAGTAGCTTGCTATCGATGCCCCGGTACTGCGGATCGGTATCCGGAAAATGATGGCCGATGTCGCGTAGGTTGGCCGCGCCCAACAGCGCGTCGCAGATGGCGTGAATGAGCACATCGGCATCGGAGTGCCCTTGGGCTCCGTGCGTATGCTCCAGCCGCACGCCGCCCAGCCAGAACTCCCGGCCTTCTTCCAATTGGTGCACGTCGTATCCGTAGCCAATGCGTAGGTTCATAGAAATAAGAAATTAGTTGATAATGCTAGTCAGCATAGAAAAGCTCAATGAAGAAAACCTAAGGTTCGTTGGTTGAAAAGTAATATAATCCGCCATCACTTCCTCACTTCTTTACCTGCGTAGAACATCCACACCCGCTCGGGCGTCACCACGGCATCCAACGGAACATCCTGAGGATTGATGTTATCGATTTCTGCTACCGGTGCAAACAGCGATAGGCCAACCTTTCGGGTATCCGGGCGGCACCCGGCCAGAAAGCGATCGTAAAAACCCTTTCCGTAGCCCACCCGGTGCCCCCGCCGATCAAAGGCCAGCAGCGGGACCAGCACCCAGTCGATGATCGACGCTGGGCACTCCTGACCATCGACCGGCTCGGGAATGCCCCAGCGGTTGTTCTCTAACGGGGTGGCCGGAGTCAGCACGTGGTGCGAAAGTTCATTGCCCGATGGGACACACCGGGGAGCCAGCACCCGCACCGTAAGTATCGCCCACAACCGTCGGATGATCGGCCAAGTATCTACCTCCCGCTGCCGCTCCGCCGAAAGGAAACAGTGCACCGTGCCACCCAGAGAGGACACCGCAAACAGCCGTTCTACAAGCCGCTGGTTTAACTGCTGGTACGCTTCTTCCGAGAGAGACGTACGCTGGTCCCGGTAGACTTGGCGTAGCTGAGACTTTTTCACCTGGACAAAGGTTTTTGGTGCAAATAGTTTTCCTTGCCGCCCGATCTACTCTTCAATCAGCACGTTGAACCGCAAATCGAACGGATCGAACTTCTCCAGTAGCTCGTCAATAAACTGCGGATTGTTGATGTGGTAGGTGAGCAGGTTTTCGTGCCGCTCCTGTAAGCCCCCGTCGGGGAAAAGTTTCTCCTTCAACGCTTCCAGTTGCCCCACCGCCGTTTCCTGCTTCTGCTCCTCGGCCTTCTTGAGTCGCTTCTCGATGTTGTCTAGGCTCTTAAACGCCTTGCTCGACTCGGCCCCAATAAACCCCTTCAGGCTACCGTCTACGGCCAGCACTTTTTCTTCTACTTGCTCGTATACCTTGGCCAGCGCCTCTTTTTGCTCATTGAGCGACAACGAGGCCTCGGCGTTTTCTTCCACAAACTTCTTGACCAAGGTATCGGTATCTACAAACAAATCGGCTGTGGCAATATCTACCTTGCGCAGTTTTTTAGCGTTGCTTTTGGTGATCACCAGCGCAAAGTTGCGGGGCAGCAGCACGGGTAAGGGCACCTGATAATGGTCGAACACCGGTTTGAGCTGTAGCCAGTAAGCCAGTTCGCCCGGTCCGCCCACGTAGCCCAGGTTGGGCAAAATCATTTCCTGGTACAAGGGGCGCAGCACCACGTTGGGGCTAAACCGCTCGGGATGTGCTTCCATTGTTTGCCGCAGTTCCGCTTCCGAAAAGCGCTGACTGGTGTTGTTCACCGCAAAATCGCCTTCCTCCCGCACCAGTCGCTCGCGTTGCTGGTCGGTGAGATAAAACAAATTAATGTCGCGGGGGTGCACCTGCGTGCGGTAGCCCAGTTCGTCTAAGCGCTGCGAAGCCTCTCCCACCAGTTGCTTGGCCGAGTGGTTTAGCGCATCGTCCTGCATCACGGGCAAAAAATGTCGTTTAAGCGTGACATCGTCGGCATCGAGCACCACCAGCCCCTGATCGCCAAACAACTCGTTCACGTAGTAGCGGGTGGCCGCCGCCAGGGTATCGTGCTCGCGGTAGGCCCGCTCAAACAAAGGCACCGCTTCGGGCAACGCGGACAGCACCGCTTCCATCCCCTCCAAACCAAAGCGCCCCACCGCGCCCTGCTGCTCGGTTTCCCACTGGTAGCGCTGTCCAAACAAATGAAAGTGATTGATCTCGGCAAAGTCATGGTCTTCGGAGGCCATCCAGTACACCGGCACAAACCGGTGATCAGGATGCGCTTCGCTAAGCTGCCGACAGCTGTTGATGGCGGTTACCAGTTTATAAATGAAGAACAAGGGGCCCGAAAAGATATTGAGTTGGTGGCCGGTGGTGATGGTGTAGGTGTTCTCCTGGCCCAGGGCATCAATGTTTTCCTGCACCGCTTCCGAGGCTTCCAGACCGCGGTACTGCTGCTGTAGCACCTTCACCAAATCGTTGCGCACCTCAGGCGTGCATTGTTTCTCGGCAACTTGGTCGGCAAAGCTAGCTAATTGGGGCGGACGGTGGTAAAAATCGCTGAGCGTCTCTTTCTGGGCGAGATAGTCTAAAAAAATAGGAGCAAAAGCGTGCGTTTGCGAGAAGTCAATCTTTTCTACGTTCATAGCGATGGGCAGTATCAGGTAGGGCGTAACGAAAGAATGGTTTTTATGCTACGACAACTTTTAGAACGCGGGGAGGAGCCTAAAGTTTTGAGCTGCTCCAACCAGATTGGCAAGGTCTAGTTCGTCTGGCTCTTCCAGAGGCATCCCAAGCCGTTTTATTTGTTAATAATCAGTACATCTCCGCGCGTTTGATCATTTTTCATGTTTCTAACCACCGTATGGCGGTATGTTTGACGGTCCAAAAACGACCACCAAACGTACCCACCCGTGAAACATTTTTTTTACAAAACTTTAATTGCTGCCACCGTTGTAGCCAGTGCTTCAACGGCTTCTTTTTCTCAATCGGACGTCAACGCCCTGCTGCGGGCCGGAGTGAACGATGCCAACACCCTGCTTGGCGCCTATACCGCTCCGCTGGGCAAATTGACCGGTGCCAACCTCAATGCGGGTTGGGTGAACGCTGCCGCCCCGCTGAAGCCCAAGCGCTTCGAACTCAAACTAGTGGGTAACGCCGCCTACGTACCCACCGCTGAGCGTAGTTTTAGTCTAGACGCCCTGGGCCTCAACGCTCCCACCACCCGCGAGATAGACGGCCGTACCTACACCGAGGTGTGGCAGTATAAATTCAGCCAGGCGCCTACCGTGTTTGGCTCTGCCGAAAATGACCAACAAGAAACCATTCGCAAGGTGGTTACCTACGAAAATCCGGTCTCGGGCTTTGAAGAGAAGGCCACCGTGGCCGAGTTGGTGCTGCCCGACGGATTGGGACTGGCTCTCAACCCCCTCACCCCGGCCATGCAGTTGAACGTGGGCGTGCCCTTGGCCACCGAGGTAATGATCCGGTTTCTGCCCACTACCAATGTGGTGCGCGATGAGGTGACCGTCGACTACAACGGACTGCTAGGAATAGGACTTAAGCACGACATCAAGCAGTGGGTGCCCTACCTGCGCCAACTGCCGGTGAGCTTATCCCTGGCGGCGGCCTACAGTAGCACCGGCGCCTCGCTTGACCTTCCTACGCTGCTTCCCGAAGCTCCGGCGGGCACCACCTTTGCCGATTCTACGCAGGGCAATACCAACTACCAGGGCCCGTCGGTGACCGATGCCGACTATAGCGTGCAGGGCGCCAATTTTAGGGTACAAGCCTGGAACGTGAACGCGCTGGTTTCTCGCGAATTTACGCTGGTTAGCGTATACGGCGGTTTGCGCTACGCGCGTTCCATCACCACCCTGCAACTGACCGGCACCTACGGAGTGGCTACGGTTCCTTACTACAATCCTGAAAATGCTACTGACTCGAACAATCGGCGGCTTACCCTGGCCAATCTCACCGATCCTATTGAGATCAGAACGGCCCACGGGCAAGCCAGTCTGGTCGGTGGTTTCCGCTTCAAGCTTGGTTTTCTGGCACTGTCGGGCGAGGCTTCCCTGTCGCGCTTCTCCACCGCTTCATTGGGCATCAGCGCCGGGTGGATGGATTTGGTTCCGGCGCGCCGCAGAGTGAAGAAGAGCTTGAATAAGTGGTAACAAGACGGCGCGGACAAGGTATACCCACTGCCTCCGCACGCACTCTCTTCTGATACACTTGCGTTCTCCTGGAAAATAATCCGTAACTTTACTGTCGGCAACCGAACCTTATCATGGAGTTTTTAGTAATCGCTTACGACGGCACCGACGAAGGAGCCCTGGAACGTCGCCTGAAAGTGCGCGAAACGCACCTGGTGCAGGCCCGGCGGATGAAGAAAGATGGGCAACTTATCGAGGGGGGCGCGCTGCTAAGTCCCGAAGGTACGATGATCGGCTCTACATTATACTTGCGCTTCGAAACGGCCGAAGAACTGCACCGCTACCTGGGCAACGACCCCTACACCACCGGCCACGTCTGGTTGCATACTGAAGTATTCCCGATTAAGCTGGCGGAATTGGACCCTGAATAGGGGTTGACCGTTGCAGAAAGGGTACAGACACGATGATGGGAGGCCTGCGCAAATGGTTTGATTGCTCGATTGTTGTTGCTAACAGTTGAGCAATCGCACCATAAACACTTTTTCTTTCAAGAACTAATCTTCCCCCATTCTCGTACCCTCTCTGGTAGTGTACCCACCCAACCATGAGCAACATCACCGAAGAAATCGCCAAACGACGCACCTTTGGCATCATCAGCCACCCGGATGCGGGCAAAACCACCCTCACCGAAAAGCTATTGCTGTTTGGCGGGGCCATCCAGACGGCAGGGGCGGTGAAGTCAAACAAGATCACCCAGCACGCCACCTCCGACTTCATGGAAATTGAGAAGCAGCGCGGCATTTCGGTGGCTACCTCGGTGATGGGCTTCATGTACAAGAACGGCGGCGACCCGGTAAAAATCAACCTGCTCGACACCCCTGGTCACCAGGATTTTGCCGAAGACACCTACCGCACCCTCACGGCGGTCGATAGCGTGGTGATGGTCATTGATTGCGTGAAGGGCGTAGAAATCCAGACCGAAAAGCTCATGGAAGTATGTCGCATGCGCAAAACGCCCGTCATCGCCTTCATCAACAAACTCGACCGCGAAGGAAAAGACCCCTACGACCTGCTGGAAGAAATCGAAGCGAAGCTCGACATCAAGGTGCGGCCGCTGAGCTGGCCCATCGGCATGGGCAAAAGTTTTAAGGGCGTGTATAGTCTTTACAACCAGAGCCTGCTGTTGTTTCAACCCAGCAAGCAAAAGCTGCACGACGAAAGCGTTCGGGTAGACGACATCCACAGCAAAGAACTGGACCGCTTGGTAGGAGAAAGCTACGCCCAGCAGTTGCGCGAAGACGAAGAACTGATTACCGGCGTATATCCCACCTTCGACATGCAAGCCTACCTCAGGGGCGAGATTGCCCCGGTGTTCTTCGGCAGCGCGGTGAACAATTTCGGCGTGAAAGAAATGCTCAACACCTTTGTCAGCATAGCACCTACTCCCCGCAGTCGCCGTACCGACGAACGGGAGGTGAAACCCGACGAGGAAGCGTTTTCGGGTTTCGTGTTCAAAATTCACGCGAACATCGACCCGCGGCACCGCAACCGCATTGCCTTCGTGCGGGTGTGCTCGGGCCGCTTCGAGCGCAACAAAAACTACCACCACGTGCGCCTGAACAAGAACTTCAAATTCTCGAGCGCCACCGCCTTTATGGCGCAGGACAAGGAGATCATCGACGAGGCCTTTCCGGGCGACATCGTGGGATTATACGACACCGGCAATTTGAAGATCGGCGACACGCTCACCGAAGGTGAGACCGGTCACTTTATCGGTATCCCTAGCTTTTCGCCGGAGCTCTTCAAGGAGGTGGTGAACCAGGACGCCATGAAAACCAAGCAGCTTGACAAAGGATTGCGGCAACTCATGGACGAGGGTGTGGCGCAGTTATTTACTTACGAACTGGGCGCGCGCAAGGTGGTGGGCACCGTGGGGGCGCTGCAGTTTGAGGTGATTCAGCACCGTCTGAAGAACGAGTACAACGCCAGTTGCACATTCCACGGCGTGAACCTGCACAAAGCCTGCTGGATTCACAGCGATAACCCGAAGAAGCTCAAAGAGTTTATTGCCTCCAAGGAGCGCTACATCGCCCGGGACAAAGACGGCAAGTACGTGTTTATGGCTGAGACCAAGGCGTGGCTGCAAATGGTGCAGGACAATTTCCCTGATATTGAGTTTCACGTTACTTCCGAATATTGATCAGGATGGGCGAAACGCACGATGAAAATCGCCGTAGTGTCCAGTCGCGACTGGACACTACGGTGCGACTGGATACTACGCAAATCCTGTACGAAGACAATCACTTGCTCATCGTTAATAAACCGGCGGGGATGCTGGTGCAGGGCGACCATACGGGTGACGTGCCGTTGGTAGATTTAGGGAAAGCGTACCTCAAGGAAAAGTATGATAAACCGGGTGAGGTGTTCCTGGGAGTGGTGCACCGGCTCGACCGGCCAGTAAGTGGGGTGGTGGCACTGGCCCGCACCTCGAAGGCACTGGCGCGGATGAATACCCTGTTTCAAACCCGAGACGTGGAGAAAACCTACTGGGCCTTGGTCGGACAGGCCCCGCCCACGGATGCGGAGACGCTCACCCACTGGCTCACCAAAGATCCTAAAAAGAATAAGGCCAAGGCGCGTCCGCAAGCAGGGGCGGATAGCAAACAAGCCGAACTATCGTACCGGTTGCTACTGCAAGCGCAGGACTCCTTTTTGTTGGAGGTGAAACCGCTCACGGGTCGGCCGCACCAGATCCGGGTGCAACTGGCCGCCATCGGTTGCCCCATTCGGGGTGATTTGAAGTACGGTTTTGCCAAACCCAATGCCGACGCCAGCATTAGTCTGCACGCCCGAACCTTGTCGTTTGTGCACCCGGTGAAGAAAACAAAACTGCGGTTGGTGGCGCCGCTACCCGATGAAGCCGGGTGGCAGGCATTTTCATTGATGACCTGACGGCCCGTGTTAGAAAAACTGAAACAACGCTGGGGAGTGACGAGTGCCGGACAGGTGATTTTGATCCTGATCGTGTTTGCCTGCACGGGGTTTTCGGTGTTATTTATCAAACAGCCGCTCTACGATCTGGTAGGCATCACGGCGCAAACTTCGCCCTGGATTCGCGTGCCGTTCTATCTTCTCACCATTCTTCCGGCCTATCAGGTGCTGTTGCTTATGTACGGCTTTATCTTCGGGCAGTTCCGGTTCTTTTGGAACTTTGAGAAGCGGATGTTTAGTCGGATCAAGGGGTTATTTACTTCGCGACGATCAGGATAATCACCGAACGCAAGCGAAGTTTTCGGGTTGCCAAATCACGATCACCTCGGTGAGCTCGCTGTAGTTGATATCTTCGGCGCGGGGGCTTACCGTTCCGATTTGCTCGCCAAAGCAGTTGAATACCTGAACCAGGGTGTTGCAATTAGGGCAGCAACCTTCGTAGATAAACACGGTTTCTCCTCGGTAGTTGGCTTGGGTGATGTAGAAATACCGGTCGTACGAAAAGTTACTTTGCTCTCGATTTTGAATTTCTTCACGCAGCCACGCTAATTCTTTCGTCGGATTTTCAACTGAACAGGCCGGATAAAATTCTTCACCCGGATCGCATTTCTCGCAAGCGGCAATGGCGAGGGAAAGGAGCAGGAGCAACGAAATACTTTTCATACGGAGCAGAGGCTTGGTTCCGATCTATGACCCATAACTGAGCCAAATGGTTGGAACGTTGACCAAAAGTGTGACTATGATAACGGAGTGATTGTACCGTCATCCTTCACCAAGTAGGCTTGTACTGCTTTTTTCAAGATCGCTTCTTCATCGTCGGAGTAGGCCTCTACCATATCGTAGGGCTGCCCGTCTAGATACTCTTCTAAGCGCCGGATTTTCACTTCTTCTTTGCACGCCTCGCCCACGATCTTATACGTATCTTTTTTGTACTGAACGCGGGTGCTGAGGTGTGCATCCACTGGAAACAGTTCGTACAGCGGATCCATGTACACGTCGAGCCCACCGCTGATGCAGAAGATTTTCACCCCTTGCTTACGAAGCGCATCGACCCGCGCTAGCAACTTTTGGTTAAAGTAGCGCGGGTACTCAATCGACCAGTACTCCGCCGCGTACCGCTTCACCTGCTCGGGGGGCAGATCATCCAAATAATTGAAGAAGTTCTCCTTGAACTGGGTTTGGTTCACCAGGCGCAGCGAGCCCAGCAGTTTGAAGAGCAGCAGGTGGTAGATATCTACCAGTTTGTAGCTGTTGCGAAAGCAGATAAACCGGAAAAACTCTTCCTTAGACTTCTTGCGGTACAGCGTGCCGTTGATATCGAACACGGCAATCTTTAGGGGTTTAGGCATGCCGAACCAACGCGACGTTCGCCGAATTGTTTGCCGAATCAAAGAACTGTTAAGCGTTTACGAAGCCACCGTTTGGCCCAGGGCTTCCAGTTGTTGCGGCTGTTCCTCCAGGGCCACCTTGGCCACCGTCATGAAGCGGCGCATCCAGGTTTGCAGCGCTTTGATGGCGCGCAAGCGCAGCTGGGTGAGGCTTTGCACCTGGCTCTGGGTATCGCGCTGCATGGCTTGCAACTCCTGCACCTTTGCCACCAGTTTGGTCATCTCGTTGAGTTCTTTGCGGGGCACGTGGTACTTCTCCATCATTGCTGTTGGCACGTTGGCGTAGAAGGTTTCGGCCTGCGCGAGCAAGTCAACGAGCGTTGTTTCGCGCGCTCCGGTGAGCTTAAGATGATCGGTGTGCGCCGCTTCGCGCTTGTAGGCAACGCGGGCCAACTCGCGGTGCACTTGAAAGCGCTCGATAAGTTGCTCTCGGGAGCTTTGGTACAGCTCCGCCGTCTCCTTGGCCGTTTCGATAGCCTGCTGGCGCTGTTGGGTGAGTTGCTTGGCGGTGGCGTGGCGTTCGAGTCCGGTGCGCAAGCGGGGGGCGGTGTAGCCGTACTGACTCAGTGCTTCCTGCAACTGCGGGTTGTTGAGCGCATTGGTGATGGTGACAAAGGCCTCATTCAGTAGAGCGTTCTGCGTTTGATTTGCCATAGTGCGATGGTTTTTATTTTAGACCATGAAGATAGATAGCAACCTTTTGCCAACGGAACCATTGTTGCCCAAAACCGCACCGGGTAAGCATATTGACACGGAGACACCGGTCGGGAAGCGCAGGATGCGTTTGAGGGCAATTTTGATGCGGGGAAAGGGCCGAAAGCCGGTGTACCAAAAATCAGATTCCTTCGTCAAAAGGTGATTTTGGGGTAGAAATCGCCGGGTAACGGTCGCAAAAGACGATTTTGGGGTCGAGATTGCGGGGTAGCGTACTAAAAATGACATTTTCCGGCCAAAGGCAGAGGAGGGTGAGGTGAAAAGATAGTTTTGGGGCCAGAAGTGGCGAAAACTGGGACCAAATGGGTTTTCAGGAGGAATGAGGGGAGATTTGTGTTGAGATGGACCTGGAGAACATCGGGTGCTTCGTTACACTCCGACTAGCGAGGTTAGAGATGTCGTTTCAGGTGGAGTAAAGCTCTTGCTCTTTTTTGATGTGAAGAACTATTTGCTGGCAGTTCTCTTGCATGTCTTCTGGAATATTTTTTAACTGAGGATTATCAGATCGAAAGAGCCGCAAAGCAGCTAAGTACGTAAGTTGAAAATTCTGCTGGAGGTACTCAGCGTATTGGCTTTTTTCAAATTTATTGAGCACATACTCCGAAGAATCATGAACTAGAAGTCGTATGATGAATCAATTTAGCGACTCTAGGCTATTGGCATCAATTAATTCACGAAAGGCTTCTTCCCTGAGTTGTTCGCAAGTTTCCTCTTTCTTTGCCCACGATAACGCAATAACCCGCCAATATTTAAATTTAGTATGATTCGGAAAGTTGTTAAGCAACGTTCTTGTGAGAAATAAAACTTGAGGTTTATTCTTCAAAATATAATCTAGAACGACTAGATTAAACATAGCATCCGTATAGTTCTGTCTAATAGCCTGTAGGTAACGTTGCTTAGCTTCTGGGTACTTTTCCTGATCCTGATACAACACTCCTAAATTGTTCATCGCCTCCGCATTTCCCCATTCAATAGCATCCAAATAATACTGCTCAGCTTTATCTATATCTTCTTGTTCTTCGAGTAGAGCTAAATTGTTTAAGGCCCCTCTATCTCCACGCTCAACAGCTTTCAGGAAGAACTGCTCGACTTTTTCAGTTTTTTCAGTTTTACCTTGCTCTTCATATGACAAAGCTAGGTTATTGAGAAATCCACCTAGATAGCTAGAAGCCGCACTATACTTATCAGGGATAAACGACTTAAGCCAATCCTCCATCCATTTGTATCCCTCCGACTCTTGAAAGTTGAGGAATGTCAAAAAGGTCATCCACCAAACACGCTCGGGTCGTATATACCAAGCTGTTTCTACTAAATTTGTGGCTTTCGCTTTAAATCTAGAGTTTTGCAGTAAATCTTCTAAATGGCTGATAATAAAGTACTCCCCTAATAGATCTGGTTTCAAGCCTAAGAAATCAGCAGCGTGCTCACCATTCGTACTTTCACCAATAAAGGAAAATAAATTTTCTAACTGATTAAAACTATTTTCCGATAACTCACCATTTTTGCGATCAAGCTCCACCAGATCGCCACAATTTGTCAGAATTGATTTCACGTCCTCGTACGTCAGATATTCAGCAATGGTCGCGAGCCATATCAGGTTCTTGATGCTCATCGGGTGATCTTGCCAAAGGGGTATCTGACTCCATATCTTGTCTTCCTGTCGTTGAATATGATACTGTAAGTTATCACGAACGTTCCATTGGCTGATATCCTGCCCTTCGGCTAGTGCCACACCCGTAAAAAATGCAAACAAGGGCCTTTTTAAAGGGTCCTGCGCATCTAACTGTTGCATGATTACCCTCTGATTTGCTAGAGTGCCACTTTCGCATTCAGTGTCTTGCACTAGTTGCTTGATAATACTCCATCGTGCCTTGTCTTCCAGAGTGGTGAGATGGTAAGGAATTTCTGGCTGATCCAAGCGATAGGTGTAATAAGCATATCGTGTTCTATCGGTGACTAGAGCTTTGAGGGTTTCCTTATCATACTCCCGATCAATAAGCAACACCCGGACTTTACATTTCAGCTGACCTTGAATAGCAGATAATTTTTCTAAGGCACTCTTCACTTCTGAGGTTCGTGCCTTTACATAGTCAAACACGATCAGGAAATTAGCCTTTGGGTCAAATGTCTCCCAGACAAAATGGGTGTTGCAGTTCAGAGCACTAAAGCCACAGATCCAGCCGATGTCTTCTCCTTTTAGGCAAATTTCGTTAGCTAATCGGCTTTTGCCCGCTCCCCCTTCCCCCTTAAGCATATACCAGCAAAAAGGGCGATTATCTTCTAGGAATACTCTAAAGTGCTCCAGTTCATATTCGCGTCCAGTAAAATTAGTATACAGGCTTTCGTATTTAAACTGATCCCGGGTGTCTGTTTCCTGTCTTTTGTGCCGGTAGACATTTAATAGTAGCGCCCGGGAAGCTGTGAATTCCGTTTTAAACTTCTCCCACTGGCGCGATAGCTGCTGTTGTTGTTGTATGATCGCATCATTTTGTCCAATTACCAACTGAAGGTCAATGTCACTCCACTGAGCATAATCCAGTAGAGTTTGCAGGTCGTTCCGGTTTTCTTTTAGATCCAGTCCTATTTTTTCTAATTGCGTAACGGCACACTGAAGCAATTGTGTATGGTAGATATCTTTGGCCGTTCGACTAAATTTAAGCTCTTCATTGAAATAGTGTAAAAACCGCTCGTTGAACCCTTCGGTTAGGGCCTTGAAGATCGAAGCTTGCTGATCGGATTGATAATCAGGCAAGTTAATTTTGTTTACTTTAATAATTTCCTCAATCAGCTGTGTCGGCTTCAACTGTTGGTTCTCCTTGAGAATTTTCTCAATTGTCTGGTCATCGCTAAAGGCCCGATAGAGGGGTTGAAAATAGTAATCCTCAAGAATGTTCTGATTCAAAAGAGCAGCCGAGGGCACTCCGCTTCCGAGGGCACGATTGAGCCGATCTTTCAAATTCACTCGGTATGCTTTATTACTTAGAAGCTGTTTTAAAACTAGTTTAGGCGTCTAATCATTAGCGGTAGCATAGCCAGGTAGACCATGCTTTGACTGTTTTTTCTAGTCTTTTCGTAGTCCACACTCAGCCTACGAGCATTCAATATCCAAGCGAAAGTACGCTCTACGACCCATCTTCGGGGTAATACTTTAAAGCCCTTCTTCTCGTCGGTTCGCAAGACCACTTGCCAAGTCCAACCCCATAGTTTGCGTACGTAGTCAAGCAAACTGGGACCGCGGTATCCCCCATCCACCCAAACTAGCTCAATACGCTCACATAAGTTGTGTAGACAGTTGATACGTTTAATATAGCGCAGCAAATACATAGCACCCGCTTTCTCAGAAATCCCGGCCGCACATGTCCACACGGCCAGTAGTAAACCTTGCGTGTCGGTGAGAATAAATCGTTTGCGACCTTTTACCTGCTTGCCGCCGTCAAAACCTCGGTGTTCACCCCCACTAGCGGTAGTTTTGCTGGATTGAGAATCTATACAGGCAGCACTGGGACGTTTATTGCGCTTCATTTTCTTTCTTACCTTCTTAACAAACTGGGTGTGTATCCATTGCCAAGTACCATCCTTACTCCAGCGATTAAAATAGCCAAACACGGTGGCATAACAAGGAAAATCATAAGGAAAATCATGAGGTAAACAGCGCCAAGGGCAACCGGTCTTCACCACATAAAAGATGGCATTGACCACCTGATGCAAGTCAGCAGATGGCCTTCCCCCCCGGCTAGGGTCAGTCTCTTTTACCGGTAGAAGTTTGCGTAGGTGCTTCCATCCGTTTTTACTGATATCGCTAGGATACCTTCTCCTTTTACTATTCTTTTGTTCAGTACTCATGGCGGTCTTTGTTATGTTGTCTCTCAACTCTATAACTGTCCTGTCATGAGTACGTTTTTAGTTTGACCTCAAACTTCAATAGGTTTTAAAACAGCTTCTTAGAAAATCTTTTTTTACTGATGCTAAAGTATTTGAAATAGCTTGCGCAAAAGCCTTCTCCAAACTGCGGTCTTCTTCACTGTACTTATCAACTATTTTGGTGAGTTGATTGGTTAATAGTCCAGGAGATACTGATTTCAAGACGCTTCCTAAGGTCTTCAAAACATGCGGAGAGAATCCAATAGCAGTTGAGGCTAACGTAACAACACCGCCGGTTGTCACGAGATCGGCAGCAATAGATGCGCCTAACAAGGTCAGGGAAGCTTTCCCGTATTTTGATATATTCATAACTTTGTTCAGAGAATTTGTTAGACATCAACATAACATAAAAAGAGAAATGGTTTATCAAATCGCACACTTCATTTTCTGTAGAGCATCGACAGCGCCCTGAACCCCATTTGTATCTTGTGAAGATATACAAAAATCAGATCTCTCGATGCTGCATCCGCGACTTGTGCCCCCACAAGCCACTAGCGGTCGGTGAGGGCACCGACCGTGGGTTAAGCTGAAAAATAGTAACTTTGTCCGTATGCCGAAGGTGCTAGAAAAGAACGGATTTACTTTTTACTTTTTTGCTGCCGACTGCCAGGAGCGACCTCACGTACACGTGAAGAAAGGAAGCGGGCGGGGTAAGATTTGGATTTCTCCGCAAATAGAAATATTTTACCTAAGAGGCTTTAAACAACAAGAACAGCGAAAAATCGTGAGTTTAGTAAATGAACATATAGTCCACCTAAACCAACAATGGCATGCCTACTGTAGTAACGGATAAGACGGATTTTGCTTCCCTGGAAGCTGTTTTTCAACAATTCGATCAGCAAGCTTCGGTCGATATCTATTCTTCTTACTTGTCTTCCATAGAACGGGCAATTGCGACGGGCCAGTTGGAAATCAGCGACGTGGTCGTCCAGCCCGGCAACAGTAAGATTCTAATTGTGCTCAGTAGCGGAACGGTTATCGAGCGGAGTACCAATCAAATTCCCGGACTATCAGAAGCTAGCGAAGCACAGTTACTCAACTTTGAGAACATGGGCAATGGTGTTCTATGGGAGGACTTACCCCAGGCTGATGTTTCCCTTAAACGTCTACTAGAGGAAGAACTGTTGCTGCGTTATAATCTGAAGGTAGCTTAACGAAATTCATCCGTTGAGCAAATGCAACCGCAAGCACTAATTGGGGCTACTCTCCATACACCACGTGCAGCACGGTTTCGCCCACTGCTTCTAATGTCTCCCGGCTGATGATGTCCATACCGTCGGCGTGGGTGTGGTGGTAGTCGGCGAAGTACGATTGGTTGGTCGGTTCGTACTCCACAATATCAATCATCGGAATTTTGGCGTCGTAGTTCACGTACACGTGGTCGTCAATGATTTCCGGACTTTCTTTGCGCACAAAGTAGCTGCCGTAGCCCAGTTGCTGGGCGGTGTTCCATACCTTTTTCACGATGCTGGGCGCCACCCGCTCCGAAACTCCCTCTTGGTAGAACGTGGCCTCTTCGGCGCCCACCATATCGAGCAGGATACCGTAGTAGGCCGAGTAATTGGGCACGTGCTTGTTGTCGGACCAGTGCTGCGAACCCAGACACCACCAAACCCGGTTGGCACTTTCGGCATCGTTCTTCTCTCCCTCCGGCTCGCCGTAGTCTTCCCCGTCGAAAAGAATAATATCGATACCAACGCGCGGCACCGTATCAGCGCCTTGTAGGGCCCGGGCCACCTCCAGCAGCACGCCCACCCCACTACCGCCGTCGTTGGCTCCGTTGATGGGCTGATCGGTGCGGATGCTGTCTTTGTCGGCGTAGGGGCGGGTGTCCCAGTGGGCCGCCAGCAGAATGCGCTTGCGCTGCTCGGGATACAAACTAGCAATGATGTTGCTCAACTGCAGCGAGGTGCCGTTGTAGGCTTCCGCTTCAAACTCCTGCACCTGCACGCTGGCTCCGTAGGCAGTGAGTTTATCTACTAGCCATTCCTTGGTAGCATGGTGCGCAGCGGTGTTGGGCACCCGCGGACCGAAGTCTACCTGCCGGGCTACGAAGGCGTAGGCTGAGTCAGGATTGAAGTCGGGGGCGGGCAGTGGTGCAAGACGCTGGGTAGCTTCCTGCTCGGTGGCAGTGTTGGGGCCGCAGGAGGTTAGCAGCACGCCCGCTAGGAGGACAACGAGTAGTTTGAGTGGGGGCATAGCAATAGCAAGTTAGCAACCTTTATCCTAGGTATCTTACGGGTCAAGGTAAATATTTCTTCTACCGCACCGTCACTTTTCACTAAACTCACTGTATTTCTAAAAACAATCGCTCAATTGTTTTCTAGCAAAGTAACCTCGCCGATCAGACCGGCTCCTGATCATCAAAGTAGTCGCCAGCAACCGTTTGATTTAGCCAAGATATTCACTACCTTTGCGACAGCAAGCGTTTAGCAGCATTTAGAGGGGGCCTTGTCCCCTCTTTTTTGTTCGCACTGTATGACCTTAGAACCCACCATCACCGATTGGACAACCGAGCTGCTGGATCAGCAAGACCCGGCGCTGTTCTTGGTATCCGTCGAAGTATCTCCGGGACCCGGCGAGGCGTCGCCCGGCACCCGCAAAATTCGTGTCTATCTGGACGGCGATCAAGGGGTGCCTATCGACACCTGCGCGGAGGTGAGTCGGGCCCTGGCGAATCGGCTTGAGGAAGAAGAACTGATCGATGATCCCTACACTTTGGAAGTTTCGTCGGCGGGCTTGAGCCAGCCGCTGCTGCTCCGGCGGCAGTACGTAAAGAACGTGGGGCGTCACGTGAAAGTCACGCTGGAAGATGATAAAACCGTGCAGGGCAAGCTGCTCGCGGTAACCGATGAGCACATTATCGTGGCGGCCGAACCGGCGGGGCGCGGTAAGAAGAAAATTGAAATTACGGAAACTACGATTTCCTTTCGCAACATTAAGAAAACCAACGTATTAGCCTTATTCAACTAGCTATGATGGACACGGCAACCCTTATTGAATCGTTCGCAGAATTTGCCCGAGGCAAAAACATCGACCGCCCCACCATGATCCGCATCCTCGAAGATGTGTTTCGTACCATGATCCGCAAGAAGTATGATGTCGACGACAATTTCGACGTGATCATCAACGCTGACAAAGGAGATTTGGAAATCTGGCGCTTCCGCGAGATCGTGGACGACAACTCGGAAGATATCTGGGAGCCGGACAAGATCAGCCTCACCGAAGCGCAGAAGATCGAGCCCGACTTTGAAATCGGCGAAGAAGTGGCCGAAGAGATCAAACTGGAAGACTTTGGCCGTCGCGCCGTGATGACCGCCCGGCAGACGCTCATCCAGAAGGTGAAGGACCTGGAGAAAGATATTCTCTTCGAAAAGTATAAAGATCTGGTTGGTGAGATCATCGCAGGCGAAGTGTACCAGACGCTGAGCCGCGAAACTTTGCTTATCGACGGCGAAGGCAACGAGATCATTTTGCCCAAGTCTGAGCAGATTCCCAAGGATCGCTTCCGCAAGGGCGAGTCGGTGCGCGCCATTGTGCACCGCGTGGAGATGGTGAACGGCACGCCCCGCATCATCCTGTCGCGCACCTCGCCCAAGTTCTTGGAGCGTTTGTTCGAAATGGAAGTGCCCGAGGTGTACGACGGCGTGATCACCATTCGCAAAACCGTGCGGGAGCCCGGCGAGCGCGCTAAGGTGGCCGTAGAATCGTACGACGACCGCATCGACCCGGTGGGTGCCTGCGTGGGCATGAAGGGCTCGCGCATCCACAGCATCGTGCGCGAACTACAGAACGAGAACATCGACGTAATCAATTACACCGATAACCTCGATCTGTACGTTACCCGCGCGCTGAGTCCGGCCAAGATTACTACCATCAAGACCGAACCCGACCGCATTTCGGTGTTCCTAAAACCCGATCAGGTATCGCTGGCCATCGGCCGCGGCGGACAAAATATCAAGCTGGCCAGTCGGCTGGTGAATTACGAAATCGACGTGTTTCGCGACACCGTGGGCAACGAAGATGACGAAGACGTGGACCTGGATGAATTTTCAGACGAACTTGATGGTTGGGTAATAGACGAACTCAAAAAGATCGGATTAGACACCGCCAAGAGCGTGCTCACCCTGTCTAAAGCCGACATTGTGCGCCGAACGGATTTGGAAGAAGAGACGGTGGACAATTTGGTGAAAGTGTTGAGTCAGGAGTTCGAGTAATTTTATAATCAAAAAAAATAACGGATATTTGAGTATGGTAGAGGAAAAAACGATGAGGCTTAGTCAGATTGCACGAAAGTTCAACATCGGTCGGAATACCATTGTGGATTTTTTAGCCGGAAAAGGCTTCGATATTGATCGAAGTCCGAACGCTAAAATTCCATCGGATCAGTACGAGTTGGTGGCGCGTGAGTTTGCTTCGTCGGCCCTGGATAAAGAGGAAGCCTCGGGCCTCACCATTGGAATCAAGCAGGAGAATCAGGTTATTGACAATGCTGGAGCTCAAATTAGCCGAGCGGCCGACCCGGCTGATGATGACGAGTTATTTATCAGGGGGCTAACGCAGGAGAAGCGCCGCGAACCAACCCCGACCCCGGAGAAAGAAAAGCCCGTTGCTCCGACAAAACCCGATCCGGCCCCGGAAAAGCTTGCCGAACCCAGCCCGGAGCCAGCCCCGGTCGCTGAAGCTCCGCCCGTTGAGGCAAAGGCCGAACCCGCCGCTCCGCCGCCAGAAGTCAGTGCTCCCAAGCTAGGCCTCACCGTGAAGGGCAAGATCGACCTGGACGCGATCAACGATCGAAAAAAGCCGGCCAAGAAGGAAGAACCAGCCCCTGAAGTAGCCAAAAAGGAAGAAGCACCAAAACCGACAGAAGCCAAGGAAGCCGAAGTCAAAGAGAAAAAACCAGAATCAGCACCACCGGCGGCTGAACAAAAAACCCCGGCACCCCCCGAAGAAGTAGCGGCCAAAAAAGAGGAAACCGATTCCGCTCCTAAAACAGAGAAAGAGGAAGAAAAAGTAATCAACGCGAAGGCCAATCAGTTGAAGGGACTGACGGTGCTGGGAAAAATAGAACTGCCCGCCGACAAGAAGCGAGAGCCCAAACCAGTGGCCTCTTCCGATGCGCAGAAGAAAAAGCGCAAGCGCCGTCGCCGTATCCGCACCGAAGGTGGAGCCACCACCGACAACCGGGCCCGCACGGCGGCCAACGGCAAGCCCGCTACCGCTGGAACAGCAGCCAAGAAGAAGGGCCGAAAAGAAGAAATTTCTGACAAGGAAGTACAGGAGCAAATCAAAGAGACGCTCGCTAAACTGAGCAGTGGCAACAAACGTGGCTCCCGGGGGGCCCGCGCCCGCCAGGACCGCCGTCGCGCCGACCGCAAAGACCGGGAAGATCAGGCGCTGCAAGAACAGCAAGAGGCTACTATTCTTAAAGTGACTGAATTTGTCTCGGCCAACGACCTGGCTTCGCTCATGGACGTCAGCGTGAACGAGGTGATCTCTACTTGTATGTCCCTGGGCATGTTCGTGTCCATCAACCAGCGCCTCGACGCGGAATCTATCACGGTAATTGCCGATGAGTTCAACTACGACGTGGAATTCGTTGATGCGAAAGAAGAGATTGTTATCGATGAGGGAGTAGACGAGGCTGAAAATCTGCACCCGCGGGCTCCGATTGTAACCATCATGGGCCACGTAGACCACGGCAAAACCTCGCTGCTCGACTATATCCGCAGTGCTAAGGTAACCGAGGGCGAAGCCGGAGGAATCACGCAGCACATTGGAGCCTACGACGTGACGACCGACAGCGGCAAGCACATTGCTTTCCTGGATACTCCGGGGCACGAAGCCTTTACCGCCATGCGCGCCCGTGGTGCCAAAGTAACCGACGTGGTCATTATCGTGGTGGCCGCCGATGACGGCGTGATGCCCCAAACCAAGGAAGCATTGAACCACGCCCAGGTGGCCGGAGTGCCCATCGTGATTGCCATCAATAAAATCGACAAACCCGGCGCCAATTCTGAAAAGATAAAAGAAGACTTGGCCAACAACAACGTGTTGGTAGAAGACTGGGGCGGCAAGTATCAGAGTCAGGAAATATCGGCCAAAACTGGGCAGGGCATCGACGAACTACTGGAGAAAGTGCTGCTGGAAGCCGAATTACTCGACCTCAAGGCCAACCCTGACCGACCTGCCTCCGGCACCGTGATTGAAGCCACGCTGGACAAAGGCCGCGGCTACGTGACCACCCTACTGGTGCAAAACGGTACGCTGAAGGTCGGCGATATTATCCTGGCGGGTTCGCAGTACGGCAAGGTGAAGGCCATGACCGACCACCGCGGCAAGCGTACTGATAACATTCTGCCCGCCACACCGGTGCAGGTGCTGGGCTTGGCTGGAGCACCGCAGTCGGGTGATCGCTTCAATGTGATGGAGTCAGACCGCGAGGCGCGCGACATTGCCAACAAGCGCGAACAGATTCAGCGCGAGCAGTCGCTGCGCACCAAGAAGCACATCACGCTCGATGAGATCGGCCGACGTCTGGCCATCGGCTCGTTCCGTGAGTTGAATATCATCGTGAAGGGTGACGTGGACGGCTCGGTGGAAGCACTGTCCGATTCGCTGCTGAAACTCTCGACCGAAGAGGTGCAGGTGAGCATCATCCACAAGGGCGTAGGGCAGATTTCCGAGTCCGACGTGCTGCTGGCCTCAGCCTCCGATGCAATTATCGTTGGCTTCCAGGTGCGTCCCTCGAACAGTGCCCGAGGCATTGCCGAGAAGGAAGAGATAGAAATCAGGCTCTATTCAATCATTTACGACGCCATCAATGAGATCAAGGACGCGATGGAGGGCATGCTGGCCCCGTCGGTAGAAGAAGTGATCACCGGTAATATTGAAGTGCGGCAGATCTTTAAGATTTCTCGCATCGGTACGGTGGCCGGTTGCTATGTGACCGATGGTACAGTGAAGCGCAACAACCAGATTCGTCTGGTGCGCGATGGCATCGTGGCCTACACCGGCGAGATCAACCAACTGAAGCGCGAGAAAGACGATGTGAACGAAGTGAAGGCGGGCTACGAGTGCGGTATCAGTATCAAAAACTTCAATGATATCAAGGTGGGCGACGTGATCGAGGGCTTCGAGCAGAAGGAAGTGAAGCGGTCGCTATAACCTGACTCCTTGCACAGACCGCGATTTCTTCGAAGCGACGGACTACCGGGAGACTACAGAAGAGATTAATGGTTGAACTTACAAGGCGCTGGCGTATACGCCGCGCTTTTTCTTTGCATGGATGCTATAATGCGTATCAACCACGGATTGATATGGGGGTTCGCTGCTCTGACGTTGTTTGGGCTATACCGCCCCTGGTTAGCCCTATGGTGGCGGCCGGTGGCCAACCGCAAGATGGTGTTGCAGCGTTACGGATTGATTACCCTTGGCTTGCTAGTGATTTACTCAGCCATTGCCGTGGTGGGTCAAGATGATACCTCTTCTGGCTCAGTGAGGCCAACGGATAAACACTACCTGTTTTATCTGCACGGACGCATTGTGGAGGAGCAGGGTGCTGAGGCGGTGAGCGAACGATTCGGGCCGTACGCCTACCAAGAGATTCTTCAGGTATTTACCGACCGTGACTTCATCGTGCGCAGCGAAGTACGGGGAAATGATACGGATGTTCACCAGTACGCCGATTGGTTAACTGAGCAAATAGAGAAGCTCCTGGCTACCGGGATAAATCCCCAGCGCGTTACGGTGGTTGGCGCGTCAAAGGGAGCGGTGATCGCGATGCTCACCTCCACCAAGCTGCAAAACCCAGCGGTCAACTTCGTTTTGATCGCTGGTTGTAGTGATTGGGTGGAGGAGCAATTGGCGGTTAACCTCTGCGGAAGGGTGCTTTCTATCTTCGAGAAATCAGACGAACTAGGCCGCAGTTGTTGAGCTATCTTCAGGGCCTCGTCGTGCCAGCCCGTCACCCAGGAAATCGAACTTAACACCGGTAAAGAACACGGTATGTTGTATCAACCGTTGCCAGCGTGGGTGGAGCCGACCGTGCGTTGGGCGAGAGGACGGAAAATTAGAAAGTAATCTAGCTTTTGTTATCTGTACGGCCGCCCCGCGGGGGACGTTTGGATGCCTTATTCGCCGAGCCTCCCACGCACGCCCCGCTACCCCTTTTCTCCGTCTCCTACCATCCACCGTTCAAATCGATCAGCCACAAAACCATTGCGGAGGTAATCCGGCAATCCATCCAGCCACGCCCGGTACGTATCGGTACCGAACGCCCACACCACGTAGGCTTCGTGCACGTAGTTGAGGTACTCCACCGTGCCCAGCAGCGACTGATGGAACAGCGCTACGTCGATGTCGGCATCAATAAAGCGCTCGATCTCGCGATGGCCGGGCGAGATGCGCAGCCGCGACAGCAAATCGAAGATCGTGGTGTAGCCGATGCGCCAGTTGATCTGCTGCCAGTGCCGATCATCGAAGCGTTTAAGGACCTTTCCCGTGCGGGTACGCACCGCCAGTTGCTCGTTGGCCTGCACAGCTTGGCGCACCTGCTGCGCGCGCTGCCGGTGCGTGGTGCGCAGAAACTGCCCGATCTGCTGTTGCGCTTCCGGTTCGTTGGCTGACAGGTGCAAACCAGGGTTCAGCCGTCCGTAGGGCAAGCGCCGCATCCGGGGTTGACTGGGGTTCCCGGTGGCGTAGAACGACACCGCCAGTGGATAGGCTCCTCGGGCTACCAGTTTGCCGCCTTCAGCAATGACGCGCTCCGGTTGCCGGACGGTGATGCCGTGCAGCCGCAGCATGGCCAGCAGGCTCTCCTGCACGCTGTAGTAGGCCTGTGGAAACGTCCAGTGCAGCGTGTGTCGTAAATAGTCCTCGCTGGTGGCCTGGGCACTGCTGCGCAGGGTGTACTCGGTATTCCAACTGTTGAGCAGGTGCTTCTGCACCGAAGCCATCACCGCTTCATCCACCTGCGGCTCAAACTGCTGTAAGTACGGCAGTTCGGACAGCTGATAGGCGTGCTTATCCTGCTGAATATGATAATTGAGGGCGAAAAAGTGATTCAAGAATACCTGCGCCGGAAGAGATGCGCGCGGTATTTCCAGGGTACTGATTTCGCTCGTTACTGATGCTATTTTTACCATGATTTTGCTCCGTTTTGTACTTAAAATAAGAACACAGAACAGCGCGAAAAAAGTCCGGAAGTCGCTTAATTTATCGATAAACGTTTATGAATTTAACCATCTGATTATCAAGCATTTGTGGTTTCATTTCTTGCGGTATTTTCCTTGGGCGGACAGTAACCATAGAATAAAAAACGCGAACGCTATCACGCTAATTCCCTTCTGTGCCCGTTCGTCTTTCGAACGTGGTCTTCTCCAATCCAAGAGACCGGCGTCAGGCAACAAATTAACCTTCATCGGGATTATCGGCTATCCTGAAACCAGGGCAGGATAATTTCCAAGTCCCCTACGATAACTTTGCCATTCGGCGCTTCAACAAATACCTTCGGATGGCCTTCACCCGGAGGCTGCACCGTGATGACGGCCGTCACTGCGCCCTGATTATGATAATCAAGGTAGCGACTGTGCGTATACTGCTGGTTCTGGTACCAGATGCCCTGGTTATGCCGGGTTGTTTTTCCTCCGTAGGGCGCCCGACCTTGCGCCAGTCGGACGGGTAGGCTATCCGCTAGAAACCGCACGCGCATACTGGACCCGTTGGGAGCCACCAGCGTATATCCGTCCGCGTTCTCTTCCACGCGGTTGAACTCGGGCGTGTTGATCCGCCAGCGCCGCCCATTAGTAGAAGAGTCGACTACCACCACCACCGCCTGTGCCCGACTTGCCCCATCGAACGTAGTGTAGACGAGTCGCCGGTGGTTTTCGGTACCTACGCAACTGCCGCGGCCCAGCGCAAAGCCTCCCCGGCCGTTCGGAAAGAACTGATAGTGCTCCAAAGCCCCCAGGTGCTGGTTGTCCTGGTTAGCTGTTTCCTCCGAGGACGGAAAGAATGCGCTCTGTCCGGCCGTAAGGGAGGTACGCCCTCCGCCGATGACCCAGGGAACGCCGGTGCCAATCAGGCGGAAGGTATTGGTATCGGGGCCGCGGTGCCCCCTAATTCGGGTTGCCCGGGCGTTGTAGGTGGCGACGATGTCGTTTTCGTCCTGAAAGCGGTTGCGGGTCACCACAATGCCCTGCTCGGGATCGTGGTAGGTCAGCCAACCGATTTCGGCGGGGTTTTGGCTAGTCAGCGTATCGGGATAGTAGAGCAGACTGTACCACAAATGGTTATCGGCGGCGGCGTACCCTTCGGGCGGGATCAGGTAGTCGTGCATCCACTTGAGCGCCGCGTGCTGCTCCGGTGGATAAAGGCGGAAAGCCATTCCTAGCAAACCCTCGGTGCTAAACGTCAAATCATCGTCCGCCAGATCCGCCTGCATGCCCCGCCCTTCTTCCTTCTGCTCGATGGCTACCGTGGAGGTCATCAGGGCATGCAGCGTGTTCACCACCTCCGGGGCGTAGCTGGCTAAATCGAAGTTGCGGACGTTTTGCTTCATGGCCAGCAGTGCCGGGCCAATAAACGTCCATCCGTACGCGTGATACGACATACTTTCGCCGTTCCACCCGTTGGTGAAGATCACCGCTTCCAGGTGATCTTGCAACCGCTTGGTGGCATCCCACCGCAAGGGCAATGCAGCTGAACGATCGTTAGAGGCAGTCGGGCGATCCCACACGAAAGTGGTGAGCAGCACACTTCCGTAGCGCACTCCCATCCAGTTGCTTTCTATGGCGTAGTTGGCTTCGTGCCCCATATTAGCACTCACCGAAAACATGACCCGGAAGAGTTGGTCGTTCACGCGGGCGCGCTGCAATTCGCTCCAGCCCACGTAGCAGAAATCGTAGGCAATCGCCATCTTCTGAAGCAGTTTGGCCCGGGTAAGGCCCCGGGACAGCGGATCGAGAAAGTAGAGACTATCGGTTAGAATCCGCTCCGCCGACCGCCAGGCTCCCTCGGCCCAGGTCTGGTCTCCGGTGAGCAGATACAGGTAGGCCTGATGCTCTAGCAGATCACTGTCGGCGTAGGGTTCGTACGAACGGTTGGCCTGCGCGCGTTGCTGCCGCTGGGCGATCCGAATCAGATTTTCGTACATCGCTCGAAACGGAGAGCGCTGAATCTTTTCCCGAAGCGCGGTTACATCTTTTTCACCCAGGATTCCGCGTGGGTGGCTACCCAACGGTTGGGCTTGTACTGCACAGGAGACAAACAAAAGTATCCATACTATGCGGTAACCCCGAAGTAGTTTTCTGCCGTTCTTGGTACGCCAAACAGCCGTGATACTATTCATGGATTTCCTTTTGTGCGGACTACCTGCTGGCGCGCCCGCTGGTTGCTATCGTTGTTAGTAAAATTTACCGATTGGGTTTTGCTGCCCGACACGCGGATGAGCACATCGGCATCGTCGGTTGACTCCACTCCCTGCACACGAGCGTCCTGCACATTGTGCAGCGCAATTACCGGATACTTGTTGAGCGCTCCTCCTGCCTGGCCCCGAAAGCCGTCAATGGTGAGTCCGCGCGCATTCTCCACCGCCAAGGCGCTCTGCCACTTTTCCTCGGCCGACACGTCCCACTGCACCCGCGTGCGGCTAATGGTTAGATCCTCAACATTCTTAACTTCCAGCGCGTGGGTGGCGCGTTTGTCAGATTTGGTCTCGGGATGCATAAACAACTGCACCTGATCTAGCGTGACGCTGCGAATGCTCTTAGGACGGAGACCGGTAATCTTACTGGTGCCCTGTCCGTGCGCGATGATGTTGCTCAGCAGCACGTTTTCTATCGTTCCCACCTTAGAATCCTCCTGGCGCTTGAGCACCACCAGCCAGAAAGGGTCAGCGCTGCCCCACCAGTTGAAGTGCTTACGGTTTAGTTCCATCGTAATATTCGATACAAGCACGTCGCTCACCCGTCGCTCCGTAGCCGCGAACGCTGAAAACCGACTGCGAAAAACCAGCGGTTGCTAGTAATGAGATAAACGCCCAAGAAAGAAGGGCTTTGGCTGAAGGGTCGGTTAGGCTCATCCAATTGTCTTTTGAATGCACAAAGCGTTCTATAAGTCTTTAGGTTGCCACCGGTTATATGCCTTGCCAGGCAATTACAGCAGATCGGCACTGGAGTCGTACACCTGCACCCGATTCCACAGACCACTGCAATCGGCCACGAACTGCTCGTGCACGGGGGCGGTTTGGTAGGCGGCTTGGTCTTCCGGACTGTTGAACTGCAGCATCAGGTGGTAGGCAAAACTATCATCTACCACGTCGCGCTCGCTAGGAACCGGTTTACCCAGGTGAAAACCCTTCACCAACTTGATGCTGCTGAGCGATTTGATACCGGCTTCGAGCTTGCGACGCGCTTCGGCGCTGTCGGGGTTGTTCATCCAGAAGTAGACGTTGTGGACAAAGGGAGGGTTTTTCATAGGTCGGGCGATGGCTGCTCCGGCCAGGCTGCTTCCGGCAAGCAGGGCGACGGATCGTTTTAAGAAATTTCGGCGTAGATGGATCATAGCTCGGAAGGTAGTGATTCTGTAGCGATTAGGAAAGGCAAAATTAATCAACCCGTCGATGCTCGGTGATCGAGTACGCCCGCACGACGATAACCTCCAGCAGTCGCCCCGGAATGGTTTGAACTTCCACTTTTAGATCTTTCCCATCTTCCACCCTGAACACCACTGGTATTGTCATGATCTGCCCCTGGTACGCGGTTTCCCACTGCCCCTTGATTCGCCCCAGGGCGCGAACCACTTCTTTGTGCAACGACGAGGGGCGAGAGGCCAGGGGTTGGATATCTGTCATGTTGCCTGCTTCATCAATGGTAAATGACGTATAAGTAATGCCCTGCAAACGCTGCGACCGGGCTGAGCGGGGGTAGTTAATTGTCTCACCCAGTTGGCGATAGAATGATTGTATTCCTCCCTCAAAAGCCAGCAGGCTATCGGCTGGAACCAAACTCGCCTGAAATTTTGCTACTTCCGGGACCACCACCACTCCCGGCAGGTACCCCGGCGCGGTGAGCACCAAGGAGTCGCCCGGCGCAGCATCAATCTGTAGATAACCCAGCGCGTTGGTGGTTGCTTGGCTGGTGTCGGTGAGGAGATGGGCCGAAGCTTGGGCCAGCGGTTCTTCCGACAGTTGGTTCACAATGCGTACGATGACGCCCTCCTGCCCGTAGGTAGATAGACTCAGGACGGAAGCACAAGTAAGGAGTAGCAGTTTCATAAGCGGTCTTTTCTTGATTCGCAAAAAATAGAGAACTTCATCCAAAAAATGCAACGGGCGATTGCTTTGTTTCCGCATTCAGTCAGCCAGGCGCGCTCTAAATGCCTCCCGGTAGGTCGGGCCAATGGCCAGTCGGGTTTCTCCTACGTGAACCTGATTATCTGACACCTTATCTACCCAGGCCAGCGCAACGGCGTACGAGCGCTGAATTTGAATTAAGTAGGTGGTCGGCAACTGCGCCAACGCGTCTTTGAGGGTGGCGCGCACCATCAACCTTCGGTCTGCCAGATGATATACCACGTAGTTGCCGTCGGCCTCCAGATAGCGTATTTCGTCGTTGCGCACCCGGTGGCGCTCGCGGCCAGTGTTGACAAAGAAGAAGGCTGAGGTAGGATCATGGTGTTTCAGCCGCTCATGAACTTTGGTCACTGCCTCCAGAAAGCGGGGAAAGCCAAAGGGTTTAAGCAGATAATCGATCGCTTCCACGGCGTAGCTCTCCACCGCATACTGCGCGTGGGCGGTGGTGAAGATCACTTTTACTCCGTTTCTTCGGACAGCTTTAACAAAAGTAAGCCCAGTTAAGTCAGGCATATTGATATCCAGGAAGATCAGATTAATGTTATTGTGGTGGACGTAGTCCAGCGCTCGAAGGGGATCGGTGAAAGTTCCGTAGAGATTGAGAAAGGGGATTTTGGCGGCGTGCGCGCTGATCACCAGTAGGGCGGGCGGTTCGTCGTCTACGGCAATAGCGTCAATCATCATGCTAACGTAACGTCCAGTTCCACACGATAGGTATTTCCCGCTGCCCCGTGTACCAGCCGATGGCGGCCCGGATAGATCAAACGAAGCCGTTCTTGTAAGTTCGCTAGTCCCAGTCCGCTCGGCACTTCATCAGAATTGCTTACCTGCTGGGAATGGATATTATTCTGTACACTAAGCGATAAGGCTCCCGCTGCGTAGGTAATATCAATCGTAATTTGCGATACTTTGGCGGTGCTCACTCCGTACTTAAAGGCATTTTCCACGAAGGGAATCAGAATCATGGGTGCTATTTTCTGGCTACTAATCTCGCCCACATCCATCCGTACCTTCACAGTCAGCCGGTCGGGAGTAGTCCGCAGCTTTTGCAGGTCGACGTAGCGTTCCAGGTAGTCTAGCTCCTTGCTAAGGAGGATACAATCAGCTTGGGCATCGTGCAGACTGTAGCGCATCAGTGCCCCAAGCTTCTCAACCGAATTAGCCGTATTCTCGGCCTTTTCGGAAAGTGCTAGGGAGTAAACGTTGTTGAGGGTGTTGAACAGAAAGTGCGGGTTGACCTGGGCCTTGAGCAGCGCCAGTTCCATCGTGAGCTTTTCGGCGATCAACTGCTTTCGGACCTGCTCATTAACGAACCAGTCTTTGATGAAGCGGTAGGCAAACGAAATGTATACTATCCAAGCCGTTCCGCTAAACACAAATTTGTTGAGGTTCCTGAATTCTCGCAAGAACCACTTGTTAAACTGCTGCCCCGCGTTCGAAGGTCTCTCCGGCCCAGGCAAAAGAACCTATGAAAAACAGGGCTTTAGTAGCACTGACCGTAAGCAGTAGCAGGATCAGCAACAGCCCGTAGGTTAGCCAGTGTTTCCGATTGAAGTAGCGAGGAATCAGCAGCAGGGCGTTGACGTAGATAGGAACGGCGGCGGTAACGAGAATGAATAACAACCCACGATCGGGGAATAGCCACACCCAACCGGTGTTGATCATGGCGCTCCCGATGAGCAGGACCCAAAAGAAAACGTGAAAGGGCCATTCTTGGCGGTTTAATCCGGGAAGGGTGAGATTCATAGGTTCTGGGGTCTGAAAGTTGTGGGTTTTGGGTTGAGTAGCCTTGGTTTTGCAAACTCAGAACCCTAAACTTTGTGTACGATCCCCAATTATACAACCCAGGCATTTGCTGTGAAAAAAAATGGGACGAAAGCCGTCAATTTTGACGTGAACAGCTTACCTACCGGTTAAAAAGTGCAAAAATATCCTCCGCGGCAATATATTTCTCGTTAAGCCGTCTATACCCCTACGATGGAATTACTAGCAATTACCCAGCGCCAGAACGCGGAGATCACGCAAACGGTGTGGCAGGAGCGGAGTCGGCTGCTCAGCTTCATCCAGCAGCGCATTCCCGACCGCGAAGAGGCGGAAGACATTCTGCAGGACGTCTTCTACCAGTTCACCGAGGCCTACCGCACCATCCACTCTATCGAGCGGGTTACGGCTTGGCTGTTCGCCGTGGCGCGCAACAAAATTACCGACCGCTACCGCAAGAAACGTCCCGAAACATTTAGCCAGAAGCAGATTGCCACCGACGATGAGGGTGGTGGATTGCGCTTAGAAGACATCTTACCCGACGTATCGGGCAGTCCTGACGGAGAGATGATGCGGGCCATGATCTGGACCGGTATTGAAGAAGCGCTCGACGAACTTCCTAAGCTGCAGCGAGAGGTATTTGTGATGCACGAGTTTGAGAACCAGAGCTTCAAGGAGATCAGCGCCCAAACCGGGGTGACGATCAACACCCTGCTGTCACGAAAGCGCTACGCCATCCTGCACCTGCGCAAGCGCCTGCAAGCGCTCTACGACGATCTGATCGACTGAAGCAAAGCTCGCTAATTTTCCGTTTAACCTTTCCTGTTTTCAATTGCCGAATTGTCGTCGTTCGTCCATTCACCCCATCACCAAAATGATAGTTTTGGGAGCCCTGGTAATATCAGGATGGTGCCTGCTACTTACGTTGCTGTGGAATTACTTGGTGCCAACATTTCTTGATGGACCCACCATTGCGTGGTGGCAAGCTTTAGGACTACTGGCGCTGGTTAAACTGTTGGTAACGGGGTGGCACCGACGATCCGGGGCTCATCACCGCCGCGCCCGGAAAAAGAGGTTTGCTGACCAATGGAGCCGTATGACTTCAGAGGAGCGGGCGCGTTTTAAGAAAAACCTCTCCCGATGCTGTGAGAAGTGGGGTGGTTCACCAACGGAGCGCGAAGCGAGTAAGCAAAAGGACAAGATGAAGTTACATTGATGTAACCATTTTCTTCTCTCTTAAAAGAACTTCTCCGTCCACATCTAAACTTCGGACACAAGCAAAAGTCCGGTATTGCCGGAAAGGGTGCTCGAGCATCTGCTGAAATAAAAAAGCCACTGCCGGTAACATTCGGCAGTGGTTTCTTTATTCAGTTCATTAAAGAGAAAGCCATCAGTGCTGGATAAGAATCCTTTCGGTTAGCTGCACATCTTGCTGCTGAACCTTAACAAGGTATAGTCCATTGGGTAATGATGACACATCTAGCCGTTGGCGGTCGATCAAAGTGCCCTGCGACATCACCTTACCGCCTACGCTGATGATAGAATAAGCGGCGTCGGAAGCGTTGCTAATGGTTAGATAGTCAGTAGCCGGATTGGGATACATGGCAATTTCCAGTGCTGGGCTCAACTCCGGATTATCAAAGCTGTTTTTCCGGAAGTTATTTGCTATGGTTTTGGCATTGCTACCTCCCCCTAATACGCTATCCGGAATTCGCTTCTTGCTGAAGCCAGGACCCTTATAATATACGTTCGAGCACTTCCTGCCCCTGCTTCTCGAAGAAAGTAACGCGGATGTCATGCTGTCCTTTGCTCAACTGAATGCTTCCTGACTTCTCTTCTCTGGCGTGAAGGCCATCGTTATTCACTATTCTTTTGCCATCAATAAACAGCTGGCTGCCATCGTCGGAAGCAAGGTAGAACGTGTAGGTACCGCTGGAGGCAATCGATATTTTTCCTTCAAATTTAAAGGCGAAGTAACTATCTCGCTTGCGGGGCGCAAGTTTGAAATTGCTGACTTTGCCCGTGGCTTTAGGACTCAACTTACTGAAATCGGGCAGACTGTACCAAGTTCCTTCGTAGTACGAGTATGTCAGTTCCCCAGTGCTCGGTGTTGGCGTTGGAGGAGTTGGACTTTCACCACCGGTGCTTCCGGTAAACAGCACTCCGGAAGGAATGCGTTTTTTGCTAATACCTGGGCCAGCGTAGTATACGTCGAGAATGTCCTTGCTACCCCACTTGTTGAAGTAGGTTACTTTGATAGCGTGTCTTCCTTTGGAAAGGCTCACTTGGCCCGATTTTTCTATTCTTTCGTGCCGGCCATCATTGTTCACCACTTCTTTGCCGTTGATGTATAGCTTGCTACCATCGTCCGAAGCAGTATAAAAGGTGTACGTACCGCTGGAGGTAATGTCAATGTATCCATCAAAGCTAAAGGCGTAATAAGCTTCACTCTTTCGAGGCGACAAATCGAAGTTAGCTACCGTTCCGGTGGCCTTGGGCTTTAGGCTACTGAAATTGGGAAGTTTATCAAAATTTCCTTCGTAGTAGGCATACTTGAGTCCTTTCTCACCGGAACTCACGGGCGTGGGGGTAGGGGCCGGAGCAGGCGTGGGTGCTTCTTCCTTCTTCACCGTAACTTTCACATCGTCAGTACCGGAAGCTCCACTATTGTCCTTCACGGTCAGCCGAAAAGTATAAATTCCTTCAACTAGGCTTTTGATCTCTGTTTTCTTAGAAGTACTGGAAACAATACTGTATGCAGTGGGGCCAGAAACTTTAGTCCATTTATAAGAGGCTATCGAGCCGTCTGAATCAGTACTGCTGCTGCCGTCTACGGTAATCTTGTCGGTAGGAAGGGTAATCGTTCTATCAGACCCGGCCTTGGCCAAAGGAGCCTTATTGCTAGGTGCTGGTGCCGGAGCGGGGGGAGGTGCGCTGCCATCTCGGGAATGAGATAGGAACCAGTCGAAGAGCTGGGGCTGTCCGCTGTCAGGGCCATACGGATGGCTACTTGAGTATTTAGTGCTCGGATAATATTTGGTAGCGTCGTCGGTGTGGTAATACACGCGGTCCCATACATTGTGCGTTCCGTTTTTGAAGATCGTTTTTCGCGCTTTGGTAGGTGGTGAACAAGCATTGATGGCGTCCACCATACTAATGGTATTGCTTGCTCCAACCATATTGTCGCCAGTGTTGTGAAAACCCCAGACCGCAACGTTCTTGATATTGCTCGAGCAGGCGCTATTTTTTTCGTTACCCGCTCCCGCCATCGGTGCCGCAGCGGCGATTTTGTCTCCGTGCTCCTTAATGTATCTCCACACGCCCATACCCCCCATTGAGGTACCCGTAATGTAGATGCGGTTGGTATCTACCTTGCGTAGTTTTTTCACCCTTTCTAACACTTCGTCTACGATAGCCACATCCCAAGAGGAAGTGCTACTGTAACGTCCCTTTACACTCTTGGGCTGCTGGGGGGAGATGACAATAAACGGAAAATCTTGCTTCTTGTAGTAGAACAGCTTGGCTACGTGGTTTCCGGTTCTCAAGTTTGAAAACTTAACGCTTTGGCCGTCGGGCATCCACCCGTAGCCATGAAGCGAAATCAGTAGGGGATAGCCTTTTCCGTTGTCCGAATAGTTAGGGGGCAGATACTCTAGGTAGGCAAACGTTTGCCCGTTGCCGTAGGAAGAAGAGTACGTTACCTCGTTCATTTTGCCCTGCTGGGCCTGGGCATTGGTGATAAAAAACAAAGTAGGAATAAGTATCCCCAATAGTGCTGATCGTAAATGCTGTGGCATAATAGCTTATCATTAGTGAAGGTGAATAAAGACGTCCGTTTGCCTGAATCACCTCACCACTCAATAACTGTTCATTTGTGTGAACCAAATTTGTCTTTTTACCTTTCATCCCAAAAGTACACTAGAGCCTAGAGCAAGCAAGAGCTCCTGTATACATGCTTTGACACCGAATTTATTGCACTTTTCATTTACGCGTTTGATTGTCCTAAACAATATTACTACGATGAGCCCTAAAAATTTTTTTTTCTCATAGAGGAAGAAAGCGATTTCTTTTCTGCGGTGCTTAGCAGAAATTTTCTTTCGCAATGACCTATAATTATCAAAATGAAAAGAAAATTTTCATAATAGCATATCCATACTGTGCTGATGCCGATCAAATCTGTGGCTTTTGACAAAAGCATCACTTTTTTAAGAATTTCCCTCGTAATTTTTTCTAAAATTGTAAATTTCTCATTTTTTACTTACTTGTAAAAGTGCAATTATTTAAATATTGACAAAGAAGTCCAGTGGACCATTTGTCTAGCTAGGGCTCTCTAGCCCCTTTATTAGCAAATTTATTTCAAAATAATTCTTTTCAATTTCGATCAGATTCTTACGCTAACGCACCAAAGCACGATTAATCACCGGAACGTAAATTGCACTTTTCCAATACGAAGCTATTAACCTTAGGCACAGAGCTAATCAGGTTCGCTTCATTTGAAAGGTTACAATTTAAATCTGTGGTGTATGAAAACGAAGAATTTTACTAAGCGCTTAAAGATCATCCTTGGGATGATTGCCTGTAGTGGCTTTGCCAGTGCGCAAGGAACGCAGCAAGAAGTCACGTATGAGTCGACCTACGGCAATGGACAGTCTTTTGGTTATCTAGAATACTTGCCAGTGGACTATGCGTCTTCCGAAGAAAAGTTTCCTCTGCTTATTTCATTGCACGGCCTTGGCTGGCGGGCCGAGGGCAACGGCATCGAGTTTTGGAAGCTCCGAAAGGGAAATCACGTAGCCAAAAAAATAGAAGCCGGAGAGCATTTTCCCGCGATTGTGATCTCGCCCCAACAGCCTAAAAACGTGAACGGGCGCTACAGCGGCCGCGGCAGTTGGGACCCTAGCATTATTGATGAGGTACTCGAACGAACAAAGGGCCTCCGCCGGGTAGATACGGATCGGATTTACATCACCGGCACCTCGATGGGCGGCGGCGGCGTGTGGCTGTACTTGAAAAGCCACGGCGACAAAATTGCGGCGGCCGCTCCGGTTTGTGCTACCCAAACGATCGGTTCTAACGATACGAAGTCGACCAAGATAAAGGACACCCCGGTCTGGGCTTTTCATAACTACGGCGACAACACGGTGAATCGAAGCAGCACCGAGAATATTATGCATTGGATCGCTACCAACAACCCGGAAAACACGAACCGGAAAACGATCTATGCCTGGAGTGGTCACAATTCTTGGGATGCCACTTACAGTGGTTCCGGTCGCGATACCACCTCGAACTCTAGTAATCAGGTTGAGTACGGCACCGACACCAACCAACCCAACGTGTTTGAGTGGATGTTTGCCCATAACCTTCGGGCACCTTACCCTGTCCAGGCCACTGTCACCGATGAGCATCCCAATCAAATAAGGGTGGTTTTCAACCAAGCGGTGTCTCAGGCCAGCGCGAGCGGATTTCGTTTAGAAGGCACAGCAGCCAACTTAACCGCCCTGTCTTCAGGCCTGGGATCTAGTCAGTTGGTATTTACCCTAAATAGTAATGTGCAGGTAGGCGAGACACTAAGCTTGTACTACGACGATCAGTCAGGTGCTTTGGCCAACGGCAGTGGAATTCGCACCAACGAATTCGATGATTTTAAAGTAGAAAACACGGTAGTTCAAACCAGCGATGAACCAGTCAACCAATCCCCGGTGGTAGCCACCTGTGCGGATACGCTACTGCGCTTACCCGTTGATGAAGTGTTACTAAAAGGCCAGGCAGAAGACACCGACGGTACGGTAGTTTCTTACGACTGGACCCAAACCAGCGGGCCAAATCAAGCGCAACTGTCCGCTACCAATACAACAGCGATGATTGCCAGTGGGGTGACCTCCGGCGAGTATACCTTCCGCTTTTCGGCTACCGACGATCAGGGAGCTACCGGTTCTCAGGAAGTGCGGGTAACGGTTGAACCTCAGAATATGGCCCCGTCCGTCAATGCCGGAAATGATCAGGAAACTGTACTGCCCTCGGACAGTTTGTTGCTACTAGGCTCCGCTACCGATGCCGATGGGTCTATTGCCTCGTATCAGTGGACGCAGCAGACAGGGCCTTCTACCGCTACGCTAATCACGCCCGCTGCTGCGTCTACCTGGATAAATAACTTAGTGGTAGGGCAGTACGTTTTCACACTGGAGGTGTCTGACAACGAAGGCCACCCGGCCAGCGACGAAGTTCGCATTGAGGTGCGTCAGAACCAGGCGCCAACCGTTAGTACTACCGGTGACATCATCCTCAACTTGCCTGCTAACGCAGTGACCTTGTCGGCTCAGGCCGAGGATGCCGACGGCGAGATCGTAAGCGTGAATTGGGCGCAAAAAAGCGGACCCACGGTCGCTGACCTGACCAAGACCGAGTCACTTTCCCCTTCGGTGAGCGGATTAGTGGCTGGGTTATACGTGTTTGAAGTTACCGTGCAGGATAATCACGGAGACGCCACATTGGATAACGTGACGGTAGAGGTCATTCCTGAACCGGTTGTCATCCCTCCTAGTCCCGCCCCCTCTCCGGCTCCAGCCCCCAGTCCGGCCCCGCCGCCCGTTGAAGAGAATTATATCGCCGGGCTCACGTATCGCTACTACGAAGGCAACTGGAGCGAGCTACCCAATTTCGCCAGCTTAGCGCCCGTGAAAACCGGGGTGGTAGAAAACTTTACCCTCAGCCCGCGAGAGCAAGACGTCAGCTTTGCCTTTACCTTTGAGGGCTTCATTGACATCGCTACCGAAGGAGTGTACACCTTCTACACCGCTTCTGATGACGGCAGCAAGCTCTACATCAACGAAGAAGAGGTAGTAGACAACGACGGCTTGCACGGCAAAGAAGAGAAGTCCGGGCAGGTGCACCTCACCGCAGGCAAGCACGCCATCCGGGTCGCTTTCTTTGAGAAGTGGGGCAGCGAAATCTTGGAAGTGAGCTACCAGGGCCCCGGCATTGCTAAGCAGCTTATCCCTTCTGGTGTGACATACCATACTGCCGAGGAGGAAAGTGGCGCACCGGATGAAACCGCCGGGCTCACGTATCGCTACTACGAAGGCAACTGGAGCGAGCTACCCAATTTCGCCAGCTTAGCGCCCGTGAAAACCGGGGTGGTAGAAAACTTTACCCTCAGCCCGCGAGAGCAAGACGTCAGCTTTGCCTTTACCTTTGAGGGCTTCATTGACATCGCTACCGAAGGAGTGTACACCTTCTACACCGCTTCTGATGACGGCAGCAAGCTCTACATCAACGAAGAAGAGGTAGTAGACAACGACGGCTTGCACGGCAAAGAAGAGAAGTCCGGGCAGGTGCACCTCACCGCAGGCAAGCACGCCATCCGGGTCGCTTTCTTTGAGAAGTGGGGCAGCGAAATCTTGGAAGTGAGCTACCAGGGCCCCGGCATTGCTAAGCAATTTATTGCTTCGGATGTCCTTTCTCAGGCTGATGGAGCAGCGAATGCCCGACTACTTACGCGGGCCAAGCTATCCTCAGATGCGGAAGCCGAAGCATTGTTGCGAGGCGGTGAGATCGTGGTGCAAACGTATCCCAATCCGGTGCGTAACATGCTGCACGTAGCATTCGGTGAAGAAAGATCGGTGAAGGTTTTGTTTATTGATAACCACGGAAATGTGATCAACACGGTGGAAGCCAGGGGACAGCAGATTCGTATTGATCTGCGCGATCTGAGAATCAAAAACGGGTTTTTTATGCTCACCGTTATTGATACGGAGCGAAATCAGGTTTTATGTTCCAGAAAACTGATTCGTAGGTAGCAAGCAGCAGTAGGCATCAACGATCAAGGGCTGAAAAAGGGGCAGGTGCTCCTCTTTCAGCCCTTTTTCTGTGACGCTGATAATGTGATACTGTTAGGTGTCTCGCCTACGCTTTGGTCCAGGATGAATAAAAGCCACACGTAAAATGATGCGGAAGCACATCAGCGACCCGACAGTCGGCTTCCTGGAGCCGGTAGGATCGGTTGGCCAACCAAGAAACCGGAAACACATCCGCCAAAAAGTTAGCGTGCTCGAACGCCTGCATCTTAAACAGATGCGTATTGAGCAAGCGCCGCAAACTGTTCTTGGTGAAGTACTGCACGTGCGTAAGATCGTCGGCCGCTGATTGTTCGGTCTGGCCGTCGTACCCCAAGGCTCCCTTTACTGCTTCTGCACCGGCCAACAGTCGCCCACCTTTCCGCTGAAGTTTTTGCATGGGCTGGGTAATTAAAAGCTCGCGTGGGCCCCGTCCGTTCGGAACCGTAACCACCAATACCCCGCGGTCGCTAAGCAGCGCATGCAGCGTGGCAAGTAACGGCGAGGGATTAGGTAGATGCTCCAGCACCTCACTACAGATCACCGCGTCGTAGGTGCTTCCGTCGGCGACTAGTTCCTCCGCCCGCACCACCCGAAAGTCAACGTTGCTTTGGCTCTCGCCTGACTTTGCTTTTTTGATCGCTTTCTCGCTAACGTCGACTCCCAGCACCTGGTAGCCATCCTGGCCAATCGCCTTACTCATAATTCCGTTGCCGCACCCCACGTCCAGCACCTTTCCTTGCGGGGAGACGTGGCGCTGAAGTTGCTTTAGAATGAACTGAAGGCGCTTGTGATCCACGGCTTTAGAATAGCCAGAGTTGTGGCTAGAAGAAGTATCTGTCATTTTCTGATGCTGCTTTTGGTTACTGTCGAAAACTGCCTGGTAGATACCAAGCACTTGCTGGGCGGTGCGCTGCCAGGTGAAATCTTTTGCTCTCGCCTGCCCCTGCTCTACCAATTTGTCCCGCAAGGTCTGGTCTGATAATACAGCATGGATTTGCTGCCCCATGGCCAGCGGGTCCAGTGGGTTAACCTGGAGCGCAGCCGGGCCCGCAATCTCCGGCATGGCCGAGGTAGTAGACGTGATTACCGGAGTGCCGCAGGCCATTGCCTCTAAGATCGGCATCCCGAAACTTTCTCGCTTCGAGGGGTACAAAAACAAGGAAGCCAGATTGTATACGTACGGCAGGACGTCGAACGGTATAAAGTCAATCACCTGAATCAGGGGTGCCCGGTGGCCCATGTTTAAGTCCTTTAGCGCCTGCTCGATGTAATCCCGATTGGTATCGGCCACTACCAAGGGCAACGGCTGCTCGCTCAACTCCGCGTAGTGGTGGTAAGCAGCCAGGGTGTTGAGCGCGTTTTTCTTGGGCGAGGGGTTGGCAAAATAGAGGATAAAAGCGTCGGGTAACTGGTACTTTTGCCGATAGTACTCCAGTTTTCCTTTGTCAGAAATTAGTTTGAAGGTTCGGTTGACGGCATTATAGGCAACCTCAATACGCTCAGCGTGATCAGAAAACCTTTGGCTGATACGCTGCCGCTCGTAGTGAGATACGGTGATTATCTTTTGGCAGTTTTTCACTATCTGGGGCACCACCCACCGGCGGTACAAATTACCGAAGTTTTGGTAAGCGGTGCCCGAAAAACTAACCGACTCCAGATAGATGATGTCGTGCAGCGTGAGTACCAGCGGAACGTCGACGCGGAGCGGAGCGGTGTTGCACGTGCAGTGTAGCACATCCAACTGGTGTTTTTTGATTGCCCTAGGCAAGTGAACCTGCTCCCAGTCGGGATAGCTAAGTCCCGGCACCGTAATGATCCGGAAGTTAGCCGTCTCTTCTACACACCAATCTTCATCGTCCTTCACAAAGATGAAGTACTCGTTCTCTTGATCGAGTGCTTGCAGGTGGCGGATAAGTTCTAGAGCCACCACCTCCATGCCGTGCTTCTTTTTCCGGAACAGCCGCTGGGCTTCAATACCGATGCGCATACCCTTAGGCTAAACTTTCGTTAGGCTGCGGCGTGACGTGCCAACCCTCGGGAAGGTTCTCTTGTATCTCAATGTTATCGAACTCTTGACTCTGCCGCGCCCCTACTCTTTGCGCCCACTGGGCCATCCTCTGGATTCCCTCAGCCAACGGTACTGTCGAAGCCGTGCCAAATACCCGGTGCGCCTTGCTATGGTCCGAATAGGCGTGAAGCACTTCTTTGCGCGCTTGTAGGTAACTCACCCGTGGTTCCACGTTGAGCGCCTTCCCCACCACCGTCACCAGTTCGTTGATAGTATAGGGTTTGTCGGCGCCGATGTTGAACACCTCATTATACGCTTCTGGCACCTCAACGCAGTTGCTAATGGGGATCGCCACGTCGTCGATATAGCTGAACGCCCGGGTCTGGGTTCCGTCGCCAAACACCGTCAGGGGATTTTCCTGCATGATCTGGTTCATAAAAATTCCGATCACGTTGCGGTACTTATCGCCGATATTCTGGTTGTCGCCGTATACGTTGTGCGGCCGGAAGATCACGTAGTCGAGCCCGAACATTTCGTGGGCAGCCTTCAGATCAAGCTCCACGGCGTACTTGGCTATTCCGTAGGGGTCTTCCGGTTCCGGCACCATTGCTTCGGTCATCGGCAGCTGCCCCTTTCCGTAGACGGCGATCGACGAAGTGAACACAAAGCACTTCACCCGGTGCTTCACCGATTCATTGATCAGGTTCACGCTACCAATCAGGTTGTTGGTATAGTTGAATCGACGGATAAAGTGCGACAAACCCTCAGCGGCGTAGGCGGCCAGGTGATATACGTAATCAAACCGGTGTTCGTTAAACAGGTCTTGCAACAATGCCTGGTCGGTGATAGACCCCTTCACAAAGGTGACTTCTTCCGGCAAATAATCCTCGAAGCCGCCGCTCAGGTCATCCAACACCACCACCTGATGCCCTTGCCGCAGGCAGTGCTTGGCCACGTGTGAGCCGATAAAGCCCGCTCCTCCGGTAATTAAAGACTTTTTCATAACAATTTAAGTATAGTATTAAAACAAATTACTAATAGCTAGTGCTCGTGACACTAGGCAACCGCTTCGGTGAACGGAGCCACGTCTTGCAGTCGGGTTGTGTGGTCTTGCCGGGGATTTTTGTAGCGCAAATTCCACCACAACGCCCGTCGGAAGGAGCGCAAGTGTTCCCACTGACCGTTAAGGACGTACTTGCCTACCGTTTTAGGCGTAGTGAAACCGAGGAAGAACAGATAAAAACACAGCAGTTGGTAGGTTCGAAAGTTTCTTCGCATAAACAGAATGCGGTTTCGGTTGTGGTAATAGGCTTTGATGGCACTTTCGCGCCCCATCGTGATCGACTCTTTGTGAAAAATTAGTGCGGTTGGTTGGTAATAAATTTTGTATCCCCCTCGAGTAATCTGTGACGACCAATCCAGTTCTTCGTAGTAGATAAAGAACAGTTCCGGGAAAACTCCTACCGCATCAATCACCGAACGTTTCACCAACATGGCCGCTCCGTGCGCGTAGGGCGAGAAGCTCCCCTGGTCGTGCTGCCCCTGGTCCACTTCCAGATGGGCGATGCCCCGGTTGCGCCCCGTGAACGGGTTGATCTCGGTAAATCCCGCGAACTGAATACGGTCCGGCTGGTCGTAGTACCTGATTTTGGGGCTCACCACTCCCACCCGCTCATCTACGGCAAATCCTTCTAGCATCCGCTCAAAAATAGCTTCGGTAACCTCCGTGTCGTTGTTCACAATAAACACATACTCGCCATTTGCCTCCTTCATGCCCAAGTTATTACCCCCGGTGAAGCCCAGGTTTTCCGGACTTCGGAGGATCACTGCCTCAGGATAGGCCTTCTCTACGTCCGAAGTGGGGTCAACCGCCGAGTTATTATCCACCACGATAACTTCCAAATTCGGATAGGTAACCTGCCGTAGCGACTGAAGAAATTCGCAGGTAACCTTCGCTTGGTTATAGTTCAGCGTGATCACTGAAATTAGAGGATGCGTATCAGTAGGCATGGCTATAAAATAACTTCGTGTTCTGCGCTGTGGGTGGTGTGCAAAAACTGCTTGCTTGCCTGCCGGGCCGCAAAAAGCGACCCTAGCATGGTGCCGAACGTTTTGGGCAGAATGGCCAGCGCATTAAACGTAGATTTCTGAAAGTAAGATCGAGGAATTGCCAACCCCAAGCTGATAAAGTACAAGGTAAATAAGGTGGTTGCGTAGGTCCTTCTTTGCCGGGTGGCCCACTGCAACAGTGTCCATCCGGTTAAAAATCCTACGTTAAGCAAGCGGGGCAACTGAATAGGAGCTAAGAAAGCGATATTGAAGTAGCTGAGGTTACCCTGCGCTAACTGCTGCACGGCGGTTGGGAACGACTTGGTTAAATACAGGAACTGGTTGAGAATCCAGCGTTTTCTTTGGTGACCGAATGCCTGATCGGTCGCCACTTTTTCGTCGTATACGATCGCATCCTCCAGATACTGGATGAGGTGGCGACGTTTGATGATCTCTAACTGCAGCTCACGGTCTTCTCCCTTCGAGGCCAAGTCCATTCGCTGAAAGACCGACGCCAGTAACTTGGTGTTGAAAGCCATTCCTGAGCCGATCACGGGCACCGACAGCCCCAGCGCCTGGTAGCCCTTTCGGAAGATCGCATTGTTCACTGCTTCGCTCAGTCCGTCTAGAACGGCCATTGGAGTGTTGCTGTTCTTGGCCGTCCGCTGACCCTGAATGGCCAGGTGTCCGGCGGCGTAAGCCCGGTTCATGTGCGTTAGAAATTTTTTGTCCATCACGTTGTCCGCGTCCAGGATCACGGTAAGGTCGTAATGCCCCTCTTGCTGAATGCGTCGTAGCCCTTGCGCAACGGACTTGGCCTTGGTGCGCTCATCAAAGGCTACCTCAACCACCTCGGCGTCCATTGCCCTCAACCGGACGATAGTATCTGCTTGCAAGGCGTCAGCCACCACAAACACCCGGTAGTGGTCGGCAGGATAGCGTTGGTGCTGCACGTAGTTCACACTTTGCAGGATTACCGCGTCGTCGCGGTATACGGGAATCAGGATCGCAATGCGGTGGCGTTTCTTGGTCTGCGTTGGAAGGCGTAACCGATAAAAAAGGCTAGCGATCGAGAAAGTAGCGGTATAAGCAACGCTATACGTAAAGTAAGCTCGTAAGACGGTATTGATAAACCTCAGCATCAGTCAAGCAGGGGTAAAACAGAGATCATTGCGCTTAGCGTTGTGCTGGAATTAATCTTTTTGAAGCATTCCGGGTAGCGTCTTGAGCAGTATCATCAGATCGGTGCGCAGCGACATATTCTTTCGGTAGGCTAAGTCTAGGTCAATCCGCTCGGCTACGGTCATGCTCTGCTTTCTTTTGGATATTTGCCACAGGCCCGTCATCCCGGAAGGGGCTAAAAACCGCACGGCCCACTCATCTTTGGTCAACGAAGCAGCTTCGTCCAGCGGTAGGGGACGGTTGCCGACCAACGACATATCGCCCTTCAGCACGTTGAACAGTTGGGGTAATTCATCCAGACTGGTTTTCCGCAAGAATCTGCCTATTCTGGTAACCCGAGGGTCGTTTTTCACCTTGAAGAAAAACGGCTCGTCTGACGCTGGCCGATCCACCGAATAGTAAGAGTTTAGGTATTTTAGATTCTCACGCTGGGCATCGGCGCCCACCTGCATGGTTCTAAACTTGTAAAAGTTGAATACCTCGTAGTTGGAACCCACCCGTTGCGACACAAAAAATGCGGAGCCGGATGACTCTAACTTAATCAGGATGATGACTAATAAAAACAGGGGACTAAGGGCGAGCAGCAGGAGGGTGGCTACGCAAACGTTGAGGAGCCGCTTCTTCCAGTGTCGGCGAAAGAAACCAGGAGAGGCGGCGGTGAGTGCGACGGGATTGACCTTGAGCTTGATCAAAAACTGAATTCGGTCTATTATATTGTTCAGCCCTAAAGCATCGTACAGATAGTCGTCTGCTTTCAGTTCAATGGCTTTTGCTTTGTGCGCAGCGTCAAGAGAATGGGTGTATAAAATGAAAACCGCGGGAGATTGGGCATTACGGACTTCATCAACCAATGAATGCAGTAGTTGCCTATCCAGGTTGGCGTCACAGATAACGAACGAGAACCTATTGGCCCCATCAGTGGGAAGTGCTTGAAGAAGGGACATCGCCTGCTCAATCGTATCGACGCTTGTTGAGCCGGTGATAGGAATATTATCGTTGGAATCAGCGGCTATTGCTAGGTTCAGGACGTGCGCTTGTGGCCCGACGAACAACCCACGAGCACGCCCCTCCGGTTGAGAAGTATTGTTTGAGCGAGCCAAAGCTAATTCGTCGAAGGGCATAGGGGTATAACTTTAGCGTAGATCAGCATACCTGCAATTCTGCGTCCAAAACGGTATTGATCTTCTTTTTTAGAAAGGTAGGATCAAAAGGTTTGGACAAACAAGCTTTCAGGTTGCTGTACACGGCGGCGTGCGCACTTACCTCTTCTTTGCAGTGCCCCGACAGCACCACCACGGGAATGGTGTTGTGTAAGCCACTTTGGCTCAGTGCCTTGAGAAGCCCAAAACCGTTGATGCCCGGCATCGTGATATCGGAGACAATGAGGTCGGGCTGGTTTCCGTCGGCCAACCAAGCCAGTGCCTCATACCCGCTACCGGCCGTGGTGATACGAAACTCCTTTCTCAGTATGTTCTGCAGAATAGCCCGTATTGCTAAATCATCGTCGACCACCAGCAGGTGAGGCTTACCTTTGGCTTCAAAAGCTTCCTGCTCTGGGTTAGCCCACGTTAAATATCTTGATGCAAGCGACATTCGATCCGTTTGTTTAGTTAGTGGAAACTGAAAAGGTTCTGTAACCCATTCTTAAAAAAATAAACACGAACACTATTTTATATTCTTGTCAAAAGCAAATGTACTATATATAAAGGAAATAGCAATAAAAATATTCAAATAAATATAAATATTATCATAAACCTGCGGCGCGTTCTAAATTTCGCTTTTTCCGTCATTCAATTGGGTGAAAATGCCGAATGAATTAAGAAATACGTATTAAATCCGGTCGATACTGGAAATACAATACCTACGTACGTAGTGCGTTAATCACTGGATTTCTACGGTAGATTGCTTTTGATAGTACTTATCCAGCGCTATCACCCATCGTATGAGATAAGAAAGATCGGTTTTTGAGCTTCAAAAAGTGCTGTTCAAACAGCCGGTAGCTCACCCACGAAAAGGCATAGACACAACAGAAATACATAATAAACGTGATCAAGCTATTGGCAAGCCGGGCACCGATTATTTGGTTAAAGGCCCCCAGAATGGCCCAGTGAAACACGTACATCCCGTAGGATACTTTGCCAATCGCCACCAGCGGCGCAGCATTGAACAGCTTCGGAGAACTGACCGATACCCAAAGAATCAGCGAAGCAAAAAAGCCGTTCAGCAAACTGTAGGACCATACGTGCTGCCCCTGCTCGAGCGAGGCAATGGGGTACCCCAAACTACTAAGGTCCGGCGAAGTGGCATGGGGTAGCACCAGTAGATTGATCAAGCCCACCAAAGCTACGGCAATCAAGCAAGCCCCGCAGATAACCCCAGGTCGTCTGATTTTTTCGCTCAATTTGAAAACGGCTACCGCCCCTCCGGTGGCAAACGCATCAAAATGACTCAGCGTGAACCAGTAGACCGCTTCACCAGTGGCCCGGGGGTCTAGCGACGTTTGTTGCTGCAGGTAGGCCGCTAAGATTCCCCGAAAGGCGGGGGCCAGCACGATGATGGCTAACAGCGCCACTTTGAGTGACCGGCCCCGCACGAAAAAAATGAACAGGGGCCAGAGCAGGTAGAACTGCTCCTCTACCGACAGCGACCACAGGTGCGTGAAGAAAATGCTGTGCGTCCACTCAGAAGACAAACGCGTATAGTTGTAGGTATACGTATAGAGCCAGGGAGCCTTCTCGCCCAATTCGGGGGGGAAGTCCACAAAAACAAAGGCGAGTGTCAGCACCAGCAGATAAGCGTAGTAGAGCGGAAAAATCCGTAGCGACCGCCGCCAGTAGAATTTCTTCAGATAGGATGAAAGGGAGTGCGCTCGGTCGGCCAGCAGGATGCGGGTGATCAGAAAGCCTGACAGCACGAAGAACAGCTGCACTCCCACCCACCCAACACTGATCCCAATCTCTCCGAAATCGTACAAACGGAAGTGAAACAGCATCACCAGGATAATTGCCATGCCCCGCAGGCCGTCTAATCCTTTTATGTAGTTGGTCATAAGATAAACAGAGAGTTATTATCAGGATACAACATGGCTCCAAGCTGATCAGAGACGAACGAAGTAATTGTTTGGTATCTCAATTATGCAGTCAAACATTTCAGGTGTCGGAATTATTAAGCTGTTATCAATAGCTTTGCTTTCATCTGACTACATGGAGAAGAAATAGCTATTATTTGCGTTATCCTAATTTCACATATTCTATTTCGCATTAACACCAGACGCTAAATGTATATGCTTTTTTATAGTTCATCATTACGCATACAACACGTAATCACTGATTACTAATTGTAATATTTTTATTTATTTTAATACACTTCGCTTATTTATCTGCGCTTTTAGTATAACTTTGTACATCCGGTAGACAATACGGTTACACGCATTGTCTACCAAGCAGTTAGCACAATGTAGTAAATTTAGCTGCGCCACATATCTGATGCACCAATGGAATTAACAAGATTTATTAAAGCTCTTTGGCAGAGAAAATGGCTTATTGCGACGGTAGTAGGGGTGGCCACGATCTCAGCGGTTGCCTTTGCGATAATTACTCCGAACGTTTATAAATCCTCCGCCCAGTTGGCTACGGGGATCACGGATAATCAGGACATTGCTCTCTCGCAAGAGCAGCAGGCAATGACCTTCTTCACCATTCAAAACAAGTTCAGCAACCTGGTTGAGAACATGAACTCCCGGCAGATGCTAAGTTTGCTGTCGTATAATTTGGCACTGCATGATCTGCAAGAAAACACCCCCTTTCAAGACTTGTCGGAATTTAGGGAAGAATACGCTGCTATTGACTATCCTGAGATAATTGTTGCCCTTCAGAATAAAAGAGATTCTATTCAGGTGCTCACCCGGCTGGATGGCAACGATGCCCTGCTGTTGGATGTGCTTAAGAGCCTAAACTACGGTATTGGTACCATTGAAGACAACCTGAGCATCGACCGTATCCCTAGTACCGACTACGTGAAAGTGGAGTATCTATCGGAGAACCCTCTGCTGTCAGCTTTTGCGGTAAATAATCTTTCTCAGGAATTTATCCGCTACTACTTGACCGCCCGGGGCGAACGAAGCAGCAGTTCCGTTCAGTTTCTGGTGAATCTGGTGCAAAGCAAACGAGAGGAGTTAGAGGCCAAGGTAAACGATCTCAGGGATTTTAAGTCGTCTAACGAGGTGGTGAACCTGGCGATGCAGAGTGAGTCAATTATTCAGCAAATTAGCGCCCTGGAAACCAACCGGGAAGAAGAACGCAAGAACATCATTGCTTACGAGCAAGCCGTCAAAAAAATCAATGAACAGCTCACCAGCAGCGACTTGAACGTATTGGAAAGACAGGCCAAAGTGATTAACAGCCGCATCGTTCGGCTCAAGGACAAGATCACCGAGCTTAACAACCAGATTATTCGTTCAGGATCGCAGGAAGAGGCACTACTGAAGCAGTTAGAAGAGCTTAGGGCCGAACTGAATGAGCAGATTCTAGCGGCGGGTAGCGCCACCTCCGGCGGTAATTCGGGAGATCTCACCCGGCAAAAGTTACTAACCGATCGGGTGAACAGCGAAGTAGAACTTGAAATTGCCAAAGCCAGTCTGGCCTCCAACAACCGCGAAATCAGCCGGTTGCGGGGCAACGTTTCGGGCTTCGCTTCCAAAGAAGCGCAGATCAACGCCTACGAACGGGATATAGAAGTGTCTCAGAATGAGTACGTAAGTGCCGTCAACAAACTGAACGAAGCGCGCTTGGTCTCGCAAAATTTGGGTGGTTCGTTGCGGCAGGTTGAGTTTGGTTACCCCGCCGACGATCCCATTCAGTCGCGCGACATTTTAGTGATCGCACTGGCAATCGCCGTCAGCTTTTTCCTGACGATCGTTAGCATCGTGGTGCTAGAATACGTTGACTCATCTCCCAAGACTCCGGCATTCTTTCACCGCCTGACCGGCTTGTCTACGCTGGGCTACCTCAACCGCGTCTCCGAGAAGCACCTCCGTCCCGACTACCTTTTTCAGTCTATTGTTAAGGATAATGACGTGAAGGCGTACCACGAGTTGCTGCGAAATATCCGACACGAAATCGAGTCGTCCGAAGCGCAGGTTTGGTTGGTGAGTAGCCTAAAACGCCGGGAAGGCAAAACAACCTTTATCTTAGCAATAGCGCTGGCCCTAAGCCTCACTCGAAAAAGGATTTTAATCATCGATACCAACTTTAGAAAGAACAAACTAACGCAACTTTTCTCCGGCAAATCGCCGCTTGAGCGCATCTCTCAACTGCCCGAATCGGAGCTGCTTCAGTATCCTTCCGGAACCGGTTTCAAAGGGATTGATTTTATTGGCTGCGAGGGCGGCAGCCTAACTCCCGAAGAGCTTTTTCCGGAAAACACCTTATCCTCGGTGGTTGACGTGCTGCGCACCAAATACGATTATATCTTTATGGAAGGCCCGGCGCTGAATGAGTTTGCCGACACCAAGGAGTTGCTGGGCTACGCCGATCGCCTACTCATTGTTGCCGCGGCTGACCAACAGATCAGCTCATCCGACGAAAACTCGATTGGCTACCTACAAAGGGCGTCGGACAAGTTTTTGGGAGCGGTTCTTAACAAATGCAATCCGGAAAATATCTGATTTTATGCGGTTAGTTACGTATCAATTTATGATAAAAATACTGTTTTTGCTGCTCCTTTGGGGGTGGCTTCCCTTAAAGAGCTTCGCTCAAAACAATATCATTCCTACCGCGCCCTACGACCAACTGTCTGTTGAGGACCGGTTGGTGCAACTGGCCTGGAACGCCCGCTCGGAGCAGGCGTTGATCCAAAGTGAGATCGCCATTGCCGATCAGGAGGTGAAGGTGGCCCGGTGGGCGTGGGCTGATAATTTGAGGACTTCGTTTAATTTGAACGAGTTCACTATTCAGGGAACACCCGATGCGGGTGACAGACCCCTTTTCTTTCCCCGCTACAACTTTAACATAGGGTTGGCCTTGGGCGATGCGATTAGCAACCCTGCCCAGATCAAAATTGCCAAACAGCGCCGACTGGCTGCCGAATCGCAGCGAAGTAACACGCAACTTGACCTACGCGCCGAGGTGCTGGAAGCCTACCAGAACTACCGGTTGGCTATTTCGCTGTACCAAATCAGCACCGAACAAAACGAAGAGGGGTACACCAACTTTTTGATGGTTTCCGAGAAGTTTAAAACCGGAGAGGTAATCTTAAGTGAGTACAACGAAGCCCAGCGGCTTTATAATACGACCCGGGCCGCAATTGGCGCAACTGGAGACTCAGGTAGAGATCGCCCGAATTCAACTGGAACGATACATCGGGGTTTCGCTGGACCAGGTGCTTCCTCAAGGAAACTAAACCAGCGATTATTTAGTGAAGCGCATTGCTCAACGTATCCGCGAATCGTACTGGCTTCGTTCCGGAGCGCTCACATTTCTACAACGGTTTTCGATTGCACTATTTGGCTTTTTTTCCTTTGTTATCCTGGTGCGTTTACTCAGCATTCCCGATTTTGGCGTTTGGGTGCTTTATACTTCGTTTATTGCCGTAGTAGAACTTCTGCGAGGGGGATTTATCAAGAATCCACTAACAAGAAGGTTTCTTTCTACTGATCCCAGCGATCACCCTGCTGTTGTTAGTGCCGCATTATTAGTAAACGGAATACTATTTATAGTTCTGTCAGCAGCAGTAGCAATTCTAGCCGTACCAGTAAGCGTTTGGATGGATGCTCCTCTTCTGAAACCTCTGTGTTACCTCTTCATTCCTCAACGCTTTTTTCTACACATTCTTTCTACACTACACCACTTTGCATGAGGCACACTTGAATTTTAAAGCTTCGTTTTGGGCTTATTTTGTGCAAAAGGCGCTCTTCCTTTTTTATCTGCTATCTGTTCTCTTTTTCACTGATTCTACTTGCGTATCGCTTATTGATTTAGCTATTGTTCAAATCATTGCAATGGTTATTAGTTCCGTAATATCAGTTTGGTTTGCTCGCAATTACTCAGTTCATCGGATTCGAGTGGGACCGAAGCCATCTACTAGCAATTTTGCACCACGGCAAATATTCATTCGGTACCAACGTAAGCTCAGTACTTCTTAACAATATTGATAGCTGGATGCTAGGAGGGATGCTCTCACCCGCCGCGGTAGCTGTTTACAATCCTGCCCTGAGAATCACCAGATTGGTGGAGATCCCTATGCAATCAGTGTCCGCAATTACCTATCCCAAACTCGTTCAAAAAGGCGCAGACGCTTCTCTTGTTGATGTCAAACATTTGTATGAGCAATCGGTAGCAATTATTCTAGCGATAATGATCCCCGTTGTTCTCGTTGTTGTTGTGCTTGCTGACCCGATTGTGGTACTGATTGCCGGCGATGATTACGAAGCAGCAGCAACCGTTCTTCAGATTACCATGCTGTATGGCTTACTCGCTCCCTTTAACCGCCAATTTGGCATTACGCTGGATGCCATCGGAAAGGCGCGGTTAACGTTTTATTTCGTCGTAATTAGTGCGGTAGTCAACACTGGGCTTAACTTTATTATGATACAACGCTTAGGGGTAGTGGGTGCTGCTTACGCAACGACCGCAACGCATATGTTAAATGTGGGTTTTAGGCAATTGTTCCTACGCCATACTTTAGGAACTAACTTCTTAGGGATTTTGCAAAAAACATGGGCTTGGTATCAGGTAGGCGTCCACAAAGCCATTTCTTTTGCATCAAAACATTGATTGTCATGAAAAAAACGACCAAAGACGAAGGCATCTCTGCTAAAGTGATTGCTGTGGCCTTTGTAGCACTTGTCTATGCTTACGTGTTTATAAAAGTTGTATTTCTGTAATAAAGGAACGTGAAATCTATTTTAAAAAGAAAGACATCGTCTCAATTTAATGGATACGATCGACTAAGAGAAAAAATCTATCAATCCTTTGTTGTTGAGAAGCTAAACAACACTGTTGGTTTTGTTCTTCTGGGAAGCTTTGCTATTGTCTTGTCCTGGATCACTATCAGTGGAGGCCTTACCGCAGGGACGCTTATTCTACTCTTCGTTTTGGGGGTTCCTATCGTTTTTACCTGCCTGCTTAATTTGCAGGTAGGGTTTATTATCGTTTTAACCGTTTCATCGTTCATATTCTTCTTGCCGCGAGTAAGTGGTCAGTACGAATTACCATTTGGTTCACTACCCGACACTCTATTACTAATTCTTTTTCTAGGGATTTTCGTAAACAAAGAGAACAAGTTTAAGACTACTACTGCCTACCGAAGTCCTATCTTTTTTGTAATCCTAATTTGGATAAGCTTCTTGTTGGTACAAGTGTTTAATCCGAACAGCCCCTCCAACTCCTGGCCGCTAATTTTGCGAGGAGTGATCGGTTTTACGGTTACCTATTTTGTATTTACGAGGTTGTTTAATACTTGGCGCTACGTTAAGATTTTTACCATCAGTTGGTTAATAATCGCTTTTTTGGCAGCACTTTACGCTTATTATCAAGAGTTCGTAGGTTTGCCAAGTTACGATCTTGCTTGGGTCAATAGCAGTCCAAAGATGATTGGGCTAAACTTTATCAGAGGAAGGTGGAGAAAGTGGTCCTTCTTATCTGACGTCGCAACCTTCGGTATGTTTATGTCATTTGCGGGAGTGTTCACCATCGTACTGGCAGCAGAATTAAAAGACCACAAAAAGAAGATCATTCTTTTTGCAACTGGAATGATTCTTTTGGTTGCAATGACCTACTCAGGTACCCGGACTGCCACCGCCATGACGGTGGCGGGTATTGCACTATATGGATTATTGACCCTACACAAAAAGAGCACTTTGTTGCTGGGTGTAAGCACGATACTGGTCATTTTAGCCATTGTCTTTGTTCCGTACTACGGTAGCGCAACCATTAACTCAATGCGCTCTACTTTCTTTCCTACCAGCGACCCATCGTTCAACGTACGGGTTGTTAACAAGGAGCGAATACAGCCCTACCTGCGCGCCCATCCTATGGGAGGGGGGCTCAACACTACCGGTGCCGCTGGCGAAGCTCTCGCTCCTGGTCATCCACTGGCAGGTTTTCCTCCCGATAGTTACTACATGAGTATTGCGTTAGAGACCGGGTACATAGGATTAGTAATTATTCTGTTAGTGTTTTTTGCCACGTTGTCAGTAGGAATCACCAACTACTACCGCTGTCGTAACCCAACCGTGAAGGCAATTTACGCGGCTTATATAGCCAGCTTTTTTGCGCTTACAGTGGCCGGTTACGCCCAGGAGTCAATTACCCAGTTGCCCATGCGCTACGTATTTTACTCCTGTTTCGTACTCATGGACCGGCTGAAATATTTTGACAAACATCACGTACAAACCCCTACTACTCTGAGTAGATAACCACCTCACCAATATTGGCGGTAGCACTATGTTTGGTTAGACGGATAAAACGAGAGGATGAGTGAATAACGTGGTTATTCCACTGGTTATATCGTAGTAAGTCGTCAATGACCATGAGCTTCCAATCACCTGGTTTGCCTACGTAGATTGATAATTCGCTATTGTTGTTAACATCGAAAAAGACTGATCAGACTGATATTAGTTTCTTTTCCCAGATCAATGATTGCTGAATAAGGATAATCTTCCGGTTTCAATCCACTGGTTTTCCAGTTGCTCACCGTTTTTGTACCTTGCCCAAGTCGTGGATCGCCTATGGTTTGCTGTTCATCGGCCAGACCCGTGTTTTTGACGCTTTCAGGATCAGGCTGTTTGGCAGTTTCAGTAGTATAAGAAATCATTTCCGGAGTGATTACCAACTGATGCTTCTGGAGGAATACCTTCCCGTGGCTAAATTTTTCGTCGCTGACTAGAATCAGAGTAGGTTTTTCAGTAACCGATAGCTTCACGGAACCTGACCCTACCATACGCAATTCTTGAATCTTCCCTTCGGCATTGTCAGAAAGATTTATTGCCATACTATACCTCTCCTCCGGAAGAAGCTGCAATGGATAGTCTTCGACTACTTCCCCACTAGAACTAGCACACCATACCGCGTAGGCAGCTTGCGGTTGACCGGAGGCACTATTCTGCCTAACAAACTTGTATACCATCACCATTGGATTAGTAGTTGGGATTGACTTCTCAAACTGCATTCCTTTTAAGCTTCGAGCCAATGTTTTGAGGTAGTACCAAGCGGGTTTGGGCTGCCATCCGCTCTGTTTGCTGCTGGTGATCCCGCTGGTGTTGTATAAGGAAGGATCACCGTCTTTCACGTCTCGTAGCATGTAGATCGCCGTGCGATCAAATCCTGCAGCGGCTGCGGCCAATAGACTTCGGACCAACCACATTCCTTGCACTTCCTCACTGGTGAAACCTTCAATAGCAGGCACCCCCTGGGGCGAAGCAGAGTTGGTATCGTAGCCAAACTCGGTGAGCCATAGCTCACGTCCGGGCAGATACTGGTCTCGGTAGCGTACCAGTGTTTCGAGTCGGGTTTGCAAGCTGTCTGCTTCGGGGCTAATGGCGTATCGCTGGTCACCGTCCCGGTAGTTACTGTAGTGATGAAAGTTTAGTACGTCCGCCGGAAAGCTACCGTTTCGATGGTGATCAGCCCAGAACTTCATGGCTCGCACGTAATCAAAGTTAAGGCTAGCCAACCCGCTCATCACCAACTGGGCGGTGGAATCAGCGTTCTTTAGACCAACGGTGGCGCCCAGAGCCTGTTGGTGTCCATCGTAGTCAGCACTGCTCATAGCGGCATATTCGTAGGGGGTAAAATATTCAGCCCGATACTTCCACCAAATATTTTGCTCGTTCCAGTTCTCAAAGTAGCGAAGGTAGCCGAGTCCAGACTTGCGGGGCTGATCAGGGGCCAGCTTCAACAGTGTGTCAGGGACGATAGTTTGCCCGTAGCGGGCGGCGTACTGAAACAGGTGGTCGGCGTGGGCGATGTACGAACGGGGATCTTCGGGATCATCCTCGGGCAGCAGCGGTTTGGTATTAATTTCCCAGTGATTTTTGCGCAACCACTTCAGATTCTCTTTGATAGAGGGGCACCCAACGATCCCTGACCGCTGCATGTTTCGGTAAAGTGCGTCAAAGTTCCAGTTGCTGTCACCCGGATTCCAATGGTTTAGGTTATTGGGATAGGGTGGATCATCCTCGGGTTCTACCCAGCGCCAGTTGTGGTACTCTCTAACCAGACCAAAAAAATCGTACCTGCCGATGGGGTCGTCAATGAAGGCATTCACGCCTAGCATCTCGTCGAAGGTGGTTCTTCTTATGGTTTTTGTCGGCGCGTCCTGGGCAGCGGCCTTCACATCAGCACCTTCATTGGTTGGCGTACCAAACAGAAACAGTTCACCAACGTTAACTTTCCCTCCCTCTATTTTGAGGCGCAGGTAGCGGGTTTCCACCGGCGAAAAAGTAATGTCTTGCCAATCGTTTCGCGGCATCGCTTGTTCCTCGATCAGTGGCTCCCACGCAGAGGGCTGACCAGTGTAAATACTAACTACGGCATCGGTGCGGTCTAGCAATTCTACCGCGCGGTATAATGCCAAGCGGTGAACCTGATGCACGGCTTGCAGGTCGATGGCTAGGTACAGGGGTTCGTCCCAGGTGAACGCTGGTTGCCAAACCCGTTGGGGTTGAAAGGATAGTTTTCCCGATTTCCACTTGGCCTGTTCGTCCACCAAATTAAGCCCATTTCCTAGCGCGCGCTCGTTGATGATCATTTCGTAGGTAAGCGGTATCCGCTGCTCTACTTCGCAGTCTTCGCAGGAAGAACCGCATCCTGACATAGTCGTGAGCAGCAAATACAAAGTACTCAGAAGAGCTAGTTTAAGAAGCATTGATGGAAGTTTGAGGTTGCAACCAAGGCAATTTACGATTTAGTAACTGCTCAAGTCGGAGTTTTTCATCCTGAAACTCTAGTCGCAAAAGTTCGGCGGTATCTGGATTAATGCTCATTCGCTGTAAGTTGCGATTTAACATATCATTTGATGTCTTTTGCCTAAACTTTGATGAGGTGAGCCGGTGCGTGATAGGACGGATGACTTTTTTGAGCCAATGATCTTCAAACAAAAACTGGTGCAGCCACTTGCTCTGCGGCACGCCCGATTGATTGTAACGTATACTAGTGTCTACTGTAAAGTCAGTGTCAACTTCTAAAAAATTGAACACTTCGCGGAATACGTCAGAGGCCCGGCTACGTATATCTTCGTTGATTATAACGTGCACTTGATCAAAATTCTCAGTGAACGCTTTCACCGCCTCATAATAAGAGCTGACTCCCCGGTAATACCAAATCAGTTCGTAGCGCTGCTTGATACGTTCTTTCTCTTTCTGGAGTCCTTCCTCAAAGCTTAGTATTTCTCTTTGATCTCGAACAAGGTGTTGGTAAGCTGAAAACGCTCGCTTGACGGGGTCACGCAGCATGATAATGATCTTGGGTTGATCACCAACGTATTTTTTGATGGCTGGAATTGTTTTTTGGTGGTAATATAGTGTGTCGGCACTTGCCTCACCAATGGCGCGGTATTTTTGAGTAGACTGAAACAGCGCTTGGTAAGCATTATAGTCTTTTATGTAGCGACTTTCACGCTTAGCGTCGCCTGGCCCTTGTAACGGAGAATGATCATCCTGACTTGAAAGAAAACGAGGCTCCTTTACATTACTGATAAATACTTCAGGATGCTGTTTTAAATACTCACTCATGGATGTAGTACCACACTTCGCCGTGCCGACGATCAGAAAATTAGGCAAATAACTCATTTTAAAATATTTTGCGTTAAATTAACAATTTTTGAAGTGCCATATCCACAACGCGTAATTCTTTTATCAAAGAAACGCTAATTTTTAGGATCGATTGCTTACTTTTAGGAAGTGGATATCGTTTTCATTAGTATGTTGAGTTGGGATAACGAAATCTCATCGGCCGCCTTCTCACTGGCTAAGGAACTGGCCAAGCAACACCGGGTCTTCTACTTCGACAATCCCTTTACGCTCAAGGATTTTATCGTTGACTTTAAGCACCCGAAGATCAAAACCCGGCGTCGGCGGTTTTTCTCTCGTCAACAGCGCTGCCAAGCCTTGCCCGAACTGGGCGCTGGATTTCACGCGGTCACCCCTTCCCTCACGCTGCCGATCAACTTCCTGCCCCGCGGAGTAGTATACCGCTTTTTCCTCCGCATCAACCGCCGGATCGTGAAGCGAAACCTCCGTCAGTTACTCCGGCAGTACCACATTGGTCCGTACATCTTTTTTAACTCGTTTAATCCGTTCTACCACGGCATAGCCACGGGGCCTCCTTTACTAACGGTATACCAATCCCGCGACGACATCAGCCAGGTGACCTACGGCTCAAAGCACGGGGTGGCCCTGGAGACGGAAGCCATTCGGGCATCGGACATCAGCTTCGCCACCGCCCGGCAGCTAGCGCGTACGCTCCAGGCGCGGGCGCAACGTCCGGTGCACCATCTGCCCAACGCCGTTGATCTGGCCGCTTTTCCGCGCAGCGCACCAACGCACCAGCCCCGCGATATCGTAGGTCTTCAGCGGCCTATTATCGCGTACGTAGGCAACTTAGACCAGCGCGTTGACTACGCCCTGCTGCACCGCATCGCCACCGACCATTCGGATAAAGTGATCACCTGCATTGGCCCCCGGAACGACCAACCGCACCACGCTTACGATTTTGAGTCGCTGCCCAATGTCGTATTCTTGGGCCCAAAGCCGCACCACCAGCTCTATCGGTACCTGCACTTTGTGGCCTGCACGATCATCCCCTTCGTGAAGAACACCCTCACCGCCAGCATTTACCCGCTCAAAATAAACGAATACCTGGCCGTGGGCAAACCGGTGGTGACGACCGACTTTTCGGAGGACGTGCTGGGTTTTGCCCCGGTTTGCTACGTCGCTGGTGACGCTACTTCGTTCTCTCAGATGATCGACGCGGCTATTTCGCAAACCAACCACGATTTAGTGCAGCAGCGCATTGCGTTCGCGCAAAACAACAGTTGGGAGGCCCGTATTGCTTCGTTTTGGCAGGCGGTGGGCCCCTTACTCTAACGACTTACGGACGTATACCTTGATGTGCGCGTTATGCTTAACGCGCGGGGCCAGGAAACGATCCGCCAGGGTATAATGCTCACGCACGCAGTCTTGCACCTGCGCAGGATAAAAGTTATTCAGGTTGGGAATCGTTTCAAACAGCACCAGATCATACGTCTGCGCTTCAATGGCGCGGCAAAACATGGCCAGTTCCCGGTCGAACATTGACACTCCGTAGTGGAACCACAGCGGATACGTGGTGCCCGTTTCTGGTGTGTAACCTAAAATCTGGGCCAGGGGCGTCAGCTCGCTCATGTTCAGCACCCGCAGGGCGTTTCCTTTCTCCTTCACCACGTCCAGCGCCTCGATGGTTTTGATGCCCACTATTGTTTCCTCGGGAAGATAAATACCGTTGAACACCCAGTAGTCCGACTCCACCCAATTGGCGCGGCTCGGCGTGGCCAGGCTGTCGCCCGACGACCAACTGTTCTTAGAAATTACCCCTTCGGTGCCGGGGGCGGGCAAGAACTTCCGGAACACCCGGTTGGCGTACACCCAGTAATCTCCCGAGAAGCAAAAGAAGACCAAGCCCACCGCCAAGAGCAGCACCGAAAGCTTCTGCCACCGGATCGCGCCAACGGCAACGTAGGCCAGAAACGCGATCGCAAAACTATGGAAGTATACGTTCACGTTGTGCGGAATGTAGCTGGTGACCTGGACGAGCAGCGCCTGCCCCAAGATGGCTAGCGTGAGCAGGGCAAACGTGACCGTGCGTTCGTCTTCCCAAAACTGGCTCCAGGTTCGGTAGCGGTAGATAAGCACCAGCACCATCGCGGCCAGATAAGCCTTGAGGATAAATGATTTCCCGAAGATGTCTTGCAAAAAATCGTAGGCATTGATGCGCGAGTAGTGCGGCGACTGCCCGTAGTTGAACCAGTAATCGATACCGTAGGGCAAAAAGGGCAGCACGAACAGCAGTCCTCCCAGTAGGCCGCTAATGGCATACGTTGCCAGCAACGACCAGCGCCGGTGCCGCAGTACGTGGAGCACCACCAGTGCGCTAACCACCAACAACGTTAGCCCTCCGCCGTCTTGCTTGGTGAAAATTGCTAACACCACAGAAAACGCGGATAAACCGACCAGCAAGTGGGCTTTAAGACCGTTGAAGCGATAGCAGCCCAGCAAGAGCAACTGGATGGCCAGCAGCTCGTACACGAAAACCAGGTTGTTGTACCAGGGCCAAAAATTCACTAGCACGTAGCTCAGGGCCAGCACCAGCAGGGCAATGAGCCGGGCCGCGGCCGGGGTGCCCAGTGTTTTGAGGATGGACCGAAACGCCAGCATGGTGACGACGTTGATGAATACCTGGGCCTTGACCAGGGTGATCATCTGAACCCCAAACAGTTTGAAGAACAGCGCCGGGATAATCCAAAACCCGAAGCCCAACGGCAGCCCAAAATCCCGAAAAGGCAACTGCCCTTCCGATAGGCGGTAGGCACCCTCCCAGGCCAAGAACAGGTTGATGCGAAAGGGGAACTTGACGAACAAAGGGATGGCACAGAAACCGATGATCACTAGCCACTCGGCCCAGCGGAGGTACTGGTCTTTTACCGAACGGGAGAAGCGTGGGTAGTCGTTTGTTTCGGTGTCAGTGGACATTATTCTGATAATTTTGTGAATCTTTTTTCGCCCGCTAACCAGTATACCGGCAGAACGGACAGGGTGAAAAAGAACATGATAGCAAAGACGGCTAACCACGTCTGCACCGGAACAGCGTAACGAACCGGGCCGACTACCGATGCAAACTTTGTCTCCAACACGTAGTAAATCAGGGCACTAGCGATACCCATGCTGCTAACGTACTTGAGGTAGCGCTTGGTCATCACGGTAGCTTTCAGTTGGCGGAGGTGGGTGCTAGCGAAGAGCAGGGATAGCGCAATGACCCAGGGAAATGCCAAATACAGCAGTCGGATCTCGTTGTAGACCCCTCCTAGGAAGGTGGAAAGCAGGATCAGGGTAAGTGCCCAGGGGGCCGATCGGGCCAACAGCCCCACTCCGGCGGCAGTAGGAAACTGTAGTCGAACGTTTCGCCCCTTGACCCAGCCGATCCACAGGGGGCCAAACGTAATAAACGCAAAGCCCAGCACCTGCGCGGGGTTGTCAAGGTTCCAGGCGAGCCCCGCCAGCGGATTATACGCTTCGCGTTCGGTATCGGTGAATACCCGAATCAGCACCCAGACGATTATTGGCGGCGAAGCCAGCAATGCTCGCTTAAAAAAAGAAAGGTCGTGCGTGAAAAACAGCAGCACAAAGGGCAGGATAAGCAGCGTCTCGCGGCAGCAGGCACCGGCAATACTGATCAAGACGAAGCCAGGATACTGTTTACGCACCAGCAACAGTAGCCCCCCGCATAGCAACAGGTAGCCCAGCATGTCTTCTCGCGTGTGCACCGGAAGCGTGTAGGCCAACGAAAAGGGCGGCAGCAGCAGAAAACTCCCCACCCCCAGCAGCGACAGGCGGGAGGAAAACCCTAGGGCTACCAGCAGCTGAAAAAACACCAAGGCGGCTCCGATTCCGCAGGCGAAACTCACTCCAACGTAACTCCAGTAGAAAGAAGTGTTGGTTTGCGCCGTCATGCTCCACACACCGTTCACAATGGTAGAGAACAGCAGGCGGTACTCGAAGGGCGCTCGTTGATTGAGGTTCCATTCGTGGAGTGCTTCCGCGGGGGCGGCAATCTCAGAACCCAGTCTCTGGTAGGAAAACAGGTAGCCTCCTAGCCACAGATTGCTGACCACGAGCACGATGCTCGCTAGAAGGACGACGAATAGCTTCTCTCGGAGCACAGTGCGGTTTACGTGGTATAACTATCGGTTGGCAATTAGCAGCCAATAAAATAGCGGCTACGCTGCTTGGTTACGAATTTAACAATTTTAACAATAACCAGGCATATTGACACGATCACTCCGGCATGAATTAAGTAGAACACGCTATTAAAGGTGACTGCAACATTAAGCTTTGACAGAACCATTTCCAGAACGCGAATCACGTAGAGGTGCACGAAAAAAATGCCAAAGCTATAGGAAGCCAACACTCCCCAGAGGGGAGCTTTGAAGCGCTGAAGCTGGTGCAACAACACCAACAGGATGATGCACAGCGCCGAAGCCTTTAGTTTACCGAAGTTAAACAAGTATGCATTTGCCTTCATGCTCTCACCGTAGGCATAGGTCTTGCCGATTGCCAGCGTATCCGTAATTTCTAGGTACGTAATCACTCCGTAGAGTATAGTAAGCGGAACTAAGAATACGTAACCCCGCTCGGTGATATATTCTCGATAATGACTAGCCGCCATGCCGAACCCGTAAACCGGCAAAAAATACCACAGCGACTCGAAGACCGAGGAGTTGTGACCAAAACGGTAGCTAAAGAGTCCCGCCACGAATAAAAGCGGAAACACGTAGCGGTAGAACCAGGAGCTCCGGTCCAGGTAAAGCAGCAGGGGGGCCAACAGGTAGATTAAGCTGATCATCGGAATGAACCAAAACGGGCCGAAGTGCTTGCCCGTGATCAGCATATAGCCCACCTGGATTACCGGATTGCCTTGCTCGATACTCGTAGGCATCCAGGGGAAGCCGACCGAGGAGAAATAGAGCTTATCAACAACCGCCGGGACGGAGAAAAAGAGGTAGGGAACAATAACGTAGGCTATTTTTTTTTTAAGTAGGTACCGAAGTTGAACCTACTGTTTGCTTGCCCGTTTAGGTGCTGGAACAAGAAGCCCGCGATAAAGACGAACAAAACCGTCCCGTAGACAATCAGAGAATTCCAGACTTTTTTCTCCAGGTCGTGGTCACCCCAGCCGAAAGAGCTCCAGCAATGGAAAGCCACAATATACAGAATGGCGATACCCCTGAAGTTGTGAAGGTAGGGTAGAAAACGCGTGGGTTTTTGCTTGTTTGCTGGAAAAGTGCTGCCCTGCGCCGACGAAATAGACATAATCAAGAATAGTAGAGACTGGAAAAAGGATTGCTACAGGCGTTTCGGTAAGGGTGATACAAGCTCCGGTACGATAGTGTCTTGTTCTCGTCCATGCCACTGTAAAAGAAGTCGGTAGAAAGCAAGAAAGTGCCAACGATCTGGCTCCTGTACTGCTCATACTTGTAGCGATAGGGAAGAAGCGAAGCGCCTGCTTTTCCTAGCATGAAATGCATTCGGATGAACCACTCTTTTTCGGCTCCTAGGTGATTGATCGCTCTCTGCTGCCTCACATCCTGCATAAAGGCGCGGTAAACACCGTCGCTAACTGGCAAATAGGCAAGCTCTTGTCTGATCATCCGGTCCACTACGTCGTAAAAACTCGCCGACACTACGTAACCGGTGCCAACCGCCAGGGTTCCAGCACCCACGCCAGCCACTGTTTTAACGAAATTGCGTTGATGCATAGGTTATAATTGGTCAGCTGCCCGCAGCGACAGGGCCGACAAGGTTAGGGTGGGGTTGGCCGGCGAGATGGCGGGGTACGCTCCGCTTCCCAGCACCAACAGGTTTCTAAACTGATGATGCTTGAGATCAGCATCGACTACCCCATCGGCCGGATCACCGCTCATCTGGGTGGTGGAGCAGATGTGCGCTTCCGATTTCTGAATGTACTCATCTTTCACAACCCTCTCCAGCGGCAGCACGCTAAAAAACTTTTCGATATCCTCACTCAGGCGATCAACGGCCCGAAGCGTATAGAGTGAGTGCTTATCAAAACTAACTTTCGGATGAAGCGGATTATCGGAGAGCATCACCCGGTTATTGTCATCGGGAATGTCTTCATACACAAATTTAAACTTCGACAGCATGCGCCACTTGCCGCGTTCGTTGCGGATGTAAGGAAGATTGTGGTGCTCAATGAGGCAACCGGCTCTTTCTCTTCGGTGCTCGCCGTCGTACATCATGTATCCATTGGCCGGAATAATGGACCCGCCACCCACGTTACTCAGGCCGTCATAATACATAAATACGTATACTCCAGCCTGTTCACAGAGTCCGCGCCCGGTATGGGGGTTGGTGTCTCCGGCATTCAGCAGAATGTGCGCGTTGAAAATAGCGTTGGCCCCCAAGGCAATGAGTTCGCCGCGGGCTTCCTTCCGCTGCCCCTCGTGTTCATACAGCACCGATTTGGCGGCGTTTCCGGCAGTGTCCAGACTGTATACCTGGGCTCCGTAGCGTACTATCACGTTGGGCTGAGTGTAAAGGTCCGCCAACGTATTCTCTATGGTGAACTTGGCATTGACCGGGCAAAGGTTACAAACCGCGCTGGCACAACAGGCTGCGCGCTTACCCACGGCCCGACTAGCCCGCGCGGTGGGCTGACTAATGTACTGATTGCCATAGGCTTGTTGCAGGAGTTTATCCACCGTAGAAAGCTGGTGGGGGGGCTGAGGATAGCTGGTTTTTTTGGGGAAAGGCGTTTGATCCGGGCCGGCAATGGCCATGATTTCTTCTGTCTCCTGGTAATAAGGTTTGAGGTCTTCGTAGAAGATGGGCCAATCTTTTCCTACCCCGTAGGTCGTCCGCAACTTAAAATCGTTGGGCATGAACCGAGGAGTGCAACCGGTCCAGCAGTTGGAGCTACCCCCAAAGTTTGGATCAAACACCCAGGCCTTGTCGGGATTGGTGTTTACGAAGGTCTGCTCGGCTGTCTGCCAGGTAACTCCCGCGTAGGTTTCATCGGTTGTTTTATACTTTAGGCGTTCGGTGTACGAAAGGCGCGTTCCTCGTTCTAGTACTAATACTTTGGGCACTCCTTTGGCCTTCTCCAGATATTTTTTAAGAAAGAAAGAGGAAGCAAATCCAGTACCCACCACAATCAGATCAAACTTCTCAGATTGGTTGCTACTCATTTCTTTAAAATTGGAGCAAGCAAGGGGCGTCTGGTTCAGTGAGATGACGCCCCCTTGCTTTTATTCTAAAATTAGCCGCTTTTGAACGATAGCGTCTCCTTGGAACACCCGCACAAAGTACACTCCACTGATGGGGTTTCTCAGATCAAGTCTTACCCTTTCATCGGTTGCTCCTTGCGTACTGTACTCCTGACTGTGCACGGTGGTTCCCGCCGTACTGACCAAGTCTACTCGGAAGGTGGTTCCGGGATCGTAGTTGCTTACCACAAGCTCCACATTGTTATACGAAGTGGGGTTGGGCAACAGCTCCAGGCTTAAGCCTTCCGAAGCGTCACCGCTGGTTCGGGCGTTGTTAGGCGAACCACTGACCGCCACCACGTTATTACCAACGTAGGCTTTCACAACCATCGCGTTAACTACCCCTCTAAAGCTAGTTCCTCGGCTCACCGACACGCTGATGGTTCCGTTGGCCAAAGGCGTTACTCCGGTGATCGATACGGTTTCCGAGGTGTTATTAGTAGCGTTCAGCGTAACCGTTTGTCCGCCGATTTGGTACTCAGTGGATCGGTTTCCTTGGTTCACGCCACTAAAGAAGGTGAAATCGTAGGCCAATGCCGGATCAAGCCCTTCCAACGTCATTGCTACGGGTGACCAGTAGTCAACGAAGTAATAGCTACTCATCACTTCGGCTGGGTAGAGGGCTCCACTCACCCCGTCGCTACTGCTTCCGTTCCATCGGTCACCACTGGCGGTAGAAGCGAACAACTTCAGATTAACGCCCGTAGACGCACCGTCGGCATCCTTGAGATCATTGACCCGGGGGTTATTGCGGGTAGCTCTGCCCGTGTAATTCCAGGGCGACACAAACCTCTGCGGGCTGAAATCATCGTTGCTAAAGTTAACGTAGAGCGTGTACCCACTCACTGATCCGGCTTCCTCTACGGTTATGACTACTTCATCGGTATCCGTATTCCCGTCGTTGTCGGTCACGGTGAGAACGATGGTCGTGATACCCGTAGGTAGGGTCACCGTAGGATTGGCTCCGGTAGCAATTTGCGTACCGTTGCTGGTCCACACGTAGCTTTCAATTGTGCCATCGGCATCGGTTGATGCGGTAGCGTTTAAAGTGATCTCTTCACTACCGTTGTCGTCAACGTCAACCGTAGCCTGATCAGGTCCCGCGTTAGCAACCGGAATGGTGGGGATGGGTGCGTTAACAACCACCAGCACATCATCGTTGCCCGTGGCCCCCTGATTATCAGTGACCCGTAGGGTGATGGTGTGGCTACCTACTGCCAGGCTAACCGTGGGAGTAAGGCCCGTTGCAATCTGGGTTCCGTTCTTGGTCCACACGTAGCTCACGATGGTACCGTCGTCGTCCGTTGAGGCCGAGCCGTCCAGGCTAATCTGTTCGGTTCCGTTATTATCCGTATCAGTCACCGTCTGGTCAGCCCCCGCAATGGCCAATGGCCCTTGGTTAGTTGGTGCACCCGAACAGCCTTCCGCTCCACCCAGTCCGCTAGGCAAGGTTCCGTCGAGGTTTAGCTGTAGTTTATCGAGCTGGGTATTTCCTTCCCGGTAAGCAAACTCAATCGTGTTGTTGCCCGACTGCAAACTAAAGGGACTGTTCACCACTTCATTCCAGTAGAACTGTGAACCTCGGCGTATGCCTTGCCACCACCGGATCCAACTTCCCCCGTTGATACGCACCCAGAACGAATCACTGCTCAAAGAGGTAGCTTTTACCCGAGCGAACAGGTGATAACTGGCTGCTTGGCCAACCGATACGTTGAACAGCAAGCGAGCATCGGCTCCGCTGGGAGGGGCGGAGATACTGCTCAGGCCGGTCGCCACGGCGTATTGTCCTCCCGAAGCGCTACCGTCGCTCACCAAACTCCAAGCACCTCCCACAATGGACGCACATTCTGCTTCTATGATTATCCGGTCGGCCACCGGAGGAGTGGACGCATTCACCGTTATGGTTACGGCATCGTTGGCCGTAGCGCTATCGTCGTCGGTGACCGTTAGAACGATCGTATGCGCGCCCACTGCCAAGCTCACCGTGGGGTTAACCCCGGTGGCGATCTGAATACCGTTCTCGCTCCATACGTGGCTAACAATGCTGCCGTCGCTATCGCTTGAGGCTGAACCATTCAGGTTAACGTTCTCGCTCCCGCTGCCGTCAACATCGGTTACTACTTGATCAGGACCCGCGTTGGCGGTCGGAGACAAGTTGGCGGGGCTGTTTATGACTACTACTACTTGGTCGTCGTCAGTAGCGCCATCGTCGTCAGTTACGGTTAAGATGATCGTATGACTACCGACTGTTAGACTCACCGTCGGGCTCACTCCCGTAGCAATTTCGTTTCCGTTCTCGCTCCATATGTAGCTAGCGATGTCACCATCGCTGTCGGTAGATGATGATCCGTCCAGAGCTACGTCTTCGCTGCCACTGTTGTCAGCGTCAGTAACGGTCTGGTCGGCACCCGCATTGGCTACCGGTGCCTCGTTCGCGGGAGCGTTGATGATTATCACCACCTCATCACTAGCCATGGCGCTATCATCGTCGGTGATCGTCAGCGTGATGGTCTGGCTACCCACAGGCAGCGTCACGGTAGGGTTTGCCCCGGTGGCTATTTGAGCGCCATTTTGGGTCCACACGTACGTTGCGATGGTTCCATCCGTATCAGTAGAGGCCGATCCATCGAGGGTAATGTTTTCACTACCATTGCCATCGGCATCAGTGACTGTCTGATCGGGGCCAGCATCGGCGGTAGGGGATGCGTTGGCCGGGCTATTGACAACGACTACCACTGCGTCGCTAGCCGTGGCGTCCTCATCATCGGTCACCGTCAGGGTAATTGTGTGGCTGCCTACGCCTAAGCTTACGGTAGGGCTAACTCCCGTAGCAATCTCGGTGCCATTCTCGACCCACACGTAGCTGGCAATCGTGCCGTCGCTGTCTACGGAGGCTGAGCCGTCGAGGGTCACGTCTTCGCTACCGTTATCGTCTGCGTCTAGTACCGTTTGGTCGGCACCGGCGTTGGCGGTTGGCGATACATTTTCCGGGCTGTTAACCGTTACTACCACTTCGTCACTGTCGGTGGCTTCGTCGTTGTCCGTTACGGTAAGCACAATGGTGTGAACCCCTACGGATAGCGTTATGGTAGGATTTACTCCGGTAGCGATCTGCGTCCCATTCTCACTCCAAACGTAACTGGTGATGCTACCGTCTCCGTCGGCTGATGCTGATCCATCCAGGGTCACCTCCTCACTGCCGTTATCATCAGCATCGGTTATTGTCTGATCAGCTCCGGCGTTGGCCGTGGGCGCGCCATTGGGAGAAACCACCGTGATCTCAACCACTTGACTGTCTGAACCACCTTTTCCGTCGTTCACGGTGACAATGATGCTGTACGTTCCTACGTCATTGGCATTGGGTTGAAATGCTAAGGTGGCCGTTCCGTTGGGGTTGTTACTGAGCAGACCGAACGAAGGAAGGTTCTCTGCACTGTAGCTCAGGGGATCACCATCAATGTCCGTGGCTCCAATGTCAAACACCAGCATCTGCCCGGCAGCAACCACCTGGTTGGCGATTGTATTCAGCACCGGGTTGTTGTTGCTTACGAAGGTTCGGCTATTCACCACGGGGGTGAAGGCGGAGTTACCATCGGTTCCTACCGCACGCACCTGGTAAAAGTACTGGGTGTTGGTTTCCAGGTTTTCATCAAGGTAAGAATTTACATTGACGAGCGTGGTGGTCACCCTCACAAAGTCGGCACTGGCATTCAGAGACCTAAACACCTCAAATCCTTGCTCATTGCTCGAGGCGTCTTGCCAAGCCAGCAGGATTTCAGAGTCGGACTGCGTGGTTGCGGTTAGTCCGGTGGGGGCCAGCGGAATGTTCTGAGAAGGCGTTACCGGGCCCGCCGGAGGAGACTCGTTGCCTTGGGCGTCCACGGCCGTGATGGTGTAGCTATAGGCTCCATTGGCAGGGATAGCAACCACCGCTTCCGTGTTAGGAGTGGAGGTGACCAAGCTGCCGTTGTTGTAAATTCTGTAGGCAACAACGCCTACGTTGTCGGTAGCTGCGTCCCATTGCAGTCGTAGTTCGGTGCCCGACAGGACAATCCCCTCCGGATTGGCCGGTGCGCTGGGCGCTTGGATATCGGAGAACGGATAAGCATTAATTACCAGCGCGTTGAAGATTCCAAAATCAGATGATTCTTCCACGGTAGCTCCTTCATAAGAGCGAACGCTAATGCTGACTTCACCGTTGACCGGAACAACGTTATCGATTTGGACGGTCTTCGAGGTATTTCCAAAAGCGTCTAAGATAACCGTCTTCTGACCAATGGTATACTCTGTTCTTAAGTCAGTGAACAGATCAATCGCCGGGTCACCGCTGCCGAAGAACGTGAAGCTGTACTGCATACCGGCCGGGAGGTTTCTAACCACGAACTCTACCGCCGGATCAAAGGGCTCCAAAAAGTAGAAGCTCTTCAGCACGGCATCCGGATAAATACCACTGTTGTTGCCGGTGGTTAATCCTAAGTCGTTTTCGGAGCCAGTTTCCCAGTTTTCTATCCGTAGGGCAACGTTAGTAGGGTCGTTATTGCTATCCAACAGGTTGTCAATCTCTAATCCTGCGTCGGGCGTAACGGCCGTGTTATTCCAGGGTGAGGGTGCCGCCGGGCTAGTGGTTCCGCTCAGATTGACCAAGATGCTATAGCTGTAAGCGATGGCAGAAACTACCTGCGAAAAGTCGGAAGTGCTACCGGCGCTAGTGGCGCGAACTTGGTAAAAATACGTTTCACCCGCAACGACGCTAGCGTCCGAATAGGTTTCAACGTTGGTTCCTACGGTGGCTATTTGCGTGAACGGACCGGTGTTCGAGCTGCTTCTGAAAACCTCGAAGATGGTTTCGTTTACCGAATTATCCTGCCACCTTAGTTTGATGCCTGAACTGGCTAATGATTGCGCTGATAGATCAGTGGGAGCAAGAAGTGGGCTATTGCTCGGATACCCCTGAAGCACAACCCCATTAACCAACCCCCGTACCGCACTGCTTGCCACTTGCAAGACGATTTCACCGCTGCTGTTAGGCTGCAATCCATTGAGTTGAACCGTCGCGTTACTAAACCTAGTACTGATGGTTTGGGTAGTTGCACCTACACTATACGTACTGGTGTACGAACTGGCTTCCGAGTTGCCCAGAATAGCGATGTTGTAAGCATTAGATGCATCCAATCCTGAAAAGAGCAGCGTTGCTTGGCTTTGGGTGTACCAATAGCTACGAACCACATTCTTGGGATATACATCCGCCAAACTGCTGTTCAGCGTCTCGCTTCCCGTCCAACCGGACTGTACGGTCATGCTCACGTTACTCGCGGTGCCGGAAATGGCCTCCCCCAAATTACTGTACACCGTATTCACTACCGGTGCCCCGTTGGTATTATTCCAGGGGGACCCGGCGGGGCTTCCGTTCTCAAAGTTCACGTAGATGAGTTGGTCATACACGTCGTTGACGATGATGACGTTAAAAACTTGTTCGTCTCTTCCGCCAAAGGCGTCGGTAGCCACTGCCGTCACTTCGTAGCTTCCTACGTCGGCGACGGTGGGAGTGAGCAGCAAGGTGCCCGTTCCGTTTTGCGCATCCGTGAAGCTAGCAAACGAAGGCAAACCGCTCAAACTTAACGTTATAGGGTCACCGTCCGTATCGTCCGCCTGGATGGTGATTGTGCGAGAGACGCCGTAGGATAGCACCAGGCTCTCAATCGCATCCAGAGAAGGATCATTGTTAGGCGTTTGAACCGATACTTCTTGGGGGAGGAATGTTCCACCGCTCGTATTCACCGCCTTGAGCTGGTAGTAGTACGTGGTTCTTCCTACAATGCCGCTGCTGTCGACATAACTCTGGGTGTTGCTAGGCAGTGAAGCAACCAGGTTGTAAGGCCCGCCGCTTTGGGTGCTGCGATACACCTCAAATCCGGTTTCGTTGGTAGATTCGTCTTTCCAGGTAAGCTGAATTTTATCGCCCGAGAGCGCTACCGCAGCAGGGTTACTGGCGGCTACCGGGGGATTCCCGTTGTCTACGTAGCCTTCTACGATCATCGCGTTGATCACCGCCCGGCTGCTCCCGGAAGCTCGGTTGACAGTAATTCTGATCTCCCCACTGGCGTCGGGAGCAATGCCCACGATCTGCACGCTGTTATCGGTATTCTGAGCCGCATCTAACGCGACGGTGGTCTCCTGAACCTGATACGAGGTTGTCCAGTCTGCCGTAGTATTGGCACTTCCGTAAAAAGTAAGGTTGTACCTTAGAGAAGCGCTTAGCCCTTCCAGAACCATCACTACTGGCGTTCCGGTGGTAGCGTAATAATATTCGCTACGGACGAAGTTCGGGTACAAACCCGTCGGCATACCGTCACTACTCGTGCCGTTCCATCGCCGGTTGCTGGCCTCAAAAAATCGTAGGGATACTCCACTGTTGCCCCCTTCGCTATCCTTTAGGTTGTCTATTCGAGGATTCTGGCTCGAAGCGCGCGCGGTGTTATTCCAGGGCGCCGTGTACGACTGCTCATTTGCGTTGTTAAAATTAACCGATACCGTAAAATCACTCACTCCGGTAGAAGCGCTTTGTTCAGCCGTGTAGGCCGAGCCGCCGGAGTTATTTACCGCCCGTACCTGATAGTAGTAAGTAGTGTTAGAGGTGAGATCAGCGTCTTCGTAACCCACCGGATTAGAACCGGTATTAGCGGGTAGGATGGCAACCAATGCATACGGGCCTCCGCTCTGTTCGGCTCGGTATACCTCAAAACCTCGTTCATTATTAGCCTGATCGTCCCACTCCAACCGCAAGGTTGAAGGATCCACCACGCTCACGGCAAAGTTGTCGGGCGCCTGCGGCGCACCGCTCTGGTTGGCGGTAGTAACAACGATTGTTTCAGAAAAAGGGCTCTGACACGGGGCGGGGGGCGGAGCGTACTGTCCGGGAGGATCGGTTTCCTGAGGACCTTCTTCTACCACGGCAACCGCGTAGGCACCCGCCGTGCTCACGGTGAGCGTGGAGTCAGTGGCTCCGGCGATCGGCACACCGTCTTTCGTCCATACGTAAGCTATTCTACCCGCCGGTCCGAATAATGTTACCGAAGTGCTTCCGTTTAGTGCGGGTAGGTTAACGCTCTGTAACTTCGCGCTAATGGACGGTTTGGCTGACAACTCCTGTCTATTATTGTCTAAGGTTACTGCATCAGACCACTCCGTCCACACACTACCCCGGCGGAAGCGCACTTGGTAATCTCCGGGTGCAGCAGTAACTATTTCATTTTTGTTTAATCCGGGCGCGTAAGCCTGCCCGTCCTTGCGCCACTCGTAACCATCAAACCCGGCGGTTATTCCCATCCTGACCGAAAAACTTTCTCCCGGGCAGAAAGAAGTGGCCAGATAATACACATGGATATTGGTCTTGCTCTGGCGCAACAGCCAGGGGAAGAAATCATTGTCGGCGTACATACTATTCCAGGTGCCGTGCCCCGTGTTGGCCAGGTACTTATACCGGATGTTGCCCCCGGCCTCACGAATATTGCGCACCATGCCATTTCCTTGGGTAGGAGTGGGGCGATTATCTTTTCCGCCCTGAGACAACCATATAGGAATATGAATATACTGAGCAATATCGTCGGGGTCTGATAAGGAACCTAGTGCCCAAGACATGGGTGACGCCGCGGCAAATACCTTGGGATGCCGAATAATGAAATCCCAAACTGCCTGACCTCCATTAGATAATCCATGAACGTATACTCGGTCAGGATCAACCTTATTATCCGCTATTAACCGTTGAATAATCTCTACGGTTTGATCCAGCGCAAACGAGAAGACTGGGGTAGTATTATACTGGGGAACCAGTACGTATCCGTTAAATTTTCCGTTTTGTACGGCATCACGATGAGGTCTTCCTGCGTGCACGAGCGGTTTATCATTCGTAGTTCCGTTTTCTCCCCGGCCGTGGATGTGCAGAATCAGGGGATACTTTTTCCCATCATTGGCCGTCGAGTCAAAGTCGGTAGGAAACAGCAGGCGAAACGGAAGGTCTTTGTATCGGTAGGGTTGGTAGATGCTCGTATTCCAGTTTAGGCTCGGCGTATAGAACCAAGGCACAATTTGTCTGAAATCCGGATCTTCTAATTTCACCCGCACCTCATCGGTAGCGGTAGCTCCGGCATCGTCGGTAACCGTCACTCGAAACACGTAGCCTTCGGGGCGACCCTGCGCCGCAAAGGTTTCATCAAGGTCCATATTCGTAGCTGAAAGCGTGGCGGTCGTTTTTCCGCTTAAGCTGGCGGTGGTAGGTCCGCTCACTTGCTCCCAGGAATAACCATCGATGGTTCCGTCGCTGTCGGTAGCCGATGCTTCAAGCTCAATGCTCCTTTCGGGACGAATAAGCGTGACCACGGCATCACCGGCGATGGAAACCTGCGGGGCTTGGTTGATAGCAGAGCCAGTTCCGTTGCTGTGGGTCAGCATCCAGGCAAACACGTCACCGTTTGCTTGGTTGGGTAGATAAGGAGTTGACCCGGCGTAAGAATCACTTACCCGATAATCATTGGTGTTCCCCGTATAAGTATAGGTGCGATCCCAGGCAAAGTGGGTAACTCCGAGGTAAATGGTGAAGCGAGCGGATTCCGCGGGAGCGGGCGAACAGTTATTGATTGCCTGGATACCCTCAAAGGTATACTCTGGTTCGATGATGTTATCGGCACTACCGTGAAAGGCCCAGATGGGGGTATTCTTAACGTTATCGCTACACGCAATGGCCGCGGGGAAGTCGGTGTTTAGCGTATCTAATGTGGTTCTTCCCGCAATGGGAAATGCGGCAGCAATTTTAAATCCGTAATCTTTTAGGTATTGCCAAACGCCACTGCCCCCCATAGAGGTACCGGTAAGGTATATCCGATCAACGTCCACGCGCCGGGTAGCCTTTACCCGCTCGATAACGTCATCGATGAGATCCGTATCCCACACCAGGGAAGCAGGCTCGCCGTTCATGTCCAACGTAGAATCGCTGTAGGTGTAGCGGCCGCTCACGTCTTCCGGTTGCTGCGGAGAAACAACGATGAACGGAAAATTTCGGCCATCTTCGATGAGTTTGGCCACGTGATTCCCTTGTTTAACCCGGCCAAGCTGCACGCTCGTGCCACGACCTCGCCAGCCTAGTCCGTGCAACGAAATGAGCAGCGGATAGTCATTGGTGCCGCTGGCGTAGGCGGTTGGCAGATACTCCAGGTAGCCTAAATCCTGCCCGTTCGCGTAGGCGGACGAATAAGTGACCTCCTGCTGGGTGCCTTGGGCCAACAACTTCGTGTTTCCAAAGGTTGCCGCTAACAATAACAACGCGCTTATGGTCAAGTGAACCCGCATCCATCTGCTGGTTCTTGATCCGAAGTAAGCAATTGCGGCTCTGTGCGTGGTGGTAAATTTCAAACCCATTGTTGTAAACCTTTATTGAATAAATCTTACGAAAGTACGAAAAGAGAGAATTGTTGAGTAAAGATAATTTTTTGTTCAGATATTACAAAGAATAATGTCAATTAAATAATCAATTAGTTGGTCGCTGCATGAAAATATTGCCAAGCCTTTATACTTTTCAGTTAAAGAGGTACGGATAATTACATCGCCTTTCAAAGCTAAGAAGTATTGCTTTGATTGGCGTCGCCTATTAGAGAAAGTAGTCAACAAGAAGGATCAATACGTAACCGGGCAAACTACCAAAACCGAAACAAACTTACCTACCGCTACCTCCTCATTTTCTTACGTTGTAAACCGCACTGTCGGATTTGGAGGCGAAAAATTTGTTACGCTTTTTTCCAAAGCACTGGTGTGATACTCGCTTTATTTCACAATAATTGTAGATATCTCCAAGAATAGACAACGGCGATCATTGTTGGTCTACTACGTTTTTTATGAACTTCATTGCCCTGGATTTTGAAACGGCCAATCACCGCCGCGATAGCGTGTGCGAAATGGGCATTGCGGTGGTGGTGGACGGCACCGTGGCCGAAAGCCGGTCGTGGCTGGTGCGCCCCCAGCACAACTGGTTCCACGCCATGAACGTCCGCATCCACGGGATCACCGCCGAGCGCGTGGCCCGCGAACCGGAATTCAACGTGGTATGGCAGGAGGCCAAGCCCTACTTCGAGAACGCCAACGTGGTGGCCCACAACGCTAGCTTCGATCTGGGCGTGCTGCGTCACGTGTTGGCGCAGTATGATCTGGCCCCGCCCACCCTCACCTACTCCTGTAGCTTAGCGGTGGCCCGCCGGGCGTGGAAGGGGTTGCCTTCCTACGGGCTCAAGGCCCTGGCGAAGCACTTCGCGCTGCCGCTCAACCACCACTCGGCCGAACCCGATGCCATCGCCAGTGCCGAAATTATGCTGCGGGCCCTGGCCGAACACCGCGTACAACAGTTTTCTGATATCACCGAGACATTTAACCTCCACCTGAAAAAGCTGTCGGCGGACGATTCTCCGGTGCGACGGGCCCGTTCACGTTATTAACCGTTGGAAAACTCACCGAAAATCACGTAAGTTTGTGAATGTCCACTGAAACGCTAAGTAAGAAAGTCCGCAGTAAATACCAGGTGGTAGTCGGACTAGAGGTCCACGTGCAACTGTCTACCCAGAGCAAGATTTTCTCGGCCGACGCCACGGCCTACGGGCAACCGCCCAATACCAACATCAGCGCCATCACCTTGGGGCATCCCGGCACCATGCCCAAGCTTAATAAGCAGGCCGTGGAATACGCCATTCGGATGGGGCTCGCCTGCCGGTGCCGCATCGCGCAGCGGACGGTCTTTGCCCGCAAAAACTATTTTTACCCCGACTTGCCCAAGGGCTACCAGATCATGCAGGACAAAACTCCGATCTGCCGCGGTGGCGAAGTGGCCATCGTTACTTCACAAGGCGAGCGCTCTATCGAGTTGCACCACATCCACCTGGAAGAAGACGCGGGCAAGTCGATGCACCTGGCGCAGGGGCCTGAAACCCTGGTCAACCTGAACCGGGCGGGCGTGGCGCTGATTGAGATCGTTACCGAACCGGCCCTGCGCAGCTCCGAAGAAGCCTACGCCCTGCTCACCGAAATCCGGCGCATGGTGCGCTACCTGGATATCTGCGACGGAAACATGGAGGAGGGCTCCATCCGCTGCGACGCCAACGTCTCGGTGATGCTTCAGGAAGCTACCGAGCTGGGGAAAAAAGTGGAAGTGAAAAATATGAACTCCGTGCGCAACGTGCAGCGGGCCATCGATTTCGAGGCGCAACGACAGATCATGCAGCTAGAACAGGGCGAAGCCGTCGTTTCCGAGACGCGCACCTTCAACGCGACGCAGGGCACCACCGCCAGCATGCGCACCAAAGAAGAACTCAACGACTACCGCTACTTCCCCGAACCGGATCTGAGTCCGCTAGAGGTATCGGATGCCTGGCTGGCCGACATTCGAGCCGCGATGCCTCCGCTACCGCACGATTACCGACGAAAGTTTACCGAAGAATACAGATTGCCCATGTACGATGCCGAGGTGCTCACCAATACCAAAGAAAGTGCGCAATACTTTGAGGCCTTGTGCCAGCACACCACCCACCATAAGGCCGCGTCTAACTGGATGATGGGTCCCGTGCGGTCGTTCCTCAACGAGGGCGCCGCCACGCTGGATAACTTTCCGGTTTCTCCGCTCCAGCTAGCATCTTTGGTGGATTTGGTGGCGCAGAACACCGTGAGCTTTGCGGTGGCCTCGCAACGCTTGTTCCCCGCCCTGCTCGCTGATCCGCAGCGTCCGGTGCGGCAAATCGCGCAGGAGCTAAACCTTCTGCAGGATAGCAATGTTGGAAGCTTGCAACCGTTGATTGATGAGGTGCTAGCCACTTTTCCAGACAAAGTAGCAGCGTATCAGCAAGGGAAGAAGGGGTTGCTCGGCATGTTCATGGGCGAACTGATGAAGCGCAGCCAGGGCAAAGCCAATCCTAAGCTGGCCAACGCCTTGCTGCGAAAATCACTGGAGGAAGCATAACCCACGAAAAGGCTGACGTTTTCCTAACTATTCACTGAACTATACGCTGATGCAATACTCATTCTATACCGTTTTACTGATCGCGGCCATTGGCCAAGCCTGCACGCAGGGACAGTCGAGCGGATCAGGTGCCGCCACATCGGTGGTGCTGGAAGGCAAAATCAACCACCCACTGGCCGACGAACCCGTGCTGCTGGAAGAGATCGGGCCCACCGAGGTGGCCACGGTAGACACCCTGCAAGTAGCTAAAGACAGCACTTTTCGTTATGAACTACAGGATGTGGCCCCCGGATTCTACCGCATCAACTTCTACGGACGGCAGTACGTGAATCTCATCCTGGACAACGAAAGTGTGCACGTGACCGCCGACGGAAACCAGCCCGACGGCTTGGCAACGGTGGAAGGGTCTACCGACACCGACCACTTCAACGCGGTAAATGAGATCATGCAGAACATGCAGGCGCAGATTAACGACATGAACGCCGACTACCTAAAAGCCCGCGCCGACGGCGATACGGAGACCATGACCGAGATTGAGGAGCGGTATAAGCAGATAGAAGGAGAGAACAGCGTCAGTATCAAGAACAAGATCAAGGAGATGGGCAACTCGCTGGCGGTATTCTACGCCGTGAATTACCTGGATGCCGAGCAGGAGTTTGCTTTTCTAAAAGAGCTGGCCGACACCTTCCAGGTGGCCCGCCCCAACTCGCGCTACACCCAGCAGTTTGTGGAGCAGGTGAACGCGCTGAGCCAGTTGGCGGTGGGCATGCTCGCTCCCGACATTGCCCTGCCCAATCCGGAAGGCGACACGGTGCGGCTATCGTCGCTGCGCGGCAAGTACGTGATGATCAACTTCTGGGCGGCTTGGTGCAAGCCCTGCCGCATGGAAAACCCGAACGTGCTGCGCCTTTACGACCAGTATAAGGACAAAGGCTTTGAAATTTACGGGGTTTCGCTCGATCGCACCAAGGACGCCTGGGTAGAAGCGATTGCGGCCGATAAGCTTCCCTGGAAACACGTCTCTGACCTACAGTATTTCAACTCGGAGGCCGCGGCCCTTTACAGTATCAACGCTATTCCGGCCACGGTGCTGCTCGATAAAGAGGGCAAGATCATCGCCAAAAACTTGCGCGGCGAAGCCTTGGCAGCGAAGCTGGCCGAGATCTTCGCAGGGGCTTAGCCCAGCAACAAATGCGTTATCTTTAACGAAATCAACAGGAAGCAAACTATTCAATGATCATCCTATGCCGGTTTCCGATTCGCCTCTTCTGCCGGAAGATTACTCCTACGATTTGCCCGAAGGGGCCATTGCCACCGTTCCACTTCCCGAGCGCGACCAGGCAAAATTACTGGTCTACCGACAGGGGGTGATTGACGATTGCCGGTTTCACGAACTGCCCGACCAACTACCGCCCAGCAGCCAGTTGTTTTTCAACAATACGCGGGTGATTCCGGCGCGACTGCGCTTTCGGAAGGAAGCCACCGAGCAGGGACCGGGCGCTCAGATAGAACTGTTGCTGCTGCATCCCCGCCATCCCAGCGCGGTGATGAGCCAGGCGATGGCCGCCCGGGGCACCGGCACCTGGCAGTGTCTGGTCGGCAACCGCCGCCGATGGAAGATGCCCCTGATCTTGCAAAACACGCTGGAGATTCAGGGAAAGTCAGTGACGCTCAGCGCCGAGCAATCGACTGAAGCAGCGGATGAATTGATCTTTCGGTGGAGCGATGATTCGCTCACCTTTGCCGAGGTGGTGGAAGTAGCAGGACAGGTGCCGCTCCCGCCCTACCTAAACCGGGAAGCCACCGACGACGACCGGCCTCGTTACCAGACGGTCTACTCCGCCCACGAAGGAGCTGTCGCCGCGCCCACCGCCGGACTACATTTCACCGAGGCCACGCTGGAGGCGCTGATACAGCGGGGTATCAGCACGCATTACCTTACGCTCCACGTGAGTGCGGGCACCTTTCAGCCAATTAAAGAATTAGATGCTACTCGGCACATCATGCACGCGGAGCAGGTGGTTGTCACCTCCGACGTCCTAGAAACCTTGCGAACCGCCAAAGGGCCCATTCTGGCGGTGGGAACCACCTCCTTGCGCACGCTAGAAAGCGTTTATTGGTATGGCGTGCTCTTGCAGCAAAATCCGGAAGCGGAGTTTCGTATCACCCAACACCTCCCTTATGAAATCAACACGGCCACCTTGCCTACGCTACGGGAAGCGGTGGAGCAGGTGATTGGATACACGGAACGAAACAAACTGTCGCTCCTGATAGGAGAGACGCAGATGTTTATCTATCCGGGCTATCGGTTTCGGGTGGTTCAGGGGCTGATCACGAACTTCCACCAACCGGGGTCCACCCTAATTTTGCTGGTGACCGCCCTCATCGGCGAAGATTGGCGGAAAGTTTATGAACACGCGTTGCAGCATGACTACCGGTTTCTGAGCTACGGCGATTCGTCGCTACTACTTCCGTAGCGGCTACTTCCCCAACGCTAGGTTGGTGGCTTCGGCCGCGCTGAGCACATTGTAGTGAGACACCATTAGGAACATAGACACTTCCCGGTTCAGGTGGCGTAGGTGGTTTCGCTTCTTAAAGGTTTTCATCTCCTGGGCGTAAGCGTCCATCAATGGCAACACCTGCCGCCGGAAATTTTTGATGCGGCGCACTTTTTCGCCGGTGGTATAGTACCACTCTTCTACCTCGTATTCATCTTCGGCATCAAATACATCGTACTCAAACACGCGACGTAACAGGGTAATTTCTCCGGTTTCCACCACCTGAAACAGCTTCTTTTCCATCCGATCAAAGAAGCTGCCGGAGCGATAATCGAGCGTTTTGAACCGTCGCACCCGATCACATTCGTCCACCACGGTGATTTGGTCAATCATAGAAGCGTGGTAGGTGAGCTGCCGTCCGTCCGGGGTGGTGACGATGGCCGAGTTGATAAAGGAGTTGATGTCTACCACTCCCGCAATAACGGTTTGGTTGGCCAGCAACACTTCGCCCGGTTGGGGTTCTTGGGCGCGGGCCGTCCAGGCTAGTAAGCAAAACAGTGTAATCAGGCTAGTTTTTAGCATTGTGTATAATTTTAGTAAAATAGTACATACGTCTAATAATACAATTATATAAATATTTTCTATCTAATTATAGAAAAAGCCCTAGTTTTTTCATAAAAATAGTTCAATTCCTGGTGAAACCAGCATTATTTTGCCTTCTATCGTTTCCAAAACTCGTCAATAAGTACTTTTCTACTTCAAAAGGTACGATCAAACTAATCGCAAAAAAACCAGTTTGGCGGAGTGCAGACGCGCGCTCGGTCCTTTTTCTCACCGTCAAGCTGCGCATCGTTTTTGATCGTCAGTTTGGCTTATCCCGGATTTCCCGCTATTTTTAGGCAGCAACCTAATCTCACTTCTCATGGCCAAACCCCGCGGTGCCGACAGTCGCCTGATCGTCGGTCTTATCTTTCTGTTGTTAGGGCTCTACTTTCTGCTCAACAACTTCGACCTCATTCCCTTCGAGCTGCCCGACTACATCACCTCGTGGCAGGTGTTTCTGATTCTAATCGGCTTGCTGCTGCTGGCCAGTCGCGAACGGCAGGGCGGAGGGATTATTCTGATCGTGGTGGGACTGGTGTTCTTGCTTCCCGAGTTTTTCGACGTGAGCGTGGGCGAAGTGGTGCGGCAGTTCTGGCCCCTGGCCCTGGTCGCCATCGGTGTGGTGCTGCTGGTGCGCCGCTCGCAGGAAAAAAAAACGACAAACGAATTTGAAGTCGAGGGAGACAGGGTAGAATTCATCGATGAAACGGCTATTCTAGGCAGGAACGACCGGCTGATCACTTCAGAATACTTTCGGGGTGGCAAGATCACTACCATTTTCGGTAGCAACGAAGTCAACTTCGTGAACGCCCGACTGGCCGAGGGGCAGCACGAACTGGACGTGTTCACGCTCTTCGGCAGCACCGAGCTGACAGTGCCCCGCGACTGGGACGTGAAAGTTGACGTGACGCCCATTTTGGGTTCCTTTGAAGACCGCCGTCGGCAAGTCTTGCTTCCGGGCAATCCCGCACAGCAACTGACGATTCGGGGGTTGGTGCTGTTTGGGTCGGGGGAGTTGGTGAGTATATAATTTGGTACTTACGGTATCACCTTTGTTAAATATGGACTACAAAGAATTTAGGCATTGGTGGCGATTGGTTGCTCGAGAGGATGAGGGAATCAATTACTCTCCTGGAGAGCTAACTTTCTATTCTTCATTAGAAATAGACCATACCAACATGTCACCAGAAACGAAGAATTTTCTAATTGAGGGGGGACTCCCCAAAGAGACAGTTCATAGCAGTATGACGTTCAATGAGAAAATCTATACACCTCATGTTGAGAGTCTGAAGAATCAGATTCTCCTTGAAGGCGACTACTTTGTTCACTATTACATAATCGGTAGCTTGGAGAATAGGTGGATATGTATTGATAGCGATGCAGGCGATCAAGTTTTGGTGGTGGATGTGGATTACCCTAGCCTTATAGAATATGAAGAAGAAGCATCTTCGGATGAGTATCAGGGCGAATGGTTCATGAATAGCTCGGTAGTGCAAATGGCAGAGTGTGTATTGACTTATCAGAAGTTTTGTTCGGAAAGTGAGTTTAGTAATGCAACTGCCGTGAAATATCTCCAAGATAGTATGAATGCTATTGATGCTGACTGTATGAAAGAAGGTACGTTTTGGTGGTATGAAACTCAGTATGACACTTTCAACAGAGAGATTTGACTTCGCTAAGACTACTGTTCATCCGATCCTTTCTTAGAGTATATTTATCGTATATACCTCATGGTCAAACATTTACAGCAAAATTAAGAAACCCAAGGCTGCTAAAATCCATCACTTAAGCTTCCTGCCGAAGCACCTCCAGCGGCGGATTGTTCAGGATGCTGCGGCTGTTCGATAGGCCAATCAGCATTGTCAGTGCGGTAATAATTAGATAGACCAGCACCACCGGACCCACCGCCGGACTAAACGGCACCTCGAAGCTGAACCGTGCCAACGCCCAACTGCCCAACAACGCGATAAACACTCCGGCCAGCGCCGATAAGCTGCCCAGAAAGAAGTACTCCAGCGCGTTAATGGTTAAAATTTGCTTCCGGTTGGCTCCCATCGTGCGCAGCAGCACGCTTTCCTGAATACGTTGGTACTTGCTGATAATCACCGACCCGATGAGCACAATAATACCGGTGATGATGCTAAAGAAGGCCATGAAGCGGATCACGAACGATATCTTGCCAACAATTTCGTCAATAGTCTTCAGAATCAGTTTTAGATCGATGACCGATACGTTGGGAAAACCCTTCACCACGGCTTGCTGAAAGCGGGCGGCCTGCTGGTCGGAGGCTACGCGGGTGATCAGCACGTGAAACTGGGGCGCGCGCTCTAGCACCCCGGTGGGGAACACCACCAAAAAGTTCGTCTGCACCCGTTGCCAGTCCACCTTGCGGATGCTGCCCACGTAAGTGTCCATCACCGCCCCCTGCACGTTGAAGGTTACTCTGATCGCCCAAGTCGACCTGCATCGACTCGGCCAGCCCTTCTTCCAACGAGACAAAAATAGAATCACCCGCAGTGCCCACCCACTGGCCCCGCAGCAGTTCTTCGGAGTCGATGAGCGAATCGCGATAGGTGGCGCGGTACTCGCGGTTCAGCACCCAGCGCTCCACCTGGTCGGTGGTGTCTTCCTTGATCTGGGTGATGGTGCGGCCGCTAAGCCCTTCCAACCGCATGGTGACCACCGGCACCTGCTGAAGCAGCGGGAGGTCAAACGAGCGGGTTAGCTGCACCAGCGAGTCCTGCTGCGCCGTCTGGATGTCGAACAGCACCATGTTGGGCTGATTGTCGCTGCTGCTGAGCTTTATCTTATCGAGCAGCATATTTTGGGTGAAGAACAGCAGGCTAATCAGGGCAGTGCCCAGGCCCACCGTGACGATGAGCACCAGGGTTTGGTTGTTGGGGCGATACAGGTTCGACAGGCTCTGCCGCCACAGGTAGCTCCACGAGGTCGGAAAGTAGCGACGCACCGCCCAAATGAGCAGTTGAGCGAGCGCCCAGAGCACCGCAAAGGCCACGATCATGCCCAGGGTGAAAAACAGCGCTTCGCGCACCTGTTGCAGTTGCCAGAAGGCGAATCCACCCACCAGCAGCACAATGAGTCCGGCGATGGCGTAGCGCCAAGGGTCGGCCGTAGTAGCTTCTTCGTACGAGGCACGAATCACGCGCAGGGGCGAAATATTGCGCACCGCCAGCAATGGCAACAGCGCAAAGAGCACCGAGATAATCATTCCAATCAGTACGCCCTGCAGCACCGCCGACCAGGAAATCGCCACGTCCACTTCCACCGGCAGGAAGTCGGCAAACACCTGCGGCAGCACAAACTGCACTGCCGTGCCCAGCAGCGCGCCCAGCACCGATCCGACCAAGCCCATCCCGATAATCTGAATCAGGAAGATCATAAACCCCTGCCGGCCTTGTCCGCCCAGACAGCGCAAGATCGCCACCGAGATCATCTTCTCTTTCAGGTAGATATGCACCGCGCTGGCCACGCCCAGGCACCCGAGCAGCAGGGCCACGAAGGCGACCAAGTTTAAAAAGCCGGTGAGGTTGGCGTAGTTATCGCCGATTTCCTGCTTGCGTTCTTCTACCGTATCGTAGCGTATTTCTTCGGTATCGCGCAGGGGCTTGAATTCTCGCTCCACCAGCGCTTCAACGTCGGTGCCGGCGGCGAATTTGACGAAGCGCTTGTAGTTAACGCGGCTACCCCGTTGCAGGAGTCCGCTTGCTGCTAAGCTACTCAATGGAATGTAAACGGGCGGGGCCACGGTGGCGGCAATACCGGGCTGCCCCGGCACTTTGCTGATGCCCCCCGACAACGCAAAGGTGCTATTGCCTACTTTGATGGAGTCGCCCACGGCGGCATCGAACTGAAGCATCAGGGTGTTGTCGGCCAGCGCGGTTTGTTGCTGCTGGAAGGAGCCTCCGGCCGCGGGCGGATTGGTTTCGATGGCTCCGTAGTAGGGGAAATCACCCTGTAGGGCGCGCACCTGTACCAGGCGGCTGCCGTCGTTCTTGGGGAACAGCACCATCGAGGCGAAGCTCACTTCTTCGGACTGCCGCTCGGCCAGCGAGTCCAGGCGTTGCGTTACGTTTTCGGAGAACGGGAAGCGGCTCTCGACCACCAGATCGGCCCCCAGCAGCTTTTTAGCTTCCAGCTCAATGTCGCGCTGCATGCTGTCGCCAAAGGAGTTGATGGCCACCAGGGCGGCGATGCCCAGCACGATGCTGCTCATGAAGAGAATCAGTCGGGAGCGGTTGCGGCGGCTGTCGCGCCACGCCATGGTGAGAAGCCAGGGGTAGTTCATACGGAAGAAATGTGTCTTTTAGCATCTTCAGCCTGACTCAGCAGTACGATTTCTTCTGTCGCACAAGCGGATGCGAAGTCGGTGACATCGTAGGAAGCGAGGTAGGGAATCTTGTGCCGGTTGAGCAGGGCTACCTTTCTATCTTTGATATATTCTACCAATACAGACGAGTCTATGAACACCGCTACTGCTTGTACCATTCTTCTTCGTCTATCTCTACGGTGCTATCACGCGCAATACCTCTAGCCTTCCGAAGAGCTTGCCATTTATTTGATTCCTCCCCTTCATGATTGCCAGAACTTGTGGCCTTTAAGGCGATTACTTTAACTTCTACCTCCAACCCTTCAAATTCTTCCGGCAGTTCTTCTACGGTCAGCGTTCGGTTGGTAACTCTCTGTTTTGTCTGATACGTTTCCATTGTCATAATGTCTCATGCAGCTTATCTAGCTGCTCAGTTCAAATGCTTGCTGCGTGGTTTCTGTTACTAAACCGAACGTCTATCTTACGCAACAAGTTGCTAATGGGACGGAATCGGCGGACCGACAAAAAAGTCAAGTGGCCGCTGTGCAGAAATCTTAACCTCTAGGACGCGCACCTGCACCGGGCGACTGCCGTCGCTCTTGGGGAACAGCACCATCGAGGCGAAGCTCACTTCTTCGGATGATTCTTTACCCTTTTGATCTGTCTAAGATGACGATCGCTATGAGCAAATATCGCTATGCATTTTTGATGGATATTGGGACCAAAATTCACGTAGTATATTCTTAGATTTTTATCGGTAGACTTCACAAAATCGATTGTTTCTTGTCGCATTTTAGTTACCCAAATCAAGTTGTTTTCTCCTTTGTTATTTCCCAGTGGAACAGTGTACGAGAATGGCTTGGTGAAATCCAACGTATTGTTCTTCTTCAAATTTAAGGGATCTTGATCCAAAAAAAGGCTGTCAGGAACATAATGCGCAAATTCTAGCATAGAACCCATTTGAAGGGCTACTGCGATATCATTCATGAAGATCAGTTCGTATAATCCTATATGCTCGACAATTTGGTTGATGCTCCACCCGTCCGGGCTCTCTTTAAAATTCCACTGCTCCTCGGTTAGGTCCTCAGTTTCTTTCAGCAGTTCTTCTTTTGATCTAATGAGATTGTTCAAAAGATATTCTCTGTCTGCTTCCGTCCAAACTGGTGTGGTCGTAGATTGGTCTTCGGTGCTCTGTCCGACTCCCAGTAGGATAATCCCAGGCACTAAAATTACCGTGATAAAAATTGATTTCATAGGAGACTAACTATAGTTAATCTCTTAAACTTAGCTTTTTCAGAAAACCCTTGAAAGTCACATCAGCTAATTTAACTCTTATTAACATTCCCCCTTCCGGTCGCAGGATAGCGGAGTGCCCGGTGGCTTTACGATCAAACATAGAGATGACAAGCGTGCTTTCCAGAAGCATATTTCTCACGATTGTGTACCAAACAAGCGCCGTTGAGACCGGGAGCTTTGAGCCAACTTGTTATCTTTGCCCAATTAATGGATACTTCAATGAACTGATCAAATCGATTATAGCATATGAACACCCCTTCTGATACCACCACCCCGCAAGCTCCTTCCTCAAAAACTGCCCCCCCCGCTGCCACAAGCCGTATCAAAAGCAACGGCTCAGCGGCCGACCGCATGGCTTCTTCCATCTCCTCCAGCAACTTTATTAGTCGCGACCTAAGCTGGCTGCGCTTCAACGACCGGGTGCTGGACCAGGCGAAGAAGAAGAGCCGTCACTTTTTCGAGAAGCTCAAGTTCATGGCCATCACCTCGGCGAACCTCGACGAGTTCTTTATGATTCGCATCGGTAGCCTGTATAACTACATCGACTACGGCCGCGAACGCATCGACTACTCCGGCTTGCGCGAAAAGCCTTTCCGCAAGAAGCTGCTGCAAGGAACCCAGGAGTTTTTTCGCGATCAGAACGACTACTACCGGCAGCAGCTGGTGCCGCAATTTAAGAAGAACCACCTGAGCATCATCAAAGACATCAGCCAACTACCGCCGGAAGAACAGCAGGCGATTGAGGAGTACTTCAACCTCACCATTTATCCGATGCTCACGCCGATGACCTTCGACAGCTACCACGCGTTTCCGATGCTGATGAACAAGCTGCTGATCTTTGGAGTGGTAACCAAAAACAAGGATAAAAAAGACAATAAAAAGCTTTCGTTCGTGCAGGTGCCGCAGAACCTGCCCCGCTTCTACGAAATTGACGACGACGACCACGTGACCTTCGTGCCCATCGAGGAGATCATCCGCCTGTACATTAGTCAGTTGTTTCGCAACATCACGATCTCGTCGGTCAACCTGTTTCGGATCACGCGCAACGGCGACTTCACGCTGGATGAGAGTGATGATCTGGAGGCTAGTTTCATTGAGGAGGTGCGGCGCAAGCTAAAGACCCGCAAGACCGGTCGGGTGGTGCGCGTTGAGGTGGAGAGCGGCTACAGTGCGTGGATGATGCGCCTGCTGCAGAACCGCTGGAACATCGACCGCGACAACGTTTATGAAATCGATCCCGATGGCCTGATCGATTTCACCTCCCTGTGGCAGATCATCAAGAACAGCGAGTTTCGCAACCGCTTGCCCAAGCCGCCCCCGCCGGTACCGCCGCTCACCTACCCGGAAACCGACAACGAGAACATCTTCGAGGTGCTCAAAAACCGGGACGTGCTGTTGCACCACCCTTATAACGACATCAATCCGCTGCTCGACCTGCTGGAACAGGCGGCCGATGACCCCAGCGTGCTGGCCATCAAGCTCACCATCTACCGGCTGGCCGACGACTCGCGCATCACCGCCGCGCTGCTCAAGGCCGCCGAAAGCGGCAAGTTGGTGTCGGTGCTCTTCGAGCTGAAGGCTCGCTTCGACGAGGAGAATAACATGCGCGAAGCGCAGAAGCTGCACAAGGCCGGCTGCTTCGTGATCTACGGCATCAACCACCTAAAAACCCACACCAAGCTGCTGCTCATCGTTCGCAAAGAGCGCAACAAGGTGACGCGCTTCGTACACATGTTCGAGCGGCAACTACAACGAGCAAACGGCCAAACTGTATACCGATTTGGGATTGTTGAGCTCCAACGAAGTATATGCCTACGACGTGGCCGAGTTCTTCAACGCCATCACCGGCCACTCGCAGCCCGCCGAATATAAGTACCTCATCACCGCTCCCGACGGCATGCGCGAGCGCCTGATCGGCCTGATTCGCACCGAAGCCGAACACGCCAAGCAGGGATTGGCCAGCGGTATTGTAATCAAAATAAATTCGCTGGAAGACCGCTTTGTGATCGACGAACTCTACCAAGCTTCGCAGGCGGGCGTCACGATTAAGCTAATCGTGCGGGGCATCTGCTGCCTACGCCCGGCCCGGGCCGGACTGAGCGAAAACATCAGCGTGCGCTCCATCGTGGGCGATTTTTTGGAGCACTCGCGGATTTTCTACTTCCACAACAATGGTGAGCCCAAGGTGTACGGCGGCAGCGCCGACGTGATGGTGCGCAGCTTCGAGCGCCGCATCGAGTCGCTGTTTCTGTTCGTAAATCCCACCGTGCAGCGGCAGATTATCAACATCCTGGCTTATAACCTAAAGGACAACGTGAATACGTATCTGATGCAGGAAGACGGAAGCTACGTACCGAAGGAAAAAGGCCGGGAACCGGCTTTCAATATCCACAAGGAGTTTTTTAAAGTGACGCGCGAGGAGGTGGAGCAAGTGCAGTTGTTTTAGCGGCGTTCAAAACAAGAATTTAGCCGTTTATCTCTACCAACATTCTGCCGCCCTATCCGTAGAACCCTAGGAAAACAATTCTTCCCTAACAACCAAATCGTGAGCTTCATCGGCAACCTTCTTTGGATCATCCTCGGCGGCTTTCTTATCGCCATCGAGTACGTGATAGCAGGCATTGTTTCCTGCATTACCATCATCGGTATTCCGCTGGGTATCCAGTCGTTCAAGTTAGCCGGGGCCAGCCTCTGGCCTTTCGGACGCGAGGTCACGCCCAATAACAATGCGGGGTCGGGCCTGTCTACGCTGCTTAACGTGATCTGGATTCTGGTGGGCGGCATCTGGATTACCTTCACCCATTTGGTGCTGGGCCTCGCCCTGTGCATCACGCTGATCGGCATTCCCTTCGGGTTGCAGCACTTCAAACTGATGCGCCTCAGTTTCACGCCCTTTGGCTACAATTTTGGCGAAATAAAGCCCAAGCGGGTTAGGGCTTGAGCTCCACCAGCTTGAACCCCTGCCCGTGCACGGTTAGAATCTGCACTGCCTCGTCAGGTTTGAGGTACTTGCGTAGTTTGGCGATATAGACGTCCATGCTGCGGGCATTGAAGTAGCTATCGTCCTTCCAGATTAGCTTGAGCGCGTGGGTGCGATCCACGGTCTGCCCCAGGTGCTGGGCTAACAATTTTAGCAATTCCGCTTCCTTTGCGGTCAGCTTTTCGGTGTTTTGCGATCGCGTGAGCACCCGCTGGTCGTAGTCCAGGGTAAACGAACCAAAGGTAAAAAAGCGGTGCTCCGGCTCGGGGGGTTGGGTGCGCCGCAGCACCGCCCGAATGCGCAGCAGCAGTTCTTCCATGCTGAAGGGCTTGGTCAGGTAGTCGTCGGCCCCCAGTTTCAGCCCGGCAATGGTGTCTTCCTTCATCGACTTGGCCGTCAGAAAAATGATGGGCACCTGGGCGTTGACCTGCCGGATTTCTTTTGCCAGCGCGAAGCCGTCCAGCTTGGGCATCATTACGTTGAGCAGACACAGATCGTAGGTGTGTCGCTGAAAGGCCGTCAGCCCCTGTTGCCCGTCGCGGCACAGTTCGGGCTCGAAACCCTTCACCCGCAGGTAATCTTGCAGGATGGTGCCCAGGTTAAAGTCATCTTCTACGAGGAGGATTTTTGTCATGTTATGGTGCTTTATTTGGCAAGCATACGCTAAACGTGCTGCCCAGTCCGAGTTTAGAACGCACCGAAACCTGCCCTCCGTGCGCGGCGACCATCGATTTAACGTACGACAGACCCAGTCCGAAGCCCTTCACGTCGTGGCGGTTGCCGGTGGGAGCCCGGTAAAACTTGTCGAACGCATTGGCCGCCGTTTCTTTCGTCATACCCATTCCCCGGTCGGTTACCTCCATCGCAATACCGTCGGCCGCCGCCTGCGTGCGTACCGTCACCGTCGGTAGCTCGGGCGAATACTTGTTGGCATTATCGATCAGGTTAGCGACCACGCTGGCGAGGTGCTCCGCATCGGCCTGGATCATCGGGATGGGTGCGTTCAGCTCCAGCGTTAGCGTGCCGCCGCGCCGCTCAATGGCCGGACGCAAGCGCTCCGCCACCTGCCGAATCAGTTCGTGCAGGTCAATCGGCGCTAGTTTCAACTGAAAGTCTTGTTTGTCCAGCGTAGCGATCTGTAGCACCCGTTCTACCTGCGCCTCCAGGCGAGAGTTCTCTTCGCGGATGATGCCCAGGTAGCGTTGCAAAAAGCTCGGTTCACGGGCAATCTGCTCGTCCTGCAGGGCCTCTACTGCCAGGGCCACCGTCGAGATCGGAGTTTTGAGCTCATGGGTCATGTTGTTGATGAAGTCGGTTTTCATGTCCGACAACTTCCTCTGGCGCACGATGGTGGTGATGGCGTAGCCGAAGCAAAACATTACGATGCCGGTAAACAGCAGCGACGACAGCAGCGTGGGCCAGATCTGCTGGAGCAGGTACCAGTTTTGCTGCGGAAACTCCAGTGTCAGGAAGGTGCTGCTGGGCATAAAATCGTTCGGAAATAGGGCTACCTCGGCGTCGGTGTCATACTTCCGGAAAAAGTTGGCCGTGGAAGCCATCAGCACGCTGTCGCGCCGGGCGTCGACCACCGCGTACTGGTAAGGCAGGGTGATGCCCCGATCGGCCAGCGCTTCGTTGAGCAAGCTGCGCAGTTGCTGGGGATTGAGGCGAGCGGTGAGCGGACGGTCGCCGTTCATCAGTTGATGCAGGGCCTGCTCAAACATACCGGTCTTCTGCTTCAATTTATGTAATTGCTCCTGCCGGGCCTGTTCGGAGATGCCCAGCGGCAAGTCAGGACGCACCACAATCACCGGCGACGACCCGGGGGCGCGGCCCACCGACATGCTGAACTCGATGCGCTGCCGCACGGCCCGGCCCTGCTCATCGAAGGTCACCGATTGCCGCTGGCTTCGCCGCACCGTGCGCGCCGGATAAAACTGGGTAGTGTCCAGTTGCACCAGGTCGGGCCCGAAGCTTTGGTAGGCAAACAACAGGGCCTCACGCTGCTCGAGCTGGTGCACCACGGTGTTGAGCGCCTCGTAGACGCTCTGCTGAAACCGCTGCCGGTTAGCCTCCACCGTCTCACGGATCCAGTACACCTGAACGACCACCAACCCCAGCAGGGCCGCGCTCATGAGGGCAATCAGCGCGTATATTCGGTTCTTTTTCATGCCAAGCAGGGTTCAGCGCGCCGGGTTGATCAGCACGCTACTCCTTAAACACGAAAGAAGTAAAAAGATAGGCGGTTTAACAATTTTTAACGTATCCGGAATTCCATCGGCTGAAACGATCTTTGACCCACCAACCACTAATATGTTCGCTGGTTGTTGTATCTTCTCGGTGTTTCTGCATTCTATGCTGTTAATCGTGGTAGCCGCCTGCCAAGATGAGTCAGCGGCCAGCGAGCCGGTCAAAACGGTTATCTACGAAGTGATTACCACCTCGGGCCAGTGGTATGGCGGGTATGTGACCGAAACCGGCGAGAAGCAGTGCGTGTGTACCCTCCCACTGGATCCTAGCGGATGGCGGCACTCATTTGAGATTTCTTCTGCGCCCTTTGACCTACACCTTGATGCTACCAGCGCGTGTTGTTCAGACACTCCCGATGCCCCGGACGTTACGACCAACATTTATCTGGATGGCGAATTAGTAGCTACCAATACTTCCAACTGGGCTCCGGGCGTCGCTTCGGTAGACTTCACAACCCGATAGATCGAAATCAGACTACTTCTTGGGCAACTGCTGCACGCACACCGCCGCGGGCACCTTTATTTCGTTGCCAGTCGGCGTCAGTTTTCCGGTTGTCGCATCGCGCCGGAACACCACCACGTTGTCGGTGTCGCGGTTGGCGACCCACACGAATTCTCCCTGCTCGTCTATGCCGAAGTTGCGCGGGTGCTTTCCGCCCGACGGTTCGTTGCCCACGTAGGTCAGCTTTCCGGTGGCCGTATCAATGGCGTAGATCACCAGGCTGTCGTGGCCCCGGTTGGAGGCGTACACAAACTTGCCGTCGGGCGACACGTGAATGTCGGCCGTAGAATTGCCTTCGGCAGAGGCTCCTCTGGGCAGGGTGGTCACGCGGTCTACCTGACTTAGGTCACCGGTGCTTTGGTCTACTTTATAGGCCGCAATGGTTGACGAAAGCTCCTCGATGGAGAAAGCCCACTTGCCGCTAGGATGCAGCGCGAAGTGGCGCGGACCAGCCCCGGGGGTGCTGGTGGCGAAAGGAGGAGAGACGGTTGCTAGTTTGCCAGAACCACGGTCGGGCTGGTACAGCATAATTTGATCAGTGCCCAGGTCGGAGACGTACACCTTACCGTTTTCCGAAGGAATGGCCGAGTGCGTGTGCGGCTCCTGCTGCCGGTCGGGGTTCACGCTGCTGCCCGTATGTTGCACCACGTCCGAAGCTTTCTTTAAGCGTCCGTCAGACCCTATCGGATACACCGCCAGATTGCCTTCGCCGTAGTTCGATACGTAAACCAGTTTACCCTCCGGGTCCACACTCACGTGGCACGGCCCCGCCCCTTCCGACGACTGTTCGTTGAGTTTGCTCAGACGCCCGTCTTTCGGGTCGATGGCAAAGGCGGTGACCGTACCGTGCTTGTCGTTGGCATCCTTGCCCGCGCGGTACACCGCGTAGAGAAATTTTCCGTTGGGATGAACCGTCAGAAACGAAGGACTGTCCTTGTCCGGCAGGGTTTGCCGCTCCGAGAGTTGGCCGGTTTTGCGGTCAAATTCTAGGACGTAGATTCCTTCGCTGCCCCGGTCGGAGTAGGTACCGACGTACAATAAGTCCTGAGCGGAAGCTTGGTGTTGCGTCGTCATAATCATCAATATTAAAAAGCTGAGGAAAGCGGATAGGTAGATCATAGGAAGTCGTTGAAATCAAGTAGTAATATAGGTAATTTGCCGACAAAACCTGAAAGCCGTATGCTTAACCCAGCGTCGCTGGCGCAGGTCCTCCGGACCCGTGACCAAATTAACCGGATTCTCTGAACTCTAGCTCAGCCAGACATCGCCCCAGCGGCAGTTGCTATTTTCTGGTCACGCACCTATCCCATAGACGCAAACTTCTGCTCGGTAAGTGCCTTGGTCGCTTCGTAAAAGGTATTGATGAACTTCTGCTCCACCGAAGGGCTGGCCACCTGCCGTTCGGCGCGGTTCAGCGCGTCGTCGTAGCGCACAAAGTTGTCCATCTGTAGCGGATTCCAATGGCGCTTGGGGTGCACCCCGTTGATAAACTCAAACAGGTTGCGCGTGTCCACCGGCACGTTGAAGGGCGCAAAGGCCCGCCGGTTGTTGCGTAGCTCCAGAATCCAGTTGTCGAAGTGGTGGTTGAAACCCGTTAGGTGGTTCTGAAAGAACGAACTACTCAAAAAAGAAGCATCGATGCGGGGTGAGCGGCGGTTGGACCACGGCTGCCGGTTCACTTCCTCGTTAAGCTGGTGGGTCAGGTACATGGTGAAGAGCATGTACTGACTCAGCGGGCGCTCGATCAGCCGCTGCGTTTTGTCGCTCAGGTGGGTGAAGTTCACCGTGTCTTGCTCGCTGCGAATGCCAAACTCCTTGTAGATCGGCTGCCGGGCGCGTCCGTCGGTGGTAGTCAGTGAAGCGTCGTCGATGTGCATGAAGTCGATCACCGACAGGGCCGCCACCAGCTCGATGAAGTGGGCGTCGTTGCGCTGCCCGGCGTCGCCCGGGTCGTTGGGATAGTCTTTGGTGACGTTATCGCCCAGGTAATACAGTGCGTTGATGGTGTTGTTGCCGCTGATGTTGCGCTCGTAGTACGACAGCGCCGCCTTGGCCTTGGCCACGAAGGTCGCCTTATCGATCTTGCTCTGGGGGTCGGGCGCCACCCCGAAGTAAGGCAGCAGGGTGATGGCTCCCACCGCGGCGTTGCGCAGCCAGTCGTGGTTGGGCAGCGGCGGCTGGGCGTTGCGCAGGTTTTTCAGGATCGTGGGGAAACCCGCCGCCCCGGTGCCCCCGAAGATCGAGCTGATGATAAAGATGCGGTCGCCCTGCTGGAAGTTGGAGGCGAAGTGCGCAAACTCGTCCGACTCCTTAAACTGATTAAGCACCACGCTGCCGATGTTGGGGTTGCCGATAAACCCAATGTCCATCTCAGTGGCCAAGTTGACTTCCGAAAACAGCAGATTTACCAGCGCCTGGTTGGGTTCATCCAGCCGACCGTGGTCGATATACTCCTTAAACTGCTCGTTCTGCACGTCCTTGAGCTGAAACGAGAAGGCGTTGCCCAGGCGGTCGCGGTCGCTGAGCAGGTTTTGCAGGGTGGTGATCTTGGTCTTGAAGAAGCCCTCGGCCCGCGGGGTCAGTTTCGACTGGATGGCCTGATAGCTTTCCAGCAGGTCGATGGTGCGCTTCAGGTCGTGGTTGCCCTGGTGGGGGTCCACAATGATGGGCACTATTTCGGTGGCGGGCAGGTCCACTCCCGCGGCCAGCAGCATGGTGAGCGATTTGATCACCCGCACCCCGGTGCCGCCAATGCCGAACAGAAATAATTTTGCCATAGGTTAGTTGGTCACACTTGATGTCGCAAAATGCGACCCCAAGTTCGCTTATTCTAAGAGTTCAGTTGGAGGTCACAAATTGTGTCCTCCAATTTTATTCCTCTTCTATTTCCCAATCAATTGAGATATCGTCACGAAATAAAAGATCGTCTGGTGTAAAGTTATACACTTTGGTGTCTTCACTACTTGCCGCAGCCGCAGCGTATCTATGTTCCCTTTCTATCTGTTCCATTCCGCTGTCTCTTCCCCATCGTCCGTAAGTTATCTGTTTGATCTTGACCAACTTTAAGTTGCATGGAGCCCGGTAGCAATTAAAAGAAGAGCTGCGCAGAACACTCTTTTCATATGATAAAGGATTTGTTCCCAGAGGATAAATAACACCCGTTCGGACAAATCTAAATAATCATATACCAGCAAACAAGCGACGTCAACCGTAGATCTAGACTGGTTTTGACAGCTAATCCTGCCGCTCATCATACTCCTCCGCGTCTTCCCGCAAAAACTTAGTATCATCCAGCGGGGGCAGGCCTTCGGTCGGTGACCAGTCAAACTCTTCGTCCAGCGGAGTGTAGGCTTGCTCAGGATCAAACAGTTGAGGATCAAGCGCGCGGGCGTTGTAAGGACTAAAATCCGGCTGATCGGTAAACAGATCGGCCAGATCGGTGGCGGTGGCATCGTACTGGTTGAGGTAGGGGATGCCCAGTACGTTCCAGAAGGTTTTGAAGATGCTGCCGAAGCTGCTGTGCGTATGGCTCACGTGCTGCCGCTTCGCGTAGGGCGACAGCACCATCAGGATACTGCGGTGCGCGTCCACGTGGTCTACTCCACCCTGCGAGTCGTCTTCAGTGACCACGATGGCCATGTTTTTCCAGTAGGGCGTGTGTGACAAGAACTCCACGATGCGGCCCAGCGCCAGATCATTGTCGGCCATATAGCTCTCCCGAAACGAAAAACCGTCTTCCGGACGCTCCGCCGCGCCGTGATCAGCTCCCAGCATCACGGTGAGCACCGCGGGCAGCGTATCCGCGCCGTTGAGCCACTTTTCTTCGAACTCATCAATGAACTGCTCGGCGCGGTACTGGTCCGGGATGCCCATGTGGTAGGTCGGGTAGCGCCGCGACGAGTGGTCGAACAGGGCGGGCGACAGCGGGTAGTTCACCGCGTAGCGGTAGCCCTGGTTCTTGAAGGCCTTCGGATCGCCGTTCACGTGCGGCGCGAACATCAGGCCGCACCCGAAGTTGAACAGGCTGATGCGGTTCCGCTCCAGGTGCTCCCACATCGACCCAGCCTCGTTGTAGTCTTCCGGATAGATCGCGCCTGACGCTCCCTCAAAGGCCAGTGCTCCCGGTGCTTTCGACCAGGGAATCAGGTCGCGGTTGCCCGCGTAGGCCGACACCACGCTGGTTTCTACCCACTCGTTGGGGTAGGTGCCCGACAGCCAGCGGTGCCCGTCGGCCGAGTGGTCGGCGTTCACGTAGAAGTTGTCCGACATCGCGAAGCGCTGCGCTAGCGCCAGGTGGTTGGGCATCACCGTCACGTTGCGCAGCGTGCGGCTGCTGTCCCGGTTGCTGAAGGTGACGTCGGCTCCGTAGCGCGCCAGCGCCGGGTCGCCCCGCCCCGCCCGCACCTGCCCAAACACCTCGTCGTAGGTGCGGTTTTCTTTGGTGATAAACACCAGGTGGCGGATGGGCGATTCGGTTGCACCCGGGTACAACGGCACTGGGTTACTAGCCCGTTCTTGCCGCAGCGAATCACTCACGGCCGTGAACCGGAAGTTGTTGTCCACTACCTGCTGCGTTAGTTCTTTAAGTTGGGCATCGGTGGGTATGTTCGAGCACCGTCACCGAGCCGCGCATCAGTCCGCCGATGTAGCTACCCAGATCATTTTTGAACTCCGCCCCGCCGTTGGGACCGCTGCCATAGCCCTTGGCGTTGGCTACGACCAATTGTTCGCCATCCTGACTCGTAGCGAGCTTCGAGGGGAACCAACCGACCGGAATATGCCCCCTCACCGTAAGGGTCGCAACATCGATCACGCCCACCGCGTTGAGGCCCGACTCCGCTACGTAGAGCGTCCGCTGGTCGGGCGACAAAGCCAGTCCGAACGGAATCACGCCCCGGAAAGTGCTCAGTCGCTCGTCGGGAGCCAGAAAAATGTTTTGCACCACACTATCGGCCCGCGCGTCGATCACCGACACGCAGTCGTTGTTGCCATTACTCACGAAAACGTAGCGGTCGGTCGCTACCACAGAGTTCGGACTAGACCCGCCCACCGCCGGGATGCCCTCGATCACTTCGCCGACCAGAAAACCGGTTTTGATCTTGGCCGTCACCCGCCGCGAGGCCAAGTTGATCTTCCACACCGAAAAGGCTTCTGGTACGTTGGGGTCGCCCAAACCCGGCACAAATTTTCCTTCTACCGTATCGCCTCGCGCGGCGGCTTCCGAGCCGTAGGCGTAGGGAGGAAAATCGTAGGCGGTGCGGTTGATCTGCTCTTTCTCAACACCGGGTAAGATGGAATATTTGTACATACCCACGTTGGCCACGTAGGCGGTTTGCCCATCCGGCGACAGCGCCAAGCCGAACGGATACCGCCCCGTGGGTACGTTGGCAACCACTTCCTGGCTCGCTACGTCGATGATCAGCAGCCGAAAATTAATCTGATCAATCGCGTACAGGGTGCGCCCGTCCGACGACATTTTGAGATCGCCGAGGTAGCCGTCGGCATACAGCGTGTCTCCTTGAAAAACCCCGCAATCAACGCTGCCCTGCGGAGCACCGGTGGCCAAATCAAAGCGATAGATTTGGTTTTCCTGCCCACCCGATACGTACAATACGCTGTCGCGCGGATCAATGGCCAGGCCCATGAACACCGAAGCCAGCACGCCCCGATCGGTTTGGTAGCCTTCCGGAATCTGCCGGATGTGGGGTTTGCTCAAGAACACGCTGTCCAGAATGGTAACCGACAGCGGATTGGTGCCGGAATTGGCCGTAACCGCCGTTTGTCCGGTGGGGTCCACGATCAGCCCGAACGGATGAGGCGCGATGACGTGGGTGGTGCCGTAGGGTCGCAGAAACCGTCCGTCGGGTAGCACGGTGGTGCCGTCTTCATCCACCACGCAGTATTCTTCCTGCGCCGGTGATTCTACGATCCACCGCTGGGGTGATTGGCCAAAGCTGACGGTGGTTGTGCCTAGGCTGACTAAGTGAATTAGTAGGATGGAGGTAAATCGCATAGGTGAGAAAAGGATTTGGGGCGGAAATGGTCATGCAGTATAAGCAAAAGGTCGGTATCTTCACCGACCTTAAGCATGCTTTGTTGCGTTTAAAGCGGATGTGCTGCTTACAAGTTTGCCGAATTTCATCTAAGCATAAAAATAGCTCTCAAAGTACGCACGCAAGCTGTTCAGTTGAGGCAGAAGCGGACAAGGCTGCTGGACTATACCGTCACGGATGAAATGGGAGCTTCTACCTTCGCTGAACTGCCCTAGGGCACGTATACGTTGGCAATACCGGGGATGCAAGGGTAACTCATAAAATCGTGAAGCAGTAAAAAGTTCTCAACATCAGCACTAATGCTCACTGTCCACTGTAGCGCCCTCTAAATTATGTGCGATCATGTAACATATCCCGCGACAAATATTTTTTAACGCTCTTATTTATTAATATATTTCAATATGTGCAACAAAAGATGCTAGTCATGAGGAAACTTCTACGGATCGTGTACGCCAAAGGTCTCATTATTCTTTCGTTTAGTGCCTACGCTCAGAGCGATGGAAGTGAGCAATCTGCCAAAAGTCAAGAAAAGAAGGTAACCAAAAAAGCGGCCATCGCTCAGGTAAATTCTCCGGTAGAGGCTAAACCAAAAAAGAACCAAAGCACCATCCCGGATATTCGCCGACAGGTGGCCGGAGAATCGGTTACCTTGTATCCCAATCCGGTGGTTGACCAACTACTGGTGGAAGTGGACTTGAACCGCTGGCAAGGAGGAACGCTCACTATCAAGAGCAAGTCCGGGCGCAAAGTCGTTCAGCAGCCCATCTCAGAGGCGGCGATGGGGTTCAACCTAAGGAGCCTCAACCGCGGGGTGTATCGCCTCACCGTCCGCAAGGGCGGAGCCGAAAAAACCGTAGAGTTGATTAAGATGTAGAAGCTAATGCTAAAATATTAATTAGAGAAGGGGCGCCAGTAGGCGCCTTTTTTTGTTCGATATCGGAAATCATTTTTTCGGTCTGTCCCGTTATCTACTCTTACCAACAACCTGTTTTTTTATTAACCAAACCTTAACCTATGTCTACCGGATTTTATCAGGTACCCACTCCCGTCAACGAACCCATCTATTCCTACGCCCCCGGCGGCGCCGAGCGGGAATCCCTGCAAAGCACGCTGAAAGCCCTCAAATCGCGTCAGATTGAAGTGCCCCTGTACATCGGTAGCGAACAAATCAAGACCGATCTTAAGAAACCGCTCACCTGTCCGCACAACCACCAGCACGTGCTGGGGCACTACTACGAAGGCGACGCTTCGCACGTGCAGCAGGCCATCGATTCGGCCCTGGGTGCCAAACCTGCCTGGGAAAATATGCCCTGGGAACAGCGGGCCAGCATCTTTCTGAAGGCAGCCGACCTGATTGCCGGACCCTACCGCTACCAGATGAACGCCACCACCATGCTGGGGCAGTCTAAAACCTGCCACCAGGCGGAGATTGATGCGGTGGGCGAGCTGGTGGACTTCTTGCGGTTCAACGTGAAGTACATGGCCGAGATCTATGCCCAGCAACCGCCCATTTCGCCCTCCGGCATCTGGAACCGCGTGGAACACCGTCCGCTGGAAGGATTTCTGCTGGCCATCACGCCGTTCAACTTCACGGCCATTGCCGGCAACCTGCCCACCTCGGCGGCCATGCTGGGCAACGTGGTGCTGTGGAAACCCGCCGAAACCCAAATCTACTCAGCCCACCTGCTGATGCAAGTTTTCCGCGAAGCGGGCGTGCCCGACGGAGTGATCAATCTCATCAACATCGACGGACCGGTGGTGGGCGAGGTGGTGTTCAACCATACCGATTTCGCCGGACTGCACTTCACCGGGAGCACCACGGTGTTTCAGCAGTTGTGGCAAACCATCGGTAACAACGTCGCCCGGTACCGTTCGTACCCCCGCATCGTGGGCGAAACGGGCGGAAAAGACTTTATTATAGCCCACAAATCGGCTGATGCGAAGGCGCTGGCCACCGCGATTGTGCGGGGTAGCTTCGAGTTTCAGGGGCAGAAGTGCTCGGCCGCCTCGCGGGTCTACGTGCCCAACAACCTGTGGGAGGAGGTCAAAGGCAACGTGCTGGAAGATATCCGAAACATCCGGATGGGCGACGTAGAAGATTTTAGCAACTTTATGAGTGCCGTGATTAGCGAAACCGCTTTTGATCGCATCGCGAAGTACATTGACGAAGCAAGAGAGAACGAACTGGTGGAGGTGCTGGCCGGTGGAGAATACGATAAATCGACCGGCTACTTTGTTCAGCCAACGGTGTTGCTGACGCAAGATCCGAAGTCAACCACCATGCAGGAAGAGATCTTCGGACCGGTAGTCACCGTTTACGTATACCAAGCCGAGCGCTACGAAGAAACGCTGGAGCTAGTGGACCAGACATCGCCCTACGCCCTCACCGGAGCCGTGTTCGCGCAGGACCGCTACGCCATTGACCTGGCTACTCAGAAGCTACGCCACGCGGCGGGCAACTTTTACATCAACGATAAACCCACCGGGGCGGTGGTGGGGCAGCAACCCTTCGGCGGAGCCCGCGGATCGGGCACCAACGACAAGGCCGGAGCGCAACTGAACCTACTGCGCTGGATATCGCCCCGCACCATCAAAGAAACCTTTGCGCCGCCGAAGGATTTTCGCTATCCATTTATGGGAGAGAAATAAGTATCGAAGACTCCACAGAACAAGAAGGTGTTTCCTAGAACGGCACCAATTGACCGGTCTTTTGGTCGAAAGAAACAATGTTAGTTCCTTTAGGAAAAGTAAGCCAGCTAAATCTATCCGTTTACGAAGCAAACGGCAGGATGGGTGACCGAAGCCACGCACGAGTAGGCCCCTGTGCGCGGGTAGCCTACTCTTCCGGGCGGTCCCACCAGTCCCCCCCGATCCACAAATCCCCACTTTCATCGTCCCACTCAGGAAGAATAAAAGCAAGGACCACATCTAATTGGTCGCCTTTCTCAAGCGTTAGCAAGGGGCCATCAATCCGCCAGCGCCCGGCCACGCTAGCGTCGTTTGAGCCGAACACGCCGTACGTGCTTCCAGCGATCTCATTCGTCGCACTGACGAAGCGATCTCGGTCTTCGGTGAACGTGCCATCGGCGAAGAACACGCGCTTTGCGGTCGACCCCGACGCGGTGAAGTTGCCGCCGGGTACTCCTACCGTGAGGAGTGACTCGCTCACCCACGGTCCGAGAATGTCCTCAGCGTTCGCATACAGGACGGGAAAGTAGGTTTTGTAGGGGGTGTCGGGGTCCGGCGAATCCTCGTCGTCCCACCAGCCGCGCTCGACGCGCGGGAGGCGCCGCGTTTCGCCCTCGAAGGAGAGTACGAGCGCATCGTCCTCGCGACGCCCCGTGCCGACGTGCGCCTGTTCACCCTCGGCCGTGAGAGCGGCGCGGAGCGTAGCTGGGTCAAACGAGGTGACGACCCCGCTCGGCATTTCGTCGAAGGCAGTCCCATCAGGAAAGAGAACGAGCGGCTTCTGGTACGTGATCAAGGCGGTGCCGAAGCTCCAGGTGTACTTGACGTAGATCTCGGTCTCGTGGTCGCTCGGCGGCGGCAGTTCATCCATTGTGGTCTGGGCGCACGCGCCGGCACCAATAACGGTCACGGCGGTGATGAGAGCTAGGAAATGATCGTGTATCATAGGTCATGGGGAAATAGGTGGCAGAACTATCAATCAAATCTAAAGATATTGGTAGCGGAGAAAGTAAACATAAACTGGCTATTTTTGTAATAGATTATCAGAATATTACTCCATCATAATCTTAATATCAACCACTATGAAATTTACCAACGCACTAATATCCGGAGCGGCCGGAGCCGCTTTTTTAACCGTTTTACACGAAAGCGTGCGGCAGTTTGCGCCCACCGCGCCCCGTGTGGATATCCTGGGTCGCCGACTCATTAAACGTGCCTTCCACCAAACCGGGAATCCGGCACCCCCGAACGGGACGGAGTACGCCCTAGCGCTTACCGGGGACCTTTTATCGAATACGCTTTACTACAGTTTGGTCGGATTGGGCGACCCCGAGACAGCCAACGTTCGCGGACGTTTGTTGGGAGTGGGGGCGGGCCTGGCGGCGTTAATGCTGCCCGAACGCTTAAATTTACCCGAAGAACCCGTGAGCCGACACTTGTCTACCAAGGTGATGACCGTCGCTTGGTACGCACTGGGCGGCATGGTAGCCGGACGCATGGCGCAGCGCTTCGGCGGCGACGAGGCTTAGTCGGTAGGCGCTTCGAGAAGAACATCCTGCACTCCCAGTCCGAACAGGGCAAAATCGTACTTGACCGGGTCGGTGGGATCGAGCTGTTTCAGGTTCTGGGTGAGCTCCCGGGCGGTCTGCCAGTCGGTTTGCTTTCGGGTGATAAGACCAAGTTCGCGCGCCACCCGGTTGACGTGCACGTCGCAGGGGCAAACCAGTTGGGCCGGACGTAGCCGACGCCACAGTCCGAAGTCGACACCCCGATCATCCTGACGCACCATCCAGCGCAGAAACATGTTGAGCCGCTTGCAGGCCGACTTGCGGGCCGGAGTGGCTACGTGTTTTCTGGTGCGGAGCGGGGAATCGGGCGAACCGAAAAAAGTGTTGTGGAAACCGATCAGACCGGATACTACGTCTTCGCTGTCGGGATTCATTCCCGTCAGAAAAGCGTCTTCCAGCGACGCGTGCTGCTGATACCACTGCTGTAAAAAGGCAATAAAGTACAGCGCATCGGTAGCGTTAAAGGTGCGGTGCTTAAAGCTGAGAAACGGCTTCAGGTCAGCCTCCTGATGAAACCGCACGAAGTCGTAGGGAGAGTCGTCCATGTAGCTAAAGAACTCTCCGCACTTGTTAATGATGGTCTTGCGTTGTCCCCAGGCCAGCGTAGCTGCTACGAAACCGCTGATTTCTATATCCTGCGGCTTACGAAACCGATGCGGAATGCTGATCGGGTCGTTAGTGATAAATGCGGGACGATTATACTTATCCACTTGCTCCTCCAGAAAGGTGCGCAAACGTCGTTCTTTCGGCGTCATCCCAATAGCCGCCCGTTGTGCTGCAGTGACTCCTCGGTAAGGAGCATTTCACCCGGTTGCTCGTTTTCTTGCCACTTCAGACAGATGCCCCGGGCGGTTTTCTCTGTTTGCCAGCCAAACGCTTTGATGGTGTCCAGGTAGTATAACTGCCCGGTTTCGTTATTGAAAAAAAGCAGGTCAAAATCGGGTAGTTCGCGGGGCACCACGGTATTCCATCGCTGCAGCAGCACTCCCCCAAAGCACGCGTAATAAAAGTCTCCAAAGTAGGGGACCGCGATAGCTTCATAGGCAGGTAGGGTACGCAACTGATAGTAGGCCGAACCAAACATGATTTCGCCCGCCCAGATGCGTTCAATACTGGTTTTCCCAGCAGTGATCCACGGTTCCCACTGGGGCGCAGCCACTTCATCAGAGTCAGTTTCTTTGCGGCGGGGTAGCAGCCAGGAGAGCAACCAAGAGATGCCCGAAAATAGGTAGACCACTCCCACAAAGAGCAGCGAAAAGACGATCAGAATCGGGTAGAATAGGGTGAACAGAACGTCCCACGCTACCTGAAAAAAGCTTTTCGATTTCTTGGTCTTGGTTACAGTCATGCGGCAAGTTATTATCGAGTGAGGCAGATGCTTAGAGCACCTTTACCAGGATAAGCACCACCGCCACAGCAAGGATTATTCCTCCCAGTCCGATCAGAAATCCGTTGCCCGATAAAGCGCCCACTAGCAGTAAAACGGCCCCGGCTGCGCCGGTGATGATGCCAATGCGGACCAAGCCTTCCATTTCTTGCGTCGCCTGCGGCTGGGTAGCTTTAGTTGGACCTGCTTTTAGCCACTGCTTCAGCTGGGTACGGATGGCTTTGCGTTGGGTTCGTCGGGCTTGCCGCGCCTCGCGCCGGGTGAGGGCCGGTTCGGTGCGCTGCACCGCGGGTGGAGAAATAACACTGAGAGAAAACGCTTCGTCTGGGATGGCCCGCGAAGCTACCGGAGTGGGAGCCGTAGATGCTTGCAACTCCGGGGCCGGTTCAACCGGACGGGGCGTGGCCTTGAAGTAGTACGAGTTTCCGTAGGCAATTTTTCGGCTCTGGCAGGCCGTGCTCACGAGCAGACCAGCAATGGCAAAAAACGTGAGTAGTCGGGCTAATTTCATGCGTTAGGTTAGTTAAAAACTACATAACCACCAAACCGCAAGCAGTTGTTTAAAAAACCAGGAGATATTTGCGTTCTATCGCTTAATCAGGCGCACCGTTTCTTTGCCCTGGGCGTGCCAGATAGTAAGCAGATACAAGCCAGACTTTGCCGACGAGGGTACCCTAAAGCTATCATTCTCTCGCACCAAAGGCACCGCCTGCCCCAGCACGTTGTGTAAGGTAAGTTGCAGCGGCTGATAGACCATTGACTCCCGCAGAAATAACTCTTCCCCGAAAGGATTAGGATACACCACGCCCGATTCCGCCAGTTCGTCTTCTATCCCTACCACCTCGTCGTCCGGATCGGGATTTTCGGGCTCTGGATCAGGATTGGGGCCGTTTTGGTTGACGGAAACGGTGTAGGTTTGCGGAGTGCCATCTTCGGCGATCACCCGGTAGGTAAGTTCCTTTGAGAAGTCGTTGCTGGTGAGTCCGCTGATCTGCCGAAATTCGTCTACGTAAACGCTTGCCCCGTTCGAGTGCTTAAAGTTAGCCACCATGTTGGTGACATCGGCATCGTCAGGAGCATCAACCACAATGCGCTGGCTGGTGATGGCACCGGGGGTGGTACCTCTGTCGTGCGCCACCGAAAAGCTAAGCAGGTCGTTCTCTGTGCTATTAATTTCTCGTTGACCCTGACTGAACCAGGTAGTCCACTTTGCGTAGATATAAGGGAGGGTAGGCTCGCCCGTCGCTTCCAACTTATTGTCGGCTAAGGGTATCTGAGCGATTCTGGCTACGCCGTCTTCATCAAAAGTGTCGAACACTAAAAAGCGGTCGTCGCTCGAGTAATTGGGAAATCCGATGGTGTTGTTTTCGTACACCGTTTTGGTGACCCCGGTTTCCAAGTCGGCTGCAATGACCAGATACGAATCGTCGATTTCGTTGAACAGATCAAAGCAGACAATGTTGCGGTTGGTTTTTGAAAAAGAAGGGTTGCCAATGCTGGTTCCCTTGGGCAATCCGCTAAATATTTTAGAGATGGTGCCTTCGCCGAAGCTATCCGCGGTGTTGTCCCACACCTTGATAAAGTTCACGTCCCAGTATTCTACATCTGCTTCTACTCCTGATGTTCCCACCTGGTTGAAGGCATCGTAGATCAGGTATTCTCCCGAATAATCCCACTCAATGGCATCGGCATACTGCACGTCGTAGGTTACGATATCCTCTTGCGTAGTAGGGTTATACAGCTCAAACATCACGAAGTTATCGTTTTCCTTGGTGAGGTCCAGCACCCAAATCTGGGGTAACTTCTGGTTGGTGACAATAGCCAGCCGCGTACCGTCCTTAGACACGCTCAGGTTGGCCCAGAGGGCATCATCGCTGATCACCACTTCGTTGTAGGGTTCGGTGAGTTCAATGCCCTGAATGGTTTCGTCTTCGGTAATAAAGAAAGCAGTGCTACCGTCGTCCATCACGGTTGGCTTTCGCTTCACCGAGGTGACCGAAATAGGTTCGAATTCTTCTTTGGTTAGGTTAATAAGGTACAGCGAGTTTTCGTCGTCAGGATCAGTATCGACCGTAAGCAGGAAGTTGTCGCCCGCAATGGTGGGCAGTTCATCGTCTTTCTCATCGGGAAGGGGTCCGGGTTCGTCGCCTCCCCCGTCGGGTTCGGTACTGCCCGCGGTGATGCCGACCGCATCGAAGGCCTGCGCCACCGTCTGGGCCGCCGCGTCGCCTTCCAGGTCGCTGGTTGCATTCAGCACCCCCCGCCGCAGGTCAATAAATTCGGAGCTGGCGGTCAAGTAGGTGGTGAGGGCTCGGTAATAGATGGCCCCCGCCCGATTGCGCCCTAGTTCAGTGGCGATCAAGAAGAACGCCCGGTTAGGAATGCCGCTGTTGATGTGCACCCCTCCGTTGTCTCCGGTTCCGGTATAGAGCTCACGCATGTGATCGGGCTGCCAGCCTCGGTCGCCCAGTTCGCGACCGCCGTTGTGCGGATCTTCCATGTCGCGCATGGCCCCGGAAGGGTAGGCAGCCGGTTGGACGATATCCTCGGCCAAGGTGAAGTTATCAGCATCAATGAGCACGCCAAACACGTCGGCGAAGTGCTCGTTGACGGCTCCCGACTGGTTACGGTACACCAGTTTGGCGGTGCTTCCAATCACGCCGTGGCTCATCTCGTGCCCGCCCACGTCGGTGTCTCCGGCCAATGGCTTAAATCCTTCATCCCCGTTGCCGTAGACCATAAACTCGCCGTTCCAGAAAGCATTGTCCATCTCATTTCCATCATCATCCACAAAGTTGACAATCGACAAAACGTTACCGCCCTGCCCGTTCGATCGCGTTGCGCCCGTGCACATCGTGAAAGTAATCGTAGGCCAGCGAAGCATTGTAGTGGGCCGACACAGCCGATGGGTCACGGAAGGTAGAGCCCTGCTCGTTTACGACCGTGATGGTTTTGGGCTTAGGAACGCGCTCGGCGTCGTAGGTGATCAGCACTCCCTTCAGGTCCTTTATCGTTGTGGCGTTGCCTCCCTGGAACATATCCTTGGTAGCATCCACCAAATAGGTGAAGCCCCCGGTTTGCCAAGTCTCTATCGTGCGGTTCACTCCGTTCAGGTCGGTGCCGCTGCCCTTTCCGGCGGTTGTTACTTGCCACGGTGCCGCCGTGGAACGTGCCGCCGTGGAACGTGCCGCCGTGGAACGTGCCGCCGTAGACGCAGTAGAATGGGAGTGCGTATGTCTGGAGGGTTCGTCCGGTATTGCCAGGTCAGGAACGAACGTGCAAGTAAGGTTGGTGCGACTAATAACTTGGCCGGTGTGGGCATCGACGAACACTTCCCAATGGTCTAAAAAGTTGGGGCGGACCAGCACCCGCCACGCCAGCGTGGGCTGTGAAACTTCCCATTCAGGCAAAATGATCAGCTCGGCTTTGGGAGCGGTATAGTTGAGCATCTGCTGCTGCTCGGAGGTGAGCGATTGCAGTGCGCCCTCTTGGCGGAATCGGGCCAATGAGGTGGCAATAGCATCTGTTTCGTTTACCGTTGGTACCGGGTTGAGCGCGGTCGGACTAGCGATGTACCTGCCGTTTAGGCCCTGCACGGTGGTGGCCTGGTCGGCGTGCACGATAATCTCGCTGCCGTAGACCCGCACGCCTTGATACTGCTGCTGGAGGCGCAGGTGCTGGGTGCCTTGCGCATCCTTCCACTGATTTTGAGAAACAAACTCCTGCTCAGGGAGATCGATCTGCATAAGCGAACGCGCCTCTTTCAGGTAATGCTGCGCCGCCTCCGGTAGGTCAAGGTTAGTTCGTGCGTTAGCGGCTTGCGGAAGCGTACCTCGGATCTCGCGGGGCGGTTCTCCGGCCGGTCCGCTTGGTATCAGACGCTGGTTCAGCGATAACGGTTGTCGTATGGGAGCAGCGGTTCGAGCGTTGGTTGATCCCGCTGCGGCGGCTCTGTTGCGCACTTGGTAGGGAGAAGAAGGCTTCTGAATAGTGCCATTGCGCTGCTTTTTGATGGCCCAGGGATCGTTAGATTGGCCAAAGGTGACGTTGCTGATTAGAACCAGAAACGCAGCCGCGAAGAGAGTTTTGGTGCAGTTCATCATAGGTCGTTAATGCGTTGTTTGGTGCGTTCGTAAAGGGCCATGATAGCTTCGGGCGGGGTGAATCCACTGCTTCCCCAGGTGCACGATCGGGCCGTGTCTTGGGTATGCAGGGTGAGGAAGTAGTACAGATTGCCGGGCTCCTGGCAGCCAAAAGCAATCGTATCAATGGCTTGGGCTTCTTCAATGGAACGTGATCGCGTGGCGCGATCGAGCCGACCCAACGGCTGGTAGGTTTTGGTGAGGTTATCGTGCTGATATACGTGCCCGTCGGCCAGCACGTAGTAAGTATCGACTTGATTAGTCATCCCCCCGCCCTTGCCCAAAGTCAGGTAGTCCTGATCAATCGCTTCGGGACGAAACGCTTCTCGTTGGCAAGCGCCGACAACGAGTATCAGCGCGGTGCCTATTACGCAACCGGTCAGTTTGTACATCTTCCCACGTTATTGAGAGCGCACAATGTACACAGTAGGGATCAGAAGCGCTCGAGACGGTAGGTTAAATTATTGTAAAATAAGCAAATATACTGGTAATCAGGTAGAGCTTCACTTCAGAAAGCTGATCTCCACCGGGAAGCGCTCGTTGATGCCGCCCAACTTTTCGTAGGCGGCTTGGGTTAGTCGGATACTTACCTTATCGTTTACCCCGGTGTCGGGTAGTTTGCCCACCACCCGCACGAAGACGCTCATCTCATTCATCTCGTTGCGCACCCGTAATACTGTGCCCACCGGAGCGGAGCGGTGCAGGGCCAGATACTTGCGGGTGTTCGTGCCGCCCTCAATCACCGAGGCGAAGCCCATCTCCGACACCGTCTCAATAGACTCCAGGGTTTGCTCCTCTTCTTCCCTGATGTCCTCAAAGCGTTGCCGCTCAGTTTCCAGTGCTTGGGAGCGACTCACCCGGGCGCGGCGCGTAGGCGGAGCGGGCGGCGTCACCTCCACCACGGGCACCACCGGGGCCACCGCGGTCAATCCTTTCTCGCGAATGATCAGCGTCTGCCCGAACCGGATGCCCTCGCCATCCAATTGGTTGCGTTTCCGCAATTCGTCCACCGCCACCCCGTAGGCGCGGGCAATGGCGTAGAGCGTTTCTCCTTCTTTCACGGTGTGCCGTTCGTACTTATTTGCATCAAGCGCCGATGCGTCGGGCGAAGAGGAGCCCGCGCGGCGGACGAGAGCGTTCAAATAAACGATCAACTCCTGCCCAATATCAATAGATTGCCCCCCCAGGGCATTCCAGGTACGAATGTCATCTACCCCAACGCCGTATTTTCGAGCAATCGCGAATAGCGTTTGCCCCTCGGCTACCTGGTGCCGCACCTTTTCGCCACCGGCCAACTCCGGAAACAGAGGGACGCGCAAGGTGTCACCAATACTCAGCTTTTTTAAGTCAGTTTGCCGGTTGAATCCCCGTAGGTCGTCCATCGACGTGCCGTAGCGCTGCGAGATGGCAAACAGGGTTTCACCTTCGTTCACCTGGTGCAGCACAAAAATTTCGCCTAGGTTGCGCTCCAGCCCGACCGAATCGGCGGGGACCGCGGCGTAGCTACCAAAAGCTACCAATGTGCCAACCACCAGCAGGGAGCAACGAGCAATGGAAAGAAAAAGCATGATAGAATGATTGGTTTGTACGTTGAACAAGGCAAAGATACGGCCACCCTTACTAAAAGAACGGCCCGGTTTGGGCTTTATTTTTCAACGATGTATCCCGCAGAAATGTTTTCTAACCCTAAACTCCGAATGAGTGCCGAAACCGGTTCTCGGAATCAATAAAGAAGGCGGCCTAGCGGAAAAACCTACGTATTATCAACTTTTTTCGGTGTACGACGGTTTTTCAGTTACCCATTATTTCTCCGCTCAACCATGAAGTACCCACCGTTGATTACCCTACTGGCGCTGCTGTTGCCCTTCGCATCCTCCGGGCAAGCATCCGACACCACCTCCCTGGCACAGGTGCTGGTGATGAACATCCGCTCGGAGATTGATCCACGGATGAGCCGCTACGTGATGCTAGCCCTGGAACGCGCCGAGGAAGCCGACATCGATTATCTACTGATCAACATGGATACCTACGGGGGCGCCCTCAACGATGCCGATGACATCCGCACCCGGCTGCTGGAGTTCGATAAGCCAGTGTACACCTTTATTAATAAAGACGCGGCCTCAGCCGGAGCCCTGATTGCCATCGCCACCGACAGCATCTACATGGCTCCCGGCGGCAGTATCGGGGCGGCCACGGTGGTGAACGGCGGCACGGGCGAAGCGGCTCCCGATAAGTACCAGTCCTATATGCGGTCCATCATGCGCTCTACCGCCGAGGCCAACGGACGCAACCCCCGCATCGCCGAGGCGATGGTCGACGAAAACCTGGTGGTAGATAGCATTTCGGAAGCGGGCTCGGTGATTACTTTCTCCACTTCCGAAGCCATCAAGTACGGCTTCTGCGAAGCCCAGGTTAGTAGTTTAGAGGATATTCTGGACCGTAACGGAATAGACGACTACGAAATGAATGTCTTTGAAATTGGCACCGCCGAAAAAATTATCGCTTTCTTTCTGAACCCCTTCTTGAGCGGCATTCTAATCCTGATTGTTATCGGAGGCATTTATTTCGAGTTGCAAACGCCGGGGGTGGGCTTCCCCATCCTGGCGGCTATGGTTGCGCTAACGCTGTATCTGGTGCCGCACTACCTCAACGGCTTGGCTGAGAACTGGGAAATCGCCGCCTTATTCGTCGGAGCCGTGTTGCTGGCTTTGGAGGTGCTGGTGATTCCGGGCTTCGGCGTGGCGGGCATTGCCGGACTGGTGCTGGTGGTGGGCTCGCTCACCATGATCATGCTCAACAACCAGAACTTCGACTTCTTTTTTGTGGATCCTTCGGACTTGATTCAGGCGGTTACCACTACGCTGGCTGGGTTGTTGGGAGCGATGCTGCTGCTGTTTTTCGGAGGAGCGCGACTCACCAATACTGATGCCTTTCGGCGGGTATCGTTGCAAAACACGCAAGCGCGCAGCGAGGGCTACACCGTAAAAGCGCAAACGCCGCTGCTGATCGGGGAAGAAGGGATGGCATTCACGGTGCTACGCCCCAGCGGCAAGGTGATGATTAACGACGAACTGTACGATGCTTTCACCCGGGGTGATTATATTGAACAGGGCAAGCGGGTAGTCGTTGTGAGCGACGAAGGAGCATCGCTGCGCGTAAAACTCGCCAAAAACGTTTAGAAATTTCTAGGCCAAAAGGTTTGGGATTCTGAGTTCTAGGTTCTTTCTGCAAGCCTAGAACTCAGAACCCTTCAACCCTGAACCATCAACTACCGCATCCCACGCACTCAATCTGCGAGTCCGCCGGGCGCGTGCCGGTCAGTTTCATCTTCAGGTTGTGCATCTTGTCGCGAATTTCCATGTCCTCGAACATGTCGCCGGTGAGTTGCGCGTTGAGCGCTTCAATTTCTTTTTCCAGGTCTGATTTAATTACCGTTTCCATGAAGTCGTTCGTTTTGTTGTTCAACAGTCCAAGGTAGGAAAAGTTTCGAAGATCGAAAAAGCCGCTGCCGCCTTTCTGTAAAAAAATGATTGATCCGACGGTTTTGAACCCATGGGATCAATCATTCTATTCCATCACCAAAACCCATCCTCGCGCGAGCCTCCGGCTCGTGTGTAATATCTCACCAAGCCTTCGGCTCACCAAGCAGGTTAGCGGTTCAACAATCTCTACCGCTGCGGCCGCGATGATCTACTTCGACCTGGGCTGCTGCTGCGGCTCGGTGAAGCCGTTTGCGTCTCGGAGCGACTGCGGCTCGGCGCCGATTGCGTCTCGCCAGACCGGCTAGAACCCGTGCTGCTTGGCGACGACGACCGGCTGCTACTTGACGAAGAGCGCGATTCGCTACGACTAGCGGGTGGCGCTGATCGGCTTTCGCTAGATCGCGTCCGGCTTCGAGTTTCGCTTGGGCGACTCGGTTCCGAGCGACTCGATTCTGAGCGACTATTGCCCGGACTTACCGAACGTGACGGGGACGATGATCTTGATCTGCTTTCCGTACGCGCCGGGGCTGAGCGGCGCTCATAGTCGCGGTTACCCGACGAGCGGGACGGGGTGGCCGTGCTCGGACTGGATGCTCGATCCGGTGAATTACGCTGTCGGAAGCTTCGGGCGGGTTCCGACGATCGGTTGTCGTATTGCGAACGCGTAGTATTGTCGCGGGAGCGCGATGAGCGGACCGCCGGGGCTGATCGATCGTTTTGGCCATACGAAGAACGCGTGGGATCGCTGTTGCGGGACGTATTCCGTCGCGAACGACTCGAGTTAATGTCTGCGCCCCGAGATACTCCCTGGCTACGCACCTCAGGACGGTACATGGCCACCGAACCTCCGCGTACCGTAGCCGTACCTGGCCCACGAGCATCCTGCATGCGGTGCACCGCCACGTGTTGGCGGGTAGCCCGCTCAATGTCACGACGCTGCGGACCGCTGTAGTAGCGGTGCTGATCGTTATACACGTAGGTGTTATTGATCACCGTAGTTTGATTGATGACGTTCACCACCTGCCGACGCGGTACGCAGTAGTCATAGATTCTGGGGCTGGTGATGTAACGTTGCGGCGCAAAACTCCAGTAAGCGCGCGGAATGCGGCGACCAATGTTGATGTTTACGTTTACGTTCAGGCCCGGCGAGAGCGGGGCCCAGCCGTAGTATCCCCCTCCCGACCGCCAGGCAACCCAGGCCGGTCCCCACTCGTTGCCGGGCACCCATAGCCAACCGTAGTAGTTGTCAAGGTGCCAGCGGCCGTAGTGGAAGGGTGCCCAGCCCCAGTCGTAGTGCGATACCCAGGTGTTGCCGTATTCGGTCATCACCCAGTGGCCGCGCGTCACGTAGGGCTGGAAGCCGCGACCCACGTTCGGAATCCACACCTGTCCGTACTGCGGATTGTCCATCCAAGTGCCGTAGGGAGCTAGTTCCTGGTAGAAAACATCGAAAGATGCGTACGACTGCGCTCTATTTGGTTGGGCCGCATACGGTTGGGCTCCATAAGGTTGAGCGACGCTGCTCGAAGGAGGAGAAAGACAACTGCTTATGCTGATTGCCAGGGCAACGGCGCTTATATTGATGTAGGTTTTCATGGTTACAGGATTTATGTGGTACAAGACGCGGCGCTTGCGTTAGGCAAACTGACCGCATTACGTCAATAAATCCAAATACCGTGCCTACGTAAGAAATTTAGAAAATTAGCGCTGTTTTTGTGTTGATTTTTGCGTATCCCCCTTCTGACAAGGGTTATAGCCCATTATGAGCCTAATTATAGCGTTTTCCGGTGCGCGGAAACAGCAGTGGCCTACTAGAGTTAGCTACCCGTTCCATCCCTCTCGATCCAGGCTTCGGTACTGAATTGCCTCAGCCAAGTGTTCAATGCGAATGTCGTCCGACGCGGCCAGGTCGGCAATGGTACGCGATACCTTCAGGATGCGGTCGTAGGCGCGCGACGACAGGCCCAGCCGTTCCATCGCGGTTTTGAGCAGCGTCTTCCCGGCCTGGTCAATGCGGCACACCTGCTTCACCAGCGGCGTGGGCATCAGGGCGTTGGCGTAGACGCCCGCCTCGGTTTGCTTCATCTCCGTGAAGCGATCTACCTGCCGCTGCCGCGCCCCGATCACCCGCTGCCGGATCACCGCGCTGCTCTCGGACTTCCGCTCGGCGGTCATTTCGTCGAACGATACGGGGTTCACTTCAGTGTGGATGTCGATGCGGTCGAGCAAGGGGCCGCTGATCTTGCTCAGGTAACGCTGCACCGCCGCGGGCGAATCAGCGTGCGACGAAGTGGGGTCGTAGAAGTCGCCCGACGGACTGGGGTTCATACTGGCGATCAGCATGAAGTTGGCCGGAAAGGTGACCGTGCCGCGGGCGCGCGAGATGGTGACGGCCCGCTCTTCCAGCGGCTGCCGCATCACCTCCAGCACCGAGCGCTTGAACTCGGGCAGCTCATCGAGAAACAGAATGCCGTTGTGGGCCAGCGAGATCTGCCCCGGCTGCGGAATGTTGCCTCCGCCCACCAGCGCCGCGTCGCTAATGGTGTGGTGCGGGGCGGCGAACGGCCGTTGCGATATCAGCGCGTCGCCCGACTGCAACTTACCGGCCACCGAATAAATCTTGGTGGTTTCCAGCGCTTCTTGCAGTGTGAGCGGTGGCAGAATGGTGGGCAGTCGGCGGGCCAGCATGGTTTTGCCCGAACCGGGCGGACCCACCATGATCACGTTGTGCCCCCCGGCGGCGGCCACTTCCAGCGCCCGCTTGATGCTCTCGTGGCCCTGCACGTCGGCAAAGTCTACCCCGAACTGATTGCTCTGCTCCGAAAACACGTCGCGGGTTTCGTGCCAGGTGGGGGTGATCGCCTGCTTGCCCTCCAGGAAGTCGACTGCTTCGCGCAGGGTGCGCACGCCAATCACGGACAGGTCGTTGACGATGGCGGCCTCGATGGCGTTTTCCTGGGGAAGGATAAAACCCTTGAACCCGTTTTTCCGGGCCTCAATGGCGATGGGCAGCGCGCCGCGGATGGGACGTAGGGAGCCGTTGAGCGACAGCTCGCCCATGATGACGTAGTGCTCAGCGTCGGGCGTGGTGATTTGTCCCGAACCGGCCAGAATGCCCAGCGCAATGGGCAGGTCGTAGGCCGAGCCTTCCTTGCGAATGTCGGCCGGGGCTAGGTTGACGACAATTTTGATGCGGGGCATGGCGTAGCCGGTCTGCTTGATGGCCGTCTCGACCCGCTGCTCGCTCTCTTTGATGGCGCTGTCGGGCAGGCCGACCAGGAAGAACTTGGTTCCCTTTCCGACGCTCACTTCCACGGTGATGATGTGCGCGTCGACTCCGAATACGGCACTACCGAAAGTTTTGGCTAACATACGCTACTGGCTTAATGAAACAGAACCGCGAACTTCGGAAGAAATGACTGCTTTCCCCAGCAGGAAGCCCCGGTTTGGGCAAGCATGTAGGAAATTAGGGGAGATAGGCGTTGTTAAGTCGCCTTATAACCTTGACTTCGCTGCTCTAAACCGTTCTGATAGTTGTTGGGCATCGGCGATGATCTCGTTCGGATAATTATTAAGCTCTAGGATTCTGATCGCATTGGTGGTTTCAAGGTTTCCCTCTTTAATTTTGTAGTCGAACAAGATTGCTTTGTCTTTGATAACCTCAGTGAAATGATACAACTGATATGTTTCGCTCAAGTATTCCGTCAGCTCGAGATCATGGGTTGCTACAAGAACAAAATTATCATTGCTGTTCAAATAACTCAGCACGGATTTTCCGGCCGCAATGCGTTCCACAGTGTTGGTTCCCTTGAACAGTTCATCCAGAAGAAAGAGGTTTTGCGCACCCGACCGGCTTTCGTCCAGCATCTCTTTGATAACGCGCACTTCTTCAAAGTAATAGCTTTTTTCACTCATCAAATCGTCTGCGATTCGGATAGCCGAATGAACGCTTAGCCGGGGCATCGTAAATTCCCGCGCAAAACAGGTATTGATCGTCTGCCCCAAAATGGCATTGATGCCCAGGGTGCGAATGAAGGTTGTTTTTCCTGACATGTTCGATCCAGTAAGCAAAGCCGACTTCTCACAAAGTTCAATAGAATTTGGTACCCAGTTCTCGAGAAGCGGATGATACATATCCACCGCGGAGAGTTGCTTTTTTTCGGAGGTAAGGGTGGGGCGCGTGTAGTAGGCTAACCCATCTCGCAAAGAAGCCACGGAAATAGCGACATCCAACTCGGCTACAAACTGATAGATTTGACGAATCTGCTCTCTTTTTCGAGTCAAGGGCGGTCAGGGCCTTGAACAATAGCAGAGGCTCGATCAGCAGTAGCGCCTTCAGTATTTCGGCGATGAACTCGAAGGCTAATCCAATCTCACTCTGAAATTTCGCCTCCAGCTTAAAAAAAGCCATCTGATTGCCTATCCGGTCGAGAGACTTAACGGATTCTCGCAGTTCCTTCGCTTCGTCAGCAAACTCCGGTGCCTTCAGCAGTTGTTTGGCCACCCGATGTAGCAGCAGCAGTTGCAGAATAGATCCGCTGTGCTGGTACAGGTTTCGCTTGTTCCAGTAGTGGATGAAGTAGTTGACTGCCAGAACAAAGATCAGAAAAATAAATAGTTGAGGAAAAAAGAACGACAGCACAATAGAAGTAATGCTAACCGCTGACAAGAGGTGAACCACCCAAAACCAAGCAGGCTTTTGCACGTAGGGGTCGTGGATTAATGACGCAACGAAGTAGGCCTCCGGGTTTTTCAACCGAGCAAGTTGCCCCAGCACCAATTCTTTGAGCGGAATATTGTCCTTAACCGGATTAAATGCTCGAGCCGATGTTGTCGGTTTTTATCAGCAGGAATCGTTCTGAGAATAGCGTAATAGTACAGCTGCCCAACCCTGGAAACCGTCCGATCAATGAACATAAACAGTTCGTCCAGATCAAGGTCATTATAGGTCTGCTCGGAGATGACCTGATAAGCGGAAGCCTTATCGCTACCCAAGAAATACTGCCGAATCTGGCTAAAGTAGAAAGTTTCCCGCTTCACCCGGTGGTGGTTCTCGAGCAACTCCGCCTTTTGCTTCTTCTTCGACCTGAACATTTTCTGCTATTAGCGTGGCTAGTTTAACAAAAAGAGAGGATCAGTTGCTCACAGACTCTCGCTATCATATCTACTCATCTTTCTCAAACAACCCCTTCACATTGCGGCCGAAGCGCTTGAAAGGTTTAAATACCTTCCACTCGCCCACCGGGGTCTTATCCGAGTGCTTGTCGCGCAGCTTACGGGTTTTTTCTTTTTCTTTTTGACGCTTCTCCTTGGCTTTGTCCTTGATCTTGGCCCGCTTGGCCTTCTCGCGGTCCTTCACCTTGCTGATCTTGGCCTTGTTGCGGTCGCGGCGGGTGCGTCGACGCTCGCGGTAGCGCTGCCGGTCTTCGCGCGTTTCCTTGCCAATCACGTAGCGTACTGATAGGGCGGTGGAGAAATCGATGCGGCTGATGTTGGTTTCTTCGTTCGACACCGTGCGGAAGTGGTACGAAGGCTTTAGGTCGCCCGCAATGGTAAGCGGCATAAAGGGCAGTTTGAATTCTACGCCCAGCAGCAGGTCCGGCCCCAGAATAACCCCTCCGCTGTTGGCTCCCCCCAGATGCGCTCCTCCTCCCATGTAGGCGTTTAGGCCCCGTCCGATAATTGGATAGTGCTTCTCGAGCAGCAGCGTGCCGATCATGGCCTCGGAATTACCCGCCAGGATGCCCTCTACGGTCACAGTTTTGAACACCCGCTGCTTCACGGTGATACCCAGCATGCTGCGGTCGATCCGAGCTCCGATGGCGGTATTGTAACGCTGGGCCGCCGCCGGAAGGGTGAACCCGATGATTAAAAGTAGACTTATTAATAGCTTCATAAACCGTTCTTAGAACGAGAAGGAACTTGCAATATTCTGCCCAAAGTGTTGCATTACCTTCTTACATAAGCTAAGTTTCGCCCCAAAGTTCATTTCCGCCCGCCGGTTCGGCAAAATTACCACCCATGATCTCATCCGGTTCCATAATGGCCCGCTTGCTCAACAGCCTGCCGCAAGTCGGCACGGTGGTTTGGATTGGCCTGCGTCCGGCGCGACGCATTGAGATGGTGCCCGTAGAAGCCGTACGCGCTGCGTTGGAAAGCGGCCTAGAGGGCGATCGCTACGCGGGCCGAACGGGCAAGCGACAGATCACGCTCATCAACGCCGAGCACCTGGTTGCCATTGCCTCGATGCTGGATCGACCCGAGGTATCTCCGGCGCTACTGCGGCGCAACATTGTGGTAAAAGGAATTAACTTGCTGGCCCTCAAAGACAAAAAGTTTCGGATCGGCGAGGCCGTGCTGGAAACCACCGGCGAGTGCCACCCCTGCTCACGCATGGAAGAGAATTTGGGTCCCGGCGGCTACAACGCGGTGCGTGGCCACGGCGGCATCACCGCCCGGGTCATCAAGGGGGGAGTGATTCGGCTGAAAGACCAGGTAAGCATTGATTAAAAGTGCGCAATTGCTCGATGGTTCGATTGTTAAAATACAACCGTTAGCAATAGAGCAATAGAACCATAAATTTTATGCAAGAAAACGACGACCAACAACTTAACGCTACCCTAGGACCGGTCTTGCTGTGGGGCATGGGCGTGGGGCTAGTGATCTCGGGCATGTACTTCGGCTGGAACCTGGGGCTGGCCGAGGGCGGCACGCTCGGGTTGGCCATCGCCACCGGCTTCATCATGCTCATGTACGTGACGTTTACGTTTAGTTACACCGAGCTGGCCTGCGCCATTCCTAAGGCGGGCGGGGCTTTCGCCTACGCCGACCGCGCCCTAGGCCGCGACTTGGGCTTTGTGGGCGGTATGGCCCAGATCATTGAGTTCGTGTTTGCACCTCCGGCCATCGCGGCGGCCATCGGAGCCTACTTTCATCTGTACTTTCCGGCGGCACCCACCCTGGTGGTAGCGATTATCGCTTACGTTTTGTTCACCCTGCTCAACGTGCGGGGCGTGCGACTCGCCACTACCTTCGAGCTGGTGGTTACCGTGCTAGCGGTGGTGGAGCTGCTCATTTTTGCCGGAGTGACGCTGCCGCACTTCGAAACGGCTAATCTGACGAAGAACGCGCTACCCAACGGCTACTCCGGAGCGTTTGCGGCCATTCCGTTCGCCATCTGGTTCTTCCTGGCCATCGAGGGAGTTGCCAATTTGGCCGAAGAAACGGTGAATCCCCAGCGCAACGTGCTGCTGGGCTTCGGCTCGGCCATCTTCACCCTGATCGTGCTCTGCTTGCTCACGTTCTTATCGGCGGTGGGCGTCGATGGTTGGGAAACCGTGGTATATCCGCCGGGCAGCACAGAGCCTTCTGATTCACCCCTGCCGCTGGCGCTGGCGCAGGTGGTGGGCGATAACAATTTGCTGTATCACTTGCTGATCACGATAGGACTGCTGGGACTAGTGGCTTCGTTTCACGGTATCATCCTGGCGGCGGGGCGCGCCACCTTTGAGTTCGGACGCATTCGCTACGTCAGTCCGATGCTCGGGCGGGTGCACTCCCGCTTCCGAACTCCGGCCAACGCCCTGGTGATTAACATGCTGGTGGGCATCGTGGCGCTGCTCACGGGCAAGACGGGCGAGATCATCACCGTGGCCTGCTTTGGGGCGCTGTCGCTCTACGTGGTGTCGATGATCAGCCTGTTCGTGCTGCGCCGCCGAGAACCGGAGCTGGAGCGTCCGTTTCGGGTGCCGTGGTACCCAGTATTTCCGGCCGTGGCCCTGGTGATTGCCGCGGTAGCGCTGGTAGCCATGACGGTCTACAACCCCGGGGTGGCGCTGGTGTACTTCGGAATACTGGCGGCGGCGTACGGGTACTTCAGGGTTTTTGTGAAGAGGAAGTCAGTCAGAGAACAGTGATAAATGTCATTCGCATTTTCTACGTTAGAACTCACCCCGATGACAGGAAAGTGTACGGCGGAGGTATCGTATTACGTAGCGAACTACCTACGAAAGGGCGAAGAAGAATGGCAGTATCGTTGCGGCGATATCCCACAACCGTGCATGAGATGAAACATAGCATCATGTGCACGCTTTGTGTCAATACCAGGGCTAGTCCAAATGCTATCAATAGGTCCTGTCATTTTGTTTTTGTTTTCTTTGACGTCAAATGGCAACTCTACGTACGGATGAACATACGCTCCCTTCGCCCTCCAACTACACCTTCATAGATTCGAAGAAAAAACCAACGGAGTAACCTCCGTCTGGTGTGTAGGCACGCCACCGACTTAATAAGTCTGGTTCCTCACTCATTGAGACCGCAAAGGTGTACATTTGAGAACTATTCTCATCAACTTTATCGGCGATTAGATTTATTCCGGCACGCTGCTGATCGTCACCTCCTATCTGTGATGCTAGCCTCCTTACATAGTTTGCGGCCTGATGGTCAGCAAATTTATCCTCTAATGCATCATTCATGTAGCGCAACCCAGATGCCCAAAACATCTTGCCACGAACTATTCCGACAACACCTCCTGCATCTGTATAGTGATAGAGATATTCTGGTTTTATATCAATAACTGTATTTCATTTCACGATAATGTTATATCGCCAATCTCTACCAACGGTTCACCATCTTCTAGTATTTTCATTGCCGAACGAAGTGTATGATTCAAAATAACTCGCATACGCTGATTTGAAGTATTTCCGCAGGTTATCCAGATTACTTTTGGCGGTGGTCCGTGCCGCTCAAGCAGATCTAGAAAGTCCCGATCCTTGCTCATCACCACGGAATTTGCGGTGCGGGCAGCTTGAAAGATAGCTTCATCTTCTGCTTCACGCAGATCGAGCGCACGAACCGACTGGGCGTGGATGTCATCATAATTTCTATTGATCCACGCAGCTAAAGAGGGGGAGAGTTGAGCATCAATCCATAACTCAGTCATGCTGCCAAAATAGGATGGTCCAAGCGGCTACTGGCGTAGCGAAGCGTAGCTTCTATATCTTCGGCTTCCAGATCAGGCATTTCAGCCAACACATCATCTCGCGACAACCCCGCCGCCAGCAAATCTAAGATATCAATGACGCGGATACGCATGCCGCGAATACAAGGTCTACCTCCGCACTGCTTTGGATTGGTGGTGATACGTTCTTTCCAGTTCATTTGTCTACTTTTGTTATGTTTGCCCAACCTACGAAAAGTTACGGCTTGTTGAAAACATACTGCTGTCTATGAAACTCATTCGAATTCTCTACATCAGCGCCCACCCCGACGACGGGGAAGTATACGGCGGGGGCACCGCCGCGCTATGGGCGCAGGCCGGACACGCCGTGAAGATGATTTCGCTGACTGACGGCCGGGCTGGGCACCATCAACTGTCGGGAAACGAACTGGTTGATCGGCGCAGTCGGGAGTCCATCGTTGCCGCTCAGCGGCTGGGCGTGGCCTACGAAATCCTGGATAATCCCGACGGACAACTAGAACCCACGCTGTACAATCGGAACCGGCTCATTGGCAAGATCAGGGAGTGGCAGGCCGACATTGTGGTGACCCACCGTCCGAACGATTATCATCCTGACCACCGCTACACCAGTCAGTTGGTGCAAGACGCCGCCTACCTGGTGATGGTGCCCAATCTGGTGCCGGAGGCGCTGCCGCTGCGAAAAAACCCGGTCTTTCTGTACTTCGCCGACCGTTTTCAGAAGCTCACACCCTTTTCGCCCGACGTGGCGGTGAATATTGATGACGTTTACGATCAGAAACTAGCCGCGATGCACGCGCATACTTCTCAGTTTTACGAATGGTTGCCCTGGATTAAAGATAAATTGGAAGAAGTGCCGGAAACAGAGGAAGACCGTCTGGCGTGGTTGAAGCAACGGTGGCCCTTCGGAGCCGATGCGCGCATCCGGGAGGCACTGACCAAGTGGTACGGTGCGGATAAAGCGCAGACGATGCAGCACGCCGAAACATTTGAACTGTGCGAATATGGTCGTCAACCGAGCGAGGATGAGATTAAGCAGCTGTTTCCGATGATTGGGTGGAGATTATTTACTGCCGCCGAAAGACGTAATTGAAGGTGCGCCCTTGCGTAATGCGGCCGTCATCGTTGCGGGTGAACTCGAGGGTTTCACCATAACCGCCGTCGTCACGCACTCGGCGAAACGTATCGCCCTCCAGGTGCTCAAATACCTCCATATTTTCCGAAGGATCATCAGCAGGTAAGCTCAGTACAGCAAGACGTCCCTCCCAGGGTGAGATATAGTATTCCTCAAGATTGTTAGCCCAATGGTACGTCCCGGCGTATTCACTGAGGCGCTCGCGCGGTAAACGATGTTCGGCGTTTGCCGGAACCGCCTTCGCCTTGGTCACCAACTTCATCAACCCCTGGGTATACGTTCTGGGGTTAACACCCGAGGTGTTGCTCATCACTACGTAAGCGATTTTTGAGGCAGGGTGCAACAGAAAGTGCGACATATGTCCGGGCAGATGCCCCCCGTGATCCACGAACGTGCTTTCATCTGACCCCTTTGAAACTGCAAAACCCAGCCCCCACGTTCTCTTCCAATCGGCATCGGTAAAGTGAACGCGGTGCATCTGGCGAAGGGTAGAGGGCCGGAGTACTTCGGGCTCAGCCGCAGCATCGTAGAGACGGAACTGCCAGCGGGCGTAGTCGGCAAGATCGAGCACCGTTGAGGAGAGTCCGCCCATTGAGGCGATCCCCGCGGAGGGACTGTTGCTTAGGCGGTGGTACGTACGGTTGCGGGTAACCGGCGAATAACCCACCGCGTGCGTCTTTCCATAGTCCAAAGCGGGGTAAGAGGCAACCGTGCGGTCAAGTCCGAGCGGAGCGAGCACATGCTGCCGGAGGTAGTTGAACGTAGGGCATACCCGAAACCTCCGACACAACCTCGCCCAGCACCATGAAGGCGACGTTACTATACTGAAAATAAGTGCTGGAGGGGTAAAGCGGGGGCGCGGTGCCCAGTTCAGTGCGCATCGCTTCACCAACCGGCAACCGGGCAAGATCTTCCCAAAAAGCAGTTTCAATCTCTCGGGTAAGTCCTGAAGAGTGCGTCAACAGCGACCGAATGGTAATAGGGGCATTGTCTTCGTCGCGGGGCGGGGGCTGAAACCAAGGGAGCACCTCCGCGACGCGATCATCGAGCCGGAGTTTGCCAGCATCGACGAGCGTCATGGTGGCTACGGCAGCAAACGTCTTTGAGATTGAGGCAATATGAAACTGCGTATCGGGTGTGAGCGGCGTGTTAGCCTCAACGTCAGCGTGGCCGAATGCCCCCGTCCAGACAATATCCTGATCACGGACGACCGCCGCCGCAATGCCCGGCAGGTCGTGATAGTCCTGCTCAGCCTCAAGCCAGACCTCGGCCAACGCCAGGGCGTCGGTGAGATCGACCGAATCGGATTGGGCAATAGCGGTTGTTCTTACAGCAACCAAGAGGCTGAGCATGAGCAAACAATTCATAAGGTTATAGCGCATAGCAGAAGAAGATCGTTTCGGATAAAGTATTTAGCTCCTTGTGCTACCTCTTGATGGAAGACATCACGAGGCTGATGGAGGAAATGAGAATTGTAATGTAGAAAGGAGTGGATAAAAAATCAACTATCTTCCGTAGCAGTCGCTGGTTGGTCATCAGTAGTTGCAACTCGTTCAGCTTCAGCAACACCTCCGTCGGTAACTTGATGCCATTTTTCAATAAGCTCTTGCCGACACTGTTACGGTTCGCACCAAAGAACGGATTTAAGCAATTTGTTGCACCTGCTGAGGTAGTGGTACAGGGCTGTCTTCATTTTATTTCCTCCAAGCGTTCGGCCAACCAGACTTTAATGATTGCCTGACGAGTCACGCCCAGTTGACGCGCTTCCCGGTCAAGTGAAGTAACCATCCAAGACGGAAAGTTGACGTTAATTTGTCGTGACCGTTGATTGGGGCGGGTAGCCGTAGAAAGGTCTAGCTCGGAGACTATATCGGCTTTTCCCTCGTCAAATTCTTTATCGAATTCTCTAGCTTTCATAAATTTTGATTTTAGCCTTTCTAGCCCGTCTCACAGAAGTAGTGCGGATAGCTTCCCCCCGGTAGGTAATCACCGCTATTTTTTCGTCATCAACTGTAACTCATTCAGTTTCAGCAGTGCCCTAATAGTCGTTTATTTTTTGTAGCAATTCAGGAACCCGGTTTTTAGCAAAATCCCATAGGGCCGCCTCATCGATGATGTCGTAGCCGTGGGCAATGATATTTCTAAAGTCTATAATCTTACGGTATTCAGGAATTTTTTGAGACAGCTTTTCCTCTTCAATACGAGCGAGTCTGGACAGGGCTTCACCAATGATTTCAAACTCCCTTTCAATGGCTAGCTGAAGCATACGATTATCTTGGAACTCGCCGAAGCTCCTACCAAGGACGAAATCCGAAATTTCATCACAAGACAATTTCACATCAAGAAGAAGCTTTCTGGGGCTATGCGGCATACAATAGCTTCTTAGTTCTTTCTACTTCTTGTTGAAAAATACGGTTCCTGAATGTTGTTTTATGATATAAATCCACCGGCCGCCCGTAGATTTCCTCGAGTTGGTGCTTGAAATCCATAAACTGATCAAAGGCACCCTCGTACCCCGATCGGTCAAACTGAACGATAAAGTCCAGATCGCTATCTTTGGAAAGGCTACCGGTAGCAGCCGATCCGAATAGGTAGAGTTCTTTGACGCGAAACTCCTGACAGAGTCGCTGAAGGGCCGGAATGTTCAGATTTGCAGTGACTATCATAACTTCTATATTCTATCGGAAATAGCTGCGTATTCTTTTTCAATCTCCGATAGGGTGTAGTAAACTGATCGCTGTACATGGACATCTTGACGAAGCACTTTTGCGAAGAACACAGGCTCGGTTTCAGAACTCTTGTCATAGGACACTTCTATCATCTCGACAGACTTCGCATAAGGTAACCTCCTAGCAATTTCGGCAACTTTAGGCATATAATCTGCAAATGATTTCCATTTTTCATTCAGTGCTTCTGGATCGATAGCATAATTCTCTATTGGAGCTAACTTAGGGATATATCTAGGGGCATTTGCAAAATTATCCTCTATCTCCACTGTGGTTAATGAATAGGTATTTTCGCGCAGTTGCATTTGATGATATTTAATTCCCCGACCCTGTAATCGTTCCATTAAAGTAGTTTGATATTGAGTTGGCATTCTAAGGCCGAAGTAGATTGCTTTAATAGCTCTATAGTCGCATCTTTGGCTACCGGACTGATGGCAGATGATGCGCATTTCTTTTTCGTAGTTCCAACGTGTAGATTTAAAACCGATCATCTTTTTAATGAAGGTTTTAACGCCATCTTTAGGATGCAAAGTCGGCAAGTCAAGAATATCTAGCGTTGGTGGTTGCTCTACGTATTCAACAGGAAACGCGTACCAGTTATCCGCACCAGAATTAACTAGCTTCTTGAGATCATATTCTATACAGAATCCTTGATGACTATATGCGTAATTAGCCCACAACAGTTCGTCTCGATAGCTTTGGCTGAGGGAGAATACGCCTACTTTATCCCGCTGACCAAGTAGATGCGCTAGTGCCTCATTGAAATTATCGCGGGACTGAGCTATTTTGGAAATATCGGGGACTAGTACATTGATAAAACCATCTAGCTGATTACCCATGTCCTCTATTGAAAGAAACCCTTCGCTAGGATCATTAAGTGTCTCGCGAGTAGGTGCCCAAAAAGTATCTGATGCTAGCGAATCTAAATCACGATTAAAAATATTCTTGTCTCCGCCACGGTATTTAAAAATTCGCATATAGATTATGATTTCATCATCAACTGCAACTCGTTCAACTTCAGCAAAGCCTCCACCGGCGACAAAGTATTAATATCCGTAGCTTGCAGCATCTGCTGAATTTTCGTCCAGCGCGGGTCGGCCTCGAACAGGTTTAATTGGAAGTTATTCTTGGGCAAATACTGTAGCTTGTCGGGCGCGGGGTCGTTGATCTTGTCTTGCTCCAGGTGGCGCATGATCTCGGCGGCCCGCAGTACCACCGGCTGGGGCATTCCGGCCAGCTGGGCCACGTGGATACCAAAACTGTGCTCGCTGCCTCCTTCCTTGAGCTGCCGCATAAAGAGAATTTTATCTCCCACTTCCTTTACCGCCACGTTGAAGTTCTTCACCCGGGGCAGGTCCTCGGTGAGTTGGTTTAGCTCGTGGTAGTGCGTAGCAAACAGCGTCTTGGCCCGGCACTGCGGGTGGTTGTGCAGGTACTCCACCAGCGACCAGGCAATGGAGATGCCGTCGTAGGTGCTGGTGCCGCGTCCGATCTCATCCATGAGCACCAGGCTGCGCTGACTCAGGTTGTTGATGATGCTGGCCGTCTCGATCATCTCCACCATAAAGGTCGACTCTCCTTTCGCTAAGTTATCGGAGGCGCCCACCCGGGTGAATACCTTATCAACGATGCCCAGCGCGGCCGCATCAGCCGGGACGAAGGAACCCATCTGAGCCATCAGCACGATGAGGGCGGTTTGCCGCAGCAGGGCCGACTTGCCCGCCATGTTGGGTCCGGTGATGATCATGATCTGCTGGGTTTCGGCGTCCAGATGGATGTCGTTGGGCACGTACGGCTCGCCGGGCGGAAGCTGCTTCTCGATCACGGGGTGCCGCCCGGCCGTGATGGTGAGGGCGTCGCCATCGGTGAAGGTGGGCTTCACGTAGTTGTTGTGTCGGGCCACCTGGGCAAACGACGACAGGCAGTCGATGGTGGCCAGCAGCCGGGCGTTCTGCTGAATTTGCTTCACGTACTCGGCGGTGGCCGCCACCAGTTCGTTGAACAGCCGCTGCTCGATGACCACCAGCTTTTCTTCGGCCCCCAGGATTTTTTCTTCGTAGACTTTGAGCTCTTCGGTGATGTAGCGCTCGGCATTCACCAGCGTCTGCTTCCTGATCCAGTCGCCCGGCACCTTTTCTTTGTGCGTGTTGGATACTTCCAGGTAGTAGCCGAATACTTTGTTAAACGAAAGCTTCAGCGAACTGATGCCCGTGCGTTGCACCTCACGCTCCCGAATCTGCGCCAAATAGTCTTTGCCCGAATAGGCCAACTGACGTAGTTCATCCAGCGCCAGGTCTACTCCATCGTTCATCAAATTACCCTGGTTGCTCACCAGCGGCGGCTCCGGTTGCAGCTCCCGCTCGATGCGCTCTAGCAGGAAGTCACAAGTATGTAACTGATCGGCCAGCGTGGCCAGATGGGCAATTCCGGCTTGCAGCAGTAATTTCTTTATGGGTTTCACGGCCTGCAACGCGCGCTTTAACTGAGACATCTCGCGCGGGTTAACGCGCCCGGCCGCCACCTTTGAGATCAGTCGCTCAATATCACCCAGCGGTTTGAGCAGTTGCAGCAGTTCGTGGTGCAGTGGTTCTTGCTCCACGCAGGCTTCTACGGTGCGCTGCCGGTTCTCGATGACGGCCCGGTCTTTCAGAGGCAGCACCACCCACTTTTTCAGCAAGCGCGCGCCCATCGGCGTGCCGGTGCGGTCGAGCACGTCGATCAGGGGGACGCCGCCCTCCTGCTGCGGGTGCAGCAACTCCAGGTTGCGGATGGTGAACTTGTCCAGCCACACGTACTGCTCGGCCTCAATGCGCCCAATCGAGGAGATGTGCTGCACGCGGTGGTGCTCGGTTTCTTCCAGGTAGAACAAAATGGCTCCGGCCGCCACAATACCCTCGGTGAGCGCGTCGATACCAAAACCCCGCAGCGAGGGAGTGTTGAAGTGCCGGGTAAGCCGCTCGTAGCCGTAGTCGTGGGTGAAGAGCCAGTCGTCGAGCCGGTAGGTATTGTACTCATCCCGAAACAGCTGTTCGTACTCGGCCCGCTGGCTTTTGCAGTACAAAATCTCTGACGGAGCAAAGCCCTGCACTAGCTTTTCGATGTAGGCAGCTGACCCGCAGGAGGTGATAAACTCGCCGGTCAACACGTCGAGTAGCGCAATGCCCAGGCGGTCGTTGTTAAAATGCAAGGCGGCCAGGTAGTTGTTGTGCCGCTGGTCAAGCACGGTGTCGTTGAACGATAGTCCCGGAGTAACCAGTTCGGTGACACCCCGCTTCACGATGCCCTTCACCAGTTTGGGGTCCTCGAGCTGGTCGCAGATGGCCACCCGGTGCCCCGCCCGCACCAGTTTGGTCAGGTAAGTGTCGAGCGCGTGGTGGGGGAAACCGGCCAGTTCCACGTGCGAAGCCGCTCCGTTGGCCCGTTTGGTGAGCACGATATCCAGCACCTTGCTGGCGGTGATGGCGTCTTCGCCGAAGGTTTCGTAGAAATCGCCCACCCGAAACAGCAGCACTGCCCCCGGGTGCTTCGCCTTGATGGCAGCGTACTGTCGCATGAGGGGAGTATCCTTGCTACTGGTCTTTTTCTGGGAGGCAGGCATGAAGCAGTGCTTTTAGGTCGGTTGAATCTTACAAAAATACGCATTCGCCGTTAATGTTCTAAAAGCGAGCGGGATAGAGGGCTGACCCCACTCAGAAGGACTAGATCGCTTTTACTGAGAGTTTTGCGGCGAATGTTCGTGGCATTCCGTAGGATAGTTGTATTTTCGTCGTCTAGAAATCAATCGCTATGAGAAAACTCAAGAACGAAGAACTCAACCGCCCATCGGTTGAAGAATACCAGAAGCAAGAGAAGCGGCCCATCGTGCTGGTGCTCGACAGTGTGCGGAGCATGAACAACGTGGGTTCCACCTTTCGCACCGCCGATGCGTTCGCCATTGAGAAAATCTACTTGTGCGGTATCACCGCCACGCCTCCGCACCGCGAGATCAACAAAACGGCTCTGGGAGCTACCGAATCGGTCGCCTGGGAGCACCGCGAGAAAATCACCGAATTGATCGAAGAACTGCGCGAGCAAGGTTACAAGATTATTGCTATCGAGCAGGCCGACGAAAGTGTGCCGCTGCAGGACTTTATGCCCTACCATGACGGTAAATACTGCTTGATTTTCGGCAACGAAGTGTTTGGGGTAGACGACGCGGTGGTGGAAGCCGCCGACACTTGTCTGGAGATACCGCAGTTTGGTACCAAACACTCCCTTAACATTTCGGTGAGCGTGGGGGTGGTGCTGTGGGACTTTTTTAAGAAGTTAGAGGATTAGGTTTCTCTACTGTCTTTGAACCCTTTTCGCTACCATAGAACATGTATAATGCGTGGGGTAGCATCAGGAGCGTCATTCCCGAAAGAGGTATCATAAAAACTCCGACCAGCACAACGAGCAAATACGCCCAAACGAATTTTTTCGGAATGTGTCCACTTATACGCTCAACATGATCGACCAGCATACCGATTGGGATAAGCAATAGACCAAAATAGAAAAACCAAAACGCGGCAAAATTCTCATAGTTCATCTGTCCGCTGAACAAGGGGAACTCCAATATTCTAAAATTGGGTTTAACGGGTCAGAATTTCTTGTACAGTATTTTATCAGACCTGAACCCAAAAGATAATAAAATTCCCCTGCTCAACCCGTACCTTTGTTCTATGGAATCACCCAACAACCCCTGGCAAACCCGGCAACGCCGACAAGTCTACGACAATGCCTGGATCACCGTGCACGAGGACCAGGTCATCAACCCGCGGGGCGGGGCGGGCATCTACGGCTGGGTGCACTTCAAGAACCAAGCCATCGCCATTGTGCCCGTTGACGAAGAACTTAACACTTGGTTGGTGGGACAGTACCGCTACACACTCAAAGAATACTCCTGGGAGATTCCGATGGGCGGCGGCCCCAATGAGCAAGACCCGCTCGCGTCGGCCCGGCGCGAGTTAAAGGAAGAAACCGGCCTCACCGCCCAACGGTGGCAGAACATCATGCGCATTCACACCTCCAATTCGGTGACCGACGAAGAGGGTTTTATCTTTCTTGCCCAAGAACTCACTCCCGGTGAAACTGAATTTGATGAAACCGAAGACCTCCGCATTCGTAAGCTACCGTTAGCCGATGCGCTTCAAATGGTGCTCAACCAAGAAATCACCGACGCCATCAGCATCAGCGGCCTCTTCCGGGTGGCCCGGATGTTTAACGTATAGTTATTTGTCATTAGTCACTGGTCCTTAGTAGTATCCAATGACTAATGACAAGGGACTAATGACCAGTGACCAATTCCATGCCTTTACAATCCTACCGCTCTCACGTTAAAACCACCCTGCTGATTGCCTATCCGGTGATGTTGAGTCAGTTGGGGCACATTTTGGTGGGCGTGGCCGACAGCGTGATGGTGGGCGCCCTGGGCGCTGAACCGCTGGCGGCCGTGTCGCTGGCCAACGGCCTGATGTCGCTGGGTTTGATGTTTGGCATCGGCGTGTCGCTGGCCATCACTCCCCTGGTGGCCGCCTCCGACGGGGGCGATACCACCCACGACCGCACGCAAATTTTCCGACACGGGCTGGTGATCAACATCGTAACTGGTCTGGCGCTGGTGGCCCTGCTGGCTGGGAGCGCCGGGGTGCTACCGTGGCTAAGCCAACCGCCCCGCGTGGTGGAACTGGCCATTCCTTACCTGATCATCACTGCGTTGTCGTTACTGCCGTTTATGTTTTTCCAGACCTTCCGGCAGTACGCCGAAGGCTTGTCATTCACCCGCACCGCGATGGTGATCACGCTAAGTGCTAACCTGCTCAACGTGTTGCTCAACTACCTGCTGATCTACGGCTACGGATGGATTCCAGCCTTGGGCCTAAACGGAGCGGGAGTGTCCACGCTGATATCGCGGGTGATGATGGCCGTAGTGATGATGCTCTACGTGCTGCGCGCGCCCTGGTTCCGGTGGCCGCCGCTGCGACTGCGTACCTTGCAGCGCGGGCTAACCGTTCGGATGCTCAAGATTGGGATTCCTACGGGTTTTCAGTACATCTTTGAGGTCGGCGCTTTCAGCTTTGCTTCGATCATGATGGGGTGGCTGGGCACCCGGGCGCTGGCTGCGCACCAGATTGCCCTCAACCTGGCGGCGGTGAGCTACATGGTGGCCACCGGCCTGGCCGCTGCTGCCACCGTGCGGGTGGGCAATCAGTTGGGGCGGCGCGACCTGCCCAATCTGCGAAGGGTGGGCAACAGTGCTTTGTTGATGTCTACGGTGCTGATGGGCACTTCGGCCGGTCTATTCTTGCTGCTCAACGACACCTTGCCCACGCTGTACGTCGACGAAGTGCCGGTAATTGATTTAGCCGCTTCTCTGTTGGTGATCGCCGCGTTTTTTCAGTTATCAGACGGGGTTCAGGCGGTGGCGCTGGGCGTCCTGCGCGGGATGGCCGATGTCAAAATTCCTACGCTGATTACGCTAATCGCTTACTGGGGGGTAGGGCTGCCGGTGGCCTACGGACTGGCTTTCCCTCTGGGGTGGGGCGCTCCGGGCATCTGGATAGGCTTGCTCATCAGCCTGACGTTAGCAGCGGTGTTGCTGGTGCTTCGGTTCCGCCGACTCAGTACGCAGCGCGTTCCGTCGGGCGTGGCCCCGGCCTGAATTAAACGACGCGTGCTCGGCCAAACCTAGTGGGCTTCTGGCTGAAGGGTATTTTCAGCGTCGGCAAACCGCACTACGTGTCCTACTTTCCCTTGGGCATCGTAGGTGCTGATCGAGACTTCGGCAATAAACGTCCGCCCTTGCTGGTCTTCAAACGTTTGCACAAAGGGATTTCCGGTGTGCTCACGTAAAAAATCTAGCATATCAATGGCGTTCACGTTCCGAAATAGCTTGCTCGCGTGCAAGCCCTCTAGCGCTTCGGCTTCGTAGCCAAATCTATCGCCTGCTTGGCGGTTGGATAAGACCACCTCACCGGCGCTGTCTATATTAACGTAGGCATCGGGGGCGCAGTCTAGCACCGCTCGGATGCGGGTTTCGCGCCCCTGCATGGCGCGCTGCTTGCGGTCCATTTCTTCTTGGGTGGCCTGCAACTCTTCCATATTCTGCCGCATCTCTTCTTCCTGGGCCTGCATCTGCTCGGTCATTTCGGTGGATTCGTTGAGCAGCTTCTGGGTTTTGCTGTTGATCCGTGCCGTGGCAATGGTGGCGGCGATGCTCTCGGCAATCTTTTTCATAAAATCAACCTCGTGCGACTGATAGGTCTCAAACGAGGCCATTTCTACCACTCCGAACACCTCTTCGTTCACCATCAGGGGCACAATCAGGATGCTGGTGGGGTTGGCTTCGCCGAGTCCCGATACGATGGTGATGTAGTCCTGCGGCACATCGGTGAAGTAGAGGGTGTCTTTTTCTAGCCAAGCCTGGCCTGCCAAGCCTTCGCCCCGATGGATTTTTTGCTCAATATATTTCTCGCGATCCCAGGCGTAACATGCCTCCAGCGTCATGTAGGGCTCATCGCTGGTATCATCCTCCTGCACCACGAATATCCCCCCCTGGTTGGCGTGCATATACTCAATGAGTTTGGTGAGCAAGGTGGTGGTCAGCTCCTGCACGCTACCGCTGTTTTGCCGCAGCAGTTCGCCAAACAAGGCGGTGCCCTCGGTGGCCCAGTGACGCTTCTGGTCTTCTTCCGACACGCTTCGCAGGTTATCGCGCATGTTGAGTAGGGCGTTACCCAGCACGTCTTGTTCGCTCAGGGGACTAAACTCGGCGGTGTAGTTGCCCACCCCAATGTCTTCGGCAAAACCTGAGGTGGCGCGTAGTCCGCTCACCAGCCCGTCTACCGCCTGAGCCATTTCCCCTACTTCGTCGCGGCTAAATTTCTGCGTTTTTTGGCTATGTTTCTCCGGCAACTGCCCCCGGCTTAATTCTACCACCGTATCTTTCACGTAGCTAATGGGACGGGTAATGTTGCGGTTGAGCGAAAAAGCAATAACCAATCCCAAGGCAATGGTGATCAGTCCTAGAATGAAATTGAGTCGCCGCAGGTTCATCGAAGACTCCACAATGCTGGCTTGCGCGGCTTCCGCTTCCTGCCGCTTCACGTCGCTGATGGTGCTAAGTTGGGTTTCAAGTCGGCTAACGTGCGGCAGCACTTCGTCTTCAATGCGATTCTCGGCAAACAGCTTCACCATGGGGTCTTCGTAGTCCTGAAACGAAACCAACGAAGCCATAATCTCCTGCTCAATAGCAATCAACTGCTCAAAACTGGTGAAGATTGAGTCAAGTTGCTGCCTTTCTTCTGCTGCCTTCCAGTGCACGGTGAGGAAGGATATTTGGTTTTTCAGGGCTGGATACTGAAAGTTCTGAAGCTCCTTGAGCGCATCTTTATCCTGCTGATTGTTTGGTAGGTAGACCCAGTTGGTGATCAACATCTTGGAGTTGACAATCAGGTCCATCAGGTCTTCCAGGGCTTTGGCCGAAGGATTGCTCACCTGCGCCGTTTCTTCAATGGCTTGATTGGTGCGATTAATGGTGAGAATGCTAACAACCGCGTTGAGTGAAAAAATGAAGATCAGCGCAATAAATCCGCCAAAGATTTTAGTCCCAATAGAAAAGCTGTTCTTTTTCATATCCATGATACCACGAGGTTGACGTATTGATTCTAATGAATGATGCGCGAGTACGGAGGCACCAACGCACCGTATCAGTTGCAAGTATGAACCGTTGCGCACGAATAAAAAAGTATATCTTAGGATGAAGATTACATGGTGACAAATCCTTTAAATACGTAACCGGAACGGTCTGAAGGGCACCCGCGCTTTTCTTGCGGGCGAGTCCGCAATTTTGTGCGCTGGTTTGTTACTTTTGTACGATAACCCAATAGCCGTATGAAAGAAACGCTAGTTGCGATCAAAGATCGATTCGAGGAGGTTGGCCAACTGATTGTGCAACCCGACGCCATGGCCGACATGAAGCATTACGCCAAGCTGAGTAAAGAATACCGGGACTTGGAAAAGATCGTGAAGAAGTTCGACGCGTACGAAGAGGCCGAGGCCAATCTAGCCAGTGCCAAGGCCCTGCTGGAAACCGAAAAGGACCCTGACTTCCGGCAGATGGCCAAAGATGAAATCGACACGCAGCAAAGCAGCATCGAGGCCCTGGAGGAAGAACTCAAGCAGATGTTGATTCCCAAAGACCCGAACGACAGCAAGAACGTGATCCTGGAGATTCGGGCGGGCACCGGGGGCGACGAGGCGGCTATCTTTGCGGGTGATCTGTTTCGCATGTATCAGCGCTTCGCCGAGGCCCAGCACTGGAACCTCACGGTGCTGGACCTTACCGAGGGGTCGTCCGGAGGATACAAAGAGATTGTGAGTTCTATCTCGGGCGAAGACGTGTTCGCCTTTATGAAGTTCGAGTCGGGCGTGCATCGGGTGCAGCGCGTGCCCGCCACCGAGACGCAGGGCCGGGTGCACACCTCAGCGGCCACCGTGGCCGTGCTACCCGAAGTAGAGGACGTGGAGATCGACATCGACATGAACGAAATCCGCAAGGATACCTACTGCTCGTCGGGACCGGGCGGACAGTCGGTGAACACCACCTACTCGGCGGTGCGCCTCACCCACAATCCCACCGGGCTGGTGGTAACCTGCCAGGACCAGAAGTCGCAGATCAAGAACTTCGAGAAGGCGCTGCAGGTGCTTAAGTCCCGCCTGTACGATATCGAACTGGAGAAGCAGAACGAAGAAATCGGGGCGCAGCGGCGCTCGATGGTGAAGAGTGGCGACCGCTCCGAAAAGATCCGCACCTATAACTATCCGCAGAGCCGGGTCACCGACCACCGGGTCAACTACACGGTGCACAACCTGTCGTCAGTGATGGACGGTGACCTTATTGATTTCGTGGAGCAACTGCGCATGGCTGACAACGCTGAGCGCATGCAAGAAGGAGCAGGGTGATAATCGGTGGAACGGGCAAGATGCTGGATACTTACCGGATGGATAAGATACTGGATGTTGGATACTGGGTAGGATGAAACAATTGAATTTGATTAGAACGAATCGTGGACTGACACCAGGCGGTAAAGCGACTTTCGTTAGTCTGTGGTTATTTATCTTGAGTGCCCTGCTCATGGGGGTGGGTTCGTGCACTCCGGAAGATGAGGTACTGACCCAAGGTGAGGGAGTGCAGTTGCTCTTCGACCGGGACACTGTGCAGTTCGATACTGTGTTCACCACCGTGGGCAGCACCACCCAGTGGTTGCAGGTGTATAATCCCCAGTCGAAGGCGGTTAACATCGGCTCAGTAACGCTGGCTACCCCTGAGAACTCGCCTTTTCGGCTGCGGCTGAACGGCGAGGCGAGCACGCAGTTTCAGGACGTCCGCCTGCGGGGCGGTGACAGTCTGCTGCTGCTGGTCGAGGTGACCGTGGACCCTGAAAATACTGATTTGCCCTTCATCGTGAAGGATTCTATTCGGTTTAGCACCAACGGCAACGCGCAGTACGTGAACCTGGAGGCCTGGGGCCAAGATGCCTACTTTCTGAAGAGCGCGCTCATCACCCAGGACCAGACTTTTCCGGGTGAACGACCCTACGTGATCTGTGATTCGTTGCGGGTGGCCCCGGGAGCAACCCTCACGCTAGCGGCGGGGGCCCAACTTTATTTCAACGACGGGGCCGGATTGCTGGTGGATGGCACCCTGCAGGCCGCCGGAACGCCCGACGCGCGGGTAGTATTGCAGCACGTGCGCCAGGATGGTGCCTACGAGAACGCTCCGGGACAGTGGCAGGGAGTGTATTTCGGGCCGGAGAGCAAAGACAACCGACTAGATTTTGCGGTGATTCGCAACGCTGAGATTGGTATCGGTATCCGTTCCCCTGATAATGATACTATCCCGGATATTACGCTCTCTAACACTGTCATCGAGCACATGAGTGGCTACGGCCTGCTGGCACTAAATACAGACATCGATGCTTACAATACCGTCATTAGCAATTGCGCGGCTGGATTGGTAGGGGGATTGGGTTGAGCATACTACCGCTTCCGCCACTGCTCATTGATAAACAGCGATATCCGCTTCTCGCGCGAAGACGAGCAAGGTGTTTTACTGTTCGCTCAAGACTTTTTTGAGGAAAACATTCTTACCCAACCTTTTTCATTGCAAATTCTAAATTGCATTGCGTGGGGAAATCTGGACAATGAGTTGCTTATAGACGCTATCAAACCAGGTGACCGGTTCGAGCTGCTCAGTACCCTCATTAAGACGTCAGACACAACGAAAGTGCTAGCAGATATGAACCTATATAACCAAGAACCACGGTTTACGGACTTCGAGCTATACAACTACCGCCTTGATTCCCTATCACCCGCCATTAACGCCGGAGTGCCGCTGGGCATTGAGCGCGACTTAGACGGAAATCTCCGCGATGCGCAGCCTGACCTGGGTGCTTACGAATACACCACTGAATAAATTTGCTATGAAAATCATCCAGAAAGAAATCACTTTGCCCGCCTTCGAGCGGGGCTTTCACCTGATCACGTCGCACGTTGTGCAGCACTTTCCGGAGTTGCGTACGATCCGCCAGGGATTACTGCACGTGTTCATTCAGCACACCTCGGCCAGCTTGGCGATCAATGAAAACGCCGACCCAACCGTGCGGGGTGACTTTGAGCGCTCCCTGAACCACCTCGTGCCGGAAAGCGCCTCCTACTACGAACACACGCTTGAGGGTTCGGATGACATGCCCGCCCACATCAAAGCCGCACTCATGGGCCACAGCGTGACGGTTCCTATTACCAACGGAAAACTGAACTTAGGCACCTGGCAGGGGATATACTTGGGCGAGCACCGCGACCGGGCGGGACCAAGAAAACTGGTGTTGACCGCGTACGGGACCGTATAGTCCACAGTCGATAGTCAACTATTGACTGTTGATTAATTACGAAAATTCCGGTTTGTACGTTTCTACGCGCACCGCGTCGCCCACCCGTACCGTTTTTCCGGCGTCTAGCAGCACATTCTGCCCAAAGACTACCTTGTTGCCCTGGCGACGATATTGACTCAGCGTGGCCAATGGCTCTTTGCCCCGTTCGGCGGTGGCCTGGTCGATGGTAGTCACATTGCAGCGCGCGCAGGCTTTCTCGGCGGTGCAGGCGGCTTCGCCCAAGCGGAAAGCGTGCCATCGGTCTTCTTCATAAGGTGCGCCGCCGGTGAACACCAGGTTCGGACGAAACCGATCCATCGGCACCGGTGCAGCAAGGCGCGCGTTCAGATCACCGAGCGACGCCTGACCCACCAGCAGTGCCGGATAGCCGTCGGCAAAGCTCACCGCCCGCGCCTGTCCACTCACCTTCCCCGTCACGGTCCGCTCGCTGTCATCCGGCATATACACCAGCGTACACGGCTGATCAAGCACCTCGCTGAACCAGGCATCTGCTTCGCGACTTACCTGCCAAGCCAGGGTAACATCATCCCAGATGGGCACGCGCCGGGGGAAGTAACTTTCTACGGCCAGCGGAATGGTTAGCGGCAATGCACCGTCGGGCCCAACTACCGCCAGATGATCTTCCCGGAGAGCCACTTGCAACAGCGCCATCTTCGGAAACTTCCGTTGCGTCATAAATCCTTGCGCGTCCACCAGCATCCAGCGCCGGTCGTAGGCCAGCCCTCGCTCGGTGAGCAGCGACGCTGATAACCGGATACCTCCCAGCGATTTGATGGGATAAATATAGATTTCGGATAGTTGTAACATCCTATGGCACGGGGATAATTACTAATTTAGCCGCCAAACACGTAGTTGTCGGTCGCGACCAACAACTACGTGTTTGGTAATTTAACAAAACTAACCACATGAACAAGAAAGTAATTCTGATGATCCTCGACGGCTGGGGCATTGCCGACGATCCCCGCGTATCGGCCATTGATCAAGCCAATACTCCGTTTGTAGATTCTTTGTACGTGCGGTATCCGCACAGCACCCTGCAAGCCTCGGGACGCGCCGTCGGGTTGCCGGTGGGGCAGATGGGAAACTCCGAGGTGGGCCACATGAACCTGGGCGCGGGGCGCACCGTCTACCAGATGCTGGAACGCATCAACCTCGCCGCGGAGCAGGGTGAACTGGGGCAGAAACCCGCCTTGCAGCAGGCGTTTGTCTACGCCAAGCAAAACGACAAAAAAGTGCACTTTATGGGACTGGTGTCCGACGGCGGGGTGCATTCTCACATCAATCACCTGAAGGGCTTGTGCACGGCGGCGGCCGAGGCCGGGCTGGATAAGGTGTTTGTACACGCCTTCACCGACGGTCGCGACACCGATCCGCGGGGAGGAAAAGGTTACTTGCAAGAACTGGAACGGCACATGGCGACCACCACCGGCACGGTGGCTACGGTGGTCGGACGCTACTACGCCATGGACCGCGACCGCCGCTGGGAGCGCACCAAACTGGCCTACGACGCGGTGGTGCGCGGCGAGGGCCAACCTATAACGAGCGCTACCCAGGGCATTCAGACTTCGTATGATCAAGGAGTGACTGACGAGTTCATTGAGCCCTTGGTAGTGACGCAGAACGGCCAGCCGATGGCAACCATGCAGGACGGAGACGTAGTATTATGCTTTAACTTCCGTACCGACCGCGGGCGGCAGATCACCGAAGTGCTGACGCAACATGCCTTTCCCGAGCAGAACATGCATCCACTCAGATTGCACTACCTCACCATGACGCAGTACGACCAGGATTTCACTGGTATTCCTATTCTGTTTGAAGCCCAGGAGATTGATCAGGTGATGGGTGAGGTGTTGGAACAGCACGGCAAGCGGCAGATTCGTATCGCCGAAACCGAGAAGTATCCGCACGTGACCTTTTTCTTTAACTGTGGACGCGAAGAAGAGTATCAAGGTGAGCAGCGTATCCTCTGCCCTTCGCCCAAAGTGGCCACCTACGATTTGCAACCCGAGATGAGCGCCTACGCCATCCGCGATAAAATCATCCCCGAACTCCGGAAACAGAAAGTGGACTTTGTGTGCCTCAATTTTGCCAACGCCGACATGGTGGGCCACACTGGCGTGTTTGAGGCGGCGGTGCGGGCCTGCGAAACGGTAGACGCCTGCGCCCGCGACGTGGTCACCGCGGCCCGTGAAAACGGCTACGCCGTGATCGTGATTGCCGACCATGGCAACGCCGACCGCATGAAAAATCCCGACGGCTCGCCCCATACGCAGCACACCACCGTGTTGGTGCCCTGCATTCTGGTAGACGACAACTACGTGGGCAAACTCAAAGACGGGAAACTAGGCGACGTATCACCTACTATTCTGGCCCTGATGGGGATCGAGAAACCACCGGAAATGGCCGGAGAATCGTTGTTGAAGACCTAAAGCGCGTTGATATTTAGATTGAAACCTTGCCCCAGTTTTCGCCCGAGCGAATGCGGTTAAGCTGGGTATGGGTGATGTTGAAGCGCTTGGCGATGATACTTAAGCGGGTCTTATTGCTCTTGAGCAACCGCTTGATCACCCGCACATCCGACTCAGTGAGCTTGTAGCCGGTGCTTCGGCTGCGCAAAATTGCCGGGTTTCGGTTATTATGGCACCTCGATTCCTCCTCACTCATCCACTTCAGGTTGAACCGGTGGTTATTCTGCTTATCATAATCGAGGTGCACCACAAACCGCTGGTCGGCCGTGGGTTTGGCCAAAAACGTTTGCGCTACCAAGCGGTGAATGTAAAAGGTTTGCGACACTTTTTTGTTCGAACCGAACCATCACCGACAGGTACCCATTTACGTTAGAGCCCTTCATAATTTTGCCATTCACTTTGTTGACGGCGTAACTTTTTACTCTCCCCACGTTAGAAACTTCGTATCTGGCGTGCGGGAGGTCCGTCGCGAAGTTGATCTGTTTCCAGACTTCGTTTCTGTACCTATTTAAGTTCATGAGGATAAGCGGATAGTTTATTGAGCGACTTGAAAATTAACTAAATGATGATGGATCGTGATCACCTGCGGAAGCACCAGGGTTTTTCCGCCGTTATCAATCGAGTGGTCAGCGCGTCGACTGCGTTCGTCGTCACTCAATTGTTGGGTGATAATCTGCTTAACCTGTTGCGGCGACCGTTGCGGGTCGCGTTTTAGTACCCGGCCGATTCTAACGGCTTCGGGGGCATTTACATTGATAATAAGCGTGAGTTGTTGGTGTGCGTCGGTTTCAAAAAGCAAGGCGGCTTCCTTCAGGGTGTAAGCAAGATGCCCTCGTTGTTGAACCCAGCGCTGATAGTCTTCGGCTACCCGCGGGTGCACCAGGTTATTCATGATTTTCCGCTTCTGGTCGGAAGAAAAAACTTCCTTCGCTAAAAAAGTACGATTTAAGTGCCCCATTGCGTCATACGCCGAGGGGCCGAACACCTGTTGTAACTGCTGCACCAGCACCGAATCGTTTTCCAGTAGCCATTTGGCGTGCGCGTCTGCGTAATATACGGGGATTCCTAAAATTTCAAAAATTTTGCTCACGAAAGTCTTTCCGGAACCGATGCCGCCCGTGATGCCCACCCGCAGTGGTTTAGGAGCCATACCGAACCTTCAGTTTAACGGGCCGGACACTGATCCGGCGGGCGTACTCCGGATGCGCTTGCACAATGGGAACCAGGGTGCTGTCTCGGGCATTAACGTCCGCATAGTCAGCCATCACCGTGAAGACAGTACTATCTAGTAAGCTTTCGTTGGCCAGCGACTCTCTCACCCAAAAACTGACCGTCACTTGATCCAATCCGAGGTAGGCCGTCGAATCGCGGGGGAAGTTAACGGTGATAAGGGGAACCCTTTTTTTGAAACTAATGAACGGTGATACGTCAAAGGATATCCGGGCTTCGGGCGGAACCACCTGCACCATCGTGTTGATGTAACGGAGCGGAACCGTGGCCTCGTAGCGTTCGTCAATTTCTCGATCAGGAAGATTGACCGCCAGCGTATCGCTGGCCTGACGCACCACCGAAGCGGGGCCGCGCAGCGTGACAAAGTTGGGCCGCAAAGCGATCAGCGAGGTGATCCAGTGGTCTTCTTCCAGATCAACATTATTGCTATCCACCACCACGCGCACCTGCTTCTCTAGCACACTGTCAATGCTAATGCGCAACGTATCAGTAACCACGTAGTTGAGGCGGATGTCGCCCAGCACCGCTTCTACCTCTTCGATAAGTGCCTGACCGGAAATAGATTTTACCTTGGTGGGCTCGTCCAGCGTAATCTGTACGGGGCGGGTGTTGACCAGCAGAGTCTTGCGAAGCAAATTCCACCCGCCGCCACTCACTTGCACACTGATATGCTCGGGCAACTGACGCAGTAGGTAGGTGCTGTCGGTGGGATACGAGAAGACGACGGGATAATCGAGCCGGGTGGTGTAGTCCGTCTTGTTCAAGGCGCTGAAAAACCAAAAAGTGGTAGCCGCCAGTATGCAGAGCAAAACAATCGTAAGATTCCCTTCCTTTGCCGAAAAGCGCTGGCTAAGTCCCTGCCAGAGGGGGAGGTCTCTTTTCCGGCGCTTGCTCAATAGGTTTTAGGACTTGGTCGCGTACTGTTTGCTGGCTTCCTGAGAAATGGATGATTTGTCGAACTTGATCTTAGCGCCGCGGTCCACATCCAGCACCACGCTGCCGTCTTCAATGGCGACCACCTTGCCGTGCACTCCGCCGATGGTGACCACAAGATCACCTTTTTTGATGGTGTCGATAAAGCTACGCTGCGCCTTCTGCTTCTGCTGCTGGGGGCGAATCATAAAAAAATAGAAGATGAGGGCAATTCCACCGATGAGAATAAAATTGCCAATCATGCCGCTCTGGCCGGTATCGGCCTGTAACAGAACAAACTCTAGCATACGATTATTATTGTTTTCTTACCGGACCGGCAATCGGTTCGCTCTTGGAAGTAACGTTGGCTTTGATAAATAGGCGGGTGGTGGCAGGCTCGGTGTTGGCCGTGATGGTAACCGCCTTGTTCTGGACCCCAGCCTTGCCCTGGCTGTTGAAGCGCACCTGAATTTCGCCGGTTTCGCCGGGAGGCACGGGCGCTTCGGGCTTCTTGGGCACGGTGCATCCGCAGGTGGTCTTGGCATCCTGAATGATCAAAGGCGTGTCGCCCGTGTTGGTGAACACAAAGGTGTGCTCCACCACCTCACCTTCGGCGATAGTGCCAAATTCGTGGGTGGTTTCGGCGAAGTCCACTGTGGTGGCAGCCCCCGTGGCAGCGGCTTTGGCCGGATTGCTTAGTTCAGTCATTTCAGTGGGTTCGGCCAGCGATACGGCCTGGGTTTTAAGGGCCGTACCGTTTTCTAGCTGGGCAGTACGGTCTTCCAGATCGGCCACCCGCTCTTCTAGGGCGGTGGTGCTGTTGCATCCGCTGATCCATAGGCAACCGGCGGTCATCAATCCGGCAGGAATTAATCTAAGGTTCATCATCATGTTCGATTTAAAGTGACAAATGCCACCGGTAAGTTACTTTTTTATCTGGTCTAACAAATTTTCTACGTCGTCAAGCAGTTGCTTAGCCTTCTCTTTGGCTTCATTAATCACCTTCTCACCGTCGGACTTCGCCACGCTTTCGGGCAGTTGGTTCTTGGTTCGGACCAGGTCGTTGATCAGGTCTTCTAGTTTGAACCGGTACTTTTCGAGCCGAAAGGTTACCCGATCGCGGGTGTTGATGCCTGAGTCGGGTGCGTAGAGAAAGCCCACCGTCATGCCTGCCAGGGTTCCGGTAAAAAAGAGCAAAATGCCACCTAGTTTGTTCATGCGCTAAGGGGTAAAAGTTCGGGTAAATTTACGAAGGCAAATGAGTCCTTACTAATGAAAAGGCAAAATTATCCTACATACTTCGGTTAATTGTCTAACAGCCCCCGTCCGCTTTTCCGAATCAACCCTTTTTGCTGTAATTCTTGCGCTACCACGTCCAAGATACCATTGATAAATTGTCGGCTCTTTTGGGTGCTGTATAGCTTTGACACGTCCACGTACTCGTTAATCGTCACCTTCACCGGAATGCTACTGAAGTGAAGCATTTCGGTGATGGCCATTTTCATGATCACGTTATCGACGCTGGCAATCCGGTCTGCTGCCCAGTTCTTAGATTTTTCGCTAATCAACTGCTCATATTCCTCATCGTGGCGCAGCGTCTGTTCGTAAAGCTCCTCGAAAAAGGCACGATCATCTTCCCAGTTGGGCGTGAGCGAAGCAATTTCAACGCCCTCATCTCCTTTGGTTAACGACTTGAAAGTGCGATTCGTCAGATTCTTGATAATTTTTTTGTCCTCCTCCCAGTTCACCCCGTCTTCCTCGAAAATATTGACAATTGCCTCGTGGTTCAGAGCCAAGCTGTTCACCAGGTGTCGGACAATAGCAACGTCTTCTTCCAAGCTTGGTTCGGCAAGCGCCTGATAGGCCTGATAATCGGGATCGCTTCGAATCACCTTGAGCAACTGCCGCACCTCGGTGCGGTGCCCCTCCCAGGAAAGTTTCTGCTGGCGCACCGTTTCTTGCAGCGCGTCACTGTTGCGCAGAGCCGCCAGCAGGCGATTGTGAATCAAGTTGGCAAGCCCTTCGGTTCGGCCGGAACTACCCGACATTTCTAAGGTAGCAGATTTTTTTTGCGCGTCTCGCCCGGCTTCTTGCAGCAGTGCTTCGGGCAACACCAAAAAGCGTCGGTAGTAGTCACCGATCTTTTCGGTGCGGGCCACCATCTGCTGGCGCAGAAACCGCTGATCCTTGCGACAATGCTCCTGGTAATTGCGCAGGGCCTGGTTCACTGCCTGCTCAATCGGAGGAGAAACAGTACCCGCCGGTATTCGTCCCTCCAGGCGGGCGGTGAGCAGTTCGTCGGCCTGCGTTCGTTGTTGGGCCAGCGCCTCACGGTCCTGCACCTCCATGCTGTTGAGGTCAGGAGCGAAGAATTCCCGAATAAACTCGAAAGCCAGTTCGTAGTTTGCCTGTCGGCAACGCTGGTAAGCGTACAGGTGCTGCATGGCCCTGATCCTAAGAAGTCGGCGGTTTAACATAAAAACAAGAACGTTCTGGGTGCGTGGCTTCCCAACAAAGCAAACCCTAAAATGATTTTGAATCGTAAAGGTAATTTTTTTCCGGCGTATACCAGGAGCGAAGAACCATTTAGAGAAGAAGCCGTTCTAACAAAACGTGAAGGAACTCCGCTATCTCAACAAATACCTCCTCAAATACAAGCGTCGACTGTCTCTCGGCTTGCTATTCATCATCGTTTCCAACGTGCTGGCCATCATTCCCGCTCAGATCGTGCGCCGGGCCATCAATTTGGTGGAGGAGAACATCGCCCTGTACCGCATCTTTGACGGGTTTAGCTTGCAAGAAAAAATCTATACCGTTTTCGGCGGAAGCATCCTGATCTACGGCGTGGCCATCCTGGTGCTTGCCCTACTGCGGGGTTTTTTCACCTACCTCACCCGCCAAACCATCATCGTGGTGTCTCGCCTCATCGAGTATGATCTGAAAAACGAGGTCTACGCGCACTACCAGTCGTTGCCGATGAGCTTTTACCGCCGCCAAAACACCGGCGACCTGATGGCGCGCATCTCCGAAGATGTGTCGCAGGTGCGCATGTATCTGGGGCCCGCCATCATGTACGGACTCAACCTGTTCACGCTCTTTCTGATTCTGATTCCGTACATGTTTTCGGTAAACGCCCGCCTCACGCTCTACACCCTGGTTCCTCTGCCGCTGCTCTCCATCAGCATCTACTACGTTAACAACATCATCAACCGCAAATCGGTCGAGATCCAGCGCAGCCTGTCGGCTCTTTCTACTTTTGTGCAGGAAGCATTTTCGGGTATTCGGGTGCTCAAGGCCTTCGTGCGAGAAGCTGACTCGGCCCAAACGTTTAGGCGAGAAAGCGACGACTATAAGGATAAGTCAATTAGCCTGGCACGGGTCAACGCCCTGTTCATTCCGCTCATCATGGCGCTGGTGGGGCTCAGTTCGGTGATCACGGTGTTCATTGGTGGCGGGGAAGTGATCAGCGGAGCCATTTCGGCGGGCGTGATCGCCGAGTTTATCATTTACGTGAACATGCTCACCTGGCCGGTGGCTTCGCTGGGGTGGATTACCAGCATTGTGCAACGGGCGGCCGCCTCTCAGCAGCGTATCAACGAATTCTTGGAGACAAAAACTGATATCGTGTCGGAAGCTGGGTTGAAGAGAGAGATCCAGGGCGATATTGCGTTTAAGAACGTGACCTTTGTGTACCCCGACTCGGGCATCGAAGCCCTGCGGGACGTGTCGTTTAGCGTGCAGGCGGGGCAGTCAATCGCTATTGTGGGTACCACCGGGTCGGGTAAGAGCACCATCGCCAATATCATTCCCCGCATGTACGACGTGGCGGCCGGTGAAGTGCTCATTGATGGCACCGACATTCGGCAGTACGAACTGGCCAGTTTGCGCAGTCAGGTGGGCTACGTGCCGCAGGATGTGTTCTTATTTTCTAATACCATCTTCAATAACGTAGCGTTCGGCTTCGCCGGGGAAGCCAACCCACAACAGGTAGAGCAGGCGGCCGACATTGCCGACCTGACGGCAACCATTCAGGATTTTCCCGACGGCTTCGCCACCCGGGTGGGCGAGCGGGGCGTCACGCTGTCGGGCGGACAGAAGCAGCGGGTGTCCATCGCCCGTGCCATCGCCCGCGACCCGAAGATTCTGATTCTAGATGATTCATTGTCGGCGGTGGATACCAAGACCGAAAACACCATTTTAAACAGCCTGAAGGAGATCATGCGGGAGCGCACTACGGTGATTATTTCGCACCGCGTGTCATCGGCCAAGCTCGCCGACAAGATCCTGGTTTTGGACGATGGGGTGATCGTGGAGCAGGGCACCAACGAGTCGCTGCTGGCCCGGGGTGGCGTGTACAAAGAGCTGTACGACAAGCAGTTGCAGACCGAGGGAGCGGAAAGTGTTCCTCCCACAGCGGTGCAGCAGTAACCAATCGGCAGCACACCCAAACTTGTAATTTTTCGTTATATTGAAGAGCAAACGAAAGAACTTATGAAGAACGAACGATCTATTGAAGAGCTACTGGCCGATATGCTGCGCAAGCAGGACCGGCAGGAAGCTTTGCTGGGAGCCTTAGTAGAAGGCCAATCCAAGATTGTGGACGTCCAATCTAAAATGCTTGACGCGCAGGAGAGAATGATGGAAACTCAGAGTAGGATGATGGAAACCCAGGTTAAAATGGCCGAGTCTATTGTGCAGACCAATGAGCGACTGGATAGCCTCAACAATCGTTTCGAACGGCTCATCGAGGTGCTATCCAACAACTGGTTTCAGCGGATCATCGCCCTGGAAGATGATATGGAGGCGATTAAGCGCAAGGTGGGTTAGCTCCTCGAGCAGGCATTTTTATTGGTTTCTTCCTCCGATAGTTACTGACCGCCCAATAGCCCCTACTGAAAACTTGAGTCCCGCCAAGCGCGACGGCGCTGCAACTTCAGGTCGCGCAGAATGGAAGATTTCACGTTCACCTGCACGTAGAATGACTGGTTTCGTCCAAAAGGGATCGCATTAAATTCAAAATTAAAGCAGTCCAGATCACGAAACACGTTGACACTGGACTGGGTGATTCTCTCTTGCTGAAAGTCATAGCCCGACGTAAACCCAACCTTCCACTTCGGAGTGAGGTTAAGGTCGCCATTAAAGGACAAGGATTGGGTGATAGGATCGTTTGGGTCACGCTGGTTATATCTATCTTCCTGCCGCGGCTTTCCGGGAGTCTTTAGGCGTCGATTCGGGCGGTTGTTATAGGTAATGCTATACCGGATGTTCAAGCTCCAGGGGATATCAAAGTCTACGTAGTCCTGCCGGTTGGCGTTGATATAGTCCATGTCATCCTGGGTAATACTAGCTGCTTCCGCCCGCTCTTCCTTCTTCTTGTTGGCTTCAGGATTCAGGTTAGTGCTTAAGGCAATGTTTGCCCGAGTAAGCGTACCAAAACGGCCGGTTCTCACCGCCAGCGTGTCTTCTCGGCCGTTTATCGTTAACACTACCGGTCGGCGGTTCCAGGCGTACCGGTCGAAGCGAATGTAATTCTCATAAACTGCGCCATTGGCTTCCGTTACGATGGGAACGCTGGGGTCTTCCACGTAGCTGTAAGGGTCAACCGTGGCGGAGGCGTTGATGCTAATTTTGTTCTTAAACAGCCGGGTACGGGCCGAAATGCTAATGTTAGAAAGGTTGAACGAATCGGCGATTACGTTATAGCCGGTACTGAGCGCTAAGCTCTCGAAAATGGGTATCTTTTTGGTGGCCTCAGCATTTTCAGTGGTGTCTTTGTCGTTGCGCACCTTAAGTTCTAAATTATTAGTAAGCGAAAAACTAATAGAACCACTCTGAGCCGAAGTAGGAGCCGAAAACACCGAACCGTCGTAGATGGGCACCCGCTTCACGTTGTTGTCAAAGTTATTATTATCAATGACCCGAGCATTAGCCACCCGCACCGTGTCGGTATAGCGCTCGGCAAAATTGGGGCTGTAGCTAAAACTAAACGAGGGGACAATCGTATGGCGCATCGCCTGAATTTTTCCCTTCCCCTGCCCGAAGTAGTAGGTGCCGTACACCCGGGTGCTAAAGCCCATGCTGGTGTTCCACGAGGCCGCCCGGTTAAAACCGGAGATTGTATCAATATCTACTAGTTCGGTGGCCGGATCGTAGTTGTAATTGAACCGCCGAAACGACCACACTTCCCGGTACTGAAACGAAGGCGACGCAGTGATAAACTTCAGCACATTAAAGGACGTGGAAACAGAAGAGGAGTGCTGTACCCCGGTTTGAGTGCGGCTCAAGATCTCGTCAAAGTTGCTTGGGTTTATGCTTAAAACGCTATCGGCCAATGGATTGGGATCAGCCAGTTTGTTAAAGGGGATCACCCCGGAGGTAAGGCGGGCGTTAGTGAACTCGTTCTTTCCCTGGCCCTGGTAGTTAACATTGATCTTGGCGATCCAACTGTTGTTCGATTTCACTAAGTTTTTGAACGGATAGATTCAATTCATGCCAATCGAGATGTCAGGCAGTAATACGGTGGTTAGGCCACTGAGCAGGTTCTGACTGTGCCGCGCACTCGTGGTCAGGTTGAAGGGAGTATTACGAAAAGAAGTTGAATACGAAACGTTTGAAGTAAACGTCGTCTTCAGGTTTTGCATCACGTTGGGTGAGGGGTTGTTCTGGATGAAGGTACTGGTTGCCGCGTTCACGTTGGCACTGAATCTGCTCACTCCCTTCGTTTGGGGCGCGTGCCGAAAATTGAGCTGGAAGTCCCGCGTTGCCTGTGGAGCTTCGCTGTCGGGGTCCACCAACTGCCGGTTAAACTGGAAGTTGAGTCCGCCCCGGTAGGCGTAGCGTTTGTAGTAGTCAGAGGCCAGCTGAAAGCCCCAGCTCCCCTTCGAGAAAATACTGGCCAGCACCGTTAGGTTCACCTGATCACTGACATCAAAGTAGTAGCCAAAGTTTTGCAAGAAGAAGCCCCGGCGGCGTTCTTCGCCGTACTGCGGCGGAATGATGCCCGAGTTCTGCTTGCTGGGCATCGGGAAAATGCCGAAGGGCAATCCCAGCGGCGTGGGCACGTCGACAATCACCAGGTTGAAGGGCCCGGTGGCCACCAGGTTGTTGGGTACCACCTTCATTTGCCGCGACTTGATGTACAAATCAGGCACCTCGCCGGGTTCGCAGTCGCAGGGCGTGTACCAGCCGCGGTTGATAAACACTTCGTTTTTTTCGTTCTTTTTCACTACCTCGCCGTACACGAAGCCTTCGGTGGCCTCGGGTTTGGTGAGCACCCCGGTGATAAAAGCCTTGCGCGTTTTGAAGTTATAGCGAATCTCCTGGGTCTGGTATTCGGTGGCGCCCTCTTTGAACACGGGCAGGCCCACCACCGTGCCGGTCGAGTCTTCGCGCCCCCGGGCAGTGAGCATGTTGCTCGTCCAGTCGAGCTCAATGTAGTCGGCCTTGAGCGAAATTTCGCCGTAGTCTACCTGCGCGTTGCCGTAGAGCAGCACCCGTTTGCCCCGGGCATCCATCAACGTAGAGTCGTCGGCCGTGTACTCGATGGTGGTTTCAATATCGCCCTGCGGGGCAGCGCGAAGGGTGTCGGCGGCGACGGCCAGCGAATCGTTCGATAGCGAATCGAGGGCCACTTCGGGGGGAATGGTATCGTTGGCATTGAGTATGCCCAGCGAGTCGGCCGACGGCAGGGTGCCCTCAATATCCTGCGCCTGCACCTTCGACGCAAGCATACATACTATAAAAAGAGTACGCACGTATGGTAAATAGTGCAAGGCTTTTTTCTGTTTTGCGGAAAAAATGTCAATTTTGGGCGAAGTTATCGTTTGTTACTCTAACAACCGAAGCAGTATGAAGAATATTATCGCGATCCTTGGTTTTTCCTTTTTTTTGCTGGGTGCCACCTTTAACCCCGCTGGCGTCAAGCAGTATCAGGTGAAACGCGTAGTGATTGATGCCGGGCACGGCGGGCACGATCCGGGCACCCACGGCAAGGTTTCTCGGGAGAAAGACGTGGCGCTGAGCATCGCCCTGGAGCTGGGCAGCATCCTAGAGGAGTACCTGAGCGACGTGGAAGTGATCTATACCCGCTCCGACGACACCTTTATTCCGCTAGACAAACGGGCCGATATTGCCAACAAGAGCGGAGCGGATCTATTTATCTCTATTCACGCCAACGCTTTGGCTAACCAGCGGGTGAGCGGCACCGAAACCTACGTGATGGGTACGCACAAGATAGAAGGCAACCTGGGAGTGGCCAAACGTGAAAACTCGGTGATATTGATGGAAGAAGACTACCATGAGAACTACGCGGGCTACGACCCCAACTCGCCCGAATCGCACATTATCTTTTCGCTGTACCAAAATGCGTACTTGGCCAACAGCCTGTACTTGGCCGAAAAAATAGAAACCCAGTTCAAGACGCGCGTCGGTCGCCACAGCTTAGGCGTTAAACAACAAGGCTTTTTGGTGCTGTGGCGCACTTCAATGCCTAGCGTACTGGTGGAAACCGGGTTCTTGACCAACGAAAAAGAGGAACGCTTCCTTAACGATAAACTGGGCCAAACCTACCTTGCTTCCGCTATCTTTCGGGCCATCCGGGACTATAAAAACGAGATCGAGGACAATGTTAACTAGCCCGATTGGTTTTATTTTCCCGAATTAGTGGCGAATGGCCAACCAATTAGCAAAGAAGGTAGTATACCTAAAAGCAACTGTCCAACAACTTCTCATTACCAATAAACCTGTTTTTGTGTGAGACTATCTAAAGAGATTAAAGTAGCGCTGCTTGCCATCGTAGCGCTGGTTATTTTATTTTTCGGCGTGCGTTTTCTGAGAGGCAGCGAACTGCTGTCCAGCTCCAACGTGTTTCACGTAGTCTATGACGATATTGACGGACTCACTACCTCTAACCCGGTAATTATTAGCGGACTAAAAGTAGGGCAGGTGGAAAAAATCAGGCTGTTGCAGGAGCAGAACAACCACCTGCTGGTTACGATTCGGGTCGACCAGTCGGTACGGGTGGGCAAATCGGCCCGAGCTATTCTGGCCTCCAGCAGTATCCTGGGCGGAGAAACCATTATCCTTGATCCCGGCGATGTGACGCAGCCGCTCACGGGCAACGACACCATCCAGGGCGCCAAAGAGCAGACCATCGGTCAACTGGTGCAGGCCAAGGCACTGCCCATTGCCGAAAAATTTGATTCTACGCTAGCCCGCCTCAACCAACTCATTGGGGTAAATGGCAAGGATACGATGGCTAATATTATTGGAATGCTGTTGGGCGACACCGCCACCGTATCGCGCACCGTCGACGAAATTGCTATTGCTACCCAACGGGCTAGTGCCATGCTGCGCTACAATGAGCAGAAGCTCAATACCACCATTGCCAACCTCACGCTACTCACCAATTCGCTGAGTGACCAAAAACAAGGCTTGCCTCCGTTACTGGCCAAGCTCAACCAAACCGTAGACAGTCTCAATAACCTACAGCTTAGCCAGACCCTATCCAAGCTCGATCGCATTGCCCAAAACCTGGACGAAGTGACGGCTAAAATTAACGAGGGCGAGGGCACGCTGGGTAAGTTTGTGAACGATGATGAATTGTATACCAACCTCAACCGCTCGGCCCAGGACCTGGACAAACTGCTGGTGGACCTGCGCGATCGGCCGGGACGGTACGTGCGCTTCTCGGTGTTTGGCCGAAGAGACAAAAACAAAGACATCACCGACGATCCGTCTGACGAAGAGGTGATCATCGAGAACAATCCTGAAAACTAACGCTGGGCTTACCCTACCGTTATGAACGAAAAAGAACTGAAGGCCCTGGTGGCACTGCTCGACGACGAAGACACCGAAGTGCTTACCCACGTAGAAGAGAGAATTATTTCGTACGGCAACACCATCATCCCTTATCTGGAGCACGAGTGGGAGAATAGCTTTAACCCCGGGGTGCAGCGCCGCATCGAGGAGCTTATTCACACCCTGCAAACCGACGCGCTCAAGAACCGCCTGCGCGATTGGTACCAGCAAGAAAGTCCCGATTTGCTGGAAGGAATGTGGCTGGTGGCTACTTATCAGTATCCTGACATCAACCTGACCACCATCCGGGAGCAGTTAGAGCAGATCTACTACGAAGCCTGGCTGGAGCACAAAGCCGATACGCATCCCTTCGACCAGATAAAAATACTGAACAGTGTTATTTTCAGTAAGCTCAAGTTCAGCGCCAACACCAAGAACTTTCACGCTCCGGCTAACTCTATGATCAACCGAGTACTGGAAACGCACAAGGGCAATCCTATTTCTCTGTGCGTGGTCTATATGCTGGTGGCTGAACGACTGAAACTGCCGGTGTACGGCGTTAACCTACCCCAGTTGTTCATCTTGACCTACAAAACCGAGCAGTTGCAGTTTTATATCAACGCCTTTAACCGGGGGCTTATTTTCACCGAACAGGATATTGACAGCTACCTGAAACAACTTAAGTTGACGGCCGACGACATCTTCTACCAGCCCTGTAGCCACGTGGACATTGTGCGACGGGTGCTGCGCAATCTGATCAACTCGTTCGAGAAACTGGATGAGTACGAGAAAGCCTATGAAGTGCAGGAGCTGCTCAGCCTGATCTCCGACGACGCATCAAGCGTGTAGCACGGCCTCCTGGTCCAGCGCCTCGACGTACCGAAAGTTCTCGTCTCTGATGCTTTCGGGCAGGAACACAAACTTTTTGTCGAACACTTTTTTTTCCCGGTAGTAGCTCACCCAAAACTGGTTGACCAGCGCGAACAAATCCGTCTCGATCAACTCTAGTGGCGCGGCGCTGTGGGGCTCCAAAGTTTCCAGGAAGTGACGAAGCGTAGAGGTCTTTTGGGTGTCGTTGTAACCCCTAGAGTTTATGATCACGTTAGACAGCGGAAAATCGTTCTCGTTGATAATATACACCCGGTATTCGTAGGTGTTGGTCACTTCGATGGGTTGCCGTCCGATGGCCAGCGATACACCTTCAACCTTCGGAAATTTGATGTCCTTTTTCATAGATTGTGATTGCTAACCGGCCCTTCGTCCGCGACCAGGTCCATCATAAAAAGCGTTGCCAAATGCCGAAGGAGGTGCGCTTCCACCTCCTTCATGTCTTGCGCTTGCCCTAGCTCCTGCGCCAGGGAGGTAACCGCTTTGTCCGCGATGCCGCAGGGCACAATGTGGTTAAAATAGCGCAGGTCGGTGTTCACGTTGAGCGCAAACCCGTGCATGGTGACCCACCGACTGGCTTTCACTCCCAGGGCGCAGATTTTTCGGGGATGCACCTGCCGTTCGTAATCCAGCCATACGCCAGTGAGACCTACAATGCGTCCGGCCGATAAACCGTAGTCGGCCAGCGTGAGAATCACCGCTCCTTCCAGCAACCTTAGGTAACGATGAATGTCGGTGAAAAAATGATCAAGATCAAGAATCGGATACCCCACCAACTGTCCGGGTCCGTGGTAGGTGATGTCACCACCGCGGTTGATGCGGTAAAACCGCGCTCCCAAGGCTTGCAGCTCGGGTTCGCTGAGTAGCAGGTGCTCTTGCTGGCCACTTTTGCCCAGCGTGTACACCGGAGGGTGTTGACAAAATAACAGATGATTGGTAGTATGCTGTTGTTCGTCTTGCCTTCGGTTATCGACCTTCTGCTGCACCGTTTCGGAAAATAGATTCTCCTGATAGTCCCACGCCCGCTGATAATCAATTACCCCGAGGTGGCGATAACGGACGGTTCGATCGGGTTGAGCGTACATGCTAAATGGTTAAATGCGTAGGAACATGATTAATCATGTTCCTACTGAGGCACGTACGATTCCAGAATATTGACACCGGTAGTGGAGATTGTCACCTTGGGTACACTGGCTGGGATCAGGTAGGAATCGCCTTTCTTTAGGGTGTAACGCTGTTGGCCGCAGTGCAGTTCGGCCTGCCCCTCGGTGCACACGTAGACGGTGAACGAGTCGCGGTTGGAGTAGTCCCGGGTCACGTCTTCCTGGTAGTCGAGCCGGTAGGTCTTGAAGTAGGGACAGGTGACCAATTTTACCGGTTCGTTGGGGTGTGGTGCGTACTGCGTTTTGTAGCGATCGTAGTACTGGTAGTCGATGGCATTGAGGGCTTGCTCTACGTGCAGTTCGCGGAGGTTACCGTCGGCATCGCGGCGGTCGAAGTCGTAGATGCGGTAGGTGATGTCGGAGGTTTGCTGGATTTCGGCCAGTAGCAGTCCCTTGCCGATGGTGTGCACCCGCCCGGCGGGCAAAAAGAACACATCGTTATCTTCTACCGCTTCCCGGTTGAGGATGTCTAATAGCTTACCGTCTTCAAAAGCTTGCAGATAGTTCTCGCGGGTCATCGGTTGGTTGAAACCGGCGATGAGCGAAGCTTCCGGGTCGGCCTGCAGGATGTACCACATCTCGGTTTTGCCGGACGAATTGTGGCGTTGCTGGGCCAGCGCATCGTCGGGATGCACCTGGATAGACAAATCTTGCTGCGCGTCGATGAACTTAACCAGCAGCGGAAACTCGTCGCCGTGTTGCTTATAAACCCGCGCTCCCACCAACTGCCCCTGGTATTTCTGGATGAGCGACCGCAGGTCTTGCCCCGCCAGGGGCCCCTCCGCCACTTCAGAGATATTGCCTACTACCCCAGAAATCTCCCAGGTCTCCCCACAGTTGGGCGCATCACCCACCGCTTTGCCCAGCACGGTTTTGATCTTCTGCCCGCCCCAGATTTTCTCCTTAAAGATGGGCGTGAACGTTAGTGGGTACAGCTCAGTCATGCGCGAATGTCAGTGGATAAGAATCACTTGAGAGAAAAGGTGGGCTCAGGGAGCGATCAGTCAGCTTTCCAGACCACCTCTTCGTTCTTCTTGCCCACTTGTAATACCAAGCGGGTGGGGGCAGGCACCAGCACCAGCCGCGTGAGTTGGTTGGGGTACTCGTCCACATCCACAATCACGCCCCCGCTGGTGGCACGGTAGGTGGTGGTGCCGTTCTGCTCAATCTTTTCGTAGCCGTTGGCGATATAAGCAATTGGCAACAAAACATCGTTGTCCGGGCACAACTCATCGTGCACGTCGGCCAGCATGTCTTCCAGGTGATCACCGTAGGTTTCTACCAGATCATCTTCCATGGTATGAAGTTCTTCTTCAACCAAGTCATACTGCTCGTCATTATAAGTAAGATGACTTAGCGCTATCTTCTTTTCTACCAGTTGGGACAGGGCCTTGTCCAGTGCGTCAGCATTCATAAAAACAGAGAGTTTATTCGGGCCCTAAATTCCTAACATTTCGTCTGAGTTGCAACTATAAGCAGGGTTGTATTTTGTAAATTATCCCGTACTTTTACCAACCTAGCATCCTTCACGCTAACGCAACCTACTATGAATACCACCCCTAAAGAACGGGCGAACCAGTGGCTCAACAGCCGCGCCGTCGACGATGAAAGTAAGGCCGAAATCCGGCAGTTGCTCACTCCCGAGCGAGAAAGCGAGCTCACCGATGCGTTTTATAAGAGCCTGGAGTTTGGCACCGGCGGACTGCGCGGTATCATGGGTGTTGGCTCTAACCGGGTCAACAAGTACACTATCGGGATGGCCACCCAGGGACTAAGCAATTACTTGCTGGACACCTATCCCGACCAGGAGATTAAAGTAGCCATCGCGCACGACAGCCGCAACAACAGCCGCTACTTTGCCGAAGTTACGGCAGCGGTGTTCTCGGCCAATGGCATTCAAGTCTACTTCTTTGAGGATCTGCGGCCCACGCCCGAGCTTTCTTTTGCTATCCGCACCTTAGGCTGCCAGAGCGGAGTGGTGCTCACCGCCTCGCACAACCCCAAAGAATATAACGGTTACAAAGCCTACTGGGCCGACGGTGCCCAACTGGTGTCGCCGCACGACAAGAACGTGATCGATGAAGTGACGGCCATCGAGAGCCTCGACGACATCAAGTTCGAGAAAGGTGACACCAAAATTCAGGAAATTGGGGCTGACATCGACGAACAGTACCTGGATGCTCTCCTGGGATTGAGCTTATCACCCGACGCGATTAAGGCGCAGCACGACCTGAAAATTGTTTTCACTCCCATCCACGGTTCCTCTATCACCCTGGTACCAAAAGCCTTAGAGCGATTGGGTTTCACCAATGTGCATATTGTCGCTTCTCAGGCCGAGCCCGACGGCAACTTCCCCACGGTGGTGTATCCCAATCCCGAAGAGAGCGACGCGCTCAGCATTGCCCTGAAAGAAGCCCAAGAGATTGACGCCGACCTGGTGATGGGCACCGACCCCGACGCCGACCGGGTGGGCATTGCGGTGAAGAATCTACAGGGAGAATTTGAGATTCTCAATGGCAACCAAACCGGCAGTATGCTGGTCTATTACCTGCTCTTAAAGTGGCAGGAAGCTGGTAAATTAGACGGCAAGCAGTTCGTGGCCAAAACCATCGTGACCACCGAACTGATCCGCAAAATTGCTGAGCACTTTCGGGTAGATTGCTATGATACGCTTACGGGATTCAAGTACATCGCGGCGCTCATCAAAGAGAAAGAAGGCGAACAGACTTTCATTGGGGGCGGCGAAGAAAGCTATGGCTACTTGGTCGGCGACTTTGTGCGCGACAAAGACGCAATATCGGCCTGCACCATGATCGCCGAGATGGCGGCCTTCGTCAAAAACCAGGACCTGCAACTGTTCGACTTTTTGCTGGATACGTACGACAAGTTCGGCTTGTACCGCGAAAAGCTCGTATCCTTCACTAAAAAAGGCAAAAGCGGAGTGGAAGAAATTAAGCAGATGATGCGCGACCTGCGAAAAAACCCTCCGAAAACCATTGTTGGCGAGCAAGTTACCCGGGTGATTGACTACCTGGAAGGTCTGGAAACCGACACCGCCACCGGGAAGCAGAAGCCCATCGACTTTCCTGAGTCGAACGTACTGCAGTTTATCACGCAGCAGGGCACTAAAGTCTCAGCACGCCCCTCGGGTACCGAACCTAAAATCAAGTTTTATTTTAGTGTGAACACCCCGATGGACAGTATTGAAGACTTCATCATCAAGTGGGAACAACTGGATGAAAAAGTAGACGCGATTGTGCAAGATATGGGTCTATAGCCTCACGAAACTCTCAGGGGCTGCTCATCTAGGTAGGTAGCCATTTTTGTTGCCATGGTGTTCCCCTTCCAGAATAGCTGCGAAAGTTCGCCTGAGGCAATCTAACCAATGCATGTTTACATTTTTAGATGTTTTATTATAATTAATGTAATATTTTGTGTACTTTCGCAGTAACCTAACCCAATCAAATTCCTTATGATGTACCAAGAGAAAGAAATTGAAAAAAAGTACTTTTCCATCGGCGAAGTAGCCGAGGAGTTAGGGATCGCGGCTTCGCAGATTCGATTTTGGGAAGGGGAGTTTTCAATCATCAAACCCCAGAAAAATCGCAACGGAAAGCGGCAGTTTACCAAGGAGGATATTGACAAGGTGAAAGTGGTCCATCACTTGGTTAAAAACCAGGGCTACACCCTGCAAGGGGCCAAAAATACGCTAAAAAACGGTTCAAAGGGGGCCAAGGACAAAATGGAAGTAATCGAGTCGTTGCAGGAAGTCCGCGCTTTTCTGGTCGGTATGCGGCAAGAGCTAGATAAATAACCACGCTATGCCGGGAACCGCTAAGTACCAAGAAATAACCACGCTGGACGCTGCTGCCTACTACGTGGCGCTCAGCATGATTCCTTTGGTGGGAGGAGTGATTGCCCGGCAACTCATTAACCACTGCGGTTCGGCCGAAGCGGTATTTTCCGATGCATGCCGACACCTCGACCGAATTCCGGGCATTGGTCCCAAAATCAAACATCATCTGAGCCAGCGCCATCGTCTGCTAGACGAAGGGCAGCGTGAAGTGGAACGTTGCGCCAGCCAAGGCATTCGGGTGATCACCCTCGCGTCTTCTCAGTATCCGGAGCGCCTGCGGCACATTTACGACGCCCCCATTGTGCTTTTCTACCGAGGCACGGCCTCGCTAGATCACCCTAAAATCATCGGCGTGGTGGGCACCCGGCAGGCCACCGACTACGGACGGCGGGTCACCGAAGACCTGATCGCTTCGTTCGCCCAGCACGATGTGCTCATCGTGAGCGGCCTGGCCTACGGGATTGACATCACGGCGCACCGCGCTGCCCTGCGCGCTGGGTTGCCCACGGTGGGTGTGATGGCGAGCGGGTTGGACATCGTTTACCCAGCGGTGCACCGCCACGACGCCCAGCAAATACTGGAGCAGGGCGGACTACTCACCGAAAGCCCGTTGGGAACCAAACCAGACGGACCCCGCTTCCCGGCGCGCAACCGCATTATTGCGGGGCTGTCCGACGCGGTGGTGGTGGTAGAAGCCGCTGAGAAAGGGGGAGCCCTGATCACTGCCCGCCTGGCCAACGACTACGACCGGGAGGTGTTCGCCGTGCCGGGCAGCCTCTATCAAAAATACTCGAGGGGTTGCCACCGCTTGATAAAAGAACACCAAGCGCGACTACTCACCGAAAGTGAAGACATCATTAAAATCCTCAACTGGGATTTGCCCACCAGCCAAGCCACCAAAACAATGCGTCGCTATCCAAGTGCGGAAGCCCTGATGGACCTAAACGAAGAGGAAAAGATGGTGGTGGGCATGCTGGCCGAACAACCGAGCGGAATGATAACCGATGACATCAGCCGGGCGTCGCGCATCACGGTTAACCAACTGGCCTCGGTGCTCCTGAGCCTGGAGTTTAAGCAGATTGTTCGGGCGCTGCCGGGGCGTAAGTATCAACTGAGGTAGCTAATCGGTTTCTGAAAAATGCTTTTGCGATGAAGAACTACTACCATATTTTGTCTCTTGACTACAGCGCTACCGCTTCGGATATCAAAGTGGCCTACCGTAACTTGGCCAAAGCGTATCATCCCGACGTGAACGAAGGTAACCGCACCAAAGAAGAGATGTTCAAGTTGGTGAGTGAGGCCTACGAAGTGCTGTCCAGTGAAGACAAGAAGGCGACCTACGACCTATCGTTGCTGCTGCACCTGAACGGGCAAACCGCCGCCCACCAGAACACTGCCTGGGATATTCGCCGCCACGCCCAACGTCGCAGGTACTATTATCCCCGCTACTATCATCCGGTGGTTTATTCTCGGCAAACGCAGTGGGCCATGGCCGCGCTGCTGTTGCTGATCGCCTCGGCAGTGCTCTTCGTTCCTCTTTCGCTCACCCGCTATTCTTCCGAATACCACTACGACAAGGGGTTGGCGTATTTTCAGGACGGGCAGTACTACGCGGCCCTCAATAGTCTGGACCGGTCGGTCATTGATTTTGGCACCAAGGACGTGGAAGCTTGCTTACTGGCCGGCAATATTCTGATGAACGAATACGGGCAGTACGGCTACGCCATTGAGTACGCGGACAAAGGGCTGGAGCGCGCGTCTTCCCGTGGCGAGCGGGTGCAATTGCTTTATTTGAAGGGACAATGCCTGGAAAAAAGCGCTGACTATTACCCGGCTATCGCGGCCTTTGAGCAGGCGCTGGAGCAGTGGCCGGAGTACGATAGTTTGCACTACGCCATCGGAGAAATCTACGCATTTCGGCTGGATGAATACGCCCGGGGCCTGCAGCAGTTCGAACGATTGCTGGCCGTCAATCAAAACTTTCGCCAAGGGTTCTACGGACAAGCCTACTGCCATTACAAACTGAAGGAATTTCCAGAGGCGCTGGCGGAGGTTAACAAATTTCTGGAGACTGGCCCTTCGGCGGGAGGAGCGTACTTACTGAAAGGTAAGATCCTGAACCAGTTAGGTCAAAAAGATGATGCTTGTGCGTGGTGGATGAAAGCGCAACGGATGAACTACGGCGAAGCCGAAAAGCTAGTGAAGAAGCACTGTGACAACGCTGAGGAAAGCGAGGAATAAAACTGTCCTGTTGGTTGGCCATTGAATCGCACCGTGCCTACTTCATGGCGGTCTTGCGGTTGCACACCTCGCGGATCACTTCGTACGCTTTCAGATCGCCGAGTTCGCCCGCCTTGCTCAGGTCCAGGCATCCCTCCTGCAACAAACCGCGTTCTATCTTGATGACGCCGCGCAGGTAGAAAGCGTCTTTTCCCTTGGGGTTGAGCTCGATAATCTTCGTGAAATCGTTAATGGCATCTTTGTAGGCCTCCAACTCTCGACGGGCTTCGCCCCGGTGGTAGTAGGCTTCTACCAGGTTAGGATTAAAGGAAATGGCAACTCCGTAGTCCTCGATGGCTCCGTAGTAGTCTTGTAATCCCGACTTCACGTTGCCTCGCTCGTAGTAGGCGTCGGCGTACTCCGGGTTGATCTCCAGCACCGTGTTATAATCTTTCATGGCCCCGTGCATGTCTTCAAAGATCATTTTGGTTTTTCCCCGAAAGTAGTGCGCTTGTAAGTCGAGCGAATCTTCTTCGATGGCTTTGTTAAACTTCATGATCGCTTCCTTATACATCCCTTCCTCAAAAAGCTCTCTCCCGGTTTTAACCGACGGTTGGGCAACTACCGCGAGTGCACTCGCACTGAGTAGCGTCATGATCAGAAATATGCGGGTAGCAGAACGTGTCATAGTGCATTTATTTTAATTACATAAAATAGCTAATAAATACAAATAACAACAACAATCAGCGCTCTTGCTAACGGGTTGACCGAAAGGGAATGTACCAAATGAAAGCAGCGAGCAATAAGTGCGTAGAAATGCAGCAGTTAGGGCATTATCTTACGGGCGCGTCAGTCCAATCTACTCCTTTTTTGAGCAACGCCAAAGTTTGGGCTTCCGCACTCGCCGGCAGCGGTGTGTGCGCGTACTCCCAGGCCGCAAAGGGGGGGAGGCTCATCAGGATAGACTCAATCCGACCGTTGGTATCCAGGCCAAACTTGGTGCCCTTGTCGTGCACTAAGTTGAACTCTACGTAACGCCCCCGTCGGATAAGCTGCCACGTTTTTTCGGCCTCTCCGTACGGCAGGTCACGGTTTTTATGCATCAGGTGCGTGTAAATTGGTACGAACGCTTCGCCTATGTCCTGCACGAAGCCAAACAACTTCTCAGGGCCGTTGGCCTCGGCAGCCGACAGACGATCAAAGAAAATTCCTCCGATGCCGCGGGTTTCATGCCGGTGTTTGATGTAGAAATAGTCGTCGGCCCAGGCCTTGAAGCGCGGGTAGTATTCCGGAGAATATTGATCACATACCCGTTTTAATGACTGATGAAAGAAACGAGCGTCTTCTTCATCCACGTAGTGCGGAGTGAGATCAATTCCTCCCCCGAACCAAGCCACTCCGTTGCTCATCTCGAAGTAGCGCACGTTCATGTGAATGATGGGCACCCGAGGACTACGCGGATGCATGACAATGGACACTCCGGTGGCGTAAAACTCGGCCTCTTCCAGTTGAAGCGCCGTCAGAATAGACGTTGGGGTGGGGCCGTGGACAGCCGAAAAGTTGACCCCGCCCTTCTCGATAGCACTCCCGTTATTGATCACCCGGGCCCGGCCACCGCCGCCGCCGGGGCGTTCCCAGGCGTCCTCCCGGAAGATGCTCCCTCTGTCGGCCTCCTCCAAGGAAGCACAGATGCGGTCCTGCAATCCACTGAACCAAGTAGCAACGGTTTCTTTAAACATGATTAGTACAGAGCCTCATTAGTTCGTGCGTACGGTTGAGTCGTTGGCTTGCGATACCGGTTCCGCCAGCAGGGGGCTGCTGATGGCGATGTCATCCAGCACAATTCCGTGGCGGTGCGTTTCGGGACCGTCCGCGCGCCAGTTGCCCATCTGCTGAAAGCGGATCACGAAGCGTTCTGAGTAGTGCTGCTTGGTTTCCGCTATCAATGAATCGAGCGCCAGGTTGACCGGTACGTATGCTCCGGACGGCGGCTGGCCGAAACTATAGGCTTTCTTAAACGACCGTCCTCCGTCGTCACTGAGCCAAATACCATCTTCTGGGTCGGCTTGGTCATGGTTGCTGTATAACCAGAAGCTGAGCTCCAGCGCGGTTTGACGCTCTAGGTTCAAGCACAAATCCAGGGCGCTCACCGTAGGGTACCCATCGGTTAGTTTGCCCAACAGCAGGGCGCGCTGGCCGGTGTGACTCAATGAATCTATCAACCTGGCGGTCGCATCGGGCAGCACCGTAGACTCCGGAGCGGTAGTGGTCAAATCGCCGTGCCGCCAGTAGGGTGCCAACGAATCAGACTCGAAGGTTTTCGAAGAAAGGCAACGCGTTGTAGTAGACCACCGCGGGTTCACGCACCCGAATATCGTCCAGGTAGAAGCCGTCGCTGTTGGTCCGGGTGCCGTCAAAGTCATCGTCGTCGTGCTGCTGAAACCGAATCACGAAGCGGTCGGTGAGTTGGCGGTGGTGGGCGGTGGCTAGCTTCCGGATATCAAGGGCGTAGCGCCCGAAGACGTGATCACCCCAGCGGTCGCCATCAAAAGCGTTCACCTTGGTGAAGGTAGTGCCCCCGTCGTCGCTGAAGTAAATTCCGTCCTGCGGGTGGGTTTCGTCGTAGTGGTCGCGCAGCCAGAACGTTAGCTCCGGGTTTTGCGCTTGCTGTAGGTTTAAATGCAGGTCTAGGGCGTTGGTCGCGTAGCACTTGTCGGCCCGACTTCCCAGGCGGACGGCTTGGCCTCGGATGCTATCCACGAAGACAACCTCTACCACGCCGCTGGGCTTCACTTCGGTGGCAAGGTCGGCGTAGTGCGGTGCCGCCCAGCGCCAGCAGGGACGCAGCGTGGTGTCTTCAAAATCTTCAACGAACGGGAGCGTGGCGTACGTAGTGAGCTGAGTAGCGACCCGGATATCGTCCAGGTAGTAACCGTCGCTGGTGAAGCGGCTTCCCGAAAAGTCGTCATCGTCGTGCTGCTGAAACCGAACCACGAAGCGGTCAGTCAGTGACAAGCCAACCGCGCGCGCGAGTTCGTCGATCAACAACGGGGGCAATTGACCGAACTGACTGGCTTGCCAGTGGGCGAAATCAAAATCCAGTACTTTCACGAACCGCAGCCCTCCGTCGTCGCTAAAAAAAAGCCCGTCGAGTTCGTGCGTTTCGTCGTGGTTGTTCAGTATTTTGAAACTTAAGAAGACGTTTTGCTGCCCCAACAGGTTCAAGCGAAGGTCGAGCGCGTTGGTGGTCCACTGCTTATCCACCGCACTGCCCAGCCGCACCACGTGGCGTTGCACCGAGTCATTGGATAAAAACACGTCTACTCGCCCACTGGGGCCGATGGCCAACTCAGACGCCGCTTGAGAGCTACTGGTAGTGGCATTGCCGACCGACCAGTAGGGTAAGAGCGCTCCGCCCTCAAAATCGTTCTGAAAAGGCAACTGCGCGTAGTCGGCGGGTACCGTTTGCACGATGACATTATCCAGGTAGAGCCCGTCGCTGAAATCTGGCCCGCCCGTGAAATCGTGATCATCGTACTGCTGAAAACGAATAACGAACTGGTCAGACAACTTCATCCCGTGCTGGGTCGCCAGGGTCTTCAGGTTAAGGGGAGGAAGCGTGCCCCCGGACGTATGCCAGGCGTCGAACGGAAAACCGAAGACTTTGACAAAATCGAGTCCGTTGTCGCTGAGGTAGATACCGTCTTGCGCGTGGGGATCATCGTGCTGGTGCGCCAGTGACACGTGGAGCTCGACATCATCATAGGCCGAAAGGTCTAGCCGTAGATCTAACTTGTTGAGGGCGTACGCGCCGTCGGTGCTTTTGCCCAAGCGTACGGCGTACTGACCCTGTAGGATAGCGGTTGGAAACACTTCTACGACCCCATTTTGCCGGGCCGGATGCAGCGACCATTCCGGTTGTAGCCCGCCCGCCTCAAAATCATCCCGGAAAATGACGGTAGGCTGGCCTAGCACCGATGGACTGATCATTGTAAGGCACACAACAGTAGTAAACAATAGTCGCATACAATAAGGTTTGGTCGTAGTGGTGCTCTTTTGACGCGTAGTACTATAAAAAAATTGAGTATGAAGCCTAGCGTTGACGGGTCCTCTCGGCTCGTAAGAAAGACAATAAAGCCTACTCTCTTTACTAAAGATGTAACTTTTCCAGCCTTTATCAAAAAAAATATGATTATTTCAACTAAAATAAGTAGATAGAACGGAAATAGCTTTAGAAAGGATAGCCGATGCCAATGTAAGGTTGACCGTTGATTATCTCCTGCCACACCCCAAATTTTTGGCTGATCCACCGTTCACCGGCATCGCGGGCGGGGTCGTAGACCTTCACTCCGTAGTTGAGGCGAAAGATTAAAAAAGAGAAGTCGAAGCGAAGACCAATGCCTGACCCGATCGCAATCTGATCCCAGAAAGAATCGAAACCGAAGGCCGCGCCGGGACGCAGTTCGTTGGTATTGGGGTCGGGGGGAAGGTCCTGCAGGCGCCACACGTTGCCCGCATCCACAAAGAGGGCTCCGTTGACGAAGCCGAACAACTTGCTGCGCAGCTCAACGCTGGTTTCAAGCAACACTTCGCCGGGCTGTTCAAGGTTATACTCAAAGTAGCCATCGCTATCGGTTTCGGGGGGGCGAGCGCCACCTGGTCCCAGTCGGCGGGGAAACCACCCCCGGATGCTGTTGCTTCCACCCGCAAAAAAGTACTTTTCGTAGGGCAAAGCCAGTTCATCGGTTCCGTAGGGGATGGCCACCGCTGCATTGAAGCGGTAGGCCAGGGTGTTGCCGCGGTCCAGGCTGATATACTGCCGAAAGTCGGTGTTAAGTTTAACGTACTTAAAATACTCTAGACCTGCATCTTTAAGCAGTTCTGTACCTAAGAAATTGAGAATCGTGCCTCCTGCTTCGGCGTATAGCTTTAGGTAGGTAGGCGTGCCCACCGCTCCTTCCACCAACTGACTACTGCCGTAGTCGTTGAAGTTGAAAACGGTGGTAAAGTTCATGCTCGAAACGAACGACGGCTCGAAAGCGCGGTTAAGGGCAAAGCCGTATATCAGCAAGCTACTGTCTAACTTGGACTGAAACGCTTCGGACTGAATTTTCGAGTCGATGAAGTTGATATCAATCGGAGTGAAATTATACAGCACCTTCTGCCCCTTCTGCCAGTTGTAGGAAAGCGTCGTTTTGAAGTTTTCGCGAATGAACTCCGGACGATCGGTGAAGCTGTAACCGGTTTGCACCCGGGTTTTGGGGTTCAGTCGCCCCAGCCGAGACTTCAGCCGGGTGGGTAGCGGAAACACAAACTGCGGAAAGGTAAGGGCCAGGTTGCCTCCCATTTCTACGCTTCGGTACGCTCCCACTCCTCCCACTTCGGTAACAGGAGGGACGCCCTCGATGCCCGCCCGCCCGCTGATCTCAAGGATTTCCAGGCCGCCAAAAACGTTTTTTACCTGCAAGGAGGCGTTGACAAAAGGGCCGGGAATTCCCTGGCTCACGTTGAGCCCGATTTCGTTGGAGGTTTGGAATTTCTTGAGCGGACTGGCGTATATGTTGGCGATGAACTGCCCGCCGGAGGTATCGTAGTTGATGTTGATGAACTTAAAGGTGTTCAGGTTAGAGAGCTGCCGCTGGGTTTCCAGGGTAGCATCCCGCGAGTAGAGGCTGTCGGGATACAGAAAGATCCGCCGGTCGAGAATCTTCTTATAGTACTGGTAGTCGTAGTAGCGGTAGGTGATGTTGTTGTAGGCCCCGGTTTTCCGTTCGCCCACGCCGGGCACGTCCGCGTCGGTGGTGAAGATCACCGAATCAATCCTGAACGCTTTGTGATAGCCCCGCTTGGCGGGCTCCTTGATGTTGGTGTACACCTTTACCGCGCGGTTGCCTACGGTGGAGTCTACGCTAAAGTCCACGTACTGCCGACTAAAGTCGAAGTACCCCCGGTTCTTGAGGAGGTTCTCGAATACGCTCCCGCTCCTGTCCGAACTTATCCTGATCGTATACTTGTCCTTTTTGAATAACCTGATCGTCTGAGTTTTTCTTGATCAGCGACAGTAGTTCCTGGTCATCACTTCGATAAACAACCGTGTCGATCAGGTAAGGGGCCTGCTCTTGCACGGTGTAGATGGAGGTGATTTTCTTCCCGTCTACTTCGGTGTCGTGCCCGACGTCACCGTCGAAGTATCCTTTGGTATGCAGGTAGCTTTCCATTTGCGCCCGGGTGGTTTCGGCCAGGCTACTGTCGTAGATGGCCAGCGGCTCGCCCCAGCGCATGAGCAAGTTGCCCTCCTTGAGGCTGCGTTCAATCTTAGAAATCTTATTTTCCTTCTTGCGGGCCAGCCGCTTCACCTTGTTTTCCTTTTCTTCGGCGCGAGCAGCCTCGATTTTTTGATCGTACTTTTGCGTAATTTCTTTTTTCTCCTGCCGAAGTTCTTCCTTGTCGTAGCGCTTCAGGCCCATTTGGTAGAGTTGCACGAAGGGATAGATTGGTAGCAGTGGCAACTTACTGTTCGGCTCCTGGCGATAGAAATTGTTGAGGGCCCCTTCGTCAATCTTGCGGGCTCCCTTAATCTCTTGTTCGTGCAACAGGTACTGGCCTTCGTCCAGATAGCGCGTGCCGACGCACCCCACCGTGCTAAGAATGATAAAATAAACGGAAAATTGGCGTATAATCGCTCTAGTGCTCACGCTGTAATAAGTTAATTAGGTTGTTTTATGATTACCCAAAACACGAAAAAGCTCATCAAATCGCTTCATCAGAAGAAGTACCGACACCGGCACGGGTTGTTTTTGGTAGAAGGGGCAAAAAGCGTACTGGAATTGCTTGCGTCGTCCTTTAAGATAGAAACGCTAGCGGCTACCGAACTGTTTTTGCGAACGCACCACGAATTGCTGACGCAACGTACGAAAGATTTTTCAGTGATCGCGTCGAGCGAACCCGCTTTGTCGTCGCTGAGTTCCTTCAAACACAACCAAAGCGCCCTGGCGGTGGTGGCCATTCCTTCGGTGCGGGCGCAGCCACCCGCGGAAGGAGCTTACGCCCTGGCACTGGACGACGTGAGCGACCCAGGCAACCTGGGCACCATCCTGCGCATCGCCGATTGGTACGGTATTCCTCAGATTGTATGCTCGCCCGCTACCACCGATGTCTACGCTCCCAAGGTGATTAGCGCCAGTATGGGCTCCTTTTTGCGCGTATTGGTAGCCTATACTGATCTGGCGGAGTACCTACAAGCGGCAACCGTGCCGGTGTACGGGGCGGCACTGGACCAAGGTATCAGCGTGCACGATTTTGCTCCATCCCGACCGGGCGGAATCATCGTGCTGGGCAACGAGTCGGTGGGCATTCAGGCCGCGCTTGGGTCAAGTATCAGTGAGTATCTGCATATCCCGCGCTACGGAAGGGCCGAATCGCTAAACGTGGGCGTGGCCACGGCGATTATTTGTGATAACATTATGCGGCAGCATCCTCACTAGCTTCTTCCATCAGCTGCTCGGCGGTTTCTTTACCCAGGTAACGATCAATGGAGTAGTGCGCCGCGTAGAGTAGGGGCGTGGCCGCCAGCGCCACCACGAACTTGTACGTATAGTTAACCAGGCCCACCGCGATCACCTGTTCTATGGGCCAGTTGCCGAACGCGTAGAAGGCAATGAAGAGCACCACGTAGCTGTCAATAAGTTGCGAAACCAGGGTAGACCCGGTGGCGCGCAGCCAAATCTTGCCCTTCCCCGTGAGGCGCCGCAACCGATGAAATACGATAACGTCTAACAGTTGGCTCACCATAAAGGCGACCAGTGAGCCGATGATAATCCCCAAACCCTGAAGGTATACTTTGTTGAAAGCAAAATTGATATCGAAGGACTGGCCGTCGGCCCCCTGGCTATTCACTTGCCGCCAGAAGTCGGCCGGGGATAGCTCGGTAACCACGTAGATCACCACGAACACGTAGCTGATGCAGGCCACCGTGAAGAAGCTGATCAGGCGCACGCCGCGCTTGCCGTAGTACTCGTTGATGATGTCGGTAGTGACAAAGACTACGGGCCACATCACCACTCCCGCCGCCAGGTTGAAGTCCAGCACGAAATCGCCCAGTAGCGGAATCTGCGCCGGGGGCAGGCCGAGCGTGCCCTCCAGGGAAAATATCTTCACTCCGACAAGTTCGGCCACGATCGCATTGGTCAGGAAGATGCCACTCAGGATGATAAATAACGTATTCTTGCGGTGCGATAGCGGGGAAGACATAAACGGCTTGGACGTTAATCGGCTACAGTATAATCGTGCCCCTCAAGGGCGAGTTGGGTATTAGGAAACACCGCCTGAGCTTCGGCCAGCAGCGGATTCAGATCGCGGTAGCGGCTGGAGTAGTGACCGATCAGCAGTTGCCCCACCTGCGCTTCCCGCGCTAGCGTGGCGGCCTGCCCGGTGGTGCTGTGGTAGCGCGCTGCCGCCAGTTCGGCCTCCGCCTGCATAAACGTGGCTTCGTGGTACAGCAGGTCCACTTCCCGAACCGCATCGGCCAGTGACGGCTGGTAACGCGTATCGGCGCAGTAGGCGTACGATCGGCTCCGACGCGGCGGCAGGGTCAATTCTTCGTTGCGGTGACGCAGGGTGCCGTCGGGATGGTGTAGGTCTTTTCCCTCTTTCAACTCCTTAAAATCCGCAACAGAAAGGTTTTCCGAAAGCTTTTTCTTATCGAATGCGACGGGGTTTGGGTTGCTCCCGAAACAGAAAGCCAGAGCAAGGAATTCGGTGATCCATCGGTAGGGTGGTTACTCGGAGCAAAGGGCCTTCGTAAATGCATTCCGAGTTGTCTGCCGGTAGCGCGGTGAAGTGCGTGGGATACTTAAGCACCGTATGCGATTGCTGCAGTTGCACCCGAATGACGTCGGCCAATCCGGGCGGGCCAAAAATTGACAGCCCATCGGTGCGACCGCTCAGGCTGAAGGTATTGAGCAGGCCAATGAGTCCGTAGAAGTGGTCGCCGTGCAGGTGGCTAATAAAGATGTGCGTGATCTTGCTCGGTTTGGTCCGGTAGCGGATTAACTGCATCTGGCAGCCTTCGCCGCAGTCGATCAGGCAGTGAAAATTGTCTACGGTGAGTAGTTGGCTGGTGGGATGGCGTCCGAAAGCCGGAGTGGCCGAATTCGCGCCTAGTATTTTTAGTTGAAAAGCCAACGATCAACCCGCGCGCTCTTCATTGGCGTCGCCACTGCTCAGGTCTTGCTCAATCTGGTTAAGAAACACCGTATTGACGGCTTCTTCGGCGGTGGGCACGATAGAAAGCACGCTGTCTAGCTGAGAAATCTTGAGCAACTTCATCACGTGGTCGTTGAGCGCAGCCATCACAAAGGTACCACCGTCTTCTCGAAAAATCCGATTGCCCACCAGCAAAGCGCTTAGTCCCGAAGAATCGGTGTATTTCACCTGCCCCATGTCCAAGATAAGGTTGCGTGCGCCCTCGGCGTGCATGGTGATCAACTCTGACTTGAGCTCAGGAGCGACGGAAGCGTTGAGCTTTTCTTCTTCAAGGCTCATCAGGCTGTACTGTTCTTTTTTGTCTATGGAATACTTCATGCGCGAAGTGCGGTTAGGAATGGTTGATACTAAAAAACTATAAGGCATTTAATATGTTTCGCTCAATGCGTCGCCGTAGGTCATTGGCTTCCTCCCGAACAAAGGGAATGGCCAGCAGCTTCTCGTAGAGCTCCACGTAGCGGTCAGAGATGCTCTTCACCACCGCATCGGTCATTTCGGGTACGGTTTGTCCGTCTAAGCCCTGAAAACCCGAGCCGATAAGCCACTGCCGCAGAAATTCTTTAGATAATTGCTTCTGCGGTTCGCCTCGATCCTGTCGTTCCCCGAAGCCTTCGGCGTAAAAATAACGCGAGGAATCGGGAGTATGAACTTCGTCGATGAGATGAATTTTATCCTCTAGCTTGCCAAATTCGTACTTGGTATCCACCAATATCAGTCCCCGATCCCGCGCCAGTTGGGTACCCCGCTCGTAGAGCTGGCGGGTGAGTTGTTCCAGCTGCCGATAGTCTTCCTCGGAAGCCAGATCCTGCGCCAGGATTTGCTCCCGCGAAATATCTTCGTCGTGTCCCGCGTGGGCCTTGATGGTGGGCGTGATGATCGGTTCGGGCAGCGGATCGTTTTCTCGCAACCCCTCGGGCAAGGTCACTCCGCAGAGGGTTCTTCCTCCGGCCTGGTACACCCGCCAGCTGTGCCCCGCCAGGTAGCCCCGAATCACCATCTCGATGGGGAAAGGGTCGCAGACCAGTCCCACCATCACGTTGGGATCGGGCACGTTGATCACCCAGTTAGGCACGATGTCGGAGGTAGCGATGAGGAAGTGGTTGGCGATCTGGTTGAGCACCTGCCCCTTGAACGGAATCGCCCGCGGCAGAATAACGTCGAAGGCCGACACCCGGTCGGTGGTCACCATCACCACCTGTTTGTCCAGAAAATACACGTCCCGCACCTTGCCTCGGTAGAAGCGGGTCTGGTTAGGAAGGCTAAAGTCAGTTTCTAGGATGGTGTTCATGGAGGCGCAAATTTAGTGATACAAAAGACAAATAACTAATGCGTCTTGGCCATCGCCAAAAATGATTCCCCGCGGCACGCGCGTGGTATTGCCAAGGCAGTTGGAAAAAGAAAGTAAGTTCGCGATATTACCGGGACTCCCCCGTGCGCCCGTGCTAGCGCGTGGTCTTAACCAACTACTCAACCATGTCAGTGCTTTCACTGGTTGCTTTGTCTTTCCTTCGCGCTCTGCTGCTGACGGAGGCCCCCGCTGCCCCGCCAGAAGCACCCAACGTGCTGTTTATTGCTGTGGATGATCTTCGCCCTGAGCTCAACGTTTACGGAGCCGCGCATATTCACTCTCCGGGCATCGACCAACTGGCTTCCGAAAGCTTAGTGTTCACGCGGGCTTTCTGCAACGTGCCGGTGTGCGGGGCCTCCCGGGCCAGTCTGCTATCGGGGGTACGACCCGGCATGCACCGTTTTGTGGGCTACGACACCTACCTGGAGCAAGACTATCCTGGGGTGACCTCCCTGCCGAAGCACTTCAAAAATAACAATTATACGACCATCTCCAACGGCAAAATTTATCATCACTCCGACGACGACCGGGAGGCTTGGCACGAGGTGTGGAAACCGAAGCAACCGCCGGGCACCTCGTGGCAAAACTACGTGACGGACGAAAACCGGGTGCTGGAGCGCGGAGAAACCCGGGGCAATCCCTACGAAAACGCCGACGTGCCCGATACCGCCTACTTCGACGGCCAGATTGCGCAGAAATCAATTGCGGACCTAAAAAAGCTGAAGAAGGCCGGTGAGCCATTTTTCTTGGCGGTAGGCTTCCTGAAGCCCCACTTGCCCTTCAATGCCCCGAGCCGGTACTGGGATTTGTACGATTCGGCCACCATCGCACTGCCGGAAAACTACCAGCAGCCCGCGAGCACTCCTGCGAAAGCCTTTCACAACTTTGGAGAGTTACGCCACTACGCGGGTATTCCCAAGGAAGGACCGGTCAGCGACGAGATGGCCCATACGCTCATCCGGGGCTACTACGCCTGCGTGAGTTATACCGACGCGCAGATCGGCAAACTGCTCGATGCCCTTGAGGCGTTAGACCTCGATAAAAACACGATCGTGGTGCTGTGGGGCGACCACGGCTGGAATTTAGGCGACCATCAGTTGTGGTGTAAGCACTGCAACTTCGCCTCTTCTCTGAAAGTGCCGCTGATGGTCAAGGTGCCAGGGAAATCAGGCAAGCGCACCGACGCCATCACCGAATACGTTGATATTTACCCCAGCCTGGCTGAGTTGGCGGGATTGTCGCTACCGCCGCATCTGGATGGTGAGAGCTTTGCGCCGCTCATTGACGGAGCAGCTTCGCAAGACGATTTTGCCATCGCCAAGTATCAGGACGGCGTCACGGTGGTGCGGGGTGATCTGTTCTATACCGAATATATCAATGAACAGGGAACGGCGCAGGCCCGCATGCTGTTCGATCATGCCACCGACCCGCTGGAACTGCGTAATCTGGCCGAGCGAGCCGAGTACCAATCTACCTGCCAGGAGCTAAGTGGGCTGCTACGCAGCCGCTGGGGAGACGATTTTTTTACCGATAGAAGAGTTGAGCGAGCGAGGAAATGAAACTTACCCCTGACGTATTTCTGGAGCGCGCGGCCCACTGCCCGGTGCTCGACGTGCGCTCGCCCGGTGAGTACACCGCCGGCCACCTGCCCAGAGCCCACTGCTTTCCGCTTTTTGACGACCGCGAACGCGCCCAGGTGGGCACCACCTACAAGCAAATTGGTTCGCACGAGGCGCTGCTGGTCGGGCTAGAACTGGTTGGCCCTAAAATGCGCAGCCTGGTGGAGCAGGCGCGGCACCTGGCTCCCGGCAAAGAGGTGTTGCTGCACTGCTGGCGGGGCGGTATGCGCAGCGAGAGCGTGGCCTGGTTGCTCACCACCGCCGGGTTCACGGCCCACACCCTGGAGGGTGGCTACAAGGCCTACCGCAACCAGGTGCTGGAAAGTTTCTCGAAAAGTTTCGCAACTAATGGTACTGGGCGGGGCCACCGGTAGTGGCAAAACCGCCGTCCTGCACGCCTTGCGGGAGCGGGGCGAACAGGTGATCGACCTGGAAGGACTGGCCCACCACCGAGGATCGGCCTTCGGCGGCATCGGGCAACCGCCGCAACCCACCACCGAGCAGTTTCAGAACGACCTGCATCAGGTTTGGCAGCCCTTTGATCCCGCCGCCCGGGTGTGGGTGGAGGACGAGTCGTTCAGCATCGGGCAGGTGAAGCTTCCGCTGGAGCTTTGGAACGTGATGAAGGTACGTCCGCTGGTGTTGCTGGAGGTGCCCCGCGGCGAGCGCATTCAGCGGCTGGTGCGGGAGTACGGTTCGCTCGACCCATTGGAGCTGGAACGGGCGGTGGTGGCTATCCGGAAGCGACTGGGCGGACTACGCACCCAGCAAACCCTGGAAGCACTGGTGCATGGGAACCTCGCTGAGGCCGCCGACCACCTGCTGACGTACTACGACAAAAGCTACGACCGATGCCTGAAGAAATCGGACCACGGCCCGGTGATCCGCGTGTCCACATCAGTAGGTGACGCGCACCACAACGCCGATCAAATCCTGGCAGCAGTCAACGATTTTTCAACCATTGAAGTCAACAACACTTCTCCTATTTATGAATAACGTCCGTCTTACTCAATACAGTCACGGAGCCGGTTGCGGCTGCAAAATCTCTCCGAAAGTGCTGGAAGAAATTCTGGCCAACGATACCAACACCTTCCGGGATGAGCGCCTACTGGTAGGCAACCACACCAAAGACGATGCGGCAGTCTACGACCTGGGCAACGGGGAAGCGGTGATCAGCACCACCGACTTCTTTATGCCCATTGTGGACGACCCCTACGACTTCGGGCAGATTGCCTCGGTGAACGCCATCAGCGACGTGTACGCGATGGGAGGAGAGCCACTCATGGCCATCGCCATTCTGGGGTGGCCCATCAACGAACTTCCCGCTACCGTGGCGCAGCGGGTGCTGCAGGGCAGTCGGGCGGCCTGCGCCCGCGCCAACATCATGCTGGGCGGCGGGCATAGCATCGACGCTTCCGAACCCATCTTCGGCTTGGCGGTGACGGGACGCGTGCTTATCAAACATCTAAAGCGCAACGACCAAGCTACGGTAGGCTGTGAGTTATTCCTCACCAAACCGCTGGGGGTGGGTATTCTCACTACTGCGCAGAAGAAAGGACTGGTAAGCGAAGCCGATCTGGAGCTGGCCCAGCAGAGTATGCTGCAACTCAACGATGCGGGAGCCAAGTTCGGTGCCCTTTCGTACGTCACCGCCATGACCGACGTGACCGGCTTCGGACTGCTGGGCCATTTAAGTGAGGTGTGCGAAGGAAGTGGGGTGAGCGCCATCATCTACGCCGACCGGGTGCCGCGCCTGCCGGTGGTGGAGCAGTACATCGCCCAGAACAGCATTCCGGGCGGCACGCACCGCAATTGGGACAGCTACGGGCACAAGATTAGCGAACTCACCGAGGCGCAGAAAGCCCTGCTGTGTGACCCGCAGACCAGCGGCGGCCTGCTGGTGGCGGTGGAAGCGCAGTGGGCCGAGGCCTTCGTAAAGTACAGCCAGGAGCTAGGCATGGAATTAACGTCGTTCGGCGAAACCGTAGCGCAGCAGGAGAAGTTAGTGACGGTGAAATAATGGCAGTAACCGCCGGATAATCTTATGGCCAGTTCCCAAGTAGTCTTGCCCGCTAAGATTGGCATCATTAACGTATCGGACCGCGCCAGCCGGGGCGAGTACGCCGACCTGCCGGGGCAGGCCATCGTAGAAACGCTTAGCGCTTACCTTACTTCGCCCTGGGAGCGGGTGTACGCAGTGATTCCCGATGAGCAGGACCAGCTGGAAGCCACGATGAAGCGGATGGCCGACCAGGACGGCTGCTGCCTGATCATCACCTCGGGCGGCACTGGCCCCGCCCCACGCGACGTGACGCCCGAAGCCACCGCGGCGGTGTGCCAGAAGATGCTGCCGGGCTTTGGCGAGCGCATGCGGCAGGTAAGTCTGCAGTACGTACCCACCGCCATTCTGTCGCGGCAGACGGCGGGCATCCGCCACCGCACGTTAATCATCAATCTGCCCGGCAAGCCCCGCGCCATTCGGCAGTGCCTCGACGCGGTGTTTCCGGCGGTTCCCTACTGCATTAATCTGCTCGAAGGCCCCTTTTTGGTCTGCGACGAAACCGTGATCCAGCCCTTTCGTCCGAAAGAGAAATAGTTTTTTAGGGCGTGTTAACATAGGGTTCAGAGAACCCGCTTACTTCGGACACAGCTCCGGAGGCCCTGCGCCAGATTATAGCGGATTCTTACAAATCACGAAACAGGTACAGCGGAGAGGTTTCCCCCGTCGTAAACTCCGAACGCTCGGCGGGTAATTCTAGGAAACCCTGGCACTTCACCAAGTTGGCAAAATCGCCTGAGCCATTTCCGGGTTGTGGGGTAGCCATTAATTTTCCGTCGTCGGTCACGTGAACGCTTACGTTGAGGAAGTAGGTGAGTTCCGGAAGAAACGCTACTGGTTCGTTAAGTGATGCCCGGAGGGGGGGCGACGGCGTTTGCCCCAGGCTTGCCAGCAGCCAGGGTTTCACGTAGCGGTAGAAGCCCACCATTGTCGACACCGGGTTGCCCGGTAGTCCGAACACTACCTTGTCGGGCAACCGCTGCCCGAACCAGAGAGGTTTGCCGGGCCGCTGCTGCACCCGGTGGAAGCGCTCCGCCACTCCCGCCGCGGCCAGGGCCTCGGGCACGTAGTCCCGCCTCCCGCGCGATACCCCGCCGCTGATTAAGAGCAGGTCGTGTTGCTCCAGCGCTTGGGCAATGCCCGCGTAGATGGCCGCCTGCTCATCGGATAAGTGGTAGCGGGTGGCCGGTATCCCCAGCGTAGCCAGCGCGGCCTGCAGGGCGTAGGCGTTCGACTGGCGAATCTGATGGGGCAGCGGCACTTTGTCCACGGTCACCAGCTCGTCGCCGGTAGATACAATGCCCACGTTAGGAAGTCGGCTCACCCGCAGATGCGTCTTCCCGACGGAAGCGGCCACCGCAATATCGGCGGCCTGCAGCCGCGTACCCGGTTCCAGCAGCAGGTCTCCTTGCCGCTGGTCAGAGCCTTGGGGATGGATGCTTTGTCCGGCTCGGGCGGGCACTACGCGTAGCGTCGCGATCTTTTTCCCATTCTCCTCCGTAAATTTCACGTCTTCGTAGCGCACCACCGTGTCGGCGCCGGGGGGGAGCACCGCCCCGGTCATCACTTCCAGACATTGCTGCGGGGGGCACTGCGGCGGAGGTTCACCGGCGTGCTGAATTCCGGCCACCGTTAAGGCGCGGCTGGTGGGCAGAGTGTCCCAGGCAAAGGCAATTCCGTCCATAGTAACCCGGTGGAACGGGGGAAAATCTCTGTCGGCCTGCACCGGCTCACGCAGCACCCGACCAGTGGCTTCGGCAAGGGGTACGTATTCGTCACCAAGGGGCAACAAGCAATCTTGGATAACGGTTGTGGCCTGATGGACGGAGATCATAAGCAAAAAGACACAAAAAAAGGCACTCGTTGGAGCACCTTGTTAAAAAATTGTCGTAGAAGTTTACGCTAAAATGCTGATGGGCACCGCCAGGGCACTTAACGCTAATGCTACCAGACCAATCAAAACTTTTATATGTTCTATTTTCATTGTTGCAAATGGTTGGTTAAACTACTAATAATACTATAAAATCTATGCCAATCTATCATTCACGCGATTTGGGGGTATTTTGGGAAGTGGGGTGGGTATTTTTTTTCCTATTTTTGGGGAAATGTCCCAGATTAGTACCCATTTTTGCTGATCAAGCCAGTGAAATGGCCCTCGCCTGCCATTGTTTTAGAGCAAATTTATGGATAAATCGCATCCCGACACCAAGCGTTTTTCTCACGTCGACCCGCAGGGTCAACCGACCATGGTTGACGTATCGGAGAAAAAAGTGACGGCCCGCCGCGCCCGTGCCCGTAGTTTGGTGGTCCTGAACGAGGCCATCGTAGCCGCTTTGCGCTCCCCTTCCGGTGGGTCGTCGGAACTCCACAGTGCCAAGGGTCCGGTGTTTCAGACGGCGATCATCGCCGGCACGATGGCCGTGAAGAAAACCAGCGAACTGATTCCTTTCTGCCATCCGCTTCCGATTGAAAGTTGCCGGATCGATGTTTCGCTATCCGATGATAATGAAGTGCGCATCGACTGCACGGTGGCGGTGAGCGGCAGAACCGGCGTAGAGATGGAAGCCCTGGTGGGAGCCAGCGTGGCGGCGCTCACCGTGTACGATATGTGCAAGGCCCTGTCGCCCGACATTGTGATTCGTGAGACGCAGTTGATGGAAAAAAGCGGCGGACAGCACGACTTCACGCGCTCCGACTCTGAACCTCAATCTTAGCGATTCGTCATTTATCCTAATGGTGTTCATCAAGGAGATGGTTAGTAACTTTCTGGGGAAACCAGTATACTTGCGTCCGGATTTTCCTCTTTACCAGAAGCACCAATGATTGTTAAGACTAGAAAATATACCCTAGAAAACGGTACCTACATCAAATTGGCCCTTACGAACATCCTGCGCGAGCAGTGGTGGGTGTTCTTGATCACGCTGGCGCTCATGGGCGGAGCGTTCTTTATCTTCTCGTGGTGGTGGATCATCGGCCCCCTCATCGCGCTGGCGTTGTACGTGCTGTTCTGGGTGATTCAGTTCGCCGGGGTAACCCAAGTGGAGCAGAACAAGGTGCTGTTCGAGCGGCTTAGTTACGAGATCAACAGCCAGCAGGTGCTGATCAAGGTGAGTGCCAAGCAGGGGATGCCGCTGAAGTGGAGCACGATCAAGAAGGCCCGGGTGGGCAAAGACTACTTCCTGCTGATCGTCTCCAAGGCCCAGTTGATCTACCTGCCCTTCCGCATCTTCAATACCGACAACGAGCGGAGATTTGTAGCGTCTATCCTGAAGCGCAAGGGGTACGTGAAGGAGGAGAAAGCAGTGAAAGTGAAGGGGTAAGCTGATGAGTGATTTGATTCGTTGCCATCTCAAATCAACCCATTCTATCACCCACGCATTCATTGCTCCGCGTGATAAAACACCGTGCTACCATTGTCTCCGTTCAGCACCTCCCGGGCCATCTGCTGCACTCCTTCCGCCGTGACGGCCTGGATCCTCTCTGACTCCCCATTCACGATGTCCGGGTCGCCCAGCACGGTGGCGTAGGCCAGGTTCATCGCCCGGTTCAGCAGCTCCATCTCGGCAAACACCAGCGACGACTCCGCCTGGTTCTTCACTTTTTCTAACTCCTCATCCGAGACGGGGGCGCTTTTCAGGTCCTCCACCACGGCTTCCACGGCTTGGTTGGCCTCTTCCAGGGCAACGCCCCGCTGCACCTTGCCCTGGATGATGAGCAGCCCAGGATCGGCCGAGCCGCTGATGTAGGCGTTGATCGAGCTGAACAGCGGATTCTTCTTCACCAGCTCGCTGTATAGGCGCGACGACTTGCCCCGTTCCAGCACGTCGCTGAGCAGGTCGATGGTGTGGTAGCGACCGTCCAAACGGGCGGGCATGTGGTAGGCCTTGTAGAGCGCATCGGCGGGCACCGAACCCGTCACGTGCTGCTCACGCTTGCTCGACTGCCGGGGCTCGGCGGGCAGCTGCCGGGGAGGCCGCTGGCCCACTGGAATGGGGCCAAACCAGCGATCCGCCAGGCGTTTCACCTGGTCGACGGTCACGCTGCCCGCCACCACCAGCACGGCGTTGCTGGGCAGGTAGTGCCGGTAGAAAAAGGTGCGCACGTCGTCGAGCGTAGCCTCCTCGATGTGCGCGATGTGGCGTCCGATGGTGGGCCACTGGTAGGGATGCACCCGGTAGGCCAGCTCCTTGAGGGTGATCATAGCATCACCGTAGGGCTGGTTCAGGTAGTTCTGCTTGTACTCTTCGATCACCACGCTGCGCTGCACCCGCAGCACCTCGGGGTCGAATGATAAGCTCAGCATGCGGTCGGACTCTAACCAGAAGGCGGTTTCAAGGTTAGCCGCGGGCAGGGTGATGTAGTAGTTGGTGATGTCGGGACTGGTGAAGGCGTTGTTTTCGCCGCCCACCCGTTGCAGCGGTTCGTCGTAGGAAGGAATGTTCTGGGAGCCACCGAACATCAGGTGCTCAAATAGGTGGGCGAACCCGGTTTTTTCGGGGTCTTCGTCGCGCGAACCCACGTCGTAGAGCACGTTAAAGGCCACCAGCGGATCTGACGCATCTTCGTGGACCAGTATCCGCAACCCGTTGTCCAGCGTAAAGGCAGTGAAGTCAATCATAGAGCAAACATAGGAATTATTAACACAAAGTTAACACGGCGAATGCCGATCCGATGGTTTTGGTTCCCTACCTTTAAGGTTGCGAAATTTCAATTCATCCAGCAAAAAGAAGCAATTAGTGGGTATCATGTTCTACGTATCCAAAAATTACTTATACTTGTGACCCAATCCGATCTAACCGGCCGATGCCCAAATTACAAAAGCCAGAAAGCTCCACCAGCCGTTTCCGAGAAATTACCTATCAGATTTTCGACGTCGTCAAGGAAGAACGATCCTTTATTCTTTTAATCGCTATCTTATTTTTTGTGGGAGGGCTGGTGTACCCGTATCCCGGTGTGGCCATGTGGTTCGGCTTTGTGCTGGCGGCCTACTCGGCGGTATCTAACGACAGTATCCAGACCATCGGCACCTTTATCGCTTCCAACTCCCACCGCCGCTGGTACGTGCTCTGGCTGTATATCGGCACCATTTTTTTAGTGACGGTAATCTACGGGTGGTACGTCAACGACGGTGATGTATCGTACGGAAGGCTGCTGGGCCAGGAGGCGGACGGCTCGCTCTCGTATCCGCAGCCCGATCAGTTTAATTTCTTGCAGATTGCCGCGCCGATCTTTTTGCTGGTGCTCACCCGTCTGCGCATGCCGGTGTCCACCACCTTTTTGCTGCTGAGCAGCTTTGCGGTGAGTCAGGGAGCGGTGGCCTCGGTGATCAACAAGAGCCTGGCGGCCTACCTGCTGGCCTTCTTCCTGGGGTTTGTCGTGTGGTTTGGCATCACCAACCTCACCAAGAAATACTTTAAGAAAGAACCCGCTGCCTGGTGGGCCGTGGCGCAGTGGATCACCAGCGGCTCGCTGTGGTCGGTGTGGATTATGCAAGATGCTGCCAACATTGCTATCTATTTGCCCCGTCAGCTTGGGGTTGGGCAGTTACTGGCCTTTTCGTTGGTGGTGTTCTTCGGCTTAGGGCTGATTTTCTTTCTGAAGGGCGACCGGATTCAGCAGATTGTGAACGAAAAAAGCGAGGTGACCGACATCCGGGCCGCCACCCTGATCGATTTCGTCTACGCCTCCATTCTGATTTACAAGCTAACCATCAGCGTGATTCCCATGAGCACCACCTGGGTGTTTATCGGGCTGCTGGGAGGCCGGGAACTCGCCATGCGCTTCCGCGAAAAAACCAGTAGCTCCGAGCGAAAGGTTCGCGTCCGGGAGGCGCTGCTGATGATCGGAAAAGACGTTGCCCTGGCCACCATCGGGCTGCTGGTGTCGGTAGCGCTGGCGATGGGCGTGAACCCTACCTTCCGGGCCGAAGTGCTGGATCTATTTTAGATAAACCTACCGTTCCTGATTATTTTGTGCCGCACCAGGTGATTGCGGCAATTTCGGTGAGAGGCCGGTCAATAACCGGATTCGGAACGATGCGCCGGTACGCCAGCGCTTTCACCTCCGATGTGCTCAGGGTGATATCCGCGTATCGCCACGCTTGCTTAAACCGTTGCTTCACGGGAATCGCTTCCGCCAGTCGGTTTTGGCCGGTTAAGCTGTGATACAGTCCACTCAGAGCCCAGCCATTGTTGGGATAAAAGCGCAGGTCTTCTCGATACACTGCTTCGGCTTGCTCGTACTGTTGCGCCTCTAACAATACCGCTCCCAGCGCGTGACGCACCGAGAAAAACCAGTCCGGCGGTTCGTTGTAGTTAAGCTGGTCTTCAACCACCACGGCTTCTTTTAGCAGCGTAATGGCGGCCATGAGGTTACCGCTCCGGCGGTCAATCTCTGCTTCCAGCATCCGGGCGGCAATCGCTACCAGTTGGTCCACCGAATTGAGCTCCCAAATCGTGATATGCGCCAGCGTGGTATCCTGCTGGATGATCTCCAGTCGCTTGAGACTAGCCTTTGCATCGGACAGTTGCCCTTTCCCGGCGTGGGCCATTCCCTGGGCGTAGTGCCAAATTGCCAGCGGATAGATCAGGTCATCACTAGGTGGTTTGATCTTCAACAGTTGATCCCATTGCCCGAACTTTACCATCACGTAGTACGGAATGATCCAGTAGTGCTGCAGGGTTTCCAGGCCGGGTTCGCGCATCAGGTCGGTGGCGGTGTGGGCGGCTACACGGTAGGCCGCATTGATGGCCGTTTCACCCCGGCCCTCCAGCGCGGCCGTGGCGGCCAGGAAGTGAATGTTGTGCGGAAAATACGTGAGTGGATACGCTCCCTGCGCGTTGCAGCGGTCGATGTAGACGCTGTCTACCGAAATGGCTCGTTCGTTAACCAGCGATCCCTCGTGGTAGTGCCCCGTGCGAATGTAAATGTGCGACGGCATGTGCACCAAGTGGCCCGCCCCGGGCATCAGTCCGCCCAAGCGGCGGGCACTGGCGAGCCCTTGCTCCGGCTGATCGGAGGCTTCCACCACGTGAATGTACAGGTGGTTGGCTCCGGGATGCGCCGGATTTCGCTCCAGTACCTCCTCCAGTGTAGCTAGAATCTCCGGAGTCCAGGGCTTCGCCACTCCCGCCCGCGTATACAGATCCCAGGGGTGCCGGTTCATCAGCGCCTCGGCGTAGAGCACCTGGATGTCGTCGTGCTGCGGGTATTGTTGATGTACCTTGGCCATCGCGTTGGCGTAGGCTTCGTCGAGCACATTCTGGTCATCGGTTTGCTCGTAATCGTAGCGGGTAGCCAGGGCCCGAATCATCGCTTGCTCCCAGGGTTTAGCCGTTGGACTGTAAACGAGGGCTTGCTCAATGTAGTCAAAGGCCGACTGCCGGACGTCTTCTTCCATCGCGGCGTTGTAATTGGGTCCTAGTACGAAGGCCGCACCCCAGTAGGCCATCGCGCAGGTAGAATCTATGCGAATGGCCTCGCGAAACGAACGGGCCGCCTCGGCATGATTGAACCCATAGGTCAGGTTGAGCCCCTGGGTGAAGAATTGTTGCGCCATCCGCGAAGTAGTGGTTACCTCGAGGTGGTGGTCGCCCAGGTTGTCGAACAGAGGAGCTTGTGTCGGTTCCTGACCAGGGCGGCAGCTTGCTAGCAACATACTGATAATCAGATATGTAAACGTTATTGTGAGCCGGTAATTCATGCTAATGTGAGTTTTGAGTAGGGGTTATTGCTTGAAGAACTTTCTTAGTTTTGCGGATAAAGAATGCGTACTGACCAAGCAACCCACCGTAGGCCAGTAGTAGTGCTTGGTAGGTGGGAAATACGAAGAGAAGGTACGCTGTTGCTTTCAGCAGCCAGGGCGTTTGTTCGTTCATCCCCAGCCACTGAAAGAACCAGGGGCGAATCCAAACTATAGTCGATCCAGCTAGGCTGAAAGTAACCAGTATTGCGACTACTTGCCAAAGAGAATTGAGACTCCATTTGGTTTGTAGCTTTCGTAAAATGTTGAGAGAACGATTTTTCATTGTTTTTTTGTAGTCAAGCAGCCTCAGTGCCTGCGATTGAACATTATTTTATTCTTCGGTAACGAAAATCACACTTGGCCGCTCCGTTAGCAATGGTGCCACGTCGGATGAGTTGTAAACCGGCCAGTGAGGAAGTGATGTAGTCTACCTCACACAGCAGCGGAGCGTAGGCTTGGTACTGTTGCTTAGCAAAGAGTTTACAAATACCGCACTCCCGAATATCCACCCCGTACCCAAAACCCAGCGTTTCTTCCGGAGAGGTTAGCACGTCTATCAAGAATCCGTCGGCCAAAGGAGATTTCTTGAGTTGTCGGTCGATTCGCCGCAGCAAGTAGCGCCCTACGGTAGACGTGAGCAAGGCAGGAGCGAGCGATTTTAGATACCGCTCCACCCTGTTTCTGGGGCGGGCGTATTGGTGAGCGAGCTCCAGTATCAGTTTCCGAATATTAGGTAAATCAAATTTGTTGTGGTCTAGCACCTTGATGATGGCCAGGAGATACGCAGCAATGGGTAAGTTTTTGTCCATCGGATGCTTAGAATCCTTGGCAAAGGCGACGTCTTTCTCAACACAAAGGTACTCCTGATCTATTGCCACTGTCAAGGCATCCGCTTGTGTAGGATACTCTGTTCTGAGCAAACGTAGCAATTTTTGCTTAATCCTCTTCATCCTAAAAGACCCTAGAAACATTGAAACCAAAGTGAATGTCGCCAGCGAAGAAGTTGCCGGTAGTTTCGGTGATGAAGCCCTTCTCGATGATGGCGCGGCTGTTGGTGAGGTGCAACTGAAACACGTGCCCCCCGGTTTCAATATCGAAGCCTACGGCCAGTGAGTTGAAGCCCGGATCATCTTCCGGCACCGTCAAGCGGTAGTAGTATTCGCCATTAAGCGATACCCGGGCGGTCAGTTTTATTCTTCCGCCCGCACCCAGTGCGTACACATCGTTTTCACCGTCTGCTTCCGCCACTTGATTGCGATGCACCAACGTGGGCATCAGTTGCAGCGACAGCAATTCGCTTAGTTTTCGCCCGATCAGCAGTTGGTGGGTGTAGAACAGGCGGTCGGTGAATTCGAGCGGGGTTTCGCTGGTTAGCGTTTTGATGGCGGCACTGGAAAAGGCGACCATCGATACCGGAAACCGCCGTGCTCCGCTGCTCTGCCGCAGCAGTTTCAGCTTCAGGAAGCCGTCGTAGGTCTTCTCGAAGGAGTTGCGGCCCACGCCCACGTTCAGAAAGTCGGCCAGACCGTACTCCCAGCCCAGCCGGATGTTGGCTCCGTCGAGGCCGAAGAACTCGTAGGCCCCGGAGTTGAGCCGTCCGAAGCGGTGGCCGATGATAAACTCCAGGGTGCCCCGCTTCCGGGTCTCCACGGTGTGGCCGTTGATCAGGCGACTGCCCTTGAAGGTGGCCACCGTGTAGTGCACCGGGTCGGGAGTTTGGGCGTCGAGCAGGTTCATCAGGTCATCCTGCGCCTGCGCTTTTCCCGAGATCATCAGCAAAATCAAGACGATAAGAAAAGAGGAGTAGACAATGCGTGTGGCGGGGCTAGCCGACCCAAAAAGGAGTGTGCTGAAACCGTAGGCTTGTCGTTGTTGATACGGAGTTTTCATGGTTGAACAATTTGCGGGTGAACAGTTAAGAAAGAAATACAGTAGCCAGCCAGCGACCGGCTATTGTACGATGCTTAAACAAATTACCAAACCTAACCTATGGCGTTAGCTGTTGAAGGGCTGGTATTCCAGGTGCACAGATACCTCTACCACCTCGGCGATGTTCATAAATACGAGTTTCGGAATCTCAATCCGGTGGTCGGCCACCCGCACGGGGAAGGTGGTTTCGGCGGTCACCTGACCGTTGCTCACGGTGATGGTTCCGGTGGTGGTGATGGGTTGTGCCACTCCGTGGATGGTGAGTTCACCGGTCACCGTCACCGCGTAGGTGCCGTCCTGGTCGGCCCGAACGGGCTTGGCACTACTGAATGTTCCGTTGAAAACCGCCTTGGGATACTTTTCCGACTCCAGGTAGTTTTCGTTAAAGTGCTCCTGCATCAAAGACTTCTTGAAGTTGAAGCCAGTGATGAGCATGCTGACGGCTACCTCCTGGCTTTCCAGATCAATGATGCTTTGCACCCCGCCGTGATTCGCCTCGATGTCTTCGAGTGGAGCGGTGGAGAAAAACTTGGCCGCACCCGACTGGGTCATAAATTTGGCCTGCGCCGATGATTCCAGGTGGGCGATTAGTACGATGATGAGGGTGATAAAGAATTTAGTTTTCATTGTTTTTTTGGTTGAGACGCGCCGCGTCTGGTTGAGACGCAATGAATTGCGTCTGTACGATTTATTTGAATTGATATTATTGGGTGTTGCCGTCTACCCAGCAGGCCAGCTGCTCAATTTGCGCCTCGGTGAGGGTGCGGCCGCTCGAGGGCGGGGGCATGGTTTTGGCCGAGGTGCGCGCCTTGATGCGGGCGGCTCTATCCTGGATGGTGGCAACGCTGGTGAAGTTGGGCGCCACGCTGCCGTTGTGGCATCCGCTCACCGCACAGTTGGTTTCTATGATGGGCTGGATGGTGGCAAAGGCGATGCCGCTGCGCACTTCCACCCGCTGGGTGACGGTGCAGCCGCTGGCGTCTTCCACGCTCACTTCATATTCTCCTGGCGCTAACGCGTTGTACACTCCCGTACTCTGCGTTGCCCCGCCGTTCAGCCTGAACCGAAAGGGAGCTTCTCCGCCCGACACTTCGGCCCGGAGGCGTCCGTCGGTGGCTCCGCAACTGGCTTCGGTGGCGGTGACGTTCATGTTCACCCCGTCGCGGTTGTTCACCGACACGGTGAGCTCGCCCCGGCACCCGTTGGCGTCGGTCGCCGACACCACGTAGGTTCCGGCGGCCAGGGCGGTGAACGTACCGTCCGCCTGCGCCTCTTTATCGTTGATACGAAACGCGTACCCCTCTGAGCCTCCTTCCACCCGCACCTCGATGCGTCCGTTGGTCACGCCGCAGCTCGCGTCGCTCTTGGCCACCAGGCGCACCTGGGGTGCCGCATCGCAGTTGGCCGGTTCGGGCACCACCTCGTAGGTGCAGCGCACCGCTCCGACTATGATAATCAATAGGCAGGACGCAGTGATAGCGAAGGAGCGAAGGTGAAAAAGACGAATCATAATCATTGGGGTTGGGGTGAGTAAAGGGTTTGGAAACGTAGCGTAAGCAAGCTTAAAGAGACGACGGAACCTCGGCCACGGTGAATGCCGCCGAGGCGTGCCCTTGGGTAGCGCCGCGTTCGGTGTCCTGCACGAAGTAGTACAACGGCCGTCCGACGTAGGTCAACTGCGTTCCTCCTCCTGTGCGCTGGATGGTGCCGAATTTTGATTCGTCCAGCATAGAGGGCAGCACGAGTACTCCTTCGGCCGCGAAGGCGGGCCAGGTGTAGGCACAGTCGCCGTTGCAGTTGCTCACGTTTTCTTCGTCATTGAGCGCGTAGTACAGGGTGTTGCCGTAGGCGTCTACCAGGTACTTCACCGAAGCGTCGGCCCCGGCGGGCACTGCGTCGGCCACCATCAGGGTGTAGTTGGGCTTGGCCGCAAACCATACCGTGCCGATGCCTTCGCCGATGATATCCCCGGTGTCGTCGCCCGCGTAGTAGTACAGTGGCCAACCCTGGTAGGTGACCTGCTTGCTGTCGTCGGGGCGGGTGATCTCCGCAAAATCGGCGGCGACTAGCCCCTCTCCGTAGCTGATCTCCGGCTGGTAAAATACCGGCCAGGCCGCTTCGCAGGCTCCTTCGCAGACGCTCTCGCCCGAGGCATCTTTGGTGTAGTAGTACAGGGTTTTGCCTTCGGCATCCACCAGGTAGTTACCCAGTGCGTCATTGTTGGCCAAGCTGAGTTGGTAGCCTTCGGCGGGCACTTCCTCCTCGCCGCCTTCTTCCGCAAGATGGGCTTCGTTGAACACGAACCATACATCGCTGGCACCTTCACCGATCACGTCGCCACGCTGCTGATCCTGGGCAAAGTAGTACATCGGACGGCCTTTATACGTCATCTGCGGCTGTCCATCGGTGCCGGTGATGCTCCCAAAGTCGGCAGAAGCCAGAATAGAGGGAAGCACTACCTCATCGCTTCCGGCAAACGATGGCCACGAGGCCAGACATCCGCCCGCGCAGTTGCTCACGTTCTCCGCGTCATTGAGGAAGAAGTACAGGGTGTTGCCTTCCGCGTCTACGAAGTAACGATTGCCGTCGCCATCGATACCCGTGATGTCCTGGTTGGCTACCATTAGCCTGTAATCAGGCTTGGCGACAAACCACACGTCTCCTGACCCATCGCCGTTGATGTCTCCGGCGTCTTCGTCGGAGGCGAAGTAGTACAATGGCCAGCCGAGGTAAGCAGTTTGCTCACTACCATCGGCCCGGGTGATCACCGAGAAGTCAGCTTCTTCGAGGCCTGTGCCCACGGCCAGTTCTTCGGCGTGGAATACCGGCCAGGCGGCCGCGCAACCACCGGCGCAAGCGCTCGCCCCATCGGCATCTTTGGCAAAGAAGTACAGGGTACGACCTTCGCCGTCCACCAGGTAACTGCCGTACTCGTCGCTATCCGCTAGCGATACGGCCTCGGCTTCTTCTTCCGGAGCTTCCACCGGGTCACCGGCTTTTTCCAGGTTGGCTTCATTGAATACAAACCACACATCGCTGGCACCTTCGCCGATCACGTCGCCCCGCTGCTGGTCCTGGGCGAAGAAGTACATCGGGCGACCTTTATAGGTAAGCTGAGGCTGACCGTCGGTACCCGTGATGCTGCTGAAGTCGGCGGCAGCAAGGGCCGAGGGTAACACCAGCGCACTGCTTCCGGCAAACGAGGGCCACGAGGCCAGGCAGCCTCCCGCGCAGTTGCTCACGCCTTCCTCATCGTTGAGGAAGAAGTACAGGGTGTTGCCTTCCGCGTCTACAAGGTAGCGGTCGCTGTCGCCCTCAATGGTTTCAATGTCCTGATTCGCCAGCATCAGGCTGTAATCGGGTTTTGCTACGAACCACACGTCGCCCGAACCGTCGCCGGTGATGTCGCCCGCGTTGGCGTCGGAAGCGAAGCGGTACAGCGGCCAGCCCTTGAAGGTGGTCTGCTTACTGCCGTCGGCCCGGGTGATGCTGCCGAAATCCGCCGCTTCCAGTCCTTCACCGACCGACAGGCTGTCGGTGTTGAAGACCGGCCAGGCGGCTTCACAACCGCCCACGCAAGTGCTCTTGCCGTCGGCGTCTTTGGTGAAGAAATACAGGGTACGTCCTTCGGCATCGGTGAGGTAGTCGCCGAAGGTGCCGTCGTTGGTAAGTTGAACGTTAATGCCGGTTGGCTCTTCGGCGACGGGCTCTTCCGGGGTAACCGGGGCGGTATCTTCTTCCTCCGTGCAGGAGGTGAAAAACAGTAGGTGGCCCACGGCCAGGGTGAAAATCAGAAAATTCTTGAATGTGTGCATGATAAAATAGGGGTTAAGAAATACGATACGTAATGAGGTGATGCGAATCTTTGAACATTCATCGGCTCCGCCGTTCGCTTATCGAAGCCGGTTGCGCGGCTACTTACCGCGGGGGAGTCGCGGTGTAGCGGCGGGCCCGGTTGAGGGCCGACCGAACCGTGGTCGATCCCAGAAAGGTTTCTCGTTGTGTTTTCATGTTGAATTGTGATTGTGTCACTAAATAAAGGTTGATCCCGGGGACCTACCAGTCAGTGATAAAAAACTGATCGGCCGGGCAGCGTAGTAAGTCTATGATCAGTACTACACTTCCGATCAGTGGAGACCGTCGTGCCCGTCCAGGGTGATTGTACGAAGCTGATGGTTGCTTTTTGGTAGTTTTCATGATAATGCTAATAAACAGGGTGAAGGGTAAGAGATTTGTACTGACCCGCAAAGCGCTCGGCCGTCTGGCTTTTTTTATGAGCTTACTTTTCTGGCAGCGTCTGTGACAAAGATACGGCAAGCCGGTGGGGGCATCCTAAAAAAGCGAGTAGACATAAGGTCAACAGTACTTCGAAAGTGGGTAGACAAATAGTGCACTATCATCGATAATATAGCGATTTGAGGGCTCTGAGGGCAGTTTATTGACTTCCGTAATTTCTTGCATAAATTGATTCTTGTTTCTTTCTGAAGACTTGTAGGCAAAAAAATTAACACATTTTACTCACGATCTTCGTGCCCGTGCAACGGATAAATCCGGTCTTGTAGGATCACGGTCTATCATCCAGTCACCGCACTATATTCCGCCTTCTAATGGCTTTGCTGAAGACTTTCTACGGGATCCACTGCCCCGACAATTGCCCTAATCGCTAATAAAGTGTTCGTTCTTTTTAAAATAGGACATAGGTTACCCGTCCCCTAAGCGGTTGCCCAATAGGGTGTTGCCCTTTCTGGTTCACATTATGTCTACCTGATCGGGGCGCATTGTCTACCTTTTGTCACCCCAAAAAAATAGGGATCGGCGGCCCGAACCGCGTAGTTTGTGTCAACAATCACCCAAAGGTTTCACCGCCACGGGATTTACCAATTAAATCATGCCCCAATCGCTACGCTTCTTTATTCATTCACTTTCCCCACTGCGTCACGCTACCGCAGTGGTTGGGATGGTTGTAGTGCTGTTATTATTGTTCGCCTCACCAAAAGCAGCGGCGCAGGTCGATGTATCACCCCAATCGGAAGCCGGACTGGAAATGAACGGACTGGTCATTGATGAGACGGTTACTAAAATAGGCCGGGATTTTTACGAACTGTTCTACGCGCGCTGGGAAGCACCATCCAGTTCGATGGGCTACACCCTTTACATCAAAGAGCAACCCCAACCGGGCCGGGGAACCCGCATCACCGTGCGGCTCAACGATACCGAACTGATGACTCGGGCGCTGCAAGCGAGAGAAGAACTTTTGCTCGCGACAGCCACCTACGCCATGCGACTGGCCCGCTACCACATTCAGCACTACGAACAGATGGCGCAGCAACTAGAAAACGAAGACCAGCACGGAAGCGGCATCTACTAATAGTGTTCCTTTGATCCGAAAAACTATACGATCATGAAGTATTTATTCAGCTTTTTCTTACTAGGCTTGGCCGGATGGGCCACTCCCCTGCGGGCGCAGGATTTTACCTATCAGCCGCAGAACCCGGCCTTCGGGGGCAGCTACCTCAACTACGGTTGGATGCTCTCGTCGGCGCAGGCGCAAAACGGATACACGGCCGAAGAAGATAATATCAGTAGCCGCTTCGAGCGCGACCCTTTGCAAGACTTTGAGCAGAGCCTCAATCGCCAAATCCTGAGCCGCATCACCCGGGAGGTGGTCGGCGAGCAGTTCGGAGAGGCAGGCTTGGCGGAAGGACAGTACGAGATCGGTAACTACCAGATCGACGTGGCCCCGGGCGGCGAAGGCATCGAAATCAAAATTCTGGATACCGTCACCGGCAGTGAAACCACCGTTAGCGTGCCATACTTTTAGTCAGTGGTCATTTGTCCCTGGTCCTTGGTCACTTGCGCAAAGGCGAGTGACCAGTGACTAAGGACAAACGACCAAAAACGAATCTAATCCCATGAAACGAAATTTATACTTCTATTACTGGTGTTCTTTGGTGCTTACTCTTTCTGGCTGCGCGCCCTACCTCAGTCAACCCATCCATCAGGGCGGTGCCCGACTGGGAGCCGAGTCGGCGATGTACGAAGCCCTAACATCTCTGCCCGAACCGCAAGAAAAGATTGTCGCGGCCGTCTACAAGTTTCGCGACCAAACCGGCCAGTACAAGCCCTCTGAGGTGGGCGCCAGTTGGTCGACCGCCGTGACGCAGGGGGGCACCTCTATCTTGCAGCGGGCCCTGGAAAACTCGGGTTGGTTCACCACCATCGAGCGCGAGGGCTTGTCTAATTTGCTCAACGAGCGCAAGATCATCCGCTCGTCGCGGCAGGCCTACCAGCAGCAGCAAGGGAACCAGGCTGAAGTGTCGTTACCGCCCCTGCTGTTCGCCGGAGTGCTGCTGGAAGGCGGTATCATCTCGTACGATGCCAACGTGCTCACCGGCGGAGCAGGCGCCCGCTACTTCGGGGTCGGAGGATCGGCCGAGTACCGCCAAGACCGGGTCACGGTGTACCTTCGGGCGACGTCGACCACCAACGGGCGGGTGCTGAAGACGATCTATACCTCGCGCACCATTCTTTCGCAGAAGGTAGACGTCGGGCTATTTCGTTTCGTGAGCTTTCAACGCTTGCTGGAGGCCGAAACGGGATTCACCCATAACGAACCGGCGGAGCTGGCCGTGCGTGAGGCCACTGAGAAAGCCGTGCACAGCTTGGTGGTGGAAGGGATCGTGGACGGATTGTGGAATTTGAAGCATGCTGAGGAAATAAACGCGCCGGTGATCACCCAATACGAACGCGAGGTACAGGCCAACGAACAGACCGACTACCTGGGTCGCCGCTACAATCGCTTTCAGCGCAGCCGCTTCCGTTTGGGAGCCAGCCTGGGCACCTTTCGCTACGCGGGTGATTACCCGAATCCTTTGTTTCGTCCGGCCGGGTCGGTGCAGGTAGGTACGCAATTAAGTCCTTGGCTCACCGTAGGCGTGGAGGCCACGCAGGGCACACTGGCCGGGGAAGGGGCGTATCAGCAAGAGGTGTGGCTGGCCGAAGCCTTCAGCGAGTGGCGTTTATCACCCGAAACCCGCTTCACACCCCTACTGCACCTGGGAGGCGGCTGGATCGGTGAAGAAGCGCAGCCGCTGGGGTCGGGCTACGGCCTGATAACCGCCGGACTGGGAGCCGAGTACCTGCTGAGCAACCTCCTGGGAGTAAGCGCCAAAGTGCGGCATCAGTACGTACTGAGCGATGCGCTCGACCGGATGCAGCAGGGCAAGTACAACGATTTCTTTTGGTCAGCCTCGCTGGGCATTCATCTTTACTTAGGAAAACCATGAACCAAGCAACAGAAACACGATTAGCGCATACCCAAGAGCGTCCGGTAGCCAAACGGCAACTCCACGCCCCCTCGCCTCCCCCTGAATATTGCCGGGCGGTCGGGTACTGCGACCGAACCGCCTTAGCCGCTATCCGGGACTTCGATCACCATACGGTGGAGATCAACGGAAAAAAAGGCATCCTGTTTACCTTCCACCTGCTGCTAGATCTGCCGCGCGAGCGCAATCTGGTGGTCGTAGTGTTCCGAGAAATCAAGGAACACGCGCTGGCCCCGGCTTCGGTGCAACAAGCCATCGATGCGATGACGTGGAAATATGACTAAGCCGAAAAAAGATTAAGAGAGAACGGATCGTCAGGGGGATAGCCCGATTCCGTTCCAAGTGAGAATTTTATTTATGTTTTATTTTAACCTTTATCAATTATGTTTATCAAGAAAGCAGTATTCAGCGGTATGCTCGCCACCGCCATTGGCGCGAGTGCTTTGGCCCAAAGCCGAAACAACGAAGTGTACATCGACCAGATTGGCGATGACAACCAAGCAGATGTTCTACAGGGCGTAGGAGGCGAGGCCCGAGACAATGAAGCAGTCGTTATTCAGGAAGGCATCCTCAATGTCATTCGTGTAGATCAGGGGTTAGCAACCGGTACCGCCCGGGATAACCAGGCAAACGTAGAGCAGCAGGGTGTGCAACACCGAGCCGAAGTCCTGCAAGGTAGCGCTGGGGTAGCGACTGATAACGAGGCCAATGCCTATCAAAGTGGCGACGGTAATAGTGCGAGGATCGTCCAAGGCGCGCGAGGTGAAGCCAAAGACAATGAGGTTGACACCTACCAGGAAGGAAGCGGAAATTCATTGGGGGTTCAGCAGGGATTTTCTGACGGTATTGCTACCGAAAACGAAACTCAGGTAGCTCAACACGGGGAGAGCAATTCCGGAAACGTGATACAAGGTAGTGCCGCATTTGGTGATCTTGGCGGAACCGCTCGGAGAAACGAAGCAAACGTTACGCAAGATGGGTCAGGCAATGGTTTCTCCGTTCTACAAGGAACTGACGAAGGAATTGCGCTTGACAACCACGCTGCCTTAGACCAGATAGGTGACGAAAATTCTACTGATATCCTTCAGGGTGCTGAGGGTGAAGAAGCGATAGATAGCCGGGCTATGGTAGAGCAACTAGGCGATTTCAACAACACTAGGATCGAACAAGCTGGTCGGAATGATCTGGCGGACGTATTGCAACAGGGCGATGCCAACACTGCCAACGTAACTCAGGGAGGAACCGCCCCTTTGTAAAACTTCTTGATGGGCACTTACCCCGGTGGTACGATCTGGCCGCACCCCAGCTCGGTCGTACCCCCGTTAATTCAACTAATTTTCTAAATTTCCAATAATTTAACCAACTATGAAAAAGCAAGCAATTATACTTATAGGTGTGCTGATGCGTCTTAATGCCATCGCTCAAAGTGAGAACAACGAAGTGTTTATTGACCAGATTGGTGATAATCATCGGGCAACAGCGATTCACGGAATAGACGGTTTTGCTCAACACAACAAAACTTCTATCACGCAGCAAGGCATCGACAACAACAGTAGTCTTCGCGTGGGTTCTGAGAACGGCACTGGTATTCGTAACGAAAATTCGCGTTTCCAATCCGGAGAAGGAAACTTAATTCGGATATCTCAAGGATTCGGCTCAGGGTTCGCAGAAAAGAATCGTAATTCGCAGTACCAAGCTGGGACAGAGAACACCGCCCTCATCGATCAAGGAGTCAGCTTAGGAATTGCCAAGGAGAATCATAATTCGCAGCACCAAGAAGGATCAAGGAACTCAGCCGAAATTGAACAGGGGGATGTGATAGGATCCGCTATCGTTAATCAAATTACCCAATTGCAGCACGGTAACGATAATACTATGAGGGTCCTCCAGGGAGCTAATGGCGATGGTTTCGCGAAGGATAACCAGATAACGCAAACCCAGCATGGCAACGGCAACTCCTCTAATGTCATTCAAGGCCTGGGCGACATCGCCGAAGGCAACCAAGCCAGTATCGAGCAGGAGGGTAACCAAAACTCAGCAGATATTTCGCAAGGGGATTTCGAAACATCCTTCGACAATCTGGCGATCATTGAACAATTTGGTGACCTCAACAATGCCGAGATTACAGAGGCTGGAAGAGATGATCTCGTAGACATACTGCAGCAAGGAAACGCCAACGAAGCATTTGTCATCCTCGGAAGTAAAGATTCTCAGGATTTGTAGACTACACCCATTGATTATCAATACTTCGGTACCAACAACAGCAGACCACCGGATATCGGTGGTCTTGGTACCAAGTATTCTCTAATTCTTTTAACGATTTAACCGATGAAAAAACAAGTATTAATCTTCGTATGTACGCTGCTTTGCGTTGGTGCGATAGCCCAAAGTCAGAACAATGAAGTGTTTATTGACCAAGTTGGCGAAAGTCACAGTGTTACGGTACTACAGGCCGTTGGTGGATTGGCTAAGTTTAACAAAGCCGACATCAACCAAAGCGGTATTGAGCATTTTGTAAATATTAATCAAGGGGTAGACGGGGCAAACGCCACCGCTAATCATACCACGGTAGAACAACGGGGAGAAGCGAGTTCAGCGTTCGTAGATCAAGGAGAAGGCCTTGGTAGTACAGCCAAAGATAACCGCGCCCGTATTGAACAGCAGGGCACCAACTCCGCCGCCATCCGACAGGGAAACGTAGGGGAAGCTTATACTAACTGGGCTTCTATTCTACAAGAAGGCGAGAACGGGGCTACGATCAATCAGGGAGCTGGCCTCAATGGGATAGCCCGAAACAATCAGGCCCATACTACCCAGTATGGGTACGGCAATGATATCACGGTTGATCAGGGAACACTGGGTGGCATCGCTACGAATAACCAGGTGAAGAGCGAACAAACCGGAAGTGGTAACCAAGGACTGATTCAACAAGCGGGCACTGCTGGCTCAATCACGAAAGATAGCGAAGTCTCCCTGATGCAAACTGGCGAAGAGAACGAAGCCTTTCTTTTCCAGGAAGGAGCTAATGACTATATCAACGTTGTTCAGCAAGGCAACGGAAACAGCGCCATCGTTTCTCAGGGAGCCGGACTGCCCTTTTAATTTATTCATTCATCTTCCGGAAAGGCCCTCTTTCCGGAAGACTCTTCTAACGCTATGAAAAATCTGTTTTTAACAACGATTGCAGGATTAGGATGTACGATCAGCATCCTGGCTCAGGAGGTTGAGACCCCGGTTCTTTTGTTACCCGATGCATCTGAATTTGCCTCCGGCAGTGACAACCGGCTAACGCTTCAGCAAATCGGTCAGGATCACGCCAGTGAAACGGTGCAATCGGGCCAGCAACAGCAGTTACGGATCTTTCAGGAAGGCGAAGCCCAACAACTACTGCTTTTCCAACTGGGCAACGATAACGACTGGAACGTGGTTCAACAAGGCATCGGTCACGATTATACCGGAGTGCTGCGCGGCGACAATAACGACGTTCAGGTGCAGCAACGAGGAGCCTACAATTCGCTTCAGCAAGACCTGATCGGCAACGGAATGGACTACAACGTTGCCCAGGAAGGTAGTTTTCTGGAACTGGTTCAGATCGAGAACCACGGTTCGGCCCCCGCTTACCAGGTGCAGCAGCAGGGCGAAGGCATGCGCATCACCATCGAGAACGGATTTCAATCCTTGCCGGAATAAAAATCAGTACTTACCCTTACAAAACCAAGCACCATGATCCACCTCCGTACCCTCTCCTGCCTGATGGCCTTGTTTGTACTACTGGCCTGCCAGGAAGATACGATCGACTTAGTATCCTTCGCCCAACTCAGCGGCCACATCACCGACGAAGCCGGGGCGCCCTTAACCGGAGTGCAAGTGGCCACCGTGCCGCCCACCTCCATCGCCCGCACCGACAGCAGCGAAGCCTTTCTCCTGACCAGCATTCCCACGGGAGATTATACGGTGACGGCCGAGAAGTCGGGCTACCGCAACGAATCGCTAAAGCTGGCCCTGCAGCCGGAACAAACCGCTACGCTGGCCATCGTTCTGGGGCAATCGGCGAAAAAACTGGGTCGGCTTTCAGGCACCCTGCGCGATGCGCTTACCCAGGCCCCGGTGGCCGGAGTGAGCATCACCACCCACCCGGCCACCACGGCGCTGCTCACCGATGCCGACGGTCAGTTTCGACTGGATTCGCTGGCGGTGGGTGATTACCAGATTCACATCAAGAAATTAGGCTACCAAACCGACTCCGTCGTGGTGGCGGTTACCGAACAAAAGTCTACCCAAATCGCGCTGCTGCTCACCCCGCAGGCCGCCGTAGGCTCTTTGAATCCAGAATCACCTACTCCGGCTGACAACGGATGATGCTTCGAGCTCACGCTGACGGGGGGGTAACGAACCAACCCGATGCACTGCGTAGGTTGAGACGAGTGCCGGGGGCATTAGCATCCTACAAGCGGTAGGCTGAGCAGTGGCATTGTGCCCATCAAAAACAAAAGTTCTATTTCCGCATAAGCACCGCGTGAAAATTTAACGTACTGATATTCAGATTGTTACTTCGAACCGTACACTAGTTATCCACCGCCGGTACACTTTATGTCTACTGGCTATATGCCTCATTGAACCGCTGCTTGGATAGGTTTGCATGGTCTTGTCCAAACCCTAGCCAACAATGCGTCATACTGCTTACTGCCTGCTTCCTCTTCTGTTCTATCTGCTGGTCGGCCGTGCTTTGGGTCAGTCTGCCGACGCCGCGCTTCAGCACCTTACTGCGCTGTCCACCGATCTTGAGAAGGTGCAGTACCTCGAGCAACGCATCGATAGCCTGCACCGCGTGCAACCGGCGCAAGCCCTGATTTACGCCCAGCAGGCTGATTCTCTGGCGCTGCTGATCGATTCGTTGCCCCTGTCCTTAGAGATACAGCGCTTGCGGGCCTTGCCGTTGCGCGTGATGGGCAGTTATGACCAAGCCCAAACGATCCTGCAACAAATCATTGAGCAGCTTCCGGCGGCGTCACCCTCATCGGCCCTGCTCGCGGTCGGCGCTCGAGTGCGCACCAATCGGGCGGTGCTGTATCGGCTCCAGGCCGATATGCTCACTTCGGTGGCCGAGAGCCAGCGCGCTATCCGCCAATCGGACAGCCTGGCCAGGCGGCATCCGCACGTTCTCCGGCATCAGGTTGACCTATCGGAGGCGTACAACGGCCTGGCCATCACCAATGCCCGCATGAGTAACTACCCGCAGTCTAACGAATACTTTCGCCAGGCCCTTCGAATCGACCGAAAGCTCGGAAACCAAGCCGGGGCCGACGGTCGCCTGTTCAACATTGGCTCCAACTTTTTTAAGACCGAACAGTACGATTCGGCCGAACACTACTGGCTCCAGGTTATCCAGCGTACCGATACTTCGCAGGTCAACTTTATGAGCGATGCTATCTACAAGAACCTGGGGGCGCTTGCGACGCAGCAAGGCCGTTGGGCCAAAGCCCAGCAGTATTATCAGCGGGCGTTGCAACTACACCGGCAGTCGGGCAACCCGGAGGCGATGGCGGATCTCTACCAGTCACTGGCGTTTATGTATAACAAAAAGGGGGAGTATTCACGCGCCCAGCAAGAGGCCCAGACCGGTCTCTTGCTCGTTGATCAGGATTTGCGGGTACGCGTCCTGCTTCACCAGGAGTTGGCGGAGTCCTACCGGGGGCTACGCCGCTACCAACCGGCCGCCACCCACTTCGAGCAGTACGCCACGTTGCAAGATTCGCTGCTCAACCAGGAAAAAGCCGAAGCGATTGCCGAGATGGCGGCCCGGTTTCAGCACGAGCAACAGGAGCAGGAGCTTGCCCTGCGGCAGCAAGAGATCGCGCTGCTCCGTCAAAACAACCAAATCAGCCGGTTGCAACGAAACATCGTTGCGCTGGGCTTGCTGTTGTTGGCGATCACGGGGGGGCTTATCACCCTGGGCCAGCGGCGCAAGATCCGGGCCAAGCAAGCGCAGCTTCAGCACGCCCGGGCGTTCACCGCCACGGTGCGCGAAAACGCGCAGTTGCAAGCGCAGCAGTTTCGGCAGGAACTGGATCACCGAAACCAACAACTCACCTCGTATACGCTGAACTTCGTTCAGAAAAACGAACTGATGAGCGACCTACGGGATAAGGTGGAGCTTCTTCAACAACAAAAACAGTGGAGTTCCCGCGATTTTCGGCAACTCAAAGCACACATTCAGCAGCACCTGAGCATCGATCAGGATTGGGAACACTTCAAACTTCACTTTGAAAGCGTGCACCCCGATTTCTTTCGCCACCTGGCGGCCGTGTGCCCCGAGCTAAGTCCGAAAGAACGAAAGCTGTGCGCCCTGATTCGCCTCAATCTGGATATCAAAGAAACGGCCGCGATCCTGGGTATTTCGCCGGACAGTGTCAAGACGGCGCGCCACCGGCTGCGTAAGAAGTTACGCATGGATTTCAACGATGCGATCCTGGACGTGCTCATGCGCGTGGAGCAGGAGACGCCCTTACCGGAAGCGTCTGCCCTGCTTGTTAGCTCCTGATTGGCAAATTTAAAAGAAGCGACGAGTGGTGAAAAATAATTTCAATAGTCTGATAATCAATGAATTACTATTTCTTGTTTACTTTTTGTCCACCTTGCTTGGTTCGCCTGTCTACCTTTTGTAAACCCCATAAATTCGGTCTTTCTTTCTCAGTCCGCTTCCTTTGTATCATCACAAACCGGCGTACCACCCCGGTATTCATTCGTCAGAATTTAACCACCATGAATCAAATGTATCACCTTAATGCCAACCGCGCCGGAGTTTTCTTCGACCGACCAGTGCCGACCGTCCGATGAAAAGCGACCTGAATCCACGACCTGAACTACCAAGAGTACTAAGCCTCCGCGACGTGACGGTGGCCGGAGTGGCCCTGGTGGTTATGGCCAGCACCCTGGCGACCGACTTCAAGGGTTTTTTCAGCCTGGGCATTTATTTTGCCATTGCCTTGCTGCTAAGTTTTGCCATCAACGTACTGCTGGGCCTCTCGGCCGCTCACTTAGGTACCGTCTACCCCCGCGCCGGAGTCTTGTACCACTACGCCCGCGCTATCTTTCCGGGGAAGAGCGGGCAGCGGCTCGGCATCTTTCTGGGCTTGGCGTTCTACGGCATGATTGCCCTGACGATGGCCAAAGAAGCCGCCGCCGGGGCGTCTGGTCTGCAAGCTTTGCTGGGAGATACGCTTTCGCCAGCGGTAGGCATACTACTCTTGTCCCTGCTGGCCGTGGTTCCGAACCTACTGGGCATTCGCACCACCGCCTGGGTCAGCCTGGGGCTGTTCATCTTGATGCTGAGCATCCGGTGGTTTTTCGGTCTGGCGGGCTTCCTGACCTGGGGCGATACTGAACTGTGGAGTAGCGAGCACCTGCAACCCCTGATGGCGGACGGTCTCTGGACGGGCAGCAAGGGCATTCTGACGGTGGGGCTGGCCCTGGCGTTCTGGAGTTTTGTGGGGATTGAGTTTGCCGGTTCACTCGCTGAAGAGGTGAAAAGCCCGCAGCAGACGCTCCCCCGGGGCATTGGGCTAGGGTTGCTGATTATCCTGATCACCTCGCTGGTGATGGGCATCGGGGTGGCCGGTTCGTTGCCCCTGGGAGAGTGGCAGGTGGCGCAGCACAGTGTCTACGGCCACGGCGGCGAAGCGCCCCAACTGGCGGTCGGTTACCAGATGTTCGGATCGTTCGGCTACTACCTGATGGCAACCGCTTCGGTAGCGGCTACCTGGGGCACCCTCACTGTTACGTACGCGGTCATGCCCCGCCTGCTCTACCGAATGGCGCAAGACGGACTACTCTTCGGCCGGGTATCAGCTTCGGTGGGCCGACTGCACTCCCGCACCCGTACCCCGGTGGTGGCCACGCTGGTTACCTTGGCCTTGTACGTAATTCCCGCGCTCTACCATGATCAGGTAACTGACTGGATATTCTCGGCGGCGTACCTCTGGATTTTATTATATATCGTCTTCCACGGCCTCGTGCTGGCCCAGGGCATATTGCATCCCCACGCGGTGGGTTTATTGGCCGGATGGCAACGGTGGGCAGTGGCCATCGGCGGACTATTGACGACCAGCTTCGGACTCTACTACGCTTTCGTCGGCTCGCATGCCTACCACGGAGGACGCGCCGCACTGCTACTAGGTGCGATTGGTTTGGTCAGCCTGGCGTCGTACCAAATGTCGCGGCCTACGCAACCAGCAATGTCCGACCCCAAAATAACGCCCGACGTCTCAGTTAAGCAACGGTCTGAACAAGCTACTAAAACCTTATGATGTTTCTTATTGCGCCAGGACCTGAATTTTGCCAAGAAAAACTGATGAGGCTTCTATGAAGATCATATCAGCGACAAACCCACATACTCAAAATCCTATGATGAAATACAAAATTCTTCTGGCGCTATCGTTTAGCTACGGGCTAACCTATGCCCAGTCTGAAGCACTTCCCACCCGGGCGTTGACCGTCTCTTACTTTGGCGAAACGCTGACCCATCCCGGCCTGACGCTGGGCGTGGAGCATTATCCCCTGCAATCGTCCAAGCACCAACTGGTTTGGTCGGTGAGCACCGGAGCCTATCTTCATCGCCGAAACAATACCTCGTGGTTTGTCCGGTTTCAGGTAGGTCAACGGTTAATTCTAGGCCGGGGCTTCGTGCTCGAAAACTTCCTCGGACTGGGGTATCTCCGGCAGTATACCCACGGCGGGGAGGTGTACCAGGTCTTGCCCAATGGTGCCGTTGTGAAAAATAAAAGATCTGGCCGGGGAAAAATCATGCCCTCGGTGGGATTGGGATTGGGATACCGAGGTATCAAGATCGACGGTAAAACAATCCAAATTTTTGCCAGGCCGGAGATTTTCTGGAAGGCCCCCTTTAACGGCTATTACCTGACTCATTTTGCTGTAAACACTGGATTTATTATGCCCCTATGAAAACCATTCATCCAATCTCATTGCTAGTGGCGCTCTTATCATCGATCCTGCTGGCCTGCGAAGAACACGAAATGTTCAGCGAAGGCGACTTCTTTTATCTGGAGAACAAAGCGGCCGTCATGCCCGTGTGGATACGAGGAAATAAAGCGGCGAAAACGTTTGTTATCATGCTGCACGGTGGTCCCGACGGAGGGTCTTCCCAGTACTACACGATCTTTCCTTCGCACCAGCTGATTGAAGAATCCTACGCGGTGGTGTACTGGGACCAGCGGATGTGCGGCATGAGCCAGGGGAACCCCTCGATGGAAGACGCGACGATGGAGCAGTTTACCGAAGACCTGGACCAGCTGGTGCAACTCATCAATGTCAAGTACGACCGGCCCAGCATTTTTCTGATGGGCCATTCCTGGGGAGGGGCGTTGGGAACGAATTATTTGCTACAGCATCAGTCCAAGATTCGAGGGTGGATAGAAGTAGACGGGGGGCACAGTTGGAGCAGAGCCAACGCGCTTTCGCGGGATATGATGATAGATTATGCCCACGAAAAAATCGACGAAGACGTAGACCCATCCTTCTGGGAATTTGCGCTTCGCTGGTATCAGCAACACCCGGTGGTGGGCATCAATGACGACGCGCACTATACGTTCGTGGGTCGTGCTAATGGGTACGATTATAATCCGGAAAGCGATTCACTGCCGGTTCCCTTTACTGAGTTGCTCTTCCATTCCCCCATTTCAATGGCCTACTTCTTTGCCCCATATAACTTCCGGTTTCTGGATCAGGGACTGGATATGACCGACCAACTACACCAAATCACGGTGCCCACCCTGCTCTGCTGGGGGCGGCACGATAAAGTGTTTCCGGTGGCACTGGCCGAACAAACCTATCAGGAACTAGGAACTCCCGTGCAGGACAAATTCTTACGACTATTTGACGATTCAGCCCACTCACCGAACTATGAAGAACCTAACGCGTTTGCCGGTACCGTCATTGATTTTATCCAGCGGTATCGCTGAACAGGTGCAGCAACAAATTGGCTTCGGTGAGAGGCACCGATGCAATTCAAACTTTGCTGGAAAGAATCAACCCCACGCCCATGAAGATCACATTCATCAAAGGAGAAAATGACTCGGCGACGCTGCACTGCGTGCGGGCCGACGGAAGCGAAACCTGGAGCAATACCAAGCACCCCGCGCTGGTGATTCACGACTTGATTCACTACGTGGTGGAGACTGAACTGAGCTTTCGTCGGGCTTTCTATGGCCTGCTGGCCGAAGGATACGATATCAGCAGCTTTGGTCTGCCCGTTGCTCAGCGTCCGGCGGCGCTGCAACCCGCTCGATTGCCTCGAGAGGCTCACCAAACCGAGATATTGGTGGGAATTTTACAGGCTGAGCGCATCGACGGAGCAGCGTACCCCCGCTTCGTGGCGACCTTGGTAGAAGTATGCGCCCTAATATACCCCCGCCTTCGCTGTCGGAAACCACCCTGGATGCGCTACGTACGCGCGTTGCGCAACTCAGTCACCAGTGGCAATCCCTAGAGAAACAAGAAACGCTTTGTCTTGAATTTAACCACTAATAAACCACCCCATGCGTATAGCAATCCAAAAGATTCATCTCATTGCCGCCGCCCTCTCCTGGATGGGCGTATTGGCCGTTGTGCCCTCCGGTTCGGCCCAGAACCCAGGAAATACCCGTTCGATAAACGGTGTGCAGTTGTACTATGAAGTGGTCGGCGATGGTGCCCCACTCCTCCTCCTGCACTACTTTGGGGGGTGCGCCCAAAGCTGGCAGCCCCAAGTGGAGCGACTCGCCCAGCATTATCGTCTGATCATGCCTGACCTGCGAGGGCACGGACGTTCTACAAACCCGACAGGAGAATTTACCCATCGGCAGGCGGCGCTCGACATGTTTGCTTTGCTAGACGAGCTGGGGATTGATCGCGTCAGGGCGATGGGAATGAGCAGCGGGGGAATGACCCTTCTCCATATGGCAACCCAGCAGCCGGAGCGCATCGAGGCGATGGTCTTGATTGGGGCAACGTCTTACTTTCCCGAGCAAGCCCGAGCAATTATGCAACGGGCCGTGCCGGATAGCATGTCGGTGGCAGAATTGCAGGAGTGGGAGTCGTGCAGTACCCGGGGTGAAGGGCAAACCCGGGAGGTACTCGGACAATTTCACCGGATGAAGGATAGCTACGACGATATGAACTTTACGGCTCCTTACCTGTTCGACAATCACGACCCCAACGCTGATCGTTCACGGAGATCGCGACGAGTTCTTTCCAGTGAGTATCCCGGTCGAGATGTACGCTGCTATACCGGAAGCCTACCTGTGGATTATCCCCCATGGTGGACATATCCCGATCTTTGGGGAGCAAGCGAAGGACTTTAGCGATAGAGCACTAGTTTTTCTGAACGGGACATGGGGGCCGGGCGGAGATTGACTTCGTGAGACGGTTGGTCTGGTTGTATACTCGAAACAATAACAAAACGTCGTTACTTTAAATCCACCATACAATGAACAAGCACAACCAGCGCACTTCCGTTATTCTCACTGGCCCATTCATGTTCTGGGTCTTAGCGATTGCCCTCTTCCTGGCAGGAATGAGACCCATCGCTGTGGCCCAGGCACAACTACAATTTGCCAATTTGGGTAACTATACGCTCGAAAACGGGCGAGTGCTTAATGACTGTCAAATTGGCTACCGTACCTTCGGCCAACTAAATGCCGAGAAAAGCAACGCTATTCTGTTCCCTACCTGGTACGGTGGTACGAGCGAAAGTCTGCTTTCGTACATTGGAGAAGATCAGATGCTGGATTCTACCCGCTACTTCGTCATCATCGTCGATGCGTTCGGCAACGGAGTTTCTTCTTCCCCCTCTACCAGCCCGCAGCAACCCGGAGCGTCGTTTCCCGAGTTCTCGATCCGAGATATGGTTAACGCCCAGCACACATTTGTGACCTCAATACTTGGACTGGACCACCTGTACGCAGTGATGGGCATCTCAATGGGTGGACTACAGACCTACCAGTGGATGGCCAGCTATCCTGAGTTTTTCAGCAAAGCGGTTCCTATTGTGGGTTCTCCGGCGCTGACGTCGTACGACCGGCTGGTATTCGAACTCTTCCAGCGCATCATGCGAATGTGCAATGCCGACGACTGTCCGGAAGTTACCACAACTGCGCTGATGCTGGAGTACGTGCTGGGCTTCACGCCGGAGTACCGAGCGCAGGAAACCACCTCCGCAGCCTTTCCCGAGTTAGTCGCTGCCATCGAGGAAGAAGCGAGTCACTACCGCTTGTACGATCTGCTGAGTCAGATGCGCGCCATCAGTCAGTACGATCTCGGCGATGATTTTCAGCAATCCCTCACGATGGGTGAGGAAAACCCCGTTCCGCAAGCCCTGATTATTGTGGCCGAGCAGGATCATTTGCTACTGCCAATAACCGCCGGTGCGTTTGCCCAAGCAAGCGGTGCTCAGTTAATTACCCTGGATACGAACTGCGGCCACTACGCCTTCGCCTGCGAGCAGGAGCAGATTAACGAATTGGTAAGAAAGTTTCTGGAGTAGCCGATCGTAGCTTAGATTTTCAATAGCCCAAAATCAAGTAGTCGCTTTGCTACTCAATTTTGGGCTTTTTCTTGTTTGGCTACCGTCACTTTCCGACCTTGGGTACTCGTCTACTCATTGTCTGCCACCAAAATCTACCCCAGCATGAGAAAAATCGTCTATTACGTAGCCGTTTCTGTGGACGGATTTATCGCCGGACCCAACGACGATATCAGCGGATTTGCCCAGCAGGGTCCGGGGGTGGAGAAGTACCAGCAGGATTTGCAGCATTTCGATACGGTGATCATGGGTCGCCGCACCTACGAGTTTGGCTACCAGTACGGATTGCCCCCGGGGCAACCAGCTTATGCGCACATGGAGCACTACTTGTTTTCGAACACCCTGGCGTTTGAGCAGTCCCACGAAAAAGTGCACGTGCTTCCGCCCGATCTGGCCCACGTCAGGGCGCTGAAAGAACAAGCGGGTCCGGACATTTACCTATGCGGCGGCGGAGCCTTTGCCGGGTGGTTGCTGGATCAGCGACAAATTGACGTACTGAAAATTAAGCTCAACCCGGTGATTTTGGGCGAAGGGATACGGCTGTTCGGTTCCTCCACGGAAAAGTACGAACTGACGCTCATCCAACAGGAAACCTTTGACGAGGGGCCGCAGATTCTGACGTACGACCTTGCAATACCGAGTAACAATTAACCTAAACGAGCGCCGAAGTTGCTAACCAACAAAAATATAAGCCTTCGCCTGGCAAGCATCAAAGACCTGGCTTTTTTGAAGCACTGGGATACGCAGCCCCACGTCATCAATTCAGAGGGTGCTGACGAAGACTGGGATTGGGCATACGAGCTCCGGCGGTTTCCCGAGTGGCGAGAGCAACTGATCGCTGAGATTGATGGAAGACCGATAGGCTGTATTCAGATCATTGATCCCGCGCAGGAAGCGTCTCACTACTGGGGGGCCGTACCCGAAAACCTTCGCGCGATAGACATCTGGATCGGAGAACAAAACGATTTAGGAAAAGGATACGGAACGGTGATGATGAAGCTGACGATCGAGCGTTGTTTCAGAGATAAGGCCGTCACCGCTATCCTGATTGACCCGCTTGCGTCAAACAAAGACGCGGTTCGCTTCCATGAAAGAATCGGATTTCAGTTCGTCGAAGAGAGTAAATTTGATAAAAGTGACTGTTTGGTGTACGCACTGCACCGGGAGGACTAGGCAAAGCAGTAAAAACAGCCCCCGAAACAATTCATTGCTGCCCTTCCGAACCACCAACCACAGTGCTCGTAGCCGTTTCGGTCGACTCAGCTTCCACCTCCATGATATAGTCCAGCAAGCTATCTTCTCGGGTCAGGCCGAACTTCTTGCGCAGGCGGTAGCGGGCGGTTTTCACGCTTTCGGGCGCAATGCCCAGAATTGCCGCCACTTCTTTCAGATTCAAATTTAGCTTGAGCAACGCACACAGCTTCAATTCGTTGTGGGTCAGGTCGGGACAGCGTTGCTTGAGCAGGGTGAAGAAATCCTGATGTACGTTCTCGAAATGCCGCTTAAAATCCTCCCAGTCGCGATCGATGCTGCTGCCCTGTTGAATAAGCCGTTGGATGGATCGCAGTTTATGGGTTAGTTTGGGATTATCTTGCTTGGACAACTCCCGCACACTTTCGCTGATTTCGTCCATTAGTTGGTTTTTCTGCACAAAATTGAGGGTGTAGGAGGTGAGCTCCTTGTTGCGATAGTGCAGCTTTTGCTCAAGTTCATGCGAGCGAAGCTGTTCGTTCTCAAGCTCCGTCTGCGCCAGGGTTTGTTGCACGGCCAGTAGCTGTTGATCCTTTCGATGGCGGGTCCGAGAAACCTGGAAAGCCGCTAACGAAAACCACAGCAGCAGCAAAATACCAACGGCCAGGATATTGCGCCACAGGGCCTTGATCTTGCGATCTTGCTCAAGCAACTCGATCACCTGGTCGCGAATGGTTAGCTCCCGGTCCTTTTTTTCCAGTGCAAAACGATTCTCTAAGCGAACCAACTCCCGGAGGGTTTCAGCATTTAACAGACTATCGCGCATGACCGCATAATTATCCGCGTAGTCCAGTGCCGCCCGGTACTTTCCTTGGGCAACCGACACCGCTTTGAGCTGCTGATAGATGTCACTACGAATTCTCTTTGAGCTGATGCGTTGTGCCTTCTCAAGACTGTGCAGTAGTTTTTCTTCGGCTAAATCTAGCTTGCCCTGCGCGAAATAGATGGTGCCGATGGTGTACTGTGTGACGGCTTGAGACTCCACAAAGTTGTTTTGATTGTGAATCAGCAGTGCCTGCTGGCAAAAAGCCAGCGCGCTATCAAGTTGGTTATTGGCTTTGTATAAAATTCCCAGGTTCTGCAAGGCCGTCGCCCGCCCGTAGGCATACCGAAGGGTGTCACTACGTTGTCGGGCTACTTCTAGTACTGCTCGAGCCTGATCGTAGCGGCCCATCAACTGATACAGTTCGCTCAAGTGGTTGGCTGTGTTGATCCAACGCTTCGGACGGTTGAGGTTTTCAAACATGGCGGCGGCCTCTTGGTAATATGTCAAGGCTTCTTCGTAGCTCTCCTGTGCTTGATAGATCAGGCCGATGTTCATCATGGCGTTGGCCGTGCCCAGAGGATCAGCGATAGCTTGATAAATAGCGAGCGAACGCAGCAGGTGGTCGAGCCCTTCTTCGTAGTTGCCCTGCGTCCAGTGCGCTACTCCCATGATCCGATGCGCGTCGGCCTGTCCCGCCGGATACGCCAACGAGTCGGACAGCGCTAACGCTTCTTTGCCCAGTACTTCCGACTGGCGGGGGTCCACAATCCAGTACTGACGCCCCAGTTGGTTGAGTAGGTTTGCCCGAACCGAATCGCGGGTGGGATAAGCCTCTAACTGAGCGGCCAAGCTATCCAGGGTTGACTGAGCCAATGAGGGCCAGGAAAGCGAGACTAGCAGAAAGATCGCGAAGAGCTTCATAACCGAAAACGTGAGGTGAAGAAGGGCGGCTGATCGTGCTGAGTGGCTAAGATAGCATACTACCGGGTATTTTCCCCTAAGAAAGCTTTCCTATCGATGAAATCCGCTTGTCGGCGCCGCCAATACTGCTTTTTGCGGTAAATACTTGCCCGGCGACTCCTCAATTAAGACTATTTGTCAACCTTTACGCGGTTGGTTGATTTTGGGTAAACTATTTCACGAAATATCACGTTCTATTTTTCTTAACATTGAGTTAATATTGTTAACATTAAGTTAACATTGAGCTAATGCACTGATTAATACAATCTAAATTTTTATGAGCATGAAAACACCTTACGAAGTCCGATCAAAATACGGGTTTGACCGAATTATATTCGGAAAGCCTAAGAAGAAGTATCAGAAATTCTACTGGATGATGCTGGCCCTCATGATGATGGTAGGCTTGCTAGTTTCCTAATTCCAGCTCTTTTCCCACTGATACGCTAACGGAAGATGATACTACTTGTCCGGAAGCAAGCAGCATGAGGCCGATGCCATTGTTGAAGGCATCCGGGGCGCATGTCATGGGCTCAACAGCGATCTCGCTTCCCTGCTGGGTCTTGAACAACTGGAAGTAGGAAAACGCTGACTCGCCCTCGATAAACTCAATGGTAACCGGTGCGGCCCCACGACCAGGCTCGACGGTGATCCTGAAATCAGGTTGACCTTTAGGAATCTTAAAGCAGTGATTGAAAGACAATCCGTCCAGGCTGCCGCCCGCCGCGTAGTTACTGAAAACTTTTGACGAGCCGCTTGGTAGATTTTCCGCATCAAACTCCAGCAGTTCGCAGGGGGGCACCACCAACTTCGTATCCCCCGAGCCGGGAGGCAGCGTGAAGTAGGGGTGAAAACCCAGGCCGTACGGAGTTTGGCAATCAGCCAGGTTGGTCGTGGTAAACGTAACCCTCAGGGCAGCATCCTCCAGCACGTAGCAAACGGACAAGTGATACCGAAAGGGATAGCCCGGCTGCTCACCCGAGTAGGTATGGCCCAGGGTAACCGCTGCCCGCTCTGGCAATAGCTGACTGTCCTCCCAACCGAACTTCTGGTTATAGAGCAGTCCGTGCGCGGCGTGTTTGCCCTGAAAAGCGTTCTTGGGAAGTGCGAATTCGCGGCCATCAAAAGCGTACCTACCATCTCTGATTTTGTTAGGAAACGGACTGAGCACGGCCCCCTCGAAGCGGTAGTCATCCGGAAAAGACACTGGGGTGGCAATAACGGTCTGGCCCGCCAGGTCCAGGCCCAGCAGTGAAGCGCCGTGTTCCGGACAAACTGCCAGCCTGGTACCCGTGGCCGGGTTGGTTATCCATAATACTTGCCGACCGTTCTGTGGTACCCACCGTTGCTCAAACATAAATAGTCGTTAGGTATCGAGCGCCGCGCGAAAAGCGGCACTGTTTTCTTGAATCTGCTCGTAATTTGCCCGCGACGCATCAAAACCCTTCATCAGTGCGCTGCTGATGCCCACGGCCGAAGCGCCCATCGCAAACCAATCTTTGACATTCTCGATGGAGACCCCGCCGGTGGGCACCATATCAATGTAGGGCATGGGGGCTCTGATGGCTTTGATATACTTCGGCCCAAAAACATCGGCCGGAAACAATTTCACCAGCGAGCAACCCAGTTGGTGGGCCCGCAGGATTTCCGAAGGAGTGAGCGCTCCGGCCAGCACCGGAAGCCCCAGCCGAAGGGCTTCTTCCACCACCTCCTCGTTCAGGGCGGGGGTAACGATATACTGCGCTCCGGCATCGGCGCACTGCTGCACCGTCACTGTATCCACCACCGAGCCCGCTCCCAGGCACAAGCCCTCGTAGTGGCCCTTGGCTAGTTCGCTGATGCTGTTGATCGCACCGGGAGTGGTTACGGTTACTTCTATCGCCTGCAGCCCTCCGTGGTAGATGGCCTCAAACACCGGCTGGGTGTGCTGCGCCTCCGGCAACCGGATGATGGCTACCGCTTTTTCTCGCTTGATTGTTTCAATGATTGCCTTCATGGTGCTTCAATTTAGACTATCTTTTGATATACCCGGCCACCTTTCCTTCCGCCGCTTCCAGAATATCTTGTTCGGAGACGGTGCAAATGTCTCCCGGCACGGTATGCTTCAGGGCCGAGGCAGCCACCGCAAAATCCAGGGCGGCCTGCGGTTCCCACTGATGATAAGAAGCGTGCAGGATACCCGCCGCAAAAGCATCACCGCCCCCAAGTCGCTCGATCACCTCCAGGTCAAACTCCGGCGACGTGAGCAGTTGTTGTCCGTCCCAGGTGATGCCTTTCCATAGGTTGTGGGAGGCCGAAAACTGCTCCCGGATGGTCATGCTCACCTGCCTGATACCATTGTGCAGGTCCAATAACTGCCGGGCCACCGATTCGGCTTGTTCGGCTCCCGAGGTGCTACTCCCCTGGATACCAAAAACGTCAGCGGCCGAGCCCGCGTTGCCGATCATTACGTTGATGTACGGCAAAAAGGAAGTGTAGACGGGGCGGGCCCGTTCCGCCGTCCACAGCGCGCGCCGGAAGTTGAGGTCGAAGCAGGTGGCCACCCCGTGCTGCCTGGCTTTCTGAAGGGCCAGGAGTGACAGTTGGGCGCAGGACTCCGAAAGCGCGGGAGTGATGCCCGACAGAAAGAAGTGACTCAACTCCTGAAACAATGCATCCCAATCAAAGTCTTCGACGGTCGCCCGCGCAATGGCCGAATACTGCCGGTCGTACAACACCTTGGAGGGCCGGATGGAGGTGCCGTACTCGATATAATACGTGCCGATCCGGCCGTCCTTGCGAACGATGGCCGTAGTGTCTACCCCAAACTCCCGCAGGTTGTTGACCGCCGATTGCCCCAGATCATTCGTGGGCAGGGACGTAACAAATTTCGCCGGAGTGCCCCAAAAGGCCAGGTCTGCCGCCACGTTGGATTCGGCCCCGGCAAACCGCAGATCCAGCGACCGGGCACTCACCAGGGGGGCATAGGGAGAGGCAGGCGTAAGCCGTAGCATAATCTCTCCGAACGTAGTTATCTTTTTCTCTGCCATCTATTTTTTGATAAAATCAAATACCGGAGTTGCCAGTTGCTTCATCACCGGGCCAGTTCCTGCACCGTAATCCAGCTCATCAACCCTACCCCCGTTTCCAGCGCTTCTTCGTCGATATCAAAGGTGGGCGTGTGCACCGACGAGGTGATGCCCCGCGTCTCGTTGCCGGTGCCCAACCGATAGAAGCAGGCGTCTACTTCCTGGGTGTAGAAGGCAAAATCCTCCGCCGCCATCCACAGGTCCAGATCCACCACGTTCTCGCTGCCCAGATAGTCTACGGCGTACTGCCGGGCCCGCCGGGTGAGTTCCGGACTGTTCTCCAGAAACGGATAGCCGCGCCGGATTTCAAAGTCGCACGCGCCGCCCATGCCCTCGGCGATGCTTTCGGCCAGCTTCTTCATGCGCTGGTGGGCCAGCGCACGCCATTCCTCGTTCATGGTGCGAAACGTGCCTTCCAACTTCACTTCATTAGGAATCACGTTAGTAGCTCCGTCAGCGATCACCCGCCCGAACGAAAGCACCGACGGCATCTTGGGGTCAGCCTGTCGACTCACAATCTGCTGCAGCGCCACGATAATGTGCGAGGCGATGAGCACCGGATCCACGTTGCGATCGGGCATGGCGGCGTGCCCTCCTCGGCCGCGCACGGTCACGTAGAGTTCGTCGGCGCTGGCCATGTACATGCCCTCGCGAAAGCCCACCTTGCCCGCCGGGATAAACGGCTGCACGTGCTGCCCGAACATGTGATTCGGTCGCGGATTTTCCAGCACTCCCGCCTTGATCATGAGCGACGCCCCGCCGGGAATGCGCTCTTCGCCGGGTTGGAACACCAGCTTCACGGTGCCCTCGAAGTGGTCGCGCAGCTGCTGTAGCACCTGGGCGGTGCCCAGCAGCGAAGCGGTGTGGGCGTCGTGTCCGCAGGCGTGCATCACCCCCGCGCGCTGCGAGCGATAGTCAACTTCATTGGCTTCATGAATCGGCAGCGCATCCATATCGGCCCGCAGGGCGACCGTTTTCCGTTGGGGGTTTTGCCCTTCGATAAGAGCAACCAAACCGGTGTCGGCCACGCCCTCCTGAGGAGTGATGCCGAAGGACCGTAGTCGTTCAGCCACGTAACGGGCGGTTTCTTGCTCCTGAAACGAGAGCTCGGGGTGCCGGTGCAGGTGGCGGCGCGTGGCAACCACCGCCGCCTTGTGCTGCCGGGTCAGCGCTTTGATGTCGTTGGCCAGGCTCATCCGTTGACCCTGAATTTTTGAGGAACCAGCAGCAGGTAGGGGAATTCTTCCTTGAGCTTGGTGTAGTCTTCCTGCGCCTCCAGACGCGTGGCGTACTCTCCCACCTGCACCCGGTAGATCGAGCTGTTGTAGTTGATGGCTGGGCGGGCGTCGGGCAGCGCGTTGTATACGCGGCGCTTGGCTTCGTTGGCCTCATCGCGACTGTCGCCGGTGTATACCTGTAGGGTGAACCCCTGGTACGCGTTTTTCTCGCCGCTGCGCTCACTGCGCTCGGCCACGTAGGCGTCCATGTCGTCGGTGATGGCGTAACGGGTGATTATCGGGCCCGTCGTGAGGGGGCGCTCGGGGGCAGGAGCCGTCGTTTGCGTCTGCTGCAACGAGTCGGCGTAGTGAATGCGGTAGGGGGCCACGTCTTCCTCGTAGGTGTTGGCCTTCTGGGTACTGATGCTCTTGGGCGGTGCGCAGGCGTTCAGCCCGATAAGCAGGACGAAAAATCCGTAGAAAAGTTGATTATGATGCATTTTCATACCTCGTAGGATTGAGCCACGAAGGTAGGAATAAAAACACCGAACGGCGAATATATCGAGTACTTAGAATTATTCTACAGTCGGGTAGCACATTGTTGAAACATTCCCCGTTCAAAACTAATGTTTGCTATCAATTAATACCGATATTTGAAAATATACCGGATTATATGTCGCTAACCCTTAGATAGTTAGTACGTAAATGTGTTTGGCCTAATAATAAAACGTACGATTTTTGAGCAGGAAGTGAGCGAAAAACCCGTTGAGAGTTACCAATTAGTGATAACACCAAACCATTACTACGCTTTGAAGCCAGTAAAAATTTATCCCCCAGCCATCGCCGTAGCGTTGTTATTTTCTCTGTTTAGCTGTCAGGAACCCGAACCGAAAGACGAGGGTCTTCCGCTACCCGTGATGACCCTTCAGGAGGAGCAAGCGGCCAAATCGTTTCAGTACCTGGGTTCTATCGAGGGCGTAGAAAACGTGGGCATCCGCCCGCAGGTGGATGGTATTCTGGAGAAGATCTACGCCGACGAAGGGGAGTACGTACAAAAAGGAAGACCGTTGTTTGAGATCAATAGCCAGCCCTATCAAGAAGACCTGAACAACGCGATGGCCAACGTGAAGGTGGAACGCGCCAAACTGAGAAAGGCCCAGTCCGAAATCAACCGAATTCAGCCACTCATCGACAACGAAGTTATTTCTGAGGTGCGTATGGAAACCGCCCTGGCCGACTACGAAGTGGCCCAATCGTCGCTGGATCGGGCGCAGGCCGCCGCCGCCAACATGAAGATCAACCTGGCCTTCACCACCATCCGGGCCCCGGTGAGCGGTTTCATGGGAAGAATCCCCAAATCCATCGGCAACCTCGTTAAAAAGACCGACGAGAAGCCCATGACGGTGCTCTCTAACGTGAAGAACGTTTACGTTTACTTCTCGATGAGCGAGTCAGACTATCTCTACTACGAACGCATGAAGGGAGATTCTACCTCTAAAAAGATGAACACCGAGGTGAAACTGGTGCTCTCCGACGGGTCGGTATACGAACGGGCGGGCCACATCGACGCCAACTCCGGCCAGATTGATAAGTCAACGGGCTCCATCAACCTGCGCGCCAAGTTTGACAATCCTGACACCCTGCTGCGCTCGGGAAGCACCGGCAAAATTATCATGGAGCAGATCTATCCGAATGCGATATTGATCCCCCAGGAGCCACCACTTCCATTCAGGACAAGAAGTTTGTGTTCCAGTTTCAGGACGACAGCACGGTGGTGCGGAAGGAGATTCAGATCGAGGGACGCACCGGAAAGAACTACATCGTGAGCGGAGAAACCCTGCGCGCTAACGACAGGATCGTGGTTTCCGGCCTTGACAAACTCACCAACGGCGTAAAGGTGAACCCCATGAAGGTGGGCAGCCTGGTGAGCAACCCAGCCACCACCGGCATGAAGTAACGATTTAAGCCCTTTCGAATGTTTTTCAGTTCATCTACCCTATGCTAAAGAAGATCATTGACCGACCAGTGCTCACGCTGGTGATTTCTATCGTGCTGGTGCTGGCGGGGATCGCCAGTATGCTGCAGCTGCCGGTAGAGCGTTTTCCGGAGATCGCCCCGCCCAGCGTGAGCGTTCAGGTGTATTACCCCGGCGGCAACGCCGAGACGGTGGCCAAGTCGGTGCTGCTTCCCATCGAAGAGGCCATCAACGGTACCGAGAACATGACCTACGCCCGCTCCACCGCCACCAACTCCGGCCGGGGGCGGGTGTCGGTTTACTTCAAGCCCGGCACCGACCCCAACCTGGCGGCGGTGGATATCCAAAACCGCATCTCCACGGTGGTTCAGCAAATTCCGCCCGAGGTGATCGAGTCGGGCATCACCGTGATGAAACGCATGAAGGGCACGCTCATGACGATCAACATCTTCGCCGAAGAGGAAGATTCGCCCTACAACGAAACCTTCCTGAACGCCTACACCCGCATGAACGTGCGCCGGGAGCTAAAGCGGGTGGAAGGACTCGCGGAGGCGGCCATCCTGCGCTCCCGCGATTATGCCATGCGCATCTGGCTGAATCCCGAACGGCTGGCGCTGTACGGACTCACCCCGCGGGACGTATACCAGCAGATTCGCGACCAGAGCTTCGAGGCGGCTCCCGGTAAGTTCGGTGAGAACTCCGACGAAGTGTTCGAAAATCGCCCTGAAGCACAGCGGGCGGTTTAATGAGCCGGAAGAGTACGAGAATATCGTGATCAAATCGGAGGAAGACGGTCTGCAGCTGCACCTGCGCGACGTGGCCCGCATTGAGTTCGGCGCTTCTAACTACACGAGCCAGAACCGCCTGGACGGCCGACCGTCGGTGACCATCGACATTGTGCAGCAGAGCGGAGCCAACGCGGTGGAAATAGACAAAAGCGTGCGCGAAATCCTGGAGCAACAGGCCAAAGTCTTTCCCGAAGGCATCGGCTACGAGATCACCTACAGCGTACGCGACCAGATCGATGAGTCGATGGGCCACGTGAAGCAAACCCTTGTGGAGGCGTTTATCCTGGTGTTTTTGGTGGTGTTTATCTTCTTGCAGGATTTCCGCGCCACCTTCATCACCGCCATCACCATCCCTATTTCGCTGGTTGGCACGTTCTTCTTCTTGTCGCTGATCGGGGTGTCGATGAACGTGCTCAGCATGTTCTCCATCGTGTTGTCGATCGGCATCGTGGTGGACAATGCCATTGTGGTGGTGGAAGCGATCTTCGAGAAGATGCAGCACCACGGCATGAGCGCCCGCGAAGCGGTGGATTCGGCCCTGACGGAGATCACCGGAGCCATTACCTCCATCACACTGGTGATCGCTGCCGTGTTTCTTCCCGTCGGGTTTCTGCAGGGTCCGGTAGGGGTGTTCTACCAGGAGTTTGCCTACACCATCATCATTGCGGTGATCATCTCAGCGGTGATTGCCCTCACGCTGGGGCCGGTGATGTTTATGCTGCTCTATAAGGAGCGCAGCGAAGCGGAGGCGGAAAGTAAGGAAACCACCGACTCGGTCGTGGATAAAATACAGCAGTCAGAAAAGGTTAAGAAGGTGAAGGCCCTTGGCTCTAAAGGCTTGCGCAAATTTGACTCGCTCTTCGACCGATTTACCCGCAAATATATCAGCCTGATAAAACTGACCATTCAGTACCGTTGGATAAGCCTGATTGGTCTGTTGGCGGTGGTGGTGGTCACGGTTTTTCTGGCCCAGCGAACTCCCAGTGCGTTTATCCCTACCGAAGACGATAACTTCCTGATCTTTACCGTATCCATGCCCGAAGGAGCCTCACTGCACCGCACCAACCAGGCCCTGGTGCAGGCCGATTCTATTCTCCGGCTAGAACCAGCGGTGGCGAGCGTCAACACCGTGTCGGGCTACGATGTGGTCAGTGGTTCAGAGAGCCCTTCTTCCGGCCTGGGCTACGTGCTGCTGCGAGACATCAGCGACCGGGGCGACGTCGCCGAAATCAACGCGCTCATCAAGCATTTGCTGGGCAAACTGAAGGTGATCAGCGAGGCAAAGGGAATCAACATGTATCCCCGTCCCACCGTGCAGGGGTTTGGCGACTTCGACGGCGTGCAGATCATGCTGCAGGACTTGTCGGACGGCGACCTGAGTGAGTTTGGTATCCTGGTCAATGAGTTTGTGGCCGAGCTCTCGCAGCAAGAAGAAATTGACAATGCCTTCACCTCTTACAACACCAATTTTCCTCAGTACAAGCTGAATATCGATTACAAAAAGGCCAAGGCCCTGGGGGTGAGCGTCAAGGAAATGATGTTTACCGTGCAGTCTAACTTTGGGCGAACGCGGGTCGGCGACTTCAACCGCTTCACCCGGCAGTACGGCGTGTTTATGCAGTCGGATATCCCCTTTCGGGAGAGTCCCGAAGCCTTCAAGTCTATTTTCGTCAAGAACAACGCGAACGAGATGGTTCCGCTGAGCACCATCGTGCAACTGGAAGAAGCCTTCGGTCCCGAGACCGTTACCCGGTATAATTTGTACAATTCGGCCCGCATCAACATCACGCCCGCTCCGGGCTTTAGCACCGGCAACGTGATGGATATGATTGAGGAGCTGAGCGAAGAGAAGCTACCGGCCAGCCTCAATTTCGAGTGGACCGGCATGAGCCTGGAGGAGAAAAAGTCCGGCTCGGACTCCACCATCGTGTTTATCATCAGCATCGTGCTGGTCTACTTTATCCTGGCGGCGCAGTACGAAAGCTTCTGGCTGCCGATGGCCGTTATGCTGTCGCTGCCGACCGGAATTCTGGGGGTGTTTGCCTTTATCAACATCGCGGGCATCGACAACAACATTTACGTGCAGGTGGGGATCATCATGCTGATCGGGCTGCTGGCCAAGAACGCCATCCTGATCGTGGAGTTTGCGGCGCAGAAGCGACAAGCGGGTAGCGGGGTGCTGGAGGCGGTGCTGGACGCCAGTGCGCTGCGCCTCCGGGCCATCATCATGACCTCCCTGGCCTTCACGGTTGGTCTGGTGCCGCTTATGTTCTCGGAAGGTTCGTCGGCCATTGGCAACAAGTCAGTGAGCATCGGCACGGCCGGGGGGATGTTGTCGGGCATATTTTTGGGGATTCTCATCATCCCCGTGTTAACCTACCTATTTATTCGCCTGAACGAGCGGTTCAGCGTTAAAACTACCTGAGTAAGTTGATCAATATGAAGTTTTTAAAGCAGTTAACCTTCACCGGTTTCATCCTTTTCGCGGCCATTGGTTGCCGGGTGGGGCAAAGCTACGTGCGACCTAGCGTTGGAGAAATCGAAACGTACTACGGAAGTAGTGCGCCGGACAGCACCACGGTGCGTCAGGTTAATTTGTCCGACGTGATCTGGCGCGACTACTTTGAGGATTCGGCCCTGGTTTCACTGATCGATGCCGCTTTGGTCAGCAATATTGACTTGCAAAGAGAAGCGAAAAGAATTGAAATAGGGCTACAAAACTTTCAGCAATCCAAGGCCAATTTTTATCCGAGTCTCGGAATCTCCGCCTTTGACTTCCGAAGAGAGTACTTTTCGGAGGGCTACAACAACTACGGTTCCAACCGATCGCGCCGCAACCACGGAGAAACCCCGCCCACCTTTCTGTATACCGAGAATCTGGCCTTTTCCACTACCCTGTCCGCCCGCTGGGAGATCGATCTGTGGGGCAAGTTGCGCTGGCAAAAGGAGGCCGCCCAGGCTTCCTTCATGCGAAGCCAGGAATTTCAGAAGGCCGTGCAAACCGCCATCGTGGCCGAGCTGGCTTCTACCTACTACAATATGCTGATGATCAACTCTCAGATTGCCGTGGCAGAAAGAAACCTGGAACTGGGCCGGAATACCCTGCGAATCGTGAAGTTGCAATTTCAGGCCGATGAAACGACTTCCTTGGCCATCCAGCAAACCGAGTCCCAGATTCTCCGTGCTGAGTCACTGGTTCCCCGGCTGGAGAAAGACTATCTGGTACTGGAGAATCGGCTCAACCAACTGCTGGGCCGTTATCCGCAGTCTATCAACATTCGGCAGAACCTAGAAGACGTAGTGTTTGACGACCAGTACGTGGTCGGGGTGCCGCTCGCCCTGATCGACAACCGGCCGGACGTGGCGGCGGCGGAGTACCAGCTGGTGATCGCCAACGCGCGGGTAGGCATCACCCAGGCGATGAAGTATCCCGCGATCGTGCTCAACGCCAGTGCGGGTCTAAACACCTTTAGGATTGAAAACTTCCTGGACCCAATGAGGTCGGGCTTTGCTCTGCTCAACGGCGGGCTGTTTCAGCCCTTGTTCCAGAACCGAAGGCTGAAGACCAATTATTCGGTCGCGCTGGCCGAGAGTCAGCTGGCCGAACTGGAATTTAAGGACAACGTGATCCTCGCCGTTCGGGAGGTCTCGGATGCGCTGGTTACGATTGACAAGCTTCGGGAGGAGTACGGTATCGCGCAAGAACGCATTGTGGTGACTAGCCGAGGGGTTCAGGATGCTTCCCTGCTGTTCCAGAGCGGCTTCGCCAACTACCTGGAAGTGATCAATGCCCAAGAAGACGCCCTGGAGAGTGAGTTGGAATTGGCCGACCTGAAAAGACAGCTCATCCTGGCCAAGATCGAACTCTACCGCAGCCTTGGTGGGGGCTGGCAGTAATCGGGGAGATTTCCCCCGCTTCACCGTTACGTATTTCCCGCAATTACCCTTGCGGCTTACCGAACAGTAGTTTACCAATATTTTGGGATCAACCGACTGACTGACAGCACGTTAGAAAGAGTAACAGTCACCCAAAATATAGCAAATTATGAGAGTTATCGTTTTTGTTTCTTCCGCCCTATTTTTATACAGCGCGACCCTAGCGCAAGGCACCAGTTATCACCCACGAACTGCTGATAGCACTCTGCCCCAAAAAACCGAAGTGAAGAAAGTGCAGCGCTTCGAGCGGGGCGACCTGAAGGGTCCGCGCGCCAAGAACCATCCTACGCACGCCTATTGGTCTTCACCGGTGAAGGTGGTTGCTCCGACGGAAGCTTCTGATAAACGCATGGGCCCCGCGGCGAAAAACTACCGCCCCTGGCAAGATGATACTCCGACCGAGCACGTGGTGGTCACCCAGAAAGAGCGGGAGAATCTAAAGGGCCCCCGCGCCAAAAATCGAAAGCCCGGGGATAAGCAGTAGTTTCGGACGGCCCCCGCCCGCTTGGTGCCAGAGCATGTACCTCCTAATCAAGGATTGCGGCGAGCAACGCTCTGACAAATGACGTCACTTACAAATCTGGAATGCAATTCCAAATTTGTAAGAAGTTTGTAATTTGCGCGATGATCAAGCGAACCCTGACCAGTGCGGTGCTTGAATCCGCCGCCAAACTGCCCGTCGTCACCATCACCGGGCCGCGCCAGTCGGGCAAAACTATCCTGGTACTGCTACTTTGCTTTCTTGGCTCCTGTCAGCAACCAACGAAAGAGGAAACTTTACAAAGCACCATCGAGGCGCAAATTGATGCGATTGAAGGCACGGTAGCGGTGGCCTTCTGTGATTTGTCTGATCCGGAAGACAGTTTGTTCATCCGGGCCGACGAGAAATTTCACGCGGCCAGCACCATGAAGGTGCCGGTGATGATCGAGCTGTTTAAGCAAGCTAACGAGGGGAAAATAGACCTCAGTGATTCTATTTTGTTAAAGAACGAGTTCAAGAGCATCGTGGACGGTAGCCCGTATAGCATGGATGTGGGTGATGACAGCGATGACGTCGCCTACGGACAAATCGGCGCCCAGGTAGCGCTCCGGGACCTGATGTACAGCATGATTACCGTGAGCAGTAATCTCGCTACCAACGTTCTGATCGAACTGGTGGACGCCAAGAAAGTCACTACGACGATGCGGGGTTTAGGAGCTGACCACATGGAAGTGCTGCGGGGAGTGGAAGATCAGAAAGCCTACGATCAGGGACTGAGCAACTCGATCACCGCCCGCGACCTGCTGCGTATCATGCACGCCATCGCCGACACCACGGCGGGCACTCCGGCCGATTGTGCTGCGATGATTGATATCCTGCAAGACCAGCGGTTCAACGATATCATTCCTCTCTATCTGCCTAAAGACGTTAAGGTGGCCCACAAAACGGGTTCCATCACGGGAGTGCACCACGACGCGGCGATTGTCTACTTGCCCGACGGCCGCGCTTACGGGCTGGTGCTACTTTCTAAAGAATTAGAAGACTTTGATAAGGGGACGGAACAGCTGGCTAAGCTCTCCAAAACGGTGTATGATTACGTAGTGGGTGGATGAAAGGGTCATTTTTGAGATTTTCAAGCGCCACTGCAACCCAACTCATTTTCGGTGGTTCAATTTTGAGAGTCAGGTGCCAGGTCAGGGTTATCTTTCAGCTTTCTCAGTAGCGCTTTTCTTGGGGCCGAAGTGGCTATCTTGCTGGATATTGGCTAAGTGAAAATTATTACAACTAAATGTGCGGGTGATACTTGCTCATCCCCGCTGAAGCAGAAACACCACGTAGGCCACGTAGCACAGCAAAAACACCACACCACTCACCCGACCCACCTGTCGCTTTTTCTCCAGGCTGACCGATAAGATCAGCAGGGTGCTGGCAAAGATAATCATCAGGATGTCGAAGTTGCTCAGCGTGTTGAAGGGCAACGGGCGAATTACCGCGCTCACGCCCAGGATCCAAAGCAGGTTAAAGAGGTTGGAGCCCACCGCGTTGCCCACGGCAATGTCGGTACTCCGACGCGAAGCGGCGATCGCGGAGGTCACCAACTCGGGCAGCGAGGTGCCGATAGCCACCACCGTGAGGCCGATAAAGCTCTCGCTCATGCCCAACTGCGTGGCAATAAACGTGGCTCCGTCCACCGTCCACTTGCCGCCCAGAAACAACGAGAGCATCCCCAGCAGCACCAGTCCCCCGGCCCGCAGCATCGGTTGCTCCGGGTAGGCTTCCTCCACTTCGTGCTCACTCCCTTCTCGCGCCACCTTAAAAATATAAAGCATAAACAGGGCGAAGAAAAACAACAGAATCCCGCCGTCGGTGCGGCTGATGATGAGGCCCTGGTACTTGTCGAATAGGGCGGCGTTGGCCAGAAAACCGACCAGCAGGGCGGCCATCAGCGAGAACGGAATCTCGGACATCACGGTGCTGCGTTGCAATGGCAGCGGATAGATCAGCGCGGCCACGCCCAGGATCAGCAGAATATTGGCGATGTTGCTACCAAACACGTTGCCCACGGCCAGCTCCGCACTGCCGCTCAGGCTAGCCAGGATGTTGACTACCAACTCGGGCATTGAGGTGCCCATCGAGACGATGGTGAGCCCGATGACCATGTCGGAAATGCGGTATTTTTTGGCAATGGAGGTGGCACCATTCACCAGCCAGTCGGCACCTTTGATAAGCAGCACAAACCCCAGGGCGAAAAGTATGTAGGTCAGCATCTTTTTTCTAATTTACAATCGGGTGCATAGTTACTACTTTTATTCGCGTCTACGAACCGTATTGTTTTAATCGCCACCAATTAATAGTGCCGAACAGTGCTTCATTGCTCCCTGTCGGTTCCCGGCAACCTAACGCTCATTTGGTTGTTAAGCTTACCAGTGAATCCCAAATGCCCATGAGCAGCATTAGAAACCAGTTAGACAAAATACTGAAAGCAAAGCCAGCGTTTACGAACGATGAGAAGATTATCTTGCGCGATTTTCTGGCGCTGCAAAGAACCAAACTCGCTAACGAACGCACGTTTCTGTCCTACAATAAATTTTCGCTTTACCTGATCACGGCGGGGATTGCCCTGATCAGAATAGAGAACTTACGCCCCTTTCGGATGCTCGGCTACGTGGCACTGGGAGCCAGCGGGGTGGTGTTTATGATCGGCCTTATCCGCTTTTTCTTCTTGCGGAGGCAACTTAAGAAGTTCTACCAAACCGAGAACTGATTGAGTAGTCAAAAAGTGGTCTTCCCTTGAATCGGTCAATAAGACGAAAACGCAATTATATGGATCTCGAGGTAAAGAAATACTTGTTCGGTATACAAGAATCTGCTGACACGTGCATGATTTCTCTAATGCTTCCAATCACTCATTCCGCAACGAATGTACGGGGTTGGCCAGCGCGGCTTTGATCGTTTGAAAGCTGACGGTTAGTAATGTAACCAGCAGAACGACAGCGACCGGCAGAAGCAGCAGCCACCAGCGGATTGCGATGCGGAAGGAGTAATCGGCTAACCACCTCTCCGTAGCCAGGTAAGCCAGCGGCAAAGCCAGCAGACTGGCAATTAGCACTAGCCGGATAAAGTCTTGGGTGAGCAACCCAACAATGCTGGATACCGAAGCGCCGAGCACCTTGCGAACCCCGATTTCTTGGGTGCGTTGTAGGACGATGTAAGACGACAGTCCGAACAAACCCAGGCAGGCAATAAGAATAGCGAGTCCGGAAAAAAGCCCGAAGAGCGTACCAAATCGCTGGTCCTCCTGGTACTGGGCATCAAAATAAGCGCTTATAAAATAGTACTCAAAAGGATCGTAAGGATATACTTGCTTATAAGCGGCGCCGATGTTCGCCACGCTGGCATCCAGGTGGTTAACGCTTACCTTTACACTGTAATAGGAGTCCAGTTTGTAGGTTGGATCGTTCTCAGCGAACAGAAGCGGACGAATTTTGTGGTGCAGACTGTGGTGGTGGTAATCTTTGATCACTCCCCGAATTTTGCGCTCGGTGCTTTGATTGTCTTTGAACACTTGTCCCACCGCTGCCTCCGGTTCCGGGTATCCCAAAATTTCAGCGGCTCGTTCGTTGATGACGACGCCGTCTTCCGTATCAAAGCGGCCCGCCAGCAATTCCAAATCGTAAACGTCGGCGTAGTCGCTGTCGGTGACCAACCCGTCAATCTGGCTATTTTGGTAGGCTTCTCCCAGTGTAATCGCATGAATACTGCTTCGCTCGCCGGGAACGGTCCAGGAAAGGGACGAGGCCTTAATCCCGGTGTTTTGCGATAGCGCTACTTTGAACGCGTCCTCGGTGGCGTGCTGGTTTTTTCGCTGGTCGTGTTCGATCCAGGTTTCCGTACGATTGACCGGTCCTTTCACCACCACCACTCCTTCCCGAGCGAATCCGGGGTCGCTGGATCGCATGTGCTGTAATTGCCGGACAACTGCGAAGGTGAAGATGATCAGGATCATGGATACGCAGAACTGAAATACCACCATTCCCTGGCGTAATCCTTTTCCGTGCGCCGAATAGGTCAATTTGCCACTCAGGGTTTTCACAGGACTAAAGCCAGAGAGCACAAAAGCCGGGTAGAAACCGGAGAGGAGGGTGCTTACCGGAAATAACAGAAGAACCCACCAAAGACTTCCGATACTGCTGCCCACCGCTTTTCCGAGCAGTTGGGTAAAAAAGGGCAGGGCTGCCTGAACTAAAATGATTGCCAAGACAAAGGCTGCGGCATTTAGCAGCAGTGATTCGAGCAGAAACTGCTTGATGAGTTGCGGGCGTAACGCGCCCACCACTTTTCGTAATCCCACTTCCTTGCTCCGGGCAATTGCCCGGGCGGTGGTTAGGTTGATGTAATTCAGCAGGGCGATCAGGAGGATCAGTCCGGCGATGAGCGAGAGAAAAGATACGTAGTTGGCATTGCCATTCACTTTTAATTCATCTTGCCGGTGAGAGTGCAGATAAATATCCCGCAGCGGCTGCACGCTAAAGCTTGTTTCTGCTTGAGATCCTTTGGGAACGTGTTCGGCCACAAAACTGCCTATCTTTTCTGGAAACGGGCGGACATCGGCGGCCGGGTTCATTTGTACGTAGGTGTAGACCCCGTTGCCCTCCCAGGACTCGATTACTTCCCGGCCCCAGCCGGTAGACAGCGTGGCAAAGGATACCAGAAAGTCGTACTGAAGATGAGAATTAGCCGGAGCATCGGCGATAACCCCACTGACCACCAACGAGAAGCGATCAAACTCATTGATATACTCCAGGGTTTGTCCGATGATCTCGTCGTTCTCTGCCCAATCGTTGCCAAAGAGTTTATGGGCCGCGCTTTCGGACAACACCACGCGATGCGTCTCCGCCAGCGCCCGCTTTTGGTCTCCCCTAATCCAAGAAAAAGAAAACATCTCCAGAAACGCCGGATCAGTGTAGAAACCCCAGCGAAAGGTTTGTTTCGTCAGTTCACCCAACCGACCCTGCCAACTGAGGGTACTGCTGGCTGCCTGTCCGCTCCACGGCAGAATAAGTCGGGTGGATTGAATCACTTCGGGAAAATCCTTTTGCAGTTCCGGGCCTAGCGGTGGGGGCACCAAGAGGCTTTCATCTCCGGTTTGATGGTGCGTAGTGCTTATCCGATAGATAGTATCGGCATTCTTGTGGAAATCATCATAACTCAGCTCAAAGCGCACGTACTGCAGGATGAGCAAGCAGGCGGCCATGCCGATAGCCAATCCCAGAATGTTGATGAAGCTAAATGCCTTATTCTTTTTCAGGTTGCGGACGGCGATGGTGAGGTAGTTGCGGAGCATAGCGCTGTGATTGGTTGAGTAATAGGTATCTTTTTTCTTTCTTTTGACGGCAAACGGCCGCAAAAAGGTGATTACGTTGACAATGTATAGCCACCGGGCTTTCTTTGATCCATATCCTTTCACCCATCGCTGGTATAACTCGTATAGGTCTCCTTCAATTTCTGGTAGTAGGTCAGCGTGACAGAACTGGCGGAGAAGACGCTTGGCCCAGCGGGGTGGTGTTTGTTTCATCTCAGGTTTTTGTATGCCATTTCTGATAGCATTTTGGGCATCAATATTAGTTCGCTGACCTCAACTTCTGCGGCTCAAAAGTAGGGTCATATTTCTCCAAAAAGGAACGGATAATTTTCATGTCATAAGAGCAGTTACTGATATGGTCTCGAAGTATGTCCTGGTTTTCTAGCAGATAAGCCAGCAAAGTTTCTTCCTGGTAGCGCTCGTAACCACCAAAACTAAATCCCGCGTGGTCAACGTTACGAAAATGGATTCTACTGTACACCTCTGACGCATCCTGAATCAAGTCAGCACCAAACCGTTCAATCCCACCAGTAAGAATAGCGGCTTGCCATGCCCCTTCCTGCATCACAAAGGTGTTCACTCCCTGACCATAGCCCCGGCCTGCCCCGTAGAGGGTATCCAGGTCAATAACACCTGCTCTCACCCGGCTAATTTCCCGGTTCAGTCGCTCCAGGTTGCGCCGGTCTTTTCTAATCACTTGTTCGTATAAACCCAAGTTGGCCTGCGTTTCGGCGATGATGTTGTCTAGCTACTGCGCGGCTACCTGCGCGGCCCGCCGCTGCTGCCACCACGAATTGATGCCGAACGCCAGCAGCACCGCCAAACACCACCGGCGGCACCTCGATGGCCATCTTGCGTAAGAAAATGGACCAGCCCCGCTGTCGCCGAACCATGTCTTGCTGATGCGCTAGCGTATTGTCCGTCAGTTTCTCACCGTGGTGCAGTAGTTGAGCGAGGTAATCATTGGTCCGGTCTAGTTTTTCACCGACCGAAGCTGCGGCATTTGGGTTAGGCAATGAGTTGCCCCGTTTTGGGGGTTGAGGCTGGTGAGATGCGTTTTCGTTTGGGTTAGGCATAGGAAGATTATAGCATAGCGTTTGTCAGAACAGTCTCTACTCGTTACGTAAAGAATCGGCAGGATTGGCCAGGGCGGCCTTGATTGTTTGAAGACTGATAATCAGCAAAGCCATCAGCAGCACTCCGGCTCCAGCCAGGCCAAACACCCACCCGCTGATGTCGATGCGGTACTCAAAATTTTCCAACCACCGCTGCATCAGGTACCAGGTGAGGGGTGTGGCCAGCAAGAACGAGAGAATCACCAACCGGACGGTGCTTATCGACAGCAAGGTCACGATACTGTGCACGCTGGCTCCCAGCACCTTGCGCACCCCGATTTCCTTGATGCGCCGCTCGGCCGTAAACATCGCCAACCCGAGCAGCCCTAGGCAGGCCACCCCGATGGTCAGCCCGGCCAAGATTTGAAACAGCGCGGCCATGCGGCGTTCGGAGGCGTAGAGCGCGTCCAATTGTTCGTCCAGAAAAGTATAAGTGAACGGTAATTGCGGGGCCACCTGCTGCCACTGCGCCCGCAGTTCGTCGATCGCCTGGGCCGTGGTGCCGGGTTTGATGCGCACCAGCAGATTTTCGTAATCATTGTACACGTGCGACATGATCGCCATCGGACCGATCTTTTCGCGTAGCGAGCGGAAGTGGACGTCCTGCACGATCCCGGCCAGTTCGTAGCGGCGGCTGTTGACATCAATCATCTTGCCGATGAGTTCGTCTTCGGTTCGGTCTTGCCAGCCGAAGGCACGCAGGGCTTCTTCGTTGAGCAGAATCTGCTGGTTTTCCGGCGTGAGGTTGGGCGAGAAGTTGTGTCCCTTGAGCAGCTTGATCCCCACCGTGGCCAGGTAGTCCGCATCGGCCGCGTAGCGCGGAATGCCGACCGCTTCGGTTTGCCCCTGCTCGATGAACTCTACCGGGGTGAAAGCATCGCCATTGTGCGGTTCTCCCAGGTTATTGTAGGCCAGTGCGGCTCGAACCACCGAGGGCGATGTGCTGACCATTTGTTTTAGCGTGTGCCGCTTCTCGCCCAGCTTGTCGACGTTCTTGATGACCAGCAGCTGCTCTTTGTCGAAGCCCAGCGCTTTGTTTTGTACGTAGGCCAACTGCTGACTGATGAGCAGCACGCTGATGATAAGTCCTGAAGAGATGGTGAACTGGGCCACCACTAGGCCACTGCGCAGTCGCGCCCCCTTGGTGCCCCGACTGAGTTGCCCCTTGAGCACCTGGGTGGGCTTGAACCCGCTGAGCATCAGGGCGGGTACCCAACCGGCCACCAGCCCCAGCACAACCGCGAGTGCCAGGAGTTGCACTACCGATGCCCCCGTGAGGCCGGAGGGCACGAACGACTGGATCAGCGGATTGCCGAGCGACAACAGAACCTGCACCAGCGCGAGCGCGAACAGGGCGGCGATCAGGCACAACGCGACCGACTCGGTTAAGAATAGACTGTAGAGTTGCGAACGCATCGCGCCCAGCACCTTGCGGATGCCGGTAGATTTGGCGTGCTGCGCCGATTGGGCGGTGGCCAGGTTAACGTAGTTGAACACCGCAATAAAGAGCAGCAGCAAGCCGATGGTTGCAAACATATAAACGGTACGAATGTCGCCCTGCGGAACGGATTCGTCGATATGAGCAGAATGCAGATGAATATCCAGCAGTGGTTGCAGGTGATACTCCTGAATGTCACCCGCGGCCTTATAGGACTGGTAGCTTTTGCCAAAGCGCTGCTCGTAAACCGGGTCTAACAAAGTATCGGTAAGTGCAACCATCTGCTCTTGCAGGTACTGCGGGTCAGTTTCTTCTTCCAGCAGAAAGTAGGTCGCCGGCCAGTTCGCCAGCCATTTCCACAGGGGATAATCCTCCTGTGTGTAATCAATAGAGAGCAGCGCGTTGAAGTGAAAGTGCGCATTGCTCGGAAAGTCTTTCGCCACCGCGGTCACTTGGTACAGGTTTTCTTCGCCGTAGACGGTTACGTACAGCGATTTACCCAGGGCGTCGGTGGCGCGTCCGTAATACTTCTCCGCCGTGGCCTCGGACAGCACCACCGAGCGCGGTTGCGTGAGGGCCGTGGCCGGATTGCCCGCCAGCACTTCGGTGGTGAACAACCGGAAAAAACCAGAATCCGTGACGTAGACGTTCTTTTCATTGAAGGCGGCTTGTTCGGTGCGCAGAATGGGGTATTCGCCAAACTGCGAGTAGAGGCGCACGGCCTCCTCGATGCCGGGCAGTTGCTGCTTCATGATGGGAGCGAGCGGTTCGGGAGTGCCGTTGTCTTCGCCGTCCTGCCCCACCCCGAGCACACGGTAGATGCGGTCGGCCCGTTCGTTGAAGCGGTCGTAGCTCCGTTCGTGCTGCACGTAGCGAAAGATCATCAGGGCGGCCGCCAGACTCACGGCAAGTCCGATGATGTTAATCATTGCAAAAGCCTTCTTGCGGGTGAGGCGGCGATAGGTGATTTTGAGATAGCTGCTAAACATAGCGGTATGGTTGGTTGCGTAATGAAACTTGTTCTCTTTTTTCCTGACGGCAAAGGGCTGCAGAAAGGTGATGACGTTGAGTGCGTATAGCCACTGGGCCTTTCTTGCTCCGTACTCTTTCACCCAGCGCTGATAGAGTTCGTGCAAGTCGCCTTCGATCTCTACCAGCGCATCCGGGTCGCCGAGGCGATGCAGAAGGCGGGTGGCCCAAAGGGGTGGTTTCAGATTCATCTTACGGTACTTCTGTTGGGTTTACCAGTGGGTTTTAAAGCTTTAGTTTTTATCTTTACCTTCATGAGAGAGCAAAAATTATTAGAGCGTATTACCGTGAACCCGGCGATCTTCGGGGGAAAACCCATTATTCGAGGAAAACGGCTGGCCGTGGAGCACATACTAGGCATGCTAGCGGCTGGTGACTCCCCCGAAACAATTTTGCGAGGATACGACTGGCTAGAAGCCGACGACGTGCAAGCGTGCCTAGTATACGCGCACAAGCTGGTGGCCCACGAGCGAATTGATTTGCCCATTGCGGTATGAAAGTTCCCAGTATGGATGTGCTTGGTACGAAGGTACTGCTGGACAGTTGTACTTGGGGTGGTGCCAAACCGGTACTGCAAGATGCTGGCTACGACACCGTTTGGGTCAGAGATTTTCTGAACGACCCCGGCGACGAAGCCATCATAGCACTGGCTCACCAAGAAAATCGCGTGCTGATAACCCTGGACAAAGATTTCGGTGAGTTGGCCGTAGTGAAAAACGTCCCGCACCAAGGTATCATCAGAATAGTAGACTTTCCCGCCCAGGATCAAGGCCCGGTTTGCATACAACTTTTGCAGAAGTATGCCGAGGAACTGCATCAAAGTGCGCTGATTACCGCCGACAGGAACCGTGTCCGAGTACGTTTGGAAGGTCGATAATTTACTCATTTCTTAAACTGTCTACGGGGTTAGCCAATGCCGCCTTCACCGTTTGAAAACTGACGGTAAACAAAGTGATCAGCAGCACCAGCACGACCGGCAGCACCAAAAGCCACCAGCGGATGGTGATATGAAAAGCGTAGTCGGCCAACCACCGCTGTAAGGCCCAGTAGGCCACTGGCAGCGCCAGAAAACTGGCCACCAGCACCAACTGAATAAAATCTTTAGAAAGCAACCCGACAATGCTGGAGACTGAAGCACCGAGTACTTTGCGGACCCCAATCTCTTTGGTGCGTTGCAGCGCGGTGTATGACGAGAGTCCGAACAAACCCAGGCAGGCAATAAAGATGGCGAGCCCCGAGAAAAGATTAAATAACCCGTAAAACCGCTGGTCAGCCTGGTATTGTTGATTGAAATAATCGTCCAGAAAAAAGTAGTTGAAGGGTTGGTCAGGATAAAGTTCTTTCCACGCTTTTTGCGCGTACTCCACCACATCAGCTAGCTTTTCGCTTGAAGTTGATCCTACATCCAGGGTCATATACTCCCATCCGTCGGGTTGCAGGTAAAAGACAATGGGTTCGAAGTTGCTCTTCAGGGATTTGTGGTGGTAGTCTTTCACAACGCCAACAATTTGTTTCAACCCGCCGAACACCTGAATTTGCTGGTCAATGGCATCTTCCACCCGGGTGAAGCCCAAATGCCGAGCCGCCGTTTCGTTGACGATCACCGCGTGGTCGCTGGTGCCAAAATCAGGAGCGTTTTCGTTGAGCGCGATGATCTCCGTACCGCTGACGGGTTGCGCTTCCGAGAAAAACCTTCCGGCCAGCAGTTGTAAGTCGAACGTAGCCATGTAGTCGTAGTCTACGCCCATCACGTGGTAGAACTTGGCCTCTTCCGGTCGGCCCCGTCGGCGCACGTAGCCGTTGCCCCTGATCTCGGTCGCCGGTACGTTGCGCGAAAGCGTGGCGTGCTGTATCAGGTTGTGCCTTTTCACCGATGTTTTGTAGGTATCAATATTTGCCCGGTTCTCCGCCCTGCTGTTTGCAAACTGAGGGCCTTCCACGACCAGCTTCTGTTGGATGTCTACCCCCAGTTCGTGGTTCTTCATAAACGATAGCTGTTGCCCGACGGTGAACACCACCATGATGAGCACCGCGGCCATCGTGAACTGAAAAACTACTAATCCTTTCTTCAACCACCCGCCCCTTCTCGACGAAACAACCCGGCCCTTCAGGGCGCGCACGGGCTGGTAAGAGGAAAGGATAAACGCCGGGTAGAGTCCGCTCACCATTGTTCCTCCGATAAGCAACAATATTATCAGCCCGATGCTCACCGGTTGCATCAACAGCGTGGTATCCACCTCCATTCCCGTGAACTGCGCGAAGTAGGGGAGGCTTCCCTGAAAGAGGATAAACGCTAGCAAGATGCTTGCTCCGTTTAGCAAAGAGGCTTCCAGCAGATGTTGGGTGATGAGTTGCTTCCGACTAGCCCCTACTACCTTCCGCAAGCCCACTTCTTTGGCCCGCTCAATGGCTTTGACCGCCGATAGATTTACAAAATTAACCCAGGCAATGATGAGGATGCAGCAAGCGACTATCAACAGTATGGATACCGTCTGGGCATCTCCGGGAGCTTCCATCTCATTCATTAGGTCAGACGATAAATGAATTTTTTCAAGAGGTTGGAGGGCTGTGTGAAATGCAAAGCCATTTTCTTTCCGAAAGGGAGTGTGCTGTTCTACAATTGGGGTGAATGCATCCGCTAATTGATGAGGGTCACTGTCTGGCCTCAATAAAACGTAGGTATAAAAGGTATCCCAGTACCAACTCTCTTCAGTATCCTCGCGATAGTTTGTTTCTCCGTCTTCCCAGGCGTACATCGTAGGGATAGACACTAAAAAATCGAAGGTCAGATGGGTGTTTTCCGGTGGATCGGCCAGCACGCCGGTAACCAACAAATCTGTGTTGAAAACATAAGATCTGGACTGAATGGTTTTGCCTACCGGATTCACCTCGCGCCAGTTATTACCAAAATACTTCTCCGCCATTGAAGCAGTAATCACTACCGTATTGGGAGCAGCCAAAGCTCGTTGGGCATCTCCTGCCAGCAGCGGAAAGGAGAATACATCGAAGAAGGAAGCGTCGGCATAAAACACGTTTTCTTCGTTGAAAACCCGCGCCGCGCCATTGTCTAGGTAAGAGAAAGTTCCCGCTTCGTGATGTAGCCGGACAAAGGACTCTATCACATCAGGAAAGTTTTCCTGTAACACCCGCCCTACAACGGGAAAAGTGGATGCCGACGCAATATCCAGCGCGCCGTTCTTATATTGATATAGAGCCGCCCGATATACCCGGTCACCTTTCTCATGGAAATCATCATAGCTCAACTCAAAGCTGACGTACTGCAAAATCAGTAGGCAGGCAGTCATGCCGATGGCGAGTCCGAAGATGTTGATGAAGCTGAAAGCCTTGTTCTTTTTCAGGTTGCGAACCGCGATAACGAGGTAGCTGCGAAGCATAGCGCTTGAGTTGGTTGCGTAGTGAAATTTATTTTCTTTCTTCCAAATGGCAAAGGGCCGCAAAAAGGTGATTACGTTGACAATGTATAGCCACCGGGCTTTCCTTGATCCGTGTTCTTCCCCCCACCGCTGATGCATTTCGTATAGATCCCCTTCAATCTCCGGCAGTAAGTCAGCATCGCAAAACCGTCGGAGAAACCGAGTGGCCCAGTAAGGTGGTTGTTCTTTCTTCATGGTTCCTCAGTGTGATATACCGTCTGTTCCGCTCATCTCAGTGCCCCCCGCATTACTCATCTTTTTCCATCCTGACCATCCTGCTTCCTTTATTTTATCCTTCCTATCCTGATACACCCTTCCACGCCACCCGCGGAATCAAATCCCACAGTCGGTTGCGCATCGTCCGGCTTTCTTCCAGCGCCTGCTTGCCGTAGGCGGTGATCTGAAACAGGCGCTTGGGACGGCCGCCCCGGGCTTCAGTGTCTCCTCCCCGGCGCGACGACAGAAAACCCTTGTCTTCCAGCCGGTTCAGGGCGGCGTGCACCGTGCTCAGCGTCACGCGCCGACCAACCTGCTCTTCTATGGCATCCTTGATGCTCACCCCGTAGGCATCGTCGTATAAGATGCCTACTGCCAGCAGCACCAGCTCCTGGAATTCGCCCAAATTTGTTCCTTTCATGGGTTGTTTCGTAAATGACGATTTGTAATGCACAAGGAAAATGCCAAACCGAAAAAGGGCATTTAGAGCGCGTATGAAGCTGCGACCGAATTCCTCACTGTTCGGAATCGGACAGATGATTTTCGGTATTGGTCGATATCGACCAGCACTAAATTGGTTGAACGACCGACAAATTCTAACAGCTTCGTCTAAAGTTGCTTACACCAATAAGCAAAATTTACTTACTTTTGCTACCCTAAATAAGCAAAATGGACGAACTACTGGAAAAATCTCAGCGACTGCTAGCCAGTGTAGCAAGTACTCACCAGCGCAGTACCCTTCGACCTATCAATTGGCAGTGGCAGCTTAATGGTATCATAGGTGCCCGGGGAACTGGCAAAACGACCTTACTTCTACAACAACTTGGTAAGCTGCAACGAGCCGGGAGCAAAGTGCTGTATGCTACTGCGGACGATCTGTATTTTGCGGACAACCGGCTTTATACTTTAGCAGTTGATTTCTACAAACAGGGGGGGCACTATCTTTTCCTGGATGAAATTCATAAGTATCCTTCCTGGTCGCGTGAGCTAAAAAATTTGTATGACACCGTTCCGGAGTTGAGAATCACGTTTTCGGGATCGTCTATCACTGAGATTACCCGACAGGATGTCGACTTAAGTCGCCGCGCCCTGCTTTACGAGTTGCCCGGACTCTCTTTTCGAGAGTATCTGCTACTGGCTGAAGGACTACCTCTAGCTCCTGTTTCTCTGCCGGATTTACTTCGTAACCACGTAGCACTGGCCAGCGACCTAGCGCAGTCATTCCGACCTATTGAGCAGTTTGAAGCGTACTTACGGTATGGGTACTATCCCTACTTCATGGAGAAAGAAAGGGATTATCAACTCACGCTAGAGCAAACGCTACAGTTGGTGATCGAAATTGATATGAAGTATCAACAAGGCTTTGACCCCAATAAAAGCCGCAAACTGCTTCAACTACTGAAAGTGATTGCGGCCAGTGCTCCCTTCAAGCCTAATATCAGCAAACTAAGCGAGCGAATTGGCATCAACCGCAACACGTTGGTACAGTATCTCCACTACCTGGAAAAAGCCCGGCTGATACGATTGCTTCACGTTCCGGACAAAGACATCAGCGTGCTTCAAAAGCCTGATAAAATATTTCTGGATAATACAAACTTGCAGTATGTGCTGCATCCTACGCAGGCCGACGTAGGCAGTATGCGAGAAACTTTTTTGGCGAGTCAGGTGAGTCCTAAATACGAACTGCACCTTCACCGCTCGGCCGATTTTATGATTGACCATCAGTACGTCATTGAGGTAGGAGGAAAAAGTAAGCCATCCCGACAAATTGCCGGTTTACCGAATGCCTATCTGGCGATAGACAATCTAGAGGTAGGCAATAATCATCGTATCCCGCTATGGTTATTCGGAATGCTTTACTAGCGTTGGATGGCTACTCTGTCCTTAGCGAATCTACCGGATTGGCCAGCGCGGCCTTGATCGTCTGGAAGCTCACCGTGAGCAGCGCAATCAGCAGCACCAGCAGCACGGGAGCTACCAGAAACCACCAACTCACGTTAATCCGGAAGGCGTAGCTCTCCAGCCAGCGGTGCAGCGCCAGATACGCCACCGGCAACGCTAGTCCGCTGGCCACCAGCACCAGCTTGACAAAATCTCGGGAGAGCAACGCCACAATGCTGGGCACCGTGGCTCCCAGCACCTTGCGGACGCCGATCTCCTGGGTGCGCTGCTGCGCAGTGTAGGTGGCCAGTCCGAACAAGCCCAAACAAGCAATGAAGATAGCCAGCCCCGCAAACAGGGTGAACACCTGTCCGAACCGCTGGTCGGCCTGGTACTGCTGGTCAAAAAAGTCGTCCAGGAAGAAATAGGTCACCGGATTACCGGGAAAGAATCGGGCGTACTCCGCTTCTATCCGGTCTACGGCTTCGCCCATTTCGCTGGTACTCACCTGTAGCGAGAAGTAGTTGCTCGATACGTAGCGGTCGTTAAATAGTAAAATAGGGTCGTAGCCGTTGTCAAGTGAGCGTTGGTGGTGGTTGGCCAGCACTCCGATGATTTCACCCTCAAAATCGCTGCCCCGCCATACGTACACCCGCTCGCCCAGCGCCGCTTCGGGCGAGGTGTAGCCCAGCAGCGCGGTGGCCTGCTCGTTGAGCACCACCGTGCCCCGGTCGGCCGGACGCTCTGGATCAAAGAAACGTCCCGCTACCAACTGCATCCTGTAGGTAGACAAAAAGTCTTCGTCCACCCCCACCGTGTAAGTCACCTTCAGGTCGTCGCTCGAACCGGCCGCCCGGCGGAAGTCGGTGGGTGCTTTGATCTCCTTGCCAGGAATCTCCGACGATGCGGTCACCTCTCCCACTGCGGCATCCTGCTGCCAGGCGGCCTTCAGCGCCTCGCTCTTGCTAAGAAAAGTAGAATCGCGCAACGAAGGAGCCTTCACGATTAAAAGCTGTTCCTGATCGAAGCCTAACGACTGACTGCGCATGTAGTTGAGCTGCTGATACGCTCCCAACGTACCAGCCATCAGCACGATGGATACCACGAACTGAAACACGATCAATCCCTGCCGCAGGGTGATTCGGAATCCGCGGCGCGCTGTTCCGGCGTGGTACAACTTCCCCTTGAGCACCTGCAACGGCCGAAACGACGAGAGCACCAGGGCGGGATAGCCTCCCGACAAAAGGGTGCCGACCAGCAGGAACCCGAGCAGAATCCAGCGGAAGGGCGCGGCCAGCCACCAGCCGAAAGAACTATCCAGCGGCTGACCCGCCAGGTGCTGAAAAGCGGGCCACGCCCCTTGCACAATCGCTACCGCCAGCAATACAGCAATTCCGTTAACGAAGAAAGATTCCAGGAGAAACTGCCCCAGCAGTTCGCGGCGGTGCGCTCCCACCACCTTGCGGATGCCCACCTCACGGGCCCGTTCGGTGGCCTTGGCGGTGGATAAGTTGACGTAGTTCACCCAGGCAATCAGCACAATTAAGCACCCAATCAGCAGCAGAAACGTGACCGTGGTCTGACTGTTATTGCCCCTGATCTCCTTCAAATAGTTGGAGTGCAAATGAATGTCGCCCACCGGTTGCAGAAAAAAGCGGGAGGTGAAACCGTACTTTTGCTCGATGGCTCCCATGTGCTGGGCAATAAATGCCGGAAACTTTGCTTCTACGGTAGCCGGTTCCATATCAGGGGCTAGCTGCACGTAGGTATAATATTCGGGCCACTTCCAGTTGTACTCACCTTCCGAATTGCCGTCTAACCACCCCATTGTGGCTCCAGAGACCAGCAGGTCGAAGCGCAAATGGGTATTCTGCGGCAGGTCAGTTAGCACGCCGGTCACCCGCATGGGCTCGTTGTCGCCGCCCAGATACAGGTTACGCCCCAGCGCGTCGGTAGTGCCGAAGTACTTTCGGGCGGTGGCGGCAGTGAGCACCACGGTGTTCGGCTCCCGCAGGGCGGAGGCAACATCACCCGCCAGCAGCGGAAACGAGAACAAATTCAGGAAAGCCGTGTCGGCTACGTAACCGTAATCCTCGATGTAGGTTTCTTTTTGTCCTTGTTCGTTGAGCACCTGTACGGCCAGGGTCTCCATCCAGATGGATACCGGAAACAAGCGCGTGTAATTAATAATCTCCGGAAACTCTTGTTCCAAGGTGCGGCCAACCGCGGGGTGGTTGGCCACGCTCACGTCGGCGGCATCGCCAAAGATGGAGCTTTGCAAAGCCACCCGGTAGAGTCGATCGCCGTTGCGGTGGAACGTATCGTAGCTTGACTCGAAAAAGACGTACCGCAGAATTAGCAAACAGGCCGCCATGCCGATCGCCAATCCCAGGATGTTGATAGTTGTGAAAACCTTGTTTTTAAACAGACTACGAAAAGCGATTTTGAGATAGTTGGTGAGCATGCGTACTGGGGTAAGGGTTACAATTATCCTGAATCGCTCCGCAAAGTTGTGCTGCGCTGTTAGTAAGCGCACTGTGCCTTTATCGAGTAACTTCTTCGCTCATGTCATGGGTTCACTGCCCCACTGCAGCAACATTCCGAAAGTCCCGCGCGTCGCGCGATAGCAGCGCGTTGGCTTCGCGGTCTCCTCTAAATTTTTCTTTCTTAGGGTTCCAACGTAGGGAACGGCCCAGTTCGTAGGCGATGTTACCGATGCTGCATACCGTGGCGGTACGGTGTCCCACCTCAGCCGGGCAGATAGGTACCTTTCGGTCCTTGATAGCGTTGAGCCAGTCGCGGTAATGGTCCCGGCTACGGTACAAGTGAATTTCATTCTCACCGATTTTTTGGTCAGCAAGGTGTTTAGGCACGTCCAGGAAAGAACGACTGGCATCGATGGTTCCCTCCGAACCCACGAAGCGGATGGCATTGCCCCGCCCGAAGTCTTCGCGCGTCATTGGAATGCCACTGGCGTATTCGTAGGTAAGCACCGGATAGTCTTTCCCGTCGGGTGGCGTGACCCGCAGCGGCCCGCTGGCGTCCATACCGAGCGCCCACTGGGCAATGTCGAACATGTGCGCCCCCCAGTCGGTCATCCCGCCGCCGCCGTAGTCTCCGCAGTAGCGCCAGCGCGCCCAGCCCTCCCAATCGAGCGGCGGGGCAAAAAAAGAACTGTAGCTCCGGGCCGGAGCCGGGCCCAACCAGAAGTTCCAGTCCAGGTTTGCCGGAGCAGGCTCCGCAGGCTGACCACACGCGTCGGGAGGGCCGCCCACGCTCACCACCACCCGCTGGAGCGGGCCGATGTATCCGTTGATGACCAGTTCGGCTGCGCGGTGGAAGTTCTCCATAGACCGCTGCATGCTGCCGGTCTGGAACACGCGCTGATGCTTTTCAGCAGCATCTACCATCGCTCGCCCTTCGGCAATGGTGAGCGAAAGGGGTTTCTCGCAGTATACGTCCTTACCCGCTTCGCAGGCTTCGATAGAAATTTGGGCGTGCCAATGGTCAGGTGTAGCCACGATCACCGCATCAATCGCTGGATTGGCCAGCAGCTCGCGGTAATCGGCGTAGGCGGCCAATCCTTGATAGGTTCTTTGCTCAGTTTGGTCGGCATAGGAGCTCGTTACGTCCTGCTGAAAGGCTTGCAGTTTCTGGCTATCGACGTCGCATCCGGCCACAATCTGCGCTTCAGGGATAGCGATGAAGTTACGAAGGAGTGCTCCGCGCGCTTGTTTGCCAGTGCCAATGTAACCAAGCGCGATGCGGTCGCTGGGAGCGACAAAGCCCGGACCGCCCAGCACGCGACGAGGCACAATGGTAATACCCGCTAGCGCGGCGAGGGAAGTGCGAAGAAAAGTTCTGCGAGGAAAGGAGGAGGGTTGAATAGCCATAGCATAAGGTGAAATACAGTATTTTCACCCAATATACCAGAAGCGAACTAGAATTTCTACTGCCTGCCTGTCTTTCCGCTCTGTTGCTGAAGTAGGGTATCCAATGAGTGGTCAATGTCTTCCAACGAAGCAATAATTTGCCGTAGGTCGTTCATCTTTCGGAGCTTACAAAATCGCTCCCCATTCTTAAGGTGCTTGGTTTCCTGAGCCAAATGGTCAAAATCTGACCTCAATTGATCCACCACGCGTTGCACGTCGTTATGCGGTTCCAACACTGAAAAGTTAGTTAGAGACATCTGTTATTCGTCAAAAGTAACACTTGGCTTTTATAATTTACGAATTTTTTTACCCTTTTGTTTACAAATAACGCAACAAAACTTCGATTTTGAAGAATTAGGTGAATCACTATGTGCCTTTTTAAGAAGAATCGTTATTAAATGAGCCTATGGCTTTAGTAGTTGCCAGGATAATAGCAACAAAACTATCGTTCTTATACTCCAAGCGGCCGTTCTGATCCAGTTAGTGGTCACTAACCGTTTGATCACCTCTGGGTTATATCCTTGCGTCGCTAGCTTGCTGTGCAGTGGAGAGGAAACGAACATAGTGGTCACCCAAATAAGGAGCACCATCGCCGTAGCCAAGTAGACTTCTCCCGCGTACGGTGTTGGATTGCGAATCAGCAAGAAGATGGTCGCCGCCAGTTCGCTGAGCATCAACGGCGCCACTACGTAGGAGATGGTGCGCATGTGCTGCTGCTGATACGATAAAAAACCCTCGGCTCCTACTCCTAAGAATCCCGGATAGTGCACCACCTGAATGGTCCAGATAAGTCCGGTGAGCATCGCCGACAGGGTGAGATTGATAAGGATTAATTCGTTGGTACTGAGCACAAAAGTAGCGTTTTAAGGTTCCAAAAGCAGCGCTTCCATTGTCTCGTAGGTCTGCTGCTTGAGGAGGGGGACGTCTTTGACAGTAAGGTTGTCAATCGTGATGGGTTTCCCAAATTTTACCATTACCTCTCCGGGTTTCACGTAGGCCGTACCCGGACGAAACAACTGCCCCGCATTGATCACCACCATGGGAAGCACCGGCGTTTGCGTTTCAATGGCAATCCGAAAAGCGCCGTCGTAGAAGGGGCGCAACGGGTTTTCGGTGCGGTTCATGCTTCCTTCAGGAAAAATAAAGACCGACACGCCGCGCTGGATAAGTTGCTTGAGGGCCATGATGCTGCGGTTGCGGCTGTTGACATCCGAACGATCAACAATGACGCACACCGTGCCGACAATCCAGCCGAGCACGGGTATTTTTAGCAGTTCTTTCTTTCCCAGGGGCCGGAACTGACCGGGAATAAACAGCGGAAGCGCTGGTACATCCAAAAAAGAAGTGTGATTGCTCACGTAGATGTAGGCAGTTCGTGGGGCAGGACGCGTGGAACCGGTCACCCGATAGCGCACTCCGGTAAAGGTTCGGAAAATAGTAGCCCATACCTTGAGTCCGAAGAAGCTAACCGGTCGGGTAGCCTCTCCGCCCACCGCCGGAAGCACGATGAGGGGCAATAAGAACAGCATGGACCCAATGAATATAAACAGGACCCAAGCGGAGTATAGAATGCGCAATAGTCGTTTCAAGGATGAGGTTGCTGGAATAAAGAAGGGGAGAAACAAAAAGCCGGAGACACAAACGTGTAACCGGCTTCCAATAATCAAAATATTAACAACTCTAAATCAAACAAACTCTTATCTATCCCAGTCGGAACGTGATAGGCAGCACCATGCGCACGCGCACTGCTTTGCCCCGTTGCTTACCGGGTTTCCATTTGGGAGCGCTTTTCACTACACGTACGGCCTCTTCGTCACAGCCGGCTCCAATACCTTTGATCGCCTTCACATCGGACAAAGAACCATCCTTATCCACAACGAACTGGACGAACACTTTGCCCTCGATGCCCATGCGTCGGGCCTGCGAAGGATATTTCATCTTATCACCTACGAACTTATAGAAGGCACTCATACCTCCCTGGGGTTCGGGTTGGTCTTCAACGACCATAAAGATTTCGTCGGAAACCTCTTCCTCAGGAGCTTCTTCAAAGACCATCTCTTCGATCTCAGTATCCTCAGTTACCTCAATGTCCAGATCGATCTCGATTTCTTCCTCGATCTCTTCTTCATCAGGGACTTCGATGATTTCGGGGGTCTGAATTTTGGGGGGCGGGGGCGGGGGCTGCTCCGTGGGGGGGATTTCCATCACGTCCTCAAAGTTGTCATCTACCGAACCAAGGTCGACCAAGGCACTGGCGTCGTATGATTTCCACTCGAAGGCAAAGGTGATTACGGCCAAGCTGATTACCAAGCCGATCGCGAGGTGCAGTCCGGTTTTGCTGGTAAGATCAGCATTGGGGGTTTTCTTAGCTTCCATATAATTTAGTTATGAATTATTACGGTGTAACAATATAGTGCAATTAACGATTTTTTTGGCAATTCATCAAATTCTTTCGACGAAATTTAATCAAATCACCATTTATATAGTGCAAAGAAAAATAAAATTCCTGCAAAAACACCACTAGCATTGGCAACTATATCGGGTATTTCAAACATTCTGTCCGGAGAAATCAGCTGAAGTACTTCCACCAATAGGGCGTAATTTATTGACACTATAAACGCGTATAACAACGCTTTGTTGCGTAGCGCTGGGTAGGCTGATTGTTTGATGAAGCCCACAATCATCAAAAAAGTCAGCACCATGAACAGAAAAGCGTGGATTAGTTTGTCAACGCTGAACAGCGACTCCCCCAGGTTGGGTAGATTTTGTCCGGGCAGGAGCACCAAGACCGCAATCAGCAGTGCCCAAATAAAGGTGTAGGCATTGTGTCGAATGAACACCGGAGGTAACCTACGAGCCAATCACCGATTGGTATCCGGCAGCATCTAGCAGTTCGTCCACCTCGTCCGTGTTTTTAATCGACAACTTCACCATCCAGCCTTTTTCGTACGGATCTTCGTTCACCAGTTCGGGTGCCACTTCAAGTTCCGGGTTCAATTCCAGCACGATGCCGCTCAGGGGCATAAACAGATCCGACACCGTCTTCACCGCCTCGATAGTGCCAAACACCTCGCCCTGCGCGATCTCGTCGCCAATGGTTTCAATTTCTACGTACACAATATCGCCCAGTTCGTTCTGCGCAAAGTCGGTCACTCCCACGTAGGCCTCGTTGCCCTCAACGCGAACCCACTCGTGGTCGTTGGTGTATTTTAAGTCAGCAGGAACATTCATCATGGTGCTTGTTAAGTTTAAATGGGTTCAAAAATACGTTCTTTTTATGAATAAAATAATAGCCCTGCCCAATCGTTAAATTGATACCTTATATTCTCAGAATTATGAAATACGCCTATTCAACGGTTAGTAAATTCCTCGTGGTCGCACTGCTGCTCAGCGCCTGCGATAAAGCGGATGACGGCAGCGACGCGTTCACCGAAAAGCAAGCTACCTACCCGATGGCGTCGGCTTCCGACTACGATATTCAGGGAGTGGCCACCTTTCGCCAAAAAAACAACGGTGACCTGCAACTCACCGTGCAGCTGGAGAACACGGTGGCGGGCGGACAGCATCCGGGACATATGCACTACGGCACCGTGGACGTGCCCGGCAGCAAGATTGCCCTGATGATCAGCCCGGTGGACGGCGAAACCGGCACCAGCGTTACCACCTTCAATGAACTGGCCGACGGTACCCCGTTTGGCTTCGATGACTTAATGGGCTTCGACGGGAGCTTGAAGGTGCACCTCGACGGTGGCGCGAACAAAGACGTGGTGCTGGCCGGAGCCAATATCGGGCAGAACGCCGCTACCCTATCCGACGATATCGCGGTGTGCGCTTCGCCTTCGGAAGAGTAGATGACTAGAACACAAAGAGACTGGTACCAACGAATACAATGGGCGGCTTTGATGGGTGTTGTAGGAACGCTCGGTTTGGCGACCCTTCCGAAAGCTAGTTACGCCCAAACTTCTTTTGAGTTTATCACCGACTTGTCCGTGCTGGTTGAGGGCGATACCCTGCGCAACGCCTGGGCCGGGGGACTCAACGCTGGACAGTACAGCACCCTGGACCTAGACCAGGACGGCGAACTAGATCTGGTGGTGTTTGATCGCACCTCCGGGAAGGTAAACACCTTCTTGCGTCAGAGTGGGCACTACCGCTACAATCCAACCTACGAAGCGCTTTTTCCCAACGACCTGCGCTACTGGATGGTGCTGGCCGACTATAACTGCGACGGAAAGTCGGATATTTTTACCCACTCCAGCCGCGGCATCCGGGTGTTCGAAAACACTTCTGACTCCCAACTGGCCTTCACGCTGGTGGCCGACCCGGTGATGACCGAAGGCGATGCGGGCGCCTTCAACCTGCCCGTGAACAGCACCGACCTGCCGGGCATCGCGGACGTGGATGGCGACGGCGATCTTGATATACTGACGTTCGATTTTGCGGCCGGAGGCACCATTGAATACCACCGAAACTTTAGTCAGGAAACCACAGGTACCTGCCGGGAGCTACTTTTTCGGCGGATGACGCGTGCCTGGGGCGATTTTGCCGAGTGTTTTTGCGGAACATACGCCTTTGGCGAACCCTGCTCCGCCGCCGGGGGACGCACCGCCCGTACCGAGCACGTGGGAGGCAAGGCGATCCTGACTTGGGATACCGACGGCGACGGTGATCAGGACCTGGCCTTCGGCGACGAATCCTGCACCAGCTTGGCGTTTTTGAAGAACGAGGGCACCCAGGAAGTAGCGCGGTTTCTGGCGGCTTCCGACACGTTTCCTACGGTGGCGGCTCCGGCCAACGAATTTTTCTTTCCGGCGGGCTACCGCGCCGAAGTCACCGCGGACGCGGTTTCTGATTTGATTGTTGCGCCGAACGTATTTTCCAACGTGCAAAACAGCATCGACTTCACCCAATCCAGTTGGCTATACCGCAACCGGGGCACCGAAACCCAGCCGCGTTTTGAGCTAGTACAGAAAGACTTTTTGCAGCAGGAAATGATTGACCAGGGAGCCAACGCCGCTCCCGCCTGGGGCGACTACGACGGCGACGGTGACTACGACCTGCTGGTTGGTGCCGAAAGCCAAACCGAACAGGCCCGCTTGCAACTGTACGAAAACGTCGGCACCCGCACCGCTCCTGCCTTTCGCTTGGCCGATACCGACTACCTGGGCCTGTCCGCCGAGCGGTTCACCGTACTCAAACCGCTACTGGCCGACGTCAACGGCGACGGGGCGATCGACCTGCTGGTGCAGGCGGGAGGCAACGGAGTCACCGCCCGACTCTACTACCAGTTGAACCGATCGGCTCGCAATTGGGATTTCACTCCGGGCTTACTGCCGCTGGGCGTCTCTCCCGTCAAGTTTGATACGCCTTTTTTTTATGATCTAAACCAAGACGGACGGGCTGATCTGCTGATTGGGCGGGTGACGGGTCGGCTGGAGTACCACCGCAACGAAGGAGGCGATCCTATCACGTTTACGCGGGTGACCGACTCGCTGGCGGACATCACCAACGACCCGTTCAAGCGGACGCTGGCCCCCTGGGTGGGCGACCTGAATGGCGACGGCCGTCCCGAACTACTCACCACCGACGGCTCGGGCGTGCTGCGGCAGTACGAAAACTTTCTGGACGACACGCAGCCCCCCACCGTCACCACCCAACTCATCCGACTGGGCAACGGCGAAGCGCAGGAATCTCGCTTAGGGAGCCGCAATTGGCTGGCCGGGGCCGACCTGTACGGCACGGGGCAACCGGTGATCGCCCTGGGTAATGGCCAAGGGGGAGTGTATCTGCTCAAAAGCTTCAGCAACGGAAGTGAACCCACTCCCGGCAAAGGAGAGCTAACGATGACGGTGTTTCCCAATCCCAACACGCAAAGTGACGCACTGCGCGTACGGCTGAACCAGCCCGCGCAGCTGATGATCTATTCGGCCCTGGGGCAGTTGGTTAAGCGCACCGGTCGGCTCAATCCGAGCACCGTTCATACCCTGGATAAAGCGGGCTTGGCTGATGGGGTGTACATTGTCAAAGCCACTGGCTACCAAGGAGATGCGGTAGTGCATCGATTGATTGTGCAATAAAGTTATTGGTTGCGATTTGAAGAAAATATTGACTAAATCTACTATCTTACGGGGGCTAACCATATAATGAATATTCCTACCATTTTAGATCGAGATCAATGCGAAAAGCACCTTTTCTTCTTACTGCAATTACGTTCTTTACCCTTACCGCTTACGGACAATCGGAACCGCCCGACTACAAGGTAACCAGAAACGTCGTTCAGCTATCCGCAGGGTTTGGCGGATATTTCGGGGCCTATAATGTCAACTACGAGCGGCTACTAATTCAGTTTGAAGATAATTCTTTAGTAGGGCTCTGGGGAAAGGTTGGATTAGGTGAATACGCAGTGATTTATGACCTTGGCGGGCCTTATCAGCACGTATCTTTAGGTATACTGGGAGGCAGAAAGAAAAGCCACTTCGAGCTAAATTTCGGCGGCACTAGAATGTACGATAAAAGAGGATTTGAAGGCTACTGGAAGATACAAGATCCCTCAACAGCACCGAAAAAAGCGAATTACGTTCAATGGAATCCCGTAGGTTCAATGGGATACCGATACCAGAAACCGGATGGCAACTTCGTGTTTCGCACTGGCCTGGGCTACCCTGAGGGAGTATTTATTGGATTAGGAGTCGCTTTCTGATTACTGTTACCACTTAGCTCAACTGTCAGTGAGTCGGAGGCGCTGCGCAAATTCTTAGAAAATAGGGGGCAGCGGTTTGCGCCAGTTGGCTAGCGATACCCTGTCCCTCTAGCGTTTTGGGCACTTCGGTGTGGTTGCAAACAATCAGGCCGGTCGCTAACGTATACTCCAGCACCGCCGTTTGCTCGCCAACGTGCGCCTCGAAGCGGTGCCGGGCTTCGTTGTTGGTGATATTCAAGTCCTCCGAATCGGAAACTGAATAGCGATGTAGATAACGCTTCCTCGCACGTTGGCCGATACGTAAGAACCTCCCAGCACCGAGGCTTCCGGAAGTGATAATCCTAGCTGCTTCAGCTGGTCAGTTATTTTCATAGGAATTAATCATCTCCCGATATTTCCCCTCCGGGTAACTGGGAAATGTCGGTTACAGAAAAGAGTCTCTACACGTATTAGGAAGCCAGTTGATCCAAGCATTGTTGTTGCTCACTGAATGAGGAAGTGCTCACAAGTTTTACTTGGCAACGTTGCTATACGTTAGGATAGTAGCCGACAAATATCAGTCATACTGTAATTCTCCCCGCGCAGAATAGGTTACGCTGTCACGAAGCATCATTTTTTGCTTGCCCTCGGTTTCGAAGACGGTAACGCGCGGCTTCCCCTGCCGAAGGGCAAAGGCCATCCACATTTTCCGACTGGTGCTGTAGAGCACGTTGTCTTCCTGAAACATGGTTTCGATGCGGTATACATTGGCGAGCGAGTCGCGGTAAAACACGCGCAGGTAGGGAATTTCGGCCGTGCTGGCCTGCTTGGCCCGGTAGGTGCGCACCCGCAATGAATCTTGGGTGGCACTATCGGTTTCTTCGTACGTGCCTTGCAGCACTGGCTTGTTGATATCCGCCTGCCGGAACAGGTCAAAGGCTTCAGCCCAGGCGGTGCTGTCCTTTTGTACGGTTTGTGCCTGGGTTTGCCCGCTGATACTGGCCCGCAGCGTCACCGGCGGATTGAGCGAGTCGAGCCACTGCAACTGTTGCTGCACCAGCGAGGGCACGTCGAAGTAAGGCTTTTTGCCCAACTCGTTTACCGGAGATTGAGGGGCGCAGGCCGCCAAGCCAAAAAGCAACAAGCCAACTGCCCACCGTGAGATCACTTTACGGAACGTCTTCGTCATTGTTAGCGATAATTTCCTGCCCTACGTGATCGTCGGGGCGCAGGTAGGGGCGCACGATGAGGCGACTGCTATTTTTGTAGGAGAAGTAGTTCAGAATCCAGTTGGCCATCGTGCCCAACTTGTTGCGGAAGCCTACCAAGTAGTAAATATGGATCACCCACCAGGTGAACCAGGCAAACCAGCCGCCCGCCCGCACTTTGCCAAACAGATCAGCCACTGCTCTGTTACGGCCAATGGTAGCGATGGTTCCCTTGTTGAAGTATACAAAGGGTTTGATGGGCTGCTGCTTGTTGATGCGCTCCAGGTTCTTAGCCACGTGTTGCCCCTGCTGAATGGCGGTCTGCGCCACGCCTGGGTACCCTCCGGGATAGTCTTCGGTGGTGTGATAGGCAATATCGCCGATGGCAAAGATATTGGTGTAGCCCTGTATGTGGTTGAACTCGTCCACCAAGAAACTGCCCTTTTTTGAGCTTTCTTCGCTCAGTCCCTCAATGAATGCTCCCTTGGTGCCTGCGCACCAGATCAAGCCCTCGGTCTCGATGGTGGTGTCATTGCTCAGCCCAGCGGTGCGACCGTCGTACGACACCACTTTGGTGTCAAGAATTAGCTCAATGCCCATCTCGCGCAGGTACTGCTCGGCCTTGATGCCTCCCTTTTCGTCCATGTAGGGCAGCAAGTGCTCGCGGCTGTGCACCAGATAAATGTGCATCATGCCCATATCCAGCTCCGGATAATCGCGTGGGAATACGTTTTCGCGCAGTTCTGATAGGGCTCCGGCCAGTTCCACTCCGGTAGGGCCACCGCCCACGATCACAAAGTTGGTGAGCCGGTCTTGCTCAGTGATATCGTCGCTGATGGTGGCCTTCTCGAAGTTTTGCAGGATCTGGCTTCGCATGTCCAGCGCGTCGCGCAGGGTGCGCAGCGGCAGGCCATACTTCTCAATGGATTCGTTGCCGAAGAAATTAGACAAGGTACCAGTGGCAATGATCAGATAGTCGTAGTGTAGCGAACCGACGATAGTTTCTACGCACTGCTTTTCCGGGTCGATGCGGTTGATCTTCATCATCCGGAAGTGCAGGTCGCGGCCCCGCTCCACCAGGTTGCGCAGCGGATCGACTACCGAGTCGGGCTCAATACCGGCGGTGGCCACTTGGTATAATAGGGGAATGAACGTGTGAAAGTTATTGCGGTCGAAGAGCACGATCTGGAAAACCTCATCATCAAGATGTTTAATCACGTTCATGCCGCCAAAGCCGCCCCCGATCACGACAACCCGCCTTTTCTGGGTGTCCGGAATGCGCAACGAATATCTGTCTTCCATAGGATGCTTTGCTGGTGCTTCGTACTAAAAAAGCAGGTTGCGAGGGGATTGTTTGGTTCGCTATCGGTTGATGTGAAAAAAATTGGTCCGCAACGTATCTAAATCTTAAGAATGTAGTTAAACGAATAAACCAATAAGCGTTATGAAAGCACTGTTCAACGACCAAGTGATCGCCGAGAGCGACCAAACCGAAGTGGTAGAAGGAAACCATTATTTTCCCCCAGCTTCGGTTCATCAAGAATATTTTAAAGAAAGCAGCACCCACTCCACCTGCCCCTGGAAGGGCAAGGCCTCGTATTATTCGTTGGAAGTAGATGGGAAGCGAGTTGATGACGCCGCCTGGTATTATCCGGAACCGAAGGAAGCCGCCTCGCAAATCAAAGGCCATGTGGCGTTCTACACCAATAAGGTGAAGATGGTGGAGTAAGAATTGAATGCGGTTGTTGGAGACACAAACCGAAGGGAATTGTGGCGCGTTATACACGTAACCCAGTGGTGGTTGGGCAATAAAAAGTAAGCAGGGTTTGCCACCAGTGAATACCTACTGGGTGGCGATGGGCTTGGTGCCTAGCACCCGCATCTCGACCCGGCGGTTGAGTTCGCGTCCTTCTTTTTCGTCATCATTGGTAGCGATGGGATCGTCTTCGCCGTAGCCCTTGGCAATGAGCTGGTCCACGGCGACTCCCTGCTCCACCAAGTAGTTTACAATGGCCTGGGCGCGGTTTTGTGAAAGCTGCTGGTTGTAGGTTTTGGCTCCGATATTATCGGTGTGGCCAGCAATTTCCACGCTGGTTCCGCTGCCGCTGAGCACGAACTGCTTGAGCCGCTCCAACTCGTCTTGCGACTCTTCACGCAGGTTTGCGCTGTTGAAATCAAAGTAGATGAAATCCAGCACCATTCGGTAATCAACCGTAGTAGGGCTCAACGACACCTTCCGGCGAAACTCCTGTGATTTGCTGGTGACCCCGGGCACGCTCACTTGCATGCTCTTATAAACATATCCGTCTTTTTGCACCGCCAGCACGTATTCGGCAGGTTGTTCATTAAAAATGTCGAAGCGATAGATACCCGTTTCCACGTTTTCGGCGGTCACGGTGCGTCCGTCGCTCATGTCCTTCAGCGACACCGTAGCGTTCATCGCCTGGCTACTGCTGGCGTCATCTACCTTTAGTAGCAACTGCACTGGCTTTAGGCTGGCCACGTCCCCGATGGTAGGCTTTTCAATGGGCTCTACTGCCTTGATGTCACGGGCGTTGCCCAGCGAATCGTTGCTGGCTATCGCGCTCTTTCCTTGCTTGCCCATTGTCTTCAGGTCCGCGGTTAAATCCGGCACCTCCACCTTGTACAAATCCAGGTAGCCCAGGCCGTCGTTGCGCACCGTGGCGTAGTAGCCGGTGGTTTCATCCTTGGTGGTCACAAAGTATACATCGTCGTCGGGCGTATTGATGGGATAACCCAAGTTTACCGGCTCGCCCCAAGTTTGTTCTTCATCGTCGTAGGTAGATTTGAAGATGTCGTATCCGCCCATGCCCTTGTGGCCGCGGCTACTGAAGTACAACGTTTTGCCGTCGTGCCCGATGAATACGCCTTCCTCATTGTAAGGAGTGTTCACCACCTGCCCCAGGTTGGTCACTTTGCCCCATTCGCCGCGCCGGTCTTTCTCACAGCGGTAGATGTCGTAGCCGCCGTAGCTTCCGGGCCGATCGCTGGTGAAGTAGAGTGTGCTGCCGTCGGGAGAGATAGACAGTGAATTCTCGGTATAGCTAGAATTGATGTTATTGTTCAGCGGTTTAGGATTCGACCAGGTATCGTCGTCTTGTAGCTCTGACAAGAAGATGTTTCCGTCACCATTGTCGCCGTCCTTGTAGAAGTAGAGCTGCTTCCCGTCGGCCGACAGGGCCAAGTTAGAATCGAAGTATAGGTTATTAATCGTTTCACCAATATTTTTTGCCTTGCTCCACTGCCCGTCTACCTTTTTGGAGATAAAAATATCTTCGTAGTAAAAGTTATCGTCGAACACGTTTTCGTTCAGGTTATCTTCGGCCCGGCGCGAGGTGAAGATAAGTACTGTCTCGTCTGAATTGAGCACCGGGGCGTAGTCTTTGCTGTTGGAGTTCACCGCGCTGCCCAGGTTAGTGATCTTGAAATTACGGGCGTTGTTAACAAATTCCAGCCCGTTCTCGCATTCGTAGATACGCCTCCGCACCTGGCTCACCGGTACCTTGTCGTCGCCCCGGTATTCTTTGTCTCGGTTCACCTTTTGCAGGTAGTTATTGTAAAAGTTGATGGCTTCGTTGAACTTGAGATCGTACTGATAGGCCCGGCCCACGGAGTACAAGATATTGAAGCGGTAGTTGGGGTTGATGTCGTATACTTTCAGTAAATAAGGAGTGGCTTGTCCCTTATTGATGGTCTCCAGGATGGTTTTTCCGGCCATGTAATTGGCCTTGAGGTTGCTCGGGTCGGTTTGGGCCGCCTGGATATACATTTCTTTGGCCACCTCGGGAGCCTTCTGCTCGTAGTAGATCTCATCGGCAATTTCTAAGAACTGCCGAGCAATTTCCTGAGGATCGTCTTGCGCCCGAGCCATCCAGGGGACGAGCACCAGTGCGATTCCCAGGATTAAGTATTTGAGCAAGAATCTGGTCATAGTAACTTTATTGCCAAAACGCAAAGAGTAAGGTGGTTCTTTGTTATGTGTCGTCTAGCGGTTGTGACGCTGGCGGCAAGATAGACCGGTTTTGGGTGTCATAAAACGCATTGGGGGTACATCGTAATATTCTGAGGCATACTACCGAAATTCGGCCGAAGCATGATGCGCAAAATGTACCTTTGCGGCTTAGATTTATTGATGGTAGCCATTTCTCGGGTGCTGGGGTCGGTCTACTACACTTTTTTATCAAACGTGGTTGTCAGTACTTTCACGATGGTCTAAAATGATTCGGTCTTCAAAGAGCACGTAGCACGCTAACAATCAGATGGTTATAGAATTATTGGCTTGGATAGTTCCATGCTACTGCTTGACAGATTAGAAGGGAAAGCAGACGTATGCGATAATTATTACCTGAGTAGGTTTTCGGGTAAGTTTTGGGAGTTTGATATTGTCAGGATATGCTGTAAACCGTTCATATTTGTAAGCAGGCGCACGCTTACTTTACCAGAAGAAACAAGTAATCTATAATAGTACAAAATAAAGTAAAAATAATAACAAAAAAGTTAGAAAGATGATTTCCTGTCCGGTCGGCCAGTGGTCAAAAGCAGTAACCGACTAGCAAGGTTCAATCAGCAAAACCTAACTTGCTCCTAGGTATTTCGTTTTTTTACAGAAATTGACGTATCCCAAAAATGCTAAATTAAAAATGGAAGAAGATTTGCGACCCTGTCTAGTAGGTTTTTCCTAAGCTACATCCTCCCTGCTTTATGCGTAAACGTCTATTTTTTTGCTGCTTGCTTATTTCTTTGTTCCCCCAAGTTTCGGTGCAAGCCGCCGGTGATGATCCGCTGTTCACTGTTGTCGAAAAAGGAAACAAAAAAGGGTTATACGACGAGAACGGTAAGCTATTGATTCCTATTCGCTACGACGACCTGGGATGGAGCGAGGGCGACGCGCGGGTTTACTATAAAGTCATTGGCTTTCGGGAGGGTGCCTGCTGGGGGCTCATCGATGTTCAGAACCGGCGGGTATGTCAACCCTTGTTTCATCAGCTAGTGCCTCACCAGGACAAACTGCTGATCGCCAGTCGGGAGAAGGCCGACCGTCTTGCGTACGGATTGATAAATGTGAAGGGAGAGCAAGTGCTAGCCTTTCGCTACGCCAGCCTCCGTTCGCACGGTGCTCAGTTGATTGCCTCAGTGGCGAAAGCCCAGCAGCCGACCTACGGGGTGATCAACAGCGAAGGGGAAGCACTTATTGGGTTTGCCTACGTTGCCATTCGGCCCGTAGCCGAAGATCGGTACGCGGTGCGCAATAAGGTGGGGTTAGAAGCCCTGTTTAGCACCGAGGGACAAGCGCTCACCCCTTTTCAGTACGACAGCCTCTCGCAGTTTGAGCACGGACTCGCGATCACCTACCGGCAGGGCAAGCAGGGAGTCATTGATCAGACGGGTACCGAGCAAGTTGCCAATCGGTACCAGCGGGTGAAGATAGGCAGTCGGCGCTCAGTGAGTGTGCTACCCTTCGACCAGTGGCAAGCTTATACCAGTGACAACAAACTGCTTAGAAGTTATTTCTTTAATGATCTTCAACCGGTAGGAGTGAATGTCTACCGAGCCAAGATCGGTTTGGTCAGCACCTACGTCAATAGCACCGGTGAATTGATTGTCCCGGAACAATGGAGCGTGGCACGTTTGAACAAGGGCTTCGCCGTAGTCACCGACCACCAAAAATACGGCGTGCTCAGCAGCCAGCCGAGAAGCGCCCTTCCGGGAAGCGCCCTTCCGAGACAAGAAAAGGGGATGGTCGTGCCGGTAGCGTACGATTCGATACGCATCGACGGCCGCTTTATTATCGCGGGCCGGCGTGCCCCTGATAAGCAATCGTCTGAGAGCAGGGCGGATTTTAATTGGCAAATATTTGACAATCAGGGCACGCTGTTGTCTACCTACGTGTACCAAGCGGTGGGCGCGCTACACGAACGGCGTTTCGCGGTGAAACGCAAGAACCTCTGGGGATATTTGGATCCTCGTGGTCAGGAAGTGATTGCCTGCCAGTACCAAGCGGTTACGCCGTTTAGCGAGGGGCGGGCCAGCGTAAGCCTTCAGGTAGGTCAGGGGATTATCGACACCACGGGCCAGTGGGTAGTGAAACCGCTGCGTCGGGAGAGGGGGAAGGTAACCCTGGAACGCATTAACGAGAACGTGTACATCTTCCGTTCGGAGGGCCTCCGCGCGGAGGCGGATCAGTGGGGCTTGATCGATCAGCAGGGCCGAGAATTGTACCGAACCAACCACCAACTCCTCAACGACGGTAACAGCTTGTGCGAACGCAGCGCCAACGGCCACTACGGTCTGGTTAGTTACGCTGGCCGCCGCTTGCTGGAAACCCGCTACGACTCGGTGTCGGCCCTGCAGGAAGGAAAAATCTACACCTACCAGCGCGAGGGCCGGTTTGGTATCCTGTCGTGGGACGGGCGCGTGTTGCAGGATGTGAACAACAACTTTGAGGAGCTACAACTCATGAGCGATGGGTTTCTGGGCGTTCGCATCAACGGCAAATACGGGTTTGTGGACGACTGGGGACGCCTGCGCATTGCTAACCGCTACGACTCGGTGACGCACTTTAGCAGCAACATGGCCGCGGTGAAGATGATGGGCCGCTGGGGCTACATCGATAAGTCGGAGCACCTGCTGGTGCAACCGCGCTTCGACTGCGCCTATCCGTTTCGCGGGACGGTGGCGATGGTGAAAAAGAACGGCAAGTTTGGATTGGTAAACAATGAAGGCCGAGCGGTGGTGCCAACGGTATACGATCGGATAGAAATCACCGCAGGGGGGCGGTATCTGCTTCGCCTCAATGATCCGCAACGCGGCCTATTGATGGGACTGGTGAGCAAAGCTGGCAAACCGCTCGTGCACCCAAAATACGAGTCAGTAGCGGACTTAAACAACGGTTTTGTAATGGTGGGACGGAAAGGAAAGTACGGTTTACTCACCGTAGAAGGGCGACCCACCATTCCGATGGTCCACGCTCGCCTCATCCACGACCCCTACAATGAAATTTACTTTTCGGTGACTTCGCCCGGGTGGGAGACGATTAAGTTAACGGTTGAATGATAAGCAAAACACAAGTTCCTTGGATTAAGGAAGGCTACCGGGTTTTCGCCGGTGAAGGTCCGCCGGGACTCAAAGTGGAACGACTCGCTAAAGGCGTAGGGAAAAACAAGTCTTCATTCTACCATCACTTCGCCGATTTGGAGATATTCACCAGCGCCCTGCTAAGCTATCATCTAGATCAAACTAAAGTAGTGGCAGGTAAAGAGGCAAATTGCTTTACTCTTGAAGATTTGATTGACGTTTTGACCGAACACAAAGTTGATCTTCTTTTTAACCGACAGTTACGCATCCACTGAGAAAGCGCTGAATTTGAAGCGTGTTTCGTGAAAACTAACGAGATGACGGTGCCTGCCATCATTCGGGTGTGGTCAGACATCATTGAGTTGAAAAATAATTCGTACTTAGCCAAGTTAGTTCTTCAACTCAGCCTTGAGAACTTCTTTCTTCAAATCATTGACGAAACGCTAAACCGAGAGTGGCTGCACAACTACTTTAGCGATATAAAAATGCTGGTAAGGCAACTTAAGAAAACAGGCATGACAAAAGCTGTATTGGACGGTAGCGTCTAAAGTTATCGTCACTCTTTCCCTATCATTGTGTCAGTAGTAACTTATACTTTGTCACAATGGAAGCGACAGTGAAGAGCAGCAGTGTAATGTCTCATCGGAGTAATGATTTGGTGCTTATCGGTGTGGGTTTATGATAAAGCGCCAGAATTTGTTAGAAAGAGTGTTTTAACCGGACTCTTGGCTTGGTTCTTTTTGGATAGCGCTGGGTCAGTGGCTTCAGGGAATGCTTCAAACGTTTTCTTTAATGTGATTGTCCTCGTACTGGCGGTAGGCCCCCTGTGGCGACCCGCAAAAGGTTAGGCAACCGCGGATAACCATCATTCCCCATCTTTACCGCGTCCTCCCTCCCGGGTGCCATCTTCACCGGAGATGGCCTGACGCATGTCGGTGTCGGCCTGGATGTTCTGCATGCGGTAGTAGTCCATTATCCCCAGATTGCCACTGCGGAAGGCTTCGGCCAGTGCTAGGGGGATTTCTGCTTCGGCTTCGATCACCTTGGCCCGCGCTTCCTGCGACTTGGCACGCATCTCCTGCTCGTTGGCCACGGCCATTGCGCGTCGTTCTTCGGCCTTCGCCTCGGCTACTTTTAGGTCGGCATTGGCCTGATCAATTTGCAACTTCGCTCCGATATTGTCGCCCACGTTCACATCGGCGATATCAATCGAAAGAATCTCGAAGGCCGTGCCGGCGTCTAGTCCGCGGGCGAGTACCAGCTTAGATATTTTGTCGGGATTGGACAGCACGCTGCTATGGGTTGGCGCCGAACCGATGGAAGTAACGATTCCTTCGCCCACGCGGGCTAAAATCGTGTCTTCGCCCGCGCCGCCCACCAATTGCGAGATGTTCGCCCGCACCGTGACCCGCGCCTTGGCGATTAGTTGAATACCATCGGCGGCTACCGCGGCCACCTCGGGAGTGTTGATCACCTTGGGGTTCACCGAAATCTGCACGGCTTCAAACACGTCGCGTCCGGCCAAGTCAATGGCGGTGGCCTGCTTGAAGGTTAGGTTGATGTTTGCTTTGTCAGCCGAAATCAGGGCCTTGATCACGGTGGGCACGTTGCCTCCGGCCAGGTAGTGCGTCTCCAGGTCGGCGGTGGTAAGCTCTAAACCGGCTTTGGTGGCGGTAATCATCGACTCCACAATGATGCGGGGCGGCACCTTGCGGATGCGCATGAAGACGAGCTCCAGCAGACCAACATCCACGCCCGAAAAGCGCGCGGTGATCCACAGGTTTAGGGGAATGAAGTACAAGAAGGTGAAGAAGCCGACGACCGCGGCGATGATGATAAAGACAACCGATAATTCCATAGGATAGGCGAAGAGGTGGGTGAAGCAAGGTGGTAACCCCACCTCGCATTAGTTGGTTCCGAAACTATGTAAGCCAGTAGTCGGAGGCTACGTAGTTACTTATTTTTCTGATACGCGGGATAAATGGGTTCGAGGCGACAGCGAGGGCCATACTCGGCACCGGGTTTATGGTTAAGCTCTAGCGCGTATCCAAAACTAATAATATGTTCTGTCCAATTAATTTCTGTCAGACGAAACGCATCGCAGTCTCGGTGTTCAAAATCGGCATCCAACAGCAGGTTGCCCCTCCGGGCTTCGTAGATTCTAAATCTGAAGCGCTCTCCTTTTAGTGCAGACACAAGTTCTATCCAATTTCCGCCATCGCAGTTGCCTTCCCACACCGCTGAGTTAGGGACGCTGTTGGGTTTTTTAGGGGGCGGACAGTCGGTAGCGGAAGTAGTTGCGCAGCCGTACAGAACGACCAGGGGGGCAATCACAACGAAGACTACATCCCTCCAATTCTTCATTAATCCTGCTTTACGGGGCTGATGGACGTTGTTTGCGATTGTTTAGGTTAAATTAACTTTCTAAGTAGCACGCTGCTCCACTTTCTCTACTAAAATCTTATTCGAACGCACCTCAATCACCCGCACCTTCGATCCGGCATCCACGTAGGCTCCCAGCGTGCTCACCTCTAGAATAGTATCTTTGAACTCTACGTTTCCCGAGGGGCGTAGTGCTGACAAAGCTACTCCTATATCGCCCTTCCAAACGCTGTGCTTCTTGTCCTCATTGACGTGACCCTGGTTCGATTGCTTCAGCGACATCTTTTCCCACGCGCCGGTACGTAGACTAAAGAACAAGGTAGCGCCTAGCGCTCCAAAGGCCCCCAAGAGTACCAGCCAGCCCGTGTCGCTGCCGAACGCCGTAAAACTCACCACCACCCCAATGATGGTGAGCACCAGACCGGCAATGCCAAACAGGGTGGTGCCCGGGATAAAGATTAGCTCCACTACGATCAGAATAATTCCGACGGCCAGCAGCAGGGCAACCGTGAACCAGTCTAGCATGGGCGCAAAAGTTTTAGTAGGCCCGGGCAAATACCACCCGGCGCGACGAAGGTTGGCCCGAATATACGCAAACTCCGGCTTCTTCTTTGGCATCCAGCGGAATGCAGCGAATGGTGGCCTTGGTTTCCTCCTTAATGACGGCTTCGGTCTCATCGGTACCGTCCCAGTGAGCTAGCACAAACCCTCCTTCTTCCAACGCTTGCTTGAATGCGTCGTAGTTGTCTACCCGGTGGGTATTTACGGTTCGAAAGCGCAATGCTTTTTCGTAGATCGCTTGCTGCATATCGTGCAGCATCGCTCGGATGCGTTCACCCAGGGCATTGTCCAGCGGCACAGTTTCCTTTTCCAGCGTATCGCGGCGGGCCACCTCGATGGTTTCATTTTCTAGGTCGCGCATCCCCACCGCCAAGCGAATGGGCACTCCCTTTAGTTCATACTCGGCAAACTTCCAACCCGGTTTGTGCGTGTCGCGATCATCATACTTCACCGTGATACCTAAGGCTTCCAGCTCGGTCTTCAGCGGCTGCACCCGTGCGCTAATTTTTTGCAGGTCTTCTTCCTGCCGGAAGATCGGCACAATTACCACCTGTACGGGAGCCAACTTGGGCGGAAGCACCAGCCCCTGGTCGTCGGAGTGGGCCATGATCAGCGCCCCCATCAGGCGGGTGCTCACGCCCCACGAGGTGCCCCATACGTATTCTTGCTGGCCTTCTTTACTGGCGAACTTCACCTCGAAGGCCTTGGCAAAGTTCTGTCCTAAAAAGTGGGAGGTGCCCGCTTGCAGGGCCTTGCCGTCCTGCATCAGGGCCTCGATGCAGTAGGTCTCCTGCGCCCCGGCGAAGCGCTCGCTCGGAGTTTTGATGCCTCGGATCACCGGTACGGCCATAAACTCTTCCACGAAGGTGGCGTAGACCTCCAGCATGCGTTCGGCCTCCTCCACCGCCTCGGCCTCGGTGGCGTGGGCGGTGTGCCCCTCTTGCCACAGAAACTCGGAGGTGCGCAAGAACAGGCGGGTGCGCAGTTCCCAGCGCACCACGTTGGCCCACTGGTTAATGAGCAGCGGCAGGTCGCGGTACGACTGAATCCAGTTGCGGTAGGAATTCCAGATCATGGTTTCAGAGGTGGGCCGTATGATCAGTTCTTCTTCCAGTTTGGCGTCGGGATCCACGATGACGCCGCTGCCGTCTTCGGCGTTTTTAAGCCGGTGGTGCGTGACCACGGCGCACTCCTTGGCGAAGCCTTCCACGTGAGCAGCCTCCCGGCTTAGGTATGATTTGGGGATAAACAGGGGAAAGTAGGCGTTGGTGTGGCCGGTAGCCTTGAACATGCGATCGAGCTGGGCCTGCATGGCTTCCCAGATGGAGTAGCCGTAGGGCTTGATAATCATGCAGCCGCGCACCTCCGAGGGCTCGGCCAGTTCGGCCCGCTTCACCAGTTCGTTGTACCAGGCCGAGTAATCATCGCTGCGCTTGGTCAATCCTTTCGCCATAGGTTGGTATAGATTTTGTTAATTTACGCGTAAAACCGTACATTTCGTACGGACAAAGATAGATCAGGATTCGCTGGATATGCTAGGATAGGCCGGATTAATCACGGATAAATTGAAGAAAATTGCCATTTAAGCAAAAATATTCGAACAGCGAATGTTGTTATTTAAATAGGCACTGCTTATTCTGTCTATCTCAAGACATCCTGTAAATTCTGATCTTGAATCATTTTCGTTTATTTACCGTTATAATAGTACAACAATCATTTTATAGAGGAGGAAGCTTATGAAAACGAATATAACCACATTATTTATCGGATTGGTCGCTCTGGGCACATTGGGCGCATGTTCTACCACTAGTCAGTACGCTGATGCGAATCGGGAGATTGATCCCATGTATTTCAACGCAAGCGATCGCGCGGCTATTATGCCAAAGGTGACTGAACTTAATGAGCCGGTTACTGCTGACTACAATAAAGGAAACTACCAATTTCAGGACGAAAGCTTGTCGTCCAAAACGGTGAACCCTGATCTAGTGGCGCAGTACCAAAACGGCGAGCAGCGTGCTGATGAGCCGCAAGGGGGTGACGACTATTACGTAGAAGACTATAACCGTTCCGGTGCCTACGGTAATCAGCCACAGGTAGTGAACAACTTCTATGGCAACCCGAACCGTTTTAGCAACTTCGGTAGCCCGTTTTACGGTGGCGGGTTCAATGATCCGTTCTTTGGCGGTGGGTTCTACGATCCCTTTTGGGGACCGAGCATGGGCTTTGGCAGCCCGTGGGCACAACCCTGGGGCCGACCTGGCTTCAATATGGGTCTAAGCTTCGGCTGGGGAATGGGCGGATGGGGCAGCCCGTTTGGCTTTAATCGATGGAACCGATTTGATCGCTTCGGCGGTTTTGGCGGCGGCTTTTATGATCCCTTCTGGGGTCCGGGCATGGCCTACGGCGGCTACGGCTACGGTGGCTACAATGGATTCTATGGTCGGCCGAACGTGATCATTGTTAACAACGAAGCACTTGGCAACCGTCGTCCCCAGATGGTTTCGCGTTCCTCTAACTATTCTAACAGTCGGGCGAGCGTTAACCCCGCTAACGACGTTCGGCGCAGTACCAGTCGTACGTCTCGCGCGGCATCGACCACCGGCAGAAATACTTATGATTCGCGCAGTGCTACCAGAAGTTCTTATAACGGCCGAACTTCCGGTTTAACGCGCAGCCGCAACGAGGCATACAACACGACTGATTCGCGAGGTACTACTTCCCCTCAGCGCTACAATAGAGCGCGTAGTAGCAACAACAATTACACTGCCTCTCCGTCGCGTAGTACGAGTCCTACTTATCAGCGCTCTAGCGGACGAAGTTCAACGTATAGTGCACCTTCTCGTTCTAGTTCCGGTAGCCGAGGGTACAGCACCCCAAGCCGCAGTTCTCAATCTTACGGAAGTAGTAGCCGCAGTTCAGGTTATTCCTCGGGAAGCAGTAGTTCTGGTAGCAGCCGTAGCTCAGGAAGCTACTCTTCGGGTTCTTCTAGCCGTAGTAGTAGCGGCAGCAGCCGTTCTTCCGGTTCAAGCTCACGTTCCAGGGGTCCTCGCTAGCAATAATTTGGCACTCTTTTAGCGTTATAAGTGTAGTAGAAAGTATCTACTGCACTTTTTTTTTACCTAGCCTTTATTGATATGAAAAGCACACATAAAGTAGTGGGGGCCTTAGCAGTTCTTCTGTTCGGCGGCCCAACCGCCTTCGCCCAGTTATCATTCCCGACCCTATCCGAAGACGCCCGTTTGTTTACTCCCTCACAAGCCGTTGGCACTGCTCGCGTCCAGGGATTTGGCGGCGCTGGCTTTTCTTTAGGGGGAGATATAAGCGCCGGTGCGCTGAACCCGGCCGGACTTGGATTTTACAACCGCTCCTCTATCGTAATCACTCCTTCCTTCCGGGGAATCGAAACGAACACCAACTTCGGAGGCACTGGTCAGAACCAGTATCTTGGTGACTTCGGGGTGGCCAGTTTCGGATTGGTGATTGCTAACACGAAAGAAAGCGCGGTGCCCTCTCGGTTTAGGGGCGGGGCTTTCGCGGTAACGTTCAATCAAACCAATAACTATAGCGCTACCAATAGCTACCAGGGTTCAACGAGTGAGTTTTCGTTTATTGACGACGTCACCGCTCAGGCGAACGGGATTGATGTAAACGTACTAGATGCTGAACTGGAGCAGAATCCCCCGAATATTCCGGACTATGTGGCCGCGGCGTACAATAACTTTCTGATTAATCCGGTATTTGATCAGAACGGTGTTGCCACTACCTACCTCGGATCGCTGCCGCTAGGAGTGCTAGCCCAACCCACCGGCGAATCACAGACCGCTGGCAGAATGAACCAGTGGAACTTCTCCTACGGAGGTAATTTTGAGGACAAATTGTACCTGGGAGCTAGTATTGGTCTGATGAGCTTTCAGCAAGAGCGCCAGAATGAGTACCGAGAGTCCTACGTCTATCCCCAGGAATATGACAACTTTATCAACGATGGCAATTTCTTCTTCCCCGTAGAAAACGGTCCGCTGACTATTGATTACGTAGATGATATACGGATGACCGAAACGCAAACAGTGAGCGCAACGGGCATCAACGCCAACCTGGGAGTGATTTATCGGCCCATTGAAGCGCTAATAATAGGTGTGTCCTTTCTCACTCCTACAATTTTTGGCGTTGAGGAAGAGAGCTATTTTGATCTAGAGACTAACATTAGGGGATTACAGTTGGATGATAGTGCAAGCTTTGAAAGACAGGTAAATCGCCTTTCACAAGGAAATCAAGGTGTTCTAAGTTACAATCTAAAGACTCCTGCGCGATTGGGAGTGGGAGCCAGCTACTTCTTTCAAAAGTATGGCTTTCTGACAGCCGACGTGGAGTACGTTCGTTATCCTGGCTATCAGTTCTCCTCTTCGGACAATGGAACTGCCAACGTTATGTCAGGAACTAACCAAGAAATAGAGTCTATCTATAATTCGGCGATCAACTACCGGGTGGGAGGGGAGTTTCGTTACAACGTGTTGCGGTTGCGTCTAGGATACGCCATGTTTGGGGATCCCACCAACTTTGAAGGTGATCAGCTAAATCGTAATCGGCAGTCTATTAGCGGTGGAGTGGGAGTGATGACTTCCTCATTCTTCGCTGACTTAGCGGTGATCAGTAGCCGCTTTGATACGGACGCGCGTCCTTATGGTGGAGCGGACTTTTATTCGCAAACCAACAATGTGACCAACGTGCTGCTCACGCTCGGCTTCAACTTTTAATCAGTAGCCGAGCAACTAATTCTTCTAGCTTTGTATTCTGATCAATTGTGATGTGCGCCTGCCGGTATACCGGTAGGCGCTTTTCGAACTTGGCGGTGTATTCTTGCACCAACTGGTTTTGGTCTAGCTCCTGTAGCAACGGCCGGTCGGTGATCTGCTGCCCCTGCATCCGTTGCACAATGGTCGCTATTGGAACATCTAGAAAGATCGTGGTGCCCGATTGGTTCATCAGCGCCAGGTTGTCGAAGAAGCAAGGTGCACCTCCACCGGTAGCCAAGACAAAAGCGTCGTACTGATTAATGGTCTGCCTTAGTGCCTCTCGTTCCAGTTGCCGAAAGGCTTTTTCGCCCTTCTGGTCAAATATGGTGCGGATGGGTTGCCGCTCCCCTTCTTCAATGGCATCATCTAAGTCCAGAAAAGGCAGTCTCAACGCTACGGCTAGCTTTCTCCCCAATGTTGATTTTCCGGAGCCAGGTAGGCCAATGAGGAATACTTTCACAAGACAAATCTAAGTCAATAAATCCCCCAAGTCCATTCCAATAGCCTCGCAAAACGAAGGTCGATCTGTGATCTCGCCCCGATCGGGCTGGTACTTGCGCCACATCTTGAAACCGTAATCATACACGAAGGCTTCGGGCACTCCGTAGTCATCGGCCAGGGTTTTTACCTTCTCAAAATCTTTTTTCACCCCGGCGGTGCCTGATACCTCCACAATCACCACGTTCTGCCGGGTAGTATGGTTAAACAATAAAATATCCGGGGTAGGACTGGTTTGACTCTCATCGATCATTGTTTCGGGGAAAGGCTCGTAGGGAATCTTCTTTTCGTGATAATACAAAGCACCCAAAGCGGTCATCAGCTTACCGATAACCCGCTGGTGCTCCTTCGGGGCATTCACTCCCATATAAATAATATTATCTTGCATAACTATCGACTAATTGTACGGTTGATTGAACGCTTGACGAAGGGAATGAGTTGTTCTATAACCGTTCAAGTACCCCAAGTACCATCACTTCACCACCGCCACGCCCTGCCCCAACAAATCACTGATTTCCTCTACCGAAGGCGTATCCCGAAAGTGCCACTTCCCGCGCACCACGCCGTTTTGCAGCAACACCAAACCCGGATTGGCCCGAATGATGGTCTTGAGCACCGTAGCATCGGCGTAGTAGTAGGGTAGCGCCAGTTGGTATTCGTGCCGAAACTCATCATAGATCGCTTCGCCCGACGCGGTAAGCACCATTGCCTCCACCCCGATGGGCAGTTGGTTGGCTAGACGCTGGACCTCCGAAAGAGCTTCTTTATTCGCCTTGGTCACGTCGTACATCACCACCAGTAATTTGCTGCCCCTGAACGTGGCTTCGGTAAAGTCGCCCTCATCGTTCCACACGCTATAATCAGTAATTTTAGGCTGCGCTTCAGGATTGAGGGGCACCATCTTCTTGAAAGTGTAGGCTTTATCGGTAGGGTACTGCGTGAACTCTTCGTCCTCTCCGTTTTTCGTCATGATGTACTTATAAAGCAGCGGCTCGGAAGGTTGCATCAGGCGGGGCAGGTCGGCCCCCACCTTATAGGCCCGGAAATCAGCGAAGGGTAGGTGCCGCACCGCCGTGATTCCCAAAACCAAGCAAACCACCGTGACTGACCCCACCACCAGGTGCGAGGTGCGCAACGAAAACGTTTCGGAGAAGCGGTGCCGGTAGGCAAACAAAAGACCGATTAGCGCCAGCAGAATCAAATCTTTGGTAAACGACTCCCAGGGGGTGAGCACAATGGCATCGCCAAAGCAACCGCAATCGGTCACCTTGTTGAAGAAGGCCGAATAAAAGGTTAAAAAGGTGAAGAAGACAATCATGCCCAGCAGCACCCAGGTGGTGATGTTCATGCGGTATTTAATGAGCACCGCCCCACCCAAGGCCACCTCTAGCACACTCAGAAACACGGCCAGCCCCAGCGCCAGCGGAATGAACGCCTCGAAGAAGGGCGCAAAATCGATAGCGAACACATTGAAGTATTCTTCTAGCTTGATTTTGGTGCCCACTGGGTCATTAAGCTTGATAAGCCCCGAGAAGATAAACAACCCACCCACCAGGTAGCGAGCAATTTGCGTAAGAACATTCATAGAATACAAATTTATGAATTTCACGTAAGGACGGGTCGCGGCCCGTCCCTACGTGAAATTCATTTTAATCAAACAAAACACCGCGTAATTAATCATGTCCTGGTAGTTGGCGCGCACCCCTTCCGAAACAATGGTCTGCCCCCGGTTATCCTCAATCTGCTTCACCCGCAACAGCTTCATCAGAATGATATCCGTCATAGAACTCACCCGCATCTCACGCCAAGCTTCACCGTAGTCGTGGTTCTTGTTTCTGAGCAACTGCTGGGTCTCTTCTGCCATACGATCATAGAGCGGTTCCAGTTCCCCGTAGGGCAGCTCGAGCGGCGCGTCAGCTTCCAGCTCCAGTTGTATCAGGGCAATCAGGCAGTAATTGATGATGCCCGTAAACTCTCCGGCCACACTGTCTTCCACCTGCTGTGTACCTTTTTCTTGAATAGAACGGATTCGCTGCGCCTTGATGTATATTTGGTCGGTGAGCGAAGGCAAGCGAAGAATTCGCCAGGCGGTGCCGTAATCTTTCGTTTTTTTGGCAAAAACATCCTTACAAGCCTGAATGACCCGATTATATTCTTCGTAGGTTTGGGTTTTCAACGTTATTTGTTCTAATTTTAAAAGAGAAGGCACGAATGTTGAGACATTGACGAAAGTAAGCGCTTTTTTCGAAAGAAAAACACTCAATCTCCGAGGAAAATTAGTCGACCTTAGTCAGCCTAAGGTGATGGGCATTCTGAACGTGACCCCGGATTCGTTTTACGACGGCGGTCGCTTTTTCCAGAATGAATCCCTGTTGCTACGGCAAGCGGAGGCAATGCTCACGGAAGGAGCCACCTTTATTGACATTGGCGGCTACTCGTCGCGGCCCGGAGCCGAGGAGGTATCTGAGGAGGAGGAGAAGCAACGGGTGATGAAAACGGTAGTAACATTGGCCAAACATTTTCCTGAAGCGCTACTGTCGGTAGATACTTTTCGGGCGTCGGTGGCCCGGGAGGCGGTGGAAGCAGGAGCGAGCATGATCAATGATATCACCGGCGGGGCGGGCGACGAAGCAATGGTGCGCACGGTGGCCGAACTTTCGGTGCCCTACGTGCTGATGCACATGCGCGGAACGCCGCAAACCATGCAGTCGTTAACCGAGTATGATGACTTGGTCGTAACGCTTATTGATTACTTTCAGCAACGGCTAAACACCTTGCAAGCATACGGGGTTAAAGATGTAATTATCGATCCGGGCTTTGGTTTTGCCAAGACCATCGATCAAAACTTTACCCTGCTCAGTCACCTAGGTGCATTTCGGGAGCTGGGCGCGCCAATCCTGGCGGGACTATCGCGCAAGTTGACGATTTACCGAACGCTAGGCGTTGACCCAAGCGAGGCACTGAACGGCACCACAGTGCTTAACACCGTAGCCCTGCTGAAGGGCGCTTCTATCCTGCGGGTGCACGACGTGCGGGAAGCTGTAGAAGCCGTGCAATTAGTGCAACATATAGTTTAAATTAACCCTTTAAGTCCGAAACACACCTTGAACTTCCTTTTTTCGATTGGCTTTCTGGAAATCAAATGGGTAGACATCATCGACATCTTGCTGGTGAGCTTGTTGATGTATCAGGTGTACAAGTTGATGCGCGGCAGCGTAGCCCTCAGTATCTTCTTCGGGTTTTTGGTGCTTTACTTGATTTACCTGCTGGTGAAGGCCGCGCAGATGGAACTGCTCACCGCCATTCTGGGGCAGTTTATGGGCGTGGGCGTGTTGGCCGTCATTATCCTATTCGCTCCGGAAATCCGCAAATTTCTGCTACTGGTTGGCAAAACCACGGCCATTAATCGGGATACGTTCTTCAAAAACTTCTGGGGGAAGAAAGAAGACAAGGGAAGATTTAATCTCACTCCGGTCGTTGACGCCTGCAAGAGCCTCAGCGGTTCCAACACCGGGGCGCTCATCGTATTCTCAAAAAGTTCGCCCCTGAAGTTTTACGCCGAATCGGGCGACGAATTGGATGCAGTAGTTTCCAAACGCATCCTGCTCTCTATTTTTAACAAGTACAGTCCGCTGCACGACGGAGCCGTGATTGTGCACAACAGCCGGATCAAGGCCGCGCGCTGCATCTTGCCAGTTACCGACAAAGACAATGTACCCGCCGAACTGGGGCTACGCCACCGGGCGGCCATCGGCATGACCGAGGTCACCGATACGCTGGTGGTGGTGGTATCGGAAGAAACGGGGCAGATGTCGGCCGTGGAGAACGGGCGAATCTACCGCAACCTGTCGGCCAAGGAGCTTCGCCAACGGATCAACAACTATCTCTACGAAGACCGGGAAGAAGAACCGGTGATTGATCAGGCAAAAGTTGAGGAAGACGCTTTCATCCAAAAGAAGGAGCAGAGTAAAACCAAGAAAGAGAAGCTGGACCAGCCGAAAAAAGCCCGCTCCACCGCCAGCGCCGACAAAAGCGTGAGCACCGAAGCCGATTAGGCTGTATTTTTGCTCTACGCTCAGCGTAGAAAATCTTTTCTGATGCAAGTTTTACAAGACGTTTCCCTCCAGCCCCATAACACCTTTGGTATTGAGGCCTCGGCCCACTACTGGATCACCATCACCTCCACTGAGCAACTTCAAGCACTGCTAGGCGATCCATTGTATCAATCGGTTCCGAGGCTGGTATTGGGTGGCGGCAGTAATGTGTTGTTCACCCAGGATTTCGAAGGACTCCTGATCAAAATAGCGATTCCGGGCATCGAGGTCGCAAAAGAAGACGAGAAGCAGGTGTGGGTTAGATCGGGGGCGGGAGTTGGCTGGCACCAGTTGGTGATGCACTGCATCGAGCAGGGTTACGGAGGCATTGAGAACATGTCGTTGATTCCGGGCACGGTTGGAGCCGCGCCCCTACAGAATATCGGAGCCTACGGCGCGGAGATCAAAGACGTTTTTTCTTCGCTGGAAGCGGTGGAAACGGCTACCGGTGACCGACGCATTTTTAACGCGGCCGACTGCCACTTTGGGTACCGTAGCAGTATCTTCAAACACGAAAGCAAGGGGCAGTATATCATCACCTCCGTGACTCTGCGCTTGGAAAAACAACCCACCTTAAACACTTCGTACGGAGCCATCTCCGATACGTTACTACAAAAGGGAATTCAAGCGCCCACCATTCGCGACGTGAGCGATGCGGTGATCGCTATTCGACGCAGTAAACTGCCCGATCCGCAGCAGATCGGCAACGCCGGAAGCTTTTTCAAAAACCCGGTAATTCCTCGCGCTCAGTACGAAACGTTGCTCGTAGCCTATCCCGGCATGCCCGGTTATCCGTCGGAAGAGGATGTGAAGGTACCCGCTGGTTGGCTCATCGAGCAGTGCGGCTGGAAGGGAAAGCGCTTGGGCAACATTGGGGTGCACGACAAACAGGCACTGGTGCTGGTGCACTTTGGAGGAGAACGGGGAGGAGCATTAATGGCACTGGCGCAGGACATTGAAGCATCGGTGCGCCAAAAATTTGGGATCGCCATAGAGCCAGAGGTAAACATGATTTGATGAATAATTCTTTACCTTTTAGTATATTTAAAAGTTAAACCCACTACCGATTTACCATGAATAGATTTTTCAGTTACGCTACCTTGGTAGCCCTTTTTCTTGCTATTACCCAGCTTGCTTTCGGTCAGGAAGCCGTAGAGCCCCGTCCCAGTCCGATGGCAATTGCCATCACGCAGCAAGGAGACACTTACGTAAAGATTGTGTACTCCCAGCCGCACAAACGCGGTCGAGAGATCTTCGGATCCGAACTGGCTCCCTACGGCAAGGTGTGGCGACTGGGTGCCAACGAAGCCACCGAGATTACCACAACCAAGAATATAAAGATTGGTGGCAAAACCCTGAAGGCCGGAACGTATTCCATGTTCGCCATTCCCCAAGAAGACGAGTGGACCGTTATCTTCAACGACGGATTGGGTCAGTGGGGCGCTTACGATTACGACGCCAGTCAGGATGCGTTGCGATTAGAAGTACCTGTTCAGAAGGCAGAGACGACCTACGAGCCCTTTACCATCACGTTTAACGAGGAAGGAACCGAGCTCACCATGGTGTGGGATCAAACCAAGGTGGTGCTGCCGATCAGGTTGTAAAGACGCGATGCATCGCGTCTTTACTCCACCGTTACCGATTTGGCCAAATTGCGGGGTTGGTCCACGTTGCAACCGCGCATCACCGCAATGTGGTACGACAGCAGTTGCAGTGGGATCACCGAGATCATCGGCATAAGCAACTGCGAGGTAGCGGGCACCTCCAGCACGTGATCGGCGATGTCGGCAATGAGCGCGTCGCCTTCCGTAACCACGGCAATCACCTGACCCCGCCGGGCCTTTACTTCCTGAATGTTGGATACCACTTTGTCGTATGAGTCGTCCTGCGGAGCAATGAACACGACGGGCATCGCTTCATCGATAAGCGCAATCGGACCGTGCTTCATTTCAGCGGCCGGATAGCCCTCGGCGTGGATGTAGGAGATTTCCTTGAGCTTCAGGGCTCCTTCCAGCGCCACCGGAAAGTTATAGCCCCGCCCCAGGTAGATGGCATTGCTGGCGTCTTGGTAGGCTCCAGCGATGTACTTCACCTGCGCATCCAGCGTGAGCGCCTGCTCCACCTTTTGCGGGATCGTATTTAACTCCTGCAGCAAGCTGCCGTAGGTCGGTTCGTCTAGTGTGCCCTTTTTGCGACCCACCAGCAGGGCCGTCATGGTGAGCACCGTGAGTTGCGCGGTGAACGCCTTGGTGCTAGCCACTCCGATCTCAGGACCAGCGTGCGTATACGAACCGGCGTGCGACGTCCGGGCAATGGAAGAGCCTACCACGTTGCACACCCCAAGTACAATGGCGCCCCGGCTTTTAGCCAATTCAATGGCCGCCAGCGTATCGGCGGTTTCGCCCGATTGAGAAATAGCGATCACCACGTCGCCCGGATGGATAATCGGGTTGCGGTAACGAAATTCCGACGCGTATTCTACTTCCACCGGCACCCGGCACAGGTCTTCAAAGATATACTCGGCTACCAGTCCGGCGTGCCACGAGGTGCCGCAGGCCACCACGATGATCCGAGGAGCTCTTACGAGTTGGTCCACATAGTCGCGAATGCCTCCTAGCATCAGAGTATTGGTATCGGCGTTCAGTCGCCCGCGCAAACAGTCGGCGATGGACTTCGGCTGTTCGTTGATCTCCTTAAGCATAAACGAATCATAGCCGCCCTTCTCAATGGCTTCCAGCTCCAAATCTAAGATATGAACGTAGGGAGCAGTGGGCAAATCGCTATAGATATCGCGAATCGTAAACTGCCCCTCCTTGATGATGCATACTTCGTTGTCGTTGAGGTAAACCACCTCATTGGCGTACTCGATGATCGGAGTAGCGTCAGAAGCCAGAAAGAACTCGTCTTTTCCCAGTCCCAGCACCAACGGACTGCCCTTGCGGGCGGCAATCAGCGTGTCCGGTTCGTCGGCCGACAGGATGGCGATGGCGTAGGCACCCACTACTCGGGTGAGCGCTACGCGTACCGCCTCCTCCAGTGTGTAGGCTTCGTGTTGCTGAATGTCTTCAATAAAGTGAATCAGCACTTCAGTGTCGGTGTCGCTCTCGAAGCGGTGTCCCTTGCTGATGAGTTCTTTCTTCAGGGCATCGTAGTTCTCGATGATACCATTGTGGATAATGGCCAGCCGTCCGTTTCCTGACAGGTGAGGGTGGGCGTTTACGTCATTAGGCTCGCCGTGCGTAGCCCAGCGGGTATGGCCAATGCCGATGCGCGCGTGAAGTTGCTTCTCACTGGCGCTTTTAAGATAGGCCTCCAGGTCGGCAACCTTTCCCTTCTTCTTGAACACGCTCAGTGAACCATTGATCAGCGCCACACCGGCACTGTCGTAACCGCGGTACTCTAGCCGCCGAAGTCCTTTGGTGATCACGGAGTGGGCCGGACGGTGACCCACGTAAGCAACAATTCCACACATAATTAATTGGTTTTCTTGGGGTAGCGCAGCGGTAACGGCTGCCAAACCACCCAAGCGATTAGTAGTTTCGTAGGGTTTGTATCAAATTAGATGCTACGATGGCTATGCAACTTGCACCCAAAGCATATAGAATAGTAACTATAGAACAAAATGATCCGGTTGAGTCAGCATATTAACCCCAGACAATTTAGGTTTGGGGTGTCCCTCGTGAGGAACGTCCGTTATCAGCGGCAAGCATCCCAATTCTTAGCCGTCATATCCATCACGGTTGCGTAGGAAATTCAGCGTCGCGCTGCTCAAACACATGCCTCAGTATCGTCACCTCGGCCGGAAGCAGGTCTAACTCCCTTCGCTTCAGAATGCGCTTATACACTTCGATGGCTTTGTCAAATGCATACTCAACATCCTCCTGGTCCGGTGTTGCTCCCCAGGTGAAGGAAGGAACAAACTTGGCTGGAAAGCCCGCTCCGAAGATGTTGGCAAATACCCCCACCACCGTGCCCGTGTTGAACATGGTATTGATGCTGCATTTGCTGTGATCGCCCATCAGCAAGCCACAAAACTGCAAACCCGTGTTTTGATAAGCGCGTTCGGCATAGCTCCACACCCGCACCGACTGGTAATTGTTTTTGAGGTTCGACGTGTTGGTATCGGCTCCGAAATTGCACCATTCCCCCACCACCGAGTTGCCAATAAAGCCTTCGTGCCCCTTGTTGCTGTTGGCCAGAAAAACGGTATTCTTCACCTCGCCGCCCACCTTGCAACCCGGGCCGATGGTGGTGGCTTCCCGAATTTTGCTACCGATATTCACGTACGAATTCTCCAGCATGGCGAACGGGCCCTTGATCACGGCATTCTCCAGCACGGTGGCGTTTCGTCCGATGTAGACCGGGCCGTCCTCAGCATTGATGATCGCGGCTCGGATGACGGCACCTTCCTCGATGAAAACCTGCTCCGGTTGATACATGCGGGTGTAGGGATCGGTCACTGCTTGAGAGATGCGCTGCTGCGTAACAAGCGCATAGTCTTGTCGAATTTGTGCTTCGTTGTGCGTGAAGATATCCCAGGGGTAGCGAAGTATTGCCCCTTTCGGGTCCTCACTGGCCACTCCGGTGAATCGATCTTTCAGTATCGAATCGGTTACGGCAGAATAAGAATTCTGTTGGATAAAGTCGTCGCCGAGATGCGTCAGTGCCTCCCGGGTGCAACGAGCTGCCAAAAAGTTACCTTGATGCGCGATGGCCTGCCCGATCTGAAGATTAACCACCTGCTCAACCAACGCTTCCGTGGGGTACACCGCCGCGTTAACCAGCACATTGTCGTCAGCGATCGTCAGCGGATATTTTTCGCGTAGATACACCTCCGTTAAGTGGGAAGTCTGCTCTACCAAGCTCAGCCTTCTTTCCCACTTCTCGCCCAGCGTGAGGATGCCCACCCGCAGCGTAGCCACCGGGCGGGTGAGCGTGAACGGCTTGAGCGCCGCTCGCTGGTCGGGTAGATCAAAGAAAATGAGGTTCATCAGAAATGATAGCGAACAAAGGCTTCGATGGCTTCGTATTCGGCCAGTCCGAGGCTGTCGTAGGCCCGGGCGGTATCCTGGTTGCGGTCTTCGGCCCGTTGCCAGAACTCGCGCGGGTCGGAGCCGGGAAACAGCGGACGGTCTTTCTGCGATTGGTGCTTGAAGATCGCGCGGCGCTTGCGCATGAGTTCCAGCGGACTGATGGGCACCGCCATCTCGATCTGGTCGATGTCCCACTCTTGCCAGGCGCCCCGGTAGAGCCAAACGTAGCAATCCTTCGCCCAAGCTTCGGACTTCAGGTGGTCCACGGCGGTCATCACCGCGTTGAGGCACACCCGGTGCGTGCCGTGGGGGTCGGATAGATCACCGGCGGCGTAGATTTGCTGGGGTTGAACCTTCTTCAGCAGGTCTTCGGTCAGTTGAATGTCTTCTTCGCCCAGCGGTTTCTTACGCACCTTACCCGTTTCGTAGAACGGCAGGTCCATAAAATGAATATTCTCGTCGGGGATGCCGCAGTACCGGCAGGCAGCCTTGGCCTCGCCGCGGCGGATCAGCCCTTTGATCAGTTGCACCGAACGGGGATCCGCTTCGCCGGGGTCTTTGCGCTTAGACGCCTGAAGGACCTCCGCAAAAATACCCCCGACGCGGTCATGGTCCAGGTCGAAGGCATTGCCGAAGTCCTTCACAAAGTCGGCAAACCGCAGGGCCTCTTCGTCGAACACCGCAATGTTGCCCGACGTCTGGTAGGCCACGTGCACCTCGTGCCCCTGATCGAACCAATCGGAGTAGGGTGCCACCCATAGAGATCACGTCATCGTCGGGGTGGGGACTGAAAATCAGCACACGCTTCGGGAACGGCTGGGCGCGTTCGGGGCGCTGGCTGTCGTCGGCCTTGGGTTTGCCGCCGGGCCAGCCGGTGATGGTGTGCTGCAGTTCGTTGAAAATCCGGATATTGATGTCGTAGGCCGGGCCGTGGTCCGCAATTAGGTCGCTCATTCCGTTTTCGTTATAGTCTTCGGGAGTGAGCTTGAGGATGGGCTTGTCGACCCGTCGGCACAGCCACACCACCGCCTTGCGGGTGAGGGCGTTCGTCCAGTCGCAGGGTCCCACCAGCCAGGGGGTTTTCTCGCGGGTGAGCTCAGCGGCGGCGGCCTGATCTATAATGACGTGCGCACTGGGGTGGTTCTGCAGAAAGGTGGCGGGTACCTGATCGGTGATTGGGCCTTCTACTGCCTTCTGCACCACGCGGGCCTTGCCTTCGCCCCAGGCCATCAGGACGATTTTCTTGGCGTCCAGAATGGTTCGTACGCCCATCGTGATCGCGCGGCGCGGCACCAGTTCTTCTCCAAAGAAGTCGCTGGCGGCGGAGATCCGCGTAATCTTATCCAGCGTGATCAGGCGGGTGCGCGACACTTCGCGCGAACCCGGTTCGTTGAATCCAATGTGGCCGGTGCCTCCGATGCCGAGCAGCTGCAGGTCGAGTCCCCCGTGGTCGGCAATGCGCTCCTCGTAGGCCGCGCAGTACGCTCCGATTTCTTCAATGGGTATGGTACCGTCGGGAACGTGGGTATTGGCCGGGTCAATGTCAATGTGATCAAAAAGGTACTCCTTCATGTAGCGCACGTAACTTTGCAATTGATCGGGCTGCATGGGGTAGTACTCGTCCAGGTTGAAGGTGACTACATTGCGAAAACTAAGTCCATCCTCACGGTGCATACGCACCAGCTCGTCGTAGACCCGCGTGGGAGAAGAGCCGGTGGCGAGTCCCAATACCGCCGTGGCTCCCTGCTGATTCTTTTGCTCAATGACCGCCCGGACTTGTTTGGCCACCTCTACGGCGGCGCTGCCCGCGTCTTCGTAGATGGTCGTGGATATTCTTTCAAACTGTTGCTCTAGGGTGGGAGTATGGTCCATAGCGGAGTGGGTTAGGTGAAGCAAAGCACTGCGCTGGCAAAAGTATGGACAATTTTGGAAAAAGTGAGGTTCGCCCCGATAAGTTTGAATTGGGATAGCCACAAAAAAAGTGAGTCTCGCTAAAGACTCGCCACTCGAAATAAGACTGAAGACAAAACCCGTATCTACATCGCGCCTTTATTCGCTTTCACCAAGTTTCCTTGCTGATCGTAAATGAGCGTCATTTCTTGCTCATCGCTTTTCACCTGTAACTCATACCTAGTTTGCGCTTCGGAGGCGTTATCGCCCTCTTTGGCAATTTCGGCATAAGCATCGCTGTTGGCTTCGGTATACTGATCATACTTGTTGTTTTCGTACAGCGCCTTTTCGTCAGCGGTGATCTCACCATCAGCGCCTCGTTCAATGTCGTCTTCGGTGAAAGGATCGTTGACCCTAGCCACCTGGCCGGTTTCTTCCCGCTCTTCAGGAGTCTGAGTTTCGGCAGCTATGCCTTCGCGGTCGGCATGATCAACGTCTCCTTCCGATTGGTACACGGCACTGTCAAGCGCCCCATCTTCGGCATCTTCGTTGGTCATATCAGTATAAGAGGTTTCACCGTTAGCAGTAGCTTTCACTTCGTACACTGTCACGATACTCATATCGCGGTACTCACTTTCTTTAAAACTGTTCATCACCCCTGCTGGCAGGGCTGACTCATCAATAGTTTTCTTCGTCTCAACGGCAGTACTTTGCGTGGTAGACAGAATATCCTCGGACTGCGTCCGTTCGGTTTGCTGCGCTTCCTGGGCTTGCACGCGCAAGAAAGCAACGGAAGCACTTATGGTAATGATAGCGATGATCTTTTTCATGATTGAACTGGTTAAGTGATTAATGATGGACAACTGGTAATCCTACCTAAAAGAAAAACTGTGCCATTGCTGAATTTATAACGGTGGTATTATTCTGATTGTTTTTCGTGGTGCCCAAACCGCAACCCTGGGTAACCGATGCAACAAACTGGGGTGAATGAACTTACCAGGACTTAGTAGAGGTATAAGTAGTCATAGTGCACCACTGGCTTATGACCGCGCTGGCCCATCAGCTGCGCTACTTCGGTCGATGAGCAGGAAACTCGGCCGATGCCAAACACTTCTCCGGCAGGCGTGCACAAGCGCACGATGTCGTTCTTTTCGAACGTGCCGCCCACCGCGGTGATGCCAATGGGCAACAAGCTGGTCGCCTGTTGTTCTTTGGTAAGCGCCTGAAGGGCCCCGGCGTTCACCGTCACGCTACCCTGCACGTAACCTTCTGAGTGACTGATCCAGCGCTTCAGGCCGGTTGTCTTTTTGAGGGGCTCGATGAAAGTGCCCGGCGGCTGGGGTTGCAGCAGCGCTAGCAGCACGTCGGGTTGCTGACCATCCGCAATGTGCACGCCCACTCCCAGGGCGGCCACCTTCTGCGCCATGCGCACCTTGGTAAGCATGCCGCCGCGCCCGAAGTCCGAGCGTTCGGTAGAGATCATGCCTCCAAAGTCGGTGTCCACCGTAGCGCGGGCGATCAACTGCGCTGCCGGGTCGGTGGGCGGGCGGTCGTAGATGCCCGCCACGTTGGTGAGGATCACCAGCCGCTCGGCGTCAATCATCGCCGCCACCAGCCCGGCCAGTTCGTCGTTGTCGGTGAACATGAGTTCGGTGACCGACACCACGTCGTTTTCATTGACGATGGGAATGGCGCGGTGGTGCAGGATGGTATCCAGGCAGTGGCGCACGTTGAGGTAGTGGCGTCGACTGCGGAAGTCTTCTTTGGTGACCAGCACCTGGGCGCAGAGTAACTGGTGCGGCTCCAACAGTTGGGTATACGTATTGATCAACTGGGTTTGCCCAATGGCGGCCAGCAACTGCCGCTGCGTGACCGGATCGGTCTTCTTGGGTAACGGCAGGAGGCTGCGTCCCGAGGCCACCGCCCCCGACGAGACAATGAGCGGCTCCCAACCCTGTTGGTGCAGCGTAGCCACCTGCTGGCACAAATGTTCTAACCAGGGCACGTTGACCGTTCCGTCGGGACGCGCAATCACGTTCGAGCCAATCTTGATGACGATGCGAGGCGCTGACATGGCTAGGGAAGGATGAACTGCTTCCCGCCACTGGCCGCCTGGCCGATCACCCGAACCACGTATACCCCCGAAGGCCTTCCGCGCATATCGATGCGGTAGGTTTGGTTGAGGGTGTTCGGGAATACGTACTCACCAACGCGGACGCCCCGCGCTGAGTAGACAACCACGGTGACCTCGTCTTTGCTGGGCAAGTTAAATTCTACCTCCAACTGCTTGTTCTCTACCGGATTGGGCTCGATGCTAAAGCTGCTCTCCGGTGGACGCAACGAATCGTACTCCGTCACGAAGAACTCAATATCGTCTAGGAACAGGTTGTTGCCGTGGTCGTTCACCCCAATAAATACCAACTGCACATTGGACTCGCCTAGGTAGTCGTTCAACGGAAGAATCTCTTCGCGCCAGTCGTCTTGGGTGGTGGGAGTGAAGGCGAAATCCTGCGGAGGTTGCGTCGCCAGGGCGGTGCTAAACTTTTCGTAAATAATGGCGTCGATGGTGGCCCCGCAATCGGTTGATACTCCGACCAGCAATCCGTCCTGTCGCACCACTCCATCGGTACCAACATAAGGAGCGTGCGCCACCCGGAAGCTAAGCACCGCCGCCGGAATGTTGCGCAGGTCCAGCGTGGGACTATAAAGAAAGTCTTGCTCACCTTCTAGGTCTGAGTAGTCGTAGAAGTTCATGTACAGCGACTGGTTGATAGGATCGTTTACCTGGGGGTTGCTGCGTCGTTCCCAAGTCTTCTGCTGATCGGGATTGCGCACCAGGCTTTTACCGAAGAAAGTGTCATTGCCAGCCTCTCCAAAGTCTTCTATCAAAGGCACCTCATCGCGCTGCGGGATGGCAAACAGCACCTCCTGACGGTTTCCGGTGGTGTTGTCGTCGATATTGTTGTTCACGCTCACCACTTCGAACGAGAGTTCGTACTCGCTTCCGGGCAGGAAGTCAAACTGGTCGAGCACCGGAAGGGTCACGTTCTGAGCGGTGCCCGGAGCTAAGTCGACCGCAAAGGTGGTTTCATCAGCCAGCTCCTGGCCCACCCGAAGTGCTACGGTGACCGATTCAATGGCGTTGCTACCCGTGTTGAGCAGGTTGATTTGGGGAGTGACCTCCGCGCTACACTCGCTGGGCTGGGGAGAGATGATCCGGCTGATGGTGACATCGTCCAGAATGGGACGCGGCGCCACGAGTCCGGGTGATACCAACAAACTCACCCGCCGGGGGCTGTTCTCCAGCACGGTTCTCATCCGAAAGGCTTGCTCTTTGGTGAACAGGTTCATGCAGGCATCGTCGGTGAGGTCCATGTAGTTGTCGTACATATCGGGCGAGCCGCAACTGAGGGATTCGCCACCGGGACAGAAACTATAGCTTCGGTCCTGCGGGGGAGTGTCTTCCACAAAGTCATCGGCATCGCAGTCGCCGTCTCCCCACACGTGACGCAGTCCCAGGTAGTGTCCCACCTCGTGGGTGGCGGTGCGTCCTCCGTTGTAGCGGTCGCGCAGGCTGCCTATGCTGCCGAAGCTTAGGTAGTCAATCACGATGCCGTCGGTGATGCTATTGAAAGACGCGCCTTCCAGTCCGGGCAGGTCGGAGATCGGCAGCTGGGCAAAGCCCAGCTTGCCACCGGAAATGCGGGTAACCCAGATGTTCAGGTAGTTTTCGGGGTCCCACTGGCTGAGCGTCCCTAGTTCGGCCCCTTCGGAGATACTGTAGCTGTCCTGCGGGCCCACCACCCGCACCACTCCGTCGGTGAGTAGTCCGTCGGGATCTTGTCGGGCCAGCACAAACTCTACGCCCACGTCGGCTGCCAGGGGCTGAAACAGTTCCTGGGTGTTCACCGAGTCGGCGTTCTGCCGACGAAAGTCTTCGTTCAGGATACGAATTTGGTCCTCAACCTGCGCTAGCGGTATATTGCGCCCTTCGCCCAGCGGTTCGCCTTGGTGCACCACGTGCACCACCACCGGAACGCGGTAGATGGGGCCGTCGACCAACTGCCGCTCGGTGCGGGCCCGCTTCTCTTGCCCCTTGTCCTGAATCCACCGCTCGAAGCGCTGCTGCTGGGAGGTGGATTGATACGGCATGGTGCCGCAGCGTTCTTGCGCCTGGGCGGAAGGGAGGTAGCCAGTTGTTATAAGGAGAAAGAGTACTAAAGATCCGGTGGGCGTTGGTGACGCGTTGCAAACGCGCCCCAGCAAAGCCAGTAACGAATTGTGACGCGTTACAAATGCGCCCCGGCACAAATTATAAACGTGCCCCATTGTACAGAAGAACCGGGTAGCTGTTATTTTCATGAAACTACTTCGCTGAGAATAGGATAACGCAAAAGCGGAGCTATCCGTACGTCAGGAACCCGACATTAGATCGTTGGATTGGGAAGCTTGGCGTTAAGGTCGTCGGCCGAGGTGATGTTGACAGCGCGTACGTCCCGGATTTCGGGTACCTGTCGCTTGATCGTCTCCTCGACGCCCGCCTTCATCGTCATCACCGACATGGGGCAACTACCGCAGGCCCCGAGCAGCTCCAGCGTCACCACGTAGTCGTCGCTCACCTCGAGCACCCGCACGTTGCCGCCGTCGGTTTCCAGATAAGGGCGCACTTCGTTGAGGGCTTGGTCTACCTTATCTACTAGTTCTTGATTGCTGCCGTTCATAGGGTTGTTGTCTTAGTTTAGGCGTCTTCTAGCGCGTCATGCTCACCAGTTTGGTTTTCTGCTTGTTCGCGTTGCGGATGGCCACCTGCCGGGCAAACTCCTGCGCCATATCCTTAAAGCTTTCTCGGGTAGTATCCATAGTCTCCTCGTTGCGCAGCACCGCTGGGTAACCCTGGTCGCCGCTTTCGCGCACCGCCTGCACCAGCGGAATCTCACCCAAGAACGGCACCTCGGTTTCTTCGGCCAGTTGCCGTCCGCCACCCTGTCCGAAGATGTAGTAGCGGTTGTCGGGCAGCTCGGCCGGGCTAAAGTACGCCATATTTTCGGCGATTCCCAAGATGGGCACGTTGATTTGTGGTTGCCGGAACATCGCCAATCCCTTGCGCGCATCGGCCAGGGCCACCTTCTGGGGCGTGGTCACGATCACTGCGCCGGTCACCGGCACCGACTGCACCAGGGTGAGGTGGATATCGCTCGTGCCGGGCGGCAGGTCAATGAAGAGGTAGTCTAGTTCGCCCCAGTCCACGTCGGTGAGGAACTGTTGCAGGGCCTTACTGGCCATCGGGCCGCGCCACACCACCGCGTCGTCGGCTGCCATCAGGAAGCCCATCGAGATCAGCTTCACGCCGTACTGTTGCAGCGGCTCGATCACGTTCTTGCCGTTGACCACCCGCACGCCGGGCCGCTCGCGCTCGCAGTTGAACATAGTAGGAATAGAAGGGCCGAAGATATCAGCATCGACCAGCCCCACCTTGGCGCCCATCTGCGCCAGTAACACCGCTAAGTTGGTGGCAACGGTCGATTTGCCTACGCCGCCCTTGCCCGAGGCCACGGCGATGATGTTTTTCACCTGCGGCAGCACGGGAGCCTGCGCCCGTCGCGCGGTGGTTACGTTGGCGGTCATGTTGATGTCGACCGACAGCTCGGGCGACACCAGCTGGTGGATGGCTTCGAGGCAGGCCTTCCGGATGATCTCCTTGAGGGGGCAGGCTGGGGTGGTGAGCACCACGGTGAAGCTAACGTTAGCGCCATCGATGCGGACGTCTTGCACCATATTGAGCGTGACCAGGTCTTGCTTCAGGTCGGGGTCGTCGACCGTGCTCAGGGCCGCAATAATCTGTTCGTGGGTGGGGGTCATGGGTAGCGTTGTTTCTAGGGGCTAACGCAGGAAGGCGAGGGAGTGTTCCGAATTGGTTCTTTGCCTACGTGACTTGACATACGCTTGACGTATTGCGTATTTTTGCGTATCGTTGTGTACATGATTAAGGGATATAAAGACAAGAAAACGAAATCATTTGCCGAAGGCGATTTTGTCCGACAATTTGAATCCTTTAGAAGACAAGCAGAAAAGCGCCTACGTATTTCGGAGGCGGCAAAGAATACCAATGATTTAGCGCAATTGCCCAGTAATCGGTTTGAAGCGCTTGCTGGCGATAGAAAGGGACAGTACAGCATTCGGATTAACCGCCAGTGGCGTATCTGTTTTACTTGGTTGCCTGACTCAGATGGTCCTGACGATACTGAGATTGTTGATTACCACTAAAATACAAACGTTATGTATAGAACGCCAATCCACCCCGGAGAGATACTGGCGGACGAACTAGAAGAGATCAACCTGACGGGAGCCGAGCTATCCCGCATCATCAATGTGCCCGCCAATCGCATAACTCAGATCATTGCTGGCAAGCGTGCTATCTCGGCCGACACGGCCCTACGGTTAGGTCAGTACTTTGGGATGAGCGCCGACTTTTGGATGAACTTGCAGAAGATGTATGAGCTAGATTTGGCCAGACAAAAGTTAGGGGACAGTATCGCGCACCTTCCACAAAGAGCATCTTAAGGTTTATATGTTAGGTAGCACTGCCAAAAACCATAGTAATATTTGAGTATCAATGAGATATCTCCTTACATATAATCCTTGAACTCGTCCGACATCCATATTTTGTCTTTATACTTGTCTAGCTGGCGTTTTGCGGGTTTGGTTGTTTGGGTTTCCCCTATTTTAGTAGACAGTTGGTTAAGCTGCATTAGCGGTTGATTTTCTCCATTGCTCTTCATAAGCTACTGGGCTTTTATACCCAATAGCTGAGTGTTTTCTTTGGCGGTTGTACCATACCTCAATGTACTCAAAGATGTCCTGTCTGGCTTCGGCATGCGTGGTGTAATTGGTGCGGTACACCAACTCACGTTTCAGCGTAGCGAACCAACTTTCGGTAGGGGCATTGTCGTAACAGTTTCCCCTTCGGCTCATGCTCCCTACTATTCCCTTTTGTTGAAGTAGCTTTTGGTAGTCATGACTGGCGTATTGGCTACCGCGGTCGCTATGGTGGATAAGTCCTTCACTTGGATTACGGGTTGCAATAGCCATTTGCAGGGCATCTATCACCAAGATGCGTTCCAGGGTCCTGGCCATTGACCAACCCACAATGCGACGAGAAAACAGGTCTAGTACAACGGCCAGATAAAGCCACCCCTGCCCAGTCCAGATATACGTGATATCGGCGGTCCACACGCTATCTGGTCGGTTTGCTCCAAACTGCTGATTCAACAGATTCGCAGTAATAGGAAATAGGTGGTTAGAATCCGTGGTTCTCATAAACTTCTTCTTCTTTTCAACGGCAATACTGTGCTGTCGCATCAGGCGGGCCACGCGATTCTCACTACAGTTTACCCCGCGGTCCCCTAGTTCATCGTGCACTCGCGGACTTCCATAAGTCTGTCGGCTCTGTTGGTGTATTTCTTTAATGTGCTTCACTAGCTGCTCATTTTGTGTACTACGGTCGCTCTTTGGCCGTTTAAGCCAGGCGTAGTAGCCGCTTCTAGAAACCTGTAGCACTTCACATATGAGGACAATAGAAAACTGATGATGATGCCCCTGGATAAATCGGTATCTCTCTAGGAGCGGACTGTAAAGATACCGACCGCCTTTTTTAGTATTTCCACCTCCTGCTGAAGACGACGGTTTTCTCTCTTCAATTGAAACACTTCCTCATCCCTGGGCTTTCCCTTCCCAGGAAAGGCCCTTTTACCTCCCTCTTGTAAGTCCCGTTGCCATTTGCCGATCGCTGTAGCGTGAATACCTAAATCACGGGCCACTTGACTCTTGTTACCACTGGCTTCGGCCAACCGAACGGCTTCTTGTTTAAATTCTGGGCTGTGATACTTTTTCCTACTCATAGGTGACACTTGGTTTAGGTGACTAAATTAAACGTTTGTCCGCTAACCTATGCTCTTTTAAATGTCTACTTTAACGGGGGAACTCCAGTTTGGGCGGTTGTATCTTTTTGCAGTGCATTAACTAGCTTTGCCTTTTCGTCTTCCGACAGTTGACTGGCTAAGCTGAGCAGTTGCTCGAATCCGATGCTAGGTTCCATATCGGGTAGCTGATTGATGATTATTCTCTTACCTACCAACGAACGAGGGCTTTTCTGGGTTATAATTTGCAACTGCTATCCTTCCTGCTCAATCAACCGCGCAATTTGCTTCTCTAGTTATGGACTCGCTGATATCATGTAAGCACTTCAAAACCTCACGCTGCATATAGTAGCTGCTTGGTTTTCTCTATACTTTCAATAAAGTACGGATTAGACAACGAGTTTTCGGTGAGTAAGTCAATCCTCCGACCCAGTAACTCCTCTAGCGCATAGCGCAAATTGAAGTAGTTATCGGTGTACTGCTCAATGGATAAGTCTTTAAAAGATACTAGTATATCAACGTCGCTATCCCCCCTGAAAGCATCCGTACACGCTGACCCGAAGACGTACATCGTTTTGACGTCATACTTTTCGCAAAGCGCGCTTAAAATATTGATCTTATCTTTAACAATAGGTTGCATAGCCATGTCTGCATTAACGAACGCGGGCTTTTCTGGGTTGCCGCTAGTCTGACTCACGCTTATCCCTATACCCCCACCGCATCAATTTCCTGCATAACACGATCCGTTTCGGTAAGGGCCACGATGATTTTTTGGTAGTGCAGGAATATCGTCAAAGCTGAGCGTACGCCCTTGCCGGTCTTTGAGCCACTTTTGGGCGGGTTGGTAGCCACCGATGTGGAACGTTCAGCACCAAGCGCTTAAACTTTTTGAATCAATCGAACACAAATAATAAACTTTTTTATAATTTGCGCTCATTCAAGCTGCACGAACCAACAGAAATTTATGAAAGTGTTCTTTACTCTAAACTTATTCATTCTTGTGCCTATAAGCCTTTGGGCGCAAGAGTCAGGTACTATGCTAATAGCTCCATTTGAGTATGTATCATGGGAATACCAAGACGATCAACTCTATATTATAGAAGGAGAACACAGCCGTTACCCTATCTTATTGATAACTCCAGGATTTGGTAATCCCGAACCAATAGCTATCAGTCGCTTATTGTTTGATAAAGATGACGACATAGAACTTATTCTTGGTCAACAAATATACGATCAGACTGACGGAAGCTTCCACAACCTTTCCGAATATGCTGGAGTGTACGATAGTGGAGGTGATGGAACTGCTGACTATAAATACACAGCACCAATTCAGAAAAGAGATGGAGCTTACGCATCGGCCACCGGGGGAGAGTTTGGTGAATGGGATGTTTTGGTGAAACTAGCGGGCAACACTCCGGAATACGATCATACAATAGCAATAATGCAAAGCGCGGGCATTAATCCCCCCCCGGGAGAACCTCGCGCCGATACCATCTACCAAATTACCCGTGATACAGTTTACCTTACTGAAACTATCAGTCGCATAGACACCATTAGAGAACTAATTACCGAACGTATTTTCACCAGCGACACCGTATACATCAACGAGACGATTACCCTGGCGGGAGACGTTGATACCTTGGTCATAAACCGCACCGTGACCACCCGCGATACGGTGTATAACTTTACCGAGCACACCGAATACATCACCCGGGTGGACAGTCTGTACCTGCTGGGAGGCGACTACTTGGCCGACCTGAACAGCGTAACCAGTGTAGAGAACCAACTGGAGGTGGAGAAACTGAGCAACCCCTATCCCAACCCGGCCAGCACCACCGTCAGCGTCGACTACGTAACCGCCGTACCCACCTCCAATATGTTTTTGGGTGTTTACGACAACCAGGGCCGCCGCGTAGAACAGTTTCCCGTCAAACCTTCGCACACGATCACCTTTGATGTGAGTGATTGGGCACCAGGAGTGTACGTATACATGATCTGGTCGCCGGTGGGGGTGAGTTCTACGAAAAGGTTGGTGGTGCAGTAGGAGGTCGTAAGTCTATCAAGAACTACATCATCTATGCAATCCGTATCATATCAAGAATTTAGAAAGAAAGTGGGTGAATCTACAGCAATTCCCGGTTTAGCTATTCTAGCTGAATTTTGTATTGTATGGCCACGAAGGCGAAGAGTTGTTTCATAGTTTGGAACTGGATCATAGTGAAAGCTGCTCGGATAGCTTGCCAAAGTTTGGCTTTAGTGCCTAATCCCTTCCATAGCGTGCGGAAGTACTCACAGGCGTATTGCCGGATTTGATCTATCGTAAAAGCTAGCATCATCAGATAAGCCAGCACCGTACATAGCTGGTCTTGACCGTGCCCATAATTATGCTCAAAATGGTAGCCTTGGTTTTTTAGGGTGTTAAACGTTTCGTTTTCTATCTTCCAGCGTGCTCTTCCGGCTCGCATCACCTTTTCCAGATTATTCTGTCGTAGAACAATATCGGTAATCCAACTAAATGTAGTGGTCTTGCCCTTCTTATCTACCTGTTCGTAGTGTAACATATTGACTCTGATGTGCGCTTGCGTGCTGTTCAAAGGCAGGTTGTTAACCCAGCGGAAGTGGTGTTGGATGCCCTTTTCCGAGTAACTGTATTGCCCTGCCTGACCGCTTTGCTGACGCGCGGCGAACTGGCTGAACAAGGCTTTGTTTCCATCGGGTTTGCTGCCGATGATAAACGAGTGACCATCGCTTTGCAATTGTTCAATGAAGGGGCCATTGGCATACAGCGCATCGGCGACTAACACAAACTTTTCTTCGGCATAGCTTTGGCGTAAACCTTCCAGCAACCGCTTTGCCGCGTTGCGCTCACAATCATTCTTTATGCATCCATCCGTATTGGCAATCGGTTCGCAGCGCATAGGAAACACCTCTCGCTTATCAGGATGAACTAGCACAGCAGAAAGCATTTGATGGCTATAGGTAAGTTGACCATCCTTGTGCTGCTTCCGCAAACAGTGCTTACAGTGCACTTTCTTAGAAGAAAAGTACTCTACGCCATCTATTGAAACAATGAGCTTGCCCTTCCAATATTGGTATTCCTCAACTATACGACAGTCTTTCAATACTGTATACAAACGCCGAAAGCCTATCTGCAAAGCAGTGGCATCCACTCGGTCTAACACCTCACGCATCTGCGTGTCTGAACATATCCTGCTAATGCCATACAGGCTTTGCAAGTTGCCTTCCTCGGCCTGACTACGCTTCTCAAAGCTTAGCAGTGAAGGACTCTTCAGTGAAAACATCGCAAATGCTGAACTCAGTACATCCATCATACTAATGCTTGCATTGCTACGCCGATGATCCGCTATTGTAGTAAACATCCCTTGAACTTCACCGAGCAGATAACTGAATCGGCTCTGCTTTTTACGTCTCTTGGCTATCCATCCCATAGCAACAAAAATACGCGCCGCACGCCTTATTTGCTAAACCGGGAATTGCTGGTGAATCTACTCTCATCCTCACTTCTATAATTGTATTTGCTGGCTACAAACTAGTCACAGAAGGCGTTGATTACGAATTCATTATCGTAGGATTTATTGCGTTGATTAGTATGTTATCGGTGGTGCGATTAAGAAGGATAGCCGAAACGACAATTAGACGAGGTCACTATCATATATCATTCATAGAGTCAATATTAGTCGGAGATGTGCTAATGATAGGACTTGGATCACTAGTGATTTACATCTTTTTTGCAAAAGGCCTATACGGGTTGTATCAACTGATTGATGATTTCTCATGGCCCCTCTTACTGTTTCGCGTTCTTATTGTTGCCTTGACTTTCAGACTCGTTCTAGCAGTGAGTAAAATTCAAAATGTTTACAAATCTATGGAAGCAGAAACCTATGACAGAACTACTTATATGGAAAAAACCGAAGCAGCGAAGTTAACTACAGAGGTATCTGTTAGTACCAAGATATCAACTGTAATTGGCGATGTTTTTCGTTGGATGTTGGCTCTGATTATATTGCCAATAATAATATGGCTGGTCTTTTTATTTTTTATGTATCCGTTTGAGTGGCTTCTATCGATATCTACGAGTTGGAGTATTTTTTGGCATGTATCATTTTGGCTAGTGCTTGGCGGGGCAATTGTAAGTTTTGCTACAATATTAGGAACGACAATACTAAAGTTATCCGCCTTATTGGTGAGGCAATCGTCAGTCTATTTTCTTCTCCTATTTTTGAGTCTACTTATTCTCGTTGGTTTTTGTATTTACGGCGCATGGTCAGACAGTGTCGATTTTTCCTGGGAAGTGTATAGGTACAAAACATTTAACAAGATTGCTTTTACCCTGCTTATGATGAGTATGCTACAAATATCAACACCTGTATTCAACAACAGATCAGTCTATACCTAAACAAGATATGAACGGCTTTACCACCAAAACCATAATTAAATTCGTTCTAATCGCTCTATTCTTGGGATGTTTAGGTGATTGGCCGTATGGCTATTATCAGTTAGTGCGATTTGCTGGAATGGTCGGGTTCATTATGCTGGCTGGATTGGACAAAAAAAGCCAATCCTTATTGATCTTTTGGATAAGTTCAGCGATTCTAATTAACCCTTTCTTTAAAATTTCTTTGGGAAGGGAAATCTGGAACCTCGTTGATATTTTTTGGGCAGTCCTCTTACTATTAACTTTTGTGTTTGACTATTGGAAGTCCAAAGCGCACGCGAAAGTCCGTGAATAAATTGCTATCAGTCCTATAGAATCATTTTTTCACTGAAATTCTGCACCTAGCTCTGGTCGTAGGGTAGCGCCAGCATCCTACGACCCACCCATCACTGAGAGCGTCCGCTCGGTCTTTCAACTCAGGCATCATTTCTATTATTGGAAGTATCAATACGCGTCAAGGCCGTAGGAGATACTGCATCCAACTGCGTTCATTTGTGCCTGAAGGGTTGAATGAATTTGCAAGACACGTCACTTTTTTACCCAAACTTGGCGGGCTTCGCTTAGAAAGGTACGTGCGGTGGTAAGAGCGGGAGCAGTATAGCGGGGCAACTTGGGTGAGAAATCAATTTGAAAGTGCTGCCTCCAATGCCCGAGTCTGCTTCGGCGGGGGGCGCGGCGTTGGCTACACTTAGTCTGGTTGGCCTGCCCGCGAGGTGGGTACTTTGTAAAAGGATACGCCGCCTCGCAAAGACGTTTCCTCTTGTTCGCCAGGGCACCGTTTCGCTTACCCACGATGGTTGAGTCGCCCACCCAAGGAGCTTGAGTAGTCGACCCAAGGAGGCTGAGTAGCTTACTCAAGATGCTTGAGTAGCTTACCCAAGGAGGCTGAGTAGTGCAGTCAAGACGCTTGAGTAGTTGACCCAAGGAGGCTGAGGAGTGCAGCCAGGGAGATTGGGTGGGGCCCGCCGCCCCCTGGCGTGGGTGGGTTAAGATGTCAGAGAGGAGAGCAAGGGGGCACAAAAAAGCCCGCCGAAAGCACTGGGCTTCCGGCGGGCGAGCATTCAACCAACTAACCAGTGTCGTTACACCACTACCTCGTCGGATAGTTTGGCGATTCTTAGTTTCTTGCTGCCGTGCAACACGGTGCGCACCTCCACCTGGTAGGTGCCTTTCTTGAGCGTGGCGGGCACCATAAAGATCAGCTCGGCGGGCATATTGCGGGCCACCGTCTTGGGCACCACCCGCGTTTCCTGGTTGCCGCTCCTAAAGAAAATACCCTGCTGCGCGTCAGCTCCGTCGAACTTAAGCAGTTCGCCATTCAGGTGGGCAATGCCGCCGGGAGTGAGCTGCTCGTTGGTAGATTCGCTCATCAGGTCGGAGAGCTCCTCGAGCAGCGGCTGCTGTCCGTTCGACTTGCGGTACTCCAGGTTGATGTGGCGCAGGGCTTCGTTGAGGCGCTCCTTGGGTTTCACGCTCAGGTACAAGCGGTGCTTGTTGGGGTTGTAGCGCTCCTTCTTGTCCTTGAACACGCCGCGAATGCGGGGCGTGATGTTGTAGGCGGGCGTGGTGATGGTGTAGCCCTCGCCCAAAAATTTGGTCATGGCATGGTAGTACTCTTCCATCACCGACAGGGCCTCGGCTCTGGTCACCGTGGAGCCGCGTCCGATCATCTCGTCCACCAGTTCGTCCAGCGTTTTCACTTCGTCCACGTACATCACGGCCCGTTGGTCTTCTTGGTCGGGGGTGAGTCCGTTATCGGCTAATCCGTACTTTAGGGTCATTGTAATAGGGTTTGTGGTTTCTACTGATTGACTAGGGGCAAAGAAATAGGATGTGGCGCAAGCTTGCCAGTGCGTTTGCGCTAGAAAGGCGGGGGTGTAAGAAAAGTGGTAAATTTGTCAAGAAGAGCCACCAGCAAGCAGGCGGCAAGGCTAGCGCAGGAGGCATTGATGGTGATCCAACAAGCGGACTGCTTTTCATCGGAAACGTAGCTACGTGAATGCACCAGAATGTTCTACGCTTCTTCCAACCCTACCCACGTAAGATTGCCGGGCTTTGGGTTTTGGGTCGGTGCCGCTCCCGACTAGCTTTGCCCCTTTAGGATTAGAGAACCACAAAGGATAAGGGTGAGGTCAAAATACTACCGGTATAGCTGCTTACTGCTACTGGCAGCACTGCTGGGCAGTACGCTAGGCCGGGCGCAGTCGCCGCCGGTGGTCATCAACGACCTGACCTTCGTGCTGCGTGATGGGGCGGGTCCCTCTGGCAACCGCAGCCAGTTGCACGATGCGTTGCAAGCCTTCAGCGAACGTCACGCGCTGGGAGTGTCGCTTACTACACTGCTAGAAGACGACCCCTACCAAGAAGCCGCCCGTCAGCAAGAAGACCAACGGCTGCAACAAACTGCCCCGGTGCTGGTGATCACTGCCTGGTATGATAAGGATACCAAAGCCCGCCGCCGCACCCAGGTGCAGGTCAACGAAGCAATGGCCAGCCGTTTGCCCCAGGCCACCGCCGAGCAGATCATCACGGAAGCCCTGGACTACTATCGCACCAACCCCTTATCCGATGATGCCCTGATGCAGGGCATGAGACTAGCCCTGCACCGACTGGATGCCTATCTGGACGGGCTGCCCTCGGCCGGGGAAGTGCCGACCATCACCTTTGCCAATCCTAGTGCCACTGACCCGCCACCCTTGGGACTGGATCAAATGCGTTACCCCGCCCACCAGGGCAACTACACGCAGTTCAAGATCAAGCAAACCGACTACCTCGTAGCCTGGAAGGCGTTGCCCAGTAATCAGCCCACCACCGTGCTGGCGCAGGTGGACAAAGAATTGTCCTTTCCGCCCGGAGTGGTCTTCCGACAGAACGACAACTCCGTTCCCTCCCAGCCCAGCAATGAGAACCACCAGCAACAACTCACCCTCGCCGGACAAGCCCACCGGCAGGAAGGCGAAGTGCTGGTCTACGCCAGCGCTGAGGAAGAGGCCGAACTGGTCGGCCAGCTCAACACCATCAGCTACGACGTGCTGCCCAAGTCCCTGGTGCTTGTTTCTCTGGACAATACCATTCCTCACGACTCCCCGGAGATGGATCAGGAAATAGAAGCGGTGGTGGGTATCTTTGCCCAGGCAGGGGTAGACCTCAAAGTGACCACCGAAGAATTCAACACCAATTGGGGCCATCGGGACACCTTGCTGGAAGACAACACCAGCGGGATGCTCTCTAACTACCCCAAGCAGCTCAAGCGGGTAATCAAAGACTACCGCCGGGCACGGGGCAAGGCCAGTTCCGAGACGGCCTACATCTTTCTGGCCGGGGGCAGCACCTCGGGGCGGAAGGGTTATATGCCCAAGAAGCGCAACTACGGCTTCGTATTCGTGCATGAGCACACCGGCCGAGAGCCCCTGGCCCGCACCATCGCCCACGAGTTGGGCCACGGCTGGTTCAGGCTGGAGCACAGTTGGCAAACCTACCCCGCCCTCACCGAAGGCAGCACCAACAACCTAATGGACTACGGCAGTGGCAAAACACTGCACAAGTACCAGTGGGACCTCATTCACGACCCGGTGGGTATGCTGGGCTGGTTTCAGGATGAGGATGATGTCTCGGACTATACTAAGCGCACAGATGTAGAGTGGGTGGTAGAAATGTACGGCCCCTATTCCTCTGGACAAATGATAGCAGCTCACAAAGCCGGAGAGCTAACAAAAGTAGCCAATTGGATCAACCGCGAACTGAAGAATCACTTTGACGTTGATGACCTCAAAGCGATTGGTAAGCTATCGAAAGCTATCCCGCGCACCCGAGACGGACGAATACCGGTGGCTATCCTGAAGCACTACCCAAAGGCTAAACATCAGGAAAAGCTCATAGTCTACTACACCGAGAAGAATCCGCAGGGAGGGCTACGCCCAACTGAAAAGCCCTTGGTGTTTAGCCCACCCTATCCGGTAGACCTGAGCTTACACACCGGGGAGTTTGAAGGGACTGATGAGAAGGCAGCATCGATGGAAGAGGAAGCAGTGAAAGCCTTCGGCAATCTAGCCTACGATTTTGTGTGGCAGACGATGACCGAGCAAAGCGTGGCCGACAAGTTTGAAAATTACCTCAAGGAAGTGTGGGATTACCCGAGTGTAGGGAAAGATGAAGGGGGAGTTAGGCAACTGATGGAGGGCATTGCCAAGACTGCGTTTGGTAAATCATGTACTTATCCTGTGGAAGAGAAGGTCATCTACATGTATGATTTTGCGCTGGATGGCAAGAAAGTACCCTTGGCGCTGCATATTCTGGAAGATGAGCCCAGCTTCAAGCGCAATGATCTGGTGGAATTAGACTTGAGTGACAGCGAAGACAAGCCTTATATTTTGCTAGCCTTCTGCGAAGGAAAGAATCAAAGTAAGGCGAAGGTACTGGTGCAGGTGGGTGAGGAATATTCCGAAGCACTGAAGGAGTATTTTAGCGAGGGTAACGTTGTACAAAAGGAACAAACTGTCACGGCCGGTTTGGTAGCACCTAAAAAGATGCTCGCCGATGCTAGCACCGCTATTGAGGTCGCTCAAAAGTATACATCAACCACTGCGTGTAACATCTGCGTTCGGGCGGCGCTCTACTTGATGAAGGACGACCCGGCGTTATTTCCTACCAGTGGAAGCGGGTACCATAATCCAACGAGTAAGTTTATATCGGAAGAGGTAAAGGGGTATATTGCCCCCGAAGGGAGAGCCATACGCATCAAAGAGGACTTTGACAATCTAGCGGGCAAACCCAAGCTCAACGAACGCTTTGAATGGATTGAAAAAGGGGCAGAAGAAACATATCAAGCTTACTTCGAGCGCTTGCAAGATCAGGCGGACATAGGTCAAATCGTTATTGGGGTAATGCTTAATTCCAGGGGTGATGAGGGCCATACTGTGATGATTACCCCGGGGGGATTGATTAAAATAGACGAGAAAACAACAGAAGAATTTCCTCTATCCTTCCTAAGTAGGGGCATAAAGGATGTTCTGCGCGTTTTGGAGTGCGGAGGTACTTTGAGGGAAACAAAAGGTCCGTTGTATCTCAGAGTTGACGGTAAGGGAGCTACGAAGAGAATGAAATGGTTCAAGTATTTAAAATGATAAAATTGATGAAGTATCAGAAAAGACATGCTCATTTTATAGTGGTTATTCTGCTATTTTTTTCTCATAAGTCTTTTGCTCAGGACGGTGTTGCAAGGCTAAGAAGCACAGTAGAGACAGTAAAAAGAGATGCTATAGACTTAGATATAGTAGGCAAATTAGCGAGCATCAACAGATTTACCAACATGTCGCTTTACAACTACCGGCGAGATGGCAAAACGCTTGATTTTTATGCCATCGATGAGGAAAGCTATGCCACCCGTCAATTATTTGAAGAATTCAGCAATGATAGTGAGCACCTTTATAGTTTCTATGGTACAGATTCTATGCTAGTCTATATTGGGACCTACTTTACCACTCCTCAAATGGACGACGACGGCTACACTACGCTGATGTTTTGGTACCGTGGCCAAACTTTACAACTAGATAGTTTGCACTATGCCGATAAGAACGTGGACGCTAGTTTTTCTAGCGATGGCAAGTATCTGTTGGTCAACACCCTGCACGAACTCCCCGACTACTATGAACCATCTGTAGACAATCAAATCTATGTTTACTCAGTAGATAGCCTAAAGCAGGGAAAGATAAGTCGGCAGACTATTCCTTGCCATCTATGTGCTGATAGCTATCTGGTGGGTGATCAGCTTTTTTTCACTAAATCCAACGTGCCCGATGACCTATGGGGTGGCTACGCTGACCCAGATATCTACGTAGCCCCGTGGGGGCGGATACAAGACTCAGCAAAGATAGTAGCGTCTAGTGACATTGCAGCGATCAGTTCGGATGGAAAGTATATACTGGCCCGTCGAAGAGATATTGCTAATAGTGCATTGGCTATTGTGGATGTGGTGCAGAAGAGGTATCAACTGTTGTTAGGGCGCGAGTACCAGCGGTACAGTAGAAAACCGTTTTATTCGTACCTCTACAAGAAATTCGCTTTTATCATGGATGGTCATATTGTGTACGTAGACTTTCCCGAAGAATACCCCTTCGATGCCCTGCGGCGCGATAATCCGCTGGTGCCCTTTGATCTTGACCTCACTCCCTATCAGCATCCGCCTTTGAAATAGAAAAGATGCGTATACTTCGTCAACAGATACGATGGATTATTGAATATTCTCTTGAAGATCACCCCAAAGCCCCCAACAAAGCAGTCAGTCGCTCCTTTAACTCGCGGCGGTCCACGATGAAGTCCAGGAAGCCGTGCTCCAACACGAACTCGGCGCTCTGAAAGCCCTTGGGCAGCTCCTGCCCGATGGTGTCGCGGATCACCCGCTGACCGGCAAAACCGATCATGGCGCCCGGTTCGGCGATATTAAAATCCCCCAGCATGGCAAACGAGGCGGTGACGCCCCCCGTGGTGGGATCAGTGAGCAGCGATACGTAGGGGATGCCCGCTTCGGACAGCAGCGCTAGCTTGGCCGAGGTCTTGGCCATCTGCATGAGCGAGAAGCCCGCTTCCATCATCCGCGCCCCGCCCGACTTCGAGATCATCAGAAAGGGCACCTTCTGCTTCAGGGCGTAGTCGATGGCGCGCGCGATCTTCTCGCCCACCACCGAACCCATCGAGCCACCAATAAAGGCGAAGTCCATGCAACCCACCACCAGCGACTGTCCGTTCATCTTGCCGTGGGCCACGCGCACGGCGTCCTTGAGGTTGGTCTTCTGCTGGCTGGCTTTCACCCGCGCCGGGTAGGGCTTGGTGTCCACAAAGTCCAGCGGGTCCACCGACTGCATGCCCTTATCGAGTTCGGTAAATTTATTGTTGTCGAAGAGCAACTCAAAGTATTCGGCCGAACCGATGCGCACGTGGTAGTTGTCTTCGGGCACCACGTAGCAGTTGCTCTTCAACTCACGGGTGTGGATGATCTTGCCGTTGGGGGTCTTGAACCACAGGCCGTCGGGCGACTCCTTCTTTTCCTCGGTGGGCGTCTGAATGCCTTTATCTTTACGTTTAAACCAAGCCATAGCGTTAGGGTGAGTGACAAGGGGTCAAAATTAAGGGATTACGGCGACCCGCAAACGGTTCTGCCTAATATTTAGCAGTTAAAACTTTTCCTTTAAATACTTCGCCGTATAATTATCGGTAAGCTTGATCATTTCTTCGGGCCGACCCGCAAAGGTGATGTGACCGCCTTGCTCCCCTCCTTCGGGCCCCAGATCGATGATCCAGTCGGCGGTTTTGATCACTTCCATGTTGTGCTCAATGATCACTACGCTGTTGCCTTGCTCAATCAGGGCATTGATGGCGTCCAGCAGCTTGCGGATATCGTGAAAGTGCAGCCCGGTGGTGGGCTCATCGAAGATAAACAAAATATGATCGTTATCGCTGCGACTTCCGTTGCCCTTGCCCAAGAACGAAGCGAGCTTCACCCGCTGCGCTTCTCCGCCGCTCAGCGAGTTAGACGATTGCCCAAGCCGCACGTAGCCCAAACCCACGTCCTGCAACGGCTTCAGTTTGCCCGCTAGCGCCCGCTGGCCCTTGAAGAATTCTACGCTGTCGTCTACGGTCATGTTGAGCACTTCGGCAATGTCGAGGTCCTGGAACTTCACTTCCAGAATTTCTTTCTTGAAGCGTTTGCCCTTGCACACTTCACAGGTGAGCCGGATGTCGGCCATAAACTGCATCTCAATGGTTACCTCACCCTCGCCCTGGCAGTTCTCGCAGCGCCCGCCGTCCACGTTGAACGAGAAGTAGGCCGGTTTGTAGCCCCGCTGCTTGGCCAGGGGCTGCTCCGAGAACAACTGCCGGATGTGGTCGTAGGCCTTTACGTAGGTCACCGGGTTGGAGCGCGACGACTTGCCGATGGGGTTCTGGTCCACAAACTCTACCTGCGTAATCTTGCGCATATCTCCTTCCAGACGATCAAACTTACCGGTAGCCTCGTTCACGGTGCCGAAGATTTTGCCCAACGCCGGGTACAAAATGCGCTTCACCAGCGTGGACTTGCCCGAGCCACTCACGCCGGTCACCACGGTGAGCACGCCCAGCGGAATGGTGGCATCGATGTGCTTGAGGTTGTTCTCGCGAGCCCCCTTGACGATGATCTCGTGCTTAAACTCCCGCCGCCGCTTCGGAATAGCGATGGAGTCGACTCCGCTTAGGTAGCGAGCGGTGTGGGTGTTGGCGTGCCCGTTTTTCTTCTCTAGCTCCTGAATGCTTCCCTGAAACATCAACTCACCGCCGTGCGTCCCGGCGCCGGGACCGATATCGATAATCTGGTCGGCGGCGCGCATCACGTCTTCTTCGTGCTCCACCACCACCACGGTATTGCCCAGGTTGCGCAAGGTCTCCAGCACTTCAATGAGGCGGGCGGTGTCGCGGGGATGCAGGCCGATGCTGGGCTCGTCCAGGATGTACATCGAGCCCACCAGGGCGCTGCCCAGCGAGGTGGCCAGCTTGATGCGCTGGTACTCTCCGCCCGACAGGGTGTTGGTGAGGCGGTTGAGCGTCAGATAACTCAACCCAACCTTCAGCAGGTAGTGTAGGCGACTATCAATTTCCTGGACGATGCGTTCGGCTACCCGTTGCTCGTGGGGTTCCAGCTGAAGTTCGTCAAAGAACGTAAGCACCTGCTGCACGGGCCGTAGCACCAGATCGGTGATGGCCGTGCCGTTGATCTTCACGTAGCCAGCATCTTTGCGCAGGCGGGTTCCCCGGCAGTCGGGGCAGGTGGTGCGCCCACGGTAGCGCGACAGCATTACGCGGTACTGAATCTTGTGGGTGCGGGAAGATAGGTACTTAAAGAACGCATCTAAACCCTTGAAGTGCTGGTTACCCGTCCAGAGCAGTTGCTGCTCGGCTTCATTGAGCTCCACGTAGGGACGGTGAATGGGAAAGTCGAACTTGATACCGTTGCGCAGTAGCGGGTCCACCCACTTCTTCATGGAGTGACTTCGCCAGGGAGCCACTGCGCCTTCGTAGACCGACAGGCTTTTGTCGGGTATCACCAGGTCGGGGTCGATGCCCAGCACGCGGCCGAAGCCCTCGCAGGTGCGGCAGGCTCCGAAAGGGTTGTTAAAGCTAAACAGGTTGACGCTCGGTTCTTCTAACACGATACCGTCCTTCTCAAACTTGTCAGAAAACGGATAGGTCTGGGAACCTTTGGCAGTGATTACCTCCACCAGGCACGATCCCTCGCCCTCGAAGAAGGCCGTCTGCACCGAATCGGCCATCCGAAACTGTAGATCTTCGTCGCCCGAGCGCACCGCCGCCCGGTCTACCATGATGTGCACAGCCTGTTCTTCGACCGGAGAGGCATTTTCCTTTAGTAGTTCTTCAATGAACAGCACCTCATCGCCCACCTTGATGCGGGTGAAACCCTTCTGGAGCAGCACGTTGAGTTCGTCGGGCAGAGAGCGCCCTTCGGTGCGTTTAAGCGGACACAAGATCATCAGCTTGGTGCCCGCGCCCTGGCTGAAGATAAAGTCCACCACCCCGGTCACCGTGTCGCGCGTCACCGGTTCGCCGCTCACCGGTGAGTAGGTGACGCCCACCCGGGCGAAGAGCAGTTTGAGATAGTCATAGATCTCGGTAGAGGTACCCACCGTAGAGCGCGGGTTGCGGGTGTTCACCTTCTGCTCGATGGCGATGGCCGGAGAAACCCCCTTGATGTATTCTACTTCGGGCTTCTCCATGCGCCCTAGAAACTGCCGGGCGTAGGAGCTTAGGCTTTCCACGTACATGCGCTGCCCCTCGGCAAACAACGTATCGAAGGCCAGCGACGATTTGCCCGAACCCGACAGGCCAGTCACCACCACTAACTGGTTGCGGGGGATGGCCACGTCGAGGTTCTTCAGGTTGTTTACTTTGGCGCCCTTGATAATAATATACTGCTTCGGATCGAGGGTATCTACGGCAGGTTGGTTGGTCACACTCATAGTAGGCAAAGGTATGAAAATCCGGGACGGCGGACATGATTTTTAGGAAAGCATTGGGGTAACGCGTGTCGCACTATTTGGTTCCCGGAGGCACTACTTGAGCAAATAGTAGGCAGGAAATAAAAATCAGCGATGACCCATCACTCCCCGCTGTGCGCACATGTCGATCAGCACACACTCGGAGCAGCGGGGGGTGGTGCCTCGGCATACGTGCTTGCCGTAGGGCACCAGCAGGCGGTTGATTTCCACCCAGTACTCCTTCGGAAGCTTTTGCTGGAGGGCTTCCATCGTCTTCTCGGGCGTCTTAGCCGCCACGTAACCCCAGCGGTTGGTTACGCGGTGCACATGAATATCTACCCCGATGTAGGGCTGGCCCAACGCAATCCCCAGGGCTAGGCTCGCGCACTTGGGCCCCACGCCCTTGAACGAGGTGAGCACATCGAAGTCGCCGGGCAGTTCGCCCCCGTACGTATCGGCCACGGTGGTGGCGATGGCGTGAATCTGGTACGACTTAGCCTCGTGGTAGGTGCTGTCGAAGATGGCCGCGTCGATTTGCACCGGGGTGAGTTGCTTTAAGGCCTCCGGAGTGCGGGCGATGTCAAACAACCGCAAGGAAGTGGGCACCGTGACTTCATCGTAGGTGCGGATAGAAATAATGCAGGCGATCAACTGCTCGAACAGGCTGGTGTAGCCCTGATCGTACAAGTCGAACAGGGCCGCTTTGGGCAGGGCAGTTGCCACCGGACGGAGGCGACGCACTGCCTCATGAATGTCGAAGGGAATCGAAGAAGCCATGCTCGAAAGAAGCGTTTTTGGAGCGAAATGTTTCATCATCTCGCTGCGCGCAGTGTCCGGTTGCGGGGCAACGGCAGGATGCCTACTTTTGAGAAACACTACCCTGCTTATGAACGCCTACGTATTATTTCGTCACGGCTCAACGGCCGTTCTGCAACTCCAGCAAATTCCTGAACCCCAGCCCGGACCCGGCGAGGTGCGCGTGCGGGTGCAGTACCTGGGCATCAACTTCGCCGAAATTCTATCGCGCCGCGGGCAGTACCGCTGGGCACCCAAGCTGCCCTACACCCTGGGCATGGAAGCCTACGGGCACATCAACGCCGTGGGCGCCGGAGTGGATCGGCAAATCGGTGAAGCAGTGATCGCCGGAGGGCAGTTCGGCAGCTACGCCGAGCAGATGATCGTCCCGGCCTACCTGGCGCTGCCGCCCCTGTCGCACTTCACCCCCGAAGAAAACGCGGCCTTCCTGGTCAACTACATGACCGCCTGGGTGAGCCTGATGAAACTGGCGCGCCTGCAACCCACCGACGTGGTGCTGGTGAACGCCGCCGCCGGAGGCGTGGGTACCGCCGCCGTGCAACTCGCTAAAGCGCAGGGATGCACCGTCTTCGGTACCGCCAGCCATCCCGATAAGCTAGCGCTCTTGGACCGCTTGGGCGTAGATCATCCCATCAACTATCAAACGCAGGACTTTGAGCAAGTGATTCGGGAGACGCTGGACGGCGGGGGAGTGGACGTGGTGCTGGAACTGGTGGGCGGCGTAACCTTTCGGAAGAGCCAGGCACTGCTCAACCCCTTCGGGCGGTTGGTAATTGCGGGCATGGCTGGGCTCAAGTGGAACAAATATAACCCCCTGACGTGGCCCGCACTGCTGCGTAACATTCCGTTGATCAATCCGCTACAGATGGCGCAGCGCTCGTCGGGCCTGATGGCCACGCACATCGGCTACCTCATCAAAAACCAGGAGGTGGTGCAAACCGAGTGGGCCGCGCTGTCGGACTACGTGCGGGAGCATAGCATCCGACCGGTAATTTCAGCCATCTTACCCTTCAACCAACTGCCGCAGGCGCACCACTTTGTGGAATCGCGGCAGAGTTATGGCAAAGTGGTTGTGTCGCTAAGTTAGCTACCAGGTTTTACCGTTCTCAGCCGGGCAATGCCCAGTTGAAAATATGCTGGGGAACGAATGACTTGGACAGTGAACCAAGCAGTTGCCACAGCGACAAGATGCTACTTTTCGGAATGTCGTAGGGTTGGTACAGGGCGTTGTTATCGGAGTAGAGCGTTACCTGCAGCGCGTCCTGGTGCTTGAGCACCCGTTTGATGACGCGTCCGTCGGTGGTGACCACCACGTGCGGCTCGCCCCACTTAATCAGCTGGGTGTCTTCTATTTCCTTGATGATCACAAAAGCTCCCGGAGCCACCGTGGGATACATGCTGTCACCTTCTACACTAATCATGAATAAATGGGGCTCGGTGAAGGTAGGGATAGCAAAGGTAATGGCCGCGTCGATCGTTCGTTGGTCGGCGTGTAGATCAAGAAAACCGGCCTGGGCGTGCACCGGGATGTAGGTGATGTTGTCTTTCATCCCTGATCCAATAACAGGAGTTGCAGAAGAATCGGTAGAAACCGGACGGTCGTAGGCCAACAGTGCTTCGGGCGACAGATCGAAAACGTCGGCTAGTTCGTGAAGCCGCTCCACCGTGAGTTGTATGATGCCGCGTTCTAATTTGCTGTAGGTGGTGGTTTGAATGCCCAGTGCTTGCGCTACCACCTCCTGACTCAGCGCTTGTTCGCGTCGGATTTTTCGCAAAGGAATGGGTGCGTGCTTCATAATTATGTCGTTGGTTGCCGGGGTGAAAATACAAAATATGTCGCAATAAGAAAATAAGAAGCAAAATTAGTTAGTTTTGAGATTGATTCATCTCGCGATAAATGGTATAATTGTCGTATTAAGAATTAATCGCTACTTATATGCTATTGTCACACAAAGAATACGACCAGTACGCACTAAATTGTTACTACAAAACCACTAACACAGTATGAGTCCTCTCGAAAATCAAACCACAAACCAAACAAGAACTAGCGCACGCTTATGGGGTCAGTCCCCGCACGCTTAACCGGTGGCTAGTGCCCTTTCAGGAGTTGATTGGTCCCCGTATGGGCTATACGTACACTCCTAAGCAGGTACGCATCATCTACGAGCTGCTGGGCTCGCCACTGTCTGAAACTTCGAACGGAGAATAGTCAAACGTAACAATATGTCATATTAAGACATTTTATTGACAAAATAGGCGAGTTTGGGAAATAACAAGGACGTATATTGGTATCTTTAATGCATGGAAAATCCGGAGATGATTGTGCTATTTAACACCTTCCTGCTGAGCGTGGTAAGTATGGCTTCCCTGCTGGTTGGCTTCTTTTTAAAGGACTTGTATCGAGACTATAAAAACCAGATAGAAAAGGTGAACGCCCTGCACCGCGAACTGGATAGCCACAACAAACTGTTCAACGAATTGCTACAGATCACGCAGCAGCAGCTAGACCGACTGCACGAGCGAATCAACCGACTAGACGAGCGGCATTGGTCATAACAAACTGAGGTTAATTGCCGTCGCGATTGATGAAAATTCGTAGAAATAAAAAGGGGGATTAGATGAAACGTAAGGCAAAATAATTTCAAGTAATTTCTAATTTCTAATCTCCGTTCACTGAATGCTGGGCTAGTGAGCGAGTTATTTTCCCGACTTCGTTTGTACTCCACCGTCTGGCGGTCACTCTTGCAAATGAGCCTCCATCAACTGACGGATCGGCGCCGGAATGGGTTTTGATTTTTTAGTATCGTAATCAAAGTGCACCAGTACCGAACTTCCCTGGGCGCACAGTTGATTCTGCTGGTACACTTTCTGACCCACCCGGAACGAACTGTTCCCAATTTTTTCTACGTACGTTTCTACGCGTACCATTTGGCCGTACAAAATTTCATGGCGAAACTCAACTTCGATCTTCGCGATAATCAAGCACCACTTTTGGGGATCCAGATCCGGAACGAACCACCGGAACACCGGAGTGCGCGCCTGTTCTAGCCAAGTGGGCACCACTGTGTTATTGATGTGACCCAGGGCATCGGTTTCGGAAAAACGGGGGACAATAGTTTCGGTAAACATGCAAGCTAGGGTAAATTGATACGCAACCAATAACGCAAGAACTTCCCAAGAGTTAAACCTACGGCGAATTTACCTATATTACCCTTTCATAGGTGGTCACCAAACCAAAAAACGACGGTGCCACCAGCGTAAACCATCGTTTAGCAATGGAGGTTAAAGCACTACCTGGGAACACTCGCCGATTGATGGAGCAACTGAAACACTATTGGGCAGTCTTCAAGAAAACATTAGCCGCTAAGATTATTCGCGACGTGGTGAACGGCTTCATTGACGACAACGTGTTGCTTTATGCGGCCTCTATCGCGTTTTATGCCATTTTCTCGCTGCCCGCGGTACTGATTCTGGTGGTGTTTGTAGGAAGCGTATTCTACGGTGAAAAGGCCATGCAGGGGCAACTATACGACCAGATCGCCATTCACGTGGGGCCTAATATAGCGCTTCAAATAGAAAATATTCTCAAGAATGTAGAGATCAGTGGGGCCGGAACCATTGCCAAAACTATTGGCATCGCCACCCTGCTTTTTAGTGCTACTACCGTGTTTGTGAACATCCAACTGGCGCTGAACGAAATTTGGGGCGTGCGCGCAAAACCCAAAAAAGGTTGGCTCAAGCTCATCGTTGACCGGCTTTTTTCCTTTGCGGTAGTGGGCAGTTTGGGGTTTATCCTGCTGGCCTCTCTGGTGGTGGATACGGTACTCACGGTATCCGAGCGCTTTCTGGTGCGCTTCTTCTCCGATTACACGGTTTATTTGCTGCAGATGGCCAGTTTCGTGCTACTGATCGCCCTGTTGACCACCGTTTTCACCACCGTGTTTAAAGTGCTGCCGGACGCGCTAATCCGCTGGCGCGACGTGTGGGTGGGTGCTCTGGTGACCACAATTTTGTTTGTGCTAGGGAAAGAACTGATCGGACTGTATCTGCGCAGCAGCACCCTCTCTTCTACCTACGGGGCAGCGGGCTCGTTGGTGTTGTTGCTTATCTGGATCTATTATTCATCGGTGATTTTTCTGGTGGGAGCGGAGTTCACCAAGGTATATTCGCAACGGGTGGGCCGCGCCATCCGACCCAAAAAGAATGCCGTACGGGTCATCAGAAAAGAAATAGAACGCGAAGACAAGCCTACCAAACGAGCGCCCGAAGCGCAGCCAAAAGCGTAACAAGTTGCCTTTTTCTTTTTTCACCGAAGCCTTTTAGCTAGGTTTGTGCCTTCCACTAATTTAACCTATCCTGATGTATACCGGACTCGTTCATCTGCATTCTACCCTGCGCTACGTGGTGGTTATTTTGTTGGTTGCCAGCATCGTGCAGGCTTTCCTGCGAGGCTACGGCAACCAACCCTTCACCGAGGGCAATCGAAAACTCTATCTGTTCACGCTGATCTCCGTACACATACAGTTGATCATCGGGCTGGTGCTCTACTTTATCAGTCCCTACGTGCATTTAGACAATATGGCAGCAACCATGAAGGATCCCCAACTTCGCTTTTGGGCGGTGGAGCATATTGCTACCAACATTATTGGCATTATCCTAATCACCATTGGCTATTCCTCCGCCAAACGCGCCGCCACCGACAAGGCCAAACACACGCGCACCGCTATCTTTTATCTGATCGGATTCGTTTTGATTATGACCGCCATCCCCTGGCCCTGGAGCCGTGTGGCCCGAGGTTGGTTTTAGGTAGGTAGTCAACAGTCGATAGTCCACAGCTATCTGCTCTTTAGACTATGGACCATCGACTGTTGACCATCGACTCAATACAGCCACTTGCTGAAACCTACCAGCGGCTTGGGATAGTCTTCTCCGATGACCACCCCAAAGGCTTCCAACTCTGCCTCGGGTATCTCGGTGGGATAGTGCACCCGCTTGCCCTCCACATGGGCTAATTCGGGAATCCAGTGGCGCACGTATTCACCCTGCGGGTCGTAGCGCTGGGCTTGGCTCATGATGTTGAAGTAGCGGTTCTCGCGCGGATCGTTGCCCACGCCAGCCACGTAGTTCCAGTTGCACCAGTTGCTGCACACGTCGTAATCGATAAGCTTGCTCTCGAAATACGATGCTCCCCACGTCCAGTTCACCTTAAGGTCTTTCACCAGAAAGCTGGCTACGTTTTGCCGCCCCCGGTTCAACATAAACCCGGTGGCGTTGATCTCCCGCATGTTGGCATCGATAAAGGGCACTCCCGTACTGCCGTTCTTCCACTTCTCAAACGCTCCGAAATCATCCCGTAAATAAGGATCTTCTTGCTTAATGCCTCCTATTTGAAAGATGCGCCCCCCATACTTCTTGGCGATAAATCGAAAATAATCGCGCCACAGCAGTTCAAAAACTAACCAGTAGGTAGACTTATTCTTCGTCCGCTCTGCTTCATAGGCCTGCACTTGTTGATAAATCACCCGCGGGGATAAGGAGCCATTGGCCAACCAAGCCGAGAATTTGCTAGAATAATCTGCTCCCAGCAGGCCATTGCGGGTTTCTTTGTAGGTAGCCAGAGCATCGGTATCCCAGAGGTAATTGTGCAAGCGGCGCATACCCTCGGTTTCTCCGCCCTGGTAATCAAGCACCCCTCGGGAATCAGGCGCGGGAACATCTAATCCTAAGTCATCTAGAGAAGGAATGTCGCCGACGCACACGTCGGGCAAGGCGTTGAGTTGTTCGGGGGCAGGCACCACCGGCCGCACCTTCACCGAACGTTCGGCTTCCTTGCGGAACTGCGAGAAGATATCGGGCACGCTCTTGATTGGCCACGGAATATCGTCGATGTGCAGCAAGGTAGACTGCCACACCAGGTTAAGCTCAGCACCGTGAGCGTTCAGTGACCTTTCTAGCGCAGCCTCCACCGCATTTTCTTCGTGGGTGGCCTCCTTGCTGGTAAACACCGCCGTGGCGCCGGTTTCTCGGGCCAACTGCGCAATAATGTTCTCGGCGATGCCCTGCCGAACGATCAGGTCTGATCCACGCTGTTGTAAGTTTCGACGCAGGTCGGCCACCGATTCTAGCATAAACTGCGCCCGGTGCGCACCAGTCTTGTCCTCGCCAATCTCGGTCTCGGTATACTGTCGCGGATCGAAGCAGTAGACCGGGTACACGTGCGTTGACTTCTGAATTGCCTCATACAGCGCTACGTTGTCGAGTAGCCTCAGGTCGTTTCTGAACCAAACAATGGAAGATGAATGCATCGTAGTTTGTTTAACTTTTAGGACTTCTAACTAGACATAAAACCGGTGCAAGAACAGAAGGTTTTAGGTGTACCTTTTTGGTATTTTTTCAGGAATAACCGTAGGCAATTATTTGTACCTTGGTAACTTCACCAACCGAAACAACCATGAACTTTTGGGGCTTTCTTCGCAAAAACACCAGCGAATCGGAAAAAGACTATCTGAAGCAACTCTTCTCTATCGCTTCCGCCGACGGTCACCTTGATGCCACCGAACTGGATTATATTGTCTCCATCGGCAAGCAACTTAACTTCTCGGAAGAAGAGATCAGCGCGCTGCAAAATAGCACGGATACCACCCGGCGCGAGCTTCGGTTGCCCAACCACGAGGAAGGGCGGTTCTTTATGCTGTTCTCACTCATCAACCTTATTCTAGCGGATGATGAAGTGCATCCGCAGGAACTGAGAACCACCGAAAGCATTGTGATGCGCCTGGGCTACGCGCCCGATACGGTCAATGCGATCATCAACACCATTCAGTATAACCGGTCCAACGGGGTTTCTTCCGAAGATACCTATCGGCATTTGAAAAGGTATCTAGCCTAATAATTCCTCTACAAGAATTTGCTGGCCCATAGATTTCATTTATCCTTTACAAAGAAGTTAGATTCTAGGTTCGCAGTTCTACGTTGAGCGCAAACGCAGAACTGCGAACCTAGAACCTCTCCGCCGTAGCTCCTGCCCGATCATCTCTAATTCCCGGCTGCTCTGTCCGGCCACCGACGTGTTTTCTTCTGCCCGCCGAAACAGGTAGGGCATCACTTTTTTCACCGGGCCGTAGGGCACGTACTTGGCCACGTTGTAGCCCCCCGCCGCCAGATTAAACGAAATATGATCGCTCATGCCGTACAACTGCGCGAAGTAGACCCGGGAGTCGTTGGGTAACAAACCGTGTTTTTCCATCAGCAACGTCAGATACTGATTGCTATAGGCATTGTGCGAACCGCATACCACCGAGATGCGCTGCTTGTTGTTGATGCAGTAGAGCAAAGCCTGATTATAATCCGCATCAGTAGCTTCTTTGCTGGGCTGAATCGGATCAGGATATTCCCGGTCTTCGGCCCGTTCTCGCTCCTTTTCCATATAAGCTCCCCGCACCAGCTTGGCTCCCAAAAAGTAATTGTAGGTGGCCGCGCGTTGGAAAGCCTTTCTTAAATTGGCCAGCATCTCGTGCCGATAAAACTGATAGGTATTGTACACTACCGCCCGCTCCTGGTTGTAGGTCTGCATCATCTCGTCGGCCAGCGCGTCAATAGTATCCTGAATCCAACTTTCTTCTCCGTCGATCAGAATACGGGTACCCGCCTCCGCCGCGGCCCGGCACAAGCGATCTACCCGTTGTCGGGCCCGTTCGTAGGCCGCCTGTTCGGAAGAAGTCAACGGTTCGCTGGCCTGAATTTTAGCGAGCAGCCGCACGGGGGCCACGCCGCTCACCTTAAATACGCAAAACGGAAGATATTCAGCGCGATGAGCCGCCTTAATGGTGCGCAGAATTTCGTCAGCGGCTTGGTCAAAGCCCCGTTCGCTCTTTTCACCCTCCACCGAATAGTCAAGGATGGTCTGCACGCCGTACTGGGCCATTCGATTGATAGTGGGAGCGCAGTCGCGGATGGTTTCCCCGCCGCAGAACTGCTCAAAAATCGTGGCCTTGAGCACTCCTCGGATGGGCAATTTTATTTTCAGCGCAAATTTCACCAACTTTGTGCCCACGTCGGTGAGCCAGGGGGCACCAATTGCTTTAAACAACCAGTACGACCTCCACAAATCTTGGTCAGACTTGTACGAAAAAGCCACTTCCGTATCGTCAAACGACACCTGGGTGGGCAACGTAGAATTCGGGTTCATAATAGCGTGCAAGACGAAAACTAGCGAATAACAATTAACTGCATAAACCATATTTATCAATAAACCATTCAACTACCAACTACTGTTTATCACTTATGAAACTTACGCTTACGAGTCCCCAAGATTGGAACATCGGCAACCAGCATCCCATTGTGATTGCCGGCCCCTGTAGCGCTGAAACCGAAGAGCAGCTTTACGAGACCGTGAAGGCCATCCAGGGCCAGGGCATCTCTCTGATGCGCGCCGGAGTGTGGAAGCCGCGCACCCGTCCCAACACTTTCGAGGGCATGGGCCAGGAAGCACTCGGCTGGATTCAGCGGATCAAAAAAGAACTCAACGTGCAGTTTGCCGTGGAGGTGGCCAACGCCATGCACGTGCAAGAAGCGTTGCACTACGGAGTGGACGTGCTATGGATCGGTGCGCGCAGCACGGTAAGCCCCTTTATCGTGCAAGAGATCGCCGATGCCCTAAAGGGCTGCGACGTGCCCGTGCTGGTTAAAAACCCCATCAATCCCGATTTGGCGCTGTGGATGGGCGCGCTGGAGCGGCTGAACCAAGCCGGAGTCACCAAACTGGGTGCGATTCACCGGGGTTTCTCTACCTATCAGCAAACCCGTTACCGCAATATCCCCACCTGGCAGCTGCCTATCGAGCTGAAGCGACAGCTGCCTGAGTTGCCCATCATTTGCGATCCGAGCCACATCGCCGGCAAGCGAGAGATGATTGCTGAAATCTCGCAGGTAGCGATGGACCTAAACTTTGACGGCCTGATCATCGAGACGCACCGCGACCCGGAAAATGCCTGGAGCGACGCGCGACAGCAGGTGACCCCGGCGGTGCTGGGCGAATTACTGAAGAACCTGAAGGTTAGAAAGGCTTCCTCGGAAGACATTGAATACATTTCGCACCTGGAAGACCTGCGCACGCAGATCGATCATGCCGACCGCGAACTGGTGGAGCTGCTCTCGCAGCGCATGGATCTGGTGGGACAGATCGGCGCTTGGAAGAAGAAAAATAACGTAGCCGCTTTTCAGCTCGACCGCTGGAACAACGTGTTCGAGACCCGCAAAGCGTGGGGCAAAGACGCTCGCCTGCGCGAAAAATTTGTGGTGGATTTGTTCAACCTGATGCACGTGGAATCGATCAAGAAGCAGACCGAGGTGATGGACAGGCTACAAGACGAAACCGAAACTGATTCAGGATTGCGCATGCTGTCGTAATCGCACGACGAACTGCTAACCTGGCGTAGGTCCTCCGGCCGGGGGCACCTAGCCTTGTGTCTGACATAAGTAGTTTCTCTGAACCTCCGAAAATTAACTGATCGCTCGTTTTTGCCATTGTCACTTTCCATGCCCGACAACGTCACCGTTACCGATAACCTAGCTAAAGCGCTAACTGCCTTGTTTCAGGACTACTCGTTCAGTCAATTGGGAGTGGTAGTGGACGAAGACACCGAGCGTGCCTGCTATCCCTTGGTTGAGCCACTGTTGCCCAAGCATACTTTGTTTCGCATCCGCAGTGGTGAACGCCACAAGAACCTAACAACCTGCACCCAACTCTGGGAGGGAATGACCGAAGCCCGTTTTGATCGGCAGGCCTTGCTCATCAACCTGGGCGGAGGAGTGATTGGCGACATGGGAGGTTTCTGCGCAGCGACCTACAAGCGGGGCATCCGATTCGTGAATTTGCCTACCACATTGCTGTCGCAGGTCGACGCATCAGTCGGTGGTAAATTGGGCATCGATTTTCAGGGGTACAAAAACCACATCGGACTGTTCCAGGACCCGTTGCGGGTAGTTATTTATCCGAAGTTTTTAGAAACACTTCCTCCGGCGGAGCTTCGTTCGGGCTTCGCCGAGGTGATCAAGCATAGCCTGATTGCCGACGCTGGTTATTGGCAAACCGTTAGTAAAACTCCGCTCAAGGGGCAAGACTGGCCCACGGTGGTTGCCCACTCGGTGGCGCTTAAGGCCAATGTGGTGGCCCAGGACTTTCGGGAGGGAGGAGTGCGCAAGATTCTGAACTTCGGGCATACCATCGGCCACGCGGTGGAAAGCCATTACCTGGATACTGATGAGCACCTGCTGCACGGCGAGGCAGTGGTGGTGGGCATGGTGGCCGAGACTTATCTATCGCAAAAGTACACCGGACTGCCTACTGGCCAAGCAAAAGAGATCACGAACTTCCTGATCGCTTCCTACGGGCATCGTCCCGTGCCCGAAGTGGCCATTGATCCAATTATCGCCTTAGCTCAGCAGGATAAGAAAAACAACCAATCGCGGATTCAGTGCACCCTGCTAGAAGAAATCGGTACTGCCACGTTTGACGTGCCCATCACGGCGGAAGATATCCGGGAAGCGGTGGGGGATTATAATCGGATGGGAGAAACTCTCCAGGGTAAAGTTTCCTGAATCTACTTGTTCTCTTACTAAAAGCTAACCCTTTGCTATCTTCTTCTGGTAGTCTGCTAACTCGTGCGTAACCGTATCGGCTAGATCTTTCACCCGCTCGGAACCGTCTTCCCAGGCGTTTTCAGCGTCGTAAAGTACGTCATGCGCTGCTTCGCTGATGCGGTGGCGGGTCTGCGCACCGCTGTTCGGGGCCAGCAGCAGTCCGGTGAGGGCACCCGTGGTAGCACCCAACAAAAAGGCTAACGCGGTCTTATCAAAAGTATCCATAGAGCCTTCGTTTGCTATCAAAAGAACAAGTTTACTGGTAAAGGGGAAAACATGGTTCAGTGTTTTTTAAGGACGCCATTTTATCTACATATTTGCTGAAAGCTTCTTTCACACCCTTGAGAACCACCAATTTCAGCAAAGTAGCGCAGTGGCTAGCACTCGGCATTTTGTTGGTAGGATGCCAACACGAATCGTATCGCTATTTAGGTCAGACTCCGCCCGCCGATCAGCCGGAAGTATTTGCGCCGGGTATTATCTCCCTTCCCAACAGAAACGAAGAAGTCATCACCTTTTCGCCCGACGGCCAGGAAATTTATTATTCCGTCGAGTTTTATCCCGAACCGAAACCGTCGTTCACCCTGGTGATGAGGCACGGAAACGGGGTATGGAGCAAACCCGATACCGCTAGCTTTTCCGTTGGCAGAAGAACTAGCGAGCCGCACATCGCGCTGAACGGAACCAGAATCTACTACTTTGCGAACGGAGTAGAAAATCAAAAGGGGATTCTCGATCTCTGTTATTCTGAGAAACTCGGCGATACTTGGGGCGAACCGATGAGTTTGCCTTCTCCTCCTAATCTCGTGTCGCCTGGCTACGCATTGCACCCCTGCGTCGTGGCCGATACGTCTGTTTACTTTAGCAACAGTACGGGCGAAATTTGCCGAAGCCAGTACCGCAACGGGGCCTACCAACCGGTAGAGATACTGCCCAGTCCGATCAACTATCTCAACCAATCGGATGCTGCGTGTTGGGGAGACGCCTACGTGTCACCCGAAGAAGAATTTATGATATTCCGGTCGAACCGACCCGGTGGCTTCGGCGGAAGCGATCTTTATATTACCTTTAGGACGGAACAAAACAAATGGTCAAACCCGATGAATCTGGGAAGCAAGATAAACACCCTGTCTGACGAACTGGGCGGCGACATCACTCCCGACGGCAACTATCTGACCTTTGGAAGAGACGGTGACATTTACTGGGTTTCCGCTGGTTTTATTGACCGAAAAAGGAAAGAATTTCTTAAATAAGCCTACTAAACATCGCCACTTTGTCTACGCAAAAAATTCGCCTTCGCCCGCCTACTGGCCGCATCACCGCTGACGTTCAACTCGCCGCTTCCAAGAGCGAAAGCAACCGGGCGCTGGTTATCCAAGCCCTGGCCGAAGAAGAGATCGTGCTGCACAACCTCGCCGAAGCCCGCGATACCCAAACGATGCAACACCTGCTGCAATCGGCCGAACCGGAGTGGGATGTGCTCGACGCGGGCACCACCATGCGCTTTCTGATCGCCTACTCGGCCGTAGCCCGCATGGGCAAACTCTTGAAGGGCACCGCCCGTATGCACCAGCGTCCCGTAAAGCTGCTGGTTGACGCACTGCGCGGCCTGGGTGCCGACATTGCTTACCTGGAAAACGAGGGCTACCCGCCGGTGCTAGTGCGCGGGTTCACCAACGGGCAAACCGCCCGCCGGGTGTCGATCCGCGGCGACGTGAGCAGCCAGTACATTTCGGCGTTACTCATGATCGCGCCTACCCTGCCCGAAGGATTGGAGCTATCACTGACCGGAAAAATCGGTAGCCGTCCGTACATTGATATGACGCTGGGATTGATGCAGCACTTTGGTATTGAGCACCACTGGGGCGAGCACAATCTGATTCGTGTTGAACCGCAACCCTACCGGGCGGGCACTTACACCATCGAGTCAGACTGGTCGGGAGCGAGTTATTGGTACAGTTTGGTGGCCTTAGCCGATGCCGCGCAGGTGAAATTACTGGGCTTGCGCCAGCCTTCGTGGCAGGGCGACAGCGCAATCGTAAGCATCATGGACCAACTGGGAGTGGCTACAAAATTCGAGGAAGACGGAGTGACGTTGACTAAAAAGGCGGCGGCGGAAACACTCACCCAAGATTTTAGCGACTGCCCGGATTTAGCGCAGACGGTAGCGGTGGTGTGCGCCGCAAAACGAATTCCAGCCACCATGGCTGGGCTAGAGAGCCTACGAATTAAAGAAACGGATCGGGTGGCTGCCCTACAAAACGAACTGGCCAAAATTGGGGCAACCCTGGAAGAAGAGGACGGGCGCGGTAAAATTGTGCCGTTGAGTACTGACTATTCAGGAAAAGAATTGGAGTTCGAAACCTACGAAGACCACCGCATGGCGATGGCGTTTGCTCCTTTGGCTGCGAAAGCTACGGTGACGATTGAAGACCCTTCGGTGGTGAACAAGTCGTATCCCCGGTTTTGGGAAGACCTAGCCCAAGCAGGAGTGGCTACCGAGCCTCTTGACTAGATACTGGTGCTGACGCAGGCGTGATTTGCTGCGAATAGTAGGGCTTGGCGGGAGCAACACTAGAGTAGGCCGGGCAGGTTTTGTAGGAACAACTGCCCAGGATGAGCGTCGCGGAAAGAAGAAAAGCACCGGAGTATAAAATCTTTTTCATAACTGATCGGGGTTGAGTAGGGCGGACAAGGTACTAAGTAGCCGTTAGTATGTCAACGTCATAAGGTCGGTTTGTTGTTTAAAAGTTCTGTTTTTCGATCAGATATTTCCAGTAGCGTCGGGGCACGTGCTGCAAATGCAGCTTCATATTGCGCCGCTCGGGGATGTCAATGCTGCTAAAGTAAGTTTGCCACAGCGCTTGGTAGTCTGTTTCAGCCGAACCAAGCAACGCTTCCTGGAGCTGCTTCGGTGCCGTATCCAGGGTGACAAAGCGGGTAGCATGATCTTCGTGGTAGAGTCCGTAGCGCCGTTGCGTATCGTAGATCAGCCACCGAAAAGCTGGATAGCGCGCCTGAAAGTGCGGAGCCAGCAGCGGAAGCACGTTGAAATCGGGAGTGACAAGTGCGGCATATAATCCGTCGTGGGTTTCCTGAAAGCGGACGAAAGCGTGCATGCGATGCACCTCGCGGTGGATCTGCCGCTCGATGCGGTGCAAACGCAGCACCACCGGTTCCCGAAAATTCTCCAGCACACTCTCGGTGCTGTCCATCGCCAGCCGAACGAAGCGATACAGCAGCATCTCAATGCCTGGTTGTTCGGATAGGAAGCAGTGGTACAGGATGCGTGTGACATCAGGAGTGGTGCGTTTCACTACTCCCCGCAGCACCCGCTGGGCGTGGGCCGGGTTGGTAGTCACGGGCAGCAAGTGACCAAAAAACTCCGGCTGCGCCACACTTTCCTCGCCAATATTGTCGGCGGGCTGTCCCAGACGGTAGCTTTCAAAGATCACCGACAGCAGACCTTCGTACGAGCCGTCGTAGGTGTAGGTCATCCGAACAAATTCAGTTGTGCCTGCTGCTGCCGGGGCTGCCGCTCGCTCAGGATGCGCTGCTTGAGATTCACCGGATCAAAATCTAGCAGACGGAAGTCGGCGTCGGCGGCGGTGAGAAAGTAGCGCGCCCGTTTCCACACCACGCCGATCTTCTGCAAGTGCTCTGGTCGGAGCTTGCCGAACCGTCGCGCCGCTACCATCTTCTTGGCTGACTTCACCCCGATGCCCGGAATGCGCAGGATGAGTTCGTAGGGCGCGGTATTTACGTCTACGGGAAACAGTTCAGGATGCCGTAGTGCGTAGCCTAGCTTGGGGTCCACTTCTGGGTCCAGATCCGGATTGTGTTCATCGACCAGCTCGTGCACGGCAAAGCCGTAACTGCGCATCAGCCAATCGGCTTGATACAAACGGTTTTCGCGAACCAAGGGCGGGGCCGTGAGGGCGGGCAGTCGGTTATCATCGCTGATGGGCACGTAGCCCGAGTAGTACACCCGGCGCAGTTGCTGCTGCTGATACAAGCTGTCGGCCAGTTGCAAAATGCGGTGGTCGTTTTCGGGAGTGGCTCCCACTACCAACTGGGTGCTTTGTCCGGCGGGCGCAAAGGTCGGGGCCGAGCGAATTAGCTTTTTCTCTTCTTGATACCCACTGATCGACTTGGTCAGGAAGTTCATCGGCTGGTAGGCCGAAGCGTAATCCTTCTCGGGAGCTACCTTCTTGAGACTCTCTTCCGACGGGATTTCCAGATTCACGCTCAGGCGGTCGGCGTACAAACCCGCCTCGTGGATCAGTTCGTCGCTGGCTCCGGGAATGGCCTTCAGGTGAATATAGCCGTTGAATTGATGTTCGGTACGCAGCTTTTTGGCGATGCGCACCAGCCGCTCCATCGTATAGTCAACGTTTTTGAAGATGCCCGAGCTCAAAAACAGCCCCTCGATGTAGTTGCGCTTGTAGAAATTGATGGTGAGGTCCACCACCTCCTGCACGGTAAAGGCGGCGCGCTTCACGTCGTTCGAGCGGCGGCTCACGCAGTAGGCGCAGTCGAAGATGCAGTGGTTGGTGAGCAGGATTTTGAGCAGCGAAACGCAGCGACCGTCCTGGGTGTAGGTGTGGCAAATGCCCATCCCTTTAGAGTTTCCTAATCCCTCTTTGGTGTTCTTGCGGTTGCTGCCGCTGGAGGAGCAACTCACGTCGTACTTAGCCGCGTCGGCCAGTATGGAAAGCTTTTCCTGAATTCGTTCTTGCATACCCTTTTAACACGAAAGGGAGTAAGATAGTTTAATATGCAATTGGCTGATTTTCAGAAGATTATCTAGTTTATGCTGCTCATGCTTTTCAGACTTTGCACCAACGCCGGATCTTCTATTTTCAGCAGCGGAACCACTGCCTCGTGCTTACTGATTCGGTAGTAGTCTCCGTCGAATTCTAAGAACAGTCTTTTGTCGTTTTCAGTGTTTAGCGCAATGATCTTATAGGGCATTTGATCGAAGTCGCCGTGCAAATAGAGCTTGTTATCGAAAAACTGATAATGAAAGGTATACCGGCTGTCGGACACCGCCGCAACGGTTACGTTTTCTTCCCGGTAGACGTTCTCCTGCAATGCCGCTTTTTCCGGAGCCGTGAAGTCGTTGTAGTCTACCGTAGGGTTCTCTTCTTCAAACTCACTCACCACCTGCGGAGGAGTTACCAAGGGTGGTGTTGACTGGGCCTCAGTCGAAGTCGTGGAAGACGTATTTGCGGTATTGTCCGCTACCGAAGAAGGAGCTTCGGCAGTGGCAATTGTGGCCGGGGCACTGCGCTGAGGAATGCGTTGTAGCGGGTACCCTTCAGGATACATGAAGGGAGCTTCCACTTTCTGGAGGGCAACAATACGTTCTGGCTCCGCAGAAGTAAGGTAATAGTAGGCAGAACCCGCCAACAGCAACGTGCCCACCGCTGCGGCCGTCAGCCATCGTTGCCTAAGAAAGTACGAGGTCGGATGAATAATAACGTCATCCAGTCGACTTTTCAGGGCGGCCCGGCGCACATCGCCCAGGGCGTGATAGATATCCTTCTGCCAGGTCACCTCGTGCGCCAGCAGGGGGTCCTGTTGCATTTTTTCTTCCAGGGCGCGCCGCTCTTCCTCCGAAAGTTGTCCCTTCAGATAGCAATCAATCGTGTACGTAAAGTCTTGGCTCATAGGTTCTAATCTAAAAAATCACTGGCTGAATAAGTGGACTTCACCAGCTTATCCAGTCGCTTCTTACACTTATACTTCTTGGTTTTCGCCGTTTCGGTGGTAGCAAAACCCAGTTTTTGAGCGATGTCCTGCATGGATAAATCGTCGAAGTAATAGTAGGTCAGAATTTTCCGGCAGGTATCACCCAATTGGTTGATACAGGCGTGAATGATAGCCTTTCGTTCCTCTGCTTCATCGTTCAGATACTCCGGCTGGTCGTGCGTTTCGTACGAAAGTCGGCTCTTGCGATCCAACTCCTTTCGCCACAGGTTTAAACATACGCTGTACAAGTAGGTGCTGATCTTGGACGTTAGCGTGAGTTGGTGGCTCGTGACCTTCTGCCAGAACACAATCAACGCATCTTGGTAAATATCCTTCGCTTCTTGTTCGGTGCCGTTGTTTTTCAGAATGGCGTTGGTCATCATCCGGTAGTGCTTGCGGTACAAGTACTCCAGGGCTTTTTCGTCGCCTCGGCTGATTTTTTCTATAACAACGCTGTCTTTCATGGCACTGTGCCTACGCTATGTATACTGTTTAGGGCCAAAAAGTAACCGCCCACGTAAGATATTCCTGGTAAACCAATAATACTGTTCACGCTGGTTGCAACTAACCAAACAACCCAGAAAACTTCCCTCTTGCAACGCAATCAAGCGATTTCCGGGTGGATGTAATATAAGAAAAGAAAGAGAAATCCGCATTAAGGCGCAGCACATTGGTCCAGCGCATCCGCCACGCGGGTGGTAGAAATAAGTCCTTTAGCGTGCCCCCACTCGTTGTAAATATAGGTAGCGATCTGGGCGATCTCGATATCGCGTAGCGCTTTGTTGGCGGGCATCATTTGGTTATACGACGTATCGTTCACCACAATGGGGCCCTGTAAGCCGTTTTTGATCAGGCACAGCGTGCGGTCAACGTCGGCCAGCAAATAGTCTGATTGGGCCAGCGGCGGAATGAGGCAACGCAGTCCGGTGCCTTCTTCCTGGTGACAGTTGACGCAGTGGGCGCGGTAGAGCACCTGCCCCTGCACCATATACTGGTCGTAGCGCACGCGTTCGGCCTGGCTCAGATTTTGGGTAGCGTTATTCTCGTAGCGGCTTTGGCAGTAGGTGAGTAGCGCAAAGGTACTTACGATTAGCACACTAAAAAGTAGCTTTTGCTTCATGGTGATAGTAAGCATCTTTAAATTGATCAATGGCAGGCCAGGCTAGGTCAGGATAAAACTGATGGCCCCCGTCACCTTCCAATAGGGTTATGTTTTCAGAGGCGTGGTGCTGTGCATAGAACGTTTGGGCGATGGCAAAGCCTGCACGCACTCCTTCAATATCCGCCAGATAATCTTCTTTTCCGGCAACAATCATCAGACGGCGCGGAGCGATGAGTTCGGCTAAGTCAGGCATGTCGGCCACCTTGAGCAGGCCCGGCAGGTAGCCACAAGCGCAGTGGGGATGCTTAAGCCATGAGCGTTCGTAGGTAGAAAAAGAGCACGACACCACCGCTAACTTAATCCGTTCGTCGACGGCCGCGGCAAAATACGTAGCCGTGCCGCCGCCCGAGTTCCCCAAGCTGCCGATCAGTTGCGCGTTGAGATCGGTTTGAGTCTCGATGAAATCAATGCCCCGCATAATGTCAAACACGCGCTGACCGAGCATGGGCCGACCTTTCATTAGTTCTCGGAGCGACACGTCGTTGCAGACCGACCCTTCCGTGGCCTTTTCGCCAAACCCGCGCTGTTCAATCGCCAGGGCCGCCCACCCGTGCTCCACGGCCTGCAAGGCAATGTCGCGTCCGCCCGCAATTAGTTGCTCATCTCGTTCGGTGCGGGCCTCTCCGATAGAGATATACATGCCGGGAGCGTGGCCCTGCAAGCAAATCATAACGGGATAGGGAGGGGCCACGTCTTTGGGTTTGAGCAAGTAGGCAGCGGCATATTCGTCATCTTTAACATGATACGACAGCCGGGCGCTGGTGTAGGTATCCGTTTCTGTTTCGCTGAGCACTTCGTACCAGCTGCTGCTGAAGGTGTCTTCGGGTAAGGCCATGATCCGGGTGAGTGCCTGGTGCAGCGAATCGCGAGAAGAGAGCGGTTTGATTGAAAGGCCAGAATCAGGAGAAGGGGAAGTGCAAGCGGCGATAAGTGACACCAGAAGCAGTAAATTGGATAATTGCATACGTGAGGTACGATCAAAGCTTCCGGCAATTGGTGTGTTCATTTGGCGGAGTGTTCCGTAATCTTCAGTGAAGTTAATCAACGTACGAGAGCTTTCATTGATAAGCAGAACCGGGCAGAAATCGTTCGGTGGTGGTATGGCAGGAGGAAAATAAGGCTAAACCGCGGGGGGCGGACAAAACCGAAGGTTATTCGCCGCAAATTGCGGTGAATGGACGGGGAGGTATCTGAAATTGAGGAAATGTCGTATATTGTTCTTTCGTATCATTTATCTTACATCTGCTCTTATGTCTATGAAACAGTTTTTCTTACTTGCGTTACTTCTTCCCTTCGTGTTGCTTTTCACCGCCTGCGGCGACGATGATGAAACCAGCGGGCCGCCCATTGGCGATAAAACGGTGGCCGAATTAGTGGCGGAAACCGAGGGGCTTACGGTGCTCAACACTATTCTAAGCAGTACTGATTTCGCCGACTTGAAGGCCCGACTGGGTAGCGGAGAATATACCTTGCTCGCTCCGAACGATGCTGCTTTTCAGAAGCTTTTGTCCACCGTGGGGGTGTCTAATTTAGGCCTTCTGGACGGAGGGATTTTGTCCAGCATTCTTTCTTATCATATCGTGCCCAACCAAACCCTACAGATTGGGCGGTTAGACAGTAGTGCGGTTACCTTATCTCAGCAGACGCTTAATTTCACCACTACCGATAGCGTACGGATTAATGCCGCCGTGGCGGTGCAAGCAAAAACCAGCATTGTTTCTCCGGAGGCGCTCTACGCTTCTAATGGAGTGGTTCACATTATTGATGAGGTGCTGCTTCCCCCGGCGATCCAGCAAGTGGCGGGTGATTTTGGTACGGTAGGGGGTTTAATGAATGTCTTGAGGGATGTTGGAATAATGAATGACGTGCTGGAAGCAGGGCAATTAAAGAGCTTGCTGGCTGACCAGAACCGTAACTGGACGGTGATTTCTCCTGCGGGTAACTTTTTAATCGACAATAATCTGGTTCCTACCAGTCAGGGTTTTCAGTTCTTTGGGGCCAACCATATTGTTGAAGGCATCATCGATGTAGTTAATCCCCCGCGGAAGGTGAACAACTTGGTGGGAGTACCGCTGTACCTTTCGGTGGCTGGAGAAAATACGCTTTTCATTAATGGACAGCAGGTGGTAAATCTTGGAGCTAGTGCCGGTAACGGGCAGGTGCTTTTCAATGTTAGCGGAGTAATCGAAGCCCCTCAGAACGTAGGAGGAGCACTGGGCACCATTGCCGAAGCCACCGGACAAAGCTTTAGTATCTTCCAGGCCGCCCTGTCGCAGACCGGACTGGCGCTAACGGGCGAAAAGACCATTTTTGCTCCCACTGATTCGGCGTTCATTCGGGCGGGGTTAACCGCTTCGGTAGACAGTGCGGCGCGGATTGACAATGCGTTACTCACCAGTATCCTCAATAACCATGTCGTGGAAGGAGTGGCTTTCTCCACCGATCTGCAAGCAGGCCAGATCACTACCTTGGGAGGAACGATTAACTTGGCAATTTCTCAGAACAGTGCCAGTCTTAGCGACGCCAACGAAGCCAGCGCCGATGCCAGCTTCGTTTCTCTAGATCAATACGTCTTTTTCGGCAATCTGGCCGGTGTTGAAGAACTAACTGACGTCGGAGTAATCCACGCGATTGATGAACTATTGCTTCCCGAATAGGTAGCGTTTTAAATCACTTCGGCACTCCGTTACTAAACGCGTATTGCTGCGGCTACCAAATAATAGTACTAAGCCGTGGCAATACGCCTTCTACTTTCAGCGTATTAGGAAAAACTGACGACCACGAACGCACATCCCATGAAATCAGTTGAGTTTGAAGCATTGATAGACAGCACCGGGAACATTAGCGTTCCGGCCAATCTCAAGGCTACCTTGTCCGAGAAGAAAGTGCGGGTGGTTTTGACCTACCAAACCGATGGAGACTCGCCTTCGCCGGATGATACGCACTATAATAAAGGCTACAACCAGAAGGACACGCTGTACGATGCTTACTGATGCTGAATCCTTATTGTCGTTTCCACACCATAGCCCACCGATTAATCGGTGGGCTATGGTGTGGAAATAGCCGAAACTACCGGATTATCCAAAGCGCAGATCGACGTTTTATAAACAGAAGATATTCTACATCATACCACAAGTAACTTGACTAGAACTTTACTCTTATCGCTCTGCCTGCTCGGGTGGAGCACCGCCTTCGCCCAAGACCGACTCGTCCGCGGAAAAATTACCTCCGCCAAGGAAAATACCGAACTGCCCGGCGTAAACGTGACCCTCAAGGGCACCAGCCGGGGCACGATCACCGACATCGACGGCAACTACCAACTCAACGTGCCCACCGGGCGCGACACCCTCATCTTTTCATTCATTGGCTATCAGCCACTGGAGGCTATTGTCGGCAACCAAAGCACGCTCAACGTTGAACTTCGCGAAGATGTGCAGGAACTGGGCGAGGTGGTGGTGACTGGGTTTCAGGAAGTGGAGCGCAAGCTCTTCACCGGGGCGGCGGCAATGGTAGAGATGGAAAACATTCGGCAGCCCGGCATGGTCGACGCCAGCCGCATGCTGGAGGGGCAGGTGGCCGGAGTGAGCGTTGACAATATTTCGGGCACTTTTGGTACGGCGCCCCGCATTCGTATCCGGGGAAATACTTCTATTAATGGCGACAACCAACCGCTGTACGTGGTGGACGGAGTGATTTTGGAAGACCTTACCCAGGTAGACGCCGACGACATTGTAACCGGCGACCCCAACACCGTACTTTCTTCCTCCATCGCGGGACTCAATCCCGATGATATTGCTACCTTCCAGGTGCTGCGTGACGCCTCAGCCACCGCGCTCTACGGCACGCGGGCCAAAAATGGGGTCATCGTAATCACCACCAAGCGGGGCAAGAGTGGGCAGTTGCGCGTCAACTACGCCGGTAACTTTAGTACCAGCTTGCGGCCTACCTATAACCAGTTCGATATTCTAGATTCGCGCAACGAACTGTCGATCTACCGCGAGCTGTACGAGAAAGGGTTGATAGATGTGACCACTGCCGTGCGGGCCGAAAACTTTGGGGTGCTGGGAAAAATGTTTAACCAGCTAAACGAGAAGCAAATCAACTGGGGCCCCGACGGTACGCTGAACGAAGAGTTTTTGAATCCTTACGAAAACGCCAACACCGACTGGTTCGACGTGCTGTACCGCGACTTTTCGCTGCAGCAACAGCACTCGGTGAGCCTGACGGCGGGCAACGAAAATTATAACAGCTACTACTCGCTGAGCTATCTGAATGACAACGGCCAAACCTTGGCCGATGGGGTAAGCCGCTACGCGGGCAACGTGCGCAACACCTTTTTCTTCTCCGACCGGTTCACGCTCGACACCAAGATAACCGCTAGCTACCGCCGCCAGCGCTTGCCCGGCACCACCGACCGCGATTTCGACCCGATTAGCGGGGAGTATAAGCGCGATTTTGATATCAATCCGTTTAGCTACGCCCTGAACACCAGCCGATCTATTCGGCCCTATAATCCCGATGGTAGCCGGGAGTTTTTTCGCCGCAACTATGCTCCCTTCAATATCCTGGAAGAACTTGATCTGAACTATATTGATATTCGGGTGGCGGACATTTCAGCGCAGGCAATTATCACCGGTGATCTCACTGATAACCTTACCCTACGTAGTACGGTGCAAGGGCGCTACGCCGCCACCAACCAGGAGCACGTGATCCACGAACGCTCGAACCAGGCCGAAGCCTATCGGGCCGCGCAAACCCAATTCATCCGCCAGGATAATCCCTTGCTTTTCAACGATCCCGACGATCCGGGGGCGCTGCCCAAAATCGTGCTGCCCGAGGGCGGATTTAACTACCTGAACGAGAGTACGCTCGAGTATTTTTACATCAGAAACGACCTGACGTGGTCGAAAAAGTTTGGAAAAGATCACGACGTAAACGTGCTGCTCGGGCAGGAGATTAAATTTGCGGACCGCACCCAGCGGGCGGCCAGCGGCATTGGGGTGGTCTACGAAAGTGGGGGCATCGTCAACACCGACCCCAACATCGTAGATTTCCTGAACAGTCAGGGTATTGAGTTGTACGAGTTATCGGAAGACCGGGAGCGCTTCGCCGGTTTCTTCCTGAACGCGGGCTACGCCTTCCAGGAAAAGTATATCGTAAACGGCACCGTGCGTTACGATGGCTCCAACCGCCTGGGCGAAAGCCAAGCCGCCCGCTACTTGCCCACCTGGAACGTGAGCGGCGCCTGGAACGTGACCAATGAATCGTTTTTCAATGTGCCTCTCATCAACTCTCTAAAACTACGCGGCACCTACGGGCTATCGGCCAACCTAGGGCCCAACGTAAGCGCTTTGCTCAACCTGCGCCCCGACATCACGCTGCGCCCTACCGATACCGAATCTTTCTTATTCATTAGCGCCCTGGCCAACCAAAATCTAAGTTGGGAAAAACTGCTTGAATTTAACGTAGGAATGGACTTCAGCATTCTCAAGGACCGTATTTCCGGAACGGTGGACTACTACCGGCGCAACTCGTTTGATCTGATCGGGCGCTTGCAGACCAGCGGCGTGGGCGGCTCGGGGCGCTCGGAGTCTACCAGTGACGAAGGCGGTTACAAGCAGGGTAACTACGCCGACATGGCGTCCGAAGGATTTGAAGTATCACTCAGCACCCTCAATGTGTACACCCCTAACTTTAGCTGGACCACCAGCGCTAACATCGGTTACACCTACGCCGAAATTACGCGGCTGGACTTTGACCCGATTCTGGCCGATGCCCTGCGGCCCGAGGGAGTGGCCGTGCTGGGTGGGCCGCGCCGTTCCATCTTCTCGGCCCAGTTCGCCGGACTCAACGAGATTGGCATCCCTACGTTCTTTGATGCCACCGGGGAGCGGACATTTGCCTACGATCTTCAGGAGCGCGACCAGCTGCGCGATATTCTAAAGTACGAAGGACCCGGCGAACCCCAGGGAGGCGGAGGGTTGACCAACACCTTTACTTACAAGAATTTCACGCTCAACGTACTGCTGACCTATAAGTTTGGCTACAAAATCCGGCTTGACGATGCATTCCGGGCTTCCTATACCGATTTCAACTCATTCTCGCAGGAGTTTATCAACCGCTGGGTGGTGCCGGGCGACGAAGAAATCACTGACATTCCGGTAGTTCTCGATGTTCGCTTCACGGGCAACAATCCCGGAACCGATCGATTTGAAGGAGCCAATCCGTATAATCTGTACAATCGTAGCACGGTGCGCATCGCCGACGGGGACCACGTGCGGCTCAAGAACATTCAGATAAACTATACCTTACCCAGCCGCTGGACCGATCGCATTGGTGCCAGAAGCGCGCGGGTGTCGGTGGCCGGACAGAACCTACTGTTGCTCTATTCGGACAAGCGACTCAACGGGCAAGACCCGGAGTTTTTCTCCTCGGGCGGAGTGGCGCTGCCGCAGCCGCAACAACTCACTGTTTCCCTTAACGTCGGTTTTTAAAAGGATACGAAAGATGAAGAATAGTCCACAGTTTAGAGTCGATAGTCCACAGACGACAGACGACAGACGACATTCAACAGCTCGCCAGTGGCGGTGGACTGTCAACTGTCGACTATCGACTAGCTGTTTTTTGCTGGGCTGTTTAATCTCATTCTCCGCGTGCGACAGCTACCTAGAAGAAACGCCCGATAACCGGGTAGATCTGAATAACTTGGACAAAGCGGCTCAGTTGCTTACCAGTGCTTATTCGGAGGCTTCGTACTACTTCACCGAGTGGATGGGTGACCAAATCGGCTACACGCAGGGCACGCGCAAGCGGCAGAACGAACTGCGCATCTACGGCTGGGAAGAAGTGGGAGCCGATCCGACCGATCAGGATACGCCAGAGTTTTATTGGAACGCCACTTACAACGCTATTGCCCACGCCAACGAAGTGCTGGCGGTGGTGGACCAGCTTCCGGGTGAGGAGGCCCGGCGGCGGGCGGTGAAGGGCGAAGCTTTGCTGGCCCGCGCCTATGGTCACTTTATGCTGGTAAATCTGTTTGCCAAGCACTACGACGCTAACACTGCCGGTAGCGACCTGGGCGTGCCCTACGTGACCGAACCCGAAACCGAATTTATCAAAACCTACCGCCGCGCCACCGTAGAGCAGGTGTACCAACTGGTGGAAGCCGATATGCTGGCCGGGTTAGAGATGGTGAACGGGTCCTTCTACGCCAATTCCGGGAAGTATCACTTCACCCGGGAATCAGCTTTGGCTTTCGCATCACGCTTTTATCTGTGGCGGGGGCGCGACCGCGCGGATATTGAGGCCAGCATCCGGTATAGTAACGAATTGCTGGGAGCTGATCCGAATAATTATATCAAGGATATCCCAGACCTGTTGCGGCGGCGCACTAATACCGACGATTACATTCGCCTGTATACCTCACCCAACGATGCAAGCAACCTGCTGCTGATTCGGCAGGAAACGCTTATTTATAACAACATTGGTTTCTACCCTGATGGCAATCAATACCGAGAGTTGTTCGACTCTAATCCGTTTGGAGCTACTGATTTGCGAGCCGATCCGGCGTTTCGTATCGGACAAGACGGCATCTTAGTAGCCAAGTTTGAACCACTTTTTCAGCGTACTAGTCTTACCTCGGACGTAGGCTTTCCCTATACCATCTTCATGGGCTTCCGGGGCGAAGAGGTGCTACTGAACCGCGCGGAGTGCTACACGCTGCTCAACCAGCTTGACTTGGCGGTAGCCGATTTGCAGACGTTGTCGAGCAAGCGCTACGACGAGCCGGTAACGCTCACGCTGGAGATCATCCGTAGTTACATTGGATCGGTGGATGCCCTGAACGACGTGCTGATCTATATTTTGGACCTAGAGCGCCCCAAAGAATTTATTCACGAAGGTTTGCGTTGGTTCGATATCAAGCGGTATAACCTACCGGTGGAGCACGCGTTTCCCGACGGCACCACCATCACGCTGGAACGAGAAGACAATCGCAAAGCCTTACAAATTCCCGAAGCGGCCCAGGACATTGGAAAGCTTCGCCCTAATCCCCGATAAATGAAACAGTTACGCTATTTATTGCTCTGCGCTCCGCTGCTGCTGCTGGCCTGCGGCGACGATGAAGTGAACGCCCCCATCCGGCAGGTGGAGCCATCGACTGATCCGATCGACACGTACATCCGGGAGAACTTCACCGAGCCCTACGGCGTGGCGGTGCGCTACCGTTTCACCGACCGCTACGTGAATCCGAACAACCGGGTGACTCCGCCCCGCCGCGACCTGGTAGTGCCCACGCTGGAATTTCTGACCAAGTACTGGGTGCAACCGTACCAGGAAGTGCCTAACGGCGATGCTTATTTTAAGAGCACCGTGCCCGCCGAAGTGGTGATGATCGGCTCGTTCATCTTTAACACCGATGGCACCGTGATCCTGGGCACCGCCGATGCGGGAGCGCGTATCACGCTCACGGATATTAACTCCGTAGACGAAGCCGACCGGGTGTGGGTCTCTCGGCAGTTGCGCACCATCTACCACGAGTACGCCCACATCATGCACCAGCGGTTTGATCTGCCCCCCGGCTATCAGGAGATTTCTCCCCAGGGCTACACCTCGGCGGGTTCGTGGTTCACGCTCAACGACGACCAGGCGCTGCGCCGCGGCTTCGTGTCGCCCTACGGCACCAGCGACGTGAATGAAGACTTTGTTGAGGTGGTGGCAGCTTTGCTGGAAGATCCGGAATTCTTTGAGAAGTATATCAATGAAGAAACTTGTGCGGACGATGATTGCCAAAACCGCAACGCCGGGCGGGCCATGATCCGAACGAAGTACAACGCCATGTTAGAACATTATGAACGCAATACCGGGATCGATATGCTACAACTTCGGGCACGCATTCAAGAACGACTTCAATGAGAACGTATCGCTTTTTTCTGGTAATTCTGCTTTTAGGATTGGTCATCAGTGGCTGTAGAAACAACGACGAGGAGCTACTCTTTGATAAGCCCGCCGACGAACGCGTAGCCGAGGCCACGGCGAACCTGCGGCAGAAACTTACCGCGCCCGCCAACGGCTGGATCATGCGCTACCGACCGGTGCCCGAGTCAGGAATCTATAATGTGCTGCTCAACTTTGATGCCGACGGAGGAGTCAGGATTCGTACCGACTTTGGGGTGAACGACAACGAGTTTTATGATCAGGTGAATACCTACCGGGTGGATAACTCGCTGGGCTTAGAATTGATCTTTGAAAGCTACTCCTTCTTTAGTTATCTGTTTGAGCAAGACCAGGCTACTTTTGAAGCCGAATACGAGTTTGTTTACGTGAACGAAACTCCCAACGGCGAATTGGTCCTCACCAGCAAAACCGATTTGTCGTTTACTTCCTCCACGATCGTGGTGCTGGAAGCAGCGCCAGACAATGCGGAAGCGCTGCTGGGGCGAGAGATCAATGCAAACCTTGAGGCACTGTCGGAGACACTGAGCCTCACTTCACCGGTCTACCGACTGGATCATCTTAATCTCGATTTGTCGCTGTATCTATCGCTTGATCTTGATACCCGAACGGTTAGCTTCACCTACGCCACTTCTCTCTCCGGTGAGCGCGGACAAACCATTACTTACACAACCGGCTATACCATTCAGGGAAACACGTTGGCATTAGCGGACCCATTAACCGGCACTTTTTCGGGAGCCGAGCTTGTTCTGTTCGCGATCAATTTCAGTGAACTCACCGAGGCCCCTCCGCTGGAAGTTTGCAACCAAACGTTGCCAATTCAACAATACCGAGGCATCACCGCTGAAGATAACCAGCCAGTGACGCTTCAGGCTACGTTGTTTGATCCGGCTGCTGCGAACTTTCGGGATGAGTTCGGCTTTTTCAATAGCCCCTTGGGCTTTTTCTACGACAATGGTGAGTCGGTGCGTCAGCAGATGGCTGATCAAATTGACGGGGTCCGAAGTTTTCAGTTTTATTATCGTGATGATCAGGAAGAACCTTTTATAGCGATGGGTTACCTGATCGTGGGTGAAAATGACAACGCTACCTTTGCCCTAAAAGATTTCACCGCCACGGTAGAGAATAACCGTGTCCAGTTTGAGTTTGCTCCCGATTACAGCCTCTACAATGACACCACGGCGACGGTGAATACAGAGGCGATGGACTTCTATCTCAACAAGTTAACCGAGAATAACGAAGCATACTTATTTAAGGTCTCGGAAAATGTTTTCGAGATGTACAATCCGTGCAACGGCTGGAGCGCACTGTTTGGTGCGTTTGATTGATTCAGGTGACCGCTGATCAGAGGTTGGTTATTCACCCAGCACTTCCATCTCTACCCGAATGTTCTGCTTGGCCAGTGGCGACTTTTCATCGTACAGCATCTTGTCTCCGCCCCACCCCTCGGTTTCGATGCGGCGCTCATCAATGCCTTGCTTGATCAGGTACTCCCGGATAGTCTCCGCCCGCATCTTCGATAGCTTATTTGCCCCTACGTTTCTTAGCAAGTAGTCGTCGCTGCGCCGCAGGTTGAAGAAGTTGCCGTGCTCCGGCACGTACAAATACGTTACCCCGCGGGAGTTACCGTTGGTGTGCCCGTGCAACTTCACCCGTATCTCCGGATTGTCCTCCAGGTAGCGCTGCATCTCCTCCAGTTCGTAACGCGACTGCTCCCGCATCACCGAAGCGTTGCCGTAGAAGTAGGTGTTGTACATTACCTGAATATCACCTTTCTTCAACTTTTCCAGCGGCATCCGCACCCGAATTATGCTGTCCTCACTTACTGACACATAAGACGCGGTGCTGTCGTTGACCGGTTCGGTGAGCGACAAATCGAAGGTGGTTTTGCGGTACCCAATGGCGTAGGGAATGAGCTGCACTTTATCGGATAGCAGACGAGCGTGCTCGAGGACCTCGGGCCGATTGGCCAGGCAGCTGGTAATTTCCTGGGCGCGTATTCCATCCACGACTTTCACCACCGCCGCTACGGGTTTCTCCCGTTTGCCGAGGGTTTCAAAGTACACGGCGTAGCCCGGACCTCGCTCAGTAGTAGAAGCCTCGGGTATCTCGGGCATCATTTCTTCCTCGGTGGTTTCCAAAACAACCGACGGTATTTCTGTGTTCAGGGTGGTATTGTCTGCACTTAGTCGGGTTGGATGGGTTATAAATACCCAAGCGTTGACGAACTCGGTGCTGCTGCGCAATTGCATACACTGCTCTACCACCGTTTCGGCCGCCTCAGCCACAAAGGTATACACGTAGTAGTAACCCCGCGGGGGATGATAAGCATACTGCGCCGATAATCCCTGAGATTGAGCATGCTGTAAAAGGTTTTCGGCATTACTCTGTTGAGTAAAAACACCAATCACCAGATAGATTCCTCGAGGAAGATAATCCGGTTCGCCACTTTCTAGAACTGAGGTGGCTGATTTGGCCACCGGATGACTGAACATCGGATTGGTCCAGCCTAAGAAGAGCCAGACAATGCAAAAAAAGTGCTTTTTCATGGAGCGGGGTTTATTAGCGTAACGTACTGCAATTCATGCGCTTGTCCTTGTATATTGCCCCGCTGAATGATGGGTTACCTATCGAGTGTAAGAATCCCTTTGCATTAGACGATTACTTATTATGATTATAAATTTACAGCGTTAAACTATTCTAATAGAAGTCTCTTTTCTCATAAAATCATCCCTCCCATGAAGAAGCTAGGCCTTATGCTCAGCGGAATACTTTCTGCGTTTTTTGCCTGCCAAACCACCTCCTCGGACCAGGTTGGATCGGAGGTTAATATCGACTCAATCCAACTCGCCAAGCATATTGAACGGCTGGCTTCGGACGAGTTTAGGGGACGCAAGCCGTTTACCGAGGGCGAAGAAAAAACCGTGGCTTATCTCCAAAACGAACTCGCCAACATGGGCCTGGAGCCGGGCAACGGCGAAAGCTACTTTCAGGAGGTGCCCTTGGTAGAGATTGACGCTGTTCCCGACGCAACGATGACCGTGCAGCACAACGGAGAACAGCGTACGCTTCGCTACCGAAAAGACTACGTGGCCCTTACCCGCCGCGTCACCGACCGAATTGATATTGAGCAGTCCGAGTTGGTCTTCTGCGGCTTTGGCATCGTGGCCCCCGAATACGGGTGGAACGACTACGAAGGGATAGACATGACCGGCAAAACGGCGGTGGTGCTGGTGAACGATCCGGGCTTTGGCAGCAGCGATAGCAGTTTGTTCAAGGGCAACACCATGACCTACTACGGCCGGTGGACCTACAAGTACGAAGAAGCAGCCCGGCAAGGAGCCGAAGGGGTGCTCATTGTGCACAACACCGCTCCGGCGGGCTACCCTTGGGGAGTGGTGCAAAGCAGTTGGTCGGGTAAGGCGCTGTATTTACAGTCAGAAGATGATAACCGGTCGCGCTGCGCGCTGGAGGGCTGGATTTCGCAGGAAGCTGCCCGTGAGCTGTTCGAGCTGGCTGAGATCAAAAACTACCTCGGCCAGGCCCGCAATCAAGGCTTTCGTCCCCTTCCGATGGCCGTTTCCATTGATCTTTCCATGCAAGTGAGCACCGAGCAAGCCACCTCCCGCAACGTGATTGCCCAGCGTCCGGGTAGCGAACGTCCCGACGAGTACGTGATCTACTCGGCCCACTGGGACCACCTGGGCGTGGGCGAACCCATCGAGGGCGACTCTATCTACAACGGAGCGCTGGATAATGCTACCGGAACCGCGGTGCTGCTCGAAATTGCGCGAGCGTTTGCCCAGCTGGAAGAGACCCCGGCCCGTTCGGTGGCCTTCTTGTTTGTCACTGCCGAGGAACAGGGACTCTTAGGATCGGAGTACTACGGGCAGAACCCGGTGTATCCACTGAAAAACACCGTGGCCAATGTCAACCTCGATGGCATTTGGTTTCGAGGACCCATGAACGACCTCACTGTGGTTGGCTACGGGCAATCGGAGCTCGACGACTACGCCCAGCAGGCTGCTAAGGCGCAGGGACGCTACATCAAACCGGACCCCAATGCGGAAAAAGGCTACTTCTTCCGATCCGATCACTTTAGCTTCGCTAAGGTGGGCGTTCCGGCGCTTTACGCGAGCGGAGAGTACGAGCAGGCGGCGCGGGGAGCGGAGTGGACCAAAGAGCAGAGCGATGCGTGGATTCGGGAAAACTACCACCAGCCTTCAGATGAGTACGTTCCGGGCGAGTGGCAGTTTGGCGGAATGGTGCAAGATGCGGAATTGCTGTTCGCCATCGGCTACCGCCTCAGCAACGAGGCGACCTTCCCTGCGTGGAAAGAGGGCTCTGAGTTCAAGGCTACGCGTGAAGCATATCGCCCCTAAACTATGGATCGCCGGTGCCCTACATTGTAAGATATTTGGTCTTTTTAACGAAAATAAGAAGTTAAACAAAATGTAACTGCCTGATTATGAGTAAGCAGAGATATTTTCGCTAAATATTTTTGTAATTATTACTGTAATAAATATTGTTATATAAACTATATTCTGTATATTTGTATAGTTATTAAACAATAAAGCACAGCAGATATGAAAAAGATACTAGGATTACAACGCAGCAAAGATCAATTTGAGGGACTAGGAGATATCAATCCCCGAGGAATAAGCCATACGATTTCTTACACTACTTCCTTCGATGAAACCTGGAACCATATCCGAATAGAACTGAAAAAGTTATCAGCACCAACGACAATGGAATAGTGAACCTTTATGATATCAACACTTTTTCAAAGTAGTACGGCGCTCAGCGAGAAGTACCCGTCCATTTTTTCTAGCGCTCGTCAGCGGCGGCTCGTCGTAAGCGATCATTGATCGCCCTTCCAATTCCCTGATCGGGTACCATTTCCACCAAGATGTAGGCGACGGGCTGCTTTTCCAAGTAGCGCAACGCCCCAAACACCCGCTGGGCGGCCTCTAGTAGGTCGCCCGCGGGTGAAAGGACTACCTGACGCGACTCCGCCACGGTCGGATATGTATCCCGAAAAGAAAGCAAGCCAACCTCCTCGGCCGGGTACCGGTCTAGCAAATCCGCCAAATTACCAATCACCACCGGCTGCCGGGGCGCGTAGTGACTGGTCAGCATGCCCGGTGCGGGAGTCGTGTCCTCGGTTGTGTGAAAAACTATGGACATCGTAGAACCGACGCACTGCTGAAGCTCCTCCTGCGTCACCCCGCCCCAGCGGTACACCACCAACCGTCCGTTTTCAAAGCCCACGATGGTAGATTCCACTCCCACCGCGCAGGGGCCACCGTCGAGAATGTAGGAGATTTTATCTCCTAACTGCTCGGCCACGTGGGCGGCGGTGGTCGGACTCACGTAGCCCGAAGGATTTGCGCTGGGCGCCGCCAGGGGGAAGTCTAGTTTCGCAAGCAACTGCAACGCCATCGGGTGCCGAGGAACGCGCACCGCCACCCGTTCCGAACCGGCCGTCACCACGTCCGGAACGCGCTCGGTTTTTTCTAGCAACAGCGTAAGCGGGCCGGGCCAGAACTTTTCAGCCAGGCGATGCGCCGCGTTGGGTACGTTTTTTACGTAAGGCGGCAGGCGGTCTGGCACATCGATGTGAAGGATCAGCGGATTGAAGGTTGGCCGGTTCTTTACCGCGTATATCTGCGTGACCGCTCGGGCGTCTAGGGCGTTGCCTGCCAAGCCGTAGACGGTTTCGGTTGGGATGGCCACCACCTCTCCCTGCCTCAGCAATTTGGCTGCGGTAGCGAGGTGCACTCCTATTTCAGCCATAGATTACTCGTTTGCTGTGCCATGTCATTTTTGAGCAAAGTATACGGGGTAAATATCAAAAACTATGGGCATTACTGCCTGAAAACCAGTGATATAGCGGATAAATGAAAAAGCCCATCGGGTTTTAAAATCAAAAAAAGCGTACTATTAGACGCCATAATTTCTTTAAATCCGAAAAAATGCTCCCGGCTATCCACTCCGGTACATCAGGCGAATTACCGAAAATTGAAGATTACCCAAAGGGCTGGTATATTACTGTCTTACTTTACTATAACACTGCGAAGTATATGATGGATCGTCAAATTAAGCTGGAACATTTTGTAAATTTAGTGGCAATTGCGGCGGCGGATGGCTACCTCGATGCCCGCGAGCGGGAGTTTCTCGCGGAGCGCGCCGAAGAGAACGGGATGAGGGCTGAGGAATTCAATAACATCATTGCCGATGCCGATAAGTTACAGTTCGTAGTGCCCCTGAACCAGGTGGAGCGTGAAGAGCAGTTGAACGACGCGGTGTTTATGTCGATGGTCGATGGCGATATAAGCGACAATGAGTATCACTTGTGCATTAGTTTGGCTAATCGCTTGGGGATCGACCAACAAGAAGTAGAAACCGTAATAGCCAGTATCAAACGAATTTGGGCTAAGTAGCTGATGGGGGGTTTCAGCGATAGGTGGTCGGACTAGTCCGACCACCTTCTTTTGTTTACATGTGTTTGATCACGCTGTCGCCGAATTCTGAGCACTTCAGCAAGGTGGCTCCGTCCATCAGTCGGTCTAAATCGTAGGTGACCTGCTGGTCGGCAATAGAACCCTCAATGCCGTCCCGCACCAGGGTTGCCGCTTCGGTCCAGCCCAGGTAGTCCAGCATCATCGCTCCGGAGAGCATCACCGAGCCCGGATTCACCTTATCCTGACCGGCGTACTTAGGAGCGGTGCCGTGGGTGGCTTCAAAAATGGCGTTGCCCGTCGTATAATTAATGTTGGCGCCGGGAGCAATGCCGATGCCGCCTACCATTGCCGCCAGGGCGTCCGACACGTAGTCGCCGTTGAGGTTTAGCGTGGCAATCACCGAATACTCAGCCGGGCGCAGCAAGATTTGCTGAAGAAAAGCGTCGGCAATCACGTCCTTAATAATCACTTGATGCCCGTCCTTCTCGGCCACCTGCCAGGGTCCTCCTTCGTAGTCCTTTGCCCCGTAGCCTTCTTTGGCCACATTATAGCCCCAGTCGCGGAACGCTCCTTCGGTGAACTTCATAATATTGCCCTTGTGCACCAGCGTGACTGAAGGCAGCTTCTGCGTGAACGCGTAGTCGAGGGCCGCCCGCACCAGTCGTTCGGTTCCTTCTTGGGAAACCGGTTTGATGCCGTAGCCGGTGGTATTGGGAAAGCGCACCTTTTGGTAACGGTCCGGAAATTTCTCCTGCAAAAACGTACTAAACTGTTTCGCATCCTCGCTTCCCTGCTGAAACTCGATGCCGGCGTAGATATCTTCGGTGTTCTCCCGGAAGATCACCATGTCGACCTGGCCGGGATCCTTCACGGGTGAGGGGGTGCCGTTGAACCAGCGCACCGGGCGCACGCAGGCGTATAGGTCCAGCTCCTGCCGCAGGGCCACGTTGAGCGAGCGGATGCCGCCGCCCACCGGGGTGGTGAGGGGGCCCTTGATGCCCACCAGATACGCGCGGAAGGCGTCGAGGGTGGCGGTAGGAAGCCATTCGCCGTTCTGATTGTAGGCTTTCTCTCCGGCGTATACTTCCTTCCACTGGATCTTTTTGGTTCCTTGGTATGCTTTTTCGACGGCGGCGTTGAGCACCTTTTGGGCGGCGGGCCAGATATCAACCCCGATGCCGTCGCCTTCGATGAACGGAAGGGTCGGTTGATCAGGTACCTGAAGGGTGCCGTTCTGAATGGTTACTTTTTGTTCGCTCATGGGTTAAGGTTGTTAGATCGCGGTAAATAGGGTTAATGAAGGCAAAATAAGCAATTTTGCGCGTCATTTGCTAAGATAAAACCGATTGGCGCCCTTGCTTTGCGTTATTTTAGCTCGAAGCAGATAGCTGCTGACCAAAAGTATTGTCATCTATCCTGAACAAACAGGTGGGGGCTTTACGTTGGAAAGGCTGAATCCGTTCTTTTGACAACCTTACTATGCCATCTGATAAACCAATCATCGCGTCTGACCTTCTCATTGAATCGCACCGACTCAAGTTACGCACGCTGCAGTTAAGCGACTTCCCTGACGTGGAAGAAATTATGCAGTTGGTCTACGCCGACGCGGGCGGAGCCTGGACCCAGCGGGAGTTCCAGAACCAACTGACGGCCTTTTCCGAAGGGCAAATTTGTATCGAGGTCGATGGCAAAGCAGTGGGCGTAGCCCTGAGCTTGATTGTGGAGTATGTGCGCTTCGGCGACCGCCACACCTACGACCAAATTACTGGCAACGGAAAATTCGACACCCACGACTACGACGGTGACGTGCTCTACGGCACCGACCTGTTTGTGCACCCTGACTACCGTGACATGCGCCTGGGCCGCCGCCTTTACGATGCCCGCAAGGAGCTGTGCGAGAACCTGAACCTACGATCCATCATTGTGGGAGGCCGCATCCCGGGCTACCGCAAGCACAAGGATGCCATGCCGCCGCGCAAGTACATCGACGAGGTGCGTAACAAAGAACTTTACGATCCGGTATTGAGCTTCCAACTGGCCAACGACTTTCACGTGCGCCGCTTGCTGCCCCGCTACTCGCCCGAAGACGAGGGATCGATGCACTACGCTACGCTGCTGGAGTGGGTGAACGTGAACTACGATGAGTCGCAGAAGCTGATCGGGGTGCGCAAAACGGTGGTGCGCATCGGCACGGTGCAGTGGCAGATGCGCCGTGTGCAATCGTTGGAAGACATGCTACAGCAGGTAGAATTCTTCGTGGATACGGTGTCGAGTTACAACGCTGACTTCGTGCTGTTTCCTGAATTCTTTAATGCCCCGCTCATGGCGTTGTTCAACAATACCGACGCGGCCGACGCGGTGCGCTCGCTGGCCGAATATACCGATCAGATACTTGAGAAGATGAAGGAGATGGCCATCTCTTACAACATCAATATTCTGGCGGGCTCCATGCCGGTCTACGAAAACCACAAGCTCTATAACGTGAGTTATCTGCTGCACCGCGACGGCAACATCGACACCCAGTACAAACTGCACATCACTCCCGACGAACAAAGCTACTGGGGATTGCAGGGCGGCAACAAAATTCGGGTGTTCGATACTGATGCGGGCCGCGTTGGCATTCTGATTTGTTACGACGTGGAGTTTCCGGAACTGGGCCGCATTTTGGCTGATCAAAAGATGGACATTCTGTTCGTGCCTTACTGGACGGATACCAAAAACGCCTACCTGCGGGTGCGACGCTGCGCCCAGGCGCGGGCCATCGAGAACGAGTGCTACGTGGTGCTGTCGGGCAGCGTGGGCAACCTGCCCCGGGTCGAGAACATGGACATCCAGTACTCACAGGCGGCGGTGTTCTCGCCCTCCGACTTCTCGTTTCCGCACGACGCGGTCGTGGCTGAGGCGACACCCAATACGGAGACCACGCTCATCAGCGACCTGGACCTGGACTTGCTCAAAAAATTGCGAACCCAGGGCAGTGTCCGCAATTTGGCCCAGCGCCGAAAGGACATGTATGATGTGGTTTTGAAGAAATAGGTTCTAGGTTTAAAAGGTTCCAGGTTCGCGGTTCTGGGTTGATACAAGACAACCCAGAACCATGAACTTAGCACCCTATAAACTATTCACAAAAGCCAGCGTATCCACCCCGTCGGCGTAGTCTCTTAGTTCGGGCTGCTGCGCTTGGCCAAACGGAAGGCTACCGGTCCACCAACCGTTTTCTGATACTATACACTGAATCTTTTCTTCGTGCATCGCTAGCTTCTGCTTCAGTTCAGACAGGTCAGCGTACGTCTCGTGGAACACCATCGAGATGGGTGAAACCAGCGCTTCGTTCTCTTTGAACAGCACAAAGCCGGTGTCCAGAAACGGGTCGCCGTTTACCAGATGAATCGATTTATTATAGTCGTAGTTGTTGTGGTACTTGTGGTGCAGCAGCACATCCTGGTAGGGTTCCCAGGCCTCGATGAGCGGAACAAAATTGTAGCCAGTGGGTACCCAGAGCTTTGATACGTTGCGGCAGCCGAGCCCGAAGTACTGAAACACATCCTGCCCCAGGCGGTGCAACGCCTCCTTGCTTTCGTCGCCCCGCAGCACCCCCACTCCCGTGCGGTTTTTGCGAATGATGTGCGGATACTTGGCAAAGTAATACTCGAAGTAGCGCGCCGTATTGTCGCTGCCCGTGGCAATGATCGCATCGGCTTCCTTCAAGCGGTCTACCCATTGAATGTGCTCCTCGAAGCGAGGTTCAATCTCGGTGAGCAGCTGAGCCAGGTAGCGCAGCAGGTAAGGATCCTGCGTGCTAAGCTTGCCCCATAACGTGTGCCCGCTGATGAGCACCGTCAGAAAATCATGAAAGCCCACCAGGGGGATATTGCCCGCCATTACCACCCCAATCTTCTTCGCTGAAACGGGAAAGTCAGGTAGGTTTTCGGTCCATTTCCGAAGTTTGTCGGCATCCAGGTAGCGTTGCACTCCATCTATGGCTTGGTTCACGCTTTGTTCGGTGAACCAGGCATTTTCGGCGCGGGCCCGTTGCTGCACGGCAGTGCGCTCGCTGTCGCGTAGGTTTCGTAGGATCTTTCCCACCGCCGCAAACGCGTTGATCCGGTCTTCTCGTAGAATCATTTCTCTATTACCATTTCTGTGGTTGCAAATAAAACCAAAGTATGCTTATTTCGTAAGAGAAAACCGGAACTGTTACCAATTGAAATTGAAGCGAATACAATGGCCATAATCATCACCGACGAATGTATCAACTGTGGAGCCTGCGAACCGGAGTGCCCAAACACCGCCATTTACGAGGGGGGAGTAGAATGGTCGTGGGCCGATGGTACTGACCTAAAAGAAGTAGAGCTGGAAAATGGCGCGGTGGTAGACGCTATCCAACCCCAGGAGCCGGTGTCAGACGAATTTTACTATATCGTGACGGGCAAGTGCACCGAGTGCACCGGGTTTCACGAGGAGCCACAGTGCGCCGCCGTCTGCCCGGTAGATTGCTGCGTAGATGACCCGGACGCCCGCGAGACCGAAGAGGAGCTCATGGCTAAGAAAGAACTGATGCACGCGTAGCAATTTATTGTGGATACGCGATTAATCGCGTATCCACAATAAATTACAACATGCCCGCCCGCTTGATCAGGTAGCTGCGCAGCACCTGGTGAAACCCCTGGTTGATATCAGCCTCCACCAGATCAATTTTTGCCTGTCCGCACTTGATCTTGAGCGCGTGGTAGTAATCAACCATCTGCTTGCGGTAGGCTTCTCGCACCTGCGAGGGTTGTAATTTCAGCCGACTGCCACTCTCCACGTCCACAAATTCGTAGGGCCGCTCGGCAAAATCAAAATTCAGTTCAGTAGCGTGGTCGGTCACGTGAAAGAGCAGTACCTCGTGCCGGTTGTGCTTCAGGTGCTGCAAAGCCGAAAACAGAGCCTCGATTTCCTCCTGATCATCGAACATATCGCTGAAGATGACCACCAGCGAGCGCTTGTGAATCTTCTCAGCAATTTGGTGCAGCACGCGCGCCACGGAAGTTTTTCGAGGAGTGGTTTGCTCTTGCAGCAAGCCTTCCAAAAGAAGCATCAACTTGTGGATGTGCGATGAGGTGGACTTCACCGGAGTCTGCTGGTCAATATCTTCCGAAAAGACGCTCAGGCCAACGGCATCGCGCTGTTTCTGTAGTAGAAAAGCCAGCGCCGCGGCCGCCATCACGCTAAAGGTGATCTTCCCCCGGTTGTCCACCGGATAATACATGGATGAAGAGTTGTCGATCACCAACTGGCAGCGCAAATTAGTTTCCTCTTCGTAGCGCTTGGTGTAGAGCCGGTCGGTTTTTGCGTATACTTTCCAGTTGATGTGCCGGGTGCTTTCGCCGTTGTTGTAGAGTCGGTGCTCAGCAAACTCCACCGAAAACCCGTGATAGGGCGATTTATGCAGGCCGGTGATAAATCCTTCCACCAATTGCTTGGCGAGCAACTCGATGTTACCAAACGACCTGATCTGAGACAACGGGATCATATCTGTATTGTTCGTTTTGTGTTTTTTATTTGTATGAAATTTTGCATTTATATTAAATAAAGGACAATTTAGCGATATTATTACGCTATCAGAATAAAAGTTTTTATTATCCAACCTAAACTATAGTGCTGTGGAAGACAACCAAGAAAAAGACCGCGACGAAATTTACTCCCAACGCGTGAGAGCGGGCAAGCGCACCTACTTCTTCGATGTGAAGGCAACCCGATCTAACGATTATTATTTGACGATCACCGAAAGCCGAAGGAGGTACAAGGACGATGGTTATTTCTACGAGAAGCACAAAATATTTTTGTACAAAGAGGATTTCAACAAGTTCATGGCGGGCCTGGAAGAAACCGTAGGCCACGTGAAGGAAGAACTGATGCCGGATTATGATTTCAACCAGTATGAGCAAGAGGAAGAAACCACTTCTCACGTACATACTACCGCCGCTACTGCTGAGCCGATGACTACGGTTGCCGATGCTGCTGCTACCGGTGATGAAGAACTCAAGTGGGATTAACCTCCTTTCAATCTCACTCAAGAGCCTGACGATTTTCGTGCGGGCTTTCTTTTTGCGCTCTACCTATGTTTAACAAGCGCGTTCTTTCTATCCTCAGCTTCGTCTCGCTGACGTTGGTCTTCGTGCTGCTGGCTTGGATATTCTCTAATATCTTCAGCTACTTCGTGATTGCCCTGGTGCTGTCGGCCATTCTGTCGCCCCTCACCAACTATATCTACCGCTTTCAACTTTACGGACTGCATATCCCTCGTTTCATGGCGGTGATTCTGTCATTCTTGGTTGCGGCGGTGGTTGCCACCCTGTTCGTCATACTGTTCATCCCCTTGATCAAGAATCAGATGACGCTCATTACCACCATCGACTACGAGGAACTCTACGACCGGGCCAGCTTACCCCTACAGCGCATGGAAGACTTCCTGATTGATAACCGCATTGTGGACCAAACCGGATTTTTGGTGGATAACCTACGAAGAAGTTTGCTGACTCTGTTGGCAAAAGTAGACTTTGAAGACGTGGTTAACCTGCTTATCTCCATCACCGGTAACGTATTTGTCGGGGTGATCGCCGTGTCGTTTATCACCTTCGTGCTGCTCTACGAAAAGGGGATCGTGCGCCGACAGGTGATCAAGCTGATTCCGAACCAGTACTTTGAGGTGTTCATTGCCGCCATCTACAAAATCGAAACCCTGCTTTCCAATTATCTGATCGGACTGCTGTTTCAGATATTCTCTATCTTCTGCATTGCGGCACTCGGTCTTAGTCTGATGGGCATCGAGTATGCGCTCACCATTGCGGTGTTTGCGGCAGTGGCCAATCTGATTCCCTACGCGGGCCCGCTGTTGGGTTCTGCCTTTGGCATCGTGGTCGGACTATCATCCGCCGCGCTCGACGCGAGCGACAATGAAACGGCCCTTCTGATGGTTAAAATAGTCTCGGTGTTTGCGATGGTGCAGCTGGTCGATAACCTCTTCTTGCAACCGTTAATTTTTTCTAAAAGCGTAAAAGCCCATCCGCTTGAAATATTTGTGGCTATCTTTGCCGGAGCCACCGTGGCCGGAGTGCTGGGCATGATCGCCGCAATTCCGGTATACACAATCCTCCGGGTGGTGACCACCGAGCTATACGCTGGTTACAGACAGTATCACGTTTTCAAAGTCAATTAAATGAGTTTACAGTGCGGTATTGTTGGTCTGCCCAACGTGGGCAAATCAACGCTCTTCAATTCGCTTTCTAGCGCCAAAGCCGAAGCGGCTAATTTCCCTTTTTGCACCATCGAGCCCAACGTGGGAGTGATCTCGGTGCCCGATGAGCGGTTGCAGATTCTCGAAGGACTCGTGCGTCCGCAGAAAGTCATTCCCACCACCATCGAGTTTGTCGACATTGCCGGTTTGGTGAAGGGTGCCAGCCAGGGTGAGGGGCTCGGCAATAAGTTTCTGGCCAACATTCGGGAGGTAGATGCGATTATTCACGTGGTGCGCTGTTTCGCCGACGACAACGTGGTGCACGTGGCCGGTTCGGTCGACCCGGTATTTGACAAAGAGGTGATCGATACCGAACTGCAACTCAAGGATCTGGAATCAGTCGATAAGAAGATCATACGGCTCGAGAAAACCGCCAAGTCGGGCGATGCCACCGCGCGCAAACACCTGGCCACGCTGCAGCAGTACAAGCAGCTTCTGGAGTCCGGACAAAACGCCCGTTCGTTGTCGCTGCCCCCCGAAGAACGCGAGGCGGTGGCTGATTTGTTTTTGCTCACCGCTAAACCGGTGATCTACGTGGCCAATGTAGACGAAGACTCGATCCACACGGGCAACGTCTACGTGGAGGCGCTGCAAGAAGCCGTTCGGGCCGAATCAGCCGAAGTAGTCGTGATCAGCGCGGCCATTGAGGCGCAGATTGCCGAATTGGACCCGGAGGAACGCATTCTGTTTCTGGAAGAATACGGTTTGAAGGAGTCAGGTCTCAACCGATTGATTCGGGCGTCGTACCGGCTGCTTAATTTGATTACCTACTTTACGGCGGGCGAGAAGGAAGTGCGGGCCTGGACGATTGTGGAGGGGTGGAAGGCTCCGCAGGCGGCCGGGGTGATTCACAGCGACTTCGAGAAGGGTTTTATCAAAGCTGAAGTGATTAAACTAGCCAACTATCAGCAGTACGGATCGGAACACGCCTGCAAGGAGGCGGGTAAGATGGGCATTGAGGGAAAAGAATACTTGGTGAAGGACGGAGACATTATGCATTTTCGCTTTAACGTATAGTGTTATACTGGTGCAATTATCGTTTTGAATCATCAAACAGCTTTTCTGAACATGTATTTTTGAGTATTTATACTTAAAGAAGTGGTTATTTATAAACAATTCGTTAGGTTCGTGATTAAGATTAATTAGTAACCAATAGTAGTATAACTGTCGCCGGTTCATTTTTTATATAACACATTCACATTGAGGGTTCGGGTCGTTTTCATTCTAAAGAATAAGGGTTCTTACGTTCCGTTTCACCACCAGTTTTTGTTGGCTCAACTGATCAAGGGCATCCTGGTGAAGGGCGGCGAACAGGAGTTCATCACATCCAGCGTGTATAATTTCTCTGGTCTTAAGGGGCAAACCAAGATCAGTCGCACTGGTCTACACTTTTACTCTAGCCGAGTGACCCTGGTTTTTTCAGCTTCCAGCCAGAAGCTGATCGACTACTTTCTGAAGCACTTGTTTTCATTTCCCCAGATAGAAATTGGGACAATGACACTGGTGCCCGAAATGGTGGAGGTGGAAGAGAAACCCGAAATGCAGGATACCATGAAGTACGTCTGCATTTCGCCCCTGGTGCTGGTGAAACCTTCGTTCAACGATGATCGGGGGAAGCGGTTTATTGCGCCCCAGACCGACACGTTTTCGGACCTACTGTACGAATCAACGATGCTGCGGATGGAGCAGTCGGGAGAATATACGGCTGCCGAGGTTGAGCAGTTCTACAAATTTCAGCTCGTGCCCGACAAAGACTACCTGTTGCGCATTGCCGAGAAGCAAAAGAAGTTTGCCCGCATCTATCCGCTCTATGACCAGGATGTGAAGTACGAGGTGCGGGGCTATACCTTCCCTTTCGTGCTGTACGCTGCCCAGAAGGTGCAGGAATTTATCTTCACCAACGGTCTGGGAGCCTTTACCTACAAAGGTTTCGGTATGCTGGATATTGCCAATGCCGACCCCGGCAAAAGCACCCACAAGTACGAATTCGAGCAGGAAGAAGCGTAACTTCGCATTATCGCACGAATCCCATATCTATCGTACGAACTTCCAGTTCGTACGCGCTATTTTCATAAGCCTTGGGCTTGCAAACGGAATAAGCTAGCTCTCGCTACAAAAACCGAAGCAACGTATTCCCAGCGTTGTGCGTGATGATCGCGGGAAGGAGACTACCCGAGCGCTCGGTCATCCACCCACAGGCGATGGCAAACGGAAAAGTAAACAAACCCCACCACTGGAAATGGAGACTAGGTGATGTGACGTGGGGAAGGGTAAACAAGAGCGCCTGAAGCACGAGTCCCCACCCAACTTTTGCGCCTAAAACAGTGAACGGGCGACCCAACGAAAGATTGAAGAGCGTCAACAATACCCCGCGAAAGCCAAGCTCTTCGGCCAATCCCGGCATGGTGAGCTGATAGGCTATCTCTTCTGCTGAATAACCAGCTTCTCCCTCCAGAAGTAAGGAATAAAGTGCTTGAAAGATAACCGTTGAAAACCCGACTGCGGTAACCAAACCCAATGTACGCACTTTACTGGTTAGTCCGACTGAAACGTAGCTTAGTTGAGGATGCAGCCAAATGAATCCTAGGGTGAAGATAATATCGAAAACCTTGCCCAGCCAATTCCGATCCCAATCCAGGAGCAAGTAATTCTGGATGGATAGTCCCGCCAAAGTGCATAAACTAGACATGGCAAAATAAGCCAGCGCGGTAAACAACAACTTCGTCCTCACCGCTGCTGCCGGTTCTGCCCATTCGCCAGCAGCGAGGTGTAGCCAATCAGCAGGTCGGCCCGCGCGCCAATGGGGCGAGTATACACGAAAATCTCGTAATGGTTTTCCGTCTGGAAGTGGTTGCCGTCGTAGGCGTAGGGGTTGTCCGGTCCGTCAACGTAGTACAGGTAGTTATAGAACCCCTGCTTGAGCAGCATCGTGGTCCGGTAGCCCTTCAACGAAGCATCGTAGGTCATCTTGCCTTCTTGGTTGAGCACATTACTGTTGAACGCTCCGACGACGTAAACATCCCCTGGTGCCGGATTATCGGCTTCCAGAAAGAAGTGCGTTAGCAGATAATCAGCGGCTAATTCAACGCCCTGCTGCTCCAGATTGCCAATCACGTAGGCGCCGTTCAGGTCGTCATACTGACTGAACGCCTGCCCCGACCGGTTCTGGTCGGGCAGCAGCAGCACCTCGGTGGGCACCTTTTCGCGCAGCACCTTGCCCACATTTTGCCCTAACGCGTTCACCGTCCGTAGGTCAAAGAAGCGAAATTCGCTGGCCGCGTAGAAGTTGTTCGACATATCAAAGGGGCGGTACTCTAACTGCTGGTCGCCAGCGCGTAAAAAGGTGGGTTTCAATCCCTCCAGGGCGTTAAACCACTGGTAGTTCTGCCGTACCACCACGTGTACGTCCTGCTGCGGATTGGGGATATCGATGCCTCCGTAATCCACAACGAACTCGATCTGCTGGCTGGTGGCGCGGCGGGCCACGTCGGCCGACGGAAGCACCTCGGCGCCCACGCCCACCGTGCGACCGTACACCATGAAGCGCTTGGTGAACAGCATGTCGTTCTTGTTAGTGCCTTGGTACACCTGAAGCACGTAGTTGCCCGGTTGCTTCACCGGCGGCAGTTGCCACTGGTACTGCCCGAACGGAATCTTGGTGTTGAATGACAACTGTTCGTTGTTGATCTGAAACTCGTTGAACTGCGTCAAAAAGTCCATATCATAGAGCCGCGACTGCCGCCAGTCGGCGTTGCAGTGAATGATCTTAACCGAGTAGTCGCCGTAGGTGGCGTTGGGATCGAGCTCCAGCACGTCGAAGACCAGCAGCACCGCTTCACGCTGGTCGATGGGAAAGGTAGAAGAAAATAGCGGCCCTTCGGAGGTGAGCAGGCGGACGGTGCGCACGTTGGGATTGAAGGTCTCGTCTTGATAGATTCTATCCTGCGAGGCTTCCGCCGAGCGGGTAACGCAGCAGGCAAGGACCACCGCCAGCGACCAAAACCACCGATTCGCTCCAACGTTTAGCATTGCCATAGTCATAATTCGTTGGCCAGGGCGGCTTCCAGTTCTTCGGTGCGCAGCGCCAAGGCTTCCCACTGCTGCGTCTTTTTACTCAGTTTTTTGTCTACGGTAGCAAACCGCTGGGTAATCTCCTGCTGCCGCTCGTTATCGGAGTAGACGTCGGGCTGGGCTAGTTCTTGCTCCACGCGCTTTTTTTCTTTTTCCAGCGCGGTGATTTCGGTTTCCACTTCGTGCACCTCGCGTTGCAGACGGATGAGCTCTCGCTGCTGCGCTTGATCAACTTCGCGGGGTTCCGAAACCGTTTTTCTAGGGGTTTCCGGTGCTTTTAGAGACGGTGGAGGGGTGCTAACCGTCCGCTGCGACTGCCAGTAGATATACTCGTCGTAGGTGCCCGGATACTCTTTCACTTCCTTGTTCTCAATAAACCACACCTTGTTGGCCACCTGCGAGATAAAGTGCCGGTCGTGCGACACGATCACAAAGGTGCCCTGGTACTGCTGCAGCGCCTGAATCAGAATGTTGACCGACTGAATGTCGAGGTGGTTGGTCGGCTCATCCAGGATCAGGAAGTTGGCCTCGCCGATCAGGGTTTTGGCCAGCGCAACGCGCGACTTCTCTCCTCCCGATAGCACCTTGATCTTTTTGAATACGTCGTCGTCTGCAAACAAAAAACAACCCAGCACGCCGCGCAGCTCCTGCTCGGTCTTTTCGCTACCGGCCTGCTTGAGTTCTTCCAGAATCTCGTTATCCACGTGCAGGGCCTCCAGCTGGTGCTGGGCGTAGAAGCCCATCTCCACGTTGTAGCCCAACTGCCGTTCACCGTCAAAGGGCTCGGTGCCCGCGATGATGCGCAGCAGGGTGGATTTGCCCTTGCCGTTGGCCCCGATAAACGCGATTTTATCACCCCGCTCAATGCTGCACGCGGTCTGGTCAAAAATTTCTATATCACCGTAGGCCTTCAACATATCCTTGATCTCGCTCACCCACCGCCCTGATTGTCGCTTGAACTTAAACTTGAAGTTCACCGTGGCGTTCTCGTCCACCACGTCGCCCACCCGGTCCATACGCTCCAGCGCCTTCACCCGCGACTGCACCTGCTTGGCCTTGGTAGATTTGGCCCGAAAGCGCTCTACGAAGCGCTCGGTCTGCTTGATCTTCTGCTGCTGGTTCTCGAAGGCGTTGCGCTGGATCTCGCGCCGCAGTTGGCGCTCTTCCAGGTAGAACGAGTAGTTGCCCGCGTAGGGGGTGAGCTGCCCGTGGGCCACCTCCACGATCATCTCCACGGTGTTGTCCAGAAACTGCCGGTCGTGCGACACCACGATAAACGCCCCTTCGTAGGAGCGTAGGTAGTTTTCGATCCACTGAATGGAGGGCAGGTCGAGGTGGTTGGTCGGCTCATCGAGCATCAGCAGGGCCGGTTTTTCCAGCAGCAGCTTGGCCAGCATCACGCGCATACGCCAGCCGCCCGAGAACTCGCGCAGCGGACGTTTCAGGTCGGCGGTGCTGAAGCCGATGCCCTCCAGAATCTCCTCGGCTTTGGCCTGTAGGGCGTAGCCTTCCAGAATCTCGAACTTTTCTTGCAGGCGGGTGAGCTTATCCACCAGCTTGTCGTCGTAGTCGGTTTCCATCTGCCGCAGCACCCGCTCGATCTTGTGCTCGATGGCCAGCGCTTCCTCAAAGGCCTGCATGGCCACGTTCAGAATGCTGTCGTCCGACTGAAAGGAAAGCAGGTCCTGGTTTAAGAAGCCGATGCTGCAATCGTTCAATTTGGAGATGTCGCCCCCGTCGGGCTGGTAGTCGCCCACGATGAGTTTGAGCAGGGTAGATTTACCGGTGCCGTTGAGGCCCACCAGTCCGATCTTATCCTTGGGCTTGACGTGCAGGTTAGCCTCTTCGTAGAGGGGGCGGCTACCGATGTAGTACGATAGATTATTAATCGCGAGCATAGAGGAATAAATTTCAGCTTACCAAAACGCAAAAAGGGAAAGATAGTTCTTCCCCTTCGATATGCCCAAGCTTTTGCCGCTAAAATTCGGCGGGAGCCTCATCAACAGGTTCAGGCGGGTTCTTGAACTGCTCGTCCAAGTTTTCCGGCTCGTTGCAACTAATGCACTCCAACCCCTGTAGCGTGACCCGAAAGGTATTATCCTGAAGGTCGCTCACCGACAAGTCGGAGCGGTAGAGAATGCTTTTTCGCAAAATGTATGACAGGTTGCGGTCCATCAAAAAGGGCTTCCCGTAGGGCACGTACAAGGTCAGATCCACTTCCTGATCGCGAAACGGGCTTCCTTCGGCAAATTCGTAAGTAGCCGGAAAGGTCAGCGTAGAATCTTGCTGCTGAAGTTGATAAGTAACCGTCTTGGCGTTGTCCAGTGCCCGCGCGCGATCCCGTCCTCGGGCTTCAAAGGTCTTTTTCAGCTGGAAGGTGCTGTCCTCGTGTCCCAGCAGGGAGAGGCGCACCCGCTCGAGATCGTTATCGGGTCGGTTCAGTAAGGTGAAGATAGGAGTACCCGGGATCGACAGCGTCTCGGTGGTGGAGTAGCGGCCATCTTCCCGGAAGTCGGTGACGATGGGCACCAGCGTGACGCTCAGTCCCACCAGGGCGATGATCCAAATTCCCAGGGCCGACCAACTGACGGCCGGACGCAGCACCCGCCGCCGGGCGATGATGGCGATGCCGCCCAGCACCAGGCCCAGGGCCGGGATGAACAGGGCCACCCAGCCGAAGAGCAACGCGGGCGCGGGCACGGTGGCCCGCAGCACCTCCCAGGGGATACTCATCTCATTCAGCGCGAAGCGGTAAGTTTCCAGTTGGTAGGGGTCTAGCGTAGCAAAGCCGAGCACGCCGCCGACTAGTCCCAGGGCAACCGCCAGCAGCACGCCGCCGACCGCAATCAAGAACAGACCGACCAGCACCCGAGCGGCCTCGCCCAGAAAGGTTACGAACGGACCTACCGCCCGCCCCAGGTTGGCCACCAGCGTCGACACCAGCCGGAAGGGGAACAATACCGCTCGAAGCAGGGTGCTCTCGTCGCCGCCCTCGTTTACCCTAAAGTTTTTTTTTATACTCGACTCGATGTTTGATAAGGTGACGGGCTCGCCCTTCATCTGCATCTTGTCGGTGAGCGTGAGCGCCGGGGGAGTGATGATCCACAGCACGATGTAAGCAATGAGCCCCGCCCCGCCGAAGAAGATAGAGGCGACGAACAGAATTCGAATCACCGTGGCATCCAGGCCAAAGTAGGCCGCCACGCCGCTGCTCACTCCGCCCAGCACTTGGTCGTCGGGGTTGCGAAAAAGCTTTTTCACCTTGGCGTCTACGGTCATGTCTTCGCGACCAGGCAGCACAATCCACAGCACGATGTACGAGATTAGCGTAATGCTGCTCAGCGCGCCGAAGGTGATAAAGGCATCGGCAAACAGAAATAGCAGTAGCAGGACGCGCACCCACAGGGGGTCGGTTTTGAAGTAGTGCGCCACGCCCGCCGCCACGCCGCCCAGAATCTTGCGCTGGGTGTCGCGGTAAAGTTTTTTCGGTTCGGTGGTGGAGTAGGGGGGAGCCTCCTCGTAGGCGCTGCGGCGCTGTAATTCCGGTTCGAGCACCTCTTCGGCCGCGAAGTCTTCCACACTGCCCATGGCGGCAATCACCGCCTCCACGTTGGCAAGCGTGATTACCTGCTGCGAGGGAGTGAGCTTGGATAAGAAAACTTCGGCAATCCTACTCTCGATGTCGTTGGTGATTTCCTGGCTGTCTTCGTAGGTAGCAAAGTACCGGTTGATGGTTGCCAGGTAATTTTTGAGCAGTTCGTAGCCGTCTTCTTCAACGTGGAAGAGAATGCCGCTGATGTTAATACTGATGGTTCGTTTCATGGCCGCGTTATTTTTGCACGATGATTTCTTTCTGTTGGTGGTTGTTGGTGATGTGGTCTGCCGAAGCTACCAAGTCCTGCCAAGTCGCCTTGAGTTGAAGCAGAAAATCGCTTCCTTGATCGGTGAGCTGGTAGTACTTACGGGGCGGTCCGGAGGCGGATTCTATCCAGCGGTAGTCGACCAGACCGGCCTTACGCAGGCGGGTGAGCAGCGGATAGAGCGTGCCTTCTACCACCATAATCTTGGCCGAGGTAAGCTCCTCCAGCATATCGGAGGCGTATACTTCACCGCGGGATATAATGTGCAGGATGCAGTACTCCAGGATTCCCTTGCGCATCTGCACCTGCGTGTTTTCTATTTTCATAATACTTTGGTTAAGTTTTGAAGAAGCTCGGCACCGCGGTTGGTAAAATCTCTTTTGGACTTTGCTTCTTCCACTTGCTACAAAGGTATAAGCTAGTACTATGTTATACAAGGTAATAGGCGATAAGGTTTCATTTTTTGTAAAAATTATTAGAATGTGCGTTGTTGGTGGATGCTGCGTCTGTTAATATTCGTCGACGTTTGGTCGCTGGATGCGTTCCACGCTGGACCGGATGATTTTCTGGGCGAAGAAAACGCTGGGCATCAGATGACTGGCAGCACGAGCATCTCGCAAGGGGATTGGATGCTAAACCTGAACCCTATCAACTTGGGTGTTTTCAGCACGAAGTTTACCATTCGGCGACACTGTTTTAGGTGGAAAACCGTTATTCTCGTTACAGAACCACCACGATGACGCTCAAATCACTCTTTTTTCTCCTGGTAGGATTAGTTTGGATGCCACCGCCAGTTCAGGCCCAGCCCGATACCCTCACCTACTTCCCCAACGACCGGGTGCAGGGCGGGGGCTCCACTTTTTACGATACGATGCACCACCTACTGACCTATCCCCCGTATCAGTATCGCAACACCGTGGGCACCAGCGTTGTGGCTATCACCGTTACTCCTACTGGAGAGGTATCGACAGAAATAATCACCTCTCTGGATTATAGCTTCGACAAAGTTATTCGACACGCCATCAGCAATTCCCGGTTTAGCTATTCTAGCTGAATTTTGTATTGTATGGCCACGAAGGCGAAGAGTTGTTTCATAGTTTGGAACTGGATCATAGTGAAAGCTGCTCGGATAGCTTGCCAAAGTTTGGCTTTAGTGCCTAATCCCTTCCATAGCGTGCGGAAGTACTCACAGGCGTATTGCCGGATTTGATCTATCGTAAAAGCTAGCATCATCAGATAAGCCAGCACCGTACATAGCTGGTCTTGACCGTGCCCATAATTATGCTCAAAATGGTAGCCTTGGTTTTTTAGGGTGTTAAACGTTTCGTTTTCTATCTTCCAGCGTGCTCTTCCGGCTCGCATCACCTTTTCCAGATTATTCTGTCGTAGAACAATATCGGTAATCCAACTAAATGTAGTGGTCTTGCCCTTCTTATCTACCTGTTCGTAGTGTAACATATTGACTCTGATGTGCGCTTGCGTGCTGTTCAAAGGCAGGTTGTTAACCCAGCGGAAGTGGTGTTGGATGCCCTTTTCCGAGTAACTGTATTGCCCTGCCTGACCGCTTTGCTGACGCGCGGCGAACTGGCTGAACAAGGCTTTGTTTCCATCGGGTTTGCTGCCGATGATAAACGAGTGACCATCGCTTTGCAATTGTTCAATGAAGGGGCCATTGGCATACAGCGCATCGGCGACTAACACAAACTTTTCTTCGGCATAGCTTTGGCGTAAACCTTCCAGCAACCGCTTTGCCGCGTTGCGCTCACAATCATTCTTTATGCATCCATCCGTATTGGCAATCGGTTCGCAGCGCATAGGAAACACCTCTCGCTTATCAGGATGAACTAGCACAGCAGAAAGCATTTGATGGCTATAGGTAAGTTGACCATCCTTGTGCTGCTTCCGCAAACAGTGCTTACAGTGCACTTTCTTAGAAGAAAAGTACTCTACGCCATCTATTGAAACAATGAGCTTGCCCTTCCAATATTGGTATTCCTCAACTATACGACAGTCTTTCAATACTGTATACAAACGCCGAAAGCCTATCTGCAAAGCAGTGGCATCCACTCGGTCTAACACCTCACGCATCTGCGTGTCTGAACATATCCTGCTAATGCCATACAGGCTTTGCAAGTTGCCTTCCTCGGCCTGACTACGCTTCTCAAAGCTTAGCAGTGAAGGACTCTTCAGTGAAAACATCGCAAATGCTGAACTCAGTACATCCATCATACTAATGCTTGCATTGCTACGCCGATGATCCGCTATTGTAGTAAACATCCCTTGAACTTCACCGAGCAGATAACTGAATCGGCTCTGCTTTTTACGTCTCTTGGCTATCCATCCCATAGCAACAAAAATACGCGCCGCACGCCTTATTTGCTAAACCGGGAATTGCTGACACGCCATCACTTCCACCCAAGACATTTGGCTAGCGGATCCCTACGTGAAGAATGACATTGTCACTATTATTCCGTTCACTTTTCTGTTCGAGAACAGCGTTTACTATCGACTGGATGAGCCGCCCAACACCGTACAGCGTGAGGTGATGGTGGTTGGGCGTCCCAGCAACATCCGAGATGATATAACGCTTACTACCCGGGCTAATCACCACTATTTGGAGAAGCGCTACAAACGGGCGAAGCGCTACCTCGATGAGCTCATTCGAACGTAATCCCTACAGCAAGAACCTGTACCGGATGCGCGCCACCGCCCGCTACCACACCCGCGATCGGGAAGGAGCTTGTGATGACCTTGAACGAATAGCCATGCTTCTTGGTGGACCAACGCCGGACGAGGCAGTGGATTGGTGTCCGTGATACTTAAACCCACTTTATCAAACGATAGACTTGTAATTATCACCATTACAATTACATTTGCATAAGTACTTATATAAATGCTTATGGATACGATACAGGGTTTGGGTGCTTTAGCGCTCGGATCAAGAATGAAACGCCTAAGTGAGCAGCTGATGCGGGAGACGCAGTTAGTGTATACTACACTAGAAATAGCGTTCGATCCCTACTGGTTTCCGGTATTTTGGGTAGTTCTTCAGCAGCAACAGACCACTACTACAGCGCTGACCCAGGCTACTCGGACCACTCAGCCAGCGGTGACGCAGATCACTAGTAAACTAAGTGCCGCCGGATACATAACCTTCACGGTGGATGCGCACGACAAACGCAAGAAACAAATTGTTCTTTCGCCGAAAGGACTTCAACTGGCCGAGGATTTGAAACCCGTCTGGGCCGCAATCAAATCTTGTACCCAACAGTTTACGCAGTCTCCGGCTGATAACCTCCTAGCGCATTTCAACCGCATCGAGCACCTTCTCGAGCAACGACCCTTCCATGAAATAGTTCTGTCTTCCGTTGCTGCCAATTCCCCGGCAAAGAATCTCATAGTAGAATTCGAACCCGAGTACGCCGAGCGTTTCAAAGCACTGAACATCGAGTGGTTAGAGGCTTACTTTAAGGTAGAAGCGTACGACCGAGATGTGCTATCTCATCCCGAGAAATACATCCTGAACCAGGGAGGTCGTATTTTTTTCATAAAGCACCACAACGAAATAGTAGGAACCGTGGCGCTCATGAAGGTCAGCGAACAAGTGTTTGAACTCACAAAAATGGCGGTTGACCCTAGAGTCAGGGGGCAAAGACTCGGTCAGAGACTTATCAGGCACGTCCTGGATACTGCCCGAGCCATGCAATTGAAAAAACTAGTGCTCTACTCCAATACCATACTAGAAAACGCCATCTACCTCTATCGTAAGTATGGTTTCGTTGAAGTTCCTATCGAGACCGAATCGCCCTACCGGCGGTCAGACATCAAAATGGAATACATTGTACGATAAACAGAAAAACGCATGAATCTACGAAACCAAATGATGCAGGAGCTACGTAGTAAAGCTAATTTTGACCAGGCTCGCGCTTACGCCTTCGACTACATAGATGGCATCGAGGCTATGGATGTTTTTCCATCGGCAGTTAATCTGGAAAAGCTACGAAACTTTGATGAGCCACTGGCCGAACGGGCCACTCCAGCCGAGAACATTATCGAGCAACTGCATACCTACGGCTCACCGGCTACCGTGGCCCAAACCGGCGGGAGGTACTTTGGCTTCGTCAACGGCGGAGCGGTTCCGGCCGCCTTGGGGGCCAAATGGTTGGCCGACGTATGGGATCAGTGCGGTGGCTTGTTCAACACCTCACCGGTCAACGCCCAGCTGGAAGTGGTCTGTGAGCGTTGGCTTAAGGATATTTTCAAGCTATCCGAAGAAACCGTAGCCGGATTCGTAAGCGGCACTTCTACGGCCAATTTATGCGCCCTGGCCGCCGCCCGGTATCAACTTTTGCAAAATTTGGGATGGGATATCAACCAACGGGGGCTCAACGGTGCTCCCGCACTGCGCGTGATCGCCCACGAGCAGACGCACGCCAGCGTCAAAAGAACCCTAGCCCTGCTGGGCTACGGATTTGACAACGTTGAATGGGTTCCTTCCGATGAACAGGGTAGATTAAGGCTGGAAGAATTGCCGACCCTGGATAGCACTTGCCTCGTTCTGCTTCAGGCAGGAAATGCTAACACAGGCTCCTACGATAATTTTGATCAGGTGTGCGATCTGGCCAAGCAAGTCGGCGCCTGGGTGCACATTGACGGCGCGTTCGGGTTGTGGGCCGCCGCCTCTTCGTCTTTGTCCCATTTGACCGAGGGTATAGAAAAAGCGGACTCCTGGGCGGTAGACGGCCACAAAACCCTGAATGCTCCCTACGACTCCGGTATTGTGCTTTGCCGCCATCCCCAAGCCTTGATCCCGGCGATGCAGGCCAGCGGCGAATATCTGGTGTACAGCGAACAGCGGGACCCTATTCTTTACACCACAGAAATGTCCAAAAGATCCCGGGCTATTGAACTGTGGGCCACCATGAAGTATTTGGGAAAAAGCGGCATAGACGAGCTGGTCACAACTTTCCATACGCGCGCCAGGCAACTAGAGCAAGGGCTCCGAAGCAGCGGCTTCCGAATTGTAAATGAAGTGGTTTTCAACCAGGTGCTGATCGCTACCGAAGACGAGCACAAAACCAAGCAGGTGATAGAATATATACAACAGTCGGGAGAATGCTGGCTGGGAGGTTCTACGTGGCGCGGAGAAGCCGTGATCCGGGTAAGCATCTGCTCCTGGGTGACCAGCGCAGATGACATTGAGCGCACCGTAGAACTATTTAAAAAGGCCAGGGCCAAGGTATACGCACATGAATTATCATAACAAACGCTTCAGGGCGGCAAGCAACACTCCGAACGGAGAAACCTCAGCGGAAACTATTTTTGACTACCGGCAGCAGGGAAACATCCTGACCGCCGCGTACGCCGGAGGCTCGATCGTGTGCGGACATCTCATTGGCTTGGTAGACGCGCAGGGCAACATTGACATGCGCTACCATCAGGTTAACCGGCAGGGAGAACTCATGACGGGCATTTGCCGTTCCCGCCCCGAAGTACTCGAGAACGGAAAAATAAGGTTGCACGAAACTTGGCAGTGGACCTCCGGCGATCACTCAAAGGGAACCTCGGTTGTGGAAGAAGTGTAGTGCAGAGCAAGGGCAGCAAAAAACCGACAACATCCGCTTCGACCATACACAATGATTCAACCAACCTCTTCTCTCCCTGACATCCTCGATCACGTATGGGGCCTGCTCATTCGGAGTGGGGCCGATAAAAAGCACGCGTTTCATTATCCAAGCTTGGCTACCATCGGTGGGCAAGGAGTGCAACAACGCACCGTGGTGCTGCGAAAAGCGCTGAAACCGGAACGACAACTCATCAGCTATTCTGATCAGCGTACGCAAAAGGTTGCCGACCTACGGCAGCAGTCTGAAGGCAGTTGGTTGTTCTACGACCACGGCAGCAAGGAACAAATTCGCGCGCAAAGTATAATCACTCTGTACCATCAGGATCAATTAGCGCAAGAACACTGGGGTGCCATTCCGCCCGGTGGCCGGGGCGATTACCTGGGGCCAGTGCCTCCGGGCACTCCCTCCGAAACTTATACCGACAACCTTCCGGCTGATTTCAAAGAGCAACCTAGCGAAGAAAACACCCAAAAAGGATTTGGCAACTTTGTGGTACTGGTAGGCGAAGTGGTAGCACTCGACTACCTGAAGCTTAGCCGAGAGGGGCACCTGCGCACGCAGTTTCACTGGCAAGAGGACGATTGGCAGGGTAGCTGGGTGGCTCCCTAGACGAAGTCGAACACGTTAGTGAATATCAGCACCAGCGCCGCCAGCAACAGTAACGTTAACAAAATGGTAGCCGGACCACTAAAAATCACTCGAAACAAATTTTTCATCGATTACTTGGTGGTTTCGTCGTTATCCAGGGGCATCACATCCTCCCGGTCTTCTTCGTTCACGAGCAAAAAGTGACCAAAACCGACGGCGGCACCCACCCCAATCAAGGCGGCCACAATCCAGGTAAATAACTCTAAGCCTTCTGTTCCGTTGGCATCAAACATAAGTAGTAGGTGTTTATTAATGTATCAGGATAACCCGCCGTGGGCCAATTGGTTCAACCAGGGGCAATCTTAGGAATTTTCTTTGATTTTCTCAATAAAACGTAGGGATTTCACTGCCGGTCTAATTTCTTTGGCGGTGCATTAACTTTTTATTGCCTTCTCATTTTCTTTGATGAATACCTACCTACGCATTCTTTCGTTTGCCCGCCCCTACCGACGCTATCTCCCCGAGTACCTGATTTTTGCTATTCTATCCATCGTGTTCGGGCTCATTAATTTCACGCTGCTGATCCCGCTGTTCAACGTGCTGTTCGATCAGGTGGGCACCGAAGAAGCCAGTCAACTGCGCGTACTGCCGGAATTTGTCCTATCCGTAGACTATCTGATTAGCGTATTCAACTATTATTTTTTAGAAATTATCGACCTGCACGGCAAGGTGGGAGCGCTGGTGTTCGTGTGCACCATCATTGTGGCGTCGGTGCTGCTGGCCAATGTGTTTCGCTACGCGTCGGCGCTCACGCTGGCTAAAATTCGGGCGCAAGTCATCTTCAAGCTTCGCATGCGCATTTTCGATCAGGTGACGCAACTGCACCTGGGCTACTTTTCTACCGAGCGCAAGGGCGACATCCTGTCGCGCATCACCAACGACGTGCAGGAAGTGGAGTTTTCGGTGGTGAACACCCTGCGCGTGGCCTTCAAAGAACCGGCTACCATCATCGGCTATTTTCTGGTGCTGCTGTTCATGTCGGTCAAACTCACCCTCTTCACCGTGCTGGTGATGCCCATCTCGGGATTCATCATCGCCCAAATTGCCAAGCGCCTCAAGGCCAAAGCCACGCAGAGTCAGGAGTCGCTGGGCCGTTTGGTGAGTCTGCTCGAACGAGACGCTGTCGGGCATGCGCATCGTGAAGGCCTTCAACGCCCGTCCGATCATCCGGCGCCGCTTTGAGGAAGAAGTGGGCATCTACGCCCGCCTCAACGTGTCGATGGCGCGCAAGCAGGAAGCCGCTTCGCCGCTGTCGGAGTTTGTGGGCGTGGCGGTGGTGGCGGGCATTTTGCTCTACGGGGGCGTGCTGGTGCTCAACAACAGCTCAGAACTCAGCGCCAGCGAGTTTATTACCTACATTATTCTCTTTTCGCAGGTTCTGCCTCCGGCCAAGGCCATCAGTAACGCCCTGAGCAGCATCCAGCGCGGACTGGCTTCGGGCGAGCGCATCTTTAGCATCATCAACACCCCGCCGCTCATCCAAGACCGTCCCGCCGCCCGGGAGCTTGTCCGCTTCGAGCACCACATCCGCTTCGAGAACGTCCGCTTTGCCTACGAACAGGATACGGTGCTCAAAAACGTTAACCTTACGATAGAAAAGGGCAGCACGGTGGCACTGGTGGGCCCATCGGGTGGAGGGAAGTCGACACTGGCCGATCTGATTCCCCGGTTTTATGACCCCACCGAAGGGGCCATCTACCTGGATGATCAGCCGCTCACAGCCTACACCACGGCTTCGCTGCGGCGGCAGATGGGCATCGTGACCCAGGAATCGATTTTGTTTAACGACACCATCTTCAGCAACATCGCCTTTGGCAAGCCCGACGCCAGCGCGGAGGAAGTGATGCAGGCCGCCCGCATTGCCAACGCGCACGACTTCATCCTGGAAACCCCCGAGCAGTACCAAACGCTGGTGGGTGAGCGGGGCACCAAGCTGTCGGGCGGACAGCGGCAGCGCATCAGCATTGCCCGGGCCGTGCTCAAGAACCCGCCTATCCTCATCCTCGACGAAGCCACCTCGGCGCTGGATTCGGAGTCGGAGCGGCTGGTGCAGGAGGCACTCACCAACCTGATGAAGAACCGCACTTCGGTGGTGATTGCCCACCGCCTGAGCACCATCCAGCATGCCGACGAGATTGTGGTGGTGCAGCAGGGCAGAATCATCAAACGCGGGCGCCACGAAGATTTGGTGGAGCAGGGCGGATTATACAGCAAACTGACGGCGATGCAGACGGTGTGACGGGTTGGTAAATTACCAACTTTACGATAGCCTAACCGCTAAATTTTGTTAGCATGAACTCCTTGATGAGATCGCGCGCTTGGATTTGATGAAAAACCAACGAACGCCTATATTCGTAAACCCGAGTGTCACCAACCCCAACCCAATGAAACCCGTCCGACTCGCCCTGTTCGCCGTTTTGCTCATTTTTCACATCATTGTGGTGGCGCTGTCGCTGCAGTTCAGCCAATCGCTGGCCGACGGCATCGTGCGCGATCCGTCCGCTTTTCGCTTTTTGGCCCTCTTTGGCCTGGGGGTGTTCTTAATCACCTTCGCCTTTGGCTGGTTCGACCGCTGGACGGCCCGCAAGAAGATTGAGCGGCTGGAGGCGGAGAAGGATCGGATCAAGGCCGAGGTGTTTGATCGGGAGCAGCGGGCACGGGAACGGGAGCGGGAGATTGATCAGGAAATCAGCTCGTTTCAGCAGTCGCTTCCGGAAGACGAGTCCACCGCGACCCTGAACCCGACGGCGTCCCGTGCTGTCGAACCCCATCTGATTGATCCACCGGACGACGCGCCTTCTTTAGCTCAACCGAAACCAGACGAAACCGACGAGGTGGAGTATGCTCCGCTAAAACCCAAACCGTCGGGTGCATTTTCCGATCTTCCTCCGGCTGATGATGCTGATCCGGATACTAATCCTTTTCGCCCGTGAGGCAGCGCATCGTAGAAGAGCTACGCGAAGCGGCCCGGGTGCTGGAACGCTTCTTAGCGGATGATCAGCAGCAACAGGCCATTGAAGCTGCCGCCCAGGCGATGGTCCGCACCATCCGGGGGGGAGGCAAGATTATCTCCTGCGGCAACGGGGGCTCGCACTGCGACGCCATGCACTTCGCCGAAGAGCTCAGCGGCCGCTACCGCGACGACCGCCGCGCCCTGCCCGCTATCGCTATCTCCGACGTGAGCCACGTCTCCTGCGTGGGCAACGACTACGGCTACGAAGCCGTGTTTTCTCGCTTTATCGAGGGGCTGGGTCGGCCCGATGATCTGCTGCTGGCCATCAGCACCAGCGGCAACTCGGCCAACGTGCTGGCGGCGGCCCGCGCCGCCCACGACCAACGGATGCGGGTGGTGGCCCTCACCGGTCGCGACGGAGGCCAGCTGGCGGCACTGGCCGACGTGGAAATTCGGGTGGCGCACTTCGGATACGCCGACCGGATCCAGGAGGTGCACATCAAAGTGATCCATACGCTGATCATGCTCATCGAGCAGGAGGTAGCAGAATCCTGAAAGAGTCCACCGAGATTGGTTTCAACAAAACGCGTAGAGCGCAGTTGAACCCTATCAACTCGCCTGTTTTGTCCGTTTGCCGACACCGCTCCGTTGGTTGGTAAAAATTTTTACCCGTCTACCACAACCACGCAGTCCGTTTTATTAGTATATTTATTGGTCAAAAAATGTATACTACACCCCCTTTGATTATGAAGACACTCGGTACGATGGCTACGCTTGCTTTGTTACTCCTGGCTAGTTGCTTGGGCTACAAAGAATATCCGGTTGAGTCGGATTACAGTTTTGAGGGCGAGTTTCGCCGGTATAAAACCTTCAATTTTCTGGATACCCGCAGCTCTGGTCCCGACTCCAGCCTCCAGAACGACATCATTGAAAGTGCCATCCGGGCCCGCATGGAGCTTCAGGGGTACGAGTATTCTATCAGTGACCCCCGCCTGCTGGTTTCCTACAAAATATTCTACGATAGCCTGTACTTTACGGGTTACGAACAACCCGACATCGAGCTTTTTGTGGAGTACGAAGACAACATCGATCAGGAGATGGACCCCGTGAAGTACAACCTGCGGCAGGGAACCCTCTTGGTGCTGATGTATGATCGAGAGCGCAAAAAGTCAATTTGGCAGGGTTACGCCTCCGGCGTGTTTGGCAACCAGTACTTTAGCGACAAGCGTTATCTGCAAGGAGCCGTGCGTTCTATCTTTGATCAGTACAAGGTTTTTGCCGAAGGATTTGCGGTAGATCGCAAGCGGTAATTAGCCCTCTACCAGGGCTAACACCCGGTCGGGGTAATCGGAAATGATTCCGTCTACCTCGAGTTGTAGCATCTTCTGAATATCTTCTGGCTCGTTCACCGTCCAGGGAATCAGTTGCAGGCCCTGCTGCCGGGTGTAATCGCGCAATTTCTTGTTCACCAACCGATAGTTGGGGCTGTAAACTTCGGGCAGGTAGCCCAGCGCGTCGATATTCTTCTGAATGCCACGACGGTTTTCCACCAGCAGCGCCTGCCGCAGCTCCGGGGCCACGCGGTGGGCTTCCTGCAGGGTGCGCACGTCGAACGACTGCACGATGGTGCGCTCGGTGATGCCTTTTTCGGTGAGCACGGCTAACAGCAGCGTGACGAATTCCTTCGGAGCCGGATGAAGTACCCCGTCCCCGGCGGGCGAAGATTTGGTCTCTATATTGTACTGCACCGGTGGCCGGTTGTGCTCGCGCAGATACTGTTCTACCGCATCGATTACGTCGGTCAGCAACGGTTTGAAGACCGCTAGTGCCTGCTGTTCGGGAAAACGTGGGTGCCCCTGGCTGCCGCAGTCGCAGCGGCGAATTTGCGCGTAGGGCATTTGGTACACGTTGTACTGCTCTTCTTGGGCGGCTGTGATCTTCTCGCCGTCGGGCCCGGTGCAGATGGTGTGCGACAAGAAGGGTTCGTGCGATACCAATAGTTGCTGATCCTGGGTCACCACCACGTTGAGCTCCAGGGTAGTGACGCCCAATTCTAGCGCATGGATAAAGGCCGGGATGGTATTTTCGGGCCGCAGTCCCCGGCAGCCGCGGTGGCCCTGCACATCGATGGTGGGCTGGGCGTATCCACGCGGAACGTAGGTTACCACGGAAGAGATGCTGAGCAGGTTAACCAACAGCAGGCAGATGCGCATGAGAAGGATTTATCGTACCTCAAAATTAGTTTTGCCAATCTGGTAGTCACCAGCGTAGATCTCCACCGTGTGCCGCCCTTCGCTATAATCCGATCCTTTCTCGTAAAGGAAAGATAACTGCTGTCCCGAGTTATCGAACAGGATGTTTTGCTTGGAAGTGTAATAAAGCTCCTTGCCATCGTGCATAAAGGTGCCCGACCCCCGGGCCACGTCGAACACCACGCTGCCGTCGGGCTCCAGCACGCGGATGATGATATCTTTGCCCTCGATGGGAGCTACCTCGTTTTTGGCGATGTTGAACCGCACCTGCAATTGGGTTAGCTGACTGTTGCGGTAGCGATCACGTTCTTTGCCCTTGCCTTTGCTGTTGAGGCCAATCACCTGAATGTTTTCGGCCTCGAGTTGCGAGGCTTGCTTCACCTTTTGAACCAGCGTCTGCTTATCCGATTCTACTGCCAGCAGCGTTTTGTTGAGCGCACGTTGCTCTTCCTTGAGTTCGGTATTTTCGGAGTAAAGCACTTCGTTTTGACGCTGCAATTGAGCAATTTCCGCATCTTTTTTCACCAGCAACTCGCGGTAGCCCTCCACCCGGTTTCGAATTTGCGCGTACTGTTTCTTGGCCAGATTGCCTTGGTCCTGTAGTTGCTCTTTCTCCATCTCCAGGGTCTCACGAATTAGCCGCAGTTCTTCTACGTCGCCGCCCAGTTTTTGGATCTCTTCAATCTTCAGGTCCAGTTCGTTACTGATTGACTCCAGCTTATTGTAGGTCTCCTTGAGCTCCTGCTGGTTGCTCTGCAACTCCTTATTCTTGACCTGATAATTCTGGTAGAACAAGAAAAGAACAACCAGTAGGGAGAGCACCAGTAGGCCGATGATGATCAATAAAACTTTCTGTTTGTTTGCGCCGGCGTTCTCCTGACCCGCAACCTGAGGTGTTGACATAGTGATTTTGTGGTTTATTGGTCAAAATTGAAAAAAATAAAACGATAAATGAAATTTAATTTTTGGATTTTGCGTCAAAATAGTACAAGGCAATCGTTTTTCTCAAGCGTCGCTAGAGGGCATTCAGCGCTTTGATGGTCTGATACTCGAAGGCAAAGTCAATTTCAAAGCAGTCTACAAATCGCTTTTTCATGGCTTGTTTTAGCGCTAGCGGGTCTTCGCAGCAAAAGACGAACGCCCCGCCCCCGCCCGCTCCGCAGATCTTGCCGCCGTAGGCGCCTTGTTCTTTGGCGAAAGCGTACATGGCATCCAGGTTGTCGTTGGTGCTCGCGCGGGCCAACTGCTTCTGCGCTTCCCAGTTGCGCTCCATAATACGGGCGCACTCCCGAAAGTCTCGTTCGGCCAGCGCATCAATGAACCGGCGGCCGCAGTCGCCGATCGTGCGCAAGGCCGCCTGGCCCTCGGCGGTCTGGTAGTTTTCGTACACCTGCTCCACGGCCGACTGCGCGTTGCGCGACACCCCGGTGTGCAGCAGCAGCAGGTGCTTCCGAAAATCCTCCAGCGTTTCTTGTGGAACATCAACATCCAGCGGCTCGGCTCCTCCGTCGGTGCAGGCAAAGCAGTGAAAGCCGCCGAACACGATGGCGTACTGGTCCTGCCGTCCGATGGCCCAGTTGAGCTCCTTGTTTTCCAGATTGAACAGGTCTTCGCCGATCATGGTCAGCGATTTAGGCTCGGCGTTGTAGTTCTTCGCGCTGATGAGCTCGAGCAACTTCACGGCGGTGGAGGTGCTCAGGCCGCTGCCGCGTGGATAACCCGAAAAGTTAAAGGTGTTGCCCTTCATCTCGACGAGCGGTTTGATGGCCACGTTCGATACGTAGCCGGTTTGGCCGTTCATGATGTAGGGCACATCGGTCCACCCGCCCGCAAAGTCGATGCGTAGCGGAGCGCGGTAGGCGTAGTTGATTTTGTTAATAATTTTCGTGGTGGAAGAGGGCGACAGTTCTTCGGGCACTTCCCGGTCCACGAACTCGATGCGGGTGCCGGTGGTATCGCACAGGCTTTGCTTCTCAGCAATGGCCGAATCGTCGCGGTTGAGCACAAATACATCGGGTTGCAGTTGGGTAATCACCTCCCGGAAGTCGATCTTCCCCGCTCCAATCTCGTGGTCGTTCAGCACGGCGTAGTCCACGTCTTGCAGGGCCGCCACCAGGTACAAGCGGTTGTTTTCGGGGTTCACCGGTCGCCCCGGACCCTTAAGGGCTTCCAACGTTTTGTCGCGCCCTACGCCCACCACCAGCAGGTCGCCGAACTGTCGGCACTGGTTGAAGAACACGGCGTGGCCCGATTGCAAAATGTCGTAGCATCCCGAGCAGAAGACAATGGTTCGGTCAGCGTATTTCTTGCGCAGGGTGGCCAACTGGTCGGCAGTGACTACTTTGCTCTTAATATTTTCAAACATACGGATTGGTTATTAGGGTTAGTGGTTCGTTTTATCCGCCGATGGTCGACATCGACTCCGCTACCGGAGTTGCCGCCCCGCGCTGCCGTTCGGCTACCCGCCCGTTCTTGGCCCGTTGGGCGAAAGCCCGGCAGAAGGCCTGTGCCAAATGCTCGTCCGAGGCTCCGCGGCGCATCAGTTGCTTCACGTTGAGCACGCCCTGATCGTACAGACAGGTTTTGAGGGTACCCGTGGCGGTGAGGCGAATGCGGTTGCAGGTGCCGCAGAAGGTACGGCTGTAGGCGGCGATCACTCCCACCGTGCCTTGCCCGTCGGGCAGGCGGAAGTGATAGGCGGTGCTGTGCGGAGCATCGGGCGCCCGTTGCAGATCGGGATACTGCGCTTGCAACGTTTCGGTAATTTTTTGGTGCGTCCAGACCAGGGGCCAGCGGCGTCCCTCCCCGTTGAAGGGCATCTCTTCGATGAAGCGCACCGACACCGGATACTGGCGCGTGAGTTCCGCCAGCGGAATGATGTCGTCGGTGTTTTTTCCTTCCATCACCACGGTGTTGATCTTGGTCGGTATTTCGGCCCCTAGTAGGTGGTGAAAGCAACGCATCACCCGCGCGTGGTCGTCGTGGCGCGTAATGGCTAAAAAACGTTCAGGACTCAGGGTGTCCAGACTCAGGTTCACCGAGGCAATGCCCATAGATCTCAGTGCGGAGACGTGGGGGGCGGTGAGCACGCCGTTGGTAGTGAGGTGCACCTCTTGAATGCCGGGCACCGTGCTGAGGCGACGCAAAAAGGGCAGCAGATCGCGGCGCACGAAGGGCTCGCCCCCTGTGATGCGTATCTTGGTGATGCCCAGCTTGGCCAGCAACCGCACCAGCCGCTCCATTTCCTCGTAGGTGAGCAACTCCTGCTTTGGGGCGTAGGTTACTCCTTCGGCGGGCATGCAGTAGAAGCAGCGCAGGTTGCAGCGGTCGGTCACCGCCAACCGCAGGTAGTTGATCGGCCGACCGTGGTTATCGTACAAAGACATGCGGAAAACAATGAGAAGCGAAAATCAAAGTTACGGATGTTTTCCTAATTTTCCCTATTGTCCTATCTTTGCCGACGATGAGACTTAACCTACTCCTGTTTGGAATCAGCCGCGACATTGTGGGAGGATCGACGCTGGCGTGTGAAATGCCCAGCGGCACCACCGCCGCTCAGCTCCTCAATCACCTGCAGCAGCAATACCCGGCGCTGAAGGACCTGCGCTCAACGCGGCTGGCGGTGAACAACGAATACGGACTGGCGGATCAACTTCTTCGTGAAAACGACGAAATAGCGCTTATTCCCCCCGTGAGTGGGGGATAAGTTAAATAGAAAAAATTTTCTAGACATGAACTCTTTCAATAATAAGCGGGTTGCGGAGTACTGTTCCGAACGATAGATTATATTTGTAAGATTATTCAGTAGCATACTGTTATACAACATCCTATACAATCTACTGATGTGCATCACCTTCTCCGGGTGGATGGCGCACAGTTTCTTGTAATTAGCTACCTTGGCTGATAAGCAAGGACAAGCGTAGTTGTTTTAGTGATGTCTTATGAGAGATTCGTATCCTATCCCTTCCGGACCTACCCCCCGATACCAGCGTAGCTTGCTACATGCTTTGATGCACTCCAAGGTCACCTACCTTATGCGCTTGGATTTGGTCGGCAACTACACCTACGTGAACCGGGCTTTTGAGAATGCCTTTGGGCCCAAAGGGCACTTTATCGGAACCCACTACCTCCCCACGGTCCATCCTGACGATGCCGAAATTTGCCAGCAAGAGGCGCACCATTTAATTGAGAGTCCGGAAAAGCTGGTAACCTTTGATATCCGTAAGCCAAAACGCAACGGTGATTACTATCTCACGCGCTGGGAGTTTTCAGCAGTGATGAATGAAGAGGGCATCCTCGTAGAAACGCAGGGGGTCGGCTACGACATCCAACAGCGTGTGCCCGAGGAGACCAACGAAGCACTATTGCAGAAGGCCCATGATCTGAATGAAGAATTAAAAGTCAGCCAAGAAAGCCTGCTCAGCGGCGAAAAAAAGTTTCGCAGCCTTATCGAACACAGCTTCGAGGCCATTGTGGTTTACGACCAGAAAGGACTGATCAGCTACGCCTCGCCTTCGGTTGAAAGCGTGATTGGCTATACCCCCGGCGAAATCGTTGGCACATCCGGTTGTACCTATACGTTTTCGCAAGACGAAGCCATTGCCCTGAAGCTGCTCGACGAAGCGCTCGCCCACCCCAACTTGCGGGTTTCCGGTGAAATGCGTTTGGCCCGCAAAGATGGCCGAATCATTTGGGCAGAAACCGTGCTGACCAACCTATTGCACGACGAAAGCATCGGCGGAGTGATCTCTAACTTTCGGGATGTATCCGGGCAGCGGCAGGGGCAGCAAGCGGTGGCCGAGTACTCAAAACGCCTGGAGCTGGCCACTCAGTCGGCCAACATCGGCATTTGGGACTGGCATGTCTCTGAAAATCGGCTGATGTGGGACACCCGCGCCTCTAAGATACTAGGCCTTGATCTGGCTTATTCTGCGTTCTACAAGGAATCAACTGACGAGGTGATCAAGACCTGGTTGGAGATCATTCATCCCGACGACCAAGAGCGCGTTCGGCACACAATGGAGGATGCGTTGCACAACGCGGATAGCTTCACGTTGGAGTACCGCGTCATCCGGCCCGATAACCACGAGGAGCGACACATAAAAATCTACGCGAAAACCACCCGAGAGAATGAGATGATGCGCATGACGGGTGCCATGCGAGATACCACCAACATCAAGACCACCGAGCAACAGTTGCGCCGCAACATTGAAGCGTTGCAGAAGACCAACGCTGAACTCGACCAGTTTGTGTACAGCACCTCGCATAACCTGCGCGCCCCGCTCACCTCGGTGCTGGGCCTGGTTTCCATCCTTCAGGACGAACCTGATCACGCCGAGCATGCGCACTACCTGCAACTTATCGAGACCAGCATTCACCGGCTAGATAGCACGATCAGCAGCATCGTTGATTACTCGCGCAACGCCCGCGTGGAGGTGGTTGCCGAGCAAATTAGCTTTCCGGCAATAGTCGCCGAAATCGTCGATAGTCTTTACTTCTTGCTTCGTTCGGTGAACGTGCGGGTGATCACCAACTTTCCCGATACGCTCACTTTTGCCACCGACGCTCATCGACTTAGAACCATCCTCAGCAACTTATTATCCAACTCCGTGAAATTCTTCAACGCTCAGGCAGTGCAACCGTGGGTGGATATTTCAGTGAGCGCTACGGATGAGGGGGTGCTGATTCTGGTAAAAGATAATGGCATCGGCATTCCGGGAGCTATGCAAGACCGCGTGTTTGATATGTTTTACCGGGCAACCCAGCAGTCGTCGGGCTCCGGGCTGGGGTTATACATTGTCAAGGAGGCGGTGCACACCCTGGGGGGAACAGTCACGATGACCTCTCAAGTGGGCCACGGAACGGCCTTCACCGTGGGTTTACCATCTCTGGCCGAGCACCCGTAAGCTAATCTAACCTTTTTGATTCAACTCACTTCTCATCCCATTGACGTGGCATCGGTCATCCGCTCGGTTCAGGCCGACGAGGCCGGAGCGGTGAACGTCTTTGTGGGCACCGTGCGGCAGCATACCGCCCAGCGGCGCGTGCTGCGTCTGGAATTTGAAGCCTACGAAACGATGGCCCTTCGGGAGATGGAAAAACTAGCGGCTACGGTCAAGCAGCGGTGGGGTGCCAACCAGGTAGCGATTCACCACCGGCTCGGCACGCTGCTCGTGGGGGAAGTGGCGGTGGTGATTGCGGTGGCTACTCCGCACCGGCAAGCCGCCTTCGCCGCCTGCCAGTACGCCATCGATACGCTCAAGCAGACCGTGCCCATCTGGAAGCGGGAGGTGTTTGCCGACGGTGCGGAGTGGGTATCCGCCCATCCCTAAAAAGCTTTCAGACTCATGTCCAGGCTGCGCACCGAATGGGTGAGCGCGCCCACCGATACGAAGTTGACCCCCGACTCGGCGGCGGCCACGATGGTACGTTCGTTGATGTTGCCCGACGCCTCGGTTTCACACCGTTCCACCGTGGACGCGGCACCTATCAGGGACACTGCCTCCCGCATCTCGTCGGGCGACATGTTGTCGAGCATAATCACGTCGACACCCCCCACGTCCAGCACTTGCTGCACCTCGTCCAGGTTGCGGGTTTCCACCTCGATCTTGAGGTCTTTTTGGTGATCGAGCAGGTACTGCCGGGTCTTCTCGACGGTGGCCCGGATGCCCCCACCGAAGTCGATATGGTTGTCCTTGAGCATCACCATATCGTAGAGCGCGTAACGGTGGTTGGTGCCGCCCCCAATGGCTACCGCCCACTTTTCGGGCAGGCGGAAGTTGGGCGTGGTCTTGCGGGTGTCGAGCAGCTTGGCCTTGGTGTGCCGAATGAGACTTTGCAACTGGTGGGTGTAGGTGGCGATGCCGCTCATTCGTTGCAGACAGTTGAGTGCCAAACGTTCGGCCGATAGAATGGACCGGGCGGGACCTTCTACGACCAACGCAATGTCGCCCGGCTGAATGGAAGAGGCGTCGGGCAAGTGCACATCGACGCGCAGCGTAGGGTCTACCGCGCGGAAGATACGGGAAGCCAGTTCCACGCCGGCCAGTATTCCTTCGGCCTTGATGAGCAGGCGCGCCCGGCTCTGGGCATCCGCGGGCACCGCCGCTTGCGACGAGTGGTCACCTTCGCCAATGTCTTCGGCCAGGGCCGCGGCGATGAAGGCGTTGATGTTTTCTTCGGTGAGGTAGGCGGGTTTCATAGGCGATGATATCTAAGTGAAACGGTGGATGAGAAGTGCTGTGTGAATTGCTTATCCATAAGGGCGTTGGTTTTCTTGAGTATTCTTCCTTCGACCGGATAGGATTACCCGGGCTGATCACAGTCAGAAGCGTACTGCCTCGATACTAATCGGTGGTCGGCCGACCGTTGACTATCGACTGTTGACCGTCGAATCCTTTCGCTTCTTCCCAGTAAACATCCATCTCGGCTAGGGTCATTTCGGTCAGGTTTTTTCCTTCCTCCCGCACCCGCTGTTCTAGGTAGTTAAAGCGCCGCATGAATTTCTTGTTGGTGCGTTCCAGCGCATCTTCGGGGTTGATCCCAGCGAAGCGGGCGTAGTTGACTAGCGAGAACAGTAAGTCGCCGAATTCATCTTCCTGCTTCAGCGCGTCGCCGCTCCGTAGTTCTTCCTTAAATTCCTGGAGCTCCTCTTGCACCTTTTCCCAAACTTGCTCGCTATGCTCCCAGTCGAAGCCTACGCCCCGGGCTTTTTCCTGCATGCGGTAGGCCTTCAGCAGGGCGGGCAAGGCGGCGGGCACTCCGCCCAGCACGGTCTTCTTGACGGTTCCCTTTTCCTGAAGTTTGATCTGCTCCCAGTTACGCGCTACGGTGGTGGCATCGTCGGCCGTCACGTCGCCGTACACGTGGGGGTGGCGGCGCACCAGTTTGTCGCTGATGCCCTCGAGCACGTCGGCGATGGTGAACGCGCCCGTTTCGCTGGCAATCTTGGCGTAAAAAACGAGGTGCAGGGCCAAGTCGCCCAGTTCTTTCTCTACTTCCGGCAGGTTACCCTCCAGGATGGCGTCCGAGAGTTCGTAGGTTTCTTCGATGGTGAGGTGCCGCAGGCTGTCGATGGTTTGCTTTTGGTCCCAGGGGCACTGCTCGCGCAGTTCGTCCATGATGGTGAGCAGTCGGTTGAAGGCCGCCAGGGCCGGAGTGTGATCCATGGGATGGGGTGCTGGTAAGAAACTTTGCCTTCTCGCTGCTCGTTCAGTAACCAAAGGCATCCTCCCTTTATGGTTTGGGGTCGGGCTTCCCTTGTAATTGCTGGGCAAAGGGGTATCTTTGCGCAGGGCAAATCTAGCAAGTGCTAAATTAACAAATTATGGCAACGATACTTTTGACGATTGGTTTCTTGGCGATCTTTTTTATAGGCATGAGCGTCCGGCTAATCTTCTTGAAGAACGGGGAGTTCAAGGGCACCTGTGCTTCTCAGAATCCGTATCTCAACAAAGAAGGGGCCGCCTGTGGTTACTGTGGCAAAACGGTTACTTCGGATAGTGCCTGCGGTAATCCCGATTCGGAAGTAAACAAAGTGATGGCCAGGTTCAATTGAGCCCGTCCAGAGGGGCCAACCGGCGCATCGACATCAACCTAATTACGGCAACGCATTGACACTGATCAAATCAATTTCTGGCATCCGAGGCACCATTGGCGGGCAGGTGGGCGACGCCCTCACCCCGGTGGACGTGGTTAAGTTCGCGGCGGCCTTCGGGACGCACATTGGCCAAAAGAAAGCTAAAATAGTTATTGGGCGCGATGCGCGGGTTTCGGGCCCTATGGTGTCGCAACTAGTCACCGCCACGTTGCAGGGGCTGGGCATCGATGTGATCGATCTCGGTTTGGTGGCCACCCCCACCGTAGAACTGGCCGTGGTGGCCGAAGAAGCGCAGGGAGGCATCATTATCACCGCCAGTCACAATCCCGGACAGTGGAACGCCCTTAAGTTGCTCAACGCGCAGGGTGAGTTTATCTCGGCCGAAGCGGGCATCGAGGTGCTCAACCTGGTGAAGAGCGAACAGTTTGAGTTTGCCACCGTCGGTAAGCTGGGTAGCTACGAAACCAAGGAAGGCTACACCGAAGTCCACATCGATCAAATTCTGGCCCTGCCCGAAGTGGACGTCAATGCCATCCGCGAACGAGATTTTCGGGTAGCGATCGACTGCATCAATTCGGTGGGATCGCTCAGCGTGCCGCTGCTGCTGGAAAAGCTGGGCGTGCAGCACGTAGAGAAGTTCTACTGCGAACCCAACGGCTCGTTTCAGCACAACCCCGAGCCGGTTCCCGAAAATCTAAGCCATATTTGCGGTAAGATTGAGCAGGGCACCTACGACCTGGGCATTGTGGTGGACCCGGACGTGGATCGGCTGGTGTTCATCCAAGAAAACGGCGAACCCTTCGGCGAAGAATACACGCTGGTGGCCGTGGCCGATTACATTCTAGGATTGCGCGGCGGGGGCAACACGGTATCAAACCTGTCGTCGTCGCTGGCCCTGGAAGAGGTCACAGAGAAGCACGGCGGCACTTATACCGCCTCCGCCGTGGGCGAGGTCAACGTGGTGCAAGCCATGAAGGACACCGACGCGGTGATCGGGGGCGAGGGCAACGGCGGGGTTATCTATCCGCCGCTGCACTACGGCCGCGACGCGCTGGTGGGCATTGCCTTCTTTCTGTCGCACCTGGCCAAGTTCGGCCGTCCGGTTTCTCAATTAAAGGCGAGCTACCCGCAGTACCACATCTCGAAAAACAAGCTGGAACTCACTCCCGGCATCGATACCAAGGTGATCCTGAAGGCCATTGAGGAGCGCTACGCCAACCAGCCCCTGATCACCACCGACGGAGTCAAAATCGTGTTCGACCGCGAGTGGGTGCACCTGCGCCGCTCCAATACCGAGCCCATCATTCGCATTATTTCGGAGTCTAATTCGCGCGTCACCGCTGAGCACCTGGCGAAGAAGCTGGTAGCCGACATTCGGGAGATTATTTCGGGAAATTAGTGTTTAAGCTACTATTCTTCGGATAATCGGTATATTTGTCGGTATTCTGGTGGATCAGTAATCAGCACTTTCACTTTTTCTTAAGCGTCCGTAACCCGCATGAACGTATACCTCAACAACGCTGCCACCACTCCCCTAGACCCGCGGGTGCTAGAGGCCATGATGCCGTACTTCAGTGAGCACTTCGGCAATCCGTCGTTGACCCACGCCCACGGACGCGCCACGCGGGCGGCCATCGAGGCGGCCCGCAAGCAGGTGGCCGAACTGCTGGGCGTTACTCCCGGCGAGTTGTTCTTCACCTCGGGAGGCACCGAAGCCGATAACACCGCGCTGCGCTGTAGCATCGAGGCGCTGGATCTGCAACGTGTTATCACTTCGCCGCTGGAGCACCACGCCGTGCTGCATCCCCTGCAAACCCTGGAGCAAAACAGTCAGATTCAACTGAGCTACGTAGACGTAGACGCCCAAGGAGACGTCGATTTTGACCATCTGGAAGAATTGCTAGGCACCTACCCGCGCGCGCTGGTGTCGCTCATGCACGGTAACAACGAAATAGGTAACCTCACCGATATCGAGCGGGTAGGGGAGCTGTGTGCGGCCCACCGGGCGGTGTTCCACTCCGACACGGTGCAGACGCTGGCGCACTATCCGCTTAACCTGCGTGCGTTGCCGGTGCACTGCGTGGCGGGGGCGGCCCATAAGTTTCATGGTCCTAAGGGAGTGGGATTGTTGTACATCAACAAAGCGCACAAAATTCATCCGCTGCTGCGGGGCGGCAACCAGGAGCGCAACATGCGGGGCGGCACCGAAAACCTCTACGGCATCATCGGACTTGCCCGGGCGCTGGCCATTAGCTGCGAAGGAATGGCGGAGCACCAGCGGCATGTCCGATCACTCAAGCAGCGCATGATCGATCAGCTCCGGGAGCGCATTCCTGAGGTGCGGTTTAACGGGATGTCGGGAGAGATTAATGACAGCCTCTACACGGTGCTGAACGTGAGTTTCCCGCCTTCCGAGGCTTCGGATATGCTGTTGTTCAACCTTGATCTGTCGGGTATTTCGGTATCAGGAGGCTCAGCCTGCTCCAGCGGGGCCACGCTGGGTTCGCACGTGCTGCGGGCGCTGGACGCTGATGCGCAACGGGCGGCAGTGCGTTTTTCGTTTAGCAGATTAAATACGATAGACGAAGTGGATTACGTGGTAGATAAAGTAGCGGAACTGTATCCGGTAATTAGCGTTCACTGAAATAGATATTCTCACCCTTAGCAGCATAGCGATGAATCCCTACGCTGCCGGAACAGCGACAACGATGAATCAACCTTGCCTTATCTTATTTTTGCTATTTACCGTTGCTACCGTTCGGGCGCAGGATGCCCTGGATACCGAAGTGTGGAAAGCCCTGTCCGCGGTGTCGTACGAAGTGTCGGAAGATGACTACGGTGAGCTGTACGTGCCCCAGTTCAGTGAGCAGGCGCAGGCGCTGGAGGGTACCACCGTGACGGTGCCCGGTTACATCATTCCCTTCGAGGGCTTGTTCAAACCCGAGCACGTGATTGTGTCGTCGCTGCCGCTGGCCTCCTGCTTCTTCTGCGGCTCGGGCGGACCCGAAACCGTGATTGAGGTGTTTCTGAAAAAACCGGTGGAGTATCAGGCATCGCTGGTAGCCTTTAAGGGCACGCTGAAGCTCAATGATACCGACTACGAGCAGCTGATGTATATCTTGGAAGATGCGGAATTTGTGGGCGAGATTGAGTGATGAGAAATAACCTGATATGGCAATTACTTAAAAGGCCGCTCCGGTGAATTTCGGTGCTTCTTCAGCAGTACTTGCATCCGGTCGCGGGCCCGCTGCAATCGTTTCCTGACAACCGTTTCGGATACCAGGAGTGCCTCTGCCAACTGCTTGGTCGAGTAACCTTCGTGGTAGCAGAGCAGCAGCAAGTATTTGTCCCCGCCCTTCAGTTTATTGAGCAACTGGTACACCAACGCTTCGGTGGGCACCGACACCGCCTCAGTGTCTAGCTCTTCTTCCCAGGGGGCGGCAATGTTTTCCGACAGCTCCTGGTCCAGGGCGTGTTTGTCCTGGCGCAGGTGGTCCACACAGCGGTTGCGCACGATGGTCTGTAGCCACGCCACAAAGGACACCTCGTGCCGGTAGTGGGCAGGCGCGTAAGTAAGCGAATGAACACTTCCTGGGTAACGTCCTGGGCATCGTCGGCGTCGCGCAGGTACCCGTGGCACCAGTGCACCACGCGGGAGCGGTAACGCCGCGTCAGTTCGTTGAAGTGGGCCGGTTGCATCGCCGCCTGGCAGGCGCGCACCAGAGCCTCGTCGGAATGGTCGGCTAGGGAGTTCATTGGGTAGTTGGTTGGTGAATAAGCCCTTGAAAATACAAAAAAATATCTATTCCCCACTCCGGTCACAATTCACCTTTGCCCCCGTCTTAGCTATATCAAATTAATTTTCTCCACCCTTAACCACTTCCCCTTATGCAGATGCTTCTAAAAATGTCTTCATTCCCCGTGCCCTATCCCCATTTCCAAGATGCGGATACCCCTTATTTCTTCACATTGCATAATATTACACTTAAACAATGAAAAAATCTCTATTCCTGCTGGTCATCACCCTAGGTTTCTTGACCGCCTGTCAGAAGGACGCACTTTTAGAAAATAGTGACGATGAGTCTGCCTCATCTCTCAAAAGCGACAAACCGATTTTGCTTAAAATTAGCTACACTGAAGAAGCACACCGCCGTGCCGAGTTTTCTGAAGGAGTGGCCGAAACGTTGGGAATGACTTTTTTGGAAGAGCCCAAGTCAGAACGTAAACAGATCTATCTCGAGGTTTACAAAGATCTTACTTACAGTCAACAAGTAGATTACCTGCCCAATCTGAGCGACAACCCTGCCGATATGTGGACATTGCCCAGCGACATGCCCAAAGTGCAACGCTTTACGTATGTCAACGGGGTAGTGAATGGTTACGACGAGAAGCAAAAGTTAATATTCGAGGACACTTATGATCAGAATTACTGGGTAGACGTAAGCGAATTTGCCGACCTAGAGGAGGCCCGAGAGTACGCTATCTCATCCTATTATAGCCCTAAGGGCGTGGCTGCGAAGACCATTGCAATGGCTCGGGCCGGTTCCGAAAGCTACGCAGAACTCTCTCCCGGTGTGCTTGAGTTCAACCAGCAGATTCCTCTTCCCTACCAAGTTGAGCCCATCGCTGCGCGTAGTGGTTCATCTAAGCGGATTCCCGAAGTTTCATCAGAAAAGCGCTACATGCTCGCTAAGTATGGTATTGTTTACCGTACCGAGGGATACACTCCGCAGGGTGATTTGAAAGATTTGGAGCACAACTTTTATCAGTTCAACAAAGACTCTGTGCTCTACCTCGCCTCCAGTCACTACCGTAATAAGCAGTACTCAGCCGCCTATGATGTGACTTTCTTAGAGCATTCAGACATATTTTATAGCAACTTTACCATCCAAAAATCTCGCTAATCATGAAAAAACTTTTTATACTACTGCTGGTTGCTCTTCCGCTCTGCTTGTCAGCGCAAGATCGCAACGTATTTTGGGCGCATGGTCTCAACAGCAACGGCGACTTCTGGAACGCAGAATACGCTCGTGCCCAACGTGACTTCAAGGTACGGTCTTCGGGGTTTAGTTACCGTACGGATCAGGGAGTACAAACTTACGCCAATCTTTTGCGCGCGGGGTCTTCTTCGGCGCGAGGTAGCCGTACCATTGCAATTGGTCACAGCATGGGGGGAGTATCCCTTCGGCAAGCTGACCGGGACGATGCTGGTCTATATGGAGGAGTAATTACCTTTGGTAGTCCGCTGGATGGAGCTCACATTGCTAATGATGTGATTGCCGGGACACCAATTGATCGCTTTGTTAATAGTAGTATCGAAAACATGCGTCGAGGACCGATTGTTAGTGCTGCCCGAAGTAAGTGGAGAGCGTTCATAGACGCAGTGAATAATGCCCTTAAGGGTGATATAAAGAGCGAATTAGTGAGAACCCTTGCTAGTGGATACTTGATTGATATAACGGAGGATTTGACCGGGGGCTTCAATGAAGCGATTCGAAATAATTATGACCCGAACAGCCCTTCGGTGCGCGACTTGGCTGAGAACAGCGCTTATTTCAATACTATCAAAACCTATAGCAACAGCAAGCCAAAAATATTTGCCTGGGGCGAAGAAAATAGTCCGGTACAAGTACGGATGATGGTATCAAGCATCACTTTTGATAACAATTTTGCTAACTTACTGATCACGGGTTATAATCAAGTAGCCATTGCGTATCGAAGTACCGCCAATGGTATTAATACGAATGGAGGTGTGCTTTGCTGGAAGTCGTGTCAAGATGGTAGAAGACGAGAGAAGGAAGCCTGGACCGTAGGAGCTGATTATCTGGAACGAGGCTGGGAAATTGCCTGGAACCAAATTACCGGGGCCCGTGCTCAGGAAACCTACACCACCACCGAGCGAGTGTATGAGTGTGATGGCAAAAGTCCTTTAGCGCTAGACCCAGGCTCTTGTGATCCGGGTGACGACTGTGGTGACTGTGTTTGGGTAGACCGGCGTGTGACCCGCACGCGCTGGGTAAACCAACCGAGCGATGGTCTGATCAAACAATCGTCTCAAATTGGCGCCAACTCTCGCTGGGGAGGTCAAGCCGCCCGCCTTCCGGGGGCCAACCATTTGGAGATGGGTGTCCACCCAGAAACAAATTTGCTGCTTAACCGCGCGTTTCGCGGAAATCAAGGGTTTGATGGATTCTTTGCTACCTCCCGACGATGAGTCATTCCTTAATCATAAGCTTCTTAAAACCAGCAGCTCTACTAAGCTGCCTGGTTTTACTTGCCGTTCGCTGTGAACAACCGGACGATGAGCCCGTGGCTACTGAGAAACGCGACACCGACGGGGCAGTGGTTGGTAAAGACTACTTGTGGAAGCAAGATATTACCGAAGAAGGGTTGGTTTGGGTAAGTATAAGCCCTGCGCTCTACAAAAACACCGTCGTGGTGGGGGGAGCTACTGCCCAAGAACAAGATATGTTAGTAGCACTGGACGTAGATAGTGGTAAGGAAGTTTGGCGCTGGACAGATTTCCTATCGCAAGACCGAGCTGGATCTGTAAACCTTGATGAGTTTAATATCAATCAAAAGGACAACATCTGGCTATTAGAAAACTACTCGTATTTCTATGCCGTTGATCTAGGAACGGGCAAGACGCTGTGGAAAGAAAGACGGTCAGGGCAAAGCGGTGGGGGAATTCAAATTGTTGGCGACAGCTATTACTATGCGAATGCTACTTACGATCAGGACTCAGTGCTGACGCCATCCTTAGCGAAGGGCGACGTGTATTCTTCTTCTTACGAAAAGGTTATGGAGCCGCCTATTGATACAATTCAGTTCTTTGCACCCTTCTATGGTTTGATGGGATCACCATATATCTACGAGGAAAACGGACAGTGCCACGCTTTTCTGCAGTTCAATAGCAACGTGGATGTTTATCAAAGTCAGACATTCAATTTTGTGGCATCCTACAACCTGACCACTGGGCGCTACGATTTTAAAAAAACGCAACTTCTTGATACCATGCAGCTCAACTTCAGCCAACGACCAGCCATGTATCAGGATGTGATGATTGTAAATCCCGACGCCCAACTCTTCGGCATCAACAAGCACACCGGTGAAGTGCTCTGGCACCGGGACGAATTCAAAGAAAATGGCGATGGCGTATCTACTTACGCCATCTATGAAGACCGCCTGTTTGTGGTAAATAAGTTCGGGTTCACCAGCCGGGTAATGGCCCTGGACCCTCTCACGGGCCAAACCATTTGGGAAGATATCGGGCGGGGCAACGCCGCCCACGCCCTGCACTTCCTCAATGGGGTGATGTACTTTGGCAGCCGCGGCGATGGCAAACTCTACGCCTACGACACCAACACCGGTGACCTACTCTGGCGCATCCAGAGTCCGGAGTACGAGAACTTCCAGGGCTACGGCGGGGTGCGGGTGGTGCCGGGTACCGATGGCAAAAAGGGCAAAGTGGTCGCCTGCACCTGGGCTACCGCCTACTGTTACGAGGCTATTCGCTAATATTTTTCACTTTCTAGATAGAATACTATGACGCTTCACCCATTCACCCTCCGGGGTATCATGCTCGTTGCTATACTGGTACTCATGGGCGGGCTGACACAGCCAGTATTTAGCCAAACCTACCTGGGCGCGGGCTACACCGAGTTTCTTAAACGAGACATATCCCGGTACGATGCGCAGGGCGCCGTGGTCACGGTGCAGCGTGAGATCGCCCTGGGCGATAGTCGCTGGCAGTTGTCACCAACCTTTCAGGCAGGACTACTGCGCGACTACTTTCCCGATCAAGACTATTTCCTCAACCGCACCGTCACGCTGAGCGTAGGTCCCCTGGTAGGATACCAGCTTATCCGCTTCAAGAAATTCACCCTTACCCCCTACGCCGGTCCTTACGCAGCGTGGTTCTCTTCGGTGCAGGGCACCAACGTAGGTTTTGGGGAAGAAGATATCTATCTGGTGGAAAGCACGAATCGCTGGCTCGGAGGATTTGAAGTGGGTGCTTCGCTCAGTTTTGCGTTTACCGATCAATTTGCAATGAAGGTGACTCCCGTAAGCGGTCAGATCAGCAACGGTGGGTTTCGCCAGGGGGCGTTGCTGCTGCTAGCCGTCCGCATCGACTAACATTCTGCACTAGGTTAGCAGCGTGGCGTAGCACAAAAAAATAGCGCTTCCCGAAGAAAGCGCTATCAAGTTTGTGATATGATTGCTATTGGTGGCACTCTTTTTTTTGATCTACCTAGAAACCAACCGCTACGTAAACCTGCAGCACGGAGTTTTTAGAGTTATCCAGAATGCCTTCAGCGGCAGTGCTCTTGGCCACGTTCACTAACCCCAGGTTGTAGCGTGCGCCAATGGTCACCACATCTATGTCAGCGCCCAGTCCGGCGGCCAGACCGTAGTCCCAGGTTTTGAAGTTGTCGCGGTTCAGATCTTCCGAGCCACTGGCCAGATCTCCATCCGTAGAAGCATTAGCTCCGATCAGGTAGCTGGCGTAGGGGCCCACGTGAATATTAAGTACTTCGCCAATGGTTACCTTCGCCAACACGGGGATGTCAATATAGGTCAGGTTAGTCTTTACCTCCCCTTCGGCTCCTACCAGATCAAGCACTCCGTCATCGGTGCCGTAGGTGGCGCGGTTTCCTTTGGTAGAAAGCAGTAGTTCGGGCTGGATGCTGAAGTGCTCGCCCACGGCCAGTTCGGTGAACAAGCCAAGGTTGAACCCAATGCGCATGTTTTGGGTGCCCACGTCGCCGCGGTTGAAGTTAGACAGGTTAACCCCGCCCTTCACGCCGAAGCGAGAGTCGCCCGATTGGGCCTGGCTCAGCAGGGGGCTCATCACAAAGGAAATTATGAATAGATAAGTAGATATCTTTGCTACGTTCTTCATCATTCAAAAAATTTAGTTTTGTAAAGAAAAATGATAATGATTCTAACGGATTGCATTTATTTTTGTTCCACTTTTGTTACCAAAACCGGATGAATAATCTTTTTTCTCTTCTAGAATACAGCGATTTATCTCCTGCCATCACCGCACAGCGGGTGGAGGAAATGGTGCGCGAGACCAAGGCGCACGGCTTCGCTGGGCTGTGCCTGCCGCCCTTTTGGATCAAGAAGGCCCGGCGAGAACTCGGCACTGCCGATACGGCACTAGTCACCGTGGTGGGGCATCCCTACGGGTACCAAATGACGCAAACCAAGGTGGCCGAAATTCAGCAAGCCCTCTACGATGGAGCTACCGAATTACAGGTAGCGATGAACTTATCAGCCTTTAAGTCGGGGATGCCCTGGGTGAAGATCGAGATCGCCCAGTGCGCTACGCGGGCGCACGCACAGGAAGCCCTGCTCACGGTCGTGCTCGACGCTGCGTCTCTGAACGAATCGGAAATTACGGAGATCGCTACCCTGAGCGCTGATGCGGGAGCAGACGGACTGCAAGTGGCAGCAGAAGGCTTTGCCTGGGACGCCCTGCTGGCGCAGGTTCGTGGGCTACGCGACCTGCTTCCGGCTTCGGTAGCCGTGAAGGTGCGGCGGGAAGTGGATCGCGAACAGGCGGCGGCCCTGTTGGATGCCGGCGCCGAGCGGATTGGGACAACTACCGCAGTGCGTATTTTATCGAACGAAAAATCTATTCAATGAGTACGAAACACTTCAGCATCCGCGTCACCGGAAAGGTGCAGGGAGTATTTTTTCGGGCCAGCACCCGCAACGAAGCCCAGCGGTTGGGCCTTCACGGCTGGGTACGCAACGAACCCGACGGCTCGGTACGCATTGAAGCAGAAGGTAACGAGGGAGCGCTAGACCAGTTGGTAGCGTGGTGTCATCACGGACCGACGCAAGCTCGGGTAACCGAGGTGATCGTTCAGGCGGGGGAAGTGGAGCAGCTCGAGGGTTTTCGAAAAGTCTGAGAGGTGTCAAAAACTTGTGCCTGAATATTTAGCAGCCCAGTTACGGCTAGTAGAAATTGTAAAACTGTCAGTCTAGTTTTCATAGCTATTCCTTCTTCGGCTGTGTACGGCGTTCGCTGGTTTCCCGCGAAGCGGGCGGGAGCGTTTCTTGGGGTTGCTTTTCATCCTCTAGCGAGCGCGACTTCAGCGTTTCTTCTTCTCCGGCAAAGAATTTATCAAAAGAAGACTGATACAGCACCGATACACCCGCATTTTGCTGAATCTGATTGGTCAATTGATTGCGTTCGCTGCTCTGAAACGCTTTGAGGTTGAGGTTACCATTTTCGGTGATGCGGTACAGTACCTGGAACTCACCGGCAAAGCCCCCCGAACTGCCTCCTTGAGCGTTTTGTCCGGCGGCGGTTGTTCCGCCCACGGTCACCGTCAGGCGATCATCAAACAATTCCTTAGACAGCGCCACGTCTATATCACGCCCCGCCACTCCCGAGCCGCCCGCTTGGTTATCCTCTAATCCCACGTCGATTTCTACTCCTCCCAGATAATCTTCACTCAGCTTGCTCAACTGGCTGGTGAGCAATTGACTCACGCTGTTATTAATCTGGTCGTTGACCGCATCGCCGGTTCCTCCGCCCGAACTGGACGCCGACCCTCCGTCCGGCGGGATGAAGCGCCCCAGCACAATCAGGCCGAATACGTTTTTGTAGATGTCAGTTTCGTCCATTTTCTCAATCCTGCTTTTCACCGCTTCGGCCACGGCAAAGCCCAAGCTTTCTACATCTGGTACTTCCAGATCAAAGGCCAGCTCCGGGTTTTGCAGGTAGCCTCCCACCGTAAGCAGTACGTTGGCTGGCCCTTCGGCTTTGGTTTTCGTTTTCGGAACCAGATCCTCCAAACGTGCTTCTTCCACGGTGTATATAGCAGTGATGTCGATGGCCGCGTTGGCGGGGTCGCCGCTCCAGGTAATGGAGCTACCGTCTCGCACCGTAAATTCTTTCTTAATGACCTTAGCAAAGTTCAGCAGGTAACTACCGCTGTTGATCGTGAACGTTCCCTGCATAGTCAGGTCGCCCTGCAAGTTTTGGTCTACCTTCAAATCACCCTCACCGGACACCTCCAGCCGGTCGCCGTTCACCGGATCAATCACCACCGTGAAGCGCGCTTCCGGGTCCACCCGCACCTCAGTGCTCAGCACAAAACCGCTAAGCTTCACTGAATCAGTCGTGGTGCTCGCGGACACCAGTGCCAAAGAATCTTGGAGCACGGTGTCAGCCTTGGCAAACTCACTCACGTTGACAAAGTTCAAGAACCCCGCCTGCGCCGCTTCCTCGGGGCCCGACACCAGCGCGATGGTCATGGCCGTACCTTTTTCCACCGCCAGACTTCCCGCTACCTCCACTTCGTCCACCGGCCCGCGGATCGTCAGGTTAGACGACGCCACGGCGCGTCCGTAGAAGGCTTCGTTATCGTACTTCTCACTACTGACAAAGATAAAGCGTTCGGTTTCAAAGGTCAGGTCCACCCGCAGGTCGGCCAGGTCGGCGAAGGTCACGGTGCCGTCGAGCACGGCCGGAGTGCGGGCCGAGTCCAGCAGGGTAAACTGATCGAACACCATACCGTCGCCGGTGAACCGTATCTGCTGGTTTTCGGCGTAGATCCGCGCTCCCGTCGCGGCCGGAGTGAGAAACACTTCGTCGGCGAAGGTGAAGTTCCCCTTGATTGACGGCTTGGTGGTGCTTCCCTTGATGGTCATATCGGCCCGAAGCGTGCCCGAGAGCTCCGTGAGCACATCCTGCACCAGCGGTTGCCAGTCATCCAGCGTGAGGCGGGTGAGGTCTACCTGAAAGTCCAGCGCTTCTTCATCCGGACCCGCGGCCAGATTATACGCACCCTCCACCTTCAGGTCGTTGCTCTTGCCCTGCAGGGTGAGCAGCACATCGATGATATCTTCGCTTTCCGATACCGGAATACCTTTTTGTACTTGCACGACCATATCGCCCAGCACCGTGTCCTGCACGGCCAATTGACTGATGCGAAAGTTGGCGTCGACGGGGCCGGGGGTAAACATATCCAGAATTTCAGCCTCGCCGTACAGTGCGCCTTCCACCTGATAGTCTTCCAGGTCTAGCGCTGAGAACAGGGGATTTAGCTGCAGTTGCTCGATCATGATCTTCAGATCGGTCTTGTCTCCGTCGCGACCGGTAGACAGCGCAATTTCTTGGTCTCCTTGTTTCAGCAAGAATTTATCGATATCCAGATAATTGGTGGCGTAGGTTATGGTTGCGTTGCGCGGAGTTTCCCAGGCTTGGCCCTTCAGCATGAGCTCCAGTTGCTTCAACTGCGTCGTGATGGTATCTGGTCCGCTACCCACCTGCGCGCTTAGATCAAGTCGATAGGGAGAATCTTCCCAGCCTAGTTTCAGGTTGAAGTCGGCCACGGTGGTGCTGAGCGGTTTGCCCTGCCCCGTTTCGGTTTCTCCGGTCAGGTGACCTTCCAAGCGAATTTGCGGAATGGTCAACGAGCCCGACTGCAAGTTGTCGGTATAAAATTCTACGTCGATCTGCCGATCGTTGGTGGTCGCGTTCAGGTACAGGCTATCAATTACGTTGGTGCCGTAGACTAGGTGCGGTACACTGGCGGTGAACTCCAGTTGGTGGTTCACGCTGTTGAAGTCAGCCCCGACAAACATGGGCTCAGGAATATCTAGCTCCGGCACAAAGGCCTGCAACAGGGTAGGTACCTGTTCCACCTCCAGCCGAAGGGCCACCCGCTGCCCGCTGGTCTCCCGGGTGTTCACGGTGTCTACGGTGGCCGTAGTTCCGCTGGCTTCGGTGGCGGCGAAGTAGTACTGCTCAAAATCTTCGATGGCCTTGGGCAGTTCGGCCACGGTAAACTGTCCGGTGATCACGGCGTACATATAATCAGCAGCCAGGATAAGCCTCCGGTTTTCTTTGGGACCTTCGGCGATCAGTATCAGCGAGTCTTGCACAAACCGGCTCCGGTCTTTGACCACCTCGGTATCGCTGAGCTTCACAAAACCGGTAAGCAGGTCGGGATCAGTTCCTACGATGTTGGCTTCTAGCCGACTGTTGACGATGATAATGCTATCGGGCACCAGGTTGAGCCGGAATAGGTTAGCGTCCTGCAGGTGGAGGTTGAGTTGGTACTTTTCTTTGTCCAGATCGGCCCGGGCGTTGGTCATCAGGTTGAGCAGGCTGTCTTCGTAGCGGATCTGCGCTTCCAACTGATTGCCATCGGTGAGGGTACTGGTCGCGGTGAGTCCTTCGTAGCGGTGTTTCTTATAATCCAACCGATCCACCACCAGGTTGGCGGTGAGTTGCTCCAGGGTGGTGTCGCGGGCGGTGGCCCGTTGCTGGACGGTGGCATCGGCGTGGAACGTTAGCTGATCGAAGTCGCGGGCCAGGGTGTCACCCACAAAAGGACGCAGCAATGCGCTCAGCCGAAAGTTATTGGCCTTCAGGTTGGTCTGCACGTTGGTGAGCTCTCCTTCCTGAGCGTAGTGAGCCGTGGCGTTCATCTCTCCCACGCCCGATTGCAGATTGATCTTAGCGTCCAGGTCGCTTAGGTAGCCTTCGGCCGAGGCGGTGAGCAGCAGGTTAGGGTCGTTGGTAGCGGGGATATACTGCTGGGAAGCGGGAGGGATGAACTGATCCAGAAAACTTAGGTTGGTAGCGAGTTCCGGCACCTGCACATCAAAGTAAGGAGAACCGCTCACCGCCGAATCCAGGGCAGGCAGGTCTTTGAACGAAGCATTGGCCCGCAACGCCAGCTGGTCGGCAATAAAGAAGCCCAGGTCTTGCACACTTCCGTCACCGTCGGCGATGTTGACTTGCCACGAGAGTTCGGGCGACAGTTCTTTCATGGCCGGTAGGCTGTCGAGCGCGTTGGTGAAGTAGGCCGCGTCGGCCATACCCAGCACCGCCCCCTCCAGGCGCGATTGCACCGTGAGACTGCGCATCAGTTCGGCGGTACTTTCGGCGAGCGTCACCCCCACGCGCACGTTGCCGTTCAAGGCTGAGTGCCCGGTTTTTAGGGCGGTGAGTTCAGCTTCTACGGCAGGCATGGCCACGTTGGCCGACATCGCCAGTTCGTCTAGCCGAAAACCGCTCTTGGCCTCTACGAACGTGAAGCGCGGGATCGACAGGCGGGCTTCGGTGTCGCCTACGTACAGGTCTTCCACGGTCAGGTTGAGTTGGTCGGCCACCAAATCCGCGAAGTTGATCTGCTGCAGCGTACTGTCTTCGCTTCCCTTCACCCGGTAGGCCAACCGGCTGTTTTCCAGCAGTAGTTTGTTGAGCGAGTACTTGAATCCACTGGGGTTGATGATATTGCTGCTGTCGGGGTTGACCGCGGCTACCGGTGCGGCTAGGGAGTTGACCACCGTCGTGGTATCGGCCGGAGGCAAGGCCAGCGCTACGCGTAAGCCGTCGATGGTTAGTTCGTCGCCTTGGATATGGCTTTCGTCCAGTCCCAGCGACTCGAACAGCATCGATAACTTATTCAGCGCCAGCTCCATCTCGGTGCCGTCGGCCCGAAAGTCGAAGCGGATGTCGTCGAGCAGCAGTTGGTATAATTCAATCTTCCAGGCCGCCGCGGTGGTGTCTTCCGGCGTGGTGGTGGTGTCTTCGGAGGCGAAGGCCTCGGGAATGAAGGCGAAGTTGAGGTCTTCCTGCCCCTCGGGCTGGTATAAGTTGATATAAGTCTCGCGAATCTCTACCAGGCGAATCGCCGCGGTCTTATTAAACAGCGCCATCGGCTCAATGTAGGCGGCCAGCAACCCGGCGTAGAGCAAAGTATCCTGCTGCTGGTCCTCGACGTAGACTCCGGCCAGCTCCACCCCGTCGAACCACTCGACGTCGATACCTTCCAGGCTCACCTTGGTGCCCAGTTGCTTCGATAGTTGCTCACCGATCAGGTTGGTTACGTAGCGCTGCACCGGGGGGGTGCGAAAGGCGATGTAGACAATCAGGAACAGGGCGAAGAGCACCCCGAAGAAGATCAGCAACCGCTGCACCCACTTGGGCAAATTTGAGGGATGGACGTTGGTGTCGATGAGAACGTTGTTTTTATAAAAATTGCCGGTCAACCGCCGGATTTGCTAACGATAGATACTAAAAAAGGTAGAACGTTGGTTTTCGGTATTGGTTGAACCGCAGCTAAAACTTTTGGCGAATGCGTGTAATTCATCGGAATAACCCTAATTTTGCCAACCAAATGCACTGGAAATAGACGGCTCCGGCCGATACTACACCAACGTCCGAACCCTATACTAACGTATGAATAAGGTAGAAGTTCATCAGCTTCTGAAGAAACTACGCAAGTACGAGATCGCCATTCGCAAGGCCATTACCACCCAGATGCAGGGCGATTTCCACTCGGTGTTCAAGGGCTCGGGCATCACCTTCGACGAGGTGCGTCCCTACCAGTACGGCGACGATATTCGGGCCATTGACTGGAACGCTACGGCCAAGGGGCACAGCGTGTACGTGAAGACCTTTAAGGAAGAGCGCGAGCAGATTGTGTATCTGGTGCTGGACATCAGCGCCTCGCAGGAGATCGGCGACCCCGGCGTGCAGAAGGTGGACATTGGTAAAGAAATTTGCGGGGTGCTGGCACTGTCGGCCACCAAGGAAGGCAGCCAGGTGGGCTTGTTCTGCTTCTCGGACCAGAAAGAAGCCTACGTGAAACCGGGCAAGGGCGATAAGCATGCTTATCAGATTATCTCGAAGCTCTACAACCTGACGCCCGCCTCGTTGCGCACCGACCTCAACGTGGCGATTCGGTACCTGCTCAACATCGTTAAGCGGCGCAGCATTATCATCTTGGTGTCGGACTTCATCGACAACGATTATGATCACAACCTACGGGCGCTGGCCCGCAAGCACGACCTGATCGTGGTGCACCTGTCGGACCAGCGGGAGACGAACCTGCCCAACCTGGGCATCATTCCGGTGTTTGACAAGGAAAGCCGCAAGACGCGGTGGATCAATTCCTCGTCGTCGTTCTTCAAGAACCGGGTGAGCAACACCTACGCCACCACGGCGACTACGCTGCGCGAACTGTGCAAAAAATACCAGGCCGATTATCTATCGATCAGTACCAAAGACGACTACGTGCCCAAGCTCATTCATTTGTTCAAAGTGCGAAACCGGGTTAAGAAAAGTGCGTAATTCAATTCTTTTCTTTCTATCGTTTGTTACCTCCCTAGCTTCAGCCCAGTCGCTACAGCCCAGTGGTTACTTTTCCGCCGACACCCTGAAGATCGGCGAGCCGGTCTACTATACGCTCACGTTTCGCTATCCCCGTGACTTGGAGGTGGTGTTTCCCAACGAAGGGGCGCGCTACGTTCCCTTTGAGTATTTGGATCGGCAGTTTTTTCCCACCCGCTCCGACAGCCTGTTTAGTTTCGACAGCGTGGTGTATAAGCTCACCACCTTCGAACTGGATTCGGTGCAGGCGCTCACCCTACCGGTCTACGTAATTGATACCGACGAAAGGGGAAAGCTCGACAGCACGGCTATCTACGCCGACATTGACTCGATGCATCTGCAGCAGGTCATCACGCAACTGCCCGACTCGCTGGCGCTGAAGGAAAACACCCAAGCCCTCGACGTTCCGTTGCAGTTCAATTATCCCTACCTGCTGATTGGTATTGTCGCGCTGTTGGTACTGCTGGCGGTGCTATACGCGTTGTTTGGCAAGCAACTGCGGCGGCGCTGGCAGTTGCGGCGACTGCGTAAGGCCGACCGGCAGTTTGCCGAACAGTTTGCCCGGGCGATGACCTTTCTGAAAACCGACCCCAACGCCCGGCATTCGGAAGCGGCGCTGGTGGTTTGGAAGCGCTACATGGAGCGACTCGACCGCGCGCCCTACACCAAGATGACCACCCGCGAGATTGCCGCGCTGCCCGCGGGCGAGCCGTTGCGCGACGATCTGCGGGCCATCGACCGCCGCATCTACGGCAAGCAGCGCAACGGTGAACTTATTGAGCACTTTGAGCAGTTACGACATCACACCCAGCAGCGCTTTGCGCAGCGTATTGAAGAAGTGAAACATGGTTGACACCACCACCGGCTGGTTTACCTGGGAGTGGTTCACTCCCGCCGTGCTGCAGAGCTACAGCTTCCAGCATCCGATTTATCTGTACCTGCTGCCCCTGATTCCGGCGTTCTTTCTGCTGCGCTGGCTCATTGGGCTGCGCTCGAGTCAGAAGTTGCCGATCGCTTTCCCCAAAGCGGCCTTCAAGACCAGTCCGATCACCTGGCTGCGCTTTGTGCCTTTTCTGTTGCTGGCCCTCACGCTGGCGCTGCTGCTGGTGGCGTTGGCCCGTCCGCAGCGCACCAACGAGCAGGTGGAGCAGTGGAGCGAGGGCATCGACATTATGCTGGTGGTTGATATCTCGGAGTCGATGCGCATTGAGGATTTCACGCCCAATCGGCTGGAAGCGGCCAAGGACGTGGCCCGCAACTTTATCGCGGGCCGCAGCCAGGACCGCATTGGCCTGGTGGTGTTTTCGGGCGACGCCTACTCGCTCTCCCCCCTCACCACCGACTACGAACTGCTGAACGGTTTTATCGAAGACATCAGCTTTGATATGATCGAGAGCCGGGGCACGGCCATCGGGAGCGCGCTGGCGGTGGCAACCAACCGCATGCGCGATGCCGACGAGGGGCGTGAAACCAACGAGGAAGGCGCTTCGAAGGTGATGGTGCTGCTGAGCGACGGCGACAATACGGCGGGCAACCTGGACCCGATCACGGCGGCGGAGCTGGCCCACGCCTACGGCATCAAGATGTACTCGATCGCCATCGGTAAGGAGGGCAAGGTGCCCTTCGGCAAGGATTTCTTCGGCAACACCCGCTACGTGGAGAACTCGCTTGACGAGACCACGCTGCGCGAGATCGCCAAGATCGGCGAGGGGCAGTTCTACCGGGTGTCGAACAAGGAAGCCCTGCAGGAGGTGTTTGATCTGATTGATAAGTACGAGCGGGCCGAGATCAAAGAAACCCGCTACAAAGACACCACCGACTTCTACAGTCCCTATCTGGCCTGGGCGATCGCGCTGTTTCTGGGCTGGCTGCTGCTGAAATCTACCTTTGTGAGCAACGTGCTGGTGGATTGATTTTCACGTCATTCTATCACCACCTTCCGCGTCACCCGCTGCTCACCGACGGTCCATCGCACGAAGTACACGCCGGGCTTCTGATCCGAGGCGTCCCAAGCCACCTGATGAGGACCCGCTGGGTATGTCTTACCCGTTGGCACGGTGAGGGGCTGGCCTTGATGATTCAGGATGGTGAGCGTTACGGGAAGTTCTTCTTTGACAAAAAACTGTAGTGTGAACCAATCTTGCGTAGGATTAGGAAACACCTGCAACAACTCCTCTAGCTTAGTGGAAGCAACCTGTCCGCCCTTCTTCAGGTTTGCCCAGCTATTAATACCAACCACCCTATCATACTCTTCGGCTCGTAATACTTTCAGTATAGCCAAAGACAAATCAGCTCCGTAGAAAGTAAGCGCGTAGTGAGAATACATAGAATTTTGTTTCAGTGCTTGGTCTACTTCATCCCAGGATTTGCCGTACTGAGGTACGCCATCCACGATAATCAGGGTATTTGTTGTGGCAGAATCTTGCGCCGGTTGCCTTTATGGGGCTTCTATCGTCGCTTGCAGTTTTTGTTCTGTCCGGCGCAGCACATTGATCCACGATCCCGCTACTGGCACGTAGCGCGTTTTTCATCCGGCGGCCTGGTAATCCTCGTCCAAAAACGCAGGTCGGTTGGTCTGCACCTGCTCGTCAGCGATGTAGAGCCATCGATTGGTTGATTTAGCGTTGTTGGAGGGCGGCGGATTAATTTTTCCCCAACCGTTACGCAGGTGATACTGATTGCTACGGCTTGAGTCCTGGGGATGCATGGATTTGCCTTTGACGCTCGATGCCGTTACCATCACCGAGTAGCTTCGAAGGTCTATTCCTTCCAACGTTAGTTTGTCAAGATCACGATACACTGAAATCTCTTTCGACTTCACTGCATTGAACCGACTTGGGGTCTCGTACCAGCCCGTTGACGAGATACAGTACCTCAGCGCTAGAATAATTAACGGGCGATACAGGCTGATCTTTGTGCATCCTAGGATAGGACGCCGCATATTCTTTCAAACTTCGGTCAAATTGGTTGAGGGATTGATCAATGGTGATGGCGTTATCGTAAATTTCATTCAGCGTTAGGCTCGTGGTATCCAACGTTTCGTCCGATACTTGGGCCATCACTTCCTCAAACGAAGGGCCGTAATCTACGTCGGTCGAGTCAGCTAACTGTTCTTGTACTTTAGGGCCGTCCCCGGAATCGAGGTGGTGCCATTGCATCGCAAAGGTGGCGGAAGCTATTCCTAAAATCCCAATGAGAACCAAAGCAGGCAACACCGGCCCGTTACTTTGACCGGGTGCCGGATTCACAATCCGCTTAATCCGGTCCGATAACCCTCGCTTTCCCGACACCGCCAGGCCGTAGTTCGGCGCGGTAGTGGTCGCCACTTGCAGCAGCGTGCGGGCGTAGGTTTGCGGTTGTTGGGTGAGGCTGACCGTCATCTGGTCGCAGGCAAACTCCCGCTCGCGCTCCAGCACCCGGGCAATGTACCAGTAGGCCGGGTGATAAAACAGCACCACTTCGGCTAACGACTGCCCCAGGCTCCAGAAGTAGTCGTGCCGTCGGATGTGCGCCAGTTCGTGCAGCGCGATCATTTCCAGTTGCTCGGGCGAAAGCTGGGTCAGCAAGCCTGCCGGAATCAGCACCACGGGCTTGAGCCAGCCGAAGGTGAGGGGAACCGCGGTTTGATCGGATCGCAAAAATAGCACCGGCCGCTCAATCTCTAGGCACTCCTTCAAGCGACCAAACCTTCTCTCCCAATCGTCGGACACCCATTGAGCCTTGGTTCTGAGTTGCCGGGTGTGCCGCACCCCGAGCAGCAGTTGAAGGGCGTGGTACGCGGCCCCGAGCAACCACAGCGCCGCCCACCAGCGCGACCACGCTTGCAGGCGGGTGAACCAGGGCACCGGGGTGGGTGAAGCGTTCACCTCGGCGGTAGTTGATACCGAAGGAAGCACGGTTGGGACAGCGGGTAACGGAGCCGCCGCTGTTTTGTCTACGGGCTCAGCAGCGGGAGAAAGCTGGTGACACTGGTAGAAAAATATTCCTAAGAAAAGCAAAAACAGCAGTTGTAGGGCCACCAGAGAAACGGCAAAACGGGTCTTCGGCAGTTGGGTCGGCATGATGCGCAGAACCAGCATGAGTAGTAAGAGCAGGAGCCCTCCGGCCCACAGCGTATGAAACACCGTGAGACCAACGACTTCCAGCGATTGGCGAACGAAAGAATAATTTTCAGGAAGAAGCATAGCGTTCATTTCTTGTCTAACTGATCAAGATATTTCCGTATTTCCTGCAGTTCTTCTGCCGAGGCGTCATCGCGGCCCAGCGCCCGCAGCACCAGTTTGGAGGTGGACCCCTGAAAAACCCGCTGGATGAAGTTATCCAGCAGGTGATTGTTGATCTGCGACTCCTTCACCGCGGCCGAGTAGATGTGCGACCGTCCTTTGGCCCCTTCGGTGGTGCGGGTCACCAACTGCTTGTCGTGCATGATCTGCAGCAGCTTTAGCGTGGTGGTATAGCCGGTGGGCTTATGTTCGTTGAGCACCGCGTTCACTTCCTTGACGGTGGCGGCACCCTGCTGCCAAAGCACTTGCAGAATGGCCAGTTCTTGTTCGGAAGGCTTGGTAGGATTTTTCTTTCTCATGCTATTACGAATTGTTTCGTAATGCAATGATAGGAGTAAGGAGAAAGAAAAGCAAGCCTATTACGAAATATTTCGTAATAGGCTTGCTTACTACCACTTTTGCTCGACTAGGTTACGTTTCCTCTCACAGCTTTCACTCACTAATAACGTACCATCAGCGCCACGGCCCAAGTGGCCAGGGCAAGAGTAGCAGTCACAGAAGGAATAGTGATCTCGATGCGGAGGATTGAAGGTGTTGCTACTTAATTTTAAATACGCGGGAAGGCTGGGCCTTGAGCCAGTTCATCACATGAGTGAGTGCTGAGTGGTTTTCATATTGCTCTGCATTTCTAACTCCAAAACACCTTTGGGTCAAGGTAAAAAACGGTATCTATAAAATAGAGTATTTCTCGCTGGGTCAATACATTTTCATCGTGCAAGTCTTCTAAAACTATTCCCAGTTGCGGGTGATAGTAATCATGGTTTCGGGTATTCTCAAAACCATTATTGGTCAAAAATACTTTCACTTGTGCTAAATCTGTGAGGCTGTCTGCTTCTACAAAGGGTTGTTTCACCACTGCATATAGCACCTTTTCATCTTCATAAAAACCTAGTAATTGATAGGAAGTATCTGCAAAGAAATAATTGTGAAGCATTAAATTGAGAAAGTAATCTTCCCAAGAAGCGTAGTAAATAGCATCGTTAAGTTTGAGAACGTATTGTTCGTCTTTGATGTACACTTTTTGCTCTGCACCTTCGGAGACGTATTTACCTTTCTCTATATCGTCATAGAACAGATTGTTTTTTACTGCAAAGGTTATGAGTTTCTCTGTTTCTTTTGATTTGTTTTGGTGTTTTCCTTCAGCCATTGGGCTTGTTTTCTCGCTTGTTCTAAGTTGGTAGGCGATTGTTTGGATAAGTGCATCATAGCTATTGCCGCTCTTTCCCGAAAGGATATTTTGTAGTTCATATTTTATAGATTTTAGGTTCATGCTATGCTTCACTTTCAAACAAGTATTCGCTAACCCTGCATCATCGTGTTGAACTCAAGCAGTGGCTGATAAGCAATACTCTTTGTGGAAATCAGTAGCTTGTGAAGGCACAGCCATGGGTTCATCAAAAATATAAATCTTCCGCTTAGTCAGCAATAGAATTTTAGCGTGTGTTAGCTGCTATTCTAACTTGTAGGAAGTCCTGCTGATTCTAAAACTTCATTTCTGTTTTGATTATGAAGCCAAATTATAAACCCTTTATCTACAATAGTCACACGTTTATTGCTAGAATCATAATCAATTATGATAGGAGTAATTCCTTTTCGAACTTGCAATGAGGCAATTGATGTTAGGGCTTGGGTTAAGTTACCAGGATTTAAGTCTTCCCCGCGAGGGTGATGCTGAATAACAATATCATTTATTTCGCCCCTTCTAAATCCTTCTTCAAGCTTTTCAGTGTTTGCAGTCAAAATTGAATAGAGTATCCATTTATGCATCTGTAACTCGGTTGGCTGAAACCCATCAATAAAACTGGAAATAAATTGATTATATTGACCCGCGTGTTGATCAATGACCTTTTGTATAAATTCTTCTAACTTCGAGCAGTTCAAAACTCTTTGTACCTCCTGTACAGTCTGAGTAACCCCGTTTTCAATGCACAATTCATAACAAACTTCTTGTACGATATAAACATTTTGTAAACTTTCCGCAATCAGTCGATCCTGCGTTGTTGTGTTAAAAGAGATATTCAATAGAGATTCCCCATCAGAAATAAGTTTTTTCAATTCGTTTACTATCCAAATGTCTGCGTTAACTGATTTTACTCTACCAGCCAAATCACCATTGAGTGCTATTAATCTGTTTTCTTCTAGCCATACTCCTACGACGATAAAAGTATATTCTGAGTTTTCATGAAAGGCTTTTAATTCTACTGCAAAATCTTTTTGAGTTTCTGGTTTCAAATAATGGAAATCTTCAAGAACAATGAACTTATTAAACTCGATCTCTTGAAGTGCATGAATTATATCATTAACATCCTCTGGATCGATGTCAAAACTTTTGGTTACTTTTCAATTCTCTCTCCCGGCTTCTGCCGAAGCTTCTGACTCGGCTCTTGCAAAAAGATCCCACCCAAATGTAGCTTTTACTTTAGCCTTTCCAGATATTGTTTTAGTTTCAGATAAAGTCAGTTCATAGCCTGCCTGCTTGAGAATATTTATGTTGATTTGCGAAATTTCCCATTTATGATTGCAGTGAATCAATATATACTGCTCATCACTTAAGTTTTTCTTGCGCAAAGATGTCTTGCCTTGTTTAGAGCTACCATAGATGACGACATGATGTGAGCGATCAATGGAATCAGTAAAAATTTTATCTGCATCGCGTTCAACATAGTTTAATGGCAGAACTCTTTGGATACCAAAAACGTCTTTTGCCAAGTTAGTTTTGCCAGTCATTTTTTTATAATTTAACGGTTTTTTTTGAATCAAGAGCTTCACAGTAGTGGCAAACAACGATTGCATAAACACATTGTGACTGACCGCAATATAGCAACCAAATAGCACTCGACCATTATCTTCCGCAACAGACCTCAGTCACGCGCCCGTTCAATCACCAGCAAGCAGATCGTTTCCAACACTTCAGTTATCTTTTCACTGACTACAGCAAGCGCACAACCCACTGCGGTACCCAATAAGGCCACCGCAGTACTCTATTTACCTACTGCGGCTCCCTTTTAAGGTACCGCGGTACCCTTTTATACCACTGCGGTACACCCCACTCCTCTTTGCCATAGAGCAGTATACTGACCAGACCCCTACGGGGTGACAACAAAGAAGAGGCTTATTTAGTAGCCATTGTTTTTTATGAAAAGGCCATGCCAACCGAATTACGCGACCGAAGGCTTTTTTCACTATTTTGCGCCGCATTCTAAACCTTGACCTATGCTGCGCTATTTACTAACCTTCTTTCCTCTATTTATCTTCACCACCGCCACGGTGATTACCGCGACGGCCCAGCCGCAAGCGCCCAACGAGTTTCTGGGCTACGCCCTGGGCGACCGCTTCACTCCCCACCACCGGGTGGTCGACTACTTTGAGCACGTGGCCGACCAAGTGCCCAACGTGAAACTCGAGCACTACGGCGAATCCTACGAGCACCGTCCCCTGCTGGTGGCCTACGTGGCCTCGCCCGACAACTTCGCCCGCCTCGACGACATCCGCCGGGCCAACCTCAACCGCACCGGACTGCTCGATAGCGCCACCACCGACACTTTCGACGATATCGCTATCGTATGGCTCAGCTACAACGTGCACGGCAACGAGGCGGTGTTGACCGAGGCGGTGATGGGCGTGCTCTACGAACTGGCCGACGCCACCAACGCCCGCACCCAGGCGTGGCTCAAAAACACGGTGGTGATCCTGGACCCCTGCATCAATCCCGACGGACGCGACCGCTACGCCACCTGGTACAACCAGCACGTGGGCAGCCCGTCCAACGCCAATCCCGACAGTTGGGAGCACGATGAGCCCTGGCCCGGCGGACGGCCCAACCATTACTTCTTCGACCTGAACCGCGACTGGGCCTGGGCCACGCAGCAGGAGACGCAGGCCCGCCTGAAGCTCTACAACCGGTGGCTGCCCCACCTGCACGCCGACTACCACGAGCAGGGCGTGAACAGTCCGTACTACTTCGCCCCGGCGGCCGAGCCCTTCCACGAGTTGATCACCGACTGGCAACGGGAGTTTCAGACCACCATCGGGGCCAACAACGCGCGCTACTTCGACGAGGCCGGGTGGCTGTACTTCACCCGCGAGCGCTTCGACCTGTTGTACCCCAGCTACGGCGACACCTACCCGACCTACAACGGGGCCATTGGCATGACCTACGAGCAGGGCGGCTCGGGCCGGGCCGGACTGGCAGTGCTCACCGACGAGAAGGATACGCTCACGCTGGCCGACCGTATTGAGCATCACGTGACCACCAGTCTGGCAACCATTGAGGCCACGGCGGAGAACGCTACGCGGGTGGTCAGTGAGTTCGCCCAGTTTTATCAGCGGGCGCAGAACGATCCGCCGGGCAACTACCGCAGCTTCGTGGTGAAAGCGGGCGGCAACGTGGACAAGCTACGGGCCCTGCGCACGCTGTTGGATACCCACCGCATTCGCTACTCCCAGAGCGCGGCGGGTCGTGGTCTGTCGGGCTTCTCCTACCGCAGTGGACAGACGGGCAACTTCCGACTGGAGGAAGGTGATCTGCTGATTCCAGCCCAGCAGCCCAAGTCGGTGCTGCTGCAGGTGCTTTTCGAGCCGAAGACGGCCCTGTCCGATTCCATTACCTACGATATCACGGCCTGGTCGGTACCCTACGCCTACGACCTGGACGCCTACGCCCTCACCGATGCCGTGGCAACGGGCAACGAAGTCACCGCGCCGGAGTTCACTCCCGCTACGGTGAACGAGGCGGCCTACGCCTACGTCGCCGACTGGAACAGCGTGGCCGACGCCCGCTTTCTGGGGCAACTGATGCAGCGCGACATCAAGGTCCGCTTCGCTACGCGGGCCTTCACGGTGGAAGAGCAGTCGTTCGAGGCCGGGTCGCTCATCATCACCCGGGCCAATAATGCCGCCCTGGGCGAGGGGTTTGATCAAGCCGTGCTTGACGTCGCCAACGCGCAGCAGCAGCAACTGATCGCCGTGGGCACCGGGTTTGTGAGCAGCGGGTTTGATTTCGGATCGGGTGAGGTGCGTTACTTGGAGCCGCCCCGCGTGGTGGTGGCCACCGACGAGGACGTTTCTTCCTACGGCTTCGGTGAGGTCTGGCACTTCTTCGAGCAGGAGCTTCAGTATCCCATCACGCCCGTGGCGGCTAACCGTCTCGCCAAGATCAACCTGAACGATTACAACGTGCTCGTTCTCCCCGACGGCAGCTACGCTGAGGCGCTAAAGGATGTGAAGCTGGCGGATTGGGTGAAGCAGGGCGGCCGGTTGGTTGCCCTGGAGGGGGCGCTGTCTTTCCTGGCCGAGGACGAGGCCTTCGGACTCAACCCCTACGCCAGCGAAGAAGAGCAGCAGGCGATGGAAGCGTCGGCCACTGAGGATCGTACCGAAGCACAACTGGCCTCCTACGCTTCGCGCGAGCGGCGGTCGCTCAGCAGTGATATTTCGGGTGCGATCTTTCGCTTGCGCCTGGACAATACCCACCCGCTGGCGCTGGGCTATCCCGATTATTATTATACTTTAAAACGGGGCACCGATCGCTACGCCTACCTCGATGAGGGCTGGAACGTGGGCACCTTGGCCGGTCGCGAGGATTTGGTCAGTGGCTTTGTGGGAGCGGACGTGCAGGAACAGTTGACGCAGTCGCTGGTGTTTGGGGTGGAAGAAAAGGGGCGCGGCAGCGTGGTGTATATGGTTGATAATCCATTATTCCGGCAGTTCTGGTACAACGGCAAATTGCTGTTTGCCAACGCGGTGTTTTTGGTAGGGCAGGATTAATGTAGGACTGCATTGTAGGCGCGCGATTAATCGCGCGCCTACAATGCAGTCCTACGCAAACCCCTAACCACCTGGAAAATCACCCTGGTCACGTATATTTATGCTCCCTCGTTCGCTATTCCAAACGGAATGATCCATATTTGATCTAATCCAAGACACCTTTTTTTCCAACCCAACTTAACCCCCACCATGTCCGAATCACTACGCTATCCCATTGGTCAGTTCTCTCCGCCTGAAAAAGTAACGGAAAAAGAACGACAGCAGCACATCGTCACCGTGGCCGAACTGCCGCAGCAGCTTGCCGAAGCCGCAGAACCGCTGATCGATGCCCAGCTCAACACTCCCTACCGCGACGAGGGCTGGACGGTGCGACAAGTGGTGCACCACTTGCCCGACAGTCACCTGAACGCCTACGCGCGCTTCCGGTTGGCCCTCACCGAAGACAATCCCACCATTCGTCCCTACGCCGAAGACCGCTGGGCCGAGCTCACCGACGCCCGCAAGGCACGCATCGAGCCGTCGCTGCAACTGCTCGAGGCCCTGCACCAGCGTTGGGTGATGCTACTGCAATCGCTCACCGACGAAGACTTCGCCCGCACCTTTGTGCATCCGCAGCAGAACAAAACCTATCGACTGGATATTGCGCTAGCCAACTACGCCTGGCACGGGCAGCACCACCTGGCCCACATCACCACGCTGAAAGAACGGAAGGGATGGTGAAGTCACTGTCTCGATGGGTAAGCTTACTGCTAGTCCTGCTTACGACAACTACTGGATTCGCCCAATCGCCCGCCGAGAAGCCGCTGCGGGTGGGCGTGGCCGGCCTAGTGCACGGGCACGTAGGTTGGATTCTGCGGGCGATGCAGCGCCCGGATATCGAGGTGGTGGGTATTGCCGAACCCAATAGAGAACTGGCCCGGCGCTACGCCGAGCAGTACGGCTTCTCAATGGATTTGGTGTACGAAGATTTGCCTACGATGCTTGAGCAAACCAAGCCCGAGGCCGTCACCGCATTTAATGCCATCTTCGACCATCTGGCCACTGTGGAGGCTTGCGCTCCGCGGGGCATCCACGTGATGGTAGAAAAGCCGCTGGCCGTGAGCCTGGACCACGCCCGCCGGATGGAAAAGCTGGCGCAGGAAAATAACATTCATCTACTGACCAACTACGAAACCACTTGGTACGGCAGCAACCACGCCGTCCGGGCCCTGGTGCAAGAAGCGGCACTGGGCGCACTGCGAAAAATCGTCGTGCACGACGGTCACTCCGGTCCGAAGGAGATTGGCGTGGGTCTGGAATTTCTGGAGTGGCTCACCGACCCCAAGCTAAACGGCGGCGGGGCGCTGATGGACTTCGGCTGCTACGGGGCCAACCTGATCACCTGGCTGATGCAAGGAGCGCGTCCCACGACGGTGACGGCCGTCACCCAGCAGATCAAGCCCGAGGTGTATCCCCAGGTGGACGACGAAGCGACGATTATTCTCACGTACCCGAAGGCGCAGGGCATCATTCAGGCATCGTGGAACTGGCCGGTGAGCCGCAAGGATACGGAAGTGTACGGTGCCACCGGTTACGCCCACGCCCTCAACGCCACCGATCTGCGCGTAAGACAAACGCAGGCGGAGGAAGAAACTATGCAGACAGCGGAAGCGCGGTCGGCACCCTACGACGATCCCTTCACCTACCTGAAGGCGGTGGTGCGCGGCACCATCACGGTGGCCCCTACCGACCTGTCGGCGCTGGAAAACAATCTGATCGTTGTGGAAATTCTGGACGCGGCGAAGCGGTCGGCACGGAGTGGGAAACGGGTGGTGCTGGAATAATCGAGTAGCTCACTTAATTGTTTTCCGCCGATTGACCTACGCATACCTTAATCTTTATTTGTCTATAGTTTATAAAACTATTTATTTAGTTGAAAAACTAATAAAATAGTTATAGCTTGAGTAAGCTTCCAATTGCCGGAAGTTCTTCCTGCAAAATCTACTACGATGTTCAGTAACTTTTTCCGAATCGCCCTGCGAAGCTTCTACCGCGACCGCTCGTTCTCCGTCATCAATGTGCTGGGCCTGTCGCTAGGGATGGCGGCGTTTGCGTTAATCATTCAGTATGCCTCTTTTGAAATGAGCTACGATGGTTTTCACATCAACAAAGAAAACATCTACCGGGTGAGTCGGCACGAATACGGCGACCAGCCCGAAGCCAGTGCCCAGGCATTCTACGCCTTGGGTCCCGAAGCATTCGCCAATTTTCCCGAAGTGGTAAATTACACCCGGATGCATCCGGCCGATGGCATGGTTACCTACCACGACGACGCGGGCGGGGACATAAGCTTCTTTGAGAACCAAGCCTACTACGCCGATACTTCTTTCTTCCGTATTTTCTCGTTTCCGCTGGTCAAGGGCGACCCCAGAACCGTACTGCAAAATCCGGCTTCGGTAGCCATTTCGGAGTCTGCTGCCCAGAAATACTTCGGCGAGGCCGACCCAATCGGGAAGACCCTGCGCTTGGCCACCGCCGAGTGGCAGGACGGAGATTATATTGTGACCGGAGTATTCAGAGATATTCCGGCCAACAGTCATCTGGCTTTTGACTTCATCTTTCCTATCCACAACCTGCTGCGTAATTTCCAATTTGACGGGCAGGGGTGGAACTGGGTGAATTTTCATAACTACCTACTGCTGAGGCCCGGGACGGATGTCGCGTTGCTTCAGGAAAAGCTGTCTACCTTCCCCGAAAAACACTTAAGTTCCCTACTCAGCCGCTATCAGATTCGGATGGAGTTTCACCTGCAAGCGGTTGCGGACATCAACCTCTACTCAGAATTGGCCGGGGAGATGAAAGAAACTGGCCAGTGGGGACGGCTCAAAATACTCATCGCCGCGGCGTTTTTCGTCATTGGCTTGGCCTGGCTCAACTACATCAACCTGACCACGGCCCGCGCCATCAGACGCTCCCGGGAAATCGGCTTGAGAAAAGTGATGGGTTCTGACCGATGGATGCTGATCCGGCAATTCTTAGTGGAGTCACTGCTGCTCAATGTAATCGCTATTGGGTTAGCCGGGGTCATCCTGCTAATTACTACCCCTTTCTTTGACCAATTTGCCTATGAACCCTGGTCGTTCAACTGGGGCGAGCAGTATCCATATTGGCTGTTGTTCGCCGCCATTTTTGGGGTAGGCACCCTGCTGAGCGGTTTCTACCCAGCGATCTATCTTTCCTCCCTGCCGCCCGTCCAGGCGTTGCGGGGGAAGTTATCCTACCAAGGGAAAAGTTATTTGAGGCAAACCCTCGTAGTAGTACAGTTTTCCGTGTCGCTGTTGCTTATGATCGGTACTGTCATCATCTACCAACAGGTGGGTTTGTTGCAGCAGCAGGATTTGGGAATGGATATCACCCATAAACTCATCGTGAGAGCTCCCGGCACTCCTCAGCGAGGTTTCTGGAACGAAATAAAGGCCTTTAAAAGCGAAGTGACGCAGCGAGCCAGCGTAGAACGTGCCGCTATTTCTTTTGAGGTTCCCGGACATGACCTGCGGTGGGGACAGGAAGTAGGCGTTGCCGGGGGTAGACAAAATGTTATTCTATCGTGGACCAGCTTTGACGCTGATTTTGTTCCGGTGTATGGTATCGAGCTGGTTGCCGGAAGAAATTTCTCCGAAACGTTCGAGGGTCCGGTAGTTCTGATCAACGAAGCTGCCGTAGAAGCCCTGGGTTTTGCTAGTCCGGAAGAAGCCCTGGATCGAGAACTTACCGGTGCCTATCCAAGGAGAATCATCGGCGTGGTCAGCGATTATCACCAGCGATCACCTAAGTTTGAAGTGGAGCCGTTGGCCATCAGCCCCTTCTCCAAAGAAAAAGGATACGTCACCCTGACGGTGCAGGAGAAGAACTTGCCCGAGACGCTGGCGTACGTAGAAGCGGTGTATCAAACCCGGTTTCCGGCCAACGCCTTCGAGTACTTTTTTCTGGACGAATACTTCGCCCGACAGTTTGCTTCAGACCAGCAGTTTGGCCAGGTGATCAGCATCTTTTCGGGATTGGCCTTATTCATCGCCGGATTGGGGCTAGTCGGATTTGCCTCGTACCTGAGCAACAGCCGGGCCAAAGAGGTAGGAGTACGAAAGGTGGTTGGGGCCAGAGCGTGGGATATTTTTATTCTCTTTAATCGTAACATTCTCAAGCTGGTTTTGGTAGCCAGTCTCATTGCCCTTCCCGCGGCCTACCTTGTCGCGCAGGCGTGGTTGGCGAACTACGCCATCCGCATCGACTTCAGTCCTTTTTATTTCCTGCTGCCCGGCCTAACGCTGTTGCTGGTTACGCTTACCATCACCACCCTGCAATTGCTCAAGATAGTTAGAACGAACGCCGTGGATTTGCTACGCTACGAATAATTGTCGCTCGCGTCCCGCGAGTGCCCCCTATGCCTCCGGCCTCCGGCCACCGTGGCCCGACCACCGTGGCCCGATCAGCGGAAACCCGCTCTCTCACCTTGAACTTTTGTCGGATTTTGCTACCTTGACCGTCTACCCCTAACCACCATTTTTCTATGTTTTCTGATCCTGACCTAAGCTATCTGCGGCAGCGCGGCACCGACCCCGACACCGCCGAACGACAACTACAAAACTTCCGGGAGGGCTTTCCTCCGCTTCAACTGATCAAAGCCGCCACCGTCGACGACGGTATCCTGCGCATCGACGACGCGCTGGCCGATGCGTTCGTCAAAAAGTACGAAGCCGAATCGCCCGGCCAACGGGTGCTGAAGTTCGTGCCCGCCTCGGGAGCGGCCAGCCGTATGTTCAAAGCCCTGTTCGCCTTCGCCCAGTCGTATTCCGGCAGCGAGGAAGATTATCGTACATTAACAACCAAATCGAAGCAGCAAGACATCTTCGATTTCTTCAAGCGCATCCAGGATTTTGGCTTCTACGACGATCTGAGTCAGGCCCAATCGCAACGAGCGGTGGGACTCAACGAATCGGTGCTGCAACGCCGCTACCCGGAGGTGCTCAACACCCTGCTGCAGGAAGACGGACTCAACTACGGCAGTCTGCCCAAGGGCCTACTAAAATTTCACCGCTACGGCAACACCGCCCGCACCCCGGTAGAAGAACATCTGGTGGAGGGTGCGCACTACTGCCGCGACGCGCAGAATAACGTCTACCTGCACTTCACCGTGTCGCCCGAACACCGCGCTCTGTTCGAGCAGCACGTGGCCGACGTACGCGCGCGCTACGAACAGCAGTTCGGCGTCACCTTCCACGCATCGTTCTCTGAACAGAAACCCGCTACCGATACCATCGCGGTGGACATGAGCAACGCGCCTTTCCGCAACGACGACGGCACCCCGCTGTTCCGCCCCGGCGGACACGGAGCGCTCATCGAGAACCTCAACGACCTGGACGCCGATCTGGTGTTTATCAAGAACATCGATAACGTGGTGCCCGACCGCCTCAAAGAAGAAACGTACCGTCATAAAAAACTGCTCGGCGGAATTCTACTAGCGCTACAAGAAAAGATATTTGACTACCGACGTCAAATCGACAGCTTAGAGGAGGCAGCCACCGAGTCGCTGGAGGAGATTCGGGCATTTGTAGAGGAGCAATTGTACAGCGTTCCCTCGCAGGTATTCTCTTCGATGGACGGAGCCGAGAAAGCGGCTTTCCTGATCGAGAAGCTCGATCGACCCATTCGGGTGTGCGGCATGGTGAAGAACGAAGGCGAACCCGGCGGCGGGCCCTTCTGGGTGGCGAATCTCGACGGCAGTACCTCCCTGCAAATTGTGGAAAGTGCCCAGGTCAATATGGATGATCCCGGACAACAGGACATCTGGGAAAACGCGACCCACTTCAATCCGGTGGATATTGTGTGCTCACTCCGGGACCACAAGGGCAAGAAGTTCGACCTGACCCACTACGTGAACGAGCAGGCGGGCTTCATCGCCAACAAGTCAAAGGACGGAAAGGAACTGAAGGCGCTGGAACTACCCGGCCTGTGGAACGGCGCGATGGCCGACTGGAACACCATCTTCGTGGAAGTGCCCATCGGCACCTTCAATCCGGTGAAAACCGTGAACGACCTGCTCCGCAAGCAGCACCAAGAAGCGTAGACGGGATGCTGGATGCTGGATCTTGCAGAGCTAATTTGCAGTATCTAGTATCCTACCCGGCATGGAATGCCACTCAGAAAATCATCTAATATCTAGTTTCTTACCGTGTAGAAGGTCGTCCAGCCGCCAGCGCCTGGCCACGTAGAAAGTTATCCAGCATCCTAACCACCAAGAAAATCATCCAATTTCCAAACCCTAATCCCTATTTACTGTGGGCCGATGCCGTGCAGGAGCCGCCGACAACGTTCGGGGGTAAGCTGCGGAAGTTAGGTCCAGGCTTTATCCTATCGGCCGCTATTGTGGGCTCGGGCGAACTGATCGCCACCACCACCCTGGGAGCTCGGGCCGGATTCGTTACCTTCTGGATTATCATCGTGAGTTGCCTGGCGAAGGTGACGCTGCAACTGGAGTTCGGCAAACACGCCATCTATTCGGGCGAGACGGTGATGGCGGCGTTTAATAAACTTCCCGGACTATGCTGGCGCGGCACGCACTGGACGATCTGGACGTGGTTGTTCATTCAACTGTTTAAGTTGCTACAGGTGGGCGGTATCATCGGAGGTGTGGCTATCACGCTCAATATGGCCGTGCCCGTGGTACCAATGGCGGTGTGGGCTTTCGTGACCGCGATTGCCGCTTCCTTACTGATCTACCGCGGCTATTATCAGTTCATCGAGCGCGTATCGCTGGTGCTTATTGGGTTGTTCACGCTGCTCACCTTCGCTTCGTTGTTTTTCTTGCAGTACACTCCCTACGCGCTGAGTTGGGAAAACGTGCTAGAAGGACTGCGCTTCAACCTGCCGGTGGGCATGATTGGGATCGCCCTGGCTGCTTTCGGCATCACCGGAGTAGGTGGCGACGAGATCATGTACTACAATTACTGGTGCCTGGAGAAGGGCTACGCCCGCCACACCGGTCCGCGGACGGTGGCTGACCAAGCGCAAAAACCGGATCACGAGGTAGCCTGGGTGCGCCGGGCCAAGGGTTGGATTGAGGTGATGTACTGGGACGCGATCTTATCGATGGTGGTGTATACGCTGATGACCGCGGCGTTCTACCTGCTGGGGGCGGCCGTGCTGCACCAGCGGGGCGAGGTGCCCGAAGGCTACGCCATGATCGAGTCGTTGTCCCGCATCTACACCGAAACCCTGGGGCATGAAGCTAAATCGGTGTTTCTGCTGGGCGCGGTGGTGGTGTTGTTCTCCACCGTGTTTGCCGCCCTGGCCAGTTGGACGCGCATCTTCTCCGATTGCTTCGGGCAAATCGGGTGGATCAACTTTTACAATCCTACCGTGCGCCGCCGCAGCATTGCCGTGCTGGCCTGGGTGTTCCCGCTGGTGTGGACGCTGCTGTTTTTGTTCATTCAACTGCCGGTGCTGATGATCCTGATCGGCGGGTTCGTCACTTCTATCTTGCTGCTGCTGGTGGTCTACGTAGCCTGGCACTTCCGCTACCGCCGACTTCCGGCGAGCCTTCGCCCCTCGGCCGGGTACGACCTTGCTTTCTGGATCAGTGCCGGGGTGATCGTGGGGGTGGGAGTGTACAGCGTAGTGAAGGTGTGGTGACCTGAGACTGATAAAATCGTTATTGTATTTGGCCACAGTTGAAACCTTCCGTTTGAAGGACAGTGTCTAATTGCGGATCAACACTTTTTTAATCTAACAAGTAATGAAGCCTTTAACTTATCATACAAGTCTTTTCTTTTCTTTTCTGGCATTCACCGCTGGAATAGTCTTTACGCTGACCCTACTCAAATACGGTCTTCACTCCTCTTACCTGCACGAGGCGCTGTGGTATATTGTTGCCTTCGTCTTTTTCCTCACCGCGCTGTCACTGCTGCTGAGTCAGTACGGGGGGCGCGCCCCGGAGGCTTTGGTCAAATACGCGCTGGGCGGCACGGTGATTCAACTTACCCTCAGCATCATCGCCATCTACGTAGCCTTGCGCCTGGGGGTTGATGACCGACTCACGTTCGTGCTCAACTTCATGGCGGTGTATTTTGTGTTCCTGGCATTTGAAATCTATGGGTTATTGACTACCTTGCGGCCAAATTCAGAGAAACCAACCTAGCATGCCCGAGGAGTCCTGTTTACGTTCATTTTTGCGTCCCGTTTTTCTATTTTTCTTCGTTATTTTTTCCGCCTCCGCTTTCGCTAACGAAGTGGGCGAAGAAAGCGAAACCGAATTTATCTTGCACCACGTGCAGGATTCGCACCAGTGGCACTTTGCCACCGTTGGCCATACCGACATTACCCTCTCCCTGCCGGTAATTCTGTACTCAGCCGACCGGGGCCTAGAAGTGTTTTCTTCTTCCAATTTCTTCGACGAGGCCCACGAACCGGTGCCCTACCAGGGCTACGACATAGACGAGCACAACGACATCGTTCCCCTAGAAGCAGGCCGCACGGTGTATGATTTTTCGATCACTAAAAATGTGGCTTCCCTGTTTATCAGCCTGATTGTCTTGCTGCTCGTTTTCATCGGCATCGCCCGCCGTTATCAGAATAATCCTAAGACCCCCCCGCGGGGCATTCAGTCGTTCTTCGAGCCCATCATCGTGTTCGTGCGCGACGAGATCGCCATTCCGAGTATTGGTGCTAATAAGTACCGTCGCTTCATGCCCTACCTGCTCACGCTGTTTTTCTTCATCTGGTTCAACAACTTGCTCGGGCTGCTGCCGGGCGCGGCCAACCTCACCGGCAACATCGCTGTAACCCTGGTGCTGGCGGTGCTCACCTTCATCATCACCAACGTGAACGGCAACAAAGAGTACTGGAAACACTTGGCTCCTCCCGGCGTGCCGTGGCTCATTCTCATCATTATGATCCCGGTGGAGATCCTGGGATTATTCACCAAGCCATTTTCGCTGATGATTCGCCTGTTCGTGAGCATCACGGCCGGTCACATCGTTATTCTGAGCTTGATTGCCCTGCCCTTTCTGTTCAATTCGTTCGCCATTGGGGTGGGCAGTTCGCTGATTATTGTTTTCATTAATTTGATCGAGTTGTTGGTGGCCACCATTCAGGCCTACATTTTTACTCTCTTCTCCGCCATGTATATTGGTGCGGCGGTGGCCGAACGCCAGGAACACCACGCCGAAGAGGAAGTTGACAAGCACTTAATTTAGTTTTTTTCCATAATTTAACCTTTAGTAGTATGTTATCAATGCTTTTGTTAGACGCAGGGGTTGCCCTGATGGGTGCAGGAATCGGTGCCGGTATTGCCGCGATAGGCGCAGGACTGGGAATCGGTCGGATTGGTGGTTCAGCGATGGAAGGGATGGCTCGCCAACCCGAAGCCGCCGGCCGTATCCAAACCGCGATGCTGATTATTGCCGCCCTCATTGAAGTAATTGCCCTGTTCGGCGTAGTAGTTTGTCTGCTGATTGCCGTCGGTGATTATCCGAATCTTTAAGTAAGTTGAGAAAGCCGCGGAGCTCGTTAGGGGTTCTGCGGACTTTCAAGATATTAGATAGTGGATGGTATAAAGACCATTTGATATCCACTATCCAACATCTACTCCAGCTAGAGCAACTACCGGTTAATTAGATTCTGAACTACATTAAGTAAAGCAACCAACACCCTTTATGGAATTATTATCCCCCGATTTAGGACTTATCTTCTGGCAATTAATTGGCTTTCTGCTGCTGTTGTTCGTGCTCGGAAAGTACGCTTGGCGACCGATCTTAGGAGCGTTGAACGAACGGGAAACGTCCATTGAACAGGCTCTGGCCGCCGCCGAGAAGGCCAAGGCGGAGATGGCCCAGCTGAAGAACGAAAACGAACAATTGCTGGCCGACGCCCGAAAAGAACGGGAAGCGATGCTACGCGATGCTACCGCTGCGTCGAACAAGCTGCGCGAAGAAGCCCGCGAGCAAGCCTCCGAAGAGAGTGCCCGCATCGTGGCCGACGCCCAAGCCGCTATTGAGGTGCAAAAGCACGCGGCTTTGGCCGAAATAAAGCACCAGGTAGCCGACCTATCGTTGGTGATCGCTGAGAAAATTTTGCGCGAAAAGCTCAACGACAGCGAAAAACAAAAAGACTACGTGGCCCGACTGGTCAACGACCTGAACGAAAACTAAGAACGTAGCCCCAACCTATCCAACCTATGATTGACCACCGGGTAGCCAACCGCTACGCAAAATCACTGATAGAATTAGCCATTGAGAAGGGCGTCGTAGAAAAGGTGCACGACGATATGCTGATGTTCTCCGAACTCTGCCAATCGAACCGCGACTTCTTGCTGATGCTCAAGAACCCCATCATCAACCACGCCAAAAAGCGGAAGATTCTGCACCAGATTTTTGACGGAAAAGTAGACCCCTCTACGTTGGCCATCTTTGATATCATCACCCGGAAAAACCGAGAGTTATACCTTCCGGCCATCGCCGAAGAGTTCGTGGCGCAGTACCGAACTTACCGAGGCATCCAAAAGGCTACACTGACCACGCCCTTCCCGCTCACCGAGGCACTGCGCGCCAAATTCAACGCCCTGGTTGCCGAACAAACCGGTAAGACCGTAGAACTAGTCGAGAAAGTGGATCCGGAACTCATCGGCGGCTTCATCCTGAAGGTGGGTGACCGACTGATGGACAATTCAGTAAAGCATAAACTTCAAACATTGTCGTACGAGTTTCACGACGATAGTTACGTAAAAGCATACTAAAAAGAATAAGTGAATGATTGAGTGAGTGATTTGAAATGACGTTTTCCAATCACTCAATTATCCATAAACACACAATCACATGGCAGATATAAGACCCGACGAAGTTTCGGCAATATTACGAGAACAACTTTCTAGCTTCAAAACCGAAGCCGAACTGGAAGAAGTAGGCACTATCCTGCAAGTGGGCGACGGCGTGGCGCGCATCTACGGACTCACCAAAGCGCAGTCGGGCGAGTTACTCGAGTTCGAGAACGGACTCAACGCGCTGGTGCTCAACCTGGAAGAAGACAACGTGGGAGCTGTGTTGTTCGGCGACCAGGGAGATATCAAAGAAGGCGACATCGTGAAACGTACCGGCCGCATCGCCTCCATCAAGGTGGGCGAAGGAGTGGTCGGACGCGTGGTGAATACCCTGGGCATCCCCATCAACGGAAAAGGTCCAATCGAGGGCGACGTGATCGACCTGCCACTCGAGCGACGCGCCCCCGGCGTAATCTACCGGCAACCGGTGAGCGAACCCCTGCAAACCGGCATCAAGGCCATCGATTCCATGATTCCCATCGGACGCGGACAGCGGGAGCTGATCATTGGCGATCGACAGACGGGAAAGACCGCCGTAGCGCTGGATACCATCATCAACCAACGGGAGTTCTACGAGAAGGGTGAACCGGTCTATTGTATCTACGTGGCCTGCGGGCAGAAAGCCTCTACCGTGGCAGGCGTGGTGTCGGCGCTGGAAAAGGCCGGAGCCATGAAGTACACCACCATCGTGTCGGCCTCAGCCGCCGATCCGGCCCCGATGCAGTTCTTCGCTCCCTTCACCGGTGCGGTGATCGGCGAGTACTTCCGCGACACCGGACGCCCCGCCCTGGTAGTATACGATGACCTATCCAAGCAAGCGGTGGCCTACCGCGAGGTGTCGCTGCTGCTGCGTCGTCCTCCCGGACGCGAAGCCTACCCCGGCGACGTGTTCTACCTGCACTCGCGTTTGCTGGAGCGAGCCGCCAAACTCAATGACAACGACGCCATCGTGCAGCAGATGAACGACCTGCCCGACGCCATTAGGCCGATGGTGAAGGGAGGAGGCTCACTCACCGCTTTGCCTATCATCGAAACCCAGGCGGGCGACGTGTCGGCCTATATCCCCACCAATGTGATCTCGATCACCGACGGGCAGATCTTCCTGGAAACCAACCTGTTCAACGCCGGTATCCGTCCGGCGATTAACGTTGGTATCTCCGTATCGCGGGTGGGTGGTTCGGCGCAGATCAAACCCATGAAGAAGGTGGCCGGAACGCTGAAGCTCGACCAGGCGCAGTACCGCGAACTGGAAGCCTTTGCTAAATTCGGCTCCGACCTGGATGCATCCACCCAGCTAACCATCAGCCGGGGGCAGAAGAACCAGGAAATCCTGAAGCAGCCCCAGTACTCGCCGATGTCGGTAGAGGAGCAGGTGGCCATTATCTACGTATCGACCAACGGCTTCCTGGATCAGGTGCCCCAGGACAAGGTGCGGGCCTTCCAGAACGATTTTCTTACCATGATGGACACCCAGAACCGCTCGAACCCTCGACAATATCCGCAGCGGCCAGTGGGACGATGATGCCCGGGATGTGATCAAGCGCGTAGCCACCGACCTGGCCAAGAATTATAATTGATTATGGTATTTGGAAAAGATCAAAATATGCTCAGACTCCTGCAAGTCCTTGTATTCTTGTGCGTTGGCCTGAAAGCTCAGCGGGCGTGCGAAGGGCTTTGCGCGGAGAAGCTTTGAGATTTCTTGATTTTTTTGGTTCGTTTTTTCATCAAGGAAAAAATGAACAGAGCGAAAAGTGTCGCGGAAGAGAAAACTTCGCATTCGCTCATCAATGCGAATTATGCTCTGATCTAAAACATCACCATTTTCAAAGGATATGCCTAACCTAAAAGAAGTAAAGAACCGAATCTCTACGGTGAAGTCTACCCAGCAGATCACCCGGGCCATGAAGATGGTGGCCGCGTCGAAACTACGCCGGGCGCAGGACCGTCTGCTGCAGATGCGCCCCTATGCCCAGAAGCTGACGAAGATTCTGGCGAACGTGTCGGCCAACCTCAGTGAGGAGAACACCAGCCTGTACGCCACCGAACGCGACGTGAAGAACGTGCTGTTGGTTCCGTTCACCTCGGATCGGGGGCTGTGCGGTGCCTTCAATAACAATGTGTTTAAGTATACCCGGCAGTTTATCACCGATGAGTACGAAACCTACGAGCGCAACCAGCGCCTGTACGTGATGCCGGTGGGCGAAAAAGCCTACGACTACTTCAACAAGCGCGGCTACCAAATCATCGACGATTACCGCGGCCTGTTCTCCGACCAGTCGTTTGACAACGTTCGGGAAGCGGGCAGTTATGTGATGCAAGCCTTTGAGGAAGGGCGCTTCGATAAGGTGATTATGATTTATAATCGCTTTAAGAACGTGGCCACGCAGACGCTCACCGCCGAGCAGTTGCTCCCCATCCAGGCCCCTACCCTAGACGAAGCCGACGATTTGTCTACCGCTATCCCTATTGACTACATCTACGAGCCTTCGGAAGAGTTCGTGGTGCGGGAGCTGATTCCGCAGTCGCTCAAGATACAGTTCTACCGCGCCTACCTGGAGTCGAACGCCGCCGAACAGGGAGCCCGCATGACGGCCATGGACCAAGCTACCGACAACGCCGGTGAACTACTCAAAGAACTCAAGCTGACTTACAACCGCACGCGACAAGCCGCAATTACGAAGGAGATTCTGGAGATCGTAGCGGGCGCTGAGGCTTTGGGGTAGATGTTTTGTATATCGGGTTGAAGCGTGCAAAAATACATATTAAAAGTGGAGTATAACCTAGATCGTTTCAACCGTTATGAAGGCAAGTTCCGCTAACTTACTATCGGTCATAAAAGGTCCTAAGCAATTTGTAATACCAATCTACCAACGTGCATACAGTTGGCAAATCACGCAATGCGATCAGCTTTTTAGTGACATCCTGCGGATTAGTAAGGACTCGTCTGTCCTAGGTCACTTTATTGGCTCGATTGTCTATTTCCAGGAAAGTATCCACAACGTTTCTGATGTGCCCAAACTATTGGTAATAGATGGTCAACAGAGATTGACCACCATTACTCTCCTTATTGCAGCGTTGGCTGAGTTCATTAGAGACAACAATGTAGAAGTCAATACCAATGCTACCAAGTTACAGAACTACTACCTCTTAAATGCCGAAGAAGAAGATGAACTGCGGCAAAAACTATTGTTAACTCGCAAGGACAAAGACACTCTTATTAATATTACTAGAGGAGTCGCGCTTAGTAGTACTTATTCCTCACGAGTGGCTGAGAACTTTTTCTATTTTAAAGACAAGATCAATGCTGAAAATGCGGTAGACATTTATAATGGCGTACTTCGTCTATTTGTCGTCGATGTAGCTCTTGAGAAGGACAAGGATAATCCTCAACTTATCTTTGAGAGTCTTAATAGCACTGGACTTGATCTCTCTCAAGCAGATCTTGTTCGGAACTATGTTCTGATGGGACAAGAAGTGAAGCTACAAAATGAACTTTATGAGAAGTACTGGTTTCCAATGGAGAGAAGCTACGGAAATGAGTATTCTTCTTATTTCGGATGGTTTATGCGGGATTACCTGTCGGTAAAGACGGGAACTATACCTAGAATTCATGATGTGTATCACGCTTCTAAAAGTTACGTACAGAGCAGCAATGCTCCGAATACTATAACTGAAGTCGTGCAAGACATACACCGTTACTCCGGCTATTACGTGAATATGGTATTGCACCAAGAGTTAGCCTCTCAACTAAAAAAAGGATTCAAGCAAATATCTCGTCTAAAGGTAGACGTAAGTTACCCTTTTTTGCTAGCAGTCTATCAAGACTACGACAGTGAGGTCATAACAGAGGATGAATTCTACGATGCTATTTGCCTAATTGAAAGCTATATTTTCCGGCGGGCTATATGCGGAATTCCTACAAATAGTTTGAACAAGACTTTTGCCAGCTTATACAAATCTATTCAAAAGGACAATTACCTGGAAAGTTTAAAAGCAATCTTCCAAGAAATGATGAGCTACAAGCGCTTTCCTACCGATATAGAATTTGAGAAGGAGATCGTAGCGAAGGACGTTTACAACTTCAGAAGCAGAAATTACATGCTTAGCAGAATAGAGAATTTCAATCGTAAAGAAGTGGTTAATGTGAATGATTATACGATTGAGCATATTCTCCCTCAAAATCCAGATTTATCTGTTGAATGGAAAAACATGCTGGGTGAGCGATGGAAAGAAATACAAGAACAGTATCTTCACACAATCGGTAATCTCACATTAACGGGTTACAACTCAGAGCTTAGTGATAGGTCCTTTCCTCAAAAGAAAACGATTGAAGGAGGATTCGACGACTCTCCAATTCGTCTGAACGAATTTCTGCGTAGAACTGACACCTGGGATGAACCTCAAATTCAAGCTCGAGCTAAAGAAGTAGCTGATAAGGCGAAACAAATCTGGTCTGCTCCGAATCTACCACGAGAGGTTCTGGACAAGTACCGGCCAGAAGAAAAAGAAACTATCAGTTACACTCTTGACCAGTATGATCGATTGAGGGGTGAAATGTTAGATCTATACTATTTGCTTAGGAAAAGAATACTAAATGTTGATTCTTCGGTAAAAGAAGAGTATAAGAAGCTTTACATCGCCTTCAAATCGTCTACTAATTTCGTCAATATCGTGCCTCAAAAATCAAGATTGCAACTTTACCTGAACATCGATTTTCCTGATATCATTGACCCGAAAGGATTATGCAAAGATGTATCGGCAAAAGGCAGATGGGGAAACGGTGATGTGGAAGTAAGAATCTATACAACCAATCAGTTGGATGATGTTATGGATTTGATTCAGCAAGCATTTGATAAGCAAATGGAATACACCTAGGCTGGATACTTTTATTTGTTATTGGCAGACCAACATGCTTAAACCAAAGTGGGTGATAAGTTCTATATAGAAAATCAAACCGCCCGCCGAGAACGCACGTTGAACACTTCGTCTTCCCGCAACGGAGCCAGATCGGATTCCGGCACGGTGACCACCGCGATGCTGTCTCCCAGTACATTAAACACTTCCAGAGAGTATCCATCTTCACCGTCCGGAACAGCATGGTGCTCAACAATGGTTGCCAAATCACCCTTCGCCAACTTCTTTGCGGGGATATCGACCAACAACATCACCTCCTGATATAAAGCGTACTTCATTCAAATAACCCTTCAGCTTGTCGGCGGCAATAGTAGTACTTCGGGGAAGCTTCATTGTGTAGCCATATAAGGTAGGTATCAATAAGCAAAAGCGCAATGCCTGAAGAAATTTACCCTCTGGTATCAGGTTAAACAAAGCACCCAGCGATTCTAAGACCTACTGAACTACCAAGTCAACGAGCAAATGTCCGGAAAAAATTGGTCTTTGTTCACGGCTATTGCCTTCGAAAATCAAGTCGGTACACGATCCCAACTTGCAGAGGCACGAACACCAGGGTTTCGTCGATGATGTCCTCAACAAACGGAATGTTGTCGCGGATAAAGATCGTTTGCAGCCGAGTATCGGCGCGCAGACTCCAGCGGGGAGCCACGCTCACTTCTAGTCCCACCACCGGAGCCACGCCCCAGTAGCGGCGCGACACCTCGAGTCCGTACCCGGCGGCGGTGATCAGGTTGGTGCTTCCTTCGGCTCCGATGTAGGGCGTAATGTGGCGCAGCGGCCACGAAAAGCGCAGTCCCCCGTTCCAGGAAGCGGCCGTCAGGTCGAACGAAAGCTGCTCGGGCAGATTGAGCAAAGAGACGATAAGATCGTTTATATTGAAATTTTCTCGGTCCGATTGAAGCTCAAAACGGTAGCGGTCGTAGGCCACCACCACGCCAAGGTGCTTGCTGAACTGGTAGCCTATCTCCAGTCCGTATCCCACCCGGGGATTACCATACTCCCGGGTATCGCCCACCGGCAAAGCAGTGTTAAACTGCGGGGTGATGGATAGTTGCCCCCGGGCAGATGATAGCGAGGCAAGCAGAAATGCAGTTCCAAAGAAAGTGCGTAACAATTTGGACATTCCTTTTCTAACCTAAAAGCAGGCTAATTGTTGAGCCAGCGATCAGCAGACTAGCCGAACGCAACTAATCCGGAGAATCAGTCTTCTTTGAAGTCAACCCGAACAATTTCAAACGTATCGCGCGATGGGTTGCCCGCGAACAATTCGTTCAAGTGGGCGTAGAGCACGTAGAAATTACGGCCCCGTTGCGCCACCGTGGTCGGGAACACCGGACCGGTTACGAAGTCATTGACCGCCTGCGCCGATGCCCATTGATCGTGACTGCTTAGCGCTACCACTTTTCCGTTGTCGCCTCCACCGTCGTTGTTCACCACCAGCAAGGTTCGGTTGTCGTCGCTCAAATACAAACCGTCGGGCGAAGTCACTGCGTCGCCTTCGGTGGTGATGGCAGTGAAGTTCGTCGGATCGTCCAGCGGAACGGTATACAGCGTAGCCGTTTCGGAAAACCCCACCACCAGGTAGCCCTCCGGGTGATACACCACGCCGTTGAGTCCGAAGGCTCCGGGCGAAGGTTGAAAGGTATCATCGCGCAAGAACACGCTGGCCTTGCCCTGCGGGTCAATTTTATAAACGATAGGTGAAAAGCTATCGGTCACGTAGGCGTTACCCTGCCGGTCGACGGCCACGTCGTTGGCAAAGTGCGGGGCCTGGTCGTCGGCTACGGCAATCAGGTCGGTGAAGAACTGCCGCTCGCCGGTGGTCAAATCGTAGCTACCCAAGGCGGCCACTCCGGCAGTGGTGGGGTCCGACACGCACACCAGCAGTCGGTGGCGGGCCTGATCGATCTCAATACCAATGGTAGCGCCAAAGTCATCGTCCTCGATAAAAACTTCGTAGTTTCCTTGGTCATCCACCGCCCCAATACTGCCCTGAGTAAGCGATGATATTAGGAAGCGGTGATTCTGGGCATCGTACTCCACGCCCTCCGGGAACAAGGCCGCCTCGGTGATCACGACCGCTTCGGGCAGTTCGTTAACTTCACGATCAACGTTGCGTAAAATCTCGTCGAAGTAAGGGCTACAGCCGCTCAGTAGGGAAAAAGTAAGGGCGGGTAACGTAAAAAATCGGAGGGGAAAGCGTAGCAAAAGCATTCGTTGGGAGGATTAGGTGATTACTGCTTGGCTAACCGCGCGTTGCCGCAAATGTTACTGTAAACTTTCAATCTCAACAAAGACCACAAAAATACGGTTGGTTAGGCACCGTAACCAATCAATAAACCAAAAATTTTGTCTCTAAAAAACCACCTCCGCGCCGTGCCCTGGCTTGATAAGCTCGTGGACCTGCTGGTAGTCATTCTGGGCATCAGCATTGCCTTTGGAATTAATAATTGGGCCGATGGGAGGAAGGATGCCCGCAAGAAGCAGCGTTATCTAATCGTTCTATCCCAGGACTTACGGGTTGACTCAATAGCTCTTGCTGATCATCAGCAGGGCTTAGAGGGGCTGCGCGAGGTAGTAGACGTGCTGCAAGCGCTTACCTACCGTCGGAAGCTATCTAGCGCGGATACGATCGCCAAAGCGATCACGAAGTTAGGCACCGTTGGGTTTTTCACTCCAGAAGACTATACCTACCGTGCGCTACAGCAAACCGGTGATTTTAGTCTGTTGTCGGCTGACAGTCTGCAACTAGCGGTGGCCAAACTGTATGATACCTACGAAAAGCTCCAGACACAAGAGGATCTCTACAAGACGATCCAACTTGACTACGTGATACCCTACAATTTTAACTATAACTTCTACACCGGCGAGATGGTCGATCCGGAATTGTATTTTCAACCCAAACTTAACGAGGTTTTAGGGGCACTTGATGGCAATACCGCCATCAGATTTTATATGACCATCCGCGCGCAAGAGCAATTGGCGATCGTGCAGCGATTTATTACTGAGGAGTTGGATCGATAAGTAGATGCGGTGGACTCAGTCTTCGGGTCGCGGGATTCCTTCGCTCAGGGGCAATTCGTTTTTAATAATCTTGTCTTCTTTCTCGCTCAGAATGACGGTTAGGGGGAAGTGTCCGATTTCGAACAGTGACTGTCTCGAAAACGATACAGTGGGCGAGCGATTAGCAGAACCGAAAAAATGGTAATCTTTTGACTATCAGGTTACTACGAATAGTTCCCTGATTTTGGAAGGACCTTTGCCCCTATTAAGGTAGAAACACACTGCAACCGCTAACCGATCCTTCGTATGCTTACCAATTACCTCAAAATCGCGCTGCGCACCCTGCGCAAGAAACCCTTCTACACCGGCATCAACATTCTGGGCCTGGCCATTGGCATGGCCGCCTGTCTGCTCATCTCGCTCTACGTGCTGGACGAACTCAGCTACGACCGCTTCCACGAAAAAGCGGACCGCATTTATCGGGTGACCACGCAAACCGACTTCAACGGACGAGAAAGTGGAAACGCCTCTACCAACTACCACATTGCTGAAGTGATTGGCAGTGAGATTCCGGAGATCGAGCAAACCACCCGCGTACAACAGCTATGGAAACAAACCATTGGGGTGAACGATCAACTATTCGATGAAGAGGAAGCTATTGCCGCCGATAGCAACTTCTTCACCTTCTTCACTTTCCCTCTGGTCGAGGGCGATCCGGCAACCGCTTTGCGCGAACCTTCTTCGGTGGTGCTGACGGAAAGGCTGGCGCAGTCGTTGTTCGGCCAGTCTGCCGGAGCAGTGGGCGAAACCCTAAACATAGGTGACCAAGTGTACCGGGTATCGGGGGTAGCCAAGAATCCACCCACCAATGCTCATTTTCACTTTGACCTTATCAAGCAGTTTGAACCACGGGTAAACGAACGGATCAATTGGGGGAATGTGAACGGCTTGGTCTCTACCTACTTTCTGCTAGCCGAGAACGCTGCGGTAGATGATATTCCTCAAAAGATTAAGAAAGTAGGCATCAAGTATAACCCAAAAATCGCCGAGGGGATCAAGTTAGGAAAGTTCGACGTCAACTTTCTGCTCCAGCCAATCACCAGCATCCATCTGCACTCGCATCTTGACATGGAGCTGGAAGGCAACAGCGACGTCCGCTATGTTTATATCTTTTCGGCGATTGCCCTGTTTATTCTGGTCATCGCCATCATCAACTTCGTGAACCTGGCTACCGCCCGCTCGGCCGACCGGGCCAAGGAAGTGGGCGTTCGCAAAACCCTGGGGTCGGTGCGGAGTGCGCTGGTGGGGCAGTTTATGGCCGAGTCGCTGCTGGTGAGTTTCATCGCCATGCTGCTGGCTCTCGGGCTAGCTGAAATCTTCCGTCGTCCGTTCAATGAGTTGGCCGCCAAGTCGCTCACCCTGAGCGTCACCGAAAACGGCAGTATGTGGCTAACGATTTTAGTGATTGCCGTGGTGGTTGGCGTCATTGCTGGACTGTATCCCGCATTATATCTGACCAAGTTTCGTCCGGTGGATGTGCTGCGCGGTCGGTTATCGTCAAGCCGCCGGGGACGCAAGCTCCGAAATCTGTTGGTCGTTTTCCAGTTTGCCACCACCATCGGTCTGATCGTGTGCACCGGTTTGGTGTATGAGCAGTTACAGTATCTCCGGAACAAAAGCCTGGGCTACACCAAGAACAATGTTGTCTTGCTACCCAACCAATTGGGCGAAAGCTACGATGCCTTTGTCAACGAAATCAGCACGTATCCGCAGGTAGTAACTACGGCGTTTTCTCAACAAAGTCCCCACCAAATCACCAACAGTCAGAGTGGGTTGCAGGTGCGGGGCCAGGACGAAAACCAGGCGTACCAGCTCAATCGCCTGTTGGCCGACGAAAACTTTTTGGCCACTTTCGATATCGCGTTGAAGGCGGGTCGCAACTTTTCTACTGAACTGGCTTCCGATACTGCTACGATGATCCTCAACGAGGCGGCGGTGCGGAAAATGAGTCTCAAAGACCCTTTGCAGGCCCAGATTCGGCGCGATGATCAATGGTATCGGGTGATCGGCGTAGTGGAAGACTTCCATTTTCAGTCGTTGCACAATCCCATCACTCCGCTATTCATCGTGCTTGACCGGAGTCGCTCTAATTACAACGTTCTCGAAGTGCGCATCAGCGGGCAGGACGTACCGGGTACGCTGGCGTTCTTGCAATCTACCTGGGGGAAGTACGCCACCGACGCGCCGTTCACCTACTCTTTTTTGGATCAGGACTACGAAAACCTGTACCGGGCCGAGTCGCGGCTGAGCCAGGTGTTCGGCATCTTCACCGGTCTGGCGATCTTCGTAGCCTGCCTAGGATTGCTGGCGCTGGCAGCGTTTCTGGCCGAGCAGCGCACCAAAGAAATCGGCATTCGTAAGGTGATGGGCGCGTCGGTGCGCAGCATCGTGCTGCTGTTGTCCAAGGGCTTCACCCGCCTGGTGCTCATCGCCTTTGTGATCGCCATCCCGTTGGCCTACTGGGCCATGCAAACCTGGCTGTCAGACTTTGCTTACCGTATCGAGATCAGCGTATGGCCCTTTCTGCTGGCGGGCGGTGTGGCCCTGCTCATCGCCTGGCTCACGGTGAGCTACCAATCCATCAAAGCCGCCCTGGCCAACCCGATAGATGCGTTGCGGGACGAGTAGAATTGGATGACTTTTTGGATGGTGAGGGGTTTGGGTGTTGGGTTTTAGGGATTAGAATTACCCAACACCCAACACCCAACACCCAACACCCAACACCCAACACCCAACACCCAACACCCAACACCCAACACCCAACACCCAACACCCAACACCCAACACCCAACACCCAACACCTGATCACCCGTACACCTCCAGTAACTCCTGCAACTCGGCTAGCGTATTGGCTTCGTCGATTTTTTTGTCCTGCCGCCACCGCAGGATGCGCGGAAACCGCAGGGCCACGCCCGACTTGTGGCGCTTCGATCGCTGGATGCCCTCGAAGCCGATCTCAAATACCAGTTTTGGGGTCACGGCGCGCACCGGACCGAACTTCTCCTGGGTATTGCGCTTCACAAAACTGTCCACCTGCCGAATCTCCGCGTCGGTGAGTCCCGAGTAAGCTTTGGTGAAGGGCACCAGTTGGCGTTGTCCGTCGCGCTCGTCCCACACCGCAAAGGTGTAGTCGGTGAACAGGCCCGCCCGTCGGCCCGAGCCGCGCATGGCGTTGATCAGCACCCCGTCGATGGTAAGCGGCTCCACTTTCCATTTCCACCAGTCGCCGCGCTTGCGCCCCACTTGGTACGGGGAGGACCGGCGCTTAAGCATAAAACCCTCGGCGTAGTACTCGCGCGAGCGTTCGCGCAGTTCCGTTAGTTCTTCCCAGTCGGCAGCTTCCACCACGGTAGATAGCCTGAATATTGGCAAATCGACGTGCTGCGCTTGCAATTGCTCCAGTAGTTTTCTCCGTTCGCTCAGCGGTTTTTCTCGGATATCGGCCCCCTGCCACTCCAGCAGGTCGTAGGCCATCAGGATCACCGGGGCGCTTTTCAGAATACTTTTGGTCACGTTCTTGCGCCCGATGCGGGTTTGCAGCGCCGCGAAGGGAAGCGGCTGCCCCTCGGTGTAGGGCAAAATCTCGCCGTCGATCACCGTGCCGTCGGGCAGCACCGTCTCGAAGGGAGCGAACTCGGGAAACTTGTCGGTAATCAATTCTTCGCCGCGCGACCAGACGTAGAGCCTTCCGCCCCGCACGATCACCTGCGCGCGAATACCGTCCCACTTCCACTCGGCCTGCCAATCTTCCACCGGACCAAAAGACGCGATCTGTTCAGCGTCCGTCGGGTGCGCCAGGAAGAAGGGGTAGGGACGCGACAGGTGATCACCCTGGTCTTCCTTGAGAATAAGGTCTTCGAAGGTAATGGTGCTGGGTTTCCAGTCGCCCATCAGGCGGTGGGCCACCACGGTTTTGTCCATTTCGTAGGCTTCGGCCACGGCGCGGGTCACCAGGTTCTGCGATACGCCGATGCGAAAGCTACTGGTCATCAGCTTGGTGAACACGAAGGTTTCGGGCTGCGTCATCTGCTGCCAGGCGGCCACCGTGCGTTCTTTCTTCTCATCATCATCGAGCGGACCGAGCGCCTGCAGGTAGTCGATCCAGTAGGCCAGCGATTGGTCCTGCGTGGCGGTGGGTGGGGGAAGGATGAGCGAGATCGTTTCGGCCAGGTCGCCCACCGAGTGATAGGATTCTTCCAATAGCCAGTCAGGGATTTCGGCCAGCTCGGCGGCCCACTGCCGCAGCAGCGACGACTTCACCGGGCGGCGCGGCCGCTTGTGCGTGAAGAACGCCAGCGTCCACAGTTGGTCCGGCCCGGGCGCCTGCGAAAAATAAGATTTGATAAGCGCTACCTTATCGTTAGTTTTATTGGTCTGATCGAGCTGGACAAAGAGTTCGGCAAATTGTTTCACAAGGGCGGCGGTTTCAGATACCAACCCTTAGGCGGGTTTCAATGTTTCCGCCGCCGTACCCCCAACCTATGAAAACTTTTCTATGCCTGATCGTAGTGGGTCTCATCTTCCCCCGCGGCGTCACCGCCCAATCTTCCCCTCCCAACGTGATCGTCTTCATTGCTGATGATGCCGGTTGGCGCGACTTCGGTTGCTACGGCAACTCGGCCATCCGCACGCCCACCATCGACCGGCTCGCCCGGGAAGGCATGCGCTTCGATCAGGTGTTCCTCACCAGTCCGCAGTGCAGCCCCACGCGCACCAGCCTGCTGGCCGGGCAGTACGCCCACACTCTAAGAACCGAAGATTTGCACACGCCCCTGGCCGAAGGGCAAACCATCTTGCCCACGCACCTGAAAAAAGCAGGTTACTACACCGGGCTGATCGGCAAAACCCACATCGGCCCAGTCGGTGAGGCGCAGTTTGATATGGTTGAACCGTTGAAACAAAGCGAACCCCAGCCCGATGATTTTAAGCAGCTGCTGAGTAATGCGCAGGATCAGCCGTTCTTTGTGTGGTACGCCTTTTCTGACCCGCACCGTGCTTACCAACCCGGAGCCATTGATAAACCCCACGATCCGGCCGCGGTGGAGGTACCTCCCCATCTAAAGGACACGCCGGAAACCCGGCAGGACTTAGCGCTGTACTACAACGAAATCGGGCGACTAGACAAGAATATGAGCCGGGTGCTGCAACTGCTGGAAGAAGCCGGAAAAGCCGCTAATACCGTTGTTTTCTTTCTGACGGACAACGGCAAACCCTTCACCCGTGCCAAGGGCACGTTGTACGACGAAGGGGTTCGTACCCCGCTGATTGTGCGCTGGCCCGAGCGGATCAAGGCGCGGTCTACCTACGGCGGATTACTCAGCGCGGTGCATCTTGCCCCCACCATCGTGGATCTGGCCGGAGTAGAAGCTGATACGGCGATGGTCGGGCGAAGTCTGCTGCCCATTCTGATGCAACAAGCCACGCAAGCCGACCAATTTGTGTTTAGCGAGCGCAACTGGCACGACTGCGATGAGCATATGCGCAGCGTGCGCAGCGACAGTTTTAAGTTGATTAAGAATGCCTACATCGAGTGGCCTCACGGCACCGCGGCCGACCTGGCGGGCAGTCCTTCGCACCAAGCGCTGCTACAGGCAAAGAAGGAAGAGAATTTAACAGACGCACAAAAACTGATTTTTCAGGTCCCTCGACCTGAGATTGAGTTTTACAACGTGAAGGAGGATCCTTACGAACTGAACAATCTGGCCTACGACGTACGCGCTCGTCCGCAAATTCAGAAACACTACGCGGCACTGTGGCAGTGGCAACAGCAAACCGACGATTTTCCGCCGCACGTGCGCCGTCGCTACGACAACACCGACCGCGTCACCGGAACCATGTACTACGGTGGGCGGCCTGAGCCTTATGCGAACGAGAAGTGACTTCAAATAGTACTAATCGTATAAAAATAATTATACAAAAAGGGTATGGTTAATTTAACGATTTCTAGTTGTTGTACTCTTATTGGTAGTTTGGTGTTTTTAGACCGATGGAAAAACGGAATATTTGTGGCTAAGTCAAAATACAGCTCTTTTTGGAAAGAAGGGACAAACTTTTTAGATGAGACTAGCGCATACCGTACTTACTGGAATTTTGCTGTGCGGAGCGCTATCGGCCTGTCACCGCGGCATGATCTGTCCGGCCTTCCAGAGCAGTTTTATTCAAGATGACAGCGTGCGCATGGCAACATTTTCGCCCTTCCAGAGCGATTCGCTGCCTAAAGTACTGCTGGTGGACAAGAACAGCTTTGGCATCATCGAGCAGTTGACTTACGCCCAAAAGATCAATTCGTTTAAGACCATCGAGATGGTGCTGGTGTTCCCACCTATGCCGCCCGGCACTGATTCCACGGCCCTGCTAGCCCCGCCCGTCCCCGGCGACTCCCTGGAATACCAGATGACCAATCAAAAATAACCCCGTAGCCGCGCGTCGCGACGCGCGGCTACGGTTGGGTCGTACCAAAATATTCGGCAAAAACTATCTTGGTTCGTTTGTCTTTTAGAAAAACGTAATCTACCGCACCGGGGCCGTGAAAGCGATAGCGCAGTCCCACAACCTTTACAACATCCCCCTCAAATTCGCCGTCGTAGGCCACCTGACCGTTTAAATAGACCGTGGCCCGCTGGTCTCGCACCGTCAGCCGCAAGGTTTGCTAGTTAGAAAGATCAGTACTTAAGGCCGATAGGTCATGCGTATCTCCACTGATGCGATCTTTGCCCAGCGCCATCGTCAGTTGACCCACGCAACCCGGAATGCTGAGCGGTAGCGCAAAATGTCCTTTAGAGCAGATCACGTTCACCTGGCTGGTTTGACACACCGCTTCTCCCCGGGCAAAATTGTTCTTGACGCGGGTTTCCAGCGTAAAGTTGTTAGCATCCAGGGCGCCAAAGTCCTCCACGTAGTAGTAGTTAATCCAGGGCACCTCGGTGCGGGTCAGCAGTTCTTGCTGCCGGAGGTGTGGGTGAAACTGAACATCAACGCCGACCAAGCCGGGCGCAAGCAATTCTTCTTCGACTACAGCGACCGAGCAGTGGTGTACCTCAACAAAGCGCCCCTATTTGCGGGGAACAACGCCTTCCTGTTCAAGGGAGCTCTCTTTCGGGGTGACATTGCGGTTCAGGGTAATGCGTTGTATCTGGATTTAAAGAAGGGAGAGAACGAACTGCTTATTGCCGTAGCCGAACGCGCCAACGGTTGGGGGCTGATCGGACGGTGGGCCAATGCCGATGGTTTAAATATGAAATAACCCTGTCCTCACCATAACCAAAGCCAAAAAAAATCAATCAACTGATTTATGAAAAATACAACGCTCTCACTACGGATATCTACTCGTTTACTGCCAATCGTTAGCTGTTCGTTCATGCTTGTTCCGACAGCTACTTACGGACAATCACTTAGCGGCAGTGTCCAAAATGAGGACAATCAAGTGCTACCTTTTGCCAACGTATTGCTGGTTCAATCCGAAGACTCTTCGCTCGTCAGAGGCACCGTGGCAGACGAGGCCGATACGTACCAGTTGACGGATCTACCCACCGGTCAGTTTCTGCTTTCGGCTACTTCAGTAGACTACCAGCCCGCCTTTCGGGGGGTTAACGTTGGTGGCGATCAAACCGTCAACTTCCGGTTATCAGAAAGCACCACGCAATTGGAAAATGTGGAAGTGACCGCCCAACGTCCGCTTCCGGAGCAGCAAAACCACTCCTTACGGATCGGACTCGATTATCAGCTTAGTCCCAAAACAGTGGTAGGCTTCTTAGTCAATGGGTACAACAATACATTTACTCTAGAAGGTGACATTGAAGGGGCATCTTCAGTAACCAGTCTGCTGACGCAACATTCGTAAGGCTGGTGGATGAACGAAATCAGTGGCGACACCTAGCGGGAAATATCAATATCGCCCACTCTTTTGCGGAAGGTAAAACTCTTTTGTTGAATGCCGATTATCTTCATTATGATAACGAAAACCCGATTGATTACGTAACCGATTACTCCGATGAAGAAGGCCAGCTACTCTTTAACGAACGGATCAACAGCGATAAAAACACCCCCCTGGATATTGTCGTAGGGGCACTGGATTATTCTCATCGAGTATCTGAACAAGTGCGGTTGGAGGCTGGGGTAAAAGCAGTCAACACTTCGCTGACCAATGAAGTGGCCGTCGTTGCTCAGACCCCACAAAGCACCTTACCCCCAGAAGATTTGAACGGCATAGCAGACTTAGATGAGATGATTTTAGCCGCTTATACATCACTTGATTATATAAACGGACGATTGGACTTCTCTCAGCGAACCTTCCGGCTAATCTGCTCCCGTAGCTTTGGCAACCAAAAATTGCGTGGCGTTCGTCAACGCGCTACTGGTTCTGATACCGAACGGGGAAGAGTAAATTAAGTAGTCGCAGCGTGTTATTTGCCTATCGAATACGCTGTTCTGTTCCGGGCAACCGTAGTTTGGAAAAGTCAAGTCGGAAGCCTGGTAGGATAGGATCGGCGGCCAGGGGAACGTTAAAATCAGTGTGCTTGGATGGAGGCTGATCCGGTTGATAGATATGCACCGTTTGTTCTTCTAATACCACTAGCCAGCCTAGCTGTGCCCCATTCTCCAGGTAACTTTGCATCTTTTCTTGCAGGTCGGTCAGCCGGTCACTGCTAGACTTCAACTCCAGCACAAAGTCCGGGCAGACGGGGGCGAAGCTCTCCTGCTCAGCCTTTGTCAGGGCGTTCCACTTGGCCAACCGCATCCATGATACGTCGGGTGAGCGCACCGAGCCATCGGGCAGGGTAAACCCAGCCGACGAGTTCGAAGGCAATCCCCGCTTGACTTTGTTCATTCCAAGCGGCTATCTGGAAGAATAGTCTGCCATTGTAAAAACCGGTTTTAGCGTAGGTAGGCGACATGATGATAATTTCTCGTTGGGCATTGCGCTCAATGTTCAAATCACGATTGTCTTGGCAAAAGCGGAGAAACTCCGCATCGCTCATCTGCACCTCAGGACCCTTTAGAACAATTTTATCTAACATAACTATTAGCGATTAGAATCATCAAGGTACAATTTATTTATGTGCCACTCAACTAGCTAGCCGCCCCTATTTACACCACCACGTTCACAATCTTCTTAGGCACCACAATTACGCGCTTGGGCGGCTTACCCTCGATCCACTTCTGAACTTCCTCAGCGGCCAGCACTTCTTTTTCAATAGCTTCTTTGGGCATGTCCAAAGCGAAACTCATTTTGGTGCGCAGCTTGCCGTTGATCGATATGGGGTACTCGAAGACGCTTTCTGCGAGCAGGCTCTCGTGGTAAGTCGGGAAGGTAGCCTGCGTCACGCTGGGGTCGTGGCCCAGTTGGTGCCACAGTTCCTCAGCCAGATGCGGCGCGTAGGGCGACAGGATCACCACCAAGTCGGTGAGCACCGCGCGGTGGTGGCAGTTGAGCGTAGTGAGTTCGTTCACGCAGATCATAAAGCTGCTCACCGCCGTGTTGAACGAGTAGCTCTCAATATCCTCCTGCGTTTTCTTGATGGTGCGGTGCAGCACTTTCAGCATTTCGTCCGTAGGGGCCTCGTCGGTTACGTTGAAGTTGCCGTGGTCGTCGTGAAACAAGCGCCATAACTTGCGCAAAAACCTCGACACCCCATCGATACCGTTGGTGTTCCAGGGTTTGGACTGCTCGAGCGGACCCAGAAACATTTCGTACAGCCGTAGGGTGTCCGCTCCGTACTGCTCAACGATTTCGTCCGGGTTAACCACGTTGAGTTTGGATTTAGACATTTTTTCCACCTCACTACCACAGACAAATTTTCCGTCTTCCTCTACTAAGTATCTTGCGCCCTTCGAAAAAGGATCCTGCTGTTTGTACGTGTTAGACTTCTCGAACTTGTCAATATCAAGAACATTGTTATCAACTAAATTTACGTCGACATAAGAGGGTAGAAGAATATAGTTTCCACCGTCAAACTCTTCACCAAATTGCTTCTCATAGGTCTTTTCAATTTCATTGATGTTTTCATCAGAAGTGCCTCTGGTGAAACCTTCTGCTATACTTTTTGAGATGTATGTGTTCTCACTTACAAAGCGGTAAATGATGGATGAATTCCCCTGAATCATTCCCTGATTGATCAGCTTCTTAAAGGGTTCGTCCACCGTGACCACGCCCCGGTCGTACAAGAACTTGGTCCAGAAGCGGGAGTAGAGCAGGTGGCCGGTGGCGTGCTCGGTGCCGCCGATGTACAAGTCCACGCTTTCCCAGTACGCCTGCGCTTCCTGACTGACCAGCTCCCGCGCGTTGTGCGGGTCCATGTAACGAAACTGGTACCAGCTCGATCCGGCCCAGCCGGGCATGGTGGTGAGTTCGTAGGGATACTGACCCTGGTACTGCCAGTCGGTGGCGCGGCCCAGCGGCGGTTCGCCGTCTTCGGTGGGCAGGTATTCGTCCACCTCGGGAAGCTCTAGCGGCAAGTCGCTCTCATCAATCAGATAAGGAATGTCGTCTTTAAAGTAGACCGGCACGGGTTCGCCCCAGTAGCGCTGCCGACTAAACACCGCGTCGCGCATCCGGTAGTTCACCTTGGCCTGCCCCACGCCATCCGCCACCGCCCGCTCGGTAGCCACCGCAATGGCTTCGTGCGAATCCAATCCGTTCAAAAATCCGGAATTGATGAGTTTGCCGTGCTTTTTCTCCGTCGGATTGTCCAGTTGGTCGGCTCCCGCAATCACTTGCACGATAGGCAAATCGAAGTGCTGCGCGAAGCGGTGGTCGCGGTCGTCGGACGAGGGCACGCCCATCACCACGCCGGTGCCGTAGCCCGCCAGCACGTAGTCGGCCACCCAGATGGGCACCTCGTTGCCCGACAGCGGACAAATAGTGTAAGAACCAGTGAAGGCTCCTGAAACCTTTTTCACGTCGGCCTGCCGGTCGCGTTCCGAGCGGTTCTTGGCGGTGGTCACGTAGTCCTGCACTTCCGCCCGCTGCTCATCGGTGGTGAGTTGATCCACCAACTCGTGTTCGGGAGCCAACGTGAGGTAGGTGACCCCAAAGATGGTATCGGGCCGCGTGGTGAAGGCCGTCAGGGTGATATCGTGGTCCTTCACGGGGAAGGCCAATTCGCATCCGGTCGATTTACCGATCCAGTTGCGCTGCATTTCTTTCAAAGAATCCGTCCAGTCGATGTGGTCTAAGCCCTCGAGCAGGCGGTCGGCGTAGGCGGTGATGCGCATCATCCACTGCTTCATCCGCTTGCGCTCCACCGGGAAGCCGCCCCGCTCTGAATAGCCGTCTTTCACCTCGTCGTTGGCCAGCACCGAACCCAGACCGGGGCACCAGTTCACTTCGGCGTAGGCTAAATAGGTGAGCCGATAGTGAAGCAAAATGCGTTGCTGCTCCGCCTCGCTCATGGCCTTCCACTCCTCAGCACTGAATACGGGGGTATCTTCGTCAATGTGCGCTTGTACTTCACTATTGCCATGCTGCTCGAACGCTTGCACCAAATCCGCAATATGCTCGGCCCGATCGGTGGCGGTGTTGTACCAACTGTCGAACAACTGACTAAAAATCCACTGCGTCCAACGGTAAAAATCAGGCTGGGCGGTTTGCACCTCGCGGTCCCAATCAAAGGAAAAGCCAATCTTGCCCAGTTGCTCCTTATAGCGTGCAATGTTGGTCGCGGTGGTGACGGCCGGGTGCTGTCCGGTTTGGATGGCATACTGCTCCGCGGGCAGTCCGAAGGCATCGAAGCCCATGGGGTGTAGCACATTGAAGCCCTTCAGTCGCTTAAAGCGGGCTACAATGTCGGAAGCGATGTAGCCCAGCGGATGGCCCACGTGCAAACCCGCTCCCGAAGGGTAGGGAAACATATCCAACACGTAGTACTTCGGCTTCGCAGGATCGATTTGCACTCGGTAGGTGCCCTGCTCGCGCCAGTGTTGCTGCCAGCGCTGTTCTATTAATTGAAAATCGTAATCAGCCATGGGTAAAGGGGTAAATTATGGTCAAAATTATAATAATTATGACGCGCTGCGTGCTATTACGCAGCGATAGACGCTATTAACCGAAAAAATTCTAATTTAGCTTCTGAAAAGTTAACTTATTGTATGTCTATTGTTCACTACCCGCACACCGACCGAGTTGCCGTAGCGCTCGACTGTATCATTTTTGGCTTTGAACAAGAAGAATTGCAGTTGCTATTGATCCGGCGACGTTTAGAACCCGAAAGCGGGAAGTGGTCGCTAATGGGTGATTTTCTAAAGAAGGACGAAAGCCTGGATGCCGCTGCACACCGCGTTCTGCACCAGTTCACTGGTCTGCGTGACGTCTATCTGGAACAACTCCAGACCTTCGGCGAAGTGGACCGCGATCCGGTGGAGCGCACCATCTCGGTGGCTTATTCCTCGTTGATTAACATCCAACAGCACAGCGAAGAACTCATAGAGAAGTTTGACGCGCGCTGGTTTTCTGCCAGTGAAATTCCCGAACTGGTTTTCGATCACAACCGCATGGTGCAGGCCGCGCGTGACCAGCTCCGATTTCGGGCGTCGCACCGGCCCATCGGCTTTGAGTTGCTGCCGGATAAATTCACCATGCCCGAGTTGCAGCAGCTCTACGAAGCCATCTATGATACCACGCTCGACAAGCGTAACTTCCAGCGGCGCATCCTATCTATGGACATTCTGGAGCGCCTCAACGAAAAGCAGCGGGGCACCTCCAAGAAGGGAGCGTTCTATTACCGCTTCAACCAGGAAAAGTATCAGGAAACCGTGCGGGAAGGACTACGCTTGGTGTTTAAACCGAAGGCTTTTTGAGTGATAGTCCATATGATAGTCAACAGTCCACGGTCGACAGCCAACAGCAGATGTTAGCTGTGGACTGTTGACCGTGGACTAGTTTTGCTTCGCCCAGGAGTCGCGCAGGGTCACCGTCTGATTGAATACCAATTTCTCGTCGGTGGTGTCGGGGTCCACGCAGTAGTAGCCCTTGCGCATAAATTGAAAGCGATCACCCGGCTGCGCATCCTTCAGACTGGGCTCCACGTAGGCGGTTTCGATGACGTGCAGCGAATCAGGATTCAGAAAAGCTTTGAAGTCATGGCCTTCGTGTCCGGTGGGGTCGGGTTCCGAGAACAGCCGGTCGTACAAACGCACTTCGGCGGGTATAGCTTGCTCAGCCGACACCCAGTGGATGGTGCCCTTCACCTTTTTGCCGCTGATGTCTTCGCCACTCTTGGTATCAGGATCGTAGGTGGCGTGAATTTCGGTAATTTGGCCCTGTTCGTCCTTTGTAGAGCCAGTGCACTCGATAATATAGGCTCCCTTTAAGCGCACCTCGCGGCCGGGACCCAGTCTAAAGAACTTCTTCGGCGGATCTTCCATAAAGTCATCGCGCTCGATGTATAATTCGCGCGAGAAGGGTACCTGCCGTTCGCCCCCTTCCGGGTCTTCGGGGTTGTTTTCGATGGCCAAATCTTCGCTGGTGTTGGCGGGGTAGTTAGTGATGATAAGCTTCACCGGGTCCAGCACGCCCATCACCCGGGGGGCGGATTTATTCAGATCTTCGCGGATGCAGAACTCCAGCAGGCTCAGATCGATCACGTTGTCGCGTTTGGCCACGCCCACCCGTTCGGCAAAGTTGCGCAGGCTGGCCGGAGTGTAGCCCCGCCGACGCAGTCCGCTGATGGTGGGCAGGCGCGGGTCGTCCCAACCGTTCACCAGCCCTTCTTCCACCAGCTCCAGTAATTTACGCTTGCTGGTCACGGTATAGTTCAGGTTGAGGCGAGCAAATTCAATCTGCCGGGGTTCCGGCTTGAATCCGCCGATCTGCTCCACAAACCAGTCGTACAGCGGGCGGTGCACCTCAAATTCCAGCGTGCAGATCGAGTGGGTGATGCCCTCAATAGCGTCGCTTTGTCCGTGGGCCCAGTCGTAGGTGGGATAAATGGGCCAGCGGTCGCCGGTGCGGTGGTGGGGCTTGTGCAGGATGCGGTACATGATAGGGTCGCGCAGGTGCATGTTGGGCGATGCCATATCAACTTTAGCGCGCAGCACCCGGGATCCTTCGGCAAACTCCCCGGCTTTCATCCGCGCGAACAGGTCCAGGTTTTCGTTGACCGACCGATTACGGTAAGTGCTTTCTTCGCCGGGTTGGGTGGGCACGCCCCGCATCCGCCGAATTTCGTCGACCGGAGTGTCATCCACGTAGGCTTTCCCGTCTTTAATCAATTGCACCGCAAAATCGTAGAGCTGGTCGAAGTAGTCGGAGGCGTAATACTCGCGGTCTTCCCAGTCGAAGCCCAGCCAGCGCACGTCGGCGCGGATGGCGTTGACGTAGGAAGCGTCTTCGGCCACCGGGTTGGTATCGTTGAAGCGCAGGTTGGTCTGGCCACCGTACTCCTGCGCCAGTCCGAAGTTAAGGCAGATAGATTTGGCGTGGCCGATGTGCAGGTAGCCGTTGGGTTCGGGCGGAAATCGGGTGTGCACCACGCCCTGGTTTTTGCCCTGCGCCAGGTCTTCTTCTACAATTTGCTCGATGAAATTCTTCGCTTCGGTGGTTTCCATTGGGAGTTGCGTCTTTTGAAGCTCCAAAATTAGGCAATGCCTGGCTAACTTGCTACCGACGAGGGTTAATCTTCGGGTTCGGCAACGGAAACGTAGAGAGGAACTTTTTCTTCAATGGTTTTGCGCTCTAATTCGGATAGTTTGTCCAGGGATCGTTGGTAGCGGCCTTGGGCTTCTTGCTCGTGAAGCGCTTGATACGTCTGTTTTACTGAGTCATACACGGCAAGGCAAAACTCGTACGAAGTCTCTCGCTTAGTGACCATTCGCACGCCCCGACGCTGAGGATCAGCTTCGACGAAAGTCCGCAGGCGGGAGGGCAACTGATCAAGAGCAACGGGTTGATCATTGTAGCGGAGCGTATTATCATCAGAAAGCGATAGAACGGCCCACTGTAGTGAGTCAGATGGCTGAAGTCTTTGCTGTATTTGTAACAAAGGTGCGGGAGTGGCCACAATATAGAACGTCAGCAACGCTGCGGTGCGGAGAAATCCGTCCTCAAAATCTTCCGGATGTAGATGGTCCACGACGGCTTGCGCTACTATTCCGGGGTTGATATCACCGGCCCTTTCAATTTTATCCATCTCGTAGACCGTCCGCAAGTACCGGAGAATTGTGGGCGACAGTTCAGGAGTATCCAAAGCTAACGGGTAGCAGCGCGCCAGGCTTTGGGGTGGAATGGAATCTAGTAGGGGAAACTCTTTTTCTACGGCAAACAGCAAATCGCCGTCGCGTGCCACCTGCTGGTACACCCGGTAGATGCTGGCTCCGCTTTTATCCTGCAGCAGCCCCGCTTCCACAAAGTATGTTTCTAGCAAATCTAACTCGCTACGAAGATGTGGCACTATCCGATGGTCTATTTCGCCAGCACAATGTCCGGCAAGCCGCTCGTAAACCGTTTCGGTGTCTACGCAAGCCAAACATAGCAGCAGGATGCTAGCGATGATGAGTCGGGACAGTTTATTCATGAAATCCTTGTTCCTTATCCAGCGTTGTGGTACTTCGCTCAAAATATACGCAATCGGAGTTTATGAACGCTTCTTCTCTACGAAAAAACTACCCCGCCCTGGCTACGCAAACCTACCTCAACACCGCCAGCTGCGGTCTGGTATCGGAAGCCACAGCTAATGCGGCGCAGCAGTTCTATCAGGAGCTGCTCGAGCACGGTGGAGCCCCCCGCAACGACTGGTACGCCCAAATTCCTCTACTGCGGCAGGAAGTGGCCACCTGGTTGGGAGCCGAGGCTAACGAGATAGCCCTGCTACCCAACTTCTCGGTGGGCTGCAATGACGTGGCCCGCGCCTTAACCGCTTACTCCCGCGTGCTGCTGCTCGATAGCGATTACTCCTCGCTTACCCTACCCTGGCTGCTACCTGATTACCAGGTGCACCGCTTTTCGGCTGCCCCCAACGGAGCCATTGACCTGAACGGGCTGGAGGAGGAGGTGAAAAAGCACCGCATAGAGGTGCTGGCCATCAGCCACGTGCAGTACGCCAGTGGTTTTTGCGTTGATCTGGAAACACTGGGCCGGTGCTGCCGCGACTGGGGCGTGGTGCTGGTGGTTGATGCCACCCAGTCGCTGGGAGTAGTGCCTATTGACCTGCGCCGTATGCCGGTGGATATCCTGATCGGAAGCGGTTACAAGTGGATGACGGCCGGTTACGGCAACGCCCTGCTGTTCGTGCGGCGCGCGTTGCACGATCGGCTCGCGGTGCCCACCGTGGGCAACAACAGCTTTGACGATTCTCCGCCGGTGCGTTCGCGCGATGACCTCCGATTCTCGCCGCGACTGCTTGAGGTAGGGCACTACGATTTTGCGAGCCTGTGGGCGCTGCGGCAGGCGGTGCGCGAATTGCAGACTATCGGACAACCGGCGATTCATGCGCGGGTGCAAGCCCTTACCTCCTATCTCTACCAGCACCTTCCGGCCTCAGTAGAGGTGGTGTCGGACTACGCCGAAACGCACCGCTCCGGCATCACGGTGTTGCGGGGCGGAGCCGACCTCGAGCAAGCGCTGCTGAAGCGAAATATTGTTGCCTCGGCCCGACCCCAGGGGCTGCGCATCAGCCTGCATTTCTATAACAATGAGGCGGATGTTGATCGGCTGGGTCAGGAGTTGGCCGCTGCTCAGTAACTGCGGACTTTATATATTTTGAGCAATAGGTTTTACCCATCCCGGTCCTCGCCCAAAACCATTGGGTAGAGTAAACCGTTTGGTTGCTACCGTACTAGAAAATCCTCATGAAAATAGTATGCATTAAACTTATTTTCTATTGGGTTTTTTTACTGAGAGTAGTTGAGGGCTTCGGTCAGAAGCAGGCTGATTATCCGAGCGAATTAACCGAAGCGCAAGCCACAGAAGTAGCGGAAGGCATTATCCGTCGGGTAAATACTTACCCGATTGATGAGCAGCAGCTTGCTTACGACTCACTAGAGTTGCTGGTAAATTACTTTAAAATAGACTCCCTCAGAATTACTACCTACTTAAAGCGGGGGCGGTTTGAACTGTTTGCGAATGATAATGTAGATAAAGCGCTTCAGTACTTTATCAACGCGAAGGAAATAGCTATTGAGCGTAATAATACCGAAAGGGAAATAGATGCCCTTGTTCAGACTGCTCAGCTTTATCCACTGGCAATGCGGTGATGCTGAACGAAAACAATCAAGACGAACAACTGTGGCGATTCTTGTCTCCTGGTTCGGTAGATTGTGGTGCCGGTTCCGAAAATGACCCTTCGGTAGCCGTGGAAGATGGTGACTTCTCCAGTGACCCCAACTACACCCTTACGGTCGGTGAAACGCTGGTCATTCCTCTCTCTCGGTTGCTGGCCAACGACTCTGATCCCGACGGAGATCCGCTAACGATCATCGCGGTGGAGTTTATAAGGAACGGCAACCCGGTGATCGTGGGCAACACGGTAGAATTTACGGGAGTAGACGCCTCTCCGGGAGCCTTGTTCAGCTAGCAGCAAAGGAACTGATGGCTAGAGAAGAACAGGAACAGCAGTAACCATTTCGGCCACTTGCCTTCCCGCTCGCATAGCAGCGTTGATCGAGCCGTTCAGTTGATAGTCGCCCGCGGCGAAGAGGCCATCGCGCAGTTGGCTGCGCTGCGGCAATAAGTTGTGCACCACCCGCTCTTGCGACGGCAGTGCGTAGCGAATCCGGTAGGTTTTCAGGTGTTGCCAGCTCCGGGTGTTCTCACCAAACCAGGGAGCCATCTCTTCCCGAATGCGCTCGGTGAGCACCTGATCCGAATCATCCACTTCACCCACAATGGCGGCCGATAGCAGGTACTTGCCGGGGGGAGCGTAATCAGGAGCTACCTGATTGATGACGCAAATATTGTTAACCAGCCGTCTCTGAAGCGCGTTTATCGCAATCAGCGGTTTGGTGAAGGGCGGCGTATCAGCGGTAAGGTACACCTGGGTGGTCGACTGGTATCCTAGCTCTTTTTTGCCGCCCGGAAAGTAGCGACTCACAAAACTGGTGGGCTCGGTGGCTACCACAATCTGGGGCGCCGAAAAGGTTTCGCCGGTATCGGTGGTCACGGTTTGCTCGCTTACCGAGCGCACCGGTTTGTTAAACAGCACCGCATCGGCCGGAAGCTGGGCGGCTAGTTGACGAGGAATTTCTTCCATACCCTGGGCCGGAACGGCCGTATCGCCTTCCGAGAACATTTTGAACACAAAATCAAACTCCCGCCGGGAGGTGATCAATCCTTTTTCCAGAAAGATACCCGCCAGGAAGGGCTGAAAGAAGTTGCGCAGCATCCGTTCGCTAAAGCCGTACTGCTGGATAGCCGCCAGCGTGCTGATCTCGGGTTGTTCGAAAATAGCGTTGACGCTCATCCCCTGAAGGCGCTTCTTCAGCCACAGCATCCGCAGCTTATCAGTGAGCGATCCTACCGGAGCGGCTAGTGTCTTAAACGCCGCGGTGGGTACGCGCCCCGGATCCACAACTTCGTGCTTGCCCTGCAGGTTAAGAACCATTGCCCCGGGAGCAAAAGCTTTCAGGTCTAACGCGTCGTAGTCGAGCAGCGCTTTGGTTTCGGGATACTGGGTGAGCAGGACCTGAAACCCCCGGTCGAGCAGATAACCGTCTACCCGGTCGGTCTTCACCCGCCCACCCACGCGTCCGGTGGCCTCCAAAAGGCGCACCGACAGGCCGCGCTCCCGCAGGTGCAGGGCGGCGGTGAGGCCAGTGAGACCCGCTCCAACAATCAGTACATCGGCATCGTACGCCGGCTTTTGAGGCATAGGTAGTGGGAGGATGAAATACGAAATTACTAACCAGGAAGTAGGGGGGAAGGTTCAGGTGATCCTCTGCTCACAACCCTACCGGCTGGAGTTGCAACGTCTTGAGATGGTCATCGCGGCGCACCACCACCTGGATGGGGTACGAAGACTGGGTCAGCAAGCTGTTGACCTCGTCTCGCGGACGGCCCAGGGTGCGCACATCGTCTACCATCACAATCTCATCGTTTTTGGTGAAGCCCGCCCGCTCGGCCGGAGAGTCGGTGAACACGTGGCGAATGATCACCCGCTCTTCCCGTTGGTCGGTTTTGAGCACCAGCCCGGAGTAGGCCGCCGCAAATTCTTCTACAAACGAGTAGTTGGGTTTCCAGTACGACACCTGGTTCTGATAGTCGAAGACGATGTTGAACCGCTTGAGCAGGGCATTGCCAATGTGGCCAATGCCGTCGTGAAACGCCTTCTTGAAGTAGGCCGAGCGGTTAAGCCGGATGGGCACGTTGGTGAGTTGGCACCAGCCCAGGTTGAAGTTCTTGAGTCGCCCCGCATCGTTGCGGTCGATGATGCCGGTGAACCCCATCGTGTACACCGTGCGGGTGCGCCCGATCTTGTCGGCCAGTTGGTGCTTTTCTACCGTGGGCGAATAGAGCGTGATGGAAGCGCCCGAACCATTGTCTACCTGAAAACGCCCGGTGAGGGTGTGTCCATCGTCGAGCGTGAGTGCGCCCTCAATGTAGGGGCGGCCCGAAATGATCTCGAACGGATAGGCGTGGTAACCGGCGGGCGGAGTGAACGTCTGCGGATCGTAGAGCGCGATCGTCTGGGTGTCGTAGTTAATCTGCACCACGTAGTGCTTGAGCAAGTCGTGCCCGATGATGCCGTCCACGCTTTTGCCCAGCGCTTTCTGAAGGTGATCGAGCGGCAGATGCACCACGCGTACTTTCTCTACCAGCAGCTCGCCCATGCGCAGCGCACTGTTGCGGGAGTAGTAGGCGAGGCCCGGCCCCTTGCGGCTTCGGATGGGCGTGAAGCCATCGCTGCTCAGCTTGAGTTTCTTCGCCTGGCGTTGGTTGATCACCGTAGAAGCGGCTCCGGTGTCAAAGATAAAGTGCATGGGTTCGGAGTCGTTGATGCGCACGTTGATGAAGATGTGGCTGCCCGACAGGCGGAAGGGAAGGGTGGTGAGCGAAGTAGCCCCAACCGCCGAGACTGAGGCGAGCCCGATGAACAAGATCATCCCGAAAAACCGCCGAAGCGATCGCACAAACCAGGTACGGGAAAAAGGGCTGTTCACGGAGAGGATGATCTGCTTGAGGATGCGATTAAATTTTTTACAAGAACGGTACCAAATTACCGGGGCTAAAGAGATTTAGTTCCCTCTTCCGCTTCGCACTGACGTTAATGTAAGGACTAGCCGCAAATTCATCCGTATGCTCGCGCTAAAATTTACCGTATCTTTGTTGTTCAGCGCCTTTGCCCGATCAACTGCTACTTGCCACCCCTATGAAATTACGTTATCTATTTTTTGTCGCCTTGCTTTCGGTATTGTCCTGGGGCGCTAGTGGTCAGCCAACGGATCGCTCAGCCGAGATTGATCAAATCTTCCAGAAATTCTACGAGTACTCCGCCTTTCAGGGCGCGGTTTTGGTGGCCGACCGGGGTGAGGTAGTGTACCAACGTGCCTTCGGGCAGGCCAACCGTGAGTGGAGCGTGCCCAATACGCTGGATACCCGTTTCAATATTGCCTCGCTGAGTAAGCAGTTTACGGCCGCGTTGATTTTACGTTTGGCAGACGAAGGTCGGCTGGACCTGGAGGGCTCGATTTCTGACTACTTGCCCGAGTACCGGGCGGACGTGGGGCAGCGGGTAACGCTGCACCATCTGCTCACCCACCAGTCAGGCATCCCTAACTACACCAGCTTGCCCTACGTTTGGTCCGATTCGCTAACCCAGCGCTACACCACGGCGAATCTGATCCGGCGGTTCGGTAGCCTCGACCTGGAATTTGAGCCCGGCACCCACTACCGCTACTGCAACACCGGCTATCTGCTGCTGGCCGCCATCGCCGAACGCGTAACGGGCGAATCTTTCGATACTTTGCTCACGCAACGGGTGATCACGCCCCTGGGGCTGCAACGTACCGGAGTAGACGATCGCAGTACGCTGGTAGAAAAGCGGGCCTTCGGCTACGAAAGAACGACCCAGGGCTACCGGCCGGTGGTGGGTATGTACATGAAAAACCTACTGGGCGCGGGCAATTTATATTCCACCGTAGAAGATCTGTTTCGCTGGGACCAGGCTTGGTATACCAACGCGCTATTGTCTAAAAAGGACGTGAAGGCGCTGGAGAAACCCTACACGGAAGCTGACGCCAACTGGATTCCGCCCTACCTCAGTACCTACGGCTACGGAGTGGGCCTGACTGACATTGAACTTACCAAGAAGAAATCGGTACCAATGGTTTTTCATAGCGGACATATCAGTGGCTTTAGTAGTTTCTACGCGCGCTTCCCCGAAGACCAGCAGGCAGTGATTCTGCTGAGCAACACCGGAGAGGTGAGCACCGCGCGGATGAATGCGGTGACCGTAGAGGTGCTCAAGATGCTGCACGGCTTGCCCTACTCCCTGCCCGAGCGCGATCTGGCGGACGACCTGTACCAAGTGATTCACCAGGAGGGCATTGCCGCCGCCGTCACGCATTATCATCAACTTCGCGATGCCTTTCCCTACGAATTTAAGAACTCCCAAGCGCAATTGTCGGCACTGGGTCAGCGCTTGCAGCAAGAAGGTGATCTGGCCAGTGCGGTGGTCGTCTTTCAACTCAACAGCGACGTGCATCCGCATTGGTCTACCTACTACCAATTGGCCGAAGCCTGCGTGCAGGTGGGAGAACCCGAAAATGCCGAACGCTACTACCAGCAGTCGTTGTCGCTGAACCCCCGAGAAAATACCTCCCAAAAAGACGCCTACCGCACCACCAAAACCGTCTTGAAACGACTCCGCCAGCAGTCCCGACAGTCGATGAGCGAACGCTAGGGAGAGCGGACAAAACTTTTGGGAGTTCAGCCGGTTAGAAGAGCGTACGGAATCTACCTGCGTACCCGATTTATTAGCCCATGAGAACTCCGCCGGAAGCGTATTTGATATTTAGAGAAGAGCTGAAGAAAGCTGAAATTGAAAAGCTGCGCCTTCAGGCTGAATACAAGGAAAGAGTGCAGAATATGGATCAGGAGCTGGCCTACCTCAAGGAACAGATCACCTCCCAGCAATCCATGATGAAGACCACCATTGACTACGCTACTCGTTTGGAAGAAGAACTAGAAGCCCTGCGGCAGCAAATTAGCCACGATAAAAAGAAAGCCAACAACAGCCACCACTAAGCATGAAGGAGTCTGATTTTGCCCGACCGTCTGATTACCCGTTCGTTGATGCGTTCGATAGCCGTTTTGCGCGGGTGTATTACCTGGAAGAACTGAAAATTGTTATCGGTGAGGTGAAGGCGGAATACGTGCCCATCGATCCTTTCAAGGATACCTTTCACCAGGTAGGAGAGCTGGTTCGGGCGGGCTATAACGCTAAGTTTATCTTCGACAAGCGTGCCCTCCGGGCCTTTCACCAGCCATCGATGGAGTGGTATTACGTGACCTGGAAGCGCGATATGCTCGAGTATGGCCTGCGGGTGCACCGAAAGATTCTTCCGGCCGAACCCTGGTTTAAAAAATCAGTGATGATCGCCAAAGAGCAGATTCATCAGCACTATCCCGACAACGTGATCAACCAACTGGACATCCAGTACTGCGACACGCTGGAAGAAGCAATCACTACCTAACCCATGGCAACATTTACCCGCGGACGCATCGATGAGTTGGAACGCTTTTTCAGGACTAACCTGATCAATTCGGTCACCGGTTTCAAGAGCGTGGCGCTCATCGGTACCGTTAGTGACGAAGAAATAGAAAACCTGGCGATCTTCTCCCAAATTATCCACGTGGGAGCGAATCCGCCGCTCATTGGTGTCCTTTTCCGACCCGATAAGGTGGAGCGCCATACGCTCGAACAATATCCGATCCACGCGGGCATTCACCATCAATCATATCCGGCCCGACTTCGTAAAGCAGGCCCACCACACCGCGGCCCGCTGGGAAGAATCGGAGTTTGCCGCCCTTGCACTCACTCCTGAATACATCAGCACTTTTTCAGCTCCCTTCGTCGGCGAAGCGCAGGTGAAGATAGGGCTAAAACTGGTAGACGAACGGCCATTGGTGAACGAAACGGTGCTGGTGGTGGGCGAGATAGCGCACTTGTTGGTGCCCGATGATTGCCTGGGTGAGGATGGCTTCGTGAACCTGGAACGCGCCCAGTCGCTGACTTGCTCGGGCTTGGATTCGTACCATACCACCCAAAAGCTGGTGCGCCTGAGCTACGCCAAGCCCAACGAACCGCTCAAGGAAATTTAAAAGGGAGGTAGGGATTGGGGATTGGGTTTTAGGACTTTCAGAACCTAATCCCCAAAAACCCAACCCCTAATACCCCTAACCACCCCAAAAGTCATCCATGAAAAACCTCATTGAGTTCACCGATCAAGGGCTCTACTGTCCGCCTGCCGACGTGTTCATTGATCCCTGGCAGCCGGTGGACCGGGCCATTATCACCCACGCCCACTCCGACCACTCGCGCTGGGGCATGAAGTATTATCTGGCCCACCGGGAGTCGGAGCAGATCATGCGCCTGCGGCTGGGGCAGGACATTCACCTGGAAACGCTGGAGTATAATGAAATCGTGGATATCAACGGAGTGGAGGTGAGTCTGCACCCGGCGGGGCACATTTTTGGGTCGGCGCAGGTGAAGCTCACCTACCGGGGCGAAACCTGGGTGGCGTCGGGCGACTACAAACTAGAGGACGATGGCTTCACGGTGCCCTTCGAGCCGGTGCGCTGCCACACCTTCATCACCGAGTCTACCTTTGGACTACCCATCTACCGCTGGCAACCGCAGGCCGAGATTATGCAGGATATCAATGCCTGGTGGCGGGGTAACCAGGAAGCGGGCCAGGCTTCGCTGATCGGGGCCTACGCGCTGGGGAAAGCGCAGCGCATCATTGCCGGAGTGGATCATAGCATTGGACCCATTTTGGTACACGGAGCGGTGGCCAACGTGAACGAGGCGCTGATTGCCGGAGGGGCCAAGCTGCCCGTGCTGGAGCGCGTATCCGCCAGCACCAGCAAAGAGACCATCGCCCGGAGTCTGGTTATTGCTCCTTCGTCGGCCTTCAACAGCCCTTGGGTGAATAAGCTAAAGCCCTACCGCCTGGGTATCGCTTCGGGCTGGATGAACATCCGCGGGGCCAAGCGCCGCCGCGCCGCCGACCGGGGCTTCGTGCTGTCGGACCACGCCGACTGGCCCGGACTGAACCAGGCCATTGCCGACACGGGGGCCGAGCGGGTGTACGTGACGCATGGATTCACGGCCTCCTTTAGTCGCTGGCTGCGCGAGCAGGGCTACGAATCGGAGGAGGTGAAAACCAGCTACGAAGGCGAACTGTCCGAAATCAACGAGTCGGCCGATGATTTGAAGTAAGCCCGCGATGCTGAAGAGTTTCTAAATGAACTTTAGCGTAAAGACTATTAATATTTTTGAGTGTCAGGCGAAGAGATTAATCAAAAAGGATCCTTCCCTTTAGGACAAATCCAGTAAGGATTCGCTCAATAATAGAGAAGTGGAAGCTTTGCTTCAGCACTTGCCTGAATGAAAGGGGGCAAAATGCCCTCCCTCTATCCTTTATTTGTCTTTTTTCACCCTGCCTCCTCCATCACTTTCTTCTCCGGCGCCAGCATCTTTTCGTGATCGCCCAGCACGTCTTCCACGTAGAGGGTTTTGATCAGCATCATCACGATGGCGAAGATGGGCGTGGCCAGCGCCAGCCCGAGCACGCCAGTGTACACTCCCAGCACCAGTTGCGCAAATAAGATCAGGGCCATCGGCAACGATACCTGATGCTTTTGGATGGTCGGCGTAAGCAAATTGCTCTCAATAATCTGCACCAGCATATAGACTCCGGCCGTCCAGAGCATTTTCTGCGGTCCCTGCGTGGCGGCCACCAGCACCCCCAGCACCAGGGCTACCACCGGGCCGAAGTTGGGCACAAAAGCCAGCAGTCCGGCCGTAATCCCCAGGATCAGGGCCAGGGGCACCCCCAAGATCAGCAGTCCGATCCAGGTGAAGATCGCCACGATGAGCATCGACAACAGTTTACCCAGTAGCCAGCTGCGCAGGGTTTGGCCCAAAATGTTGAGCACCTCATTGGCCCGCTCGCGCCGGTCTTTCGGCACCAGGTGGATAATCCCTTCCACGTAGACCTGCGGGCTGGCCAGAATCAATAAGCCCATAAAGACGATTACGTACAGGGTGCCCATGGCCCCGACGAACCCAAAAATAGCCGAAAAGAACTTTTGGGTATTGCTCTGCAGGCTCTTCAGAAAGTCTTCTTGCTTGACGTAGTCTACTGCTTTTTGGCCGAAGGGCAGTTGCTTCACCTGCTGTTCTACTTCCTGCAAGGATGAGGGCAGTTGTTCGCTCAGCTGGTCAGCTTGACTGCTCACGTAGGGAGCCAGTGCCCAACCGATGCCTCCGGCTACGATCAGGAAGGCCACCACTGCTATCACGCGGCACCAGCCGATGGACACCGGCAAGCGGTTGTTGAGCCAGCGGGCGATACCATCGAAGAACACCACCACCAGCACCGCGGCAATGCCGATCAGCACCACGCTGATGCTGGTTCCTAGAAACAAAAGAATAAGTACGGTGGCGGCCACCACGCCCACCACGATGAGCACGCGACGGGTAAAGGTAGAAGAGTCCATGAAGCGTAGGTTGGTTAGTGAAAAGCAGACGTTTCTTTCATACTGTCATTTCTGCTTCAAAATGCAGCAGCATCAATTCTTCTGCCGTTAATGCCAAACTGGCTATTGTTTGGCCTTGCTTGTTAGCAAATTCTACTTCGTAAACGCTTTCATCCAGTTCCTCGACGATCGTGCCCACTTGTCCCTTCACCAATTTCTCATCAGGCATACCTTTCAACAAAGCTACGGTGTCTAATAGCTTTAGTGATGCGCCGTCAATATGATTCTTTTCCATAATAACTTATTTTACGTAACAAGTAGTTAAACGAGGAAAACTTTCACCTGTTTTGATAGTCCAGCCCGTCCTGATGACGGCTTCTTTGTTCAAATTACGAATTCTCATGTCTACTGTGTACCGTTTGCCGTATTGATCTTCTCTACCTAGCATAGCTTCACTCGCTGGTAGCTTCTCAACGATCACTCTTTTCAGGAAATCTGCGTTTTGATCAGTAAGTTCCAGAGCCGATTCAAAAACAACGGCTTTGTCTTTTCCTACTGGATGAAACGGATTCAAGCAATAGTTTCTGAGCTTTTCTATAGCAACGAATGCTTGCTCATAACCAGGTAGTAAAGTCATTAATTGTACTTTCCTCCAAATATGTATATGCAGGATGAACAGTTTCGTTGTATTCTTGAAATAAAAGCAATATCAATCCTACGATTAACATCAACTGCTCAACAATTTTTACCATTACCTACTAATTTCTATAGCCCATAACGATCTTTGCAGCCGTCAGGCCGGGAATTGTGAGTCGCTATCTTCCGAGCATCAATATGCGAACTTGGAGCAACAAGTGCTCATGCTCAACATCATCCGGCTGGCGGCTGCATAGTGTTGTGTGCTGCCTTTTCGTTAAGCGGCATGTTCTGTCAATCTGACGTCTAGTTTGAAATCCCCCATCAATTCATTTAACTCTTTGACAAATGTATTTCGCATGTACTCATACTGCGTGATGGTTGACAAGTCACCCTGATGACCTCGATGTAAGTCTATCATTTTGTTCAACTCTTCGATCTGCTCAATGATGTCGCTGATTCTGGCGACCTTTTCTTCTTTATCTACTGCTTCCATAAGTCAATCCGTTAAACTCAATTTCTATAAATCCTTTTGGGTACTTCTTCTTAATTCGATTCTTTTTAGTCTGGCTGAACCAATGATACCAGTATACCCAATCAGAACGATAAAGCATATACTTTACGTGCTCTTCAGGGTACTGCCTTACGGTATAAGCGTCTACTTCGTACTTCTTTTTTGCTCCCGCTAACCTAAAATTCTCATGAATCAGTTTTTCTTTCGCCTCAAATAGCTGGTAATCAACAAAGGTAACAAAATCTATATCGTTAGGACGCTCCCTCGCTGTGACAAAGCTGCCATCAACCCATTGAATAAAGTGCTGGGAAACTTGTTCGGAGAAATCATGCACAAAATTCAAATAGCGGGCAAAAATGTATCTTCTTCGGCTATTGTCAGGAAGTCGATTTACAAAGAAGTCTTCAAATTCTTCCAGCGATAGACTTACCTTTTCGTAGGGCTGTAAGTTTCCTCGTAGATCAAAAGCTAATTCCATATCTCTTAAAGATACAGATTTTCATTTAGGTAGCACACAACGACCAGGGCGAGCCGGTCGGCCGGTGTTGTTTGCGTTTTTCTTTCAACTATCAACTTTCGTGCTTTTCGCAACGGACGTTCTAACTCATTGAAACCAGGCTGACGGCTGCCCGATGTTGTGGGCCGTATCTATTTCATTAATTGTACAAATAGCAATCCTAAAGTCGTTAACATTCCTGCGATAATCATAAACCATTTTATCCAATTCTTATAAGGTGATGTTATCTCTTGGGTGCCTAAGAATAGTAATTCTGCCTTTTTAAGTCCTTGAATCAGTTTATTAATATCCGGATAACTGTTCTGGAAGAACACAATATATTTGTCATCGTTAACCCATATTCTAACGTTCTTTACCAATCCAGATCTATCATATTCTTCTTTCAAATCATATCCTTTTAATTCTTTCAAATCATATTCGTGCCGACCAAATAACCAGTACTTAATCTTTAACTTTTTCTGAGTCAGAATCAGGGTTTTAAACATTGAGTTGAATAGAATTCCGAACAAGATGGTGGCCCCGAATACCATACTCAATAGCCATAACCAATTTGAGTCATGATCCTTTTGATACTGATTAAATCCTATCAAAATAAATATTGTGAAGGCTGAAAGCACGATTACTCCGTCTAATGGAAATTTTGGTTTTCCTGTAAAAATTGACTTCTCATTTTTATCTCCCACTAACTCTTTGCTATGGCCCACAACATCTGTATAAACGCAATTGCGTTTATATCCAGTATAGCAAGCGGTTGGTTAATTGACGATTATTTCCTGGTTTGCTGCCTAATTTCCGGTCATTCATAGTATAAATGGCACTTTTCTGATAGCTTGGTAAGCACGTAGAAACGAACGACAAGCAATCCGCACTAAACGTTTGTAAACGACTACAAACGTTTAACAAAAGGATCGATCATCGCTATCGGTCAGCTACGTTGCGCTTGTCATCCACTAAAAATAAGAAAATAAGTACTCTGCGGCAATCGCCCTGCCCCCGCTAGGGTTGCTGTTCGCTTACCTCCTCCCCAGTCTCAGCCGATACATCGGTCGGCTCCTCGGTCGGAGCTTCTGCCGTCGGCTTGCGGCGGGCTACCAGCTGGTTGAAGTGCTCCACGTTCTCGCTGAAATGGTGACCAAACAGCGTGTACTCCGCCGACGGGCTGAGCAGGGCGTGGGCTTGCACGTGGTCCACCAGGGTGCGGTAGGCGGTGGCGCTGTGCTGCACCAGATCGCGCACCCGGCGCCCTTCGGCCTGGCTGGCGGCCTCCAGCTGCCGAACAAACTGCCGCTCAAACTCCTGGTTGGTCCGCTTGGTCTCGGCCACCGTATCCTCCAGATGCAACAACCGTAGCGCCTCGAGGCAGGCAGGGTTGGCCTGCAAGTCGTGCACGATCTTCTTCAGGGTAGCGGTTTCGGCGCTGTGGTTCAGGTTATAGAGCCGCGAACCATACTTATCAATGCAATTCAGCACCCGCTGTCCGGCCCGGCGGTGGGCGTCGCGGTGGTGTCGGGTGTAGCCCTCGCTGAGCATCCGCAGGCACACAATGGCCTGGTCGCGGGCGGCATCCAACTGAATCAGCTCCTGGTTGAGGGCTTCTTCGTCGTTCTGCTGGTAGGTGCGCTCCAGTCGCTGGTGCAGTTTGTTCAGGGCGTGGTACTGCGCCTTTATTTGGAGTTTGTCGGGGCCGTGCTGATTCACAATCATCAGCGCGTTGCGCATAAACTGCAGGAACTCTTTGATGCGGTAGTTGAAAAGATTCGCCGTGGTGATCATAATAACGTTCGTTGGTGGGTGAAGAATAAATAGCTACGGTGCACCCCGCAAAAGGCGGGCAAAGGCATGAACAAAAATTGTCAATAGATGAGAATACCTTACTTGCCTGAGAAAAACCGGATTTCCAGCACCCATTTTCGGGGAAAAGCAGGTTACTATCCCGTTGACGGCCAAATTCCCCGGGAAATCGAGCGTCAACAACCATTGAATCCCCAGTTCCCCGGGAAATCAGCCGTCCGTGGCCATTGACGGCCAAATTCCCCGGGAAATCGAGCGTCAACGACCGCTGACGCCTCAGTTCCGCCGGAAGCCGGGCGTCAATGGTGAACGACACCCTAAAAACCCGGGAAGTGGGTCATCACCATCGAGCGATGGGTCAGAAACCGCGGAGCGCGGGTGTCGATGAGCATGCCTAGCGGCCGGGGCACTCGTTTAGCAACTCCACCGGGATAACGGATAGGAAAAATCAGTATCTTTGATGCTATTAATTTTCGTGAAGGCTATCCGAAGAGAAAAACGGCAGGTAACAGCATGCCGTTGCGGGGCGGCCCCCGCCAGCCGGATTGAAGTGAGCTCGGAAGCTAGTTGCTCCAAGAGGCATCTTTTCTCATTGAATGGAATCAGGCACATAAATCCGGTCTCACGGCTGTATTGGCCGTTAGGCAGTATCTAAAACTATTTCTGTTCAAAGTCTAGCTACACATTCAGAATCATCCTACCGTGAACAGTACGCGATCAACCTTTCTGCACCTTCGCATTCCTTTTTCGTTTTTCTTGCTGCCGGTCTACCTGTTTGCCCTGAGTGTTTCCAGTGATTACCGCTTCGCGGATGCGCTGCTGGTCTTCTTTATCGTGCACTTTCTGCTCTATCCGGCCAGCAATGGCTACAACAGCTACTTCGACCGGGACGAAGGCAGCATCGGCGGACTGGAGCACCCGCCGCCGGTGAATAGGCAACTCTACTACGTGGCGCTGGCGCTCGATGCCGTGGCGGTGCTGCTGGGGCTGCTTATCAGCCAAACGTTCGCCCTGATGCTGCTGGGCTACGGCCTGGTGTCGAAGGCTTATAGCCATCCGAGCGTGCGCCTCAAGCGCTACGCGGTGAGTAGTTGGCTCGTGGCGGGGTTCTTTCAGGGGTTCTTCACCTTTTTGATGGTCTACGTGGGAGTGAACCGGGCCGCAGTGGCCGAACTGGCGCAGGCGACAGTGTGGCTGGGCGGAGCGCTCACCTCGCTGATGCTGTGGGGATCATACCCGATGACGCAAATCTACCAGCACGAGGAAGACGCGCGGCGGGGCGATATCACGCTGAGTTACCGGCTGGGAGTGCTGAACACCTTTCACTTCACCGGGGCGGTGTTTGTGGGAGTGGCCGTGGCCTTTTTCCTCTACTACCAACGCTGGTTTTCGGTGACAGAAGGCGGTTTGTTTCTGCTGTTCCTGGTGCCCATACTGGGTTACTTCCTGCACTGGTACCAACGGGTGCGCCGCGAGCCCGCGCGCGCCGACTTCCGGGGCACCATGCGGCTGAACTTTATTTCGGGACTGTGCCTGAACGCTTTCTTTCTGCTCACGGTATTCTTGCACGGCGGGTGACCGGGATCAAGATTGCCCCCGCCCGATACGCGGGTTAGTTACTTCAGTTTCAGCCGCTTCCGCTTTCCGCGTTTATTAATCCGGTACCAATCGCTCACCCGAACGCCCTGCTCGTAGCGGCCGACGTACTCCAGTTGCCCCCGCTGATCGTAGAAGCGCCATTCCCCTTGCTCCTGTCCGCCCCGGAAGCCGCCCGTTTGCTGCAACTGCCCGTCTTTTCGGTAGAACACCCAGGAACCCTCAGGAAGCCCTTGCCGGTAGGCTCCCCGCCGCTTCAGCTGGCCGGTATCGTAGTAGAACTGCCACTCACCTGCGTACAATCCCTGTCGGAAGACGCCCTTCTTTTCCAGCTGCCCGTTGGCGTGGTAATAAACGGACGAGTCTTCGGGCAGTCCTTCGGCCCAGTGTTCTCTTCCTACCAGGGTACCCGCCGGGTCGTAGTACCGCACGGTGCCGTGCAGCTGGCCCCCTTCGTAGTGTTCCGTCGCGCTGCGCGCTCCGTTGGGATAGTAGTAAGTCCATTCTTCCTACCTTTCCGGTCCCGTCCCGCGCTCCGCTAGCCTTGCGGGTGCTATCGGGGTAGTATGCTGACTGCGCAGCTTGCGCGAAACTCAACTGAGTCCACAGCCCCAGGCCGACGGCGGCGCTAATTCTTAAGATCGTCATTCGTATTTTAACGCAACTACGCAAACAGTTTTATCATTCCCCAAAAGGCAGCCCTTTATATTGATTGAATATTAGTATACTTGCAGCACTAACGAACCTAACCAATCACTATTCAATGGCAGGATTTTCTACCATCGACTTTGTCGTTTTCACGGCCTACTGTCTGTTTATCATCGGCATTGGCCTGTGGGTGTCGCGCGACAAGAAAGGGCACACCAAAGATTCGCAGGATTACTTTCTGGCCAGCCGGTCGCTGCCCTGGTGGGCGGTGGGCGCCTCGCTGATTGCCTCTAACATATCGGCCGAACAGTTCATCGGCATGTCGGGTTCCGGCTACGCCCTGGGGCTCGCCATTTCTACCTACGAATGGATGGCCGCCGCCACCCTGCTGGTGGTCGGCAAGTTCTTCTTGCCGATCTACCTCAAGAAGGGCATCTACACCATGCCGCAGTTTCTGGCCGACCGCTACAACGATACGGTGCGCACCCTGATGGCCATCTTCTGGCTGCTCGTCTACGTGTTCGTGAACCTCACCTCGGTGATCTACCTGGGCGCACTCAGTATTGAAACCGTGCTGGGCGTGGATCTGATCTACGCCGTGATTGGGCTGGCTTTGTTCTCGCTGCTTTACTCCATCTACGGAGGACTCACCGCCGTGGCCTGGACCGACGTGGTGCAGGTGATCTTTCTGGTGCTGGGCGGACTGGTGACCACCTATTTGGCGCTGGACATTGTGGGACAAGGCGACGTGCTGGGCGGCTTAGCGCGGCTCGGCAAGGAAGCGCCCGACCACTTCCACATGATTTTGCAAGAAGGCTTTATGATCACCGACGGGCAGGGCGGCACCGAAGATGCTTACAACATGCTGCCCGGCCTCAGCGTGCTGATCGGTGGTATGTGGATCACCAACCTAAGCTACTGGGGCTTCAACCAGTACATCACGCAGCGGGCGCTGGCGGCCAAGAGCCTGGACGAAGCCCAGAAGGGCGTAGTGTTCGCCGGTTTCCTGAAACTGCTTATTCCCCTGATTGTGGTGATTCCCGGTATTGCGGCCTACGTGATCGTGCAGAACGAAGAACTGGGCGGCGCGTTTTCGCAGATCATGACCGACCCCACCGACGGCTTCATCAAGCCCGACCGGGCGTATCCAACCCTGTTGGGTCTGCTGCCCAACGGCATGAAGGGCGTCGCCTTCGCCGCCCTCACCGCGGCCATTGTTTCGTCACTCGCCTCGATGGCCAACAGCACCGCGACGATCTTCACGATGGATATCTACCGCAACTACATCAACAAGGGTGCTTCGGAAGGTTCGCTGGTGCGCATCGGACGCATCGTGGTGGTGGTATCGTTCGTGATCGCCTGCCTGGTGGCCCCGGCCCTGCGTGGACAAGGGCAGGTGTTCCAGTACATCCAGGAGTACACCGGCTACGTGTCGCCCGGCGTGTTTGCTATCTTCGTGTTCGGAGTTTTCTGGAAGAAAACCACGCCGATGGCGGCCCTGATTGCCGCCCTGCTCACGATTCCGTTGTCAGTGGGCTTGGCCGAGTTCTTTCCCAGCTTGCCGTTCCTCGACCGGATGGGGGTCGTCTTCTTGATTTTGGCGGCCCAGATGATCATCACCAGCTTGGTGCAGTCGGGCGAAGATCAGCCGAACTCCATCGACCTCTCAGCGGGTTTGTTCAAGACCAGCCGGGCCTTCAACGTGGGAGCACTGGTGATTGTGGGGATTTTGGTTGCCTTGTACGCGGCGTATTGGTAGCCATTGAAGACGTGGATGAAAGAAAGGTTGAGTCAGAGCAGGAAAGGAAGTTTGGTGTCAAGTTCCAGGAAGGGTTTGAGGGCTGACAAAGCGAAACTACCACAATACCGAGCCTTCTACCGCCGTTATCGCACCAACCACTCGTCTGTTCTATGCGAATGCTCTGCTGCTGCCTGACCCTTGCGGTCGGAATAGCCGTCTTCCCGTCCTGCGAAAGCGATAACTGGCGCGACCCGATTCCCTACGTGGTGGTCGACACGGTGATCAACCTGAACAACCAGCGGTATCAGGCCCTGCGGCTCGACCGGGGGTTTGTGGAAATCTTGGGAGGCTACCGGGGCATCATTATCTACCGCGCCGATGCCTTCACCTACCGCGCCTTCGAAAAGGCTAGTCCGCACCGCGTCGACGAAGCCTGCGCCGAGGTGTTCGTGGACCTGTCGGGCCTGTTCCTGCGCGAGGGCTGCGACAACTCTATCTACGACTTCGAGGGCAATCCCAGCGGGGGCGTCGCCCAGTTTCCCCTGCGGCGCTACAATACGCAACTGGACGGAAACCTACTGTATTTATACAACTGAAACAGTCTTCGGTTGAAGGCATCGTACCTGCCGCTGACCAATCCCAAACGATCCGGCCCATATTTGCGGAATACTTTCAGAAAATCGACCGGTGTCTACTCAAACTTTATCGCGAGTTTCTGGAGAAGTACGACAACAAAACAGACGGTGATTAGCAGTTGCCTTTCGTCTGATCAAGGCGCTTGAGAAGCGCGATGCTGAGGTATCGGGTGCCGAAAGCAACGCAGAACAGGGGGAAAGCGTACCAAAATCGCCGTTTAGGTTATATGTCAACACGCCCCAAATAGATCCCTGCGGGAGGACAATATGGATAGGTCCGGGGTTAAAAGTTAAAGGGTTCTGGGTTTGAAACCATAAGAACCCAGAACCGCGCCACGGCGGCCTTCAACCCCGAACCTAGAACCAGTTAACCTGGAAACTAAACAAATTGATCCGTCAAATCCGTCAGAGGCGGGTCAAAGGATTCGCCGTAGATCTCAAAGTGTACCGCTTCGCTGAACATATCAGCCACGCCGGTGTCTTCAATCACTTCCTGGTAGGTCTTATAACAGGCTAGTCCTCGCTTCATCGCCTCCGTATCCTCCTCGTTGATCGGCACCGAGCAGTCGATTTCTTCCTCCAGCGACTGTTTGAGAATGAAGTCGTGGCCCTTTTTGAAGGTGCCGTCGCCCTGATAGCGCACGGTGAAGAAGGCCAGCCGGTGCAGGTAATCCACGCCCCGGTCTTTCAGGTTCAGGTACACGTTTTTGATCACCGCGTGCATCACCAAGTGGTCGTGAAAGCCGCTGATGCCGTGCACCGGGTATGATACCAGCACGTCGGGCCGGATCGCTTGCACGTGTTCGGTCACCACCCGCTCAATATCGCGTGGGTCCATGTTTTTCATGCCGCTGTCGGGCAGGTTGAGCACCGTCATGCCGGTGAGGCCGAGCGTTTTCTCCACCGCCCGCATCTCCTCGTGGCGCACCGCACCCATCTGCTCAACGCTCAGACCGAGTTTATGACGCTGCTTGGTGGCTCCGCCGCGGGTAAGGGTAAGCAAATACACGTCGTGACCGGCCCGCAACTGGGCGTGCATGGCCGCCGCCGGACCAAACGACTCATCGTCGGGATGGGGAAATACGTAGAGGAATTTCATAGGATGGTAAGGCGTAACACCGGTAATTTGTTTGGCAGAAACAGTGGCATAACTTTTAGTTGTCCGCGAGGTTGCTTTATGATACCGATTGCCTTACACTTGGCGATTCGCTCTTGGAACTAGTAAATCCCTAACGTTTAACACGCTAGCCCCGCAGAAAGTCATCCACTATCCACTATCTAACCACCCGCACCAGTCATCCAGCCCATGTCCTCCCTCTCTGCCCAGTACGATTCGCAAGCCGTTGAAGATAAGTGGTACCAGCAGTGGCTCGACCACCGTTTCTTCCACGCCGAACCCAGTCCCGACAAGGAGCCTTACACCATCGTGATTCCGCCGCCCAACGTTACCGGCGTGCTGCACATGGGGCACATGCTCAACAACACCATCCAGGATATTCTCACCCGCAAGGCCCGCATGGAAGGCAAAGCCGCCTGCTGGATACCCGGCACCGACCACGCCTCCATCGCCACCGAGGCCAAGGTAGTCGCTATGCTCAAAGAACGCGGCATCGGCAAGCGCGCGCTGAGCCGCGACGAGTTTCTCAGCTACGCCTGGGAGTGGAAGGAGAAGTACGGCGGCATCATCCTGGAGCAACTCAAAAAACTCGGCGCTTCCTGCGACTGGGAGCGCACCCGCTTCACGATGGACGAACCGATGAGCGAATCGGTGATCAAAGTGTTCGTCGATCTCTATAACAAGGGCTACATCTACCGCGGGCACCGCATGATCAACTGGGACCCGCAGGCGCAAACCGGGCTGTCGGACGATGAGGTCAACTACCAGGAGGTGGCTTCCAAACTCTACTACGTGCGCTACGCCGTGGAGGGCAGTGACGACTTCGTGACTATTGCTACCACGCGTCCCGAAACCATTCTGGGCGACACCGCCGTGTGCGTGAATCCGAACGACGAACGCTACCACCACCTGCGCGGCAAGCGGGTGGTGGTGCCGCTGGTGAACCGCGCCGTGCCGGTGATAGAAGACGAGTATGTGACGATGGACTTCGGCACCGGCTGCCTGAAGGTGACTCCCGCCCACGACGTGAACGATTACGAACTGGGTCAGAAGCACCAGCTCGATACCATCGACGTGATTGCCGACGACGGCACCATGCGCGAAGCGGCCCAGTTTTTTGTGGGCGAAGACCGCTTTGTGGTGCGCAAGAAAATTGCGAAGCAACTGGATGAGTTAGGAGCGCTGGATAAAGTTGAAGAATACACCAACAACGTGGGCTTTTCGGAGCGCACCAACGCGGTGATCGAGCCCAAACTATCGGTGCAGTGGTTTGTGCGCATGGAAGAATTGGTGAAACCCGCCCTGGAGAACGTAATCAACGATACCGTTCAGTTTCATCCGCCCAAGTTCAAAAATATGTACCGCGCCTGGATGGAAAACGTGCGCGACTGGAACATTTCGCGCCAGCTGTGGTGGGGACAGCGAATTCCGGCTTATTATTTATCGAATGGCGACGTGGTAGTCGCTGAAACTCCGGAAGAAGCCCTGCGGCTGGCGCGGGAGAAGACTGGCGACAATAGTCTTACCGCGGCCGACCTGCGGCAGGATGAAGACGTGCTCGATACTTGGTTCTCGTCGGGACTCTGGCCCATCAGCGTGTTCGACGGCATTCGCCAGCCCGACAACGCTGAGATTGACTATTTCTATCCGACCAATGATTTAGTGACCGCTCCCGAGATTATCTTCTTCTGGGTGGCCCGCATGATCATCTTCGGCTATGAATACCGCGACCAGCCGCCCTTCCGCAACGTGTACTTCACCGGCGTCGTGCGCGATGAGCAGCGGCGCAAAATGTCGAAGTCGCTGGGCAACTCGCCCGACCCGCTGGAGCTCATCAAGGAATACGGGGCCGACGGCATCCGCACCGGCATGCTGTTTAGCTCACCGGCGGGCAACGATTTGCTGTTCGACATCAAACTGTGTGAGCAGGGACGCAATTTTTCTAACAAGATTTGGAATGCCCTGCGGCTGGTGAAAAACTGGGAGGTGGACGATACGCTGGTCAATGAAGACAATACCGCCGCCATCGCTTGGTTCGTGGCCCGCTTCAACCAAACGCTCATCGAGCTGGCAGATCACTTCGATAAGTTTCGGATGTCCGACGCGCTCACGGCGGTCTACAAGCTGATGCGCGACGACTTCTGCTCGTGGTATCTGGAAATGGTGAAACCTGATTACGAAGCGCCCATCGACCGCGTAACCTACGACGCTACGATCGCCTTCTTTGAGCAGATGACGCGGGTGCTGCACCCGTTTGTGCCCTTTATCACCGAAGAGGTGTGGCACCAGTTGCGCGACCGCGCCGATGGCGATTACGTGATCGTGGCTTCCTGGCCCGAACCCATCACCACGCTCAGCCAGCAGCAGGCCGACGCCACCCTGCTGGGCGGCGGAGCAATGATGATCGACGTGGTCACCAACCTGCGTAACCTGCGCAACAGTCGGCAGTTATCTTCTAAAGAGGGCCTGCCGCTGTTTATCAAAACCGACGCCGCCGAAGTGTACCGTCAGTTCGACGGCATCATCCGCAAGCTGGCCAACGTGACCGATATCACCTACACCGACGAGCCGGTTGAGGGTGCAATGAGCTTCCGGGTGAACGCGATTCAGGGCCGTCCCGATGAATTCTACGTACCCTTAGAGGACTCAATTGATCCGGTAGCCGAGCGCGAACGGCTCGAGAAAGAGCGTGACTACCACGTGGGTTTTCTGAAAACAGTGAAGAAGAAGCTAGGTAACGATCGCTTTGTGCAAAACGCCCCGGAAGCGGTGGTAGCGCTAGAACGCAAAAAGCAAGCCGATGCCGAAGCCAAAATCGCCGCCATCGAGGAGCAACTGCGCGGGTTAGGCAATTAGTAGATGTAACTCCGAGCAGCAAAAAAGGCTCCGGATAAAGGAGCCTTTTTTATCACAGCGTGATTCGTTGAACATGCCCTCACAGCGAATAAGGAAGCCTTCTCATTTCTAAGCCACAAGCTCGTAGACCACGCAGCCATAAGAAATTGCATTTTGTTATGAGAAATGGCGGAGGAACGTTATATTGGGCAGAGAAGGTTATCTATACCTAAGCACATGAGAATACTTAGGAACACATAATGCGCCTTGATCAGGATAACTATTTCGTGGCACCAGGACGCACCACTGGCGGCTTAGTTGGTATGCCTGCGTAAGGTTCAGTGATGTCTTCCTGACAACTAGCCAATAGTAGGGTTGGGATCAATAGAGCAAGAGACAAGCGAGCAATTTTTTGCAAAGTGAGTTTCATTGTATAAGTGGTTGTGGATTGAACATGACGTAAAATTAGAGCATCTTAGCAGTAAATTTGAATAATTATCATACAATTAATAACTATCTAACAATCCTGTTATCTTTCTTGCAAAGATTAGTTAGTTTTGGCGAATCTGCACCTTTTTTTTATGAAGTTAACCGAATCACAACAAGGCCAGCAATTTATGGAAGTTATTAACCGACCAAAGATCAGTTACACCAGAAAGAGCTTGCAGTTTTTTCTTAGTGACAAACGAAAAATTGCCAGTGCAATTGTAGTTGCTGTTCTTCCTTTCTTGGATAACATCTGGCGTTTAGTTCCTGAGGATATTACGTATGACTACTATGGCAATCTATTTATATTTGTATGGACCGCTGGAGTTCATTTAATTCCATTGTTTATCTCTGCTGCTTGGTATTTGTCGATTCCAAGAAAAGATCGAGTGCTGCAGATTATGGCTCTTTCGGCCTTAGCCTATTCTATCCTCATAACGTTAGAAACTATTCCTCTCATCCACGGAACTCCATTTTTGCTTGATCTATTCATATCAGGAGTAATATTCTTATGCTTGTATCTGTGCCTTCAGTACATTCAAAAAAACTACTTAGACAAACCCAACGATTACAAAACACTGCACGACGGCCTCGTGTACGACTTGCACCACCCGCGGTTTCTGGGTAGTATCAACCGTATCGCGGGGATGATCGATGCGGCGGAAATGGAGGAGCCCTACAAGTGCCTTTGCGCCCAGGAGATCGATGAACTCAAAAAGTCCATTGCCTACATCGCTGAGAAATACGAAGCCCTCAACTAATATTTGAGTTAGCGTAGTATGGGAGCCAACGTAGGTCTATCTGACGCTGCCCCAACCTTTGCCTATAAATCCACTGCCTCTCTTCCTTTCCTTTCAGCGCCACCCATTCCGATCGTTTGCGCCAACTTCTTGGTGGGCTATTGCTCTCTGGCATACCATAATTCGTTTCAATCTCCTACCTTGCCGGTCAATTCCTTACTCCATCATTCACTCATTCCAGCATTCGTTTATCACGTATGATCCAAATCAACCCCAAGCTCACCCCCGCCGGTTTGCTGCGCAATATCACCCACCTGTGGGAATTATCGGCCGAGAAGATTCAGCACATCGAGCAGCACTACGATGCCGCCAAAGGCTCCCCGGTGTTCACCGTGAAGGGCAAATACACCACCCGGGGATGGACTGAGTGGACACAGGGCTTTCAGTACGGCGCAGCGATTCTGCAATACGATGCCACCAACGACAACCCCTTTCTGGAAATAGGCCGCAAGCATACGGTGAAAAACATGGCGGCCCACGTAAGCCACATCGGAGTGCACGACCATGGCTTCAACAATCTGAGTACCTACGGCAACCTGCACCGCCTGATGCACGAAGGGCGGATAGACCAAAACGAAGGTGAGAAAAACTTCTACGAACTGGCCCTTAAGGTATCGGGAGCCGTGCAGGCCAGTCGCTGGACGCCCATCAAGTCCGGCAGCTCCCCCTCCGCTGGGTTTATTCACTCGTTCAACGGGCCGCACTCGCTCTTCGTGGACACCGTGCGTTCGTGCCGCTCGCTGATGGTGGCCCACCAACTGGGGCACACCTTGTCCACCGAAAACGACCGCCGGATTAATCTGCTGCACCGGGCACTGCACCACCTACAGTCCACGGCCGACTACTCGGTGTTCTACGGGGAGGGGCGCGACGTATACGATCTGCGGGGGCGCACTGCCCACGAGGCGATTTTCAATACCAAAGATGGCAACTACCGCTGCCCTAACTCCCAGCAGGGCTACACCGGGTTCACAACCTGGACGCGCGGACTGGCCTGGGCCATGTGTGGCTTCGCCGAAGAACTGGAGTTTATCGACACCCTGCCCGACGAAGAACTGGAAGACTTCGGCAGCCGTGAAGAAGTAACGCGCTTTATGCTCCAGGCCGCCCGCGCCACCTGCGATTTCTACATCGAGCACTCCCCCACCGACGGCATTCCTTACTGGGATACCGGCGCACCGCACCTCCACCTGCTTGGCGATTACCTGGATCGCCCGGCCGACCCCTACAACGAGCACGAGCCGGTCGATAGCTCGGCGGCGGCCATCGGAGCGCAAGGATTGTTGCGCCTGGGGCACTACTTGCAGGGACAGGGCAAAGACGAAGCGGGCAAGAAATATTTCCAGGCGGGCCTGACGGTGCTCAATACATTATTAGACGAACCTTACTTAAGCACCGATCCAAACCACCAGGGACTCATTCTGCACTCGATCTACCACCGCCCCAACGGCTGGGACTATGTGCCCGAAGACAGCAAGATTCCCAACGGAGAATCCAGTATGTGGGGAGACTACCACGCCCGCGAAGCGGCCCTGCTGGTGCAGCGGCTAGCGAATGAAACTCCTTACTATACCTTCTTTGGGGGAGTGGTTTAGAAACTTTGGGATCACAATTTGTGCTTCCGAAATACTGCGCCAGGCTCGCAAAACTAACCATGCCTATGAAATGGAAATTGATGATTTTTGCCCTAGGAAGCAGTAGCCTATCAGCCTGCGGCCAGCGGTCGTTTGAACCAAAAACTGGAATCCCTGTACCAACATACGGTCCCGCTCATTAAGCCCGCCGTGCTGGATAGTTTGCAACAGCAGCGCTCGGTGGTGCTGCTCGACACGCGCAGCCCGGAAGAGTACGCCGTGAGTCACCTGCCCAATGCCCGCTTCGTCAACTACGACAGTTTTGAAGCGTCTGATGTGTCAGAGGTAGACAAAGACGCCGAAGTGGTGGTCTACTGCGCGGTGGGCTACCGCAGCGAACGGGTGGGCGAAGCACTACAAAAAGCCGGTTACCAGCACGTGCAGAACCTCTACGGAGGTATCTTCGCCTGGAAAAATGCCGGAAAGGTAGTGGTGAACCGGCAGGGACAGCCCACTGACAGCGTGCATACCTACAACCGAACCTGGTCGAAATGGCTAGAAGAAGGGGTGAAGGTATGGTAAAGACGCGACTCATCGCGTCTCCATTACAACGCATTGCGTCCCAACGATATGAAAAAAAAACCCACCAGCGCATCCCTCACCACCATGACCGAAATGGTGTTCCCCAACGATACCAACGGACTAAACGGACTGATGGGAGGACGGCTTTTGTATTGGATGGATATTGTGGCCGCCATCGCTGCCCAGAAACACGCCAACAGCATGGTGGTCACCGCCTCGGTGGACAACGTCTCCTTTTCGCAACCCATCAAGATTGGCCACGTGGTGACGCTGCGCGCCCAGGTGACGCGGGCTTTCAACACCTCGATGGAAGTGCACATTGAGGTGGAGGCCGAGGATGTTCCGCAGGGGATTACCGTAGAAAGCCACCGGGCCTTCTTCACGATGGTAGCGGTGAATGCCGACGGCAGCAAGCGGTCGGTGCCCGAAGCTGTGCCCGAAACTGCTGAAGAACAAGAACTGTTCGCCGGGGCCCTGCGCCGTCGACAACTCCGCCTGGTGCTGGCCGGGCGACTGCGACCCGAAGAAGCCCAGGAACTGAAGTCTATCTTTGATATCAAGTAATCATGCCCGAAGACCTCCGTTTTTTGCCTTTTTTCCTGCGCGAACCGGTCTACGTGGTTGCCGAACCCGAGAGACTACCATTAGAATCCGCCCTTCCGCTCCTACCCGTTGCCGGACTTGGAAAGAAGAGCGTTCTGGTGCTGGTACACGCGCCTGAATACTCCTTCCTGTCTCCTGCTGACCAAAATCTTCTGGAAAAGATACTGGGCGCAGTGGGCCTGTCGTCAGACGACATCAGCCTCGTGAACTGGGCATCCGCCCAGCCCTCTTTGGCAGCTGGCAACACCTTAGACGACCAACTTCCCGGACAAGCCAACCAAACTGTCCTCGTGTTTGGCAAGGTACCGCAGCCCTGGAGTCAAGGCAACTTTTTTGAAAAATATACGGTTAATAGCGACGGACCCCAACGGTTCTTGCAAGCCGACCCGCTGGCCACGCTACCCGAGGCGCCCAACCAAAAACTACGCCTCTGGAAATGTCTGCAGCAGTTGTTTTCCTAACCCTGACTTATGAGCAATATCCTGCGACAATTCTCTCTTTTCAGGTCCCTTACCGGATGGGGTCGGTTCAACGTATGGGCGGTGCTGCTCGTTCTGGGCATCTTGCTGACCGGTTTGGTCAAAGCACCTTCTTCTTCAGGGCCTGAGCCCATAACGAGCAATCCTGATTCGGTGGATCACCTCATCGAGCAGGCGCTGCGTCTGCGCGGCACTCCCTATGTATACGGAGGAAAAACTCCCGACGGCTTCGACTGCTCGGGCTACGCGCGCTACGTTTATCAGCAAGTAGGCATTGCCCTGCCCGGTTCTTCCCGCGCCCAATTCGCGATGGGTACGCCCATCACCCTAGACGATGCCCAGCGGGGCGATCTGGTGTTTTTTAGTATCTATGGCGACCGCATCAACCACGTAGGCATCTTGCTGGACACGGTGTCTGGGCACACTCCGTTCGTACACGCTACTAGCAGCCGGGGAGTGCGGATAGACCAGCTAGAAGATAGCTACTATGCCGCACGCCTGGTGGGAGCCCGAAGCGTTTTTTAGGAGTAGTTTTTATAAGTACCGTTAGGTGAAACCCGGAATTCATCCGTATATTTGTGACCTTATTGCTGAAGTGGCGGAACTGGTAGACGCGCACGTTTCAGGGGCGTGTGGCTTTTAGCTGTGCGGGTTCGACTCCCGCCTTCAGCACTTCTTTACCCTCGAGTTATCTTGACCTTACCTTCCGGTAAGGTTGTTTCCCCCCCTCTAACGTCTGGCTAATTTTTTGCACGCCACCGCGTACTGCCTTGTTACCAAGGTTACTTTTTCGCGCCAGGATAAACTACTATTGTATGAATCATCTTCTCACTGACCAAATCACCGAGCACCGCCGTCGATGGTTTGAGACCCGCATCAATCAAGAAGCCCTGCGCTTTGGCCGACTGAGCCCCCGGGCCATTCGTACCGGAAAGATGAGTCCGATAGATTACTTGCTGCCCACCATCAAACGGGGCTTGCGCTTGGCCGGTCTGTACCAACGCGGCGTAGCCAACGCCCTGGATGTGCGCGTTGTCAGGCACGAACTCACGTTTGACAACCTTCCCCCCGCCTTCGACGGTTATCGGCTGCTCCATCTCTCCGATTTCCACATCGATAGCTTGCCGGGCCTGGAAGAGGCGATCAGTGACCACCTGACCTCACTACCCTGCGATAGTTGCGTGTTCACCGGCGACTACCGCTTTTTAGCCTTTGGCGACTATCCACCCCGGGTGCAGCAACCGCTGCAGAAAATTGTGCGTAGCATTCGGGCGAGCGACGGCACCTATGCTGTGCTGGGCAACCACGATACCCACCCGGCGGTTCGTATGCTGGAAAACATGGACGTACGCGTGTTGCTGAACGAAAGCATCACACTCACTCGGGAAGACCAGCACATCACGCTGACCGGAACGGACGACCCGCATTATTATTACCAATCGGAGGCGATAGCTGCACTTAGGCAACCTTCGGACGGATTTAAGGTGGCGCTGGTGCACTCCCCTGAGTTGTATCAAGAAGCGGCCGCCGAGGGGTATCATTTGTACTTGTGCGGGCACACGCACGGCGGACAAGTCTGCCTGCCCGGCGGCACGCCCGTTTTGCGAAACCTCAGTAAAGGCCACCACCTGGCGCGCGGACGCTGGCAAGTGGAGCAAATGATGGGTTACACCAGCGCCGGTTGCGGCGTATCCGGCTTGCCGATTCGCTTCTTTAGCCGCAGCGAAATCACCCTTTTCACGCTGAGACGCAGCTAACGTCCACTCGACGCCATTCGCTCGGTCCCAGTGTTTTGCTATCCCGGCAATTCATCCAGCATCTAGCCGCCAACATCTATTATCCAGCATCCATCATCTGGCCGCTCAGAACATCATCCAGCATCCCGTCCCAAATTTTTTTCAACAGTGCCGGATACTTTGCGAACGATGCGCCGTATGTTTGTTGTTCACCAACTTTACTACGTCCTACTCTCTTGGCTACCAACCGTATGTCCCGCACCCTTTCTTTAGCTCCCTATTTCACTTTTGAAGATCGGCACAACAGTACCGACAACACCTCCACCGCTGCCATGCTCGAGCGCATCGGAGCCGAGTCGCTCGAATGCCCTGATCAGCGAAACTATTCCGGCGAAGATTCGCCTAACCGAACCTCTCAACCTACCTCCTGCCCGCGGCGAGCACGAGTTCTTGCAGAATTTCCGTCAGCTCGCGGCTAAAAACAAAGTACTGCGTTCATGCATTGGACTAGGCTACTACGACTGCGTGGTGCCGGGAGTGATTCAGCGCAACATCTTAGAAAATCCGGGTTGGTACACCGCCTACACTCCCTACCAAGCCGAAATCGCCCAGGGCCGCCTGGAGGCACTCATCAATTTCCAAACGGTGGTGAGCGACCTGACAGGCATGGAGCTGGCCAACGCTTCACTGCTCGACGAAGGCACCGCGGCGGCCGAAGCCATGACAATGTTTTACGCGCTGCGCAAGGGAAGCAAAAAGCAGGCGTCGGTTTTTCTGGTGCATAAACACGCATTTCCTCAGACCCTGGACGTCCTTAAGAACCGCGCCACGCCGCTGGGGATCGAGCTGCGGGTGGCTGCTCCCGATGACTTTGACCCCGCCGACGAGCAGGTATTCGGGATGCTTTTGCAGTATCCGGATGCCCAAGGAGCAATTCGTGATCACCGTGCGCTGATCGAGCGCGCCCACGAAGCGGATGTGTTGGTAGTCGTAGCGGCCGACCTGCTCAGCCTAACGCTCCTGACGCCGCCCGGCGAGATGGGAGCGGATTGTGTAGTGGGAACCACCCAGCGCCTTGGGGTGCCGATGGGCTTCGGCGGACCGCACGCAGCCTTCTTCGCCACCCGCGAAGCCTTTAAGCGACAACTGCCGGGCCGTATTATCGGGGTGTCTACCGATGCGCAGGGCGATTCCGCCTACCGGATGGCCCTGCAAACCCGCGAGCAGCACATCAAACGCGACCGGGCCACGTCTAACATTTGCACGGCGCAGGTGCTGTTGGCTGTTATGGCGGGTATGTACGCCGTGTATCACGGTCCGCACGGACTGCGCCGCATTGCCGGACGCATCCACGGCCTCACGCAATTGCTGGCAGCAGGATTGGCTAAGATGGGACACCCGCCCGTACACGCTGATTATTTTGATACCATCACGCTTCAAGGCGAAGGACTCGAACGGCTTGCGTGAGATTGCCGAAGCGCAGGGTTTTAATTTCAATTACTTCAACAAGGGGTTGATCGGAATATCGTTGGACGAAACTACCACGCTAGCCGATGTGGAGCGTATTCTAGATATCTTTTCAGACGTATCCGGTTCGTCGGCACCCAAAGTAGACGCGGCAAGCGATTTGTCGATTAATTGGCCCGAATCGCTGGTGCGCACCACGTCCTACCTGACCCACCCGGTGTTTAATTCCTACCACGCCGAGCACGAGATGCTTCGCTACATCAAGCGGCTAGAGAACAAAGATTTATCGCTGGTGCACTCCATGATTCCGCTGGGCTCATGTACCATGAAGCTCAACGCCACCACCGAGATGATTTCGGTTACCTGGCCGGAGTTTGGCAAGATGCACCCCTTTGCGCCAACCAACCAGACCAACGGATACCAGCAGTTGTTTGCCGACCTGAAGCGTTGGTTGAGCGAAATCACCGGTTTCGCTGACGTATCCTTGCAACCCAATTCGGGGGCCCAGGGCGAGTTTGCGGGACTAATGGTGATCCGGGCTTACCACGAGAGCCGGGGTGAGGCGCATCGAGACATAGCCTTGATTCCTACCTCGGCTCATGGAACCAACTTCGCCAGTGCGGTGATGGCGGGCGACCGGGTGGTGCTGGTGAACTGCGACGAACGGGGCAACATTGATTTAGCCGATTTGCAAGCCAAAGCCGAGCAGCACGCTGAGTACTTAGCGGCCCTGATGGTGACCTATCCTTCTACCCACGGGGTTTTCGAAGAAGACATTCAGGAAATTTGTGCGGTTGTGCATCAGCACGGCGGGCAGGTCTATATGGACGGGGCTAATATGAACGCCCAGGTAGGGCTCACTAGTCCGGCCCGCATCGGGGCCGACGTATGTCACCTCAACTTGCACAAAACTTTTTGTATTCCGCACGGCGGGGGCGGACCAGGCATGGGTCCCATTGGGGTGGCCGAGCATCTGCTGCCTTTCTTACCGAGCAATCCGGTGGTCCAAGTAGGAGGAGAACAGGCCATTCACGCTATCTCGGCCGCGCCCTTCGGTAGCGCCAGCATCTTACCCATCTCCTACGCTTACATTGCCCTGATGGGAGGAGAAGGATTGGCCCAGGCCACCCGGTTGGCTATTCTCAAGGCCAACTACATTAAAGAACGGTTGAAAGATCACTACGCGGTGCTGTACACCGGCAAGCGCGGGCGTAGTGCCCACGAGATGATCATCAACTGCCGCGATTTCAAGAAGGCAGGTATTGAGGTCACCGATATTGCCAAGAGACTCATGGACTACGGGTTTCACGCGCCCACCGTATCGTTTCCGGTGGCGGGCACCATGATGATTGAGCCCACTGAGAGCGAAACCCAAGGTGAACTAGATCGTTTCTGTGACGCGTTGATTAGCATTCGTGACGAAATACGCGCTATTGAACGGGGAGAGACGGATGCTGAAAATAATTTATTGAGAAACGCTCCGCACACCGCCGCCGTGATCACCGCTGATACCTGGGACTTTCCCTATAGCCGACAGCAGGCGGCGTATCCGTTGCCGCACCTGCGCACCAACAAGTTTTGGCCATCGGTAGGGCGCATCGACAATGCTTACGGGGACCGTAACCTGATGTGCAGTTGCCCCCCGGTAGAAGCGTATCAGGAGGCCGAAGTGCAGGCCGAAATGGTTGCGGCAGAATAGGGAGCAGATTAAATCGCAAATTGCCTCGGGAAGCGAACAATAATGCAATAACTTTGTTGAGTATGTAGATCACACCTAAAAATGTGTATCTTTGCCAAACATATTTATTTATTTTAATTATTATCATGAACACAGGAACAGTAAAATTCTTTAATGACTCCAAAGGATTCGGATTTATTAAGGACGATGCATCAGGTCAAGAGTACTTTGTACACGTATCTGGTCTGATCAACGAAATCAGAGAAGGTGACGAAGTTACCTTCGAACTCAAAGAAGGAAGAAAAGGATTAAATGCCGTTGACGTTAAGTTAGCCTAACGAACGCGCTATATAATTTCATTCAGCACTTCAAAGTCTTGGCTTTCCGCCAAGACTTTTTTGCGTTTAGGCAATCAAGCAAAATTCAGTACTTTGGTGGCGAACCATAGTTGCTCCATCATGCTTCGAACCGCTACGCTCATTTTATCAATTCTCGCCCTACCGATGGCCGTCTCGGCCCAGGCTGCCTTCCAGTGGGAACGCCATCAGATCAACCTCACCAGCGAAGTGCCCTACGACAATTCGCTCTATGACGTGGATGAGTTCGGGGCCATGCTAACTGCCCCCTCCGGACGCCAACTTCGAGTTAATGGCTTCTGGGACGGCAGCGCCGACTGGCGGGTGCGGGTGATGCCCGACGAGGTAGGCACCTGGAGCTATACCACCTTTTGCTCGGATACCACCAACGCAGGCCTTCACCAACAAACTGGCACCTTTGATTGCCAACCCTCTACCCGACAAGGCGCTATCTACCAGCAGGGAGCCATCACGCGCAGTCCCGGAGCCTACCACCTGATGCACCGCGATGGCACTCCCTACTTCTTCACCGCTTGCACCGCCTGGAATGGGGGGCTGAATTCGACCGATGCGGAGTGGACTACCTACCTTCAGCACCGCAAAGACCATTACTATAGCGCAATCCAACTGGTGCTCACCCAGTGGCGGGGAGCCGACCAGAACTCCCAGGGCGAAGTGGCCTACGAAGGCAATGGGCGCATCCGGGTGAACCCATCATTTTTTCAGCATATGGATGCCAAGATGGATCAGATCAATGAGCACGGTTTGGTGGCGGCTCCGGTGGTGCTGTGGGCACTGCAGAAGAGCGGCGGCCGGGAGCTGAACCCTGGCTACACCTTGCCCGACGACGAGGCGGTGCGTCTGGCGCGCTACATCGTGGCCCGCTACGGAGCACACCATGTGATCTGGCTGCTGGGTGGCGATGGCAATTATTTGGATCCGTACGAGCAGCGCTGGAAGTACATCGGGCAGCAGGTGTTCAGCGGCTATCACCCGGGCGTAGTCACACTGCACCCCGGGGGGCGGTCGTGGATCGGAGACACCTACGCTAATCAGGAATGGTTGGATATTGTCACCTACCAATCGAGCCACAGCAACCAAGAAGGAACCGTTGACTGGATCAACCGGGGACCGATGGCGACGCGTTGGGACCAGCTGCCGCCCCGTCCGCTCATCAATATGGAACCCAACTACGAGGAGATTCCCATCTACCGCAGCGATGGCAAAATCAGCGCTACTGACGTGCGCAACGCGTCGTACTGGAGCCTGTTTGCTACGCCGCTGGCGGGGATCACCTACGGAGCCAATGGTATCTGGCCCTGGATTCGGCCGGGTGAGCGCATCCTGAACCACGGCTCGCTGAGCGACAACCCGCCCTCTTCCTGGAGCGAAAGCATCGATTTCCCCGGCAGTTTGCAGATTGGCTACCTGTCCGAATTCATTCAGCAGTTCGGCTGGTGGACACTCAAACCCGCCCCCGAGAAATTAATCACCCAGCCCGGTGATGAGGATTATCGGCAGTTTGTGTCAGTAGTGCAGAACGACAATGCCTCGTTGGTGCTGGCTTACGTGCCTCAGAGATTATTAGTGCAGCTACACAATCCGCGACAACTTAAGTACCGCGGGCAGTGGTTTAATCCGGCCACGGCAGAGTATACGGAAGCAGACCTAACGGTAAAAGGCGGAGCGTTGTCAACTACCTCGCCCCAAGACCAGGATTTTGTGTTAGTGCTGCGAGCAGCGGAATGAACTGCCTCATCTTGGCGGATTTTCATCACTCATGTACTGTTCGTTCCCCATCTGTCACACATTTATCCTGAAGATTTTGTTTCTTGAGAAACCATCCGATTACTAGTTCGCCACCATACGTTACTAACCGGATGAACTAATCGGCTCCCTTAGTCCGTTGCTGAGAAGAGCCGGTTGTTAAGAATTGCATTTTAATAGTATACTGTAAAACTACTTGATGATTCACTTCTCCTTGATCTTTCTCTTGTCTTTTTTGTGCTTTTTCACCGCTAGTCCGCTGTGTGGCGCATCTCATGATCCGCTCGCAGAGAAACCGCAAGATAGTGATCTGGCCGCTTATGGTAAATACAAAACCATTCCTCAAGAACTGGAAGAGGTAATTTTAACGGCGCTGTCGTTTTATCCGGAATTGGCTACCACCCGCATCGAATTTATTTACCACGAGAATATCCGTAAGTCCGTGATGCAAGCCCAACCCAAGGTAATATCCCTACTTCGAGGTAAAAGAAAACGCATCTATCGGGTAAAAATTAGTCGATACCTTAAACTCAACGATGACCAACTCGATATCACTACGCTGCCCTTCGAAGTGTTGGTCGGGTGGATTGGTCATGAATTAGGTCATATTATGGACTATAAAGACCGGTCGGGACTGGCTATGGTGGGTTTTGGAGCCAAGTACTGGTTGTCGGTTAAATTTCTTAAAGGGGCGGAACGCCGGGCTGATTTGTTTGCCCTGGAGCACGGCTTGGGTGACCGTATCATGAGCACCAAGAATTTTGTGCTTAACCACGAGCACATCCCCGTTATGTACAAAAAACGATTGAAGCGGCTGTACATGTCACCCGAAGAGTTTACGCAACTTCTCTCGGAAGTGGCACCAGCTCCGGTTCCGGCTCCCTAAGACGCAGCGCGCGCCTGCTTGGCGAATGCTTCCCACGCACGAAACTTTTCTTCTTCCATTACCCGTGGGGTTTTCACCTGCCCTCCCTTCTTCTTGCTGGCTTCGCTCCATTGATAAAACACGTCGGCGGGCACCACCTCTACACGCACCTCCTTGAGTGCCTTGCTGCGGGCCACCCGGTAGTTCTTATTGGCTTCCTGTAAGTACTCATCTAGCGCCAGCGCTACTTCTTCGGCTTCCATCGGATCGTCGGAACCCAGGTACCACTGGTGAATGTACTCCTGATCCTCTTCCCGGCGGACAGCTGCTACGGTAAATTCCTGAATAGCCACCTGAAACTGCTCTTCCAGTACGCGCATGGCTTCATTCATCTTGTGCACCGACAGTTGTGAGCCCACCACATTCAGGAAGTGCTTGGTGCGGCCCGTGATAATAATTTCGCGGCGTGCCAAATCGGTAAACTTGATAGTATCGCCAATCATATAGCGCCAGGCGCCCGCCACGGTAGAAATCAGCAGCACGTAGTCACGATCTTTCTCCACTTCGGCCAGCGTGAGCACCGGAGCATCGGGGCGTACGTTGCCCTCATTGGTCATGTTGCTTTCCTCGAAGAGTACAAACTCAAAGTAGATCCCGTTGTCCACCACCAGCTTCATGGCGGTGGTGTCGGGCCGACTCTGAAAAGCCAAAAATCCTTCGGAGGCCAGGTAAGTATCGAGATAGATGAGAGGATGCGCCAGTAGTTTCTCGAAACTCTTACGATACGGCTCAAAGGCCACGCCGCCAGGGGTATACACGCTCAGATTGGGCCAGATGTCGTGAATATTATTAAGGCCGTGATACTTGATCACCTTCTTAAGCATCAGTTCAATCCACGACGGAATGCCCGATAGTGCCCCAATGTCCCAAGCTTCGGCCTGTTCCGCAATCTTCTGCACCCGCTCGTCCCAGTCGTCGATGCGAGCAATATCGTCGCCAGGTCTGTAGAAACCCTTAAACCAGGCAGGAATATTACTGGCGCTGATGCCACTAATTTCCCCCTCTAAAAAGTCACCCCGCTTTTGCAAGTCGGTGCTGCTGCCGAGCATCATGATTTCTTTCTCGAAAAACTCAGCTGGAAGGTCAAAATTGGCCAAGCTGGTTACCTGTTGAAGCCCCGTGTTGCGAATGGCAGCCAGCATTTCGTCGGTGACGGGAATGCGTTTGCTGCTACTGCCGGTAGTTCCTGAACTAAGGGCAAAATAATGCGGTTGGCCGGGCCAGGTTATATCTGTTTCGCCCTCGATCAGACGATGCCACCACTCATCATGGATTTTTTGGTAGTCGTGGATGGGCACCGCCTGGGCAAACGCGCGACGGGGTTGAGAGGCTGACAGAATACTAGAAAACCCATACTTCCGTCCAAAGGCCGTGGTGGCGGCCGTCTTCAGCAGGTTGGTGAGCACTTGTTCTTGGGCAGGGATAGCGGCAGTTTCGGGAGTGAGTTTTTCCTTGAGTTCGATAGCCGTTTTGATGATGTTGCCGAGGATAGCCATAGCGATAGCAAAAAAGTATTAATTCGGCCAATATACTACCAGTTTTGTTTTAGGCAAAAGGCTTTATGAAATCAATCTCTTTTCTTCCCAAAATAGAAATAATAAGTGTGGTCAGTGGCTTTATAAGGATTGTAGAAGGAAAAGCTATCCAAGCTATACATCGTTTCGGTAAGGATCTTATTGCCATCCGCCATCTTTACCAATCCTTCGGGTACGAGCGGATTGTACGAAAGTTCGCAAAGAATCGTCTTCTCATTCTTGAAAGTCACCTCTCTCTCGAGCCACTGATCCGGGAACTCGTTCATTCGAAGTACGTACGTTGGGCTTGAGAAGCAGTTCAACAAATCTTTGACTTTTCTCTGAAATCTTGAATCAATTGAGCGGTTGAGTAGATGCTACATAAGAAACACCGTACCTTGCCCTCATGCTAAAATTGATGCTTCTGTACTTCATGGCAGCCCTCTACGTGGCGGCGGGCGTGAATCATTTTCTTCGTCCCCGCATGTACGAGCGGATCATTCCACCCTACTTGCCCGCTCCGGAGGTGCTAAACTACGCGGCGGGAGCCGCCGAGGTGGTGCTGGGAGTAGCACTACTTTTTCCAGTCACCCGACCCTGGGCGGCCTGGGGAATTATTGCGTTGCTCATAGCGGTCTTTCCGGCGAATCTGTACATGTACCAGCAGGGCGCTTCCGGCATTCCATCGTGGGTATTATTGCTGCGTTTGCCGTTGCAAGCCGCATTGATTGCCTGGGCGTGGTGGTATACGCAATAGGAAAACCGCCACGTTTAGTCTTTAGAAACAACCAAGGCCCTTTCGGCTTTCCCGCCTGCAGTGGCATTCTTGCTATCGCTGCCCAACTTTCCCGCCACAAAACCCGTTGACCAAGCCGCCTGGAAGTTGAACCCCCCGGTGACACCGTCAATGTCCAGCACCTCTCCGGCCAAGTACAGGCCCGGACACACCCGACTTTCCAGGGTGTTCATATCCACATCGGACAGGCATACGCCTCCGCAAGTCACAAATTCTTCCTTGAAAGTGGTCTTGCCCGACACGGTATACGAATCGTTCAGCAGGGCAGTAAGTAGGGCGTTGCGGCGCTTCTTGCTGAGCTCGGCCCAAGGCGTGTTCGGATTAACATCGGCCTTATCCAGCAGGTGGTTCCACAGCCGCTGCGGCAAGTGATACGGATTCTTATTCGCTATCTTCCGCCCCCCGAGATCCGGAATCTGCTCAAACAATTCGTTGCGAACGGCGTCTTCATTGGAGTTGCCCAACCAGTTGATCTGCACGGGAAACTGGTACGCCCGTTCGCTTAGCGTACGCGCTCCCCAAGCCGACAGTTTCAGTACCGCCGGTCCGCTGGTTCCCCAGTGGGTGATCAGCAGCGGGCCGTCGTGACTCAGTTTGGTGCCCGGCACGCGCACCAGCGCCCGCTCTACGCTCAGTCCCGGAAGGGCGGTGAGCGGAGTGTCCGGCATATTGAAAGTGAACAGCGAGGGCACCGGCGGAGCAATGGTGTGTCCCAGGTCGGCGAGCCACTGCAAACCGCTTTGCTTCGGACTGCCACCGGTGGCAATAATGACGTGGTCGGCAACAACTTGCTCCGCGTTGACAGTGAACTGAAACCTGGCACCGTCCGGCACCAATGCGTGTATCGGAGACTGGGTTCGGACAATCACTCCCAACCGTTGTGCTTCTCGCAAGAAGCAGTCGATGATCGTTTGCGAGGTATTGGTGACCGGAAACATGCGTCCGTCGGCTTCGGAGCGAAGCGAAATTCCGCGCTGCTCAAACCAAGCCTGCGTTTCAGCCGGGCCGAACTGGGCGAACAGCTTTTTGAGGGCTTTCCCACCGCGGGGATAGTGCTTAACCAGTTGCGAGGTAGTGAAGCAGTGGTGCATCACGTTGCAACGGCCTCCGCCCGACACCTTCACTTTGGCGAGCAGCTTGCTGGTTTTTTCGTAGATCGTGACGTGCGCTCGGGGATGGTGCTGCTTACACGACAAGGCGGCAAAGAATCCGGCGGCTCCGCCTCCGATAATGGCTACATTCATAGTTGGGGTGGGTGACGATAAAGTACAGATATTTCCGTAGATTGGTTTCCAAACTTATTCTCCGAGACTTGCCCACTACAACAATCAACAAGGTTGCCCTGCTACTGCTCACTGCTGCGTGCTACGCTTGTCAAGTAAGTAACGCACCCGCCGAAGACGTAGCATCTACCGGTTATGAGATGGTTGATTACATAGAAGTGGGAAGGATGATGGATACCGTTCAAGCTCCTTACGTTGTTGACGTGGATCAGGGACCAAAGCGCGTGGTTTTTTTTGGAACCGTTCATGTCCGTGATTCTACGCACCGGCAGTTTGCTATCCTCAAAAATTACTTCGAAGACTTACAACCCCAATTGGCTTTCAACGAAGGGGGGCAAGTGAGTGAAGACACGCATTACCGTTCTTTAAATGAAGCTGCCGAAAAGCGGGGGGAAACCGGGAGCCTGAAGTATTTAAGTGATCAGGTAGGCATCAAACTGCTGAACGGTGACACCGAAGATAGCGTTGAATTTACCATTACGCTTAAGAAACATCCGAAAGATAAGCTATTCTTGTACTACGTGATGGAAAGAATTGTGATCCCTTATATCTACGGATCCTACGGTGAGGGCAATTTCAAGGATAAATACGAGAAATTTGTCCAGGATTGGTTCGTCAATAACGGATACCCACTCGACAGCACTGAGCAGGACTTTTCCTATTTCGAGGCAATATACCGCAAGTATACCGGCGTTGACTTCGAGCCCGAACTTAATGAGGTCATTGAGCAGTTTGATTATATTAACGGCGGAGACTGCGAGTTTTGCGCCATCGGACGCACCTCCAAGATGGCGAGAGACAGCGTTTTGCTGGATAAGATTAGTCAGTCCCTAAAAACCCACGATCGAATCATCGTAACCTTCGGGCACGGACACGCCTTGGCCATTGAACCAGCCCTCAAGCAACTCATCACCCATTATTAGAACAATAATATGAACATCACCGGCACTGCCAAAAAGAACAATACGTACGACGCCATCGTCATCGGCTCGGGCATCAGTGGGGGCTGGGCCGCCAAAGAACTCTGCGACCGCGGACTCAGTACCCTGGTGCTGGAACGGGGCCGGTCGGTGAAGCACGGCGAGTATCCCACGGCTACTAAGAATCCCTGGGACTTTCCCCACCGGTCGCAGTTTCCCCCGATGGAGAAGCAGGCCAACCCCATTGCCGACCGCTGCTACGCCTTCGAACCAGCCACCGAGCACTTCTTCGTCAAGGACGAGGAGCATCCCTACGTGCAGGAGAAACCCTTCGACTGGATACGCGGCTACCAAACCGGAGGCAAATCGCTGATCTGGGCGCGGCAGACGCAGCGGTGGAGTGACTACGAGTTCGAAGCTCCCGCCCGTGACGGCTTCGCCGTGGACTGGCCCATCCGGTACAAGGATCTGGCTCCGTGGTACTCTCACGTCGAAAAGTTCGTCGGCATCAGCGGCAACCGCGATGGCATCAAAAACCTGCCCGACAGCGAGGTGTTGCCTCCGTTCGAGCTCAACTGCGTAGAGAAGCACATTCAGACGAAGCTGCGCGAGCAGTACGACGACCGTCCGGTGATTATCGGACGCTGTGCGCACCTCACCGAGCCGCAGGATATTCACCGGCAACAGGGACGCGCCCAGTGCCAGGCCCGGCACCTGTGCTACCGCGGTTGTCCCTACGGAGCCTACTTCAGCTCCAATTCGTCGACCCTGCCCTGGGCGGCCAAAACTGGGCACCTCACCCTGCAACCCGATTCGGTGGTGCACTCCATCATCTACGACGAAGGTCAAGGCAAAGCCCGCGGCGTGCGGGTGGTAGATACGCACACCAAAGAGACGACCGAGTACTACGCCCGCATCATCTTCGTGAATGCCGCGGCCCTCAACACTAACCTAATTCTACTTAACTCCACCTCGTCGCGCTTCCCCAACGGACTGGGCAACGACCACGAACTGCTGGGCCGCTACGTGGCCTTTCACAATTACCGGGGCAGCATGCTGGCGACTTTCGATGGCTACGAAGATGGTTATTACTACGGCCGTCGCCCCACTAGTGCCTTTATTCCGTCGTTTCGTAATGTGTTTCAGCAGGATACTGATTTTCTGCGGGGCTACATGGTGGCCTTTAGCGCGGCGCGGCAAGACTGGCATCGGGGCATGGTAGAAGAGGGTCACGGAGCGGAATGGAAGGAGAAATTGCGCGCCCCCGGCCCCTGGCAGGTATTCATGATGATGCAGGGCGAAACGGTACCCCAGCACGAAAACCACGTTCGGCTCAGCGACTCCGCGCAGGACGCCTGGGGCGTTCCGCAGTTGGTGACCTCGGTGGGCTACACCGACAACGACGAGCAACTGCTGCAAGACTTTCTGGTGCAGGGGGCCGAAATGCTGGACAAATCAGGCTGTTGCGACATCAAAACCATCGATAGTAAGCAGTCGCCCGGCCTAGATATTCACGAGATGGGCGGGGTACGTATGGGCCACGATCCGAAGACGTTGATGCTCAACCGATGGAACCAATTGCACGCTTGCAAAAATGTGTTCGTCACCGACGGGGCCTGCATGACCTCGGTGGGCAACCAAAACCCATCGCTGACCTTCATGGCCCTCACCGCCCGGGCGGTGGATCATGCCGAACAAGAAATGAAGCGGGGAAATTTATAAAGGTTACCGCCGATCAATATTTAGACCTCAAGTGTTTTTTATGCCTTTGGATTTACTGCCGGTGAATAACTGTACTATTGGTTTCTGTCTGTTTATTTTCGGTTTAGGCATTCTCCCAAAATCCGGATGCGTAGCACAAACAAACAGCACTGGTGAATACAACGTGGTGATCGTCGGAGCCACTCCGGCGGGCATTGCCGCGGCTATCAACGCGGCCCGCTACGGCCATACGGTGCTGCTGGCCGAAGAATACGCGCAGGTTGGCGGACTAATGACCTCCGGGCTTTCGTTCACGGACTTTATCTCCTACGAAGTGCTGGGCGGCACCTTCTTGGATTATACCCGGCGGGTAGAAGCGTACTACTCCGACACCTACGGTCCGGGTTCCGAACAACATCTTGCCTCGCACGGAGGCATCCACGCCGAACCCCACGTAACGCTTGACATCTTCCGTCAGATGCTGGCTGAATATAAGCACATCACCGTTCAGACGAACGTGCGGCTGGCCGATGTGACCTATGACACCAGTGCCGACAGCACCAAAACCATCCAGTCGGTGATGCTGACCGACACGCAGACGGGCGACCCGCGTTCGGTACGCGGGAAAATCTTTATCGACGCCACCTACGAAGGAGACTTGGCCGCCCGGGCCGATGCCGACTACTGGGTGGGTCGCGAGTCGCGCGCGGCGTATGGGGAGTTTCTGGCTGGTAAAATCTTCTACCGCTACGGCGTTATTCTGCCGGGCAGCAATGGCACCGCTGACAAGAAGATCCAGGGTTATAACTTCCGGCCCATCATGACCGACAACCCCGCCAATCGGCTACTGGTGCCCCAACCACCCAACTATCGTCGGGAAGATTACGTAGGCATTGCCGAAGTGCTCCGGGAAGAAAAGGTGTCGCAGGTGTTTGTCGAAAAAGGGCAACGACGGCTTGTTCCGCACCCAACTGCTGCCCAACCGCAAAGCCGACGTAAACGACATCAAAAACGCGCCGGTGCGCATGGCGCTGCTCGGCGAAAACTACGCCTATCCCGAAGGCAATCCCGAAACCCGGCAGGCCATTGTTAAGCGCCACCGCAATCACCTACTGGGAATGCTTCACTTCGTGCAGAACGATCCGGCGGTGCCCGATAAATTTCGCACCGAAGCCCGGCAGTGGGGACTGGCCAAAGACGAGTTCGGGGACACCGATCACTTTCCGCCGCGCCTCTACATCCGCGAGGCCCGCCGCATTCGGGGGCAGTACGTGTTCACCCAGAACGATATCAACACCATCGGTAACACGCTGATTGTGCAACCCAAGGACGATGCCATTGCCATCGGCGACTACGCCTTCAACTGCCACGGGGTGGCTGCCGCCACGCTGCACCCGTCGGTGGCCGACGGTGATTTTAATTTTATTCCGGCTCCTTTCCAGATTCCGCTGGGAGTGATTATCCCCCAGGGCTTCGGCAACCTGCTGGTTCCGGTAGCGGTGTCGGCTAGTCACGTGGGCTTTAGTGGCCTTCGTCTGGAGCCCACCTGGACGGCCCTGGGGCAAGCGGCAGGCATCGCGGCCCACGTAGCCCTTCAGACCAACGCCTCGGTACCCAAAGTACCGGTGCATTCGGTGCAGAAACTGTTGCACGAACACGAAGCTAAAACTACCTACATCTCAGACGTAGAGGTAGCGTCTCCGTACTTTGAGGCGGCGCAGTGGTTGGGCCTTCGGGGGTTTATGCACGACGTGTACGTGATGGACTCGCTGGAGATGCGGGGTGCGATGACGTACAAGAGTCTACGGGGCACCCAGTACGCGAAGGCGTATCCCTTCCACGCGCTGCAACCGGATCGTCCCGCCTCGCCGGACCTGTTGAAGGTATGGGCTACGCGAATAAAGGACGATGCTGCTCGGAAAAGTATTCTTGCTTACTACCGGAAAGAGCGGCCTACGGTTGGTGCTTTGCTGCTGAAGATTGCTGAGCTAAAGGAGTTCCAACTTCCTTCTGTTGACTAAACTACGAAAGCAACTTCTCCACTACCTGCACCATCGCATCGTGCTGCTTTTCCATCTGCTTAATCAACCAAAACTGGTTACGAGCCCGATCTAGATTATGTTCGGGATACGCGGTCTTGTAGTACGTGTCCCCGGCCAGATAATCAGTTAGCATGCGGAGGCCCATGATAAAGGTCATGTAGCGCGCCGACAATGGGAGATACGTAATTTCTTCGGTCGTCAAGAAGTCGCGCGTCTCAGCCAGATAGCCTTCGGCAAAGGCTTCGTAGTAGGGCAGGTGAAACTGCACCTGCTTCAGATCCTTCTCGTCTTCGGCGGCGGTGCTGGCCACGGTGCGAATGGCGTCTCCGAAGTCGTGCAGCACCGAACCAGGCATTACCGTGTCCAGGTCCACCACGGCCCGCGCCCGATGGCTCACCGGATCGAGCAGCACGTTGTTGAGCTTGGTATCGTTGTGGGTAATGCGTGCCGGGATCTCTCCGCTATCAATAAGCTGATGCAAGCGCAGCAATTCGGGAGCGCGCTGGCGGACAAAAGCTACTTCCGATGAAACTTGGGAAGCGCGTTGGGCCGTATCGCTGGCGAGGGTCTGCTCGAAGTACGTGAGGCGATTGGCCAGGTGGTGAAACTTTGGGATGGTCTCGATAAGCGGCTCACCGGGCAGATCCAGTAACAAAGCCTGGAACTGCCCAAAGGCGCGGCCGGCTTCCCGGGCGGGCGCGGCCGAGGGAGTGATATCGTAGGCTACTCCGCCCTCGATGAAGGTGAACACCCGCCAGTAGTCTCCCGCCGTATCCTGATAGAAAAGTTTTTGCTGGCGGGTGAGCACCAGTTGGAACGTGGTGAGCGATGGGTGATCGAATAGCGCCGCGGTCAGGTGCTGCGTGACGCGGTAAATATTGCGCATCATTCCCTCCACGTCGGTAAATACTGCGTGGTTGATGCGCTGTAACAGAAAAGCAGTGCTCTGCGCATCATGCACCCGAAACGTGTCGTGAACGTGTCCCGAACCGAAAGGTTGGATATTAAACGGCCCCTCGAGTTGAAAGTGCGCAAGGACGCTTTTGGCTACATCATTATCTGCTGCACTGCCCGTACTGCTTAACTTTCGCCCCACAGCCGTTCCGGATATACTCCCTGCTGCACCAACTCCTTGAACCGCTGCTGCGCCACCGCCTTATCAGCCTGATAGGTTACCCCAAACCAGCGGTCGGGCGTGGTGATAACTTTCACTTTGGCGATCTGCCGCTGAATCATCTCGTTCATCACGAAGGGCAGATAGAACTCTGATTTTAACTCCTGCCCTCGTTCCCGAATAAAATCCTTGAAGTACTCCTCAAAGTAGGCAAAGGCCGATGGGGCATAGCCCATCAGGTTCAGCGACACGGTTTCTTGTCCCGTAAGCGGCACAATATTGCCCGCGTCCTCGTACACAATACTTCCGCTCTCGGTGCGGTAGATGCGGGTGCGCTCGATTACCTGCTGTAGATACCCCTCTCCATCAATCTGGCACACCCCGCGCGACACGTGCCCGTGCTCAGAAAGAGTGTTTTCGAGCCGATAGCCCAGCAGACAGTACTCGTGCGCATCCGTGGCGACTCCCGTGAGATAATCCGCCATGAGTTGAAATGACTGCGCCCCGTAGTAGTCGTCGGCGTTGATTACCGCAAAGGGTTCGTGCACCTTGGCGGCCGCCACCAGCACGGCATGGCCCGTGCCCCAGGGTTTCACGCGCTCCGCCGGTACTTTCACTCCGTCGGGCACCTGGTCAACCTCCTGCAATACATAATCCACCTCGATGCGGTTAGCGAAGTGCGACAAAATAGTTTGCTTGAAGTCTTCCAGGATCGCTTCACGCACCACAAAGACTACCTTGCCAAAGCCCGCCCGCCGGGCGTCGTAGACCGAGTAGTCGATGATCGTTTCGCCCGACGGACCGAAGGGATCCATCTGCTTGAGACTTCCGTAACGGCTGCCTAGTCCGGCGGCCATCACCAAGAGGGTTGGTTTTTTCATGAGGACACTTCGTTTCCGGACTGCGTGGTAATTCGCGCCCAGGCTTTGAATAGTAAAAACGCGGCGACCACTGCCACGGCGGTGAGCACCAAAGCCAGGGTGTACCGACCGTAAATCCACTGTCCGGTAGCAAATAGCGTACTGTACACCGCCACCACACCTAAAAACATGCACAAAACACCCCAGGGGACGTCCCACGCGGCGTTAGGGGCTTCCAATGGCTCACCGGCTTGCTGTGCTTCTTCCACAATGGGCTTCCAGCCCGGTCCGCCCGGATGCACCAGTCGATAAAAACGGCGCAGCGTAGGCCGGTCGGTAGGAGGAGTAAGGAAGGTGACCGTGAGCCAGCCCACCGTGGTGATGCCCACACCCCAGAGCAGCTTGGCTCCCGACCCTAGGGGTTCCAGTCCCAGCATCGGGTGAAAGATCTCCAGGTAGAGCGCTATCAGAAACGAAATCACCATCGCGGCAATTTCGCTGTAAGCGTTGATGCGCCACCAGAACCAGCGCAGGATAAAGATCAGTCCGGTGCCCGCACCCACCTGCAATAGGATATTAAAGGCCTGCAAAGCATTGCTGAGTAACAGCGCAAAGATTAGCGTGGCCACCATCAGGCCAACCGTGCTGATCTGTCCGGCGCGCACCAGTTGTTTTTCTGTCGCCTGCGGATTTAAAAATCGCTGGTAAAAGTCGTTTACAATATAAGACGATCCCCAGTTTACCTGCGTAGAGATCGTCGACATAAAAGCGGCAATCAGCGAAGCGACCACCAGTCCCAAAAAACCAGTGGGCAAAAAACTTAGCATCGCCGGGTAGGCAAAATCGTTCTGCACGTACTGCTCGGCAATGTCCGGAAAGGCAGTGCGCATAGATTCCACTGTAGGAAATACGATCAGCGAGGCCAGCGCCACCAAAATCCAGGGCCAGGGCCGCAGGGCGTAATGAGTCGCATTAAAAAACAGCGTCGCCGCAATGGCCCCGCGTTCGTCCTTAGCGGCCAGCATGCGCTGGGCCAGGTAACCCCCGCCGCCGGGCTCCGCTCCCGGGTACCACACGCTCCACCACTGCACCGCCAGGGGCAGCACCAGCAGGGTGATCACCGCGTCGCTGTCCGAGAAATCGGGCAGCAAGGCCAGCTTACCCACCACCCGCTCGTGGGTGATCAACTCGGTGAGTCCGCCCACCTCGGGCAAATTGACGATGATCATCGCTGCGCCCACCGCCCCGATCATCGAGATAAAGAACTGGAAGAAATCGGTCAGCAAAATACCCTTGAGTCCGCCAACGGTGCTGTAGACGGCGGTGATGGCCAGCGAGACGGCCAGCGTTTGTAGGGCCGACCATTGTAGCATCACCGCTCCGATCTTAATGGCCGCCAGCGATACCGAAGCCATTACCATCACGTTGAAAAACACTCCTAGGTAGAGCGCCCGAAACCCGCGCAGAAAAGCCGCCCAGCGACCGCTGTAGCGTAGCTCATAGAACTCGATGTCGGTGAGCACGTTGGAGCGCCGCCACAGTTTGGCGTACACAAACACGGTGAGCATGCCGGTGAGCAGAAACGCCCACCACGCCCAGTTGCCCGCCACCCCGTTCTGCCGCACAATGTCAGTGACTAAATTGGGCGTGTCGCTTGAGAAGGTGGTGGCCACCATTGACACGCCCAGCAGCCACCAGGGCATATTGCGCCCCGACAGAAAGAAGTTGGCGGCGCTTTTACCGGCCGTGCGGGCGGCGTAGAGGCCAATGAAGAGTGAGATGGCGAAGAATCCGAAGATAATTGCCCAATCAATGGTTGCGAGCGCCATAGTGGGGGGAGGAAGGGTTTGGTCTGCTTAGGCGATCAAACCTAAGAAAAAAAACGGGATTTCTTGTTCTCTATATTGAAAGGCGAGAATTAGGGATTTGCCAAAAAATCAACCATAATTGCCCGTCTGTTTGATACTATTGACCTATGCCAACCTCCATGACCTACTATTTTCGCTGCCTTCCGTGGTTCTTGACAGTCATCCTCGGTGCCTGCCGAACCACTCCTTCGCCGTCGGCCGAAACCGAGCGCTGGCAAGCCCAAGCCGAACAAGTCACCATCTACCGGGACGATTTCGGGGTGCCCCACGTGTACGGAAAAACCGATGCCGACGCGGTGTTCGGGCTGCTCTACGCCCAGTGCGAGGATGACTTCAACCGCGTGGAACAGAACTACCTGTGGGCCACTGGTCGCTTGGCCGAGGTGGAGGGCGAGTCGGCGCTGTACAGCGACCTGCGGGCGAAGCTGTTTATGACCCAGGAAGAAGCCGTAGCGCACTACGAAAGCAGTCCGGACTGGCTCAAGAAACTCTGCAACGCCTGGGCCGACGGCATCAACTACTACCTGCACACCCACCCGGAGGTGCGTCCCCGCTTGCTCACCCGCTTTGAGCCCTGGATGCCGATGTACTTCAGCGAGGGCTCCATTGGCGGCGACATTGAGCGCGTCTCCACCCAGCAGTTGCAGGCTTTTTACGAGAACACTCCAACCATTCCCGAGTCCGAAACGGAACCAGCGGTGGAAGAACCGCAGGGTTCCAACGGTATCGCTATTTCGGGCGAACTTACGCAGTCGGGCAACGCGATGCTGCTGATCAATCCGCATACGTCGTTCTACTTCCGGGGCGAGGTGCACGCGGTGAGCGAGGAAGGACTCAACGCCTACGGGGCCGTGACCTGGGGTCAGTTTTTTGTCTACCAGGGCTTTAATGAAACCACCGGCTGGATGCATACCTCCACGTATACCGACGTAATCGATGAGTTTCGGGAAGCCATCGCGCAGCAGGGCGATAGCTTGGTGTATCAGTACGGCGACGAGTGGCGACCGGTGGAAACCTACGAAGTGACGCTCAACTATAAGGAAGGAGACGGCACGGAGAAGCGCACCTTTCCGGCCTACCGTACGCACCACGGACCCATCACCCACCAGGAGGACGGGCAGTGGGTGGCCACCGCCCTGATGTGGGAACCCGCAAAGGCCCTGGAGCAATCCTACACCCGTACCAAGCAAAGCGGCTACGCCGACTTTCGTCGTATGATGGACATTCGTACCAACTCTTCTAACAACACGGTCTACGCCGACGCGGGAGGCAACATCGCCTACTTCCACGGCAACTTCATTCCCCGCCGCGACACTACTTTTAACTATACGGAGTCCGTAGACGGCAGCAATCCTAAGACCGACTGGCAGGGTCTGCATCCGGTGGACGAAAGCATCGTGGTGCACAATCCGGCAAATGGCTGGATTCAGAACTGCAACTCTACTCCCTACACCGCCGCGCTGGAATTTAGTCCGAAGCGGGCGGACTACCCGCGCTACATGTTGATTGATCGGGAGAACTTCCGGGGCGTGCACGCCATTGAGCTGCTGCGCGACCGGAAGGGCTACACGCTGGATAGCCTCATCAAGCTCGCCTACGACCCGTACCTACCCGCGTTTGCGGCGCTCATTCCGGGCTTAATCTCCGCCTACGACGCTTCGGGTGAGAAGAAACTCGGCGCACCTATTGAGGCGCTGCGGGCGTGGGACTTCACCACGTCGGAGGGATCGGTGGCCATGACGCTGGCGCACTACTACGGCACGCAGTATCAGCAAGTAGGCGATACGCCTTCCGGCCTCACCCCGATGGAACGCATCGAGTACTACGGTGACGAATCACCTCCCGCGGAGCGACTGGCAATCTTTGCCGAGGCGGTGCAGCGGTTGGACGCTGACTTTGGCACTTGGGAAACGCCCTGGGGCGAGGTGAACCGCTACCAGCGCCGGAGCGGGGCCATCGAACAGCCCTTCGACGACGACCAGCCCAGCACTCCTATCGGGTTCGCGCCCGGACAGTGGGGCGCGCTGGCCTCCTACGCCGCTCGAAACAATGGTGACACCAAGAAAATCTACGGCACCAGCGGCAACAGCTTCGTAGCGGTGGTGGAATTCGGCGACAGCGTGCGGGCGAAGAGCATTCTGGTGGGCGGACAGAGCGGCGACCCGGCGTCGCCGCACTTCGACGACCAGGTGGAGCCCTACGTGAACGTGCAGTTCAAAGACGTGCCCTACTACCGCGCCGCGGTGGAAGCTCGGGCGCAGGAAACCTACTATCCCGGACAAAAAAGGTAACTGAAGATATGAGCAACCAAAGAACGACGAGCGTGACCATGCGGATTATTCACCGCTACCTGGGCTTCTTCCTGGTGGGCATCATGGCGGTATACGCCATCAGTGGCGTGGTGCTGATTTTTCGCAATACGGATTTTCTGAAGCGCGATAAGCAAGTAGAAGAAGTGGTCGATCCGAATCTATCGGCCAAAGCCCTGGGAGAAAAGTTGCACATCAAAGGGTTGAAGGTGACGCGCCAGGAGGGCAACGTGGTCTACTTCAAAGAAGGCACCTACGACCAAGCCAGTGGTGAAGCCATTTACACCACCAAGAGCCTGCCGCTGGTGCTGGACAAAATGACCAAGCTGCACAAGGCCAACACCAACCATCCGCTGTTCTGGCTCAATATCTTCTTTGGGGTGGCACTGCTGTTCTTTGTGGTCTCAGCCTTCTGGATGTTCCGGCCCCAAACCTCGGTGTTCAAAAAGGGCCTGTACTTTGCGCTGGGCGGGATGGTGCTGACGTTTATCTTACTTTTTGTGTAGCTCACGCAATTTCACACTAAACCTGTGACCTTGATACGTTACACCTCCTCCATCAACGTGCGAAAGTTGACGGTTTTGGTGCCGTACCGCTGCTGGGCTTCCTCCTGCAGGCGAGACGCAAATTCTTGCTGGTAGCGCTCGTAGTGCTCCTGGTTTCAGCGAAATACTGCACGGCGTAGGTGGTGGTGCCTTCGCTTTGCTCTACATTTAGCAGGCGAAAGATCCGGGCGGTGACAAACATCTTCGTATTAAGCACGTCCAGCACGTGCTCGGTCTGCATCCAGCGTAGCCACGCTTGCTCCACCGACTGCTCTACGTTAATGGTGACGTTGTATAAGATCATGACATAGTTACTTTAAAAAGTCAGGAGGACGAAGATAAGGAAGGGCTACCAATAAACGCTAATCTGATCAGCTTTTACCTACCGCAACTGTCCGCTATCGAGCACCCACCGTCCGATTCCGAACACTTCGAAAGGGGCGAATGTGCCTCCGCAGGCCCTGCCGGGGGTTGGCACTCGGCTTGTTACTACCGCTAGTAAATTCACTGCTATGCGCAGGGACAGATCTTCACATTCTTTGCCAGCATCGCGATCTTTATCGCCTGCCTGGGATTATTCGGGTTGGTGACTTTCGTGGCCGAGCAGCGCACCAAGGAGATTGGGGTGCGTAAGGTGCTGGGCGCGTCGGTTTTGCAGTTGATGCAGTTGCTTACCAAAGATTTCGCGGTGCTGGTTGCCATTGCGCTGCTCATCGCTTCGCCCCTGGCCTACTACGTGATGAAGCAGTGGCTGGCCGACTTCGCCTACCGCGTACCGATCCAGCTTGGAGTCTTCGTGATCGCCGGTGCTGGTGCCTTGCTCATTACCCTGCTCACGGTCAGCTGGCAGTCGGCCCGCGCCGCCCTGGCCAACCCGGTGGATGCCTTACGAAGTGAATAACAAATAGTCCGCGGTCCACAGTTCAATGGTCAACAGCTAAATCTACTGTAAACTGTGGACCATCGACTATGTTCTATCAACTAATTTAACTAAACCTACCTCCTATGCTCCGCAACTACCTGCTCATCGCCGTCCGCAACTTCTGGAAGCAGAAGAACTACACCCTGCTCAACGTGGGCGGACTCGCCCTGGCCATTGCCACCGCCACGCTGGCGCTGCTCTTCGTGCAGCACGAGTATGGCTACGACCGCTGGGTGCCCAACCAAGAGAATATTTACAAAGTGTACCGGCAATGGGATTCGGACGGGGGCAATGCCTTCACTCCCTACCGCCTGGCCGAAGCCCTGCGTAACGAGTTTCCCGAGATAACGAGTGCGGCCTGGGCCATGGAGAGCGGACGCGTGCTCATCGGAGCCGAAGACCAGGAAGGCATCTTTGCCAACAAGATCGCCACGGTCGACAGCAGCTTCTTGCGCGTGCTGCCCTTCCCGCTGCGCTACGGCAACATTGATAACGCGCTGGAGCGGCCCCGCACCGCCGTGCTAAGCAACGAGACCGCCCAGAAGCTGTTCGGCAACGAAAACCCGGTGGGCCGCACCCTGCGCGTGAACGCCGACACCGACTACGAGATCACCGGCGTGCTGGCCACCTTTGCGGGCAGCAGCCACCTAGGGCTAGACGCCCTGATCCGCGATACCACCAACGTCTTTTCATCCTGGACCGGTAACAATCCTGCCACTTACGTGGCTGTGTCACCCAACACCAACGTGGTGGCCCTGAAGGAGAAAATCACCGAAGCCGTCAATCCCCGCGTTCAGGCCGAGATGGAATCATTCGGTGCAAACGTTCGATAAGTATCCCGACTGGAGACTGCTGCCGCTGCGCGACGTGCAACTGAGTGGTGGACAGATCGGTGGACCTTTCTCGGGACAAGGAGAAGAACGCACCGTCTTGGTGATTGCGCTCGTCGCGCTGGTCATCGTCACCATTGCCAGCATCAACTACATGAACATGGCCACCGCCCAGGCCGCCCGCCGCGCCCGTGAGGTGGGCGTGCGCAAAGTGACCGGCGCCCACCAGTCGCAGTTGATGGTGCAGTTCTTGGCCGAAGCGGGCTTGCAGTGCCTGCTGGCCCTGCCCGTGGCCGTGCTGCTCACCGAACTGGCCCTGCCCGCCTTCGGAGCGGTGGTGAACCGCGACTTGGTCCTGGACCTCAGCACCTGGCTGCAACTACTGCCCTACCTGCTGCTGCTCATCGCTGGACTAAGTATCGTCTCCGGCAGCTATCCGGCCTTCGTGCTGTCGGGCTACCGGCCCACCGACGTGCTCAAGGGCCAGTGGCTGCGCCGCGACCAGGGCAAGGTGCTGCGCCAGAGTCTGGTGGTGGCCCAGTTTGTGGCCGCCATCGTGGCCACCATCGTGATGTTCTTTATCTACCAGCAAATCCGCTTCATGCAGAACCAGGAGCTGGGCTTCCGGGGTGAGCAGGTGATGGTGATTACGGTGAATACCCAAGAAACCTACCAGAAAGTGCTGTCGCTGAAGTCGCAACTGCTGCAAAATCCCCGCGTTAAAGCCGTAGCCTCAGCGGATGGGCTACCCGGCTCCGACTATTCGGACTACGGCTTTGAGGTGGGCGGGCAGGAACAATCGGTGAACAGCGATATCTTCTTCGTGGACGCCGACTACCCCGAAGCGCTGGGTTTGGAGATGCAGCAGGGCCGGTTTTTGTCTCCTGCCGACACTTCCTACACGACCTTTGTGGTGAACGAAGCCTTTGTGAAAAAGTACGATCTGAAAGACCCGGTGGGCCATCCACTTGAATTTACCGGGGCGGAGGCGCTCGGTGGAGAGCCCGGACGGATTGTTGGCGTGGTGAAAGACTTTAACTTCAGCAGTCTGGAGCGGAGCATCCGTCCGCTGGTGTTTTCCGGGGCGATCAACGCCTTGCGCGGAGGATACATCAACGCGGTGGCGGTGCGCCTGCAAACCGACAACCTGCGCGAGACGATCGCCGAGGTAGCGGACTTCTGGAAGTTGGTAGAACCCAACCATCCCATCCGCTACACCTTTTTGGACGATGACTTCGCCGGACTCTACGCCGAGCAGGAGCGGCTGGGCCAAACCCTGCTGTACGCCACCTGCATCACGCTGTTTATTGCCCTGCTGGGCCTGTTCGGACTGGCCTCGTACGTGGCCGAACGGCGCACCAAGGAGATTGGGGTGCGCAAGGTGCTGGGCGCCTCGGTGCAACAAATCGTGACGCTGCTGGGCGTAGACTTCCTCAAGGTAGTGCTGATTTCCGGCTTGGTGGCCGCCCCGATTGCCTGGTGGCTGACCCGCCGCTGGCTCGATGACTTTGCCTACCGCACCGAGATCACCGTCATGCCCTTCCTGCTGGCCATTGCCCTGGCGGTGGTAGTGGCGGTGCTCACCGTGAGCGCCCGCGCCATCCGCGCCGCCCTGGCCAACCCGGTGGATGCGCTGCGGAGTGAATAGGGTTTGCTAAGGCTGTTCTTCCGTCGCGACCACTTCCACCGCTGCTTTGCGCTTGCGCGGACCGGAGGGCACCACGATGCCGAAGGTTTCTAGCCACTGCGGGTTCTCCTTGAAGGCCAGCGGGGCCAGCCGACGAAACTCTCCGTACCAGTCGCGTAGCTCCTTCATCCTTCGGTTGCGCTCCTGGGTGAAGTCCTCGGCCTTTCCTTTGTTCTCCAGGCGCTGCGCTTTCCGGTCGAGCAGGGCTTCCACGGCGGCTTGGTTCTGCTGAAACGCTTCGGGAACGGCCCCAAACTGCTGCAACCGCGCCATCTGGGTAGGGGCCTCCTTATAGAAGTCCAGCGCCTGCTTCGTCCAGGCCCATCTGCCAGGGGTTATCTTATCAATTTTCAGGTCCTGCAGCACCAGGGGCTCCGGGCGAAACGCCGTCCGCGCAATGGCCACGTGGTCGCGAAAGGTCGTCCGCACGGTCTGCTGGTCCTGCTTGATCTGGTGGGAGAGGTGACGGGCGTCCCGGCTGGTCTGTTCGCGGGTTTCGCTGGTGAGTTGCACGGCATTGAGCAGCGCGGTGCCCTGTTGCAGGCTCTGGGCGGTGAAGCCGTAGGCGTTCATTTTCTTCAGCAGGTCCTGGTTGGCCCCGAGCGCCCGGAGCACCAGTTTAACGGCAGCAATCAGTTTGTCAGCGGTGGTGATTTTCATAGGGATACGAAAAGTTTTGGTGGATAACAATGGTTTCAGTACGGCGGCAAGATAGGGCGGGAGCGGGGGCCGATGCCACCTCGCTTGGGGGCAGAAGGTACGCGGGTAAGGTGCCGGAAGAAAAGCGAGTTTCTTGGCCAACGTAAGATGAGGACGCCAAAACGACTTTCCCCGCTCGCCAAAAAGCGCCGCAGGATGCCACCAGGGGCCTTGGCGGATTCGGTGCTCAACGAAAGCCCTGGCGGTTCGCCACGATTCCTCGTGCCAAAGCAGCACGATGCCCGTGAATCGCGTCGAAACCTTACGCCGACCGATGTTTTTATGGCTGATCAGTATCGATCAGTGACGCCGCCCCCGGTTTTCACGCGTGATCTCCGTCGTTTTCTTACGCCGACCAGGGTTTTCACGGCCGATCAGTAGAGACCAGTGACGCCGTCCACTGTTTTTGCTACTAATCAGTCGAGACCAGTGACGCTGATTAGGGTTTTGTGGGCGAACGATCGGTACATGCTGACGAGAGGCTGATAACCAGCCGTCGTTGTTGAGTAACCAACCGTCATTCCGGCCAAAGCGGTAGCGTAGCGTCGGAATCTCCTGACTCGAAGACGTGCTGTTTGTGGTAAGTTGTCGGTTCTTGGGTTCGTGGGGAATGAGTTCCGGCGGTCCCCGCGGGAAGATTTTGCTACGTTTCTCTTCGCAAAATTCCGGAATGACGGTAAAGAGGCTTACAAAGAAGAGGCAGGTAGTTGTCTACATTGCGTTCTCGCGGAAAGTATCAAAGCATTTCTCCGCTAGTCTTTTGTCATTTGACACTAAGAAGCTGTTTTAAAACTAGTTTAGGCGTCTAATCATTAGCGGTAGCATAGCCAGGAAGACCATGCTTTGACTGTTTTTTCTAGTCTTTTCGTAGTCCAACACTCAGCCTACGAGCATTCAATATCCAAGCGAAAGTACGTTCTACGAACCATCTTCGGGGTAATACTTTAAAGCCCTTCATTCTCGTCGGTTCGCAAGACCACTTGCCAAGTCCAACCCTTAGTTTGCGTACGTAGTCGAGCAAAGCTCAATACGCTCACATAAGGTAGACAGTTGATACGTTTAATATAGCGCAGCAAATACATACCCGTTTCTCAGAAATCCATGTCAACACGGCCAGAGTACCTGCGTGTCAATAATCGTTGCGACCTTTTACCTGCTTCGCCGTAAAGCCTTGGGGGCTTGCTAATGTTTTTATTTCCAATCACCCGGATGTACAAGTGGGACAGCGATTTTATGGATATTATCCAATGGGTACTCACTTATTGGTTACCATTAGCAATGTTAGCAGTAAGGGCTTTGAGAATAATACGGAACAGCGACAAGCTCTTCCACCAATATATAATTTCTATACTAATACAGAAGAAGACCCTACAGTCACGCTGGAAACTGAGGACTTGATATCCATATATCGTCCTTTTTTTGTCACTTCCTTTTTGATTGATGATCATCTAGCAGAACAGAATTTCTACAAAGCCTCACAAGTTCTCCTTACAAGTGCCTCCAGCAAAACAGCTCAAGCGTTAGCCTTCTGATTAGCACATAGAAGAAAAGAGAATGGATTTGAATTTTAAAAGTATGGGGTCACTTTAAACATTATAAAGTAGAATTTTAAAACAATTTCGCTCGGTATTATCAAACTGATAAGTATGATAAAATTTCTCACTTTAAATGTAGAATAGAAAAATCCTTAAAGAAATTTGGAAACCATAATCATTCATCCAGATTTCTAGATATTTAGGGACGAAAAACTGGTATTACATAACTTGTATCATTTGGCTCCTTGTGGAAAATAATAGGAAGGTAGAACAATCAAACGCTACTCAGCGATTGTAATTTTTCTTTGCTCCTGAACATCGAAGTAGAAATCAGATTAAAAATATTGGAGGCTCATCAAGATTGTCCAATAATTATATTGTGACTAGATTGCAAAAATTTTGGGATGCAAAAACCAGGTAAAGGATATTTCCTAATGATAGATGAAATTGGGTACGAAACTGAACTACAAGGCGGCGAACTATCGCTGGTAGAATACGATGGCGGAATTTTAAAAGTAACAGATATCTCTTTTGGAAAGTCCACCGATCTCCTTTTGAATTCCGAGTATAAGGGCAAGAAATCCCATCCTGTAGTAAGGTAGCAAGTGTCCTACGAACCGCCCCAAAGCCTCTCGTTCACCATCACCAACCAAAAACGAGGGGGTACGTTTATAAGTGTATCCGCTACTCATCACCGCGCTATGGCACTGGTAATCAATAACGAAGAACTACAGGAAGTTCATCCCCCCTGGTCTTAGGGTAGCGAAGCGTCCTGAGACCCAACCAGCGTCGCGGTAGGCGTCGTAGGAAACCCTACCACTAGAGCGGGGGGAGGGGTAGGAGGCGTGGTGCCGGGTTGGGGATTTGGTTCAAACTTATCCTACGCTTCCCGGTTATTCCTCTCAGTAGTCACCAACCACAAAGACCATTGGAATCAATTGCCCCCTCCTATACCCACCAACCGGTGGGAGCCGCGTATCGGGCCGACGCCGGTGCCCACCAGGGCGTCACCTTCACCGTGTGGGCCCCGCTGGCCAAATCAGCCAAGGTGCTCATCAACCAAGAAACCACCGTTAAGCTCGAAGCGCAGCCCTTCGGTTACTGGTCGGCCCACGTGGCTGATGCCAAGCCCGGCGACCTGTACTACTTTCAGATCGACGACCAGGAACCGCGTCCCGATCCCGCATCGCTGGCCCAACCCAGCGGGGTGCACGGCCCCTCGGAGGTGATCGACCTGCACGGCTTCCGCTGGCAAGACGACGACTGGAGCGGGCTTCCCCTGTCCGAGATGATTATCTACGAACTGCACGTGGGCACCTTCACGCCCGAGGGCACCTTCGCGGCCATCATCGAGAAACTAGACTACTTTAAAGAATTAGGCATCAACGCCCTGGAGATTATGCCGGTGGCGCAGTTTCCCGGCGAGCGCAACTGGGGCTACGACGGGGTGTATCCCTACGCGGCGCAACACTCCTACGGCGGCGCCCTGGGCCTGATGCAACTGGTAGACGCCTGCCACCGCGCGGGCATCGCCGTGATCCTCGACGCGGTCTACAACCACCTGGGGCCCGAGGGCAACTACCTGCCCATCTACGGCCCCTACCTCACGGATAAACACCACACGCCCTGGGGCATGGCCATCAACATGGACGACGCCCACGGCGACGGGGTGCGCCACTACTTCTTGCAGAACGCGCAGCAGTGGCTGGCCGACTTCCGCATCGACGGGCTGCGCCTGGATGCGGTGCACGCCATCAAAGACAACAGTGCCCGTCACTTCCTGGCCGCGCTGTCGGCGCAGACCGACGAGCTGTCGCAGCAGAGCGGGCGCAGCTACGTGCTCATCGGCGAGTGCGACCTGAACGACACGCGCTACATCTCGCCGCGCGAGCAGAATGGCTTCGGGCTCACCGGGCAGTGGATCGATGAGTTTCACCACAGCCTGCACGCCTTTATCACCGGCGAGCGGGACGGCTACTACGTGGACTTCGGCACCTTTGACCACATCCTGAAGGCGTTTCGGGATAGCTACGTCTACGACGGCATCTATTCGGAGTACCGGCAGCGGGTATTCGGCAACAGCGCCGCGGAGCATCCCTACGAGCAGTTCGTGGTGTGCACCCAGAACCACGACCAGGTGGGCAACCGCATGGTGGGCGACCGCCTCACCGTCAGCGAGTCGTTCGACACGCTTAAGCTGCTGGCCGGGGCGGCCATCCTGTCGCCATCGGTGCCGATGCTGTTCATGGGCGAAGAGTACGGCGAGAAAAATCCGTTCCAGTACTTCGTGAGCCACACCGACCCGGCGCTGGTAAAGGCGGTGCGCGAGGGACGCAGCCGCGAGTTTGCTTACTTCCAGCGCGAGGGCCACACCGTGCCCGACCCGCAGTCGGAAGAAACCTTTCAGCGCTCCAAACTCTCGTGGAAGTATCAGGAAGGCGACGCCGCCACGCTGCTGCGGTTCTACCAGGCGCTGATTAGGTTACGCAAAACCCTGCCCGCCTTGCAAACAACCCACCGTCGGTCGGTGACCATAGATTCTCCCCAGCCCAACGTGCTGCTGATGGGCCGTGCGCTGGAGCCCGACGCCGCGCCGCAGGTCTACGTGGCGTTCAACTTCGGGGAAACCGACGTGACTCCGTCCTCGTTTACGGATGATGCGGTAGAGAAACAGTTGGACTCGGCGGATGAGGAGTGGCAAGGAGCCGACTCGAGCAATGAGGAAAGGAACCGGGCATCAACTCCGGACGAAACCGGCGCAATCTTGCGGGCCCATTCCCTCCAGGTGTTTCGAATAGCGGATTAAAGAAGTGAAATCGATGGTTTGGAACCGAATTTTTTGGAACTTTGCTTCGATAACCAAATTTAACTATCCGCGTACGCACCAATATCATCTGATAAGTGCTAAATATCGTAATAACTAAACGGCACGGTCTTTCATCTCGAAAGCTTTACTCATCATACCCCAGTATTCTTTATGGCTCACGACAAATTCGTTTGTATTCACGGTCACTTTTACCAACCCCCCCGCGAAAACCCCTGGCTCAACACCATCGAGGTGCAGGATTCGGCCTATCCCTTTCACGACTGGAACGATCGCATCACTTCGGAGTGCTACTCCCGCAACGCGGCCGCCCGCATCCTGGGTGAAGAAGGGCGCATTGAAGACATCGTCAACAATTATTCTAGAATCAGCTTCAACTTCGGTCCCACGCTATTGCAATGGATGAAGAACCGAGCACCGGAAGTGTACTATTCTATTCTGGATGCTGATCGCAAGAGCCAAGCGCTATTCTCGGGCCACGGCTCGGCCATCGCTCAGGCCTACAACCACACCATCGTGCCCCTGTCAAACGCGCGGGACAAAGAGACGCAAATCCTGTGGGGCATCCGCGACTTCGAGTACCGCTTCGAACGCAAGCCGGAGGGCATGTGGTTGCCCGAAACGGCGGTGAACACCGAAACGCTGGAAGTGCTGGCCACCCACGGCATCAGATTCACCATCTTGTCGCCCTACCAGGCCAAGCGCGTACGCAAGATCGGCACCAAAGAGTGGAGCAACGCCATGGGTGCCCAGATAGACCCCCGTCGACCCTACCGATGCACGCTGCCTTCGGGAAAAACCATCGTGCTATTCTTTTACGACGGCCCCGTGTCGCAGGGCATTGCCTTTGAGGGCTTGCTCAACGATGGTGAGGCCTTCGCTAACCGCCTGGTTGACCAGCTCGACAACGCAAAAGACAATCCGGAGCCGCAACTGATGCACATTGCCACCGACGGCGAGAGCTACGGGCACCACCACCGCTACGGCGAGATGGGACTGGCCTACTGCCTGCACCACATTGAGGAGCAAGCGGGAGTGGGCCTGTCGATCTACGGTGAGTACCTGGAAAAGTATCCTCCGAAGTACGAAGCCGAAGTGATTGAGAACACCGCCTGGAGCAGCACGCCCCACCTGGAGCGCTGGTCGGAAGACGGGGGCGGCAACACCGGGGGGCGGCCCGACTGGAACCAGCAGTGGCGCAAGCCGCTGCGGGCTGCCTTCGACTGGCTACGCGATAAGGCGGCGGTGGTCTATGAGCAAGAGATGTCGGTCTTTGTGGACGATCCCTGGGCCACCCGCAACGACTACGTGCGCGTGGTCCTTGACCGTTCGCACGAGAACGTGGCCGACTTCATCTATCAGCAAACGGGCAAGAATCTGTCGCACTCCAACGAGGTGAAGTTTCTGAAGCTGCTCGAGATTCAGCACCACGCCATGCTGATGTACACCAGCTGCGCCTGGTTCTTCGACGAGGTGACAGGCATTGAAACCATTCAGGACATCCTGTACGCCGCCCGCGCCATCCAACTGCACCACGACGTGTGCGGCGACGATCTGGAAGCTGAGTTTATTGAGCACCTGGCCCTGGCACCGAGCAACCTGAAGGAGTACGGAAACGCGGCGGTGGCCTACGAGCAACTAGTGCGCCCCTCGATTGTGGACATGAACCGGGTAGGAGCGCACTTCGCGGTGTCATCACTCTTCTCGGAGTATACCGAACAAGACCGGGTATATAGTTTTGGAGTGGACCTGCAGCACTTCGATAAGCACTACGCCGGTAAGTACCGCTTGGCACTGGGCAAGGCCAGCCTAACTTCGGAGGTGACCTGGGAAGAAGAAGACGTCACCTTCGCGGTGATTCACCTGGGTGAGCACCACCTGTTCGGGGGCGTACGGGCTTCGTTAGAGGAAGGAGAGTACGAAACCATGCGCGACGAAATTGTAGAAGCCTTCCAGAAAAGTCGGGTGCACGAAGCGGTGGTGCTCATGGACAAGCACTTCGGCATGCACAACTACTCGTTCTGGCACCTGTTTAAGGAGGATCAGAAGGAGCTGCTCAATAAGGTGCTGGAAGAAACCATGAACATTGTGGAGGGCACCTTCCGGCAGATTTACGAGAACAACTACTCGGTGCTGCAGGCCATGAAGCAACTGAGCATTCATGCCCCACGGCCGCTGAAGGACGCCGGTGAGTTCACCATCAACTCCAAGCTGCGGCGGATGCTGGGGCACGACCACATCGAACAGGCCGAGTTGAACGCGATGGTGGAAAGTATTGACAGCCTGGACGTGGAGATTGATTTAGTAGGCTTAAACTACTTGGCGGGTGAGCGCATCAACCAGTTCATGGAACACGTGGAACAGCAGCCCGACGACCTAAAGTATATGAAGCGGGCGGTGCGGTTTATTCAGGCGTGCTTCCAGGTGCATTTGCAACCTGACCTGTGGAAGGCCCAGAACATCGCGTTTATCATCCACCGTGAGAACTTTGCCCGCATGAGCCGGAAGCAAGACCAGGGCGATGAGCCCGCTACGCAGTGGTTAACGACCTTCGCCCAGCTGTTCGAGGTGCTCAACATCCGCGTGAGCGATTACGACTCGGTACCGCAGGTATAAGTCCAGTAGGCTCCTTGACCAAGAGGGCGCGTTGCAAACGCGCAGCAGCGGATCAAGGAGCCATTTTATTTTTTACGAACCACATTGCATGTATACTCCCACCGCCACCTACCGGCTCCAGCTATCGGAATCCTTCACCCTGGAGCAACTTTCTGAAATCATTGAGTACCTACACGACCTGGGGGTCTCGACGGTGTACGCCTCGCCCATCTTCCAGGCCCGGGCGGGAAGCACCCACGGCTACGACGTATCGGACCCCACGCGCCTCAATGCCGAGATCGGCACCGAGGCGCAGTTATCGAGCATTGCCCAACGACTCAAGGAACTGAACATGGGTTGGTTGCAGGACATTGTGCCCAACCACATGGCCTACGACCCCGTCAACCCCTGGGTGCACGATCTGCTGGAGAAAGGTCCCCATGCCAAGCACGCTAGCTACTTCGACGTGGATTGGAACCACCCTGACCCACGCTTCCGCGGCAAGATCATGGCTCCCTTCCTGGGCTCCTCGCTAGAATCGGTGCTCAAGGAAGGGCAACTCAGCTTGCACTGGGGCGAAACCGGGTTTCAACTCAGGTACTACGACCACCACTTGCCGGTGAGCGTAGCCTCGTACGCCGGGTTGCTACAAGCGGTTGGGCAATCTGCCTCCCTGACCACTGAGCAACAAGCCGTGCTAGATGCGGGAGCTGATCGCACCGAAGCGTGCGCCCGGACCCTGAAAGAAGACCAGTCAACCGATGTTGCCTGGAGCGATTTGGTAGCTAGCCTCCACTCCGAGATGCAGCAACACGCGGCGCTGGTGGAAGCAGTGGCACAATTTGTTCGGTCTTATGCACAAGACCCCGCCCGGCTGGAGACGCTGCTAGACGAACAGCACTTCCGGCTGGTGCACTGGAAAACCACCGAGAAGGTGATCAACTACCGCCGCTTCTTCACCGTGAACGACCTGATCTGCCTGAACGCGCAACGTCCCGAGGTCTTCGCGGATTACCACCGGAAGATCAAGCAGTGGGTGGATCAAGGCTACGTGCAGGGAGTGCGGGTAGACCACGTAGACGGACTGCTTAATCCCACCGGTTATCTGGAGGACCTACGTGCCCTGGTGGGCGAAGAACCGTACCTCGTTGTGGAGAAAATCTTGGAACACGACGAGCAGCTCCCCGAGAACTGGCCCGTGCAGGGAAGCAGCGGTTACTCGTTTCTGGCCGACGTGAGTCAACTCTTCACCAATGTGACGGGTTGCCGTTCGTTGCTTAGCTACTACGCTACCTGGTATCCTGAGTCCACTGACTATCAGGCTTTGGTGCACAGCAACAAGCACTTCATCCTGCGCGAGCGCATGCAGGGAGAACTAGACAACCTCAGCCGCCTGCTGGAATCGCTTAAGCTGGTGGAGGGCGGGTCTGCGGAGGCGCATAAGAAGGCCCTGGCGCAGTTGCTGGTGGCTTTTCCGGTGTACAGAATCTACAGCACCAGCTTTCCCTTCTCGCCCGAAGACCAGGCGGTGCTGGAAGAAACTTTCGAGCGCGCCCAGGCGATGTCACCCAAGCAGACCGAGCCCCTGCAAGCCTTGCGCCCAGTATTTCACGGACAGTCCAGCGGTGACGATGCCTTTGATGCGCGACGCCTGGAGTTTGTGATGCGGTGCCAGCAGTTTGCTGGTCCGCTGTCTGCCAAGGGAGTGGAAGACACTACTTTTTATGGGTATCATGCCCTGATTTCGCACAACGAGGTAGGCGACTCTCCGCAGCAACTGGGCATGAAGCCCGACGAATTTCACCGGCGCATGCAGCAACGCTGGCCGCAGGCGATGAACGCCACGGCCACCCACGACACCAAGCGGGGGGAAGATGCCCGCTTGCGCATCAACCTGCTGAGCGAACAACCCACCGAGTGGATGAAAGAGACCGCCCGCTGGCGCTACGGCAACGAACCCTACAAGACCGGACTTGACCAAGAAGATGGCTGGCCCGAGGCCAACTTCGAATACTTCATCTACCAGACATTGGTGGGCACGTTCCCGTTCTTCGCCGATCCTGAGGCAGTAGACTACTCCACCCGCTTGCGCGACTACCTGGTGAAAGCCGCGCGCGAAGCGAAGGGGCACACTACCTGGTCGGACCCCAACGAAGGCTACGAACAAGCCATCGACCACTTCACGGAGCATCTGTTGCAGGACGAAGACTTCATGAGCGAGTTCACCCAGTTTGCCGAACCGCTGGCCCGCACGGCAGTGACCTACTCGCTGGGGCAAACCTTGCTGAAGATCACCGCGCCGGGCATTCCCGACGTGTACCAGGGTACTGAGTACTGGGACCTAAGCATGGTGGACCCCGACAACCGCCGTCCGGTAGACTACCCCCTGCGGCGCGAGACCCTGGCACGCTTCGGTTCGGATAATGACCCGGTGGGTCGCACTGAACTGCTGGGCGAGCTCACCGACAACGTGCTGGATCCGGCCATCAAACTATTTACGTTATCGCAGGGCTTGCGGGTGCGTCGTCAACTGGCTGACCTGTTTGCGCACGGCACTTACGAGCCGCTGGTCGTCCGAGGGGCGCAGCAAAACCACCTGCTGGCCTTCCGGCGCGTTTGGGAAAAGCAGGAAGCGGTGGTGCTGGTACCGTTGGGCGTGGCCACGCTTTCTCTGACCAACGACCTGCCTCTGGGCAAAACCTGCTGGGGCGAAACCCAGGTCACGCTCCCTTCCGAAAACTCAACCTGGACCAACGCTTTCACTGCCCAAACTATTTCGGCTACTGACCACTGTATGGTGGGCGAGGTGCTGGACCAATTTCCCGTAGCTTTACTAACCAAAAACTAGCATGATTAACGAACGACGCAGTGGCGTGCTGCTGCATATCACCTCGCTGCCCGCCCCGCACGGCATTGGCAACCTGGGCCCAGCCGCTTACCAATTTGCCAACTTTATGAAGAAGGCGGGCCTCACCTACTGGCAACTGTTGCCCCTGAACCCGGTGGAAGGCGCCAGCGGCTACTCCCCCTACAGCGGGCTGTCGGCCTTCGCGGGCAATCCAATGCTCATCAGTCCCGAACTGCTGGTGAAGTCCCGGTTGCTGGAGCGCGACGACCTCAACACCCGCTTCAAGTTCAGTGAAGAGCAGGTGGACTTTGACAAGGCCATTCGGTTTTTGCTACCGCTCCTTGATAAAGCGTTTCGCGCCTTTTTAGAGAAAAAATCGAAACGGTGGCAAGAACCCTACGAGCAGTTCTGCGCCGACAATGCCGCTTGGCTCGATGACTTCGCTGACTACATGGCCTTTCGGCAGCACTATCAGAACGAATCGTGGGTGATGTGGCCCGAGCCCATTCGCAGCCGCAGCAAGAAGGCGCTGCGCGCGCTCCGGGAAGAACTGAATGATACAATCGCTAAGGAAAAGTTCTTGCAGTTTATCTTCTTCGAGCAGTGGAACGCGCTAAAGAGCCACTGCGAGGCTAAGGAAGTGCGACTTTTTGGCGACGTGCCCTTCTACGTGGGTTACGACAGCGCCGACGTGTGGGCCAATCCGGGTATTTTTAAGCTAGGAAACGACGATTCGCCCGGCTTTGTGGCCGGAGTGCCGCCCGACTATTTCAGCGAACACGGACAGCTGTGGGGCATGCCGGTGTTCGACTGGAAGGCGCTAAAGAAGCAGAAATATGACTGGTGGATGCAGCGCATGGAGCAGAACCTACAGATGTTTGACCTGGTGCGGCTGGATCACTTCCGTGCCTTCTCGGCCTATTGGGAGGTGCCCGCCGGACACGAAACGGCCATCAACGGGCGCTGGAAGAAGGGGCCGGGTAACAAGTTGTTTAAGCAGTTTCAAAAGAAGTACGATAACCTGCCCATCATCGCCGAAGACCTGGGCGAGATCGACCAGCCGGTGCGCGACCTGATGCACGACTACGCCCTGCCGGGTATGAAGGTGCTGCACTTTGCCTTCGGCGACGACATGCCCAAGAGCGGCTATGTGCCCCACCACCACGTGCCCAACGCGGTGGTGTATACCGGCACCCACGACAACAACACCACCCGCGGCTGGTTCGAGAAAGACCTAAGCGCCGCCGACCGCAAGCGCCTGTCGGCCTACGTGCAGCGCAAGGTCACGCCTAACAACGTGGCTAACGAGCTCATGCGACTGGCCTTTGCTTCGGTGTGCCAGTTGGCGGTGGTGCCCATGCAAGACCTGCTGAACCTGGATCACAAATCCATCATGAACCGTCCGTCAACTCCTTCGGGCAACTGGGCGTGGCGCATGAAAAAGGGCGTGGCAACCGCCGCGCTGGCCCGCCGCGTGAAGGATATGAACGAGCGGTATGATCGGTAAGGAACTTGCCGGATGGTCAGATGCTGGATGACTTGCTGAGGGGAAGAGAGGCTGGATGCTGGCGGTTGCTGTGCGGATGATTTTCTGGGGGGAAGTGGTACTGCGTGGTAGGACTGCTAGGATTTCGGTGTTTTTAGTGTTCTAATCGGCCCTTGGTAACAATCCCTCTTACGCTGCTGAGCGGGATGCTCGAGTCTATTGTATGCCGAGAGCATCTGTTCGTTTTTAGTCGTAGGCCACAGCCCTTCAATTTGTAATATTCCTAGAATTGGCCTAGTTTCTAGCTTCGGTGTTCATTCGGTGGAGCATCGTTGGCGCTAAGTTGTACTTTTCTGCGAAACTACTCCGCTCCCTTACCCCCTTCCCAAGCGCTGAATTGGTATCAATCAAGACCTGATTTCTTATTTAAGACGATTACAAAAACGAATGCTTCATCTTCGCTGATACTATAGGTGCCGTAGTGTTCGCAGCCGGACACCAAGTGTTCGATGCCGGACAGTGGCGACGGAAGCAATCGGGGCTGAGGGGCTGGAAAGCGGGTTTCGGTGGGTTGGCGTGCTGTTTGCGATCAGGATAGGCGCGATGCTGTGAGATGGGCAGGATAAAAGGGGTAGGCAGGATCATCCTAATGCACGGCTGTATTCATCCTACCCATCCTGAAATGTCCTGTCTATCCTGGTTAAGACAACGAACGAACACCTAACCCGCTGGCCCAACTACCCCTTTGAAACCTTCTGCTAAGTTTTTCAGACGCTTCGTTACTAGAAGAAACCGATTGCCTACTTCAACCCTACCCTACTATGAGCATGTACAAGCACTTCTCGATCGTTGCTTTTCGTAACCTGGTTCGCCACAAAGCTTTTTCGGTTATCAATATTTCCGGTCTGGCACTCAGCATCACCTGTAGTCTGTTCATCTTTTTGTGGGTGCAGGATGAGCAGGGTATAGATAACTCTCATGCGAACGGCGAAAACCTCTACAGCATTTATGAGACCGTGCGCGCTAAGGGTGAGATTCGTGGGCGCTACGCTACTCCTTTTCGGGCAGATCAGGATGGACTATACATTCACATTGCCGACGTAGAGGAGTCAATCCCAGAGGTAGAAAGGATTAATTTCTACGCTACCGGATACGAGTTGCCGTGGGGGTCTCCTAAAACGTTTCAGGTAGGGGATAAAAAGCATAAGTTAGAGGGTTCCAGAACGAGTGAAGACTTTTTTAGCATGTTTGATTACCCGGTTATTGCGGGTGATGCGGCTACGGCCCTGACCGATAAAAGTAGTATCGTTATTTCCGAATCCATGGCGGCCCTGTTCTTTGAAAGTCCCGAAGCGGCTATCGGAAGGAGTATTCGCTACGAGAACGCCATGGACTTCGCCGTCACTGCCGTCTTCGCCGACGTATCGTCCCGGAGTTCATTGCAATTTGACTATCTCATCAACTGGGAGTTGCAGAAGACGCAACAACTAGAGTGGTCGTCTGATGTGTTTCTTACCACCATTCAGTTGCAAGAAGGAGCCGACGTGAAGCAGGTAGTAAATAAAATCAACCGCGTCCTTCAGGCCCAGTTGGAAAAGAACGATCATGAACCGGTTGAGATTACCCTGGGACTTCAGCCCTTTGGCGACCGCTACTTGGTATCCAACTTTGTGAACGGGAAACCCCAGGGCGGACGCATTGAGTACGTTAGGATATTCAGCGGGGTTGCAATTTTTCTCCTACTTATTGCTTGCATTAACTTCATGAATTTAGCGACCGCCCGTTCGGTCAAGCGCGCCAAAGAAGTGGGCGTCCGCAAGGTGATCGGTTCTTCACGGGGGTATCTGATCCGGCAGTTCCTGGGCGAGTCTTTTTTGCTGTCATTGTTGGCCCTGCTGCTCTCGTGGGGGTTGATTCAGCTGTTCTTACCGAGCTTCAACTATTTCTCAGGCAAACAAATCGCTTCCCCTTTCACCAATGCATCCTACTGGTTGGTTTCCGGAATGCTGTTTATTGCCATGGGCATATTGGCGGGACTTTATCCGGCCGTGTACCTGTCGTCGCTCAAGCCGGTGCGGGTGCTGAAGGGGGCTGTCCGACTGAATGGCCGGTCGGTGTGGTTTCGCAAAGGGTTAACCGTCTTTCAATTTAGCTTATCTATTCTGCTGCTGATCGCCACCCTGGTGGTTTCCCGGCAGATCAATTACGTTCAGGGCACGCACCTGGGGTATGACGGCGAGAACCTGATCTACTTTCGGGTGGAAGGGGCGTTGAACGAACGGTATGCCGTGTTCAAAGAGCGGCTGTCCCGGATGCCCGGCATTGCGCTGGTGGATCGGAGCAGTGAAGCCCCACATGCGATGGGGTTTGTGGTGGACGAAAGCGATGGGGTGGCTAACACGGCGGACGGCGACGATGCGATTAATTGGGAGGGCAAGGAAGAAAATGCCTCCGTTGGCTTCAAGCCTACCTCGGTTGGCTACGATTTTGTTAAGATCATGAACCTGCAACTGGTGGAGGGACGGGACTTCTCCCGCGCGTTCGCCACCGATACGGCGGCTTTCCTGATTAACGAAACTGCTCTCCGGCAAATCGGCATGGAAGACCCGCTCGGAAAGTGGATATCCGCCTGGGACAAAAAGGGGCCTATTGTTGGTATCCTCAAAGATTACCATACCCATTCTCTCCACGAGCCGATCAAGCCCCTGATCGTTGACGTGAAAGAAGACCTGTACTTCGGGGTGATTATGGTGCGCACGCAGCCGGGCAAAACGCAGGAAGCCCTGGCGAGTATGAAAGAAGTTTACCGGGAGGTGAACCCCGATTATCCGTTTGACTACCGGTTTCTAGATCAGGAGTACGCGCAGCTTTATCAGGGCGAGCGGGTGGTGGCGCAGTTGTCCAATGCCTTTGCTGGCTTAGCCATTGTTGTGTCGTGTTTGGGCTTGCTGGGGTTGGTCATTTTCTCCGCCGAACAGCGTACCAAAGAGATTGGCATCCGCAAAGTGCTGGGGGCGAAGGTACTGCACATCGTGGGTTTGCTGTCTAAAGACTTTCTGCAACTCATCCTGGCTGCCTTTATCGTTGCCGCTCCGGTTGCTGCTTATTTTATGAACCAGTGGCTACAAGCATTCGCCTATAAGATTGAACTGTCGTGGTGGATTTTTGCGGTGGCCGGCGGAGCGGTTCTGCTGATCGCCTTGCTGACCACGAGCATTCAAACCATCCAGACCGCCCAGCGGAATCCGGTGGATTCGCTGCGAAACGAATAATGATCAGGATAATGCAGGATCAACTTGGTTGCCCCAGCATAAGTCATTGTATTAATCCTGACCCATCCAGTACATCCCGATCAAGACAATCACCAAACTCCAACCAACATGCTCCGAAACTATCTTTACTCAGCGCTGCGCAACCTGCGTAAGAACAAGTTTTATTCGTCTATCAACGTGCTGGGGCTGGCCGTGGGAGTCGCGGGTTTTCTGCTGATCGCGCAGTACGTGTTCTTTGAGCGCAGCTACGACCGCTTCCACGCCGGGGGTGATCAAATCTACCGGGTGCAACTGGATCAGTACCAGAACGACGAGCTAACGCTGGCCAGCGCGGAGAACTATCCGGGGGTGGGTCCGGCCCTCACGGCCGAACTGCCCGAAGTGCTGGAGAACACCCGCCTGTATAACATGGGCTTTAAGAACAACGTGGTGATCACCTACGAAGAGGCGGCCGACGGACCGGTGGCCTTCAAGATGGAGAAGTTTATGTACGCCGACTCATCATTCTTCTCAATGTTCTCCTTTCCGCTGCTGCAGGGTGATCCGCGGAGGGCGCTGGCCGAACCCTTCACGGCGGTGGTGTCGGAAACCTACGCGAAGCGCTTCTTCGGCGATGCGGACCCCGTGGGCAAGGTGCTGCGCTTGCAGGACGATGACTTCAACGACGAGCGCTGCCGGGTGACGGGCGTCTTTGCGGACGTACCCCAAAACTCGCACCTGAAGTTCGACGTGTTGTTCTCATTCCAAACGCTCTACAACCGCTACGAAGAGGCGCGGGAGCGCTACGACCTGACCTGGGAGCGCAAAGATTTCTACACCTACATTCGCGTACGCGAAGGCACCGACCCCGACGCCCTAGCCGCGAAGTTTCCGGCGGTGGTGGACAAGTACAGTCCGGGACTGGCCGAGCAGCAGCGACGCGACGTGCTGTCGCTGCAACCGCTGGGGGACATTCACCTGTACTCCGATCTGGCCGAAGAGGCCGAGGCCAACGGCAGTGCGCAGGTGGTGTGCTTTCTGCTCATCATCGCGGGCTTCATCCTCGTGATCGCCTGGATCAACTACATCAATCTGTCTACCGCCCGGGCGATGGAGCGCGGTCGGGAGGTGGGCGTGCGCAAAGCGCTGGGAGCGTTCCGCTACCAACTCATCAAGCAGTTTATGATCGAGTCGTTGCTCATCAACGGACTGGCTATTATCGTCGCTGGGGTGCTGGTGAGTTTGCTGCTGCCGGTGTTCAACGACCTCACCGGGCTGCGGCTGTCGGAAGTAGCCTTTTGGAGCCAGGGCTGGCTGTGGGGGTTGCTGGCCGGGTTGTTCGTGGTGGGCACCCTGCTGTCGGGCTTGTACCCGGCGCTGGTGCTCGCCTCGTTCCGGCCCGCCCGGGTGCTCAAGGGAAGTCTGAGAATGGGCAAGCACGGCATCCGCTTGCGGCAGGCGCTGGTGGTGTTTCAATTCGCCGCGGCCATTGTGCTGGTGGTGGGCACGGCCATCGTCTACCAGCAGATGGAATATATGCTCAACGCGGATTTGGGGTTTAAGATGGACCAAATGCTGGTATTAGAGCGGCCTAGTGTTATGACAAAAGACTGGGAAGTAAGGAAGAGTGATGCGAGACAGTTTAAAACCGAGTTGCTCAGAAACCCGTCTATTGAGCAAGTGTCCGGGATGGATTTTGTGCCGGGCAACACCCGCCAGTTTAAATTCAACTTCCGCAAGTACGGTGCTCCTTCAGAGGAGGCGCACGCCATCCGGGTGAACGGGGTGGGTTATGACTTCTTTGATATGTTTGAGATGGACCTACTGGCGGGCCGGGGCTTTTCCGAAGACTACGTAAATGATCTTGATACGGCCATCGTCGTTACCAAAGCTGCCGCTCGCCTATTAGGATTCAACGATCCGGAAGATGCCATTGATGCCACCGTTACCATCTCGTTTGGCCAACAGGAAGGTACTATGATTATCATCGGCGTAGTAAATGACTATCACCAGGAATCGCTTAAGGAGGCGGCGGAACCCATCGTTATCTTGCCCTCGGAGGTCAACAGTGAGTATTATGTAATGAAGGTGAATCGGCAGAACCTACCCCAAATCATTGCGCACGTGGAGGCCACCTGGGACAAGGTGTTTCCGGGCAATCCGTTCTCGTACTTTTTTCTGGACGACTACTTCAACCGGCAGTACCAAACCGACCAGCGGTTTAGTCAGCTAATTCGGGTGTTCGCCGGGCTGGCGTTGTTTATCGGCGGATTGGGTTTGCTGGGGCTGTCGGCCTTCACAGCGCAGCAGCGCACCAAGGAGATCGGCATCCGCAAGGTGCTGGGGGCCTCGGTGAGCAGCGTCATCCTGTTGCTGTCGCGCGACTTTACCAAGCTGATCGTGATCGCCATCGTGGTGGCGGTGCCGCTGGCCTACTTCGTGATGGATGCCTGGCTGAGTTCCTACGCTTCGCGCATCCAGATCGGGGCCGGTATCTTTGTGCTGGCTGGAGGGTTCACCCTGCTGGTGGCCTGGCTCACGGTGAGCTGGCAGTCGGTGAAAGCGGCGGTAGCCAACCCGGTGGACAGTTTGAAAAACGAGTGAGATCAAGATAGTCAGGATGAAATTAGGATGACCAGGATAAAGTGCACAGGCGAGACAAAGAAAAGGATTGATAAGATCATCAGTGTGGATCAGTTTGTTCATCCTGAAATATCCAGCCTATCCTGGTCACGACGCAATTAGGGTGAAATACTGCTGCTGAAAAAGGCGCATAAGTCTCCCCCCGGCTGCATCCGAGAGATCAAAAAGATGGCTATTCCCCCTCTTCTTCATCCTCTTCCGCCAGTCGCACGAACGCGCTTCGTCGCGGGGCGGGCATCTTACTGTCCAGGCCGCGCACCGTTTTCCACACCACCTCACTGAATTCATTGTCCGGAATAGCATCTTCCCGATCCATCGGATAATTGGCCGATCGCTCTGAGAGCTCGTTGCGCTCGGTGTTCAGTTCATCCAGATCGATGTTGTTGGGCAGCGCGACGTAGGGCTGCGTATCGGGCGTGGCGGTGAAGCACTCCCACAGCGAGGGGGCCGCGGCGTCGTACTGGCTCATCGGCGGCAATCCTAAGATTAGCTCAATAGTGCGCAGCACCGAGGCGGTAGAGTACATGCTGCTGACCACCGCGTTGCGCTTGGTGTAGGGACTCGCCACCAGCAGCACCGAGCGGTGGGCATCCACGTGATCAGGACCGTTCTGGGCATCGTCTTCCAGCACAAATACCGCCGACTCGGCCCAAAGCTTGCTCTTTGACAAATGCTCCACGAACTTGCCGACGGCCAGGTCGTTGTCAGCCACCATCGCGCGGGGCGTCGGCATCCCTAGCCGCGCCCCAGCCGTATGGTCGTTGCCAAAGCGCAGCGTTTGGAACTGCGGCACCGCGTTCTGCGCCAGCAGCGAGTCAAAGTCGTGCTGCCACTCCTCGTAGCGGGTCACGTCCTTGATGGTTAGGTCGTAGCCGGGATAGCTGGTGTCGATGTTGCCCACCAGGGCCGGTTCGTCAGCTTCCCCGTCCGAGGCGAACTCGCCGTAGCTGCGGTAGCTCACGCCCGCGCGCTCACAGTGGTCCCAGATATAGCCCTGGTCGGGATAGGCGATGGCGCGGGTGCCCTCGTAGTCGTAGGTGCCGCCCCGGCCGCCGTAGCTGGTGGGCCAAGTTTTTTCCACGAAGTCGGTGGCGTAGGCGCCCATCGACCAGTTGTGTCCGTCGGCGCTCACCTCGGCATCCACGTAGAAGTTGTCGAGCAGCACAAACTCGCGGGCCAGCTGGTGGTGGTTGGGCGAGACGCGCTCGGGAAACAGGCACAGCGCCGAATCACCGTTACCCTCGGGCATATCGCCCAGCACCTGGTCGTAGGTGCGGTTTTCTTTGATGACATAAAAAACGTGCTTGATGGGCGAGGCATCACCCACCCGCTGGGGAATGGGGTTGCCTGCTTCCCCTTCCGCCTGCAACTCGCGCTCCTTGGTATAGGGAGTGTTGCCGTACACCGCTTCGGAGTAGGCGGCGAGTTGGTCGGCCTCGGGGGCGTCAATGATCGACAGGGTGCCGCGTAGCAGCCCGGCGATGTACTGGGTTTCTTCGGTGCGCCGCTCGTAGGGGTTCGGCCCCTTGGGATTGGCCCGCGGGGAGAAGCCTTTGCCGTTGGCCACGTAGAGTCGGTCGCCCACGGCGCGCACACTGGTGGGATACCAGCCGGTAGGAATAAACCCTTCCGACTTGCTGCGCCCCGGCTCCGACACGTTCGAACACGCTCAGGCAGTTATTATCGGCATTGGCGATATAGAGGTACCGCTCGTCGGGCGACAGGGCGACGCTGTTGCTGGTGCTGCCAATGGGCGCGTCAGGATACAGCGAGGCCGAGATGGTTTCGATCGCCTTCGACTGATCCAGGTCGATCACCGACACCGAGTTGGCGTTGGCGTTGGCCACGAACAGGTAGCGGGCGTCCTGCGTTATCACCATATCGTTGGGATGCGTTTCCACGTCGATGGGCGACAGAAAGGTTTGCTGTTGGGTATCGAACACGGCCACCTGCGCGCCGCCCCACAGGGAAATATACAGCCGTTGCCGGGTGCTGTCGTATAAGCAAGTATAGGCTTCGTGGGGCAGTTCGTAGCGGTTCTGCACACTACGGCCGGTCAAATCTGCCACGTAAAGCGCGCTGTCATCCTTGGTGACGGCGTAGAGCAGCTGGTCCGATGCGTTAATGTCTAGTCCGGCCACGGAAATCCGGTTTGGCCAGGGTTCGCCCAGCACGATAGAATCCCGCAGGCTTAGTTCATCGTTATTAAGATCATACTGCTTCACCACGTTGTCGTTGCCCCCCGATACGTAGAGCGATTGGTCGTCGGGAGCGAAGTGAATACCCAACCACGACTTACGGATCGGGATGCTATCGAGTAACTGTTGGTTTACCAGATCGTAGAGCATAATCTGTTGGGTGCTCTGCCCGTTGTTGGTGATGGCCAGTCGGCTCTGGTCGTGCGACACGGTCATGTTCATAGGAAAATCGCCCAGCGGCACGGACTGCCCCACGGGAGTGAGCGACCAGCCGTTGGGCAGGGTGATGCGCCGGTCGCTCAGGCTGTCGAGCAGGGCCTGGTTTATGGTGGCTAGCGAATCAGTATTCTCAATTTCGTAGGTGGTTTGGCAGCAAAGCAGCGTGAGGAGGAAGCTGGCCAATAAACCGGTGGTGAGAAAGGACTTCATAGAATAGGGGATTGATAGGATAGGATGAATCGGGTTCAACTTACTTCTTTTGGGGCAGGGTTACTATTCTGAGCGTAAGGTTAACACAAAGTTAACACGGCGGGCTAAACCGCGTCGAGGAATGGGGGATGATCAGTGACTTACCGAAAATTGATATATTTGAAACAGATATTAATAAGATGCCCCGTCTGCAACTACTTTCGTCCCGCTACCTGCCTTTCTACAAAAAGCGGCAACAGTTCACCCTGCGCAAGCACTTCAATAAACTCAAGCAGATACCTCCGTCGCTGGAGTCTTTCCGGTTCTACGTAGCTTCTTCGGCAATATTTTCCAGCCGGATCGAAGGCGTAGAAGTAGATTTCAATACGTTGCGCCGCTATCAGGAAACGCCTGGGGTGCGGGGGTACAAGGATATCATGCAGGTATCCGACCTGATAGAAGCTTATAACTACGCACGAACTCACGCGCTGAACGAGAAGAACTTTTTGCGTACCCACACGCTATCCTCGCGGCAGATAGTTACCAAGAAATACCGGGGCACTTATCGCAACCAGGCAGTATACGTGTACAATTACGAAACCGGTGAACGGGTTTACGAGGGGGCATCTTCGGAGACGGTCTTGGCTGAGATGAGTAGGCTGTTCGCCGATATCAAGCTCCTACGGGGTCGCGACTTGACAATGGATGAGACCTTTTACTACGCTTCATTTATCCACTTGGTATTAGCAAAAATTCATCCTTTTGCTGATGGCAATGGCCGTTCGGCCCGCTTGCTGGAAAAATGGTTCTTGGCTGACAAGCTGGGCACGAGCGCTTGGTTCATTCAGAGTGAACGCAACTACCAACGCAAGCGCCGCAGTTACTACCACAACATTGACCTTGGGCCAAGCCACTTCCAAAATGATTTCGACTTGTGTCTAGACTTCTTACTAATGCTACCCTGGGCCCTAAAACTGAAACAAAGATAAGCAATCTATCTTTGAGTAAGTAACTATGATTCCCTGGAAGTTCAGCATAGCTTCCACTGATTGGCAGATGGGTCAGATGGAAATTAGCAATTGTTAACTCCCATCCGACCAAATCATTCAGAAGACTAAAACTCGTAGCGCAGTCCTAGTTGCGCCCGCCAGGGGGTGCCGCCAATGGGTTCCCGACCGGCTCCGGCGTTCACTTGGTAGCTGTACTGCTGACTAGTCTGATCAAAGCCCCTGATGTTAAGAAAATCACGCCTTCCCCCGAACGTGCGGTCCACTCCCCAGTCTTTGCTAAGCAGATTGGTGAAGTTAAACACGTCGGCCGAAAGTTCTATCGCGTGATCGCCAAATAAGGCAATGCGTTTAATGAGCCGCAGATCAAGCGTAGCGACGAATGGATTAATCCCGCCGTTACGTTCGGCAATCTCTCCGAAGTTGTTGCGCACGTAATCCTTGAAACCATCGGTGACGTCCGGATCGTTGAGCACCGACTGCAAACCTTCGCGCAGGCCTTCGGGAGTGGCCGGGTCGTTGGGATCAAACACGTAGGCCAGGTCGTTGCGCAGATTAAAGTCACCGTTCAGGCTGCTGCCTCCGCCCACCGCGTGCAGCGAGTAGCGCGTGCCGCCCGATCCGATCAGCGTCGCTCCCAAACTGAATCCCAAGATGCTCGGACTAGCGAAATTCACCGCCAGCTTACTGCCAAAATGGTTATCCGAAAAACCGTAGTACAGTGCCCGGGGATCGTCTTTTACCGGCAAGAACGTAGAAGTGTTAGCCACGCAGCAGTTGTACGAAGAGTTGTCTTTGGCCTGGTTGCGGGTGTAGCTCACGCTCACGTAGCCATCCTCGCCGATCAGGTAGTTGGCTTCTACCACCACCGCCATTTGATCAAGAATGCCCTCCGGCGTTAGCTCTAGTACCCGTCCGGCTTGGTCAGTTTTGCGCGAGTCCAACCAGTCGTTCTGCCCTTTCTCATTGATTGTTTCGGCGGGAACAAACACGCCGCGGTTGGCCTCCTGCTCGATGCGGAAGAAGGGTTCATCCACCAAGTTGCGCTCCTGGTACACGTAGTTGTTCCAGGTGCGGCTCACCAAGCCGTTGATGGTCACGCTGAGGCGATCACTAAACAGGCGGGTGTAGCTCAGGTTGGCCTTTAGCGTGGACGGCACCTCAAAGTCCTCGCTCACCGCGTTGATGGTGGAAAAGGGGGTGACGCCTGGCAGCACGCCCGGCACCGTGCTGGGATCATTGCGGTAGGAAACAAAGTCAGGAGTGGGCACGTTTTCGCTCACGTCGACCGCTCCCAGCAGCACCCCGCTGTTCTGAATATTGTTCACCTGGGCGTAGTAGTGCGGCTGGGCCGAGAAGATACCGGCTCCGAACTTCACGAAGTCGCGCTCGTTGCCCCGCACGTTCCAGGTGCCCTGAAACCGGGGTTGCACATTGTTCCAGTCGGAGGGCTTGCGGTCGGTACGGATACCCAGCGTCTGATCAAGGACGGGGTTATAATCAGCTCCGTTCAGGAAGGCGGTAAGGTCGTAGCGCAGGCCGAACATCAGGTTTAGGTTGGGAGTGACATCCGCCTCTATTTGTCCGAACAGCGACAGATCTAGTACCGTTTGCTTGACGATAGGAAGGCCCTGAAGCGGCACTTCCCGGGCGTAGCGCGAGGGGTTAAGATCAGCAAAATCCTGCAGGCTGTTGAAGAAAAACCGTCCGTTCTGTTCGTTCGACAGCAGCGTCTCCAGGTAGGTCACCATGTTGTCGGTGCCAAAGGTTACATTGAAACGCCCAGCTTGCCAGTAGGTCGTATTCACCAGTTGTACCTGCTGCTCAAGGTTGGTCTCCGGGGTGAACCGCTGCCCCCCAAGTTGCACATCCACCGTGTTGGTGGCGTTGGGGTTGTCAGTGGTCGGGAAGGGAGAAGTGACGCGTACGATGGCCCGGGGGATGTTGGCCGAGGGCAATTGGCGGTTGGGTACGAAGGCCCGTTCGGCCCGCTGATACTGCACCTTCAGTTCGTTGGTAAGGGCCGACGACACGTTAGAGCGCAGCGAAAGCAGCAGGCTATTTTCTTGCGAAGAGAAGTCGCTCACGGTTTCAGCTAAGCCTATATTCGAGTTATCAGCCACGCTGAAGGGGTTATCCCAATCGGAGTAATTATTGCGCAGGGTGAGCGTGTTGCGGTCGTTGATCTGCCAGTTGAGGCGGGTAAAGATGGTATTAGCCACCGTCTTTCGGGAGAACTCACCGAACTGAGGCGCGTCGCTCACTCCGTACTCGTCGCGGGCCACCTGCACAAAGCGCCGCAGGGTGTTGAGCCGAATTCGGTACTGGGCTTCGTCTTCTTCCTGCCCCTCGCCCTCGCGAATGTCCGCGATAAACACCGGTTCTCCTTCGTCTTGCCGGTCGAAGGCCACAAAGAAGTGCAGTTTATCCTTGATGAGCGGTCCGCCCAGACTGAAGCCCCACTGGTAGTTGTAAAAGTCTTGTTCGCGGTCGCCACCCCGGATATCGAACTGACTGGCCAGGGCGTCGTTGCGGTGGTAGACGAAGGCGGTGCCCTCCAGTTTATTGGTACCCGACTTGGTTACGGCGTTGATGGCGCCCCCGGCCTGCCGCCCCTGGGTAACGTCGTAGATGTTGGTGGCCACCTCAAACTCACGAATGGCTTCCAGCGACACGGTGTAGGGGCCGCGACCGATCTCTCCGGCGGTGAGCTGGTTGCGGGCGTTCACTCCGTCCAACGTGATGTTGGTCGAGGTGCGACGCTGTCCGCCCAGGTTGATGCTGCCCCCGCCCTGCAGCGGAGACAAGCTGGTGAGTTGCGTGAAGTTACGGCCTTCGTTGGGCATTTGCTTAATCTGCCGGTCGTTGATGGCGGTGGCATTGCCTTCGCGTTGTGTGCGTGAGCGTAGCGACTGGTCGGTGACCACTACTTCTTCGAGTTCGTTGGTGGCTTCTCGCAAGAAAAAATTTACAATCTCTTGATCACCTTGGTTAAGCGAGTAGCCCTCCTTGATGATTTCCCCGTAGCCTACGAACGAAGCCGTGATTTGGTACGGTCCGCCCAGCGGCAATTGCTGAATGAGGTACTCGCCCCGCAGGTTGGTGGCGGTGCCCACGGTGAAGCCGGTTGATTCGTTCTTGAGCCGGACGGTGGCGCCGGGCAGGGCCTCACCGTCGGCATCGCTGATCGTGCCCTTGATCGAAGCGTTGGTCGATTGGGCCAGCGCCGACTGAATGGCAATTCCGACGCAGCAGGCACTGAGTAGCGAGCATACCAGAGCGTACTTTAAGAAAAACGAGGTAGAATTGCGTGACATGTGACTGAGGTTAGTGAGAAAAAAATATTGCGCAAAACTATATAGCATCGCGCACTCACCAGTGTCACATTTTAACAATGAACAAAGCTTAACAATAGCTTAACGTGGGGGTAACATAATCCTTTGTCACTGGCCATTTGTCCTTTGTTTCCCTTTACTAAGGACCAGGGACAAATGACCAATGCACGAATGATAGCTAACGGCCAGTATCTAACCAAGCAGAAAATTATTCAGAATCCTCTTCTCCCAGAAAGTCTTCTACAAATACCCCTGCGCCTGTAGCCCAAACAACTCAGCGTATTTGCCATCTTTCTCCAGCAGAGCTTCGTGGGTGCCGATCTTGAGCAGTTGGCCCTTTTCCAGCACCAGGATGCGGTCGGCCATGCGCACGGTGGAGAAGCGGTGCGAAATGAGCACGGCGGTTTTGCCCGCCGTCAGCTCCGAGAAGCGGTGAAACACCTCGTACTCGGCCCGGGCGTCCAGGGCGGCGGTGGGTTCGTTGAGCACCAGGATCTGCGCTTCGCGCATGTAGGCCCGGCTGATGGCGATCTTCTGCCATTCGCCGCCCGACAAGTCCACCCCGTCGGCGAAGCGCCGTCCGATCATCTGCTCGTAGCCCTGCGGCAGCTTGTCAATCACCTGATCGGCCATCCCGCGGTAGGCCGCGTCGTTGATCTTGGCGCGGTTGCGCTGCTCGGCAATGTTACCCACCGCAATGTTGGTAGCCGCCGTCATCTGGTAGCGCACGAAGTCCTGGAAGATCACTCCAATCTCGGCCCGCAGCTCGTCGGGCGAGTACTCCCGCAGGTCGTGGCCGTTGAGCAAGATTTGCCCCTCGCTGGGGTCGTACAGGCGAGATAGCAATTTGATCAGCGTAGTTTTTCCGGCCCCGTTTTCGCCCACCAGCGCCAGCTTTTCTCCGGCGTGCAGCGTGAAGCTCAGGTGGCGCACCGCCCAGATATCGGTATTGGGATACCTAAACCCCACGTCGCGAAACTCGAAGCCCTGCTGCAGCGGACGCGGAAACGCACGCGCGTCCGGAAGCGTGGGCACCAGCGGTTTCATGTTAAAGAAGTCGAAAAAGTCCTGCAGGTACAGTGCCCCTTCGGCCATGCTGGAGAACTGGTTGAGCACGCCTTCCAGGAGCGAACGCAGGCGCGAGAACGATCCGGCCAGAAAGGTCAGGTCGCCCAGGCTGATCTGCCCGTTCACGGCTTGCAGGATGATGATCACGTAGGCCCCGTAGTAGCCCGCGCTGCCCACCGCGGCAAACAGACTGCCCCAGCGGGCCCGCGACACCGCTACTTTCTTGTTAGCCTGGTAGTAGCGCTCCGACACCGTAGCGAAGTTATCAACCAGAAAATCCGACAGCCCGAATATTTTAATCTCTTTAGCCGTCTCATCGCTCGCGCCAATATAGCGGTAGTAGTCGAGCTCGCGCCGCTCGGGCGTCCACTGGTTGTTGAGCGAGTAGCTGCGCTCGTTGAAGTGCGACTCGCCCAGGAAGGCGGGCACCACCGCCACGCCAATGAGCAGAATCAGCCAGGGACTGAAGGCAATGAGTCCGATGGCCAAAAAGGCAATCGTGATCAGGCTCTGGAATTGCCCCAGCACCTGCGACATCAGGGCGGTGCGCCGGGTGGTCTGCTGCCGGGCGCGCTCCAGCTTGTCGTAGAACGTCGCGTTCTCAAACTGCGCCAGGTCCAGCGTGCCCGCGTGGGCCATCAGCCGGGCCGAGGTTTCGTTGGCAAACTTGTCGCCCAGCAGGCTGTCGAGCAGCACCGTGCTGCGGTTGATCGCATCCGATACGATGGCCAGCCCGAACTCCAGTGCCAGGTAGGTGAAGATCAGGGTGAGGTCGTTGTCTCCCCCGGTTTCGGACAGGCGCACCACCTCGTCGATGATGAGTTTGCCCAGGTAGAGCATCGTCACCGGAATGGCGGCGCGCACCACGCGCAGCACCACGCTGGCGGCGAACAGCCGGGGGTTGGTTTGCCAGATGAGTTTGAAGAACGGGGGCAGGGTGCGCAGCGCGCGGAACCGTTCTTTCACCGATACTTTTTCTTTGTTGGAGGTTTTCTTTTTAGCCATGCAGGTTATTTTTGGCCAGTGCCGACGATTGTTTCTTTGTCGTTGGGTGGGTAGACGGATGAGACGGAGGAAGATTGGATCAATACGCCCCCGGATAAACATCCTGACGCGCGGGGGCGTTCATTGGGCATGATTAAGATGAACCGACGCTTCTTTATCAAAACCAGCGCTCTGCTTTCGGCGGGAGTTCATCTGCCAACCTCGGCGCGTACCTCCGAATCCGACGTGGGAAAAATTATGACCGTCGACGGGCCCATTGCGCCCGATCAGCTGGGCACCTGCCTCACGCACGAGCACCTGATGTCGACCTTTGGTGATGATGCACGCTCCGAACCGGGCTACGATGAAGCCGCGCTGCTCAATCAGGTGGTGCCCTACCTCAAGCACGTGAAGCAGTTGGGTGCACAGAGTGTGGCAGATTGTACGGGTGCCTACTTCGGGCGGGACGTACGCCTGCTGCAACAACTGGCGCAGCGCAGTGGCGTGCAGATTATTACCAACACCGGCTACTACGGTGCGGCCAACGACCGTTACGTGCCCGAACACGCCTGCCAGGAAAGCGCCGAAACGATTGCCCAGCGGTGGATCACCGAGTTTAAGCAGGGCATCGACGGCACCGACGTCCGGCCGGGCTTTATCAAAATAGCGCTGGACAGCGGACCGGTGTCGGACATTGACGCCAAACTGTTGTGGGCGGCTGCTCTGACGCATACCGCCACCGGACTCACCATTGCCTGCCACACCGGTAACAACCCGGCAGGAGCGAAAACTGCGCTTACGATCCTGAAGGAAGAGGGCGTGGCTCCGGCCGCCTGGATCTGGACCCATGCCAACAAGGTCGAGCGTACGGAAGACTTACTCTTCGCTGCCCGATCCGGGGCCTGGATTTCGCTGGACGGGGTGCGGACTCCTGACCCAACCGCATCCGAATTAGGGGTTTTCGAGCGGCACCTGCGTTACCTTAAGGAACTGAAAGCGCACGATTTGTTGTCGCGGGTGCTGCTGTCGCACGATGGCAATTCGTTTCCTCGCGGCGGAGCGATTCGTCCCTACGAGGCTATCTTCACTGCCCTGCTACCCCGGTTGGCGCAAGAAGGATTTAGTCCGTCGGATATCCGGCAATTGATGGTTGATAATCCGGCCAGAGCTTTTACTATTGAGAAGAGTAAAGCTTAAAATTTATTTATAAATAGCTATAAGTCAGCGATTTAAAATATAAAGCTAAGGAACGGTGGTTGCTTGCGATGCGTTGAAGAAGAGATTAAGCAAACTGCTCTAACCACCGTATTTAGCATGTCACCAACCACCCTAGAACCCAAAACTGATACCCGCTCGGCCCGCGTATGGACGCCCCAGCGGGTCATGTTCACTCCTACCGCCCTGGACGAGCCCTACGGGCAACGTCTCTACGAACGATTTACCGACCAAGGTCTGGAGATAGAAGTCCTCAAGAGCAACCGTATCACCGGCGTGCGCCAGGAAGATGCCCGAAAGACCTACGCGGCGGCCAAGCGTACCCTGGCGGTGGTCAACGCCCCGCCCAGCGCCTTCAACCTACATCCCATTCCGCCCTCGGCCGACTGGCAGTTTCATCTGGCCGAAGGTTGCCCCGCCCACTGTCAGTATTGTTACCTGGCCGGCAGCCTGTCGGGTCCGCCCATTGTGCGGGTGTTTGCCAACCTGCCCGCCATCCTGGAAAACACCATCCGTTTCGAGCGTCCGGGCCAGCGCACCTCCTTCGAGGCCAGTTGTTACACCGATCCGCTGGGCATCGAGCACCTCACGGGAAGTCTGGCCGAATGCATCCGACATTTTGGCACCCGCCCCGATGCCCGCCTGCGCTGGGTGACCAAGTACGACCAGGTGGAGCCGCTGCTCGATCTGCCGCATAACGGGCACACCCGCTGCCGCATCAGCCTGAACGCCGAGTCGGTGAGCCGTCGTCTGGAAGGGGGCACGGCCTCGGTGTACGCGCGTCTGCAAGCGCTACGCAAGCTGGCCCTGCCTCCAGCGCAGGGCGGAGGAGGTTATCCGGTGGGCGTGGTGCTAGCTCCCATTATGCCCATTCCCGACTGGGAAGCGCACTACGGAGCCTTGCTCGACCGGCTGGAAGACACGCTGGACTTTGGCTGTGATCTTACCTTTGAGTTGATAACCCACCGCTTCACACCGGGTTCGAAGGATGTACTATTGCAGTGGTACCCTAATACCGCTCTGGAGATGGATGAGGAGCAGCGCGACGTGAAGCGTAACAAGTTCGGCGGCACCAAGTACGTGCTGCCTAAGGACATCATGAAGACGATGCGTAGCTACTTCACCCAGGAGATTACCCGGCGGTTTCCGCAGGCCAAGGTGTTATACTGGACGTAGGGGGCTGGGGGTGTTTTAAAATGTATCGATGAGGCTTTAGTTTTCTCAATGGATATAGTATTTTTAGCCGAGTTTTTAATAATAAATAAGGTAGTATAATGGATTTACAAGCGGAAAGAGCAGCGCTGTTGAATCAGTTAGAGCAAGTCGAAGATCTAGAGCTGATTCAAGCAATTAAACGCATGGTGGCTTACGGATTAAATCGGAGTGAGCTTATATCGGTCGAAGCGTACAACAGAGAGTTGGATGAGGCGGAGCATGAGATTGACCGTGGTGATTCTTACTCTTAGCAAGAGGTGGAACGAATGGCGAAAGATTGGTAAGCGGTATGTCATCTAAACATAAACCTACTGTATCTTAGAGCAAGAGCGCTTTCAACGCTCTACAGAAGGCACATCAATATATTCAATTAGAATCCTTGTCTAATGCTGAACGCGTCAGAGAGGATATTCTAACGGCCACGCGAGGATTATCCAACAATCCAGAGCGCTACCCGCTCGACATATACAAACTAAATAATCCTGGTAACTATCGCGCTTTTGTGAAGCCCTCTTATCGGGTATCATATCGCCATGCCGATAAAGTTATAAAGATTCTGCGTGTAAGACATGTAAAACAGAAGCCCAAAGATTACTAAAATCATGGCTTCTACTTTTGGACATGCGCTCGCTTCGGTAGCTCTCGGATCCACGTGCTCCCGACGGTACACCTCTCGCAAATTTTGGATACTCGGAATAGTCTGCGCTGTTTTGCCCGATGCAGACGTATTGGCGTTTCGGTTGGGGATTCCTTACGGGAGCTTTTGGGGACATCGCGGATTTACCCACTCGCTGGTATTTGCACTGATTACGGGTATCCTGATCACGTGGCTGTTTTTCCGCCATGATTTCTCGTCTCGCCGGGGGGTGGGCTATGTGTTGTTTTTCAGCCTAAGTACGGCTTCTCACGCGGTGCTAGACGCAACGACGAACGGAGGGTTGGGTGTCGCTTTCTTTGCTCCTTTTGACAATACGCGGTACTTCTTTCCCTTTCGCCCCATTCAAGTATCACCCATTGGAATTAAGAACTTTTCTGGGGAAGCCGGTTGGCAGGTGATTCAAAGTGAGTTGCTGTGGATCGGTTTGCCCTGCATTGCCTTCATATTGATAGCTAGATGGGCGAATAAACAGCGAGGACTGACCATTGAGACAGCCTGACAGCGTCTCACTGCTTCACGTAGAACAGCTTGGGGCCGTCGCAGGGTTGGGTGTCGTTGATGAGGGTATCGCCCTGTAGGGTAAACAGCTCTTTGCCCGATAGACAACTGGTGTAGAAGAAGTAGTCTTCCGGATACGTTAGCTCAATCATACGCAGACGGTCGGAGGCGGCTTGGGATTCACGCAAGTGGAAAGTTCCCCGCACGGTGTCGCCCCGGGTGGTATACTTATAGAACGTCTGATCGGCCCGAAACCGGTAGTAGGTTTTCCGCTTCATGGTGTCGTATCTGATCACCTGGGGCGTCCAGCCCGAAACCTCCTTCACCAGCTCCCACTCACCAAGCCCCTGGGTGAGGAGAGTTTCCTTCGGACGAATTACTTTCGTTTCGTCATCAGCAAAGTCATCATCGGCTTCTCGGTAGGGCTGGCATCCTCCGAGGAGCCACGCGCAAAATAAGAGCGTGGTGAGTAGTCGCATGGTGAAAGGGTCGTATTAGTAGTTATCTAATGACCCGGCCCAAGCGCAAATGGTTGGAAAGCCTACGCGCTTTTCTTACCCAACGGCGAAAAATTATCTCTCATCGGCGCTGGCCAGACCGTCGATCGGCGTAAGGCGGTACACGGCTCCCGGGTCTTCTACTCCCACGTAGATGTAGCCGTCGGGCCCCATCGCCACACTGCGCAGGCGACCGAGGTTCTCCATCAACAATTCTTCCCCGGTGATGGTGTCGTTGTCTATCTGGCAGCGGTTCAGATACTCGAAGCGCAGCGAGCCCACCAGGAAGTCGCCCGTCCAGTCAGGATAGCGATCGCCGGTGACGAAGGCCGCGCCGCAGGGCGCAATCGAGGGGACCCAGTAGTGCAACGGCTGCTCCATGCCTTCTTGGGCGGTTTGCTGGGTGAAGGTGGTGCCGTCGTAGTTGAGTCCGTACGAGATCACTGGCCAGCCGTAGTTGTCGCCCTTGCGGATGATGTTGACCTCGTCACCGCCCCGCGGGCCGTGCTCGTGCGTCCATACCTTGCCGGTGGTGGGATGAATGGCCAGGCCCTGTGGGTTGCGGTGTCCGTAGGAGTAGATCGAGGGCATGGCCCCATCCTGATTAACGAAGGGATTGTCTTCGGGAATGCTGCCGTCGGCGTTGAGGCGGTGGATTTTTCCGCAGTGGTTGTCAAGGTTCTGGGGGTTCTCATCGCGGTTGCCGCGGTCGCCCACCGAAAAGTACAGATAACCCTCGGGGTCAAAGGCCATGCGGGAGCCGTAGTGGTGGCGCTTGGTGGAATAGGGCAGGGCCTCGAAGATGCGCTCCGCGCCGGTGAGGGAGTTGCCGTCGAGCGTAGCGCGGGTGATGGCGGTGGTCGACAGCGTGTCGTCGCCCTCTTGTTTAAAAGCGGAGTACGACAGGTAGATCACCTGGTTGTTCTTAAAGTCGGGGTGCAGCAGCACGTCGAGCAAACCGCCCTGCCCTTCGTCCAGCACGGCAGGCACTCCGGAAATGGATTGCAACTGCCGGTCGGCGGTGAGGCGGTGTAAGGTGCCCGACTTCTCGGTGATCAGCATATCGCCGTTGGGCAAAAAGGCCATGCCCCAGGGCGAGCCGATGTCGCTGGCGAGGGTATCGAGATCGAAGCGCAGCACTTCGGATCGGAAGGTATCGGTGGCCAGCGTCTGTTCCTGAAAGGAGTAGCGCTCCACGTTATCGATGCCGGTGCGAATGTACTGCGCCAGTCCTTCTATTTCCGCTTCGGTGAAGGTGCTCTCAAAGGCGGGCATCCCCGCGTCGGCATGGCCCTTGGTGATGGAAGCGATCAGGTCGGACTGTTCGTTACCGTGCTTCCACTGGCGGTCCACAAAGGCTTGCATCTGCTGCCCGTGGCAGCCGGTGCAGTAGGACTGAAAATGCGTCTGCGCCTGCGTCAGTACCGCGTCCGGCACGCTGTCGGATACTACTGATGTTGCCGGTGCCACCGGGAATGGAGAAGAAAAATCGGATGCGGCCCAACCGATTGTGACGAAGATGAGCAGAGAGATACTATAGAACTTAGTCATGAGATAGATAGGTTACGTTAATTGGCGGTTTGCATGGGTACGCTTACTTGGACCTCGTCCCACTCCAGCACCATGGCCAGAGGAGCTTTGGTGAAACGAACGGTGAATTGTTCTACCGGGGTTGCGGGGGCTTGCACGGGTATGTCGACCGACACCACGTCGGCTGAAGGATCGTGGGGCGAGGTACCATCAAAGTTGAGCCCCCAGCCGTAGCTTTTCTCGTTGAATATCACCGTCCACTGCCGTTCGTCAGGGACGGTCCACAGGGTGTAGGTGCCCGCGGGCAGCGGCTGACCATCGACGCGTAAGTCTTGCGAGGTGGTGAACACGGTGGCTTCGTTGGCCCCGGTGCGCCATACCTCTCCGTAGGGTAGCAGTTCGCCAAAGATGGCCCGATCTTTTTTGTAAGGACGGCTGTAGGCGACTGATAACTCGAGATCGTTCTGGTTGTAGGTAACAGTTTCCTGCGGACTATGGGCTTTGGTGCGGGCCATCATCAACTGAAAGCCCACGAAGGCCAGCACTGCCAGGCAGCCGATAACAATGATCGTCCACTTAATGATCTTATTCATTGCTTGGGGTAGGTTAGTGAGGCGTAAGATAACTAAAACCGGTCTGAAATCAATTTTGTTACCAGCCTAAAGAACCGTCCTATCCCAGCCGGATCTGCACCGCAAACGCGGCGGCGGGATTGGTCACCAGCAACTGATCTACCGCTTCGTTGCTGAACCCCTGCTTCTTGAGCTCGGGCACGAATCGTTGCAGCAAAACGGCGTGCGACCGGTAGGCTCCGCCCTGCGGCTCGCCCACCCGGTACCAACCGGCGTCGCACGACACCAGCACCCGGTTGAGCAGGTTGGCATCGCGTAGGGCCTTCACCTGCTGCGCGTGATCGATGTAGTTCTCTTCGCTGATGCCATCGATTTCTACCCACGCTCCCGCTCGGGCGGCCTTGATATGATTGTCGGTGCCCTTTCCCTGCGCGTGCACCCAGATAAACGCACTCGGATGCACCCCGGCCGCTTGCACAATCTCTAGTTCTTCCCGGGCCGCCGCCGCATCGCCGGTATGGGCAGCAATGGTGAGTCCGGTAGTTTGGTGCGTGCGCGCGGCTGCTTCCACCAGCTTGCGGTCGGCTTCGTTCAGGGGGCCGTTGTTCACGCCGATCTTGATGAAGCCCGGCAGGATACCGGTGCCATCAATACCGTTTCGGGACGCATCGATCCAGCGGTCGGCTAGTTGCTCGGGCGTTTCGGTCGCCACGTAGTCGGGCAAGAACTTACCCTCACCGGCTCCGTAGAGACCAGTGTTGGTTAAGATATGTAGTCCGCTGGCCTCTGATAAGCGCTTCAGCAGGTGGGCGTCGCGTCCCAAATAATTTGGCGTACACTCCACAAACGATTGCGCGCCCAACGCTTTGATCTCTTTCAGATAGGGCAGGATTTTGTCGAAGGCTTCGTCGGCGTCGTAGCGGTTGGGACTTACTACGTCGGCACCGCCAAAGTCCACCAGTACGTGCTCATGGGCAAAGGTGAGCCCCAAAGCGCCGGGCTTGATGGGGCCATTCACGGTGATTATTGACTTTTCGGCGGCGGTAGACGATGGCAGGGGGAGACAGCCTACTACTCCGGCAGCGGCGGCGGTTTTTAGGAAATGACGGCGGTGGTTATTCATGCCGGGAAAGATAGCGGGTAATTTTCAGATCACCCAAACTATCCTTTTATTTGGCGGCATGAGTCTTCCGACGTATACCGTCCAACAACTAGCGCTGCGCAACGGACAGGACCGTTCCGAAGTGTGGTGCGCCTACCGCGGGCTGATCTACGATCTGAGCGACTCACGGATGTGGCGGGGCGGGCAGCACCATGAGCACTGGGCGGGACAAGATCTCACCGATGAACTGCCCTCGGCCCCGCACGACGAGCGCGTATTTACTCGTTTTGAGGTGGTGGGGCGGTTAGCAGGTTAGCAGGTTAGCAGGCCGGGGTTTTGCGTGACTTCAGCGCAAGAAGGAGCTTGTAGCAGAACGATATTTTCTCGTAGTTTACAGAAAACACTTCTCATATGTTAGTGCGATTTATAGCCTCTAATTTTCTGTCGCTCAAGGAGGAAGTTGAGTTCAATATGCTCACCGGTGATTTTAAAACGCACCCCCACCACGTATATAAAGCGGGCAAAGTAGAAGTGCTAAAGGCGGCGGCAATTTACGGAGCGAATGGCGCAGGGAAGTCTAATTTGGTGAAGGCAATCGACTATTTAAAACGTTTGATAACGCAAGGGCGCATTTTTGAATCTATTGATAGAAAGAAATTTAAACTTGATTCTAGTTTTCGTCAAAAGCCAATTCGTTTTGAAATAGAGTTATGTGTGTTGAAGAATCTGTATTTATACGGTATCGCTATCAGCAACGATAGGATTGAAGAAGAGTGGCTATACCGAAACAACGATATGATCTTCGAGAGAAAAACCGATAAATCAGACAAAGTATCAATTGAGGTTGCTGACCAATATAGAGAGACAGAGAAGCAAAAACTCTTGGTAGAATTAATTCAGGATAATCTTCTTGAGAAGTACGAACTATTACTGAGTAAGAATAAAACTCTTAAACTTGCCGCAGAAATAGAAGAAGTCAATGAGTATGTAACAAACCGTATTGCAATTGTATATCCCAAGACTAAGTACGAAGGCTTAGTTCTAAATATCCTTGAATCGGAAGACGTTAAAGATCGCACTAATGAAGCTTTGGGTGCATTTGATACGGGGGTCAAGAGTATCAATATAACAGAATTAAATCTTAATGATTTTGTGGAAATAAGTACCGATGGAAAACAAGAAATTATTAATACAATTGGTAAGAGTGAAGGACATTTTGCTCATATAAGAACGAAGGATGGTCCCGTTTTAGTAAGCTATGAAGATGGTAAGTATTGGGTGAAAAAGCTTACGCTTCAACATTTTGGAACAAACAACACACTAGTTGACTTTGAGCTTTCTGAAGAGTCTGATGGTACCCAAAGATTACTGGATTATCTACCTGCAATTTCAGCAATCGTTGATCTTCCGGTTACTTTTATCATTGATGAGGTTGATCAGAGCGTCCATGTCAATCTTCTCAAAACACTGTTACAAAAAGTAATGGACGATAAGACTACCAAGGGCCAACTCATCTTCACTACCCACGAATCGAACCTGCTCAACCTCAATATCTTTCGTCAAGATGAGATTTGGTTTGCCGAAAAAGAACGAGAAACCGGGGCTACTCATTTCTATTCACTCAGTGAATTTGAGCCTGGTTACGGGTCTGATATTGAAAAAGGCTATCTCAACGGCCGTTTCGGAGCAATTCCGTTTCTGGGCAATTTGGAAACGCTAAACTGGCACCCGCATGCCGAAACAGAATAGAATCTACAAACGAGGGGAGCCGCACCGCGACCCTCGCTTTTTTATTATCATTTGTGAAGGCGCAATACGCGAGAAAGAATACTTTGAGTTTTTTCAAAAGTTCTCTCAGCGCATTAAAATCATGGTATTGCCGCCCGAGAACAATGCGTCCGCTCCCAATCACTCCCTAAAACGCGCACAAGAATATGAAAAAGCGATTGGACTGCGTGATAATGACAGTCTATGGATTGTATCTGATGTTGATCGCTGGGAACAGCGTGCTCTGGGGAAGGTTGCGAAAGAATGCGATAGACGCAATAACTGGCAACTAGCCATCAGTAATCCCTGTTTTGAAGTCTGGCTGTTTATGCACTTTCAAGACATCAGAGAAACCCAAGGAGATAGTCCTAAGGAATTCAAACAAGCACTGGACAGATTGCTACTAGGCGGCTACAAAGTAGAAGTGTTCGCCCCACTTATTGAAGAAGCCATCCGACGGGCCAAAGCCAGCGACACCAATCCTGATCACTTTATACCTAATCTACCGGGAACCAAACTGTACCAACTGGCTGAGCAAATGCTCGAGTACCTGGGTCAAGAATGGGAACAAGCTAAACAGGCGCTGAGGCCCTTGAGGGAGAGTTAATTTCTTATCAATCAACAAGGAAAAGGGGCGAAAAATAATAAATATGCACCAGGAAGGAAAAAAGTACGCGTTTTTTGCTATTTTTCATTTACTTGCAGTAAAGCAGTTTCTGTTAAGACACCGCCTAGCCCGTGCGCAATGATTGATGAGAAAGTAGTACAACGTTTGAAGAACGGAGAGGAACGCGCCTTTCGGCAAATTTACGATACGCACTTTCCGAAACTATACCGCTACGCCCTCACCATCACCTATTCTCCCGAAGCCTCCGAAGAAGTGGTGCAGGAAGCCTTCATGACGCTGTGGCGGAAGCGCGCTTCGGTGGACCCTACCCAATCGCTGAATCACTACTTGTACACCCTCACCAAGCACCAGTGCTTCCGTTCGCTGCAAGAGCTAGCGCGTCGGAAGGACCTGCAACAGGAATTATCCTACCGACTGGCCACCTCGAGCACCGATACCGAGGATCAGGTGGTGTTCAATCAGTCCTACGCGATTGCTCAGGAGGCTATTCGTCAGCTCCCGCCCAAGCGCCAGCGCATCTACGAAATGGCGCGCCTCAACGGGTACTCGCTGCGTGAAATTGCCCAGGAACTCGGCATCTCGGTGAGCACCGTCAAGAACCAACTCCTGCTGGCCACCCAATCCGTACGACTCTACTTCCGCCGCCACAGTGACCGTATTATCGGGTGGGGACTCATCCTGTCAACACTTTTTCCATTCAGCTAATCCTACGGAACGCTCGACCCCCGTGCGGTAAATTCTCATCAGACTGCAGTTTTTTTAATAATCAGGGCTGATTCAATCCTTGGTGGCCGAAATGTTGAGGTAAAAATAAATATTCCGTAAATATTGTCCGCTGAGTAGGCCCTTTTCGGCGCGTCAGGCTAGTAGGTAGTAAATCCCCTACGCATGAACCGCCTCCAAGTGCTACTCCAGAAATACCAGCAAAGAACCATCTGTCCCGACGAGCTGAAAGAACTGACGGACGCGCTACGGGAGGGTACCTTCGAACAGTACGAACCGTGGATGGACGAGGTGTGGCAGCAACTGCCCGCGGAGGGCAAACCCCACCCGGAAGCGGCCCGCCGCGTGTACGCCCGTCTGCAAACCGAGTTATTTCAACGGCCCACTGCTCAATGGCGACGCGTTCCGTGGCTGAAAGTAGCCGCTACGCTGCTGCTCGCCCTGGGACTGGCGTATTACTTCGTGGGTTACCGTGCTTCACAGCGACAAATTGCCACCGGCCCGGACGAGACGCGCACCCTGGTGTTGCCCGATGCTTCGGTGGTTACGCTGAACGGGGACTCGGAACTTCGCTACGCGGCCACCTGGGACCAGGAGCACCCGCGGGAGGTTTGGCTCACCGGCGAGGCCTACTTCTCGGTGCAGCACACGGCCCTTGATCAGAAATTTATTGTTTATACCAACGAAGTGGCCGTTGAGGTGCTGGGTACCGAGTTCAACGTGCACAGCCGGGACGCGCATCCGGAAGTCACCCTGAGGTCGGGGTCGGTGCAACTGACCACCTTGCACCAAGACACTGAGGAACGCATCACGATGGTGCCGGGCGAGCAGGTGGTGCTGACGGAAGCCCGGCGTTTTCGGAAAACCAAAACCAACGCGGAGGTCTATACGGCCTGGCGGCAGCAAGAGCTATTGCTGGACAACACTCCGCTTTCGCAGGTGGCTGAGTTGCTGCACCGGCAGCACGGCGTGACGGTGGTGATCGAAGACAGCACCCTGAACAGTATGACCATCACCGGAACCTATCCCAACCGAGACATAGACGAGGTGGTGGCCATCCTGGCCGACCTGCTGGAAGCCGACGTGCGGATTGAACAGACCAATGATCAAATTAATATCCAACGCAAATGATGTTTTACCTTAACTGTAAGTTTTTTATGAACCTAATATTACCTTTTGCTACCCGCTTGCGGTTGCTGCTTGGCTGGCTACTGCTGAGTAGCGTCGGACTCAACGCAGCAATGGCGCAGTTGACGCCCCGGCTACTCACCGAAAGTTACCGAAGCCCGGCGCGGGTTGCCGCGCAGCCGTTGACGGTTTCTTTGCAAGATGCTATCCAACAACTGGAAAAAGCGTATCAGATCAAGATCAACTATCGAAACAGTACGGTAGAGCAGCAAAAGCTGACGACGACCCAGATAACGCAACTTCTCGCGCTGGAACCGAGCGACCTGGTGCGCCAGGCAAACAAAACCCTACGAACAGCGGGTTTGCAGCTTAAACACTATCAGGAGAAATACTACATGCTGGTTCCTTATAATCCCAAGGCACTTCCTGGCAAAGTAGAAAGCCAGCGTCCCGTTTTTGCGGACCCCTCTACTTTTGCTCGTCAAATTGTCCATGAGACAGTAGTCTTGGAGAAAACCATCACCGGCCGGATCACCGATTTATCCACCGACGAAGGCTTGCCGGGGGTGAACATTGTGGTGAAAGGAACTACTGTAGGAACGGTTACCGATATTGAAGGTAACTATCGCCTCACCGCGCCGGATGATGCCCAGACGCTGGTATTTTCTTCGGTAGGCTATATCAGTGAGGAAGTAGAAATCGGCAACCAGACCACGATTAACCTTGCTTTGTCACCGGATATTCAGTCGCTGAGCGAGGTAGTGGTCGTGGGTTATGGTACGCAGCAAAAGGGAGATGTTATTGGTTCGATTACCTCTATTGATGCTGAGAAGCTAGCAGATCTGCCAGTAGCCGGGTTTGAGCAGGCTTTGTCTGGACAGGCCCCTGGTGTACAAGTGAGCCAAGTGACGGGTACTCCCGGAGGTGCAGTGAGAATTCAAATACGAGGCAATGTATCAGTAAGTTCCAACAGCGAACCTCTCTACGTTATTGATGGCTTTCCTATCTCGGTAGATGGTCAGCAAAATTCAAATCCACTGACGACCATCAATCCCAATGATATTGCTTCTATTGAAGTCCTTAAAGACGCATCAGCGACAGCAATATACGGATCTAGAGCTTCTAATGGAGTAGTCATCATCACAACCAAGGGAGGAAAAAGCGGTAAGACAAGGATCAATCTGGACGCGTATACCGGGTTTCAGCAAGTTGAAAAAACAATTGACGTATTACAAGGTCAGCAATCGGCACAAGCACAAATTGAAGCAAGAAATAACCAATATCTGCTAGAATACGGGGACGCCGGAGCAGATATAAATGACGACAACGATACAAGGCGCGTTATATCAGGTGGGAGTGGCGAAGCATTGCTGAATCCCCGCTTGTTGGCGATAGCCAACGATCCCTCAGCCCAGGAATTTGCTACTAATTGGCAAGATGAAATATTCCAGACAGCACCAATAAGCAGTGTGCAGTTAAGTACTTCGGGGGGAAGCGACCAGAGTCAGTTCTTTGTTTCCGGAAACTACTTCAGTCAACAAGGAATCGTGATTAACTCAGGCTTCGACCGCTATACGTTACGAACTAATCTCAATAACAATTTGACAGATAAGTTGCAATTAGGATTAAACTTAACCACCAGCTACACTAACCGTGATTTAGTGAATGCCGAAGGATCATGGCATGTGGGCGGGGTTGTTTCTTCGGCATTAATGTTTGACCCAACCTTACCGGTACTTGATGAAGAGGGGAATTATTCTTCTATTGAACGATTTGCTAATCCCCCCATCGTAAACCCGGTTCAGATTGCTAACGAATCAACGAACAAGCAACAACAGACCAGACTACTGGGTAACATTTACCTACAGTACGAACCGATTGAAGATTTGACATTAAAGGCTTCTTTTGGTTCAGATATATTCAACACCCGACGTGAGCGGTTTGCTCTTTCTTCACTTCCTCAAAGAGCCTGGGGACCTAGCCAAGCCGACGAAGAAGTAAGTGACCTGCGCAATTTCTTGGGCGAGTTTACTGTAAACTATAACAAAACGTTTGACGAAGCGCATACTATCAATGCGTTGGTAGGATACACTGCTCAACAAGAAACGTTTAATGCTACCTACATTGGTGCTACTAATTTCCCCAATGATTATGTGCAAGACCTCAACAACGGTGTGATCAGCAATTATCGGAAATCGGTTCAGCAATGGGCTTTAACTTCTCTGCTTGCCAGGCTAAACTATGCTTACAATTCCCGATATCTACTGACCCTGACCGCACGTGCCGATGGCTCCAGCAGATTTGGTAGAGAAAACCGATGGGGTACGTTTCCTTCCGCCGCCATTGGGTGGAGAATTTCAGAGGAGGCATTCTTGTCAGGTAGTGATTTTATTGAGGACTTGAAGTTAAGAGCCAGCTACGGGTTAACGGGCAACAACGCTATTGGAAACTACAGTGCTATTGGTTTGTTATCGACAGCTAATTACTCGTTCGGTGGTACCCTCGCTCAGGGATTGCTACAGCAAACGCTGGAAAATGAGCAACTAAGCTGGGAGGCCACGGCGCAGTTCAATGTGGGTGCTAACCTATCAATACTTCGTGGACGTCTCAGCCTTACTGCTGATTACTATCACAAGCGCACCGAAGATTTGCTTTTGCAGGTTCCGGTACCTGCCATATCAGGGTTCACTAATTACCAGACCAACATAGGTGAGTTGACGAATAAAGGATGGGAGATTGGGCTAGAAACATATAATATTGACAATGGGTCTCTACGGTGGACTACCAATCTCAACATTTATGCTAACAAGAATAGTGTGGTAGCCCTAGGTCCGTCCGATGATCCTATTGTTGCTTCAGCAGGAGTAGGTCTGCCTACCCATATCACGCAGATTGGCAGTCCAATATCAAGCTATTATGGATACGTGTGGGAAAGTATATACCAGAGTCAAGAGGAGATAGATAATGGACCAGCTATTGAACTCGGGGGGCGGGCACCCGTCCCTGGGGATGTCCGTTTGAAGGACGTTAACAAAGACAATGTGATTGATGACGGTGATCAAACCATTATCGGAGACTGGCAACCTGACTTTTCATTCGGGGTTACTAATAACATTACATACAAAGGGTTTGATTTAAGCGTCCTGATACAAGGATCAATAGGCAACGAAATTTATAGCATATCCAAAAGGAATTTCGGTAATCCAGAAGTCTTTAGTCCCAACATCTTGCAAGAAACGTTTGACGATGCCTGGCGATCAGTGGAAAACCCCGGAAACGGCGTACCCAGATTAGTTCGTAACCAAGGGCAAAATGCCGGTGCCATTAGCTCGAGTTACTTTGTGGAAGATGGCAGTTTTGTCAGAATACGCAATATCACGTTGGGATATAACTTTCAATCAAGTTTTTTAGAACGTACACGCTTTAGCAAACTGCGTCTGTATGCTAGTGTACAAAACGCTTTCCTGTTCACTAATTATTATGGCTATAATCCAGAAATAGAAACCACCACGGGTACGGGATCGCCTTTTGACCAGTCGCTTAACCCCTTGGTTAGAGGAGTAGACTTCGGCGGTTATCCACTTGCCAGAACATTTACTTTTGGTATTAATGCTTCATTTTAACTAACGACGACAATCATGAGTTATAATTTCCGTTACACCGTACTTTTCTCACTTTTGCTGTTGCTCAATGTATCTTGCAATGACTTTCTAGAAATTGCACCAGAGACGCAAGTGAATACCGCCCAATTTTATCAAGTGCCCAAAGATTTCGAAACCGCATTAGTGGGTGCTTACTCAACCCTAACCCAGGGCTATTATGGTAGCGACTTCTTTGCTTTCGGCGAAATTCGTTCTGATAATACAGAAACCGGGGGTTACGCCCGTGTGTTTGAAGTGTTTGGCACTTTTGAACTAGATGCTACCTCCCCAATTGTTGCCGCCTTCTGGGCGAAGAGCTATCAGGGGATACAGACCGCCAACGCAATCGTAGGAAAAATCGAGGCGGCAGAGGTACCCGATGCCCAGAGAAAGCAAATTGTAGGCGAAGCCAAGTTTATCAGAGCATTATTTTATTTCAATCTAGTGCAAATATTTGGCCCTGTACCATTAGTGACAAACGTTGTCACGGGAGGCACTATTTCCGAAATTTATAGCATAGGAAGAACACCTGAGGAAGAGGTCTATCAACAGATCATTAGTGATTTGCAGGATGCTGAAACAGCCTTGGCGGGTGGGCCAATTCCCAACGAAGGTCGAGCTACAATAGGTTCAGCAAAAGCATTGTTAGGGAAGGTCTACCTTACTCGTCAGGATTACGCTGCTGCTAACACCAAACTACAAGAAGTTATAGATCTGGGTAATTACGTCTTGTTGTCAGATTATCAAGCCCTTTTTCCGCCTGCGGTTCAGGAGAATAATAGCGAATCGATATTTGAGATACAACATCTCGGTGGTCCCGAAGGTGCTTTTGGATCTTTGGCTAACCTGTTTGCACCAAGAGGCTCGGGCGACGATATCGTTCTTTTTACCGAAGGTGAAGGAGGTCGTATGGTTCCTACAGAAGATTTGATCAATTCTTATCCGGATAACGATTTACGAAAAGATGCTTCCGTTGGATTCTGGATTGATCCTAACGAAATTGAATTTCCTTATCCTAAAAAGTATCTGACTACTCCTTTCGCTAATGATAACGATGGGGCCAATGTCTACGTTCTTCGCTACGCTGACGTTCTGTTGATGAAGGCTGAGGCATTAAATCAAATAGGTTACGAGGCTGGCGGAGAAGCATTTGATCTTCTCAATCAGGTACGCAGTCGCGCAGGATTAGCTGACCTCACTAGTGCTGAACTACCTGACCAAGTTTCTTTTCAGGATCATGTCCTTCAGGAAAGACGGTGGGAACTGGCGTTTGAATTTCACCGGTGGTTTGACCTAAAACGGACTAATACTGCTATTTCGGTTATTAACGAATATAAACCAGCGTTATCTATTGAACCCAACGACTTGCTGTTTCCACTTCCTGCAGCACAAATAGCCAATAATCCTGATGTTCTGATTCAGAATCCGGGATACTAGCACTACCATTGTCCTCTCCTAGAAAAGTAAGTCAAATGCACTGCAAAAGCAAAAGCTGGTACCGTGGTTCTATGATTATAGGCATCTGTTTGATGCTGAAAGCCAGCGTTTGCTTTTCACAAAAGTCAGCCGGTAAACTTGATCGTTCCGGTGATACGCTCACCATCAGCAACGACCGTATTGCCCGTAGCTTCTTGTGGAATAACGGAGGCCTAAGCACCTTGGCCCTGACCAGTAAGCTAACAGGTGATTGCTGGCAGACTCAGGGCCAGCAGGCTGATTTCTTGGTGCCCAACGATTCGTCGTTACCCGTTAGCGCAACTTATGACACCGCTACAGTAAAGGCTACCCTACAAATTCCCGCTCACTTCCGGTGGCAGGTAGTCACTAATTATGGCAGCTTCTCGCTAAAGAGAATCTATCGCTTGTTTTCGCACGTGTCCATGATTCGCACCGACTACTACTTGAAGGGGGCGCTGCCTTTCTCAAATAAGCGATCCGCTACCACCACCACGGGGGTGGAAGATAATGGAGCTACTAAAACATCGGAACCGGTCCTGTACGACCACATTGCTTTGCCTGGCAACCATTGGAAAATAAAGGCCATCCGTTTCCAGGATGCTACCGACCAACACAACACCTTGGTTCAGTGTGACGAATATACTCTTTATCGAAGTGAATTGCCCCTGCGGGGAAACCTATTGCTGGCTTACGATCCACTAAAGGATGCCCAGCTACTGTGGCTGAAGGAGAGCCCTATCGAGCAAAACCAGTTGGCTTATCCCGGTCAGGACTTCATGGTAGACCATAATCGCTGGGGAGTGAGTGGTCCGGGGATAGAGAACAAGGGTTCATCTTCGGAATGGAAGCGCCTGTATACTACTGCTTTGGGTGTAGCCGGAGGTAGTGAGCAGGAAGGGTTGTCTACCCTGAGAGCATATCTCAAGGCAGAGCATCCTCATCATCCACCGCAGGACGACATGGTAATGATGAACACCTGGGGCGACCGGGGGCAGGATGGCAAAATCAATGAGGCATTTGTTTTGGAGGAACTAAGTGCTGCCCAGCGGTTAGGAGTTACTCACTTTCAGATAGACGACGGCTGGCAGGCCGGACTTTCTAAAAACTCGGCTTCTTCTGATGGAAAACTTTGGGACACCTGGCCGAAGGAAAGCTGGCAGCCGCATCCCAAACGGTTTCCTAACGGGCTAGACCCCCTGGTTACTAAAGCCAGCGAGCTAGGCATTCAACTAGGGCTGTGGTTTCATCCCAGTAATGCCCATGACTACCAACAATGGCAACAGGATGCGGAAGTAGTGCTCAATATGCATCATCAATACGGTATCAACCATTACAAAATAGACGGTATAGAAATACCCACCCAGCAGGCTCAGCAAAACCTGCGTAGTTTTTTTGATACCATCCGGCACGTTAGTCAAGGGAAGGTTGTGTTCAATCTGGATGCTACCGCCGGACGGCGGGGCGGTTACTTCTTTCTGAACGACTACGGCAATATCTTTTTAGAGAATCGCTATACCGACTGGGGTAATTATTATCCTCACTGGACGCTCAGAAACCTGTGGATGCTGTCGCGCTATGTGCCACCGGAGAACTTGCAAATTGAATTTCTAAACAAGTGGCGCAACCCCGACAAATACGCTAAAGATGATCCGTTTGCCCCGGGTAGCCTACCTTTTGACTACTTGTTTGCGATTACGATGATGGCCCAACCGTTGGCTTGGTTTGAAGGCAGTCGGTTACCGGAAGAAGCTTTTGCGATAGCTCCGATGATTGAGCGATACAAATCAGTGATGGACCAACTACATCAGGGGGTGATACTACCCATCGGTGAGGAACCTTCCGGTCGGCATTGGACCGGCTTTCAGTCTATTAGTGATGAAGAAAGCGGGTTTATTTTGGTCTTCCGCGAAGCGAGCCCAGAGAGAAGTTCAACGGTGGAGACTTGGCTACCCTCCGACCACCTTGTTGAGTTTACGCACGTGCTGGGTCACGGCAGCGATTTTAGGACTACTACCCAAAGCAGTGGTCAGCTAACGGTACAACTACCGGACCCGTTTACTTTCGCGCTTTACCGTTATGCCATTGGTAAAAAAAGAAAACTAACTGAGAGCAAACCGCACGAGTCTGACTGAATGAAACAATCAATTAAAACCCTATACAATGAGAGACCCAATAGCTAGAATGTCATGGATTCCTATAATCCTAATCCTGTTTGCAATTATCTCAAGTCCAATCTACGCCCAGACCTGGCGTAGTCAGCTTTATCCGGAAGACTGGCAACCGGTAGACCGGGGGGGCAGCAAGGATGCCCAGGGACGCTTCTTGCATGACTTTTCCTACGCCGGATACGCCAAAGGCGAGCAAAGCATCCCCAACTCAGTCGGTTCAGTAACCATTGATATCACTCAGCCGCCCTACACCGCCGATAACACTGGCTCGCAGGATGCCACTGCCAGTATACAAACTGCCATTGATGATGCAGTGGCTCAGGGGGAGGAACGGTCTACCTACCCAGCGGTACCTACAAGCTTACCACGGGTACCAATAAGTTCTGTCTGAGGATTGCTGGCAGCAACGTCCTGCTTAAAGGAGACGGGCCCGGCAACACCTTTCTCTTTGCCGACCAGCAGGATATGCGGCAAAAAGTCATTTTGCTGGCCAGTCCATTCTTAGAGGTAGGAGGGGACTCTTGGTTCGGAACTGAACAGAATGTTATTGCTTTTACTCAGGATGTGAATGATCCGACCAGCAGCATAGTGCTTCAAAACGTGAATGGCTTGTCAGCAGGGGATTGGATCATGCTCAGGGCTGATCTGACCAGTGCCTGGGCTGATGAGCATGGTATGCTTTCCGAATGGGGCGGACTCAATAACGTATACAAAGGCACAAGTTACTACCGGCAGATCACGGCTGTCAATGCCAGTACAAAAACCATTACGATAGACATTCCCACGCGCTACTGGATGAAAACCCGAGACAATGCCAGAGTTTACAAACTAACCCAAAGCCATATCTCTGAGGTAGGGTTCACCGGTTTCAGCATTGGGCAACGGCAGAAGAATGGCTCAGGGTTTAGTGAAGAGGATTATAGGAGCTCAAGTAAAGCGGCCTATGACATCCATCAAGCTTTCGGCATTGCGTTTAATCATGTGGTGGACGGGTGGTTGACCAACGTGGAAACCTACCGACCTTCCGTAAACGTTTCCAATCATCATCTGCCTTCCAATGGGGTCATGATTCACCAATCAAGAAACGTGACCGTAGCTGATAACCGGTTCTCACAACCCCAGTACAAAGGCGGTGGTGGCAACGGAAACACTTACATGGTCCGAGGTTCAGACAACCTGATAGCTAACAACTTCTCCAACGACAGCCGACATGGCTTCAATGGTACGGATATGTGGTGTTCGGGCAATGTGTACAAAGACTGTGAAATGATCAATGGAGACAAGGTGGCCGATTTCCACAGAAACTTCACGCATGCTAATCTGGTAGAGAACTTTAGCGGGGATGGCTTTGAAGGAGCATACCGTACCGCTGGTACTAATGTGCACGGTCATACCGCCTCTCAGAGCGTGTTCTGGCGGTTTGACTACGTGAACAACCGAAAAGTGAAATCGCAACAATGGGGCTGGGGATATGTCATTGGCGCGGATGCAGCTACGATACCCAACCCTACCAAAGGGGATACGATCAAAGACTTTGAGGAAGGAACCGGCCTTCGCTCCAGCCTTCGGCCTATATCATTGTACGAGGATCAATTGGATAGACGGCTCAATGGAAGTGGGACAGGTAATCCTGGTGGAGGACAAATCAGTGATGTTTCACTCACCGATGATGCTTTCGTCCGTGGCGGTCAGTATAGCAATCAAAACTACGATAATGACGCTAACTTGACGGTCAAAGATGGACAAAACAACGCTTTGGATCGGCGGTCTTTCCTTCGTTTTGATCTATCCACGGTAAGCGGAGCGTTAACTGAGGCTGAACTAGTATTGCACGTGAGTGCCTTGGCCAACGAAGGCACGTTGAACCGACCCATTGAGCTTCGGAAGGTAAATGATGATACCTGGCAAGAAGGGACTATTACTTGGTCTAATCAACCTACGCTAGGCTCACTCATTACTGCTTTCACGGTGAGTGACGATGATTTGGACCAGACTGTATCACTGGATGTAACTGATTTTGTCACGGCTGAACAGAGCGGGGACGGCATGGTTAGTTTTGCGTTGGTGCAACCTACCAATCAGAACGCTTCGGTGGTGTTCAGTGCCAAGGAGTCAACGCACCCCCCAGTATTGCAAGTAACTACCGAAAGTGTTTCAACGGCTGCTGTTCATTCGTTCTCCTCGCAGCAACCGGGTAATGAAGCCAATCAGCTTATTGATGGTATCAGCGGTGATGATGCTAACCGATGGTCAGCTAGCGGTTTTCCTCAGTGGGTTATCATTGATTACGGTACCGATCAAGAAATTACGGGTACGCGCTTATGGTCTTACCAGGACCGTGCTTACCGCTATAAGGTAGAACTTTCTACAGATTTGGATTTTACCGGTGATCTGATTGTAGACCGTCTGAGCAATAACAGCACCAACCAACCCATTGTTGATACGTTCGCACCGGTCACGGCCCGCTATGCGAAACTGACGGTTACCGGGGCGAGTGGATACTCCGGAAGTTGGGTCTCCCTTCATGAGTTCGCCTTGGAAAGAAGTGTTGCCGCTCGGCATAGCGTGGCCAGCACAAAGAACAACAAGAACTTATCTTCGAATGAAGCTTTAACGGAGGAGAACTCACTACTGCTTTATCCTAATCCGGCTAGTAAATTAGTAAATGTGCACTACCATGCCCCCCTCCCCGTCCTGCTAACGGTAACATGGACCAACTTAGCCGGACAACTCGTGCAGCAACAGTCCTTGAGGGTTCAAGATGGAAATAATAACTTGCCACTAGCTACTGAAGCTTTACCGCCGGGGCTATATGTAGTTAGTTTTGCCACGAACAGCACTGTTACAAGACGTAAATTACAAATATCTCACTGACAATTAAGTGCCGGATTGTAGCAGAAAAGTAGTGTTTATCACGCTAATCTACTTCATTATACACTATTCTGATAAATTCTTATAGAGTTTTAGGTCAACAGAGTCCGGTTTCCACTCATCCTTGAAAACATCAGAATAACTACTATTAATTATTGCCATGCACCCTAATTGTCCTTTTACCCTAGTCTTTTTGAGCCTGTTAAGCTTATCCTTCTTGGTGCTTCCTTCCTGCACACCAAAGCCGGTTGAAACCACAGCCAATAAAGATAAAAGCGAAATCAAGAATATACTACTCCTTTTGGCCGATGACTGGTCTTATCCTCATGCGGGTGCTTACGGTGATAGTAGTGTGCGTACTCCTACTTTTGATACACTAGCACGTGAAGGTGTTTTGTTCGCGAACGCCTACTGTGCTTCCCCTTCGTGTTCGCCCTCTCGAGCCGCCATACTCACGGGGATGTATCCTCACCAATTGGAGGAAGGCGGCAACTTGTGGGGTACATTACCTCGAAAGTTTCCCAATTACACCCACGCCCTAGAAGAAATGGGCTATCTGGCTGGCTACGCCAAAGGTCCTGAAACAAAGGGCTGGGGGCCTGGTGATTATACAGTGGGAGGCTACACCCGTAATCCGGCAGGGCCCTCTTACACTAGTTTTGAAGCTTTCATTGATTCTCTGCCGCAAGACAAGCCCTTTGTCTTTTGGTTAGGCGACACCGACCCCCATCGACCCTATTATTCGGATTCTACCGCCGCTAGAAAATTTAGAGTAGACCAGATCAAAGTACCTGGTTTTTTACCAAATGACCCGGTCGTTAGGCAAGACATAGCCGACTATTACTTTGAGGTAGAGCGGTTTGATCGTGAAGCAGGGGAGGCTTTGCAACTACTGAAAAAGCGTGGATTGCTAAAGCATACCCTAGTGGTAATAACCAGTGATAACGGAATGCCCTTTCCCCGAGCCAAAGCAACCCTGTACGACGGAGGAACCCGTGTTCCGTTGGTGATTTGGAACCCTGAACTCGTAGCAAAAAGGAGCACCACGACTACTTTTGTGAACCTTATAGACTTGGCTCCTACTTTTCTGGAGTGGGCTGGAGCGGCAATATCGCCAGCCATCCAGGGGAAGTCTTTGTTGCCTTTCCTGAAAGGAGAAACCAGTAGCCACAGGCAGGAAGCCTTGGTGGAAAGAGAAAGGCACGCCTACGCAAGAGCCGGTAACCTGAGCTATCCCAGCCGGGCAATAAGAACCGATAGCTTTTTGTACATTAACAACTTGGCTCACGATAGGTTTCCCGCAGGCGATCCGACGTTCGTATATTCAGTCGGCCCGTTTGGCGACGTGGACAATAGCCCTTCAAAGGCGTTTATTACGGAGTATAAGGACTCTGCTGCGATTAATTTTTTCTACCGTTCGGCCTTTGTGAAGCGTGCGGAAGAAGAGCTGTACTTTTTGCCGGAAGACCCTTACCAGCTTAACAATGTAGCTGACCAACCAGTACACAAAACCAGTATCAATCAATTAAGGGAAAAAGTAGAACAATGGAGAAAACAAACGGGTGATCCGCTGTATGAATCAGATTCTATTCCTTTTGACGCGTATCCATACTACGGAAATCCGACCACGCATGATTGATCTAAGGCCACCAGGCCGCATTGGTACGTAGTTAAAGAGTAGGTATAGCAAAACTGAATTTAAGAGGAACAGGTATCGTTAGGCCAAACCACTAACCTTCACCCAAAAACTGCCAACAATGAACGTAGAAAATCTTTTGATCATCCTTGCCAACTGCCTGCTCGTAGGCGTAGTCGTCGCTTGTAACCCAAAAATCGATCAAACCTCTGACCGCCCGACCCGGCCCAACATTGTCTTCATCATGAGCGACGACCACGCCTACCAGGCCATTAGCGCTTACGGACACGGCCTGAACCAAACGCCCAACATCGACCGCATCGCGCAAGAAGGAGCCATCTTCACCCGATCTACGGTGACTAACTCCATCTGCGCTCCCAGTCGGGCGGTGTTGCTCACCGGCAAGCACAGCTTTATCAACGGCAAGGTCGACAACGTGCAGCCCTTCGACTGGGACCAGGACAACTTCCCCAAGCTGCTACAGGCCAACGGCTACCAAACCGCCCTGATCGGCAAGATTCACCTCGACGGCTTGCCCCAGGGCTTCGACTACTCAATGGTGCTGCCCGGACAGGGCAACTACTACAACCCCGACTTCCTGGTGAACGGAGAGGAAAAACGCTTCGAGGGCTACGTGACCGATATCACCACCGACGAAACCATGAAGTGGCTTCGGGAGACGCGCGATCCGAACAAGCCTTTCTGCCTGATGTACCACCAAAAGGCGCCGCACCGCAACTGGCAACCCGCCCCCGAATACCTGACGCTCTACGATGATACGACCTTTACCCCTCCGGCCAACTACTTTGACGATGCCACCAACTACGCCGGACGCGGCACCGCGGCCAAGGAGCAAGAGATGGAAGTGGACGGCCACGCTAAGTGGGGACATGACTTCAAAATGGTGGTGGACCCCAACGGCGACAGCACCGGCTTTGATAAAGAGTTGGCCCGCTTCACCCCGGAGCAGCTAGCGCAGTGGAACGCGGCCTACGATCCGAAAAACGAAGCCTTTAAAAAGGCATACGCCCAGAACGGCGAACTGGATTTCGCTGGAGACAATGCCAAGGAAGTAGCCCTGTGGAAGTACAATCGCTACATCAAGGATTACCTGCGTACGATTAAATCCGTCGATGATGGCGTAGGCGAGGTGCTGGATTACCTGGAGGAGAACGGCTTAGCCGAAAATACCATTGTGGTGTATACTTCCGACCAGGGCTTCTACCTGGGTGAACACGGCTGGTTCGAACAAGCGCTTCATGTACGAGCAGTCGTTCCGCACGCCCTTGCTGGTTCGCTATCCGAGAGAAGTTGCCGCGGGCACGGAAATCAGCAAGCTGGTGCAGAACCTTGATCTGGCCCCTACGCTGCTAGACTACGCGGGCGTGGCTGTGCCCTCTGCCATGCAGGGCAAGTCGTTCCGGAAATTAGTAAGCGGCGAAACCGAGCAGTGGCGCGAGGCGGTGTACTATACTTACTATGAATATCCCTCGGTGCACATGGTGAAGCGGCACTACGGCATGGCCACCGACCGCTACAAGCTCATCCACTTCTACTACGACATCGACGAATGGGAAATGTACGACCTGGAAAAAGACCCCAACGAGATGAACAGCGTCTACGACAACCCGGAGTACGCCGACGTGCAAGCGCAAATGCACCGGCGCCTCACCGCCCTACGGGCCGAATACGGCGACAGCGACGAGAATGATCAGAAGTACTTGGAAGCGTATTTGGAAGTGGTGGAAAATAGGGGGAAGTAGTTCTGGTTCAACTCAGCAAACTCTTTGGGCGATTGTTTGTTCAAAATAGGCCAGCATGGTGTTTACTTACCTTGAGTGCGGGAGGAAATCAAATGGCTTTCTGATAGCTAGGCAAACGAAGCGACGGATGACAGGTTGTCATTACAATATTCTGGTCACCTATCCGACTACAAAAAATCACCAAACCAATCTCATTACCCTAACCCCCTTCCCCATGCAAGTAATTCTCGGCTCCGGTGGAGCCATTGGCACCGAACTCGCTCGGGCCCTGCCGCAGTACACCTCCGACATCCGACTCGTTAGTCGCAACCCGAAGAAAGTCAATGATACCGATCAACTATTTTCGGGCGACCTGACCGACGCCAGCCGCGTAGCGAAAGCGGTGCAGGGAGCCGAAGTAGCCTACCTCGCGGTGGGCTTGCCCTACAACACCGCCCTCTGGCGCGCCACCTGGCCGGTGGTGATGGCCAATGTCATCAACGCTTGCCAGCAGCACGGGGTTAAGCTGGTGTTCTTCGATAACGTGTACATGTACGATCCGCAGCACGTGGGCCATCTTACCGAAGACACGCCCGTGAACCCCAGCAGCAATAAGGGCAAGGTGCGCCGCCAGATCGCCGACCAACTCATGCACGAAGTACGGGCGGAAAAACTCACTGCCCTCATTGCCCGCTCGGCCGATTTCTACGGTCCGCCCCAGTACGCCAACCAGGTGCTCAACGAAACCGTCTACAAGAACCTAAAGCAGGGCAAAAAGGCCAACTGGCTCGGGTCTGATCAGTACAAGCACTCGTTTACCTACACGCCCGACGCGGGCCGGGCCACCGCCCTACTGGGTAACACCGCCGATGCCTACGGCCAGGTGTGGCACCTGCCCACCGCCGACCATCCGCCCACCGGGCAGGAGTGGATTGCCGCCTTTGCTAAAGCGCTAGATGTGGCTCCCAGAGCGCAGGTGGCCGGAAAAACGCTGGTGAAGGTGATCGGCTGGTTCAACCCCATGATGCGCGAGCTGCACGAGATGTTGTATCAGTACGACCGCGATTACGTGTTCGACAGCAGCAAGTTTGATAAGCGGTTCGACTTTGATAAGACCTCGTACGAAGAAGGTATCCGGCAGATTGTAGAAGCAGGGGACTGAGTCGGATCGCCGCCAAGCGGGAGATGACCCGCCCCTAAATGCGGGTTATGATTGAGGCAATCTTCGCAAACAATCCCCCGCGCAAAGCAGTAGTAAGGAGGTGAAGCAAATTTCTTACGAACTATAAATTATCACTCATGGAAACCATGTACGAAAGTGAAGTAACCTCCAAAGGAGGATTAACCGGCCACGTTGCCTCTAACGACGGTGCCCTAGACCTCGATGTGTATATGCCTTCGGGCAAGGATGGCGACAAAGAAGGCACCACGCCTGAGCAACTGTTCGCCGCCAGCTACGCCGCGTGCCTGGAAGGTACGCTGTACCACGTTGCCAAGGTGAACAGCGTGGAGCTAAACAATACCCAGGTGAAAGCCACTATAAAGGCCGTACAAGTAGAAAAAGGCGATCTGCGCTTCGAGCTTGACCTAGAAGTAACCATGCCGGAGGTGGACGAAAAGAAGGCGCAAACCATACTGGACAATGCCTTTAAAAACTGCCCGCTCACCAAGGCTACCCAGGGCAACATGGAAGTGAACGTGCAACTGAAGTAAGGGGTTAAGGCACGGCAGTCTATTTATAATTTCAAAGGGCTAGTGGATTCACTAGCCCTTTTTCTTTTTTGCTCGGGTGGGCATCATCTGATCAACGTCACTGGTCTCCGAACACCAATTGCCTCCCAAACCTATCGCGTGTAACCTTTGCGCTCATCCCGGACATTTGCTCTCCTACGGAGCCCCGATTATTGTAGTACCGACTGTCTCTGATTGGCACGGATAGCGTTCAGGTAAGCTGAATAGAACTCCACTGAGACAAGCATTATGAACAGAATTGGTGTATTCATAGCCCTAGTCGGTGTTTGCTGGTTTGCCTTATCGGCAGTGGCGCAACGCATTGATCCGCCGCCCCGCTCACTTTCCCCGGCGGTGGAGGTGATCGCCAAAACCTACCTCGACTCAGTCGTGATTCGCTGGGCCCCGAACCAAGCCAGCGTCTGGGACTACGGCAACCGCTACGGTTACGTGATCGAGCGGGCTACCCTGGCCAAGGGCAATCAGTATACGCTAACCAATCCGCCCACCGTGCTGCTCACGCCCGAACCGATCAAACCCCGTCCGCTGGACGAGTGGGAACCCATTGCCCAGCGCGACAAGTACGCCGCCGTAGCCGCCCAGGCCATCTACGGCTCATCCTTCGAAATTGTTGATCCTTCGGGTAGTCTGGCCAGTTGGGTGGATCGGGCCAAAGAAACCGAAAACCGCTTCTCATTCGCCCTGTTCGCCGCCGACCAGTCGGTAGCCACCGCCCGGGCGCACGGACTGCGTTTTGTGGACCGCGACGTGCGGGCCGACGAAAAATACCGCTACCGCGTGCGGGTGGCACTACCGGCCGACGCACCGGATTCTATTGGCACAGGCTTCGTCTTTCTGGCCGTTGGCGACACCGTTTCCATTCCTTCACCCCAGCAGTTCCGGGCAACCTTTGGCAACCGGATGGCCCAACTCAGCTGGAACAAGCGCTACTACGAACGTATCTTCACCAGCTACTTCATCGAGCGCACTAACGATCTAGCCAAAGGCTTCAAGCGCCTCGACCAGCCGCCGCTGGTCAATCCCACGCAATCCCGTGAGCAGTCGCCCGAGCGCATGTACAGCACTGATTCGCTGGCTAATAACACCACTACGTACTACTACCGGCTGCGGGGCGTCACTGCCTTTGGCGAAATCAGCCCACCCTCCGACACCCTAAGCGGCCACGGCGTCCCGCCCGGTCTGTCGGTTGCCCCCTCGTTCACCAAACCCACCCTGCTACCCACCGGGTCGGTGCTACTGCGCTGGAAGTTGGACACAACCAGCCTTGAGCAGCTACGGGGTTTTCACCTATTGCGCTCCCACCGGGCCGACGGTTCCGCCGACACGCTTACCACCCAACTGCTTCCGGGCACCGAGCGGAGCTTTATGGATACCATCCCGCTACCGACAAACTACTACCAAATTGTAGCGGTCGACCGGCAAGGAAGGACGCGCGCATCCTTCCCCACGCTGGTCCAACTCGAAGACAGCATTCCTCCGTCCTCGCCCGTTGCGCTGGCGGGTAGCATTGACACGCTGGGAGCGGTGAGCATCAGCTGGAAAGCCAATTCCGAACCCGATTTATCTGGTTACCGGGTGCTGATGAGCAATTCGCCCGACGGCCCTTTTGTGCAGGTGTCTGACGCCTTGCTCACCGATTCGGTGTATCAGGATACCACCGTGGTGCGCACACTTACGCGCTTCATCTACTACCAAGCCGTAGCGGTTGACGACCACCATAACCGCTCCAATCCTTCGAAGACGTTGCGGCTGGAACGTCCAGACGTGGTGCCGCCCGCGTCTCCGGTGTTTCGCCTCGCGGAGTCGCAAGATTCGGTAGTGTATCTCACCTGGCACCCCAGCGACAGCGAAGACGTAGTGCGGCACGTGCTGTACCGTCGGTCCGCAGCGCGCTCGGGTTGGGTGGCGTTAGCCAGCTTTGACAGCACGGCGGCCGGCAACTCATATCGAGACACCACCGCCGTGCCGGGCCGCACTTATGAGTACACGCTAGTAGCTATAGACGGGGCCGAACTGGAATCGGAGCCCGCCCCACCGGCGCAGGTGGCGCACATCGACGACGGCTTGCGACCGGCAATCACCGAGTTTTATAGTAAAGTAGACCGGGTGGCCAAGCGGGTAGAACTGGCCTGGAGCTATCCGACCGAGCGGGTGGAGCGCTACCTGCTGTTTCGGCAGACGGCGGGCCAGCCCCTGCGTCTGCTCAAGAGCATGCCCGGCGCGCGGAGCACCTTCCAGGATCGGCAACTAACGGTGAACACGGCCTATACCTATCGCTTGCAGGCTATTTATCGCGACGGGGGGCAGTCGCCACTGAGTGAAGAATTAACGGTTCGGTACTAAATGATGATGGGGATGCGTAGACATTTACTAGGAGTTGTACTATTAGCAGCGCTCTCGTTATTGGGGGCAACGCTAGGCTATGGTCAGTCTGAACGGGTGAAAATAGAACTAAAAATAATTAAGGTGAAAGCGTATGACGAGGCAGTTAGGAAGGGGATAGGGGGTAATGAAGTGCGGTTTGATGTTTGGTTAGAAAACGAAGACGGTCATAAAAGCGCCGAAGTACTAAATGAGTTAAATGGAGTCAAAAGAAGTGATCTACCTAAAGAAATACCAGCGTCGGGGAGTACGGCTATTTATACGGATTATGGGAAATCGGTAGAGGTTTGGATTGAAGGATGGGAAGAGGACAACTGCGGCGAGAATGATGAATATGACAATAATTTTTTTTGCAAAGATGACCGAAGGTGCGCGCAAGGTTTCAACATTGTCTACGCTAATCAGCAACCCGGCACGTGGTACGCTATGGACAACCTCAAGTGTGCTAATAAGCACGAGGTATGGATAGAATATCGGTGGAATTTTTCGGTGCTACCGGAACCAGTTCCTCAGAACGTAAATGTAGACATATGCCTTAATGAAGACACCCTTCAATTTATCGCAAAAAATAACTATCCCCATAGCGCCTATGTCAAAAGCTACGAGTGGAATATATCAAAAAAAACACTAGTCCCGGTTGATTCTACCGCGGCGCAATGTAAAACAGCTCACGGCTTTGAAACTGAAAAGTACTACAAATGCCTTTTTGAATCTGGCCCCTATTATGAAGAGGACTACGTTGACGTAGATAACAAAACTACGACAGAAAACCAGTTGAAATATGCCACTGATGCTTCTGCCCTTTGGGTTAGATACAGAGAATTCTATACAAATGGTGAAAAGTCGCCCTGGAGCGAGCGGGTTGAAAAAAAACACACATTCTACAAGACCGTAACTCCCACCACCTTAAATGTTAGCGCCGACGGTAGCGAGATCGTTACCAACCTCTACTGTGGGACTTCTACCCTAGACCTTGAGGTAGAACACCCCGCCGCCAACGGATCCTGGGAAGATTATAATTTTAAGTGGTACAGGAAAATAGGAGAAGGAAATAGTACGATCATTACAGGCGAAACTAAACATACAATAACGGACGAAGGCTTTTCCACTCACCCAGGACAAAAACTGGAATATACCGTTGAGGTATACCAAAAAAACTGTACCCTACCACTAAGTACACTAGTATCTGGTCAACTGTACTTCTTTGAGGATGTGCCTGACCTATCCAACCTTATAGACCCCGCCAATGACATAAAAGGAGCATCATGCAGTGACCGCAGAGACGGAGAAATAATTATCCGAGCCACCAGTACCAATCCTAACCTTCGCTACTACTACAACATCGGTCGGATCGATGCAGCAGGCGCCCTACAGTCTACTGAAATTTATTCATCGAAAAGAAAGGCAGCAAACGTAGATTTCCCCTTCAAAAACTTGCTTCCGGGCGACTACTTAGTGCAAATCCTTCACGGAGGATATGAGGGATTGGAAACAACTGGCTACGCACTAGAGGCCAAAAACGGGCTACCTAGCGCCGGATACTGCTTTGATGAACATACGGTAACGGTGCCTTACCTCCTGTCCCTTTCCCTAGCCTCACCAACCGCAGACGCTGTGACCTGTCACGGCGGAAATGACGGAAAAATCAAAGTCAAGATAGACAACGCGGTAGGCACTCCTACGGTAATAAACCTTAAAAGAGACGGGGCCGATGCGACAGGTTATGTAACGAGTTTTAACGGATCGACGCTGACTATAGACGGCCTACTAGCCGGAGACTACACCTACATCATCGGCGATAGCCGAGGCTGTATCCCACCTCCAACCGGAAACGCCGTCGTACTCGAACCTGACGCGCTGGATTTCACCACTGCGGTGAGCAACTATAACGAATCTGACATCAGCTGCCACGGTGCCGATGATGCCTTTATCGAAGTGACCGCCACCGGAGGCAACTGGACCAACGCCTACTCAGCGACGCTCACCGAAAGCGGACAGTTCGTCAAGAAAGTCGATGCGTTCACCGGTACCACCATCTTCACCAACCTACTGCCGGGAAGCTATTCGGTGACGGTAGAAATCGTGGGAGCGTGCGAATTTTCTAAAGCATCGGCAACCCCCATTACCATCGAGGAGCCTGCTTTGCTAACCATCGATTCAACCGAAACGCGCCCGATTACCTGCTACAGGGTGGCCAACGGCGAAATCACGGTTACTTCTCAGGGCGGAACCGGTGACCGACAGTTTCGGGTCGATGGCGGCGACTGGCAAGCGGCGGTGAACAAGGGGGATGAAGATCAAATCGTAGGACTAGACTCCGGTTGGCATACTGTGGAGGTCATGGACATCAACGGCTGCGTAGCGCCTAGCCCGCTCACCTTTCGCCTGATGTATCCCACTCCCCTGGCGGCGCAACTCGTAGACTCCGTCATGCCGCTTTGCCATGGTAGCTCCGACGGGCAACTGTTCATCTGCCCCTCCGGCGGTAACCCCATCACCCAGTCCTACCAGATAAGCATTCGCTCTATCGACCTACTGGTTGAGGTCACCCAAACGTCGGCGGTCTATTCCGCCAACGATCCTTCCAACTTCCCCATTGCGTTTAACGACCTGCCCTCGGCCCACTACGCGGTCACTATCATCGACCCCACCGAGCCGCGCTACGCCTGTAGCCGGGTGGTGGATACGGTTTTTTTGCCGCAACCCACTCCGGTCACCCTAGAAACCGTCGTCATCAACCAGCCCTCCTGCGCGGGCGCTACCAACGGCTCGGTGCACGTGAAGGCCAGCGGGGGTACGCCTGGCACTGACCCTGACTATTACTATTCGGTCGACGGAGTGAACTACGTAACACCCAACGAAGCCGGTGTAGCCGTGTTCACCGGATTAGGTGCCGGAAATCATACTTTCTACGCGGTCGACGGGCACCATGAAGACTACGCAACTCCCGCCTTTTTGGACGGCGATTCGCGCGCCCAGTTTTGCAGCGGGTCGCTCAACTTCACCCTCGACGAACCGGATTTGATCAGCGTTGCCACCACGATGCAACCGGTCATCTGCTACGGCACCGCCACCGGAAGCATCACCGTTGATGCGGTGACGGGCGGCCGCGGTGGATATACCTACGCCTGGGAAATGCTGGATACCGGCATGCCAAATCTGGACGGCTACCGTTCGTTTTCGCCCGCCGATCCCCTTCATCCGACGGACCTAGCGCACGGCACCTATCGTCTGACCATCCGTGATAGCGCCGGTTGCCAAGCGGTGGTAGTGACTGAGGTTACGCAACCGGCTATCGCCCTCACTATTGATGCGGTGCAGACGTACGCGGAAAGCTGCACCGGCACCGCTGACGGCAAAATTCAGCTATTCGCGAAGGGCGGTTATCCTCCTTACACGTACCACATCGATCACCAAGCCGACCAAGTCTACGGTTTGTTCGAGGGACTTACCGCCGGGGCCTACCTACTCACCGTGCGCGACCAGCGGGGCTGTGCGGTTCAGCAACTGGCCAACGTGATTGCGGATGACCTAATCGTGGAGGTCACTGACCAAATTCCTACGACCGTTGGTGCTGAGAACGGATTGATTCGGCTGCATACCACCGGAGGAGCGAACAAAAACTACTACCTGAACGGCTCGCTGAGTACCACCGGGTCGGAGTTTAACGGTTTGGCGGCGGGTGAATACACCATCGTGATCGAGTACAACGGGCAATGCCGCTGGGAACAGACTTACATTATTGATGAAGTTGACGCTCCTCCCCCATTCTGCGAGTGATCACCGAAGCGTTACAAAACGTGAGTTGTAGCGACGCTCAGGACGGCAGCGTTCGGGTGGCGGTGAATGGTGGCATTCCGCCCTACGCCCTACGGTGGAGCGATTCGCCAAGCCAAACCACCGCCGAGCGCACGGATTTGCCTGCCGGGACCTACCCCCTCACGGTCACCGACGCGCTAGGGGTCACACTCGACTATCCTGTGACCATCGATGGTCCTGAACCGCTGGAAATCATCAACACCGTGGCGGTTAGCCCCACCTGCAACCAGGGAGCGGACGGGTACACAGAGGTGACCGTGGTGGGCGGAACCGCTCCGTACACGTATTCCTGGAGTCACTATGCTCAACAGAACGCTGCCCTAGCCAGCGGCCTAACCGCCGGAACCTACTTCGTGACGGTAACCGATCAAAACGGCTGCTTACAGTTCCACGAATTAACCGTACTGCCTACTCCGGCTCCCGAAGATCTTCTTGAGCCTCAGGCGATCACCCTGTGCACCGGCCAATCGGTGAGGGTGGATACCGGGCTGAGCGAGAAAACCCACTCCTGGACGTCAGACAACGGTTTTGTGAGTGCTGAGTCAAGCATCGCCATTGATCAGGCCGGACGCTACTTCTTGCAGGTGACCACCAATCAAGGCTGCGTGATATACGATACACTGGACCTAATCACGACCGATAACGTGATTGATGCTGAGTTTCTGCTACCAACCGAAATTCTAGCGGGCGACACGGTGGTGCTCACGGAAGTATCGTGGCCTGCGCCCGAGCAAACCGTGTGGCAGTACGACGAAAACGTGACTGCCCACCAGTCGGACGGGGGGAAAGAATACGTGGTGTTTCCGGCCCCCGGCGAGTACACAATTACCCTCACGGTGATGATCGGCAATTGCCTGGACGAGGTGGAGAAAAAGATCATCGTCAGCGATGCTAGTGTAGCGGACCCCTCGGTAGAAAACGGCCGATTAGGCTATCACACCAAGAGCGAATATCTGCTGTACCCCAATCCAAACGACGGGCGGTTTACACTAAAGATCAGTACGCCGAAGGCCCAGACCGTTCGGGTGAGCGTGTACGATCCCTTGTTCAACTACCGCTACTTCCAGCAACAGTTTTCCGATACCCAATTCATAGAAGAGGCGATTAACCTTGCGCACCTCAAGCACGGAGTCTACTCCTTGATCATTGAAACCCCCGCCGAGGTCAAAATAATCCGCTTTACAATCCGCTAACCAAACCATGACGCTGTTCAGTAACTCCTTGCTCATGTTGTTTATTCAAAAGGTCAATCCGAATCCACAGCTAGCGCTTAGTCGCTCTGTGCTGGTCCTTCTGGCAATGGTTTTCTGGGTAGTGGCTCCATCCTTCGCCCAGGTGTATTCTAATCACACCATCCCCGATCTGCCTCAATTGGGTAACAGCACCGCTGCCTGGGGCGACTACAACCGCGACGGCTATCCCGATTGTCTGCTTATCGGCACCAAAGCCAATGGCGATCACGCCACCGAACTGTTTCGCAACAACGGCGACGGCCCGGATGGATATCCTACCTTCGCGCGCTACCGCACCTTCACGCCCGTGGCGCACGGCAGCATCGTGTGGGGCGACGTGAACGGCGATGGGTTGCTCGACTTCCACCTCACCGGACTGACCACCGACAACCAGCGAATCAGCGAACTGTATATCAACCAGGGCAACGAAAACTTCGTGCTACATCCTACTCCGCTGACGGGTATCTCCTACGGAGCCGCCGCTTTGGTTGATTTTGACCAGGACGGCGACTTGGATTTGTTCTACACCGGATCGGACGCCCGCCAAGAAAGTGTGAGCAAGTATTATCAGAACCAGGACAGCGTATTCGCCGAAGTGGACGTAGCCGTAGCCGGATTCACCTATGGCTCGCTCGATATCGCCGACTATAACCGTGATGGCCGTCCTGATCTGCTGCTCACCGGCTTACTCAGCGATGCCAGTCGGGCCACGCATCTTTATCGAAACGAAGGTGTCGCTACGTTTTCTCATCAGAACACGGTGCTTCCGCCCGTGTCGTTCGGAGAGGCTGCCTGGGGCGATTTTGACCAAGACGGCCACCCTGATATTGCGCTATCCGGCATCACCGACGGTGGAATTGCGGTCAGCAAAATCTACCGCAACAACCGAAACGAAGTTTTCACCGACGCGACCGCGGCGCTAACCGCCGTAGGCAACAGTAGCCTTGCTTGGCTCGATTATGACAACGATGGCTACTCCGACCTGTACATCACTGGCTTGCTAAATGCCAATGCCGAAAGCTTTTTGTACCGTAACCAGCAAAACGGCAGTTTCAGTGCGGTCAATAGCTCGGGGTTGTTAGCGGTCTACGACGGCAACGTAAGCATCACGGATCACAACCAAGACGGATTCATCGATGCGCTTATTACCGGCACCAACAATCGAGGAGGCGAGAGTCAGTTGCACACCAATGGGTTGACCAATGGCAATACCGCCCCCAGTGTGCCCAATGGGTTGCTCGCTACTCCATCGGAAGACTCGGTTCGCTTAACCTGGAACCCCGCCATTGATGCCGAAACGCCAGATGCGGGGATTGCCTACCAAGTGTACATAGGCACTGCCCCGGGCCAGATCGACGTGGTATCGCCCCCTGCCTTGCTTACCGATGGCACTTCCACCTTGCTCAACAGCGGAAACGCCGGTTACGTAACCACCTTCACGCTGCGCGATCTGCCCGAAGGACGGTACTATTGGGCGGTGCAGTCGCTCGATGCCAGCCACCGCAGTTCCGCCTTTTCAGCCGAAGGAAGCTTTAACATTTGCTACGCGCTCAACCTAGGAGCCGACACCGCTGTTTGCACCGGAGATACGATCAAGCTGGAGGTAGGCCAAAGCGGTAATCAGGTTGACTGGCAATCATCTCGAGGAGTTATTATCAACGGGCAACGGGCTATTGCGCTTTCTTTTGAACAAACCGATACCCTGATTGCTACACTTACCAACGCCCTGGGTTGCGTGCTGCGCGATACGCTGGTGGTGCAAACCTACGCGTTGCCGGAGGCTGACTTGGGAGCTGATACCACGCTCTGTGCCTACAACACTTTATTGCTAGCAGCCGGACAGTCTGAAGATAGCGTCAACTGGTATTCGCTTCGGCAGGGACGCTTGGCTACGGATACAACCCAAATGGCCTACGTGGCGGAGCAAACCGATACGCTGTGGGTAGAAGTCATCAACCCCAACGGCTGCGTAGGTTATGATACAATGGTGGTCGAGGTTTACCACTTGCCAATTGCCGACGCCGGAGAGAATCAACTGATTTGTCAGGACGAAAGCACCACGGTAGGAAAACCAGCCGAACCCGATTTTGCCTATATCTGGCAGCCCGCTGCTTCGCTGTCTAGTGCTAACATCGCCCAACCGATAGCCACTCCGGACACCACCACCACCTACGTGCTTCGGGTAACCAACGCGCGGGGCTGCGTGAGCTACGACACCGTGGTGGTCACCGTGAACCCACCCAACCGCTTAAACGCCGGAGAGAATCGCTCGATCTGCCGGAGCGAATCAACCGTACTGGGCGGCGAACCTACTGCGCAGGGAGCTGTTCTGAACTACCGCTACGCTTGGTCTCCTGAATGCCTCGCTCAGCAATCTATCATCGGCCAATCCCATTGCCACGCCCCAGCAAACCACCACCTACACGCTGGTGGTGCAAGCCGGTGACTGCCCGTCCGATACCGCCTACGTCACGGTAACCGTCAATGAACTGCCCGAAACTACCATCAGTAAGGATTTAACCATCGGGGCCGGAGAAACCACACTTTTGGTTGCTACCGGTGGCGTGACCTACGCCTGGTTTCCAACCGAAGGTTTGTCGCGCTCCGATATCGCTAATCCGGTTGCATCGCCTACGGTGACAACCACCTACGAGGTGACAGTGACCAACGAACTAGGCTGTAGCCGAGTGGATACCGTGACGGTGTCGGTGGATAATCGGGTGTTCATTCCGAACCTATTCTCGCCCAACGGAGACGGACAAAACGAGACCTTCAAGGTGTACGGAGCGGGTATTGATCGGCTGGAGTTACAGGTGTTTGATCGACCGGGTAATCGCCTGTTTTATTCAACAAATGTGACAGAAATTATGGAGATCGGATGGGACGGAACGCTGCGGGGAGCACCGTTGCCAAGCGGGAGCTACCGCTGGATGATTCGAGGGCAGTTTTACGACGGGAAAGCGGTGACGTTTGGGGGGAGGCAGGTGGGGAAGGTTAGTTTAGTTCGGTAGAATGCGGGCGCGCAGATTTCACAGATGACGCAGATAAAATACAGAGATATGAGAGAGAATGATATTAGTTATGAGATTAGGGGGGCGGCGTTTCGGGTGCACAATACGCTAGGGCCGGGGTTATTGGAATCGGTATACGAGCAAGCGATGATATACGAACTCACGAAGATGGGACATAAGGTGAAGAGTCAACTGGGAATTCCGGTGCGATATGAAGAAATATACTTAGACATCGGCTTTCGCTTGGATTTGCTGGTAGACGATCTGGTGATTGTCGAGCTAAAGTCGGTGGAGACTGTCCTGAAAGTCCACTACAAGCAACTGCTCACCTACCTACGCCTCACCGACAAACGCCTTGGCCTACTCATCAACTTCAACAGCGTGACTCTAAAAGATTCCATCACCCGAATCATCAATAATCCATCTGCCTAATCCGCGCCATCTGCGAGAGTAAACGCCATCAATTCATCCGTGTAATCTGTGCCATCTGCGAGAGTAAATACCATGCTTAAACCCACCCTCTACTTCCTTCTATTCAGCCTACCGTTCGCTACTTCCGCCCAGGACTCCTACTTCACCCAGACGAACAGCGTACCGTTGCAGTTCAATCCTGCCCTAATGGCCACCGATAACCACGCTACCCTGATGCTCGACTACCGCCGTCAGCAATTCCTGGAAGATGTGTCGCTACAGTCGACCGTATTCACCGGAAAGTATCCGCTCATCAAAAATGGGACGAACGAGCGCTGGGGAGGCGTTGGCATCAGTTTGCTCGCCGACAACGCTGACGAACAGCCGTCGTTTCAGCGCACGCAGCTGGAGGTAGCCTTCGCCTACAATTTCACGCTAGCTCCGCGTACGTACCTGAGCTGGGGGACACAGGGCGGGTTTCACCAGCAGCGTTTCTCATCGGGTAGCATCACCACCGGCAGTCAGTACTCTCCTAAGTCAGGGTTCGATTCAGGAGCCGATTTGGGAGAAAGTATCGGTGGCAATTTGCAGAGCGATTACTGGAACGTGGGCAGTGGGTTGTATCTCTATCGCACCGACGCTCGGCGGGAGACGATGACCTATCTTGGCATCGCGGTGCAGCGGTTGCAACAACCATCGGAGCTTTTTCTGTCTGGCTACCGACTGCCGCGTCGTTACGTGGTGCAGGGCGGTCAGCGGGTATTCGACAACGGCAGTTGGACAATCACCCCTAATGTGCTGTGGTTGCACGAGGGTCCCCAGAACTTGCTGCGGGCCGGAGCGGCGTACGCCTATCACTTCAAAAATGATAATCCGCTGGACCCGTTGCGGTCGGGCAGCGTGGAATTTGGGACGTACTATACCGATGCGAAGGCCCTGGCGCTGTCGCTGCGCTTCAACCAGCCGCACTTCAGCGCTGGATTCAGCTACGACGTGGGCACCACCGGACAGCCTATGCAAAACGCTACCGAACTCACGCTGGCGATTCACAAAACCATCAACCGCCGTCCGCCCGCTCAGGTGGTTCGTGACTACTCGGTGGGGGACGTTCGGAAGTTTTACGAAGAACAGCCGACTTCGAGCACGCGGCCGACAGCTAATGTTTTCCCCGCGGATACGCTCGAAGATACTGCCGACGAAGCAAACGCAGCCAATGATCTACCGGGCTCACCGACAGACACACCAGTAGCTTTTCATCTGAAACGCACCTTTGAATTTGCCTTTAACGACGCTACGCTTACTCCCGAAGCCCAAATTTACTTCGACGACTTCGTCGGGCTGATGCAGATGAACCCAACCTTGCATCTGCGGGTGGTGGGCCACACCGACAACGTGGGCAAGGAGCGCACCAACCGGCGAATATCATTAGCCCGAGCGCAGTCGGTGAAAGACTATCTGGTGGCGCAGGGAGTGGACGCTGCCCGCACCGAGATCGATGGCATGGGCTCCACTGAGCCGCTGGTGGAAAACGATACTGCCACCAACCAAGCGAAAAACCGACGCGTTGAACTGATTGTATCTCAACCCAAGAAGCGATAACCGGATGATACGAAAAACGTTACGTCTGGGATTGCTACTAGCCTTAGAGATAGGATTGTTTCGAGTGGGATACGCCCAGGATTTGGGAGCCATTGGTGAAGCGAGACCCATCACGATATCCGGCTCCTTCTCGGGTAGTAATGTCCTCTACGGTTCTTCGGGGGCATCGCGCCGTGATCCATTTTCGTACTTTCTGTCAGGCTCGCTCAACGTATCGGTCTACGGGCTGAGCGTTCCGCTATCGGTAAACTACTCTAACCAACAAACCACCTTTCATCAGCCCTTCAACCAGTACGGACTGAGTCCTACGTACAAATGGGCTACGGCGCACCTGGGCTGGCGTAGCATGAATTTCTCGTCCTATACGCTGGCGGGCCACACCTTTTTGGGAGCGGGCCTGGAGCTCAATCCTGGCCGGTGGCGGGTAGGAGGTATGTACGGACGACTCAACCGGGCGGTGGAGCACGACACCACCGAACAATCGGGTAGCATTCTCACCTACCAACGCTACGGCTACGGCGCTAAACTAGGCTACGGTTCGGCCACCGACTACATTGATTTAATTGTATTTAAGGGGCAAGACGATCCGACTTCTATTGCTGCCCCGCCGGAAGAACTGAACGTGTTGCCGGGAGAGAATCTGGTGTTCGGCGTCAATGTGGCCAAACGCTTGTTCAAGCGGGTGAGTTTCACCGGCGAGTGGGCCAGCAGTGCTTACACCCGCGACGTGCGCGCCGGAAAAGCCTCACCGGTGGCGGGGAGCATTTACCAAAAACTCGGCGGACTTTTCACTCCGCGGCTTTCATCCACCTATCACCAGGCTTACAAGGGAATACTGCACTACGCCGGGAGTCACTACGGCTTGCAGCTGGGCTACGAGCGCGTGGATCCGGGCTATCAGACGATGGGAGCCTACTTCTTTAACAACGACGTGGAAAACATCACGGTGGGGGGCAATACCCAACTGCTGAATAGCAAGGTGACGGTGGCCCTGCAAACCGGAGTGCAGCGCAACAACCTCGACGGCAACGAAATAAACCAGCAGCGCCGACTCGTTAACTCGTTGAACCTGGGCTACAGTCCGACGGCGGCCTGGAACTTCTCGGGCAGCTACTCGAACTTCACCACCAACAGCCGCCGGGCGCCCCGCCTCAACGAGATCGTGAACACCACCGACACCCTGACGCTGGACTTTGTGCAGGTGACCGACAACGCCAACTTCTCGACGAGCTACAATGGCAAGCAGGGCGAAAACAGCTACGCGATTAGTCTCAACACCTCGTATCAGGTGGCCAACGAGCGGCAGGGACAGCAGGTCACCGACCGGCAGTCGCGCTTTTATAACGGAAATTTGGCCTACAGTTATCGGATAGCCGCGGCGGACGTGGGTTTCACCGCGTCGCTCAACGCCAACCGTAACGCCGACCCGGAGGTGAGCAGCACCGCGCTGGGTCCGGCGGTATCGGTCAATAAATCATTCTACGAAAAGAAATTGCGGGCCACCTGGTCATCGTCTTATAACCGCTACCTGAGCGCGGGCACTGCGACCGGTGACGTGGTGAACATGCGCATCAATACGAGCTACAACATGAAGAAGAATAATTTCACGCTCAGCCTGATGGCGCTTCGGCGGGGGCAACAATCCGCTGCGAATCCGTTCATTGAGTTCACCGGGACGCTGGGGTATAGTTACAGTTTTTAAAGCTATTGCTTCGGCGGGAAACTAAAAAATTGGCAAAAAATCTAAACTTTGCTTGGTTTCTAAACCACGTTAATCACCCAATCTTCTCGCGGATGGGCAGGTTGATGTATACGTTGGTGCCGCGGCCTTCTTCGCTTTCCAGCCAGACGCTGCCCTGGTGCTTCTCGATGATGTTCCGCGTGAGGTAGAGTCCTAGTCCGGTGGATTCTTCGCCCTCGGTGCCGTGGCGGGTTGCTTTGCTAAACTTTTTGAATAGATACGGCCGCAACTTTTTAGGAATGCCAATGCCCTGATCCGATATTCGATAGGTTGGCTACGTTGGCGTAGCGCACCAGTTTGACGACAATCTGGGTTTCGGCGTGAGAAAACTTTGCGGCATTAGACAAGATATGCGATAGGGCCTCTGAAATGGCCTGCGGATCGATATGAATGTAGATACTTTCGTCGATGTCTTCGTAGGAGACCTGAATGCGTTTGTGCTCGGCGGGTTCCGAGGTATAATCAGCGACGTAGGCGGTCAGAAAGCGGTTCAGATGCACGGTATCCACCTGGATGGGATGGTGTTGATCATCGTACTGGTTGTCCAACGAAATCAGGTTGTGGATGATGCTATTCAGGTCGAGGCAGTCTTTCTCAATTGACTCGAACCGTTGCTGGTGCTCATCATCCATTGCTCCGGCGAAAGCCTGCTGCAGTTGGTTGCTGTGCGAGCGCACGCGGGCAATTTTCTGCTTGAGTTCGCCGCTGATACGCAGAAGAATTTCTTCGTTGGAAACCGTGCTATCAATCATGATGCTCATTGTTTTGTGTATAACAATAATATAAATAAATACAGAAATAAATTTTACTATTGATGATTTAGCTAAACAATGTAGGGAGCCGCTCATAATTTGAGTTGTATCTTTGGTAAATTGACTACATTAGAATCGAAGTCCTATCATTATTGATTGGCTATGATACTAAGCAAGGCAAAAACCAGCGTGATTTCGCGCTGAAGAACGGTTGCGAGAAAGAATGATTTATCCTGGCAGTCGACTGCAATCAGCCGACGCAGTGCCTGCTGAATGGCGCAGAAGGTTCAGATACCATAAAAAGTACGAGTTTGTAGCAAAAAGTGGTTCCATCTTTCTTCCGGGACAATTCACACAAATTCACTTTTTGACTATTCGTTAGCACCACCCGCCGTATATCTACTACGATTGTCGTTGCGTTGCTTCGACGGCACCTGTCCTAAGAGAAATTTCGCGAAAAGAAGCGACCTACTGTTTACCTTTTGGGCAAGCGCGTATAAAGGGGCATAAGCAATCGACCGTTTCTACTACCTCCGAATAAGGTAATTCAGACTTAACCACCATTCGTTTTGCGACGGATGGATTGACATTACTTTGCACTAATCTAACCAACCTAACCTACTATGAGACCTTTATTAACCAACGCTGGGCTATTTGTCATTGCTTGTTGCTGAGTCTTTCGGGCTGTGATCTGTTCTGCGACTGTGAAGCTCCCGACTACTCCGTGCCTGTTCTACCTACGATCTAGTTGATCTATACCCCACGATGGTGCGTCTGAACAGGTAGCATCGCCTACTTTTGAGGGTGACCAACCGTCCGGAGCGTTTTCTGCCCAGCCCGAGGGTTTGGTCATTGACGCAACCAGTGGTGAGATTGACGTGAACGCCAGTGCGGCCGGTGAGTATACGGTGGGGTATACACTAGACGACGGGGAAACGACCTGCGAAACGAAGGTGGTCATTGCCGAGGGCCCGGTGAAGGTGAAAGAATGTGGGCTTTCGTATAGAGGCGATGGACCAGTATTTAGGCCTACCGACCCTTCTGCTAGCTTTTTTATCACCCCTACTTTTGAGGGAGAGGTGCGCGAGGGTAGGTTTACCGTTGAGCCGGAGGGGCTGGACATTGATACTCAAACGGGAGTGGTCAATATAAACACGAGCGAGACCGGGGTGCAGTACTATATTCGCTTCGTCTCTACGGACGGGCGCATTGCCTGTGAAACATCCATTGTTATTGGCGGCATTGATTATCTAGATAGGGTGTATGTGCTAGAGGACAACGAATTTGAGGCCGTACCCATTGTGGATGGAATCAACGAAGAAGTTAGGAGTGTGAAAGGTTTTTTTGACGAGGCAGCTCTATTTGAATTAGAACTAGGCCAGGGACAGCCCTCCGCCGCTTCTCGTGGCTTGACAATTAACAATACGACAGGAGTTATCGATCTGCGGCAGACAGTTGACAATTTCCGTGAAGAAGGGGTGGACCTTACCGAAGAATTCACACGTGAGTTTGAGATATTCTATACCCTGGAACAGCAACCTACTTTCTTGAACAGTCTTAGAGTGCAGATTTTCTACTATGAAACCGTATCCGATATTCCACCGGAACTCATCGCGTTACTTAGGGAAAAACAGCGCTATCCTGTCAACGGGAGAGAAGAGAGAGAAAGGCCTACTTACATAATTGTTGCTGGCTCACGTTGAGCGACTGATGCGTCAATTTATGAAGCTATTTAAGGCCAAGGTCGTTATCGGGTTTCTTATTTTTCACCTTTCGTGGGTATCGTTACCTCTTTTAGGACAAGTAGAGATCGACAGCGTTAATTTGCTATACGAAAGCGCAGAGTCCTTGTTTAACAGCGACTATCCTACGGAGAAAACAGACCGAGAAGCCCTAAAACTGTATCTAGAAACTATTGCTGAGTGTCGAGATGATAAGTACTTATCTATACGGGCGGACTGTTACCGCAAGATGGGAATTATCCATCTGGAAGCTGGTGTATCGGAAGAAGCGCTCGCTTGTTTTCGCAAAGCTATCAATACGCATCAGGGAGATTCAGCAAGGTTCGAAGACTACCTTTACGTAGGCGATCTGCACCATCTCCTTGTGCGAATGGACTCAGCAGTATTTTATTATGAGCAAGCGGAAGACATAGCAGCAAGTTATCCTGGCATTGATAAGAAGGATAAGCTGTATAATTCAATGGGAAGCTACCATTTTTCGCTAGGAAACTACCGGCGAGCTAAAATTTATTTCCAAAAATCACTGCAGATTGCCGAGCGTAGAAAGAAGAAATACGATGTGGAAGAAGATATAATAAAAAATAACATCGCTATTGCCAGTAAGATGCTCGGTGATTTTGACGAAGCCATTGCTACCTTCAAGTCTTTAGCGAAGGGAAGCTTATATAGTTCCACTGTTCTTCATAATATAGGGGCATCTTTCGAAGGGAAGCATCAGTACGATAGTGCGATCTTCTATCTACAACAAGCTACTCATAACCCTAACCGCCGCGTTGAGAACATTACCTTAAACTACCTAGGCTATTCCTACGCTCAGATAAACAAATTAGACAGTGCTCGGCGGTACTACAATGCCTCACTGCAGCTAAATGACAGCTTATTCACTAACAAGAATTCTATAAGAGCGATTGCTTACCAAAGGTTAGGCGAACTAAGTTTATCTCAAGTAGAATACGACAGCGCGCTTTATTACTACCAGCAGGCGCTAGTGGCTTTAGATTACTCCTTTGACAACCAAGAATTAGATGCCAATCCTACAAACTATCTTAGCGCTATTTCCTTGCTACAATTGTTTGATGTCCTGAAGGGCAAAGCCGCCACCTGGAGCCTCTACTACCAACAAGACCAAGACATCACCAAACTCAAACATTCCCTCACCACCTACCAACTCGCCATTCGCGTGGCGCAGCACATTCAGAAGACCTACGACAACGACGAAGCTAAGCTGTTTTTGGTTAACAAGGTGGCGCCCGGTCTACGAAGAAGCCATTGCCACCGCGGTGCAACTGCACCAACTCACCGACAATCCGCAGTACGTAGCCCAGGCGTTTCAGTTTTCGGAAGCCAGCAAGGCCGCGGTGCTCACCGAAAGTCTGCGCGACGTGAAGATCAAGTCCTCGGGCGGGGTAAACGACAGCCTGGTGCAGGATGAGAGCCGCATCAAGCAGCTAATCACCGCCCTGCGCCTGAAGTTGGTCGAGAGTCAGGATTCGGCGCAGAACGAAGCATACCGACAGCAGTTGATCGACCAGGAGATTGCGCTAGCCCGCACCATCAAGTACCTGCAAAAAGACGAGCACTATTACCAACGCAAGTACCAACCCGACTCGCTGGATATTGCCGCCCTGCAACGGACGTTGCTCGGCAAGAACGAGGCGCTGCTAGAGTATTTTGTGGGGCAGGAGCAGGTATTCGTATTTGCCATGCGTCGCGACCAACTGCGGGTAGCCTCGGTGACCCGCACCGCCGAACTAGACTCGGCCCTGCAACGCACCCGGCGGCACCTCTATGATTACCGCCCCGGTCAGGGAGATGATCCGACTAGTCTGGCTACGCTCTACCGCTACCTGATCGCTCCGGTAGCCGATGTCCTCGTCGACACGCGCAAGCTCATCATCGTGCCCGACGGTCCGCTGCACTACCTGCCCTTCGACCTGCTCTCGGTCGACGGACAGCGGGCGAATTATTTACTTTATACGCACGCCTTGCACTACGGCTACTCGGCTTCGTTGCTGCGGCAAGCCATCGACGAACGACGCGGCTACCCGACGGAGGCCGTCCTGGCAATGGCCCCATTTGCCGGAGGGGAAGCGGGCAACGTGCGCAGTCAGGGGTTCAGTCCGCTGCGCGATTCCCAGGCCGAGGTAGAAAGTGTGGGGGGCAGCATTTATACCGAAGGCGACGCCACCAAACGCCGGTTTCTGCGGGTGGCCGGTTCTTACAACGTGCTGCACCTGGCCACGCACGCCGCCGTAGACGCCGAAGACCCGTCGCAATCGTTCATCGCGTTTTATCCGCAGCAGCGCGACTCGGTGGCCAACTACCGCTTGTATACGCACGAACTGTATAACATGCGGCTCGACAGCGTGAAGTTGGTAATCCTGAGCGCCTGTGAGGCGGGCAACGGCCAATTGGTGCGGGGCGAGGGAGTGATGAGCCTGGCCCGGGCCTTTGCCTACGCCGGTTGTCCCAACATCGTCACCACCCTATGGAAGGCCGACGACCGCTCTTCGGCCCGGCTCACCGCCCGACTGCATCATTACCTCAAACAGGGTTGGGAAAAAGACGAGGCCCTACGGCAGGCTAAGATCGACTATCTAGACGACCCTGCCGTGCACCCTGCCCAGAAAGCGTCCTACTACTGGGCCAACTTTGTCTTCATTGGTGATCCGGTGCCTATCTACGATAATTACCAATGGTGGTGGTGGTTGGCCACAGGGCTGGTGTTGCTCGCCATTGTCGGGGGGATGTTGCTGTGGCGACAGCGACAGCAGAGACGGTTGAAACAGGTGGCGTAACCGCCCGTTGCGATCGGGTTGCGGGCGACCGGCAGTTACCGAATGCTATTTAGGAATCTCACCTTCCACAGATAGTAATCACCGACCAGCGCGTGGTAACTGTGCTGGGGGTTGTCGTTAATTTTCTCTAGCAGGGGCAGCGCTTCGTCCGTACGGTCAGCCTTGAGGTAGCTGAGGGCTAGATAATATTGCGCGTCCTCTTCAAACCGATTGACGCCCTGGCTGCCGTTGATTCTGACGATCTCGCGGAAGGCGCCGATAGCTTGCACAGTTTTGTCTTGCTTTAAATAGGCATTCCCAGCGAGAAACATGACGGTTATCGAGGGGTTTTCTATTTGCTCATAAGCGGCAGTAGCTTCGGAGAAGCGCTGCGCGCGGTAGGATTTCTCCAGTTGCTCTTCGGGTGAATCGGTGGGAGTTTCGGAAGAGCGGCTGGCGGACATTTGATAAGTCGTGGCGCGCTCGGCGTATAGATCGTCACCGGATAAGGTGGCGTACTGAAAGCCCAGAAAACCGACCAGCAGCAGGGCCAATCCGGCGGCGATGCGTCCGGCGTAGGCAGAAAACATCGGTCGCACTTTGGCTTTCGGCTTGGTTGAATCTGACGGCCGCGCCGCCGTATCCACGGGGGCCGTATCCACGGGGGCCGTATCCACCAACGGATGTTGCACGGGGTCGGATGGCCGACCCGCCGTATCTGCCACCACGGTTGTGTCGGCGGAGAAAGCCATCGGAGTGCCCGTCATGGGTTCAATGGTGGCCTCTGATGCACCTTCGTCCAGCATGGCCGTGCGGATCGACCGAATTTCGTCCCGCAAACCGTGTTCTTGGGCAAGTAAGCGCGACAATTTGGCGTCTTCGTAGGCCTGCTGCCACTCCGGGTCCTGCTGCAAAGCGGTTTTCATCTGCTGGGTTTCTGCGGTGCTTAGGCGGCCCGCCAGATAGCGGTCAATCTGCTGCGCCCGTTCAAAGTCTGAAAAATCGTTCATTAGTGGTTATTAAGTAAATTTTTAAATGCCTCCTTCATCTTTGGGTTGTCGTTTAGTAGGTCGGTCAGTTTTTTTGAACACTTGTACTTTGTGTTTCGAGCTACCTGCTCGTTGTCGTAGTTCATGGCCAGCGATATTTCCTTCATTGATTTGTTCTCGTAATAAAACATTACCAGTATCTTCTTACAATTTTCACCTAGCCGATCAAAGATAGCCAGCACCTGACGCGTGGCTTCACTTTCATGCACCGTATGCTGCCCATCGCTCGTCTCTTTGTCGCTCTGTTCATAATAAGTGGTTTCACGAGCCAGTGCTTTGCTCCGACGCTTGATCTCATTTAGCCACAAGTTCCGCATGATGGAGTGAAGAAACGTTTTGATACTACTATCTCCCCGAAACTTGTCGCGGCGCACAATGTTGATAAACACCGCCAAGGTTTCCTGAAAAAAGTCCTCGGCGTCCTCCTGTCGCCCACTGTTCGTACGGATGAAGTTCGCCAAACTATCAAAGTGCGTTTGGTACAAATGGCGAACCGTGTCGTTCAAGTTTCTATCTCTTTTTATAGCCGCGATGATTTCTTCGTCCGAAGGACTATCGTGTCTCATTGTATTGTCGGTTAGTCAGAAGAGAAATTAGTATTGTAACCAAAAGTGATAAAAATTCTGGAGAAACAGCGTTTACCCCGCTTTTATTTACGTTTAAAGGGCCTTACCAACTGCGTTATTCGGATTGCTTCGAGTGGATAAAAATTGACGCAATGTTCTTGTCTTAAAATCCAAAGAAGCAGGAAGTTACGTTCATACAGAAAGAGAAGGAAGGTTACATTCGGAAGGAGGAAAGTCACTAACCAACAATAATTTACTCAGGCCACCACGCTTATGAACCGCTTACCACTGCGCACACTCTTGTTTATACTTACGAGCCTAGGACTGGGCAACTGTAGTTATCAGCCGCATCACCCAGTTGTTCCCTTGGCGGCAGAACGGCATTTTGCCACGCTATCTGCCATGGACCAACCGGTGAAGGTGATTGTTGACACGGCAAGCCGCCAGGTTTACTATTTGAGTTTTGCGGGCGAAATCTACCGAATGCGCCCCGATGGCAGTGGGGCGCAACGAATTATCGGCGGGGTGGGAGCTACCCAGGAGGCACTTTTTATTCAGGATTTTTGCGTAGACAGCCCGAACAATCGTATTGTGTTCACGGATTTGCGCGATCCGCACTCGGGCCACAGTGCCATCAAGCAGGCAAGTCTATCCGGAATCCGGGTGCGTACGCTGTTTTTGCTCGATGAAGTTCCGTATCAGGTGGATATAAATCCGCGCAACGGTCAACTGTATTTTCTTACCAAAGAGTCACAAAAATCGTCCTCAACATATCGGCTCAGAACACTGAAATACCAAGGAGCATTGTTGGTTTCCGCTACGGAGATCCAACCCCTTGATGCTTGGTTTGAAACGCAAGACGAACTATCGGCGCTAGAGCCTATCCCTGCTGAGAAGACTATAGCGAAACGTTAAGGTTAGATAAAAAGAATTGCGTTTACTCAGCGGCGTCCAGCACGCGTTCGGCCAGCACGGTCACGTTGTTGTTAAGCACCTCAACCACGCCACCTTCCACCATCACCGAAGCGCTGTTGCTCCGCCCGCGGTAGCGAATTTCCCCCTTACCCAACGCACTCACCAACGGAGCGTGGTTGTTCAACACCTGAAACGAGCCGTCCTCTCCCGGAAAGGTTGCCGAATCCACTTCACCATCGAAAACTTGCTGGTCGGGGGTGATAATCGTTAGATGCATAGGGTTAGATTTTCTGGGTTTTAGGGATTGGGGATTAGGGGTTGGGAAAAGCATGTAACCCAACCCCTAATCCCCAAAACCCAATACCCGATTTATTTCGCTTCGGCCATAATTTTTTCACCCTTGGCAATGGCATCGTCGATGCTTCCTACCAGGTTGAAGGCGGTTTCGGGGAGGTGATCCAGCTCGCCATCCATGATCATGTTGAAACCCTTGATGGTGTCTTTGATGTCGACCAGCACGCCGGGGATACCGGTGAACTGCTCGGCCACGAAGAAGGGCTGCGACAGGAATCGCTGCACGCGTCGGGCGCGGTGTACCGCCTGCTTGTCCTCATCCGATAGCTCATCCATGCCCAGAATGGCGATGATGTCCTGTAGCTCTTTATAACGTTGCAGAATTTCTTTCACGCGCTGGGCGGTGTTGTAGTGCTCGGCACCGACGATGGCTTCAGACAGAATACGAGAAGTAGAGTCCAGCGGATCCACGGCTGGGTAGATGCCGATCTCGGTAAGTTTCCGGTTCAGTACGGTGGTGGCGTCCAGGTGGGCAAAGGTGGTGGCCGGGGCCGGGTCGGTCAAGTCATCGGCGGGCACGTAGACGGCCTGCACCGAGGTGATGGAGCCGTTGCGGGTGGAGGTGATACGCTCCTGCATAGCTCCCATTTCGGTAGCCAGCGTAGGCTGGTAGCCTACCGCCGAGGGCATCCGCCCCAGCAGGGCCGACACCTCAGAACCCGCCTGGGTGAAGCGGAAGATGTTGTCGATAAAGAATAGAATATCGCTACCCGTACCTTCTTCACCGCCGTCGCGGAAGTACTCCGCCACGCTGAGTCCGGATAAGGCAACGCGGGCGCGCGCTCCGGGAGGTTCATTCATCTGCCCAAAGATCAGGGTAGCCTGCGACTCGCGCAGGGAGTTCATATCCACCTTGCTCAGGTCCCAGCCGCCGTGCTCCATTGATTCTTTAAAGTCTTCGCCGTACTTAATAATGTCGGCCTCGATAAATTCGCGCAGCAGGTCGTTCCCCTCGCGGGTACGCTCACCCACCCCGGCAAACACCGAGAAGCCCGAGTAGGCCTTGGCAATGTTGTTGATCAGCTCCTGAATCAGTACTGTTTTGCCTACTCCGGCACCACCGAACAGGCCTACCTTACCCCCTTTGGCGTAGGGCTCCAGCAGGTCGATCACCTTGATGCCGGTATACAAAATTTCTTCGGAGGTAGAAAGGTCTTCGAACTTGGGCGGTGCGTTGTGGATAGAGCGGCCTTTGCCCCGATCGGGTTGGGGTAGTCCGTCAATGGCTTCGCCCACCACGTTAAACAGGCGGCCGCGAATCTCTGGGCTGGTGGGCATGGTGATGGGTTGGCCGGTGTCGACCACTTCCATGCCCCGCACCAGGCCTTCAGTGGCTTCCATGGCGATGGTGCGCACGCGGTCTTCGCCCAGGTGCTGCTGCACCTCCAGCACCAGCTTGGTGTTGTCGGACCGGTTGATTTCCAGCGCGTTGAGGATGTTGGGAAGTTTGGCGTCTTCGCCGTCAAAACTAACGTCGACCACGGGGCCGATGACCTGCACTATTTTTCCGGTGTTTGCCATGGATACTAAAGGGTTAGGAGCTGTTTGTTCATTTCAGGTGGCAAAATTACGTCATCCGGGGCTGGATTGCAACGGCTGAGCGGGATTTGTCAGACAACTAAAAGAGTTGTGGAATTAGAAAAGGCATTGAACTTCTGGAGGATACGGAGCTGGTTTCACTTCATCGGGAGGAACTTGCTTTGTTTTTGTCCGAACAACCTTGAGTATTTGTGAAAAACAATCTCTATGGATCACAATCCGGTCTACTTAGCCGTACGCGAACTGGCGAAGAAGATAGCGGCAACGGAAGATAATCATGTTCTGGGATCATGCCACCGCTAATAAAACTATTAAATTAGTTGTTAAACTAAAATGATAGTTTTGAGTTAAGGGTTTTAGAGGTACGCAAGTTTAGAAGACACTATGTTGAAAATCAAGTCAATAATCCTACTACTGCTAACTCTGTGGTTAGGAGCTTGCGAAGGAAATTCACCGGACGTCGGCTTCTATTTAACGGGCACCAGCACCATTACCATCATCAATCAGACAGAAGACACGCTTCGTATTGCGTCGGAAGGGTGGACGATTGTGCCTTTCAAGGAGCAGACGATGGATACTTCTATTGCTTCTTCAGCTACTTTGTTCTACACGCTCAAGACCCAGGGGAAGAAGCATTATTGGTTGAAACTTAACAAAACTAAGTATAGGCTTTTTACCCAACCGCAGGCGAACGATACGATTATCATACGGAGTTCCTCCGAGCCGGATAGTATCGTGTTCGAAGGCAACTCACCGCAGATCAACCGCTTTTTGTTGAAGAAGCAGGTAGCATTCGGTTCGGCGGATGCTGACTGGCGACTGCGCGGAAGTGTCACGCGAGAATCTGACGAATTTAACAGAATAATACAAGTGAACGATTCTATTACCCAAGTGCAATTAGCCTATTTGCAGCAACACGCCGCCGATATCCCCTCGTGGTACGCTAAGTTTGAAAACGATAGATTGCTGTATTTGAATGAAGGTGCGAAGAGTAATAGTTTTCTGTATCGCAGGGCGCTACTTAACAAAGCCGATACGCTCCCCGCGAATTTTTTAACTAACGTCAAAAATCTTGTCGCAATACAAAACTCGGACATGCTGGGCAGCATAACGTACTACCAGTTTTTGAGGGACCACATGTTTTTGGCTACCGGCGTACACTTATTTTCATCAATACCTTCCACCACACAAGCTGATCAAGATCGAACGGATAGTCTGTATGCTACCGTTCAGAAAGAATTAACCGGAGTGGTCAAGGATGTTTATTTAGCGGCTAATACAAGCACTGTTATCGACCGTCGTCGTCGTGTTTTGGACACCTCCTGGATCAGTTTGGTAGAAGATAGAGATATGAAAGACTTTTTGCACGATTATCTGGAAACACACCAAATTCTGCCCGATGGTGCCGAAGTCCCTTACTTTTCGCTGCCCGCAATGGATAGCACCTACTACGAACCATCGTCATTTGAAGGTCAGGTGGTGCTCATCAATTTCTGGGCTATCTGGTGCAAGCCGTGCTACCTGGAGTTTGAGCACGAGAACGCATTAGTAGAGAAGTTTGCCGATGACCCGGTTACGATTGTCAATATCTGCGTAGATTCAGATCCGGAGAAATGGCGCGAAGTGGTTCGCCAGCATAACCTGAAAACGCTCAACCTTATCGCACCGGACAATTGGAATAATTTGCTAAAAGAAAAGTTTGACATTTGTGCCCTGCCCCAGAGTGTACTAATCAACCAGAAGGGCAAAATCGTTTGCAACAAATGCCCTCGCCCTAGCCAAGGAATAGAAGCGCAGATTGTAGCATTGCTGGAAGGTGAGAAACAGGAGTAAGATTCGCCTTTGCTTCCGAATTCCTTATTCCTTCGGCAGCTGCCGAATCAACAGAAACATGGAGCCAACCAGGGCCAGCACCACCAGCAGCAGGGTGATAAACGGAAAGCGGTTGTCAAAGTGTTGGTCTAGCTTGATGCCTCCCCAGGCGGCCAAACCCAGCGCGGCCAGCATCTGAAAGGCCAGGCCCGAATACCTTAGATAGGTTTGGGCAGCACTTCGGGAGCTTTCACCTCGATTGCTAGAGGGACCGGGATTCGTTTTCTTCTTCGATGGTGGGGTCGGTTTCATCCAGCGGGGTTTCGTCTAGGTCAGTTTCGTCCAAATCGGTCTCCTCTAGGTTAGCCTCGTCGCTATACGAGCGGTTATCAACCACGTAGGGCGCTTCCACCGTCTGGGGTTCGTCTTCAAAATCGATGGTGTCCACCGAAACGCCCATGCGGCACGAGCCGTTAAAAGTGGCCCCCGATTCCACCACCAGTTTGTTGGTCATGATATCGCCGTGAATCACCGCCGTCGGCTTGAGCGTGAGCAACTCACTAATCTCTACCGATCCCTGGATTTCGCCCGCGATAATCGCATTATCGGCCAGCACCTTGCCCTCTACGTAAGAAGAAGGACCCAAGGCTACCTTGGATTTGCTCACCACGTTGCCCTTCACTTCGCCCTCGACGCTGATATTGCCGTTGGTCTCGATGTTGCCCTCTACGGACGTACCTTTGCCAATAATACTACTGGAGGTGCTGCTTTCGTCAAATTTCACTTTTTTTTCGGTTTTGGTGCCAAACATAGATTGAATAGATTAGAATGAGACAAATTCTTCAGGGTTCATCGGGTTACCATTATACCACAATTCAAAGTGCAAATGGGGGCCGGTGGTGAGTTCTCCGGTGTTGCCAATGATCGCGATCACATCGCCCGCGCTCACGAAGTCGCCCGACTTTTTGAGTAGGCTGGAGTTGTGCTTATACACCGAGATCACGTTGCTGCGGTGCTGAATGGCGATCACGTAGCCTGCGTCTTGCGTCCAGGACGATAACAATACGGTGCCATCGGCTACGCTTTTGATAGGTTCGTTTTTCTTGGAGACAATATCTACTCCGTAGTGCCCTCCTTTGGTGCTGTAGGGAGCCGAGATGATGCCCGACAGCGGCGAGAAGAAGAACAGTTCGTCTAGCTGACTGCTGGCCGCGCTTCCTACCGAAAGCAGTTCCAGGCCGCTCTCTTCAAACTCCTCTCGAAATTGTGCGTCGATATCCGAAACCTCGGTTTGCACGGTGTTAACGGCCTCCACCTGCCGGTCGTCAGCACTAGCCAGGTAGCCTGGTTCGGTGCCCAATACCGAATCGCCCCGCACAATGTGCTGAAACGCTTGGATGAATTCACCCTTCCGCCCCACCTCTACCTCTAGCGAATCAACGGTGAGCGAAAGTTCTACCAGCTTGCGGTTGGCCTCCGCTTGGGCGTAACGTGGATCAAACCAATTCTCTAGCAGCGTACTTACCAGAAATAAGCTGCCTACCAAGAGAATTGCACTCGTTAGCACAATGAAAAGAATTAACTTCGCGTATGTAAAGGTATAAGTCGTTTTCTCCGCAAAATCCTCTTCGTTGCGAACGATCAGCAGGTAGCGGTTCGTTAAGCGGCTGGAAAAGGTTTTTCTTGACTTCAAAGCGTAGGAATTTTTTGTTCTATTTGTAACAAAAGTAACCATTAATCTATATTCCCCTAACTTTGCCTGTCGGTTCGCCCGGCAACAAAAGGCGGGCTTGGCACTAAATTTAACTATTATTTGGTTGAAGGTACACGTTTTGGTTAAATATTACATCCTGCTAGTGAGTCTGGCGGCCTTGGCGTTATCGGGCTGCGCCCCGGAAAAGAACGGACTGGTGGCCGGTGTTTACCACAACACCACGGCGCACTACAACGCCCTCTTCTACGCCCGCCTGCGCATGGATGAGATTCAGCTGGCCATCGCTGAACAGCAAGAAGATAACTACAACAAAATCTTGCGGGTGCTGCCCGAGCCGGATACCGCTTTTATCAGCAGCCTGAATGAGCAGATTGAAGACTGCATCAAAAAATCGTCAGTGGCTATCGAGCGGCATCCCAACAGCCACTGGGCCGACGATAGCTACATCTTGATCGGCATGTGCCGCGACTTTCGGCAGAACTACGGCGACGCGATCAAAACCTACAAGTTCGTTAACACTGAGAGCGAAGACGATGCGGCCCGCCACGAAGCGTTGGTAAAACTCATGTATACCTTCACCAAGGCCCAGGAGCAAAACAACGCCGTGGCCGTGTCGGACTACCTGCGCAAAGAAAAGCTGAACCGCGAAAATAAAGTGCAAATGCACCTGGTGCAGGCCGACCTCGCCCAGCGCAACGAAGACTACAACGCCATGGTGGGCAACCTGCTCATTGCTGCGCCCGAGATGAAGAACTCGGAGGGACGTGCCAAGACCTACTTTATCTTGGGACAACTCTACCAAAAACTGGGGTTTGAGGCCCAGGCCTACGACAACTACCAGGAAGTGCTCAAGAGCAACCCGGAGTACGAACTTTATTTCTACACCCGCCTCAACATGGCGCAGGTAACGGATTTGTCGGACGGGGGCGATGTTAAGAAAATCAGAAAGTTCTTCCGGAAACTGCTACGCGACGATAAAAACGAAGAATACCGCGATAAGATCTACTACGAACTGGCCTCGTTCGAGCAAAAGCAGGGCAATTTGGAAAGAGCGATTGAGTATTATGATCAGTCGGTGCGGGCCAGCGTGAGCAACAACCGCCAAAAGGGATACTCTTATTTGGCCCTGGGTAAAATCTACTACGACAGCCTCGACAACTACCGAACGGCGAAACTCTATTACGACAGTACGGTGAGTGTGCTGCCGGCGGATGAGGATAATTACGCCGCGGTGACCAAGCGGCAGGAAATCCTGACCAACTTCGTGGAGCAGATCACCATCATTGAGGTGCAGGATAGTTTGCTAAAACTGGCGCAGATGGATTCTTCCCGCCTGATGACCATCATCGACGACATTATTGCTGAGCAGCAACGCGAGCAAAAAAGGCAAGACCGCCTGGCGCGGCGTGAAGAGCGCGGCGGCCAAGCCAACAGCAGTTTCAACCAGGCAAACTCGCCGTTTGGTGCGCCCGGTGGGGAGTCGAGTGCCGCCGCCCAGGCCCAGGGCAGCGACTGGTACTTCTATAATCCGGCAGCTATTAGCCAGGGACAATCGGCCTTCGCCCGGCAGTGGGGCCAGCGACCCCTGGTCGACGACTGGCGCCGCGCGCAACGACAGGCCATACCTAGCAGCGGTGACGATCCGGTTGCCCAAGGTGATGATCCGGCCGCTACGCTGCCCACTGATTCTACCCGGGCCTTCGGAGAAGAAGGAGAAGGCGCGGCGCTGGTCGCCGGATCGGCCGAGCGCGAGGCGCTGTACGCCAACATTCCCTTCACCGACGAGCAAAAGCAGGCCGCGCTGGCCATGGTGGAAGAAGCGTACTACGCGCTGGGCGGTATCTATAATTTTGATCTGGTGGAGAAACGCAAGGCCATCGAAACCTTTGAGACAATGCTGGAGCGCTTCCCTACTTCGGAGCACACACCCGAAGTACTGTATTTGCTGTATCTGATCTATCAGGAACTAGACGACAACACCTATCAGAAATACCGCGACCGGGTGCTCAAGGAATTTCCCGACTCTATCTACGCCAAGCTCATTAAAAACCCGAACTACGAAGAAGAGAGTAATCTGGCCAGCGAGCAGCTCAAAAAACTTTATCAAAAGGCGTACGCCCAGTACCAGCAAGGAAACTACGATTCGGCCCAGCAGCAGGTGCGTTCAGGATTAGCCCGCTACGGCGACAATGACTTCACCGATAATGCCACGCTGTTGGCAGCACTAATCAAGGGCAAAACCGACGGCGAATACGAGTATCAATTAGCCCTGCAACGATTTCTGGAAGACTTTCCCGAAAGCGATGTGCATACGTACGCTACCCAACTGCTGGCCGGTATAGACGCTTATAAGCAGAAAATTGAAGCAAGGCGGGGCACCGATTACATTGCCGAGTTCGATGAGAAGCACTCCTTTATTGTGGTGTATACCAACGTAAAGAAATTATCTACCGAACTGCCTAAAGCGGTTGATGCGTTCAACCGTCAGTATTTCGAGGTGGCAAACCTCACGTCGGCCAACCTAATGCTGGAAGATGGGAAGGTGATGATTTTAGTAGAGAAATTTCCCGATAAGGAAACCGCCGAGGAGTATTATACCCAGTTTAACGGAGACAATTCGCCCGTGGCAAGCCTGCCCCCCGAGTATTCAGCCCAAAATATCGAGACCAACTTTGCTATCTCGGAGGATAATTTGACCATCTTGTACCGCACCAAAGATGTAGCTCGATACGCGCAATTTTTCAAGAACCATTACATGAAGTAGTAGCCTAGCGGAATTCTCAGAAATTTGTCTGATTTTTGCCCTAATGGTTCTGGGTTCTAAGTTCTAGGGCGTGTTGACATTCAGATTGATGAGGGATTTCGAGGGTGTTTTTCGTCTGATCAAGGCGCTTGAGGCGAGCGATGCAGCGCATCGGTCAACGAAAGCAACGCTGAACAGGCGTAAAACGCGCCGAAAGCACCGTCTAAGCTTGGATGTCAACACGCCCTAGATCTCCAACGGTGGCGAACTCAGAACCTAGAATCTTTTTAACCCAGAACATTTTAGAACCACAAAGTATATGTCTGAATCCAAAAAAGAAGCGAAAGCGAAGCCGTCGCGCGGTCGTTTGTACACCGGCCTGGTGATCGGGCTATGGGCATTTTTCTTATCCTTCGCTATCCTGTTTCCGCTCTACGTTTACACCGTGAGCATCGATTTCATGGGACTCTACGGCGGGCTGCCCAGTCTGAAGGCCTTGGAAAACCCCGAGAACGATCTCTCTTCGGAGCTCTACTCATCCGACAATGTGCTGATGGGCAAGTACTACCGCGAAAACCGCAGTCCGGTGACCTACGAAGAAATCTCTCCTAATCTGGTGAATGCGCTGGTGGCCACCGAAGACCTTCGGTTCACCGAGCACAGCGGCATAGACCTGCGCAGCATGGGCCGGGTGGCCTGGGGCGTGTTCAAGTACGCCATCACCTTCGGTGCCAGCGACATTGAGGGCGGCGGAAGCACCCTGACGCAGCAGACCGCCAAAAACCTGTACAAAACGCGGGGGCAAAACGAAGGCCCGCTGATGAAAATTCCGGGTCTGCGGATGCTCATCGTCAAAACCAAGGAGTGGATCGTGGCCGTGAAACTGGAGCGCTACTACACCAAGAAAGAAATCCTGGCCATGTACCTTAATACGGCTTCGTTCAGCAGCAACTCCTACGGCATCAAGGTGGCCGCCAAAACCTTCTTCAACAAGCCCACCTACGACGTTGACGTCGAAGAAGCCGCCACCCTGGTGGGGATGCTAAAGGCCGCAACCTACTACAATCCCGCCCGAAATCCTGAAAACTCTCAACGACGGCGCAACGTGGTGATGAACCAGATGCGTCGCGCTGGCTTCATTTCCGAACAACGCTACGACTCACTGACGCAGCAGCCCATCGTGCTCGACTTCAAGGTGGACGACCACAACGACGGTCCGGCCACTTACTTCCGCTCGGTGGTGGCGCGCTGGTTGCTCGACTGGACCAAGGAGCATGGTTACGATCTGTACGAAGACGGACTGAAAATCTATACTACGCTGGATAGCCGCATGCAAGACCACGCTGAGGTGGCAGTGAAAACGCACATGACCGATCAGCAAGCTAAGTTTGAAAAGCACTGGGGCAAAGAAAACCCATGGCGAGACGAAGATGGCAAGGAGATCAAGAATTACATCCCCCGGCTCGCTCAGCGAACTGCCCGCTTCCGTTCGTTAGAAAAGAGGTACGGCAAGGACCACGATTCGGTGAAAATCCATATGAACACCCCCGTGCCCATGCAACTTTTCACCTGGAAAAACGAAAAGAACACGATCGACACGGTGCTAAGTCCCATCGATTCCATCAAGTACATGCAGCGGTTTCTGCACGCCGGATTCGTGTCGATGGACCCGCACAACGGGCACATCAAGGCGTGGGTCGGCGGGATCAACCACCAGTTTTTCAAGTACGACCACGTAAAGCAAGGGAAACGGCAACCCGGCTCCACCTTTAAGCCCTTCGTCTACGCGGCCGCTATTGACAACGGCTACTCGCCCTGCTACGAGGTGGTAGACGCCCCGGTCACCTTCACGGTGATGAGTGGGGGGCAAGAAACTACCTATACTCCGAAGAACGCCACGGGCGGTTACTCCGGCGAACGCATGACAATCCGCAAGGCGCTGGCCCAGTCGAAAAACTCGGTGACGGCCTTCGTGATGAAGCGCCTGGGGCCTCAGACTGTGGTTGACTACGCCCACCGCATGGGCATCACCAGCGACATTCAGCCGGTGCCAGCCCTGGCGCTGGGCGGCGGCGGCGACGTGTCAATCTACGATATGGTGGGTGCCTACAGCACCTTCGCCAACCAGGGCACCTGGACCGAACCGGTGTTCATCACCCGCATTGAAGACAAAGACGGCAACATGATCTACGACCACCCCGTGAACACCCGGGAGGCGCTGAGCGAAGAAACTGCCTACCTGATGTTGTACATGCTGCGGGGAGCCACCGAAGAAGACGGCGGGTCCGGCAAAGGCATTCCGTCGGCCTTACGCGATGGCAACGAGATCGGTGCGAAGACCGGTACCACCCAGAACTACTCCGATGGTTGGTTTATGGGAGTGACTAAAGATCTAGTCTCTGGCGGGTGGGTTGGCGGCGACAACCGCAGCATTCACTTCAAAACGCTAGCTTTAGGACAGGGAGCCCGCATGGCCATGCCCATCTGGATTAAGTATATGCAAGCCGTTTACGACGATGAGCGGTTAGATTATAAGAAAGGAGCTTTTCGCCGCCCGGCCCAGGGCATATCCATTGAGATGGACTGTGGCCGGTACCAGCCCAAACCCGGCGAGGAAATTGACTCGTTGCGGTTGGAAGAAGAAACTTTAGAGGTTGATGAAAGTGAAATCTTCTAGCATTTTTCAATCAAAATAATCCAAACTACTTCCACGAGTGCGTTTTTTTTTACTCATTGAAAAATAATTTGCTAAATCATCGGCTTCACGTTCCCGGCATCTTTCTTATTCATTCAATTGGGCGATTTGAGGTTGAACCAACCCAGTGCGGTTAGCAGTAGCATTTATGGAAGAGACGTATACGGAAGATCAGCAACTGATTGCACAAATAAAGGAAGGCAACGAGGCTAGCCTGGTGGAGGTCTATCAACGCTACCGCCCCTTGTTCATTCAGTGGGCGCAGAACAGCTATAAGGTGGACGAGTCTACCGCTGCTGATGTGTTTCAGGATGCTGTAATTTGTTTGTACCGCAATATTGTGAAGGGAAAGCTAGAGAACCTCACCAGTTCGCTCAAGACCTATTTGTTTGCCATCGGCAAGAATGTGTTGCGCAAGAAATTGCAAACGCAAGTCGCCCTGGACCACGACGACCTCTGGGTAGTAGAAAACTTGCAGGCCGAACCGGTGGATCACTTCGCTGAAAATGATCGGCAGCGCCTGGTCGCTCGCTTGATGGACACCATTGGGGAACCCTGCCGCAGTATTTTGCAATACTACTACTTCAAGGGGTTTTCTATGGACGCGATTGCCCGGGCGATGAAGTACAAAAACGAAAATGTGGTGAAGACCCAAAAGCTTCGCTGTCTCACTACCCTGAAAACGCTGGTGCGAGAACGATACAACAGCGATGATTTTATGTAGCCCGCTATGAGCAGCCAACAACCCGCCGAAAACCGATGGAACCAGATCGACCGTTACGTGAACGGCGAGATGGTAGAGAAGGAGGTCGATCTGTTTGAGCAGCGAATGCGGGAGCACGCCGAATTAGCGCAGCAAGTGCACCTGCACCGGGATATGCTGCTCGGCATGGAATACTATTTCATGCAACAACTCAAGGAGCAGCTAATACTAAGCGATCAGAAAAAGAAGACGTTCAACTGGGGGTTGTTTCTAAAGATTGCCGCTAGTGTATTGCTGGTGGCAGGCTTGGCTGGAGTAGCGTACTACTATCTACAGCGCCCCGCGGATCCTGAACAGCTCTTTCTATCGTATTTCGAGACGTATCCCAATACCCTGACGCAAGCTAACCGCAGCGAATCGTTGCCGGGCGACGCTTCGCCAAGTGGTAATTCAGACAAAACTGCGGCCGCTATGCGGCACTACGAAACCGGTAACTTTTCGCAAGCCGCCGTTGCTCTTGATACAATGCTTTCCTCAGGAAACGGCACCGACGACCAACGCACTGCGCTGATGTTTTACCGAGGAGTGAGTCATCTGCAACTGGGCAACGTTCAGCAAGCGCGCACTGACTTGGCAGAAGTGACTCAATCAGACACCCTGCTCGTTGATCCTGCTACCTGGTACACCGGACTGAGTTATTTGCGGGATGGAGACGTGGCGAAGGCGAAACAGATTTTCGAGCAACTGCGCAACGGGCAAGGCGACTACGCGGCGCAGGCCGCTAAGCTGCTGGACGACCTGCCCTGATTGGCTGAAGCAGCCGTTGCGTAGTTGTTAATTTCTTAAAGTTACTTATGAAAAATCAACCCGTTATTATTGTGGGAGCCGGTGGCTTAGGTAAAGCTACGCTCGATATTTTCCAGTCGAACCACGTAGTGGTTTACTGTTTTCTGGACGATAACGAGGCGCTACACGGCACCGAGATAAATGACGTGAGCGTGATGGGAGCCACCGAAGACTCTACCTACCTGGCTATGTTTGGAAAAAAGTGTAATGCTTTCGTAGCAATCAGCGACCGGTCGGTGCGCCAGAGTTACTTCAAACTGCTGAAGCAACAGCATGAAGTGATGCCTACCAATGCGCTCCATCAACAGGCGCTAATCTCCGAAACTGCTTACCTGTCGTACGGCGTTTTCGCCAATGCCGGAGCGGTGGTCGGCAGCTACGCCCGCGTGGACCAGGGCTGCATTTTACACACCAACGCGGTGGTCGATTATGAAGCCAAACTCGGTCAGTTTGTGCACCTCGGTGCCGGAAGTATCGTGCACGCCGGAGCCGAAATAGAGGACAACGTGTTTATCGGAGCTGGAGCGACCATCGCCGGACCGCTTAAAATTGGGAAGGGTGCCCGGGTAGGGGCTGGCTCGGTGGTCATTGAGCCCGTGAAGGCCGGAACCACCGTGTTTGGTAATCCGGCGCAGCCCGTTGGGTAAACTTTCTACTAGTGTAGCGACAACAGTTAAACTTACCCGCGTCTTTCCCGTATGACAGAGAAGGACATTTAACAATCATTACTTAATAAATAAGATCATGAGCAAACCCGTAGAAATAACCGACGCTAATTTTCAAGAAATAATTCAGTCTGAGCACCCTGTGCTCGTAGATTTTTGGGCCGAATGGTGTGGTCCCTGTAAGATGATTGCCCCGGTGATTGACGAACTGGCCAACGATTACGAAGGCAAAGCCGTAGTGGGTAAAGTGGACGTAGATAACAATCCGGAAGTAGCCGGCAAGTTTGGCATCCGCAGCATCCCCACGTTGCTGGTTTTCAAAGGTGGAGAGATCGTCGACAAGCAGGTGGGAGCCGTTAACAAGGGTACGCTGGCCCAGAAGCTAGATGCTCAACTGGCCTAGCTTTTGCTCAGGATCACGCATTGCTTGTTGGGTGATAGAAAAACCTGAAATAAATTGTGCTCCGTATCTTTTGATAAGTTCGCCCTCTCACTTATCTTTGTTGTAGAAATAATATAAAAATCTCTATGCTTGGTTGCCTTTCCAAGACGAATGAAAAACTCTCTGCCGCCCAGCGCTGTGCTTGCTGGTTCTGGTGTTGTGGCATGTCATTCCTTAGGAAGGACAACGTAAGTCTAGGCAAGCTGATTACCTAACGTAACCAGTCTGTTCCAATAGATAAAGCGTACACAAGCCTTCCTGATTCCAGGAGGGCTTTTTTATTGTCTACTAATTACTATTCCTATGCAAAGTTTTCGTACCGAACTAGAAAATCCCGTCGTTGAGCAGGATATTATCGATCTGGAACAAAAAATTCACCTTTTTCAGGAGGGGAAGATGGACGAAGATCGTTTCCGAAGCCTGCGTCTGGCGCGCGGAGTTTATGGACAACGGCAGCCTGGTGTGCAAATGATTCGGATTAAGATTCCTTTCGGAAAGCTTACCACGCAGCAGCTGATTCGCACCGCGGAGGTGTCGGATGAGTACGCTACGGGCAATCTGCACCTGACCACCCGGCAGGATATTCAGCTGCACTACGTGAGCCTGGACCGGACTCCGAAGCTCTGGGCCGAACTGGAGCGCGACGACCTCACCCTGCGCGAGGCCTGCGGCAACACGGTGCGCAACATCACCGCCTCGGCCCGCGCGGGCGTCGACCCGAACGAACCCTTCGATGTGTCGCCCTACGCCTACGAAATGTTCCGCTACTTCTTGCGCAACCCAGTGTGCCAAGAAATGGGGCGCAAGTTTAAGATCGCTTTCTCAGCCAGCGAGCAAGACTCAGCCTTTACCTTTATCCACGATATCGGGGCCATTCCGCTGCTACAAATTATTGATGGCGAAGAACAGCGCGGGTTCAGGGTGATGATCGGGGGTGGTTTGGGAGCCCAGCCCCATCTGGCCCAGGTGGCGCACGAGTTTTTGCCCGAGGATCAACTCATCCCGTTCACCGAAGCGGTGCTGCGGGTGTTCGATCGCCACGGCGAGCGCAACAAACGCGGCAAAGCCCGGATGAAATTCTTGTTACAATCGGTAGGGATCGATGCCCTAATGGAGCTGGTACAACAAGAATGGATAGCGCTTCCGCAGCAGAGCTACCGGGTAGATCGAAATTCGGTGAGCGAACCGGCCCCTGGCCCCGAGGGCTTTGCTGAAGCTGAAGTGCCTAATCCTAAAAAATACCAGCAGTGGCGCGACACCAACGTTTTTGAGCAGAAGCAAATCGGATTCTACGGAGTGTTTATCAAACTGCCCCTGGGCGACCTGCATTCATCCACCGCCCGGAAGCTGGCCGCGGTGGTGCAGCAGTACGCCGCCAACGACATTCGTATCACCGTGAACCAGGGCTTGTTGCTTAGATACGTACGGCCCGCCGCGTTGCCGCACCTGTTTATCGCCCTTGACAAACTAAAACTGGCCGAGCCGGGCTTTGACAGCGTGGCCGACATCACCGCCTGCCCCGGCACCGATACCTGTAACTTAGGCATCTCGAACAGCACCGGCATCGCCCAGGCGCTGGAAGAAGTGATTGTCCGGGAGTATCCCGACCTGATTAAAAACAACGATTTGAAGATCAAGATCAGTGGCTGCCCCAATTCCTGCGGACAACATGGGCTGGCCAGCATCGGGTTTCACGGTAGCTCGATGAAAGACCCGCAGAAACGCGTTATTCCGGCGCTACAGGTGCTGCTCGGCGGAGGAGTGGACGGCAACGGCGCGGGGCGCATCGCCAACAAAGTGCTGAAGATTCCGAGCAAACGCGGGCCGCAGGCGCTGCGCACCCTGTTGGACGATTATGATGAGAACCGCCTCGATGGAGAATACTACGCCGATTACGTGGCGCGACAAGACCAGCATGTTCGAGCACTACTTCTACCACCTGCTCAAGCCACTTACCGACCTGGAAACCGTGACAGCGAACGAGTACTTCGACTGGGGCCACACGCAGGAAGACTTCAAGGTGGAAGCGGGAGTGGGCGAGTGCGCCGGAGTGATCATCGACCTGATTGCCACCCTGTTGCACGAAACCGAAGAAAAACTGGTGTGGGCCAGTCAGAATTTAGCGCGCGGTGCTTACGCTGATGCTATTTATCATACCTACAATGTTTACGTAGGAGCCGCCAAGGCGCTGTTGCTTTCCGAAGACAAGAAGTCTAACACCCAGATGGACATTATCCGGGCCTTCGATGAGCACTTTGTCGACACCGGTATTTTTCCAGTAGAGGAGGGTTTTGCGCATCAAGTCTTGCAAATCAATAAAAACGAGCCGACCCAGGCTTTCGCCCGAAACTACCTGGCATCGGCAATAGCTTTTCTAGCGGAGGTGCACCGGGTGCGGGACCAACAACTAACTGCGCTGTCATGATGATACCGACAACGACTCCGCTTCGTCCGCGACTCACGCTGGTGGGCGCCGGTCCCGGCGATCCTGACTTGCTCACGATCAAGGGGATGAACGCCCTGCAGCAGGCCGACGTGGTACTCTACGACGCGCTGGCCAACGATGAGTTGTTGGCCTACGTACCGACCGCCGCTCCGAAGATTTACGTCGGCAAGCGAGCCGGACAGCACAAGGTGCCGCAGGATAAAATCAATCGAATGATCGTGAACTGCGCTTACCGCTACGGCCACGCGGTGCGCCTAAAGGGTGGCGATCCCTACGTGTTTGGACGTGGTCACGAAGAACAGGCTTACGCTGAGGCGGCCGGAGTGCCCACCGAGGTTATTCCGGGCATCAGTAGTGCCTACGCCGTGCCCGCGCTACAGCATATTCCGCTCACTAAGCGCGGAGTGAGCGAAAGTTTCTGGGTGATCACCGGCACCACCCGCACCGGTCAGCTATCTAACGATGTGGCTCTGGCGGCCCAGTCGACCGCCACGGTGGTGATTTTGATGGGGATGAGTAAACTGCGGGAGATCCAGTCAGTGTTTGCGCATCACGGAAAGGCAACAACTCCGGTGGCTATTATCCAGCATGGCTCCTTGCCGCAGGAGCAGGTGGCGGTGTGCGAAGTGTGCGACTTGGCTGCCACCGTAGCCGAACGGCAGCTAGGAGCTCCGGCTATCATCGTCATCGGAGAGGTGGTGAACGAACGAATTAGCTCGGAGTTGCCCCTTGAATTCATAAAACCCACGCGGTACGCTCACGCCTAACCAATCATCAAGATGGAATCAAACTGTATCTCAGATAAGCTAGCCACTACCGATTGGCGCAATGAGCGTTTCAACGTAAGCAACCCAGATCACATCACGCGCCTGAATACAATTTTTAAGGAGATGACTCCACCCGAACGCCTGCGCGCCTTCTATTGCAACCAGTCATTGCGCGATAGCAAAGTTTTGCTCACTTCCTCGTTTGGTACCACGGCGGTGTTCTTGCTGCACTTATTCTATCGGAACAATATCCAGCAGCCCGTTCATTTCTTGAACACGACCTATCACTTTGAAGAAACGCTGGCGTATAAAGCCGAACTTGCCCGCCGGTTCGATCTCAAGGTTATCGACTTGTATCCTGAAGAGTGGAAGAATAGGTTCACCCGTGAAAACAAATTGTGGGAAACTGACCCTGACCTGTGCTGTTCGGTCAACAAGGTGGAACCGATGCTCACGGTGAAAAAACAAGCTGACGTTTGGATTTCGGGACTGATGGCTTGGCAGAACGATACCCGCCGTAACCTGGATGTGTTTCAGTGGCGTGATGGAGTACTTAAGTTTTATCCTGTTATTGACGTGACCGAAGAGGAAGCGCTGACTTATCTACAGCGCTACGACTTGCCCGAACATCCGCTCAAGCCACTGGGCTACGAATCCATTGGCTGCAAGCACTGCACCTTTAAAGGCCAGGGCCGCGCTGGGCGCTGGGCTGGGCAGGCCAAAACCGAGTGCGGGTTGCATAAGTAACAAAAAAGGCGACTGGTTAGGCCGCCTTTTTTGTGATGGAAAAATGCGGCTACTGCCGAGCAATCTTTCGGACAAACACTCCTTGGGAAGTGTATACGCGCAGGGTGTATACACCCACTGGCAGATACTGCAAATCTAAATGAATGGTAGCTGATGAACCCTGTTCGGCCTGCTGCACTTCGTTTATCAATCGTCCCTGACTGTTAAAGATAGCCAGATAGGCAAAGCGCTCATCACCTACGTACACATCTACCTGTCCGGCGCTCGGGTTAGGGTATACTCTCACCTTATCAAGGTCAATCACCTCGTCGATTCCGGTAATTACTTCTTCTTCTTCTTCGGGGGCCGGTTCCTCTTCACCCGGTACTTCCGTTTGTTTCGGTGGTTCCACGATGGTGATGGTATTGCTAGCCACTGCGTTGGAGTTCACCGGAGTGCCAAGGGCCTGTACGGTGTAGCGATAGTCTCCGGCGCTCAACGAGTCGGTGTCGATGAAGCTACTCGCGTCGGCTACCAGGGTATCTAGGGTTGCGGCACTCGAGCCATCGGCCAGCGAGCGCTTAACAAGGTAGTGCGCTTCGCGCGTCGATACATCGCTCCAACTGATCGCAACTGTACTGTCAGTTACCGTGGCCGTCACCGCCGTTGGATCGAGCAGTAGCGTGGTGGCTGATGTAGTAGCGGAGTAGGTCGAGGTGCGCGGTGAATTTTCGGCTTTTACCCGGTAAGTGTACGACACTGCTTCCGCCACGGTCTTGTCTTGATACGAAGGAGAGGAAGTAGATGCTACATTGGCTATCAGGGCAAATGCGCCGCCTTCTGAATCCTGTCGCTCAATAACGAAGCGGGCCACGTTGTTGCCGGAATAACTCCAACGAAGCTGCACGGACGCTCCTCCGGTGGCATCGGCGGTCAGGCCCGTAGGATTGGTTAGTGAACCAGCGGTGACCGTATTACTCGCTGCCGAAGCGCTCTTGGTTGCTTGGGTCAGCACGCGGTAGGTATAGTCTAGTCCTGGCTGCGCGGTTGCATCCGTGTAGGTGATAACATCAGCTGAAACGGTGCCCAGCTCAGTAAATGACCCATTTGTAGCGCGTTGAACGATGAAGCCCTGTTCGCCCGTGCTATTGTCTTGCCAACTTAGCGTGATCTCGGTAGCGCTGGCTACGGTAGCGGTTAAAGCACTCGGCGGGTTGAAGGTGTTGACCAGTACGGTATCGCTATAGGGTGAGTTGTGGGTAGCATTAACTGCTCGCACCCGGTAGAAGAATTCTTTGTCAACCGGTAAAGCCGTTTGCTCGTATTCGGTAATGTCAATACCCGTGGTACCACCGTTGACTAAACTGAAACCATCTGTATCGTTTTCTGATCGCTCAATTTGATAGCTGGTTTCGTTGTTCGCCTGGCTCGTCCAGCGCAGCGTGACACTGGTCTGCGTTGGGGTGGTAGCCGTAAGATTCTCGGGAGTGTCGGGAATAGGCGACTGAAAGCTCCAGATGTCTTTATTAGTGGTACTAACGCTAGTGATTCCTCCTAAGCCGACAAACGCTTTCCCCCGAACGGTAAAAGCGATTGCCCCCCAGCGGTTAGTTTCAGTAGGGTTACCAAAGTTATCTTCGTTTTGGTTCGTATTTCCAGAGGGAGAAACTATGTCATCGATTGCCGGATCGTATATAACAAAATCTTTTTTGAGAAGCCCTAATCCAATGTAAGCTTTGCCATTTAATACGAAAGCTACCCCATTATATCTTGCATAGGCTGAAGGATACGATAGCACCTTACGAAAGGTATCGGTATCAGGACTATATTCGTACATATTTTGTACATAAGTTCCATTGTTTTCGGAAGAACCACATCCAATATATCCTTTGTCTCCTATGGAGAAGGCGATTGCTTCGGACCGAGCATTAGTGATACTGCTTTTTTGCGTCCAAGTATTAGCGTCTGCGTTATATTCCCATAAGTCATCTGTAACATCATCGTAAGCATCAGTGGGGTTGCCAGTGCCAACGTAGGCTTTTTCTCCTACCACAAAGGCGACCGCGTTTCTACGTACGCCCCCGCCAAAGTTGGCCACCGTATCCCAAGCGTTGATTGCCGGATCATAACGGTAGAAATCTTCGAAGTGTATGCCATCACCTCGGCCGGTACCCACGTAACCCTTACCACTAAGCACAAAGGCGACGGCTTGGCTTCTTCTGGGTCCCGGAAAATCAGCAATCTGGGTCCAGGTCTTGGTAGCTGGAACGTACTTCCAGAAATCAGTAGTCGTGCTTCCCTTGTCACCGGTGCCGATGTAGGCGGTATCTCCGATGACGAAACTCACGGCGTGGTTGCGGGCCGAAAATCCGGCGGGGGGATTTAGACCCGTAATATCAGCTTCGGAGAACCACTGCTCCTGGGCGGGGGCTATCAGCCAAATGAATTGAAGGGCCACAATGATTGTAAGTTTACGCATATCAGTATTCTTATGGTAAAAAGATACTGAATGTACTGCGTAAAACTACGGGGTTAAAACGCTTCGCGTTGAGCAAAGCACACTTGTAATAATTATAATAAAATTAAAATATTTATAATATTACTTAGAATGTTCAAGTGCTTGCTGAATATCCGCCCGGATATCCGATAAGTGTTCCAGACCGACCGAAAGTCGAATGAGGCCGGAAGTGATGCCTACCGCGGCCTGCTCTTCGGGGCTGAGTTTAGAATGGGTGGTGGAGGCGGGGTGCGTAGCAATGGTCCGTGTATCGCCCAGATTGGCCGTTAGCGAAAGCATTTGCAAGGCGTCCAGAAACTTTTGGCCTCGCGCTAGTCCGCCCCGTAGTTCAAAGGTGAGCAGGCCCCCGCCAGCGCGCATCTGCTTCTTCGCCAGCTCGTGCTGCGGATGCGAGGGAAGAAACGGATACTTCACCCAGTTTACGTCGGGTTGCTGCTCCAGGAACTCGGCGAGCAATAGGGCATTTTGACAGTGCCGTTCCATGCGTACGGCCAGCGTTTCCAGACTTTTCGACAGCACCCAGCCGTTGAAGGGCGACAGCGCGGGTCCGGTGTGCCGCGCCAGAAAGCGCACTTCCTTGATCAAATCTTCCCGTCCCAACACCGCTCCGCCGATGGTGCGGCCTTGCCCGTCGATAAACTTGGTGGCCGAATGCGTGATGAGGTGCGCCCCATAGTTGACCGGATTTTGTACGTAGGGCGTAGCGAAGCAATTGTCAACGTTGTAGATCAGGTTATGTCGGGTAGCCAGCGCGCCAATTACCTCTAGATCGATCAAATCTAAGCCCGGATTAGACGGAGTTTCGACGAAGATCATCCGGGTATTTTCCTGAATATGCTCCTCCCATACTTCAGCGGAGGCAGTGATGTCCACGTACGAATGCGTGATTCCCCAGCGGGGCAGTAGTTTGGTTAAAATCTGGTGCGTTGACCCAAAGAGCGAACGCGAGGCCAGCACGTGGTCGCCGCTCTGCACGAAGGAGGCGATGCTGAGAAACATGGCGGCCATGCCCGAGGCGGTGGCTACGCCGTCTTCGGTGCCCTCGAGCAGACAGAGTTTTTCGATGAACTCGTTGTTGTTGGGATTGGAGAAGCGGGTGTAAATGTTGCCCGGCTCCTCGTCGGCGAACAGCGCCCTCGCTTGCTCCGCGTCGTTCGAACACAAAGCTAGAGGTGGCAAAAATGGGCGTGCTGTGTTCGCGGTGCTGGCTGCGCTCGGTTTGGGTACGAACGGCGTTGGTCTCGAAATGACGGTTATTTTCCAAAGAAAGGACGGATTAGACGACGCGAAAGATAGCCAGAAATCGTCGTATGCCCAAGGGTGGTTTGCAACAGGCTTTAAAAACATAGGATTAAGAGGTTCGTAGGAACACAAACCTAGAAAATAGTTAACCAATCTATACTAACGAACAACAGCGTAGCTATACGTGATCTCCGCTACTTTCTCCACCATCTTGGCTACCGAGCAATACTGCTCTACCGACAGTTCTACCGCCCGTTTCGCTTTTGCTTCATCCAGTTCACCAAAAAGGTCATAGTGCAAATGAATCTTGGTGAACAGCGAGGGCACCCGATTAGCTTCGCGCTCGCCGTTTACCGTGATTTTGATATCGTCGAGCGGCTGCCGTTGCTTTCGCAAGATGCTAATGATATCGATGGCCGAGCAACTGCCAATTCCCGCCAGCAGCAACTGCATAGGGCGCATTCCGGCGTCGTGTCCGCCTATGGTCGAAGAGGCATCCAGGACCACCGAATGGCCGTCTTCATTGGCCGCTTCCAGGCGGAAGTCCTGATCAATTCGCTGAAGTTTAATTTGCATTCGGAGAAGAATGATTAATTTCGTGTGCTAACGCGAAAAGCACGCGTAAGTTACCCAACCATAACCCCTCAATGATGAAAGAAATCACGGTAGAAGAACTAAAAGCCATGCAGGAAGGGAGCGAATCGTTTCAACTGATTGATGTCCGCGAACCCCACGAGTACGAAGAGGCCAACCTGGGGGCCACGTTGATTCCGCTTGGGCAAGTGAAGGACGAAGTGGATCAGATTGAACGCGACAAGCCGGTGGTGGTGCACTGCCGCAGCGGAAAGCGCAGCGCCCAGGCCATTCAGTATCTGGAGCAGAACCACGGCTTCGATAACTTACACAACCTAAAGGGCGGGATTTTAGCGCACCAGGAAGCGGAGGGATAATCAGTTGTCGGGCGCTGAATCGGCAGGCTGTCCCGCCGGGGGCAATCCTGCCGGGGGCAATCCTGCCGGGGAATGATAATTATCCGCTTGCTTTTTGGGGAGGTCTAGATCAGACGAACTGATGGCAGGCTTATCAGCGGGCTCGGTTGGCTGCTTTTTGCGCCAGCGGAGGGCCTTATTCCGGGTTTCGTTGAGCAACTCACTCACCTTATCAAAACTCTCTACGTACTGCAAACTGATTCCCTGACTGGTGACGTTGTTGTTAAATTGCCCAATGGCCTGGGTGAGGGTGTTCGCGTTGCTTCGGTTATACATTTTCACGCGGTATTTGCCGTCGGGCGTGAGCATATACTCTACCGTTACATCCCCAATCACGCTGGCGGTGCTGGTTTGGTTGTTCACGTCGGTGAAACCTCCGTCGCGCGTTACCCGCAGCCGCCCATCGAACAGTGAGTAGGATAAGCGGAGCTGAAAGGTATTGAATCGGTCATCATCAAAGTTACCCAGGTTGACGTCGATTTCTAGGTTTTCGTCTACCTGACTTAGCCAGTAGCTAAACTGGTTCGAGAGTAGTTCACTCACGCTGCCGCTCACGGCGCTGCTGCCGTCGAAGGAGCCTCGCTCCGAGAAGCGACGCAACACGATCAGGCTAAACACCTGCCGCTTTAGTTCTTCGGGATCTAGGGTGGCACTGTTCTCTAGCGTCTCGACTGCGCTCAGCAAATTGGTGTTGTTCCTAGGATAGTCGTCGATGGAGATACCGAAGTCTATCTTCGGAGCCATCAGGTCGCCGGTGATGTCAAGCAACACCCGGGCTTTGTAGTTTCGGCGAACCTCGTCGTTTTCCTTGGCTTGCTCGTCCAGCACCAGTGGGGCCAGCGAAGCCAGTTGGTCATAGGTTGCCTGGATGTTGAGCGTACCGCCGTACGGATCGCCCTGCCAAGAAATGGTGCTGCCCGGCTGAATGCTAAACTCTTTGTTGATTACGTTGTACAAGGTGAAATTGTAGCCTCCTTGTTGTAGCGTGAGGTCACCGAACATACTGAAATCACCGGCCGAACTGATCAGCATCTGCAGCTGCCCGGCTCCCCGCCCGCGAATGATATCGCCCGTTTTGGCGTCGAAGATAATTTCTCCGTAGGCGTCGGGAGTCACCTCTATCCCCAAGTCTAGCGTGAGCCCGGTTAAATCAGCCTTTCCCACTTTGTCGCTAATGGTCAGGGTGGTGTCCGTATAATCTACGAACTGAATGAATTCCGACTGCTCCACTCCGCCCACCCCTCCGATGGGAATATAAAAACGCGTGCCTTTCTCTGTTTTGGCCCGGGCCGCAATGGTCAGGTTGTTGAGCGCCCCTTGTAGCGAGACGGTTCCGGTAGCGTAGGCATTTCCGTAAAAAAGGTCATTGTCCTGGAGTGAGGTATTGAGCACCGTAACGTTGTTCAGGGTGCCATTCAGGTCAAGGACAAACTTTGAAAATTCCTGATGCGCTATTCCTCCGTTAAGCACGGCGCTTTGGTTACGGTCGTCCAACAGCACCAACTCCTTGACTCCGATGGTGTTGTCGTCGAAGAAAATTCCTCCGTTCACCTGATACTGGGTATTCAGATAGTTTATTTTGAGATGACCATCCGCAATAGCTCCCTCGCCCCGCAGCACCGGTGCGTTCAAGGTACCCGTCACGCTAAATTCGCCGCTGGCGAGTCCCCTGATTTCCGAGAAAAAATCTTTTACGAAAGGCTCGGCGATATCAATGCTAGCTTTCTGAAAAGTGGCCAGCAGTTGTAATTGTCCGGAGTCTATGGGATTATAGGTGCCGCTGAGGTTGATAACGCGCTGCCGATTTCGGTCCACCATCAGGTCGATGTCCATCAACCCCTGACCACTATCCCAGTTCACTAAGCTAACAATGTCGCCTACCGCAAAGCCATCGATGGCAAACTGCGCTACCGATAATTCACTTTCTAGCGCCAAGTGGTTTGTAGTGTCTTGAGCGCTACTAAAAGCGTTGCGCACATCGGCGTAGCCGTTGATTTCTCCCTGATAATCTTTCTTGAGAATTGGATTTAAGTTGTTCACCTGAAAATTATCGATGCGTAGCGTAAACTGTTGCTGAGAATCAGGAGATAGGGCACCCACCAGGGCTATCGACTGCCTTTTCTCACCCGGTGACTCTTGGTAGAGTTGAAAATCAGAAAACTGAACCTCACCGTTGGACAGTAGCACTTGGTTTTGGTCAGAGAAAACCCAACGATCGTTCAGCACCAATAACTCAGAGGGGTCTAAGTGGATAAAGGTGCTGTCTTCCGAAAAAGTGAGTTCACCGCTCAGGTTGGCGTAGTTGCTCGTGTTTTGCTGCTTGATGCGTTGCTGAAAATCGATGTGGTCGTTGGCCCATACCGCGTCGACGGTCAAGTCGCGCATCCGGGCGTTCAGTTTTTCACTGGCAAAATCTTGGCGTTCGGAGTGGAAGTAGGCCGAGGCCAACACGTCGGTGCTATCAACGATTTTTGAAGTAGTGATGTTGATATCATTGTCGTAGAAAAGATGATCCTGGTAACGAAGCGTGTCGATGTGCGATTGCAAACTAAAAATATTCGTATACCCACCGGTGAGTCGACCACTGGCCTGCACATCGGTCGATAGGGTGACCTGCGGCACAAAAAGGTTAAGCAGGGGATTGATATCTTTGAACGCCAAATCGTAGTTGATCTCGTACCGATGCTCCTGGTAATGGGCTACCTGTTTCGTTTTTTCGTCGGCATAGTAAGCCGCGAGTTGCTCTTTGTCATTTTTGAAAATCAGTTGGTACTCGTTAATCAGTTTAGGCACTTCGTCGAGCAAGGTGGTGAACTGAAAATTGCCCTCGAGGCTGGCTTTGATTCGTTCGGTACCCAGCGTGAAAAGACGTTGCCGATCTTCGGCTAAGCGAGACTGAAACCAAAGGGTGTCAATCGCCAACTGCCGCTCGTCGTACGACACGAATAAATCCTCGAACTGAACATCGCCCACCAGATCGTCTACCTTGAGCCCCCGGGTATCGGCGTCTAAACTGGTGCTGATGAACACCTCATCCTGGGTTAGGTTGAGGGGACGCAAAAAAGCGGTGTCCAGTCGGGCCTGAATCTTGATAGCCTCCCTTCCGTCGCGCAAATCTACCGTTCCGTTGCCACTGAACCGAAGGTTAGGGTCGGCAATACTTAGCTGCCCCTTAAAAAACGATTTGGCTACCGTGGCGTCGGTCGTAATGTTTTGGTACTGGTAGTTATTTAGGTCCAGATAATCAAACCCGGCTTTTAGATCAAAGCTAGCGTCTTCTAAAGTGACACCGCTTCCTTCAACAAACCCTTTGAAGCTAGTTTTGTGCAGCAAGTCCGGTCGCTGCGTCAGCGTACCTAGATCAAAATCGGTCAGGGCTAAGTTTCCGGAATAGATGGGAGTGTCTTGCAGTTTGAGGTTGATGTCGGACTTGATACTGCCCAGTTGGGTCTGAAAAGAACCGTTTGCCACAAAGTCGTTCGGGAAACCCAGGAACTGGGTGTTGAAGGTGACTCGCCCAAACTTAAGGGCATTTTGGTACGCAGACTCGTTGTTCACGTACTGCCGCACGTCTTGGGGTTGCACCACAGAGTTCTTTAGCTCCAAATCAATAAAGGTCTCTTTGATTTCGGGCAAGCCGCTGAAATTGACTACCCCCGTCAAGCGACTGCTTCGGCCGAAGTACAGCTCCAAATTGCGCACCGTGAAATCGGTTACTTCGCCCGAAAAGTCACCGCTGGCGGCAAACACGTCGTCGTAGGGACGTAGCGTAGGGGCAAATAGGGCTAGATCCTGCGTGCTGAGCTTGGTGTCCCGAAAGTGTGCTTCGATGGTCACGCTGTCGTTAAAGTAGCCTAAGCTGTTTTTGCTGTCGTAGTGGAATACCACCGAATCACGCAGCACCGACTCACCCAAGCGCATCTCAAAGTTTTCGAAAGCCATGGTGTGGTCACTGAACCAATATTTTCCCCGGAAGTTGTGCACCTTAAGGTCGTGCACCGCTTGGTAGCCGTTCATCTCCTGTATATCAACTTCCAGGGTATCGGCCACCACCCGCAGGTTTTTTGCGTCAGCGTGGATACTATCCAGACTGAAGTGATTATAATCAAAGCGGTCGGTTAGAATTTCGCTACCCTGGTCGTAATAACTGAACCGAACGTTATCTAAGAATATCTGCTCGATGTTGAACTGAGGGTACCGCTTGCTGGGAGCCTTGTTTTTTTTACGCGTGAGTTCGCGTACTTGGTTGATAAAGGTGGTTACGTTGAGCGTATTCGTAAGGGTATCTTTGATTAGATAAACCGCTCCATCGTTCACCTTAGCCTCGTCGATATAGATGTTGCCATTGTCCCAGCCGGTTCGTACGTCAAAATCCACGGTGAGTCGGCCTATCATAATCATTGGACACTGCTCTTCGTCGTAAATAGCAATGCTGTCGAACACTGCGGTATCAAACCACTTAATATTAACCCGCTCGATAGAGGTAGGGAACCCGGTCTTTTTAGAAATCACGTGGCTTAGGCGTTGCAAAACGCGGGTTTGCACGTAGGGAATCTGTACTACGGTAACCAACAGTAGCAGTAGCACAAGAAGCGTCACCGTCAGCCATAAAACTGTCTTGACGATCTTCTTGTTGATACCTTGCCTTTTGCTACGTTCCTTCTTCAATGTTTCTGCCAATGAGTACCCAAACGATGCCTGCTGAGTCCGTCGTTATTTTAGCCATCGAGTCGTCGTGCGACGAAACCTCAGCGGCGGTTATTGAGAACGGTCGTGTGCTGAGCAACATTGTTGCCACCCAGTCGGTTCATGAGCACTACGGAGGGGTAGTGCCCGAGTTAGCCTCGCGGGCGCATCAGCAACATATTGTTCCGGTGGTCGACCAGGCACTGCGCGCCGCAAATATAACAAAAACTATGCTCAGCGCGGTGGCCTACACCCAGGGGCCAGGGTTGCTGGGAGCACTGTTGGTCGGGGCATCCTTTGCTAAATCGCTCGCCTGGGGGCTATCTGTCCCGCTCATCAGTGTTAACCACATGCGCGCCCACGTGCTGGCGCACTTTATCGATCTTCCTTATCCGATGTTTCCTTTCCTGTGCCTGACGGTGAGCGGGGGCCACACCCAGTTGTTGCGGGTGGGTAGCTACCTGGATATGCGAGTGATTGGCCAAACCCAGGATGATGCCGTGGGCGAAGCCTTCGACAAAGCCGCTAAGCTGCTGGGTTTACCCTATCCGGGCGGACCCCACATTGATCGCTGGGCGCAGCAAGGCAACCCGCAGACGTTTACCTTTCCCGAAACGCAGATGCCCGCCCTTGACTTTTCGTTCAGCGGCATCAAAACCGGGTTTCTTAACTTTCTGAACCAACAAAAGCAGCGCGATCCGGATTTCGTAGCCAATAACCTGGCGGACATTTGCGCGAGCCTTCAGCAGGCGCTCATCGACATGCTATTGCATAAGTTAACCTTGGCCGTGGAGCAGACCGGTATTCAACAGGTAGCGATTGCCGGGGGCGTGTCGGCCAACACCGGCTTACGAAAAGCGCTGGCGGAAGCGGCAGAACAACGGGGTTGGACGATCCACGTTCCTCGCTTTGAGTACTGCACTGATAACGCAGCGATGATCGCCACGGCGGCGCACTACCAGTATCTGGCCCAAGATTTCAGCGACTTGCGCGTGAGTCCGAACCCAAGATTGAAAATAGAATAGGGAAAATAACCGGTGGTTTAATAGACTTCAGCTTTATCGCTAACCCTTTTTGTCGAATGCTGAATTTGCTATCTTACCCGCAACGTACAATCAACCTGTTATCTATGAACTACTCACTTGTGGGGCTTACGGCCCTTTCATTACTCACCGCTTGTTCGGTCGGCGATTTTTCTCAGAACGCAGCCGCTTCTAAACGCCCGTTGCCTAACATTGTCTTTATCCTGGCCGATGATATGGGCTATGGCGATGCGGGCTGCTACAACCAGGAAGCCCAAACCGCTACGCCCCACATCGACCGCCTGGCGGCGCAGGGCGTGCGCTTCACCGATGCCCACGCGCCCGGCCCCTGGTGCGTGCCCTCGCGCTACGGACTGCTCACTGGGCAGTATCCCATTCGCGCCACCCTTGATTGGCAGAAGCGGGCGCTGATCGATTCGTCGCAGCTCACGCTGGCCTCTATGCTGCAACGCAACGGTTACCGCACCGCCTGCGTGGGCAAATGGCACCTGGGCTTCAACGGGGTGGACGATTGGAGTACTTTTAACCGCGATCAGGTTTTATCCGGCGGGCCGGTGGACCGGGGTTTCGATTCGTTTTTTGGCATATACGCTTCGCTGGACATTCCGCCTTACTTCTACATTGAGGGGAATCGCCCAGTGGCTCCTCCTACCGACACGGTGGTCGCGCACCAAAGCGAAGATGCTACTACTACTATTTCAGGAGCCTTTTGGCGAGCCGGTAATATTGCTCCGGGTTTTGAGTTCGCCGAGGTGCTGCCTAAGTTTGCACAGCGGGCCGTTGCGTTTGTGAACAATCAGGCGCAGACCGAAGACGAACAGCCGTTTTTTCTCTATCTGGCGCTTACTGCTCCCCACACTCCCTGGGTGCCCACCGAAGACTTTGTGGGAGAGAGTTCGGTGGGCGAATACGGCGACTTCGTGATGCAGGTAGATGCAGTAGTGGGTCAATTGCTGGAAGCACTGGAAACAACGGGGCAACGCGACAACACGCTGGTGATTTTTGCCAGCGACAACGGACCCGTATGGTTTCAGGAGGACGTAGAAAAGTATAACCACCGTTCAACCGCTAACCTGCGGGGCATGAAGGTAGACGAGTGGGAAGGGGGGCACCGGGTTCCCTTCATCGCCCGCTGGCCCGGCCAGATTCCGGCGGGTACGGTGCGCAGTGACCTGCTAGGTTTCACCGACGTGCTGGCCACGGTGGCGGCGGCCGTCGGCGATTCGTTGCCCGAAGCAAAAGGATTGGATAGTTACAATTTGCTTCCGGCCTTGCGCGGAGATTCTCTAAACGAGCCGATTCGGCAGGATTTGATCATTGGTGAAGATGTGGTTAGGCAAAATCAGTGGAAGCTTATTATGGGCGGAGGCGAAGGCGTGCTGAGCCGCGTCTACGGACGGGGAGTGGGCGAGGCTCCGACTGAACAGCCGAATGAATTGTATAACTTAAAAGAAGATCCTGACGAAACCATTAACTTATACGAAACAATGAGCGATAAGGGAGAAGAACTAGCGGCTTTACTTGGCAAGGTGCGGAAACAGCCTGCGAACCAGAAGGTGCTTCCCTAGGATTGCTTCACGACACCGGCACCGCGTACTTCTTCTCCAACTGCTCCAGCACCTTATCGAGTGGGTATTTGTCGTTCGACAAGTAGTGCGTGGCCAGTCCATCGACGGTCGCGTAGAGCAACAGCGCTTCGGAAACCGAGTTTTGGTAGCCCATCTGCCGCAATTGGAGAGACAGCTCTGAGATCAGGTAATTATTGAACGCATCGAACTGCTCGGCCAGCAGCGTGCTCAGGTGCCGCTGCGTGCGCACGATGTGCAGCAGCCGCCAGTGGTTTTGCTTGCGGGCAATCACCGAGAAAATGGTCCGTAGTAGGGCCAGTAGATCGTCGTGCGACTGCCGGGTGAGGTCGAGCGAGTGCTTGAGGTCATCGATGCCTTCTTGCACGATGGCTTCTAGTAGCTGCTCCTTGCTGGCGAAGTAGTTGTACAACAGACCGAGCGACATGGAAGCGTGCTTGGCAATGTCGCGAATCGAGGTTTTGTCGTAGCCGTTTTTGCTAAAGAGTTGCAGGGCGGTGTCGACGATGCGGCGTTTTCGGTCTTGGGTGTTCATAGCGGTAGTAAGGTAAGAAAAATAACATGAAACTAGCCGCTAAAACGCTTCCGAAATATTGATGTAAAAGTTGTTGGTCCCCTTTCCAAAGGCGGCATCTATTCGGATGTTCAGGTTTTCTTCCGGAATTAGGGTGTAGCGCAAACCAACTCCGCCCGAGGGCTTCAGGTTCGGGATATTAAAGTCCCTAAACTCTTCCGCCACATCGCCGACGGCCACAAAACCCACCGCGCCCAGGTTCTTCCAGATGTGCACTCGGTACTCGGTCTGGACCGCCGCCATTAGGTTATCGAGGTAGCGCCCCTCGTAGTACCCGCGCATAATCATATCCCCGCCCAGCGGCGCTAGTTCGGTAAACGGAATGTCGCCGAACGCAAAGTAGCCGTACGCTTGGGAGGCGATAATATCGCGGCGGTTCTTGAACGGCTTCAGATAGTGGCGCACGTCCAGCACCCCTACCCGATAGTTAAAATCACTGCCCAGAAATTTTTGATGAAAGCGCTGTCGAAACTCCGCCAGAACACCCGAAGTGGTGCTCAGCACGTTGTCGCGGTTGTCGAACATCAGTCCCGCGTCCCAGCCCACCGCCTGGTTATCGCGAATCCCTACTGGGTTATCGGTTTGCAGCCGCCCATCCGACAACGTCTCCAGATTATAGGTGAGCGCGTAGCGAAAGCCTAGCCCCGCGTACAGTTTATCCCACACGTTGCGGTAGGCCAGGTGCTCTACGCTGAAGAGCGTCGAGGAGAAAAGTTCTTCGTTTTCTACCGGAGAGTCGTTGCCGATGCCGTAGTAAAGGCGAGGAAACTGGATATAAGCGATTTCGCCCCGCTGAATGTATCGTTCATCGTACGAGAAAATGGTGTACTCGGGTGAGGCAAACAGTTGGTTATTCAGGGTGTAACGGACGGCGAAGGATACAAACGAGGTGCGCGACGTTTCCAGGGCGCGCCTCGAGCGAAACAACACCTTGCCGCCTACGCCGAACTGCCAGCTGGTTTCGGGGGCGTAGGCCACCACCGGAGCCACCACCCACTGAATGGGGTGCTCGTTTTGCCGCAGGGGAATTTCGCCGGAGAAGAAATCGATCACCCGATCGGCTAGACTAAATACCCCCTTTTCTTGTTTCTGCTCCTGAGCGTAAGCGACGCAATGGAAAAAAAACAGTAGACCAGTCAACCAAAAAAATCTCTTCATGAGGGCATCAACAAGTAGGAAACAACCGGTTCAACGGCAACGAAGAGAAAAAGGATGTGTGAATGAGTCTTAGTTGCTCGGGAAGCGGAGCTAGTTGTCAAATTCAAAGTATTCATCTTCTAACTCTATTTGGTACGTAGCTTTGCGGCCCTTATTTTCGAAGATAGCCTTGCGCTCTTGCCGTTCATCCTTCAAATTTTGCTTCAGCGCGATTTTAGCCTTCTCAAAATCATACGCAATTTTGTAATCGTTCACCGGACCCCGGGCGGTGAGGAAGAGTTTCACTGGTTTGGCATCGTCGGGGGCGACCTCCCCAAAGCTTTTCTTTCGTTGCTGCGCGCGCTCCCGGACCTTCCGACTGCGCAGATGCACGTCTCGCAGCGGCATCTCAAAGCGGTAGTCCAGCACGTTGCTAAAGGTATGCACGCCTTCCACCGTGATAGACGACACATTGTTGTGCACTTCCATCGCCGGGATGTACACGCGCTCGTTGGCAATGCGAATGCGGTTGCTCAGGGCGCCAAACCGCAAGCGCGACAGGTGTTCGTCGTCCACAAAACGGGCCATCTCCTGCATTGGCGCAAAATCGTTCAATTCGCCGTCCACGATGCGGGTGTCGGCGGTAACCAGTAACGAAGGATAGTCAAGGCGCAACGCGCGGTCAAAGTTCATGGTCCAGTCCACGTTGGCAAAGAGACTGCCCTTGAGGTGCCGGGCGGTGAGAAAATCCTGCTGAAAATTTTCAAAAATATAAAAGAGACTATCGGCCTGAATCCCTTCAAACTCACTAGCAGCGCGCACCTGAACCGACTGCGGTCGCTGGGCGTTTACCGTGCCGCTGACCGAAGCGCTGCCCCCGGCGGCCTGCACTGATAAACTGCGCACGTGGGCCACCTGCTGCTTCACCGCTAACCGACTCCGCAAGTCGGTGCCTTTGAACCGACGAAACTTTAGTCGATCTACCCGGCAGTTGAAATCTACCGACAAACGAGGCTCGAGATAAAACCGGTAGGACTGCTTCGCGGTGGTAGTTTGCCAATCGTCTTGCGTAGCCAAATCGGTAGTTCCTCTCTCTGCCGATTCACTTAACGTGCCCGACAGGAGCTCATCCAGATCGATGAGGGAAGAATGCAGGTTAGCTTCTACGGCGATCGGTTGCGTAGGGCTCAGCACGTAGGCGATGGCATTGCGAAAGAAGCCGTCGAGCTGAAAATGACTGTGACCCACGTAGCCCGAAAAATCACGAATGGCCACGTCGTTGTTCTGAAAGGCAAAGTTGCCGTTCAGCCGACGAAAAGGAAGGGAGTATTTGGCTATTTGCACATGAAAGTCGCGCAGCGTAAGCGAACCGGAGCTTCGGGTGCGCTGCCGCTGCGCCAGTTGCTTACTACGCATGTCGCGCAGGTGCCCCGCCAGGCTGATGTCGGCCGTAATGTGTCCGCTGGCCGAGCGTACGTTCGCCATCGGATAGAAGCTCAGTAGCGATTGCACATTGATATCGGTTTGCACCTGTGCCTCCAGATAGTGATCCCGAAAGTTACGGATCAACAAATTGCCGCGCACTTGTTTGCCATCGAGCGTAGCTTCTACATCCTGCAGCGACAGTTCGGAGGTAGTCAGGTTTTGCTGCGCTCCGTTGGTGAAGTGCCCGGTGAGGCGCAGGTGCTGCAACTGTTTTTGGTAGTCGGGATGATACAGCGACGCATTTTGGCAGCCGAAGCGCACATCGACGTGGGGACGGGGCAGTCGGCCGTTCACTGTGCCTTCGAAGTAGACCTCGCCCGCGCTGCGGTAGGTCAGCAGTGGTTCAGCTATCGAAACCGGAAGTAACGATAGCAGGGCTTGCACGTCCGTTTGGTCTCCGCCTATGGCCAGATTGAGGGTGGTACTATCTCCATGATCCAGGTGCCCACTCACCGTGAAGCCCCCTTTTTCCAATTGAAAGCTTGATGGCATGATTTGCCAGTGTTGCTGCTGCTGATCGTAGGTGAGCCGGGCGTCTACCAGTAAATCTTTCTGAGCGAAGTAGGTGGCATCCTCTATTCGAATACCCTGGCTGATTAGCTCTCCCTTCAGCCGGATGCCGTACTGCGCGCCGTGCACGTCGAGACTGGCCTCGGCGCGTTTTGCCGTCAGCTCAGTGTGGTGCCGCAGTGGGTCATCCACGTAGTCGACTTGCACTTGGTCGAGAATAATCGTTTCTAATAGAAACGCCAGCGGCGATCGGGAAGATGATGCATCAGACGCAGGCGGTGTCGAGCGAAAAATCGTGAAGTTACGCTTCCCCTCAGCATCCACGCGCAAATATATCCGACCCTGCTGAAGGACTACCCGATTGATGAGGTACTCGCCCCGCAGCAGCGCCCAAACATCAAACGAAAAGTTGACGTGGGTTACCTTGGCCAGCGGAGGCGCGTCGGGGTGTCCCGCAATCTGCACCTCATCCAAAGCCACCGATACCCGGGGGAAGCTTGACAAAAACGTCAAGGAGATCTGCTCAGTGGATACCGGGACGGTCAGGCAGCGGTTCGCCTCGCGCACAAACTGCTGCAGGATGCGGTCTTGGTAGTAATAACCCAAACTCAGGGCTCCGCTCACCACAACGATAAGCAGCCACGCGGTATATTTTAGTAGTCTCTTAATCAAAAGCGCTGTTTAGTAAGCAACGTGTAACACCTGACAAATATGATACCTAACCTCGCGGAAAGTATTGCGCAGCGTAGGGGTGAAAGACACGTTGGATTAGGGCGTGTTGACATATAAACTTAAACGGTGATTTTGGTGCGCTTTGCACCTGTTCTGCGTTGCTTTCAGCGCCCGATGCCCCCGCATTGCGCTTCTCAAGCGTCTTGGTCAGGTACAAATCGCCTTCAAAATCTCTCGTTAATCTATGTGTCAACACGCCCTAGAAGCAACAAAACTAAAAAATTATGGTTTCGATATTTGGCAAACAAGTAGAGAGTATTACATTTGCAGCACGTTTTTGCGTTATGGGTTCTTAGCTCAGTTGGTTCAGAGCACTTGGTTTACACCCAAGGGGTCATAGGTTCGAGTCCTATAGGACCCACTCATACTTAAGACAAGTTTTTAGCCCGCCCGAGCATCAGCTCGAGCGGGCTTTTTTTTGTCTTTCTGCCGATCATTGCTGCTCATCAGTCCACCACAAATGGTGATCCTACTTATTTCCTTACACGTCTGCTTTTTGGCCGCAAACGGCGTTTCAAAATATCTCCCTTCTTAGCTTTTTTGTCGCGCCGGTACGCCCTACCTCTAGCGGCGGCACCTTGGTTATATGCTCAAGCCATATTGTTCATGGGTCAGATTCCCTCGGTACTTTGTCAGTGGTCCTACGTCTTTGTCTCTCTCTGTCTGGTAAGTAGCCAGCGGGCGGAAGCCACCCCAGCGTACGCCTTGTCGTCCGAGGAACGGTTACCCCTCCGAGTGACTCGATACGAAAGCACTCAATCCATTACCAGTATTTGGAGCGAGAACTTCACGTCGCCCGTAACGCTAACCAGCGGTGACGCGACCAAAACTAATGTGCAATCGGGCAAATTGGTTTCTAGCAATGACGAAGCGGTTTGGACATCTCAATCAATAGATATATCTAGCTATACGGACGTAAAGATCGCGGTGGATTTATCAAGTGTAGGCACGCTCGAGGGCGATGATTACCTCCAGGTGTACTACAAATTAGACGGTGGGCCAGAAACGCCACTGCTCAACGGCCGGTGGTTTGGCGACGTGGGACCTACGACGGCCATGATTGGCGATCTGAATGGTAACAGTGTCCAGGTAATCGTGAAATTCAGGACCGACGATGCGGCCGAAGAATACGCTATTGACAACGCGCGGGTCTACACCGAACCCAGCGAGCGGCACGCCATCCAGAATGGTAACTGGAATACCGGAAGCACGTGGTCATATACCTCCGGGGGAGGCGCATGTTCTTGTGTTCCTGATCTATGGAGTGATACTTACATCGATTCACGTACGGTAAGTATCCTTAACCATAGCAATACTCACAATCTAACTGTAAACGGTGGCGGCAAGGTCATATGGACAGCCGTCAAAAATCTCAGACTGTGGGGAGATGCTTTGCTTAACACTGAGTTAGGTAGCGAAATAAGTGAGGGTGCAGGTGGAGAAGCTTATATATCCTTCAACCAGTGGAACTCGCGTGAGACCCACGCTACGGACCAGACTCCGACGGCCCTGGGCTATCCTGGCGTGAGCGTAAGCATTGTGTTAGACCAACCCAGTAGCTTTTTAATCTCTGGACTTCAAATCAATGCTGCCGGAAACTTCATTATTCAAGGGACCGGCAACCTAGAGACATCGCTCGACCTGAAGGTGGCCCACGAAGCCAATATTACCAATGACTTAGTGGGGAATCTGGTTATTGGTGATGACTTCAGTATGGATTTTCCGGGCAGCACATTCGTCAATAACCAAGAAATAGTCATTGGCGATGAGCTACGACTCAACAGAGATAATAGTATCTTCACGAATAACAAAGCGGTAGAGGTAGGAACCAAGTTGGCTTTAAGCGGAAGCAGTAGTTCGTTTGCTAACCGTACGGGCGCTTATCTGACCGTCGGTACCATTCTTCAAATCAATGAAAACAATACGTTCACTAACGAAGGTGTGACCGAAACGTATGATCTGGCGATAAGTGCAATCTCTGCTGGAGGTGGAGAATTAATTAACCGAGGCGATTTCTACGTCTATAATCGCTTTAATACCTACAACAAGCCATTCACCGTCCACAACCATAATTCCTTTGAAGCAAAAGGTGATATCACTTTTGCCGATCAACTGAAATTATACAACCATGAGCAGACCAATTGGTATTTCGGTGGACAGGTTTTAGATGCTGACCTGCAACTTTTTGCCGAGTATCAGAACAATACTGTGGTTTATAATGGCAACACGAACCAGCCGGTACTCATCCCTCGTGATGTGAACAATCCCACGCAGCCCGGAACCTATTGGCACCTTATGTTAGGGACTACTATCTCTGGTCCCGGAAACAGCGTAAAAACCCCTACCGGAGATGCTCTGGATATCAACGGCAATCTTGAAATAGGCGGTGTTCTTCTAAATGAAGTAACCCTCGATGTTTCTGCCAACAACACCAACGTCAACTTGGCCGGTGACTGGTGGCGCTACGACAAAAACGCTACTTCCTTCGTAGCCGGGTCAACTACCAATAATGAAACAGTGACCTTCGACGGGGATAGCGACCAACGGCTTCGCACCTACGAACAATTTATTAGTGTGGTGATTGACAAAACCGAAGACCTACTGCTGGAAGAAGGCAGCAGCGTAGCGGGCACCGCCACTTTTACCCAAGGGATTATCGTGGCGCAAAACGACCAGCCGTTGGTCTTCCGCCCCGATGCCCTGGCTGCCAACGCTTCGGACGCCAGCCACGTAACCGGTCCGGTGACCAAGCAAGGCAACGCTGACTTTACCTTTCCGGTGGGCGACGGAACCGATTACCGGCCCCTTAGCCTGAGCGGACTGAGCATTGCCTCCGACTTCACGGTTGAGTATCATAACACCAATCCTACCAACGATGGCTACGCCCTAACCAGCGTGAGCTCACCGCTACTGAACGTGTCCGGCTGCGCGTACTGGGAATCAGAACGAACCGGGGCCGCCGAAGCCTTCGTCACCCTCACCTGGGATGAAAACAGTTGCCCGGTAGACATCAACGACCTCACCATCGTGCGGTGGGATGACACGCAATGGGTGACCGTGCCCAGTACCGCCACCGGCACGGCCAGCAGCGGCAGCATCACCTCCGATGCCCGCTTGTCTACCTTCGGTATTTTCACCCTCACCGAAAGAAACGATGTGCCTCAAGCGACCAAGGATAACGCCATTACCCAAGAGGGCACGTCGGTTGCGATCAACGTGCCGCAAAACGACACCGATCGCAACGGCATCGATCCCACTACGGTTACCGTAACCGCCCCAATCCAGCACGGAACAACCACTGTGGACGCAACCACCGGAACGATTACCTACGTGCCCAACGCCGACTTCGCTGGAAAAGACAGTCTGCGCTACACGATTAAGGATATTAAAGGGTTGATGTCAAACGAAGCTACGGTCGTAATCGTGGTGGGGGCCAACGAACCCGAGCCGACGGGGGTGGTCAATACTGCCCCGCTGGCGCACCCCGATGCTTTTGTGACCAACGAAGACCAAGCGCTAAGCGGCGACTTATCAATCAACGATACCGACCCAGAGCTAGATATCTTAACTTTCACCCTTGATCCAACCAATCAACCGGTGCACGGCACGCTGCTGATCAATCTAAATGGAGCCTTCACCTACGTACCTGACACTGATTCTTTCGGCAGCGACCAGTTCGCGTACCAACTGTGCGACGGTGGCAATCCGTCTTTGTGCGACACGGCCCTAGTCACTATCACCGTGCTGCCCATCAACGACGTACCCGTCGCGGTCGACGATGCCTTCACGGTGGTAGAGGGCGACACTATCATTGCCAACGTAGCCGCCAACGATACCGATCCCGAAGGTGATCCGCTGGGTAACGTTTCTCTGCTGACGGCTCCCGCCAACGGTAGCGTGACCCTTGAGCCGAGCGGGCGGTTTACCTACGGACCCGATCGCTACTACGTGGGGACCGATCAATTTACTTATCGTATCTGCGATGACCAGAACCCGCCGCTTTGTGATGAAGCATTGGTCGTCATCCAGATACAAGCCGGGCTGCTTGATGTGCCTAAAGCGTTTTCTCCCAACCAGGATCAAATTAACGACGCCTGGATTATTCCCGGTATTCGCGCTTATCCTAATAACACAGTAACCATTTTTAATCGCTGGGGCAATGCCGTCTACCGGGAGCGTAGCTACGACAACCAAATGACCTTCTGGCAGGGCAAAGCTAGCCGGGGAATGATTACAGGAAGCCAACCGCTTCCGGAAGGAACTTACTTCTACGTCATTGACCTCGGCGAAGGCCAGAAGCCAATGAGCGGTTACGTACTACTCAAACGATAGCTATGAAAATGATTCGTTTACCACTTATTATTCTAGGGATGCTTATCCTGAGCCCGTTGTGCCACGCGCAACAGGGGGTCATGTTCACCCAGTATATGTTCAACGGATTAGCCCTGAACCCTGCCTACGCGGGCAGCCACGATGTGATCAGTGCCACCGCGATCGGCCGACAGCAATGGTTGGGTATTCAACGGCGCTCCCAGCACCCAAACCCTGTCGGTGCACTCGCCCATTAAAAACGAACGAATAGGACTGGGGATGCTGCTGCTACGCGATAAGATCGGTATTACCGACCAGCTCAACGCTACGGTAGCCTACTCATACCGCATTGAAATGGACCACGGAAAGCTAGCGATGGGCCTGCAGGGAGGCATCAGTAACTATCGGGCCGACTACAACAAACTGGAGATTGGCGGAGATCCGGCGCTGAGTCGCGGAGTGGTGAGCGCCTGGCAGCCTAACTTTGGGGCAGGATTGTACTACTACAATGACCGCTTCTACGCCGGTTTATCCGTGCCCCAACTGCTAGAACGGGTGTACGATTCGTACGAAGTTAAAGCGAAAGAGGGGCGGGGATTGGTTCGCCACTACTTCCTGAATACCGGATACGTCTTTGACCTGAACGATGACCTGAAGCTCAAACCAAATATGCTCGTGAAAATGGTGGAGGGAGCCCCCGTTCAGGTAGACCTTAACGCTAATCTACTGATCATGGAGGTGCTCTGGGTAGGTTTGTCGTGGCGTTCCTTCGACTCGGTAGACGGAATACTGCAATTACAGTTGACGGACCGGCTGCAATTAGGTTACTCGTACGATTTTGCCACTACCCGAGAGATTCAGAGTGTGGATGGGGGGTCGCACGAACTTTCGCTCAACTACCGCTTCACCATCGGCCACAAAAAATCTGTTTCCCCACGCTATTTCTAGGACCACAAGCATGAAAAAAGGTATCACCATTCTTCTGTTAGTCATTATTGCCTTGTCCGCGCGGGCGCAGGTCAAAACCATTACCACCTATTTGGGGAGCCCTACCAAACGGGCCGATCACTTGTACCAGAGCGAGTATTATCAAGAGGCCATCAAGCTGTACCAACGGGCGCTCACCAAACATCCGAAAGACGTACGACTGAAACTTCAGATTGCCGAATGCTACCGGAAGCTTAACAACCCCGAACAAGCGGCCCAGTGGTATAGCCAGGTAATCTACAACGAAATGGTGATCACTCCCGAACACCAATTTCACTACGCCCAGGCCCTGATGAGCACCGGCCGGGTGCGGCAGGCCGAAATGTGGTACGCCCAGTACTATCAGAACGATACTACCGACGAGCGGGCCCTGCACAAGCTACGCAGCATTAGTCAGCGCGCCACATTCTACCGCGACAGCCTGTTGTATGATGTGGAACCGCTGAGAATCAATTCTCCGGCTACTGATTTCGCGCCCACCTGGTACCAAGAAGGGCTGGTGTTTATCTCTGCTCGTGATACCAAGCTTCCGATCAAGCAGGTGTTTCGCTGGAACGAAACTCCGTACTTGGAAATGTTTTTTACTAAGATTGATTCCAGTGGGAATGCCGCCCGCCCCAAGCTGTTTGGCACGGGTTTGAACTCGGCATACCACGAAGGACCCGCCGTGTTCTACGATAGCAGCACCCAAGCAATTTTTACCCACAATATCAACAAGAAAAAAAGAAAGAAAGCTACTCGTACCCTAGGCCTTTTCACCGCCCACCGAGGCGGCGCTGGTTGGTCGCAACCCGTTCCCTTATCGCTGAATAACCCCGACTACTCAGTCGGGCATCCGGCGGTATCAGAAGACGGAAAAACCCTCTACTTCGTGTCAGATATGCCCGGCGGACTGGGCGGTACCGACCTGTATGTGAGCCGCCAGGAGAAAGGCACGTGGAGCGAACCGGAGAACCTGGGACGACCCATCAATACCGAGGGCAACGAAATGTTTCCTTTTTTATACCAAGGACAAACGCTCTACTTCTCTTCCGACGGACACCGGGGCCTGGGAGGACTCGATCTGTACAGGTGTGAAGTGGGGGGTAGCGTAGTAGACAACATCGGCTATCCGGTTAACAGTCCTTACGATGACTTCAGCTTTGTGCTCGACAACGAAGGGCGGCGCGGCTTCTTCGCTTCCAACCGAGGCAGCCAGGCGGGCAACGACGATTTGTACCGCCTAGACATCAACCTGAGGACCCTTGAACTGTTGGTAGTGGATAAAAAAACGCAGCAACCTCTTTCCGAGGCCGAAGTAATCCTGATTGGTAACGGTATGCTGGAGGCAGTTGCAATGACCGACAGCACCGGACTGGTGCGGGTGGACGTGAATCCGTACTTTTCTCACTTGGTCAATATCGAAAGAGAAGGCTACCAGGGCAACGCCATAATTTTAGATTCGGCCGCTTTGCTTACGCAAGCAGAAGCGTACCGAATGGTGGTTCCGCTACAGCGCGAAACCGGTACCATCGACCTCACAGCCCGGTTGAATAACAAGCTGACGAACGAACCAATTGCCAATACCCTGGTGCATCTGGTAAATATAGCGACCGGTGACACCATTAATCAGGTGACGAACGAACTGGGTGAGGTGCGGGCGAAAGTAGACGATATCTCCTCCTATCAGTTTAGCGGAGACATCAACGGCACCCCCTGGCAGTATCCAATCATTGAAGCGAGTGCCCTAAATTCCGAAGGAAAAAATCAGATCAGTATTCCTGTTAACCTAAACGCTACCACTAGTCCGCTGCGGGTAGTCGCTTTGGATGCCGATACCCAGCAGCCCGTTGAGTGGGCTACCGTGCGACTCATTGAGGACGGACTACAGCGGGCCCTGCTGCGCACCAACCACAAGGGTACTGCGCTGTTTGATGCCGACCCCAGCCGAAGCTACCTGGTCAGTGTCGAGCCCCTGTTGCACTACGACGACGTAGCCATCGTGATGGCCGATGAATTTGAACCAGGCGTTGAGCACCGGGTCGAACTATTGCTTCAACAGGCTGAAGGAGTAGTCACCATCGAGGCCCTTCTCTACGACAGTCTCACCAAAGCGCCGTTGGCCAACACCTTGGTGAGCATCAAGAACGAAATAACCGGTGCGGCAACCACCGCCTTCTCGGATGAACAGGGCACCATCCGAATGAAGGTGGAACGGGGGGCTACCTACCGGGTAATGGGGCAAGGCGAAGCTAAAAAAGAATCGGGAGGCATCACGCTGCGCATTCCTGAGGACGAAGCCGCTGAAGTTCTTGACCGTAAAATTCCGGTGTATCAGCCAATGACCTACGATGGGCTACTGGCCGAAGCCGATAGAGACCCCCCCAAAGCGCAAGCAAGTACCGAGGAAGAGCCAGTGAGTGAAGTGGATTTCAAAGATGCCACCTTCGTGATGATCAACAGCCACCCGCAGCACCACGAAAGCAACCAACGCTGGGTAGAACTCGGCGACGGCATTTACCAAGTGGTTGATAAGGGTGGAGAATGGTACCTACAAGACGGTAATAAGAAGACCCGGCTGATGAATGGTCACCTCTTCGCGCAAGACGCCTGGTCAACCTCTGACAGTGGCCGTGTGGTCATTGAGAACGTCTACTTCGCTTTTGACAAGTACGTGATCAGTGCTATTGCGGCGGCAGAGCTAGACAAAATCGTAGCAATGATGAAGCGACAGTCTACCCTGAAGCTAGAAGCCAGCACGCACACCGACGTGCGGGGTTCTAAAATGTATAATCGCATTCTATCCCAAAAGCGCGCGCAGGCGGTATCGGCCTATCTGGTGAAGCAGGGCGTAGCCGAAGAAAGAATCTACCTAAATTTCTACGGTGAAGACCGTCCGCTACAGACCTGCGAGCAAAATGGCTGTACCGAAGAAATTCACCGTATGAACCGACGGGCCGAATTTTTACTCAATTTTATTTAATTATTATCATCTTTTTTTGAACAATTAGATAATAATTACGTTATTTGTACCGTTGGATGTTCCACACTAAATACGTGATCATTATGCTTGGATTCGCTCTTTTCGTGTTTTTTGTCTGGTTAGGTCTAGTTCCTACGAAAAAATGAACTAGCGCTTCAGTGTTAACTTAATGTTACCAAAAGCCTGGTCATTGTTAACCTTTTGTTACCAATGACTTTCTCATAGCCCCAGTATAGTAGTCGCTACTATATTGGGGCTTTTTGTATGTTTACCTATCCCAACCAAATCATGAAAACTCGTACGATGCTATCCCTGCTTGTTATCACCTCTTTGTTTGCCAACAGCGGCTGCCAAGAATTACTGGAAGAAATTATTAAGCATCGCGGAGGCGACCATCCGCCTGCTGAAAATCCGGCAAACTTCCAGGAAATAGGCCAGATTACCCTGGGCACCGAAGGAGCGGCCGAAATCACCGCTTACGATCCCACCACCAAGAAACTCTTCGTGGTGAGCAACGACACCGATTCGCGCGTTGATGTGGTCGATCTGCACGATCCGGCTAATCCCACCCTGCTGGAGACTATCGATATCACGCCCTACGGTGGTGGGGCCAACAGCGTGGCGGTGAGCAATGGCCTGTTGGCCGTGGCGGTGGAAGCCGACCCCGCGCAGAACCCCGGGCTGGTGGTGTTCTTCAGCACCGACAACCTGCACAAAGTGCGGCAGGTAACCGTAGGCGCTTTGCCTGATATGGTGACTTTTAGTCTCAATGGGAAATACGTGCTGTCCGCCAACGAGGGCGAGCCGTCGGACGACTACGACGTGGATCCGTTGGGCACGGTGTCGATTATCGACCTTGATCAGGATTACGCCGTAACTACCCTAGATTTTAGTGGTTTTGCAGGACAACAGGCCGCGCTTGAAGCCGGTGGGCTGCGGATATTCGGACCGGGGGCTAGTTTGGCGCAGGACGTAGAACCGGAATACGTTGCCGTCTCCGAAGACTCGAAGCACGCCTGGGTATCATTGCAGGAGAACAATGGGCTGGCTCGTATTAATCTGGAAACCAAGACGATCAGTGCCATTTTTCCGCTGGGCTTCAAGGATTATAGCTTGCCCGAGAATGCCATTGACGTAAGCGACCGTGATAACCAGATTCAACTCAATTCCTGGCCCGTATTCGGTATGTATCAGCCCGACGCTATTGCGGCTTATGGCGTAGACGGAGTGTCGTACGTGGTGACCGCCAACGAGGGCGACGCCCGCGATTACGACGGCTTCTCGGAAGAAGCGCGCATTGACGATTTAACGCTCGACGCCGAAGCGTTTCCCGACGCCGAAACCTTGCAGCAGGAAGACCAACTGGGGCGGTTAGAGATCACCACCACGCTGGGTGATACGGATGGGGATGGAGACTACGACCAATTATATTCGTACGGAGCCCGCTCGTTCAGCATCTGGGACGGAGCCACCGGAGCGCAGATCTACGACAGCGGCAACGAGGTAGAACAGCAGATCATTGATGCCCAACGCTACGAAGATAGTCGGAGCGATGCCAAGGGGGCGGAACCCGAGGGAGTTGTTGTGGGCAAAGTAGGAGAACGAGTAATTGCCTTTATTGGTCTGGAGCGGGTAGACGCCGTGGTGATCTACGACGTGACCAATCCTTACCAACCGCAGTTTTTGCAGACGTTGCTGAGCGGCGACGCGCCCGAAGGGTTAGTATTCGTATCCGCCGACGATAGTCCTAACGGAAGAAGCCTGTTCATTGTTAGCTCGGAAGGCGACGGCGTGGTGAAGCTGTTTCAGCCCTGATTCCAACCTTTTATAGCGATCAGGGGTCGTATATGAACACCAATGTGCGTAGCTTATGAAACGGCACCTGATCATAGTTTTATGCTTTACTGCGGGCCTGTGCTGGGGGCAGGAGCGAAAGAGATTTAGTTTCGGCCCAACTGTGGGGGCGGGAGTGGCCGGGTGGCACGAAACGACCTATCGTTTGAAGCTAGAAAATCCGACTAGCGAACGAGTTAGAGGGACCCGATTCATACCAAGCTACACCATTGGGGCGTTCGGAAAGTACTATCTCAACCAAGATTTTAGCGTAAACGTCAAATTGCTATACGTGCGGGGCGGTAGCCAACAGGCTTACCGTTACCGTGATACTCACTTTGTAACCACCGAACCGTTTGTTACTAGGGACGAACAAACGCTGCGGACGAATGTGTTACGAGCACCGATTGCACTCTCCTGGGACATTACTAAAACCAAGGTGCGCCCGTTTTGAAAGCGGTTGCTTCACCTAATTGGTTGCTCGGCGGGGGATACCGAAACGATTATTACCACAGATCCTCTGACGGAGAAACACAAAACGAGACCGAACCGTTACGCTTAGATAGTAGAAGCAACCGTTCACTACGTTACGACTGGTCGTTCTACACTGCAATAGGATTTAGTGTGCAGTCACGGTTTTTTGTTGAGGTAGACCTATTTTTGGGGCCGCAAAGAGCCTACTACTTCGCCGAGGGCGGATGTCCGGTTAACATTGATTGTTTGTCCTTTGATGAATCGTACCACAATCGAGCCATCCTGATGACCTTCAGCTACGGATTATAGGTGATAGATTAGGTCATGTAAACATTATTGGACTTCATGCTGCTGTCAGCAGATATCGCTTCCGCCTATCGCCCAACTTATTGACAAACCATTCTGTCAATTAAAATTTAACAAATGCTTTAATAAGTATCACTAAATTTTAAATTTGCAAATGTTCTACCAACCTCATTTTTTAGGTAGTATAAGCGCGCTCGATGCAACGATTTTTTAAGCAATTCGTAGAAAAGCAACTACGCTTTAGTCCCCTGTTTTACAAAAGGCTGAAAGTAGTTCAGGAACTAGAGAGAGCCGACGACCGTAGCATAGCGGCGTGGCGGGAAGAAAAACTGCTGTGGCTAGTTCGCAAAGCCTACCGGAAATCCCCGTTCTACAAATCGCTCTACGATAAGCACGGGGTTGATATCAACCAAATAAAGTCCATTCAGGACTTACAGCACTGCCCAGTTATCACCGGGTGCATTTCAAAATGTCGTTAAGCGGCTCTGAGTATTTGTTGTAGCTGATGCCATCTTCCGCTCATGCGCAGTACGCTAAGGTTAAGCACGTTCTGTGCGCCACTGCGCGACCATCGTTGTCCTGAGAGTTTGAGTCGGCATTGTACTACGGTTCGGTGGGCCGCTTCAATGGCCCCTGAACCAATCTGCAAGCCCCGCTGGCGATACAGCGGGTAGTGCATACGATAGGCATTGGTCTGGTAGTAATTGAGTATCTTTTCTTGGGCTTGCTGCTGGGATTTGCCAGTAACGGGCAGGGCTTGCACCCGCTCAACGACTGCCTGCCCCCCTTCGTTAAGCAAGTAGGCAGACCATTGATCAAAGCGTTGTTTGTGGTCTTGTTTACCGTAATAGCCTTGCAGAAACTCGCTCAGATACTCTTTAGCATGAAACACATCCAAGATCGGGGTGGCTTTTGGGTACTCGGCCCTAATCCAGTTACCAATCCAGGGGGCACCATCAGTGAGAAAGACCAGTCGCTCGTCCAGGGCTTCATAGCCGTCCAGCAGCACCGCCATCTTGGCCTCAAAGTCCTTATGCTTACCCAAGTGGGCCGCATAGTTAGAGATATGAATCATGCCTCGTTGCGGATTCATCGCCAAGCAGTGCGAGGAACCGAATGTACGCCCCACCTTTACCTCCTGCCAGCCTGCTTCTCGCGTAAACACCATACTGCCGTCTACCTCAGCATAGACCACTTCGCTCTTTGTTACTGCTTCAACAGGGGGTTCTTCTTCCAGTAGAAGCTCGCTACGCTGACCGTAATGCTGGATGAGCCGGTGGATTTGTGCTTGGCTTACTGGTAAACCAAAGAGCAGCTCTAACTCTTCGGCCCCTTTACCATAACAGGCTTCCTGACCTAGAAACACCAATATCTCGCGCCAGCGTGGGCTGATACCATACCCATCCGAGTCACTGATGAAATGATGAGCTTTAGAGACGCTAACCTTTCCATAACGGGTCATTATTTTTTTTTCTTCCGACGATCAGTAGGCAGATGCCCTAATGATTTTTCCAACAGCTCCCGATTCATTTCATTCATCACCTGCTCAAACCCTACTTCGTAATCGTAGAAGTTGTCGTGTCGTCCCAATTGCTCGATTTTATCGTATTTAGTGGAAGCTATGGCTAAAAACTCTTCTTTGGTCATCACTGTGGCTTTTTAGTTACTTTTACCCAAGTTAATCGCTTATCGCGACAATCTGAAATACACCCGTTATCACCCGGCAGGACATCGTCGATAATTATCCTCGTATCTTCACCGGGTCTCGCCTAAACCGCACCAAAGCCAAGTCGAGCGGAACCTCGGGGCAGTCGGTTACGGTATACCGCGATTATCAATCGGTGATCGAGGAAGCTGCTTACCAGTGGGCGCACCGCATCAGTTTTGGGCACCACCCCGGCATGAAAACCGTTGTGATTCGTGGCAACCTTCCCCGACAGGAACAAGAACGCTACGATCCCTTTACCAATACGCTGTACCTTTCAAGCTTTTGCCTGAACCGGAAAAACGCGCACTGGTACTACGATCGGATTCAGGACTTTGCCCCCAACGCCATCTTTGCGTACCCCAGTTCGGTAGAGTCTTTGGCCAACTTCTTTACGGATCGGGGCCAACGCTTGCACGTTCCGCTGATTTTCACTTCTTCCGAAACGCTCTATAGCTACCAACGCGAGAAAATCGTCCGGGCTTTTAATAGCCGAATAGTAGACTGGTACGGAAACGCCGAACGAACGATTGCACTTAAGGAAGGCGCCGACGGCCGGTACGACCAACTTCCGTTGTACTCGATCAACGAGTTTCGGGACGACTACATCATCACCACCGGTTTGGTCAACTTCAGCTTTCCGTTGATTCGCTATCGGGTGGATGATGTGGTGCTGCCCCAGCCGACAAATTGGCAAGAAAGGATTCAACAAATTCAGGGACGGAGTGACGACGTGCTGATACTGCCCGACGGCACCCGGGTCGGACTCATCTGCAACGCCTTCGACGGTATCCAGCACCTGCGGCACAGCCAGGTGGTGCAAAAAGACCCAAAGACGATTCGCGTGAACCTCGTCGCCACCGATGCTTATTCGCGTGAGGATGAAGCCCAGTTAGTGAGGCAACTCAAGGAGAATATAGGCGAAAAAGCGCCCTTCTCGCTGCACTACGTTTCCGAGGATAAAATCATCCGATCCCGGAAGGGGAAGTTCAAGCTTATCATCAACGAAACTTCTTCAGACTCCGCTCGAGCAAAGACGAAGGAATTTTCTGCCTAAGTTTAACCCATGCGGGCTAGTCAGCCACTTCCATTGGCTAAGGTATTTTTCCACTCACCCTACCTTTTCTCCCGTTCACCCCGAAATTCCGGCCAGGCGTAGGCGACGATGCTATGTTTGTAGCATCCGAAACCTAAACGTGAACCGGCTATGAAAACTTTATTTTCTCTCTTACTTATTGTCTTTTGCATGGCAACGGCCCAGGCCCAGCAACGCACCCAAACCGTGCGCGGCCGCATTGTGGATACCCAGTCTGATTTTCCCCTCACCGGGGTCAACGTAATCATCCTCGGCTCTGACCCGCTAATCGGTGCCGCCACCGATTTGGAGGGCTTCTTTAAACTCACCGACGTGCCCGTCGGACGGCAAACCCTGCAAGTGACGTTTCTGGGCTACGGTGAACGCACCATTCCTAACGTGATGGTGACCACCGGCAAAGAAGTGGTGCTCAATCTGGCACTGGAAGAAAAGGTGCAAATGACCGACGAAGTGGTGGTCACCGCTGCCGCCGAAAAAACAGCTACCAACAACGAACTCACCACCGTGAGCTCCCGCTCGTTCAATCTGGAAGAAACCGGTCGCTACGCGGGCAGCCGCAACGACCCCGCCCGCATGGCGGCGAATTTTGCCGGAGTAGCGGCCAATAACGACGACCGCAACGACATCGTGATCCGGGGCAACTCACCCAGTGGGCTGCTGTGGCGGCTCGACGGCATCAACATTCCCAATCCCAGTCACTACGGGTCGCTGAGTGCTACGGGCGGTCCGGTGAGTATGCTCAATTACAACGTGCTGGACAAGTCTGATTTTCTGACCGCCGCCTTCCCCGCCGAATACGGCAACGCCATTGCCGGAGTGTTTGATCTACAACTGCGCAATGGCAACAGTGAGAAGCGGGAGTACCTGGGACAGATCGGCTTCAACGGCGTGGAACTGGGAGTGGAAGGCCCGTTTACCAAGAACTCCCGCGCCTCGTACATTGCCAACTATCGCTACTCGACGCTGGGAGTATTTGATGCACTGGGCCTAAGCTTTGGCACCGGGTCGGCGGTTCCCCAGTACCAAGACTTGACCTTCAAGATCAATGTGCCCACCAAAAACGCCGGGCGGTTCACGGTGTTCGGTATCGGCGGCAACAGCAGTATCAACCTGCTGGGCAGCGAAGAAAACCTGGAAGCGGACGCCGACAACCTGTACGGCAGCGAAAATCAGAACAGCTACCTAACCTACGAAACCGGTATCGCCGGGCTATCGCACTTGTACTACTTCAATCCTAGCACCTACTACAAGCTGTCGCTGGCGGCTTCTCGACAAGGAAACACCTTTCGCAGCGACTCACTCAGCATTGAAGACCGCTCGGTGATCCCGCAGGAAAGTGCTGACTTTGTCAATAGCAAGTATTCAGCGCACCTGATGGCCAACAAAAAGTTTAGTGCCCGCAACACAGTGAGCGGTGGGGTAATACTTGATCTCTACGACTTTGACCTGGCCAACTTTCGTTTGGTGCCGGGCGATGAGCGGGCTATCCGCAACAAAGCCGGGCAGAGTCTGCTCACCCAGGGCTACGTGCAGTGGCAGCACCGGTTTAATGATCAACTAACGCTGAATACCGGGCTCAACTTCCAGCACTTCGCCATCAGTGACAGCCGGGCGCTTGGACTCCGCGCCGGGTTGTCGTACCAACTCAACGACCGGCAAACGATTGGCTTGGGCTACGGCTACCACAGCCAGATCCAGCCGCTAGAATCATACTTCACCCGTACGATACTACCGGATGGTTTCTCGGTAGAATCCAACAAAGACCTCGACTTTGTGAACAGTCAGCACTTTGTGGCTTCGTACGACCATTCGCTCACCGCCAGTTTGCGCCTGAAGGTGGAGGCCTACTACCAGTCCATCAGCAACGTGGCCGTGGAGCGCGATCCCAGTTCGTTCTCGATGCTCAACGCCGGAGCTGACTTTGGGCCGGTGGACGAAGACTTCCTGGTGAATAACGGCACGGGCCGCAACTACGGAATGGAGCTCACGCTCGAGCGTTTCTACAGCAACGGCTACTACTTTTTGCTCACCACTTCGCTGTTTGATGCTCAGTATACCGGTAGCGACGGCGTGCAGCGTAGCACCGCTTTCGACGGTGGCTATATTGCCAACCTGTTGGGAGGCAAAGAATTCAAGGTGGGGAAGAAGGGCAACACGCTAAATATTGACGTGAAGTTTACGGCTTCGGGCGGCAACCGCTTCACGCCGGTGGACTTTGAACGGTCGGCCGCACTGGGCTACGAAGCACGGCAAGACGACCGGGCTTTTTCTGCTTCGCTGGATGACTACCTACGGGCCGACCTGAAAATCTCGTACCGCATCAACGCGAAGAACGTGACGCACGAGTTTGGCGTGGATTTGCAGAACGTGACCAACAATCAGAATGAGTTTGGCCGTACCTATAATCCCCGCACCAACAGCGTGCAGACGCAGTACCAAATCGGCTTCTTCCCCGTGCCGCAGTACCGAATATTGTTTTGAAGATAATGGACCGGTAGAAGAGTTCGGTTCAAGATCAAGGAGCCTGAACGTTCAATCACAAACAAAATATATTTGCTATGAAATCCTTCTCTCAATTCAAGCGCACATCTGTGGTAACAGCAATATTTCTGTCAATTGGCACCTTTGTTTCGGCTCAATCAATGATAGGACTTACCGCAGCTACGAGCAAAAGCGACAATCACATGGAAACTTTCTGGTATCAACAGCAAATATTTAATCGATTTAGCTTAGGCTTACAAATCCGCAATAGTGATGTGAAGTATCGATTCATTGATGCAAAAGCTATTAAAAACGGTAATGCCTTCTTCGCTGGACTTACCTTAGGTTTTAAGATCAAGGAACAGGAAGATTACCGTTTGGACTTCAACTTGACTACTAGCTACCGTCGGTTAAAAAATAAGGGGAACGAACAGCTTCCTCAATTTACGGACGGAATCGAGATAGATCCTAACTTACTTTTTAGCCTAAAAACAGGGCGACGTATTGTATTTCATACGGGAATTATGCTCAGAACAGCAGTACAATTGAACCCGGAGGCCATCCCTGATGAGCAATTACCTTCTGCCATATTGTTAAATGGCTTAAGTTATCAACTTAATCAGTCTGCGTTGACTTTGCGAACGTACGCCGGGCCCATGAATGGTGCAGGAGGCGATACCGAAAAATTCTTTTGGCAGGTGTCTCTGGGATATCAGTATACTTTTCCGGGCAAATTTTCCTCATCTATACCTTTTATCAATTTTTAAAGCAATTACGATATGTATCTATTCAAACGCGTATTGGCTGCGATTACTCTTGGGGTAGTTCCCATTTTAGTAAGTACTCAAAAATCTGAGAACAAAATAGGATTTTACCTACAACCGGAGTACTCTGCGATGTTCCTTGATGATCACATCGGCAACGCTGTCGGCGTGAACTTTGGTATTACGACCATATCAGGAAAATTAGATATTGGGATAAGGTATTACGGAAGAAGTGGCCCCATTAATGAAAGCCAGGAATACGAACTAGTCTTACCCGAAGGCAAGACTTACAAAGGTCAATCAACGCTATTCTTAGGAGCTGACCACGGGTATATTGGCCTGGAAGCAGCGTATAATTTGCCATTGAAAGATGATCGGCTGCTTATCCGGTTTCCGATTTCGTTTGGTCAAGTAGGTGCTGGTTTTTATTTAAAGGGCAATGACAGAGTAACTCCAGATGGCAGGCGGGTAAGCGAATGGGAAGATGACTTACAGGACGGTACAGATGCGGGCTTTGGTTTGGCTTCCGAAGTAGGGGTACATGTTTTTTATCAGCTTTTTGCTTCCATAAATAATCTAAGAATAGGCGGGGGGATAAATTACACCAATACCTACAGCTATACGAGCTTTCTGGGAGGCGACGATTTCTACAATAACAGGCTTAGAACTAATATTGGATTTAGAGTTGGATTCTAAAAGTAGAAGAATACCAGACTTACCAATAACAGGTATGAAAGTAAGTGTAAAAAAATCTACTGAGAAAAGTTTTTCGCTAGTAAATTTCACAAAGATGAAAACCTGGCAATACACCGGCTTGTTCCTTGTAGCAATTGGCGTGATCCATACCCTATTTGCGGCCATCGTCTTCTGGCCCTTCGTCAAGGGGATGGTGGTTGACGGAATCATCAACTCCGTGTCGGACGAACCCCAATCCCGGTTTGCGGTGCACTGGTTTATGCTGTCAGGCTACTTCTGGGTGGTTACTGGTTTACTCTGCCACTGGATGATCGGCCAAACCCGTACTCCGCTACCGGCTTTCTTTGGAGTACTCATTATTGTATTCGGACTCATTGCCGTTGGGTTTCAACCGCTCAGTGGGGCGTGGGTATTTATTGGTCTAGGTGGATACATTGTTTATTCAGCCCGGAAGCGAACGGCAGTTGGGGTATCTTCGGAATAGTTGTGTTTTACTAACCTCTTAACCTCATGACCTATCAAACCAAATTGATGAGCGGCATCATCTTTATCACGGTGCCCACAATCCAGTACGGAGGCTACTTCTTGCTAGAAATAGTCTCGGGAGACCAGGTGCAGTTAGCGTTGACCCCGTTTCAGGAAGCCATGTTTCGCGCCGGGCATGGCCACGCCGGGGTGCTGGTGATCATGGCGCTGGTGGCGCAAGCCTTTATTGACCACGCTGCGTTGTCGCAAGCGTTGCGGTGGTTCGTAAGAATAGGATTTCCGGTAGCGGCCATTTTAGTAAGTGCTGGGTTCTTTGCCGCCGCGGCGGGAAGCAATGTGACCCAGCCGACCGAGTTGATTTGGGTGTTGTACGTGGGCGTGGCAGTGCTGGCAATATCGGCAGTGACGCTGGGGATAGGGTTGGTAAGGAGAAGTAAAGTCCATCCGCTGCGGGTATGATCTTAAACAGAAAAACAGTTCCAGGATGGAAACTATGGCAAATCAATTTCTTTTCACTCAAACTTAAGCACAATGAAAACAATCAATAAAACCAAGTACGCCTGGATCGGCCTGCTGGCTATCGCACTGATAATTGTAGGGCTGATTGCCCAGTTTGTTTACGGAGACATGTTCTCGGCCGGTGACCAGTTTTTCAACTTTTTTGCTTCGGGCGATTTTGCCGCCGGAGTTTTTGCCGCTGGCACCTTTTCGGTAGGTATCTTTTCGGCTGGGATTTTCTCGCTGGGAATCTTTTCTATCGGCATCTTCAACGTAGGGCTGTTCGCGGTGGGCATCTTTGTGTATGGTTACCGGAAGAAACAATATCAGAAATCGATAGAAGCTTAACCGGCAAATTATTGCTACCTTACCCCTATGAAACGAGCCATGAGAGAATTTCTCACACAGGAGAATGACTGCGTGGCGAGTTCCATCTGACCGCTGAAAATCAATTTAGACAGATGAAAGCCCCCTTCACCAACGAACGCCGTCTGCGACTGATTGGGATTCCCCTGGTTAGTGTGCTGTTTATGTTTTTGTATAACGACGATCCGCTCACTTCGCCCGCGGTGGTTGTTCAGGAATTTCTTATCTCGTTCACGTTTACCTTTACGCTCTGGGAGGGCAACCGAGCCATTGTCATGAATATGCGTCGCTGGTATCCGCACAACGAGCAGACCGCCCGGCGGCTTACGATGCAAGGGTTGATTGCTGTCGTGTTTATTGTAAGTGCTTCGCTCTTCATCTACGAACTGTTCGAGTGGTTTGGAGTGGTGATCTGCGATTCGATGCGCATGAAGATAATAAGCGCAGTGATCAATCTAATCCCTACGCTGTTCATCCTTTCTATCTACGAAAGTGCCTACTTCTTTGAAGAGTGGAAGCAGAACTTTCAGCGCTCCGAAGCCCTGGCCAAAGAAAACATCCGCTCGCAGCTCGAGGCGCTGAAGAATCAACTCGATCCGCACTTCCTGTTTAACAGCCTCAACACCCTGGCGGCGCTGATCGACGAGCAAAACGAACCGGCGCAGAAGTACCTCGAGCAACTCTCGGACGTGTACCGCTACGTGCTGGTGAGTCAGCAGAAGGAAACCGTGCCGCTGCACGAGGAGCTGGCCTTTGTGGATGCGTACGTTTCGCTAAATAAAACCCGCTTTCGCGACAATCTGATTGTTGTGAACGAACTTCCCAAGGAAGCCATGCTGCGGCCGGTGCCCCCCCTTAGTATTCAGATTCTGGTTGAGAACGCCATTAAGCACAACGTGGTGTCGCGCGACAAGCCGCTTACGCTTCGCTTGTCGATGGATGCCCACGGTTATATTACCGTCGAAAACAACGTGCAGAAAAAGAATGTACTGGAAATATCGACGAAAACCGGCTTGCAAAATATGATCAACCGCTACGCCTTGTTAACCACTAAAAAAGTGGAGGTTTTGCAAACTGCCGATATGTTCTCGGTCAAAGTTCCGCCCCTGGCCTCATGAACGTTGTCATCATTGAAGACGAGTACCCCGCCGCCGAGCGACTGGCCAAGCTGCTGGAACGGGCCGACCCGCAGGTGCGCGTGATGGCTACGCTAGACAGCGTGGCAAGCGCGGTGCCGTGGCTCCAAAACCATCCCGCCCCGGATCTGATCATGTCCGATATCCAATTGTCCGACGGGCTCAGCTTCGAGATTTACGAACGGGTACTCATCAAGAGCCCGATCATCTTCACCACTTCCTACGACGAGTACGCCATTCGGGCCTTCAAGCACAAGAGCATCGACTACCTGCTCAAACCCATCAAGTTTGAAGAATTGCAGCGGGCTATTGAGAAGTACCGCGATCTTCTCCAGAACCCTTCGAGCACCAGCCACGCCGCCCGATTAGAAAAACTCCTCGACAACATATCGCACACTGGCCGCTCGCATAAGAAGCGCTTCCTGGTGAAGAAGGGCGAGCAACTCATTCCGATTGCCGATGAGGAAACCGCCTACTTTTATACCGAGAACGAGTTGGTGTATCTCACTACCCGGGCCAACAAGAAGTACGTGATAGACTACACGCTGGAGAAACTAGATAGTTTGCTGGACCCGGCCCGCTTCTTTCGGATCAACCGGCAGATGATTGTGAGTCTGGCCGCGGTGCAGCAGATTCATACTTACTTCAGCAGCCGACTCAAGCTGCAACTGCAACCAGTGACCACAGCGGAAGTGCTAGTGAGTAAGGGGCAGGTGAAGCGCTTCAAGGCGTGGTTGGAGGGAGTGATTGTGGAACAATGAGATCATTACAGACCGGGAGAACGATCGTCACCAATTGGTTACTTTAGGCTGGCAGCGCTATGAGCGCATCCATGCCAATACTTTGCATTTTGATATTATCGATGAAAAGATCTGGATACAAAACGATCAGACCGAGCACGGGATTGCCTACGATCTGATCAAGCAGGGCGTGCCGAAAGAAAATATTGTACTCGGTTACTTTCATCCGGAGCGACGGGCGGACGTTGATTTTGCCGTCTCGCCAGTGTAACGAGTTTTTTAAGCGCCGCTTGCTCACTACCAGGGATCAAGCCCGCTGGATTAAAAATACGGCTCACTGTCACCCCATCTCTGAAGCGTCTTTTTATTTTCCGCCTGCTCGCTCACCTCCTCACTGATCTCGGCTGGGTTGGCGGTCGCTTTTTCTGCCGCCGCTTGGCGGGCCTGCTGGCGGCGCTCCACGAGTTGGTTAAAGTGCTTCACTTTCTCGTTGACAAAGTGCTGCACAAAGTTAGCGACGCCCCAGTTCCGCGGAAAAAAGCTGGTCGCACCTCCACGACCCTCCAGTTGGTTAAAGTGCTTCACTTTCTCGTTGACAAAGTGCTGCACAAGTTGCGACGCCCCAGTTCCGCGGAAAAAAGCTGGTCGCACCTCCACGACACTCAAATTCCTCGGGAAATCACTCCGCAATGGTTCGCGACGATCAAATTCCTCGGGAAACCAACCGCCAACCATCATCGACACCTCAATTCCGCGGGAAATTGATCGTCAGCAGTGAACGACACCCCGAAAACGCAGAAAGTCGGTCATCGTTGGCGAGCGACAGGGTCAAAACGGTGTGTTTGAGGCGTTGACGGGAATGTAGGGCCCGCTAGCCGGGGTATCCTCTAGGTCTGGGTTAAGGGTGCCGCTTTTGGATTAGGTTAGCGTTTTCGTTACCTAGGAAACATTTGATTTGGCAATCGGACTGCTTCATTCCTTCGAATACGAAGAAGCGGAAAAAGCCTTTGTGAGCGTCATTGATGCCGACCCAGACTGCGCAATGGCGTATTGGGGAATTGCGATGAGTCTCTACCATTCACTGTGGGCACCCCCCGGACCTGAAGAATTGGAAAAGGGGGATAAGCTTCTTCAAATTGCTCAGACACTGCCTAGATCAAAAAGAGCGGCGGCCTATTTAGACGCGATTAGTGCATTTTATAATGATTGGGAGACCGTCGATCACGATTCGCGGCAAGCGCGCTATGAAAAAAAGATGGAAAGAATCTACACCGACCAAAAAGATGATTCGGAGGCCGTCATTTTCTATGCGTTGGCACTGCGGGCCTCGGCTGATCCTACGGATCGAACGTATAAAAAACAGCGGGAAGCTGGCAAACTGCTGGAATCTTTATTTGAAGATCAGCCGAACCACCCAGGAATTGCTCACTACATAATACACACCTATGACTATCCTGAAACGGCTGAACTAGCCCTTTCTACTGCCAGGAAATACGCTGAAATCGCTCCCGCATCGGCTCATGCGCAACACATGCCTTCTCATATTTTTACGAGATTGGGGCTTTGGGATGAATCCATAACCACTAACATCAATTCTGCATCTTCGGCGGTGTGTTATGCGGAGGGGTCTGGTTCGGAAGGAAATTGGGTACAAGAGATTCACGCACCCGTTAAACCATTTTGCGGTAGCCTATACCGCCAACGCCATACCGGCAAGAATTGCTTTGGAGAATAAGCAATGGGCTGTAGCCGCCAAGCTTGAACGGCCACCGCTGGCGTTTGATTGGAAGCTCTTCCCTTGGCTACGGTCAATTTTGCACTTTGCCAGAGCTTTAGGATCTGCCCGCTCGGGGGACGTTGAATCGGCAGAAAGAGAGCTTGAAATCATACGAGCATTCTACCAAGAGCTTTTAGAAGTCAATAGTGCGATGGCTTCCTACAAGGCGGGGCAGGTTGATATTGAAATCAAAACCGTACAAGCGTGGATTGAATTGGCAAAAGGCAATTCAGAACGCGCAGTTGCGTTGATGAACGCCGCTACCGATATGGAATCTAAAACAACAAAGCACCCGGTTACTCCGGGGGAAGTGCTTCCGGCCAATCAACTTCTTGGTGATATGTATACGGAGCTTAACGATCCGGAAAATGCAATGCGCGCCTATGAATCTGATCTTGTCAATCATCCCAACAGGTTCAATAGTATTCATGGTGCCGCTATTGCCGCGAAAAACTTGGGTGATAATGAAAAGGCTACCGCGTACTTCGAAGCGTTGGTTCAATTGGTCGGTAAGACGACCAGCGACCGGATAGAATTAAAAGAAGCTAAAGAATACCTCAACATTTAAATCACATCCTTTTCCGCAACCCTCGATCACCGAAAGCTACTCCATCGTAGGGTTACCCGGAGGGATCGAACGGAATAGACTGCATCTTCTACGATGCGTACGGAGCATCCTCGATTGACACGTATCCCAGCAGCATCGGCATTGCAGAGCGGTTGGACATTACCCAGCAGAACGAGCAGTAGGGTTGGTTGGGTGGTAGTATCCGGGATGTTAGGCACCGTAGGCTATCGCTACCCCGGGGCGCGTAGCCTACGGCCAGCGATTTAATCCGGAATTACTACTCCGTTTTTTAGCGGGTATGCATATCTTACGGGTGAATAGTAATCTCAACAAATCTAACCAACAGTGCCATGAGCAACGTCACCGAACAACAAGAAGAACTAATGGACATAAGTCGGCAGTGGGCCAAGTCCAAATCGCCCGAAGAAATGCTAAGCTACTGGACCGACAACGCGCTGTTTATCACGCCGGGGCAGCCCACCGCGCGGGGAAAGCAACAAATCGGGGTGGCTTTGCAGGCACTTATGTCTGCGCCGGGCTTCGCGGTGGACTGGGAGCCGCAGGAAGCGGTGATCTCTGACGACGGCACAATGGGCTACCTCGTTGAGAAGCTGGCCCTGACGATGAACGACGCAACGGGCAATCCGGCTACCGTCTACCACCAAACCGTCACCATCTGGAAGCAGCAACCCGATGGGCAGTGGAAATGCGAGGTGGATGTACTCAGCGTCGACCCCGCTATCACCTCTGTTCGATAAGCCATAAAGAACCCTACTATAAACCAACCACTATGAAAAACCTCATTCTTACCTTACCAATCCTTATCCTACTGGGATGCGCTACCTCCGAACCGGCGGTGCAGGCCCCTGAACAGTATTCTATTGAGCAGTTTTACGAAAACGTGAGCTTGGGCGGCGGAAACTTCTCTTCCGACGAAGACAAGCTCCTGATCAGCAGCAACGAGTCGGGCATCTACAACCTCTACGAGATTGACATCGCCAGCGGCGGGGAGTGCAGTATCGAAAAATCAGTGGCTACTCCAGATGTCGGGCTGCCCGGAGGCGGAGTCGACGGAATAGACTGTATCTTTTACGATGGAGTCACGGGGCGATCTTCCGAATTGGCACGTATCCCAGTAACATCGGCATTGCCGAGCGGGGGGACACTGCGCCCAGCGAAGGGGGGCAGTAGCGCCTTTGGTAGGATATGAAGAAGCCGCGCATCATTTCGGTTTCACGGTGATGATGGTGTCTGACGACGTGTGTCTTCTGACGACGAGGGGCACGGCTTCCGTAAAAAAGAGAACGAAAGCGGGCTATGGTCAGATCAAAGAGTTTCTGGATGAGCACCTGAAGGGCGCGGCGCAGTAGCGCTTTTCTGCTGCACCAGCTTAGCCCGCACCGCCATGAGCAATAGCCCGGCGGCCAGCACCTGAAACGCTCCCGCCAGGGTGATCCACTCGGCCAGGAAGCCAATGATGGGTGGACCCACCAGGAAGCCGAAGTACCCGGCGGTGGAGACCGCGGCAATGCCCTGCCCGGGCGAATCGGGCGACAGGTAGCCCGCCGCGCTGAAGATAATGGGCACCACGTTGGACAGGCCCAGGCCTACCAGTGCGAAGCCAACAATGGCTCCGTAGGGACTCGGGCTAAAGGCCGCCAGCAGCATCCCCGCCATCGCTAGCAGACTGCCCCAGCGCACCACCGGCACCCTCCCCAGCAGACGAACAATGAAGTCGCCGGTGAGTCGGCCCACCGCCATCGTGAGCGAAAACACGGCGTAGCCCACCGCCGCCAGGGCCGCATCGGTTTCCGGCAGGTTGAGCAGGTACACCGCTGTCCAGTCGGCCATCGCCCCTTCGGTCATGAACACGGCGAAGGCCAACGCGGCTAAAATGATGGTAGCCCGTTCGCGGGGTAGAGCAAACAGGGGGGCCTCCGATGCTTCCCCACTGGATTCTTCTACGTCCGCCGTCTTCGGTTCGGGCGGCAGCAAGTAACGCAGCACTAGTGCGGTGAGGAGCAGGAGCACCACCGAGACAACCAGCATGTGGCGCTCGGGAGTCCAGCCCAGCGTCAGCAAACCGGCCGCAATGCCCGCCCCTACCAGTCCGCCGAGGCTAAACAGCCCGTGAAAGGACGACATAATTGGCTTAGCGTACTGGTCCTCTATGTAGACTCCGTGGGCGTTCATGGCCACGTCCATTGCGCCCCCGCAGGCTCCCAGCAGAAACAGGTTGATAATAAACAGCGGATAGGAAGGGACGATCAGCAGGGGCGGAAGCACGAAACAGAAGGCCAGACCGGCAATCGTGCACATCCGACGGCTGCCCCAGCGCGCGATGAGTCCGCCCGTGAGGGGCATGGTGGTGATGGCCCCGGCGGCGATGGCCAGCAGCGTGAGTCCGAGCGTACCCTCGTCGAGATCAAACTTGCGCTGGGCGAAGGGAATGTGGGGAATCCAGGTGGCGAAGCCAGTGCCGTTGATAAAGAACAGGGCGGCCACGGCGAGGCGGGCGTGTTGTAGGGTAGGAGAGCGGGTGGTGGATGGCATTATAGTTTTCAGGAGCGGAGTTCATGGGCAAAGGTATTAAGGTTTGCCACAATTCGGTAAAGTAAAATAGCGGCCCGGATAAAATCCAGAGCCGCTATTACAAGTATTCTACTATTTTAGCAGTAGAATGCTTTCGTTTCATTAGTTTGCAACCAGTTCCATTTTTCCCAGTTCGGCTAACACAGCCTTCCCCACTCCTTCGGCCGACTGCGGATTCTGTCCGGTCACCACGCGCTGGTCTACGGTGACGTGCTTTTGCCACAGGCCTGATTTCTCAAACTGCGCTCCGCGCTCAATCAGCTTACTTTCCAACAGGTAGGGAACTACCTGCTCCAGGCCCACGGCTACTTCCTCTTCGTTGGTAAAGGCGTTGATCTTTTTGCCGTCTACCAAGTACTGGCCGTTGCTCAGCTTGATGTTAACCAATCCGGCTGGGCCGTGACAGACTGCACTCACCACTCCCTCGTTTTCATAAATCTCGGCGGCGATCTTGGCTAGGGCTTCGTTATCGGCGAAGTCCCACATGGTGCCGTGCCCCCCGGCGTAATGGATGGCCACGTACTCCTCTGGGTTGACTTCCGAAGGCTTTAGGGTGTGCTCAATCTTGCTTCGATAGACGGTGTCGTCCCAAAACTTTTTGTTGATCGGATCATCCATATTGAAACCGTCCACGGGAGCTTTGCCGCCCTTCGGACTGACAAAGTCAATCTCGTAGCCTGCGGAGTGCAATACTTCCCAAGGATGAGAGACTTCGCTTAGATAATAACCTGTTTTCTGGCCGGTACTGCCTTTTTGATCGTGGCTCGTGACCACAAATAACGCTTTCTTTTTCATTGTATTGACGTTTTCAGTTTGTGCCGTTGCTGGGTGGAGAACAGAGAGGATGGTGCAACCGGCGGTAACCATGACTCCTGCGGTAATTGACTTCGCTAATCGTATCATTATGTTTTTTTGTTAAACGAATGATACAAAGATGCGAGCCCGGGGCCGGGTTACACAGGAGATACGTCACAGGTTTTTTGTGCGATAGATCACACTATCAAGAGAGGCGACTCAGCGTTTCGCGGGATACACCAAGGTAGGAGGCCAACACTGTTTTGGGCACGCGTTGCAACAGGGAAGGATAAAGCTCGATGAGCTGTTCGTATCTCCCCTTGGCATCCTGGTCGAGTAGGGAAAGGATTCTGCGCTGCAGGGCTACGTAGCCGAAGTTTGACTTCACGCGGAAGAAGTGCTCTATTTTTTGCAGGTCAGCGCACAATTTATCCCGATTTTGAAGAGAAAGGCAGAGCACCTCGCAGGCCTCGATGCAGTTGATGTTGGTGGTAGCGGCTACCCGCTTGAAGTATGCCTGATAATCGGTGACCCACCAGTTTTCCATCGCAAACTGTAGAATGTGATCTTTGCCTGCGTCGTTGGTGTAGTAGGACTTCAACAATCCTTGCACGACAAAGTGGTCGTCATGGATCAAGTTACCTTCCTGTACTAAGAACTGATGCTTCTTGAGCGTCTTTTTGGTGAAGTGCGTCAGGATGTGGCCGAACTCTTCATCCGAGACGGAAGTGATTTCTTCAATATGTTTTCTCAGGGCTAGGCTCAATGACTGATAAATAATAAAGTGAGACAGCAAGGTGGACGTAACCCAGCGAGGGCGTATCATGCCTGGCTTTGCTAGCCTGGTGCATATGCTCTAGTTGCGCTTCGGTGGCAAAGGTAGGAAAGATTACCGAGCGAAGGGGACAATGGTGGTTTGAGGGAGAAATAAGGTTCAAGCTTCTAACTCGAAAAAATGCCCTTGAGTTGAGCGTGTTGCAGGAGCATAATCGTTTTCCCATCTTTGACCTCTCCGGCTTCAATCATTCGAATTGCCTGATCAATCTTCAGTTCCAGCACCTCAAGCTCCTCTTGCTCGTCGCGTGCGCCGCCGCCTTCTCCGACTTTCATAGCGTCGGTATACTCGGCAATGAAAAAATAGAAAATTTCGGTCACCGAGCCGGGCGACATGTACGCCTCGAAAACCTTTTCAACCGCTGAAATTCGGTAGCCGGTCTCCTCCTCGGTTTCCTTTCTGATGCAATTTTCGGCGTCACGCTCATCCAGCAACCCGGCACAAGACTCGATGAGCATCCCGGAATCGTCGCCGTTGAGGTACGTGGGCACGCGAAACTGTCGGGTGAGGATGACCGTTCTGTTTTCTCGGTTATACAAAAGGATGGTTGCTCCGTTCCCCCGATCGTAGGCCTCGCGCTGTTGTATTTCCCAAGTCCCATCCTTTTTGAGGTACTCGAAGGTGACTTTCCTCAGGGTATACCAACTGTCTGACAAGATTTCGGTTGTCAGGTTGCGGACGTCGCTATTCGGCATTCGGAATATCCTTTAAATCATAGTACACGGGCAGACCTAGTTCTTGAGCTAGCTTAACGTCTTGATCGGCCCCTTTCGAATCGCCTTGGATGCGCAAAACCGCGTCGCACTTGGTCAGAAGCCGATGGGCGGTGGGATACTGAATTTCGTTGAAGATAGCATCCCCAATTTCTTTGAACCCGGCAAGTTCAATAAGCGGATTGGCCACCCACTCGCCAATCATCGGCACGTGTCCCTTGCGAAATAAAGGAAGGGCAACCGATTCTAGCCGGTCCATGTTCGCTTTGATAAGTTTCGGATCGTTGTTCGTTCCGCTTCGGTAGGGTCCGGCAATAAGTATAAGCATCATAATTTTAAGTTTTTACGAAGAACGTGAATCAGCTCAACTTAACAATTAAGATAGTTTAAGAGGCTCTTACTTCTTCTTCACGGAGCTCAAAAACTCCGGAGTTACCCCCAGGTAGGAGGCGATTTGTTTCTGGGTAACCTTCTCGGCGATCGCCGGATACTTTTTGACGAATTGCCAATACCGCTCTTCGGTCGTGAACGATATACTGTGAAGGGCCCTTTGCTGTTCTCGGACGTAGGCGTTCTGAAAGAGGATTCTGAAGAAACGCTCGAACTTCGGTACTTTCTGGTAGAGTTCTTCCAGTGCATGAAAGTTCAGCCCCACCACTTCACTGTTTTCAAGGGCTTCGATGGACAGCGACGTGGGTTTCCGGTTGACAAAACAGTCCATATCGGTGATCCACCAGTCCTGAACGGCAAACATGATCGTAGATTCTTTGCCCTCACGGTTAACCGCAAAGGCCCGCAAACTGCCCGACTCAACGAAGTATAGTCTCTTGCAGATCTGACCAGTCTTTAGGATGAGTTCTTTCTTCCGAACGGGTTTCACTACTAGCACAGAAAGGACATGCGCTTTTTCGGCGTCACTCAGGGCAACGTGCTTTTCAATGTTTCTAAAAATTCGATAGTCATTCATGGCTGAGAACAAGCTAGGTACCAAGCTTTGCTAAGTTAAATTACGAGATTGCCCCGCTGTGGAGGGAGGATTGTTGGCTGAATTAGCTGTTTCTCGATAAATTTCTATATTCAGGCCAATAAACCAACGCTATTCAGCCTCCTTATGCTAAAAAAGACGTTAGTAGCCGTGATCGGATGGTACCTAGCTACCGCCTGCACCCCGTCGGACCAACCAAAAGAGTTGAGCACTCCGCCCTCGCCGCCCAACATTATTTACGTTCTGGCTGATGACCTGGGTTACGGTGACCTGGGTTGCTACGGGCAAACCAAGTTTAGCACTCCCAACATCGACCGCTTGGCCGCCGAGGGGATGCGCTTCACCCAGCACTACTCGGGCAGTACGGTATGCGCTCCTTCGCGCTCGGCGCTGATGACGGGCCTGCACACCGGGCACACTCCCGTGCGGGGCAACAAGGAAGTTCACCCCGAGGGGCAGTATCCGCTGGCCGACAGCGTGCGCACGCTGGCTGAGGTGTTACAGCAAGCGGGCTACGCCACCGGGGCCTTCGGCAAGTGGGGACTGGGCTACCCCGGTTCGGAGGGCGACCCCAACTTTCAGGGCTTCGACACCTTTTTTGGCTATAACTGCCAGCGCTACGGGCACACCTACTACCCGCGGCACCTGTGGAGCAACCAAGATTCGCTGGTGCTGGAAGCCAACGCCGGTACCGCCAAGGGCACCTACGCCCCTGCCCTGATTCAAGAACACACGCTGAAGTTTATCGAAGACCACCGGGACGAGCCGTTCTTTCTCTACGTGCCCAGCATCATTCCGCACGCCGAACTGGTGGCTCCCGACGCGTATATGGATCGCTTCCGCGGCAAATTTGATCCCGAGACGTCGTTCGAGGGCACCGACGAAGGGCCGAACTACCGTACGGGAGGGTATGCCTCGCAGCCCGAAGCGCACGCCGCCTTTGCCGCCATGATCACCGTGCTCGACGAGCAAGTGGGCGAGATCGTGGACAGGGTGAAGCAGCTGGGGCTGGAAAGCAAAACGCTCATTATTTTCACTTCGGACAACGGCCCGCACCAGGAAGCGGGAGCCGACCCCGACGATTTCGACAGCAACGGCCCGCTGCGCGGTTACAAGCGAGATTTGTACGAAGGGGGTATCCGGGTGCCCATGATTGCCCATTGGCCCGGTCGCATTGTGGCGGGCAGCGAAACCGACCACGTATCAGCCTTCTGGGATGTCTTCCCAACGCTAGCGCAACTGACGGGGCAGCCCGTGGCAAAACAGGATGGCGTTTCGTTCTTGCCAACGCTTATCGGCGAGGGCGAGCAGCCCCAACACGCGTACCTCTACTGGGAGTTTCACGAACGAGGCGGCCGCTTGGCGGTCCGGAAGGGCAACTGGAAAGCCTTGCAGTACGAGGTGCTGGCCCAGCCCGATGGCCCCCTGGAACTCTACGACCTGGCGACTGACCTGGGTGAGCAGAACAACGTGGCGGGACAGCACCCCGAGGTGGTAGATGAGATGAATGCTATTCTGCGGTCGGCGCGTACCCCTTCACCGGTATTTGCGTTTGGGCAAGACACCTACTTTGGCGCAAAGTAACTGACAATCGCCGTAGGTTAAACCCCTGCTGCGCCACGAATCGGTGTCTATAGATACCGTAACACTGCCATGAAAGACCCACATTACCCTTATACGGGTGTTTGATACGCCGAAGAACAGGCCGAACAAATACTCTAATAAAAAATATGGTAATGCCTTATTGTAATTGTTTTAATTAACTAACATTGTTATTTATTTATAAATAAAGATATAATTTATTATATTTGTCTTAGTATAGAATATACATTCTAGTTATGAGACAAAAAGCAGCTCCAATCCACCAGCCACCCGGCAGCAATCAATCCGGCAGCGCTTCCTCCCAGATCCGACCCGTAGCCAATGCTACATTGGTTGCTATCGGAGCGGTTTACAGTGTCTACTTACTATCGGCTGCCTTGCTTTTAGGATTGCTAGCCGGAGGGATGTATATAAGCACAACTGTTGCCTGCTCACTTCCTTTCACGCTAGCCAACGCTATAGGAATAGTATCAATCGGGTTGAGCGGATTGGCACTATTGTTCGCTCTTCGGTTTCTTATTTTTCCCACTCCCCGCTCCAATCGGCACGCAATTGCGGTAACTCCAGAGGAGCAGCCCCGCCTCTTTAAGCTCATTCAGCAACTTGCCACCACCACGGGGGCACGTGTTCCCCAGCGCGTTTTTATATCTCCCGAAGTGAAGGTAGCGATGCACTATCCCGCTAACTTCCTTGGTCTGTTCGCGCCGTATCCTACCGTCTTGGAAATCGGACTTGGGTTGGTGAACGTGCTCACGGTGAGCGAACTTGAGGCCGTGCTGGCGCACGAGTTCAGTTGCGCAGCGCGGCAACCCACAAAGCTAGGTAACTTTGCCTACGCCATCCACCGCGTACTCTTTTGTGTAGCCCATCAAACAAGCCAGCCAGACGAATGGCTGGCGCGCTGGGCCGCTACGCCGGGTTTGCGGGGACAGTTAGGGCAAGTGGGACGTTGGCTAAGAACCCAGCAGCAACGGTTTTTGCAGAAAATATACTTCCTAGCCGAAGATCACTTTCAGCAAGTAGCGCATCGGGCGGTTTACCAAGGCGACCAGTTCGCGACCCGCTTGGTGGGCAGTGCCACCGTGGTGTCGGCACTGCGCAGAACCGCCTTCGGCACCCATGCCTACGACCAGTGTAGTGAGCACTTGCACCAGTTGGCCGAGCAGGGACAACGGTCCGGCGATATCTACGCCAACCACCGGGCTACCGTGTTGCAACTGGCGGAGGGGCTAGCGTTGCCTTTGGCGAATGGATTACCGGTGGTTTCGTCCGAGGCGTTGACCAAACGCTGCTTGCACGCTCGAGTCAGCACCCAGCCGTTGGGCCAATCACCTTTGCCATTGGCAGCGCGTGAAGAGGCTATTCTACACCTTGCTACTGAAAAAGGAAGCGTTACCCAGTCTGCTTGGAAGTGCTTCAGAGACGTACCAGTGCTACAACAAGCGATGACGCAGCAACTCTACGACCTAGGGTTTCCCAGTACCAAGTTTCAAGCTATTTCGTCTGATGCTTTTGTGGGTTATCTCAAAAAGGAGACCCAACAGCGCCGGATGTCGTCCGATTATCATGGGTTCTACGATGAACGGTTTCTACAACCCTTTCAGCCGGCCGCCCTGGCGGCTTCCACCCGGCGTAATGACCGTGAAATCACTTTCGATGAAATTTATAATGAGGTCAACCGTGCTCAGATTGCCTGCTTTTTTGCCAATCAGGCAGACTTTGAGGTGCTGAGGCACATCCAGTCCGGAAGCGTAGCGGTGAGCAATTTTGAGTTCGACCAAGTGAGATATCATCATCTGGAAACCGGAAAACCGCTTCGTTTGCTCAACAGCGAACTAGCCCGCCAGGACCGCTGGCTGTCGGAACTAGACCAACAGGCTTTTTTGCTGCACTTTCGGTGCGCTCAGGAAGCAGGCGTTTCTTCGGACTACGTAGCGCGCTACCAATCTTTGATGAATCTGCAAAAAGCCCACCGGTGCTTTTCGGAAGTTAAGGATCAAATCGCCTACTACCAGCACCAACTGCTGCACCAGGGGCGGTGGACTAAGGATGAGGCGGACGGGTTGGCTAAAGAAGTGTCAACCATTGAAGTAGGGTTCAAAAGCCACTTACGCGCGTGCGCTGAACTGCCTACCATTGAAGACACTTTGACTGAAACGCAGCGAAAAAACCTCGTTCCCTACCTGAGCAGTGACCAAGTCTATTACCTCAACGTATCAAGGTTTGACAAAAAAGCGTTCATCCGGTTCAAGACACTGGTTATCGAGATAAGTAGCGCCACTGATCAGGCGTACCGGCAGTCGCTGCGGTCCGTTACCGACTACCAGTTGGGACTTCAGATGGTTCAGGAAGAGGTTTATCGGCGATAACTTCTCATTCTGCTACTTGATTGTCCGCGAAAAGGGTAAACTTATCTTGATAATCCGGCACCAGCACATTGTCCCAGCCCAATTCGTTTACTAGCATCTCTTGCATCGCGGTGGCGCTTTCCAGTTCACCGTGCACTACGAAGGTTTGCTGCGGCGGGTGGTTGAGCGTATCAGCCCAGTCGCGCAGCTCCGAGCGGTCGGCGTGCGCCGACAAGCCCGATACCTGGTCTACTTGGCACCGCAACGAAAAATCCTTACCGAACATCCGAATGGTTTCGTCCTTTTCCAGGATAGACCGGCCGCGGGTTCCCTTTGCCTGATAGCCTACGAACAGCACCGTATCCTGTTCTCGCCCCAGGCGGTGCGCCAAGTGGTGCACAATGCGTCCCCCGGTGCACATGCCGCTGGACGAAATAATAATGGCGTTTTTCTGAAGGTCGTTGATGCTCTTAGAGGCTTCTACGCTGCGGTAGTAGTTAAAAAACTCGTAGTCGAACAGCGATTCGGTGTACTGCAAGTCCTGGTCGCGCAACTTGTGGTAAGAAAAGCGGCGTTTGTACAATTGCGTCACGTTAATGGCCATCGGACTATCGAGGTACACCGGCACTTTGGGAATTTCGCCGCTTTCCATCTGGGTCTTCAGGTAATACATCACCGTTTGGGTGCGCCCCACGGCAAAGGAGGGAATAAGCACGCACCCACCGCGTTTCAGCCCCGCGTTAACTGCCGCCGCAAACTCACCGGCCGGATCGCGGGCATCGTTCTCCCGATCACCGTAGGTTGACTCAATTAATAACACGTCGGCATAGAGCATGGCAGTGGGAGAGCGGAGCACCGGTTGGTCGTAGCGCCCCACATCGCCTGAAAACACAATGGTTTTTCGCTGTTTTTCAAGGCGCACGTTCATTTCTGCCCAGGCGGAGCCCAAAATGTGGCCTGCATCGTGAAACTTGATGTTTACTCCCGGCCGAAGGGGAATATCTTCATCGTACTCAAACTCTTTGAGGAGGGGAAATACATTCTCCGCGTCTTTGGTGGTGTAGAGTGGCTGGGCAGGTTTGTGCTTAGAGTACCCTTTTCGGTTGGCGTACTTCGCTTCTTCCTCCTGAATTTTGGCCGAATCCAGTAGCATGATGCGCACCAAATCGGCGGTGGCGGCGGTGCAATAGATCGGCTTGCTGAATCCTTGCTGCACCAAGCGGGGCAGGTAACCAACGTGGTCGATGTGCGCGTGGGTAAGAACAAGGGCATCCAGCTTGGCCGGGGCAATGGTAAAGTTGTCCCAGTTACGTTCCCGGAGCTTTTTGGGACCTTGAAACAGGCCGCAGTCTACCAGCACCTGGAAGTTATCGAAGTCAAGAAGATACTTGGAGCCGGTCACCGTTTGGGCTGCTCCTAAAAATTGAATGGTCACGTTCATCGCGCGGGGGTTAAGAAGGTTCGTCGCGACTCAATATACACTTTTTTGCAAAAGCAGAAACTTTACCAATCGCTTTCGTCGGGCGCGGCGGTGGTGAGTGAGCCGTGGGACTTTATAAACTCCCGGAAGGCCTGAAACCGCGCATCCAGTGTTTGGTGAACACGTTGCTGTTCTTTATCCGAAAAAGTGGGTTGCACCTGCTCCCAAGCGACCGGAGAATGGCGACTCGGCACGTAACGGCTATACCGGTTGCGCCGGTATTCCTGAAAAAACGCACTATCGGCGGTGTAGCGGTACTTTCCTTCTTTGAGATCAACGGTGGTGCGGTAGATGACTTCCCCCAGTGGGTGCTTCACCGCTTTGCGGTTGTAAAGCAAAAACTCGTCGACGAAGGTAAACTGCGTGGAGTCGGCGTTGGCCTGCCAGCGTCCCCGTTGCTTCTTGGGTTTCTCATCGTCTAGCGCTTCCAGATACTGCACCGTCCCTTGGCGAAGTTGCTCCACTGACTGCACCGCGGTGACAACCTCTTGGTAGAGCGGTGAAATGGGTACGCTGGCACTACTGAGGTTACCTACCAAAACAAATAAGAATGAAGAACGAAGCATAGCGCGTACGTTTGAGTAAATACAAAAGCCACCGGTAACAAATACCAGCGGCTTTTAAGAATTGAATAGCTATTGCCTTAGAAAGAATAGACCGCTGCCAGTAGGAAGGAGGCTAACGAACTCTGCCCTTCAAAATCAGTGTTTTCGAAGGGCTCTTCCGAAGCAATATCGATGCGGAACTCGGGTATTAGTGTCAGACCGCCGCCCACGTTGATATTGCTGGACAGCGTGAAGTCAAACACACTGCCGTCACCGTTTTCATCCAGGGCAAGAGCACCAACTCCACCACCAAACTCGGAAAAATACTCACCCCGTATTCCAATCGCAAATGTTTCCGAGGGTGACAGTTGGAGGTAGCCCGCCACGCCCAAGAAGCCAGCGTTATCCAAGTCTACTCCGTCAAGATCAGGAGGCGCGGTGGTGTTAATGGTGGTGTTGACGCCTAAAAAGAGCGTCTCACTGAGGTCAAACCCGGCGGTAATGTCGGCCTGAAAAGTATTTCCGTTTGGCCCATCAAAGCCGGTCTGATCCTCTGGACCGTCTTGATCACCGTAGAGCAAATTCAGGTACACGCTACCTGCGTCGGTAGAATACCCCAGTTGCCCACCCAGGGTGTAGGAGGCCACCGGATTAAACTCCGTAAAGTCCGTTGGGTTCATCACCGCCAACGCAAGTGAGAACTCATCCGTAAGGGCAAAATCAGCCTTCAGGCCCGTGTGGGAGAACGGGCCGTAGGAGAACATATACGAGGTGGAGTAATTGAAGTTCGCCGTGGGTGAGATCACTTCGTACCCTAAGAAAGTATTGAAGTTACCTAGCGTTAGTGTTACTGCATCACTTACTTTCCAATAAGTATACAGTTGGTTCACAATGCTAGAAGAACCGCCTGAGTTAAACACCGCGTCTGAACCTCGAGGGCCAAATACCAGATCAGCAACAAAACCAACCTTTTCGCCTTCGTAACCGGCAATCAAGTTGACCATGCCGAGCGAAAAGCCTGGCAGGTTGGCAAATGAAGTAGTAGGGGCCCGAATGCCGTCTGCTGCGCGATTCGGCGAGTTTAGATTCGAGCGAAAATACGTATCTACCGAACCGGACAGCGTAATCGGCGTGCTTTCTTCTTCGATAATGAGCACATCAACCTCTTGGGCGCGCAGACCAGTGGCGCTCAGGGTGATGGCAAGGAGGGAGTAGAGTAATTTTCTCATGTACGTAAGGGGGTTTAGTTAGTATAGTGTAAGGAGTATAGCTAATAGACCGTCATAACGTTAGGCAGCTTGATAGCTTTACCTAATATTATTCTACCAATCAGCTAGACCGTGAATAAAACGTGATTTTTAGACACTTGCAAATGAATTTTGCAATCGTAGGTGGGGTTCACAAATCAATATCTATTACAAAAGCCTATTTTGGCAGTTTATTCTTAATGAATACTAATGAAAAATAGAAATTTTGTAATTAGCTGGTTTTGAAAACAGACACTATTGATAAGAATGTATTTCTTTGTACGTCTTTAAATTGCCGCTGAGAAACGCCCTACACAGGCACGTTTTTAGGAAATGATTTTTGACTGCTACGATAAAATTCCGTTACTTGATACGGTATCAGACCCCAAATCGCCACGGAACCAGCGGTAAAGTACTTATTATTTCTTGACGAATACGATCAGTTGTCACAAGAAAACAGCGATACACCCTACGAGTACCACGACGGCCCCCGTGAATACGGTGAAGTGTTTTCCGGGACCGCAACGGATGTTGGCTACCCTAAGCATGGGTCTATTGCCAGTACCACCGAACTGAGAACTTATAAGGGTGAGGTTGATCTCCCCTGTGGAAAAACCGCAACTACCGCTTCTGCGAGGCGACTAACTTCAGTTCTTCCACGCGGTTGCGCTCGGTCTGCAGTTCGCGGCGTAGCTTGCGTTCTTTCTCCAGCGACTTTTTACGAAAGTCTTCTAGCTCGCGCTGGATGGCCCGCAGGTTATACTGCGTCCTTGAAGTAACCATCCGGCTGTTGCGGTACTGGTACAGCGCCCCGAGCAACAACAGCGTCAACACCGAGGCCGTGATCCAGAAGAAACTCAAGAAGTTGTTCTTTAGAATGTCAATGCCCATCACACTGATGTGGGTGCTGGCGTGCTCACTTTCTTCCACCATCTCCCGCTGCGATTCCAGCTTAGCATTGAGCGTGTCAACTTCTGCTTTCTGCGTGTTAATGTTACTTTTGGTAAGGGCCAGCTGCTGGTGCACCTGCACGAGCGAATCCCGCACGTTCGTCCAAAAGCGGTTCAAATCAGTTTCGCGAACGATCTTCTTGTTCTCGTAGGTATTTGATTCCTCTTTCAGGAAGACAAACTGCTCGCGAAGCGTAGAGGGAGTTTTGGTGGCCGGAGTTTGCGCCAGGGCACCATGAAATGAAAGTCCGGAAAGGCTCGCACCCAAGGTGCCGATAATTAGTAAACGTAGAATAATGGTTTTCATGCAGGGTCGTCGTATGATCGCGTGATATAAAGTGAACTGATCCCGATAAAATACCAATCGAAACCGACTACAAAGGTAACAATCTTCTCCTTTATCCGAAACATCCAAATAGAATCCTTACTTCGAACCGTACTTAGCCAGGGCCGCTCCCGCCCCGGCGGCCACCGCCACCACTCCGGCTAGCGTGAGCCACTGATGCGTTGCTCCCCAGAACTGCGGGCTAAAGTCCCACGCCTGCGCATTGAAGGTGCCGTGCGCCCCGTGATCGCCGGGCACCGGTTCCCACAGGTTGTTCGTACGATTGGGATCTTCCGGCTGCTCGGTTTGCTGCCCTTTGTAGCCGATCTTAGCCAAATAGCGGTCGAGCAAGCCGGGAATCACCTTATTGCCGACGATGGCCTGCCAAGTGGGGTAACCCATGTACACCTCGCGCTGGCGATGCAGTGCGGCGTAGGTCACCGCCCGCGCCGCTACTTCGGGCTGGTAGATGGTGCCCATCGGACGCGGCTTATTAGGCAACCGGCTCTTCACCCAGCTAAACTGCGGAGTGTTCATCGCCGGAAGCTGCACCATCCCCAGGTGCACGTTGCTGTGGTCGTGCAACAACTCGGTGCGGGCCGACTCAAAAAAGCCCTGAATGCCGTGCTTCGCTCCGCAGTAGGCCGACTGCAACGGGATGCCCCGATAGGCCAAAGCCGAGCCTATCAGGATAATAGTACCGTGGTCGCGGGGCAACATGCGCTTCATCGCCGCCATCGTGCCGTATACCTGGCCCAGATAAGTGACTTCGGTCACGCGCTTAAATTCTTCGGGGGTAACTTCCTTGAGGGGCGAAAATACGCTATTCATAGCGTTGTTCACCCAGATATCAATTGGTCCCCAGGTGTCTTCTACCCGCTGTGCGGCCTGCTCAACTTGCTCAGCCTGCCCCACGTCGGTCGAGATTGCCAGCGCTTCGCCGCCCAGCGCTTCCACTTCTTGCCGGGCAGCCTCCAGTCCGTCTTGACCGCGGGCCAGCAATGCCACCTTGGCTCCGTAGCGTCCAAACTCTCGGGCAATCGCTCAACCCAGTCCGGCCGACGCCCCCGTTACCACCACCACCCGGCCTAAAAACTGTTTATCTTTCATAAGCTAATACAAAGGAAACGCACTATCCGGCGTAGCCCTGAAACCGTGTTTCTGCACTGCCGCCATCACCTGCTCGGTTTGCACCGCTCCGTCGGTGTGCACAATAATCTCGTGGGGCACCACCCCATCGTCAAACAATACGTCTTTGATCCCTTCAATCTCCATAATGCTGTCCTGCACGTCGGAGAAGGCGAATTCGTCTTCGATGTTCACCGTAAACACTTTGCCGTGGTTGGCCGGGATCGTCTTTTCGTTGATAGCATCCATAGTACACGTTTTACTAAAGTAACTTCGAAGGGTCAAAGGTGTTTTGATTTTTGCGGATTTGTGCATTCTAAGGCCCTCACTCAACCGTCATTCCGAAGCGAGCGCCGCGAGACCCGGAATCCCCCCGCACCCGAAGACGGGCGGAGCGTGCCACTGCGAGGAAGAGAGCGTACCTCAGTGAAGGAGATTCCGGACAATTTGCTTCGTTCCTCTGCGCAAATTTCCGGAATGACGGTTTTGGATTACTAGAATGACGACTTGGGTTACCGGAATGACGGTTTTGGTTGGTGGGGTCCTGACCACCTGTTGCCGAAGCTCCGGGATAACCGGGCAAAGCCCTTAGGTGCGCTGGGAAGAGCGCATCATCACAATGCCAATGATGAGCACGGCTACGCTGATGATAAGCGGCGTCCAGTTGGCCGAACTCACCGCAATGTCTACCCCGAAGATGCTGAAGCTGTCCGAATCTTGCAGGGCCTGGATGCCCGTGATGAGCGTGGCGATGGCACCAATAACCGTTAAGATAATGCTGATGGTTCGTTGCATAAGAAAGAAAGGTAAAGTGAATGATGGGTTAGTGGACGCAATATAAGCAAATGCCGGTTGAATTACCGCCCGCATTGCCCCGCTAACCTCGTTTCCTCGCCCCCAGCCGTCATTCCGGCCGCAGCGTAGCGTAGAGCCGGAATCCCCTGCATGCGAAGACGCGCGGAGTATCCCACTGCGAGGAAGAGATCGTACCTCCGTGAGGGGGATTCCGGATATTTTCTTCCGTTGCACTACAGAAAATTCCGGAATGACGGGTTTGGATTACTGGAGCGAAGGCGTCGGTTGGGGAAATTATCCCTTCATGCCCAGCGCCTTCGTGTCGGGTTCCCAGCCGGAGGCGTACTCGCGTCCCCATAGTTGCTCCGCTTCCTTGTCGTTTTTGATGTGGCCGTTTTTCGGATCGGTGGTGAGGGCGCGCTTGGTTTTCTGCGCGATGTTGCCCAGGTGACACAGCAGCACGCTCTTGTGGCCCTCACTGATGGGCGAGTGCAGCGTAGCATCGTCCGCAATGCCCGCCCGGAAGTTGTCAATGTGCACGCGCGTCATGCTGTCGCCGCCCCGGGTGTCCATCGTGGAGGCCTCTTCGTCCGCCTTCTTTTCTTTGACGAGTTTGTTCTGCCGGTCGTAGACTTCGTAGCCGTTTCTGTCCAGAATCACGGAGCCTTCTGAGCCGTAGATGGCCGACCCGCGCCCGCGCCCCTCCACCGGTCGCCCGTTGCAACTGCGGCCCTCCCAGGTGATGGTCTTGGCATCGTCAAAGTCAAAGCTGGTCACCTGCGTGTCGTAAAACTCCCAGTCGTCCTCATAATGGTAGCGGCCGCCCTGAGAACTCACCAAAGTCGGGTAGTCCACGCCCAGCGCCCAACGGCAGATGTCGATCTCATGCGTGCCATTGTTACAGATTTCGCCCGTTCCCCAGTTCTCAAACCAGTGCCAGTTGTAGTGAATCAGATTGTCCTGGTAGGGGCGACGGGGCGCCGGACCCTGCCACAGGTCGTAGTCCAGTCCAGCGGGCACCGCGGTCTTTTTGCCGGTGCCGATGCTATCGCGGGTGTTGGCGTACCACGCCTTGCCGAAGTACGGAGTGCCGATGAGCCCGTCGCGTATCTCTTGAACGATCTGGATAGAGTCGGGGGCCGAGCGCTGTTGATTGCCCATCTGCACCACCTTGTCGTATTTCTTGAGGGCTTCCAACAGCATCTCTCCCTCTTTGGCGTTGTGGCCGCAGGGCTTTTCTACGTACACGTGCTTGCCCGCGTCCAGGGCCATCAGGGTAGCCGGGGTGTGCCAGTGGTCGGGTGCTGCGATCACCAGGGCGTCCACGTCCTTATCTTCCAGCGCTTTGCGGAAGTCCTTCACGCCCTTCGCTTGGCGCTGCTGGGTGCCCGCCGCCGCAACCTTCTCCGTGCCCTTGCGGATCATCGCCTCGTCCACGTCGCAGATGTAGGCGATCTCCATGCCGTCGATCTGCAAAATCTCGTCGGTGAGGTTGCCACCCCGTCCGTTGAGGCCCATCACGGCCACCACAATTTTGTTGTTGGGAGCGCCCTGTCCGAACAGGGGCGTCGCGCTGCTCCACAGGCCGAGACCCAGGCCGACCGCGCCGGAAGATTTGATAAAATTACGTCGATCTAGGGGCTTTGCTGGATAGGTCATGGGGAGGATAGGGGATTAAAAAGTGAATACGTGGCCAAAATGTACGGATAATCTTGCAAAACACCGCGCCGAATAAGGCGAAACTCCTGCCTTTCCGCAAAATGCAGACGCAAGCCCACCAATTGGTACTTCGGTAACTTTTGTCGTTTTTTGGTTAGCACCGGCGGCAACAGTCGGCAATATCTTTGCTGCTCCTCGGCAAACAACCCGCGGATTATCCGCACAGATAATAATCACCATGCGCAGTAAATCATTCGGTACTCCCCGGCGGCAACCTCATCCGCCCCGTCTGCCCGGCCATCCCGACCCGGCCCATCGGCCGCCGCCTGCCTACCGTTCTTGCTAATTCCATCCCCCTTCTCGTTCATCACCCCGCAATACCCTTGGACCCGGCCGGTTTTCCCGTCGGGTTTTTTGCTGGATGTCGCCCAAAATTCTCCGTAGAAGCTCGAAAAAGGCAGCGGAGAACTTTTTTTTTGCTGCTCAGCTTTTATTTTTTTCTCCGCAGCACCTGTTCGAGTGCACCGCAGCACTTGAAAAATCGTCCCTAGAAGCCTCAAAAGTCGTCCGTAGCGGTGTTTTGAGCGAAACGGGCCGTTTGTTGCGTTTTCTTCCTATACTTATACCGTTAGGGCAGATTAGGCAGGATTTTGCCGGGCTAAGTAAAGTACAGCGCTCTTTTAAAAGCAAGAATTAAAACAAACTGACTGGTCGTAGCGTCCGCTACGACCTCATCAACGGTGCAAAGCATGGGTCGGAGGACGCTTCGCTACCCTCCGACCAGAACAGTGGAGAAACAGAAAACGCTCCCTATCATTCGGAAGGGCTTTGCCACAGTGTGGACTGGTAGAGCGGCAAGGGCTAAGTGTTTTTCTCTAAAGCCGCTACCTCAGCTCTTGCGCTTTCTTCCCACAAGTAGCAAGGTTCCTGCTGAATGACCGTTGGTTTCTTTTCCTCTCACCCCAACCACCACCGAGGTCCCCGAGGGTCGCCGGAGCGGAACCCGGGGGCGGACAGCGGTGGCAACCCCACTAGCTATCCCAATCTTGCTGCCGAATTCTCCCTATTCTACCAACCTTTGCGTAACCGGCTAGTTTGTGTACTTTTGCCCGCGAAACGCTAATCCATCGAATGATCATATACACCCTGCCCATCATTGCCGCCCTCACCGGGTGGATCACCAACTACGTGGCCGTCAAGATGCTGTTCCATCCCCGCAAGCCGACCAGAATTCTGTTCTTTACTGTGCAGGGCATCTTCCCCAAGCGCCAGAAACACCTGGCCGAGAAGCTGGGCAAGATCGTGGCCGACGAGCTCTTTTCGTTCGACGACCTGAAAGGAGCGCTCATCAACCCGCAGAACTTAGAAGAAGTGCACCAGATCATCGAACGAGAAGCTCAACGACTTTCTGGACAACCGCATCATGGAAAGCATGCCGATGCTCTACGTGTTTATGAGCGACGAGATGCGCGTGAAGATCAAAGCCACGCTGCAAGACGAGCTCCAGCGCATGCTGCCCGCCCTCATCGAGCGCTTCGCCGACCGCATCGAAGCCCAGGTCGACATCGAAAAGACGGTTTACGACAAGGTCGTCAACTTCTCTACGGATAAACTCGAAGGCATCCTGTACTCGATCATGAGCAAGGAGTTTCGCTTTATCGAGCTGTTGGGCGGCGTGCTCGGCTTCCTCATCGGCCTCATCCAGGTGGCACTGTTGCAGTTGCAGTAGGGGACGGATGACTTGCTAAGCGGGTAAGGGAGTTAGGGGTTGGGGTTTGGATGCTTGTGACTGGATAACTTTCTGGGCGGGAAAGGACGCCGGTGATGGGTTGATTAGATGCCGGATACTGGTCGGCTAGCTACTGGATATCTTAGCGGGCGGTAGCGATAACTGGTTGTAGCGTCCGCTACGACCCAGCCAACGACGCGCGTTGTGAGCTAAAGGACGTTTGGCTACCCTCCGACCAGGACGGTCAGAAAATAAGCATTCCTCCCTGTCATCCCGTAGGGATCTTGTTACGACTTTGAGCAAGCGCACTGTGGGGGCGGGTATATTCCTCCTTAGAACGCTTCTTCTGCCTGGGTTCTTTTCCCCCTCCGGCAGCAAGGCCCTTCCAGGGTGAAACCGGCTGGTGATCTTTATTTTCCGCGATGTCGCTCGGCTCCGCCGAGTGACGACTATCGAAACGCAACGAACAAGCAGCAACGATTACGGGCAGAAGGTCCTTCGTCTCAAGGGGATTCCGGACATTTTACTGCGCTACGCTGCGTAAAATTCCGGAATGACGTTTAGGTTTGTTCCCCGCCAGTATCCAAAATCCACCTCATAAATCATCCAATTCCTAACCCCTAATACCCTAACCCGTCCCGCAAGTCTCCCAATCACTCCATCACCAACAGCACCTTTCCGTCGCGGCCGGAGGAGTCGGCGTGGATGACGGCTTTCACGATTTCGTGCAGGGGGTAGGTGGCTTCTACGTTAGTTTTTAGCTGCTGCTGGGTGAGCATACCCAGCACCTCCTGAGAAATGCGCTGCTTGTCGGCCCACGACAGGGCCGGAAACCAGGTGGTGAGCCAGAAGCTGCGCACGCTAAGTTCTTTGAAGATAAGCGTGCCGCTGTTGAGCGCCAGGGGCTGCAAACTCAGGGCTCCGAATACCATCAGGGTGCCGCGTCGGGCCAAACACTCCAGCGCCTGGCCGCCCAGCTCTCCGGCCACCGCGTCGAAGACGTAGTGCACGCCCTGCCGGTCGGTGAGTTTTCGCACGCGCTTCACCAGGTCTTCCGTTTCGGTGTTGATCACGGCGGTAGCGCCCAGCTCCTGGAGGGCCGACACCTGCTCGGCGCGGCGCACGGTGCAGATCACGTTGATGCCCCGTTGCTGACACAACTGGATGACGAACTGCCCGAAAGCCGACCCTCCGGCGGTGATCATCAACCACTGTCCGGCTTCAAGTCCTGCCACTTCGAGCATGCCGAAGGCGGTGTACGGATTGACGAACGCCTGGCAGGCCACCGTGTCGGGCATGGCATCGGGAGTCGGCAAGACGGTGTCGGCCGGGATCACTACGTACTCTTGCCATACCCCCACGGCCGTGAAGATCACCCGCTGGCCGGTGGGAAGATCCACCCCCGCACCGCAGGCGTCGACCGTGCCGCAGGCTTCGAAGCCGCCGGTGGCGGGCAGCTCGGGCCGGATGCCGTACATGCCCCGGATAAACATCACGTCGGAGGGGTTGATGTTGCAGGCGGTGACGCGCACCCGTACCGCGCCCGGTCCGGGTTCGGGCACGGGTATATCTTGAATCTTTAGCACGTCGGCGGGTGGGCCGGTGGTGGCAAACTGGGCACTCTTCATGGTGGATAGGTTTTAATGAATGGGTTTGCTACCTTCCCTTCTCAGGAGAAATAGCCTACTATGAACCTACAAGACCAACTTAATCTACGGGGAAAGGTTGCCATCGTGACCGGCGCCAGCCAGGGCATTGGGCGGGCCATCGCCCAGGCGCTGGCGCAACAGGGCGCTTCGGTGGTCGTCGCCAGCCGAAAGCAGTCCGCCGTGGATGCCGTGGCCGCGCAGATCACCGAAGCCGGGGGCGAAGCAGCAGGCATGGCCGCCCACATGGGCGACCCCGACCAAATAGAGCACCTGGTGCAACAGACCCAACAACGCTACGGCGGGGTGGACATCGTGGTGAACAACGCCGCCACCAACCCGGTGTTCGGCCCCGTGACGGAGACCGACGACGCGGTGTTCGCCAAGATCATGCAGGTGAACGTGAACGGCCCCTTAGCCCTGGCCAAGCGCGCGTACCCCCTGATGAAAGAACGGGGCGGCGGCTCGGTGATCAACATCAGCAGCGTGGAGGGCCTCACGCCGGGCGCGGGACTGGGCCTGTATAGCGTGAGCAAGTCGGCGCTCATTGCCCTCACCAAGGTGCTGGCCCGCGAGTGGGGTAGCGACAAGGTGCGGGCCAACGTGATCTGCCCCGGGCTGGTGAACACCAAGTTCAGCCAGGCGTTGATCAGCAACGAGCGCATCTTGAAGCAAGTACTCGGCCGGCAGGCCCTGCCCCAGATCGCCGAACCTGAAGACATCGCGGGCCTGGCCCTGTTCCTCGCCTCCGACGCCGCTTCCTTCTGCACCGGGGGAGTCTACGTAGCGGATGGGGGGTATACGGTGTGATTTGCGGGATGGGTGAGGGGATTAGGGGTTGGGGATTGGATGATTTTCTGGACGGGCTAGGATGTTAGGGGTTAGGAATTGGATGACTTTCTGGACGGGTTAGGGGGTTAGGAATTGGAGATTGGGGGAGTTGCTGATAGCAAACCAGGGATGTCGTCCCGGAAATTTGTGTAGCATAGCGAAGCAAATTATCCGGGATTCCCCTCGGGCGAAGGCTATGCTGCCGGTAACCGTTACTACCCGCCCGCTGCGTTCGATAGTCGTCACTCAGCCGAGACAAGCGACCTTACCAAGGATGACCGTAATAAACAGATGTCATCCCGTAGGGAACTTGCTACCAAAGGGACGAAAGCATTTGAGCAGATAGAGCATCTCAAGAGAGCGTCTGCTGGCCCCCGCCGTGCTTTTGGTCATCTCGTAACCAGGTCCCTACGGGATGAGAGGGGAGGTAGAAGGGGAAGATTGAATGTCATTCGGTAGATATCCCTTTATATAAGGAGCAGACGCTTTCTGCGAAATGGATTGTCTACCTTTGAACCTACCAACCCCGTACCAAAAACCCAGAACCATTTAATAATGATCGACCTATTCGCCACCGAGAAAGTAAAATCTCTCTACCCCAAAATAAAGACCTTCGTAGAAGAAGAACTCTATCCGATAGAGATTGATCTTCTTCATCAACCGATTGATCAGGTCGAACATACCTTAGAAACCATCCGCGACAAGGCACGGGCGCAGGGATTGTGGGCACCGTATCTGCCCGAAGCCGAGGGCGGTCACGGACTCAGCATGGTAGAGTTTGGGCAACTCAGCGAACTGCTGGGCAAAACTCCCTTCGGACACTATGCCCTCAACTGCCAGGCTCCCGACATTGGTAACATCGAGTTGCTCAGTCAGCACGCCTCGCCCGACCTCAAGGAGCGCTACTTGCATCCGCTCACCCAGGGGCGCATCCGCAGTTGCTTCTCAATGACGGAGCCGGGCTTCGCCGGTTCTAACCCCACCCGTCTGGGCACCACCGCCGAGCGCGACGGAGACCACTACGTGATCAACGGGCACAAGTGGTTCACCACCGCCGCCGACGGGGCCGCCTTTGCCGTGGTGATGGCCGTCACCGACGCCGACGCTGATCCTTACGCGCGGGCCAGCATGATCCTCGTCCCCACCGATACGCCGGGCTTCCGACTCGTGCGCAACATCCCCATCATGGGCGAAGTAGGCGAAGGCTACCTGAGTCACGCCGAAATCCGCTACGAAGACTGCCGGGTGCCGGTCAGCAACCGCATCGGCGCAGCGGGCAGCGGCTTCAAACTGGCGCAGCAACGGCTGGGACCGGGCCGCATCCACCATTGCATGCGCTGGGTGGGTATCAGCGAACGCGCCTTCGAGCTGATGTGCCAGCGCGCGGCTAGTCGCTTCTTAAAGGAAGACGAACAACTCAGCGACCAGCAGGTGGTGCAGCACTGGATCGCCGAGAGTCGGGCCGAGATAGACGCCGCCCGGCTGATGGTGCTACACACTGCGTGGAAAATGGACGCGGAAGGAGCCAAGGCCGCCCGCAACGAAATATCAACGATCAAGTTCTTCGTGGCCAACGTGATGCTGCGCGTGCTGGATCGGTCGATACAAACGCACGGCGCGCTGGGCATCACCGACGATCTGCTGCTGTCGTTTTGGTACCGCCACGAGCGCGGCTCCCGCATCTACGACGGTCCCGACGAGGTGCACAAGAACGCCCTGGCCCGTCAGATTCTCAAACAATACCGCTAGTTGTTATGGCCATTGATCAAGCCCGGGCCGTGCGCCCCGAAGAAACCCTGGACGAAGCCGCGCTGTCTACTTACCTAAGCGAGCAGATAGACGGCTTCGCCGGACCGATTACCGTGCAGCAGTTTCCCAGTGGTTACTCGAACCTGACCTACCTGCTGGCAACGCCGCAGCGGGAGTACGTACTGCGGCGTCCCCCGCTGGGCACCTACGCGCCGCGGGCCCACGACATGCAGCGCGAGTTCCGGGTGCTATCGCTGCTGAAGCCGGTCTACGCCGCGGTGCCCCAACCGCTGCACTACTGCGACGACACCAGCATCATCGGAGCGCCTTTCTACGTGATGGAGCGGGTTCGGGGCGTGATCTTGCGTCGAGGTGCGCCCGACGAGATCGAGCTTACTCCGCAGCTGATGCGGCGCTTATCCGAAGCGGCGGTGGATCATCTGGCGGATTTGCACACCCTGGACACCGCCACAACGGGGCTGGCGGACTTAGGAAAACCGGAGGGCTACACCCAGCGACAGGTGAACGGCTGGGCCGAACGCTACCGCCGTGCCGCCACCGATGCGGTGCCCGCGATGGACGCCGCTACCGACTGGCTGGCCGCGAACGTGCCTCCGGAGCCCTCGCGAGCGGCGTTTATTCACAACGACTATAAGTACGACAACCTGGTGCTGGATCCGGCCGACCTCACGCGCATCACGGCCGTGCTGGACTGGGAGATGGCTACCGTGGGAGATCCACTGATGGACTTGGGAACCACGTTGGGCTACTGGGCGGAAGCGGGCGACCCTCCGGCGCTGAAACCCTTCAACCTGACGTGGTGGCCCGGCAACCTCACCCGGCAGGAGGTGGTGCAGCGCTACGCTGATCGCAGTGAGATCAACGTGAGCAATATGGTGTTCTACTACGTGTTCGGCTGCTTCAAGATCGGGGTGATCGTGCAGCAGATCTACGCCCGTTACCGGCAGGGACATACCCAGGACCCCCGCTTCGCCGGGCTGATGCACGTGGTGCAAGCCTGCGCCGACAACGCCCAGCGCGCCATCGCGTTGAGTAGAATAAGCAATTTGTACTGATTGAAACTAGAGCTATGCAACTAACCCTTTCGGATATCCACCGCATCGCCATCCTTGGCAGCGGCACACTGGGCCTGCGCGTCGGGTTGCAGAGCGCGCTCAGCGGCTTCGCGACCACCATCTACGATATCAACGCGGCGGCGCTGGAACAGGGGAAGCAAACCCAGCAGCGCATTCTGCGGGGACTCATTAAGCACGACCGCGTGACCGACGAGGAAGCGGCCGCCGCCGTCGCCCGCATCGCCTGGACGACCGACCCCGCCGTAGCGGCCCACGAAGCTGACTTCGTCAATGAGTCGGTGACCGAAGACCCGGAGCTGAAGAAACGGGTGTGGGCTGACTTCGGGCCGCGCTGCCCCGAGCGGGCGGTGCTCACCACCAACACCTCGTACTTGCTACCCTCGATGTTCGCCGAAGCATCGGGACGGCCGGAGCGGTTCTGCGCGTTTCACTTCCACGACGTGTTCACCGCCAACGTGGTGGACATTATGCCGCACCCCGGCACCGAGGAATGGATCGTGGGCTTTCTGAAAGAACTGGGAGTGAAGCTGAACCAAACCCCCATCGTGCTGCAACGCGAGTCGCCGGGTTACGTGTTTAATGCCATGCTGATGGCCCTACTGGGAGCGGCCGGGGCGCTGGTGACTTACGACGTCACAACAATTCAGGACGTGGACCGCTCGTGGATGGGCAACTTTAAGATGGACCGCGGTCCGTTCGGTATCCTGGACACGGTGGGGCTCAACACCGCCTGGCACATCGTGCGGGCCCGTACCGACGAAAAAAGCCAGCGCTTCGCCCACTTATTGCGTACGTACGTGGATCAAGGCAAACTGGGAGTGAAGAGTGGGGAGGGTTTTTATACGTACCCCAATCCGGCGTTTAAGCAGGAAGGGTTTGTGCAATAGTAGTGCGTACTCTGCCGTATCCCATGTTGCGTTTTGTATCTTTGCTCTGCGATCTTTGCTTTATTCACCACTACACCAACAACCTATCATGAAAAGTATCACTATCCTTCTGCTCGGCTTGCTATTGGCCACTTCGCCGCTGATCGCGCAAGAATCGGCCGCGTCCTTCAGCGTGCGCGATTTGGAAGGAGAACGCTTCAAACTGGAAGAACTGCGGGGCAAGACTGTGGTGCTCAACTTTTGGTTTGTGCAGTGCAAACCCTGCGTGCAAGAAATGCCCGAACTCAACGAACTGGTGCAGGAGCATCAGGACGAAGACGTGGTCTTTCTGGCCCTTGCCCTCAACGGAAAGCCAGAGATAAAGCAATTCCTGAAAAAGAAAGACTTCAACTACCACATCGTGCCCGACGCCCGGGCGGTAGCCGAAGACTACGGAGTGGAGGGTTATCCTACGCACGTGGTGATTGATCCCGCCGGAAATATCGTGTACAGCGCAATGGGCTTCGGCCCTGATACGGTGAAAGACCTGGGCAAAGAGATCGAAGGATTGCTTGCCGAAAAGTAAGGTCTGGCTGACAAAAGCTTCTCTATACCTACCTATCGGACGCGGAGAAAGCCACTGATAAGCAACATTCAAGAAAGCGGATAAACCATCGTAAAGGAGAGGTAGTATCTGGCCCGCCGCACCAGAAACTTGGGTAATAGCCAACCAAAGCGACACACGAAGTGTCTATAGAAGTAACAAAGCACTTTTTGACCTATGAAATACTACTTCATCCTACTTATCGCTCTGCTGAGCCTGTCCTGCCGCAACGATGATGCGGTGCAGATCACTCCCGCGCCTGATCCCATCAAATTTACCATCGAGGCCAATAGTGGGGGATGCAGTAATATCCAGATATACCACTACTCGGATGATGGTACCTACGGCTTGCAGCTATCGGCCGACTCCGCGCAATTGCGCCTGACTACCGACTGGCAAACCTACGCTTTGAATCAAGCCGGACTGAGCCTCAAACTGTATCAGTTTAGCGAGCCCCTTACGGCTTTCTTCTGCGACGACGTGGTGGAGGCCAACGAAAACCCACTCCAGACCTGGGATGCCCAGGAGGGAACCGTCCAGCTCAGGATCGCCGGTCCGGGTCAGGTGCCGGGTATCTACACCGTGGATGTGGTACTAGAGAACGTGCTGGTGAACGGCCAGCGCCTGGAGCGCATTGCTCGCAATGGCATCGAGGTAGGGTGGTTGCCGGGGTGAGACAGGACGACTTACTCGTTTCCGTTTAAGCCAAAACTAAAGGTCGTCCAGAAACTCTCCCAATCCGTATCGTTTTTGTCGGGTGAGGGTAGCATGTGGGTTGCGTGGAAGAACCAATCGCCCGGTCTTTCCAATTTGAAAGTGCAGATACCGTCCTCATCGGTTCTGGAGTACTGGGAAATTGACGGCTCGTTGCCACGTCTGTTGCGCGCGGTAATCACCTTATTCTTGAGCGGCTTATTCTTGAATAATACCTTGGCGCTCATCCAATCGCCCTGCTCCAGTTCGTAAGGGTTTTGTAACAAAACGATCTCAAAGGTATGTCCGACAACGGTTTTGTAAATTTCATCGCCGGGTCGGGGATTGCTCTGAATCAGGGTTTTTAGGTACCGGGTATACCTTTCCGACTGTTCTGTCTTGGTGCTGTCGTCTATTTTTACGTTCTCAATGTTATCAAGCTGTAAGTAGCTTTTGAACTCGTCGTTTGGTAACGTTATCCGGGCATAGTCACGCTCCATACAAATAAGACCTAATCCTTTGAAGTCAACTTCCCTCTCTAAAATTGGTAGGTTGCCATCCTTTGCTTGCGATAATAAATCGGTCTTTCCGTTCTCGCTAATGAGGGTAAACGTTTTGGTGATAGCCTGCTGAACTGGCCGCTCGAGCTCAATATTGAACCCGTCTGCCACAAAAAGGTGTAACTCCAATGTTTCTCCTTTTTTGACTACGAAATGATAGGCGATTAAAACGTATTCGTGGGCCAGCACTGAGGTTGCTAAAAACAGCAGGAGCGAGATGGTGAGCGGTCTTTTCATAGGTTTTATTTAAGTAGTCAATCAAAATTAATTACAAAACTACCTATTACCAATTGCTAGTGCGCGTTTATAACGCGTTACAAACGCGCACTAGCAATCGTAATTTATTCTGAGCCAGTACTTGCGTGGATGTTTTCTTCTTCGGTTGACTAGGTGGTTTCCCAATCTAAATCTTCCAGCGCAATCAGAAGTTTAATGGGTAATTTTTTTCTTCTTCGTTGACTAGGTGGTTTCCCAATCTAAATCTTCCAGCGCAATCAGAAGTTTAATGGGTGCTAACGCTTATGTGAACCCGTTTTGTCTATAGGTAGTACAACGACGGACTTGCTATTTGATAGTTAAAAATCATCTATCTACCGGCTTTTTCCAAGCATAAACAGAACTATCTATCGAATACCGTTAGCAAGCGTCTACCAACGCGTTTGCCTATCTTCCCTAAAACTGGTAGTAAATTAGCGGAGCGTGAGCAACTGTTGCGTTTCAAATAATCCGTTTCCTTTTCTCCAACCGCATTGCTCTAAGTATTCACTGCCAAGTGGGTTAGCAGGCTGCGGTACCTTATTTTCCCACCGCAGTGGCCTATTTGCTCACCCGGTTACCCTTTTATACCACTGCGGTAGCCTATTTGCTCACCGCGGTACCTTATTTTCCTACCGCACTACCTTATTTGCTCACTGCGGTACCTTATTTTTCTACCGCACTACCCTTTTTGCTCACCGTGGTACCTTATTTTCCTACCGCGGTACCCTTTTTACTCACTGCGGTACCTTATTTTCCTACCGTAGCCCTCTCAAAGCGCGCGGTGAGGAACATAAATACTCAGCCAATTGTGACAAATTCTCGAAAGTTATCCCGATTAATCACCATCTCTTCCGCATGGTAGGTGTCAACGAATGTTTTTGAAACCACTACTCGCTTTTTCGGATTCCATTTGAACTCAAAGGCCATAAGATCGGTACCGATCTCCTCAACGTAATCAATCTCTTGTTGCTGGTTCGTTCGCCAGAAATAAGACTTGGCCAGGGTCATCTTATACCTAATCTGTTTGGTCCGTTCCGATATCAAAAAGTTCTCCCACAGGGCTCCGATGTCACTTCTAAGTTGGATTTCACCCATCGATCCGATAATCATATTTCTGATTCCGTTGTCATAAAAATATATTTTACGACCTTTCTTTATCTCATTTCTTACGTTGCGGTTGTAGCTAGGCAAGCGGAAAATTACGTATCCTTGTTCCAAAACCGTTATATATTTCTCTACGGTGTTGCGGTCAATTCCGACCAGTTGACTCAACTCAGTGTAGTTGACTTCGCTACCAACTTGCAGCGCTAAACCCCGCACCAACCTATCTAACACGTCAGGCTTCCGAATCCCGGCATAAGACAAGATGTCTTTGTATAGATAGCTATTGACCAGATTCTGTAATATTTCTACTTCTTCGCCCGGGTTGTTTATTACGTCGGGATACATACCATAAACCAGCCGACTTTCTAGCTGCCTTTCCGCCGATAGGTAACCGACCTCGTTTTCTAGTTCCTCCCAACTGATCGGAAATAGCTCGTATTCCCATTTCCTCCCGGTGAGGGGCTCATTTAGTTCATTGAATAGGGAAAAGGAAGATGATCCGCTGATCCATAATTGCGTATCCTTGAATTGATCGGTAATTATCTTCATCGTTAAGCCAATGTTAGCGATCCGCTGCGCTTCGTCGATAAATATAATTTTGCTACTTCCGATCAACCCTCGTATCTGCTCCGTATTGGGGGTGTCGAGCGTCGTTCTGGTAACCGGATCATCGCCATCGAAGAACAAGTATTCTTCGTCTTTTAAGAATTGCATAATCAGGGTGGTCTTGCCAACCTGCCGGGGACCAATCAGCATGATGGCTTTGCCCCGACCAATCTTACCTTCAATTCTTGCGCGTAGTGTTCTTTCAATCATGCACCGAACATAGTGGTTTATGGATCTATTCACAAATCACTATACCAATTTATGAAATTTGGTGATTCAAGTGAGAGTTTGATCCTAGCGAAGCACTTCTTCTCATTGGTTTCAGAATGGGGCACAAAAAAGCCGGGACGGGCCCGGCGGTGGTGATTGGCAATGCGAGCGGTGTCTTACACCGAAGCGGGGGTTTCTTCCCGGCGCTGCCCCTGGTTCTCGAAGCGCTTCTTGAGGTCTTCATAAATCTGCCGGGCGGCGGGCACGTTCATCTTGGTGCCTACCTTCACCGAGTTGTAGAAGGCTAGCGCCGCCACGTAGGCCTCGCTACCGGACAGCATGCGGGTGTCGTCGAGGGTTCCGCAGATGCGGTGCGCGTCCTGGAGTAAATCGTTCAGCGTCTCTACCGCCCGCACGTCGATGCTCATCTCGCTCATGTTGATGAAGGGGGGCACCAGCTCGGGGTATTTCTGAGCGTACTGCAACGCCTTTTCCACAAACGGCACCGAGCGGTCGCTCATCTTGGGCATTTGGCGTCGCTCTTCGTTGGTGAGCGCCACCACGTGCGGCTTCAGCAAGTCTGAGATGGCCTTGAAGTGCCCCTGAAGCGTCGCTATCTCCTTATTGGTTAGTTTCAGCGACACCATGTTTTCTACTTTCGTCATTGGTTCTCTTGTTTTTAGTTATACATCATTTGATTGAGTACCAAAAGTAAAGGGCTACTCGCCGGTATCTAGCTAATTTGCCGGGTGGACCTTACGGGGGTAAGGAAAGGGGCGAAAATCCCCAATGTCATCCAGGAAGGAGCCTGCTACCGCGCAAGGTGATAAGACGGCTGAGGATAAGCATTTCCTCTCGAATAACCTTGCTTGTTGGGACAGTTAGTGTTCTGATGTAAATAGTTTCCTTCTGAATGACACTTACTTCTAATGTCACTCAGAAGGAACCTTGCTACATCGGAGGATAAGGCGCTCGTGCTGATGCAGCTACGGTCGAGCGCTTTTATTACTCTGCCGTTCTGCCTTTGCACGCTGTAGCAATAGGCTGCCGCGTGGGTCCTTACTGGAGTATTACGGTCCGTCCTCCCTGCATACCCTGTTCTCTGGACAATTGATATTCCAATGCAAGAGGTTTCCTGCTGAATGACACGGGGAGGATAGTTTCACATGAGCGTGCTCATCCTCGCAGCTCGTCAACCCCCTCATACACATCGGCGAGGGTCAGCATCACGCCTATCGAAGCAAGGCCAACCCGTTGATCCATTCCCTGAACTGATACTCCCTGCCAAGCATTTGACGCGCCAAATGTACTGATAACCGGTCGGTTCTGATCGATCAGTACGTATTCCTTCAGCGAAGGAAGGGTACGATAGTGATCAAACTTAGCGGTTCGGTCTTTCTTTTGCGTACCCGGAGAGAGGATCTCTACGACCAGTCGGGGGTTGGTGATAATATCCCTTCGCCCTTCGTAATAAACCGGTTTACCAGCGACCACTAAGGCATCGGGGTACACAAACCGGTTGATTGTTGCTATCCATATTTTGGTATCGCTGTTGCTCACGTAGTAAACGCCGTCACTCAGTTTGGTAGCAATCTTCAGCGCGGTGAGCACGTTGACCACAATGGCATGGTATAGGTTCTTTCTAAAACTGAATTTTCCATCTCGTTCTAAGCTTGATACTGACGTAAAATAACAAAAAGCTTCTTACTACGCTACGCGATGGCCCAAATTATCCCTTTATTGTAGGCAACTATACTTTAGCCCTACCCTCCGGTCTGCTCAAAGCCCGTGGGTCAAACTATTCACTATCTTTCAACTAACCCATACTGATGTCGCAACGCGCTCTTTTCATAACCCATAATCACCACCTCCGCCCTCGCTTGGGTGGGCTGGTCCTCTTGCTACCCATTTTGCTACTCGGGGCCGGGCCGATTCTGGCCCAGTCAACCCAGTCGGAAGACAAGGTTCGGCAACCCTGGACGATGCACCACATCAACGACGACTACGCCATTGCCAACTCCCTGAACCAAGCCGACGTGGACAAAGATGGCTACCCCGACTATGCCGTGATTGACGAACGGCTGGGCATCCAAACCATCGTCTTCCACCCGGGCAAAAGCGGCAACCCTAGCGAGTCGTGGGAGCGGGTCAACCTGGGCAAGGCCGATAACCCCGAATACTCGTGCCTGGGCGACCTGGACGATGACGGTAACGTAGACTTTGTGGTGGTGACCGGCGACGACCTGGAGATGGGCTACACCACCGGGGTGGGAGTGTACTGGGGGCCGGAGGCTGCGCGGGTAAAGGACAGCACCGCCTGGGAGAACGGGGGCTTTATCGAGTCGACCAAAGGGCAACAGTACCTCTACGCCGAGACCTACGACATCAACGGTGATGGGGCGCTGGACATTCTGGTGGGTGGCCGCCGGAACGCCATGACCAACCAGTACGCGGGCATCCGCTGGCTAGAAGCTCCGAAGGACAAAGCTACCCGCCGCGACCTTACCCAGTGGACTTCGCACTTTGTGGATGCCGACGCTTACAGCGGGCACGGGTTCGTGTTCACCGACATTAATAAAGACGGCTACGATGACATCGTGATTGCCAACGCGGATTGGGACACGCCCGCCTTCGAGGAAGAACTCTACTGGTACGAGCATCCGGGAGAGAATATCGAAGCAGTGAACCGGCCTTGGCCCCGGCACTCCATCTGGAAGAACGCCCAGTTTTATCCCAAACCCCAGATCGGAGTGGGCGACCTGAACGGTGACGGCCGGAACGATCTGTGCACCCAGACGCAGAACTACATTCATCTGTTTCTGAACACCAGCGAGGATTCGGTGGCCTGGCGTCACGTGGAAATAAAGAAGCCCGAGATCATCCAGTGGATCGGCCGCCCGATCAAGTTTCAGGACGTGAACCAAGACGGCCGGATGGACATCGTGGGCATGCTGATCCACAACGACGGCAACCTGCCCGCCAGCAAAGCCTCGGTGTTCTGGATGGAGTACGAAGACCCGGAGTCAGGAGAAAACTGGACGACCCACCCCATCAAGTGGGGCGACGGTTACAATTCGTATCATCAGTGGCTGGGCGAAAAGTGGGACCACTGCCTTTTCTACGACGTGGACGAAGACGGCGACCAGGACATCGTGGGCAACGTGGAAGAGCACTACCAGTACAACGGAGGGGAAGTCCCTCAGTCTTTCTTCAGCGTGGTGTGGTTTGAGAATCCATTGCGGTAGGCTGGAAAATCGACTGTTCGATTGTTTCACTGCTCAATTGTTGGCCGCCCCAGTAGGTAACAATTGAGCAATCGAACAATTGAACAATCGTGCTAAGCCACGTAGAAAGTCACCCAATCATCAACTGCTCCCAGGCTTCGTGGGTGGTGCTCACCGGTAGCTGGCAGGTTTTGTTGTAGCATACGTAGATGGTTAAGTCGTCGCCTTCGGCATCGCGGTTTTGCAGTAGGGGCAGGTCGCTGCGGGTCTGGGTGCCGACCAGCAGCTTGTTCGGATAATACTGCTGGTTGAGTTCGAGCATAGTCTCGTGCGCATCGGCCCCAACGATGGCGATCTCGGCGGTGGGAGTGGCCATCTCGGTGTACAGGCACGCCCAGTTGCTGAGGTACGAGGGGTCCGCCTTAATCAGCGGGATCATCTTTAGCAGCATCGCTTCGGCCCGCGCGGAGTAGTCGGCGCGGTCGAGCAGCAGGCCGAGCCGGTGTAGGTTGCGGGCCATTGCCGAGTTAGATGCGGGGATCACGTTGTCGAAGAGTTCTTTCTTGCGCACAATGAGATCACTGGCATCGTCGGTGTAGAAGAAGAAGCCTTCGTCTTCGTCCCAGAAGTGCTGCATCACGTGGTCGGTCAGCTTCCGCACCGGCTCCAGCCACTGCTCGTCGAAGGTGATCTGATATACGCCCAGCAGGGCATCAATCACGAAGGCGTAGTCGTCGAGGTAGCCGTTGATGCGGGCCTCGTCGTTCTGGTAGGTGCGGTACAGGCCGGTCGTTCCTCCGACGGCGTACGTCAATTTGTCAACAATGAATTGAGCGTTCTGCTGCGCCAGCGTCAGGATGTCCGCAATTCGGGTGATGGCGTAGGCGTCGGCCAGCCCCTTGAGCATCAACCCGTTCCACGAGGCAATAATCTTATCGTCCAGTCCCGGACGCACCCGCTGGTCTCTCACCTCCCGTAGCTTTATTTTCACGTCAGCAATCAAACTATCCAGCGCCACCATGTTCAGGTCGTAGCGCTGGGCGAAGGGATTGTTCAACTCCGATTTATGCAGGATGTTGCGGCCGTCTTCCCAGTTGCCCGCTTCGGTGGCCTCGAAGTAGTCGATCACCAAATCGGCCTCGTCGCCCAGTACTTCCTTTAGCTCGTCGTAGGTCCAGGTATAAAACTTACCTTCCTCTCCTTCGGTGTCGGCGTCCAGCGCACTGAAGAAGCCACCTTCGTCGCTGGTCAGCTCGCGCTTCACGAAGTGGAACATTTCGTAGACCACCCGCCGGTAGAGTACTCCCTGGGTCAGGGCGTGCGCCTCAGCGTAGACGCTCATCAGCTGCCCGTTGTCATACAGCATCTTCTCGAAGTGGGGCGCAAACCAGTCGGCGTCCACCGAGTAGCGGGCGAAGCCGCCACCTACTTGGTCGTAGATGCCGCCGTTGGCCATGCGGTCTAGGGTAAGCTTCAGCTGCTGCTGTGCCCCCTCGTCGGGCACCACCGCTTCGGTGCTTTCCAATTCGGCGATGGAGCAGTAGCGCATCAGAAACAACCACTGGCTGGGCATCGGAAACTTGGGAGCCTTGGCCATGCCGCCCCGCTCGGTGTCAAAGTTCTTAGCAAAGCTTTGATAAATATCGGGCAACTCCCGCAGGGCTTGGTCCGGATTGAACCCATCGTCGGCACTGCCCAACGCGTAGCGTTCGGTGTCGGGGCGGGCCAGTCCCTGGGCAAACTGTTCGGCCGAGGTGATGAGTTCCTTGCGATTGTTCTGATACGCCTGGGCGATATTGTCTAGCAACTGCATCCACTGCTCCCGGGGGAAGTAGGTGCCGCCGTAGAAGGGCTTCTGGTCGGGAGTGAGGAAGACGTTGAGGGGCCAGCCGCCCTGCATCCCCATCATCTGCACGGCTTCCAGGTAGATCTGATCCACGTCGGGCCGCTCTTCCCGGTCCACCTTGATGCTCACGAAGTGCTCGTTCATGCGCTGGGCGACGGTAGCATCCTCGAAGCACTCTCGCTCCATCACGTGGCACCAGTGGCAGGCCGAGTAGCCCACGCTCACGATGATCGGTTTGTCTTCGTGGCGGGCTTTTTCCAGCGCCTCCTCCGACCAGGGGTACCAGTCGACCGGGTTGTGGGCGTGCTGTTTCAGGTACGGACTTGACTCTTTAGAAAGGCGGTTGGGCGGGGTAGGGGTAGTCATAATAGTTGTTGCTCTAGGCGGTTGATCTCCGTATGTACATCCACCAGTTCGCCCAATTGTTTCAACTGCTCCAGCGTATTGGCCAAAAACTTGCGGTGGGCCGGGCTATCGGGACGGAACGGGCGGTGCTCCAGTGCCTGCCGAATTTTGGTCCAGCGGATCAGGAACTGCTGCGCCTTCTCGTCAAGATAAGTGTCGGTGAGTCGCTGCCAGAGGTAGTTTTCGGCTACCAAGCTGGGGTGCAGCATATCGGCAGCGTAGTAGCGGTAGTCGCGCAGTTCGTCCAGCATAATTTCGTAGGCCGGGAAGTAGTGCGCCCGTTCGGGATCGCGCTGCCGCCCCTGCTCAATGGCGAGTCGCAGGATGGCCTTGCTGACGGTGTTTTGTTCCAGCATGTCGCGCCGGTGCCGCACCGGACTCACCGTGAAGAGGTAGTGCGCGTTTGGATTGACCGCATCGAGCTGCGCTTTGAATTGAGTGAAGCAAGCGTCGATTTCTTCTACCGAAAGCAGTCGACGGCGAAAGTTGGCGGCGGGCATCCGGTGGCAGTTGGCTACCACCTGGCCGGTTTCCTGAAGCTCGTAGACAAAGGCTGAACCCAGGGTAATGACGAGCCAATCGGCGGTTGACAAGAATTGCCGGGTTTGCTCCAGAAGATCATCCATACTGGTTTGTAGGGCTTCGTGGCTAGGAGCGTGGATATCAGAGTGAAGGTCGTAGTTGAAGTGATAGCCATCGCGCTCCAGGTAGGTGGCAGCTTCGGGACGCTGGCCGTTGAGGGCATATTGCATCAGGCGGAAAACCGACACGGGATTGTAGAGGGTACCAAAGGGATTGACTCGGGCGATGAACTTGTTGGTAAGCCAACGTTCTCCCATCGTCTGCGCGAAGCAGGAGCCGATGCAAAACAGGCGGTGGGACAGGGATATTTTTCGGGACGCGGGCGGAATGCGAGACGGGAGTGGTGAACATGAAGCGAAAAGTAGCTACTTCATCCCGACGTAGCGTTCTATTTCCTCAATTCTTTTGCGCAGTTCGCTCACCTCGGTTAGTTTGTCTTCGATGTTGGCCAGCCGTCGATTGGTTTCTTTTTGGTTTGTTATCAAGTCTTTGGTAGCTAGTAGCAATTGTGCTTGTCCCTGGGTAAGAACGTTCAATAATTGTTCTTGCTGGTCTTGCTTTTTTAGGCCTTCAGCTAAAAGCTCTATGATCCTATTTTCATTTTTCATAATGAACACTTTGATTGCTAGTTGCTCTAACGATACAATATAACAAAAAGCGCCTTAGGATTATTCCCGAGGCGCTCATATTTCTGTTTGCTGAACAGTAACTCAACCTACGCTGCCACCACCTGAATGTTGATCTCGGGATGAACCTCCTTATGTAGCACGATCTCGGCGGTGTAGTCGCCCAGGGTTTTGATATCGGAGTTGATGTTGATACGTTTTCGCTCGATCTCAATACCCTTCTCCTTAAGTGCATCTGAGATTTGCAGCGTGGTGACCGAACCGAAGATCTTGCCGGTCTCGCCCGCCTTCGCCGGAATTTGCAGGGTCAGACCTTCCAGCTTGGTTGCGATTTCTTTGGCGTCTTTCTTTACCTTATCGGCCTTGTGCGCGGCTTGCCGGATGTTCTCCTGAATCATTTTCTTGTTCGAGGAGTTAGCGATCACGGCCATGCCCTGGGGGATCAAGAAGTTGCGTCCGTAACCGCCCTTCACGTTGACGATATCGTCTTTGTAGCCCAGGTTTTTAATGTCTTCTCTTAGTATAATTTCCATGTGTTGATGGGTTTTGGGTGTTGGGTATTGGGTATTGGGGTTAGGGAATCTTCTAACCCCCAATACCCAATCCCTAATGCCCTCTTTATTTCAATGAATCAGTTACGTAGGGCAACAGGGCCAAGTGACGGGCGCGTTTGACGGCTTGGGCCACCTTTTTCTGAAACTTCAGGCTGGTGCCGGTGAGGCGGCGGGGCAGCAGTTTTCCCTGCTCGTTGACAAACTTCAGCAAGAAGTCAGGGTCTTTGTAGTCGATGTACTTGATGCCCGACTTCTTGAAGCGGCAGTACTTTTTGCGCAGATCTTTGCGATCGCTGTTGATAGGTTCGTTCTGTAAACTCATGAGGTGGCCTCTTTAGATTTTTTGTCTTTGTTAAATGCTCCACGGCGTCGTTTCTCGGCATACTCGAGGGCAAACTTGTTGAGAGACACGGTCAGGAAGCGCATCACGCGTTCGTCACGGCGAAACTCGGTTTCGAAGCGATTGATAAAGTCCGGTTCAGCGGCAAACTCTGCCAGGTGGTAGAATCCGGTGGTTTTGTTTCCGATGGGATAGGCCAACTTTTTGAGTCCCCAACTTTCTTCGTTCACGACGTCGGCGCCGTTTTCTTTTAAGAAAGTGAAGAACTTAGCGGCCGTATCCTTCATCTGTTCATCAGACAAAACGGGAGTTAAAATGAATACGGTCTCGTAATTGTTCATGGATAAAATAAATGGTTGAATGAAAGAATGACTGAACGCTGAAAACGCAATCATTCGGATTAAGAATTAGTGAATTTGACCGCTCAGTGAGCCTGTTTTGCTTACTGGGGGCGCAAAAATAATAAAAAATGATGACAAAGAAAATGCTTCTGGGTCTTAAGAAATCATACCGGTACTATCCGTAGGGGATACACCGTGGCAATACTATCAAAGTCTTTGATCCCGATGTAGCAACGGCAATTTGTACTGCAAGGCGTAATAGGCAATCAGACAATCCGGGGCCTTGCGAATTGTTATTCCTTTGCTTCGGCACTGCCGGTATATTTGTGCAGCTCCTACAGCCATTTGAAACGAAAGTCCGGAAAGCCTAGCAATACCGCACTTTCTAGGCGTTTTTGTGTGATTGTAGTCCTTTTTTAGTCACTCCTTGCAACACCTCTTGAATGATGGTCGGGCAAAGTATACCAAATCTTGCCCAAGAACGTGTGATCGGAATCTGGTTTTGTAAACGTTATCCTCCGACTAAATACCTCAATCCAGGCCGATGTATCAATCAGCACTTAGTCGTACGCATTTCGGCAAGATTGCCTTCCCATACCACCGTACCGATTAATTCAAGCATTTTCTTTTGCTGCTCTACCTGGATCAACGCTTTCAATGCTTCCTCAACGGTTTCTTTCTTCGTTTTGGTGTTACTGAGCTTCATGGCTTTTTGCATCAGCTGATCGTCAATCTCAATATTGGTTCTCATAAGTCTATTCTTTACTCGCAAATATACTTTTTTGTGTACAGAATTACAAATCAATACACCATAATGTAAAACAGAAAGTGTCGATGTTCTAAACCTCCGCTTCGCCCTCAAGTTATATCATTCAATCATCCCACCCTTCAATCATTCAATATGTGCGGTAGATACAGTATCGGCGAAGGCATTCAGCAGATTAGTCAGGAACTCGGCGTAGCCCCGCCTACTGACTTTACTCCGCGCTACAACGCGGCTCCCTCGCAGGCGTTGCCGGTGGTGAGCAATGCGCAGCGGCAGCAGGTGGTGCTTTACGCCTGGGGCGTGATTCCGTTCTGGGCTAAGGAGAAGGGGCAACGGCTCATCAACGCCCGGGCCGAGACGGTGGCCGAAAAAAGCACGTTTAAAAAGTCGTTTCAGCAGCGGCGCTGCCTGGTGCTGGCCGACGGCTACTACGAATGGAAGAAAACTCCGCAGGGCAAAGTGCCCCACCGCCTGGTGCTCACTGACGAGCAGCCGCTTTGTTTTTGCGGGCATCTGGGACGAGCGTACCGACCGGGAAACGGGCGAGGTGCTGCATGACTTCTGCATCATTACCACCGCCGCCAGCCCGTCTATCGCGGACATTCACGACCGCATGCCGGTGATTTTGCCCTAAGGAAACCTGGGACTTCTGGTTAGGAGATACCGATGATTACGCCGGATTGGTCGATGTGTTACGGCCGTTGGAAGATGACCAGATCAAAGCCTACGAGGTGTCAAAACGCGTGAATAACGTGCAAAACGACGAGGCAGGTCTTACTCGCCTGAACAGTAGGTGAGCCAGTCGCCGCCGGGCACGCGGGGCATATCCGCCACGTCCGGATCAAGCTTTAAGTAGGTATAAAACCGATGCTCAGCAAGATAAACGAAGTGGTAGAGTCCGTCGACTACGTCCTCAAATTCGTCCAACGCTTCCCGCGTGGTTTCGTTGATGCGGTACACGTCGCCCACCACCATCCCGCCTGCTTCGGGCACCATGAACGGATACTGACCGGCGTAGTCGTAGAGGGCGTAGCCCGGTAGTTGGTAGCTTGCGCGCAGACACTTACTGTAGCGCAAATACTGTGAATGATAGTCCCCTGCGTTTCGTAAAGTGCCGTAGACAAAAAGATCGTAGTGGGTGCGCATGTGAGAAAAAGTAAACTTCTGAGTCAGATTTAGGTATAGTATACCGACCCGGCAAGCGTCTTTAGCATGACTCCTAAAAAGAAATTTTTGTTTATCGTTAATCCTATTTCCGGCATCGGGAAACAGAAGAACATTCCGGAGATCATCGACCGCCACTTCGATCGCCAGGCCTACGATTATGAGATAAAAGCAACCGAATACGCCGGACACGCCCGGGAGATTGCGGCAGCGACTCGCTCAGACTTTGATGTGCTGGTGGCAGTGGGAGGCGATGGTACCATGAACGAAACGGCCAGCCAACTCATTGGCACCGACACCGCGCTGGGAATTATTCCGCTGGGTTCGGGCAACGGCTTCGCCCGGCACCTCGGCCTGTCTACCGACCCGGTGCGGGCGGTGCAGCAACTCAACCGCTCCGAACCCTTTTCGCTCGACGCTTGCTTCATGAACGACCGCCCCTTCTTCAACGTGTCGGGTATGGGCTTCGACGCACAGGTGAGTAAGCGGTTTATGCACCAGATCAAGCGCGGCTACGCCACCTACGCCCGCTGCGTATGGGCCGAGTTCCAAACTTATCGGCCGCGTCGCTATCGCTACGAACGCAACGGCAAGACGGTAGAGGAAGCGTTGCTAATGGTGGCTTTTGCCAACACCCAGCAGTATGGTAACAATGCCGTGATTGCCCCCCAGGCGCGCATTGATAATGGGTGCATCGACGTGGTGTTTGTGCGCCCGTTTCCGTTAGCCTACCTGCCCGTGTTCACCATGCTGTCGTTCACTAAAAACATTCATCGTTCTCCTTACGTAAAGATCATGCGGATGAAAAAGTTTAATATTCAACAGATGGATGAGCCTCTAGGACATATAGATGGCGACTACATCGAAACCGAGGCCGAAGTGCAGCTTCACGTGCGCGCTGATAGCCTTCACGTATTGCGTCCGTCCACCAGAAAATGGTGATAGCTGTATTAACGAATCGTGAATCCATGTCTAAAATCATAACATTGTCATAACAATAGTTTAATATTCTGTTAACGTACTTTTCGATAAATTGTGAGTAATTCGCTTAAACCAAGCCATCTACCGCATTGAGCAAGCTACGCCCCTTCTTCCGCCGCTCTGTTGCCAATCAGCACCCGCATCGTCGATTGCCCCCTTTCACACTGAGCGAATTGCTTTTCTTCTTCCATTTTACCTTGTTGTATCATGCCAAAAAAACGTTCCGTTGAGGTTGTCGTTGTGTCCGATGTGCACCTAGGAACTTACGGATGCCAGGCCAAAGAACTGTTGCACTACCTAAAGAGCATCAAGCCCGACATCCTGGTGCTCAACGGCGACATTATTGACATCTGGCAGTTCAGCAAGCGCTACTGGCCCGCCGCCCACATGCGTATTGTGAAGCAGATCTTCGGCATGGCCGCTAAGGGAGTCACCGTCTACTACGTGACGGGCAACCACGACGAGATGCTGCGCAAGTTTGAGGGCTTCACCATGGGCTCGCTACAGATCGTGAACAAGGTAGTGCTGCGCTTAGACGAAAAAAAGGCGTGGATATTCCACGGCGACGTGTTCGACATCACCATGAAGCACTCCAAGTGGCTAGCCAAGTTGGGAGCCATTGGCTACGATACGTTGATTCTGCTCAACGCGGTGGTAAATTTCCTCTACGAAAAGCTGGGCCGGGGGCGGGTGTCGTTCAGCAAAAAAATCAAGAACCGGGTGAAGAGTGCGGTTAAGTTCATCGACGACTTTGAGAACACCGCCGCCGAAATTGCCATCAGCAACCAGTACGATTACGTGGTGTGCGGACACATTCACAACCCGGAGATCCGAACCATCACCACCGAGCAGGGGCAGGTGATGTATCTCAACAGTGGCGACTGGGTAGAAAACCTAACCGCCCTGGAGTATAACCACGGACAGTGGGCCCTGTACCGTTACCAGGACGATATCTTTATCCACGAAGATGGTGATAATGATTCGGAAGAAGAGAATTTAACCGCCACCCAGCTCTACGAAAACCTTGTGAAGGAGTTTAAAATTAAACAGGTATGAAAGTGCTCTACGCTATCCAAGGAACCGGTAACGGGCACCTCAGCCGCGCCCGAGACATCGTCCCCATCTTACAAAAGCACACCGAACTCGATCTGCTGGTCAGTGGCATCCAGGCCGACGTGGCCTTGCCCTACCCGATCAAGTACCAGCTCAAGGGCATGGGCTTTATGTTTGGGAAATCGGGCGGAGTGGATTTGGTAGATACCTACCGAAAAACCGATACTCGCAAACTGTACAAAGACGTGCGTCAGCTTCCTGTGGAGCAGTACGACTTGGTAATCAACGACTTTGAGCCCGTATCGGCCTGGGCCTGCCATCTGAAGCACGTTCCCTGCGTGAGCCTGAGCCACCAGAGCGCAATTTTATCGCCGAACGCACCCCAACCCGAAAAGAAGAATAAAGTAGGGCGTGCTATCCTGCGCCACTACGCTCCTACCCAGCGGCAGTACGGCTTTCACTTTGCCTGTTTTGACGAGCACGTTTTTACTCCCGTAATCCGCCAACAGGTGCGGCAGATGGAGGTCAAACAGCTGGGACACTATGCGGTATATCTGCCCGCCTTTAGCGACGAGAAAATCATTAAACGTCTGACTAAGATTGACGGTATAGACTGGCAGGTTTTCTCTAAGCACACGCGCAAGACGTACCGTGAAAAGAACGTATCCATTCAGCCCATTGAAAACGAACGGTTTATCAAGAGCTTGGCGGAGGGCGCGGGCATTTTGTGCGGAGCAGGATTTGAGACGCCCGCCGAAGCGCTGTATCTGAACAAAAAGCTCATGGTGATTCCGATGAAGAACCAGTACGAGCAGCACTGCAACGCGGCCGCCCTCAAGACGCTGGGCATCCCGATTTTGAAAAACTTTAAAAAGAAGCGCCTTTCCGAGATTGAGGCCTGGGTGCAACGGGGTCGTCCCCTGGAGATAAACTATCCTGACATCACCGAAGAGGTGGTAGAAGAAGTGCTGGCGCAGCAAGGGTACTTCCTGCCAAGGCAGGCCATACATGAACATGGTCCGCACGAAGCTTCGCAGCACCTGCCGGCGCTATAGTAGCCAAGCAGCTAGGTATTGGAATAGCAGTACCTATTCGCCATTTCGGATATTTCTTCCGCTCGTCGTACACCCGTGTCGATTATTAGGGTTTAATAATCTTTCGTATTCCCTATATTGCTTCCTCATCCACTGCGAAAGTACATGAATTACCTCGGTTATAGTCTTATCATGGCTGGGCTGCTATCGGCCTGCCAATCGCCTACTGATCAACGTTCCGTTGCCGAACCCGCTTCCGTTATGTCTGCCTCTGCCGCCCCCACCGAATCGTTTTTGCAACACGTGGTGGCCTTCAAGTTTAAGGAAGGCACTTCGAACGAAGCCATTCAGCAACACATGGACGATTTTGCGGGCTTGCAGGATAAAATTCCCGAGCTACGCTCCTACGAGGCCGGTAAAACCTTCAAGGTGGCTTACGAGTCCACCGCCGACTACGACGTAATGCACTACACCACCTTCGCCAACGAAGCGGATATGGAAGTGTACTTCAACCATCCCGACCACCAGAAATTCATCAACGACAATAAAGATAGTTGGGATAACGTATTTGTGAGCAATTCACGGGTGGAGTAATTTGGTTCAAAACGAAGTATGGAACAATACATCACTTACTCCATTTATCTTCATGCATTGCTCGGAGGAGTTGGATTGCTAACGGGCGCCATAAGCGTTGTTGCGGCAAAAGGGAAGCGCGTACATACCCAATCGGGCAAAATTTTCTCGGTGGCTATGATCGGTAGTGCCCTTATCTCGTTGGTGGTAGCCCGGTTGCCTGGTCATCAGAATCTGTTTCTTATCGGCGTTTTCACAATCTACTTAGTGTTGTCAGGTAACCGCGCGTTGACCCTAAATCCCAGGGTGAAACTGCGGGCTTCGGCTACTGACAAAGCGATATCCGGAACCATGCTGGTCATTTCGGTGGCCATGATTTTGATAGGAATCCACGGACTTGTCAACCAACTGCCGAACAACGTGCTCTTTATATTCTTCGGAGGAGTGGGGCTATTCGTGTCCGTTAGCGACTTTAAAACCTTTGCTAGATTTCAAGAAGACGGGCATCTACGCTTGAAAAGCCATATCGGACGTATGGTGGGGGCGCTAATTGCTTCAGTAACCGCCTTTATTGTGGCGGGACTTGACTTCAAAACAGTACTGGCCTGGCTGAGTCCAACGATTCTGGGAGTTCCCTATATTATCTACTGGATTCGCCGGGTTAAACCGAAAAACCTAGTATTGACGAGGGAAGAATAGTAAGGTAATACGTTTAAGAAGAACGCTCCAGCAGCGAGCCTTTTAATTCCCTGATTTCCTCTAGCAGAAACTCATCTAATTGCACCTGGTGCAGCGACTTGGCCTCGAGCAACTGCTCCACGGTGAGGCCGTCGGCCTCGCGCAGGTCGGCTTTGTAGAGCGTAGCGTTGGTAAAGTTCACTCCCATCACGATGGCTCCCCGCAGGTTAGCTTCGGTCAGGAAGGCATTCTCGAAGCTGGCTTTGATCAAGAAGGCGCCCGACAGATCGGCCTGCATCAGCGAAGCGTCTTTAAAGTTGGCTCCGCTGGCGTAGGACTTTTGCAACTGCGCGTGGTTGAGGTTAGAGCCCTCAAAATTGGTTTGGTTCATTCGGGTGTTGACCAGCACCGCTTGGTTCAAGTTAGAGTGAGACACATTGGCTGAGTTAAGGTTGCTTCGGGTCATGTTGGTGTAGCCCAGGTTGGTCTTGGCCAAGTGGCAGTTTACCAGATCAATGGTATAAATGCGGTGGCGGTTGAGCCGCTTGATGTTACCCGCCGTCCGAAACGCCGCCTCTTCCGATTCCCACAACCGAAAGTCGTCGATCTCGTCCTTATAGGTTCGAACTCGACGACTGGTTTGCCCATTGTCGTTGAGCCAGTAGATCAAGATACCAATCACAGCGATATCGAACAACATACCGTGGGCTTCGGCCAGTACCTGTCCCACGAAGTTATAGTTATCTTCTACGTAATAGCTGTAACTCAACCCAATGACTAGGGCTGATAGGGTGATAAGCACCAAAAATGAGGTGAGTACTGGCTTTTCGACGACTTCATTGAACCGTTTTCGGAGGAGAGGAAGGTGCTTAATGGGGTTGAAACGCATACGTGAAACGAGTAGCCAGTAGCGTAATATAGCCTACCGGACGTCTAAAAATCAGAGTTCCAAGGTACCCTCATCGAGAGCGATAAGAAGAGAATTTTGCGGTAAAAAAGTACCATGTATGAATTACCCCCGGTTTAGCGCAACGATCTTTTGCGCCAGCACCCGGCTGATCTTTTCGTACGATTCGTGCGTCCACCCGCCCACGTGGGGGGTAAATAGCACCCGGCCCGACTGGCTTAGTTCGTCAAAATAGCGCCGCTGTTCGGAATTCATGCGCGCGGTAGGTTCCGTTTCCAGCACGTCGAGCGCTGCGCCGCGCACTTTGCCCCGAGCAATGGCTTCGGCCAAGGTGGCTAGCGTCATGATTTTGCCCCGGGCTGCGTTGAGCAGATAGATATCTTTCTGAAAACGGTCGAGGTACGATTTATCCACCAAATGCTGGGTTTCTTCGGTCAACGGTACATGAAAACTGAGCACCTCCGCGCGCTCGCACAACGCATCCATCGAGGCTTCGGTAGCGTAGCGATCGGTATAGTCCTGTCGGTACTTGTCATAGGCCAGCACGGTGACGCCGAACCCGCTGAGTCGCTGCGCGAAGGCTTGTCCCATGTAGCCGTAGCCCACCAAGCCCACTGTTTTGCCCATCAGCTCCGTGCCCCGGTTTCCCTCGCGGTCCCACTCCCCGGCGCGCACCTGCCGGTCGGCCCGGTGAATATGGTTGAGCAAACTGAGTAGCATCCCCACCAAGTGCTCGGCCAGGGCATCGCGGTTGCCTTCGGGAGCGTTGAGGATGGTAATGTCACGGGCGGTGAGCGCTTCCACGTCGAGTTGGTCCAGTCCGGCCCCGGCCCGCCCCACGAAGCGCAGGTTCGGGGCGGCATCGATCAGCTCCTGGTCTACCGCTAGCTTGCTGCGTACGATTAATCCTTCGTACCCAGCGATGCAATCTAGCACCTCAGGACGCGACAGGCCCGGACGGTTATCTACCGTGTAACCGGCTTCTTCCAGCAGAGAAATGATGCAGCCGTGCAGGTCGTCGATGATGAGGCATTTTTTCATAGCTAGAAGTTATACAGGATATGAGCCACTCCGAAGTAGACGGTTAGGCCGAGCAAATCGTTGGCGGTGGTGATGAACGGACCCGAGGCCAGCGCCGGATTAATACCAAACTTATCGAGCACCAGCGGGGTGATGGTGCCCATCAGAGAAGCCAGCAGCACCACGCTGAACAGGGCAATTGCCACCACAATGGACAGCCGGGCGGGTTCGCCCAGAATCAGGTTGAAGCCCAGTACTAACACTCCCAGCGCCAGGCCGTTGATCAGGGCCACGGTGATCACCTTGAGCAGGCGTTTGGCCATACTGTCTTCAAACACGGAGGAAGAAGCCAAACTCTGTAGCACCAACGATGATGACTGAATGCCCACGTTGCCGCCCGTGGCGGTGATCAGGGGAATAAAGAACGCCATGGCGGGGACCAGCAGAATGTCGGCCTCGAACAAGCCGATAAACCGAGCGCCAATGAGGCCACCCGCCATACCAATGATCAGCCAGGGAAGGCGCGCCCGCGACAGCAACCATACGCTGTCGCTGCGCTCTTCCACGTCTTCGGAGATACCGGACATCAGTTGCCGCTCTTCTTCGGCCAGCTCGGTGATCACGTCCACGATGTCGTCGATGGTGATGCGGCCCACCAGCCGATTTAGCGCATCCACCACCGGCACCGATTCCAGATCGTAGCGACGCACGATATCGGCCACCTCTTCCTCTTCCATCTGGGTGGTGACCGAAATAACTTCGTCATCGTAAAGGTCGGCCACCAGGGTTTCGTCACTGGCCAGTAGGAGTTTTTTGACCGATATTTTGCCCAGCAGCTCGTTTCTGCGGTTGACCACGTAGACCGAGTAGATTTTGTCGATTTTCTCAGCCTGTCGCCGAATCTCCTCAATGCACTGCTTCATGTTCCAATCGAGATACACCTTGATGAGCTCCTTGGCCATCAGCCCCCCGGCGCGGTCTTCTTCGTAGCGGATCAAATCCTTCACGTGGCGGGCCCGCTCCTCGTTGCGCATCAGGTCGATCACCTCCTCGCGGGTCTGGATCGGCAAGCGATTTAAGATGTCGGCCCCATCGTCGGAGTCAAGGTAGTCGATAAATTGGGCGAGTTCTTCGGAGGTGAAGTTACGCAGAAAGGCGGTCTGTGGTTCGTCTTCAATCTCGATGATCACGTCGGCCGCTTTTTCCTTGTCCAGCAGTTTAAGCACGTACTTTGATTGCTCAGTATTGAGTTCGTAGAGCACCGACAGGATATCCACCGGATTGGCGTCTTCCATACTCCCCTGCAGCAACGCGGCTTCGTCCTGGGTAATTGCCTCCTTGACCCACGCTAAATATTCTTGGGATACCTCAAAGGGCATCAGGGTTGATACTTCCACTAATCTGCTGGGTTAACTCCACAAAATCGGCGACCGACAATTGCTCGGCCCGTTGGTTCAGCACCGGTAGCGCCTGAACGGCCGGGGACAAATTTAGGGGTTTCAGCGCATTGCGCAAGGTCTTGCGGCGGTTTTGAAACCCTTGCTTCACCACGCGGCGGAAGAGCACTTCGTCGCACGCCAGCTGGTCGGTGTCGTTGCGTTGCAGTCGAATCACCGCCGAGCGCACCCGGGGCGGGGGGTGGAAGACGTGCGGCTCGACCGTGAACAGGTACTCGAGCGAATAATAAGCCTGTAAAAGCACGCTCAGTATGCCGTAAGTTTTGCTGCCGGGGGGAGCGCACAGCCGGTCGGCCACCTCCTTTTGCAGCATACCCACCACCTCGGGTACGCGCTGGCGCTCATCAAGCACGCGGAAGAAGATTTGTGAGGAGATGTTGTAGGGAAAATTACCAATGATGGCGTAGGGATCGGAAAAATGGGTATCAAGACGGGCCTTCAGGAAGTCATCGGAAAGAATGGAAAGGCTTGGATACTGCTGCTTCAGGTAAGCGACCGATTCGGTATCCACCTCAATGACGGTGAGGGCGTACTGCTCGGAGCGTTGCACCAAAAATTGGGTGAGAATCCCGGTGCCCGGTCCGATTTCCAGCACCTGCTGGTAGTCACTGTGCCGGGTGAGGCTGTCCACGATGCGCTCGGCGATGGCGGTGTCCTTGAGAAAGTGCTGCCCCAGGTGTTTCTTCGGGCGAACGCGGAGTGGGTTGGGGGGCATATAAGTGTCGTGCCTAATTGAGCGTAACTAGCTTCTTTCGCAATATACGATATAGTAGCGGGGGAAGAAGCGACGCAGAATAGGCCGGATGCCCAATTTCCATTCAGCACTAACCCACTGTTGGCTATCCATAATTTTCCAGTTGGTTCGTTTCAGTAGCAGATCAAGCTGTCGTCTTTCAAATTCGTGATAGTGTTTGTCCCATTCGTCTTGATCGTTCCAGTAAGCGTTGGCAAACCACAGTTTTAGAGGAACAGACACAACAAGCTTTTCCGCCTTTATCTGACTTAGAATATTAAACGGAGCCAGCATATGCTCAAATATTTCAAAGGCGGTGACTACCTCCACCTTACAATCTAGGTATTTATGGTAGTTGTCATCCAGGTTTTCACCTTGGGTATTCAATACGTTGTATCCTGATTCACGCATTTTTCTAGACAGGTTGCTCTCAACTCCCAAATCCAGTATGCTATCATTTTTAGCTATGTGCTTTTCCAAAAAAGCAATCGTCTTTTCATGTCGCTTTCGGTGTGAACTCTTCTCCATAAAAAATATTAGTTTGGCTGTGACAATATCTCGCTCACGGTTTCAAGCATACGTTGGCGGTTCTGATCAGCTGATAATATTCTGGCGGCTTGGTGACTGCTTTCTTTAAAATACCTGATATCTTCAACAGTGAGCTTGTTTAAACGAAGAGCTAACGCTTGGGATGAAAAATCATCAGCCACCACTCCCAACCGGTGCTTTTCTACCACCCTTTTCATTTCCACTGACGGGCTGATACCTATACCCAGCCTTGCTTGCACGAAGTTGAATAGCTTGTTTGGCAGCGCGTGTGTGTAGTTAAAATTAATAGGCTCTAGTATAAAGATGCCCATGTCATATTGGTGTATAAACGAAACTACCTCCTGGCTGAGTACCGGAGGTATAATTTGTACCCGTTTAGTGGCTTCCACCATTTCCTGTAAGTCCTTGTATCGATCTTTAGTTTTCTGAGAAGCAGTCTTGGGTAGAATAAGCATCAAGTCTAGAGAATAACGATCCTCTACTTGCTGCATCATTGCTACCATGTTTTCTATCTTTCTAGAAATTGTAAATATGCCATGGTGAATTAACCGTATCCGTTTGGGATCTACCGTTGAGGGCGAAAGATCAAGGTAGGTAGGAGCGTTAGTGAGTATCCGCGGTCTGACGCTAAAGTTTCGTTCATACTCCTGAGCAAGTCCCTCACAGACCGTAAACATACCGTCTGTTTGGGGGATTAGTTTTTGGCAGAAATAGGTATTGAAGCCTTGAAAAAATACTCTCCAGTACAAACGATCTTCGAAGTGACGCGGTGCGTATTCGTGCGCATCAAAGAGAATTTTAGTGTTAGGTGTCTTAAGGTAAAATGCCAAAGGAAGTGTTTCAATATCATTAGCAACAATAAGATCAAACCTTTTAGGTTGTAGCTTTTCCTTCAGACTTTTGTAAGGATACTGCATCCAGTAGGCGGCCTCATACTGGCGAGTGAGCAATAAAACCGCTAAAGCTGCTTTGCGAAACGGGGTTAATGGCACGTGGGGAATATGGAAAAAAGTTACGTCATTTTGCAAAGTGGTTCCGTAACCACCGAAAGTCACATCGTAGGTATCTTTTAAAAAGTCAATCTGACGGGCTACACGCGTGTCGTGCTTAGTGTCTGTGAAGCATAAAATCAGCACCTTACTCATGCGGTTGCGTTTGACGCCTTGTATGTTGTGGCCTAAATATATGGACGGCAAATCAAGTATACTCCTGCTGTCAGGCAAGATATGGTGACACAAACTTATCTTTTTTGTCCTATGAAACCCAGCGCTTTGCCACTATAATATGCTGGGTAAAGCATTAGCTTTGCGCGCGTGGGCTATTCTAGCTCTTTAAAAATAGGTCATGGGCATCATCATTCGGCAAAGTATCTGGATTAGCGCATCCTCTTACCTGGGCATCCTACTGGGGTACGTTAACATTATTCTGCTTTTCCCCGAGTTTCTGGAGACCGATCAGATTGGCTCAGTACGGTTTATCCAGAGCACCAGCGCCCTGTTTCTTCAGTTCGCGCAGGTGGGCATCTCCGCCGCCGTGCTGCGTTACTACCCAATCATCGCCCAGCGGCGCAACGTGGGCGGGTTCATTCCCTCCATGCTCCTGGCCTCGGTCTTCTTCTTCGCCCTGTTTTTTATCGTCTTCAAAGCGGTGGAAGACCACATCTGGGAGTATTTCAGTCAGAATGCCCCCGAAACGCAAGCCTACGCGGGACTTATTCTGACGCTTGTTTTCCTGATGAGTATGCAAGCCGTGCTGGAAGCCTACAGTCGGAGCATCCTGGAGGCGGTGGTGGTGAACGTGCTACGCGATGTGGTACTGCGCGCCGTAACCACCCTGCTGGTGACGGGCTATGCCCTACAGTGGTTTGACTTTATGACGTTCCTGCAACTGTTTGTGGGCATCTACGCGCTCAACCTGTTTTTGCTCACGGTGTACCTCGGGCAGCGCGGGCAACTGCGATTTAGCCTGGACTTTCGCTTTTGGCGGCACGTCAACGTGCGCGAAATGGTGTCTTTCTCATTATACACGTTTCTGGGAGGAAGCGGGTCGGGCATCTTCCGTCGGGTAGATGCCTTTATGGTTACCTCTATACTAGGACTGTCGGCCACGGGTATCTACACCACCATGTTCAACATCGCGGTGGTCATTGAGGTGCCGATGGCCGCCATCTCCCAGATCAGCCAGCCCATTATCGCCAAGTCGTTTGCTACTAACGACCTGGAAACCATCGCCACCATCTATCGGAAGTCCTCGATCAACCAGCAACTGATCGGTAGTTTAATCTTTATCGGCATCTGGGCCAATTTGCCCAACCTGTTCGCCATTATGCCCAACGGAGAAGCGTTTAGCCAGGGCTACTGGGTGGTGGTGCTGGTGGGCCTGTCGAAGCTGGTGGATATGACCACCGGATCCAATAACGAGATTATCAACATGTCGAAGTATTATCGCTTCAATATGCTGATGATGCTGGGACTGGCGGGGCTGGCCGTAACCACCAATTGGCTGCTGATCCCCCGCTTCGGGATGGAAGGAGCCGCAGGGGCCACCCTGCTCACCATTATTGTTTTCAATGTTGCTAAGCTGATATTTATCTATCATAAGTACCGCATGCTGCCCTTCACGGCAAAGAACTTGCGGCTACTGGTGATCACTGCCGGGGTGCTCTACCTGGCATTGCGGGTTCCACCGATAGAGTCGGTGTGGCTCGATCTCCCGCTGCGTTCGCTGGGCATCACGGTGCTATTTGGTACGCTGGTATTTCTGCTGCGTATTTCTGAGGATGCCAACCAGTTATTATTGATGGGACTGCGCCGCGCAGGTTTGTACAACCGTGACAAATTCAAGTAAGAAAATCCATCGCGTGTAAGTTCTCCCGTTCGTATTCATATTTATTAAAATAATAATGTGTTAACTTGAAAAAGTGAAAAAAATACTCACGTATGTTCATAGTTCAACGGAAAACTAATACGAAAACTTATGAAAAAATTTATCCTGTATGCGTCTGCTTGTTTGCTATTTGCCTGTGAAGAGCAAGGTACTGATCCTCAAACGAACACCAAACATCCGATAACGCTAGGTTTTGCCGCTACCGACAACTCTTCTTCCCGCTCAGAAAGTAGCCAGTCAGTTGATGCCGTTACCATTTCTATTAAAGACGGTGATGGAAATAGCGTGTATAGCATGGAAAGAATGGATTTGATAGCGATTGGCGACGGGTATATCACCAAAGAACTTGAGCTGTCGCCCGGTAAGTATACCGTGGAAGACTTTGTCGTCGTAGACAAGGAGGATGCTGCTCTGTATATCACTCCCAAGAAGGGATCTAAGACCGAGAAATTAGTGAGCACTCCTCTGCCGTATTCCTTCGAGGTGGTTTCTGGCGATACCAATAACGTGGTACTTGACGTGATTTCAGCCGAACTCGGCGACGCATCTGATTTTGGCTACGCTACCTTCTCTTTTAACGTAATTCCGGATTTAGAAGCAGGATTGGTGGCTTATTTCCCGTTCAACGCCGATGCGCTTGATCACAGCAAATACGGAAATCATGGCCTAGTAAATGGCCCGGTTCCGACCGCTGATCGGTTCAACAGCATGAAAGGGGCGTATTACTTTGATGGAGTAGACGACTATATCGAAGTAGCCGATGATTCTTCTCTCTATTTCTCCAGTGAGTTTTCTTTGTGCGCTTGGGTCAATCTCCGGTCAGGGAAAGCGTGGGGCAGCAGAATCATTGATAAAGCGGTAGGTAGCCGAAGCACCGGATTTGTGCTGGATACGTATGATGCCGAACAAACCGGAAGAGCCATCCGGCTACAGGCAGTAAACGCCTGGACCTACTCTTCAGATACCTTGCTAACGCTGAACGAATGGTATCACGTAGCAGCTACTTTTAAAGATGGCGAAGGCAAGATTTATATCAACGGCGAACTCGATACCCAGAGTCAGGGTGACCAGAAAACATTGGTTAATGACGCTGTGCCACTAAGGATTGGGTTTGACTCCGGCGTTAGAGTAGGGAACGACTTTAATGACGGTTTTAAAGGCGCCATTGATGAAGTTAGAATATACAACAGAACGCTAGATGCTCACGAAGTGAAGACACTATTTCAAATGAAGTAACGATTTTGCCAATGTGAATCTTATGTCTGACAGAAATTCGCATCAGAACAATTAAGAAAAGGGTTTGATTCTGTGATGTAAAATCGTAGGGCCAAGCCCTTTTAAATTAATTGCTACCTTGCGGTAAAACAAACCGCCCTATGTCTGTTAAAATCAAACTTACCAAATCACCCAAAGAATCGCTCAACACCGCCGTACTGCTTACCTCCACCGACACCCCCGAGCAATATATCCGCTCGGAGGCCGAACAGAAGTACGTCGAGCAGAAATTGAAACACGCCTCGTCCGAACTGCTGGTGATCAACCAGTACGACCGTCTGCTGGTGCTTGTTCCGCCCGTGGCTGACAAAAGCGGTTCTGCACTTGCCGAAGCCCACCGCAAGCAGGGAGCAGAGCTGTTCAACCTGGCGAAGAAAGAAAAACTGAGCACTTGGCAACTGCAAAGCGACGGCGAAGAGCCCACCGCCCTGCTCAACCTATGCGAAGGACTGCTACTGGCGTCCTACTCGTTCAATAAGTACAAGGCTACGCCCAAAAAGACCGACCAGCAACCCTTTATCCTCAAAGCAGTGTCGCTGGTTCATCCGCAATTGAAAAAGTCCCAACTCAGCGAGTTACAAAACGTGGTGGAAGCCACCTTTTTAGCCCGCGACCTGGTGAACGAACCCGTTATTTCTCTCAACGCCGAGCAATTGGGGAAGGCGTTCAAGAAGGTGGGCAAGGCCAGTAAGTTCAAGGTCGAGGTGCTGGATAAGGCCAAGATCAAGTCACTGAAGATGGGCGGACTGCTCAGCGTGAACGCGGGCAGCACCGATCCGCCCACCTTTTCGGTGCTGGAGTACAAGCCTTCCAAACCTATTAACAAAAAGCCCTACGTGTTGGTGGGCAAAGGCGTGACCTACGACACCGGCGGACTGAGCCTGAAGCCCTCCACCTCGATGGACACCATGAAGTCGGACATGGGCGGGGCGGCGGCCGTGATTGGCACGCTGTCGGCCGTGGCCAACAACCAACTGCCCATTCATCTGATTGGACTGGTGCCCGCCACCGACAACCGGCCCAGTGGCAACGCCATCGTACCGGGCGACGTGATCACGATCTCGGACGGCACCACCGTGGAGGTGCTCAACACCGACGCCGAAGGGCGGCTGATCCTGGCCGACGCCCTAGCATTCGCTAAGAAATACGACCCAGAACTGGTCATCGATCTGGCGACCCTCACCGGAGCGGCCGTTGTAGCCATCGGCAAAGAGGGTATCGCGATGATGGGCACCGCCGACGAGACTCAGAAAGCGGACCTGAAAAAAGCCGGAGAGGAAGCCTACGAGCGGCTGGTAGAATTTCCGCTGTGGGACGAGTATCAGAGCTATCTGAAATCCGATATCGCTGATCTGAAGAACATTGGGGGGCGCATGGCCGGGGCCATCACCGCCGGGACGTTCCTGAAGCACTTCACCGACTATCCCTGGATTCATCTGGACATTGCCGGAGTGGCCTTTCTGGATAGTGCCGACGGCTATCGAAGCAAGAACGGAACGGGTGCCGGAGTGCGGTTGCTCTACCAATTCTTCCGCAACCTGGCCTCCTCATGAGCGGACCCCCAGTAGAACCAAGCGCCCCATTCGCTAAGAAAGATCGGAACCGAGATACCCAGCCGCCGCTGGTCGGCATCAGCGTTGGCGACGTGAACGGCATCGGCCCCGAGGTGACCATCAAAGCGCTCGACGACAAGCGCATGCTGGGCATGATGACCCCGGTGATATTCGCCTCGGCCAAGGTGATCTCGTTCTACCGCAAGCAGTGCGATTTGGAACGCTTCAACTTTATGACCGTCAAGGGCACCGACGACATCGCCTACGGCAAGGTGAACGTGATCAACTGTTGGGACGAGCCCGTGCCGCTGGAACCGGGAAAGGTGACGCCCGAGGGAGGAAACGCCGCTTGGTTATCGCTAAAGGCGGCCACCGAGCACCTTAAAACCGGAGCGCTCGAACGCGCTAGTAACCGCCCCCATCAACAAGAGCAACATTCAAAATCCGGAATTCACCTACGCGGGTCATACCGAGTTCTTCGCTAAGACCTTTGAGGTGAACGACAATCTCATGTTTTTGGTGCATCACAACTTGCGCGTAGGAGTGGTGACGGGGCATATTCCGCTGCAACAGGTGAGCATCCAGCTGACCCGGGACAAGCTGCGCAAGAAGATTCGGCTGATGGAGCAGTCGTTGCAGCAGGACTTCAGCATCGTGAAGCCGAAGATCGCGGTGCTGGGTCTCAACCCCCACGCCGGAGAAGACGGTCTGCTCGGCTCCGAAGAAGAGGATATCATTCGCCCGGTGATCAACGAACTGCGGAAGAAGGGGACATTGGTATTCGGCCCTTATCCTTCCGATGGCTTTTTTGGGACGTTCTCCCAGCAGAAGTTCGACGGAGTGCTGGCCATGTACCACGATCAGGGACTGATCCCCTTCAAGACGCTCGCTTTTGAGGAAGGGGTGAATTTTACCGCTGGGTTGCCGGTGGTGCGCACCTCGCCCGACCACGGCACGGCCTACGATATTGCCGGAACCAACCAGGCTAGCCCCACTTCCATGCGCGAAGCGCTTTACCTGGCCTGCGACGTGATCAAGAACCGACGGCTGAACACCCCCGAAGAACGGTAGTTCTCAGAAAAATTTCGGTTAGTTCGTTACCGTTTCACTACCTTGGCAAACGATGCGAACGATCGTCGTAAGTAGTATTTTTCTTCTGCTGTGCTTGGCTGAAGTGCCGGGCAAGGCCCAGGAAAACTCCTGGTACGGAGGAGTGAAGGGGCACGGAGGGTTTATTATTCCGCACGACCAAGCGCTGCGTGAGGTGTCGGCTAGCCGTCCGTGGGGCGTGTCCCTGGAGGGCGGGCGGGTGTTAAAAAGCGAGCGGGCGTGGGCCACCTGCAACTGTTTCTCTAAAGTGGGTTTGGGTGCTTATTACTTTGATTACCGGAACCCCGGGGAGCTGGGCAGTTCAACCAGTCTGGTGCTGTTCGGCGAACCATTCTTAGGATTTAATACCCGGGCCTTTCTCACCCTGCGGGGCGGCATTGGTGTTAGCTATTTAACCCGAGTATTTGATAGTGCCACCAACCCCCGCAACCAGTTCTTTAGCGCTCCGCTGAGCTTCATCGGATTGGCCAGCTTAGCGTTCAATTATTTGGTGCAAGAAACCTTCGTCCTCCGACTGGCCGCTTCCTACAACCACATCAGCAACGGCGGGTCGCGAGAGCCTAACAAAGGAATGAACTTCCCTACCGTGTCGCTGGGAGTGGAGAAGCACTTCGATGCGCTCGTGTTTCCGGCGCACGACCGACAGCCTGGTTTGTTACAGCATCCCTGGCGACGGTACCTGTATCTGGGAATTTCGCGACACGTGGTGAAGGCCAATGCGCTGCACCCCACCACGGGGCATCCGTATTTAGGGGTAGAGGGGGGTGTGACGCGGGCGATAAGCAACATCAACGCGATTTCAGCAGGAGGAGAGATTTATTATGACGGCGCGCAGCTCGAGCGAGCGCAGCGTGGATCTGCTGACAGAGATCTATTTTTAGCCTCGCTCACCGTGGGCCACGCTTTGGTTTTCGGCCGGTTCTCGTTTACCCAGCAACTGGCCTATGAAGTGTGCCGTCCGGCCAATTACCAGCAGAAAGCTTTCTTCCAACGCTACGCTATTTATTACCAACTGGGGCGGTGGCTGAGCATTGGCACCTCCATGAAAGTGCACGGGCACGTAGCAGATTTTATGGACGTGCGGATTGGAGGGCGGTGGTGATTGTACGAAGAGAAATTAGTTTTACTCAAGCGGTTGGTTCTTGCTCCTCCGGCATCGTTCACTACAGTACACCACTTCATCCCAATCATCCGCCCACTTCTTGCGCCAGGCAAACGGCCGCTGGCACACGGGACACACTTTGGTAGGGAGATCACCTTTCTTGCGATGTCTCACTCAAACAGTAAATACAGCGTAACCGTGTTCGTGACTACCCGATTGAGCGGATCACTGTAGCGGTTTTGCTTGTCGCCCAGCACGCTGGTGAGGCCCCGCGAGAAGCGCACCTCGGGGGCAAACTTAAACAACGGGAAGTAGCAATCCAGCCCGAAGCCTAGTTGCAACGACAGGTTGGAGCCGGTAATGGGGAGCCGGATTTCTTCGTCGTCGCGGTTCTTCTTGCCGGTGGCCTCGATACCGTATTCTACTCCCCCGATCAGGTACATGCGGTTGTTGCCCCGCCGCACCGATTTATACTTAAAGAGCAGTGGAAACTCCACGTAGGTAGATTCCAGGGTTTGCTTATCAACCGAGGCTTGTCCCCGGTTGGCGTAGTTATAATCCAGCGTGTGCTCGTAAAATACTACCTCGGGCATCACCCGTAGGTCGAGGTAGTCGGCCAATCGAAAATTAGCGATCAGACCCAGTGAGAAGCCGAACGAGTTGCCGGGCATCACCGACTGTAAAGAGTCGCCTCCGGCCAAGAACGTATCGGTGTAGCGCACCCGGTAGCTGGACGAGTGCACTCCGATAGAAAAACCGTAGTGCAACCAACGGTTGTCGTAGTTGGGCAGGTTGTCCGACTGATGGGCCACTCGGCGGTCTTTTTGCGCGTGGGCGGATGCAACCAGCCCCAGAAGGAAAAGAACGACAATTAGGCTTTTTTGCCCCAGTAGATAGAGCTGATACCGAAGGTGAGTGTTTTGCATTGCGTCTGGGTGTACCCTACTTGTCGCATCACGCGCAAGAAAGCGTCTCCGTCGGGAAACGCCTGCACCGATTCGGGCAAGTAGGTGTATGCGGATTGATCTTTGGAAATAAGCTTGCCAATCAGGGGCAAAATGTGGGTGAAGTAGAAGTTATACAACTGCTTGAACGGAAAGCCCTGCGGCTTAGAAAACTCTAGCACCACGGTGGTGCCGCCGGGCTTCAGCACGCGGTGTATATCGGCTAGTCCCTGTTCTAAGTGCTCAAAGTTCCTCACTCCAAAAGCAACGATGGTGGCATCAAAGATATTATCCTCGAAGGGCAATCTCTCCGAGTCGCCCAGCTTCATTTCGATTTTGTCGGTGAGTCCCCGGCGCTTCATTTTCTCGCGTCCCACGGCCAGCATACCTTCCGAGATATCCACTCCGACGATCTTTTTCGGCTTCAAAGACAGTGCCTCCAAAGCAAAATCGCCCGTGCCGGTAGCAATATCAAGGATCAGTTGCGGCTTTTCGGGCTTTAGAAGTTTGACGGCCTGCTTGCGCCAGTAGATGTTGATGCCCAGGCTAAGCAGGTGGTTGAGTAGATCGTAGCGGCGACTGATGTTGTTGAACATCTGGGCTACCTGCTCGGTCTTGGTGCCTTGCTGGTCTTTGTAGGGAACGACGGCCATGGTGTAACAGTAAGGATGAAAGTCTCCCTACCCAACGCCCGGCACCAAAAATAGTTCGCCAACATATCTCATGACCGAACCCAACCCCATGCGTTGATAACGCGTGATCTATTACCCCACCCACACCGTCTTCTGGTTCACAAACTCCCGAATGCCCAGGTGCGCCAACTCGCGTCCGTAGCCCGACTGCTTCACTCCGCCAAAGGGCACCGCCGGGTGCGAGGCCACCATCTGGTTCACGTATACCGCACCGGACTCCACCTGCTCGGCGATAGCCCGGCCTTTCTCTACGTCCTTTGTCCACACCGAGCCGCCCAGTCCGTAGGGCGAATCGTTGGCCAGTTGTACCGCCTCGTCTTCGTTGGCCACCATGAAAACCGAAGCCACCGGTCCGAACAACTCCTGCGCGTAAGCCGGTGAATCTTTCGGCACGTCGGCGAGCACCGTCGCGTTGAAAAACGCTCCGGCACGGTTAGGACGGTTGCCGCCGAGTAATACTTGGGCTCCCTTCGCTACCGATTCCTTTACCTGCTGGAGCAACCCCTCGGCCAGGTCTTCTCGGGCCATCGGGCCGTAGTCGGTCGCCTCGTCATTGGGGTTGCCCTGCCGCAAATTGCTCATGCGTTCCACCAACGCGTCGGTGAAGGCATCGGCCACATCGCGCAGCACGATGAAGCGCTTGGCGGCGATGCAGCTCTGTCCGCAGTTCAGCATGCGCGACTGCACCGCGGCGGTCACGGCTTGGTCCACGTCAGCGTCGGCCAGCACAATGAACGGATCGCTGCCGCCCAGTTCGAGCACCGTTTTCTTCAATTGTTCACCGGCTTTCTTCGCCACGGCACTGCCCGCGCGTTCGCTGCCGGTGAGGGTGGCGGCCCGCACCCGCCGATCTTCCAGCAGGGTTGCTACCTGCTCGTTGCTGATAAACAGGTTCTGGAAAGCGCCTTCCGGAAAGCCTGCTTCCCGAAATACCTCTTCCAGCGCCCGGGCGCACTGCGGCACGTTGGGAGCGTGCTTGAGCAAGCCCACGTTGCCCGCCATCAGGTTGGGAGCCGCAAAGCGAATTGCCTGCCAGAACGGAAAGTTCCAGGGCATCACGGCCAGCACCGCCCCAAGGGGAGCGTAGCTGAGGTAAGCTTCGCCCTGATCAACCGGCAGGGGTTCATCCGCCAGAAAGTTCGCGGCGTGCTCGGCGTAGTACTCGCACGTCATGGCGCACTTTTCTACTTCGGCCAGGGCCTCGCGCTTCAGTTTGCCCATCTCGTCGGTCATCAGTTGGGCGTAGCGGTCTTTATGCTGCCGAAGTTGGCGGGCGGCCGCCTGCATGCGGGTGGCGCGCTCCGGAAAAGTCACCTCTTTCCAACCTGCGTAAGCGACTTCGGCCTGAGCAAGTATTTTTTGCACCGCCTGGTCGTCGTGTTCTTCAAATTTTTGGGCCAGCTGATTGGTGAGGGGATTGAGGCTTTGGTAGGGCATGGATATGGTGTATTCGTGAAAACCGTGCGGTTATTTTACGTATATTTATCCGTTGATACCTACAAAAGTTGGCGGAAGTTTTCGAAAAATTCTAGATATATCTGTATGATCAATCAGCGAACATCGGACGCCAATTATCCAACGATTGACGATCTTAAAGAGGATATAGTTCGGCTGGGAGAGAAGTTGGATCGGATGCGCGTTGATCTCATTAGACTGATGTTCGTCCTTTCAGTAGCTTACGTACTTGCTGGGTGCCTAATGTTACGCTTTTTCTTCTCCTAACCACTAAACCTCTTTGCCAGTCCCTCCGTTGTCCGGGTATGCCTTTATCAAACGATTTGCTGCTGCGCACCATCCGCGGCGTATCCACGCCGGGTGAATCCACCGCCCGTCCGCCCGTGTGGCTCATGCGGCAGGCCGGGCGCATCCTACCCGAATACCGCGCCGTACGCGCCCAACTCAGCGGCTTTGTCGAGCTGGTGAAAACCCCCGAACGCGCCGCCGAAGTTACGATCCAACCGGTCGACCTGCTCGGCGTCGACGCCGCCATCATCTTCTCCGACATCCTCGTCATCCCTGAAGCGATGGGCCTGCCCTACGAAATGGTGGAAAAACGCGGTCCCTACTTCCCCCGTACCGTGCGCTCGGCGGCCGATGTGGACCGACTACGCGTCGCTGATATCTCCGACGACCTGGCCTACACTCCGGAGGCTATCAAACTGGTGAAGAAGGAACTGAACGGACGGGTGCCGGTGATTGGTTTTGCCGGAGCGCCCTGGACGATCTTCGCCTACATGGTGGAAGGGCAGGGGAGCAAGACCTTCTCTCGCGCCCGCGCCATGCTCTACACCGAACCCGAACTGTCGCACCGTCTGCTGCAGATGATCACCGACAGCACGTTGGCGTATCTGCGAGCGCAGATCGACGCCGGAGCCGACTTGGTGCAAATCTTCAATTCGTGGGCGGGCATTCTTCCGGCGGCGCACTTCGAGGCGTTCTCGCTGCCCTACATCCGGCAATTGTGCGATGGTATCGAGCAGGTGCCCGTCACGGTGTTTGCCAAAGGAGCCTACGCAAATTTGTCCGATATGGCCGAACTGCCTTGTCAGACTATCGGCCTCGACTGGAACATGGATATCGCGGAAGCCCGCCGCACCTTTCCGAACCAAGCCTTGCAGGGAAATTTAGATCCGGCGGTGCTCTACGCTGACTTCGCGACCATCCGCCGCCACACCCGGCAGATGCTAGATGCTTTTAAGGGGCACCGCCACATCGCCAACCTGGGGCACGGAGTGTATCCCGACATCAACCCCGACCACGTGCGCTGCTTTGTGGATACGGTGAAGGAGTATGGTGAACGGTGAGCAAGTGTAATTAGAGGAAAAATTTGTATATTTCGCTAAAGACAAAATGTATGGCACGAATAAGCATTAAGTCAACTCAAGATGAATATCTCATCCGGATTGATAAGACACTGGTAGACAAAACTTACGTGCATGAGCTACTTGATTTGTTACAAGTGGAAGAATTAGCCCAACGTGTAGATTTTGATAATTCTATTATTGATCTAGGGGAAGAAATCAAAACCGATTGGTGGGAAAAGAATAAAGCTCGTTTTGTCGGTGATGCTTCATGAACTCAGTCGTCGTTGATACAAACATTTTGTTTTCTGCACTTTGAGCCAAAGAGTCGTTGACTAGAAAAAGGTTATTGACTTCTCCAAAGCACATATTCTACACACCGAACTTTCTGATTACCGAACTATTCGAGCATAGAAATAGGATAATGAAAAAATCCGACGCTCGCGAAGCGGAGGTATATGAATTTTTGAGTAAGGTACTCCACAAGCTTCATTTCGTGAACGAAGAGGCAATTAGCACTGGAAATTACATACAAGCGTATCGTTTGTGCAAGGAGGTAGATGAAAGCGACAGCCCCTTTGTAGCTTTAGCGCTTGAAATGGATGCACGATTGTGGACAAGAGGCCGACCACTAATAGACACTTTAGCTCGTAAAGGGTTCACTAACTTTTTCGATGAAAGCAGCCCAGTTTGAAAATTAAGGGCAATTTTCTGTGTCTGGAAAGTATTAATGACATGTTAGGAGCGAGTGCGCATCATCAGAAAGAGTTCGCAGGCTCATTAAAACTTTTTTCTTTTTAAATACATGAATACTGAACCGACTATCAAAAGATATCGCACAAGACACGACTATATCTACTTCTTAACAGCAGCACGATACTTCTTGAATTATAATAATGCTATAAAAAAATTCCTTAACCTAAGCGACAATGATGAGATTCTAGATACTATAAAAGGTTACTCGGACTATGCAGGGTCTATACGTATAGACGAACTGACAAAGGAAGAACAAGATAAAGTAGAGAAAGAGCTTGAGAGTTTTCTAGGAAAAAGACCTATGAAAGATTTTGGCAGCTACCTTTTTCAGTTAAAAGTATTTGGAAATATAAGTATCGTCCATTCGGCTATGTGTTTGGAGGCCTTTATAAACGACTACTGCGTGATAAAAAAGTCTAACAAATACTTCAAAAACAATACTTAAGAGCAAAGTGGATAGTTGTGCCTAAACTGGTGACCAACAATGAGATACCAACTGAAGGGCAATCGTTTGAGCATTTTCAAAAGTTAGTTAAAGCTAGAAACAGCCTTGTACATCCTAAATCGCGAGAGTTTTTTGAAGGAACAAAGTTAGATATGAGACCACTGGTCGAGGATATGGCTCACCATCGTCGTAATGTTAGTATATCCTACTTGGCTGTGGTATCTATGATTTCAGAATTTAGAAAAATTGATCCTGAATTTCACTATCTCAGCGATTACGCATGGATATGGAAAGAAGGTGCTACGCTCAGAAATTTGTCTGATATAAGAAATCACTTCTCCGCGGTTTATCCGAACCAAGACGAGTAGAATCAAATTAACCCAGCAACAAAGAGGTGAAAAAAGCTTTACCATATTTACTTTCTTTAATCACCTTAGCCTGCACCAGCCAGGGCCAGCAGACTCCCCTGGGCCAACGTATCAACGGTGTTTGCCTGGTGGCTCCTTCGCAACCGCTGTCCCCCAACGACCTACAACCGGTGCAGGAACTGGGCGCGGGTTGGGTGGCAGTGGTGCCCTACGCCTTTAGCTACGGCGGCAACGATCCGCGCATCAACTATGACACCTCGCGGCAGTGGTGGGGCGAACGCAAAACGGGGGTGATCACCACTATTCAATACGCGCAGGCGGCCGGACTCAAAGTGATGCTCAAGCCCCACGTGTGGGTGCGCGGACAGGGCTGGCCGGGCGATTTCACGCTGGACAGCGAGGAGAAGTGGCAGCAGTGGGAAGAAAGCTACGCTACCTACCTGCGCACCATCACCCACATCGCCGACTCCATGCGGGTAGAAATGCTCTGCATCGGTACCGAATACCGCCATGCGGTGGTCGAGCGCCCTGCCTTCTGGCGCGGCCTGATCAAAGAAATCCGACAAACGTATCAGGGGCAGCTTACCTACGCGGCCAACTGGGACAACTTTCGAGAAGGTGACCTTTTGGGACGAGCTAGATTACATCGGCATCGACGCCTACTGGCCGCTGTGCGAGCGACAAACTCCGACTTCAAAAACCCTGGCCGCCGGGTGGCGCGAACCGCTGCGTAGCATCCAGCGGGTGCAGCAGCAGTATGAGAAGCCCATCCTGTTTACCGAATACGGCTACGAGAGCCACGATTACGCTGCTCAAGGGCACTGGCAAATCTCGGATGACGACAACCAAGCCGTTAATCTGGAAGCCCAGCAGCGAGCCTATCAAGCCTTGTACGACACCTTTTGGGATGAACCTTGGTTTGCCGGAGGCTTTTTATGGAAATGGTTTCCCAACCACGCCGAAGCCGGAGGAATGGCACACACCGGCTACAGTCCGCAGAACAAACCCGTGATAACCGTGATTCAGAAAACCTACCTCCGTCCGTGAGCACCTGGCAGCAACGGATGAACGCGCTAGGGCAGGCCCGAACGCCCTTTCTGTTTATCATCGACTTCGAGCAGCGACAACCGGTGGTGCTGCCACTGTCGGAGGTGAATCCCGAAGAATTATGCTACGACTTTCGCGGAGTGGGCAACGGTTTGCCGGGGCAATGGTCGGATAACAAGCTAGTCATGCAACGGAGCTGGCTAGACCCGGAGGTCTACCGCCAGTCGTTCAATTACGTGCAGCAGCAGTTGCAGCGGGGTAACTCTTTTTTGGTGAACCTGACCTTCCCCACTGAAATCCAGCTCAATTTGTCGCTGCGCGATTTGTTTTGTCGAACCCAGGCTCCCTACAAGCTGTGGTGGAAAGATGACTTCGTGGTGTTCTCGCCCGAAAGCTTTGTGCGGATCGCCGACGGGCAGGTCAGCACGTATCCCATGAAGGGCACCATCGACGCCACGCTGCCCGATGCTGAGCAGCGCATCCGACACGACCCCAAAGAAATTGCCGAGCACGCCACCATTGTGGATTTGCTGCGCAATGATTTGAGTCGCCACGCCACGCAGGTGCGGGTGGAGCGCTTTCGCTACGTAGAAGAAATTGCCACGGCGGGCATGCCCTTGTTGCAAGTGAGCTCCGAGATCGTGGGCCAACTGCCGCCGGACTACCACCGAAACCTGGGCAACTTACTCAGTGACCTGCTGCCCGCCGGGTCGGTGAGCGGTGCGCCCAAACCTAGAACGTTGCAAATCATCCGCGAAGCCGAACTAGGGCCCCGCGGCTACTACACCGGCGTGATGGGGCACTTCGACGGGCACCGGCTCGACAGCGGAGTGATGATCCGGTTTATCGAGCGGGTGGGGGAGCAGTACTTTTACCGCAGCGGGGGCGGCATCACGGCGCGCAGTGGGCTGGAGGCGGAATATCAGGAAATGCACGATAAGGTCTACGTGCCAGTGGAATATAGATGAGACCTGATAAGCGAAGTTTTGAAGGTAAGAAGATTGAGCTTATCTTCGGAAGAAAAAGGCGAAACCCTTTACACGATAGCTGAAGACGCAACATAAGAAAAGCAGTAGCTTGAGTAAGGATATTTTGCTAGATACTCAGATAGTTCTGTGGTGGATTGAAGGCGATCAAAAACTCAAGACACCGGTAAGAAACTATATCGCTGGTGCTGATAAGGTATTTGTCAGCACAGTCACCTTTTGGGAGATGATCATCAAGAAGCAGCTAAATAAACTTACAGTGCCCGACAATATTCGGCAACTGGTGGCTGATCAGGATTTTGCAACTTTATCTTTCGAAACTGATCATGCCTTTGTCATAGATACTTTGCCATTGCTGCACCGTGATCCGTTTGACAGAGCGCTTACTGCTCAATCAATCAGCGAAAGCTTAACTTTTGTGACGCACGATCGGACTATCAATAGCCAATACGGCGATTACGTACTGCTATTTGATGCTCGTTCTCAGCGGAAAAATGACTAACCAAACCGTAGTCAATCTCCTGGCCATCCTCTTTATAGCGCCTCATCCAATATGCCCCATCTTCTGGAATCCATCAAGCTAGAAAATGGCCAATGGCACCGACTGCCCTACCATGAGCAGCGGCTACAACAGGCGCAGTTAAAGTTGTTTGGCAAAGTAACCATTCGGGATTTAGCCCATCAGATCAGCATTCCCGACGATGCGCAGCAAGGAGTGCATAAGTGCCGCGTGGTGTACGGGGAGGTGATTGAACGCGTCGAGTTTGTTCCCTATCAGCGGCGCCCCGTCGGCACCCTGCGGCGGGTGCACTGCGACACGATTGATTATTCGCACAAGTACGCCGACCGCAGTCTGCTGAACGAACTCTACGCCCAGCGAGACGGCTGTGACGATGTGCTGATTATCAAGAACGGACTGGTTACCGACACTTCGTACGCTAATCTCGTTTTTTACGACGGGCAGCGATGGGTTACCCCCGCTCATCCTTTACTACGGGGCACACAGCGGCAGTACCTGCTGGAAACCGGCCTGATCCACGAAGAAGAGATTAGAGAAAACCATCTGTTCGAACTATCACCAGTTTCAAGTTATCAATGCTTTTCACGCTTTTCCTGCTGTTTCTTACCCCGTTTCTAGCGTAGTGTAGCCCTTTTATAGACGTATTTTCTTGGGAAAAGTTGGCAAGTAAACCGTCAAGCCTACCTAATTCGTCGTTTTGCAGGAGAATTAAGTTCGCTGAAACCTAATAAATGCCACATAGTATAAGGCAAGAGTCTCTTAATTCAGGTTTTGATCTTTTAAAAGTAAAGATTTAAAGCAGAAGGTTGGTTTTGAATAATTAATCTCATAAATTTACAGTTACGTTAAAAAAATTACGTGTGTGATTATTCACGCCAACTTCCTTTTAATATTGTTTGGCTCAGTTAAGATCAACATTCTTTTCTGCTCATTTGGATACTCCATCTACCGCGTAACCATCCTTTATCCGGTTTGGCTTCCCGCGGTTTTGGTTAGCGTGTTCCAACCGACTCACTTTGCTTACTTATTATCAATTTAAACCTTACCCCTTTTATGAGAACAAGTTTTACAAACTACGTACGAGTCTGTAGCTACCGGGATCTGAGGATCGCCGTGGCAAGCGGGCTATTGATGGCGTTCTGCTCGCTTAGCGCGTTCGCCCAAGACCGCACCATCTCTGGCGTGGTCACCAGCGCCGAAGATGGCGGTGCCCTACCCGGCGTCAACGTTATCCTGAAAGGGACCACCCAAGGAACCGTTACCGACATTGAAGGGACGTATCGCTTGACCGCCCCCGAAGAAGGTGGAATCCTGTCGTTTAGCTTCATCGGCTTGCAATCTAAGGAAGTGGAACTCGGCAATCAATCCGAGGTCAACGTCACCCTTTCGGAAGATATCGGGCAGTTGTCCGAAGTAGTGGTCACCGCCCTGAACATCCCGCGCGATAAACGCTCACTGGGTTACGCCGTGCAGCAGATCGACGGCGAAGAGTTGTCCAATATCAAGAACAACAACGTGGTCAACTCACTGTCCGGTAAGATTGCCGGAGTAAGCGTGAATGGCGCTCCCGGCGGTGGACTGGGTACCAGTTCTCAAATCCTGATCCGGGGCATTAGCTCGATCACCGGCGACAACCGTCCCCTGTACGTGATCGACGGAACCCCGATCGATAACTCCAACTTCAACAACGACGACACGCAGAACGCGGGTGGTGGAGTAGACTACGGCGACGTGGTGGCCGACATCAACGCCAACGACATTGAGTCGATGACCGTGCTCAAGGGTGCCAACGCGGCGGCACTGTACGGCTCACGCGCGGCCAACGGCGTTATCCTGATCACCACCAAGAGTGGCAAGGGCAAGAAAGGCATCGGTATTGATGTTAATTCCGGCGTAGAATTTCATACGGTGGCGGTGCTTCCCAACTTCCAGAACGAGTACGGCGGCGGTTACAAGCAGTCGTTTGACACCTATCAGGGCCAGCCCGTGGTGAACTACGCCGCTGACGAAAGCTGGGGCCCCCGCATGGAAGGTCAACTGGTGCGCGAGTGGTTCTCTTGGTACCCCGACGATCCGCAGTTCGGCCAACTCACCCCCTTCTCTCCCCAGCCCAACAACATCAGGGATTTCTACGAGACCGGAGTGGTTTACAACAACAGTGTAGCGCTGTACGGCGGAACCGAGAAGACGAACTTCCGTTTGTCCTACACCAACTACCAGGGAAAGGGCACGGTGCCCAACAATGAGATCGCTAAGAACACCATCGCGCTTAACGCCAGCAGTGCTTTGACCGATAAGTTTACCGTATCGAGCCGGATCAACTTTACTGACTACGCGCAAACGGGTATTCCCGTCACCGGTTACAGTGCCGACCTGGGCAACACCAACAACAGCACCAGCTTCAACGAGTGGTTCCAGCGGCAACTGAACATGAGTCAGTTGAGAAATTACCGAACGGCTACCGGTGACCAGCGCACCTGGAACATCAAGAGCCCGACCGACCTTGATCCGCTCTACTGGGATAACCCCTACTTCGGCATCAACGAAAGTGGCATCAACAACTTCCGGGAGCGCGTCTTCGGCGATGTATCCTTGCGCTACGATATCTTAGACAACCTGCACATTCAAGGATGGGCCCGCGCCGACTTTTATACCGACCGCCGCGAGCAGCGTTTGGCCGCCAATTCGCTGCAAACTCCCTACTATCTGGAAGAAGTGCGACAGATCAGAGATAATAACTACGAGTTGCACCTGACCTACGAACCTAAACTCGGAGAGGATTTCACTCTGAACTTGCTGGCGGGAGCCAACCTGCGTAGCCGCCGGTCTTACCGCAACTACGAGCAAACCCAAGGTGGCCTGAGCGTTCCCGGACTATATAGCATCAATGCTTCGATTGATCGTCCGGTGATTGAAGATGAATTTTTTCAAAAGGAAGTGCAGTCACTCTTCGGAAGCGCTAGTTTTGGTTACAAAGGAATCGCCTATCTGGATGCAACCCTGCGTAACGACTGGTCATCGGTATTCCCCGAAGAAAACAACAGTTACCTCTACCCCGCCATCACGGGTACGTTTGTGTTCTCAGAATTGCTCGCTAACCAAAACCTGTTTTCATTGGGTAAGCTAAGAGCAAGCTGGGCCAGTATCTACCGCGATACCGACCCTTACGAACTGCAAAACGTTTATGATGGTGAGCCGTCTTACGGCAGTAGCCCTGCGTATGCTGCTCCTAACCTGCTCAGAAATCCCAACCTGCGACCTGAGTTAAGCGTGACCAAGGAGATTGGGCTGGAAATGAACTTTTTGCAAAACCGCATTGGCTTCGACGTAACCTACTATGACATCAATACCTCCGACCAGATCATCAACCTGGATGTGTCATCAACCAGTGGAGCTACGCGCTCGGTGGTGAACGCCGGAGAGCTAACCAACAAGGGTTGGGAAGTAATGATATTCGGTACGCCGGTGCGATTGAACAACGGGTTTAGCTGGGATATCAACGTGAACTGGGCCCGCAACGTCAACAAGGTCGTCACCCTCTACGATAGTTTAGAGACCATCCAGATCGCCAGCTGGGGTCCTTCTATCAACGCCAAGGTGGGCCAACCCTACGGTACCTGGATCACCGACGGTTTCACCTACGCTGACGGTCGACGATTAGTGGACGAAGACGGCAACTACGTACGCGCTACCAACCAAACGTTCGGAACCTATCTGCCCGATTGGACCGGTGGGGTGACCAACACTTTCCGTTACAAAGGAATTTCTTTGGCCGCTACCATCGACGTGCGACAGGGTGGTCAGTTCTACTCAGTGAGCAACCGTTACGGAAACTACTCCGGATTGATGGAAGAAACCGTAGGACTAAATTCGCTAGGCAACCCCAAGCGTGACCCCGTTGCCGAAGGTGGTGGAGTGATCGCGGACGGCGTGGTGAACACCGGTACCGATGAAGCACCGGTTTACGTAGAAAACACCACGGCTACTGAGGCGCAGAACTACTACGGTAACCTAAGAAACTACCGAGAGTACTATCTCTACGATGCCAGCTTTGTGAAACTGCGCGAAGTGCGTCTGGCGTATAACCTGCCCCAGTCGCTGCTCGGCAAGACTCCCTTCACGGGCATCACCGTGGCGGCTTACGGACGTAACCTGGCTATTCTGAACAAGAACGCGCCGAACGTTGATCCTGAAACGTCTGCCGGATCGGGCAACGTGCAGGGGTTCGAGAACGGACAGTATCCTAGTACTCGAATCGTAGGCTTCAACGTGAACATCAAGTTGTAACGTATTCTCCTTTATCTGATTAATGATGATAGTCACCGTGGTTCCTCCCGGAGGAACCACGCCTGACAAGGTCTATCTTATCTTAAACTCATATATTGATGAAAACCAATAAAATCAGTTTATTCTTATTTCTCCTCATCGCCGGAACGCTGCTCAACTGCACCGATGATTTTGAGGAGCTCAACACCAATCCGTTCGATCCGGTATCGGTTCCTACTTCGTACCTGCTAACCCAGGCCGAACGGGCCAGCATGCCTCGGGGAGACATTGACGGTGTTCCGATTGCTACTTCTATGTTCTACGCGTCTAACCTGTATGCCCAGTTAATGGCCGAGACGCAGTATACCGAAGTGTCTCGCTACGATACGGAAGAACTAAGCTTTGCGGGATTCTACACCGGCCCCCTGGCGGATTTGCAACAGATCATCAACCTGAACTCTGATCCCGAAACGGCCAAGTCTTCAGAAGTAGTTTCTTCCGGAGCCAACGTTAACCAATTGGCGGTAGCCCGCATTCTTAAGGTGTACAACTTTCAGATCGTAACCGATACCTGGGGAGATATACCTTATACCGAGGCTCTCCGATTTGAGGATGGTTTCATTCCGAAGTACGACAAGCAAGAGGATATCTACGCTGACTTTGTGAAAGAACTTACCGAAGCCTCGGCACAAATCGACGTGAACGCTGACGGAGTAGTGGGCGATCAGATTTACAGCGGCAACATGGCCATGTGGAAGAAGTTTGCCAACTCGCTGCTGTTGCGCGTGGGTATCCGTATGTCGGAAGCCAACCCGGGTTTGGCCCAGCAGGCGATCACCACTGCCGTAGCCAACGGAGTGTTTGAAGGTGCCAGCGAAAATGCGGAGTATCCGTACTTATCCGACGCGGCCAACGCTAACCCGATCTGGTATCACTTTAACTTCGATAACCGGACGGATTACGCGATTAGCAACGTGCTGGAAGAGTACCTGAACTCAGTGAATGACCCTCGGCTGGGCATCTACGGAGAGCCGACCGGCAACTCAATGGAATCCGGAGCGCCCCAAGTGAAGGGGATGCCCTACGGACTGAGCAACGCCCTGGCGGGCGGAATCACCAACGGTTCCATCTCTTTCCCTGGTCAGTATTGGAAGAACACCCCGAATACGATGGGGATTATCATGTCCTACAGTGAGGTACAATTTATTCTGGCCGAAGCCGCCGCGCGCGGCTGGGTAGCCGGTGATGCCGCCACTTACTACAACCAGGCCATCACCGCCGCGATGAACTACTACGGTATCACCGACCAGGGAGCGATCAATGCTTACCTGGCGCAGCCCGCTGTAGCCTACGATGCGGCTAACTTCAAGAAGTCGATCGGTACCCAAAAGTGGATATCACTATACACCGTGCTGGGCGAACCCTGGGCAGAATGGCGCCGGTTGGGATTCCCCGAGTTGGCCCCTGCTCCCAATGCCACCGTCAATCGCCCTATCCCGATGCGACGTGCTTACCCGCAGAGCGAGTTTGAGCTAAACCAAACCAACTTCCAGGCGGGAGTGTCGCAGCAGCTAGGAAAAGCCGCCGACAATACCACCGTGAGTGATCCGGTGTGGTGGGATAAGTAATTGAAATTTACTAAACAACAACAACCGAAAGAGTTGCCAGGCACTTCGCCGTGGCAACTCTTTCAATTTTTAACTATAAACCTAAAATAACCCAATGAAGAAGTACGTGCCATTTAAATTATTTGCAAGCGTCCTTTGCTTGTCTATCGGTATCCTCAATGTAGCCTGCGAAGAAGAAGGAAGCACTGACCCCTTGCCCATTGATCGCCTGGTGATTGGCGGTGAAGATGAACCCAGTGCCGGTGATGTACTCACTTATACCGCCAGCCTCTACGAAGGCGAAACCTATACCTGGACGGTTCCTGCCGGAGCTGAAATTGTTAGTGGAGCGGGCACCTTTGCCATTGAGGTGGCGTTTAGTGCTGCCGGAAGCGGCGACATCACCGTGGCCGCCCGCGGAGCAACCGGCACCCTGACCGTGGCGGTGAATGCTCCTGCTGCTCCCGTGGCCAGCGTATCTTTGGTGAGTGACACCATCTTGGCCGCCGGAACAACCGGTGCCGTAAATATTAGCTTTGACCAGCCCATTGAAACGGCCCCGGTAGTGGGTGTGGTTCCCGCGGGCACGGCGAGTGCCGGAGAGGCCGTGAGCGCCGTTACCCGGGTGGATGATCGCACGTTTCAGGTAACCTACACCGCCGGAACGGGCGACGGCACCGACAAAATCAGCGTCGACCAAGCCGTGACCACCGCCTACTACGGTGGATTGGTCATGGATACCGTGGTCACCTTTGGGGTTTACGAGACGGATAACAGCTCGGCAACGGGCGAACTAAGCGCTTCGCGCACTCCGGTAGACAGCACCACCACCAGCACCCTGACGGTGACGTTCAGCGAACCGCTTCGCACCGAAGAAGCGGTGACCGTATCAGTGGTGGGAGCCTCACAGGCCTACGCGACGGATGCGGAAATGACTACCACCGATGGTCAGACCTGGACCTATAACTTTCAGCCCGAGGGCGGAACAACCGAATCGGCCACCGTATCGGTGGGTAACCTGCCTACCGATTTGGCCGGAAATGCTACTACCGCTGTTGAACCAATCACTATTTCAATCAAAAACTAGCGGTTGGTATGAGAAGCTGACTTATGGGCAACTGAGAAAAGACCGCAGTGCCCTGCTTCTTTAGTGAGGCAAAACAGTTTATTCTAATGCGCGCAAGCCGTTTATAAAGACCTTAGAAAACGCTTTGAGCGCAAGCATTTACCTGATCAACCTCGTTCTCTAGCCCGATGCACTCCATCGGGCTTTTGCGTTGGCTAAAACGTGGCCTCGTCCGCCCTAAAAACATCCAACCGATAATGATGCCGTATCTCGTAGATAAGCTAACCCGCTCGGTTGCCAAAAACAAAACTCCGACAACTTATAAAAACCCAGCACCTTCGCTATATTTGTAAATTACTACCCTAAACAACCAAACCTATGAAAACGTACCTATCATTTAAGTCTCTAGTTAGTATTTTTTCTGTGGGGGTTTTGCTCTCAGCAGTAGCGTGTGATGAAGATGAGGTAGCAGATTTTGTGCTTACCGAATTCTCAATAAGTGGTCCGGAGGAAGTGGCCCCCGGCGATACCGCTACTTTTACTACTAGCAAATACGAAGGTGAAACCTATGCTTGGACGGTGCCCACTCCCGGAGCTACGATTGTGGGGGGGGCGGGCACTTCGGCGATCACGGTGGCTTTCACGGCGGCGGGCAGCGGCGCTATCACCGTGGCCGCCCGCGGGATTAACGGCACCACTACCGTAACCGTGGTGAGCGCTGCTCCGGTGGCTACCGTCTCACTTCCCAGCGACACGGTACTGGTGGCCGGAGCAACCTCTAACGTGCTCATCAGCTACGACCAACCGATTGAGACGGCCCCGGTAGTGGGCGTAGTTCCGGCGGGCACTGCCCCTGCCGGAGAGGCCGTGAGTGCGGTTACCCGGGTGGATGATCGCACGTTCCAGGTGACTTATACGGCCGGAACGGGCGACGGTACCGACAAAATCAGCGTCGACCAAGCCGTGACCACCGCGCAATATGGTGCGCTGGCAATGGATACCGTAGTCACCTTCGATACCTACCGGACAGATAACACCGCGGCAACGGGCGAGCTAACTGCTTCTCGCACCCCGGTGGATAGCACCGCCACCAGCACCCTGATGGTGATGTTCAGTGAGCCACTCAGCATGGCTGATACCGTTAAAGTATCGGTGACGGGAACCTTGCAGGCCTACGTAACGGATGCCAACATGACCACCGCCGATGGGCAGACCTGGACCTACGACTTTCAGCCCGAAGGAGGAACCAGCGAGCTAGCTACCGTATCGGTGAGTAACCTGCCTACCGATTTGGCCGGAAACGCCACCACCGCCGTAGAACCCATCACCCTCCAAATCAAGAATTGACCAGCAATACCAATCGGTGGTATTATCTAACAAAAGCTACCAGTCATCTGGTAGCTTTTATGTTTATGGACAAAACAGTACCCGCGTACCCTCCTTGAGGAAACCAACCCCTGGCTTTCCGCTGCCTTGCCTACTTTCGTGCTGTTGTCATAGTAATCACCCTAAACATAAGCGCATGAAAAGTAATGAAAACGTTGTATCCATCCAGATTCCTGAAAAAGAACTGGAAGCGATGATCAAAAAGACGCAGGAACTTCAGGCCATGCTGGACCCTTACCTGATTGGCCTCACGCCGATGGCCGCCGAAAGGGACTCAAGATGAGCGACAAGTCGCAGCCCTTCGTGGAAAAAGCCAACGAATACGCCAAGTCGCACCCCGGGTTCACGCCTCCCTTTATGCAGGCCGACGAACTGGAGATCGACCTGAAGGCCGTACGCGACCTGACCAAAGTATACCGGCAGGTGGACCAGTTGTGTCGTAGCCTGAACGACACCGTGATGCAGTCGGGCAGCGAAGCCTTTGCCGAAGCGCTGGCCTACTACCAGGCCGTGAAGCAAGCTGCCCGGATGGGCCGTCCCAACGCCAAAGCCGTGTACGAAGACCTTAAAAAGCGCTTCGACCGGTAAGCAATTCTTGCCACCGCACATTCTAGCCCGTCGGAATCCGCCGGGCTTTTTTGTTGGCTACTTCCACCGCTTTTTGTATTTTAACTCAACCCATACCAACTGACTATGAAGGTTATACCAGACATAAAAGATAATCGGGTTCCCTTCTTTATGGAACTGCTTGAAAGCCTGGACTACATCAGCGTTTTGAAGGAAGTGAAGGATAAAGAAAGCAGTAAAGTTATTTAGGATCTGGCGGATGCTTTTAACGGTGTGAAGCTATACGAAGAAGGAAAAAAACCTTAAATCAGCCAAAGACCTGCTAAATGAGCTTTAATGGAGCTACTGGCGGAATAGACACGAGTATTTTTCTGATAAATTTTCAGAAAAATAAGCGCCACGCGAGGCCCAAAAACATTCAAACGACGCCCCCCGCAGGCCTTCCGCACCCCAAAAAGGTTCAAGCAATCCCCAAGTTGCCCCCCGTGAGGCCCAAGAAAATTCAAACGACCCCCTCTTTGGGCCTCGCGACCCCCACCGCGGGCCTCACAGACCCCAAAGAGGTTCAAACGACCCCCTGCTTAGGCCTCGTGAGGGCAAAAGAGGGCCTCGCAGAGGCCAATCTACCCCCCCTGCTGTGCTATATGTAAACACGAGCAAAAGTTACATTGCCAAAAGAAGCGTCCGAAGTACCCATTAATCTCACGAATCACTTTGTTTAACAGTTATCTCATCTATCACCCTTCCGCACATCTTCGTGATGAATAGATTTTATAATCTGTTCTCATAACTTCTAGAGGCTAACAGTGCCGGGCCGCCTTAGTGCGCCAACTATTGCTTGTTACCAACCCCCGCCCGCCACAGCGTTTCATAAGGCACAATCTCCTGCAAGACATCCCGCTCCGCAGGAGCAGGCCACATTTTCTCTGCCAAGGAAGAAGCTACTGCCCGCCCGGAATTTCGCTGAACGACTAATCCGCGCAAGTGCCGGTAAAAGTAAACGCTGCGTTCGGTTTGGGCGGCCAGGTGCCGACGGGCGTAGGCCTCGATCTGCGCCAGGAAGTGGGGCGCATCGGCAAAGGGTCGCTCCAGCCACAGCAGCATCTTCAGCAGAAACCACTGCCAGCCGTAGCCCGCGTCGTTGAGTAGCGGCATCAGGGTGGTCTCCAGTGCAGCCAGCGATTGCTGGGTTTCATCTTTGGTCGTTGTCTCGCGTTGCGTCGGCGAAGCGTTGCGCTGCAAGTAGGCCGCGTAGGTGCGAAACAGTTCCCAGCGGGCCCGGTCGTAGGGCGAGGCCACCAGCGTGTCTTCTTCTCCGGCCAGTTGCTGGCCCACCTGCCCGGCGCGTCGGTAGTCACCAATCCGGAGCCAGTGCCCGCACTCCACCTCGCGCAGTACCAGCCAGGCCACCACCGGCAGCGACTCGTCGCGCGAGCCGGTAATGGTCTGCTCCACCACCACCGACCGGCTGCCCGGGTGCGGGGTGCTCCAGTACTGCATGGCCAGCCGGTCGGCGTTGGCCACCGGGTCCAGGCCCGGCAGGGCGGCGTGTCGGTTCAACTGCTGCTGCTGGAAGAACACCGTTCGCCGAAAGCGCGTCCAGTCGCCCCGGTGAAAGTGCGCCAGCAGTTTGAGGTGCCGACCGTAGAAGCCCACCGCCGGGTGGGGTGTTTGCCGTTGCCACTGCCGCACCTCGTCGGCGAACGCCTGTGCCTGCCGGGCCACCTCGGCCGAGGGAGCCAGCCGCCGCCGGTGTTCCAGGCGCACCGCGTGGTAGTAGCTTTGCGCCTGCCGCAGGGCCTCGGCCTGCCGACTCGTCTTCTGCAACTGCACGTAGTAGCCTTCGCAGGCTCCTGGCTTCCCCTGGTAGCTGGCCAACTGATGCTGCAGTTGCAAGCCTTCCTGCACGGCCAGCAGGTCGAACTGGGCCTCGGCCGCGCGCTGGTGGTGGTTGAGCAGTTGCTGCGCCAGGGCGTAGCGGCCCCGGCGGATCAGGGTGTGCACGATGGTGAGGTTCTTCAGATAGTCTAGCCGGTGCTTCAGCACGGGCAGCAGCTCTTCACGATCGGCCTGAGACAACAGTTCGTAGTAATGGTTGATGACCTGAAGCTTTAGCCGTTGCTTCAGCATGGTGTATTTCTTGGTGACCGCCGGGTCGCCGTAGATCAATTGCCGGGCCTCCTCATCGGTGGTAACCTCGCCGTCGCGAATGGCGCGGTAGAGTCGTTCGTTCTTTATGCCGGGCGGAGAAAAAGCTTCTACCTGGGGATAAAAATGAAAATAGGATAGCCCGATGATCTCCTGAAGGAACTGCATGACCAAGTTATTTTACGCACCAGATGTTACCTGGGCTAGTAAAGGAGACGAAATTCTGAGCAAAAAGGCCTATTACTACGGGACATAGCAATAAAATACGCTTAATTACATACGAATTATACGTATAGTTATAAAAACAGAATGTTACTTCGAGGGGCACATCGTAGGGGGAATTGGTTGGAGGCGCTGGGGGGATGAATTATCTTTGCCTATATCAACGGCACAGCAGTTCTCACTACCATAGCTACTACCTTTTACCATATTTACTACCTACGCTAGAGAGCTGTTTACTGTACCCGCTGGATGAAAATGCCCTGCCGCCCGGCGGGGCATCATCTGCTGCCCAACTTCGGGCGATCCTATTCGTTTCATTTAAAAAAGAGGATGTCATCGCGCTGACAATTGTCCGGGGCGCGTGATTAGGAGAAGTACCCGAAACTAAGTACCTTGTCCTAATAGTACGCATGCCTACTAATGGGTCAATTATTTGCCAGACTAACAACGAAACGATCACAAATTTGCCAACCAGGTCGATATCGTAGCCATCAGTGCGTCTAAAATGAAAAACTAAAAATGGTTAAAGTGTTCAGGATTTAATAAAAGCGGGGTCAAAAGGTTGATTCTTACGTGAAATGGATTTAATTTCGCCGGTCACTGAGCAGTACCAAATGGTTGGTGCCCCGGTCACCGACCATGAGTTGCCAGCATTATTTTTTACTTCCGGCCAGCACGAGACACTTTAGTAGGCTTAATCAAAGATACGGCCCGATCCGTAAACGCATTCTGCTAAGCAAGTAAAGCTGCATTAAAGCAGAAGAATCTATTGACATTGTGAAGTATTCCTCTTAGGTTGCTCTCACTCTCGTAATACCTTAAGTGTTTTTTCATAACGGACGCTTGTTTTTTATCGGTTCACGGCCGCTTTTTATCGCAGCGGGCCTTTCTAAGTTTTATTAATTTACAAACTACACAACGTATGAGAATCAACTTTACACCACGCCTGGCGCGGGGCTTCATGAGCCTGCTGTTCGTCGCCGGTTTTGCGTTCGCCGCCCAGGCCCAAGAGCGCACCATCTCCGGAGTGGTCACTTCCGATGAAAGCAACGAGGGCCTGCCCGGGGTCAACGTGATCGTGAAGGGCACCACCGTGGGTACCGTCACCGATATTGATGGCAACTACCGGATTCAGGTGCCACAATCGGCCGATTCGCTGAGTTTTTCTTTTATTGGCTTCGCTGACCAAGCCGTTGCCCTGGGCAATCGCTCTACGGTAGACGTGGTGATGGGAGCCGATGTGGCCGAGCTTTCTGAGGTGGTGGTTACCGCCATTGGTATTGAGCAAAGCAAACGCCAACTGGGCTACGCCGTGCAGGAAGTGGACGGCGAAGCGGTGGCGAAGGCCAACGAAACCAACCTGGTTAACGCCCTCAACGGCAAAGTAGCCGGGGTCAACGTTTATGGCTCTTCTGGTGCTCCCGGCGCATCGGCCAATATTCGTATTCGGGGCAACACCTCCATCACTGGTAATAACTCACCGCTGTTCGTGGTAGATGGAATTCCGATTAACAACGACACCTACTCCAGCAGTGCGGTGGGAGGTGTGGATCAATCCAACCGAGCCATTGATATCAACCCCGCCGATATTAAAAGCCTGACAGTGCTCAAAGGAGCGGCGGCCACCGTGCTCTACGGTATTCGCGCGGCCAACGGAGCGGTAATTATCACTACCAAAAAGGGTGCGCTCAATGCTAAGCCTGAAGTGACCTTCTCCACCTCCTGGGAAGTGAACGAGATAAACAAGACAATGGATCTGCAATCGCAGTACAGCCAGGGAAGAAACGGGGCCTACCGCGGACCGTCGACGAGCGATTTGTGGTCGTGGGGCGCACCGATCTCCGGCCTGGAGTTTGACGGAGCCACCGATTATCCGTTCGACCGCAACGGAAACCTGGTTCCTCAGGGGGAAGGCAATGGCACTCCCGCTCAGGCTTATGATCCGTACGACTTTTTTGTTAACGGCTTGGTCACTGATAACAACGTGTCGGTGCGCGGTGGTACGGCGGGTACTACCTATTATTTATCAGCGGGTTACCTAAGTAACCGTGGTATTGTGCCCAACTCCGAGTTTGACCGCATCAGTCTCAAAACAACTTTGAGCACTAAGATTACCGAGAAGCTGACGGCCGGTGTTTCGGCAACCTACGTGAACTCCGGTGGGGTACGACAAGAACGGGGTTCGAACCTTCGCGGCATCATGCTGGGACTGATCCGCAACGCCCCGACCTTTGACTTGGGCAACGGGCAATCCGGCCAAGCTGGCGCTGACGATCCTAGCACCTATTTGTTGCCCAACGGAACGCAGCGCAGTTACCGCCAGGGAATCTACGACAACCCGTACTGGGTAGTGAATAAGAACTTCTCCACCGATGAAGTGAATAGGGTGTTTGGCTTTGCTAATTTACAGTACGAGATTCTCCCTTCGCTCAATGTATCTTATAAGCTGGGATTGGATCAGTTCAGTGACAACCGCAAAGCGCGCATCGGCATCGTGCCCGCTCCGGGCGGGGGAGCTTATAACCCCGGCGAAGTTGATTATGACGACGTGTTTCAGCGAGATCTGAACTCAGATTTGATTTTGACTTTCAATAAGGAAATCAACTCTAATGTTTACATCGACGCGATCGTCGGCCACAACTTCTTCTGGCAATACTACCGCCGTTTTGGCCTGGACGGAAACTCGCTAAGCGTACCCGACTTCTTCCATATTTCCAATGCCACCCCAGCCAATGCGGAGGAGGTAGTATCAGAGAAGAAAGTGTCTGGATTGTACGGACAAGTAAATTTGGGGCTTTACGACTTTTTGTTTGTTAACTTATCAGCTCGAAACGACTGGTCGTCTACCTTGCCTGAGGGTGAGAACTCCTTCTTTTACCCGGCCGCTAGCGTAGGGTTTGAGTTTACCGAAGCGTTGGGTATTAGCGATAATAATATCTTGCCTTACGGCAAAATCCGAGGAAGTTATGGAAGAGTAGGAAACGATGCGCCGGTTTACGCTACGGCTAGCTACTACGAGCGCACCGCGGTAACGGGAGACGGATTTACCGACGGACTCAATTTTCCGTTACTGGGAGTGAATGCCTTTGAGCAAGATGGTGACTTAGGGAACACTAACCTTAAGCCCGAAACCACTGCTACCTGGGAAATTGGGGCCGAGCTGCGATTCCTACGTAATCGACTGGGAATTGATTTTACCTACTATAACTCAAGGACAACCGATCAGATCATTCCGGTGGATATCTCGGCAGGCTCAGGGTTCTTGCGTAGAATCCAGAACGCCGGTTTGGTAACCAACGAAGGTATCGAATTGGTGTTAACGGGTTCACCGGTGCGCACCAACAACTTTCAGTGGGATATTATCGCCAACTTCACCCAGTACAAGAATATTGTAGAAACAATTTCGCCTGACCTGGATAATATACTGCTGAGTGGCTTCACCAGTACCTCATCTCGAGCTATTGAAGGAGAACCCTTCGGAGTGCTGTTTGGCGATCGCCTACAGCGCGTTGATGATGCAGCAAGCCCTTTCAACGGACAGCTGATCGTCGGCCCCGAAGGATTCCCGCTGCCCGCCGTGGAGTCTGGTATCATTGGCGACCCGAACCCCGATTGGATCATGGGAATTACCAATACGTTCACCTACAAGGGGCTCTCACTGTCGGCGCTCATCGATATTCGACAAGGGGGAGACATCTGGAACGGATCGTACGGCATTGCGCAGTACTTTGGTCGCACCCAGCACTCCGCTGATTTCCGCGGCGAAGCCGGAGAGGGAGTGATCATTGGTGGGGTAGTAGCCGACGGTGACGGTGGTTATGTGCCTAACACGCAGCAGGTAGACCTGAACAACGATGCCATCGGAAGCGCGGCTAACCGATGGACCCGCTACGGGTTCGGAACACTAGGAGAGGAGAATATAGAAGACGCTTCTTGGGTACGCTTGCGCCAGGTGCGGGTTACCTATTCGCTGCCCCAGTCGCTGATGGATAATGTTGGTGGCATCAGTGGAGTAGATATTGCGCTGACTGGCCGGAACCTACTGCTCTTTACCGGCTACAAAGGCATCGATCCTGAAACCAATTTGGTAGGAACCACTCAGGGCGAAAACGGCTTTGGCCTGGAGTACTTCAACAACCCCAACGTTAAAGGATACGGTTTTAACCTGACCGTTACGTTCTAATCTGAAAACAAAATTTTTATGAAGACTATACAATCTATTTACATAAAGGTGACGTTCGGGCTGTTGCTGGTAAGCAGCTTTACCGCTTGCGAGTTCGGCGATACGAACATCAACCCAGCCAGTGTCACGGAAGACCAGGCTGATCTCAATCTGTTGCTACCTTCGGCCATTGTGCAGCTGGGTTTTTCCGAAGGCGCACTGGGAGGCAGAAATTCGGGTATGTTTATGCAGTACCTGCAGGGGCAGGATGCTCAGCAACTGGCCATCACCCAGTATAATATGCAAGATAACGTGATGAACAACTTCTGGCGCACTGGCATGTATGCGGGAGGAATGAAGGACTTAAACCTAATTTTTAAGAAAACGACGGCCCAGGAAGGCGAAGACGCCGAAAGTGTAATTAATGCCCCTTACTACCGAGGAATCGCTAAGATTCTGATGGCGGAGCATCTTAACATTTTGACCACCTTCTTTGGCGATATTCCCTATTCGGATGCTTTTAAGGGAGAAGAAGGAAACATTACTCCGATCTACGATTCACAAGCGGATATTTTTGCTACCATTGAGCGACTGATAGACGAAGGAATTGCTGACCTGTCGGGAGATGAGGGTGACATTGTTCCCAGTAGCGACGACGTGATTTTTGGTGGAGATGCCGACAGTTGGGTAGCCGCTGCGCACGGGCTAAAAGCGCGCTACCTGATGGAGGAGGGTAAGTATCCTGAGGCAAGCACCGAGCTGGCTTCCGCTATCGGTAGCAACGCTGGTAACGCGCTGTTTCCCTTCGAGGCAACGGTGAATGGAGCCAATCCTTTCTGGCTCTTCGAAAATGATCGTACCGCTACCTTAGCTACGCACCCCTATTTTCGGGGAGTGATGAGCGGTGATCCTCGTTACGACGAATATATCAACGGAAGCAATGGGTTCGCCAATGTCTTTTGGACTAGCCAGAGTTCGCCTACTAAGCTCATTACCTACTCGGAGATTAAGTTTATGGAAGCGGAAATTGCGGCGCGCAATGGAAACGCTGCCGCAGCGGAGGCAGCAATGGAAGTCGGCATCCGAGCTAACATGGAAGTGATAGGAATTGGGGGAGGGGCTATTAACAATTATCTGCTGGAACTGTCGGGAGGCGATCTGGCTACGGTGATGAATGAGAAATACAAAGTCATCTACCCACTAACCTACGTGGCTTGGTCAGACCAGCGACGTACGGGCTTTCCGGCACTGACTCCCAACCGATCTATCAAGACCGATGCACCATCCATTCCGCAGCGGTTTCCGTACCCGAGTAGCGAAGATCAGTTCAATAAAGCAAACAAGGATGCTGCCCGCGATCGCTTGGGCATCGCCACTGAGGATGACAACATCTATCGTCCCCTGCCGGTCTTTCAATAGAGTTAATGATTGGCACTGAGCTATAAGTTTCTCGTTAAACCAGTGTACGATCTATCATATTAAATCAAAAATTTATGAAAAATACGTATATAGTAATTCTATTGGCTCTTCTGGGATGGATAGCCACCGCCTGTGAAGAAAATCCCGACTTCTTTGAGGTTGAGAAAGCGCCTTCTATCATCACTTTCGAAGGATACCCCGCTTTTAGCGGTTCTTTTGCGACTACTGACGACATCGCAATTCCGGTGACGGCAACCAATGCCGGAGAAATTGTGGTTGAGCGGGTGGTTAATTATACCGCAGGAGGAGATCCTAAGAGTATTGAAGAGACTTTGACCACCCTGACTGGGCCTACCGCTACGCTAAACACCACCTGGGATGCTATTTTAGCTACCCCCGAGGGAGTAGGATTAGCGGCGATCAGTAGTGTTCAGCTAAATTTTAACGTGACCATAGGTGGACAATCTACCTTTAAGACGTTTGACCTGGGTTTCGCTAATCCTATCAGCTTAGGATTTACCGAGAAGGTGGACGACAAAGATGTGGTACGCGCGGCTCCGACTACTTCATTCCGGGACTCTACGTTTTCGGTTTACTTTAACGTGAACACCGAGCAGACGCCGATTGAGAAGGTGGATATCTTCACCAAGATTAACGAATCAGCTTCGTTTGGTGCCACCCCGGTGCAAACCATCACTGGTGGCAGCACCGATCTGGATAAGCAAACCGTTAATTTTACCTTTCCCGGTGAAGCGGCCATTGCCCCTGACTCTTCGTTTTTTGTGCAAATCGTGACCACCACCACCAACGGAAAAACCGCTACCAGTGTGGTAGAAGTAGAAGCCGTTGAGATTCCTTTCACCGAAGAGGGCGAGTTTGTGCTACGTCCCGCTACGTATGAGCTGGTTGCCGGAGTAGCCGATACGCTAAGTCAAGCGGTCAACTTCTCAGAACTGGAAGTCATATCGACGGCAACCATCAATATAAACCCAGCCCTCGCTGATATGGTAGTGGTTGCTGACACAATAGCGAACCAGTTGTCACTTGAGGCACGGGGAGCTACTGATTTTGTGGTTGCGGGTAATGCCTTCAGCTTTGGCGACGCTACCTACGAAGTAACTCGGGATGCTTTTGCGGCAGGAACTCCCGTCACGGTCCTGAGCGATATCACCTCACTGCCCGACGGACAGGTGGTGATTGTGCGGATTGGTGACATAGCGGATACCTTTTCGGAACGCTACGCTCTGATGCGGATTGCTGATGTTGAGCGGGGCTTTGATGTCAACCAGAGTGAAGTAGCCATCGAGTATCGAGCACGATAGAAGAGAACTTCCAAATAGTAAAGAAGCAGCTTGACCCACATTGAGCTGCTTTTTTATTTGGTCAGCTCGTTGTAGTGGTTCACAATCGCTATCAAGCCTCCCTCTTTCTTGGGATTCCACCCCTGCTGTTTAGCGCGCTTTTTCACCTTTGTTTGCTGCTGTTTAAAAAAACCGTAGACCTTTCGATTATTCTTCAATTTTGTGATACTTTTTCCTCTCGCCAGATGGTAAGTGTCTTCTCTAATTACCTTGTCTTCCGACGAGCCCACGTCTAGTTCGGGACGGTAATTAGCTTTCTGGACCGAGAGGTGCGTCTTCTTGAATAAGTTGATAGTGCCTTCGGCTAGTACCTGAAAGTAACCAGTCCGCGGGGTGCCGTCGTTTGCGTAGGCACTTCCGTTGATGAAGTCAAGTCGCTGTCCGTTTTCAAACCAGTAAAACAAGCGCACGTCTTTTAGCGGGACTACCTTGATGGCGTGACTCGTTTTCACCTCAAGCACATCAGTGGAGAGATTGTACTTGAGTGGATACCGAGCAATGCTGTCGCCAGATAGTAGCACAACGGTACCCTGGTTCCACTGACTGCTGATGAACTGTTCGTAGGTACTCTCGTCTTTTGAGGTGTAGTTATTAATTGGTATCACCAGCCCTCCTGACTGCACGTTCATGTTGACGTAGCCCGGGGGGTAAATGATTTGCGCTGAAACTGGGAGAGATGTTGTTAAAACTATCGATGCGAAGAAGTAGCTTTTAGTAAATTTCATAGCGGTTGGGTTGTGATGGGTAACTAAAAGTAGCCAAAAACCTAATCAAGGGCAAGAACGCCGCGCTTGTCTTTTACCCACCGCTTTCCTGGATAAGCAAGAAAACCGTCTTCAAGCAGCGCTTCTTTGAAAATTAAGCGACCAAATCTACCATCCGCTGCTGCACCGCCACCATTGCGCTATAAATCTGAAAGATATCCTCTTGGGTAGCAACCAGCGCATCACTTACGGCGTACTGTTTGTCGTCCAGCACCACCAAGAACCAGTTGCGCCCCAGCACGTAGCATCTGTAGAGTGGAATTGATTCGGTATTCTGCTGCCGAGCGTTTCCACGCTGGGCACCCACCATTGCAATCAGTAGTTGACCTAAAGAATCGCCGCTGGCCTCTACCTCCCGCTTGTACTCGTGCAAAAACACCCGCGGCTCTCGAGGATCTTGTCGCCCCTTCGCTAACAACCAGTCGATTCTACCCGCTGCTACCAACGGGTTCCCCACTTCGTCCTGTCCATACTCAAAAGAAAACGGACGGTCCATAAACGGACGCATTCCATGATCTTTAAACAGTAACAATATCTTCTACCCGCCGCTGCACCTCGTAAAGGGCGCTGTAGATACGGAAGATATCGTCTTCAGTGGCGTTGAAGGCATTGCTTACGGCGTAACAGTCCTGATCTAACACCACAAAGAACCAGTTGCGCCCCAGCACGTAACAGCCATACAGAGGAGTAGGCTCTCTATTCTGTTTCAAGGCTCCCACCATGGCAATTAGTAACTGTCCAATGGGTTCGCCGGTAGCTTCAACTTCCCTTTTGTATTCGTGGAGAAAAACGCGAGGTTCGCGGGGTTCCTGTCGCCCCTTAGCCAGCAGCCAGTCCACCCGTCCCGAAGCTACCAACGGGTTGCCTGTTTGGTCCTGTCCGTACTTAAAAGAGAACGCACGATCCATAAACGGGCGCATTCCTTTTCCCTCAAAGGGGATAAGTGACAGTAGCGGACTGATGAAAAAAGACTTTAGTTCTTCTTTATTATACGTGTTAATAGCGCGCAGTAACTTGTCGCGTAGCTTTTCTAGCGTTTGCTTACTCTTATCATCGGGCGGGTGCGTAGCCAACAACCAGTCGGTGAGCAAGGGATGTTCAAATACCTGCTCGATGCCAAAAGTGAGTTCTACTTCTTCAAATTTCCAGTCGCGAAAAGCTTTGACGTTCATAGATTATGGCATTTATGTGATTAGAAACAGAAAGATAGCCAATCGGCTACTAGAGAGCAAGCCGGTCGAGCTGCGTTTTTCGGAGCCTTTATTTTGCCAAACAATCGCGGTTTGAGCTGGTTGGATGAATTTACTTAAAACCCAAAAACGACCACCCTATGCCCTTTATCACCAACCAACAAGCCGAGGAAACCGTAGACATTCACTACCAGGATTATGGCACCGGACAACCCGTTATTTTCATCCACGGCTGGCCGTTGAGCCACCGCGCCTGGGAGCCGCAGGTGCCCGCCATCGTCGAAGCCGGTTTCCGCTGCATCACCTACGACCGGCGGGGCTTCGGTATCTCGTCGGCCCCCTGGGAGTCCTATGACTACTCAGCCCTGGCCAGCGACCTCAACGAACTCATCACCCAGCTCGATCTCAACGACTGCATCATCGTTGGGTTCTCAATGGGCGGGCGAGGTGGTGCGCTACTGCACCGACTACGGTGCTAACCGCATTGCTAAAGCGGCCCTCATCAGCTCCATCATTCCATTGGTGAAGCAAAAGGATGACAACCCCGACGGTGTGCCGGAAGAAGCCCTGAAAGAGATTATGAAAGCCCTGCAAACCGACCGGGTGGGCTTTCTGGAAGGGTTCCATAAGAACTTCTACAATTACGATAAGAACCAGGACAAAATCAGCGAAGCGCACCTGCACTACGACTGGTCGATTGCCTCTTACGCTTCGCCCCGGGCCACCATCCAGGCGGCCAAGGCCTGGGCCGAAACTGACTTCCGTCCTGAACTCAAGAATGTGACCGTGCCCACGCTGATTGTGCACGGCGACGATGATCAGGTTGTTCCGATTGAAACGGCCGGGAAGCAGGCCGCCGAAGGCATCGCCGACAACCAGTACGAAGTGATCTCCGGTGGGCCCCACGGACTCAACGTCACGCACAAAGAGCAACTTAACGAATTGCTGCTGGCGTTTTTGAAGAAGTAGTCGGCCTTAATCCGCGGCGCGAAACATTAATGTGGTCGAGTCATTACTCAAAATAAGCTGTTGTTCCTCTAACCGGAACGACAATTGCCGCTCAGAGATCGACTTCAAAAAGGCCGTTTCATCAATGAGGGTGGGGCAGGCCATTTTGGTGGATGCTAAAGAACCAAACTCTACCGTGTCGTCCGTTAACTTGATGCTTCCGGTGAAGCGATTACAACCCCCGAAGCCCGACACCCGGTTGTCCGCCAACTGAAATTCCAGATGGGGCGACTCAACTCCTGCGTTCGTAGGCTGCTCGTTTATACTGCTAAGTAACCAGCGGTTGTTCAACCGATAGTTTACTAAGTAGCGGCCGCAGCCTGCGTAGGTTTGGGTTTCTGTATCGCCGGTTGTAGCGCGCATCCGCACTTGGTAGCTCGAAGTGTCGCCCGACATGGTATCCTGGCACTTTTCTCGGGTCACCGTTACCAGCAGTTCGCCTTGTTTGGTAGCGGCTTTCCACTCAATTACGTTTTCTTGCGGATACGTAGTCTCAGGAACCGGCGTGATCAGCTCCAACCCGTTGAGCGTTTTAAAACGCATTTTCTGGGTGAAGTCTATCTCCAGCACCCAGAACGGTTCGTTACCCGTTGCCTTGAAATCGATATTGCTCTGCGTTTTGGTGGATGATTCGTCGGGCTTCTCCGGAGAGAGTACGTACCGCTCGGCAAAGTCATTTTCGATGAGCGCACCGGACTGATCAAGCATTCGCAAGGTTCCGTTGGTTACGGTCCAGCGGTTCATACCCTCATCAGACGGGTTACCCAACCGCAACACCGTATCTTGCTCCACCATGTAGGTGCCCGAATCAACCAGCACCGTGGTCGACTTCCCAACGTACTGCCTTCGTTCCCGGTAGGTATTGTCGCCCTTGAGCGTCAGTTCGTAACGGATGCCCGGACAATCAGCGCAGGGTAGCGTTCCGTAGAAGGTACCGGTGGGAATTTCAATGAGAGGGCGACTACAACTACCCAACAATAGTATTCCCAGAGCTAGGCAAAGCGTATTGCTATTCATGATGCGTTTATTTTTTGGGAACCTCAATCTCTCCCCGTAGGTACAATACCGCCTCTCCGGCAATATCTACGCGGTCCCCGCGGTGGGTGCAGTACAGGGTGCCCCCGCGGGCCGAGCGTTGCCGGGCGACGAGGTGCGCTTTATCTAGCCGGTGCGCCCAGTAGGGAACCAGCGTGGTGTGCGCCGAACCGGTCACCGGGTCCTCATCGATGCCCGACTGCGGCGCAAAGCAGCGCGACACGAAGTCTACGCCGGAGTCAGAACCGGGAGCTGTCACAATCACCGCGCGCACCGAGCGGTCTTCGGCGATTTGGCGGAAGTCGGGTTGCAGCGCGAGCAGCTCGCCTTCGCTATCGAGCACCACCAGGTAGTCCGACGCGCCCCGGAAGGTATCGAACCGATAGCACGTTGCCCAGCCCCGCACGCACGGCTGCCGACAACTCGGCCGCCTCGAGCGTATCAGCGGGAAAGTCCATGACCAAACGCGTACCCGCTCGCTTCACGGTGAGCCGTCCGCTGCGGGTTTCGAAGGCCAGTTCGGTAGCGGAGTATCCTTCCACTTCGTAGAGCACAAAGGCCGCAGCCAGCGTGGCGTGGCCGCATAGGTCCACCTCCACGGTGGGCGTGAACCACCGCAGGGCGTAGTGGTCAGACTTTTTCACGTAAAAAGCGGTTTCAGCCAGGTTGTTCTCCGCCGCAATCTGCTGAAGGAGACGGTCAGGCAGCCAAGCCTCGAGCGGACACACCGCCGCCGGGTTGCCCCCGAAAATTTTATCGGTGAAGGCATCTACCTGATAGAGCGTGAGTTTCATAGAATCTAATGCGTTGAAAGAATAGTATAGATGCACAAATGAACGCGTTGCGCTACCAAGTCACCAATAAAACGATTATACTTGAGCAAACAAAGTAAGCCCCGTGCGCAACCAACGCTGGCTCCGATACGGCCTCCCCTTTCTTATCTACCTGCTGGTCGTCGGATTGGTCTACTACGCCGAGCACAACCAGGAGGGAGCCAATATCACCACCCTGCCCGAAGCGTTCTGGTTCTCGGTGGTTACCCTGACCACCGTGGGCTACGGCGACTACTATCCCGTGACAATCGTGGGAAGAATCGCGAATTTGCTATTTTTGCTGGGCAGCGTGGGCGTAATTGGCTACCTGATCAGCCAACTCACCGGACAAGTAAACCAGTATCTCGAACGAAAACGACTAGGACTCTTGGGAACAACCTTTAGCAACCACATTCTGGTGATCGGCTGGGACAAGTTCGGCAAGCAGGTGGTCGATGAGGTGATCCACTCCGGCAAACCGGTGGCCATCGTCACCAACGACAAGAACGAGATCGACCTTATCCACGAGGCGTACAGTAAGCAGAAGGTCTTCGCCCTGTTTGCCGACTACGACAACCTCAACGCTTTCGAGAAGGCCAACATCAGCCAGGCCGCCACCGTGTTCATAAACTTCGTCGACGACACCGAGGTGCTCATCTACCTGCTTAATCTCAGAAAGTCGTATCCCGACCTCAACTACGTGGTGTCGCTCACCAACCCCAGCCTGCGCGAGACGTTTCAGAGTGCCGGGGTGCGCTACGTGGTGTCGCAGACCGAGATTGCCTCCCGCCTGGTGGCCAGCTACACCTTCGAGCCCGACGTGGCCGTGATCGCCGAGTCGTTGATGACCACCGCCCTGGGCGGCGAAGACTACGACCTGCTCGAGTACCGCGTCACCGCCCAAAACCCCTACGTGGGGCGCGACTACTTCGATGCGTTTGTGGACTTGAAGCGGCAGCACGACTGCGTACTGGTGGGCATCAACCAGCGGCAGCCCGACGGCACCCGCGTGCTACACAAGAACCCCTCCGCCGGCCTCACCATCGGGGAGCATGATTATCTGGTGCTCATCTGCGACGGCACCGCCAAGCAAAAACTTACTAAGGTGTTTGGAGTGGAGGAAGGAAGGATGCTGGATAATCAGGCTGGTGAGCGGGTGAGGTAATACTCTAAATCTGCGTCATCATCCCCCATAGCCCATGAATTGATTCGTGGGCTATGGGGATGGTGGGACGCTTGAGTACGCTCAAATCTTCATGTTCTTCTAATCACCAAACAGTGCTTTACCCCGGCCACTGCGTTTCAACGCCCTGTTTCCTGATCCACTGCTGAAAGTCCGCCAGCAGTCCTGCATTCTCCCGCACGGCGTGGGGCGTAGTTTTGTGGTCTAGGGCAAACGCCGTTAGCAGGCCCACCGCCTCGCCGATGCTCCACTCCACCGGGTGCAGGCGGTAGCAGCCGTTGGTGATGTGGGTGGTGCCGATGTTCTTATTGGCCGGTAGCAGGTTCTCCATCCGCTGCGGCAACAGCGCTCCCAGCGGAATCTGGAAGGGCAGCGAAGCGAAATCGATATAGTTGTCGCCCCCGCTGCTGGGGTGCAGGTCGATGTGATAATAGCCCACCCCCACACTGTCGGCGAAGGTAGCAGCGGTAGCGCCCTCCCCAGCCACCAGCGCGCGCTGTTCCTTACCGACGTGCTCTTCCAGTACCGTAAACCGCGCTTTGATGCGGCGCGACTCCCGCACGTAGGGATACTTCGCCAGTCCGTCCTCCGTACCCAGCACGTCGCCGCGCAGCCGTAGGCCGGGCCAGCCCTGTCCGCCGTCGGCCCGGGGCACCTCGGTCTGCAACCAGTAGAACAGCGATAGACTCAGTTGCTTGCTCTGCTCCACGTGGTGCTGCGCCTCCGCGGGCGGCACATCTATCAGGTTGCCCAGGAAGTAATCGTTCTGCGGCCAGTTCACGCCCGTCACATCACCGGCGTAGGTGCCAGGGCGGAAGTTCTCCCGAGAGATCACGCGGCGGTAGTTCCACAGGTTAAGCACTTCGCCGGTGGCTCCGCCCCGGGGATCGAAGCCCAGCGTTTTGGGTTGCAGGGTAGAGGGAGTAGTATACGTAAGCGACAGCAACGGACCGGGCCAGTCTGGCGTGAGGTCCGGCACGAGCCCCCGCCAAAAGTCGTAGTCCTTAGGTTTGTCGATCAAGTTTTCGGCGGCCGACGCATCGGCGGCCGACACGTAGTCCATCGCCAGGCACATGGTGAAGGCCTGCTGGTTGGTGGGGTCGGCCCGTTCGGGAGCGTGCAGCTCGCCCGTCTGCTGCTGCGATTCGGTGCCGGTCACGTACTCAGTGCCGGTGAGGGGCAGCAGGTCGCCCAGTTCGGTGGCGTCCACGAAGTAGGGTGCGCTGAGTTCTACGGAATCATCGGTGCGCCGGTCGGTAGCGGTGAGGGTGCGTACCCGGTCGCCATCCGCATCGGCTCTTGTGATGCGGTGGTTGAGGAGCAGCGTAAGTTTTCGGTTGCTTAGGTAGGGAGCGAACAAATTTTGCAGCGCGGCCAGCGCAGCGCGTGGCTCGTGGCACAGGCGCGACACTGCGCCGTCACCGGGGTTAAAGTATGGCTGCTGCCGCGCGTCCTCGGTGATCGGATAGTGGTCAAAGTAGTACTGCCGGATGGCGGTGCGTAGATCACGGTACGACTGCGGAGCACCGTGCGTCTCGATCCAGGGGTGCTCGTCGGGAGGCACGCCCTGCTGGGTCATCTGCCCGCCGATCCAATCGGTTTCTTCGGTCAGGATCACGCGCCGTCCGTTGCGCAGCGCCGCCAGGGCCGCCGCGCATCCGCCCAGTCCTCCGCCCGCAATCACTATATCAGCACCGTAAGCACTACTTTTTAGCGGAAGCACCCCCCGGGGAGAAGCCAGGGCAGGAAAGCCCAGCGGCGACAGGGCGGCAGGGACGGACAGCAGTTCAATGAAGGTTCTTCGGCGCATAGGGGGCAACTGTTAGGAGTAGGGGTAAATATAGTAAACTACCGAGCGTAAAAAACTCTCCTTGTCGTCTCTTGAGAAGTCGAATACGCTGGACAGCTTTATGGCGTTTGTCTCGAGCAAGCTAAGCGGAAAAGTGAAAGTAGACGCTTAAAGATCCACTGTGCGTATATCAGGTGTACTTCCGCGTCAGAATTTCGTTTAGGATGATGGCCCGCTTGGCATTGTCAGGATTGCGTAGGGAGCGGCCCACCGTGGCAGCGATCGACCGCTTGCGTTTGCGTCCCTTGACGGGTGTGATGGGTTTGATGCGCTTGCCGTCGTCTTCCAGCGATATCTTGTCGGCCAGTTTCTTCGGAACCGCTTCCACCAAATGGGGCGGGGGTGGGGTGCCGATTTCTTCTTTTTTCTCCTGTAGGTAAGGCGGTAACTCGTAATCATTTTCATCCTCCTCGTACGCTTCCGGCGGCTGCCCGGTCATCTCTCTCAGGATGTCACGAAAGGTAGGCTCCCGGGTGGTGGAAGGACGCGGGCGCGGGGGGCGGGCCGTTACGGGTGGATCATCGGCCCGCGGCTGTCGGAAGTCGCGCTGCGCCTCTTGTTCAGGGGCCCGCGTCACGGCTTTCTTCTTGCGTTTCAGAAACTGCGACAGCAAGGAGAAGGCGGCGAACGCCAGAAAGATGAGTACCTCAGTATATTTTTCCATAAATCAAACCCCAGTTGAAGAACGCACGATGAGCCAGGCGATTTAGTCGACGATTCGTCGATCGCTGGCTTCGGTTCAAAGATAAGGATTAATCCAGGTCAGAAGTTCAGCATCGACTGAATTGTTCATTCTGACCAAGTATCCTTCCTTTCTCCTATAATTCGGCTATATTCGCCCCTGAAACGCACGCGCAGGGAGAAATTATTCATCCGTTTATTAAACCTACCGCCTCTCTGCCGGAACCGGAAGAACCGTATGCAATTAACTACCCTCGAGCTAAAAGGATTCAAGAGTTTTGGCGATAAAGTTACCATCCACTTCGACCGCGGCATCACCGGCATTGTCGGGCCCAATGGTTGTGGCAAGTCCAACGTCATTGATGCCATCCGCTGGGTGCTGGGCGAGCAGAAGACCCGCGCCCTGCGCTCCGACAAAATGGAGAATATCATCTTCAACGGCACCAAGAAGCGCAAGCCCACCCAACTGGCCGAGGTCTCGCTCACCTTCGACAACACCCGCAACCTGCTGCCCACCGAATACACGCAGGTAACCGTTACCCGCCGCTACTACCGCTCGGGCGACAGCGAGTACCAACTCAACGGCGTCACCTGTCGGCTCAAAGACATCACCAACCTGTTCATGGACACCGGCATTGCCTCGAACAGCTACGCCATCATCGAGCTCAAGATGGTCGACGACCTGCTCAACGACAAGGACAACGCGCGCCGCCACCTGTTTGAGGAGGCGGCGGGTATCAGCAAGTTCCGGGTGCGCAAAAAAGAGACGCTGCGCAAGCTCGAGGGCACCGACGCCGACCTCGACCGCGTAGGCGACCTGCTCTTTGAGATCAACAAGAACCTGAAGTCGCTCGAGAAGCAGGCCCGGCAGGCCGAGCGGTACTACCGCACCAAAGAGGTGTACAAAGACGTGAGCGTGCGTCTGGCCAAGACCCGGGTGCAGGCGCAGCGAGAAGCACTGGACCGCATTCAGAAGCAGTTGGATCGGGAAAACGACCGAAAAACTAGCCTTGCGCGGCAGTTGGCCGAGGGCGAAGCGCAATTGGAGCGGAGTAAGACAGAAAGTGTGCAGCGCGAGAAACGCCTAGCCACGCGGCAGCGGACGCTCAACGAGCACGTGGAGCGGGTGCGCACCTACGAAAGCCAGAAGCAGGTGAAGAACGAGCGGCTGCGGTTGCTACAGGAGCAAAACCAGCGCCTTACCGAGCAGCGGCAGGACGACCGCCGGGCGGTGGATCAACTGCTGCACCGACTCGAACGAGCTGCAACGGCAGAAGGCGGTGGTGCAGGAGCAACTGGAAACCAGTGGGCAGCGGGTGGCAGAGCTCGAGGAAGCGTATCAGACGTACCAGGCGCGGGCCCAGTCCCTGAAAGGAGACGCGGCCGAGGCCAGTCAAGCGTTTCGGCAGCAGCAGGACGTGGTGTATCGCCTTCGGCAGGAGCACGAGGTGAAGCAGGTGCAACTGAACACCGCGCGGCAGGCGTCGGAGAAGAGCGCCGCCGATGCCGATGCCCAGAGCGCCGACCTGAGCAAGTTCGACACCCAGGCCGCCGCCCTGGCCGAGCAGGTAGAGCAACGGCAGGCCGATTTGCGCACCGCTGAACAGGAGAAAGAAGCCTGGCAGCAGCAGGTGGATCACCTGGCGGAAGCCGTCGAGATCACCAAGGAAGCGCTGGTGCCGCTCAATCGCGCCCAGGACGCTACGCAAAATGAATTTAACCTTACCCAATCGCTGGTCGATAACCTGGAGGGCTTTCCCGAGGCCATTAAATTCCTGAAGAAGAATGAAGGGTGGACCAAGAAAGCACCCTTGCTGTCGGACGTGGTTACCTGCCCCGCTGCCTACCGGGTGAGCGTGGAGAACTTCTTGAGTCCGTACATGAACTACTACGTGGTGGACACCGCCGCCGAGGCTTGGGAGGCGATTAATCTACTGAGCGATGCCGCTCGGGGCAAAGCGCACTTCTTCGTGCTGGATCAGTTGGCTAATTTCACGCCCACACCACTGGAAACGATGGGCCACGCCGTGGCCGCCGTCACCGTGGCCGAGTGTGATCCCCATTACGCCCGTCTGATCGAGTACTTGCTTGATGATGCCTACCTCACCGATGCGGAGTTTGTGCTGCCCCCGCCCGATTCCAGAATGCCGGCCACCGGGATGCCGGCCACCGGGATGCCGGCCACCGGGATGCCGGCCACCGGATCGCCGGGCGCCCGCACCTACATCACGCAGGACGGGCGGGTGATTCAGCGACCGCGGAGCCTGTCGGGTGGGTCGGTGGGCGCGTTTGAGGGCAAGCGTATTGGCCGGGCCAAGAACCTGGAGCAACTCCAGCGAACCCTTCGGGAACGGAAGACTGAGATTGAAGCACACGAAGCCCGTCTGGCCGAACAGCAGCAACAACTGCGCACCCTGCGGCAAAACTCACCGACGGACGCTATCACTGAAATACAGCGGGAGATTAATCGCCTCAACCAGGAATACGTGACCTACCGGACGCGCAAGGAGCAGTTGGCCGAGGTGCTCACCGGCAATAACCGCAAGCAAGCCGATGCGCTGGAGCTGATGCAGGAGCTGGAAGAAGCGTGCGCTACCCTGGCTCCCCGCGTGGCCGAGGAAGAGCAGACGCTGCGGGACTATGAGCAAAATACCCACCAGCTCAATGCAAACCTGGCGGCGGAAAGCGAACGTTTTAGCGAGAAGTCGGCCGCCTACAACCAGGCGAAGATCAGCTTCTTTCAACTGGAGAACCAGTCGGCGAGCGTTGACCAGGAGATTGACTACAAAGAAGAAGCGCACCAGACCATCGTGGAGCGTCTGGAAACCAGCGAGCAAGAACTGCAGGATGCCGACGACGCCATTCGCAGCCTGCTGGAGGGCAACGAGGTGAGCGAAGACGAGCTGTTGGGCCTGTACGAAGAAAAGGAGTCGCTCGAAGCTGGGGTTAACGAAGCCGAGCGGGACTATTACCAGGCGCGGGGAGACATTGATTCGTTAGAGAAGTCGATCCGAGAGGTGCAACGGCAGCGTGAGCAGGGCGATACCCTTATCATGGCCGCCCAAACCGAACTGGGCAGTACCAAGCTGGCGCTAAGCAGCGTGCGCGAACGGCTGTCGGTCGAGTTTGAAGTAAACCTGGACGATCTGTTCAGAGAGACGACGGAAGAAGACGAAGAAACGCTCGATGCTGATGCCCTGCAAGCCCAACTCGAGAAGGTGCGCGATCAACTGCAGCGCCTGGGCCCCGTGAACCCGATGGCGATGGAAGCCTACGACGAGATCAAGGGGCGGCACGACTTTATTGCTCGAGAGAAAGATGACCTGGTGGGCGCCAAAGAATCGCTGCTGCTCACCATCGACGAGATTGATACGGTGGCCCGGGAAACCTTTCTGGACGCCTTCGGGCAGATCAAGGAGAACTTCATCCGGGTGTTTCGTTCACTGTTCACCGAAGGCGACAAGTGCGAGCTGCGCCTGGTGGAACCCGACAACCCATTGGAGTCGGCCATCGACATCATCGCGCAGCCCAAGGGGAAGCGCCCGCTCACGATCAACCAACTGTCGGGAGGCGAAAAGACGCTCACGGCTACCTCGTTGCTGTTTGCCATCTACCTGCTCAAGCCCGCGCCCTTCTGTATCTTCGACGAGGTGGACGCCCCGCTGGACGACGCCAACATCGACAAGTTCAACAACATCATCCGCGAGTTCTCGGGCGAGTCGCAGTTCATCATCGTCACGCACAACAAGCGCACGATGGCCAGCACGGATATCATCTACGGAGTGACGATGGTGGAGCAGGGCGTATCACGCGTGGTGCCGGTGGATTTGCGGGAGTTGGAGGTGTGAGGATTGGATACTGGATGCTGGCGGCGGCCGCGCGGATTACTTGCGGGAGTAGCATTCCAGCTTGACCATAGGCTTCGTGCCTCGGGTTGAGCGTAGCACTTGGCAGCCCAAATGTCAGCGCGGTTGATTATCGGAAACGATGATTAGTAACCGGCGTTCGGCTCCCTGGACAAGCGCATTTTCTGTGCATAGAACTGAATGTCCTCGGTGGCTTGCTGCGGATATTTTCAGATGGAAATGATTATGCTGCGAGAGGCTTATCAACGTGCGCTAGTTCATACGCAAGAAATCCCCGTAAGCTCAAGTCTTCATCAACCGCAGGCCAGTGTACTCCAATACCATCGTTTTCAAAATCATTGAGCTGTTGCTCAGTAGCCGAAGCTAATCGTTTGAAGTCTGAGATGGCTCGCTTCATTACTTTCCGATTATTCAGTACGATCAGCATCAAATCCAGATCAGGAGTGAAGTAAATCTGCTGGATTCGCAGTCCATCTTCATAGATTAGTTTATCCAGTGCATCTAGTTGAGCGTAATAGTAATCAGGGGCTTCTGCATCTTTGTTTTTCAAAGAATCTAAATACGCCTGCGTTTTCTTACCGATCAAAGGTTTCATTCCACTGTTGAATTAAAAGTTCGTAATGATCACCGATGATTTGCATGATCTTTCGCATCTCAGGGGGGCTAAATCCGTAGTTCTTATCAATCTCAATGATAGGTTCCAGTACAATTCTAGCTCGGCTTCCTCCCTTCTTAACGTGAACATGAATTGGAAGATGTTCTTCCGAAAAAAATGAAACCGAAAGCCATGTTCACGCAAGATGGTAGGCATGCTCAAAGATACTACTATTTTTGCGTTTGCTAAAACCGAACCAGTTGAGTACCAACCAACGGAGCGTGATACCGGCGGTTTGCTTTTCCGTAACGCAAAATGTACTCATGAAGACTGGTTGGAAGAAACGCTAAGCGCACGATGGCCAGCACCGACATTATCTACGGAGTGACGATGGTGGAGCAGGGCGTATCGCGCGTGGTGCCGGTGGATTTGCGGGAGTTGGAGGTGTGAGGATCGGATACTGGATGCTGGCGACTTGTAACCGATACCATATAATCACCCTTACCGGACTGCGCATCCTAGACTACGCGTCCCAGACTCAGCAAAGCCGTATCTCATATCAACACTTCACCCTTAAGGACCTATAATGAGCGGAACGCGCTTGTGATACAGGACCCGAGCGGGATGTTCGGGCCAGAGCGTGCGGATTGCTTATAAAAATAAGCGTCCACGCGTGTAACATTTCACCGAGCGACGCATCTAAGGGGTAAAAAACAAACGACTATGAAAAAGCTGTTTCTTGCCCTTACGTTCCTATGCTGCATCACCGCCCTACGGGCACAACCGTCCGCGATCCACGTTGAACAGCACGGCAACGGAGATCCCGTAGTATTCTTACCTGGCTTCGCCTCTCCCGCTTCGGTGTGGGACGAAGCCATTCACAACATCCGGGGAGAGCACACCTACTACCAGGTTTCGTACGCGGGTTTCAACGGATTGGCCCCAGTGGACACTCCCTGGTACCAGAACGTCCGGGAAGCCTTGTTCGACTACGTAGAAGCGCATGACCTACGCAACCTTACGCTGATCGGTCACAGCATGGGCGGCAATCTGGCCACCGAAGTGGCAGCCGCGATGCCCGAACGGGTGCGGCAGCTCATTATCGTCGACGCTATTCCCTGCACGCGGGAGCTGATGATGCCGGGCGTTGACGCCAAGTACATCCGCTATGATAGTCCGCCGGTGGTACGGATGCTGCGGATGAGCGAGGACTCGCTGCGGCAAACGGTGGTGATGACCGCCCAGAACATGACCCGGCGGCCCGAGCGAGTGGACACGCTGGTGCGCTGGATGATGCGGGCTGATCGGGAGACCTACGTGTATGGTTACACCGATCTGCTCAAAATGGACCTGCGCCCCCAGTTGGATCGAATCACCGCCGAAACGCTCATTCTGGGAGCGCCCTTTCCCGACGAGCAGGTGGTTCGGGAGAACTACGCCAAGCAGTACGCCAATTTGGCGAACAAAAGCATCCGAATGGCTCCCAATTGTCAGCATTTTATTATGTTCGACCAGCCGAAATGGTTGCACCAGCAGATTAATTCCGCCCTGACCGATGAGAAGTAACGACCGGGAAAAAGCGTTCGGAGAACTCTACCAGCCTACCACGATATGGTGTTTCACCTGTGTCTGGGGTTTATGAAGGGTGATACCGACGCGGCGCACGATGTATCGCAGGAGGTGTTCATCAATTGCTGGCAGGCGATGGATAAGTTTCGGGGGCAGGCTTCGTATAAGACCTGGGTGTACCGGATCACGGCTAACACCTGCTTGCAGCACCTGCGCGGCCAGCGAAAGCATCAGCGTACGCCGCTTTCTGACCACGCGCAACTAGCCGCACCACCTCCGGCCTCAGCGAATCCGTACCAAGACCTGTACCAAGCCATCGGGCAATTGGGCGAAGTGGATCGGCTGGTGATTATGCTGGTGCTGGACGAACTGAGCTACCAAGAAATTGCCCGAATCACCGGACTAGCCGCCGGTGCGCTGCGGGTGAGAATTCACCGCATTAAAAAATCCCTTAAAAAACTACTTGATCATGAACGAACCAGATGATGAACTGCACCAACTGTGGCAGGGAGCCAAAAAAACCGTCCGCCCGGCAACCTCCAACCTTGAGGCGCTTATTGCCCGAGCAAAAGCGCAGCAGCAGCACACGCGTAACTTCCACTGGGGTAACATCGCGGTGTTGCTGGGGACGGTCTTTGGTTTGCTCGCCTTTTTCTACTACGTTGCCCCGCTGCAAACCACCCTTAGCCACGCGGGGATCGGATTGATGATTGGTGGACTGCTGCTTCGGATCCTCATTGAAGGGTACAGCCTGATTCGGTCTTCGCGCGTAGACCTGAGTGCCGATGCGCAGCAGGCAACCCACGAGGCGCTGGCTTTTCTTCGGTTTCGGAAGACGGTCCACGGATGGGTTACCATTGCCATTGTGCTACTGTACAGCCTTGGCTTTTACCTATTGACCCCCGAGTTTAGCCAGTACTTTTCGCTGCCCTGGATGATCCTGATCGACGGTTCTTACCTGGTGGGAGCAGTAATTCTTATCGGGCTAATTCGCCGGGGCATTCGAAAAGAAGTAGCTGCCCTGGAGGAACTGGCGGCCATTAGGCGGGAACTGGGGGCTGCCTAATGCGAGTAGGACGTTTTGTGGTTCTTACCTCTAGTCTGGTTAGATTAAGTTCCCCGGATTAAGCGAGGTGCCCCGATACCCGGCGGTCTTAAGCCCCCAATCAGCGGCGCTGTATGCGTCATAGCGGAGGCTATGACTAGAGGGTGGTAATGCGTAACAAAACCATCATATCCGATAGCAGCGCTAGCACGCAGTACATCAATTCAATTTGCTTCTCAGTCGTTCTGGGTTTCTACTGGTATGCCAGATGGCTAAGTTGATACGCCATGTTTCTTTTCTAGTCGCTCTTTTACCTCCTCTAGGCTACTTGTTGGTGAACTTTCTTGCTGATAAGCATCCCAGCGGTTGTCAAGCTCAATTTTTTCCTCAGTGGTTAATGGTAGCTGGCTATCACCATATCGGTATAGCAAAAAGTCAACATAGTCTGAGACCTGCTCTTTTAGGCTCTCAGGCAAACCGTCTATTTTTTCCTTAAGTAACATGTCTTCTATTCTTCGGTGTTTCTACTCTAATATACGCATATTTCATCATATCGATGCACCTTGCTTTCATTGCTGCCAACGCCTAGCTATGAGACGTATGCGGGTAAGTACTTACATCTTTGTCCCATGATTCTGGCGAAATTAGTAGCACAAACTTTGAGAACCTACAATACAGCATACATATTATAGCTGATGTTGTGTGGCGGTTCTCATTCTCCAATTTTTTCCTTTACGACACTTCTCATGTGCTCAAATTCTTCAGTAGATAAAATCGTTAAGCGTTTCTTTAATTCCGCTCGTATTGTGTCGTAATTCTTTATGTAGTTAGATGATATTTTATGAAACTGTATTTTGTTAACTACAATAGTAATTTCATAAACAGGTCCGCCCTTAGCCCATTTGCTCGTTATCTTTAATCCGTCAACTGTGTCAATTTGAATTTCCCTTCTCGTCTTTGTCAGTAAGTTTTGAATAATAATTCGGTCATTATCAATCTTAAGTGACTTAAGTTTTGGGATCTCTATTCTCCAAATTAAGGGTGTTACAAGACCTGAAAGTGCTGTGAAAAATACCCTTTGCGGTAGCCCAATGCTTTTCTGCGGGGCGAGCCACTCGTAAATCATCCAAATTAATAGTCCAGTTGAGCAAACTGTTGCAATAATTATTAGTAGCACTCCAAAGTTGTCAATCTTCGTTTTTGTCATCCGTCTGCTTGGTCTACTGTCAATTGAAAACTGTCACACAACGATTGTATAGACGCAATTGCGTGGGATGCCCCGCCTTTACATGCAATATAGCAACAAGAAGGTTTTCTGCCATTATTACCCAAAGCTTCTTTATTGAGCCTACTTGCCTCTTGTCTTCAATAAAGCACGTGCCAAAGCGGACGGGAGCAGTCCTAACCAGATGAAGCCTAGCACCCGGCAACCTAATCGGCAAAATGGACGCGAAACTTACCAGGGTAAAAAACGAGCCGTAACCCCACTTTTGAGCCCCCGTAAGGTTTGGCCCGAAAAACCAGCGTCCCGCATGAAGCAAGTGTGCCCTGAATGGCAGGAAACAGCCTTACTCAGCCAACGGTAGATCGAGCGTGCCCCGCGTTGGTGGTCGCTAAGTAGTTCATGACGTCTGATTCTCCCGATTTCTTACGCCGAACAAGTTCACGGTGCCTAATTCTCCCGATTTCACGCCGTGAAGTAGTTCATGGTGACTGATTCTCCCGATTTCTTACGATGAACAAGTTCGTGGTAAGAAATCGCTCTCAATTTCTCGTCATGAACTAGTTTTTGGTGAGAAAATCGAACCGTTTCCTGGTCAATAACTTTAAATGGATACGCTACCGGAGTTGTTTTGCCTGATTTCCGGACGTCAGCGCGGTTGATTGCCGGAAACTACGGCTAATAACCGGTATTCAGCTCGCCGGACAGGCGCACTCCCTAGGCGTAAAACTGAAGGTCTTCGATGGACTGCTGCGGAATGCCCAAAACCGGTTAGTCAATCAGCCCCTTTCCATCTCAACCGTTTCCCACGCTTCGCTGCCAACGATCACTACCGTCGGACTTTTATCGGTTCGAGAGAAACCTGCTTTTTCGTAGCACTTGATTGCTCTGAGGTTCCACGCGTAGACGTTCAAAATGAGCTTTTTCTTTTTGAGCTTGTTGAATCCGTAGTCAGCTAACTGGTTCACCAATTCGGTTCCGATGCCCTTACCGCGCATTGATTCTTCTCCGATTAAAATCCGCGCTAGCTTGGCGACATTTTCCCCTTCGTTGCTGATCTCTGCCATACCAATCGCCTGTTGGTTGCTGTCCTCAATTCTAAATACCGTCCGGTCTGGGTTAGCCAAATAGCTTTCAACCTGGTTTCTATCTATCGGGAACGAAAAGATTGGTCCGGCAAATTGAACTAGTTCTGTTTCGTTAGCAATCCACTTTTGCAGATATTTCCAATCGTTGACTTCAAAGGGCTTTAGTCTGATCATAAGAGCAACTAAGAACATAATAGATGACGCATGGGCCTTTTATAGAATTGTGATGCCTGCGAATCAAAGGTAAAACTACCAAAATGCCCAACCGAACTTCAAACCCTATTTCACTGGCGTAGCGCACGCATAAAAACTGTACAATTACTTGTACCATAATTGCTTATTCAATAGTTTTGACTATGGAGATCACTACGTACTCAAATTTTCGCCAGAACCTCAAGGCATTCATGGATGCGGTGTTCACCTCCCGCTCACCCTTGTACGTGACCCGCGCCAACGGAGAGGACGTAGTCGTTCTGTCTAAAGCGGACTACGAGGGATTACAGGAAACGCTACATCTGCTTAGTAGCCCCAAGAACGCAGAGCGTCTGGCCAGAGGAATCGCCGAATTTGAACAGGGCAAAGGCGTAGTCCGCGACTTAATTGAAGAATGAATTTAGTTTTTATATCCACGGGTTGGGACGACTACTTACATTGGCAAAAAACGGATAAAAAGATGCTCAAGCGTATCAATGAACTGATTAAGCAGTGTACTAGAACTCCCTGTGAGGGTATCGGAAAGCCGGAACCCCTCGTGGGAAACTTGTTGGGGTGGTGGTCTCGAAGAATAGACCATGAGCATCGTTTGGTGTATCGCCATGACAACGACAGCATTTACGTTCTTCAGTGCAGAAAGCATTATTAATATGATCATTGTTACCGGAGGGGCCGGGTTCATCGGCAGCAACATCGTTCGCGCGCTCAACGAGCGGGGGCACAAGGATATCTTGGTGGTTCGACAACCTGGACCAGTCCGAGAAGCACCGCAACCTGAACGCGCTCTTCATCGCCGACTTTATTGACAAACGGGCGTTTCTGGAGCAACTGCCCCGGTTGAGTGACGTAGCGACCATCTTCCACCAAGGAGCATGCTCCTCGACCACCGAAACCGACGGGCGCTACATGATGGAAAACAACTACGCGTTCTCGAAAACCCTGTTGCACCACTGCCTGGACCGGAAAATTAACTTCCTGTACGCTTCTAGTGCGTCGGTTTACGGAAACGGGGAAGGTGAGGCGGGCATGTCGGCCTTCAGTGAGCAACGAGCGAACGAGAATCCGCTCAACGTGTACGCCTTCTCAAAGTTTATGTTCGACAACTACGTGCGCCGTCTGCAGGAAACGACCAAACCTACCTCGCAGGTGCTGGGCCTGCGCTACTTCAACGCCTACGGCTACCAGGAAAACCACAAGGGCAGCATGGCGTCGGTGGTGTATCACTTCTACCGGCAGTTGCAGGAGGGTAACGCCATGAAGCTGTTTGCGGGCAGCGAAGACTTTCGCCGCGACTTTATCTTTATCAAAGACGTGGTAGACGTCAATATGCACTTTTACGCCAACGGACAAAGCGGCATTTATAATTGCGGCACCGGGCAGGCCCGCAGCTTCACCGATATCGCCCGCGTCATTCAGCGCCTGGAACCCGACGCAAAAATTGAGACGATTCCCTTTCCCGACCACCTGCGCGGCAAGTACCAAACCTACACCCAGGCCGACTCCCACAACCTGCGCGAATCCGGCTACCGCACCCCGTTCACAAGTTTGGAAGAAGGAGTAACGAAGTACTACCGGATGCTAAAGGAGCAGGGGGGATGGTTCCCAGTGACCAGAAGCGACCGCTAGGCGGAAGGGCAGCGAAAAAAAGACCTTTAAAATCAATTTCTCATTAATGCTTCCATAGCCCAGCGTTTAAACGCTGGGCTATGGAAGCATTAAACATCCTCCTGTTTCAAAGTCGCTAGCATACTTACCAAGTCGCGGATTTGCTTTTTGGTGAGGTAGTTGGTCATGCTGGGCATGCTGGAAGGGGCGTTGGTGCGCGTAGCAATCTCGCTTTTGGATAATACCACCGGTTCCTGGTTGCCCACTTGCACGGTGAGCTGTTGCTCGTCTTCGGCTTGCAACACTCCACTGACCTTGCGGCCGTCTTTCATCGCTAGGATCACCGTTCCGTAGCCGGGAGCCAGGCGGGCGCTGGGAAGAATCAACGATTCTAACAGCTGCATTCGGCTCAGGCGGGAGCCCACCCCGTTGAGGCGGGGACCGGCGTTGCCGCCGTAATCGTCGTAGGCGTGGCACTTCATGCACTGGGCGGTGGAGTTGCGGAAGGCAATGGCACGCCCGCGCTCAGGGTCACCCCCCTCCAAGCAATCTTCGTACGAGGCCAGCAACGCATCGCCAGTAAGGTCCGAGGCATTGGTTCGCACCTGCGCCAGCCGAGCCTTGAGGGCATCAGATTTCGTGCTGTCCACTGCGTCGGCCAATTCTAGCTGAATGCCCACCGGAAGCTTGCCGTCTTCCAAACGCTGAATCAACTTTTCCAGCACCGGCTCCGCGTGGTCCGGCGGTAGCGTGCCCAGGGTAAGCAGGGCCGCCTGTTGTTCTTCGGTGGTGCGGGTGTCGATCACCTCACTGAGTAACGCGGTCATCTGCTCGGGTGGAAGGTTGGTATCGGTCAGGCGATCCAGGGCCACCGCACGCACCTGCTTGTCGGAGTCGGACAATGCCTGGGTGACGGCTGGGGCGGTGGATTCGTTATCGAGTTGCACCAGCGCCTCCAGGGCAGCAATGCGCACGTTGGCGTCCGAGTCTTTCTTAAGGCGCGCCAGTAGGGTAGGAGAGGCTTCGTCCGCTCCCAGCCGACCCAGAGCCCGCGCGGCACTGATCCGCAGGGCGGGGGCTTGGTCCTGGGTGAGCTCCGTGAGCAGGGGCGCGACCTGCTGGATGGCCGGTTCGGGAACGCGCTTGATGGTGCCGCGGTCGCGTCCGGTCACCCGGTCCAGTACCGAGGGTTCGGTCCAGGTGCCCAGGGCGTCCAGCGCTTCGGTACGCATCGCCAGCGGATAGTCTTCTTCCTGGGCGTAGTCGATGAGATTTTGCAGGGCTTGCTCGGTGCCTACGCGCAGGTTGGCGCTGATGGCGCGCCGGATCAGGGGCTCGTTCTGAAAAGAAGTGGTCGTGAGCAGGTCGCCCAGGGCGGGCAGGGCCTTTTCGATGGAATAGTCGTCGTTGATGGCGCGGGCCACCTCGGTAACTACGCCTTCGTCTTCGTCGTTGAGGAAGTCAACAATGCCGGGGTCTTGCAGACGGCGCAGGGCTATCACAGCGGCAATGCGCACCGCGCGAGAAGGATGCTGCGCCAGCGCCACCACCGGCCGCGGCTGCCCGATGCGGGCCAGCGCCAGGCTTCCGGCGTGGCGGAGGTACACATCTTCGTCGTTGTTAGCTTCTAGCATGGTCACGATGGGTTGCAGGGCCGAGTCGTAGGCAATGCGCCCTAGTGCTTCGGCCGCAAAGAAGCGGGCCCGGGGATACGCATCTTCCAGCAGAGACACCAACTCGGGCCCAGCTTTTTCGTAGCGCATGTCGCCCAACCAGCGAGCGGCTTGGGCCCGGATTTCCGGGTCGTCGTCGGTGAGCAGTGGCAGCAGCGGCTCGGCGTAATGGGCGGCCTGCCGGGCCAACTGGCTCAGACCCCAGATACTATGGATGCGGGCGAGCTGAAAAGCCTGTTGGGCGATCACTTGCTCAAATACTTTTGCCCCACCTTTTCCGCGTTTCACTAGGGCAAACTGGGCCTTCTGTCGTACGCGCTGGTCGTTATGCGCTAACAGTTCGCCAAGTTCTTCGTCATCAAGCTCGCTAAAGTCTTCAGCCAGTAAGGCTTTGGTTTGTTGCCGCTCCTCTTCGTTAACGCCCTCAGAAACGTCTATTTTCCAAATGCGGCCGTCGTTTTTGGGTTCCCAGCCCTCGATCCAATCACCTACGTACAGCGCACCATCGGGACCGAAGTCAAGGCCGGTGGCGGCGATGCCACTCAGCACTTCTTGGTGTTCGCCCAGTTCGAAGCCCGCGCCCTTGGGTAGCAGCTTGAACGAATGAATGCCCGAGCGGGCCGGGTTGCCCACGAAGCTAGCGACAAAGAAACGGTCTTTCCAGGCGGGACTCAGCGCGGTGCCGGGGTTGTGAACGAAGCCGGTGGGTCCGTTCACAAAGTTTTGGATGGTGGGAAGCATATAGGCGGCTTGTCCTTCCCAGCGCGGCACGTACATTTTTTCGTCCATCCACACCTTATACTCGTTATTTTTGGGGTCTTTGTACTTGCCAAACTGCCAGTTGATCCGCCACCCGGTGTCGGAGCCGTCCACCAAGTAGACCAGCCGCTCACTCTCGCCGGGATGGTCGCCGTCGTTGTCCTGCCCGATGAGGTTGCCGTAGTCATCGAAGGTAAACTCGTGGGTATTGCGCAGGCCCATTGCGAACACTTCAAAGTCGCTGCCGTCGGGATTAGAGCGCACCAGCACCCCCCGGTTCGGATACTTCCACTCCGTGCCGTCGGGTCCCGTGCCGTTGAAGCCAATGTCGCCGATGCCCCAGTAGATGCGTCCGTCGGGCCCCATTTCCAGCCCCGACATGCCGTGTCCGCCGAAGCCCACGTGCACTCCGTAGCCGTTCGAGATCGACGTAATTTTATCAGCCAGGCCATCGCCGTTTTCGTCCTGGGTGCGCCACAGGTCGGGGGCGACGCCCACAAAGAGGTCTTCGCCCGCCACCAGTACGGCTCCGGCCACGTCGGTCACCTCTTCGTTGAAGTCTTCGATCACCAGTTGGGTTTGGTCGGCCACGCCGTCGCCATCGGTATCTGCTACGCGGTAGATGCGCTCTTTTTCCACAGCAAGGTCTTTCCAGTCGTGCGAACCGTCACCGTTGAGGTCGGCCAGCCAATCGTTTTGCTCGCTCAACTCGGGCGCCAGGGTAGCCCGAAGAAAAGCGCGTCGGTCGTCAACTGATTGCAACTGAATAGAGGGGATTTCCCAGTCCTGGTGCCCCCGGATATCAAACTCCGAATGCTTAGGGCGGTTGGCCCGGGTGTAATAGATACGTCCCTGGTCGTCAATATCGAGCGCAATGGGATCGGCCACCAGCGAATCAATGCCCCACAGGCGAAGGGTGAATCCGTTGGCTAGTTTTGGGTTAACCGTGGCGGCGATGGAGTCGGCCAGCCGAGCGGTTTTTTCGGGAGCCATCTCCTTAATGCGCAAATCGGTTACCGGTTCATTGCAACCAAGGATGAAGAGGGTGATACCACCGAAAAGGAGAAAACAGAGCGAATTGGTGCGCATAGGAAGTCAGAAAGAGGGACGAATGAAAGCAAAATACCTTATAAAAAATCCCAGAGAATATCCGGGATTTTATGAGCAGACTTTGGATGCTTTAAGAAGCGAAATGAGCCGCAAATAGTTCAGGACGGTGGCGCGCTACGATGCTGCAGCGGTCTGCGGTTCACGTAACGATTGCAACTGTCGGACAAGTTCGGTTTCCTCAGTTGTCAGGTTCTTGGGGGTGATGAGGTTCACCGTGGCATACAGGTTACCGAACTGGCTGGCGTTGCCGTAGCGCGGCATACCCATGTCTTTGAGGCGAAGCACCTTGCCGTTGTCGGTGCCCGCCGGAATGCTAATGGATACGGACCCCTTGAGGGTGTTGATGGTAACCTTGCCGCCCAGTATGGCGGTGTACACATCCACCAGCACGGTGGTGTGAAGGTCGTCGCTCTTACGGGTGAACGTCGGGTGCTGCTCCACATGAATGGTGAGGAACAAATCACCGGCGAGGCCACCCTGCATGCTTTCGCCGCCCTTGCCCGGAATCTTGAGCGTTTGTCCGTCCCCGATGCCCGGCTTTATCTTGATGCGCAGGCGCTTGCCCGACACGTTAACCACGGGGGTGACGCCCTCGTAGGCCTGCTGCAGCGGAATGGTGATGCTCGCCTGGTGGTCCTGTCCTTTGACCGCGTATCCGCGCTGAGACGTATAGGGACCTTGCGGACGACCACCTCCTTGGCCGCCGAAAAAGCTCTCGAAGAAGTCGGAAAAGCCACCGCCTCCGAACAGGTCCGAATACTCTTCGCTGAACTCCTGCTGGGTACGTCCGCCGCCGTACGGTGAGCCGTAGCCCCCGCGACCGTTGGCCCCCTGCTGCTCGTACATCTTCCAGTTGGCTCCCAACTCGTCGTACTTCTTGCGCTTCTCGGGGTCTTTGAGCACTTGGTAGGCTTCGGTCACCTCCTTGAACTTTTCTTCGGCGGCTTTATCGTCTTTGGTCTTGTCGGGATGGTACTTCACCGCCAGTTTGCGATACGCTTTCTTAATCTCGCTCGCCGTAGCCGTTTTAGCAACTCCTAACGTCTTGTAGTAGTCTTTATATTCCATCCGTAAATTCGTTTGAACCCAAAAGGGTATCCGGCCTCAGCAAGAAACCCAGCATGGTGCAAGGTGATAAAAATAAACAACGATCAGATCAACGCTTTGGGTGCTGGCAAAATAAAAAAGGTGGGATTATTTTCCCACCTTTCAATGTTAGGCAATTTCAATCAGTCGGGCCGGTTTGGGCTTCACCTCTTCCCGCCTAGGAAGCATTAGGTACAAAATACCGGCTTCGTAGCGCGCTTTGATTTTGTCGCCGTTCACCGTGTTTTCGGGCAGCCGGAAACTGCGTCGGAACGTCTGCGTGCGAAACTCTTGCTTCACGTAGCCTACGTTGTCGTTCTCTTCGTTCTTCTCTTCCTTTTCGGCGGCGATGGTTAGCACGTTCTGGTCAATTTCGACCTTGAAATCAGCTTTGTCAAAGCCCGGGGCGGCTACTTCCACCGCGAAGCCGTTATCGTCTTCCTTCACGTTCACGGCGGGCTGGGTGCGATCCGCGTCCCGGGTGAAAAAGTCGTCGAAGAAACGGGGAAACTGGCTATCATATCTTATGAGTGTCATGATGTATAGGTTTAAGTGAATGTTATGTCTAATTATACTTGGCTACTAACAAAGGAAATACCAAGCACCTAATTCACTGAATCTTGGCCTTTTGCATGACAAAAAGTCATTGTTTGATCAATTTATTCGTACAATAATGACAAAATGACGGATATATGTTTAAAGTAGGGCATTCTTACGGACCAATCATTGTCGAATGTGGATCACCCGACGTTGGTTAACCACCGCGAATACCTGATCGCTGGCTTTCGCCCGCACGGTAGCACAGCCAGTGAACTGCCCGAAGGCCGGAAGGATACCTAGTTGCGGAGTGAAGTAGAAACAGGGGAGTTTCACGTACTCGCCCATCCCCGCGCTCACGCGCACTCCAGGATGCACGTGTCCGGCCAAATTGTACAGAGGGCGATCATGATGAGCCTTGGGAAAGTGCAGGCCGCCCCGCCGCAGGGTCGGATCAACCACCGGTTCGTGGGTGAGTAAGAAGGGGCCAACGCGCCATTCCTCTGGATAAACCGTTAGGTTAGGGTGTTGGTACACCACCTCGGGCAAAATGTCGTGGTTGCCCTTCACCAGCACCACCGACAGCGAAGCGTGTTGTTGCAACCACTGCTCGAAAGCCAGCCACTCATTATTGAGATCGCTGTGGAACAGATCACCTAGAACCACCAGCGCCTTGGGCTGCCAGCGCGCCACCAGGTCGGTGAGCACCGCCAGATCTTTATCGTGGATGGCTCCGGGGATGGCCGCCCCGTGCTTTCGAAAGTGGCCCGCCTTGCCCAAGTGCGCATCGGCTACTAGTAAGTACCGTTTTTCCTGCCAAAAGATGGCCCGCTCAGGCAGCAGCGATAGGGTTTGCTCTTGCAAGGAGTGATTGACAAAGGGAGAAATTTTTTCATCGGTTTTTGGGAAGTGATCAGGCACGGTGTAGGGTATTTATTGTATTATTGGGGTTGCTAATCGCTCGTAGCGCAAAATACGATCTTAACTTAGTACGAACAGAAAAACCAGAAGATAATCTAACTGATTTAAACAACATGACAACGTCCGTTTTGCACCACCCGACGCTGCTAAACGCAGTGGTCGGCGTAGTTTTTTTCTTCAGCGCGTGCTTGCCTGGTCGGGCGCAAAATGCTGACGCCGTACTGGGTGAGTGGTATACCGAAGAAGGAAAGGCCAAGGTAGAAATTTATGTCTGCGACAGCAGTTACTGCGGCAAAATCATCTGGTTGCAGGAACCGAAAAATCCGGACGGCACCAACAAGCGAGACGCTAACAATCCGGACGAGGACTTGCGCTCGCGCACCATCGTTAGCACCAACATTCTGACCGGCTTGCAGTACGACGGCGACGACGAGTGGGAAGACGGCGAGATTTACGACCCCGAATCGGGTAAGACGTATTCGTGTCGCTTGGAGCTAGAGGATCAAAACACCTTAGAGGTGCGGGGGTTCGTTAGGTTTTCGCTGCTGGGCCGCTCACAAAACTGGACGCGGGTGCGGTAGTACGCGCACCAGGGTTAGCTTTGTGAAGAGTAAGGCGGAGCAGAATGAATGAACAGATTTTGAGCTAATTTAGTACGATATGGTCGTTGGGCGACGGTTAAGTGTCAACCCTCATTGTCCTGGTTTTCACCCGTATATCCTTCACATAATAGGTTGGATCAACTCACTCCAGCCCCTCGCTGCGTAGCAGATCAAAAATGTGTTCTTTGGATAGGTTATTTAGTTGGCTTTTATCGTAGATTGATATCAGATAGACCTTCTTCTGCACTTTATAGCTCATTGAGGAAGTCCCTAGCCGGACGAGATGTCATCTTTCCCTCTTCTATGAGCTTCACTTCCCTGAGGCCCTGGGCGATACCTTGTAACACTTCCTCACGGGTATCTGCGGTCTCTTCCTTAGCCTTTTCCAAACCCAGCTTTTTGACCAGTTCCAGGAAGAAAGCGTATTGATTGTCGGGAATGTAGAGCATAATACGTTTCATAACGGATAGCTACTACGGTTTCTAAAGAAGTTTACGCGAAGATACGCATTATTCAGGCAAAAGTTAGTCGCTTCTCATCCGAGAAACGGCTTTTGCACTCTACCAGCAAATAACTCTCGACCAACGCTGTAAAATAGTTAATCATTGACCCGCCGTATTCCTTCCTTTTCCAATGCGATTTTCTTGTCCTTGTAAAGTCCTCCAACCGCCCGCTTAAACGCTTTCTTGCTCAGTCCGAAGGCCCGCTGGATGTCCTCAGCGTCGCTTTTGTCGTGGTAGGGAAGATAATTATCGGCTTCAGACAGCTTTTGCAGCACCGTGTCGCGGGCGGCATCGATGCCAGCCACTCCCAAGGGTTGCAAACTGATATCCAACTTCCCATCGTCTCGCACCTTTTTCACGTAGCCGGTGCGTTCCTCACCGATTGATAGCGCGTTGAACACCTCGTTGCGGTAGATGAGCCCTTCGTAGCGCTGGTCTACCAGCACCTTATAGCCCAGATCGGTTTCCTGAAACACCAGAACGGTCACGACTTGCTTCTCGCTGAGCGCCGCGACGTCGCGCGCAAAGAAGGGCTGGAGTTTGGCCACCGCAATCACCCGCTGGGTGCGTGGGTCGAGGCATACCCGCACCACCACCCGCCGCCCGCTGCGCATCGGGAATAATTGCTCCTTGAAGGGAAGCAACAAATCTTTCTCCAGTCCCCAGTCAAGGAAGGCTCCGATCGGGGTCACGTCTTTGACCGGTAGTGCGGCGAATTCGCCCACCTGCGCCTTTGGCAAATCAGTGACGCACACCAGCCGGTCTTCCGAGTCGGTGTAGACAAACACCTCGATGGCCTGCCCGATTTCCATCTCGGGAGTCACGTAGCGGTTGGGCAGCAGGATGTCGCCCTGACTGGAGCTCAGGTACAAACCGTAGTCGGAGGAGCGGGCCACGGTGAGGGTGTTGGTATTTCCGATCTTTAGCATGACTAGCAAACTTATCGGGGTGCAATGTGTTTAGGATAGGGAGTCTGACACGGCCATCGAGCAGATTCGGACTTATTGATCAGAAGCCAATGTATGGAGAAGACAGCAGAACAGTGGACGACCCAGGGATACGAACAACTGGCCCAGGAAGATTATCAGGCAGCACTTGATTGTTTCGAACAGGCGCTATCCGGTAACGATATTTACCCGGAAAGTTTGTACGGACGGGCCCGCGCCCATTTTAAATTAGAGGAGCACGCCGCGGCCATTGAGGACTTCGACCGCTTGATTAATCTTATTCCGAAGAACGCTACTTATTTTAGCGAGCGGGGTGTAGCCCGACACTTGGTGGGCGACAACCGCGGAGCGCTGGAGGACTTTGATGAGGGCGTGGCGCTGGAGCCGAACAATCCCTACCGCTATTCCAGTCGGGCCTACGTAAAGGACCGAACGCAAGATTATCAGGGAGCCATCGATGACTACACCCGCGCCATCGAGCTAGACCCCGAAGACGCTATTGCGTACAACAACCGCGGCATGGTGGAGGAGAAGCTAGGCTACCAGCAACGCGCCCAGCGCAGCTTTGCCCAAGCGGATGCTCTGCAACCCGGCTCCACGAAGGTGACCCTGCCGCCGCCGCCGACCAAAATTCCAATCACTTCGTCATCGAAGCCCAACTCCGCTGACTACCTGAGGACGATGGGCTCGGTGTTCACCTCTAAGAAACGGTTTCGCGATTTCGTAGCCTTCTTGCGCGGAAAAAATAAGTTAAACCAGTAATCCCCTTTAAAACGTATGTTTGGTCTGTTCAAGAAGAAATCAGAAGTAGAAAAGTTACAAGATAAGTACAAAAAGCTGCTAGCCGAGGCGCACACTTTATCCCAGCGCGACCGCCGGGCCGGTGATGAGAAAACCGCCGAGGCTGAAGCGGTTGCCCAGCAGATTGAGGCGTTGCAAAAGGGGTGAGTAAATCGTCCTCATTAGAATTAGCAGTCACAGCGAGTTTGAATCAGATTTTGGGTTGAAAACACCAGGCACGATGGGCGACCGACAAGAACGGCTCGATAATTTTAGGTGCGAGCCGAACGAGAAATTGGGACTGTTTAAAGTTTACGACAAGACTGAAAACGAAGTAATCTTAGGGCAAGATGATAAGCATCTAGACTTTAGAATATCACTGTTGAAGGAAGAAGGTGATGAGGAAGCAGGCTTGAAAAAATTAACGATCTCAACAACTGTCAAATTCAATAACTGGTTTGGAAGACTCTACTTCCTACCAGTGAAACCAGTTCACCAACTTATCGTGCCAAGCATGTTGCCAGGAATAATAGAACAGTTGAAGAGAAAAGCAGGACAAACCGCTGACGAAAACTAGGACAACGATACCAGCTAAACGAAATTAATGATCCTTACCACAGTTTAATATGAACTTCAAAAAGCGCGGTAAAAACATTTTTTCCCTACTAAAGGCCACCTACGTGGAGTGGAATGAAGACGAACCGTTTCGACAGAGCGCGGTGATTGCCTACTATTCTATTTTTTCGCTACCCGCCCTGATCATCATCATCGTTAACGTGGTGGGCTTGGTGCTGGGCGAAGACGCGGTGCAGGGCAACATATCGGCCCAGATCAGCGATCTGGTAGGTGCCGAAGCTGCTACCCAAGTAGAGGAAATGATTGCCAACGTGAGCCAGCAGGGCAACAACGTGATTGCCATCATCATCGGAATCGGCACCCTACTTTTTGGAGCCACCGGGGTGTTTTACCAACTTCAGCAGTCGCTCAATCAGGTGTGGGAAGTGGAACTCAAACCCAATACCGGCTACGCCAAGTTGGCCCTCGACCGGGCTACCTCGCTGGGGGTGATCCTCGCCATCGGCTTTTTGCTGCTGGTCTCGCTGGCGCTCACCGCTGGCCTCACCGCGCTGGGAGGGTGGATTGAACGGCAACTGCCTGACTTCATGCTCTACTTGTTCCAGATAATCAATCTTCTGGTATCGTTTGGGGTGGTTACCCTGCTCTTCGCCCTTATCTACAAGGTGCTGCCCGATGTGAAAATATCCTGGCATGCCGTATGGATTGGCGCTCTGGTCACCGCTTTATTGTTTACCATTGGCAAGTCGGCCATTGGTTTCTACTTCGGCAAGTCAAACCCCGCGTCGGCCTTTGGGGCGGCGGGGTCCGTTATTCTAATTCTACTGTGGGTGAACTATTCGGCTCTTATTTTTCTGTTTGGGGCTGAGTTCACACAGGTGTACGCCCGGCGCTACGGCGAGCGCATCGAGCCCAACAGCTATGCGCAGCGCACCGCTGGGTATCGGATTAAAGAACAAGAACAGCGCGAGCGCGATCGGGAAGAGGAGGAAAAGGACACGCAGGCTTCACCGACCGGTGAGTAGGTCAAGTGATTCATTGGGGAAGGTCTTTCTGACACAATTGAAGAGTAATGCTGTGCTGTATTGCTGATTGCTGCCATCACCGCCTACATTCTGATTACCCTGCTCATCGGGGTAGTAGCGTCGCGGTGGGTGAAAAACTCCCGTGACTTTGTGCTGGCCGGTCGTCGCCTGCCGCTGATGCTAGCTTCCACTGCGCTGTTTGCCACTTGGTTTGGCTCAGAAACCGTGCTGGGTGCATCGTCAGAGTTTGTGGAGCACGGCTTGATCGGAGTCGTAGAAGATCCGTTCGGGGCAGCCTTGTGTTTGCTGCTGGTCGGGTTGCTGGTGGCGCGTCCGCTCTATCGACTCCAAATCCTTACCTTTTGCGATTACTACCGCGACCGCTTCGGCGCCCGCACCGAACTTTTGTCGAGCCTGTGCATGGTGCCCTCTTATTTCGGTTGGATTGCCGCCCAGTTGGTGGCCATCGGTATCATCTTTCAAGTGGTAGCGGGGGTGCCCACGGCGTGGGGGATCGTCGTCGGCACCGGGGTGGTGGTGGCCTACACCTACGTAGGCGGACTGTGGGCCGTGTCGATCACGGATTTTTTGCAAACGATCATCATTCTGGTCGGCTTAATCTGGCTGGCGGTAGATCTTACCGCAGCGGCCGGAGGGCTACAAACCGTGCTGGACCGGCCCGCACCGGGCTTCTTTCGCTTTTGGCCCGAGGCCAGCCTCACCAGCGTGTCGCACTACGTGGCCGCCTGGATCACGATCGGACTGGGCTCTATCCCGCAGCAGGACGTATTTCAGCGGGTGATGGCCGCCCGCAGTGAGCGCGTGGCCGTGCGGGCTTCCTACATTGCGGCCTTGATGTACGTGACGGTCGGCATGATTCCGCTGCTGATTGGCCTGTGTGCCCTGCAACTGTATCCCGAGCTGGTGGGGGGCGTGGCCGACGCCCAGCTTACCCTGCCCACCGTGGTGATGCAGCACGCAGGGCCAGGACTGCAAATTCTGTTCTTCGGAGCGCTACTGTCAGCGATTATGAGCACCACCAGCGGTGCGGTGCTGGCCCCCGCCACCATTCTGGCCGAAAACCTCATTCGCCCGCGCCTGCGCGACCAGAGCGACCGTCGCTTGCTGCAAATTCTGCGGGGCTCGGTGGTAGGGGTAGGGGCAGCTTCGGCGCTGATGGCCCTCTGGCAAAACAATATCTACGACTTGGTAGCCCAATCGTCGTCGCTCAGTTTGGTATCGCTGTTCGTGCCCCTGATGGCGGGTTTGTACTGGAAGCGCGCCACCGAACGGGGCGCGGTGACCGCCATCGTGCTGGGTATGGCGGTGTGGTTGGGGGCAGAGTACGTGGATAGCGATTTTCCTCCTATTTTGTACGGATTGGTGGCCAGCGGACTAGGCATGGGGGTGGGCAGTCTGTGGAAAAGCAATACGAAAAGTGCGTGAGTAATATTGTGGTGGGTTTGAACAGGGAAAGGTTCGAGATAGCGAATACCTTGCCCCGAATATTCTGATGCTTCCTTATCAGCCAAGGCATTAAAGCCTGAGCTGATGACCAATAATCAAGGAACTCGTCACTTGTCAAAGTCTTTTGACTCACTTCGCGCTATGGATAGGTACCTGCGGATGGCTATTTTTGCTTCCCTAATCTTCATTTGTCGGTCCGTCACCGCCCAGCAAGCCACCGTAGCCTTCTACAACGTCGAAAACTTATTCGATACCAAAGACGATTCGCTGAAGCAAGACGAAGAGTTTCTGCCCTACGGAGTGCGGGGCTGGACGCCAACCCGCTTAAAAGCCAAATACCACAATTTGTACAAAGTAATTGTCGGACTCGGAGACGTAGGACAACCTCCGGCCCTGGTAGGTTTGGCTGAGGTAGAAAACCGAGCGGTGCTCGAGGGATTGTTACACCAAACGCCCTTGCACCGGCAGCGTTACGAAATCGTGCACGAAGAGTCGCCCGACCGGCGGGGCATTGACGTGGCCCTGCTCTACGACCCCGCCCAGTTTCGGTACCTGTCGCACGATGTAGTGCCGGTAGACTTAGGTTTGCTGAGTGATCGCCCCACCCGCGACATCCTGTACGTGCGGGGCGTGCTTTTTGGCTCCGATACCGTGCACTGCTTCATCAACCATTGGCCCTCGCGCTACGGCGGCGTGGGCGGTAGCGCCCCTCGGCGGCAGCGCGCGGCCGAAGTGCTGCAAGCCCGAATCCGCGTATTGCAACAAGAATGCCCCGACGCCCTGGTCATTATCACCGGCGACTTCAACGACGGACCCACCGAGGCGAGTATGCGCACGCTCACCGAAGCCAACGGTATGGGTTCGCCGCTGGTGAATATCAGCGAGTACGAATGCCTCGGCACCCATAAATATCAAGGCGCGTGGAGCACCTTCGACCAGTTTATCGTCACCGCCAACCTGCTGCAGGGCGACCGCGTACGGGTGAAAAACGGAAAGGCCCGGTGTTACCGTCCCGACTGGTTGGCTGAGGAAGATACGAAGCAATTGGGCTTTCGTCCCCGGCGCACCTACGTGGGTTATCGGTACCACGGCGGCTTCAGCGACCACTGGCCGGTGTACTTGCAACTACAGCCGAAAAGCGCGGAAGTAGCGGAAAAATAACCTATTTTCGCCCCCCTATGAACTCAATCAGCAGTAGTATTATTGTGCCCGCCCGGCTGGTGTTTTTGATGTGGGCGGTATACTACGTAGACCGGTTGCTTCCGGGTGAGTTTGCGGTCTACGGGCTACTGCCCCGCACCGCGCGCGGCCTCCTGGGCATTGTGACGGCCCCCCTGCTGCACGGCGGCGTGGCGCATCTGGTTTCTAACACCATGCCGTTGCTGATCCTGGGCACGGTGTTGTATATGTTCTACGACCGCATTGCGGGCCGCGTGTTTTTGCAATGCTACTTTCTGACGGGCTTGCTGGTATGGCTCTTCGGCCGTCCGTTCTACCACATCGGAGCGAGCGGACTCATCTACGGTTTAGCCTCGTTTCTGATGTTCTTTGGGCTATTTCGCCGCGATTTTCGGTCGCTGCTCATCTCTATCATTATCGTGATTTTCTACGGTAGTATTTTTTACGGAGTGTTGCCCACCCAGGCGGGGGTGTCGTGGGAATCGCATCTGCTGGGAGGAGTGGTCGGCTTCTTCAACGCCATCAACACCAGTGCCTACAAACGAATTAGTAACTTTTAGCGCAGCAGACACTCACGCGGTTATCTTTGCGTAGCAACCAATAATCATTATGAATATCACCGAATGGATTGACGTCCACTGGCATATCACCCGGGCTACTCAGCTTAATTTACTGTACTCGCTGATCGCCATCGTAGTGCTGGGGGTGCTGCGCTATTTTAGCCTAAAGCTTATTTTTAAGCGGGTGAAGGACGTACGCGATAAGTACTACTGGAAAAACGGTATCAAGAACGCCTATACGGTGCTGATGATTATCATTATTTCGGCCATCTGGATCAATACGGTAGATTCACTGGCCACCTATTTGGGTCTGGCTACTGCCGGATTAGCCATTGCCCTTCAGTCACCGATTGTGAATCTGGCCGGTTGGTTGTTCATTCTGCTGCGCCGCCCCTTTGAGGTGGGTGACCGCATTCAGGTAGGCGAACACGCGGGCGACGTGATCGACATTCGCTTTTATCAGTTTACGATCAACGAGATTGGCAACTGGGTGGATGCCGACCAGAGCACCGGCCGCATTATTCACATCCCCAACGGAGTGGTATTTCGCGAACCCCAGGCCAACTACACCCAAGGTTTCACCCACATCTGGCATGAGATCGGGGTGATGGTGACTTTTGAAAGCAATTGGGAAAAGGCCAAAGACATTCTGAACGCCATTCTGAAAGAACATACCGAGCACCTGACCAAAGCCGCCGCGCTGCGACTCACCGAAGCCTCGAAAAAGTTCATGATTTTTTACTCCAACCTCACGCCGATTGTCTATACCTCGGTGAAAGACAGTGGGGTGATGCTCACTATGCGCTATCTATGTAACCCTAAGAAACGGCGAGGCACGGCGCACAACATTTGGGAAGACGTGCTACGGCAGTTCGCGCAGCACGATGATATTGACTTAGCCTACCCAACCCAGCGTATTTATTACAATCTGAAAGAGGGAAAAGATGGCGCAAGGAAACAGGAGAAATCCCAGTCTCATAAGGGGGTGACTACGGGCTCAACCGAAGAATAAAAAACGCTAACAGACCTAGCCAGAAGATTTTTCAGAACACGAGCGTACGGGTGAGGCATATGCACGAGATAATTGTTTATTCCGTGACGATAATCAACGTTTTATCATACAATTTTAGTACAGATCAAGTATGCGAATGATGTAGTAGTGAGCCACTTGCTAACCACGTCCGCATACTCACCCTTAGAAAACTACTCCAACCAGGCTATAACATAAAACTGCCCCATCTACTAAGCTAAAGCATACGATACGTTCTTGATTGAGATGGGGCAGTTCCTGATAAAGGCTAACTAGCTATTGTTGCTAGTTCTCTCCGCCTTCGCTATCCTCTTCTCCCTGCGCGGTGGTGGTACGCATGCTAGGGGGCAGAATTACCGCGTCAATGACGTGTACAACTCCGTTAGAAGCCTTCACATCGGCCATCACTACTTTGGCTCCTTCGATCATCGCAGCACCGTCTTGCAACGTTACTTCGGCATCGCTTCCCTCTACAGTAGCAACTTGCATACCATCAGACAAATCAGTAGAAGCAGTTTCACCGGATACCACGTGGTACGTCAATACTGCGGTCAGTTGATCCTTGTTCTCAGGCTTGAGCAATGTCTCTAGCGTTCCTTCGGGCAGGGCCTCAAAAGCAGCATTGGTCGGGGCGAACACCGTAAACGGTCCGTCTCCTTGTAGGGTTTCTACTAATCCGGCCGCCTTTACTGCCTCCACAAGCGTGGATAAGTCCTCTTGTGACTGGGCTAATTCAACAATATTTTGGTCTTGGGCGTATGAGCTTACGCTCATCAGCAGACCTGCGAAAAATACAGCAATTACTCTCATGATTGTTTTTTATTTAGTTAAAATGAATTACATCTCTCCAACAGCGCGCGGTTCATGTTGTTTAACTTTTTTAAATAAATCTTTAAACAAAAAACGAAGGGATATGTGCCAGAAAAACGGTAGCCGCTGCTCACGAGCAGCGGCTACCGCAAGGTCTCCGATAACAGTCACATCGCCAGCAGTTCCTTGGCATTTTCGTAGGCGATGCTCGAGGGTTTGTTTCCGCCGATCATCTTGGCAATCTCCTCAACGCGCTCGTCTTCGCTCAACTGCCGGATGCGGCTCACCGATTTAGCGGAGCTGTTGTCCTTATACACAAAGTAGTGCGCGTCGCCCTTGGCCGCCACCTGCGGCAGGTGACTGATGGCGAGCACTTGGTGGTTCTTGGCCATCTCCTTCATCATGTTCACCATCTTAATGGCAATTTCGCCCGACACTCCGGTGTCAATCTCGTCAAAGATGATCGTGGGAAGCGAGGTTTTGCCGGCCAGCACGTACTTAATGCAGAACATCAGCCGCGAGAACTCACCGCCCGAGGCCACCCGTTTCAGTTCCTGGGGGGCAATTCCCTTGTTAGCGCTAAACAGGATGTCAATTTCGTCGGCTCCCGACTCGGCAGGAGCAACCGGCCGTCGTTCCACCCGCAGGGCGGCGTCGGGGATGCCCAGGTTGCGCAGCAGCCGGGTGATCTGGTCCGAGAACTTGCCCGCCACCCGCTCGCGCGATGCGGTGAGGCGCTCGGCTTCCCCCGACAACTCCTGCTGGGCGGTGTCGCGCACGGTCTTCAGCCGCGCTAGTTCACTGTCTAGGTTGTCTACCTCGGTCACTTTACTCTCCAGTAATTGCTGGATGGACAGCAGTTCGACGGTGGAGGTTACGTGGTGCTTCTGTTGCAGCCGGTACAGGTTGTTAACGCGATCGCGGGCGGCTTCTACCTTATCGCGGTCGAAGTCGACCAACTGGGCTTCGTCTTCCACTCCGCTCTGAATGTCGCGTAACTCGATCAGACAGCTATCCAAACGCTGGTAAAAACCTTCGTATTTGGTGGAAAAACGGGCTATTTTGAGGAGCGCCTGCTTGGCTTGGTTGAGCAGTAGGTCTACGCCCATCTCTTCGCCATTGAGGAGAGACTGCGCTGTACCGAGCTGCTCCTGGATATTGCCCGCGTTTTCCATCACCTGCAGTTGCGCTTCGAGCGTTTCGTGTTCGCCTTCTACCAGTTTGGCCTTCTCCAGTTCCTCGAGCAGAAAGCGATTGAAGTCATCCTCACGACGCAGGCGGTCGGCCTCGGCGCGCAGTTGTTCGTACTCGCTGGCCGCCCGGCGGTACTGCTGAAAGCTTTGTCGGTAGCGCTTCCTTTCCTTGTCGTTGCCCGCAAAGGCGTCAATAATTTCCAGTTGATACGAATTATCGCCCAGCAGCAGGCTATCGTGCTGGCTGTGGATATCCACCAGCAGGTTGCCTACGCCGCGCATGGTTTCCAGACGAACCGGAGTGTCATTGATAAACGCCCGCGACTTGCCCGTGGGCGACACTTCGCGGCGGAGGATGCAGATGGGATCGTAGTCGAGATCTTCCTCGGCAAAGAGCGGTTCCAGCCTGAATTTATTGATGGTAAAGGCGCCCTCAATCACGCACTTCTGCTCCTCATTGTACAAGGCTTTCTTATCGGCCCGGTTGCCCAGCAGCAGACCAATGGCGCCCAACATAATAGATTTACCCGCCCCGGTTTCGCCGGTAATGATGCTGAGCGCTTCAGAAGGCCGCATTTCAAGGGCTTCCAGCAGCGCGTAATTTTTTATGACAAGACTCTTAAGCATACGCTATCATCGACGGGTGGATAGATTAAACGCAAACAGGGGGGGCAGATGTTCATAACGGACGCAAAACATCTTGGGCGGGCAGAACGGCCAGTGGTTGCCAACCAACTGCTCAGGTTGTCAGAGTAAAGATACGGTTTATACTTTTCTTAAGTACGGATGACTGATAATTCTTTTTTGAGACCAAGGACGAAAAATCTGAGTACAATGCTGGGATAGGAGGCACAATTTATCCCCATCCCTCCCTTCGCCCTATAATCTGGGGAAATTATATCCGGGAAACTAGCCCGGAGTGGGGCAAATATTCCCCATAAAATTGTTAGAATAGCCCTCTAGGGGTTTGATATGCGTTGGCAAAGCATTTGCAAATATGTAGGCAAATACAGTCTAGCCTCGCGCTACTTTTTGGACTGATACCAATTTTTTAGTTTAACCCAATATCAATTACTACGCGACAAGAAGGTAGTGCCGACGCAGGTGCTACCTTCTTGCGTTTCAAGCAGTTACCTCACCACTGAAATTTGCCAAAAGAACATTCAAGGAGAGTTTTTGGTTGATCACCTACAAACAACTAATTTTTTAATCCTTACCTCTTCAATTTCAATTTTTAATTATGGACACCAACGCACGAAATTCCGGACGCGACCGCGTCGATTACACCAACAACGCTTATACCCGAGCGGGAGCCGCACTGCTCGATAAAATATCCTAGAGTGCCATACTAGCCGGGGTATTGGTATCACTAGTGGTTATGCTCGTCCTCAATTTGCTGGGCATCGGTATCGGATTGGCCTCAATCAATCCGATAACGGAGGCTCGCCCTTTTTCCGGAGTAGGCACCGGGGCAATTATTTGGTACATCATCAGCAACCTGATTGCTATCTTTGCGGGAGGCTATACAGCCGCTCGTTTGTCAGGCATTCCTATCCCCATCATCAGCACGTTTCACGGTATACTGTCCTGGTGCTTATATACCCTTATTTCGTTTTGGCTGCTCACCACCGCCGTAGGCAGCATCGTTAGCGGCGTAGGGTCGGCTATCTCTCAGACGTTATCCTCGGTAGGTGCAGTAGTTGGGGGCGGACAAAACAACGGTGATCAGTCGCAGCAGTCGGGCCAGTCTAGCTCGTTGAGTTTGGATAAGATTACCAGCGAAGTGAAGCAGATTCTGCGACAGACCGGCGACCCCGCCCTGCAGCCTGATGCTCTGGAGAACCAGGCCGAAAGCGCCACTCAGGATGCCCGCCAGGCCCTCAGAAGCGGAAACGCTATGTCCGATCAGGAGATGAGTAGCATTTTTCAGCAGTTGCTGTACAAGGGCGGAAATCTGGTCGACAACATTGACCAAAAGGACGTGGCCAACGTGATTGCTTCACGCACCGACATGACGCAGGAGGAAGCCAACAACGCGGCCGAAACGGTGGTGCGCAACTTTAACGAGGCCAAGCAGGAAGCCCAGCAGATAGCAGAACAAGCCAAGCAACAGGCGAAAGAAACCGCGGCTAAAGCTGCCGATGTGGCCTCAAGTGCCGCAATTTGAAGCTTTGTTGCCCTGGTGCTGGGAGCCATCGTAGCGGCTGCCGGGGGCCGGGCCGGTCGCCCCGAGGATGATTTCGTAGATGTGAAGCAAGAACGAGAAACTGTAGTCCGATAACTTCAACGTCATTAATCAGTCAATCATGAGCGTGGATCTTTTTCTACCCTTTTTTGCTAATGCTCAATGACAATCAATAGCAGATAAGGGGCAGATTGTTTACTGGTATGAGCAAACAATTTTAAGTATTACCAGTTTAAATGACATTCGTTATTGGACAATTTTTTAACCCTCAAATTTTTTTATATGAAACTTACCAAACGCATACTGTCACTAGGCTTGGTGTTATCGCTGGCTAGTACGAGCGTATTCGCCCAGGATGGGGAGTCGTTATTTCTCACTGACGTGGTGGCTACCCCGCAGTTTTTTGTCAGCTTGTTAGCTGGGGTGCTGCTCGCCATTGGTTTTCAGGTGTTGCTTACCGTTTTGTCGGTTGCCATTGGTGTCAGCGCCGTAGGCAACGTGCAGCACCAAGCCAATCATCCTTCGCACGACCACGATAAAGATAAAGACAAGTCGAGTGGTTCTGATACTCCCTTAGGCGTGAAGCTTAGCTCAGGGTTGGGTCTTTTTACGCTGATCACCTCCAGTGTCGCGCTGTTTTTTGCCGCCATGCTGGCCGTGAAGCTTAGCCTGATTGGAAACGCAGCGATTGGAGTTACGCTAGGGCTAGTGATTTGGGCTGCTTTCTTCACCGCATTGGCGTACTTGGAAATCACTTCGGTCAGCACTTTAATAGGCAGTTTGATCAACACGGTGGTTTCCGGAATAAAGTCATCGGCATCAGCCGTAGGAAGCGCCCTTCAGGGTTCACCCTACAGCAAGATCGAAGACATCGCCGATCATACCATCAACAAGGTTAGAAACGAACTGCACGACTCGCTGGATTTGAATCAACTCAACGAGAAAATAGAAGATTACATCAAGCGTATGGAGGAGGCGGGTCCCGACTATGAGCAAGTGAAAAAAGATATGGTTGGCCTGCTTAAAGATATTCGGATTGAGGAAAAAACCGAAAACAAAGTAGGCGGAGAAATAGACACTGAAATGTTTATCAAGTTTGCTTCCGAGCAGCCCCACGTCAGTAAGAAAGACGCCCAGAAGCTGGGTAAAGCTTTCAAGGATGCCCAGAAGGCAGTCGAAGAAGGTGATACCAACGAAGACAAAGCTAAGAAAGTGGCCGCTCAGTTGTCTGGTAAAAGCGAAGAGGAAATCTCGGGATACGTGCAACAGATTGAGGAGTACCTGCGCAGCACGGACAAGGAAGAAGTTAATCCGGATGCCATCCGAGACGATATCGAGCGCATCATTGAGAACCCTAAGAATGCGCAGGAGATACTCTCTAACCGCGCTGGCAAGATTGACCGGTCTACGTGGGTTGCTTTGCTAGAAAAAGACCAGCGCATGAACCACGACCGTGCCGAAAAGGTGGTAAGCTACGTGGAGCAAGCTATTGACTTTGTTGCTAAGAAAACTGACGACGTAAAGCAGTTGGCGCAAGGTGCCCAGGCGTCGGTAGCAGAGCAAAAGGATCAGGCCAACGGAAATGCTAAACAACTTTCGCCCCAGGCTGAAGGCAAATTACAGAGCTACTTTGACGGCCTAAATCGCCCTGAGCTCCAGTACAATAGCTTGAAGCGGGACGTAGAGAAAATAATGAACGATCCTAAAGCAGCCCCCGGAGTCATTAAAAACCGGCTATCCCGTTTTGATCGTGAGACCCTGATGGCACTGCTAACCTCCAACGATCGTTTGTCACGCCGAGACATTGAAAACCTGAGTCACAAGTTTGACGAAAGCAAGAACAGTGTTTTGAGCAAGGTTGAGGAGATAGAACGTGAAACTTCTATTGCCCTGGAGCGGGCCAAGCAGGAAGCCCTGCATCAGGCTGAAAACACCCGTAAAACCGCTGCTTCAGCCGCTTGGTGGTTGTTTGCTACCGCCGTGGTTTCAGGAGTGGCCGCCGCACTGGGTGGGTGGGTAGCTATTCTGTAATTAACCTTTTTTGTTAACTTGCCGGGGGACGCAATCAGTTGCGTCCCCTTTGCTGTTTTATGATAGAGAACGTCTTCTTATTCGCACTTGGGGTTTTAATCGTTGGCATTGCGGTCAGCGACTTTGCCATAACCGCCTTTGTTCCCACCGGCGAAGGTAGAATCACCGCCCTAATAGGACGCCTGTGCTTTAAAACCCTTATGTTTCTTTCGGGCAAAGAGGGGAATCACTGGGTGCTTAACTACATTGGCTTGTCGTGCATTCTGATCACGATTAGCACCTGGACACTGCTGCTGTGGACGGGTTTTTCGTGCGTTTACATTTCTGATCCTAACTCGGTGCTGGTAGGATCTAGTAAGGCACCAACCGACACCTTTGAGAAAATCTACCACGTAGGGTATACGCTCTCTACTTTAGGTATTGGGGATTACGTGCCGGGTAACAATTTTTGGCGCGTGTTTACTTCGTTCGTTTCCTTCGTTGGTTTGGTCACCGTCACCATGTCAATCACCTATTTGGTACCCGTAATTTCTAACGCTATTCAAAAGCGATCGCTCAGTTTACAGATCAGTAGCTTGGGTGAAACTCCGGAGCAGATTATCATCAACAGTTACAATGGAAAAGACTTCACCGACCTCAACAATATCTTCAGTGATCTGTCAGCCGGTATATTTTTGTATACCCAAAACCACGTAGCCTATCCCATTCTGCATCACATGCACAGCAATAACCCCAGCGAGAATATTGTCCTCAAGCTGGTTGCCTTAGATGAAGCACTCACGATTTTTCTGTACCACATTCCTAAGCAGCAACGGCCCAACTTACTAGAAGCACAGTCGGTACGTCGGGCCATCACGGCCTATCTTAAGACGATTATCTACATGAAACCCGCTTCGGAAGCACCGCCGTTGCCTCGCTTTGATATGATCCGGGAGTTCACCGGGTTGCAATTAGAGCGAACCCAAGAACCGGAGCGTACCGTGCTTTACGATGCGCTGGAGAAGCGAAGAAAACTACTCTACGCCGATTTGCAGCTTGATGGGTGGCAATGGGCTGATATGCATGGCGAAAAATACATCACCGATCTAGATGTGAATTATAACAATGAATTACTAAAAACATGAGTTGGTTTTTCGATTCAGCGCATTCGTTGCTGTGGGTAGTCATTTCGTGCATTTTGTTTTACCTATTCACTATAATAGCCACTCGATTGGTCGGTTTACGTAGTTTCACCAAGTTCTCGAGCTTCAATTTTTTAATCACTTTGTCGATGGGCGCCCTGTTAGCTAGTACAGTAGTGAGCCGCAAAGTAGCCCTGGTAGAGGGTGCCATCGCAATAATTACCCTATTTTTGTTACAGTTAGCGGTGTCGCTAGGCCGCACCCACTGGAGCTGGGTTAAGAAAGTGATCGATAATCAACCTACTCTGTTGATGGAGAATGGTCTGGTGCTGCACGACAATCTGCGTGCGGTACGCATCACCGAAGACGAACTGCGGGCTAAACTTCGCGGAAGCAATGTGTATAACTACTCTCAAGTGAAAGCAGTCGTTTTGGAATCGTCGGGAGATGTCTCCATCCTCGTGCAGCCCGACCAAGACTTACTGCCCGAATTAACTACGCTGGAAGGAGTGGTTCGTAGAGTTTGATGCAGGCTACCTACCTTTTTAGTCACTTTTAACTAAAAAGAACCGCATTTAGGCAGCAAAATTGTTAGGATTGGTTTTATAATTCTAAAACCATATCGTATGCCTAGTAATTGCCGCAAACAATTCATTGCTCAACGCGCTCAATTTCTGACGAAAGCGGACTTGTTTCTTCATTTCATCGCTGCCCTACGCCACGAGTGTTATTTGTACGCTAGTGTACTTCGCGACGAGATCCGACGACGTACCTTCACGTTTCAAGAAATGGACTCGCTGCGAAGCAGTTCGTTTTACCCGATGCTCAACGGCGTACTGGAGGGATGGTGACTCAGCTGGGTCTGTTATTCGTCAGGATTGGTAATAGAATTCGTGAGTGCTACCAGATGAGAGCGCATGTTCTCGGTGTGAATGCGAGACTCTTCGGCTTTGCGCCGAAAGTTGTCGGCCATCCGGGGTCTCCCCTTGATTTCTTCGCCCGCAACCAAGTTCTCCAGCATGTTGGTTCGCTCCTGCATAAACTGTAGCACCGACCACAGCGAACTTTCCGTACTAACGTCTTCGGTGATGGGGGCGTGGTGGTTCAAGTTGTTTTCCTGCCGGTTGGAAGCTTGCATCACCGGGGCGGTGGCAATCTCTACCTGCTTTCGCAAATTGAGCGAGGGCACTCCCGACGCAACCGGGGTTTTATTTAGCAAAATCTTGATAAGCGCTCCCATTTCGTTCACCTCTGAAATGTGATCGGCCGCCCCGTGATTGATAGCGTTGGTAGGCATATCGGAGTACGGAGCTTCGTCAGGGTCCTGCACAATGGTAACCCCACCACACTCCTGAATAGCCTTCAGGCCCCGGGTGCCGTCCGATAACAATCCGGTGAACAAAATGCCAATGGTGCGGTGCTGATGGGCAACGGCCGCCGAACGGAACAAAGTGTTAATCGAGGGGCGTGAACCGTTTTCCATGGGTCCGTAGGAAGTTTTCACTACTTTCTCACCGACAATTAGGTGCTGGTCCGAAGGGGCCACGTAAACGTGACCGGGCCGAATTGCCTCTCCGTCTTCAGCCTTTTTCACGGTAAGTGAAGTACACTCCGACAAGATACGGTGTAGTTGGCCGGTGTGGCCGGAAGCAATGTGCTGCACTATGAACACAGCAATCGGCCAATCGGCAGAGAGCTGGGGGATGAGCCGGGTGAAGTATTCAATGCCTCCCATGGAAGCACCGATGACGATGATTCTTAAATTTTTCATAGAAGAATTGGTGTAGTCTTAGTGTGCTAGTAGAACCGGCAGCACGAAAGATTGTTCCTACTACGCTTCATTCGGTTGTTGCTCCACCGTCTGCCGACGCTGGTCTATCTGTTCGGTGATCTGGTCAAACAAACGAACGCACTGCTCGTGAGCCCGCTCGATCGCCACTGCCGGGCTGTCATCGGCCAACAATTCGGCGCAGTGTTCTAACTGCTGGCGTAGCTGATCGAGCCCCAGCAAAGCAATCGTGGTGCGAAGCTTATGCAGCAGATCTTCCAGCCGCGCCGCGTCGCGTTGGTCAATTACCTCGCGGAGCGTAGCCTTGTGCTCTTGGAAGGCGTCGATCACCATTCGGTAAAGGGTGGTTCTCTGCTCAGGCGTTCTAAGTTGCTGTTCGGCCGTATCAAAACTAACCAGCAACTCCGCCTCCTCCGCAGCTCCGTTGCTAGAATTTGTCTCCGAAGATTGGCCGTACTGGAAGATTTTAGCGATAAGATCATCAGGATCGAAGGGTTTGGTGACCACATCGGTGAAGCGCGTCACTTCGGTCGATCTCACGGTGTCGGAGGTGTCGGCGGTGAGGGCAATGATGGGCAATTTCTGCTGCGCATCCCCCATCGCTCGAATCAGGCGGGTGGCTTCGTAGCCGTCCATCACGGGCATGCGCACGTCCATGAGTATCAAATCGTAGTCGTTCTCCGACACCCGCTTCACCGCATCCTCCCCGTTGATAGCCTCATCAGCCGTAATGCCCAGACGGTCCTGCAAGTATTGCTGCAGAATCATCCGGTTGACGGCCACGTCTTCAACGATCAACAACCGAAGGTTAGACGAACGCTTTTCGGAAGCGGCCGGGGGCTCCGACTTAACGGAGCCACTCTCGGCGCGTCGCATCGTCAGCGAAAAGTAGAAACGAGATCCCCGTCCCGGTTCGCTTTCCACCTGGATGGTACTGCCCATCAGGTCGAGTAGCATCTTGGTGATGCTCAAGCCCAGCCCGGTGCCTCCGAAGTGACGCTGGGTGGAGTTATCGGCCTGGGTGAACTTGTCAAATATTCGTTCTGACTTATCGGGGGCAATGCCGATGCCAGTGTCTTGCACCGAGAACAAGAGCGTTCGCTTCTCTTCGTGCGTTTTTTCTAGCGATATCGAAAGGCGCACCTGTCCTTCTCTGGTAAATTTAAGGGCATTGCTGAGCAGGTTGTTGAGCACCTGCCCGAGCTTCACGGGATCGCCCACGACCAGGGTCGGCACGTCGGGTTCTTGGACAATCACCAACTCGTTGTGGCTCTCCCGTGCGTGGATTTGGTGGGCTTGCTGTAAACTGGTGAGCAGCGAAGTCAGGCTAAAGGGAATCTGCTCCACTTCGACCATGCCCGCCTCTATTTTGCTAAAGTCCAGGATGTCGTTCACCAGGGCCATCAGGCTTTCGGAAGAGAAGCGCAGGGCACGCAGGTTGTTGAGCTGTTCGGGGCGCGGGTTATGATCGATGAGCAACCCTGACAGCCCAATGATAGCGTTCAGTGGGGTGCGAATTTCGTGGCTCATGGTGGCCAGAAAGTCTTCCTTGACCCGCGCGGCCTGCTCGGCCAGTTCCTTGGCTTCATTGAGTTCTTGCTGGGTCTGCTTGAGGGTGGTCACGTCGGTGATGGAACCGTACCACACCATGTCGCCGTTATCCTGCCGTTCGGTTTTAGCCGATACGTAGACCCACTTAGTGGTGCCCGAATGGGCACCGATCACCCGCCCCTCGAACACAAAGGTGCCCCGATCCTGCTGCAGGGCTTCATCGTTGAGGCGTATAAACTCCGGCTGGTCTTCGGGATGAATCGCCTCGAACGCCTTCTGCGCACTGGCCGTCAGCTCGTCGGGACGAAGCTCGTAGATGTCTTCAATGGCTTGACTCACGAAGCGAAAGTAGGGTTCGCCTTCGGCCGGGGTAACCGATTCAAAAATCACGTCGGCCACGTTGTTGGTGATGTTGCTGATCTGCCGCTCTTTCTCCTGGAGTTTCTCCTCGGCGCGCATGCGTTCTATTTCAGCCCCGGCCCGCAGCGAGAATATTTTGAGTACGTAGTCGGAGTCAGGGACTTTGCGTAGTGGTTTGGTATCAATCATCACCAAAATCGCCAGGGTTTCGCCGCTCAACGGGGAAGTCACCGGAATGCCCAGGTAGCTTTCGGCGTTCCAGCGCTGCAGTTTGGGATCATCGGGAAACTGCTGACTCACCTGCTCGGTATACCAGGGCTCCTGGCTGTTGGCCACCGCCTGGCAGGGCACGTTCTGCAGGGTATACGAGAAGTTACGAATTAGCTTACCGTTGATCCGTAGCGCCCGGGTGTGCACCACCACCTTCTGCTCGTCCAGCAGGCCCACGTAGACGTACTTAACCTGGAACATCGAAGTGACCTGCTGCGTCAGGTTTTTGAAGAACTCATCGCCGGTCAGGTTGGCACTTCGGGCAATAATGCCCTCCATTTGTTGTTTGGAAAGCACCTTATGCGTCACCTCCCGGCTGATGAGGGCGCCGCCTAGCACCGTGTCGTCCGGCTTGCGGATGGGCACAATGTTAACGTCGTAGTAGCGCGGGTTGCCTTCTTCGTCGGTTCGGCTGCTTTGGTAGTTATCCAAGCTGCTGCGCTCGCCCCGGAAAGCTTTGGCAAACATCTTGTGCGTGTTCGCTTGCAGGTCCGGATAATCTTTAAGGAGCTCCAGGATGTTTTGGCCCGGCTCCAAATCTTGATCAAAAAATTCCTGAAAAACTTGTTTCTGGGCAGGGTTCCCTACCAACACCCGATAGGATGAGTCTACGGCCAGTACGCAGGTATCCCATTCGTTTATTACGCTGCGGATCACTGCCTCGTTTCGGGTAATTGTTTGCTGGGCTTTCACCTGCTCGGTGACATCAATCGCTACGCCCTTGATGCCAACCACGGTTTGTTTGCGAAAGATGGGCTCCACGGCAATATCGTAGCTTATCTGGTTGATAGCTACGACCGAGCGACTTGGTTCACCACTGGATAGCACCTGATTTTTTAGGTTGATAAGTTCTTGGTATTCATCACCCAGCAGTTCGTAATCCGACTTGCCTAACACATCATCTACTTTGAAGTCAGGATGGTTATTGTACTGCCAGGTGTAGCGCAACTTCGTGTCTTGGTAAAACAGAATGATCGGGGAGTTGGTTAGCGCCAGTTGAAAACGGTCGCGACTAACGGCTAACTCCTGGTTTGATCGCGTTAACTCACTCTCCTTCTCAGTTAGGGTTTCGTTGGATAGGGCTAGCTCTGCGTTGGTGGTTTGTAGCTCTTCGTTGGCCGATTGCAACTCTTCGTTGCTGGTGACTAGTTCTTCATTAGACGATTTGAGCTCCTCGTTGGCCGATTGCAACTCTTCGTTCATGGCCTGCAACTCCTCGTTGCTCGTCTCCAGTTCTTCGGTGAACGTCTGCAGGTGCTCTTTGGCTACCGCCAACTCGTGTTCCAACTCTATCAACTGCTGGGACTGACCGGAATCGCTATCCAAATCTAACTCTTGCGCTAAGAAAGAATAATGAGGCAGCGCGTCGATCTTTTCAAAGATGATCAGATAATACTCTTCATCCTTCTTTTCGGTGAAGAAGGGCTTAACCGCGATACGCGCAAGGTGCTTTTGTTCGAAAGACTCAAGCCGAATGGTGTTGCTTCGATAGGGTAGGGCATCCCGCTTGGCCTTGGCAAAAGTGGTTCGCAGCTCCAAGTGCAACTCCCGCCGAACGATCTTGAGGGCGTTTGTTTTGAGGGCACCCTCATCCAGGTCCACGTAGGGTTGCAACTTGCCGCGGATAAAGACCACGTCCAGGCTTTCGTTCACCACCATCATCGGGTACTCATAGGTGCGCACAATCGCTTGGTCGGTAAGTTCTTGCAGGGTTAACTGCGGCCTGATTGCCGACCTCTTGGCTAGTGACTGCGTGTAATTGAGCCTTTTGTAGCTGGTGAAGCGTACCTCGTGGGGTTCAGCTCCTTCCCGTTTTTTAAAGATTTTGTGGGTGCTGTCTACCTTCGAGAAAAGGTTAGATAACTGTAAGATATTCTCTGACTTGCCCAGCAGCAGATACCCCGTTGGGTTCAGGGCGTAGTGGAACACGGGGATTACGCGGTGCTGTAGTTCGTTGCCGAAGTAAATGAGCAGGTTGCGGCAGAGCACCAAATCCACCCGTACGAAGGGTGGATCGTGGCTGATATCGTGCTTAGAGAACAGCACCCACCGGCGAATGCGCTTCTTAATCTCGTAGCCTCCCTCTTCGGGATTGAAGTACTTATCAACTAACTCTGGTTCGATACTCTCTACCACCGCCTGTGGATAAAAGCCCCGGCGGCCGGTGGCCAACGCCTCTTCGTTGATGTCAGTAGCGAATATCTGGACGGGATATTGATCAGCCCGGTCGCCCAGCAATTCGGCGATAAGAATGGCGATGGAGTAAGGTTCTTCGCCGGTGGCGCACCCTGCCGACCATAAGCGTAGCGGAGTACCGGCCGGCTTGCGCGAAACGATCTCCTCTATGTACTGCCGGATTTGTTCGAAGGTCTTCGGATCGCGAAAAAATTCGGTGACTCCGATGAGCATTGTCTCAAAAAGAAGCGGAATTTCCTGGTCAAGATTCTTCTGAACGTACTCATAATACGCATCGCTGGAGTCTAACGAGAGGGCTTCCAGGCGCTTCTTGACCCGGCGCTCGACGGTTGACGGCTTGTACCGCGAAAAGTCGGTTCCCACTTTCTCGGTCATCAGTCGTAATATTCCTTGAAGGCTGGTTTCATACGGCTCATTCCTGTCGGCAGGGGGCTTAATCGCATAGGCGTGGAGGTGTTCACCTATATCATTGACCGGTAGGATTTCGTTGACGTAGTTCGTTTCAATGGCCGACCTGGGCATACCCGGATGCTGAGCTTCTTTGGGCAGTTGCGCAATTACGTAACCTCCGTACTCTCGAATCACCGATACGCCTTCGGCTCCGTCCTTGCCCGTTCCCGAAAGAATGACGGCAATAGCATATTCTTGTTGGTCTTTAGCCAGCGAGGTTAAAAACCGATCTACGGAAGGCACGGCATGCGCCGTTCGCTGTTCTTTTCTCAGTTCTATCACCCCCCCGTTAATGGTAATCTCGCAATTGGGCGGCGTCACGTAGACGTGTTTGCCTTGGATAGGCTGCTGGTCTTCGGCAGTCACCACCGGCCAACGGGCGTTGCGGCTGAGCAGATCCACCATTTTGCTCTCGTGGGTAGGACTCACGTGTTGGGCCACCACCAAGGCTAGCCGCTCGTTGTCAGGAAGCGTAGCCGCCAGTTTAATCAGTGCGTTGAGTCCCCCGGCAGAGGCACCCACCCCAACAATAAATAGCGGGTGATAGTCATCGGAAAGGTTGGGCATAAGAAAGAGTAGTCGTTTTTCAGTGAACTAACGATGCACTTTTGTTTGAAAAGTCATACGGATGCCTAATATAAGTAAAGGTGAGTGGCTGAACAACACGCCACGGCTAAATCTACTTAGAGACCGAATATTCGACTTAACTTGCCAGTTTGCCGGAGCGCTAGGCGGGTTTAATCCTCTAACTGGGGTACAGATACTCCGATGTCCAGCTCATCACCTCGTTCCATTCCACCTCATTGTCTTTTCCTTTAAGCAAAATCGACAGCGCCAAACGCGCGATGCGTTCGGGAGTCAGTTGCTTCTGGGCCGTGAGCGACTGCTGCCGCTTGGGTTGGTAGGTCTGGATGGCGTTGATCAAATCGACGCTGGATTGGTGATCAACCGTTTTCAGATCGCCCACGTGCACCAGTTCGGTATCGCTGGGTGCTTCGGAAACCACCACCAAGTGCCCGGTGCCGGAGGCGCTGAGCAACGGAAGGCTGGCCACCAGGCTGGCCCACACGTCCCGAAGGTAAGAAACGGCGGCCATGTCTAGTGCCTGTTCATCGGAAATGCCGGGATGGTAGAACAATACGTTGAGCCGACCAAAGCGTTCCAGGGCTTGCCGAACCCCCCGGCGCACTCCTGACGGAAGCCCGAAATCAGCCTGCACCTCCTGCCAGCGGGTGACATCCTGAAACTCCGGTTCTTGTTCGGGGAACGATGGGTTATCGCCTGCGGTCATCACTGAGGCACCGTGCTGCAAGAACAGGTGCGCCACGCGGTGCGTAACGGTTTCGGAGGCGCTGGCCACCAGGGCCACTTTGTCTTTTAACAGCTGAATCATAAGGGCGGTTTGTGGGCTAGGGAGGGGAGCGGTTAGTGATTGAGGGCGTCAGAGGTATCGGACTGGCCCACCGCCTGGAAGTGGCGCGCCGCTTTGATAGTTTTTTCGTTGCCCGTCTGGGGGTCGTCGTAGGTGCGTTCGTGCACCTCGATAGACAGCTGCTTTCCCTTCAGTTCGTCGGTATCCGCTTCTTTGTTTTCAATGCCCACGGCGTGAAATAGCTCCGCCATAATAGGCTGCCCGGGCTCGCTGAGGTAGAAGCGATTGTTCATAAAGCCGTCCTCGTTCTCGAAGCGACAGTTAAAAAACGGAACGTCCTTGTACTCACTGCTACCGGATTCCACCTCGGTGATGGTGACGGTGTGCCGACCGTTTTCGAGGAACGGTTTTTCGTTGATTTCAACTTTCATAAAAAAGTAAATTTGGGTAACAAAAAAAGGTTATGGGAGCCACCAACCGAAGCGGTGACGGAAGTACGGTTACAACCGCGATGAGGTACCTAAATGTTCCGAAAGCCAGAAAAAGGGCAGTAAAAGTTGCGTACGCAGAAATTTATGACTTTGAGGTAGCCAACCATCGGTGAGGGAGGGTGGGGAAAAGCGGTGAAAGTTTCTGGTGTTTCGGGCATGATCGGCTGGCCGTTTGGTGTCGCGCTGCATCGCAGATTTCTGAATTTTATCGTGAATTACCGGGATTTGATGGCATTCGTTCCAGATATTGTCCGCCAAGAAAACGGGGTATATTGTCACCTATAGTAGTCTCTGGTAACTCGTTTGAGTGTTTTGGACTGGGTGCGGCAGCGCCCTTTGGTATCTCCCCGGTGTCAGATGGTGATCACCAGCGTGGGAACAGCTTGTTGTAGTAGCTGGGTTTACTTTTCCCGGGCGTTGTTTTGGTAAGGCGAGTTTTCTTCGGACAGAGTGTGGAGCAACACCCGCAGGACGTGGCGTTGGTTGAAGGCGAGCGCGAGCAGACTGTCCAGCACCGTAGTGCGACTGCTGTACTGCCCCGTTGCTGCCGAGCCTCCGCCCAGCACGAAAGCCAGATCGTTAAGCGGTATATCAGTTCGCTGCGCCCAGCTGAATCTGCCAAACAGCAATGCCAGTGACAGCAGTAGCCATTGGCCTCTTTGGTAGTTCGCTGCCCGCACCTTCATCCTTTGCGTTGTGATTGTTGTTCGTTGCTAAAGGGGGCAAAACTAGCCGAGGACGACAAGGGCTAAAAGCATTGGGTCGCGTGGATACTACGCGAGTGAGATTTAAACCGACTTTCAATTCTTTAAAATGGCCTGGTAAGCATCGGTTTGGGAGGGGTCAATTTCTACCAGTGCGTTGTAGGCGTCGCGCCGTACCGGGGTGTCTCCTTCGGTAAACACGCTGATCAATTCATCCTTCTTGGCGTCCAAAAAGCTGATCACGGCGATGGCCTGCGGAAATAATTTGCTTACTTTCTGGATCTCCTGCACCGCGGCCAGAATATTCTTCCGTCCCTCTTCGTCTTTTTCGGTAAACAAGTCCAACCCTTCTCGATGGTAGGCGTAGTTAGCCCGCCGGATGGGTTCCATCTGCGGATTGATCATGTTGTTCATTAGCGCATAGCGATTGCGCCCCGCGTTGCCACTGAACTGGTCCCAACCCGCTCCGCCGTTGCCCGAAGTAGCGGTCTGCACTACCTGCTGGGCCCGCTCAAAGTGCGGACTGCCGCCCAATTCGCTAAACGAGTCGTAGTCGTAGCCGAGTACCATGTAAGCGTAGTACGCCAGCAAACTGGTCACCTCGTTGAGGTAGTTGTTGGAGTTGAAGTTCATCTGCTGTGATTCTACGTACTCGAACGACCAGTCGCGATCGGCAAAATTGAGCATGATCGTCTCGTACCCGCTGCCGTAGACGGGCCGCGACGACTGCACCTGCACCGTAGCTTCATAGCGCCCCGCTGAGGGCACCTGGGTGATGGTGATCGCAAAGTTGCAGTTGACACGCTCCTTGGGACCGTAGGTATCATCGGTCCACTTCCGGTTGTTTAGGAAATCCTCGAACTCAGTTTCCATTTCCTCAAAAATACGTCGTTCGGTCGACTGGGCGTTCTGGGCGTTGACGCGTACCGTAGCGTTGAGCTCCTGGGCCGACAGTTGGGCGGATAAGAAAACGAGTACCCCTAACAGCAAGTACTTAGGCATAGTAGGTGGAGATAATGGTGTCAAAAATATCGGCGGCAACGGCGCGCTTGTCTTTTAGAGGAAACGTGATCGGCTCCGTCGTGTTTTGCGTCAGAATTTTAATTTGATTGGTATCGTGGCCAAAGCCCGCCCCGGGATCGTTCAAAGAGTTAAGCACGATCATGTTTAAGTGTTTCTTTTGGAGTTTAGCGGCAGCGTGGGCTAACGCATTTTCGGTCTCTAGCGCGAAGCCCACGGTGCGTTGTCCGGCTTGCTTCTGCTGGCTAAGCGTCTGAGCAATGTCGACCGTCTTGGCCAACGTAAGTTGCACGGTATCCGATGATTTCTTGATTTTCTGCGCCGCGGGCTGCTGCGGAGTGTAATCGGCCACCGCCGCCGCAAAAATGGCCAGGTCTACCTCCGCAAACCGGGACTGCGCTGCCTCGTACATTTCTTGGGCAGTGCGTACGTGCGTTGTCTGAATCTGAGGGTGGGCTATCTCCAGCGCGGTGGGGCCGCTGACCAGATGCACCTCGGCTCCCCGGTAGGCGGCTTCTTCGGCCAGGGCGTAGCCCATCTTCCCGCTCGAGGCGTTGCTCAGAAAGCGTACCGGATCAATGGGTTCGTGGGTGGGACCGGCGGTGATTAGTACCCGCTTGCCCGCCAGTGACTCGGCCGATTGAAATAGTTGCTCTACCGCCTTCACCAAGTCTTCGGGTTCTACCATCCGACCCACTCCTGACAAGCCGCTGGCCAGCTCGCCCGCTTGGGCGTCGAGCACTTGATTGCCGTAGGTGCGCAGTGTTCGTAGATTATGCTGCGTGGTGGGGTGCTGGTACATGTCCAGGTCCATCGCGGGAGCCACCAGCACGGGGCAACGCGCCGATAGGTAGACCGCGGTGAGGAGATCATCGGCCAGGCCGGTGGCCAGTTTGGCCAGCGAGTGGGCAGTGGCGGGGGCAATGAGAAAAACGTCCGCCCATAGACCCAGGTCGACGTGGTTGTTCCACGTCCCCTGGGACGCGTCGGCTACTAGATGGGTAAGTACGGGGCGTTTAGAGAGAGTGGCTAGGGCAAGCGGAGTGATAAACTGCTGCGCGCCTTCGGTCATCACCACCTGCACGTCGGCCCCGTTTTTGATGAGCCCGCGCACCAGCAAGGCCGATTTATAAGCCGCAATGCTCCCGGTTACCCCTACCAGTATTTTTTTGCCCCGGAGTGCCAAGCGCTTAGGCTTCGGGGTCTTCTTCTACCTGCCGGAACATGAGTTCGTCGTTCAGAAATTCTTCTACCGCCAGGTTGGTCGGTTTGGGCATGCGCTCGTAGAAGCGGGAGATTTCAATTTGCTCCCGGTTTTCGAACACTTCTTCCAGGTTGTCAACCGTAGAAGCGAACTCGGCCAGCTTACCGTTGAGTTCTTCCTTAAGCGAAACTGCGATCTGACGAGCGCGTTTTGACATCACCACCACCGATTCGTAGATATTGCCGGTGGGTTCGTTGAGGTCGTCGAGGTGGCGGGTGACGATAGAGGCGGATATGTTGGGTTTCTTGGTCATAATTCTTGGGTGGATGCTTTGCTTTCGCTGGGTTCTTGGCGGATCTTGGTTAAACAGGTTTCGTAGATTGACTCGGCTTCCCGCACAAACTTGCTTTCGGGGTAGCGGTCTACAAACGATTGATAATACTCAATGGTGGTATAGTAGCGTTCTTTCTGCTTGGCTTTGATGCTCTGCTCGGCCAGCTCGAACTGCGCGGCCAGTTTCCAGTAGCCAATCTCTTCGTTGTAGTCCGAATCGGGAAAGTCGCGCTGAAAATTGTTAAACGCAATGATGGCAGCTTTGTACTGAGAAAGTTTGTAGTACAGCAGGGCGTTGTCGTAGGCTTTCTTCTCCAGTTTGCTGCGGGTTTCGGCCAGCACCACTTCGGCCCGCTCCTTGTACTCACTGTAGGGGTAGCGGTTGATGAAACGCTGGATAGCCTGGATAGCCTCTTCGGTGCTGGTCTGGTCCAGACTAGGGTTGGGAGCTTCCAGGTACAAGGAGTAGGCGTGCATAAACATCGACTCCTGCGCTCGTTCGCTGCGGGAGTAGGTTTCGTAGAACTGCTTGAAGTAGTGGGCGCTCAGAATGTATTTGCGCTGGTAATAATGCGCGTAGGCGTAGTAGAACTGCGCTTCCTCGGCGGTCTTGGTACCCTTGATGATCGGCATCACGTCTTCCAGCAGCAGGGTAGCGCGGTAATAATCTTTTTCCTCATAGTACTTCAGCGCCGCCTGGTACTTTTCCTTCCAGTCGGTGCTTTTCATGATCTTCCGAAAGTCACTACAGGAAGTCACCAACAGCCAACTGCTTAAGAGGATGTATAGATAAAACTTTTTCAATAGTCTGAATTAAACAGCAAAGGTAGTTCCTTTCCGCAGAAATACCAATGGTACATGAAACCGATACTTCCACAACAGCAGAAGGACTGGAAATATTCGATGTGGGTCCGAAAAATGTGAGAAACCGGTTACAAGATTAGCGCAGGTTGACTGAAACACCCACGACGCTGACCAACCGTTCTACGAGCCGGTGCAAATCCCGGCCAACGTCCGCGGTGGCTACGGCGTTTCTAGTAGTTTCAGCCAAGATTCGGTGGTGATTGTGTTGGACGAGTAGCGATTTCCTCGAGACAAGCCGACGCAGCAAGTAATCAAGTTTGTGTTCTCGCTCAGTCGGGTGCAAGATTTTATCTCGGCCCCCATCTTTTGTATCACCGAAGCCAAAAAGCAGGATTTAGAACAAGGCACGGTGCAGTGCACCGCGCAACTACTGGGAGCCAGAAAGCTCAACGAACTGGAGAGCAACCCGCCACTGGCCACCCTGTACGGTTGCTCAACCACCGGTATCGAATGGCGTTTCTTGAAACTAACCGACCACACGGTGACCTTGGACGAAGATCAATACTTGATTACCGATTTGGGGAAACTGCTGGGGGTGCTGCAGCAGATTCTGGACAAAGCTCAACGGTGATCAGTCAATTTACTTACTAAACAAAAAAGTTAGCGGTACTCATAAAAGCCTACTGTGTCGCCACTGCTTAAACCCACTTCGTAGGTATAATACCCGGGATCCAGTAGGGGGCGGGGACTTGGTGCAACGTATATTATAGTATAAATTGACGGCACAGTATCAGGTCCGATCCGTAATAGTAGTGCTGGAAAGCTTATGTTAGCCGGAGAACGTCGGTATACGCTTGTATCTCCGGGAGCGAGCGCCCCAAAAGCCTGGCTTTCGGGCACTCCGTAAAACGATACGTAGTCGAAATCTACTTTGCTTCCGTTAACAATCTGAATGAAAGCCGGATCGGGCTCTTCTTCACAAGCACTTAGCAACAACAGGCATACGGCAAATCCGAGTAGAATGCGTTTCATAGCAACTTTTTTTACCAAGACCCGCGTTGAAGGAAAAAGGTTGTAATCACTATGAAAATCGGACTGCTTTCGGATACCCACGGCTACCTCAACGATCAGGTGTTTGGCTACTTGGCCGACTGCGATGAGATCTGGCACGCGGGCGATATTGGGAGCCTGGTGGTGAGCGAACAGCTATCGGCGTTCCGGCCCTTTCAGGCGGTGCACGGCAACATCGACGGGGCCGACATTCGCTCGCGCTACCCGGAAGACCTATGGCTGGAGCGAGGAGGACTGCTGGTGTGGATGACCCACATTGGCGGCTACCCGCCGCGCTACAATCCGCGGGTGCGGCAGGTGCTGGCCGAGCGGCAACCGGATATTTTTATCGGTGGCCACTCGCACATCCTGAAGGTGATCAAAGACCCCAAGCGGCAGCCGATGCTGTGTCTGAACCCCGGAGCGGCGGGCCGCCACGGCTTTCACCGGGTGCGCACCCTGCTGCGCTTCACGCTGGAAAAGGGAAAAGTGAGCGAATTGGAAGCCGTGGAGTTGGGGAGGAGATGAGGTAGGGGGAGTGCCTGTTGGTCAGACAGAGACTTGCCCCAAACCGTTATTCCTGACGAGTCGTAGCGTAGCGAAGGCTTGATCCGGAATCCCCTCAATGCGAAGAGAAGAGCTGTTACTATTGCGCGTTTGCTTCTTTGCAATCAGGGGATTCCCGGTCTACGCTAACGCTTCGCCGGGAATGACGTTTAAGGGGGGAGGGCGTCTCAACGCTTTGCGTAGGTGCCTATTTCTCGTCGGCCTCAGAAGGAGTCTCGTCGGGAGCTCCGGCTTCGGGAGATACTACGTCAGGGGCCACCTTGGGAGAGTCGTCCTTGGACTTCTCTATCTTCTTTTCCACCATTTCGGCATCCTCCACTGATCCTTTAGCAGGTTCGCGCACTTCGGCGGTGGTATCAGGGGTAGCTTTCTTATCGGACGCGCTATCGCTTTTGGGAGCGGCTTTGGCCTCCGGCTTCTGCTCAGCGGCGGGGGCGCTTTCGGGAGCAGACTTAGACTCCGACTTTGGTTCAATAGCAGGTGGATGGGTATCCTCTCTCTTCGGCTCGCTGGGCTTGCCACTCTTTTTAGCGAACTCCGCTTTGATCGCTTCCACGTCCACCTTCTTGATGGGAGGCAGGCGGGTGAATTCTTTGATTGCTACTTGACGCTGCTTGGCGCGGGCTTTGTTGCGGAGTCCTTTGCGCTTTAATCGGGTAACGGCCATGACGGGTATCTTCTGAGTTTAAAAACGAGGGGCAAATATAGATTTTTCGCCGGAGCAATAAAAGGCTTTGGCTGATTTATTAGGTGATTAGTCAATGTCTACCTCAACAGACTCAGCACTGTAGCCCGCAAAGATCCCGAAGCCGTTTTCTACGTTGGTATACACCGGCACTACTTCAGAAAAAGGGTCGTTGGCGTTATAGTCCTGTAGTTGCCGGGTACGCAGGTATTGATACTGATCTTCGGAAAGGGCGCGCAGTTGCAGGGTTAGCTCTTTTATGTTTTCACCGAAGAAGCTGCTGGTCTCAAAGCTAACCGTATACGACTGGCCCGAAAACGACTCATCGGACAACAGCAACGATTCACCGTAAAAACCACCTCCTTCCAAATCAGAGTAAGGTGTTTCTACGAGCGGATCATCAGTTTCCAGAAAAACTAGCGTACTGCGCCGCGCTGAATCATACCCTATAAAATTGCCTAAGTTGTCGTAGTTGGGGAACGAGTCTTGAACCACTGCGGAGGCAACAATTTCGTAATAGTTGACCTGGTTTGGTGGGTCGGATAGGCGAAGTCCTAACTGATATTCATCCGAGTGGGTAGGTTGGCAATCACCGTTGATGCAACTACTGCCGGTCTCTACCCTAATTTTACCTACCGACACGTCGTCGATAACCACCGGGGTTCCAATGGTGCTGCGGGCTTCCACTGAAGGCAACCCCTCGGCTGTAACGCGTATGGCGTACTGCCGTCCGGGACTAGGCTGAAAGTCGGCTAAATAGCGACCCTCTCCGGAGTTGTTCAATTGAGCAACTTCTTGTTCATCCTCATAAAGCGTGACGCGCGCATCATCTACCGAGGTGAAAAATGGAGCTCGATCCAACACTGATTTGCTCTTGCTCACGTGCACCACGACGGTGCTATCGGGAGTGATTAGGGAGTTCACCACCAAACGAGTAGGCTCCGGCGGAATGTCTAAATCAATTACGGTTTCGCAGGATAGCAGCCCTCCGGCAGCTAGTAGAAATGTAAAGTTCTTGAGTGTCATGGTTAGGAAATTAAAACTCGAAACGATAGCTGATAGAAGGAATGATCGGGAACAGGCTAAACTGTCGGAAGCCCCGCCGCTCTCCGAACTGGTCGTAGAAGATGAAAAAAGGATTCTTCCGGCTGTAGGCGTTGTAGACTCCAAATACCCAAGCGCGCTCGCCCCAGCGGTTTTTCTTGCGAAAGGTAACACTAGCGTCTAATCGGTGAAATGCCCGCATTCGGTAGCTATTTCGTTCCCCGTAGTAGTAGATCTCATCTGAACCAAAGAAATTGAAAGAGTTAAAGCCCTCTGCCCCCTGGGAAGCGTAGAGTGAGCGGGGAATAGTGATCGCATTACCGGTGCCGAATACCCAGGTAAACGAGAATTCTCGGTTTTCTCGCCACTGATGCACCAGCGCTACGCTGGCATCATGGCGGCGATCATACTTATAAGGAAAGATTTTTCCAAAGTTCAAGTTATTGAACTGCCGGTTGGTCCACGACAGGGTGTAGCCTAGCCAGCCGGTGGTCTTGCCGGTTTTCTTTTGCAACAGCAACTCGGTTCCGTAGCTCCACCCATCGCCCACTTCCACCAGCGTTTGCCAATCGCGTCCCGGCTCGGCAAACGAAGCTCCTTCCTTATACTCAATCACGTTGTCCATCGTTTTGTAATAGCCTTCCAGGCTGATCTCGTACTTGTCCCGCAGCGTGCGCGCCGCTCCAATTGCCACCTGATGCGACTGCTGGGGCGGAATCAAATCGGTGGCGGGCACCCACAGGTCCGTGGGCAAACCAACCCCCGCATTGGTGAGCAGATGAATGAATTGGGTCATCCGGGCGTAAGAAGCTTTCAACGATAAGGCATCAGATACTAGATAACGCGAGGAAATCCGGGGCTGGAGCGACGAATAAAAACTATTTCCTACCCGAAAGCCCGACGCGTGTAAGCCTACATTTACCTTCAACCGGTCGCTTAACTGCCAATCATCTTCTACGTAGGCCGCCAACTCAACCGCTGGTTGCACTTTTGATTGGAGAGTGATATCAATGGGTGACCCTAATGCATCGACAAAGGTGCTGGCGGCCCCGGGATTGAAGCGATGACGAATAACATTAATCCCGTAGCGAATGTAGTGATCGGGCGAGGGAATGTAGTCAAAGTCTAGTTTAGCCGCCCAGTCGTTGATGCCCGAGCGGTAGCGCGACTCAAACCGATTGCTTACCTTTTGCTCATCGCTCACGCTTTCAAAGAGAATGTCGCTACTAATACCGAACCGATACCGACTGTAGGTCAGCGTAAGATTGCCAAACAGCTTGTTGTTAAAAACGTGGTTCCAGCGCAGGGCCGAGGTTATGTTGCCCCAGTCGAGGCCTATCTCAAAGCTATCTTCCAACTCAAATCCTTGCTCCAAGTATTCATCTTCAGAGCGGGCAAAAAAACGATCGTTACCCAGGTAGGCACTTAAGAACAAACGGTCTCGGTTCGAAAAACGGTGGTTGATTTTAGCGTTGAGGTCGTAGAAGTAGTATCCGCCCGTGCCTAGTCCATCACTTGAGGCGCGGACTAGCGGACGACTCAGTAGATCGATCCAGGTGCGCCGCGCCGACACGATAAAGGAAGTCTTATCCTTGATGATCGGGCCCTCCAGCGTAAGCTTGCCGGCCACCAGCCCCAGTGAGCCCTCGCCGTGAAACTCCTTCATGTTGCCTTCCTTCATGCTGATGTCGATCACCGACGACAAGCGCCCGCCGTAGCGGGCCGGGAAGCCGCCCTTGATCAGGTTCACGCTGTTGATGGCGTCGGCGTTGAACACTGAGAAGAAGCCGAACAGGTGCGAGGCGTTGTAGACCGGCACGCCGTTGAGCAGGATGAGGTTCTGGTCGGGGCCGCCGCCGCGCACGTAGATGCCACTGGTGCCCTCGTTGCCCGACTGCACACCGGGCAGTAGTTGCAGCGTCTTGAGCACGTCTACTTCTCCCAGAAAGGCGGGCATGGATTTGATCTGCTCAATGGGCACCGACACGGCACTCATCTGCGTCACCTCCTGAATTTTGTCGGCCTCGGCCGCGGTGATCACCACCTCATCGAGCAGGGCGTTGTCTTGCAACTCGATGGTCAGGGTGGTGTCCTGCCGCAGGGCCATCCGCACTGCTTGAGGTGCGTATCCCACGTACGAATAGATGAGCGTGATGCTATCTTCGGCGGGAAGCGTGAGGCTGTAAAAGCCGTAGGTGTTGCTGCTGGTGCCGCTGAGCGAGCTTTTCTCGAAGGCGTTGGCTCCGATCAGGCTTTCTCCGCTGGCAGCGTCTTTGATGTAGCCGCTGATTGTGTATTTTTGCGCCTGAGCAAAAAGTGAGTGGGGGAGGGCTCCCAAGCACAGGAGCCAAAACAGGTGTTTCATTAAGGAAGGTAGTTAGGGTGTTTGGTTGGTTAGACAATTTCGAAAGTGACTTCCCCCAGAAAGTTTCCGGTTTTTTCAGAAAAAGTGACTGATACCTGTTTGTAAAGGCACGAATTCAAAAACCGTGCTATTATACCCTTAACGGTACATACCTGCGTTAATTTTATGCGTCGGATGAGAGATTAACGTTACTCTCTCCAACCAGCAGTGAGCTATGCGACGATTAATACTATTGTTACTAGGAACGAGTGGATGGTTAACGGGAATAGGTCTCGGAACCGCGCACGCCCAAGCACCGGACGAACTACGGCTACAACTGCCGACCGCCCGTGGTTGGAACGAAGCGCACGAGGGTGAACCCCTGGAGTTCTCCCTGTCGGCTGCCGGGGGAGCTGACGATCAGTACACGTTCCAACTAACCTCCGACAGCGTGGTGGGCATGCAACTGAGTGCCTCCGGCGACTTCACCTGGCAGCCGGACTACGACGTGGTGGGGCCGGGCGAGCAGCAGAAGACGATCACCGTAGGCTTTGCGGTGCGAAGCTCCACCGGGCAAACCACTACCGAATCGGTCGATCTGGTCGTTCATAACCAAGCGCGAATTCCCGCTCCCATCAACTTGCCGCCCTTCTTCGTTCAGCAAACCGACAACCAGTACCAACTGGCCCTGCCGCCGGACTTTGCCGTGCCCGCTGGCCCGCACACCCTGCCGGAGGGCATGCGGGTGTCGCCCGCCGGAGAACTGCGCTGGAATCCGTCCGACGAGCAGTTCGAAGCGTTGAAGCAGGCCCCGCTGCCGATCAGCATTTCTATTCAGGACCAAACCTACGACGACGTGCTGACGGCCTCGGTCGATGTGCTTCCGGCCGCCTCGACCCAGGAAGAAGCGCCCCGCGCTTCGGACCCTGACAACGCGGTGCGGCTCAAGTTTCCGAGTAGCAGTGGCTGGAACGTGGTGCGTGAGGGCGACGTGCTCAACCTGAAGCTATCCGCTACCGGCGGAACCGACCAGCGCTACGCTTACCGCGTGCTCAACGGGGAGGCAATTGGCTTAAGCTACGACACCCTGGGCAATGTCTACTGGAAACCTTCGTACGATGTGGTGGATCGGCTGGAGGAAAGTAAGAGAATCCCCTTGATCTTCGAAGTGCGTAACCAGCACGGCCAGCGCGACAAGCAGCAGGTGAGCCTGCGGGTGTACCACACCAACCGCGCGCCCGAAATCAGCGACCTTAAAAAGTTCTACGTGCAGTACGGAGCCGACAACAGCTACCAACTGAGCAGCGACGCAGCGATCACCGATCCTGACGAAGACCCGATCGTGTTCAAGCCGATGATCAACCAGATGCCGCAGGGCATGACACTCTCCGCCCAGGGCGAACTGTTGTGGAAACCCTCGCTCACCCAGTACGCGCGTCTCAAGCGCGAACCCCTTGACCTGGAATTTGTGGTGGAAGACCAGCCCTACGAAGCCCAGCAGGTCGGACGCCTCCGTGTAGAAGTTACCCAGCAGGACCTGCCGCCCAACATTTCGGTGGTGCCTAACCAGGAGCATTTCTACATCCGCGAAGACGAGTCGCTAAATCTGAAGTTTTACTTATCCGACCCCAACGGCGACGAAGACATTGTGGGCTTCGACTTCGTATCAGACCAGCGCATTCCGCGCAGCGCGTTGGTGCGCAACGAGCCCACGCAGTGGGAGTTTGTGTGGCAACCCGGCTACGACTTCTTCGTGGAGCCGGGCGATACGGGCACTTACCGGATCACCTTCTTCGTGATGGACCGTGCCAACCAGCGGCAGGAGCGGCGGGTGACGGTGACGGTGCAGGATGCCGAGAACTTGGTGGAGAAAGACCAGTTGCTCTACCGGCAGTACCGCACCGGCCTGATGCGCGGGTGGGACCTGATGACGCAACTCAAAGAAAAAGAGAAGGAGCTGAGTCGCAGCTACAAAAAGGCGCGGCGCGGTAAAAAGCACCGGGTGCTCTCTGCCGCCTCCATCGGAGCGCTCACCGGCTTGTCGCCCGCGGTCCTCAGCAACGACGTGACGGGCCAGCGATACGTTTCGGTCGTGGGCGGCACGGCCTCTGCGACGCTCGGTAGCCTCGAGGCGGGCAAGGTGATCGGCAAAGACCCCAGCAGCATCTACGAAAAGCTGAGCTATATCAACCAAAAACTGAACGAACTCCAAACCCAGGGCAACGTGTTTGCCGGTAAGTACGCCCTGTCGAACAGTCGCCGTGAGGCAGGATTCAGCGAAGACCTCAAGAAGCTAATTCTGCTGCTGAAGGTAGAAAAGGTAACCGAACTAGAGCTGGACGCCAGTTGGAAAAATCCGAAAAAGGCCAGCGATAAAAACATTCAGGATACGTTTCGGGACTTCAATCCGGACCCGGATAAATCAAGTCAGATCAATGAGTAACCAGAAACTTTCGCTACCCAAAGGTACCCGCGACTTCGGTCCCGAGGTAATGGGCAAGCGCACCTATTTATTAGACACAATCAAAGCGGTGTTCCGCAAGTTCGGCTTCCAACCGCTGGAGACGCCTACGCTGGAAAACCTGTCGGTACTCACCGGCAAGTACGGCGACGAGGGCGACCAGTTGTTATTTAAAGTGTTGGATACGGGTGATTTCTTGTCCGGCACCACCGAAAGTGATTACCAAGCCGGAATTAGTGGGTTGTCGCCTAAAATCTCCAGCAAAGGCCTGCGCTACGACCTCACCGTGCCCTTCGCCCGCTACGTGGTGATGAACCAGCACGACATCACCTTCCCTTTCCGGCGCTACCAGGTGCAACCGGTGTGGCGGGCCGACCGTCCGCAGCGGGGCCGCTACCGCGAGTTCTACCAGTGCGACGCCGACGTGGTGGGCACCGACGCGCTACTCTGCGAAGCCGAAATCATTCTGATGCTGGAGGAAGTATTTGCTCAACTCAAGCTCACCGATTATACCATCAAAATCAATGACCGCCGCTTGCTGCACGGCCTGGTGGAGGTGCTGGGCGTGCCCGATAAGGAGACCGACTTGCTCGTGGTCATTGACAAGCTGGACAAAATTGGCGAGGAGAAGGTGCTGGACGAACTGCGCGACCGCGGTTTTAGTGATCGAGCCATCGAGCAACTAAAACCCGCATTCCATTTATCCGGCACCAACGACGAACAACTGACCACCGTTGCTGAGTTGCTCAAAGATTCGTCCGTCGGACAGGAGGGAATCACCGCGCTGCGCGAGGTGATGGACACCGCCCGCGCGCTGGGTTCTTCGTTAAAGCACTTGTCGTTCGACCTTACGCTGGCGCGGGGATTGTCGTACTATACGGGAGCCATCTTTGAGGTGAAGTCCAACCAGGGTTCGCTCAGTAGCAGCATCAGCGGGGGCGGACGCTACGACAACCTCACCGGCGGCTTCGGCCTGCCCGGCGTGTCGGGCGTGGGCATCTCCTTCGGCGTTGACCGCATCTACGACGTGCTGGATGAACTGAACCTGTTCCCCGAAGCCAGTCACGGGATCACCCAGGTGCTGTTCGTCAACTTCGACCGGGCGCTGGAGGCGCAGGTGCTGCCGTTGCTATCGCAGTTGCGGCAGGCGGGCATCGCCGCTGAGCTGTATCCCGAAGCGGTGAAAATGAAGAAGCAGTTCGCCTACGCCGACAAAAAGGGCATTCCCTACGCCGTGGTGGTGGGCACCGACGAACTGGCGAAGGGCGCGTACGGTCTGAAAAACCTGCGCACCGGTGAGCAAGAAGCGCTCGCTTTGGATACGATTATCAAGCGGATAAAGCAATAATGGCTTAATTTAGCGGTTTATTTCATAAATCCTCTGATCTAACCTTGCCAGTTCCGTTCACCCAGATTCTGCCCTTCTTTGGCCTGCTGCTTCTGGCAGTGGGAGGAGAAATTCATGCCCAGGACTATCCCAGTGAGCAGGGTAAGTTCACCGTCAGTCAAATACGTGGCTGCGCTCCGCTTAATGTGGCAATAACCAGTGAGACAATTCCCCCCGGCAATACCAACAGCTCAATTTTTGCCTTTGACTACGGCGGAAAGATTAACGGAACCATCAACTTCAACCGCGACCAAGACTACCGCGATACCACCTACGCCGTGCCGGGCATCTACAAAATCCTGTGGATTCTGGGCAGTCCCACCGACTCCATAACCATCGAGGTGCTCGAGCCGCGACCGCCGCAGTTTCGGGTCTACACCTGCATCAACAACAGCATCCTGATAGCGCGCACCGGCGACTACTACGACCGCCTGCAGATCGACTTTGGCGACGGCATCACCATTGAAACCGCTGCCAACGAGACGGTGTACCCCTACGGCACGCCTGGCACCTACTCGATCACCGTTCGTGGGTTGTTCGAGAACGCCGATTCGCAGTTCTGCGCGGTGGGCGACACCACCATCACCACAATCAATACGCTTACCGTCGCCAGCCTCACCGGCGTAGCGGTAGAAAGCGCCAGCACCGTCCGGGTCGACTACCAACTACCCAACCCTAATGTATCGTATCGCCTGGAAGTGGCCGAGGCAGGCACCGACGACTTCACCTTCGCGCGGTACAACCTGAACGATCCGGAAGCACTGCTGGTCAATAACCCGGCCTTTCGTCTCACGGAGCAGTCTTACTGCTTTCGGGTGGTGGCCATTAACCGCTGCGACGAAGCGCTAAACCTGGTGTCAAACACGATCTGTAGCATTGCACTGCAGGGAGAAGCCCAGGATCAGCAGAATCAGCTCACCTGGCAAAACCCGGACTTCTCGGAGTACCAAGTGCGGCGCGACGGCGAACCGCTGACGACTACGGCTGACCGAGAATTTTTGGATACGCAGGTCGAGTGTCAGCAGGCTTATCAGTACCGGGTGCGGGCCGAAAACGCGGCTGGCAGCAGCACCTCGGCTCCGCTTACGCTCACCGCTATCAGCGAAGCGATTTCTCCCGCCCCCGACTCGGTGGTGGTGCAGCCGGTGGGGACGCAACTTCAGGTGGCGTGGCGGCAAACTTCAGGAATAAGCAACTATTACGTGTATCGCTCTCAAAATGGACAAGATGCCGTCTTGTACGATTCGGTGCGGACAGAAGATGTTGCTAACGCTCCCTATCAAGACCCGAACGTGGCGGTGGGCGAAACCTACTGCTACCAACTAGCCTACCGAGACAATTGCGGTAACGAGTCGGCGCGCAGCGAAGCGGGGTGCGCGGCCATTCCTACCCGGGGCGAGATCCACTTTCCTAACGCCTTCACGCCCAACGGGGACGGACGCAACGACGTGTTCGTCTACACCGTCCGCCTGATCGAGTACGTCGAGTTGCGCATCTACAACCGCTGGGGCGAACTGCTCTTTCAGTCCGACACCATGGAAGAAGGCTGGGACGGAAGCTACCAAGGAGCGATGGCACCGCAAGGGACCTACCTGTTTCGCGCCGACGTGGTGGACCAACTTGGCAACCGGTTCATTCAGCAGGGGCGCCTGCTGCTGTTGCAACCGCAGAGATAGTAACATCTGCTCGGGCGGGTTGCTTAACATTCTGCTCAAACTAAAGTTACTGATTTGAGAGATCCGGCCAACGGATTAATTTTATGGTTTCGTAATTTACTTAAACAATAAGGCTATGTTTGATATGAGCAAAATGATGGAGAAGGTGAAAGAGGTGCAGGAGAAAATGAAGGCGGCCCAGGAGAACCTAGCCAACGTCACCGCCACCGGCGAGTCGGGCGCAGGCATGGTGAAGGCGGTGGTAAACGGCAAAAAGCAGGTTATCGATCTGGAAATTGATGCCGACCTGCTCAAGCCCGAGGACAAGGAAATGGCGCAGGATTTGGTGATTGCCGCCGTGAACAAAGCGCTGGAGGCCGTCGATGCGCAGGTGAAAGAAGAAATGAAGAAATCGACCAGCGGGGTGTTGCCCGATATCCCCGGCCTCGACCTAGGCAGCTTCACCGGATGAGTTCAGCGGCCGTTATCATTCTTAATTACAACGGAGTTCATTTTCTAGAAAAATTTCTACCCTCGGTAGTCGCGCACAGCCCGGGGCACCGGCTGATTGTGGCTGATAACGCCTCAACTGATAATTCGCTCGCTTTTTTAGCGGACGTTTATCCTCAGATAGAAGTGCTTTCTTTCGACCAAAACCACGGATTCGCTCAGGGTTATAATCTGGCGCTGCGCGATATTGACAATCTCTACAGTGTTTTACTTAACTCCGACGTGGAAGTCACCGCCGGATGGATCGAACCGGTTTTAGAATTAATGGAGCGTGATGATCAGGTGGTGGCCGCTCAACCGAAGGTACGTTCATATCATCAACCCGACTACTTTGAGCACGCCGGAGCAGCCGGCGGATACATTGATCAGCTGGGCTATCCTTTCTGCCGCGGAAGAATCGTTGAACAAGTAGAACGCGATACGGGTCAGTACGACGACAGTGTGCCGGTGTTTTGGGCCTCGGGAGCCTGTTTTTTTGTCCGCACCGAGGTTTTTCGCCGCCTCGGTGGGTTCGATCCGCTGTTTCACGCCCATATGGAGGAAATAGACTTGTGCTGGCGCTTGCAAGCGGCCAACCACCGCGTTTGTTACCAACCGCGAAGTGTAGTGTATCACGTGGGCGGCGGCACCATGCCCGCCACCAACCCTCACAAAACCTACCTAAACTTTAGAAACAGCACCGGGATGCTGTATAAAAACACTCCCCGCCGACAACTCTGGCGAAGGGTTCTGTTAAAACTAAGTCTCGACGGAGTGGCTGCCCTGCGGTTTCTGCTACAAGGAAAGGGGCCGGATGCCTGGGCGGTGCTGCGCGCTATGCTTGATTTTGGGCGGCAGCGCACCCAATGGAAGAACAGTCGGGATCGGGTTTTACAAAAATTAGGCAGCGCTCCGGTAATGATGCCCCGCCTGCTGGTCGTTGAGCGATACCTGAAAGGAAAAAAATCATTTTCCGAACTGGACTTCAGGCCAAAGGGCTAATAATACCACAGTGGATTTCTGCTTTTCCGAAGGTGCTGCCGAAAGTTCATCCAAAAGGCAATACCCAAGTAGACCAAAATGGGTGAGCCAAAGGTGAGAAAAGAAGCGTAGATGAAATAAAGCCGAATGGTAGCCGTGGGGATTTCCATTGTTCTGCCTATCTTCGTGCACACCCCGAAGGCCTGTTTCTCAAAAAAATACTGAATTTTCTTCATGCTTTGCCGAGTTTATTAAAACAATGAACAGTATGCTGCGGTTCAATGAGGGATGAATTTAACAATTATTTCCACATAATTGTAATATTGATTTTAAGATTATAATTTCGCGACACCAACTAAACTTATAAACTCAAATTATGAATCAAGTCAGAAAAATATTATTTACCGCAATCATCCTGGGAACGTTTGCCTTCTCTGGGTGTAACTCTTTGAAGAAGATGGTGAAGCTGGCCAAAGACCAGCAGCTAACCGTTGAGCCGTCGCCGTTGGAGCTTCAGGGAGACAGCGTAAGCTTCAATATGAGCGCCAAGCTTCCGGTAAAGATGCTTAAGAAGGGCAAAGTATACACCGTGAATACCTTTTATCAGTACGGTGACGAACGCACCGACGTGGGTAGCATGGAGTTCCGGGCCGAAGATTTTCCCAACGGAGCCGAACAACAGCCTACCGAAAGTCGCAAAATGGCCTTCGCCTACACCGGCGATGCCATGGACAATGGCACCCTGATGGTGCAGGGCGTGGCCTCGGATCCCAACAAAGACAAGAAAGCCGAAACTCCTGAATTAGAAGTGGCCAAAGGTCTGATCATCACCCAGAACATGGTGGCGTCTCCTACCTTTGTTGTCTACTCTGACCACGGTTACAATAACCAAGAAGAACTGCTGCCCAACAACGTGAGCTTCTTCTTTCCGCAGGGCAGTTCGGTTTTGCGCACCTCTGAGGTGCGCAGTGACCGCGGTAACCGTTTCCAGAACTTTATCGCCGAGAAAAATGTCACCCGTTCGGTCACCATCACCGGAACGCACTCTCCCGAAGGCTCAGAGCGTGTGAACGAAAACCTGTCAGCAGATCGTGCCAAGCGCATTGAAGAGTATTACCAGCAGCAAATGGACCGCTACGACTACAAAGGCGCCGCCGATTCCATTAATTTTATTCTGAAGCCGGTAGTAGAAAACTGGGCACCCTTCCGCGACTCATTGGAAGACTACAGCGATATTTCGCAAAGCGAAAAGCAGGCGTACTTTGACGTTATCGATGGTTCTGGTAGCTTCGAAGAGAAGGAAGACCAACTCCACCAACTGCCTACCTACCGGCAGGTGTTCCGCGATGTGTATCCTAACCTGCGATTGGCCGAAACCGAAGTGCTTACCGTAATGGACAAAAAGCCCGACGGATTGATCGCTACGCTGGCCAAACTGCTGTCTAATGACCAAGTGTCTACCGATACTTTGACCAATGAAGAACTGTTGTACGGCGGCACCCTGACCCCGAGCCTGGAAGAGCGCGAGAAGATCTACATGGCTGCTACCAAGAAAGAAGACAGCTATGCTTCACATAATAATCTGGGTGCGGTCTACCTGGCCCAGGCTATTGAGGCCGGTGAAAGCGGACAATCTGATATGCTGGAGAAAGCTGTTGCTCAGTTTGAATTAGCCGCGCAGCGTCAAAATAACGCCGAGGCACACGCTAACTTGGCCACCGTTTACATGATGCAAGGCAACAAGCAGAAGGCCGAAGAGGAAATCACCGAAGCTACTGGCATGCAACCCTCTATGCCCGAAGCTTCGGCTGGCATCAGCGGTATCCAGGGCGCAATTGCCATTGCCCGCGGAAAGTATGACCAAGCGGTATCATCTCTCTCCAACGCCAACGAGTCAGCGTCTAACCTATTCAACTTAGGCTTGGCCCAGGTGCTCACCGGCAACTACGAAAGTGCTATCACCAGTTTTGAAGAATCTTTAGGATTAGACTCAGAATACAGCAAGGCCAACTACGGTATCGCTATTGCCAATGCTTATCTGAAAAACGAGCAAGGTATCTTCGATGCGCTCAAAAAAGCAGTAGCAGGCAGCGGCGATTTGCGTGAAACAGCGTTAAACGATTTAGTGTTTGACGATTACAAAGAAGTACAAGGATTTAGAGATGCTCTTCAGTAGATATAAATCTTCTAAACATCAAAGCCTTCCCAAACCGGAAGGCTTTTTTTATGTTACCCTTTTGTTTCGCCACGGGCACTGCCTATTTTTGAAATCCACTACATTACCCACTTCATGAGAGAAATTCAGTTTAGAGAAGCGTTAGGCGAGGCAATGTCCGAAGAGATGCGCCGCGATGAGAAAGTGTTTCTAATGGGCGAAGAGGTCGCCGAGTACAACGGAGCATACAAAGTGAGCCAGGGCATGCTCGACGAGTTCGGGGCCAAGCGCGTGATTGATACTCCCATTGCGGAGCTGGGTTTCACCGGCATTGGCATCGGAGCGGCCATGAATGGACTGCGTCCTATCATTGAATTCATGACCTTCAACTTCTCGCTGGTTGCCATTGATCAGATCATCAACGGCGCCGCCAAAATGATGTCTATGTCCGGCGGGCAGTTTCCGGTACCCATTGTGTTTCGAGGACCCACGGGCAACGCCGGGCAGCTAAGTTCACAGCACTCCCAGAACTTTGACAGTTGGTACGCCAACACCCCCGGACTCAAGGTGGTGGTGCCTAGCAACCCCAAAGACGCGAAAGGATTGCTCAAATCATCCGTGCGCGACGATGATCCGGTCATTTTTATGGAATCCGAGTTGATGTACGCTGACAAGGGCGAGGTGCCCGAGGACGACGATTTTCTGATTCCCATTGGCAAAGCTGACGTAGTACGCGAGGGCAGTGACATCACCATTGTCTCCTTCGGAAAAATGATGAAGGTGGCCAACGAAGCGGCACAAGAACTGGCGAAAGACGACATATCCGCCGAAGTGATCGACCTGCGCACTATTCGCCCCATCGATTACGAAGCCGTGGTTAACTCGGTGAAAAAGACGAATCGTTTGGTTGTAGTGGAAGAGGCCTGGCCATTGGGTGCTATCTCTAGCGAGATTGCCTACCATATTCAGCGACACGCGTTTGACTATCTGGATGCTCCCATCCGTCGCATCAATAACTGGGATGTGCCGCTACCCTATGCTCCCACGTTAATTGAGCCGGTGCTGCCTAATGTGCAAAAAACGTTAGAGGCATGTAAGGACGTATTGTACGTGTAGGGATGCGTCGCGACGCATCCCTACACGTACACGTATCATCCAAAGGGGTTCATCCCTGCCATGCTGCGCTTGCCGCTCATCTTGTTCATCATCTTCATCATCTTACGCATGTCTTCGAACTGCTTGAGTAGGCTGTTTACCTCCTGCACGGTGGTGCCGCTGCCCTTAGCAATGCGTTTCTTCCGGTTGCCGTTCAGAATCCCCGGACTAGCCCGTTCCTCCAGCGTCATTGACCGGATGATGGCCTCAATAGGCTTAAACGAATCGTCGTCGATATCAACGTCGCGCAACGCCTTGCCCATGCCTGGAATCATTGCTACCAAATCTTTCACGTTGCCCATCTTCTTGATCTGCTGTAGCTGCAACAAGAAATCGTTAAAATCAAACTGATTCTTGCGAATCTTGCGGTTAAGGCGCTCCGCTTCCTCTTCATCGAACACCTGCTGCGCCTTTTCCACCAGCGTGGTCACGTCACCCATATCCAGGATTCGGCGGGCCATGCGGTCAGGGTAGAAGGCATCGATGGCGTCCATTTTCTCGCCGTTGCTCACAAACTTAATGGGTTTGTTCACCACGGTTTTGATGGACAGGGCCGCGCCACCCCGCGTATCACCGTCTAGTTTGGTGAGTACTACCCCGTCGAAGTTGAGCCGCTCATCAAAGGCTTTGGCCGTGTTCACTGCATCCTGACCCGTCATCGCATCCACCACAAATAAGGTTTCCGTGGGACTTAGTGCTTCTTTCAGGGCAGCAATCTCGCTCATCATGGCCTCGTCGATGGCCAAACGCCCCGCCGTATCCACAATCACAACTTTCTGGTTGTTCTGCTTAGCGTGTTGCACCGCCCGACGGGCAATGGCGACAGCATCTTTGTTGTCCGGTTCGGCGTAGACCTCCACGCCCACCTGTTCACCCAGCACTTTGAGCTGATCGATAGCGGCCGGGCGGTAAATGTCGCAGGCCGCAAGCAGCACGTTGCGGTTCTGCTTCTTGAGGTAGTTGGCAAATTTGCCCGAGAAGGTGGTTTTTCCCGAGCCCTGTAGTCCGGCAATGAGTACAACCGCGGGTTCGCCCGTTAAGTTAGGACCTACGCGCTCTCCGCCCATCAGCTTGGCCAGTTCTTCCTCCACAATCTTGGTGAGCAACTGGCCCGGCGAAACGGCAATAAGTACTTTTTCACCCATCGCTTTCTCGCGGATGGTATCGGTGACGTCTTTGGCTACTTTATAGTTAACGTCGGCATCAATTAGCGCCCGCCGAATCTCCTTGACGGTGGTGGCCACGTTCACTTCCGTAAGGGCTCCCTGTCCCTTCAGTGTTTTAAAGGCTTGGTCGAGCCGGGTACTTAACGAATCAAACATAAGTGCGTAGATATTTTAGGAATAGTGCATTCAATGTGCTCCCTGTCCTATCAAAACAGTAAAACCGATAGGAATAATACAGTGGCAAAGGTAAACAATTAATTGAGAGGAAGTGAGGTAAGCGCGAAACAGTGACCAGGACACAACAGGTCAAATTTTTTGCAGATGTATGTTTCCTGCAAACTTAACGCGACATTGTTTAGCAATATCAGTATATTTAGTATAAGAAAAATATAAAAATTCACTATGGATTTACGAGAATTAATTTTAGGAGGTAAAAAGAAAAGAGCCAAAGCCCATCTCAGCAACCTGATGAAGATTGCTGCTTCGGATGGCAGCTTCGATCCGATTGAAGCGAGTTATTTGCTCTCCCTAGCCGGACGATTCAACGTGACGGAAGCGGAACTGAGGCGTATTCAAGAGCACCCGGACGCAGCGCGATCTACCCCCCCCACCAACGACCGCGAGCGTTTTGATCAGTTGCATCAACTGGTGAGCATGATGCTGATTGATGGCGAAATTCACGATCAGGAAATGTTGGTATGCAAAGCCTACGCCGAACGCTTGGAGCTTCGCTCGGAGTTTGTGGATGATTTTGTGCGGGCAATCGGTGAATCAGTGGACCAGGAAGTGCCCAGCGATATCATCATTGCTAAGCTGCTTACCGTAGCCCAAGAACGGGAAGCAGCGCGGGTTGGCGAGCCTATGATCTCCTAATCAAAAAGAGATAACAAGCGTCGTTTTAGGCAAGGCGGACCGGAATACGGTCCGCCTTTTTTTAGGTCGGCGAACCAAACCTGCGGGTTTTTGTTAATTTATTCATACGTTTGCTCAATCTACGAAGAACTCACCACCATTTTGAAATTTAGTGACTTTCACCTGCATTCCGAGCTGATCAGCGGCCTGGAAGCCATGGGTTTTGAAGAACCCACCCCCATCCAAGTACAAGCCATTCCTCCGGTAATGCAGGGCAAAGACCTGATTGGTTGCGCTCAAACCGGCACCGGGAAGACCGCTGCTTACTTGCTGCCCATGCTGCATCACCTCATTGAGGGAGAAGCGCACGGCATCCAAACCATCATCATTGCGCCCACTCGAGAACTGGCGGTGCAAATTGATCAGCAGTTAGAGGGCTTCTTGTACTTCACCTCCCTGAGCTCGATCACCATCTACGGAGGCAAGGACGGCGCTGCTTTTGACGTGCAGAAAAACGCCCTAAAACGGGGCACTGATATCATCATTGCCACCCCCGGCAAGCTTATATCGCACCTGAATCTGGGATACGTTAATACGAGTGGACTCAAGTACTTGATCCTCGACGAGGCCGACCGCATGTTAGACATGGGATTTTACGAAGATATCATTCGTATTGCTTCGTTCCTGCCCGAAAAGCGCCATACGCTAATGTTTTCAGCAACCATGCCTTCCAAGATTAGGCAACTGAGCAAGACGCTGCTTCAGGAGCCGGAAGAGATTAATATTGCCCTTTCTACCCCGGCCGAGAACATTCTTCAGGTAGTTTTTCACGTGTACGGTAATCAGAAACTACCGCTTATTGAGCACTTGCTCAAGGCCAAGCGGGTCAACAGCCTGATCGTTTTCTGCTCGCGTAAAACCACCGTCAAGGAAGTCGGTAAAATCCTCAACAAGCTCGACTATAACGTGGCGGCGATTCATTCGGATTTAGAGCAGGACGAGCGCGAGGAGGTGCTGCGGCAGTTCAAAAGCAAGCAATTGCAGATTCTGGTAGCAACCGACATTTTATCGCGCGGCATCGACGTGGAAGGCATCGAACTGGTGGTTAACTACGATTTGCCCAACGACCCAGAGGACTACGTACATCGGATCGGACGCACGGCCCGGGCCGACGCCTCAGGAGCCGCCTTCACGTTTGTGGAGCCCCAGGACCAGTATTCATATTCCCGCATCGTTGATCTGATTGGTGAGGGAAATATTACGACGGCCAAACTACCGGACTACCTGGGCGAAGCACCTACTTACGATCCCTCAAAAAAGCCCAGCAGCGGAGGGCGTTTCAAAGGCAAAGGCGGCGGGGGACGAAAGAAGTCTACTAAGAAGGGCCCGCGCTAGGAAGCAGGTTGTTGATACCTACCGCACGATAGTGACGCTGCCCGTCTGCTGCCCCGCTTCGTCGCCACAATTAATGAGATAAAAGTATACCCCGGCGGGAATAAACTGGCCATTATTGGTGCCGTCCCAAGGATTATCGTTAGCGTAGTTTTCTCGCTGAAAAACCCGAACCCCCTGCCGGTTAAACAAGGTCATCCGGCAATCGGGATACAAGTCCATTTTCTCGATGCGCCAGGTGTCGTTTTGTCCATCCGCGTTGGGACTAAAAATTTTATCCGGCACCACATCGAGCGACCGGTCCACGTAGATGATGTACTCGGCGATGACTGAGCAGCCTTCGTTGTTGGTCACCACGCAGGTGTAGGTGGTGGTCACCAGGGGACGGGCAATGGGGTTGGCGATGGTGGTATCGCTCAGGCCCTGGGCCGGACTCCAGCGGTACGTATCCCCTCCCGAAACCTGGAGTTGCAAAGTATCTCCTAAGCTCACGCGTTCGGTACTGGCCTCAATGACCGGTTCGGGGTTGGGTACGTCGCGCACCTCAATGTCCTTGGTGAGGGTGCAACCGTCGTCGGTGGTCACCGTGAGCGAGTAAATTCCGGCCTGGGAAGCGGTGATGCGCGGAGTGGTTTCGCCGTTGTTCCAGGCGTAGGTAGCAAATCCCTCGCTGCCCACCAAGGTAACCGTTTCGCTGGGACATAAATTGGCTTTCCCCTCGGTTACCAGGGTGAACATGGGGGCGGGAAAGACAGTGATAGCTTGCTCGCTACGGCTGCTTACTTGATTGTCGGTCGAAAGCACTTCTACCCCTATCGTGAAGCTACCTGCTTCAGGGTAACCATAGTTAACTGAACTTCCCTCTAGCGTGCTGCCGTCGCCGAAGGTCCAGCGGTAGCGGATGGGTACTCCGTTGAGTGAATCGGGCAATACGCGGTAGTTTCCTTCCTGGTTCTGGCACACGGTGGCCGGAATCTCGGGCTGACCATCCGCCACCACAAACAATGGACTCTCTCGAACGCACGACAAGCCGTTGGTAATGGAGGCCACGTACGAACCGGCTTCGCTCACGGTCAGGGAGTTGGTGGTAGCTCCCGCCACCACTTGTTCATCTTTGAACCAGGCGTAGGTATGATTTTCGGTGACGGGGATGGACAAAGTGACACTGGTTTGGGCGTTGAGTAACACCGGGGGCTGGTTAGCGCTGACCTGAATGGCGGGAGGCTCACTAACTTGGATGGTAGAGGTAGCCTCGTCGCTGACACATCCGCCCTGGTCGGCGCTGGCTTGCACGTAAACCGAGTAGGCACCGGCCTGGGCCGCCGTAATATTCTCTACGGTGAGCACGTTAGTACTGGCACCGGGAATTATTGCTCCCTGCGGGTCGGTCCAGATGAATTCGGCATTAATGTTTTCGGCTTCAATCACCACGGTTTCACCGAAGCAATAGGGCGTAGCCGGATCAGGATTGATGATCACCGGTCGGTCAGGCACGAAGCCATCGGGACGCACCACCTTCACGACGTTGGATACCCGGGGCGCGCAGGTCCAGCCGTTGTGAAGTGAAGAGACGGTGACCCGGTAGTGCTTTTCCACATTGGTGGTAAAGGTGGATGATACAGAATCGACGATGGGGGTAAAAAAGGTGCCCTCGTCAGAGACCTCCCAAAGGTAGGTAACGTCAATTGCTTTGGTCGCCTTGAGTTGAAACGGTAGCACATCGCATACGCTTAGTCCGTTCACCGGATCGAGTACGGGCTGGATACAGTTGCGGTTGAGTTGAATGGCTATTTCATCGGTATCAGAGTAGGTGTAGGCTAAATCCGGTTTTCCATCGCCATTAAAATCTGCTCCCCGAACGGAGCGCGTCCGCTGGGTAAGGATCTTCTCCGACTTGTCGAACCGTAGGGTGCCGGGGGCGCTGTTATTGAGAATGACCGACACGAGTTTCGGAAAGTTGTCTTCGTTGGCAATCACTACGTCCGGTAGTCCGTTGCCGTCCATATCGGCCAGGTCAAGCCCCAGGTACGACAACTTCGGCCCGCCGGTGTTGAATTTGGCTTCCCGGGTGAACGCCATTCCTGCGGTGTCGGTCACGTTGCGAAACACTCCCACGTGGTCTTCACTGCTCACCACCACATCAATTTTTTCGTCGCCGTCCATATCCCCGAGTTTGAGGTTTCTGGCATTAGTCGTGGCCAGCGTTATCGGAGCAGAAAAAGCGATGGTGCCGGGTCTGCTGGCGTTGGTAAAGGCCAGCACCGTTTGGCCGCCGTTGTTAGCCACCAGATCGGGTAGGCCGTCGCCGTTTAAATCTTCCACATCTACTCCGGCCACGCCCGCGGAGGTGATGCTGTGGTCGTCGAAAGGAAGCAATGGGTCGGTTCTGAAGCTGATGTCGCTCAGCGAGCTGGTATTTTGAAAGATAGAAACTCCACCGGCGCCGTTTAGGTCTCCTACCACCACCTCCGGTTTTCCGTCCCCGTCCAGGTCCCGAATGTCCATTCGCCCTCCCTGGGCACCATTGATCGCAAGAAGCAGAGCGTTACTTTCGGACTCAAACTTGATGTCTTGTCCGGGAGTGCCAATGTTTTGATAAATTGCAATTCGATTTACATTAATGCTCTGATTAGAAAAGGTAAATACCAAATCAGGCATTCCGTCGCCGTTGAGGTCACCGCAGCGCACCCATCGGGTTTTGCCCACCTTGATGCTGGCAGGGGTGGGAGAGGTGAAGTCTACGGTGTTGATATTGGTGGTGCTGTTTTGTAAAATACCTACTTTCAGCGTATTGGTATGGGTGGTGATAATGTCGTTGCGGCCGTCTCGGTTGAAGTCGCACACGCAAAAGTTGTAGATTTCGTCTTCGCCTTCGGTGATAAAAATTTCCGGTGCCTCTAACTGAGTTTTATCGAATTCAAAACCATCGTAACTCAGCGTAAATACCTGGGGAGAATAAGCAATCAGACCGGTGGCGAGATTAATCACTGAGATGCTGCTGGTGGTGGCTCCGGCCGGAACGGTGGCCCAAATCTTGGTATCCTCCACGGTGATAGCTTCCGAAGCAGCGGCCCCGAAGAAAACCGCAATCTGGCTGGCCGAGTTGCCAAAGCCAGAACCACGGATAATAATTACCTCGTTAACGGTGCCGTGCGACTGGCTGATGTCGCGAACGAACGGGGTTTGGGCCAGGGCGGGGCTGGTCACCGAGAACCACAGCAAGCATCCAATAAAGATTTTCTGGAGAAAATGGTGGGGATAATTCGCGGGAAGGTACGACATGGAGACGGTTCGTTGATAAACGAAGAAAGGTAACGTCTCCGGGTAGCTTTAGGAAAGGAAGCTGTCGGGTTTAGGCACTAATGTAATGTCTGGTATAAGAAAGCGGAGGAAAAAAGAAATAGCAGTGAAGCACGAGAGAGAAACCACGCCCGCCATTCGGCAAGCATCGTGTTTCCGGACGTGACTCACTGCTATTATAAGCATACTACGGCATCACGTGGATTCACGTAAATCCCGTAAAAGGTGCGGTTTACATTGTTCCGCCCACTTTGGCGATCAAATCGGCGGTGCGGGCCGAGTAACCGGCCTCGTTGTCGTACCACGAGAGCACCTTCACCATGTTGCCGTTCACATTGGTGGAGAGCGCATCAAAGACCGACGAGTGCGGATTGCCAATGATGTCGGAAGAAACAATTGGATCTTCGGTGTACTCCAGCACGCCCTTCATGGGCCCTTCGGCGGCTTCCTTCATGGCCTTGTTAATTTCCTCAGCGGTCACTTCTCGTCCCAGAATACAAGTGAGGTCGGTCATCGAGCCGGTGATGGTCGGCACGCGGACGGCGTTGCCATCTAGGCGGCCTTTGAGGTCGGGAAGCACCAAGCCAACCGCTTTGGCCGCTCCGGTGGTGGTAGGCACGATATTGATTGCGGCAGCGCGGGCCCGGCGCAGGTCGCTGTGGGGAGCATCCTGCAAGCGCTGGTCGGAGGTGTAGGCGTGAATGGTGGTAATGAAGCCCTTCTGGATGCCGCCGAAGTTATCGTGCAGCACCTTGGCCACTGGGGCCAGACAGTTGGTGGTACAAGAAGCATTGGAAAGGATTTTCTCTTCGCCGGTCATGGTGTCGTCGTTCACACCAAGCACTACCGTTTTAATTCCTCCTTTGGCGGGAGCCGAGATGATTACCTTTTTGGCGCCCGCGGTGAGGTGCTTGCCCGCGCCGGCTTCGTCGCGGAAGATACCGGTAGACTCTAGCACGATATCGACGCCCATTTCGCCCCAGGGAAGTTTCTCGGGATCACGTTCGGACAGCGCGGCGATTTTTGTCCCGTTCACAATAATGGATTCGCCCTCAACGGACACCTCACCCGGAAAGCGACCGTGGGCGGAGTCGTAGCGCAGCAGGTGCGCTAGCGTATCGTTATCAGTGAGGTCGTTGATGGCTACTACTTCAATATCTTTGTTTTTAAGGAGATTTCGGAAGGTGAGTCGGCCGATTCTTCCAAAGCCGTTGATGGCAACTTTCATAGTGATGTCTAGTTAGGGTGAATACTACTGTTAGGATAATAAACTATTCGCGGCAAGTTGGGTTATGGTTTTTCTCGCTTTGTGAGGGCGAAAGTAGAAAATTATGCAGAGAATTGAGCAGACTACATAAAATTGCTGCTTTTTTTTGGCAAAGTAGTGGGTGGCTTTTATATTTGCACTCTGAAAAAAGCCAGTCGGCAACCTAGTGTTGTCAACTTAAGTCCTTCCAATCCGGTCCGTTCGTCTAGGGGTTAGGACGCCAGGTTTTCATCCTGGTAACAGGGGTTCGATTCCCCTACGGACTACTATTTATTTGTTTCTTCACTGTTTGCACCTTCCTGCCCTTCGGGGCAGGATTTGGTTTACAGAACCCGGTCACCGCAATTAGGTCCGTTCGTCTAGGGGTTAGGACGCCAGGTTTTCATCCTGGTAACAGGGGTTCGATTCCCCTACGGACTACTTTTGCCCTTCACTTCTTTGCTATTCGGCCGGTTGCAGATAGAATATCATATTCCCTTTGCCCCGCTTCGGTAAGATAAGGCATAATCAAGCTAAATGTTACCTGAGTAAAGTGGGCTAAGTGGTCGGTTGCGTCTCCGGAACGCAGAATCTCAGCGTGCGCTAGCCAAAAGTCTGACACAATGTTAAAATGGGCCGCTAGGTTGTTGTACTGCTGCTCATTGATATCACTTCTGAGCGTACCCGATAATTTCAAATCTTGGATGGCTTGCGAAAACTGCTGTTGGCGTAGCTGGTAGAGCGCTCGGTAATGGCGCTGGATGGTGGGGTACTGCCGCATAATCTCGGTGAAATTAAGGAGCAGAAAACGGTAGGTAATAAACCGGTCGAACGTATAGCTTAACGCCTGATGCATGCTTGATAGCGTGATTTTGTTACGCTGGTGCTGGGCAAAAGCTTGGTTCAACTGCTCTACTAAATCAAGGTACAAGGAGAGTATTAGATCCTCTTTTGTGCGGAAATGATAACGTAAATTCCCATCGCTGATTTTCATACGCGCCGCAATGGTCTTGGCAGAGACCTGATTTAGTCCCTTCTCATTCAGGAGTTGAAGAGCCGTTTCCATTATTTTTTGACGCGTGTTCATATAATTAGCCCTTGAGAGCTAGCATTGCTTGTTCTTAGTTGTTACATTGGCCCCATAGGGCTAAATTACTAACTTCTATGAGAATTGCTATTTCAGGCGGCGGAATCGGGGGGCTGTGTGCGGCCATTGGATTACAACGAGAGGGACACGAAGTTCGGGTGTACGAAAGTGCTTCGGTGCTAAATGCCGCGGGAGCCGGTCTGACGCTCTCGGTAAATGCTATGTTAGCGCTGCGTCAGTTAGGCCTAGACGAAGCGGTACGATCAATCGGGCAGACTTTTGATAGTGTGGCCCTTCTGGATCAGCAAGGGAAGGTAATAAACGAAACCGACGCGCAGACGGTAATCCGAACATACGGAGAGGGCAACTTCTCCGTCCACCGGGCCGATTTGCAAGCGGTACTGCTCGATCAACTAGTACCGGGCATTCTACACTTGGGAAAAAAGTGCGTAGACTTCATTCAGACTAAAGAACAGGTTGCCCTACGGTTTGAAGACGGCAGCCAATCGATGGCCGAAGCTCTGATTGCGTACGATGGCATCCACTCAGCGGTGCGAAACAAATTGCTACCGCAGGTTGCCCTGCGATACGCCGGTTATACCTGCTGGCGTGCGGTGATTCCTTACCAATCTCATCAAAATCCCAAACGCTTTTCCGAAACTTGGGGGGCGCAAGGGCGCTTTGGTATTGTGCCCTTGACCGGCGATCGAGTGTATTGGTTTGCTGCCATCAATGCCCCTCAGAATGATGCTGACACGCGAAATTTTAGGGTGGCTGATTTGTTGAGAAACTTTCAGCATTACCATGAGCCAATAGTAAATATTTTGAAGCAGACTACGGATGAGCAGTTGCTTTGGAACGATATTTTAGACTTCAAGCCTATTAAAAACTATGCCTTTGGTAACGTGGCCTTGGCCGGAGACGCGGCTCACGCAATGACTCCCAACCTGGGGCAGGGAGCAGGGATGGCTATCGAAAGATGCGGCCGTACTTACCTTTTGTTTATCGGATAGCGCCACCGCTGAAGAAGCGTTTCAACGCTTTGTATCGATCCGGCAGAAGCGCGTGTCGTCTATCGTAAACGGAGCCTTCCAATTGGGTAAGATAGCCCAGTCAACTAGCCCATTGCTAAGTAAACTGCGCAATAGATTATTCCGATTGATACCTTCCTGGGTAGGTGAGCGGCAGATGAAAGAACTGTATGATGTGCCGCTGAAAGATTAAGTGATTACACTAGCTGCCAGCAGATCAACAAGCAGTTGCTTGGACAATGGCTTGCTGATCACCTTGGTCACGGAGTTGTACTTGAGTGCTTCCTGATGGTCACTGTCGCGCACCGAACTGGTCAAAATCATGATGGTGGTGTCTCGGCCCGAATTGCCGTACTGCGCTTCGTACGAGCGGATGAAATCAATACCTCCCTGGTCAGGCATGATCAAATCCAGTAACACATACTTCGGAAACGGCTGTTTTTGCTCAGCCTGCTGCGCCAAGAACGATAAGGCCGCTGCCGCGCTGCTGTACGTGACAAAGCCAGATGCGTACTCCGTTTTCTCTACCAGCAGACGGTAAATCTCCAGGGTGTCACCGTCATCATCTATCATCAAAACCATCTAAGTGCATTTAAAGCGCCAAACCGGGCAAGAAATAGTAACATTACGGTTATTCTAACTATTTAAACCACAAATGTGTTAGCCCCTTGTTCGCCATTTTAGCGAACGACTTTGTTGAAACGTTTAATTTGATCAATCATGGCGGTATCCCAAGCATTCAATTTGAAGAAATGGATTGACGAACACCGTAACGTGCTGAAGCCCCCGGTGGGCAACGCCCAGGTGTATCACGACACCACCGATTTTATCGTGATGGTGGTGGGAGGGCCCAACGCGCGGAAAGACTTTCACTACAACGAAACCGAGGAGTTTTTTTACCAGCTAGAGGGAAGCATTACGCTAAAAATCCGAGAGGGTAATGAAACCAAAGATGTGGTGATCGGCGAAGGAGATATTTTCTTGTGTCCGGCCAAAACTCCCCATAGTCCCCGCCGCCCGGCCAACACCATTGGGTTGGTGATTGAAAAGAAACGCGGTGAAACGCACACCGACGGCCTGTTGTGGTTCTGCGAAAACTGCGACCACAAACTGTACGAAGAGTATTTTCCGCTAGAGGATATTGTGAAGCAGCTACCGGTGGTGATCAACAAATTCCACGGCTCTGAAGCGCTGCGCACCTGCGACAACTGCGGCACCGTGATGGAGGTGCCTCAGTAGACCAAACTACTGATCATTGAGTTCCCAGTTGTATTCGTAGTGGCTCACCTGATAGTCGGCGGGGATTTTTTGAGTGCGGTACTGGTTCACGTAACCTACCAGTGATGCCTGATCGCGGGTGAAGTCGCCCTTATACCATTCGAAAATTTTGGACAGCTCCACCTTCTTTTGGTTTTTGCTGACGCGCACAAAGCTGCTGCTGTTCAGGGCCTGTCGGGTTTTTTCATCCAGTTGTTCGTCTAGCTTATCTGCCTGGTAAGCAAAGTCAGCCAGCGGGGGGCAACTCACCGCAGCGCATACCAGCACGAAGTGGATGCGCGGGTCTTGGTAGGGCTCCAGCAGCTTTTTCTTCTCCAATTCGTTGAGGGTAAACTGCTCACCGGCTACCGTGTGCTTTATCTTATCAAAAAACCCTGTCACGTCCATGGGTGATTTCACCGGGTAATGCTTGGCCACCTGGCGGATGGTGATAATGTTGTACGCGTTGATGTAAAACGCTTTTTTTTCGGCGTCGGATGCTTCTTTCAGCGACATTTCACCGATTTGCTGGTAAAGTTTGTCAATCTGGCTGCGGTTCTCGCTGACGCTCGCGTAGTCTACCTGCCCGGCTGATACCCGACTTTTTAGAAAAGCTTCGGTTTTCTGGGTAAAGGTGGCAAGACTTAAGGTACCTAAAAGGCTTATGATAAGAACGTAATTCATGACTGGCATTTTCTGGTCAATTAACTTTGGTAGACTAGTACTACATACGTAGTAGATCGGATGTTTGGTTGTCGGGCAGAAGACAATGTATTGTAATACCCAATTTTGTAAGGATAAATAGAGGTGGAAATGCTAGACACCCACTCAAAAGTCGGCTGCTAGACATTTGCTTTGGTAGGTATCCCGGATAATTGCAACACTAACAAAAGCCAATATTTACCAACGCTAACTTTAAGCCTATTATGAGACTTTACCCGATCAACGCCAGAATAGTGCCACTAATTTTCGTTGGAATGCTGATGAGCTTCCTGGCTTATGCTCAGCCCATAACCGACGGTTTCACGAAGGGCAAAGGGAACGGCAGTCTGGTTGTATCCTATTCATGGGAACGCTATGATATGTTTTATTTTGCGGACACAAAAATGGATGCGCCACCTCCGTGGGGCGGGCAGATTACCACCAAGAGCATCAGCTTGTTCGGCGTGGTAGGTCTGACCGACGATCTGGACCTGATTATCAATGTTCCCTACATCACCGCACAGGGAGACGGATTGGATACTATCGCGCAAGAGGTGAATGGCTTGCAGGACGCTTCGCTGTTTCTCAAGTGGCGTCCGCTGCTAATAGAAACCGGAGGTGGGCAACTTTCCTTTCTGGGGGCGTTGGGTTTTGCCATCCCTTTGAGCGACTACGCAGCGGATGAAGTGCTTTCTATTGGTAACCAATCTACCCGGGGCGACCTGCGACTAACGACCCACTTTCAGGCTAATTCGGGCATCTTCGGAACGCTACAGGCAGGCTATTCCCTACGATCAAATAATGTGCCCAATGCTACCCTGCTCTCGGCCAAGGTGGGGTATGCAGCGGAGAAGTTCTACATTGATTTGTGGTCGGAAAGCCAAATTTCTAAGAGCGATGCCCCTGATATTGGAGCGGCTCCCTTCAGTAGAACCCGCGTAAATTATACCCAAATAGGGGCATCTGTATTTGTTCCGATCGTGCCATCACTAGGCCTATCCGCCGGAGTGGGGCAGTACGTCGGCGGTCGCAACGTGGGACTTTCTACCCGCTTCTCGGGAGGGGTGATCTACAGCTTCTAACTAGTCCACAGTAGCTAACGTCTATACACTCCGAACAGTGGTCTATCGACCGTGGACTATTTTACTATTGCAATCCGGAAGACATTTTATACCTTGTCGTCACCTATCCTGGCCGTCATCAACTTGATTTTTCCTCATGACGCACGTCTGTATTATTGGTAATGGCATTGCCGGAGTCACCGCCGCCCGGCACATTCGTAAATTGAGACCAGCGAGCGACTGCCAGATCACCATTATTTCGGCCGAAACCGACCACTTCTTCTCGCGCACCGCGCTCATGTACATCTACCTGGGTCACATGACCTACGAGCACACCAAACCCTACGAAGACGGCTTCTGGACCAAGAATGACATCACCCTGCTGCGCGACTACGTTATGCGCGTCGATACTGATAAAAAGCAACTGCAGTTACAAACCGGAGGAACTCTGGAGTACGATGTGTTGCTGTTGGCTACGGGTTCGTCAGGAAACCGAGCCGGTTGGCCGGGCGAAAACCTGAAGGGAGTGCAGGGGATGATCACCTACCAGGACATCGAGGCAATGGAGGCGAACACCCTGGACGTGCAGCAAGCGGTGATTATTGGTGGCGGCCTTATTGGGGTAGAGATGGCCGAGTGCCTGCACTCCCGACACATTCCGGTCACGCTAATCATCCGGGAAAAAGAGTACTGGCAGAACGTGCTGCCGCTGGAAGAAGCCGCAATGGTGAGTCGCCACATCCGTAGCTACGGTATTAATCTGCGTAGTGAGTCGGGGCTGAAAGAAATCAAGGGCGATGCGCAGGGGCGCGTCCGATCTATCATTGCCGTTGAGGACGAAGAGATTGCTTGTCAGTTTGTGGGCATCACCATCGGGGTGCATCCCAACATTGATTTTCTCAAAGATTCGGGCATCGAAACCGACCGTGGCATTCTGGTGAACGAGTACTTGGAAACCAACGTGCCAGACATTTATGCGGTGGGCGATTGTGCCCAGCACCGGGTGGCTCCACCGGATCGCCGCAATTTGGAGCAGATTTGGTACAGCGGCCGCATGCAGGGCGAAACCGTGGCCAAAACAATTTGCGGCCAACGCATGCACTACATTCCGGGAGTGTTCTTCAATTCCGCCAAATTCTTTGATATTGAGTACCAGATCTACGGACAAGTGAACGCCCATCCGCAGGAAGGCGAAGAGTACTTTTACTGGGAACATCCCGACGGTGAAAAAGCGGTGCGCATTGTCTTCGACCCAGCGTCGGGCGTGGTGCAAGGCTTCAACCTGATGGGCATTCGATTCAAGCACGCGGTGTGCGAACGGTGGATTAAAGAGGAAAAAAGCATTGGATACGTGCTAGAGCACCTGCGTGAAGCCAATTTTGATCCGGAGTTTTATAAGCAGTATGAAGATGAGGTGAGGCGGGCATTCAACGCGGCGTATCCGGAACGGGCGGTGCAGGTGCGGAAGCGGGGGAGGGTGGCGGCGTTGCTAGGATTATAGCACACGGATTTCACAGATTACACGGATGAAATACAGATACTTATGAAAAAGGTGATTCAGATTGCTGGGTTGGGGTTGTTCGTGGTGGGGTTTGGACTGTGGGTGGGGACGTTCTTTCTGTCGGACTTTCGGCTGACGGATGAGATTTTATACGAAAACTTTGGCACGGAAGGAGAGGAGCCTGCCAATGCTGCTTCTCAGGAATACGATAGTGAAAGCAAGTCGGATACTGCGTCGGCAGACAACAGTTCCTATCGCCTGATTCTCGCGGAGGCCGATGAAATGTTAGGCAAAACGTATCGCTACAATCTGCCCTTTATCAATGACCTAGACGACGTTATTGATCGCACCAACCAGCGGGTAAAGGAAGTGTACGGTATCACGTCGGAAGAGGTGAACCAAATTGCGGAACAGGTTGCTTCGGACAACGATATGACCTATTCAGCCGACGTAGCCGCTTCGGTTTTTGCTTCGGACGGGGTGGGTGAAACCAAGGCCCAGAGCTTGCGGGACTATACCGGCTGGCTGGAGGGAAAACAGTTTGACAACCAGGAAGCTTTGCAGTCTCAGTTGGCGGGTACGGTAGAAAGCATCAATAACGGGGTGATCGAGCAGAAGGGCATCGGACGCTACCAAGCGAAAGGATTGAAAACGACCATCGTTAAAGCGTCAACGGTTGGTCTCATCCGAGATAATACGGTGGCGGTATTATTGTTTGTCTATTTGGCGAGTATCATTGGTGCGCTGATGTATTTGCTTCCTCGGACAGAAGAACACGCGGGAATTAAGAACAACCGTATTTTTCATAGCGCTCTTAAGCACCGAGGGTGGCTGGGTATTCTGGTAGGTTCTTTTCTGATCGTTTTCTACGTATTGCTGTACTTTTATCCTTACTACCTCACCAACTGGATTCTGATGGTAGATCCGGTGAGTGAGCAACTGAGTGGCAATCCGGCCGGAGAATTTTTTCTCTACGGCTTTTTGTACACCTTGTGCATTGCCGTGATGGGCACCCGGATGATTATCAATTACCGGCACAACAATTACCAAATCATCCGTACGCTGTCGGTTATGTTTTTCCAAACCGCTTTTGCCTTTTTGATTCCTGAAATTCTTATCCGGCTTAATAATCCCTACTACGACTTCAAGAATATCTGGCCGCTGGACTACGACTTCTTCTTTCCCAGCAGTCTGGACCAGTTGCTGGAAAACGGCGGACTGGGCATTTTTATGATTGTTTGGGGCATTTTGTTGATCATTATCGCTGTGCCCGTACTGGTCTACTTCTTCGGCAAGCGCTGGTACTGCTCGTGGGTGTGCGGCTGCGGCGGCCTGGCCGAAACGCTGGGCGACCCCTATCGCCAACTGTCGGATAAGTCGCTGGGTGCCTGGAAGGTGGAGCGTTACACGGTACACGGCGTGCTGGTGTTTGCCGTGCTGATGACCATTGGGATGATTTATACGTTTTTCACCGGCAGCGGCAGTTTGCTGGGCGTGCCCACCTATAGTGTGGCCTCGGCCTACGGCTTCTTCATCGGCGCGGGCTTTGCCGGGGTAATCGGCACCGGTTTCTACCCGCTGATGGGCAATCGGGTGTGGTGCCGGTTTGGCTGTCCGCTAGCAGCCTATCTGGGCATTGTGCAGCGCTTTAAGTCGCGCTTCCGCATCACCACCAACGGAGGACAGTGCATTTCGTGCGGCAACTGCTCTACCTACTGCGAGATGGGCATCGACGTACGCTGGTACGCCCAACGCGGGCAGAACATCGTGCGGGCTTCCTGCGTGGGCTGCGGTATCTGCGCGGCGGTATGTCCCCGCGGCGTGCTCAAGCTCGAGAATGGCCAAGAAGAAGGTCGGTTTGGTATGCCTATTATTATTGGCAATGAAAGCGTGCGGGTGGCGGATGCCCAAGAAAAAGAGTTAGCGTAATGAATACCATGCTCAAACATATTCGGATGCCGGTGGTGGTGAAGGCGCTGTGTGGAGCTACCATTGGCTTTCTGGTGGCCCTTTACGTGGTCAACAACTACTTCGGGGGCTCCATCAACTACGTGGTGTACCTCGGGGCGGCACTGGGGGCAGGAGCGGGAGTGTGGTTGCTGCGTCGGTAGGGTAACAGGTGCGATGGCATAGAATGGCCGCCGACAACTCTTCCATTTATTTTCGAAGTCGCTTTCCCCTCTCAGAAATCGCTGCTTTCTGTTACCCATGAATTTCGTTTAATACCTTCGCCAGCCGAACTCTGCTAGCTCTCGCTGCTCCATATCTTGAAATCACAGATAGATAGTTTACTTTAAAGTGGTATCTATGCAACTTTTTTGCTCACAAAGCAACTTTATTGTGTATGCTCAGTTTAAGCATATTATATTTGCTTGCTAACTTAGTAGCATGCCTACCAAAGATGAAGTCAGCGAATTTCTCAGATTTTTTTAAGGAGAAAATGAAGATATGGGACGTTCTATTCCGCGATGATCGCGGGAAGAACACGCAGACGCTGGCTGATCTTAAATTGAGGCCGATCGATCGTAACAAAGTCTTAGAAAGATTAGCAGTTGAGGACTATTCGCAGGGGCCTCTTGAAGAAACAATGTACGGTGGTACCGCTATGTGGGTCTTTGGAAAGGAAGTTAAGAAAAGCGAGATATACATCAAAATAACACTAGGATTGGCTGGCGGAAGTGTGCTATGCATTTCGTTTCATATCGCTGAGTACCCAATGCGTTATCCTTTTAAAAATTAATGATATGAAAAGTCCGATTACCGGTCAGGAGATGACCCTACAACGAGAAGAGAGGGAGATGATTTTTCGCAAAGAGACATTTCCAGTACAATATCACTATTACCTATGCGAAGCAAGCGGCGAGCAGTTTACTTCTACTCAGTTAGACGAACTGAATACGCAGCAATTGTATAACCAGTACCGAGACCGGCACAATTTGCCCTTTCCGGAAGACGTTCAGCGTATCCGGGAGACATACGGGTTGTCAGCCGCAAGGATGTCCGAAGTACTGGGATTTGGGGCAAACAGCTACCGTAACTACGAACAGGGGGAAGTGCCTAACCAGTCGAACGGTAAGCTGATTCAACTGGCGAATGATCCCCGACAGTTTCGATCGCTAGTAAAAATCACGGACACTTTATCCGAAGAAGCTAAAACCAAGCTGTTACGAAAAATTGACCACTTGATAGAGGAGAAAGAGAGTCGTTTATTAAGCTTTGACGTAGAAAGCTACCTGCTAAGCAAGGGTTTGCCCGACGAATACTCCGGTTACCGCACTCCCAGTCTGGCCCGGCTCACCGAGATGGTAGCCTTCTTTACGGAGCAATTGCAGCCCTGGAAGACCCAGATGAACAAGCTATTGTTCTATGCTGATTTTTTGCTGTTTCAGCGCACTTGCTTCTCGATGAGCGGCACCCGCTATCGGGCCATCACCATGGGCCCGGTGCCTAACAATTACAACAGCATTTTTGAGTTTATGGCAAATAACAATGCCGTAGACATTCAGACTACCAATTTTCCGAACGGCGGCATTGGCGAGCAATTCAAACCGCAGGCGGGGCGAAAATTTAACGCGAAGCTGTTTGAAGAGAAGGAGGTTCAAACCCTCACGGAGGTAGCAGAACGGTTCAGCAAAGTGAGTACTGCCGAGATTATTGAGATTAGTCACCGCGAGCGAGCGTGGACGGAAAATGAGGGAGAGCGACGGTTGATTAGTTATCGGTGGGCTTTTAATTTGGCGAGCGAGGAAAAATAGAAGTAGAAACTTTTGAAACATAAGAATACGTACTTACACTTATCCATGAGTAGTAAACAATTTATCAGCAAAAATCACTACCTGCCAGAAGTTTACCTTCGAAGCTTTACGGATTCGGTATCAAAGGTTCGTACGTATCGCACGCTGGTTCCACATGAGAGCGTTCCAGAGTGGCGTAGTTACGATCCAAGCGGAATTGGCTACTACAAAAATATGTACACATATAGCACTGCTCAAGGGTTTACTGATGAATTTGAGAGATGGTTTGAGCGAGAGTTTGAAACACCAGCGAGTGAGCCTATCCAGAAGGTTAAAACTGGGGCGCAATTGACTCCGCAAGACTGGGAGTGTTTGATACGATTTGCGGCGGCCTTAGACGTTCGAACACCAGTTCGTATGCTGGAAGATCTGAGTCAATGGGATGAAACTCTTCCGAAGCAAATCCAAAAAGTGTCAGAAGAGACAGTTTCTTTAGTAAAATCTCTCTCACCAAGCGAAAAAGCTGCCATCAAACCAGTGGAGAAGAACCCTCTCTTCCCTATGAAATTAGATAAGGAAATAAAAGAAGGAGCATCTACGGGAAAACTTAAGACAGAAGTACTTAAAGGTAGAAGCCTTTGGCTTGGGATAACTAAAAGCATACTTACTCATTCTGATGCTTTAAAAGCTTTGTTACGGCACAGGTGGACTGTTCTGCATCCCGCTAATGACTTAACTTGGTTTACTAATGATTGTCCTGTTATACGATTGAATTACTATCGCGAGGGTCAGTACGACTTCAAAGGGGGATGGGGAAACAAGGGAAGCGAAATACTACTGCCGTTAAGTCCTCATCATCTTATGTATACAAAGATTGGTGATCGGTACCCACCGCGCAGGGGAACGATGGCTTCGCCATGGTTTACTAAACAAGTATGGCAGATGATAGCAGAGAACGCTTATCGGTATGTTTTTGCTGATAAAGCACATCCTATCGTTAGCAAGTTTCGGCCTCGAGTTATTAGCAAAGAGCGATTTCAGAAAGAGGAAGCGCACTGGAAAAACTGGCACGAACAGAATAGCGAAGCAGAGCGGGAGTATGTATAGCACTTTTCAGCTAAGCGTTGAGTGACAGTTTCTTACCCATAAATCTCGTTCAGCACCCCCGCCAGCCGAACTCCGGCCAGCAGCAACTGTCGTTCCACCACCGGAAAATTGCGGTAGGCGTACTGGTACCCAATTTGCCCGTCTTCCGGAACATCATATACTGTACCACGCAACTGCGTGGCTTCGGTGAGCCAGTCGCTGGGCGGCGTTGCTTGCCATTGCTTCACGAAGTCATCATCGGCCCGGCGGTTGAGATACTGCGCCAACTCAGTGTAGCTCAACTGCTTGCTATTGATCATATCGCTGTCCCACACCCGGTGCAGGTTCGAGGGCTCGCCCATCCACTGCACCCGCACGTCGTTGCCGCCCCGGTCGGTGCCGGTGCCCACGTGCAGCGGCTGGTGCAGGTCGCCCACCAGGTGCACCAGCATCATGAGGTACTCACGCTCCTGCTGTGCTGATAGCGTATCGCTTTTGAGGCTGCCGATGAGGCGTTGCACCGTTTGGTAGGCATTGCCCGTGGGTTCCTGGATGGCGGAATCGTAGGTTTTGCCGGGAGGCACCGTCACCCAGTGCCAGGTGCTGGTATAGTCGTAGGTGGAGTCGGAGCGGATTTCATCCATCCAGGTGCTCACCATCGCCAGCGAGGTGGGGCCAAGCAGCGCGTTGATGTTCTTCGCCGCCCGGCGATTCAGGTGCCATTCGGCCAGCTGCCCCACGGTACGGTGCCCGGTTTGGCCCCAACCGAATGAGAAAGACAGGGACATGAAGAAAAAGAGAAGGGTAAGCAAGGGACGATTCATAGGTACAGAATAATTTTAAACAACATGGATTTTTATCTTGATTATGCCACCTCTATCGCTCTCAGCTGCTGTTTTTGCTAAACTATTTCAAAAGAGCAAAAACGAGATCTTATGCAATTTCAAAATTTTGTTTATGTTATTTCAAAATTTACTCTACCCGATGGTTTTGGGTGGGGGTTGAATGAGAGGGAGAAAAAGCTGAATTTTGTAGTTCCTACACAACAAAACCAGCTTTTTCAATGGATAAGAATCCGGTACTAAAGATATATGAATTGATACGAACGGCCAAAGTGGTGCGGCATAAAAAGCGACAAGAATTTCTCTGCGATATGATTCAGGGAATAATTAGCAGTCGGTCAGTGATCTTCTCAGAGATTGCTGATAAAACAGATAAGCCCATTCAAGTGAGTTCTGTTGAGCGCAGAATACAAGACTTTTTCGCCAAAGTTAGCTTGGACTATCAACAGGTAGCGGTTTTTCTGATGAGTTTTGTTCCTCACCCTCAGTTGACGCTCAGCATCGACCGCACGGAATGGGACTTCGGGCAGACACAGGTCAACGTTTTGTGCGCAGTAGTAAGCATTGGTAAGATGGCCGTGCCGGTTTACTTTGAGATGCTGGACAACAACAGCGGCAATAGTAATGCAGATCAGCGCATTGCTCTATTCCAATCATTGGTGGCTGTTGTGGGTAAACAACGTATCCAAATGCTGGTAATGGACCGGGAATTCATTGGGCAAAAATGGCTAAGTTGGCTCAAAAGCGAGCGTATTCCTTTTTGTGTGCGAGTACCTAAGCACCATTCCATCCTGTTAGCGACCGGGCAAAGAGTCTGGGCCGAAGAAGCTTTTACCGACGACGATATAGAATGCTATCAACAGGACGTAGTGGTAGATGGAGTGGCTGTTAACCTTTCGCTCTCCTATGATGAAAAAGGCGAACTGCTCTATCTGATTGGTACCACTCTACCCCAGACGCTGCGTTCTTGGTATAAAAGACGTTGGGCTATAGAAGTCTTCTTTCAAGCACTCAAACAGCGAGGCTTCAACTTAGAGGACTCTTGCCTGCGCTGTATCGTCAAGTACCGAAAACTGTTTGCTATCGTTTCTATAGCCTATACCATTTGCTGGGCCACCGGTATTGAGGACGGAAAGGTCAATCCCGTCAGAACTAAAAAACACGGTTACCCGCAGTATAGCGTCTTTAGAAGAGGGTTGAACTTGATGAGACAGTTCTATAAACGGCAAATAAGCAGCCCTTTACAACTGGCCATTGAAATGGCCTGGATGAGATTTAACCTCTTTTACAAAACCATCGGGTAGAGTATTCAAAATTACCATCCTAATAACCGTAAAGCAATAGTATAGAGACGAGAATCAAGATCGTACGCACTATCAAGTGCGGGCCTGGGATAGCGTGTGAACACGTTGTTCAGTAGATGCACGAACGAGGTGATGATGCGTTGCTGATAGACGATGTGCTTGATGACGAAAACTGGGAGCAATGGAGGTAGCGCAATATCAAGTTGTCATCGTTAATTAATACTCCGTAATCATAAACTCCGTCCGCCGGTTCTCCTGATGCCGTCCTTCCGAACAGGGCGTGCCATTGGCGCAATCGTTCGTTAATTTGGTTTCGCCGTAGCCCCTGGCCACCATGCGGTCGGGGCGAATGCCCTGGGCGATTAGGTAAGATACCACCACCTGGGCGCGCTGACCGGACAGATACTGGTTGTAGGCATCGCTGCCGCGCACGTCGGTATGCGAACTGAGTTCTATTCGCATGCTCGGATAGCCCCGCAGTGCCGCCAACAGATGTTCCAGCTCCGGAATGGCATCGGTCCGAATGTCCCATTTGTCAAAGTCATAAAAGATCCGATCCAGCCGCACCACCTTGCCCACCTCAATTGAATCCAGCAGCAAGTCGTAGGTCAGAATACCCGTCGTGTCCTGCGTACCGAATACCTGGTTGGCCCCGATGTAAGCGGCCCGCTCGGCCCGCAGGCGGTACGACTGGTTGGGACTGACGGCGAAGCGATACTGCGCAGCACTGTCGGTGACGTACTGCTTGGTTGCTTTGGTCTCGACGTTTTCCAGAGTCACGGTGGTGCCGGGCAACGGTCGCTTGGTCGAGCGATTAAGGGTCGTGCCGCGCACCATCACGGCCGGAGCTGCTTCCCGCAGTGATGGGTCGGACTTTTCGTTAACGAGATGGGCTTCTGGGCTGTCTGTTCTAAGACCATCAGTGCCTGTTTGGGACCCTTCCATTGCCAACGCTGGGCGGTCCAGGTAAAGCACCACTGAGTCGGGACGGGCGGCTCCCCGGCGGGTCGAGAAGCGTACTGTATCCGATGAATAGCCGGAGCGCGTAGCGGTGACGCGGTAGCGATGCTCCCAGTCTAGCGTAAACGTAAATTTTCCGTCGGCTTCGGTCTGCATTTGGGCCAGCGCGTCGTTCGGGGCACGCTTGCCGGGTGAGGTTTGTAACGTTACCCGAGCCATCGCCAGCGGCGTACTGTCCTGCGCCGAGCGCACCATACCGGGAATGCTGATTGATGCGCTAGGGCGGTAGCGAAAGCGATAGATGTTGTCGTTGCCCAGCCCAGCGTCGCGGTTGGTCGAGAAAAAGCCGTCCGCTTCGTCTTTTCCGGCAATCAGGCCGAAGTCGTCGCGACTCGAGTTGATCGGGTAGCCCACGTTGTGCGCCGGAGCATTTTCTTTGTTCAGGTCGATGCGATAGATATCCAGTCCGCCCAGGCCGCCGTGCCCGTCGGAGGCGAAGTAGAGCACGCCGCTCGGATGAATAAACGGGAACATCTCGTTACCGGGGGTATTGACCCGTTCGCCCAAATTGACGGGCCGTCCCCAGGTGTTGCGCTGCCACTTGCACATATAAATGTCCGTGCCGCCCTGGCCGCCGCGCCGGTCCGACACGTAGTACAACCGACTGCCATCGGCCGATACCGTGGGATGGCCGCTGGAGTACTCGTCGGAATTGTGGGGGAAGGAGCGCACCTCGGTCCAGTCCATCGCAAGAGTATCGTCACGCACCGCCGTGTAGAGCTTGAGCTTCATCTGATAGTCTTTGCTTTTCCCCCGGTGGCGACCGTAGTAGTTGTTGCGGGTAAAGATCATGCGGCGTCCCCCGGCGAAAAAGGCGGCAGGGCCCTCGTGAAAGCGGGTATTCACCGCGTCGGTCAATCGCTGGGGCGGACCGAGCCTATTTTGGGAGTCCAGCGGAGCGTAGTAGAGGTCCAGAAACGCCTGATCGTACCAGTCGTAGCGCTTGCCCGACGAACTGCCTTCCCGCGCCGACGCGTAAACGATGCCCCCGTTTAGGTAGGCCGGTCCGAAGTCCGATTGTTCAGTGTTGACTTCAACGGGAGTCAACGTGTAGAAGGCGGAGTCTTGGTAGAAAGTAGCGAGTTGATCGAAGGCGGCTAGCTGCTGGTTGGCCAACTGCCGGGCTGCTCCCGTTTGGCCGTAGGCGGCGTACCACTGCCCGGCCCGCTCGTAGTGCTGCTCACTGGCCAGCGCCTGCGCGTAGTGGAGCTTGTCGTCCGCCGTGAACATTGGCAGACTGTCTTCCAGTTGTTGGTACCAGTAGGCGCTTTGGGGCGCATCTTTCAGCCGGTGGTAGCAGCGCGCTAGTTGCCGGATTAGCGTGACGTTGTCGGGCGTCTCTTCTAGCACCTGGGTATAGCCTTCGGCCGCGGCGGTGTAGGCGAAATACGCATACGAGCGATCTGCCTTGCGCACGATCTTTCGTTGCTTCTTGCTCACCGACATTTGCGCACTCGCCATTCCGGTCAGCAAAAACAATCCCACCAAGTACAACCACATAAAACGTATCATACCAATTTCATTCAATCCTTCTTTCACGCAAGCCTTCAGAAATACCTCGGAGTAATAATTTTTGACTTGTGCAACGACACCCGGTAGTTGAGCATTAGTTCGTGCGAACCGCTGTTCACCTGCTTTAGGGGGCTCACCGTCATGTCGTAGGCGTAGCCGATGCGCAGTTTCGGACTAGCCTGTAGTTCCACCAGCCAACTCAGGGCGTCGAACGAGCGGTACGACATGCCCACCCAGAGCGTTTCTTTGATCAGTAGATTGGCGTTCAGGTCGATGGATGCCGGGGCGCCCTGCACGGCTTTCAGCAGCACATTAGGTTTCAGTTTGAGATCACGGTTGAGGTCAAACACGTAACCCGCCGAGGCAAACCAGTGGCGAAACTGACGCGCGCGGCTCTGCTCATTTCCCGGATATAAATTGTTAAGCAACTGAGGAGCCGACACCCCGGCGTAAAACCGTTTGGTGGCGTAGTATACTCCGGTGCCGAAGTTGGGCAAAAACCCCTGCGCATTGTCCACCGAGAAATGCTGATCTCCGTCGGCTTCGGTTTTCACGCGGCTAAAGCCCGTTCGGTACGAATCAAACCCCACCTGCAAGCCGGCCGACAGGGTGCCGTGCTTTAGTTTGATGCGGTAGGCGTAAACAGCGTACACCCCGGTCTGGTCGCTCACCCCGATGCGGTCGTGGGTCAGCAGCAGGCCTAGGGCTACCCGTTTGTTTCGGAGCGGGGCGTGGGCCGAAAAGGTTTGGGTGCTGGGAGCACCGTCCAGACCGATCCACTGCTCGCGGGCCAGCGCCGTGAGGTCGAGCGACTCCTGGCTGCCCGCGTAGGCGGGGTTGATGGCCAAGCCGTTAAACATATACTGGGTGAACATCATCCGCTGCTGCGCCTGCGCCGGTGAAAGCCACAGGCAAACCAATAAGGTCATCACTGCCGCCCCAGCCTTGCGGTTGGTAGCGATGGACACCAGCGTGGCGAACCGAATCTCGGCGTTCAGCCGGGCCACCGTTTGGGTTAGCTTAGCCCGAGCAGTGACTTGGTTCTGGGGGAAGAAGTTTTTTTTCATCATTAGCGATTCACGATTACGTAGCCGGAGCGGGGCGGTTGGTTGTTGCCCAAATCAATTAAATAGAAGTAGGTGCCATCGGGCACGTCGCCCGACACCAAGCCCACGGTAGAGTGGCTGCTCCAGGCACGATCCTGATTGTCGTAACCCACGATCTCAAAGACCGCACTGCCCCAGCGATTGAAGATGCGTACCGTGTTATTGGGGTAGTTCTCAATACCACGAATGCGCCACACGTCGTTGGTGCCGTCGCCGTCGGGCGAGAAGCCCTCGTAGACCAGCAGCGGGGCGGCCACCAGAATGGTGACGGTCGCCTGGGCGCACTGGGCGGGAGTGTTGGTGTTGCACACCTCAAAGGTAAAGGCATCGGTTCCGGCGAAGTCCGCGGTGGTTTGGTAGGTATAGGAACCGTCTTCCCGCAAAGTGAGCGTGCCGTGTTGCGGGGCAGCGACGGGCCCCGGTGAAAAGACAAACGCTCCCCCGGTCGGGTTGATCACCTGGGGCACCAATGATCCGTCGTAGGTGATCACGTCTACCAGGCGGATGGTATCGTTGACCGCCGAGATCCGATTGTCTTCCACGATGGTGATAATGACCGGAGCCGGACGTTCGGCGTAGGCCATCCCGTCGTGGCCGTTCCAGCGAAACTGCGTGGTGCCGTCGAAGCCGAAGTTGGGCCGAAAGCTCAACTGATCCAAGTCGCCTACGGCAATTTCATCACCCACCGAAACCGGCTCGTCGTTGAGCAACAACTCGCCGTCAGCGGGCAGACTTTCCACGCTTATTTTGGTTAGCGTATCGTTTTCCGGGTCGCTGAACTGCGTGATAAACTCGTCGGCCGAAAAGTAAATTATTTCGTTTTCTTCACCTGACGCAAATACGGTATCCACCGCCGGAGGATCACTAACCGGGAGCACGATGATGCTGGCGACGTAGGGTTCACTGACCGCAGCCCGTCCGTCCTTGGCGCGGAAAAGAAACGAGGTATAAGGGTCACCGTTCGCGTTGAGCGCGGGCACAAAGACCAGCTTGCTACTGTCCAGCGCCGTTATTCGAATCTCATCGTCCAACTGTACCGTATCGTCCTCAAGCAAGAGCCAACCGTTGGCGGGCAAACTGCTGATCACGATAAACGCTAGGGTATCGCCCTCGACATCGGAGTAGCCATCGGCAAAATCAGCCAGCGTAAAAACGTAGTTGATGTCCTCATCGGTCATCACCGTGAAGTCGTCGGCTTCGGGAGCGTTGTTAATCAGGAAGGTGACGGTGCTGGTTGCGGTTTCATTGTCCTGATCAGTCACTTCGTATCTCCAGGTACCGGGCGCGGTGGTGCCATCGTAGTTATCGGGAGTATCGTACTGTAGGCCAACGAATTGCACTGAGTCTAAGCGGTCGCCCACTTTCACCAGAGTGCCATCACCATACGTCAACGTGCCTAAGCCGGGCAAGCTTTTGACGGTGATCGTTAGGGTGGATAACGCGTTATCAACATCATACGGCAGGGTAGCCTGAACAACGTTGTTTAGGCTATACTCTGCCACCACAATGGTATCATGGTGAACATCCGGCGGGTCGTTCAGCGGAATAATATTCATCCGGGTTAGCGCGGTGCTTTCGCTATCTCCTCCGTCACTGTCGTCAAATTTGATGGAAATGTTTCTTTGGGTGAGATTAGGATCTTGAGAGGCATTGCGGTAGCCCACCCGCTGGATAGCGTTTTCGTAATCGTCCAGGCTACCAGCACCGCTCAGGGTCATCACTCCGGTGAGGCTGTCAAACGAAGCGGTGATGCTGCCGGGCAGGTTTCCCCCAATAATTTCTAGTGTTTCTTGCAAGGTATCGGGCCGGTTAGTGATCGTGATCGTGACCATGGCCGCGTTGTGGTAGTCAACATCATCTAGTTCGATATTGCTGTCCGCGATTGCTACGGGTGGATCTCTTTCCGTAAAGGTGGTCGCAAAATCAGTTCCGGGATCAGGACCGTTCAGGTCAATGTCGGTCGGGTCATTCACCGGAGTGATGCGTACTTTGGTCACGGGTAGGTTACTAGGATAGCCGTTGGGGTCTTTCACCTGAATGGCCACATCGCGATCACCACTTACTACGTCTACTGATTCGTTCATGTAAACAATTTCGCGAATCACCTCTTCGTATTGCTCCAACGTAGCAGTGCCCTTCAGCTCGATGGCTCCGGAAAGGGTGTTGTAATTTTCCGCAACGATATTATAGTTAGCCGCCGCGATGAGTCCCGCCGGAGACAGCCGGATGTATTCATCGGTGCCGTTGGGCCGTTGCCGCAGCGTGATAGTAGCAAAGGTAAGCTGATTGCCGTCCCGGTCGGTAAGCACCAGGGGAGCGGCTATTTCGACCGGAGGGTCGCCTTCCGTGAATTGTACTTCATGGTCTTGGCCCTCGGAAGCGCCGTTGATGTCAGCGTTAGGAACCGTGCGCACGGCAATGGTGAAGGTCTGCGTTTCGGTGGTGGTGGCATTGCTGGCCGTAACTTCTACGGTGAAAGATCCGGTATGAATACCGGCGGGCTCTCCTGAAAAACTGAGGGTCACCGGATCAAACGTCAACCAAGCCGGTAGATCGGGTTGCCCCATCACGTTGGCACTATAATTTACTCCTGGTCCGCCTACCGTACTGAAATCGCTGTCGGAGAACGTATACGAAAAACGGAGACCAACAATAGCGACGGTGTCCTCTAGTGCGCTAGCCCGTAAGACAGCTCCGGTTGTCCAATAATCACTGGTTTCGTGCGCCTTGGCTTCTGATATCACCCATAAGGAGAGGAGCAAACTTAATCCGGCAAACCATATCGCACAACGGCCTTTGTTCATAATTGTATTAGATCGCCAAACTGAGAAATTTGGCCGTATTTGTATCGCCAAATATAGAGGCTTCCGGTAGAGACAAAGAAAGGCTTTTGTGGCGGGTCCCCGCATCCGTAAGGTTTGAGAACTAAGTATCCGATAATCAGGCAAACGATCGAGTAAGAAATGAAGCTGAAAGTCGGCGTATTACGCGCTGAACTCGAATTGCATCAAAAATTAGCAGAAAGTTAAGCGGTATGCTACGGGCAGCGATTGCGAAAAAAATCTTTCAGGATGACATTTTGTGCTTTTCAGAAATAGCAATGAGGGGGCAGGCAGTATTCGGTGGTTGATTTGCGGTTGCCTGAAAGCAGCGTACGGAGATCTCCCAAGCAACCGTTTGCCGTGATGTAAGTAAACCTACGTTTTGAGAGAAATTTGGCACTTCCTGTCGGACAGCATTGAACCGAAAACGTAATTTTTCCCAATATGGGAGAACTTTCCGACCGTATAATTACGAGTTCCTGAACAAGAGTAGGCGCCTACATATTTCCTAACTCAAACGAACTGACCCCTTCAAACAGCGCGGTGGGCACCTCTTCAAGCACCTGAATATCGCTGATATCCCGCTCACCCCGGTCGCCGCCCAGTTGCAGACTTCCGTAGGTCTGGTAGTCGTCCCACGGCAGCACGAAGCCCGGAGTATCCATGGCGGCTTCGGGATAGTAGGCCCACTGCTTCACCAGGTGATCTTCAGGGTCGACGTAAACCTCGTACCTATTTTGCGGGGTAACACCTACGCCATTGAAGCGCAGTTCGAGCACTTCGGCGGGGCTTCCGCCGGTCAGGGTGTCTTCTCCGGCGTAGGTAAGCGTCACGCCTGAATCTTTGAGCTTGAAGGGCATGAACAGCCAGTAGCTATCGTTGATCCAGATTTCTTTGCCCCGTTGCACGTACTTGGCCAGTGAGTCAGGTTGCGTAATCTCCTGGCCCTTTAGCCGTACTTTGCCGATGTCATCCTGAACGTTGATCGCGTAGATGGCCGAATCACGGGGCACCTCGATACGCACGTTGCCGGTTTCTTTATCCCACAGTAACGTGCGGAACCCCAGGAAGTTCCACTGAAAGTAGCGCGTGGTGTCCCAGGCGATGCGTCCGCCCATCGCCTGCATCACCTGGTCGGCCAATTGCATGGCCCGTTCGTCGGAAGCTGCCGCGTTGAACCCCGGCGCGGGCGGGTTTTCAACCGTTTCGGTGGTTGTCTTGGGAGATTCGGTGCTTGTAGAAGAGCGGCACGAAGCAGCGAGCACTGCGCCAACCAGCAGCACGTAGTAAATTTTCATAGCAAAGTCTTTCGCCAAAAGTAGCAAAAAACCGCTTCGAAACAAGCTACGACGGTTCAGGAAACTCCTCTTTTTGAGCATTTGCGCGTTGAGACAGCGCTTCGATGTAGCGTAGAGATGCCTGCGTCGAAGTTTGAACCGCCTTCGTAAGGTTTTTTAGCTGATCGTCGTTGGTTTTGCCCTCCGAAAGCGCTTTTCTTAATGCTTCTAGCCGCTGCCGCAGTTCGTTGTTTTCCACCAGTTGAATAGTAGGCAGCATCTTGTGCATTATTCGTCCCAGTTCGTATCCATCTCTGGCTTCAACCGCAGCTACCAACTGTTGGGGTAGCATCTCGAAGCCCGTACGCAAACTGTCCAGCAACTTCGTGGCAAACACAAGGTCGTTGTCGTATTTGTCGATAATATACTGAAGCGTTACCGCATGATCCTCTTGGGGAGTCGCGGGCACCTGCAAACGCAGGTTGGTGCTGATCTTGCGGTAGAGCACATCGGGGCTAAATGGCTTCGATAGATAATCATCCATGCCTGCCTGCTTCACCCGGTCTTTGGCATCCGACACCACGTCGGCAGTTAGGGCGATGATGGGCAGTTTCTGATACTTGCCGCCCAACTTACGAATCGCTTGGGTAGCCTGGTAGCCATCCATTCGGGGCATCTGCAAATCCATCAGCACAATGTCGTAATCTTGCTCCTGCGCTTTCTCCAGGGCAATTACTCCGTTCTCAGCCACGTTGACGAGCACTCCCATTTTGGTGAGGAAACTTGTGGCCACCATGCGGTTAGAGGAATTGTCTTCTACCAGTAGCAAGCGCACGTTGTTCAATTGATACGCTTCAATGGCTGGTATCGGTTGGGTGTTCTGCCGTTTGGCAGCGCCGTAAGGAAGAGCGAAAGCAAACGTACTCCCTATCCCTCGCCGACTCGTCACTTCTATGGTTCCGTTCTGAAGCTCCACCAGTCGTTTGCAGATGGTTAGCCCCAGCCCGGTGCCGCCAAACTTGCGTGTGGTATCGGTGGTAGCCTGGGTGAAGCTGTTAAAGATCGTCGGAATTTTGTTTTTGCTAATGCCAATTCCGGTGTCGCGCACCTCGAACGCTATTTCCAGTCGATCGCCGCTTTGTTTAACGGGTTTCACATCAATGGCAACAAAGCCGCTTTCTGTGAATTTTATGGCGTTACTCACCAGATTATTAAGAATTTGGGTGAGTCGCACCTGGTCGCCCATCACGCGTTCGGGTACTGCTCCGTTGATCTCAAACTTTAGATCGATACCTTTCTCTTCGGCGTGAAACAAAAACGCCTGCACCACTCCCTGCACCACTTCTTGGACGCTGAAATTGATTTTCTCGAGCTTCACCTTTCCGGCCTCTATCTTAGAAAAGTCTAGAATGTCGTTGATGATCACCAGTAGATTGTTGGCCGAAAACTGAAGGCTCTTAAGATATTCTAATTGTTCGGGTTTAGGGTCTTCGTCCATCAACAGGCGTGCCATGCCGATGACTACGTTGAGTGGGGTGCGAATTTCGTGGCTCATGGTAGAAAGGAAATCCTGCTTGGCTACCGCCGCTTTCTCTGCTTTGTTTTTAGCGCGCTGCAGTTTGTTATTAACCCGTACCTGGCTACTCATATCGAAGCAGACAAAAGCGAAGCCAATGTTTTCGTCATTGTCCCCCCGGAGCACGGTGCTACTGACGTGAATCGGCAAACGCACTCCTTCCTTGTTGAGGATCTCTAAATCCCCTTCCCAGTGCTTATCTTTGATCAACCGGGCAATCCGTTTCTCGTGCTGGCTCCACTGGTCCGAATGAAGCAGCACCTCGCGCAGTGGCCGACCAAGAACCTCTTCTTGCTTCCAACCAAATAGCTTCTCGGCGCTTTGGTTCCAGTACAGAATTTTTCCATCCTGATTTTTGGCAAGAATAGCACTCTCTAACTGGTCGAGCAACGATGCTTGAAAGGTTACTTGCTCCTGCGCTTTTACCCGCTCGGCTACTTCATTTTGCAACTGCTTGGTCGTATTTCTCCAGTCCGTTGTGCGTGTTTGCACCATAGACTCCAGGTGGTCGCGATGAAATTGCAGCTCTTCTTCTGCCTTAGCGCGCTCACCAATTTCGTTTTGCAGTTTGAGGTTGATCTCGTGCAATGATTCTACGGAAGGAAGCTTGAGTAGTCGAGAGAGTAGGGTCCATACCGCCATCACGGTGAGCAGTGAAATAAGGGAAGTGAGCGCACTGAACAGATTCACTACCCAGCCGACGGGCTGCCAAAGCGCGTAGGCTTCGCCCGCGTAAAGTATCGCATTAAGCACCAAAGCAGCAACCAGCAGAATCAACATATTTTTGATTCTTACCAGGCTGCGCCGGTGTGCTGTGTTGTGTTTTCTGTGCCGTGTCATGGTATCAGGGTCTTCACTAGTAAATACGCCCTATTGTTCAATGTTATTTCCTAAAGGTAACTTGCATAAGGTGTGCCATTTCAGACATTTTTGCTCGTTACTTACTGATTTTCTGTAATTTATGTCTTTTGTTGACTCCGGTAGCTTAGCAGTTACTGAGGTGATTTTTAAAACTTTTCGCGGTGAGTGGGCTTGGTGACTAACCAAAGAATATAATTTGTTATATTACTTATCGCTAAAATTATCCTCAGGTGCTGTTTGTAATCCGTTTGTGCGACTATCACTGACGAGTTTCAGTTACAAAAGCATATCTACCGGCGGATGTCATACTTTAAACCTACCCATTGTTTACTAAAGCAATTTGCTCAAAACGAGTGAAAACGGTACGTAGGATAGAAAAAGTGAAAAGTAGTAGCTAAAAAGATGCTTTCGAAGCAAAAAGCCCCCGAGGGGGCTTTTAAGCGTTTGGAAACTAACAGTGACTTTATTTGGTGTCGGTATCGTTAACCTCTTCGTACTCAACATCGGCTACGTCGCCATCGGCAGAGGGGTCACTAGCACTCCCCTGAGCACCGGGATCATCACCCGGAGCACCTGCTCCCGGTCCACCGGCGGCATCAGCGCCTGCGGCTTGGTACATCTCCTGCGAAGCGTTTTGCCAAGCGGCGTTTAGCTTCTCCATAGCGGCGTCGATGGCTGACAATTCCTGCGCCTTATGGGCAGTTTTTAGTTCGACCAGCGCGTCTTCAATAGGCTTTTTATTGCCTTCCGAAAGCTTTTCACCGTATTCTTTCAACTGCTTCTCGGTTTGGAAGATCAGCGAATCGGCGGAGTTGATTTTTTCTACGCGCTCCTTCTCTACCTTGTCCGACTCGGCGTTCGCCTCGGCTTCCTGGCGCATCTTTTCGATTTCCTCGTCGGTGAGTCCGGATGAGGCCTCAATGCGGATGTTCTGCTCCTTACCAGTCCCTTTGTCCTTGGCTGAGACGTTCATAATTCCGTTCGCATCAATGTCGAAGGTGACCTCAACCTGAGGCACGCCGCGGGGCGCCGGGGGGATACCGTCCAGGTGGAAGCGACCGATGGTGCGGTTATCTTTGGCCATCTGTCGTTCACCCTGTAACACGTGGATTTCAACCGAAGGCTGGTTGTCCGATGCCGTAGAGAAGGTCTCCGACTTCTTAGTAGGAATGGTCGTATTGGATTCGATCAAGCGGGTAAACACTCCGCCCATCGTCTCAATACCCAGCGACAGCGGGGTCACATCCAGTAACAGCACGTCTTTCACGTCACCGCTAAATACTCCACCCTGAATGGCGGCTCCTACGGCTACTACTTCATCAGGGTTCACTCCTTTAGAAGGTTTCTTGCCAAAGAATTTCTCTACTTCTTCCTGAATCTTAGGAATACGCGTAGAACCTCCCACTAAAATCACTTCGTCAATATCCGAAGCAGACACCCCGGCATCTTTAATAGCTTTGCGGCACGGCTCCAACGTTCTCTTCACCAAGTCATCTACCAACTGCTCGAACTTAGCGCGAGATAATGACCGCACCAAGTGCTTCGGAATGCCGTCTACCGGCATAATGTAGGGCAGGTTGATCTCGGTTTGGGTGGAAGATGACAGCTCAATCTTCGCCTTTTCAGCCGCTTCTTTTAAGCGCTGCAGGGCCATCGGATCTTTACGCAGGTCAATGCCTTCGTCTTTCTTGAACTCATCAGCCAGCCAGTCGATGATTTTGGCATCAAAATCATCTCCGCCGAGGTGTACGTCACCGTTGGTGGACTTCACCTCGAACACGCCGTCGCCCAGTTCCAGGACAGAGATATCAAACGTGCCTCCTCCGAGATCGTATACTGCAATGGTGATGTCCTGATTCTTTTTGTCCATGCCGTAGGCTAGGGCCGCGGCGGTAGGCTCGTTGATGATTCGCTTCACCTCCAAACCGGCAATCTGTCCGGCCTCTTTGGTAGCCTGGCGCTCGGCGTCGTTGAAGTAGGCGGGCACGGTAATTACCGCTTCGTCTACCGTCGTTCCCAGGTAATCTTCCGCCGTAGACTTCATCTTCTGAAGAATCATCGCCGAAAGCTCCTGCGGAGTATACATGCGATCACCGATCTTCACGCGAACGGTGTCGTTGTTTCCTTTGTCGATCTGGTAAGAGACGTTCTTCAGTTCCGAAGAAACCTCTGAGTACTTCTTACCCATAAACCGCTTCACCGAGCTAATAGTGTTTTGCGGGTTGGTGATAGCCTGCCGTTTGGCCGGACTTCCCACCTTACGCTCTCCGTTTCCGTTGTCTAAAAAAGCCACAATGGAAGGAGTAGTTCGGCCGCCTTCGCTGTTAGGAATGACGACGGGCTCATTGCCCTCCATCACCGCCACGCACGAGTTAGTAGTTCCTAAGTCTATGCCTATAATTTTTCCCATGATATTGATTGTTCAGGTTTGCGTTACGAAATATTTTGTACCTATTGTTTATCAATGGGTGTGCCAACGCCCCCAGTTATGACAGATTGGCAGAATAGTCAAAATTGTAGCCGCGTCATTTATGACGCGGCATCCATCCAATAAATCCCGGTTTCGTTCGTACCTTGCGTAGAGACGTTTCATTTCCACGTATGCGCTTTTGGTTTCTTTCTTTTGTCTTGCTCATCACCCTCGAAGCGATGAGTCAACCGCTGCCTACCGACGAACTCATTCGGCTGTCCGGAGTGATTGTAAACGAGGCCGACGAGCCCTTGCCGTTCGTCACCGTCACCAATCTAAGCACGCAACAAGGAGTAGTGAGCGATGAAGAAGGCTTTTTTTACCTTACTTTCGCACCACAGGATACCCTGCAACTGTCGGCGGTGAACTACGAGGCCTACCGTCTGTACTTTGGCGACACCGCGCAAGCCACCAACTATGACCTGACCATTCGCCTGAGCGAAAAAACGTATCAACTGGAGGACGTAACGGTGTTTGCGTTTCGTGATGAGGCGGCCTTCAAGCGGGCCATCCTGGCACTCAACGATTTGCCCGAACCCGAAAAAGTGGTGATTCCGGGCACTTATCAAGGGCCGCGCCAGGAAAAGAAGGCGTCCATCGGCAGCCCGATCTCGTTTATTCTAGACCGTTTCAGTAAGCGCGCCAAATACGAACGGCAGGTGCAACAAGCCCAGCAGGAAGCAACCTACAAGAAAGCGCTGTCAAGGAAATACAACCGCGCGATGATCGAAGAGATCACCGGGTTGAACGAGGAGCGCCTGGACGAGTTCATTCTTTTTTGCCGCCTAGAGGACCGATTTATTGAAGAATCCAACGAATACGATATTATCGTAGCCATCAACCACTGCTACCGCGACTTTCAGCAGCAGTAATGGTAATCATAGCGTTTCACGCACCCGCCGGGCACCTTCCACCATGTTGACGAGTTTCTTCTTAGCGGCCCAGCGGGCGGTCTGGCTGAGTCCGCAGTCGGGGGCCACCGACAGCTTGTCCGCCGCCACGTGCTCCAGGCACTGCTTGATGCGGTGCGCGATATCCTCTACCGTCTCGATGTAGTAGCTTTTCACGTCAATGATGCCCACCGCCACCTCCATCCGCTGCGCAAATTTGGCGATCAGCTCAATTTCGGCAAACTCCCGGCTCGCCATCTCCACGTGCACCTCGTCCACTTTGAAGTCCAGGAAGTCGGGCAACATGGGGGCGATGCGGCGGTAGCCCACGGCGTGGCCCTTGAAGTTGCCGAAGCACAGGTGCGTCGATAGGCGGCAGCGCCCCACCACCGGCTCCACCGTGCGGTTGAAGATATCCACAAAGCGTTTTGTGTCCTCCTTGTAGGCGTAGCAACTCATCGACGGCTCGTCGACCGTGATTTCGGTGCATCCCGCCTCCACCAAACCTTCCAGTTCGCGCTGCACCATCGGCAGCAGAGCTTCGGTGATCGCGTAACGGTCGGGATACTGCGCATTGGGCAGCAGGCGGCCGCTCAGGGTAAAGGGACCGGGGATACTAGCTTTGAGTACCGGTCCGGCGGGAGCCAGTCGCTGCAGTCGCTCAAACTCTTCCACCGCGCCCAGGCCCCGCGGAGCGCGCAGTTCTTCGGTGATAGAGTGCTTGCCGCGCTGATCGTGGGCGGGCGGCCCCCACTTCCGGGGCACCAGGGCGTTCTGGGTGATACCCTCGATGAAGCCGTAGAACGACAGGTTGAAGTCCAGCCGGGTCTGTTCGCCGTCGGTGATCACGTCAAGCCCGGCGCTTACCTGGTCGTGCACGGCGGCCACCACCGCGTCGTCGATCATCTCGGCCACGTCAGACGGGCCAAACTGGTCTAGGTTTTCGGAGGCAAACAGTAGCCAGCCCGGAAAGGGGTAGCTGCCAATAACGGTGGTGCGGATGGGACGGTCGGTCATGGGACAAGGTCGGGTTTATTAGATATAATTGAAATAGAGAGAGTAAGGATGGCCACGGCTATAGGTTCTTAAACCAGTCTAATTTGATTTTAACCTCTTCTACCATCTCCACAACTACTCCTAAGCCTAATTCTTTGAGCCTTTCGGCAAATTCATTGCCGTCAATAAGATCAATAGGAGTAGCACCATCGCGCGTAGCCTCTTTTTTTGCTTCTCTAGTAAAGCTTCCCGTGGTTAAAACCACTCCTTTGTCGGCTCTTCCACTCATAGCGCCTCTAAAGTCGCGGATGACAGAGGAAGAAACTGAGCCTTGGTATCGCTTCGCCTGAAACACTACATGGAATGACAACACTCCGCCGACTTTCACTATTCCCTTTCCGTCAATTCCACCGTCGTTGGTTCGTCCCGTAACCTCTACATTTACAAATCCTAGCTCTCTCAAAAGTCTTTGGCAAAGTCTTTCAAACTGGTCGGGTTGAATGTTTCTTATAGTCTCAATTAGTTTGTCTTGCCACTCGAATTCTTCAATTTCTTCGGTTAGATTCTGTAGTTCTAATCCATTTTCTACTTTTGGTTGCTTTGCGTTTCGTTCCTCTCTGTTCTTTTTCAAGACAGTTCTTACGACTCTTTTCTGATCGACTTGTTCGGTTTTTTTCCCGTCTTCCGTTAATGTCCAGATGCCTCTCGACGAGTTTTCTATCAAACCATACTGCTTGAGGTAGCTTCGTGCCCATGCGAGTCTGTAAGCCAATTTCGTTGTACTTTCTTTATGAATCTCGTTGATCTCATCTTCAGTCAAGTTCAAGATTTTCGATACTTCATCTTCAATTTCACTAATTGCTCCCGATCCTCCCAGGATTTTTAGAGCTTTTAGTGTGGGATTGAATAAGTCGTCGTGTTTGTAGCTAAAATGTTCGTTCATTTCGCTCAGATAATTGGGATAAAGAGATAATGTGTGCGGTAACCGCGCGACAACAAGCGCACAAAAAGAAGAACGCATTGGCACCAGCTACCCGCGGAACCCAAAGGTATCCAAAACCGATTGACCTTCCAACTCCGGTGCATCGCCTCTGCCGCACTGACGTTGGAGGCTCAGCCACGGCGGTTGATGGCTAAAAACTACTGCGGCGGAGGTGATGCTCCCGGAGCATCGGGTCCGCCGGGTATGCTTTGGCCCTCGGGAACGGCCGCGGGGGGTCATTTGACCCCTTGTGGATGCCGAAGATGTAAGAAATTACCCTCCCCACGTCGGCGGATGTAAGGAAACGCCCGTGTTTCAACGTCGCCAACAACGCGGCGGAGGTGATGCTCTGGGAGCATCGGGTCCACCGCGCCCCTTTTTGTCACTTTGCTGCCGATGGTACGGATGTAAGCACTTAGGTCAGGTTGCGTTGGGCCGACTAAATCAGCCTACGCGCCTTTGAAAAAGATGCTCGAAAGTAGGTTCGTGGAGGTTCTCAGTCTATCTTCAGCTTCCCCACCTGCTGATACAACTTTGCCAGCCGGTGGGCATGTTCATCGTACGCCCCCTCAAACAGCTCCACCGCCCGTTCGGCTCCCACCACCGCGCCCGAACTGAGCACCTTGGGCGGCTGCCCGGCGGCCGTCAGGCGTTCGGCCACCACCGCCTTAATGCTGTTCACGAGTATGGCTCCGCCTACCGTAGAACCGGGCGACACCGGAGTGTCTAAGCCAGGCACCGTTACCATCGCATCGCCTACCGGTGCTCCGGTGTCCAAAATTAAGTCTGCAAAATCAGTGAGCTTCTTGCCGTCGGCCCGCTTGCTGCTGCTGACCGCTGAGTGCGCTTTGGTGACCAGGGCCACCACCTTGACGCCGTGCCGCTGAAACAGCTCACCCATCTCAATCGGCACCACGTTGCAGCCACTTGATGAGATCACCAGGGCACAATCCTGATCGCTCAGGTCGAAGTTGCGCAGGATGCGTTCGGCCAGTCCCGGCACATTTTCCAGAAACATGGCCTGCCGCTGTCCGTTGGCCCCTACCACCAGGTTATGAAACGAGAGCGAAAGCTCCACGATGGGATTGAACCCGGCAAAGGAGCCGTAGCGCGGCCACATTTCCTCCACCATAATTCGGCTGTGTCCCGAACCGAACAGGTGCACCATGCGCCCGGCCAGAATGGTGTCGGCGAACCAACCCGCCGCTTGTTCAATGGCATCGGTTTGGTCTTCAACGGTTTGCAAGATGGTTTGGCACTTCTCTAAGTACTGCTGGATAACGGACATCATTTGGTTGGTTTGGATAGGAAAGGGTAGTTGGGCGTTGATTCGGCAAAGAAAAGAACATTTGGCTTATGTGTCACCTTCCAGCGCAAACAAAGCAGCACCTACGGCCCCGGCAAACTCATCGAACTGCGCCTGGCGAATGGGAGTGCGCTGATCACCGGGACGCCATTCGTACACGTCCATGAACGAAGCGAGTGGGCCATACAGGGCGTCGCCCGCCCGGGTGATGCCGCCGCCCAGCACAATCACGTCGGGTGAGATGAGATTCACCAACGAGGCCAACGTGCAGGCGAGGTTTTGTACCGCCGTGAGCCACAGAAAACCAGCGAACGGATCGCCCTGCTGATAATCATTTACTAACTCGTGCGTAGTATGGTAGCGCCCCATCGAGCGGCGGGGGAGGCTGGCGTTACCGATGGCTTCCTCAATGCTGCCCGGCATGCGGGTGATATCGGGAAACCCGCTACTGTCGGCCACCGTATGGCCAACGTGTCCGGCCCACTGGAAGCTACCCCCGAAGGGCTTGCCGTTGATGAGCAGTCCGCCACCCACACCGGTACCGAGCGTGAGCAGCACCGCATTCCGGGCGTCCTTCGCGGCTCCTAGTCGGCTTTCGGCCAGCAGCGCCGCCATCGCGTCGTTGAGCACCGGCACCCGTGGTTCGTCCAAAAAGTCCGCCCACACCAATTCTTCCAACCCCTGCAAGCGTCCAGGCATGTACTTGATCATTGTGTAGTCAGCATCAGGAATACCCGGCGCGGCGAGCCCGATGGCTAAGGTTTGCTGAGGATATCGTTGTCGGGCCGCGTCGATCATCGTCCGCATGGCTTGCTTCCACAGGGCTTTGCTCGACTGGTTCTCGGCGACTGGCAGATCGTTCGTATCGGTGTGGTAGTGGTCAACGACCTCATCACCGTAGAGCAGCGCTCCTTTGATGTGGGTTCCGCCCAAGTCAATACCGAGTGCTAGGTTGTTCATACTGAGTGTTGGTTGCTTAATGATATTCAGAACGGTAAGATGCTGGAGGCTTATCACTTGTCCTTTGCCTTGTGTAATTTTGACCAGTGACCAGTGACCAGTGACCAGTGACCAGTGACCAGTGACCAGTGACCAGTGACCAGTGACCAGTGACCAGTTCACAACTGCCCCTCGCTCAACGTCCAGCCACCGTCTACGGCGATCACCTGCCCGGTGATAAAACTCGCTGCGTCAGAGAGTAGGCAACTGGCCATGCCGTCTAGGTCCTGCGGGCGGCCAATGCGTCCGCCGTCCAGCGGTTGTTTGGTCTTGATAAAATTCATGATAACATCATCCTGAGCCGCGCGCTGCGCCATCGGGGTTTCCACCAGGGCGGGGGCAATCACGTTAACGCGGATATTGTCCGAAGCATAATGGGCGGCAATGGCCTTGGTGAACCCGATGATGGCCGACTTGGTGGCCGCGTAGGCATGGGTGGCAAAGTGGTGGGGCGAGGGCGAGTAGCCCAGCACCGATCCCATGTTCAGGATAGCGCCGCCCTGTCTCTCCTGCAAGAAGTGGCGCACCGCCGCCTGGTTCGATAGCATTAGGCTGGTGAGGTTGAGTTCAAAGGTTCGGTTCCAGCCCTCTAGGGTGAGCTCGTGCAGAGGACCGTCACCAAAGCGCCGTCCGCTGCCGCCCGCCACGTGGTACAGACCGTGGCATCCGCCCCAGCGCTCCGCACACTGCCGGATGGCTTCCGGGGCGGTGGCCTCCTCGGTGGCGTCGCCGGTAAGGGCCAGCCCGTGCTCGCCGAGTTGTCGCTGGGCGTCCTGCACGGTGGCTTCGGTGCGACCCACCACCACCACCTGCGCTCCGTAGCGGATAAAAGCCAACGCGGCCGACAGGCCCAGCCCGGTGGTGCCGCCGATGATCACGATGTTTTTGTGTTGTAGCATAGGGTTGACGTTGAGAAGCGCAAAGTAATAATTATAGTGAAAACCTTACCCCCTTTTCAGGCATCATCGGTCTTCTCAAGAAAGTAGTTTTCCAGCACCAAACAATCCATCTGCGTGGCGGTGAAGCAGCGGTAGGCATCATCGGGAGTGCACACAATAGGTTCGTCGCGCACGTTGAAACTGGTATTGATCAGTAGTCCGTAGCCCGTGGCTTCCTTGAAGGCGGTCAGCAGTTTCCAGAACCGGGGGTTGGTGTCACGGTTCACCGTCTGCACGCGGGCCGAGTAGTTGACGTGCGTCACGGCGGGAATGTCGGAACGGGCGTGGCCCAGTCGGTCGATCAACGGAGCGTCGGCGGAGAACTCCGGGACGGAGATTTGCCGGTCGAGGCGCACCGGGTGCACCTGGAGCATGTAGGGCGACGGAGTAACAAGGTCAAAATAATCAGCGGCATCCTCTTCCCGTACGCTGGGAGCAAACGGACGGAAGCTCTCGCGAAACTTGATCTGCTGATTGATCTTCTGCTGCATCTCGGGGTGGCGCGCATCGCCCAGGATGCTGCGGTTCCCCAGTGCCCGCGGACCAAACTCCATGCGCCCCTGAAACCAGCCGACGACCTTGCCCCGTACTAGCTGCTCCACCACTCGGGCGAGCAGTTCATCTTCTTCGTAGCGCGTTGCCGCCGCTCCATATCTCCGTAGCACGATCTCAATAGCTTTGTCTGAGAACGAAGGCCCTAAGTACCCACCCTGCATAGCGTCCGGCAGCATAATGTTCCTCGACTGCTCTTGCCCGATATGCCAGGCGGCGTAGGCGGCACCCACCGCCCCGCCCGCATCGCCCGCGGCGGGCTGAATCCAAACATTTCTGAACGGTCCTTGCGCCACAAGTTTGCCATTGGCCACGCCGTTAAGGGCCACGCCCCCGGCCATCACCAGGTTGGCACTGCCAGTCAGCTGGCGCGCGGTGTGCGCTAGCCGCAGCACCACGCGCTCGGTGACGTGCTGGATGGCCCACGCCAGGTTCGCGTGCGACTGGAGAAGCGGCGCTTCCGGTAACCGACGTTCCAGTCCGAACAACTGCTGCCACCGCTGGTCGTCGGTCATCCGCAGATGGGTGAGGAAGCGGAAGTAGCGCAGGTTCAGGACGATGGAGCCGTCGTCGTGCAACTTGACCACCGCGCGTAGTATATCTTCTACCCATCGCTTGGTTTGCTCCGCCTCCGGGTCGCCGTAGGCGGCCAAGCCCATCAGTTTATACTCACCACTATTCACCCGAAAGCCGAGGTAGTAGGTGAAGGCCGAGTAAAGCAAACCCACCGAATGCGGAAAGTGCAACTCGCGTAAAAGCTGAATCCGATGGCCCTGCCCGTGGCTGATGGTGGTGGTGGCCCATTCACCTACGCCATCGATGGTCAGAATAGCCGCATCCTCGTAGGGCGATGGATAAAAGGCGCTGGCCGCGTGCGACAGATGATGCTCGGGAAAGAGCAGTGGGGGATGTTCACTACCCAACTGCCCCAAGTGCTGACGAAGCATGCGCTTAAAAAGTAGCTTACCCTTGATCCAGCCCGGCAGGGCGGTCAGGAAACTGCTTAGTCCGCGGGGAGCCACCGCGTGGTACGACTCAAGTAAGCGCTCGAACTTGATGAAGGGCTTTTCGTAGAACACCACCGCACTCAGTTCCTCGTAGCGCACTCCGCCCTCGGCCAGCACGGAACAAATGGCGTGCTGCGGAAACGAAGCGTCGTGCTTGATGCGCGTAAAGCGCTCTTCCTGCGCGGCGGCCACCAACTGCCCGTCCACCAGCAGCGCCGCGGCACTGTCGTGGTAGAACGCCGAAATGCCTAAGATAATGGATAGGGGAGCGGGCAAGGAAGAGCGTGGCTGGATCACTAAAACAGCGAGTAGATAAACGGTGCCAGCGCCGACCCGCCCACCAGGAAGCTAAGCAGACTGAGCAGCACCAGCATCATAATAAGGGGCAGCAGCCAGAACTTCTTCCGGTGCTTAAGAAAATCCCACAGGTCGCGCAGAAACTCCATCGTTAGTAAGGTTTGTCCAGGTCAGTGGCCGACCAGGTACGTTCCCGGACCTTCAGCGTGCTGAACTGGCTTTTTCTAAAGGTGCGCAGCCCCAGCGGGTCGTGGCCGCGCCACCGTCGCCATGCTCCCACTGGCACTATGAGTAGCCCGAACAGCAAGGTAAGAATGATTCGCGAAGAAACTACGCTGAGCAGTTCGGCCAGTCCGAACCAAACCACCGCCGCGGGCTTCCACGCTACGGGAAAGGTCATCGTGACCAGCAGTATCCCCACCGCAACCGGATACCATCCGTCCCAGCCGGTGAACAAGTCCAGCAGCAGTGCCACCAGCGTGAGCGCCATTCCCGTGTCCACCGTTTGCCGGTGCGTGATCTTTTGTAAACCTAGCTTCATCGCCTATTCTGGGGTTGATAGTTGGTCCATCTTTGCTTGCAGCTCCTGCGCCGCCGGGTTGGATGGTTCTGTCGCTAGCACCCGGTCCACGTAGGGGCGGGCGGCGTCGGCGTTGGCAAATTGAAGATAAGCCGCCGCCACCCGAAGTGCCAGTTCGTGCTGGCTGGTATCCCGGGCGTAGGCCTGTTTCAGTAGCACAATATTCTGAGCGAACGAACGCAATTCGGCAAACTTGCCGTGGGTTTGGGTAGCGTAGTCCAGGTAGGGCAGAGCGGCTTCGGGTTGGTCTTGCTTGAGCAGAGCCACGAACAGCGTCTGGGACAGCTCCAGGCTGGGGGACACAGTAAACGCCCGCGCCAAATACCGCAATCCTTTGTCCTCGGCCTTCGCTTCTAGGGCCAGTGCTCCGGCCCGTTGATACGCCCGCGTGTCCTGCGGATGCTCCAGCACCAGCGCCTCAGCCACCCGCATCGCTTCCGTCGGCTGCTCGGTTTGCACGTAGTGTCCCAGCAATTGCTGCATAGCCTTCTCCCACGTGATTTGCTGCACCACCAAGCGACCCGCTAGCGCTTCTTCTATCGTTTTCTCCCGATCTTCGGCGGGCGGCATAGGTTCGTTAAAGGGCCAGCCTTCCTTGAGGATCATGGTTTCGTAAGCGCCGCGCAGCGAGTCCACCACCGTGACGGGCATTTGCCGCCGCAGTTCCTCAAACGACATTGAGTTCTGCTCGGGCACCGTCACCAGTCCCTCGCGCCGCAACGCCCGGTAGAATGCATCCGACAGCAGGGCGTAGCCGTATAGGTTGGGGTGCACGTGTTCCAGCAGCGTCTCTCGCCCAAAGATGCCGTGCGGCGAATGCGCCGCCCACTCCGCCCGCGTGTCCACCAGATGCACGAAAGGATACCGCTCGGTCAACCGATCCACCAGCGCATTCATGGCTTCGGGTGCCCGGAAGCGAAGCTGGTCGTACTCCTTGGCCTGTATAAAGTGCGCCTTGGCCGCGGTGAAGTTCTCTAGTTCGTAGGCCCGTTGCCCCTGCTCAAACTGAGCTGCTGCCGAAGCCTCCCCCGCCGTGCTATCGCTCACAAAGGGGGGCAGGTCCTTTTCGTTGCTCACTAGGTTGCTGAGCAGCACCGGAACCTGCCGCTCGTTGAGCAACTCCAGTAGGTCGTTGAGGTTGGTTTCGTACTGGGCCACGCCCCGCGCGTACAGCTCCGAACCCAGGGGGATAGCCTGCTCGGCGGCCAGACGCTGCATCAGGTTGGTGCGCAGGTCGGGAGCCCCGGCGAGGCTACGGCGCAGACTAGCCACCGCGTTGCCCAGCAGTTGCACCAGCCGGAAGTCGCGCAGCCCGATCATGGCCCGCACCAGGGTAGGACTGTTCCCCAGGCGACTCGTTCGAGCCCACGCCCAGAGTGCCGTAGTATTCGTTGTGCCCCGCGTACACCAGCACTACGTCGGGTTCGTAGTCCACCAACTGCCGGGCGAAATTGAGTAGGGTGTAGGTGGTGACGGCGGTGAGCGACAGGTTAATGATCTCGAAGTTAACTTCCGGCACTTCGTGCATCAGGCGGTAGTGCAGCCAGCGGTGAAACGAGCCGTTGTGCAGGTAGGGGTAGCCCAGTCCGGTGGAGGCACCCAGCACGAAGATGCGGAAGGTGCTGCTGTCTTTGTCGGCCAGAAACAGCTCCCGGTTGCCCAGCGTGGCGTTCTCGGGCGTGGCGAAGTACTTCTCCGATACGTTCGGATTCATCATCCGGTAGCCGGGATGGTCGGGAGCGTTGATGAACAGGGCGTAGTCTTGTCCGTAGCCAACCAGGCGCAGCAGCCCTTCCAGCAATAGCAGCAACGCAAAGGGCAGCAGCCCGGCGATCACCCGGAAGGCAATCCGCCGCGTAGCCGACCGGTGCGGGGAAGACTGGCTCATGGCGCGGACGAAAAGCTACGTTGCAGCACTTCCTCCGTATCGGGCATCACCGGGGTTGACAGACTCAACTCGTCCCAGCGAAGCTTGACGCGCTGATCTTGCACGATAACCTTCGGATCCGACCATACCGTCAGGTCGTCGTCGGTATGGAGGCGGGTGGTCCAGCTCAGCGTAGCCTGGCCCATGTTCTTGAGATCAAACGCCTTCTCATCTCCGGCATACAACACCACATCCACCCAGCAACGGGTTGGGTCGCTACCCGTCTCCACCGTCTGCACCTCTTCGCCGTTGAAGTAGGTCCGCAACAAACGGATGTCCATTTGCACCTCTCCGTCGCGCAGGGCAACCGTTCCCTCGTCCACCGTCAGGCTATCCAGCAGTTCGGCTCCGCCCAGCTCGAAGCGCAAGCGCAGGTCGCTCGCCCTGAAGATACCGTCGGGCAGCCGGTCGATCGAGACGTGATAGTCGCCGCCGTCGGTGGCAAAGTTGAGCGTGGTGAGCACGGCGTTGCTGCTTTGCACTGAGAAGATGTTGCCCGCGGCGAACTCCACCCCGTCGTGCAGCAGCTTGGGTTGCAGGTAGCGTGGCCGCTTGGGCGTGCCCCAGTAGGCGACCAGCGGACGCCGCTGCTGCCAGGTAGTGGAGCGGTTCACCGAACTGATGCAGTACTGCGGATGCAGATACGTGTAGCCCACCACTGGGTTATCGCCCACGCTAAAGGTACTCTTCTCTACCCGTGCCTGCGGCAGTTGCCGGAAGTTAGGCACCAGCGAAGCAGGAATTTGGTGTTGAAGCTTATAATAATCCACCGGCAGCTGCGCTTGCTGATAATCGACTTGGTCTTGCGAAGCCCCGTAGAGGAAATCGTAGAAGTCGTCGCGCAGCAGGGTGGAGTAGCTGCGGCTGTGCGGACCGGCCAGTTGTCCGCTGGGCGGGTGGAAGTGCGTTGCCAGCACTTCCCAACCTGCCAGGTAGCAGAAATCAATCATCTGCCGCGCCTCTTCGTCCAGGATGTACTGCTGCATCCGACAGAGTTCGTCTAGCGCCACCCGGGTGTAGGTAGGACTGTTGTACTCGGCGAAGCCCTGCAGTTCGGCGGTGTAGTCGTAGAAGCGGCGCAGGCGCATGGCCGCGTACTCCTTGAGGTCGGGAAGATCGAACAGGTGGGCGCTGAGGTGGGTCACCAGCGTGCCCATGATGGCGATGTTGGTGTAGCCGGGCTTCACGTCCCGCTTCTCAATGGACCGGCTGGCGTGGACTATGGCTTCTTCCATCGACTGCCGCAGGGCGGGGGGCAGCGCGGCGTGGTGCTTCATGTAGGTTTCTAGCATCGGCACCGCGATGAAGTCGGCCCAGTTCCAGTCGGGCGTGTTCATCTGGGGCAGCATCTCTTCCAGGTGGTACGACCAGATGCCGTAGGTGTCGTGGGTGGAGTCCTGATCCTGCTGCGCGATGATCGTCTCGAAGATACGAAAGGCCCGCTGCTGGTAATCCGGCAGGCCACTGTCCATCAGGTCGGCCGCGTAGTAGATTGATTCTCGGAACGGGTGCGCCGTAGTGTCGATCAGGTTGGTGTGGTAGTGGTTGGCCGTGGGCGGAATGTATTTCCTAAGCAGATGCACCGCCGTGTCGTAGTCTGCCTCGCGCTGCTGCAATTCGTAGATGAGTGCCTCCTGCTGCGCTTGGTTGGGCAGGTAGCGGCGGGCGTTGGTGAGCAGGCGATCTTTGTCTCCTTCGTAGTTTGTCTCTTCGTGGTTGGCGGAGACAACAACCGAGGGGGCAACAAGGATTGGTAGGAGCAAACTACCGGAGAGGAGAGCGATGAGGACAGTGTGAAACATGCTAAGTATTTGCCAAAAGGTACTACGCCTCCGGCACAAATACCACTGTTGAGTAAGAATACTACGGATTGGCTGCTGACAAGCATTACGGTAGCGTAGCGTTCTCTAACCACAGTACCCCGGAGTGCTCTTTCCACGCGGATATCGCTTTGCCGAAGGGCGGGCCGATGGCATAACTACCCAGCACGATATCAGTATCCCCATCCCCGTCCAGATCGTCGGCATCCATCGTGATCCACCGGCCGAGGGCATCAATAGGGCGGGTGGTGGCGGTAAAGTTGAGGGCTCCCTGGTTATCCAGATACACAAACCCCCGCTCGGGTTGGTGGACATAGTCGGCGAAGAAAGCAATTGCGGCAATGTCCAGGTCACCGTCCTGATCGTAGTCGCGCGCGATCGCCCGGTAGGCACCATGCATGGGGAAGAAGTACGCTTGCGCAAAGGTCCAGTCGCCCTGGTTCAGAAACAGGTACACTCCGTGGTAGGGCTTCAGAATCATGGAGTAATCAGCGTTGTCGCCACAGGTATACAGGATGTCCGGGTGACCGTCGCCGTTAAAGTCGTGCAGTTCGAAGGAGGTGGAACCGTGCGCTGCCGGAAACCGCAACAGCACCTTCTCCTGGAATTGCCCATTGCCCTGGTTCTCGTAGCGCATCAGCTTCTCGTCGGCCTGGGCGAAGAGGGCCACGATATCATTGCGCCCGTTGCCGGTCAGGTCACGTACCTCAGCCATGAGCGCGCCCGACTCATTTCTAAGCACTACTTCTTGGTACGTGCTGTCGGCTCCTAACTTCCAGTACGATAAGCGTCCCGTGCGGTAGCCGAAGCTGCACGTTAACAGCTCTTCCGCAGCGTCGCCCACCAGATCGACGGCCAGCGTTTGGGTGGGGCGGGCCAGACGTGGCAGCAGGGGGATGTTTTCAACCTCGCCCACCGACACGTAGCCTTCGGCGCTTTCCTTAGGAAGGACCGAAAACCCCAGGTGGGTGACCAGCAGTCCTCGAGGTTGCCCCACCCAGGTGAGGGAACTCACGGTGGGTTGCCGAAGGATCGCCCTCGGTTCTCCGCCGAGCGGGTCCAGGTCGAACAGGGTTTGCACCCCGGCGTCGGCGGCGTAGAGGCGGTGGGTCAGGGTATCGATTCGCACGCAGGTGATGGCGGGCGGGGCCGCGCGATTGATTGGGATGGTGTGTTCGGCAAAGCGGTCGGTGAGGGGCAGGGGAGTAGCCAGTGGGATATCCAGCGTCTCGGGGGCATCGTCTTCGTAGTACGACTTGATCTTGGTCCAATCGGCCATCGACAGTTGCGGCTGGGTGGGGTAGTCACCTTCCAGCAGCAGGGTTTGCAGGTTTTGCCGGGCAGCTGGGTTGGGGGCATCGAGCAGACCCAGGTGCAGCCCCATCACCGGCAGCACGTCTTCGCGCCAGGTAACTTTATCGAGCAAGGCCGGTTCGGAGAACTGGTGACAGCTACCGCAGTGGGTCCGGGCTAGGGCTTCGCCCGGGTGCTCATTGCTTAGCTCTGGCGGGGAGGTACAGGCGGCAAGCAACGTTAGCCAGCAGCAACCGGCTGCAATCAGCGGAGATAATATTGTAAGGTGCTTCATCCTCTTTTTAGGATTCAACTACTTTCGGTAATCTCACCTGCCTGATTCGGGAACTTCTGAATCAGCCACCGCAAGACATCAAGCTGATCTTTGGCCGGAGCCCTTCTCACCTGGGCAATCAGCTTGATGGTATCAGGACGATTGAGTGTGAGGTTGGAAGCACCCTCGTTGCAAACCGAACAGATAGCTCTCAGATTGTTGGGTTCGTCGGTGCCACCCATCGACTTATCAACGATGTGCCCGATGTGGAGCCGGGTCTTTCGGCCTTTGTCGTACGGATGAATTTCACCTGCCGCTACGCCGCACATCTGGCAGGTGAATCCATTTCGATCAAGAACGAGCGCCCTGGTTTCTTTAGATATTCCCCGCTCAAAAGCTGGCAAGGGTTTAAGATTAACCAATTGATACTGGCCGGGCTTCATGTCGCTGCGGTCGTTGTGCGTCACAATGTTGAAGCCTTCTTCGTTTCTTAATTCTCTGACCCGTCTGGCCCACTCGCTAACCCCCGCTACGGTTCGCAGCGTCTCTGAGTCAAGCACCTCACCTACGTTGGCGACAAAGTACTCTCTTAATTTCGTCCGCGCCCCTTTCTTCTTTGCCGGTTTATTGTCCATCGATCAGTGCTTTTCTGATTGATCGGCCTACTGCTTCTGCCACTGGGGGAGGGAAGGCATTGCCCACTTGCCGGTAAGCGGGTGTCTTCTTGCCAACAAACTTCCATTCTTTCGGAAAGCCCTGCACCAAGGCGGCCATCTTCAGGGTCAAACGAGGATTGCCCATGAAGCCATTTGTCGGTGGTTCGTTGGCCAACCCCTTGCCATCTACTCCAATCTTATCCCAGGCCTGCTTGGCGCGCGTTGGTCCCAGGTCGGCTCCACCGTGTTTCTTGGAGCCTCCCACCAGGGTAGGGGCAACTCCTGCTGCTCGGCGCTTCCATTCATCAACGGCCTCCCAGCCCAGTTGCGCCATTTCTTCGTACAGAAGCTCACCTACCGTGGGCGGCTTATCCCGATGTTCCTGAGGCCACTCGAAGTGCTTATAGTAGCGGGGACGCAACGCCACCAAAATAGACCGGGGGCGCAACTGGGAGACTCCGTAATCCGACGAATTAAGCAGCTTCCAGGCACATCGATAGCCCATAGCTTCCAACCGCGAGATGATCTCAGCCCGGTAATCGCTGAACTTAGCGTCAAGCAGTCCGCGTACGTTCTCCAGCAACACTGCTTTTGGCTTACATTCTCTCACCAGACGAAGGGCTTCGGGGAACAAATCGCGCGCATCGGACCGTCCTAGCTGTTTCCCCGCCACCGAGAACGGCGGACAAGGCACCCCGCCCGCTAGCAAGTCAACGTGGCCCCTATACGGACGGGCCGTAAACATTTGCAGGTCGGTTTGTATCACGTTCCACCCCGGGCGGTTCGCGTTCAACGTCTTACAAGCTAGGTGCTCAATTTCGACTAGCGCGATATGATTAAAGCCCGCCTTCTCCAGACCAAGGGCTTGTCCCCCGGCCCCGGCGCATATCTCAAGAGAAGTGAATCTATCTTTCTTCATACGCAATAAAGCTAACGCATCCGGGTAGAGTTTCCAACTCTCTAAACGAGCGCTTTTTTCGTGGCTAGTTTCATAAGGTCACCAAAGATACACAAAAGCCCAAGCTGGTTCAACGCTTTTATTAGCGTGTCGCGCTACGCAACGGTTTTCTTAGCCTGCTCCCGAATCGCTGCCCGTTGACCAGCAGGAGTCAACTTAGAATTTGCAAGCCTTCATCATCCGGATGCGGTAGACAAAAGAAAAGCGGCCTGATTGCTCAAGCCGCTTCTCTTATGACTCATTTACTTTTTCTCGGGCACTCACCGGCCACCCACCGGGTCACTCGAAGAGGACCCGGTGGCAGGCGAAGACGTTTCGGTCTCTGGCCATCCGAAGCTCCCTTTCAGGTGACCTCCGGGTTGCCCGAAAGAAATGTAGATCAACCGCCGTCTCCGCCGTAGCCAGTGCTTTGCGTCATGTTGGGGTTGGCGTCTAGCTCATCCTGCGGAATGGGGAAGTAGTAGTCGCGGTCGTTGAAGATCACCGGACCCGAGCGCACGGTGGGGTACTTGGCTACCTCTTCGGCGGCAATTCCCCAGCGGATCAGGTCGTACCAGCGGTGCCCTTCGGCAAACAGCTCCAGGAAGCGTTCTTCCCGAATAGCGTCGCGCAGCGCGTCGCCGGTAAGTCCGGTTAGGTCAGCCTCCGCCGACGGGGTGGCCGGATCGCCTCCGTAGGCGCGGCGACGCACCCGATTCACGTAGTCCAGGGCCACAGCGTCGTTGCCCAGTGCGTTCTGCGTCTCGGCGTACATAAGGTAAGCGCCCGCTAAACGATACACAATCACGTTGGCGCCGAAGTTGCGGTTGGTAGAGTAGACCGAGTAGTCGATCGGCACGTACTTCTTGAAGCTCCAGCCCAGCGCGCCTTCGTCGCCCACCATCTTCTCCAGAATCTGCCACTCGCCGTCACCGAAGACCACCGAGTCCACGCCGGGTTCCAGCATGTTCACGCGCAGGCGCGGGTCGTCGCCAAAGCGCAGCACGTTCACGTCGTGCGGATACACGTTGCTCCAGCCGGTGCCCTTGGGAGCAATCTGCAACGCCAGATTGGTGCCTAGTCCACCTTGCCACATGTCCTCCTGCAAGTCGGTAGAGAAATTGATCTCCAGCAGCGATTCGGAGCTGAACTCGTTCTCGCCGTTAAACAGGTCCTGGTAGTCGGCAAAGGGTACCAGCGAAAACTCGCCGTTGTTCACGATCTGCTCCAGGTAGCCGTTGGCGGTGGCGTAGTCGTTGAAGTTCATGTAAACCTCGGCCAGGGTCATTTTGGCCGCGAAGGCATCCACGCGAGCAATGTTTTCTCCCTCCCAACTGTCGGGCAGGGCGGCCTCGGCCGCTTGCAGGTCAGCGATGATTTGCTGATACACCTCGCCCACGGTGGCCCGGCTCACGAACATATCGTCGCGGGTGGGGGCCACTTCCAGAATCAGGGGAACCCCCGTTGCACCGGCATTCACCGAAGGTACCTTCTCGCCCCATAGCCGGATGAGGTGGAAGTAGTCGAAGGCGCGCCAGTAGCGGGCTTCTCCTTTCATTACCTCAATGCGGGCCAGGTTTTCGGGAGTGAGCGTGGCCTGGTTTTCTTCTACAAAAATGTCTACGTTGGGCAGGAAATCGTTGGTTCGGGCCACGCCGCGGTAGAAGCCGCGCCAGAAGTTGTCGATCAGGTCGTTGCCGGGCGTCACCTCGTTGCGGTACATCTGGTTCCAGCCGTCGGTGCCTAGCCAGTCTTGGTTGGCCGTTTTGGGCAGTCCGTACGATACTTTGGGCAGGAAGTCAGCCCCGTAGGTCTCTTCGGATTTCTGGGCGGCGTACACGCTGGTGAGTACCAGTTCCAGGTCGCTCATGCTCTGGAAGAAATTTTGGGCATCAATCTCGTTTGGATTGGCCACGTTCAGGAAGTCATCCTGGCACTGGCTGAACGTCAGCAGTGCGGCCAGGAGGCAACCGGTGGTTTTGAGTATATTTTTCATAGATAGGGGGGTTAACAATTAAAAACCAATTTGTAGTCCGGCCGATACCAGCCGGGTCTGCGGGTACTGTCCGAGTCCGTTGATGCCCTGCCGGGTGTTGTTGCTGTTTCCAGCGCTTAGCTCGGGGTCTAGCCCTTCGTACTTGGTGAAAGTAAGCAGGTTCTGACCGTTTACGAAGACCCGGGCGTTGGTCAGACCGATGCGGCTGATCACCGACTCGGGCAAGCTGTAGCCTACCTGAATGTTGCGCAGCTTCAGGTACGAGCCGTCTTCTACCATGTAGGAAGAAGGGCGGCGGAAGTTGCCGTTGGGGTCAGAAGCAATCAGACGCGGATTATTGGTCGGGTTCTCGGCGGTCCAACTCTCGAACACGCGTTCGCTGGAGTTGTAATCGCTAAACACCGTGCGGTAGTAAGCCTTGGTGGCGTTAAAGATATCCACGCCCTGCACGCCCTGGAAGAACAGCGTGAGGTCAAAGTTCTTGTAAGCTACGTTGGCGTTGAAACCGTAGATCATCCGCGGCCAGGGGTTACCAATGTTGGTACGGTCGTCGGCGTTGACGCTGCCATCGCCGTTCACGTCGCGGTAGCGCAGATCGCCGGGCGCGGTTTCTTCGGCCTGGTAGAATTCACCGTCCGGCAATCTGGCATTGAGGGCGTTGATTTCTTCTTGATTCTGAAAGATGCCTTCGGCCACCAGTCCGAAGAAGTAGCCAATAGGTTGGCCCACCTCGGTGAGGGCGATGCTGCCCGCGTAGCCCGGACCGCCCCCGCCGTTGGGGATGCGCAGCCCTTCTTCCAATTGCTGCACCTCGTTGCGGTTCCAAGCGGAGTTGGCGGTGATGTTGAAGTTCCAGTCACCGATGCTTTCGCGGTAGTTTAGGGCCAGCTCAAAGCCGCGGTTCTCTACCGACCCAACGTTCACTTCGGTGCCTTCCGGAGTGCTGCGCTCGCGCGACACTCCGAACGAAAGCGGCAACTGCACCCCAATCAGCATGTCATTGGTAGTTTTGACGTAGTAGTCGGCCGTCAGGTTGAAGCGACCGTCTAGCAAGCTAGCGTCTAAGCCGATATCGGTTTGCACCACTTCCTCCCACTTCACCTGTTCGTTGGGGAAGCGACGCAGGTAGTATCCCCGCTGCTTATTGCCTCCATCCTGTCCGGTAGCATCAAAGGCGTAGGTAGACCGGGTATTGGTGTAGGTACGGGCGAAGATATAGTCACCGATTCGGTCTGACCCTAAGATACCGTAGCTGGCCCTTAGTTTCAGATCCGACAGAAAGGAAGCTCCTTGCATGAAATCTTCTTCAATAATACGCCAGCCCACGGACACCGAAGGGAACACTCCGTACTGGTTCTCAGAACCAAAGCGCGAAGAGCCATCGCGCCGCACGTTGGCGGTGAACAAGTAACGATTGGCGAAGGTGTAGTTAAGGCGTCCGAAGACCGACTCCAAGCGGTACTGATCAGCGATGGTATTTCGCTCGTTGATGTTAACCGCCCCGGCTGCCAGAGAAAAACTGCGGGAGTAGTTGATCGGGAAATCCTGGGCACTTGCAGCGAATAATACCTCGTCTTGCTGAAAACGTTCGTAACCGCCCAGCACGGTGAAATCGTGTTTCCCAATGCTTTTGGTGTAGGTAAGCACTAAGTTGGTGTTGAGCGATTCATCATCAGCACTGCGGTGATTTAGCGAGTTGAGCGAGTTGGACAGGGCACCGTAGTTAAACGCTTCCGAGAATTGTTCGCGGCGCAGGGCCCGGATGTTGACGCCCACGCTACCGCGTAGGGTTAGTCCTTCCAGCGGCTCAATCTCCGCGTACACATTTCCGTTTATGCGGTTCACCGTTTCCAAGATATGATTCTGCAACTCAGACGCCAGCGGGTTGGGTCCCTGAAAGTACGAAGGGGCCGTTCCCCAGCCGCCAAAGGCATTGTTAGGATCGCGTACGGGCATAATGGGAATGGCCCGGAAGATAGTGAGCAGGTCACCGCCGTCGTTGTTGGTGGGGTTTTCGCGGGTGCGCGACACCAGCAGCGATTCGCCGATACGGATGTACTTGCCAACCTTAAAATCGGCGTTGGCGCGCAGTGAGTAGCGCTCGAAGGAGTTGTCTACCATGATACCCTCTTCCTTATCGTAACCGCCCGATACGAAGTAGTTGGCGTTTTCGTTGCCACCGGCTACCGACAGATTGTAGGTTTGTTCCAAACCCCGGCCTGAGAAAACTTCATCCACCCAGTTGGTATTGGGTAAACTTCCGGGATTGTCCCAGGCGGGTTCAGGAGTACCGCCCGCGTTAAGGCGACCAATAGAACTGGCCCGTACGAAGCCTTCGGTGTCCAGCATATCGGGCAGGTTCACCGGGCTGCGTTGCCCAATAGAGGTATTGAAGTTAACCTTCACCTTGCCTTCGGTGCCGCGCTTGGTGGTGACCAGGATCACGCCGTGGGCGGCCCGCGCCCCGTAGATGGCCGAAGCGGAAGCGTCCTTTAGAATTTCAATAGACTCCACGTCGTTCATGTTGAAGAAGTTGCCGGGGTTCTGCGGCACCCCGTCGATTACCCACAGGGGCTGGGTGTCGCCGATGGACCCGGCGCCTCGAATGGCTACGCTGGAACCGGCCCCGGGGGCACCTTCTTCGCGGGTAACCTGCACCCCCGCGGCGCGACCTTGCAGAGCAGTCTCCAAACGTCGCTCCGATATACGGGTAATATCTTCGGGTTGTACCGACGAAATAGCCCCGGTCAGGTCTGACTTTTTCTGGGTACCGTAGCCCACCACCACCACTTCGGAGAGTGATTTGATGTCAGGAACCAAGGTGAGGTCGATCACGCTTTGGCTTCCGATGGTGACTTCCTCAGAGAGGTAGCCTACGGAAGAGAAAACCAGCGTTTGGGCGTTGTCGGCCACCGTGAGGCTGTAATTGCCGTCAATATCGGTGACGGTGCCCACGGTAGAGTTTTTCACCACCACGTTCACGCCCGGCAGGGCCTCGTCTTCTTCGTCGATCACCGTTCCGGAGATGGTGCGGTCAACGGTTGCTACGGTTTGCATAGGGCGCATTCCGAGTCGGGCGATGAGGTCCACCTGCGCCTCTCGCATACTGGTGCGCTCCGTGGCCGGAGTCTTAGCCACTTTGGTAGGCTGGGGCACGCGGTAGATGCCGTAAATCTGTTCGCTCACCTTCTCATGACGTAGGCCCAGAGGCTTGAGCAGCTGTACAAGCGTACTCTCTAAATCATCTTTGGCCGCCGGTTCCTTCACCGCTTGGTCTTTCACCAGCTGGCTGGCGTAGTTGAAGCGTACGTTGTGCTTCTTTTCTAGTTGATCGAGCACGGTGGTGAGTGCTACGGCTTGTTTCTGTTTGGGTTCATCGTTGTGAACGCCTTTCGGAGCGACAGTAGACAGGGCCAGCGTCTGTGCTGATCCGATGCTTGTTGTTCCGCAGAGCGCCAGCAGCAACAGCAGCCGACGAAGGGGAAGTAAATTCCTATACATAAGTTAGGGGTTTTGTGTAGTGAAGTTAAAAAAGAGCCGGAGTATCCTTACGAAAATTACCGACACAACAAGGCTAGGGGGTTAGGATGTATCCATCGGCATCGTGGTTAAGGGTGAGGTCAAACGACATTTGTATAGTTTCTAGTAAAATGGTGAGGTCATCGGTAGGGGCTGATCCGGTAAACCGTAGGTTGGCCAGTGCGGGATCGGCAAAGCGCAGCGATACGTTGTAGCTATCGGCTAGTTCCTGCTGAATGGCCGCCAAGGTTTGGTCCTCGAAGTATAGCTCTTTGTCTTTCCAGGAAGTATACACTACGGGTTCGGGCACGTGGGTGATTTCAAATTGATCAGTTTGGTGAAGCCTTACCCGGTCGCCGGGCTTCATGGTCAAGGCCTGCGCCTGGTCAATTTGCTTGCGCAACAAAATACTGCCGGAGCTAAGCACCACGTCGGTGGTGCCCCGGCGGTTTTTCACGTTGAAGGTGGTGCCCAGTACTTCCACGTCGAGGTTACTGGTGTGTACGATGAACTTAATGGCTTCAGTGGCTTCGTTTTTCTTAGGCATCACGTGGAAGTAAGCTTCGCCGGTGAGCCATGCTTCACGAGGTTCATCGGACGAGCGCGTAGCTACCCGAAGGGTTGAGTTTGCGTTGAGGTCTACCACCGTTCCGTCGGGCAGCACCACCTGCTTCACCTCGCCGTAGGCGGTTTGGTGGGTGATATAGGAAGGAAGCAGGATAGGCTTCGCTAGCCATCCCACTAATAACAAGACGGTCACGGCAGCAGCCATCATCAGCCAGCGGTGGTGGTAGTTGGTCGGAACCGTCAGGGTGGGAATGGCAGCGGTCACTTCGGTATAGATACGTTCCGAGGTGGTAGCACTGATGGCATGGGTGATCTGCATTCGCTCCCAGATTTTCGACAGCAAGGGCTCGTAGTCTGCCGCTTCATCTACTGATAGGTGATTGTGTAGTTGCTGGAGTTCTTCCGGAGAACAGCTTCCGGTGAGATACTTTCGCAAAAGGTCTTGTTTGGTCATAGGTAGTTTACCGCGATTAATAGTATTACTGTATAGCGGCAAACTAAAATTACTGCGGAAATTATGTGGGGAAATATTTACAGCGCTAGCGTAATTCGTGCGCTATTGTTGCGAGATATGAGCAAAATAGGACCAAGTATTGTGAAAATAGTAAAGGGAGAGGGGGTGGTTACCCACCAAATAGCAGCAAGACCAGGAGGCTAACGTGCTGCAGCAGGTGCAAACGGAGCGTTTTGGTTGCTTTGACCAGTTGTGACTTCACGGTGTGAATGGAGAGCTCTAGGGTTTCGGCAATTTGTTGGTGGGTCATGCCTTCGTCGTAGCTCATCCGGAAGATGATCTGCCGTTTCTCGGGTAGCGTATCGATGGCCTGCTGGGCCAACTTGAGGTACTCATCGGCTGAAGGTTCGTCGTGGTACGAAGGGGGGCTCAACACCGCGCGAAGGTCTTCCTTGAGGCGGGCGGCACGGGCGGCATCTTTCATGTAATCGAAAGCGCAGTTGCGGGCCACGCGGTACACGTATGGATCGAGCGGGCGGGCGGGGTCGATATTGTGCCGAAACTCCCACAGGCGAATAAAAGCCTGCTGCACCACTTCTTCCGCATCGGGAACGGATTTTGTAAACTTCAGACAGTAAGTGAATAGTTTGTCTTGATAGGCGTCATAGACTTTACGAAACGCCACCGGATCTCCAGCAACAAAGCACCGGACAGTACTCTTTTTTATGGTAACTTGCCGACCCATGCGTAGATAATTTTCAAAAACAGACATACTATCAACCATAAACTTAAGCATTTGTTACCGGTCAACCAAGCGGCTGCCGTGATAGTGGGTTTGGTCCTAAGTACGTCGGCTTTGAGCCAGACGCATGATTCAGTTTCGAGCGATCTGGAGGCACGCCAGCACCGACGGACTTGGCTATACGCAGGAGCAGGCTACGGAGTGGCCCAGGCGGGACTTTACGCCGCCTGGTACCACAATCAACCCCGGCAGAGCTTTCGGTTTTTCAACGACGGAGCTCAGTGGAAACAGGTAGATAAGGTGGGTCACTTCTATTCGGCCTTTCACCTAAGTCGGGCAAGTACGGCGCTGACTGAGCGGTTAGGGTCCCGCTGGTCTCCTGAGTCCGCGGGCGGCGTGATGGGGTGGTTGCTGCTGTTACCGGTGGAAGTGTTCGATGGATTTTCGCAAGCCTACGGATTCTCGTGGCACGATTTAGCGGCGAACGCGGCGGGCTCGGCGTGGTGGATGGGGCAGCAGGCGCTGTGGGGCGAAGTGCGTATCGAACCTAAGTTTTCATTTCACCGCACCGGTCTGGCGGCTCAACGACCCAATACGCTGGGGCACAACCTACCCGAAGAAGTGCTCAAAGACTACAACGGACAAACCTACTGGCTATCAGTGGATCTGCACGCGTTCTTGAAGGAACGGTACCCCCGGTTTCCGAAGTGGCTTAACGTGGCCGTGGGCTACGGAGCTAACCAGATGCTACACGCGCGTGAGCCAGCCAACCGGGCAGCGGGTTATTCGGCCTACCGAACGTGGTACCTAGCGTTGGACCTTGACTTACATTACTACCGCAAGTCGCCGGTCAATTTCGGAAATCGACTGTGGAATGGGCTATTATATACAGTTTCGTTGGTACATTTACCCGCCCCCGCCCTAAGCTACCGCTCCGGAAGAGGATTTACGTTTTATCCTGCGTATTTTTGAAAATGAAGAATAATTGAATAAAGGGACGAGGGATAGATAGGTCGTCAGGCGGTGAGGTCATCACGCATTGTCCAATTGCTCAATTGTTGAATACAGCAAGGCTAACAAACATCCAACATAATGAACATCGGAGATAAAGTGCGTCTGTTGCGCGGAAGCGAGGAAGGGGTGATCACCCAGTTTCTGGACGGGAACCTCATCGAGGTAGAAATTGAAGACGGGTTTGGCATTCCGGTGATGCGCAGCGAGGTGGTGGTGGTGGCCCAGGAAGAAGATAAGTATTTTCAGCGATCCGATGCGCTCCCAGCGTCGGCAAAACCGGTAGTGAAACGAGCTTCCGCTCCGCCGATTGCATCGGGAGTCTACTTGGCCTACGTGCAGATCAACGATCAGCAGCTTTCACTTCACCTGGTCAATACCACCGACTTTGAAATGCCCTACGTGCTGGGTGAGGAAACCAACGGCAACTTCCGAGGTCTTTCTTCGGGGGTGCTGGGCGCGCAGAATACCGCTAAGGTCATGAACCTGGCGGTAGCGGATTTTGACCGGTGGCCCGTGCTGATTTTCCAGGGATTGTACTTTCGCTCGGGGAATTACATCCTGCGAGAACCGCTGATGCGTCGCATTAAGCACAAGGCCGCCGCTTTCTTCAAGAGCAAAGCTACGGCACCGTTGCTCAACCAGCCATCTTTCCTTTTCTCCATCGACGAAGCCGCCAACTCAGTGGGGGGCAAACCCCTAAATCCTGAGGCACTCAAAGAAAGTATGCTGTCGCCAAAAGAGGAAGCCCAGGCCAAGAACCAGATCAAACTCACCCGTCCACCCGCTCAGGTAGATTTACACATTGAAGAACTCACCGATGCGCATGACACCATGAACAACGGTGACATGCTGAACTTGCAGCTACAAACCTTCGAACGAGAAGCTCGACCAAGCGTTGGCCACCGGCATGGACGAGATCACCTTTGTGCACGGGGTGGGCAGCGGCACCCTGCGCCGTGAAATCCAGAAGCGGCTGTCGGGTATGAAAAGTATTCTGTACTTCCAGGATGCGCAGCGCGAAAAGTTCGGCTACGGAGCCACACTAGTACGCCTCAAGTAGCGTTGTTTGGTAGCTATTGGTTATTTCAAAAGAGCTTATGATTCGTCACCTGATTGTAGGAACATCCCTGTTCTTATCAGTTTCTGCCTTCGCCCAAGACACCACGCTGGTCACCACCTACTATGACTCGGCTCAATTGGTGGTGAAGGAAAAGTACTACGTGCTCACCAGTGATAGCACGGTGGCCCACGGTCCGTACCGGAAATACTACGCCGAAGGCCCGTTGTCTACCCAGGTAAACTTCCGGCAGGGAAAGCCGGTGGGCCGGATGGAAGAATACTATCCCGAAGGTTCCGTACAGCGAAAAACGCCCTACCAGCAAGGAGTCAAGGAAGGGCAGGTGACGGTATTTACCCGGTCGGGCGACACCTTGCAAACCGCTACCTTCCGCGACGACACGCTGCAGGGACCATTGACAGTCTATTACGAGGACGGTACCCTAAAGAACAAAACTCGGTTTCTGAACGGCACCCCCGATGGGCTCATTGAATCGTATCACCTAAGTGGGAAGCTAAGCGAGCAGATGACCTACCGGCAGGGGCAGCCCGACGGACCCGTACGCCGGTTCTACGAAGACGGCACCCTAAAAACTGAGCTGACCTACCGGAAGGGGATCACGGAGGGGGTGGTAACGGAGTATTATCCGGGAGGACAAGTAGCTGACAAAACCAATTTTAGCAAGGGCGAACGTGACGGCTCCTCGCAGTCTTTCAGCCAAGCGGGCCAACTGCTGCGCGCTGAGCAGTACGAGGACGGGTTTCTAGTAGGAAGCAGTCGGTATTACTATCCTGACGGAACGCTCAAGGAAGAACAGCAGCACCAGCGCGGCCGACCGGTAGGAGAACACCGCCGCTTCTTTGCTGATGGAAAGCCGGAGGTCGTAACAATCTACACGGATGCCGGAAAAACCCTGAAAAAGTACTATAAGGATGGCACACTACGCGAAGAAAAGCAGTTTGCCGACCAAAAACCGGTAGGAATCTGGAAAGCCTATCATCCCAACGGACAACTGGCGTACGAACAAACCTACGTAGCCGGACAGCTACAAGGAACAGTTAGTAGCTACTTTGAGAACGGGACGGTGCAGAAAACCGAAGCGTATAGAAAGGGAAAAAAGACGAAGGCTGAGAAAATATACTATCCCTCTGGGGAGATTCGGAGCGAAACAGCGTACTACTTCGGCGTGAAACAGGGAAAGTACACCGCGTATTACGAAGATGGGTCGGTGAAAGAAGAAGGCACCTACAACGGCGGCAAAAAAACGGGGGATTGGAAAAAATATGACCGAGACGGAAACGAAATCCGGTAACGATTGCCGGTGGCAACAGGTCGCGACCTGTCGCTACCGGCAATCGTCGGCCAACCACTGCTTGGCGAATTCTTCCTTCGCGAAATAACCCGCTACGACCCCATCCTTCTTGAGCGAACTGGCTGACTTCTTCAGGGCAAGCTCATCAAAAATATTCTCAGAGAGCACAATTGCAGTGAAGCGCTCGGCACCAATTTCTTGGTTCGACCGCGGCACCCATTCTTCGTTGGTCCAGCGCAGATCTTCGGTGCTAATACCCTTCAGGTCGCGCTGGTTGATGAGCCAGTGTCGGATATTGTGCGTCTTGGCCAGTTGCAGCGACGTTTCCCAGGCCGTGCGGTAATCTTCTCCCCGGGCAAAACCGCGCCAGGTGTGCACCAACACGGTCAGGGTGTCGTCTAGCTCAATCTTCACGTACTGGTTTTCGTACTTTATCATATCGTTGGCAGAATTGGCGTTAGAAAAACGGATAGAAGGCCAAAGTTGTCCCAAATCGGCTAATTTTGCTCGAGCGTTTCGCTAGAAAACTTAGCCCGTAAGTAAACACAGAAAAACGAAGTGCTTTCATGAAAGCCATCATCATCTCCCAACCCGGCGAAACTAGCCAACTGCATCTCGGTGCGTACGAGACCCCGGTTCCGAAACCCGATGAACTGCTGGTGCGGGTGGCCGCTACCGCCGTCAACCGGGCCGACCTGTTGCAGCGGCAGGGCAATTACCCTCCGCCCGCCGGGGCCAGTCCGATCTTGGGTTTGGAGATGAGCGGCGAGGTGGTCGAGATCGGGGCCGACGTCACGCGCTACGCAGTGGGTGATCTGGTGTTCGGACTGCTGCCCGGCGGTGGCTACGCCGAGTACGCGGTGATTCACGAACAAATGGCCCTGCCGGTGCCCGACGTGCTCACGCTGCCCGAAGCGGCGGCCGTGCCCGAGGTTTTTCTCACCGCCTACCAGGCGCTGCACTGGCTGGGTAAGCTGCAAATGGGCGAGCGGGTATTGATCCATGCCGGAGCCAGCGGAGTAGGCACGGCCGCCATTCAACTCGCCCGAGCAATGGGCGCGGGCGACGTGATCGTGACCGCCTCGGCGGCCAAACACCAGCGGTGTCGGGACTTGGGAGCCAACTACACCATCGACTACCAAGCCTACGATTTCAAAGAAGAAGTGATGCAGATTACCAATGGAGAGGGAGTGGACTTGGTGCTAGATTTCGTGGCCGCTCCCTACTTCGAGAGAAACATTGGGGTGCTGCGCACCGATGGACGAATGGTGTTGCTGGCCTTGCTCGGCGGTTCGCACGTCGAGCACTTCAACCTGGGCAATCTGCTCAAGAAGCGGTTGCAGATCAGTGCTTCCACCCTCCGCTCGCGTAGTCTTGACTATCAGATCAACCTCACGCAAGCGTTCGCCGATTTTGCCCTACCACTGCTGGCTGACGGTAGTCTGCGCCCGGTTGTTGACCGCATTTACGACTGGAAAGAGGTACAGCAAGCGCACCAACGCATGGAGGCCAATCAGAACAGTGGCAAATTGGTGCTGAAAATAACGCGCTAATCCAACGAAAAATCAGCCCCACTAAAGCATGAATGATATCTTCTGGAAGCTGGTCAAGTTTAGCGTCGTTGGTGGGTCAGGATTAGTCGTCGATTTTGGACTCACTTATCTGGCAAAAGAGAAATTCGGTATCAACAAGTACGTCGCCAACGCGATTGGCTTCGCGATGGCGGCCACCACTAACTTCTTTCTCAACAAACACTGGACTTTCGACGATACCAGTCCGGAAGTACTCAACCAGTATACGTTCTTCTTCATCATTGCGCTGGTAGGTCTCGCGCTAAACCAAATTATTCTCTACGTACTGCACCATTATTTCAGAGCCAACTTCTACCTAGCCAAATTGGTAGCCACCGGACTGGTTGTCTTCTGGAATTTCATTATGAACTACCTGATCACCTTCTCCGTATGAACAACCACCGGCTGTTTCTACTCTTTCTGCTGTTTTGGATCGTCCAGAGCTTGGTCACCGCCCTAAATACTGAGCTCTACTTCGACGAGGCCTACTACTGGATGTACTCCCGTTTTCTGGACTGGGGCTACTTCGACCATCCCCCGGCCGTGGCCGTAATCATCTGGCTGGGTAGCTTTTTAGGGAAGAACGAACTGGCCGTCCGGCTGGTCAACATCTTGATGATGAGCGGATCGCTTGCAATAATTTATTACTTAGTGAAACCCAACAACGTGGTGGTATTTTGCCTGACGCTGTTCTCGTTTCTCACCTTTCACCTATCGGGCTTCGTCACCCTGCCCGATACTCCCTTCTTCTTTTTTGCGCTGGTATTCATGCTGGCCTACCGGCAGTTTCTCCGACAAGATTCCTGGTTAACCGTGCTTGGTCTGGGCGCTTCGGCTGCCTTGATGCTCTATAGTAAGTACCACGGCGTGCTGGTCATTCTGTTTGTCGTGCTTAGCAACCCTCGGCTGCTCACCAACTACCGCTTTTATTTAGCGGGCCTGGCCGGAGTGCTGCTCTTTCTACCGCACATCATGTGGCAGGTGAGCCACGACTTCCCATCGTTGCAGTACCATCTGGTCGACCGGGGCTCGTCTTACAAGATTAGCCAGACGCTAGACTATGTATTCGGTAACATTCCCTACCACGGAGGCTTGGTATCAATAGCCTTGCTAATCGCTTCGTTTGGCTACCGAACGGCCGATCGCTGGGAGCAGGCATTACAGTGGAATCTGTACGGTACGTTGGTGTTTTTCCTGCTAATTACCTTCAAGGGGCAGTATATCGAGCCCAACTGGACGATCTTCTGTACTTTTCCGCTGGTGTACCTGGGTTACCGTAGCGTGGAGCAAACCCGGTGGTTTCGCACCTACCGCGTGATCGCCGCGGTGTTTGCTGGCTTGCTGCTGCTGATTAAAATTCATTTGATCACTCCTTTGGTAGACATCAAGAAAGATCGGGTCTGGGATTTCCACCTCAGCCAAAACTTTGCCCATGAAGTAGTGGAGCTGGCCGGAGACGCGATGATCGTGGGCAACGATTACAAAGCTGCTTCTCTGCTGAATTTTTATGCTGACCAACCCTACTACATTCCCGCCCTCAACATTAATGGTCGGGCCAACCAATACTCGCTCTGGCAGTTGGATACCCTGGTCTGTAACCGCGACGTGGTTTTTGTTAATGAATCTCTGCCGGGCACGGTGGTGGAGGGACGGATGCGCAAAACCCTCAACGTGACCCCGATCAGGCAGCTCACCGCGCCCACGTTGCTCAACCTGAGGAACGGGGCGTTTGAGGCTGACGATGCTTCGGTGATGGTTACGCTTACGGCAGAACCGCTGACGGACAAAAACTGTGCGTATAACGACCAGCTTTCGCTGGAGTTCACCCTATTCAGCGGCGAAGCCGACCCATTGGTATATCAAGCGCCCTTAGCAACGGTAAACCAGCAAACAAGCCCGCAAACGTACCGCATTCCGGTGACGAACCCGCGGATCGTAGACAGGGTGCTGGTTCGCGTGCTTTCTGCTAAGCTTCAGGGAGGAACCAATCAGTATCTGGTGATCGATACCACGCCTGAGGAAAAAGATTTCAGCAAATAGTTCGTTACTTAAACATGCCCAACCTTTTGATGTACTATCACTCACTGTACTTGCTGTTTGCTGTGTTGACCGGGCTAAGCGGATGTGCTTCCGTCAAAACCTTTGTTGAAATTCCCGAGAAGTCCGGTATTTCGGGGGCTACCTACGCTTTTGTGCCACTATCGGAGAAAAAGTTAGACCAGGCAAGCGCAATCTTGTACGATGAAATTAGCCAACGCATCGGAGAAAAACTCCGGCAACGGGGCTACACAGTGGACGCCACTAACCCCCAGTTGCTGGTCGCTTTTAACATTCTGACTCAGGAACAACGAAAAGAAGTTGCCAAATCAAATAATCCGTACGGAAGTTACAACCATATGTGGGCCAATACCTACGCGGGCGGCTGGTGGCCACCCATGGACCGAACGCGCTACAAAGAAATTCGGATCGAGAAAACCGGTACGCTGGTCGTGGACTTTGTGGCCACGGCGGAGAGGAAGTTGCGGTGGCGCGGCATCGGTACTGGCCCGGTGAACGACCCTGAGGAGCGCTTTGAAACCTCTTATAAGATTGTAGACAAACTTTTTAAGCGGTTTCCTGAGGCTACTTCTCCTTCTAGTAATCAGTAGCTCGGCCCTTTGCGAACATTTTGCTTGTTTAAAAAACTAACCAATCGGTCGTTGATTTGTTGAGAAGGAACCGGAGCCGAGCAAATCGGTGTTCATTTTTTTTCGCAACTTCAAAAACTTACTAACATGGCCAAGCCCCGACTTGAACTTATCCAGGCCCTTCGTCAAACCGCCCATAAGATTGCTAATTCTAGCAATTACCAGTGGGGACACATGGGCAGTTGCAACTGCGGCCACTTGGTGCAGGAGGTGACCCAACTATCCCGCGCCGAAATTCACGAGTACGCCATGCGCACCCGGGGGGGTGACTGGAGCGAACAGGCCCTGGACTATTGCCCCACCAGCGGTTACCTGATGGATCAGGTGATCTCTATTATGCTGGACGCGGGTTTGGAAGTAGAAGACTTTCGCCATTTGGAACGCCTTTCGGATCGGGCGGTGCTGCGCTGCCTACCCGAGCAAGAGCGGTTTCTTCAGCACAACCAGCGCCAAGACGTGGCCAAGTATCTGCGGGCTTGGGCTAGTTTGCTGGAGGAACAATTGCTTAGCCAGATAGAAATTCCCCGGTTTTCGGAATCTTTGCCTGAAGCAGTGAATGCCTAAGTCCTTCCCTTTTTTATCGCTAATCTGAGTGAAGGAGTAAGAATTACCAGGAGGCAGCAGACAATTGAAGTCTGACCTTACATCTAACTTACATTTGCCTATGATTTTTGCCCAAAGATACTACCTTTGGCCGCTGTGGAAGGATGTTTGACCAACCGCGACACAATGTATAATGGGTGCTAACTGTATGGTAAGTCTTTTCCTCAGCGAGTCATTTTTGTATCTTTTGCTAGCCGCCATGCTGGCTTTCTTCACCACCCACGGCACCATCCCGGCAGTGATCCGGGTGGCTCGCGAGAAGCACCTACTGGAAGAACCCAACGGAAGGAGCTCTCACGTGCAAAAAACCCCTTGCTTGGGCGGCATCGCTATCTTCGCTTCCCTCGCCATTGTCTTTCTACTTGTCGCGCATTTGTATCCCGCTACCGCCGGAAAGTCTCATTTAATTCTTCCCTCGCTCATCATCTTGTTTTTCATTGGTCTCAAAGACGATATTCTGGTGATCGATCCCTACAAAAAGCTGGTCGCCCAACTCATTGCCGCCGGTCTGCTGATTGCCTGCGCCAATGTCCGCATCGGAAGCCTGTTCGGATTGTTTGGAGTATACGAACTGCCTTACTTGGTAAGCTTTGCGCTGACCGTCTTCATCTTCGTGGTGGTGATCAATTCGTATAACCTCATCAACGGTGTTGATGGATTAGCGGGCAGCCTGGGAGTGCTATCAGCGCTTGCTTTTGGAGTTTACTTTTACACCATCGGACTGGCCTGGGCTACGGTGCTTTGTGCGACGCTGATCGGCTCGCTACTGAGCTTTTTGTCCTTTAATTTCTCGGCAAGAAACAAGGTTTTTATGGGCGACAGCGGTTCGCTGATCGTAGGATTTGTGCTGGCTATCCTTGCCATCACCTTCATCCAGGTGAACGAAACCAGTAATCTGTACCCCATTTCAAATGCCCCCACGGTAGCCGTTATTCTGCTGGCCATCCCGCTGTTCGATGCGTTGCGGGTGTTCAGTCAACGGATGATCGCGGGGCGCGCACCCTTTCGGGCCGACCGGAATCACGTACACCATTTCTTGGTGGACAGTGGGCTTAGTCATGGACAAACTACCTTGGTGCTCAGTGGTTTGAGTGGTCTGATGATTGTCGCAGGGTTTGTGCTGACGACGGAAGTTTCGGTTGGTATCTCGTTTGCGGGACTAACCGGAGCCTTTTTGATCTATTCTTTCGCGCTGAGACGTAATACGAGCGTCCGCCGGTCGGCTTTGTTCGTTAAGAAACGGACCGTACAGGTTCAATCTCAGCGCAGCCTTCCTCATTCTACCACTCCGCCGATCAAGGTTGAGTTACCGGTCGAGGTGAACTAAACAACTCTCTTCAGTCGCTTAGTGCTTGAAGTGGCGAAAGCCGGTGAATACCATCGCCATGCCGTGCTCATCACAAACATCAATTGACGCTTGATCCTTAATAGAGCCACCGGGCTGAATCACCGCCTGGATGCCTACTTCATGCGCTATTTCCACGCAATCAGGAAAGGGAAAGAAGGCATCAGAGGCCATCACCGCCCCGCCCAGATCAAAGCCAAACGCCTGCGCCTTGACGATGGCCTGCCGCAGGGCATCTACCCGTGAGGTTTGTCCCACCCCGCTGGCTAACAACTGCCCATCCCGCGCCAGCACAATGGTGTTCGATTTGGTGTGCTTGCAAACCTGGCTGGCAAACAGTAACGCCTTTTGCGTAGCCTGATCCGGCTCCTTCTTAGTAACCGTCTTCAGGTCTTCCGGCGCATCGGTTTTGGTGTCTCTATCTTGCTCAATGATGCCGTTGAGCAGCGTCTTAAACTGACGCGGTGCGGTAAGCGGTTGTTTTTGTACGAGCAGCATGCGCTTTTTCTTGGTGGTCAGTAGCGCCCGTGCTTCTTCGGTGAATGCGGGGGCAATTAGGACTTCAAAAAATAAGTCGTGAAGCGCTTCTGCCGCCAACTCGTCCACCGGAGCGTTGGTAATTAACACCCCGCCGAAGGCTGACACTGGGTCGGCCGCCAGTGCCTTTTGGTAGGCCTCAGCCACGGAGGGAGCCGTCGCGCAACCGCAGGCGTTGGTGTGCTTCAAAATGGCAAAAGCCGTATCATCCTTAAATTCTTGCATTAAGCTCACCGCAGCGTCTACGTCTACTAAGTTGTTGTAGGATAGTTCTTTGCCGTTGATTTGCTCAAGCATGTCACCTAGGTTGCCGTAGAACTCGGCACTTTGGTGGGGATTTTCTCCGTAGCGCAGGGGAGTACTTAGCATTTTAGTCTTATCAAACCCTTGCGCCGATTCCGAAGCGTCACCGAAGTAGCGATGAATGGCCTGATCGTAGCCGGAGCTGGTAGTAAACGCCGCTTGGGCAAACTCCCGGCGTTCGCCCAAGTCGGTGGTGCCCAGTTTTTCTTGCAGCAACTCGGTCAGGGCCGAATACTGCTGCCGGGACGAGACGATGAGCACGTCCTTAAAGTTTTTAGCCGCGGCGCGGATCAGGGCAATGCCGCCGATGTCTATCTTTTCCACGATGTCGGCTTCGGAAGCCCCGGAAGCCACTGTTTCTTCAAAGGGATATAAGTCAACAATGACCAGATCAATCGGTGGGATTTCGTACTCCGCCACCTGGGTCTGGTCGTCGGCGTTATCGCGGCGATGAAGGATGCCGCCGAACACCTTGGGGTGCAGGGTTTTCACCCGTCCGCCCAGGATAGAAGGGTAGCCGGTGAGGTCTTCCACCGCGGTGACCGGTAACCCCTGTTCTTCAATAAATTGCTGGGTGCCTCCGGTAGAACACAGGCGCACTCCGTGCTGGTGTAACAATTGCACCAGCGGCGCTAGTCCGTCTTTGTGAAACACCGAAATCAAAGCGGATTGGATTTTCTTCTGCATAGGTTGGTAGAGTAAAAGGGGCAAAACTACGGCTTTTTGTTAGCATTGCCAACGCGGGCCGGACCGATCAACGGGTGTCCGGCAACTTCATGAATTTGGGGTTTGGTGGGGTCCTTCCCGCCATTCCTGCAATATTTTGCTACCTTTGGCCCTTCATCATCTTTGACTCCGTGGAACACAAAGTACAGCAATTTCGATCCATCAAGATTCGCCGAGAAGACGCCCTCAACTACCATACGCAAGACCCACCCGGCAAGATTGAGGTGGTGCCCACCAAGCTGCTCACCTCGCAGATCAACCTGGCCCTGGCCTACTCGCCCGGCGTGGCCGAGCCCTGCCGCGAAATCGCTGCGCATCCGGAAGACGTGTACAAGTACACCGCCAAGGGCAATCTGGTGGGAGTGATCTCCAACGGCACCGCCGTGCTGGGGTTGGGCGATATCGGACCGGAAGCTTCTAAGCCGGTGATGGAGGGCAAGGGCGTGTTGTTCAAGAAGTTTGCGGGTATTGATGTATTTGACCTCGAAATCAACACCAAAGATCCGGACGAAATAATCCGAATCGTGCGGGCATTAGAGCCTACTTTTGGTGGGATCAACCTGGAAGACATCAAAGCTCCCGAGTGCTTCGCTATTGAGCAAGAACTTAGGGCCACGATGAATATCCCCGTGATGCACGACGACCAGCACGGTACAGCCATTATCTCGAGCGCTGCGCTATTAAACGCCCTGGAGATTGTGGATAAGAAGATTGAAGACATCCGCATCACCGTGAGCGGGGCCGGGGCCTCGGCGGTGGCCTGTACCAAGCTCTATCACGAACTGGGTGCCCGCCGCGAAAACATCGTGATGTGTGATATCAAAGGAGTGCTGCGCACCGACCGAACCGACCTGGACGACAACCAGGCTTTCTTCGCCACCGAGCGTGATCTAACCACCCTGGCCGATGCCCTGGTGGGGGCCGATGTGTTCCTGGGTCTGTCGGCGGCCAATATTGTGACTCCCGACATGCTGCGCACCATGAACGGGCGTCCCATTGTGTTCGCGCTGGCCAATCCCGACCCCGAGATCAGTTACGAACTGGCCATGCAGAGTCGTGATGACATCATTATGGCCACGGGGCGCTCCGACCACCCCAACCAGGTCAACAACGTGCTGGGTTTCCCCTACATCTTTCGGGGAGCGCTCGAACGTACGGGCCAAAGCCATCAACGAGGAGATGAAGATGGCGGCGGTGCGGGCACTCGCGGCGCTGGCTAAGGAGCCTACTCCGGAGATCGTGAACAAAGCGTATAGCGACGAGAAAATTATCTTTGGCGAGCACTACCTTATTCCCAAGCCCCTCGACCCCCGTCTGATCACTACCATCTCGCCCGCCGTAGCCAAGGCGGCCATTGCCTCGGGCGTGGCCCGCACCACCATCACCGACTGGGAACAGTACGACGTGGAACTGCAACGCCGCATCGGCATCGAGCAGAAGCTGATGTCGCAGGTGATTGGCAAGGCCAAGAAGAATCCGAAAAGGGTGGTCTTCGCCGAGGCCGACGACCTGAAGATCCTAAAGGCCGCCCAGATCATTCAGGACGAGCAGATTGCGATTCCTATCCTGCTGGGCAACCAGCAAACCATCGAGAGCCTCATTGCCGAGCACCGGCTGGAGCTGTCGGCCTGCACCATCATCAACCCCTCCGAGGAGCGTACCAAACGCTTCCACTACGGTGATCAACTTTTCGAGCGGCGCAAGCGCAAGGGTATAACCCGGCTGGAAGCCCGTCGTTCTATGCGGTCGCGCAACTACTACGGCATCGCGATGGTGGAGCAGGGTGAGGCCGACGCCTTTATCTCGGGACTCACCAGCGACTATCCCAAAACGGTGGTGCCCGCCCTGCAGATCATCGGCGTGCGCGCCGAGGTGGATCGGGTGGCGGGCATGTACGTGATCTCCAACAAGAAGGGCACGTTCTTCTTCGCCGACGCCACCGTGAACGTGAACCCCTCGGCCGATGAGCTGGTCGACATCATCGGACTCACCGCCACCGCAGTGCGTTCTTTTGGCATCGAGCCGCGCATGGCGGTGTTGTCGTACTCCAACTTCGGCTCGAGCAAGGGCGAGGTTCCCGACAAGGCATCAAAAGCTACGGCCCTGGCCCACGAGCGCTGGCCCCATCTGGTGATCGACGGCGACATCCAGGCCAACGTGGCCCTGAACGTGGAGATTCAACGCGAAAACTATCCGTTCAGTCGCCTGGCTGAGCAAGGCGCGAACACCTTTATCTTCCCAGACCTGGCTTCGGGCAACATTGCCTACAAGCTGCTGATGGAGATTGGCGGGGCCGAGGCCATCGGGCCGATTCTGTTGGGGATGGACAAACCGGTGCACATTCTTCAGTTGGGGAGCACGGTTCGGGAGATCGTGAACATGGTGGCCATTGCCGTGGTGGATGCGCAGGCCTACGAGGAACTGAGTGCGTAGGGACGGTTAAGTACCGTTAGCGTCCTTCTTCGTGAAGCCAGTTGGTCTTCTTTTTGATAATCTTCAGGATTAGATAAAACAGGCCGGAGGCTAGGGTACAGTAGAGCAAAAAGGTTGGCTCGAAGGCCCAGGTTGGGTCGGCGGCGTAGGCACCGACCAACTCAAACAGGTAGAAGGTAAGAAACAGGGCGAACACTCCGTTCTTCTCCTTCTTCAGCACCTTCTTCCAGCTAAACCCCAGGTCGGGCTTTCGGTAGTTAGAAAAGTCAGGAAAAAAAGCGTTGGTGTGGGCCGCCCAGGCGGGATACCTTGGGCCAAATTTTCGGATAAGAAACTGCTCTTCGGTGTACATAATCCGCTCGTAGTACAGAAAGTAGACCAGCGAGAAACACACCGCAAACCAACCATTCATGGGTAACAGGGCGATTCCGAGCCACATCAGGTAGTTGCCCAGGTAGAGCGGATGGCGAACCAGCGAGTACATACCGGTGGTGTTGAGGGCGTCGGCCAATTGCCCCTCGGTGTTGCGGCCGGAGGTGTTCTTGACCGTGAATCCCACCGTGAACACGCGCACCGCCAGGCCCAGCAGGCCGATGAAGAGCGCCACGTAGGTGCTCGGTTGGTTTGAGAGCAGGGGATAAACCGCCGCATCGTGCCGGAGCAAGGCGTGCACCACCAGGCCCGCCACCAGCAAGAGCAGCGGGAGGTAGCTTCGGTATTTGAATAGAAATTGTCCTTGCGCTTCGAACGCTTCGTTTAGAACCATGCTGACGGTTGGGCGGAAAGTGAAGAATGTTGGGTTGAGTGATAAAACGGCAGCAAGTTAGGCTTTGTGGTCGGCAGTTTGCAAGCGGTTGCCGAAGAATTTCGGACTGGTTGCCGTTATCAGAGGCACCAGGCCCGGGGCCGGATCGGTGAAGCTAGCCGACGGCGGACAGCAAATAGCCCTGCGGTCGGAGCAAAAAGGTGCGACGGCGGAGCAAAATGCTCGGCATGCCGAGCAAAAAGGTCCGGCGTCGCAGCTCGGAGCACCGACGCCGGAGCAAATAACCGAGGCGCCGGGGAAAATAGCCCCGCGGGCGGAGCAAAAAGGTGCGACGGCGGAGCTCCGAGCACCGAGGGCGGAGAAAATAACTGCGGCGTCGGAGAAAATAGCTCCCCGGCCGGAGCAAATTGCTTCGTGCGCGGAGCAATTAGGTACGGTGACGATGCGCTACGTACTATGTGTATGCTTAGCCTTGAGCTTTTCTACGTACTCTTGGTCTACCTCGGCGGCTTTGGCAATCTCAGACACGCTCAGCGAATGTAATCGGCATGGTTTGTAATTGTTTTTTTGTTTCCTCTCGTAAGTTACGCAATTGCGCCAGCACGGTCAGCTGCCGGACGTAGCGTTGCAACATTCGTTTGCTCGTTGATGCTTTTGTCAATTGCCCTAATACCTGCTTAACGACTTCTGATGGGTCCTCGTTGCGAAAATCGCTCAGAATTGCCAGCGTTATTTCCTCCGGGATATCCGAAGCGAGTAGCGTCCGGTAGGAGAACTTCCGAATGTTTACCAAGCTAAATCCGTAGTTCGTCTTCTCACCGGCGACCGTATCGGCCAGTCTGGACTTCATCTTGGGCGAAGTGCTTCCCAGGTAGATAACGAACTGTTCTACCGGCAACGGGTACTTTTCCTGGAGCAAAGCTTTGTAGGTTTGCATCCTAAACACCATGTGCTTCTCATCATCCACCTGAAACTCCAGATGAAGGATAAAGGGCTTCCCTTGCTTATCTACTGCTTTCTTGGTGAAGTCTGGCTTTCTCTCCAGTGTCACCTGAAGGTCATCCGGTATTTCTTCCAACTGGTCGGCATAGATTCCTAGCAACTTGTTAGCAATGGGCAGGATCACCGCCTCTATGTTCTCTTTAAAAATCTTGTCGTATTCGTTGGGCATACCCAGGGGCTCACTTTATACCACCTCTTTGTACTGCATTTTATACAACTGCGTATAGAAGCCATCCAGCGCCAGTAACTCGCTATGCGTGCCCTTCTCCTGGATTTCCCCGTGATCGAGCACGATGATCTGGTCGGCACTCTGGATAGTGCTCAGGCGGTGGGCGATCACAATGGCCGTGCGCCCCTTCATGAGTTTGGCAATGGCCTCCTGGATCAGCTCTTCGGTTTCGGTATCCACCGACGAGGTGGCCTCGTCCAGCACAATCACCTTGGGGTCACAGACCATCGCCCGGACGAACGAAATCAACTGCCGCTGTCCTACCGACAGGGTGGCTCCCCGTTCCATCACGTTGTAGTCGAAGCCGCCGGGCAGGCGCTCGATAAACGGAAGTGCTCCCACTAATTCGGCCGCCTCCCGCACCTTTTCCGAGGAGATATCTGGGTTTCCCAGGGTGATGTTCTGCTCGATGGTGTCGGAGAACAGGAACACGTCCTGTAACACCACCCCGATGTGGCGACGTAGGGTATCGCGGTCGTACTCCTTTACCTCGTGACCGTCGATGAGGATTTCACCGCGTTTGATGTCGTAAAAGCGGCTCAGCAGATTAATAATCGACGACTTGCCCGCCCCGGTGGCTCCGACCAAGGCCAGCGTTTCGCCGGGTTGCACGGTAAGGTTGATGTCTTTGAGCACGTAGTCGCGCTCGTTGTAGGCAAACCACACGTTCTTGAACACAATGTGGCCGCTCAACTGCTCGGGCTGGTAGCTGCCGTTGTCGTCGATGTGCTCCTGGCTATCCAGCAGCTTAAAGATGCGCGACGAACTCACGATGCCTAGCTGTAAGGTGTTGAAGCGGTCGGCAATCTGTCGGATAGGCCGAAAGAACATATTGATGTACATGATAAAAGCGATGAGCACGCCGATGGTGACCTCGTCGAAGAGCACGCCGCGGGCACCATACCACACCAGCAACCCAATGCCCGTGGCCTGGATCACCTCGGCCACCGGAAAGTAGATAGAATAGTACATCACCGATTTGAGGTGGGCCTGCCGGTGTTCGTCGTTGATCTCCTGAAAGCGTTCGTATTCGCGCTTTTCGCTGCTAAAAATCTGCACGATGTTCATGCCCGTGATGTGCTCCTGCACAAAAGCATTGAGGTTAGACACGGCGTTGCGTACCTCGTTGAAGGCTACCTTGATTTTCTCTTTGAACACGTAGGTACTCAGGATCAGCAACGGTAGCGTGGACAAGCTGACCAGGGTAAGCTTCCAGTTGATGTAGAGCATCACGCTCAGGATAACGATAATTTGCAGGATATCGCCGATGATGGCCGCGATACCCTGGCTAAAGATATCGGAAAGCGTCTCGACGTCCGAAATGTTGCGGGTCACCAACCGACCGATGGGGGTGTTGTTGAAGAACTTCAGCCGAAGGCTGAGCAGGTGCTGGTAGAGCTTGGTACGAATGTCGCGGATTACGTTTTGGCCCAGTAAGCCCGACACGTAGGTGTGGAAGTACTGGGTGATTCCTTGCACCACCAACAGGCCAATCAGAATGAGCACAATGTTTACCAAGCCAGGGTAGTCGCCCACTAAGATATAATTGTTGATGGCGGTTTGCACCAGCACGGGCAGGGCGGGGCCCAGAAAGGCAACGGCTATCGTAAGAAATATCAGCCAGTAGAACTGAGCCTTATAAGGCTTAACAAATCGGAAAATTCGTCGGAGAATATTGAGGTCAACAACGTCACCACTACTCGTCTTTTCTTTGTCCATAGAAATGCTGTCAGGCGTACTGCTACTGTATTAACGCAATCGTTGAAAAAAGTTCTAAGTGCGAAGTTTGAGGTTCGGGATTCTAAGCTTTGCGTTGCAACGTTTAACCCCGAACCTTTACCCTAAAAATCATAGACCACCTTGGTGAGATACAGGCCGTGGGCGGGTACCGAGCGTCCGGCTTGGCGTCGGTCTTGGCTTTCAACAATTGCCTGAAAGGTTTTTAGATCAGTTTTTTCGGTTCCTACGTCCAGCAACGTGCCCACGATGGCCCGCACCATGCCCCGCAGAAAGCGGTCGGCCCCGATGCGGAACGTGGTGCGTTGTCCGACCGGAAGTTCGTCGTGCACCTCCCACTCGGCCTGGTGAATGCAGCACCGGTGGGTGGTGCTTTGCGTACCCGACTTGCTGAAGCAGGCGTAGTTGCGTTCGCCGTAGGCCAGTAGTTGCTGCGTGGCCGCTTGGATCAGGTCCAGCCGCAGGGGTTTTCGGAGGTAATAGCTGCTGTCTTGCGCAAACGGATCCTTGAAGTTGTGCAGGTGGTATTCATAGTAACGGGCGCGGGCGCTGAAGCGCGCGTGGGCCGAAAGAGGCACTTCGTACAGGCGAATGGCACTGATAGTGAGCGGGAGCGCCGCGTTGAGACGGGGCAAGAATACCTCTTCCGACAAAGGCTGCGGCCAGTTGAAGTGGGCCACTTGCTGGCGGGCGTGCACTCCGCTGTCGGTGCGTCCGCTGCCGGTTGTCACCACGGGTTGCCCCAGGACGCGAGCCAGCGCCTCGTGCACCGCCTGCTGCACCGCGTAGGCGTTCTGCTGAATTTGCCATCCGTGAAAGGGGGTTCCCCGGTAAGCGAGGGTCATAAAATAGCGCATGGTGGGGTTGATCCAAATTCAACTTAGGAAAGCGAAATTACTGCCGCATTATGATCTGCTTGCCGTTCTAATAAGTGCGTAGAAGCCTTCTGGTAAATTTTTTCCTGATGATCTACTTGCTATATTTGTTTACCGATACGAAAAAATAGATCCACCGGCTGGCGGTAGTACGGCCAGAAACCAGTAGGGTCTTATCAAGCCAATGTTAAGTTTGGAACACAAACTTAACAATACCTTTATAGTGAGATGCCCTAGGGCTCCGGCAATTTTAGTAACTTTAAACGCAAGGGTGTCTCCCGTTCCACTGTCTTTTGGAGGTTCTTCTAAAAACAGCTACCTTTTTATCATTGCGAATATAAGCCATAAGAAGTGCAAGTAGAAGTTAAAGAGAAGCAAGCGCGCGATAGCGGACCGGTTCTACTCAGCAGGATACTGATCATTGCGGGGGCGGTGGTGCTTTTTCTACTGGCCATTGACCTGATTAGCTACTCTTTTCTGCACGTGCGGCAGCAGTTGGGAACCACTATTTTATCCGTGGCGGACAACCCCTTTATTGGGCTTTTCATTGGCTTGTTACTCACCGCAGTTATCCAAAGCAGTTCCACGAGCACCACCATGATTGTGGCCTTGGTAGGGTCCGGGGCCATGAGCCTTTCAGCCGCCGTGCCCATCGTGATGGGGGCCAACGTAGGCACCACCCTCACTAGTACTCTGGTTTCGCTGAACTTTATTGCTAAAAAGCGGGAGTTCCGGAAAGCCATTAGCGCCGCCACCGTACACGATTTTTATAATATTATTCTGGTGGCGATTTTGTTCCCGCTCGAGTATCGCTACCAACTGCTTTCTCGGCTGAGCGCGGGCTTGGTAGTTTGGGTAACCGACCACTGGAAACTGGACCTGCTAGAGGCGGTTCCCTTTGGCCGAGGGCTGCTAGAGGGAGTAGGACAGTGGGTGGCGTCGCTCATTGGCAACGATTGGTTGCTTCTCCTGTTAGCCATTGCCTTATTGTTTGCCACCATCAAACTCATTTCTCAGTTTATCTCTCGTTCCCTGATCGGAAGCTCTCGAGAGCGGTTGAAAGAACATATCTTTCAAAATCCCTATAAGGCGTTCGCCTGGGGAGGGATTCTCACGGCGGCCGTGCAATCTAGCTCCATCACCACCTCACTGATTGTGCCCTTGGTGGCCAAGGGAAAGGTATCGTTGCCCAAAGCGTTTCCCTTCGTGATGGGTGCCAACATGGGCACCACGATCACCGCGCTGGTGGCAACCTTGTTCAGCTCCCAGGCCGCCCTCGAGCTAGCGATCGTCCACTTTTTGTTCAACTTATTCGGCGCCCTGCTGTTCTTGCCTTATCAACCGGTTCGTCGCTGGCCCGAACGGCTGGCCGCCGCCTTCGGCAAGTTAACCCTGCATCACCGCATTTACGGGTTTCTGTACATCATCCTACTGTTCTTTGCTATTCCGTTTTTGCTCATCTACTGTTACCGACAAGGGCTGTTATAGTAGTAGAGAGTAATTTTTCAGGAAACGTTGCTTTCCTACCGTGGGCTCCCTACCTTGCTTTTTTTCTAGCCTAAGCAAACCGAATCATGGCAGTTAGTGCAGCAAATAAGCAAAAGTGGCATCAGCTTGTAGAGCGCCTTCAGGAGCGGGCTAACCTTACCGACGAGGAGGTAGTCACCATCAAAGAGTGGGGAGTTGCCCTTTTGGTAACCGGAGTGTCGGTATGGATTCTCTACCGAATCGTTCGTAAAATTTTTGGTTCGTCCGAAAAGGTCATTATAGAGAAAGAGGTCGCGCGGAAAACCAACTCTTCTGAGAAAGACCGGTCCACCAACGACGAAACAAACCCCGACCGGCCAAGCAGTAAAAAGCGAAAGTCTGGCAAGTCGTCGTCTTACGGATCGCCCTGGTTTCCGCTCATTCGGCGCTACGCCGGTCCGCTGCTTCTTGCCCTGGCGCAACGGCAGGTAAATAGCTACCTGCGCGCTAAGAGCATTATCCGATGACCGTCTACGAGCGGCTGCTCCACTGCCGCCGAACCGGCACCAAAGCCCTGGCGGTGCTTGTTGACCCTGATAAGGTGGACGACTTGGCCGCCTGTCGGCGTTTGATTCGGCTAGGAGCGGACCAAGTGGACTTTTTTTTGGTGGGGGGGAGTCTGATTACGCGCGATAACTTCGGAGACGTGGTTCGCTTGATCAAAGAAGAATGTGAAGTGCCGGTGGTGTTGTTTCCGGGCAGTAACCTGCATATTGAGCCCTCTGCCGATGCTATTCTCTTTCTTTCTCTGATCTCGGGCCGCAACCCTGAACTGCTGATCGGCCAACACGTGGTGGCCGCCCCCGTGCTCAAACGAATCGGAATGGAAGTGCTGCCCACCGGGTACATCCTTATCAACTCGGGCGGTGCGACCACCGTTTCGTACATGAGCAACACGGTGCCCATTCCGCAGGACAAGCCTTCGGTGGCGGCCTGTACCGCAATGGCCGGGGAGATGCTGGGGCTTAAACTGATCTACTTGGAGGCAGGTAGCGGTGCCGGACAACCTATTGAGGGCAAGACCATTCGGTTGGTGCGCAAATCGGTCGATGTGCCGCTGATTGTGGGGGGGGGCATTGATGATCGGTACAAAGCCCAACGGGCGCTAGAGGCAGGCGCCGATATGCTGGTGGTGGGTAACAGTATTGAGGAGAACCCTACGTTGCTCACCGAGCTTGCTGAACTAATGGAAGCCTACCGCGACGAAAAAACGGTTCAGTAGGTCTACCTACTTTTCTTTCTTACTGCAGCGTCAGGGTGATAATAAATAGGGTGGTGCCCCCGCTACTGTCTTCAGTGGCAATCCAGGCAGCGTACTGCCCGGCTACCAACCGGGTAGGATCATCCACCGTCACCACTCCTTCTTTGGTGAGTGAGGCTCCTGCCGGAAGCGTGCCTTTCACCAGTTCGGCCCGCACGATGGCTCCGTCGCGGTCTTGCGAGGTGGCGAGCACGTCGCCCTTCACGTAGCGGTCAAGTTGCTTAGGCTGCCGCACCGAGTACATTGCGTCAATATCTTCTTTTCCCGAAGGTTTTAGTTTCACGGTAAGTGAATGGGATTCGGTGGTGCCCGCTTCGTCGGCGGTTTCCACCACAAAGCGGTAGGTTCCTACGCTCAATTGGCTAGGATCAATCACCACCAGGCATCCGTTGGGGAACAGGGTGGTGCCCGCCGGGGTTTCTCCCTTCTTCAGCGTAGCGTTGGTCACCGGACTCGGAATGTCTCGGGGCACCGCAATGATCTCACCGCTGGTGTACTGGTTAACGGGACAGGGCGGAAGCACGAAGTAGCTATCCGGTTTTTCGGCCAAAACCCGAGACAAAGAGGGCGTTACCGATGCGTGGGAGAGGAGGGCCACAGCGCCGTTGGTATTTTGGGCCCGCAGCGAAAAGCCGCTACCAATGGCGACGCTTGCCATTAGACCAGCGCCTACGCGCAAAAGGTGTCTTCGGAGTACCATCATAAGAAAAGTAACTAATCGTGGTTGAATAAGGCTTACTTACTAATTATCGCGTAAATATACCGAGGGCCAGCGGCCCATATTGTTTCGTTTGAAGAGAAAGCATAGGGAGGCAATTTTAAGCTACAATTACCCCTTTTTTAGGCAAATTTTGGATGTTTCTCGGCATAATGGCGTATTAATACCTTATTCGCTCCTCGTTCTGTTCCACTTCGCTGATTCTATTGCCTTGTTTATTTTCAGATAATTGGTTTGGAGCGCAAACAGTACGCGCACGAGCGCTATTTCGTTGGTTGATTACCAGCCCTTGCTCAATGGAGTAGTAGATGAGACCCGCAGTATTTTTGGCCCCACACTTCTTCATCAGGCGGGTTCGGTGACCATCCACCGTACGGTGGCTAATCTCCAAGAGATCTCCGATTTCTTTGTTGGTGTGCTCTTGGCAAATTAGCCGAAGTATTTCCTCTTCGCGTTGCGTAAGCGGAGTAGAAATAGCGCTAGAACCGGCAGCGGATGGCCCGAGAATACGCTGGTGCATCACGCCTACCACGCGCTGATCGTAGTAGTTTTCTTGCTGCAGTACCAAATCAACCGCCTTCGCTACTTCTTCTCCGGTAGCATCTTCGAATAAATATCCTTCCACTCCCAACTCTAGCAATTGAAAGACAATGGTCTTGCGCCGTTCGTGCGAGAAGGCAATCACTTTGATCGGGGCGTGCTGTTGCTTCAATGAGGTGAGCAGGGACAAACCGCCGGGTTCTTGATCCTCCAAGTTGATAATTACCAGGTTGGGATCGTACTTTTTCACCTTCTCAATAAAATCGCGGGGATGCTGGCATTCTTCGGTAACCAACCGGGGAATTCGCTGCGCTAAAATATGCCGAACACCCTTTCTGAAAATCTCACGGCTACTGATAATAATGGAGTACATGGTTACTGGCATTAAGCAGGGCAAATACCCATCGCGGTTCTGGCTACAAAGAAGGTGGGTGTCTATTTATAGGGTATCAGCTTCTGCTAGCGAAGCAATAGTAACAGGAAACGTAGTAAGAAGAAATCCGTAGGTGATTTCACCTAAGTACTTTTTGGGTGATCGCTTTAGTATGGGCAGGGGTAGCGTGCTGTTTTCTGACAAAAAGTACTTCAGATGGTAGAGTGAAACCACTTATGCAGCCACGTGAAATCACTTATACCCATCCGAAAACAATGTTAAAAAGTTAATCTGCAATCAAAAAGCTACGGCGTAGCTTTTTAAGTCAAGTAGAAAACCGTACCATTAGTTACCTAATGGGCTTCGGCATACACTAAACCTGAGACGGTACCACAACAAACAGTGGCGTGCGATAGAACAGTACGACCCAAATACAACGGCCTCACTTCACTTTTTATCCTTCCTCTTGGGAGAGATAGGAGTGAATGCCTCGGAAAATCCGCTGACAAATGAGCGGTTGAGCTACTAGTTTTCTGCCATTATTACCCAACTACTACCTACTATGAACATGGTTATTGCCGATGGGCACGAACTCTACCGAAAAGGTTTGCGGTGGTTTATCCTTCAACACCATCCTGAAGCACAGATAACGGAGGCCGAAACCGGACAGGAAGTGCTTAATTTATTTGAGAAAAACAATGCAATCCTACCAGAACTGTTGTTTACGGAACTTAATCTACCGGAGGTGGACGGCTTAGATACCACCGTACGCTTGCGCAATCGGTTTCCCGAACTCAAAATAATTATCAATACCGAATTTAGCGACGACTGGCTCGTAGACCAACTGGTGGGGCTGGGAGTGAGCGGCTACTTGCTGAAGCGCGATCCCAAGGAACAGCTAGAGCAAGCCATCCAGACCATCCGAAAAGGCGGGACCTACTTTAGTGGAAATGTTTCAGGAGCCTTGCAACGGGAGATTATCCGAAGCAAGCGTTTTCAGCGGAACTTCCACCGCTTCCACCGACTCTCGGACCGGGAACTAGAAGTGCTGAAACTAATTTGTTGCGAGTGTACCAACCGCGAGATCGCCGAAAAAATTTCGCTCAGTGTGCGCACGGTAGACAACCACCGCAACAAGTTACTAGAAAAGTGTGAGGTGAGAAACACCGCCGGGTTGGTGATGTACGCCATTCGAAACGGCCTGGTGGATGTGATCAATACCAAAGCTTAAGAAACTGCTAACTTCTTCTCGATGATATATAGTCGGTTGCCAATCTGCACGGCGGGTAGCAGTCCGTCGTTCACCGTGTGCCACACCTTGCGGTAGCTGAAATCGTTTTTCTTGGCAAAGTACTTGGCGCTCACCAGCTGGCTGCTGTCCACCACTTCCAACGACTCGTCTTCGGTTGGCAACGTTTTTTTGTCCAGCTTACGGACCACGTAAAAGGTGTTTTCAAGATTGATTGAACGAAGGCTGCCTTCCCGGACCGCTTCAATGGCAGTGTAATAGGTGATATTGGTCTGTTGCGACAGGTGGTAGAGCGAGATGAGCTGAGAACTATAGATCGTTTCCGGCTTAATTCCCCGTCGGTCTTTGACCCGGACGCGTATTCGGACAATCGTTTTGGCCTTCGGACTGGTAGTGTAGGTAGACACAATTTGGTAGATTGGTGGTGATAGCAACGTAAATAAGAAAGATTACGGATAAATTTCAACCATTTTTTAACATAAAAAACCCAGAAGGTTCGTAATATTCTCTTGTCAGTACTGATTCTACTGCATTTTTCTTTGATACTTCGTGCCGATGAAAGGCCGCTCTACACGTGAGGCGTCCGGTTCAGTTGCGTATCCCCGGCAACTTCCCTACTATTGTGCCTTCAAAATTCTAATCAACCGAATGCATCCGAAACTTTACCTCTTCCTCACTCTTCTAGTTCTTACTCTCCCCGCCCAAGCCCAAACCGATACCCTCCGCACCGTTGAACTGGCCAACGTAATCATTGCCGAGAATCGCTTGCAGGTTCCTTTTTCGGAGTCGGCCCGCAGCATTCAGATCATCACGCGCGAAGACATTGACCACACTCCGGCACAGAGCGTCAACGAACTGCTCACCTACGTGACGGGGGTAGACGTGCGGCAGCGCGGTCCGGGCGGGGTGCAAGCCGACGTGAGCGTGCGGGGCGGCACCTTCGAGCAAACACTGGTGCTCATCAACGGCGTGAAGGTGAGTGACCCCCAGACCGGTCACCACCAGATGAACCTGCCGGTGACCCTAGATGCCATCGAGCGCATTGAAGTACTCAAGGGGCCCGCCGCCCGCGTCTACGGACAAAACGCCTTTGCCGGAGCCATCAACATCGTTACCCGCGTGCCCAACCAGCCCCAGGGGTCGGCCGGAGCCTACGGCGGCGACTTCCAAACCTTCGGCGGCAACGTGGGTCTGACGCTTCCGGGGCAGCAATATCGGCAGCACCTATCGCTCTCGCACGACCGCTCGGCAGGATACCGGGCCAACGCTGACTACCGCGTGACCAACGCCTTTTACCAATCGTATCTGAAGACCAAGACCGGGCGGTTTAACCTAATGGGAGGACACAGTCGGCGCGCCTTCGGGGCCGGAAGCTATTACGTGCCCGAATCGAGCGAATACGAAGCAGTGACTACCTCACTGGTGAGTCTGGACTACCAGGGCAAAGCCGGACGCTGGACCTATCAGCCCCGGGTGTACGGACGGCGCAACCACGATGACTACGTGTTTTTGCGTAACAGTCCGGCTGCCTACCGCAACCTGCACACTACCCTCGCGGGCGGGGCCGAACTGCACACCACCTACCGCAACGCGTTAGGCGTTACCGGATTGGGGGCCGAAGTGCGACACGAGCGCATCGACAGCAACGGTATCCGTACGCTTCGTGACAGCACCGGGGCCGCCACTGATACGGTAACAGTGCCGTTTCTAGGGCAGCGGCAGCGCACCTTGCTAGGGTTCTTCGCCGAGCATCGTTTTTATCTTTTTGACCGACTGGACGTGACCCCGGGATTGTACGTGAACTGGTACTCGGACTACGGCTGGAACTACTTTCCGGGTATCGACGCGAGCTGGGAAATCGATGCGGCGTGGAGACTTTTTGCCAACGTGGGCCGTTCGTTCCGGATTCCCACTTATACCGACTTATACTACGACGGACCGACCAACATTGGTAACGATCAGTTGCGGCCTGAAGACGCGGTGACCTACGAGGGCGGGGTGAAGTACTTCGGAAAAACGGTGTGGGGACAGGCCAGCTACTTCCGACGCGACGCCTCGCGCTTGATCGACTGGGTGCGGGCCAGCGTCGATGTGCCCTGGCAGCCCCGCAACTTCTACGACGTGAACGTGCAGGGGGTTGAACTTGGAATCAACTTTGATTTTGGTCAGCGTGCCAATGCTTTGTTTCGTACGCTTTCGCTCAACTATACCTACCTACGCGCTGACCTAAAAAACACGGAAGCGGTAGAATCGCGCTACGCGCTCGATAACCTGAATCACCAACTGGTGCTGGGTGCCGACCACCGCATCTGGCAAGGTTTGCGACACAACCTGCGGGCGCGTTACCTGGACCGGGCTACGCTGAAAGATTACTTTCTGCTCGACAGCCGCGTGTATTACCAAACCAAGCAACTGAATCTCTACATGGAAGCAACCAACCTGACCAACACTGAGTACACCGAAGCGGGCTACGTACCGATGCCGGGGCGCTGGTTGCGGGCGGGCGTGTCGTTTCGGTGGGAGTATTAGGTAGATGCTAGATGATCTTCTGAGGGGTAAAGATACTGGATAGCTTTCAGGATGCCCAGATGCTGGATGACTTTCTAGACGGTAAGGATATTAGAAATTGGCAGCGCAGCTTCCAGTGGGTGTATCCCACCCAATCCCTAATACCCAACACCCATTTTCCAATCCCCACTACTCAACTTCGTAATTCCGGCGCGACGCCAGCACCGAGAATAACCAAAACACGCAGAACAGCAGCAGCAGGGGGCCAAGGTATCCCATAAATCCCAGTCCCTGGCCTGAGCCTCGGGCGTTTTGCCACAGGTAGGTGACCAAGGTAATCAAACAGACATCGATGGCCACGATGAATCCTCCAAACCAAATAATAATCCGCTCTTTAAATGTTTCGTTCCGGGCGTAGAGATCGGCCGATGCCGGTAGGGCCTCTAGCATCCGGCGCAGTACCAGCGCGGGTAGATTAACCAGCACAAACACGGTGAGGGCCAGGTAGTAAAACGTCTCACGGGCCAGACTAGCGCCTCCGTACGGGTTGAACTGCTCGGGCAGCGAGGCGTAGCCAAAGGTAAGCGAACCAAAAAACAGCAAAAACGTGAGCACCCAGGCCACGTTAACGAACTTTTGTGTGTGCATAATAGCGTATCAACCACTAGACAAGCGAACTGTTTTTTGCCAATTCTATTCGTTATCTTTGGCAAGGCACTATCCCATCGTAGCTATGGAACTCAACCCCATTATCTTATCCATTCCGATCTACTTTGTGCTCATTGCCGTAGAACTGATCATCCAGTTCGTACAGCGCGAATCGCACTACCGGCTCAACGATGCGGTGACCAACATCAGTTGCGGTATTACCCAACAAATCACCAACCTGTTCTTCAAGGTGGCTACCGTAGCGGTTTACCAGCTCGTCTACGAATACGGAGCTTTGTTCCACCTTCCGGTCACTTGGTACACCATTGCGGTGCTGTTCGTGCTGGTGGACTTTTGCTACTACTGGGCGCACCGCAAGAGCCACGAGATCAACCTCTTTTGGGGCGGACACGTAGTGCATCACCAGAGTGAAGACTACAATCTGTCGGTGGCGCTGCGGCAGGGTTCGTTTCAGGTGCTGTGGACGTTCTTCTTTTACCTGCCCCTGGCTGTCATCGGCTTCGACACGCTGACCTTCGTCACCGTATCGGCATTTGTCACGCTCTACCAGTTCTGGATCCATACCGAAACCATCGGCCGCTTGGGCTGGTTTGAGTATATTTTTAACACTCCCTCGCACCACCGGGTGCACCACGGACGCAACCCCAAGTACATTGACAAGAACCACGCGGGGGTGTTTATCGTGTGGGATAAGCTGTTCGGCACGTTTCAGCGGGAAGAAGAACAACCAATCTACGGAGTGACGCAGGCGGTGGATAGCTGGAACCCGGTGTGGGTCAACTTCAAGCACTACGCCTACATGGGCAAACTACTGCGGCAGAGTCCGCGTTGGAGAGACCGCATCAGGATTATCGTGAACAAACCCGGCTGGCAGCCCGAGCATTTGGGCGGTTACCTGGCTCCTCTGGAAGTGGATCGCAGCACCTATCGCAAGTACGACACCCAGGGGAATAGCGGGCTGAGTGGCTACGTGCTGGTTCAGTTTGTGCTGACGCTGGCGGGCACCGCCTGGTTTTTATTCAGCGCCGAGCAACATAGCATCGGGGAGCAAGTAGGCTTGTCGGCCCTGGTGGTGAGCACGCTGGTGAGCTTGGGTTACCTGTTGGAGAACCGTCGCTGGGCTATTTATGCCGAGGTGCTTCGCATCGGTGGAGTGGGGGCCGCCTTATACTACTTTCTTCCGAACCCGACGCTGGCTTTGGGATTGGGTGGGATTTATTTGGTTGCTTCGGTGGTTTGGTTATTGGTGGGGCAGAAGATAAATTTTGCTTAGTTACTATGCCGTATTTTCAGTTAATTAGGTTTGAAATTTTAGTATTCGTAGTTACAATAAGTTGCTCTTGTTCAGACTTGAAAGGCAACCGAAAACAGACTATTGAATCAAGTGGGCTTACCCTGATTCTGTTCCCGGTGGGTCGGTTTCCCCCGACACCGTGCGCATCACCTACGGCACCTTCTCCACCGAAATATTTCTCCCGGAAGAAGAATAAGAAAAGGCGCAGAAATTCTAACCTACTGTGAGCGCCAGTCCTGCCGCTGAGGAAAGATTCGCTGATTTTTCACTGATATCTAGCCAGAATATGTTAAGAAACAGCTTCCACCTCAATGTCGAACACATCCTTGAGGGCCACTTTGGCGGCGTGGTAGCCGCACATGCCGTGCACCCCTCCGCCGGGCGGGGTAGACGCTGAACACAGGTACACTCCCTCCAGCGGTGTGCGGTAGGGCGTGAGGTTGAGCACCGGCCGGGTGAACAACTGCATCGGCGACTGGGCTCCCCCGTTGATGTCGCCCCCGATGTAGTTGGCGTTGTATTGCTCCACCTGCTGGGTGTTCATGGTGTGCTTGCCCAGAATAGTATCCCGAAAGCCTGGTGCGAAGCGCTCTACCTGCCGCTCAATCGCGTCGGTCCGGTCCACTTCCGAGTAGCGCGGCACGTGGCAGTAGGCCCAAGCGGTGTGCTTACCCTTCGGAGCCCGACTGGGGTCGAAGGGGGTCTGCTGCACCAACAGCACGTAGGGATGGTCGGAGTGCTCGCGGTTCCAGAGCGCGCGTTCGGAAGCGGCAATTTCTTCCAGGGTGCCGCCCAAATGAACGGTGGCCGCCCGGCCGCAGGCAGCGTTCGCAAAGGGGATCGGGTCGCTGAGCGCCCAGTCAATCTTAAAGATACCCTGGTTGTACTTATACCGCTCCAGCTGCCGACGGTAGTAGCGCGCAAACTCTAGCCCTTCGATGCGTAGCAACTGCTGCGGGGTGATGTTCGAACAGCGTGGCCCGGGCCGGAGGAAGATCACGAATACCGGTCACCCGATGGTTGGTGACCACCTCGCCGCCCAGCGACACGAAGTATTGGTGCAGGGCATTGGTGATCTGCTGGGCCCCGCCCCGCGGAAAGGGCCAGCCCACCCGGTGGCCGAGTCCGCCTAGCACCAAGCCCACGGCGGCCGTCACCGCGTTTTCGATCGGCAGCATGCAGTGCGCGGCCAATCCGGCAAACAGAGCCCGGGCTGGGGCACCGCGGAAGGACCGTTGGGCCAAACCCGTGGCCGACTGCACGGCTTTAAGTCCGAACTGCGCCAGCGCCACCGGAGCGTCGGGCCAGCGCAGGGGGCCCAAGAAGGCGGGAGCAATCGCGTCCCACTGCTCCACCAGCGGCTGCATCAGGCGAATATAAGCTTTCAGGTCTACACCCAGTTGGGCGGCCGTGTCGGCGACCGAGCGCTCCAGGGTGAAGGCGAGTCCCCCGTCGAGCGGGTGCGCCACCGGGGCATCGGGGTGCACCCACTCCAGGCCAAACTCATCCAGCGGTAGGGTGCGGAAGAAAGGTGAGCCAATGCCCAGCGGATGAATGGCCGAGCCGATATCGTGCACGAAGCCCGGTAGGGTGAGTTCTTCGGAGCGGGCTCCGCCGCCCAGTTTGGCTTCGGCCTCCAGGATCACGGTGGACAGGCCCGCGCGCTGCGCCAGGATGGCAGCCGCAAAACCGTTGGGACCGGAGCCCACCACCACTACGTCGTATCGTTTCATATTGAATTGTTTGCAGGTTGGGGTAAGCGCAACGCGATGCTATCTAGGACAGTTCTTTATCTTCTAAACCCGATACTCCGCCCGACACGATAAACTTCATGATGTCAGTGCTAGAAGCGTTCAGCGGGGTCACGTACTGGGAAGGAACAATGTACAGATTGCCCGAAAAATTGTATGAATGGGGCAGATAGACGGCTACCTGATCCACCAAACCCAACTGACTCAGGTCGCTTTTGGTAATGAACCCGGGCTTCTGGATGATGAACTCCGGGTTGAGGGTGACTAGCACCGGCTGATCAAACTTCTTCTTGTCGCCTACAAAGGCTGAGATCAAGTCTTTGAGCGAGGAGTAGATGATGTTAACGAACGGCAGTTTGCGCAGCAGTTCTTCCAGCAGATTAAACAGCGGCCCGGCGAGCAAGGTAGAAGCCAGGTAACCTATTATTGTGATAGAGGCCAGGATGGTGAGCATTCCCAGGCCGGGCAGTCGGAAGTCGATGATATTATCCAGCCAGCGAATGCTGAGCAGGATGATGTAGACCGTGACGGCCACCGGCACCACAAAGAGCAGGCCGCGAAAGAAGTAGGTAATGAGTTTGTTCATGTCGGTTTCACCGAGGGCGAAGATAGGGCTATTGTCGAGAATGTTGCGGGATTGTTGGGCTATCTTCGGGATGCCACCGAAAGGATGAGATGAGCGCGTGAAGCAAGCTCTTTAGCCGTCGCTAAAAATTTTGATCATTATAGCGAGTAGCAGACCGAGTTGGCCAAAAAGCAGCGGTAGCAACCAACGCAACTGGTTGCGCAACTCCTTGTGAATCTCTGAACGGAAGCCATCTATCCTATTATTCATACCATCTTGATAACCAGACATTTCTTTATAGAAGAACTCTTTTGTCACCAACTGATCCCATCGCTCCTCAAAGCGTCTCTGCTGAGAGTCCTGAATGAAGCTTATCAGTTTCTCCGAGGTCTCTTCACCTAGCTTACCCCTAAGCTCCTTAAATAATTCTGTTTCTGTCATGTAAACTACAGTTTAGCTAAAACTACGAAGAATCTCTTAAACAGCAAAGGCCCAGCGTAAGCGCTGAGCCTTTATGCTATTCTAGATCTTGCTTCGTCCGTTAGATAGATATTCCGACGAACGATAGAAAAGCAATTCCCATCAGACCGGTGATCAGCATGGTGATACCCAACCCTTTGAGGCCGTCGGGCACGTTAGAATACTTCATCTTCTCGCGAATAGCGGCCAGCGCCACAATTGCCAGAAAGAAGCCAGTGCCTGAGCCAAAGCCGAAAGCGGTGGCCTCCACCACGGTGTAGTCGCGCTGCACCATAAACAGGGAAGAACCCAGGATGGCGCAGTTCACGGCGATCAGGGGAAGAAAGATGCCCAGCGTTCCGTAGAGCGAGGGCGACACTTTTTCAATCACCATCTCCACCAGTTGCACCATCGCGGCAATAATAGCGATGAACATGATGAAGCGTAAAAAACTCAGGTCAATGCCCGCAAAATCCTTTCCGGCCCAGGCCAGCGCTCCTTCTTTGAGGACGTACTCCTGCAACAACCAGTTGAGGGGCACCGTGAGCGTGAGCACGAAGATAACGGCGGCGCCCAACCCGGTAGCGGTGGACACTTTTTTAGAGACTGCTAGAAAAGAACACATACCCAAGAAGAAGGCTAGTACCATATTCTCAATGAATACGGCTTTGATGATGATATTGATAATCTCCATGATTGTCGCTTGTTAAAGGTTATCGCTCTACGTGTCCGGTGACGGTGCGCTGCACCCAGATCAAAAGTCCCAGAATGACAAAGGCTCCCACGGCGGTCACCATCAGCCCGTTGTTGGGAAAGTTATCGAATGCCCACGGCTTCAAACACCTTAAAGCCAAATAAGGCCCCGGAACCCAGCAGTTCGCGGAAAAAGGCTACCACCAGAATAATCCAGGCGTAGCCAAAGCCACTGCCCAGTCCGTCCAGGATAGAGTCGTAGGGCTTGTTACCCATCGCGAAGGCTTCCAGGCGCCCCATCACAATGCAGTTGGTGATAATCAGACCCACGAATACGGTCAGTGATTTCCAAATGTCAAAGAAGTAGGCTTTCAGCACCTGATCCACCAGGGTCACCAATGTGGCCACAATGGCCAACTGCACAATGATACGCACCCGGCCGGGCACCAGGTTCCGGATCAGGGAGATGATCAGGTTAGAGAACACGATCACGAAGACCACCGAAATGGCCATAATGGAGGTCGGAGCCAACTGGGTGGTAACGGCCAGCGCCGAACAAATACCCAGCACCTGGATGGTTATCGGGTTATCGTCGTTCAGGGGGTCAGAAAGCAGTCGCCGACGCCGCTTGGAGAGCATCGCCTCCGAAGGTTCTTTCGGAGCTACTTTGGGTTTTTCAACAACTTGGGCAGTATCGCTCATACAAATAGTTTTTTGAGAAAATAATTATCACAGTAGATTATACGTCGCTGTTGGCGGGTCGTGAAGCGGGTTTCTTTAGGTCTTTGCCGGTTGCTTTCTCTAAGTACGGTTCGTAGTAAGAAAGATAGTTGCGCAGCATGTTGTTGACCCCGGTAGCCGTGATGGTGGCACCCGACATACCATCTACCTCATTGTCCCCATAAATGCTCGGATCTCCTCCCTCCCCCTTCACCATGCTGATGCCGACCAGTGATCCCAGATCATCGTAAATCTTCTTGCCTCGGAAGCGCTCCTGCACCTCTACACTGGTGATGCGCGCGCCCAGTCCGGGAGTTTCGCCGGCGTGATCAAACACCGCACCCCGCACCGTGGCTAGGTCTTGCTCCAGAGCGATATAGCCCCATATATTGTCCCACAGACCATTACCGTACACCGGCAAGATGTAAGCGTCCACTTCTTCGGGATTTTTCTCACTCATGAGTTTGTAGATGGGGTACAGTCGCTCCTCGGGGGGGCGTTTGAACTGCTTGCCCACATCTACTGCCTCGGCGACCACCGGGCCCCCCTCAATTTCCTTCACCTCTTCCCCCTTAGCGTTCACCACCAGCGACTGAATGCGCGACTGGTAGATACCCGGCACATCGTCGGTAGGCTTCAGGGTGACTACCGCTCCCAGTATTTTCTTTTGGGTGTTGAGCGCTACCTGTTCTTGCTGCAAGGGGCGAAGTCCCAGCGCAGTGAACGATAACAAGCCGCCGAGAATGATGGTGAGTACGGCGGAAAAACCAATTACGTAAGCATTAGACTGTCGCACGTTGTAACCTCCTTTTTTTGTTAGCTTGAACTACATAAAAATCAATCAGCGGGGCAAACACATTCATGAACAGCACCGCCAGCATTATTCCTTCGGGATAGGCCGGGTTCAGCACCCGAATAATCACCGTGATGGCTCCGATCAGGAAACCATAAATCCACTTGCCCCACTCGGTATGCGCGGCCGACACGGGGTCGGTAGCCATAAACACGATACCGAAGGCTACTCCGCCAATGGCAAAGTGATAGTAAGCGGGCAAGTTCATGTACTCATTATAGCCCGCCAGATTAAAGATTACTCCCATCACGTATACGCCGATAAAACCACTGAGAATAATCTTCCAACTCGCCACCTTAGTAACAATTAGAATGAGCGCCCCAATCAGAACCATCAGCAAAGAAGTGGAGCCAATGGACCCGGGGATCAGGCCGATAAACAGGTTCCAAAACTCGTAGAGTCCGTTTTGAAAGCCATCCAGCGCGGCAACTACTGGCTGCGCTCCTTCTACTGCTACGGTTTCGGCCGCGATACCCAGCGGGGTAGCCCCCGAAAAACCATTTACGTATTCTTGCCCGCCCTTATAGTACCACACGTCGCCCGACATATCACTGGGGTAGGCGAAGTACAGGAACGCGCGGGCCGTCATGGCCACGTTAAGTATATTCATGCCGGTGCCACCGAACACTTCCTTGGCAATCACCACCGCAAAGATGGTAGCCAGCGCCACTTCCCACAGGGGAATGGTGGGCGGCATGATCAACGGAATGAGCATACCCGTCACCAAAAACCCTTCGTTAACCGGGTGGCGGCGAACGGCGGAAAATACCACCTCCACCAATCCACCGGTAGCATAGGACACCAGTACGATGGGCAGCACTACCTGAGAACCGATCAATACTTTGTCGATCCAGGTAGCGGTATCCAGTCCGCCAACGGCCAAAAAGTGGGTGTGGCCCACGTTGTAGATGCCAAACAGCAGGGCCGGGACCAGCGCAATCACCACCGTGATCATCAGGCGCTTCAGATCGATGGCATCGTGGATGTGCGTGCCCTTGGCGGGGGCCGTCTCGCGGGGAGTGAACAAAAAGGTTTCGCCCGCTTCAAAAGCGTAGTAGAATTTCTCGAGCTTGCCGCCCTTCTCGAACATGGGGCGCTGCTGGTCTAGAATGTTTCGTAAGAATTGCATACCTAAGGTTCTCGGATTAAGTTAATTCCTTCGCGAATAAGGTGCTGAAAGTCGTGCTTGGAGATATCGATGAACTCGCACAGGGCCACGTCCTCTTCGACCACTTCGTAGATCCCCAGCGATTCCATGTCATCGTAATCTTCGGCCATGATTGCTTTGATGAGATACTCCGGCAGAATATCCATCGGCAATACCTGTTCGTAGATACCGGTTTGCACGAACGCTCGTTCTTCCCCCCGCATGTTTGAGTCAAGTACGTACTCTTTTTTGGGATTCAGAAAAGAGAGCAACCCTACTGCTCTATGGAAACTTAACTTGTTCATGGTTGGTTTCATCCAGCCCAGAAATTCGTAATAATCTCCTTCGGGAATCACCGTGATCTGATGATCGTAAAAACCAAGGTAGCCATCAGCCGGAATTTTGTCGCCGGTGAGCACGTTGCCCGAGATATAGCGCACGTGATCGCTCTTAAGCTTGTCGGTCACCAGCTTGTCAATACACGCGCCCTGGTAGGTGCGGTAGTACTGCGGCTCCTTCACTTCGGACCCGGCCAGAGCAACAAGTTTGGAGCCATCGTAGATACCATCCAGAAAGAGACGACCAATCTGTACCACGCCGCAGGGGTTTAGCGTCCACACCACCTGCCCCTTGCCGATGGGATCCACGTGGTGGATGTGCACCCCCACGTTGCCCGCCGGATGGCGGCCGGAAAATTTGTGCAACTCAACGCCTTTGGCCGTGCCCGCCACGGACGACACCTCGGCGTTGGCGTCCACTCCCAGATGAATCTTGCCGGCAGTAAGTTTTTTGAGCACCTCGATACCCGCCTCAAAGTAGTTGCCCTGTCCCTTGAGCAAAAAATCATAGTCGGGCGCCAGGGGGCTGGTATCAAAGGTGGAGATGAAGATGGATTTGGGAGTGTCGTCGGGGTTGGCCACGATGCCGTAGGGCCGTTGGACAATCTGCGGCCACACGCCGCTCTTGAGCATCGCTTCCAGGGCGTCTTCCTTTTTCAAAGACGGAATTTCCGAGATCGAGTGCTCCTTGAACTGCTCGTGCTCGATGGTTTTATCGGCCAGGATTTTGATCTCCAGCAGTTTGCGACGCTCCCCCCGCTTGATCTCTACTACTTCGCCACTCACCGGGGCGCAGTACATCACCGAATTCATCTTCTTGTCGAAGAAGACGGGAGCGCCCGCCTTCACGGTGTCGCCTTCTTTCACAGTGACTTTGGGGCGAATTAGGCCCGGAAAATCGGTGGGTTTAAGGGCAAAGGTGTCGGAGAGGGGAGATTCGGCGAGTTGCCGGGCTGGCTTCCCGGCTAAGTTAATGGTAAACCCTTGTTTGAGTTTGATGTGTTCAGGCATCAATGCGAGTTAATGAGTGCTGTAAAACGCTGCAAAATTAATCAAAATACCCTAACAACCTAAAAGTGAGCGGGGGGAAATTGCGGGATAAATTAAACCCTACTGATTGCGGTATAACTCAACCTAACTTATACCAGCACGTTGATCGAACGAATGCCCTCGGCCACCTGCTCCATCAGCCACATGGGGGTAGAGGTGGCTCCGCAGATACCTACCCGGTCGGCCTCCAAAAACCACGCGGGCTGCAGGTCGTTCTCGTTGGCGATGAAGTGGCTACGCTTGTTTTCGGCCCGACACACGCTGTAAAGCGCTTTTCCGTTTGAGCTTTTCTTGCTGCTCACAAAAATGATCACGTCCTGCTCCTGCGCGAAGCGTTGCAGTTGGGGCTCCCGGTTCGATACCTGCCGGCAAATGCTGTCGTTGGCATTGAATTCTACGGTACGCAAGGAGTTGTTGGCCTGGGCGAGCCGCTCCTCAATCAGCGCCTTGATATGATAGAAGCCCTTGGTGCTCTTGGTGGTCTGGCTGAATAAGGTCACCGGCCGGGTGAAGTCGATCTTGTTCAAGTCCTGCTCGTTCATCACGATGATGGCCTTGCCCCGGGTTTGTCCGGTGAGTCCGATCACCTCGGCGTGTCCCGGCTGTCCGTAAATCACAATCTGCCCGTTAATATCCTCTACGTGGTCGAAGGCGTTCTTTACGCGGTTTTGCAATTTGAGCACCACCGGACACGAGGCATCTACGAGTTCAATGTTGTTGGCCAGCGCTAGTTGGTAGGTTTCCGGTGGCTCCCCGTGCGCCCGGATTAGCACCTTGCAGTCGCGCAGTTCGGCTAGATCGGTGCGGTCAATAATGCGCAAACCTTTCTGGTGCAGGCGCTGCACTTCCATGTCGTTATGCACAATGTCGCCCAGGCAATACAAATTGTTGCCGTCAAGCATCTCGTCTTCGGCCATCTGGATGGCAAACTCTACGCCGAAGCAGTATCCTGAATTTTTATCAATGGTGATGTTCATCGGACAGTTACTCGTTGGATGGGTGAATAATGGCACGGGCCCAGTCTACTACCTGCTGCACCTGCCCGTCGAAGGTCAGGTGTGTGGTATCTAAGGTTACCGCATCGCTCGCCTTGGCCAGTGGTGATTCTTCTCTACTCGAATCCAACTCATCTCGCCGCAGAAGGTTGCGCTCAATCTCCGAAACCGCCACCGTCTGCCCCTTTTCCTGGAGTTCGGCCTGCCGTCGCCGGGCCCGAACGGCGGGGTCGGCCGTCATGAATACTTTGAGCTCGGCCTGCGGAAACACCTTGGTGCCAATGTCGCGGCCGTCCATCACCACCCGCCGCCCCTCGCCGAGTTGCCGCTGTAGGGCGACCATCTTTTTGCGGACCACCGGCAGGGCGCTTACCGGACTCACGTGGTTGGATACCTCCATACCACGAATCTCCTGCTCCACGTTTTCGCCATTCAACAAGGTTTCGTAGCCAACTCCCTGGGGATGCGGCTGAAACCCAATTTGCAGGGCAGCGAGCGCTTGCGCTACCGCCGCGGTATCGGTAAGCGCTACGTTGCTTCGTAAAAAGTGCAGCGTCACGGCCCGGTACATCGCTCCCGAATCAACGTAGGTATAACCCAGTTGCTGCGCCACCGCCTTGGCCGTGGAGCTTTTCCCTACTCCGGAATAGCCGTCGATGGCCACCGTAATATCTTTAGGCATAGCATTAACAGTCTTTTACGGGACAAGGGATGGGACCTTTTTTGGGAATCCGTCCGGGCTTTTGGGAGGTACAACCACTAAGTAGAGTAACAAGAATCAACCCCTTAATTAAGCCAATTTTGACAATCTTTAGCATAAGTTTCTGGTTTATTCATCAACGGAACCGCTGGCCAAAAAATGCCCGAATGTAGGGTTACGTGCTAAATAACGTGAATAAGGTGCTAAACTCTATCTTCAGAAAAATACGAAATGTATTTTTGTTTAACATTCTTGTAGTATTTGTTAAACAAAATACTTTGGTTCAGGTTAGGGCATTAACTGTTTACGTACTTAACTTTGAAAGCTATGAAAACTCGAGAAGCATTATCCGGCACCTCTGGAATTGTCCTGCGATACGGGGTATTTATGACGTCAGCATTGATTGGTTTCTTCTTTTTAATGAAAGCGTTCGGCTTAGAACATAATCTGGAACTTAGAGCCCTAAACATCATCATCTTGGCTAGTCTCGTTTTTTCGGCTAACTAAAACGTACAAGAAGCAAAAAAATGGTCACTTACCGTACTTACCGGGCATTGCGGTAGGTATTGCTACGTCAGCCGTTGGGGCAGTTCTGTTCGCAATCTTCGTTTTTATCTACCTCACGCTGATCACGCCGGAGTTTACGACAATGATCAAAGAGAACGAACCATTCGGAAGATATCTCGACCCATTTATTGTGACCTTTATGATCATTTTCGAAGGTATGATATCTGGTCTTTTGGCATCTTACATATCCCTCCAGTATCTACGTCCTAGTCATTTGGACCAACCATCGGAACTACTGGAAAAACAGTAGCCGACGATGCGAGGCTTATTCTTTCCGTGGAAGTTTCACGTGGTGTAGCAGCGTTGGATGTCAGCATACGCTTGGCCCTAAGCAAGACGCACCGACGCTACGTTTTTCGTCTTACCAAAGTTATCAATGCACCACGTTTGAAGAAATTGGAACATGATTAACTTATGTTTCTTCCGGTTCAACAAAAATTAGTCTTCTGTCAGTTTATTACCACCGGCACCAACATCTTTATATATATAAAAAATTGAAAGACAGCGCTTTATGAATAATTTTGCAATTTTGTTTAATTTTTTTTTAAATTTGTTGAACAAGCTTGTACGGACAACGTTAGAAAGTGAGAGTGAACGCATAGCAATACTTTCTCCAAAGAATATGATTGAGTAGTTTTAGGTTGTTGTATTAGTAGTAAAAAAAGTGAATCTACTGGGTTCACTTTTTTTGTTACCGCTCGGGTAGATTTGCGTACTTTGCGGCCTTCTTCACAACGAAGCTTCCCAGGCAATCGTGCATCAGTTGTTCTGGAAATTCTTACCCGCAGTACGCTATGCTTTATCTCTCCGTAGAATCCCTATCCAAACGCTATCTCACCGCCGAAGGACGCGATAATCACCTGTTTCACCAAATTTCGTTCGGCATTGAGCAGGGACAGAAGATCGCCCTGGTGGGTATCAACGGCTCGGGCAAATCGACCCTGATGAAAATCATCGGAGGCCGTGAGGTGCCCGACAGCGGACGGGTGGCCGTCACCAGCGGCGTGCGGGTGGCTTTCGCCGAGCAACAACCGATCTTCGAGGAAAATGATACGGTGGAATCATTCGTGTACCGCAGCGACGACCCCACCCTGGCGTTGCTGCAAGACTACCGCCACCTACTCAACCACGACCCCACCTCCGACCGCCTGGCCGACGTGATCGGTCAGATCGACAGCCAGAACGCCTGGGACTACGAAAGTCAGATTGAGCAGATTCTGGGGCAGTTGGGCATCTACGACCTGGACCAGCCCACGGCGCAGTTATCAGGCGGACAGCGCAAGCGGGTGGCGCTGGCCAAGGCGTTGATCGAAAAGCCGGATTTGCTGCTGCTCGATGAGCCGACCAACCACCTGGACCTAGCCACCATCGAGTGGATTGAGAATTATTTGTCGGCCCAGAACATGGCGCTGCTGCTGGTGACGCACGATCGTTACTTTCTGGAGCGCGTCACCAACGAAATTCTGGAACTCGAAGGTGGACAGGCGCATCGCTACGCCGGAAACTACGCCTACTTTCTGGAAAAGAAAACCGAGCGCATGGCCCAGCAGCAGACCGAGGTCAGCAAAGCGCAGAACCTGTTCCGCAAGGAGCTGGAGTGGATGCGGCGACAACCCCGGGCGCGGGGCACCAAGGCCAAGTACCGCGTGGAAGCCTTCGATTCACTGGGGGAAAAAGCCCAGCAGTCGGTAGGCTCGTCCACCATGGAGCTGAGCATCCAGGGGCGGCGGCAGGGCAAGAAAGTGGTGGAAATTGAGGGGCTGACCAAGGCCTACGACGGGCGGACGATCATCGACGACTTTTCGTACACCTTCCGCAAGCAGGATCGGGTGGGCATCATCGGGCCCAACGGGTCGGGAAAAACCACCTTTGTGGACATGCTCACCGGTCGCACGAAGCCCGACCAGGGGCAGATAGAAGCCGGATCGACGACGATGTTCGGTTACTACACCCAGCAGGAAATCACCTTTGATGACCAGCAGCGGGTGATCGACGTGGTGAAGGAGATCGCCGAAGTGGTAGAAATGGCTCCCGGACAGTTTATCTCCGCCGGACAGTTCTTACAGCACTTCCAGTTTCCGCCCGACATGCACTACCACCGGGTGAAAAACCTGAGTGGTGGCGAGAAACGTCGCCTGCAACTGTTGCAGGTGCTCATTCGCAACCCGAACTTCCTCATCCTCGATGAGCCGACCAACGACCTGGACCTGATCACGCTCAACATTCTGGAAGACTTCCTGCTGCAGTTTGCCGGTTGCTTGGTCATCGTTTCGCACGACCGCTACTTCATGGACCGCTTGGTGGAGCACCTGTTCGTGTTTGACCGCGACAGTCCGCAGATCACCGACTTCCCCGGCAATTACACCGACTTCCGATCTACGGCCGCATCGACTTCCGCCCCGAAGCAAAAGCTATCGGCACCCAAGGCGCCGCCGGTAGCGCCAACTGCTCCCAAACCGACTTCTAAGGCCTCGTACAAGGAGAAGCGGGAGTACGAGCAATTGGAAAAAGACATCGCCCGACTGGAAGAGAAAAAGGAAGGCTTGGAGCAGCGCATGAACGAGCTGGCGGTTGCCGGTTCGGCCGATCACACTGAGCTGACCGAAACCGCCGCGGCGCTGGAAAAGGTTATTGGCGAACTGGACCAGAAGACGGATCGGTGGTTACAGTTGTCAGAAGTGGTGTAGCAAAATTCTATCCTCCTATTTCCAAAACCACCCCAAACTCCCCTATATTGCTGCTACCAACCTATGCAATCAATCCTAAAAGCATCCCTGTTATCGCTGCTACTGCCCGTTGCCTGTAGCGGTCCCGACACTTCCCAACCATCATCCGAAACCATGTCTACCACCACATTCACCGGGGCCGAAGGCGAGGTGAAACTCATCACCCTCGATCCTGGTCACTTCCACGCCGCGCTGGTGCAGAAAGATATGTACCCGCAGATCGACTCGGTGGTGCACGTCTATGCTCCTACCGGTGACGATCTCCAGCAGCACCTGCAGCGCATCGAGCAGTTCAACACCCGCGCCAAGAAGCCTACCCACTGGACGGAGGAAATATCTACCAGTACTGATTTCTTCGACCGGATGATCGAGGAGAAGCCCGGCAACGTGGTGGTGCTGTCGGGCAACAACGCCAAGAAGACCGAGTACATCCACGCCTCGCTCGAGGCGGGCCTCAACGTGCTGGCCGATAAACCAATGGTCATCGAGCCGTTGAAATACCCGTTACTGGAAGACGCCTTCCGCGTGGCTCAAGAAAACGACGTGCTGCTTTACGACATCATGACCGAGCGCTACGAGATCACTACCGTGTTGCAACGCGCTTTGTCACAACAACCCAGCGTATTAGGCGAACTGGTGGAGGGAACCGTGGAGGAACCGGCGATCTCCAAAGAAAGCGTGCACCACTTCTTTAAATACGTGTCGGGCAATCCGCTGGTGCGCCCGGCCTGGTTCTTCGACGTGGCCCAGCAGGGCGAGGGCATTGTGGACGTGTCTACGCATCTGGTAGACCTCATTCTGTGGGAATGCTTCCCCGACCAAGCCATCGACACCACCGAGGTGGCGGTGGTGGCCGCCCGGCGGTGGGCCACCGAACTAAACCCGGAACAGTTTAAGCAAGTGACCGGCTTAGATGAATTTCCCGACTATCTGCAAAAGGACGTACAGGACGATCAACTCAGCGTATTCTCCAATGGCGAGATCAACTTCACGGTGCGCGGGGTGCACGGCAAGGCCTCAGTAATCTGGAACTTTCAGGCTCCCGAAGGGGCCGCTGATACGCACTACTCCATCATGCGGGGCAGCAAGGCTAACCTAGTGATCCGGCAGGACGCGGAGCAGAATTATCAGCCCACGCTCTACGTGGAACCGACAGGCAGCACCGCCCGCGAAGAACTAGAGATCGCGCTGGAAGCGGCCCTGAAGCAACTCAACGAGCAGTATCCCGGACTCGCCACCCGTCCCGTGGCCAACGGGTGGGAGATTGTTATTCCCGATCAATTTAAACTGGGTCACGAAGCCCACTTTGCCCAGGTGATGGAGCGCTACCTGCAGTATCTGGTAGACGGCGAGCTTCCGGAGTGGGAGCGGCGCAATATGCTCACCAAGTACTACGTCACCATGCAGGGCTACCGAATGAGCCGGTAGCCGGGCGCAATAATTTGCCGCAACAATGGCCTAGAAACCCATCGCTTTGCGGAATATTCGTTATACTAGCGCATCAACCTAATCCTATGAAGAATTTAGTCTTGCCCGTAGGCGCTGTGGTGTTGCTTGCTTCACTCTTCACCTCGTGCCACACCACCGACGAGCAGAAAGTCCTTCGGCTGGCGCACAGCCTGTCGCCCGACCATTCGGTGCACAAGGCGATGGTGTACCTGGGCGAGGTGCTGGAAGAAAAGTCGGGCGGACAACTCACCGTGAAGATTTACCCCAGCGCCCAACTGGGAGCCGAGCGCGAAACGGTCGAGCTGCTGCAACTGGGCAGCGTGGCCATCACCAAGGTGTCGGCCGCGGTGATGGAAAGCTTCGCCGAAGAGTATAAGGTGCTGGGCCTGCCCTACTTGTTTACCGACAAGGCGCACGCCTTTCGGGTGTTCGACGGCGAAGTGGGACGCGACATCCTGCTGTCGGGTGAGAAGTTCTGGTTGCGGGGACTGGGATTTTACGACGCCGGGTCGCGCAGCTTCTACGCCAAAGAGAAACCCATCACCACGCCTTCTGACCTGGCGGGCATGAAGGTGCGGGTGATGAAGAGCAACACCGCCATTAACATGGTGAAGGCGATGGGCGGCACCCCCACTCCCATTCCCTTCGGAGAAATCTACACCGCTTTGCAAAGCGGCGTGGTCGACGCCGCCGAGAACAATCCGCCCAGCCTGTATCTGTCGGGCCACTACGAGGTGTGCAAATATTATTCTATCGACGAACACACGCAGGTGCCCGACGTGTTGCTGATCGGCAAGCCGGTGTGGGACGCCCTCACCAAGCAGGAGCGCGCCTGGGTGCAGGAAGCGGCCGACGCTTCGGTGGTGCGGCAGCACGAACTGTGGCGCGAATCGGAGGAGGAAGCCATGAACGCCCTGAAGGCCGCCGGAGTGCAAATTAATTATCCCGAAAAAGGTCCCTTTACCGAAGATGTACAGGGGATATACGCTGACTACCGGGCCCAACCCCAGCTGGACGATCTGATCCGGCGCATCCAAGCCCTCGAATAATATGGCTCTACGCAATACGGTGGACCGCGCCGTCCGTTTTCTGCTTGTCGTCCTAATGTCGTCTATTGTGATCGACGTGCTGTTGCAAGTCTTTAGTCGCTACCTGTTCAACGCGCCCATAAGTTTCACCGACGAACTCGCCAGCTTTCTGCTCATCTGGCTCGGACTGCTCGGCTCGGCCTACGCCACCGGCGAAAAGCAGCACCTGGCCATCGATTTGCTGGCCATGCGGGTGTCCCCGAAGAGTCAGCGGCGCTTAGAGGTGATCATCACCGGGCTGGTCGTATTGTTTGCCGTGGCCGTGCTCATCATCGGCGGAAGTTGGCTGGTGTACACCGGCTTTTTGTTCGGGCAGTTGTCCGCCTCATTGCAACTCTCGCTGGGCTACGTCTACCTGATCGTGCCCGTCACGGGCGTGCTCATCGCCTACTACAGCATCGACAATACCTTCCGCCGCCGCGTAATAACCCCCGCTGATTCTCAAGGAAACCCTCCCGCGCTCGGAATGGATTAGCACCTGTTTTCATTCAATCATTCTTCCCTTCTGCCCTTCAGTATATGGAGTCTTTTGAAATTATCGTCCTAGTGATCAGCTTTCTGGCCCTGGTAACCCTGGGCGTACCTATCGCCTACAGCATCGGGCTGGCGGGCATCCTCACCATGCTGTTGTCCATCGACTACCTGCCCGCCGTGGCTACCTTTGCCCAGCGCATGGCCACCAGTCTGGACAGCTTCACCCTGCTGGCCATTCCGCTGTTTATCCTGGCGGGGCAACTGATGAACAACGGCGGCATCGCCACCCGGCTGGTAGAGTTTGCTAAGGTGCTGGTGGGGCGCTTGCCCGGCGGACTCGCCATTGTGAACGTGCTGGCCAACATGCTGTTCGGAGCGATATCAGGTTCGGCGGGCGCGGCGGCCTCGGCCATCGGCAGCATCATGCACCCGCGGATGAAGGCCGAGGGCTACGACGAGAATTTCAGCGCGGCGGTGAACATTTCGTCAGCCACCACCGGGCTGGTGATTCCGCCCAGTAACATTCTGATCGTGTACTCGCTGGCCAGCGGGGGCGTGTCGATTGCCGCGCTGTTCGTGGCGGGCTACCTGCCGGGAATCCTCATGGGCCTGGCCCTGATTGTGGTGGCCGGCACCTACGCCCACCGCCACAACTACCCCCTGGGTGACAAAGTGACGCTGGGCGAGGGCTTCCGCAAGTTTCTGGACGCGCTGCCGAGTCTGCTGCTGCTGGTCATCGTGCTGGGCGGCATCATCGCCGGGGTTTTCACCGCCACCGAGGCTTCGGGCGTGGCGGTGCTGTATTGTATGGTGCTGGCCTTCATCTACGGTGAAATTTCGTGGCGCGACCTTCCCGAAATCATGATCAAGACCTCGCTCACCACCGCCATCGTGCTGCTGCTGGTGGCCACCTCCATCGGCCTGTCGTGGATCATGGCCTACCAGGAGATTCCCCAGAGCGTGAGCGCCGGGTTGCTGTCGCTGTCCGACAACCCGATTGTTATCCTGCTGCTGATTAACCTGGTGCTGCTGTTTGTGGGAGTGTTTATGGACATGACCCCGGCGGTGCTCATCTTCACCCCGATCTTCTTGCCGGTGGTCACCAGCCAGTTGGGAGTGGACCCAGTGCACTTCGGCATCATCCTGATTGCCAACCTATGTGTAGGGCTGTGCACGCCCCCGGTGGGCACGGTGTTATTCATCGGTTGCAGTGTAGCGGACGTAAAAATCCAGTCGGTGGTGCGCCCGCTGATTCCCTTCTTCCTGGCGATGATCGTGGTGCTGCTGCTGATCACCTACGTGCCGGAAATTAGCCTGTGGCTGCCGGGTTTGTTTGGGTTGTAGGGGAGAACGATTAGTTAGTGGGAAGACCGAGCGGATGCCCAATTTGGTTGGCGGTGCTCCTGGCCAGAGACATAGCGGCCTTGCCGAATGCCTCGCTTATCAAATTAAATTTTTGCTACCTTTGCGTAAGACCTATCTGAATGAGAAAACTATACATAATCGCGGGGTGCAATGGCGCAGGGAAGACCACAGCATCGTATACCATCCTACCCGAAATACTAGACTGCAACGAATTTGTAAACGCCGATGAAATTGCGAGAGGGCTTTCCCCTTTCCGACCGGAAAAGGCTGGCATCCAGGCTGGCCGGTTGATGTTGCAACGAATTAAATCGCTCACCGAAACAGGACAGGACTTTGCTTTTGAAACTACGCTCGCGACGAAGAGCTACAAAAACCTTGTCCATAAAGCCCAGCAGAATGACTATAAGGTTGCTCTGATTTTCTTCTACCTGAGTTCCCAAGATTTAGCGGTTAAAAGAGTAGAAACTCGAGTAAGGGAAGGAGGACATAATATTTCCGAAGAGGTCATTCGAAGACGATACGAAAATGGATTGATAAACTTTTTCAGCGTTTTTCAATCAATCGTAGATGAATGGACTTTTGTAGAAAATTCCGGGGACCCCTACAGATTGATCGCTCAGAAAACGCAAATGATAGTTAAGGTTTATGATAACAAGATTTGGAACGAACTAAAATCGAAATACGATGGATGACAAAAACCAGCCTAACAAACAAACCCAGAATATGCTACGAGGGCTAGAGAAAGCTTATGAGAAATTGGTGAAGTTCAAACAGTACAAAAATAGTCCGCTAGTGGTAGCAAAGGATGGGGTCATTGTAGAAATCCAGCCTGGCGAAATACCCACCACCACAACATACACAACGTAAGCTGACTGCTAGACGGACGAACGCACCGATGAAGAGTAGCACAGGCGGTTAGCGAGAAGACCGGGCGACGGTCGCCGAGCGGACGCTCTATTTGATGGGTGGGTAGTGCGCCCGCTGCTGCCCTTCTTCGTGGCCATGATCGTGGTGCTGTTGCTGATCACCTACGTGCCCGCCATTAGCCTGTGGTTGCCGAGCTTGTTTGATTTGTAGGGGGGTGGGATAAGAGACTAGTTTGGGAGCGTAGCGGCCGATGCCTTGAGCACTTTGTGATTCTAGCTAAAAGACAAGTCAGCGAGAAGCTTAATTTTGTATATTTCAAGTATGGAAAACATGAAGAAGTATATTACGATTGATCCGGAGGTTCAACATGGACAACCGGTATTCAGTGGGACTAGGGTGCCCGTAGAAACTTTGTTCTGGCATTTGGAAAAAGGAATTTCAATTGATGCGTTCTTAGAAGATTTTCCGAGTGTTACTAGGGAGCAGGCTATCGGCGTGATTAGAATTGCTCATAAGATCTTAACCTCAGAAGACATAAACAAAATCTATGAAGCTGTTGCTTGACGAGAATCTACCTGAAAGACTAAAACTAGATTTCTCTGAGCACGAAATCTACACGGTGTCGGATAAGAAATGGAATAGCAAAAAGAATGGAGAATTACTAAAGTTGATGTTAGAGGAAGGTTTTGATGCTTTGTTTACTTTCGACAAAAACCTACAGTTTCAACAGAACTTTGAAAAGTATCCTGTTGCAGTAATTGTACTCAATGCGGTGGATAATGCCTCTGTAACGCTGAATGAGCTTGTCCCTCAGGTCAAAGAAATCTTGAATAGCGGCCTGCCAAATGGACCAACAGAAATAAAAGCCAGGCAATGACCGTGGTTCTCATGCTGATCACCCTACGTGCCGGAGTTTAGTCGGTGGCTGCCGGGGGTATTTGGGTTGTAGGGGGGACTAGGTCGCTGGTGGGACGACCGAGCGGACGCTCTATTGTACGGGTGGGTCGGAGGACGCTTCGCTACCCTCCGACCAGTTTATCGTTGGTGGGGAGAGCGAGCGGACGCTCTATTTGATGAGTTAGGTCGGAGGACGCTATCGCTACCCTCCGACCAGTTTTCCTTTATAATTCACTTTATATAACCAGCTAATTCTGTCTTTTTGGCTTCGTATTCTTCAGCAGTGATTAGCTCGAGATCTAGCTTATCCTTCCACTTTTTCAATTCCTCCAGCGCTTCGTCGCTTGATAATACGTTGGATTTCACCTCGCCATTCGTCAAAGCCCCCTCTAGGTTGGTGACTCTTAGCGCGTAAACAAACCCTTGAGGTCTAGTTGTTGATACTATCACTGTTTTAGAACGAGCACTAATTTTTTTGATAACTACTACGCTTCCGCTTGCTGTATTGGGCAATGGATAAAGAGCGATACCTGCATTTTGTTCAATATAATCAAATTGCTCATTCCGAAATGCAGAGCCCAGGGTTAGAGTATCGCCGACGCTAAATTTCTCACTATTTTTAGCAAAACATATGCTTATATTTCCTTTCTTCTTCTTGCTAACAACTTCATCATATGATGCTGTTTGGGAAAACCCGTATCTACTCGTTGTAAGAGCAATAAGAAAGACAGTAAAAAAAATGCATGAACGTTTCGAAGTCATTTTGTAGTGCTTTAATTAAAGGATTAAAAACAGTTTGTTGAAAAACGATTATTTTATCTGCAATATAGCAACTATTGCATCTCTTCCCACACCATTTGAAATAGTCGGATAGAGCTTTAGTACCCATCCCGTTTAGATCCAAAGAACATACGGTTAATCAGAATTCAACTATTTCTTAAAGCAAGATGGACAGTACGACAATTATACAATCATTAATTACAATTTTATCTTCCGCTGGAGTAGCTTTTGTCCTAAGACAACAAATAAAGTCACAACAAGAGCAAATCAGCGCTATGAGGGCGAATATTGATTCAATGAAATCATTCGTTGAAATTGTCAATATTGAAGATATTCATAAATATGTGGATGTAATGAAGAGAACCTTAGCCGCTGAACGAAGAGAGATAGAAAACGAAACTATTGAGGATATGAATAGGCTCTGGGAGCCATTCAGCGATAAATTAACAAAAGATATAAAAGACCTCTATAAAGACATACTAGACTCTAAAGAGGAAAATCTTAAATTGGCCAAAGAAAATATGCTTCAAAAGACCGCAATTGATATCTTAGCCGAAAAAGCAGAAGTCGACAAGAATATCGTGTATGAAAAAATGAAGTCAGGCTATTCGATTTTTTCCATCAAGGATTTATGAAGTATCTAGTACGATCAATCCATCCCACTCTCCTTATCTGGTCGGAGGGTAGCGAAGCGTTCTCGACCCAACAACCAAATAGAGCGTCCGCTCGGTCTTCCCCTCAATCTCACTCTACCATCATGGCCCGAAAATACGCTATCTACAATCAGCAGGCCATCCACTTTGTCACTTTCACCGTCATCAATTGGATAGACGTATTCATTCGTGACGAATACCGGCAGATCATCGTTGATAGCCTCACCTACTGCGCTGAGCATAAGGGACTCAACGTACACGCCTACTGCATCATGACCAGTCACGTGCACCTGATTTTGAGTGTGCGGGAACAACACAGTCTGTCCGACGTGATCCGAGACATGAAGACCCACACGGCGGTGCAGCTACGAAAAGCGATCCGGGAGCATCCGGGTGAAAGCCGCCAGCAGTGGCTCTTGTGGATGGGCGAACGCACCGGAGAGAAAAACAAGCGAAACAGTGGCTTTCAGTTCTGGCAGCAGCACAACCATCCCATTGAACTAAGCACCGTAGCGATGACGCAACAACGACTGGATTACGTGCATAATAATCCTGTGGAAGCGGGGTTTGTTGATGACCCAACTGCCTGGATGTGGAGCAGTTGCCGGGCCTACGAAACCGGGGTGGATGACGGGGTGGTTACGGAGTATTTGTGATTAGACAAAGGTTAAGCAGTCAGCGTAACCTTCTTACCTGACTTACCTGAAATAGGTCACTGGTCGAGATCGGCCTATAGCTGCCAAGCTTGTTTGATTTATAGGGAGAATGAGTCGCTGATTGGGGTCGGAGAACGCTATCGCTACCCTCCGACCAGTTTGGGGAATGATCATTTCCTTTGGTTCAAAGCAGACGGAAAAGGTATGGAACGGTGAAAGGGTGTCTAAATGGCCTATTGACATTCAGAATATCGGTAGGCGGAAGTTGAGAATGCTACATAACTCTCAGAATATTGCCGATTTAAGAATACCTCCATCCAATGGATTAGAGAAATTGTCTGGAAACCTAAGTGCTTACTATAGCATCAGAATAAATGACCAGTGGAGAATCATTTTTCGATGGGATAACGGGCAAGCATCAGAAGTAGAAATAATTGATTATCATTAGATATGGAACAATTACCAAATATTCATCCAGGAGAAGTTTTACAGAAAGAGTTCTTGATCCCTCTTGAAATTTCGGCTTATAGATTATCTAAAGAGATAGGTATTCCGCAAACAAGAATCAGCGAAGTTGTCAAAGGGCGTAGAAGAATCACCGCTGATACTGCTTTGAGGCTAAGCTATTACTTTGGCACAAGCGCTAAATTCTGGCTAGGATTACAAGATGACTATGATATTGAGGAGGAAATAAAAGTAAAGAAGTCAGAATTGGAAAGTATTAAAAAACACAGTACATCTCGGGAGGGTCGGTGAGGGCCATCCAAGCCGGATACCGACCCCGGAGGTAGAAATCTACTACTATCTGTAATGAACTAAGCGTACATCAACCGCCGTCCCTTTGGCACGGGAACCGGATCGCCAAATTCCTTGGCCGTATCGATCCACAGTTGTACCGCTTCCTGGGCATGAGCCAAGGCTGTTTCTTGATCAATTCCGTGCGCCAAGCACCCTGGTAGCTCGGGTACTTCGGCAACAAAGACTTTGTCTTCTGCACTCCAATAGATGATCGTTTCGTACTTATGCATCACTCTTCTTTAATTTCAAATGTTGAACCTTACTGCTCCAGCAATTAACCTCCGAGCTATACGCGCCGAGCTAATGGGTTCGTTATCCGAGCAAAAAGGTAGAACGCTGAACCTTTTACCCTTAAAGTTGAGCCTCGGAGGTTCAAAATTCATCCTTCTAGGTTCAAAGATTAACCAAAGAGGTCCAAACGCGATACTTTTAGATTAATTTTTTGGCCATTGACAGTACATTATTTGCCAAAACTAGCGAGTGATTATCTTTCTGCCACTGTGCAGTAAACCTTACCCGGGTAATAACCGGGGGAAAGCGGTCTTTTTATTTACCTAGGCGGCAGCTAGGTTTGCGACGTACCAATTTTAACCACGAACATGGTCAACGACAACGTAGTATCCGTACAGCTCTCTGCCGAAGAAGTAGCCCAAGCCGTTCAACGTCTCAAAGAACTCTACGAGCAACTGGGCGACCAACTCATCGCGCTGCAACCCGCTGAACGGATGAAAATGCTCACCATAAGCGACAAAAGCATGCCGTTTGTAGAAAAGGTGGTGGATTACGTGGACTCTCGTCCGGAGTTTGTTCCGTTCTACTTATCGGTCGAGGCGCTGAAAATCGACTTCCAGGCGGTGAACGATCTCAAACTTATTGCGCGGGAGGCCGAGCAGTTGTGCCAGGCCCTCAACGACACCATCACGCTGTCGGGCAGCGAGGCGTATACGGCGGCGCTGGCCTACTACCGCTCGGTGCGGGAGGCGGCCCGGGCCAATGTGCCCAACGCGCAGCCGGTATATGAGGACTTGCACAAGCGCTTCGCGCGAAAGGCCAGAAAAGCGTCGGAGTCGCCGGAGGCGTGATCTGGGAGCGCGAAGCCTGGAAGCAGGCTGTTTGCAATCAGCAGGGTAGTAGTAAGCGACATCCATCCCGCTATTGCTCCCGCACCGGGCCCAGCAACTCATCCACGGCTACCGTAGCTTCTACCCCGGGCACCGGCAGGGTGACCGAGTCGCCGGACTGTAGAATGCTGATGCTTTTGTAGGTGCCGGGCGCGGGCGTGCGGTGCACCTCGATCTCGTGCTTGTTAACGTTGACCAACCACAGCTCAGGGATACCCGCCGAGGCGTATAACGGACGCTTAATCTCGTAATCGGTGTTCCAGGTGGTGTGGGCCACCTCGATGACCAGCAAAACGTCTTCGGGTTGCGCTGCCTGGGTAGCGTAGAAGTCGGGCTGTGGTTTTAGCAGAGTGATATCCGGTTCCGGTTCACTATCGTCGTAGATAACAATCGGGCTCTGTACTCTGACAATAGCCTCGGTGTCAATTTTCCGATTGAGTGCTTTGTTGATGCGATCCACAATCGCGGTGTGTAGTTTTCCTACTGGACTCATGCTAATAATTTCTCCGTGAATAAGTTCTACCTGATCCTCCTCGGTAAGGATTCCCGTCTCGAGCATCCGGTGGTAGGTGTCGGTGTCAATGGTGTGTCGTTCCAGCGTAACGGCCATACGATAAAAGGTTTGGTGAGCGGCTAAGATAAAAAAAAACGCCCAAAGCATTGCTGGTTCGTCTGCGTTATCTGCTCAGTTCAACGGGTTTGACTAAGCCTTCCGGGTCAGCTTATCCACTAGTTCCTCCACCACCTCGGGATAATACTGATGCTCCAAACGGTGCACCCGGGCGGCCACGTCCTCCGGGCGGTCGGTAGGAAGCACGGCGCAGCGCACCTGCCGAATCAGGCGGCCTTCGTCGTAGTGCTCGTTCACGTAGTGGATGCTGATGCCGGTTTCGGTTTCTCCGGCGGCCACCACCGCTTCGTGCACGCGCTGGCCGTACATGCCCGCGCCTCCGTAGGCGGGCAGCAGGGCCGGATGCAGGTTAACGATGCGGTCGGGATAGTCCGCGATAAGCTTCGGCGGAATCTTAAGCAGAAACCCGGCGAGTACAATCAGATCAACGGACTGCGCTCGCAAGTGGGCAAGCACCGCGTCGGTATCTGATAAATCTTGCTTGGTGAAGACGACCACCGGCACTCCGAAGCGATCGGCCCGAGCAATGGCTCCGGCTCGGGGGTTGTTGGTCAGCAGCACCGCCACCCGGCCCCGGGGGTGCTGGGCGAACTTCTCAAACAAGCGCTCAGCATTGGTGCCGCTCCCGGAGGCAAAAATAGCAAGGTTGATCATGATCGTGGGTTAAGTAGGCGGACAAAGCACGGGTAAGGCTCCGCTTCAGTGGTACTTGAAGGTATGATCGTACGCTCCGGCGTCCAGGTCTTCCCACTGCCAGCCGTCGTCCTGAATGAGCCCAAGCAAGGCCTTGCGCCGCTCTTGCCACTGGTCGTAGTGTTGGGTGAGCTGGAACTGGTCGCAGCAGCAGGGGATTTTCAACTTCTCAAAATTGGTGAGCACCGGTAGGGGTGGCGCTTCGGAAGCGGCGCTGATAAAGGCGGTCTTGATGATGATCAGGTAGTTGGAGATGGCTTTGCGCAGAGGATAGGTTTCGCTGTTGCTGGGCCGCTGGGCTTCGGTCAGGTGCAACGACATCAGGGTAAGGGCCTCGTTGAGGTTGGTGAGGTTGAGCACAAAGGCTTCTTTTTTGTCGGAAGAGTGGTAGAAGTGCAGGATGGGATAGGCATTGTGGTTCTGGGCGTGGGCAATGATCATGGGCGTGAGTCGCCCGAAGTGGGCTTCCAGGGCCTTGGCGTCCTGTCCGTTCCAGTTGTTCTCGATAATCTCGGTGGCGGAGCAACCTAGGGTGGTGATGTACACGCTGAGCCGCCGCTTCTCAATCTCGGCTGAGAGCACCGGGATAAGATATGAGATGGCAATCGAGATCAGGATAAGGCCCGAAAAAGAAAACAGCGCGGTGAATAACTCCCAGAAGCCGTCGCCCGGCTCCATGTCTCCGTTGCCCATCGTTGACAGGGTGTAGCCGGTGAAGTAGATTTTGCTGATCAGTTTGGCCGGAGTGTTGGTTTCCATGTTCATCACCGATTCGTTTTCGCTGCAAATCATGATGGTGCAGGCCGCCCAGATCAGGGTCAACCAGTTGACGAGCAAGAAGGCGGTGATGAGCGGGCCTGCCGTCTCCAGAATGCGGCGCGAGCCCACGTTGCGGCTAAAAAACTGAAACACCTTCCACAAGCCTTTCGAGAGACGCCCGGTGATGAAGCCCGCCCCGTTGGGAGACAAAGCGGTAAACAGCAAATCCGTGACCACCAGGATGAGCAGCAATAAGCCGGAGAAGAAGATCGGATAATTCATTGCTCTTATTCGTACGATTGAGTCATCCAGGTGGGATAGCGCACCCAATTGATTTGTCGGTAGATTTTCATGTTTCGGTCAAAGTAGAGCCAGATGGTGACGTCTTCGGGCCACTCCTGTAACTCATTGTGCCAGAAGAAGGGACTCAGCCGCCCCTGCCCTACCACCACGCTGTCTTGCACCAGCATGGTTTGCAGCACCAAGTGCTTCTGGTCGGGCACAATCTTGCGGAAGTTGGTGTCGGGCCAGTTGTAAAAATCCTTGAAGGCATCGACTCCTTCGGTCTCGAAGCTGAGATTAGCATCCTTAAACTCGATGTCGTCCCGATAAAAGGTAAGCAGACTGTCCCAGTCTTCGCGTTGCTGATACACCTCGAAGTAGGCCAAGGCGGTTTCACGCGTACGCTGCTCCCGCTGCTGTTCCTCGGCCGGGGCGCAGGCAGCGAGCGCTGCTAGTGCCAGTATACTGATCCGGTAGAGTATGCGTTGCATCGGAGTTTAACTTAAAATAGAGATTAATCAGCCAGACTAGACAGTTGCTTAAATCGCTTCTCTTGAAGCTGGCAGAACCCATAGGCTAGGAGCAAGCCTGCTGTGGTAAATACAATGACCCCAATTCCAAACTCAGTTGCATCGAGCCGGGAGAAATCAAAGCGATTGATAAGCAGTTGACTGCCCACTGCGGTCAGTAAGCCCCAAAACAACCCACTGCTAACAATGAAGCGCGTTTTGCGTTTCCTTTTCTCTTTCCACCAAGACAAAAACTTTGTTTCTCGTTCAGCGGCGGTTGGCTTGGCGTTGGTCATCGGGAAGGTTATTAAGCGTATAGAATAGACGGTTGTTCACCAAAGGAACGCCCTGCTCACTGGACAGACCAGTGATTTGTACGTCGTAGACGTAGCCGGGTTGCAAGGGCGGCAGCGTCAGGGTCACTTGCGTCCCATCCTCCGACACGGTAGCGGCCTGCACGGGCACGGGGGTTACGTCCATCTGCGGCGAACCGTACTCAAGGTGATACTCATAATAGTAACGCTGCACGTAGTAACTGGCCGGATCAGCCGCAACCGCGCGGTCTACCGGACGCGTAAACGTGAGAGCGAAGCCTTGCGGAATCACGTTCATCCGCAGCACGTCCATCGGACGGCCACCCTGGTAGGTCACGCGCTGAATGCCCTTGTCGCCGACCCACACGTAGGCGGTTTTGCCGATCCACAGGCTGCCGTCGGGCGCAAACGCCATCCGGTGGTTGCCAATGGACAAGTGCATCGAGTCCATGAAGTTCACGCAGGCTCCCTGGTACTGCCCCTGCACCTTCTCCAGCATCACGCGCATAATGCGGGGGTAGTCCATCTCGCCAACGAGCAGCTGTCCGCCAAACGGACCAAACTCGGTGTTGTCGGGGATTTGCAGGGGCTGCGTGGGCGAGTTGGCCATGATGTTGTGCGGAAACAGCACGGCGGCTCGGGTGCGCATACTATCCAGCGTGGCCACTGGCAGGGTGAGCGGGTCCACGTTCCAACCTTCCTGCCACACCAGGCTCGAGGGTTGACCGTAGAAATTCCCCTCCTCCACGTGATACAATTTGCTGGTACCCAGCCAGTCGCCCTGGTTGTCGGTGACGAACAGGTCGCCCTGCTGATCAAAGCCCAAGCCGTCGGGCGAACGGAAGCCGTTGGCGAAGGGGGTTAGTTTGCCTTCGGGAGTGAGCTTCATCACGTAGCCGCGGTGGGGCACGCTCGAGTACATGCGTCCGTCGCGTCCCAGCGGATTGTATTGGCCCCGTACCTCTTCCCAGATACCCGCGTTGCTAGAAGCGCAGTTCAGCGAGAAGTACAGGTTGTTATCGGCGTCGGCCACCGGCCCAAAGGCAAATTCGTGGTAGTTGCCCGACATCCCGAAGTCATCGGTCACGGTTTGGTAGGTTTCTGCCGTGCCGTCCCGGTCAGCATCAATGAGTTTGGTGAGTTCGGGACGCTGCATCACCAGCGCTTCGTGGTTGTTGAGCACCCGCACTCCCAGCGGGTCGTGCAAGCCTTCGGCGAACAGGCTCCACCCCTGCGTGGCGGGATCGTAGATCATCACCTCGCCCCGGTGGAAGGCCACCATCAGTCGGCCGTCGGGCGTAAAGTCCATGCCGCCCACCTCCGGGGTGAGCCCTTCGGGCAGCGGGATGTCTTCTACCGCGTAAAAGTTCTCCAGCCGGGGGTCGTCAATTAGGTGACTGTCTTCGGGTGACAAAGAGCATCCCCCTAGACAAAGCGTGACAATCAAGCAGCCCAAATGTTTCATAGCTCGGTAATGGTGATGGTGAATTCCGCTGCTTCCTGCGGCGAAAGTTTTAGATAGTCGCCTTCCCAGCGGCCCTTGTTGCAATAAACGGTGGCGTTGGGATACGACGCTTTCACCAGCCAGAGCGGTTGCTTCAGGCCAGTGAAGGTCATCATCCGCTTGATACCCGGCTGCTCCACGGTAGGCACAATCCGCTCGGTCACTTCGGCTCCGTCCAGCGTGTAGCGAAAGGTAGGATAGCGCTTGTGCATGCTGTAGCCCTGAAACTCCGCCTGCGGCACGTGCTCCTGCTGTCCCAGCCGAAAGGGAAAGTCAGTACCGTCGCGGTAAAACACCGTCCCCACCAGTTCGGCGACCTCCTTGCCCTTGCCCGCCCAGTTTTTGGTCAGGTCCAGAAAGCCTCCCTTCCAGGCGTAGCGCAGGCGACACGCTCCGGCATCCCAGCAGTAGCTCACGTCGCCCAGCAGGCCCACGGCGATGCCCGCCGGTCCGCAGTCGGGCATGAAGGTGCGGTACAGCGCCGGTAACATATCGGGGTAGGGATGCTTGGGCGGCACGGAGGCTAGCTCGGCCCGCTCGTTGGCGGTGCGGCGCACGGGGGGCACGTTCACGTCTTGCGCCAGGGTCGGCAGTTGGTTGTTGGTCACGTACATGGCCCCGTACATCACGGCCCCGTGACCGGGGTAGGTGCATACGTAGGGATAGATACTTTCGCGACCGGGCACGTCGAACGCGATGGTCTGCTGCTGGTCGGGCGTGAGGATTGGAATGGCCGCGATGACTTTGTCCGATTTGGGCACGTAGCCCAACGCGTTGCCCTGATCGCCCAGGTTGAGGGCCAGGTTCACGATCTCCTCGCGGTAGCCGGGCTTGGTGAACACCAGGTTGTGCGCCATCTCGTCGGTGTTACTGAGGGTGACGATTACGTGCGCTCCGGGGGGCACCCGAAAGCGTACCTGATCGTACTGCAAGCCGGAGATCGCGTTGAGGGTGATACGGACGGTGTCGGGCGCGGAGGCCAATCCATCCCAAAGGGGCGGCGGGGAGTAGCCAACGGCCAGCAGCGCCACCAACGCGCTATACAGGTAGTTCATTGTCTAGGAAAGGTTGGTGTAGGTGATAAATATACTAAAATAGCCGCGTTTGCCCGCACTTGGCCGGACAAAAGCTTACGAACTTGTCTATGGTTAACCCCGCCGCCCTTCTTTTCCGGATACATGATACATCTGCTCTATCCACTGGTCTTTTTCCGAATAGAACTCTGCCCGGAGCTCCATCTCTTGCTGAAGAATTTTGACTGAACCCCGGTTGTCTTTGGCAACGTAGGCCACTAATTCGTCGTACTGCAGCGTGGTGAAACAGTAGTCGATCAGCCCTCGCGCAATCTCGCGTCCGTAGCCCCGGCCCCAGTACTTTTCCCGCAATCGGTAGGCAATCTCCGGTTCCTGTTGGTCGTTCAGGTACACTCCGCACAGGCCAATCAACGAATCGGTAGATCGATCAACAACCGCCCAGATTCGGTAGAGCAAGTCTCGTCGGTCGTAGTACCCTATAAAGCGATCGAGTTCTTCCGCCGTTTGCGGGTAGGTGAGCGGCGGCTTCACAAACTGCATCACCGCCGGATTGCCCTGCATGTCGTAGAAGTCATCCAAATCGTACGCTGCAAAATGCCGCACCCTTAGCCGGTCGGTTTCGAACAGCGCCTCCGACGCCAAAGGAGGTGAACTTCGAACCATGATCGGCAGGAAACGGCCCGGCACTGAGGTGGGTTTCAGAGCAACCGTGCGGAAACCGAAACGTCGGTAGAACTCTTCGGCGTGGGGGTCGGCGTCCAGCACAATATCAGCCTCGCCGGTTGTTGCCTTGGCCAGGAAGTGATCCATGAGTAGCTTCCCCAACCCTTTTCCAATGTGGCGGGGAAGCAAAAAGAGACTTTCCAGTTTCACCAGCGGGGGGCGGACAGCGTAGGCGTAGAATCCCACGATCTCATCGCCGAACGATGCTTTGACCACATGGTTTTGCTTAGAGCATGTTTAAAAATTTTCTATAGGTTTGAGCTTCAATCGGTTAAGGACTCTTTGGCAATTGGCCCAATATATCCAAGCCTCAGCACTGTTTGCTGTTTTTTCGTGATCTTTATCTAGTCTTCTCTGGAAATTAAAGACACCAAAAGTCTGCTCAGTGACCCATCGTATCTTCACCGGCACAAAGCCTTCAGAAGAAGGGGGACGGGAAGAAATTTCTAGTTCGATACTGGTATACATCTGGTCCAACCACTCTTTCAAATTCACTTTGTAAGCCATATCGGCAAAGATTTTTTTCACCCGATGAAGATAGCCTAGTATTGGGCTGACTACTCGTTGAGCCATCAGCCCGTCGTGCAAATTGGCCGCATGAATCACCGCTACCCATACTAAGCCAATCGTGTCAGTAAGGATATGGCGTTTGCGTCCGTTAATGCTCTTGTTCCCATCGATACCGGTATCTTCACTGACAAACGGCGCCTTTTTAATAGACTGACTATCAATGGATACCGCACTCGGAGTGGCTTCCCTGCCTAATTCTTTTCGTAGCATCATATTCAGAGAGCTATTGAGTCCCACCAATGTCCCATCTCTCTTCCACTTACTAAAATAATAATAAACGGACTGCCATTTAGGGTAACAATCCGGTAAATTTCGCCATTGGCTACCCGTACGTAGTATCCAGAAAATAGCATTAACAATAGCGCGTAAATCATATTTCCGTTTCCTTTGGATAGGTAGTTTCTCTTTGATAACTTCCCACTGCGGGTCGGTGAGCTGCTCGTATTGAGTTTGCATAAACTTTTGAGTTTTGGTTGACCCAAAGTTTAAGCACTGACCCGCTCTTTTCAAAATTTAAACATGCTCTTAATGAAACTTGGTGAAATGGTTAGCTCCTGCTGCCAGCGGTCCAATTGGCGCTGATCGTACTTCCAATGGGCTTTTGACTGTCGCATCAAAGCAGTCAGCGCTTGGTGGTCACTGGGCGAGGCTTCTTCAAGCTTCACTGAAGAGCCCACGGTGGACAAGGGCGCGTTCACTTTATATTGGTCCATTGCTCTCGGCTGGTGGGGTATACAGCGCCGGGATTATCAGCAAACTTTCTGATTTTAAGGCGCATTAGAAATAAGTATCCACGGCAAACCGAAACTGCTCTATGAATATTCGCTTGAAGCTCAAAAGTAGATCAAAAACAGGCCAAATTCAACTGAATTTGAGCTTCAAATCATGAGCTATTGACCTTCAAATCGCTCCTGTAAGTTTAGCGGCGGTCGCCTTACTTCGTTTCTTCAATCGCTAGCACCAGCGGTTGCAGCGGAGCCAGGGTAATCGGAATAGCCGCGTCGTCAGAGACCGCCCACGTTAGCTTGGTGTCAGACGACAAAAGGTCGCGCAACGCGTAGGTAGTTCCTTCGCTCAGTTGCATCGTCTGCTGCGCCGTCGCCGGAATTTTCAGATCAAACCGCTGCTCCTGCTGCGCGTTCAGGTTGGTGATAATTAGCCACTGCTGTTGCTTACTAAACCGCAGAAAAGCGTACACTTGGTCAGAATAGCCTTCGGTGTGCTCCCGGTTGTAGGGGTGCAGATCGTAGAAGTTGCCGCGGGCGATTACGTCTTCGTGCGCTAAGTTGAGCAGCTGCTGGTAGAACTGCCGCAGTTGCTGCTGCGCTTCGCTCAGTTGCCCGCCATCGTAGCGGTGTCCGTTCACCCACTTCTGGTGCTCGGGCACGCCCCAATAGTCAAAAATGGTGGTGCGACCGTCGTCGCCGCTAAAGCCCTCATTAGCTCCGCCGGGTTCGCCCACTTCCTGCCCGAAGTAGATCATCACCGGACTGCTGTGCCACAAGGCCGTGATCACCATCGCGGGCTTGGCCCGCACCGGATCGCCCGCGAAGAAGCGGGACGCGATGCGCTGCTCGTCGTGGTTCTCCAGGAAGCGCAGCATGTGGTGGTTGATGCCGCGCAGCGACTGCCAGACGTCGGTCAGGTGGTCGGTGGTGCCGTGCCCCTCCACCACCGCGCGCAGCGTATCGTACAACTGTACTTTGTCGTATAGAAAATCGAAGCCCCCCTGCTCAATGTAGGTTCGGTAGGCCTGGGGATTGTAGATTTCGGCCACAAACACCACTTCAGGATACTGTTCCTTCACCTTGGGAATCACCCACTCCCAAAACTCCACCGGCACCATCTCGGCCATGTCGCAGCGGAAGCCGTCGACCTGCTTCCCGGCCCAGTACCGCAAAATATCGTGCATCTTGTGCCAGGTATCCGGAATGGGGTCGAAGTGCGTCTGCCGACCGTTCATATAATCGACTCCGTAGTTAAGCTTGATGGTCTCGAACCAGTCGTCCACGGTGGGGTCGGCCACAAACTGGTCGTTGCCGGTGGCTTTGGCCGGATTCTCGGCGAATTTCCCGTCTTTGGTCGGAAACGGGTGGTCGCCGAGCGAACTGTAGCCGGGCGGTACCTGAAACGGCTCACCCACGATGTAGTAGAAGTTATTGTTCGGATCAAACGCCCGCTGGGTATCATCCTGAGCACCGAAGTTTTCTACGCTATCGGGCATCGCATCCGATTGGTAGAAGCGGGCCACGTGGTTGGGCACAAAATCGATGAGCACCTTGAGGTCCTGGCCGTGGGTGCGCTCCACCAGCGCCTCAAACTTCGTCATCCGGTTGGGTACGTCTTCAGCCAGGTCGGGGTTCACGTCGTAGTAATCCTTGATGGCGTAGGGAGATCCGGCGCGGCCCTTCACCACGTCGGCATCGTCGAGCGGAATGTCTTTGGCTTGATAATCGTGCAGCACGGCGTGCTCGATCACTCCGGTGTACCACACGTGCGTAGCACCTAATTCTTTCAGGCTTCGCAGGGCCGACTCATTGATGTCGTTGAACTTCCCCACTTCGTTTTCCTCCTGCGTACCAAAAGTGGCGTTTTGGGTTTGGAGATTACCGAACAGCCGGGTGAACATCTGGTAAACCACCATTTTTTGACTGCCTTTTGCCTCTGCTATCAGTAGATTGGAGTCTTGTTGGGCCAGCGATTGCAAGTATTGACGGGGATCAGTGGATTCGTTCATAGCGGGTTGAGACGTGCAGTGGGCCAGGCCAATGGCGATTGCGGGCAGAATAAGCGGGTGAAATTGACGTTTTATCATAAGAGGAAAAACTTTCCGCAAAAGAAGGCTATTTCCCAGGGCTTTGAAAGTTCGTCCGTACATTTATCCGTAGGCCCAAGAACAGCGCGGGTACCTTTTTCTGAATAATACCGAAGAACCGTTATCACGCACTACCTACTTCTAGCTATGACCAATTATTTTCGCCCCCGCTTTGTTTGCGCTTTGTTGCTTTTTATTGGATGGATAGTTTCCCCGGCGCACGCGCAGAAGAACCTGAGTTGGGCCGTGGGACCGGGACTCACCCAGTACGTGGGCGATGTGAACGAAGGGCAAATCGGCGGGCACCGCGTAGCGCTCAACGTGGAGGGTTGGTATCCGCTCACCGACCGCTGGCAGTTGAAGTCAGGCTTTAGCGTGTACGGACTGCGGGGGCGGGACGTGGACCCCAGCCGGTCGCGGAGCTTCCGGTCGCGCAACGTAGCGCTTTATTCGTCGGCACTGTATTACTTTCGGCGGGGATTGCTCACTCCCTTCGCCTACGCCGGACTGGGTCTTACTACCGCGCATCCCCGGGGCGAAAGTCAGTTGGGCCGGTGGGATTTGCGCGACGTGCAGCCCGAAGGAGGGCGGATGCCGGGTTTGCTGGCGATGATTCCCTTCGGCGTAGGTCTGGAATACGAAATTAACCCCATGTTGTCGGTGGTGGTAGACGCGGCGGCCCGCTACGTGCTCAGCGACCAATTGGATGCGGTGAGCCAGGAAACGGTCGCCCAGGAAGCGCTGAGTCCGCTGGCGATTGGTTACTACCGGTCGCTTTCCGACCCCGTGGTGCGTCGCTTGGCGGAGAACGAACCGCTCACGGGCGGCAACTCGGCCACCAACGATTGGTACGGCATGTTATTGATTAAGATCAAGTTTACGCCCTTCACGGGTTGCCTGAACCCCAGCCGGTACACGCGGCCTCAGGGCAGACAACGGGGGAAAAAGAATTATCGACCGGCTTAGTAATTTTCGTACTTCACTTCCGAGGCGCGGTTCATGGCTGAAAAGCGCACAAACAACGTGAGCGGCAAGTTGGTACTATCGCCGGTGCACTGCGGGGCCGGGTCCACGTAGTAGACATAGTACTTCTGGCTGCGGGTAGCTAATTCCTGCCGGTCGGGCTTGCCCAGGGTGGCCCAGATCTCTTCCTGGGTAAGCCCCTTCAGATATTGGTCGGCCGTGAACAGCGATTCTTTCATGTCAGCCCGCGCTCCCAAACAGCCGTTGGGGTCGGCGCGAAAGGCCGCTTCGTCGAAATTTTCAATGTCGACGGTGGTTTGGCAACTGACGAGTAGCAGGGAGGAAAGAAGTAGGAGGAAGGATTGGTTCATGAAGGAAAAAGGTGCTTTGAGTTCGGACATTTGATGTGGCGATAACGTTCCATCATTTCCATAGCCCACGAGCGGTCCGCCACCGCGGTTAATTCGTGGGCTATGGAAATGATGACGATACTTTGTGATAGGTAAGTACCGAGACACAATCAGTTTAAAATGGTTTAGATTTGCTATTAAAAACTAGTAGGATGGGTAAGATACGCAAAATAACGTTGAGTGAGCAAGCACGAAAGGACTTGTTGCAAGGCTACCGAGCGGGAAAGTCGCCAGTTTTCCGACAGCGATGCCATATGATTTTACTTAAAAGTGAAGGACGCACTTCCAAAGACGTAGCCGCTATTCTGGATAGTAACCTGATCTCGGTAAACAACTGGTTAACGCGCTATGAGCAGCGGGGGATCGCTGGGCTTGAGACGCGAGCCGGGCGAGGCCGTAAGCCGATCTTGGATCATCAGGCCGATGAAAAGCGTATAGGTGAGGTAGTAGAGCAGGAACGTCAGCGCCTGAAGCGCGCTAAGGCAATTTTAGAGCAAGAGTTGCAGAAGTCTTTCAGTGAGAAAACGCTCAAGCGTTTTTTAAAAAGCTTAACGCCCGCTGGAAACGTATCCGAAGAAGGCCTAAGGGGCAACCCGATGCAGCGTTATACCAAGTACGAAGAGAGGCTCTAGGGTTGCTGGAAGAGCAAAGCCAAGCTGGGCATATTGACTTGTTCTATGGGGATGAGACCCGTGTATCGCAAGAAGGATATGTGCCTTATGGCTGGCAATTTGCTGACGAACAGCTTGGTGTAGAAGCCTGTCGGGGTCAGGCAGTCAATGTCTTTGGATTGCTGAGCCGGGATAACCGGCTCATCTACCAGACGACAACTAACAATATCAACGCTGATTTTGTGGTGGAACAGCTAGAAAAGCTCTCTATGGACATTGGCAAGCCTATCGTGGTGGTACTAGACAACGCTAGTGCGCGTAAGGCTCAAAAGCTTGTCCGTTGTGTAGGTGCTTGGCAGCAGCGAGGCTTATTCCTGTATGACTAATTGTGGTCAGGTACTTACAACGCATTCATAGTAAAGCCCCTTTATGGTTGAGCCCGCAACCAGGCAAGGGTTGGGTAGCGCATTTTTTTTTGATGTCAACACGCCCTAGGTCTTCCCCGGCCAGTTCAATCATTTTTTCCAAGTAGTCAATGCTCATTTGCTTACGGCCAACGACCCCTTCCAACTCCTTAATCCTAGCTTCTAACTGTTTCACTAGGGATGTACAACGCCCCCTTCTCCGGTTTCCGGTCTCCTTTCTTCCATTTACCGTTTCAACTTCTCCATAAATACGGAAACAGGATGTAGGACAGGGAAGCAACAATCCCGTTGAGTGCCAGCAAGATAGCCATATCGTCGTAGCTCACGCGAGGGTCTAGCCCGTTGATAGCATTCTTAGAGACCTTCATCACCATCAGTAGCAGCGGAATCATGATGGGAAAGCTCAGCACCGCCATCAGGGTGCCGCTGCTGCTGGCCTTCGCCGCGATGCCCGCCACCATCGTCAACGTCACCGAAAATCCGATAGCACCGAGCAGCAGATTAGCCACGAATAGCCCTCCGTTTTGCACTTCATTGCCCATCACCACGCTAAACACGAGCAGGCATATAATAGCCAGCAATAACAACAGAAATGTGTTGTAGAGCATTTTGGCGACAATAATCCCTTGGGGGCTAGCGATGGTATAGTAGTAGACCAAGCGGCCGCTTTGTTCCTGCATAAAGCTTTTTCCTACCGCGTTCACCGCGGCGAAGAGCATGATGATCCAGAACAAGGCGTTCCAGGTGGTCACGTTCAACGCGCCCCGCTGCAGCTTAAAGCTCATGTAGCAAATGAATACTGCGCCCACCACGTAGAGCAAAATCCCGTTGAGGGCATAACGCGTACGCCACTCGAGAATAATTTCTTTTCTCAGCAGTAATTTGATTTCTTGAGCGTCCATGAAGAGGCTAAAGTAGGTAAAATCTGATCAATAGGGCTTTTGTCGATAAAGTGTAAATTTGCCGCATATCTTTCAAAGGCCGTAAGCCCCGCAACCTACGGCTTGTTTTTTGCCGTAGCCTGAAGCGAGTTAGCGCTTAGACAAGCACGTAGGCGTATCATTTAATCCACAATATTACATTCATGAAAGGAATTATTCTGGCCGGAGGTTCCGGCACCCGCTTGCATCCCCTCACGCTGGCCGTCAGCAAGCAACTGATGCCCGTGTACGACAAGCCGATGATCTACTATCCGCTGTCAACCCTGATGACCTCGGGCATTCGCGATATTCTGATCATTTCTACGCCCCACGATATGCCGCTCTTCGAGAAATTGCTCGGCGACGGACGCCAGTTGGGCTGTAACTTTTCGTACGCGGTGCAGGCCAAGCCCGAAGGACTTGCCCAGGCATTTACCATCGGTAGCGAGTTTATCGGCCGAGATAAAGTGGCCCTGGTGCTGGGAGATAACATTTTTTACGGCACCGAGATGGATAAGCAACTGCAGAACAACTATGATCCCGAAGGAGGCATTGTGTACGCCTACCACGTGCACGATCCCCAACGCTACGGAGTGGTAGAGTTTGACGCCGAACAGCGGGCTATTTCTATCGAGGAAAAGCCCAAGCATCCCAAGTCCAACTATGCTATTCCGGGACTATATTTCTACGACAACCAAGTGGTGGACATTGCGCGCAATCTGAAGCCAAGTACCCGGGGTGAACTGGAAATTACCGATGTGAATAAAGCCTATTTGGCGCAGGGCAATCTTAAGGTAAGTATCCTAAGTCGGGGCACCGCTTGGCTGGACACTGGCACCTTCGATTCGCTGATGCAAGCAGGAGTGTTTGTGCAGGTAATTGAGCATCGACAGGGTCAAAAAGTGGGGTGTATTGAGGAAATCGCTTACCAGATGGGCTTTATTGACGCCCAGCAACTCGAAAAACTAGCCCAGCAGCAAATCAAAAGTGGTTACGGCGAGTACCTGATGCACCTGATCAATTCGACGATTGTGTGATCAAAAGTAGCCGATCGACCAGCCAAAGAGCCACGCAAGAAACAGAAGTACCAAGATAATAGCCCCGATGCGCGCTCCCAGTCGATTTTTCATGCTTTCTAGTGATTGAGCTTGTGGATGATATGCTCCAGAAACTCAACTTTCTCACGAAGTATGGTCTGTTCCGAAACGTCCTCGGTTCGTTCTTTTTGCTCGCTAATCTTCTGAATGGCGGCGTCCAGGCGAAAATTCAGTTCTTTTATCTCGGTCATACTCAGGTGAATCGTTTTGTCAGCAAGCATATCGTGGTGACTCATAGAAGTATAAGTTAAGGGTGCTGAAAAAGAATAAAGACAGGCACGAATTGCACCTGTCTAATAGTAGCTATTTTATGGATTAAGCGTGCGCTTTGCGCTGCTCTTCTACTGTAGCGATCAGCTTATCAAAAGGCTTTTCAAACTTGTCTACCCCCTCTTTCTCCAGCTTATCAGTAATGTCCTCAATGTCCAGTCCCAAATCCGAGATGGCTGATAATACCTGATCGGCCTTGTCATAATCGTCGGTGATGGTAGCCTTGGCGCTGTCGGCCGGTTGCTTCATGAGGGCTTCCAGGGTGTCGGTAGGCAAGGTATTCACCGTGTTGGGGCCAATGAGCGGATACACGTAACGCAGCTCTTCGTAGTCGGGGTTTTTGTTGCCCGTGCTGGCCCACAGTACGCGTTGCTTTCGGGCTCCCTGTTGCTCCAGTTTCTTAAAGCGCTCACTGCCAAACACTTCTTCAAACACTTGGTACGCCTTCTTGGCGTTGGCAATGGCCACTTGTCCCAGTGCCATCTTGGCCTTGTCGGCGTGGTCGGGTTTGTTATCAATGATGTCTTGCAATAGCGGGTCAATCATCACATCGATGCGGCTCAAGAAAAAGCTAGCCACCGACACCACGTGCTGAATAGTCTCTCCTTTTTCTAAGCGTTTCTCCAGTCCTTCCACGTACGACTCAGCCACTTCGCGGTAGCGGTCAACGCTAAAGAGCAGGGTTACGTTGATGTTGATGCCTTCGGAAAGGAGTTGCGTGATGGCCGGAATGCCCTCGCGGGTGCCGGGCACTTTGATCATCACGTTGGGACGGGCAACGGCCTTCCACAGGCGATGCGCTTCCTCGATGGTGCCTTCGGCGTCGTAAACCAGGTTGGGTTGCACCTCCAGGCTCACGCAACCATCTTCGCCGCCACTAGTATCGTAAATCGGCCGGAACAGGTCGGTGGCGCCCTGAATATCGCGCACCGCCAGTTTTTCGTAGATTTCTTTGCTTTCCAGGCCCTGGCTGGCCAGTTCTTCAATGGCTTCGCCGTACACTTCGCCGTCGCTAATGGCCTTCTGGAAGATGGCCGGATTAGAGGTGAGGCCCCGAACGCCTACTTCGGTGATCAGCTTTTCTAACGCTCCGGAGGTGATCAATTTACGGCTTAAATTATCGAGCCACAAACTTTGACCCAGTTCGTGTGCTTTGCTGATAATCGGATTTTTCATGCTATCGTTGGTTTTTAGGTGTGATCTTGTTCCTTAATAACGGCAGAACGAGAGAAGCGTTTGCGTAACGGGCGAATTTATCTGGTTTCCCGAAGGGTTTGCTCCTGAATTCCTTTTGATCAATCCGCCGCCGTAGTCTACTTGATCCAAAAAGTCCGAGCGCCAGACACGAAAGATGCATTGTGCAGATATATTCAGTACATTAGACGTTTTCCGTAGGGTCTCTTCCGTTCTTTGTATGCCGCGCCGCACCGCTCTTTTGCTTCTTCTTCTGATGGCCCTTTCACTGGCTGTTTGGCAAATCTACGAGCATACCCGCCCTGCGTATATCAGTTACAATCAGGACATTCGTCCCATTGTCAATAGCAAGTGCATTGCCTGCCACGGGGGCGTAAAGAAATCCGGCGGTTTTAGCCTGCTCTTTCGGCACGAGGCGCTAGACACCACCGAGTCGGGTGTTCCGGCCATTGTGCCTGGCGACGCGGAAGGCAGCGAATTCATGCGGCGTATCACGCACTACGATCCCGAACTACGCATGCCGCTGGAAGCCGAGCCGCTGAGCGAAGAAGAAGTAGCGTTGTTTCGAGCGTGGATCAACCAGGGGGCGCATTGGGAAAAGCACTGGGCCTACATTGCTCCCGACCCGGCTACTGCTGCCCCCGAAGTGGACACCGACGGCTGGGGCAACAATGAGATCGATCCGTTTGTATACGCGCGCCTGCAAGAACACGAACTCACTCCCGCTCCCGCCGCTACTCCGACCAATCTGCTGCGTCGCCTCAGCCTCGATCTGACGGGTTTGCCGCCTACGCTGGCCGAAGTAGAAGCGTTTGCAAACGACCCTTCTCCGGAAGCCTACGAGCGGGCAGTGGACCGCCTGCTGGCCTCGCCCCGCTTCGGCGAGCACTGGGCCGCTATGTGGTTGGACCTGGCCCGCTACGCCGACACCAAAGGCTACGAGAAAGACCTGGAGCGCAGCATCTGGCGGTATCGCGACTGGGTCATCCGGGCCTTCAACACCGACATGCCCTTCGACCAGTTCACCGTGGAGCAACTAGCGGGCGATCTGTTGCCGGAGCCCACCGAAGCGCAGTATATCGCCACGGCCTTCCACCGCAACACCATGGCCAACGATGAGGGCGGCACCGACAATGAAGAGTTTCGCGTGGCATCGGTGCTCGATCGGGTGGGCACCACCTGGGAAGTGTGGCAGGGCACCACCATGACCTGCGTGCAGTGCCACAGCCATCCCTACGACCCCATCGTGCACCAAGAATTCTATCAGGCCTACGCCTTTTTCAACAACACCCAGGACCGGGATATCTACAACGAGCAGCCCAAGCTGTCTACCTACGCTCCTGAGGACGAAGAAAAGCTGACCGAAATCATTCGCTGGATTGATCACCGCCTGAAACCGGACGATCAGACTCTCAGACGGAACACCTTTTTGCACGAGCAGAAGGAGGAATTGCTTTACTACTTGGGCTATCGCCGGGTAGAAGCCGAGGATTTTGCTAACAGCAGCCGCTTTATTGAGCTCACCATGCCTGAGCAGCAGTCGGTATGGCAGATTCAGGACAGTTCGTGGATTATGTTCGAGGAAGTAGACCTTTCAGATGTAGAGGCAGTGTCGTACCGTTGGGCCACTCCCTACAGTGGCATCATCGAGATGCGTCTAGATTCGGTAACCGGCCCGGTCCTCAGCCGAACCAAGGTGACCAAAACCGGCGAGTTTAAGCAGTGGGATGTCTGGGATCGCTGGCAGGAGAAAAAGGTACCCGTAGCCCCCACCACCGGACGACACGACGTGTACTACACTTTTTATAAAGACCAGCACTATTCCTCTGACTTATTTCGATTGGACTGGATTTTTTACCACGAGCGGCAGCCCCGCCATCAGCAGTACGACGCTGGTTTTCAAGCGAAACTCGCGGCGCTGACGAGCCTGGAACCCACCCAAACCCCCATCCTGCGCGAGTTGCCAGCGGAGAAGCGGCGCACCACCTTTCACTTCGAGCGGGGCAACTGGCTCACTCCCGGCGAGCCGGTGTCTCCCGGTATCCCGGCCTCCATGGGTGAACTCACCCTTGCCGAAGAACCCACCCGCCTGGACCTAGCCCGCTGGCTGGTGAGCGCCGAAAATCCGCTGACGGCCCGGGTGATCGTGAACCGCTTTTGGGAGCGTATTTTTGGCTACGGACTGGTGGAAACGCTGGAAGACTTCGGCACGCAGGGCTTTGCCCCGTCGCACCCCCAACTGCTCGACTGGCTGGCGGTGCAGTTTCGGGATGATCACCACTGGAGCGTGAAACAATTACTCAAGCAAATCGTGCGATCAGCCACCTACCAGCAGGCCTCAACGGTGACTCCGGAGAAGCTCGAGCGTGATCCGCGCAACCAGTGGCTCTCCCGCGGTGCGCGCGTGCGGCTGTCGGCCGAGCAGATTCGTGACCAAGCCCTGGCGGTGAGCGGGTTGCTGAGTGAGGAGATGTACGGTCCCAGCGTGCGGCCTCCCCAACCGACCAGTCTCGGTGAGTGGGAGGTGAGTGCGGGCGAGGATCGCTACCGCCGGGCGCTGTACACCTTCTGGCACCGCACCAATCCCTACCCCTCGATGATCAGCTTTGACAGTCCCGGACGCAACCTGTGCGTGTCGCGGCGCATTCGCACTAATACGCCATTACAGGCGCTCACCCTGCTCAACGATACCGTGTACGTAGAAGCGGCACTTGCCTTGGCGCAGCAACTGCAAGCCAAACCCTATTCGAGTGTAGAAGCCCAACTTACTGACGGCTACCGGCGGGTGATGCTCCGCGAACCGGATACTGATAAGCTACGTGCCATCGAGAAATTATATTCGGACGCTCTGGCGCATTATCAAACGAATCCGGCCAATGGTATCGGACAAACCATAGCGCACCAATCGTCCGCCGATGCCGAACTGAAAGCCCTGACCCTGGTGGCCAATACCCTGCTCAACATGGACGAGTTTATCACTAAAAACTAAGCCGCTATGACCATCGTAGAACAAGCGCAGTACGAACTAGCCCGCTACAATACCCGCCGCCACTTTCTGCGGCAGTGCACCGCCGGACTGGGTTCTATGGCGCTGGGCTCACTGCTCGGCTGCGACTCCCCGCAGGCAACGCCGAGTTCTATCGCTTCCATTCTCACCCAGACCAGTCATTTTGCGCCGCGGGCCAAGCGGGTGATTTTCCTCCACATGGCCGGGGCTCCTTCCCAACTAGAACTTTTCGACTACAAACCCGAACTACAGAAGCTGAATGGACAAGCCTGCCCACCCTCATTTCTGGAAGGAAAACGCTTCGCTTTTTTGCAGGGAGTGCCGCAGATGCTCGGTCCCCAATCCACCTTCCGACAGCATGGCGGGTCGGGCGCGATGATCTCTAATTATTTCACCCACCTGCCGGAGGTGGCCGACGAGATCACCTTCCTCAAGGCCATGCACACCGACGAGTTCAACCACGCCCCGGCCCAACTGCTGATGCACACCGGCAGTCCGCGCCTGGGCCGACCCAGCATGGGGGCGTGGACGGTGTACGGACTGGGCTCCGAAAACCAGGACCTGCCCGGATTCGTGGTGCTGGTGTCGGGTGGCGACCCCAGTGCGGGCAAGAGTGTGTGGGGTAGCGGCTTTTTGCCCACCGTGCACCAGGGAGTGCAGTGCCGCTCCAAGGGCGAACCGGTGCTATACATCGAGAATCCTAAGGACATTGACCAGGCCATGCGCAAGCGATCCATTGACGCCATCAACGAGATCAACCGGCAGGAGTACGAGACAGTAGGTGACCCCGAGATTCTGTCGCGCATCGCGCAGTACGAACTGGCCTTTCGGATGCAGGCCTCGGTGCCCGAGGTGATGAACATCAACGACGAACCGGCCTGGGTGCACGAACTCTACGGCACCGAACCCGGTCAGGAGTCATTTGCCAATAACTGCCTGCTGGCCCGACGCTTAGTAGAAAAGGGAGTGCGCTTCGTGCAACTCTACGACCGTCGCTGGGACACGCACGGCGTGGGAGCCAACAACGGAGTAGACACCGCCCTGCATCAGGCCTGCCAGGCGGTGGATCGACCTATTGCGGCGCTGCTTAAAGACTTGAAACAACGCGGTTTGCTGGACGAAACACTGGTGGTTTGGGGAGGCGAATTCGGACGCACCCCCATGATGGAAACCCGCGCGAGTGGGGCCGATTTCAAGGGACGGGACCACCACAGCGAGGCCTTTACCATGTGGATGGCGGGCGGCGGAGTGAAGGCGGGCTTCACCTTTGGCGAAACCGACGAACTGGGCTACTACGGCATCCGCGACCGGGTGCACGTGCACGACCTACAAGCCACCATTCTAAACCAACTGGGTTTTGATCACGAAAAGCTCAATTACACCTTCCAGGGACGCGAATTTCGCCTAACGGACGTGCACGGACGGGTCGTGAAAGAAATTCTGGCATAGCCTACTGTTTATTCTCTTAAGGTTGGTTCTTCCTAACTTACTGCTCCACCACCTTTACTACGTGCTCGGTAGTGTTGAGTCCGCCCGGATTGATGTGGCCCCGTAGCGGAGAGCAGTCGGCATAGTCTCGGCCGTGGGCAATTTTGATATGGTGCTGGTCGGCCAGCAGGTTGTTGGTCGGGTCGAAGCCCGTCCAGCCCAAGCCCGGAATCAGCACCTCTACCCAGGCGTGCAGTTGGGTGGCGCCCACGAACTGCTGCCCTTGGTTCAGGTAGCCCGACACGTAACGACACGGCACACGGTGGTGGCGCAACACGCCCAGCATCAAATGACTGTAATCTTGGCACACTCCCCGCGAATTGTTCAGCAGTTCGTCGGCCCGGGTGAAGGTGGTGGTCACGGCCGGTTGGTAGGTCATTCGGGTATGCACCTCCTCGGTGAGAAACTGAACGTACTCAAACAGGGGACGGTCGAATCGGTAGCGCCAGCCCTCGGGAATGGTTTCTCCGGGCAGGCCCGTGAGGAGGGTGGGCTGAACGAACCAGTAGTGCTCGACCAGAAAATTTTCGTCACTCAGTAGGCGGCGCTCCTCATCAGGCTCCTTAATACGTGACAGGTTGGGCAGCACGCGGTTGGTAGACCGGCGAACCGTGCAGTGCATCGAGAAACGAAGTCGGGCAAACGGCTGAGCAACGCGCAGAAAGATCACCTCGAAGCCAAACCAGTTGCGGGCCGAAAATACTGGTAGCTGCAAGGAGTTGTCGGTTTGCACCTCGTTCACCAGTTGGGTATCGCTGGGAGCGGGCAGCACCAAAAGTGCGAACAGTGCCTCGTTTACCGGGTGGCGGTAGGTGTTCTCCGCTTCGTAGCGGATGTCGTAATCTGTCATCTAAAAGCTAAAATACTGTTTTTCAAGCGCTCCCCCAATATCAATCAGTTCTTGCTGTAGTTCTTGGAAAAAAGCATCTCCTTCTTCCATAATTTCTTCGGCGGTCATAAACCGCAGTTGGGCCGCCATTTTGCCTACGGAAAACTCCACCGTATCCGGTGCGACCGGCTGGTAGTTGCTGATTAACCGAAGGTTATTTTCTAGCTTATCCAGGTTGTAGCGTACCGACTTCGGAAACCGCACGTTTAGCACCAGAAAGTCGGTTGCCGAGCGCTCGTTGGGCGGGGTGCCGTAGTGGTGGCGGCTCATGTCTAACCCCCCGGCACTGCGCAGCAGCGCGGCCAGGTGGTAGTTAAGGATGGCCGGGCGCAACTTAGAGTCTTTGCTGCGCGCCATATCCTTGCGTTTGGTGAGCAGCATTTGCACAATTTGCAGGGCGCGCTCCAGGTGCATACCGGTATAGAGCATTGACCACACCTGGTTGCGCAGCAGGGTGTTGTCCATCACTCCCTTCACAATGTTAGTGTTGTTGAGCATGCATTTGCAGAAGTCGTAGGGCCCTTTCCGATCCAGGTCGGCGCGCAAGAATTGCTGGGCGGTGTGGTAGAAGCGGTTGATCATCTCCCATAGTTCTACGGAAATGTTGTCGCGGACGCCCCGGGCGTTCTCGCGCACCAAGCCCACATAGTTCATGATGCAGTAGGGGTTTTGCGTATCCACCGTGAGGTAGGCGATCACCTGCTCATCGCTCCGCCCCCCGCCCTGCTGCTGAAAAGCGTCGGCCGACTGGGCCATGTCCAGCATGGAGTCCAGCACCCATTGTTTGTCAAAGCTGCGCGGCGCATCGGATGACGATAGGTACTGGGCGTTGATGTAGCGCGACAGGTGCTCGATGCGCTCTACGTAGCGCCCGATCCAAAACAAGCGGTTGGCCGTGCGGGATAACATAATCATAGTTGAAAGTTAGATTGTGGATGTTGGATGATTTGCCAGACGGAGAGATATTAGATAATTGACAATGGCTCGATTGTTCAATTGTTGCCCGCCTTTTTAGTCAACAATTGAGCGATAGAACAATCGAACCAGCAAATGAAGGTAATTTTGAAGTACACTCTTTCACCCGAACCGTCTCTGCAAATCATTGCTCGTTTTCATTTTCATTCTTGCAGCACCCATGTGTCTTTCGAGCCGCCGCCCTGTGAGGAGTTGACGATCAGGTTGCCGCGCCGCAGTGCTACGCGGGTGAGGCCGCCGCTGCATACGTAGTGGGTGTCGCGGCCCGTCAGGGCAAAGGTGCGCAGGTCGATGTGCCGGGGCTCGAAGATGTCTTCGTCTTCGATAAAGGTGCTGTGCACCGACAGCGACATGATGGGTTGGGCGATATACTTCCGGCGGTCGGCGGCAATCACCTTCAGGAAGTCGCTGCGCTCCTGCTCCGACGCTTGTCGCCCCACGAAAATCCCGTAGCCACCCGACTCATCCACCGGCTTAACGATCAGTTCGCCGATGTGTTCCTGCACGTAGTGGTAATCGTCGTCCCGTTCGCAGCGGTAGGTGGGCACGTTGTGCAGGATCGGCTCCTCGTCCAGGTAATACTTGATGATGTCGGGCACGTAGGTGTACACCGCTTTGTCGTCGGCCACCCCGGTGCCGGGCGCGTTGGCGAGCGTCACGTTGCCCGCCCGGTAGGCACTCATCAGGCCGGGCACGCCCAGCGACGAGTCGGCCCGAAACACCAGCGGATCGATAAAATCATCATCTACCCGCCGGTAGATCACGTCTACCTTCTGCGGGCCGTAAATGGTTTTCATGTACACGAAGTTGTTGTCCATAAACAGGTCCCCGGATTCCACCAGTTGGATGCCCATTTGCAGAGCCAGGAACGAGTGTTCATAGTAGGCCGAGTTGTAGATGCCCGGCGTGAGCAGCACGCACACCGGTTGGTCTACCCCAGATGGGGCCACGCTGCGCAGCACCTCCAGCAGGGCTTCCGGATAATCGACCACCGGTTGCACCTGGCTTTTAAAGAACAGGTTAGGCAGAATACGCTTGGTGGCCAGGCGGTTCGAGAGCACGTAGCTCACGCCCGAGGGGCAGCGCAGGTTGTCTTCGAGCACGTAGAACTGCCCGTCTTTGTGGCGAATCACGTCGGTGCCTGAAATGTGGACGTACACTCCGCCCTGGGGCACGAAATCGACCATACTGGCCGCGTAGTGCTTTGAGGAGAAAATCAGTTCTTTGGGTACCACTCCATCTTTCAGAATTTTCTTCTCATTGTAGATATCCCGCAAGAACAAGTTAAGGGCGCGGTTGCGCTGGTTGAGTCCCCGCTCAATGATCTTCCACTCGGCGGGCCGAATGATGCGCGGGAACAAGTCGAAGGGGAAGATGCGCTCTACGCCCTGCGCACTGTCGGAATACACGTTGAAAGTGATTCCCTGGTCGAAAGACGATTTCTTAGCGTATTCGTACAGTCCTTTGAACTCCGGCAGGGAGAGCTTACAAAAGTGCTTGTGCACCCGTTGGTAGTGATCCCGGAGTTTGCCCGGTTCCTGAAACACCTCGTCCAGCAGGGCGTTATCCATCGGATACGCGTGAAACAAAGCCTCCAGATCAGTTACGTCCTTTTCCATAGATAGCAAATAGATTGCGACGGCCCGCACCGCGCTCGGCTAAAAATAACAGGAAAAGCGGGTTTCGCCGCGTAAGCAACCAAGTTTTATCCGTAGCGGCCTTTTTGAAGGGACAACTCCGCTGATTACAGGTGTTGAGGGGAAGAGGAGGGGCGTTCAGTAATTTTTCTTTCTTAGTAAGCGCCATTTGCTTACTTTCCGGTAGTTTTACCTAACCCAACCCCAGTAACGATGAACAAAATCAGAAAAGAAGACATTCGTCAGGAGGTATTCGACCTGTACGATGACTACGCCCACAACCGCCTGGAAAGAAGACAGTTCCTGGATAAATTATCCAAGTACGCCGTCGGAGGTCTGACTCTTCCGGCCCTGCTTGGTTTTATCTCGCCCAACTACCAGGATACGCTGCAAGTTCAACCGGACGATCCCCGCCTGACCTCGGAGTTCATCAGTTACGAATCTCCCAAAGGGGGCGGAACCATCAGGGGCTTGCTTTCCCAGCCCGCCGAGGCCCGCGGCAAACTGCCGGGTATTGTGGTAGTTCACGAGAACCGGGGCTTAAACCCCTACATTGAAGACGTAGGACGAAGGGCCGCGCTAGCGGGGTTTATCACACTGGCTCCCGATGCGCTCACTCCCCTGGGTGGCTATCCGGGCAACGACGACGAGGGCCGCGCCCTGCAGAGTAAGCGCGACCGCGACGAGATGCTGCAAGATTTTATCGCCGCCTTTCACCACCTGGAGGCGCATCCGGAGTGCACCGGAAAAGTGGGCGTGGTGGGATTTTGCTTCGGCGGTTGGATTTCTAACATGATGGCGGTGCAGGTTTCTGATTTAGCGGCGGCCGTCCCTTTCTACGGTACCCAGCCGTCGGCGGATGAGGCTTCTCAGATCCAGGCTCCCTTGCTGCTGCACTTCGGAGAACTCGACACGCGCGTCAACGAGGGCTGGCCCGCCTACGAAACGGCGCTGAAAGAGAATGACAAAGAGTACGCGGCCTTTGTGTACCCGGGAGCCAACCACGGCTTCCACAACAATACCACTCCCCGCTACGATGAAGACGCCGCCCAGTTGGCCTGGCAACGAACCATAGATTTTTTCAAAGAACAGTTGGCTTCCTAACTGCTCTAGAAAGCAGACGTAGGGTTGTTATTTTCTGTGAAAAACTTATTTAGACTAAGAATAAAAAGCAGCTACTCGTGCTAAGTAGCGTAACGTAGGGAAGGAAGCTTCGTTGAGCTAATAGCCATTCGCTTTTCAGTCAGTGGTCATCCCCTTATGTTAGAAAGTATCATCCGGTTTAGCATTGGTCACAAGCTCATCATACTGCTATTCACGGCCGCCGTGGTGGCTTTGGGAGGGTATTCGCTTACTCAAATTCCCATTGGGGCGGTGCCCGACGTGACCAACAACCAGGTGCAAGTCATCACCACCTCGCGTAATCTATCGACCCAGGACGTGGAGCAGTTCATCACCTACCCGGTAGAACTGGAGATGGCCAACCTACCGGGCGTCCGGGAGATCTGGTCAGTCTCTAAGTTCGGGCTGTCGGTGGTCACCATTGTCTTTGAAGAAAGTGAAGGCACGTATTTGCCCCGTCAGCTGATTGCCGAAAAAATCAAAAGTGCTGCCGAGCGGATTCCCGAGGGCTTCGGCACGCCCACGATGGGGCCGATCACCACCGGGCTGGGCGAGGTCTATCAATATATTCTGGATACCCGGCCCGGCTACGATACGGTCTACTCGGCCATGGACCTGCGCACGATACAGGACTGGCTAGTACGGCGGCAGTTGTCGGGTATTCCGGGAGTGGTAGAAGTGAACACCTGGGGCGGCTACCTGAAGCAGTATGAGGTGGCGGTAGATCCGGAAAAGCTGCGGGCGATGAACGTAACCGTAGCGCAGATATACAACGCCCTGGAGAAAAATAACAGCGTAGCGGGCGGCGGTTATATCGAGAAAGGCAGCGAGGCGTACTTTGTTCGGGGCGAAGGCCTGGTGCACTCCCTGAGCGATATCGAAAACATCGTGGTCGCCGAAACAAGCCATATCCCGATCCTGGTCAAGGACGTGGGCCAGGTGCACTACGGCTACGCCACCCGCTTCGGAGCCATCACCGGCAATGGACAGGGTGAAAAGGTGCTGGGACAAGTCATGATGCTCAAGGGGGCCGATTCTAAACAGGTGCTGGAAGACGTGAAGGTGCGGGTAGCGCAAATCCAGACCAATCTGCCCGAGGGCGTGTACATCAATCCGTTTCTAGAGCGCAGCGAGCTGGTGGCTAAAACGACCCACACGGTGGCCGAGAACCTGATTCTAGGCTGCTTGATCGTCATCTTCGTGGTCGTTTTGCTGCTGGGCAACTTCCGATCGGGTCTGGTGGTGGCCTCGGTCATTCCGCTGTGCTTGCTGTTCGCGATCTCACTGATGTACGTCTTCGGTATCGATGCCAACCTGATGAGTCTGGGGGCCATCGACTTTGGGATCATCATCGACGGGGCGGTAATTATCGTGGAGTACGTCGCCTTTCAGATCAGCGCGCGCCACGCCGAGCTGACCAAGCTAGCGCCAGACGAGCGGCAGAGTCTCCTGAATACCATCACCCTACAGGGCTCCACCGAGATGATGCGGGCCGCCGTATTTGGCCAACTCATCATCATCCTGGTTTTTATCCCAATCCTGTCGCTACAAGGAGTGGAAGGTAAAATGTTCCGGCCAATGGCGATGACTTTCTGCTTTGCACTTGGCGGAGCAGTGCTCTTTTGCTTTACCTACGTGCCGGTGGCCGCTTCTATCTTCCTCAAGCCCGCCCAAGAAAGTCCCAAAAACATCTCGGTGCGCCTAATGAACCGGATCCGCACCTTCTATACGCCCATCATCCACTGGGCGCTGGATCACCAGAAAACGGTTTTGGTATCCGCAGCAGTCATCCTGGTCGCCACGGTCTTGGTCTTCACCCGCCTGGGCGGAGAGTTTATTCCCACGCTCGACGAGGGCGACTTTGTGATCCAGCCCGTGCTAAAGACTGGCACATCGCTGAGCAAGACCATCGAAACCACCACCCGTATCGAGAAGATTCTGCTCGATTCCTTTCCCGAGGTCTTGCAGGTGGTGACCCGGATCGGGGCGGCTGAAGTCCCCACTGATCCTATGTCGATGGAAGAAACGGACGTCATCGTCAAGCTAAAACCCAAAGGCGACTGGGTGTCGGCCGATACCAAAGACGGCCTGGCCGACCGGTTCACGCAAGCGCTGTCGGTGATTCCGGGGGCCGAATACGAGTTTACGCAGCCCATCGAGATGCGCTTCAATGAGCTCATCACCGGCGTGCGGGCCGACGTCGCCATTAAAGTGTTCGGCGAAGACCTGGGCGTCCTTTACCAAAAAGGCCAGGAGATCAAAAAGCTCATCGGTAACGTATCCGGCGCGGCCGACATCACGGTAGAGAAGGTGGCGGGCCTGCCGCAGATGAGCGTGGTGTACCGGCGCGACAAACTGGCCCAGTACGGCGTGAACGTGGACGAGTTGAACCGCCTGATCTCGATGAATTTTGCGGGCCTGACCGCCGGAAGCGTCTTTGAGGGCGAAAAGCGCTTTGACCTGGTCATTCGGTTGCAGCAAGACTTCCGCCGGGACATCACCAACCTGCAAAGCCTGTACGTGCCGTTGCCCAACGGTCAGCGGGTGCCCCTGCGCGAACTGGCTACGATCGAGTACACGCGGGGACCCGCCAAAATCTCGCGCGACAACACCCAGCGGCGTATCGTGGTGGGCGTCAACGTGCGCGACCGGGACCTGGAATCAGTGGTGCAGGACGTGCAGACTTTAGTGGCTAAGCACGTTAAGTTGCCGCCCGGCTACACCATTACCTACGGCGGGCAGTTTGAGAACCTGCGTTCGGCCCGCGACCGGCTCAAGGTAGCCGTGCCCATTGCGCTGCTGCTGATTTTCATCCTGCTCTACTTTGCTTTTAACTCGGTGCGGGAAGCACTGATTATTTATTCGGCAATTCCGCTGGCCACGGTAGGCGGGGTGCTCCTGCTGTGGCTGCGGGGAATGCCATTCAGCATTTCAGCCGGAGTGGGGTTTATCGCCCTGTTCGGCATTGCCGTGCTGAACGGCTTGGTGCTGATCGAGCACTTCAAGTACCTCAAAGCGCAGGGCGTAAACAACGTCTACGAGCGCATTGTGACCGGCACCACTGAACGACTCCGCCCGGTGCTGCTCACCGCCTCGGCGGCCGCGCTGGGTTTCTTCCCGATGGCCATCTCCTCCTCCGCCGGAGCCGAAGTGCAGCGTCCGCTAGCCACGGTCGTGATCGGAGGATTATTCACCGCTACGCTACTCACGCTGGTGGTGCTGCCCGTGCTGTACGCGATGTTTGATATCCAGTCAGAAAGTAAAGCCACGCCCCAAAAATCTTCCAAAAAAATGGTATTGGGACTGCTGCCCATGTTGCTGCTGCTGCTGGTGGCGGGGAGCGCAGAAGCGCAGCAAGATAGTGCTTCGCCAGAGGGGCGTGATCGTACGTTGAGCCCATCCGTTGGCACCACCGCCAACTCAGTTAGCCGGGAAGAAGCTATTCGAATAGCGTTGGACAACAACCAAGGGCTGGCTGCGGAGCAGCTGCGCGTTCGGCAGCGGCAGCGGCTGGTGGGCGGGGCCTGGGACCTTGACAAAACCATGTTTTATTACAGCGACGACCAGAACAATATTGCCGAAAACGGTTATCCGATCAGCGTGTGGGGTGTGCAGCAAACCCTTCATTTTCCAACGGTCTACGGAGCGCAGAAGCGGGTAAAAAGCGGTGAAGCCCAGCTTCAGCAGACGAGCCTGTCCCTGCACCAGCGGCAGCTCGCCGGGCAAGTGGCGCAAGCCTACGACGAGATCGTCTACTGGCAAGACAAACAGAGCGTCTACCGCTACCTGGACAGTCTGTACGAAGCCTTCGCCCGGGCCGCCGAGAGGCGCTACGAACTGGGTGAAACCAACTACTTGGAAAAACTTACCGCCGAGGCCCGCCGCAACCAGCTTCAAACCACCCGGCGACAGTTGCAGGAAGATGTCTACGGGGCCTACCAAGCCCTCCGGCAACTGATGCAAACCGAGGATACGGTGGTGATAGCCCAGCAAAAATTGCTACCGCTCGATCTGCCGGTCGCCGATACAATCATGAATCCCGGAATAAATTATTACGCCCAGGCTACCCGCGTGGCGGAAGCGACCCGTCGTCTGGAGCAACGCCGCTTGCTACCGGACTTTCATCTGCAATACTTCGAGGGCACCAACCGGCAAGCCGAAGCGCGGGTGTACCGGGGCGTGCTGGTGGGCGTGGCGGTGCCGCTGTGGTTCGGGGCGCAGCGAAGCAGTATTCAGGCGGCTACCCTGGGTCAAGACATCGCCGAACGGAGCGCTGCGAACTATGCTTACCAACTTGCTGCTCGGCAGGAGACCCTGCGTTCTCAACGCAATAAATACCGCCAGGCCATAGTCTATTACCAGAACACCGGAGAACAGTTGGCGGCCGAACTGTTCAACACCGCCCTCCGCAGCTTTCAGGAAGGAGAAATTGACTTCTTGCAGTACGCGCAAACCTTGGATAATGCGCAGTCTATCCAACTGGAGTACCTGGAAAACCTGCATCGGTACAACCAAACCCTGCTGTCCCTTCAGTACCTTACGCTCTGATCAACAACCCATGAAGTCTAATTTTCATACCGTTATCTTATCTCTTTTCGGCCTGCTAGCACTGGCTTCCTGCGGAGGATCGGCCAGCTCCTTGACCGAAGAAGCCGCGGCTCCCGACAGTGCGCCTTCGGACGAGGTGACCGTCTCGCGCGCCCAGTTCGAAAGCTCAGGGATGCAGTTGGGTACGCCTACCCTACACACTTTTACCGACCGGGTGGAAGCCAATGGCTACCTGGACGTGCCGCCGCAAAACATGGCCGAAGTGAGCACCTACGAGGCGGGCTACATCCACCAAATAGACCTGCTGGTGGGTGACCCGGTGAAGAAAGGACAGTTTCTGGTGAGCCTGATCAGTCCGGAGTACGTGCAGCTGCAGCAAGATTACCTGGATACCAAAGAACAATTGGTGTATCTGAAAGCCGAATACGAGCGGCAGCAGACGTTGTCCGAAGAAAAAATTGCCTCTCAGAAGAATTTTCTGAAGGCCCAGAGCGACTACAGGAGCGCAGTAGCGCGCGCCCAAGGCATGAAGAAGCGGCTGGAACTGCTCAATATCAATCCGGCCCGGGTGGAGGCCGGAGACTTTACGACTACTATCAATATGTACGCACCGATTACCGGCAAAATCACCAACATCCACGCCACGCTGGGCAGTTTTATCTCACCTTCGGACGTGATTCTGGAGATCATTAACCGGGACCACGAGCATCTGGAGTTGCAGGTCTTCGAGCAAGATATTCTGAAGCTAAAGGAAGAACAATCCATCGAGTTTCGCGTCCCCAATGCCGACAACAAAACCTTTCGGGCGGAAATCCACCGTGTGGGGCAGTCGGTCGATCCGGAGAAGCGAACCGTAACGGTGCACGCCGACCTGTTGGAAGAAAATCCGCGGTTCGTGACGGGTATGTACGTAGAAGCTCAGATACTGACTGACACGGTGCGGGCTCCGGCCCTGCCCGAATCGGCCATTGTGCAGGATCAGGAGCAATCTTATCTGCTCACTTTGATCCAGCAGTCGGACAGTGCCTACGTTTTTAAAAAACAACGGGTGAAGACCGGCCGAACCGCCGACGGGCAAGTAGAGTTGCTCAATCCGCAGTTGTTGAAGCCGGAGGATGTCGTACTGGTGAGCGGAGCTTTTGCTCTGATCGGGGGGGATTGATCCTGAAAACAGTAGCGTATTGCCAAACTATTTACCTCCCCGCAACGTCGGTTACCCGGTACCACGTAATCCACCCTTACCAGATACGGGTCGGTCCAATTATGATAAATGCCCTGCTACGGTGGTGAAGGATTCAATCTTTTAACTCGTACCACTCAATACCCGTCAGCGGCTGACGACGGTCGGCGCGTGCTTCGGGGGCGTAGTACTCGGCCAGATAGTCCAGAATAATGGGTTCATTTTCGCCCAGGTCCCACAGCCCCTGCGTTTCTTGCATCCAAACGATTTTGTCGTGCCAGCCTTCGCGCGTGAAGCGGTTCTGCGTTACTAGTTTGGCTGAGTGGCAGGACAGACAGTTGGCCTTCACCGCCAGCAGTCCTTCTCCGTCCAGCAAGCCGCTTGGCACGTCCTTGCCGTCCACAATACTGGGAGTGTTGGCTACCACTACGGTAGCGGTTGCGTCTTCCGTTGAGATGGCAGTTTCGGTGGGCACCTGAACCGGCTCAGGGTTTCGGTCAGCCACCAGCGCATAAATAACCACCCCGGTGCCCACCAACAGCACCACCACAATGCCCACCACGGCCTGGGTGATCTTTCGCAATCCTTTTAATAAATCTTCTGCAGACTGTTTCATCCTATTTCTCTATCAGTTTTCACCACAACCAGTATCCTGCCTATCCGGCAAATCCTTTTAATCCTGATCCACTTTAACGGCAATACGGTGGCAGGCATTGTTCAGGTATCCTTTGGGGTTCCAGCCCGGAATGATCATCGGCTGGCTCACCCCTTCACTATCGGTGGCCTGAGCCCAGATTTCGTAGTACCCGGCCTGCGGAAACCGCAGGGAGGCAGTCCAGTGCTGCCAGGCCAGACGGTTGGCCGGAGATTGCAGCTTGGTGGGTTGCCAGGTGGCTCCGAAGTCGATGGATACCCTCACCTGCTGCACGCTGCGCTCACCCGCCCAGGCGTGGCCCCGGACTTCCAGGGAGCGATTTTGTCCGAACATGGCCCCGGTCTGCGGGTAGGTGATCAGCGACTTCACGGGCATCGACTCGATGATGACCATATCCTCGTCCGGCACCTCGGCTCCGGGAGCCACCGGGTGGTTCGGCACCCGGTACGAGTCGCCCAGCATCTTAGGACCGTCGTGCACCTGATCGCGCACCACGATTCTATTGAGCCACTTGCCAGAGGCAGAAGCTGGCCAGCCCCCGCATAACAGGCGCAGCGGGTAGCCGTGGATCACCGGAATATCTTCGCCGTTCATCGCCCAGGCCACCAGGGTTTCGTCCTGCAAGGCTTTGTCCATCGGCACCCCCCGCGAGATGGGCACTTTGCTGGGGTCGCCACTGAGGTGTCGATCCGTGCCGTAGTAGCCGATGTACACGGCATCATCCTTGAGGCCCACGTCTTCCAGCACGTCGCGCAGCCGCGCCCCGGTCCAGGCGGCGCAGTACACCGCTCCCTCTTGCCACTGGTTGCCCGCCGCCGGAGGGAAAAACCCCGCCCGACCGTTGCCACCGCACTCCAGCACCAGCTGGTAAGTATAAGGTTTGAATTTACTCTTTAGCGCGTCCAGGGAGTACGTCTTTTCTGACCGCACGGATTCTCCTCCCAAAGCGAGCGTCCAGGTCTGGGGGTCAATGGCCTCGGGAACCAAGCCATTGTTGCGCACAAAAATATTCGGGAACGACGTTATTTTTTCGTCCAGAGCGTGCGGGGGCATTTCAATGTTCCAGGGGCGATCGTTAAGCACGATCATGGCTTCGTTTTTACCGTCCAGCGGATCATCGGTCACGCGAAAGGCCAGGGGGAGGTATCCGGCGGGCAGGCAGGCGGCGTGCACGATGTCGGTAGCCAACAGGGTGGTCATCGTGGCCAAGGCTCCCTGCTTCAGGAAGCCCCTACGGTTCCATAGTTGGGCGGGTTTAGAAGAGAACACGGGGTCTGAATTTTGCACCATACAACGTGTGGTATAACTAGTCATAGCGACTAATACTGAATTACGCCGCCGGAGGCCTAATCGTTCCGGGTAAAGTATGATTTCAGCAGTTTCCAGCGGGGGGCATCCGGTTGGCGTACACTGTCGGCCCGATCGGTGATCAACATTTCAGGATCCCAGACGTGGCTCTCGCGGTAGGCGTGGTAGGCCCACGACCAGTCGTGCTCTTCGGCCAACTCAATTACGTCGGTGAGGTAGCGCGACCCGTCCTGCCCCGTCCAGCGCGGACTGCTAAATTCCCCGATCAGCACCGGGATGTCAGGATGCGCGTTTGAGAAATCCACCAGGGCCGACTGCACTTCCTTGAGGTAGTCGGCGTTCCAGGTGAGGCCATCCACGGTGGTGGGATACGCCACGGGTTCGCCTGCTTCCCAGATGTTTTGGTGGGTGAAGGCCATCGGCATGTACGTATGGGATTCCAGACAGATATTATCATCATCGGGAATATCCAGCACCGTGATGCCTTGATGATAGCCATACAGGGTGTCTTGCTCGGCGTCGTACACGCGCGGCAGGGCGTACACGATGGTGTGCACAGAGTCTTTTTGCCGAATGGCCGCGGTCAGTTTTGCGTACAGCAAATTGATGTCTTCGGGAGTGCCTTCCTGCGTTTCCAGGTTCACCTGCGGTTCGTTGAGCAGGTCGTAGCCCGCCACCACCTCGCCGCGGGACGCACAGTGGCTCGCCAGACTGTCCCAGAAATCAATAGCCAGTTCGTGCCACTTAAAGTCCTGCCAGAACGGATCGGACCCCAGCATCGTCCAGGGGTGCTCGGTGCCGGGGTAGCGGTGCGGATCGATAAGCACGTTCACCCCGGAGCGTTCGCCCCAGTTGAGCACCGAGTCGAGCGTGGCAAAGGCTTCGGGCCGGTAGGCGTAGGGCGAATCCAGTTCCATAAAGGCGCACACCGGCATACTAAGACGCATCAGGTTGGCGCCGCTCTGCGACAGCTCCCGCACGTCCGCTTCGCCGATATCACAACCCACGTTCACGCCCCGGTACTGCTGCCACGGGTAGGACTCAGCCGACGATTCTTCGAGGGGAGCCGAGCCACAGCCCGCCAAACCGAGTAGAAAACCATACCAAGCTATTTTAGTAATCCAACCTACGTTCATTTGTATCATGATCTGTCGGTGATAATTAGAAACTAAAGCGTACGCTACCCAGCCTTCTTCTTAAAAATCCAAAACGGAGCGGACGCCAACCACAAGAAGGTACCGACGAGCATCAGCGTTTTGTACGTTGCTTCGTCCAACGTGCCGCCCAGCACGAAGAACGACGGCACCACCGTGAGGGCGAGCCCGATCAGCGAGAGCAGTTGAACAATTCGTTTCATGAGGGAAGGGGGTTGCGTTTTTTCATCAGGAACGTTTGCTGTACGTAGGCTACTCCCAGGTACACCACCCCGGCGGTAATCCAACCGGGCAGCGCTACGAAGAAATAGAAGTCCGAGTCAAACAAGCGGTACAGTCCGTAGCCGGTCCCCACGGCGATGGCCCAGGTGAGCGCCACCGACCCGTTGAACTTGAGGCGGGCGACTTCCGCCAGGTTAGACACCAGCCCCAGGCGCGGAAACAGAAAGATATCCACCAGCACCACCGCGCCTACCGGGGCCGCTACTAGCGCGTAAATGCCCAGAAACTGATCGAGCTTGCTGATGATGGCCGGGGAACAGGCCAGCACCGTGGCCACGATGCCGGTGATGATGGTAATCTTCCAGCGCTTCGTAGTGGGCAGCAGCGCCTGCACGGCCAGTCCGGCCCGGTAAATAGTAGGATTAGCGGTGGTCCATCCGGCGGTCACCACGCAGATGAGTCCGGCCACGCCCGCTCCCAAGAAGGCGATCTCGCCCGGCGAGGGGTTGGCGTTGCCCTGCTGCAGCGCTAGCGCGCACAAAATGCCCGAGGCGATCCAGGCCATGTAGTGCCCGATGAACATGCCGAAGGCCGAGGCCAGTCCGTAGTAGGGCTTGCGCGCGTAGCGGTAGATCGACATATCCGACAGGCCGATGTGCATGGCGTTGTTGGCCAGCCATGAGAAGATCACCACGTGCCACAGCGTGTACTGGGTCTGCCCAGGCTGCGCCACGCCCGTCCAGATCTTTTCGTTGGCCACCTGCCAGAAATTATCGAAACCAGTGACGCCCAACTGGGGCAGCACGGCCAGCCCGGCGGCCAGAAACACGAGCGGCATCCAGGGCGCGAACAGCGACGAGAACTTGGCCACCACCTCGAACCCAAAGGTGGCCACCACGGCAATCACCGCGCCTACCGCCACGATAATCATAATCCAAGCGAAGCTATCGGGATACAAGCTGGTGAGTCCGGGGCCCTCTACGCCCAGCAACAAGCCAATGGCGGAGGCCGACACTCCAATCATGGCCGCGGCCGCGACCGAAAACAGCAGGCCGTTCACAAAATTGTAGATGGCTACTAAGTTAAATCCGCAGATTTTTTCCAGTTGGAAGAAGATCGTCAGGCGGGTTTTCACGGCTGTGGGAGCGCACACCAGCGCCCAGCTCAGGGTGGCCAGTGTGTTGCCCACCAGCAGGCCCAGAAAGATGTCGGGAGCCGATACGCCGTGGATGACGAACAGCGGGCCGATAACGAACTCGGTGCCCGCAATGTGCTCTCCGGCCACCAGGCCCACGAATTCTTTGAACCCCTTCACCTCCGACTCCGGCACCGGCTCGCGCTCGTATTCGTTCACCGCCTCGGCTTCGCCTACGTTAAGCCACTTTTTGATCTGCATGGTGTCATTATTACTAAATGTATCCTCTTGTTACCCTGACGATTGTCAAGCCCTGATTTATTGGTGATTCTTAATGGAACCAAAGTGCTAAGGTGTCTCTTTAGCGCCTTTGTGCTCTCTTGATTTCAGAATAAGGAGAGAAGTTTCACTGACGCACCAGCTTCTTCTTGTATTGAGAAGGGGTTACCCCAGTTTTCTTTTTGAAGTGGGCGTAAAATACCGACTCCGAACGAAATCCACTGTCCAGGGCCACGGCATAGATAGTCATTTTTCTTCCCTTCTCGGTAATCAAGATTTCCTTGGCTTCGTTGATACGGTACTCATTAATCAATTCGCTGAACGACTTGCCCAAGTGCTGATTAATCAGTTTCGATAGCAAATACGGTTGCAAAGACAACGCTTCGGCGAACTGCTGCTCGTTCAGTTCGCTATCCAGGTAGATTTTATCTTCGCTTAGCAGCTTTTCTATCTTCTTAAAATAAAACTCTCCGCCAGGAAAGTGATTGTCGTCGGGCTTAGGGCTAAGAACTAATCCTTTGAACAACTTGGGATCCTCCAGAAAGAAGTAGCCCGTGGCTAATACCAGGCTTCCGTTGAATATGATGTAGTTATACTCCAGGGCCTGCCGAACATTTTCGTAGGAAGAGCCAATGGTATCGAGCAAGTGATAGAAAAAATAACCCAGCGAAACCAGGGTGGATACCAGCAGAAAAGTGGTGAGTAGCTTAGGCCAGCGCAGTAGCCTTTTCTGACTGGCAATAACGGCTATTTTGTTCTTTCCATAGATCAGCAGGTGGGCCTGGAACATGATGAAGCACTTCCAGCCAAAAATCAATAGTAGAATTACGCAGTGCGTAGTGGAGCTAATGTAAGTTATGAAGACATCGTGACGAGCTATTAGTACCACAAAAACTCCGGCAAAAACGGAGAAAATTACCCCCGGGAGAAAGTGCCAGCGGTCTGATGAGCGAACGGGCAGGTCAAACAATAAGCGCAGGTAGAAGAGTAGCAGTACCGGCTCCACAAAATCAATGATATCGGCCAAAAAAATGATCTCAGGCAGAGCAAACCGAACGGGGGTGAACCGCATTAAGTATTGGCCAAGCACCTTAATCCCTACCAACAAGAAAAGCAGGGACAGGTACTTATTGGCTTGGTTGCGCTGTTTAATCCATAATAGCCCTCCAATCAAAAAACTCTGGATAAACGCCCAGGCGAATAACGCTGTTATCATACCACGATAGGTTGTTGTCTGAGACGGATACCCTCCGACTATTTCTCAATTTCAATATCAGCATATATCGCCTAAATTTCAAATGAGAATTTGCTTCTTACCAGGAAGAAACGGAGCACAGATCAAGATAACGCACCTACGAGTAGCAGCATACCAACAAAGAAAAGACTGAACGCGAACTACGCCCAGTCTTTTCTTTCTACCAGCAAACCGGTTTGATCAGTACCCGTCAGTTTGCTCCAGGTTCTCATTGAGCAACAAATCTCCCTGGGAGATCGGTAGGTATTCATGTTTGTCTGCCTGGAATCCCCGGTCGGCAAACACGGTAGGCCCATCGCCCCAGCGCACCACATCGAACCAGCGAAGCTGCTCAAACGAGAGTTCCAAGCGACGCTCTGATTTGATTGCTGCCCGAAAAGCGTTCTGATCCAGTCCGGAAGCCAGCACCTCGGCCCCCGCGCGTTGCCGCACCTGGTTCATCGGTTCATAGGCCTCGGCGGTAGTTCCGGTTTCGTTTAAGGCTTCGGCGTACATCAGTAGCACGTCGGCCAGTCGCAGCAGCCGCATGTTGTTACCCGACTGCAAGAACGCTTCATCCGCGCCCTGGTTATACTTACGCACCCCGCTGTTGCCTCCGGCATTGGGGATGCGAGCATTGAAGAAAGGGACTTCGGTTCCTATTTCCGGGTCGGTCACGTAAACGGTCACTCCGTTCCAATCGTCACCCTCTCGAGCAATGCTATAGAACCGCCGCATATCTTCCCCGGTCAAGTTGGCGTCGAAGAAGTTGTTTAGCTCTTCGCTGGGGTAGGCATTGGCAAACAGATAGGGACCAAACTCGGTAGAAAAGTAGGAGCTTTCGGTATCCGACCCCGAATCATCGCCCGCCCATACGTTGCCTACTCCTTCGAAAAATTGCACCTCAAAGAGCGACTCGGCGTTGTTTTCAGCGGCCTCGCTGAAGTTATCGTTGTAGTCGTCCATCAATTGATAGGCACCGTATACGTCGGGCTGGGTGAGCAACGCTTCAAAGGTTTGCACCGCTGCGCCCCAGTCTTCCTGATACAGGTGGGCTTTGCCCAGATATCCCTGGGCCGATCCTTTAGTCGCTCGTCCCAGTTCATTGTCACTGTAATCCTCAAACTTAGGGAGCACTGCTACCGCCGCCCGAAAGTCCTCCTCGATGAAGTTCCATACCTCGGCAATTTCGTTGCGGGCCGGTTTGAAATCGGGATCATCCGAGCCGTTGATCACGTGATCGATGATGGGCACTTTGCCGAACACCGTCACCAGGTGGAAGTAAAACACGCCCCGCAAGAACTGCGCTTCGCCGATAAGTCGCTGCTGAAGTTGGGGATCAATCTCGCTTTCACTCATCGCACCCACCTTTTCCATGGCAAAGTTGGCGCGCGAGATGCCGGTGAAGCCATCAGCCCACAGACTACTGGTAATTTCCGGATTAATTGGCTCAATGTTCAGGTTATACAAATCCTTCCATTGGGCATTGGCTCCGTCGGTTGGGACAAAATCACCGGCCAGGTACTGAACCGGAAAGTACTGCCGCTTGTACAGCCCCCGGCTTTGCAGGGAAGCGTAGGCGGCACTGACACTTTCGGTAGCTTCCTTCGGTCCGATAAAAAAACCGTCTTCGTTCGGGTCGTTGGGATTCACCTCGGTCAGAAATTCGTTACAGGCGTAGAGGCCAAACACGATTCCTATTGTCCAGAAGTATTTTATGATATTATTTTTCATGTTAATTGCTATTAAAATCCTAGGTTAAGTCCTACTAATACTGCCCGAGCCTGCGGGTATCCAATGCCATCGATGCCACCGGCGCCCACTTCCGGATCGTAGCCCCAGTCGTCGTAACCGGATAACACTAGCAGATTTTTGCCGCTTACGTACAACCGAAAGCTGGAGAAAATGCCTCCAAAAGCCGTTTCCGGAAAGTTGTAGCCGAGTTGCACGTTACGAAGGCGCAGAAAAGATCCGTCCTCTACCCACCGACTAGACACGTTAGTATCCTGTACGTTAGCACTTTGCATCGTATTAGAAGGATTGGTCGGCGTCCAGAAATCGGCGGCGGCGTGCCCCATGTTATAGGAGCGATAAAGACCTAGTTGACTGAATTTGGTGGTAGAAAAGATTTCGTTGCCACTCATTCCAAACAGAACCAGCGAAAGATCGAAGTTACGGTAGGCAGCGTTGGCAGTTAAGCCGTAGATAACGTCCGGTAGCGGTCCACCCAGAATGGTCGCGTCATCGCCGTCGATCACACCGTCCGGCGTATCATTGGGGCCGCTGATGTCTTGAAACCGTGGCGAACCGGCAGCGATCGCTACCTCGCCTTCATCATCCAGCACATCCTCCTGGTAGATGCCGTCAAAGATAAGTCCGTAGAACGAACCTGCCGCTTCGCCTTCGCGCTGGATGATGCGGTTAGAACTGTTGATACCGCCCCAATTACTGGTCAGGATATCATTGCCGTCGGACAAGGTAATTATTTCGTTATAAATAAAACCAGCGTTGGCGTTGAAGCTTAGGTCCCAATCGCCTACTGTGGTGCGAAACAGGGCGCTAATGTCTACGCCGCTGTTGCGCATGCTGCCCACGTTAGAGACAAACTGGGCGAAGCCGGTAGTGGCCGGTACCGCGCCGTTGAGTAGCAAGTCGGTGGTTTCTTTTCGGTAGTAGTCTATTGCGAGCAGTAAACGGTTCTCCAGCAGACCCATGTCCACTCCGATGTTCAGCTCCTTTACCGTTTCCCAGGTCAGGTCTTGGCTGGGCCGCACTCTGTCAATGGTGGAACCCACCACAACCTGATCACCGATCACGTAGCGCGCCTGTGAGTTAAGCGTGCTTTGGGCGGCGTAGTTACCGACGTTGGCGTTGCCCGCCAGGCCGTAGCTGGCCCGCAACTTCAGGTCACTCACAAAGGTTACCCCGTTCATAAAGGCTTCCTCGCTCACGCGCCAGGCGGCCGATACTGAGGGGAATAAACCCCAGCGGTAACCGTCGTTAAACTTTGAGATACCGTCGTAGCGTAGTACTCCCTGGACGATATAGCGGTCGTTCAGCGCGTAGTTGACTCGCCCGAAGAACGAAGCGATCGCTTGGACGGATTCCCCGCCGTTCACTCCCAGAATCGAAGCTTGAGCGCCGGTCACTGGGGTGGACTGGGAAGCGGGTACGGTAGAGGCTTCCAGGTTTCGGAAAACCATTTTCTGCTGCGAGGCTCCGGCCAGCAATCCCAGATGATGCACTCCGATGGTTTTGTCGTAAGAAAGGGTATTGTCCACCAACCACGAGCGGTCATCGGCCCGGTATTCGTCCAGCCGCAGCACGCTGGGCACGTCGCCGCTCTCCCAGAAAGGACTGTAAAAGCGACTGTTGCCCTGAGCCAGGTCGTATCCCAGGTTGAGACGGTAGGTTAGGCCTTCGATAAAATCATACTCCGCGAAGGCGTTGCCCACTAGGCGGGTGCGCTCGTTCGTGTTGGAGTTGAGCGTCTGCACCCCGATAGGGTTAAGAACCTGGTCGCCGTCGTCACCGTCCGGGCCGCCAAAGCCACCCACGTTGTCACTATCGAGCACCGGAATGGTGGAGGGCATCCGCAGGGCCAGATCAATAGGAGAGGCATCAAAGTTCCCCATCCGGTCTACCGCCGTGTTGGATACGTACAGGTTATTGCCCAGCCGGAACCGGCCGTCGGTAACGCTAACGTTGGCCCGGATGCCGAAGCGTTCCATTCCCGTGTTGCGCACGATGCCCTGCTCGTCGTAGTGGTTGAGCGATACGTAGTAGTTCATGTTCTCGGTGCCGCCCGAGACGGATAGGTCCTGACTTGACAAATAGGACTCGGTGCCACTGGTGAACAGTTCGTCTTGCCAATCGGTATTCACCGTATTGCTGGGGTCGGTCAGAACCGGAAATTTGGAACCGGCGGCGATCTCAATGTCCTTATAAAGTTGGGCATCCGCCATATCAATTTTGTTTCGCAGACGCTGCACCCCGTAGAAAGCGTTCAGGTTGATTCGGGCTTGGCCGGGGGTGCCTTTTTTGGTGGTGATCACCACCACTCCGTTGCCCGAGCGAGCTCCGTAGATGGCCGCCGAGGCCGCGTCTTTCAGCACCGTTACTGACGCTATGTCGTTCGGATTGATCGTAGACATAATGTTAAGGTTCGCTTGCTGGCTGGCATTCGCAGCCAGGCCACCGTCTCCCGACTGGATGATCATTCCGTCCAGAATGTAGAGCGGCTGGCTGCTCAGGTTCACACTGTTCTGCCCCCGGATTTTAATGGAAACCGCTGCGCCGGGCTGTCCGCTGGACGACTGCACATTGACCCCCGCTACTTGCCCCTGAATAGCTTCGTTGAAGCTGGGCACCGGAATTTTCTCAATCGCCTGAGATGAGACACTGCTGATAGCACCGGTCACATCTTCTTTTTCCTGAGTTCCGTAACCGACAACCACCACTTCTTGCAGCGACTGAATATCGGGATTCATGGCTACGTTGATGACCGTTTGGCCGTTGATAATCTGTTCTTCTTGCATGAAACCCACCGAACTGAACACCAAGGTTTCTACTCCACTGCTGACAGTCAGGCGATAGTTGCCGTTGACGTCGGTAACAGTACCGATACTGGTACCCTTAGCGACGATGTTCACCCCGGGCAATCCTTCATCGTTTGTCAGATCAGTGACTGCACCGGTGATGGTATTGTCCTGAGCGTAGCCGATGGTGGTGATAGAAATGATAAATCCCACCGCTAACCATAAATTTTTCATCATAAGAGAAGTTAGGTAAGTTGTAAAACGAGTGTAAAATCCGGTATCCCTAGCGCGTTGTTAAAGGTTGCCAGATTTAGATCACTAATTTTATAAATTTATGCGTTAGCCTTCTCTTGATTTGGAAAATCGTATAAAATACCGCTTTAGGGTAATTCTATACACTTGAAATATTTTATCCTTAATTTAAAATCCGAAGAACAATACGGAGCGGGATGACTATTGTGGTGGCTTCGACCAAAAAAACAAAGACTATGCAAGAAATTAACCTTACCAACTACCGGGATAAAGTGCGGGGAGGATGGATCGGAAAATGTGCCGGAGGCATCCTGGGAGCTCCCATCGAGGGTTTCAAAAGTTTTCATACGATTGCTATTGACGATAGCCTGTTCGAGAATAACTTCCCCAACGACGACCTGGACCTGCAGATTCTGTGGCTGGACATGGCCAAGCAAAAGGGACCCTACGTACGGGCCAACGACTTCCGCGACCACTGGCAGGCGCACGTCAACTTTCCCTGGAACGAGTACGGCATCGCGACGCTCAACATGCGTAAGGGGCTAGACAACCCGGATACCGGGCGTCACAACAACGCTTACTGGAGCGAGAGCATGGGCTCGCCCATCCGCAGCGAACTCTGGGGCATGCTGTGTCCGGGCAACCCCGCCGCCGCGGCCCGCTACGCCCGGATGGACAGCACCCTGGACCATACCGGCTTTTCGGTGGATGCTGAGATGTTCTTCTCGGCCAGCGCCGCCCTGGCGTTCTTCGAAACCGATGTGTCAGTCGTGATGCAGCAGGCCGCCCAGCATACCAACGGGGGCACCCTGTTCGCCCAGCTCTATCGGGATGTCAGGCAGTGGCACGCGCAGCACGGCGAAGCGGTGGCCAAGCACAAGATCAAGTCCAAGTACGGCGACGCTGACTTCACCTCCGCCCCGCAGAACGTAGGTCTGACGATGCTGGCCATCTTGGCCTTCGGCCAATCGTTCGATACCATTCTGGAGAGCATCAACTACGGGCACGACAGCGACTGCATCATCGCCACGGCGGCCGCCCTCATCGGAATCATTCAGGGCTACGATACGATCCCGGCGGTTTGGAAAAACCGTATCGGCGACACGCTGATGGTGAGTCCGGAACTCACCGGTCTGGTGTTGCCCGAAACCGTTAATCAGCTCACCGAAGACACCGCCGCGGTGGGAGTAGCCTTTGCTGAGCTCTTTGACAATCTTCGCATCTACGAAACCGGTTCGGTGCCTGCTTATTCGTTCCGTCCGCCCATCTACCACCTCACCTCGACCGTGAGCACCTGGCCGGAGGTGGCTTTGGGCAAGGCGGGCGAACTACTGGTGCGGGTAGAAAACCTAGGAGCCAAACCCCGCACGCTTAGCCTACAACTTACTTCGCCGGTTTTTGCCGAACCGGCTTCCCTGACGCTAGTCATCGATGGGCACGCGGTGGGTGAAGCCAGCGTGCCCCTCGACTGGCAACCGGCGGTGCTCGAGCAGATCCGGTGCAGCGCGTACTCGGAGAAAACCTTCCCCTACACCTGGAAGGTAACGGTCGACCAGGAAGCGACCTCTTACCACAAGGGCGTTCCCTTCTACGGCAGTTGGCTGGTGGTGGGTCCCTTTATTGCCGACGACCCGGCCCTAGCGCCGATGAGCCAGCAGTATCCCGACCACGGACTGGCCTCCATGCCTTCGGCCACCTACATGAACCACGACCGGGTGGCGCGTTCGTTGGAGTTTCTGGACGATAACGCGTTAGAGCAGTTGCTGACCGGCCAGGGCGAGGCGTTGCCCTTTGGCAGCGTCGTGGTTTTTCCGGACGGCCACCAAATTCGCTTGGCAGATTACTTCCACGGGCGGGGCGAACGCACGCTCTACCTGCTCACCACGTTTGCCGGGAAGCCCGGTGACAAGAAGTGGCTTTGCATCGGAGCCAACGGCTACGTGCGGGTGTGGCACAACCGAGCGCTCGTTTACCAGAGTGAGCAGCTTCGGCGCAGCTGGCCCGGAGCGCACTACGGCGAGCTCACCCTGGTCGAGGCCAACGAATTGCTGATTCGTGTCGACTTTCCGGTGGATCAGTTCGATGTTTCTGTTGGGTTCAAGGAGCATCGGGGACAACACCCGCACCAAAGTCAGTGGGATGCGGAGTTGATTCCTCGGGCTGGGGTTGCTCACCCTGCTCCGCGCTTATAAGCGATGAGTTTTTCGTTGGCACTTGACCGTATTCGCTTTTACGCTAGCCAACGGTTTGTGTATGAAGCGTTGGGCATTTCGAAGCACTTCACTTTCAAGCCGCTAATATGTTTATTAGTTGTATTTAATTTCAATTTAACCACTTATTGCCCAATGATTTATACACTTTGTTGTGCGGTCGTACTTTTTCTTTTTCTGTCTGTGCGTTGACTCAGACACACTCTTTGACAAGCTTTGGCTTGTGCGGCTGCTCTGAGCGGCTTGGCAATGTGTGTGGCTGTCGAGGGTAGGCATTTATATCTGGTTTGAGTAATTCATACTTTTAATATACTTTTCCATAAGGTCCAAATCTGGCTGACCTTTTGAATTAACGGGTAATTTGATAGTCGAAATCTTCATTCGTCCTATTCCCCATTTTCGGCCGTAGTTGTATCTGTATTTCTCTTGTCTAATGAGAGTTGCCAAAACAATCCAACATATTTATTCATTTTAAACTTTGGTTTGAATATATGAACGTCTTCTGTTGAGCAGAAAGGCATAGGCTGATAAAAAGCATAAGCTACACTACCATTTCAATTTACTCCAATTGTGTTCCCATCGTGAATTGCTGTAACTTCTGTAAAATCTGTCCAACCGTTATTTTGGTCAGTTGACGTTACAAAGGGAATATTCCCTTTTCCGTTTAAGTCTTTTTTTCTCGGGCCTTTACCGCGTTCAATATCAAACAGGTCGTCATACAAAAAAGGCTTCCACTTACTCGTATTTAATTCTAATTGTTTCTTTGTTTCGGGCTGATTAAGACCATCGTAAATTGATAAATCCGTTTTAGCAATTTTTGGTGGAATTGATTCAATTGAAGGAATTAATAAATCCCTTAATGTTCTGTTGGCTTGTCTTCCGTAATTGTAGCGATACTTATTAGCTCTGATACAGGAACAATAATATAGTTTAATCGCATCTGACATCTCGGATTTTGGAGTCAAACAGTAAATGTGATATCCTGTGTAAAAAGGAAGGGGCTGAACAAAAGCTTCCAAAACAGAACCACCTAAGGAAACTGTTATCATTCCTTTTGGAAACGGTTTTGTTCCTTTAATTTCCTGAACCACAGCAGAAATGCCATTGTTCTTTGCAGTCCGAGAAACAAAGTTTACGCCTTTCTCAGTTTGTTTTAAACGATTAAGCTCGAAACTGTTTCCGTACTCAACATTGAATATGTCTGATAGCTTAGACAGTTTCATCTATATTATTCATTAGTTTAAACATCAAATAGTTTTTTACTGATAACTCAAAATCTTCTTCTCCAATTTGAGAGTAGTCAGTCTCCATGTATGCTTCCGCGCACCACTCGTCTTCATGAGTAACTTTTTGCTTTCTGCAAAAGCCTGTTATGTCGTCCTTGTTTCGGTAACTGTCAATCCACTTCTTTTTAATTTCGTCCCAATTTTGGTGGTGGTCAATGCGTCCAAACATTTTTGTTTTTACGAATCCATCATTTTTCCAATAGCCAAACCATGATTTTAAGTTTGTTTCTTCATGAGGAATTTTGGCTTTGAAAACCATAATGCATGTAACTACACCTACTGGATAAAACAAGTCGTCAGGCATTGACATAACAGCATCAAGCGTGTGGTGCTTTAAGATTTCTTCTCGCATTGGGTGAGGCGTGATTGCGCAAGACATTGGAACAATAGCTACACCAATACCACCCTTTTTCAAGCAGTCAAGCATTTGCTTTATAAACACCAATTCGTGTAAATCTTCATCTCCCTGGGCAAATGGAGGATTTAACATTCCTACATCACAATTATGCTTCTTAATTGCTTCAACGATTCCTTCATCGAAACAACTACCTTGGTGTAAATTGGCTTTCCCGTCTCCCCTTAAAATCATATTACTTGCCCCAAGTGCATACATATTTGGCTGTTGCTCGACACCGATTAAACCGTGAGCTTTTATGTCGTCTTTTTCTTTTTTGCTGACAGCTTTTTTAAGCATGTTATGCATTGCTGAAATTAGAAATCCACCTGTTCCTGCACATATATCAAGAACTTTCGATTTTGGAGTAACATTCGCTAAATGTGAAAAGAGGTCTGTTACGTGCCTTGGTGTTAAAACGATTCCAAGTGCTTTTTTGTCACCACCTGTATATTTTAGAAACTCTCCATAAAACTGACCTACAACATCGAAATCATGATAAACGCTAATGAATGGCCATACTTTTTCATTTAGCATATCGATTAGTTCAAATAATACGCTGCGTGGATATTTTTTTGTCGGCTTACCAAGTTCTGGGTGTACAGCAATTGAAGAATAAGGCTGTGTCATGCTGTACTCTTTACTATGCGGAATTTTAGCCTTTTTGAATTCTTCTTTTATTACACGCATCCATTCCTTTTGAAGTTCAGCTGGTGTGTACTCATCAAAACTTTTTGCAAATGCTTTATTCTTTAATGCAATCAGCGTCCCGCTAACCAATAATGGCTTTTCACTTTCTGTAAGTTTTGCATGGTCTCGCATGAAGTCGTGTAGTTCACGAGAAAATGCCATGAGGTCATCATGTCTTTTCTTAGCTACATCAGGGTCAAAAGTTCCATGCTCAATAAAGTCTTCTAAGCTTAGAATCTTATCTATCCTTTTACCTGATTTGTTTGTAAGTGGTTTTGCTTTGTCAGCTTGTTTTGGATGAATATAAGTCGAGACCTTTAACCCTGATTTTGTCTGTCCACTAACGGCTATTGAAACAACATTATATGATTTAGATAATTTTTTTGAGTAATGTAACGCACCATCAACGGCATAATCTTTTGGTTTGTCATGATTAGCACTTTCATGATATTTCGCATCTGCTTTACATTCGTAGATTATTAAAAAGTCAGGAGTTTCCGTTGTTGAAATTATAAACTCAGGTGCGCCAATTCCGCCTTTTCCTGTTTTTGAAGCACCTTTTAACAACTTCTTTATTTCTTCAATTTGGCTTTTTTGTTCTTCAACCGAAATATTAGAGTCGTCATAATATTTTAGGTCTCGAAGTATGTCTCTGACCAAATTTTCTGTTACTCTTTCGTTTTTACTCATTGTCCATTTTGTCTGTCAATGTTAATTCTTTCTATCTGAGCGCTGGCAAAAAAGCAATGTGTGCGATAGCACTCTTTGCTTGTGCGTTGGCTCTTTTTTGTATGCCGCACAACATCTGTGTAGACGCATTGCGTCTATATCCAATATAGCAAGCGGACGGTTATTTGGCAATATTCTATCCGTTATTCCTAACTTTTTCTTCACGCAAACTCGTTTAACCCCTACTTTCGCCAAATCAAGTACTTCAAACTACGGGGATAATCCCAAAAAGGGTTAAACGTTTGTAAACGACTACCAACGTTTAACCGCTAGCAAGCAATGCGGCTACACCCGCTGGCTAGGTACCGGGATGCCCAGCACCTCCAGCAGTTGCGGATCGTCGTGCAGGGCCAGGCGGGCAGCCTTCTTGAACTGGACCATCCAGTCGCGAAGCTCGCGACGCTTCTTGTCGCGCTGGAGCGTGGCGTGCTGGGCCTCTCCCCGGCTAGCCACCCGCTTGCGCCGACTGGCCTGCAGGGCCTCTACCATCGCTTTAGTTTGGACGAGCTCTTCGACCTTCACGTCGTAGCGCGTGATGATCTCCAGATGCTGCTCAATCTTGCTGTAAAACGCGTAGATCTGGTCCAGTTGCCCCACCGTATCGGTTTTGCGCTTGCCGTTGATCTGTAACTGCTCGCGGAGTCCTCGTTGGCCCTCAAAGGCCAATCGCGCCCGCTTCACGTGCTGCCGGTAGCGGGCTTGCACGTCGGCAAACTGCGTTCGAAGCGCATCCGAGCCTTCGTACTTTTCGGCGTACTTGTCCTTTTGCGCCGAATACAGCAGGTAGACCGCTTCCCGCAGGGCCTTGCCCACCAGTAAGCTCTTCTGGTCGTAGCCAACAATGGCTAACTTCTTCTTGATAATGGCGTTCTCCAAGGCGTTTTCAATGGCCAGTTGGGCCGCGGCCATTTCGGCGGTGATGGTGTTCTTCTTCATAATACGTTCGCTAGTAAGGGTGAATAATTAATTACAGTAAGACAAGGCGCTCCCGGTGAGAACGCACCAACTACCGAACAAAAGTGGTACCGGCTAACCGGCCAAAGCACCTTAGCTTCCCCGGTTTATGTCCCACGTAAGGATCATGACAAAGGGACAGAAAAAGCCGCGCCAGACCATTCATTCAAAAAGAGGGGTGCAGCCCCGGTCCGCCCCCATCGTTTGGCCCGCATCAGTGGGTTCTGACCGGCAGAACTTACTTCTTTGGTACATCACGCCGCTTCCGACCCGGAATAATGCGATAATTCCGGGCAAAACTGTTGCACCAACCCTGGTACGGAGTGCTATTTTCGAACGAACACGTAAGTTCTGCCTGGTACGGAGCAACTACATCGACCCAATCAGCGGCTCCAATCCCCGTTGGAGTCTCCACACCAAGCGTATCAGGACGGTCTGACCCGGTTGGGAGTGATTATTTCCGGATCGGCGGTGAGGCGAGCGGGTAAGAATACGGTGGATATGTACCCTAAATTTGGTACCTTGTGGGTAGAATGATGGATACGTCAGACAACAGTTGCTGGCAGCGTGACGTATGGTTTCCCTTAGATAGCGCAGCAGTAGGTGCCCTGGCCCATGAGAACACTACTATTGGTACTTACGCTTCTTCCGGTAGCCAGTCAACAGACAAATCAGGACACGGACCCACTGCTCAACGGCATTGTAGCGGTGTTCTACGAAGCAGACGTGATCACGGAAGACACGCACGCCGCGCTGGACAGCGCGGTAAGCGCGGGCAAACTGAGCACCGTTGACAGCCTGTTTCTGGAAATGGAGGCCCTGTCGTTCCGGACCCTACCCGACAGTGTTAAAGCTTTCTTTGCGCCCGATACCTACTTCGCTCTTCCCCCCCGTGGGATGTTCCCCGGAAAGCACCGGGTGCCCGAGGGGTACCGCACCGTTGTCGATTACTTATACGCAAGAGGGATTCTAAATGATAGTTGTATCCGTTTGCTGGACGAGTACTTATTTGAGCCGTCCTTTGCGCTTGACCAAGCCATTAAAAGCGGCACGCTAAATCATGGGTTTATTCAGTTCTTCACTGAGCTGGAAAAGTGTAATGCGCCGCGCTAACGACAAGTCAAACTAACGCGATATTTGCCCAATTTTTATGCTTACCTAACGGAATGAAAACTAGCTGCTTACTCATTGCCCTGTCCGTGGTTGCCTCCGTATCCTGTCAGCAAAACCCGCCCGGACTAACCAACGCTTATCTGCGGGGAGACTGGCAATACCTGGGTTCCTGGAAAAATGCTGTCCTACAACGAGACACGCTTGCCGTGTTCTTCCCTAAAAATATAGAAACTAGCCTATTAGATACATCAGGCTATTTGGTAGTGACCGACAGTGGGGTTTGGAAGCTTACCGTGACGAACAACACTGAGATTGTGGCCGCTGAGCGCCATCGTTATCTAGCGAGGTTTGAATTTGAGAACGATACGCTGGGTAGCTTTTGCCCCCTTACCCTAAGAGATAGCCAACGTATTCTTGACACGTTTCAGGTTAAGTGGTCTGATGGCCAATTACAGGCTTATGCTGAACCGCTTGTGGATAAGGATACTGGCGAAACGATAATAGAAGCATCACAGGGCGTTGTGGAGAGGATCGATCAAGATACCCTACAGATACGCTGGCACGACAGCTTTGTCAACAAGTTCAAGCGTGTTGGTCTTTCCGATAATTGAGGTTATTTACCTCATTTTCTGGTTTACATTTAGTCAATTATCCTATCCAAACCTTGATACACCAAGTTGTTCCCTTCTACCGTAAAACGCAAACCTCGCAACTCAGCGCCTTTATAGGATTTCCCTTTTACTCGCCTGATATTTTCTACCTTTTCATCCCAGTCTCTCACCTCCAGGAGCCCGTTGGCACATATCCCTTCACCCTGCACATCAAACTTCAGGTATTCTTTGCTATTTTCCACAGCGTACCCGGCAAACCAATAGGACAATGGTTCCCTGTTAACGTCTTGTAGGCGGGTTATCAATTCTTTCTTGTACGCTGGTGATGAAGGCGCGTGGCTGATAAAGATTGGATTCGTGGTATTACACTCAGGTCTGCCACAAGACAGCAGCACCATTGAGATAGCGACAGAGATGAGGATAGATGGCTTCATAATTTTTGTTTTGACAAGAATAATATCCAGACTATTGACAACTCGTTCAAGGTATCGTTATTTTCTAAACACCGCAAGGCGTATCAAAGCCGCTGAAGAGCGTCCTCACGGAGTCTCAGTTAGCAGATGTTGCAGAATATGCGTACTTTTTGGCGCTATTCACCAAACCTACCCGATGCCTCCCTCCTCTCCCCCCAAGTCGCTCGCCAACTACTGGAAGAAGAACGTCCGCTACCTCCTGATCCTCCTCTGCATCTGGTTTCTCGTCTCCTACGGCTGCGGCATCCTGTTCGCCGACGCGCTGAACACCATCAAGATCGGCGGCTTTAAACTCGGCTTCTGGTTCGCCCAGCAGGGCTCCATCTACGCCTTCGTGATCCTTATCTTTGTCTACGTGGGCCTGATGAACCGGCTGGACAAAGAGTATGATGTGGATGAGAAATGAGATTGGGGTTTTGGGGATTGGGGTTTTGGGGATTGGGGATTAGGTTTTGGGGATTGGAATTTTCTTAAAAAACCCAACACCCAACACCCAACACCCAACACCCAACACCCAACACCCAACACCCTTAACCACCCTGAAAATCACCATGGACGTACAAACCTGGACCTATCTGCTGGTCGGACTCACCTTCGCCCTGTACATCGGCATTGCCATCTGGTCGCGGGCCAGCTCTACCAAGGACTTCTACGTGGCGGGTGGCGGCGTGCATCCCCTGGCCAACGGACTGGCCACCGCCGCCGATTGGATGTCGGCCGCTTCGTTCATTTCGATGGCCGGGCTGATCTCCTTTATGGGCTACGACGGGGCGGTGTACCTGATGGGCTGGACGGGCGGCTACGTGCTGCTGGCGCTGCTGCTGGCTCCCTACCTGCGCAAGTTCGGTAAGTTCACCGTGCCCGACTTCATCGGCGACCGCTACTATTCGGGGCTGGCCCGCACCGTGGCGGTGGTGTGCGCCCTGTTCGTGTCGTTCACCTACGTGGCCGGGCAGATGCGGGGCGTGGGCGTGGTGTTCTCGCGCTTCCTGCAGGTCGACATCAACTGGGGCGTGGTGATCGGGATGGCCATCGTGTTCTTCTACGCCGTGCTGGGCGGCATGAAGGGCATCACCTACACCCAGGTGGCCCAGTATTGCGTGCTGATCTTCGCCTTTATGGTGCCCGCCATCTTTATCTCGCTGCAACTCACCGGCCACGCCGTGCCCCAACTGGGCTTCGGCGGCACGCTGGAGGGTACGGACACTTTCTTGCTCGACCGACTCGACGGACTCAACCAGGAACTGGGCTTCGCGGCCTACACCAGCGGCAGCAAGAGCACGCTGGACGTGTTCTGCATCACGGCGGCGCTGATGATCGGCACGGCGGGCCTGCCCCACGTGATTGTGCGCTTCTTCACCGTGCCCCGCGTGCGCGACGCCCGCCTGTCGGCCGGTTACGCGCTGGTGTTCATTGCCATCCTGTACACCACCGCCCCGGCCATCGCTGCCTTCGCCCGCACCAACCTGATCGACACCGTGCGCGACCAGGAATATACCGAATTGCCCGGCTGGTTCAAGCGCTGGGAAGATACCGACCTGCTGGCCTGGGTAGATAAGAACAACGACGGACGGGTGCAGTACGTGGCGGGCAAGGTGATCACCGAGCAGACTCCGGCCTTTGCCGCCGAGCGCGGGGCCCACGGGCAGCGCCTGGTGACCAACGCCGACGCCATCTCACCCAACGAACTCTACGTGGACCAGGATATCATGGTGCTGGCCAACCCCGAGATTGCCCAACTGCCCAACTGGGTGGTGGCGCTGGTAGCGGCCGGTGGACTGGCTGCTGCTTTGTCAACCGCCGCCGGACTGCTATTGGTCATCTCCACCTCCATCGCCCACGACCTGCTCAAGAAGCAGATCATGCCCGACATCTCCGAGAGCAAAGAGCTGTGGGCGGCGCGGGGGGCGGCAGCGGTAGCTGTGGTGATCGCCGGGTACTTCGGCATCAACCCGCCCGACTTTGTGGCGGCGGTGGTGGCGCTGGCCTTCGGCTTGGCGGCGGCATCGTTCTTTCCAGCGATCATTCTGGGCATCTTCTACAAACGCATGAACAAGGAAGGAGCCGTGAGCGGTATGGTGGTGGGGCTGCTGGTGATGCTGTTCTACATCGTCAAGTTTAAGTTCGACGGCTTCGGCGGAGGAACAGCGGCCGACTGGTGGCTGGGCATCTCGCCCGAGGGCTTCGGCTTCGTGGCCATGCTCATCAACTTCGCCGTGTCGTTCACCGTGTGCCACCTCACCCCGCCGCCTCCCGCCGACGTGCAGCAGTTGGTGGAGGATATCCGGTATCCAAGGGGTGCGGGGGGCGCGACGGATCATTGATTACCACGCCAGCGGGAAGTCCGCCTCAGCGTACCCGATGTAGAAATCGCTGAAGTTGTCCACTTCGCTCATGTACCAAACCCGAACCTTCCCGTTTTCAATCAACACCGTTGGGGCAATCTGTCCGGAGCCTTCCCAGGCTAGTGTTTTGCGCAGGATGGGCTGCGGATACACTTCCCAGGGTCCGAAGGGATTATCAGCGCGCGCCACGCCCAGGGCCGACTCCTGCTCATTGATATCGCTGGTAAAGAACAGGTAGAACTGATCATCGGGAGCCCGGATCAGTTCGGCCTCGAAAGCGTTCTGGCCCCATCCCACTGCCGTGTTGTCCAGGACTAAATCGGTTGCTTTGGTCCACTGAATGCCATCGGTAGCGGTGGCTCCTACCAATCCGAATCCCTGCACGCTTCCCGAACAGTCTTCCAGGCACCATCCGGTATACACCATGTAGTAGGTGCCGTCAAGTTCCACCACCGAGGGGCTAAACAGCGCGTCCTTGTCGTTTTCAGTGTCCGTGCTTAGTATGGGGTCGGTCAAAAAGCGTTCAAAGGTAATGCCGTCCGCCGACCTGGCCACCCCAATATTGGCCGGGGCAACCAGGCGATCGGTACCGTCAATGCCTTCCGGGTACGCGGCGTAGTACATGAAGTAGTCACTTCCTACCTTTTGGACGTGCGGCGTTTCCAATATGGCATCCCACGAATTCTTGTCGTTGATGAGGGCTACACTTTCGGGATTCTCGTCGCTTACCCCCTGCGCAAACTCCCAGTTGATTCCGTTCGATAGATTTCGCCGAGCCGACCAGCACGCGCTCATCCTCCGGCTCGTCTCCAGTGGTTAGCGCGGTGTAATACAGCACCAGGGAGTCGCCGATACGAACTATCGCCGGATCGCCCGCCACCAAATGCCCTTCCCAAACCGGATCAGGCTGCTTAACAAAGCCCAAAGATTCGGCTGAATCCGCCGGTTCCTCTTCACAACTGATCAGTGCGATGCCCAGCAGTGCGACGGTGAATAGCAGTAGGCTATTTTTCATGGAATTACCAAGGTAGATGGACCTTGGCTAAAGCAGAAGATATGCCGAAAATTTCCAGACCAACCAAAAAGTTTGAGCAGATGGTTGTTCTATTCATTATATTCAGCCCGATTTAACAACCAACACTAACCTAAGCATGAGCAACAAAATACAAACCCTCGGGGGCTACATCCACGAGTATCAGATGAGCGTGCAGCAACCCGAAGCGTTCTGGAGCCGCATTGCCGAATCGTTCTACTGGCGGCAGCACTGGGACGAGGTGGTGGATTGGAACTTCGAGGAACCGCGCGTGAACTGGTTTGTGAACGGCAAGCTCAACATCACCGAGAACATGCTGGAGCGGCACCTGTTTACCCTCGACGACCGTCCGGCCATCATCTGGGAACCCAACGATCCCAACGAAGAAAACCGCACGCTCACCTATCGCGAACTGTTTCAGGCGGTGTGCCAGTTTGCCAACGTGCTCAAGGAGCAGGGCGTGCAGAAGGGCGACCGGGTGATCATCTACATGCCGATGGTACCCGAAGCGGCTATTGCGATGATCGCCTGCGCCAGGGTGGGGGCGGTGCACTCCGTGGTGTTCGCCGGGTTCTCGGCCAGTTCGCTCGCCGACCGCATCAACGACTGCCAGGCCAAGGTGGTGCTCACCGCCGACGGCAACTTCCGGGGTAAAAAAACCATCCCGGTGAAGGCGGTGGTCGACGAAGCCCTGGAGAATACCAGCACCATCGAGCGGGTGATCGTCTACCGGCGCACCGGCACCGAGGTCACCATGCAGGAGGGCCGCGACTTGTGGTGGCACGAGGCCATCGAGGGGGTATCCACCCAAAATAAAGCCGAGGAGATGGACTCCGAAGACATGCTGTTCATTCTCTATACGTCGGGCTCCACCGGTAAGCCCAAGGGTGTGGTGCACACCTGCGGCGGCTACATGGTTTACTCCCACTACACCTTCGAGAACGTGTTTCAGTACCAGCAGGGCGACGTGTACTGGTGCACGGCCGACATCGGCTGGATCACCGGCCACTCCTACATCGTGTACGGTCCGCTGCTGGCCGGGGCCACCACCCTCATGTTCGAAGGAGTGCCCACCTACCCCCACCCCGGGCGCTTCTGGGAGATCGTTGATAAGTATAAGGTACGGCAGTTCTACACCGCTCCCACCGCCATCCGGGCGCTGCAGGCCTACGGACTGGAACCGCTGGAAGGGCACTCGCTGGATTCGTTGCGGGTGATCGGGTCGGTGGGCGAGCCCATCAACGAGGAGGCCTGGCACTGGTACCACGACCACATTGGGAAGAACAAGTGCCCGTTGGTGGACACCTGGTGGCAAACCGAAACCGGCGGCATGATGATCTCGCCCATTCCGGGCGTGACGCCCACCAAGCCGGGCTACGCCACCCTGCCCCTGCCCGGCATCCAACCGGTGATCGTAGATACTGACGGCAAGGAGCTGAAGGGCAACAGCGTGCAGGGTAATCTGTGCATCAAGTTCCCCTGGCCCGGCATGCTGCGCACCACCTACGGCGACCACGAGCGCTGCCGCACCACCTACTTCTCGGCCTACAAAGGCATGTACTTCACCGGTGATGGCGTGCGGCGCGACGAAGACGGCTACTACCGCATCCTGGGTCGGGTAGACGACGTGATCAACGTGTCGGGGCACCGCCTGGGCACGGCCGAGGTGGAGAACGCCATCAACGAGCACCCCCGGGTGGTGGAGTCAGCGGTGGTGGGCTACCCGCACGAGATCAAGGGGCAGGGCATCTACGCCTACGTGATCTGCGACCTCACGGACCGCTCGGAAGAGAACCTCAAGAACGAAATCCGGCAGACGGTGAGCCAGATCATCGGCCCCATCGCCAAGCCCGACACCATCCAGATTGTCTCTGGCCTGCCCAAAACCCGTTCCGGCAAGATCATGCGCCGCATCCTGCGCAAGATCGCCCAGGGCGATACCGGTAGTTTAGGAGATACATCGACGCTGCTGAACCCCGAGGTGGTGGAAGAGATCAAGCAGGGGGCAGGGTAAGTGGGATAGATAGTGTATTGCCTTCTAATTCGCCTTATGAACTGACTGCAAAGAACTTAGCTGAACTTCATAAATATTGGTTTTAAATAGAACTACAAAGTGGTGTTTAGAGGGTTAAATCCCTTTCCGAGAAACACATATAGAGAAATGGAGAAAGTTACAAGCCAATTATCGTAAGCTAAAGAACAAGCTGGACGTGCTCAACGGTTTACAGAACGCTGTGGAAGAAGTAAATACCATCAAAAGAGGTGAAAAGCAGGGGCAAACTTTAGGGCGTGTTGACATATAACCTAAACGGCGATTTTGGTACGCTTTCCCCCTGTTCTGCGTTGCTTTCGGCGCCCGATGCCTCAGCATCGCGCTTCTCAAGCGCCTTGATCAGACGAAAACCGCCCTCAAAATCCCTCGTTAATCTATATGTCAACACGCCCTAGAAGAGCTACTGGACGAGTGTTAAGTTTATCACCACGCAAGACTTCGCACGGAGACTCAAGAAGCTGATCAAAAAATACTAATCGCTAAAGAATGAAGTACCTTTACTACAGCAAAGTCTTCGAGATAGCCCAGCTCAAGGAACTCCGTTAGGCGACAATGCCTACAAAATTAGAGTAGCTGTAAAGAGCAAGGGGAAGGAAAAAAGCGGCGGGCTAAGCGTCATCAGCTATTTAGAAGTAACAATCGTGATAGAAGGGTAACTTTCTGGGAAGTGTTGTTTATAAAAAAATGATCATGATGAAATATGTATTGCTGCTATTCTTAACTACCTGGACAATGGTGGCCCAGGGGCAGACCGAAGAAACACTTAAAAGTGTGGTCATAACCACCAAGAAGTCGGAAACCCAGGTACGCACCGGTAAAAAGGGGAAGCTACTGGTAAATGTATCTCCCGCGGACGTACTTCGGCTAAAAGCCGCCGGATTGGTGCACTACCGCGATTTCGGCGCCACGGGCGACGGCAAAACCGACGATATGGACGCGATCGCGGCGGCCCATGCCTTTGCCAACCAGCACAGCCTGCCGGTGAAAGCCGACGAGGGGGCCACCTACTACATCGGCGGCAAGGAGCGCACCGCGGTTATCCAAACCAACACCGACTTCGGCACGGCGGCTTTCATTATTGACGATACCGAAGTCCAAAACCGGGATGCCTCGGTTTTCACGGTCAGCTCCAGCCAGCCACCGTTCGTCCCGGAGGGCATCACTTCCCTGAAGCGGAACCAGAAGAAAATAAACGTTCCCCTGCCGGAGGCCTGTCTGATCACGGTCACCGATTCTACCGTGAGGCGCTACATCCGCTTCGGGCTGAACCAGAACGACGGCTCTCCGCAAACCGACATCTTCGTCGTTGATAAAGACGGCAACGTGGATACGGACGCTCCGATCGTCTGGGACTTCGAGCAGATCACAGAAGTCTCCGCGCTTCCCATCGACGACACCACGCTAACCGTCACCGGAGGGCGTTTCACCACCATCGCCAACCAAGCGGAATCAAACTACACCTACTACCGGCGGAACGTTGCCATCAGACGCTCCAACGTGGTGGTGGATGGGTTGGAACACCGCACCACCGGTGAGGGAGAGCACGGGGCACCCTACCGCGGCTTTGTTGATATTCGGGATTGCGCTTACGTGACGGTTAAGAACACCGTCCTAACCGGACACAAAATGTATTACACCATTGGCAATGCCGGGAAGCCCGTCCCGATGGGCTCGTACGATCTTTCGGTCAACCGCGCCCTGAACGTATCCTTCGAGCACTGCACGCAGACCAATGACATCAATGACCGCACCTACTGGGGAATTCTGGGATCCAACTACTGCAAAAATCTTCTCTACGACCACTGCACCCTGTCCCGCTTCGACGCCCACATGGGGGTGGCCAACGCCACCATCCGCAACTCGACCCTGGGACACATGGGAATCAATGCCATTGGCAGCGGGACCTTTACCGTAGAGAATTCCACCGTCTACGGGAGGACCTTTATTAACCTGCGCTCTGACTACGGCAGTACCTGGCGGGGAGAATTCGTTATCTGTAACTGCACTTTCGTGCCCGAGGGCGGCCGATCGACCAGTGCCGCCCTGATCGGCGGTTCCAATGCCGGGCAGCATGATTTCGGCTACACCAGTTATATGCCGGAACGGATCACCATTGAAAACCTACGCATCGATGACTCCAACCATCCAGAGGACTATCAGGGTCCCGCCATTTTTGCAGACTTCAATCCAGCGATGACCGACGATTCCTACCAGGAGCAGTTTCCGTACGTCAGAACCAAAGAAGTCATACTCAGAAATGTGACCACGGCCAGCGGCAAAGATCTGAGAATCAGCGACAATCCGCTCATGTTCAAGGATGTGAAGGTGGATAATGATTAGGGTAGGTGCAGTAGATGCATCATTCTTCTGGTCGTAGGCTAGGCTCCGTTGGAACAATTACCATCATCTGGTGTATACGGTCAAAGAGATTTTCGCCGGAATTCTGTGGGCCAACCTGCATCTCCTGTTCTGGTTGTCGCTGATTCCGTTCGTGACGGGATGGATGGGCGAAAACCATTTTGCTTCCAACCCGATCGTTCTTTACGGGGTCATCCTTTTGATGAATGCGTTAGCTTACGTTCTGCTGATAGTCGATATTCTTGTCTATCGTTAACAAAATGTCAAATCCCTCTTCTACTGCTGCTCTCAACAGCTTACCGTTTTTCAAGCCGCTGAATGGTGCTTCTGGAACGGTGACAACTTCAAATTCATTAAGGTGTTGTTTCGCCTTTTTGGTAAGGCACTCATCCAACAGGATTTTCATACAACAGCTGGCTTGACCGGGCGGCGAACCGCTTTTCTACTAACCCTCTTGATATCTCAAGCAATTTGATGACCTGCTCTTTCTTTACAGAAGGAAAGTCTTCTAGAAACTCCTTCATTGTCTCTCCTTCTTCCAGGTAATCAAATAGGTTCTTAACAGGTACTCTGATCCCTAAGAATACCGGAGTTCCTCCCAATATTTCCGAGTCAATGTTAATTACGCGCTGTTCCATAGTAGTGTATACGCTTTATATCATCTAATGATTCGTACGACCTATTCTATACGCGTTAAGGGGGTAAAAAGTGATTTTGAGGACAGTGGTTCTGTTATACACAGGCTTTTTTTACCATTCTAATTTTCCTTTCTTCCAAAATGCAAATGCCATAATATTCAGCAATGCAGATAGTCCAACAACTACAAATCCAAGTTGCTTTTGAAATCCATTACGAATGAAGTAAGATTGTCCTCCTTGGTCAATAAATTGGGCAAATCTATTTAGTTTGACATCTCTGGTGTCAGATATTTCATAATAATAGATGTCAATTTTATCGTTAACCTTTAAGTCGTCAATTGTCATTTCGGTTGGTTCACTATTGGGCTGGTATATCTCAAAAATATAAGGATAAGTGTCCACTTTTAGATATCTGTAGTTACCCTTGTGACGGGTCGGTAAATTCTGAAATTCCTTGTCGAAATACTCAATTATTCCTGTTGACTTGTCGTATTCCGCCTTGTCTTTGGAATTATTTACAATCACAAATATTCCAAGTCCTAAAATTACTATAGAAGCAGAAATTACTCCTCGAACGCTAATTATTAATGGTATCATTATTTTTTCAGCTTGTGCAGAACATGCAAATGAAAACATTGCGCCTACACGCAATACAACGATAGGATGGCTATTTGACTACTGGTCCGACAAAAGACGTTCGGCTACTAATCTCTATTGTGTCGTAACTAAAGTAAATGCCAACGGCACCTACAAACGTTTGCAAACACTGCTACAGATAGCAAACACCTACCCCTTACTGCGCACCAGCAGGCCCATGCCTTCCAGCAGTTGGTCTTGGTCGTCCAGTGCCATGCGGGCCATCTTGGCGAAGCGGCGCGTCCAGGTGCTGAGCTCCCGGAGGGCCTGATTGCGCTCCTGGGTCATCTGCTGGGCTTCGCCCGCCAGACTCTTGCGCAGCCGCTTGGCCTCGGCCACCGCCTCGATCATCGCCAGCGTCTGCGCCAGCTCCTCGGCCGTCACGTTCACCGCCGCAAAATCGTCGGACATCAGTTGCAGCTCCTGGTAGAAGTGGCGGGCTTGCACGCGCCACTCCGCCAGGCCCCGCTTGCGGGCAACGGTTAGCTCCAAGCGCTTGAGTTTGCCCAGGTCGTTGGCGAAGGCCAGCCGGGCCGACTTCACGTGGTGCATGTACTTCGCCCAGGCCTCCGCTTGGTCCTGGTTATCCTGCACCGCAGTGCTGTGCTTCAGACCGTACTTGCTCGATTTGGCAGATTCCAGCATAATCACCCGGTTAAGGTAGGCCTTTCCCTGCTGGATTTCCTCGGGAGGGTAACCTAACTTTGATAGTTCTTTCATCACGTCCGGTTGGGCAAGGGCCCCATCAATGAGCTGTTGGGCACTTTCTACCTGTCGGGCGACACTGTTTTTCTTAGCCTTTACCATGATTTCTCTTTTTTAGTTTTGAATGACGCAAACTTCATTCATTGAAGGGACCAATTCCACCCATAAATCGCTGCAATGGTACGTCGGCCAGAAAACTTTCAAAAAGAGACGGTGGGGAGTACGTACGGCCACTGATGCGGTGCCGACGAAACGCGCTACATGAACCCTGAAACCGATCGGGGAGAGGCGAAGTAGCGCAACATGGTCATTTTTCTTCGTGGGGGAGTGCCCATGTAACGTTCCACGAAGGCTAAACCACGGAGGGGAGTGCTCGTGTAACGCTGCTGGTGTAGTATACGGGTAAGAAAAATGGCTCAGGAGCACCGCAGGGGCACTGTGCTCGTAATTTGTGAGGCCATGTTGCTTGGTTTGGTTGCGCTTTCTGCCGTTTAACCCCCGTTCTTACGTGATGCTTACTCGCCCTAAAGCGGCTCAGTGTCAAAAAAGCCGCTATTGTTGGCCGCCCGTGCGTCACGTTGGCCGCGCGAAGCAAGTAAGGTTTTCCGGCGAAGTCTTCTGTACGGCAAAGATCCGCTACAAAAACACCACATCGACCACAATCACTTCGCCGAACTCGCGCAGGAACAAGGCCAGTATCTTAGACTTCGATAGGTTGAGTTCTTGCTTGAGGGGGGCGGAGTTGAGCTTGACGAACAGTTTGCGATCCTTGATAAAGAGCTTGTCGGTGCGGCGGGCAACCGGGGCACCCATCAGGCGTTCCCACGACTGGATGAGCTGGGTTTGTTCGTAGCGGGCGGTGAGCTTGTAGGTGTCTAACAGCTCGCGCACCGCATCGCCCACGGTGGTGCTCTCAGCCCGGCGGGCCGACTGGTTTCGGTTAATTCTGTTCATGGGTTGGTTAGTAATGGCTCAAGCAAAGTACGCAAGCCCTTGCAATAAAGCTACACAATTTAAGGGGGGTAATCAGTGCATTTCGGTTAACCTCCTGCCAGTCAAATTGATACCTTGTAACAAATTTTTGCTTGGAAAAATCTCTGATTTCCGGTTGGTGACCCCGTAAGGGAGCTTAGAAAAGCAATTGCCCCTGAACGTCCCACCATTTCCATAGCCCACGAATTAATTCGTGGGCTATGGAAATGGTGACGAAAATTTGCCGAGGGTAGGTTATTATTTCAACGCTCCCTTACCTATACTTCTTTAACAACGCGACCACCTCTTTTTCATCCTTCGCCAACTGAGTGGCCAGCGCTTCCAGACCGTTGAAGGTCATGTCGCCGCGGGTGCGGGCCAGCAAGTAGACGCGTAGTGCGTCGCCGTAGATATCTTGATCAAAATCAAAGATATTCACCTCAATGTTGCGGCTGGTGCCCTGGATCGTGGGTCGGTGACCGATGTAGAGCATGCCTTCGTGGCGTTGCCCCTGGTGCTCCACGTGCACGGCGTAGATGCCGTCGGCCGGAATAAGCTTGTGCGGACTGTCTATTTTTAAATTCGCCGTCGGATAGCCCAGTTGCCGACCGATTTGATCGCCCTTGATCACGGTGCCCGTCAGGCGGTAGGGGCAACCCAGGTACTCGCGGGCGGTGTGCACCTGCCCCGCTTCCAGGGCCCGGCGAATCTTGGTAGAACTCACGCCCACCTGGTCTACATCCTGCCGGGGGATCTCCTCCACGGCAAAGCCGTACGCAGCTGCGTGCTCCTTGAGGTAATCAAAACCGCCCTCGCGGTTGCGGCCGAAGTGGTGGTCGTAACCAATCACCAGACGGCGCGTACCGATCTTGTCCACCAGCACCTGCCGGACGAAGGCATCGGAGCTGAGCTGCGAAAACGCTTTGGTGAAGGGAATCTGCACCAGGTGATCGATCCCTAAGTCAGCAAGGAGGGTCAGCTTTTCGTCGAAGGTGGTGAGCAGTTGAATCGCCGGGTCGTCGGGATAGAGCACGATGCGCGGGTGGGGCCAGTAGGTGACCACCACCGTCTCGCCGCCGGTCTCCCGGGCCAGTTCCTTGAGTCGATGCAGAATTTTTCGGTGCCCCACGTGCACGCCGTCGAAGGTGCCGCTGGTAACCACCGCCGCGCGGGGCGGAGCAAACGAAGCGTCTCCCTGGTGTACTTTCATGCTTTTGCCAGGGCTATAAACTCATCGAGGGAGTAGGCATCGTCCAGCGCATAATCGCCGATGCGGGTGCGGCACAAGGCTTTTAGGTGAGCACCCACGCCGAGCTGTTCGCCCAGGTCGCGCACCATGCTGCGCACGTAGGTGCCCTTGGTGCACACGATCCGGAACGAGATTTCGGGCAAGGCCACTTCGGTAAACATAAACTCCTTTACGGTGACAGTGCGGGGCTTGATCACCACTTCCTTCCCCTGCCGGGCCAGCTTGTAGGCGCGTTGCCCGTTTACCTGCACCGCCGAGTGGGCCGGTGGAACTTGCTGAATCTCGCCGGTGAGTGATTGCCGGGCGGTGGTCAGGTCTGCTTCCGTGATATGATCAAAGGGACGATCACTATCGAATGGTGTTTCCAAATCAACCGAAGGAGTGGTTTTTCCGAGCACTAACGTTCCTATGTACTCTTTTTCCTGCGCTTGGTAACGGTCGATCTGCTTGGTCATCTTGCCCGTGCACAGGATCAACAGCCCGGTGGCCAGCGGGTCGAGCGTACCGGCATGACCGATCTTCTTAATTTGGCACTGGTACTTGATCTTCTTCACCACGTTCGAACGAGGTCCAGGTCAGGGGCTTATCGATCAGCAGCCGCTCACCTTCGGCAAAGTCCCAGGGGGGGGAAGAGGATAGTTGCGTTGTCATAGTAGTAAGACCCGTCCGGCCCCCAAATAGTTTCTAGAGATAGGCCGCCAGAATGGCGATGGTGCCCACCACGAAGCAGTAGATGGCAAAGTAGATGAGCTTGCCGCGCTTCACGATGGCGATCATCCACTGGCAGGCCAGCAGTCCCGATACGAAAGCGGCCAGGAACCCGGCGACCAACGAGGTGGTGCCAATGGCGTTGGCCACGGCCGGAGCCTCGAGATAATCCTTGAGCTCGAGCAGCGATGCCCCGATGATGGGGCCGAGCACCATGAGGAACGAGAACTTGGCGGCGCGCCCTTTGTCCACACCGGCCAGCAGGGCGGTAGCAATGGTGGCTCCCGAGCGGGAGATGCCGGGTAAGATAGCGATCGCCTGCGCCATTCCGATCAACAACGCCTTCGGATACGTGACTATTCCGGCCTGATCTTTCGCGTAGTAGGTAAGGGCCAGCAGCGTACCGGTGAGCAACAGCATCATTCCGACGAAGAGCACTTGTCCGCCAAAGAAGGCTTCTACCTCATCTTTGAACAGCAGTCCGATCACCAGCACGGGCAACATAGAGAGCAAAATCTTGGCGGCGTAGTCCTTGCCTTCGTTCCACTCCAAACTGAAGAGGCCGACGAAAATATCGGCGATATCCTTTCGGAAAATAACGATGGTGCTCAGGGCGGTGGCGCAGTGCACAATGACCGAAAACAGCAAGTTATCCTTGCTTTCCACGCCCAGCAGCACGGTGCCCAGCTCGATGTGGCCGCTGCTGCTCACGGGCAAAAACTCGGTCAGTCCCTGGACGATGCCTAGGATAATGGCTTCAATAAGGGTCATGTGGTTCTACGGTAATTGACTAGGCTTCGGGCTTGGGCTTACTCAGAATGGCGAAAAACTCAACGGCAAAGCCCAGCATCACAATGATGGGGCCGACGGTGAGACCGAGAGCGCCAAAACCGTAGGGTTCGCCATCGAGCGACATCACGGTGAAGCCAAGAATCAGTAATGCAATACCGACGAGCATAAAAATGTAGTTCTTTTTACCGAAGGGTAGGGGTTCGGGGTGGGGTACATTGTTCATAGATTTAGCATTGGTTTGAAGAGAGATTTTCTATTGTTATTTATTGCTCGATTGTTTCATTGTTTTATTGTGGGATCTTCTGAGGGCCGACAATCGAACCATCGAGCCATTATAAGTCAGTACAATTCATCCAATGACATGCCCATGTAGCGTTTCACGGCGCGGTAGGTGCTTAGGAATCCTAATGCGCCCCCTAAGATCAGCAGTCCGGTAAGTAGTATACCTATTCTGAAGGGGTCCTGAAGTTGATCAATGTCTTCGATTTGTTGGTTGGCGTACTGCAAGATAATGACTAGTAACACCGAAGCAAGCGCCCCGCCCAGCAATCCGTGCGCGAAGGAGCGGGCCAGAAACGGGCGCTGGATAAAGCGGGCGGTGGCTCCTACCAGTTGCATACTACGAATCAGGAAGCGTTGCGAGAAGAGCGCCAGCCGAATGGTATTATTGATGAGCACAGTAACAATGATGATTAGCAGTAAAGCGAAGCCCACCAGCACCAGGCTAATCTTGGTTAGATTTTCGTTAATAGACTTTACCAGGTTTTCTACGTAGGCCACCTCAAAGACGCCACTGAGCCGCTCCACATCCAGTTTAATCTTTTGCAGCGCCTCAGCGGTATAATATTCCGGTTTGATACGAATCACAAAGGCATCGTGTAGTGGGTTTTCGCCCAGAAACTGCCGAAAGTCTTCGCCCGTCTCCCGGATAAACTCCTCGGCGGCTTCCTCCTTGGAGATGTAGCTGAGTTGCTGTTCGCCATTTACTTCGGCAACGTAGTCCTTGGTAACTAGCGTCTTCTGGATCTTCAGGCGGTCATTCTCCGAAATGGTTTGATTGAGGAAGATTTGCACCTCTACGTTTTCGCGAATCACCCGCGACAGGGCGTTGGCGTGCAGCAGCAGCAGTCCGAACAGGCCGATCACGAACAGCGCCATGGTGATGCTAAACACCACGCTCACGTACGGATAGCTGCCTAGGCGCTTCTTCTTCCGGATTTTAACGTCTTTGACTTCGGTCATGGGCGCGCGAGGTGGTTGACGCGATAAATCGCGGGCCTACCGTTTTTTGTTTTCCTCTGTTCTCCGTTTTCCCTTTCCAGCACTGCCGTTGCTGCCGCCTTTGCGTTGCTGTTGCTTATCCTGGCTGGCCTTCATTGCTTCTTCAATGCGGGCCTGAAACTTCGATTTCTTCTTGTCTTTGTTGCGTATTTTATTCTCCTGCAACTTCTTGTGAATCTTCTCATCGTCTACGAACCGGCGGATAATAGCCTGCTGCCCGAAAGTGATCAGGTTGGAGCAGAAGTAGTAGAAACTCAACGCTGCCGGAAACGAGTTTAGTACGAACATCAGGATTACCGGCATAAAGTACTGCACCGATTTCATGGGGCCCTGCACTGAGGTGACTTGATTATTAGACCAGGTATACAGAATGGTGGACAGGGTCATCAGAATCACGAACAGGCTCACGTGGTCACCGTAGAAAGGAATCTCAAAAGGGAGACTTAGGATTGAGTCGTAGGTTGATAAATCGTCCGTCCACAGAAAGGGTTCCTGCCGCAGCTCGATCGAGTTGGGGAAGAAGTTGAACATGGCCAGCAACACCGGCATCTGCAGTAGCATGGGCACGCAGCCGCTAATAGGGTTCACGCCCACTTTGCCGTAGAGCTGCATTTGCTCCTTTTGCGCCGCTTGCGCATCGTCGCCGTTCCGCTCCTTAATCTCATCAAGCTCAGGCTTGAGCACCTTCATCTTGGCCATTGATACGTACGACTTGTACGATAGCGGGAACAACACCGTCTTCACCAGCAGCACCAGGATAACGATGATGAGTCCGTAGTTGCCGATAAAGCCCTCCAGAAAGTGAAAGATCGGCGAGATCACGTACTTACTAATGATGCCAAAGATGAACCAGCCAAAATCAATGTTTTCCTCAAAGGCCGGGGCCACATCTTCCATCACCCGCTGGTCGTTGGGTCCGAAGTAGTATTGGTAGGCCAGGGCGCCGTTGTTCAGGGGCATGGTTACGTTCATGGCCATGCGTTTCACGATGTCTGAGCCCTCGGCGGGGTTCATCGAGCTGAGTTGGGCACTGGCAAACGACTGCTCGGTGATGATGGCCGAACTGAAGAAGCGTTGCTTCATTGCGATCCACTGCAACGGTTCGCTCACGGTTTCTTCCTCGTCACTGTCTCCGGTGAGCGACGACAGGCTTTCCAGATTGCCCGCCGCGGTGTAGTAGTTGATCCGACTGCGTCGTCGGCTTTCTTCCGGATCTTTTTCTGCCACCTGAAGATCGTTCTTCCACACAAAGTTTAAAGTTTGCTCGCTCAGCAGTTGGTCGCTGTTCGAGAATGCCAACTGGTAGCCCAGTTGATAACTATTGGCTCCTAGCGTGTAAACCTGCTGCAGGCGGCTGCCGTCGCCCAGGGTGGCGGTGAGCACCACCCGACTGCTGTCTTTGTTGGTGGTCGGTTCGGCCGCGAAATATAGGTCGTTCAGGTTGATAACGCCCTGCCGGGTTCCCACGAGCCGATCAATCACGCTGCTTTCTTCGTTGAGCAGCACCACCGGACCGTTTTGATAGGCGTTGTACTTCTTGAGCATCACGCGGCTGAGGCTTCCTCCTTGGGTGCTCAGGGTGATCACCACATTGTTGTTTTCCAGCGTAATGTCTTCGGCTTCGCCGGTCATGGCCGAACCAAAGGCGCCGTACTGTTGCTGGTTTAGGGCCTGCCGCGCCGAATCAGGAAGTTGCGTGGCGGTGGATTGGTCGGGAGTTAGGCTCTCCTGACGGGCGGGGGCTTCGGTGGCTTCGGGTGCGCCTTCTTCCACTCCGGGAACGGGGGAGGGGGCAAAATACTGGAAATAAACGATCAACAGCAGTGCCGAAAGCAGCAGTCCAATGGCTTGATTCTTATCCATGCCGCAAAATTAGGCAAAAATCCGGCGATTGCTACGCTCCCCCCCAAGTTTTATCTCGTACCACAGGTTCTATCCCATGACGGATTGATCATTCGGACAAAGGTATGCCCCGGCGCGGTACTTTGGTGGCTAGACCGTGGGCGGCCGAGGGAGCAAGGCGCATCACTTTTCGGCCGCCACCACTTCCGCCACCACTTCGTTTCGGTGTCCTTGCTGCTGAATGGCGGCTTTCACAAAGGCGATGAACAGCGGATGCGGCTCCTGTACTGTGCTCTTGAGTTCGGGATGAAATTGAGTGCCCAGAAACCAGGGGTGGCTAGGCAGTTCCATAATCTCTACCAAGTGGTTGTCCGGGTTGACGCCGGTGGCCCTCATCCCGGCAGCCTCAAATTGCTTCAGATACTTATTATTAAACTCGTAGCGGTGGCGGTGGCGCTCGTTGATGCGGGGGGTTCCGTAGGCGTCGTGCGCCAGCGAGCCTTCCTTGAGTTCGCAGGCGTAGGCTCCCAAGCGCATGGTGCCTCCCTTGGTCACCACATCCTTCTGCTCCTCCATCAGGGCGATCACCGGATCGCTGGCTTGCGGGTTGAACTCACTGGAGTTGGCCCCGGCGAGGTGCAGCACGTTCTGGGCGAACTCGATCACGGCGCACTGCATGCCCAGGCAGATGCCCAAGAAGGGTACGTCGTTCTCCCGGGCGTAGCGCACGGTGGCCAGTTTGCCAGGAATGCCCCGCTCGCCAAAACCGGGTGCCACCAGAATGCCATCCAGGTCGCGCAACGATTCTTCCGCATTTTCAGGGTTCAAACTTTCCGATGAAATCCAACGCACCCGCACCTTGCATTCGTTCACCGCACCCGCGTGCACAAAGGCTTCGGCAATCGACTTGTAGGCGTCAGGCAGCTCCACGTATTTGCCCACTACGCCGATGCGCACTTCACTCACCGGGTTCTTTAGTCGGCCCAAGAAATCCTTCCACTGCACGAGGTTCGGTTCAAGGTCGGTGGGCAGACCCAGTTTGGCCAGCACCCGTTCGTTGAGTTTCTCCTTGCGCATGTAAAGCGGCACGTCGTAGATTGAGTCAGCATCGATGGCCTCGATCACCGAGTCTACGTTCACGTTGCAGAACAGGGCAATCTTGCGGCGGATATCGTCGGGCAACTGTTTTTCGGTGCGGCACACCAGGATATCGGGCTGCACCCCGGCTTCGGACAGGCGGGCCACCGAGTGCTGGGTGGGTTTAGTCTTGAGCTCCTGCGCTTTCTGCAGGTAGGGCACCAGCGTGAGGTGAATCACCACGTAGTTGCCCGGCCCCAGCTCCCAGCGGGCCTGCCGCACGGCCTCCACGAAGGGCAGCGACTCGATATCGCCCACACAGCCGCCGATTTCGGTGATCACCACGTCGTAGTCGCCGGTGTTGCCCAGCTGGAAGAAGTTGGCCTGAATCTCGTCGGTGATGTGGGGGATCACCTGCACGGTCTTGCCCAGAAAGTCGCCCCGCCGCTCCTTGGTGATCACGTTGTGGTAGATGCGGCCGGTGGTCACGTTGTTATCCTGCGAGGTGCGGATGTTGAGAAACCGTTCGTAGTGGCCCAGGTCCAGGTCGGTTTCGGCCCCATCATCGGTCACGTAGCATTCCCCGTGTTCGTAGGGGTTCATCGTGCCGGGGTCGATGTTGATGTAGGGATCGAACTTCTGGATGGTGACGCGCAGTCCGCGGGCTTGCAGGAGTTTGCCAAGCGATGCGGAGATAATGCCTTTACCGAGGGAGGACGTCACCCCACCGGTCACAAAAATGTACTTTACGGAACCCATAAGAATGCTGCTTATGGGATTCAAAGTTAGGGCTTTATTTTGGAATCGGTAGGGTTGGAAAAGATTAAGCCGGATTATTTTTAAAAAGAGAGGCTAGAGAATTCAAAGTTCACGTGGCCTGACTATAAAAGCTTAGCGGGGAATGATCCCAAACGTTGACTGTCCGTTTAGCTTGATTGACTATTCTTTTCCATCCAGCATCTGTCAGAACCTGCGCATCGGTAGCTGGCTCCTCATACGCATCAATCATTTCTTTCAAAACATGCAATTCCTGATGCAATTTCCCTAGTGAACGCTGCTCATCCCATTCTTTTACGCTCAGAAAATCCTCAAAGCAGTTGTCATCATAAAGCGTATTAATCATTTCGACGAACGAAGAAACTTGGCCATTGGTATTATCTAACCATACCCTTTCCTGAAGCTTTATGTCGGATATATCCTTAACGGATAAATAGATACTCTTTGTCCAATAGTCTTCCATTACCTGTTAAATCTAAATTGTTCCTTTGGAATATGCGCCCCAGGTGCCTTATAATCAATTGGATTGCCGTGCTGATCTACCACCGATCCATTTTTAGTATGCTTCACATAATCCGCTCGTTGTGAAGGATGCGGACTAGTCGCTGACCCTCGCATTACCCGAACGTTGTTTGCCTTTGGGTTTCCAGGATCAGCGTATCGCGTACCATTACCTTTCTTTGTTGGCCGAGCTGTCCAATCGAAGGGTATCTGCTTCGTGACACTTGCTCCTGCGTCTCCGGTAGGCCCGAGCGCCTTAATAACACATAGCGTAAATTCAGAAGTAAGATAGTAAATCAGCTCCATCAAGCAAAACCGTTAGACAGTTTACTTTCATTGGTCGGAGGTTCTTACACTAGCCAGAGGGTAGGGACAGCGTTCCCCGACCCGAACACCTGTAGTGGGTCTTTTGAAGCTCGATCCCTCAAACAATCCGCTCCGACTTCACCGTGATGCCTAGCGCTTCTAACAGTTGCGGCTTGTCGGCCAGCGCGATGCGGGCGATACCGTAGAATTCTTTCATCCACAGCCGCAGGGCCCGCAGGCTGAGGTCGCGGTTGCGGGTGGCCTCCTCGGCGTCTCCCTTTAACTGCATCCGGCGGTTGCGCAGCGTGGTCAGCGCTTCCACGTTGGCTTGGTTCTGGGCCAACTCCTCGGCACTGAGCTTGTAATCCTTAAGGGTATCAAGGTGGTTGGTCACCTTGAGGTAGAAGTACGTGGCCTGCGCTTGCCAGGCGTCCTGCTGGGTAGCCAAGCGGGCAATGTTCAAACTATTGATGGCCACGGGTTGGTCCGCTAGGGCTAACTTAACCACGGCGACGTGCCGTCTGAACTGCTTTCGGGTCTCTTTGGTCTGCTGCTTGAGTTGCGCGGTGAGCGCCTTTTTCTCTCCGTAGCAGTCGCCCTTGTCGTGGTTTTGCAGGAGCACGTTGTTGAGCAGGGTGTTGCCCTTTTTCATCTCCTCGGGCGTCATGCCGTACTTCTTGAGACGCGCCTTTATTTCAGCGTGCTCGTTGGCATTATACAGGGCCGATTGAGCCGAAGCGATTTTCTTGGGGATGGATACTGACATCATTTTCTGAGTTTTAAGGATGAATACTACCTTTCTTTCCGTCCGACGACCGAACGTTTCACGGGCAAGTAAGCACTTTGGTAGGAACCTTTTCCAATGACAAATACCGCCCTCTTACGTGCGTACGGTTTGGTAGGAGAAGGCTAAAAACAGTCGTTTGGGAGGGTTTTTGCGACAGATTGTCGTGTTTCAAGGGTGGGCAAGAAAGGAATAATCACAAAACAGTACATTGACCTTACCGGGCAGTCGATGCCCGGTCCTGAAACTTACTCGAACGACACCGGGAAACCCCTGCTCACTAATGAAAAACGGTTTTTCGAGACCCGGCACGCTCGACCCACTGCCGTTTCCTGACGTTTTGTCACCATTCTTCAACTACCCGGTGGCAAAAAACGGTTTTTCGAGACCGGACAGTCCCAGATAAATCCCGGTCACCCGACTTTTGGGCAGGTATAGGTTATCCTCCTTAGCAAAAAAGGAGCACGCGTGGATAGCGCTATCCTTTTGTCTGATGAGAACAGGATTGACGCTGACCCAACCAAGTGCAATCAATTGCTAGTGCGCGTTTGCAACGCGTTGCAAACGCGCACTAGCAATGTTATCAACAGGGGTTACGTTGCCTTTTCGGCCAACTCCTCATCCTTCATAATGGTTGCCCGGCGCTTGGTAGGGCGTTTGAGGCGCTTTCGTTTTCGCGCGCGCGCTTCATCTTCATCGGGAGGGTTGCCCAGCAGGAAGCCGTAGGGTTGTAAGGGCTCCACCGCGTCGCAGATCACTTTAATAATCGCCAGCACCGGAATGGCCAGAATCATGCCGATAGGTCCCCAGATCATACCGCCGAAAAACAACGCGATGATGGCCGCAAACGGGTTGATACTCACGCTGCTGCCCACCACGTTGGGCGTGATGAAGTTACCTTCCAGAAATTGTACGCCCCAGAAGATCAGCGCCACGCCCACCGGATACCAGAGCGAGTCTTTGGTGACCAGCGCAAACACGACGGGCAGGATTGACCCGATAAAGATACCGATGTAGGGAATAATGGTGAGCACCGCGGCCAGCACCCCGAAGAAAATCGCGTGCTCGATGCCCAGCAGCATCAGGCCGGTGATGTTCAGGATGCCCACGATCACAATTACGGTGAGCAGCCCCAGGATGTAGCTCCGCACCACCTTTTCGGTTTTGTGAATGGTGCTGCCCACGGCGGTATGCTGATCAGACTGAAATAGCTGGTACACGAAATTCACCAGGAAGCGGCGGTAGTACAAGAAGAAGAACAGGGAGATCAGCACCAGGAAGAAGGCCGTGAAGAAGCCCGCGGTGGCCGAAGCGGTGCGGGTGAGAAAGTTGGTGCTGTTGCGCAGCACGCTGTTCAGCGAGTTTTTTAGGTAGGTAGTCTGCTCCTGCTGTTCTATGCCAAACTGATCTTCCATCCACACGTAGCCCCGGTCGATGACGCCATTAAAGCGGGTCTCGATGGCTGCCAGGTCGCCCGAGATGTTACGGATTTGGGCGGAGAAGAAGTAGAACAAACCAAACAGCAGCACGAACACGATTACGATTGACAGCACTGAACTGATGCCCCGGGGCATGCGAATGCGCTCCATGCGGCTGGCCATAGGACGCAGCAGCAGCGCCAGAATGAAGGCCGTAAAAATCGGGCTGAACACCGACTTGGCAATGATCAGGACGTGCAGCGTGAGCAGGATGCTGGCCAGCACCACCAGATACCGGACGTAGCCGGGTAATTGTACATTTTTCAAATAAGTGAAGGTTAAATCAAGGGAAAGAACTACCAAACGAGGATGATACTACCTTAAACGATTAAGCCCGCAGTCGGTTCAAACTTTGAGTATTGTTACTCACTAAGGCTGGTTGTGGTTGCGGCGAATGGCTTCCCGTGTTCGATGACGAGCCTTCGCCTTCCGCCATATCCCTCCACCCAACGCCGTTATCAAGCCTCCGAGGCCAATCGTCGTCGTCACCTTTAGGGCATTTTCGTAGGGGCGTCGCTGGCCGCTGGGCACTCCAAACGAGCCAATGGCAATGCCAGTCACTGCCAGACTACTGGCTAGGTAGGCAAGCCCCCCGTAGCGCCAGCACCGGCTCAACTGCCGACGATAGCGAGCGGCTAATGCCAACTCCCGATTAACGGCTTCTTTGTTCCAGTCGTAGGTATTCATCGGAAACCCCCGCTTGGTCAGCCAAGCCGCATCGCGTGAGCCGATCGCATATTCAGCCGGACCAACTTGTGCGTAAGCGACGGTAGCGCTAGCCAGTAGAGCAACAATTAATAAGTACTTCATTTTTTGCACTTAGGTTTGGTTTAATAAGATAGATAATGTAATGACCTCGCCAAGCCGCCAATGGTTGGAATAGAAAGCCTATATTTGCGACGCAAAACTCTTGATAATCATCCATGAGCAACTCCAACCTCTCGTCGCTGATCAGCGAACTGCGCTGGCGCGGCATGATCCACGACCTCACCCCCGGCACCGAAGCGCAGCTTGCTCAGGAAGTGACGGCCGGTTACATCGGCTTCAACCCGACGGCCCGGTCGCTGCACATCGGCAACCTGGCCACCATCATGTTGCTGGTGCACCTGCAACGGGCCGGACACATCCCGGTGGCCCTGGTGGGCGGCGCCACCGGTATGATTGGCGACCCCTCGGGCAAGTCGGCCGAGCGGCAGTTGCTCGACGAAGCCACCCTGCGCGACAACCAGGCGGGCATCCGCCAGCAACTGGAAAAGTTTCTGGATTTCGATACCCCTGATAATCCGGCTGGGCGGCAATCCGCCCAACTGGTGAACAACTACGACTGGTTCGGCGAGATGGGCTTTCTGCACTTCCTGCGCGAAGCGGGCAAGCACCTCACGGTTAACTACATGATGGCCAAAGACTCGGTGAAGTCACGCCTGGAGACGGGCCTGTCGTTCACCGAGTTCTCGTACCAACTATTGCAGGGCTACGACTTCTACCACCTCTACGAGCACCACGGCGTGCGGCTCCAGATGGGCGGCTCCGACCAGTGGGGTAACATCACCACCGGCACCGAATTCATTCGCCGCAAGGCCGGGGGGGATGCGTTTGCCCTCACCACCCCGCTGGTGACCAAAGCCGACGGCACCAAGTTCGGTAAGTCAGAGTCGGGAAACGTATGGCTCGATCCCGAACTCACCTCACCTTACCAGTTCTACCAGTTCTGGCTCAACGTGGCCGATGAAGACTGCGCCCGACTCATCCGGGTGTTCACCCTGAAGAGCCAGGCTGAGATCGAGCAACTGGAGGCCGAGCACGCGACCGCTCCCCACCAGCGCGGATTGCAGAAAGCCTTGGCCGAAGAGATCACCAGCCGCGTGCATTCGCCGGAGGAGTATCAGGCCGCCGTCCGGGCGTCGAGCATTTTGTTTGGCAAGTCGAGCGCCGACGATCTGGCCACGCTCAACGAGGCTACGTTGCTGCAGGTACTGGAAGGAGTGCCCCAGCAAACCATCTCCCGCCGCGACTACGCGGCCGCGTCGAACGTGGTCGAGCTGCTGTCGGAAACCGCGCAAGGGCTGGTGTTTTCTTCGAAGGGAGAAGCCCGACGAACCATCCAGCAGGGGGGAGTGAGCATCAATTTGGACAAGGTGACCGACCCGGAAGCACCGGTAGACTTCACGCTGTTGCAGGATCGGTACCTGCTGGTGCAGCGCGGCAAGAAGAACCGCTTCTTGTTGCGGGTAGAGTAGCGTTATAAAGATTGTTGGCTGAAAGTGGCCCTTCCGTTTCTCCGGCGCAGAATAACCCAGATCACCACCGGAGAACCCACCAGGGCCGTCACGGCATTGATGGGCAGCACCGTTTGGCTGCCGGGTACCTGCGAGATAATGTCGCACCCCAGCATCACAATGGCTCCCACCACCATCACGCCCGGCACCAGCACGAAGTGGTTGGTGGTGCGGAGCAAGGAGCGGGTGAGGTGGGGCACGGCGATGCCCACGAAGCCGATCGGACCGCAAAAACCGGTGATGGCCCCGGCCAACACGCTGGTGATCAGAATAATGAAAGCCCGCGCCTGCGCAATGTTAAGCCCCAGACTACGGGCGTAGTTTTCGCCCAGCAGCAGGACGTTTAGTTGCTTCGACACCAGAAAGCTGAGGCCGATGCCGGTGCCCACCACGGTGAGCAGAACCGGCAAATGACGCGGCGTGACACTGTGCAGGCTACCCAGCGTCCACAACACGTAGTTCTGAATCTGCTCGGGCTGGCTAAAGTACTGCCAGATACCCACCACCGACAGGGTAACGTTGCCGATCATTAGTCCCACAATGAGGATCACCACCGAATCGCTGATCCGAAACGATACCCACAATACCAGCAAGAGCACCATTGCTCCGCCAGCAGTGGCCGCCAGCACCAGCATCCAACTGCCCGACAGTCCCAGCGCCTGCCCGGTAGCCGCACCCAGGTTGCTTCCGGTAGACAGCGTGACCAAGGCTACGCCCAAGCTCGCCCCCGAGGTAACGCCCAGCACCGAAGGACCCGCCAGCGGATTGCGAAACAGGGTTTGCATTTGCAATCCGCCCACCGACAGGGCGGCTCCGGCCAGCAGGGCCGTCACCGCCTTGGGCAATCGGATTTGCGTAACGATACTGGTCCAGGCGGGGGAAGAAACGTCACCGAACAAGATAGCCATCACCTTAGCCGGGGGGATGTGGACCGAACCCAGGGCAACGTCCAGCACCAATAAAATTAGCAAAGTTACTCCCAGGCTTATCGCCACCCCCGGGCGGGGGCGGCCAATTGTGTTGGTGGGCGATAGAGGCGACATACGAAGGGGAAGCGGTGAAGCGAAAGGTAGGCTGCCAAACGGGTTATTCCAATTTCCGGTAGTAGTAGCATGCGTGGTCCAGTACCTCGGGATGAAAGATCTCGATGAGGTCGGCCAGCACCAGATCAGGACGCACGGCTCCGCTTTCGTAATAGTCGTTGCCCCCCGATTCACTCACCCGGAGGGTATGGGCATAGATCTCGCCCCGCTGGTAGGGCTGGAAAGCAGCTAATCGCTCGTCTTTTTCTCCCAGTTCGCGGCGCTGCTGGTACATGCCGGGGTTAATCCAGTAGTCGGCCCGCAGTCCGTAGGGATAGAGCGTTTCTAGCGCCACGTTGAAGGACACCGCCGAACTGTCGTTTTCTCCGGGCCAGGTGGCGCGGGCGTCGCGCAGCAGTTGGCCCACGTAGCTGTTGTGTCCCGGCACGTACCACGCCCCCTGAAAGGGCGAACCGGTGATTACTAGCGGTGGGGAAACCGTGGGCGGAACTTGCCGCTTCAGCGAATCGTAGGTGGCAACAATCTGCCCGAAGCGTTGGTTGGCTAGCTTTTCTTTGCCCAGTAGCAGAGCCAGTAGCTTCACCCACTCGGCTTTACCCAGCGGACTGGCTTCCTGCCACTCGGCATTTACGATCACGGGAATACCCGCGTTGAGCAGCGGTTGGTACTGTGACGTAGCAACCCCGGGAGAAGCTGAAACCATCACCAGGTCGGGTTGCAGCGCCAGAACCGCCTCGATGTTTAGGTTCCCCCCGGTGCTCACTTCCTGAATCTGCCCTTGCACTACCCGGCGCCGGACTTCGGTATCGTATACGTAGTCGACCTGGCCGATGCCTACTAGTCGATCACGCGCGTCGAGTAGTTCTACCAAACCCAGGTGGGTGGTAGAGGTGACTACCAGGCGTTGCACCGGAGTACGGATGCGCATGGTCACCGAGGATGGTGATTCGGGTGGAGTGGCGTCGGAGCGCAATAGTGCGTAACGCATCGTATCGGCTGATCCGTAGAGTGACAGGGTGGGGGGTGCCTCGGTATAGTCCACGGTAAAGCCTTGGGCGTACTGCACTTGCATCGTGTCGATGGAAGTAGCAGCGGCAGCCGGTGCGTTTGATTCAAGGGTTTGAGGAGATGAGCAACTACCGAGTAGGGCGGCGGATAGAAGAATAACGTTCCAAAAAGCGTGCAACTGATAGCAACGGATCACAAACAAGCAGGGCTGAAGAATGAGGGGTAAGAAGATATGTCCTCAAAATTCGGTATTCCTTGCGCGATATTCAATATTTTAGGTACTTACCTGCGCATGAAGATTCGCCGAAAAACTAATGCTTGCCTCAACTGCGGCCATACGCTGTCGGAGGTGTATAACTTTTGTCCCCACTGTGGGCAAGAAAACAATGATAACAACGTGTCGTTCGGTACCTTTATCCAGGAGTTTTTTGCCAACTACTTGTCCTTCGATACCCGCATTGGGCGAAGCATCCAACCTTTCTTTTTACGGCCGGGCTTCTTAACCAACCAGTTCAATGAGGGCAAGCGAATGCGCTACGTGCACCCTTTGCGGTTGTATTTGATCGTGAGTGTATTCTTTTTCTTCGTGGCTACGCTGCTGGTACAACGAAACCTGGAGGAAGTATCGCTGGTTCCGGAGGCTGAGGTGAATAATGAGTTGGTTGTTGCAGATTCTAGCACCGTCACAGCCTGGAACAGCGTTTTGCGCGTGCTGCGCGATGCTAGCCTGAGCGACCAGACGGCCCTTGATTCACTGCAACGCATGGACTTGGTGCAGGTGCAACTTGGTACGGATAACCAGGGGACTGTTAACTTTTTGTTTCATCAGTTTCGGAAGGTAGTGAAAAACGATGTATCGGTGTTCAGCGCCTACCTGATGCAGAATTTGCCCCTTATGATGTTTATTGTGCTGCCGTTGCTGGCATTGGTGATCAAGCTATTTTATATCCGCCGGAGCGCTCTCTACGTCCATCACCTCGTTCATGTGCTCCACTTGCATGCCTTGGTGTTTCTGGTTTCTGCCCTCTTTTTGCTTGTTCTTATCATTTTCAATGCGGTAGAAGTTATTCCCGATTGGGCTCTTAATGCGCTTTTTCTTCTCTTCCTTGGCTATTCCTTCCTGTCTTTTCTGAACGTCTACCGGCAACGGTGGTTCAAAACCTTGCTTAAGTTTTTTCTGTTAGCCAACGTATACTTACTGCTACTCGTGTTTGCCGCTCTAACCGAAGGGTTTGTTTCATTCTTAATATTCTAACATGAAGCATTACGATTACATCATCGCCGGAGGTGGCGGGGCGGGACTCAGCTTGGTGTACCACCTGCTGCAAACCCGACTCAGTCAAAAAAGTATTCTGATTATCGACCGCGATGAGAAGCAAGCCAATGATCGAACCTGGTGTTTTTGGGAAGCGGGAGCGGGTCCCTTTGAGGATATTGTGCACCACCGCTGGCAGCACGTTTACTTTCACGGAGAAGACTACTCTAAACTGCTTGATTTAGATCCCTTCCGCTACAAAATGATTCGCAGTGGCGACTTCTACCGGTATATTAGGTCAAGCGCTGCTGCCCATCCCAACGTCACTTGGCTGACGGCCGAGGTACAGTCGGTAGGCGAAAATGCTACCGGAGCCCAAGTGGAAACTTCGGAGGGTACGTTCACCGCCGATTGGGTGTTTAACAGCCTGCGCGATCCGAACGAACGACAGTCGGTTGACGGCCACATTTATCTGCTTCAGCACTTCAAGGGGTGGGTGATCCAAACTCCGGAAGATTTCTTTGACCCGCAGCAGGCCACGCTGATGGACTTTCGCATCGAGCAGCACAGCGAGTGTCGCTTCTTTTACGTGCTGCCCACCGATGCGCGTACGGCCTTGGTGGAGTTCACGCTGTTCTCGTCCGAACTGCTACCGAATCAAGTATACGAAGAGGAGTTGAAGGATTATTTGCACCGGTTTTTGTCGCTAGACAATTATACGATCAAGCACGAAGAGTTTGGGATTATTCCGATGACGAACCATCCCTATCCTTCGCAGCGTAGCGCGCACGTGATTAACCTGGGCACAGTCGGTGGCATGACTAAGCCCTCTACAGGCTACACCTTTCAGCGTATGCAGCAGGATAGTGAGCAGTTAGTAGGATCGATGCTGCGTAGCGGAAAGCCCGCCCGGCATCCGAAACGCTGGGATCAGCGGTTCAGTCTTTACGACAGCACGTTGCTTGAGGTGATGCGGAAGAATCAGTATCCGGTGAAGGAGATATTTACCGATATCTTCCGTAAGAATCCTACTGAGCGGGTGCTGCGCTTTTTGAGTGAGGAGACGACTTTTGTGGAGGAAATAAGGGTGGCCAATTCGGTAAAAAAAGGAGATTTTATCCAAGGAATGACCCGCGCTATTTTTTCTTAAGCTGCTTCTTTAATGGCTGATTCCTGAATGTCTCTCAAGTTAGGCAGAATCTCAAGTTGGCTCCCATACTTCTATCGTCTTTCACTTGAAACTCCAGATGTAAGATGTATGAGGAGCCATCAGCATCCTAAATAACGTGCTTCAAAAAGTCTGGCTTTCTTTCCAAAGTTACCTGCAAATCATCCGGAAGCTCTTCCAGTTGGCCGAGCGATAGCCCCAGTAACTGATCCGCCAACGGAATGATAAGCGCCTCGATGTTCTCTTTAAGTATTTTATCGTAATCTTGTCCCATAATTAACTACCAAGTATACTACTTTTCTCTAAATCGGTGTTAGGATTGTTGTCTCCTCATTCAATCATTCACCAATTCAATCCATCAGCATGTGCGGAATCACTGGCGTCTACGCCTTTAACGAACTGGGTAAGTTTCACCTGATCAACCTGTCGTCGGCCACCGAAGCACTGAGCCACCGCGGACCCGATTTCGGGCGCACCGACATTGTCGACCGGGTGGGGTTGGGCCACCGTCGCCTGTCGATCATCGATACCAGCGCCGACGGTCACCAGCCCATGCGCGACCCGAGCGGACGCTATACGATTGTCTACAACGGTGAAATTTACAACTACCCCGCCCTGCGCCAGCGTTTGCAACAACAAGGAGTCACGTTTCAGTCGGCCACCGACACTGAAGTATTGCTTCAATTGTACATCCACGAGGGTAAGGCCTGCTTAGACCAACTTAATGGCTTCTTCGCCTTCGCTATCTACGATCAACAAGAAGACGTGTTGTTCGCTGCCCGCGACCGGCTGGGCATCAAGCCGCTGCTCTATTATCAGGACGAAGACAAGGTGCTCTTCGCTTCCGAGATGAAGTCACTGCTGGCCTACGGCATAGAGAAGCAGTTGGACTATACTTCGCTGCAGCACTACCTCCGCTTCAACTACGTGCCCGCCCCGCACACCATGCTGCAAAACGTGCGGAAGCTGATGTCGGGGCAGTACCTGGAGATATCCAAACCCCGCGCCGAGCGGGTGCAGGTTGGTACCTATTTTCAAGTCCCGTTCGACGAATCCCGACCTAATCCCGGAAAGCTAACCTACGAGCAGCAACAAGAAAAACTAGCCTCACTTTTAGAAGACTCCGTGCAGCAGCGCTTAGTGGCCGATGTGCCCCTAGGTACTTTTCTAAGCGGCGGCATTGATTCGTCAGTGATCACTACCCTGGCCAGTCGGCACGTGGACCGGCTCAATACCTTTTCGGTGGGCTACCGCGACGAGCCTTTCTTTGACGAAACCCGCTACGCCCGACTGGTGGCCGACCGATTAAAAACCAACCACACGGTATTTTCGCTTACCAACCGCGACTTGTACGAACACCTGCACCAGATATTAGACCACATTGACGAACCATTCGCCGATTCGTCGGCCATTCCGGTGTATATCCTGAGCAAAGAAACCCGGCAGCGGGTCACGGTGGCATTGTCGGGCGACGGAGCGGATGAGCTGTTTTCGGGTTACAACAAGCACCAAGCGGCTTGGCGGGTGCTACATCCGGGACTGGCCGAACAAAGCGTGCAAGCGCTACTCCCTCTTTGGCAATCTTTGCCCAAATCGCGGCAGAGCGGGCTGGCTAACCGGGTGCGGCAATTTCAACGTTTCGCCGAAGGATCAGCGCTTTCGGCTAAGGAGCGGTACCTACGGTGGGCCACCTTCACCACCGATGCCGAAGCGCGGGCGCTACTAAGCGAACAAAGTCAGGAAAGCGTGATGGAGGCGGAGTATCAACAAAGAACCCAGCGGTTGGTAGCTGCAATATCCGATGAGCAAGAGACGGTGGCGCAGTGGCTGTATACTGATGCGCAACTGGTGTTGCCAAACGATATGCTCACCAAAATAGACCTGATGTTGATGGCCCACGGACTGGAGGTACGGGTACCGTTTCTGGATCATCAAATAGTAGAATTTGCTTTTCAACTACCGGAGGAATTGAAAATCAATCGGCGTATGAAGAAGCGCATCGTGCAGGATACTTTTCGGTCGGTGCTTCCCGATGCCCTGTACCGCCGTCCGAAAAAAGGCTTCGAGGTACCGTTGCTGGGTTGGTTTCGATCAGAACTGAAATCGATGATCACCGACGATCTGCTGGAGGATGGTTTTGTAAAGAAACAGGGGATATTTGATCTGGCTGAGGTTCGCCGTCTGAAGCAGCAACTTTTTTCGTCCAATCCGGGCGATGTTCTCGCGAGGGTATGGGCACTGATTGTGTTTCAGTGGTGGTGGAAGAAGTACTTGCGCTAAAAAAAGAAAAGTGTCAGCAAACCCAGCTGACACCTTTCCACAGTCTTCTACCAAATTCAATCCCAAGTGAGATCACCCGGGATTTGTAGCGACCTACGAAGCCAACCAGCGAACTGGATTGCCAGAATCATAAATTTTTTTTCTAGGAAAGAGTAACCAACCGGAAGGAAAGCCGAAAAAAGGCTAAGAATCGGACACGGCGCCCTGCACGTACATGGCCTCCATGGTGGGTGAGGGACTACCGCCCCGGGGCTCCAGGGTGATGGCAAAGGCTGATGCCTGAGCAATTTGACTAGTCAGCGCTCGTAAAGTAGATTCATCCGAAGCCACATCGAACACTCCCGCGCTCACCGGTTTTCCTTCGACGATCGCCCACAACTGATACTGCTTATCGGTAGGAGGCACCGGAAGGTTTCCCGCACTCAAGTATAACTGTTCGGCAGTGGGGTTCCAAAAAACGCGGGCAGTACTGTTGGGCGAAACATCGGTACCCACCAGAGCGATTGCTCGGTATTCAGGCGAAGATAGTACTGACAAATCATTTTCCAGACGCTGGCTACGCTGGCTGGCCGTTTCGTACTGAGAAGCGATCTCCTGATTTTGCGCTACGGTTAGCGCCAACTGCTGCTCAGCCTCTTTCCACTCGCTGCGGAAATACCAAGCTGCCGCCGCCGAAAGTACCGCCACTAGTAGCGAAGCGGCAATGCCCAACTGCCAGGGAAGCAACCTTCGCTGTTTGGCCTGAGGTTCGTTGCTGATTGGTTGGGCCACATCCGTTTGGACTTCTTTAGAGGGCGTCGGGCTAGATATAGATGTCTCTCCGGTAATCTTCGCCAGAATTTCATCACGAAGCCCGGGGCGCGGGGTCACCGGCAATTGCTCAGCCAAGGTTTGGAAAGTAGCCTCAACGCGAGATAGCTCATCGCGCACCTCAGAATGGTGCGCCGCCATTGCTTCTACCTCAGCTTGTTCGGCTGCCGGGAGTTCTCCCAAGAGGTAAACCTCTAAGATTCCGGACGCTATGTATTCTGAGACGTTCAAGCGATGTCGATTAACTTTCGTAGTTTTGTTATGGATGACCGCAGGCGGGTTTTCACCGTGCCCAACGGCATGTCGTATTCCTTAGCCACCTCCGAATGCGTGTATCCCTTAAAGTAAATAAGATCAACGACCATTTGTTGTTCGGGAGTTAAGCTCTTCAAAAGATTAATTAGACCGTGATCTTTCATCTGTTGTTCCACGTATAAGGTGGGGTGGTTGGTAGAAGATACGGTGGGATCGAGGCGATCAGTTTTCTTCGTGTAAGAAAACTCCTTAGAACGCAGCTTATCGATGGCTAAATTTCGGGTGAGATTCAGCATCCAGGTAAAAAGACGGCCCTTTTCGGAGTCGTACGTACTAATTTTGTCCCAGATCTTCACAAACGCATCCTGTAGTACCTCTTCGGCCACATCGTCCTGCTTCACGATGCGATGAATGATGCCGTAAAGGGCCGGACTATAGTGATCATACAAATACGCCAAAGCGGTATGCTCCTTCCGTTGCAGAAGGTCAACCAGTTGAGGCTCTTCGATATGATTGGGTCCAGTGTTAGACAAGCAGATAATGGGTTTGCAATTACCTATACTCGTAAGGTGCAATAATTGTTTGAAAGTATGCAAAAAACCTGCTTACGAATAGCACTAAAAACTATGAGCCGCGGAACCTAAGTTGCGCCATTATTGCTATTTTTGTGACACTCCGAACGGAGAAAAACGCCTATGGAAAATATTTGAAATTTCTGCATCATCGCGCACATTGACCACGGCAAAAGCACGCTGGCCGATCGCCTGCTGCAACTGACCGGTTCGGTTGACGAGCGAGAGATGCAGAATCAGTTGCTGGACAACATGGATCTGGAGCGCGAGCGCGGCATCACCATCAAGAGCCACGCGATCCAGATGAATTATACCTATCAGCCCGACGAAGCCACCGCTCCCGAACAGTACGTCTTCAACCTGATTGACACGCCGGGCCACGTAGATTTCTCGTACGAAGTGTCGCGCTCCATTGCTGCCTGCGAGGGCGCGCTGCTGGTGGTGGATGCCGCCCAGGGCGTGGAGGCGCAAACCATTTCTAACCTGTACCTGGCCATCGAGCACAACCTGGAGATTATTCCGGTGCTCAATAAAATTGACTTGCCCGGAGCGATGATTGAGGAAGTGAGCGACCAGATCATTGAGCTGATCGGCTGCGCTTCGGAGGATATCATTCACGCCAGTGCCAAGGAAGGCATCGGCGTGCCCGAAATTCTGGAAGCCATCGTGCGCCGCGTCCCCGCCCCGAAGGGCGACGTGGAGGCTCCGTTGCAGGCGATGATCTTTGATTCGGTGTTTAACTCATTCCGGGGAGTGGAAGTCTACTTCCGGGTGTTCAACGGACAAATCAGCAAGGGCGACAAGGTGAAGTTCGTGAACACTGGAAAAACCTACAACGCCGACGAAATCGGCATCCTGGAATTCAGGCAATCGCCGCGCACCACCATCAAGGCGGGCAACGTGGGCTACCTCATTTCGGGCATTAAGGTGGCCAAGGAGGTGAAAGTAGGGGATACGATCACCCACGTGAGTCGCCCCACGGCGGCGGTGAGTGGCTTCGAGGACGTGAAGCCGATGGTGTTTGCGGGCATTTATCCGGTAGAAACCTCGGAGTTTGAGGAGCTACGCGCCTCGATGGAAAAGCTGCAACTCAATGACGCCTCGCTGGTGTGGGAGCCCGAAACCTCGGCCGCCCTGGGCTTCGGCTTTCGCTGTGGCTTTTTAGGGATGTTGCACATGGAAATTGTACAGGAGCGGCTCGAGCGGGAGTTCGACATGACGGTGATTACCACCGTGCCCTCCGTGAACTTCCACGCTATATTAAACAGCGGAGAGATGCGCCACGTGAGTGCTCCTTCCGAAATGCCCGATCCGGTGGAACTTTCGCACATTGAAGAACCCTTTATCCGCGCTCAGATCATCTCTAAGTCCGACTACATCGGTAATATCATTGAGCTGTGCATGGACAAGCGGGGGATGATCAAAAACCAGGTTTTCCTCACCCAGAACCGGGTGGAGCTTACCTTCGAGTTACCGCTAGCCGAGATTGTGTTCAACTTCTTCGATAAACTCAAGACCATTTCTCGCGGCTACGCCTCGCTTGATTACCATCCCATCGGCTACCGGCAGTCCAACATGGTGAAGCTCGATATTATGCTGAACGGCGACCCGGTGGATGCGCTATCGGCCATTGTGCACCGCGACAAAGCATACGACTGGGGCAAGCGCCTGTGCGAAAAGCTGCGTGCACTGCTGCCTCGGCAGATGTTCGAGATCGCCATTCAGGCCGCTATTGGTCAGAAGATTATCGCCCGCGAATCGGTGAAGGCGCTGCGCAAGAACGTGATTGCTAAATGCTACGGAGGAGACATATCGCGCAAGCGCAAACTACTGGAAAAGCAGAAGAAGGGTAAGAAACGTATGCGGCAGGTGGGTAACGTAGAAATCCCCCAGGAAGCGTTTATGGCCGTGCTTAAACTGGACTAGACAAGAGGTTCGATTGTCCGATTGCTCAATTGTTGAACACAGCAAAACCAACAGTCGAGCAGTGAAACAAGTAAGCCATTGAATGATAGAAAACGTAACCCTCCCTCCAACTATCCAGTATCCAGTATGATCCTCATCGACGGAAACCAAACCGCCCAGCAAATTCGTGAAGAAATCGCCGAGGAGGTAAAAAAAATCAAGCAGCAGGGCCAAAGAGTGCCTCACTTGGCTGCAATTTTGGTGGGAAACAGCCCCGCCAGCGAAGCTTACGTGCGTAATAAGGTGAAAGACTGCGAAGCCGTTGGGTTTGGTTCTACCCTGGTGCGCTTCGACCTCGATGTGTCTGAAGCCGAACTGTTGACGAAAGTGGAAGATATCAACCAGGATGACGATATCGATGGCCTCATTGTTCAATTGCCCCTACCCGACCACATCACCCCCGAAAAAGTGACGTTCGCTATTCGTCCCGAGAAAGACGTTAACGGTTTCCATCCGATCAACGTGGGAAGGATGGCGAAGGGACTGCCCGCGTTTATTGCCGCCACTCCGTTTGGCATTCTACAACTGCTGGAACGCTACGAAATTCCTACCGAAGGCAAGCGCTGTGTGGTGATCGGCCGCAGCGACATTGTGGGCACACCGATGAGCTTGCTGATGTCGCGCAAGGGCTACCCGGGCAACTGCACCGTGACGATGTGTCACAGCCGCACCCAAAATATGGCGGAGATCACCCGAGAAACCGATATCCTGATTGCCGCCATCGGACACGCGAACTTCGTGACCGCCGACATGGTGAAAGAAGGAGCAGTGGTGATCGACGTGGGCATCAACCGGGTGGAAGATACCGGCCGCAAATCAGGCTACGCGCTGGTGGGCGACGTGGATTTCGATGGCGTGGCCGAAAAGTGTAGCTATATTACCCCGGTGCCCGGCGGGGTGGGGCCCATGACGCGAGCGGCACTGTTATACAATACGTTGTTAGCGGCGAGGAAAGAAATTTATCCGTAGTAAAATGCTTATAGAAGTAGACAGTAAAACGAAACTTAATGATCCGGTAGCAAGCAAACTTCCGGTCGTGGAAGCGTTCTACACCATCCAGGGCGAAGGAGCGCATCAGGGGCGGGCGGCCTATTTCATTCGACTGGGCGGGTGCGACGTGGGTTGTCACTGGTGCGACGTGAAAGAGTCGTGGGATGCCGACGCGCATCCGCAACGATCAGTGCGTGAAATTGTTGACGAAGCAGCGCGTCATCCGGCCCAGCTGGTGGTGATCACCGGGGGCGAACCACTGATGCACGACCTAATGGAGCTGTGCGACGCCCTGCATCGGCACGGTTTTACGATCAATATTGAGACTTCCGGCGCGCATCCGCTGAGTGGGGCATTAGACTGGATCTGTCTATCTCCTAAGAAATTCAAAGCCCCACTGCCTGATATTTACCCTCGGGCTCAAGAGCTAAAAGTAATTATTTACAACCGCAGCGACTTCGCCTGGGCTGAGCAGTTCGCCGAACGCATGTCGCCCGACTGCCAGCTCTATCTGCAACCCGAGTGGAGCGTATCGGACAAGATGCTTCCGCAGATCGTTGACTATGTCAAGGAAAATCCCCAGTGGCGCATCTCGCTGCAAGCACATAAGTTTATGCAGATCCCCTAGCGTGTTTTTGCGCAAATACCTATATTTGCCCCCTCAAAATAATGGACGGCAAAATCCGTGCGAATAAAATTTCATCAATATGAAAAAAGAAATTCATCCCGAATACCACAAAGTGGTGTTCTACGATACGTCAGGTGACCATAAGTTCCTGACCCAGTCCACCATGTCCTCTGATGAGACCATTGAGTGGGAAGACGGCAACTCTTATCCGCTGATCAAAGTGGAAGTGAGCTCCGCCTCGCACCCTTTTTACACTGGTAAGAAACTGTACGTCGACACCGCCGGACGCGTCGAGAAGTTCAACCGACGCTACAAGTCCAAGCAAAAAGAGGAGCCCAAAGCACCCGCCGAGTAGGAATTTCGTTCATGAAATTCTGCACCCAGAGTTTCATTCCTGAAATTCGGCTCGAGAAATTTTACGTAGGAACTTCATTCATGAAGTTCCTTTTTTATTCACCACCCCGCCATGCAGTTTTCGGACATTGTCGGACTTCACGAGACCAAGCGGCATCTGATGCAGGCCGCCGACCGGGGAAAGGTAGCCCACGCGCAATTGTTTGTGGGCCCGCCCGGAAGTGCTAACCTGGCCATGGCGCTGGCCTACGCCACCTACCTGAACTGTGATGATCGACAGGCCGACGGTAGCTGCGGCCTAAGTGCTTCGGGAGCCAAGATGCGCAAGTACATTCATCCTGACCTGCACTTTGTGTTTCCGGTGAGTGCCACCAAGAACATCACCGGCAAAGATGTGGTAAGCGATAGCTATATCCAGCCGTGGCGCGAGTTTCTGCACGACCAACCCTACGGTGACCCCGCGGACTGGAGCGTAGCCTTCGGCGGAGAAAATAAGCAACTCAATATCTCTAAGGAAGAGAGTCGCAATATCATTCGTAAGCTTAGTCTGACGGCCTTCGAGAGTCGATATAAAGTAGTAATCATCTGGATGCCCGAGTATTTGCACCCCGCCGCCGCCAATGGTATTCTCAAAATTCTGGAAGAGCCCCCGGCCAAAACGGTGTTTTTACTGGTAGCTCGCGAGGTAGACCGTCTGTTACCCACCATCCTTTCTCGCACGCAGATTATAAACATCCGGGCGTTCACCACCAACGAAGTGGCCACATACTTGCGCGATTGGGCTCCTGCTTCGGGTGCTTCAGCGGTGCGCATCGAGCAGGCTGCTACTTTGAGTGAGGGGAGCCTGCCCTACGCCTCAAAGCTGCTAAATGAGGTGCAGGAAGATCAGCAGCAGTTGTTCCAGGACTGGATGCGGCTCTGTTACGCTCGGGATTACTCAGCCCTGGTGGCCATGACCGAGCAATTTCAGAAGCTGGGCAAGGAAGGGCAGAAGCGGTTATTTCACTACGGACTCGGCATGATGCGCGAGGTGCTGATCAGCTTGGCTATGCAGCCAGAGGCGATACATTTAACGGCCAGTTCATTCAACGGTAATCTCATCGCCCAGGAGAAACAGTTAATTCGGGCGCAAGGAGCCGTTCTAAGTTTTGTTACTAAATTCGGCAAGGTGATGGACTTTGAGAAAGTGGAGCGGCTTACCAAACTATTCAACCAGGGGCACGTTCATCTGGAACGGAATGTAAACCCCAAAATGATTTTTCTGGACACTTCGCTCACCATTGCCCAAGCCATCAAAGCATGAATATCCGTATCGGAACCCGAGGTAGTCAATTGGCGCTGTGGCAGGCTCACTACGTGGCTGATCGCTTGCATCGGGGGGGGCTTACTACCGACATTATTACCATTAGCACCAAAGGCGACCAGCAGCAGGAAGTAAGTATCGCTGAAATTGGAACCCAGGGAGTGTTTACCCAAGAGATTGAAGCGCAGTTGCAGGGAGGAGCCATTGATATTGCGGTGCACAGCGCCAAAGATTTGCCTTCCGAACTGCCCGGTCCGTTCGAAATTATCGCCTTCACGGAGCGGGAACGCGCTACTGACGTGCTCTTGAGTCATAAAAATCTATCAGAGCTTACTTCTGCTAGCGACTGGGTGGTGGGTACCTCCTCGGCCCGGCGGCGGGCCTTGCTAAACCATTATTATCCCGCATTACGGACCGTCGACATGCGGGGCAATCTGCAAACCCGGGTAGCGAAAATGCAGGCCGGGCAGTGCGATGCACTGATGCTGGCCTACGCTGGGGTGCACCGGATGAAGTACGACGAAATGATTCGACACGAATTTTCGCTACAGCAAATCATTCCGCCAGTGGGGCAGGGCAGTATCGCCGTGGAGGTGCTGCGCACGTTGGATAACAAAAAGAAAAAGCGCGTGCGACAATGCGTTGACCATCCGGCTGCCGCATTACAATTGCGCACTGAGCGCGCGTTTCTTAGAACCCTGCGAGGAGGATGCAGCATTCCGGTGTTCGCCCACGCCGAGGTAGCCGACGGTCACTTGCGCATTCGAGGAGGAGTGGTGAGCCTCGATGGGCAACACTTGGTATCGGATCAGGTCGAAGGGCCATTGGAAACCGCCGAAACCGTAGGCGAGCAACTGGCGCAGCAGGTGCTTCAACAAGGGGGCAAACAAATCCTAAATGAAATACGCGCGTCGTCGTTGTAGGGATCAGCGACTGATCCCTACAACGACGCATCCCTACGGCGCGATGTATAAATTAAAATTATCCAATGAAACGACATGCCGCATTCCTGTTTACTGCCTTGCTGGCCGTCGCCTGCACGACTGAAAAAGACTACTTGGTAACCTTTTCTACCCCCTACGGAGACATGCACGCCGTGCTTTATGACGCTACCCCGAAGCACAAGCGTAATTTTTTGAAACTGGCCCAAAGCGGACAGTACGACAGCACACTGTTCCACCGCGTGATCAAGGATTTCATGATTCAAGGGGGTGACCTCACCACCCGCCCATCGGCCCTGCCCTCTGATGCGGTAGACTATACTGTTCCCGCCGAGTTTGTGGACACCCTGTTTCACCGCAAGGGAGCGCTGGCGGCCGCTCGTCAGGGCGATCAGATGAACCCCGAGCGGGCTTCCAGCGGTAGCCAGTTCTACGTCGTTCAGGGCAAGGTCTACACCGAAGCCGAACTCACCGTCGATATGAACAAGTTGAACAAAGGAGTGGAGCAACTAGTACAGTTTGTAGACTACGTGGACGAAGGCGAGAAGCTGATTGCGCTCTACCAATCCGGAGACTATGAGGGATACACCCAGGCAATGCTGGCCCTGAAACCGGCGGTGGAAGAAAAGCTAGATATCAATGTAAACCGTGCCTACCCCGCCGAACGATTGCGCGCCTACACGACCGGGGGCGGGGTGCCCCATCTCGATGATACGTATACCGTATTTGGGCAGGTGCTGGACAATCTGGAAGTCATCGACTCTATTGCTAAGCAACCCACTGGCCAGGCCGATAAGCCGATCAAAAACATTTACTTTACGGTTTCCGTAGAAGAAATGCCCAGGAAGAAAATTACCAAGAACTACGGCTATGCCTATCCGGCACCGCAGTAATTTTTTTGGCGGATGTTTTATGACTATATTCGTACAGTTTTTGGAGTAATGAATGGCGAAGTTAAGCAGATAGAGTATGAGACTTTTAATTACGGGGGCAAATGGATTACTCGGGCAAAAATTGGTGGCCTTGATCGCCCCGCGCACCGATATTGAACTAATTGCCACCTCACGGGGTGAGAGCAAAATTCACTACGATCTGCCCACCTACCAGTATCGCTCATTGGATGTCACCCAGCCATCCGAAGTGGACGAAGTGGTTGCGCAGGAGAAGCCGGATGTGATTATTCATACCGCGGCACTTACTAAAGTGGATTACTGCGAACAACACCGCGAACTGTGTTACCGGCTGAATGTGAAAGCTGTTGACCACATTGTGCAAGCTGCTCTGAAGCATGACTGTTTGCTAGTTCATCTTTCTACCGACTTTATATTTTCTGGCAAGAAGCGACTTCTCACCGAGGAGGACCTCCCCGGGCCTGTCAACTACTACGGACAAACCAAACTGGAAGCGGAGCAGCGAATTATTGAAAGTGGGGTAAAGCACGCTATCGTCCGCACCGCCATTGTGTACGGTGTGGTTCCTCACCTAAGCCGGTCCAACATCATTTTGTGGGTCAAAGAAAGCCTTAAACGGGGCAAAACCATCCACGTGGTTGACGACCAGTTTCAAACTCCCACCCTGGCCGAAGACCTGGCGATAGGCTGTTTCCTCATTGCGCAAAAACGAGCGAAGGGTATCTTTAACGTGTCCGGAGAAGAACTGCTCACTCCCTACCAAATGGCGCAGATGACGGCCGATTACTTTAACCTAGATAAGAAATTGATCGTTCGCACCGACTCTACCCGGTTTAAGCAGCCCGCCCGGCGCCCCCTGGAGACAGGCTTTGTCATTGACAAAGCCAAGCAGGTATTCGACTTCCAACCGCATACCTTTTTACAGGGTGTCGAACTGTTGGACGAACAACTCAGGGAGATTGGCGCCCTTGCTTAGTCATGCTTAACAACGATGAACTGGCTCTTCCGCGTTAGTTGATGAACCCAGCGCATGTGCATGGTTTAGTATCTGGGAAAATTAAGTTAGCTTTGATCGTAAACTAAGAAGCTATGACCGCTGATGAAGCTAAACGCTCCGTTGACGACCTCACCCAAAAGATCAACCACCACAATCAACGGTATTATCAGGAGGATACTTCTGAAATTTCGGACTATGCGTTTGACCAATTGCTGGATCAGCTAATCCGGCTGGAAGCAGCGTTTCCTCAGTTTCGCTACCCTGATTCGCCAACGCAGCGCGTGGGAGGTACTATCACCAAGGCCTTTCCGACAGTATACCATCAACATCCGATGCTCTCTCTGAGCAACACCTACTCGGCGGATGAATTACTGGAATTTGACCAACGGGTTGCCAAATCTCTGGGCGAAGCCTCTTATGACTATTTTTGCGAGTTAAAATTCGACGGCGTGGCCCTCAGTCTGCGTTACGAATCAGGCCTGCTGGTGCTGGCCGCCACCCGGGGCGACGGAGTGCGGGGCGACGATATCACCGCCAACGCCAAAACAATCCGTAGCCTGCCCCTGCGCCTGGCTAGCCAAAACCCACCCGCCTCGTTTGAGGTGCGGGGCGAAGTATTTATGCCCCGGAAGGTGTTCGAACCGAATCAACGAAGAACGGGAGGCTGCGGATGAAGCCCTACTGGCTAACCCCCGTAACACCACTTCGGGCACGCTCAAGATGCAGGACTCGGCGATTGTGGCGCAGCGTTCGCTCGATTGCTACGTCTACGCCTTGGTGTCCGAAGACGTTGCCGTACATTCTCACGAAGAGGCCATTCACTGGCTAGAAGCCCACGGTTTTCCCGTATCGCCTACCTACCGAAAATGTGCCACCATTGGCGAAGTGCTCGACTACGTGAAATACTGGGACCAGAAGCGACATACGCTACCGCTTGATACCGACGGAGTGGTGGTAAAGGTCAACCGTCTACAGCAGCAACGCGTGCTGGGCAACACGGCCAAAAGTCCGCGCTGGGCCATCGCCTATAAGTATCCTTCCGAAGCTGCCCGCACCCAACTGCTCAGCGTAGATTACCAAGTGGGTCGAACCGGGGCTATCACTCCAGTGGCTAATCTCGAGCCGGTATTGCTAGCGGGCACCGTGGTGAAACGCGCCTCCTTACACAATGCGAACGAAATCGCTCGATTGGATTTGCACGATCACGACACTGTGCTGGTGAAAAAAGGGGGAGAGATTATTCCCAAGATTATCGGAGTAGATGCAAGCCAGCGCGTTTCCGGTGCGCTGCCGGTTACTTTCCTAACGCATTGTCCTGAGTGCCAAACTTCTTTGGTACGGGAAGAAGGAGAGGTCATTCATTTTTGCCCCAATGCGCAGGGATGTCCGCCGCAGATCAAGGGAAGCATCGAGCACTTTATCCAGCGCAACGCGATGAATATCGACAGCATGGGCAAGGAAACTGTCGCTTCGTTTTACCAGCACAAACTCCTTCACAACATTGCTGACCTGTATACCCTGACCTACGATGCAATATTTGCGTTGGAAGGCTTTAAAGAAGTGTCTACCGCCAATATCTTGGCGGGTATCGAGGCGTCCAAACAACGCCCTTTTGCCAACGTGCTTTTCGCATTGGGCATCCGCTACGTGGGCCGAACGGTGGCCGGAAAGCTAGCCCAACACTTCGGAGATATCGAGTACTTGGAACAAGCCACGTACGAAGCATTGGTGGAGGTGCCTGAAATCGGTAATCGGATTGCGCACAGCGTGGTCGCTTATTTTGAGGCTCACGACAATCAAGAAATAATCCGTCGATTGCGCGCGGCCGGTTTGCAATTTGCGTACGAACGAACCAACCAGGATAATGTGAGCAGTCGGTTAAGCGGCAAATCTTTTGTAATTTCCGGAGTCTTTCAGCAGCACAGCCGGGAAGCCATCAAAATCATGATCGAGCAGCACAGCGGGAAGGTCGTTTCCGCCGTTTCTGGTAAGCTTGACTATCTGCTGGCGGGTGAGAACATGGGTCCAGCCAAGCGGCAGAAGGCCGAAAAACTAGAAGTCACAATCTTATCGGAGCAAGAATTTATAACGATGCTTGCCTAACCAACGCTTTTATGATAGCCATTACGAACAAAATCATCGAGTTTCAATTGCCCAAATTGCTCAAAAAGAGTTCAGTGCGACGCAAAACGGTCAATTACGCGGAAGCTGAACGGGTAGGGGTGTTGGTTACCCTCCATGACCACGAAAAGCAGCACGCCATCGACGATTTTGTAGACCGTTTGGTCGCTGACCATAAGGAAGTGGAGGTATTGTGCTACGACAAACGCCGCGCCCGTAACAAAATTTTTGGTTACATTCAGTTCACGCGCCGTGATATCTCCTTCTTTGGACGGTTGCGGGGTGACTATATCCTCAACTTTACAAACCGCGACTTTGATTATCTTTTTCACCTGGATACTGAATCTGAGGTGGTACTGGACAAGATTCTAGCACTCAGTCGGGCCAAGTGCCGGGTGGGCTGCGACCTGCCGGAGCACCGCAACTTCTACGAACTTATGGTAAAGGCTAGTTCGCTACCAGAATTGAGTGACATGATTTTTCGCTACGTGAAGCTGGTTTCAGTAGGCCGGAAGAAGGCCTCATAAAAAAAGGCGATCGTTTGGATCGCCTTGGTTAATTTACGGTAGGGGAAGCGCTTACGCCTTGTTTTTGGTTTCTTGCACTTCTATTCGGATCTCTTGGGCTAGGTTCTTGAGCTCTTGCATTCCTTTGCGCACTCGAGTTCCTGCTGCTTGGTTCTCCTTGTCGTAAAATTTGTCGAAGTCGCCTTCCAAGGACATTACCAAGTCTCTTAATTCATCAAATCTTTTCATGTTTAGTTCAGTTGTAATGTGGTAAAATTGCCGTTTCAGCGGCAATATAGGCAATATGCGGTAGAAACAACAAGGTTTTTGCCAAATAAAGCCTAAAGCCTTTTACTGAAAGTTGCCCGCCAGTTCTCCTTTCTTATATACCCCTGTGGTCAGCTTGTGCTGGATAGCTTCAAGAGCAGCGATAGTTTCGTCAACATCGTCCAGGGTGTGCGAGGCCGTAGGAATCACCCGAAGCATAATAATGTCTTTTGGCACTACCGGGTAAATCACTACCGAACAGAAGATATGGTAATTCTCGCGCAGATCGAAGGACAGTTCGGCTGCTTCACCAATTTCAGCGCTCAGAATCACCGGAGTCACTGGACTTTGGGTGGTGCCAATGTTGAAGCCTCGTTCTCTGAGTCCTCCCTGCAAGGCGTTCACGACGGTCCAAAGCTTCTCGCGAAGCTCGGGCATGGTGCGGAGCATCTCCAGGCGTTTCAGGCCGCTTTCTACGAAGACCATCGGCAGGGACTTGGCGTAAATCTGCGAACGGGTGTTGAAGCGTAGGTAGCGAATCACGGATTTCTTTCCCGCCACAAAGGCTCCGATGCTGGCCATTGACTTGGCAAATGTGGAGAAATAAACGTCAATCTCATCCTGCACGCCCAGGGCTTCACCGGTGCCAGCGCCGGTGTCGCCCATGGTGCCAAAGCCGTGCGCATCATCCACCAACAATCGGAAGTTATATTTTTCTTTCAGCGCCACGATTTCGCGCAACGCGCCGGTGTTGCCCGACATGCCAAACACTCCTTCACTGATCACCAGAATGCCACCCCCTGACTCTTTCGCCAAACGCGTGGCACTGATCAACTGCTTTTCCAGGCTGGCGATGTCGTTGTGCAGAAATACCTTCCGTTGCCCCAGATGCATACGCACGCCGTCCACAATGCAAGCGTGCGATTCGGCATCGTACACGATCACATCCTTGCGGTCTACCATGGCATCAATCACCGAAAAAATTCCCTGATAGCCGTAGTTAAGCAGCATGGCGTCTTCTTTGTCAACGAAGCGGGCCAGCTCTTCCTCCAGCTTATCGTGAAGGTCGGTGTTTCCCGACATCATGCGCGAACCCATCGGGTAGGCGAGCCCCCAGCGGCGGGCCGCTTCTTCGTCGGCCTTGCGTACTTCGGGGTGGTTGCCCAGCCCTAGGTAATTGTTCAGGCTCCAGTTGAGCACCTCCCGGCCCTGAAACTTCATGCGGGGGGCAATTTCGCCCACCAGCTTAGGAAACATGAAATACTCATCGTCCACTCCTACCCCGGCGTGTTTGCCAAGTGGCCCCAGTCCCACCTTAAATTTGTCAAAAATATCCACTAGCTTGCGTTTAATCTGAAAAATAACCTTACTTTCTGCGAAATTTATCAGGCAAATTTACTATTTATTCGATCCACCGCAATGGTACGCTTGGATAAATTTGGGTGAGTATCACGCGCTATAAACCGACGCAACCCTCATATCAACCTTGCCTTCACTCTTATTTTTTTTGATGACTATGAAACCTTTGAAAAAGCTATTGGTGGCTAATCGGGGTGAGATATCCCTGCGTATTATGCGCTCGGCCCGGGAGATGGGTCTGCGCACGGTGGCCGTTTACAGCGAAGCAGACCGGTCTGCGCCACATACCCGCTTCGCCGACGAAGCCGTGGGCATTGGTCCTCCTCCTTCGTCCGAGTCTTACCTGAACGTAGACCGTATTCTGGAAGCCGCTCGTGCCACCCAAGCCGATGCCATTCATCCCGGCTACGGATTTTTATCCGAAAATGCCACTTTTGCCCAGCAGGTGCAGGATGCCGGACTCACTTTTGTGGGGCCTAGTCCGGAGGCTATCCGGACGATGGGAAGCAAACTGGCCGCCAAGGCCGCCGTTGCTAATTTCAACGTGCCCCTGGTGCCCGGCACCGATGCGGCGGTGACAACGGTGAACGAAGCCTTGGCCGCCGCCAATCGTTTCGGTTATCCCGTATTAATCAAAGCCAGTGCCGGGGGCGGGGGAAAAGGGATGCGCATCGTGGAAACCGAGGCCGAACTGCCCGAACAAATGGCGCGGGCCGTGAGCGAAGCGCAATCGGCCTTTGGCGATGGATCGGTATTCATTGAGAAGTTTATCGTCGGCCCTAAGCACATTGAGATCCAGCTGCTGGGCGATCAGCAGGGCAACCACGTGTACCTCTTCGAACGCGAATGCTCTATCCAGCGGCGCTACCAGAAGGTGATCGAAGAGGCTCCCTCGCCCAGCATAACGGCCGCGACACGCCGGGCGATGGGCGAGGCCGCCGTGCAGGTGGCCAAAGCGTGCAACTACGTGGGAGCCGGAACCGTGGAGTTTGTGATGGGACAAGATCAGCAGTTCTACTTCTTGGAGATGAACACCCGCCTGCAGGTAGAACATCCGGTCACCGAAATGATCACCGGTCTGGATTTGGTGAAAGAACAACTGCGCGTTGCCGCCGGGCAACCGCTGTCGGTGCGGCAAGAAGACCTGCGCATCCACGGGCACGCCCTGGAATTGCGGGTGTATGCCGAAGATCCGGCCAACAATTTTTTGCCCGACATCGGCACCCTCACCACCTACCGCCGCCCCCAGGGGCCCGGCGTGCGGGTCGATGATGGTTTTGAGGAAGGCATGGAGGTTCCGATTCACTACGATCCGATGATTGCCAAGCTAATCGTGCACGCCAGTGACCGCGATGGGGCGATTCAGCGGATGTTGCGGGCCATCAATGCGTACCAGATCAGTGGCGTGGCCACCACCCTGGCCTTTGGCCGCTTCGTGGTGCAACACCCTGAATTTGTGTCGGGCCGCTTCACCACAAAATTTGTGGAGGATTACTTCTCGCCCGAAGCCTTGTCTTCTTCACTGTCGGATGCAGAAAAAGAAGCGGCCTTGCTGTTAGCGGCTCACCTAGCCAAGAAAACGGCGCCAGTTGCTGCTCCTCAAAAAACAAAATTCACTAGCCGGTGGAAAAAGCAGCGTGGTTATTAGTAGTTGTCGGTGCGTTTGAACCCCGCGCCCGATAACTTGGCAGGGCTCGGAAAGATTGATCTCATGAAGTACAAAATTATTCTAGCTTCTGGTTCTCCCCGGCGACAACAGCTCTTTCGCGAGTTGCGCATTCCCTTTACGGTACGAACCGTCCCCGTGGCGGAAAATTATCCTGCCGAACTGCCTCCTGATCGGGTAGCGGAGTTCCTGGCTGAAAAAAAGGGGCAAGCCTACCGAGAGGTGCTCGCTGATGACGAACTCGTGATCACGGCGGATACCACGGTGGTGGTGGGTAAGCGGTTGCTTAATAAACCAGCCAATGCCGCGGAAGCCCGAGAGATGCTGACTGCCCTGTCAGGACGGGCCCATCAGGTAATTACCGGAGTTTGTATAACGACCACCCAGGCTAGGCAAACGCTGGTGGATACGACCGTAGTGCATTTCCGAGCACTAACCGACCAGGAAATCAGCTTCTACGTAGAAAACTACCGACCCTTCGACAAGGCCGGGGGCTATGCAATTCAGGAATGGATTGGTATGGTCGCCATCGAAAAAATAGAGGGGTCCTACTTTAACGTAGTAGGACTACCCGTTGAGAAGCTCTACCGGGCGTTGCAAGATTTTGGCGATGTATCGCCTACCGCTGCCTAATTGTTGTGCATGCGAAAGAAAGGTTGGCCGGTTTGCTCAGGGCTGATGGTACTTTTCTCAAAGTTTTTCACCGCCTTGATCCATCCTTGGCGATAACTTTGGTATAAGGCTCCTCGGGTATTGGTGACGAAGTCAACGCCTTTCGTAGTTTTCATAGCGCGGGGTAGTTTAGTAAACAGATGCTGCTTAGCAAGAAAAAACCGTACCATTTAGTCCAAAAACTTACCTGACATTACGCATTAACCAGCGGTCCATCAGTTGAATCACGGCCAGCATGCCCACTCCAAACCCAATCAACTCTTTGTGGAACAACATCCAGGTGGTTAATTTTGAGAAGACAACGGCGTCGATGCGATGAATAACTAACCCACTGGCCAACAAGGCCGCCACAATGCATGCAATCATCAGTCCCGCGGACCAGCGCGATGAGGAGGTAGCCGGTTTGACTTGGGCGGCTACGCGTTCGGCAAATGCATCGGAGAAGCGTAGCGAAGGCTCCTGACACAATGCACCGTATAGCACCCGATAAGTGGCCACATCAGGGTCAGTGGCGTTATTAACCACTCCGCGATCAAATTGCTCTTGAATAATTTTGTCTTTATCTGTCATAGCAGTTCTTCGTTCAAGAAGCGCGCCTGCAAGCGGTCTTTCAACAACTTTCGTGCGCGAAAAAGATAATTTTTCACGGTTCCGGCGGGCATGCCGGTGATTTCCTGAATTTCGGTCAAACTCATTTCTTCTAGATGAAATAAGGTGAGTACTGTCCGATACTGAACGGGTAGTTCGGCAATCTGTTCGTGCACAAAAGCGTAGGTTGCTTTTTTATCGAGCTGGTCCCCTGCGTCCGGAAGGTCTTGCGGGTGCCCTGCTGCGTGCTCAAGGGGTTCATTAACGTGTTTCTCTTCCTTCTTGAGGTAGTTGAGGGCGGTACGATACGCCACGGTGGCAATCCACGTAGAAAGCTTCGACTGAAACCGAAACGTGGGCAAGCGTTGGTAAACCCGTAAGAACACTTCCTGGCTGATGTCTTCGCAATCTTCGGTCCGGTTAACCATTCTGTTCACCAAGTGCCCTACCAGCCGTTGGTGTTGCTGCACCAAGCGACGAAAAGCCCGGGGGTCACCGTTGACAATTGCCGAAACCAGAATAGCATCTTCGTTCATTAAGCAGTTAGACAGTCTGCTAAATAAAAGGTCAGCAATTCCCGGTTTAGCAAATAAGGCGTGCGGCGCGTATTTTTGTTGCTATGGGATGGATAGCCAAGAGACGTAAAAAGCAGAGCCGATTCAGTTATCTGCTCGGTGAAGTTCAAGGGATGTTTACTACAATAGCGGATCATCGGCGTAGCAATGCAAGCATTAGTATGATGGATGTACTGAGTTCAGCATTTGCGATGTTTTCACTGAAGAGTCCTTCACTGCTAAGCTTTGAGAAGCGTAGTCAGGCCGAGGAAGGCAACTTGCAAAGCCTGTATGGCATTAGCAGGATATGTTCAGACACGCAGATGCGTGAGGTGTTAGACCGAGTGGATGCCACTGCTTTGCAGATAGGCTTTCGGCGTTTGTATACAGTATTGAAAGACTGTCGTATAGTTGAGGAATACCAATATTGGAAGGGCAAGCTCATTGTTTCAATAGATGGCGTAGAGTACTTTTCTTCTAAGAAAGTGCACTGTAAGCACTGTTTGCGGAAGCAGCACAAGGATGGTCAACTTACCTATAGCCATCAAATGCTTTCTGCTGTGCTAGTTCATCCTGATAAGCGAGAGGTGTTTCCTATGCGCTGCGAACCGATTGCCAATACGGATGGATGCATAAAGAATGATTGTGAGCGCAACGCGGCAAAGCGGTTGCTGGAAGGTTTACGCCAAAGCTATGCCGAAGAAAAGTTTGTGTTAGTCGCCGATGCGCTGTATGCCAATGGCCCCTTCATTGAACAATTGCAAAGCGATGGTCACTCGTTTATCATCGGCAGCAAACCCGATGGAAACAAAGCCTTGTTCAGCCAGTTCGCCGCGCGTCAGCAAAGCGGTCAGGCAGGGCAATACAGTTACTCGGAAAAGGGCATCCAACACCACTTCCGCTGGGTTAACAACCTGCCTTTGAACAGCACGCAAGCGCACATCAGAGTCAATATGTTACACTACGAACAGGTAGATAAGAAGGGCAAGACCACTACATTTAGTTGGATTACCGATATTGTTCTACGACAGAATAATCTGGAAAAGGTGATGCGAGCCGGAAGAGCACGCTGGAAGATAGAAAACGAAACGTTTAACACCCTAAAAAACCAAGGCTACCATTTTGAGCATAATTATGGGCACGGTCAAGACCAGCTATGTACGGTGCTGGCTTATCTGATGATGCTAGCTTTTACGATAGATCAAATCCGGCAATACGCCTGTGAGTACTTCCGCACGCTATGGAAGGGATTAGGCACTAAAGCCAAACTTTGGCAAGCTATCCGAGCAGCTTTCACTATGATCCAGTTCCAAACTATGAAACAACTCTTCGCCTTCGTGGCCATACAATACAAAATTCAGCTAGAATAGCTAAACCGGGAATTGCTGATAAAAGGTTGCAAGCCCCACTGCAACCTTTGGTAAGAACTACTGTCTAATGCAGCAAACGATTATACACTTAAACCCCAAGACAATGGAAGATATTATTGTACCCATCGGAGTGATCGGCATCATCTTTTTCGGAGTAGTAAGCATCATTCGGGCCGTTACTGACTACCAACTTCGGCGCAAGTTGATTCAGCTTGGTCACGTAGATAAAGAAGCAGTGAACCTACTGCAAAAAAGTGGCGACAATCGGGCGGCGTCGCTTAAGTGGGGGTTGATAATTTTGTTCGGAGGAATTGGCCTGATCATCATCAGCGTCACCGGAATTGAGCTACGACAATCGGCGCTGCCCTTTGGCGTGTTGGCGGTGTGCCTCTCGATGGGCTTTTTGCTGTACTACTTTCTTCGCCGCAACGATGATTATCCCAACAACTGGCCGACCAAAAAGCCCGCCGCCGATTATACCAATGCCTAGGTGCCGGAGAAATAATGCTCTCTCGGTAACCCTTGTGCTTAACGTCCCATCACTGGTCGGGTGTAAAAACTATCAAAGTGCTTGCTTGTTACGTATAAAACCCACTACTTTGTATTGCATTGTACCTAACAATGGACAGTAGCTAATAAATTTTTGTTCTTTGGCAACCATTGTCCATCCTAGCGCATCTTCCAATACAACAGTCGTTTGAACCCAAATCAACCTTGCGATGAAGCATTTGCCCAATTTCCCCCTGGTTCGTCCTGCCAAGCTATCTTCGTGGTTTATTGATCAGAAAATCACGGACTTTAGCGAAGCAATCACCCACCTGAGAACCTTACCCTACCGAAGAACCGGCGAATCGGGTGAGCTCTCCGCGGTTCTCAACAGTTCGGGTGGTTCCTTCACGGCGCGCAACGCATTGTTAGTGCAACTGTCTCGGGAACAGGGCTGCAAAGACTTGTCACTTTCGCTTTGTATGCACGCGTTTGACCAACACTGCCCGGGGGTGGGCGCTATTTTGGGTGAACGGGGTCTGGAGTGTTTTCCTGATGCTCAGGGCTGCATCCAGTATCAGGGAAACCTGTTCACCGTGGCCGACGATTCGTTGTGTTTGGAAGCCGAAGTATTGTCAGCAATTGAAATTGCTCCGGCGCAGATCAACACGTTTAAGCGGCGATACCACCAGAACTACCTCAGTAATTGGGCGCAATTAGAAAGGCTCGATCAGGCTTGGTCAGTAGAGGCGCTTTGGGAAGTTCGTTCCCACTGTCTTCGTCAGGTAGCCCAGCAGTGGAATCATTGCCTACGCTCAGTATCCTGACTGTCGGCGCTTGAATAGCTCAAGGCGATGTAAGGTTTTTAGCAGTATTGAACGCCTTGGTACGCTATTTGCAAAATCAACTACCAAGAAGCTAGATAGCTGATCGACCAGCCTACGGTAGGTAGGCATATTGCTGCCGCGATGCAATATATATGATGAGCCTTGGCACCGGTGCCAGGGCTTTTATTGTACAATTTTTTCCAGTTTCTCTTCGGTGAGTGGCTTATACGTGTACTCTGATACGCAGTGAAAGGCCAACGACCGCTGCCGGTCCTTTTCACTTACTGAACTGCTCAGCACGTTCACTTTGGTATGTTGATATTGTTTCCAAAAAGTGGCTTCGTAGCGTTCGATAAACTCAAATCCGTCCATTTCGGGCATATTGAGGTCTACAAAAATGAGGTCGGGAAATTGGTTTTGACTATGACAGATACTCAAAAATTCTAGAGCGTCCCACCCATTGTTTTTAATTTCGTAACTCTCCACCGTGACCGTCCGGCTAAGAATTGCATCGACCGTAAAGTTAGTAATATCATCATCGTCAATCAGTAATAGTTTAGCCATTCAAATAGTTAGTTTAAGGTAGATGGGTTGGTTGTTTAACCAACGAGCGTCTCTTGCTTAGAACCTCTATTATAGGAAGTAGATTGATATTTTACTAGTTGGGGGGTTGGCTTTCAAGAGAACCTATGTAATGTTATCTCATAGAATGTGGAAATATCCAAGGTTATTCCTGGCGGGTCTTTTCAAAATCTTGGGATGCTTGCTATTTAGAGGAGAAAGGCAGGCGGTTTCTTGCCTTTTTTTGCGATCAATTAGGTTTTATACATATTTATCGAGTCAGTTGCTGATGATTCAACTATTTGCTCGAGTGTAACAATTTGGGCTATTTCTAGCTTTCTAAACCCTGGCTTGAGCGCGGAAAGTTGATTCACTGCTCGTTTGGAGAGGGAGCACGTGGTGCTAAAACAGATCCTTCAGCTCAATCTCATCGGCGTACTTCAGTAGCACAGCTTTGTGATCAAAACTAGCGATGCTGATAATCTTGTTACCCACCCGGTTATACATCACCTCCGCGAAGTAGTCATCCAGATAGTACAGCGTGATCCTAAACTGGCTGTAGGTGCGGTCCGAAAGATACAGTCCGTTGTCCCACAAGTACTGCGCCTTCTCGTAGAAGGTCAAATTCTCAAAATCATCAAGCGTTAGCATGCCTCGGTAGGGGTTTGCACTGTACATAACGAAAATAGTGCAAGCAAACTTTATCACCGGGCGGCGTAAGATGCTTTCCTTACGTGCGTAATGTAGCGGCGAACTAGCAGATTGCGGGTTCTCATCTCCGAAAATACTTTCTCCAAAGCTGTATCTTTCTCCGTATTTGGTATTCTATACCCAGAACCAGTGGTTTAACCAGTGACGCTAGAAAACGAAATAACGCATATCCAGGCAGCACAGCACCACCCGAAGGCCTTCCGCCCCCTGTACGAATGCTACCATCCGATCATTTTTCGGTTTGTCCGTCGTCGGGTGGAAAGCGAAGCGGTCGCGGCCGATATCACGGCGCAGGTGTTTCTCCAGGTATTATTGCACCTGAAGGGCTACCGTATCACTGAAGCGCCTTTTTCCGCCTGGCTTCATCGCATTGCCTTGAATGAGGTCCGGCAGTTTTTCCGGCAGGCGACGCGTATCCGCCAGGTGGTGATCAACGAGCGGATGGCCAACCAGTTGCGCGAGGAAGAACCAACAGGCGACACCGAAGCAACCCACCGAGTCCTGGCGCAAGCCATTCAAACGCTCAGCCTGGAGGAGGTGAACCTGCTGGAGCTTCGCTTTTTTGAGCAACGGCCCTTTCGGGAAATTGGCTTTTTGCTCAGCATCACCGAGAACCACGCGAAGGTGAAAACCTACCGACTGCTGGCAAAACTGCGCCAGCGCATGAATCCAACTACTTCTTGATGAAACGAACTTACCGCATTATGGCGAATCACCCCGAACCTTCGGATGCCGAAGTGGCCCACTGGAAGAATTTTGACCGACTACTGGCGGACTACCACCAAGCCCGAAGAAGAAGTCAACGCTGGTGGGGGTCACTGGCGGTGCTGGCGGTGCTGGTGGTCGGAGGGGCAACCTGGATGTACTGGCTGATATCCGCTCCGGATGCCGCTCCTGCCAAGGTGGCATCGCAGGTCCCGCAGTTCGAGCTAGGTTTGCCCCCGGTGCGGCGATCCGTAATGCCGGTAACCGTACCCTCGCCCCCCGCGATCAGTTCGGCTGTGGAAAACCTCTCTGGAATGGTTGCTCAACCGTCGGACGACGAAACCTTTGTGGAGGCCACTCCTGTGGGGGGCTATCCGGCGCTCTATGACTACCTGGCCCGCGATCTTCGGTATCCCGAGGTGGCGCGGCAGGCCAAGATTGCCGGAACCGTGCTGCTTGAGTTCACCATCGATACGCTGGGTCGGCCCACCAACATCCGGGTGATTCGAGGGGTGCGCGAAGACTTAGACCAGGAGGCAATCCGATTGGTGCAACAAATGCCAACCTGGACTCCCGCCTCCGTAGGCAAACAAGCGATTGCCACCAAGCACACCATGCCCCTTCACTTCCAACTGACTAAACCCTAAACTCATGAAGCGTATAACATTTATTATCGGTATTTTATGCGGGTTAGTTTCATTCGGACAGGCGCAGCTTTTTCGGGCCGAAACACTGGATTTAGCGATGACCGTTGAGCAAGTGCTGGCCGTGGAACTTACGCAAGACGAATGGATAGATTACTTCCTCTATGGCGCTGACTTCTCAGGAGAGCCTGTCTTTTGGATCTATGAAAACCAGGGCGATGGAACGTTTGTGTTACGCTCGGTTACGGTTACCGCTTTAAGCGAAGCCACTTTTACCTTTGCTGACTTCAATCGCGATAACCAACTGGACCTTCTGGTTTCGGGCACCAGTGCAGCAGGACCCGTTACCGAAATCTACTACAATCAATCGGGCGAATTCGCTGCTCCTGCTACGCCGCTCGACCAATTACGAGCGCACTCCCTGGTGAGCGAGGACTTTGATCAGGATGGGCGCATCGATATTTTCCTCAGTGGAAAAACTGCTACCGACTCGGCCGTGGCTCGGGGCTACCGCAACACGGACACCGGCTTTCAGGAAGTCGCCAGTTTGGTGCAGGCTACCGCATCGGGAACCAATCTTGCCTACGACTGGAACAACGACGGCCGGGTAGACCTTTTACAGACCGGTAGGCTACCCACTGGGGAAACAGTGACGCACGTATATTGCAACCGGGGAGGCTTTGTCTTCGATAGTTTGGCATTGCCTCTCGGCTTGCCGACAATATCGGCCTCGGCACTGGCCACCGGTGACGTGAACCACGACGGACGGGCCGACCTGCTGTTGACGGGAGTTAATGACCAAGGCGAACCCCTCACCGGTCTGTACATTTATCAGGACTCAGGATACGTCGCCCGGGAGGTGGAGCTTCCGAATGTGGTGGGAAAGTTTGCTACCCTGGCCGATTTCAACCACGACGGGCTCACTGACGTAGGTCTTGCCGGAGAAGATACTTCCGGTGAGCCGGTGGCCCACTGGCACCTTCAGAATGCTTCCGATTGGACGACGCTTTCGTACGATTCACTTGCTGAACCAAACGCGCACTGGGCGATCGGGGATACGGACAACGACGGGCACCTGGATGTGTTTCGCAGCGGTTTTGCTACTGATCCCGCGCTACTGCTGCTTAACCAAACAGCGGGAATCAATGCCGGACCAACTGCCCCCGTGAACCCATCGGTCAGTGCCATCGACACCGTAACGATATTTAGTTGGATGCCTACTAATGACGACCGAACTGACCCATCCACGTTGACCTACGAGTTATTCGTCGTTCCTCAGGGAAGCGAGCAGTACGCCGTGAGTCCCGAGTATCGGGATACCACCAAAGCCCGCGTGGATCACGGCCGGGTGGGATATCCAACCCAGTACGCCGTAAACGGATTAGCGGAAGGTACTTACGATTGGAGTGTGGCAGGCGTTGACAATTCTTTTCGCGTAGGACCTTCTTGCGAGGGCGAGGGTGGGCGCCCCCTTTGTTTTACGATTGTCCGAGAAGATACTATCCTCTGTGCCGGAACTTCCCTGCGGTTAATTACTCCCGAACCGGTGGCGTGGACGAGTACGCTGAGCGGGCCGCTTGGACAAAGTGCCAATTTGAGCTACTTAGTTCAGGGTGACGAGGTGCTCTACTACACGTCAATTTCAGCCACCGATTGCGCCCTGGCCTACAGCCTTCGCATTCAGTCTTTGTCCACTCCGAGCAATGATCTGTTACCTTCCGACACCACGGTGTGCGCCGGGGCGTTGCTCACCCTAGCGGTGGATACCACCTATGGCGCGGTCACTTGGTTTTCAACGTCACAAGGAGCACTGGCCACCGGAAACCAACTTATCTGGGAGGCCACGCGGGAAGATACGCTGTGGGTGCAAGCCCAGACCCAAGGCGAAGCCTGTCCGGTGCGCGATACCATGGTGGTTTCGTGGTTTCTCCCCGTGAACCTGCTCTCCGAAGAAGTGATGCGCATCACCGCTGGCGAATCTATCTCTCTATCAGCATCGGTGGCAATGGACTACCGTTGGTCACCGGCGGCGGGCTTGAGCAACCCCGATGTTGCCAACCCGGTGGCCTCGCCAACCAAAACCACCGTCTATACCGTGGAAGCAACTACCGCCGACGGCTGCCTGGTGCGGGACACTTTGAGGATAGAAGTGGACGAAAGCCCCCAACCAGCGGCCACGCTGTACGTGCCCAACCTGTTTTCACCCAACGGCGACGGACAAAACGATACGTTTCGACTCTACGGACCGAACGTCAGTGCCATCAGTTGGCAGGTGTACGACCGGCAGGGCAACAAACTCTTCGAAGCCAACGATTTGGCTACTGAATGGAACGGTCAGCACCACGGGCAAGCGGTGCCCAATGGGGTGTATTTGTGGAAAATAGTCGGCGAATATGCCAACGGCACGCCCTTGCAATTCGAAGGACAGCAGTCGGGTGTGCTTAGGTTGGTGCGATGAGGAAGAAGAAAATTTGGTGGACCGGCGTACTATTTCTCACGCTAGGCGCTTCGCTACAGGCGCAGGAGGTTGAATTTTCGCAGTACCGCCTGGCTCCGCTTTCGTTGAATCCCGCCGAGGTAGCGACCTCTCCGGACTGGCGAGCCATTGCCCACTACCGTTACCAGCAGATGGCGGGCGGAGTGGGCTTCCGCAGCACCCAATTTTCGGTGATGCGTCCGCTCTACGCGGGTCGACGGCGCTACGCAGGAGTGGGCGTGTCGTTGCTCGACGACCGCTCGGCCGGACCGGGGTGGTTTCGTTTTCAGCGGGTGGGTTTGTCGGTGGCCTACAACGTGCCCGTTGCTCGGCGGCAGTACCTGAGCTTAGGCTTACAAACCCGCTTTCAAAGTAAGCGCATCACCCTTGAGGACGTGCGCACGGGCAGTCAGTTTCGTCCCGGACAGGGCTTTGACCCAGCGTTAGGTAACGGGGAAGGAGCCAACGGACTACAAACATCCTACTTTTCGGTAGACGTTGGGGGACTGTGGTACGCCGTTGACCGGCACGAGCGGACGATTGCTTACGCCGGGCTAGGTTTTGCCGGACTTAATCGCCCCCAAGACACCTTTTTCGCTGCTGCCGATCCTTTGCCGGTGGGAATAAACGCCTACGGTGGTTGGTTGCTCTATGATCAGGAGCGCAGCTCCGTTGTGCCTGAGTTGCTGTGGCGCTATCAGGGCGGTCAGCACGGGCTAAACGTTGGTGCCAGATTAGTCTATCGGCTGGGAGTGCGCTACGCAAACACAACGACCGCTCCCCGCCTGGAAATTATTCCTCGCTATACTTTTAACCGAAACGCTTCTTTGGCGGTACAGTGGCATCAGGGAGACTACTCTCTGGGCGTGAGCTACGACACTGATGCTAGCTTCAATGCTTCAGAGAATCCGCTTCGCTCGGCCTTCGAGTTGGTGGTGGACTGGCACCCTCCGGTGGAACCAAAAAAACGGCGCCGCCGAAGGAAAAGGCCAAATCGAGGTCCGTCAACCGTGTCGCGGGGAATTTTCCGGCTAACGCCGTTGCCGGTGGTTTCGAGTTTTGATCTACCAATGGTATCTCATGCAGTAGACTCAGTCGCCGCAATCAGTTCAACGAATCAAGGTGCGCTGACGGTGCAGTCACTTACCTTGGTGGTAGAATTTGCGTTTAACCAAGCCGCCCTTACTCCGGCCGGGGAAGAAGCTCTACGGGATATTGTCATTTTTCTGAAGCAGCAACCCGGGTTCAACGTAACGCTCACCGGGCACGCCGACGGAGTGGGTACCTGCGAAGCCAACGAGCGAATAGCCTGGGAGAGGGCGCGGATGGTTCAAAATTACCTGCTTCATCAAGGGATCGCGGAGCAACGCGTCAAAACCGAAGGGCGTGGGGCTGAAGAGCCCTTGTATCCCGCTTCGTCGGAGGCCCTACGCGCTAAAAACCGTCGGGTGGAGATCAGTTTTGCCCCGCGGTAGCTATTGCAGTGCAATAAATGCAGGCGTGATACTATTTACTCAACCGTTGGTTCCAGTATATTTTTAGGTTTTTGGTAGCGCGGCCGGAAGCCACGATATCCAGGTCGCCGTCTCGGTCGAGGTCCGCTACTTTTAGGTCTTCGCAGGCTATCCCGTTCTCATCCAGGTAATAGTGCATCCACCCGTCTCCCTGATCATCCACCGGCACGTAGAGCTTGATGCCCACCTTGCCCTCTCGGTTGGGTTCGCGCCATCCTACCACAATCTGGTCATAGCCCAATCCCAGCAAATCGGCGCAGGCCAGGGCGTGTCCCTGCTGCAGGTCGTCGCTGAGCACCAGCCGTTCCGCGTAGTCATCGCCCTTGTAGACCACGAGTTGTTGCCCGTGCATGGGCTCCACGGTGGCAATAAATGGCCGGTCAGGGGCTAACTGACCACAACGAACTTCGCCCGCCGGAGAAATTAATGAAGGTAGGGCATCCGTAACCCACGCTGACCGCTCGAGCTGGTGGCGCACCACTCCTTCTTTTCCGGCCACCAGCAAGGTGTTGTCTTCGCTAATTTCCAGGTTGTGCGTTAGGTGCATTTGTTGGTTCACGACGGTGGTGTCCCACGTGCCAGAAAGGTCGTCGGGCACGCGGTAGGCCATCACCCGCACTCCTTTTCCTTGTCCGTCGGTGTTGCCCCGACCGTGCAAGGGAAGCACAACCAGTTGAACCCCATCGCTAGTAGGCAGCCACTGCATGCGGTGCACGGTGGGGTCGTGGGGCAGGGGATGGGGCGTCCAGCGCTGGGTGGGATCAGTCGGTCGTTCCAGGTAGTGCACCGACCCGGAAGTAGCGGGTTTGTTGGTTTCACCGGGGTTCCACTGCGCGCCTACGGCTACTTCTACTTGCCCATCGCCGTTGATGTCATACGCAGCTAAACATACGTTGTCGCGCTCGGTGAGTTGCTCCACCATCACGAAGCGTTGCCAGTCGCCATTGCGGTACCAGACAAACTGGTTTTGGTCAGCCAGGAGAATATCCGGTTGCTGATCGCCATCGACGTCTCCCACAGCCACGCCGTAGCCTATGGAGATCGTATTGAGGGTCTGGACATTAAAGTGAGGAACCGGAGGCTGCGCGAAAAGAACTGTAGAAGCCAATGTGCCGGAGAAGAGCCAAATTAGAAAGATCGGGGATAGACGCATGCTCAAAATAGTTGGCTACTTGGTGATGCAGCGAAAAGTGAAAATTCTAACAATAGGGCTAAAAATTTGGCTTTCAGTCGCGCAAGGTACAGATTTTTAGCTAAAACTGCGCTTGACCGTAGGGCCACTTGGGGCAACCAGCCCGAAAAAAACAACTGTTACGGAGAAGTTACTTATGCTTGCGCAGCTTTTACTATTCTAATACTTTTATAACATAAATGAGTTGCAAAGAAATAAATTAATTGAACCACAAATTATTGTATCATGAAAAATTCATTAAGTTCAACCGATTGGGCAATGTCTGACGACCTTGCTGCTTTTAGCTTCGAGGCTGAAGAACACGACTTTGACGCTTCGGCCGAAACCTTTTCGTGGCAAACTGATCCCCGGTCCTTATTACAGGATTTGGAAGAAGCCTGGGACGAAGCCGAGGATGATTTTGACGAAGTATACTAGCTAAACTAATCAGACCAAACCCGAAGTCGGTAGATTTTCTACCGACTTTTTTTGTGCCTGGTAATTTTGAATGCTAGTGGGCGAATCCTCCTAAAAGCTTATGAATCTGGAATAAAATACGTACTTTAGGCACCGAAATTTTAACCGCCTATCCCACCTATGCATTACGCTAAAAATCTTAATTCAAGCATTCTACTGCTATTCTCCGGGGTGTTTTTCGCCCTAGCAAGTTGCACCACGCAAGACACTTCTTCGGAAATTGACTACGAATCCCTCAGCGACGAGCAGAGACGTTCGCCCGAATACGCCCTGGCCGGGCTAGAAATCGGGGAAGGCCTACAAGCCACCGTGTTCGCTACTGAACCCATGCTGGTAAACCCGACCAACATGGACATTGATCACCGTGGCCGCGTTTGGGTGTGCGAAGGTTATAACTACCGGCCTACGCTGAATCCGGGCAATCCAATGAAAGAAGAAGGCGACCGTATTCTGATTTTAGAAGACGAGGATGGCGACGGAAAAGCTGATAAAAGCACGGTATTTTATCAGGGCACCGATGTGAACGCGGCGCTGGGCATCTGGGTGATGGGCAATAAAGCCATTGTTTCGTGCAGCCCGCACGTCTTCCTGCTCACCGATACCGACGGTGATGATAAGGCGGACAAGAAGGAGGTGCTTTTCGAAGGCATCGGTGGTGAGCAGCACGATCACGCCATTCACGCCGCCACCTTCGGTCCCGATGGCAAAATGTACTTCAACTTCGGCAACGCCGGAGAAAAGATTCTGGACAAAGACGGAAAACCCGTGACTGAGCAAACCGGCGTAGAGGTGGCCGACCACGTGAAGCCTTACCAGCAGGGCATGGTGTTTCGCTGCGACCCCGACGGAAGCAACTTCGAGGTACTGGGCCATAACTTTCGCAATAACTACGAGGTGGCGGTCGACTCTTACGGCACGCTGTGGCAGTCGGACAACGACGATGATGGCAACAAAGGGGTGCGCATTAACTACGTGATGGAGTACGGCAACTACGGCTACCGTGATCAGGAAACCGGCGAAAACTGGCGCACCTACCGCACCGGGATGGAAGAGGAAATTCCGCGTCGCCACTGGCACCTGAATGATCCAGGAGTGGTGCCCAACATGCTGCAAACCGGGGCTGGATCGCCCACCGGCATCCTGGTGTACGAAGGAGACCTGCTGCCCGAGCGCTTTCAAAACCAGATTATCCACGCCGATGCCGGACCCAACGTGGTGCGGGCCTATCCAGTAGAAGAAGAAGGTGCCGGTTATTCCGCCACAATGGACAACCTGGTAAAAGGCAAAGATCAGTGGTTTCGTCCGGCCGACGTGTGCGTGGCTCCCGACGGCTCGTTATTCATTGCCGACTGGTATGACCCGGGTGTGGGTGGCCACCAAGTGGGAGATCTGCAGGAAGGACGAGTTTTCCGCTTGGCCCCCAAGTCGGGCTACTCCGTTCCTACCTTCGACCTGAGTACTCCCACGGGGACCGTGGCAGCCCTGAAAAACCCGAACCTATCGACGCGCTACCTAGCCTGGCAAAAGTTGCACGCGTGGGGTGCCGAAGCTGAGTCGGCGCTGGCTGAGATGGCCGGTTCTGACAATCCTCGCTACCGCGCTCGGGCCCTGTGGTTGCTGACCAAACTAGAAGGCAAGGGAGACCAGTACGTGCAGCAGGCACTGCAAGACGATGATCCCAACCTACGGATAGCGGGAATCCGTATGGCCCGTCAGCGTTCGGAAGACATTATGCCGGTGCTCACCCAAATGAAGGAAGACGATTCGCCGCAGGTGCGCCGCGAAGTAGCCCTTGCCCTACGCTATAAGAAGGGTGCCGCTGCCGACCAACTGTGGGCCGAGCTGGCCACGCAGCACGATGGGCAAGATCGCTGGTATCTTGAGGCCCTCGGCATCGGGGCTGATGAGTACGCTGAGTCGCGCTTTCAGGCCTGGATCAACCGGGTGGGCGACGACTGGGATACGCAGGCCGGGCGCGATATTGTGTGGCGCATGCGATCAAAGAAAACTATTCCGTTGCTGGCCGAACTCATCCGGGATTCGGAGGCTAATTCGTACAATGACCGTCTTCGGTACTTCCGCGCGTTCGATTTTCGGCAAGACCCTTCAAAGGAGGAGGCACTGGCTACGCTAGCCGTTGCGCAGCATCCGCAACAAGGCGATATCACCCTGCTGGCACTGAACCACCTAAGCACCCAAGCCGTAAAAAAATCGCCCAGGCTCAAGCAGGCTCTGAAAAACTCACTGGAAAACGTGAAGGGTTCCAAAGAGTATCTGGAGCTCATCAAGCGCTACGAACTTAAAGAATACAGCGCCGATCTGCTAGCCCTGGCGATGGATCGCCCTTCGGAAACCGTAGGTGGGGAGGCCATCCGGCTGCAAATGGATCTGGAAGGGAACAAAGCGGTGAAGGAGATTGCTAAAAGCGGCGATCAGGACCAAAAAATAGCTCTGATTCAAGCGTTAAAGCAAGCCAATAACGACCCGGCCCACGACGTGTTGCAGGAAGTTATTCTCAACCAAGAGCAACCCCTCGCCGTCCGAAAAGCCGCTGTATTAGCCTTTTCCGGATCGTGGGGCGGAGAAGATCGCTTGATAAACATTATCCGTAGCGGCGATTTGAACGCGGCACTAGACTCAACGGCGGTGCAAGCCCTATCGACCTCAATGCGCGATGGCCTGTACCAAGAGGCTTCCAAACTGTTGGGGATCAAGGCCGCCCCGGACAATGAAGCGAGCACTATGGCTCCCGTGAAAGAACTGGTGGCCATGCGCGGCAACGCCGAAGGCGGAGAAACGATCTTTGCGCAGTACTGCCAAAATTGCCATCAGGTGAACGGCAAGGGAGTAGACTACGGTCCCGGACTGTCCGAAATTGGGGATAAGCTACCCAAGGAGGCGCTGTATACCGCTATTCTGGAGCCTAGCCGGGGCATCAGCTTTGGCTACGAGGGATACACGATTGAGTTGAAGGACGGCAGTCAGGTAATGGGCTATATGCTGAGCAAGAACGAAGATGAAGTGCAAATGCAACTTTACGGGGGGCTTACCAACACCTACGAACGCTCGCAAATTGCTTCCATTGTAGAAATGGATAAATCACTCATGTTTGATAACCTGGAGCGTGCGATGTCGCAACAGGACTTGGTTGATTTGGTTGAATACTTAAGTGGCCTGAGAAAAGATACCCGCGTGAGCGCCAAGTAGAACAAGCTTCAACCCGCCGAGCGGCAGATAGTTAATACAATAATGCGTTCGTTGGCTAAGCGTAAAGACCAGAATATGCGCTTTTAAGGACTTCAAAACATTTTTAGTTGCTAATTCAAAACATTTTCGACCCAAATCCGCTTATAGTAGTAGAATTTTTTAACTTTTTAACCAAATCTTGAAACAATGGGAATTTTAACGTGGATTATTTTCGGGCTTATTGCCGGTGCTATTGCTAAATTTATTATGCCAGGCGATGATCCGGGCGGGTTTATCATCACCATCTTGATTGGTATCGCCGGAGCACTCTTAGGAGGGTTCATCGGTTCCAACTTGCTTGGGGTAGATGTGACCGGATTCAATATCTCTAGTTTTCTAGTAGCCGTCGGTGGAGCAATACTCCTATTGTTCGGTTATCGAATGGTGAAAGGCAGAGCCTAATCACCTACTAGTCAATCAACAGAATACGAAAGCCGATGAGAACTACTCATCGGCTTTTTCTTTGTTAGAAGTCAAAACACCCCCGGCCTGGGCTTTTTCCCGCGCGAAGGCCCGCATGTCCTGCACCGTATCCATCTCGTCCACAATCTCCATCCCCAGCAGGGTTTCAATCACGTCTTCCATCGTTGCCACCCCAGCTGTTCCTCCGTGCTCTTCCAACGCAACGGCCAGATGCTCCTTACTTTCCGTGAATGCCTGGAAGAGTTCGGTAACCGATTGCTTCTCCTGAATTCGTAGCACGTCGCGGCGCAAATCTCGTAGGGTTAGGTGATGCTCGTCGTCCGCCAACTTCTTCAGCACTTCGTCCTTCAGCACCATACCCGTCACGTTATCCACGCTGTTTTGGTATATTGGGATGCGAGAGAACCCCTTCTCAGAGATCGTCTGGGCCACCTCGGCTAACGTCGTATCTTCCGGGAAGGCCGTCATCACGTTGCGGGGCGTCATAATGTCCTGAATCTTCACCTGCCGAAACTGCAGAATGCTTCGAATGTACCGGTATTCGCCCTCCTGCAAAGCCCCTTCCTTGGAACTAATCTCAGCCATGGCCGAAAAGTCGGCCCGGGTCACTTTGCCCGGCTGGTAGTTTTTGCCTTTGATGATCTTGGTGATAATCTGGCTGATCCACACAAAGGGATACAGTATCACCACCAATACTTTAACGATGGCGGTGGCAGGCTGAGCCAGTTGCCGCCAGAAGGTGGCTCCCAAAGTTTTAGGAATGATTTCAGAAAAAATCAAAATCAAAATAGTGAGCACGGCCGAGACGATTGACAAATACTCGTCGCCCCAGATTGCTTGCGCCTGAGCCCCCACTCCAGCAGCACCAATGGTGTGGGCAAAGGTATTAAGAGTTAATATGGCTGCCAGCGGCCGGTCAATATCGTTTTTTAGACCCTCCAGATCCGCGGCGTACGACAGCCCTTCTTTCTTCTTAGCGCCCACGTAGGAGGGCGTGACACTAAGCAGTACGGCTTCTAGGATAGAGCACAGAAACGAGAAAAAAATGGCGATAAATAGGTAGAGGATTAGTAGGGTCATAAGCTGGGGTTTGATGTATAACTTGAAGAGGACTAAGAAGTTTAGGACAGGAGTGCCCCACCGGGCGGGGCGGACCTAGGTTGACTGAGCGGGGGTGAAGGCGTTAAGCAAGCCCTGAATAGCCTCGTTTCGGGGGTGAGCCGGGTGCTCGCTAAGCAGGGTGCGGGTCTGTTCGGCTACGGCGCGGCGGTTACTTTCGTTCGTGAAATTTTCTGAGAAACCCTGGGCCAGATCGTGAAGTAGCGTCATCACGGGGTCGGTATGGCGTTTTTCCGTATCGTTGCGCAACACCGTACGCAACAAGGTCAACAGCTTTAGGGTGATGGTGAGGTCTTGCTGACCATACTCCCGGATCGAGTTGACGCACAGGTAGAGCACGTCGGAGTAGTACAATGGTTCGTAAATGAGCCGCAGTTGCTGCTGCTTATCCGTGAGGATCTTCTGTCCCTGGATAGCTATTGCCTCCACAAACAAGTCAGTCAGCCGATCAATCGCCTGAATAGCGGTTCCCGGATCGTTGATACCTGGACTGAGCGCTTTGAGGGCCACCTCGGTGAGGTGCTTAAATCCGTAGCCGTACTGCTGCTGAATTTCCTCCTGGTGCCGGAACACCAGGGCATTCATCAATTCTTCCTGCTCTTCGTGGCTCAGCGAACGGCTGGTCACAAACAACGGATCGCGACGATTCACGTACTTTCCGATGGGAACGCAGAGTTTGGCAGTTATTCCAAAGCGACGCGTAGCGCGAAGAAAGAAACGACTACTCACGCCGTTAAGATAACCCGATTGAGAGCTCGTCATCACCGTCCAGTGGCTGGTGTCAGGTAGGGTAGCGGGGTCCACGTAGGTTTCGTGCTCAGTTTCAGTCCGCAGGGCCTGCAGTGTATCCTGGTACACGTGCCGGATGATATTGCCGATCTGAATGTCTTTCGAACACATCGTTGATGAAGGATACGAACAGGGCCAGGCACAGCAAACTGAGCAGGGAGTTGATGATGATCGACAGGGTGGGTACCCCAAAGGCGTAGAGTTTAGAGTCGATGCTGGTGAGCACCGTGAAGGTGTAGGCAATGGTACCGATGTAAAACCCCATCACGACCTGCTTGGAGCGCTGTCCGATCAGGTTGGGCAACAGGCGCGGTGAGTAGTTGGAAGAGGTCTGGCTCAGGATGATCATCACCATTGAGAAGCTGAATACCATTAACGAGATCATGCTCCCCGCGATAGCTCCCAATAGGGTGCGCGCACTATCGGGATACAGAATGTTTTTGATAGGAATTTCGTAGCCCAGCAACAGGCCCGGTGAGCGCTCGTCGATATAGAGCGTGAAGAGCGACAGAAAAAACAGCCCGATGGCAATCAGAGTAGGATAAAACGCAATGCCATTTACCACGTTCAGATAAAGAATTCTGAGTTTGTGGACAAGGGTTCGGTACAACTTCTTCAGCATAAAACACCGCCCCGGCAGTGGTGGTGAATGGGCAAGAAAGCTCAACGGAAAAGAATAGTAGCGGGGAGCAGGATCGAACTGCCGACCTCAGGGTTATGAATCCTGCGCTCTAACCATCTGAGCTACCCCGCCGTGGAACGGCCGCCTTGGATTGGCTGCCTTAAAATGGCCGTCCAAGAACGATGCCTTTAGAAAAGCGATTGGAAACTATTTGCTTCCGCAAAGCGGCCTATTTCTAAGGGAATGCAAATTTACAACTTTCAGTGACAACTCCAACCGGGCCTCGGACGAATACTTTGGCTGTTTCTCAAAATTAGGTTACCTTGCTCGTCCCACTTCCGGCAAGCGGCAAATGGTTACGGCACTTTGGCATGGATAATTCCCTTTACACGGCTGAGTTTGAGTTTAAAGCCTCGCGCAAGATGCTTTTTCCTTATATCAACACGCCCAGTGGCTTGTCACAATGGTTTGCCGACGATGTGGTAGTGGATAAGGACAAGGTATTCACTTTTTCGTGGAACGGCGAACGGGCCCGGGCCCAGCGGGTGGTGCAACGAGCCAACCGATTGGTTCGCTTCGAATTTCTGGAGGATTCCGAGGGCTTAACTACTTCTTCCGAAGCAGCCAAGGCCCTGCTTGAAATCACTTTGGAAGAAAACGACCTGACCGGGGCGGTGTTTCTAAACGTCAGCGATTCGGTAAGCGCTGACAACGAAGAAGAGTTTTTAGCCCTTTGGAACCAGATGACGGATAGCCTGCGCGAAATTGTGGGTGGCTAGGTAAGACTTTTTGCCCAGTTTTTGCACGGCTTATTCGATGCACTTTCGCTGATGCCGCCATCTTTTGGTCCGAAAGAAACTATCCTTCCCGATGAATACTTTCTCCCCGCCCTGCGTTATTCCCTCGTATGAAGAAACTCGATAAACTCATTCTCAAATCAGTATTGGGGCCCTTTTTGCTCACCTTCGTCACCGTGGTGTTTATCCTGCTCACGCAGTATATGCTCAAGTACTTCGACGATTTTGTAGGAAAAGACCTGGGCATGGATGTGTTTGCCGAACTCATTTTTTACTTTAGCATCAACATGACTCCCATGGCCCTGCCGTTGGCGGTGCTGCTTTCTTCGCTGATGACCTTTGGCAACCTGGGCGAGCACTTTGAACTCACCGCCATCAAAGGAGCCGGTATTTCGCTCACCCGCACGCTGATTCCCCTGTTTTTCTTTGTATTGCTGCTGTCCATCATGGCTTTTCTGTTCGAACAACTACGTGGTGCCTCGCGCCAACCTAAAAGCCTACAGCCTACTCTACGACGTGAAGCAAAAGAAACCCGCGCTCGATATTCAGGAAGGGGTGTTCTACGGGGGAATTCCTAAGTTTCGCATTAAGGTAAACAAGAAACACGACGACGGCGAAACCATTGAGGACGTAATTATCTACGACCACTCGCAGGGGCAGGGCAACAACGAGGTGATCATCGCTAACTCCGGCAAGATGTATACCTTTGATCAAGAACGTTTCCTGCGCCTGGAACTCTTCGACGGCAACCGTTATTCTGAGGGAGCGGACAGCAAGAGCCGCTCGTCGTCCGGCGGAGGCAAATTCATCCGGACCAACTTCGACACCACCAAGATGACGTTCAGCCTGGCTTCCTTCGGCTTGCAGCGCACCAAGGAGGAGTATTTCGCTTCGCACCGGCGCATGCAAAACATGGCCCAGTTGGCCCAGGCAATAGACTCGATGCAGCGGGAGCAGCGTACCGTGCGGCATGCTGCTTTCGTGGGCTCCAACCGCTTCTATCGTTACCACCTGCGCTACGATTCGCTGATGCCAACTGCCCTGGCCACCAGTGCACTGACCATGCCCAGTACCGTTGCGGTCGATACGTTGCTAGAAGATTCTGCCGACAGTTCACTGCGGGGTCAAGGGATGTTCTCGGCCCGCCTAAACGACACCCTAATCACTTTGCCCACGACCAAAGCCCCGCAGATAAAAGATGCTAAGGCTTGGCGATCGGAGGCACTGGCCCAGGATATCATCCGACAGCCCAAGCATATTGTGGAGGAGGTGGATACTGCCTTGTTGGCCCGCGTGGACCAGTCTATCGACGCTTCGGAGCGGAGCGGAGTGATCGCCAAGGCGCTGAGCCAAAGTCGAACCATCAAGAACGAACTGCAGATCAACTCCCAGAAGCTACGCCGCTTCAAGGGTGAAATCAACAAAAGCATTTACGAAAGCGAAAGAAAAGTGACGCAAGCGGTTTCTTGTCTCATCATGTTTCTGATCGGAGCGCCCCTGGGAGCCATTATCAAACGTGGGGGATTGGGAGTGCCCGTACTGATTTCGGTTGCATTCTTTATTGCCTTTTACGTGCTCAGCGAGATAAGCCGCAAGTGGGCCGACGAGTTGCTAATGGACCCTAAATTGGCCGTGTGGTTCCCTAACTTTGTGCTGTTGCCATTCGGTATTTTGTTTCTGATTCAGGCCCGGCTCGATACACGCTTGCTAGAGACCGATTTCTACCGGGTGTTGGTCGACCGCATCATCAAGCACCTTATCCCCCGTAAAACTCCCCGGCCGGTTCAAACAAAAAGCCGCTTAGGAGGGTTACCAAACCAGCCAGAATAGTGAAAATTCTCTTTTGATAATTGCGGCATAGTAGCTACCTTTGTGCACTATTTCGCAACACACCCGATAAGTATGTATCTGACCACCGAGAAAAAGCAGGAGCAGTTTAAAGAACACGGCCACGCCAAATCAGCCAATGACACCGGTTCGCCCGAATCACAGGTTGCGCTGTTTACCTACCGCATCACCCACCTCACCGAGCATCTTAAGCTAAACAAGAAGGACCATGCCTCCCGGCTAGGACTTTTGCGCTTGGTAGGAAAGCGCCGTAGGTTGCTCGAGTACCTGCAGAAACGCGACATTGAGCGATACCGCGCCGTGCTTGCCGATCTGAACCTTAGAAAATAATTTGTCTTGGGGAAGTTGTTCACAGCTTCCCCACTGCATTCCCTCTCCTCCCCCGTCCAACAGTAACTCCACGAGCCGACCAGTAGTCAACTCTTTCACATCGATGAGTTACGGTTGGCATTGTTTGCACGTTTGTGGCCCGATAAATTAGATGTACCTAGGTCATAAGCACGTTAATCCATCTTAATTTTATCTACCCTTATGCAATCTAACGTAGTAACCAAAGAAATCAACCTCGGCGACGGCCGAACTATCACCATCGAAACCGGCAAGTTGGCCCGACAGGCCGACGGAGCCGTGGTGGTGCGCATGGGCGATACCATGCTGCTGGCTACCGTGGTTGCCCGCCGCGAAGCCAAAGAAGGTGTTGACTTTCTGCCCCTATCGGTCGACTATCAAGAAAAATTTGCCGCTGCTGGGCGCATCCCCGGGGGCTTTATCAAACGTGAGGCCCGACTCTCGGAGCACGAAATCCTCACCAGCCGCCTTGTCAACCGTGCCCTGCGGCCGATCTTTCCCAGTGACTACCACGCCGACACGCAGGTTGCTATCTCCCTCATTTCCGGCGATAAAGACGTGATGCCCGACGCGCTGGCTGCCCTGGCCGCCTCAGCCGCCATTGCCGTATCCGATATCCCCTTCGGCGAACCGATCTCTGAGGTGCGCGTGGTGCAAACCGACGGTCAGTACGTGGTTAATCCCAATGCCGAGCAAACCGCATCGGCCGAGTTGGACATGATCGTCGCCGGGACGGCCGACAACATTCTGATGGTGGAAGGAGCCATGCAGGAGGTGAGCGAAGAAACCATGCTGAACGCTATCAAAGCGGCCCACGAGGTGATCAAGCTCCAGTGCCAGGCCCAGGTAGAAATGGCGCAGGAACTGGGGGTCACCAAACGTGAGTACGACCACGAAGCCGAAGACCAGTCGCTACGCGAGCGCCTGTTTGCCGACTACTACGAGCCGGTGTACGCGATGGTGCGCGAGCAAATCGCCGACAAGCAGGTGCGCAAAGAGCGCTTCAGCGCCATCAAGGACAGCTACATTGATAGTCTGCCCGAAGAGCACGGGGAGAATATGACGCTGGTGCACCAGTACTTCAATGAAATTCACAAAAAAGCCGCCCGCAACCTGGTGCTCGACGAGAAAATACGCCTCGACGGTCGCCAACTCAATGAGGTGCGGCAGATTACCACCGAGGTAAACTACCTGCCCTCCGCCCACGGCTCGGCCCTCTTCACCCGGGGCGAAACGCAATCACTCACCACCGTGACGCTGGGAACCAAATTGGACCAGCAGATGATCGACGGAGCCATGTTCCGGGGCAGTAACAAATTTCTGTTGCACTACAACTTCCCGGGATTCTCTACCGGTGAGGTGAAGCCCAACCGCGGACCGGCTCGCCGCGAAATTGGTCACGGCAACCTGGCCCTCCGTGGGTTGAAGCCGGTGGTGCCCAAGGACGAAGACAACCCCTACACCATTCGGGTAGTATCCGACATTCTAGAATCTAACGGCTCCTCGTCGATGGCGACCGTGTGCGCCGGTTCAATGGCCCTGATGGACGCCGGTCTCCCCATAAAGGCCCCCGTATCAGGCATTGCGATGGGCATGATCAGCGATAGCGAAACCGGTAAGTACTCTATCCTGTCGGATATCCTGGGCGACGAAGACCACCTGGGCGACATGGACTTTAAGGTGACCGGCACCGAGCAGGGAATCACCGCCTGCCAGATGGACATAAAAATCGACGGCCTGTCGTATGAGGTGCTGCAAGAAGCGCTGTCGCAAGCCAAAGAGGGGCGTCTGCACATTCTGAAGGAGATGGCCAAGACTATTTCCAAGTCGAATGAAGAAATGAAACCGAATGCTCCTCGCTCGTCCACCGTTAAGATAGAGCGCGACATGATCGGTGCCTTGATCGGCCCCGGCGGCAAGGTGGTGCAGGAAATTCAAAAGGAGACCAACACCACCATCGTTATTGAGGAGATCGACGAGAAGGGAATTGTCAACGTGTTTGCTACCGACCAAGAGGCGATGGACGCGGCGCTCCGACGCATCCGGGCCATTGTGGCCGTCCCCGAAGTAGGCGAAATCTACGACGGTGTTGTGAAGTCAATCATGCCCTTCGGAGCCTTTGTAGAAATCATGCCCGGCAAAGACGGTTTGCTGCACATCTCGGAGATTAATTGGGAGCGCGTAGAGAAAGTGGATGATGTTATGGAAGTGGGCGAACAAATCAAGGTCAAGTTGATTGAAGTAGATAAGAAGACCGGAAAATATCGCTTATCCCGAAAAGCCTTACTCCCCCGGCCCGAAAAGCAGCAGTAGCATAGTAATTGCACTTTGTCTGACTTTGCTCCTTAGATAGTGGTAGCGAAACATTATTGCGGAACTAACGTAAGATAAATGCTTGTTCACCGATAGAGCATAGTATAATCAAACGCCCAGAATTGAATGAGACAGCTTAAGATTAGTAAACAGATCACCAACCGCGAAAGCCAATCGCTGGATAAGTACCTGCAGGAGATTGGTAAGGTTGACCTGTTAACTCCGGACGAGGAAGTTGATTTGGCGAAGCGTATCCGGGCGGGTGATCAACTGGCGCTCGAAAAGCTGACTAAAGCTAACCTGCGTTTTGTGGTGTCGGTAGCCAAGCAGTATCAGAACCAGGGACTCACGCTGGGTGATCTTATCAACGAAGGCAACCTGGGTCTGATCAAAGCCGCGCAACGTTTCGACGAAACGCGTGGTTTTAAGTTTATCTCCTACGCCGTGTGGTGGATCCGACAGTCAATTCTGCAAGCGCTGGCTGAGCAGTCTCGAATCGTGCGTTTGCCGCTTAACCGGGTGGGCTCGCTGAATAAAATTTCTAAGACGTTCTCGGAGTTAGAGCAGAAGTACGAGCGTGAGCCCTCACCCGACGAACTAGCCGACGTACTGGAAGTGACGACCAACGAAGTGGTAGACACCATGAAGATCTCCGGTCGGCACGTATTGATGGATGCCCCCTTTGTGCAGGGCGAAGAAAATAGCCTGCTCGACGTACTGGAAAACGATGCGGAGGGCACTCCCGATGCATCACTGATGACCGATTCGTTGCGCAAAGAAGTGCAGCGGGCACTATCTACGCTCACCCAGCGCGAAGCCGACGTGATCTCGCTCTACTTCGGGCTCAATGGCGAGCACGCCATGACGCTGGAAGAAATCGGCGAGAAGTTTAGCCTCACCCGTGAGCGCGTCCGACAAATTAAAGAAAAGGCAATTCGCCGTTTGCGCCATACCTCGCGTAGCAAAGCGCTGAAGCCTTACTTAGGGTAAAAGCTCGCAATATCGAAAACTTCTGAAGGCCTCGTTGAGGCTTTCTTTTTTTGCGACAGTCAGCAAAATGTAAAAAAAGGAGCGTCAATTGCTGGTTTAGTGACGCGGACGTAAACTCAGCAAAACCGCTTTCCGTATATCTCATCAAGCAATCATAACGTTATGACTTACGAAGATCCCATCGATGTACTGATTATTGGTTCCGGCCCGGCGGGATACACCGCCGCTATTTACGCCGCCCGCGCTAACCTGAAACCAGTTCTGTACACCGGTAGCCAGCCCGGCGGGCAACTCACCACCACCACCGACGTAGAAAACTATCCCGGTTACGTGGAAGGCGTGATGGGTCCGCAGATGATGATGGACTTTCAGAAGCAGGCCGAGCGCTTCGGCACCGACGTGCGCTACGGAATGGTCACTTCAGTCGACTTCCAGAGCTATCCGTTGCGGGTGACTATCGACGAAGAGCATATCATTGAGGCAAATTCGGTAATCATCGCTACCGGCGCTTCGGCTAAGTGGTTGGGGATTCCTTCCGAAGAGCGCCTCAATGGCAAAGGGGTTTCCGCCTGCGCCGTATGCGATGGCTTCTTCTTTCGGGGACAAGACGTAGTCGTGGTGGGCGGCGGTGATACGGCCGCCGAAGAAGCTAGCTATCTGTCAAAAATTTGTAAGAAAGTATACCTGCTGGTGCGCCGCGACGAACTGCGCGCCTCAGCAATTATGCAACGTCGCGTAATGAAAGCGGAAAACATTGAAATTTTGTGGAATACCGAAACCGACGAAGTACTAGGAGAGGAAGAGGTAGAAGGCGTACGTGTGGTGAACAACAAAACCGGTGAGCAGCGGGAGATTGCGGTACAGGCGTTTTTTGTGGCCATTGGGCACGAGCCTAATACCGGTATTTTTGCGGGTGTACTCAACCGCGACGAAAACGGCTACATCCTGACCGAACCCGACTCCACCCGCACCAACGTGGCCGGAGTGTTTGCTTCGGGCGATGCGCAGGACCACGTATATCGGCAGGCCATCACCGCGGCGGGCAGCGGGTGCATGGCAGCACTGGACGCCGAGCGCTTCTTGGCCGCGCAGGAAGACGGGGTTGTAGAAGGAATCCCTACCATTGCCGGAAAACTGTAAGGGAAAAGTTAATCAAGCGGTGCCCCACCGTACCCGCACTACAATATCATCTCGTAGTGCCTAATATTGCACTCCTCAAACTCATCACCCACGCGGTCGAAGCCAAACTTTTCGTAGAAGCCGACAGCGGCAGTTTGAGCGTGCAGGTACACGGACTGCTGACCAACGTTGGGGTCTTCGTCAATATCCCATAAAATAGTTTCCAGCAGCAACCGACCAACCCCCAACCCTCGGTGAGAGGACAATACCGCGAATCGTTCAAGCTTGATACCCCGCTCGGTAGACCGCCAGCGGGCCGTCCCGCAGGGAATCTCTTCAGCGTCATAGACAACCAAGTGGGTGGCGGAAGCATCGTGCTGATCGTACTCGTCTTCGGCCGAAACCCGTTGTTCTTTTACGAACACGGTCTCTCTAATCTGAAAGGCGTGGCTTAATTCATCAGGATTTGCCGCCTTCCGAATTGTTAGGGTGGGACTTTCTATCATTGGTTGTTGTTTTGGGTTGTTGTTTCGCATCAGGATGTTGGTCACGCTGGTCGTAGGCGTTGATGATGCTTTTCACCAAACGGTGGCGCACCACGTCTTTGCTCTCCAGAGTAACAAAGCCAATGCCCTTTATCCCGCGTAGCACTTCCACCGCATCAATCAGGCCAGAACGCTGGTTCTTTGGCAGATCAATCTGCGACTGGTCACCGGTGATGATTGCCCGCGAGTTGGGTCCCATGCGCGTCAGAAACATTTTGATCTGCATGGGAGTGGTGTTCTGCGCCTCATCGAGCAGGATAAAAGCATTCTGGAGGGTGCGCCCGCGCATGTAGGCCAGGGGAGCGATCTCAATGGTTTTATTTTCTTCGTAGAACTTGAGTTTCTCGCTGGGTACCATGTCGGTGAGCGCGTCGTAGATGGGGCGCAAGTACGGATCGATCTTTTCTTTGAGGTCGCCCGGCAAGAAGCCCAGGTTCTCACCGGCTTCTACGGCGGGCCGGGTGATGATAATTTTCTTCACCCGTCGGTTTTTAAGGGCGCGCACGGCCAGGGCTACCGAAATATAGGTCTTGCCCGTCCCCGCCGGACCGATAGCAAAAACCAGATCATTCTGGGCGGCTTGCTGCACCAGCTCGTACTGGTTGACGGTGCGGGGCTTGATCACCGCGCCCTGGGTGCCGTAGAGCAAAATATCGTCCCCCTGCTCGCCCGGTGAGGTCTTCTTTTCGTCAGAAATATAGTCCTGCACCTGCTCTTCGGTTACCTTGCCGTAGCGGGCGTAGTGATCGAGCAGTGAATTAACGATATCGTTAATCTTGATGATCTCCGGGGTGCTCCCCTGGATGCGCAGTTCGTTGCCCCGCGAAACAATCTTGCTCTGCGGGAAGGCTTCGGCTACCAGACGGATATTTCTATTTTCAACGCCTAAAAAATCGAGCAGCGAAACGTCGTCGAGGGTAATAACTTTTTCTACCAATACGTGAGGGTCTGTTTTTAAAAATCGAAACTATAATGCGTATGACTTCGTTTAGGGGATAATAGTGAATAAATTTACGCAAATATCCGCACTGTTTCATGTCTTTAATCACATTTACTTCCGATTACGGAGACACCGACCATTACGTGGCGGCCGTGAAGGCGGTGATCTACCGGGCCGACCCGCAGATGAAGGTGATGGACATTTGTCACAAGATTGATCATTTTGATATTGCGCACGGAGCCTTCGTGCTTCGCTCGGTGTATTCTGAATTCCCGGAGGGAAGCGTGCACCTGGTGGCGGTGGATTCGGAAGCCCATCCGCGGCGGCTGATCGCGGTGAAGCTCAACAACCATTACTTTTTGGGAGTCGACAACGGGTTAATTAGCTTGTTGAGCGAAGATGAGCCGGAGTGTGCGGTAGCGCTCGAGCATCCCGAGCCCACTACCTTCGCAACCAAGGACGTACTCGCTCCCGCAGCGGTAGCGCTAAGCCAGGGATTGCCCATCGAGCAGCTAGGTCCTGAGCTGCATCGTATCAACCGCAAGCTTCCGCGCTCACTGCGGGCCACCCGTAAGCAGATCAACGGCAACGTGGTTCGGGTGAACCACTACGGCAATCTGATCACCAATATTGACCGGGCCACTTTTGAAACCCTCAGCGCCGGATGCAGCTATCAGGTGTTGTTTGGCCGGGAGCGCGCTCGCTGCGTCCACCAAGCTTACCACGATGTGGACCTAGGGGAGTGCGTGCTGTTGTTCAACAGCTTGGGCTTGCTGGAGCTGAGCATCAACCAGGGCAGCGCCCACGATTTGCTGGGGCTGGGCTACGATAGTCCGGTGATTATCCGATTTGAGACGGCGGAGGTGCAAAAAGAGTTTGTTCGGTAGGCAGTTTCATTCTTCGTCAAACTTGCGTAGCTTTGTCGTTTGGTTTCAAGCCCAGGTGGCGGAACTGGTAGACGCGTTGGTCTCAAACACCAATGGCTTTGGCCGTGCCGGTTCGATTCCGGCCCTGGGTACTTGAAAGAAAAAAGCGTTCAGCCTTTTGAACGCTTTTTTATGTTTTTAGCCCTTCATAGAATCTTATATAATACGTTTAGCTATTGTTGTAGCCAGTTTACTTTCCCTTTTTTGGCAATCCAACCTTGGCAAGTATGTTGTTCGCTTTCTCAAGTTTTTCTGGGAAAAGTACTTTGTCCTGCAACTTTTCCAGTTCCTTATCGAACACGGTGATCGGAACTTTTGAACTGTTCAATTTGTCAATCTTGGTTTTCATTTTGTATCGATATTTAGGATTGTTCACAGCGCATTACTTTTTGGCAAAGCCAGGAAATCAATCCCAATATCTGCATTCTGGTCGGTATAACGACCGAAGCTAGCTGCTGGGCCGGGTTGTTGGCGTTCGTCTTTCAAGTTATCAATTTAGCTGCTTGGAGAATGAAGCATCCGAGTGCGTTTCAAATAGGGCTTGCTATTGCATTTTGTTGGCAACCGTTTTACCATCTTTGCTAGTCTGTTACCTAGTATTAATCCGAGTCCCAGTGCAATCATTAGTATTCCAATAGCATTGACCGTTTGTATTCTAATCAGCTCACCTACTAATTCTCCTGTTCCGAATGAAAGCGATATATATCCTAATAAATGTGTATAAGTCAAAGGTGCTTTATGACTCAATTTGTCCGACCATTCCGGGTATTGTATAACATGGTGATTTGATAAAGAATTATACTGTATCAAAAAAGGGATAAACAATCCTACGAGCAAAAGAATTGTTGCAAAGCTTAGCGTTAATGTAAACGATATTAAATCACCAATGGGAAGAGCTATTCCTAATACGAACATGACAATTAGCATTGAAATTTTGATATGATTGGTTTTCATAAGTGGGTTATTTAAATGGTTGCCAACATCTGTGCAGACACATTGCGTCTATATCCAATATAGCAACAGACTGGCTTTTTGACGATCAATCCGGCAAAAAACCGGCCTGGTATCGCTCTTCATCAAGTTAAAATTGAATAGTAGTACGAATTCCATCGGTAAACGTTTACAAGTAGCCTTCCCTCAGCATAAGCTTTATCAAACGATGCCACCCCGCCTACTAACCAGCACGCTTTTGCTTGCTCTTCCCCCCGCTTCATCAACCTACCCCGCTGGGGACCAACCCATCTGCCCGGTCAAACGCACTTGCTCCTCCGGGGGGCCGTACCAGATCACCGGTACTTTGGAGTTGCTACCAAGGGGGGCGGTTCTAAAGTAGCGGTACTCATTACATGCCCCTTACCTGGGCAAGTCCATATCACCGGTGATATGCTACCGCCCTGCCCGGGGGGCGTACTAAGCGCAGACAAATGATTATGCCCCCACCCCAAACCAACCCCATTTGCCCAGCGATCTTCGTCCCAAATCGACCTACTGGCCCGCAAAAGGCCCTTCCGGAAGCATATTTCACCTTTTGTCCGCTAACCTTACCCTGGTAAGGCCACCACCAAATCAACCCAGCATTTTATAAACGGAGGAATTGCTGAGCGGAAGCGAATAACGCTGCGAATGCGGAGTATCGTAAATGGTAGCTGGCACCTATTTCTTATTTACCTTCTAGTGTCGGCAAGTCCACCGCATTGAAAAAACTAGGTTCGGCCATCACGGCTTCAATCTCTTCGCTCTTCCGCGGGGCCGCGTCCGATAGGTTTTCGCAGCCGGTGTCCGTTACCAGGAAATCGTCCTCGATGCGCACCGGGATGTTCCACCACTTGTGGTCGCAGGGGCTGCCTTCGGGGATGTAGATGCCCGGTTCAATGGTGACCACCATGTTGGCCCGAAGGGTGTCGTAGGTGCCCTGGTCGTGCACGTCTAGCCCAATGTGGTGGCAGCAGCCGTGGGGGTAGTAGCGGTTGCGCCCGGTGGCGGGGTTCACCATATCCTTGGGCTTGGTGCTTTCGTAGATGCCAAGTTTCACCAGTCCCTCGTTGACGACCTGAGCGGTGGCTTCGTAGATCGCCTTGAAGGTGTTGCCCGCCCGGCACTGGGCAATGCCTGCTTCCTGCGCCTGATACACTAAATCGTAGATTTGCTTCTGCTCGGGCGTGAATTTTCCGTTCACCGGTAGCGTGCGGGTCACGTCGGCGGTGTAGCCGTGGTATTCGGCCCCCAGGTCCATGAGAATAAGTTCACCGTCCTCGATGGCCGGTTTGTAGTTTTCAATGTAGTGCAGCACGCAGCCGTTGTGTCCGGCTCCCACGATACTGGGATAGCCTTCGTATTCGGCCTGGTACTTCTTGTAAATGAACTCGTGCATGCCCTGCACCTCGCGCTCTGACATGCCCGGTTCCAGCGCTTTCATCACCTCCCGTTGCCCCAACGCCGAAATCTTTGCCGCCTTGCGCAGCAGGTCCAACTCATCGGGCGTCTTGATCTCGCGCAACTGCCGCATCAAACTATCTAGGGTCGCCACATCCAGGTTGTTGCGGGTAGGCTCGGTAATTAGCGATAACTTGCCTTCGGTCGGGTAGTTGGCCTGCTGCTTGAAGCTCTGAATAAGGTCGTATAAATCGTCGTCATCGGGAGTGTCGCGCACGTCGTCCGCAAAGTCGTAGAATAGCACTTGGTCGAAGCTACCGAAATCAACGCCTAGCTTCTGAAACTCCGGATTTTCGCGCACCAGTTTGATACCCAGTTGCTTGGTACCTCCCTCGGTGGTCAGGCGCTTGCCGTTGTAGAGTTCATCCAGAGCATTGGGCGGGCGTACCAGCAGCAGTTCGTCGGTTTTTTTGCCACCGATGCGCTGGGGATCTTTGAACAGCAGCAGCACCGAGTGGGGCTGGCGGTGGCCGGTGAGGTAGTAAAAGGTTGGGTCTTGGTGGTACAGGAAGTCCACGTCGTTGGCCCGGTTGCGCACCGGGCTAGCAAACACCACCGTCACCGAATTGACGGGCATTTTAGCACGCAAGGCCGCGCGCCGCTGGCGGTGAAAGTCGGACGATAGAAGATCATCAGGTTGTGTACCCTGTGCGGCGGCGGGCGGCGGCTCTAGGAGAAGAGCCAGGCAGAAAGACAGGCTCAGGCCAATGAATGCGTAGTTCATCTTCAAAAATAGGTCTTTTCGGGGAAGTTTGCTAAGGCAAAGGTCCGGAGTGGCTACTAGCCAGGGTAGGGTTGGCTGTATACTTCGTTCAATCACAGTCTAACTTAACTCTTGCTTCTGGTCCCCTCGGTGATTCCCAAAGCATTAAACATGTACGAGCAGTATCAACCAAATTCAGTATCCTAAATGAGACTTGATCTCCTATTTCAGCTTCGGATAAAAGAGCATCAAATACTGTAATCTCTTTCTGATCTCCGTATTTCTCTAACTCTTTGTTTATACTTCTGTTTCTCGTTTCAACCGAAATGATAACTCCATTTCCGGTACAGGCGCCTGTTGAAACTACTGTTCCACGCACACAATCATCGAAGTTAGCAGAAGAAATATCCTGTTCCTCACATCCGACTGAAGCGATAACTAAGAGGAGAACTATTATATTTTTCATAGTTGCGTATCAGGTTTATACGCTAGACACATCTTTAGTGCAATCAGTTGGAACACGTTCTATAACATTCAATTTTTTATTGGCGTAACCAACCTGATGAAGGAGATATTTATCAGTGTCTTGGGCGGGGTGCTGCGCGAGCTACTTTTGCACTTGAAGCAACTAGCACTGCCTACTTTCTGCTCTTAATCGGATGCCGTGCGCGCGGATGGTACTGGTCGATCACCTGCCGCAGGTAGTCGCGATCGAGGTGGGTGTAGATTTCGGTGGTAGTGATCGACACGTGGCCCAGCATGTCTTGCACCGCCCGCAGGTTGGCCCCGCCCTCCACCAGGTGCAGTGCAAACGAGTGCCGGAAGGTGTGCGGACTCACGTTCTTTTCTATCCCTGCCCAGGCGGTGGCGTCCTTCACGATGTTGAAGATCATCACCCGGCTCAGCTTGGTGCCGCGGCGATTTAGAAACACGTAGTCTTCGTTGCCCGGCTGCACTTCTAGTAAATTGCGCACGTGCTGGGTATACATCTTGATGTACTTGAGCGCATCGCGTCCGATAGGCACAATGCGTTCTTTGTCGCCCTTGCCCAGCACCCGCAGGAAGCCGATGTCCGCGTAAAGATTGCTAAGCCGTAACTCAGTCAGCTCGGTCACCCGCATACCCGAACTATAGAGCGTCTCGATGATGGCCCGGTTGCGCACTCCCTCCGCCCTAGACAGGTCAATCGCGGTCAGAATTTGCTCAATCTCCTGGTACGACAGCACATCGGGCAGCTTCTGATCAATCTTGGGGCCTTCAATGAGCACCGAGGGGTCGTCTTCGATGAAGTCGCGGTGCAGTAAGAATTTATAGAAGGCCTTCACTCCCACCAAAATACGGGCCTGCGAGGAAGCACTCATGCCCAGGTTGTAGATGTAAGCGATAAACATGAGCAGATCCGCCTGCGTTAGATCCCGCGGCGATTGTTCCCAATCTTCCAGGTCAGCGTACTGCTGGAGCTTTTCAACGTCGCTCACGTAGGCCATTAGGGAGTTCTTCGCCAGCGCGCGTTCCTGCGCCAGGTAGTCCCTAAAGTCTTCCAGATAAATGTTCCAGTCGGCGTGTAGCATCGGTGGGGAAGATAAGGATATTAGCGACCAATTGCCTAGCTTGAGGCCAGAAACTACGCAACGCCATGCCCTACATTATCATCAACGGCCCCAATTTGAACCTACTGGGCGTACGGGAACCGGAAATCTACGGTTCCGAAGGCTTCGAAACCCACCTGCTCACCTTGCAACAGCGCTTTCCGGACATCAGCCTGTACTACTACCAGTTGAACGGAGAGGGAGCACTGGTAGACAAATTACACGAGGTTGGTTTCTCGTACGACGGCATTGTGCTCAACGCCGGGGCCTACACCCACACTTCGGTGGCGCTGGCCGATGCGGTAGCCGCTATCAAGACTCCGGTGGTGGAGGTGCACATCTCTAACGTGTACGCCCGGGAGGTCTTCCGGCACCACAGTTACATCAGCGCCCACGCGGCGGGCGTCATCGTTGGCTGCGGACTAGATGGGTACCGGTTGGCGCTGGAGTATTTGGTGAAGAAGCAGTAGTGGTTAGCCCTGCTCCGTAGGCATCACCAGCACCTCCTGCACGTTCACGTGCTTGGGTTGCTGTAGGGCATAAATAATGCTTGCGGCGATGTCGTCGGCCTGAAGCGGCTCAATGTCAAGCATCGGCTTCATCACGTTTTCTATGATGTCTTCGTCGGTAATGGTATCGGTGAGTTCAGTGGCAACGGCCCCCGGCTCGATGGCGGTGATACGAATGTTGAACTCCGGCGCCAGCTCGTTGCGCAGTCCTTCAGAGAAGGCCCGCACGGCAAACTTAGTGGCGCAGTAGACCGATCCTCCCGGAAACAATTTTCGTCCGGCCACTGAAGAAATGTTCACGATGTGCCCCTGCTGGTTGTCCATCATTTTGGGCAGCACCGCGGCTACGCCGTTGAGCACTCCCTTGATGTTGACGTCCACCATCTTGTCCCACTCGTCGGTTTTTAGCTTTTTAACGAACGATAGGGGCATCAGTCCGGCATTGTTGATAAGCACATCAACGTCGCCGAAGGCCTCCTGGGTTTGTTGCATCACCTGCTTCCAGTCTTCTTTCTTGGTCACGTCGGCGGTGATGACCAGCGCCTTGCCTCCGGCGCTTTCTATCTTTTGCTTGAGTTCCTTAAGCCGGTCTTCGCGACGGGCGGTGAGCACCACCTTCGCTCCGTGCGCGGCTAGTTTCTCAGCTGTTGCCTCCCCGATGCCACTAGAAGCACCGGTCACTATGATTACTTTGTCCTTGAGTTCCATGTTTATTTGTTTTGGGTTAACAGTAAACCTTGCTAACCCCGAAGAACTCAAGTTGTTCCAGCCAGACTAGTGACTTTACATTTGTCACAGGGCCAGAGGCCCCGCGCCAGATAAGAGGATTAATCTTTTTCTTGATTGCCCGTTTGCTCTAACACCCAGGTTTTGCCCCAGTTGTCCTTCTCCTCGTCCGACCACAGCTCGGGGAAAAAGATGATGCGCTGGAAGCGGGGCGGCAGGTACTTGCGCCAGTTGGTACCTCCCGTGCCGGGAGCCACATCCTCCGCCCCTTTTCTCGGCTTGTTGTTGATCAGGTGGCGCACGGCGGCGCGGAAGTGCGCCAGCGGCCAGTGCACGTTGGCATACAGATCAAACTCCCGCAGGGCCACGATGATGTCGCTGCTCAACGGTTCGTTCTCGTCCAGAAAGCGGCGCATGCTTTGGCGCAGGTTCTTCTTCTGGTAAGCTTCCGCTTTCTCGAGCAGCAGCGTATCATACTCCGCCTCAAACTGCTGTAGCGTGAGGGTCTTCTCGCCGGTTTCGGTGTTGCGTGCTCCGGCTTTCCAGTATACCTTGTCCAGGTATTCTTTAAGGGGGTCGCCGGGCGACAGCCACAGCACGTAGTTGGGGTGCACCAGTTGTTCCAGATCGGTCGACAGGATCTCGATGATGCGGTACTGCACCGACTGAAACCCGCTGGAAGGAGTGAGCGCCAGCCGAAACTTAGCGAACTGCTCGCGGTCCAGCCCCTCGGTCATCACCGTGAACGAGCTCACCAATTGCTCGAAGTAGCGGTTCATGCGGTTTACCTTCTCCAGAAACTGACGCGCCTCGGTAACGCTGCCGTCGGTGAGCTGGTCCATTTCCCATAGCACTAGTTTAAAGTACAGTTCGGTGATCTGGTGATAAGTGACAAAGATCATCTCGTCCTTAAGCTCGGTCTTGGGGTTCTGCAGGCTCAGTAGCGTGTCGAGTTGGATATAGTCCCAGTAACTCAGGAAGTTGGCGTGCACCAGCCCTTGCAAGTAGTCGGCCAGCTTCTGTCCGTTGCGGTCGAACTTCGCCGTTAGCTGTTCAATTTGTTTCACCAGCTCTTGGGTAAGCATCACGTCTTCCATAATGGGGATTGTAGTAAGAGAATAGCAGGCTGTTTAACGGAGTGGGAGGAAGGATTGTTGTTGATTGGATGGTGAATACTGATCACTGGCGGCGGGATACTAGTTGCTGGATCTAAATGTCAGTTGTTAGTTGCTAGTCTCTAGCATCTTACCTTCCAAAAGATTATCCCGTATCTTGCCCCCTAGAAAGTCTTCCAATACCCTAACCACCCCGCAAGTCCCCTCACAAATCCCGATCCACCATCCGCACAAGGTGCCACTTTTTGTCCACCGGACGGTAGTCCATCCGGAAATACAACCCCGAGTCCTTGCCGACAATCTCATCGGTCACCAGCGTGTCGGAGACACTGAGGTTGCGCGTGAAATAGGTAGTATCCAGTTGCGGCTCGCGCAGCATGCGCCAGTCGGAGCGTTGCCAGCGGTAGGCACTGTCGGCCACGTCGGCGGTGAATTTCTGCCCCGGCAGCGGAAATTGTGTGCGCTCTACCTGGAAGGTGCTGTCGGTCAAAAACCGCGCGTAGAAGGGTGCAAAAACTTCGTCGGCAACGGTATCATTAGTAACGGCCGTCCGGGTGGCGCGGGTGGAGCGGCAAGACGAAGCAGCAACGCCCAGCAGTAGGGCTAGCAAAACAGGTAGGTGGATTCTCACGCGTTGGTCAAAGGATTAGGGGCGGGAATATTTTCCAGGGTGCGTATTTTCTCTAAGGCACGGTCGATGGTATCTGCCGTGGCGGGGAGGGGCTCGCACAGCGGCAGGCGTACCTCTTTGGTGCAGTAGCCCAGCTGGTGCATTAGGTACTTGATCGGTATTGGGTTGGTCTCGATCATGCTCAATTGCATCAGGTCGAGCAGCGCGTAGAAGGCCGCCCGTGCTTCGTCCCAGTGGCCCGCCAGACAGTGGTTCACCAGCGCGGCGGTGGAGTGGGGTAGGGCGTTCGAAATCACCGACACCAGGCCGTCGCCGCCGCAGGCCATCAGAGGAAGCGTGAGCGCATCGTCGCCCGACAGCACGGCAAAGTCGTCGGGCGCACGCCGGATTACGTCCATAATCTGAGCCAGATTGCCGCTGGCCTCCTTCACCCCCACAATGTTGCGGTGCTGGGCCAGCCGCAGCAGGGTGTCAGTTTCCAGATTTACCGCCGTGCGCCCCGGAATGTTATAGACGATCACCGGTAACTCGGCCGCGTCGGCCACCGCCGTGAAGTGTCGGTAGAGTCCTTCTTGCGTCGGCTTGTTGTAATAGGGGTTGATCACCAGGTGCCCGTCGGCGCCCGCCTCAGCAGCCACGATGGCCAACTCGATGCTCTCGCGGGTGTTGTTAGAGCCGGTGCCGTGGATAACCTGGCAGCGGCCGTTGACGATCTCTACCGAGCGACGCAGAATTTCCTGGTGCTCCTGGTGGGAGAGCGTAGGGCTTTCGCCGGTGGTGCCCACGAACACTAAACCGGTAATTCCCGCCGCAATTTGATGATCAATCAGGCGCTCCAGTGCGGGCCAATCGATCCGGTTAGCCGTGGTGAAGGGAGTGATCAGGGCGGTGTAGGTGCCGCGAAAGAGAGTAGCCATACGTGGTGGTTGGTGCCTTGGTAGAAAAGTTGGCCTAAGTTACGCATTATTGGGGTTTGTGCCTAAAGCTCCAATCGTTTGCTTTCGTCGCTATAAAATTAATGTTCAATTAATAGCATTTGTCCGCGACTGTGTTTAAAATGCTGCTCTATTAATAGTACTACTGATAGTACTACCCCTGATTGACCGCTCATGGATAAGAAAAGAATTGTCAAAGACTACGATGCGTTGCCCGAAGAGATTGTCAACCGCATCAAGACTGAATACGCATACGGCTTCGAGGATAACCTGGTGAGCTTCACTAATAAGGAAGGCAACAAAGTGTCGGCCCTGCCCTTCGAGACCGAAGAGATCTATTACCTCATCCGAATGACCGTCAGTGAGGCCCGGCAGATTATCGAGGATGACGATGATTACGATGACGATGGCAACCTGCGCGACAACTTCTCATCCGACGAGTTCGAGGGCGACGAGGACGATGATGATGTGAAAACCTCGGTATCTTTCAGTGAGGATGAGGGCGATGATGATGATGACTGACGGGGCGAAACCGAAGTGAGAACCTTCTATTCTGCGCGGACAGTTTTTGCTGTCATTAAGTCATTCCTTTTGGAACAAAAATGATCATTGAGGATTTCAAACACTTTAAAGGACAACACTGCGAAACGACCGCGACCGGAAGTTTGTTGAAGCAACTTGGCATCGAGTTAACCGAACCGATGCTGTTCGGGCTGGGCGAAGGGCTTGGATTCATCTTTTGGAATATGAAAACGATGGACTTTCCGTTTATCGGCGGGCGGGTAAAACCGGATGTGCTGACCGAAAACCTTTGCCGAAACCTAAACCTAAAGTTGGAGGTCGCTGAAACCGCATCGAGATCGAGGGCCTGGGAAAACGTGCGAAGCTTTATTGAGAAAGGAAAAGCGGTTGGGTTGAAGTTAGACTGCTATCATTTAGAATACTTTACAACCCGATTTCATTTTGCTGGTCATTACGTGGCCCTTTACGGTTACGACAACGAATTTGCCTACTTGATTGATACCGACCAACAGGGTGGAAAAGTTAAAACCTCTTTGAAAAGCCTGGCGTTGGCCCGAAACGAAAAAGGACCAATGTCGTCGAGAAACAAGACGTATACGATAACCAAGAACGAGCAGCTCAATGATTTGAAAAAGGCCGTGAAACAGGCGATAAAAAACAACGCAACTGAATTCCTGAATCCCCCGATCAAAAACCTAAGCCACCGGGGAATCTTAAAAACGAGTTCGGAAATCAAAACGTGGTTCAAGAACAGTAAAGACGTAAAAGGCGATTTTCAAACCACCGCAATGCTCATGGAAAGGGCCGGAACCGGAGGTTCACTGTTTCGAAACCTGTACCAGGATTTCCTAAAAGAAAGTGCCGAATTGCTCAACTCAGACGAAATAGAAGAGGCTCACCGGGAGTATTCAAAAATTGCCGAACAATGGAAAAACTTGTCTGACCTGTTTTATTTGGCGGGCGAGACAAAGAACGAAGGATACATAAACCAAGCATCGGAACTTTTAATTGAGTTATCCGAAAGTGAGAGAATTGCAATGAAGACGCTGGAAGAAGTCTGCGCATAACCGTTGGCAACCGTCAATCGAATCGAAATAGTACAGTTTTATGCCAATGTGCCCGAAGCATGGCTCGAGTACGGGAGGAGCACAGAAAGAGCACAGTTAGGCAAAGTGCTGAATCAATGAATATTACAACTCACCCCTTTAAACCAAACCTTATGAAACATTCCTGCTTTACCGCACCGCTAAGCATCAGTCTGCTCCTCTTGGCTATGGCCACCGCTTCGGCCCAATCGAATACCACCGCCAACAATCCCGAGCAGCACGCCCAGGAGTTGGCCCAGCAATTTATCATCACCGATGGCCACATTGACCTTCCCTTCCGGATGAAAATTGCTAACTTCCGCTTGCAAAAGGAGTGGATCGAACGTGACCGAAGATACCGACGGTGACTTTGACTACGTGAAAGCCAAGAAAGGCGGGCTCAACGCTCCGTTTATGTCGATCTTCGTGCCGGCCAGCTATCAGGACGGCGGTGCCAAAGCATTCGCCGATTCGCTCATCGACATCGTGCGCACCATCACCACCAAGTACCCCGACAAGTTCGCGCTGGCCAACAATCCGCAGGAGGTAGAAGCCAACTTTGCCCAGGGCCTCGTCTCGCTGCCGATGGGCATGGAAAACGGCGCTCCCATTGAAGACTCGCTCTCCAACGTGCAGTACTTCTACGACCGCGGCATCCGCTATATCACGCTGACGCACGGCAAGGTGAACCAGATCTGCGACTCTTCCTACGATACGGTGCGCACCTGGAACGGCCTGAGCCCCTTCGGTGAGGAAGTGGTGCGCGAGATGAACCGCGTGGGCGTCATGGTTGATGTGTCACACATCTCCGACAGCGCTTTCTACGACGTGATGAAGATCACCCAGACGCCGGTGATTGCCTCGCACTCCTCCTGCCGCGCCTTTGTGCCTACCTTCGAGCGCAACATGAACGACGACATGATCAAGCGGCTGGCCGATAACGGCGGGGTGATCCAGATCAACTTCGGCTCCACCTTCGTGGACGATGAGGCGCGCGAAAAGTCCGACGTGGTGCGCGACCACCTGGGCCAGTGGATGGCTGAAAATAACCTCACGTTTCAGGATTCAGCTGCTCAGGCCTACGCCAAAAGCTACATGCAGGAGAACCCCACCTATTCTACCGTGCAAAAAGTGGCCGACCACGTCGACCACGTGGTGCAACTGGTGGGCGTGGAGCACGTGGGCTTCGGCTCTGACTTCGATGGGGTAGGGGATACGCTGCCTACTGGCCTGAAGGACGCTTCGGAATATCCCAACCTCATTGCCGAACTACTCAAGCGGGGCTACTCAGACGACGATATCGCAAAAATCTGCTACCAAAACGTGTTCCGCGTCTGGAATGCTGTGCAGCAAAAGGCTGAGTCAGTGGCCCGGGGCGAATAGCGGTTCTGATCACTTTGAGCAGCTTCTCTACGTCCGCGAAGTTTTTTCACCGCTTCGACATTCGTCTTTTCTTGTTCTCTGCTCGATACGCACGGATTGCAGTACCCCTTATGGTGGTGAGCCTGTCCGGGCGCGGCCAGGAGCAGAAGGAAACCCTTCTTGTGTACCCGTATGCCCACCAGGCCCACGCTAACGTAGGCATCAGCGGTATTGGGCTGGTTTCCGGACTGGTGAAGCGGGTGGGAAGCGTGGCCAATATCGATGTGTCCGTGCAACCGGCGGTTCAACTCGCCTACGTCTACCGCTGGCGGCAGCACATTAGCTTCGGTGGAGGACTGTCACGGCAGGTGTTTTCGGCGCGCTACCGGGGGTACGAATATCAGGACGAGAGCGGCAATACGCTGCTGGATAACTTCACTACCTACGTGCGGCGATTTAACATCGGCGGATTTGCACTGTGGCACTATAATGCTGGGCGTTCGCGGGTAGAATGGTACTCGGGTATCCGGCTGGGCATCACCCGCTGGACGTTCGATACCAACGCGAAGGACATCAACTATACCGTTGGGAAGTTTTTGTCGTTCGCTCTGGGGACGCAACTTGCCCCGCAACTCATTCTGGTTGGAGCCGATACCTACTTTGCTCCGCACTGGGGCGCAAACTTTGAGCTGGGTATTGGTGCTCCGCACTTAATTTCGGCCGGAGTAGGGTATCGTTGGTAGCAAATATTAATCAACCTTATAATAAAAATTTGCACTGGAAGGCGAATGTCACTTTGATATCTCTTCAGAAATGTATATCATTGAGACACTAATGCTCTCTGATACAACACTTTGTCTCTCCTAATTTTTTTAGCTGTTTCCGGTAGCAACTGCTTTGTCTTCTTAAATGGTGAGACCTGACTACTTTCGAACTGATATTGTCGCCATTCATACCATAGATTACCGTGATCGATCCTGCCTACTTCCTAAACACCCTTTGGTCTGATACGAAGGATGCCGTTTTATGCCTTGATGAAGCGGGAACCATCCAGTGCGCCAACCCCCGGGCCCGCGATACCTTCTCGTGGCCAGAGAAATCCGATACTTTTGGCTCAGTAGATGATTTAAACATTGCGCACGAAGACGGCCGTCCGTTCGGTTGGCAGGATCGTTTCTTCCCAGAAAACCCGAACGCTAATCAGGAAGAAGTACTCACCTGCCGCTCCGCCGCCGACTATCTGCTTCGGTTTGAGACGGCAACATCGCTCGTGAAGGTAGCCGAAAAATGGTATTTGTTCTGCCGCCTGACCGATGTGACGCAGCAGCTGAAAGAGGAACAGGCCTACTGGTCGCTCAAAGAAAAGCTGCATAATTTTTTCTACTTATGCCCGAGCGCCGTTTGCGTGAGCGAAGTGTCGGACGGCCGAATATACCAAGTGAATAAAAGCTTGATCGAGCTCTCCGGATACAGCGAGAAAGAACTGTTGGGCAGTACCACGGTAGCGTTGGGCTTCTGGACGCAACCGGAAGATCGGGAGCAGCTGGTGCAGCAGTTGCGAGACCACGGAGAGGGGAGGGTGGAGACGGTGCTTCGTGCCAAAAACGGGCAGTTGATCGAAGGAGAAGTAAATGCTCGGTTAATCCTAACCGAAGGTGCGCAGCGCTTTATCACGGTGTTTCGAGACAACAGCCAGAGCAAAGCGGCCGAACGGGCCCAACAGCTGATCAACCAGGCCACCAACGATGCTATCTATGACTGGAACATACAGAACGGAATGGTATGGTGGAATGATATGGTGACTATGTTCGGTTACAGTCCCGAAGAAATCGGCACCACCATCGAGTGGTGGCACGAACGAATTCACCAGGATGACCGGCAGCGCGTGGTTGAGCGCATCAATTCTTTTATTGCTCAACGTATCGAAAAGTGGTTCGACAAGTACCGTTTTAGGCGCAAGGATAATTCGTTTGCCTACGTATACGACAAAGGCTACTTCGAGTTCGATGCGGACAGTACCCCCGTCCGAATGATCGGGGGGATGGTGGATATCACGGAGCGGGTGCTGGCCGAAGAAAGCATTTTGATCAAAAACCGACAGATCGCCGAATACGCCTTCTTCAATTCGCACAAACTGCGTGGTCCGCTGGCGCGGATGATGGGCCTCATCGAGCTGATCGACTTTCAAGACGCCCACAAAGAAGAGAATAAAACCTTACTCAACCACCTCAAGGCCATTGCTGAGGAACTGGACGAACTGATTAAAGACGTTTCTAAGGTGCTGTATTAAGAACGAGAGAAAAGGGTTAGCTGGCTGTCATTTTTGAGAAATCAGGGTATCATTAAATACCAACTTTTTCGCCATTCCTACCCAGATCAGGGTTAGTGTTGTATCACCCTCTTTTGGTAGGTTTGCAATATGTCAAACCTAACCCCTTGCTTACCGTGAAGAAGATAATTATTACTGGGGCAACTGGCACCGTCGGCCAAGCCCTTCTTTCTCAACTGCTAGAAAATGAAGTTGAGGTAGTCGCCCTCACCCGTTCACCCAACAAAATTCAGTTAAATAGCCCGAAGCTAAAGGTAGTACAAGCTGATTTAAACAACCGCGCTTCCTACGCTAGCACCCTTATCGGGGCAGACGCCGTGTTTCTGCTTACCGAAGGAACGCTGGAAATGGAAACCCTGCAAAAAGACTTCATAGATACTTGTCGGGTTCAAGGCGTTGCGTTGATCGTTAAGCAATCGGCAATGGGTGCCGCTACCGATGCGCCAGTTAAGATGTTCCGAATGCACCACAGCATTGAAGAGCACCTGCGAACATCCGGACTAGCCTACTGCCTGCTGCAACCTAACACCTTTACCCAGAACCTGCTAGCTCACACGCAATCAGTCAAGAACCAAGGCGCTATCTACGCTCCGTTGGGCAGTGGCCGGGTGAGCTATATTGATGCCCGCGACGTGGCGCGCGTGGCGGCGGCTGTCTTAACCAACGATACGGATAAGCACCGCAACCAGACCTACGTACTTACCGGTCCTGCCGCCGTCCCGATGCTCGATGTCGCTCAAGTGATTGGAGAAACGGTTGGTCAAGAAGTAAACTATTACCCGGTATCGTACGAACAAAGCAAAGAGGCTATGCTCGGCTTCGGGATGGACGATTGGTTAGTTGACGATCTAATGGCAATTGCTCAACTAGGAGCTGAAGGCCAAGCCGAACGCATCACCGATACCTTTGAGCAGGTGACCGGCGAGGCACCTCGCTCGCTCGCCGACAGCATCCATGGTTTCAAGCCCGCTTTTCAGTAGAGTGTAGAGTGCGATGGCAACTAATAAAAAAATAGTACTCATCACCGGTGTAGGTCGCGCCGAAGGCATCGGCTACGGAGTGGCGCAGGCAATGAGTCAGCAGGACTTTGAGGTTATCATCACCGCCCGTGCCCTTAGTAAGGCCGAAGCTTTAGCGAAACAACTATCTGCCAATGGTCGTGGCGTGTTGGCCGAAGCCCTTGACATTACCACTGAGACCAGCGTAGGCCAGTTGGCCGAATTTGTGCGGCACCGCTACGGACAGCTTGATGTACTGATTAACAACGCCGGGACTGGACTCGACTACGGCGTACATCCGCTGGAAACAGACTTTGCTGTAACCCGTGCTACCCTGGAGACTAATCTGTTCGGAGCCTGGCGGATGGTGCAGTATTTTTATCCGCTACTCGGGAAAAGCGAGAAACCCCGCATTGTCAATATCTCCAGCGGCGCAGGCGCCTTTGGTGATCCGGTCTTCGGTCTGGGAGTGCATCCAGCCGTAGTCACTTCCTACGGTATCTCAAAGCTGGCGCTAAACGGCCTTACGGTATGGTATTATCTGGGCGGCTACGCTGCCCGACAGCGGCCCCAGCGGTGGTTTCTTCCGAGATCAACAGCCGCTACCCTGGTAAATATTATGGCACTCGGTGCTGTTTCCGATAGTCGGAAGGAGTGCATAACGCGTTCTTCTTAAAAAACTTAGTAAAATGGGTGGCTTCGGAAAAGTGCAAGTAATAGGCAGTCTCTGCTACATCGTTTGCAGTGTGGATGAGTAAGTATTTAGCCTCCTGGACTCTTCGGGAGGCAATGATGCTTTTGGCGGTCTTTCCCGTAGTTTGCTTGATCGTTTGGCTGAGATGATTAGGCGTGATGTTTAGCAGATCAGCGTAGGCATCTACGGAAATTTTATCTTGGAAGTACTCATTAACCAAGTGTTGAAACTGCGCGGTGATTACCGAACCAGCCCGCTGAGCAGGAGTGTTTGCTTCCGTGCTTTCGTACAGTCGACGCACCTGCCACAGGATGCCCTGGAAGTGGGAACGAATGATTTCGGCGCCGAATGTACTAGGGTTCGCTTGTTCTTGTAAAATTTGTTTAAAGACCGTTTGCATACTTTGAAAAGTATCCTTATCGACCGGCAATAGATTGGTTTCGCTAATACTAAAGAAAGGGTACTGCTGGAGAAAGTTGATTGGTTCGTGAAACTGCAAAAACTCTCGCTTAAAGAAAGTGCAGTAGCCGAACCAGTTGCCCCGCTTCTGCCAGGTGGCAACGTGGCCTGGGGCGGCGCAGAGCACGAAGTTGAGCGGTTGGTGGAACGTCCGCTCGTTGAGCGTATACGATAAGTCCTGCGTACCGAAGTTAAGAGCCAGGGTATAGAAATCAGTGCGGTGCGGGGGGAGCTCGTTAACCGGTAGGTTGTTCGTCTCGGCCATGTCAAAGCAGTGAAACCGCGGATTGTGCGTACGTAGCGCCGCTCCCGTCAGGCGATGCAGGTCGTTGATGTCGGTATAGCGTGGGATGCCGTTCATTATTGTAGTTTCACACCATCGCGGTTGACATGCTCGTATAGCGGTGAAAATCTTAAAGCCTCTTTCCGGTAGTCCATAGGTAGGCTTCGGCCGTAGAATCTTGTTCGTGAATAGCTCGCTTGATGCCGTCTAGTACTTGACGGGCGTCCATAACTTATCGGTTTAACTGCGAATGGCTTCCACCGGGTTCAGCCGCGCGGCCACAATGGCCGGAATAAGGCCCGACACAATACCGATCACGCTCGAGATAAGGGTGCCCAAAATGATGTTCTTGGGAGTGAGAAGGAGGGTGAGGCTGCCCAGCGGCACAAAGGTGGCCAGATAAACCAGCACCATGCCACCCACGCCGCCCAGCAGGCTCAAGAACATGGCTTCGAACAAAAACTGCAGCAGGATAAAGTAGTTCTTCGCTCCCAGCGATTTCTGGATGCCGATGATGTGGGTGCGCTCCTTCACTGATACGAACATGATATTGGCAATCCCAAACCCTCCCACCAAAATCGAGAAACTGCCGATCACGGCTCCCGCCAGGCCAATGGCGTTGAACACGTTGGTGACCATGTCAGCGAACAATTCGGAGCGATTCACGGCAAAGTTTTCTTCCTCCCGCGGCCGCAGGGCGCGGCGGCGGCGCATCAGGCCGATGATTTCGTTTTCCAGGTTTTCCAGCCCTTTATCATCTTCCCGTCCCCGCAGGGCAATGGTCGCGCCTACGCCCCAGGTGCTGTTGCTGGCGTAAAGTTTCAAGAAACTCTGATAAGGAATGTAACAGGCCAGATCGGCGGTGGGCGCGTTGATAATGCTTTCGCCCTGCGGCAGCAACACCCCGATCACTACAAATTTGAGGCCCTTCAATTTAATGATTTTGCCCAGGGGCTCTTGGCCATCAAAGAGGGTTTGGGCGATCTCGGAGCCAATTACCGCCACGTTGCGGGCCAGGGCCGTTTCCTGCGGCGAAAAGAAGCGCCCCTGCGCGATATCCACATCAAATACCTCGTTATACTCCTGTGACATACCCGTCAGGCTCACCGGGTTGATGCTGCTGTTGCCGTACTGCAACTGCAGTCCCCGTTTCTCGGCAAAAATAGTGATTCCCTCGGCCTCGGTGACGCGCTGCGCCAGAAAGTGGTACTCTTCTAACGAGGGATGGGGGCGCTTGTAGTACTTCCACCAGGGATAGTTGTCGGCGAAAATCCAGGGCCACTTTTCTACGCGGATCACCTTGTCGCCCAGAAACGAAAAGCTATCCCGAATGTTCCTCTCCAGCGAATCCACCAGCGTGAACACCGTGATAATGGCAAAAATGCCTACCGTCACTCCCAGCAACGAAAGCAGCGTACGCAGCAGGTTGGCCCGCAGTGCATCCCAGGCCGAAAACGCACTTTCAAACATTAGTCTAAGGATAAGCATGGGATAGGGCGTGGGGGTGAACCTATTTTTTAGTTGAAGCGCACTAGAGCCTCGGTCGAGGGCGAACTTTACGCACTTTCTTCCGTCAATGTAAAACAATTCCTTAAATTTGTCCTTCTAAAAAATACCCCCTCGCGCACTTTTGTTGCATTGCCTACCCAACGTCCTATGAAACTTTCTGAATTTAAGTACGAACTGCCGGAAGGTCGTATCGCCCAATACCCCGCTGAGAACCGGGACGAATCGCGTTTGATGGTGATTCATCGGGATACGGGTACCATCGAGCACAAGGAGTTTAAAGATATTGTCGGTTACTTTGTGGAAGGCGATGTGCTGGTGGTGAATAACACCAAAGTGTTTCCGGCCCGGCTCTACGGTAACAAGGAAAAAACCGGGGCCAAAATAGAAGTTTTCCTGCTGCGCGAACTCAATAAGGAGATGAACCTGTGGGACGTGCTGGTAGATCCGGCGCGCAAGATTCGGGTGGGTAACAAGCTCTTCTTTGGCGAAGGTGAACTGGTGGCCGAAGTCATCGACAACACCACCTCGCGCGGACGAACCATCCGGTTTCTCTACGAAGGCACCGACGAGGAGTTCTACAAACTGATCGACACGCTGGGCGAAACGCCCCTGCCCCGGCAGTACATCACCCGCAAGGTGGAGCCCTCGGACCGCGAGCGCTTTCAGACCATTTTTGCCGAGCACGTGGGCGCGGTGGCCGCTCCCACCGCCGGGATGCATTTCACCAAGCAGGTGATGAAGCGCCTGGAGATCAACGGCGTGCACATCGATCCCATCACCCTGCACGTGGGCTTGGGCACCTTCCGGTCAGTGGACGTGGAAGACCTGACCAAGCACAAGATGGACTCCGAAAACTACATCATCGGTGATACCACGGCCAACCACGTGAACGAGGCCCTGGATAATAAACAGCGCGTATGCGCCGTAGGCACCACTTCCATGCGTTCGCTGGAGTCGTCGGTGTCGGCCAGCGGACGGCTTAAGGCCAACGAGGGCTGGACAGACCGCTTTATTTTTCCACCCTACGAATTCAAGATTTGTAACGCGCTGGTGACCAATTTTCATTTACCACAGTCCACCCTGATGATGATGGCCTGCGCTTTCGGGGGCTTCGAGCTAATCATGGACGCCTACCAGGTGGCGATCAAGGAAAAGTACCGCTTTTTCTCGTACGGCGACGCAATGCTAATCATTTAAACCCGGCTGGCGATGGCACGTTCGCGGTACGCACTGATCGTGGCGGGGGGGCAGGGCCGCCGGATGCAGGCTTCACTGCCCAAGCAGTTTATCCCCGTGGCGGGCCAGCCTGTCCTGATGCACACCTTAGCGGTTTTTCACCGCTGCTCTCCCGCCATTCACCTCATCACCATCCTTCCCAAAACCGAAATGCCGCGTTGGCAAACGCTGTGCGCCGAGCACCGGTTCACGGTGCCGCACACGGTGGTGGCCGGGGGAAGCACCCGCTCCGCTTCGGTGCGCAACGGACTTCAGCGCGTAAAGGAAGAAATTAGCTTGGTAGCGGTGCACGACGGAGTGCGCCCGTTGGTGACTCTGGAGCTGATCAACCGATCGTTTGCTGAGGCCGAGTGCTACGGCAGCGCCGTGGCTACGGTGCCGCTCAAGGATTCTATTCGCAAAATAGTCGGAGAAAATAGCGAAGCGATGGTACGTACCGACTATCACTTGGTGCAAACCCCGCAGACGTTCCGCACTGAATGGTTACGGGAGGCTTACGCGCAGGTCGGCGAACAAGAATTTTCGGACGATGCCAGCCTGGTGGAGCACAGCGGTCGAAGCATTCACCTCATCGAAGGGCACTACCGCAACCTAAAAATAACCACCCGGGAAGACTTGGTGGTGGCCGAAACGCTGCTTAATACTCGTCCTCGTTGAAAAAGAAATCTTCTTTGGTGGGATAATCGGGCCAAATTTCCTCAATATTCTCGTAGGGTTGCCCATCGTCCTCCAACTCTTGTAAATTTTCTACCACTTCCAGAGGCGCACCGGATCGAATCGAGAAATCGATCAGTTCGTCTTTGGTCGCGGGCCAGGGGGCATCCTCGAGATAAGAGGCTAATTCTAGTGTCCAATACATGATATTACGTTTAATTGCTACTGGTTGGCTACGACCGCACCCAATTCAAATAAAGTGTTGCGTAACCGCAACGGCATGAAAACAACTTTCTTACCAAAAGTTCGCTATTTAGTGCATTAATTTAATAATGCGTACACGGAGTGCAGACGCTGCCTCCGGTTGCCGAAAGCAAAGTTAGTAATCAGCGAGTTCGTTTTTGAGCGATTGGATAAGCTTCCGCTTGGTGTTCACCTTCCTGATTTGCTGACGCAGCTTGCCTTCGGCCTGTCGTGCTTCTAGCGGGTTTGACTGGTTACCTACGTTGTCGCGTCGGGTAACCAACTCGTTTTCGTCGCGCACCAGCGAAGTTTCTAGCAGTTCAATCTTAAGAGATACTTGTTCGGCGCGCGAATTGTTATCATAATCCGGATCTTTGGCGCGGGCGGCGCGGTTCAGAAAGCTCTGCTCCGAAGCGGTGTCGCAGGCCTCGTTAAACTGCGTGGTGAGCTCCATTGATTTCTCGCGCGAAATACGTCCCGAATCTTTCCAGGCCTCGCGCAAGCGGCGCACCTCATGGATGCCGTCGCCTTCGGCATCTTCGGCCAACTGTTGCGCCTGCCGGATCAGGTCCTTCTTGGTGCTGATGGCCTCATTGGGGTTCACCCAGCCGTCGCGGGCGGGAGCGGTGTTCTGCCGGGGAGCAAACTGTCGCGGACCCCGAGCGTCGGAAGGACGGCGTTGTTGCGTGTCGTCCGGGCTGCCGAAGATACGGTTGGCCAACGAACGAAAATCCGTTTGCAGGCGCTTGTACTTGAATACCGGAATCTTACCCACCTCCCGCCAGTCCACTTGTAGCTCCTTTACGCGCTGCTGGGCGGCCCGCTTGTCGGCCTGCCGCACCAGCTTGTGCATCTCAAAGTTAAGTTCTTTGTAGCGACGAATGCGCGCGTTGGTCAGGTCTTTTTTTCGACTGGAAGAAGTCCTTGCGTCGTTGATAAAAGGTATCCAGAAGCTGGTTGAACCGGTCTTCCACTTCCTCCTGGTACTCATCGTCCACTGCCCCGGTTTTGATCCAATTTTCTTTGATCGCCTGCAAACTGTCGGCCCCTTCTTTCCAGTCGGAGCTGTTTTCGTGCACTTCCGCTTCCGCGATCAGGGCTCGTTTGATTTCCAGGTTCTTGATCCGGTTTTTAGCGATGATCTCCCGCAGCATCTCTTCCACGGCGTCCAGGCGCACGAAGAGAGCCGCGTAATCGCCCAGGGCATCAAACCGGGCCAGGTTATCGCGCAGGTGAATCAGCTTCATCAGGTACGAACCCTTGTTTTCCGATTCTTCTACAGACTGTTCTAGGGTGCTCACCTTGTTCTCGGCCATGGTGAACCGGTTCTGAAAATACTGGATGGTGGATGCTTCACTTTCTCTGACTTCACCGATTTCGCGTTCGGGGTGGTCGAGAAAGGGAGCACGGTAGATTTTATCATCCCGGATAAAACCGTAGGGAGTAGCTGGCGTGTCCACTGTATTGTTGGTTTTGGTTAAGGTTATTTATAGTAGTACTAACAACAACCCGCAAAGTTATTACCGTACATCACGAATGTTCGCTGTTGGTGCGCGCTTCACAATGAGAAGTAGGTACGACTTCTGCTCTTTATAGTTTTCTGAGCCCCCGGTTCTTGTTTTCGGTAACAGCAGCGCCATAATAGCGTTATTTTGCTAAATGTCAAGTCCTGACCCGGGGTTTTTGCGCGATGGGCAAAAATATAGGTTAATTACTTTTTTCCGCATAAATTCGTGGGATATTACGCGCCTTGTCAAATTCGCGAAGCCGCTCCGGTGGAGCCGCTTCGCCCCATCTCTACGTAACAACCTGATATGTCTGACGAAAAAGTAATCTTTTCTATGTCGGGGGTGACCAAAACCTTCCCCCCCAAAAAGCAAGTCCTTAAAAATATCTATTTGTCTTTCTTCTACGGAGCAAAAATCGGCGTGCTGGGCCTCAACGGCTCCGGTAAATCATCGCTGCTGCGCATCATTGCCGGTCAGGACGCCGACTACCAGGGCGAGGTGGTGTTCTCGCCGGGTTACTCGGTGGGCATGCTGGAGCAGGAGCCGGTGCTGGACCCCGACAAGACCGTGCGGCAGGTGGTGGAAGAAGGCGTGGCCGAAACGGTGCGCTTGCTGCAAGAATTCGAAGAAATTAACCTAAAATTCTCCGACCCAGCGGTGCTCGACGACCCCGACGCTATGCAGAAAGTTATCGACCAACAGGCCAAGGTGCAGGATCAACTCGACCACGCCAACGCCTGGGAGCTCGACACCCGCCTAGAGAAAGCGATGGAAGCCCTGCGCACCCCACCGGCCGATGCGAAGGTCGCGAATCTGTCGGGAGGAGAAAAGCGCCGGGTGGCGCTGTGCCGTTTGTTGCTGGAATCGCCCGACGTGCTGCTGCTCGATGAACCCACCAACCACCTGGATGCCGAGTCGGTGCAGTGGCTCGAGCAGTACTTGCAGCAGTACGCAGGCACGGTGATCGCTGTGACCCACGACCGCTACTTTCTGGACAACGTGGCCGGGTGGATTCTGGAGCTCGACCGTGGCGAAGGCATTCCCTGGAAAGGTAATTACAGCTCGTGGCTGGAGCAGAAGCAAAACCGACTGGCTAAGGAAGAGAAAACCGAGTCGAAGCGACAGAAAACCCTGCAGCGCGAGCTGGAGTGGATCAGGATGACGCCCAAGGGACGCACCGCCAAGGCCAAGGCCCGCCTGAGTGCTTATGACAAGCTGTTCGGCGAGGAAGCCAAGGAACGCGAGGCGAAACTGGAACTATTCATTCCGCCCGGGCCGCGCTTGGGAAGCAAAGTTATCGAGGTAGCGGGCGTTTCGAAGGCCTACGGCGATAAGTTGCTGTTCGAGAACCTCACGTTTTCGTTGCCCCAGGGCGGTATCGTGGGCGTGATCGGGCCCAACGGGGCGGGCAAGACCAGCCTGTTCAAACTCATCACCCACCAGGAAGCGCCCGACAGCGGAAGCATCGACGTGGGCGAAACGGTGGAGCTGGCCTACGTGGACCAGGAGCACGACCGCCTGACACCCACCAAATCGGTGTGGGAAATTATTTCGGGGGGCAACGAGTGGGTTGACCTGGGAGGCAAGCAGATGAACTCCCGCGCCTACGTGAGCCGGTTTAACTTCAGCGGCACCGACCAGGAGAAGAAAGTAGGTCAGCTGTCGGGTGGCGAGCGCAACCGGGTGCACCTGGCCATCACCCTCAAGGAAGGCGCTAATTTGTTGTTGCTTGATGAGCCCACCAACGACCTGGACGTGAACACCCTGCGGGCGCTGGAAGAAGGACTGGAAAACTTTGCCGGTTGCGCCGTGATCATCTCGCACGATCGCTGGTTTCTGGACCGCATCGCCACCCACATTCTGGCCTTTGAGGGCGACTCGCAGGTTTACTGGTTCGAGGGCAACTACAGCGACTACGAAGAAAACAAGCGAGCGCGATTGGGCGACGCAGCTCCGACCCGCGTTCGGTACAAGAAGTTGGTGTAGATTCCTTGTCAACCTTTCGGGCCTAATTTACGTGAAGAAGGCAACTGACGATGCAACTATGGAACAGCAACAAATCACCCATAAACTCACCCTCGCTGAATACAACCAGCTAGAAGAAGAAAACCAGCAACGCTATGAGTACCACGATGGTGAGGTGTTTGCGATGGCCGGGGGAGATCCGGTCCATAATGTCATTGGGGGAAACATTATATTCGTTCTCAACCAACTGCTTCGCAAGAAGGACTGTAGAGTCTATACCAGCGATCAGAAGGTGTACATTGATTTTGCCAGCAAGTATCTCTATCCCGATGCTTCGGTCACCTGCGGACTAGTGGAACGATCTGAGAAAGATACCAAAGCCATCGTCAACCCTATCCTGCTAGTAGAAGTGCTTTCCGACAGTACGGAAGCCTACGACCGGGGCCGAAAGTTCGAATATTTTAGTAAGCTACCGAGTCTGCGGGAGTACGTGCTGCTGAGCCAGCACGAACCTAAGGCGCAACTACATTATCGCCCCTCTCCGACAGAACCCTGGCAGATCACCTGGGTCAGTCAACTAAACCAAACCCTTGCGCTCCAGTCTTTGGGAATAGAAACTATGCTCGACGAACTGTATCTGAAAACTGAGGGGTTGTAATCCTCACCAACCTAAAATTCTGCAATGCTTGACCCCATACCCGAAGCACTGTCGGCCATCCAACGGGGTGAAGTGATCATCGTGGTGGATGACGAACAGCGGGAAAACGAGGGCGACTTTATCTGCGCCGCCGAGCACACCACCCCCGAGATCATTAACTTTATGGCCACCCAGGGGCGGGGCCTCATCTGCGCTCCCCTCACCGAGCAGCGGTGCCAGGAGCTGGAACTGGAGATGATGGTGGGCCGCAACACCTCCTCCCACACCACTCCCTTTACCGTGTCGGTCGATCTGCTCGGACACGGTTGCACCACCGGCATTTCCGCTTCCGACCGCGCCAAAACCGTTAAGGCGCTGGTTGATCCGCGCACCCGGCCCGAAGAATTGGGGCGTCCGGGACACATTTTCCCCCTCAAGGCGATGGCGGGGGGCGTGCTACGCCGGTCGGGCCACACCGAGGCGGCGGTTGACTTCCCCCAGCTGGCCGGACTGCAACCCGCCGGGGTGCTGGTAGAGATTATGAACGAAGATGGTACGATGGCCCGCCTGCCCGATCTGCGGAAAGTGGCCGACCGCCTCGACCTCAAACTGGTGTCGATTGCCGACCTGATCGAGTACCGCCTCACCCACGAAACGCTTATTCGGCGCGAGACGGTGCTTCCCTTCGCCACGCTCTACGGCGACTTTACCCTGTACGCCTACCGGCAACTGAACACCGACGAGGTGCACCTGGCCCTGGTGAAGGGTACGTGGCAAGCTGACGAGCCGGTGGTGGTACGGGTGCACGCGGCCAACCTGCTGGAAGACGTGTTCGGAGCCGGTCCCGATCACCCCAACAGCACCTTGCAGCAGTCGTTGCAGGTGCTGGAGCACGAAGCGCGCGGCATTGTGCTCTACATGAACCAAAACAGCATGGGCAGCAACCTGCTGGAGCGCCTGGCGCAGTATCAGCGTCCCGTTTCGGATGATACGCCGCTGGCTACGCCGTCGATGGACAACCGAGATTACGGAGTGGGAGCGCAGATTCTGCGCGACCTAGGAGCCAGCAAGCTGGTGCTTCTTTCCAACCACCCCGTGAAGCGCGTGGGGTTGCAGGGCTATGGTCTGGAAATTGTCGACTACCGCCCGCTGAGTAACCCCTAGGGCATACTTTTTTGCGGATTTTGGTGTTATTAGCATACAAGAATCAACAACCTGATCTTATGAAAAAGCAATTGTGCTTACTGCTGCTGATCGGCTTGGGGCCGCTCACCGTTTCTGCTCAGTATTTCCCGTCCCAACTGTGGCACGATGGGGATATCACTCTGCTCGGCGGCGAAAAGCTGCAAGGCAAGCTGAAGTACAACCTAGAAGCCGACGTGGTGCAGCTCAACACCACCAACACCGTGCAAACCTACAGCGCCCGCAAGATTCTGTTCTTTGAGTTCTACGATCAGGAGTACGGTCGCTACCGGCAGTTTTACGCCTTGCCCTACGAGGGAACCAGTAATTACCAAGTGCCCCGCCTGTTTGAGGTGCTGCACGAAAATACCCTGACACTGCTGTGCCGCGAAGAAATTGTGCAGGATAACGTGCCGCAGTTTGGTTATTATAACTACTACGGCAACCGCATGGGCACCCGCCAGCGCCTGTCATTTAACTACTTCTTTCTGGACCGGAACGGTGAAATCGTTCGCTATTCTCAGAAGAAAGACGACCTTTACGACATCATGGACAATCACCAACGCGAAGTGCGCAAGTACATCAAGCAGAACCGGTTGAAGCACGACCGGCAGGGTGATTTGGTGCGCATCACCGCTTACTACAACACCTTGCTCAATTCATGAGTCGACCGCTAATTCTGATCTCTAACGACGACGGTATCACCTCCAAGGGAATACGCGTACTCGTAGACGCAATGGCCGAACTGGGCGAAGTGGTGGTGGTGGCGCCGGACAGTCCGCAGTCGGGCATGGGGCACGCGATCACCATTGGTCACCCCCTGCGCCTCACCGAAACCGAGCTTTTCGACAACGCCCGCTCCTTTAAGTGCTCCGGCACCCCGGCCGACTGCGTGAAGCTGGCCAAGTTTCATCTATTAAAAGACCGCCGTCCTGACCTGGTGGTGAGCGGCATCAACCACGGCAGCAACAGCTCCATCAACGTACTCTATTCGGGTACCATGTCCGCGGCGGTGGAAGCGGCCATTGAAGGCTTTCCGGCCATCGGCTTTTCGTTGTGTGATTACGCGGCGGACGCAGACTTCTCGCACACGGTGGCCCCGGTGCAGCAGATTGCCCGGCAGGTGCTGGAACGGGGCGTGCCCCAGGGCGTGGCGCTGAACGTGAACTTCCCGCCGAAGCAGAACGAGTCGATGCGCGGTATCCGGGTGTGTCGGCAGGCCCACGCCAAGTGGCAGGAAGAATTCGACGAGCGCACCGATCCCTACGGCCGCAAGTACTACTGGCTGGTGGGCAACTTCGTGAACTTCGACGTGGGCGAAGACAACGACGAGTGGGCCATTGCCAACAATTACACCTCGGTGGTGCCCTGCCTGTACGACCTTACCGACCAACGCGCGGTGGAGTATTTGAACGGCTGGTCGTTGGATATTAAGGAATGATCAAGATAGTCTCAAGGGCTGAACTGGGTGGGATTGCTAAGTTTCTCGGATTGGTTAGCATGCTTTTTCCGATCGGTCTCACCACTGCTCGCAGGAATTATGAAGTGTATATTTGGCTGAAACAAGTAGGCGATAAATGTACTGATCGGTAAGCCCCCGTGGCTTACTGTCAATAATTTGGAAATCACCAGTTATCGCCATCCATTTGCTCTGAAAAACTCTTCACTTTCCAAATTTTTTGTACATTCGGGCGACGTTGAGAGAAAGGTATGGCCTTGACTTTCAAAACAAATCGGTTGGTTAATTTAGCTGGTAACCACAAAAAATGGAGTTACAACAAATCATTGAAAACGCCTGGGACGACCGCTCCCTGCTCGCCGACAAAGACGTAAAGATCGCGGTGAAGTCGATCATCGACGAGCTTGACCGGGGCGAAAAGCGGGTAGCCGAACTCATCGACGGCGAATGGGTGGTGCACGATTGGATTAAAAAGGCGGTAATTCTGTACTTCCCCATTCAGAAGATGAAGGCCATTGAGGTGGGGCCGTTCGAGTACCACGATAAGATGAAACTCAAGACCGGCTACGATAAGCTGGGCGTACGGGTGGTTCCTCCGGCCGTGGCCCGCTACGGCGCGTACCTGAGTCCGGGCGTGATTATGATGCCTTCGTACGTGAACATCGGGGCCTACGTGGGTAGCGGCACCATGGTCGACACCTGGGCCACCGTGGGCAGTTGTGCCCAAATTGGCGAAAACGTTCACCTGAGTGGTGGGGTAGGAGTGGGTGGAGTGCTGGAACCGGTGCAGGCCAAGCCGGTGATCGTGGAAGACAACGCCTTTATTGGCTCTCGTTGCATTTTGGTAGAAGGCGTGCACGTGGAAGCCGAAGCCGTGCTGGGAGCCAATGTATCACTTACCGCCAGTTCTAAGATTATCGACGTGACCGGCGACGAGCCCGTCATCCATGTCGGTCGGGTGCCCGCCCGTTCGGTGGTGATTCCCGGATCGTACACCAAAACCTTTCCGGCGGGAGACTACCAGGTGCCCTGCGCCCTGATTATCGGACAGCGTAAGGCCAGTACCGACCTGAAGACCTCCCTTAACCAAGCCCTGCGCAACCACGAAGTTACCGCCTGACGAATTAGGCGATTGGGCAAAACATCGGTACCTTTGTGCCGCCTCTAACCTCACATCCGTTTATAATAACCACTACTTGTTTATGCGATTAGCAAAATTCGGCGCGTTGTTCGCTGCCTTTATCGTTTTCTTAGGAGCCTGCGACAGCAAGAACTCGCAGCAGGGTGATCAATTGTTTGCCGATGGTGACTACGAGCAGGCGGTAAGCCAGTATACGGATTATATTGAGTACAATCCCGAGGATATCAAGTTGATCTACAACCGCGGACGCGCCTACGAGGAGCTGGGAGAGTACGATAAATCGCTGGCGGATTACGAAAAGGCGCTGGAGATTGATCCGAAGAACTTCAACGCCCTGATGAGCATCGGCAAGTTTCATTTCCGCAACGATGACTACGGCGATGCCGCCTTTTACTTTGGCAAGGCGGTGAAGGTGAAAGAACGCTCGGCCGATGCCCACTACCTGAGTGGACGGTCCAATCACAAACTGGGCGAAACTACCAAGGCGATGGAGGGCTACAACCAGGCGATCAACCTGAACAGTGAATACGGCGAAGCCTATCTGTATCGTGGTGCGCTCAAGGTATTTATGAAGAAGAAGTCCGGCGGCTGCGCCGACATTAAAAAGGCCCAGGCCCTGGAGGCCCCCGAAGCGGCCGAGGCGGTGCAGAAGTACTGTAATTAATGCACTACCGAAACCGCCCTGCCACCTGCTGTGGCTTGGTTTTTTGGTGTACTAATTGAACTACGTCACGCTTTTTGTTCGAACCGTATAGAAATATCAAGGTATCCACCAAGGCCTTCGTTGATGATTCTTTGTAGGGTAGAAAACCGTATGTCTTTTAAATCTCGCTCTAGTTTTGATATATAAGACTTGTTAGTGCCCGCGAGGGTGGCAAGTTGTTCCTGAGTCAGGCCCTTTCGTTCTCTGGCTTCTTGAATGAGCACTCCGAGTTTGAAAGTACTATACTCACTTTCAAACTGCTCCCGTTGCTCAGTTCCGTGCTCTCCAACTTTCTCATCAATAAATTGGTCTAAACTCTTAAGGTCTTCATCCTTTGCTTTCATAATACGCACGTTTTATCTGTTCTGCCCTATTGATTTGTTATTTTGGTGTCCTTTGACTCTTCTTCTGAAATCCGTGACCAATAACCACGATGTTATCGACGTTGAAAAAGCAGAATACTCTGAAAATATTGCTTCCCACTTGGACTCTAATCTCATACAGGCCGGAAGAGCTTTTTATGTGCTTCAGATAGATCTCCGGTATCTGGTCTAGCTCTTCAATCACCTTAAGGGTCCATAAAATTTTCTTCTTGACTTTATCGGTCTGTTTTTCGTAGAACGTGTCAAAGTAGTCCTTGAAGAAATAAATCTCTCGTTTTCTACCCATCCGACGAAGGTACGATAAGTAGCCCGATAAGACAACTTTCTGTTGATCGCATCCTGGTCGCGCGAATCTTTACTTGTAGACTGTATGAGCGTGAGCTTCCAGATTACTAATACTAAAGTCTACCGGAACCGCCCCGCCACTTTCCGCGACTTTGGCCCGTCGGCATAGTCATAAAAGCCCTCACCCGATTTTGCTCCCAGTACCCCCGCCTCCACCATATTGACCAGCAGCGGGCAGGGCGCGTATTTATCCGAGCCCAGCCCCTCGTGCAGCACCCGCATAATTGACAGGCACACGTCTAGCCCAATAAAGTCGGCCAGCCGGAGCGGACCCATCGGGTGGGCCATGCCCAGTTGCATGATCTGGTCGATGGCCGTGACTCCGGCCACTCCCTCGTGGAGGGTGATGATGGCCTCGTTGATCATGGGCATCAGGATGCGGTTGGCCACGAAGCCCGGGTAGTCGTTCACCACCAGCGGGGTTTTGCCCAGTTGCTCCACGGTGCGCACGGTGCGTTCGGTCACGGCCGGGTCGGTGCGGTAGCCGTTGATGATCTCTACGAGTGGCATCACCGGCACGGGGTTCATAAAGTGCATGCCGATCACCCGGTCGGGTCGAGCCGTGGCCGCGGCAATCTTGGTAATTGAGATAGACGAGGTATTCGTCGCCAGCACGGTGTCGGCAGCGCAGTGCGTACTGATCGCCTTGAACAGTTGCTGCTTCACCGCCAGATTCTCGGTGGCCGCTTCCACCACCAGCGCCGCGCCGTCTACGGCTTCCGCGAGTTGAGAATGCATTTGGATGCGATCAAGCGTAGCGGTTTTCTCGGCTTCGTCGATCAGTTCTTTCTTGATTTGCCGGTCCAGGTTGCGGGCGATGGTGGTGCGCGCCGCTTCCAGGGCTTCGGGGCGCAGGTTGAGTAGGCGGACGCTAAACGAGCGGGCGGCAAAGGCGTGGGCGATGCCGTTGCCCATCGTGCCTGCGCCAATGACGGTGATGATGTTCATAAAAGTAGCGTTAAGAACTGCTGAAGTGATAAGCTATCTGGTTTGGGTAAGCCGAGGCGTATCACGCGGAGGCTTACTGGAAATAGGACACCCGAGTCCGAGACTCGGGCAATGATGAAACGGGCGAATTCGGTACAGTGAGCGAATTTACGAGAATTTGTGGTGGTTCCGGTAGCTGAAATAAATATCTTCCCGCGCCCAAAGCAATCTTTAGCAAATACTACGACCCGTTAACCGCCGTTGAAACTACGAAGCAAAACTTCCGCTGGTATGAAATATACGCTTTTCTTAGTCACCCTGCTCACTTTCACGGGCACCGCCTACGGACAGAAGAATGGTGATGCCAAGAGCAGTCCCAAGCTGGGCATCCAGACAGGCTACGACCCCGGGGTGAAGCAACGCCCCAGCTATCCGTTTCGGGCGTTCCTGAACAAGTTCTCGATCAACCTGAGCACCGGTTACGGCCGCACCTTCTACCGGCACGACCTCACCGGCTACAACTACGTGCGCAACGCGCAGGGCTCGTACATCACTCCGGGCGCGGTAGGTGGCAACTTAGTGGGCTATCGCAACTGGTTCAACGCCGCAACCCCGGCCACCGTGGCGCTGGGCGACGACGAGGAGGCCTACAAACTAGTGCCCGCTGGCGACGGGGAGATCGCGATGGCCAGTGGTGGCTACAGCATCCCGGTCAACCTGGCGGTCTACTTCAACCTGTTTCGGCTGCGCCTGGGCGGCGGGGCGATGGTCGATTTCCACCGGGCCAACGTGCCGGAACCCGACAACTTCCTGACCACCTTTCCCGAGCCCGAGGCGGTGCGGGCCCGCATGCTGCGCTACTACTTCTTGCTGGGCTACAGCGTCTGGGAATACTACGACAACGCCATTGGCGTGGACGTGCGGGTGGGTAAGATCAACATGGGCAAGAACTTCGCGGAAGCAGAACCCGGACCGGTGATCAACGTGGGCGTGACGCTGGAGAAGGTATTTTCGGAATACTTCCGGGTGTACCTGCGGCCCGCCTACGAGTACAAGCGCTACGCGTTGACCTTGCCCGATGCCACCACCATCGACCACCGCAACTCGGCCTTTTTCCTCACGCTGGGGGTGAGCATCAATTATCCCGACATGCCGCGCTCGCCCATCAGGAACGATAAAACCCAGATGCGGCACTACGTGTCGGACGGGCAGGGCAACAAAAAGGAGTTTCGTGGGCAGCCCTTCTGGCGCAAGCAAGACCCCAAGACGGGTGAACTGTATCCTGAGCTTCATAAGTCGAGGCGCAAGCGCAGCGCCCAGCGCCGCAACTTCTTTAAGAAACCCTAAGCGGGGGCCTTTTCGTATACTATCTGGAACTACCCCCTGTACGATTATGGACGAATTAAGTACGTTGAAAGAACACATTGAAGCGGAAAACTTCCAGGAAGCGCTATTACTCATCGATGAACTCGAAGCCATGAGTAAGGAGGATAAGCTGCAAAAGGTCAGAAGCTACCTCACCATTGTGCTGGTGCATCTGATTAAGCAGGCGGCTGAGCAGCGCACCACCCGTTCGTGGGACTTCTCTATCCGCAATGCCGTTCGGGAAATCAAGTACGTGAACAAGCGCCGAAAATCCGGCGGACACTACGCCTCCGCGGAGGAACTGCGGGAGCTGGTGGAAGAAGCCTACCCCGCCGCCATCGACAAAGCATCGTTGGAAGCGCTCGAGGGCGTATATTCCGAGCAAGAGATTGAAGCCCGCATCGACGTGACTGAGGTGAAGCAACGGGCACTGGCGTTGGTGTTAGCGGGTTAGGACGTAGGTACTTTGTGAAGCTTGGGTTGACGGGCTTAGTGCTTAATCACCAGTAACCCCACTCGTAATGTTCACGATCCAGTCACTTACCAGTAACCGGTCTTTGTCGGCAACGCGCTTGACACCCACCAAGCGGCCGTCGGTGAACTTGGCTGAGAACTCGAACCATGTATAGCTGTCGTATTTGTCCTTCATTCCAGTATAAAACCGAAGGTATCCGTGGTATAAGATAGTTTCTAACGTTTGGTCTACCCGGCGCAGGCAACCCTTCATTGCCCTAACTCCTTCTGCTTCCGGGTGGGGACGTTCTTCTTTTGGTACTTCTTCGTACTCCCACTGGTTTACCTTAAATTCGCCTTCGTCGGTAATGTGGATCTCGGTAAGCACGTTTTCCTAGTCTTTGGTCTGCCACCTGGGGTTCTCCCCAAGCAGTTTCTTTTCAGCCCGCGAGATAGGCAAGCGGTTGATGTTGATAAGTACTGTGTCAAACATGTCCATGACTGCTAGATTTTGTAAAGTAGGCAGAAAGTTTGGCCATCGTAAGGTAGTGGACTATCCAAAGAGAGTTTGTGGCCGTACCTTACATTTTGCTTGATCTGATGATTTTTTTGGTATATTTGCCCAAATACCCACCCTCAATAAACATACTGATAGCATATACTTTTGCGGTATAGAAAAAAAGCGATATGAAAACGGTATCCCTAAAAATAGACGATTCTACTTTCGGCGAGACTGAAAAGATTCTTTCTCGGATAAAGAAACCGCGTAATCGATATATTAATGAGGCGATAGAATATTACAATAAATTTCAACGCAAGTTGATTCTTGCGAAGACGCTGGAAAAAGAATCTAATATTGTTAGATCAGATTCGATGTCAATACTTAAAGAGTTTGAGGCGATTAATTATGTTGATTGAACAGTTTGAAATATGGATAGCGGACTTAAACCCCCAGATTGGAACCGAGACTGGCAAAACGCGGCCTGTTTTGGTGATTCAGACTAATTTGCTTAACAAAATACCTCACCCTTCCATAATTGTCTGTCCTATTACGACGAATGTAAAAAAAAAGCTGAGATTTTAAGGGTACATTTAAAAAAAGGAACCGCTAATCTTCATCAGGCTTGTGATATCATGATTGACCAAATCAGAGCGGTTGATAATAAAAGACTGACCAAAAAAATTGGTGTTTTGCCTGATGAGTTAATTGAACTGGTGAAAGAAAACGTTCAAATTGTTCTTGACCTTGAATAAATCTGGCAACTAGCCAAGGACGAGTAGTATTTACGCAAGATAATGTCTTTTTGTTGGTGTATGTGACCGGAATATACCATTTTGGCATTGTGTATGTTGAGCGAGTAGATGTAACTTATGAATGAATTGTCAATTGTGCACCGAATAGCCAACCTGAAGCCCAAGCAGAAGGAGATGGTGGAGATGTTCATAGCCCTGTTGGAACAGAGCGACCAAACGACAACTGCTGCATCCTCAGCCTCTCCCCTGAAAGCAGGTTTTTTAAAGGGCACGTTCACCATGAGGGATGATTTTGACGAACCGCTGGATGACTTTAAAGAGTATATGCATTGAATTACTTAGGGACTGGTTGAGCAGTTTACAATCATCATCAAGGATGATGTTTTCAACGATTACGGCATATCAACGCAGTGGAAAACTTAATTAGATGACCGACACCGCTCGGCGTGAAATCGCCATCCGTGTAGAAAACCTGGGCTGCGCGCCCCGGAACAAACGCTACCAACTGGGCGTAGCCAAATCGGGCTCCTTCCGCGAAAGCATGTCCAGCCTGTTCCGCCGTCGTAGCCGCGCAGAAAGTGATCCAATCCCCAATCCCCCTAGCCACCCTGAAAGTAATCCAACCCCCAAAGACTTCTGGGCCCTACAAGACATCAATTTCGAGATCAAGCGCGGCGAAGCCGACGATGGCGTCCCCGTAGGCATTATTGGCCGCAACGGGGCGGGCAAGAGCACGCTGCTCAAGATCCTGTCGCGCATCACCGAGCCGACTACCGGGAGGTTCGAAATCTTCGGACGGGTATCCTCGCTGCTGGAGGTGGGCACCGGGATGCCGGACCATCGGGATGCCGACCACAGCTTCCACCCCGAGCTAACCGGCCGCGAGAACGTCTACCTCAACGCAATATCCATTGGGGCAACATCCGTTGGGGGCACCATTTTAGGGATGAAACGCCGCGAGGTAAAGGCCAAATTTGACGAGATTATGAACTTTTACAGTAAATTAATTGAAAATAAAGTTCGTACGTGATACGCGAAAGATATATCAACCCATTTACTGACTTCGGGTTTAAGCGGCTCTTTGGTACTGAGGCGAACAAGGACTTATTAATTGACTTCCTGAATGAGTTGTTGGCCGGACGAGAGCAAATTAGTGACTTAACTTACCTCAATAGCGAGCAACTAGGCAAGACCGAAGAAGACCGTAAATCTATCTACGACATCTACTGTGAGAACGAACGAGGCGAGAAGTTTATCGTTGAGTTGCAGAACATGAGACAAATCTATTTCAAAGATTGCAGCCTATACTATAGCACTTTCCCTATACAAGAGCAGGCGCAAAAAGGCAATTGGGATTATCAGTTGAAGGTGGTGTATACCGTTGGTATCCTTAACTTTAGATTTGAGGGATTCAACTACGATCCTACCAAATTTATACATCGGGTAAAGCTGATGGAAACCGAAACGAAAGAGGTTTTCTACGATAAATTGACTTACATTTATCTGGAAATGCCTAAATTCACCAAAGGGGTAGATCAGTTAGAGACGCGATTCGACAAGTGGTTGTATGTGATAAAAAACCTTCATCGTTTGGAAGATATACCCAAAGCACTACAAGAACATATATTCAAGAAGCTGTTCAGTGCAGCCGAAGTTGCTAACTATAATTCTGAAGAAATGACCGCCTACGAAGAAAGTTTAAAAACCCTGCGAGATAATCGGGCTACCGCCCAGTACGTGGAGGAGGCACTGGCCAAAGCGGAAGCTAAATCTCAAGAAGCAGAAGTTAAATCTCAAGAAGCGGCGAACAAAATGCGCCGGGCCGCTAAGAAGATGAAAGAGGATGGACTAGATATCCAACAGATTATGGAATATACTGATTTAAGTAGACAAGAAATAAACAACCTATAATATCAACCGCTATGCCTTCATGGATGACCCCTGAACAGTTGGAGTTGAAGAGAAACCGCGATAACTACGCGGTAGATCAGTACCGGGTAATGGCATTAACTGAAACCGAGGAAGACTTACAACACATTATTGAAAGGCTTGCAGGCAGCAATGCTTGTCCGCCCTTGCACGAAAGCTTTTTAAAAACACTTGAAGCAGTTAAGAATATAAAGGGATACATTCAACGGAATATAAATCAATCAGAATCCAATGGTCAGCCAGTATTTAGATCAAGAACCGATTCAGCCGTTTTGAAATCACGAAACACAGCGACATTTCTTGGGACGACTACGAAATGTGTTTTCCGTTAGAAACGCTGTACACTGGCAAGTTTTAAAGAAAAATGACTGACACCGCCATCCGTGTAGACAACCTGGGCAAACGCTACCAACTCGGAGCAGCCAAAAGCGGCTCGTTCCGTGAGAGCCTTACGCGCATATTCCAGCCGCAGGTGCCCCAACCTCGAAGACCCCAAGCCATCCGGAAACGTAAGCCCTACCCCCGTTCCCCTAACTCCATCCCCCCACGACCTTTTGGGCCTTACAAGACATCAACTTCGAGATCAAGCGCGGCGAAGCGGTGGGCATTATTGGGCGCAACGGGGCGGGCAAGAGCACGCTGCTCAAGATCCTGTCGCGCATCACCGAACCGACGCGGGGGCGCTTCGAGATTTTCGGACGCGTATCCTCGCTGCTGGAGGTGGGCACCGGCTTCCACCCCGAGCTGACCGGCCGGGAGAACGTGTATTTGAATGGCACCATCTTAGGCATGAAACGCCGCGAGGTAAAAGCCAAGTTCGACGAGATCGTAGCCTTCTCGGGCGTAGAGAAGTTTATTGACACCCCCGTAAAGCACTACAGCAGCGGCATGCAGGTGCGCCTCGCTTTCGCCGTAGCCGCCCACCTGGAACCCGAGATTCTGATCATTGACGAGGTGCTGGCAGTAGGTGATGCTGAGTTCCAGAAGAAGTGCCTAGGCAAAATGGAAGACGTGACGGGCGAGGGACGGACAGTGGTGTTTGTGAGTCATAATATGCAATCAATATTGACTTTAACGAACCGATGTATTCTATTAAATGGCGGCAGCAAAATATTTGACGGAGAAACAACAGCTTCCATAAACTTTTATTTAAGATCGGCAAGATCTAGTGATTTAATGCACACCTCAAACCCAGACCCTTTCACCCTCAAATTACTAAAGCTATCGTTAAGACTAGCAATGAAGAAGGAGTGCATGTCTTTGGAAAGCCCCTGGCCGTTCAGTTTACCTTAAATACCCCGAAAACCACTTAAAGCAGCAGCTTTTAGTTTTCAAATTGTCAATGATAAAGATACCCCAGTGGTTCATTTGTGGACATTTGATTCAGAAATGGAAATGTGTAGGGATGCTGGTAATTACAAGCTTCAGTGCGTAATTGATAAAAGCAGATTGTACTTAGGCAACTACTATTTAAAAGCTTATTTTACTGGACCTCCTGGAACAGAAAGGTATCATTTGTTAGATGGTATTTGTCCTTTTAGAGTTGAAATGTACGAAACCTACAGAGAGTTTAATTTTAATCCTGACACGTGTGTGTACATTGAGGATTGTAAATGGAAAATAGAGAAGGAATATGATAAATCGATTTATTGCTAGAAATAGAAGAACTAAGGCGGGTGATCTATTCGATACAAAAAACTATGCGGATTTTAATGAAGAAGAGAAATCTCTCTATAAAGAAATTCAGCCTTTCACAATGACTTCTCCAGAAAGAGTAAAAGCTCTTATGGATTCTCTAAACTACATTGTTAAAAGCAAAATTGAAGGGGACATCGTAGAATGTGGAGTTTGGAAAGGGGGGAGTGCTATGGCTGTACTTAAGCAACTGGCTGTGTATAATGAACACAGAAATTTATGGCTCTACGATACATTTCAAGGCATGAGTGAGCCAACGGATAAAGATGTTGATATGAGGGGATATTCAGCGAAGAAGAAGCTTTTGCATGGGAAGAAAGAAGAATCTTGGGTTTGGGCTTATTCAGCAATTGAAGAGGTAAAGGAAAATATTTATTCTGTCTCTTATCCTAGAGATAGAATAAAGTTTATAATCGGTAAGGTAGAAGATACTTTAATTTCTAGTGACCTACCTGAAAAAATCTCTCTTTTAAGACTCGATACTGATTGGTATGAATCAACAAAGGTTGAACTAGAAATCCTATACCCAAAGGTAGTTGAAGGGGGGGTTATTATTATAGATGATTATGGTCATTGGAAAGGATGTAAGCGTGCTGTTGACGATTACTTCGAAAAAGAATGAGATTAAAGTTTTATTAAGTAGAATTGACTATACGGGTAGACTCATACTGAAAACACATACATAGTGAACTTGCAGTTGCTTTTTTTTAAACCTTAAAATTATTTTCTGTGAGGGATAGAAAATTCATAGATATACCTCTTAATGCAAAAACTATCGATCTGTTTGTAGTCAGATCAGCAATATTCAAAACAGTATCATCTTCTTTGACTATCTTAAATGGAGACCTTCTAGATATAGGCTGTGGAAAAATGCCATATCGTAACTACATATTAGATAATTCAAATGTTGAATCTTATATTGGTTTGGACCTCGAAACAGCTTTTGATTACGAAGGAGTTGAGCCGGACATTACTTGGGACGGATCAGTAATTCCCTCAAATGATTCCAGTTTTGATTGCATTTTACTGACAGAAGTATTAGAACATGTTTCTGATCCAGAAAGATTATTAAGAGAAGCCTACCGGGTTCTTAAAAAAGATGGTATCGTGTTATTTACTGTCCCGTATTTGTGGCCTTTACATGAAGTGCCCTATGACCAGTATAGATATACTCCTTGGGCATTAAGAGGCATTTTTTATGCGCAGGTTTTAAAAAATTAGACATTTATGCGCTAGGCGGTTGGCATGCTAGTATGGCCCAAATGTTAGGGTTATGGGTAAAGCGGTCGCCTATATCACCTATCCAACGTAAAATATTATCTCCCTTATTGGTTCCTGTAGTGCGCTTTTTACTATGGAAAGACAAACTGAATCATCCGGTATCTTTCAAAGAAGGGCAAATGGTTACTAGCATTTCAGGTGTAGCTATTAAATAGTATGAAAAGCATAATTATAATAGCACCAATTCAGAAGGCGTATTCAGAAACCTTCATTCAAAATCACATAGATTATCTACCTGGCCGAAAAACAGTGATATACTCTTTAGGTTGCGATGCTCATTTTGGGGATGGTACCGCTTTATTAAAAACAGATAAACTGTCACGGGCTTTCAGATTTTGTGAGAGACAGATAACGGGAGTCAAACTTATTGAGCAAGAAATAAAGCGTCTCGTTAAATTCATAAGGAAGGAAAATGCTAACTGCATATTAGTTGAATATGGTCTTACAGGAGCAATTTTAATGAGTGCCTGTAAAGAGAATAATATTCCTTTCGTAGTCCATTTTCATGGATATGATGCTTACAGAAAAGATGTAGTATCACTGTATCAACTACAATACAAGAAAATGTTCGGTGAAGCAAAAGCTATCATTGCGGTCTCTGCGGACATGAGAGAAAAATTGATAACATTAGGCGCAAGGGCGGAAAAGGTAGAGTGCATTCCATATGGTATTGACCTGGACAAGTTTAGACAGAAAGAGAAAGATCAAGTACCTTCATATTTTTTAGCAACAGGCCGATTTGTAGAGAAAAAAGCCCCATATCTCACTATTCTAGCATTTTTAATAGTCCTAAAGGATATTCCTGACGCAAAATTAATAATGGTAGGAGATGGCCCCTTGTTAGCAGCTTGCAAACAATTAGTCAAGTCATTAGGTATTGAGCACACCCTGGACTTTAAGGCGTGGTTGCTCACGAGGAAGTAGCTTCTTTGATGAGAAAAGCATTTTGCTTTGTGCAGCATTCTCTCATTCCTGAAAATGGGGACTCAGAGGGTACTCCGTTAACTGATTCTTAGAAGCTAGTGCGTCAGGTTTACCAGTAATTAGCACTAGGCATGCTGGTATTAAGGATGCTGTGCTTCGATGAAGAAAGCGGATATTTAGTAGAAGAGGGAGATAAAAGGGAATGGCTAGGTATATGATAAGTTTGTTTCAAGACCCAGAACTTGCCAATCGACTGGGTAGGAAAGGTAGAAATGGATTAAAACAAATTATGATATTCATCATAGAATTAACGATTTATGGCGAGTGCTGAGCAACAAGGAGCGAAAATCTCTATCATTGTTCCTGTCTATAACAGAGTGAAACTTATTCAGGATACTTTACGCTCTGTAATTAACCAATCGTATCAGCATTGGGAGTGTATCGTAGTGGATGATGGTTCTACAGATGGAAGCCAAGAGGTAATAGAGGTGTTTACTAAGTGCGATAGTAGAGCTAAGTTTTTTCAACAGGCATTGAGAACCTAAAGGAGCACTTACCCTATGCCGCAACATCGGCTTAGATAAATGCGAAGGAGAGTACGTTATCTTTCTGGATTCAGACGATTTACTTGCAGCGTTCTGCTTAGAAAATCGTTTGAAAGTTATCCAAGAATGTCCAGACTATGACTTTTGGGTCTTTCCAATGCGATTTTTCACTCACGAAATTGGCGACTCGGATAAAATATGGTTAAAAGAAAACTTACGATGACTATTTAAGTGGTTTTCTCGCATATGTACAATGGCTAATTACATCTCCTATTTGGAGAAAAGAAGCGTTGATTCGTTTAGGACCGTTTAATGAGAATCTGCTTAGTTGGCAAGATTGGGAGTTACATATAAGGGCCTTAGCTCAAAAGTATAATTTTAAAGTAATAGACGAGACTCCTGATTGCTACTGTAGACGCGATGATGCTGAAAGAATTAGCAAAGGCAGGAATTCGCTGCTACAGATAGAAAATCGTATTAATCTGTTCGACAGCATTTACGAACTGTTGGATAAGCATAATCGTCTCAATGTTTTAAATAGAAAACTTCTAACTAAAAAATACTTGAGTGTAGCTATGTCGCTCCGGCATCTTGGATTGGATGATATGGTAGATTATGCTTGGAAAAGGCCATTGCATTTGAAGCTCACTAATTATGTCGTTTACCGTTTGGGTGAATTATACATAAAATCATTCTTTAGCAAAAGAGTAGGGAATAAGTACATAGATCACGCCAATAGCAAGTTATGGTCTATCCTACTAAACGGCGCGATATAATGCAATTTTCGCAAAATCAGATTGTAGGTCTTTTTCGCAGTAGGCACCCTAAGTATACTTTCAAACAAGAAGCATTGTTTCAGGAAGCACTTAGTGAATTAAGTATGAAAGGGGAGGTGCACTTAGATCACAAAAAAGGGTTATGCTATTTAGATGGTAAAGAGTATCGTCTGACAATTCCTTTGAGGTACTTCCGCGTCATTAAGGACATTTCAAAAGAAAAGCGGTACGAATATACTTTTACTGGTAAGAAAAAGGAAGCAAGAGCCTGGGTAGAAGAATTTGGGGATGATGCGTTAATAAACTTTACAGATAAGGGAAGAGAAATTCCGAAAGACTATTTAGATATTGCCTACTATCGCACTATGTGCCAAAGCAGATTCACACTATGTCCGGTAGGGGACTTTAAATGGACCTACCGCTTTTTTGAAGCTATTATGTGCAAATCCATTCCTATAGTGGAAAGACAAGGAATAGATCCTTCTATGGACGGATTTGTCTACTTCTTACAGGATGAGAGGAGTAATCATTGTTACAGTACAGAAGTTTGTGATGACAATTATCGTCTTTTGGTCGCCAGACATTCAATGCTCAAGAATGTTTTAGATATTCCTTTGGAGATATGAAGATACTTCTCAAAGGCTACTACGGCTTCGGTAACCTAGGCGATGATATATTAATGAAGGTATCGTATGCTATTCTGAAAAAGAAGTACGCCGACGCGAGTATTTCCATTTATTCTGAAAACACCCCTAACAATCCCAATTTTATTGATGCTGAGAACTTTAATCAGTATATTCAAGAATTCTTAGAAGATACGACTACGCTGGTAGACTGGACAGACCAAACTCACTACGATCTGCTATTTAATGGGGGCGGGGGTATTTATAAAGATCATACTTACGGAAGCTGGCAACAGCAAGCTTTAAATACGGTAGCGAAGCAATTGGCACCACAACAATTAAGACGACTGGAGAATCGTATCCGCAGTGCTGTCAGAAAGTCGCATCGCATTACTTTTGACCGTAGAGTAGGATTTGGTTTGAGCATTGGGCCGTTTAGGAAGAGTTCACCGAGTTATTTAAGGAAGGTATCAGAAATAGGTTCGTACGACGCTCTTTTCGTAAGGGACCAAGCTAGTATGGATTTTTTGAAAAGCGTCCGATTTAGCAACCAGTACTACCGGATTACTGATATTGCCTTTCTGACCAAGTATTGGTTATCAGGTGAGCTTCAGAAAAGGAAGCAAACAGAGCCTTCAAAAGTAGGAGTTATCTTACTAGACTGGCACCAAGACGGCGAAGTATATTTCCGAAACTTAAAGTATGCTACCGAACAACTGAGTAAGCAAGGATACAGAGTTTCTTTTTTCTCCTTTCAGAAATCTTATGACCGGCATTATCAAACGTACTTTGACAATCAGGTAGTTGCTTGGGACCCTCATAAATGTAGCCTAAAGCAATTTTTGTCTCTGTTACAAAATCAAGATATAATTGTTAGTGCCCGCGCTCACGGAGCTATTGTGGGAGCCTGTCTAGGTGTACCTTCTGTCTGCTTAGGAATTACGCTGAAGTTAGAGGAAGTAAGCAAGATGCTTCGTCGCTCGTCTATTTTGCTGCCGCCGCCTTTTCTGCCAAACCAAATTGTTCAGGCGGTACGGCAAGTGTTTGATCAGTACCCACAGTATCTGGAAAATGTGCAACACGATCGAAAAGAAAATGAAGCGCAAGTACAAGCATCAGAAACGCAATTATTAGAAATGCTTTAGCAATTGGACAACCGTAGTCACATACTATTTTCCATCATCATTCCTACCTACAACCGGGCTAATACGCTTCCTCGCGCCGTTAACTCCGTGCTCACTCAAAGCTACGATAACTTTGAGCTAATTATTGTAGACGATGGAAGTACCGATAACACCGAGACGGTGGTGCGGGATATTAAGGACACTCGCATTCGGTACTTTAAAAAGGAAAATGAGGAAAGGAATATCGCTCGGAACTTTGGCATAAGTCATGCGCAGGGAGACTACGTATGCTTTTTGGATTCGGATGATTATTACTATTCAAATCATTTAGCGACAGTTCATAACATAATTCTCTCAAAATATGCAAAGGTGGTGCATTTAGGTTATGATGTGAAAGATGAGTACGAAAAAACTATTGCTGTACATGACGATATTCCTACTAATATTAATTCATATTTAATTCATGATAATGTGTTCAGCTGTAATGCAGTGGTTGTTCAAACAAATTTACTGATGGAAGTCAAATTTATTAACAGTAAAATCGCCGTTACTAGTGAAGATCATTGTCTTTGGCTAAGATTAGCAGCTAAGAACGCCGATTTACATAGATAATACAGTTACAAGTGTAATTTGTGAGCACAACGAGCGTAGCCTACGGAATATAGCCCGAGTTTTATTGCGCTGGTACGCACGAAATTATGGCAGAGCTTCTGAAAGATAAAGTTTTTGTTAAATTTTATGGAAGCAAAATTGATCGATTTGTCGCTAAGAAGTATTCGTTTATTGCACTCATCTATGTGTTGAACTACCAAACTCAAGAAGCTCAAAGGTATTTGCTGAAGGCACTTAGAAAAGCCCCATAGTTTTTTTCACCAGTCGCTTCCTTGCTGTTATTAAGAAGCTGTTAGCTCAAAAACTAGTTAAATGAACGCTGTAGCCTCAGACTCAGTATTTGTAATTGTGCCTTCGTTAGATTTTGGCGGAGCTCAAAGAAGTGCTTCTAATGTCGCTAGCCTACTATCAAGCAGTTACAAAGTATATGTTATCATATTCAATAGAAAAGACGATGTGATATTTTTTCCTAAAGCAGAATCCTGAGTTTACAGGTAGGAGGTGGAAAAAATATACTACATAAAATGTTTCAATTCTTTTCAAGGTGTAAAAACCTGTACAAACTTAAGAAACAATACAATCCAACGGTAAGCATCAGTTTCTTAGAAGGAGCGAATTACATTAATATACTTTCACCTCATAGAAGCAAAACTTTTGTTAGCATCCGAGGGTCTAAACTACATGATAAAGAAATAAATGGAATGCTCGGTTTTTTCCGGAAGAGATTATTTATACCAGTGTTGTACTGTATTTCTGATAAAATAATAACGTTAAGTGAAGGACTAAAAAACGAAATGGTTAATAACTTTCACCAAAACCTCAATAAGGTGACAACTATTTATAATTTCTATGACATAAAACAAATAGTAGATATTTCAATAGAAGGTATTGAAGAAAAAAATATGGCTGCTTTCGAGTCCAGTCCTGTTTTAATCACCAGTAGCAGATTACATCCTCAAAAGAATCAAAAAATGTTACTTACTGTCTTCAAAAGAGTGATTGACATACAACAATGTAAATTGGTACTTGTAGGAGATGGTATCTTATATGATTATTTGATAGGAGTATCTGAGAACTTAGGTTTAAAAACATTCTCTTCAAAATCTGACCAGAGTTGTACCAACCAGTATGATGTTTATTTCTTAGGGTATCAACGTAACCCTTATAAGTTTTTACGTAAATCTACACTATTTCTTTTCACTTCTTCTTGGGAAGGTTTCGGCAATTCTCTTGCTGAAGCAATGATTTGCGGCATTCCAGTGATTACGACAGACTGCCCATCTGGTCCCCGCGAACTGTTAGCCCCGGGCACGGATGTTTCTTGCCAAACCACCGAACCGGAAGAAACGCCGTACGGCTGGCTGATGCCGATGCTAAAAGACCAACAAGCGATTGAGCAGTGGGTGCATACGGTCGTTCGCCTTCTGACCAAGCCCGAGACGGCAAAAGCCACCGCGGCCCAGCAACGGATGGAAGAATTTAGCCAGGAAAAGATCGCCCGGCAGTGGTTTGAGATTGTTGAGGAGTAAGTGATTTTCTTTGTGGGAAAGTTGTTGTAAATTGAAGCAGGAATACGGAGATTATTTAATTACGAACCTTATAATAGCTGATGAAGTTGCCACGATACGAGCTTACGGCCGAAAAGTCAATGGCGGTCTTTGAATTTACCAGCGAAGGGCATAAGGGGAGTATCGTGAAGCTCATCAAGTACAGTAAAACCAATTTGCGAGATATGTACAATCTAGCGTTTGGGGATAAGAATTGGGTATACGCTACTGGAAGCACAAAAACCAGAACGCGTTTATACCAAATGGGTATTGCTAAATACTTTGATGAAGTCAGCGATAATTTCAAAATCTACGGACTAAAAGAAAATGAGTGGGAAGCATTTGAAAGGAATGTCGAGTACAATGCCTTTTTAGCAAAACATAAAAGATTATAGTGATGAAAAAGATTGAAGACTTGAATAAAAGGAAGGTGCCGATAGTTCGTATAGATAACTCATTGGAGAAATTTAAGGACCTACCGATTTTTCAGGATAAGGTAGACAAGGCAAACGAAATGCTCAAGAACGTCGGCTTGCCCAAAGACAGAAGTACTACCGACGTTGGTTGAGGGGTGGCAACAAAAGAAGGTAAACCAACGGTGTTGATCATAGAGAACTCTTTAGACACCACCGGAGCATTCAACACCATTTTTAGCTACGCCCACTACGCCCGGACTTCCTATCACTTCGTATTCGTACTACCGCAAAAAAGTCGTTTGGTAGATAAAGTTAAACAATCCGGTTTTCCCGTAGAAACCCTTCCGTTCCGGGAGATCAATAAAAATCCGGTCAATCTTCTCCGGTACCTCCCCACCTTATTGATCAATGCACTAAGGCTCAACTGGATGGTGCGAAAGCATTGAGCCAGTATCGTCCACGTAAACGATTTTTATAACTTGGTCGGCGGAGTGGCTAAGATGCTCGGCGGACAATTTGCCCTGTTGACCCACGTCCGCTTTATGCCGGACCGGTTTCCTCGCCCGTTGGTAAGTAGCTGGATGAAACTTAACTTGGCGTGCAGTGCGTACGTCATCTGCGTGTCGCAAGCGGTAAAAGATTGCTTGGCAGACCACCCTAAACTACGGGTGGTTTACGATGGACTGGCGCACGAGGTGCCGGAGGTTGCCAACCGAGAAGAGACAGCGGATGAGACCATTTATTTGCTCTACCTAGCTCACTACATTCCGGGTAAGGGACAAGACTTGGCGTTGGAGGCCTTCGGACGAGCCTATCAGCAAAATCCAGAGTTAAAGCTTCGTTTTGTCGGAGGGGATATGGGCTTGCCAAAGAACCACCGATACCATGCTCAACTGATGCGCCGGGCCGATGAGTTGGGAGTGGCTCAAGCGGTCGCTTTTGATGGTCCGATTTCCGATATAAGAAAAGCCTTCGCTCAGGCTGATATTGCTCTTAATTTTTCCGAGTCAGAATCTTTCTCCCGAACCTGTCTGGAAGCGCTGGCCGCTGGAGTTCCGCTAATTGCGACGGACTGCGGCGGACCAGCCGAATTGTTTGAGCACGGTAAGTCCGGCTACTTGATTCCTAACCGCGATGTTGAGGTAGGCAAAAATGCTATACTACTATTAGCCAGTGATAGTGAAATGCGTCGTCGGTTTTCTTGAAATAGCATGGACTACGTGAGACGTAAGTTTTCGGCTGAATACACCTTTAAAAAACTAGCAGATGTCTATGCGAAGGTCTTACCTTGCTGAAAGCTCTTTCCAGATAAATCATGCTTAAATATCTATTATTGACAGTTAATTTTTTTGGCACTATCATATGCTTCGCTCAAAATACTGAAGCTGACTTTAATTTGCCTGGAACTGCATGTACGAATGAGAGTATTTTCTTGCAAAATAACAGTAGTGATGCTTCTACTTTTGTTTGGGACTTCTGCGTTGGTGATTTAGCAAAGCCCCCTATCGCGGCTAGTGTTGCTAATGATCAAACAATAGATGGAGCAAATAATATAACTGTCGTAGAAAGCAGTGGTAACTTCTTTGGCTTTGTCACTAGTCGCTTCAACAGCAGGCTAATTAGAATAGATTTTGGTGACAATCCTGATAACTCCCCTCAAGTGGTAGATCTAGGAAATATCGGAGGACTCTTAGAAGAACCTATTGCTATAGAATTACTAGAAGATCAAGGAATATGGTACGGTTTTCTCATTGAACTTTAAATCGTTTCAGTTATTTAGACTCAACTTCGGTAGCTCATTAGAAAATGTTCCAACCATAGAGGTCGTTGCGCAAAACGCGCTTAATAAACCGTTAGCGACTGATCTTATACAAGAAAACGGTGAATTGATACTTCAGGTAGCTAATTTTGGAAATGGAAATATCAGCAGTTTCAACTTTGGTAACTCACCGGCGAACACGCCGGTACTATTTGACTACAATATTACCAGTAGACCTATTGGTGGAATTAGCTTTATCAAGGAGAAGGGTACTTGGTATGGTATAGCAACGGAGTATAGAGATAGATTTGGGAGAGTTTTAAAATTAAAGTATAGTAACGGATTGGTTAATTCCCCAATAATTGAGGCAGTCAACTCTGGAGGAATAGTCAGCAATAATTATCTTTCGGGTGTAGCGCTCGCTAATGAAGGAGGAATTATTTACGGATTTATCCAAACTTCTTGAAACAGCGAATTATACAAATTAAGCTTTGCTAACGGACTAAATGAAGAGGCCACTACTGCTGAAAGCCTAGGGAACTTAGGAACCCTAAACGATATATGGGGCATGACAACGGTAAAAGACGAGTCGGTGTGGAAGTTTTTTACCGTAAAGACCAGCGGTCAAGTATTTCGTGTTAGCTTTCCGAATGAATGCAACGCTAGTCTTGCTATTTCGGATGAAATAGAACCTAGCCAATTGTTCTTCAATCAACCAGGCACCTACCCCATCACTCTCACCGCCTACGATGAATTCGGTAACCGTGACGATACCACCCAGTTCGTCACCATCACCGCCGCCCAAGCACCGTCAATAGCCTTCCAAAGCGATCAGTGCTTCGGCGGTACCAGCACCCTCACCGCCACGGCCGACCAAACGCTGTCCTCCGTCAACTGGTCCATCACTGATACAGGCAATACCACCATAACCCGCACCGGCCAATCCGTTACCTACGACTTCCCCGCCCCGGCACCTATGAAGTCACCCTTGAAGTTGAATCCGCCAACGGCTGTGGCAACCGCCTCACCAAAGAGATCACCATCTACGAGCCGCCCATTACCAGCTTCACAGCACCCGTGGGGCTAATTTGTACCAACGGAGCCGTCAACTTCACCAACACCACCGATGCCCGGGGGGCTGACAACCTTATCACCTACCGCTGGTACGTCACGATCCTAGAACAACGAACTGGTGTCGGAGGAAGCCAATTCGGCCATCACCTTCGCCAGTGGAGGAGAAAAGACCATCCGTTTGGAAGCCGAAATTCCCGGTTGCACCGAATTCTTCGAACAAGATATCAATATCCTGCAAGGTCCCACCGTCAGCTTCGACGGTGCCCACCGTCTGCCAGAGCAACGCGGTCACCTTCGAGAACCAGACCGTGGGGGCGGACATTACCGGCTACTTCTGGGACTTCGGTGAGGGAGGTACCTATTCTTCGGTCACGGCTGACAATCCGACCTACACCTTTGCTACTCCCGGCACCTACCCGGTCACGCTGCGCGTCACCAACGCGCAGGGGTGCCAGAATGTCTACCAGCAGTCGGTCACCGTCTACGCCCAGCCCACCGTCAGCTTCTCGTCCGAGGTGGCCTGCGCGGGTTCGCCCACCCAGTTCACCGACGCCAGCACGGCGGGAGGTAACGCCAACGTCAGCGCCTGGCAGTGGGACTTCGGAGATGGCATCGGCACGGCAAGCGTCCGCAACCCCACCTACGCCTACCCGCAGGCGGGCATCTACGCCGTGAAACTCATCACCACATCCACCGCGGGCTGCGTGGATTCTACCGTACAGACCGTCACCGTGAAGAGTGCGGTGGACGTGGGCTTCGCGGCCGTACGGCAGTGCCCCACCGAGGCCCAGCCGCTCAACGTGCTGCTGTCCGACACCTCGGTGGTGGCGGCCGGGGAGACCATCGACCGCTGGTTCTGGACGGTCAACGGCAATAACTTCGTGTCGGCCGAGGTGGAGTACGCCTTCCCCGCACCCGGCGACTACCCCGTGTCGCTCACCGTGTTTACTACCTCGGGCTGCAACGCCACCGTGCAACGCATTGTGTCGGTCACCACCTCCCCGGCCGTGGCCTTCACCACCGTCGGAAGCTGCACCGGAGCCCCCGTAGCGTTCCAGGGAGAAGTGGACGCCCCTGGCTGGGGAGAACTGAGCTACGCCTGGGAGTTTGTTGGCCCCAACGGAGAGGCCGCCGGTAACGCCGCTACGGCTAATCCAGAGGTGGTCTTTGATGCCCCTGGCACCTACGCCGTCACGCTCACGGTGCAAACGGACGGCGGCTGCTCGTTTAGCACGACCCGGTCGGTCACCATTGCTGCTACGCCCCTGGCCACCTTCACCGCCGCACCCGACTACGGGGGCACGCCGCTGGAGGTCACCTTTGTCAACGCCACCACCGACGCCACGGCCTACGCCTGGGACTTCGGCGGCATCGGCACCTCCGAAGAAGCCGAACCAACCTTCACCTTCACCGCCGTGGGCACCTACCTGGTCACGCTGCTGGCGACTAACGCTGCCGGGTGCGCCTCCACCACCCAGCAAACCGTGGAGGTGGTGCTTCCCGTACAAGACCTGCGCCTGGACGACTTCACGGTGGCCGACTCTCCCACCGGCGACGGGCAACAGCTGCTGCTCACCATCAGCAACCGCGGCACGCGCGTGGCCTCCGGGGTGGCAATCACGGTCGATCTGGACGAAGCCCTGACGGTAGAGGAGCGCCGTACGGAGCCGTTGCTGCCCGGCCAAACGGTGGTGTACGTCACCAAATTCCGCTTGCCCACGCAGCAGCGCAACCAGCAACGTCCGCTGCGCTACCTCTGCGCGCGCATCGCCGCCACCGACGCCGACTTCGCCGAAGCACAGCTCGACAACAACCGCAACTGCCTCAGCCTGAACGAGCAACTCAACGTGGAGCCGCCCTTCCCGAATCCGGCCAGCGAGCAACTACGAATCTCGGTGATTTTGCCGGAAGCGGAAGCAGTATCACTGCGTCTGCTCAACCAAGACGGCCGGGTGGTGCGCACGCACCGGCAGGAAGCAACGCTGGTCGGACTGAACACCTTCTTGCTCGATGTGCAGGGCCTGCCGGTGGGAGCCTACCTGTTGCAGGTCAGCTACCGGGACGCGCAGCGGCAGTTCCGCGTGGCGGTGGGGAGGTGATAAACTGTACGTGATTAGCGTTCAAAAACATCAATCAAAGCCGTCATTCCGGGATTTTATGTAGCGAAGCGAAAGAAAATACCCGGAATCTCCTCCTTCGTGGCAGGAGATTCCGACTCTACGCCGGGCACTACGACTTGTCCGGTATGACGCTAATCACATACAATAAACTCAAGGATACTATTGAGCACTGCTGCAACATTGTTAACGTCCTAAGTGAACTCAAGCACGGCTCACCGCCTTGCGCCGGAAAAATAAGCGGGTCAACAATGGTTGGAACCACGGGCTTCCGGCCAGGACCAGGTACACCAAAAAAGGCAGAAGGGCTACCCGGTAGCGTACCAGCGAACCGAAATTAGGACTGGCGAAAGCCAGCATTACCGCCAGCGTGGCAATGTAGAGAAGGGTTATAAAAATCCATAAACTTTCACTTGGCGAAACTCGGTTCCAGCGTCTGTGCACCAATGCTCCTGCCGTCAACAAAAGTAACCCGGTATTTTCAAGCGCAGCGATCCACTGCAACAGCGTGCTTCCCTCTCCGACTAGCGGACGGAACAGTCCCGAGAATAAGGCCCAGGGAGTATTTACCAAAAACTGACCAACGCTTCCGTCTAATGACGCAAAGTGGATAACGTAAGAGGGGTCAGATAAAAGTACCATCGTATCATGCTTGTGAAGAAGCACGCTGGCTAGCTTATCCATACCTAGCAACGGGTGAAGCAAACTTAGCATCGTTCCCCCTACCGTCCAGCTGAGCAAAATGGTAGCGAAGTACACCACTGTTGCCCTGGGTTTCACGAGTTGCCACGTTAGTGCAGTCGAAACTAATGAAGGAATCAATACGCCAGCATAGTAATACTTGAGTTCCCACAACATCCAGCCCGCGGCCCCCAGTGATAGTATTATGCTTACCAAACTTTTTAAAGGTTGGTCATGCGTAGTTAGTTTCAGCGTCTGATAAACCATCAGGGTGATCGCCGCTACCGCCACGCTCTCTTTCAAAATGCCCGCACTCCAAAAGACTACCGAAGGGTAAAACAAAAATGCCGCCGCCGCCGCCGCCCGGTGTTGCGGAAAACGACGGCTTAGCGCGTTGGCTAGCTTCCAGCACCCCCCGAACGAAAGCAGCGACAGATAAACCGATGCGATCCAGTAGTTTCGGTACGAGAAGATAGCAACCACACTCAGCAGTTTGTCGAAAAACAAAGCGCGCGGCTGATTCAGATAAACCAGGGCGGAAGGAGGGGGCTGCCGTCCCACCAACACCCTAAAATATTCTATTGGATCATGATAGGCCAACTGGGCTAGTAGACTAGCGTCGTTGAAGTAGTGGATCGTATCGCCTCCGCGATAATAAAAGAAGAAGATAGCTCCCAACAGCCACCCCATGGCCACCTTGTACGCCAGAGCCGGAACGAATACCCGCGCGAGCGGGGCTGACCGCACGGTAGGAAGCAGAAACTGAATCAGGCAAAAAAGAAGAAGCGCGTGGGCAATTCCTACCAGGGTTAACAGCAAATTATCGGTTGTTAATGAGGCCCCGAAGTTACGAACAAATCATCTGTTTGTTAATCAAATGCCGCAAACTTTGTCTAACTTGATACGCTAGTTGTAAGATATTAAAAATTCAAACCAAAAGATATGATGATAGAAAGAGAGAATAACGAAGTGGTCTTCCGGGTTTCTGGAAACATTGATATAGACGATTTGCAAGATATTGCCGATTTCTTAGAATTTAAGGAGATAGCTAGAAATTCTAAAGCGGTTCAGGAAGATGTTGACGAACTGGTAAAGACTGTGAAAAAGGGACGGTGGGAAGAAACCCAGAAGAAGGTCGGCTTATGAGCGTAGTGGTAGATACGAATATCATCTTCAGTGCTATGTTGAATACCAACAGCCGGATAGCCGGAGTCCTTCTTCGCCCGAAAACCACGCTTACTTTTTATTCCACCGAGCAGCTTCGACTGGAGATAGAAAATCATTCTGGCAAGTTGATGGCGCTTGCTAAATACTCAGAGTATGAATTCAAAAGGGTTTTCAATCTCTTCGCTCGTAGGATTCGGTTTGTTGACCGGCAGCTAATTCCCAGTCATTTCTACCAGGAAGCGTTGTCCCTTACTGAAGATGTGGATATTGACGATACCGAATTTGTCGCTTTGACGCTATACTTAAATGGAAAGCTTTGGAGCGGGGACAGAACCCTCCGAACTGAACTAGTCAAGAAAGGTTGGGATAAATTTGTAACACTCAACGAACTTGTGGAAGAACAAAGCCGATAGTCAGATTGCAATTTTGGCAATCACCTTAACTCAAGTTGCGGATCATTCAGCCGAACCAACCTTCACCTTTACCGAGATGGGCACCTACGTGGTTACGCTCACCGCCACCAACGCCGCCGGATGTGCATCTACCGCCCAGCACACCGTGGAGGTGGTGCTGCCCGTGCAAGACCTGCAACTCGACAACTTCACGGTGGCCGACTCGCCCACCGGCGACGGGCAACAGCTGGTGCTCACCCTGAGCAACCGGGGCACGCGGGTGGCCTCGGGCGTGGTGATCACGGTCGACCTGGACGAATCCCTGACGGTGGAAGAGCGGCTGGAGAAGCCACTGCTGCCCGGCCAAACGGTGGTGTACGTCACTAAATTCCGCCTGCCCACGCAGCAGCGCAACCAGCAGCGACCGCTGCGCTACCTCTGCGCGCGCATCGCCGCCACCGACGCTGACTTCGCCGAAGCGCAGCTCGACAACAACCGTGACTGCCTGAGTCTGAACGAGCAACTCAACGTGGAGCCGCCCTTCCCCAATCCGGCCCGTGAGCAACTGCGCGTGTCGGTAATCCTGCCCGCTGCCGAGGCAGTATCGCTGCGGCTGCTCAATCAAGAGGGCCGGGTGGTGCGCACGCACCAGCAGGAGGCCACGGCGGCCGGACTGAATACTTTCTTGCTGGATGTGAAGGGGCTACCGGTGGGGGCCTACCTGTTGCAGATCGGCTACCGGGACGCGCAGCGGCAGTTTCGGGTAGCGGTGGGGCGGTGATAAACTCTTTCTATAGGGTAGTCACTTTGATGTTTTTTGCGTAAGTTTCTTTCTCTGAAAAAAACAAACTATGGAAGCTGTTATTTTTACTCCTAAAACCAAAGAAGAGGTGAAACTACTTCAACAACTGGCTAAACAAATGAGAATCAAAGCCACGGTGGTCAGTCAGGAGGATCAGGAAGATGCGCAACTGCTCAAGGCAATGCTGCAGGGAAGAACCGGGCAGCAGTCTAGCCGAGAAGAGGTGTTTGATGCGCTATCTTGATGGAAGTGATCTTTGACAAGCGCTTTACAATATAAGAATTGGAGATTATCGCGTAGGATTCTTCTTAGCGGATCAAGAAACGATTGAGCTGGTGAGAGTTTTGCATTGTAAAGATATGTATTCAAACTCTCCTTAACGTTTAAAGCAGTGCAGCATCGTTATCAGGTTTTTATCGTCTTCATATTGCCATATTTCAGTATTTTGCGATCGTGTATTATCAAGATAAAATTTTCTAGCTGCGCTTGAGCAATCATAATTCTATCAAAGGGATCTTGATAAATGTCAGGTAACGTTTCTATATACTGAGCGTGTCTGTGAGAAATAGTTAGCGGTTAGATGTCTTGTTTGACAATGTCTTGCTCTACATCTCCCTGAAAGGTCAACTGGCCCTTTGCTCGTTTGATAACTATTTCCCAAGTCACTGCGGCACTGACATAGATGGTGTTTTTTTCATCGTCAATAGCATCGTAGGCACGAGGCGAAAGCTTCTGACCACCATCCAGCCACCAAAGAAAGGCATGCGTGTCTAGGAGATATTGTCGCATGAATCGTTTTTGGGAAAAATCTCGCTTTCATAGAAATCACGGGCAATCTCTTCATTGACCTCGTCCGAATTCCAATCATCAGAGAGCCACATTTTACCCTTCATCGTCCCCGCCTGACGTCTCTTTTTTAAAGACGATCTCTCAGTAGCTTCCCGATATTGAATGCTTGTTTCAGACTAAAACGATAAAAATTGATGCTAAGTTATTTTTTGCGCTCGTACGATTAGCAGCACAAGCTCCATTGAGGGTCGCTAAAGCGAGCAGAACCAATCATCCGAAGAATCGTTATTCCTTGAACACTCAAAAATCCGAGAACGTTTTTCGGATTTTTCCTTACATCGGCGGCGCAGCGAGAATTGTACGGAAGGGCGTAGTGTCTACCGAAGGAATAGCCGCATCAAACTCTTCATTGATTACCTTGATGATTTCGTTGGCGACCACCGCGTGCCCCTTCGGGTTGGGATGGATACCGTCTACCGAAAAGATGCCGTTGGGCAAAAAAGAGGGCGCTAAAACTACCCCATCCACCACGATACCCTGCACTCCGTCGGCCGCCGCTTGTGCCTCGGGAGACATGGCCAATTGCGCGGCTTGCGTAGGACTTAAGCCCGCGATATCCGCGAATACCGGATTCACGTCTAGTAACGCTACTCGGTCATCGGTGCTCGCTACGATGCCACTGATAATGGCGTTGAAGGTGGCCAGGCGGGTAATGAGCGTCACCTGTTCGTTGAGCGTGAGCACGTACTGGTCGGTGACCGGATCTTGCAAACCGTAGGGGCCACCGCCTTCGCGCTGCTCCTGGCCTAGCAAAGGGCTCACGGACAGCAACAGCAGGTCGGTTTCTATGGTTTGCCGCAGCTTGGGTAGCACAATAGAACCGGCAGGCAGCTGCTGCGCAGCCGACAGATCAATCTCCGACAAGTCTTCGTCTACTATCACCACCGGGTTGTTCGTTGATGCAGCGAAGCTGATCTTACGACGGGTCGCCTCTTCGGCGGTGATCTGTCCTAAGGCCACCGCCCCGTCTAACCCTGGTTGTAGGAGGCGTAACCCGTGCTAAGCGCCGCGGCAGTCGCCTCGTCCAGCGGAACCGGATTGTAGCCCACCGCTCGAAAAGAAAGGCAACAGCGTGACCGGCGGAAGGTTAATGGCTACGCCCTTGGCTTCGGGGGTTGCTAACATACTGCTGATGATTCCCTGATAGGCCTGGGTGAAGCTAGCAATGCTGGTGAGCGTAGCGGGATTGGTGGCCTGCGCCGCCGGATCCACTTCACCGTCGGGCGCGCTACCGCCGGACAACGCCCAGCCCAGCACGTCGTTGCTGCCCAACCAAACGGTGAAGAAGGTGCCCTGGGCCTGGGCCGCATCACCAATCAGCGAGGCGTCGGCAGCCGAGGCGAAGCGTCCGAAGAAAGGATTGGCCTGGGCGTAGCCCGGCACCGCCGCATCAATGGCCCGCACGCCCGGCACTCCGAAACTATTGAGCGATGCTCGATCAGCCGGGGGGTAGGGAGTAATCGGCTCCCCCACGGTGGTCTCAATGCTCTGCGTGGTGAGATTAAGGACAAAACGTCCGGCAACGGGTCCGGGCTGACCGGGGCTATTGGCCGAAGTATTGAAGCCGTTATCAGCGTTAATGTCCGGTAGATTAAAGGCCCCGCCACCGATGCCATTGATCCAAAACTGCTGGGCCAGAATAGCCGGAAACGCGTTCTGTTGTCCGCTGGTATACAGCGCACCGTCCATAAAACCAGCCGTCAGGGAGTTGCCAACGGCCACGTACTTGGTGAAATCAGCCGTGCCGGAGGTGCCGGTAGGCGGCGGCTCAGCCACCGACGGGGGATTATCCGCATTGCGCTCCTCAATGAGGTCGTCTTCGGTGCTGCACGCACCCAGGAGCAGGGCTAGGCCCAGCCCGCCAATTGCTAAGAAGGGGGTAAATTGCATAGTCGTAATTAGTTTAAAAACTCATCAAAAGTGAGCGATACGTAGTAGACCGCGCCCATGCGCGGGTTGCCAAAGGAGGTGGTGTAGCGCTCGTTGAGCACGTTGGAACCACCTAGTTTAATCACCGACTTAAGGTTGGTTAGCTTATAACTCACCTGCGCATCCAGGGTAGAATAAGCCGGAACCACACCTACGCCAAACGACGACTCCCACAAGAAGGCGTCCTGCCAGCGGTAGTTAACGCTAAAGCCGAAGTTGTCGGTCACCTTGCGGTTGGCTATTTTCAGGTTGTAGCGCCACAGCGGAGTATTGTACGAAGCGCGAAAACCCTGTGTCGATCAAGTCCTGCTGATCAAGCAGTTGGTTAAAGGCCGCATTGCCACCCACCACAAAGCCCCGGTCCAGGACGTACTCTAGCCCAACGGCAAAGCCGTGGGCATTCACCGTGCCGTCGGCGTTCACGTCGAAGCCAAAGCGCTGCGTGCCCACCGTCTGCTGGATGATGCCCTGCGGATCTTCTTCACCTCCGTAGGGAGGGCCGTCGCCGTCGGCCGTTTGGGTAAAGTCCACCTCGGCGATAAAGTCGCGGTAAGAGCTAAAGTAGTAGTAAGCGTTCGATCAGCAGCTTCTCGCCCAGCACGCCTTTATAACCCACTTCGTAAGTGTTCACTTTTTCGGTTTCAAAGTCGTTGAACTCCACGGGGTTTAACTGGTTCTGCGCGGCAGCCAGATCGCCCGTAGCCTGAAATTGCTGCCGGGCAGCTTGCACACTGTTGGTGGTGTACACCTGGTTGGTTCTAAAGTTATAACGATCTACCAAGATGGGGTTGCTGCCAATCAGACGGCGGGTCACCACATCGAGGTCAATAAACTGATCCTGGGTGGTGGGAATGCGGAAGCCGCGCTGAAACGACGCCCGGAAGTTGTGGTTTGCCTGCGGCGAGAACACGGCCGACAAGCGGGGCGAAAACTGCCCGCTGAAGTTTTCGTTTTTGTCGTAGCGCACCGAGCCGGTCAGGTCTAGCTTGTCGTCCAGCAAATCCTTCGACACCTGCACGTAAGCTCCCCACTCGTCGATGGTGAACTCGTCACCATTGTCCTGTAGCGCAAACAGGGTGCCCTCCGATACCAGGGCGTAGCGGCGGTAATTGGCCCCCACCAGCACCTCGGCAAAACCGATCTGGTCCGACAGGTTATACATGCCCTCGTAGTGGTACAGTCCCGTCTGGTCTAAGAACTTGGCACCGCCTTCCGAGATCGGCACCTGTCGCAACGAATCGTACAGCCGCTGAAAAGTGCCGTTGGTTAAGTTCTGCTCACGAACCTCATCACTGCGGTCTCGGGCAAAGTCGTGCGCCAAGTCAATAGTAGCTCCCTGGAGCCGCGCCCCAGCGAAGTTCTGCAAGTAGGCCGGAATCGTAGTCTGCACGTTGATGAGGGAGGCTAGCGTGTTGGCCGCGTACGAATCGCCCGAGTTCTCCCGGGTGGTGTAGGCCCGCAGAAAGAAGTTGGCCCCCCGCAGTTCGGCCTTGCCGGTCCAAATTGAAAAGTCGTTGAGCACAAAGCGATCGTTGGCGGTATACACCGTGCTGCCCGAACCAAAGTTATACTGCACCAGCGCTTCCACGTCATCATTGATACGGTAATGAAGCGCTCCGCCCAGCTTAAGGCTCTCGGTGGTGTTGTTCAGAATTTCCGACTCCGTGTAACCGGTCGGGGTGAAGTTCCCGGCTTCGCCGAAGGGCAGCAGCGGGCGCACCAGCGCCAGGTCTTGCGAGCCCGCGGCGGTCACACCCAGGTTGAGCAGCGGGTCGCCGTACACGTTCACCCCATCGTAGGTGCGCCGACCAGCCCGGTCGTTGGGATCAATATTATCGTCGCTGCGCTCCACAATGTCGCGCTGGTCGCGGTAGTCTACGCCCCGGAAGTCGCCCGCCCGCAGAAATTCAGCGTTCACTTTAAAGGCAAAGCGGTTGTTAAACGCCTTGGCGTAGCGCAGCGCGTAGCTCTGGTACAGGGCCGGGTCGGCATCTTCTCCATCAATGTGAGTTACTCCTAGCTTAACCGCCGCGCTCAGTCCCGGGTAGTCGAACGGACTCTTGCTGTTCATCAGGATAATGCCGTTGATGGCGTTAGGACCGTACAGGGCCGAAGCCGCGCCGGGTAAAATCTCGACACTCTCCAGATCCAGTTCGGAGATGCCCACGATGTTGCCCACCGGAAAGTTGAGTCCGGGAGCCTGGTTGTCGATGCCATCGATGAGTTGCACGGTGCGTACGTTGCCGTTGGCCCCGAAGCCGCGGGGGTTGATCGACTTAAACGTCAGGCTCTGCGCACTCACGTTGATGCCCTTGAGGTTCACGATCTGATCGTAAAAACTAGGAGCGGCCGCCGCCTGGATGTCGCGAATGTCAAGCTTCTCAATAGAAACCGGCGACTCCAGGATGCTTTCTTCTACCCGGGAAGCCGACACCACCACTCCTGCCCCAGCAGCGTTTGGTACGCTAGTTCTATGGATAGGTTATCGGTCTGACTGTCCACGACTACTTCCTCGCGTCCGTAGCCCACGCTCGTCACCACTAGGGTAAGGGGCAAGCTTTCGTTCACGGTGAAGCTGAAATTACCGTCGGCGTTGGTGACCGTGCCGATCACCTTGTCTTTGACCAGAATGTTCACTCCGATCAGGGGCTCGCCGTCATCGACGTCGGTGACTTGTCCGGAAATGGTAACGTTGGATTGGGCCTGCAAGCGCGTAGGCGCGAGGAGGAGGAGGCTGCAGAGTAGGCAGCCCAGGGCTAAAAATAGTCTCATAAGTTAGGAAGATGCTAAATCGCACCGGTGTATATGGGGTAGATTTTATAAATCTTTCAAATATACAGGAAAATGATAAAAATAGTAGGCATGCCGAGGAAAATCTTCCGTACGCGACGTGATTAATCTGCCTCCCAGTCCGGCGTGGACGCGGGGCATTCGAACCGGGAGATTAAACGTGATCTAGTTCCTCTTTCACGAACTGAATTAACGAGCGGATATAATCGGTGCTGAAGTTCGAACCGAATGTTAGCCGCCTCGTACACCTCGGGAATAGTTTTGGTATAGCCCAGGCGAAGGGCGTTTTTGTAGCCTTCCAACCCCTGCTGCGGATCTTCCTTGTAGTTCTTCCACACCGCAATGGCGCCCAGTTGGGCAAAGCCGTACTCGATGTAGTAGAAGGGAACTTCGTAGAGATGCAACTGCTTCTGCCACAGGTACTGCTTCTCTTCTGCCAAACCGCTCCAATCAGTCACCTTGTCCGAAAATGTTTCTTGGATGCTTAGCCAACTTTTGGTGCGCTCGTTTACTTGATGCTGCGGATGCTCGTAGATCCAGTGCTGAAATTTATTGATGGTGGCTACCCACGGTAGGGTTTCAATCAACTGTTCCAGGTGGTCGCGCTTGGCCCGCTTCAGATCAACTTCGTCCGTGAAAAACAGATTCCAGTGATCCATTGAGATCAGCTCCATGGCCATCGAGGCCAGTTCGGCCACCTCCGACGGAGTATTCTGAAAGTTGGTCAGTTCCAGGTCGCGGGTCAGGAAAGAGTGCACCGCGTGGCCGCCCTCGTGCATCATGGTCACCATGTCGCGCAGGTTAGAGGTGGCGTTCATAAAGATGAAGGGCACCCCGGTTTCTGACAGCGGATAGTTATAACCACCCGGCGCCTTGCCTTTACGCGATTCCAGGTCCAGATGGCCCATCTGTCGCATCACGGCGATGCGTTCGCCCAGGTAGGGATCGAGCCTCCCGAAAGTCTGGATGGTTTTTTCAGTAAGTTCTTCGCCGGTAGTGAAGGGTTTGAGCGGGGGCTGCCCCAGCGGGTCCACCGACTTGTCCCACGGACGCAGCGCATCCACTCCCAACTGGGTTTTTCGTCCTTGGGCCAATTCGTCCAGGATCGGAGTCACCTCCTGGGCCACCGCCTCGTGAAAGTTGAAGCAATCCTGCGGAGTGTAGTCGAAGCGCCCCATCGCTTCAAACATATAGTCGCGGTAGTTGACGAACCCGGCGTTCTTACCGATCTGGTCACGCAGTCCGATCAGGGTGTTAAATAGCTCGTTGAGTTGGTCTTTGTCCTGCAAACGGCGTTGGGTGATCTTGCGGTAGGCCGCTTCTCGCTCGGCGCGATCGGTTGATTGCAACTTGTTAGCGGCTTGTTGGAGCGTGATCTCTTGTCCGTCAAATTCCACGCTCATCGCTCCCGAGATAGCTCCGAACTGCTGGGCGGCCTGCTGCTCTTCGGTCTTGAGCGGAATGTTTTCTTCCCGGAAGATGCGGGCGTCTTTTTCCAGTTCCCGGATCAGGATCGGGTAGCCCGGCTGCGCTTTGAGCTCGTCCAGGTAAGGGCTATCTAGTGCTTTTTTGTTGAGCTCGTTGCTCACCGGGGCAATTTTGGGTTCTATCTCGGTGATGAACTCCGTGTAGCTCGCGCGCAATTCCTCATCGGTGGTGTCGCAGGTCATCTTTATATAGCGCCACGCCAGGTTTTCCGACAGCACCGCTTCCAGCTCGCTACGGTCGTTAAACCAGCGGCGCAGTTCGTCGGTTCATGAGATACTGCGGTTGAGCAGATCGTCGAAGTAGGGTTTCACCGCCTCCCAGGTGGTCACTTTGAAGTTGGTGGGCAGCAATTGGCGGTTTCTTTTTTCGGGGATGGTGACGTTTTCAGTATTCATTGAGTAGTAAATAAAATCAGATTGTAGGGTAAAGCTAATTCAAATCTTGGTTGTTTTTTTACGTGTTTAGAGCATGTTTAAAATTTTCACTCATAGTTAAGCGCGATCATGAAATATTATTCTGATATGTGACTTTATACCTTGTTCATTTTTGTCTTGACACAAAAACGAATCAAAAAAGTCAAGAAATTCCAATGCGGGGCATCCCATGCTTCTCCGCGGAAGACCTCCGCACGCCCGTCGCGCCACGATGGCCTGTAATTTCGGGCCAACGCGCTCAAATACAATAGTTTACAAAAACTTAAACATGCTCTTAAACACTGCTCGACCTTGGTGAGTCGTGCGTTGAGGTCATCAAACTCAGGCAGTCGTTTAGAAATACCGTCAAGGATATGAACAATTCTCCCTAAAGCATTTCCTTGATGGTCAAGTCGTTCGGTAATTCGCTCGAACAGTTCGGTGTGTTTGGCCAGGGTTCCTCCGCGTTGATTCTGCTTGCGAACCATTTCAGTGAGTAGTTCGATGATTCTTTCTTCGTTTTTCAGAGCAAATGCAGTACGCTACCACTTTTAGTTTTAAAGGTAAATATGAGGTACACTAAAGTCACTCCCGTTGTTTTTGTAGGGCCTTAAAACCTAAAATGGTCTACTCAATCTCAATCACCACATTGTCCGTCAGCGGATGGCCCACGCAGGTGAGCACGTAGCCTTGCTTCAGATCGTCTTCGGTGAGGCTGTCTTCTTCATTGAGCTTCATGCGCCCGGAAACGCACTTGCCCATGCAGGCGGTGCACAGCCCACTCTGACACGAGTAGGGTAACTCAATATCCAGCGCCAGGGCGGTTTGCAAGATGGTGCTTTCGGGCTCCACGGTGAAGCGATGCGTTTCGCCCTCGTACCGGATGGTGACCTCGTGCGCTCCGTCTACCGTAGCCTGGGTGGTTTGGTAGGCACCCGGAGTAGCATCGGTATCCCAGGTGGCCGTGGGTTTCTCGGCCGCCACATCAGTTTTGGCCGCCGCCGGTTTGCTCAGCACGAAGCTTTCCTTACGAATCAGGTGGGGCGGAACGTCCATCGTCCCGAGCGCTTGCCGCACGTTCTCCATCATCCCTGGGGTCCGCACAGAAAGTATTCGGTGGTCGCCTCCGAAAAAGAGAGCGACTTCAGCAAGTCGGGCACCCGTTCGGTGAGCACCTGCCCCTCCTGGGCGTCGGGATGGTCGGTGGCATCTTCCAGCACATGCACCACGTGAAGCCGGTCGATATACTGTTCCCGAAGCGACGCTAGCTGCTGGCGGAAAATGATAGAATCAGCCGCGCGGTTGGCATAGATGAGTGATACCCTCGACTGCGACTCGGTGTGCAGCACGGATTTCAGCAGGCCCATCAACGGAGTGATGCCGCTGCCGCCGCCGAACATTACCAGGTGACGCTTATTGGCCGCGTCCACCTGGGTGGTAAAGGTACCGGCGGGTTCGGCCACGTGGATCGTGTCGCCCGGCTTGAGCGTATCGTTCAGGTAATTAGAAACCTGTCCCGAGGCCACCCGCTTCACGGTGACGGCTGGGTGCGGGTCGACGGCCGGAGCGGTACACAAAGAGTACGAGCGTCGCACCTCGTCCCCATCTATATCAAGGATAAGGGTGAGAAACTGACCCGCCTCGTAGGGCAAACCCTCGGCGGGCATCTCGAAGGTAATGGTGATCGCGTCGGCAGTTTCCTTGACAATTGACCGAACGGTAAGTTTGCGGTACCTAGAAGACTTCTCGGGGGCCGGAGCTTCTTTCTTCTTTCCAAATAAATTAAACAGCACTGTATGAAAAATTTTCGTGTACGATGGATTTGGCTTTATTACATTTTTATAGTCAGTATTGTTTCATAATCCAAGGGTTCGATTGCTCAACGGTTCGATTGCTCTATTGTTGATACAAACAGTCAAACAATAGGGCAATCGAACCAATTGTATGCTAAATTCGCACGATACCAACGCAAATTATGTCAGAGCAAAACCTCACCCAACTCACCGCCGTCTCCCCCCTCGACGGACGCTACCGAAGATACGCCGAAGTACTAGCTCCCTTCTTTTCCGAATACGGACTGATTCGTTACCGGGTGCGGGTGGAGGTAGAATATTTCATCGCGCTGTGCGAACTGCCGCTGCCGCAGCTAGAGAACGTAGACCACGCCCTGTTTCCTCGCCTACGCGCCATCGTCAACGATTTCTCGGAAGCCAACGCCCAGCGCATCAAGGACATTGAGAAAACCACCAACCACGACGTGAAGGCGGTGGAATATTTTCTCAAGGAACGGTGGGCGGAGCTGGGCCTGGCCAACCAGCAGGAGTTTATTCACTTCGCCCTCACCTCGCAAGACATCAACAACACTGCCATTCCGCTGAGCGTGCGCGAAGCGCTCGAGCAGGTATACCGTCCGCTGCTGGATGAGGTGCTAATGCAACTGCAGCGGCAGGCCCGGCAGTGGGCCAACGTGCCGATGCTGGCCCGTACCCACGGCCAACCCGCTACTCCCACCCGGGTGGGCAAGGAGTGGGCGGTGTTTCACGAACGACTCACCCGTCAGATTACGCTGCTGGACCAACTGCCCCACGTGGCCAAGTTTGGCGGAGCCACCGGCGGCTTCAACGCGCACGTGGTGGCCTATCCCAATATCGACTGGCGGGCCTTCGCCGATCGCTTCACCCAGGAGCAGTTGGGACTGCAACGCAGCCACCCCACCACCCAGATTGAGCACTACGACTTTCTGGCCGCCCTGTTCGATAATATCAAGCGCATCAACACCATCCTGATCGACCTGTGCCGCGACGTGTGGCAGTACATTTCGATCAACTACTTCACCCAGAAGGTGATTGCTAACGAGGTGGGCTCGTCGGCCATGCCGCATAAGGTGAACCCCATTGACTTTGAAAATGCCGAGGGTAACCTGGGCATCGCCAACGCGCTGTTTACTCACCTGGCGGCCAAGCTGCCGGTATCGCGCCTGCAACGCGACCTCACCGACTCCACCGTGCTGCGCAACCTGGGCGTGCCGTTGGGCCACAGTTTGGTGGCGCTGCACTCACTGCAAAAAGGACTGGATAAAATTGAACTGAATGCCGCCGCGCTGCACGACGATCTGGAAGAGCACTGGGCGGTGGTGGCCGAGGCCATCCAGACCATTCTGCGGCGCGAAGGCTACCCCCAGCCCTACGAAGCCCTCAAAGCGCTCACCCGCGGACAGGACAAAATCACCGAAGCCACTATCAAACGATTCATCGATACGTTGGAAGTGGACGAGGCAGTCAAGCAAGAACTATCCGCCATCACTCCCTTTAACTTTATTGGATTGACTGAGCCACTATGAGCTAGAAGCCAGTAGGTTTTGCTCACCACTAAGGTTTCTGCCATTTAAGAGACTATGAAGTTGAACCGGCGTTTAGGTGATATTAATTCTTCAGCAAACCTTTCTCCGTAGCGATCTTTACTAACCCAACACTGTTGCGCGCCCCCAGTTTGCTGATGAGATTCATACGGTGCGTCTCTACGGTTTTAACACAGATAAAGAGTTGATCGGCGATTTCTTGGGTAGTCAATTCTTCGGAAATAGCGGTCAATACTTCTTTTTCGCGACGGGTGAGTTTGGGGATAAAAGATGCTCTTTTCTTTTTGTACTTGCTACCTTTGAGTGGACATCAAGTTAAGCCTGAAATCCTTAACTTAGCAGACATAAGAAAAGAAAAAAGACACTTCGACCGAACCTTTAAAGTGATGGCCGCCGCCGTGGCCCGGTTGAGCTTTGCTTATCGGGTAAACCAACCGGTCAAGTGGCCGAAGAATTGAATATCCGACCGGCGTCCCGGCGAGCCAACTTATTAAGCCGATGGAAGCGGGAGTACAAACGAAAGAGAGAAGGGGGTTTCTCAGGGTACGGCAATCTTTCTTTGAGCCGGGAACAGGCCGAAGTAGCTAGACTGAAAAAGCAGCTACGGGAAGCTGAGATAGAGCGCGACATCTTATTGATAAAGAAGATTAGAGCCAACAATCCACTGCCTGACGGCTGTATAGAACGTCAGCGACGAATAAAATCACAACTAAAAAAAGGAATACGTGACTAAAAAACGGATATTTTTCACGGGGGGATCGGGAAAAGCAGGAAAGCACGTGATCCCCTACCTTATCGACCAGGGACATCGCGTGATGAATGTAGACCTGGTGCCTTTGGATCACCCCGGGGTGAATAATTTGATGGCTGATATCACAGATTCCGGACAAATGTTTAATGCGATGAGTTCGTATGCCGGGTTGGATGAACTGGAACTGGGAAATGGCGTACCAAAATTCGATGCGGTGGTGCATTTTGCGGCCGTGCCCAGGATACTAATCAATCCTGATAATGAAACCTTTCGGGTCAACACTATAGGCACCTACCATGTGATTGAAGCGGCAGTTAAGCTGGGAATCAAGAAGATTATTATTGCTTCATCAGAGACCACCTACGGTATTTGTTTTTCCGATGGCAAAACCAACCCCAGGTCACTGCCTTTGGAAGAGGATTATGACGTTGATCCTATGGATAGCTACGGATTGTTGAAGGTAGTGAATGAGAAAACAGCCCGCAGCTTCCAGCGACGATCAGGCTTTGATATTTATGCACTTCGTATCGGAAATGTGATTGAGCCGCACGAATACGCTGAATTATTTCCGAGTTATTTCAAAAACCCGGAAGTACGCCGCAGAAATGCGTTTTGTTACATTGATGCGCGTGACCTGGGGCAGATTGTGGATTTATGCTTGAAAAAAGACGGCCTTGGCTATCAGGTTTTCAACGCTGGAAATGATCACAATGGTGCAATTATCCCCAGCAAAGAATTGGCTGGACAGTTTTTCCCGGGGGTGCCGATTACCCGTGCGTTGGGGAAGCATGAAGCACTGTACTCGAACCGCAAAATCCGTGAAGTTCTGGGATTTAAAGAACGACACAACTGGCGGAAATACTTGAAGTGGGACTGATTGCAGTTTGGCAAAACTACTAAAATGTTGACTTACTTTCTGCCAATAAACTTGACTTCAGAGAGCGTTTCTCCTTACGACCCTGCCTCAACGCTTTCTACTCGAGCGCCCACCGATACCATTTCGGGCAGGGTGTCGGTGCGCATGTATTGCTCCAGCCGAATACGATACATGCCCGCTCGGTCGAACTTGAAGCTAGGCAGCGCCATGAACTGGTGACTAAAAATATCGCCCAGGCCACTGCCGTAGGGCTTGCCGGTTTTGGCTTCAAACAGCAGCATGTTGTGCAGGTCGGTGGTCAGGCGGCGGCCCGTGGTGTCTTCAATGGTGTAGGTGACGTATAAGTTGCGGTAGGGGTAGGCCACCGTGTTGCGCACGTTCCAGTAGATGTTGTAGGGCTTGCTCACGTCGCTGATCTCAAACTCAAACGCAGGGATACTATCCACCGCCCACCGTTGGTTGGGGAAGTCCACGTTCTTCTCGTACACCCGATTTTCGTCGCAGGAGGTACTGAGTAAGAGTAGTACGACGGAAGCTACCAACCATCCTGACCTCAGATAACACCGATGAAGTATTCGCCTAAAAGTGCTCAAAAATCTATGGCTCATTGCGGGGGGCGGTTACTCTTTTTCTTTTTCCGGCGCTTCTTGCTGCCGGAGTTCTGGTCTTTGCGCTCAAACTTTTGGTCCATCTTCACCAGGTCGTTGTTGAGCACGCTGATATTGAGCTTTGCCTCAACCTGATCCTTGAGCAGCGAACTGGGATGCTCGCCTAACTTGTTGAGCCGAATCACCTCGTGCACCCGGTCGGCCGCCACCGGAATCCAGTTGTTTTCGCCCCGGTAGGCGAACCACAGCGTTTTTCGGAAAATGTCGGTCTTCTGCAAAAAGGCTTCACCCTTCTTGGTGATCAGCGGACGGCGAATGTCGGGAATGTCCTTTAGCGCGTCTAAATAGGTGTCAAGCTCGTAGTTGAGGCAGCACTTGAGTCGGCCGCACTGTCCCGACAGTTTGCTGGGGTTGAGCGACAGTTTCTGATACCGCGCCGCGGAGGTGGACACGCTGCGGAAGTTGCTCAGCCAGGTGGAGCAGCACAGCTCGCGTCCGCAGGAGCCGATGCCGCCCAGGCGACCCGCCTCCTCGCGCAAGCTGATCTGTCGCATCTCAATGCGAATGCGAAATTCGCCCGCCAGCATTTTGATCAGCTCCCGAAAATCCACCCGGCTGTCGGCCGAATAGTAAAAAGTCGCCTTGCTGCCGTCGGCCTGATACTCTACGTCCGATAGCTTCATCGAAAGTCTCATATCCTGGATGATCTGCCGGGTGCGGTAGAGGGTGGGCATTTCTCGCTTCTTCACGCTTTCCAGCCCTTCCAGGTCCTCCCCGGTGGCGATGCGGTAGATCTTGCGGAGGTCATCGTCGTTGGCTACCTTTTTTTTCTGCATCTGCAGGCGCACCAGTTCGCCCTGCAGCGAGATGTAACCAGTGTGGTGTCCGTTGGGTACGTCCACCACCACGGCGTCGCCGGTGGTCAGGTCCAGGTCCTGAGTATTGCGGAAAAACTGCTTGTTTCCGCCCTTGAAGCGCACTTCTACTACGTCAAAGGTATCTATTGCCGGTAGGTCCATGTTGGACAACCAGTCGAAAACGTTCATCTTATTGCAGCCGCCGGTGCTGCAACCGCCGTTGTTCTGGCAACCTGCCACCGAACCGTTCTTGCTGCTACACGTGCTACACGCCATATCGTTCGTTGCTTTAGGTTCACTTGTTGAAACGAAATATTAACAAAAAAATGCGGTCTACCAAATAATCCCCCGCACTATCGTGGATACCACCGCACCATCCAGCGGAGACTGTCCTGCGGAGCCAGCAATTGGGAGGCGCTGTGCTGCTCCACCTCCAGGTAGGCGCTGTCGTCGATGTACACTTCCACCTCGTTCTGCCGGGGGGGCAGTTCGCCCAGGGTCAGGTCCGGAAAGCGTTTGAGCAGCTCTCGATCACCGTGGGCATACCGCACCCACCCTTGGGCGTTGTACGATGCTTTGTCCACTACCGTATCCTGAGCCGATACGCGCAGGCGATAATCCATTTCTTCAACCGACCACGAAGGGTGCTTTTTAAAGGGAGCGTTTCGACTTGAATCCGTATCAAGGGCAAAGGTTACTACGGCGTCTTTTCGCAACCGGGTCACCTCCCACAAGGCCACCGACTGTGCCGTATCTGCGCGGTTGATCACCGTATAGGCAATGCGCAAGCTGCTATCGGCTGGTTCGGCAAAGAAGCTTTTCCTGATCTGCAGCCCCAGCAGCGGGTCCGCCGGACTCAGCAGCGTAAGCGGATTGGCGGTCGACTGCACCTGGTAAGGATCGGTGTCTACCGCCGGGGGAGGGGGCCACCAGCGGTGCTGCGGACTGAACCACAGGGTGGAACCGTAGTAGAGCGGATGCACGGCAGTATCGGTGAGCATTTCTTCGCCGCTCACCTGAAGCGAGATGATCCTACCACCGGTTTGGGCGTCGACGGTTACCGATACATTGGCCCAGTTAAGTGAGTAGTGCTGCTGATCGTGGGTTTGCCAGGCGAGTATTGGTGGTGGCTTGGTGGCGGGTTGACAGGCAGCAAGCAGAACGTAAAATCCGGCGACCAGCCGTTTGGCAAGCACGCTCATAAAAATTTCAGGAGGTCTTGTCCGATATCGGTGCGGTAGTAGTGTCCGGGCCACTGAATTTGGCGTACGGTTTGGTAGCTCTGGCTAATTGCCTCCGAAATGTCGTTGCCCAGGGCGGTGATCGCCAGTACCCGTCCGCCGTCGGTTACTACGGTCTCATTATCCAGGCGCGTACCGGCGTGGAACACTAGGGTGTCGTCCGGTATGCCGCTGACAACAGCTCCTTTCTGGTAATCGCCGGGATAACCCTCAGCCACCATCACCACCGTGGCCGCCACCTGCTGACTGATTGCTATCGAAACCGTGTCTAAGGTCTGATTCGCTGCCGCCACCAGCAGGTTGACCAAATCGCTCTCGATGCGCGGAACGATAGCCTCGGTTTCGGGGTCGCCCAACCGCACGTTATACTCGATCACGAAGGGTTCGCCGTCCACGTTCATCAGTCCGATGAAAAGAAACCCCCGGTAGTCGACGTCTTCCTGCTGTAAACCGGCCACCGTGGGGCGAACGATGCGTGCTTCTACCTTCTGCAAAAAAGCAGCATCCGCGAACGGGACGGGACTCACCGCGCCCATGCCGCCGGTGTTGGGTCCGGTATCGCCCTCCCCAATGCGTTTATAATCTTTGGCCTCCGGCAGCAGCCGGTAGTTTTTTCCATCGGTGAGCACGAACACCGATAGCTCGATGCCGGACAGAAATTCTTCTACCACCACCTGCTCACTGGCTGCTCCGAACCGGCGGTGCTCCAGCATGTCGCGCAGGTGTTGATGGGCCTCATCGTGCCGGTCGCAGATGATCACTCCCTTGCCGGCGGCGAGTCCGTCGGCTTTCAGCACAATGGGCAGGGGAAGGCCAGCCAGGTGGGCGAGTCCTTCGTCGAGCTGCGCGACGGTGAAGGTGCGCGAACCGGCGGTGGGGATGCCGTGTCGCTGCATGAAGGCTTTTGCGTGGTGCTTGCTGCCTTCTAACCGGGCTCCCGCTTGGTCAGGACCAACGACGAGTATCTTTTGTACGTCTTCACGCTGGGTAAAGTAGTCGCGGATGCCCGCTACCAATGGGGCTTCAGGACCTACCACCAGTAGTCGGATGTTCTGTTTAATGACGAAATCGGCGATTTGGGCAAAGGCACGCTCATTATAATCACCCGTGAAGAGCGAAACGTTGTGGGCGATGGAAGCGGTGCCCGCGTTGCCGGGAGCCACGTAGAGCTGATCGCAGCGCGAACTCTGACGGATTTTCCAGGCCAGGGCGTGTTCTCTTCCGCCGGAGCCGAGGATGAGAATGTTCATAAGAAGCATTGGTTGCGTTGGGGGAGGATAAAGGTAGTGAAAATGAACGAGCGAATGGGAGATTGAGTGAGTAAGAGAATGAGTGAGTGAGCGAATGAATGAGAGAGTAAAAAAATGGTGATTAAGAGATTGAAAAACGAGTGATTGGAATGTAGGGAACAAGAGTGCTTTGTGCGATAGTGTAGGAAAGAAGGTACAGGATTTGGATGGGGTAGGGTATGGAAAAGGAGAAATTTAATGCGCTGATGAGAAAGCGGACCAAGGAGTTGGCGGTTCGAATCATTAGGTGGTACAAGCGATTACCGAAGAGCGACGAGATGCGCATTATTGGTCGGCAACTGATCAAGTCATCTACGTTGACCGCGGCGAACTACCGGGCGGTATGCCGGGCGCGCTCTCAAGCAGAATTTTTCGCCAAGCTAAGCATCGTGGTGGAAGAGGCCGACGAAACGGTATTTTGGCTTGAAGTGCTTCAGGAAGCGGATCTGGTTCCTCAACAACTTTTACCCGAACTGCCGTCAATGCAACAGGAGGCTACCGAAATTCTGGCGATCGTGGCTACGGCGAGGAAAAATACGAAGCGATAGATTAGGTGATTAAGTGAATGAAGAAGTTGGTGATTGAGTGATTTGAGGTTTACCGTTTGCCCTTCAAATCACTCACTCATTTACTCATTCCTTAACTCACCAATTCACGCACTCTTTTCAATTCGCATACTCCGACAAAAACTTTACCCGCACCAGGCGCAGTTCTTCTTCGGTGTATTCGTCTTCAAACTCATCCAGCGCTTCGTCGATGCTATCCGACTCGGCACTCAGGAAGTAGTCGAACAGGTCGTCCTGCTGCTCATCACCCAGCATCTGATCAATGTAATAGTCGAGGTTGAGTTTGGTGCCAGAGTAGCAGATGTGCTCGATTTCTTCCAGCAGCTCCTCCATGCTCAGGTTCTTGCTGTCGGCAATCTCTTCCAAGTCTACTTTCTTATCGATCTGCTGAATGATAAAGATTTTGCTCTTCGACTTATTAATCGTTGACTTAATCACCACGTCGGAAGCGGTGACGATGCCGTTGGCCGCTACGTACTCGTTAATCAGGCTCAGAAAAGGGGCACCGAACTTAATCACCTTGCCCATGCCCACGCCGTTTATCGCCGCCAGTTCATCCTGGGTGGTCGGGTAAGTGGTGGCCATTTCTTCGAGCGAGGGCTCCTGAAAAATCACGTACGGAGGCAGGTTCTTCTTGTTGCCCACCTCTTTACGCAGCTTCTTGAGCGAAACGAATAGCTTTTCATCGTAGGATTTGCCCGACGGAAAGCTGCTGTTGGTTTCGTTGGCCGACAGGTCGTTTTCTTCTTCGGGGATGTCTTCGTATGAGTGATCGCGCGACAACATAATAGAGTAGGGGCTCTTTAGAAAGGCCTTGCCCTTGTCCGTGAGGTTCAGGGTGCCAATGTTGTCAATGTCTTTTTCCAGAAACTCGAACAACAGAGTTTGCCGCACCGCTGAGTTCCAATGCTGGGCATCACGGTCTTTTCCCTTTCCGTAGACCGGCAGCTTATCGTGGTCGTAGCTTTGCACGTACTGGTTGGCCGACCCCCGAATCACATCCACCAGGTGATTGATACCGAAGCGCTCTTCGGTCTGCTGGGCGGCTTCCAGCGCAATGTGCACAAAGTCTTGCCCTTCATACTGTTCCTTGGGCTTCACGCAGTTGTCACAGTAGCCGCAGTTTTCCTCCAGCGTCTCGCCGAAGTAGTGCAGCAACTGCCGCTTGCGACACACCGCCGACTCGGCGTAGGAGATCATCTCCTGCAACAGAATGCGGGCGTTGTCGCGCTCAGTCACCGACTTGTCCTTGTTAAACTTCTCGAGCTTCAGGATGTCGTTGTAGCTGTAGAACATCAGGCAGTGCCCTTCCAGACCGTCGCGGCCCGAGCGGCCGGTCTCCTGGTAGTAGCCCTCCAGCGATTTGGGAGCATTGTAGTGGACGACGAAGCGCACATCGGGCTTGTCGATGCCCATGCCGAAAGCAATGGTAGCCACAATCACTTCTATGTCCTCGTTCAGAAAGGCGTCTTGGTTGCGCATCCGCACCGCCGCGTCGAGGCCGGCATGATAGGGAGCGGCCTTGATATCGTTGATCCGTAAGAATTCAGCTACCTCCTCCACTTTTTTGCGGCTCAGGCAGTAGACGATCCCCGACTTCCCCTGGTGTTTTTTTACGAACTGAATGAGTTGTTTCTTAATCTTGGTTTTGGGACGAACCTCGTAGTACAGATTTTCGCGGTTGAACGACGATTTGAAAACGTTCGCTTCTTCCATCTGCAGGTTCTTCTGAATATCGACCTGCACCTTGGGAGTGGCGGTGGCCGTCAGGGCGATAATCGGAACGTGGTCGCCCAACTGCTCGATGATGGTTTTGATGCGTCGGTACTCGGGGCGAAAGTCGTGCCCCCACTCTGAAATACAGTGCGCTTCGTCAACCGCCACGAACGAGATGTTTGCTTCCTTGAGAAAGGCAATGTTGCTCTCTTTGTTGAGCGACTCGGGTGCCACGTAGAGCAGTTTAACCTCACCGTTGAGCGTGCCGCGCTTCACCCGGTTGATCTCGGTTTTGTTGAGCGTAGAGTTTAGGAACTGGGCGTTGATGTTAAAGGCGTTCATCTGGTCTACCTGGTTTTTCATCAGGGCAATGAGGGGCGAGATGACAATGGCGGTGCCCGGTTGGACCAAGGCCGGAAGCTGGTAACACAATGACTTACCCGCTCCGGTGGGCATGATCACAAAGGTGTTCTTTCTATCGAGAATATTCTGGATCACCCGCTCCTGGGTGCCCCGAAACTGATTGTATCCGAAGTGCTCTTTTAGCGCTTCTTTCAGATTAATTTCTTGTTCAACTAACATGGAAATAGGTTATGCGCGTGCAGATTTGCTTTTTACTGTCTTGAGAACATGAATTTACAAAATAAATTCTTATGACAGCCCACATTTGTTACAAAATACTTGGGCATACTTTGATTTTGTTGTGAATTCTCTAATAGTGCGTCGCTACCTTTGTAATTATCTGGTTTATGTGTATCATCGGCCCCCTTCGCCAGTCGCTAACGGTCCTGGATTTTTTGGGGTTAAGTTGTCATCTATGGTGCGTACCAATATTCATGTGGTGATCACGGCGGGCAGCCACACCTCCACCGATTTTTGGCCTTTTAGCAGGAAACATCTGTCCAAACAGTTTCTCGATTTGCTAGGCACCGGCCGATCCCTGTTACAGATCACCTACGAGCGCAGCCGCAACGTGACAGCGGACGAAAATATTTGGGTGGTCACCGAAAAAGACTACGTCGCCCTGGTGAAAGACCAGCTGCCCGACATTTTTTCCGACCGCATTTTGATGGAACCCGTGCGGCGGGGAACCGCTTCGGGAATCGGCTACGCCGCGCATAAAATTATCAAAAGAGATCCCGAGGCCGTGATGGTCGTCTCGCCCACTGAACACGCTATCTTCGGAGAAATGGCCTTTGTGCGCGATATAAAAAAAGCGGTAGACATTGTAACGAGCGATGCGCAAAAGCTTCTTATTCTCGGCATAAAACCAACCCGTCCTGCCACCAGCTACCCCTACATTCAGTACCACTACGACCGCCCGGGTCCGGCCAAAAAGGTGAAAACGCTCACCGACAAGCCCCAGGCCGATCTGGCCAAGCTTTTTATCAACAGCGGTGACTTCGTGTGGAACACCGGCATTTTCGTGTGGCGGGTACGCACCATTCTAGAAGCTTACCAGCGTTACCTGCCCGAGGTGGCCGAAGTGTTCGCCCCGGGAGCGCCGCACTACTATTCCGATCAGGAAGAAGGGTTCATCAGCCAAGCCTACGCCCACTGCAAAAGCACCTCGATCAGCACGCACCTGCTCGAGAAAGCCGATACCGTGTACATGATGCAGGGTAGTTTCGACTGGTCGGATATTAACTCCTGGAGCTCCTTGTTTGACCTGAAGGACAAGAACGAAGGCAAAAACGTTGTGGAGGCCAACGCCCTGCTCTTTGAGAGCAAGGGGAACTACATCAAGAGCGAAAACGATAAACTGCTGGTGGTCCACAGCCTGGACGATTTTCTGGTGGCCAACAGCGACGATGTACTGCTGATCTGTCCCAAGCACCTGGCCGAAAAGCTAAAGGACATCGTGAGCGAAGCCAAGGCGAAGAAGGGAGAGAAGTATGTGTGATGAATTTCAGGGTGGTCAGGGTTTTGGGGGTTGGGTTTTAGGTTGACTTGCGGGAGTGGCTAGAGGATGGATATTGGCGGGGGAGATCGTGTTAGTCCGCAACGTTTTCTGACGAGGACAAGCGAATTTCAGTAGAGCCTCCGCTATTCTTGATTATAAAGGTCCCTTCTCGGGTTTCTGAAGCTTGGTTAAGACTTTTGAGGGTATACGAATATGTACCAGGAGTTAGGTCAAATCCACGTTGCCACTGATTTTCTACGCGATATAAAGGAATCATTTGGTCTTCCGTGAAGTCGCCACTGATTGTCCAGTTTTCTTCTTCCTGACCCGGAAGCGTAACAAGCACGTTGCCCTGATTTATTTTCTGCTGAAGGGTATTTGGAGGCACGTTGAGTACATCGGTTAGCGTTTCGATTAATTGATGGCCACGCAGCACGGCGTTTTTTCCTACCACTTTCCCCTCCTGGTCAACCAAAAAGGTGGTAGGAAACGCATTAATCCGATATCTTTCTATGATTTCTTGATTGTCGCGCCCCTGATGAATCTGCGGCCAGTCAATCTGATGGTCTTTCACAAACGTTTTTAGCTTGGCGAGATCGTCATTGGCGACTCCGACAATTTCAAACTGATCTCCGGCAAAAAAAGCCTGCGCATCCTTCAGGAAAGGAATCTCCCGAACACAGGGACTGCACCACGTGCCCCAGAAATCCACCAGCGTAACTTTCCCATTAGGCATTTGATAAGGTTCATCGGAAATGGTAGCCGTATCAATACTGTAAGCTAACGCACCCAATTGAGTTCCGTGCCAAGGTTGATCTTTAAGATGTTTTTGTAAGGTGAGCTGGTTGCCATCCGGAGTTACGTCAGTGATCTGATACAACTCACCGCCCAGCGTAAGCATCTCTTGATAGGCCAATACCGAATCGGGGGGATATTTTTCGGTGTATTCCTGAGGAAAGGAATCTTCAACCACCACCTCTAGGTAGTCCGGTTCAAAAGACGTGCCCATGAACTCATTGCTTACGGACAAGAAATAGTTCTTACCATTTACGGCTACCTTACCCTTTTGGTACCCCAGGGTACCCACTCCGAACCGATCACTAAAAAAGGGAAATATTTGCAGCGTTACTTCATCTTCAACGACCCTTTCACCGTCGTAACGATCGTAGGTAGCACGAAAGACCGCAATCCGGTCCTGAGCAGGCCCTGGTTCCTGCATCAACGTCAGTGAATCCTCAATGGTAAACACAAAAATTTCCTCATCAGCGAAATCTTCGTCATTGTCTTCGTCGATGATCACTACTTTCTGTCCCAGTGCGTTGGCACCAAACGCGATAGCTACCTGTCCGTCTATTAGTTCCCGGGTATACTTGAGCGTATCCTCTGTCTTTAAATCATCCAGCCAGCGATAAGCGAGGGTGGAGTCGATCAGTTGATTGTGATAGCCTTGATAAATCCACTGCACAAAATCAGCTTCCCATTGCCCCACGGCTATCAGAGAATCCAGCTCCTCAGGCAAGCCCGTCACTTCTTCGTATAAGGGAGCTAGTTCGCTGTCTGGGCGGTTAGCCGATAAAAGACCTTTCCCCGCGTAAAACGGCCCGCTGCCCTCGGCTTCTTTTAGAGATACAACAAGTTCATCGGGATCATCTTCTTTGATCTGACACGCTACTCCGGCCCCCATCAGGCAGAAAATTAAGAACAAATTTTTCACGACCGAAGATTTTAGGAACAGAAAATAGTTAACACTAACGCTACGCACTATTTTTGATAACGCTTTGGTTGCTGCTCGTGTTGTAAAACAAGTGCTTGAGCCTATAGTGGCAGTTATAGATTCATCCCCCGTTGCCGCACCACTTCATATAAGCTCACCGCGGCGGCCACCGAAACGTTGAGCGAAGCCACGTTGCCCGCCATCGGAATTCTCACCAACTCATCCGCCAACTGCAAAAGGTCGTCGGAAATGCCGTCTTCCTCGGAGCCCAGCAGCAGGGCTACCGGGCCCCGCAGATCAGCCTCCGGAAGCAACTGCCCGGTTTTTTCGGTGCAGGCCACCACCCGGATGCCGCTGTTCTTCAGAAACCGAACGGTCTCCCTTAGGTTTGGTACCCGGCAGACGGGCAGGTAGTTGAGCGCTCCCGCCGAGGTCTTCATGGCATCTCCACCGATGCGGGCGTTGCCCTGAGCGGGCACTATGATGGCGTGGGTGCCCAAGCACTCGGCCGAGCGGGCAATGGCTCCGAAGTTGCGCACGTCGGTGATGCGGTCGAGCAGGATGAGAAACGGGTCTTTGGCCTCAGAAAAACACTGGTTGATAATGTTATCGAGCGAAGCGTAGGTCACCGACGAAACGAAGGCTACCACTCCCTGGTGGTTCTTGCGCGTGACGCGATTGAGTTTCTCGATAGGGACAAAAGACACGGGCACGTGCTGCGCGCGGGTGAAATTGAGCAATTCTTGGGTGAGATCGTTGCGCAAGCCCTTCTGAATCAGTACCCGGTCGATCTCCTGCTCGGCGTTGATCGCCTCAATCACGGCGCGGGTGCCGAAAATAAATTCTGAACGCTTCTTTTCGAGAGACATATGTTTAAATAATGGTTCTAAGTTTGGGGTTGATAGAAGGCAACTCAGAACTTAGAACTCAAAAACCTAGAACCTTACAAACTTAGAACATTTATATTTCTTTCCCCCCCTTGCGCCACAGATCTACATTACGGTACCAGAAACGCTTGTAATTATCGTCGCGCACCAAATTATAGTACTGATGGGTGAAGATATTTTTTACCTTGGCAAAGGTAAAGGACAAATTGACAAGATTGCGATCTTCGTTGTAGATCCAGGTCTCTTTGTCCACGTCGCGATACACCGCATCGGGCGGGCCGTAGAGCGTGTACACCATGCCCGAACCGGTTTTCCAGCCTTCCTTATAGCTGGTGAACAACTGATTGGCCTGCGTCACTTGCCTAAAATAATTGCGGATGATCCCCTTGGCTCGTTCTTGCGAGCGCGCCATCTTGATCCAGTAATCGTCCAAACTGCGCTTCGGCTCATCGGCGTTTTCTAATTTGGTCATTTCATCCGACGTGCTGATGTAGCGCAGCGACGGAACAATGGTTTCTACCCGGGCCAAGCGGGGATAGTACGCGTCCTCAACGCGAAACGATATGCCGTAGAGGGAGGTAGTATCTAGCTGCACAAAATACAGTCCCGGCTGTTCAAACCGTAGCACTTCGCCGAGCGGGACAGCAAACAGCGAGTCGATGGTCAGGCTGGGCTGCACTTCAGCGCCTCCCGAAGACATGGGCGGAGGATTGGGCTCGAAGTTGTGGCGGTAGTGATACAGGTAAGCTATGCTATCATTGCCGTAGTACGACACCAAACGAAACGGGGACTCAGTAGGCACATAATCTTGGAAAATGGGCAGGTCTTCGTCAGCCCGCATTAACAGCAGATCGGTTAACGGAAAGTTCTGGTCGCTGTTCAGTGAGATATCAAAACGGTATGCCTCGCCGGTTGGGGCCGACGCTACCGTCACAAACAAAAAATGACTATCGTCGGTGATGGGTACGGTGAAGCGATAAAAGTACTGCTCCGCTTCCTGCTTCACCAATTGCGAAGCTGACACCTGCCCCGAGTCCAGCACTGAAGCCACTTGGTAGTCCGAGCGGATCACGTAGCGCAGGGTGGGGGCTTGCCCGGACGAGCGGTTGATTACCCGCAGAAACACGGTGGCTTCCTGCTGCTCACCCATGGCCACGCGGGCCTCCAGGAGCACGGGGGCCGTAGGATCATATATGTGACCCACGTTTTCCGACGATAGAGAAGGATTCTTCTTGTTTTGCGCCCCAACTGAACCCGTGGCTAGTACCAAAGCGGCTAACGCTCCGCAGAAAATTTTCATAGGCGGTTATTGATAGTGCTTTTTGAGCAAGTCACCGTACTTCTGGGCTAGCTCGGGCTGACCAGCACTACTAAAGGCCCGGGAGAGTTCATTCAGAATCATTAGGTTCTTCTGCTCCTCGTTGCCCGGATTCTCATTCTCTTCGGCAAAGTAAGTGAGCATTTCATCGGCCCGCTCGCCGAGCATCTCCGCAATTTTGGTGGCCCGCTCGTCTTCACCCACCGCAAATAACAACTGCACGGTTTGGGCCGTCACGTAATCGAAGGGAATAGAGGCATCCGGAATGGTATCCAGGCTTTTGTTAAGCACCTCGCGGGCCCGATCGTTTTGCCCATTTGCGATCAGGTCACTGGCTAGACTGTTGAAGCTCGAGCGGTGGTTCAGCGCCGAGTTGCGGTAGTCTTCGTTGTAGTAGACGTCTGGGTTGTCTAACTCCCGATAGGAGAAGTTGTTCATCATGTTGTCATACATCACGTCGGTGTGCACCAGTTCGTCTCCGGTTTCGGGACCCACGATGGGTAGCAGCCGGTAGGCGTTGCCTTCCTGCACCACGTTCTGCCGGAAGTCAAGGTTCACTCCCATCAGCGAAGTGGGGTTGAAGTAGATCGGCCGCTCCCACTTATTAGCCACGATCAGATCCAGAATCATGAGGTCTTTCTTTTCTAAGCCCCGTCCCTTTAGGTTGATGTAGAGCCGGTCGGTTACGTAGTTTTCCATGCCTTTGGGAATGATTTCTTGCATTTGAGGAGACAAGCGCTGGCTAATGCTGTCATTGTTGTCCCCACTACCGGCGTTCACCCGGGCACCTTCGCGGGTGTCGTAGGCGTCCACGTCCACGTAGAAGGTTTTGGCGGGCACCGTGTTGTAGTTCGCCCGCGCGTTGGGAAGCTTGAGCGCCGCCGAATTCTCCCGAATCAGTTTCATGTACTGCTCCAGGTTGATGGCTCCCTTGATGTTCGGGTTCTCCACCAGGTACAAGTAGTCGTTGGGTCCGCCCTGCTTGTAGTTCTCCTCGGTGAGGGTGAAGGGCAGGGGTTCCGATTCGTAGGCCGGACGCGTCATCTGCTGGATGTACCAGTCGGTATTGAAGTAGCTCAGCACGATCACCCGCACGTCGGTGCGAAAGCCCTCCACTTCCTGCGCGTACCACAACGGGAAGGTGTCGTTGTCGCCGCCGGTGAACAAGATAGCGTTTGGCGCACACGAGGCCAGGAAGTTCTTGGCCGTATCCACCGAAAAGTAGCGGTCTGAGCGGTCATGGTCGTCCCAGCCCTGCACGCCCATCAGGATCGGCACGATCAGGCACACTCCGGTGGCCACCCCTCCGGCCGCCACCCGGTTCTTAATAAACTGACCCAAAAACTGACTCAGTGCGATCACTCCAATCCCAATCCACATCGCAAAGGCGTAGAACGAACCCGCGTAAATGTAGTCCCGCTCGCGCGGCTCCACCGGCGGCGAGTTCAGGTAAATCACCAACCCAATGCCGGTGAACAAAAACAGCAGTCCGACCACCGAAAAGCCCTTCACGTCGCGGCGGTACTGAAAGAACAGGCCGACCAGGCCCAGAATGAGGGGCAGCATGTAGAATTGGTTGCGCGCTTTGTTGTTAGCGATCACGTCGGGTACACCACTGTTGCCTTCCCAGGGCCGCAGCCAAGGTGCCTCCTTGATGTCACTGGCCCGCCCGGCAAAATTCCACATGAAGTAGCGCATGTACATATGCCCCACCTGATAGGTGAAGAAAAAGGACAGATTGTCAATAAAATTAGGCTCCTCGTTGGTTTTCAGCCCCATCCACTGTCGGTACAGTTGGGGATGATTGCCCTGGTTGCTGTAGGCCCGCGGAAAGATGGTGCTCTTCTTCGGGTCGTAGGTGTTTATCAGTTTGTAGTCGCTCACGATGTACTTGTCTTCGCCTTTCTCGTAAATGGGCGCGCCTTCTTCTTGTTCGGTGAGTTCGGCGGTGAAGTACTGCCCGTAGGCCAGCGGACGGCTACCGTACTGCTCGCGCTTGAGGTAGGATACGAAGCTGATGATCGTCTCAGGGTTGTTCTCATCGATCGGCGGGTTGTAGCGCGACCGAATCAGTACCAGCGAGTAGGAGGAGTAACCGATAAGAATAAACGTAAGGGCCAGCAGCGAGGTGTTCAGCAGCGGCAGCTTGTGCTTGATGGAATACCACAGCCCGTAGCCGAGTCCGCCCAGCAGCGTCAGCACCAAGATCACCAAGCCCGAGCCGAAGGGCAAGCCAATACTGTTCACGAAGAAAATCTCGAGTGAACCGGCCAAAGAGGGCAAGCCGGGGATAATGCCGACCATGATGAGCAAGATGATCGCGCCACTGATGAGCATCGTTATCACCAATCCGCGGACTGTTACTTTAGCGTACTTATGGAAGTAATAGATCAATCCCAGGGCGGGGATGGCGACCAGGTTGAGCAGGTGCACCCCAATAGACAGGCCCATCATGTAGGCCAGCAAGATAAGCCAGCGGTTGGCCGCCGCCGGCTCGCTGATGTGCTCCCAGCGCAGAATACCCCAAAATACGAAGGCCGTGAAAAACGAAGATAGTCCGTATACTTCTGCTTCGGTGGCCGAGAACCAGAAAGAATCGGAAAAGGTATAGGCCAACGAACCAATGAGGGCACTGCCCATCAGCAGTACGGTTTGGGCGGTGGTTTCGGTGCCTTCGGCTACTTTCAGTACTTTTTTGCCCAATAGGGTGATCGTCCAGAACAAAAACAGAATGGTAAAGCTGCTGCTGATAGCACTCACCATGTTGATCCAGTAGGCTACTTTCTCTACGTCGCCCGCGGCCAGAAAAGAGAACATACGACCGAGTAACAAGAAGAACGGAGCGCCCGGAGGGTGGGGCACTTCCAATTTGTACGACACGGCGATAAACTCTCCGCAGTCCCAGAAACTAGCGGTTTCTTCTACCGTGAGCGCGTACACCACCGTGGCAATGGCAAACACCGCCCAACCCGTGATGTCGTTGATCTTCTTATAAGTCAGCATGTAACCGAGGATGCGTTAGATTTGAGGAGGCAAAAGTAACGGAATCCCCCTAGGATTAAAATGATTTGGGCAGAGGATTATTTCGGACCGGATGTTAAAAGTTGTTAAGACGAATTCCTTCGGCGTGGTTGATAGTGAGAATCACCCCGCGGCGGAAGGCTAGCTACCGCTTGCTGATGTGGTTGTGCGTGATGCTGCGTTGCTGATCGCTTTTAAAGGGCCCTTGGTCAAAAGAACGTTTCTGCTGGTGTTTGGTGCCCCGCCCTTGCACGCGGGCCCGCCACCGTCGCCACGATGCCGCCTGAAGCTGTTGCCGCATCAGCACAATGACTTCGCTTTCGGGCAGGCCAAACTGAGCCTCAATGGCATCGAAGGGAGTGCGGTCTTCCCAGGCCATCTCGATAACCCGGTTCGTATCTCGTTCGGTCAATTCGTACTTCTTCGCTACGTTTGCCATAGCAGTATAACTACGATGTCAGAAGAAAGGTTGTCGGATGATAAAGCCATGCAACTTCTCTAACTGCACAACACCGTGCTTTTTCCCTTCAAATCTGAGACAATCGCCCGCTTAAACTCTTCCGAATATCGGCGTTGCTTGCAAATACTTCTTACATTTGCTCTCATACCTTCCCGCGTTTAGCGGTCAACCCTATTCAGGGATGTACAACACCAATTCTTTATCCTATGTCAAACTTTATGGCCGAGTTAATTGGCACCGCCCTACTTCTTTTACTCGGCAACGGCGTGGTTGCCAACGTGGTACTCGAACAAACCAAAGGTTTTAACAGTGGTTGGATGGTAATCACCTTCGCCTGGGGACTGGCGGTGTTCGTGGGCGTTTTTGTGGCCGCTCCCTACAGTGGCGCACACCTGAACCCTGCCGTGAGCGTAGGCTTGGCGATGGCCGGGGTGTTTGATTGGAGCTTGGTACCAGAATACGTGGCTGGCCAAATGCTTGGTGCGGCGCTAGGCACCACGCTGGCGTGGCTCACGTACCGAAACCACGTGCAAGCCACTCCGGATGCCAATCTAAAACTGGCCATATTCGCCACGATGCCCGCCATTCGCAGTACGGCCGACAACTTCTTTTCGGAGATGATCGGCACTTTTGTGCTGGTGTTTGCGGTGCTGTTTATCGCGCTTCCCTCTTTTAATTCACCCGAGGTAGGCACCGTAGAATTTGGATTGGGTGCTTTGGGGGCTTTGCCCGTTGCCCTGCTGGTGTTCGTCATTGGCCTGTCCTTAGGAGGCACCACGGGTTACGCCATCAACCCCGCCCGCGATCTGGCTCCGCGCATTATGCACACGATCCTGCCCATTGCGGGCAAGCGCGACAGCGACTGGGGCTACGCCTGGATTCCGGTGGTGGGCCCGGTGGTCGGAGCAGTGCTGGCGGGCCTGGTGTACACACTGATTTTGCGATAAAGACAGACAAAGCGACAATCCATCAGCGACGCGTTTTACCGCTGGGCCTGCTCAATAAGTTGTTGCACCAGGCGGGGAACTCCTACGCTGGCCGGTTCGGCAATCGGGTGAATGGTGGGTTGTTGGGCGTAGTCGGGAGTATGCGGATCGATAATATACACCGGGGTGCCCTCGGCCACTTCGTAGAGCAGTCCGGCTGCCGGGTATACCTGCAACGAGGTGCCCACCACGATTAGGATATCCGCTTGAGCGGTTGCTTGCTGCGCGATATCCATCATGGGCACCATCTCCCCGAACCAGACGATGTGGGGGCGCAACTGCGACCCTTTCTCGCAGGTGTCGCCCCAGTTGAGTTTCCATCCCTCCACGTCGTAGACCAAACTTTCGTCGGTGGTGCTGCGCGATTTGAACAGCTCGCCGTGCAGGTGGATCACGTGCGACGATCCGGCTTGCTCGTGCAGGTTGTCAACGTTTTGGGTGATCACCGTCACCTCGTAACCAGCTTCCAGATCGACCAGGCTAAGGTGCCCGGCGTTGGGTTGCACCGCTAGCGCATTTTTTCGGCGCTGGTTGTAAAAATCCAGCACCAGGTGCGGGTCTTTTTCCCAGCCCTCCGGCGAGGCCACGTCCATGATGTCATGCCCCTCCCAGAGCCCGTCGGCCCCGCGAAAGGTGGGGATACCACTCTCGGCGCTGATTCCCGCCCCGGTCAATACCACTATCTTCTTCATACGTACCCCTTATTTTGCCGATCGGTGCAGATGTTTCGTTTAAAATTTCATTCGTGAACCCTGTTCTTCTCGTCAAAATTAGCCATTCGCTGGTTTTCAATCAACTCAATCCCTTGTCGCATCCGAACTTATTAATAAATTTACCCCACTACCCCTTTTATCCGCTGCACCAACCTTCTCTTATGGCTACCCAAACCTCTCGTAAACGTAAACGCAGCCCACTGCTCATCATCGCCATTGTCGTTGCCGTCTTGTTGTTGCTGGTGTTCGTGGCGCGTCGGCTGGAGTGGATCGGCACCAAAGAGACCGTAGAAGTGACGCTGGCCACCGCCGCGCCCCAAACCATTGTGGAACGGGTGAGCGCCTCAGGAACCGTACAACCGGTGGTGGAAGTGAAAATCTCTCCCGAGGTGCCCGGCGAAATTATCGAGCTCAACGTGGAGGAGGGCGACTCAGTGCAGCAAGACCAACTGCTGGTGCGCATCCGGCCCGACAACTTCGAGTCGGTGCTGTCGCGCACCCAGGCTTCCCTGAACCAGCAGCGGGCCAACCTGTCGCAGATGCAGGCGGCGCAGGCCAGTACTGAAGCCCGTTTGGTACAGGCCCAGGCTAATTACGATCGCAACAAGAAACTGTACGATGATAAAGTAATCTCCGATGCCGACTTCGAGCAGACCGAAAGTAACTACCAAGTGGCGCGGCAGGACGTGGAATCGGCCAAGCAAAACGTGCAGGCGGCCCGCTACGGCATTCGCAGTGCGCAGGCCACCGTGGACGAGGCGCGCGAAAACTTGTCGCTCACCAGCATCTTCGCTCCGGTGAGCGGCATCGTGTCTAAGCTCGACGTGGAGAAGGGCGAACGGGTGGTGGGCACCTCGCAGATGGCGGGCACCGAGATGCTGCGTATCGCCGACCTTAACCAAATGGAGGTGCGGGTAGACGTGAACGAAAACGACATCATTCGGGTGGCCATCGGCGACACGGCGGTGGTGGACGTGGATGCCTACACCTACTCCAACCAAGAGTTTTCGGGAGTGGTGACGGCCATCGCCAACACGGCCAATACCAAAGTCACCGAAGAGGCCGTCACCGAATTTGAGGTGCGCATCCGTCTGCTGAACGAATCGTACCAGGACCTGCTCGACGAGAAAAAGTCGTATCCCTTCCGGCCGGGCATGACGGCCAGCGTCGATATCATCACCCAGCGCAAGGAGAACGTGCTGGCGGTGCCCCTGTCGGCCGTGACCACCCGCCCCCGCGATTCTACCGAGCAGGCAGCTGCCGAGCCGACTTCGTTGGCTGACCAAGATAATACCGACGAGGTAGTGTTTCGCTACCAGCCCGACAACACGGTGAACAAAGTGGTGGTGGAAACCGGCATCAGCGACTACGAAAACATTGAAATCACTAGTGGACTCTCGGAAGGCGACCGGATCGTATCGGGGCCCTACGTGGCCGTGTCGCGCGAACTTGAGGAGGGGAAAGAAGTGGAAGAAGAGGAGCAGGGGAAGGATAAACCAAAAGAATAAGTATATTTCCTGACTGAATGATCTCCTAACCTTGCGCAACCATGACCGGCAAAATCCGCTTGCAACTTTCCACCATGATGTTCCTCGAGTACTTTGTGTGGGGGGCGTGGTACGTCACGCTAAGTACGTACTTAGGGACAACGCTAAAGTTTGAAGGTACGCAGATTGGGCTGGCCTACAGTGCCTTTGCCATCGCGGCCATGATCTCACCCTTTTTTGTGGGGATGATTGCCGACCGTTTTTTCCCCACCGAGCGGGTGTTGGGCGTGCTGCATTTGATAGGCGCGGTGCTGCTGTACTTCCTTACCACCGTCACCGAGTTTGCGCTATTTTATCCGGTGATTATCGCCTACACGCTCTGTTTCATGCCCACCATCGCCCTGACCAATTCCCTGTCGTTTCAGCACATGGATAATCCCGGCAAAGAGTTTCCGGGAGTGCGGGTGCTGGGCACCATCAGTTGGATTGTGATCGGACTTATCATTGGCTACCTCAACGTGGAAAGCCAGGCCACTCCGATTCTCATTGCTTCGGGCATGTCGGTGGTGATGGGATTATACTGCTTCACGCTGCCGCACACTCCTCCTAAAAGCAAGGGCGAAAAGGCCAGTTGGCAGGATATCATCGGTCTGGATGCACTTAAGCTGATGAAAGATCGCTCGTTTGCCACCTTGTTCATCGCTTCGTTGCTCATCTGTATTCCGCTCTCGTTTTACTACAGTTTCGCCAACCTGTTTCTGAATAATATTGGCATCGAGAACGCGGCGGGCAAGATGACGATGGGCCAGATGTCCGAAATTGCCTTTTTATTGTTGATGCCGTTCTTCTTCAAGCGCTTCGGCTACAAGATTATGCTGATGATCGGCATGGCCTGCTGGTCGGCCCGTTACGTACTCTTTATGTACGGCAACCCCACCGAACTGGTCTGGATGCTCTACGGAGGCATCATTCTGCACGGCATCTGCTACGATTTTTTCTTCGTGACGGGACAAATCTACGTGGACGAGCGGGCTCCGAAGCACATTAAGAACGCCGCGCAGGGCCTCATCACCTTCGCTACCTACGGGGTGGGCATGTTCATTGGCTCAGCCCTGTCGGGCATCGTGGCCGAAAACTATTCTGTGACCGATGCGGTGACGGGCGATACGGTGTATCAGTGGGACAGCATTTGGCTGGTGCCCGCCGTGCTGGCCGGGGTGGTGCTGGTGCTGTTTACGCTATTCTTTCACGAGAAGCAAGCGGTGGCGACTCCGGACGAAACCGTGCTGGCCACCGCGGCGGAAGCGGTGCCGGAGAGCAAACCGCCCTTCTAAACCAAGCAGTGGCTAGCGAAAATAATTTGTCGCCTTGATTTTTATTGCTCCTCTCCGGCGAGTTTCTGGAAAGAATTAATATATTGCCAAATAACAAAACTATACTCAATCTAACGAAAGGCGCATCGATACCTTCCGGTGGCCATTAACTACACAACACCATGAACATTTACGTAGCGAACCTTAACTTCAAGGTTCAAGATGATGAACTTCGCGAGCTTTTCGAAGCCTACGGCGAAGTAAGCTCCGCCAAAGTTATCCAAGACCGCGACTCAGGCCAATCTCGTGGCTTTGGTTTCGTTGAGATGCCCAGTGACGAAGATGCGGCAGCGGCGATAGAAAACCTAGAAGGTACCGACTTCGGAGGAAGAGACCTCCGCGTGAGCGAAGCCCGTCCGAAGCCATCAGGTGGTGGCGGTGGTGGTGGTGGTTACCGCCGATAGACGATATTTGTATTTGATAGGTCAATGGAGACCGGTCACAAGCGGTCTTTACCTATCATTCATGAGGTCTTCTATTTCTTCGGCTTCGATGGGGATATTGCGCATCAGGTCGTGCACTCCGTCCTCGGTGATCACCACGTTGTTTTCCAGGCGAATGCCCAGGTTTTCTTCGCGGATGTAGATGCCGGGCTCCACGGTGAACACCATGCCCACCTCGAAGGGGCGGTACACGTTACCCACGTCGTGCACGTTGAGGCCGAGGTGGTGCGAGGTTCCGTGCATGAAGTACTTCTTGTACAACGGTTTCTTTTCGTCCTGCTGCTTCACCTCTTGGGCGTCTAGCAACCCCAGTCCGATGAGTTCGCTTTCCATAATTTTGCCCACTTCTTGGTGGTACTCCTTCACGGTATTGCCCGGACGTAGCAGCGTCATGGCCTCCCGTTGCACGCGCAGCACGGCGTCGTACACGGCCCGCTGCCGCTCCGTGAAGCGTCCGCTCACCGGAATGGAACGGCTCATATCGGCGTAATAACGGGAGTATTCGGCACCCACGTCCATCATCAGCACCTCACCCGCCTGGCAGGTAGCGTGGTTATCCAGGTAGTGCAGCACGCAGGCGTTCGCTCCCGAAGCAACAATGGGTTCGTAGGCGAAGCCCCGGGAGCCACTGCGCACAAACTCGTGCAGATATTCCGCTTCGATCTCGTACTCTTTCACCCCCGGTTTCACCATCTTTAAAATCCGCCGAAAGGCCCGTTCGGTGATGTCACAGGCCTGCTGCTGCCGGGAAATTTCCGCGTCTGACTTTACGGCCCGCAGTTGGTGCATTAGCGGGGCCAAGCGCCCGTAACGGTGCAGAGGATACTGTTGTTGGCAGAACGTGATGAAGCGTGCGTCGCGGGTCTCCACCCGCCCGGTGGCCCGCAGATGCTCGTTGGTGTTCAGGTACACGTGCTCCGCTTCGGCCATCAGCGTATTGAAAATGCGGTCAAACTCTGATAGCCAAAACACGTTGGCAATGCCCGAGGCTTCGGTGGCTTCCTCCTTGGTATACTTGTGCCCTTCCCACACTTCGATAAGCTCGCTGGTTTCTTTTACGAATAACACCTCGCGGTAGGTCTCGTCGGGGAAGTCGGGAGCGAGCAGCAGGATGGTTTCTTCCTGATCGATGCCGGTGAGGTAAAACAAATCGGAGTTTTGCACCAACCGAAGGGTTCCGTCGGCGTTGGTGGGTAAAATATCGTTGCTGTTGAGCACCGCTAACGATTTGTCTTTCAGCAATTTGGTTAGGTTGCGGCGGTTGGTAACGAACAGGTCTTGCGGAATAGGTTCGTAGCGCATGGGTGGTTTGGTTGGTACGAAAAGGTTCATAGCCAACCGTGCCCGAAGGCCTATTGTTGCGAAGTGCTGGCGAGTAGTTTAGCTGAAAGTCCCAAAATCGGACTTCGGAAGGTGCCGAGCGCACCACCTTAGGGGTTTTGGGTACTAAAAATGGTCTGATTTACTCTGAGTTAGGTTGATTGAGCACTGATTTACGTCTCGCGACCCCTAAGTTACTACCTGCGACCATTGATTTACGTCTCGCGAGGCGTGAGTTACTACCCGCGAGCACTGATTTACGGCGTGCGACCCCTAAGTTACTACCTGCGAGCACTAGATTACGTCTCGCGAGGCGTAAGTTACCCCTCGTTCGGTCCTTTTAAGTAGGCAAAAGCACTACTTTACGTATCGTTTGCCATGATTTAGAGGTCAACTGCTCAAGTTTAGTAGAAATAAGGACTTCTTTGCAGCAATGGGGTCACTTCGGAGGCAGGGTGGGCGGTACGTTTACTGACTTTTGAGTTTCCACTGAAGCTCTTCAATTAGTTTGTCCTTCTCTGAAAGCGCCTTTTCCTTCTCTGAAAGAACTCTTTCTTGTTCTGACAGAGCTTTATTCTTCTCTTCAATGGTTTGTTTTAGCTCTTTCATCCCTGCCTCAAAAACCCGGAGTGCCTCCTGCTCTTTTTCCAACTCCAGGCGCTCCTCGGGGTCGGTTCCGGCGTGGTGCAGGATCTGAATCATTTCTTTGAGCAAATCATCTTCAACGGGATAATTATAGCTCTTGGTGATCTCATACTGATCCACGAAATAGTTCTGCTCAAACAGCGATAGCAGCATATCCAGTCGGCTCTTCAGGCGGGGCTGGATGCGAGGAATCTGCACGACGAAGCAGTCGTGCGTCAGTTTTTCAATGAAGTCGCTCTTTTTATCAATCACTTCGTTGGTCATTAGGTCTAGGTACTGCCGATCCACTTTGATGACCACTGCATCGATCTCAAGCCTAAATCCCAGCAGATAAATAGTGATTATCGGTAATGCTTGCTTGGAAATACCCGCATCACCATACACGTCATCCTCTTTTTTGTACTGCTCGGCCAGGTAATTTCTGAACCGCATCAGGTCAACGGCATTTTTAGCCTTCTGAATCTCAATAAGCACCTTCTTGTGCTCATTCTCACCAACTTTGATGGTGGCGACAAAATCCAATCGGTACACCGCCACTCCCGCCAGCCGGTCGTTGTAGGTAAACTCCTGGGGTTTTAGATGGATGTCCAGCACGGTTTCGCCGGTAAGCGTCTCAATGAAAAACGTAGCGATCCGCTGGTTTTCCATCAGTCGTTTAAACACAACGTCGTATATTGGATTGGCAATGATCATAGCGTTTCTTACTGTGAAAACAAGGGTTTAAGGTAAAGATAGCTTTTCTCCGCGGGTTGTTCACGACCTTCCTTGCTTTTGAGTATCTTTGCCCGCTTACTAAGCATACGCATGGAAGAAAGGATCAGAATTGCCATTCAGAAATCGGGTCGCCTGAGTGATAAGTCGTTAGAATTGCTGCGCGAGTGCGGGATTCACTTCAGCAACGGCAAAAACAAGCTTCGGGCGGTGGCCGCTAATTTTCCGGCCGAACTGCTGTTTTTGCGGGACGACGACATTCCGGGCTACGTAGAAGATGGCGTAGCGGATCTGGGTATTGTTGGCGAAAACGAAGTGGCCGAGAAGCACAAAAACGTGAACTCGCTCAAGAAGCTGGGGTTCTCCAAATGTCGGTTATCGCTGGCCATTCCGCGCGACGTTTCGTACAGCGACGTGTCATTCTTTGAGGATAAAAACATTGCCACCTCCTACCCTAAGATTCTGCGCGACTTCCTGGAAGCGCACCAGATTAGCGCCCAGATTCACGAGATCAGCGGTTCGGTGGAGATTGCTCCGAGCATCGGGCTGGCCGACGCGGTGTGCGACATCGTGAGCAGCGGCAGCACCTTGCTGAGCAACGGTCTGAAGGAGGTAGAGACGATCTTCCGCTCCGAAGCCGTGCTGATTGGCCATCCGGGAACCACGGCGGGGAAGCAGCAGTTAACCCAGCAACTGATGTTTCGCATCGACGCGGTGCAGGCGGGCAAGAACAACAAGTACATTTTGCTCAACGCTCCCGAAGAGGCTACTGCGCGTATTATTGATATCCTGCCGGGTATGCGCAGCCCTACGGTGTTGCCCTTGGCGATGCCGGGGTGGAACTCTATCCACTCGGTGGTGAACGAAGATGCTTTCTGGGAATCGATTGAGCAATTGCGGGCGGCCGGAGCCGAAGGAATACTGGTGGTGCCCATCGAAAAAATGATCGTATGAAGGTAGTCAACAACCCGCCGCCCAGTAACTGGAAAGAATTGTTAGAGCGGCCGACCCAGAAGTTTAAGCAGACCAAAAAAATTGTGTCGCCGATTCTGAAGAAGGTCAGAAAACGCGGCGACAAAGCCCTGCGGCAGTTTTCGTTGGAGTACGACCATGTGGAGCTAAACGAACTGGCCGTGAGCGAGGCCGAGATTCAATCGGCACGGGAACTGCTGAGCCCGGCCCTGCGGGAGGCCATTCAGGTGGCGAAGCAGAACATTGAGAAATTTCATAGCGCCCAGCGCACCGAGCCGCTGTCGGTAGAGACCATGCCCGGCGTGCGCTGTGAGCGGCGCAGCGTGCCCATCGAGCGGGTTGGCCTGTACATTCCGGGCGGTACGGCCCCTTTGTTCTCCAGTGTGCTGATGCTGGGCGTACCGGCCGCGCTAGCGGGTTGTCGGGAAGTGATCTTGTGTACGCCCCCCAACCGGAAGGGCCTGGTGCATCCTGCTATCCTCTACACCGCCGAACTGGTAGGCATCCGAAAGATTTTCCGGGTGGGCGGAGCGCAGGCCGTGGCGGCAATGGCCTACGGCACCGAAAGCATTCCGGCGGTCTACAAAATTGTGGGACCGGGCAACCAGTACGTCACCGTGGCCAAGCAGTTGGTGAGTCAGCACGGGGTGGCCATCGACATCCCGGCGGGTTCGTCAGAGGTGGCGGTGCTGGCCGACGCTTCGGCCAATCCGACCTTCGTGGCGGCGGATCTGTTGTCGCAGGCCGAGCACGGCGTGGACAGTCAGGTGGTGCTGGTGAGCACCGACGCTGGTTTGGTGGAGCGGGTGCAGGAAGCGCTGCGGGAGCAGCTTACGGATTTGCCGCGGCGCAAAATTGCGCAACAGGCCCTAGAAAATAGCGTAGCGCTGATAGTACCCGATCTGGCGACCGCCTACGACCTGCTCAACGAATACGGAGCCGAGCACCTGATTATTGCTACTCAGAATCCGCGCGATGCGGTGGATCACATCATTAACGCGGGCTCGGTATTTCTGGGGCACTATACTCCGGAATCAGCCGGAGACTACGCCTCGGGGACTAATCACACCTTGCCCACCAACGGCTTGGTCAAGGCCTACAGCGGGGTGTCGCTGGATACCTTTGTGAAGAAAATCACCTACCAGGAAATCTCGCCCGAGGGACTACAACGACTAGGACCGTCGGTGGCCGTGATGGCCGAAGCCGAGGAGTTGGTGGCCCACCAGCGGGCGGTGACCTTGCGGCTGGAGGAGTTGGCGGGCAAATAACGAAGCACGAACGCGTTAGAAACGCGCCCGAACCCGAGGTGAGAGAAATGAAGTAAAATGCTGGGTAGTATAACAATCTTCGGTAACTTAAGCTGCTATGATTAAGAACGTATCCATTCGGAATTTCAAGTCGATCAAGAAGCTGGACTTCAAGGCCAAGCGGGTCAACGTGTTCATTGGCGAGCCGAACACGGGGAAATTGAACATTCTGGAGGCACTGGGGATGTTTTCTTTAGCGCATAGCGGCAAGACCGGAGATGTCCCCATTCGATACCAGAAGGTAGACAATCTATTCTACGATAATGAAACATACGCTAACAATGAGCCACATATTAAAGCGGATCAGTACTCCTATGAACTAAATCGTAGCGGTGAGTTGAGAGTGATTGAAACTATTGAAGAAAATAAACAAGAGCTATTTAGGTTTGACTTGAAGGATAAAACAGGCTTTCTGAGTAATACAGGACTTCCTATTAAATTTTATCAATTCAAAGTTTTGGAGAACTACCGGGAATATGGCGATTTTCTTAATCCACCCTACGGAAACAATTTGTTCAACGTTCTGATGAATAATAAACCGTTGAAGAGTATGGTATCTGCCTTACTGAAAGAAAAGGGATATCGTTTAGGTTTGCGGATTAATGATAAAGAGATAGAAATCATCAAAGAAATAGAAGAGGTGATTTACACTTATCCTTACCATTCACTGTCTGACACGTTACAACGCATTATCTTTTACTGGGCGATAATTGAAACTAACAAAAACTCAACTATTTTATTAGAAGAGCCTGAGAGCCATATGTCGCCCTTTTACATCCGAGATATTGCCGAACGGATTGCCCGCGACACAGACAATCAATATCTCCTGGTTACCCATAATCCTTACTTCTTGGTTCCCCTGATAGAAAAGACCAAACTATCTGACCTTAACGTATTTGTTACTCATCTGGAGGACTATCAAACAAAACTAAAACGTCTTTCTCGTCATGATATCAGCGAACTAACGGATATGGACACCGATGTCTTTTTTAATCTAGACAAGTTTTTTGCAGTTGAAAGTATATACTGAAGGAAAACCTGATCGATCTTTGGTGATCTGTCTTGGGGTAGAGAGCAGGTATGTGCAGAATGGCAGGTACAAGAAGGGGGTACTCAGACGAGTAACTGAGGAAAGCAATGTCTTGGGGATGGTGGATCAAGACCCACTAACCATTCAGAATTATCGCAAAGATATGCTTGACTTTCAACTGATTAGCAGACGGTACAGCATTGAGCTCTATCAGCATAAGAACACCGGAAGTCAGCTTATAATACTGTGTCCCGAACTGGAAAACTGGGTACTAAAAGCAACCAAAGCATCTAAGGTTGATGTCAGCAAACATAACTTGCCAAGCAAGGCTAGTGCTTTGCACGGAATTATCAATAGTCGAATACCCAATTTTGAAAGGCTTGTGCAAGAGTTAGTTGTCCAGAAAAATCCATCTATCTTGCACTTGCAAAGCTTACTCCTACCCTAACATCATGTTTAACCTTAACTCCCTCATCCGCCCGCACATTCGCACCATGAAACCCTACGCCTCGGCGCGGGATGAGTATCAGGGCTCCGTGGGCACCTTTCTGGATGCCAACGAAAACCCCTTCGGCACCGCCGGTCTCGCTGCTGACCAAACCGCACTTCATCGTTACCCCGACCCCCAACAAGCGCAACTCAAGCAACGGCTGGCCGAGGTGAAGCACGTTTCACCTAAAAGTATTTTTCTGGGCAACGGCAGCGACGAGATCATTGACCTGCTCATCAAAGCTTTTTGCCAACCCGAGATCGATAATGTAGTGACCCTCCCTCCTACCTTTGGCATGTACCGGGTGGCGGCCACCCTTAACAATGTGCCAGTGCACGAGGCCAGCCTCACCGAAGCCTTTACCATCGACGAGGCGGCGCTGCGCCGGGCGGTGGATGAGCGCACCAAGATGATCTTCTTCTGCTCGCCCAACAACCCCACTGGCAACCTGCTCAACCGCGCGGTGATTGAACACTGGCTGGAAGAGTTTCCGGGACTGGTGGTGGTGGATGAGGCCTACCAGGATTTTGCCCAGTCCGAAAGCTTTGCCGCCCGATTGCCCGACTTCCCGAATTTAGTAGTGCTGAACACCCTGAGCAAAGCCTGGGGTATGGCTGCCCTGCGGCTGGGTATGGCCTTTGCCTCGCCGGAGATTGTCGCGGTGCTTAATAAGATCAAGATGCCCTACAACGTGAACTCCCTCACCCAAGAGCGAGTAATGGAGTTGCTAGGGCACGAAACGGAGATGCGCAAGTCGGTTCGAGAACTGATTGCCCTGCGCGAGCACCTAGCGGGCGCTCTACTCAAACTCCCGGTGGTGGAGCACGTGTTCCCTTCCGACGCCAACTTTCTGCTGGTGCGGATGCAAGACGCGTCGCGGGTGTATCAGCGTCTGCTGGAGCAGAAAATTATCGTGCGCAACCAGTCGCACTTGCGCTTGTGCGAAGGCGCGCTGCGCATCACCGTGGGCACGCCCGAAGAAAACGATGCGCTGCTCGGTGCCCTGGCTACTCTTTCTGAACCAACCCGCGTTTAGTCATGCAAAAAATACTCTTTATTGACCGCGACGGCACCATCATCGGCGAACCAGCCGATGAGCAAATCGATTCGCTGGAGAAACTCGAGTTCGTGCCGGGAGCCATCTCGGCCCTGCGGAAGATCGCCGAAGAAACCGATTACCTCCTGGTGATGATCACCAACCAGGACGGGCTGGGTACCGACTCTTTTCCCGAAGACACCTTCTGGCCCGCCCACCACAAAATGTTGTCAGTGCTGGAAGGCGAAAACGTTCGCTTCGATGAGATTCTCATTGATTGCACGGTTCCCGAAGACAATGCGCCCACCCGCAAGCCGGGTACCGCGCTACTCACGCACTATCTGGAAGGGGAGTATGACCTGGCCGGTTCCTTTGTGATCGGTGATCGGCACAGCGACGTGCAACTGGCGAAAAATCTGGGTGCACAAGCTATTTTTATTTCTAAAGAACCGTCGGACGATGCGGTGGTAAGCACCACCGACTGGAACGAAATCTACCGTTACCTCCGGCTACCGGTGCGGGCGGCGCAGGTGACGCGCACCACCAAAGAAACCGACATCCGAATTTTGCTCACTTTGGATGGACAAGGGGTTACCGAAGTGGACACCGGATTGGGCTTCTTCGACCATATGCTCGATCAACTGGGCAAGCACTCGGGGGCCAATCTGCAAATTAAGGTAGACGGAGACTTGCACATCGACGAGCACCATACCATCGAAGACACCGCGCTGGCCCTGGGCGAAGCCTACCGACAGGCCATTGGCGACAAAATGGGCATCGAGCGCTACGGCTTTCTGCTACCGATGGACGATGCGCTGGCGCAAGCGGCGATTGATTTTAGCGGTCGGCCGTGGTTGGTGTGGGAAGCAGAATTTAAGCGGGAAATGGTTGGTGATATGCCGACGGAAATGTTCTTTCACTTCTTCAAATCGTTCTCCGATGCGGCCCAATGCAATTTAAATATTCAGGCCAGCGGCGACAACGAACACCACAAAATCGAGGCAATCTTTAAGGCCGTCGCCAAGTCGATCAAGATGGCCGTGCAGCGCGATGTGAAGAATTTGGACAAGTTGCCCAGTACGAAGGGAGTGTTGTAAGATTCTGATTTCTAGGTCTTTAGATACTATGAACCTAAAACTCAGAACCCTTAACCTTTTGACCTAGAACCTATAGTTACTTCCCGAACGCTTCGCGGCGGCTATTCAGACTAGTGCTGTACACGGGCAAGCTTACCTTGATCACGGCGAAAAAACCTTTTCCCTTCACTCCGGGTCGGGAACCCACTTCGGCTCCGTAGGCCCAGCCGATGGTTCGATTCGACTTGCCCTCGATGCCCAGGCGGTAGCCCCACCCCTTGGTTGCGATCTGGTCGGTTGAGAAGGTGCGCAACGTGTTACCTTGGGTGGGGTCACGGTAGAGCACGTCTTCCATCACGATGCTGGGGGCAAACATAAAATCCGCGAAGGTGGTCAGCAGACTGTTTGATGACAAAATGGAGTATCCTTTGTCAGGTTTAATCGCCATGTTACGAAACCAACTCATGGATCCACCAATAAAGGCCCCCTTTACCACTTGGTTGGTGTGCACGTAGGCTCCCTGCGGAAAAGGACCCTGGGCGTCTTCCAGCACTATGGTCTGCGCTTCGGCAATGCGTTTCAGATCCAGCGAGGTGTCAAAAGCAAAACCTCCCAAACGAACACCGCGAATTTTTCGAACTTTAGTAGGAATAACAATGTGCTCGGGCATGTGCGATGCCCAGCGGTTGCCCTTGGAGTATTTGCGAGAATACAAGGCAAGCTTTGTGTCTCCGTCGTCATCAAAATCCTGGATATGGTAGGTGCCTCCGATCTCTCCGTAGGTGAAATTGTTGGGCTCGTTTACTATAATCTGGTTCTTGATGGCGGCATCGCGGGCCAAGTCAAAGGACTGGGTGTAGGCTTGCCGAAAACTGACGTGGAAGTCGGCCTTGTTTTCCAGATAGTAGTTGGCTCCAATGCCGAAACCCGCCGTCACGTTGGTCGCCGATAGTTCGGCGTACATGGGCTGTAGGTGCAGAAAGAGCTTGTTGATGGAGTAGGGGTCATCGTAGAGTTCTTCGTAGGTGATGGCGGCTTTGGACGATAGTCCCTGAGCAGTGGTGGCGGTGCTTGCTACGAGAAGCAAAGCGCACGCAAACAGTAATTTCTTCACAACGATGTGGTTTTGGCATTTCATCGCTGCTAAAATAGCTACTGCTGGCAAAATTAATAATGCGTTAATGGCCGGTTATTGCACGCGTACCGTTTGAGCAAGTTAGCTGCATATCCTCCTAATGAATGGCCCGCAACGATTCGTAATTGGCTCGTACAATGCGATCAACCAGTTCGTCGGTGATGGCGGTGGAGATGAACAGGGCCTCGAACTGCGAAGGAGCCAGGTAGATGCCCCGCTCAAGCATTTCCTGAAAGTAGCGTCCAAAGCGACTGGTGTCCGAGGTGCTGGCTGAGCGGAAGTCGGTGACGGGCTGGTCGGTGAAGAACAGGCTGAACATGGAGCCTACGTGGTTGATGGTGTAGTTCAGGCTCAGTTTCTTCATATTGTCACGGAAGCCCTCCACGATGGCGGTGGTGCTGCGGCTCACCCGTTCGTAGACACCGGGGTGCGTGTCCAGGTGCTGTAACATAGCGTTTCCGGCGGCCATCGCGATGGGATTACCCGACAGCGTGCCCGCCTGATATACCGGCCCTACCGGTGAGACAAAATCCATCACGTCGGCCTTGCCCCCGTAGGCCCCGACGGGTAAGCCGCCGCCAATAATTTTACCCAGCGCCGTCATGTCGGGGGTCACCCCGTAAAGCTGCTGCGCCCCGCCCGGAGCCAAACGAAAGCCGGTCATCACCTCATCGAAGATCAACAAGATGTCGTGCTCAGTGCAGAGTGTGCGTAGCCCTTCCAAAAAACCTTCGTCGGGCAGCACGCAACCCATATTGCCTGCTACGGGTTCTACCATAATCATGGCAATCTGCTGCGGATTGCTGTCGATGAGTGCCTGCACGCTGTTCAGATCGTTGAAGGTGGCCAGCAGCGTATCCTGGGCAGTGCCCTTGGTCACACCCGGACTGTTGGGCACGCCGGTGGTCATGGCTCCGCTGCCCGCGGCAATCAGAAACGAGTCGCCATGGCCGTGGTAGCAGCCCTCAAACTTCACGATTTTGTCGCGACCGGTGAAGCCTCGGGCCAGGCGGGCGGCCGACATGGCCGCTTCGGTGCCGGAGTTGACCATCCGCACCTTTTCTACCGACGGTACCATCTTTACAATTTGCTCGGCAATGGCTACTTCGCGCTGCGTAGGAGCACCAAAAGAAAAAGAATCGGGCAGCGCCTCGCGAATGGCCTGCTGCACCAGTTCGGAGGCGTGGCCCAGGATCATGGGTCCCCAGGAGTTGATCAGCTCGAACGTACTCGTTGCCGTCTTCATCGTATACGTAGGGGCCCCGGGCCGACCGGATAAACAAGGGGTCGCCGCCGACCGCCTTGAACGCCCGCACCGGCGAGTTGACTCCACCAGGAATCACGCGTTGGGCTTCGGCAAATAGTTCCTTACTTCGTTCGGTGGTACGCATGGAGAGTGTTTAGAAAATAATGAAAAACGCGCGCGCTATTTCTCGTCCGATTGGGCTTCGCGCAGCACTCCCTCCTCAAAGTGAACCACGGGAACTACTTGATTGTCCTGCGCCTCAAAGTAGTTGTAGCCGGCAAACAGTAGGCTCTTCACGGGCTTGGCATTGGTATAAAACTCCTGAAAGTAGGTACCGTACTCTCGGAGCATTTGTCCGATGTAAACCATGGCGTCGTAACCGGCGTAGGCGTATTTGCTGGGTACCGCGTGGTATTTTTTTCGGTAAGCCTCCTCGAATTTTTTGACGCTGCGGCGCTGATGCGCGGTGTGGCCGGGACTCAAAAAGTGAACGTCGAGTTCTTCTAACTGCTCGTAGGTGATGCTGGTGATATCAAACCAACTGTCGTTGCCCATCAGGGTGACGGGTTCCTTGGCCATCACCACGGCACTGATGGTGTTGGTGATCACCAAGTCATTGTTGGAGGCCACGTAGACCACGGGCGGTGCTGAATTGTTTCGCTCGCCGTAGTAGACCAGCGTATCCACAAAGTCTTCGATGGCATCCACGTTAAAGCTTCTAAACACCTCAAGGTGCACCTCTCGACTGGGGTCATTTTGGCGGAAGGTGCGAATAAACGCGCCCACCCGGGCGGTATCCTGCTTGGTATCATCGGTCACCACAATGGCCACCGGTCGGTTGAGCGTGTCGCGGGCAAACTGGGCGGCGCGGCGGGCCTCGGTGATCAGGCTGGGTTTGCTTAAGAACGAGAACGGGTTGCCCTGCACCACCAGGGGATTGGTAGAGATGGGATTGAACATGTAAATTTGACGTTCCTGGGTGAACTCCGAAACCGCCCGAAAGGGGCCTGGAAACAAGGGGCCGATGATCACGTCCATATTCTTCATCTCGTCTTTTTCAAGCAACCGCTGGGTAGCATCGTAGTCACGTTCGGTATCGTAGGCGTATAACTGCACGTTGACCCCCGCCTTTTGCAAGTCGGCCGCCGCCATGCGCATGCTTTGGTACAGTTCTACCACAAAGTCGTTACCCACGCGTTCGTTTTCGGTGGTCAGTTTGCTGTAGAAAAAGGGCAGAAAGGCCGCCACGTTGTATACGTTCTTCTTGACGGAAGATGCTTGGGAAGCAACGCCAAAGCTGGCCTCATCGATCTGAAAGGCTTGCACCAGCGAATCCTTAAGTGCGGTTTCCGGGTTGTCGCTGGTCACCAATTGCTTCACCAACTGGGTAGCGATTTGCTTATCCTGAGGATAATCCTTGAGCAGGGCACGCAATCGCGCGGGATCGTCGAGGCGGGACACGTAGAATTCTCTCATCGCCCGCGCGTCCTCGAGCGTGCTGCGGGTGGTCCCCTTTTGTTGATCCAGCGATTTGATGAGCGAGAAGGCTTCGGAATAGTCATCCATCTCGGCATAGCTATTGGCCAGCCAGTAGTCTACGTCGCTCATCTTACCCCACTTCGGATACTTGCTCTTGATCTGCAACAGCATGTTCTTGGCCAGCGGGTAATCGGCTTGCTGAAAGGCCGACAGGGCAAAGTAGAAGGAGGCGTAAATGGTGTACGGATTGCCGTCTTCGGTACGACTCAGCGAGCGAAACGCCTCGATGGCAGCGGTATAGTCGCGCTGTTCGTACAGCTCCTTGCCCCGTTCGTAGCGCTCCTTGAAAAGTGCCGCGGTGCTGCTGCCGGTTTGCCCAAAAGCGAAGGGCATGCCAGCGACCAAGAGTAGACTCCATCCGATGGTCCGTATCAATGTATTCATGAGTATTCTGATTGAACTATTGCGCAAACTAAAAAGTGATTTAAGTGAAAAAGTACTTCCCCTTGTTCTACTCCCATTCTATCGTGGCGGGCGGCTTGGAGCTGATATCGTAGACCACCCGGTTCACTCCCTTTACCCGGTTGATGATTTCGTTCGACACGTCGCCCAGAAAATCGTAGGGCAAATGGCTCCAGTCGGCCGTCATGCCGTCGACGCTGCTCACGGCACGCAGGGCAACCACCTGCTCGTAGGTGCGCTCGTCGCCCATCACACCCACCGACTGGATGGGCAGCAGCATGGCTCCAGCCTGCCACACCTCGTCGTAAAGATCGCGGGACTTGAGTCCGTTAATGAAAATATGATCTACTTCTTGCAGAATGCGGATGCGCTCGGGGGTTACTTCTCCCAGAATACGAATGGCCAAGCCCGGACCGGGAAAGGGATGGCGTTGCAGAATGGCATCGGCAATCTCCAGGGTTTTGCCCACCACGCGCACTTCGTCTTTGAAGAGCATCCGCAGCGGCTCTACCACCTGTAGGTTCATAGTTTCGGGCAGGCCGCCCACGTTGTGGTGCGATTTGATGGTGGCGGATGGCCCCTTCACCGACACCGACTCGATCACGTCGGGGTAGATGGTGCCCTGCCCCAACCAACGCACGTTCTTAATGCGCTGGGCTTCGCGGTCGAACACCTCGATGAAGGTGCCGCCGATGGCCTTGCGCTTTTCTTCCGGGTCGCTCACGCCCGCCAGCGCCCGGTAGAATTCGTCTTTCGCGTCCACGCCGGTCACGTTAAGGCCCATGCCCTGGTACGAATCCAGCACCTGCTCAAATTCATCCTTGCGCAGCAGGCCGTTGTCCACGAAGATGCAGTGCAGGTTTTTGCCAATGGCCCGGTGCAGCAGCACGGCGGCCACCGATGAGTCTACGCCGCCTGACAGACCCAGCACCACCGGATCGTCTTGCAACTGCTCTTGCAACGCCGCCACCGTGGTTTCTACAAAGATATCGGGCGTCCAGTCCTGGGCGCAGCCGCACAAGTGCACCACGAAGTTACGCAGCACGGTTTTGCCCTCTACCGAGTGCGTTACCTCGGGATGAAACTGGATGCCGTAGGTTTCCTGGTTGCGCACTTTGAAGGCCGCTACCGCTACGGTAGGAGTGCTAGCGATGACCTCGAAGGCTTCGGGCACGTGGGCGATGGTATCGCCGTGCGACATCCACACCACCGAGTCGGGCGTGAGTTCTTTGAGCAGGCTCGTGTGGGTATCCACGCGCGACAGGCGGGCGCGGCCGTACTCGCGAATGCTTGACGGGACTACCTCGCCGCCGTGGGAGTGGGCCATCAGTTGGGCTCCGTAGCAGATGCCCAGCACCGGCACTTGGCCCATAAATTGAGATAGATCAATGGCCGGTGCGTCTTCGTCCAGCACCGAGCAGGGACTGCCCGACAGGATCACCCCCTTCAGCTGATCGGCAGCCGGGGCGGCGGATAGGTGGTGGTAGGGGTGAATCTCGCAGTAGACGTTTAGCTCCCGCACCCGGCGGGCAATCAGTTGGGTGTACTGCGAGCCAAAGTCTATGATCAGGATGGTTTCTGCCATGGGACAAAGTTATACGTCCCAAGCAAATAATCGCACAATTCCCGAAATTAATCCCTTTAACATCTTTTAACGACGCGGACGCAATCATTCGGCAAGCTCGACTGTTAGGACATCGTATGAATACGGCAAGTCAAACCATTATATTCAACAGCAGTAATTGTCTTTAGTAAATTCTAATCCATAACAAACGAAACATGAAAAATATAATTCCTCCCTTTGTTGCGGCCCTGTTTGCCAGTCTGGTAACCCTGGCCGCCTATCATTTCTTCCTCAGAGAGCAGCAAACTATTCAGGTTGAACCGGCCACGCAGACGGCGTTCGCCACTTATTTGAATGACGATCGCCCGGCCACTTCATCGGCCGCAGTGGCCTTCGACTTCACCACTGCCGCGGCCAAGGTGACTCCCGCCGTGGTGCACATCACCTCTACCCAGGGCGTAGTTGCTCAGAGCGACACCAGCGAAGGGGAAGAAGATCCGAGGATGCAGCAGATTCCGGAAATGTTCCGCGATTTCTTCGGCGATGCCTTCCGCGGTATGCCGCAGCAGGGGCCCCGTACCGGTTACGGCTCGGGAGTGATCATCAGCTCCGATGGCTACATCGTGACTAACAACCACGTGGTGGCTGACGCCGACGAACTGGCCGTGGTGCTCACCGACAACCGCACCTACACCGCTAAAGTGATCGGCACCGACCCGACCACCGACGTGGCCCTGATTAAAATTGACGAAGAAAACCTGCCCGCCCTCACGCTGGCCAACTCCGACAACGTAAAGGTCGGCGAATGGGTGATGGCGGCGGGCAACCCGCTGATGGGTTTGAACTCTACGGTGACCGCCGGGATTGTGAGCGCCACCGGACGAAACATCGATATTCTGCGACGTCAGGACCAGTACGCCATTGAATCGTTCATCCAAACCGATGCCGCGGTGAACCCCGGCAATAGCGGCGGGGCCCTGACCAACGTGGATGGTGATTTGATTGGTATCAACACGGCCATCATGAGCCCGACTGGTTCGTACGCCGGTTACTCCTTCGCGGTGCCTTCTAACATCGTGAAGAAAGTGGTGGACGACCTGAAAGAGTTCGGCAAAGTGCAGCGCGCTTTGATTGGGGTAGAGATTGTTGATGTCAATGCTATGACAGCCGAAAAGTTTGGCATTGAGGACGTTACCCGCGGAGTGTACGTGAATGGGGTAATGGATGGTGGTGCCGGAGCCGAGGCTGGTTTGAAGGAAGGCGATGTGATTGTGCGGGTAGACGATAAGACGACCAACCAAAGCTCCGACCTGCAATCGTACGTAGGGCGCAAGCGTCCCGGCGACCAGGTGAATGTGACCGTGATGCGCGGCGGCGACGAGCAGACCTTCACGATGAAGCTAAAGGGCATGAAAGGCACGGAGAGGGTGGCCAGCCGTGAGCGCAGCTCTGAGCTGGAAGCTTTAGGAGCACAGTTTAAAGAGTTGAGTAAAGACGAGCTAAAAGAACTGAACCTGGATTACGGCGTAGAAGTGGTGCGCACTTATCCTGGCAAGCTGCGGCAGCAGGGGGTACGGCCCGGCTTCGTGATCACCCGGGTGGCGAACAAGACCATCAAGTCGATGGATGACCTTAGCGAAGTGATCAAAAAAGAAAGCGGCGGGGTACTTATCGAGGGCATTTATCCCGATAGCCCCGAAGAAACCCAGTTTTACGGCGTAGGATTATAATTTCAGCCTTCAGTCAAAGAGAAGCCTTATCGACGTTGATGGGGCTTTTTTTTATGCCTAAATATACATAACTGTATATTAAGTTTTATAACTGATAAATAAGTTGTTAAACTGAATTTTAAGTTTTAGCGAAACCCTAAATTACTGTGCTATGGCTACTCTCGTTCTGTATCTACTTCAATCAAGTTTGTGCCTAGCGGCCTTTGCGCTGCTATACCGCTGGTTCTTGCAACGCTCTACGCACTTTAGTTGGATGCGCTTATACCTCCTGGCAAGCGTAGCGCTTGGTTTGCTCCTTCCCCTGATGCCATTTCCTACCGGCTGGTGGGTTTTGGAGATTGAACCGGTGCGGCAACTTCCGGCAATTGTTGGATGGGACAGCAATCGCTGGCTAGTCCGGGGAGGAGCCAATCAGATAGTAACCTCCCATCAATTGATCAATTGGCCATTGCTGATACTTTATCTCGTGCTTTCGGTATACGCTGTTGGACTGCTGCACAAAACCTACCAGTTGGGGCGCAACCTGAGCAGGCTGCGGCGACTCATTGGCAACTATCCGCAAGAAAAAAAGCCGGGGTACCGAATCATCACTGCCACGCACGATATGCCCATCTCCTCCTTCTTAAATTGTATGTTCTTGCCTCCAGCCGCCAAACAGTTGTCAGAAGAAGAACTAAAACAGATCGAGGAGCACGAGTTGGTGCACATCCGCCAACGGCACAGCTGGGACCTGTTGTTCTTGGCCCTCGCGGGTATCGTGCTCTGGTTTCATCCGCTGATGAACTATCTGCAAAACGCCCTGCGTGCGGTGCACGAATACCTGGCCGACGCGTCGGTGGCTGGTCAATCCCACCAACAAAAAGCCTACGCCCGGTTGCTGCTTAAAATATCGACCCAGCGTACCATTCCGTTGGCCACCGCCTTCGCGGGCAAGCAAATCAACCGACGCATCGCGATGCTTTCCCGCTCCCGCTCTCCGCGAATCCAGAAACTGGTTTTTACCCTGATCCTTCCGATGGCTACCTCCTTACTGGTGCTCTTTTCCTGCGTAGATGAGCCTCCGGCGCAGCAGTCAACCCTACCCAACCCAGCAGTTAGTCCCGAAGCCGGTGCTCCTGCTGATTTGGTAGTTCACCAAATAATTGGGAAAATCCGGTGGAAGGGAAACACCCTATACGACGATGAAACCCTTAACGAAACATTAGGTCTGAAATCGGGCGACGCCTATGACCGACAAATACTTGATGAGCGATTGATTTATGACTTTAACAACCCTACGCGAACCGACGTTTCCTCGCTTTATATGGACCGGGGTTATTTGTTCTTCAACCTGGAAGTAGAAGAACAGGTAAGCGAAGCGGGAAAAACGAATTTACTACTAAAGGTTTACGAAGGAAACATCGTACGCTTGAGTGAGATCATCATCCGGGGAAACGGAGACGTGCCGGAAGAAAAAGTTCGGCAACAAATTGCGCTACAACCAAGAGAGGTTTTCAACCGATCCAAACTGATCAAAGCCCAGCGAGCCGTTGCCGAAATGGGCTACTTTGATCCGAAAGAGGTTGGTATTAACCCCCTACCGGACGAACTGGGCGAAACCGTCGCGATTGAATTTGTGTTGACTCCGCTAACCAGCCACCGATAACCCATGGAAGAACTCACTAAAACCGAAGAACGGGTGATGCAGCTTTTCTGGAAACTGAAAAAGGCGTTCGTGAAGGACATTATCGAGGCACTGCCCGGCAAGACGAAGCCTCCGTATAACACCATTTCTTCGGTAGTGCGCATCCTGGAAAAGAAGGGATACTTAAGTTATACCGCCTACGGCAAGACCCACGAATACTATCCGAAGATCAGCAAAACCGCTTACCGAAAGCTGTTTCTCAAAAAGCTATTATCTGGCTACTTCGAGAACTCTCCGGCCACGCTACTCTCTTTTTTGGTAAAAGAAGAGCAGTTAAGCGAGCAAGAGATTGGCGACCTCAAAAAGATCATCGACGAGCTGCCCTGAGGAGTTTAGAGAACACTAATTCCGATCTGCCTTATACGCCGTATCGCTTATGTCGTCACCCTTCGGTACGTCCATACGCTCGGTGTCGGTCAATATCTTATCTCTAAACAAGGGCAGATCGTTCTGGATAATGCTCCAGGTGGGGCGAAAGTCTATCTCCAGTCCGTCACTAAACTTCGCTCCCTTAAAGACTTCCAAAACCTGGATGTCCACCGCGGTATACTGCTCCAGGTACTCATCCGACAGCAAGGCGGTGGCTTGCCCGATGTGCTGCAGGTTCTCCATCACCGTGATGCGCACTTCCTCTTCGTCAGCAAACTGCTGGTACTCCATACCTTCTACGTAGGCCTCTATTTCGTTGATATAATTGGCAATGTTGGTCAGGTGAACTTGATCTTCTTCTTTCATAGGAATTGGGGGAATGAGTGAATGAAAAAATGGTAGTGTAAGCGTAACCGTGGGTAGGATTAGATGTTTTAGACGCTTTGTTCGTAGCCTTCGTCCACCGCCAGATCGTAGCCGTCGGCGCTGGCCACCGCCAGTTCGTCGCAGCGTTCGTTTTCCGGGATGCCCGAGTGCCCTTTAATCCAGTGCATCTTCACGTCGTGGCGTTGGTAGATGTCGATAAATCTTTGCCACAAATCCGGATTTTTCTTTCCTTTAAATCCCTTGCGCTGCCAGGTCCAGAGCCACCCCTTGTTCACCGCGTCCACCACGTACTGAGAATCAGAGTAGACTTTCACCTCGGACCCTGGTTTTTTAATGGCTTCCAGTCCTGCAATCACCGCCAGGAGCTCCATACGATTGTTGGTGGTTTTCCGGTAGCCGGCGCTCAGTTCTTTGCGGTGTTGCTGATACATCAGAACCGTGCCGTAGCCTCCCCGGCCCGGGTTGCCCCGTGAGGACCCGTCAGTGTACATGGTAATCATGAAATGCTAGTTTTTGGGTTCGTGTTGTTGTACAGCCGGTGGGATGGTGCACCTGACTTAAAGTAGGGAGTGATCAGGAAAATTGACTGGTTACCAGTTTGATGGCAATGGCTAACAGAATGATTCCAAACACCTTTCGGATGATGGTGAAGCCCGGCTTGCCGATCTTTCGCTCTAGCCACACCGACGACTTGAGGACAATATACACCAAAATTAGATTTATCACGATCCCGATTAGAATATTGGGGTAGCTGTAGGCCGCCCGCAACGAGATCAGGGTGGTCATGGTGCCCGCCCCGGCGATCAGCGGAAAGGCCAGCGGTACGATAGAAGCGTTGGATTCGCTTTCGGGGTCTTGTTTGAACAGTTCGATGCCCAGCACCATCTCCATGCCGATCAGAAACATCACCAGGGCTCCGGCCAGCGCAAAGGAAGCCACGTCAAGGCCAAACAGCCGCAGAATACGATCTCCCAAAAACAAGAAAACGACCATAATCACGCCTGACACAATCGTGGCTTTGCCCGATTCAATCGTCCCGGTTTTCTTGCGCAGGTCAATCACAACGGGCAGACTACCCAGGATATCGATCACCGAAAAAAGAATAAGCGTGACGGAGAAAATTTCTTTAAAGTTGAGCATGAAGGAAAAGAATGAAAGAGTGAGTTGGTGAATGAAAAAATGAGTGCACTAAAAGGCTTGTAGGAAATTTTTCAGCTGGTTGATTTCCTGGTCGAGGATGGCGGGGAAGTTGGCGATGCGCAGGGTAGTTGCTTTCAAGTCGCCGTAGCCGTTGCCTAGCGTGATTCCGGCCCGCCGAGCCTGCTCCCGCAATTGATTGATCGTCGCTGGGTCGGCCTTGATGGGAACCACGGTGCACGACCGCAGGGCCGGATCATTCACCAGCAGGTTGATCCTATCTAATTTTGACAGAAAATCTACCCACTGCTGGTACCGCTCCTGGGTCTGCGCGTTTGTTTCACCAATTGCTGCCCGATCTTCCAGCGTGCGCATCAGTAAGTAGATACCCAGCACGTTCGGGGTATGGGTGGTTTGCCAGCGCTGCATTTGTTCGTGCAGATACAACAAGCTGTTGTAATGCCGGTTTTCGCCTACCCGCTGCGCCTTCTCAATCGCCCGGGGCGAGCAGATGAGTAGGGCCATTCCGGCGGGCAGTCCGAAGCACTTCTGCACCGAGGCGTACCATACATCGGCCAGGGCAATGGGCAGCTCTACTCCCGCCAGCGACGAGGTGGCATCGACCGCGATTAGCGGCTCGGGAAACCGAATACGCACGTCGACTAGTGTAGCGGCGGGCAGGGCCGTTCCGTTTGAGGTCTCGTTGTGCGTCAGGCAGATTACCTCCGCTTCGGACGAAGGATGCAGTTGACTGGCCCGCAGGGGCTGCTGAAAATCGAACGCGTACTGCTCGGCCCGCGCTTGCATTTGCTCAGCGTAGCGAAACCACTTCTGTCCGAACGCTCCGTTGTGCACGTGGTAGGACGCGTGGCGCACTAGCGACTGACTAATAATCTCCCAGCATTCGGTGGCCGACGATACGTAAAAAACACTATAATCATCCGGCACCCTTAGCTTTTCCTTCACAAGTGCGATAGTCCGCTTAGAAATGTCGACAAACTCAGCGCTGCGGTGGTTGATGCTGAGCACGCCCTGCTCGTAGGCCTCCTGCACATAGCGGGGCACCGACGAGTACACGCGTGAAGGACCGGGGTAAAAGCTGATCACGTTGGTTAATTTAGTTGACAGTCAACAGTCGATAGTCGACGGTCAATGGCAGCAAACGGTGGGTAGCATGTATTAGCTGTGGACCGGCGACTATTGACCGTCAACTCAAAACGCAAAAGTACGAAGAAGGGGACAGACTAAATTGCTTCCTAGGGAAATTGCTTGTTTTGGCGTCCTAGATTTCAATAATTTTCTGCGATAATTTGAAGGAAGTTGTACATTAGCCCGAAAAAAACGATGCAACGACGAAACTTTATCAAGCGCTCCGCGCTCCTTTCAGCCGGACTCAGTTCAGCCTCCGTAGGTCTGATCAGCACCGCGTGCAGTGGTCCCTCCACCCAGTCAGCCGCCGAGGGCGACACCACCGCGGTGGCGAGTGCCAATGCCGAACCGCTCTTCAAAATATCCCTGGCCGAGTGGTCGTTCCACAAAGCGATGTTCAACCCGGCCTTGCTCAAACTACCCTGGTCAGAATTTGGTAACAAGCTTAAGAACGACTACGACTTCGTGGTGGCTAACAGCCAACTCAAGCACCTGGATTTCCCGGCCAAAGCCGCTGCAATGGGATTTGAAGGGGTGGAATACGTCAACACCTTTTTCTACAACAAAGCCGAAGACACCCAGTACCTCACCGAACTCAAGAGCCGCGCCGCCGATGCCGGGGTGCAAAGCCTGATGATCATGTGCGATGCCGAGGGCGAACTGGGCAATCCCGACGATGCAGCGCGGCAAGAATCGGTGCAAAATCACCACAAATGGGTCGAACGCCGCCAAGTTCTTGGGCTGCCACTCCATCCGGGTAAATGCGCAGAGCGTCGGAAGCTACGAAGATCAGCAAAAGCTGGCCGCCGACGGACTTAGTAAACTGGCCGACTACGGCGCAAAGCAGGGGATCAACATCATTGTGGAAAACCACGGTGGGCTGTCGAGCAACGGCGAGTGGTTGGCCGGAGTGATGAAGCTGGTGAACAATCCCCGCTTGGGCACGCTGCCCGACTTTGGTAATTTCTGCCTGGAACGCGAAGCGCCTACCGCCGAAAATCCGCAACCAATGGGTTGTCTTGAGGAATATGATCGGTACCAAGGAGTGACCGAACTGATGCCCTTTGCCAAGGCGGTGAGCGCCAAAACCCACGATTTCAACGGACAGGGGCAGGAGACCAACACCGATTATGAAAAGATGATGCGCATTGTGCTGGACGCGGGCTACCGTGGCTTTGTGGGAGTAGAATATGAAGGTAGCGAGATGAGTGAGGAAGATGGGGTGAAAGCCACCAAAAAGCTTCTGGAACAAGTACGTACCGAACTAGCCGGACAGTATAGCTAAATGCATGACGGGGAGAACATTACTTGGCACTTACGGCCCCTCTTCCCATCACCTTTTCTTCTTGAACATGGTTAAGGTCCTGGCGCTAGCCCTGCTGATGGTTCTGGTTCGTACTGAGGGATACGGCCAGGCCTCTTCTTTTCTGATGTTTGAGAAAAGCCGCAACCGCCGGGCTTTTTATTATCCGGGCGATGCTATCTCGCTTCAGCTGCGGGGCGACCGCAGCAAGTTCAGCGGACGTATTCAGGAGCTGCAGGACAGCGTGATTCTCTTCGAGCACTACCGGGTGCGGGTGAGCGATATCACGCATATCTACCAGGATGACAAGCAAAACTGGTACCCGCTACGCCACAAAATTTCCCCGATGCTGCTCATTGCCGGGTCGGGCTACCTGGTACTTGATGTGGTCAACAGCCGGGAGTTTAACCGGGGCACCCTGGTTCTCAGTGGGGCGATGATTGGGGCGGGCTTGCTGGCCAGGTGGCTCATTCCCACCAAAACCCGGATTAGAGGGAAAAGAAAGTTGAAGATTGTTCGGCTGTGAAGGTTTGTCGAAAAAGCACCCAGCGGGACGGGTGACCCCTACTAGGTTTCCGGTTATTCGTTGGACATTAATTCTCGAAACACCCTGCAGGGGTTTCCGGTAGCAAACATATCAGGCGAGATATCTCTGGGTACCACACTACCCGCACCAATGATGGTACGGTCGCCAATGGTTACGCCCGTGCAAATAATCGCGCTGCCTTCTACCCATGCATCTTCTCCAATTTTAAGTTCAGTGGCGCGCCCCCGTGTCAACCATAAAAAGAGGATAATCCATCCCTGACGGCACTAATTTCTACCATTATCCCCCTTCTAGTCAGTTTAATAATAAACGGTAAAAATATAATTAAATAGAATTTTATTTTATAAATAACCAAAAATTTGATTTTTAATTTTGTTTTAGATTATATTTGCCAATTGTTATTATTCAAGGCTGTTGCCGTGATACCGGCCCCCTTGCCCATTTAGCCCACTCTGATAAGATCCTGATGACCCGTGGGCCTTGGCCGGATCTGGTCGTTTAGGAAAGCTTGATTTGCTACTGCTGTGCCTGATGTCTGCGGCGGTAGTATGCTCTTTTTCTACGCTTACATTTTTCAGCACCTAACCAATCTGCTATGCGTCCAATCTTACTCCGCGTATTACCAATTTTCAGACCAGCCCTTTTTGCCCTTTTAGTCTTGGGGTTATGCTGTCACTCTCACCTCTTTGCGGCAAGCGCGGCCGCCCCCTGGGAACAAACGGTCTCCGGAACGGTGCTCGACGAGGAAGGGCAGCCCATTCCGGGCGTCAACGTGCTGGAAAAGGAAACCACCACGGGCACCATTACCAACGTTGAAGGCCAGTATACCCTCACCGTGGTTGGTGAAGAGAGCGTGCTGGTATTCTCCTTCATCGGGTACAAAAGCCAGGAGATTTCTGTAGGAGGACAAGCAGTAGTCAACATCACAATGGACACCGAGTCCCAGTCGTTGTCCGAAGTGGTGGTCACGGCGCTGGGCTTTGAGGAAGATGCCGACCAGTTGGGAGCCACCAGTGCCCAGGTGCAAGGAGAAGCCATCACCCGGTCGGGAGAAGCCCAGCTGATCAACGGCATTTCAGGACGCGCCGCCGGAGTCAACGTTACGCGCTCGTCGGGCGACCCGGGAGCAGGTTCTTTTATTCAGATTCGAGGGGCAAGCACCATCACGGGTAGCTCGCAGCCGCTCATCATCGTGGACGGTATTCCGATCAGCAACAACTCGCAGGACGATTCTCCCAACGTGGCCGGAAATACCTCCGGCGGAGTGGTGCAGCAGTCGCGCCTCAACGATATCAACCCCAACGACATTGCCTCCATGCAGATTCTGAAGGGAGCTTCTGCCGCAGCCCTGTGGGGCTCTCGAGCCGCCAACGGAGTGATTGTTATCACCACCAAAAAAGGCAAATTAGGCGAAAGAATGCGGATTTCGTACCGCTCCTCTTACTCGATAGATCAGATCAACGTGCTACATCCCAAACAGGATAAGTTTGGACAAGGGTCCAACGGGGCCTACAGCCCAACCGCCTCGCAATCGTGGGGCGATAAAATAGCGGACCGTTCCGGCGCGGCCGACGGGCTGGATACCTCCGGTCCGTTCTTCGAGGGCTACGTCACCGGACAGCGCTACTACCCGATCCTGGAACGGAACCAACGCGATTTTCTGGAAGACGCCAACTACGATCAGGTATTCAAAAACGGCCACTCCTGGGACAACAGCATCAGCCTGAGCGGGGGCAACGAAAACTCTACCTTCTACTTCAGCCTGGGTCACATGGATCAGGACGGGGTTTATCAGGCCAATAGCAACTATAAGCGCACCACCCTGCGGTTTAATACCGAAAAACGCTTCAACAAGGTGGTCAGCATCAACACCTCCGCCTCCTACATCAGCAGTGCCTCCGATCGGGTGCAGCGGGGCAACAATACCTCCGGCACCATGCTGGCCTACCTGCGCAACCCGCCCGACTTCAATATCACCGACTATATCGGCAGTTATTACTCCGGGCCCAACGCGGCTCCGGTAGAAAACCGGCAACGGTCTTACCGCCGCTACTTGGGCAACACGGCCCCTCCGATCTACAACAACCCGCTGTGGCCATTGTATCAACAAGAGAACACGTCGGACGTGAACCGGATCATTGCCAACACCGAACTAAAACTCAAGCCCACCGCCTGGTTCAACCTCACCACCCGCATTGGTATCGACAGCTATACGGACCGACGGGATGGCTTTTTTCCGGTGAATGAGGTGCAGGGAGCGGGAAAGGGAGCTTTTCAGGAACAAGTGACCCAGGAAAGGCAACTGAACCTGGACGTGATCGGGCGCGCTTCGCATCAGCTAAGCCAGGATGTGTCGGGCACGCTGATTCTGGGCTTCAACATCAACGACCGGCAGTACAACAACCTGGGCGCCGAGATCAACGGGTTTCTGGTAGGCACCAATCCACCCAAAAGCTTTAACAATGCGGCCACTGAAAACAAAAGCCCCTTCAATTTTCGCAGCAACATCCGCACGGCCCGGGCCTACTCTACCCTCAACCTGTCGGCCTACGAATCGGTATTTCTTAATCTTTCATTGGCCGCCGAATCATCTTCTACCTTCGGGCAAGCGACCAAGAGCACGTTTTATTATCCCGCCGCCGACATCGCCTGGCAGTTTTCGGACCTGAACATGCTGCAGGATGTGGCCTTTTTGTCCTTCGGCAAGCTGCGGGCTTCCTACGGTACGGTGGGGGTGCAACCCGAGCCCTATCGCACCGCTACAGATTTTGTCGCTGCTACTTTCGCTAATTCCCCGTGGGGCGACATCCTCGACGGGGCGCAGTACGGCGAGGGTGCGTTTATCCAAAGTTCCGAACAGGGCGATCCCAACCTGAAACCAGAACGAAAAACCGAGTTTGAGATCGGTACTGACCTACGGTTTTTTAACGATAACCTCAGCGCCTCGTTCACCTACTACTACAACCAAGTTGAGGACTTACTCGTCCCCATCACGCTGGCGCCGTCGATTGGCTTTGTCAACAAGTACACCAACGCCGCCCGGCTCGAAAACCGGGGCATAGAATTGGAGCTCAGTGCTAATTTGATTAACGGAGAAAAATTCCAGCTGGCCCCGTACCTCAATTTCAACCGCAATCGCAATCTGGTAACTGATCTGGCGGGTACTGAGTCCGTTTATCTGGCGGGCATTCCGGATTTTGTTAGTTCCCGCGCCGTAGAGGGTTATCCGGTTGGGGTGCTGTGGGACGGCCGCTACGCGCGAGACGATGACGGCACCACCGTACTGGACGAAAACGGTTTCCCGACCATTGACCCGAGCAGCGGGGTGATCGGTGATCCTAATCCGGCGTGGCGTGGCGGAGCGGGCATCAATGCTGCTTACAAAAACTTTAGCCTGAACGTCCTCTTTGAAACCTCGCAGGGCAACGACCTCTACAGCGGTACCCGGGGCGTGCTGTATAACTTTGGTACGCACGAAGATACCGGAAACGAAGTCACCCTGACGCAGGACCTGGTCAACTACGCCGGTGCCGTCATTCCGGCCGGAAGCACCGTACGCGGGAATATCGAAGACTTCGGAGGCGGGCCGGTGTTACTGGACCAGTCGTACTACACGACGCTGGGTAGCGGGTTCAGTTCACTGAAGGAGCAGTTTGTGTACGATGCCAGTTGGACCCGCCTGCGCGAACTCACGCTGGGCTATGCATTAAGTTCAGCCACTTTTCAGGAGCGCACGCAACTACAATCTGTCACCTTTGCCGTGACTGGCCGAAACCTCTGGCTGCTGACCGACGTGGTCGGCATCGATCCCGAAACCAACCTGACCGGCGCTTCCAACGGCCGCGGCATGGACTACTTCAATAGCCCCGGCACCCGCTCCTACGTTTTCTCCATTACCGTTAACTACTAACTCCCATGCCTACCCTAAAAAAGCCTTTATCCCCCTTCACAAATCCTGCGAGCCTCCGGCTCGGGTGCCCTATCATTCCAAGCCTCCGGCTCATCAGGGCTACAAAGGGTAGATCACTCCTTCAACGCCTCCCGGTTATCCTCGCCCTGTCGGGATTGTTGGCTTGTGAGTCGATTGTGGATGACCTTAACGATGATCCGAACAACCCGACGGATGCTTCGGCCTCACTGCTGCTGACCAGCGCCGAACTGGCCAATATCACCATTCATGAGGCCCACGTGGCCCGGGTTGCCGGGATGTGGTCCGGTTACTTCACCGGCGTAGACCGGCAGTACGCCGGCATTTACGTGTATAACATCAACGGGAGCAACTTCAGCCAGATTTGGGAAAACATCTACTACGGCGTCTTTCAGCAGGCCAGCCTGATAGAAACCAAGGCGGCGGTGGTGAACAACCGCTTGCTCATCGGCATCGCCAAGGTGCTGAAAGCCCACGCGGTGGGAGCCGCCACGGCGGGTTGGGGCAACGTGCCCCTGTCCGAGGCATCCAACGAAGCCTTTACCAACCCCGCCTTCGATGCCCAGGCCGAGGTGTACCAGGGCTTACAGGGTTTGCTCGATGAGGCTATCGTTGAACTAGCTTCCGGGGTGGGATCAATCGATGTGGCCGACATCTACTTCGGTGGAGACGGCACCAAATGGTTGCAGGCTGCCTACACGCTTAAGGCCCGCTTGTACTTAGAAAATCGGGAGTACACCCTGGCCTACGAGGCCGCGCTCAACGGCATCAGCGCTCCCGAAAACTCAATGATGGCCCCGCACGGCAGCACGGTGAGTGCCAACGAAAATACCTTGTACACCTTTGTCGCCCGCTCGCGGGCCGGAGACATGAACTCGGCCGGTGCCTACCTAACCACCCTGCTGGACCCCGCCAGCCCAGCTTATCGGGGCAACGCCAAGACAGACGAGACGGCCCGCTACCGCTACTATTTTATTCCTACTGAAAACGCTCGCTTCACGGCGGGTACCGAACCCAATCATTACTCCACATCCTTGGGAGATTCTCTGCGGGGTTTTGCCGGTCAAGATCAACCTTTTCCGCTCATCACCTACGCCGAAAACTTACTCACCCTGGCCGAGGCGGGCGCCCGCGCGCAAGGGATCGTCATGGGTCTTCAGCACCTGAATGCTTACCGGGCCTACCTGAACGGAGGAGGCTATCTGGATGCCACCTACCAAACCGCCGGGTTCCCCTACGCCTACGCTCCCTACGAAGTAGCCGACTTTAGCGTCGGTGGTCTGGCGAACGATGGCGGATTATCGGCCGACCAAGCCTTGTTGCAAGAGATTCTGGAAGAGCGGTACGTCACCTTCTTTGGGCAGTTGCTGGGGTTCAACGACATCCGAAGAACCCGAAATGAAGCCGTAGGCATCAAAATTCAGCCCAACACCGGCAGTCAGTTGCCGGAACGGTTTATCTACGGGCAGGAAGAAATTAATTCTAACGCCAGCACTCCTAGTCCGGTGCCGGATATCTTTGTTCCCACCCCGGTCAATAGTTTTTAAGCGTACAGTAGTATCACGAAATTCATTCACCAACCCTCGTAACGTGCACCAACCTTCACTTTTTGCCGCAACTATTTTATTATTCTTCTCACTAACCGCCTGTACTGACCCTCAGAGAAACCCGGAAGCAAGCGAAGAATCTACGATTGAGGTTCACCTGAAAGAGGGCACCAACATGGCCCTTGCCCTTTCGCCCGACAAAGAGACGCTGGCGCTGGACTTGCAGGGAACCATCTGGGTGATGCCGGTGGCGGGTGGTGTGGCCGAACCGGTGACCGACGAAATGGGCGATTGCCACGAACCGGCCTGGTCGCCCAACGGACAGCGAATTGCTTTCCATTCGTACCACGACGGCAACTACCATATCTGGACGGTGGGCAAAGACGGCAGCGACCTTCGACAAATCACCGATGGCCTCTACGACGACCGGGAGCCCGACTGGTCGCCGGGCGGAGACACCATCGTGTTTTCTTCGGACCGAAACGGCAACTACGACATCTGGCAGGTGAGCCTGAGTGATCAAACGCTGATTCCTCTCACCAGCCACCGCGACAACGATTACCACCCAGCCGTTTCCTCGGGCGGAGAAATTGCATTTGTGTCCGAACGCAGCGAAGCTCCGGGCATCTACCGGATGAGTAGCGGCGAAGAAACGCTGCTGGCTCCCTTCGAGACCCAGCTAGCGGCTCCCGCTTGGAACGGAACCGGGAGTCGGGTCACCTTCTCTACCTTCGACGGAAAAGCCAGCACGCTGTACGTCACTGATGTGGGCGAGGAAATAGTGCGCCCCGCTTCTGCTCCCGGTGAGGATATCTTTCCCTTTCGGACCGGCTGGATCAACGATAGCACGTTCGTTTATACCGCCGACGGGAAGATTAAAAAAAGAGTACTAAATCAAGAAGGCTTCGAGACCATTGGGTTCGAGGCCACGGTCACGCTTAATCGCCCTTCCTACACCCGCAAAACCTATGATTTTGACGATCAGGAGGCCCATACTCCGATGGGCATTATGGGTCCGGTTGTCTCTCCGGACGGCAGCGCGGTTGCCTTTGCGGCCCTGGGCGACCTGTACGTACAAAGGATCGGGGGCGAACTTACCCAGGTCACCGACGATGCTTTTGTGGACATAGATCCCGACTGGTCACCCGACGGGCAGTCGCTGGTGTTTTCTTCGGACCGGGGAGGTTCGATGGATCTGTGGATTCAGAACCTCAGCAGCGGCCCGGCTCAGCAACTCACCGATACGGAAGAAAGTGCGCTGGCCCCCGCCTGGTCGCCCGACGGCACCCAAATCGCTTTTTTTGCCACCGACCCGCGCAACGTATGGGGCAGCGGCACCCTGAGTTTATTCACCGTAGCCACCGAAAAAGTCACTCCGATCCACGATCCGGTGTTTGTGCCCAGCAAACCCAGTTGGTCGCCCGATGGGCAAACCATCGCCCTGATGGCTCTAAAGCCTGCTTCATCCCGCTACCGCGAGGGCATGAGCAAAATTCTGCTGGTGTCCGTGAATGGTGGCCCCGACCGTTACGTGTCGCCCGACACTGCGCGTACGCCCGCGATGCGCACCAAGAATGGACCACGGTGGTCGCCCGACGGCCATGCCATCGCCTACATTCAGGACGGCGTGTTGTGGACCGTACCGGTAGACGAGCAGGGAACCATCAGTGGCTCTCCCACGCAACTGACCGAGGAATTGGCCGCCAGCCCGAGTTGGTCCCGCGACGCTCAGACGATGGTGTATCTGGCCACCGACCACCTGCGGAAAATCAACCTGAAAACCGGGGAGCAAGAAGACATCCCTCTTGACTTGAGCTGGAAACCGAAGTTGGGTGAAGGCACCTATGTGGTCCACGCGGGCCGACTGTTCAACGGGCTGGATAGCACCTATCAGCTAGACATGGATATTCTGGTAGAAGACCATCGTATCCGGGAGATCACGCCGCATCAGGCCCGTACCGACGTAAAAGTAATTGATGCTTCTGACCAGGTGGTGATACCGGGCTTGTTCGAGATGCATACGCACCAACACGCCAGCGTGGGCGAACGACTGGGGCGCATCTGGCTGGCCTACGGGATCACGTCGGTTCGGGAACCAGGCGCCGACCCCTACGATGCCCTGGAACGAAAGGAAGCCTGGGCCAGTGGCCAGCGGCCCGGCCCCCGCGAATTTTTCACCGGCGGACTCACCGACGGCGGCCGGGTGTACTACGGCCTGGCCAACAGCGTGATCCACGGCCCCCACATGAAGCTGGAGATGGAGCGCGCCAAAACCTTGGGATACGATCTGATCAAGACCTACGTGCGCATGCCCGATTCCATCCAAAAGGAGATCACCACGGCGGCGCACGCGCTGGGTATTCCCGTATCGTCTCACGAGATTTATCCGGCCATGAAGTATAACGTGGATGCCGTAGAGCATATCCGGGGCACCAGCCGCCGCGGCTATTCCATGAAGCAATCGGAACTCAACCGCACCTACGACGACGTGATTCAACTTCTGGCAAGCTCGGGGATGAATATCACTCCGACCATCGGTTTGCAGGGCGGCTTTTTTTTGATGCTGGAGAAAAACCCAGATCTGATCAAAAACAAGCAGTTGCGGGCCTTGTACTCTCAAAACTACGTAGGCGAACTAGCCCACATGATGCCCCGCATCCGGGCGATGCGACCCGGTTACGGCGCTAACTTTGATGACATCTACCGAACCATTAGTGCAATTGTGCAGGCCGGAGGGCACATGACCGCTGGTACTGACTCGCCCTTTATTCCTTACGGTACCAGCCTGCACGTAGAAATGCAACTGTTCGTCGAAGGGGGGTTATCCCCGTACCAAGCCCTGCAAGCCGCGACGATCAAAGCGGCCGAAACCGTGGGAGTGGCTGACGACCTGGGCAGCCTGGAACCCGGTAAACTGGCCGATATGGTCATTGTAGCGGGCGATCCGCTGGCCAATATTCAGGATGCCTGGAACGTGGATCAGGTGATCAAAAACGGGATTGCGTACGATATTGATACGTTACTGCAAGTGAGTAACTGACACTCACTCCGTATCCGGCACGTGAACGTAAACCCGCCCCTTGTAGGTTTCGCGGGTGTAGAACGCCAAAAAGTAATACGGCCCACTGGCCATTCCCTCAGCGTACCACTGAAAATCAGTATCCCGCGTGGTATACACCTGCTTGCCCCAGCGGTTGTAAATCTCAATCCGGTCAAACGCATTGGCACAGTTGCCCAGCGGCAGATCGCAACCCGCCTGCGGATCATTGCAGAAATCAAGAAAGAAGAAATCTCCGAAGCCGTCCTGGTTGGGAGTGAAGGCATTGTGCGGCTCGAACTCATTGAAACCTAGGGAGAATACCCCAATGTCCAGAATAGCGCGCACCGTGTCCGATTGGTTGCTAAAGCATTTATCATCTTCCACCACAAAGGTGAGCGCAAACTCGGCCCGGGTAAAGTCCGGCGATAGTAAACTACAGTCGGGCACCCAGAAAAAGCGGGAAGCCACGCGCCCCCGCCCCCGCACCGGGTTGAAACCAAAGTTCACCACCTCGGCGTCCAGCGGCTGGCCATCAAGCGTCACCTGGGTGAGCCGTAGGGTGATAATATTGACGTCCTCATCGGTACCCACCACATCAAAAGTAATCGGACGGTCGACCGTGCCCACGATGGTGTCGCTGCGCACGTTGCGCAGGGTCACTTCGGGCGGGCGGTTGCTGGGAGGCAGCACGTTGATGCGCACCCGCACCGTATCGCCGCTGGGCACCGCGCACTGGTTCTGGTCGCGGGCGATGAAGTCAATCTCGTAGCTTCCCAGCGTCTCGATCGAGCGGCACGACAGTTCCCAGCTAAAGGGCGAACTGATGCGGCGAATGCCTGAGTTACCCGGAAAATTAATACCCAAATCGTCCAGCGCAAAGCCTACCCCCTCAGCAGTGAGCGTCATAAAGTCTCCGTCGCGCTCCTCGGCAATCACGTCGAAGCGCAGTTGGTCATCGATGCGCACATCGATTTCGGTTTCGGTGAGTCCATTGAAGGTAATCTTGGGGCGGTTGTTTTCGGGCAAGTTAACCTTTAGCTGTAGACGCAGTTCGTCAGGTTCGCCGAACGAGCAATCGCTGTCGTCGCTCAGGCGAATGATCACCTCAAATGCATCGCGCTGATCAAAGGGGAAGACAGCGCAGTCGGTGTTCCAGACAAAAGTTTTCTGCACCTCGCCGGGCACCAGCAGTCCCTCGCGCAGCTCCATCCCGTAGTCGGCCAGATCAAAACCTACGCCTTCGGCCGTAAGCGTAAGCTGATCGCCATCGTTATCAATGCCCTGGATGGGCAGCGCATAATTCTCGCCGGCAGGAAGTGTCACGTTCACGATGGTGGGATTGTCAACGATAAACGGGTCCTCATTTTCAGGCCCTTCCACGTTCACCGTGATGCGCAACGTGTCGGTCAGGGGCACGCTACAGGCATCGTCGTAGGCCACCAGATCGATGATCATCGGGGTGCCGTCCTCAGTGTAGGGGCACTCCGGCAGGCAAAACTCAAAGGCCAGCGTATCGTTGGTTCCCGAAAGCTCGGTCAACGAAAGCGGAATCAGCTCCTGAATATCCTGAGCAAAGTTAACTCCGATAGCCCGCACGGTCACTTGTTCACTGCCATCAACGGTGATATCAGGATCGGTGATGAACAGTTCCATGCATTTTTCATCGTCCACCCCAAAGTTGAGTACCGTGCCCTCTTGGTAGGCGGTCGTTTCTCCCTTCACTTGCCCGCTAATTTCGGGAGCATCACCCGGATCGCAGTCGATCACCAGCATCTGGAAGTCGCGCCGCACCTCGCCGATCTTCTCTCCGTTACGATACTCTTCGGCGCTGACGCCGAAGACGAACAAACCCAGTTGCGAGGGCCGCACGGTCAGGAAACCCTTCCTGTCGATCCGCAACGGAGGACTACCCGGCACCATATTGCTGGCATCAATGCCGTCTACGAACGTTACCGATTGGTGAGGACGTGGTTTAGGAGTGGGTAGGGGAGTAGAATTTTCAGGAATAGGATCGGTTTCCGAACTGTTGTAGGGAGCCACCAGTGAGTACACCAGCGAGTCGCCATCCACGTCGCTACCGGCAAAGTCGAAGTAGAAATTCTGATTCACGCAGGCGTAGTTGCTCAGCGGCGGGAACAAAATTGGAGTAGAGTTAATAAATGGTTGCCCGTTTTTCTGCACCGCCGGAAACTCCAGGTAGAACGTCTGACCCGTGCCGTCAAATTCTAGGTTGTTCACGTTGTAGTTGCGGCAGCAGCGTTCGTAGACCACGTAGTAACCCGCCGGATCGTTGAACTGGTTGGCCGGGAGGGTGAGCGTGTCGGTGTACAAAATGCGGCGGGTCTGCAGTTGGTCAATACTGCACTCGGGGTTGCTGTATTGTACAAAGGTGGAACCGGCGTTGATGAGTTGCACCGAGCGAACAAAGGTGTCGTCGCTCTTGCGGTAGATGTACACCTCGGTGATCTGGTCTTCGGCATCGTCGTTGCCGAATACCTCATCGAAGTACTGAATCAAATTCAGGGCATAACGTTCACCCGCCACGTGGCGCAGTTCAAATTCTCCTCCCACAATGTGACTGGATCGAGCAGGAAGCAGACCGCCTAATATCAGCAAAACTCCCAGTATAATTTTTCGCATGCTTGTGTAGTTTCGTACGGTATGCTTCCGGGGAGCGCTTTGCCACTCTGCTTGCTCTAAACCCCGGACGATTGATCGTGTTGCCATGCTAAGATACGGTATTTCCGGAAAAAGTACTTCATCCTCACGGGAAAGAACCCTACTTTCGTGGCTGGATTAGACTGGCGGCACGACTAGATAGAGGATAGTGGATGTTTGATACTTTCAGGTGTATCAGATATTAGCCCTTGATCATTGGACAACTTGCGGTAAGAATAGCAACGAGCATCCAGAAAGCCATCCATTATCTAATATCCAATATCCCAAACCATCCAGAAAATCATCTAGCATCATGTCTAAAAGAAGAGCAGCGAACGAATTGATTGAACGGGCCACCGTGGAGCGCATGGCCGCCGAGGGCAAGTGCATCGTGAAGCACGACGAGCGGGTGGTGTTTGTGCCCTTCGTAGCGCCGGGCGACGTGGTGGACGTGCACACGACGCGCAAGAAGAAAGCCTACTGGGAAGGAAAAGCGGTGAATTTTCACCACTACGCCGAAGACCGGGTGGAGCCGTTCTGCGAGCACTTCGGGGTGTGCGGCGGCTGCAAGTGGCAGCACATCTCCTACCCCCAGCAACTGGATTACAAGCGACAGCAGGTGATCGACCACTTTGAGCGCATCGCCAAGGTGCCCCTGCCCGAGGTGCCCGCTACCCTGGGTTCGGAGCAGATTACCTACTACCGCAACAAGCTGGAATATACCTTTTCGGACCAGCGGTGGCTCACCCGGGAAGAGTTGGCCCAAAAAGAGATCACCTACGACCGGCGCGCGCTCGGATTCCACATGCCGGGCAGCTTCGAAAAAGTACTGCCCATTCAGCACTGCTATTTGCAGGCTGATCCGTCGAACGCCATTCGGCTGGAGATTGATCGCTACGCCAAGGAACACAACATTTCCTACTACAACGCCCGGCGACACCAGGGTCTGTTGCGCACGCTGATGATTCGCAGCGCCAGCACCGGCGAGATGATGGTGCTCGTGCAGTTCGGCGGCGACGCCCAGGCCGAAGAAGTGCAACCCACGATCACCGCGCTGCTGAATCATATTCGAACCACCTTCCCCGACCTCACGGCGGTGCAGTACGTGATCAATGCCAAGAAAAACGATACCTTCCACGACCTCACCGTGCAGCATCACAGCGGCACGCCCTACCTCACCGAGCGCCTGGGCGAGCTGCAGTTCCGCATCAGCGCCCAATCGTTCTATCAAACCAATTCCGAGCAGGCGCAACGCTTGTACGAAGTGGCGCTGGAGATGGCCCAGCTCACCGGTAAAGAGTACGTCTACGACCTGTACTCCGGCACCGGCACCATCGCCAACTTCGTGGCGGCGCACTGTGCGCGGGTGGTCGGGCTGGAGTACGTGCGCACCGCGGTGGCCGACGCCCGGGTGAACAGCGAGATCAACGGCATCGAGAACGCGCAGTTCGTGGCGGGCGACATCAAGGATTTGTTGCAGCCTGCCCTGATCGAGAAGCACGGTCGGCCCGACGTGATCATCACCGATCCGCCCCGCACCGGTATGCACCCCGACGTGGTGAAGCAGCTGCTGGCCATCGCGGTGCCCCGCATCGTGTACATCAGCTGCAACCCCGCCACCCAGGCCCGCGACGTGGCGCTGCTGTCCGCGAAGTACGAAGTGAAGCAGATGCAGCCGGTGGATATGTTCCCGCACACCCACCACGTAGAAAACGTGGCGCTGCTGGAGTTGAAAGGGGCATAATACTACTTTTCCGAAATACTACGACGGTGCTTTAGCATCTGTTGCAGTTTCAGGCGCGCCCGGGCGAGGCGCATCTTCACGGCTCCTTCCGAAAGGTGCAAAGCTTCCTCAATGGCCTTTCCCGACCATCCTTGCTCGTGCTTGAGCAGCAAAATCCGCTTTGCTTCGCCGCTAATCTGCTCCATAAATTCGTGAAGCTCTTCCACCGTGGGAACCTCTTCGCCCTCGGCGGCTAGCTCATCCGCTAGCGAGTCAATGATCTTCTCCGATATTTCCTGATGCAGCAACCCCTTGTCTTGCTTGAGATGGTCTGAGCAGCGGTTGTAAATAATCTTATCGCGCCAGGCGGCGAAGGTTCCATGTCCTCGAAAACTTGGCAGCTTGGTCATGATCCGAATCATCACTTCCTGGGACACGTCCTGGGCTTCATCGTGGTTTTTGAGGTGGCGATAGCAGCCCTGCACAATGGGTTTCTGGTGCCGGGTAAGCAATTCGTTGAGCAGGCGGGGTTCCATCTGCTGCCGGATCCGATCGATCAGTTCCTGGTCGCTGAGGTGGGATAGGTTCATAAAAAAATAGTTTTGGTGGCGAGCGTTACTTTTCGCTAAAGAGCCGTCTATAGTAGTAAAGGCCTTTATCATTTCTGAAACCTAAACAATATCAAACAGTGAAGCAAATACGATCAGAACGTTGGATTTTTCTGGTAGCTAGTGCGCTACTCTGGACCGCCTGTCAAGAAGAAAACGAGGCGGTAAAGACTTTTGAAGGGGACCTACTACTATCTACGCAAGAAGAAGTAGATAACTTTGGTCATCAGGGCTTGGAAGAAGTTACCGGCAACTTGCTTATTAATTCAGATCCAGGCGAGGGTTTGGAGATCCGTTCGTTGGAAGGACTCAGTAAACTCCGCCGGGTTGAAGGCGACTTGTCCATCCATAACAATGATGAACTTACCAGTTTGGCTGGTCTAAATCAGCTTTCGTTCGTTGGGGGTGGGTTAGCTGTTACTTCTAATAAGGGGTTGCTGACTATTAATACCTTGAACGATCTTACTTCGGTAGGACAAAGTCTCGTGATTGGGCATAACGATCGCTTAGGGAGCATTGATGGTTTTGATAGCCTCACCTACGTTAGATCATCTATTCAGATTAGTGGTAATTCTACCCTTTCTACCATAACCGGATTCAACAGATTGTCATCAATTCCGGAAATTTTACTTGTATGGAGTAACCAATCTCTACGAAGTATAGACGGTTTCAGTAGTCTTTCTTCCGTAGGGCTAGATTTAACCCTTGATAACAACACCTCCCTTCTCAATCTGGATTCGTTCAGTAACCTTACTTCTATCGGAAGGGGATTGTGGATAGGCAGTAATGATGCGCTCGTTAGCGTGGCAGGATTAAATAAACTGTCTTCAGTAGGCACCCGAATAGAGATTCAAAAAAATTCCTCACTAACCACGCTCAACGGTCTTGGTCAGGTTTCAAATCTACCCGAGTTCCTAACCATTTGGGACAACTCTACTTTAAAAAGTGTGGATGGATTAAGCGGAATTAGTAAGATTGGAACCATGATGGTTAGCTTCAATGAATCACTACTCAGCATTAACTTACCACGCCTTTCTACGGTCGACTCTCAATTGATAATTCAGGGTAACAGTAAGTTGCAAAGTCTGGATGGCCTTGCTAATATCACCTACGTTGGATACGGGGTTCTCGTTGAAGACAACCTTAGCTTGAAAAGTTTTTGTGGTATCAGGCCGCTTATTCAAGACGGTTTTTCGGGTGAGTACGACGTTTCAAATAACGCTGTAAATCCAACGCAAGAAGAGGTGCTGGTCGGCAGGTGTAATTGATAGCCTCACCTTAGTGCTTACCTGAGTTAAACCAGCTTACTACTCTTGTGAAAAGCTATCCGATACTCTTACTGATGCTTGCGGTAGTTTCGTGCCGCGAGGAAGTCACCGGAATAGTCCCTTGGCAGCTAGTTACAACAAACAACTACGAAGTTACCGCGCGTGACAGCGATGGTACCATCACCGCTATCGAGTTCAACAACCTACCCTATATTCCGGATGAGGTTCTCGATACGCTTACTTCCTTAAAGGACATTGCCTTAATCGAAATAGGTTCTCTATCCGAGAAGATGGGAGACTTGGTACATTTGGAGCATATCCGAATTTCATCCACTCGTCTGAAGAGCTTTCCGTCATCCGTTGGGACCCTCCCTAATCTGCACCGCATAACATTCCTTAACAGCCAAATTACTACCGTTCCTGAGTCGTTTCGGGGCTCGGGCGTAACTTCGGTGCTTACAAGCTGATGGCTGCGAGCAGAGCTTCTTCCTTGACGAGATAGGCAGTTAACCCTACTATTTTAAAAAAACATCCGCTCATGTAGGCAGTTTTCTGACTGAACGTTACTTTCACCAACGCCTGCCGTATCATAATGAGCGCCCCATCTTCTGATCAGCCTGTCAATTTTAACGACCCTTACAACCGCACCGAACAGATTTTCCCCACCCTGACCGAGGAGCAAATCGAGCGGATCAAACCCTTCGGAGAGGTGCAGGACCTTGATAAGGGAACCGTGGTTTTTGAGCGCGGCGAACGCAGCGTTGACTTCTTTGTGATACTCCAGGGTTGTGTCGAAATCTACGAATACGCCGCCGCCGAAATCCGGATCATCACCGTCCACGGCGAGCGGCAGTTTACCGGCGAACTCGACCTGTTCAACGACCGGGAAATTCTGGTTGGCGGCCGAATGGGGGCTGACGGGCGGGTGATCCGCCTGAGCCGGGATCAGTTTCGTAAGCTGATCACCGCCGAGCCCGACGTCAACGAAATCATTATGCAGGCCTTTATTCTGCGGCGACGCGGACTCATTTCGCACCAGCAGGCCTCCGTTACCGTCGTTTCCTCTCCCCAGTTGAGCGACGCCCTGCGTATCGAGCGCTTTCTGGAGCGCAACGGTTACCCCCTGAAACGGCTGGACTTTAAAGAAGAAGAAGGAGAACAATTGCTGGAAAGGTGGGACGTGTCGCCCGAGCAATTGCTGATGGTATTTCTGCACAACAAAGAGGAAGTGCTGTGCCAACCGTCTAATCTGGAATTAGCCCAGGCGCTGGGGCTGGTAGAGCAGATCAAAGAAGACCACACCTACGACGTGACGATCATCGGCGCCGGTCCGGCCGGATTATCGGCCACCGTCTACGCCGCATCAGAAGGATTGAGCACCCTGCTCATCGAGTCGGAAGCACCCGGCGGACAGGCGGGCACGAGCTCCCGCATTGAGAACTACCTGGGGTTTCCGCTGGGAGTGTCAGGACAAGAGCTGGCCGCCCGCGCCCAGGTGCAGGCGCATAAGTTCGGGGCCACCATCGCGTTGCCTTATTCGGTGCAGGGGTTGGATTGCAGCGAACAACCCTACCGGATCCAAATGGATCATGACTGTGTGGTGCGGACCAAGACGGTGATTATTACCTCGGGAGCGCGCTACCGCAAACTGGACTTGCCCCGGGAAGAGGAGTTTGAGGGCGTAGGCATCTACTACGCCGCCACGGCGATGGAAGGCTCTTTATGCCAGGATCAAGAGGTGGTGGTGATCGGAGGAGGCAACTCGGCGGGACAAGCATCGGTATTTTTATCCCGCTACGCCAGTCATCTGCATATTCTGGTGCGGGGCGAGGGTTTGGCCGATAGCATGTCCAACTACTTAATTCAACGCATTGAGGCCTCGCAGCGCATCACCGTGCACCCGCATACCGAAATTGATGCCCTGGAAGGAGATCGTTATTTAGAGCGGGTGGTGTGGAAGAACAACCAGACCGACGCTACCGAAACCAAGGACATCGGCCACCTCTTTTTGATGCTGGGTGCCGTGCCGAACACGCAGTGGCTCAGCGGTTGCCTGGAACTAGACGAGAAGGGATTTATCCTGACCGGATCGGAGGTGGCGAACGGCAAAGCTTGGCCGATAGAGCGGCCCCGGATGATGATGGAAACCAGCGTACCGGGGGTTTTCGCTGCTGGTGACGTGCGTTCCGGCTCTACCAAGCGCGTAGCATCCGGCGTGGGCGAGGGTGCCATCACGGTGAGCCAGTTGCACCAAGCCCTGGCCGAAGCAACCGTCAGCGAATGAGGCAGATAGTTATTCTGAACGCAGCTCGTTTAACTGCTTTTATTTGATTTTCTGCTTCAGACAATTACTTTTCGCTACTACCTTATTTCACGAGACTAATCATTCCACCAGGATCTTCTGCGTAGTAGCAAACTCAGCCCCTTCTACCGATAGCAAATAAATTCCTCGGGGCAGGCTGGGAGGTGACACAGAGACTTCATTTTGTGCCACTACCTCCGTCTTCCCTACCCATAGCTCCGCCCCCTGAATCGAGCGAATGCGCACCGCGAGCGACTGATCACTGGAGGGAATTCGAATCCGAAAAGCATTGCCCGACGCCACCGGATTAGGATACACCAGCAGCTGAGCGGCCACTGCTCCCGGCTCGGTACTTGTCACGGTGTTGTCAAAGTACTGCTGGGCGTAGACAAAGGCTTCTTCACCAATCTGCTGGCCAATAAGTCGTCCCCGAATGTCGTCTACCGGCGGGTGAATACCGCCCCAGATGCGCGACAGGCTGCACTGGTCCGAGGCGTCGGTGTACTTGGCCCACTGCAGCACCACATCGGTGCTCGGCCCTTCCTCAAACGACAAAAACTGGTCTTGCCGGGCGACAAACTCGCTCATCCCCCCAGGAAAATACGCATCGCCGGTGAGTTCGGTTAGCACCTCGGCCGCGGCGCGCGAGAAGGTGGAGTGGCCCGACACGTAGCCCGCGAAGGCCGGGGTGACGAACGTTGGACGTTGGTAGGGCCACCAGTTTTCGGCCAAAATCCAGTCTACCCCGGCCGTGGAGAGCGTGTCCGGAATATAATCGTGGCCACGCCAGGTGTACACCTTGATCTTACCCACGTTTTCACCGTCCGCCCCGGCCAGCGCATCGGCGGGCCCCACCACCTCAATGGCCCCTGGCGTAAGGGGAAGTCCGTTGGGATCGTAGCTGGGCTGGTTGGGGTCCGATGATTGACCTCGTTCAGCCATGTAACGAATGGCGGAAATCGGACGGATAAAATCGTAGCGGCCCTTGATACTCCACACCGTCACGGCCGCATCATGCATGGCCCCGCCGAGCGTAAAGTAGCTCTTCACGTCCCACTCCAGCGGGTCCAACAGCGCTCCTTCGCCCCGGAAGCGCCGCTCGTGCAGGGGGTGATCGGTCACGTAGTTCAGGATGGTGAACCAGTGGCCGGGCGGCGTTTCCGAAGCCGGTCCGTCGGCCCAGAACTCGGCCAACACCCGCGTGTAATCGCCCCGGGCCACCATTTGGGGGGCGTAGGGCTGATTGGTTTTCGGGTTCACGGCGTATCCCTGTCCGGGATCACCACCCTCTGCCGCTTGGTAGAAATCTCGCAGTCCGGCGATGGTAGCGGGAAACTGATCCAGTGATAAATTGCCGGTGCTAGCCGGGGAGATGTCCCACATCACTCCGTCACTGGGATCAAGGTGCGATGACCAGCGCGTCACCATCGCGAAGTTCCACTGGTAATTGTCGGCCTGGTCTTCCTCACTCAGGTAGCAGGGCGCACCGGGATCATGGTATACCCACAGGTCATTGCCCCGGTCTTGGTACACGGTACGGTCGGTTGGTTGGAGCGAAAACGGAGCCACCAGCCCCCACTCAGCTCCGATAAAATCCGGCATGCCCCCCGGGATGATATTGCCCGATTGGTCGATAAAGGTTTCAAATGCCAGCGGTTGCCAACGATTGGGGTCCACGATATCAGGATTACCCGCGCGGCTGAGCAACAGCGGCGGGTTCACCGACTGATAACTCAGGTTTTCGTAGTTGCTTACTTCATTGGCTCCATCTTTTAAACCAAACGAAATCACCTGCGCGGCTAAGTAGTTACCCAGCGCGGCGGGCGGGCCGGTTGTATAGTCTTCGTCGGTGTAGGCGGGATCGTAGCCAAGCGCTCGCATTAGGTTGTCGGCGTTGGCGTTGGTGGTTTCTACTCCGGGGCTGTTTCGAAAGCGGTACCGCACCAGCCGGTAGCAGGCGTAGCTAATTGCCTCTTCGCGCGCGGCTTGTACATCAGGAGGAGCTGTGATTCCCGAAAAGGGAGTGAAATGGCTTCGGCGCTGCTTGCCCAGAAAGTAGGGTTCAGCGGTGGCGTCGTAGGCCGCCCAGGCGTCGTACATGGTGGCCGAAGTATGAAACAAGTTGCGGGCGTGGACCGTGGGACGGGCGAAGTCGTTGCGGATGGCTTCCAGCACCACTTCGTTCCACTGCCGGGCCACTGATCGCTGAACTTGAGCCATGGCCCAAGGGCTTACAATGAGCAGCGCGAGCAGCAGTAAATAGCGTTTTTTCATAATCTTATGTGGTAAATAACACCACAAACTTACACAATAGTTGCCATCAATAATAGTAACTTTTGATGATTATTTTTGCTTTATCGCCTTGTATTGAGTTGCTTTGTTACCCTGAAGGTGAAGTTATCCATCAGAAAAAGCACCAATTCGTACGCGTTTGCGCTCTGATGCGGAAAACCGGCGAAAAGTATTCCTTCCGCCAAAATTTTCTCATTACGGATGAACTTCTACCGAAAACTTACACGATCATTCTAATAATCGTCTCCCCCGTCGCCGCCCTGACCCACCGTGTCCGGCCGCGCCGTCAGCGTATCGATGCGTAGCTTATTGTCGGTATACGATCGCGCCAGTTCACCCGATTCCAGGCGCTCTTGCAGGCTGAAAAACCGGCCCTTCAAAAAATGATCGGTCTCCACCTGAATCTCGTGCTCAAAAATGCGGTAGCTCACCAAACTGCCCAGCCCAAACACCGCCAGGGTGATAAGTAAGATAAGCAGCGATGTTTTCAGGAGTAGGTTCATGGGGCGGTGGTTGTAAATTTGTAGCCGATGCCGTAGACCGTGCGGATGTGATCCTCGCCCCCGGCCCGCACTAGCTTCTTGCGCAAGTTTTTGATATGCTGGTACACAAAATCAAACGAGTTCGAGCGAGTCCACGTAGTCGCCCCAAAGGTACTCGGCGATGGACTGCTTGGTGACCACCCGATTTTAGTTGGTGAGTAAAAACAGCAGCAATTCGTACTCTTTTTGGGTGAGCTCTACCGGGCGGTCGTGGACCGTCAGGGTGCGGGCCTCGGGATGCAGGGTGAGCTCCTGGCAGCGGATCTCGGCGTGGCTGCCAGGTTTTTGCGGCGGTAGACGGCCTTGATGCCAGATAACGATATCGTAGCCGAGCGATACCACTTTTTCGACCGCCTCGTGGTAGGTAAACGCGATGGCGCAGACGTTTCCTTCTTCCTGCAAGTAGGTTTCCACGTTTTGCGCCAGGTGGCGGTTGTCTTCCACGATCAGAATCTTCATGATGGGACGAAGCTACGGTTAAATTTTGTAGAGAATTTGATTTACCCAAAACGAAGCACGAGCTTAGGGAATTCTATTCTGTTGACCCCACCCTGCTAATGATCCGCTCCCGCGCCTGCTTGCTAACTATCCTGGTCGCTACGCTTACCGCTTGCCTTTCTGAAAAACCGACGGGCGCGGTAGCTCCACCGGAGCCGGTTCTTCCCATCCCTTCCGAGGCTCAGTTGGCTTGGCACCGGATGGAGCTGAACGCCTTCATTCATTTCACCACCAACACTTTTACGAACAAAGAATGGGGCTACGGCGACGAAAGCCCCGCCATCTTCAATCCCACCGACTTCGATGCTGACCAGTGGGTGTCGGTACTGAAGGAAGCGGGCTTTCAGGGGGTGATCCTCACCTGCAAGCACCACGATGGCTTTGCGCTGTGGCCCAGTGCTTACACCGACCATTCGGTAGCCAACAGCCCCTTCCAAAACGGGCAGGGCGACGTGGTGCGGGCCGTATCCGAGGCTTGCCGCCGTCACGGACTCCAGTTCGGGGTGTATCTGTCGCCCTGGGACCGGAACCGGGCCGACTACGGACAACCTTCTTATATCACCTATTACCGTAATCAACTCAAAGAGCTCTTTACCAACTACGGGCCGGTGTTCGAGATGTGGTTCGACGGGGCCAACGGGGGCGATGGCTACTACGGCGGGGCCAACGAAACGCGACAGATTGACCGAAAAACCTACTACGACTGGCCCACCACGCTCAAGTTGGTGAACGACCTGCAACCCGAGCCGAAAGTAATATTCTTCAGTGACGCCGGACCGGGCGTGCGCTGGGTGGGCAACGAGCGCGGCATCGCGGGAGAGACCAACTGGAACACCATCACCACCGATACGCTCTACGCGGGGATGGCCGGGATCAACGATTTGCTGGCCAGCGGTTCGCCCGAGGGCACCTCCTGGGTTCCGGCCGAGGTAGACGTGTCCATTCGTCCGGGCTGGTTTTATCACCCGGAGGAAGACTCACTCGTAAAAACCCCGCAGCAACTCTTTGACATTTATCTGAGTTCGGTCGGTCGGGGATCTACTTTGTTGCTCAACGTGCCACCCGACCGGCGCGGGTTAATTCATGAAAACGACGTGGCGGCCCTGCGGGGATGGCGGCAAATGTTAGACAAAGCCTTCGCCAATAACCTGGCCGCCGGAGCGTCAGCCACCGCCGATAGTTACCGGGGCAATAATGATACTTACGCTGCTACTCAAGCTACCGACGAGAATGACACTACCTATTGGGCCACCGACGACGGAGTGACCAGCGGTAGTCTGGAAATTGATTGGGGAAAGGAACAGCTATTTGAGCACGTGGTGCTCAAGGAGTATATTCCGCTGGGGCAGCGCGTGTCTTCATTTTCGGTGGCGGCTTGGGTGAATCAAGACTGGAAAACCGTTGCTGAAGGCACCACCATTGGCTACCAACGCATCCTTCGGATTAATCCCCTCTCGACGAGTAAAATCAGGGTGACCATCCACGAAGCCCGGGCGTGTCCCACGTTAGCCACCGTGGCGGTATATTAGTGGGTATCCTACCGAATATTCGTACTTTCACGGCCGAAACGATTCGCGATTTCTCTGCTTATGAAACCTATTTTTGCCGAAGTGATCACCATTGGCGACGAACTGCTGTACGGACAGACCCTGGACACCAACACCCAGTGGATGGGGCAGGAACTGAACCGGGTCGGCATCAAGATCAGCCGCAAAATGGCCATCGGCGACCGCCGCGAGGATATTCTAAGTGCCCTGGATGAAGCGCAGCAGCGGGCCGACATTATCCTGATTACCGGCGGGCTCGGCCCCACCAAGGACGACATCACTAAAACGACGCTGGCCGACTACTTCAACTGTCCTATTGCCATTCATCCGCAGGCGCTGGCCGATCTGAAAGCCTTGTTTGCCCAGCGCAACTACCCGCTCACGGCGCTAAATGAGCAGCAAGCCGCCCTGCCCGAGAAGTGCGAGATGGTTCCCAACGCGATGGGCACCGCCCCTGGTATGTGGTTTGAGCAAGCCGGGAAAGTGTTTGTATCAATGCCCGGTGTGCCCTACGAGATGCGGGCCATGATGACCGCCACCGTGCTTCCCCGCCTGCAAGAAACCTTTGCCCTGCCGGTGATCTTCCACCAGATGATCCAGACGGTGGGCATCGGCGAATCGTGGCTGTCCGAAAAGATTGCTGATTGGGAATCTGCGCTGCCCGAGCACATCCGACTGGCCTACCTGCCCAGTTTTGGCAAGGTGAAGCTTCGGCTCACCGCCACGGGTGACAACTTATTGGATTTAGAGGAAGACGTAGCGGCCCAGACCAAGGCCGTGGAGCCGTTGATCGCCAAGTGCATCTTTGGCTACGGTGACATCTCGCTGGAGGAGGCTATCGGCCGCGATCTGCTGTCGGCCGGAAAAACCCTGGCGCTGGCCGAGAGTTGCACGGGCGGCTTCGTGGCGCACCGCATCACTAGCGTGCCCGGAAGCTCGCGCTACTTTCGGGGCGGACTCATCCCCTACGACAATGCCCTAAAGATCGATCCGCTGGGCGTAGAAGAAGCCACGTTGCGGCAGCACGGGGCGGTGAGCGAGGCTACGGTGCGCGCGATGGCCGAAAACGTTCGGAAATTGTTAGGAGCCGACGTGGGTCTGGCCACCAGTGGCATTGCCGGACCGGGCGGGGGCACTCCTGAAAAGCCCGTCGGCACCATCTGGATTGCCCTGGCCGACGCATCAACCACCGTGGCTAAGAAGCTAACGCTCGGCAACGATCGTTTGGTGAACATCGAACGGACCAACGTGGCCGTGCTCAATCTGCTGCGTCAGCATCTCAACCAGCAATTACCAGCCTCCTAAAGTTGTACCCAATCCTCAAACCCCTTACTTTTACCCCAAAACGGACGCGATGACAACGGTAGAAATGGTGATGCCCGCGATGGGCGAAAGCGTGATGGAAGGCACCATCCTGCAGTGGCTTAAGCAGGAAGGCGATGCGATAGAGCAAGAAGAACCACTGTTGGAGGTGGCCACCGACAAGGTAGACACCGAAGTGCCCGCCACGCACAGTGGCATATTGCAAAAAATCTTAGCCCCCGAAGGTGCCGTGGTGGAAGTGGGCAAGCCCATTGCCATCATCGCCCAGGAGAGCAACGGATCGGCCGGAGCTGAACCAATGGAGACTAGTTCGGCTGATACCGACAATAATAATCAGGGTCAAAGTGCGGAGCAACCCATCGAGGAAATTGCCGAGGAAGCCCTTCTCGCGGTGGCCCCGCCCCGGACTGGACAGTCTCAGGCTGAATTGCCCCGCCAAGCAGCACCCGCCGAGGCCCAGGTTTCGGCCGATCCGACCGACCGGTTTTATTCGCCCCTGGTGATGAGCATTGCTCGGGAAGAGGGAATTACTTCGGCAGAACTAGGGCAAATTCCGGGTACCGGTAAGGAGGGGCGACTCACCAAGAAAGACCTGCTCGGCTATCTGAAAACTCCTCGGCCAAGCTCTCTAACCAACGGACAAACCGCTGCTCAGGATTTATCGGCCGCCCAACCCTCTAATGTTCCGACCCAACTGGCTTCCGATGAGGTGATTACAATGGATCGGATGCGTAAGATGATTGCTACCCGCATGGTGGCCTCCCGGCAGATTTCGGCGCACGTGACCTCTTTTGTGGAGGCCGACGTTACCGCACTGGTGCACTGGCGCAACCGGATGAAAGATTCGTTTCAGGAACGGGAGGGAGAGAAACTTACCTTTATGCCCCTGTTCGTGGAAGCCGTTGCCAAAGCCATCAAAGATTTTCCGATGATCAACATTTCGGTGGAGGAGGATAAGATCATTCGCCACCGGGAGATCAACATCGGCATGGCCGTGGCGCTGCCCAGCGGAAACCTCATTGTGCCGGTGATCACGCGCGCCGACCAGCTAAGCCTCACCGGTCTGGCTAAAAAAGTGAATGATCTTTCGGAGCGGGCGCGGCGCAATCAATTGACCGCCGACGATCTAGCCAAGGGCACTTACACCCTATCGAATATTGGCTCGTTCGGTAATTTGCTGGGCACGCCCATCATCATGCAACCGCAGGTGGCGATCCTGGCGTTGGGAGCCATTGTTAAGAAGCCGAGCGTGATCGAAACTCCCGAGGGTGATGCCATTGCTATTCGTCACCGCATGTATTTATCCCATTCCTACGATCATCGGGTGGTGGACGGGGCGCTCGGGGGCATGTTTGTGAAGCGCGTCGCCGACTATCTAGAAAAATTTGACACCCATTGAGATTTGTAAGGGTTCTGGGTTCTGGAATATAACTTGAAACTTTCAGAGCCCAGAACCTATAAAGAGAAAAGCTCCAGCAATGAGGTAGAAACCACTCGCCGGAGCTTTAGCTCAAACCACAAAGTAAAACTATAAATGACTGCTCCCCATCATAAGGGGCTACGTCAGTAAGTTTTCGCCGCTAAGGCAGTCAGCGCACTGGCTACCTTCAGACCGGCATTTTGGGTGGATGTGGTATTGAGCTCAAATCCTATTTTAGAAGCATCGGTTGTTATAAAGTTAATATGGGATCCTTTCTGGGCCATTCCTTCTCGTTCGGTGATCACCAGAATTCCCTTTTTGCTCAATTCGTTTATAATTTGCTCTGAGGTAACCTTAGCGCTTTTGGTGATGAAGACGATATTGCCGCGCTGGACTTCGTCCAGTGAACTGCATTTTTTGACCACTAAATTTTGGTTTTTGATGGTCTTCTTTTTTTCTGAAATACTGTGCATTTGTTGGTACGCTGGTTCACTTCCTACCACCCAGATCGTGAAATCTTCATTTGCGGCGGGCGAGGGCCACTCAATATACTTACTGAAGTTGTAGATAAATATAGGATGGTATTTGTACTCCTGCGCCGTAGCGCCAAAGTTGACGATCCCTATCAGCGACAATGTGCAACACCATTTTTTCATGATTCTTTTCTTTGTGTATCACCAAAAGTGGTGATCTTCTGGAAGATAAAGAATCGTTCTGCAAGTAATACATTACATTTGATATATAATATTACAAATAAAATAAGTAATTATTTAATTAACAAGACATATTTTAAAATGTTCCTTGCTCTATAAGTTTAATGCTGGTGTTAACATTATCATACGAATTGGCGGTGGTAGCAATTGCTGCTAGTGGCTTGCGGGTTGAAGAATGTGCTCCCAAACCGAATTATTACCTCAGAACCCAAGTTACCTAACCGTACACGCCCGACCAATAAATATGCTCATCGACGTTGCCCTCTTGATGCTGGTCTTCCTCTTGTCTATTCCGGCCATTACCGGATACTTTGCCCACTGTTACGATCGTTCGTTCTGGACCTGGTTTGTTATCGGCTGCTTCTTTCCGGTGGTGGCACAAGTCCTCCTCGCCCTACTCTGTCACCGAAAAGCCCGTCTGGAACTGCGCCGCCAATCCTCGTTCATCACTCGATATGAAGACGAGCAAATGCACCAGCGCATCAGCGAAGCGATGAACAGTACTCCCCACCGGAAGAATATTTCTTAGTCCGGTCGGAATGCGTATATTGTCCCGGTAGCCCATCAACCACCTGAACCTCATCCACCCTATGTTGCCTCGTGCGCTTCTCACCAGCGGTGTTCTACTGATCACCGTGTTCGCTTGTCACAGTCCTTCGGAAAACGGTTCTTCTTTTTTAACCACCGGCGAGCTCCCCGCCCAAACCTTTGATCTTTCCGAAGTTGACAATGCCCGACCGGCCAACTGGCACAACGTAGGCAACGTATTCGCCAACCGCCAGCAGGCGGGGCATATAGAACCCACCGAAGGGCAGGGGGTGCTCGTCAATTTGCCCGACGATCAGCAGCAGTCCGACCTAACCACCTCGTGGGAGCACGGGGATTTAGATATTTCGCTGGATTTTATGCTGCCGAAGGGCGCGCATTCCAAATTGTTCTTACAGGGGCGCTACGCGGTGCAATTGGCTGACAGTTGGGGAAAAGACAGTGTCGGAGCCGATGGTTGCGGTGGAATCGCCCGGCAAGCTCCCCGGATAAATGCCTGCCGGGCACCGGGCCTGTGGCAACATCTGGACATAGAGTTCCGCGCGCCGCGATTCAATGAACAAGGTCAAAAAATTGCCAATGCTCAATTTGCAGAGGTGACTCTCAACGGATCGGTTATTCATCAGAACCTAGGAGTAGAGGCCCCCACTCCGAAGGCCCCTTTTAGCGACGAGAAATCGCTAGGACCTTTGGTGATCTCCGGAAGCGATGGCTCGCTGGCTCTCCGAAACATCACCTACAAAAGCTACCGCAATGATCGTATTCAACTGCAAAACCTGCACTACAAACTCTACGCGGGTGCGCACAGTGGTCCAGATGAGTTGGATGACATTGCGCCGGTGAAACAGGGAGCAGTGGACTCATTGAGCTACCTACTAAAAGAAAATCACGAGAAATTTGCCCTGGCCGTTGAAGGCTTGTTACTGATCCCCACCGATGGAGAATATCTCTTCACGCTACGCACGGCGGGTCCTAGCTGGCTCTACGTGGATGGCAGTGAGGCAACCAGCAACCAGCACTCCGAATACATGGAGCAACCCGGTTACTATCACGCTACCTTGAAGGCCGGTGAACACCCGTTTCGGTTGGTTTATACCAAATCGGTGCTCAAGTGGGTCAACGGACTCTCGCTGTACGCCGAAGGTCCGCAGGTGCAGCGACAAGCTTTACACGCGCACGGTTCTGAAAGTCGCTCAGAGCAGCCCATTCCTATTTTGGTTAGCTCCGCGGATCAACCGGTTCTGCAACGGGCTTTCTTCTATCACAGCGATCAGAAAAAAACGCACTGCGTGCTGGTAGGCCTGCCCGACAAAATCAACTACGCAGTGGACATAAAGGATGGCGCCTTGCTATCCACCTGGGGCGGCGATTTTATTGATGTCACCCAAATGTGGCACGAACGGGGCGAACCCCAAACCGCGCAACCGCTGGGCAACGCGCTTGAGTTGCCAGCGAAGCCCGCCTTTGCGACGTTGCTCAACCGCGCTGCCGCCTGGCCCGACTCAGTTTCGTTTGACAATCCGTATTTGCGAACCCAGGGATATACCTTAGATTCGGAGGGAGTGCCGGTGTTTCACTACCAGCTCGGAGATGCCCAGGTAGACGATCACTTTCGTGCCGGTTCGGAGGAGCGATCGTTAGTGCGGGAAATCAATTGCACTTTTGAAAATGCCGACGCGGACCCGATTTATTGTCTGCTGGGAGAAGGCGAACGGGTGGAAGCCTTGCCCGACGGCAGCTATGGCATTGACGGCAAGCGGTATTACCTTTCGGTGGATACCAAAAATGCGGTTATCCAAAAGCGTAGCGATCAGGGGAAAGAGCAACTGTTGGCCACCCTTGCTCCCGAAGCCGGAAAATACGCCTTGCAGTACACAATTGTCTGGTAAAACGAAGAATACTATGAAAAAGCTATTGGTTCTATCGCTGCTGGTGTCGGGAGGAGTGGGTCACTTGCCAGCGCAGGATACCGAGATTGCCCAACGGGAGTCTGCCCACTACGCCATTTCCACCGTGCCCATTCCGGCCGACGTGCAGTTGGAGGTGGGCGGGCTCGCTTTTACCGATGACAATCAGCTGGGAGTATCCACCCGCCGGGGCGAGATATGGCTCATTGACAATCCGCAGAGCCAGCAACCCACCTTTCGGCGTTACGCTTCGGGACTACACGAACCGCTGGGTCTGGCCTACCGGCAGGGTTCGTTCTATACCGCCCAGCGGGCCGAACTCACCAAGCTCACCGATACCAACCAAGATGGCCGGGCGGATGTGTTCCGCACCATTTACACCTGGCCGCTATCGGGCAACTACCACGAGTACTCGTATGGCCCCCTGTTTTTACCCGACGGCGACATGCTGGTCACGCTTAACCTCTCGTGGGTAGGAGAAGGGGCCAGCCTGAGTAAATGGCGGGGCTGGATGCTGAAAATTTCCGAAGAAGGGGAAATGACTCCAATGGCGACGGGACTGCGTTCGCCCGCCGGTTTCGGGTTCAACGCCAACGGTGACGTGTTTTACGCTGAAAACCAGGGCGACTGGATTGCCTCGGGGCGGATCACGCACTTAGAAGAAGGAGACTTTGCGGGCAATCCGGCCGGTTTGCGCTGGACGAGTGACCCGGCCTCGCCGCTCAAGATGAAGCGCCGCTACGTGCCCGATTCGGTGGGTTTGATGTACGATTTTGCGCAGAACTTTTCTAGCATGAAGCTGCCCACCGTATGGTTTCCGCATACCATTATGGGCATTTCTACCTCGGACATTGTGACCGACACCACCGGGGGCGCGTTTGGTCCCTTCGAGGGGCAGTTGCTCGTCGGCGACCAGGGGCACAGCAAGATCATGCGGGTATTCCTGGAAAAGGTAGACGGTGAGTATCAGGGAGCCTGCTTTGCCTTTAGGGAGGGCTTTGCTTCCGGGCTGCTGCGCATGCGGTGGGGACCCGACAACGCCCTGTACGTGGGCATGACCAGCCGGGGATGGCGATCGACCGGTCCCGAACCCTACGGATTGCAACGGCTGCGTTGGACGGGCAAAACTCCCTTTGAGATCAAGACCATGCAGGCGCAGAGCAACGGTTTTCTGCTGGAATTCACCCAGCCGGTGGATGAGGGTACGGCGGCCCTTCCTGGGTCGTACGCCATGACCAGCTTCACGTATAAGTACCACCGCACCTACGGCAGCGAGATCATCAACCAGCAGCCCTGCCCCGTGCAGCGGGTGGAGGTGTCGGCCGACCGGATGAGTGCCCGGCTCTTCGTGAGTTCACTACGCGAGGGCTACATCCACGAGCTGAAGGCCGACGGGGTGCGCAGTCGGCAGAATCAACCCCTGCTGCACGCGGCGGCCTACTACACCCTGAACAACCGACCCGAAGGCGAAACGCTCGACGACCACGCTGGTCACGAAATGATCGCCGACGCCTCGCTGACTGAACCACGGGATTGCGAACGGGGTGATGGCAAGCGCATGCTGAAAATGCCTGACGATTGGGAAAAGGCCGACATCACGATCAAGGTGGGCACCGAGCCGGGCTTGAAGTATGATTTAAAGAGCTTCGAGGTGCGCACCGGCGACCGGGTGGAGTTGGTGTTTAACAACAACGACGACATGATGCACAATTTGGTGGTGGTGGAGCCGAACACGGCCGATAAGGTAGGCACCCTGGCGATGAACTTAGGACTAGACGGCCCCCAGCAGGGCTACGTGCCTGAGGCAGACGAAGTGCTATTTCACACCTGTATTTTGCAACCCGGCAGTGCCGAGACAATCTACTTCATCGCTCCCGCTCCGGGAGAGTATACCTACGTGTGTACTTTCCCCGGTCACTCCCGGGTGATGCGCGGCAAAATGATCGTGCGCGGGCGGGAAACGGCGGAGCGGTAGTCGGTCTACTTCGCCTTACTGGTCCACTTGCTATCCTTTACCCGAAACCGCCAGGGCAGCAGTGCGTCTTCTCCGGCATAATCGATGCCCACCCGGGGACTGGCAACAATATCTTTATCGGGAATCGCTTCTCCCCGGTTTTCGATCCAGATGGTTTTACCGGTGGTGAGGGGCAAGCCGTAGTGTTGCTTGTTGATGCCCATTGCCTGGGTGAGCATGCCCGGCCCGGCGGTGAGGCGGGGTATCACCCCCTCCAGATTGCGGCGTTGCTGCATCATCTCCAATCCTACCGTGGGCTCAATGGCCCGGACCAGCACCGCGTCCGCTTTATCGGCCCCGTTGGTGATCATGTTGAAGAGGTGATGAAAACCGTACACTTTGTAGACGTAGGCGACGCCGCCCGGGCGAAACATCACCTCGGTGCGGTTGGTGCGCCGGTTTAGGTGCGAGTGGCAAGCCTGGTCGCCCACGTGGGAGTAGGCTTCGGTTTCAACGATCTTGCCTCCGGTGATCTCACCGTCAATGTCGGCGAACAAATACTTTCCTAGCAGTTCGCGGCTGATCTGCACCACGTCGCTACGCTGGTAGAATGACTCGGGAAGAACGTCCATAAACGGAAGATTTGACGTAGCTGAGAAGTAGGAGAAACCTGCGATTTAACCGACTGGCGGCAGGGTAAAGTAGTGCTTGCTCACCTGCTTTAGTAAATGCCTGAAGCAGGTTTTTGTTTTCCCGGTCCGAAGAACTACTTTCGTGCGATCTAATTATTTACCCATCTAACCTTTCATATGAAAACCCTATCCCTCCTATTTTGCTTGCTGCTGTTATCTACCACCCTGCTGTTCGCCCAGCTTCAAACCCCACAACCGAGTCCGTTGTCCACCGTCAGCCAAAGGGTGGGCATGGTAGACGTCACGGTTGCTTATTCTCGTCCGAGCGCTCGGGGACGGAAGGTGGCGGGCGAACTGGTGCCTTATGATAAAATATGGCGGACCGGAGCCAACCAGGCCACTAAAGTGTCGCTGAGCGAAGAATTAAGCGTGGCGGGCACCACCGTTCCGGCCGGAGACTACGCCCTGTTCACCATTCCGGGCAAAAAAAGCTGGACGGTTATTTTTAACAAAAACACGGAGCAATCGGGTACCGGCAGTTATAAAAAAGAAGAAGACGCGCTACGGGCCGACGTTCCCGTTTCGGCTAGCAAAGATAAATACGAAACCTTCACCATCGGTTTCTCAGATTTAAGCGAGACGAAAGCCACGATGTATTTGGCCTGGGAAAACACCAAAGTGGCTATTCCACTGGAAGACCCTAATGTAGACAAGAAGGTAATGGCGCAAATCGACGAGCAGATGGCCAGCGCGGGCGACGACGCCGGATTGTACTACCAAGCCGCCAACTACTACTTTGCGATGGACAAGGACCTACCCCAGGCGCAGGAGTGGATCGACAAAGCCGTTTCCCTGGATGATAGTAAATTCTGGGTGTTGCACCTGCAAGCCAAGGTCCACGCCAAAGCTAAGGATTATAAAGAGGCCCGTGCGGCGGCTGAGAAATCTATGAAACTGGCCCAGGAAAACGACAACCAAGATTACGTCCGACTCAATGAGAAACTGCTGGAGTCGATGAAATAATCTGTAAGAATTGTTCACCATCTATCATCAAACTACCCACCACGATACAAGCCATCTAGTTCAAAATATAACCGTTCACCAATTCGTGGTACTGCTTCACCTGATCCTGCTGCCAGTGCTCATCTTTGTCCAACTTGTCGGCCATCAGGCGGGCTACTTCGGGGGCCATGTCGGCACTCGCTCGGGCGTCGAGCAGCAGAGCGCGGGTGCGGCGCGACAAGAAGTCTTCTACCGTGCGGGCCATTTCGTGGCGCACCGCCCAGACGACCTGCGCCTTAGTGATTTTCAGGCGGTCGTGCAGCATCGCGCCCAGCTCCGGTTTGCGCTCAATCATTTTTCGGATACCAATGGCATCAGAGCCGTAGAAGTGGAGGTAATCCTCCCGGTCGGTGTGCTTGAGCCACCCGTGGATGCGCAGGTCCTTGGTTTTGGTAGGCCGATCTTCCAGCCCTCCAATCACGGCGGCCTTGTCGATGGTGTCTTCGCCCATCTTGCGGTAGGTGGTCCACTTGCCCCCTGTGATGGTGACCAAACCCGACACGGAAACAATGATTGCGTGACTGCGCGAAATCTGCGCGGTACTCTTGCCTTCGCCCGTGCTCACCAACGGACGCAGTCCGGCGTAGGTGCTGAGCACATCGGAGCGTTGGGGGTCTTTGGTCAGGTAGCGAGCGGCGTGCTCTAAGATGAAGGCAATTTCCTCTTCCAAAGGACGCGGTTCCAGCGACACTTCATCAACCGGGGTATCGGTGGTGCCAACCACGACCTTATCGTTCCAGGGCACGGCGAACAGCACCCGCCCGTCTTCGGTTTTGGGCACCATAATGGCCGAATCACCCGGCAAAAACGATTTATCCAGCACAATATGCACGCCCTGACTGGGCCGAACAATGGGTTTGGCGGTGGCATCGTCCATTTCCAGGACGTTGTCCACGAACACCCCGGTAGCGTTGACGACCACCCGCCCGTTTATCCGGTGCGTCTGGCCGGTTTCCAAATCGGTCGCCGCTACGCCCGACACCATGTCGGCGGTTTTGAGCAGCCCGGTGACCGGCATGTAGTTGATAAGCGTGCCCCCCGCTTCGGCGAAGGTTTGCGCGATGTTGATGGCCAGGCGGGCATCGTCGAACTGCCCGTCGTAGTAGATCACCCCGCCCCGCAGGCCTTCGGTTTCTACGGTAGGCAGTAGCTCCAGCGTTTCTTCTCGGGATAAGCTTTTCGAGGGGCCGAGGCCCAGTTTCCCAGCCAGTACGTCGTACACCTTCATCCCCACGGTGTAGAAGGGGCCGCCCCACCAGTCGTAGGTGGGAATAACAAAAGCCTGGTTTTTCACCAGATGAGGGGCATTCTTCATCATCAATCCCCGCTCGTGCAGCGCCTCAATGACCAGCGACACGTCGCCCTGCTGCAGGTAACGCACGCCTCCGTGGGCCAGCTTGGTACTGCGGCTCGAGGTGCCCTTGGCAAAGTCATTTTGTTCTAAAAGCAGGGTGGTGTAACCCCGCGAAGCGGCTTCCAGGGCGGTGCCCAGCCCGGTGGCTCCACCGCCAATCACAATCACGTCCCAGACGTTTTCGTACTGGGCGACGGTGTTAATCATTACTTCACGATCCATCATAAGTTGGCAAGGGTTGTTTTAATGTCTTCTTCTAGTTTCTGGAAGGCGGGCAAGGCTCTAAGGGGAGAAAAGTCTGCAATATTATCAACAAGTACATGTACGCGGTTTGGTATCTTTAGCTTAGCTAACTTTCTGCCGTGTAGGGCGCTGGCTTCTCTAATTTTTTGATATAGAGTGGCTTTAGGGTCCGTTAAACGCTCAATCCACTGGAATGGAGGTAGCGATAAACTCTTGCTGTTATTAGGATTACCTGCTGCTATTTTAATACTATCCTCATCAAACAGTAGCCAGGCTTCGGTCATGCGGACCGGAATCACCGTAATCATGCTTTCAGTACTGGTGGACTCCTTTATTTTGCGCCAAGCTTCTGTTACTTCATCTACTCTAGATTTCAAAGGGTGCTTTTCTGCATCACGATGGACAAACAGGATGTCACACGTATAGTATTCTAATACAGCTCGCATTCTTTCTTCTAAGCTTTTGGGTGGATCGGGCAATTTTCTTAAGTCACCAAACTTTACGAGAATTGGTATATCAGGCAAATACTGTTTGATAACCCAAGTCAAAATCTTTGTAAGTACTTTATCCGATGAGCCATCCGAAAGAAGCGTAAACGTCAACTCAGGTCTGGGTTTCATAAGGTATATTCAATTGCCAGCCCTGACTCTTCTTTACATCATCTCGATCTATCACCCTTTTTTTTATCTTTCTTTCAAGAATGCTCGTTTCGTCAACTTCCGAATCCTCTTTTTCTGTTGGATTAAGATAGGCTAATAGATGACCGAGAGAAGTAGTAGGAACATGCTTCTCTATGCGTGTTCTCCATGTATTATCAAGCGGGGTAAAAACCGCTTTCTTGAAGAAATTTCCGTACTCGTCAATATCTTCTCGTAGCTCGGCCATTAGCAAACTGTCCTCCGGTACCCGCTGTACCACCAAAGGCGAGTGAGTATTAGTAATAACCTGCCGCAAGGGATTATCGTCACCAACTTCATAGTTAATATCAGTCGCGATATCTTGTAAAAGCCTAAGAATTGCAGAAATCTTTTCGGGGTGAATGCCGTTTTCCGGCTCTTCCAGACAAATAACGCTTCCGGAACGAGCGTCTAACTCTAAGATTGCTAAACCCAGGAAGCGCAACGTGCCATCAGACAAAGCTCTAGCGGGAAGCGTCGTATTGTCCCTAGTTCGTAGCATCAACGTTAACAATTCGCGCTTATCATCTTTATCTATATCTATGTAAGCCACATCGTCGATGAGTTCGTAGAGACGATTTGCTAGATGTTGGCAAATGTCAGGATAACCGCTGTCCCCGTCGTTCTGTAGTCGGTAAAGAGTAGCAGGCAAATGCGAACCATTGGTACCTAAAGAAGCTCCGGCTACAGTACGAAAATCATCGGGACTACGTAGTGCATTAGGCTCTAGTTGAAGCATTTTCCAGGACTGCATTTCGTTTTTTACGATGAGAGCAGTAGGATTTTCTAAAGCATTAGCAGTAGACAGTATCGTTCGTGGGAGTTGTGAAGCTTTTCTCCCGGCAGGCTTTCCACTACTTCCCCCGTCTTGGTGAAAATTGATCTTGCGGTCTTCCCCTTCTCCTTCCGTGGAAATAAACATGGCCGACCTTCGTCGCTTAATAACTGAGTTTTTCCAGGCCTTTTCTTTTCTCTTTACTGCATTTTGTTCTTTCTGACTCAGACCAGACAGATCAGGGTAAAAACTTATGTTTTTATAGGCTTCACGTTGGGGAATTGGAGCTAATTCTTCGTGTATAATTTCTAAAATACCGTGTGTTCCCAAAGCGTTATTATCGCGATACGCTATTTCTAATCTGTACTTTACGGTAGTTATAGTAGCTTCAGCAGATTGACCCAGATCATCGATACCTTCTTCAGGAATGATCATCTCTACTGAGAACGACATTCGATCAGCGTAAGTGTTTTCAATTCGATGAAATAGATCACGGATTCTTGAGCCATTTCTCACTAAACTAGCCGCATCCACCAGCGTTTTGCTCGTTAAATCACTCAGAAAACGGATAGCATCAAATAGGTTAGACTTGCCCACTGCGTTGGTACCGGCAATACAAGTGAAGGGGCCAAACCGAATATCGGTCTTCACCAAATTCTTAAACCCATCAATCTGCAAACGTGTGATCATAATTTCTTCATTCTAACTTTCAATCCATCCCTTGGCCATCGTCACCGCCTTGTCCCAGTGCCGCACCAACTTTTCCGTAGCGGCCGCCCCCGCCGGTTCAAACCGCTGGTCTACCTGCCACTGCTCGGCGAGCTCTTCCTGGTTTTTCCAGAAGCCCACCGCCAGGCCGGCCAGATAAGCCGCCCCCAACGCGGTGGTTTCCATAATTTTCGGACGCACCACCGGCACCTGCAACACGTCGGCCTGAAACTGCATTAGGGGGTTATTAGCCGAGGCCCCACCGTCAACGCGAAGCTCTTGAAACTTGATATTTGCGTCTTCCTGCATGGCCCGCAGCACGTCGTTGGTCTGGTAAGCCATGCTCTCTACCGCCGCCCGAGCGATGTGCCCCGCGGTGGTGCCCCGGGTGATTCCCGCGATGGTGCCGCGGGCGTAGGGGTCCCAATGGGGCGCTCCCAAACCGGTGAGGGCGGGCACTACGTACACCCCTCCGTTGTCTTCCACGGTGTTGGCTAGCGCCTCCACGTCGGCCGATTCTTTGATAATACCTAGTCCGTCGCGCAGCCATTGCACAACCGCTCCGGCGATGAAGATGCTCCCTTCTAAGGCGTAGATGGTTTTTCCGTCGATTTGCCAAGCAACCGTCGAGAGCAGATTGTGTTGCGAGGCGATGGGTTGGTCACCGGTGTTCAGCACTACGAAACTGCCGGTGCCGTAGGTGTTTTTCACCATGCCGGGCTGCGTGCACATCTGCCCGAACAGCGCCGCCTGCTGGTCGCCCGCGATGCCTGCAATCGGAACGGAGGCTCCTAATAAATCTTTTTGGGTTTCGGCGTATACTTCTGATGAGGAGGCCACTTCGGGTAGGAGGGAGGCGGGTACCCTGAGGAGTTTAAGCAACTCGTCATCCCACTCTAGGGTATGAATGTTGAATAGTTGGGTACGACTGGCGTTGGTCACGTCGGTTACGTGCCGTCGCCCCCCGGTGAGGTTCCAGATCAGCCAACTGTCTATTGTGCCGAACGCTAACTCTCCGGCTTCTGCCTGCTGGCGGGCGTTGGGCACATTGTCCAATAACCACTGAATTTTGGTGCCCGAAAAGTAGGCGTCCACCACCAACCCGGTTTTTTGTTGGATAAGCTCGGTGTGTCCGGCTTGTCGCAACTTATCGCAGGTCGCCGCGGTGCGTCGGTCTTGCCAAACGATGGCGCGGCGAATGGGCTGGCCGGTTTTGCGGTTCCACACCAGGGTGGTTTCGCGCTGGTTGGTGATGCCAATGGCGACCACGTCCTTTGCCGTCACCGAGGCCTTCTGCAACACCTGCTGGGCCACGGCCAGTTGGGAGTTCCAGATTTCCTCTCCGTCGTGCTCTACCCAGCCGGACTGGGGGAAATACTGCTTAAACTCTTGCTGGGCCACGGCTTGAATTAATCCACCGTGATCAAACAAGATGGCGCGCGAACTGGTGGTTCCTTGGTCCAGGGCTAATACGTAGCGATTCATAGAAAATTGGTTTGCGCCTAAAATACGGATATCCTGTTCTCCGTCAAAAATCCTCAACACAAAGCCTACGATTACTACTCAAGTACGTTTTCTCAGAATATCGTTGATTTATTATCAGTATTATTAATATTATAACTATATTTATAAATATTTACTCAAAAAAATGTATAAATCATGGAGGAAGCCATACTTAAGTATCACGAAGTACAGATTAATGGCGATTTGCGGGTCGCCAACCTCGCCAGCATAAAAGAGCAATTATTAGGAGAACTATTCACGCTGCAACGGCTACACGTCCGGATCTGTAACGTCCACGCACTAGATTTGTCTACCCTGCAGTGGGTGTACGCTTTTGGTTGCGCCGCCAGCTCGGAGGGGAAAGACGTGACCATCAAACTGGAACTTCCCACCGAGTTAGACCAACTGGTGCGGGTGTCAGGCATCAAGAAAATGTTCAACCGATTCAACCACTAGTTATTCCATCAATTGAGAAACCCGGTTAATTGGGCTTTTTGGTGCGGATATTTATCCTGTCAAATTTGCTACTTTTGCTCATTCACTAAATACTGAGCGGGTGAAGTATTTTTTAGCAGTGATTTGGTTACTCGGCGCGGGCCGACTGCTGGCGCAATCTGAAGCGCCGCTGAGTACCGACCGACCGGGCGAAGGCACCGATGCCGCTTCGGTGGTGGGTGCAGGCGTCGGCCAGTTGGAAACCGGAGTTTTTCAGGAGTGGGAAAGTCAGGAAGATTATCAATTTGGCTACTACCCTACGGTGCTGCTTCGCTACGGACTGCTCGATCGAGTAGAGCTCCGTTTGTCATCAGGACTCTATACCAGTGAGGCTCGATCAGGAATTGGTTGGTCGCCGCTGGATCTAGCTACCAAAGTAGCGCTAATAGAAGAAGCCCGGGGTGTGATTCCGCAGGCAGCCCTACTAATTGGGTTCACGCTGCCCGCCACCGGTAGCGAAGAAGTGCAGGCTAACTTCACCCAACCGCGGGTAGTGCTGTTGCTCAATCATTCTATCAACTCATGGTTGGGGATCACCACCAACCTGGGCGCTCACTGGGAAAACGATTCGCCGGAAACCATTTATCGCTACGCCCTGTCGCTCGACCTCAGCCTGAGTAAGCGGGTGGGGGCTTTTGCCGAGTTCTACGGCAACCTGCCCGAAGCTAGTGCCAGCAGCCACCTGTTCAACAGCGGATTCACCTATCTGGTGACCAACGATTTGCAGTTGGATTTGGCGGCCGGAACGGCCCTGACCGACAATGCTCCGGATTTTTACGTCGGAGGTGGCGTATCGTGGCGTTGGTGAGATATAAGCGGAAGCACTGATGCCTTTGTCTCGGATGTGCTACTCCCCGCTTTTCTCTAATAATCTTCTGATCACCGCCAACTCATCGCGAATGGCTTGATTCTCGCGCTGCTGCGCGGCCAGTTCGCCTCGAAGCGAGTCTACCACCAACTGTTGCTCCTGCAATGCGTTAAGCATGGGAGGGATGAGCCCCGGATAATTTACCGTCCGGAACCCATCCGCCCGCGTGTGCACCAAACTCGGAAACACCTGCTCTACCTCCTGGGCCATCACGCCCAAGTGCGGTTGCTTGTCCCCCTGCTTCCAGCGGTACGCGTAGGGAGTAATCTGCCGCAATTTCTCGGAAGAGTTCGTCAGGGCTACCCAATCTTTCTTGAGTCGCTGGTCACTCGGCGTGCCCACCGTGGCGTCGGTCACCCGCCCTTTCTGATCCACGGTGACGGAGGTGATTGGATTGTTGTCCATCGGATCGCCGTATACGACCGGAGCGGCGCTTAGGTTGGGCAGTCGGTTCTCGTTCAGGGTTCCCGAGGTGATGCGATTAGCATCCAGGTTGGTGATGCCGCTTCCGTCACCGTTCAGGTCGGCAGTCACGGTGCCCCCGGTAATCGTCACACTGGACTGATCCAGGCCCAGGTTGCTGCGCGTGGCGGCACTGTTGGTCAGCACCAATTGCCCGGTTTCGTTCAGCGTCGCGTCGCCCCCGAGGGTACCCACCGTGGCCTCACCGAGCGCGTTGCCATAGATCAAGCTACCGCTGGGAATGCTTTGCAATTTATCAACCGTGATGCCCGCCGCCGGACTAATGTTCTCGTTCACAATCGCGTTGTTCGTGATTGTTGCTACTCCGTTGCTGCCCAGCGCAAGGTCACCGCTTACAACCACCGGAACCGGTTCGTTGCGCGTGTTGCCCACGTATATAAACCCTTCATCCAGCCGGACGGTCCCGAAAATATTTAGATTTTCCCAGAAAACGGTGCCCGCATTGGTGGAAATGAGCACCTTGTTGGCCCCCGGCGACGCCAGGTCGGTGGTGGTGACGGTATTGTCCACGATCTTCAGCGAAGACACGGAGTTATTTGCCAGGTTTTCAAGCTCCACCACTGCTTCGTTCAGTTCCATATTAGTCAGTCGACCGGATAAATCGCCTCCTACCAGGCCGCTGACCATCGGAACCCAACCGCCGGGGGTCATCCAGTAGTAGAAGGTATTCTGCTGGGCATCGAAAACCAATAAACCGCCTTCGGCAACTGATAGCGTTTGAACGAACGCCTCAGCGGTGCGCTGCTCAGTGCTCATGCTGGGAATGAGCAATCCCTGATTTTGATTGGGAGAAACTAAATGTAGTACCGCGTTGGGGTTCGGAGCTTCGGTGCCAATGCCGACCGAGTTTTGCGCGCAGACCTGGGAGGCCGCCGCTGCCAAAAACAGGCTAAAGTGAAAGAGAAATTTGCTGAAAACTTTCATAAAATAACATTTACGAGGAATAAGCTTTAACGTTAAACGAACGCCACGTTAGTTCTGCTGATTGATGTCAAAAAAGAATTGCCTCAGGGTCGCATCGCGAAACCGAGGAATGCGCAAGGGCTTAAAGGAAAACAGAGTATCGACCGCTGCTCCGTTCAATCGCTCTAATTCTGATAAGCTCGTGCCAAGCGCCCGGTTAAGACTCTCCAGGGGAACCCCCGGACGCAAGATACGGATTTCGGCCTGCGGAGAATAACGCAGGTTCTGACCGATCAGGCGAATCTCTACCCGCCGGTTCAACTGCTGGCTTACGATCGAGTTGGTGGATGACCAGGCGGTGGACACCCCCTCGGCATTGAGCACCAGGGCCGAGGGATCTACTTGCTGCGCTACCAGAAAATCAAACACCGCCGCGGCTCGTTGCCGACTCAACTGCAAATTATAGACATCGTTCCCCAGGCTATCCGCGTAGGCATTGATTTCAGTGACTGCTTGGGCGTTGCGTACGAGAAATTGCGCGAGCTCCCGAAGTGCCTGCCGGGCCTCGGGACGTAGCGTCGACGCGTTAAAGTCAAAGTACAAGGTTTCGTAGGCCGTGGTGGCGTTTGCTTCGCTGTATTCGGTCAGGCGAAGGTTTTGTAGCCGAAGGGTGCTGTCAGAAATCTCTACCGAATCTTCCACCACCAGGGTGTAGCGGGTGTCTGGGTTGAGGTTGACAAAGTGAAACTCCCCTGCTTCGTTGGTGGTGGTGATCTTAGCGATGGTGCCCGTGCTGTCGAGCAGGTAAATCCGAGTGTATGGTACCTCATTTGAACCTTCGGCAATCGCCCGGAGCAGGGTTCCCCGAACCTCCCCCCTTTGCTTCGGAGAAACGTTATTCGTGTAGATAGTCGCTAAGGAACTCGTTTGTTTGGGGCGAGAAACCACCGCCGGAGAGCGTTCGGCAACTGCGTTGCTGGCCTCCCTTTTTTGTTGATCTTGTAGTCGCGACAGCGCGATTTCACTTACGTCGGAGGCCAAAACGAATCGAGACGAGCCGTTGGCCAGCCGTTCTTCTGGCACCGAACGAACTATCACAATATCATTGGGGGGAACCGGTACGGGAACGTCATAGTCCGATAACAGATCACGTAAGGGTGTTCCTGATTGGGTAGTGACCTGCGGCAACCGCCCGGTGTTTCCCAGCAACTGAGTGACCAACGATTGCGTGGTATCGGGCGAAAACCGGTAAATATCAAAATCGCCGGTCCGGTTAGAAGATAGGTATCCTTGGCCGTCGCCCAGTACCAAGAAGCAATCGTCCTTCTCCGAATTAAAGGGTGAGAGTAACAATTGGGGCATGCTTTCGCTGCTTTTCCAACGAGGCACACCGAACAGGTCCATCCCCCCCGGGCCGCTACGCCCGTTTGAGGCAAAAAAAAGCAAGTCTTCGGATTCATTGTAAGAAGGAGAAATCTCATCACCGACGGTGTTAATCATCGGGCCCAAGTGCTGGGCAGACTGCCAAACCGACGCGCTGTCCCGAGCGCTCAACCATAGGTCAAAGCCCCCGACCCCGCCGGGCCGGTCCGAAGCGAAAAACAACGTGTCGCCCCCGGGCGAAAGGGCGGGGTGTTTGCTGTCAGACGCCGGAGCATTCACCGAGGCGTTGAGGGAAATGGGTGGTTGCCACTTTCCTTTCTGGTATCTGGAAACGTAGAGGCGGCAGTGGTCCTCCTGGCAGCGCGTGAAGTAGAACGTGGTGCGCGCGGCATCAAAGCAGCCCGGACCGTCGTGAAAATCACTGTTCCACCGCGCGATAGTCCGCGAGCGGTTTTGCGCCCCCTTGCCGCGGTCTTCAATCCAAATCAAGTTGGTATAGTTTTCACCGTAACGAGTATCCAACCGGCGGTGCGATGCTCGCCACCGTCCCGAGGACAGCACCAAACTGGTGTCGTGGCGATACGGAACCGCCGCGTAGTCGTGGGCCGGAGTATTGAACGGGGGAGGCAAACGATCGAGTGTAATCGGAGAAGGTTCGTCGGCAATGAGGGTGGTTTGATAGCACCCTTGTTGGGCCGCGCGGGCTGCTACGATCAGAGCGTTATTAGGGTAGGTAGCCATGAAGTGCTCGAGAAGCGGCAATGCTTCCGAACATTGTCCTGCTTGCTTAAGCAGCCGGGCATAGTGAAATTCGGCATCGGGATAAGTTCGGGAAGCATGCGCATACACCCTTCGGTACTGAATTATGGCTTCTGAGTACTGAAAGAGATGCCGGAGAGACTCGGCCAGCCGGTAGGTGCTTTGCCAGTCGGTGGTGTCGTGCGCGATGGCGGCCCGGTACAACAACGCCGCCGACGCGTATCGTTGGGACTGGTAATGCTCCTGCGCCTCTTCTAACGAAGGTACCGCCAGGGGAGCAAACTGGGCGCGCGCCACTCCGCTTAGTCCCAACAACCCGAGTAGTATTAACTTTACTTGTCGCATCCGCTAAAATAAGGGAGTAGGAGGAAGCGCGGGAGTGCTCTTATCCAAAAAGCGATAGGTCATCGATAGCTCCAGGGCAGACTGGTTGGCAATTCCCGTCCGGTTGCTCGAAGCGTTCGTGTCGTAGGATAACACCGTATCAAACTGACCGGCCCGCGCTCCGAGTTGCAGCACCACCGCGTCGCCGTAGCGGTACCAACCACCCAGCAGCAGCTGCAAATCAGGAGGCACCGACGGATTATCAGAGAGCAGATGAACGCCCAGCGTGGCTCCACCGGTGTACTGCACCAGCGCTTCTTGCGCAATGATAAAGAATCCGGGCGATACGCTCAGCCGTTCGCTGGCCTGAAACTGGCCGCCGCCGTGGCTTTTAACCACCAGGGGCGAAGCCTCCCCGTTGGGCAGAAACCCGTAAACGGGGCGGTTTAAATTGCTCACCGAGGCACCGAAGTGCAGTTGATAAGCAGCAACCTTTTTCCAGGGATTGCGCGTAGGATCGTAGGCCCATATTAACCCGGCATTAAATCGCAGTACGCTCACCGGCGAGGCGTAGTTGCCAGGCGGGGGAGCTGGGTTTTCAAAGCCTCGGTAGGTGATCTGTGAAGGCCAGGTGAGGGCGCTAAAATCGATGCTGGTACGCACGTAGGACGACTGAATACCGACACTTATAGACTGCGTTTGGGGGCGATTGAGCCGGAGGGTATAGGCTCCGGAAACATCAATTTGGTAGGTTTGCCACTCGTTGCTTTCTCCCGCTACGTCGCTAAGAACTCCTATTCCCACTCCCCCTCCGGGGAGCGATCCGGCTGATCTCTGCCCACCGTAGAGCGGCAGCATGGCCGAAAAGTAGCCCGTCTTGTAGGCAAGAATGCCTAAGCGCTGCAACCGGTAGACAATTCCTAGGGTAGGGTCAGCTACCGTACCGGCCGCCGCCGGATTAAGGAGCAGGGGAGCTGCTTGGTACTGCGAAAAGCGCACTTCCTGAGCCAGAGTGCTGCAATGCACCAGCACCAGCACTACAACCCCGGCTAGCGTACGGAATAGATCACGGACGTTCATTAGCGGAATAAGGTAATGGTTCCGGATTGGTCCATCGGAGTGCCGTTCTCAAACAACCCACGCAGGTGATACTGATACACTCCCGCTGGCACCGCAGAACGATCGGACCGGCGTATGCCTTCCCAACCTTGTTCTTGGGCCTGCGTCAGCGAAGAAGTTTGGTACACCAGATTGCCCCACCGGTCAAAAATACGGAAAAGAAAGGATTCGGGGAGTAAGCTACTGGCGTATATCTTCACCGAGCGATTGGTGGGGTTTGGTGCTTCCGGGGCAAAGGCCGAGGGCACCAGCACCTGGTTATCTACTGAAAATAAGCTAGTGACCCCCACGGCCACGATGGTTTGGGTAACTGGGTTCTCACTGGTGATCGTTCCCTGGGCTGCGTCACCGCTCCGGTCGGATTGGCCCGCGCTAACAAAGCGTTCTTCGGGTTCAGCCGATTGCGCTACCACGGCCCCGAGTAGATCCTCCAAACCGTCGCTTTGGTTCACCGTCAACTCGACCGGCGAGCCGCCAAAGGTGCCCGCCACCGTTGCAATACGCCAGTAACGGGCCAATGATACCCTTGCCAGAGATTCATCGGGAGGCGCGGCCGGATTGGGAGTAACTACACTTACCCGAATGGTTGGTGCATCTCCTACCACGTCAGTGAGGGTAAGGGGCAGGTATTCTCCCGCCAGCCCGAGCGGAAAGTACCGCTGACCGGTGCCTTGGTAAACCATCGCGGGTTCAACGTAGGCTTCAGAAGACCCACCCTCCACCGCGGCGGTAGCCTCCAGGATGAGGGAGGCCGCTGTGGAAGACTGTAACACTCCCTCGTCGAGCGTCAGCGTGTCTATCACCCGAACGTCAGACCCTAGTTCCTTCGTTCCTGACCCACGCACCGTCAAATGATGCAACGACTGCCCCCGATGGTTAATGGTTTGCCTCGCTCCGGCAAAAACTACTTCGCTATCTCGCGTATCCGTATAGGTTGCTTCGTTACGCCAGTCGCCGCTGATTTGGAGGATACCCTGGTTCAATAGGGTTCCTCGGTTGAGCAGATCTCCCCCGATTGTAACCCGCGTGTTGGGCCGAATGGTTACCACTTGCTCGCTACCAACGTAAAGTGCTTGTCCCTTGACCTCCAGCGACCCGTTGGTAAGGATCAATGCAAACAAGACAAAAAATAACGGATGGCGCCTGTAGGGCCGGGCGGTTCTGATCAAACTGCTTAGATAACGGTGAAATAATGGGTAAAGTAAAGAAATTGTACTTACGAAGAAAGGGGGCGGGCGGCCTTAATCCTAGGACTACCGAAGGTTTGCTACGGGCGGAGCCGGTTGCACCAGAAAGAAGCCAAAATTTCCCTGGGGCTGGTACAAGGGCATGAGCAGATAGGCATCTTCCGGGGCCAGCACGGGCGCACCGTCGCTGGTGGCCAAGCGTTCGCCCTTACGCACCAACTGTAGATTCTGAAACCCTGGCTCCATACGGAACGCCTCATCGTCGCGAATACGGTAGGCCGACTCCAAGCGATACACCGCTTGCTGCTGCGTTCCCTGCCGTTGCAGAGTCACCCGGGCGCGATCAAGATACGGTCGGGCCTGCGATTCTCGGATACATCCCGCGTGCAGCAAGGCTAACCAGATGATCGCTTCCTGATTATCTACCGAAAGAGCGGCCAAATGCTGCCCCGCCTCGTAGGTGAAACCCGTCCAGCCGCGCTGATTGAGCCACTCCGCCAGGCATCCGTGAATCTCTTTTTCAGCTCCAACCACCGCCGCCACCGGAACCCGTTGCGCCAATTGCAGGCTGGAAGAAAAGCCCTCGTTCAGGCTGATGAACGGAATGCTGGCCGAAGAAGTGGTGTGGCAGTCCACGAAAAACAGTTCGTCTTCGGTTCTCGCCTCCAAAGATGTTACCAAGTCGCAGATATTTAGTAGCTCCAGGTTCTCGAAGGTTTGTGTATCAGAAATAGCCTTCACCTGCTCAATGCGAGAAGGTAAGAAAAGGCGGTTTAGATCTTCGTTCACGTAGCGTACCTCTTGCCGAAGGGCCTCCTTGTTGCCCAGTACCCCGACCAACTGTCCGCTGAGCGGAATCTGATGGGTATGCAATTGCTCGAATATGCGCTGCAAAGCCAGCACGCCGCTGGGTTCGTTGCCGTGCACCCCGGCAAACACCACCAAACGGGGTTTGGCTCCCGCTGCCGGATAACTGTCAATGATCCGAGATGAAAAAGTGAGGTTTTGGCTCATTCGGGTTGCTGGTCTAGCTCGCGGTACAGCAATCGACTAAGGTGAACAAAATCGTGCTCCGTAACCAACCCGACCAGCCGCCCGTCACGAACCACCGGAAGGCACGATATCTTACTGTCGACGATGAGCTCAATGGCCTCGGTGAGCGGCATATCGGGTGGTGCGGTCACCAGCTCCCGCACCATCACATCGCGAACGGACAACGACGCAATGTCCTTGCCGTGGTGCTCGGTCATGTACGTGATGATACTGTCCTTGGTGATTATGCCCACCAACGCTCCCTGTTTTTCAACGGGAACATGGCCAATCTGCTTCCAGGTCATCAAATGAGTCGCCAAATCCACGATGTCGCCTTCCTGCACCGTGTACAGCGATTGGGTCATCACCTGCGACAAGGTACGAAACCGGTTGCGCCAGTGTCCTGCTTCCTTCACCGTGGCCAGGCTCCAGGTGTGGCCGGGTTGTCCGGCGGTTTGGCGCTCTAGCATCCCCGCGGTGATCGCGATCCAGGCTTCGTCATCTTGGGTGCTCTCCTTCTTTAGTTGCTGATACGAATTTAGAATCCAACGCGAACCGGTTTTGGCGCTTTCGGTTCGTTGCCGAATAATGTCTAAATAATGCACGCGGTCGGTCTCATCGACGGCGGCCTGTTGCAATCCTCGCTCGGCAATGGGCAGTAGTTCGTCCAGCACCAACTCTTGCGCGGTCACCAGCGTGCCATCGAGCCAGGCGAACTGCACCTCGATGCCCAGTTGGGCGGCTTTTAGAAAGTTTTCTTTCACCTTATCAAAAGGAAGTTTGCCCGGTAAGTTGCGGTAGCGCTCGGGTAGTCCCTTCATCAAACCCAGCCAGAAAGCAGTGTTGGCAATCTCGTCTTCCACCGTGGGGCCCGCGGGCAGCACCCGGTTCTCGATACGCAGGTGCGGCTCGCCCTGGGTGGTTCCGTAGCACACCCGGTTCCAGCGGTAAATGGTGCCGTTGTGGAAGTTGAGGGCTTCTAATCGAGGAACGCCGCCCTGCTCTAGTACCTGAGAAGCCTTTTCTTCCATCGGTTTGGTGAGATACGCCTGGTATCCAGCAATATCCTGATGAAAAAGTTCGGCAATTGATGATTGAATCCACGCGCTGCCGAAGGATACCCGTGCTTCTTCCTGCTTCAAATTTGAGTAAGGCTTGCGGGTATCGGTGGTCTGGCGAAGCAGCGCAATTCGGGTTTCGTGCCACAACCGCCGCCCCAGAAACACCGGCGAGTTGGTAGCACAGGCCAGGGTAGGGGCGGTGATCAACTGCGCCCAGTTGTACAGATCGACTAAGTCGTTCGGATCCACCTGCAGGTGCACCTGAAAGCTGGTCATGCAACCGCCGAAGGTCGATGGATTGTTGCGGGTGATAAGTTCGTCCAATCCTTTAATATTGAATTCGTACTGCTCGCCGCGGCGCTGGTTCACGTTTTTCAGCAGTGCCTGATAGCGCGGTTCGGGAGTCATGGCTTCCGGGTCGGTGTCCGCTTCCCGAATGGTAGGCAAAATGCCCGTCAGGATTAGTTTTGCTTGGTGTTTTTTTGCTTCCTCCGCCACCAGTTGTAGCTTATTGATCAGTTCCTGCTTCATCTGCGATAGGCAAACTCCGCCAAAGAGCAGGGGACTCAGGTTGATTTCAAGATTAAAGCGGGCGTATTCGGTGGTAATGAAATCTTTGTTAAGCGCTTGATGTATTTCCGGTCCAATCAAGGCTGGGTTAAACTGCTCATCCACCAGCACCATTTCCTGTTCGGCTCCGATCCGTTGGATATCCTTTTCGAAGCGACCATCGGTAAGCATGGTTTCGAACGCCCGGATGTCATCTAGCAGATGCGTCATAAACGCCTGCCGTTCCTCCTCGGTCTCAATAATCTTGATATCACCGTCAGCCATAGAACAGAATTTTTTGGGTACTAAGAAATAAGCCGTTTTAACCTGATTTTGTTACGGTTTTCGCGGATGGCTGCCTAAATTTAGCGGACAAGAGCAAACCGAAGAAAAGAAACGTAGTGATAGTAACTCCCAAAACCGCGGTCGTGATTCTACGAATCGTATTAGTTTTTCTTATTAAGTTAATTATTGCTACCTTCATACCGTTTGATAATCTACCGTGCTCATCTGATACCGCATGTCATCTCTAACCACCCAACGAACCTCCGCGCACGCGTTCCTACGGCTTTTGCGCCCCGAGCAGTGGGCTAAGAATACCTTTTTGTTTATTCCTGCCTTCTTTGCGGGCGGGCTATTGGAACCCTACGTCTTTAGTCGCCTGGTCGTTTCTTTTGTCTGCTTTAGCGGAATGGCAAGTTCAATCTACATTCTGAACGACTATCGAGACATTAAGAGTGACCAGCAGCACCCCACCAAGTGCAATCGTCCCCTGGCCGCGGGCGAAGTGTCCCCCACCGTAGCACTGCTTGCCATGGGAATGATGGCGACGGGCGCACTGCTAGTGGCCTGGTGGCTAGATACTTACTTTTTTGGAGCGTTGCTGGGGTACGCAGCGCTGAACGTAGCCTATTCTTTTGGCCTGAAGCACGTTTCTATTCTGGATATCCTCATCGTTGCCTTTGGGTTTTTGCTACGGACGGTGGCGGGAGGCATGGTGGCGGAGGTACCCATTTCGCAGTGGCTGGTGATTATGATCTTTCTATTGGCGCTATTTTTAGCATTAGCCAAACGACGCGATGACCTGCTCCTCGGCAAATCATCCGGTCGGTTGATGCGCAAATCAGTGAAGAACTACACTTTGGAATACGTGAATGCCTGCCTCACCATGCTGGCCGGTATCATTATCGTTTCGTACTTAATGTACACCATTTCCGACGAAGTGGTAGGTCGACTTGGAGATCATCTATACTTCACCAGCATCTTTGTGATTGCCGGTATGATGCGCTACCTACAAATCTCACTGGTAGAAAACAACAGTGGCTCTCCTACCAAATTACTTTACACCGACCGGTTCATCCAACTAACGCTACTGGCTTGGCTCACGAGTTTTTTCGTCTTAATCTACCTCGGCACCTCCCTGTAACCAACCCGCTCTTGTCCGAACCACCGATCTTAGCTTTGTTTGATTTTGACGGTACAATCACCCGTCGCGACACCTTGTTTGATTTTATCCGCTTCTACCGGGGAAAGGGTACGCTATACCGAGGTTTAGTTCAACTTAGTCCCGTTCTGCTGGCGTTCAAACTAGGATTCATTGCTAATTGGGTGGCCAAGGAGCGCGTGTTGACGCATTTTTTTGGGGGAGAACCTCAGGCTGAGTTTCGTCGGCGTGCTGCCGAATACGACCGGCAACGCCTACCGCAGATCATCCGGCCCAGCGCTTTGCGAGAGATTAACGAACTCAAAGGAAAAAAAGCCACGATCTACGTAGTATCGGCCTCGGCCGAAGATTGGATTCGGCCCTGGTGCGAGTCGCTGGGAATTCATCTGATCGCCACCCGCCTAGAGACTCAGCGTCAGAAAATAACCGGAAAAATCGTCGGGAAAAACTGCTATGGCTCCGAAAAGGTCCGTCGAATCAAGGAAGAAATCGACCTGGAGCATTACCCAACGATTTACGCGTACGGGGATAGTCCAGGGGATCACGAACTGCTAGCGGTGGCGCACTATCCGCACTACCGCTACTTCAAGTAACCGAAGTAGAAACATCTTCTGTAAGGCTGACCAAATTGTTTTTAATCGTTCTTAGTCGCTCGGTGGTGAGCGGCTTCACGATATAATCTTTTACATTAGCCACTTTTTTTGCCCGGTTGATCTGCTCTTGACTAATGGAGGTTGTCAGCATATAAATGGCGGTATCTGACCAGCCAAGCGCACTGAATTGCTCCAAAAACTGCCAACCATTAACGATAGGCATACAAATATCCAGAAAAATAATTTCAGGAGCTTCTTCCTGCTGATTGGCTAAACCAGAGAGGTAGTCTAGTCCGTCGACGGCACTGTAGAAGCAAAGCACGCGTTCGGCCAGCTGCACCTTATGATTCGCTCTTTCTACCAGTAATCCGGCAATAGGATCATCATCGATCACTACAATAGTATTCACGTTCGGCATCCCTCTGTAGTTGTGGTTAGTACTAATCGTTAGGCGGCACAATCGGTGTGCCACAGCCCCGCCAACGTAAGGTATACGAGGACTCTGTTGAGTGACCGAAAAGTGAAAATCAAATAGTTATGTAAAATATCTAAAAAGTTAATATTTGCGCGGCGTCTGCTTAACGTACTATCCTCGTGAAAACTAGTTAGGAGTCCGCGGTTCCTTACGGTAAATTGACTAACGAACCATCCCGTCTGGCCATGTCGTACGCATATTTAACCGTTCTTATCACCCTTCCGCTTCACTTTCTGTTAGCCTCACCCTTCATCAATGGGGGCGGATCGCCGCCGGGCGGCGATCCGCTTGGAGATGATTCTCCGGAATACGAATTGGTGAACCTCGGCCGCCCGCTCAACAGCATCTACCACGAATCAGCCCCGGTGATCTCTCCCGACGGACAAACCCTCTACTTTGTCATCACCAACCACCCCGAGAACCACAAGGGTTCGGAGAAGACCCAGGACATTTGGTTTGCCCAACGCGATTCGGCCACCGGTGCGTGGTCGGGAGCTACGCACATGCCAGAACCATTCAATGAGCATCGCTACAACCAGGTGGCGAGCGTCTCACCCGATGGCAACCAATTACTTATCCGCACCGGCGAGGGCAACAGTAACTGGGAGTTTGCTACGGTAGATCGGGCCGATGGAGCGTGGCAGAAGCCCCAAAAGCTGGACATCGACAATTTCGGTAACATGTGCCGGGGTCAGTTCAACGGAGGATTTATGGCTTATGACGGTAGCGCATTATTGTTGTACTTCAGTGAGACCAAAGATGGTAAGCTCAGCGATCTGTACGTAAGCTTTCGGCAGGAAGGAGACCACTGGACCCGGCCGCAATCAATTGTTGCGCTAAACACTCGCTACGACGAATTCGGCCCTTATCTGGCTCCCGATAACAAAACCATGTATTTTGCCAGTGCTCGCCCCGGCGGGTTCGGCAGCACCGACGTATACCGCACCCAACGGCTCAACGATACCTGGATGGCGTGGTCGAAGCCCGAAAACGTGGGTGCCCCGGTCAACACCAAAGGATTCGATGCCTACTACGCCGTAGGCCGTTCCGATACCGCGGTGTTCACCACCCGGGCTCTCATGACGGCCGACGGGGGCCATCTGGATATATACGGACTGCGGACGGTGAAAAAAGTGAAGCCTAAACTACATCTGGAAGGTTTCGTTACCGATGTCGCCACCGGCGAGTTTGTGACGGCCAGCGTGCGCTACGAGAGAGATGAGGAAGCTATGGGCATCGTACACTCCGATTCGGTGCTGGGTGAATATCGCACTCGCCTGCTGGAAAGTGGCTGGTACCACCTGTATGTTGCGGCGCCGGGCTATCTTTCGCGAACCGATAGCGTTGAAATTGCTCCCTTTTCGGCCGATACCACTGCCTATAAAGATCTGACCCTTCAGGCCCTGAAGGTGGGAACCTCGGTGCGGCTGAACAATATCTTTTTTGATTATAACGAAACTACCCTGCGTTCGGAATCACATCCTGAACTGGATAAGGTGGTGGAAATGCTGGAAACCAACCCGAAACTGGCCATTGAAATCGGTGGCCACACCGATGACCGGGGATCAGAGGAGTATAACCAGCAGTTGTCGCAGGGGCGCTCCGAAGCCGTACGGCAGTACCTGCTCGAAAACTTCATCGATGCCGATCGGGTGACGGCGGTAGGTTACGGAGAAGCCCGTCCCGAAGTGCTCAACGACAGCGAAGAAAACTGGCAGGTGAACCGGCGGGTGGAGTTCACCGTGTTGGAGAACTGAAAATAATAAAATCTATTCGTTCTTCGCCCGAGCCACTCCCACCATGCTGTCGGCCGTGCCGTAGTACAAGTACCAGGCATCGTTAAAGTACACCAACCCTTCTACGAAGGTGGTGCCGTCCCGATACTGGCCGGATTTTTCAAACGGCATTTCGGGTTGGATGAAGGGTTCATCCGCCCGGTCAAGTAGCTTCCACGGCTCCTGGGCGTCAAACAAAGCTTGTCCGCCCGTGTACACCCGGTTGCCCAGGTCTTCTTCGCCGATATTCTGAGAATTACCCGCGTTGTAGAGCACGACGATTCCGTCTTCGGTGAGCACCGGCGGCGGCCCCGCTTCTACCAGCCACGAATCGAAGTAGCCCGGTCGCGGACTAAGCACCGGGGCTAGGTTGCCGGTATAATCTTCCACCGGCGTCCAGTCCAACAGGTCGTCGGAACTGGCCAGCCACACGTGGGGCACGCCGAAGTACATCCAGTACTTGCCCCTGATTTTTGCCGCTACCAATCTCCCGTCAACTAACTTAGTCACTACCGCCCCGGACTTAGTTTCTCGCTGATGGTATTTTCCGTTGTCATAATCCTCGAAGACGGGGCCGTGCTTGGTCCAGGTGGCTAAATCTGGGGAGGTGGCGATGGCCAGACGAGGCACCTTTCGATTCCACTGGGTGTAGGTGAGCACGTAGGTGCCGTCCTCGATCTCCACAATGCGTGGGTCTTCTACCCCGCCGGGCCACTCAAATTCCCGTTGATCATCCTGGTCAGGATAGAATACGGGTTTCGGTTGCCGCTCGTACGTGCGACCATCGGCCGACAAGGCCAAACCGAGGCGCGAGGTGTGCCCGCCAATTTCTTTATCCCCGAGTTTTTCCTCCGCCCGGTACAACATCCGGATGGTATCATCTTTAACAACTGCCGCCGGATTGAAGGTAGCCATCGATTCCCAAGCGACCGTATTTCCCGTTATCGGGTCCTGAAAAGTAGTAGTGCTATCCTTCTGAATAATCGGCCGGGCATTAGGCAGGCGCTCGAAGGGACCCAGCATCCAGGACTTTTCCCTGGTCTGAGCAAACCCAGTAGTAGCGGTAGCGTACCCCAAGAGTAGCGCAAGGAGACGAAAATAATAATAGTAGGTGGGTACTTGCATAACGCCGGGTTAAAACAAAAATGTACTAAAATACTGAGAAGCATCACCCGCGGTGCCGTCCACCAAAATTGGATGATCTTGAGCGAATTTCAACAAACTTACTCAAAACCGGCTTGTCACCCGCTTACGGGTTAACTACATTTAGGCCATGAAGTTATTGCACACGGCCGATTGGCATCTTGGTAAGCGACTGGGCGACTTTTCGCGCTTGGCCGAACAGCGGGAGGTGCTAGAGGAAATCTGTGCCATCGCGGAGGCCGAAGCAGTGGATGCGGTGCTGATCGCCGGAGACTTATTTGACACCTTTAACCCACCCAACGAAGCGCTAGAGCTCTTCTACCGTACTGTGCACCGGCTGAGCAACGACGGGGCACGGGCCGTAATTGCCATTGCCGGTAACCACGATTCGCCCGACCGGGTGGAAGCCCCCGACCCCCTCGCCCGGGAGTGCGGTATTGTGTTTGTAGGCCGACCCGGTTCAGTCATAACCTCAGTCAAGACCAATGGTGGTGTAGATACCTTACACGCCGAGCCAGGCTTTGGGGAGTTGCGCTTGCCCAACTGCTCCGATCCGCTACGGCTTATTCTCACTCCCTACGCCAATGAAACCACCCTGAAACGTTTTCTGGGCGACGAAGATCGTGACCAATCGTTGCGCGAAGTGTTGCACCACGACTGGCAACGGCTGGCCGATGCACACTGCGACACGCGGGGAGTCAACGTTTTGATGGCGCACCTTTACTTTCGGCAGCGTCACGGCCCCGCGCCCGACGAGCCGGACGACGAAAAGCCGATCCTGCACGTGGGCGGAGCTTCGGCGGTGTTTACCGAAGACATTCCAACGCAAATACAGTACGCCGCCCTGGGGCATCTGCACCGTTATCAGACCGTATCCGCCACCCCCTGCCCGGTATGCTACAGCAGCAGTCCGTTGGCCTATAGCTTTGCCGAAGCCGAGCAGCAAAAGCAGGTGGTGGTGGTCGAAGTAGAAGCGGGGTGCCCAGCCCAGGTTCGGCCGGTAGCGCTCCGCACGGGCCGTCGGTTGTGTCGCCAGCGGTTTACGGAAGTAGACAAGGCGATTGAATGGCTCGAGACGAATCCGAACACTTTTGTGGAACTCACACTGGTAAGCGACTCGTACCTGGAAAGTAAGCTGAAGCGGGCGCTCTACGCGGCACACGATGGCATTGTGAGTATCATTCCTGAAATTACCTCATCCGAGGGCGAGATTTTAGAACAACCGGCCATTGACCTGACCAAGGACCTGCGAACATTGTTTATAGATTACTTTAAAGCTAAAAAAGGGCAAGAACCCAATGATGAATTGCTTATCCTATTTGATGAGGTGCTCGGGACGGAAAGTAACTAAACTTTTTCACTTACCCTCGCCACTACTGCCTACCGCATGATACCGCTACGACTTACCGTTCAGGGATTATACTCTTACAAAGAAACCCAGATTGTTGACTTCGAGACCCTGGCGGGTTCTCAACTGTTCGGCATTTTTGGGGCCGTCGGCAGCGGGAAGTCTTCTATCCTGGAGGCAGTCGTATTCGCGCTCTACGACCGTAGCGAGCGGTTGAACAAGAGCGGCGATAACCGCTATTATAACATGCTCAATCTGCAGAGTCAGCAGTTTGCCATCGACTTCGTGTTTCAGGTAACTTCCCCCCAGCCTGCCAAGTATCGTTTCACCGTTTCGGCGCGCCGCAAAAAGAAGGACTACGAGAAAGTGGAGGTGAAAGAGCGGCGGCAGTACCGCTGGGAAGATAACGACTGGCTTCCCATTGAGGTGCCTGATGCCGCATTGATCATTGGCATGACCTACGAGAATTTCATGCAAACCGTGATTATTCCGCAGGGGAAGTTTTCGAGAATTTATCGATCAGAAGCCCAACGACCGTACCCAGATGCTGAAGGAGCTTTTTCGTTTGGAAAAGTTTGACCTTTCGTATAAAACCGGTCATCTGCTGGCCACGGTGCGCACCGCCATCACCGATCTCGAGGCTCGGTTGTCGGAGATTGGTCCCGTGAACGCGGAGGCGATTGATGCAACGCGTAGAAAGATGAGCGAGCTTGAAGTCCGCTTGCAAGAGAACGCTGCCTGGTTCAGAGAGGCGGAAGCTGCCTGCGTAGACCACGATCAATTACGCAAGCTGTTTGCCGATCTAGCCGCCGCCCAGGAGCAGTATCAGTTGCTAGCGGCGGAACAACCTAATTATCAAACCCGAGAAAAGCGGTTGCAGGAGTACCAGGAAGCGGAAACCCACTTTAAGGAGAAATTTAAAACCCTGGCTCGAGCGGAAAGCGAATTGAGTAGGGTGGAGGAGAGTTACCAACGCCTAGTCGTTCGGATCGAAACAGGCGAGCAAAAGCTGGCGGAGGCGCAGCAGCGCTGTGAACAAGCGCAACGCAACCACGCGGACCGGGATATGATTCGTGCGCGGTACACCGATTGGGGACACCTGCTTCGGATCTGCACCGTGCGTCGCGAATTAGAACGGTTGGCTGAGGAAAGGGCCACTTCGCGTGCTGCTTACGAACAGCAACAAACGCGGTGCGCCGCGCTCAAGCAGCAGTCCAAAGATACCGAGGAGCAATGGATCCGGGCTATTTCAGCCCAAGAACAGCAGGCTACCCTGCGGGCCGTAACGCAGTGGCACGCGCAACAGCGGGAATACGAAGCGGAACGCGACGCCCAACTGCAACAGAAAATCGCGCAGCAGCGCGAGTTGGATCAGGTTGAAGCGCAGAAGGAGCAGGCGATGAAAGCGACCGCCTGGCCCGGCGGCGAATCTTTTGTGGAGATTTTCAATCGTCTTGTCGCCGCGAATGCATTACTGAAACAGGATCTGCGGGCGGCGCTGGAAAAACTAGCGGTCTTGCGGGTTCGGCAGGAGCTTACCCACGCCGCCCGCCAATTGACTTCGGGACAGGCTTGTCCGCTCTGCGGGGCCACCCACCATCCAGCCGTTGCTCACGCATCGGAGAGTAGCGAAGAACTCGAGCAGCAAGAAAAACGGCTCGCGCAACTGCAGCGACAGGAGGCCCAGCACGCTAGCCTGGAATTTACGCTCCGAGCGTTGCACAACGAGGATCAGAGTATCCGGGGAAGATTAGAGGGTACCCAACAGCTTCTCGATGCGAACAAGGGGCGTCTCACTGCTCACCGAGCCCAATTTAGCTGGGAAACCTACCGGCACCATCCTTCTGAAGCATTAATAAACCAACTAAACGAATGTAACCAGTGGGCGCGGCAAGGCAAGCCGCTTCATGAGCAACGCACCAACCAACTGGCGCAGTTAGAGCAGCAGGAGACATTGCTTGCGGGGGCGCAACAGCGCTGGCAACAGCATCAGGAACGCTGGCTAAACGCGAAAGGTAAAGTGGAAAACTACCGCTCACTGTTGCAAGTAATTTCCTTCAACGATCACGCGCAACTGACCGAAGCGCACGTTCTGAAAAAGCAGGAAGAAAGCCAGTTTCAACTTCAGGACGTGGAGCAAAAGTACGAAGTTGCGCGCCAGCAGTGCCAGGAGTATGAGAAAGCGCTGGGAATTCTGGAAGGGAAAAAACTGTCCGAAAAAAACCTGCTAGGTAGCCTTCGCCAAGAGGCCACCGCTACTAAGGAAGAAATTCAAACCTTATGTCGCCAAAAGAAATTCGAGAGCATAAGTTACGTGGAGCACCTCATTGACACCAAGCTGGACACCAGGGCGGAGCAAAGCGCCGTGGTGGCGTACCGTAATCGCCTCCACGCTGCGGAAGAGAATTATAAAACATTGGTTCAGACAACGCAAGCATCTAAGTATGACGCTGTTCAGCACCGCGAAGTGCAGAACGCCCGAATCCGGCTCCAGCGGGCGCGGGAGGAACTGCAGCAGACTTGGGCGGTGACAAAACAAGAACTGCAAAACCAGCAGCAGAAACTCATCAAAGCCCAGGGATTTGACCGATCATTGGAAGAGCAGCGCCTCCGGGAGAGCAACCTGAAGGAACTTGCCAGCTTGTTTCGAGGGAGCGGATTTGTCAACTACGCCTCCACCGTTTTGCTACAGGAAGTATGTCGGGGGGCAAACGTTCGGTTCCGAAAGCTGACCAAGAATAACCTTAGCCTGGAGTTGAACGGAGATAACGATTTCATCGTCCGCGATTACCTCAACGACGGCTACACGCGCTTGCTGAAAACCCTATCGGGTGGGCAAATCTTCCAGGCAGCGCTGTGTTTAGCGTTGGCTTTGGCCGAAAACATTCAGTCGCTCAACCAGTCCCAGCAAAGCTTCTTTTTCTTGGACGAAGGGTTCGGTTCTTTGGACAAAAATGCCCTGCGGGTGGTGTTCGATACCCTGAAAACGTTACGGCAGGAGAACCGGATCGTAGGAATTATTTCGCACGTAGAGGAGCTTCAGCAGGAGATTGACGTCTACTTAACCATTGAGCACCACCGCGAACGGGGCAGCTTGGTGAAAAATAGTTGGGACGCCAATTGATTCTTTGCCATTGCCTGCAACCCGAGTACAGAAGTGCCAATTAGCTTATATCACAACAACTTGAAACCAACCCCAACGCTAAACTGATTGTTGCGGTAGTCCGTGTCGAATCGCCTTCCTCCGAGTTGCACCGAGTTACCTAACCTGCTGAGGTTGCCTTCGTAGCGTACGTCGAGCACCAACCGGCCAATATCCAGCCCGCCCCCGACTTGATAACCGACGGTTGAGCTTTCATAGTTGTTGCGTACCTCGGCGGTGGTGCCCTCCGTGCGGGCATCCTGCCCCAAAATGAGGCTAAACGACGGTCCCGCGTTGATGCGCAGCACATCGCCAATCCTGAAGCCCAGCATCACCGGCACATCTAATTTATTGTAGGTAAGGTCTTGGATCTGATCAAAACTATCGCTCACCTCATCCCTGATTTCAATTTGACCACCCGCCTGGGTGAAGAGCACTTCTGGTTGTAAGTAGATACCTAAAATAGTGAGCCGAGTAAAAAGCCCCGCATGAAAGCCAATGGTGGAGCTTCCGGCCCGTACCAATTGTGCTTCTTTCAGAGATAACCGGGAACTGCTGAACCCTACTTTAGGGCCTAGGGTAAAGACCTGCGCCGAGGCGGCCGTGCTGATCAACAGGCACGTTAGAATAAGAACGTTTTTCATAGGTTGGGTAGTGATGTAATAAATAAGGTACTTTTCAACTTTTCAAAAATCGTACCCTAATGATAAATAGAATCGTGGTTTTCCAACGACATTATCTTCAATGGGATAGGCCGCGTCCAGTTTTACGTAAAACCCGAGCAGTACGGTACGAATACCGGCTCCGTAGCTCTGCAACCAGGGGTTCTTGAAATTCTGGATCTCGGCGCGAAAAATGGGGTCTTTCTGAACAACCTCGGTGTTAATGCTATTTTGCTCGTTGAAGGGGCTAGCTCCCGTCCAGGCGGAGCCGATATCATAAAAGCCGATAAACTCCAGGTTGCGAAAGAAGTTGGAGGCAATGGGGCCTTGGTAGAAGTACCGTACCACCGGTAGCCGCAACTCAGCACTAAAAGTGAGCACGTCGCTACCGTTGAACTTGTTGAAATTGAAACCTCTCAAATTAACAAAATCCACGAAGAGCACGTTGCTATTATCCACTCCGCGCTCAACGGCCAGGGGATCGTTTTCCTCACTTTGATCGGGCTGCCGGGTGGTTACCCACGTTTGGAGGCCGCCCAGCAGGTAGTTTTGTTTATTCGGACCAAAAAAGTTGCCGTAGAACAATCGGGTGGCCAGCGTAAGCGAACGGTGCAGCTTCTGGTAGTGCCGCAAGTCCACCTCCAGGTTGCTAAAGCTCTTTTGCGCGTTGTTCACGCCCTGGTAGTGGGTGAGCATTGCCCGACCCCGGGTGCCCAACTGCTTGTTGAGTCCCGACGTGTGGGTGTTGTCAAACACAATTCCGGTTTCGAAACCCCCGAAGTAGTTGGTGCTTTGGGTACCGGGCAAAGGCGTCGGGCTGTTGGTGGGCGAGAGGTCTACGTAGTGGGTGTTGGCCACGAAGGGGTTAAACTCCAGCCGTGTGGCCACGCTGAGGGGCAACGCTGCGCCCAGATAAAAATGGTTGGAGGTATATTTATGGATGTCCCGGTCGCCTGCTTTGCGCTCGATGCCTTCTCGTTCGTAGCGAAACTTAAAATCTACCCGGTTTTTGAGATACTGATACTCAGCAAACAAACTGGCACTACGCAGGTCGGTGAACTGTACTAATCCACCGAAAAACCGGTGGTTTTCCAGCATGTCGTTCATCTGAACTTCTACGTGGAAGCCTAGCTTTCGCAGCGGATCAAAGGTGAGCGAAGTGATAATATTATCCGCGCTAAACCGCGTCTCGTAGGGCAGGGGGCCATTGATGCGTGATTCCCGTTGCAGCTTCCGGTAGCGTGACAAAAACGAGTTACCCGTTTCGCCACGACCCCGCTCACCCTGCTCAAAGGCGTAGTCGTCGGTAGAAACCGTATTTTCATCGGCATCAGGAGGCGTACTAAAGGCGTAATTTTCAGTGTCAACATAGTCTTGGCCCTCTACGGCAGTGGAATCAGCCCTGCCAAAGGCATAGTCGTTGGTATCGACCACTCCGGCTCCGGAGATTTGCTGGGTGCTGTCGGGCAACGGCTCAGCAGTGGTCGGGGGTGCCTGGGTAGGGGAAACCGAATCAGGCTGGGCGATTGTTTTTTGTTGCCGATCGAGCAGCCGCTGCGACACCAGCTGGGCCTGGATGGCCTGCTGCCGCTGCGTCTTGGGAGTGAATATGCTCTGTTTGGGGTCAAAGACCTCGTTGACAAATACGTAATCCCGCTCGTCAGACAGCATAATACTGGCCAACCGCCGGTTGGTGAAGTCGATGTCAAAGTCCTGTACGCTCACCGCAAAGTTAGTCACCTGGTTAAAGAGGCTATCCCGCAATTGGTAGCGATACACGTTGTACACTCCCTGCTGGTCACTCAGGTAAAAGACCGTATTGTCGTCCTGCGGCAGAGGAAGCACGTCTCGGCTCACGGTTTTGGTGACCTGCCGAAGCAAAGAATCGGCTGCATCTGCGCTGGGATCCAGTAGGTACACGTTAAAGTTATCGTCGACCGAGGCGTTCAGATCAATATCTCGCGATTGCACGGGGGCAAAGTACAGGGAATCGTTCGGGCGGTTGCTGCTGAACACCACCCGCTCGCCATCGGGCATGAAGTGCGGGTGGAGGTCATCGTAGACGTCGGTGGTCAGTCGCTTGAAGGTGTTTCGGCTCGGATTGTACATGAACAGATCGTTCTGTCCGTTCAGGTCGGCACTCATCACCGCCAGTCGGTTGTTGTCGCTCAGGTCGAAGTGTTTTATTTGGTTGAACCGACGCAGTGCCACTGCCCGTTTTTTCTTGGTGGCCTGATCACTCAGCCACAGGTAATTCTTCCCCTTTTCGTACCCAATAATCCCCAGAGTCTGGCCGTTGCCCCAGTTGAGCAGAGGCACGCTGTTATCGAGCTCCTGATCCAACGAGGGGTATCCCGAGCGGTGTACGGTGCGGGTTTTGTTCTTTTGGGTGTCGAGCACCTTCACCTTATAGCGTCCGTTGCGATTTTCGGAGTAGGCCAGGTATCGTCCGTCGGGGCTGTAGGCCACCTGATTATAAGTATACCCGCGGCGGTTGCGGCGCCGTAAGCGGTCGCCGGATTTCGGAAAGGCGTAGCGCTCTGCCATCTGGGCGTCCATCTCGGTGTAGAACGATTGCCACTGCCGGGTGAACAGCTTGAAGGGAATGCCTAGGGTGTTGACGATGCTGCTTTCCTCGTTGCGGATGATGCGGGTAAGGTTCAGAATGTTAGAGATGCTGCTGCGTCCGTAACGCACCGCCACAAAGTTCCACACCGATTGCCCCGCCAGGGCGGCCTCTTCGCCGGACAACCGGCTGAGTTTCACGCGGCCCTGGTCGTGAAAAAGTTCCCGGGCAAAGTCATCCATCTCGATGCTCCAGCCCTCGGCGATGTAGCGCGCCGCGCCCTCGATGAACCACTCGGGCAAAGAGAGCAGGTAAGCACTCTGGAACATGTCCGTCAGACTGCCGCCGAACATCATGTCGTTGATCAGCATTTTGGCAATTTGCAGCACCAGTTCGTTCTTGAAGTCAATCATGGTACCTGGGTAGGCGATTTCCACCTGAGACTTCACAAAGTTGGTCTGCCCGCCCACCGTAAAGCTCTTGCCCTTCACCCCTACGTTGCTCTGCTGCAGCTCCTTGGGGGAGTTGTAGAGAAAAATCTTCGTCTTGGTGTAGGGAGCGTAGCCAATCACGTCGGTGATTCGCTCAAACTCTTTTTCTAGAAATTTAGCCGCTACCAGGGCATTGCTTTGTCCGCCATCGTAGTAGTAGATATCGAAGTTGTCGGTGCTGTAGAATTGCCAGTTAAAATCCCGGTACTGTACGCGGTTTTTGCCGAACTGTTCGGGTTCAATTTGGGCCCAGGCCGGGCTCAACGCAAAGAGGAGCAGGAAGGCGACGGTGTATAGTTTTGCCATGGATGATTGATTCAAGACGGATGGTGCTTTGGGTAGTAACGCTGAATAGCTACTTCTTCGTCTACCGGCTTATTTTTTAGCAGACAATGTACAAAATGTTGAGCGAAATACGGAGCAAGTGACACTCCTTTGCTGCCAAAACCTCCGAAAATTCCCAAAGGTTCGTGCTGGGGGTGGATTCCAATGAACGGTAGCCGATCTTGAGTAGCCGGTCGCACTCCCGCCCACTGATCCACAATTTCGTACGAGGTCACCAACAACTGCGCTAGTTTCTGCTGGAGCGTGGTTCGGGCCCGCTCGGTGGGCGTGTCGCTCAGGTCGTGGTGGTCGTAGGTAGACCCCACCCGGCAGTGGTGGCCCTGGCTAAGGTTGCCCCCGGGAATCACGAACACGCCGCGGTTCATAATCACCGGCAGCGGCGCCTCGGTGAGAATGCTCAGCATTTCCCCCTTGACCGGCCGGAAGGGCAACCACGAAAAGTAGGGATTATGCCGGGCGCTGGCTCCTTCGCAAAAAATAAGTCGCCGGGCTGTCCAATCTTGGTAACAAACATGATGGTCATCCACTTCCAACTGATCAAAGTCAAAAACGGCTTCTTCATACAAACTCTCGTTGATCAGAAATCCTCGGTAGGCCCGCAGCAGCTCCGGCACGTCTACGTAGCCGCAGTGGCGCAGCAGTAGCCCGCCGCGCTCGTCGTGCACCAAGTCACCGTAATGGCTCTTCAGATGCACCTCTTTAACGAACTCGGCGAACGCGGGATTGCCCGACTGCACGGCCCACTCGTTTTGGTCTTCGGCACTGGCCAGCGGCCGGTAGATGGGCGTGGGGTGGAAGAAAGCAGCGCCCAACCGCTGCTGGAGGTCGGTATAGCAGCGCTCCAGGGCCGGAAACAGCGCGTCGGCCCGCCAGGTTTTCACCATCTTGCGCCCGGTGATCGGGTTGTACAGGCCCGCCGCCGCCCGGGAGGCCGACGGACGGTGGTGCTGGGTGTTGATCACGCGGACGGAGCAACCATGCTCTAGTAACTGGTGCGACAGCAGCGAACCGGCCAAGCCCTGACCTACGATTAAAAAGTCGACGTTTCGGGTGGACATGACGTTGTTTGTTGCGGGCTAATCTACCATATTTACCGCAGGCAATTAAACAACAACAATGCTTCTATCCGTTCCATCCACCGTTTGCGCATGATTTTTCGGCACCTTCCCAACGTTCTCACCCTTTGTAACTTGCTGTGCGGCTGTGCCGGATTGGTGGCGGTGGCTGAAAATAACCTGCCAATGGCCGCCTACCTGATCTGGGCGGCCGCCGGGTTTGATTTTGCCGACGGACTGGCCGCCCGGGCGCTCAACGCCTATTCGCCCATCGGCGCAGACCTGGACTCGCTGGCCGATATGGTGAGTTTTGGGGCCCTGCCAGGCTTCATTATGTTTCGAATGATTGAGGGGAACGTCGAATCAGAATGGGCGTTGCTGGCCTACCTGGGATTTTCACTGGCCGTGTTCTCAGCCCTGCGTCTGGCGACGTTCAACGTGGGTACCCGGCAGACGGATCAGTTTATCGGACTGCCCGTGCCCGCCAGCGCGCTGCTCATCAGCGCACTGCCGCTCGGCGACCTGCCCGCCTTCCAAAGGTTGGTGCAAGAACCGCTGGTTTTGATTATCATTGTAGCGATGCTTTCTTGCTTAATGGTGGCCCCGCTTCCGCTATTGGCGTTCAAGTTCAAAAGCAAAACCTGGCAGGGTAACGAAATTAAGTACGCTTTCTTAGTTTCGGCCCTGCTACTGTTCGTCTTCTTAAAGGTGGTGGCCATCCCCCTGATCATCGTTGCCTACGTCATTCTCTCAATCGCAATAAACCAGCGAAGGGTTGAATGAAAGGAGTGGTCGGCCAGTTAGCTTTTCGTCCAGTCATTCCCTGCTTCGATCATTCAATCCCTAAATCCTTTTGTTACTTTTGCTTCAACTAACGAACCTCTTACATGAATTACATCGCCCACATCAATATTATGCCCAAGCAAGAAATCCTTGATCCGCCGGGAAAAGCGGTGAAATTGGGCCTGGGTAATCTTGGATTATCTACCGTTAGCGACGTCCGCATCGGTAAGCACATCACCGTCCACCTGGAGGCAGAGAGCGAAGAACAGGCGCGTGAAAAAGTGGAGTTTGCTTGCACGAAACTGCTGGCTAACCTCATCATGGAAAGCTACGAGTATACGCTGCAACCGCCCGTGTAAGAGAATAGGTGATTTCGTGACGGGCTCAGGCACTATTTTTGGCAGGTGAGCGTAACAACAGTAGTATCCCTAAGCAGTATCCATGATTGTCCGCGGAATGAGTTTCGTTGCCTTAGCGATGAGTTTCGGCCGGTTGTGTCTGGCCGAGCCACCCGGACCCTCGGTGCTGGCCAGCGGACCGTGGCTCAAAGTGGCCGTTGCCACCGACGGGCTCTATCGAATCTCTACCGACCAACTGCGGCAGGTCGGTTGGGACCCCGCTCAGATTAATCCGCATCACCTGCAACTCTACGGTTACGGCGGCGGTATGCTGCCCCAACCCCTCGATAGCGCCTGCTTCCAAGATCTTCCGCAAAACGCCATTTGGATCACGGGTGCCGAGGATGATCGGCTCGATGTGCAAGACGAAATCATTTTCTACGGACAGTCGCCTAACCGACTTCGGTATCATCCTTCCGGCGCCGGTTACGCCTTGCACTACGAGAAGAACCTGTACGCTGATTCATCCTATTACTTCTTGACCGTAGGAGAAGCGCCTGGCCAACGCGTGTCGACCATTCCTTCCGAATCCAACGGCGGGACGTTGACTGCTGAATACAATGCCTACGCTACCTATGAAAACGATGCGTTCAACCTGCGCAAGTCCGACGCCGGTTCGGGTCGGGAGTGGTACGGTGAAAGCTTTTCGGGCGGACAAACCCAATCGTTTCCGCTCGGACTGGCCGGAGCCACGGGCGGCCCGGTGACCATGTCAGTCGAGGTGCTTGGTACATCGATCACCGCGTTGAGTTTTGCGGTGAGCCTGAACGGTAGCGGGCTGGGTACGCTGCCGGTGAATGCCATCGCTGATGCCCGCTACACAGCCAAGGGGACGGCCGCCCAAGCGACTTTCGTCCAGACTAACCCCGCGGGAGGAGCGGCACTGTCCGTTGGTCTTGGCTACCAGGGGAGCGGAATCGCGTACCTTAATAAGATACGGGTAGAAGCCCTTCTTCCGCTGCGCTATGAGCAGCCGTTTACCTTTCGTAGCCTAGCGAGCGCTGGTCAGGAGTTGGCTACCTTTCGTATCTCGGCCTCTCCCGAAGACTTAATTGTGTGGAACGTGACTAATCCGCAAGCAGCATTCCGTGCCGAGCTCGTTCGGCAGGAAGGAGAACACTCATTCGTGGTGCGCACCGAAGGAGAACTACGGGAGTTCGCCGCAGCGGGATTAGCTGATCTTCCGGCTGCAACGGTGGTGGGACCAGTGGCTCCCCAGAACCTCAAAGATGGCAACGTACCGAACCTAGTTATTGTGAGTCCTCCTGCTTTCCGGGCGGAGGCGGATCGCCTGGCCGAACTGCGCCGCGCCCACGACGGGCTGAGCGTACGGGTGGTGAGTCTGCCGGAAATCTATAACGAATTTTCGTCGGGCCGCCAGGACGTGAGTGCGATTCGCAACTATCTGAAGTACCTTTACGATACGGATTCGGCTCAAATACATTATTTGCTGCTATTCGGTAAGGGTTCGTACGATTACCGATACCGAGTAGGGAACACGAATTTTGTGCCTACCTACGAATCCCGCAACTCGGTGCATCCTATTTTTAGCTACTCCTCTGATGACTACTACGGTTTCCTCGAAGACGATGAGGGAGCGTGGGAGGAGAGTTTCTCCGGCGACCACACGCTGGAGATCGGAGTGGGTCGCCTGCCGGTGAAAACTGTAGCCGAGGCGCGGGTAGTGGTGGATAAGCTGATCCACTACGCAACCAGCGCCCAAACCCACGGAAGCTGGCGCAATCGGGTGGTGTTCGTGGCCGACGATGGCGACAACAACAAGCACCAACGCGATGCCGAACAGTTGGCCGAAGGGGTAGATACCGCTTACGCCAGCTTTTCGTCCACCAAAATCTACCTCGATGCTTTTCCGCAGGAAGCATTGGCGGGTGGAGAAGCCGCTCCGGTAGTCAACCAGCGCATCGAGCGCGAACTGAAGCAAGGAGCGCTCATTATGAACTATACCGGCCACGGTAGCGAAACCCGCTGGACGCAGGAGAATATCTTCAATGTGAACACCATCAACCAACTGCGCAATCATGATCAACTGTCCTTCTTTGTAACGGCGACCTGCGAGTTCGGACGGCACGATGACCCGGACCAGGTGTCGGGCGCCGAGCAGCTTATTCTGAGCGAGCGGGGCGGAGCCATTGGCCTGGTGACCACGGCGCGCCCGGTTTACTCTAACACAAATTTGCTGCTCAACCGCGCCTTCTACGCGCAGGTATTCACGCAGAGAGACGGCGAGTTTCTTACCGTAGGTGAAATCTTTCGAACGCACCAAAAACAACGCCCTCAGCGGACCGGTGAACCGCAATTTTTCGCTGCTGGGCGACCCGTCTATGACCTTAAATTATCCGCAAGATCAGGTGGTGCTGGGCCGCCCGGAAGTGCAGCAGGCCGACGGCACCTACGTGCTCACCGATACGCTGGCTGCGTTGGATCAGGTGCGGCTGACCGGACAAGTGGTGCGGCGCGGCGATGGTACGCTCATGACCGACTTCGCCGGGAGCGTGCTGGTGGAGGTGTTAGACAAAACCACGCTGACCCGTACCATCGGAAGCAATGACGTCGCCATGCAATTTTCTGAGCGCAAATCCGTTCTCCACCGAGGGCGCGCCATCGTGCGCGACGGCTCCTTTGTTCTTCACTTTGTGATGCCCAAAAACATTGTCTACCAAGCGGGTTCCGGCAAGATCAGCGCCTACGCGCAGCGTGACCAATCTGATGCGCACGGGGCTACCCAAGCTTTCGCCATTGGGGGCAGCAGTCAACGAATTGCAGAAGACACTACGCCTCCGCAGATTCAGCTGTTTATGGACGATACCACCTTTGTGGCCGGAGGGCTCACCGGTAGCCGCACCCACCTGCTGGCGCGTTTGTCCGATGAGCACGGCATCAGCACCGCCACTGCTTCGCTGGGGCAGGATATGGTGGCTACCCTGACGCACCAAACGACCAATACCACCTCCGAATGGCCGCTGGACGAATTCTACGTTGCCGATACGGACACTTATCAGTCCGGTTCGGTGGTTTATCCTATCAACAATTTAGTGGATGGATCATACACTTTGACACTTCGAGCCGGGGATACGTACAACAACTTCACTGAGGCGAAAACCACCTTTGTGGTAGGCGAGGAGAAAAAATTGCAACTGCTAAACGTCTATAATTTTCCCAATCCGTTTGGTCAGTCGACCACCTTTGTGCTGGACCACAACCGGCCGGGAGACTATTTATTCGTGCGCATTGATATTGTCGACAGTCAGGGCAAGGTTGTTGGATCACTCGAGCGTGCGTTTCCGGTCAGTGCCACCCGATTGAGTGCTATTTGGCAAAGTAATGCCGGGGCTACGCAAGGGATGCGCCCTGGAATCTACGTGGCGCGGATCACCGTCCGGTCATTATCCGATCAGCTAACCAGCCAAAAGTTTCACAAACTCATTATAACTCATTAATTTTACCACCGTCAGACCAAACAACCCTATGTTGTATTCTATTCGCTTTCTCATTGTTTTAGGGACATCCTTGATGCTATCACTCGCCGGATACGCCCAGTCAGGGTCTATATTAGGCTTGGCCGATTCAGCCCGGGTAATTACTACCGGGGTCCCCTTTCTGGCCATCTCACCCGACGCGCGTTCGGCGGGGATGGGTGATGCGGGCGTAGCCATTTCTCCCGACGCCAACGCGGTGTACTGGAACCCGGCTAAGCTGGCTTTTCTAGAATCCGATTTTGGAATGTCCATATCGTTCACCCCTTGGTTATCGACCGTGGTGGATGATATGTCTATTTCGTATCTGTCAGGGTATAAAAAGATTGCCGAAGGACAAACCCTGGCCCTGGAAATGCGCTACTTTGACTTAGGAGACATTCAGTTGACTAACTCCACCGGCGCGTTGCTTAACTTAGTGAGTCCCCGAGAGTTTGCCATCGGTGCTACGTACGCCCTGAAACTCAGCGAAAAGCTTAGCGCGGGACTCTCGGCCCGATTTATTCACTCCAACCTGCTCACCGGGGCGGACGTGAACGGCTCGGCGGGAAGACCGGGTATCAGTGCCGCGGCCGATATTGCGGTATTTTACACCACCGACATTGTGCTAGGGGCGAAGGAAGGAAGCTGGGCATTCGGAGCGGATATCTCAAACATCGGTCCTAAGATTACCTACCTCAGTGATAGTACCGCCGATTTCTTGCCGACTAATTTACGCTTCGGTACCGCGTTCACCACGAATTTGGATCCGTTCAATAAGCTTACCTTTGCGTTAGACTTCAACAAGCTAATGGTGCCTACTCCAGTGATACAGCCGAACGGAAGGATTAATCCGCGTAACAACAAAAGCCTGTTGTCCGGCATGTCTAGTTCGTTCACCGATGCGCCGGATGGCTTCAGCGAGGAGCTGCAGGAGTTTATGATCTCAACCGGAATAGAATACTGGTACAATGATCTGTTTGCGGTGCGTACGGGCTACTTCCACGAGAACATCAACAAGGGTGCCCGGCGCTACTTCACCGCCGGTTTGGGCCTGCGCTACCAAGTATTTGGGGTAGACTTTGCCTACATGCTACCCCGTGGCACCAACCACCCGCTGGCCCAAACGCTACGCATTACCCTGCACTTTAACCTTGATCAAGCCGAAGCGCCCGAGATAGAGCCGGATCGGTAGTTTCAGTTAGGCGAAAAACGGATATGCTACTTTAGAAGTGAGCATAGTTGCTACTCTTCACTTTCACCGCGAGCCATCACCACCGACTTTTCTTCTCGATAAAACTGCCCCACCACCGGCAAATGATCACTGATAATACGCATGGTGTCGCTCGAGAAGAAAGAAGCCACCATCACCGAGTTTTCTACGACTTCATCGTACATGTTCCGATTGATGAGCATGTAATCGAGTCGGCGGCTGGGAGCATCAGCCGGATGAGACTTTACGGTAGTATCCACCGCGTCAATGAAGCCGTTCTTCAGTCGGTCGTTGCGCAGCAGTAGACTGATCTCTGAACTGCTGGGAGTGGCGTTCAAATCTCCGGCGACGATCATATTTTTGCCCGGATTTTCGTCTAGCATGCGGTTGAAAGTGGTCGTGAGCAAGTTAAGCTGCCCGGTGCGCATGGCCTCGTTGCGAGGACCGCGCCCCGCCTTGAGGTGTACTCCGGTTAGCAGAAATGCATAATTCTCTGCCGGAAACACGTCGATGGACCACATGCGGGTATTGATGTGGTTCTGCGTTTCTCGGCTTCCGTCTTCGGCCAGGTAACCCGGTAGGGGAGTGGTCACACTGCCGTAGCCGGAGATAATTCCCATCGGAAAGCGACTCATCACCACCACATTCATGTACCAGCCGTGGCTGGGCACGTCGGCAAAAAACTGATAGTCCATATCCTCGAGCGAGTCGGTGGCCAGTTGTTGTAGGTACTTGGCGCTCTCGAACTCTTGGAGCACCACCACGTCGGCATCGGCCCGGCGCAGGGCCTGCATCAGCAGGTGTCGCCGCTGGGCCATGTTCTCAGGGGGAGTATTTTCGCGCTCGTTGTCAATGTAAGGATCATCGTAGGGGTCCACGAAGTGCTCCACGTTCCAGGATAGAATCTTGAAGGTGGAGTCCGAAGCGTAGGTGTAACCGGCGGGCACCACGATGGCCGAATCGGCAATGATCGGTTCGCTGGTTTGGACCGCCGTGGTAGTAGGAGTTTGGTAACTCGTCGGCGCGCAGCCGAATAGTGACAGGGTGAAGAGGAAACAGTGACTGAGTTTGTGCATCATAATCTGAGGGGGACGAAAGGGATAGATATTGTTTAAAAAAACCAACTTGCTGAAAATAATATACGCGAGCCTTCCACCCCGGGGGGAAGGCTCGCGCGATTAATGTCAAGAGCGGCAATAGTGGAAGGGCAAAAATGTAGCAAGACCTAATTATTGCCTGACCACCAGCCGCCGGAAAGCAGGTTGTCACCTTGGTCCAGCGAGTTCACCGCCTCGGCGTAGTTGGCTTGGTTGATCGACTTGAGCAGTGGCGGGTAGACCATGCGCTGCATGATCTGGTCGGTGAGCATGGCCGAACCTACGTGAAACTCGGGATAATTCACCCGTCGGTACTGAAGCCATCCGTCGTAGCCCTGGTCGTAGAAGTTCACGTACTGCTGCTCCCACACCTGCCGCAAGGCTTGCTCGGTATCTCCCACCAAGGCGATATCTTCGCGCGCCAGAAACATCTCAGTTTCCGCTTCGTCCACTCCCCACCGGGCGCAACTGGCCTGAATGCCCGCCTGGTAGTGCGCGGCCGCATCGCCGAAGATGTAGCCCCGAAGCATTGCCTCGGCGATGTAGAATTCTACTTCGGCGTAGGAGAGGAGATACGAGGGGGCGGTTTCACCGTTAAATCCGGTGTAGGGAGCGGCTAGCCCCTCAAAGCTACGAATGATATCCGGCTCCTCCCCGGTAGGTACCCCCAGGTAAATGGGATTTCCTTGCTCATCAACATTAACCGGATTACCATCGCGGTCTTCTCCTAGTGCCGCCACCTTCGGACGACGGGGATCTAAATGGGCTTGTAACAAATCGGCGAAGGTTTCGCCCAGCGCCACCGATCCCACCGTGCCGTTGTTCCGGGTGGCGTCTAGCCCGAAACGACCGTCATAAATAATCGCGGCGGACTCTTTGGCCGATGAAATCAGTTCGCCTTCGTTAATCAGCGAGGCAATTCTGGAAGTAACCGAAGGGTCAACGTCCACCATTTTCATGTACATCCGTAACTTAAGGCTATTGGCCAACTTTCGCCAGCTTAGGTTGTCGCCAAAGTAGAAGGGGTCACCCTGCCGGATAAAGTTGCCACCGGGTTGGGTAGCCAGCAGATCGTAGGCCCGGTCCAGTGAGTCTAAGTTAGCGCGGTAGATGCTCTCTTGGCTATCAAACCGGGGCCTGAAGTTCAGCGCATCCCCTTCCAAGGCTTCGGAATACGGTACCGGTCCGAACACGTCGGTGAGGTAGGTCGTCAGGTAGGCCTCCAGCACCATGCCCGCTCCGCGGTAGTCATCAAGTCCTTGCTGCGTAGCGCGTTGCTTCATGTCCCGGATATCGTACAACGTTCCGTAGATATCATCGTAGACCGCCTCAGAATCCGAGCCCCGGAAATCGTAGCGGTGCCGCTGGTCAATGAGCGAGGTATTGGTCCAGTACTGGCCGATGTAGTTACCAATGTCGTCGTAGCTACTCGAGCGGGTGCCCGCGTCGTAGACCGTCTGGGTGAGCAACGAGGCTACGTCTACCCGCGTCATGCGGGTAGGATCGGTGTTGAGTTCTTCAAAATCGTTGCAAGCGGTCACTAGTGCGAATCCGGCTACCAGCCCGATCCATCGGTGATCTTTTATTAAATTCTGCATCTGAAAATTGGTTAAAAGGTAATGTTTAGGTCTATTCCAATCGTGCGGGTCGAGGGCGAACCGACCGCTTCCAGTCCCGGGGTGAGTGTGCCGTTGTTGACGACCGACTGCTCAGGATCGTAGGAGGGGAAGTTGGTCCAGAGAAAGAGCTCGTTTCCAAACAAGGCGACTTGTGCTCCTTCCAGTCCCCAGAAGGCGGGCAGGTTGTAGGCTAGTCGCAGGTTGCGTAGCTTCAAGAAGGTGGTTTTGTGCACGTTGGCCTCAATCTGGTCCCGTTCGTACATGGAGTTGTAGTAATACGGAGCCCCCGCCGAAACGGTGTTGGGCACGTACTCGCCGGACTCTTCGTCCAGCATCACTCCGTCACCAATCACCCCGAAGCGGCCCTCCTCGTTCTGCGTCCAGGTGCCCGAGGCCATGTCATATTCCGAACCACTCGGGTAGGGAGCGCCACTCTCGCGGCCGTACACCGTCTTTTCGCCCTTTCCGGTGTAGTTCATCAGGAAGTGCGTGATGGAGTAGGCATTGCCGCCGCGCTGGTAGTCGAACTGAAACGTCAGGTTGAAGTTCTTGTACCGAAGGTTGTTAATAATTCCGGCCCGCCAGTCGGGAAACACGTTGCCTAAGTAGTCTTCGTCGTTATCACGCTGGGCCAGGCCTTCGTTGAAGATGATGTGCCCTTGGTGCTTGTCGTAGCCCTTGCCATAGATGCGTCCCATCTGCTCGCCCGGTTGGGCCTTCACCAGCACCCGCGACCCCACGTAAGAGCCCAACACATAGGTATCAATTACGCCTGGCACCAGTTCCTCCACGCGGCCTCGGTTGGCCGACCAGTTGGCCGAGACATTCCAGCTGAAGTTATCAGCCATAATCGGCTTGGCGGTTAGTTGCAGTTCAATCCCCCGGTTGGATACCGACCCGGCGTTCAGCAAAGCATTCAGGTAGCCCGAAGCCGGATCAATCGGCATGGTCAGGATCTGATTTTTGGTAACCGAGGCGTACACGGTAGCATCTAGGTTAAGGCGGCTCTCGAAAAAGTGGGCGTTGAACCCGGCTTCCACCGAGTTGGTTTTCTCCGGTTTCAGGCCTGCGTTGGGCCGAACGGATGGATTGGAGTAGGCTCCGTTGATCCGGTTAGAGGTCTCATAGTACCGGTCTAGTCGGTAGGGATCGGTATCCGCTCCCACCTGGGCGGCCGAGGCGCGCAGTTTCAGATAGGAAAGGGGGCGGAAGTTGATATTAAACACTTCGGTAGCGTCCACGGCCAGGGCCACCGACGGGTAGAAGTACGAGTTGTTGCCGGTGGGCAAGGTCAACGTCCAGTCGTTGCGGGCGGTCACGTCCAGAAATATCCGGTCCCGGTAGGTGGCGTTCACCACGGCGTAGGCTCCGTAGAGCTCCTCCTGCCGACGGCTCACTCCCACCGAGGCATCTTCTTCGGCGTTGGCGATGTTGAACACTCCGGGAATAATAAGACTATTGGCCGCGGCCGACAGCCCGTTTTGATCCGAATAGCGGTGGTTGAAGCCCAGGGTGCCGTTGATCCCGAAATCACCTACCGTCCAGTTCTGCGCCAGCAGGATGTCGGTGTTCAGCAGCATCGCCTTCAGGGTAGATTCTTCGTAGTTGCCGTTCTCATCGCGGGGGGCCGACCAGGCACGTTCCCGCGTTCGTAGCTCGGTATAAAAATCAATACCGGTGCGGGCGGTGAGCTTAAGTGTAGGAGTGAAATCGTGCTCAAACTGAATCTTACCAAAAACCCGGTCCTTGTCCAGGGTGTTGATTGAGTTTTGTAGAATCCAGTAAGGGTTGGCACTCAGGGCCCCAATCTGGTTCTGCTGAATGTCCGTCTGCCCGTCTAGCCAGAGCTTGTCGCGGTACCAGTTCATATCATCGTTGGCGTTGAGCCAGAACACCTGGTAGTGCGCATTCTGCCGGTCGTAACCCTCGGCGGGCAGGTTGTCGGACGCCTGGTTGATGTAGTTGATCTTGGTGGTGAACTTCAATTTACCCGCCCGGATGCCGGAGGACAACGATAGGTTCAGCCGGTTGTAACCGGTGTTCGGCATGATGTATTTGTTGTCCAGGTAATCAACCGATCCGCGGAAAAAGGCGTTGTCGTTGCCCGCCTGCACCGATAAGCCCGTGGTGTTGGTCACCCCGGTTTCATAAAAGTCTCGTTCGGGATTATGCGGCTGCCAGGGCGTCTGTCCGCCCACCGCAAAGTCCCAGATTTCATCCTCTTCTTCGGGATCGTAGACCGCCGTGTGGGGAGAATCGTACTGGTAATAATTTTGTCCCATAAATTTCGGACCCCAGGAGTGTCCGTTCCGGTTGCGAGGACCGTCGGGGGAATCCTTAAAAGCGTAATATTCATTTTCTGAGCGGTTACCAGAACCAAACTGGGTTTGGCGGGGCAACCAACGGTTCACCTGCTGCAGAGACGTAGAGTGACGCACGTTGACGGTCAGCTTTTGGTTAAACTGTCCGCTTTTGGTGGTGATCATCACCACGCCGTTGGCCGCTTGCGAACCGTAGAGCGCCGCGGCCGATGCTCCGCGCAGCACGCTGATGTCGGCGATGTCGCCAGGATTGAGGGCGGACAAACCATCGCCGTAGTCTACGGCAGCGCCCAGGTAAGACTCCTCTCCGTCGCTGTTCTGGTCGTTGGTCACCGGCACGCCATCGATCACGATCAGGGCGCGATTGTTGGCCAAGTTAAGCGACGCTTCGCCCCGCAGCACAATGCGCGAAGAGCCCAGGGGCCCGGTAGAGCGGGTCAGTTGCAGTCCCGGTACTTTTCCGGCGATGGAAGTGGCCAGGTTGGGATTGCCTCCGGCGGTGAGTTCTTCGTTTTCCAGTTTGGTTACCGAGTAGCCCAGGTCGCGGGTGTCGCGCTCGATACCCAGGGCGGTCACCACCACTTCTTCCAGGGCGCGGGAGTCTTCTTGCATCACCACGTTCACCACTGACCGGCCGCCCACTTCCTCCTCAACAGTTTCGTAGCCCACAAAGGAGAAGATCAACCTTTCGGCATCCTCGGGAAGGTCAAGGCGGTAGTTGCCGTCGATATCGGTCACCGTGCCCAGGGTGGTTCCGGCAATATTCACGTTGACGCCCGGTACCGCACCGCCCGATTGCTTCTCGGTGACGGTGCCCGAAACCGGAATAAAGGCGGTAGTGGGATTGTCTTCCCGCGCGGATGACGACCGTTGCGGCCGAACCAGAATGTTTTGGTTCACCTGCTTGAACGACAGGCGCGTTTGCCGGGATAGTTCTCGTAATACGTCCGGAAGCGGCTGGTTATCAGCCGTCAGACTGATTTTTTGGTCGAGGTCAATGGTCCGTTGGTTGTAGGCAAAGGTGAGCGTGGTTTGCGCTTCAATGGTTCGAAAAACGTCAGCCAGCGCTGTCTGCTTAAAGGCTACGCTAATGATAGTCGCGGTTCGTTGGGCACCGGTATCACGGGCTAGTAGCCCAGCAGATGCCGAACATACGATGAGTCCACTGAGGAGCAGCCACCGAGTATTTGTTCGTAGGATTTGTGTAATGTTTCTTTTCATTATCTTTGTAGGGTTTTGATGGTTGAGAATCCGTTGAATCTTAAGTGAGGCCAGGAGTGAGCTGGTATCTTATCCATACCACTCACTGCTGGTTCTTGACCAATAGCGGTCTAAAAATTGGTTTTTCAGTGATTACATAGGCGGTTGGTTTAGGGGGAGCAGCCGGTTCCGATGATCGTGACTGTTCCCTGATTAAAAGTATACTCGAGGTCATTGATGTAGCTAATCAACTTCAGCACGTGAAAAAGCGTCTCCTGCTCAAAGGTCGCGGTGATCAGGCACGCTTGAGGACCTTCGTTCTCAAAACTGATCGTGACATTATAGTATCTTTCCAGCATCCGAGCCACCTGCGATAGCTTCGCTCCATCAAACACCAATCGTCCCTCTCGCCAAGCTAGTTCGTTGGCCAGGTTGGCCGCTAGTTCGCTCCGTGTTTTGTTAAGTTTGTTATATACCAGTTGCCGGTTAGGATGCAGCACGGTGGCGGGCAGTTCCGGCAGCTCGACGGCAACGCGTCCCGTGGCCACCGTCACTTTGGCCAGTTCGTCTTCGGGATAGGCACTCACCGAGAAGGATGTGCCTAGCACCCGCGTGGCCAGGGCTTCGGTGCGAACAACAAACGGACGATTAGGATCGGGAGTAACTACAAAAAATGCCTCTCCCTCCAAAAAGACTTCGCGCACGGATGGGTGGTCCGTGGCGTGATACCGTATTTTGCTGTCGGCGTTCAGGGTGACCCGGCTACCGTCGGCAAGCGTAAAGGTGGCCACTTGGCTGTTTTGGGTGCTTTTTTCTACCCAGATTTCTTGATTCGCCATTGACGTCACATTCCAGGGAGCCAGCCAGTAGGCAAATCCGGCTAGCAGCAGTATGAGACTGACACTGGCGGCGATCTTGTATCCCAAGAAGCGTTGTCGCCGGGGAGATAGCTCACTTTCGGCTTCCAGGGCATCGATGCGCTGGTTGAGTTTCTGCTGGGCCTCGGTCCGGCGGAAGGTTGGTCGGTCCGACCGCTGTTCCCGGTACGCCCGGCGCAGTTCCTCAAACGCTTCGGGGTGGACTTCCCGCCAGCGGTGAAGCTGCGCTCGTTCCTCGGCATCCAGGGGTTGGTAGGCGAAGTGTTTGCTCACTAAAGTATATACGTGGTCGGGGGTTGGCATGGCGCAGCGTGCTTTGCCTCTATCACGCCAAACAACCCCCCGTACCCCCACGCGGCAATGTTAACAAACGGTTAACGTAGTGTTAACAAAACTTAATTAGGAGCGCGGGCAGTTGGCCGAAGTAGCCAGCGTGCGTAGGTGCTTTAGCGCTTTACCCATCTGGTTCTCCACGGTCTTTTCCGAAAGGTGGAGTAGATCGGCGATCTCGCGGTAGGTGAAGTCTTCCTCCCGATGCATGGTAAAAATCAGTTTGCAGCGCGTGGGCAGGCGGTCTACGAGGTTTTGCCAGTGCTGCCGGGTTTCCTGATGGATGAGCAGCGCGTCAGGTTCCAATGCACGATCCTGCCAGACGTCTTCCTCCAGCGGTTCGTGGGCAAAGGCGGGGCGACGCAGATAGCTGATGGCTTGGTTGCGGGCCGCCTTAAACAGGTAGGGTTTGATGCTTCCGCCGATGGTAAGGTTTTTCCGTCTGACCCAAAGGTTGAAAAAAACGTCGGACACCACTTCTTCGGACAGCATGGTATCCTGCAAGTAGGAATTTACAAAGTGGCATAACGAATCGAAATACTGTCCGAAGAGACGGTTGAGGGCCTCCCGCTGATCCGCCTGAATGCCCTGAAAAATAGTGTCGTCCTGAAACTGTGCCATATCACCGCCCCTTTTCAACAAAAAGAAAGCATTGAGGGCAGATTAAAAAAAAAGTAAGGTTATGTTTTTGTTACGAATTGGTGAGCAGGAAACCGGATTTCTACAATTCTAACGCTGACGGTCTTGCCTGGTGAAAATTTATTCAATGGCAGCATCGTTAAACGACTTCGGCTCCACCAAAATCACTTCTTCCCGCTCTACCCGAACCGCTCCGGCGGGCATATTCTTGCCCTTGCGCACGTATTTGCTGGGCGTGTAAATGACCGGTGCCAGTGTGTCGTGCTTGCGCTTGGAGGCGTAGGCGGCCCAGCGGGCGGCGAGTTCGATCACCGGATGCGGAATCGGCTGGTTGCCTTGCTGCTTGATGAGCACGTGCGAACCACTCACGTCCTTGGCGTGTAGCCATAGGTCGTCTTTGCGGGCCTGTTCGCGCAGCAGGGCATCGTTACTCTTCGCATTTTTTCCGATAAACACGTCGTAGCCGTCAATCTGGGTACGGTGGTAGGGAAGCGCCACCGCCTTCGTCGAGGCTTTGGTTGACAACTGATGTTCTTCGGCGTAAGCCTGTAACTCCTGCGGACTATCTACCGAGTCGATAACACTCAAATGGGCCGCGATGGTTGCCAGGCGCTGTTCACTACGTTTCACCGCCGCTTCTGCTTGTCTCAATTCAATCTTTTGGTTCTTTGCCTTGCGGTAATAATTCTCGGCGTTCTTCTGGGGCGAAAGCCGCGGGTTGAGCGTGAGGATGGCCGGTTGCTGGTGGTAAAAGTCAAAGACCTCCGCTTGTTTGGTATTGCTCGGGATCGCGTGCAGGTTGGCCATGATCAGGTCGGCGGTCTGCTGGTAGCTCAGCCCGCTGGTGAGCTGTTGGATCCGTTGCTGCGCTTTTTGGCGGTAACTTTCGGTCTGCTTTTTTTCCTTGCTGAAGCGCTGGGTCAGTTGCCTCTTGATCGTGAGTTGGTGCGCATCCCGAATGTACCCGTGAAAGAAAGCGTTAAGCGCCTCAATCGGATCGTCGTAGTCTGATTGCTCGTCGCCAAAGTTGAGCAGCGACAGCACAATCTCGTTCTGTACCTCGGTCACGTGAAATTTTTGGGGGTTTTCCAACTGCTCAACGGTTTCCTGCAACAAACGCCACTGCTGAGCCCGAGGCAGGCTATCGTATTCCCGTTCTTGTAAGTACTGCTTCGGAATTTTGCCCAGGGTCGGATACACCGCCGACGGTTTCCCCAGGGTCTGCTCAAAATTCTCGTAGGTAGCATCAATCGCTCGGTCGAGTTCGTCAAATTGCAGGGTGGCGTCCTTTGCCAAAGCGCTCCTGAACAAAGACACCAGTTGCTCTTCACAAAAAAGCACTACGTTAGCCCGGTTGCCGTGCATCTTGAATAGCAACTGATAAACGGAAGTATCTTCGGCCTGGAGATAAATCGCAAAGCTGCGCTCGTTCTCGAACTGACGAATTTGGGTGACTTGCGCGCGCTGCACCTCGGGAAACAGGTCTACGCTATTTTTCTTGGCCCGATGAAATCGCTCGGGAAACTGGAGGCAGCAGAATTTAGGGTCCAGATACGCTTTTAGGTAAAAAGACCGGGCCGCTGGATTCGGAAGGGCAAATTCCAGTACCAACTCATCGCGGTTCTGGCTAAATGCCTCCTGAAGCCGACTGCCGAGCAGGATTTCGGACAGCCGGGGAGTAAGCTGCCGCAGAAAGTAGTAGTTATTGTGCATGGCTGAATCGCGTTAGCGCGTGACGCTAAAGTTACTGCTTTTTGAATGCGGCCAATGCTTCATTATTTCGAGCTACCAATAAGACGCTGGTTTTTTCGGTGGATAGTACCATCGCGTCCCTCACTTCGCCCATCACCCGAAGACCTGATGCTTGGGGCGGCACCGCCCGAAAGGTTTTTTGCTTACTTCCGGCCAACAACACCCCCCGGCTGGCGTCCTGCCTCCCCACCTGCGGCTTGAGTGCGTAGTAGTTGCCGCCTAGCCAAATATCAGGAATTTCGTCCCCGGTGAAATCAGCCACCGCAATGCCGAAGACCGGTGAAACCTGCGCCTCCACCGGTAGCGCCTCCAGCGTAAAGCGACCGTTATCGTTCCACAAAACCGCACTTTCTAAGTGGGTGGCCCGGTAGCTGAGCGATGCCTGGCGGACGTCCGAAGTAAACAGCGAATCGTAGGTTTGGCGGGCGTAGTCGTTGTTCTTCAGAATCTGCTTTCGCAAAGCGGGCAACTGCTTGGTCAGCTCTGCTTTGGTAGCAAACGGATACGACTGCCGATCCAGGGGAGGATACCAGTTCAAGATAAATTCGCTTTTGTTATTTTGGTCGAAGTCGTTGACGTACAGGGTGAGCGGCCGGGTAGGCGACGCCTGGAACTTAGAATTCAAGCCCCAGTTGCCCAGCACAAAATCCAGGTCTCCGTCCCGGTCCAGGTCGGCGGCTTCCACGCGGGTCCACCACCCTTCGCTGTTGGGCAGCGGTTTGACATCGGTGAGCATTCCCTGCTCGTTGGTGAGCACGTGCACGCCCATCCAGTCGCCCACCACCACCAGGTCGGGGTCCTGGTCTCCGTCGATGTCCTGCCAGGTGGCGTCGGTCACCATGCCTACTCCGGCCAGCGACGGCGGGGTAGCGTCACTCCAGCGACCTTTGTCGTTGATCAACAGAAAACTGCGGGGCGGCAAGCCGTAGTTTCCGGGTACGCACCGCCCTCCCAAGAATAAGTCAGTGTCGCCGTCGCCATCTACGTCGGCGGCTTCTAAGCTCGAGAAGTTTCCGATCACCGGCGGTGCGCCCGACTGATTGAGCGAGAAGTTACCCTGACCGTCGTTCTCGTAGTAGCGCAATCCGAAGTACTGATTTCCCTGCTGGTACTCGTTCCCTCCGGCTCCCAGCATCAAATCCTGATCTCCGTCCTCGTCAAAGTCTAAGAAAGCGCCACAACTGCTTTCGTAGGCCGCGGTTTGCTGAAAAGCGGGACTAGCTTGGCGCCCAAAGGTGCCATCGGCGTGTTGGACAAATAACTTGTCGGGATCGTCGTGGGCACCCAGCGCTAGAAAGTCTTCCCGTGAATCACCGTTTACGTCGCCCTTCACTAAGCGGGGCCCCTCGCTGGAAAGCATCCTCCACAGCAAAATCTCGTGATCAAAATCGTTGTAGGCATTTTCGTCGTGCTTCGATTCTCCCTGGATAAGCTGAGCACTTACCTCGGCGAATAGCGGAGAAACCGTAGGGATGAGAGGGACCGCTTCCGTGGCGTCTGAATACTTGAGCTGAATGGTTTGGTTGGTGGCAACCTGCGTGAGTTGCTGCCGCTTTTGATCGGGCCAAATTACTTCTAGTGAATCGATTTTTTCGACACCGCCCATCCCAAACAACAGCTGTGGTTCGGTGCTGCTTTCAAATCCCCGCGTCGGATAGTTTTGCCCCTGCTGCGTTCCGTCCGAAGTAATAATTTTAACGGTGGCTCCCACTCCGAAGGGATTGGCGGCGTAGCCCTCGAAAGTTACCTTTAAATAGCGGTTTCCCTGGGTATTGTTGCGATAGACAAAGGCAGGCATGTTAACGTTGTTTACTACCAAATCCAGGTCGCCGTCGTTGTCCAGATCACCGTAGGCGGCTCCATTGCTAAACGAAGGCTGGCCCAGCCCGAGCGAATCGGCTCGGTTATCAAATTGTAATCGGCCGTGGTTGATAAAAGCGGCGTTTTTGATAGTATTGGAGGGCATTTGAGCAATTAGCGCCAGATAATCTAATTCGGTGGCTGGAACCCGTTGGCTAGACAAAAAGTCCCGAAAGTCGAGGTGCATCAGGTCGCGGTAGATGCCGTTGCTCACGAACAGGTCCTTGCGTCCGTCGTTCTCAAAGTCAAAGAGCAACGCTCCCCAGCTCCAGTCGGTGGCCGCCACGTTCGAAAGCATTCCGATTTCCTGGAAGTTACCGGTGCCGTCGTTCAGGTGCAGACAGTTCTGCCCGATCTGGTAGTGGTAGTTGGCCCGGTATTTCATGTCTTCCAGGTGGTAAGGGTCAAAAGCCGACACGGATTTGAGCCGGTAGTTATCACCCGCCAGCATGTCGGTGGTAAAAATCTCAGGATGACCGTCGTTGTTGATATCGGCCAGGTCACCGCCCATGCTGGAGATGGAGCAGAAGTTAATGCGATCGATCAGTTCTTCCGAAAAGCGGCCTTCGCCCTGATTAATATACAGGTAATCGCGCTCCCAGAAATCGTTGCTCACGTAGATGTCCGGACGGTAATCACCGTTGATGTCTCCGATCACGGTACCCAGTCCGAAGCCGATGGCGCTGCTGTAGATTCCAGCGTCAAGGGTCACATCGGCGAATCTGCCACCGTCGTTTCGATAAAGTTTGTCGCCGCCCAAAGCGTCGGGCTGGTCGCGCATCGACTTGTACAGCTCGATTTTACTAGGGTCTTTAAAGCTATTATTGAGTAGGTAACAATCCAGATCCCCGTCGGCGTCGTAGTCGAAAAAGGCCGCCTGGGTAGAATAGCCGCGGTTATTGAGTCCGTAGGCGGCGGCTGCTTCAACAAAAGTAGGCGGTTCACCAGAATTGCTGCCTTGGTTAATGAATAGTTCGTTTTCTTTGTTGTCACCGGCCACGTCGCCCGAGTTGCTCACGTAAATATCGAGCCAGTCGTCGCCGTTCACGTCGGCCATGGTGGCTCCCGTGCTCCAGGCGCGGGTACCGGCCACTCCGGTTTGGTCCGTTACATCCTCGAACTTGAAATCACCTTGGTTCAGATAGAGCTTATTCGGTCCCAGATTGGCCGTGAAGTAAAGGTCGGGCAGGCCGTCGTTGTTCACGTCGCCGATGGCCACTCCGCCGCCGTTGTAGAAGTTGCGGTAGGTAAGGATATTGAAGTCGGGTTGGTCTTCAACCTGATTGACAAAGGCTATTCCCGTAGCGGTTGAGTCTAGCAGTTGAAAGAGGGTGGGGGCGGTGGTTGTCATCGGTTCGTCCGGAACGCTATCGCAGCCCAGCAAAATAGCTGTTAAGGCAGATAGCCAAATTAATAGGTGACGTACGGTCATCGGGTTGGGATTGTGATGCAAAAGTAACCAGCCGCTAGTTTACTCACTTATGGCAACGAAAACAATCCGTTGCTCGCGGTACCCATATAACCGCCCCAGGGCGAAGGTTTCTTCACGGCTACTGACGTACTCATTCGCCGAACGCTCATGCCCAGGTATCGGAACAAGTCATTAGCATTGTAGTTTTGCGAATACACGATATCCAAATACCCATCCTGGTCCACGTCGCCCACCCAGGGAGTCGCGTATACGCTTTTGAATCCGGCAATCTGGTCAATAGCACGGGCGGTACCGCGTTTGAAATCAACGACCATCAGGTCGTAGCGTATGCTAGTTGGAGAGCGAACGTCGTCGGTGAACGCCATCGCACAACCGTACTGATTCACGCCGAGCAGGGCTTCATCCATCCCATCGCCATCCAAATCATACACCACGGGCGAAGCCAGTGAGAAGCAGCCCAGCGTATCCTGGTAGGCCACCGAACCATCTTTTCCGTTGAGCATCACCTGCTGAGCAAAAGTATAATCAGGCCAGATACCGTAGCTTAGGGTGGTGAAGAAGTCGGGAATGTCATCATCGGTGAAGTGACCCACCGCGAAGCTGTTGCTACACTCCATTCGGTCAAATTGCTGTTGCCAAAGCGTAGCCTTGGTTCGGCCGTCAATGGCAAGCGCTTTCCCGGCGTGCGACATGGTAACGATGTCGTAGAAGCCATCCTGCGTGATGTCGGCTAAAACGGGCGGCGCGATAAAACCGTGGGTGCTTTCCGACGCCATAACTTGTGCCTGCGACAGCCGCTGTTCGGTGAGGTCGGTCAGGGTAGCCAGATACAAATTACCGCCCTGCGTTTCGCCGCCGGTGCCAAACACAATTTGCGGTTCATCACTACCGGGTTGGGTGAAGCACAGGGGCGACAGGTACGATTCGCGACCGTCGGGCATGGTGTCGGCCGCCAGGATGCGTCCGGTTTTTGAGTCAAACAGCATCAGCACTCCCGGAAACCGGTTGGCCGACGAATCGGGTAGCGCGTCCCAGTTGCCGCCGTTCACGGTGAGCAGGTCGGGATAGCCATCGGCGTTTTGGTCGGGTACCAGCGTGCTGTTGTAAAAGTTGAAGCGGGCGTAGCGAAGTATCGGATTGGTGGTTGAATCGTACTCATAATTCCACAACGGATCTCCCGTTCGGCCGTCCAAAGCCAGCAGCGTGTGGTTTCGACCACCGATAAATACGTCATCGGTGCCGTCATCGGTAACGTCATAAAAGGTAGCGGAACCCACCACGTGCGCCGGAGCGGCTTGCTGCCAGAGCAACTTGCCCGTGCTACCGTCGAGGGCTATCACGCCAGGGTCGGTTGGGGCCAATTCATCGGTGCCTACTCCTAGCACGAAGTCCAGGGTGCCGTCGCCGTTTAGATCCGTTGCTCGGGGGGAGGATTGGGTGCCTACCTGATAAAACGATTGGTTCCACGCCAACTCGGTTTTCTTCTTGGCGCAACCCACCAGCAACGCCATAAGTAGCACCGCTTCAAGGCATGGCCCAATTCTCATAAACCGGGTGAGAAGAATGCTACGCAACGCAATAAAATCAAGGTAAACCACTGAGGACAAAAAACAAATAGCGGCACCGAAACAGTTCGGTGCCGCTAAATTAGCTATGAGAAAAACAAAGTTAGTTAGCCACGTCCCACCAAAAGCGGGTCATCACGTTGTCGGGTAGGGTAGCTCCTGCCTGAAAGTTAGGGTTGTTGGCCACCTCATCGGTCAGGTATTCAATCCGGCGGAAGATTTGCCCACCCGATACGTTGCCGATAAAGTTCACCGGGGTAAGTTCGGGGAAACCGGTGCGGCGCCAGTTGCTGTAGGCTTCGTACCACTGCATGAAGTTAGCCGCCCAGTGCTGTTGTCCAATCATACGAGCGGTACCATCAAAGGGGTTGGCGGCCAAGTAGGCAGCTGCCTCATCGTCGGTTACCACGAATTCCGGATCGAAGATCGTCCACTGCTGCATGGCACCCTTCACTCCGGCATTGTAGTGGGTAGTGGCATCTCCGCTGTTCCATCCCTTTAGGGCCGCCTCGGCGAGCAAAAACTCCGTCTCGGCGTACGTCATAAAGACAAACGGGTCGTCTACATCCAGCAGCTTGGGATTTAAACGAGAAAAGGTGAGATCTTTGTCGAGAGAGGCAACTCCCTCAAGCTGGGTAATAGATTCACCATCGTAACCATTGGGTAACCCTTTCTGCGCTTCGTATCCGGTGTTATAAGGGCCGCCCCATTCGCCAATTCCACCGCTGTAGATCAGTAACCGAGGATCGTTACGATCCTTCAGGAAGTCCACCAGGGTTTTGCTGAGCATGTTTTGCGCCCCCCAATCGTCAGGAATAAGCGCACGAGAGATACCGTTCTGATTGAACCACTGGCTAGGCCCGGCTGCCATCTGGATCCAGGCCATGTCGGCGTTGCTTTCCATCACCCCTCCGGCAATAGCTTTTTGCACGTACTCTTGGGCTAAGCCCGGCTCCACGTTCGAAATGCGCATGGCTAAACGAAGCATCAACGAGTTGGCAAATTTTTTCCACTTAGAGAAATCACCACCGTAGATCACATCGGCGCTACCAAGTTCATCGGATCCGGTACCAATGGTAGCGGCGGCGGTCTCCAGCTTGGTAAGCATATCCTTATAGATAAACTCCTGCTCATCGTACTTCGGAAAGAAGATACCGTCTACCCCTTTGTTCGCTTCTGAGTAAGGTACGTTGCCGTAGAGATCGGTCATGATGTGCATCGGCAGAACATACATCACTTGGGCCACCTGTTGTAGGTTGACCAAATTAGGGTCGGTTCCTTCCGGCCCGGTCTGACGGATCACTTCAGCCAGTGTTTTCAGTGAGTTATCGTACACGGTAACCGCATAGGCATTGAAGCTGTCCAAGTGGCGGTAGTATTTGTCGCCGCTGCCGCGTTCACCTCCCACCTCCAGGGTGGCCATGTGCTGAATCAAACCGGCCGCTAGATTCAGGTTTACTCGCCCGTTGATGTAGCGGTTTTCGGCAGCCTCCACTTGTCCTTGCGCGAGCAGGAACTTCCAGTCAATCTCGGTGGTCGCCGTTGGGTTTAAATTTAGGGCCACCAGCTCATCGTTGTCACAGCTCGACAAAGGTGCCAGGCAAATGATCGCTAATAATAATATTGCTAAGTATTTCATAGAATTAAGGAGTGTTTGTTAAAAGCCAACTTTCAGATTGAATCCGTAGGAACGCGTTTGCGGAATGCCAAAGTAATCAAACCCTTGGGCATTGCCGTTGCTATAGTTCGACTCCGGATCAACGTTCTCTAGTTGACTATACAGAATGAGTAGATTACGCGCTACAAACGACAAACTCACGTTTCGGAACGGGGTGCCGTCCAGCAGGGGACGGGGCAGACTATAACCAAAGGTAAGTTGCCGCAGCTTCAAAAAAGAAGCGTCACGCATGAAACGATCCGACAAGTTACCGTAAGCTCCCCAGAAACCCGGAATTTCTTCGGCATCCAGCGTCTTGGTAAACGCTTCCCCGTCGGGGTTCACGCCGGTAACGGTGAGCGACTCGCGCCCTTCGGACACGAAGCCCATTCCACTGGTGGGTTCTACCGTCATTTTGTGCCTTCCTTGTTGCACGAATCGGGCATTGGAACCAGAGTAAATATCACCTCCGGCTTTGAAATCAACCAGGAAATCGAGGTATAGCCCTTTCCAACCGAAGCGGTTCGTAACCCCTCCCACGTAGCGGTGCACCCCTTGCCCGAGAATGGAGGTTTCATCCGAGCGAATGGGTTGACCACTATCCGGATCAAACACCGGTTGACCGTCGATCATCTTCTGGGTGAACCCGGTGATGGTGCTAAAGGGTTCGCCCACGATGTTGTTGATGAAAGCTACGCGCGTACGGGGTTCACCCGTTTGGATACTTTCAATGCCCTCTGCTAAGTTAACGACCTCGTTATTGTTAATGGATCCGTTGAGCGTTATGTCCCAGGTGAAATTACCCTGCTCAATGGGACGGGCCGTAAGCAGCACTTCAATACCGCTGTTGCGCATTTCTCCCACGTTGATAGTGGTTCCGTTGTAACCAGAAGCAACCGAAATGGTAGCATCGATGATGTCATTGGTCGTCCGCTGTGCGTAGTAGGTGAAATCCAGTCCCAAGCGATTGTTCATGAAACGGAAGTCAGCCCCGACCTCAAACTCGGTGGAGGTAAGCGGAACTAACAAGCGGTTCGGAATATTGCTTTGCGATATGCTAGCCGTTGATGCTCCCCGGTGGCCTTGCCCTAGTCCGTAGGTTAAGTCAAGTTTGTAGGGATCGGTATCGCCTTCCCACCTGGGCCCAGGAACTGCGCAACTTGCCGTAGGATAAGAAGCTGTTAGCACGCATGTTGAACAATTCAGTGAACACAAAAGTGCCGCCAATCGATGGGTAGAGAACGCTGTTGGAACTGGGATCAAGGGTGGAGAACCAGTCGTTACGGGCGGTTCCGGTTAAATAAACAATGTCCTTGAATCCTAATGTTACCGAGCCAAACGTTGAATTAATCCCTTTTGCGTTGTATCCATACTGAGGATTCTGGTTTTCAAGGTTGGCAAAGGTATTGAAGAAGGGAATTAGAAAATTGCTACCGGCCAAATTCAACGACTCGTTCGAGCGGCGCATCCGATTGGCTCCCACAAAGGCATTCACCGAGAAGTCGCCAAAGGTGTCATCGAAGCCGATGAGTCCTTCTATATTCACCTCGCGAATGCGATCTTCTTTTTCGTTCATGCCACCGCGGCGTTGGTATCCTGTTCCGTAGGGAATTACATCGGTTTCGCGGCGGGTGTAAAAGTCCATACCGACTCGCCCTTGCACGTATAAGAAATCGGTGACATCGAAGCGGGCGACGTTGGAGGTAATAATACGGTCACGGATGTCGTCGTTTTCGTACTGATAGGCTGCCCACCAGGGGTTCTGGTTCCACAAGTCGCCGGAAATCTGGTATTCTTCGCCGGGCCCTTTGTTGTCAAAGGGCTCAAACCCCTCAGGCACCGCGCCCAGTTTGTTCGGATCACCCCGTAGGTCGTCCACGTTGTAGTTAGGAGGTAGGCGCAGCAAGCCCTGCGCCGCACTACCGGGCGAATCGGATACGCGCGGACGGTTCTGCGCGTTTTCGTTCGAATAAAGAATTTTGGAGGTGACGGTCAAGCGGTCGGCGTAGGTGCCGTTGTAGGATAGACTTACGTTGTGCCGCTTGTATCCGGCATTCGGAATGATGCTTGCATTGTCCAAACGCGAGAAATTGAGCCGGAAGGTTTGGGTTTCGCTACCGCCCGAAAACCCGATGCTGTTGGTCCAGGTGGTGCCGGTGCGGTAGAAGCGATCAAAATTATCTCCTGCGTAAGAGTACGGTCGTTCCACCCCATCAAATTGCGGTACTAAGCTGCCATCGAGCAGGGATCCCCACGCACTGGTGCTGGCGTTGAAAGCTTCCAGGCCGGTTGCGGGAGCGCGTCCCTGGTTGCCTTGCCCGTATTCTTTTTGAAGGTCAAACAGATTAAAAATGTCCTCAAAGACAAAGTTGGAGTTGAAATCGACGCCCAGGCCTTTGCGGGCCTTTCCTGATTTGGTGGTAATCAGGATCACACCGTTAGATGCCCGCGATCCGTAGAGCGCGGCGGCGTTGGCTCCCTTGAGCACGGTCATTTCCTGAATGTCATCGGGGTTGATGCTGGAGGTGCCGTCGCCCTCGTCGGAGCCGCCCCACATCCCGGCCTGGCCAAAGCCCGAGTTATCAATCGGAATGCCGTTGATTACGTACAAAGGCTGGTTGTTGCCGGTGAGTGACACGTTGCCCCGGATGATGACCCGGCTAGAACCGGCGGGTCCGGAAGCAATGTTGCTTACGTTCACCCCCGCCACTTTACCGGCCAGGGAGTTGGCCACATTCACCTCGCGGGCTTCCTGGAAACTTTCGCCGTCCACCTGCCCCACTGAATAAGGCAGCGCTTTCACGTTACGCTCCATACCCAGGGCGGTGACCACCACCTCCGACAGTTCCTGCACGTCGGCATCCAGGGTCACGTTCACCGTAGACTGATTGCCTACGACTATCTCCTGGGAGGCGTATCCAATGGAAGAAAAGGTAAGCGTAGGACTTGCTTCCTCGGTAGTAAGCGAAAAGTTGCCGTCAATGTCGGTGACGGTACCGATGGTTGTGCCTTTTACGAGCACGTTGACGCCGGGTAGTGAGCCACTGTCGTCGGAGCCCGTTACCTGGCCACTGATTTGCCGCTGAGCCCACACGCTGGAGCCACTGAGCACGAGCGCGCCCAGAATGAGTAGTTTTTTGATCATGGGAAAGAGGTTAGAATGTAATAATTAAAATAAAAACCAAGCATAATTAAAAACATCATAAAATTTAGAGTAATTATGCTCCACGGCTTTAAATATAAAACAATAGTGTTCCGGTAACAATAAAAACACTAAATTTTGTATTAAGAGGACGAAAGGTACGCCCCTGATTTATTCGCTAATGGGTAATTATAGTCTAAAGACTACGGTGAAGGCAATTAAAGGGAACAGGCGGATAAAAAAGGATGGTAACTACCTTAAAAACCTACTTCGATAAGAAGGATACAACCTTCTCTAACAGTTCGTCTTCTTGATTGGCATCAAACCATTGGGTGTTCGGGTCCCGGGTGAACCACGTAAGCTGCCGCTTAGCGTAGCGGCGGGTGTTGCGCTTGATCAGCCGAAAGGCTTCTTCTAACGGATACGCTCCTTCAAATACCGGAAACAGTTCCTGATATCCCACCGTTCGCAGGGCCTGCTGATCCCGCCAGGGATACAGCGCGCGGGCCTCCTCCACTAGTCCGGCCGCAATCATCTGGTCTACCCGACGGTCAATTCGCTCGTACAAGCGCTCGCGCGGCATGCTTAGCCCTACGGTGCGAATATGAAACGGTCGGTCGACAACCGGTTTTTGACCTCGGAACGAGGAAAAGGGAGTTCCGGTGCTATGATACACCTCCAGGGCCCGCAGCACCCGGCGGTGGTTCTGCCGGTCGACCACGGCGTGATAGTCAGGATCCACCCGGGCTAACTCCTGCACCAGCGCTTCCAACCCCGCTTCCTGATGCCGCTTTCGCAGTTCTTCCCGGAGGCCATCCGTCACCGCGGGCAGGTCATCAATGCCGTAGCTCAGGGTTTTCACGTACAAGCCCGAACCACCCGTGGCGACGGCCCAGGCTGATCGCTGATAAATATTTGCCAACGCCGCCAGCGCATCTTGCTCAAACTGCTTCACATCATACGGCTGCGCTACCGACAGGCTATCCACCAAATGATGCCGTACCCGTTGCTGTTCTTCCTCCGTAGGCTTGGCGGTGCCGATGGTCATCTCCCGGTAACACTGCCGTGCATCGGCCGACACGATTTCAGTGCCGAAGTGATTAGCCAACCGAATGCTCAGCGCGGTTTTGCCAACCGCCGTGGGACCTACAACAATAATCAGTACGGGCTTCATGGTGCAATTAACGAATCAGCGGGCGTATTGATTGGGGGATACATATTGCGTACTTTCGTCAGCATGTCCGACCAGCCCGCAAAGAACATGGACCCCACCTTGCTTACTCGTGAAATTGAGCGACTCCGGCACGAACTGGCGCTGAGCGAGGCTAAGATAGACCAAATTGCTACAACCGCTACCCTTGATACGCCCACGGTATCTCTCGCGCATCTGCACGATTCACTGACGCGGGCGAAGTTATTGGCCGTTTCGGTGAATTACCAGGGAGAAATCACTTACTGCAATCCCGCATTGGGACAGATGCTGGAGGAGGCGCCGGGTCGGCTGCTCGGACGAAATCTCTTCGAAGAAGTGATGCTTTCCGAGGGGCAAACCATCAACCGGGCCCAGTTGTGGTCTGATACCTTTGAAGAAGAAGTGGCTAGCTATCCGGAGCTACACCTCCGCACCCGCACCGAAAAAGTGGTTGACGTGACTATCCTCAGTCGCATTTTGCACCAGACCAAGGGGGCAGACCTAGACCTTAGTTTAACCATCATTGCCGAGGATCGGTCGGAGCGTGCCCTGGTGCAACAAGCGCTCGCTGAACAACAAAGTCGGCAGTACGCTATTTTTGAAAGCAGTACGCACCTGGTATGGTCGGTGAACCGACAAATGGAGCTTACCGCTTTCAACCGGAACTTCGACAAGACGATGGGCGCTCAATATTCGGTGAATCCGCAAATAGGCACCCAGTATAACTCCGGCCATTCTCAGGTCACGCTGCAGTACCTGACGGACTGGAAAGAGAAGTACCGGGAAGCACTTCGGGGCAAACTGGTGCAATTTGAGACACGGTTGTCCCGCGATGACCAGCCCGAAGTGTGGAAAATGGTATTTATCAACCCGATTTATCGGCCGGATGGCACCATCCACGAAGTGTCGGGTATCGCCCACGATATCACCCAGCGCAAAAAATCAGAAAGTGCGCTCCTGACGAGCGAGGCCAAATTCAGGAACATCTTCGAGTCGTTTCAGGATATCTACTTCCGCTGCCGCCCCGATGGCACCATTACCATGATTAGCCCCTCGGTGAAAGAACTAAGCGGTTACCAGACCTACGAGGTGCTGGGGAAAAACGTGACTAACTACTATCTCTATGACAAGCGAACCAAGAATTTGATCCGCGAACTGGTGAAGCAGAAAAGTGTGCGCAACTTCGAGGCCACCCTGATCAACAGTGCGGGAGACCTGGTTCAGTGCATCTGCAACGTACGGCTGGTAGATAGTTTAAGCGGTCGAGACCGGGAGATCGAAGGCGTGGCGCGTGATATTACCAACCTCAAGAAGGCGACGTTGGCGCTGCAAAAAGCGAAGGACGAGGCCGAGCGGGCGCTGCAGGTGAAAGAAGCTTTTTTGGCCAATATGAGTCACGAGATACGCACCCCGATGAACGGTGTGATGAACATGGTGGACCTGTTGGCCGATACTCCGCTCACTGCACAGCAGCAGGAATATCTGCAAACGGTTCAGGACTCATCGAAAACGTTGCTCACCATTGTGAACGATATTCTGGACTTATCTAAAATTGAGGCCGGGAAGATGACGCTTCAGCCAAAACCAACCAGGGCGTCGGCCACGGTTGATCACCTGCTGAACTTATTTTCTCACCAAGCCAAGGGCAAAAACGTGGCATTGAGTCAGCAGATTGATCCTTCGGTGCCTCCGGTGCTCATGGTGGATGAGATCCGATTACTACAAGTGCTATCCAACCTAGTGAGCAACGCTATCAAGTTCACCGACGCCAAGGGCTCCGTGCGGGTGCAGGTGATGAAAGACCACATCCCAGCAAACCATAGTTCAGGAGGCCCCTCTGATGAGCACCTGATCCGGGTGACGGTGAGCGACACCGGCATTGGAATTTCTCCGAAAAACCAAAGATTGCTCTTCAAAAAGTTTAGCCAGGTGGATACCTCAACTACCAAGCGTTACGCGGGCACCGGACTGGGTTTATCTATCTCCCGGCAGTTGGTGAAATTGATGAGCGGCGAGATCGGGGTGGACTCAGCGCCCGGTCAGGGAAGCACCTTTTGGTTCACCTTCCGGGCGGCGGCGGCCGAAGCGGTTCTGCCAAAAGCCAACCAGCAGAAATTGGTATTCGCCAACCCCGGCCCGAAGGTGTTGGTGGTGGATGACAACCAAATCAACCGCCGGGTCGCCTACGAAATTCTTCGCAACGCTGGCTGCGCCGTCACCACCGCCGAAAGCGGTGAAGCCGCCATCACCCTGGTGCAGAAACAACCTTTTGATCTGGTGCTGATGGACATCCAGATGCCCGGCATGAGCGGGGTTGAGGCTACCCAGCGGATCAAAGCACTGGGTCTGGCGGTTCAGCCGCCGGTGGTCGCCATGACGGCCTACTCGCTGCCGGGCGACCAAACCCGGTTTATGGAAGACGGACTGGATGACTATCTCAGCAAACCCATTCGTCCCGAAGAGATGCTGCCCAAAATTGCAGTGCTTACCGGCTTTGCATTGCAGCAATCCTTAACGGCTACGGCTACTTCGGAAACCACTTCTTCTTTAGTGATTGACCAAGCGGTGCTGGGCAAGTTGGAGAAGTACGGAGGAAAGGAGCTGGTGGTTGAGTCGCTACGAGATTTTGAGCAGGAAGCGCAGGAACTACTGGAAAAAACCGAAGCCGCGTGCGAAACGCAAGACTATGAGACAATCCAACGAGGCTTGCACACCCTGAAGGGGAACGCCAGCACCCTGGGAGTTCAACGCCTGGCCCAGCAGGCCGCCCACGTCGAAAGCCAACTGAAACAAAAAAAATACGATGAACTTTCGGAAGATTTACTACTTTTAAGCACGTTATTCTTAGAGTTTCGCCGTACTTTTCATACTATTTATAACATACAACCCCATGCCTGATAAAAAACGCGTCCTGATTGCCGAAGACAGTTCGGTGATTCAAAACCTCACCAAGAAGGTGCTTCAATTTCAAAACTATGATATTGAATCCGTCAAAGACGGCCAAAAGGTCCTTGATAGATTAGAGCAAGAATCCTTCGATATCATCCTGATGGATATCAACATGCCCAAGATGGATGGCATGGAGTGTAGCCGACAGGTTCGGGCGATGGGTGACCCGAAGAAGGCCCAGACTCCCATTATCGCCATCACCGGAAATGCCAATAACTATTCGGAGGATGACTTTAAGAGCGCGGGAATCAACGAGTTCATTCCCAAACCCATCGACTTTGATGTGCTGGTGGAAACGGTGAACCGTCATACCCAAACTGCTGATGCTGATTAAGTACACGCCCGGGTTTCTGCGAAAGCTAGAGGAACTACTGGCGGAACTTGGGTACGTGCTGCGTTACGAAAAGGGGAATTTCAAACCGGGCTACTGTATCCTGCGCGATACGCAGGTGGTTATCATCAACAAATATTATCCCACCGAAGGCAAGATCAACGCGCTCACCGAAATACTTCGTCAGATCGACGTCAATCCGGAACCACTTACCGACAAAAGCCGCAAGCTATTACTCGGCTTGCTAGAAATCACCGCTCCTATTTGAAAATTACGTTTTTAGGTACCGGCACCTCGCAGGGCGTCCCCGTGATCGGATGCACGTGTCCGGTATGCCGTTCGCTCGACTTTCGGGACCGGCGCCTGCGCACCTCGGCCCATCTGGAAGTAGACGGCCAAAGCCTGATCATTGATTCGGGCCCTGATTTCCGACAACAGGTGCTTGATAACCGAATCACCCGGCTCGATGGACTGCTCTTTACGCACCAGCACAAAGACCACGTTGCGGGTATGGACGACGTGCGCAGTTTTAATTTTCTGCAAAAAAAGGCCATGCCGATCTACGCGCGCGCTGCGGTGGTGGATCAGCTTGAGCAGGAATTTGCTTACGTGTTCGCCAAAGACAAGTATCCGGGCGTGCCGCAAATTGAGGTCAATATCATTGAAGGTAAACCCTTTGTGGCGCAGGGAGTGCCGGTGGTTCCTATCGAGGTGATGCACTACAAAATGCCGGTGAACGGGTTTCGCGTACACGATTTCACCTACGTCACCGATGCAAAAACCATTAGCGAGTCAGAAAAGGATAAAATACGAGGAACGCGGGTGCTGGTGCTCAATGCCTTGCAACACCAGCCGCATATTTCTCACTTCACGCTGGCGGAGGCCCTGGAGCTCGTGGCCGAATTGCAACCTGAGCAGGCCTACCTAACCCACATCAGCCATAACTTGGGATTGCACTGCGATGTGGAGCCTACGCTGCCGCCGAACGTGTCGCTTGCTTATGATGGCCTCACTGTCCACCTCAACAATACTCCGGAAACTTAGCGGGTTGACTTAAATGGTTGTCTAAGAACAACAGGATATATCACAAGTGACTCATCGTGAGATCATTACTCACCTAAGTGTGCTAGATTATCTGAAGCAATATATACTTATTATAAGTATAATGTTCTTCAATTAAGAATTAATGTTTGTCTGGGCTTGTTTGATTGGCCTCTCCTTTATAGTTTTGTCCACCAAAAAAATCATTGCTACTTTGCGCTCGTAAAATACTTACTTCTAAAAAATTCATGGCCAACCCTACCGCTACTTACAACGAAGACAGTATCCGCTCGCTCGACTGGAAAGAGCATATCCGGCTGCGTCCGGGCATGTACATTGGCAAACTGGGCGATGGCTCCTCCACCGATGACGGCATCTACGTGCTGGTGAAGGAAGTGATCGATAACAGCATCGATGAGTACGTGATGGGCCACGGCAAAACCATTGAGGTCAAGATTTCCGACCATCAGGTAGAGGTGCGCGACTACGGACGCGGGATTCCGCTGGGCAAAGTGGTGGATTGCGTCTCTAAGATCAACACCGGAGGCAAGTACGATTCGGCCGCTTTCCAAAAATCGGTGGGACTGAATGGGGTCGGCACCAAGGCGGTGAACGCCCTGTCTGACCACTTTCGGGTGCAGTCGTTTCGGGAAGGTAAGACGAAACTGGCGGAGTTTGAGCGGGGAGAGATTAAGACCGACGCCCGGCTCACCAAAAGCGACGAACGCGACGGCACGTTGATCGTTTTTAAGCCCGACCAGAGCGTGTTCAAAAACTACCACTATCGTCCGCAGTACATTGAGGGTCAGATCTGGAACTACGCCTATCTCAATACGGGGCTGACCATCAACTTCAACGGGAAAAAATACCGCTCGGAGAACGGGCTGGCCGATCTGCTTAGCAAAAAGGTGGACGCCGAAAGCTTGCGCTACCCCATTATCCACCTGCGGGGCAATGATATTGAACTGGCCATGTCGCATGGCAACCAGTACGGTGAAGAATACTACTCCTTTGTCAACGGACAATACACCACCCAGGGCGGCACCCACCTAGCCGCCTTCCGCGAGGCATTGGTTGACACGGTCAGAAACCATTTTCCTAAGAATTATGACGTCGCCGACATTCGGGCGTCTATTGTCGCCGCCATCTCGGTGCGGGTGCAGGAGCCGGTGTTTGAGTCGCAGACCAAAACCAAGCTTGGTTCTCAAAACGTGTCTCCCGATCCGAAGAGTTCCTCCATGCGGGTTTTCGTAGGCGAATTTGTGAAGCGGGAATTAGACAACTACCTGCACCAGAACCCGAAGACCGCTGAGTCCCTGCGCAAGCGCATCGAACAGTCGGAGAGAGAGCGCAAGGAGATTGCGGGCATCAAGAAGCTGGCCAACGAGCGGGCTAAGAAGGCCAACCTGCACAACAAGAAGCTGCGCGACTGTCGCCTGCACTTCGATGACAAACCCAGTAATGGCAACATTGCGGAAGATCGTCGGGAAGACACCATGATCTTTATCACCGAAGGCGACTCGGCCAGCGGTTCCATCACCAAGTCGCGCGACGTGCAGACGCAGGCCGTGTTTAGCCTGCGCGGCAAGCCGCTCAACTGCTTCTCGCTCACCAAGAAGGTGGTCTACGAAAACGAAGAATTCAACCTACTGCAGCACGCCCTTAACATCGAAGACGGTCTGGACGGGCTGCGCTACCGCAAGATCGTGATCGCCACCGACGCCGACGTGGACGGTATGCACATCCGCCTGCTGCTGCTGACCTTCTTCCTGCAATTCTTCCCCGACTTGGTGCGTAACGGCCATGTGTTCATTCTGGATACGCCGCTTTTCCGGGTGCGCAACAAAAAGGAAACCATCTACTGTTACAGCGAAGCGGAAAAGCAGCGGGCGATGAACAAACTAGGCGCTAACCCCGAGATCACCCGCTTCAAGGGACTGGGCGAGATATCGCCCGACGAATTCGGGGCCTTCATCGGCGACGACATCCGACTGGAGCCCGTGATCCTGGACGATGAAACCAGTATCAAACGCTTGCTGGGCTTCTACATGGGCAAAAACACCCCCGACCGCCAAACCTTCATCATCGACCACCTGCACATTGAAAAGGATCTCATCGCTGATGTGGCTTGATCCATTATTTTAATTCTGTACAGACGCGATTAATCGCGTCTATCAATGCCGCGCAATAAATTGCGCATCAACCGATATGAAAAATAACGAACCACTGCTTAATCCTTCGGACGACGGTATCGACCGCATGTACGAAAACTATTTTCTGGAATACGCTTCGTACGTGATCCTGGAACGCGCCGTACCCGCCGTGGAAGACGGACTCAAACCCGTGCAACGCCGCATCATGCACGCCCTCAAGGAAATGGACGACGGCCGCTTCAACAAGGTGGCCAACATCATCGGGCAAACCATGCAGTACCATCCCCACGGCGACGCCTCCATCGGCGAAGCGATGGTCGGACTGGGACAAAAAGACCTGCTCATTGATACCCAGGGCAACTGGGGATACATCCACACCGGCGACCCCGCCGCGGCTCCGCGCTATATTGAAGCCCGCCTGTCGAAGTTCGCCGGGGAGGTGCTCTTCAACCCCCAGACCACCGAGTGGCAGTTATCCTACGACGGTCGCAAGCGCGAGCCGGTCACCTTCCCGGTAAAATTTCCGCTGCTGCTCGCCCAGGGGGTAGAAGGCATCGCCGTCGGACTCGCCACCCGCATTCTGCCGCACAACTTCTGCGAACTTATTCAGGCAGCGATCAGCCTGCTGCGCAACAAACGGGTCAACATGCTGCCCGATTTCCCCACCGGTGGCTTGGCCGACTTCTCGGACTACAACGGCGGACTGCGGGGGGGCAAGGTGCGGGTGCGGGCGGTGATCGAAGAATACGATAAAAAAACGCTGCTTATCAAGCACGTACCCTACGGTACCACCACCAGCAGCCTGACCGACTCGATTATCAAGGCCAACGATAAGGGAAAGATAAAAATTAAAAAGGTGGTGGATAACACCGCCCAGGAGGTGGAGATCCAGGTACAGCTGGCCCCGGGGCAGTCGCCCGACATCACCAAGGACGCGCTCTACAAGTTCACCGACTGCGAGGTGTCGATCTCTCCCAACGCCTGCGTGATTGTGGATGACAAACCGGTGTTCCTGTCGGTGAATGAACTCCTCAAACAATCCACGCAGCAAACCGTCGATCTGCTCGAGAAAGAACTAAAGATTAAGCAGGCCGAACTGCTGGAGAAGATGCTGTTCGCCTCGCTGGAAAAGATCTTCATCGAGAACCGCATCTACCGCGACATTGAAGAAGCTGAAACCTGGGAGGACGTGCTCCGCCGTATCGACCAAGGGCTCGCCCCCTATAAAAAACAGTTCTACCGGGAAATTACCGAAGACGATTTAGTGCGGCTCACCGAGATCAAGATCAAGCGCATTTCTAAGTTCGACAGCTTCAAGGCCGACGAGCAGATGAAGCGCTTCGAGGAGAGCCTGGAGCAGACGCGCCACGACCTGGAGCACATCAATGAGTTCGCCATTGCTTACTACCAACGCTTGCTGGAAAAGTACGGTAAGGGACGCGGGCGCAAAACCACCATCAAAACCTTTGATACCATTGAGGCCACCATCGTAGCGGCCAACAATGAGAAGTTGTACGTCAACAAAAAAGACGGCTTTATGGGCTACGGTCTAAAGAAAGACGATTCTGTTAAACTGATCGCCGAGTGCTCGGACATCGACGATATCATCGTGTTTCGGGCCGACGGCAAGTGCCAGGTGTCGCGCATCGCCGACAAGGTGTTTGTGGGCAAAGACATCATTCATATCGACGTGTTTCGTAAGAACGACGAACGAAGGGTGTACAACCTGATCTACCTCGACGGCAAAACCGGCCGGGCAATGGCCAAGCGCTTCCAGGTGCTGGCCGTCACACGAGACAAAGAATACGACCTTACCAAGGGTGCCCCCGGCTCCAAGCTACTTTACTTCACCGCCAACGCCAATGCTGAGGCCGAAACGGTGAGTGTGCTGCTATCAGCCCGAGCGCGGGCCCGCGTTACGAAATTCGACTTCGACTTTGCCTCCCTAGAGATCAAAGGGCGCAGTGCGTCGGGTAACATCCTGACCAAGTATCCGATCCGCAAGATTGAGAAGACCGCCGAGGGCGAGTCTACGCTGGGCGGCATCGATCTGTGGTACGATCCCATTGTGGGCACCCTGAACACCAGCGAGCGCGGGCAGTACCTCGGCTCCTTTGAGGGCGACGACCACCTGCTGGCCGTGTACCGCGACGGTTCGTACGAACTCAAAAGCTACGAACTCACCCACAAATTTAGTCCCGAGCAAACCCTGCTGGTGAATAAATTCAGCGCTGAGACTCCGCTCACCGCCATCTACTACGACGGCAACTCCAAGCAGTATTACGTGAAGCGCTTCTTGATAGAGACCACCACGCCCGACAAGCGGTTTTCGTTTATCACTGACACCCGCAGCTCCAAATTGTGGATGGCTGCGACGGAAGCCCAACCCCAGGCGCAGGTCACCTTCGTGCGCGATGGCAGCCGCAAGCACGAGCAGCAGGTCTTTGACTTAGACGTGCTGGTCGATATCAAAGGCTGGAAGGCGCTCGGCAACCGCCTCACCAAGCACAAGGTGAAGGAGGTGAAGCCGATCAGCGTTTCGCCTAATCCCCGGAAGGCGACCAAGGCAGCGTCCGACCCCACAGATACCACCAAGGAACTGTCCCAGAAAAAGCTCTCCGCCAAAAAGGTGGGCGACCAAGTGACGTGGGATTTTTAGAATGCTTCCACTTAACATCGACCGTGTAGCGTGGGGTACACGGTTGATGGAGCGGTAGCTACCCGGTGCGGGGAGCGCTCGCTCCGTGGTTAAAGCAGCTAGAAGGCCATCCTCTTCACCGGTTCGTTTTGCTAAAAAAGAACCACTAGTTGCCAAGAAAGTATGCCACTGGTGCCCGAGTTCCGGCTGCCTCAACCGCGCATTCTTCGCCCAAGCGTATCTTTCGCTCGTAAAATTGCTTATTTTTGGTGCAAACCTGACCGATCCCTCCTTATGTTCACCCACCTACTGTTCCTAGCTAGGGCTGTGTCTCTTGCCAAGCGCTTCCTCCTGCATCCTTTAGTGGGCTATTTGATCCCGATAGGGTTTGCCCTGCTAGCTCCCTGGGCGTGCACTCCCTCAACCCCGCCTAACGAAACCTCTATGACCCCCACCATCACCTACGCTGCCTTCGGCACCACGGCCGAAGGGCAAACTGCCAACCTATACACCCTGACCAACGCCAACGGCATGGAGGCCCAGATCACCGACTTCGGAGGCGTGGTGGTATCGCTCATGGTGCCCGACCGCAACGATTCGCTGGCCGATGTGGTGCTGGGGTTTGAATCGCTGGAACCCTACTTCGAGGATTCTCCCTACTTCGGAGCGCTGGTGGGTCGCTACGGCAACCGTATCGCGAAGGGAAAATTTACCCTGGATGGTGGTCAAGAGTATACCCTGGCCCAGAATAACATGGGCAACCACTTGCACGGCGGCCTCCGGGGCTTTGATAAAGTGCTCTGGCAGGCCAAACCCGCATCGGGCGACAGCAGCAGCGTGGGCCTCGAGCTTCGCTACCAAAGTCCCGACGGAGAAGAGGGCTATCCTGGCACGCTAGACGTCACCGTGAACTATACGCTTACCAACGACAACGAACTGCGCATCGACTACCGGGCTACCACTGATGCGCCTACGGTGGTGAACCTCACCAACCATTCGTACTTTAACCTGACGGGGCAGGGCGGCAGCTCTATCCTCAACCACGAAGTGATGATCAACGCCGACCGCTTCGTGCCGGTGGACAGTACCTTGATTCCGACCGGTGAACTGGCGGCGGTGGCGGGCACGCCGATGGACTTCCGGCAACCCACCCCAGTCGGCGCACGCATCGAGCAGGACTATCAGCAGTTAGAGTACGGCATTGGCTACGACCACTGCTGGGTGCTCAACAAGGAAGGCGACGCACTCACGCTGGCGGCCACGGTGCACGAACCGAACAGCGGCCGATTGCTGGAGGTTTTTACCACCGAACCCGCCGTGCAATTCTACTCCGGCAACTTCCTGGACGGCACCCTCACCGGCAAGGGCGGAGCGGTGTACGAACAGCGCACCGGCTTCTGCCTGGAAACTGAGCACTTCCCCGACTCGCCTAATCAGCCCGACTTCCCTTCTACTGAGCTGCGCCCGGGAGAAACCTACCAAACCACTACCGTGTATACGTTTTCTACTCGTCAGTAGAGAGTAACCCTCGGCTCAACCGTTCGTAGATCACTTAAAATGCTATTATGATGCAAGAAGCCTTAGATCATCGAAAACTATCCCTGACTGAATACCAGCAGTTAGAAGAAGACACGGACACCCGCTACGAGTACCATGACGGTGAAGTATTCGCCATGTCCGGCGCCGCTCGGAAGCATAGCGCTATATCTTCTAATGTGGGAAGGAATCTTGGCAATTTACTTCCTAAAGGCTGTCGACCCTTCAACAGTGACTTAAAAGTATACGTTGAAGCGGTCAACAAAGGGTTTCATCCGGATGTCTCCGTGGCATGCCGACCTATCACTGGTCCGGGTGAGATCAACGCGATCGACAATCCGGTGCTGCTGGTAGAGGTTCTTTCAGAAAGCACGGCTGCCTACGATCGCGGGCAAAAGTTCTGGCACTATAGTCAGTTGGCCTCACTGCGAGAATACGTGCTGATTGAACAAGACCGACCGGCGGTAGAGGTGCGCTACCGTAGCTCGGCTAGCGAAGATTGGATGATGGCGTACTACGAAGGTGAAGATGCTGAAATCGTATTGCGCTCTTTTGACCTGCGTTTGCCAATCGCCCAGCTATACGAGGATACGGAGGGCTTGTAGCCCTAAGGCTTCTTCAAATCACGGTTGTTGAGCTGTCCGTTAGATACCCGCTGGTAAAAGCCGGGGGTTCCTTGGGTATCCGACAACAGCATAAAGAGCGACAGCAGGCCGCTGTCTTCGTGCGCCGTGAGCAGCAAGCGTCCGTCGAATGAGAAGTCGATATACTCGGTGCGGGGCGTGGGTAGCTCAAAAGCCACCGCAAAGTCGCCGGTACGGTAAAAGGTGACCAGCAGTTGGTGCCCGCCCGTGAGCAGGTAGTTCCCGTCGGGCGAAAAGGCAACGGCTTCAATACGCAATGGCTCTTTCAGTGTCTTAATCAGTTCACCGCTTTTGAGATCATACACCCGCGCCGTGCTGTCGAACGAGCCAGTAGCAATCCAGCGCTCGTCGGGCGAGATGCGCACCGACTTGATGGAGGCCGTATGGCCCTCGTAGCGCTGAATCACTTTTTGCGACGCAACGTCGATCAAAGCCGCAAAGCCACCGTAGTGCGTCTCGCCGGTGGCGGGGTCGGGGGTCTGAATGTTTCCGGCCACCACCAGCTTTGTGTCGTCCCGGGTAAAGTCCAGCGAGTTGATCGTAGAGCCTACCTTCACCTTGCCTACCAAACTATAGTCTTCGGCGTCCCACAAAAAAGCTTCGCCCGCTTCCGAGCCGCTAGCGATCAGTGCGCCGTTGTGCGACCAGGTGATGCCGTCCAGTCCGCTGTCGTGCTCCCAAGCGTGCAGTTGCTCACCGGTTTCGGAGTCCCAGATGCGCACGAAGTAATCTTCGCCTCCCGTCGCGATGCGTTTCCCGTCGGGCGAGAACACCACGCACTCCACTTCCGATTCGTGCGCCTGCTCCCACACCAGCGTTCCGTCGGCCACGCGCCAGAGCATTACTTTATAGCCGAACTTCGAGCCCGACACGGCGTATTGTCCGTCGGGTGAGAACTCAGCGGCTTCCACGGCCCGCAACTGGGGTGAGAAATCGGCCACCCGGCTCCACACCGGCACCACGGCGGGGTGTTCGTCGTTGTAGATGGCTTCGGATTGCGCCAAGGAAGCAAACGAGAAGCAGAGGCTAGTTACCAACAGAGACAATGATTTCATGGGGTGGGTGGGGAAGTTAACGCTGAAAAGGGTCAGCGCGCTCAATTGCTTGGATGCGCTGCAACCAAAGGTACCCAAACCTCTCATGAATGCCATAGCCCATCAACTTATTGATGGGTAATCTCAATTATTCACTCCGCCTTAATGCGGTAGATAGATCCATCAAATCCGCACAGCAACAGTTCTTGCTGGGCGTCAACGCCAAACGAGGCTATCTGGAAGTCTACTTTAAGGAGTTCTACGTTAGACTCCTGCGCCTGGCCGTTGGTTTCTAAGGCCCACACGCGTCCCGAGGCATAATCGGCATAGATATACCGGCCAACCAAGCTGGGCAGTGTAGCTCCTCAATACACAAACCCTCCAGTGATCGATACGTCCCCATCATCATGGTCATACTCCCACACCGGGGCAATTAATTGGGTCTGGTCGCAGCCTTGATCGGGCTCAAAGCAGTGCGTGGCCTCGGCCACGTCCCAGCCGTAGTTGCCGCCGCGCTCAATAATATCTATTTCTTCGTACTTGTTCTGTCCCACGTCGGCGGCCCATAGCTGCCCGGTTTCCGCATCAAAGCTAAAGCGCCAGGGGTTGCGCAGCCCGTAGGCGTAGATCTCTTCCCGAAAGCCGTCGGTGTTGCCTATAAAAGGGTTATCCGCCGGAATACCGTAGGCCCGACCGGCATCCGTTCGGTCCACGTCGAGGCGCAGAATAGAACCCAGCAGGGTGGCCCGGTTCTGGCCGTTGCCGTCCGGGTCGCCCGCACTGCCGCCGTCACCCACGGCAACGTAGAGGTAGCCATCCGGACCGAAGGCCAGTTGTCCGCCGTTGTGGTTGTTAAAAGGTTGGGGAATCTCTATCAGTAAGGTTTCGCTGCTGCGCTCAGCCATATTAGGATTACTGTCCGACACCTTGAAGCGGCAAACGTAGGTGCGGGTGGGATTTCCGGCAACCGTAAAGTTCGCGTAAAAGTAGCCATTGCTGGCATAATCCGGATGAAAGGCCAGTCCCAGCAGGCCCTTTTCGTTGCCGTCATCATCCACCTTGTCTGAAATGTCCAGGAAGGTTTGTTTCTCACTGGCCGTTGAATCGTCGGCAAACACCGAGATCACTCCCCGCTGTTCCACCACAAACACCCGGCTACTGCCGTCACCCGCGTGCTGAAAATCAACCGGACGGGTGAAACTCAGGTTCGGGTAGGCGTCCACGACGCGGTAGGTGATTTCACTTCCGGTGCTATCGGTGACCGGGGCTTCAGTGTCAGTATCTCCGCAGCGGGTTTGGCTAAGGCAGCCTAGGGTGCCCAGAAAAAGCAGCAAGGGGCGTAGCTTCATAACATTATCAAGTATTGGTTAAGCCTCTATAACTACTGAAACCCCGCGTTCGTTTGTTTAGGACGCAACAATTTATTCAACGCGGGTGCCCAAGCCCGACACGGCGGCCACGTTGAAAAATCCTACCACCGCTGGCCCGTTCGCGTCAACGGTGGTGATGTTGGTAGGGACGTTGGCAATGGGGTTGGCAAACAGTTCGGCAAAGCCACCGGGACGGTTGGTCTGAATCGCCACCTGGTTCAAAAAGTCGAAGGCCTCGTCCGAGATGCTGTGCAATTCTACGTAGATAGAATCCCCGAAATTATACGAGGGTAAGAAGCCGCCGTCATCATCCCCGTCAATGGGATTGATGCTGTTGCGAATGGGCTGAGCGAATACGGTGGCGTTGAAGCTCCCCCGCGCGAGAACCCCGCATCGTAGGCCAACGAGATTTCGTTAGGACGATTCAGCAGTGCTCCGTTCCGGTAGGTTCTGATCCAATAGGCGTTGCCCTCTTCCGGAAGATCGGTTCCCCAGAACTGGGCAATGTAGGTCTCGGGAAAGAAAGCATTCGCCTCGGTCAACTCATAGGTGATGCTGTCGATGGGCGGCACCGGGTCCATTTCAGTGGTTGCGGTATACGACTGGCCATTGGCATCTATAAGTAAGTTATACGTTTCACCCACCGTGCCGAAGCCCTGATCGGAGGTTGGGGGCGTCCAGTAGTAGGCACCCGGTTCCCGCTCGTCCTCCTGAAAAGTATACGTATCCCCAGCGGACCCCGTGACCCGTACGCTGGCTCCCACCACCGGACTGGCGATGGTGTCGAAGTAGGGTTGGGTTTGGCTCAGCCGGATCACCTGTGCGGTGGGTTGGTTGGTGATCCAGGCGTCTATCGCCAACACCGGCGCGACTTCTTCTAGCGTAGGGTTGATTTGGTCCTCGCAAGAACCCAAAACTATTCCCAGACAGACTATTATCATTATGCGTTGCATGCTCAGAATTTAAAATTGTACGAGATGGAAGGGATGATGGAACCCACAATGGATAATTGGGTGGCCGTTGACTGCGGAGCCGGTTGACCGCCCTGTGTCGGTTGCGGGTTGCCGCCAGAAAAGTAGTCCGAGGGACGCGTGTTGTCCTGCGAGAAGAAGATTGAGAACGGGTTGCGCCGGGCGTACACGTTATACAGTGAGAACACCCAGTAATCTTCGTTCTTCCGCACCTTGCCGTTGCGCTTGATCTTGCGTCCCTCCAGCCGCACCGACAAGTCCAGCCGGTGGTAATCAGGGATGCGGGTGTTGTTGCGCGAATCGTTGGCGTTGTAGGGAATCAGGATGCCCTGCAACACAAAGCGCGAAGTGGGGAAAGTGGCGGGCGTGCCCGTCAGGTAGGTGAAGTTGCCCGACAGTGACCAGCGGTCGTTGATGTCGTAGAAAGCGGCCACCTTGAAGTTATGCCGCTGGTCGAAGCGGGTTGGGTACCAGGTACCGCGGTTGATGCCGTTGACCTGCAACTCGGTTTTGCCCAACGTATAGCTGATCCAACCGTTGAAGCGGCCGGCGTTCTTTTTCGCGTATAATTCCAGTCCGTAGGCGCGTCCCTTTCCTACGAGTAAGTCGCCCTCCACAAACTCATTGATCAGCAGGTCGGCCCCGTCGATGTAGTCAATCTGGTTCTGGGTGTTCCGATAGTAGACTTCCAGCGAGGTTTCGTAGTCGGGCGCGGAGGAGCTGCCGAAGTTGCGGAAGTAGCCCAGCGCGAACTGGTCGCCCAACTGGGGTTCAATGTTGTTAGAACTGGGCACCCACACGTCGAGGGGATTGGAAGCCGTGGTGTTCAACACTAGGTGTATGTACTGCGCCGTACGGGTATAGCTACCCTTGATTGAGCTTTGCTCATCCACCTGCACCTTGAACGCGGCGCGCGGCTCCAGATTAGCGTACGTGGCAATCGGCTCGCCCCGCTCAACGGTCTCCACGCCGCGCACCGGCAGGCGTTGTCCGGCCGGGGCGGTGCCGTAGCGATACACGGTGCCCGGACCGTAGTAACGGAAGGCCGAGAAGCGCAGTCCGTACTCCAGTGATAGCGCCGAGCCGACGTCCTGCTTGTTTCCGGCATAGACCGCCGTCTCCAGGTTATACTTCTCGTCCAGGCTGAAGTCAATGGCCGTACCGTTGGCCACTCCCACCGCGTTGGCGGGCTCAAAGCGGTAGTAGGTCGCCTCGCCCCCGAACGACAACTCGTTGCGGCTGTTGAGAAAGTAGGTGAACTGGGGCTTCAGGATAAAATTAGAAACCGACGAGTTCCAGCTAAACGAATCCAAGTCGTCTTCGCCGAACTGTAGCTCGTAGTCGTAGTCGCTGAATACCAGGGTGAAGTTCGAGAATAGCTTGTCGCTAAACAGGTGGTTCCAACGCGCGGTCGCTGTCGAGTTGCCCCAGTTAAAGCCCTGGTTCGCATCAAACCGAAACACGTCGCGTCCCAGGTAGCCCGACAGAAAAACCCGGTTGTTCTCATTGATGCGGTAGTTGGCTTTCGCGCTTAAATCGTAGAAGTTGAGTCCGAAGTCGCTGCCAATGCCAATCTGGTCGGCGAACGGGCGGATCAGCACGTTGATGTACGAGCGGCGCGCGGCCACGATGAACGAGGCCCGGTCTTTTATAATCGGTCCTTCCACCGTCAGGCGACTGAACACGGTGCCGATGCCGCCGCTCACGTCAAACTCCTTGCTGTTACCCTCTCGCATGCGCACGTTGAGCAGCGAGGAGATGCGGCCGCCGTACTGGGCCGGAATGGCTCCTTTATACAGTTTGGTGTCCTGCACCGCATCGGGGTTAAACACCGAGAAGAACCCGAACAGGTGCGAGGAGTTGTAGACCGGCGCTTCATCAAGCAGGATGAGGTTTTGGCCCACGCCGCCGCCGCGCACGTTGAAGCCCGACGCCCCTTCGCCCACCGTGGCCACGCCCGGCAACAGTTGGATGCTCCGCAGCACGTTGACCTCGCCCAGGAAGGCGGGCACCTTCTGAATGGTGTTGATGTCGAGCCGGTTCACGCTCATCTCGGTGCTTCGCACGTTGGCGTCCAGCCCTTCGGAGGTCACCACCACTTCCTGTAGCTCCTGGCTGGTGGAAGCGAGTTCAATATCCAGCCGAATGTCTTCGGTGAGCGGTAGCTTCTTGCTCACCGACTGGTAACCGACGTACGAGTAGGTGGCCTGGTAATCGCCCGCGGGCACGGTGAGCGAGTAGAAGCCGTAGACGTTGGTCACGGTACCGTTGCCCACCTCTTGCACGTAAATAGAGGCCCCAATGAGCGATTCACCATTGGCCGCATCCCGCACGTAACCGCTCAGCGTCACCTGGCTTTGCGCGGATAATAGGGCTGGAAGGAAGGTTAGAAAGAGAATAGGAAGGGCTACAAACCACTTCGGAAATAAATTCATACACTGAAGAATAAAGGGGAGCACTGATAGGTTGAGTATGCTTACGAAACAATGGGTTGGGGGTTAGGAAAATAACCCGCTTTGTGGCCCAAGCTGCCGATGCCGGTTATTCGCCCGTCTGGTCTTTGAATTTGGGCGAGGTACTTCGGTGCTTCCCTAGCAAACCCCACGCCACATACGAAGCAAACCGACCACTTAGACTGCTTGTCGTCTACCCAAGAAGCAATTATACTACTATACTACGGAGCAATCGCCCGATCAGAAAACGCAACCTGCTCACCATTATACCGTCTAACAGTAGTACCTATAATCTGATACACTATGATCGTCACCACCACACCCACCGTTGAAGGACGGCCCGTCACCACCTACCTCGGACTCGTCACCGGCGAAGCCATCATTGGTGCCAATATCTTTCGTGACTTCTTCGCGGGCATCACCGACATCGTCGGCGGGCGCTCCGGCTCCTACGAGTCGGCGCTGCGCGAGGCCAAAGACATCGCCCTGGAAGAGATGGAGAAACGGGCCGCCAAGCTAGGAGCCAACGCCATCGTGGGCGTCGACCTGGACTACGAAACCGTGGGCAAAGAAGGCGGCATGCTCATGGTGAGCGCCAGTGGCACGGCCGTGAAAATCGCCTAGGGAAGCAACGTCTGCCACAGGTAGAAGGTAGCGTAGCCCCGCCATCCCGGCCAGGGCTCGGCGTACCGGTGCACCGCGGGCAGGTCAGGCTTGTGGGGCAATCCTAACCCCTGCTTGATGGCGTTGTGTAATCCAACATCGGCGGCCGGAAAAGCGTCGGGACGTTGCAGACACTTTAGTAGTACGTAGTGGGCCGTCCAGGCTCCCACGCCCCGCTGACGGATTAACGTATCCAACGCTTCGGGGGTGGGTAGGGCCAGTAGCTGCTCCTTGGATAATTGCCCTTCCCCAATGGCCTTGGCCACTCCGATCAGGTATTCTGCCTTGCGCGTAGAGAACTGTTGGGTCGTTAGTTGGTTGGGCCTGCGCTGGGCGATTGCCTCAGGGGTGGGGAAGCGGTAGTACGGTACGCCCTCGTACTCATCGGCGGCACCCCAGCTTTGCACAAAACGTTGCTTGAGGGTGTAGGCAAACGCCAGATTGATCTGCTGTCCGATGATGGCCCAGCACAGGGCCTCGAACAAACTGGAAATTCCGACCAGGCGCAAGCCGTAGTGTTGCTCCACCGCCGGACCCAGCAGCGCATCAGTCTTGGCCAGGGCGTAGAACGGACGCAGGTCCCGCCCTAGATCAAACCAATCGGTGACGTAATCCTTTAAAAAAGATTCGGGGTGGGCGGTGGCGGTTTGGTAGTTGATGGTGAGCGTATCGGGCTCCGGTGCGCTTATCACCAGAAATACGGGCGCTCCCTGGTAATCAATCACCTTTTTTACCTGACTGTTCTCTACCCGGTGCAGGCTTTCGCGTGTTGAGCGGCTCAGGTAGCGCAGGCATTCGTCAAACGAAAACTCGGAGGGCGTTGGTAAGGTCAGAGTGGGCATCAAGTGCTGGGCATCAGGTGTGCTTTTGGCGGTAGCTAGCGAGATGAAGAACCGCCAGCAACAGCGAAGCAGCTACGGAGATATGGAGCGCGGCGGGGTGGTGCTCATGAAACACAATGGCTCCACTGAACACCACCAGCGTTAGCCACAGGCCGCGCCGCAGGAACGAACTTCTTAGGCGGCGCGTAGAATAAAAGACGGCGACCGTCGCCAGGAGAACAAAGACAAAATCCAGCCAAGCCCAACGGTGCGTGTCGCCCGACAGACTGCCCGCCAGCACCAGTACGGGTAGCAGCAGGCAGTGAGCGATGCACAGCACCGAGCTGCCGATGCCAACCAGGTCGGAGTTTTTTCGCCACGAAGAGATGCGCATATAGCCAACCAACGCAAGAGCACGCCACAGAGTTGCAAGTACGAGGACTTTCTGCCAAGCTAGGATATTGAATGCTGGTTACTTGTCCTTTGTCCCTGGTACTTTGTAATTATGACCAATGACCAGTATCCAGCTTACTGCTTCGCCGCGGGAGCGTATTCGGTGTCGCCACCCAGCACGATATAATCGGTGTAACCCTGGGTTTCGCCGATGCCGTTGACGTACTTCACCAGTTCCTGATAGATGGCCTGTCGGGCCGGGAGCCACAGCCGTTCGGAGGTAGCGGGCACGCTTTCCTCGCCGCCGTGCTCGAAGGGATAGTAAAAGTCGCGGGTGTTGGATGAGTTGAAGATCAGCACGTAGGAGTAGCTGCCCTTCTTGTCGCCCCGGTCGCCCTTCATGATAAAGGCCTTCACGCCCGGCACCTGGTGCTCAAACACGGGAGTGAATTTCTCCACCGCGAAGCGTTCAAAGTCGGCCGCCGCCACTCCTTCTTTCAGCGTGATGTCGCGCACCGCTACGATGTTTCCGGGATCGGTGAACAGCGTCAGTGCCGTCGGAAGGTGCGAAGGAGCAGCATCCAGGGTTCGACTGGCGTGCGTTTTGGGGACGATGTTTTTGTCGGTATGGCTGGCGAAGATAAAGGCCAGGCAGCAAACCAGGGCAATGGTAAGAAAGGTTTTCATGGTAGGGTGGGTCAAGTTAACAATAAGTTTGGTCACGGCGGGTACCTTCAGCGCAGACCGGAAGTATCCCGACACAGTCCAATATACAACTTTCTGGGAAAGATGAAAATTTGTTAAGCGGAGAGGAGAAAAATAGCTAAGTTTTTAGAAGTTGATAATTTTATTGGCGTAGCCTATTTGTCTATTGGCGTCCACCCAGTACCAGAAATTGTTGCGATCCCACCCGATAAGTCCGCGCCTACTGCTATCTACCCCACCGTCGCACCTCCGAGCATTGTGGTCGGAGCATTTTGCTCCGTCGTCGCACCTTTTTGCTCCGCTATCGGTGTTATTTGCTCCGGCCTCGCACCTTTTTGCTGCGCCGTCGCACCTTTTTGCTGCGCTGTCGCACCTCCGAGCACCGCCGCCGGTGCTATTTGCTCCGCCGCCGCACCTCCGAGCACCGGCGGCGCACCTTTTTGCTCGGCATGCCGAGCACTTTGCTGCGCGGCCGGAGCATTTTGCTCCGCCGTCGCACCTTTTTGCTGCGAAAGGCCTATCAACAGCTTGCTCAGCGGGGCGGCGGGGGTGGAATAACAAAAAAGCCAGCCCCGCCTTCGCACCGAAAGCAAGCCTGGCTCACCAAGAAATTCTGAGTCGTTGTTAGGAAGCCAAATCCTCGGTAGGCTGGTCCGGGCGCGGACGGTTGCCCCCGAAACGCTTGCGCAGGTCTTCGTAGACAGGCTTGGCGCCGGGCACGTTGAGCTTGGTGCCCATCTTCACCGAGTTGTAGAAGGCCAGGGCAGCCATCCAGGCCTCGCTGCCCGCCAGCTTGATGGTGTCGTCGAGCGATGAACTCACCCGGCTCACCACCTGTAGCACGGCGGCCAGGTCGTTCACGGCCTTGAAGTCGATGTCCATCTCCTCCACCTTGAGGTAGGCCGGCGACAGGTCGGGCTGGCTTTTGGCGTAGCGCAGCGCTTTTTCTACGAAGGGCGCGTTGCCGTCGCTCATCTTGGGGATCTGACGACGCTCGTCGGCGGTGAGGGCAATGAGGTAGGGTTCCAGCATGGCGGACACCTCTTCCATCTTTTGGAGGGCGGCTTGCAGTTCTTCGGGGGGAATCTGAATAGAGATTCGGTTACTTAATGCTTCCATGCGAAAGGGGGTTTTGGTGAGAAAATAGGACCAGAAAGCCGAAAGGTAGCGGCTCCGTACCTTGCTTAAAATCCTCAGAAACGCAAAAAGGTACGGATGTAATGAAAGCGCGGAGTTTGTCTCTCCTCTGAACAGCCAATCTCGAGGCCGATATCTTCCCCCTTTCAGGGCCGCTGAGACTGCTACTTCGGAAACGAACCATCCCACCGAGAAGCTTCCTGTCCTGTCATTCAGCAGGAAATTTGTTGCTCTACTGCCATGCTTTGCCAGGAAAGTCTTTTTCGGATGACACCTCTGCAAGAAAGTGTAGAAGTTTGAATGTGCCCGAGCGTCTCACCGCTTCCATAGCCCATAAATTAATTTATGGGCTATGGAAGCGAGTTGTGCAGCAAAAGTTATTGAAAGGGAATTCTCTTGCTCTCTTTTGTTTCCTCTATCTCTACGCCAAATCCTTCACCCGCTTATCGATTAGCAAGAAGGCCGCCACCGCCGACAGGAAGGCGAGTCCGGCGCTGATGTACATGATCCGGCGGAAGGCCGTGACGAAGGCGTCCTGATAGGCGTTGGCTACCGTAGCTTGGTTTACGTCTCTAACCGCCTCCGGCACCTGCGCATCACCCAGGTTGACGGCCTCGGCCAGTACGGACTGTTGCACCTCGGGCGCGAGCGCCAAGTCGGCGGTACTGATTTCTAGCGCTTGGGAAAAGAAAACGATGGCTAGTGCTCCCACCACGGCGTTGGCAAATACGCTGGCCGTGCGCGTGACGGCGTTGTTTACTCCCGAGGCAGTGCCTGCGTTCCGGTCGGCCACCGCACTCATCACCGTGGTGGTGAGGGGCACCACCGTGAGCGTCATGCCCGCCGCAAACACCTCGATCCCAGGAAAAAAGGTCGTCCAGAAATCGGCCGGACCGGCGGTGCGGCCCACCCTGGCCAGCAGCAGAAACCCGATGCCGACGATTGCCGGACCAATAATCAGCAGCCAGCGCGGTCCGTAGCGGTCCACCAGCCCTCCCGCCGAGCGGGCGAAGGTGGCCATCAGCAGGGTGAAGGGTAAGAAGGCCAGTCCGGCCTGTAACTGGCTGTAGCCCTGAATCTGCACCAGGTTGAGGGTGAGAAACAGGATGGCGGCGGCCAGCGCGGCGTATAAAAAGAAGGTGAGCACGTTGGCCCCGGTGAAGGTTTTGTTTTTAAACAGTCCCAGCGGCACCATCGGGTGGTCGCTGCGCTGCTCGATAAACACAAAAGCCACCAGGGCCAGCACTCCCGCTCCCAGTGAAACATAAACGGGCCAGGTGCCGCCCAGCTCGGGAATCTCCAGAAAGCCGAAGGTCAGCAGGGCCAGGCCCAGCACCACCGTAGCGGCCCCGGCGTAGTCGAGGCGGTGGTCGATGGAGCCGTCGGAGCTTTCGGGCACCCGGGTGGCCAGCACGTAGAGCGTGGCCAGTCCCAGCGGCACGTTGATGTAGAAGATGGCCCGCCACAGTCCGGCGTCGCCCAGCGCGCCGCCCAGAATGGGCCCGCCCACAGTCACCAAAGTAGTGACGGCCAACCAGGTGCCAATGGCGCGGCCCTTTTCTCGGTCGTGAAAGGTAGCCGAAATAATTGACAGGCTGCCCGGAATCATCAGGGCCCCGCCCAGTCCCTGCACCCCGCGGGCGATGATCAGCGCGTCGACCGAAGGAGAGAGTCCGCAGGCCACCGAGGCCAGCACGAAGATGACAATGCCAACCATAAATATCCGCTTGCGGCCCAGCTTGTCGCCCAGCGCTCCGCCCACCAGGATGAGCGCCGCCAGCATGAGCAGGTAGGCATTCAGAATCCAGAAGATGTCGGTGCCCTGGGCGTTGAGGTCTTCTTGCAGTGAGGGCAGCACCACGTTGAGGGCGGTGCTGTCGATAAAGGCCATGCTAGAGGCCAGAATGGTGGAGGCCAGAATCCATTTGCCGGTGGAGGAACTGAGACTGATGTTGGTGCTAGTGGGTGGCTGGGTCACAAGGGAAGGGCTGGTTCTAATGAATGTACTGGTTTGAGTGGGGTAGGGTTCTGCAGTTTCTAACTTCCGGGGCGCAATGGTTCCGCAATTGACTGGTTTTTGGCTACCTTGCGGTTTCTTATCGACTGATCAGATCGCATCTATGGCAAAAAAGAAACCGACGGACAAACTACTAGCAGTGAACGAGGTGACGGATATTCCGGCGGAATTTCATTCGTACTCGCAGGAGCGGGCTTTCTCGCACTGCATCTCGTGCAACACCGACCTGCTGGCCAACAACACCCAGTACCTGATCGAAAAAGCGTTTCGGAACTACCCGGGCTTCGATAGCCAGGACGTGATCTTCGAGTACGCCATGTGCTTGTCGTGCGCCGAGCGGATGCGGAAAGAACTGTCGGTGGAGTCGATGCGCAACATCCAGCAGTTCTTCGACGAGCGGGTGGACTTTTACGGACGGCGGCAGGAGCTGTTGTACGAGCACGGCCTGAACCACGAAGCTTGGCTCGACCGCTGTATCGTGACCGGTCGGCCTAAAGCAGAACTGGAAGAATACCAGATCTACGGGCACTGTCAGGGGGATCGGTTTTTGTTTTCGTACCTGCCCTATCTGATCAGCCACGAGGCAGTAGACGCTATGTCGGAGCTGCTGTCGGAGAAAACCCGGGGCGAGATGGATCGCTTCATCGACGACAACTTCGGCTTGCCGCCCGAGCTCAAGCAACCCATTAAAGACCATCCGTTTGTGCTGTTGTAGAAGCGGATTTAGTGCCTACTGCCACTCCGGTAAACGAACTGTTTAGGGCTTATCCCGTGTACCCTGAGTAGTGCAGGCTTTTATCTCTAAAACTTTTCCACAACCTACCCAACATGAGAATAATATCATTCGTGATTGCGCTTAGTTTCTTAGGAAGCTCCCTGCTGATGGGCCAAAGCCGCCCTACGGAATATACCGATCTGGCCACGGCCCGGCAAAACCCGGAAGCCGTGATAACGCTCAACCTCAACGATCAGCGCTTAAAGACCTTTCCCGAAGAAGTTTTGGAGTTTAAAAATATTGAGCATCTGGAGCTGGCGGACAACCGGATCGAGTCGCTCCCGGAGGGACTGGGAGCGCTGTCGAAGCTGACGTACCTAGATTTGTCGGGCAACGTGCTATCGGCTTTGCCTGATCGTTTCTTCGAACTGCGGGCACTGCGCAATTTGTACGTAGACTACGGTGATCCTGAAGATCTGGAGCATGACTTTAAGGTGCTCGCCCAATTGCCCTCGCTGAGCGTGCTGGAGGTGGGCGGGAAGAACATTAAGCAACTGCCCGCCGCGGTGGGTATGCTTCAAAGCCTGGAAACGTTCGAGCTGCTCAACAGCCAGGTGGAAGAACTGCCCGCTGAGTTCTCCGAGCTGAAAAACCTGCGCACCCTTTACATCGTGAACGACGAGCGGTTTGACCTTCGGAAAAGCATCGACGTGCTGCGGCAACTGCCCGACCTGTCAGAACTGCACCTGGAAGGAGACCGCTTTACGCAGCTTCCTTCGGAGATCAACCAGCTACAGTCGCTCGAGTATCTGTTCTTGAACGACAATGCGCTCCAGAACCTGCCGTCCGAGATCAACCAACTCCAAAAACTGAAGTATCTGGATGTGAGCAATAACAAAATTCCGAGTTACGTGCTGCACCGTTTCCAGGAAGACATGACGCCTACCATCAGGATCGGGCTTTACTAGCATACAGAAGCCGAAGGGCGATTCTGGTAACACAACGATAACAATCGCTTGACCTTCGGTTAACAACACAAAGGCGCGTAATGCCTAACTTTGTGATCCCTGCCATCCAACTGTCCGTAACTATGCATCACCTCCTCGCTAGCGCTCTTTTGATCACACTGTCGATTGGCCTACTACCGGCCAATGCCCAGCAACGGGCTTATAAAGTCCCTGAATTTGCCCAAAACTGGAGCAAACCCGGTGCGCACCCCGACCACATCGTGCTCAACCTCACCGCCGATCCCGCCACCAGCACCAGCGTGACCTGGCGGACGAGTCCCGACATCACCGAGGGCTACGCTGAGATCGCGCTGGCTGATGCGGCTCCCAAGTTCTGGCGTAACGCGACTACGATCAAGGCCGCCACCGAGACGATGGACGCCTCGCAGATCATGACCGCCGAGGTGGTATCCAACTACCACTCCGTTACCTTCACCGGGCTGCTGTCCGACACCTTATACGCCTACCGGGTGGGCGACGGTAAGATCTGGAGTGAGTGGATTCAGTTTCGTACCGCCAGCGCCGAACCCGAGCCCTTTTCCTTTCTCTACGTGGGCGACGCCCAGAACTACATTCTGGAACTGTGGTCGCGACTCATCCGCGAGGGCTACCGCACCGCTCCCGACGCGCGCTTTATCATCCACGCCGGAGACATGATCAACGACGCGCACAGCGAACGGCAGTGGCACGAGTGGTTCACCGCCGGAGGGTGGATTCACGCTATGCTACCCTCGGTGCCGCTTCCCGGCAACCACGAGTTTGAACCCTACACTCCCGAAGAAAAGGAGCAGGGTATTGAGCACCTGTCGGTGCAGTGGCATCCGCAGTTCACGCTGCCTACCAATGGGCCCGAGGGACTGAAGGAAACCGCCTACTACCTGGATTATCAGGATGTGCGTATCGTGGTGCTCAACACCAGCGAGCTTCAGGAGGAGCAGGTGCCGTGGTTGGAAGAAGTGCTGGCCGATAACCCCAACAGGTGGACGGTCGTGACCTACCATCATCCCTTGTACTCGGCCTCCGCCGGGCGGGACAACGAGCGGCTGCGCGGGTTATGGAAACCGGTGTTCGATAAGTACCAGGTGGACCTGTCGCTACAGGGCCACGACCACAGCTACGCCCGGGGCCACCTGGACCCATCGGGGGAAAACTTGGTGACGGGCGTGAACACCCGCGATGCCGCGGGCACGGTGTACGTGGTGTCGGTGAGCGGCGGCAAGATGTATAACCTGCGCCCCAACGGCTGGGACGACTTCGCCGGGGTGACCCGCGACCGGGCGGCCGAGAACACCCAGCTCTTCCAGGTGATTCGCGTGGACGGCGACACCCTGTCGTACGAGGCCTACACCGCGACCGGGCAACTCTATGACGCGTTTGACCTGATCAAACCAACTGATGGCGGGCTGAACCGGATGGTGGACCGGCAGCAGGAGGCCATTCCGGAACGTCGGAACAACAACACGATTGCCTACGAAGACCAGTTGCCCGAGGCAATCAAGCGCGACGTGCTGGCCCGCCATCCGGGGTACGAGTTTGACGGAGTGCGTTACGCCGATGATCCTGACTTTAGGGGTTACTACGTACAACTGGAAAAAGGCAATATGGACATGTATCTAAAAATTGACATGGACGGGAAAGTGCTGGAAGAGCGGACCGTGAAAGACTAAACAGTTGAAGTACTCTGTTGATACCGCTGCGACACCTACTACAATCCTGGCTTGGTTTCGCCGCTCACGTTAAAATCCTGGTTCATGCCCATTCCCTTAAGCTCGATAGAGGTCCACCCTTCCGGCAGTAATGGGTCTTGCTGTACCAACCCCTGCTCGGTGAAATGAAGCCCGCCGAAGCCCAGAATCACTGCCTGGAGCAGTCCCCCGGCCGAGGTGCCGAAGTACGTGCTGGGGCCTTGCTTCCGCAGCGACAGAATCCGAAACGGTCCCTTGCGGTACGGTTTCAGGGCTTTTTCAAACAGTTCGGTGGCTCGCTGAGCATCGCCGGGACGGGCCGCTGCTCCGGCCAACATGCAGAAACTCATGTTGGGCCCCTCCTCGTCAATCCTGTCTTCGTAGTATGCCAGGTTCTGATGAACGATTTCGGGATCGGTAATGACGTCCAGCGGAAACGAAATCAGGTTCACGTCGGCCTGCTTGATCATTTCTCCTTCGTAGGTATCGTGCTCCCGGACGGTGCAGTTCGGGAAGCGCCGGATCACCAGCCGCTCGGCCACTTCCTGCCACTGCGGGTCGAGGACTTCACCGACCAAGCGGGCGGCACTCCCCGCCGCCGCCAGCACCTGCCGGGCGCTGCCGTTGGTAAAGGCATCGTTGTCGACGTTGATGGCGTACTCGTCGAAGCCAACCACGTTCTTGATTTCGTAGTCGCCCGCGTCGTTCGGTTCCGAACGACTGACCTAGAAGTCAGCGACTTCTTTCAACAAAGGATAGCCCCGGTAGCCGTGCGCCGCCGTATTCTGTTGGGCCATTGGTAGCCGCTTCCAGCGGTACTCCAGCATGGCGTGAGCGGCCTCCGGATTAATCAGCAACAGGGCCGGATAAATCCAGAAGTCGGCGTCCCAGAGCGTTTTGTAGCCCCAGAAGTCGATGCCCAGCCCCATACAGGCACTGCTGAACGCGGTTTGTTCGCTCACAAAGGAGTTGATATTGAACATCATCTGCCGGACGTCTTTGTTCATGTCCGGAGCCCCTCCGATCACAATGTCGGTCTTCTGCCAAAAGGCTTCCCAGGTAGCTTGGTGCTGCTTGATGATCTTCTCGGGCCCGGTCAGGTAGGTATAAATGTTGAGCCGGGCGGTTTCGGCCATCGGATCGGAATAATTGTACGTGGTGCCCACCGAGCCAATCAGGTAGAAGGTGAGGCTTTCGCCCCGGCGCGTATTCCTGGTAACCCGGTCGGGCAATGCGGGTCCAAGGTTCCTCTTCGTACTGTGCGTTTGACAAGATAGATGAGAGTAGCAAAGATACAATAAGAAAGATCCGCAATTTCAGCTTCATGAATAGTATCGGTCTGGTTGGTTCTTCTGAAAATTTAAAGCTAAGAAAATAGATCCAATGTTGTAGCAATGCTGATCGTCCGGCATCCTAACACCCGCACGACTTCCCCTTGGCCTTTTCAAATGCTTCTCGGCCTTCCTTAAAGGCAAACCAGGCAATGCCCAGCGCCCCCACCGCGTCCACGTAGGGAAGGCGAAACACCTCGTAGAGCACGCTCGACACCAGCAGCAGCAGCGATAAGTACAAGCACGTCTTCGTGCAGTGCGCGTCGGAGATAATGGGGTCGGATTGCAGTGCCCGGCCGACGCGCTCCTTATAACGGGCCAGAAAGAACATGGTGACGATCGATAGCGAAGCGACGATAATGCCTACCACGGTGGTGGTGGGTTGCTCGCCGGTGTAAATGGTCAGCAACGAACTGGCCACGATACCCACCGCCAGCAGGTAGAAACTAAATCCGGTGAGTTGCAGCGCCTGCTTCTCGAAGCGGTCGCGGTCGGTGGAGCCGGGTTCGATGGCACCCTGCTGCATGCGGTACACCAGGTGGGCAATGCCAATGCCCGACAGCACTTCCACAAAGCTATCGATGCCGAACCCGAATAAGGCCAGCGTATCGTCCGCTAGGCCGTAGTAGGTAGACGCTACGCCTTCCAGCAGGTTGTAGAAAATGGTGACCATACTCAGCCAGAAGGCCAGTCGTAGTTGTTGTGTCGTTTCTTTCTGTTGTACCGCATTCATCGCTTAGTGGGTTTGTAGTTCGCACACCTCGCCGGCCACCTCAAGCTGCACGGTGATGTGATCAATGTTGTGTTGCTTGAGCAGTTGGTTCACCCGCGCCCGCACCGTCGCTAACGCATCAATCGGGCGACTTTGGTGCAGCACCAGGTGGGCGCTAAGCACGTGGTAGTTGCCGTCAAGTGTCCACACGTGCATATCGTGCACGTCGGCGATCTCATCCAGTTGCAGCACTTCCTGGCGAATGGCCTCGATGTTCACGTTATCGGGCGTGGCCTGCAAAAAAATCTTAAGCACCTGCCGTAGGTTCTTGAAGGCGTTCCACAGGATATAAGCGGCAATGCCCAGCGAGAGCAGGGGATCAATCCAGTAGAAGTCGGTGAACAGCAGCACTACGCTGCCCAGCAGTACGGCCACCCAGCCCAGGGCGTCTTCCATCAGGTGCAGCATCACGGTGCGCTGGTTGAGGGAGTCTTTCTCGCGCCGCAGCTTCCAAACCGCCGCCCCGTTCATCAGCACTCCCAAAATGGCCAGGTAGAGCATCCCCTGGGCATCCACCGGTTCGGGACTTAGCAGGCGCGGCACGGTTTCAATAATAATCACCACCGACCCGGCCAGCAGGATAATGCCGTTGATGAGCGCTCCCAACGGGGAGAAGCGCTTGTACCCGAAGGAGTAGGTGTTGCTGCGTCCCCGCTGGGCGTAAGACTCCAGGAACAGCGAAGAGCCGATGGCCAACGTGTCGCCTAGGTCGTGCACCGCGTCGGCCAGGATGGCCATGGAGTTGGTCATGATGCCGCCCACAAACTCGATGATGGTGAAGGTGGCATTCAGTACAAAGGCTACCCACAGGTTGCTGGTGACAGGGTGCACGTGCACTCCCGGAAGAGGTCGGTGCGACCCGTGATCGTGCTGGCACGCGGCATGATGCTGATGCGAATCGCTCATATCCTAGTCAACAGTATTGATTGGCAAATATGTTCAAAAATAGTTTACAATCATTCCAACCAATTGGTAGTCGTTCAGTGTCTTACGATTATTCAAGCCAATCACCTTTAAACCCATCACTTATGAATGCCTCTGGTTCGCTCCTCCTTCGCCTGCGCTTTGGCGCTGGGCTCTTCGCTTCCCTGCTGCTGCTCGGCACGGCCTGTTCCGACACCGTGGAAGTGACGCACCGCTACACCTTTATGCGGCCCATCTACACTCCGGCCGCCGTAATCCGCAACAGTTTTGCCGTAGAAGCACCGCGTACCCTCACCAGCACGGGAAAAATCTACTACCGCGCTCCCTACGTCTTCGTGAACCAACCCGGCGAGGGGGTGCACATCATCAACAACACCGATCCCGAAAATCCCGTCAACGAGCGGTTTATCAACATTCCGGGCAACTTCGACATGGCCGTGCAGGGCGATATTTTGTACGCTGATAGCTACGTTGACCTGCTGGCCGTTGATATCAGCAACGTGAACAACGTGCGGATCGTGAAGCGGCTCGAGCGGGTCTTTCCGGCTTACAATAGCTGGGGATACTACTGGGACGAGGCCTCCGGCATTGTTACCAGCTGGGAAGAAGACGAAGCGGTGGAGGTATTTGAAGGAGAACTGGCGGCGACGAATGCACCGGGCTTATTTCATTTTCGAGGGGGCATGGCCGTAGACAACAGTTTTATTTTCTCAGACTCTAGGAGCTTCAGTGCCGAAGGAAGCAGCGTATCTTCTGACGGCGCTGGCATCGGGGGCTCGATGGCCCGCTTCGCCATTGCCGACGCGCGCTTGTACACCATCGATGATTACCAGATCAAGGTATTTTCCATTGAAAGCCCCACCAACCCGGTGGTGGGTGACTCGGTGCCGGTGGGCTTTGCCATTGAGACGATCTTTCCCTTCAAGGACAAACTGTTTATTGGCTCGCGCAGCGGGATGTTTATCTACGACCAGAGCAATCCCGACCGTCCGCGTATCATCTCGGAGTTTGCGCACGCCACCAGTTGCGACCCGGTGGTGGCCAACGACAGTCTTGCCTACGTGACGCTGCGCTCGGGCAACACCTGCGACGGTATCATCAACCGGCTCGATGTGATAGATATCCGCGACGTGACCCGTCCCGAATTGGTGAAGACCTATCCGATGGAGAATCCCCACGGCTTGGGCATCAGCGGCACCACGCTGTTCGTCTGCGAGGGCGACTACGGCCTGAAGGTGTTTGACGCAACGAAGTCCCGCGATATCACCGGGTTGGCGCACTTTAAGGACGTGCATGCTTACGACGTGATTCCTTTAGGGGAGATTCTGATGATGGTGGGCGACGACGGCTTGTACCAGTATGATTATTCCGATCCGGCCAAGGTGCGGCAATTAAGCAAACTGGATATTGTCCGTTCTAAAGAGGCGTCGCGATGAGGATTGCCGCTCTTTTCTCGAAACTGTTTGCTATCTACCCGTCGTTGGCGGGTAGGTTGCTACTGTTCGTTTTACTATTAGCGGGCACCGCTTCGGCCCAAACCCTGCGGTCGGTGACGGTGGATCTGAAGAACGGAACCTCGCTTACCGGAGAAATGGCGGTGAGCGTGCAGGAAGATTACCTGACACTGATGCGCGAGAACCAGCCGCTGTTGCACATTCCCTACCGGAAGATTCGCTACATCTACTTTGGTACTGATCCCGAGCGCGTTTCAACGGCTCCCCGGGAGTTTCTCAGGCAAAGTCACCAGTTTTTTCACCTGGGAGAGTTCAACGTGATGCTGAACAACCGTCCTTATACATCCAGCACGGGGGTGGGGATGCATACGATAAATGGCTACCACTTCAATCCGCACCTGGGCGTGGGACTCGGAATTGGAGTGGATCGCTATGATCCGGTCTACGTGCTGCCGGTGTACGTGAGCGTGCGGGGGGCGCTGACGAACTGGAAGGTGAGCCCTTACTACTTCGCCAATGCCGGGCGCAGCCGGGGTTGGGCTAGCAATCCCGAAGGACTATTTACAGACCTGAAGGCCCGGGGCGGCTGGATGCTCCACGCGGGCGTGGGCCACCAGTTTAATTTCAACCGATCCGCCCTGCTCATTCACGTGGGCATGAAGTCGCAGCAGACCGAGGTAAACTACCGGCAGCCCTGGTGGGGAACAGACTCGCAGGTGGAAGAAAAACGAACCTTTCGGCGCGTCTCGCTGGGCATCGGATTGATGTTGTAAGTAGAGAACCAAATCTTTTGATAGCTTTGCGGCATACTCACTAACCCTGCTCGCATGCTTCGCTGGTTTTCTTTCTTTTATTTGTTTATTAGTAGCACACTGACGTTCGCTCAGCCCAGCCCGGATATTCTCTACGGAGACCTCTTCCAGACGGTGCAGTTGGCTCCGGTGTTTGAAGACTCCAAAACCTTTCCTGACTGCCTTCCTAAGCAGTCGCTGGAGACTATTTTAGCCGATTACGAAGCCCAAAAAGATCAACCCGACTTTGATCTTGAGGCGTTCGTGCTGGCGCACTTTGCGCTGCCGCCCAACCCTACTTCCGGCTTCCAGACCGATACCACCAATAATATTGAGGAGCATATTGAAGAACTGTGGCCAGTGCTTACCCGTGCTCCTTCGGCCGGAGGCAACTCGTCGCTCCTCGGCTTGCCCAATCCCTACGTGGTGCCCGGCGGACGCTTCCGGGAGGTCTACTACTGGGACAGCTATTTCACCATGCTCGGACTGGCCGAAAATGGCCGCGACGACCTGATTGAAGATATGGTAAAAAACTTTGCGTACCTCATAGATACCATCGGGTTCATTCCCAACGGCAACCGCACCTACTATACCAGCCGCTCGCAACCGCCCTTTTTCTCGTTGATGGTGCGGCTACTGGCCGAGCGGCGGGGGCAAAAGGTACTGGTAGAATACCTGCCGCAGCTCGAAAAAGAGTATCAGTTCTGGATGGAAGGGGCCGACCAGCGCACCGAAACCGAGCCAGCCCACCGCCGGGTGGTGCGGGTAGGGGAGGTGGTGCTCAACCGCTACTGGGACGACCGTCCGGTGCCCCGTCCCGAAGCCTACAAAGAAGACATTGCACTGGTCGCCGAAGCGGAGAACCGCGCGGCGGAAGACGTGTACCGCAACCTGCGGGCGGCCTGCGAGTCGGGATGGGACTTTAGCAGTCGGTGGTTTGCTGATGGAGAAAGTTTTGCCACCATTCGCACCACCGAACTGATTCCGGTAGACCTCAATTCGCTGATGTATCATCTGGAAATGACTCTGGCGGATGCTTACGGACAGCAGGGGGAGGCTACCCAGCGGGCAAGGATGGCGAAGAAAGCGCAGGAGCGCCGCCGCTCCATTCAGCGGTACTGCTGGAACCCTACCGAGCGTTTTTACTACGACTATGACTTTGTGAAGGGCGAAACCACCCGGCAGCGCACCCTGGCGGCGGCTTACCCGCTGTTCTTCAAAATAGCGCGACAAAGCGAAGCGCGGGCGGTGGCTCAAGGATTAGAGAGTCAGTTTTTAGGTCCGGGCGGCCTGCGCACCACCCTCAGCAAAACCGGACAACAGTGGGACGCTCCCAACGGCTGGGCACCCCTGCAATGGGTGGCGGTGCACGGCCTGCGACAGTACGGCTACCACCAATTGGCCGATGAAATTAGCCAGCGGTGGCGGGCTAACACCGAGCGGGTGTACGACAACACCGGTAAGTTGGTAGAAAAATATGACGTAGACAATATTAAACTAGAAGCGGGCGGGGGAGAGTATCCGGTGCAGGACGGGTTTGGCTGGTCTAACGGAGTGTACCTGAAAATGGCCGGAAATTCTAGCAGGAAGTAGCTCGTCGGCAACCCAATGTACTCCTAGTCCATACTTATTTTGTATGTACAACAATTGTACTTACACTTAAAATAAAATATTATGAAAAGTACGCGCATTGGCTACTACGTAGCCTTCGGATTATTCACCGCCCTGATGCTATTTTCGGTCTTTAACTACTTGTTCCAGAACGAAATGATGCAAGAAGGCTTTACCGACCTGGGTTTTCCCACGTTCTTGATTTATCCGCTCGCCATTGCTAAACTGTTAGGACTGGTTGCTATCTGGACCAAACGATCAGTTGTTTTAAAGGAATGGGCCTACGCTGGTTTCACTTTCAACATTATCTTGGCTGCCTCGGCGCACCTTAGTGCGGGCGACGGACAAGCTGCCGGAGCCTTCGTGGCACTAGTACTTGTTCTAACTGCTTATTTTCTGGAGAAGAAAGTGTTTACTCACAAAACCATAGAAACCTCACCGAGAGTTGCCCAGGTAGCGTAGCCGTTTACCAATGTGTTTCGAATTTAGGGCGCACGATGAGACGTAAAAAAAGCAGGAACCACTGATGTGGTTCCTGCTTTTTTTTTAAATAACTACGCTAGGCGGGCTTCACCGAAGCCTTGAACTCCTGCACTTGCCCCAGTGCACCGCGAACCAAATTTAGTTGCCCGTTGAGCTTTTCCTTTACGTAATCCGGAAATTTGGTGGCCAACTCCTCATTGTAGGTTTCTATGGCGTGCTTTTCACCGCGGATACACTCGTCCAAAACCGCCTCGTTGTCGTTCGACGATAGCTTGGTTTTGAAATCCATCCATCCCCGGTGGAGTTTACTCAGGATAGAGTCCGAGGGATTTTCATTATCGCTGTAGTCTTTGATTAGAATCTCCTCAATATCACCCCGAAATTCAGCGCGTTGCTGAGATAGTCGGTATAAAATCGTTTTCAACTCGGGTTCTTCAATATTTTCAGAAGCTTCTTTATATCCTCGGTCGCTGTCTTTGTTCAACTGAACCAGGGTGCGTAAGCTCTTAATTACTGCTTTGTTATGGTCACTCATGGTGGTATGGAATTAGAGTAAGAAATAATTCAAATGACGATAAACGCCGACTAGATGTATGAAATAACTCTGCCATCCGCTGGTGCCTATCAATCTACTGGCGTAAGTTGCTGACAGACAGAAGGTTACAGTCAAACTTTTTTTAATCAAACGAGATTCTACTTAAAACAACTGATTATTTTGAGGAATTGCCTCCCCAGTTTAGTGGACAAATTAAGTTTTAGGTACAAAGGACCCGAAAAATTACTTATCCACTAAAATGCCGTCCTGTAGCACTAGTTTATGTATTTTAACTATGGGGCTATGACTTATAGTATAAATAATAGTTTGAAAAACCATAATAAGTGCGTATTTTCGAAATTATCCCTTAAATCTTACCTACGTACTCTTTATGAAAAACAGTGACTTTCTAGTGTGGCGGCAACGCCGTCGTCAGGATCAGTTCAAAATTAACTACGAGTGCCACCGTGCTCCGATGTTTAGCGCAGATCGTTCGTTTAGAGTAGGGGAGGTATACAGTGGCCGCCTTTACAACGGGTTATACGAAGTGTCGGCCGATTGGGGCAGGGAAGAGGCGTATCACCTCGGTAGAAGAGAATTCGAAACCTACTTCCGGCTGGTCAATCAATCTCGGGAGCAGTACGGTACCTAGGCGCTCATCCGCATTGGGCTAGTCAGCGCTGCCGCGGCCTGCACAATAAGCCGATTATTACGTCGGTGAGCCAGACAATCTTCAATGTAGCTGATCGAGTAACCCGTGAGCTCACTGAGTTGCCGGTAGTGTTCCTGACCCAAATATTTTTTTATTTCGCGGATATTCTTCATATTCGTACTTTATTTAAGTACAAGTAACTACTTTATTAAAGTATTTTCCTAATAAAAGCTACTTTTTTTAAGCATAATAATTCGCAAATGCCTGATAATCAGTACAAAAAATTTGTTAACCAGCGTTTCTTCGACTGCATTGCTATGCTTAAAAGTCGTGATCAGATCAACTCCGACCGGGAATTTGCCCTTAGTATTGGCATTTCTCCTTCCAACCTGGGAGATATCAAGGCGGACCGTCGCTCGGTGACCATTGAAATTTTGAACCGGGCCACTGACACCTTTGGTATCAACAGTGCCTACATTATTACCGGAGCTGGGCATCCGTTCGTGAAGCCGGTTAGCGGTGCGGAAGTGCCGCCCGCCAAGACCCGTGAGGTGGTGGTGGTGGCGACCCAGGATATCACCGGCAACACCACCGTGCCGCTTATTAACCACAAGGCGGCCGCTACCTTTATGGCGGGCTACCAATCGCAGGAGTGGTTTGAGGAGCAAGACAGCATTTTGTTGCCCTCTTACATGATCAAAGAAGGGCAGTGCTACGCCCTTCAGGTGAGTGGCGACAGTATGGAACCTACGCTTCTGCCGGATGACTGGGTCATTTGCCGCCTTCTCGATCACGATGCGTACCGTTACCTAAGCGATGGGGAAGTGTACGTGGTGGTTTCGCAGCAAAAGGGTATTCAGGTGAAGCGCGTTCGCAACCGCCTGCACCAGTATGGCGTGCTGCGTTGCCTGTCCGACAATCCCAAACACGAAACCTTCGATATTCCCGAAGAGGAACTGCTGCAGGTGTGGAAGGTGGAGTGGCACCTGCGCTCGCACCTGCCCGAAGTGAGTCCTGACATCGACCACTTGCAGGACAATCTGCAAACCATGATGGAAGAAATGAAAAAACTGCGTGCCAACTATAAGGGCGAAATTCTACCAAACTAAGTCCGATTTTTGGTGGTTCCTTAAACTTTTTAGAAGAAACCCTCTTCTAAAGGTAGAAGGACTTACTATGATACACTACAAATCGGCCGAGGAGATTGAACTCATTCGCGAAAGCGCGCTCGTGGTCTCCCGCACCCTGGGGATGCTGGCCGAAGAGGTTGGCCCGGGGGTTACTCCGCTCTACCTCGACCAGCGCGCTGAAGAGTTTATTCGCGACCAAGGAGCCGTACCCGGTTTCCTGGGGCTGTATGATTGTCCTAGTACCCTGCTCACCTCCATTAACGAACAAGTGGTGCACGGCCTGCCCAACAAGCGCCCGTTGCAAGAGGGTGATATCATCTCCATTGATTGCGGCGCTAAAAAGAACGGTTACTATGGGGACCACGCCTACACCTTTGCCATTGGCAACATTGCTCTCGACACGAAGCGCCTGCTGGATGTCACCCTGGAGTGCCTGTACCTGGGCATTGCGCAGGCCCGGGTGGGCAGACGGCTGGGTGATGTAGGATACGCCATTCAGCAGCACGCCGAGAAGAATGGCTATGGAGTGGTGCGCGAACTAGTGGGGCACGGCCTGGGCAAACACATGCACGAGTCGCCCGAGGTGGCCAACTACGGCAAGCGGGGCAAGGGAGCCAAACTGAAGAATGGACTGGTGATAGCCATCGAGCCGATGATCAACATGGGTTCGCGCCGCATCAAACAACTTTCTGATGGGTGGACCATCGTGACCTCTGATCGCAAACCCTCGGCGCACTTCGAGCACGATGTGGCCATTGTGAACGGGGAACCCGAGATTTTGAGTACGTTCCGGTACGTGGAAGAGGCGCTAGCGCGGAAGGAAGGGGTGGCTTCCAGCGCGGGGTAAGCCGGAGGTCTCTTGCATAGTACGCACGAACGCTCTACGCCGAACTCGGAGGTCCGTGCGATCTGTGATTCCAACAAGAAACGGTTAAATGTTATAACAAATATTATTATTTTTGCGTACATTGGATTTATGATAAAGTCACTGACCAGTGTAGGAAATAGCAAGGCGATTATCCTACCCAAAAGCTTGATCGATAAGTACCAGTTGGACAAGGTTACCATTCACGAAGTAGACCAAGGTATCCTGATAAAGCCCGTTTCGGATAATTCGTCATTTCATGAAAAAGTAGTTCAGCTCAAGAAACGCAAGCAGAAAGTATATATCAACATGAAAGCGCAGGCTGAGACTCCGGAAACAGTCATTTATTACGAGAATGAGGTTCTTCCTGATGTTGATTTAGATGTCCTCGAGCTATGAAACAAGGGGAAGTTTGGGACGTTGATTTCTCCCCGCAGATTGGGGATGATATCAAAAAGATCCGACCGGCGGTTATTGTCAACCACGATGCGATGGGAGCACTGAAGCTCAAGGTAGTAGTCCCAATTACTGATGCTGTGCGTTCAGTACGTGAGTGGCATGTCTTGATTGAACAGTCTGTACTAAACGGGCTGGACAAGGACAGCGTAGCCGACTGCTTTCAGATAAAATCACTATCCCGTGATCAATTTGTTCGCGAGCGGGGCCGATTAGCCAACGAAGAGCTGGATGAGGTTAAGCTTTGTTTGATGAAAGTGCTTGATCTACTATAATTGTGAACGCCAAGTAGTAAGCCGGAGGTTTCCCGGATACGACGCACAAGCGTTCCACGCCGGACGTTCCACGCCGGACGTTCCACGCCGGACCGAAAGGTTCGCCCCAACTCTAAATGTCAATTATTACTGCGGCAGGGCGGCTTCTGACTGCCGGTTGGCGAGGGTTCGGAATTCACTAAGTTCGTCTACTAACTGCTGAAGCTCAGCTATCGTGAGGTGCTGGTGCGTATCGCACTTGGCGGTGCCTACTTCGATCAAAATACCGTCGTAGAGATAGTGCTCGTCGTTGAGGGTCATTTTCATCGCCTTTACCGTTTCTTCCACAATCTTGTCGCGCATTTTGGGTCCCAGCGAATGACTAGGGTCGAAGAACAAGGAAACGTTTTTGTCCAGGTGCCGCAACTTGGTGCGGCGGGCGGCGTGGTGAATAGGCAGATTGCGGTATTCGCCCTTGGCGGGCAGATCGCAGCCCCGCTGGATGAGGATCGTTTTCGGAGCCATCGAAGCGTAGTCTACCAGTCCGTCCCACACCGTCTCGATACTGGTCTTGCCGGAAAAGTCTTCGTTTTCCGACTTTTTATACTCTTCGCCCAGCCACTTACCGTTCTTGAGGCCCACCAGCCAGCCGTGTTCCTTGGCAAACCCCGCCATCTGTCGCACATGCCAGCCCAGTTGGTCGACCGCCGAATTCCAGATCAGAAACGGATCGTTCGGAAACGATTTTTTGATGCACGCCAACTGAATGGCGGGCAGCATAATCTCCGAAGAGCCGATCAGTCCGGTATCACGGTAGAGTTTCTCGGCCATTTGCACGGTAGGGAGCGGCTCCAGGTCGCTGGCGTTACCTCCGTGGCCGAAAATGTCAAAGTTGCGCATGACCGTCTCGAAGTCGTAGCCCATAAAGCCCGCATCTGAGTTGTCGTGGTCGAACTTGGTGCGTGACTTAAGGCCCACGGTGCGGGCTCCGTAAATGGCCGGTTGTCCATTGACAGTAATTTCGGCCATTTTGTATACTTCTTCAAGGTTGAACTCATCGAGCGAATCGGGACCAGCAAATACTTGAATCTCGGCCTTTTTCATAGGTAGTGGTGAATAGTAGTAAAGCGCAAAACTACGGAATAATCATCGGTTGGTAAACAGTTGATGCCGGGTTTATCCTAGCATATAAAGTTTTTATTAATTTTTTCATTCAGCTTGCTAATGTCAAACGAAATAGCAAAGTTAGCGAAATACTAAGTGAATCTCCTGCGAGGATTGCAAGCGTGGTGCGTACACTTCTTTGTCAACCCTGCGGAGGATCGCTGAGATAAAGCGTACTTTATTTTCTTACACTTAAACCCTGATCTTATGCTCAAAATTGTACCCATGCGGTGCTGGTCGGTGCTCTTAGCCTGGCTATGCACCACCGGTCTCACCTACGCCCAAACAACGATCAGCGGCACCATCACCGACGGAGAAAACAGCGAATCGTTACCTGGAGTCAACGTGGTGGTAAAAGGAACAACTACCGGAACGATTACCGACGTAGACGGAAACTACAATCTCAGCGTACCGACAAACGCTGAAGTACTGCTATTTTCTTCGGTGGGGTACACTTCTGAGGAAGTGCCTATCAACAACCGGTCTACCATCGATATGGTGATGATGCCTGATATTCAATCACTCAGCGAAGTGGTGGTGGTTGGTTACGGCACTCAGGACAAGCGGGACGTTACCGCAGCGATTGTCTCGGTAGAATCGGCGGATATCGAGAGGATTCCCGTAGCTAGTAGTGTGCAGGCCATCCAAGGGCAAGTAGCCGGAGTAGATGTGCTGTCAGGAGGCGGCCGGCCCGGACAGGCACCATCGATTCGTATCCGCGGGCGACGCTCTATCACGGCATCAAACGATCCGTTGTACGTGATTGACGGAGTGCCGCAGACGAGTAGCACCGCCGCGATCTTCGACATCAGTCCCAACGACATTGAGTCTATGGAAATCCTTAAGGATGCAGCTTCTACCGCAATCTACGGCTCTCGGGGGGCCAACGGCGTGATCCTGATTACCACCAAGCGAGGCAAACCGGGCGAATACGAAGTCACTTACAACGGTTATTACGGAGTATCCACGGTAGCCAACCAGGTGGATATGATGAACGGACCGGAGTTCGCCCAACTGAAGCGGGAGTCCCGCCGGGTGGATGCCGACGGACAGGTTGCCTGGGACGGAACCATTCCGGCGGATGATGTCGTCTTTGATGACCCCACCGAGTTGGAGTCGATCGCAACCGGACGGTCTATAGATTACCAGGATTTGGTGCTGGGCAATGGGTGGCAGACCAACCACGCGGTCAGCGTGCGGGGAGGCAGCGAACGAACCCAGTTCAACGTATCCTTGGGATACTTTGACGAGAAAGGACTGATCAAAGTGATGGACTACCGGCGAATCAACGGACGGATCAACTTGGATCATCAGATTACCGACCGAATCAAGATCGGATTGTCAACCCTGCTGTCTTTCTCCACGCAAAATTTTGGAAACGGAAATATTATGGGAGAGGCTTTGGCCAATAACCCCTTAGGAAATCCCTATGCGGAAGATGGATCATTACGTCTTCTTCCCACCAACGATGGCATACGCACCAACCCGCTGAGCGAGTTGGTAGACAATGCGTTCATCGATGAACGAAAGATTGGTCGAATTTTCGCGCCCCTTTATTTGGAAGCTAAGATCACCGAAGGGCTACAGTACAAAATAATCTTTGGACCGGACATACGGTATAACCGTCGCGGTTTTTTTGCTGCTAGTCAGACCAACACCAACCGGGGGGGGCCGGCCGATGCGGCGATCTTCAACAATGAGGACTTCGGATATACTTTTGAAAACCTGCTCACCTGGGATAAATCCTTCGGCGGTATTCACGACATCAAACTCACAGCGCTGCAAAGTATCCAGGCGCTACGCTTCGAGGGGCAGTTTGCCAATGTCTCTAACCTACCCTACGAATCACAGGTTTTCTATAACCTGGGAACGGCCGAGCAGATTAATGAGGTGTATAGCCGTCTTCAGGTGTGGAAATTGGCCTCCTACATGGGACGTATCAACTACGAGCTGAAGGACCGCTATTTGTTCCAGGCTTCCCTGCGGGCGGATGGATCCTCTCGGCTGGGCGCAGGGAATAAGTGGCAGTACTTTCCGGGCGTATCCGCCGGATGGCGCCTTAGTGACGAACCCTTCCTGTCCAGCACCGGATTGGCTGAGTTGAAATTAAGAGCTTCCTACGGGTCAGTAGGCAATACCTCCGTGCAGCCTTATCAAACGTTTGGCCGACTAAGCCGAACGACGTATGCCTGGGACGAATCTCCGGCCTTTGGCTACGCCCTGGATGAGATCCCCAACGCTGAGTTGGGATGGGAGGTATCTTCTACCATAGACGTAGGTCTTGACTTCGGTTTTTTCGGCGGAAGATTAGCCGGTAGCTTGGATTGGTTCCGAACCAACACGACTGACTTGTTGCTGGAGAGAAACCTTCCAGTAACTTCCGGATATTTCAATATTCTTCAGAACATCGGAGCCACCCAGTCGGAGGGCATTGAGCTAGGATTAAAAGCTAATGTGATTGGTAGTTCAACCTCCCCCTTTCAGTGGGACATAAAATTTAACGCCTCTCGTTTCACCGAGAAGATTACCGAGCTAGCGCTCCGAGACGAAGACGGGGAGCCCCTAAGTGATGCGGGCAACCGATGGTTTATTGGTCAGCCCATCAAAGTATTCTTCGACTATGAAAAAGAGGGCATTTACCAAGCTGATGAAGTAGATTTGGCCGACAGTCGGGAACAAAAGGTGCCCGGTGAGATAAAGCTGAAGGATCAGAACGGTGATGGAATCATCACTCCCGAAGATCGGATCATTATTGGTACCGATATCCCCAATGTATTGGGCGGAATCACCAATGAGTTCCGGTACAAAGGCTTGTCGTTTAGTTTCTTTTTCTACTTCCGACTAGGAAACACCATTCAGAGTTTGTTCAACAGCGGCAATAACTCATTGTTCGCGCGCTACAACAACCTGGATGTGGACTACTGGACGATTGACAACCCAACGAATGCTAATCCCCGGCCCAACCAGAATCAGGAGTTTCCCCGCAACGGTTCTACGCTGACCTATTTCGATGGCTCATTCGTGAAACTCAGAAACGTTACGCTGGGCTATGATTTCGCCGAAGCCTTTACCCAGCGCTTGGGAATGAACAGCCTGCGGGTTTACGTATCAGCGCAAAACCCTATTTTCTGGTCTAAGTACGATACGTTCGATCCTGAAATCAGCGACCCGGATCAAAACAATGATATCGCTCAGATTGGCTCAGGGGTGGTTCCCACCAGCCGCTTGTTCACAATAGGAGTTAGTGCCAACTTCAACGCCAAACAATAAAATCATGAAAGCTAAAGCAATCCTAATCACTTTTCTGCTCACGGCGTTCATCAGCCAGTCGTGCGAAGAGTATCTGCAAGAAGAATTAGTGTCCGATGTATCCGCCGCTACTTATTACTCCACCCTGCAGGGATGGGAAGATGCGGTCAGAGCCACCTACGCGCCCATGAAATCCTTTTGGGGAGTTGAAATGGGCTTCACCATGACCGTGTTTGGCACCGACGTATACACCAACGGAGCCGACGGTAGCCACAAACCGATCAACCGCTACGATGTGGAGCTTGGTCCCAATCAAAACTTTGTTAGGGACACCTGGAACCAGTTTTATCGAGGGATCAATCAGGCCAATGCGGTCATCAATCGGTCCGAAGGAGTGGAAGGTCTCAACGAGGATGTTAAAAACCAGCGTATCGCTGAGGTGAAGTTTTTGAGAGCCCTCTATTACTTTACGCTCACCCGCTTTTATGGGGATATTCACTTATCGCTGGAAGAAACCGAAGGGGTAGAAACCACGGCCAACAAAACTTCCGCCGGTGAAATCTACAGTCAGGCCATTGTTCCGGATCTGGAAGCAGCGATTGCCGTGTTACCTGATACCCAAGACGACCTGGGGCGAGCGACCAAACCGGCCGCTGAGTTCCTCCTCGGGCAAGCCCTGCTCACCCGTAGCTATCAATCCTACGCGGAGGGCAACGATGCCGCCCGGGCCGAAGCCCTGTTCACCGGCGTTATTGATAACTACGGATTCGAACTGGCCGAGAGTTACTACGCGCTTTTCGGAAACAACCCCGCGGGAGTACCGACCGGAATCAGTACGTTTGAAGACAACAGCGAGTATATCTTCATGGTACAGAATGCCAAGTCGCAGGTAGACCCCCGCATTGACAACAATGGTAACCGCGGTCATTTGTATTTTCTCTTTGAGTACGATGTGCGGCCTGGTATGCTTCGCGATATTGAGAACGGACGACCTTGGAAGCGATTTCGGCTCACTAATTTTGGTCTGGATCTCTATAATCGAGACATCGACCGCCGGTACGAAGAGACGTTTAAACACGCCTGGATTGCCAATAACGCGGCAACGATTCCCACGTGGACCCAAGAGGAAGCCGCCTTTGTCCCAGCCGGTAAAAGCGTAGGAGACGCTAAATTTGCGGTAGGCGACACCGCCATCTACATCCCGGGACCCGGTCGAGACGCTCTGTGGGATCAGGACAGGCAAGCGCGCGCTCCTTACCAGGTCATCACCGGTGATGAGTATAACGAACGGCTATTCCCTTCTTTGAACAAGTGGATTGACAACACCCGCCCTGATCGGCAACACGAGCCAGGACAGCGGGATTTCGCGCTCATGCGATTAGGAGACGCGTATCTACTTCGGGCGGAAGCCAAGTTCCAGCAGGGAAATCTGACCGGAGCGGCGGAAGATATTAACGTGATTCGTACCCGAGCTGCTGTTCCTGGTAGCGAAGCGGCCATGCAGATCGCCGCCGCCGATGTGACGCTGGATTTTATCCTGGACGAACGAGCGCGTGAACTGCTCGGAGAAGGGATGCGCTGGTTTGATCTGGTCCGAACCGGAAAACTAGTAGAGCGGGTGAGATTATATAATCTGGAAGCTGCTCCCAATATCCAGGATTACCACATTGTTCGTCCTATTCCGCTGGATCAAATAGATCGTACCGAAGGAGGTTATCCCCAGAACGCAGGCTATCCCGGTGCTGATACCTGATCAGTGACCAACCATAAACAGAAAAAGTGGCTACCGAATGAACCGGTAGCCACTTTTTTTTGCAAAATATTGGCTTGTGCTTAACTCACTTATGATGTACTTTACTAACGATTCTTTGCGTTTTCAGCGACAGTAATCTCCGTCTAACTAGATAATACGAGAAAATAATGTTAATTTAAGTAAAAATAAATTTGAAATAGTTATATTTATTTTGTTACTTTGAACGTAAGTAATTTAGTCAAATAAACCCCTACGTTATGATTCTGGTAGACAGTGCCCTAAAGTTTCGAGAAGACACCGATAACCCTATTCAGGTCGGTTTGGTAGGAGCCGGATACATGGCGGCTGGTTTAGTAAATCAAATTGAACGCTACGTGCCCGGCATGCGGGTGGCTGCCATTGCTAACCGCAACTTTGATCGGGCACTACGCTGCTACCATCAGGCCGGGGTGACCGACATAAGCACCGTAGGCGATGCCATCGCCCTGGATAAAAACATAGCATCGCGCGAGTACTCGGTGTGCCACGACCCAGCGTTGCTGTGTCACTCCAAAAATATTGACATCATCGTGGAGGCCACCGGCACCATTGAGTTTGCCGCGCAGGTGGTGCTCACCGCCGCCCAGCACCGCAAGCCCGTTGTGTTGCTCAACGCTGAGGTAGACGCTACGCTAGGACCTATTCTGAAACAGTACGCCGACCGGGCGGGAATCATTCTAAGCCAAAGCGATGGCGACCAGCCGGGCGTGATCATGAACCAGTACCGCTTCGTGAAGGGACTCGGGCTTAATCCCCTGGTTGCCGGAAACATCAAAGGCTTCCTGGATCAGCACAAGAACCCAACGGATATGGAGGCCTACGCCCGCAACGTGAACCAGAGCCCGGAGATGATTACCTGCTTCACCGACGGCACCAAGGTGAACCTGGAGCAGGCCTCAGTGGCCAACGCCACGGGCATGGGAGTGGCGCAGCGCGGTATGAGCACCTACCGCTCTAACGAGCACATTGACACGTTGACTTCAATCTACGACGTAGATCAACTTTTGAACGCTGGCGGAATCGTCGACTACGTGGTGGGTCCCCAACCCGGGCCAGGTATCTACGTGTTTGCTACCACCGATGATCCGATGGTAAAGGATTACCTCAATTACCTCAAACTAGGGAAGGGGCCCTTGTATAGCTTCTACACTCCCTATCACCTGTGCTTCTTTGAGGTGCCCAATTCCATTGCGCGCGTGGCCCACTTCCACGACCCGGTGATGGCACCCCTTGACGGACCGGTGGTTGAAGTAGCCGCTATTGCCAAGCGTAACCTGCGGGCGGGCGAAATGCTCGAACGGTATGGGAGGCTACGCCGCCTACGGAGAATGCGAGAACGTCGCGGTGTGCCGCGCGGAGAATCTGCTGCCCATCGGGCTGGCGCAAGGAGTGCAACTCAAGCGCGACGTGTCCCAGGATCAAGCGATCTCTTTTGATGATATTGAGATTCCTAACGATCGTTTGGACTACCGACTGTACGAAGAGCAGTGCGCGGTTTTTGAAATCCCAGCCACTGCGGGGGCAACCGCACCACCCACCGCCTTCAACCACGCTTAGCGCGGAAAAATAAACTTTTTGACCTTATAACCCGCTTCTCTTTCCCGAAGCGGGTTTTGTAATTTTCAAACGGACAAAATAAACCCAGTTCCGCTTTGACTTACCAATCCGATGCCTAATTTTGCGGTATCAATACAACACCTATTTTACTGGGATGATCATGGAATCGAAAAGAAAAAAATCGGTATTCGGAGGATGAGCTAAAGGAGTTTGAGTCAATCATCGATCAAAAGCTGACAAGCGCCCGCGAGGAGCTGGATACAATTAAGAAGTCACTGGGCCGCATCTATGACAACGGCACCGACAACACGGCGGGTAATAACAAACTACTGGAAGACGGAGCTGATACGCTAGAAAAAGAGAGTTTGAGCCAACTGGCTGCCCGTCAGCAGAAGTTTATCGGACAATTAGAAAACGCCAAGGCACGCATCAAGAACGGCACCTACGGCATTTGCATTGATACCGGAAAGATAATCAGTAAGGAACGACTCCGGGCTGTGCCCCACACCCGACACTCCATCGAAGCCAAACTCAAGCAGCAGTAAACCCACCCGCGTGGATTTCCTCATCAAACACATTGAGGCGCTCATCTTTAGCGCCAAAAGCCCCATCACCGTCGTCGAGATTCAGCGGTGTTTGTCCGAAATGTTCAACGCCGTCGTGTCCGAAGAAGATATCGTGCGTAGTATTGAGACGCTTCGGGCGAAATATTCGGACGAAGCCTTTGCTTTTGAAATTTTTGGAACCGGCGGTGGCTACCGCTTTCTCACCAAACCCGCCTACCAGGCCAGTATTGGCATTTTACTCAAGCAGCAATCCAAGAAGCGGCTATCTACCGCGGCTATGGAAACCCTGGCCATTGTAGCCTATAAACAGCCTATCACCAAGGCGGCGGTGGAGCAGATTCGCGGCGTGGGGTGCGACTACGCCCTGCAAAAACTACTGGATAAGTCACTGATTGAAATCAAGGGCAAGGATACCACTCCCGGTCGTCCTATCCTCTACGGCACTTCGGAGCAGTTCATGGACTATTTTGGGATCAACAGCCTGCCAGAGTTGCCCACCCCACGCGATTTTGCCCAGCCTGATAACGAAATTGGATCGCCCGATGCGCAAACATAGCCAAAGGTTTACGGTAGTCGCCCAAATTTTTCTCTTGAAACGCGTTAGGATTTTCAGGGTCTAGGTAGGTCCGATTCATCTACACCTTTTATTGATATACTGATACCGATATCTACGTTATCATAATATTGTTCGTCTCCCCCACAGGCTACGAGTAGCCCAGAGGATATAACAACTGAGGCAAGGATTGAGTATTTCATGATCGGGTAGCCTTTAGTATCGTACTAAAACGCTATTAAGCAATCATCTCCAGGATGTCCTCCACGTACTCGCGGTTGTTGGCCAGACGCGGCACCTTATTTTGCCCGCCGAGTTTGCCTCGCTTTTTCATCCACCGGTGAAACGTTCCTGCATCCACCGAGTGCACCAGGGGCTCGGTAACGGCAATGTCTTTGGTGCGTTTGGCGTCGTAATCAGTGTTGATGCTGCGCAGGGTTTCGTCCAGCACCCGCGTGAAGGTTTCCAGGCTGTCAGGCGACTGGCTAAACTCGATGATCCATTCGTGGCATCCTCGCTCGCCGCCGTCGCCCATAAAGTGGGGCGCGGCCGTAAAGTTTTCTACCAGGGCGTGGGTGGCCTCACTAGCCGCCGCAATGCCTCGTTCGGCATTTTCGATGATAAGTTCCTCGCCAAAGGCATTGATAAAGTGCTTGGTGCGGCCGCTTATTGTAAAGCGATAGGGACTAACCGACGTGAACTTGATGGTGTCGCCAATTTTGTAGCGCCAAAGTCCCGCGTTGGTAGAAATCACCACGGCGTAGTTCACGCCCACTTCCACCTCACTGATGTCGAGCGTCCGCGGATGTTCGCTGTCAAAATCTTCGGGAGGAATAAATTCGTAGAAGATACCGTAGTCCAACATCAGCAACAACTCATGCCCGCCGGGCTGGTCCTGGATGCCAAAGAAGCCCTCGGTAGCGTTGTAGGTTTCTACGTAGTGCATGTCAGGGTGCGGAATGAGCGATTCGAACAGGGAGCGATAGGGAGCGAACGATACCGCCCCGTGGAAGAATACCTCCAGATGGGGCCACACTTCCCGAATGTCGCGGGCCTTTCTAATCTCCAGCACCCGGCGGAGCACCACCAGCGTCCAGGTAGGCACCCCCGCCATCGAGGTCACGTCTTCGTAGGCGGTGGCCTGGGCGATCTTTTCTACTTTTTCTTCCCAGTTGTCCATCAGGGCAATGTCCATACTGGGCGTGCGCGAAAAGTGCATCCAGAATGGTAGATTTTTCATGAGCACCGCCGACACGTCGCCGGTGAACGAGTTGGCTTTTTTATCCAATCGGTTCACCTGCTGACTGCCGCCGATGGCTAGGTACTTGCCGGTGAACAAACGGCTGGCGGCGTTATTGTTCACGTAAATGGCCATCATGTCCTTGCCCCCCTTGAAGTGGCAGTCTTCCAAAGCCTCGGGCGAAACGGGAATGAACTTGCTCTGGGCGTTGGTGGTGCCCGACGACTTAGCAAACCACTTGATGGGCGAGGGCCATACGACGTTCTGTTCGCCCTGCATCAGGCGCTCCACGTAGGGGAAAAACTGCTCATACGTGACCACCGGAACGCGCTCTTTGAAGTCCGCGTAGTTGCGGAGGCTGCTGAACTGATGTTTCTTCCCGAACTTGGTATTTTTGGCCGTAGCGATCAGAGAACCGCGTAGCTCAGACTGCACCTCCTGCGGGTACTTCATAAACAGCTCGATCTGATGAATTCGCTTTCTCATCAGCCAGGTCATCACCGAATTGATAATTTCCATTGGGTTGTGGTTTGGAGTGATTAGAATTTCCGCCGAAGCTCAAAGTGCTGCCCCAGGTAGACCCGACGCACTTGTTCGTCGCTGGCTAGTTCTTCGGCGCTGCCCGCCTTGAGTAACTTGCCCTCGAACATTAGGTAGGCCCGATCGGTGATGGAGAGGGTTTCGTTCACGTTGTGGTCGGTGATCAGAATACCGATATTTTTGTTCTTAAGCTGAGCGACAATCGTTTGGATCTCCTCTACGGCAATGGGATCCACCCCGGCGAAGGGTTCATCCAGTAGCACAAATTTGGGGTCAACCGCCAACGCCCGCGCGATTTCGGTGCGCCGTCGCTCGCCACCCGACAGCACCATGCCCAGGTTTTTGCGCACGTGGGTGAGACTGAACTCTTCCAGCAGCGCGTCCACTTTCTCACGACGCTCTATCTTGGTCATGGACGTCATCTCGAGCACCGCCAGCAGGTTGTCCTCCACGCTCAGCTTTCGAAACACCGAGGCCTCCTGAGCAAGGTAGCCAATGCCCCGCTTGGCGCGCTTGTACATCGGCAAAGCGGTGATGTTGGCCTGATCGAGAAATATTTTGCCCTGGTTGGGCTTCACCAGCCCCACAATCATGTAAAAAGTCGTGGTTTTGCCCGCTCCGTTGGGCCCTAGCAGCCCCACAATCTCACCCTGCGCCACCGTCACCGAGATATGGTCTACCACAGTGCGTCGTTTGTACTTCTTTACCAAGTTTTCGCCGCGTAGAACGGCTCGTTGATCATTCATAGTGGAAACCGGCAAGAGCAAATGAAAGAAGCCAGCGGTGCAAATGAATAATGTCTGGCATCTTTACGAACGTACCGGTCGGCAAAATAGCGTATTGTCGCCCAAAGATGCTACGGAATGCTAAAGAAAGTCGCTGAGGAAGGAGGCTTGCTGGGTGCGTTGACGCTGCTGGTGCTGGTATTTTTCGTCAATCAGCCTACCAATGCGCTCCGGAAAAGAAGGGTACCCGGAAATATACCTCACCGTTAGATACAAACCGTCGGTCATCAGCACGGTATTGTCCCGTTGGTCTTTGATCGCCACGCTTTCCGGAGGAGGAAGTAAACCGTACTTGGCGTTGAGCACTTCAACAATCTGCCGGTAATGCTGGGTAGTTAGCTGCCGAAACGAATGGTTGGCCATGAAGAACTCCTGATCCAAAAAATGCAGGGCGACCACCGATTGCAGGTGAGATACTCGGAAGCGGTAGAAATGGATTTCGTGATCGGCCACCAACGCGTTGGCAATGATAAAACGGGGTTTGCCCAGTTGCTTGCGTACCTGCTGGGGAGATTGCTGAAAATCAATATCCCTGAAGCTAACCTCTACCCGGGGATTCAAAACCGCCTGATGTCTCAACCCCAGCCAGTGTAGCAACGCTTCAGCACTGCGTTCGGTGAGTAGATTTTGGTAATAGCCCTCGCGGTTGTCGTAGTTGTTGTAAGCGTAACCACTCGAGGAAACCAATCTATTTTTAGCCTTGCCAAGGAGGTTACGGATCGACATAATTTATTGCGTGAAAGCGCGAACAGCTACGCAAGCAACCAAGGGATAAATCCGTGAAGAAAAAACCGGGAAAGCGGCCGAACACTACACTTTGGGCTGAATCAATATCTAAATAGCCGTATTCTAGCTTGGCGTTCCTGCTCAGTTGGATGAAAGCAGAAAAACTAGCTGTCTATAAAATTAATTTAATAGGTTATTTATAGGGTGCAAATAATGCAGCAAAATGGTCGGTCGGTTACCGCCAGCACAGGGCTGTTATCCTAAAGGGTTGCAGAACCTTGCCCCGATATTTGCGTTTAGCGTGTATTATTTACTTTAACCTTACACCGTCCGGTGACGTATCCCGAAGCCGTAACTTTTTTATTCCAACAACTTCCGGCCTACCAGCGGGTGGGAAAGCTGGCGTACAAACCTGACCTGACCAATATTCTCCGCTTGGTCGAGCACCTGAGAAATCCGCAGAACCGATTTCCGGCGGTGCACATTGCGGGCACCAACGGCAAGGGGAGCAGTGCGCACTGCTTGGCGGCTATTCTGCAATCGGCGGGCTACCGCACCGGTCTGTATACCTCTCCCCACCTGAAATCGTTTACCGAACGCATCAGGATCAACGGTCGGGAAATTTCCGAAGAAGCAGTAGCCGACTTTGTTGCGCGCGAGCAAGAATTTGTTGCGGAACTCTCCCCTTCTTTTTTCGAGCTGACGGTGGCGCTGGCGTTTCAGCACTTTGCCCAGCAGCCGGTAGACATTGCTGTGGTGGAAGTGGGATTGGGTGGGAGACTAGACTCCACCAATATTATCACACCGGAAGTGAGTTTGATTACCAACATCGACTACGACCATACGGACATCTTGGGAGAAACGCTGCCCGAAATCGCCCGAGAAAAAGCCGGTATTATCAAACCTGGAGTGCCGGTGATAATAGGACAGCGCCACCCCGAAACGGAAGCGGTGTTTCAACGGGTAGCCGAAGCGCAGGGAGCACCCCTCTTTTTTGCGGAGGATTACTACGAAGTCGTGAGCACCCGCGAATCGCTCGAGGGGCAACGCATCCGGATGAACCACCGGCCTACGCAGCAGGAACGCAGCTTGTTTCTTTCACTGGGGGGGCTTTATCAAGCGCACAACGTGGGGGGAGTGTTGCTAGTTGTTGACCAACTTCGGGCACGCGGGTGGAATATTTCGGCGGCGGCGGTTGATGCAGGCCTGGGCCGGGTGCAGAAACTCACCGGACTGAAGGGGCGGTGGCAGGTGCTGGGCCACCGCCCGCTGTGCATTGCCGACACGGGTCACAACGCCGCCGCCTGGCGGCAGACGCTGGAGCAACTGCGCGGCCACGCGGCCCCGCAGATTCATTTCGTGCTGGGAGTGAGCCAGGAGAAAAACCCGGAAGCGTTGCTGCAACTTTTGCCGCGCACCGGAAAGTACTATTTTTGCCAGGCGGCCATTCCCCGCGCCCTGCCCGCCGCCACCCTGGCCGCTGCCGCCCAGAAATATGGTCTAGCCGGCGAAGTGATTGAAAACGTGCAAGCCGCCTACGAACGAGCCCGGCAGCAGGCCCAACCCGACGACCTGATCTGGGTGGGAGGCAGCTCCTTTGTGGTGGCCGAACTATCCGACCTATGAGAAACAAACTGGAACGGTTCCGGGAAAACACCGCGCGCCGCAACGTGGTGGAGCCCGGCAAGTCGGTGATTAATGCTATCAAAGGAAACTGGCGCGTTTTCTTCGGCAATCAGCATCCCGTCACCTTCGAGCTGGGCTGCGGCAAGGGAGCCTACACGGTGGGACTGTCCCGCTTGTATCCCGATCAGAATTTTGTGGGGGTGGACGTGAAGGGCGCCCGCTTGTGGGTAGGCAGCACCGAGGCGGAGGAAGAATCGTTAACCAACGCGGCCTTCTTGCGCATTCGCTTGCTGGACATTGACCAGTACGTGGCCCCCGGCGAAGCGGCGGCGCTGTGGATCACCTTTCCTGATCCCCGCCCGCGCGACCGCGACGCCAAGCGGCGCATCACCAGCCCGCGCTTTATGGATTTGTATCGACAAATTTTACAGCCCGGCGGCTCGGTTCACCTGAAAACCGATAACCGACCGTTGTTCGAACTTCACGCTAGACAGTCTCCGGGAGCGCAACGACGTGCAAGCCCTGGAACATACGCACGATTTGTACACATCTTCTTTGTACGGCGTTGAGCAACAGATCACCACCGACTACGAACAGAAATTTCGGGCGCAGGGCAAAAAGATTTGCTACCTGCGCTTTACTTTTAACCCACAAGCTCCACCGGTAGCGGAAGCGAAGCCGCTGGGCTTTCCAGAGCCCGCTGAGCAAACGCGCTTAAGCAGTTTTGATCTGCGCCGAGAGTAGCGTTTGGTGGGAAAAACCCCTCGACGTCTTCTCAAAACGATAATGGTGAGTAGGGTAGGCTGGGTTCGTTGGCCAGCGGCGTTGGCTTCTTAGCATCAAAAATTTTAATACGTTCTATGAAAAAAACCTTACTTTTAGCCCGCCGTCTCCTGCTAAGAAACGAGGAAATAACTGCCCCCGGAGCGAATGATGAGCTGGCTACGATAAACCCAAAAACCTAACCCATGAGAATAATATTTACGTCACTGTTGCTGTTCGCCTTCACCTCGATAGGGTGGGCACAAAAGCAAACCATTCGGTTCGACTACGAACGCTCGTCGTTCAACATGGACCAGCCGCTTCCCTCCGAAGAGCATTTCTTCGTGTCGGGTGAGATCAGCGAAGCGGTGAGCATGGTAGAGATCATTGTCAAACCCGGCAAGCGCAACCGGGACTTTGTGCTCTACCAAAATCGCTGGAAGCGAAGCTACAACGACACGCGCCAGCAGTTTCTGCTACCGGTGAACTACAACCTGCGCGGCGGCACCGAATACGATGTGCTGCTCAACTACTACCGCTACGTGAGTGCGCCAGAGCTGAAAAACCTCAAAGCGGGTCTCAATAGTGAGCTGGAAGCCTACGTGGATCAAAGCTTGGTGCTCAGCAAAAAACGCATTCGCCTGGTCAAAAGTGTTCCGGCCATGGTATCGGATATGAACGCCCTGGTAAACTCAGCCCTGTCGTACTACCGCAGCAACCAAAACGTATCGTTTGAGGGCTTCTCGAGCATCGTGCAAGACAAGCTGCGCATTGTGACGCGCAATCCGCTGCGGAAAGCGCAGCGCAACGAAGCCGAGCGTAGCCGACAAGCCGATGAACTGAAAAGTATGGTGAAAGCCGAAGTTGCCAACCTGCTCAACACCGGTTTCTCGATCCTGGCCGACAGTCGGCGGGTGGACAACTACCCGACTCAAAAGGGAAAGAATACCCTGACCGTGCACGTGGGCTACGGCGGGGTGTTTCTCAACGATCAGGTTTCTGAGCTCAACACCGGCTCCAGCGGCATGGCCGGACTAACGCTTCCCCTCGGAAAACGGGCGTTTGCTCCCCGGCTGATGAGCAATTCGGCGGTGATTCTCGGGTTTTATTTCCAGGATTTTGACAACGACCAGGGCGTGAAAGCCACCGGACCGATCTTTGGCAAACCGGTGTACGCCGGCTTTGGCTATAAGGTATACGAGTTCATTCGTATCTCCGGAGGCGTAGCGTTTTTGCAAAACGAAGCCGACGGTAACGGAACCCCTACCGTTGATATCGACAACGGGCTGTACCTGCGTCCGTTCGTGGGTATCACCGCCGATATCAGTTTCTGGGCCGGCTTCTCCCGCTAGCGATGCTAAGAAAAAGCTTTATTTTCTGTTTGGTCTGTGTGGGCCTGTTGCTGTCCGAACGTGCGCAGGCGCAGCAGGAGCAGTACCGCTGGCGCGTGGGAGCCTATCTAGGATCAATGGGCTACTACGGCGACCTTAATCAGCAATTGATTTCTAATGCTGATAGTCCAGGGCAACCGGCCTTTGGTTTTTCGCTGGAGCGCGTACTGAATAAGGCCTGGTCAGCCAAGCTGCTCTACACCCAAGGGGAATGGACCGCTAACGACCGAGCCAACGACGCGATGCTAATTCGCTCCCTGAACGCTAAAACCGAGGTGCAGGACTACGCTTTGTTGTTTACCTATTATTTGGACAACAACCGCCAACTAGGGCGCCGTAGTTTTCTGGCTCCCTACGTCTCATTTGGACTGGGTTACTCGGATTTCTCCGTCTACGGAGATTTGCGGGATGGCAACGGGGACTATTATCACTACTGGTCGGACTACAGCATTCGTAGCACCGCCGAAACTGATCCCGAAGCCGCTGAAGCTACCCTCGTTTCTCAAGATGGAGTGTACGAAACCGAACTATCGTCCTTAGTCACCGAGCAGGAGTATCCGACCGAAAGTTTCAGTTTGCCGGTGGCCTTGGGTCTCAAATTCCGGCTGAGCAGCAACATCAACCTGAACCTGGAACTTTTGATGCGCTACGCTTTCACCGATTATCTGGACGATGTGAGCGGCGACTACCGCGCGGATTACAACGGTGCTGATCAACGCATTGCGGCCAATCCGACGGGGCAGACGACCGCGCAGCGGGGGAGTAGTCCGAACGTGAACGATTTCTACGCCTTTCCTTCCGTATCGTTGCACTACAGTTTTGCCCGCCGAAAACGAGCTTATCGGGCCCCCAAATTATATGCCGTAGCCGACCGGGCCGACCGTTTCACTCCAATTTCCGGCAGGACTACGGCAGTTACGGATACCATTGCAGCGTTAACCATCAACCCGGCGCTGGGTGAAAATGAGATGGTCCCCTTTGCTGATTCGCTGCGGATTGTGCCGTACGTGGTGGGTCAGGATACCCTATTGGCTATTGTGCAGCCAATCGCTGATTCAACGGTTACAATGCCCCAAGGCGACAGCTCGTCGCTATCGACTACCCCGCCTGTCTTTCAGGATACGTTGGCGATTGTCGATATGGCCATACTTTCGTCCGACTCGCTCGCAACGGATACCACCGGGTTGCCACTGATTCCTTTATCGATAGATCGGGCTATTCAGGCGCGGGCCACTGATAGCGGCACGGAGCTACGTTTAGTTAAAACAAAAGAAACCCCGGCGGAGAGGGCCCCTTCTTCCCTAGGCTCCTTCAATCCGCTGCCCGATTCGGCCGCAACTACTCGTCTGGCAGAGTCCGCTGTGGCCAGTGTGGAAGCACCCACTCCTCAGGAATTCACTTCCCGGGAACCGACTGCTTTTTCCACCTTACCTCCCTCGCAGGAAACGATTGAGCCAACTAGTCTAGTTACTAGCCCCGGATCTAATTTAGACTCGTTGCGGACAAAGGCAACCCCTACCACAACCACTAGTAAACTTTCTGAAAAGAAACCGCCCACTAAGGCTATCAGTTCAGCGGCGTCAACCCGCCCGAAAGTTGATTCGCTATTGGTGAAAACCCCCTCCGCAGCAGAACCCTCGATAACCGCACCGGTGGGAAAAGAAATAGCAATCATTCCTCCTGCTGCTTCGGGCGAGAAAGAGGTGAGCGCACCGTTGGACAGTTCCTACGTAACGGCGCTCACCGCCCGTATGGATACGTTTTCTGGTTATTTGGATGAGGTAAGTCAGAAAAACGATACCAGTTTCACCAGCATCCTCAATGAGTTAGAGCAACTGAAGGCGCAATTGAACAACCTCGAGAAGGCACCGCAACCCGCCGTTCAGGCAGCCTCTATTGAGCGACGCTTGCGTACGCTCAAACTACGCGAGCTGGAAACTACTGAAGTATACTTTGGGGTAGGATCGTCTACCGTTAGTGCCGTCGGCACCGAACGTTTGCAACAGGTGGGAGTGCTGGTGAAAAATGCTCCGGGAGCCACGGTGCGTCTGCGGGGATTCACTGATACCACCGGTAACCCCGAGCGCAACCAGTTGCTGTCGCAAAAACGTGCCGAAGCCGTACGGGCGGTTTTGGTAGCGGCCGGAGTGCCGGATAAACGCGTTTCGGTGGCCTACTTTGGGGCTGATCGTACCCTGAGCAAAGACCAAGCCTCCTACGGCCGAAGGGTTGAAGTGGTGGTGGAAGAATAGCTTGCCTAACCGATAGATCACCCTAGCGCAAAGAGCATTCTTTACGCTTTTTTTGTGCTCTCCGGTTTGTTTATCCTCATCTGCGGCTATCTTTGGGACTGTGATTTTGTCACTGTTTTTGTAGTTCCTTATGAGTTTTTCTTCTTTTGAATGGCAACCGGGTGACTTCCCGGTGGTGCTGGTAATTTTATTGCTTACCGTGGGCTTTGTTGCGTACTGGTTCTTGGCCGAGTCAGTTGTGATGCGCCGTTGGGTGATGGGCAACAACGAAAAGTCGGCTCCTTCAGCCCGCTGGGTAGTCTGTCAGAAACTTCTAGGAGTCCTCTTCTTAGGAGTAATTCCTCTGTTGGTCGTACTGTGGGTGCTACCTCATTCATTGACAGACTATGGTTTGGGTTTTGCGAACAGCGGAACCTCATTGCTGTGGGTATTTGGCTTAGCAATGGTAATCTTCCCCCTGAACATCCGAGCGGCCCGCCGCCCCCAAAATCTTGATTATTATCCAATGATCCGTAGCACCCAATGGCCTCCCCGATTGGTGCTGATCAATAGTATGGCCACTATTATGTATCTGTTTGCCTACGAGCTATTATTTCGGGGCATTTTGTTGAGCGTATGCACCGCGGTTTTAGGCGTGTGGCCTGCGATAGCCATTAACATTGCGCTATACTCAACAACGCACCTGCCGAAGGGGCCAGCCGAAACCATTGGGGCCATTCCCTTTGGTCTGCTGGTCTGCTACATCACGCTAACTACTGGTACCATCTGGGTAGCTGTGGTGGTGCACGTGATCCTATCGCTCAGCAACGACTACCTGTCGGTGTATTATAATCCTTCCATGCAGTTTGTGCGTCCCCATGCCTCAGCAACCATTTCACGATAAGGTCGTCATCATCACGGGCTCCGGCTCCGGCATTGGAAAAGCCACCGCCCAGGCCCTGGGACGGCAGGGCGCTCGCGTGGTGATCAACGGACGAACCCCGGAAAAGCTAGCGCACGCTGAGCAAGCACTTCGAGCCAGCGGAGTGGTGGTATTCGCCGTAGCTGCCGACGTTGCTACGGTGGCGGGGGCGCAGCAATTGGTTGATGCAACACTGCAACAGTATGGAAAAATTGACATATTGATCAACAACGCGGGCATGTCGTCGCGGGGGTACTTTGATGCACTCTCCCCGGTGGTGATGGAAGATATGCTTCGCATCAACGTGCTCGGGTCGTTGTATCCTACCCGGGCGGCCTTATCAGCGCTTAAAGAAACCCAGGGAAGCGTGGTTTTCATATCGAGCGTAGCCGGGATTCGCGGCTTACCGGAAACCAGCCTCTACTGTGCCTCAAAAATGGCGCTCACCTCAGTGGCCGAATCGTTGCGAATAGAACTTTGGGAGGACCAAATCCACGTGGGAATCGTTTACGTAGGCATCACCCGAAACGATCCGGGTAAGCAGGTAATCGACGCCGATGGATCGCGCATCACTCTCCAGCAGCGTGACCAGCGACGCGCACAATCTCCGCAAGCAGTGGCGCAATCTATTTTAACTCTGATCAGAAAGCGACGTTTTAAAGCGACGCTTACCACGCTGGGAAAAGTCAACCGCTGGGCCAATGTGCTTTTTCCGCGGATAGTGGACGTTTTTTTGGTCAAATCCAAGGACCGAATTGCCCGGATGAACCAGTGATCTGGCCGCAGATGCTCCCGTTAAAAAATTGATTACAAGCGAATTACCGTCTAAAATTTCGCTACAGCACTGTCTGGTTTGCATTTCATCCGCCTAAATATCGACTGGTGATGAGCTAGTAAGTTTTACCCCAGAGAAGTACAACGTCGAATGGATCGCTTGATGAGAGGATACTTTTTGTTCGTTTCTGCTTTGCTTTTCGGATTCATCCCGTATATTGTTAAAAATACAACATTCCAGACTTCGCTGGTGTCCTAGTTACTACTTTTTGGCGATCCCTCCCTCAGTGACTACTACTCGCATGATACAAACTAGCAAATCCGCCCGCATCAAGCCGCTACTGTACCCTTCAGCGCAAGTGTACGAATGGGGCACCACCTTAGCGGTGGCTCCCTATCCGGACTATCAAATTTTAGGATGCGGAGGAGCCTGGCGCTGCTTCGGCAAATGGGCTATCGGGTGCGAACGCTCTTCTTAGGCGGCGGACAACCCGATGCGTTGCGCTCGTCCCAAAAATCGATGGGAGCAAATGAAGAGACATCGTTGGTGGCTATCGCGCAGCTGGGGATCAGCGAGGAAGCCAGCGCGTGCTTACGCATACAGAACGGACTTTTCCCCCACCAGGATGAACCGGGCTTTGAGGAGTCTACTAGACTGGTAATCAATGAACTGGAAGAACTAGAACCCGATACGGTGCTTATCCCTAAACTCACCCACGACCAACCGGATCTATTAGCCACGTGGCAAATTATCCGCAAGGCAGTTCAGCGATTTGCCTCACCCCTGCGGGTCATCGAGTACGTGCTGCTGGAGCAGCAGCTACGTGGAACGGCGGTTACTAAGCCCACCGCCGAGCATACCGTTTGGCGACTGGATATCAAGGAAGTGATGGACCAGAAAGCCGAAGCAGTGCAGCTATTTCAAAAGTGCGCAATGCTTGCTGTTTCCCCTACGGATATGCCCCCGTGGGAAATTTACGTTGAGTACGCAAGATAATTGCCCAGTATTTTTGGCAGCTACTGAACGGGAGTCACCAGCGGGGCACTGCCGTTGCTAGATGAAGGATAAATAGCGGGGCGCGGGGCCGAAGCCCCGAAGTTGTGGTACAGCGAACGGTATAATTTGGGAGCGAACGCCGCAGCCGATACGGCACCGGCGAACTTGACGATTCCGGGTACGCGCTTCTTAAAAATGATTTCTTCTACTAAGTAGGCCGCGCCGAAGATAATGCAGCTGGTCACCAGTTTTTCGCGCAGGTAACGCGGGGTGGCATCGCTCATCAGGCGGGTGAGGTCGCGCTTGATTTTCTTTTCTTTCTCGCGAGCAATGGCTTTGTGCTGGTCTTTGATCGCCTCGTATTCTTCTCGACTGTGTAACTTACTCATGGTCAGGAGTTTTGTTAGCGGCTAGCAGGTTAAAAAATAACTTGAGTAACGGAGTTTTAATAAGCCGATCTTTGAAAACCCACATTAGAATGCCAAGGGCCACATAAAACAAGGCAACCAGCAAAAAACCTAAAAACAGGCTTTCCAGCAGATAGCCCAAACCGTAGGCCACCGCAAAACTAAAAATAATGAGAAAAAACCATAAAATTAGCAGGAAGATAACGCTGGTGATGATGAGGTAAAACACATCCGCGCCCTTCTTCAATGCCACGGTAAAAAAAAGGTTCCGCTGGGTGGTCACGTAATCTTTTACGTCGTCAAACAACTCCTGAACGGGGGGGGTACGGGTTGGCATAGAAATAGAATGCGTAGCTAATTTTTGATACATCAACGCGCTAAACCCGTAAGTGTTAGAAGTGAGCGTAATTTCACCAGCTAGCTAATATTTTTCGCACGCTATTCATTCGTCATGAGCCCCTCCGTGGTGCCCAGATATCATCTATTCTGATGACTCGGCTCCTGGCCCCTTCATTTGGGCCTGACGGTCAAACTCTTTCTCAAACGCAGTAACGAACGCATTCCGAAGCACGTTAAATAACGTGGCCGAAACGTCCGGAGTAGGGGAGTTGAGATCGCCCTGCAATGGCACTTTGGTGGCCACTTCGTCCCGCTCCTGATTTTCTAAAACTTCGGCCCCCACTCCCACCAGTGCTTCCCACAGCTTTCCGAAGAATCCTTTGTCTTCCACCACATCTTTCTGAAAATCAAACACATCCAGGTTTTCGAAAAAAGGTTTTACGTAGCCATCGATCCGGCCGCTGTCGATAGTGACCTCGCTCACCAGCGTAAATGAGCCCCGCTGCACATCAAAGTTGGCGTAAGCTTGGATAAAATCGTTGAGCTTGGTCAAGTCCACGTGGTTGATCTTGAAGTTGGCCCGGAGATTGGGTACCTTTTGCAAAAAATCCATGCGCATATCCAGATCGATTTCACCGTTGCCAATGGTATTTGCCCGGGCCACGAGCGAAGCTGGCAGGTAGCTGGTGTCGTTCACGTTGCTCAGATTGGTTGCTAGTAGGTCAAGTTGATTGAGGGTAGCGTCCACCGGCGGATCCATGCTCTGATCGCGATAGGTAACGTCGCCCTGCTTCACCTCAAAGCGGTTGAGGGTGAGGGGCATAAAATCTTTCAACTGATCTTGCCAATCTACTTCCTCGCCGGTTTGGTTTTGGGTGGTATCAGCATCCGCCTGAGAAGTGATAAAGTTGAGCATCGGATGGGATAAAATCACCTCGCCCACCAGCGCACCATCCAGTAATGCCCCCCATTCGATTGATAAATCCAGGGTATCCACGCTAAAGAAAGGGGTCTGACTACTACCATCCACCTTGTCCAGGCGCAGCCCTTCAATCTGGTAAGCTCCTCGGTACAGGTTGATATCCACATCCCGGATGCTTCCGGAGTAGCCCTCGATGTCTTGCAAGCTGGCGTTAGCGTAGTGTTCTACGATAGGTTCAAGGGCCAGGCGCAGGACAACGAGCACCACAATGATAACCAGGGGAAGAAGATATTTTTTTTTCATGGATGAAATTTACTAATGGCACAACCAGCTATTAACGAATTAGTTAAGTAAATTTACCCGGGCTAGCGTCGGCCAATAGCAACATTAGAACCGAGTAGCTAGTTGTACTTGAAAATTCTACTAGCATGAACCCATTGATTTTCCTATTCTCAGTAATGAATCCCCCCCTTTTGTTTCAGAAGCTTTCTACCGAAGAAGGCGTTCCCTACACTCCTCTGGAGGGCCCCAGTTGGCTCCTGATCTTGGCAGCGGTAACGGTGTTGGTTGTGCTGGTATTTGTGCTGCTTAAAGTCTTTCGCGGACTGCAAAAGTCGCGCGAAAGCGAAGTGAGCAAAGAAGCAAGCAACAGTTCCAAAACTCCCGAAAAGTAAAACGATTTTCTTACAAATACACTTATCCACTATGTTTCTCTTTCGTAATCTACCAGGTAAACTTTTCCTGTTGTTGTCCAGCGTGGTTTTTTTGAGCATTGCTGCCTGCAATTCCGGCACACCTGAAACCGCCGAAAAAGCGCCCATTGCCCTGAGTGCGGATGTTGATAACGGCTCTATCATCCTGCCCCAGGGGTTTGCCGCGCTGCTGGTGGCCGATAATTTAGGTAAAGCGCGCCACTTGGTGGTGAGAGACAACGGTGACGTATACGTGAAACTGAAGGACACCGAGGACGGCGGAGGAATAGTAGCGCTGCGCGATACCACCGGAGACGGTCGAGCCGACGTAAAGGAGTACTTTACCGAACAGGCTGGCTCCGGCATCGATATTTACAACGACTACTTATACTTTTCAACCGATACCTCCGTGTATCGAGTCAAGCTTGATGAAGAATTAGTGCCCACCGGTCAACCCGAACTGGTGATTGGTGACTTTCTGGCCCAGCCGCAGCACGCTGCCAAGTCGTTCGCTTTTGATGACAATGGACATATCTACGTGACCGTGGGTGGGCCTTCCAACGCCTGCCAGGAGCAAATGCGTACTCCTGGCTCACCCGGTCAAGACCCTTGTCCTCAGTTGGATCGGCAGGGAGGAATCTGGCAATTTAGCGCTAACAAAACCAACCAGACCCAAATTAAAGACGGTAAGCGCTATGCCACTGGCATCCGCAACGGCTTTGCCCTGCACTGGAACGGTGCTCAAGATCAACTCTACGCGCTGCAACATGGGCGCGACCAGTTGGCTACCCTGTGGCCCGAATACTATACCAACGAACAGAGTGCCGAACTACCTGCCGAGGAGTTTCTGCGGGTTAACGAAGGGTCCGATTTCGGTTGGCCGTTCTGTTATTACGATCCTACGCAGAGCAAGAAAGTACTTGCTCCTGAGTACGGCGGTGATGGCCAAAAGGTGGAGCGCTGTGCCGATAAGGAACAGCCGATCATGGCCTTCCCCGCGCACTGGGCTCCGAACGATCTGGTGTTCTACCAAGGAGAAACTTTCCCCGAGCAGTACCAAAACGGCGCATTTATCGCATTTCATGGCTCCTGGAACCGGGCGCCCTTACCGCAGCAGGGGTATATGGTTGCTTTTGTTCCTTTTGGAGACGACGGCTTGCCTTCCGGTGAGTACGAGCGCTTCGCCGACCAGTTTGCCGGATCGGGCGAAGTCATCGAGAATGCCAACGACGCTGAGTACCGCCCAACCGGCCTAGCGGTGGGTCCCGACGGGTCACTGTACATTTCCGACGATAAGGGAGGTAGAATATGGCGCGTATTCTATCAGGGTGGTCAAGTGGCAATGCAGTAGCGCTGATTTTTCTGGCATCAATTGTCGGCTTTTTTTATGTTTCGTCCATTAAGTCAACTTAGATCTAGTATGAACACCTTAAAATTGTTAGCAGTTACCCTTTACGTAGGGTCTTTGATCGCTTGTTCCTCTTCCGGGGAACACGAAGGTGCCGAATCAGCAGATACTTCCGAAGCCGAGTCAGCCCCCGTCGTTCAAACGCAGGCTTTGGAAAAAGGAAAAACCATCTACAGCCAGTACTGTTTAGCCTGTCACCAAGGCGACGGTAACGGAGTAGCCGGTGCGTTTCCTCCGTTAACCCAGACCGAGTGGGTGTCCGGCGATAAGGCTACGCTCATTGGGGTAATTCTGAACGGAATGCAGGGAGAAATCACGGTGAAGGGCGAAGTATACAACAACGCGATGCCCGCCCACGGTTTTCTGAGCGATGAGGAAATTGGAGCAGTGCTTACTTACGTCCGTCAGTCCTTCGGCAACGACTACAGCGAAATCACGACCGAAGAAGTAGCCGAAGTTCGCGCGAGTGCGGCCAATTAGTTAGTTTAGACCGGATTGACCAAACCCAAACGTTTGGCCAGGGAAGAAGTGAACCGGTTCGCCGGATCATACGCTGTCTTTATGGACAGCCACTCGCCATACCGGGGGTACATCTGCCGGAACGTAGCCATGTCGAGCAATGCATCTTTCCCTAAATAAATCCTCCCCCCAGCCTCCAGTACCATTCGATCAAGCTTTTGCGCCAGCGCCGGAAGATGCCGCGTCACGGGGAAATCGATCGCCAGGGTAAAGCCTTTCTGAGGAAACGACAAGTAGGCACCATCGTTAGTGCCAGGCCCCATCTTCTTAAGTACGTTTAGAAAGGGCAGGCACTTTGAGGCGGCAATCGTTTGCAAGATCGGGCGAATGGCGGCAGCCGATTCGGTGGGCACCACGAATTGGTACTGCACAAACCCCCGCGCGCCGTATCCCCGGTTCCAGTGATGCACAAAATCCAGCGGGAACAAGAACTTATCGTAGTGGCCGATCGGATTGCTGCTGTTTTGCATTCGAAATATAAGTTGGTTCAGTGCGGTGAGCGTTACCGGGTTCAACGAGAAATTCGGCAGGAAGAAGGGAACCCGCAAGCGAGGATTTTTGTGCACCAACCAGGGTTGTTGACGAAGTTTACGGGGCAGATCATCCCGCGCTGCTTGGTTTCCAACGGTGAGCACGCCTTCTCCCAATCGTTGGTGCTTCGCCTGCGGGTTGATCCAGGCCACTGAGTAACGGTAGTGCTGATCGTAAGCCTGCAGTGCCTCCAGCATTGCGTCGAGTCCGCCCACCCGAATCGCTTTCTGCGCGTAGTAGGTCGTCTCGATGCGCTCCAACTGTAGCGTAGCGGTCAGAATCACTCCCAGCAGACCGAGTCCGCCGAAGTTTGCCCAGAACAGGTCAGGAAGTTCTTCGCGGCTGGTGGTCACCACCTCGCCACTAGCCAGCAGAACGGTAAAAGACCGTACGTAACGGGCAAACGAACCGTCGTGGTGGTGGCCTTTGCCGTGGATATCGTTGGCAATGGCTCCGCCCACCGTCACGTACTTGGTGCCGGGGTTCACCACCGGAAACCACCCGCGCGGGGCCAGCGTAGTGATGATATCGGCCAGACTCACCCCGGCCTGGCACACTAGCACGCCGGTTTCCTCGTCAAAACTCAGTAGATGGTTCAACCGCCGGGTGTCGGTTATCGTAGCTTCCAAATCAATAGACTGATCACCGTAGCTTCGGCCCAGCCCCCGCACCACCAACGAGTTTCCGTCTCCGGAATTCTGCCAGGTGGCCGTATCCTTTGGTGATGTCACCCGGGCGGTCACCGTGGGATAGTTTCCCCAACCGGCTACCTTTTGTGATCTAGTGCGCATGTGTGGTGTGGCTTACTCAAGCAGTAAAATTCAAGAGGCGGTTGATTGTTATAAAACTACCGAAAATTGCCAAGAAAGTTCGTTTTGAACCATCAAATGATTTGGTCTATCTGGTCTGATCTGCTGCACAGTGCGAGATTCTGAGCAAATTACGCAACGATTCCGTATATTTATGTCTGATATAATTACAAGATACATAATGGTATGGATCCATCCGCTCATAAGTTTCAGCCGATTGTGCAACCTTCTATGACCGAACTGGTGGAAGACCAGATTCGCAATTACCTGAAGGCCATGCAGCTCAAGCCGGGAGACGCTATTCCTAAAGAAACGGAGATCGCCGAACAGTTGGGGGTCAGTCGCAGCGTGATTCGCGAAGCCATCAGCCGGTTCAAAATGCTGGGACTTATTGAGTCCCGAAAAAAGCGGGGTATGATTCTGACCGAACCTAGCTTGTTTAACGGGTTGGAGCGGGTATTGGATCCTAACTTACTGGGCGAAGACATCCTGGTAGACATCTTCGAGATGCGACTCGTGCTGGAAATGGGGCTGGCCGAGTTGCTGTTTGCCTACCGTACCGATGCGTGCATTGCGGAGCTCGAGGAAATTGTCAGTGACAGCCAACACGCGGGCGACCAAAGTTTTGAGCTACAACAGGAAGTGAAGTTTCACGGCAAATTGTACGATATCACCAGGAACAAAACTCTGCAACGGTTTCAAACCCTGTTGTTGCCTGTTTTCCAGCACGTCATTCAGATCAAACTGCACCGCAACCATCCGCGCAAGGTCGGCAAGGTTAATCACCGGGGTCTGGTAGAACTGTATAAGAACGGCACTCCGGCTAGTTTCCGACAAGGAATGCACGAGCATCTTCTGCCGCACTACGACTGGATTGCAGAGTACAAAAACCAGCGGTTATCTCAGTAATCTGCTTTTTTCGGGCTTAATTTTCAAAAATTAGTGTCGGTAGCTTGGATTCGTAAGATATATTTGTAATAATTGCATTATGTCAGACATTAATTATTAACGAATGACTGCTAGATATCAAGGATTGATTGCTGCTGCCTATACTTCTTTGCACCCCGACCTATCGGTAAACTACGCTAACGTTGACTTACAGCTGGATTATCTACTAGCCACGGGAGTACAAGGAGTGCTGGTGGCGGGCACCACCGGCGAGGGTGCTTCCCTGACGACGCAGGAACGAAAGCAACTGGCCGAAGCCTGGAAGCAGCGGGTTCCTCCGAACTTTCCGCTTATCATCCACGTGGGGCACAATGCTTACGGAGAAGTGAACGCCCTGGCCCGTCATGCTCATGAACTCGGGGTCGACAGCATCCTGGTGAGTGCACCCACTTACCTACGCGCTGCCTCCGTGGCCGATCTCATCCGCTTTCATCAGCAATCGCTCGTTGGCATAGACCTGCCGGTCTACTATTATCACATTCCTTCCGTGACCGGAGCTACCTTCTCGATGGTAGACTTTCTCAGAAACATTGATCAGACATTGCCTACCCTTCGAGGAATTAAATTTACCCACGAAGATCTGGACGAATTTGCCCGGTGCCAGCAGTACCAAGGGGGAGCGTACGAGATGATCTTCGGGCGGGACGAACTGCTGCTAGACGCGCTGAAACTGAACGCCCAGGCCGCCCTGGGCAGCACCTATAACTTTGTGGCCCCTCTATATACCAGCATTATTGAAGCTTATCAGCAGGGCCAGCTACCCGAAGCCCAAACCTGGCAGCGGGAGGCGGTTCGCATCATTGAGATCATGATCCGGTTCGGCGGGGGCGTGGTCGCCGGAAAAGCCATGATGGCGTTGGCGGGCGTAGACTGCGGCCCCTTGCGCCCTCCGCTAGTACCGCTAACCTCTTTAGAAACTGAGCAACTAGCGGAAGCCCTTGACCAAACGCACTTCTTTAAATTTACGAATCAGCAACCTACAAACCCCTATATCTTATGAATTATTTTTATGCTTTAATCTTACTCATTTGGGTCGGGGGATTTGCGACCACGCAAGCCCAAGACCAGACCATCGTTCAGGGCAGAGTGGTGGATTTGGCAAATGATGAACCCCTGCCGGGGGTGAATATTTTAGCGAAAGGCACCACCACCGGTACGGTCTCTGATTTGGACGGCAATTACCGGATGACGATTAGTAGCGATGAGTCGGTCCTGGTTTTTTCGTCCATTGGCTATGAGACGCTAGAGGAGAACATCAACGGAAGAAATACTATCAACATCTCCCTCGCTCCCGATATACAATCACTTTCCGAGGTAGTAGTCGTTGGTTATGGTACCCAAAAGAAGAGCGATGTGACAGGTGCCATTTCATCGGTAAGCGGTGAGGATATATCAAAATTGCCCGTAACGGGCGTACAGGATGCCTTACAAGGTCAAACTTCTGGAGTGGTAGTAACGCAGAATAGTGGCCAGCCGGGCAGTGGAGTATCTGTACGAATTAGAGGGTTGGGGACTCTAGGTGATAATGATCCATTATATGTGATAGATGGAGTGCAGACTAAAGACGGTCTCAATTTATTAAACCCCAACGATATTCAATCAATTGAAATATTGAAAGATGCTTCCGCAGCTGCTATCTACGGAGTTCGCGGTGCTAACGGTGTAGTATTGATCACCACCAAGAAAGGTGAGCTCGGAGCACCCAAAGTGAACTTCTCATCTTATTACGGTGTACAAAGTCTTGCCAACAAAGTTGAAATGCTCAATGCCCGCGACTGGGCTAGGTTACAGCAGGAGTCACTAACTAACGGCGGAGATCCCGTTAATCCTGATTTTGATACAGAGGAGAAAATAGCGGCAGCCGGAGAAGGAACGGACTGGTTCGATGAAATTTTCAGAACGGCACCTATTCAAAACTATCAGCTTTCTGTATCGGGTGGTAGCGAAAGTACTAACTACTACGTTTCGGGAAGTTATTTTGGCCAGGAAGGTATTATTCTAAACTCATTTTACGACCGTTTCTCATTTAGAGGTAACGTTGAGAGCAAGGTAAGTGACCGAGTTACTATTGGAAGCAATTTAACATTAAGTCGCTCTAAGCAGAATTTTCTTTCTTCCTCGGATAATGATGACGATGTAATCGGGAACGCGGCCACCATTCCGCCGATAGTGCCTGTCTATGATGAAAATGGTGATTTTGCGGGTCCACCCGAGCCCCAACAATATTACGGAAGATCACAAAATCCGGTAGGGCAGGCTTATCGTCAGGATGACGTTACCACGAACACAAGAATTTTAGGAAACGTATATGGTATTTTTGAAATCATAGAAGGCCTCAATTTCAGAACTGATCTACAAATTGATTATTTCAATAATGATATTGACAATTTCATCCCCACCTTTAATGAAGGCAACCGAACCGGCCCCCTTAACGGACTCTTTAGGACTATCAATCAGACCAATTATTATTCTTGGGAGAATACACTCAATTACAGTTTTAACCTGGGACAGGCGCACGAGTTTGATTTGTTGGCGGGAGTAACGGCTCAAAATTATGCGATCAACTCATTGTTCGCCTCCAGAAGAGAGTTTTTATCGCAGGTAGAGAATAATCGCTTTATTAATGGTGGTACGCAAGATATTGCTAACGGGGGTGAGTTGAACGATTGGTCATTACTAAGTTATTTAGGAAGAATAAATTATTCATTGTATGATCGCTACTTGCTCACAGCTAGCTTCCGAGCCGATGGTTCTTCAAAGTTTAGTGAAGATAATCGTTGGGGATATTTTCCATCGTTTTCTGCCGGATGGAGGATATCTGAAGAAGCCTTCTTTGATCCAGATTTTGTCAGCAACTTAAAGTTGCGGGGAGGCTGGGGACAATTAGGGAATCAGGATGTTGGGTTTTATCCAACAATAACACTGTATGAGATAAACGGGAATGCTACCTATCCTTTCGGTGGCACGAATGATGGTACTTCCCCTGGCTATAGTGTGGTGAATCGTGGGAATCCTAGTATTACCTGGGAAACCTCGGTGCAATCCAACATTGGAATTGAGGCCGGTTTTTTGGAAGATAAGATTACGGTGTCTTTTGACTATTACAATCGTACGACCGAAGATATTCTAGTGCGGCGACCCGTCTCAAGTCTGGGAGGAACTGCCCCAGCGCCATTTGTTAACGCTGCCACCGTGGCAAACACAGGTATTGAGCTACTTCTAGGTTATAGAAATGCTGTCGGTGATTTTAGCTATGAGATCAACGGTAACTTCACAACTTATAACAATGAGGTGACTTCCTTAGGAGTGGGAGATGATATAACCACCGGAAGAACCCGTACCACAGAGGGGGAGCCTATTGGGTCTTTCTTTGGTTTTGTAACCAACGGGCTGTTTCAAAATCAAGCCGAAATTGACGCAGTAAACGCTATTGATGGTGAAGAAAGTTCGCCCTTTCAACCAGGAGCAGCACCCGGTGATATTCGCTTTGTCGATCTCAATGAGGATGGTCAAATCAATGACGATGACAGGACATTTATTGGCAATCCTACCCCTGACATTACCTATGGACTGAACGCAAACGTCGCCTATAGAAACTTCGACGTATCACTATTTCTTCAGGGAGTAGCTGGCAATGAAATATTTAATGATGCACGAAGAACGACCGAGCGAACCACCATCGGATCATCTAATGGCCATGCTACACTGCTGGGCAGATGGACGGGTGAAGGTACTAGTAATACCATTCCCAGGCTCACTTCGGAAAATCCTAACAACAACGAAAGGGTTTCGGATCGTTTTGTAGAAGACGGTTCATACCTGAGAATTAAAAACCTACAGTTTGGCTACACGCTTCCTACAGAACTGCTAGATAGAATAAGTATTTCAACAGCCAGGGTATACGTAAGCGGTCAGAACTTATTAACAATTACTGACTATTCCGGATTTGATCCTGAAATAGGCCGTAATACCGGTAACGACTTAAGCGCTGGCATTGATACGTATTCGTATCCGCAGCCCCGCACTTTTCTGGTTGGACTTAATGTGACATTTTAAATTTATATGAAAATGAAGCTACAAAAAAGTAAAATACACGCATTCGGCCTAGCTTTATTATTGGCGGGGGGCTGTAACGAAGATTTTTTAGAAAAGGCACCCAAAGGAACACTATCCTCTGAGACTTTTTGGACGACAGAAGATGATGCCATTACCGGTCTTACCGCCGCTTACAGCATCCTAAATGATGCACCGGATGGCAGAAGAGGCTATATGGTGAATAATATGGTGTTTGGGGACATTATGTCTGATGATACCAATAAAGGTGGAGGAGGCGCCAATGATGGTCAGGATGCCGGGGCTCTCGAAATGTTTAATATTTTTACGGATAACCCGACGATTGAGCAAAAGTGGGATGCTACCTACGAAGGTATCACACGTGCCAACCTCGTCATAGAAAATGTGCCCCAAATTGATATGGATGAAGATGTTAAGGATATCATTGTTGGTGAAGCGAAATTTCTCAGAGCATACCACTACTTTCAACTGGTGCGCATCTGGGGTGGGGTACCACTTATTACTACAGTACTTACGCCAGACGAACTTAATCAGCCACGCGCTACCAAAGAAGCTATTTGGGAGCAGATCGAGACAGATGCAGGAGAAGCGGCTGATTTACTGGAGCCTGACAATGATATTGGTAGAGCGGCGGAAGGAGCGGCCCTAGCCTTAAAAGCTAAAGCACACCTTTACCAGGAAGAATGGGATCAGTCTCTTACTGAGATTGAAGCCCTAGAGTCACTGGGTAAATATTCTTTGGTTGATAATCACCAAATGAATTTCCTGTTGGAAGGAGAAAATAATGCCGAGTCGATTTTTGAGGTGCAGGCAGCTAGCGGTACCGGGTTCAATGACGGTGCTAACTATTATGGCCTAACTGCGCCGAGAGATGGCACCTGGTGGCCTTATGGTTGCTGCGGATTTAATCACCCTACCGATGATCTCCTCAACGAGTTTGAAGAAGGCGATCCGAGAATGGATGCAGCGGCAGGTATACCGGGTAGAATATATTTTGAGGCAGTCTATGCTGACTCTATGGAGGTGGACGGTGAAATTGTATCAAGAGGAGATATTCCAAATTACGCTAAAAAGTCGCTAATGTCACCATCTCAAATGAGACAATTTGGTGTGCGAGGTTGGCAAGGGCCAAGCCCCCTAAATTATACAGCTATTAGGTATGCTGATGTATTGTTATGGAAAGCAGAGGCTCTAAATGAATTGGGGAGAACTTCAGAAGCCGAGCAGCCACTCAACATGGTGCGTGCTCGGGCCAGGGGAAGTTATGAATTCAATCCCAATAGCTATAGCTATAAGTACAATCCAACAAATGGGGTAATTACTGATCCGGGCACGCTGGTGCCGCCACCTGCCGTTTTTATTCCGGATGTTACCGGTGTTTCTCAAGAACAAATGCGGGAGGCCATCATTCATGAGCGCAGAGTTGAACTTGCCGCGGAGGGTCACAGGTACTTTGATCTTGTAAGATGGGGATTAGCGGATGACCTTTTAGAAGGTTTTGAGCTTGGTAAACACGAAGTGATGCCGATACCTCAAGATGAAATGGACGTGAATCCGGCATTGGAAGGACAGCAAACCCTAGGCTATTAACTTTAAAAAAGGCTGCGCAGAGCGCAGGTTATTTCAACTCATGGACTTGCGCAGTTTCTTAGTTTTTTCACTTTACGCCTATAGCATGATCAATTGCTAGAGAGCCGTAAATTAGTCATTCAACAATAAATTATTATTATAATGCCTCTCTCGTGGTGGTTCTCTTTGACCCTGTTTATCGGTGGTGGCTACTTAGTATCGTGTCAGAAAGTGCCTCCCGCTACTCCTACTAAAGTTAATTCTCACGATGATGAGGGGCCAGAAAGTCGTTATTCAGCACCCTATGAGCCAATCACCTACGGACAGCGGGTGCGCGCTCCCTTGCCCGGATTGGCCTACGACTATAAGCTGGTCGACTGGGACGGCGACGGGCTTATCGATATTTTAGCCAACGTACGGCGGGGGGGAGGGATTGTCTTCTACAAAAATGTGGGCAGCCGAGAAGCGCCGCTGTTTCGTTCTCTTCAGGAGAATGAAAGAATTATGCAACCCGGCGATTATGGGCTAGGCCGATATTTCGACGTACTGGATGTAGACCAGGACGGAAAAAATGAACTCGTTGGCTACGGGAGAGAAGAAGATCGCGCTGCGCAGGTGCTCACCGTATTTTTTACCGAAGGTAACCACCGACAGCCTCGCTGGAAACCAGTGGTAGTAACCTCCTCGGAGGGCGGATCTATTCAAGCACCCGACGATGTGAACGATTCCCCGCGCCTTAGCGTGGGAGATTGGAACCAAGATGGCAAGCCCGATTTGGTTATTGGAATTGAGCATAAGAATAAAACTGTACCGCCTGAACTGCCTCAGCTCGGCGGTAGCCGTATGGCTGGCTTTCGTGACCCTGAGGTTTATGACCCTAATACGGGTGAAGTTCTATTGCTACTGAACGTAACTCAAGAAGCAGGAAAGCCAATTTTTGAAGCGCCCTTGCGCCTGGAAGCCGATGGCCAAGCGATTAGCACGTATATCAACCCCTATCCTGCCATTTCCGACATTAATCAAGATAGCCTTCCCGATCTTTTGGTGGGAAGCCACGATACGCAAATCAGGCGGTTTATCAACCGGGGAACGACGGGTCAACCTTTGCTTAAAGAGGAAGGGCTACTTGCCGGCCCCGACGGCGAGCCTATTCGAACCTTTCTCACCATTCGCGTTGCTGCGGCAGATATTGACGGTGATGGACAGGAAGAACTTATTGGTGCTTCCTACTACGGGAACCAGAACCGCTACGTAATATACCAACGGCAGGGGCAAGAGTGGCAAGAAAAAGGTTACCTGTCAATCCAGGCTGACAAGGATACGCCCGTATACGGCATGGGAAACAGTACGGTTGAACCGGTCGACTGGGATGCCGACGGCGACACCGACCTGCTACTGGGTGCCGAAGGTGGGTTTCCAACCATCGTCATCAACTCCGGAAGTGAACGACTTCGGATATTCGAACCAGCGCAGCGACTAACGTACGTGAATGGCACTCCGCTAGAGACTTTTTCTATAGAACAAGGCGACGGCTCGTACTGGGGACCGCTGGAGTGGTACTCTGACCGCATCGCTCCCCGGGCCGCCGACTGGGACGGCGATGGAACGTTAGACATCATCACCGGTTCTATGGGGCGACGCTTGTACTTTTTTCGGGGACAGTTGGTCAGGGGAGAGTTGCGCTTTGAGCAGCCGAAAAACTTCCGCTACGGCGGCAACGAACTGGTGCTGCCCGACCGCTTGCTTCCCGCCGTGCTCAACTGGACGGGCGACGGCCGGTTAGACATCATGGTATCCAATGACCCCGGAAACGTAGTGATCTATCCGGGCGACCATTCGCTTGATTTAGGTGAACCCGACACCCTAAAACATTCCAACGGCCAGCCTTTGGTGCTGGAAGACTTCTGGGAACGAAAGAAGGGCAACCGCTCGGGATTTGCGGTCGCCGACTGGAACCAAGACGGTCATCGTGACCTGATCGTCTACCAGTTTCACCGGGGAGTGTTTCTGTTTCGCAACGCGGGGAACGATACGTTTGCGGAGGAGCAGTTGTTGGTGCCCCTCTATAGTCACCTGGCGGGGCCTAGCGTGATGGACTGGGACAACGATGGTTATCTGGACCTGCTCATCGGGGGGGACGAACGGCGCATGATTGAACCCAGCGTTCCGGCGCACTTGGTGGTCTTTCACGGACAGGATACCCGCGTGCCTCCCGAAAAGTTAGTACTCGACTGAAACTTAGTACCTTGTATACACCACCTCCGAACAAAAATCTTCCCCATGAACGCCGATTCACCTCTGCTACCCGCCAGGAGAACCTTTCTAAAAAAGAGTCTACAAACAACCGGACTACTTCTGGGTGCCGCTCCGCAACGGTTTCCCGTCGCCAGAAAACCCTCCGACAAGCTTCTGAATGCTTATTATTTTCGGGCGCACATGTACACCATGGTGCCGCGGCAGGTGCGGGAGGATATGCAGTGGATGGCGGATATTGGCACCGACGTGGTGTCCGTGGCCGTCTTGGAGCAGGATTTGTTTGCCGCGGTCGAGAACGTTGAGATCATTTGTCAAGAGGCTGAGCGCGTTGGCATGCAGGTTTTCGCCGTGCCCTCTCGCTGGGGCGGCATGTTTGCCGGAGCTCCCAAAGTGCCGAGCTTGTTTTCCGTCAAGAATCCTCAGACCTGGGTGTTGCAAAAAGACGGTAGTCCGAAAATAACCCAGGTATCGGGCGTAACCAGCAGCGTGCACTATCCCGAAACCTACGAATTCTTCTGCGAGTCGCTGGCCAAAGCGTTCGAGCTGTGGCCCGTTCGGGGCATCATGTGGGATGAGCCGAAGGCCTACGACTACGACTACTCGCCGAAGGCCGTTGAGCAACTGGGGCAAGACGCTCCCCGGGAAGCCCATTGGCGGGCCACCGCCGACTTCCACGGTTGAGTGAATCAGTTTGTGAAAGAAAATTATCCGGAAGTGACCACCTGCCTCTTTGAGCAAGCCCACAAGGGTGAATTAGTACCAACAATCGCCCAGATTCCCTTCCTGGATTATCTGGGCTGCGACGGCCGCCCCTGGTACCGCACCGACGGGGGGAAAGAAGAAAGCAACGGTAAAAACCTGCTGGGAGCTGAAGCGGGCGAGTTGTTTCTGGAAGTCGCGCGTCAGCACGATCGCAAAACGCTGTGGCTCATCGAGAACCACAACCTGGCCACCGAAGACATTGCGCTGATGGATCGGCGGCTGCCCGAAGTGTTGTCGCACGATATTGACCAACTCATCTACTACTACTATCCCCGCAGCGTGGCCGAGCCGGACCGAGCGATGCGGGTGATCGCCCGCCACGTGAAAAATTTTAAGAAGTGATCTCGATCAAGGGCTTATGAGAAATAGACTACTACTCGGTCGGACGGTTATCTTTCTGCTGCTCGTCAGTAGGATTTTTTCAGCGTATGGGTTTCATTACTACGATGACTTTGAAGACGAAGATTGTGAGATGATGCCTAGTCACTGGTTGACTTCTGCCCCTTCGGAGCAATTTTGGGCAGCAGGATGCGAAGATGGCAATCACTACTATGGGCAGGGGCAACTATCCGACTCAGTACGGTACAGCTATTTACACGTCTTCGAGCGCAATCCGGTATTTACCGGACGTTTCCGGGTAGCGCAAACGCAAGACGGATACCTTGCCTTCTTGATACGCTATAACGCGGTCGGTTCGTACGTAAAGTTACGCTATCACTTCGCCCGCCGTCGTTACGAACTGGTGGAACAGGAAGATGCCAATCTGCTTCCCACGATCCGGGCCGCCCAGACTGATTCGTTGAGCCACGGTTGGCATACGTTTCGAGTAGTCGCGCAAGACTCCTCAGTAGAGTTCTGGGTAGATGACGTACTAAAGCTGACGTCTTCAGGGATAGCCCACCGTACCTTTGACCGGGTGGGATTGGAAACGTACCGAACGGTGGCTCATTTTGACAATATAATGTACCGGGGGAAGTACGGCCGGGTAAACGCCGGAGTGTACGAGCGCACCCTTACGATGGTGGACCCCAGCGGACGTAACCTGGCCCAGCACCTCACCATTGAAACCCTGCCGGATGGTTCGCTACTAGGACTGCTAGCGACAGCAGACGAACAGGTAGCCAGAACGGATCAAATGCTTCCCCTACGGCTAATTCGTTCGTTTGACCAGGGCTTGACTTGGCAGGGAACCGAACCGCGGCATTACAACTACCTGTTGGCCGAGGAAGATACCATCAAGCACTGCTGCCCGCAACTGCTTCGCTTGCAGTCCGGAAAACTATTATCGCTAGGGCTCACGAGCGATGGACGGGGGCAGTTTATTAATTCTTTAGATAGTGGCAGGCACTGGCAAAAGGCAGGAAGCATTCCGAACCTTAACCGTCACGCGATTATGCCGGACAAACTCACGCAGATGACCGATGGAGCCATCTACGGCTCCTTGCAGCGCACCTTGTACGTCAGCCACGACGAAGGTGGGCACTGGACGCCGACAGACTCGTTTCCTCTCTACGATGCCCCGTCGCGCTACAAGTCAGTACAGGAAATGCAACTCATTGAGCTTCCCGACAGTACCCTTCAAATATACGCCCGTGACGGACGAGAGGGGGCGCGTACGCTAGCGAAAAGTGCTGCTAAAATAGGGCAAGGAAACCCACTACGAGACGAGATGAATAACACTCCCTTTGTATCACCCAAGAATGGGTTCAACGTGCAGCGCGATCCCTACCATCCGAATCACTACTACATCTTCTGGACGTACAACGACCGTCGCGACGAACCGGCGGTGAACAACCTGCCGCGCACCCGACTGGCTTTGGCCATGAGTTACGACGGGGCGAAGAGCTGGCAGTACGCGATGGACGTAGAAGAGTGGGGTTACCCATCTGCAGGCTATCAGTACAAGGACAATCGCTACGCTAACCTCGCGCTGCACGTAGGTCCGCAGTATCTCTACCTAACGACCAAACGCCGCAACCCAATCGGAAGGGAAAAACACGCGGATACGCAGGTGTGGTTGACCCGAGTAGACAAAGGCAAGATTGATCCTTACAAAAGCTTTCCCGGCACGCATTATTAGCGCAACAATCCACACGATTCGTGATTTTTAAACCATCTTTGGTGTTCTTTGGGCAAACCACCGCCCCGTCCGCGTTCGGTTGGATAGACTATGCCGTACTGGGAAGCTACTTGCTACTGCTGGTAGGCATCGGGGTGTACTTTTCTCGCCGAGAAAGCACCACCGACGACTACTTTCGGGCCGGGGGAAGGATTCCCTGGTGGGCGGCCGGGATCAGCATCTTCGGCACTCAACTGAGTGCTATCACCTTTATGGCCGTTCCGGCCAAGACCTACGCCACCGATTGGAGCTATCTGATGCTAAACATGACCATTTTACTGGTGGCACCGTTGATCACCGCCGTGTTTCTGCCCCTTTTTCGCCGCCTAAACCTAACCACCGCCTACGAATACCTGGAAAAACGCTTTAACCTGACTACCCGACTGTTGGGAAGTGTGATGTTTATCGTGCTGCAACTAGGAAGAATCGGTATCGTGTTGCTACTGCCATCGCTAGCGCTTTCGCTGGTTGTCGACATCGGGGTAAGCGAGTGCATCATTGTCATGGGTGGACTAAGTATCGTCTACACCATCCTGGGCGGCATTGAAGCGGTAATTTGGACCGACGTGCTGCAGGTAGTCGTACTACTGGGGGGGGCGCTACTCTGCTTGCTGTTGATTATGACGGGCCTGGACGGTGGCCCGGGTGAGTTTTGGCAGGTGGCGCAGGATGCCAACAAGCTCCGAACGTTTGACTTTCGGTGGGACTGGACCGATACTACCTTCGGAGTGGTGCTGCTCGGCGGACTTGGCGCCAACCTAGTCAGCTACGGCAGCGATCAAACCGTCGTGCAGCGCTACCTCACCACGAAAGATGAGGCGAGTGCCCGGCGAAGTATTTGGATGAGCGCCGCGTTGAGCGTGCCGGGTACCCTGCTTTTCTTCGGCATGGGCACCGCGCTGTACGTTTTCTACCAGGCGCATCCTGGTCAGCTAGACGATAGTCTCACGAATGTAGACGCGATCTTCCCGTTCTATATTGTGACGCAGCTTCCCTCCGGGGTGTCGGGGCTGCTGATTGCCGGAGTTTTTGCCGCCGCTATGTTGAGTCTAGACAGTAGCATGAACGCGGTAGCCACGGTGGTTACGACCGACTTTTACCAACGGCTTTTTTCGGCCACTGAAGCGAGCAGCATGCGGGTTGCCCGCTGGACCACGGGGATCGTGGGAGCGGGGGGAACCGCCTTTGCGTTGGTGATGGCTACTTGGGAAATCCAGTCGCTGTGGGACCAACTGAATACCTTCATTGGCCTGTTTGCCGGAGGATTGGCGGGGGTATTTTTGCTGGGAATACTAACGAAGCGTACCAATGGCACCGGCGCAGTAACTGGATTAGTAGCCAGCGGGTTGGTGCAGTTTTCGGTAAAGGCGTATACCTCACTATCCTTCTTGCTATACACGGCCACCGGCATTGCCTCCTGCATGGTCGTTGGGTACTTGATCAGTCGGCTAACGGGATTTTTCGCCCCCAGTCGCCGATTAGATAAGTAATTTTTGAAGTCCCATCTAATCAATGGCTGAGGCTCAAATCAACAAAGGTTTTTCCCCGGACTATAATGGATTTTTGCGGTGAGAAAAGGGCAAATCAGGCCGCCTTCGACCGCTTTAGGCGGTACCAGTTCATGAGCTTGCGCAACTGCTGCTGACGAAGCTGAAGGCGCATCAGATAATAAATGCCAACGTAAGAAACCGCCGACATGGTGCAAGCTAAAATAATGTTACCCAGCAGAAAAGCATTCGTGTACTGATAAAGCAGCTGGTACAACGAAAGCTCTTCGAGTTCAATGGGACGGTCGAGTAAGATGCTACCCAGCAAATAACATACGTAGTAGAAGGGAACTAACAACAGGGGGTTCCAGATGGCAATAGAGACGATCACCGCCAGGCGATTGATGTTTTTGAAGACCAACGTGAGCGATAGGGCTAGAAACGCTCCGAAGCCGGGGGTAGGCAGAATAGCAATAAAAGTACCCAGGGTGAAACCCAGCGCAATAGAATGAGGAGTGCTGTTTTCGTCAGCCAGTCGTTGAATAAAGTGGGCAATTCGCTGCTTGATTTTCTGCTTGCTGTTCATATGGTTCTGAAACTGACCCCAATACTACGAGGTATTTATCGGAATGTTGTTTCGTTTTGAATTAATTTCTAACTTGACTACCAAAAGCTGAGCTATCCCAAAATTTGACCGCCAACCGACCCCTTTCCGAACGATTACGGCCCCAAAAACTCACTGACGTGGCTGGGCAACCCCACCTCACTGGCTCCCAGGGAGTGCTACCGGCGCTGCTAGCAGGGGGCAAGGTGCCGTCTCTTATTTTCTGGGGGCCGCCGGGTACCGGAAAGACAACCTTGGCGGAGATAATCGCTCATCAGTCTAACGCTACTATGTTCTCGCTTAGTGCCATCAATAGCGGAGTAAAAGAGATTCGCGAGGTGATCAACCAGGCGAAGCTGATGAACCACTGCGTGCTGTTTATCGACGAAATCCATCGATTCAACAAATCGCAGCAGGATGCTTTACTGCAAGCCGTGGAGCGGGGAACGATCTCGCTGATTGGTGCTACCACCGAAAACCCCTCTTTTGAAGTCAACGCCGCCCTCTTGTCTCGCTGCCAAGTGTTCAAGCTCAATCCGCTCACTACCGACGATCTAACCGGCTTATTGAACCGTGCATTGAACCAGGATGAGCAACTCAAAAACCGAGACTTTCGCTCGGTGTCGGCCAAAGCGCTAATATCCCTATCCGGTGGCGATGCCCGAAAGATGCTCAACCTGCTGGAGTTAGTAGCCCAATCGGTGACTACCGACGAAATCACCGAGGCCGACGTGCAACGGGTGGCGCAACAGCGGGTGGCGCGTTACGACAAATCAGGCGAACAGCACTACGACATTGTATCCGCCTTCATTAAGTCAGTGCGCGGCAGCGATCCGAACGCGGCGTTGTACTATCTGGCCCGCATGATCGAAGGTGGTGAAGACCCTAAGTTTATCGCTCGCCGCCTCGTCATTCTAGCTTCTGAGGACATTGGTAACGCCAACCCCACCGCCCTGGTGATCGCCACCAGTGCTTTCCAGGCGGTAGCCTTTATTGGATGGCCCGAAGCCGAAATTGTACTCTCGCAGTGCACCGTTTATCTGGCGAGCAGCGCCAAAAGCAACGCCAGCTACGTAGCCATCAAGCAGGCTAGAAAACTAGTGCAGCAAACCGGTGATTTGCCTGTGCCACTTTCCCTACGAAATGCTCCCACTGCCTACATGAAGCAAGAGGGTTACGGATCGGGCTATCAATACGCCCACGATTATCCGCAAAATTTTGTGGCTCATGAATTTTTACCAGAAACGCTATCGGGCACCACGCTCTATCAGCCCGGCGACAATCCGCGCGAACAAGAGATCCGCCAGCGCCTCCGAGCCCGCTGGCTCAAAAAATACGGTTATTAACCACTGAAGTATTATATGATCTTATTTTTTTGCAGAAAATACTATATGAAATATATACAATGTACTAATTAACGCGTTTGCCATGTCGCTCTGCGAACCGTGCGCACCATAATTGCTACCGTAGGACGAACAAACGCGTATCCTATGGCTGGTATTCCTTCCTACAACAATGTACTCGGTACGCAAAATGCGGCCCACCTACTGCGACGCGCTACTTTAGGCGCAACCAAACAGCAAATTGATCAGTTTGCGCAGCTCACCGCCCCGGCGGCAGTGGCCCGACTGCTAAAGAAAAATCCGCTGTCTTCTCCCCCAATAGACCCCGCTACCGGACAGTCGTGGGTGAACCCCAAACCCACCGAAGCCAACAGCGGCGGTGGTGACTTGCAACGCCAACTCAATAGCTGGTGGATGCACCAAATGGCTACCCAGCCGCTATCAATGCACGAAAAGTTGACGTTTTTCATGCACACCCACTTCACTACTATCTCCAATCGAGTAGAAGAAAAACCAGCACTCTACCACCAGCTACGGTTATTCCACCACTACGCGCTCGGCAATATAAAAACCCTGGCCCGAAAAATTTGTACCGACAATGCCATGCTTCGATTTCTGGACGGCCATCTGAATAACGTGGGCAGTGTAAACGAAAACTTTGGTAGAGAATTTCTGGAGCTTTACTCCATTGGAAAAGGAGCCCAGGTTGGGGCGGATAACTATACGACGTACACCGAACAAGACGTGCAGGCCGCCGCGAAGGTATTTTCCGGCTGGAATCAGGACAAAGAATTTGCTAACATCGACGCGGAAACCGGTGCAGCCCAAGCCATTCTGAAGGGAGATGACCCGGGAGTAGCCGCGCGCCACGATGCCAGCACCAAGCAATTTAGCTCCGCTTTTCAGAATCAAGCGATTAGCCCGACGGCTTTGGCAGGAGACAAGGCAACGCAGGCCGCCGCTGCCGAAGAAATTGACCAACTGGTAGAGATGGTATTTGCGCAGCCCGCCACCGCCCGCCACCTGTGTCGCAAACTGTATCGCTACTTCGTATACTATGAGATTACCGATGAAGTGGAGCAAACCGTTATCGAGCCCCTGGCGCAGGTTCTCCTAAGCAGTAACTACGAACTGCAACCGGTGCTCACGGACTTGCTGACCAGCCAGCACTTTTACGATAATGATAATGCCGTGGTAGAGGATGATAATACCGGGGCTATCATCAAATCTCCCCTAGAACTGATCGTTGGTACGCTCCGGTTTTTCCGAACCGCCCTTCCGGTTCCGGATAATCTGATGCTGCACTATCAGGCCTACAAAAAGGTGGTGCTCAAGGGACTCACCGATCAAGGGTTGTACCTGTACGAACCTTTTGAAGTAGCGGGCTACCCCGCCTACCACCAGGGGCCCAGCTACCACCGCAACTGGATCAGTGCCAACTACCTAGCGCGACGTTACGAATTTGCCAAAAAATTGATTGAGGGCATCCGGGAGGATGATCAACTGCTGGCCTACCTTGATGTGGTCGCCTACGTGAAGGATCCTAAAAATATTACTGATCCGTTTGACGCCGCCCGTCTGGTGCGGGAATTAACCGACTATCTTCTCCCCGAGGCCATTACCGAAGAGCGCTTCACCTATTTTTTGAAGAGTATTTTGCTAGACGACCTTTCGGAAGCCAACTGGCAAACCGAATGGCAAAAGTACCTGGGCAGTGGCAACGACGCCGCGGTGCGCGTGCAACTGGAAAAGCTGTTTAATACCGTGTTGCAGTCGCCCGAGTACCAGCTCTCGTAATCCAGCTCTTCTACGGAACACCCTACGAATAGTCCTCAGGTCAATCAATTAAAGCCATCTTTCCAAGATTAGAAAAGTAAAACTATGAAACGCAGATCGTTCCTTAAAAAATTGCCCGCCGCGGCAAGTGCCCCCTTTGTCATCAACGGCCTGCCAATATCGGCGTTAGCCAGCAGTGGCTACCTCCAGCGCATGGCTGCCACGAGCACCAACGATAAGGTGCTGGTGATCATTCAGTTGCACGGTGGTAACGACGGACTCAACACGCTGATTCCGGTAGATCAGTACAGTCAGTACTACCATTTGCGCCCCAACATCGCCATTCCGAACCGGGGCAAGCGCGGCTTTATTCCGTTAGATAGCACCCTCTCCCTAGAAGATCAGGTGGCACTGCACCCCGACATGATTGGGGTGAAGGAGCTCTACGACCGGGGCGAAGCCGCCATGGTGCAGGGCGTAGGCTACGAAAACATTAACGGGTCTCATTTCCGCAGCCGCGATATCTGGTTTATGGGCGGCGACTACGATGACAAGCTTGACTCCGGCTGGGCGGGTCGTTACCTGAATCATCTGTATCCGGGTTACCCCGAAGCCTACCCCAGCGAGGCTATGCCCGATCCGCTCGGCATTGAAATTGGCAACTCGGTTTCGCTGGCTTTCCATCGAGCCAATGGCATCCCGGCCGCCATATCGATCAGCAATCCCGATCAGTTCTACGATTTGATCAACAGCGTGGGAGTAGACCCGCCCGAAAGCATCGCCGATACGCACTACGGCAAAGAGTTGCGCTGGATTTTGGACATTGAGGAAAAGTCCAACCAGTACGCCGGACGACTCAAAGACTTATACGAAAAGGGAAGCAACTCCAGCAGCGTGATTTACCCGGAAAAATATCCTTATAATACGCCTGCCGGACAGAGAAAGAACCCTTTGGCCGGCCAATTGCGGATGATTGCGCGCTTGCTGAGCGGTGGTTCGCAAACCAAAATATTTGTGGCTCGTTTGGGAGGCTTCGATACTCACGCTTCGCAGGTGGAAAGCTACGATAGCACCATGGGTAGCCACGCTGCGCTGTTGTATCATTTGTCGGAATCGATGAAGGCCTTTCAGGATGATTTAAAGGCGCTCAGTATCAACCATCGGGTCATGACAGTTACCATGTCAGAGTTTGGGCGTCGGGCGGCCTCCAACGGGAGCTACGGTACCGATCACGGCACCACCGCGCCCATGTTTGTGTTCGGGAGCCACGTGAACCCCGGAGTGATGGGCACCAATCCCGACCTAGGCGCACTCAAACGGAACAATCTCCCGTTACAACACGATTACCGCCAGGTGTATGGCACCCTGCTAAGAGATTGGATGGAAGCCTCGGATGAAGCCATGGCAGCCACCCGATTTACTGAGTACGCCCAACCTGGCATGAAACTCCCCTTGGTGGGCGGTACCATCACCTCGAACGAGCGGGATCGTTTCATTAGTGAGCGGTACTATTTGGAGCCCTGTTATCCGAATCCGGCGCGGGGCCTGGTGAATTTATCTTACCGTATCAACCATACCCTGCCCGTCACGCTAACCATCGTTAACCTTCGGGGTAGTGTGGTGAAGCAGGTAGTGAACGAACGGCAACACCCCGGTGAGTATCAGTACGCGGTGGACGTGTCTTATTTAGATGCGGGTACGTATTTGTACCGGTTAGAGGCCGGGTCGTTTCAGGCCGCCCGCAAACTAGTGGTGTACTAACCAGCGAGGCAAGTAACGCTAGTAGTCAACGTCCGGACTACCGCTTCGCTTACGGGCAGGAGCGGTGGTTTCCGTTGGTTGCTCAGTAGATTGCGCCGGGTACGTCCTTTCCTGCTGCGCCACCGGTTCGGCAAATAATGATTCTAGTTCACCAATTTTAGCCCGAAAGTCCTGAATGGATCCTTCCACTGCTTTGATTTCCTGATCTTGGTTAGCCATGATCTCGTCTAAGGCCATAATCCGCGCCTCATCACCAATCTTTTCGTTTTCCAGCTCGAATTTTTTGGATTCGTCGGTTTTGTCGGAATTCAGTTTCTTAGCGATCTTGTCTAAGTTTTTGTTCAGCTTTTGGTGCTCACGTTGGTTCTTCTTATAATCTGACTCCAGCGACTTTTGGCGCTTCTCCTGATCCTCAAGTTGCGCGGTAAGCTTTTCGGTCTGGTAATGCTTCACAAAGTCCTTAGCAAACCGACGCAAGTTATCCATCTCAGTGGGATTGTCTAGGGTGTTAAGCGACTGGTCGTAGCCCGGCATAAAGGCCACCGCGATCAACGTTTGTTGCCCTTCGGTAAAGAACTTTGCTTTTAGGTCGCCTACGTTCTGAGAAATTCGTGGCGCGCTGGCTTCTTTGGCCACCACCATATCGCGCCCGTCTTTCTTCGCTTTCACGTCCAGTTGATCCTTTGCGTAGCGGGCGTAGCTTTTTCGCAGATCGTTAATGGGTTCTTCGCCCGCTGAGATCACCCAAGCGTTGGTCATGGATTTGTCCATCGACACTTCTTGCTCAGAGGCAACGTAACGTTGGGCGCTGGCTTGGGCAACGATAAAACAAATAGCAGTAGTTATTAGTAAGTTTTTCATTGTTTCAAGGGTAAAGAGTAAAACAAAGTATAATATACAGACGAAGATACGCTTAAAAAGTCACAAAATGGTCATAATTATTACATGATTACCGATAAGCAGCGGACGGCGATAGCGGCAGAATGGCTGAACCTACTTTTTGATTGCATTTGAGCACCACACCGCATAACTTACTGCCTTAACCGTCAAACCTTCCTATATGAAATGTATCGCAGCCGGTGTCCTTATACTTATCGGCCTGTTGCCCCTTGCTGGCCGCACGCAGTCACTCACTGCTCAAGTAACCGATGAGGGGGTGGCTATACTGGAAGGAGACGATAGCGTGTTATTTTATCAGACAAGCATCAGGTCTCAAAGCGGAGCCTATCCGCGCGCCGACTACGTTCATCCGCTCTACGGACTGGATGGTGGTGTTTTAACGGAAGACTTTCCGGAAGATCATCCGCACCACCGGGGCGTTTTCTGGGCCTGGCACCAGGTGCTCGTCGGCGATTCGGCGCTGGGTGACGGTTGGTTGGGTCAGGATATCGAGTGGGACGTGCGCGCTGCCACCACTGAGCCAACGGTGGACGGGGCGCTGCTGCTGCGCACTCAAACTTACTGGCAGTCGCCGCGGTGGACGGTGGCGGCGGGGAAGCGGGCACCCTTTCTTTCGGAACAAGTTCAAATCACGGTTCATCCTCGGCAAAGGAGCTTTCGCGTGCTTGACTTTAAAATCTCACTGCTTGCGCTGGTGCCGAATCTGCGGCTGGGAGGATCGGACGATGAGAAAGGATACGGTGGTTTTTCGGTGAGAATGCGATTGCCGGACAATATCCGGTTTGCTGCCTCTCAGGGTAAGGTGATTCCCACCACCAATGCGGTGACCGCCGGACCGTGGATGAACTTTTCCGGGGCTCTAGGCCTCGGCGGCAAAGCGGCAGGGATCGTGCTGATGAGCCATCTAACCAATCCTACCCATCCGGAACCATGGATTCTTCGAGAAATCACCAGCATGCAAAACCCGGTGTATCCCGGACGCGGCCCCGTACCAGTGTCGGAACAGGAACCTACTGTACTGCAATACCGCTTGGTGGTTTATCAGGGCGAACTGGCTAAAAGTACGATAGATTCGCTCTACCAGGCGTTCAATTATTCGGATAGTTTTCGGGCTGCGTGGAACGAACTACTGGAGGTATGGTATCCGAGGGCCATCGACTCGGTATACGGAGGGTATCTGGCCAACTTTGACTCCGCCTGGCAACTGCTTCCCCCGCTAAATAAGATGATTGTTACGCAGGCGCGGCACCTGTGGACCACCTCCCAAGCGGCGCGGCGTTATCCGCACGAACCACTTTACGGACGGGCGGCGGACCAGGGGTATCAATTTTTGCGGGACAAACTTTGGAACGCTGAGCACGGCGGATTTCGCTGGCGGGTGGATCGGACGGGTGCTCCGTTACCCGTTGATGCGTCGGACGATTTGATGCGCACCTACGGTAACGCGTTTGGTATTTATGCATTGGCCGCGTATCACGCCTATCGGCAGGATGAGGAAAGCCTGGCCCTAGCCCAACGCGCATTTCAGTGGCTGGAGCAGCATGCCTACGACCCGCTATACGGCGGCTACTTCGCAGCGATCACTAAAGCGGGAGAGATAATCAGCGCCCAATCTGCTGCGCAACGCAACCTGCCGATCCGGGCTACCTACAAAGACCAGAATACCAGCATTCACCTGCTGGAGGCGTTCACCGAATTGTATCACGCGTGGCCCGATGCGTTGCTGCGTCAGCGTCTCGAGGAGATGCTGGTACTCGTTCGAGACACCATGGTCACCGATGCGGGCTACTTGCAACTGTATTTTCAACCCGACTGGACGCCCATCTCCTACCGCGATTCTTCCCAAACCGCCCGGGAGGCAAACTACGCCCTGGATCACGTCTCTTTCGGCCACGATATCGAAACGGCCTTTTTGTTGCGCGAGGCTTCCGAGGCATTGTACGGAGAGGTGGACGATACCACCCAAGAAATTGCCCGAAAGTTGGTAGATCACACTCTACGGCACGGATTTGACCCGCAGCGCAGCGGGATATTTGACCAAGGATACTACCTGCCCGGTACCGACACCATCACCATCGTCAACCCGCACAAAGCCTGGTGGTCACAGGCCGAAGGGCTTAACACGTTGTCGCTCTACGCGCATCTCTACCCGGACGATCCGCGCTATGCGGAGGCATTTCAGAAGCTGTGGCAGTACGTTCAGCGGTACGTCATCGATGCCAAATACGGCGGCTGGTACGCGCAGGGCTTGGACACCGCACCGGCAGCGCGACACGCTCCCAAGGGGCAACAATGGAAGGGTAATTACCACAATGGCCGAACACTTATGCGCTTGATAAGCCCTAGTTCAAACTAATATAGGGAATGTGCCTTTTTAATCTATAAGTAAAAATACGCACTGGTGGGTGGCACGAAGGTTGGGTGGGGTACGTACACCACCCTTCCTTCATGAAGAACTTTATTAGCCCTACGTACAAGCACAATAAGCTTGGGATGCTGGCGATTGGCACCATCATCGTCCTGATCGTTTCTTCGCAGGTTATTACCCAGGCTATTTACTTCCAGCAGGCCAAAAGTGCCCGGGTGCTGAAGTGGGCCAACCGCCTGCCCGTTCTCAACCAAAAAATTACGCAATTGTCGGAGGCGCTGCGGCAGGAACCCAATAAAAATCAGGCTTTGATCACGGAGCTCGATCTCGCGAATAAGCAGTGGAACGACGTGCAGGTTGGCCTGCAAATGGGAAACGATACGGCCTCCATTCCGGCCTCTGATAGCGATTCGTTGCTACAACTCTACGCGCAACTGCAGCCGCATCGAGACAGCATCTCCAATGCGGTAATCACCCTGGTGAATACCAACTCGGCCAAAGACCGGATTTTACAGGCCGAAATCATTCAGCAAGTAAATGGCAATTACCAAAGCGCCGTCGAACTGGTGCTAGACCAGCTAGAATCAGAGGCTGCCCAGCATCTTATCCAACTTCATCGCGTTGCCTTGGGGTTAGCCATCTTTTCTCTCATCGTGCTGCTATTCGAATTCTGCTTCATCTTTCAACCCGCTTCTCGTACCCTCGCCGAAAACAACGAAGCCCTGGTAAGCGCCTACCAAGAGCAAGAAACTCTTAACAAAGAACTCACCGAGATAGAAGAAGAGTTACGACGGGCCTTATCATCGCAAAAAGAGGTGTCGGCTAGCTTGGAAAAAGCCAAAACAAAAGCCGAAGAAGCGGCGATGGCGAAAGCGCAATTTCTTTCTACCATGTCGCACGAGATTCGAACGCCCATGAATGCGGTAATTGGGCTTACCAACCTGCTTATCGAGGATAACCCCAAGAAAAACCACGTTGAGAACCTGCAAGCCCTGAAATTTTCGGGAGAGAACTTGCTCACGCTCATCAACGACATCCTGGACTTTAGCAAAATAGAGGCGGGCAAGATCGATTTAGAGAAATCAGAGTTTCAGTTGAGCGCTCTGGTCAGTGGCATCGAGCGTACCCTAGGCCTATACGCTACTGAAAAGGACATCGCTTTCGTCTGCCAGACCGACCATAAAGTTCCGGAGCGGCTGCTGGGGGACTTCACGCGCATCTCGCAGGTGCTAAACAATTTGGTGAGCAATGCCATCAAGTTTACCCTTAACGGAAGCGTAACGCTCACCACCAAACTGGAGAAGGTCACCCTAAAGGAAGCTACCGTCACTTTTACCGTGACCGACACTGGTATTGGCATTCCGGCTGATAAGCTGGATATTATCTTTGATAATTTTTCGCAGGCTAGCTCCGACACCACCCGCAAGTTCGGGGGCACCGGCCTGGGGCTGGCGATCACCAAGAAGTTGTTGGAGATGCACGGTAGCCAGATCAAAGTGGAGAGTAAAGTGAACCAGGGGTCTACTTTCTCCTTTACTTTGACGCTTCAACGGGCGCTCGAGGTGCAGCCCCCGACGGGCGACCAAGACAGTTTGACCGATAAAGAATCGTTCACCGGCCTGCGGGGGGTCAACATTCTGGTGGCCGAAGACAACCAGATGAACGTGGTGGTGATCCGGCAGTACCTCAAGAAGTGGGGCATCCGGTTCGATATTGCCGAAAACGGACGGGTAGCCGTAGAAAAAGCGAAAGAGAAGTCGTACGATCTGATTCTTATGGATTTGCAGATGCCCGAGATGGACGGATTTACTGCTACGCTGAATATTAAGAAGTTTGCTCCCGACTTGCCTATTATTGCTCTGACTGCCTCGGCCATGCTGGAGGTAAAAGACCGGGTGGTGGAGGTAGGGATGAGCGACTACGTGTCTAAGCCTTTTGTGCCGAGCGAACTCTACCACAAACTCATGCTTCATCTGAAGCGAACCACTCCCGAATCTGAAGCTGTCTAACCACTATGAAGAAGGTTAGCGCCTGGATCAACGAATATTTTGCCTTTTCGCAAACCGAGGTGCGCGGCATGGTGGTGATGCTGCTGTTCACCCTAGGCGTTATCGGAGTGTCGGCGTTTTTCACCGGCCGACCATCAACCGATCCGATTCCCGATAGCGATTGGGAAACCCTCAAGGCATTGGTCGCGCAACTGGATAGCAACCAAACTGTCCCCTCCTACGCCCGAACCGAAAAGAATATCGTCCTGCATCCCTTCAATCCCAACACCGCCGATTCGGCTACATTGACGCAGCTGGGACTATCTCCCTGGATCGCCCGCCGGGTGCTTCGCTACCGGGCTAAGGGCGGAGTGTTTCGGGTGAAATCAGACTTCAAAAAGATGTATGGTCTTCCCGAAGCCACCTACGAGCGTTTGTACGATTATCTGCAGCTTCCCGAAAAGAAGCACCGCGTCCCGGCTTCAACCACGGTCGAGAATCAATCGCGTCGAACCGATCAACCAAGGGATGGCTACGCCCAGCGAACTGAAACCACTCGCCGTGGCGACCCACTAAATATTAATGCGGCCGATACCAGTTCACTAAAACGGTTGCCGGGAATCGGAAGTACCCTATCGGCTCGGATTGTGAAGTACCGGCAACTGCTGGGTGGGTTTTATCGGCTGGATCAACTTCAGGAAGTGTATCACATGAGCGAGAGAGGGGCGGCTAGTTTACTTTCCGAAGCATACGTTGCGGAAGGAAATCAGGTGCTTCGGCTCAACATTAACCGCCTCGACGCCAAAACTCTCGCCCAACATCCGTATATTTCCTGGGAGGTGGCTCGGGCGGTGGTGAACCATCGTCGAGACTACGGCAATTACCAAGCGCTGGAAGATTTGCGCGAAGTGTACCTTATTGACGAAGAACTGCTTGCTAAGCTGACTCCCTATCTGGAAATTTAACCCCCTCGATCCTTTCGCTCGTATGCACCAACTACTTCAGTCTTACCTACGTCGCCTTACCAACCTGAACAGCAGCAACCGGTCGCTTTACCTGCCCCGCCTGCTGGGTCGGCACTACGTTGACGTGCAGGCCTTAGACCACCTCAACAACTTCCCCTCCTTCAAAATCATTGAGTGGCTCATTGCGGAAGGGCAGCACGAACTGGAGGGAGTGGATCAGGGCCTGGTGCCGCTGTGCCCCGTGCTGGATTCTCGCCACGAGGCAAGCAACACCATGAGTCGGCAGTTGAAGCAGTTGGCTCGCGCCGAAACGTTTTTTTTTGAAGAACAAGGAGCCAAAGACCTTTACGTGGGATGGCCCTTCGTCCGCGGGAAATTTGCCGATGGCACGGTGGTGCGCTGTCCGCTACTTTTTTTTCCGGTTACCTTGCAAGAGCACCGTGACCCGGAGTTAGGCGCGCAGTGGGTATTGCGACCGCGGGCCGAGGTGGCTCTATCGCTGAATAAAAGCTTCATCCTGGCCTACGCCCACTACAACCAGTTGCCCTACGACGAGACTCTTGCCGAGCGTGCCTTCGACGACTTTGATCAGGACAGCCGAATTTTCCGAACCTCATTGTACCAGTTGTTCAAGGAGGCCTCCGTGGAGCTGAACTTCAACCAGGAGATGTTTGTGGATACGCTGCTTCCCTTCGAGGCGCTGACCAAGGCGAGTTTGCAAGAGCAAGAGAAGGATGGTAAACTGAAACTGTATCCGGAAGCTGTACTGGGCATTTTTCCGCAGGCTGGTTCGTACCTGGTGCCCGACTACCTACAACTGATGGGCAGCGAGCGGGTGCCCGACCTGGAATCGTTTTTTGCCCGCCGCTCGTCAACGAATACCCCTGCTTTGCCCGATGGACCGACTGATGAAGACATCGATTTGCTGCAGTTACGGCGGACGCAGCCAGTAAAGGAAGAACAAATCTTTGCACCCTACCGGCTGGATGCCTACCAAGAAAAGGCTCTCCGTAAGGTTAAGCAAGGAAACTCTATTGTGGTTCAGGGCCCGCCGGGTACCGGGAAATCGCAACTGATCGTGAACCTCATTGCCGACTACGCCGCCCAGGGGAAGCGCGTACTGCTGGTGTGCCAGAAGCGCGCCGCGCTCGATGTGGTGTATAATCGACTCAAGGAGCGCGATGCGCATCCCTTTGTAGCGCTAGTGCACGATTTCAAGAACGACCGTCCGGCGGTGTACCGGCAGATCAGTAAGCAAATTGATGCGCTTTACGAGTATCAACTCAAGAATAACAGTCTGGACTCCATTTTCATGGAGCGGAACTTCTTGCAGTACAGCCGACGTATCGAGCAAATTTGTGAGGAACTGGATGAATTTAAGGAGGCACTGTTCGATCAGCAGGAGGCAGGGATCTCGGTGAAGGAGCTGTACTTAACCTCCAACCCTACGGGCAGCACCATCAATATGAAGCAGGAGTACCACCGGTTTCGGGTGCCTGAACTGCCAACCTTCGTCCGGAAGCTGCGCAAGTATATCAACCACGCCCAGCGCTTAGACAGCGAACGGCACCCGCTGGGCGTACGCAAATCGTTTGCCAGCTACGGGGTGAGCGACTACCAAACCATGCGGAAGCTAGCCGATGAGATTCCGGTGTTTAAAACCGCGCTCACCGAAGAAGTGAGCCAATTGCTAGGCACGGATATTGATTTTGTTACCTGCGAAAACATTCAGCACCAGTCGGCGAACATTGCGCAGTTTATTGAACTACTGGACGAAGCGGATAGCTACCGCTACTTTCAGGAAGGCTACGCTGCCGTGAGCCCGGAGACGGACTCGCTGTGGTTGGCCAACATCGAGCGGATTGTGAACGAATGTTACCAGGGAGAACAACCCGAAGCCAGCTTACCACCCGACGATTTAGGTAAATTTCAGAGCATCTTGTCGCAGGCGCAGGAAGCGCGTATGGGAAGAGCCCAATGGGCCTGGTGGAAGCATTTCTCGCAAGACCGGAAGTACGTGCAGCAGGTTTTTGAGGCTAACGGCCTAACGCTCAGTAAAGAAGATTTCGCCCGGATGGTAGGCCGGTTGGACGCCCGCCTTAACCTGGAGCATAACCTGACCAAACTGCGCGAGCAGCCCTGGACCCAAGCGGTGCCCGCCTGGGGAGAGTCCGATAGCTATGAGCAGTCCGCCGTGGCAACGTGGTTTTATCACCAGAAGCGAGCGCTGGCGGCCAGCCTGCTGTTTCAGTCGTTTCGTAACTTCAATGAGTATTTCGCGATCAAGAACAGCGCGTACCCTGAGTTGCGCACGAAATTAGAGAAGCTGCTCGCAGAGCTAGACAAAATCCCGGAGCGTACGCAAGTATGGGAGCAATATTTCACCCCCGCGCAGGTGGCGCAACTGAATGCCCCCGAGCAAAGCCAGCAGTTGCTTCGCGTGCTGGAGCAGGACTTCGACGCGCTAGTAGACTTTGATACGCTGAAGCAGGAGCTGGAGTCGCACGAGGAGGCGGTGATTCGACGACTCTTAGATCAGCCGGATGCTTTAGATGAAGCCCAACTGGTTCGCCTCTTCGACAATAGTCTGCGCCTGACGTGGATTGACCATATCGAAACCAAGTACCCGGTGTTACGCATCGTTTCGTCGGGCAAGCTGCCGGAGTTAGAGGAAGAACTGCAGCAGGCCATCGAGGACAAACTGGCCATCAGCCAGGAGATTATGCTTATGAAGCTGCGTGAGAACACCTACTACGACGTGGAGTATAACCGGCTGAGTAACATGGTTACCTACCGGGATCTGAGTCACCAAATCAACAAAAAGCGTAAGATCTGGCCCCTGCGCAAGGTAGTCGAAAACTTTCAGGACGAATTGTTCAACCTGATTCCCTGCTGGTTGGCATCGCCCGAAACGGCTTCGGCCATTTTTCCGATGGAGGAAAATCCACTCTTTGATCTGGTCATCTTTGACGAAGCTTCCCAGTGTTTTGCCGAAAAGGGCATTCCGGCCATGTATCGTGGACAGCAGGTGGTGGTGGTGGGCGACCAGCAGCAACTCACTCCCAACGACTTGTATGCGGCCCGCTGGGAGGAGCCAACCGATGCCGGTCTCGAAGAAAATGTGACCGCCCAGGAGGCTGTCTCGCTACTCAACCTGGCGCAGAACTACTTGCCGTCGGTGCGTTTGGAGGGCCACTACCGCAGCCAATCGCTTGATTTGATCGATTTCTCAAACCAGCATTTCTACGAGGGTCGCCTCAAAATGCTGCCGGACTTTTCGCAAGCTAACCGGCACGAACCGGCTATTCATTATCGGCACGTGGAAGGAGTGTGGGAGCAGCAGTTGAACGCCGGAGAAAGCGCGGCCGTGGTGGAGTTGGTACAGGAACTCACGCAGCAACTGCCCGAAAAGCGGCTGGGAGTAATCACCTTTAACCGGCAGCAGCAGGAGCGCATCCTGGATGATCTGGAACAGCACGCGCAGACGCAGAACTGGACGATCCCGGATACACTGTTCGTGAAAAACATTGAGAACGTGCAGGGCGACGAACGGGATATTATCATCTTCTCGGTTGCCTATGCGCCCAATGTGCAGGGAAAGATGGCGATGCAGTTTGGCAGCCTGAACGCGGCGGGTGGCGAAAACCGCCTGAATGTGGCGGTGACGCGGGCGCGTGAGCAGGTATACGTCGTTACCAGCATCTTGCCTGACCAACTGGAGGTGAGTACTACGAAGAATGAAGGACCCAAACTACTGAAAAGCTACCTGGCCTACGCCCTGGCGGTATCCGACGGACATTACCGACCCGCGGTGCCTGACGCATCAGACCACGCCAGCGAGTGGTTTTTATGCAACCATCTGTATCAGTATACCGACCAGCATCTTGACGATTACCGGGTGGTTCGCTCGTTGCCGTTTGCCGACCTCACGCTGGAGGAGAAAGGAACCGACCCCGTCCGCTACGTTGGGCTTATCAACACCGACGACGACTTGTTCTACCAGAGCGAGTCGGCCAAGGAGATGCACGCTTATCGTCCTATGTTATACCGGAACAAGGATTGGAAGTTCAAGTATATCTATAGTCGGCAGTTCTGGCACAATCCCGAAGCGGTGGAAGAGGCCCTGCAGCGATTTGCTCAAACCCGGGGCGTGAATGCCTGATCAGAATTCTTTAGAACTTCGAGTCAGGAAACTAATCCCCAGCGTTTGAAATATGTTCATAAAGTTTCTGTTATATTAGAGGCCGCAATAGCAGTGTTTTTTTATATACGGCAACAATGGTACTTTTGCTGCCAGATTCCCGCCCAATACAGCACATCAACGCTAGTCTTAACTCACCTTACCCAAGTGTATGCATTCTTCCGTAAAGTTTATTAACCACGACCAATCTGCCTTCTTTCCGACCCTAAAAAAACGAGTTAACAATTACTTTAAAGACAATAATATCACCCGCTTCGGCAACCGCGAAATGTACATCAAAGCGGCTACGCTGATTGGCCTGTATCTGGGTTCTTACCTAGCCATTCTGTTTCTTCCGATCAACCCCTGGTTTTTGCTGCTGTTTGCCGTGCTGATCGGAGTGGCCAAGGCGGGCATTGGCATGTCGGTGATGCACGACGCCCTGCACGGAAGCTGCTCTAAGCACCGCTGGATCAACACTGCGTTGGGCAACACCATGTATCTGTTGGGGGGCAATGCCTTTGTCTGGAAAATTCAGCACAACATTTTCCATCATACCTACACCAATATTCACGGTTTGGATGAGGACATCAAGACAAAGTTGGTTATCCGACTATCTAAATACGCTCCTTTGCAGTGGATTCATCGCTACCAGCACGTGTACGTTTTCTTTTTATACGGCTTCAACACGCTGTTCTTCATCATCAGCGACCTGATCAAATTGCTGAACTACCACCGTACCGGGATGATCAAGCGGCAGAAGTCAACCCTGCGCGGGGAGCTGCTGCGTCTGTTCTTTACCAAGGTGGCCTACCTCTTTTTCACCGTGGCGCTGCCGATGATGATCACGCCGCTACTCTGGTGGCAGGTGCTGATTGGGTTGCTGGCTATGCACTTCACCGCGGGCTACATTCTGACAATTGTGTTTCAGATGGCGCACATTGTGGAAGGCGTGGAGCAGCCGGTGCTCAACGAAGGTGGCGATGTAGAAAACGACTGGGCGGTGCATCAGTTACAAACCACTGCCAACTTCTCGCGCAATAGCCGTTTCCTGAACTGGTACGTAGGGGGGCTAAATTTCCAGATTGAGCACCACTTGTTTCCCAGCATGTGCCACGTGCACTACCGCAAGATCTCGGGCATCGTGGAGCAAACTGCCCGGGAGTTCAACGTGCCGTATCATGTGAAACCCACGCTGACCAGTGCACTCCAATCGCATATCAAGATGCTGAAGATTCTCGGTGAAACCCCTATCGCTCCGGTTCTTTCTAAAGAAAAGGCAGCTGCCTAGCTGTAGCGAATCGGTGGAGCAGAAATCGTGTTCTTCTTTCTACGACGGACGTAGAGCGTAGTAAGAACTCCCGTGAGCAGCCCAGCCAGAAATACCAAAAATAGCACTAGGGCCCGGGGGCTCTCTACTTCCCATACCAGAAAATTGACCACGATGGGAGCAGCATTCTGGATGATAAAGACGAGAAACAAACTGAGGAGAATGACAACGGAAATAAGCTTACCCATGATAAGAAGATTGATTGTGTGAATGATAAATTAATAGCGGATCGCTAGCAAATGTCTATATGACGAGTGTGGTCAAAAAAAGTCGCTGACTGGTTGGCTTACTCGTTAAAGTTACTTCAAAGTTTCACTAATTAAGCGAACCACTTCCCCCAGATACCGCTCATCCACTTCGCCAAAGTCGTCCTTCCGATCACTGTCAACGTCTAGTACCATCATCACTCTGCCCTCTTTCATTACGGGCACCACAATCTCTGATCGCGAAAAGGCGTTGCAGGCAATGTGCCCCGGAAACGCGTGCACGTCGGGCACCACAATCGTCTGCGCCGTGGCCCAGGCTTTTCCGCACACTCCCTTTCCGTGCCCAATGCGGGTGCAGGCCACCGGTCCCTGAAATGGGCCTAGTACCAATTCCGGCCCGTCTACCAGATAAAACCCTACCCAGAAAAAACCAAACGTCGCGCGTAGCACCGCACTCACATTGGCCAGGTTGGCAATAAGGTTGGGTTCGCCCTCCAGTAGCGACTCAATCTGAGGAAGAATCTCCTGATACGTCGCTTCTCGGGTGGTTTGCTGAGCTATTTGTTCGGTTTCTATCATATCTTCACATACGAATCGGGCTTACTTTCGTTTTAAAAGCAGCAATTAGCCTAGGCAACTTAGCACGCGATTGTTCACTCCTGCACCAATTCTGAACTGAAATATCTGCTATGAGAAATATTTTCGCTATTATCCTCACTAGTTTCTTCTCTGGCCTGGCCGGAGCCTGGACGTATCAGTATTTTTTGGCCATCTCAACCCGTTCCCCAATTCCATTCGTTGCCAGCCACTCGAGCGCTTCTTCGCCAGTAGCTCAATTGACCCGATACGAAGAAGCATCGGAACCTTGCAAGACAGTAGTAGCCAGCGAAGACTTTGCCGCGGCCTCGGCGCAAAGCACGCCCAGCGTGGTCTACATCAAAACCGTTTCGTCACGCGGCAACGAGCGGATGAGCTGGATGGATTTGTTTTTCAACCAACGCCAAAGCAATCAGCAAGTAAGCAGCGGTTCGGGAGTGATCTTCTCGTCCGACGGCTACATCGTGACTAACTACCACGTGATCGACGGGGCCAACCGCATCGAGGTGATTCACGGCCGCCGCACCTACGAAGCCACCGTGGTGGGCACCGACCCGTCTACCGACCTGGCGGTGCTCAAGGTGGAGAGTAATAATTTGCCCGCCGTTACTTTGGGACGGTCGCGCGACCTACGGGTAGGGCAGTGGGTGCTGGCGGTGGGCAACCCTTTCAACCTTACCTCCACCGTCACGGCCGGGATTGTGAGCGCCAAGGGGCGTGACATTAACATTCTGCGAAGCAACTTCCCGATCGAGTCGTTCATTCAGACCGACGCCGCCATCAATCCGGGCAACAGCGGCGGAGCCCTGGTTGACCGAGAGGGCGCATTGGTGGGTATCAATACTGCAATCTTGTCTCAAACCGGATCGTACGCGGGCTACGGTTTTGCCGTGCCGGTAGATATCGTCAAGAAAGTGGTCGAGGACCTGATTGCCTACGGCGAAGTGCAGAAAGCCTTCTTCGGAGCCCAGGTGGCGGACGTGACCCCCCGCCTGGCCGAACAACTGAAGACCGACGACCTAAGTGGCGTGGCCGTGCGTTCGCTACAACCCGATGGCTCGTCCGAACGCGCCGGCCTGCAAGCGGGCGACGTGATTATTAAAATAAACGATCAGTCCATCAATTCGCACAGCGATTTTGAAGAGCTGATCAGTTACTATAGTCCGGGTGCGGAGCTTCGCATCACCTACCGCCGCGACCAGCGCGTGCGCACCACTTCGTTGACGCTCACCAACCGCGAGGGAACGACCGAACTGCTCAGCCGCACCATCTACTCATCCGAGCCACTCGGAGCGGACTTGGAGATGGTGTCCAGAGTGGAAGCCAATCTGCTTAAGATTCCGTCGGGAGTGCGCATCAACGCGGTGAACGGAGGATTGCTGAAGCGCCTGGGTGTGGAACAGGGCTTCGTGGTCACCCACATCAACCAGCGCACGATTGATTCGCCCGAGCAGTTGGAAGAAATCCTGACCCGCATCCGCGGCAAGGTACGCATCGACGGGGTGAACGCGCAGGGGAAGAAGGGATATTATTCGTATTACTTCTGATAGAAATTGATGGATGAAAAGTTCTGGGTTCGCAGTTCTGGGTTATGCTCAACGCAGAACTGCGAACCTAGAACCTAAAAAATTAGTATATTGGTGGCCCTCATTGTATCACTATCACAACCCCCTGACAAATCGTGCGCTATTTCTCTTGCTTCCTCCTGTCATCTTTTTTATTCCAGACCGTTGCCTACTCCCAGTGGCATCCCATCGAGATCAACTCCACCAAACAAAAGTGGGGCGACTGGGCCGATCCCGACTGGCTGCGCTATTTCGGGCAAGATGCTGCCGACGTGGACCGGGACGGTGACCTGGATATTCTCTCGGGAAGGTATATCTACCACAATCCGGGCGGAGATATGACGGCCCCCTGGCCCCGAACTTCCTTAGATGACAATGTCGACGGTATTTTGCTGATGGACGTCGACGGCGATGCCTACGCCGATATCATCGCCCAGGCGCTGCCCGATCTGCTGTGGTACGAAGCGCTCGACGAGGCCGGAACCCGCTACCGCCGACAGGTGATTGCCCAGATACCCGCCACTTCGCACGTCAACAGCCAGGGCTTCGAGCGCGCCCAGATTGTGGCCGGAGGCAAGGAAGAAATTATTATCGCGGGCGACGGCGACCTGTATGTCGTAGAGATACCCGAGTCGCCGCAACAGCAGCCGTGGCCTACCCATTTGGTGGCGGCCAACACCTCGGACGAAGGAATCGGCGTGGGTGATATAGACGGTGATGGTGATCTGGACCTGGCGGCCGGTCGGCGTCCCGACGGAGAAGACGAACCCAAGATTGTGGTGTGGTACACCAATCCCGGCTCGGTAGCAAAACCTTGGAACGAGACCGTGGTCGGGGAGGGGCTAAACCCAATTGACCGGGTAGGGGTGGCCGACCTGAACGGCGATGAGCGGGCGGATATCATCGTCACCGAGGAACGATATCCGGGTGAAGAACCTGACGGAAACTTCTGGTGGTTTGAGCAACCGGCTGCCCCCGATGGCACGTGGAAACGGCACCGCATCGTAACGCAGTACTCGATGAACAACCTGGATTTGGCCGACCTGGATGGTGACGGTGACGTGGACCTGATCACTAATGAACACAAGGGGCCAAAGCTGGAGCTGCAACTGTGGACTAATGACGGTGCCGGAAACTTTAGCAAGAAGGTGCTGGATCAAGGCAAGGAGAATCACCTGGGAACGCAATTGGCTGACCTGGATGGTGATGGCGACCTGGACCTGTTCGGCGGGGCGTGGGACAACCACCAGTACATGTACGTCTGGCGAAACGATTCGGTGAGGGCTACTGAAACCGGTGCTCTGTTTCGGGAGTATCCCTGGTGGCCTCAAGCCGCCGGTAATGGCGATAAGTTCTTGCGCGTGGGCGGAAAACTAGATTACGCTTCAGCCGCAGGCGATTACCCCACCTCCGCCCAGCGAGATGGCTGGTTACCCCTGGAGGCCGACGTCAACCTAAAAGGAGCCACGCACGCCGAGCTGATCATAGAGCGGGTGCAGTCGCACGAAGACACCAAGCATCTGCAAATCCGGTTCAACGACGGCGCGTGGTTGACGGTGCCCGAGCCAACCCGCATCCCGGGGCAGCGCACCGACTATATGTTCCACAGCAACCTGCGGATTGCTATCCCACTGACGGATTTAAAATCAGGAAAAGGCAATACTTTTCGCTTTCGGGTGGGAGAGGAGCAACGGTGGGGTTGGCCCCAGAACCTGATCTACGGTCTGGTGCTGCGCGTTCATTATCCCTCCGACGATCTGCCGAAAGACCTGCGGCTAACCGGCGTCACCGAAGGCGATACCCTTGGCAACGCGGTGGCCTTGTCATTGTCTTCTCCCGCTGACCTTGAAGTCACCAAGGTAGAATACATTGGCCGCTTCGAAGACATCAACTGGTCGGGTGACGGCATCTACCGGCAGTGGCAGTATAACTTTCACCGGGGCCAGCTACGCAATCATATCGGCACCGCCACCGAAGCTCCTTTCTCAGTCAATTGGAACACCGAATGGGTGTCCGATCAATCGGAGCCAATTCGCCTCAGTGCCCGGGTGCATACCCGTTCGGGCTTGATCTACGTGATGCTTACGGTGAACAACCTACAACTAGGGCGTAATCACTCCGTATATTTGGCCAAACCTACCCCGCCGCCTGCTGCCTGGGCGACCCGCAGCGGTGAGTTTTCGCAGCACTTTACGCTTCCCTTCAATCCTTCGGCGGCCACGGCGGCACGGCTCTACTGGAACAGTTGGAGCCCCTGTTATTCGGCGGGACTGCAACTCAACGGGCACGAACTGCCCGAAGCAGACAAGGGAGACTGCTACGCGGCTACGCAACGCACCGAACCTATCCAGGATATGAGCGTGCTACGGTCGGGAGAGAACACCCTGATGACCAACGAAACGCCCCTGCACGAAGGGCAGATGGTGCACGGTATGGAAGTGCAGTACCCCGGATTCATGCTCAAGATCAAGCGTCCGGCGGCAGATAAAAAGTTGTCTATTGTAGAAACAACCTACGAAGACCGTCCGCACTTTGTCATTAATACGCCCACGGCTACGTACTATTACGACCAGCGGGGCGGCGGCTTCTCGCGCATCATCGACCCCAACGGCAACGACTGGGTCGGCTTCCGAATGGAACCGTGGAATGCGTACCCGGCCTCGGCCGCGTCGGCCTACCGGGGGCTACCCAACAGTGTATTCAGTGGCAGTGAAGCGGGAGCCGGGCATCCGGGACACGACCACTGCCAGAGCACAGTGACGCACAACCAGATCACCTCAACCAGCCAAAGCGGAAAGTGGCAGTGGACGTGGACGTTTACCGACTCGACGGCCCTTTTGCAGATGGACGCGGTGGACGCTGAGCATCCCTACTGGTTTTTGTACGAAGGTACGCCCGGCGGCAGTTTCAACCTAGTAAACAGCTACTTTGGTACCAATCAACGGGGAAGGCAGCAGCGCACGCCCGACTTTTACGCCGGAAAGTCTATGTTCGATTCGTATCAATGGGCCTACTTTGGCGACGCGAAAGAAGACCGGGTCTTTTTCGTGAAGCAGCTTACCGAAGACGACAAAACGGATATGATCGGCTACCTGGGCAATACCGAGCGGGGCCTGGACAGTCCGGACGGTATGCTGGTGTTTGGCTTCGGAAGAAACCGCGATACCCAACCGTTGCTTACCCAACCCCAGGCCTTCGTGATCGGATTCTATCCGCGACCGATCACTGACTTGCCAGGCGCACCAACGCTTTGCCCAGTGGATCGAGCACCTCAACTAATTCGCCTCCTTTATCAATAACGTCTTTACCTAAACCTCCTATGAAACAAACTGCTCTCATCCTATCTTGCGCCACGCTCTGGTTTGCCACCGCCTGCGGAACCACCGCTACCGAAACCGCCGCCGAGGCAACGGATTCCCTTTCGGCCAACCAACCGCTCGCGTTCGTGCCCCGTAAGATTGCCGATTCTCTTTCCTTTCTTTGGGCGCACACGCCCGCCGAAGTGACCGGCGACGGCCTGGTCGACGTAGTCTTTATCAATAACAACTCTACCGGCGGTTTTCTGGGCTACGCCGCCGGACAATCAGGCACGGATCGTTGGCAAATTGACACCATCGCCCAAGTCCCGCCGACCGGAGGCTTATTTGCCGCGGGGGACCTGGAGGCCGCCGACCTGGATGGGGACGGCGACACCGATGCTTTCGCCGTGAAGCACCCGGGCGAGTGGCAAGACGCCGACGCGCCCGCCGAACTGTTCTGGTACGAGAATCCCGATTGGCAAGCGCACTCCATCGGCACGGTGCCGGATGCGCTGAAGGACGTTAACTTCGCCGACTTCAACCAGGATGGGAAGATGGACGTGGTGGTGCTCACCTTCGAGGAGAACACCCTAAGCGTGTTTCAGCAGAACGACGCTGACACCTGGGAGCGGGTACAATTTCTATCCAACCACAACAACTTTCACGAGGGCATGGCCACCGGCGACGGCGACGGTTTCCCCGACGTCGCCGCCAACGGCTACGTACTCTACAGTCCGGGAGAGGACCTGACGCAACCCTGGCGGGAAGAAAACTTAGACGAAAAGTGGAACACCCAAACCGGCGACTGGTCGCGCAACGGTACCAAATCTTTTATACGGGATCTGGACGGCGACGGCCGGTCGGAGATATTCGTGAGCCACAGCGAGCGGGCGGGCTACCCGGTGGTGTATTACCAAAACACCGGCAACGGCTGGCAAGAGCACGTCATCGCCGACAGTCTACCCGCCTGCCACACTTTGCAGGTCTACGATTTCGACCTGGACGGCGACTATGACGTGCTGGCGGGCGTGAACAAAGACCGGGCCGTCAACCTGGAGCAAACCGAGTTTCCGGTGATGATCTTCCTAAGCGAAGACAACTACACCCGCTGGAACCCGATGGTGATCGGCGAAGACGGCATCTACAACGGACAGGCCTTTGACTACGATGGCGACGGGGATACGGACATCCTGCGCTATCCGGGACACATGGCTACCGAGCTGTATTTGTGGGAGAATCAGGTGCGTTGACAGCCAGATAAACTAGTGAGCATATCTGTTCGAGCGCGTAAAAAAAATCTGTATTGAACCAACCAGTTAACTAAACATACTCGTTGAGCTTATCATTTGTTAACTGCCTTTGATTCAGGCAGCCCAATTCGTTTTAGCATGTCATTGGCCTTTTTCAACTTTTCAGGAAAAAGCGACTTATCGTTGAAAAAATCAAGCGATTTGTTGATCTTAACAATTGGCTTCTTACCTGAATTAATTTTTGTTGGCTTCATAATTATTTTCTTTTGACTAAAAATCCTTGATACTCTCCATCTAGCTTGAATGATTCCTACGAGTCCTTTAGTTCACCAAATATCTTAAAATCTTTCAATGCTTCATCAAGATATTTAGAGATACCCATTCTGTATAGTCTTGTTCTAGAGTTTGTACTGTCAGTGGCATAGACCTGAGCGCTCCGGTGTTTATCGGTAAATGCATAAAGAGTTGCAATGACAGTTGCTAATACTTTTTCGCTATCGTTATTATTTGATACGATCGTGTCATCAATCTCACCTGTTGCCTGATTTTTGTCCCCAAATCCCAAATGATAGAGATTTTTGTAGTTCGTTGGAAAGTACTGAACGATTTTAGGAATTCGTCCTTTTGGACCTTCGCTTACGAACTCAAATATTTGAAGTTCATCACCAGATTGAAGCTCATATCTATCTAAATTCATAGTTTTAAGTTGCTAATTATTTTCATCTACAACAGTTTTCATGAATTACCACGTGGCAACGGAATTGTATAAGAACAGTAGGGCGGAAAAAACGCACGAATTATTTGGTTGAACACAAGCCGAATTTTTAAATTTTTCTTATAATCTTTTTTTCTTAATAAGCCAAATTTAAAAATTTGGCGACCTTGAAAAAGTGCCTGAGCCATTGGGTCAAGCACTAATTGCCCTATTGTTTTTATACGTTGTTGGCAACAGTTTTTTACTCGGTATTTTGAATATGGCTATATATTTATTCATTATTATTTTCATTCCAAGCCGAAAAAGACCAGTTTCCATTTTCATACAAGCTCATAGTTCTCTTTTTATCTTTTTCATCGATGACAAATTCCACGTAAACATCTGTTTCTGGTATGAAATAAATACTTTTGGATTGAGCAATTAGCTCTTCTGGTTCTCCAAATTGAGATGACATACGGATACCATTTACTTGAGGTGTAATCACGATTTCTCCCAAATACCAATTTGAGTAAGTGCCAGTAATTTTTTCAATATGTTCTGTGGTGATATTAACGGATTTGGGTTCAATTGAATTTTTCGTAATTTCTCCTGTTACAATAGACTTTAGATTATTCATTGTATAGGATTTTTGTCCTTTAGCTATCAAGTCCTTTATCGTGGTTGTAACAATAATATTTGGATCGTGTTTTGAAAAAAACCAAATTTCTCCTGTAGTAAGGTTTTGTATATTTGAATACATCGTCCCACCAGTCTTTTGAGCAGTATTGTTACAAAGAGACATCATCGTTGAAAGGTTAGCTCCCTGTTCCTCCAATAGTTTGTTGGCTATAGGATACCTCCAGCAAGCTGAATTGTCTTCTTTTCCGCAAATGTCAAAATTTGTTGTAACTAAAGGTTGTCCATCTTTTGTGATTTCAATTCCTGATGGGCTAATATTGGCAAATATTCCATTTTTATCTGCGACGTGCATCTGTGCGTTAGTAAAGCCATTCTCAAACCAATATGTTCTAAAAAATTCTACTACTTCTAAAGTAGAATTCATATTTGCAAGAATATGTGGCAGAATAGCACTATCCCCATTCGGAAAGCTTTTTTTATTTTTTAATTCTGATTTGTTTAATGGGTCAATAGTTGCTAAATCATAAGTTAGACCAGCTTCATTTGCACCTCCTTGTATTTTACCACCGTTACCAAACATAGGGGACAAATAACATAGCGTGTAATATCCATATTTTGTATTTTCCTGTTTGGGATAGACATTGATAAAATTAGATACACCGAATGGGCCATCTTCGTTGTTTGCATTCCAGACGTGTCCATTACAAGAAACTCCACTCACAATGGTGCAAGCATTTGAATAACTTACTATCAGACAGAATACAGCGACCGCTATTAGTTTTTGCTTTCTGAATTTTTTCATTTTTTCAATTGTTTAATTATTATTATATTTTTGAAATTGTTGCCAACATCTGTACATACGCAATTGCGTATACTTGCAATATAGCGACAGGATGGTGAATTGACCAAGACTTGATTGGTACCGTCTTCATATATTGCACAAAAGCTAATGGTTTAATAGATTATTCTGAGAAAACCGTTGCTAAACGTTTGTAAATGTTTAGTGTATTGTTAAGCGTTTGTAAACATTTGTACAATGCCTGGAGCCACATTGTCGCCGAGCCCTACGCATCTAACTGTCGGGCACGCTTAGAAGCCATAGTTAAGCAGTCAGTGAAAGAAATACGTAGCTCAGCGCTTCTCATCCGAGACAAAAAGTCTGACGTTTGCTGCGCGGTGTCTCAAGACTGCAACAAGAAGACGCGTCGATGAGACTATTTGCCTCGTCATTCAAGCTCAGCGTCTATCTTTTGACGCAATTCGTCCAGAAAATTAAGCAAAAAGAGTCAAACGCGACACTAATAGTCCCAAACAAGAGGATAAAACCAAATAAAATATGGTAAAAGTGCGTACTCATGTTACTATTGCTCTTTCTACTGGAATAGTACGTACGTAAGTTTTTGGTACCTAATGCTATTGGCTGTCTCTGGGTCAGCCCGTACTTTTGCTGCTGTACCAAACAAAACCCCCAAGAACATGATCAACGACAACGTAGTATCGGTAGAATTAGCCCCGAAAGAAATAGCGGATTCTGTTAAGGCGCTCAAGGCACTCCAAGAAAAACTAAACGACCAACTCATCGCGCTGCAACCCAAGGAGCGCCACGAATTGCCCAAAATGAGTGACAAAACGATGCCCTTCGTGGAGAAGGTCGTTAGCTACGTTGACTCCCGCCCGGAATTTGTTCCGTTCTACTTATCGCCCGAAGAGCTAAAGATTGATTTCAAGGCGGTGAACGACCTGAAGCAAATTTTGCGTGAGGCCGAGCAACTGTGCCAATCGCTAAACGATACCATCACGCTGTCGGGTAGCGAAGCCTACACCGCCGCCCTGGCCTACTACAGCTCGGTGAAGCAAGCGGCCAAAGCCAACGTGCCCAACGCGCAGCCGGTGTACGAAGACCTGCGCAAGCGCTTCGAGCGAAAGACCAGGAAAGAGACTACTTCCCAGGACGCATAGTCCGGGGCGCATAGTCCGGGACTATTACGCCAGAAAGAAAGCACGCGCTATTTAATGCCCAACCTTCGGTTCAGTGGATGCTTGCGCCACGCCCAGGCGTTTTATTAGTGGACCCACGGTGAGGCCCTGCACGATGACCGAAAACACCACCACCACGTAGGTGACGGTGAGAAAAAACTCCCGGTTCATCTCGTTGGTCAGCGACAGCGCCAGGGCGATGGAGATGCCGCCGCGCAGTCCGCCCCAGGTCATGATCAGGTCGGTGTGCGGGGCGAAATCAAGCCGACCTTTGAAGAAGGCAATGGGGGCTTTTAGCACCAGGTAGCGGCTCACCAGCACGATTACGATAGCCGCTAGTCCGGCAATTAAGTACTCTGGCGCTAGTTGAATCACCAGCAGTTCAAGTCCGATCAACACAAACAACACGGCGTTTAGAAATACGTCGACCAACTCCCAGAAGCGATCCAAATAGTTTTGCGTAATCTGCGACATGGCGGTTTGCCGGGCGCTGTTGCCGATGAACAAGCCCGCCACCACCATCGCGAGCGGACCCGAGAAGTGCAGGGCGCTGGCCAGCACGTAGCCTCCCATCACCACCGCCAGGGTAATCATCACCTCGGTTTCGTAGTGGTCGATGGTGCGCGTGAGTTGGTAGGTGATAAAGCCCAGCGCGAAGCCCAGTCCCACCCCACCGATCACCTCCTCGGCAAACAGCAAACCTACTTCTCCCACCGTGGTGTTCTCGATGCCTTGCTGCGCAACGCTGTAGATGGTCAGGAAGATGACCACGCCCACTCCGTCGTTGAACAGTGACTCACCAACAATTTTGGTTTCCAACTGCTTGGGAGCGTTGGCCTGCTTCAGGATGCCCAGCACCGCAATGGGGTCGGTGGGGGAGATGAGCGCGCCAAACAGCAGGCAGTGAATGAAGGGCACCGACACGCCCAGCAGGTGTACCGCCAGCAGGTAGAACAGTCCGCCCACCACGAAGGTGGAGGCCAGCACTCCCAGCGTAGCAAACACTAGGATAGGACCGGTCTGCTCCTTGAGCGCGTCCCAGTCGGTGTGCAGCGCCCCGGCAAACAACAGAAAGCTGAGCAGCACGTCCAGAATAAGCCCTTGGAAGTCGATCTGTTGAATCAACTCGTTGGCGGTGGTGAGAACGTTCTGGTTGAAACTACCAATGACAAGCACGACGGAGGTGGCGGCAATGGCCATGATCATCAGCCCGATGGTGGTGGGCAGCTTGAGAAAGCGCACGTTGATGTAGCCGAACACGGCGGCAATGACCGACAGAATAGCGGTGATGGTGAATAGATCCATAGAAAAAGTTATCAGTCCGATTGTTCAATGGCTCGATTGTTAGCATTAACAATTGAGCCATCGAACCATTGAACCTATTTTAGTAGGTAATTTCAAACTGCACCAAATCCACGAACTCCTGCACCCGTTCTTCCACCTGTTCGGCGGTGAGGTTCATCAGGCGTTCGGGACCAAACTTCTCCACGCAGAACGAAGCTAAGGCCGAGCCGTAGATGATGGCCCGCTTCATATTCTCGAACGAAATGTCGTCGGTGTTGGCCAGGTGGCCGATGAAGCCTCCGGCAAAGGTATCGCCCGCCCCGGTGGGATCGAACACGTCTTCCAGCGGCAGGGCCGGGGCGAAAAAGATCTCGTCGTCGCCGAACAGCAGCGCCCCGTGCTCGCCTTTCTTGATGATCACGTACTTCGGGCCCATCTGCCGAATGGCGCGCGCCGCCTTCACCAGCGAGTATTCGCCCGACAAAATGCGCGCTTCCTCATCGTTAATGGATAGTACGTCGACTTGGCTAATTACTTGCTTAAGCTGATCAAGAAACTGCGGTTCCATCCAGAAATTCATAGTGTCCATCACCACCAGCTTGGGGCGCTGCGTGAGCCGGTCCAACACCGTTTGCTGCACCGAGGGCGTCAGGTTGCCCAGCATCAGGTAGTCGGAGTCTTTGTAGCTTTCGGGAATGATGGGGTCGAAGTCGGCCAGCACGTTCAGTTCGGTGGCCAGGGTGTCGCGGCTGTTGAGGTCGTTGTGGTAGCGTCCCGACCAGAAGAACGATTTCTCGCCTTCTTTAATTTGCAGTCCTTCGGTATCCACGCCGTGCTTTTGTAGCATTTGGATGTCGGACTTGGCAAAGTCATCGCCCACGACCGCGACCAGTTGGGCGGAGTTGGTGAAGTAGGAAGCGGCCAGGGAGATGTAGGTGCCGGAGCCGCCGATGATCTTGTCGGTTTTTCCGAAGGGGGTTTCAATGGCATCAAAGGCCACGGTGCCAACAACTAGTAAGCTCATGAGGGAAGTTGATTGAATGAATGATTGAATGGGGCGAAGGTAGCGAGATTTGGGGAAGATGGCAGGGGATGCGGGGTTTATATTGCGAGATAACTTCCGCTTTACTGTCTTTGTACTTCGGCTAAAATATCTTTGAATGCATCGGCAGTAACCACATTGACCTTGGGGAAAGGTACAGTTTCCAGAACATTAAAGTGACGGTCGTGGCTTACCAGATAGGTTGCATTGGCAGCAACTGCACAGTCAACAAACTTATTATCATCTGCGTCTTTGATAAGATTCCATTTGTAAAAAGTCTCAATGCGTCGTGTAGTAGATAGATTTAGAATCACTTTCAGCGTAGATTCAGCCAGAGCAACTCCCATGTGCCGATCTATAATCTCAGCGTACTCATTTAAAATGTCAGTCGTGACACATAATGCGAAGTTCTTAGCCACTAGGTGCTGAAATAACCAATGGAGGTGCGACTTCCGGGAAACGCAGGTCAGCATCAGGTTTGTATCAATGACAACCTTCATTGGTTTTGCGAATTATAGGGGGTTCTCATTCGAGTGTTCGCTAGTCTGTGGCTATCTTCATTAGTCCATCCCTTATCTTCCCAGACTTTATCGGCAATATCCATAGCCTGCTCCGCAAAGTACTGGGCTATCAAGTCTTTGATGTTTTTCAGATCTTGATTAGACACGTCTTGTGCGTAAAGGTTCAGTAATTCTAACTGTAGATTACTCAGCGAAGAATACGTTTCTGTCTTTTCCATGCTTCTGATTATTTGAGAGTGGGTGGTAATAATAGTTTGCTGATAAAGGTAGTTCGCTTTTCCCGTTCTCCGAACGCCCCGGCGGTTTTTTTCCTTCCTCTCCGGGTATTCTTGAAAAAAGAAGCAGGATTCCGTTATATTTGCTTCCATCCGGCAACCACTAATCACCAAGCGTTTATGGGTAAAATTATTGCAATCGCTAACCAGAAGGGCGGGGTGGGCAAAACCACGAGCGCGATCAACCTGGCGGCAAGCCTGGCCGCGCTGGAGTGCAAAACCCTGGTGGTGGATGCCGACCCGCAGGCGAACTCTACCTCGGGACTGGGCTACAATCCCAAGGAGGTGCAGAACAGCATTTACGAGTGCATGGTCGACGGCGTGGACGTGAAATCAACCATCACCGCCACCGATTTAGATTACCTCTATCTGCTGCCCTCGCACATCGACCTGGTGGGGGCCGAGGTGGAAATGGTAGGTCTGGACAACCGCGAGTTTAAGATGCGGGAGTCGCTGTCGGTGGTGAAAGACGATTACGACTTTATTATCCTAGACTGCTCGCCCTCGCTGGGGCTCATCACCATCAACGCCCTCACGGCGGCCGACTCGGTGATCATTCCGGTGCAGTGCGAATATTACGCCCTGGAGGGTCTGGGCAAACTCTTGAACACCATCTCTATTATTCAATCGCGCCTCAACACCGGTCTGGAGGTGGAAGGTATTCTGCTGACCATGTACGACGTGCGCCTGCGGCTGGCCAACCAGGTGGTGGAAGAGGTTACCTCGCACTTCCAGCAGATGGTGTTCAGCACCCTGATTCCGCGTAATATCAAGCTCAGCGAGTCGCCCAGCTTCGGCTTGCCCGCCATCGTGCACGACGCTGATAGCAAGGGAGCCATTAGCTACCTGAACCTGGCCAAAGAGGTGCTGCAGCGTAACGGTCAGTTGCACTAGTAGTCATTGTTGCATACCAAATTGACCGTTTGTACGTACTGAATAAAAGACAATCCATGAGTATTACCAATACCAATACCAACCCGAAACGAAGAAATGCCTTAGGACGAGGGCTGAGCGCCCTGCTCGATGATTCGGGACCCGATGCGCGGAAAGAGACGGTGCAAGCCGTGCGGGCTATCAACGATATTGCGCTGGAAGCCATCGAGGTGAACCCCTACCAGCCCCGTACCGACTTCAACCCGGAGGCCCTGGAAGAACTGGCCGAGTCGATTCGGGTACAGGGTATCATCCAGCCCGTCACGGTGCGGGCGATGGGCGACAACCGCTATCAATTGATTTCGGGTGAGCGGCGGGTACAGGCCTCCAAGCGGGCCGGACTCACCCGCATTCCCGCCTACGTGCGGCAGGCCAACGACCAGCAGATGCTGGAGATGGCGCTCATTGAAAACATCCAGCGCGAAAACCTGAACGCCGTGGAGGTGGCCCTGAGCTACCAGCGCCTCATTTCGGAGTGCGACCTGCGGCAGGAGCAGTTGGGAGAACGGGTGGGGAAGAACCGATCCACCATCAATAATTACCTGCGCCTGCTGAAGCTGCCGCCCGACATTCAGGCCGCGCTGCGTGATAAGAAGTTATCGATGGGCCACGCCCGCGCCCTGATCAACATCGACAACGTGGAGCAGCAGTTGCACATCTTCCGTCGCATCGTGGACGAAGACCTATCGGTGCGCCGGGTAGAGGCACTGGTGCGCGAGCTGTCTACCGGTCGACCAGCCAAGGCCGCTTCGACTGCACCTGAACCTTCGCCCTACCTGCAACAGTTGCAGGGCAAACTATCTTCGCACTTCGGCACCCGCGTGCTGGTGAAAAGTCAAGGAAACGAGAAGGGTGAGATCAAGATTCCCTTCGTCTCGTCCGATGACCTGACCCGTATCCTGGAATTACTCGAGGTGTGATGAAGGGACGAACCACGGTTTGGGTGGTGTTGCTCCTGCTGTTGGCCCTGCCGGGGTGGGCGCAGGAAATTGAACTGGAAAGTCCCGGACTGGAAAGTCCCGGATTGGAAAGTCTAAGTGAAGAAATAGATAGCGTCCAGCTGGACGAGCAGCGGGTAGTGGGCGTGAACCGACCGGGCGACGTGGCTCCGGCTGATACGGTGCTCATCGAGATGGTCGCTCCTGATCACTCTCCTCGAAAAGCCGCGCTCTTTTCGGCCGCACTGCCCGGTTTAGGTCAGGTTTATAATAAAAAGTACTGGAAGGTCCCGATTATCTACGGCGGGTTTATGATTATGGGATATTTGGTGATTCGGAACAATGATCAGTATCAAGTGATACGGCGAGCCAATATTGCTGAACAAAGTGGACAACCTGAAGAGAGTCCGTTTGCCATCATAGGAAATCCCTTTCGTAATTTGGAGGGGGCAGTGGAAAGAGCCCGTAGAAACCGGGACTACACCATCATCCTTACCGCAGCGCTGTACGGACTCAACATCATGGACGCTATTGTGGATGCCCATCTCATTGAGTTTGAACGTGAATCCGGATTTGTCATTCAACCTGGAACCCACGGCGGGGCCACGGCTGGCCTATGATCATCCGGTGCCGTCCCTGTCCTACGCTGGATTAGCGTTTACAGTGCACATCAAATGAAACGCAAATAATGACTGGGTACTCAGGAAATAACCGTGGTGAACATCATAAATGGGAACGTCATGAATGACGCTCCTGCAATGCGGATACTGTTGTTAGGCTACGGAAAAATGGGACGCACCATTGAGGCGCTCGCCCTGGATCGTGGCCACAGTTGCAGCAGCATAGATAATAATCAGGAAACTCAGTGGGAGGCGCTGAACGAGCAGCCGATTGACGTGGCCATTGAGTTTAGCCAGCCCAATGCGGCGGCGGATAATATTCGGCGCTGCCTGGAGCGCGGCATACCGGTGCTGTCGGGTACCACTGGTTGGCTGGACCGCAAGGCAGAGATAGATGACTATTGCCGACAGCAAGATGGCACCTTCTTCTACGCTTCCAACTTCAGCATCGGGGTGAATCTGTTCTTCCGCCTCAATGCCTGGCTGGCCGAAATGATGGGCTCCTACCCCGATTACCAAGTTTCGCTTGAGGAAATTCACCACACCGAAAAGAAGGACGCTCCTAGTGGAACCGCCATCACCCTGGTGGAACGTATGCTACCGGCGCTCCCGCAGAAGACCTCCTGGATGTTGCAAGAAGGAGATCAAATGGCAAAAGCGTCCGATGAGCAGGTAGTAATCCACGCAGTGAGGCAGGGGCAGGTTTCTGGTACGCATATTGTGCGCTACCGCTCCGAAGTGGACGGCATCGAGATTAAGCACGAAGCCCACAGTCGGCAGGGCTTTGCCCAGGGAGCGTTGCGGGTAGCCGAATGGTTACCGCAGCAGAAAGGGGTGCTGGGTATGCCTGATTTTATGCCCCGCTAGGTCGTAAAAAACCGTATATTTACCCCATTATTAGTTTGAGAACCAGCGCACGTTGATTTAACCAACCAAGTTCATGGCAACATTTCTTAAGAAGCGTAGAACAGATACTGACACTTCCCAATCGGCGGCCCCCAAATCGAAGACCCGTGAGTGGGTAGACGCCATCGTGTTCGCGGTGGTGGCCGCCACGCTGATTCGTTGGCTGTTTATGGAAGCCTTTACCATCCCCACTCCTTCGATGGAGAACTCGCTGCTGGTGGGAGATTTTTTGTTCGTGAGCAAGATGCACTACGGGGCCCGTACGCCTAAAACTCCCTTGCAGGTGCCGCTGACGCACCAGAAAATCTGGGGCACCGATATCCCTTCGTACGTAGACTGGATCCAGTTGCCGCAGTACCGCCTGCCCGGGTTCACCGACGTGAAGCGGGGCGACGTGGTGGTGTTCAACTTTCCCACCGAGCACCAGTACCCCACCGACCTGAAGACCAACTACATCAAGCGCTGCGTGGGCACCCCAGGCGATGTGGTGCAAGTAATCGACCGGCAGGTGTACGTGAACGATCAGGTATATTCTGACCCGCCAGGAGTGCAGTATAAATACGTAATAGAAGCCCAGCAATCTATCAACGAGCGCGTTTTTGAGAAGTATGATATTCAGGAGCGAGACATTACGCGCTATCCTAACAACGATTACGGGGTAGATTGTACGTCAGAAGTTGCCGAAGCCTTAGCAACGCTGCCATTCATCAACCGGGTTAAGCCCGACACAAAAGCGGAAGGGCAGGTATCGCCCCGAATATATCCGGCCGGCAGCCAGCTCTTCCCTTGGAACGCCGATTTCTTTGGACCTTTGCAGGTTCCCGCCGAAGGGCAACAGATCGAACTCACCGAAGAAAACATCGTGAAGTATGAGTACGTGATCAAGCACTACGAGGGCCACGAAGACGTGGAGCGCCGTGATGGTAAGCTTTACATTGACGGCACCGCCCTTGACATCTATACGTTTAAGCAGGACTATTACTTTATGATGGGCGATAATAGGCACAACTCGGAAGACTCACGCTTCTGGGGTTTTGTGCCGGAGGATCATATCGTGGGCAAGGCATTCTTCATTTGGCTATCGGTGGATTCTAACCAGAGCTTTTTTAGTAAGATTCGGTGGAACCGGATTTTTGACCTGATTGAGTAACGGTTTTCCGTAGCCCCCGGCGGATCCGGTCGTTGTGTACAGCCGGTAGTCTTCCTTTTTCCAAATCGGCCTCCTTCTGGTTTTCAGGTGATATGTTGTATATTTCGGTTTATCCTACCGAAAATACCGACCTATGCCCAGATTTCTATCGCTTTTTCTGTTTTTCCTGTTTTCAAGCTCTTTGAGTGTAGCGCAATCAGATACGGTTCCGACTGCCGGAAAAGGCAAGGTCGATGAAACACTGGCGGCCATCTTCACTCCGGCTTCTGAGTTTGCCACTTCCATCATATTTTATCCGTTGTTCACCGTTAATGGCATTGCCGTTCCCTTTATTCTGCTCTGGCTGGTGGTGGCGGCCCTGTTCTTTACGTTCTATCTGGAGTTTATTAATTGAACCCTTTATTGATACGGTGGTGGTGTGCACCATGACGGCCCTGGTAATCGTAATCTCCGGACTACACAGAAACGGGGCCGACGGGATCACCCTTACCTCAGATGCTTTTGCCACCGTCATCGACTGGTTCCCTTATTTGCTCGCCGTTGCTGTGCTGCTCTTCGCCTTCTCCACCATGATCTCGTGGTCGTACTACGGAGGGAAAGCCTGGAGCTACGTATTCGGTGAGTCAACGCATTCGGCGATTATCTACAAGGTAATTTTTTGTTTGTTCGTTATCGTTGGAGCCTCGGTGAACCGAGAGCCCATCGTTAGTTTTAGCGACGGAATGCTTTTTGCAATGTCGTTGCCAAACATTATTGGGTGCTACATTCTGGCCCCCTTGATAAAGAAAGACATGCGGTCGTTTCTAAAGCGGATCAAGCAGGATAAGGTTGAGGTGGTTGCGGGGAGTGATTCGTAGTTTGTCAGCCGTGCTTTAGTAGCCATCACAGTACAGGCGGTCGTATTGTTCGGCAGTGAGCGCTTGCCGTCTCACCAGTTTTCCGGCAGCGTTGAGGTAGATCATAATGTAGAGGTCCGCTTCGGGTACGTACTTCTCGGTGAGGTACAGATAATCATCGTCCGCGGCGTTTCCGAACAGTGTAATGCCGTCGTAGGTGGGAGCCAGCACCTGGCTCCGTTGGTTGCTTAGCACCCCGTAGCCCTGCTGGGCGTAGACGCGCAGCAGTTGCTCCTGGCGATCATTCCCCTGCCGAAAAAAAGAAAAATCAGTAATATTATCATAGAGCACGTTGTTGGGATCAAGACTACTCCATTGCTTGGTAGTGCGCGTGAGTTGGTAGATCAGCCAACGGCCGTCGGCTTTCACTAATGCGCTGGCGTCGTTCCAATAGACCACTCGATCGAAGGCAAAGGGAGTGAGGCGCTCGTTGGCGGCGGTCACGATGCCGTACTTCCCGTTGTTCTTCGCTACGAACCGCCACTGCGTGGCTGAGTCAGCTACGCTGTACAGCGTGAGCGCACTTTCGTAAATCGGCTTCAGTGTGATGCCTGCCGGGTATAAGTAAAGTCCGAACTTCTTTTTATCGAATAAGGTGAGTATTCCCGGTGATTCATAGTTGCCAATGCCCTCGTAGCTGCCCGGGAGCAGTTCGTTGCCCAGGCTATCTACCAATCCCTGCTGTCGCCCCTGCTCCGTCACGATCAATCCCTGGGGGTATACCGTCGCTCCGCTCAGGGGCTGCTCTAGGATTGTTTCTCCTTGGCGGTTGATAATTGAAGAAGGCCCGGTGCCAGGATCGATCCGTAGGAACTCCCGCAGTTGATCGGTGGGTACGATGCCTTTTGTACGAAGTAGACGAAACGTCGGCGGTGTGCCGTCCTCCCGGAGCGCAAACCGGTGCCGCTGCCCGCTGCTCAGTCGCACGGTGGCGCTATCGCGGCCCGAGCCGGCTTTGGGTAGGGTGAGCACAAAGTGGTCGCCCAGAATTTGCACCGAGTTCGAACGCTTCTTTTTGACCGTTATCAATCAGCCAAAACGCTTTTAGGCTCCGAAGCGCCAGCCAGCGGTCGTTGTAAGAAGCCCGTTGGTACCGAAGGGTGTCGGGTGAAGGGTTTTCGGGTTCATAAAGCGCGTACGTCGTTTGGGTCGAAGTCCGCAAGGTATCGTTGAGCACCTGCCGGACGGTATCCGTATGCTTCAGCAACCAGTAGTCGGTTGCTCGCGCGTCGTTACGAAAGCGTCGCACCACCTGATGCTGCTTCAGAGGAACTATCTCGTTCAGTTGTTCGTCCAGCACCCCTTCTTGACTTCCTTGGTACACCAGCAGAAATTCATCACTCAGGGCGGCCACATCGTCGTAGCGAAAGCAGAGTGAACGGAGCACTTCACTATTTTCCAGGATTTCCCTTCGGTTGGTCACGGCCAGCAACCCATCGCTTTCCAATACTACAAACGGGCCATAGGTATCGATGGCTGCGTAGTTAGGTTCCAGCAGGGTACGGCCTGAAAAGGCTTTCAGACCCCACTGGTTTTCAGTCCTGAACTTAATGAACTGATAGGGAACGGGCCAGGGTTCGCTGGTTGATTCGTCGGAAGTAACCAATTCAATTTCTTCAACTTGCGCTTCCGCAGTGATAACTGGATGTCCGCCCTGGTGCATCACCCAAAACCTACCGTTGGCGGTTATGGCGAGTAGCCCGGCCCCTTTATCCACCACGGTTTCGTCAAGGCGTACGACTAACGAGTCGTTCGGAGAAAAGTCTTCCGTGAAAGAAAAAATTACTTGTCCGGTTTTAGTCAGAATATCGTGCAGTAGCTGCTGACTTTGCTGGCGGGCCACGTGCACAAAACCGGTTTGTACCCCTTCACAGTGGTAAAGGTTGGGGAGGAAATCGTAGCGAGCGTCGGAGAGCGCGGTGCCTTGGGGATCAACAAAGTTAAAGCCTAAGGGCTGGAGCACCGGGGCCAGCGAACGACCTTCGGCGCGGATCGCCTGGCGCAGTGAATCGGCGTAGGGCAATCCGGGAAAATCTTGCAGGAAGTTGCGGGGTGGATAGGCCAATCGGTAGAGGTGATACAAGGTATTGACGGCGGCTCGGGCCGGGGCACTGCGCGGGTACTGTCGGGCAAAGCGGGCGTAGCTCGGCAATTGTCCGTCGGCCGTGCTGATCTCGTAAATCGCCCGTTCGGCCTGCGGTCGATAGGGAGAGTTCGGGTAGCTTTCCAGAAAGCGGAGGTAGCTACTTAGGTTACCCTCCTCGGTAAGTTCTTGAAAAGCCAGGGCATTGTAGCGCTCCTGCGCCTGGGCGTACTGGGCTGCTTCGGGATAGGTGTCCATAAAAAATTTGTAGGCCGGATAGGTATCGACCCGTTGGATACTATCGTAGGCAAGTTCATCGCGCCGGATGATCGCGGTGAGTACCTGGGGGGCGGTAGGAAAGTCCCTGAGAAAGCGTTGGTAGGCGGGGAGATTATTGCGTTGCATCGTCCGGTCGTAGGCGAGACTGTCGATACGTAATTTTTGCCGCGTCAGTCTAAGCGTGTCCAGTTCGAGTTGGCGAAGCAGTTTAGACTGGCGTCTTTCGGATAACTGAGCGTAGCCCGTGACTGCTTGTTGGGCGTAGTGGTACGCAGTGTCGATGTTGTAGGCTGCGTATCCGGAGTCGGAGTATAGTAAGGAGTAGCCATAGTAAGCCGCTACCGGCAGGGTATCTTTTTCTACGATTTTACGAAGTTGCGCCTGAGCCTTAGGGTACTGTTGTTTTTGTAGCCGAGAGAGCGCTGATTTAACTCCGCCGCAGGAGAGCAGTAGGCAACTGCTTAGTAGTAGAATTGATACTGGTTGTAAGGACTGGCGCAAGGGCATTATCATGGGAAAAACAGGCCGGTGGGTCGATTTCGGAAGGGGAAAGGTAACACACTGTGATGAAATCTTCGACAAAGCGGGTGAGAATGCTTGAAAAATGGCAAGAAAATCCTAAGTTTGTGCCTCAGTTTTTCGGTGAGCTATTTCCAGTAGTGCTGAAAAAGTGATCGGGATGTAGCGCAGTCCGGTTAGCGCACTACGTTAGGGACGTAGGGGCCGCTGGTTCGAATCCAGTCATCCCGACTTAGACAAGCCTAAAAACCACCAAAACCCCTTAAATCGCAGGATTTGAGGGGTTTTTTGTTTTTCTACCCCCCAATACATGCATAGAATCTCAAGAAAAATGTGCCCATATCATGGCCCATTTTTTCTTCTTACCTTTTGGGCACAGAAATGGGTTTAAGTATCTGAAATACAGCAACTTAAACTCATAAAAGTTAGTCTTTTTTGTGCTGGTTTGATATAGTTTCTGTGCCTATTCCAGGATGGACACAGCCAAATGTATTCAAAACCCTTTAAACTGTATTGCTATGCGATCTTCTAACACCTTTAGTATCACCTTCTTTGTCAAGAAATACCGCACTTCTTACGGAGAAGCCCCTATCTACGTTCGTATTACGGTAGATAGCAAACGAATTGACTTATCTATTAAGCGCAAAGTAGCTATTGACCGATGGGATGAGGGCCGGGGTATGGCCAAAGGCAACCGGCAGGATGTCAAAACACTGAACGCTTATCTGGAACAAATACGCAACCAGCTATACGAATGCCAGCAGCAACTGGAGAAAGAAAGAAAACTGGTTACCGCTGAGTCAATCAAGAATCGCTACCTAGGACAGGACGAGCGGGGTAAGACACTGAAAGAACTCATCGAGTATCATAACGAAGAAATGAAGGATGAACTAGCCTGGGGTACACAGAAAAACTACCATACCACCCAACGCTACGCCTACGAGTTTTTACAAAAGAAGCGTAAGACTTCCGATATCTACTTGGATGAGCTGAACTACAAGTTCATTAAGGACTTCGAGAAGTATATTAAGAACCGCACTCCGGACGGCCACCAAAAACCCTGTACCCAGAATGGGACCATGAAGCACGTAGAACGCTTACGCAAGATGGTCAACCTAGCAGTAAAGGAGGAATGGCTGGTGAAAGACCCGTTCATAAAGTTCAAGCTTAAATTCGAGAAAAAGGAACGGGGATTTCTCACTCACGATGAGCTAAGTCGTATTGAAGAAAAAGATTTTCGGATTGATCGCCTGGATCAAACCCGCGACATTTTTATTTTCAGTTGCTACACCGGGCTATCGTACGCTGAAGTATATGATCTAACTTCCGACCATATTATCACCGGTTTAGATGGTAAGCTTTGGATTCAAGGGCGGCGTCGGAAGTCTAAGGAATGGTTTAAAGTACCTCTACTGCCCCAAGCGAAAGCGATTGTAGAAAAGTATCAAGAGCATCCGCTGGCCCAGTCAAATGGTAAAGTATTGCCAGTGTACACCAATCAAAAGACGAATGCGTATCTTAAAGAGATAGCTACACTTTGTGAAATTGACAAGAATTTGACATATCACTTAGCCCGGCACACGTTCGCCACAACCGTAACACTCTCCAACGGGGTACCCATTGAAAGCGTCAGCAAAATGCTCGGTCATACCAGTTTACGTACCACCCAGGTTTATGCGAAGGTAGTAGAGCAAAAGCTTAGTGAGGATATGGGTATGTTGGAAGCGAGGTTGACGGAGCGAAGCAGTGATAGAAATTCTACAGCGGCAAACAACAAATAGTATATTGTAAAGCGTCGCGCACATTATGCTTTAATGTAATTTCGTATTGATCTTCAAGCCGTGCTCTTCTGAACATACACTTCTTTCCAGTTCCAACCATTGTTATAAAGAAATCCGGCTAACAGCTTTCGCCGGGACGTAAGTTCACGCCACTTTTTCTCTATAGCGGCGGGTTCAGTAAGCACCTTCATTTGCTTTCCTTGCAGGTCTGAGAGATCGGGCAGCACGTCAATTTCCTGCGCTGAACGTACAAAAGTCTTGTCCAAGGTATCCAGGTACGTGCTTAGCGCGTTTCTGAGGGGACGCAAGGCTCGTCGATCCTGCTCTGTTACCGGATCAAACAATAACAAAGCGATGCTCAAGGCTTCGTCGAGCTTGACGATGTTGATGGCTATTGAACTTCTTTTGCGGCCACTGTGGAAAAAGTGTAGCGTAGAATACGCCCGGTGGTTCTGAACGTGTCGGTTGATCATTTGACGCAGTTCGGTGGCCACCGAGGTCAGTCCCGAAAGACTTTCGCCGTCCCAGGCGTTGGTTAGCAGTTCCTGGGGAGAGTCACCCATGTTCGCGATAAACAGGCTCAAACTTCGTTTGTCAATAATTGCTGAAGCTACTGAGATCACATACGTCATGGCAGTGGTAATAAAGATGAAACCGGCGAATGAGAAGACAGCGGTGACCAACTGCCATCGGGTACTTCCCGGTTTGAAGTCTCCGTTACCCATCGTAGACAGTACGTAGCCGCTATAGTACAGCTTATCCAACGCCGAGGCCGGAAGGCCCTTCGCAGCCGTCACTACCGAATCGTAGTCACCTAACAGAATCAGAAACAAGCCCAGCCAAAGCAGTCCCAACCACAGGATAATCAGGCTAAGGATCACTGAGATACCGGCACTCTTTAGCACTGGGGGGCTATCACTGATCCGGCTGATGTGCAGAAACGACTGCCAAATAAGGTGGGATACGCGATGGGTCATAAAACTTGCCCCGTTGGAAGACAGGGTGGTATTAAAAAAATCGTAAGCGGTCAATGCCACCACAAGTATCCCAGCGAGTAAGGCTAAAAGATTCATCCTTGGTTATTTCGTATCCAATTTACTCCGGTAAGCGCGGCAGCGGCTACCAAGGCTCCTGCCGCCAGCGGTGCCCGGTTTTCGGTAACCCACAACTGAAGGCTGAAGTTATGCGCTTGCTGATCAAAGTCGCCGTGCGCTCCCTGGTCACCCGGCACCGGCTTCCACAGGTTGTCTTGCCGGTCGGGCGATAGGGGTTCATCGGTTTGCTGTCCCTGGTAACCGGTCTTAGCCAACACCCAGTCGGCAAACCAGGGGGCAAGTTTGTTGCCGATGATGGTTTGTACGGTAGGATAACCGACGAACACTTCGCGGCGATTGTGTGTGGCAGCAAATACGATGGCCCGGGCCGCTACTTCTGGCTGAAAGATCGTACCCATCGGCTTAGCTTTGTTGGGCAAGCGGGTCTTGACCCAACCGAATTGCGTCGTATTGAGCGCGGGTAACTGCACCATCGTTATTTTGACGTTACTCTTATCGTGCATCAATTCACTGCGTACGGAGTAGAAGAGTCCCTCAATACCGTGCTTGGCTCCGCAGTAGGCTGACTGGAGCGGAATACCCCGGTAGGCAAGGGCCGAACCCACCAGTACAATAGATCCCTGATTGCGGGGTAGCATCCGTTTGAGGGCCGCCATCGTACCGTACACTTGCCCCAGATACGTGACCTCCGTCACCCGTTTGTACTCTTCCGGAGTCATTTCTTTGAACGGTGAAAAAACACTGTTCATCGCGTTGTTGACCCAAACATCTATGGGTCCCAGTTCTTGTTCCACCCGTGAGGCAGCGTCCTCTACTTGCTGCGGATCGGCTACGTCGGTGGGAATGACCAAGGCCTGACTACCGGCCGCTTCTGCTTCCTGCCGGGCCGCTTCCAGGCCGTCTTTACCGCGGGCCAGCAACGCTATTTTGGTTCCATACTGCGCAAACTCCCGTACCGTGGCTCGTCCTACCCCAGCGGAAGCCCCGGTAATCACCACCGCTTTGCCGCGGAGGGCCTGGTCGGTTTTGTCAGTTGCATTCGTGAATAGTCTCATAAAAGAAATTGGTTTTAATTCGGAATAGATGCTTTAATAATGAATCCCTGCCAGAAGGAGCTGATGGTAAATGCTTCGTGATGGTCAATACGAAATCCGGCCCGCTCCACCGTCGTTTTAGCCTGAGAAAGATAATACGCCCGGTGATG
>CAWBZE010000003.1:0-529687 GCA_963793215.1 uncultured Cytophagales bacterium | reverse complement strand
ATACCGCAGTGCGTCAGCCGGATTGGCACTGGCTGCCCGGTAAGCTCGGTAGCCAATGGTTAGTAAGGCGATGCAGAGAGAAGCCGCCAGCGTTACGGCAAACACGGATGTGCCGGGCTTAACCCGTTCGGGCAGTTCCATCAGAAGCGCTTGCCCAAGCAAATAACCTAGCGGAGCGGCCACGGCAAAGGCGATAACGATCAACAGAAGCGACTCTCGGGCAAACAGTATAATTATTCTGATTACAGAAGCCCCCAGCACTTTTCTAATCCCAATTTCTTTGGTGCGCTGCACCGCCATAAAAGAAATCAAACCATACAGTCCCATACAGCCGATCAGTATCGCCAGGAAGGAAGCCGGTTCCAGAAAATCAAGGACTTTATAAAAAAAGCTGTATTGTTGGTCCAGAGCTTCGTCCAAAAAGCGTAGGTTTATCAAGTGCTCAGGATAGGTATCTTTCCAGACCGTTTCGATAAACTGTAGCGTCTCGGCTACTTGGGTATGGCCTATTTTTATGGCTACTCCGGCAAACTTAGCGGGATCGTACTGGAGCACGAGCGGATCGATTTTGCTGCTGAACGCATTGGTATACACATCGTTGATGACTCCCCGGATCATGACTTCTTCTTCCTGTTTAATGCTAGCCGAAGGAAGAGTTAGCGTAAAAATGGTGCCGATGGCTTCCTCCGGTTGGCTTATTCCCAGTGCTTTTACGAGCGCCTGATTAACAATGACTTCGAAAACAGAATTACCTCGGTCGGTAGAAAAATTCGTTCCTGCCAGTAGCGTTTGTTCAAACATGGAAATATACTGCTCATCGCCGTAGTGGATAACACCGGGTACTGCATAATCTTCTCCGGCCTCGCCGTATAACCGAATGCCTCCGGCATTGAGCAACGGCCCGCCCCAACCAAAAGTAATGTTCTGAATGTTGGGGTTTTGAATCAACCGCTGTTTAAGCGTACCCACATCCTGGGTGGTGTCGGGCAGCACGGTAAACACAACGGCCTCAGTATCGAAACCAAGGGGCCTTTTTTTCAGATGGTCGATCTGATAAACGATCGTAGCCGTTACCAAAATCAGGATTTGCGCTCCTAGGAACTGGGTAATGACCAATCCTCTTCGTAGGTTGAATCCTTTTGGCTTTCCGCTACTGATTTTGCCCTTCAACGCCTTTACGGGTTGAAAGCCGGAGAGTACAAAGGCAGGATAGAATCCGGATAACAACGTGATCAGCAGAATGACACTCACCACGAACGTCATCATAGATGCATCCTGAAAGAAGGAAAAATTTAAGTAGGAATACCCGGCTTCGGCGTTCATCAGTTGCAGGGGAATTTTCGCTAAGATCAGCCCTAGACCAACGGCAACCAGCGTCAGAACGAATGCTTCGCTCAGGTACTGTACGATGAGCTGGATGCGACTACTCCCCATCGTCTTGCGGATGCCTACTTCTCGGGCCCGGGTGAGTGATTGGGCCGTGGCCAGGTTGATGAAATTGATGCAGGCAATAAAAGCAATCAGGCCCGCCACGATTGATAGAACAAGCATCAACGGTTGCGGAAAATCGTACGTAAAATTATTGAAATTGCCGTTGCTATCGTGGTTGTCATCCAAGGGCATCATGACAAAGCCGGTTTGTTTGGCATCCTCTTCGGAAAGATACTTGTACTTTATCTCATCGAGTTGGCCTTCGATTTGCCGAGGTTCCGTGCCTTCGTTCAAAGCGATAAAAGTTGCCCCCCAGCCTACCCACTTCCAATTATCAACACTTTCGGGTAGGTAGACGGATACGGACGGATAAGACATAAGCATCTCATAGGGCATGTCGGTATTATGCGGCGGGGCTTCCATAATACCATTTACCTTCAGCGTTAGCTGATTGTGAAAAACGAACGTAGTATCCATCGCTTTGTCTATACCGCCGAGGTACTTTTCAGCAAATTTATCGGTCACCACGACTGAGTTAGGTTGGCTAAAGGCAGTTTTAGGATTACCTAGTAACCACTTGCCATCAAATATGCTGAAATAGGCAGTGTCTACCCAAAAAGCATGCTCACCTTCGTAGATGTTGTCGCCCACGGTAAACTGAAAATTCCGACTATGATGCATGCTGGTTACGGCTTCCAAGCCACTGAGGTCGGCCCGAATGGCTTCGCCCAGCGGATAGAAGTTATACCCATTCATCTGCCTACCCTCCGCATTTCTCTGGACAAGATTAACGCGATAGATCCGCTCCGCTCGGCTATGAAAATCATCAAAGGATGTCTCGAAGCGGACGAGCACAAAGATCGCCATGCAGCAGGCCACGCCCAGCGCTAACCCCAGAACGTTGATGGCCGCGTAGCCTTTGTTCTTGGAAAGATTGCGAATAGCTGAGATAAAGTAGTTTCGTAGCATAGCCAGACGATAAGCGGGTGGATAAAACGTGAACGAATAGGTGCGGGCCTTCCGAAAGGTGACCGGATTACAAAAGCGAAGCACTTCGCGACCGTAGCTTCGGCGCGCCGATGCCAACCCTTCTTCTTCCAAGCGACAATAGAACCGCTCCAGCAAATCGCCTTCAATCTCTTCCAGCACGTGCACCGGACAGTAACAGCGCAATAATTTCTGAGCCCAAATTGGCGGGTGGCGTTGCGAACTCATGCTAGATCAAAACTGAGTGAGGGCGGCGGAATCATATCCCACAACCGGTTCCGCATCAATCGCACCTGATTCAGGTTAGCCCGCCCGGCGGTGGTGATGGTATAGATACGCTTGCGTCGCCCTCCCCGCTGCGACGTCGCTCCGCCGACCGCGGAGGTGATAAACCCTTTTTCTTCCAGGCGATAGAGGGCAGTATGTACCGCGCTGAGCGATACCCCTCGGGCGGTTTGCTTTTCTATCTCCTCGGTCACCGACACTCCGTAAGCGCTACTTTGAAGCACCCCGACAACGAGCAGTACCAGTTCCTCAAATTCTCCTAGGTGGCTTCCCTTCATACTAAATCATTATCTGCGTAAATGTAAAAGAAATAAATTCAAACCGCAAATAGACTTGCTCAACAAGCGGCAGAACCATTCAATTGCAGCCTTCCCCTTTTTTTTGCAACTTGGCCAACCACCAATCAACCTACCTATGCTGCGGCGATCCGGTCTTTGGACACTTCTCATTTTTCTTCTATCCACCTGCCAAACCACCGTACCCGAAGCTCAACCCGAGTGGTTGGTGCAAGAAAATACCCTACTCACCGCCTGGGCCGCCGACGTAGATCCCCGCCAGGCCCACCCCGAGTACCCCCGACCGCAACTGGTACGCAAGCAGTGGCTTAACCTCAACGGACTGTGGGAGTACGCGATCACCCCCCGCGAGAGTGCCCCGCCCCAGAATTACGCCGGTGCGATCCTCGTTCCCTTTCCCGTCGAGTCGGCCCTGTCGGGAGTGCAACAAGGGGTGCAACCCGATCAGAAACTCTGGTACCGCCGTAGCATCACCCTGCCGGAAGGCTGGCCACGGGAGTCGGTGTTGCTGCACTTCGGGGCGGTGGACTGGCAGGCGACCGTGTGGGTAAACGGACAGAAGATGGGCGAGCATCGGGGCGGGTACACCCCCTTCAGCCTGGACATCACCAAAGCGTTGCGGAACCGCCAAGACCCGCAGGAAATTATGGTGGAAGTGTGGGACCCGACCGATACCGGTTCACAACCCGCGGGTAAGCAGTCCCTGAATCCGCAGGGAATCTGGTACACTCCCACCACCGGTATCTGGCAAACCGTCTGGCTAGAACCCGTGCCGAAGTCCCACCTTGAGCGGCTGAAACTGGTTCCGGACGTGGATCAGTCGGCGCTTCACCTGGAAGCACTCACCAGTGATGCGTCACTGGCCAACCGCGTGCGGGTGATTGCCCTGGCCGGAGGGGAAGAGGTCGGAGTGGCCGAAGGACCCACCAACGCCCCAATCACCTTACTCATCGACGCGCCCAGGCTGTGGTCGCCTGATCAACCGTATTTGTACGACCTGCGGGTAAATCTCCTCAATGATGCCGGACAGGTGGTGGATCGGGTAACCAGCTACTTTGGGATGCGCAAGGTTTCCGTAGCCCGGGGGCCGCAGGGCTACAACCGCCTGTTTTTGAATAACGAACCCTGCTTTATGTTCGGTCCGCTCGACCAGGGCTTCTGGCCCGGCGGACTCTACACCGCCCCGTCGGACGAGGCGCTGCGCTACGACGTGGAGATGACCAAGAAGATGGGCTTCAACATGGCCCGCAAGCACGTGAAAGTGGAGTCCGCCCGCTGGTACTACTGGTGCGATAAACTGGGGCTGTTGGTGTGGCAAGATATGCCCAGCGGCGACGAGCGGGTGAAGCACGACGGCACCGAACTGATCCGCAACGAAAGCTCCGCCCGGCAGTTTGAAGCCGAGCTGCAGGAGCTGATGGATAATTTTCATAGCCATCCGTCTATTGTGATGTGGGTGATCTTTAACGAGGGGTGGGGGCAGTACGATACCAAGCGACTCACCGCCTGGGCCCAGGAGTGCGACTCGACGCGCCTGATCAATTCCGCCAGCGGCTGGCTCAACGTGGGGGCCGGTCGGATCAAGGATATTCATAGCTACCCCGGACCCGCCCGGCCCGAAGCGGAAGCGAATCGCGTGGGCGTGCTCGGAGAGTTTGGCGGGCAGGCCCTGGCCGTAGATGATCATTTGTGGGTTACCAACCTGGAGAAAGCTCCTACGCACTTCAAAACGTCGAAGACGCGGGCGGCGCTGCAACGGGAGTACGTAATGCTGATGAATGAACTGAAACCGTTGATCGGGCGGGGGCTCGCGGCCGCCGTTTACACCCAAACCACCGACGTGGAATCGGAGGTGAACGGACTGATGACCTACGACCGGGCGGTGCTTAAGATTCCGGCTGACACCCTGCGAGCTCTGCACGCGCCTTTGTATCAGATTGTCCGGTAAACGCTACGTAAACGTCTTGGGCTTCTGCTCCCTTCGCCGCTCCCGCAGCACCCAGTAGATGCCATTTACGTGCGCCCGCCAAGTTGGAAAAATGGCAATAAGCACGTTCTCCTCCAGCAGTTCTATGGCCGACAAGATAACCATGGTGTAGAAAAGCCAGGGCAGGGGGGCAAAAAAGAAGATGGAGGTTAAAAAGATAGCCTGCACCACCGCGGCGGCCCGGGCCGAAATGGTGTGAAAGCTACTAAAGGTGCCGTAGCGAATCAGGCTGAATACCAACTGAAACACGTACAAGCTCAGAATGACCAGAATCAAACCCAAGTGCGCGTTAAAGAAGGCGGTTTCGAAGCGATAAAAGGCCAGCACTCCGGCCGCTAGCAAAAACTCATCGGCAATGGAATCCAGGCGGCCCCGGCGGTCAGACTCCATGCCGAAATTCCGGGCCACAAATCCGTCCAGCGCGTCGGACGAAAAGCTCACCAGGTAGGCCATACCCGCAAAGGTGCGCCAGTCGAGCAGCACAAAACCTACAATAAAAGGAACCGAGACTAGGCGCAAAAAGGGAATCCATTCAGCGATACTGTAGCGGGGCACATCAAAAAGTTTCTTCACAAGGAGTCGCTAAGTGCGATTTTGGTAGCGTAGGAGCGTGGGTTTGGTATGCGTAATTTAACAAAAAACCAGTTGTTATAAAACCTCAAAAGCGATGCGTCGGTTTTTCTGGCGACCCGCCGCGGTGTCATTCTCCGTAATTGGCCGTTGCGATCCATAGCCTTGGTACGCTAGTCGCTCAGTCGCCACGCCCTGCTCAGCCAGGTAGTCGTACACGGCCTTGGCCCGGTTGGTCGACAGGGTTTCGTTATGCTCCGCCGTGCCCACGTTGTCGGTGTGTCCGTTAATAGTCACGCGCACCGTCGGGTTTTCTCGCAGAAAAGCAACGACCTTCTGCAATTCCGGTTCCGACTCAGGCTTGATAACGTACTTATCGGTGTCGAAAAAGATATTGCTCAACACCGTTTCCCGTCCTTTCTCAATCGGCTCCAAGTAAACATCCACCGTAACCGGTTCCAACCCCGCCTTACCCGCCGACCCGGCGTAGTCAAAGGCCATACTTTTGAACAGGTAGTTGGTCTTATCCACGTACAGGGCATAATCCGCTCCTTCGGTGAGCACCATCAGGTACCGGCCCGTCACCGAGTCGGAGGCGACGCGCGACAGGTGACGCTCCTGGGCTCGGTCTACCAGTTCCACCGTAGCGGCCAGCGGTTTCTTCGTTTGCGTGTCGTACACCGTGCCCTGCACGTAGCTGCTGCGGTACTTCACGCGTACGACTTCGGGCAGTTCGAAGCGGTAAATCTCGCTACGTACGCTGTGGTTTTCACTGTTTTGCTCGTTAGAGTAGTAGCCAAATCGCCCGTCGGCGGTGATAAACAGCGAAGCCTGATCCTGGGCCGTGTTGATGGGGTAGCCTAAGTTTTTGGGTTCCGACCAACGCGCTCCCGTCTGCTCGGTTACGTACAGATCGTAGCCCCCGAAGCCAGGCCGTCCGTTGGAGGAAAAGTACAACGTCTGCCCGTTGGCATGGATGAAGGGCGACACGTCGTCGCGGATTGAATTAATCTCCGGACCCACGTTTTGCGCGGGGGCCCAGGTGCTGTCCTGCCACTGGCTCACGTAAATGTCGCGCAACCCTTGTCCTCCCGGACGATCCGAAACGAAGTACAGCGTCCGTCCGTCGGCCGACAGGGCGGGTTGCGACTCCCAACTGCGGCCGTTTACTCCGGGACCCAGATTCTCCGGACGCGACCAACGATCGCCGGTGCGGTGGGTGATAAACAGATCGCAACTGCCCTGGCCCCGCCGGTCTTCACAGGCCGTAAAAATCAGCGTCCGCCCGTCGGCCGATACCGTACAGGTGCCTTCGTTGCGGGGCGTAGTCGTGTTTTCCGACAGCAGCTCGGGTGCTTGCCAGTTGCCGCTGTCGTCTTTGTGGCTGGTGTAAATATCTTCGTCATACTGCGGACTGCTGCCCCGGCGGCCGGTGAAAATCATCGACTGCTGATCAACGGTGAGCACGGGAAAGTACTGCAGGGCCAGGCGATTTACCTCCGTCACCGCTTCGGGTTGGTAGGGTAGGAGATTGCCGATTTCGCGCTCGGTGAACTCGATATTGGCCAGCAGGTGGCGGGCATCGTCGGCAATTACCTTGGGGATTCGCGGAATTTTCAACAGGTCGTCGATCAACTGCCGGGCCGCCTGGTACTCCCCATCACCGAAGTACAGGTTAGCCAGCAACAGATGCCCATCAGTGAAGCGCGGATTGTCAGGTTGTTCTTTTACCGCTTTTTTCAGGTGACCTTTGGCCTGGTCCAAGTTCTTGAGGGCGTAGTAGATCTTGCCCATGCGGAGGTGTGCCTCGGCGAAGTCGCCGTCCTTTTTTACGGAATAGGCCAGAAGCTCCAGCGCTGGTCCGTACTGACGGCGAATGAAAAAGTTGGTCGACTGCTCGTAGTACTGAATCGCCTTCTTTGATTTGGTAGAATAGGTTGAGGGGCGTTGCGCTGCCGCTTGACTGACCAGGCAAACACCAAGCATCAAAAGTAAAAACTTCGGTACAATCATAGGTGTCAATAACAATTGATAAAGCAACACCACCGGATTAAAAACAGTGCCTGAGCGGTGGGCTCGGTGCCCGAACAACACGGGTTGGCTCGAAGATTACACGTTTACCGTTTTATAAAAAACGAATTGATTCCAAAAACTTGCCTTGGTAGCTGAAAAGAAGGCTTAACTTGGTTACGGCACAGGATGTGTAGTATTTTTGGTTCAAACCATTACTTAAGGATCAGTGAAAATAACCGCATGCACCTGCCTACTCTTCGGTAGCCTCCTCTGGGTGGCTTGTTCACCGCAAACGGGGCAGCCCATCCCGAACCTCCCCGAGTTCGACGAAGAAAACTACTATTCCTACGCGCTGACTGCGGTTGATGAGGTGCTTGAGCGTGATCCGGACAATGCCGAAGCGTGGGGCCAGCGGGCCGAATTACTGCTTCGCCAGGGACAGACCAACCGGGCGCTGGACGGCATCCGGCAGGCCATTGATCACGACACCGAGGAGCCTCGCTATCGCTTAACCTACGCGCGCGTGCTGCTGCGGAAGGGTAAAAATCGGGATGCTTTCCGGGAAGCCCGGCGGGCGGTGAGCCGCAGCGGTCCGTCGGTAGCGCTCTACGAGACGCTCGCCGAAGCCAGTCTCAACAGCAATTACTACGAAGACGCCATTCACTACAGCGACAGCGCCATTGCCTGGTCGCCCCACAACGCCCAGAATTACCTGCGCAAGGGCAAAGCGGCCGCCCGGATCCGCAGCGTAGCGGTGGCTGAGCCGACCCTGCTCAAGGCCCGTTCGCTCGGAGCAGATCGTACGGAGGTATACAGCACCTTGATCTCGATGTACGTAGAAACCGAGGAATATTCCCGAGCGCGACGCTACATGCGAAAAATGCTTTCCGAAGGCCCCGTTGATAACCAAGTGCGCCTGCAACAAGCGCGTATTCTGCGCATGACGGACCGACCCGATAGCGCCCGCGTGATCCTGAACCGCTTGCGTGCCGACCGTACCCTTGATCGCACGCTGGTAGACCAGGAGCTGATGGAACTGCACTACCAAGCCCGCCGCTACGATTCGGCGCTGTACTACACGCGTCGGGTGATGGTGCAGCAACCCGAAGACAAAGCCGTGATGCTCATTGCCGCCCGAAGTCACGACCGCAACCGGGACTACCAGCCCGCCATCCGGCAGTACGAGGCCATTGTGGGTCTCGACTCCCTGCAGCAAGCCGATTTGCACCAGGAAGCGGTGGCGGAGCTAAACAAGCTTCGCAATAAGGTAACGTACCTCTGGAAGCGCAAGCAGGAAGAGGAATTTGAGAAGCTCAAACGCCTTACTCCTATCCAACGGATTGCGCCCGAAGGTACCATCATCCAGGAAACCAGGCAAGAACCCCGATAATAGGCGTTGGAGTTCCGAATAAGGGAGTAATACCGTAGCTTTGTCACCTCCGTAAGCCAGGCTGCTCGCTCTTAAATGTGGTGGTCGGCTAATATCCTGACCTAACATGAATAACGAGATAGTAATTACCCTACCCGACGGCAGTCGTCGGGAATATCCCTCCGGAAGTACCGGGCTAGACATTGCCCGCAGCATCAGCGAAGGGCTAGCCCGCAATGTGCTAGCCGCCAAAGTGGATGGCGTAGTCTGGGATGCGGCACGACCTATCGATCACGATGCAACGGTGCAGTTGCTTACCTGGAACGATGACGAAGGAAAGGCTACTTTCTGGCATTCGTCGGCGCACTTGCTGGCCGAAGCTTTGCAAGAACTGTATCCCGGCGTGAAGTTTGGCATCGGACCCGCCATTGCTGCCGGATTCTACTACGACGTGGACTTGGGAGAGCAGACGATCAGCACCGATGACTTCCCGAAAATTGAGGAGAAAATGACCGAACTGGCGCGACGCAAGAGTGCCTACGCGCGGCAACCCATCGCTAAAGCCGAGGCCCTGGACTATTTCACCGCCAAGGGCGACGAATATAAGCTCGATCTGCTGCAGGACCTAGCCGATGGCACCATCACCTTCTACCGGCAGGGCGATTTCACCGACCTGTGCCGCGGGCCGCACATTCCGGATACCGGCTTTATCAAGGCGATCAAGCTCACCAACGTGGCAGGTGCCTATTGGCGGGGTAACGAGAATAGTCAGCAGCTCACCCGCATCTACGGCATCACCTTTCCGAAGCAAAAGGAGCTCAAGGAGTATCTGGAGCGGGTGGAGCAGGCCAAACTGCGCGACCACCGCAAGCTGGGGCGCGAACTGGATTTGTTTACTTTCTCCGAGAACGTGGGTGCCGGGTTGCCGCTGTGGTTGCCCAAGGGGGTGATCCTGCGCGAGCGGCTGGAAAATTTTCTGAAAAAAGCGCAGCAGAAGGCGGGGTACCAACCGGTGATCACGCCCCACATCGGCCACAAGCAGTTGTACGTGACCTCGGGCCACTACGAAAAGTACGGCAAGGATTCATTCAGGCCCATCGCGACTCCCAGTGAGGATGAAGAATTCATGCTCAAGCCAATGAACTGCCCGCACCACTGCGAGATTTACAAAAGCCGTCCGCACTCCTATAAGGAGCTACCGATTCGCTACTCGGAGTTCGGTACGGTGTATCGTTACGAGCAGAGCGGCGAACTGCACGGCCTCACCCGCGTGCGGGGCTTCACGGTGGACGATGCGCACATCTTTTGCCGTCCCGACCAGGTGAACGAGGAGTTTAAAAATGTGATTGACTTGGTGCTCTACGTCTTTGGCACACTGGGCTTTGAGGATTTCCACGCCCAAATCTCGCTGCGCGATAAAACCGACCGGGAGAAATACATCGGCACCGAGGAGAACTGGGAGCTTGCTGAACAAGCTATTATTGATGCGGTGCAGGGCAAAGGACTAAAGACCATCACCGAATACGGTGAAGCGGCTTTCTACGGACCTAAGCTCGACTTTATGGTGAACGACGCCCTGGGCCGACAGTGGCAACTGGGCACCATTCAGGTTGATTACAATCTGCCGGAGCGCTTCGACCTCACCTACATCGGGGCCGACAACCAGAAGCACCGTCCGGTGATGATTCACCGCGCGCCCTTCGGCTCAATGGAGCGGTTTGTGGCTATCTTGCTGGAGCACACCGGGGGCAACCTGCCGCTGTGGCTGTCGCCCGAGCAGGCGGTGGTGTTGCCTATTTCCGAGAAGTTCGCCGACTACGCGGATGAGGTGATGCGCTACTTGGAGGAGCAGGACATCCGCGGATACGTGGACCATCGGGATGAGAAGATTGGGCGCAAAATTCGGGACGCCGAAGTGACCAAGATTCCGTTTATGCTCATCGTGGGAGAAAAAGAGCAGGAGGCGCAAGAAGTATCTATTCGTAAGCACGGGGAAGGAGGCATTGGGAGTATGAGCAATGAAGCTTTCGTTCAGTATTTTCAGGAGCAGATGTAGAATATTAGGTTTGATAGGGTTGAGGTTCTGAGTTCTAGGTTCTGATTTATACGCTTTATAAACTCAGAACCATCAACCTAGAACCCTTTAAACTTTCTATTCGGTAATTTTGTATATAAGTGGAGAACGGGGTTGATGCTCAACCAAATAATTACGATATTTGCCGTTCTGAATTATTTATCACTAAATACTAGCAACTATTAGCAAATTTAGAAGACGAGGAGGGTACGTCCGACGCGAAGAACCCTACAAGGTTAACCAACGAATACGAGCACCCTTTGTGCGGGTGGTAGGCGAAAACGCCGATAACGAGATCCATGACATTAAGGACGCGCTCAAACTAGCGCAGGACCAAAGCCTGGATCTGGTTGAAATATCTCCTTCCGCTGACCCGCCGGTTTGTAAGATTATTGACTATTCCAAGTTCAAGTACGAGCAGAAGAAGAAGCAGAAGGAGATCAAAGCCAAGGCGCAAAAGACGGTGATAAAGGAAATTCGCTTTGGACCGAACACCGATGACCACGATTTTAACTTTAAGTTAAAGCACGCCGAAGGATTTTTAAAGGAGGGAGCAAAGGTAAAGGCATACGTCCATTTTGTTGGACGATCTATTGTCTTTAAGGAACGCGGTGAAATGCTACTCCTTCGGTTTGCGCAAGATTTAGAAGAATACGGTAAGGTAGAAGAATTGCCTAAATTGATTGGCAAACGAATGACGGTAATGATGGCGCCGAAGCCCCAAAAGCAAAAGAAGCCTATTGCCTAGCGAACAAGTTCATACGATCATCGGTGCGGAAGGCCAACCTTAGGGTGGGCAGTCAGCACTTTTTATTTTATACGATAACAAATAGATCATGCCCAAAGCAAAAACTAAGTCAGGCGCCAAGAAGCGATTCAAAGTGACCGGTACCGGAAAGATCAAGCGCAAGCACGCGTTCAAAAGCCACATCCTGACCAAAAAAGGAACAAAGCAAAAACGAGCGCTTACCCACATGGGGTTGGTGCACGACGCCGACAAAGATCGCGTCAAAAAGATGCTTAATATCTAAGCCTAGGTTTCTAATAGTCACCCAGATTCTGGCTCGTCAAGTGCTTAATAACTAGCCGCCATCGTCTAAAAACCCGTTTAAAATGCCCAGATCAGTAAACAGTGTTGCTTCCCGCGCGAAGCGAAAGAAAATCCTCAAGCTAGCCAAAGGCTACTGGGGTCGCCGTAGCAATGTGTGGACGGTTGCCAAAAACGCCGTCGAAAAAGGCCAGGTGTACGCCTACCGCGACCGTCGCCAGAAGAAACGTGACTTTCGCCGGTTGTGGATTCAGCGCATCAACGCCGGGGCCCGTCAGCATGGCCTGTCCTATTCCCAGTTGATGGGAGCTTTGAAGACCGCCGGTATCGATCTGGACCGCAAGGTGCTGGCCGATTTGGCCATGAATGAACCGGCTGCCTTTCAGGCGGTGGTAGAAAAAGTAAAGTAGCTTTTGCCCAGTAGAACAAAGAGAAGCCTTCGCTCACCGCGGGGGCTTTTTTAGCTCGATCCTGCTACGTATACTACACTTTTTGTGGAAAAGAAATCTTCCTCAAAGTAATCCGACAGCGCGTACTGCTGATAAGTAACATTCGCCTCAGCCAGTTCGTCGGTTAAGTCACCTCCCTTGAGGCACAGCAGCCCGTTGGAGCGTTCGTGTTGCGAAATTGGAAGTATTTTCTTCCGCGTCCAGGCATGCAATATCCCGAGGCGGGCCACCGCACGGGTGACAACAAAGTCAAACGAACCCTTCACTTTTTCGGCCCGCTGCTGCGTAGCGATCACATTATCGAGCTTGAGCGCTTCGGCCACCGCCTGCACCACCATGATCTTCTTCCCGATAGAATCCACCAGCCGAAACTGGGTCTGGGGAAATATAATCGCCAGCGGAATGCCCGGAAACCCCCCACCGGTGCCCACATCCAACACCCGGGTTTCGGGCAAGAATGAGACGACCCGAGCGATGCCCAGCGCGTGAAGCACGTGCCGTTCGTAAAAGTTATCCATATCGCGCCGCGAGATCACGTTGATGCGCTCGTTCCACGACTGATACAAGGGAAGCAACGCAGCGAATTGACTTCGCTGTTGGTCGCTCAGGTCGGGGAAATAGTTGTAAACGAGGGTAAGTTGGGGATGAATGGTGGTCAAGAAATTAGAAATTAAATGTGTTCTTTCTTGTTCTTCACCAGCTCGTACATCAGCTCGCGGGCGCGGTGCAGCTGGGCCTTCACGGTGCCAAGCGGAGCATCTAGCTCTTTGGCTATTTCATCATAAGAGAACTCCTGGAAGTAGCGCAATTTCACCAGCCGTTGGTACTTCGGCGGCAGCTTGGTCACAAAGGCGCGCACCAGCTCTTTCTTCTGCTCGTTGATGGCGACCTCCTGCGGGTCTAAGTTGTTGTCTTCCACGTCGATGTTCACCGAATCGCCGTTATCGTCTCTAAAGGAAGTGTTCAGACTAAGCGTTTCCAGTTTCTTCTTCCGAATAAAATCAATGGCGTTGTTGGTGGCGATGCGGAACAGCCAGGTGCTAAAGGTATAGTCTTTTTTAAAGCGGTGCAGACTTTTAAACGCCTTGGCGAAAGCCTCAATGGTCAGGTCTTCGGCGTCGTCGACGTTGCGCACCATCTTGAGCACCATGTGGTACACGGGTTTTTTATACCGGCGCATCAGCTCGGCGTAGGCCTGCTCATCGTTCTGCCGGGTGGCTTCATCGATGAGCCGGAAGTCTTCTAATGCCTTCTTTGAAAACTCTTTCTTTAGTTCTTCCATGAGATATTTGTAGTAGCAAGCGCCCGAGTTCCGATTGCTATATAGTAGATAACGTGTAATAAATCCAATATTGGTAGCAACCCTAACTTTATTGGATCGTGCAAACGGCGTCCGGCGATGCGCAGTGCGGCGGCTAATATAAGCCATCGAATCAAAAACAGACCGACAATCAGGGGCCATTTATTACTAAATAGTACTAGCAAGATTCCGGCCACCCATCCCAGCACGGTGCTCAACGAAAGCAGACCTAACCAAAGCTTATCTTTACCCTTGTAATGCCGACTGGCGTGCAAATGTCGGGTTTTTTGTCGGAAATAACTTTTCCAATTACTTTCCGGCACCGAATATACCAGGGACTCGGGCGTCAGCACCACGCTCACCGTGGCTTGTTTGGCGTGTTCGTTCACCCACAGGTCATCGTCGCCGCCCGTCACCAAGCGGTGGTTTTCAAACCCATTTCCCTGCGTAAAGAACAATTTGCGGTAGGCTAAGTTCCTCCCCACTCCCATATAAGGGTGCCCCGCCAGGGCACTGCCGGTATAGAGCAACCCGGTGTGCAAGGTTTCGTAGCCGATGAAACGGTTCAGCCACCCTGGTTCGCGAAGGTAAGGCGAATACCCCAGCACCACCTGCCTTCCATTGCGCAGCGGCCGTGACATCATTGACAGCCAGTGCGCACTGGCCGGACGACAATCGGCGTCGGTGAGCACCAACTGATCATGCTGCGCCACGCGGATGGCCTGTTGCAGCGCGTATTTTTTGGGATGCATGTGCGGGGGACGCGCATCAATCGGAACAATCGTTAGCTGGGGATGTATCTGTTGCTGGGCCCGCAGGAAAGGGAGCGTTTCGTCGCTTGATGCGTCGTCGGCCACCACCACCTCAACGTTGGGGCGCTGTTGCTGAAACAGAAGCGGCAGAAGCTCCACCAGATTATGCCGCTCATTACGGGCGCAAACAACCACGGAAACTCCCTCGTCCGAAGGGATTGAATCCTCCTTTGACCGTGCCGGTGGAACATACCCGTAGAGTTGCCCGCCCATGTAGGCGTACAGCACGACGGAGTAAGCTACTGCCCCCCCAAATAGTATCCATAGCAACTGAAGTAGGATCATTAAATGAAAAAGAAAGGGGGTGCCGAGGTGCGCATCATTGTTGTGGTAGGAAGAATAGATTTAACGGGGTAGCGACGAACAAAAGAGCGGCTTATCTACGTTGTCGTACCAAAGAAAGAAAAATTTTATACTGTGACCATCGACTTCTTCTTCGCGGCCATCATCGTTCTGTTTGTGCAGTACACCGCCGTGTTCCTGTTCATCAAGTTGAGTCCCCGCCGGGCCACCGGGCAATCGTTGGGCTTTTACACCCTGGCGGCCCTGGTAGGCACCGTTGGTTTCAGTCTCATCTTTGGCTTGTACAAGTGGTACTTTGGCTTCACCTTCGTGAGCCTGGACTACGAGGTTGCCCGCAACTGCCTGGGCCTTATCACCTTTTTGATGATCGGCAAGATCTACGGCCTCATGCCCCTGGAGTTTATGATCCGAAACTTGCAATAATTCATCTATAGCCCACGAATTAATTCGTGGGCTATGAGCCAGTTTTACTCCAATTCTCCCTAACCTTCAACTTTCACCCAGCACCTCCCACAATCCGTTCGATGGCTTGTTGCAAATCTTCCCACGCAATGGTGAGGGCGGGTACCAGGCGCACCGTGTCGCCACCAACGGCACTGGCAATCACCTGCTTCTTGATCAATTGATCCACCACCGGCCGGGCGGGTTGGTTCAATTGCACTCCCAGCATCAGCCCTTTGCCGCTTACGCCAATCACCGCCGGTTGTTCGGGCATTCGCTCCTCGATATAATGGACGGCCCGTTCCCCCAGATCACGCGCTCGTTCGGCGAGCCGCTCTTCCTCGATCACCTCCAACGTAGCCAACGCCGCGGCACAGGCCAGTGGGTTGCCCCCGAAGGTGGTGCCGTGGTCGCCCTTGTCCAGGGCTTGGGCCACTGATTCTTTGGCCAGCGTGGCCCCAATGGGCATTCCGCTGCCCAGCGCTTTGGCCAGGGTCACGATGTCCGGCACCACGCCGAGCTGTTCGTAGGCGAACAAACTACCCGTCCGCGCCATGCCGCACTGGATTTCATCAAAGATGAGCACCATGTTGTTTTCGTCGCAGAGTTGGCGCAGTCCCTGCAAAAATTCGGAATCGGCCACCCGGATGCCGCCTTCCCACTGCACCGGCTCTACCAAAATAGCCGCTGTTTTCTCGTTAACCACCGCCCGCACTCCCGCCAGATCATTATAAGGAGCGCGCACGAACCCGGCCGGCATCGGGGCAAAACCCTGCTGGTACTTTTCCTTGCCGGCCGCCGTAGTGCCCAATGTGCGTCCGTGAAAGCAGCCTTCCATTGAAACGATGGTGCCGTCCTTTCCGCGTTGGCTGCCGTACTTGCGGGCCAGCTTCACGGCCGCTTCTACCGCTTCGGCCCCCGAGTTGCTCAGAAACACCCGTTCCAGTCCCGAGCGTTGGGACAGTAGCTGCGTCAACTGCATCTGCGGTTCGGTGATAAACAAGTTGGAGACGTGCATCAGCTTAGCGGCCTGCGCCTGCACCGCCCGCACCACCTTCGGATGGCAGTGCCCCACGCTGGTCACGGCAATGCCCGCCAGCACGTCGATGTAGGGCCGCCCTTCAGTGTCCCACACCCTTGAACCCTCGCCCCGCACCAGCGTAACTGGGTAGCGGTTGAACAAGGGCCAGTAGTGTTCTTGGTCAATGGTTTGGGGAGATAGCTTGGTGATTACGTTCATTGCTTGAGATTAAAAGGTTAAATGAAGGAGTAGGTGAATGAGGAAATGAGTGATTGAGTAAATGATTATTTTACTTACTCAATTACTCATTTCTCAACTTTCTCATTCATCTTTTTCAACTAAGGTGCCAGCCGCTCAATCGTCCAGCTACTGTCGTCTTGCCGTTGGTAGCGCAAGCGGTCGTGCAGTCGGCTCGGGCGACCCTGCCAGAATTCCATGCGGTCGGGTTGCAAAGCGAAACCACCCCAGTGCGGCGGCCGCGGGACAGGCTGATCCGCAAATTTTTGGGTTAATTCCGCTTGCCGTTGCTCCAGCACCGTGCGGTCGGCGATCACTTCGCTTTGGGGAGATACCCAGGCGCCCAGTTGGCTGCCCCGCGGCCGACTGTGAAAATAGGTTGTAGAGCGCTCGTCGCTAAGCTTGTTCACTGATCCCTCAATACGTATCTGCCGTTCCAGTTCGGGCCAGAAAAAGGTGAGCGCGGCGTAGGGTTTTTGTTGCAACTGCTGCCCCTTCTGGCTGTGATAATTGGTGTAGAACAGAAAGCAACCTTCTTCAATGCCCTTGAGCAGCACCACGCGGGCGGTGGGGCGGCCGTCGTCCGACACGGTGGCCAGGTGCATGGCGTTGGGTTCGTGGATTTGTGCCTGCTGCGCATCGGCAAACCAGCGCTCGAACTGCGCCACGGGGTCGGGCAGCACGTCGGAGTAGTCGAGCGATTGCTGGGTATATTCCTGGCGGAGGTTAGCGAGTGTATTGTCCATCGTGGTGCTGTAAAGGTAGAAAAATTGGGAGAAAGTAGGGGAGATAACTACTTTAAATTGTGATCCCAAACTAATTTTCGTTACCATTTCCATAGCCCATAAATTAATTTATGGGCTATGGAAATGGCGGGACGTCCTTTATCTATAATTTATTACGCCGTAAGTTTTTTGATTTTCTTCGCTGGGAACTGATGCGTCCCCCTGACTTACTTTGCAGCATGTTCAACAAAACGAAAAACCCATGATCAAGTACCGAGCAGTTGGTCGCCGTAAACCCGGTGAGACCACCGGACCCGTTAAGTATTACGCCAGCACGGTGCTGGACGGAGAAGTGGATTTGCTGGAACTCTGCCAGGAAATTGAGAAGATTTCTACCGTCAGCGAAGCCGATACGATGGCCGTCCTTACCTCGCTGGTTGGGGTGATCCCGGACAAGCTCATTAAAGGAAAAACCGTCCGTCTGGGCGATCTGGGCAGCTTTAGCCCGTCGATTGGCAGCCACGCTATGGAAAAAGAAGAAGATGTGAACAGCAGCAGCATCCGCAGCAACAAGGTGCTTTTCAAGCCCGGCAAGCGGATCAAGAAGGTGATGATGACGGCCGATTACAAGAAAGCTTAGTTACTTTTTGTTTCTCAGTGCTTTGAAGCCTTGCTTACGCGAGGCTTTTTTTATTCAATTTGGGGCAAAACGCATGATTTCGGTGCCGATTCTTTGCTCAAAGCGTCCCGTTGTTTTTATCAAAACGTCTTGATGTTTTGCTCGAAACGTCCGACGTTTTGCTCGAAACGTCCTGATGTTTCGGTGGGCGGGTCTGGCCAAAGTTTTCTGTGCTTCCTTATCATTCCGTAGGAAACTATTTGTACCAAAGCGCTATCTCTCCACGAAATAACCAGGTCCCTTCCGGGGTAACGAGGGGGAGGTGGTGGGTTTTTATGGGTTGACCCCAGTTTTTTAAACCAAGCGTGCGGTAAGTTTTCCAGGGCGTAACGTCTATTCGTCAAAAAATTATACGATTGGTAGGATGATCGCACGCGCTACCAGCGCACGTTAGCTTTCGTATTTGCCTCAGGCTGAGGCGCGTTTTCAACGCGTCGGCTGCTGCACGCCTCCGCTCATTCCTTGCCGCCCATCAGCGACTCCACGTCGCGGGGCACGGTAACTTCTTCGTCGTCTTGGTCACTTTCACCCTCGGCGGCGGCGGCATCGCCCTCTTCGTCCAGTTCTTCCCAGTGCTCGAAGGTGAGCTCGTCGTACACGTCCCCGGCTTCTTCTTTGGGTTTCACAATCAGGGCAATGGTCATAATGATACTGGTCACCAGCACCGTGCTAAGCAAAATACCCGAGTTAAACTCGTCGGTGGTGAGCTCCACCGGAATGGCGAAGAAGAGCAGGATGGTGATCAGGCCGCGGGGTGCTACCCACAGCTCGGGAATGATCTTTCGCAGCAGCACCACCTTGAGACATACGTACCGGATCACGTACATGGCCACCACAATGGCCAGACTGATCATCAGGGTTTCCACGTCCAACAAGCTGGTCAAATCCAGCGTCATGCCGAACACCACAAAGAAAAAGGTGCGCACCACGAAGGCCGACTCTATCGTCACCAGGTGAAACTCCTCAATGGTTTTGCCAATCACCGTCTCGTTGATGAAGCGGCGGTAGCGCCCCCGGAAGAAGAGTTGGTAGTTATTGAGGATTAGCCCGAAGATGAGGATGATGACCAGCGACGACAGGTGGAAGAGTTTGCCGACCGAATACAACAGCACCAGCACCGAGATGAGCAGAAAGAGCTTTACCTGCGCGCTCAGTTGCTGAAAGAGCCACACCAGCAAGTAGCCCAGCACCACCGACAACACCACCGTGATGGCAATGTTGCTCACTACGTCCGTGACCACCGTGCCCACCCGCTGGGCTTCCAGGTTGCCGATGAGGAAGTAGAAGTACATAATGCCCAGAATGTCGGAAAAGGTGCTTTCGTAGATCAAAAACTCCCGCTTGTGTTCCGACAAACCCGCCACGCTCGGGATGATGATGGCACTGCTCATCACCGACAGCGGCACGGCGTAGACCAGTGAGGTAAGGAAACTATCGATCACAAAGTAGTTGAGCAAGTAGGCGATCGCCAGCGAGGTGAGCACCAGGGCGGCCAGGGCAATGCCCAGCGACTTGCCCACCAGCGGCAGCTTCTCGCGCGTTAGTTTCAGGTCCAGCGCCGCCTCGAGCACGATCATAATCAGCCCGAAGATGCCCAGCACTTCCAGAATCTGAAACAACACCGCGCCAATGTTGATATTTAAGTAGTGCAGTCCGTACTGCACTCCCACACCCAGGCCAATGAGCAGCAGCACGCTGGGGATGTTGGTACGGCTTGATATAATGGAGAAGGCGTAGGACAGAATGATGACCAGGCAGATGACAATCGCGAATATGTAGGGATCAAAGTCAGTCATAGATCAGGGGTTAGCGGTGGCGTATACGTGGCGCAGGTGACTTTCAACCAGCAGGGCGTGGCGGGCGTTCAGGCTGTACACCCGCAGGCTAAACGTATAAAACTGCGCTTCTTCGGATTGCCACTGCACCAGCGGCATCCGTTTGGCCGACGCCCACGGCAACTGGAGCACCTGCCGACCCAGGGTATCCATCCACTGGCTCTTCGACTGGGTGGTGGGCACCCGGAGGGTGAAGTCGAAGGGCTCCACCACGTCCGAGACTTCACTGCGGGCCACGGCTTCGTTAATGAGTTGGGTGTAGGGAATCTTTACCCGTTCTCCGGCCGACTCCAGCACCAACGAGGTAACCCCCAGGCGCAGCAGGCGGCCCGACCGGTTGGTGGGTGCATCCGAACGGCCCACCCGCACCGATTGGTTGAGTTTCAGGTTGTGCTGTAGCTTAAAGATGATGCCCGCCACCACGTCGCGCAGCAGAAACCAGGTGACCAGGCCCATCAGCAGAAAGGCGATGCCGACCGTGAAGTAGGCGTACACGGCCGGGTTGTGCACCAGCTGGCGAACCACCCAAAACAACCAGCCGGTCCAGGCCAGCAGTTCCACCCCCATCAGCAAATAGCTGATGCGTAACCAGAAGAGCTGTCGACGCAGCAGGGGAGTCAGCAGCCAGTGCAGCACCCGAAAGGCAAAGAAGATGGCCAGCGCCGCGATAATGATGATGAGCACCGTCATAGGATTTCCTGTTCTTTGAGTACGTTGATCAAATGAATTTCGGTGTAGGGGTTGAGCTGATACACGCCGGTACCCTTTTCTACCAGCAGGCCGGCCCGCAGCAAGTCCTGTAGCAGCTCGCGCACCTGCGCCATGTCGGAGTACAACACCCGACGCAGGCGCGGCAACGATAGCCGTTTGTGCAGCAGAAACTGAATGATCATCATCACCCAATCGTCGGGCAAGGCCCGCAGGGCGTCGTAGTCGGGGGGCTTGGGCACGCGCAGGTGCACCTGCTTGCCGCTCACTTTGTCGATCGAGGCCAGCCAGGCGCCCAGGGCCACGCCGGGGTTTCCGCCCGAGTAATCAAAGAAAGCGTTGAAGAAACGCACCTTGCTCCACTCCGACAGCCGGTCTTCCTCCCGCCCGTCCCGTAGAAAGGTCAGGCCGCCCGACCAGTGGCGCAGCAGCACCAGCCGCTCAATCTCCTCGGTGCTAAAGGGCTGGTAGGGAATCACGTTGAGGAAGTAGTCGGCAATCGGGTAAGAGAGGTTGATCAGGTGGTAGGCCGTGGGGTTTACGTTCACGATGAACAGGCAACGGGTGCCGTGATCGCTGATCAGGCGCATGAGTTCCTCCACCATCACCATTCCCTCGGGACTGCGCTCCCACCACAGTTCCAGGTCGTTGATGATCAGCACGCTGTCGGTAGGCAGGGCGCGGATGATCTGGTCGGGGGTGCCGTCTTGGCCGGTGGCTTGCCGCAGGGCGCGGGTAAAATCACTGATGCGGGCCGAGCCCGCCCGGGTGGGGTACACCGGAAATACACGGTCGGTTTTGCGGGTATAGCGCCGCGCCATGCGCCAGGAGAGGGCGGTCTTGCCGCTGTTGCGCTCGCCCAGCAGCAGGATGCCGCCCGCGTAACCGCGGCGCAGGCGCTCAATGGCCTGGTCGGCCAGCGCCATCTCCTTCGGCCGCGGTATCCAGAAGTCATCGCTGATGTCGGACTTGCCCGAAAATAGGGTGTGGTAGTAAAAGGGCAGCGCCTTGATCACGGCGGGCGTCGGTGTGACCTGCTCCACAAAGGCCAGCATCCGGGCGGTGGGCGACTGCACCACGGCTTCGGTTTCGGTGAGGCGCTTGGCCAGCAAGATACCCTGACTCTTGGAGTACAGCAGCTGGGTGCCCACGCGGCGCACCAGTTGCCGTACCTTGCCCTGATACTGGTCTAGCTTGGTGCGCACCTGTTGCGTTTGGTAGGCGCGGGCCAGCCCCCCCAGGTCGCCCGACTGCGTCACGAAGGCTTCGGTAGAAAGCTTCTCGAAACTGGCCTGCAGGTGCGCGTCGATCGAGGCTTCTAACTGATTTTTTAGGGTAGTCAGCTTCTGCTTTTCGTCGTCAATGAGCTTGCCTGCGTCCTGAGCGGCCTGCTGCTCTTCGGCGGTGGCCCGGCTTTCGGTCTGCAACTGGGTGAGCCGCGCCACGTCACGCACCACCGCACTGCTGCGTTGCAATTGCTGGTCGGCCTCGTTCACCTTAACCTGCAACGGCAGATACAGGGTGGTTTCTACCCAGTAGCTAGTAAGGCGCTGCACGGGCACGCGCACCACCTCGGCCTCCTCTTTGCCCGGCGGCACGTAGTTCACGTCCAGCGATTCGGGAAGCTGCTCCACCAGCTTGGTCACGTCTTCGTAGGTTTCGTTGAGTTCCTGCTGGAAGGCTACCCCATCCATCGCCTCGTGGGCCGTGGTTTTCTCTTTCTTACTAGGTTCGCCGTTGCTGGCCAATTGCTCGCTCAGCGCATCGAGCGGCCCCACAAACTGCTTGTCAATAGTAAGTACGGCATTTTGGGTGAAGGCGTGCACCTCCTGGGCCACGCGGTTTTCGGTGGATTGCAGCAGCAGATCCAACGAAATAGTGTTGATCTGCAAGCGGGCCGTCTCGTGCCAGGCTTCCGGAAAGTCGGTGATGCGCTGGCTCATGGCTTCATACACTTTGCCCGCGCTGCGCTGCCGACCCAGGAGTTCGGGCCCGTCGATGGTTTCCAGGGTGGTGGCCAACAAACGCAGGTTGCGCCGGTACTCGATCTGCAGGCGGCGGAGCCAGCGCCCCTGCAACTTCTGTTGCTGCTCGTCCATCGTCTGCATCGATGCCTGCAGACCGCTGAAATCTTCGGCCAGCTCCTCGGGGGAGAGGTCCAGGTTCTTTTCCCATCGGTTGATCTGCTGCTCAAAGTGGGTGACGGCCGAGCGAAACTCACCGAAGAATTCTAAACTTTGCTCCTGCCACTCCTGCAGCATGGCCTCTAAAAAAGCGTAGCGGTTGTCGCGCAGGTAGTAGGAGGCGATCTGCTGGTACCGCACCCGGCGCGTCGGGGGGCGTTTGCTGAAGACGCCTCGGAGGCGGTTGCGTACCTTGAACCACCGCACCCCGCTCGAGTCAGACGAGCGGGCGGGCAGCTGCGCGGCGGGGATCTCTACCGTGGCCCCGGTGGGGAAGCGCAGCACGTCGGCCGACAGGCGCTTGAAGTACCAGGCAATGCCACTGTCCAGGGCATCACGCTGCGTCTCCAGGTGCTCGGTGCGGAAGGTGTCCAGCAGGGCCCGGGCCTGAAAGTACAAGTCGTTGGTGGCCTTCACCAGCGCCCGCCGCCGTCGAAACCCCTCGTCGTACTGCTCCCAATCGCGTTCCAAGGGGTTCATCACCGACTGATAGATCTTGCTCAGCTCCTGCGCCATCAGGCGGTTTTCGCGGAAGTAGGGAACGAACGCTTGCTCGTAAAAGGTGGTGAGCACCAGCCGGTTGCGCTTGTCGATCTTTTCTAGGTCCTGGGCCAACCATTCGTTGCGCACGTTGGGCAGGGCGGGCAGGTTACGGATCTCGCTGATCAGATCGACGGTTTCTAACTCACTGCGCTTTTCGTTGACGCCCAGGTCAATTTCTTCAAAGCGCGACGACGCGCTGATCACCAGACTGGTGCCCAGCTTGTCTAACAGCGCGCGGATTTGGGCCACCGAACGCTCGGTCTGCTGGTGCTTCTGCTCGGTGATGCCCAGGATGGTGAGGTCGGTGCGGGCCGACTCTTGGGCTATTGTCTCGGTGATGGACTGCGTTTCCAGGCTGTTATCGATAAGCTTCACCGTCATGGGCATGCGGTAGTCATCGAGCAGTTGCAGCAGGGTGCGCCGCACGCGGTCCGATTGGGTCAGGTCGTTGAGGACCAGCAGTAAGCGCGGCTCGGCCGTCTTCCACAGGTGGTGGGTGGTCAGGAGGCGTATCAGGCTGATGGCGAAGGCGAGCGAGCGGCCTGAGCCGCGCCACCAGATGTCGATCGTCCGGTGGTTGCCGTAGCCGGTGGTCGGGTCGTGGTTGAGAAACACCGTGTTGTAGTCGCTCTCCCGAAAGCTATCGATGAGTTGGGCGAACTGCTCGCGGTGCTTCTCGGTTTTGCTCCACCCCATCAAAATGGTGTTGGGTTTCACTCCCGAGAAGCCGTAGAGTCGCGCGATTTGATCCATGCCCGCGTAGATATCGGGCGTACGGTACTGGCGGGTGAAGTAGGTGGTGGTGTTGTCCTCCTGGGTGGTGGTAGCCGGACTGAGCTGGGGTTCGGGGGCCTTGCTCAGCTCGAAGCTCGAACAGGATGCCCAGCCGACCGGCTACGGCCTGCCCTAGTTCGACCAGGTGCGGGCGTTCCAGCGCGCTGCCGCTGAACATGATCACGTTGGGACGCCAATTGCGGCGGTGCAGTTCTTCGTTGTTCAGGCGGGTGAGCCCGGTCTTCACCAGCGACGCCCAGATACCGCTCCAGGTGTCGCCCGACTCCAGGGCGAGTTCGCGGCGTTTCAGGTAGAGATACAACAGGCCCAGAATGATAATGGCCCCGATCATCGCCAGGAAGTCGAGCTGAATCATCACGATAAAGCAGGCCAGCGCTCCCAGTACGCTTACCCAGATCGGTATTTTGAACTCGGGGCGAAAATCGGCGCTCGTCCAGGCTTCGAAGGCGGCGCTCAGGTTCAGAAAGCCGTAGGTAGTGATAAAGAAGATAGACACCACGCGGGCGATCACGTCCAGGTCGCCAATCAGGATGCCCGCTTCGGCGATCACGAAGGTGAGCAGCAGGGCGTTGCGCGGTTCGTTGCCCGCGCCCACGCCGCGTGAAAATATGCGGGGCGTGATGTTGTCGACGGCGGTGGCCTGCAGGATCCGCGGTGCGCCCAGGATGCTGCCCAGGGCCGAGGAGATGGTCGCTCCCCAGATACCGGCCACCACCAGTCCGGGCACCCCGGCGATATGAATGAGAATCTGCGGGTCGTTGGCCAGGGAGTTGGCGTCCACCGTATAGGACAGAAAGCAGGCCAGGATAATATACACCACCAGACCCACCACCACGGCGTAGATGGTACCCTTGGGAATGGATTTCTTCGGGTCCTGGAGGTCGCCCGACATAGACACCCCGGCCTCGAAACCCGTCACGGCCGGGAAGAAGATGCCAAACAACACCATCAGCGATACGCCGCCACCCGCCGCCGGAAGGGCCAGGGTAGGGGCCTCCGCTTCGTAGGCGTGTTGGCCCAAGAAAATAGACAGCAGGGACAAGATGATGGCAGCCATGATAAAAAACTGCATCCGCAGGGCCAGCGTCGTGCTGATCAGGGTGATGATGGTGACCGCCAGCAGGGCCAGGGTGCCCGCGCCCCGAATCATGTTGCGACTGGTTTCCCAGCCCCAGTAGCCCAGGAAACTTTCGGCAAAACCGATGATGTACAGACTCACGCTAAAGGATAACCCGACGAACAGGGCGAGCCCCAGGGTGCCGCCGATGGGGAGCCCCAGGCTGCGGGAGATCATGTAGTAGGTGCCACCGGCCTGCACTTTTTTGTCGGTAGCGATGGAGGACACACTCAGCCCGGTGGTCACCGAGATGATGTGGGCCAACACAATGATGCCCAGGGTGGCCCACAGCCCCGCCTGCCCAATGATGGTCGGCAGGCGAAGGTACATGATCACCCCCAGGATGGTGAGAATAGAGGGAGTGAAGACCCCCGAAAACGTCCCAAACTTGTTGAGTTTCGCCATAGATTAGTGCAGTGCGGGGTTGGGGATGTTTTGGTGGTAAGTAAGCTAGGATTCGTAGTACGGTCGGCAATTTATAAAAATAAACGTATGGAAAGTCAACAATAATTTTCTATTTGAGCCGACCTACTCGTCCGTTGGTGAACAATCTACCAAACTAATCCTTAACATTATAAACCACCCAATCAGCTTATTTATGGAACCAGTTAGAGTGCCTTCTACCAAAGAAAAGGCTTTGAGTCTCAACCTAGACCGATCAATCTACGGCTCCTTTGCCGAGATCGGGGCCGGACAAGATACCGCCGCCAACTTTTTCAAGGTAGGCAGTGCTTCCGGCACCATTGCTAAAACCATGTCGGCCTATGATATGAATTTTAGCGACGCTATTTACGGAAAGACCAAGCGCTACGTGAGTAAAGAAAAGTTGGATCATATGTTGGACCACGAGATGGATCTGCTGCAAGAGCGCCTGCCCGACCGGGTTGAAACCACCAAGTTCTTCGTGTTTGCCAACACCATGGAGATCCTGAACTACCACCGCACCAACCAGGGACACGGCTGGGTGGGTATGCGGTTTCAGCGAGAGCCGCAGGGGCCGGTGAACGAGTGCGTGATCCACGTGCTGCTGCACGACAATGAGGCTTCCTGGCAACAGGATGCGCTGGGCGTCCTGGGTGTTAATATGGTGTATGCCTGCACCATGGAGAGCGACCCGGTGGTGTTGATGCAATCGCTGCTGGACAACCTATCAACCGAGCGGTTAGAAATTGACTTTTTTCGCCTTAAAGGACCTGACTTTGAGCAGGTAGACAACCGACTAATGGCGCTGAAACTCGTGAAGAACGGCCTGACCCACGCCACCATGTTTGATGCGAACGGCACGGTGCTGCAACCTTCCGAAGCACTGTACAAAAAGGACGTGCTGATTCTGCGGGGGCGCTTTCGTCCGATCACCCACGTGAACATGGACATGCTCAAGTCGGGACTACAGGCCTTTATGGACGAACCCGAGGTGGTGGCCGACCGGGTGATGCCCATTTCCGAACTCACGCTAAACAGTTTAGTGCAAGAAGAAGAGGACATCAGCGACACTGATTTTCTGCACCGGGTGGATATCCTGGAATCGCTGGGGCAACGGGTGATGATCTCCGACTATCAGAAGTACTACAAACTTACTTCTTATATTTCTAAAATCACCCAGGGCAAGATTGGAATCATCTTGGGAGTGGCCAGTCTGCAAAAGCTGTTCGATGAAACTTATTATGAGGAACTGACGGGGGGGATTCTGGAAGCCTTCGGTAACTTGTTCAAAAACAACGTGAAGCTGTTTGTGTACCCATCGTATCGGCCCAACAGCCATGATATTTACACGCACGCTGAGCTATCATTATCGCTGCATTTAAAGCATTTGTACCAGTATTTATACGAAACCCATCGCATCAGGGGACTTGAACCCATCAATGCCAAGCACTTGGATATCATATCCGACGACGTGCTAAAGATGATCAAGGACGGGGTTCAGGGCTGGGAGCAGAAAGTGCCCGACAAAGTGTCCAGGGCAATTAAAGACAAGGTGTTGTTTGACTTTCAGGAGTGAAGAGGTTCGGAGTTAAAAAGGTTCTGGATTCTGAAAAACTTAGAACCCAGAACCCAAAACTTTTACGAACTTAGAACTACTTACTACTTACTACTTGCTTGTCCGGCGCTGGTCACGTCGAACGAGACGGCGGTGTTGGCCCACATCATGGTTACCTCTCCATCGTCGCCAATTTCAAAGGTCAGCATTTCGGTAAGCTCATCGGTTTCTTGGGGAGTCACTTCTACCCGCAGCGCGTCTTCTGCTTCATCATAGTCGTAGGCACCCCATTGTTCCGCCGTTTTGTTGAACACTACAGTCCAATCATCTTCGGTGGGAATAGTAAACATCGCGTATTTGCCGGCCGGAAGTGGTTGGCCTTCAATCTCTACGTCGGTGCTCACCTCAAAGGTAGTGGCTTCGTTAGCCCCGGTGCGCCATACCTTGCCGTAGGGTTCCAGTTCACCGAAGACGGTTCGGCCCTTCACGGAAGGGCGGCTGTAGTTGATGGTGACGTCGGTACCTTCCACCGTGCCGGATACTTCAGCGGGTGGACTGGGCCGCTTGGACTTGTCGTCCTGCGCCTGAGCATTGAGGGCAAACAAAATGAAAGCACTGAATAACAGGGCCGTGAAACGAGAATTAGTTAATCTTTTCATAAGTGAAGTTGTGTTTAGGTGAATACTATTCGGTTGAACGACCGAAGCGACAAAGCGTTGCCTGCGGAAATGAAATTACCGGAATCGCGCAGCGACAACGATAAACTCTCGGAGGGGAGGGTTAGTCAAGAAACATTGAAACGAACGGCTCACCTAAAAGTACCCCGCCTTTAGGCGCAAACCCGACGTCTCATCCCAGCCCGTCATCAGATTTAGGTTCTGGATGGCTTGTCCCGAAGCACCTTTTATGAGGTTATCGATCATGCTGATAATCAAAAGATTACCGTCAATCGCTTCAACGTATACTAAGGCTTTATTGGTGTTCACCACTTGCTTCAGGTGCGGGTTGGTCGCGGTGACGGTGACGAAGGGCGCGTCTTGATAATAGCTTGTGTAAAGTTCGCGGGCTTCCTCGGTTGTGAGCGTAGTTTCTAGATACGAACTCGCAAAGATGCCGCGGGCAAAGTTGCCTCGTACCGGAATGAAATTTAAAAAATGAGCGAAGTCCGGTTGCAATTGCCGCACGCTCTGGGTGATTTCGCGCAGGTGTTGGTGCTGAAACGGCTTATACACCGACACGTTGTTGCTACGCCAGCTAAAGTGGGTCGTGTCGGTGGGTTGCTGTCCCGCCCCGGTAGAGCCGGTGATAGCGTTGATGTGCACGTCGGTGTTTAGCAAGTGGTTCTTTGCCAGCGGCAGCAATCCTAACTGAATGCCGGTGGCGAAGCAGCCGGGATTTGCCACGCGGGTGGCTTGTTTGATTCGGTCACGCTGTAGTTCCGGCAAGCCGTAAACAAAGGAGTGCTCGGGGCCTTCCGCCCGAAAGTCCTGACTCAAATCAATAATCTTGATCCGGTCGGGTACCGTATTCTCGCGCATAAACTTCGCCGAAGCGCCGTGACCGCTGCACAGAAACAGGGCATCTATCGCATCCCACGCTAGTACCGAAGAAAAGCGTAGTTCGGTTTCCCCTACCAAATCCTGGTGCACTTCAAATACGAACCGCCCCGCCTGGCTGCTGCTGTGCACCCAACCGATCTCTGCGTACGGATGGTGGATAAGCAACCGCAGCAACTCGCCCGCCGTGTACCCGGCTCCACCCACGATGCCGATGCGTGCGCTACGCATCCTTGCTGCCGTTCACCTGCTGCCAAATCTTGTTCTGAGTGGAAAGCACTTTCGTGAATCCCTTCACGTCTTCGCCCGTCCAGGCCTTGTTTATCTCACCGTACTGTCCAAAATCTGCCCGCATCAGGTCGAAGTCCGACTGGATTCCTACCAGTGAAAAGCGGTAGGGGTGCAGCTTCACCGTTACGGTGCCGCTCACGTTGTGCTGGGTGTCTTCCAAGAAGACTTCAATGTTGCGCATCACTGGGTCTAGGTACTGCCCCTCGTGCAGCATCATGCCGTACCAGTTGGCCAGTTGTTCCTTCCAGTACTGCTGCCACTTCACCAGCACGTGCTTTTCGAGTAGCTGATGTGCCTTGATGAGAATAAGTGGGGCCGCGGCCTCAAACCCGACGCGCCCCTTGATACCGATGATAGTATCGCCTACGTGGGTGTCGCGCCCAATGGCGTAGGGAGCCGCTAGCCGCTGTAGGTGCCGGATGGCCTCCACCGGATCGTCGTGCGTCGTGCCGTCCACTTCCACCAGTTCGCCCTGCTCAAACCGGACAGTGACAGTTTGGGAATCTCCTTTTTCTAGCTGACTAGGATAAGCTTCTTCGGGCAGGGGCTGGTCGGAGGTGAGGGTTTCCTGTCCGCCCACGCTGGTACCCCATAGTCCTTGGTTGATAGAGTAGCGGGCTTTTTCCCAGGAGGTGGTCACGCCGCGTTCTTGTAGGTAAGCCACTTCTTCCTGCCGACGCAACTGCAAATCACGAATGGGGGTGATCACGTTGATGTGGGGAGCTAGCGAAGTGAAGATCAGATCGAAGCGCACCTGGTCGTTGCCCGCGCCGGTGCTGCCGTGGGCGATGTGCCCGGCCTCCACCTGCTGGGCGTAGCGGATGATCGCCAGCGCCTGAAACACCCGTTCGGCACTCACCGACAGTGGGTAGGTGTTGTTGCGAAGAACGTTGCCAAACAGTAGGTAGCGAACGCACTTCTGATAAAAGGTCTGGGTTTCGTCCAGCGCTTCAAAATGCACTACTCCTAACATCCGCGCCTTTCGCTCGGTTTTGGCAACTTCATCGGCCGAAAAACCACCGGTGTTCACCAGCACCGCGTGCACCTGGTAGCCCTGTTCGCTGAGGTACTTCACGCAAAAGGAGGTATCTAGCCCTCCGCTAAAGGCTAACACAAGCTTCTTATTGTTCTGATTGTCAGGCATGTATAATCATATAAATGAACGTTCACTTTATGAGCGGTAATTACTCTATATCTTACTTCCTTCGATCCGATGGCTTGCGGTGGGGATCGAAGAGCATCGCGGTGCACAGGCAGTTAGTGCGGTCGTTGCGCGTCAGGATATCGTAGTTGCGGCAGCTTTGGCACCCTTGCCAGAACAACTCGTCGGTGGTGAGCTCCGAGAAGGTGACCGGCCGGTAGCCCAGGTCCGCGTTGATTTTCATCACGGCCAGGCTGGTGGTGATGCCGAACAACTGGGCGTCGGGATACTTTTTGCGCGACAGCGCAAAGGCCGCTTCCTTGATTTCGGTCGCCAGCCCGTGCTTGCGGTAGTCGTCGTGCACGATGAGCCCCGAGTTGGCAATGTACTTCTCGTGTCCCCAGGTCTCAATGTAGCAGAAGCCAATCACCTGCGTTTGATGCAGCGCAATAATGGCTTTGCCCTCTTCCATCTTGCGGCGGATGTACTCGGGCGGTCGCTTCGAGATGCCGGTGCCGCGGGCTTGGGCCGCCGCTTCAATCATCTGACTCAATTCTTCGGCATAAACGGTATGCTCGGCGGTGGCTACCTGGATGATAAATTCCATAGTGAATGACTAACGTAGAGGGAGGAAAGGAAAAGGGAATAAGGAAACCGGCCTTCGAGCACGGGGCCAAAGCGGATCAGATCAGCCGCCTATACTCCAAAAGATGCCAACCGGCAAAGCAAAGCTGCCTGTGAAAGTGGGTCAGTGGCCGGAAGGAAAGAAAGGCTAGTGAAGATAGTGTCACCCGTGATAGTCGTTAATCAAGCGTAAAACTAGTGGATATCAGAAGAAAAAGAAAGGAAAACCGGGAAAACCACGCCCGGTTATATTCGCGCCTGACGGTATTTCATTCGGCACTTTCTGGTTCTTCTAGGTCTTGTCTACCGTTGGACCTAGCCGTTGCCACTCGATCGGTTGCCGGTGACACGCCTGCCGAGCGGCCAACCCGCGGGCATTCGTAGGCATCTTAGTCCGGGTGGGTTGGGGAGGAGGAGCCGTTGCCTCGGCCGACCCGTTGCCTTCAGAATGCACCGACCCATCGTTGCGCCGCTGGTGGGCGTGCTTGGCCGCTTCGGCTCTGGACATTTCTACTGACACAATGCCCGTGGGCACCGCGATGATGCCGTACCCCATGATCATCACTACGGTGGCCAGCGTTTGCCCCGCCACCGTCTGCGGCGCAATGTCGCCATACCCCACGGTGGTGAGCGTTACCACCGCCCAGTACACGCTCGTGGGGATGCTGGTGAACCCATGCTCCGGTCCTTCAATCAGATACATGAGGGCACCTACGATAAATACCATCGTCACCACCACCCCAATGAAGACAATAATCTTGGCCGCGCTCTGGTGCATGGCCTTGCGCAGTACCTCGGCTTCACCCAAAAAGTGCGTGAGCTTAAGCACCCTGAACACCCGCAACAGGCGCAAACTGCGGATAACCAGCGCGTACTGCGTACCGGCGATGAGCAGACTCAAGTAGGTCGGAACAATAGAAACCAGGTCAATGATGCCGTAGAAGCTGCGCACGTAGTGCAGGCGGCGCGGGGCACAGTAAATCCGCAAGCCGTATTCAATGGTGAACAGTGCGGTGAACACCCACTCGACCGTCCTGATCAATTCGTTGTAATCGTTCCGAATCCACTCCACACTTTCCAGCGTCACGATCAGTACGCTGAGCAGAATGGCTACCAACAGCGCCACGTCGAAGGCTTTGCCTGCGGGAGTGTCCGACTCAAAAATAATGTGGTATAGTTTCTTTTTCACGGGATACACGCTGGCTGACTGAGGGTTGGAGCGCATCGTTGCCCTAGGGCTGCCGTTTGGTCATTGCTTCGTCTGAAGGCAACCAAGCCGTCGGGTCCGACGAACGTTTATCGCCATGCAGGGTCACCCTCGTCTTGGGCAAGGCTTCGGGATAGCGCTCCCGGATAAAAGTAATCAATTTTTCGCGAACCGAACACCGCAGCGCAAAGGTGTTTGGCGCGTCGGCCGCGCTCACCAGCACCCGAAGCACCATCGTGCGGTCGGTGGCATCCGTCACCTGCACCCGGTTCGCCTCGCCGTCCCAGAGCGGTTCCGCCGCTAAAATGTCGGTAAGGGCCTGCCGCAGTTCATCAACGGGCAAGCAGTAATCCACGTAGAGCATCACCACCCCGGTGAGGTCGCCGGTGCGCCGCGTCCAGTTCTGAAAGGGGGGTTCAATGAAGTAGTTGATGGGCAACACAATGCGGCGCTTGTCCCACACCTGCACCACCACGTAGGTGAGCGTGATCTCCTCGATCACTCCCCACTCACCTTCCACAATCACGGCGTCCTCAATCTTGATGGGTTGCGTCAGGGCGATCTGAAAGCCCGCCAGTAGGTTAGCAATCAACTTCTGCGCGGCGAAGCCCACCACAATGCCCGCCACCCCCGCCGAGGTGAGAATAGCCGCCCCAGCCTGCCGCACTCCGTTGATCGTCAGCAGGATGGAGGCCAGCACAATGATCACGATGATGACCCCCAGGATGCGCCTTAGGAACTGCAACTGCGTTTTGATGCGACGTTCGTGGTAGGCATCGTTGCGCTCCTGCACGTAGTGCGCGTAGGCCAGGTCTTCCAGCACGTTGATGAGTTGCAGCAGTAGCCAGCCCAGGGTGATAAAGAACAAAATCTCGATGCCTTTGAACAAGATACTGTCATAAGGCTCAGCGAGTTGCACCAGCGGCTGGAGTATTAAAAAAATCAACAGGGGGAAGAACAGGCGGGTGCGGTTGTTAAGGCGCTTGAGCACCGCCCCGGCGATGAGCGAACCCCGCCGGTCGCGACCCAGCCGCAGGGAACGGATAAACACCCAACGCACGGCGATGCCTATCAAAATACTGACGATGAGTACCAGCACCGCGCCCCCCCAGGGGTTTAGTTCCCGGACGTGGCGTGCGGCCTCCCGAAGCGTTTCGTAGAACTCTTGCATAAATGAGAAAAAACCTAAACCTATAATCCGTAGAACGTCCGTTGCCGTTGCAGGCGCATCTCGGTATACTTCTTCTGGAAGCCCGCCTCCTCGTAGAGCTTCACCGCCGGGTTGTCAGCGTCCACGTGCAGGGCCACGTCGCCCTTGGCGAAGTCCAGCGCCTTGGTCAGCAACGTTTTGCCGATGCCTTCGCCCCGGTAGTCGTGGTGCACGGCCAGGTAAACGAGCAGGTTTTCGGGCACAAAACTGTCCATCCCCGTCTTGCACATCACAGCCGCTCCCAGCAAGTGATTGTCCTCCCACGCCAGAATCACGAACCCTCCCTGGTGCGGATAGTTGCTCAATGCGAAGTCCAGGCACTTGTAGATCGCCAGGATGTTATCTCCGTACTGCTCCAGGTGCTCGTTCAGAAACTGGGCAATCTGGTTTTTAACCAAGATGGTCGCGTTGTCGTTACCGCTAAGAAGTTGATAGTTCATGTCGGGCGTTGTTCGTTCTCTTGATAATTTTATAAGTTGCTGGCGCAGATTCTCCGAATCACAACAGTGCCTGATACTTCTTCGGCTAGCTACCTGATAATAACGTGAAGATGCTTCCCTATTGTCCTCCCTGGTATTTACCCAACGGCCACCTGCAAACCGTGGTGCCCGCCCTCACCCGAAAGGTACGAAACGTAACGTTTCAGCGCAACGAACTGCCCACTCCTGACGGCGACCGCCTGCAATTGGACTGGCTCACCCAGCGGTCGCGCCGCCTGGTGGTGATTTCGCACGGACTGGAAGGGGACAGCAACCGGCCCTACGTACGGGGTATGTCCCGGGCGTTCTATCGGGAAGGTTACGACGTGCTGGCCTGGAACTTCCGCGGTTGCGGCGACACCCCCAACGACACCCTGCGCTTCTACCACAGCGGGGCCACCGACGACCTGCACCACCTGCTCACCCACGGGTTCGAGCCCCCTGATTATGATCACATTGTGCTCGTCGGCTTCAGCCTGGGAGGCAACCTCACGCTCAAGTACCTGGGAGAAGGTGTGTACCCGGTGCCGGGCAACGTACGAGCCGCCCTGGCCTTTTCGGCCCCTATTGACCTGCAAGCCTGCGCCCGACAGATCACCCGACCCCGGAACTGGGTATACCACCGCCGCTTTCTGCGGTCGCTCAAGCGAAAGGTCGCCCGCAAGCAGCCCCACTTCCCCGAAGAACTGCGCCTGGAGACGCTGGCCGAAGTGAAAACGCTGACGGACTTTGACGATGCCTTCACCGCGCCCCTGCACGGGTTTAGCAGTGCGGCTGACTACTACCAACGCTGTAGCAGCAAACAGTTCCTCACCGCCATCCGGGTGCCCACGCGGGTGGTGAACGCCCGCAACGATCCGTTTCTGGCCCCCGCCTGCTTCATCGACGACGACCGACTCGCTGCCACCCCGGTGGAGTTCGTGGCACCAGCGCAGGGCGGACACTGTGGTTTTATGCCCCGGGGGCACCGGGCGGGACAAAACTACTGGTCGGAGCAGGGGGCGGTAGATTTCGTTCGGAAGCTCCTGGCTAACTGATGGTCTCCCGGCCCGCTTCCGCGAACATTGTCGGGCCGGTCAGGTTATGTTCCTGAAGTCAGCACAATTTTTTTAGCCACCACTAACCATTCAGTCATGAAGCTTCTCAAGCTACTTAGCTCCCCATTGTTCATCGTGATCCTGGGCGCTGGCCTTTTGCTCAGCGCCTGCGACCCTCCGAGCGCCACCAAAGAAGACGTGCGAGACGAACTGGAAGACGCCCGGGAGGCCACCGCCGACGCGCAGGAAGAAATGCGGGAGGCCGTTGAGGCGCAGGAAGAATTTGATGCCGACCAACGGGAAGCCCAGCTCGATACCCTCAACGACCGGTTGGATGCCCTGGACGAGCGGATTGCCGACCTGCAAGAAAGTGCGGCGGAGTCTACCAACACCAAGGCCGTTGCTGATATCAACGCGGCCATTCGTGACCTGCAGGACGAGCGGCAGACCCTAAAGGAACGAATAACCCGGGTGCGAACCCTGGAAACCAAGGATTGGAACAACACCTACGACGAGATCAACCGGGGGGTGGCGCGCCTGGAAGCTACCTTGGATGAACTGGACAAAGACCTGGGTAGCGCTAATGAATAGTATCAGCCCTTGACCACCTTGGGGGCCGTAGCGCGGTACATTTTTAAACTATTAGGGCTGTGGACCGTTCTTTTCTCGTAGTAGAAGCTCGTTTTCTTTACGAGGAAGCTTCTATTTTTAACTGATTTTCACTTACATTTTTACCAGAAATTTATGAATACTGTACTGATCACCCTGCGCCACACTGCTTGCTTTGCCCTGATTGGCCTGTTCTCGCTAACGGCTTGCAACAAGAAACTCACCCAGGCCGACGTGGCCGATGAGTTAGAAGACGCCCGCGAAGCTACTGCCGACGCCCAGGAAGAAACCGCCGAGGCCTTGGAAGCCCGCGAGCAGTACTACGCCGATGCCAAAGAAACCCAGCTCGAGGAGCTAGATGACCGCTTGGATGACATTGATGACCGCATCAAAGATTTGCGCAAGAATATGAAGAAAGCCAGCAACCAGAGCGCGATTGCCAATATGAATGATGCGGTGAAGGACTTCGAAGACGAGAAGAAAGACATCCAACGGCGTATGGAAAGGGTGAAGTCGGTAGAAGCCAAAGATTGGAGCGCTTCCTACGATGAGATCAACCAGGCCGTGCTGCGCATTGAGGGAGAAATAGACAAGCTAGCGAACAGCTTGGGAAGCGGTAACTAATATACTGTTCGACCAATTGATGGTCTCCCGAACAGCTATTTGACCCGCAACGTCGTGCCGGAAGGTTTCGCAGCGTAGCGAAGAGACCTGTACGGTATCCCCTTCTTGCAGCGACCGTTCAACATTCATTGGCAATGCCGGGCGTACGTCTTCGTGGCAGGGGATACCGGATATTTTACTACGCTACGCTGCGCAAAATTCCGGTATGACGGTTTTTTGCTTTAATGCTCCACCCTTCCTGCTCCACTGCCCTACTCAGCCATACCCAACCCAGAATCTTTAAACTCCGAACCTATATAAACAGGAGCAGGCTCAGTGCCATGATCACCATGCCTGAGATGAGTCCGTAGATCGCGTAGTGGTGTTTGCCGTAGGCGTGCGCCGCGGGCAGCAGTTGGTCCAGTGAAATAAAGACCATAATCCCGGCGATGGCCGCAAAGAAGTACCCAAAGGCCGCTTCGGTGATGAAGGGAAGCAGCAGCCAGAAGCCCACAATGGCCCCCACCGGTTCGGCCAATCCCGATAAAAACGAGTACAAAAAGGCTTTCTTTCTACTACCGGTGGCGTAATAAATGGGCACCGATACGGCAATTCCCTCGGGAATATTGTGAATGGCAATGGCCACCGCAATCGGAATCCCCAGAGAAACATCCTTGAGCGCACTGAGAAACGTGGCAATGCCCTCGGGAAAATTATGGATGCCCAGCGCCAGGGCGGTGAACAATCCCACCCGCAACAGTTTCGCCTCCTTGAGTTCTTTTAGTTGGTCCTGCAACTTCTCGTCTTCTTCCGGAAACTCGTGGGGGTTCTCGTAGTTAGGAACAAACTTGTCGATAATCGCAATCAGCAGAATTCCGCCGAAGAAAGAGAGCACGCAGTACCAGTTGCCGCGCGTCACGCCGTAGGACTCCACCAGCGAGGCCAGGGCGAGCGGGAACAGCTCCACAAAAGAGACGTAGATCATTACTCCCGCCGACAGGCCCATCGACACGGACAGAAAGCGCGAGCTGCGCTCTTTGACGAAGAAGGCCAAGGCACTGCCGATGCCCGTCGATAGGCCCGCGAAGAGCGTGAGCCCGAAGGCGGCCCAAATGTTAGCTTGATCAAATTCCATGAATAGACAAAAGTAATAAATATTTCCAAGGAACGACCTGCCAGAATTTTACGCAGCGTAGCGCAGCAGCGCAACCTGTTCGTAGAAATTTGTGGTATGTCAGAGGCCTCTTGGCTACTGTCACCCCGCAGGGGCCTTATTACTAAATGCAAAAAGCCCCCTACGGGGTGACGGTCTCAAGCAGGATGAGGTATGATACGTGCTCATTGTACATTGTATGAGCAGACTGTGAACAAAGCAAAGCGTCTGGCGAAAAACAATCAATGCCCGGCAATATTCCGTCCGCCCAGCCTTTTTGCCTCCAAACATTACCTGCGTACCATCCTCCCCCTCCTCGCGCAGCATCGCATGCTTCTCTCTTCCCATCTTTGTCACCGTTGGTACGGAAATCAAATCTTTAAACCACAAAACAAAAAATTCTTATGAGCATTCTCATTAATACCATTCAGAAAACCAATCCGCAGAAGCGGAACCAGCCCGGCAAGTTCTACGCCGTGGCGCAAAGCCGCGGGGAAGTGAACTTCCGTGACATGGCGAAAGAGATCGCCGAGATCACCACCGTGAGTGTGCCCGACGCGGTGGCCGTGCTCGAGTCGTTGGTGATGATTATTCCCCGCCACATTGAAAAGGGCGAGATCGTGCGCTTGGGCGAACTAGGTTCGCTGCGCATCACCGTTAACTGCGAGGCCAGCGACACGGCGGAGGAGGTGAACGCCAGCAAGATCAAAAAGGCCAACTACCGCTTTGCGCCCGGTGGCGAACTGCAACAGACGCTCAAGGTGCTTAAGTACAGCAAGGCCAAGAAGGACGAACTGTCGGCGGTATCCGAGGCCGGATAGCCGACGCTTCGTTCTTTCTCTTCGTTACCAACCCTTGGCCGACCGGAACTTCCGGTCGGTTTTTTTGTGTCCATTCCCAAAAAAGACCCGCTTGGGGCCTAAAAACGCCGCGGAGAACTTATTTTTTTCTCCGCAGAAGTCGGGGAAGTGCACCTGAGAAGTTCAAAAGTCCACCGTAGCAATCCAAAACGCTGTTCCAAGTGATGAAATGGTTTTTTTCGGTGATTTTGTCATTAGTTCTTATATTATCACCGTTCACTGCCGTAGCCTTCCTATGATGCTCTTCCGCAGGGAGTCTTTTTCCACCGAAGCAATACCTCTCCGGCAAGTAGCAAGGTCCTTCCTGGATGACAGATAATTAGAGAGTGTCATTCAGCAGGAACCTTGCTACGGCGTGGATTGATAGAACTGTTTGGGGGGGAAGATACCCCCTTCTATTGTGTCCCCGGTTGAGTGCTCTTTGCTGCCCGCCCGGAGGTCCCGTTCCAATTACCTCCGGGGTACCCGGATAGCGTCACCGTTTAGAACGTCATTCCGGAATTTTTCGCAACGAAGTGTAGAAAAATATCTGGAATCTCCTTCTTCGTGGCAGGGGATTCCGGATAATCTGCTTCGCTATGCTGCACAAATTTCCGGAATAACGCTAAATTAACCCTCGCTTGACTTCCTCCGTTCGATCCATTATTTTGGGTTAACGAAACGTGCCACCCCGCTATCCATCTTCAACCACCACCAAACTTCCTCCCCTATGATTTGCAACTACCTCACCACCGCCTACCGAAACTTGCGCCGCCACGCGCTGCTTTCGGCCATCAGCATCCTGGGCCTGTCCGTGGCCGTGGCCGCCAGCGTGCTCATCCTGGAGTACGCCCACCACGAGCTTACTTACGACACCTTCCAACCGGAGCACGAACGCATCTACCGCGTGCAGACCGATACCTACCAGCAGGGCGAACTTACCCAGCAGAGTGCCAACACCGTGCCCGCCCTGGCCCCAGCGGTGGCCAGCACCATCCCGGGCGTGGTTGACTACTTTCGGCTCACCTCCTGGGCCGAAAACTATACCTTACTGCTCAACGACTCCACCCCCCAGGCCCGTTCGTTTCGCGAATCCGCCGCCATCTTTGCCGACCCGGACTTTGTGCGCTACTTTGATCTGCGCCTGCTGGAGTCCCCCGCGGCCGCGGTGTTACAGGCCCCCAATCAGCTACTTATCTCCGAGTCAACGGCCCAACGTTACTTTGGCCCCAACTGGCAACAGACCCTTTTTGCGGGGCAGGAAACGGTGCTGGTCTATACGTCCAACCGCGATCAGGCCACCAACTTTGTCATCCAAGGGGTGTACGAAGACATGCCTTCCGCGTCGCATTTGGCCTACGACCTGATTTTTTCGCATACTTCCTTACCCAACTTTTTGCCTGCTGAGATACCCGAAGCCGACCGCCGCGCTATGTTCGAGACCTCCTGGGGGCCGAGTGCCTGGTATACCTACCTGGTTCTGGACCCATCTACCCAACCCGAGCGGGTGGCCCAGCAGATAACCGAACTGGTGGCCGCCCGCAACCAGGGCTCCGACTCCGAAGAAAAATATCAGTTGCAGCCGCTTGCGAGCATCCACCTGCACTCCAACCTGATGAACGAAGCCTCGGCCAATGGCAACGCCACCTGGGTCTACGTGCTGCTGATGGTGGCCGGGCTGGTGCTTCTCACGGCGGGTATCAACTACCTGAACCTGACGGCAGCCCAGGCGTTGCAGCGCACCAAAGAGATTAACGTCAGGAAAATCATCGGGGCCCGGCGGGGGCAGGTGTCGGCCCAGTTTCTAACGGAGGCCTTCCTCACCAACGGGCTGGCCATTGCATTAGCCGCGGGCTTGGTGTACTGGGCACGACCCTACTGGCAGGAGGTGATGAGCGTGCCCTTTGGTGCGCCGCATTACTACGCGTGGCTCGCGGTGGTTCCGTTGCTGCTGCTTAGCGTGCTGCTGGTGGGCTGGTACGCCCCGCGGGTGCACCGGGTGCCTTCGCTGAGCGTTTCCCGTGCGCAATCGCTCACTGCCGTGCGCTCCGGCTCCGGGGTGAGCCGCGGGCTGATGGTGCTCCAGCTGGCCATTTGTTTGTTTCTGGTGTCGGCCACGTTGGCCATTTACCAGCAAATCCGCTACATGCAGCAGCAGGACCTGGGCATTCGCGTGGGAGGGATGCTGGTGGTTGAGGGACCCAACGTACTGGATCAGGAGGTGTCGTTCGGGCAGACCGTAGAACGCTTGCGCAACGCCCTGGGCGAGGTGGAATCCGTCGCCGGAGTATCGGCGGCCAGCTACCTGCCGGGTGACCCGTCGGGGCTGACCCGCGCGATGCACCGACGGGGGGCGGGCGAAGAGCGCTCCGTAGAACTTCGGGAGGTGCTGGTGGAGCCGCAGTACCTGCCCACCCTGGAAGCGGAGTTTATGGTGGGCAGCAACTTTTCGACCAACGCCGACGGCAATGGGCAACGGGTAATTCTGAACGAAGCGGCGGTGCGGGCCCTGGGCTTCGCCACCGCTGACGAGGCGCTGGGTGCCCGGCTGGGGATGTACAACTTCCAGGGAGTGTCGGAGTACGAAATTATTGGCGTTGTGAAGAATTACCACCAAACTTCGCTACAAACTGCCTACCAACCCATCGGCTTCTTCGCCGAACTCTACAGCGGCGACTACCTGGTCTCTCTGGCTCCTACGGCCGATGTCAGTGCGGCGCTGGCAGACGTGGAGCAACGCTGGGCCAGTAGTTTTCCGGGCAACCCGTTTCAGTACTACTTTTTGGATGATCATTTTGCCCAGCAGTACCAGCGCGACGAGCAGTTTGGTGCCGTGCTACGGGCTTTTTCACTGATGGCCTTGCTTTTAGCCTGCCTGGGCTTGCTCGGGCTCACCCGCTACGCGGTGGGGCGGCGCACCAAAGAGATTGGCGTCCGCAAGGTGCTGGGAGCGTCGGTGCAGCAGGTGGTGGTAATGCTGTCGCGCGATGCGGTGAAGTTGTTGCTACTGGCAAGTTTGGTTGCTCTCCCGCTGGCTTTTGCCGTGGTGCAACGTTGGCTCAACCAGTATGCCTTTAAAATTGACGTGCTCGGCTGGAGGTGGTTGCTACCGGTGGGTGCGGTGTTTGCGCTGGTGCTGTTCACCGTGGGGCTGCAAACCGGGCGGGCCGCCCGCGCCAACCCGGTAGATTCGCTGCGCTACGAGTAGGGGAGTGAAGAAAGGGGCGGGCGACGATGCGCACCTAATCGTTGACCAGGGATAAGTTTCTCCCGCAGCGACCAAGTCCCGCCCGAATACGGTATTGGCCGATGCTGCGGTTTGGAAGGCGGAATCCCTACCGCCAGTAGTAAGCCTGTAGCCGAATTTCGGGTTGGAAGGAGGGATACGGTCTAAATACATCATCGTCAAAGTACATACCGCGACCGTTGTGCTGGCCCCACCAGTAGGTGGAGATGCCCACGTCGAGGCTCAGCCCCCAGTGTTTTCTCATCTCCAGGGCAATGCCCAGTGCCAGGGTGGTGAACAGAAACTGGGAGTGAGTACCCGAATCACCGTGCTTCTGATCCATAAAAGCCCCGCGCTGCGCGCAGTAGAAGGGCGTAACTTTTTTAGCCTTTGTCTTAAAAAAGTACTGATGTTCTACCGAAATGCTGGTGTGGCGGGGGGCATCAGCTCCGTACCACGGCCGCATCAAAAAGGCATTGAACGGGCGGATGTAGCCAAAATTTACCCCAACGCGTCCGCTGGGGTAGGGTTGGAAGCGAGTAAACAGGTGCCAGGCTTCAATCTCGCTCTTGCCAATGCCTACGCTGTAGCGGTGGTCCGGCTGGGCCAGCGTTGGGAGGGAGATCAGGGCCAGCAGCCCGGAGAGCAGGAAAGTCTTCATCGGTAGCGGGGTTAGCGATCAGGCAAATACTCTCTCAATGTACTCAAATCCGGTGAAATGCCTCCGGCCAGGTCACCGAAATGCTATGTCCCATCATGCCCATCGCCCACAAATTGATTTGCGAGCGATGGGCATGATGACGAAAACTCACGGTGGGTGTGATAATACTACCACGGAAGGCCACGCACGTTTCCCCGCACTATTTCAGAAAAATTGCCCTTGCGGCAAAATAGTACATCCGTACTATTACTCAGATTTGCGCTTTTCTTGCCCCCGCGCCATTGCGTAGGTTTGGTCATGGAAAAACTAGAACTCAACTCAACCGCCCCGTCGTTTCGCCTCGACGATGTGTTCGAACCGAACCATCGATCTGGAGGCCTACCGGGGCCGCAAGGTGCTGGTCGCTTTTTTTCGCCACGCCGGTTGCCCCTTTTGTAACCTGCGGGTGCACCACCTGCTCAAGGTGCACGAAGAACTCAAACAGCAAGGATTAGAAATGATCTTCTTCTTCGAGTTGAAGCAGGCCGTGCTGCTGCGCAGCATGTTCCACAAGGAGATCTCGCCGATCCCTCTCATCTCCGATCCCGACAAGGTGCATTACAATGCCTACGGCCTGGAAGAATCGGGCCCCAAAGCAGCGAGGGGGCACGCGGTCTCGTTCGTGAGCACGGCCATCCAGGCCAAGCTGAAGGGCTTGCCGATGCACACGATGGCCGACGGTGAGTCGATCAAGACCATGCCCGCTGAGTTTTTGCTCGACGAGAACGGGGTCATTCGGGAGCTGCACTACTCTCAGAAGCTCACCGACCGGCTAAACATGGACCTGCTGCACGCTTTTGCTCGGCGAGAGCCAGTGACGGGCTAGGAAGCTGATGCGCTCAGTGCCAAATGCCGGATACTAGCGACCAGTTGCTGGCTGCTAGCTACTGGCTGCTAGCCACTAGTGATTAAGAATGGCATCCGGCAGGGGACCACTGAGCGACGGTTGGCTTATGAAAAAGCCTCCTGAGTTTGGCCACCCGTCGGCCCGAATCCAGCATCCAGTTGCCAGCATCTAGCCCCTTCGCAGCCAGTATCCGGTGGCCTACTATCGGCTATCTAATCCCCAACCCCCAGTACCCAATCACCACCACCCACTAAACCTTTCTAATTATGGCCAAGAAGAAAAAGAAACAAGTGAACTTCAAGCAGCAGCAAGCCGAGCACCGCAAAGCGTATTTGCGCAAGACCAATGCGCTGGCCGCCCAGCTTGGCGTAGAAAACTTCATCGCGGCCCTGTCAGCCGAGCAGGTGAGACAACTTTACGATCTGCGCATCCGCGGCATCACGGTGCACTCAGAATCACCGGCGATTAGCCCCAAGGTGATGACCGAAATCAAGCGGTATCAGGCGCAGCGGTTCCGCGAGTACGAGGTGCAACTGACCGAGGACGGGCCCACCGTGCCGATGCACGAGATGCTCACCGGCGTGATAACGCTTTACTACTTCCTGGGGATGGAGGGCGGCCTCAAGGAGGACGAAGCGCTACGCAACCAATTCGCCGATTTTGCCGATTGGGTCGGCGAGCAACAAGAACCCTTCCACCGTCTCGACGACCTGCTGTGGTTTGTCACCACCGACTGGTGCGAACTCACCCACCGCCTCTACTGGCTCTCGCACAAGTTTGAGATCAATGGGCAGCACGTGGCCAACGATCTGCGCCTGGATACGGTGCAAGCCGAGCAACGCCGCGTGCGGCTCGACGAGCGCACCCGCACCGTGTACCGGGTGGGGTGGGCGCTACCCAGCTACGGGCCCCACTGGATCAGTGTGAAAGCCGACCTGTTCGACGACCCCGCCGCCCAGGGACTAGACGAACTGCCCGTTTTCGTGCAGTCGCACGCCCTGCATCGGTTGGAAGAACGCCTGGACTGCACCGACCGAAGTTGGCAGCAGTATAACCTGTATCTATCGCTGGATGAGCCCGAAGTGGTGCGGGGACCCACCGGAAAGTGGCTCATCAAATACCAGCTCAAAGACTTCCACCTGGGCTACTTGGTGGTGGATATTGTGGATGGTATGCTGGTGGTGCGCACCTTTCTGTTCGTCACCATGGACAGTACCCCCGAGGGACACGCCCTGCAGAAGGCTCTGGGACTGGCCGCCGTGGACAAAAAATACCTGATCGTTGACCGGCTGAGCACCTTTTTGATTTCAGACATTGCCGACCACCCCGACATCAAGGAGCATTTCGTGCGGGCCGGTTGCAGTGATCTCTTCGGCTTCGACACCACCTCGCTGATTCCCGAACACCGTTTGCAACTGGGCGACCGCATCCGCGATTACCTGGACACCGGGGGGGAGCGGCCGTTGTTACCGGCGGAGGTGCCCACGGATGAATCGCAGGAAGTAGTGGCCTGAATTCGCCGTTGATCAGAATCCGTTCGGTTGTTTTGGGGCGCGGAGGGTTGGGTTGTCAATAAAATTTCGGAATTTGGGGGGCGTTTGGTGACCTAGCCGTCGGGTTTGCGTCACCACGCCGACTTCGGAGCCGGGCAAACTGCTCGCTATCCGGAGCTTTTCTCACTATACCTTCTCACCCAACCAACCTCAGATGAAATTAAGGATGTTTATTATGACCACCGGGCTGCTGACCATTTCCTTGGCAAGTGCCTACGCCCAATCGCAACCCACCGCCAAAGAAGTATTTGCGCCACTGGATCAAACCATTGCCGAAGCCAAAGATCAGTACGTGGACTTCTATTCGCCCAAGTTCTTCGCCGAAGGCATGCAAGACTACCAGGCGGCCGTGCGGGTGTATCGCGACAAGGGCATAGGCGCTGATCTGCAAAAGGCCATGCAGAAGGCTACCGACCAGATCGATAAGGCGATGGATCAAACCAAGATTGCCCAGGCCACCTTCCCCGATGCCTGGAACGCTCGCCTCGACGCGATGGAAGCCGAGGCGGTGAAGTACCAACCCGAGGGTTGGCAAAAAGCGGAAGAAGCGTTTAACGAGGCGGCGCGCCAACTTGAGCGCGGCAAACTGGACAATGCGCGCGAAGACGGGCAGGAAGCCGAAGAACTGTACCGCGCTTCCGAACTCAACGCCATCAAGAACAACTACCTGGTGAACGCCCGAAAGCTCATCGAGCAAGCCGACGATGAGAAGGCCGACCGGGAGGCCCCCCAGACCTTCAAGCGGGCGCAGGATCTGCTGGCCCAGGCCGAAAAGGACCTCAACGAGAACCGCTACGACTTCGACGCCGCGCGACTGATGGCCCAGCAGGCCGAGTACGAAGCCCAACACGCCATGTATCTGGCCAACAAGGTTAGAAGTCTTGACAAAAGCAACGTGTCGTTAGAAGAAATGCTGCTGGCCGGTGAGGCGTCCGTGACCAACATCGCCTCGGCCGCTGACATGGTAGCCAAGTACGACCAGGGCATGGAAGTGCCCGTGAATGCGCTGGTGAACCACATCAAAACCTATCAGGACAGCGCCACCTACCTGGCCAACGCCTACGCCAGTGCCGAGAAGCAAATCGCCGACCTGGAAGCCCTTAACGAAGAGCAAAGCAAGATGGCCGAACTACTGATGAATGAGAAGTCGGCCGAGATGGAAGAACAGATTGCCGCGGCTGCCAAGAAGCAAGAGGAGCTCGCGCGCAAACTGGCCTGGCAAGACGAGGTGAAGCGCAAGTTCGATCAGACCTACGAGATTTTTAGTGAGGACCAGGCCCAGGTGTTCCGACAGGGTAACAATGTGATCATCCGTTTGTACGGCCTCAGTTTTCCCGTAGGCAAGGCCGACATAGAGCCCAAGTACTACCCGCTGTTAGGCAGTGTGCAGGATGCGGTTAACCTATTTGATAACGCTAAGGTCATCATCGAGGGCCACACCGATGCGCAGGGTGGTGACAAAATCAACCAGGAACTGTCGGAAAAGCGGGCTACGTCGGTGCGGGAGTACATGCTGGCCGCCACTGACCTGGGAGCCAGCGGCATCACCGCCACCGGCTACGGAGAAAGCCGTCCGGTGGCCAACAACGAAACCGCCGAGGGGCGCGCCAAAAACCGCCGCATCGACGTGGTCATCGAACCGCAGTTTGATACCCAGGCGCAGGTACGGCGCTAATAACCAATGCCAAGGCAAGGTTAGTACCCCGGGTTGTTCCCGGATTGATTAATCACCTGGTTGGTCTCCAACTCGCTCTGCGGAATAGGGTAAAGCAGGTGCTTGGGCATCTCAAAGTCAAAGCTTTCGGGGCCGTGGGGGTAGCTGAATTCTTCTACTCCCCAAGTGGCTAAATCTACGTGTCCCGCGGCGTTCCACCGGCGCAAGTCCGTCCAGCGAATACCCATCTCCCCGGCCAGCTCCACGAAGCGCTCGTTGAAGATAGCCTCTAGGGTGATAACACGCAGGTTAGCAGGAACGGCGGCTTCAACTTCGTCCGGAGTAGAGAAACGGGCGCGGGTGCGCACGTCGTTGACTTGCTCCAGGGCGTCGGCCTCGTTGCCCGTCAGAAAGTAAGCCTCGGCCGCCAGTAGCTTCACGTCAGCGTAGCGCAGAATGCGGGGATTGTTGGTAGAAGTGGCCCCGAAGCCCGTAATAAAGTTGCGATCGGGTCGCACGTACTTCACGAACCAGAAGCCGTTGGCGGGTGCCTGGCCCAGGAAGTAATTGGTTAGCACGCTGTCCGGATCAGGGGTGGCCGAAAACGTCTCTCCTGCCGCGGGTCGCCCGGTTCGAAGGCCGCGATGAGCTTGGTGGTTGGGCTCACGCGCGCTCCTCCCGAGCCTGACGACCAGTGCCGGGTGGTGTAGTTATAGTAGGCCGACATCTGCCCCACGCCCCCGCCAAAGTCGTTAGCCAAGAACGGGTTTTCCTGAGACGTGTTTTCGTTGGCCTGGTACTCGTAGAGCGATTCCACGTTGTTCTCGAAGCTGATATCAAAGTTTTGTCCGAAACTCGGGGCCAGGGCGCGGGTGGTGATCTTCTCAAAGGCGGCAATGGCGCTTTGGTAATCTCCCGTATTGTTATTGTCGTAGCTGCCGCGCAGCATATAGGCCTTTACCAACATTCCGTAGGCGGCGTCGCGGATAATTCGTCCGCGCTGCGTGTCGTCCCAGGCTTCGGGCAGTGCTGGTGCGGCGGCCTCCAGATCGGTGATCGCCTGGTCGAGCAGTTCAAAGCCCGTGGAGGGCGGCTTGATGGCATCATTCAAGTTGTTGATGCGCTCGGTGATCAGCGGCGCCTTCCGGAACCAATCCCACAGCCACATGTTGGCCCACGAACGCAAGAAAAGCACTTCGCTGCGGTTGGTTTCCAGCAGGGCGGGGTCGGTGTAGACGGCTTGCACCTCGGGCTTATCAATTTGCTCGAGCACAAAGTTGGCGCGGGCAATGATCTCGTACAGCACGTTCCACACTCCGGCCACCCGTCCTTCGGTGCTGTTGAGGGTTTCGAAGGCATCGTAGGCCACGCCCGGGTTTTCGGCCGTCAGGTCATCCGGGGGGAGTAGCCAACTGATGTGCTTGGTGGTGCCGCCCGCAAAGCTGCCGCCGTAGATTTCAACCACTTTGCCGTAGACCGCGCCAACCGACTGTTGCACGCGTTCCTGGCTATCAAAGTAGGCTTCCTCAAACTCTCGGATGGGTTGCACGTTGTCCAGGGTGTCTTCGCAGGCACCCGCGAAGATCAATAAGCTAATTAGCAGCGGATATTTATAGTATGATTTCATAGGAACAAATTATTAAGGATTCTGAAGGGAAACCCTTCGTTAGAATGTTACGTTGATTCCGGTGAATAGGGTGATGGGAGTAGGAGAGTCGTAGCTTTCCGGGTCTAAGCCGGTGAATTGGGTGACCGTAAACACGTTGGACCCCCCCACGAAGATGCGCGCCCTTTCTAGTCCGAAGCGATCGGGGTTAGGAAGGGTGTAGGCCAGTTCGGCGTAGTTGAGACGCAAATACGAACCGCTCTCAATAAACCGGGACGAGAAGCGGTTGTTGTTGGCGGGGTCGTTGGCAATGATCCGGGGAATGGTTGAGTTGCGATTGCCTTCTGACCAGGCATTGAGTACGTCTACCAAGCGATTCTCACCGTAGAAGCCATTCTTAATAAGGTCCGCGCGTTCCTGGTTGTAGCGGTCCACGTCGCCTACTCCCGTAAACTGTAGATTGACGCTAAACCCCTTAAGAGTAGCTCCCAAATTGAATCCGTAGAAGTAACCCGGTAGCGTTTGTCCTAGATAAGTATTGTCAAAGCTATTGATGATTCCGTCGGGTTCGTCCGTACGAAACTGCCCTTCTTCGGTGGGCGGCGCGGCCACGTCTACAAAGTACAGATCGCCGGGCGCCACGTCGGCTTCTCGGTAGCTCTCGTCCTTGGTGGTAGCAATGAAGTCGGCCACCTGCTGCTCGCTGGTGAAAATACCGCCCAGTTTTTGACCCCGGATAAAATTGATAGGCTGCCCTTCCTCCAACGTTAGGCCGTTGCTGTACACCGGAATACCATCCTTGAGTTTGGTCACTTCGTTGTGTACGGTGGTAATGTTCGCGCCCACGTTGATGCCCACCGGGCCCAGGGCAAAGCGGTAGTTGGCGGCTAATTCGATGCCCCGGTTCAGCACTTCGCCAATGTTGCCACTGGGTTGCACTGAAACCCCTACCGAAGCGGGCAACGGAATGGTCTGGAGGATATCTGAGGTTCGCTTTTGATAGTAATCAAACGACAGTCCCAGGTTGTTGCCAAACAAGTAGGCATCGAAGCCCAGGTTGGTGGTGGTGGTGCGTTCCCACTGTAGATCAGGGTTGGGAATGGTGAACACCGCCGCTCCCGAACTCACGCTGTTGTTGCCGTTCCCATCCGATACCCCGAAGCTATAGGTCGGTTTTTCTTCCACGGGCGACAGGTAGGCCAGTTGCGCCACGTCGTAGTTACCTAACTGTCCCCAACCACCGCGAAACTTAAGGTCGTTTAGCCAGCCAGTCACCCCGCTCATGAAGGGTTCGTTGGTGATGCGGTAGGCCACCGAGAAGGCCGGAAAGATACCAAAGCGGTTCTCGGGAGCAAAGCGGGTGCTGCCATCGCGGCGAACGGTAGCATCCACGTAATAGGTATTGTTGTAATCGTAGCCCAGCCGGATAAACTGCCCCACGAGCGCTTCCCGGACAATTGGCTCCGACTCCAGGGTAGTGAATTCATTGCTGGTAGCGGGAAAGAAGCGCAGGTCGGGATCGGAACTAGAGGTCTGCTCGGACTCTACCCCCAAATATTCGCCTTCCCATTCTTGAGCGAGCACGTTGACGAGCACGTTGAAGTTGTGGTCTCCGAACGACTTCTGGTAGTTCAGCGAGAGTTCGCGCATGGTGTTGAGGGCGGTGGCCTGTCGCTGGTTGTAGCGGCCTTGTGAGAAACCGTTACCAAAGCACCGCGGGTCATCCCCGACGGTACTGAACACTTCGGCGTCAACGTCTTCCCACAGGTAGCGGTTGTTCGTGGATCGATCCAGATAGAAGCGGCCCGTAAATGTCAATCCTTCCAGCGGTTCCACCGTAAGGTAAGCATTGCCCAGGCCACGCACCGAGCGGTAGCTGGTTTGATTGAAGGCGGTATTCGCTACCGCATTCGGATTAGTTCCGGCGCCCCACAGCGGAGAATCGTCCCACCGGCCGTTAGGGGTAAGCCCCACAATCACCGGAGCGAAGCCGCCAACTCCGTTGCCGTAAATGGGTTGCCAGGGATTGGTGGTGGCCGCCGTCCGAATTTGGCTGTCCGAATTGAACTGCACATCCACTCCATCCACGGTGGCTATCCGCCCGTTCACTCCGGCGCGCAGCCAGTCGGTGATGTTGAAGTTCACGTTCACCGAGCCACTGATGCGATCCAGGGTGTTGCCGATGGCTACTCCGTCGTTAGCGGCGTAGTTAAAAGCAACCTTATAATCCGCGTCTTCCGATCCGCCGGAGACAATTACGGAGTAATCCTGAAAGGTGGCCTCGTTATTGGTCACCGCGTCTTGCCAGTCGTAGGTGGGGCCGTCGCCCAGGTAGCCAGCGCTGTCAGAAAAGATAAGCGGAGCGTGGTTGGGAGGGAGGTTAAAACTAGGGTCTGAATCATAAACCTGCCGTTGGTAGGCAGCAAACTGTTCGGAGTTGAGCAGGTCGTAACGTTGGTTTTGACGACGGATACCGGCACGCGCCGAGACTCCGACGTGCACTCCCTGGTTGCGTTTGCCTGATTTGGTGGTGATGAGTACCACCCCGTTGCCCGCGGCTACGCCGTAGATGGCGGCCGCCGAAGCATCTTTTAGCACTGAGATAGACGCAATATCATTGGGGTCGATCAGCGTCATAATGTTGAGCGGACCGCGAATATCGTCAATTCGGGCGTTGTCAAGGCTGGCAGTACCCGCGGTGGGTTCGCGAATGGGTACCCCGTCCACCACGTAGAGGGGATCGGAGGCTCGCCAGGTGTTTTGTCCGCGGATGCGGATGGTGGGGCGGGTGAAGGGGTTGCCGTCGTTGCCCGACACCTGCACGCCCGTCATGCGGCCCTGCATGGCCAGTTCGGGCGAGAGCGCCACTGTTTGGGTGATTTCTTCGGAGGCAATACTAGAGATAGAGGTGGTGATATCGCGTTTGGCCTTGGTGCCGTAGCCAATCACCACCACCTCGCTAAGCGATTGAACATCCGGCATCAGCACCAAATCAATGGTTGCTCGCCCGTTGATAGCAATCTCTTCGGCCAGGTAGCCAATGGAAGAAAACACCAGGGTGGTTACCGCATCTTCTACCGTCAGCCGATACTGCCCGTCCACGTCGGTTACCGTACCGACGGTAGTTCCCTTGGCCAGCACGTTCACTCCGGGAAGCGGTTCGTCCGTTTCGCCGTCGGTGACGCGGCCGGAGATCGTTGCTTCCGGGGCGGTCGCATCGGCCCGCACTCTGGCGATGGGCATTGGCGGGGTAGAGAGCAACGAACTTGTTTCGGAGCCCCGGTGGGCTTCTACCGCGGCGGGGGCGGCGGTGCGTTCCGGGCGCTCCTGCTTCGGAAAAATGTAGTAGAATCGATCCTCCACTTCGGTGTACATCAACGCTAAGGGAAGTAACACCCGTTCCAACTCAGCTTTTAGGTCGGCTTGGGCAGGTTTGTCGTACCGAACCAGGCGTTGAGCGACGGTGGTGGTCGCGTAACTGAAGTGGACGTCGTACTTATTTTCCAGGTGACGGAGCAACTGCTCGAGCGATTGCTCTTGCTGCAGCGGGGCGGGGGAGTGCGCCAACGCCAAAGGTTGTCCGACAAGGCTCAGCGACCATCCGAGCAGGAAGAGGGCGGTTACCAAAATTCGATAGGGTAGATAGAAAGAAGTCATGTTGGGTTGATTACGGGTTTTTCTCGTGGATAAGTACGGTTGATGCGGTTCGTTGAACGGTATAAGAGGAAGCCAGCATGGTGAAAAAGACCTCGATGCGGTCGGCGGGCAAAGATGCCGTGAACCGTTGCTGGGCAATGGCGGGTGTGGCAAACCGCAGGGTGATGCCGTAGCGATCTTCGATGGTGCCCGCGATGTCGGACAAGGACTGATCCTCAAAGATTAACAGGTTGTCTTTCCAGGCAATATGCACGCTGGGGTTGGTGCTTTCCTGGGCAATTTGCTCGGTCCGGGGCGTGTAAACTACCCGTTCGCCGGGTTGCATAACCACATCGGCTTGTGGGACGCCATCTCGGTGCAGTTTCACCTTGCCCGAGGTGAGCACCACGGCGGTAGTACTGTCGCGTTGGTTCACGTTGAAGGTGGTTCCCAGCACCTCAATGGCCAGTCCATCGGTGTGCACCACAAAGTTCTGATTAGCGCGCGTAGGAATTTTTTCTACCGAAAAGTAGGCCTCCCCCGTGAGCCACACCTCCCGAGGACGTTCGTCAACCCAGTGCCGGGGGTACTGCAAACGGGAGTTGGCGTTCAGGATCACCGTAGAGCCGTCGGGCAGGGTGATTGTTTGGGTTTCGTTGAAGGCCGTTGCGTGCTGGACAGTAGTCAGCCCTTCGTAGAGCGGACGATAAACGAATGCTCCTACCAGCAGACCCAGCGCTGCTGCTATCGAAAGATACCACCGGCGTCGTATCCGGTTGGCCTGCCGCTGCGCTTGGAGGCGCCGCTGCAAGGAATCGGTGGCGGCAACGATCTCACTGGATGGCAACTGTCGCCTCTTGAAACCAAAGCGCCCGGCGGGAGGAGCCGCCCCGAAGACCTCATCAGAAAGGGGGCGGAGCGGACGATCAGCGGGTAATTCAGGATCCATTGGGGCGGGGGAACATGTAGCAAAGCACGACAGGTGCCTTTACTCAATCAGACCCAGCCCAAAAGAATATATACTCACTAAAAACAAATTAATGTCAAAAGAATAGTAAAATAGGTAGTGAAAAGGCGTACTAGCCTAACATCACTAAGAGGGGGAGCAAAGCCACGACGGTTTCTGACGGCTCGGAGACCATCCGCTTCCGTAACGCGCGAATCGCGCGGGCCAGCGTATTGACGACCGATTGGTAATTGACCTGTAACAGCGTGGCAATTTCTTCGTGGGTGAGACCCGAGGTGTAACGCAGGTAAACCACCTCCCGTTGCCGGGGGGGAAGCTGGTTAAGCGCTTGCGCCAGTAGAGAACGCGTTAGCGTCTCGGTTTCCTGTTCCACGATGATATCCTCCGCTGAAAAAGCAAAGCGGTTGGCTTCGCTGCTATGAGCAAATCTTTTCTGCTGCTTTTCTTTGTCTAACAGACGGTAAAGGTGCCGACGAAACGCGCTCAATAAGTAGTGCTTGACCGAGTGAACGGGGTCCAGGCACTGACGATTTTTCCACAAATGAAGAAAAAGCTCCTGAATGGCGTTTTTGACCTGGTCTTCGTCCGATACTATCTTTAGACCGTAGAAATAGAGGTCGTTGTAGTGAAGGCGGTGAAAGTAAGTGAACGAATTCTCATCACCCTGCAGGAAAGACTGCCAGCACGGATCCTCGTTTGGTATGATAGGTTGCCTGCCCAACATGATAAAGTTGTTATATAGTGTGATGCTTGGCAAAACGTAAAATCATTGGTCGTTTCACCCAAAAATTTGCGTATGTTTAATTTGCTTAGTCTTGTTTTGGAAACAATGTAGTTATTGCTGCTTGTACGTACAAGTTATTTGCGCTATATTTGAGTCGTTATTTTTCTACGCCTGTGCTTAAGTACCAAACCATTTATCACGTTCTCAAAAAAGGTATTCAACGCGGTGAGTTTGCGACGGGCGATCTGCTCCCCTCTGAAAACGAATTGTGTGAGCGACACGGCATCACCCGCACCACCGCCCGCAAGGCCCTGGGTCAGCTTCGCGAAGAGGGATTTATCGAACGTATTCACGGCAAGGGTAGCCAGGTCACCGAACGCCGTCAGTCATTGGGATTGCTCAACGTTAAAGGGTTTTCGGAAGCAGTGGGACAGCGCGTAGGAACTACGCTGCTTCAAAACCCCGCCCAACGTGCCTGGAGTCCAGACATTGCTTTTCCGATCAGTCAAGCCGAACGCAGCGCCGACTGCCTTCACTTTGAGCGCTTGCGCAGCGTGGGTGACGTTCCGGTGATGCTGGAAAATAACTGGTTTGCGGCGGGCGCGCTGCCTAACTTCACCCGGGAAGAATTCGTAGACCGCTCTTTTTTTAAGACGCTAAGCCAGCGGTTCCTTATTGAAATCACCGGTTCGCAGCAGGAACTGCGGGCCGAGTTTGCTAACCAGAGAACCGCTGATCTCCTGCTCATACCAACGCAGTATCCCGTGCTTCGCATCTCCATAAAGTTCTCGACCAGCCACGCGCAACTGAACATTTACAGTGAGCTTTATTGTAATACCACCCAGTATCCCATTGGCAATACCTACCACCTATGAAAAAATTAAACAAACGTTCAAAAAATAGACGTAACTTCCTTAAATCCAGTTCATTAGGAACGGCTGCTTTATTAAGCACTTCGCCATCTTTTGGTAATATCCAACCGCTGACCAAGCCCCCTACTGCCGCGCCCTGGACCGTGGATGGCCTCTCGGGTTTGTTGTTTTCGCAGGTGGGCTACGAGGCCGGTCAGCCGGTGCGGGTGGTAGTCCGTTTGCCGAACCAGGATGCCCTGCCGACGGGTGTCGTCGGAATGTTGACTTCAGTGACCGATCCCCAACAGCAGCAGCAAGTGCCCTGCACCTACTGGGGGGCTTTGTGGCAAAGCCACTGGTGGATCGCTGAATTTCCGGCCACTACCGCAGCGGGCGAATGGGAAGTAACTATTCAAGATGGCGATAACGCACTGATGCAGGATACCGGGCTGAAAATAGGTCAGGATATTTTGTGGAACGAAACCGCCCGTTTGGCCTCGGTGGATATTCTGGAGCGACGCCGACACTTTACCAAGGTGGGCGCGGGCTGGCAGGACGCCGGAACGTTGTGGGTGGAAAGTCCGGCCCAAAGCGCCATGATCATTGCCCTCACCGAACTACAAGACCAGTGCAGCGACCAACTGGAACCCGAATTTATCCAGCGGCTGCACGAGCAACTCACCGTAGGTTGCGATTATCTGGTGATGACGCAGGAGAAAGCCGAGGAACTGGGTTTTCCGAAGGGCGCTATGTCGCACGACCTGCTGGGACACGAAAAGGATATTCTGCCCCACGATGCGGCCAAAGCGGTAGTGGCCTTGCTACGCAGTGTGCAAGTCCTGCCGGACGACTATCAGGAGAAGAAAGACCGCTACCGGGCCACGGCCTACCATGCCTACCAGTGGTTGTTTGAGCAGGCCAAGCCGATGGGTGACTACGGCTACAGTCGCCACCAGCGCGGTTTGGCCGAGGACACCGCTATCCCCACCGATGAGTGGCCCTCGCGCGACTTGCTTACCATGAGCCAGGCAGCACTCGAGATGGTGCAGCACGGTCGCCCCGAAGCCAAGCAGCAGGCGGTGGAGCTGGTGCGTCAGCTCATGGACCGACAAATTTCGGCCGACCAACCGGAAAACGGTTTCTACGGACACTTTAGAGAATACGATAGCCTGCCGCATGCCGAGCCCTCCTGGACGCACGGCATCATAGCCACTCCCGAAGGAAGTCAGTTCGGCACCGATATGGGAGGGATTTATCCGAACTACCTGATGCCCCTGCTGGAGATGCTGCGGCGCTGGCCCGAGCACGCGGACGCGAATCGGTGGGAAAATACCCTGCGGCAGTTCGCCTACGGCTACTTGATTCCGGCCTGCGAGAAGAACCCGTTCTACCTGGTGCCGCAGGGCATCTTCGGCGAGGAAGGACCCATCTGGTTCTGCGGCACCTTCCACGGCACCAACACCATCTACGGCTACACCGCCGCCCTGGCGCTGGACCTGGCCAAACACTTCGATGAACCCCGGCTGGAGCGCATCGCCTATGGCAACCTGCAGTGGGTGGCGGGACTCAACGCGGGCATCACCCGGGAAAACGTGGCGCTGGGCTGCGTGGTGTACAGCGCTGACCTGCCGGAAAACGCGGCGCTGCCTGCCAGTATGATCTGCGGGGTGGGGCAACGCTGGGCGGGCACCTGGTTCCAAACGCGGGGCGTGATCTGCAACGGCTTGACCACGGGTGAGCAATTCAAGTACGATGTGGCTCCTTTGCAGAAAAACGACGGCCCCTTTTCCCTCACCGACGAAGATTGGATTCCCCACAGTGCCGCCTGGATCACCGGCCTCACCCGCCTGAAAAATCTTTCCTAATTATCCTATCGTACAGACGCGATTAATCGTGTCTCCACAGATTATGATTTTAAATCCCAACCAACCATGAACAAAACCAGCACACTCGCTAAAATGATTGATCATACCATCCTGCACCCCACGGCCACCGATCAGGACCTGGAAAAGGAGTGCGAGGTGGCTAAAAAATACCAGGTAGCCTCCATGTGCGTGAAGCCCTACATGGTGCCCGACACCGTCCGACTTTTGAAAGGAAGCGGAGTAGCTGTAGGCTGCGTGATCGGTTTCCCGGCCGGCAATTCGGTGACCGAAGTAAAAGTATACGAAGCCGAACGGGCTTGCCAAGACGGAGCCCAGGAGATCGACATGGTCATCAACGTGGCCAAGGCCCTGGCGGGCGACTGGGCCTACGTGGTCCAAGAAATCACGGCGGTCGCCGAAGCCTGTCACCGCCACCAGGCGCTGCTGAAGGTCATCTTCGAAACCGACTACGTCACCGACGAGGCCGACATCGTGCGCCTGTGCGAAATCTGCACCGAGGCCCAGGCCGACTACGTGAAGACCTCCACGGGCTTTGGTTTCATCAAAGGTGACGACGGAAAATATTCTTATACCGGGGCCACCATCCCCACGCTGAAGCTGATGAAAAAAAGCATCGGATCCCACGTGAAAGTAAAGGCCTCGGGTGGCATCCGAACGCTCGACGCCCTACTGGCGGTGCAGGAAGTAGGCTGCGAACGCTGCGGAGCCACCGCCACGGTAGCCATTCTGGAAGAAGCAAAACAACGCTTCGGAGAATCATAACGGTTTCTTAGTGGTAGCGCGCCATTCCGTAAGGAATTAATCACGGCCGGTCATGACGTTCCACCCCAACCCCCAATACCCCTAGCCCGTCTAGCAAATCATCTAATTCCCAACCCCCTAACCACCCCGAAAATCATGTTTACCATTGACTCCTACGGCCTGGCGGTCGTCTTTTGCCTGATCACCATGCTGGGCTGGGGCTCCTGGGCCAACACCCTGAAAATGACTCCGGCCCGCTGGGAATTCCCGCTGTACTACTGGGACTACTGCATCGGTCTGGTGCTCACCTCACTGGTCCTGGGCCTCACGATGGGCAGCACCGGCACCGATGGGCGTAGCTTTTTGGCCGACCTGGGGCAAGCCGACGCTTCCGCACTCGGATCGGCTTTTCTGGGCGGCATCGTTTTCAACCTCTCTAACCTGCTCATCGTGGCGGCCACGGCCATTGCCGGACTGGCCGTAGCCTTCCCCATTGCGGTGGGCCTGGCCCTGGTGATTGGGGTGGTGGTGAACTACCTGGCCACCCCGGTGGGCGACGCCACCCTGCTGTTTCTAGGCTTAGCGCTGGTGGTGGTCGCCATCGTGATCGACGGGCTGGCCTACAAAAAGCTGCAGCAGTCCGATACCAGCAATCTGCGCAAGGGCATCATCATTTCGGTGCTGTCGGGCGTGCTGATGGGCTTCTTTTACCGCTTCGTGGCGGCCTCCATGACGCTTACCTTTGCCAATCCCACTCCCGGATTGCTCACGCCCTACTCGGCCATGTTCGTCTTCACGCTGGGCGTGTTTGCCTCTAGCTTTGTGTTCAACACCTGGTTTATGTTCCGCCCGGTGTCGGGCGAGGCGGTGACCTTTGGTGATTATTTTTCGCGCGGCACGCCAAAACTCCATTTTATTGGTATTTTGGGCGGAATGATCTGGTGCGTGGCAATGGAGCTTAACCTGATTGCCGCTGAGCAAGCCGGTTTTGCCATTTCCTACGGACTCGGACAGGGGGCTACGATGGTGTCGGCGGCCTGGGGCGTGTTTGTCTGGAAAGAATTCGCCGGGGCGCCTAGGGGCACCAATAAACTGCTGGCTGCCATGTTCGCCTCCTTTATCCTGGGGTTGGTGCTCATCGTGGTGGCCCGTCTAACCTAATACTTATGTCTGAGAAAATCGTGGTGATCGGCAGTTTGAACGTGGACCTGATCATGAAAATGGACCGACTGCCGGAGAAGGGCGAAACGATCACCGACGCTGACTTTGTGCAGACCTACGGCGGCAAGGGAGCCAACCAGGCCGTTGCGGCGGCTAGGGCCGGGGGGGAAGTGGTGTTCGTCAACTGCGTGGGCGAGGATGCCTACACTCCGCAAATGCTCCGGAACTTCCGCGACGACGGCATCGATACGCAGTACGTGTTCTCCGAATCGGGTATTGCCAGCGGCCACGCCCTGGTGATGATCGGCGACGGCGGCAACAACTACTTGTCCGTAGCCCCCGGCGCGAACTACCGGCTCACTCCCGAGAAACTGACCGTTGACGCTCCGGAGGTGTTCGATCAGGCGGCGCTGGTGATGATGCAGTACGAAATTCCCGCCGATACCATCCGGTTCGTGCTGGACCAGGCCCAGGAGCGGCAAATTCCGGTGCTGTGGAATTTCGCGCCCGCGCGCTCGTTTCAATCTCACCTACCTGAGCAAGGTTTACACCCTGGTGGTGAACGAGGTGGAGGCTGAATTCTTGGCCGAACAAAAGGTGGCTTCGCTGGCCGATGCCGAGCGCGCCGCCCGCAAACTGTTGTCCCGCGGGGTACAGCAGGTCGTGCTCACCCTGGGCGAGCGGGGTGCCTACTTTGCCAGTGGGGCAACGGCTTTTTACACGTCGGCCTTCGTGGTGAACCAAGTGGATACTACCGCGGCCGGGGATACCTTCTGCGGGGCCCTGGCCGTCGCCCTCACCGAGGGACAGACCCCTCCCGCCGCGGTGCGCTTTGCCTGCGCCGCCGCCGCCCTGGCGGTAACCCAACTGGGTGCGCAGCCCTCCATCCCTGTCCGGTCGGCAATAGCGCGCCTCCTGGCGCAGTAAGAAATCCGAAATTTCTCGCCTGGCCAATGCCCGTTGTGGGAGTTTTGCTAAAGACTTTCGCTTATGCGTTGCGGGGGGCTTTAAAATGTATATCTTCCCCGGCCAGCAACGTGCCCCCGGGCAACGTGCCCCGGAAAGATGCGTTGGTAGCGTTCGTTCGACCTCTTTGATAGATAACCGGTAGCCACAACCACCGACGCTCCATGCCTCAGCCTAAACCGTCCACCCCCCGCGTAGCGACCGATGAAGCCGAATCCTTTACCATCGTGGGCATCGGTGCTTCCGCCGGAGGGTTGGCGGCGCTCAAGGTATTCTTTTCGCACGTACCTGACGACAGCGATTTGGCCTTTGTGGTGGTGGTTCATCTGTCGCCCAACGACAAGAGCCATCTGGCCGACCTATTGCAACCATCTTCTAAGATGCCCGTGCAGCAGGTTACCAAGACGGTACCCATCAGTAAAAACCGGGTATACATCATCCCCCCCAACGCCAACCTCGATACCATTGACACCCACCTGCGTCTGTCGGAGCTGGAAGCTGACCGAAAAGACCGCGCTCCCATCGACCACTTCTTGCGTACGCTGGCCCGGGTGTACGACGGTCACGCGGTGGGAGTGATTCTGACGGGCACCGGCTCCGATGGCACCCTGGGCATCAAAGAGATCAAGGGGCAGGGCGGACTCACCGTGGTGCAAGACCCGAACGAGGCGGAATTTGACGGCATGCCCCTGAGCGCCATTGCCACCGGCCTGATCGATGCGGTGCTGCCGCTGGCCAAGATTCCGGACTATCTAATGCGTTTTTCCCGTACCCAACCCCGGGTGCCGCTCGTTCGAGCAGCTCGACGAGAAGCCTCCCGAAGAGCTGCCGCTGCTGCACAAAATTTTCGCGCTGGTGAAAAGGTACACCGGGCGCGACTTCACGTATTACAAGCGAACCACCATTATGCGCCGCCTGCGCCGCCGCATGCAGCTGGCGCAAATCGAAAACCTGGCCGACTACGTAGACCTGCTTCGCCAGGAACCCGAGGAGGTCACTTTGCTTTCCAATGATTTTCTGATTACGGTGACCAGTTTCTTCCGTGATTCATCCGTGTTTGACCTGCTGCAACAACGCGTGATCCCCCGCCTGTTTACCCAACAGCAGGCGGGAGAAAGTATTCGGGTGTGGTCGGTGGGGTGTTCTACCGGTGAAGAAGCCTACTCGCTCACCATGCTGCTGCTGGAGGAAGCCTCCCGCCGGGATAACGCTCCTGAAATTCAGGTGTTCGCCAGTGACCTGCACCATGAGTCGCTGCACCGCGCTCGGGAGGGTTTTTACCCGGGCGACATCAAGATCGACGTGAACGCCGAGCGCCTGCGCCGGTTCTTCGTGGTCCAGGAAGGAGGATACCGTATCCGCAAGGAGGTGCGCGACCGGGTGGTGTTTGCCCCCCACAACCTGATGAGCGATCCGCCCTTTTCCAAGATTGATCTGATCGTGTGCCGTAACGTGCTGATCTACCTGCAACGGGGGGTGCAGCGCGACGTGATTGACCTCTTTCACTATTCGCTGCTTCCGGGAGGCACCCTGCTGCTGGGCAGCTCGGAAACCATCGAGGGCGCCGAACTTTTTCAGGTAGAGGACAAAGAGCACTGCTTGTTCCGAAAGCGAAACGTGCCAGCGCCGGAGCTGCACCTGCCCGTGTTTCCCATCACGCAGTCGCGTCCGACCATCCCGGTGAGTGCTGCCCCCTCGGGGGAGCCCGAACCGCTGGTCTACGGAGCGCTGCATCAGCGAGTCGTGGAGCGCTTTGCCCCACCCAGTCTGCTGCTAAATCCCAACCACCGGGTAGTGCACCTCTCCGAGCAGGCGGGGCGGTATCTGTTGCACCCCGGAGGAGAGTTAACGGCCGATGTGTATAAACTCGTTCCATCCGAACTGCACCTCGAACTGCGCATGGCCCTACACATGGCCCACGAGCGGCAAGAGCTGGTGCGCACCAAACCGGTGGCGGTACTGCTGAACGAGAAAACCCAACTAATTTCCTTGTCGGTGTTTCCCGACCAAGAGCCCCAGCAGAAGGGATTCTCGGTGGTTGTCTTTGAAGAACTGAGCGAAATATCGGCTTCAACGCTGCCTTCGGCCCAAACTTCAGAGGAAGAGGCGGAGACCAATGAGGTGGTTTTGGGGTTGCAAGATGAGTTGAACCGCACCAAACAGCGCTTGCAGGCCATCGTGGAAGAGTACGAAACGAGCCAGGAAGAGATGAAGGCCTCGAACGAAGAGATGCAGTCGACCAACGAGGAGCTGCGCTCAACGATGGAAGAACTGGAAACCAGTAAAGAAGAGCTTCAGTCAATGAATGAGGAACTGAGCACGCTCAACCAGGAGAATCGCCACAAGGTGGAAGAACTCAGCCAACTGTCGGGCGATCTGCAGAACCTGCTGGCCGCCACCGACATTGCCACCCTGTTTTTGGATCGGAAGTTTCGTATCATGCGCTTCACGCCGCGGGCCAGCGAACTCTTCAACGTGCGCCTCCTCGACCGGGGGCGGCCCCTGTCGGACCTCACCCACCGCTTGGGCTACGCTGATTTGCAGGACGATGCCCAGCGGGTGCTCACCGGCTTGGTGCCTGTGGAGCGCGAGGTGCAGGATGATACCGGACACTGGTACCTCACCCGCGTATTGCCCTACCGCAGCTCCGAAGACCGCATCGAAGGGGTGGTGATCACCTTTATTGATATCACCCAGCGCCGCAAGTCCGAAGAAGATTTGCGCCAGAGTGAAGAAAACCTGCGGCTGATCCTGGAGAGTGCCACCGACTACGCCATTTTCACTTTCAACCTCACCGGCATCATCACCGAATGCAACGCCGGGGCCGAACGCATTTTTGGTTACCGCTGTCAGGAAATGGTGGGGCAGCCGGGCGCGATGATTTTCGTTCCTGATGATCGGCCCACCGAACCGCAGCGCGAGATGGAGTGGGTGCGGGCGCAGGGTAATGCTTCCTACGAGCGTTGGCACCTTCGCAACGACGGTTCAACCTTCTGGGGAAGCGGAGCCATGATGCCGCTGCGTCGGCAGGACCACCAAATTCGGGGCTTCCTCAAAATTTTGGTAGACAATACCGATCGACGAATCATGGAGCAGAACCTGCGGCAGGCTAAGGAGGCCGCCGAGCTGGCGGCAAACGCCAAGGAGGACTTCTTGGCGCACATGAGCCACGAAATTCGTACCCCGCTCAACGCCATTGTGGGCCTCACCGGACTGCTGCTGGAGGAAGAAAACCTGCCAGAGCAGCACGAGTACCTGGAGGGGCTTCGGGTGTCCTCCCAAAACCTGGTCGCTCTGGTGAACGACGTGCTGGACTATAGCAAGATTGCAGCGGGGAAGGTTGAGATCGAGCGTATATCCTTCGAGCTGCCAGCCCTGCTAAAAGATCTGGAAACAATCCACCGGCTGGCGGCCAAACAGCACGGCAATCAACTTACTGTCAGGCTATCCGAATTGCCGACCCACGTGGTGGGTGATCCTAACAAACTAACCCAGGTGCTCAATAACTTGCTGTCGAATGCCATCAAGTTTACGCAGGACGGGCAGGTGACGCTGGAGGTTGCGGCAACGCCAAGCCAGGGTGATCAGGAGACGGTTCATTTCTCGGTGCAAGACACGGGCGTGGGCATCCCCGCCGATCAGTTAGACAACATCTTTGAGAAGTTCATGCAGGCCGACAGTTCCACCAAGCGCAACTACGGCGGCACTGGCTTGGGGCTATCCATCACCAAAAGCTTGCTGGAGCTGATGGGAAGCAGCATCACGGTGAAAAGTGAGGTGGGAAAGGGAACCCAGTTCCGCTTCAACCTGCTTTTTGATCGGGACGATGCGTCAGGTAGTTCTGCTGCTCTGTCCCAACCCCCGGAGCAGTCCGAACCGGCTATTGGGCCCCTGCGGATTCTGATGGTAGAAGACGTGGCGATCAACCGCATGGTGCTACAGCAGTACTTGCTCATGTGGTGGCAGGTGCAGGCCGACGAAGCGGCGAACGGGGCGGAAGCCATTGCGTTGATCGAGAAAAACGACTACGATCTGGTGTTGATGGACGTGCGGATGCCGGTGATGGACGGGCACGAAGCGGTGGCCATTATCCGGGGGATGGAATCGACCACCAAAAGCCAGGTACCGGTGATTGCGCTCACCGCGGATACCAAGAACAAGATAGCTGAACGACCGTCGAACCACTTCACCGAGGTGATCACCAAGCCCTTTGATCCGGCCGAATTGCGCCGCAAAATCTACGCATATCTCCGGCTGTCTCAACCGCCGCCTAAGCCGAATGTATCGGGGGGGTAGTGCGTGGGCAAACTACCCGAACGTATGACAAGCAAAACCTTCGTTACTTATTGGTTAAAAATGATTGGCCTTTTCTTTTTGGTACTGCTTGGGGTGGGTTTGCTGGCCTCCGTCCTGTTCGTTTATCTGAGCCCTGAATTCGGCGGACGGGCTACCGCCGATGAGCAAAGCACCTACGGCCGGTCGGGCCGCTACGCCAAGGGAAAATTCACCAACGCAATTTCCACCTCGATGGACATGAGCGCGCGCACGATGGCCTCGGTGATCCGGGACTACGTGCGCGGCGTGCCTAACGGCGTACCGAGCGATCCGCCGCCAGTGGTACCGGTAGATTCTGCTACGCTGGTGGCTGCGCCGGATACGCTCACCCGCATCACCTGGTTTGGGCACTCGGCGGTGCTGCTGGAGATCGACGGCCAACGGCTGCTGCTGGACCCCATGCTGGGCGACGTGCCCGCTCCGCATCCTTGGCTGGGGCAAGCCCGCTTTAGCGAAGTGCTGCCTATTACTCCCGAAGTGCTGCCCGCCGTGGATGCGGTACTGATCTCGCACGATCATTACGACCACCTGGACTACGGCAGCATTCGTGCGCTGAAAGAAAAGGTCGGCGCTTTTTACGTGCCACTGGGCGTGGGCGCGCACCTGCGCCGTTGGGGAGTGGCGGCGTCGGCCATCCACGAGGTCAACTGGTGGAACGAGGCGCAGCAGGGTGGTCTAGGCCTAGTTTTTACTCCGGCCCGCCACTTTTCGGGCCGCGGACTCACCGACCGCAACGCCACCCTGTGGGGGTCGTGGGTGGTGCAGGGGAAGCAGGACACGCTGTACTTCAGCGGCGACAGCGGCTACGGTCCGCACTTTGCTGAGATTGGCAAGCGTTACGGCCCCTTCGACCTGGCCATGGTAGAGTGCGGACAGTACGACCTACGCTGGCGACAAATCCACATGCTGCCCGAAGAATCGGCGCAGGCGGCGGTAGATTTGCGGGCTGAGCGCATGCTACCCATCCACTGGGGGGCGTTCCGACTCGCGTTGCACTCCTGGACCGACCCGATAGAGCGCGTAACTGCCAAAGCGCAGGAGCTGAACGTGCTATTGACTACGCCGAAGATCGGAGAACCGGTGGTGGTATCCGAAGAAAGCTTTCCGGTCTCCGTTTGGTGGCCAGAATAGGACGATTTTGGAAACTAATCGAAGGAGGCTACCTGAATTGTGAAGCGGCTATTTCGAAGCTGAGAGAAAATGAGTAGTTTAGCCCGCCTAACGCAACCCTTGACTTATGAAATTCATTGCCCTACCGGCCCTGGCCAGCCTGTTTCTACTCACCCTTTGCCAGCCCGCTACCACCACCGACGAACCCGTGGAAGAAACGCCCGTCGTGAATGTGCTCAACGAGTCGCCCGAAGCGTTTAACCAGCGCATGGAGTGGTGGCGCGAGGCCAAGTTTGGCATGTTTATCCACTGGGGGCCCTACGCCGTGCCCGCCGGAATGTATCAGGGCAAAGAAGTGGAAGGCATCGGCGAGTGGATTATGGAACGGGCCTCAATACCGGTAGAAGAGTACGAAAAGTTTTCTCGGGCCTTCGATCCGGAAAAATTTGACGCCGACCGCTGGGTAAAACTCGCCAGCGATGCCGGTATGAAGTATCTGGTGATCACTTCCAAGCACCACGATGGTTTCGCCTTGTGGGATTCGGAGGTGTCTACGTACGACGTGATGGATTTTTCACCCATCAAGCGTGACCTGCTGGGCGAACTCAAGGAAGCCTGCGACCAGTACGACGTGAAGCTGTGCTTCTACCACTCTATCATGGATTGGCACCATCCCCAGGCGCAGGCTCCCAATTATCCCAAGTACAACGAACGCGACGATACCACCCGCGTGAACCCCGAGTTTGACCAGTACGTTGAAAACTACCTCAAGCCCCAGCTTACCGAACTGGTTGAAAAGTACGATCCCTACGTACTCTGGTTCGACGGCGAGTGGATTCCCGACTGGACGCACGAGCACGGCGTGGATATGTACCGCTTCCTGCGTGAGCTAAAACCCTCACTGATCGTCAACAACCGGGTAGATGTGGGCCGCAAGGGCATGCAGGGGATGAACGACGAGAACGAAGACTACGTAGGTGACTTCGGCACCCCCGAGCAGGAAATCCTGGCAGAAGGCAGCGATACCGATTGGGAGGCCTGCATGACGATGAACGATACTTGGGGTTACAAAAAGAATGATAATAACTGGAAATCGGCCGAGCTGCTGATCCATAACCTGATCGACGTGGCGGCCAAGGGCGGGAATTACTTACTGAACGTGGGGCCCACCGCCGAAGGCCTCATTCCCCAACCGAGTGTGGAGCGTCTGGAGGCCATGGGCCAATGGCTGGCTACCAACGGCGAAGCGATTTACGCCACTGAGCGCTTTTCTCTGCAGTACGCGGAAGATGATCCGGTGCGCTACACCCGAAAAAAGGGCGAACCTTACGCATACGGAATTCTGATGAAAACACCTTCTAACAGTGTTGCTCTTCCCGAACTGCAACCCCGGGCGGGCTCGGAGGTTTTTCTGTTAGGCTACGACACTCCGCTAAATTGGACCATGGATGGCGATGCCTTGACCATCACCGTTTCCGATGCTGCCCGGCAAGCGGTGGGTAAGCAGGCGGCCTACGTTTTCAAAATAGAAGGGGAGGGGTAAACAAAAAAGCAACTGCTATCCAAGGACAGTAGTCGCTTTCTGGTCAATTGTTGATATGCCTCCGTAAACAGCGAGGGACTTTAAATTTCCTCGTTAGCTACGGAAAATTATATCAGTCTAATTCATCCGATCCGCCTGAAGCTCTAGAGCTTCTAGTTCGCTCTTGGCCTGCTGAATCTGGTTGCGCTGATCCTGTAGTTTGTTGCGCAATCCCTGCGGTACTTCGTAGTCCTTCAGTACGCTGTCGTATTCCTTCAGCGCGGCATCCTCGCCCCGGATGCACTCTTCCAGCACGGCTTCGTCCTTATCGCTGGTTAAGGCTGACTTAAAGTTGATCCAACCCCGGTGCAGGTCCGCCGCGGCGCTGGTGCCTTGTTCCGGATCGCCTCCCAGTGATACCACCTCCTGCTTTAGGTCCGTGGCAAATGACTGTCGGTTGCCCGCATTGCGTTGTAGAAAGGTCTTCAGAGCCGGTGTTTTAGCTTTTTCCGCCGCTTCTTTGTATCCACGAACCGCGTCGTTGTGCTTTTCGAGCAGTCCGTTCAGGTCTTTGACTAATTCTTTATTGGTTTCCATAGTAAAAGTGAGTTAGTGGTGTAAAAAAATATTCTATTGATAAAGTAACTAGCCCGTTGCCAAATTGTTCCTAGTCGGTCATAAACCTCAGCCAATCTGCTCCCTCCGATTCCTGATCGAATCACTTTTGCCCTGGTCCACTGTCCAGAATGACACCGACTTCGTTAAACAAATAGGGGGCGAAACCGCTTTATGTATCAAAGACTTATTTTTTTGAAACTAATTAATAGATAATATGAAAGCCCAACTTACCTCGTACCTAACAATATTCACGGTACTGCTAGTAATCGCAAGTTGCGACAATATCAACCGAGAGAGCAAAGACGTGAGCACCAATGCCGCTACCCTATCGGCAGACACCCTGGAAACCGTGGGTTTGACTGCCGTAGATGAAGATGATGACGAGGCGGTTGTTCAAGAAACTGAGGCGGTTGCGCTGGCGGCCGACACTTCTGACAAAGACCGCAGCTACACCGAAACCGAAGTGGTGCAGATTGACACTATTTCTACGCGCATTGTGTACGATATCCGACGCCGCATGATTGAGGAAGTGGATACCGTGGGCGCTACCAAGACCTACGAAATCCGCCGCAAAGTGCTTCGCCGCACCGTGATGCTTGATACGCTCACCGAAACCAACGACGAGAAGCGAACGGTGGCCTACCAGAAGGGCGACTTTAAGGTGTTGGATGAGAAAGTAGAAACAGACACCGCCGTAGAGGTCCTTGACTATCAGGAAGCCAAGCGTGAGGCGGCTAAGGAGCGGGCAAAAGTGGCCACCACTCCGGCGCGACCCGCAACCACCCAGTCGAGTGCGGCCCAACCGGCTACTACGACGGCGCGCGACAATGCTACTGCGAAGCCTGATGCGGGCACCACTACCAAGGAAAGCACCACCAATGCTTCTGATACTACCTCAACCAGCCGTTTGCCGGTGCGCCCTTCAACCGGGTCGCCGCAACCAACGGATCAGACTCCCGGTCGTTCGGAAACTAATACTACGCCTACGGACACCACCAGCACCGAAAGCGGTTCGTAAACCGGACTTTTCTTCAGCAAGGCTGCCTCGTTATTCGGGGTGGCCTTTTTTTGTAAAAGACAGAATTTGCCTACGTTTGCGCTATGCTCGTTATTGGAAGAATGGATTTCGTAGAATTCCCTGAGTGGGGGCTCACCGAGATAGAAGCGAAGGTGGACACCGGTGCTTACGGCTGTGCCCTACACTGCCACCACGTAGAAGTTATTGAACAATCTGGCCAGCCGGTGCTACGGTTCAAGCTACTGGATCCGGATCATCCCGAGTATAATGATCAGTACCTGCACGCCACCCAGTTCTCCGAAAAAAGGGTGCGAAGCTCGAGTGGACTGGTGGAACACCGCTACAGCGTGAAGACGAAACTGCGCCTGTTTAATCGAAGCTACCGCACCGAGTTCTCTCTCACCGACCGGCAGCAGATGCGCTACCCGGTGCTGATCGGCCGGAAGTTTCTCAACAAGCGCTTTCTGGTGGACGTCAGCCTAAAACACCTATCGTTCAACCAACCGCCGCCCGTTTCCAAGAAACGATCGTAGGCAATCTATTTAAACAACCCAGTGACCATGTCGGCAACCAGCATCGCAATTTTAGGGGGAGGCAACTTAGGACAAGCCATTGCTCGGGGTTTGGCCAGCACGGGACACTACCCGCCGGAGGCCATCACCGTGACCCGCCGCCGTCGTGCCGCTCTGGAAGGATTGACGGAGCTGGGGATACAAATTGCTACCGACAACGCCGTTGCTGTCCGGGATGCTCACCTGATCATTGTCAGCGTGCAGCCCAAGCAGTTGGGTGCTCTGCTGAGCGAGATCAAACCGGTGCTCAGCGCCCAGCAGCACGTGCTGGTATCTACCATCACCGGACAGAGCATTCAAAGTATTGAAGACCAGGTAGGAGAGGGGTTTCCTATCGTGCGGGCCATGCCTAACACGGCCATTGCCATCCGGGAATCGATGACGACCCTGGCCGCCAAGAACACCCGTGTCGAGGTGCTTGAGGAAGTGAAGGCCGTCTTCAACGTGATGGGAAGCACCCTGATCATTGACGAAGAGTTGATGGCCGCGGCCACGGTGCTGGGAGCGAGCGGCATTGCCTTTTGTCTGCGCTACATCCGCGCCGCGGCGCAGGGCGGCATTCAGATGGGCTTTCATGCCGAAGAAGCGCAGGCAATCGCCGTGCAGACCTGCCGGGGGGCGGCCTCACTCATTTTGGAGGCAGGAAAGCACCCCGAACGAGAGATCAACAAAGTGACCACCCCCCGCGGCTGCACCATCGCCGGACTCAACGAGATGGAGCACAACGGGCTAAGTTCCGCCATCATCCGCGGACTGATGGCCTCGTACGACAAGGTCACGGATATTCAGAAAGGACAATGATTGCTGGATAAGTGAAGTTTCCAACCGAATAGTAATACTAAATCCGAATCTTCGGTTTGGGTATCGGAAACGGACCGAACTGGAACCCGACCTGCTCCGGGCGCAGGAGTTGATTAAATGGGCTGATCACCTGGTGTGGGTGTATCCGGTGTGGTGGGGCTCGGTTCCCGCCATGATGAAAGGATTCATTGACCGGGTTTTCTTGCCAGGCTTTGCTTTTAAAAAACGAGAAGGCTCTCCGTGGTGGGATAAATACCTCACCGGAAAAAGCGCCCGGCTGATTTGCACGCTAGACCAACCCGGCTGGTACTATCGCTACGTATACGGCCGACCGAGTCACAATGCTATGAAAAAGCTAACGATGCAGTTTGTGGGCATCAAGAAGGTGAAGATCACCACCATCGGGCCAATCAGGCTATCCAAAGAGGTCTTTAGAAAAGAGTGGTTAGATAAAGTAGAAAAGCTTGGTAGGAAACAACGATGAGTTGGTTGTAACAGGCTTCGGCAGTATCTGGCAACAAAAGGTCTTTGCTCTATAGCCACCGGCGCACCGTCTGAGCATACGCATCGTACGATTCGCCAAACTTCACCCGCAGTGCGCGTTCTTCCGGCTTGATCTGAAAGTGATTCAGGTAAATGACGAACAAAGGAAGTCCCAGAAAAGAAAGGGGGTGGGCCAACCAAACCGCCCACCCCGTTAATATCAGCAGCATTCCTAAATACATCGGATTGCGTGTTATGCGGTAGATGTCTCTCCTCACCAGTGATGAGGTACCCTGCGGGTTTGTGGGGTCTACGGTGGTAGCGGCCTGATGAAAGGCAATCACTCCGGCTAATCCAAAGGCCAGCCCCGTAGCCACGAGCAGGATCGTGGCAACTGCTTGCCCGGGTATGACCAACGCAAGTGCCGGTAATAAAGTAGCCGCCAAGCCCATCAGGCCAGCGACTACGACCATTACTACCACCGGAGGAACGCGCAGTTCAAGAGATGCCATCGGTCATTTTGTGTTCAATCTACCGGTTTGGTTGCGGTGTCGTGCGCAAGTACGATTTTACCACTTTATGCCCCTTTGGGAAGCGCTCCGGGATATCTTCGGTCGCAATGGAAGGCGATACCACCACGTCTTCACCGTCTTTCCAATCGGCGGGAGTGGCCACGCTGTGGTTGGCGGTGAGCTGCAAGGAGTCGATCACGCGCAGAATTTCCTGGAAGTTGCGCCCGGTAGAAGCCGGGTAGATGAGCATCAGCTTGATTTTCTTACTTGGGTCAATCACGAAGACCGAACGTACCGTTAGGGTATTGTCGGCATTCGGATGAATCATACCGTATATGCTGGCAATCTTGCGCTCCGGGTCTGCAATGAGCGGGAAATTCACCGTGGTGTTCTGTGTTTCGTTGATGTCTTTGATCCAGCCCTGGTGCGAATCTAAGTCATCCACGCTAATGGCCAGCACCTTGGTGTTGCGCTGGGCAAATTCATCCTTGAGCTGGGCGGTGCGTCCCAGTTCGGTGGTGCACACCGGCGTATAGTCGGCCGGGTGCGAAAAAAGCACGCCCCAACTGTCGCCCAGCCAGTCGTAAAATGAAAGTTCCCCTTCCGAGGTTTGTGCCGTGAAGTCGGGCGCGGTGTCCCCTAATCTCAGTTCCATGAAATAAATGTTAAGGTAAATACTAGTTATTGAACAGCTTCTTTAACGGAGATTGTTGATGAATGTTAACCCGGTTCGTTATCCGGAACGGGCTGCTTAAAACTTACTAGCTCGCATTTCGTTACAATCACCAAGCGTGGCGTCCGGCTTGGTCCGTTTTTAACCGCTATACGCACTAAATTTTTTAATCATTTACTTAATCTACATTTACTTATGAAAAAGGCATTTTTATTAGGCGCTATGGCGCTAGCCGTTACCTGTGCTTCAGCCCAAGTAGCCATCAACCCTAAAATAGGAGCTAACTTCTCTAGAATCACTTCTGAAAACGTCAGACTAAGCGAAGACGGAGTAAAAGCCGGTCTCAACGCTGGTCTTGACTTCAGAATCGGAGCAGAAGACGGGGCGGTGTTCTTTCAGCCCGGATTACATTACTATAACATCGGCTCCAGATTTACGGCTAGCCGCGAGGGAGATAATGGAGTAGACACCAATCTGGAAGACGCAATTACCGTTCACAGCTTGCGCGTGCCGTTGAACGCAGGGGTTTACTTAACCGGTGCCGAAACCGCGGTACGGGTGCGTCTCAACGCCGGGGTCACTCCTTCGTTCATTCTGGGAGTGGGCGACAACAATTTACAGATCAGCGCGGATGACTTTGAAAGCATCAACTGGGGCCTCAACGGCGGCCTCGGCTTTGATTTCACCATCGTAACGCTGGACTTCGGCTACGAGCACGGACTCAACCAAATTGTAAATTCTATCGGTGCGATTGACCTTCCGGACGTGAACGGCCGCAACCGACTGTTCACTGTTTCGCTAGGAATCGTTCTGTAAGCGAGCAAAGCTTAGTAGCTTACTGATTACTGCGGCTCTCTAACGAGGGCCGCTTTTTTTTGCCCGCCTGAGCAGTATGCGCGGTGCGGTGCCGATGCCCAATCACCAGGGCAATTCCCGTCAGAATCAGTCCGATACCCACGGCATGATACCCGTGAAAGCGCTCTCCGAGGAAGAAAATAGCCATCAGGCTACCGAAGGTGGGCACCAGGTGCGAGAACAGTCCTGCGGTAGTAGCTCCAATCTGCCGCACCGCCTCATTGAAGAACAGGTAAGCCACCAGCGAGGGAAATATGGCCAAGTACAAAAACGCTAACCCCAATTCAACCGTCAGCGCCGGGGGGGCATACGTCAGCCACTCCGCCACCAGAAAGGGTAGCAGCAGGGCTAAGCCTAGTCCGAAGGTGACCGCCAGAAAGCTGAGCGGATGCACGGTAGGCCGAAACCGCAGCAGCAGGGCGTAGCCCGCGTAGAGCACCACCGCCGCAAACACCCAACCGTCGCCCGGATTGAAGGACGCGCTACGCAGCCGTTCCCAGTCTCCCTGCGCCACCAGCCACAGCGTGCCCAGCAGCGATATCAAAATGCCAACCACCGGAGTGGCACCCAACCGCTCACGGAAGAACCCAAAGGCCAGCACCGGCACCACCACCGGGAAGAACGACTGCAACAAGAGGCTGTTGATGGCCGTAGTGGTTTGCAAGCCCACGTAGATAAACGTATTGAAGCAGGTGATGCCCAACAAAGAGATCGGTAACAGCACCTTCCAGGAGCGCCGCAGGACCAGGTTATCGCGTTGCAGGTGGCGATAGGCGAAGGGCACTAGGATCAGGAAGGCCAGTCCCCAGCGGCCAAAGGCCAGCGTCACCGGACGCACGTCTACCAACACCGCTTTGCTGAGCACGAAGTTACCCGCCCAAAACAGCATCGCCAGCGTGAGCAGCAGGTACGGGTTTTTCATGGTCTTCATGGCTTTTTTTGGGATGAAAGGGCATTCTGACGACAGAATGTCACGCCAGTATCACAAAAGTAGTACATTTTTGTTCGGAACGCCCTAATGTCTGCCAACTGTCCAACTTTCTGGTCGGTAGGGCGTACCTTGGAGGAAATGCACCAAAATATCTGCTATGAAACCATTCCGCACTTTGCTGCTCAGCTTACTCGTCGCTGGGATTTTTGCCAGTTGCATCGGCACCGACGTGATCGATGATCTGGCGTCCACTGTTCCGCCCACCGAACCGGCTCCGGTGGATACCGTGACTACGGATACGACCACCGCCGTCGCCGAGCTCCAAGGCACCTTACAGGGGCAGGGTGGCTACACCACTGTGGGCACCGTGACGCTGCTCCGCAACGAAGCCGGGGAGATCATTCTCAGTACTAGCTCCGACTTCCAAGTTTCCCTGGCCCTGGGTACTTTCCTGTACCTGTCGAACAGCCAGGCCGGTTCGGCCACCGCCACCAACGGTCTGGAGATTGCCGACGTGTCGGAATCCGCCACCGGGGCGCAATCGTTCAACGTGAGCCAGATTGATCCGAACGTGGCCCTCAACACCTACCGGTACGTGATCGTTCTCTGCAAACCAGCCCGCCTGACCTTCGGCTCGGCGGAACTTAAATAGCCAACCCATGAACCGTCACTGCACCACAACGCCCGCATCAGGCACCCCTGCGGCGCGTTTGCAACTTCTACCACTCCCCGGTCCTGGTCGTAGGGTAGCGATAGCGTCCTACGACCCAACCGAATCAACATTTGGTACCCATGCGACGCGTTCGCTCAACCAACTCCGGCTGGTCATCCTCTTCCTGGGCTGCCTCGCCCTCAGCACAACGCCCGCCTACGCCGGGGGCGGCTGGATCCCCTCCCCGGGTTCCGGCTACTTCAAAGTGGCGCAGAACGCCATTATCGGCAACCGCTACTTTCAGCCCGACGGCACGGTGGTGGACATCACCACCATCAGCTTGTACACCACCACCATCTACGCGGAGTACGGACTCACCAATCAACTGGCGGGGATCGTATATGCTCCTCTGTTCGTGCGCAGCACCCTCAACGCGATCGAGTACACTTCGGGCCGCGACAACGAGCCGGGTGATTACCTGAACTCCATCGGCGACGTGGACGTGGGCCTCAAGTACGGCTTGATCAAGAACGGCCCGGTGGTGGTGAGCGTAGGGCTGACCCTCGGGCTGCCGCTGGGCGAAACCGCCGGTGGCGAAACCGGTATCCTGCAAACCGGCGACGGCGAATTTAATCAACTGCTCACCGTGCAGGCCAGTCGTTCGCTGGGAGCCTTTTACGCCTCGGCCCTGCTGGGAGTGAACAACCGCACCAACAACTTCTCGGAAGAGTTTCGCTACGGGCTGGAGGTGGGCTACACCTTCGGTAGCAAGTTGCTGGCCCAACTACGGCTCTATGGCGTAGAATCGTTCAAAAACGGCAGCGGCGAGGGCGGGGGAGGCAACTCCATCTTTGCCAACGACACCGAGTTCTTGTCTATCACCCCCGAGGTGGCCTACTCCCTCACCGATCGCCTCGGCGTTACGGCCAACGTGGGCCTGGCCCTGTACGGCGAAAAAATTCTGGCCAACCCCAACTACGGGGTGGGAGTGTATTTGAAGTGGTAACCCAAAACCAGCGCGCGTTTCGCGAGCAGACCTCAATCGCCGCCAACGCGGGCGGCATCTCACGGAGGTTAGCACCCGATTTTGTTACTGTCCTTGAGCTGTTCTTTTCTGTAATCTTTCCACAGCTTTTGCAGCTTCTTCCGAAGCTCAAACAGGCGCGACTTTACGGCACTTTCGGACAACTAGGTGCTGCGTTGAATATCCGCGACGGACCAGCCTTCCCGATATCGCTTGTGAAGCAGAAGCTTCTCACTGCCGCTAAGGTGGTCCATCAGTTCGGCCAAATCTTCTACGGTAGGTTCAGTAACTTGCTCATTGTCAAATACTTTATCGTCTATTAGGGTATCACGGTTGTGGACAATACCTGCCAGCCAGGTGGCGAAACAACGATCAATCTGAAAATGATTGAATTTGGTGAACACCCGAATCCATACTTCTTGGGACACGTCGGGGGCGGCGCTGGAATCGTTGAGTTGAATCCGGCACTGCCGCAGCACGCTGGGCTGGTGACGGCGGACCAGTTCGGCGAACAGCCGGGGGTTGGCATCTTGCCCGTAGCGTTGGGCGATTTCCGAGTCGGTGAGCGTGGTGTAGTCCATAAAAATAATTTTCAGAAAGATATACAACCTTTTGAAAAAAGCAAGAATATAAGAAAGAGTAGGCATAGGGATAAGTTGCCAGTTTGGCGACTGTCTTGATAGTACAACATTATTTCAGATCGGATGAGATAAAGGAATGGCAGGCTCAGATCACTAGAGAGTTTTACAACGATTTGCGGGTTCCGTGGGTCTTACTATTAATAACACATTATCATACTACGATGAAAACATTGACTATATTAACTGCATCGATTTTGACTATTATCCTATCTGGTTGTGGAGAAGATATTGAGACCCTCCCTACGGATTCTGAAGCTATTGTTCGCAAGAAAGCTGGTGATCTGATTTTTACGCTCCAAGTACTTAACACGGACGAAGAACCTCAATCTGCCTTCAGAAAAGGTGAAAATTTTATCTTAGATTTTACAATAGAAAATAAAGGGAAAAATACGGTAGCGTTGTGTGATTGTGATTTGCCTGCGGTAGATAATTTTTTTGCTGTTTACAAGGTATTTAGCGATGATCGAAGCGATGCAGATACAACCTTGATCGGGAAACCTTGGCTTGGCATTGTGGGTGCTCGAGACATGGCGATTACTGGCATCAAAGGAAAAGAAAAGATTGAATACAGAATTCCTTGGCAAGCTTTACCCAACGAAAGTTTTCCGGCTCCGGAGAACAACATCAGTACTACCGTTGACTACTTTGTCCCTGCTGCGCAGGACCCTCTTTCTTCGGGAGAATACACCACCGGATTTTCTCTTCAAGAGTACAGCATTGATGGCGATTTTGCCATACACTTCACCGTCCTATAGGCATCTTACCGATGAGTCTCTGAGTATCCGGCAATGGTAAAGAGACTCGCTCTAACCGGTAGAACCCCATCAACTCTCCCATAGCCCGGCGTTTCAATGCTGGGCCGGAAGACAAAAAGCGCGCGTTTGCTTTGGGTGCGATTACAGTGGACATAGCTAACAGTAGCCCTTCCCTGATAAGTTATCCCTAAAACTTATACATAGGATTTTGATATATTGAAATACTATGTATATTTGTTCTATGTACTCTAAAGAATTGCTTAAAGGGACGCTGTCGGTCATTATTCTGAACTTGCTAGCCGAAAACGGGCGCATGTACGGATACGAAATTTCTCAGCGGGTAAAAGAACTCTCTAACGGAAAAATCTTACTCAAAGACGGCTCCTTGTACCCAGCCTTACAGAAAATGAATAAGGATGGCTTGGTGACGTACGAAGAAGAATACATCGGAAAAAGAGTAAGAAAGTACTATGTGCTCACCGCCGAGGGCAAAAGCAAAAAGGTACACTACCTTGAGGAGGTAAAAGACTTTATGACAACGCTGAATAAAATTATCTCGCCCCAGTTAGGTAAAATATGAAGCTTACGGAGGAGCAAGTAAGTCTAGTGCAAGATTACGTCGATGCGCAAAAGTTGAAACGTAAAACCTTGCGCGATGATGTAGTTGACCATCTGTGTTGTGTCATAGAAGAGGAACTAGGCAAGGGAGAGCCCTTTGACCAATTGCTATCCAAGGCGGTGAGTGAATTGGCGCCTCGTGGCTTACCGGACCTTGAGCATCAAACGTTCTTTTTGTTAAACGCTAACCGAATACTACGAATGAAAAAAGTGCTGTACGCAACCGGATTTGTGGGGTCAGTCACCCTGACGATCGGCGTCACCCTGAATCTGCTAAGTATGCCCGGAAATATGAGTTTTTCATGGTCGGATTTCTAACCCTACTGCTCGGGTTCATCCCGATACTCGCCTTTGACCGCTACAAGGTAGCAATCTCCGGAGCTGTTTCTGAACGCCTAAAAATTATTTTGGGGGGCCTCGCCTCGATCGTTGTTGGGTTGTCAGGACTATTCAAAGTGTTACACTTGCAGGGAGCGAGTTGGTTATTACTGCTGGGTGCTTTTGTCTTCGCGGCTGGTTTTCTTCCGTTCTTCTTCTTTACGATGTACAAGAAATCAGTCTCTTGAAAAGTAACAAACCGCATGGCTGACTTTGACTTCAGGAGACGAAACCTAATGTCCGGCCCGCATCTATTGGGGGTACTGTTCGTGGCGGCCGGTCTGTTTGCCCTGGTCAGTCCAACGTTTCTAGCGACTGAGAGCTCGTGGGAGAAAATTTTGTGGGTTGGAATAGTATCGATACTGCTAGGGCTATTCATTGGATTATCGTATGGCGGGACCCGAATCAACCTGACTGAGAAGAAAATGAGAGACTACATATCGGTGGGCGGTTGTCGGTTCGGTACCTGGGAAAGGCTACCAACTATCACCACCATCATGGTGGTGACGACCCGTTGTAGAAGCAGCAACACCCCGAACGGAATTTCCCCAACGCTTTCGGGAACCATCGTTGAAACTAGCGTACTATTGCACGCCGATGAGGCGAACCCCGTACTTTCGTTCACCTACTCTGACCAGGGGAAAGCCATGAAAAACGCCGAATACCTGGCTACCCATTTGCACGCTACGCTTGAGGTCTGCTAGCGATAGCAAGGTAATACACCCCGCCCCGGGGCCAGCGTACCTCGCCCCACGAAGAACCCGACCATGACCCATAGCCCAGCGTTTCAACGCTGGGCCGAAGACGAGTTGCACATCCCCGCCAATCACTCTACCTTAGGCAAAAACCACCGCCATCCGCATGAAATACATCACCAAAGCCCTTATCATCCCGCTGCTCATCATCAGCCGCTTACCCACCCACGCCCAACTAGTCGCCGAAACCGCCACCCTGAACCCAACCGAAGAGATTCACTACTGGCAGTACCTGCCCGACAACTACGCCTCCGACACCGCTACGCAGTTCCCGCTGGTGGTCTTCTTGCACGGCGGCGGCGAAGTGGGCAGCGACCTGGAACTGGTGAAGAAGCACGGGCTGCCCAAACTCGTTGCCGAAGGACAGTCGTTTCCCTTCGTGCTGGTGGCTCCCCAGAACCCGCGCGACCAACTTTGGGACGACACCCTGGTGCTGGCCGTGCTGGACCGCGCGATGGCTACCCACCGCATCGACCCCGATCGGGTGTGCCTCACCGGCATGAGCCGCGGCGGCTTCGGCACCTGGCGGCTGGCCATCCAGCACCCCGACCGCTTCGCCGCCATTGCTCCCGTCTGCGGCGGCGGACTGCCCGACTACGCCTTTCGCATCAAAGACGTGCCGGTGTGGGCCTTTCATGGGGCCAAAGACCGCCTGATCCCCCTGTCCCGTACCGTGGAGATGGTAGAAGCTCTGCTGGAAGTCGGAGGCAACGTGAAGCTCACCGTCTACCCCGAAGCCGGTCACGACTCCTGGACGGAAACCTACGACAACCCCGAATTGTATACCTGGCTGCTGAGTCACCCGCGCAACTAGCGATGTTATCAGCAACTACGTTGGAAAAAACGTTATGAGCGCAAATAGAATTGCGTTCACCAACACGTGAAAGAGGATTGAAAAGCCAATGCCGTAGCGCACGCGAAGGTAGCCCAGCATGGTGCCCACAATGAATTGAGGCATCACCAGCAGGGGGGCGAGCAGCAGCGTTTGCGCGTTGAGTGGGGTGAAATTGGTAATATGCATCAGGGAAAACAGGATGGTTGATCCATAAAAGAATAGGCCAAACCGGCGGGCCACCAACCGCTCAATATCCTCTTCGTAACCCATTAACGTAAGCACCAGGATCACCACGCTTAGGGCCATCAGCAGCGCCGCTCCCAACTGGCTGACCGGAAGCAGCATCAGGCCGATGAACAACACCAGAAAGGCCACCGCAAACAGTGTGCTCCGACTCGCCCGCAGCCACAGTCGAAAAGTAACCTCTTCAACGGGAGGGATCACCAATATCCCGAGTACCACCACGGTATCGTCCGCGTCCTCAAGGGCGTGGGCAAGCTGGAAGTAGTCCGCTAGCCGCTCAAACAGCGGATTCAGGGCGTAGCCAATGAGCAGGTACAGCAGCAGCAGCGTAACAAACTCTCCCCAACGCACCGGCAGATTCTGACGGTTATAGGTAGGAGCGCGAAGAAACCGCCGGTAGTCGGTGAGCATAAATGGTAGTGATGAGGCTGATAGATCGGTGCACTGCTGGCGTAGCTCACTTGTCGGCTCAAGATACGATTTTTTCGTCTTCCTTCGGCAAGTACAGTCATCTGGCAACCCGTCCCCGGCCCACTCAATACCTGCATCAAATCTCAGAACGGTACACCCCCGCTCGCCTCTTTTCAACGCACGTACGTATCCGGGCAAGCACTCCGCCATCGCCCACCGTTCTTGGATCGTTCAAATTTCGCCCCAACAGGCAGACCGAAGCGACGCCGAAGGAGTGCCGAAGCTGAAAAAAAGTCCCCGCATCCGAATAATGCAATTCGCTCCTAACGCAAACCACGCACGATGCGCCGAACGAGCGCGTTATGTAGGCAGCAATTCGGGGCAAAATGGTACACCGGGCACTACCGTGGTCGCTGGCCCCCGAATATTTGCTAATTTGCGCGTGATTAATTCTCCCAACGGTGCCCAGGCTCTTCTCCCGAAATAACAAATCACTACCCGTCGCCGGGGCGGCGCTGCTGCTGGCTGCCCTGCTGCAGTGGTGCTTCATCGACTACTTCCGCAGCGATGACCGTTACCTGAGCGACATCACCCGGGCGGTGGAGCAGGCCCTACACACCATCGAGCAGGATAACCAGGCCCTGAAGAACCAGCTAAGCGAAGCCCCGGCGCTCACCCGCACCGCCCTGAGCTACCCTACCCGCTACCCCTATTACCTGTTTGAGGACGGGCGGTTGGCTTATTGGTCGGACTACCGACAGGTGCCCGACTACGAACAGCTGCGGGGCAGGTACCAGTACACCTACCGCACCCTGCCCTCGGGCAGCTACCTGGTGCGCCGCGATAGTTTGGCCGAAACCGGTCTGGAAGTCTTCTTTCTGCTGCCGATCCGGCAAGACGCCAAGATTGACAACCAGTACGTGAGTTCGGGCTACAACCCCGATCTGTTTCCCGAAGGAGCCAGTGCCACCATGGCCGCCCAGGTGGTGGACCTGGACAACCGGGCGCGGGTGGTGCGCTACCACAACCAGCCCCTGTTTGCCGTCACCCTGCAGGCCCCGGTGGGGGGCTACCGCGAGCACCGCTCGGCCAAGCTGTTCCAGTCGCTCATCAGCGCCCTGGTGGCCTTGGCCATCGGGCTGGTGCTCTTCAACCTGGGGCGGGTGATCCGCGGGGACCTGCGACGGGGCCACGTGGACCGGGCCATCCTGTTGTTTACGCTGTCGTTGCTGGGGCTGCGCACCCTGATGCTGGCCTTCAACTTCCCCTACACCGTGTTGCCCCTGCGGCTCTTCAACTACCGCTACTTTGCCTCTTCGGTGGTGAACCCCTCGCTGGGCGACCTGCTGCTCAACTGCCTGTGCGTGCTGCTCATTGTGGTGTTTCTGTTCAATTACTACTATGCCACCCGCACCTACCGCTGGCTGTGGCGCGCTCCGCGGGTGCTGCAGAGCATCATCGCTGTGGGGCTGTTCTTACTAGGCGTCGGTGCCCTCTACGCCCACTACGCGGTGGTGGAAACCATCTACGTGAACTCCCAGTGGACGCTGGACATCACCAAGAGCGTGTCGTTCACCTTTTTGAAGAACGTGAGCCTGGGGGTGTTCATCCTTAACTCGGCCAGTTACTTCCTGGTGGCCCACATGGTGTTTCGCACCTTCATCAGCCTGAGCCAGCGCAGCTACTTCAACTTGCAAATCAACCTGGCCATTGCCGGGGCGGTGGCCGGGCTGCTGTGCCTCTCGGAGGGATTGTCGGCCTTCCTGGTGCTACTCATCAGCTTAGCCTACTTTGCGCTGCTGCACACCCTGCAACTCACCAAGTACCTGGCCCGGGTGCGCTACATCACGTTCCTGTACGTGTTCGCCAACACCCTGGTGAGCGCCATCACCTGCGCGCTGGTGGCCTACCACATGCACGGCGTAGAAACCGAAGACAATAAGCAGAAGTTTGCCAACCAGCTGCTGGTGGACAACGACGTGCTGGGCGAACTGCTGCTCACCGAGGTGCGCGATAAGATTGAGGACGACCTGTTCATCCGGCAGCGGCTAAGCAGCCCATTGGCCGGCTTGTTCGGCGGCAGCGGGGGCTACGAGGTGGTGCGGCAGAAGATAGAACGCATCTACCTGAACGACTACTTCGATAAGTACGCCGTGGACGTGTACCTCTACGACGCGGAGGGGTTACCGCTGGAGAACCAAAACCGGCGCACCTACCAAGAGTACCGCGAAGATCTAACGGCGGCCCGCTTCGATACCGGCTACCCCGACCTGTACTTCATCAACCAGTCGAACGTGCCGGTGGCCAACGGCTCCCGCAAGCAATATTTGTTATTTGTGGAAGTGCCCAACGGGGCCTCGGTAGCCGGGCACATCATTGTGGTGCTTACCCTGAAGCAGTTTGCCCCCAACCGGGTGTATCCCGAGCTGCTCATCGACCGCACCTACTCGGGAGCCTACCCCACCAACGAGTACGACTACGCCTACTTCACGCCCACGGGGCGGCTCACCTTCAGCAACGGCGAAGAGAGTGCCTTTCGCCCCCTGCGGCAGTATGACTTCCGGCAGCGGGTGGGCAGCGGGCAAACCATTGAGCGGGCGGGCTACAGCTACTTGGTGGTGGAAGGCAAAAGCGACGACTACATTGCCATCGCTTCCCCGGCCTATTCGGTGGCTAACATCGTCTCTAACTTCTCGTTTCTTTTTCTGCTCCTGGTGTTCGCGGTGCTGTTTCTGCTGGCCGGTTACTCAGTATACTTCGCCATCAAGCGCGCCAATCTGAACTTTTCCACCAAGATACAACTCTACCTGAACGCGGCCTTCTTTATGCCGCTGCTGGCCGTGAGTGTCACTACGCTAAGCATCATCAGCAACTCTTACAACGAAGAGGTAGACGAGCAGTACCTGGAAAAGGCCGAACAGATCGGCGACAACGTGACCAGCTTCGTGGCCCAGTACCAGCAGGGCGAATCGACCCAAGAAGCGCTGGCCAACACCCTGTCGCAGATCGCCAAGTACGCCGAAACCGACGTCAACGTGTTCGACACCACCGGCGCGCTGCTGGTCACCAGTCAGCCGCAGATTTACGAGAACAACCTGCTGTCGGAGTACATTAATTCCGAAGCGTTGACGCGCATCCGGGGGCGCGACAAGAACAAGTTGGTGCTGGATGAGTCGGTCGGTAGTCTGTCGTATAAGTCATCCTACACCGGTCTCAAGTCGCCCAGCACGGGGCAACTGATCGGCTTGCTCAGTATTCCGTTCTTTGAGTCGCGCAACGAGGTAGAGCAGCAGATCATCCAGGTGCTTACCAACATGATGAACATCTTCACTTTCGTGTTCATCGCTTTTCTGATTATTTCCTACCTGGCGTCGATGCTGCTCACTTATCCGCTGAAGTACATCACCCAGAAGATCAAGCGCACCTCACTGTCCGACTACAACGAGCCGCTGTCGTGGGAGAGCAACGATGAAATCGGGCTGATGGTGGGAGAGTATAACCGTATGCTGGTGAACCTGGAGGCCAGTAAGGCTGCTTTAGCCCGCACCGAGAAAGAATCGGCGTGGCGTGAGATGGCCAAACAGGTGGCCCACGAGATCAAGAACCCGCTCACCCCCATGAAGCTCAGCTTGCAGCACCTCAAGCGCCGCTTGCAGGAAGAATACCGCACCGGCATGAACGCCCAGGAGGTGCAAGCCGTAGAAAAGCCGGTCGACAACCTACTGTTGCAGGTGGATACCCTGAACGACATTGCCAGTTCGTTTTCCTCGTTCGCGCAGATGCCCATTCCGAAGAGCAAACTGTACGAACTGGAAGCGGTGGTGCGCAAAACCGTCGGCTTGTACGAAGACGGGCAGCAGGAAATCGATCTTACTATTCAAGGAACCAACTTCTGGGTGGTAGGCGATGAGCAGTTGATGGGCCGCATCCTGAGCAACCTGATCATCAACGCCAAACAGTCGGTACCCCGCGAACACAAGTCCAGTATTAAGGTGAGCTTGCAGCGGGCGGGGCTGGATCGCCTCATCCTGAAGGTGAGCGACAACGGCACCGGCATCGCCCGGGAGATACAAAACAAGGTGTTTATGCCCAACTTCAGCACCAAATACGCCGGGTCGGGTATCGGACTAGCCATCGCCAAGCGGGGCATTGAGCACGCCGGGGGCCGTATCACTTTTGATAGCACTGAAGGAGTGGGCACTACGTTTTTTATTGAGCTACCGTTACGAACGAACGGAGTAGGAGTAACGCGCTCGTAATAATGAGGACCCCACCTCTATGATGGAATGACTAAGGCATGTTGACATCCAGATTGACGAGGGGTTTCGAGGTTGTTTTCCGTACGCCCTAGAACGTGACGTTGACCACCAGGGTACTGAGTGGGTTAAACTTGCCCTCGAAGCCGGTCGTGTTTTCCGTATAGCGCCGGTTGGCGGTCTCGGACCAAGTCTGGGTGTAATCGTTTTGGTAGCGAGAGTATATGATATCCAATGAGGTTTCGGCGAATACCGATAGCCACCGAAGCGGACGGTAACGTAGTCCCAGGGTGGGGGACAGGCCCAGGCCTAACCGATCTGTTTCAAAATCATGGTAGGTACCAGTAATTCCGCCCCCGGCAGAGCCATCGGCCAACGACTTAATGCCCATCAAGTCGGCGGCGGCGTAGGGGCTGAGACGGCTGGAATAAAGGCTTTTTTCCCAGCCTATCTTGATGATGGTGGCTTGGTAATCGCCCCCACTGTTCCAATCTTCCGGAACATCTTGTCGTTTAGAAAGTTGCTGACGAGCGAATGCCAGCCTGACTGCTGAACGGCCGAAGTGTCGCTTGTAGCTGACCCCCCGTAAGGAATGCGCGTAAAAAGTCTGATTAAATCCTATATTACTGCCGGGCTGACTGGCGTAGCTTAGCAAACTGATTCCCAATTCGTTTTTAGGCGGAGAAGCAGTATCTTGTTGACCGAAAGCGGGGCAGGTCAGGGTGATGAGTACCGTGGCAAAGCCGAGCAGTAGTGATGCGTGAACCGTTCGCATTATTTATTAGATTTAGCGTTTATCCAGTGACACTCGGTGGAAGGATTTGGTTGTAACCTGTGATCAAATTATTTACTTTAGCCAGGACAGAGAAACCATTCACAATTGATAATCTATGGGACCGGCAATAAAGGAGTGCTTCTCGTTAGAGGAGTATAATCAACTGGAAGAACAGGCCAACACCCGCTACGAATACCACGGAGGCCACCGTACGGGGAGGTGTACGCGATGGCGGGCGGGTCGCCCAAGCATGGCGTTATTGCCGGTAATGCTATTGGGGCGATACAACGCAGATTGAAAAAGAGTTGCCGGGTGGGAAGCCGCGGTTTGAAATTCTACATTCCCTCCATTGACAGATCGCTTTACCCGGACGCATCGGTAAGCGGAAACACGCTACCGGAGCGCACCGGATGACGAGTGGCGAATGAAATTAACGCCTAATCAGGTCAACCTATCCCAGGGACGTACATCGTACACAAAACCTAATCCCCAATCCCTAAGTCCTAACACCTGTTCTCTAATTTCTTCCTTCCCTCAATCCTTTTCCGTATTTTTACCGTTTGATAACCAACGTAGATCATAAACCCACAACAACATGGCATTTGATATTGATACTATTAAAAAAGTCTACTCCGGCCTCGAAACCCGCATCACAAAAGCCCGCGAACTCGTCGGGCGTCCGCTCACCCTGGCCGAAAAGATTCTCTACGCTCACCTTTACCAAGGCGAACCCACCGAAGCCTACGCGCGCGGCGGCGCCTATGTTGACTTCAGCCCCGACCGCGTGGCCATGCAGGACGCCACCGCCCAGATGGCCCTGTTGCAGTTCATGCAGTCCGGCAAAGACCAAACCGCCGTCCCCTCCACCGTGCACTGCGACCACCTCATTCAGGCCGAGATAGGTGCCGACGACGACCTTAAGAAAGCCATCAACACCAACAAAGAAGTTTACGACTTTCTGTCGTCGGTTTCTAACAAGTACCACATCGGCTTCTGGAAGCCTGGCGCGGGCATTATCCACCAGGTGGTGCTGGAAAACTACGCTTTCCCCGGTGGCATGATGATCGGCACCGACTCCCACACCCCCAACGCGGGCGGCTTGGGCATGGTCGCCATTGGCGTGGGCGGCGCCGACGCGGTGGACGTGATGGCGGGTATGCCCTGGGAGCTTAAGTTTCCTAAACTCATTGGCGTGCGCCTCACCGGTCGCCTCAGTGGCTGGACGTCGGCCAAAGACGTGATCCTGAAGGTGGCGGGCATCCTTACCGTGAAGGGCGGCACCGGCGCTATCGTAGAATACTTTGGCGACGGGGCCGATGCGATCTCCTGCACCGGCAAGGGCACCATCTGCAACATGGGCGCCGAGATCGGGGCCACCACTTCGCTGTTCCAGTACGGCGATAAGATGAAAGAATTCTTGGAAGCTACCGACCGCACCGACGTAGCTGCCGAAGCCGAAAAAGTGCGCGAACACCTGCGCGCCGACCCCGACGTAGTGGAGAACCCCAACCAGTACTTCGACCAAGTCATTGAGATCAATCTGTCGGAATTGGAGCCGCACGTGAACGGACCCTTCACTCCCGACCTAGCCTGGCCCATTTCCAAGCTGGCCGAAGCCGCCAAAGAGCACGAGTGGCCCGAAGAAATTGAGGTTGGCCTGATCGGCTCCTGCACCAACTCCTCGTACGAAGACATCACCCGGGCTGCTTCTATCGCCCAGCAGGCCGTGGACAAAAAGCTGAAGGCCAAGTCCGAGTACACCGTGACGCCCGGTTCAGAGCAGATTCGCTTCACTGTGCAACGTGACGGACTGCTGGATGCTTTCAACGAGATGGGTGGCGTTGTGCTGGCCAACGCCTGCGGTCCCTGTATCGGGCAGTGGGCGCGCCACAGCGACGACCCCAACCGCAAGAATACCATTGTGACCTCCTTCAACCGCAACTTCGCCAAGCGCAACGACGGCAACCCCAACACCCACTCGTTCGTCGCCTCGCCCGAACTCACCACCGCGCTAGCTATTGGCGGTACGTTAAAGTTTAATCCACTGAAGGATACGCTGACCAACGAAGACGGTGAAGAAGTGATGCTGGATGAACCGCAGGGCATTGAGCTGCCTCCCAAGGGCTTCGACGTGGAGGATGCCGGCTACCAAGAACCCGCCGATGACGGCCAAGGCATTAATGTAGTTGTCGCTGAAGATTCGGACCGACTGCAAATCCTCACTCCCTTTGACTCGTGGAACGGTAACAACATCACCGGCATGCGGTTGCTGCTAAAGGCCTACGGTAAGTGTACTACCGACCACATCTCGATGGCGGGGCCCTGGTTGCGCTTCCGCGGGCACCTGGACAACATTTCTAACAACTGCTTCATCGGAGCCATCAACGCCTTCAATAAGAAGTCGAATACCGTCAAGAACCAACGCACCGGCGCGTACGGTGAGGTGCCCGATACGGCCCGGGCCTATAAAAAGGAAGGCATTCCGACCATTGTGGTGGGCGACGAGAACTACGGCGAGGGTTCTTCCCGCGAGCATGCGGCGATGGAACCTCGTCACCTGGGCGTACGCATCGTGCTGGTGAAGTCGTTCGCTCGTATCCATGAAACCAACCTCAAAAAGCAGGGCGTGCTCGGACTCACCTTTGCCAACCCCGAAGATTATGACAAGGTGCAGGAAGACGATATCATCGAGACGGTGGATCTGGACCAGATGGCACCGGGTAAATCCGTGACGCTGAAGTTTACCCACGCCGATGGCTCAGAAGACCTGGTAAAAACTAAGCATACCTATAATGAGAACCAGATCGAGTGGTTCCGCGCCGGATCAGCCCTAAACTTGATTCGCAAGATGGAAGGGGCCGAATAATATATCCCTTGAAAAAGGGTTATTACCCCCCTTGATCCTCTTTCACTCAAATCAGGTGCTTTATTTAGCGTTCTTAGCACTTTTACCAAAGTATTTTCGTAGCTTAGATACAAACTATCGCTATGAAATTTCTATTATTGTCTCTCAGCTTAGTGTCCATCCTGTCTCTGGGCGGCGGTTGCCAGTCCGAAGAATCTAGTGCTTATACGGGTCAAGAGCTTCGCTACCCGCTCATTGCAGGTTCCTTCTTTGAGCAGGCCACCTCGGGTTATTTGATTGCCCGAGAAAGAGACGACCAGTCAGTAGAAGTGGAAATAGATCTAACCGGCACCGCCGATAAAGCCATTCATCCGGTGCACCTGCACTACGGTTCCCTGAGCGACGATCAGCCGGTGGCTGCTTGGCTCAATCCTCTAGAAGATGTGGGGAGTCGCCGGAGTCAAAGCATTACCCGTCTGGACCACTTATACGACGATTCTCCGGTGACCTTTGACCAGTTTGCCGCTATGAACGGCAGTGTAAAAATCCACTTTGAAGAAGCTGGGCAGTGGAAAGACGTGATTCTAGGATCAACCAATATCAGCCGCAATTACGCCGCGACGGATGCTGGTGTCTATAAAGGCATTACCGTATGCAATGGACGCACCGATCAGTAGGATACATTATAGTCAATAGATTTCGCCTGGTGTAACAATCTCTAAGTGGGACTTACAGACTGCTCATCTGTCCGCCACTTTGTCGCATGACTACCCCCGTATCTTATACACGCTGCGCAGTCATTCGTCCTAACTCAGGCGAAGGACAGGAATGGCTGTTCGTTAGTCAGCGCTATTTACTTACAGATGTGCGTAAACTAGCCGGGCAGCTTAGTATCAAATTGATATTTATCTGTCCTTGCTTTCATGAAAGTCTTTATATACCTGCTCAGTGCTGGACTAAGCTGCTTAGGCTGTCAGTCAACCAACGCCCAGGGTTTATTTGGGGTACGTCCCCGTCCCGTGCATCACTTCGAAGACACCCAATGGTACGTCGGACTAGTCAGCGGAATAACCTATGGCAACCCAACCGTTGGTCAGTCGCATAATGAACTCGTATCATTGAGCGGTCCTGAGACTGAAAAGCAATACGGAGCAAGTGACGTGCGGTTGGGTTTTAGTAGTGGAATCGCGGGTACCGCCGCCCTCACCCCTTCAATCCAGATAGCAGCATCCGCAAGATATACCACCCTTAAGTATAATTATCAGTACGCTTACCAGTGGATAGATGAAGAGAATCCTGAAAACCAATTAGTCTCTGAGCAAAACCATCAACATACGCTAGGTTATCTTGAATTTCCTCTGCACGTGCGCTACGGCATTCCCCTACAGCGGTTCAAACCCTTTTTGCAGGCCGGTTTGGTATACGGGCGCTTGCTGCAAGCCCGCAAATCACTTGCGGCATCCACTACTGATTTTGCCTCGGGAGCGGCTACTGCCGTGCTTACTACCACCCAAGCGACTGATATCACTGATCTCTACGTGAAATCGTATATGGGGTACACCCTCGGAGGAGGAATGGCGTATAATTTCGGGGGGGTGGTTGTAGTGCTAGACGCAGAATACCGCCGTGGACTCAACACCCTCACTAACCGTGACCATCGATATACCGCTTCCCGTCATCTGGCCGGTCTTGGTAATGTATCGGATGACATCAAGCTGGATGCCATTACTGGCTCCATGAGCTTCTTCTTCCCCCTCAAATTCCTCACCGATAAAAGTTTCAAACCCCTTATCTTTTAACCATGACAAATTTACGCTATCTGGTTTTCGGAATGGGTATCATTTTAGGTTTATCGTCTTGTGGATCAGACAATGATGAAGTAGCGCCCGGAACGAGTTTTACGCGTACCTACGATGATCCAACGTTTTCCTCAGAATACGATCCGCTTGACGTTTTACCAACCACCGACGGGGGCTATTTGATGCTGGCTGCTACGGAGTCCTGGAAGCTCTACCTCGTGAAAACCAATGAGGATGGCCAGGTTACCTGGCACACCGAGGTTGACGAAGCCTATGTAAATCCGCTAGCCCATCTGCTGGTGGTAAACGATTCTATCCACCTGGTTTGCATGAACGAGGTTACGCTGGCAACAACGTTTCTTAGGGTTAACCTGGGTGATCAAAGCGTTAAGCCGGTGGCTACATTAGAAGCCATACAGTACCCGTTGAGCGTTTCTCAAAATACGGACGGCACCTTGCTTGTACTGGGATATAACCGAGAAAACAAAAGCAGCACCCTCCATAAACTAAGTAATTCATTTACGGTAGATTGGGGCGCAGAGTATGCGGTGGAAGAAGATGTGGAAGAGGATATCATCGACCACCTGGGCCGGACTGGTCGGCAACTACCCTTCTTCACCGGCGCTACTACCGATGGTAGTACCTATTATTTTAATGGCTTCAGCAATTATACGCTTTCGATGAATTTCGTTGATCCCGGATCAGGAGAGCTGACGGGAACCCTCAATGGATTTCGCAAAGAGGGGTACGTGAGTGCCGCCCACCACCTCACGGGGAATCAGTTCGCCCTGGCGCGCAGCACCTTTCAAATGAGCACCCTACTGCCGTCTACTGAGCTAAGCTATCAGTCCATTGCCAATAGCGGAGATTTGGTAGCCAACGACTTCCCGGAGATCGCTCCTGATTCTCGTTTGATCATTAAAACTATCCAGTTACAGGGAAAGGCGGTCATCGTCTACGGTGCTCATACCAAGACCCAGCAGTTGGTGTTGTACTTTTATGACCAGGAAACTGGCACCTTGTTAGCTAATTATCGTCTGGGAATAACCGACCCCTACCAGATGGGAAATTTTACTTTCACCGAAGACGGTGGGATGGTGGTGCTGGCAGAGACATTTTTGATCGGACGCTTCTCGCGTTTGTGCCTTTTCAAGCTTTCCGCTGATGAGGTTAATCAAATTATGGGTTGATCAGGTTTTTTGCTTCTTCTTCTTGGCTGCCGGAAAGAGGATGTTGTTGAGAATTAGCCGGTAGCCAGGTGAGTTGGGGTGCAAATTTAGGTCCGTCGGGGCCTCTCCTACGCGGTGCTGATAGTCTTCCGGATCATGCCCTCCGTAAAAAGTCCAGAACCCTTTTCCAAATTCACCGTGCAAATATTTGGCTTCACCCACGGTTTTGTTCTCACCCAACACCAGCACATCCGGACGAATATACTCCTTCCGGAAAGCAGTGGTCTGGCCCATAAACCCCTTGACGATGCGTTCGTGGTTCTGCACCAGCATCGTGGGTATTGGATCCCACTTGGCGGAGAATTTCGAACAGGTTAAAGTAGTCGTTCTCCTGCGTCAACCCTTGAGTTTGGGGATCAACGTTGATGGTTGAGAATTCATACTCATAAGGATTGCGAATCAACTGAAAGTTTTGGAAGGCAAAGGTGTTGGTAAAGTTTAGTTTTGACTGCGCATTCGGATCCGCCCGATCACCGTCAAACATTGACTCTACAATATCAACGCCCGCCGCCGCCAGGGCAATATCATAGGTATCGGTGGCCGCACACATGGCGAATATAAACCCACCGCCCGATACAAAGTCACGAATTTTGTTAACTACCGCCAGTTTTAGCTCCGACACTTTAGCGTACCCGTGCTTCCGCGCCGTCTCCTCAAAACTTCGCTGTTGAGCAATATACCAGGGAGCATTGCGATACACTCGATAAAATTTTCCGTACTGCCCGGTAAAGTCCTCGTGGTGCACGTGTAACCAATCGTACTCGGGCAACTTATCGTAGAGCACCTCATCGTCAAAAACCACCTCGTAAGGAATTTCGGCGTAGGTGAGGGCCAGGGTAACCGCATCATCCCAGGGCTGCTTGTTCTTAGGTGAATAAACGGCAATTTTCGGATGCTTTTCTAGCTTCATCAGGTCCATATTGGACGATGGACTGGCGATGGTGCTCACCACCTGATTGTACTGCGCATCCGAGATAACCTCGTACTTAACCCCTCTGATAACGCACTCGTTTTCCAACTTTTGGGAGTATTCGCAGGTGAAGGTGCCGCCCCGATAGTTGAGCAACCAATCCACCGTTTGCTGTTGCTGAAGCACCCAGTAGGCAATACCGTAGGCCTTTAGGTGATTGCTCTGCGCTTGGTCCATGGGGATCATCAAATGAGAGGCGCGGGTCGCGATTGCTGCGCACAATAAAACGATTGACAGTATAATAGCTTTGCGCATAAAGAAGGTCCGGGTTTAAAGAAAACATTGACTACTAATTTAATACAAAAATCCCGGCTTTATTGTTAATTGGCGACCGCTATTCACTAGATTTGGTCTTTAACCTCATGTACCGTATTGAATGAATCTGCTCATTAACCTTCAGGAAAGTATTAAAGCCATTCGGGATAATCTGCTGCGCACCGTACTTACGGCGCTGATCATCGCGATTGGCATCACGGCCCTGGTAGGAATTCTCACGGCCATCGACGGCATTCAAGCATCGGTTGATGACAGTTTTGCCAGTTTGGGGGTCAATAGCTTTACGGTGCAAGAACGAGACGGGGGCAATCGTAGACAGCGGGGGAAGGCGGAAAAGACGTATCCACCCATCGACTTTCAGGACGTCAGGCAGTTTACCAGACGTTATGCGCTAGCGGGCCACACCTCGGTGCGCACCCTGGTTACCGGCAACGCGGAAGCAAAACGAGGCTCTCTTCGCACCAACCCCAACCTCCAGGTGGAAGGTACCGATGAGCAGCACCTCATCATTGAGGGGCTACGCCTCAGTTCGGGTCGCAATTTCTCCAGCCTGGAATTAGAAAAGGGAAACAACGTGGCAATCATCGGATCCGATATAGTGAGCACCTTATTTACCGCAACCGAAGATCCTGTCAACCAGCGCGTGTCCCTCTTCGGAACTCCCTTTAAAGTGATTGGGGTACTAGAAAGCAAGGGGGCCGGACCGGGCGACAATGTTAACCGAAAGGTATTCATACCAATTATTAAAGCGCGGCAGGTTGCGGTCCGTAGTCTGGCTTATACCATCACCGTATCGGTCAGTGGCACCGTAGGTCTTCCGTTGGCCATGGGCGAAGCCACCAGTCTGATGCGAACTATTCGTCAGGATCCCATCGGGGGAGAGCTTTCGTTCGAGGTGAAGCAGAAAAAGTCACTGAGTGAAGAACTCGGCGAGATCACCGGATACTTGCGCATCGGTGGGTTCACCATTGGATTGATCACCCTATTGGGAGCTTCGATCGCGCTAATGAATATCATGATGGTTTCAGTAACCGAACGCACCCAGGAAATAGGGGTCAGAAAAGCACTGGGAGCCACTCCTCAAAAGATCAGGCAACAATTTCTGATGGAAGCCATCGTCATCTGCCAAATTGGGGGCATTCTGGGCGTAATTTTCGGCATTGGTATTGGCAACGGAGTGGCCCGCTTGATGAACGTTGAGCAATTTATAGTCCCCTGGGTCTGGATGATTACGGCACTGTTCATCTGCGTTGCGGTCGGTTTGTTTTCAGGATACTACCCTGCTTACCGCGCATCTAAACTCGACCCCATTGAGTCATTACGCTTTGAATAGTGCGCTATTCTTTGAGCAAACGGTGGTGCGATGTTGCACTGTTCGTCTGTAGATAGAGAATATAGGCGCCGCTCGCTAAATGAGCGAGGTCTAAACTTCCTTCAGGGTCGCTAAATTTCCCCTCCATCAACTGATGACCACGCACGTCCACCAACCGGTAGTGAACCAGTGAGGCTGATCCTGCCCAACGGACGTAAAAAATTGCTTGGCTCGGATTGGGGAAAATCTGAGTTGGTACGGGATCAATGCTTGGCTCGTTAGCGGTAATGATCTCTACTTCAAACGTTTTGCTGACCGGGTCGGAAGCCAAGTAATTATCGTTTCCGGACTGACGGGCGGTAACGACCACAGCTCCGCTGGCCAGGGCAACCAGGGTATCGCCCCGCAGAATCCCCTGGCCCGAATCAATGGTAAAGGATACCGGAAGTCCCGATGGGGCGTTCGCTTGCAAATGAAAACTGCTATCCGTAAGCGATACTGCTTCAAAAGTTATTTGCTGCGAAGCGCGCGTTATCAAAAACTCCAGCACCGTATCGATCGCCGCAAACCGACTACTCTCAGGATGCGTGACCTTGAGAAAAACCGGACCGGTTCCGGTGGTTACTACGGTTCCGCCCTCGGTAACCGTGGCCGGGCCGGTAACCACCTCAACGGTGGGGCGTTCGCCCTGGGCAGTATTGACGTCAATGGTTTTCCCGTACTCACGATCAGAGGGGCCAAATACCAGGGTTTGACTCTGAGGCTCGATAACGGAAGGCGCATCCCGCACAAATATGTTTTTCTGGGTAGAAACCGGATTGTATTCCTCGTTACCGGGATGGCTGATGTGTATTTCCAGATTGCCGACCGCTTCAAAACTCAGCAGGCCATCGGTATAGCTAGCCTGGGCCGATCCCTCCAGCTTAATATCCGGGACTAGACCTTTGTCAGTGGTTACCTCCAGCGCAACCGATTCGCCCACCATCACCGTATCGGGAAGCGGAGTGAGCACGATGACCTGGCTTTCTTTTGCCGGAGAACGAACCAGTATTCGCTGAATGACAGAATCTGCCGGAAGGTAATTCACGTTTCCCGCCTGATTGGCCTCGACGACAACTTCTCCGGCCTGCTGCCCCTGGAGCGTAACCAAATTATCATCACTGAGCGTAGCCGGTCCGCTGACAATTTGAAAGGCAACGGGCAAACTGGCACTACTGCGGGCATCCAATGTGAAGGCCGGGTCAGTGGTGAGTTTGTTGGTTACTTCACTAAAAAAAATTTGCTGCGAGGCTTTGCTGATGGTAAATGAGCGTTGACGTGGGGTAGCCGGACGGTAATTATCATTACCGGGCTGCCGGACCCGAATGGTGACTTCACCCGCCTGTTGAATGATTGCCACTCCGTTAGCTATTTCAATCCCTCCACGCGTCACATTGAATTCAGGAGATAGCGCTGAAGAGGTGGTGACGAAAAGCGGAATCTCACCCTCGGGTTCGTACCGAAAGTCTCCAAGGCTGTCAAAAGTAACCACCTGCTCGGCCCGCCTAACGTTGAAGGAGACCAGAACTGCCTCGGCCGCTTCGTAGTCTTGATCCTCAGGTCGGGTAGCCAAGATACGGACGGCCCCGGCACCTTCGATGGTGATCGTTCGGTTGCTGGTCGACACCTTTCCCGCTTCCACGTTTAGGTTCACCGACAAATCTTCATTGGCCTTAACGTCCAAAGTGAAAGGTTCATCGCCGTAGGTTTTGTCGGCCACTTCACCAACCTGAATGGTGGGCTTGGCTTTGGCAATAGTGAACTGGATAGTACGCTCGGATGGGGAGTAGGTATCGTTGCCCGACACCACCATCTTAATAATAACCGCCCCCGCCCCCTGGATGCTCACCACATCTTCTTTGACCGTGATTGGTCCCTCTACTTTCTGGTAAGTAACCGGTAGTCCAGTCGATGACTGTCCATTGAGGCGAAATGGGTTGTCGCCAAACCGCTTACTGCCAACGGGCATCAAAGTTAGCTCTTGGGTTAGTTTTTCTTGAATGTTCAGAACTATTCCAACCGCCCGTAGGGTCAATCCGGGAAATGCCGGGTTGGTAATCAAACACTCGTAGGCACCGGCCTGGGCGGTAGAGAATGATTCAATGGTCAAGGCATTCGCCTCGGACTGGTAGACTAGTTTGTCTTGCCGATACCAAACGTACTGGCTGGTGGTGACTTGTTCATCGAACGGCAAACTGATGGTGGAAGCGTCGCCTGCTTTCAGGCTCCGTTCAATGGTAAGGACTCGATCCCCCTGCGGGGCGTAGCGATCCTGACAACTGGTGCAGTTCAGGTAACGCCGATTGGGCAACAAATCTTCGAAGGTCAATTGGTTGTTGTGGCAGATTAGTACGCTGGCCGAAGACCCGACACTGGGGAGGGTAGCCAACTTAGTAAAACCATTGCCTGAGATATCTAACCGTTTGGGCATCGGTAATGCCGGTAAAGAACCTCCCAACTGGTTGTTGTTGAGAGCTAACTCTTCAAAGGCTATTCTGGTCCAGGATTCCGGTACTGAACCCGTCAATTGGTTGAGCGACAAGTTTAGGGTAAGCGGTACGGTTGATTCACGCCCCACCTCGCGCGGCAAAGCTCCTGCTAATCGGTTGTTGTGCAGGTAGCACGTTCGTAGCTTAGAAGACGTGAACAGGTTGTTGGCTAAACCCTCAATTCGATTATCATGCAGATCCAAATACGTCAGGTTAGACTCGAACAGGGCGGTAGGGGTGCTACCAGTCAACTGATTTTGAGAAAGATCAAGGTAGTTCAAGCTGGCAATCTGCCCTAGTTCCGATGGTATTTCTCCCGTTAACTGGACGTTGGGTAGTTCAAGTTTCTCCAACTTCTGCAACTTTCCGATGCTCTTGGGTAAGGCTGTTCCTACGACCACCCCAGCGAGCTTCAACCGGCGCAGGTTTGTCAACTGCCCCAGGTCTTGCAGGAAACGAACCGACAGCTTGGGCACCTCGATGCGCACCGCTTCCAGTTGGGTAATGCTGGCCAGTTCGGCGCTTATTTCACCGGATAGCTGATTTTGGATTACGGTAAATTTTTTGAGTCCGGTTAGTTGGTACAGTTCCTTAGGAAAACTGTTTTTCAGTCCGGCTTGCTCAAAGTGTAGTTCGGTCACGCGCCCCTTTTCGGTGCGCACTCCTTCCCACGAAGCTACTTTGCCCTGTAACCAGTTGTTTCTTTTGCTCCAGCGAGCCCCCTCCATTTTTTGGTAAACTGCTACCAGCGCCAGCGAATCGGCGCGGACCACCGATTTTTCCACACTTAGCTTCCAGGCGACCGGACGCGCGGGTTGGCTGGCGAACTCCCAACGGATCAGTAAACGTTGCCCCTTTGGCAAGTACGCTAACGATATCTCCGAACCACTGGCTTGGGCCAGCGGATTCTCCGCACACTGTCCGTATACTTTAACTCCTTGGGGGCTTCCTGCGCTTTGGAGAGAAACCACGCCATCGCTGGGCAAGGTGAACTCATACCAGTTGACGGATCGCGTGGCCTCGTTATTGCCCACCACCGCAACGGCTGGATCGTCGCACGCGCTACCTACGTCAGTTCCATCTTTTTGGTAGGTGAATGAAATTATCCCGTTGCGCTGACGGATGTCCTGAAGATTTACGCTACTGTTGGTGCTTCCTTGTTGGGCAACATAGGTATCAGAGCTGGGATAGCTTTCGGAGAAAAAAGATGCATTTCCCGCGGTGCCCGGAAACAGATCGCCAGCGTCGCCCATGTGGGCGGGCAGCGCATCGAGTTCATCGCGCCCGTCAGCTTCTTCCAGGTCCACCCCTTTCCGGTTGGTATCGCCATTTACCTGATTCCTTTCAGGATACTGGGCGGTTTTATCGCTATCGATGTGCCAGATGGCCATCCCAGAACCCGGTAGTTCGGTATCAACTCCGGCACGTTGCCGATTTTCCAGCAGAAAATACTCACTAGGGCGAGGTGTGCGGATTTTGATAAAGGAGTTATTCTGGCTAGCGGCGGGCAGGGTATACGCCCCGTATTTTCCGGTGATGTCCTGCACATCGGCCCAGTTGAGGGCGCTCTTTGACCAGGCGCAGAGCCCGGACGGGACGGCTTCCTGACCGCCCCAACCGCCCCGAGCCATCAGACCCCAGTGGCCAATGCCCGAGTTGATTCCGTTCCTATCATCAGTATCATACAGATCGGGGAGCCCCAGCAGGTGACCAAATTCGTGGCAAAAGATCCCGATGTTTACCCGTTCGCTAAAGCGAATTTCGGGTTGGATCATATAGTCACTAATGTTGCGTCCGTCGTAGAAACGGCTGTTGATCGCCCAGCGGTGCGACCAGATGTAATTATTGTCCGCGGCTTCTTCGGTACCCGGCCCCGCGTGAATAACGATTATCCCGTCTACGTTGCCGTCGTTGTTGTTATCGTACTTCGAAAAATCAACCCCCCGGGCTTCCGCCGCGTCGATCGCCTCAGCCACCAGCCCCCTTGCTCCATCAAACCCGTTTTTTCCGTGACTGTAGGACTGGTAGCTATTTTTAGCCCGTGTCCATCCCACCACGTTGACACTAATGTCTAGCTTTCCGTAGCTACTCTCTTTAAAGTAATCGCTAAAGGAGCGCCCTTGGTTGGGTCCGTTGAACAAGCGCAGAAAATCTTCAATGCGGTAGGTTGCTGGTTGGTCCGGATAGTCAATACAGATCGCCAGCAGACGAACCTTTCCCGCGGAGGGCATGGAAGCGTTGGCCAGGGTTCGAGCGACGGAAGAAGGTGAAGCAGCAGCGGTTCGGGCGGTCAATGGTTGAAAAGCACTCGGTGGTTCTTGGTGACGAGACAGCGACAATAGGCTACGCTGCGCGGCCAGTGATCGATCCTGGGGATCCTGGGCTCTTACTTCGTTGCCTACCAACCGCCCGTTTTTTAGCGTGGCGTATTCGTAGTAGCCCGTTCTATTTTTGATGACTGTGTAACCGTCCAATGTCTCTGCCCAGTGGTGCGCTTGGTCACCGCGCACATAAAGGCGAATGAGCGACCCATCAGGTTGTTCGACCGGTATGGCGTAGGGAGCCGGGGGCGTTTGATGGTCGGGACCAGTTGGTTGGGCGCTTCCGCTGATTGAAATGGAAATCAGCACGCTGGTCCAGAGAAAAAACAAAAAGCGGTAGTCTATGGTAGTCACTGTAGTTGATAGTATAAGTTACGATGCTAAAAAAATAAAATTTAGTACATTGTACTATTCTATCGGATAGTTACTAAAAAAAAAGGAAAAGCAGGAGCTTTTACCGTAATTATTGCTGGAAGAAAAAACACTCAGCCATCAGAGGTCAGAGACTCGATGTAACAAATTCAGGAGTTTGCAACGTTTATGATGTCTCTCAACGCCAGTATTGAACGTAGGCTAATATACCGGAAAGTATCCATGTAAGTTTTTAGCAGATTTAATACTTTTCTTGCTGAGGTGTAAAATAGCTGAAGGTTGCAACAAGAGAGCGGGGCGGGTTTCACAAACGAAACGGCCTAAAGACAGAAAAGCCGGGTTTCAAGACCCAGCTTTTCTGCTTCTACCATATAAACTACTACCTAAATTGTATGGTAGTAATAACGCAAACTTCTGTAAGAAGTTCGTATTGGGTTGAATAATCCGTAAAAATCACTATTGTTTTGGGTAAATCTAACCTGAAGTAATCATTAGTCTTCTGGGTCTGCTTGCTCATTTAGATCAGCAAAGAGGGATTCTACCAGCCGCTGCACCTGTTCTTCGGCTTGGTGGAGTTTGGGCATAAGTTCGTAGTATTCACGAGCCAACATCATACGCTTGGTAGCTTCGGTATATTCACTGGTAAATATGCCAAAAAGTGCTAGACGACGTTTGTGTTGCGCGTTTTCAGTAAAAAATGTTTTGATCTGCTGATGCACGTGGTACAGACTCTTACCTTCGTGAAGCAGGTAACGGTTGAAGGCATAGTGAAAGTTATCGCAGCATAGCGCGAAATTGAAGCCCGCTAGTAAACTTTTTTCGGGAAGTTTTCCTTTAAATTCATTATAAAACTGTTCGGCACACGCGGGTTTCTTAACTAACTCCGGATACTTCTCTGAATTCACCATAACTTATTTGTTTAGAATCATACGTTGAATCAAATTTATACAATTCATTGATAAAGTCAAAATTTTATTGATATAACTTTAATAAATCTTACGCCGTAGGTTTTTCAATAAAATACTTCCGTACCCTATGTTACACGTCCGACTGTTGACAACCCTAGCTACCTTTAGCTTAACAATAGGGCCAATGCTCTATGTAAAGGCTCAAACCGAAGCCAGTCTGCCATTGGATCACCGTGCCTCCCGGCAGCAGCAAGTACGTTTTTGGATGAATACTGCCGATCACCACCAGCGACAGGGTCAGTGGGTAGAAGCAGAGCGCCTATTAGATCTAGCCATCGCAGCGCAGCATAACCTGGTGGATGCCTACTTATTGCGGGCGAAAGTTCGTGAACAACGGGGCAACTTGGTCGGTGCCAACGCTGACTACACCTCCGTGGTGCACTTGGAACCGGAACGCTACGACGCTCGATTCCAGCGCGCCTGGGTGCTGATGGCGGCGCACCGCTACCCAGCAGCTCGGGCTGATTTTCAATTCTTGATCGAACACCCTTCCCTTGAAACAAGTACGATATACTACCGGGGCGAAGAGTGGAACAACTCGCTGGTAGTCACCGGAGTTACGACCTTGCAGTTGAGTATGCGTCCGGAGTGGCTCAACGCGGTGGGACTGACCTACTACCACGAGGGGGAATATGATCACGCTCGAGCGTACTTCAGCCAGGCGCTTTCCGAGGATTCAACGTATGCCGATGGTTATTTAAATTTAGGACTTACGGCCGAGGGGCTAAACGATACTCTGGGAGCAATAGCTTATTATCAAAAAGCATTAGCCCAGGAACCTGACCATGCCGCGGCACTGCGCAACCTGGCTTCGCTCGCCAGAATTCGGAAAGACGATGAGTTGTTGCAGCAGATTAACTTAGAGTACGGCGGAGATTCTTACGAAGGTTTGATTCAGCACGGCTTGACGTGTTTGGAACGAAACGATTTCACAAGCGCTATTGACAAATTTACGCAAGCCCTGGCGTGGCAACCGGATGACAATGAGGCGCATTTGCAACGCGGCTTTGCTTACGAAAAGGCAGAACTGTTTGCCGAGGCGGTGGCTGATTACTCAACCGTAATCAAAAGAGATCCATCGGCTGAGAAAGCGTACTTCAACCGCGGTAACGTTTATTTCAAAAGCGAGCGCTATCTACTGGCGGTGGCAGACTATACCCAAGCCATCGCCTTGAATCCTGTAAACGCTCGGGCTTTATACAATCGGGGAATAGCCTACCAGCGACTTGAGCAATTGAACAGTGCCTGCCAGGATTGGCAGCAAGCGCAAGATTTGGGCGACCCAGCCGCTGATCGCCCCCTGAGCAGTCTGTGTAATCAGTAACCGCGGGGATCGCCAGCCCCCAATTAAATGCAGTGAACAAAGGTTATCTGATCGCCAAATAAACCTACTGCGCGTTGGCATAACGTCCGAATAATTCTCGTTCTAAATCCTTGAGATACAGTTGCGCACTTTTCAGCGATTTTTTATCATTTTTCTGAATGCTTTTGTTAATCGCTGAAATGATGTTGCCCTTAATCCGGGTAAGTCGGTCTTCTTTGGTAGAAAAAACGGGCTCTTTGATTCCGTTTTCACCCGTAACGGCTTGAATTCGAGCCTCTTCTTCCTGAAATCGTTGCTGGGCTTTTTTATCTTCCCGACTGCGACGAATGGCCTGGGCCTTGTTATAGAGGTCCGCAGTATTTTTGATCTTGCCGCCAATCTGCCGAAGGTCTTTCACCTGCGCTAACAACTGCACGTCGCCTTTTTTCACCTTGACATTACCGATCAGAATGTCGTTTTTGAGTTGAGGATTGGTGCGAGAAATCAGCTCAATTCCTTTAGCAAACTCCGCATCGCGCAGGATCGTCCGGTCGCTCACGTTGAATTCTTTGGCAAGAATTTCGGAGGTCTTATCGCCGGATTGGCCACTAGAAAGCACCTTATCGTAACCGCCACGCTTCTTCTTCATACGCTCATACTTGAGTCCGCGAAAGTAGCTTAGCTGGTCCGGGTTGAGGTTGCGACGGCCGAGTTGGTGGTTCAACATCCAGTCTTTGGCCTCCTCCATGCTGGAGAATTTCACCAGCCGAATTTTGAAGGAAACTCGGTTGCGCTGGCAAATATCGTAGCGGTTGTGTCCGTCAACCAGCACGTGGTCGCCGTTGTTCTTTTTCCAGACCGTGAGGGGGTCCAGACACCCATTGAGTTTTATGTTCTCCTCGAGTTGGTGTTTGGAATCTTTGGTTAAGGGAGTGATAAAGGATTGTAAGTCACTGTTAATGTGAATGTCTTCCCAGTTGAAAACCTGTTCGGTGCCGTTACCATTGATAACGACCACTTCAGGATGCATCGTCTCGTTCATAATAATAATTAGTGATTAAAGAATGTACGGGGATTTCAAAATTACCCTTAGTATGATATAGCTGCTAAACCAGGATACGGATAAATAGTTTCATAAATGGCGAATCGCCGAATGAATGTGCCAATTTAGCAAATAAACTTGGTCCGAAAAAAATTGCCACCGGAGCAGAAAATATGGCCAGTTAAATAACTAATTGTCCATTCCGGGAGGCATCAGTTGGGTGTCTTTATCAGGCGGCACATCCTGAACGATATCGTGTTTGGATAACCAGTCGTTCCAGGAAGGCACCTTACGGGCAAGCGGGTGGATGTAAGGATCGTACAAGATCTCTTTGTACTCAGCGTAAGACCGTTTTAACAAGGATTGAAAGCCCGGAGGAAGTTCAGTCCATTTGAGTCGTTCTTGGTTGGTTTCGGTGGCTGGAGCCATGGTGGATTGCATCGGCAAATAGCTGCGTTTTAGGATTAAACTCTAGATCGATTCGTTATGTTGCGAATCATCGGTAATTTGTTGAGACGGTTCGCTACTCACCGGATAAACACGGTAAACATTTCTACCGTAAATAGCGATGAACACAAAACAGACCAACGGAAGAACAAACGAAAAGTTCACTTCCGTAACGCCTAATATTTGCGTGTCGGTGTATCCCGGACCGCCCAGGTCCAGCAAGTACCCCTGGAGGTAGGGCATAAACGCGCCACCTACGATGGCCATCACCAAAAAGGCTGCCCCAAATTTAGCATCTTCCCCTTGTCCTTCCAACGCGATGCCGTAGATGGTCGGAAACATAATGGACATAAAGAACGATATCCCGACCAGAGCGTAGAGGCCAATCATTCCACCCGCAAAAATGGTGATCAGGGTCATCGAAAAAGGCTCCAATCGCAAAGTACATTAATAGTTTTCCGGCATTGACATACCGTAGCAGCGCGGTTCCGATGGCCCGTCCGATTAAGAAAATAACCAGGGCTCCGGCCCCGTAGTAAACCGCCGTGGCGTTATCAATGCCCAGCGGTTCGGCGTACTGATACACGTAGGTCCAGCACATAATCTGGGCTCCCACATAAAATACCTGGGCGATCACTCCGCCCACGAACTTTTGACTGCTCCACAAGCGCTTCACAGACTGCGAAAATTTCACCGGAGCTTCCTGTACCAGGTCACTGGGCATTTTCACTAGTCCAATAATGACCAGAAAACCTAGTACGACCAACCCCAAGATGACGTACGGATTGCGAATCACTTCCAGGTCGCCGGTGCGCACCGCGGCCTTGGCCGACTCGGACAGGGTGTCGTAGAGCACTTCACCCGTGTCGGTCGTATCGTCGGAGCGGAGGGCATTGAGAATGAAATTCCGCGCAATGAGCAAGCCCATGATTGATCCCACCGGGTTGAAGGCCTGGGCCAGATTGAGGCGTTGGGTGGCCGTTTCGGGAGCGCCCATCGCCAGGATGTAGGGATTGGCGGTGGTTTTCGAGAAAAGCCAAGCCAAAGGTCAGGATGTAGAGCGCCAGCAAAAAAAAGGTAAAATTTTCGTAAGCCGCCGCCGGAAAAAAGAGTAACGCGCCGACTGCGTAGAGTACGAGACCCAGCATGATGCCTTTCTTATACGAAAATTTATTCACGAACAAGGCCGCGGGAATCGCCATCGTGAAGTACCCGCCGTAGAAAGCGGCCTGCACCAAAGAGGCCTGCGCGTTCGAGAGCTCCAGTACCTTTTTAAAGGCTGACACCATCGGGTTGGTGATGTCGTTGGCAAATCCCCAGAGGGCAAACAGGGAGGTGATCAGGATAAAGGGCAGTAGAATCGTTTGAGCAACGACCGGATGTTTCTGAGCATTTTGCATAGGATAGAACGACTAGCGGTTGGTTTATTTTAATGGTAAGTCCGAAGTAATTTAATCCTCCGGAGGCGCTCTGAACGAACCAAAAAGACGTTCGAAGGGATAGCTTACCCCACAAATATGGCAAATCCGGCGAATATGCCGCTACGTCTCACAGTCCCGTGGCTACTCCCCGCCCCCGATCATGAATCAACCGCTGCCGAATCTCCAGTGATCGATACGCTAGTAGGGGTTGAATAGCCGCACCGCTGCGGAGACGGGCTTCCCGCAGCAGCGGACGCACGTCGGTACGGTAAGCGTTTTGAAGTACGTTCTGGGCGAGTGCTGCGTCGTTGGTGAACCGCGCCTCTTCCAGGGTAGCGCTATCCACCAACAAAGCTTGGGCGTAAGCGATCAGCATGGCTTCCACCGATTGAAGAAGATCTTCTAGCGGGTCTTTGGTGTTGTGGCTGGCGTCGATCATAAACGACAAGGGTGAGTGGGCCAGACTTTGCCCAGGAAAGCCATCAATCAGTTCCAGGAAGATCAGAAACAATTGGTAAGGACGAATCGCACCAACGGTGAGATCATCGTCAGCGTATTTGGAATCGTTGAAGTGAAACCCACCTAGTTTTTCTCGCATCAGCAAGGTAGCCACAATCTGCTCGATATTGGTGTTGGGCAGGTGGTGCCCCAAATCTACCAGTGTGAAGGCTTTGGACCCAAGCTGGTTGGCCAGCAGAAACGAGGTGCCCCAGTCCGGAATTACCGTTGAGTAAAAATTGGGCTCAAAGGGTTTGTACTCGATCAGTAATTTCCACTTGCCGGGCAACGAGGAGTAAATTTCTTCTAGTGAGGCCTGGGTATTTTCCAGCGCCCGGCGAAAACTACGCTGTCCGGGAAAATTGGCCCCATCGGCCAGCCAGACGGTCAGTGCCTGGGAACCGAGTGATTCTCCAATGCGAATCACTTCCTGGTTGTGCTCCACCGCCTGCTGGCGCACGGCCGGGTTGGCGTGACCCAGCGAACCGTGCTTGTACGAAAGTGGTTGCCCCGGTTGGTCCTGAAAAGTATTGGAGTTCATCGCATCAAAGCGCAGCCCATGCTGCTCCATACGCTCGCGAATGGCCGCCGGGTCGCTGGGAATATCCCAGGGAATGTGCAGGGAGATGGCCCCGCTCGATTGGTTAAGCGCGTGCATCAGTCCTACGTCGTCGATCTTTTCTTCCAGCGAGCGCGGTTCGCCTCCCCCGGCGAAGCGGCCGAAGCGGGTGCCCCCCGTGCCCAAAGCCCAACTCGGAATGGCCACCTGAAAATCAATAAGCTGCGTCAGTAGGGCTTCGGTATCAATACCTTGTTGCGTCAGGGTTTCGGCCAGGAAATTCCACTGCCGCTGGTGGGTGGGTTGCAGGCTTTGGTTAAGATCAAACAGTTGCTCGGAAGTGATTTTCATGTTGCTAAGTTGGTGGTTAGGTTTTGGGTCGATGCACATCCCTGGTATAGGTTGACCTGATTAGGCACTAATTTCATTTGATAATCTGCAGCAACGGAAAATCAACGGCACCGTTGACTGGCAGAAGTACCACGTAACCCTGGGCTTTTCCCGAATTGGGAAAAACGTTATTCCAACTGATCTTCGTCGATGTTGTTGAGCACGTCGGTGAGTTCTTCTAGGCGTTGGCGGAGCTTCTTGAGTTGCTTAGGGTCTAGATTGTCCTGGTTGATCATGGCGGCTACCTGGGTAGTGGCGTCTTTGGCGATGACCTGGGCTTCTACGATTTTGTCGCGTACGTTGCTCATGGGGAGGGGGATCAATGAAGGATTGAATGAAAAAATGAGTGATTAATAGAGAGATTGAAGGAAGAACGTTCTGCTGGGGGGATTGTTAGAAGGTCATTGGGTAAGCGTGTCATCAAACTACAATAGCGCCAAACTCAGCACCCACACGGCAAAGGCGGCGCTTACGCCTAGTATTAGCGTGCCTACTGTGTGCAGGCGATAGCCGTCGTTCACCGTGAGGCCGGTCATCTGGGTGAAAATCCAGAAGAAGCTGTCGTTGGCGTGCGACACCACCAGCGAGCCCGCCCCGATCACCAGCACCACCAGGGCCTTGGCCGTGCCGCCGTCGAGTCCTAAGGTGGTGAGCAACGGGGCCACGATGGAGGCGGTAGTGATCAGGGCCACGGTGGACGAACCCTGGGCTGACTTGATACCGGCGGCCAGGATGAAGGGCAGCCAGATGCCCAGGTTGGCGTCGCCCAGCGCATCGCCGATCACCTGGGCAATGCCCGACTCGCGCAGCACCATGCCGAAGGCGCCGCCCGCTCCGGTGATCATGATGATGATGGCCGCGTCCAGCAAGCCTTGTCCCACCCACCCGCTGGTAGACAGTAGCTTGGTACTGAACGTTTTAGGTAGCGTAAAGGCAATCAGTACGCCAATGAGCAGGGCGATCATGGGTTCGCCGATGAAGAGAATCGTCTGGGTGAGCACCCCGGCGCCCATGGGGGCAGAAGGAAGCTGGGCGATGCTGCGCAGGATGATCAGCACGAGGGGCAGCAGGATGGGGGCCAAGGTGTGCAGGGCTCCCGGCGCACCTTCTTCTCGTTTCTCTACATCGTCTTTGTTCACGTCGGGCACCGGGTCAATGTAGGTGCGGGCCGCCACGCGGGTGGCCCACAGCCAGCCGAAGAACAGGGCAAACAGACTCACCGGAATGGCCAGGCCAATCACCGTGCCCAGGTCGGCCCCTAGAATACCGGCGGCGGCGATGGGTCCGGGAGTGGGAGGCACCAGGGCGTGCGCGGCGGATAAGCCCAAACCCAGGGCCACCGCGGTACCCGCCAGCGAGAGTCCCGCCTTCTTGGTGAGCGCCTTGTTGAGCGGGGTAAGGATCACAAAGCCCGAGTCGGAGAAGACGGGTATGGCGACTACCCAGCCGATCAGCGACATAGCGGTGGATACGTTTTTCTGTCCGATCAGCCGTAGCAGCCGTTCGGCCAGCGCAAAGGCACCGCCTGACTTCTCTAAAAAGACGCCGATGATCGTACCGGCGATGATTAGAATACCAATGCTGCCCAGGGTGTTGCCAAAGCCGGTCTGGATGGCAGTAGCGACCGAAGCCAACGGCATGCCCGACAACAGGCCAAAGAAGATGGCGGCGAATAGCAGGGCCAGAAAGGGATGCAGGTTGAAGCGGGTGGTGGACAGCACAATAAAGGCCACGGCGAGCAGAAGCAGTAGTATGATCATAAGGGAAGACTTTCTTGGTGGGCTAGGGTATTAGGTTTTGGGGATTGGGTAAATTCTGGGCACTATTCTTAGCGGAGCAAGTTGACTCAATGCTAGTCCGGGCGTTTCGCTCAGATCTAATGTAACGAGAGCGTCCGTTCAATTACAACCATTCCACGCTACATACGATATGAAGCATGGTAATTATAGGGGCAGTAAAACTTAATTTAACCCCCATTCGCAATATAACAATCGCGGCGTCTTTTCCTGGCGATACGATTAGGTTTCTCAATCCTCGTACCCGCTCAACGGTTCCTCTACCGCCCAGCGAATCTTCTTGGCCGTGCTGTTGCCGATGCCGGCCACCTGTTGCAGCTCGCGTTCGCTGGCGGTGAGTACTTCTTTCACGCTTCCGAATTTTTCCAGCAGCAGGCGGGCGCGGGTAAGGCCGATGCCGGGCAGTCCCTGCAATAGGTAGAGTTGCTGCTTTTCCTTGTGGGTGATGCGTCGGGCGCGGTAGCGCCGGGGTCCTTTGGCCTTTTGGGCGCTAAGGTTTTGCAGTTGACGGGCGGCCATCAGCAGCAGGGACGCGCTTTCGGTGGCATTGAGGGCGCGCAGTACCGGAATCTGCATGAACAGGGTGATCTGCATCAGTGCCCCTTGGATGGCTTCGCGCCGCATGCCGCTGCGGGCCAGATCATCGGAGGAGCCTTCCAGCAGCAGGACGCAGGGCAGTTCTGACTGCAACAGCCGGTAGAGTTGGGAGAATAATCGTCCTTCTTTGATGGAAGCCACCAAGTCCAGCAGCGTCTTGCGCTCTACGATGAGTTGGCCATCCACTTCGTAGTCACCGACGGGAAGGCGCTCCACGGTAACTTCTACCCTGGGGGTCTGCCGTAGCACATGAAGCAACCGACTGCGTTGTTCGCGGTCGTCTACCCGGATGCGTACGGTTGGCGGACTATCCATTGCCGTTACACCGTGGCCAGATACTCATGCACCAGTTTGATGGACATGGAGCCTTCGCCCACGGCCGAGGCCACGCGGTTCATGGCACCGGCGTGCACGTCGCCCGCGGCGAACACGCCGGGAGTGCTGGTTTCCAGCAGGAAGGGTTCGCGCTCGAGCTTCCAAAGCTTTTTGAACTCGGGGTGACGGGGCAGGTCCTTGCCGGTCTCCACGAATCCGCGCTGGTCCTTAAGAATATTGTCTTGAATCCAGTCGGTGTAGGGGCGGTTGCCGATGAAGATGAACAGGCCCCCGGCCTCGCGCTGCTCGCGCTCGTTGGTGGTCACGTTTTCTGTCACGATGCGCTCCAGATGACCGTCGCCGCAGGCTTCCACCACCTCGGTTTCACCCAGTATCGTGATATTGGCAGTTTTGTTGATTTGGTCGATAAGGTACTGCGACATGGACGACGACAGGTCGGGTTTGCGGATGACGATGTAGACCTGCCGGGCGAAGTTGGCCAGGTACATCGCGCCCTGCCCGGCCGAGTTGCCCCCGCCCACCACGAACACATCCTGATCCTGGCAGGAATTAGCCTCAGTGGTGGCGGCTCCGTAGTACACCCCGGCCCCGGTGAAGTTATCCACCCCGGTAGCCTCCAGCTTGCGGTAGTTCACCCCGGTGGCGATCACGATGCTGCGCGTTCTGATCTTGCTGTCGTCCGACATGGTCAGGATTTTATAGCCATCTTGCAGACAGATGTCGGTGACCTCGGCGGGAGCCAGAAATTCAGCGCCGAGCCGCTTGGCCTGCGAGATGGCGCGGCGGGTGAGGTCGGCCCCGCTCAGGCCGTTGGGGAAGCCCAAATAGTTCTCGATGCGCGAGCTGGTGCCCGCCTGTCCGCCGGGAGCGCGTTTCTCCACCAGCAGGGTTTTCAGTCCTTCGGAACTGCCGTAGACGGCGGCGGCCAGCCCGGCGGGACCGGCCCCGATGATCACCACGTCGTATAAACTTTCGGTGGCTTCCAGGTTCATGCCCACCCGCTCGGCCAGTTGGTTGATGGTCGGGTCGAGCAAGAAGCTACCGTCCTCAAAGAACACTGCCGGAAGGTCTTTCTGAGCAATGTCGTTCAGCTCCAGCAACTCGCATGCCTTGTCGCTTTTCTCTACGTTCAGCCATTGATAGGACACTAAGTTTCCGGCCAGAAAGTCCTTGAGATCGTGTGACTTAGGGGAATACTGATAACCAATTACTTTAATGCCCTGGAAGCTAGGCACGAACCGACTCTGCCAGTCGCTAAGCAGGTCGTCCAGCACCGGATAGAGCTTCTCTTCGGGCGGGTCCCAGGGCTTGGAAAGGTAGTAATCCAGCTGCACGTCGTTGATGGCTTTGATGGCGGCGTCCACGTCAGAGTAAGCGGTGAGCAGCACCTTTTTGGCGGCGGGATAGAATTTCTTGGCTTTCGCCAGAAACTCCACGCCCAGCATCTGGGGCATACGCTGGTCGGTGACGAAGGCCGCCACTTCTTCCTCTTTCTTCTTGAGGTCGGGCAGGGCATCCAGGGCTTCCTGGGGCGATTCGGTGCTCATGATACGGTAGTCCTGCCGGTACTTACTGCGCAGGTCGCGGGCGATGGCGCGGATCACCTGCGGGTCGTCATCAATGGCAAAGATAATGGGTTTTTTCATGGGTTAGGTGGTTAGCGGAAAGCAGAGCGTGAACTGGGTGTGGCCGGGTTCTGACTCGAGGTTGATGTTGCCTTGGTGCTGCTCAACGATCTTACGGGCAATGTCTAGGCCCAGCCCGGTGCCCTTGCCCACGGCTTTGGTAGTGAAAAAGGGATCAAATACCGAAGCCTGGATATCAGGCGGAATGCCACTGCCGGTGTCCTCCACGTCTACCTGCAGATGATCCTGTGCGGCGTGGGTGGTGATGGTCAGCGTGCCTTCTTTGTCCATCGCGTCGATGGCGTTGTCAATCAGGTTGGTCCACACCTGGTTCATCTCGCTCACAAACAGCGGGATGGAGGGTAGGCCTTCGTCGTAGTGCTTCACCACCCGAATGTTCTTTTCCTTCACTTTGTGGTTGAGCATGGTGAGGGTGCTGTTGATGCCCTCGTGGATGTCGGCGGCCACCCGGTCGGGCGACTGGTCCATGTGGGTGTAGGTCTTCACCGAGGTCACCAGTTCGGATATCCGGCTGGAGGCCTCCTGAATTTCACCCACCATGCGTTCGGTGATCAGCACGTTGTTGAGCCAGTGAAACACCGGACCCAGGTGCTGCCCCTGCAGGATATCTCCGATCTGCTCCAGCTCGTCAACCTGCAAACTAAACTCGGCAAAGTTTTCGGCGACGTCGTAACCGTTCTCCACGCCCTGATCCTCAAACCAATCGGCCATCTCGTCCTCGCGGGCGTTGCGCTCCATCATGGTGAGCCGCTCACGGTTATCCTGATTGATGCGAGAGAATATGATGTTATTTACCTCATCCACCTGCTCGGGCTCCAGGCGCATGGTGATCACCTGCTTGAAGTTTTCGGGAGTGGTAGACAGGTGGCTCTTGAGGGCCCGGGAGCTGCGCACGATGGCGGCGGCGGGGTTGTTGAGTTCGTGGGCGAGTCCGGCGGATAGTTTTCCTAGGGCCATCATCTTCTCGTTGCGCTGTTGCAGGCGGGTGAAGCTGCGGGTGCGGTTGGTCATCACGCCCACCAACACCTTGACCATATCGCGGCTCACCTGCTCCATTTCCACAAAATTATCTTCATGCAACGCCAGCAGGTGCGTATCGGCCACGGCCAGACCGAAACCGGTGGCGGCTTCCATGCGCGAATAGGGCAGCATGCCCGAGATGGTACCGGCCTCCCAGCGTCCGGCGTCGATGAGCTGGTTGCCCTGCTGAATCTTGAGCTGAATACGGCCTTCCAGCAGTACGTAGAGTCGGTGGATAGACTCACCGGGTTTGAAGAGGTGCTTGCCTTGCTCAAGGTGAATAACTTCTGAGCGGTCGATCAGCCACTGCAGGGCCTCGGTGGGCAGGTCGTGAAAGTCGTCGATGGCCTGTAGGGTGGCGACGGTAGGTTGGTCCATAGGGTAGGGGAGTGAAGCTAAAATTGCTTACGCACCGGACCTCAAAAAAGTTCTAGGTTCTAATACAACGGTCTATGTTGGAAGAAACGCTAGGTCTGTGGTTCGGTCTCCAGCAGGGTGTCGACCATCTTCTTGAGGGCCCGTTTGCACTGCTTGAGTTCTTTTTTGTCTACGTCGGCGGTGATCTCCTTCATGGTCTTGCTCACCACCTTGGTGAGGGACTCTTGCAGTTCGCTTCCTTCGGGGGTGAGGTGGACGAGCTTGTTACGGCGATCATTCTCGTCGACCAGCCGCTCGACGAGCTTGCGTTTTTCCAGGTTATCGATCAGGTGGGTGATGCTGGCTTTGTTCTTGTTGGCCTGATCGGCCAGGGACTGCTGCGTCTGTCCGTTTTTCTTCCACAAGCTTGATAAAATCGCCCACTGCTCGGCCGTCACCTCGTGACTCAGTAAGTTCTTGTTCAGGCGATTGCTCATCAGGCGCGCGCTTTTGCTAAGCAGGGTGGTAAGTGAATTGTCTCCTTTACTTTTCTTGTTTTTCATAATGTTTAACCTTAAACTGTTTTAAATGTAGCGGTTACGCGCTTTTATTCAAAGTTTAGGGCGCGAATTCTACGTGCTTCGGGCGGAGAGAAAGCCGATAAATTGTATCTTTGTCGGCCAGACAACGGCGCAAATGACCCAGTTTTTGGACTCGTACAAACACAAAGGCATGCGGCGGCGGTTGGTCCGGAAGATTAAGGCCAAGGGCATCAGCGATCTTGGAGTGCTGGAGGCGATCGAAGACGGTGCCGCGTCACGCCTTTCTGGACAATGCCTTCCAGGAGCATGCCTATCAGGACAAGGCTTTTCAGATTGGCGAAGGTCAGACGATATCGCAACCGTATACCGTCGCCTTTCAGACGGCATTGCTTAGGATAAAACCCGGTGATCGCATTCTGGAGATCGGCACCGGCTCGGGCTATCAGTGCAGCATTCTGGTGGCACTGGGTGCCCAGGTGTATTCTGTTGAGTACAACCGCACTTTGCACCGGCGGGCCAAAGCGGTGCTCCAGCAACTGGGCTATCGGGCAACCCTGCTGCACGGCGACGGTTCGCTGGGCTGGCCTGATCACGCGCCCTACGACGGCATTGTGGTCACCGCCGGAGCACCTACGGTACCGGAAGCGCTGCTGGACCAACTCGCTGAGGGAGGGCAATTGGTGATTCCGGTAGGAGATCGGAAGCGGCAGGAGATGCTGCGGTTCACAAAGAAAGCTGATAGGCAAATCGTGCGAGATTCCTTCAAAGGGTTTAGCTTTGTTCCTTTACTTGGAGAAAAGGGGTGGAAGTAAGGATGAACTTGATGAGAATTTTGTCACTTACACAAAGGCTAAGATTGTATGTTATGTTTATTACATTCTCTATCTTCGTAGTTCTTTTCGCATTCCTCGTGCTGCCACTGATAGCGCCTCAGATCGCAACAGGATTCGCTATTTTTCTCATACCATTCCTTTCACATGGATATCTGGGGGCTAACTTGATGGGTAGATCAAAAAAATCAAGATATCTGTCAGCTAGGTTACTAATGAGTCTGCTCTCACTCTCGTTAATGGTTTTTGCGACATGGGTAGACGAAAGCATTAATGACCCACACTTTTACAGTAGAACCCTTGATGGTGGATTCACCTATCTAATCTATTTCGTCTGGACAACCGTCGTGCTATGGGAAATTTTGTATCGTATTATGCGTCATCAAAAAAATCTATGTACACCATCCGAAACATGATACTTTGAAGCTGCTACTTATCTTTGTGAAAAACCCGCAGCTAGGAAAGGTCAAAACCCGACTAGCGGCTACGGTCGGCGACCGGGAAGCTCTGCGAATTTACCTAAAGCTACTGGAACGGACGCGGGTCGTTACCCTGCCTTTGTCTTCTGACAAAATGGTGTGTTACACTCCCGAGGTGCTTTCTGATGACCGGTGGGACCATGAGCACTATCAAAAAGTCCGGCAGTTAGAAGGTGATTTGGGTGAGCGGATGCAGTACGCTTTCGAGCACGGGTTTGCCCAAGGGTACCAACGCGTTTGCATCATCGGCAGCGACTGCTACGAGCTAACTACCGCTATCCTCAAGCAGGCGTTTGAGCAACTCGACACCTACGACCTGGTGATTGGTCCGTCAACCGACGGGGGCTACTACCTGCTGGGAATGAATCGTCTGTATCCGACGTTGTTTGAGAACAAAACGTGGAGTACCGACACGGTGGCCGCCGCAACGCTTCAGGACGCAAGAAGCCTGCAACTGAGGTGGTTTGAGCTGCCAACGCTTACCGACGTAGACGAAGAAGGTGACCTAGGAACAATGGTGGAGTAGTACAAATAGTTACAGCTAATAATTCTTAATTAAATCAAAATCAGATGTTTAGAGCGATATTGTGGAGTGCTGCTTTACTAGCGATGGTGGATTGCACGGGTAGTTCAGCCCAAGAAACCGCCAAGGGTGCCAAACACTTTAGGTCCGACTGGGCGATGGATGCGCGTTGGGAAAAAGGCACCGCCGAAGTAGCCAAGTACCAGGCCCAACGCATTGTCTACCAGAAACCCCGCGACTTTGAGTACACCCTAATCTTAGTGAAGGAAACCTTTAACGAGGAACTCAACGTGAAAACGGACGACTACCAGCGCGATGACCTGTACGACGTGATGAAGGTGAACAAGTTTGCCCGCATCCCCACCGACAACTATCCCTACCACTACATGACCAGCGTGTTCTTCCGGCGCGACCAACCGGCCACGGTGCACAAATTGGTGAACACTTCGCAGGAGTGGTGCGGCACCACGGCCAAGTACTTTTTGAATAAGGGACGCAAATACGCTTTCGGCTACAATAGTTACTGGGACGGGCAAGGGGTAGGAGAAACTATCGTGGACGGCGGAATTATGTTCGAGGATCAGTTGTCCTATTCGCTACGAGCGCTCGACTTTGCTGACAGATTGAACTTCACCGCTCGGGTGGCCGAATCGCAGGTGAGCAGCAAGGCGACGAAACCCACCGTCTACGAAGCGAAATTTGCGGTTAGTCAGGCTGCTGGTTTTTCGTTGGATACCGAGTATGATCTGGGCGATGCTTCCGTGTGGAAGGTCAGCGTGCAGTTAGATAGCGACAAGACCAATGAGTACTGGTTTAGCGGTGAGTATCCCAACGTGATGCTACGCCAAACCACTTGGGATGGGCAGAAACTGCAATTAAAAGAGATCATTATGGATGACTACTGGGTGATTGGATAATTTCGTAGGGCCATGCCGCGTCCCGGTCGGGCATCACCACGGTGGCCGTTATGGCCCTACAAAATTACAACTGAATATCCACCTCATCCTCATAATCAAAGGGCACGTTGAAGGTGAGTCCGTACATCTGCACCCGGGCCTTGCCCTTGTAGCGCACCTTCTTTTTGTCGCCATTGAGCATGCTCAATGCCGTGCTTAGCAAGCCCATGTTCAGGTCGGCCAATGAAATCGTTACGTCGATCGGCACCGAAAAAGCGCTGTTCGGCTCGGCCCGGATATCGTACTCCCGATCAATCTCTTTCACCTTTTTGTTCTCTACCGATACCTCAACGGTCACACCCTTGAGCGTCACCGATTTGTTGTTCGGATTGTAGAACTTGGCGTCGCCATTGATGCGCGCCCCGCTCATCCCTTGCACGTCGATCTTTAGATTTTCCACTCCCTGAAAATCAGGTGCCTGGGGTGCGTCACAGGCCGAAACTAGCAGTACACACGCCAGCGCGAGTAAATTCCAATACTTAGGCCAGGGCCGGTTCATAAGCAATAATTTTTTGTTTTTCAGCGTCGGGGACTGGCACGGGCCGACCGGTTTGGGTATCGATGGCGACCAGCACCAACGTGGCGGTATAAAACTGTCGTTCGTGGGCAGCATCAGTAATCAGGTTGTCCATCGTCAGGCTGGTGGTGCCAATCTTCACCGTGCGCATATGCACGATTGGCTCCACCTTCGGGACCAGCGGTATCTTGAAATCCATGCTGGCGTGGGCCAGCACCAGGGCAGTGTTAGACTGTGAACGAATGGCAACTTTCCGAAAATACTCCAGACGCGCCAGTTCCAGGTAGGTGAGGTACACCGCGTTGTTGGCGTGCCCCAGCATGTCCATGTCCGAGTAGCGCACCTGAATCGGGTGATTGAAACGAAATTTGTTTAGCAAATCAATCATTCAATGATGATCGTCAGGTTGTTGCTACGTTTGGGCGATAGTTCCTCGGTCATGGTACCCGCTCCGTAGTTATTCATATCTCCCTTTTCAACGTTGATGTAGTAGGCCTTGGCCTCGATGCCCGTGTATCGAATACGCCCCTTCTGGTCGGTATATTGCACGCCCCCCACCGGATTAACTTCCTGCTCGTAGTCGTCCTTGGTTTCAAAAATCTGCACCTGGGCGCTATCCACCGTATTGCCTAGGTTGTCGCGCACGGTAACGCGCAGGGCGGTGGTCAGGATCTGAAGCGGACGGCTGTCGGCTTCCGGCACGCTCGCCGAGGGAATGATTTGAGAGGGAACGTTCTGGCAACTCAGCACGATGCAGGCCAGTAATGTTAGTAATCTTTTCATGAGATAATATTGGGTTAAAAGCAACTAAGGGGCGCCTGCTTCGTTCTGAGGGTTACAAAAGCAAAAGCCATGCGTCTATTTTTTATAGCACTACAAAGTATACTTTTTATCGGCGGTTTTACAACTGCTCACGCACAAAACAACGTCCGTTTGCCCTTGCAGGAGGTGGAGCGGTCATCGTCGTACTACAGTCGGCAAGCGACGGAAGTATCTCCTGCCCAAGTGTATACACTACTGCTTGACTTCCCGTTTACCAGCCTATCATTGCGTATTTCGAGTAACGCCACCTTCGCGGATGCGTACGTAGTCTACCAACAAGACACCTTTTATTTAAGCGCCGATGAACACGGTTCCCTAAACGGATCGTACCAGACGGCTAACCTCATGGTGTTTGATGAGCCGGTCAGCCAACTGCTGTTTTACTCGGGGACGTTGAGCGGTGAAATCACTTTTTCGTTTTTCAACGCCAGCGCCCAAAAGACTGATCGCCGTCTGGCATTCCGTACCAAGCAAGGGCGTCGGTTGGCAACGGCTTGTGAAGAACCTGATTTTATTTCGCAGGACGAATGGAGGTTTGGCCTGCCCGAGCCTACCTACACCCGGCGGGCTACCGCGGTGGAGCACGTCATTGTGCACCATTCAGCCACCTTCAATACGCTGACCAACTACGTGAATGTAGTGCGTAATATCTACTTGTTTCACACGCAAGACCGGGGCTGGTCTGATATCGGATACAACTACTTGATTGCGCAAGACGGCACCATCTTCGAGGGCCGCAGTTCGGGTGGGCAGTCGGTGGATAATGACAACGTGCAAGGAGCCCATTTTTGCGGCAAAAATGGTGGTACGATGGGCATTTGCTTGCTGGGCACTTATACTACGACCGAACCCACCGACACGGCGCTGGTCTCACTCGAGCGGCTCACCGCTTGGAAGGTGGATAAAGAAGGCCTCGATCCATTGGGCGAGCGATCGCATCCGGCCAACGCCCGCCTGGAAACCATTGCCGGACACCGCGATGGGTGCGCTACTGAGTGTCCGGGTGAGCTTTTGTACGCCCGTTTAGGCGCACTGAGAACTTCGGTGGCAGAACGGGTGGCAATCGGATGCGAAACCGTGGCCGAAGCGTCGGATTTCCTTTTGATTTTTCCTATTCCCACCCTCGGAGAACTTTTCGATCCGACTTCCCGATAGCGTAGTGGTTGATCGGGTGCGTATGTACAATTTGGCCGGAAAGCAGTGGGAATACGCAGTGCCAGCGGTCGGCGGCCCGGAGTTCACCGTTGATACCCGTCCTTTGGCCACCGGCGTGTACGTACTGCACCTCGGGGGCCGTAACTTTGATCTACGAAAGAAAATCCTAGTCCGCTAGCTTGACTAATGTCGTCTCCAAGATGAGGTACTGCTTGCGGGTGGTCACTTCTTCGCAAAGCGCCCGGCTTCGTCGGACTTTTTGCTTGACGTAGGTACGCTCTCTAAATCCGAACCGGGTGCCCACCGTCAGGCAGTGCAGCGGTACTTGGTCAGATGGAGGTCTGTACTGCTGCAGCGCTCGCGTTAAGGGAGCATCGGCCCCGGTGGAGGCGCGGGGATTGTGCGCGTAGTGGCGCAGGGCGGTGAGTACTTCAGTTGGAAACACGGCTTCGGAAAGTACCGGAACCAGCAATTGTCGGAAGCATTGTTTCCAGGCAGCACCGTGCGGTAGTATCTTGAACCCGTGCTGCTGAAACGCGCGTAGGTGCGCCACTTCGTGTAAATAAGTGATTAAAAAGGCGTAGGGATTCAGGTCTTCATTTACGCTGATGTTATGGTGCATGTTGGACCCTATCTTTTGGTAGCGATAGTCGCCCCACTTGCTGCGCCGCGGTCGGCTGATCCGCAACGAAAAGCCGTAAATTTCTTGCAGGGTAGCGCAATAAGCCACTGCTTCGGGGGGAACATGCAAGCGAAATGTACTCTCGGAATCAGACAGCACTTGCGTCAAGGTCTTGGTCACCTTCAAGCCGCTCCCGTTCCGTTGCGGTCATCTTGAGATCTCCACTCACGCGCTTAAGGGTTGGCCGATTGATTGAGAAAAGCACCAGCGCTACCGCGTAGAGCGCTACGAAGAACTGCTCTCCCTTAACGTAGAGACCGATTACGGGAAGTAGGTTAGCCACGGCCAGCCAGAAGTACTTTAACCAGGCCGCTTGGTGAAAGAAGCGCAGGCGTTCCCGAAAGGGTTGGCCCGCATCGTAGCGATCAAATCTTTTTTTATAGCTGTAGTAAGCCATCAGACCGCTTAGCACGATGCCCACCAGCACGGCTCCCTGCACCGCGCCAAAGGTGAAACCTGTCGCTAATCCACCTGCTCCCATACGCCGTAGATACACGACGCAAAACAACAGTAGCGGAACGCTGACCATCAAATAAAACACCAGGTGCAGGGTATGGAAGTACTCCGCTGAGTTGTTTAGGAACCGTTGCTGCTTTGCCATTGACGCACGAAGGTAAAACTTTTTGTTTTGTAAAGAAATACCGGTTTATTCGTTTGGTAACGCAATATCATTTTCATGAAAAAAGAGGAGGTATATAATCACTGTCAGCAGCTGCTGGAGCAGAAGCTGGCCAGTGCTGAACTAGCCATTCGGGAAGCACAGCAGGCCGCGAATGAGGAAACCAAAAGCTCGGCGGGCGATAAGCACGAAACCGGCCGGGCGATGATGCACCTGGAACAGGAAAAGTTAGCCAGCCAGCGGGCCGTCGCCTTGCAACTGAAAAAGGTGCTGGATCAAATTAACCCGCGTCAACCAGCAAACAAAATTGGATTAGGAAGTTTGGTGCAGACCAACCAGGGGTGGTTCTTCGTGGCCGTCGGACTCGGCCAAATTGTCGTCGATGGCGAGCCCTGCTTTGTGATTTCTCCGGCCGCGCCGCTTGGAAAAGCACTGTGGGGCAGTAAGACCGGAGAAGAAGTAATTGTTAACGGAAAAGCTATCCAAATTGTCACAGTGGGGTAAGAGAGGCGTTAAACTACATGGGAATAACTTTAATAATAGGGTCTGCAACAAACCGCTGTAGCTGCGGTTATTCAATTTTTAGACGTTTCACCTTGATCTGAATTTTTAGCAATATGAGCAAAGCAAGCAATACTAAAAATATAGCCGGGATGGGCGCTGTTCTCGCTGAGCAGGGTGCCGCTTTTCGGGTGTGGGCTCCCCATGCCAAGCAGGTAACTGTCGTGGGAGATTTCAACGAATGGAATGAGAAGGAACATGCCCTGGAATCCGAGGATAACGGCTATTGGTATACCCTGGTGAAAAAAGCAAAAGCCGGTGACGAATACAAATTTGCGATTACCACCGAAGAGGGTGACGTGCTTTACAAGAATGACCCCTACGCGCGCATGCTCACCAATTCGTCGGGTAATAGCATTGTCACTGACCTGTCTTACGATTGGGAAGACGATGCCTTTGATACTCCCTACTGGAACGATACGGTGATCTACGAACTGCACATCGGTACTTTTCACGTGACGAATCCCGATCATCCGGGCACCTTTCAGAGCGCCATTGATAAGTTGCCTTACCTGCAAGAACTGGGTATCAACGCCATCGAGCTGATGCCGATTACCGAATTTCCGGGTGATTACTCGTGGGGCTACAATCCGGCCCATCCCTTTGCGGTGGAAGAGAGCTACGGGGGCATCACTGGTCTGAAGGACTTCGTAAAGGCAGCCCATCAGACTGGAATTGCGGTAGTGCTCGATGTGGTGTATAATCACTTTGGGCCAAGCGACATTGATCTGTGGCAATTCGATGGTTGGAGTGATAACGAAGGGGGCGGAATATATTTCTACAACGACTGGCGAGCCGAAACGCCCTGGGGGGCTACCCGTCCCGATTACGGGCGCGCCGAAGTGCGGCAGTACCTGCGTGATAATGCCCTGATGTGGTTAGAAGAGTTTCACATGGACGGACTACGTCTGGACGGTACCATGTTTATGCGCAACGCCAACGGAATGGACGGCGATCCCGGTAGTGATATCCCGGAGGTGTGGGGTTTCTTTCAGGATCTGAACCGGGACATTAACGAGCGCTATCCACGCAAGTTGATTATTGCCGAGGATCTGATGGATAATGCTGCTATCACACAATCGCTTGAGGACGGAGGAGCCGGATTTGGGAGTCAGTGGTGGGGTGACTTTGTGCATCCGGTTCGGGCGGTGGTTATTGAACCCGAAGATCAGCAACGAAATATGGAAAAACTGGCTCAGGTGGTGGGTTTTCCGTCTGAAAATGCCTTTAAGCGGGTAATTTACACCGAATCGCACGATGAGGTTGCCAACGGCAAGGCGCGGGTAAACGAAGAAATTTGGCCCGGTGAATCGGATAACTACTTTGCGATAAAGCGAAGTTTTTTAGGCGCTGCGCTTACCTTCACTGCTCCCGGAATCCCTATGTTGTTCCAAGGCCAGGAGTTTGCTGAAGACAAGTGGTTCGCGGATGGTGATCCACTTGATTGGTCACTGACTGAGGCCCATGCGGGAATATTGCGTATGTATCAGGATATTATCCGATTGCGGAGAAACGCACAGGATACGACCCGTGGGCTACGGGGAGCCAATGCGCAAGTCTATCACGCTGATCACGAAACAAAGGTCCTGGCGTTTCAACGCTGGGAGCACGGCGGTCCCGGCGATACAACGGTGGTGATTGCTAATTTCGCCAACGAAAGCCGTGAAGGGTACTCAATTGGGCTTCCGCAGTCCGGACAGTGGAACCTGCGCTTTAATAGTGATTGGACCGGTTACGATCAAGATTTTGCGGATCAACCGGCATTTGACCTAACGTCGCAGGAGGGTGATACTGATGGGATGATGAACTACGGATTAGTTGATATCGGACCGTATACCGTGCTGATTTTTTCACAAGATCAATAAGGTTGAGTTTTAAATAAGTAGAAAGCGTTGCTGTTCGTAGCAGGACGTTTAGCTTATCACGTCCTGCTTCTGAACAATGCCAATATTGTTATGTAATTAAAAATATGTTAACCAATTTAGTTTGATTATAATTTGTGCGAAGTCGGAGACTTCGCAATGTAACTCCTGAAAAGCGCGGCTAAGATTTACAAGCGCCGATATGGCGTGGGTTGCTCTGTCCGCTTGGTGGGTTAGAAAACCCATAGTAAGTTAGCATTTAGAACACTTAAAAGGACGCGTCACAAAGATGAAACGTAGGTCTACCAAAGATTCAAACACACTTACCAAGATTTCCCTGTTCAATGAATTATTTTACTAACGATAACGTTTAATTATCGTTAGTTATTGTTAAGCATATATTTAGTTATAATACAACGATCTCTGTGAAGATCCTGAGTGCTTTTTATAGTTAGTGTCACTACAAAAAAATTGAATAACAGTGAACTTGCCAAAACATATCCCCAAAGAGTCAAACGTAACGATAACCCATTCAGGAGCCTATTATTTAAGGTTAGGACTGGAAAAATCACCTAATACCGTCCGCGCTTATCGATCTGACTTAAATTGTTATATCCGCTGGTGTGACAATCAAGAAATAATTCCTTTCCCGGCGTCAGCCGAACAGGTGGTGAACTACGTTAGCGGATTGGCTGACCGATACAAAGTGGCAACCTTACAGCGACGATTGGCCATGCTTTCTTCGTTTCACGAATTACAAGACATGGAAAGTCCAACCGGTAGTAAGCTTGTCCGTACGGCAATGGACGGAATTAAACGTTCGTTGGGAGTTTGACAAAACCAGGCTCCAGCATTAACTTTAGCGGCTTTTCAAAAGGCAATTCAAGCAATTGACGAGTCGGTGAACAGTCAGCTACGTGATAAGATCGTGTTGTTGTTAGGTTTCGCAGGGGCCTTTCGCCGCGGTGAATTAGCTGCTCTCAACGTTGGCGACTTAGTGTTTGATGAGGAAGGCATTCTCGTTGACGTACGACGCAGCAAGACTGACCAAATAGGCGTCGGCCAGATCAAAGCCATCTTTTACGCGTCCCACCCAGAATTGTGCCCGGTACGCACAACGCGTCGGTATTTAGAAAGAATTTTCAGTGACTTATCCGTCGCAGATCTACCACAGGAAACAATGGGTTCTCCTCTGCTGCTACGAATGCGCCGGGGCGACTGTTTTGGTAAACAACGCCTCACTGATCAAAGCATAAACCTGATTGTGGCGCGGCACTTTGGATCTCGTTACTCAGCACATACGTTAAGGACAAGTTTTGTTACGATTGCTAAAAAGAACGGAGCCAGCAATTCGGAAATTATGGCACAGACTCACCATAAAACCGAAGCGATGATCCGGCGCTATACCCGATTTGACGACGTCCGATCTCACAACGCTGGAACAAAACTAGGCTTATAGCGCCTCGTATTATTTCAAGCTTTTTAAATTCAGAAGCCTTGCCATTAATAAACATAACTTAAGTTACATAACAATAGTTAACGGTACCTGATAAGTGGCGAAATATTAGGATCACATATTTAATTTCGACAAAATAATGTTTTTCTTGCGTTTGCCCGCTCAGCCTCAACATGATGGCTACGTGTACGACGGCCTCAAAACCGTACTGCCAGACTTCGCCGACAAGCAAGCGCAATACTATGCCGAACGCTCCGTGCAGTGGGCCCGAGATCAACGTACCTATATTACTTTCGTCGCTACCAACAATAAAACCATTTATCCACCCCTCTCTCCTGCGTTCAGCGAACACAAAACAAAAAGAAGAGTTTAGCCCTTGAATCCCAATTACAATGAACCATTACCCCCTGATCATCCTAAGCGCAGTGCTCTTCCTCAGCAGTTGCCAATCAACCACCACCACTGAAACCGACCCCACGCTCGAGCGGGCACAGGAAATCTACGCCGAGGCCATTGCCGTGCACGACGAGGTGATGCCCCGCATGGACGAGCTTATGCAGCTCCGGCAGAAACTGCAATTACGCGTAGCGTCTATGATGGAGCAAGACACCATTGAATATGCCGACTCTTTGCAAGGGATGCGCACCGCCATGCAGGACCTACGTGATGCCGACGAAAGTATGATGCAGTGGATGCGCAGCGTGCAAAAAGTTCCGGGCGCTAACGAAACTTTGGAGTACCAAGACAAGCTAAATGCAACAGAACCATCCGACACCGCCGGACTGATCCAACAACAACTCGCCCAAAAAAAAGCCATCCAAGAAGTGAAGCAGCAGGTGGAACAAAGCATCACCCAAGCTGAAGCCATGATTGGTTTACCCACCAGTGAATGATAGAAGAGAACGGAGAACGGAAAAGAGAGGGCGAGAAATTGTACTGTACGTCCCTCCTCCGTTTCCCGTCTTCTCTAAACCTTAATACCCAATTCCCATTCAAACATGCCTAGTTCCGTCTACGTCACCACCCCCGAAGCCCACTGCGGCAAGTCGCTGCTCTGCCTGGGTATTCTGGAAACCGTGCTCCGCCGAACCCAGCGGGTAGGGATCTTCCGCCCCATCATCAGTGGCGACGCCCGCTCCGCAGAGCCCGGCCGAGATAAAAACATTGACCTGCTGCTGACCCACTTCAACCTGGATTTACCCTACGAAGCAACCCATGCCTACCCCAAGCGCGAGGCGCGCGAACTACTGGCCAACGGACGCTACGACGAACTGCTGGACACCATCATTCAGAAGTATAAGACAGTGGAACGGGAGTGCGACTTCGTGCTTTGCGAGGGCACCGACTTCACCGACGAGGCGGCCGCTTTCGACGTGAACATCAACGTAGACATTGCCAAGAATCTAGGCTGCCCGGTGCTCATCCTGGGCCGCGGCGACCTGGATCGCTCGGTGGAAGACGTGCTCAACCCCCTGCGGCTAGCCTACGATACGTTTCGGGAGCGGGAGTGCCCGATCCTGGGGTTGGTGGTGAACCGGGCGCAACCCGCCATGTCGCACGAACTGTTGCTGGCCCTGCAAAACGCGCTGCCCGACAAGGACTTACTGCTGTCGGTTATTCCCCAGAATGAGGTATTGCAAAGCCCTACCGTACGCGAGATTGCCGAGGCCCTGGGCGCCGAGGTCCTCTACGGACACGAGCAATTAGATCGGCAGGCGCGGCGCTACTCGGTGGCGGCCATGCAATTGCAGAACTACCTGCCCCACCTCACCGAAAACTGCCTGGTGATTACTCCCGGCGACCGGGGCGACATTCTGCTCAGCGTATTACAGGCCCACCAGTCCGATAACTACCCGGCCATTGCCGGAGTGCTGCTCACCACCCAACTCAATCCTGATGAACCCATCCGGCAGTTGCTTGAGGGGCTGCCCAATCTGGTGCCCATCCTGTCGGTATCGGCCAACACCTACAACACCGCCTTTCAGCTGTCACAGATCAACTCGTACGTAACGGCTGATAACGATGCTAAGATTCAACTCAGCAAGCAACTGTTCGATAAGTACGTAGACACCGCCGTGCTAGCCGAGAAGATCAGTACCGTACGGCAACGGGGAATCACGCCGCGCATGTTTCAGTATACGTTGGTGCAACGGGCTAAAGAAAGTAAGAAACACATTGTGCTCTGCGAGGGCACCGATGAGCGCATCCTGCGGGCCGCCGAAATCCTGCTCGACCAGGGCGTGGTGGATCTCACCGTGCTGGGCAAAGAAAGTGAGGTACGTACCCTCATCCAACGGCTCGGCTTGCGGCTGGATACCGATCGCCTGCCCATTGTGGACCCCGGTGAGTCGCCCCACTTTACCACTTACGTGGATCGCTTTGTGGAGCTGCGGGAGCACAAGGGAGCCAACCGAGATATTGCCAGCGATACGCTGACCGATGTATCGTACTTCGGCACGATGATGGTGCTGGAAGGGCAGGCCGACGGCATGGTATCCGGCGCGGCGCACACCACGCAGCACACCATCCGGCCCGCCCTGCAACTTATCAAAACCACGCCCGACGTCTCACTGGTGTCATCGGTATTCTTTATGGCCCTGGAGGACCGGGTGCTGGTGTACGGCGACTGCGCCATCAATCCCAACCCCAACGCCGAAGAGCTGGCCGAGATTGCGATCTCCTCGGCCGAGACGAGCCGCACCTTCGGCATTGAGCCCAAGATTGCGATGCTGTCGTACTCCTCGGGCACCTCAGGAGCGGGGGCCGACGTGGAGAAGGTACGGGAGGCAACCCAGATCGTGAAGCAGCGCCGTCCCGACCTCAAGACCGAAGGGCCCATTCAGTACGATGCCGCCGTGGACGCTGAGGTGGGCGTAAAAAAGATTCCCGGATCCGAGGTGGCGGGCTACGCCTCGGTGCTCATCTTCCCTGACCTCAACACCGGAAACAACACCTACAAGGCCGTGCAGCGCGAAACAGGCGCCGTCGCCATTGGCCCGGTGTTGCAGGGACTCAAGAAGCCCGTCAACGACCTGAGCCGGGGCTGCACTGTCACCGACATCGTCAATACGGTGATTATCACGGCCATTCAGGCTAATTAACCGTTTTCAACGCGTTACAAACGCGCACCAACAAAGTAACGAAAGCTAGCGCGCGTTTGCAACGCGTGCGATATTGTAAACGCGTGCGCCCCCCGTGCGATTACAGCCAAACCTTACATCCTTCCCAAAAAGTAACCCACCCAAAGTGTATTGTTTTGCTGCTACCAGCGTAAACGATTTCTCACCAAACACTTTAAACGATGAGTGCACCAACTGAGGTTGATTTCCCTATTAGAACACGTCGGACTGGCAGAACCCAGCTTCCTCCCATTAGATACTCAGTTGGGTCGTTGAACGAGGTAGTGATCAAGCTAACCTTGACGCACTGGTAGAATTTTACGGCTTGGCGTAACTGCGGCACATTAGCTGCAATCTTACCGATATGCGGTTAGAACTGAGCTCAACCATCGGTCATTATGAGAAGTATCCCTTCGGATACATGAGTTGGGAAAAATCAACCGCTAAAGCAGCTTAACTAAGTACCTAATCAAAATTATTTACAATTTTGAACGTCATTCCGGAGCGAGCGTAGTGAGACCCGGAATCCCCTGCTACAGCGACGAAAGTGTGCCTAAAACGCGCTGATTTTCGCTACACTTCGTAAAATTCCGGTATAACGTTTTGCAATTAATTTTGACTGACTACTTAACTGTCTACTAAAATGGGGGAAACCCAGGTTACTTTTCCCCTATCACCATGTACGCTTCCTGCGCGATAGCCAGTTCCTCATTCGTCGGCACCACCAGCACCCGCACCTGGCTATAAGCCGACTGGATAGCCCGCGCTTTAGAAGAAGCGGTTTTGTTCAGATCATCATCCATAGCAATGCCCAGAGGGGCCAGCCCGGCGCAGCTCATCTGCCGCACCAGCGCACTGTTCTCCCCCACCCCGGCGGTGAACACCAGGGCGTCTACCCGGCCCAGCACGGCTAGGTAGCTCCCAATATACTTCTTGATGCGGTAGGCGTACATCTGTAGCGCCAGCCGGGCGGCATCGTTGCCTGCTTCGTACTGCCGGGTCACCTCCCGCAGGTCGTTGTTGCCAGCAATGCCTAGCAAACCGCTGTCGTTATTGAGCAACTGGTCTACCTCCGCAACCGTACGGCCTGTTTCGCGGGTTAGAAAGTAGACCAGGGCGGGATCTACATCGCCCGAGCGGGTGCCCATCATCAGACCGGGCAGGGGGGTGAGTCCCATCGTGGTGTCGATGCTTTTGCCCGCTTGCACGGCGGCCATGCTGCAACCGTTGCCCAGGTGAATGGTGATCAGGTTGAGAGTAGTGAGCGGTTGTTGCAGGAAGTCGGCGGCGGCCTGGGCCACGTAGCGGTGCGAGGTGCCGTGCATGCCGTAGACCCGCACGCCGTGCTCGTGGTACAGTTCGTTGGGTACGGGGTAGCGGTAGGCGTAGTCGGGCAGGGTTTGGTGGAAGGCGGTATCGAACACCGCCACCTGCCGGGCCTGCGGAAAAACGAGCTGCGCCTCGGCGATGCCGGTCAGGTTGGGCGGATTGTGCAATGGGGCCAGCGGCGTGAGCCCGCGGATACACTCCTTCACCTCATCAGTAATTAAGGTCGCTTGGCGAAAGTATTCGCCCCCGTGCACCACCCGGTGGCCGATCAACGCTACATCTTCGGGGTGTTCTACCACTCCGTATTCATCGTCCAGCAGTAACTCACTCACCCGTTGCAAGCCCTGTTGGTGATCATCTACCGGCTGCGCCTGCTCATAAATGCGGGGCGTATCGTGTTGATAGGAAGTATGCTTTACCCGGCCCTGATCCTCGCCGATGCGTTCTACCACTCCTCGGGCGATCACCCGCTGCTCGGGCATGGTGAACAGTTGGTACTTAATGGAAGAGCTTCCGGCGTTGAGGACCAGCACGATCATAGACAATTGGTCAGCGGCCGCCGCCTTTAGGTTTGTGGTGTAGTAAAATTCTAAGAAAGAAGGAGTTGCTATTGAGTTGTGAATATGTGGGCAACTTGATAGAGTTGTCCACATATTCACAACTTAACCACCAGCCCCAAGTGAACTACGGTCGCCGCCAAGTTAAGACTTATCCCGCGATTCAGACTTGGGCTGGTTTTTATCAAGACAAGCTTCAGATAGAAATTCAGGTTTTAGACCTATTATTAAGGTTTTGCAAGTGTCTTGATTGTTTATTAACCACTAATCTCAAAAGTATGCATTATTCTTTTTTCATCGGCATTGACATCAGCAAAAAGACGCTGGACTTTGCCGTCAGAGACCGAAATGGGCTTCTTTTTCACATTAAAGTTGCCAACTCATCAGCAGGCTTGATGCAGTTCCAACAAGAATGCCTGGTCAAAGATATTGATCTTTCCAAGAGCCTTATTTGCTGTGAGCATACAGGGATTTATAGTCAGAATATCTTAGCATTAGCTACCGAGAGCAATTTTTCTCTTTGGCTAGAATCCTCTTTGCGAATCAAGCGATCACTGGGACTACAACGAGGCAAGAGTGATAAGATTGACTCGGTAAGAATCAGTGAGTATGCCTTTCGCTACGCTGACCAGGCTACAATCTGGCAACCAGAGCGGCAAATTATTCTCAAACTACGTCAACTCGTAGCCCTTCGCAAAAGTGGGCCCCACCGGGACTACTTAATGCCAAAAATACCCTTCGGATTCCTCTTGATGAGGTGGCTGCTTTTCAGGACAAGAAGCTTCAAAAAGAAATGGAAAAGCTCAATAAAAAACCCATTGAAGCTTTAGAAAAGCAGATTGCAGAGGTTGAAAAGAAAATCAAGCTTCTTATCAAAGAAGATGATTCACTCAAGCATTTGTTCAATTTAGTCACTTCCGTAGACGGGGTTGGAGAAGTAGTCTTTTGCGAAATGGTGATTGCCACCAACGAATTCAAACTCTTCAGTTGCCCTAGAAAGTTTGCTTGCTATTCTGGTGTAGCCCCCTTTGAGCACACCTCAGGGACGAGTATCCGAGGCGGCACCAGGGTAAGTCACCTGGCTAACAAACAGATGAAAAAACTACTGCATATGGCAGCCTTGTCAGTTGTGTCTGGCAAAGGTGAAATGGCTGCCTATTACCACCGAAAAGTAGCGCAAGGTAAGAACAAAATGCTGGTCTTGAATGCTGTGCGCAACAAGATTATCCACCGCGTTTTCGCCTGCATCCGTGATAACCGAAAATATGAAAAAATTTATGCCACTGCCCTTGTTTAAACCATAGAAATCGCGATCATTGGTCATATTTACAAAGGAAAATTATCCGGTAATGGGATGTATCTGCTAAACATCTAAGCCCGGTTATCAGTTTCCATAAACGTGCATTTGCACCAACGGTGGCCTTTGGCTAACCGTCTATACACTAACCTAACTTATCTGATTATGCGCTGGCAAGGCAGAAGACAAAGCGGCAACGTTGACGACCGACGGGGCAGTACCGGCAAACGTTTGGCCGTGGGCGGTGGACTCGGTACCATCGTGCTGGTGGTGATTACTTTATTGACGGGCGGCGATTTGGGCGACGTGTTACGCCTCGTGACCGGGGGTAGCGGCAATGCCGTGAATACTTCTACCACCTCGCGAACTCCCACCCCCGAAGAAGACGCGCAAGCGAATTTTGTCAAAGTGGTGCTGGCCGATACCGAAGACGTATGGAACAAGCTGTTTCAGCAGCAGGGAGCGCAGTACCAAGAGCCCACCCTGGTACTATTCACCGACGCGGTGCAGTCGGCCTGTGGTGGGGCAAGCGCAGCCACCGGACCGTTCTACTGCCCCGGCGATCAGCAGGTATACATTGATTTGAGCTTTCAACAAACCCTGAGCCAGCAACTGGGTGCGGGTGGCGACTTTGCCATGGCCTACGTGGTGGCGCACGAGGTGGGTCACCACGTGCAAAACCTAATGGGCATCACCGATAAGGTACACTCCCAGCGCCGCAGCCTGAGTCAGGAAGACTACAACGCGCTGTCGGTGCGCCTGGAGTTACAGGCTGACTTTCTGGCCGGGGTGTGGACCCACCACGCCCAGCAGATGAACGAGATTCTGGAAGCGGGCGATATTGAGGAAGCGATGCGGGCCGCCAACGCCATCGGCGACGACCGCCTGCAAAAGCAGTCGCAGGGCTACGTGGTGCCTGATGCCTTTACCCACGGCACCTCGGCCCAGCGGATGCGCTGGTTCAAGAAGGGGCTGGAGACCGGCGATATCAACCAGGGCGACACCTTCAGTGCTCAGAGCCTGTGAAGCAGCGCATTGGAGCTATTGCCCTACTGGTGAAAGACTACGATAAGGCCATTGCCTACTATACTGAAACACTGGGCTTCCGACTAGTAGAAGACACGCACCTATCGGCCGACAAACGCTGGGTACGGGTAGCACCGCCCGGTTCCAGCGAAACCCAGTTGCTACTGGCGAAAGCCAGCAACCCGGAACAGGCGGCGCACTGCGGCGACCAGACCGGCGGAAGGGTGTTTCTCTTTCTGCATACCGACGACTTCTGGCGCGACTATCGTAGGTTCACCGATCGGGGCGTCCTTTTTATTGAATCTCCCCGCAAAGAAGCCTACGGCACGGTAGCGGTGTTTGAAGATTTGTACGGCAACAGCTGGGATCTGGTAGAGCACGCCACGGAGGCTGGATGATCTAATATCCGTCGTCTCACTTCACCGTAGCCGTCTCTTTCGGAGCGAAGTAAGCGGATAGCATGCGGGCTAGCACCTGCCGCCCGCGGGCGTTGGCGTGCAGGGGGTCGCGCAGGTAATAGTCGTAGGCGGCGTTGCTTTGCACAAGATACGCTCCCCAGGCCGACTTCATATCGAAGTATTCCACCCCCTCCTCAGCGCACAGTTGCGTCAACTGTAACCGAAAATCATCGCTCTGCGGAACCACTGGGAAGTCGGGATTAGTGCGGGGGTCGCCATCGCGCCCTAACGGACCGCTCATCACCATGATCTCAGGAGCGGGACCCATCCGCTGCCGCACCTGCCGAATCACGCTGCGTAGGGCGGCAGTGTCATTATGGTTCGAGATACCGCCGATCATCAGCAGGTCGGGCTGGTACTGCACCACGAAGGTATCCACCCGGTTGTGGTGCTGGTAATAGGTGCAGCCGGTACTGCCCCGCACCGAGGTGATTACTTCCAGATCAGCGCCGGGGTACTGCGCCTCTACGGGCAGTTCCCACCCGGAGTTGCCGGTGTCGTTGATGATGGAGTTGCCCAGCATCACTACCCGTAGCTGTTTACCGGTGCGAAGGGCGTTCATGGTGCGGGGCAGATGCTCCCAGCGATTGGCAGGCGGTTCGTAGCGCACGGGTGGCACACTGCGATAAATACTGTCTTGCCACCGCAGTATCTCCTCGGAACCTTGGGCGGGGGTAACGCGCACCTGCCGCAGGTAGGTAGTTTGATCGGCCCCGGGTTGTAACCAGAATTCAGCCCGGGTGGCATTCGCCTTGGCCTGCACGTAGAATACCTGCGGTTGTAGGTTAGCGGAGGGGTTGAAGCTGGAGTAGAAGTCGGCCAGCAACAGCGATTCGTTCCGGTCGTAGAAAGTCATGGCCCACAGGGTTTTCTCCTGCGCCTGCACCGTCATCTCCACGCGGTAGTACCGAAAGGGCGTTACTGAGAAAGCCGGACTCACCAGGCGAGCGTGTCGGACGGTGATTGCTTCTTCGGGCGGGGCCAGCGTCGGCATCGGGGAAAGATCCGTTGAGGAATCAACATCCATCGGCACCAGTCGCCAGCCGTCGGGGAGGCGGTCATCTTTGAAGGTCGCATCAAGAACGTCCGGTGACGATTGACAGGTGACCAGGGTTAGGCAGGTAAGTAGCCATATTAGGGGTTTCATGGTAATGTCTTTAGTGATTGGTTAGCTCGGTTAATCGTATCCGGTATCGTTGGGTTCAGAGAACCCGCTTACTCAAGACCCAGGGCCAGAGACCCTGCGCTAGAATAGATCGAACGCTAGTTTCTGGTTGAGCCTCTTTCAAAAACAAAGGTTCCGAACCGCTGGTATTCGTGGAAGTTGCCCGCGGTGGGTTGCCACTGCCAGTAGCGTGGTTCGGCAGTATCGTAGTCGATGCGGTACAAGTTGGCCCGCCAGCGGGTGCCGGGCCGAGGCGGCACATTGCCCAGCGGTTTGAGCAGGGCGTAGGGAATGAAGAACTCGGCGGTCCACCCACGGATACTCGCCCCGCTCTTTTTCTCACCGCCCTGCACCGAAGTGGCGTGCCGGGTGCGCCGCTCCCCTTCGTAGTGCCAGGGACGCCAACCGAAAAACGTACCCCCGTGGTTGGGCACCAGGATGGGCAGCTCGTAGTTGAGCGGCGAGAGTTCGTACTCAAGGTAGAGCGGTTGGGCTTCATCCGTCCACAGAAACACCTCCACCACGTCTTCCTTATAGAGGTCAGCGAAGTCCTCGGTAAGGGTGGCGGTGAGCACCTCGTCGGCACATTGCATTAGAAAGTAGATGCCCGTGGTGGAATATAGTACCTTCGCCCGAGTGCTCGCTTCTTGTGCGGGGCCGTATCGCAGCGGTAAGGTTACCCAATCGGTTTGTGACCAGTTCACGTGGTCGCCCCGTCCGTTGATTTCAAAGTCGGTACTGAAGGCGACCAGCAAGGTATCGCTAACTTGGGCGGGGGAAGAAGTTGCCATGAGCAAAAGAAGTAGGGGAAGGAAAAGGTTGTACATGGTTAGGAATGCGTTTTGGTCACTGGTGGTCGCCGCGCGATCATTGGTCATTGGTCATTGGTCACAATTACAAAAGACAAGGGACAAATGACCGATGACAATTATGCAGTAGCTAATAGTCCAGCTGTCCTTCTATCCACCGAAACACCGATACGCTGTCATCGTTGCGGGCAAACAGTAGTCGGTCATTAAGGGACGCGATATCGCGCACGTCGCCGGTGACGCTGATTCCCGACCGGACCGGTGGCTGGTACTGAAACGCCGTGCCCTGGCCCAAAAACACCGTGCCGTAGCTAGCGTCGTAGCGGCCGGTACTCACCCGGGTGTTCGATAAGTTGCCGCCCAGTACCAAGTCCGGCAGCGAATCGCCGTTGATCTCGGTGGGCAAGATAGCGAAGACCGGCGAAAACTGCGCTTCAACGGGCAAGGGTTGCGCGGCGAAGCTTCCGTTCCCCTGGTTCTGGACGTAGACTGTCTCGAAGCAGGTAGCCGTTAGGGTGTCGGCCCGTTGCCGTTGTTCCGCCGTGAGCACCTCCGCCAAACCGGCTTGGGCGTAGGCTTCGTAGCTAGGGAACTTTTTGCGGAGCGACACCATCTGCCCGATCAGTTCGTCGCGGCTAAAGGCCACCTGCGATTTGCTCTCAACGAAGTAGGTCAGCACCGGATCGATAGAACCGTTCTGATCAAAGTCGGCGTAGAGCAGTTGCACGGGGGTTTGGGGAGTGGCCTTGAACTGGTTGTTCAGGCCCTGGTTGCCGACGACCAGATCCGGGTCGCCGTCGTTGTCCATATCATGGGCTACCACGGTGTTCCACCAGCCGGAGGTTTTGGCCAGTCCGTCGGGAAGGGTTTCTTCCAGCCGGCCCGCCCGGTTCATGAAAGTACGAATCGGCATCCACTCGCCCACCACCACCAGGTCGGGCCAACCGTCCTGGTCCAGATCGGTCCACACCGCATCGGTTACCATACCCGGATTTAGCAGCGACGGACTTATCTCGGCCGTTGCGTCTTCAAAGCGCCCGGCACCGTCGTTGCGCAGCAGGTAGCTCCGCGGTGCTTCGGGGTACTTGCCCGGGATTATCCTTCCTCCCACGAACAGGTCTAGATCGCCGTCTTGATCCAGGTCAGCGGCTACCACCGTTGATCCGCTGCTGCGCATCGTCGGCAAGGCGTCCGTATCGCGGACAAAGTTTCCGGCCCCGTCGTTACGGTACAAGCGATCCTGCAAGGCCGGCTCCTGTTCGGCAAAGTCACTCCCGCCGCTCACCACGTAGAGGTCCAGGTCGCCATCGCCATCAGCATCCAGGAAGATCGCGTCGGTATCCTCAGCGGCACTGTCCTGCGCGAAAGCCGACGTAGCTTTTTCGGCAAACGATCCATCCGCTCGTTGCAGAAGCAGTTGTCCGGCGAAGCCCTTCGCTCCGCCCAAATATAGATCATCAAGATCGTCGCCGTCTACGTCGCCCACCGCGATCTTCGGTCCGGCAGTGGACATCCCTTGGGCGAGCAGTTTATCGCGCTTGAAGTCCTGGAAACCGTTCTCGCGGTGGCGGTAGTCGATCACCGCCGGAGCTTCCTCAAACCAAGGCGCAACGGCTACCGGGTTGGTACGGGACCGGGTAGCTTCCCCTTCTTGAAGCATCAGGGTTTGGTTGGTCGCTACCTTCGTCAGGGTCTGCGCTTTGCCGGTAGGCCACTCCACCACCAGACTATCAATCTGTTCCCTTTCCCCCACTCCGAACAACAATTCGGGATTCACCGACGACTGAAAACCTCGGGTGGGCATCAGCTCCTGAAAGAAAGTCTGGCCACCGGCGTACAGCCACACCTTAGCTCCGGTACCAAAGCTGTTTTGTCCGGTTCCTTGGCACTGCACTTTGAGGTAGTGGTTGTTCAGTTGGGCTTCGCTGTTGTTGCGGTACACTCCCGCCAAGTCGTTCACATTGTTTACTACCAGATCGAGGTCGCCGTCGTTGTCCAGGTCACCGTAGGCCGCTCCGTTCGACAAGCTGTTGCCCCCCAGCCCCCAGACCTGGGTTTGATCCTGAAACGACAACTCGCCCTGGTTCCGAAAACCGTAGTTGGCCACCTCAATGGCGGGCATGGCTTCCACCAACTTCATCATCTCCAGCTGTTCCTCACCCCGGTCTTCGCGCAGTTTCTGGCCCACCACGTAGTTCATGAAGTCCATGTCGAGGTAGTTTCTCAGGTAGCCGTTGGTGACGAACAGGTCCTTTCGTCCATCGTTGTCGTAGTCGGCCAGCAGGGCGGCCCAGCTCCAGTCGGTGCTACCCACCCCGGCCAGTTGGCCCACTTCGCTGAAGGTAGGATTTCCATCCGGGCCGTTGCCATTGTTGCGTTGCAGCATGTTGCGCATCGTCTGTGGGTGGAACCCCTGCCGGATCAGCTCTTGGTACTTGTCGTGGTTTTCGGGGCCGAGCGACATTTTGAGTCGGTAGTTGCTGGCGGGCAGCATATCCAGCGTGATGATATCGGGCAGCGCATCGTTGTCGATATCGGCCGCATCGCAGCCCATTGAGAAAAGCGAAGTATGCCCGATCCTCTCGCGCAGCGATTCTTTGAACTTGCCATTTTGCTGGTTGATGTACAAATAATCTTCCTCATTGTAGTCGTTGGTGACGTAGATATCATACCAGCCGTCGGAGTTCACGTCGGTGACGGCCACTCCCAGCCCGAAGCCCAGTACATTCTGGATGATTCCGGCTTCGGATGAGACATCAGTGAAGCCTCCCCCTTTTCCTCCGGAAGACACATCGTTTCGGTAGAGTTTGTCGCCCAACATTGGGTTGCGGCGCTGCTTGTGGCTGGCGGTGAGCTTGTTGAATCCGGCGTACTCCTGCGTGGAGTGGTTGAGCAAGTACATATCCAGGTCGCCGTCGCGGTCATAATCAAAGAAGGCCGCCTGGGTCGAGTAGCCGGGGTCGGCCAGTCCGTAGGTGGCAGCTTGTTCGGTGAAGGTTACCATCCCCGTTTCTTCGGTGATATTAATAAAGAGTAGGTTTTTGCGCCGAGACGGGTCCGCCGCCGCGGAGCGGCATAAGTAGATGTCCAGCCGACCATCGCCGTTCACGTCGGCCATCGTCACTCCGGTGTTCCACAGTCCGGCCGCCGCCACTCCGGCTTCCTCGGCCACTTCGTCGAAGGTCCAGTCTCCCCGGTTCAGGTACAGGCGACTGGCCACTAGGTTACCCGTGAAGTAGATGTCGGGCAATCCGTCGTTGTTCACGTCGCCGATGGCCACGCCCCCGCCGTTGTAGAAGTAGCCGTACTTCATCACGTTAAAGTCCTCAGTTTCGCGCAGCGTGTTCCGGAACTTGATGCCGGTCTGTGAGGAAGAGAGGCGGGTGAAGAGGGTATCTTTTGCAGCGGGGGATTGGCAGGCACCTACCGTTAGGACAAGAAGGTATCCCACAGCATGATTCCATCCGTCGTGTCTCAATATTTTCATCGTTGGCTAGAATACGATAGCCGCTGGTATTGCTACCCGCGGCTATCGTTTACAGTTACTCTTGGAGTTCAGAGAACCCACTTATGTTAGTCACCGGATCTACTTTTTGTCCCACCACAATCGGGTCGTACCGTCGTCGGGTCCGCCCAGTTTGTTATCGATGGCCTCTTGCACCGCGTCGGCGTTGGTAGTAAACTCATCGGCGGTGAAGGTTACGCGGCGGGGTACCTGATCTACGGAAATTTTCGCGTTATCGCTATTGAGTCGGTTGTAAAACGTAGGGTATCCGGTGCGGCGCTTTTCGGCCCAGGCTTCGCGCGAGTCAGGATACAGCGCAATCCACTTCTGGGTGATAATCTGCTCCAGTTGGCGCTCGGTACTCCCGGCAGCATCGTAGGCCACCGGCACGTTCGAAGGGGCGGGGGTGGTGCCATCGAAGGGAGCGGGAGTGTTGGTGCTGGCCACGTAGCTGGCTCCGCTTAGGTTGGTGCCGTCGTATCCGTACTGATCGTGCGAAGTGACAATGCCCTGTTCGTAGAAGCTCTGGGCGGTTCCTCCTCCCATGTTGTAGCCCTCCAAAGCACCTTCGGCCCGCAGGAAGTACGACTCGGCGGCGTTCATGACGATCCAATCGGGACCCGGCACCCCGTTCTCCTTGTAGGAAGCGGCCATGTCCGAGGCGATTTCGTTGAACTTGATGGCCTGCTTGTCGATTTTCGACTGACCGTTGCGCATGCCTTCGTAGGGGAAGGAGACACCTGCCGGATCGTCGGTGGGGTCAGGAATAAGCGCGGGGGCCGCGTAGTTAGCTACCCGGGGGTCCAGATACCCCTTCAGGATGCTTTCCATGTCGGCACTCATCCGAAACTCGCCCCACTGAGTGATGGTGTTGTAGCGGTTGGCATAGTCAGCGTTGGTTTCGATCACCGCGTTGTTGTCGTTCGATTCCAGCACTCCTCCGGCTACCGCTTCTTCGGCTTCGGCCTTACTAAGCGCAGGGTCAGCGTACTTCACGCGCATGGCCAGACGCAGCTTAAGCGAATTAGCAAAGCGAATCCACTGGTCCACGTCGCCACCGTAGAGCAGGTCGTTCGATCCTAGAAAAGAAGTGCCTCCGGCGTTGCTCTGCAGCACGGGAATGGCCGCGTCGAGCGTAGTGAAGAAGTCGCGGTAGATTTCTTCCTGCGAATCATAGGCTACTGAATTCTCTCGATTGCCAAACTGCGAATACGGAATCGGCCCCCAGTAGTCGGTCACCTGGTGGTACGACCACACCCGCCAGACCTTCATCATGGCGTTTTCCAACAGAAAATCGTTGTCGGCAGCGTAGTCCTCGGCGTACTTGATTTGAGGAGCGGCCGTGCCGTAGAAGTAGTTGAATGCGCCATTCAGCCAGCCGCCCACCAGGATAAATTTATCCGAGTCGAAGTTGGGGGCGGTGGTGGCGAAGTAGTTGGCGTACACGTCGGCAAAGAGCGACTGCGTGAGCTGAAAGGGGCCGCGCGCACTAAAGGGGAAAAACACCGGGCTATACATGGCAGCTTTCACCACTCCACCGTACTCGCTCTGCCCCAGGTTATCCACCGTTAGGTTTTTGGGATCGGTATTAAGTTCGGTAAAGTCGTCGGTGCAGCCACTGGCCAGCAGCGCGAAGGCAACTATTGAGGTATATAAGATACTACGTTTCATAACAGATTGATTATTAAAATTAAAAACCAAAATTAAGTGACACTCCGAAGCTACGCGTGGTGGGCGGCGCGAAGGAGTTCAAGCCTTCGGCGCTGTTGTCAACCGACTGCACGGCTTCCGGGTCGAAGTACTTGGTTTTGTTGCTAAAGAAAAACAAGTTTCGGCCCACCAGCGACACGCTGGCTGTGCGGAAGGGTAGCCGGGAAGTAATTCCTTCGGGAAGAGCGTAGCCCAGGGCCAGTTCGCGCAGCCGGATGTTGGAAGCGTCGCGCACGAAAGCCTCACCCGCCGGAGCGTTTCGTCCCCCCAGCCTACCCCAAAGTCGCTCGGCACTCATCGCAATGGTGTTGGGAGTGCTGGTAGGGTTTCCTTCGGCATCTACCAGCACGGCGGTTTCACCGGCAAAAATGTTTTGTCCAAACACCAGCGAGCCGTCGCGGCCCTGCGCGGTATAATCAATCAAACCCGCATCGGCCATAATGGCTTCGGTGAACACCGCCACCTGACCGCCCTGCCGGAAGTCGACCAGCGCCCGCAGCGAAATGCCCTTATAGTTGAACGTGTTGCTGATGCCCATCAACCAGTCTGGCTGGTAGTTGGCGATCTGCACCGTTTTGCCGGGAGTGACGAGCGGAAGCCCCAATGTATCGACCAACACATTGCCCGCGTCGTCGCGTTGGAACCCGCGCGAATACTGGTTACCAAAGGGTTGATTTTCTTCAATGCGATATTCTTCCAAGAATCCCCCACCTTGGGTGAGCACGCCGATATCATCAGCGATCTCGAGCACCTCGCTCACGTTGCGCGCAAAGTTGGCGTTCAGGTCCCACGAGAAGTTCGGGGTGGATACCGGGGTGATGCCCAGCACAATTTCTACCCCGGTGTTCTGAATATTCGCTCCATTGAGAAAGATACGGGTGATCCCGGAAGCGCGGGGCGCGTTGGCGGCAAACAGCTGATCGAAGGTGTTCGACTGGTAGTAGGTAAAATCCAACCGCAGGTTATCATCAAAGAGGCGAGCGTCCAGTCCGGCTTCCCAGGTGGTAGTTCGTTCCGGTAGCAAGTTGGCCAATGGCAGCGTACCATCCAGAAAAATTGCCCCGGCAATTACGTTGGCCTGTTGGGATAAACGGTAAGGGCCGGTATCGTTGCCCACCTCCGCGTAAGACCCGCGTAGCTTAAAAAAGCTAATCACCGACGGGAAGTCCACCAAATCGCTCACTACCGCGGTGAGGCCGACCGAGGGGTAGAAATACGAGCGGTTTTCTTCGGGCAGGGTAGAACTCCAGTCGTTGCGGATCGAGCCGCTTAAGAAGATAGCGTTTTTAAACCCAACTTCACCAAAGCCGTACAACGACTGTTGCTCTCTCTCCGCAAATTCTTCGGTGGGACGAGGCTCCAGGGTGTTACCCAGCGCAAACAAGTTTTCTACGCTGAAATTTAACCCGTTCCCTCCCAATTGATCAAAGCTCGCTTGCCGCAGGTTGGCTCCCGCACTCAGGTTGAGTGAGAAGTTCGAGGAAAGGTCTTTGTCAAAGTTGATCAGCACGTCCGAGTTCCAGTCCAGGTCAGCACTGTAGCTCTTCTCGTACGACCCGCCGGGAGCCACCGTGTAGGTGTCTACGAAGCGCAGAAACTCTTCCTGAGTATTACGCTTGTCAATACCGGTTCGCCCCAAAATGTAGAGGTCGTCGGTGATCTGGTACTTTAAAGAGACTAGTCCCAGCACCCGTTCTCGAATTCGCGGACGTAGCACGTTGTTGATCGTCCAGTAGGGATTGCCCGTCCCGTTGTCGTTGGGTTTGTAGAAGTGCTGCCGCGTCTGCCCGGCCGCATTCACAAACTCGTAGCGTTGCAAGTCTTCGGTACGGATGTTTCGGGGCAGCACGTAGGCGTAGCGCAAGGGGTTGTCGAAGCCCTCGCCCCCCGATAGCACGTTCGAGAAGTCGTCGCGGATGTAGTTCGCCTTGGCATCCAGGGTCAGTTTGTCCGGAATCAGTTCGGTCGTCAGCCGCAGGTTCAGGTAGTGGCTGTTCAGGTCATTGCCCTCGATAATGCCGCGCCCGTTACTGTTGGTGTAGTTGAAGTGCGCCCGGGTGTTATCACGGTTCACGGATACTCCCAAACTGGTGGCAATGGTGTGTCCGGTCTGGAAGAAGTCGCGCACGTTGTCGGGCTGAGGGGTCAGCGCGTAGGTGTCGCCTTGTAGGTAGTTCGGATCATTCGACCAATGCGGCACGATCTGCCCGCTCATCCGCGGCCCCCAGGAGGTGGTTGCTCCCGGCGCGTATTGGCCAGCTGAGCCCTGACCGTACTCGTCTTGGTACTCGGTGAGCAAAATGGGGGTGTTCGCCTGGTAGTTGAACCGCAGTTCAGCACTCACGCCTTCGGGAGCGTCAGCGCCCGACTTGGTGGTGATCACGATAGCGCCGTTGTTGGCGCGGCTACCGTACAGGGCGGCAGCGTTTCCGCCCTTCAGGATAGAAATGTCGGCGATGTCGCTGGGCGAAATATTGGAGATATCACCGCCCATGGGGATACCGTCGATTACGTAGAGCGGCTGGCTGCCGTTGGGTTGCAGCGAGCGGTTGCCGCGCAGTACCACCTTGGTGGGGGCACCCACTCCGGCTCCGGTGGTGGTGATGGCAATACCAGCCACCTTGCCACTTAGCCCTTCGGTAACGTTGAGCGTCCGGGCTTCTTCCAGCCCCTGGCTCGACACGTTTTGGGTGCTGTAGGTCAGTGTTCGCTTTTCTTTGGTGATGCCCAACGCGGTGACAACCACGTCTTCGAGCTGCGCCACGTCGGACTCGAGCTGTACGTTGATTTCGGAACGACTGCCCACCACGGTGGATTGGCCCTCGTAGCCCACGAAAGAAAAGGTGAGCGTAGCATCGTCACCGGGCACGGTGACGCGGTAGTTGCCTTCCACGTCGGTGATGGTGCCAATGGTGGTGCCCTGCACCAACACGTTGACGCCCGGTAGGGTGGTGCCGTCATCTACAGCGGTGACGGTACCGCTGATGGCGCGTTCCTGAGCGTAAATGGCCCCGCTGAACAGCAGCAAGGAAAACACAAGTAATCGTTGTCTCATAAGAAAGGGGGTGTAGTGTAGAAATGAATAATAGAAGCCCGCTAGATGAGCGAGAGCAGCAAAGCAGGAAGGGTTGTATTACCAGTAGCTTGAAGGAGCTAATGTAAGGTTTTTTTTGAAATAACACTTTTTTGCCTCACACTATTTTTTTGTTGAAGCGGGTAAAAACCCTTCTGGAATATCCTACGGTCAAGATGTTAATTCGATACTGCCGGTTTCCGCACTGAAGAGGTTTGGTGTTTTGCTAGCGGCATCAGGTTGGGTATTGTCAGCGCAAACGTCGTACCCTCTCCCTCCACCGACTGCACCCTGATCTTGCCGCCCAGCCGGTTCACCATTTCTTGCACAATGAACAAACCCAACCCTGAGCCGCGGGCTTGGTCGCTGGCGCGGTAGAACATATCAAAGATTTTGCTTTGTTGATCCTCCGGTATCCCCAACCCATTATCGGTCACCGTCAGGTGAAGGTAACTCAGACTGACAGAAGCAGTAATTTTGACCGAAGGATTCGCCTTGGCCGGATCGTAGTACCGGATGGCGTTGGAGATCAAATTTTTAAGGATAACGGACAGCCGGGTGGGATCAGAACAAAACGCTACCGGCTGCGCTACTTCAATCTGCTGGTGGATTTTGCTATACTGCTCCAAAAAGCTGTAGTTCATCAGCGTCTGGTCCACCAGATCGTTCATACTGATTTCCTTGCTCACCACCGTCTGCCGATTGTTGCGGGCGTAATCCACAATATCTTGGATAAAACCATCCAGGTGCTTGATGCGCCCGAGCATCAGTTCGTGGTATTCGGTTCGCTCCGCCGCATCGGCCTCGTCCCGACTCAGCGTCACCAGTCCTTCCAACGAAGTGAGGGGTGCCCGCAGGTCGTGCGACGCACTGTAGACCAGCATATCCAGCTCGCGGTTGGTTTTGGTCAACACCTGGTTTTGCACCTCCAGTTCCTGGTTGCTTTGCTCACTCGCTTCCAACAATGTCTGCAATTGCCGGATAAGCGCGTCAAAAGACGTTTCCAAGATTTTGATCTCCTTAACAGAACTGCTCAGTTTCACCGGAGAGTAGCTTCGGTAGTCGTTGCTGATGTTATGGTTAATGGTACGGATTAGTCCGCTCAAAGGGGTAACCAGCTGATCGCAGATAAAGTAGGCAATGCCAAGGATAACTAGTAAGGATGCACCAATCAACCAGTAAAACTTCTTTTCCCTTTCCTGAATGATGGTGGCAACTTCCTGGTGGGAGGTGGCCGAAAGCTGGGTAAGTTCTTGGTTGATCTGATCGGCTAATCCCAGAATGCGAATTTGCAGACTGTTTTCGGTGGATAATCCGATCTGCTGCTCCAGCGTGACAATCCGGTTAAAGGTAGCCCGATACTGATTTAGATGATAGGCCGAAGCACGGTTGGATTGATAGCCGGTTACTACCTGATCGCAAAGGCGATTGAACAAATCCACGTACGCCAGATCATTCCGTAAAAAATAGTCCTTTTCGTGTCGCCGAAGCATTAGAATGTCGGCTGCGTTCTTACTGCTGTCCTCCAACCAGTGCGCGTGCTGCCGCATGTTTCCTTCCAGGCCGTAGTCTTTGAACCCTCTGGTACGAATAATGCGGAAGGCCTGGTCTAAAGTAGCATCGTATACCTCAAACAGGCTATCTATCGTTATTTGCTGCTGAGCCTGCGGGGTATGTCGAAGCAGGGTGGCGATGTCGCGACGCTCCTGAGTGATGAGGGTTCTCAATGAGTCATGTTGCTGAAGTTCGAGGCTACTTCCGGACTGATAGAAAGCGGGCGATACGGTAGCAAAGGTGAAGAAGTTTTGGTCGGTGAGGTAAAGTTCGTGACTCAGTAAGTGTAAATTCTCTATCTTATCATCAAAATCACGGATTTTTATTACATCTTGTAAATAAACATTGGCGAGCGTCCCGATTAAAAACAGGCTAGCCGCCAAGATTACAAAGGCCAATGGCAGCATGAGCTTGATGCTTACTTTCATTTCACTGTGCTATTTTGTTCTCAGGCATACTACGAAGTTAAGGGGTATCCATCACTGTCACTCAGATAAAAATTACTACTACCCCTTACCTATCCTAACCCATTTTCTATGAAAACTTACTTTGTCTTTTTGTTAACGTTGTTCTCAACCGCTTCGTTTGGGCAGACCGACACGTTGGCGCTGCACGCCGATCCCAACTTCTTGCAACTGCCCGAAGGATACAATTTCGGCGAGGTGACGGGCGTGGCTACCCGACCCAACGGCCACCTACTGGTTTTCCACCGGGGGCCGCACCCGCTGCTGGAGTTCGATGGCGACGGCAACTTCGTACGTGAGATCGGCGCGGGGATGTTCTCCAGTGCGCACGGCTTACAGGTAGATAGGCAGGGTAATATCTGGACGACTGACGTGGGTTCGCACCTGGTGCTCAAGTTCGATCCCGAGGGGCGCATTGTGCTGGTGCTGGGGCGCCGCGACACTCCGGGCACCTGGGACGAAGACAAAAAAATGATTTTGTTCGACAAGCCCGCCGATGTGGGCTTTGATGCCGATGATAACATCTACGTGGCCGACGGCTACGGCAACTCCCGCATCGTGAAGCTCAACCCCTACGGCAACCTGATCAAAACCTGGGGCAAGAAGGGCACCGCCGAGGGCGAGTTCAATAATCCGCACAACGTGCTGGTCGACCCGCAGGGCCGGGTGCTGGTAGCCGATCGGTACAATAAGCGCATCCAGATTTTTGATCAGGACGGCACCTTCCTGGAGGCCTGGACGCACCTGGGAGTGCCCTCGGGACTGACGGTCTACAATGACGAAGTGTTATATATCACCGACGGCACCGCCGAGCAGGTGGTGAAAGCGGACCTTTCGGGCAAGGAATTGGGCCGGTTTGGCGGACCCGGTCGTGCCCCAGGACAGTTTTACATCGCCCACGGTATCTGCGTGGACGATAGTGAAAATGTCTACGTCTCCGAGGTATTCAACTGGCGCGTGCAGCGGTTATCACCCACCGGCACTCCGTAGGGGCCGGTCGGCAGGCGATCCTGCACGACCGGACGTTACGTCATCTTGTAAATTTGGTCCAGCAACTGCCATTTGTCCTTCGCCGACGCGCTGGCCTCAGTTTGCTGAAACCGGGCCACGTGGGCTTCCCACTCCGACTGCCGGGGTTTGGTGGCCAGGGACTGCATAGCACGGTCGTGGTCAAAGTCGGCCACGGTGTCCATAATCATGAACAGCACGGTGCCGTAACGGTAGATCTCCATACCAATGATCCCCACCTCCCGCATTCCCTGCGTAATTTCCGGCCAAAAATGATCAGGGTGGTGCGCTCGTTCGTAGTCGGCGATCAGTTGCGCATTATCGGTCAGCGTGAGGGCTTTGCAGTAACGACGGTAGTCAGACGGTTCGTTGGGCATAAGCAGTTTAAATTGATTGATTGCAAAAATAATAAAAACAGATGAAGCGCCCGGAGCCACAGAAGCGAGCGACTCACTCTAGGTTCAGGTCGTTTCAACCAGTGGCGTCATTCTTTTAGCTCCAACAGCAAGATAAATCCAAGCCACAAGCGCTAGCAGCGCCCCCAGTCCGTAGGCGTAGCCAAAGCGGGAGTCGTCGTTGCCGTAGATCCATCCCGACAGCAGCGCGCCTACCCCAATGCCAAACTCCAGGGCGATGTACATGGTGGCCATCGCCCGGCCCCGGTAGCGATCGCGGCTCAGGTCAATGGTCCAGGCAAAAATGGTAGGGGTGTTAATACCTGCTCCTAGCCCGAACACCAGCCCACCGGCGATAAACATGGGCACCGATTGGGCCAACCCGGTCAGCAGCATCCCCACCGCCAGGGTGACCGTAGCTACCTTCAGCACCGCAATTCTGCCGTAGTGATCCGAGGCCTTGCCCGCCAGCACCCGCACGGCTACCGAGGCTCCGGTGAAGTACAGAAAGTAAAGTCCCCGATTGGCGATGCCCAGGCTGTCGCTCAGGTCGGGCGTGAGGGTGAGCACCACTCCGAACGAGAAGGTGGTGAGCATCACCGCAATGCAGGGCGCCACTACCCGAGGTTCCAGAATCTCGCTAGGCACCAGTTTAAGGAGCTTTAACGAAAACGCTTGTCGATCCTCCAGGGTTTCCTTCATCCCGGCCAGAATGAGCACCGACAGGATGGCCGCTCCCGATGAGGCGTAAAACATTGTATCGAATGAATACCGGTTGGCGATAGCGCTCCCGATGGCCGGTCCGGCGGCGATCCCCAGGCTGCCGCAGAGTCCCAGAATGCCCATCGCTTCACCCCGGCGGGTGGCGGGCACCACGTCGGCCACGTAGGCCGAGGTGCCCGTTGGCTTGAAACCGGTCGAGAGACCGTGGAAGAAGCGTAGCGCTAAAAAAGCCGCCACGCTGGTGGCCAGCGGGTAGATAAATCCGCACACGAAGCAGACCACCGCCCCGAAGATCATCACCGGAATGCGCCCCACCGTGTCGGTGAGCTTGCCACTAAAGGGCCGCGACAAACCCGCCGTCAGGGTGAACAAGGCAATGATCAACCCCTTGTACTGCCCTCCGCCCAGCCGATCAAGGTAGGCGGGCAACTCCGGAATGATCATGTTGAAGCTCGAGAAAAACAAAAACGAACTCAGACACAACAGAAAAAACTGAAAGGTATAAACGGATTGGTCATTGGTCATTGGTCATTGGTCATTGGTCATTGGTCATTTGGTCATATATTACGAAGGACAAGGGACAAATGACAAGTGACTAATTTGCCACCCACTGCATCAGCAGCCCACAAAGATACGCTCCGTAGGTGCCCACGAAGTAACCCAGCACGGCCAGCAGCACGCCCACCGGGGCCAACGACGGACTGAAGGCCGAGGCCACCACCGGCGCCGAAGCCGCACCGCCTACGTTGGCCTGGCTGCCCACGGCGATAAAGAAGAACGGCGCGCGGATGATTTTGGCCACCACGAACATCACCAGAATATGAAACAAAATCCAGATCAGTCCGACCACAAACAAGCCAGGACTCTTGGCCACGGCGGTGATGTCCATCTCCATCCCGATACTGGCGATGAGCACGTACAGAAACACGGTGGCCACCTTGGAAGCCCCCGCCCCTTCCAGCGCGCGGTATTTGGTGAACGACAGGGCCAGTCCGCCCGCGGTGGCGATCACCACGATCCAGAAGAAGCCCGAGGTGAGGCTAAACTGCTCCAGCACCGGGTAGTTCTCGGCCAGAAACGGAGCAATCCAATCCGCGGCGTAGTGCGAGAAGCCGGTCAGCCCGAAGGCAATGGCTAACATCACCATCAAGTCAGTTGTCGTAGGATTTTTAGTAACGGTGGCGGTATAGGCCTCAATACGTTTCTGAACCTCCGCAATGGCCGAGCTATCGGCCTTGAAATAACGATCAATTCGTTCAGCACGTCCGCTTCCGTATAAAAGCACTCCCAGCCAAGTATAAGATACGATCACGTCTACGGTGAGTACCGCCGAAAAAATGTCATCACCCACTTCAAACACCTCCTTCATGGCAGTTTGGTTGGCCCCGCCCCCGATCCAGCTGCCGGCGATGGTGGTCATACCGCGCCACACCGCGTCCGGCCCCACTCCTCCCACCGTTTCGGGCGAGAATACCGAGACGATCAGAATGGCCAGTGGTCCGCCCAGAATAATGCCCACCGTGCCCGCAAAAAACATAATTATCGCCTTGCGCCCCAACTGGGCGATGGCTTGTAAGTCGATGCCCAGCGTGAACAAGATCAGACTGGCCGGCAACAAGTAACGCGAGGATACGAAGTACAGGTTCGAACTCGGAACCGGAAATAATATTAAAGGAATTGAGCAGTCCGGGCACAAAGTAGCACAGCAGCACCGAGGGCACGACGGCGTAGAATTTCTTCCAGAAGGGGCGCTCGCTGGCCGACGTCTGAAACACCGTGGCCAGAATAATGAACAAGATGCCCAGCACCACGGCGTCGTTGGTGAATAGTGGAGTTTTTTCCATGAATAGTGAGTTGCGTCCGGCGGCGAAACTACGCAATAAATCGGATTCCGCTTATCCAACCAAAACTACGTTTCCTCGGCAAACCCTTCACCCGTAAGGTCGGCCTGATTCTTAGCGATTTTAGCTGCCATTGTTTTTTAGCTTTGCCGGTAACCACAGAATCGATGAGCCCATTGATGAAGAAGTACTTTTTAAGTATCCTGATCACTTGTATCGCTATCAGCAGCGGTTGGGGTCAGCGCTTGCCCTTCTTCACCCACCACGTGCTCAACCCCTACATTTATAACCCGGCCTTCGCCGGTTATGACCAGAGTGCCGTTTTCTACCTCACCCACCGGCAGCAGTGGCTGGGCGTGGAGGGCGCCCCGGTGAGTACGCACCTGAGTTTTCATACCCCGGTGGGCAATAACAATCCCCTGTCGGTGGGCGCCGACCTGGTGCACGACCGGCTGGGAGTGCTGCGCCACTCGGCCTTTAAGGCTTCGGCCGCCTACATGATTCCGCTGTCGGCCGAGGTGGAACACTACATCAAAGCCGGTTTTTCGGCGGGAGTGAGCCTACAGCAGTACAGCCTGTTCGAAAGCACCACCGCCGGTGACCCCGCCATCGCCCAGGCCGCGCAAGCGGGAGCTGCCCTCGACGGACGCTTCGGAGTGCACTATCACTACGAGCGCCTTAACGTAGGATTGGCCCTGCCCCACCTGCTCACCACTGCCGCCCCTGGTCCCGACGGCTCTGGCGGACTAGCCCTCGACCAGTTTAGCCGGGCCATTGCTTCGGTGAACTACCGCTTCGACTTGGGAGTGGAAACCAACGTGACTTTCGTACCTACGGTGCTGTATCACTTCTCGCAAGAATCTGCTTCGCAGGTGGAGGCCACCGCGCTATTTATGTTTCAAGACGCCTTTTGGGTAGGCGGCAACTACCAGCAGCAACTGGGGTACGGCGGTATGGCGGGCTTAAAGATGAAAAACTTCCGGTTTGGCTACCACTTCGCACTAGGCGGCAGCGAACTGGCGGGCTACGCCAGCGGCACCCACGAGGCGCAGCTAAGCTTTATGATCGGCAAGAAGAAAGTGATGGTGAAGCGCAAGCCCCGCCTGACCACCCAAACCGACAACGATGCCATCCCGGAGGCCGCCCTGAAGAAGGACAGCCGTCGTCGACGAAAACGAGAAAAGAAAAAAGAACAAGAAGCCGTACCGGATCGTAAAAAACTGCCTAGTGAGCAGCAACCCAAAGAATCGTTTGACGACGATTCGTTCAAGGAAGTTGACGAAGGAATTATCCTGATGCCTTCTATCAAGGACGTGCTGAAGGAGCCCAACGCGGAAGAACGCAACCCGCAGGTCACTCCCCAGGAAGGTGCCGATGCGACCGACCGCCAGCCACCGGCGACTTCCCAAGAAAAAAACCAATCCCAGCTGAACAATACCTGGGAAGGGCAGGGCGACGTGGACCCCTGGCAGGGCATCGAGGACGAGTCGCAGTCCATTCCGCCCCCCTCGTTCGACGAGTCGGTGGAGAAAGCCATCACTACGGTGAAGACGGTGAAGAGCGGCCATCCGCTGGAGATGTCGGGGGGTATTTACATCATCACGGGTACCTTCTCGCAGCGCGCCTACGCCGAACGGCTGGCCCAAGAATTGGCGCAGCAGGGCTACCGCACCAAGGTGGGCTACAACACCAGCAAGGGCTACTTCTACGTTTCGTTGTTTGAATCAAACGATATAGAAGAGGTGAAACGCCGATTGTACCGCGCGCGCAAAAATCCCAAGTTGCAAAAAGCCTGGGTGCTGGTGGTAGAGTGACCTAGTTTCGGATCAAGTCTTGGAAAAGCTTCTCGTAATTGTTCACCGTTTTTTCAATAGCGAAATCCTCTAGCGCCCTCCGTTTGCCATTCGCTATCAATTGGTTTTGTAGGATCTTATCTTGCAGTAGCCGTTTTATTTGTTCAGCCAACTGAAGCGGATTTTCGTTTTCGTAAAGCAGCCCGTTCACCCCGTCTTCAATCACGTCTTTTATTCCCCCGAAGTTGGTGCCAATCACTGGAGTCCCCATCGCCATCGCCTCCACCAGCACCAATCCGAAACCGTCCATATCCGAGGGCAGCACGTTGACGTTCATCAGCCGGTAAGATACCAGGGTTTCAGTACGCTTAAGTTCTCCGGCGTAGATAATGGGGTTCTTTATCTGATGCTTTTCCACCAAATTATCCAAACTACCGGACTCAATTCCGACGAAAAGCACTTTGATGGTTGGGTCCAAATAGGGCAAAGCTGCCATAAGTTGGTCCTGTCGCTTCATGCGGGCTACGCAGCCAATCACGGTATCACTCGAGCTGATATTCAGCCGCTTGCGAAGGATCGGCACGAGGGATTCCTCAATTTGGTACTGATCAGCGGGTGTGCCGTTGTAGATAACGTGTAAATGATTGGCAGGAAACCCACCACGGATAAACTGCTTCTTCAGTTCGTCGCTAATCACCACAATTTTGTCGGTGCCTTTCACGTAGAACTGATTCTGCAACCACCCTCCGATGCTTAGAGATCGCTGGCGACGGGTATGAACCAACTTCACGTTCAGACGGTAGTACCAACGAGCAAAAATCGTGAGATAGCGGTCGTACGAGGACTGCGCGTTTACCACTTCGATGTTGTTGGATACAATCACATCACGGAGCATGCGGATGGTTTTCCAATCTACCTTCGAGCGAAAGGGCAGGTCAACGAGTTGTACCGATGTGCGTTGCAATAACTCAAACAGCAGCGACCCGGCCTTGCCCGCTACCACCACCCGGTGCCCTCGTTGGGCCAGGCCTTGGGCTAAGTACGAAATGGAGTAAGTGGCCCCCGCCAAGCCTCCTTGGTAGGTGGTTATTAATATATTCATGTTAACAAATCAGTGTCAGGTGGTTGATGCTTCCACCGCTGATGCGACCACAGCCAGTTGGCGGGTTGCTCTTCGATCATACGCTGTGCTTCCCGGGCATACTGCGGCAAGATGGTCAACGAATCATTGTCGTAGGGGGGCGTGCCTAACGAAACGAATTCCGCCTCGTAGTAGCCCCGCCGCAGTCGTTTCATCCGCACAAAAAACACGGGATAGCCCACCGCCTTGGGCAACTGCTCCACCGCTCGATAGAAACCGGTTTTCTGGTGCAGAAAGTCTACCCAGTAGCGGGCGGTTCCCCCGGAGGGTGTCTGGTCGGCCACCATCGCGATGGCCCGCGTTTGGTGGCGGCGCCGCAGCACCTCGCGAAGCACCCGGTCTTTGGCGATGGGTTCTCCGCCAAAGCGGGAACGGGCCGCTTGCATCAGGCGGTCGATTCTACGATTGCTCAACGGCTTGTACACCGCATCCACCGGATGAGGTAGCGCCAGGCAGCCCGCCAGCAACAGCCACTCCCAGTTGCCCTGGTGGGTGGTGAGCAGAACGACCGACTGTTGTCGTTCGTAAGCAGCCTGGATGGAGGCCAAGTTACGAAACACCACCCGCTGTTGCAGTTCTTCGGCCGACATGGTCAGGCCCTTCAGCGTTTCTACCAGCACGTCGGTAAGGTTGGTATAGAAAGCCCGGGTGAGCCTTTTAATTTCGTCGGGGGACTTGTCCGGAAATGAGGCGCTCAGATTGCGCACAATCACGGATCGACGGTACCGCACCACGTAGGCCAGTACCCCCGCCAAACCGTCGGAAATGGGGTAAAGCACTGACAGCGGCAGGCGGGAAGCTATGTTGATTAACCGTTCAATCATGCGAGCGCCACGGCTTGTTGGTACGGATTCAACAACTGCTGGGTGGTAATATCCAGAGCGCAGCGAAAATGCCCCTCGGGGCAGGCAGCGTGCCCGTGAAGTCCGCAAGGACGGCACGCCAGCGGTTCGGCCACCTCCACCACCCAGGCGGCGTCTGATAAGGGATAAAACCCGAAGCGGGGCACCGTGGAGCAGTACACCACGCAGACCGGAGCGTTGGTCGCCGACGCCAGGTGCAGGGGAGCGGAGTCGTTCACGTAGTTGATGATCGCTCCCCGCATCAGTTCGGCCGACTCCAGCAGCGACAGTTCGCCGGCGAGGTTAACCACCGGGCGGGCAGTGTCGCGTTGCAGTTGGGCGCAAAGATTCCCGTCCGCGGGGCTTCCCAGCAGGTAGATCACCGGCTCGGCGGGCAGGGCAGCGATCAGTTTGCTCCATTGCGTAGCAGTAAACTGCTTGGTGAACCACACCGAGGTGGGCGCCAGGCATACGTACGGTTTTTTCTGATACGCTTGTACGCGCTGTTTATCGGCTACGGACGGATACAGTTGGGGGCGCCGCCGGAGCTTCAATGATGGGCTGGGCAGCACCGAAGCCGTGAGCAACGCCAGGTTGCGGTCTACCTCGTGCGTGCCTTCGGCAAAGGCATGATCCACCGACACATCGTAGGCGAACGAAAAGGGGTTTTTCCGAAAGCCAACTTTCATCTTGGCACCCGAACCGGCCGTGAGCAGACCCGACGAGGCAAAGCGGTGGCAGTTGATGACCAGGTCGTAGTGGTTGCGCCGCAGCATTTTGATGAGCTCGATCAGGGCCGCGTACTTGCGCCGTTTTTTGTTCCAAACGTAGGTTTGGCGCACCTTAGGATGATTTTGCAGCAGCGCGGCGGTATTTTGGTTCACCAGCACGTTGATGTGCGCCTCCGGATAGCGTTCCCGCACGTTTTCAATTAACGGAGTGGCCAGGATAACGTCACCGATAAACGCAGTTTGGATGATGAGTGCACTGTGTACTTGCATACTTTGATGTTACCAACCCTGCTGGCTTGCGTCCGTAAAGATTCGGGACGCAATCTACGCGAAAAGCGGTTGTTCCGCACGGGATGCTTATTTTTTCTGCTACATTGTTCTACTTTTGCGCGCGTATGAGTCACCCCGCTATCCAACTGTCGGTCGCCATCATAGCTTATAACGAGGAACGTAACATTGAGCGCTGCATCCGTTCGGTGCAATCCGTTGCCGACGAAATTGTGGTGGTAGATTCTCTCTGAACGGACCGCACCAAGGAGATTTGCCAGAACCTGAGTGTGAATTTTATCGAGCACGCCTTCGAAGGATACATCGAACAAAAAAATTATGCCCTCGCGCAGCTATCGTACCCCTACGTGCTGTCTCTGGATGCGGACGAAGCCCTTTCGGAGCGCTTACAGCAGAGCATTTTAGCGGTCAAAAGTAACTTTCAGGGCCAGGCCTACCGCTTCAACCGATTGACCAACTACTGCGGACAGTGGATTCGTCACTGCGGCTGGTATCCGGACACCAAAACCCGCTTGTGGGAACGGACGGCCGGTCACTGGGGCGGCATGAACCCGCACGACAGGGTGGTGCTTAACGATCAGGCGGAGGTGGAATGGTTAGCCGGTGATATTCTTCATTATTCATTCTACTCGATTGCCGACCACGCTACCACGGCCAACAAATTTTCGGAAGTGGCAGCCCAGGAGGCCATTCGCCGAAAAAGAAAAATAAACCTAATCGTTCACGTGGTTCTCAACCCACTGTATACTTTTGTCAAGAAGTACTTTTTGCAGCAGGGCTTTCGCGACGGGTTTTACGGATGGGTTATCTGCCTGCTCTGTTCCTACACTAATTTTCTCAAGTACAGTAAAATCTATGCGTACCAAAATAAATCTACGACGGACGAACCGACCTAGGGCGTGTTGATATATAACCTAAACGGCGATTTTGGTACGCTTTCCACCTGTTCTGCGTTGCTTTCGGCGCCCGATGCCTCAGCATCGCGCTTCTCAAGCGCCTTGATCAGACGAAAACCGCCCTCAAAATCCCTCGTTAATCTATATGTCAACACGCCCTAGCCGAATATGGCTGAGATTAGGCAAAACAGACCAATGATGAAGAAACCCGCGTACTATTGGCGCTCAGTGCACTACTTTTTTATGCGCTGGGCCATTCGTAAAGACTACCTGTTGGCCTCCGTTCCTGAGCGGGGACTACGGTTCAAGTTCAAAACCGAAGATGCCCTAGGCAGGATACTCTTCAAACGGCGCGAGTGCGAACCCGGGATCACCCGGTGTTTTATGGATAACGTACGGCTGGAAGAAGACGATATCGTGCTGGACGTGGGGGCGAATATTGGTTGGTATGCGGTTCTTTTCAATAAATACTCCCCTCCTTCGGCGCGCATCTACGCCTTTGAACCGGATCCGCTTAATTATGGTCTTCTGGCGATCAACGCGCACTTAAATGATGCGCGTAAGATCACGTGCATTCCCCAAGCAGTTTCCGATCAGGAAGAGACCAAACCCCTCTATTTGTATCCGAACAAGAATCGCGGCCGCCACTCGCTGTTGCCGCTTCACGCCGGAGAGAAAGTGACGGTTGCCACCACCACCTTAGATAATTTTCTTCGCGATGCCGACCTAGACCCTCGACGCGTTAAATTCGTTAAAATTGACGTGGAAGGCTACGAATACTTTGTGTTGCGGGGAGCCCAACAGCTACTTTCGCATCTTCCCCTACTGCACACCGAGTTTTCGCCGACCATGATGAAGCAGGGCGGCATTGAACCGCAGTGGTTGGTAGAGTTGGTGATGGGTTACGGTTTTAAACCCTTTGTCATTGATGAGCAGGGAACGCTCCACTCCTTTACTAAGGAACAGCTGTTAGCGCTGGATATAATAGTTGATATTTTGTGGAAAAAGGAAGGCATTCCTCCCGCAGGCCAGAACAATGACTAAGTGATGACTAAGTTACGGCAGTTACTATCCAACCACCGCGCCCTGGCGCTGGCTTTTTTGGTAGTAGCCCTGGCGGCTAGTGTTCAGTCACTGGTATTAGGCACCAAGACCTACGTCGAGGGGGGAAGGGCCTACAACAAATATAACAACTACACGATCTTCGAGCGGTCGTTCTATCACCTTAGGGAGGGCCGAGACTTATACGTACTTTATCCCGAGGAGCACTGGGACCTGTACAAATACACTCCTTCGTTTTCGGCCCTTTTCGGCATATTCGCCGTGTTTCCCGACTGGATCGGGCTGCCCCTCTGGAACATCACCAATGCCTTTCTCCTGCTGATCGGAATATATTATCTGCCCCAGCTAACCGATAAGCAGCAGGGGATCATTCTACTTATTTGCCTGGTCGAGTTGCTGGGAAACATGCAAAACGAACAATCGAACGGACTAATGGCCGGGCTGATTATCCTGGCCTTCGGACTGCTCGAGAGAGGAAGGTACGGTCTTGCTGCGCTGTGTTTAGTCAGCACGGTCTACGTAAAACTATTCGGCATCGTTGGTTTTGCGTTGTTCCTGTTTTATCCGCGCAAGGGGAAGCTGATTTTAAGTACTCTGATCTGGTCGGCGGTGCTTTTCGTTATTCCGCTGCTCTTCACCTCCTACGAGCAGTACCTTTCCCAGCTATCCGTTTGGGGAGACCTGCTACTCAACGACCATTCGGCTTCCTACGGCTTCTCGGTGATGGGATGGCTCTACGCCTGGTTGGGCACCGAAGTGAACAAATCGCTGGTTGTCCTGGTCGGCGTCGTTGGCTTTCTTTTGCCATTGGTCAGAGTCAAGCAGCATTCCAATTACACCTTTCGCTTGCTGACATTGACCTCCGTTTTGCTGTGGGTGGTCATCTTTAACCACAAAGCAGAATCGCCTACGTTCATCATCGCCATGTCGGGGGTTGTGCTTTGGTTTATGACGAGCGAAAAAAGTACCATCAACGTTATCTTGTTCGTCAGCGCCCTGGTCTTCACCACCCTGTCGCCCACCGATCTGTTTCCTCGTTTTTTACGGAAAGAGCTCGTCGAACCCTATATGCTCAAAGCGTTTCCGTGTATTCTGATTTGGGTGAAGATCATCTACGATATGCTAACGGTAGACCGCGATTTAATAACGGAAGATTACGATACCCAGCAGAATGTTGCGCTTCCGGAGGCTTAGTTTCTTTTGGCACTTAGGACTATTCTGATGGCAAATTAAGGTTAGTTGCTCACTTTATCAGGATGAATAGCCAGCATTTCAAAGTGCTTTTCGTCGGCCATATTATCTTTTTCTATAGGAACCCTGGCCCCGTTTTCCTCAAAGTTTGCTAACCGAAATAGCTGGTAGCCATACTGCGTAATTGCTTCGTAGAGATCAGACCGCTCGGCCCCGTTGAGCCGCTTGTAGCACTCCACCATCAGGTTGGGTCGGTAGATACTTAGAATTTCCGGAATGGTCTTCAGGATTTCCTTATCGTAGCCTTCGGCATCAATTTTTAGCAGATCCAGCTTTGGCAAGTATTCCGCGTATTGCTGCTGCAGTAGCCTTTGTAGATTAATCCCCTGCACCTGGAGGGTGTAAGGATGCCCGTGCCGCTGCTTTTCTATCTGAGAGAGAAACCCTCCGTTACAAAAAGAAGCATCCGAATAATTGAATTCAAACGCCCCATCCGCTTCGGTAGACGCTACGCAAAGCGGAATAATCCTGGCAAGCTCCGGGTTGAGCTGCGCATTTTTCTCCAAAATTTTAAAGACGTAGCGATTGGGTTCCAGGGCCAGCACCATGCCGCTTTTGCCCACCGCCAACGCCATAGGCACCGAAGTGTCACCGGTGTGGGCACCAATATCAATAATCATGCTTCCGGGGCGGGCTAGTTGCTGATAGAACCGGACGTTAGCGGTAGTCACTTGCTTGGGCTGGTCCGACGGATGAAGCCACTGGGCGTATTCAACCTCTCCTATGCCCGCCACCTGAAATTTTTCGAACGCGGTGTCCGTACTCCTGAAAAGTACGTTTGCGCCTTCGCTTGGCCAGTTTCTTTTGAATGTAGTTGATCATGATCGTTAGTTCCGGTTGATTTGGTGTGGTATTTGGGCTTCCAATGTAGTAAAGTTTCAGGAAGTAACGAGCCTGATGGCCTGATACTCATGGATACCAATTGGCCGCCAAGTTCTTATTCTCCCCAATCCCTACCTACGTATCCTTCCTCGCTAATTGCTACTGAAATGCACAGCGCATTCGCGTATTTTCCCGCCTCAATCAACGCCACGCCCCGCTCATGATCCGCTTCGCCCTGATCTTCGTTACCCTCCTCTGGGTCAGCCTCTTCGCCTCAGCCCAATCGGCTAAGAAACTCGTCAAAACCGGTGACAAGTTTTACGAGGAAGGCTACTACCAAGAGGCCATCAATTCTTACCTGGAAGCGCAGCAGGAAGAACCGGACGACCTCAACCTGACCCTGAAAATCGGACTAGCTTATCTAAAGGGAAGCTTCAAGGATCGAGCCCTGCCCTACCTCAAAAAAGTACACGCCTCGGGCGAAACCAACGCCGGGATGAAGTACCACCTCGGACTCGCCTACCAGTACAACCACCAGTTCGAGGAAGCGCTGGAGTTCTTTAAGATCTACCGCGAAGAAGCCGAAAACACCTTCCTGGTCGATCAGCACATCAAGCAGTGCAACATCGGTATCGAGTACTTCAACAACCCCAAGGAAGTGAAGGCCTCTAACCTAAGGGTACTTAACTCTCAGTACCAGGACTACGCCCCGCTGATCACCGCCGACGGCAATACGCTAATCTTCACCTCCCGCCGCAAGGGATCCACCGGTGGCAAGCTGGCCTACGACAACAACTACTACGAAGACATCTACGTGTCGCGGCGCGAGAACGATGCCTGGACCAAACCGGCTTCCATCAGTAACCAGATCAACACCGAGTTTCACGAGTGCGCCGCCGCCATCTCGCCCGACGGCACCAAACTGTTCATCTACTCGGACGAGGGCGAGGGTGACTTCTACTATTCTACCTACGACGGCACCCGCTGGACGAAGCCCGAAGCGGTGAGCGGGGTGAACTCTGCCGCCCGCGAACTATCCATTTCGGTGAATGCCGAGGGCAACAAAGTCTACTTCTCCAGCGACCGCGAGGGCGGCTACGGCGGGTTTGACATCTACGTGTCGGTGCTCAACCGCTTCGGCGAGTATGGTAAACCCCTGAACCTGGGTCCGAAGATCAACACCTCGGGTGATGAAGACGCCCCGTTCATCGATCCCGACGGCGACATCCTGTACTTCAGCTCCACCGGGCACCTGGGCATGGGCGGCTACGACATTTTCCGCAGCAAGCTCTACAACGAAAAGTGGACCACCCCCATCAACCTGGGCTACCCGATCAACACCGCGCAGGATGATAACTACTTCGTGATCGCCGGCGACAACGTCTACGGCTACTACGCCACCGCCCGCGAAGAAGGACTGGGTGGCAACGATATCTACGCCATCCTGATGGACGAAAAGGACTTTCAGGAAGCCGCTGACGCCCCGCCCGCCATGACACTGGCCACCACCGACGCCAACACTACCTATTTTGTAGGCAAAGTGATCGACGGAATCACCAACGCTCCGCTGGAGGCGGAGATTATGCTGTCGGACAACCAGAAGAACATCGTGATCACCCGGGTGTATTCTGATCCCGTGACCGGCGAATTTAAGATTCCTATTCCCGCGGGCGACAACTTTGGACTCACCGTGGAGAGCGACGACTACCTGTTCTACTCCATCAACTTCCAGCGCAACCAGCTGAACCCCAACCAGGAAATCCGGCGGCAGATTTCGCTGCGCAAGGCTGAGGTTGGCTCGATTGAAGTACTGAAAAATATTTTCTTTCCGATCAATAAATCAACCATCAAGGCCGAGTCGCTGGTGGAGCTCGACCGCGTGTACGAGTTGCTCAAGGTGTATCCCAACCTGGTGATTCGGATCAACGGACACACCGACAACGTGGGCGACGCGGCCTATAACCAGCAGTTGTCGGAACAACGCGCCCAGGCGGTGGCGAAGTATCTGCTCAACTACGGCATCAGTGCCGAGCGGGTGTCGGCCAAGGGCTTTGGCGAAGAGCAGCCCGTTGCCTCGAACGATGTGGAAGTAGGCGGAAGAGCGTTGAATAGACGAACGGAGATTGAGATTCTGCGGGTGGAGGAGTAGTCTAAAGTTGATCAGCATTACTGACATCCTAGCTCCTCGAGAAGCGTTATTCTATCCAACTTGCATTGTTTTCATATTTTGTGTATTTATGGAAATGATTACGCGAAATTAGTTTATCAATGAGGGATTTAAAGCGGTAGCAGTAGTCCTTCTTAGACAGCTCATCGTCGGACTCATCACCTGTTTCTCGGTGGGTGTCTTGCTCACCAAGCCGCTTGCCAACTAGCCCACCATGCCTCCCTCCGCTCGTCCGCTCTTCCAAGCCCTCCTCCGCTACGCCACGCCAATTCTGTTCGCTCTGATCCTTCTCACCTTCAGCGTATTATCATCCCAGTTTTTTAGCCCACAAAACTTACTCAATATCCTGGTGCAAGCGTCCTCGCTGGGCATCATTGCCACCGGCATGACCTTCGTACTGCTCACGGCGGGTATCGACCTATCAGTAGGCTCTATCATGTTCTTGGCCGGGGTAGTATCGGCCCGAATGGTGGTGAGCGGCCAACCGCTGTGGCTCGCCGGCCTGGTGGTGCTAGCGGTGGGCTTGGCCTTCGGACTCGTCAACGCGGTACTGGTGTTTCGGGTGCGGATCGTTCCCTTCATCGTTACGCTCGCCACCTTTTACGTGGGCCGCGGCTTCGGACTTTTTCTGTCGGAAACCCGGGCCATCAACCTTCCTGAATCGTTTCTGCAAATTGGAGCTGCCCGCGTTTGGGGTATACCCTTTCCCGTGCTGGTGCTGGTCGGCGTGGTGCTGGCGGGCCACGGGGTGCTCACCTACACGGCCTTCGGTCGGCAGATTTACGCCGTAGGGCACAGTGCCGAGAAGGCCCGCCGAGCCGGGCTACCGGTCAGTCGCGTGCTGCTGAGTGTGTACCTGATCAGCGGACTTTGCGCCGCCCTGGGCGGATTGGTCGCTATCGCCCAATTGGGAGCAGTGTCGCCCACCTTTGGCTACCAGAGCGAGTTTGTAGCCATTGCGGCGGCGGTACTGGGCGGTGCCAGTCTGTTCGGCGGTAAAGGGACGGTGTTTCCGGGCACGCTGGTGGGTGCCTTGTTCATTCAGGCCCTGCAAAGCGGTCTGGTGATTGTGAACGCAAATCCCTACCTGTATCCACTCATCACCGGAGGGGTGATCTTTTTAATCGTGATGATTGACAGTTTGCGGCACCGGCAGCAGCTTCGGCTCCGACAGTTGGGTCGGGCCTGATGTGGGTTTGCCCTGCCTCGGTAAGTCTGCGTATTTTAAGAAAATTTGCTTTTTTATTAAGTACCTTGACGGTCAGAACCTACCAGACGACAATCCTATGAGTAACAATGGCAATTTTCTGAGAAAACACTGGTGCCGGTACGCGCCGTTTCTCCTGCTGTTTATCACCGCCTGTCAGTCTCCCACCAACAACGAAGGGCAATTGACGATTGGAATCTCCTTCGAAACCTTGCAGACCGAATACTGGGTGGCAAGCATTGAGGCGCTCAAAGCCGAGTGTGTCGCCCGCGACATTGGCACCCTGGAGGCGGTGGCGAACGGCGATGCCAACCGGCAATTCGAGCAGGTCAATAACTTCATTGCCCGCGGGGTGGATGGCATTGTGATCGCTCCCAAGGACGGGCACACGGTTATCCCCATCATCAAAGCGGCCAACCGGGTGGGCATTCCCATTGTGATCTACAACCGCCTGCCCGCCCGCAACCAGGGCGAGTACACGACCGTGGTGGCCGATAACTTTACGATTACCCAGCAGACGGTGCGTTACCTGGCCGAACTAGCCCGCAAACGGGGCACACCGTCGCAAGCGCTGATTCTCATCGGCGACCTGGGTGATATCAACGCGGTGAAGCGACGCGAGGGCTTCGCAGCCGCGCTGGCCGCGTATCCGGAGATCAAGGTGGTGGCCGAAGTGCCCACCGAGTGGAACCAGGAGAAGGCCCTGGCCGGAGTGACCAACGCGCTACAGGCGCATCCCGGCATTAATTTTATTTTTAGTTCGTCGGACTTTCTGTTTCCTTCGGTAGTTTCGGCCCTGAAAAACGTCGGGAAGTACCACCCGGTAGGCCATCCGCAACACGTGCTGCTGGGCGGCTTCGATGGCGACGCCACGGCGTATCGGATGCTGCTGAACAACTATCTGGACGCCGACGGGGTGCAGGACGTGTACTTTGAGTGCGCGCAGGCCGTGGAGGCCATTCAGCAACGCTTGGTCGGGCAATCCGTAGACAGCGTGCTGGTGGATCCTGGCTTTGTCATCCACCAGGGGAATCTAACCGAGAAGGCCGACCAGATGTGGGGAGCGGTAATTGCGCAGTAACTTTTTGAGATATCAACCGGTACGCGTTGGCAACGCGTACGACCTCATGTCTTATTTCTATGCTATACCACTAATCTATGCAAATCATCCCCCACGCTCACCCCGTACCAGCGGGCCCCCTCCGCGCCGAATTTGCCGACGGCACGTTGCGCTACCTCAAGTTGGGCTCCACCGAACTGCTACGGATGATCTACTTCGCACTGCGCGATGAGCACTGGGCAACGGTGCCGCTCACCATCGTTGCGCAGGATATTCAGACGTCAGACGATCATTTCGTCGTGCGTTACCACGCCCAGAACCAGCAGCACGGGCGGAGCATTATCAATTGGGAATGCACCATTAAGGGCTCACCCAATGGCCGGGTGGAATTCCATATCCGAGGCACCTTTCAGGAGGCGTTTTGCAGCAAACGGGCGGGCTTCTGCGTGCTACATCCCCCGCAGAACGCCAGCGGACAGCCTTTTACCGTCACCACGCCGAGCGGCGAAACGATGGCCTATCGCTTTCCCCACCACATTGCGCCCCACCAACCGGCGACTGAAATCCGCGCGATGCACTGGACCACCGCCGATGGCGCCTCCTGCGCCCTGAACTTTTCCGGTGACGTTTTTGAGATGGAAGACCAGCGCAACTGGACCGACGCATCGTACAAAACCTACTGCACACCACTGCACCACCCGTCGCCGGTAGCCTACCAATCCGGCGACGTAGTGGAACAGCGCGTGGTGTTCCGATTGCTTTCTTCGGCGAAGGTCTCGCCCGTAGAGGACCACGTCCGCTTGCGCTGGGAAGCTGATAAAACTATGCCCTGGCCCACCCTGGGTAGCTGCGTTCCTCTGGACCTCAATGCGGTCGACCCCGCATTGGTTGAGCTGCTGCGGCAGTTGCCACTGGATAGTCTGCGGGCCGACCTGGGCTGCGGTAGTCCGGACTGGGAGCAGCAGTGGCAGCGGATACGCGCCTTTGCCCAGCGGCTGGGCAAACCGCTGCATCTGGTGCTGCACCACCAAGAAAGAGACCTGAACCAATTACTGGCGAAGCTGGCCACTGACGTTACCCCCACCACCCTGGAAGCGATTTCGGTGGTGGGGGCAAGCCAAGCCCTTACCGCCGAAGCGCCAGACCACCCCGTGATCCCGCTGCTGCGGAAGCATTTTCCCAACGCAAAAGTAGGCATCGGAACGGCGCACTACTTTACCCTGCTCAACCGGACTCGTCCCGACCTGACGGGGGCGGACTTCACCTTTTACGCCAACAGTGCGCAGGTGCACGCTTTTGACGAGGCCTCTATCGTGGAAACCATTGCGGGACAAGCGGCCACGGTGAGCAGTGCTCGGCAGTTTGCCAACGGTTGCCCGGTTCGCGTATCGCCCGTGGGCCTGCACGCCCGCTTCAATCCGGATGCGACAGCCCCGGAGAATAATCAACTTAGCTACGCCTTTCCCCCCGACCCGCGACAAGATTCGCGGTTCGCCGCGGGTTGGATGGTAAGCTGCCTGGCGGCCCTGGCCACCGCCGGAGCCACGCACGTTGACTTCTTTGACCTGCTGGGGCCTCGCGGACTCATCGGAGATAGTGGACCGAATCCTACTTATTTAGTACTGCGACGAATTCTGAATCGACATCCGCAACAAGCGGTTTTAGTATCATCTAATAATTCTCTGAAAGCCAGAGGGTTAGGCATAAAAACTTCTACCGAAAATTTACTGTATTTGGTAAACCACCGTTCGGTTCCCGTCGCGGTTCTGCTGGCCCCTGAGGCGAACTGGCGGGTCACCTGGCAACTGGATGCTTCTCAACCCGAGCCCAAGCTAGGGACTTCTTCAGATAACTCCGTCACCCTGCTGTTATCGCCCTACAGTTGTCTGGAGCTTCGCGCAACTCCCGCGCAGTAGCACTTTGTGTCTCAACCTTTTAGGAGCAATGCTTCGGTTTCCTACGTACGTACTATGTCGTGCGTAGTTGTCTCATTTCTGCCCCTTCCCTGCCGTAGGTTTGCCCCCTAACACGAGTCCACCTCCCGAGCCTGTTGGCACGCTATTTTTCCTACACGAAGATCCCTATGGCTATTTACCCGTATTCATCTTTTATCCGGCGCGGATTGCTCCTTGCTATTTTTTTGCGCGTACTACTACCCGCAGCGCAGGCCCAAACCGGGGCCTGGGAAGAAGCAAACGCGGGCTTGGCTGACTTCGCCGCGGGCGAATCATTTGAAGTGACCAGTACGCTTACGCTCAACGACGGGCGCGTATTCACCTTCGTACGCAACCATTCGGGCGGCGAAACGCGGGACGGCGTATATCGCTACGATGTAGCCGCCAGCCGGTGGAACAAAGCCGCCCCCCGGCTCAACCAGTACGGCTACTCGGCACTAGTGAGCAGTGGCACCCGCATCTTTGGGATTCCCGGAGGCAACAGCCAAGATGTGTACGAACTCAATATCACGGCGGCGGCCTGGGTGAAGGTGATGACCCTCCCTGACATTGGTCTGGCTCTGGGGCGCGGCGTCAACGCCCTGGGCAACTTCCTGTACGTACCCTGCCGCGTAGAAAGCGAAAAAAAGGTACAGGAACACCCGGATTTACGACTGAAAGTTACCGAAGAATTTGTGCTGCGGGTGGACATCGACCAGCAGACAGCTACCCCCCTGCGCAACCCCGACCAGCCGCTGTTGATTTCAGGAAAGGGAGGCAATCCCAAGCATCCCGTCGCCCTTACCGACGGCCGGGTGTACCACTACAGTACGTTTGATTACCGAGACACCGATGGCGCGGGCGGACTATACGAATGGGACGGTACTAACTGGAACAGCGCCTCGGCGGGATTGAATGCCATTAACATCACTGGTTCAGGCTTCGGACCAATCGGACCTATTTTTACGGATTTGGACCATAAGAAACTGTTTGTAAAGACCGAACAGGGATTCTACCAAAAAACTGAGGGCGGCTGGTTGAAGTATTTCTACCGCACCGGGGCCCTGTTGTTTATTTCACCCGATTATCTGTTCCTGCAAGAAAGTGACGGCGGCTTTGCCCGCGTTGACGCCGCGGTGACCACTTCGCTGGGAAACAACGGACTAGGCTGCATCGAACGCATGGATAATTTCGTAACTCCCGACAACGGACTTACTTTTTTTGCTGAGATGCGGGTCAAAAGAGATGCGCAGGGCAACTGCTCCGACCAGGGCGAATCACAACGGGTAGGAATTTATCGCTACCGGCCGGACTACGAGCAGCCCGGCAAGGTGAAGAACCTGCACCTGGAAACAGGTACCTACCTGGGCGGGACCGGGGCCAACGAAGTCGCCCAAACCGCCTTTACGCCCCAGGGCACGCTGCTGGTGGCAGGTAATTTTGGCCGTAGGATGGATATCCCTCCTACCCTACTGCTCGGAGCGTCGGAAAACGAGCGGGGCAAGCTCTACGAACTGAGCGGCGACGGTACCCAGCTCCAAAAAACCATTGTACTGGGCGACGTCATCTACGATATGGACGTGAACGCGGGAGGGGAAATTGCGCTGATCGGTAGCTTTGGTGTGGCCGTGCTGCGCCCTGACTACAGCCTGAAGTGGTCGAGTGCCGAAGCGCTATCCGAACGGCCACGCCTGGCTATTGCCGACGATGGTCGGGTGGTGGCCGTGGTGGCCTCGGCCGCTAACGGACCGGGCCAGCTAAAACTCTACGATTCCGACGGCTCAATTATTCATATAAACTTCAACCTGGACAACAACGGCGCGCACATAAACAACGTGGAGATCAGCGCGGGCCACGGGCAGTACTACGCGGTAGGCTACACCCAGGCCAGTTCGGTGCTCCAGGTGGCCTACTTGCGGGCCTACGCATTGACCGAAACCGTGCAGCAAAACTGGAAGACCTGGGGCTTCGGGGCCAATGAAATCAACACCAACGAAAACGGAGCCGACACCCGTATCTACCACGTGCGGGCCACCGCTGATAAACTCTACGTGGCCGGAGAAACGGCGGGCGGCGGCCCCGGCGGCTTCACCGTATTCGCCTACGACGGGCAAGGACTTACCAATAAAGTGGCCCTTAAGGGCAATGACTTCTTTACCGACGGCACCAACTCCTGCGGCTCCTGCCACATCACCTTTATGGGCAAGGTCAGTCCCACCACCGGAGTGGTGGAGAAGGGGAAGTTCGTACACGCCCGCCTCAGCGGTGGCAAAACCAACACCCACCGCAACCGCCACGGTGACCTGGAGGTAGACGATCAGGGCAATGTGCTGCTGGTGGGCCAGTCGGCCTTCCAAATTCAGGATCGCGACGTGTTCAACGTGAACGGCGAACTGGTCGGGGAGTACGGCGGCGACCAGTACGTGCTGATGACCACACCGAATTTTGATACGCGCCTGCTGTGGGGCGTTTTCTCTCGAGCGGGAGGCAACGGAACCGAAAACCGCATCGCCTTTGGCAACGGGCGGGTAGCTTACGTGGCGCAGACGGATCAGGGAAGGATGATCACCACCGACAACGCCTTCCGAGCGGATCCCTACAACCCGCTCAACGACGATGGCTCACTCAGTAACCCGGACGTCTACCTGGCCGTGTGGAACCGCAACGTATGGGAGACGGCCAATGAAGACGAAGTAGAACTGGCATTCATTCCGGAGGATGCTTGCTTCCGCGCCGACGATGAACCCTGCCTGGCTACGGTGCCCGATCCCACTGATCCTCCGGAAAACCCGGGAACGCCTGATCCAACGGACCCGGGTACTCCCAACCCCATTGATCCGGATGATCCGGCGCTTACCGGTCCCTTGCAAGCGTTCAACCTCATCACCCCCAACGGCGACGGCCGCAACGATGTCTGGGCCGTGGCGGGCCTGAAGGGCCTCGGTAGCTACCACATCCGGGTGGTTACCCGTGCCGGGCAATCGGTTTTTGAGACCGAGAACTACCGCCAAGACTGGAGCGGCACCCACCAGGGGCGAGCGCTTCCCGCCGGAGTATACTACTACTCCATTGTGATTGCGGGTCAAAAAAAGGCCGTGGCCGGCTACGTAACCATCCTGTACTAATTCAAGCAAAACATGAAACTATTCAGCGCGCTACTGCTAGTTACGATTATTATCGGGTATCCTGTTTCAGCACCCGCTCAACTGATACCGGTGCAGAACCAGTACTTCATTAATCCCTACGTCTACAATCCCGCGGCGGTGGGCGCGGCGGGGCAAACCCAGATTCATACGTCCTTCAAGAAACAGTGGACGGGCACTGACGGCTCACCGACGCTGGCCTCTATCACCTTCGAGAAGCCGCTGGATCGGCTTAGCGTGGGGGCTAATCTGACGAATCTGGCCGAGGGCCCCTTCAATAGCCTGAGTACCCAACTCACGGCTGGCTACCGCTTTCAGATGAGTAATCGCCCCAAGCAGTGGCTCAGCTTCGGCATGTCGGTGGGCGTTCGGCTCAACACCCTGCGGACGGGACGAATTGACGATCCGGACGATCCAGCCGTGGCTTCGTACCGGGGTTCAGGATTGGTGCTGGACGGCGGCTTGGGCGTTCGCTATCGCTACGAACGGTTTACGCTGGGATTGGCAATCCCTCGGCTGACCAATACCCTGCCCTACGGTAACGATAACGCCCTCCTCGGTGGTTTTCAGCCCTGGAACCACCTGATCGGCTCGGCTTCCTACGATTTTATCCCCCACCTCACCGATTGGAAAATCACTCCCACCCTGCTCTACCATTACGCAGCTGATTTTGATAGTCAGTGGGAGGGTATGCTCCTGGCCTCGTTCCGAAAAAAGTTCTGGGGCGGCGCGGGCTACCGGCAGCGCTACGGCGCCAACGTGCTGGCGGGGGCGGAAATCACCCCGATGGTTGGTTTCACCTACGCCTACTCGCTGGCGGGCAACGCGAACTACTTTCCCAACAGCCACGAGATAATACTCCGGTTGCGGTTGGACAAACAAGAAGCGGTGATGCGTTAGAACCTACCCTACCGCGCGCTCATTTACATTCGGTCGGTAAGGCAGCGCTGGGTGGTATTTTTGCTCAAACTTTGGATATTACCTCAGGAAGTAGTATCAATGCAGAATGAGTCAGTATAACGCAGAGCAAGAAGCCGTTCAGGAAGTCGCCGGGGGCGAGTACGAGCGACAAGCCGTACCCTCCTCGGCGCAGAAGCGCTGGCCCAGCTTTCTGGGCATGTACGCCGGAGAACACGCCGCGGGCACCGAGTTTATGATTGGCCCCCTCTTCCTGACGGCCGGGGTAAGCGCCTTTGATCTAATCGTTGGTTTGCTGCTGGGCAACCTGCTGGCGGTGCTCAGCTGGCGTTACCTGACGGCTGAGATCGCCGTCCGGCACCGATTCACCCTCTACTACCAACTCGAAAAAGATCTGCGGCCGAAAGCTCGTCATCGGCTACAACCTAGCCAACGGCCTGCTCTTTTGCTTTCTGGCCGGAGCCATGATCACTGTTTCGGCCACCGCGGTGGGTGTCCCCCTCAACTTGCCCATGCCGCAACTGTCGGATACCCTGCCGAGCGGTGTTCCCTGGGTGGTGACCGTGGTGATGATCGGAGCGGTTATTTCTTTGATAGCAGCCCGGGGCTACGATACGGTGGCTCGCGCGGCCAACTGGATGGCTCCCTTCATTGTGCTGGCCTTTCTGGCCTGCGGCGTGGTGGCCCTGGGACAGTTGGGCGTACGCAGCTTTTCTGATTTTTGGAACCTGTGGGGCACCGGTAGCGAACCCTTTCCGGGGCAGATCAAGTATACCTTCTGGCACGTCGTGATGTGGTCGTGGTTCGCCAACGCGGCCATGCACGTGGGCATGTCCGACCTGTCGGTGTTCCGCTTCGCCCGCAATGCGCGGGCCGGGTGGACCACCGCGGCGGGGATGTACGTGGGGCACTACCTGGCCTGGATTGCCGCCGCCCTGCTCTACGCGGTATACCTTAAATCGCCTGAGGCGCAGGCTTTTTTAACCAGCGGTGAAGCTCCGCCCGTGGCTCCGGGGCCCCTGGCCTACCACGCCATTGGTGTCTTCGGTATCATTGCCGTGGTGCTGGCGGGCTGGACCACCGCCAACCCGACCATCTACCGGGCCGGTCTGGCGTTTCAGGCGATTCTGCCCCGGCAGTCTACCTTTGCGGTGACCCTGCTGGCGGGCGGCATTGCCACGGTGGCGGGCATCTTTCCGGCCTTCGCCATGAAGCTGCTGGGCTTCGTGGCACTCTACGGATTTATCCTGGCTCCCTTCGGGGCAATCATCACCTTCGAGCACTTCTTTGCCCGGCGGGCCGGGGTCATTCCTAATTACGCTGAGCGTACGGGTCGGTCTTACAACCAAGCCGTGGTGCTGGCCTGGCTCCTTAGTTTCGGGTTGTTTTACTTCATTTCCGTTCAGTTCGAACGTGTTTCTTTCCTTCTTGACGCTGCCCGCCTGGCTACTGTGTGGCACCCTGTTCTTGGCATTCAGTCGGTATTTTCAGCGATATAAAATCGCTCGCGACCTTATACACATCAATATAAAATGCTAAATTTAACCGACATTCGTTGACTGCAATTTGCTATCCGTAAATGACGCTGGTCATCTGCCTTATCTATCATCAACCGATTCCTATGAAGATTTATCATTCTCTCACTAATTCGCTCCTTGCCCTTTCCTTTGTAACGCTGCTGCTATCCTCCTGTAAGCAGGAACCGGAAGTTGAAGAAAAGATTACGCTCGGTCCCAAACTCAATAAACTTAAGTTACAGACAGGATTTCAGGCCGAACACTTGTTCAGTCCTTCGGACAACGAAATGGGTTCGTGGGTAGCGATGACTTTTGACGACCGGGGTCGGCTCATCACCTCCGATCAGTACGGAGCCTTATACCGGATGGAAGTGGCCCCCATCGGTGCTGACTCCTTAACCCCGGTGATCGAGCGGCTCCAAATTCAGAACGAAGCTCCGGTAGCCGACTCCGTCATCCAGATGGGCTACGCCCAGGGACTGCTCTGGGCCTTCAACAGCCTGTACGTGATGGTGAACCACCGTCCTGGCGAAGAAGACAAAAACTTCAACAAAGGCAGCGGACTGTATCGCTTGCAAGACACCAACCACGACGATCAGTTTGACAAGATCACCCTGCTCAAGCAACTGGAAGGAGCCGGAGAACACGGGCCGCACAGCATCGTGATGGCTCCCGACAGGCAGTCGCTCTACGTGATCGCGGGCAACCACACTGACCTGCCCGCGATGGACACCTACCGCTTGCCCAAGGTATGGGAAGACGATAACTTGTTCCCTAAAATACTCGATCCCCGCGGACACGCCAACGACCGCGCGGCTCCCGGAGGATGGATTGCCCACATCGATTCGCTGGGCGAACGCTGGGAGATGGTTGCCGGAGGCTTTCGCAACGCTTTCGACATTGCCTTCAACGAGGCGGGCGACCTGTTTACCTACGACTCGGACATGGAGTGGGATTTAGGGATGCCCTGGTACCGACCCACCCGCATCTGCCACGTGCCCAGCGGCGCCGAATTCGGCTGGCGAAGCGGCAACGCCAAGTGGTCGCCCGCTTACCCCGACAACCTGCCCGCCGTGCTTAACATCGGACAAGGATCACCCACCGGAGTGCTGCACGGAGGAAAGAGCAAATTCCCGAGTGCGTACCGGGATGCCCTGTTTGCCTTTGACTGGAGCTTTGGTATTATCTACGCCGTTCATCTGCAACCCGACGGGGCCACCTACACCGGCGAGAAAGAAGAATTCGTCTCCGGCATGCCTTTGCCACTTACCGACGGGGTGATCGGTCCGGACGGAGCGATGTATTTTATGACCGGTGGACGCAAGCTCGACTCGGACCTTTACCGGGTGTTCTACGACGGCGAGGAGCCGGAAGTGGTGCTGGCTTCCTACGAAGAATCAGTGCCCAACGAAGCGCATCAGATTAGGACCAAGTTGGAGGCCTACCACGAGGATGGCAAAGCGGGCGGACTGGAAGCAGCCTGGCCCTACCTGAACCACGCGGATCGGTTTGTTCGTTACGCCGCTCGGGTGGCCATCGAGCACCAGCCGGTAGCCCAGTGGCAGGGCAAGGCCCTGAGCGAGCAAGACCCGGTTGCCCTAACGCAGAGCATGGTCGCTCTGGCCCGACAAGGGAGTAAGAATCTAAAAAACCAGATGCTTGATCGCCTGTGCGCGGTAGACTACGACGCCCTGACCGACCGACAGCAGGTAGATTTGTTGCGGGCCATCGAACTAACGATTGCTCGGATGGGAGCTCCCACCGGTGCAACGCGGCAGCAGGTGATTGCCTACCTGAGCCCGCACTATCCGGCGGAACAGGAAGTGCTCAATGGCTCACTGAGCAAACTACTGACGGCTCTGGACGATCCGAATGTTATTGTCGCTACGCTCGCTTTGCTGGAGGATGAAAATAGCGGAGCCACCCAACAGGCCGAAAGTGCCACCGACGGTACCGACCTAATCCTTCGCAATCCGCAGTACGGCATCAACATCGCCAACATGCTGAAAAATGTACCCCCGGCCCAGCAGACGTACTACGCCACCGTGCTGAGCGAACAACGCTCGGGCTGGACTCCCGAACTGCGCGAGCGCTACTTCAAGTGGTTCTACCAAGCCTTTGATTTTGAGGGCGGCAACAGCTACATCGGTTTTGTTGACAAAGCCCGGAAGGAGGCCCTCACGCACGTACCCAAGAGTGAGTTTGAGTTCTACAATACGATGTCAGGCGACTCGCTCCTCGGCAAAGATGGGAAGAATCTGGCCAACTTGCCCCAACCCGAAGGACCGTGGCGACGCTGGGAGATCAAGGATGCCGTGGCGGTGCTGGACAGCGGCGGGTTGAAAAACCGAAGCTTCGAGGTAGGTCACAATATGTACCTGGCCACGCGCTGCGCCACCTGCCACAGCATGCAGGGTGAGGGAGGCATCATTGGGCCCAACCTCACGCAACTGGGCACCCGCTTCTCGGCCGAAGACATGATCACCGCCATCCTGGAACCCAACGAAGTGATCTCCGACCAGTACGCTTCCACGGTGTTATACCTGAAGAATGGGCAGTCAGTGGTGGGTAAGCTCACGCGCGAGGACGATAACACCTACTACCTATCACAAAATCCCTTTGCTCCCGACGTGATCCGCGAGATTGCCAAGGCCGACGTGACCGAAACCAAACTATCGGCCGTGTCGGTAATGCCTCCCGGACTGATCAACCCGCTGGGAGAGGACGAGCTCCGGGATTTGATTGCCTATCTAATGGCCGGTGGCGATCCGGATTCTCCGATTTATCAGCGGGAAAACAGTTCAGCTTCAGCCAGCGTGAAGTAGGTTAGTCCAACCCCGAGAATACGCCCCTTGGCTTGATCGTATGACATTGTATTCGCCCTACATGAGTTGCCGCTCACCAACCAGAAAAGCACTTACACTGACTTTGCTTCTGTTATTCGGTCGGGTAGGCATTACCCAAGAAAAAGTTGGTGCGCTCAAGTTTGTGAAGCAGCAGCTGGCTTCCGAGAGTTTTGAATCAGTCGCCGTGTTTGACGTCAACAACGACCAAATACCAGACATCGTGTCGGGCGGCTTTTGGTACGAAGGGCCAGATTTTACTACCCGCCACGCCGTAGGATCCGCCCAGCGCTACGGTGAGTACTGGGACGATTTTTCTACCATTCCGATGGACGTGAATGGTGACGGTCGAATGGATTTCATTACCGGCGGCTGGTTTGGCAAACGCCTGGTGTGGAAAGAGAATCCGGGAAATGATCAGGAGTGGCCCGAGCACCTGATCGCCGAAGCGGGTAACGTAGAAACCACCGCCGCCTGGGACATTGATGGGGATGGTACGCCCGAGATCATTCCCAACACTCCCAACGATTCGTTGGTGATCTACCGCCTGGTGCAGGATGCGCAGGGGAAGGGGAACGGCACGTTCCGGGCGTACCCCATCCGGGGCGAACACGGGCACGGCTTAGGTTTCGGAGATGTGAACGGCGACGGCCGGGGCGACCTGATCGTTCATAACGGTTGGGCCGAAGCCCCTGAACATCCCTTCCGCCAAGCCTGGTCGTTTCATCCGGACTTTGCGCTGGGCAAGGCCAGCATTCCGATTATCGTCGCCGATGTCAATCAAGACGGACTGCCGGACCTGCTGTCTGGACAAGCGCACGATTACGGGCTGGACTGGTACGAACAACGCTCTACCGATGCCGGAGGAAGAGAATGGGTCAAGCACCCGATTGATCCGCACCACTCCCAGTTTCACACCCTGCAGTGGGTGGATCTGGATGATGACGGGCAGCCGGAGTTGGTCACCGGAAAACGATATCGGGCGCACAACGGAAAAGACCCGGGGGGCAACGACCACGTGGGTATCTACTACTACAAGTGGAACGGGGAAACCTTCGGCAAGCAGGTGATTAGTTACGGTCCGCCCGGAGAGGGCAAGGGATTGGGCATCTACTTCAGCGTGGCGGACGTGAACGGGTCCGGCAAAAAAGATATTGTTGCCGCTGGAAAAGACGGTCTTTTCGTGTTTTACAACCAAGGAAATAACTGATACCGATCTATCCTATGCCAAAAAAACTAACGCGTTTGCCTCAATTGTCCGGAGTCTTACTGGCCTTGGTACTCAACGGTTGCCAGTCTAGCGCCCGGCAGGATTCTCCGGCGGATGCCGCGGCTGAAACGCCGACCTTGAACCAGCCAGACGACGAAGGGTTCGTCGCTATCTTCGATGGCAAAACCCTGGATGGCTGGGAAGGCGACACCGCCTACTGGCGCGTAGCGGACGGTAATTTGGTGGGAGAAATTACTCCCGATAAACTGCTGAAAACCAATTCTTTCATCATCTGGCAGGGAGGCCAACCGGCCGATTTTGAGCTGAAGACCGAATTTAGAATCACTGAAAACGGCAACAGCGGCATCAACTACCGCAGCGAACGGCTCGACACCATTCCGTACGCACTGCGCGGTTACCAAGCCGATATCAACGGAAAAAATACCTACACCGGCCAGAACTACGAAGAGCGAAAGCGCACCACCCTGGCCTACCGGGGCGAGCAAACCACCATCAGCAGTCAACCCAATCCCGACCAACCCGGCTCCTTGCGCGCCAATGTGCAGAAGAACGCCTGGGGAAACCGGGAGGTGACCGCCTCCCTGGGTGAATCCGATTCACTCAAAGCGCTGATTCATCCGGAAGATTGGAACGAATGCCACCTAATCATCCGCGGCAACCGATTGCAGCATTATATCAACGGGGTGCTGATGAGCGAGGTGACTGATAACGACGCCGCGAATCGAAAAAGACGCCGGGTGGCTGGGTGTGCAGGTGCACGTGGGTCCACCGATGCAAGTAGCCTACCGAAACATTCGACTCAAAGAACTATGAACAAAATAGGATTTAACGTACTCGCTTGGTCGGCCGTCGTGTCCGAAGACCTGCTCCCCATTCTGGACCGCCTTAAAGAGATCGGCTACGATGGGGTAGAATTCCTGATTGGCTCTCCCGACGAAGCGGCCTACCGCACCGTGGGCCAACACGCCCAGAACATTGGCCTGGAAGTGACCACCGTATTCGTGCTCAACGCCGAAGAGAACATCATTGACCCCTCGGCGGCCGTCCGGCGGCAGGGACTGAATCGCCTTCGCTGGGCCATCGACCGGACAAAAGATTTGAACGCCAACCTCATGTGTGGTCCGTTTCATTCGGCTTTTGCCACCTTTGCCCAGCACGCTCCGCAGGAGCAGGAGTACGCTTGGAGTGCCGAAGCCCTCCATGCGGCGGGTGACTACGCCGCCCAGGCCAGCATTTTGCTCACGCCGGAAGCGCTCAACCGCTTCGAGTGTTACCTGTGCAACACCATGGAGCAGCTAAAGCATTTGATCACCAAGGTGGATCATCCGCAGGTGCAAGCGATGTTTGATACGCACCACGCCAACATTGAAGAAAAGAAGATTGACAGGGCTCTGCAAACCATCGCGCCGCACCTAAGCCACGTGCACATCAGCGAGAACGACCGGGGCACGCCCGGCGATGGGCACGTGCCCTGGGACGAAACCTTTGCTACGCTGGCCACCATGAACTACCAAGGTTGGCTCACCATCGAAGGGTTCACCCGCAATGATCCGGACTTTGCCAACGCCATCAACGTGTGGCGCGCGTTTGCCCAGCCCTGGCACATGGCTGAACGGGGGATGGCGTTTATTCGGGAGATGCTTGAAAAACACACGCTCACCTGAATATTTGTCCGGAAAATCAATAATTATCCTACCCAATGGCCTTCCCGCATGGTGATATCAACGCATTTCTTAGGCCACTTTTTTGTGATTTTGAGTCAGTTATGCATACATTGAGCGGAAGATGATGATGATAAAATCACTAGACAGATAAACCAAAAGTTAGCCAAACTATCATTTCAAAGGTGGTTATCGGAGGGTTAAAACGTTCGCTTTAACATCCGAACGAGAAAAACAAAGACCAGTTCCGACGCCGTAAAGTAAGCCCCCATGAATCCGCCTACTCCCTGGAAAGACAAGCTCTCGCACCATGCCCAACTCGGCGGGATCGAGACCTCCGTGCTGGACAACGGTCCGGGACGCGGGACGCGCGTCGCCTGGATCAACACCGGTACCGGTTTGCGTTATAAGGTGGTGATCGACCGAGCAATGGACATTGCGGACGCGTTTTATAATCAGCACAGTCTGGCCTGGCTAAGTCACGGAGGCGTGATTGCTCCGCAACCGTTTGCCGACCGCGGCGGAGGTTGGCTACGCACCTTCGGAGGCGGCCTGCTGACCACCTGCGGACTCACCCACGTGGGCGGTCCCGAAGCTGACGAGCACGGCGAACGGGGGCTACACGGCCGCATCAGCAACACTTCCGCCGAGCTGATCTCCATCGTGCAACCCGATCCGGCGGCCGGTCAGCTGGACATGAGCATCATCGGACGAATACTTCAAACGCAGGTCTTCGGCCCCACGCTAGAACTAAAGCGAACCATTTCCGGTACGCTGGGCCAGGCTACCATTACGTTGCGCGACGAAGTAACCAACCGGGGTAACGCCGAAGCGCCGCACATGCTGTTGTATCACGTGAACTTCGGCTGGCCATTGGTCGATGGGGGCACACGCATCGACTGTGCCGGAGAATGGCAGTCGCGCGGGGGCGAACAAGACGACCGGATATTCAGTGCTGATCACGATTTTCGCACTTGTCCGGCTCCACAGGAAGCGCACCGTGGAGGGGGCGAGGCCGCTGCTTTCATTCAGCCGGTGGCCGACGAGCAAGGCTGGGCGATGGGCAGCATTTACAATGATATCTTAGATTTATCGGTGGAGTTGCGCTTCCGCCCGGAGCAACTACCGTGGCTTACCAACTGGCAGCACTGGGCACCGGGCGAGTACGTGACGGCCCTGGAACCGGGCACCCACCCGCCCGTCGGGCAAACCAGTGCGCGGGCCGATAATACCCTGATTATGCTAGCTCCGGGCGAAAGCCGAATATATGATCTTATAATCAAAATTCGTACAGACGCGATTAATCCACCACCCGGCGGCCCGGCGTGGACGCGGCGCGTCTCCACCAATTCAAAAAACCTATGACCCTAGCCCAACAAGCCCTTGACCAAGGAAAAGGAATACTGCGACTCACTCCCACCTGGGTACCACGCTCCTTTTGCGTGCCCGGCCGACGCATCAAACTCCATCCCGACGACTACTACGTGCTGGGCGGCGCCCGCGGTGGCATCGACGAACGCTGGTTCTCTTCGACGACCCCGGCGAAAAACGGCCCGTTGACCGGCGAAAACGAAGGGCTGAGCGGTGTAGTGATGAACGATGGTTCAAAAGAACAGCACATTCTACTGCGCGACGTGATTGGCGAACTCAAGGGAGCGATCATCGGTGACCGACTGTGGGACAAGTACAAAAGCTGGCCGATGTATTCTAAGTTCTTCGACAACATGGGTCCCCTGCCCCACCATATTCATCATAATGATGAGCACGCCGCCCTGATCGGGCAGCAGGGCAAACCCGAAGCCTACTACTTTCCACCCCAGGTTAATAACCACGGCGGCGACTTCCCCTACACTTTCTTCGGTATCACCCCCGGCACCACCCGGGAGCAAATTCGGGAGTGTTTGGTAAACTTCACCAAGGGAGACAACAAGATCACTAATTATTCGTCGGCCTTCCGGCTGGAGCCCGGCACCGGCTGGGACGTGCCGCCCGGCATGTTACATGCGCCCGGCAGCCTGTGCACCTACGAACCCCAGAAAGCCTCCGACGTGTTTGCCATGTACCAGTCGCTGGTCAACGAAGCCATCATCCCCGAGGAACTGCTGTGGAACGGCACTCCCCAAGAGCGCATCGGCGACTATGACCAATTAATGGAGGTTATCGACTGGGATTTGAACACCAACCCGAACCTGCTGGAAACCCGTTTCATGAACCCTGTTTTGGTACGTGACGAAAACGAAATGCAGGGCCACGTGGAAAAATGGGTGTGCTACCGCTCGGATGCCTTTAGCGCCAAGGAACTCACCGTGTATCCCGGCCAGACGGTCACCATCAAGGACAGTGCGGCCTACGGCATGATCATGATGCAGGGGCACGGCACGATGGGGGCCTGGGAGGTGGAAACCCCCGCCCTAATCCGCTACGGTCAGCTCACCCACGACGAATTCTTCGTGACCGAATCGGCTGCCCAGGAAGGCGTGACCATCACCAACCCTTCTGCCTCTGACCCCATCGTAATGCTCAAACACTTCGGACCGGATAACCCTGATTTGAAATTATAATTTCCCCTATTTTCATATCGTACAGATGCCATGCGTGGCGTCTTCCATACATCAGGATACGCGATGAATCACGTATCTACCGATAAATAAATAAACCCAAAAAATTATGAACACCTACCCCAAATTACACAACGCCACCTGGCCTGGCATCGTGGGCAAAGGCCCCGATGCCGAACCCGTGATCCCGCTCGATGACATGTTAAAAATGACCGCCGCTGCCGAGGTGGACGGCATCAAATTCGAAGGCGTTGATCTGGGCCTTCTTCCTCCGCACATTGACGTGAGTAGCTCGGACGACGACATCAAACGGCTGGCCGACAAGATCGCCGGATACAACCTCACGGTGGGCAGCCTGGTGGCTCCGATCTGGGGTGGGCCGGTGCTGGGCAGCGACGACGACCGCAAGACCTTCGTGGAGATGGTGCGGCAGTCGTGCCACTTCGGGCAGGTGCTGCGCGAGCACGGCATCCGGCCCTCCGGCGTGATTCGCATCGACACCGCCTCGAGTCCCGAAGCCTGGGCCGAAGACCCCGAGCGCAGCCAGAAGCTGATCGTGCAGACCTTCCGTGAAGCCTGCGACATTGCAGCCGATTACAACGAAAAGCTGGCCGCCGAGGGCGAGATCTGCTGGGGCGGCATGCACAGCTGGCGCACCATGGTGGACACCCTGGAAGCCGTGGACCGGCCGAACATTGGTTTTCAGGCCGACATGTCGCACACGCTACTCTACCTGCTGGGCTACAACCGCCCCGAGGACCGTATGCTGCCCAAAAACTACGACTGGGACGACCGCGAAGTGCTCACCGACGCCCTGAAGCAGGTAACCAAGGCCCTGCGTCCCTGGACAATTGACTTCCACGTGGCGCAGAACGACGGCACCGTGCACGGCACCGGCTCGCACGACAAAACGGGCCGTCACTGCCTGGCCACCGACCCCGAAGGTAAACTAGACGTGGCCCACGACGCGGGCTACTGGCTGCGCGACGAAGACGGGCAACTCACTAAAGCCTTTGAGCACATCTGCTGGGACGGCTGCATGTTTGACAACGCCGTGATGAAGCAACAGAAAACCTGGAACGACATCCTGGCGGTGCTGGTGAAGGTGCGCGAACAACACGGCTGGACGTGATTTTCTTCTTGGCCAGATTTTAAAATCGTACAGACGCGATTAATCGCGTCTCTATCCGAATAAAAAAATATGATGAACAACAACGAATTACGCATTGGCCTCATTGGTACCGGCTTTATGGGACGCACCCACTCTAACGCCTACGCCCGGATCGCTAACTTTTTTCCAGACTTACAATACCATCCGGTGCGACAGGCCGTCTGCTCTCGCAACGCCGAAAAGTTGGCCGCTTTCGCCAAACAGTGGGGCTACGCCTCGACCGAAACCGATTGGAAAGCCCTAATCGCCCGCGACGACATCGATGCGGTTGATATCTGTACTCCCAACAACGTGCACGCTGAGATCGCCATTGCGGCCGCCGAAGCCGGAAAGATGGTCTTGTGCGAAAAGCCACTGGCCCGCTCCCTGGCCGAAGCCCAGCCGATGGTCGACGCGGTGGAAAAAGCCGCAGTGAAAACCACGGTGTGGTTTAACTACCGGCGCGTCCCCGCCGTCACATTAGCCAAGCAGCTCATTGATTCGGGCAAGCTCGGCAAGATATTTCACTACCGGACTAACTTTCTGCAAGACTGGACGATCAGTCCGGACGTGCCCCAGGGCGGTGAGGGTACCTGGCGGCTGGATCTGGAAGCGGCCGGATCGGGGGTAACGGGTGATTTGCTGGCGCACTGCATCGATACGGCCATGTGGCTCAACGGCGGCATCCGCGACGTGTCGGCGGTCACCGAAACCTTCGTGAAGGAACGGGTGCACCAAGACAGCGGCCAACCGCAACGCGTGGAGGCCGACGACGCCTGTATCTTTCACTGCCACTTCGACAACGGCTCGCTGGGCCTGTTCGAGTCTACGCGCTACGCACGAGGGCACAAGGCACTTTACACCCTGGAGATCAACGGCGAGCACGCCTCCATCCGCTGGGATTTGCATGATCTGAACCGTCTGGAGTACTTTGACCACCGAGATGATTCCATCGTGCGAGGCTGGCGGTCTATTTTGGTAACTGATGGTGACCAGCCCTACCTGGACAAATGGTGGGTGCCGGGCCTGATCATTGGTTACGAACACACCTTCGTGCACCAGGTGGCCGACTTTCTAAAAAGCTTAGAGACCGACACGCCTTGTGCGCCTACTTTTCAGGAGGCCCTGCAAACCCAAAAAGTATGCGAAGCGGTGATTGCTTCGGCCAATGACCGCGCGTGGAAGGATACGAACGTAAACTGGTAGGGGTTTATTTCACGCTTCTAACCCGCCTCAAGTAGACTTCCAATAACGCAAACCCAACGCCGGTTGGTTGCGTTAGTAAACAGATGTTTATGCATCTGGCAACTGAGGTATACCCTAAAAAGCACCGCCTTAATAACAATCATGGAAGTAAAGCAATTCTACGACGAGGCCCTGGCGCACGGATCCTACGCCATTGTCAGTCAGGGACAAGTCGCCCTCATCGATCCGGGCCGCGATCCGAAGCCTTACCTGGCTTTCGCTCGGGAATACAAGGCTGAGATTGTGGCTGTCTTTGAGACGCACCCGCACGCCGACTTCGTCAGTAGCCACTTAGAATTTCACGAGAAGCACGGAGCCACGGTCTACGTCAACGGAAAATTCGGCGCTTCTTTTCCGCACAAAGTACTGAACCACGGTGACGCGGTGAAACTTGGACTGATAACGCTGCGGGCTTTGTTCACTCCCGGTCACTCGCCGGACCATAACAGCTACCTGTTGCTTGACGAGCACCACCAGCCCCACACCGTCTTTACCGGTGACTCATTGTTTGTGGGCGACGTGGGACGGCCCGACCTACGGGAAGAAATTGGTAACGTACGCGCGAAGCGGGAAGCGTTGGCTCAGCAAATGTATCGTACGATCAATGAGGTTTTTAAGCGGTTGGAAGATCAGGTGGTGGTGTTTCCGGCGCACGGCGCGGGGTCGCTGTGTGGAAAAAATATGAGTTCGGAGACCTCCAGCACCATCGGAGCGCAAAAGGAGCAAAATTGGGCCTTTAGCGTGCCCAGCGAAAGTCAGTTTGTGCAACAACTGCTGGAAAAACCGCCCTTTATTCCGCAGTATTTTCCCTACAACGTGGAACTGAACCGAGCAGGCTTGCCCCCACTGGAGGATAGCCTGCGGGGTATTCCGGCTTTGACGGATAAACCGCTAGAAGCCGGACTTCCCGTCGTAGACGTGCGCTCGGAAGCGTTGTTCAAGCAAGGTCACTTTCCGGGAGCGCTTAATATCCAGGAAAACGGCAAGTTTGAAACCTGGTTGGGTACGTTGATCATGCCCAAGAAACCATTCTACCTGGTGGCCGATCATGAAAATCAATTGCATCGCGCGGTGCATCGCGCGGCCAAGATTGGCTACGAATCCCAGATTAAGGGCACCCTCATCGCCCCTGACCACCTACCGGAACGTAGCCCGACGCTAGATTTAGCGCACTTTGCGGAGAATCCCAATGCCTACACCATTGTGGATATACGCAACGCATCGGAAGCGGACGGCCACCAACTTTTCAAAAAAGCCATTCGTATTCCGCTGCCCGAACTCACCCAGCGGCTCACTGAAGTAGCGACCGATAAACCGGTGGTGGTGCACTGTGCGGGGGGCTACCGGTCGGCGGCCGGAGCCAGTCTGCTGGCAGCAAATCAATGGCCCACGGAGGTGTATGATCTTGGCGAACGGGTAAAAACCTACCAGTAGGCCCACGCTTCAGCGCGATAGGTTTGCGAAGTAGCATAACGAATTTGACAATGAACAATGTGATTGAAGTGCTGCGTCAGCCCTGGCCCTGGTACGTGGCCGGACCGCTGCTTGCCCTGGTAATGTTTATCCTGTTGTATTTAGGCAAAACCTTCGGGGTATCATCTACCCTGCGGGCCGCCTGCGCCGCGCTGGGAGCGGGCCGAAGCAGCGATTTTTTTCGCTACGACTGGAAAGACCAAACCTGGAACCTGGCCTTTGTGGCCGGAGCCATGGTGGGAGGATTCGTGGTGGCCCAGTGGCTGTCTGATCCCAAGCCAATTCAGTTGACAGCAGCCACCGTAGCCCGTTTGCAAGCGCTGGGTGTCGAGAACCCGGGGGCGGATTATCTTCCTGACAGTATTTTCCGCTGGGAGGCGCTGCTGACGCTACGGGGTCTTATCGTGCTGGTAGGCGGTGGTTTTTTGGTAGGCTTTGGCACACGATACGCCGGGGGCTGCACCTCGGGACACGCCATCAGTGGGCTAAGTAATTTACAGTTACCATCCCTGATTGCGGTGATTGGATTCTTTATCGGTGGGCTGATCATGACCCACTTTATTCTTCCCTGGTTGCTGACGCTTTAAATGATGGCTCCTTTGCGAAAATACGTTCTCTTTTTTGTGGTTGGCATCTTCTTCGGCGTGGTGCTCACCAAATCGGAGGTCATCTCCTGGTATCGTATCTACGAAATGTTCCACTTCGATAGCTTTCACCTGTACGGAGTAATTGGCTCAGCGGTGTTGATAGGCATCATCGGTACGGCTATCATCAAGCGGGGTAAGCTGAAGGCAACCAACGGTTATCCCATCACTTTTGTCCCCAAGAGCCGCAATGTAGCCCGCTACCTAATCGGAGGAACGATATTCGGACTGGGTTGGGCCCTGGTGGGCGCTTGTCCGGGTCCGATATACACCCTGATCGGCTACGGCTACTCGGTTATTGTGATTGTGCTGCTGAGTGCCATAGCGGGCACCTGGGTGTACGGACTAGTCAGGCAGTGGCTGCCTCGTTGATGAATCAATCATTATTACCTTTGCTAAATAGTTAGTATAATCTACCTAAAGCCCAGATGATATGCTGTTCAATAATTACCCCAAAATATTCCTACTCTTTTTCGTTGGATTAGCCACGGCCTGTTCGGTCAAGGAGGCCGACCAGGCAACGACTACCCCTCCGCCCAACGTGCTCTTTATTTTGGCCGACGACTTGGGCTACCACGACCTCGGCATCACGGGCAGTTCGTTCTACGAAACCCCAAACATTGATGCGATCGCCCGCCAAGGCATGGTTTTCACCAACGGTTACGCCACCTGCCAGGTGTGCAGTCCCTCGCGGGCGAGCATCATGTCGGGTAAGTTTCCCGCCCGCCACGGCATCACCGACTACATTGGTGCGCCCACCGATACCGCCTGGCGTCGGCAGCAGCGTTTCACCCAGTTGCTTCCCCCGGACTACGTCCGGCAACTGCCCGGCGAGTACACCGTGCTGCCCGAAGCGCTCAAGGAGGCAGGCTACCGCACTTTCTTCGCTGGCAAGTGGCACCTGGGTGGTGAAGGGTCCTGGCCCACCGATCATGGTTTCGATGCCAACGCAGGCGGATGGGACCGGGGCTATCCAAGGGGTGGCTTCTTTTCGCCCTACGAAAACCCCAACCTGGCCGACGGACCCGACGGGGAGAACCTGAGTCTGCGGCTGGCGCAGGAGACGGTCAACTTCCTCCGATCCAATAACCCGCAAGAAACCCAGCAGCCGGTGTTCGCTTTTCTGTCGTTCTACGCCGTGCACAGCCCCATCCAAACCACGCGGGCCCAGTGGCGAAAGTACCGCGACAAAGCGGTGGCGGGCGGCCTTGCCGAGAAAGGCTACCAGATGGGGCACTTTCTTCCGATCCGGCAGGTGCAGGACAACCCGGTGTACGCGGGCTTGCTGAACACGATGGACGAGGCCGTAGGCATGGTCTTAACCACCCTGGAAGAGCTGGGACTGGACGACAATACGATTGTGGTGTTCACCTCGGATAACGGCGGGGTGGCTTCGGGCGACGCGTTCGCTACCGCTAATCTACCGCTGCGCGGCGGCAAGGGCTACCAGTTTGAGGGAGGCATTCGCGAACCCTTCTTCATCAAAGTGCCGGGCCTCACCGACGGAGGGAAGTCCAGCGACGTTCCGGTGACCGGCACCGACTTCTACCCGACCTTGCTGGCCCTGGCCGGGGCGGAGTTGCGCCCCGAAGAGCATCAGGACGGGGTGAGTCTGCTGCCGGTATTGCGGGGTAAAACCATCGAGGAGCGCCCCTTATTCTGGCACTATCCGCACTACGGCAACCAGGGTGGCGAACCGGCAGCAATGATCCGCCTGGGCGACTGGAAACTAATTCACTACTACGAAGACGATCGTCAAGAGCTGTATAACCTTCGGGGGGATAGGGAAGAAGCTCGAGACGTGGCAACGAAGTTTCCCGAACGCGTCGATCAGCTCAGCGGGCTCCTGTTCGCGTACTTAGAGCAAACGGACGTCAAATATCCCATCAAAGACCCCGAATACCGCGCGGCCCGGGAGGAGCAATACCTACAGGAGGTAAGAAACGACTTGCTTCCCCAGTTAGAAGAGCGCCGCAAACAAGTGCTGGCGAACGATTTTGATCCGGAGAACGCGTGGTGGGGTAGCGAAACCACCAACGATTAATAGCTACTTCTCCGCTCAATACTACATCAGTCTCCGCTTTTATTGCTATCTTTAACTTCATGAAGCAGTTTGAGTTCGAAAGACTATCGCTAGACCGGAAGTGCCGCTACGTGCTCAGTCGTTGCGTTTTTGTGGCAAGTCGTCGCACCTTCACCACCAACGAGCGATCCTGCCGCATCAATCTGTACCATAACGGGCGCACCTTCTTCGAAATCTGGTACAATAGCCAGCACAACTACATCGGTGACGTAAAGCTTTATGCTAACGACCGGGTGCTTGATGCGTATCTGGACCAGATTGATTTAGAGAAGTTAGCACTATCTTAATCCTTATCGCCTCGCCAGGGTTCCGCTACTAATCCATCCGTTTTTGCACTTACCGTCGGACGATCGTACTTTCTTCCGGCGATAGCCGAGGTACGTAAACAATCAGTTCATCTCCCGACCAGATGGTCGCATCGTAGAGACCATTCCACTGCGCCAGATCATCCACACTACACCCGTACTGCTGGGCAATGCCCGCCAGGGTGCTGCCCTTCTCGATGAAGTGAACCACCGGCACCATTCTTTCAGGATTGGGCACCACGCGCTCCGGTCGGTGAACCACCCGGGCCATCTGTCGCACCAGCGCGGAGTCGGTCACCGTCACCGGCGAGGAAGGCGACGGAAATAGGGTGGTCAAGGTTTGAGCGGGAATCGCCAACGGGTAGGTAGTGACCTGGGGCGGAACCACTCCCCGTACCAGCGCCGGGTTCAGAAAGTTAAGGGCGTCGACCCCGGTTCGGTAGGTTTCGCTGGCCTGCTTCAGCGAAAAAGGAGCCGACACGTAGGCGGTGTCTACTTCTCTAAAGGGCAGATCGAAGTAGGCCGGCCGCAGGTTGTGCTCCTGTTGATAGTGGTAGAGGTACACCACCGCGACGAAGGCGGGTACGTAGCTCCGCGTCTCCGCGGGCAAATAGGGGCGTAATTCGAAGAAGGAGGCCGGAGCCTTGCGTTCGTCGGCAGTGGCCCGGGCAATCGCCTTATTGACGTTTCCTATTCCGTAGTTGTAAGCGGCCACCGCCAGGTACCAGTCTCCGTAGCGCTCGTAGAGCTCCTTGAGGTACACTGTGGCTGCCCGGCTCGATGCCACCGGGTCGCGGCGCTGGTCCACCTGCGGCGACACTTCCAAGCCCAATGCCCGGCCCGTGGCGGGACGAATTTGCCACAGGCCGACTGCCGACTTATGCGAGGCCGCTTTGAGGTACATGGCTGACTCCACCATCGTGAGGTGCTTGAGCACATCAGGCAGCTGCTCGGCGGTGAGCACCGGCTCGATCATCGGATAATACCAGGCACTTTTGCCAATCATCCGTTCGGTCAGGTCTTTCTTGCGCTGCGCGTATAAGTTGATGTAGTTGCGAACGTCTTCGTCGTAGTAGAGCGGCACGGCCGACGCAATTGCACCGATGCGCCGGGCGTACACCGAATCATCGTAGGTAACCAAATCGTTGGCCGCAAAGCCATAGGCATTCACGTAAAGAGAGTCACGCACCAATTGGCTAAACAGCGGATCCGACAGGCTGTCCAGCGCTTCGGTCGACCAGCCCAGTGCCGGGGGTTCAGCAACAGTTCGATGCCGCAACGCCTCCTGACAGGCGGAAAGAAAAAAAATTCCTCCTACCAAAAAATAGGCAGTCCGCTCGGACCATTGCCTGCTTTCAAAAAAGTTAAGTTGCATAACGGAAAGGTACGCATTTTCCGGAAAACCAACCGGACAAAAATGGTAACTTTCGGTCGCTAATTCTCTAAACGTGCATCCCTTGAACAAGTTCTTACTATCCTGCTTACTGCTGCTAGCAGCGTTTTTGCTGTTCGGAAAATCGGCTATCTATCGCTTCCTGGCCCCTACCGAACGCGTAGATGCCAGTGTTCTGGTGGTGGAAGGTTGGACCAACCGGGAAGGGCTGGAACAGGCCGCCGCTCAAGTGGATATCTTCGGGTACCAACGGGTGATCGTGGCCAGCCTGGCTTATGCCTTTGACTCCACGGCGGCACTGTTGGTACCCAGCGAGGGAGGACTCACGTTCAACCTATCGGAACCCGAGGCACCGTACTTACTGGCTGACTCTGTCACCGTGGTGGCCGGTAGTGAAGACCTTCAGGAGATACCCGCTCACTTTCGGCTGTGGGTCAACGACTCGGTGGTGGGCGAAAGCTACACCCAGGAATCGCTTACGGCCTACGGCTTCCGGCTGCCCGACACAATCCAGGTAAGAAAAATCACCGTCGAGTTCGATAATGATGGATTTGTGAGCGGGGTGGGCGATCGTAACCTGCTGGTGCAATCGGTGATCGTGGGTTCCCGGACCTTTTTGGCGCGCATGCCCAACGTGGACTACGACCGGGGGGCTATCAACGGTGATAAGTTATACCGCACCGACCAGCGCAGCGAAGCCGACGAGGCCGCCGAACGACTGAACCTGGCCGGAGTGCCTGAGGAGATGTTGGTCACGGTGGCCGCCCCACCCACCGATTTCAACCGTACCTACGCCACCGCCGTGGCGGTGCGGGACTGGTTGGCCCAGCAACCCGGAGGCCTGCCCGCGGCCCTCAACGTGCTCAGCGAGAGTGCCCACGCCCGGCGCAGCCGCCTGCTGTACCAAAAAGCGTTTGGGGACGCAGTGCGCATCGGCATCATCGCCGCCCCCCGCGCGGGAATAAGGGACGACACCTGGTGGAAAAGCCCTTCCGGACGGGCCTTCACGTTCGCTCAGATCATCAAGTACGGCTACGCCCGTCTGTTCTTCTGGCCTGAAAGCCCCGCCCCTTAAGATATTACCCCGGCTTTTTCTGATTTGTCAGAATAGCGCGTATATTATAGTCTGACTCAGCACTACACTTAACCGGTCTATGAAACACTTTTTATTGCTTGCCGGACTACTCCTTGTTTCGCAACTAACAATTGCGCAGCAAACTACCTGGAGTGTCAATGTGACCCCGACCATTTCGTACCGGGTTGCTACCCTATCTCCCGCTGACGAGTCGGTTCGTAACGGTGAACGGCCCGTTCATTCGTTTGACTTTGGCTTGCAGTTGCGCACCCAGTTGAGTGAGCGAATTTATCTGGGCACCGGTATACTCTACGCCCAGCGCGGCTTTTCTAACCTGCAGGTAGCCGCCCCGTATCAACAGCCCCTCAGCCGGAGTTATATGGTTGAATTCGTGCAGGACTATCTGGATATTCCTTTCTTCCTAACGTATAATCTGGTGCAGAACGATCAGTTTCAGTGGTACACGCTGGGCGGCATCAACAACGGCCTGCTGCTGCACGAGCGAAACAAGGTGTCGGTGCGTAGCTACGAACAAACCGTCCGGGAGGTGCCCACCGAAGTGCAACAACTGCTGGAAGAACCTTACCTGGGAGCTTCTCGCTTGCACAGCTTAGGATTACTCGCCGGCTTCGGGGTTCGCGCTCGGGTAGATGCCAAAACTTTCGTTGGGCTCAAAGCCCTGACCAAGGTGATGCTCACTCCGTTAGAGGATTACGCGTCGGGAACCCAGCGCCGTCCCTACACCCTGGGCCTCAACTTCCGATTTGTCCGGATCCTGCAACAATGAGGAATTGGTTTGATGCTACGCTGCTGGGGCTGGCGTTGTGGCTGGTGGCGGCTTCCGCGAGCGCTCAGTCGTTAACTATCGTAGATAAGCCCATCAATTTCAACGATGAGCGGCGGCAGCTTACGCTCAATTATATGCGCGAGCACTACGGCCTCACTCCCGCCGAGCCGGTCATTACTCCCACGATGGTGGTGGTGCACTGGACGGTCTATCCCACCCTAAAGCAGTCGTTCGACGCCTTCTACGCCCCTACCCTACCTAACAACCGGGCGGGGATTCGGGCGGCGGGGGCGCTCAACGTTTCGGCGCACTACCTGGTGGATCGCGACGGCACGGTGTACCGACTGATGCCCGACACCCTGATGGCCCGGCACGTGATCGGGCTCAACCACTGCGCCATCGGTATCGAAAACGTGGGCGACGGGCAGGATCATCCGCTTACCGAGGCCCAGTTTACGGCCAACGTTCGCCTGATTGAGCAGCTCGCCACCAAGTTTCCAATTGCCTACGTGATTGGTCACCACGAGTACCCTCGCTTTATCGGCCACCCTTTGTGGAAAGAAAAAGATCCGACCTACCTTACTGAAAAAGACGACCCGGGCGACGCCTTTATGGCCCGGCTGCGCCGCAACTTGTCTGATTTATCGCTCCGGGAAGTTCCGCACTAATCCGTAACTTGCGCCTTCTAAACAAAAACCTGATCATGCAAGGCAGTCAACTCCTCATCATTTTTTTACTGGGGATGCTCCCCGGCTTCCTAGCAGCGCAAGGCAATGACTCCGATCTGGGTACGGTGTCTGGCCAGGTATCCGATGCCAGTTCCCAAAAATCGCTTCCCTATTCCTCGGTATCCGTTTTTTCCTTGCCCGACAGCACCTTAGTAACCGGAGTGATTACGGACGAAGCAGGGCGGTTTTCCGTCGAGGGACTAGGCACGGGAAGCTACACGCTTAACATCACTTTTGTCGGCTATCAGGCCAAAGATGTGAAAGTACTGGTAGGTGCGTTGAACACTTTTTTCGACGTGGGAACGATTGCACTTAGCGCGGTCACTTCTCAACTGGATGAAGTGGTGGTGCAGGGGCAACGCGACATTGTCTCTTCTGGTCTGGACCGTAAGTCGTTTGCCGTAGATGATATACTCTCCCAGTCGGGCGGTTCGGTACTCAATGTGATGAAAACCATGCCCGGTGTGACGGTAGACCAGGAGGGCAAGGTCGTTCTGAGAGGGAGTGATCAGGTTGCCGTGCTCATCGATGGCAAGCAGTCCAGCCTGACGGGCTTCGGTAACCAAAAAGCACTGGACAACATTCCGGCGGCCAATATTGAGCGCATTGAAATTATCAATAACCCTTCGGCCAAGTACGATGCCTCGGGCATGGCCGGTATTATCAATATCATTTACAAAAAAGAGAGAGAAACCGGCCTGAGTGGCGATGTCGGGCTTACCCTGGGGTTAGGAACCTTTTCTGAGGCCCCGCGGCCCGACGTGCCTACCAGGCTGGGCAGTTACCAGAACAATCCCAAAGCCATTCCCAGTCTGAATCTGAACTACCGAACGGCCAAACTCAATTATTTTTTGCAATCCCAGGTCATCTTGCAAGAAGCCCTTCCTAATAATGAGTTTACGATCCGCAAGTATGCTGACGGACGAAATACTATTTCTCAGGTACCAGAGAACCGCCAACAGGTGCACTATATCCTGAACGGAGGAGTAGACTGGAACCTGGACGACCGAAATACCCTGACCTTTTCGGGCATCTACGACTTTGAGCGGCACGTTGATACGGCTCAGGTGGCGTATGTGGACCAAAATGCCGAAAGACGCTATCGATATTACGCCTGGAACGAAGAAGAAGTAACGGGCTACATCAATGTGTCGGTGCAGTATAAGCATAGGTTTGAAACAGCGGGCCATACCCTGGACGCCAGTCTTCAGTATACCCGAGGATGGGAAGACGAGACCTACTCATTGAATGATAGTTCATCGGTGAGGCAGGGAAGAGATAAAACGAATATTCTGGCGATTGAGAACACAACTACCGCCGGGCTCGACTACGTGAAACCGCTCATGCGCGGCCGCTTGGAAGCCGGGGCCAAACTAAGAATCCGCCGGCTACCCGTGGAGTATACGATCACCCCGGGGGATAATTCAATTATCTATCCCGACCTGGGCGATTGGTCCCGCTGGGGGGAAGATTTGTACGCGGCGTATCTGAACTACGTATGGGAAAAGCCATCCTACGATATTGAAGGGGGATTACGCGCAGAACAAGCGGAGGTGTTTTACGCGTTGAGCCCCGAAAATGCCTACTACCCCACTGACGACGCTTACGATTATTTCCGCCTGTTTCCTAACGTTCGCTTTACGTACAAGATTAACGAAAACAACCGGCTCTCCGCCTTTTACAACCGCCGGGTGGATCGCACCGGTGAACCGGAACTCCGGGTTTTTCCTAAATTTGACGATCCCGAATTGCTCAAGGTGGGCAACCCCTATCTTCGCCCGCAATTTACCCAGACTTTTGAACTAGCCTACAAGTTTCTCTGGTCGTCGGGTTCGGTCTTTCTGGCTGGTTTTCACCGCATGATTGACGATCCCTTCATGCGCATCTATGCCATTGATAGCAGCAATACGGATTACAACATCATCAACCGGATTTATCAAAATACCGGCAGTGCCACCAACACGGGTATAGAATTGATTCTCACCCAGGATATTAAGGATATTGCCAAGCTGTCGGGAAGTTTCAACTGGTACAATAATCACCTGGCGGCCTATACTGGCACCCTGTTTTTTCCTTACGAGCGCCCCTTTCGCATCGCCGAATCTGATGACTACACCTGGGACTTTAAGCTGAATGGGTTATTGAATCTGCCCCGCCAGATGCAGCTTCAGCTTACGGGCATTTACTACGCCCCGAAAAATATCCCTCAGGGAAGACAGCTTTCCCGTTCATCGGTGGATATAGGCCTTAAAAAAGGACTCATGCGCGGCAAAGGAGAACTCACGTTTTCAGTGAGCGACCTGTTCTACAACTTTGGTATCCGACAGGACATCACAGAAGAAGAGTTTACGGCCCGTTACGAAAACAACTACGAAACCCAGGTCATGCGGCTAGGCTTCAACTACAAGTTTTGAGGTAGATGTATTTACAGAAAGGCCCCGCCACTGCCGAGCGAATGGACACGGACGTGGTCCTTTGAATACTACACCAATCGGAAATCGGGGGTGAGCACCAGTTCCGGATAGAGCACGATGAAGCTCATCGCGTCAAAGTAGTGAGACAGGTAGTAGGGAAGTTTCTGGACCGTCGGATTGTAGGAAACACCGTCGTCGCGCGCGCCTACTACCACCAGCAAATCCTGCGAAGTCACGGCCCGAGACACCACCAGAAAGTCCTCCCAGTTGAGCAGCAAATTCTCTTTGAGTTGAACAATTGGGTTTCCGCTGTTTATTTTATGCCGCACGGCCGCCAGGCTAGCGGCATTGCCGAACAGGTGCAGGGTCCCGGTGGTTTGGTGACTCAACGCCCGCAGGGTGTCTACCCAGCGAGCGAAGCCCGGTTCAGCTTCGGCGTGGGGGGGCACCACGGCCACCACCCGACCAAACGCATTAATGGGGTGCAGCAGTTTGGTCACCAGTACCAGCGGTTCAGCGTGCGCCAGCACGTGATCGAGTACGCTCCCGAACAGGCGTTCCTGCTGGGTGAGTTGGCCGTTCCAGCCCATCACGATGGTGGTGATCCCTAGTTCTTTGGCGGCGCGCACAATGCCGTTGGCCGCATTAAAATCGACCCGGGACACCGGACTGATCGGCTGATTGGCTGCCCGTGCGTAGCGCTGCACCTTTTCGAACAAGCCCTGGTTCATCAGGATATTTTCTTTGGTATTGCCGTTGTCGGCCACCACCGTGAGTGGGTGGATGGGATTGTCCTCCGAGGAGGCGTTGATCATCATGGCCAGATCGATGATGTGCTCCATGTTGGCTGGGTTGGCTACCGGTACCAGAATTTTCTCCGGCTGTTCGGGCACCACCGCGGGTACCTGCTCCTGAATGGCCAACTGCCGCCCCGCCCGGTCGGTGACAAACGAACTCACCAGGCACGTCACTAAAATTAACAGCACCGTGCCGTTGAGTACGGTATCGTTGAGCAAGCCGAGGTTGTAGGCGATCAGCACAATGGCGATCGTGGCCGCCGCGTGGGCGCTACTGAGTCCGAAAATTACGTTGCGTTGCGGGACAGAAAAGCCAAAGGCGCGCTGCGCCACATAGGCAGCTAGCCACTTGCTTGACAGGGCAACGGCCGTGAGCGTCGCGGCCACGAAAAGCGCTTGGGGCCCTTCGAAGATCACCGATGGGTCAACCAGCATGCCGACCTTGATCAAGAAAAAGGGAATGAACAAGGCGTTGCCAACGAACTCGATGCGGCTCATCAATGCAGAGGTGTGGGGCACCAATCGGTTGAGGGCCAAACCGGCTAAAAACGCCCCGATGATCGGTTCTAGCCCGGCCAATTCGGCCAGGAATGCCGCCACAAACACCATCGTCAGCACAAAAATGTACTGCACCACCCCGTCTTGCTCAACGTAGCGGAAAAACCAGCGTCCCACCAGCGGAAACCCCCACAGGACAATCCCGGTGAATAAGCCAACCGATGCGACCATCCGCGCCCAAAACAAGGCATTGAGTGCCCCGTTCACCGAAGCGGTGATCACCACCAGAGTAATCAGCGCCGCCGTGTCGGTGATCATCGTCCCCCCTACGGTGATGGTAACCGCTTCGTTGCGAATAACTCCCAGCCGACTAGCAATCGGATACGCGATAAGGGTGTGCGTAGCGAACATACTGGCCAGCAAAAAAGACGAACGTAGCGGGTAGTGTAAACCGTAATAGCTAACCACCGTACCCACCACCAGGGGAATGGTGAAGGTGAGGGCACCGAACACCAGACTGCGCTTTCGGTTGCGGCGGAAATCGCCCAGGTCAATTTCTAAACCAGCCACGAACATGATGTACAGCAGACCCACCGTACCGAACAGGGTGGTCTCAGTCTTTTCCAGCAGGTACAGGCCGTGGGGACCCACCAGCGTGCCAGCCAGGATCAATCCCACCACGCTCGGAATGCGGAAGCGGGTAAAGAGCAAGGGCACCAGCAGAATGATCAACAGGATAACGGTGAACACCTGCACCGGATCACTCAGGGGTAGTTGAAGGTCCAAAAAAACGGTCATCACCAGCGTTTAAGTAGAACATAGCCCGCCATACTCCGCGATTAGTAAGCAAGCTAACGCAAAAAACGCAACGAAGGACGACGAATTCGTGCAGTATATGCTCCTGATTAATCGGACTTTCGTGTTACCTTGGCACCGTGCCCACGACCGACCGCCATTGCCTGATTTTTTTGCTTGTTCCCGTTTGCCTCTTGTTGAATATATCCGCCACCGCCCAGCGGGCCAGTATCGAGGGATCGGTTCGCGATGGCTCATCGGATGAGGCGATGGAGTACGCCAACGTGCTACTCTACCACGCCCCGGACTCAACGATGGTAGACGGCATCGTCACCGATGCCGCGGGTTTATTTCAGTTTTCGGCGGTTCCGGTTGGCACCTACTATCTCCTGCTACAGTTCGTTGGTTACGAGACCAGACGGGTAGACGATCTGACCGTCACTGCCGAGCAGTCCCTTTCTCTGGAAGCGCTATCCCTCTCCCCCGGTCAGCAACTGCTAAGTGAAATTCGGGTGACGGGGCAAAAGGCGTCCGTTTACCACAAAATCGACCGTCAGGTGTACGACGCCGGGCAGTTTCAGAGCGCCACCGGGGGCACCGCCACCGATGTGCTGCGCAACGTACCGGCGGTAGCCTTCACGGCCGAAGGCGGCATCACGGTGCGCGGAGCCAGCGGGTTCACCGTGCTACTCAACGGCAAGCCGGTGCAGAGCGACCCTTCCCTGATTCTCAGTCAGCTGCCCGCCAACGCCGTGGAGAGCATCGAGATCGTTACCGCTCCCTCGGCCAAGTACGATCCCGAGGGCACGGCCGGTATTATCAACATTATCACCAAGCAGGGGGTCACCGACGGACTGTTCGTGCAGGTGAACGTAAAGGGCGGGTTGCCGACCCTGCCCAACTACGGCAACGGAGGTCCGACCCGGCGGTGGGGTGGGGACGTAACGATGTCTTACCAAAAAGGTCCGTGGAACCTGTCGCTGGGAGCCAGCTACCTGCGCAACGACCTGGCCGGACGCCGGGAGGGTGATGTGTTCACCGTGCGGGGCGATACCCTCACCCGCTTCCCGTCCGACGGCGAACGCAGCTTCGACGAACGCACCTATACCGCCCGGGCTACGCTTGGATTTGTGCCGAACCCCGAGAACAATTTCAGCCTGGGCTTGTACGCCGGGAAGCGCAGCAAAGACCGCACGGCCGATATTCTCTATTATGACAACCGGGGCGTTTATCTGCCGGAGGATAGGCTAGTCTATCAGACGACCTACTTCAACGAGAACCTGCGCATTCGGACGGGCGATTTTTTGATCGGCAGTCTGGACTACACGCGCCAGTTGGGCAAAAAGGCGTCGCTGCAAGCTTCGGTGCTCTATGAGTATACGCGCCTGGGCGGGCCCACCACCAACCGCAATCTGTCGGGGTCGGAGCTCACCGATACGTTACAGCACCAGTACAACACCAATGAGAATCCGCTGCACGGTCTGCGCGGGCAACTTGACTATAGTCGTCCGCTCGGCGCAGGCACCCTGGAAGCGGGCTACCAGTACCGGTTCCTGAACCATCTGGGAGATTTCATTTACGAAGAGCGGGTGCTGGGTACCCAACGGTGGAACCTGATCCCTGAGTTTTCGAGCAGCGTTGATCTGACCCGGAAGATCCACGCCGTCTACGGGCAGTACAGCGGACAGGTGGGCAAAGTAGCCTACACCGCCGGGGCCCGGGTGGAGGTGATGGACCGGCGGCTGGTCCTTACTAACACGCTTTTTGATAGTACCTACCGGTACGACTTGGTGAAGCTGTACCCCGCCGCTAACCTGCGCTACCAAATCCAGGATGACTTGCAACTAAAAGTGGCCTACAGCAAGCGGGTGGAGCGCACCACTACTTTCAAGATGAACCCCTTCCCGGAGCGCGAGCACTCCGAAACCTTCGAACAGGGCGACCCGAAGCTACTGCCGGAGTTTGTTGACCTGGTGGAGCTGGGCGTGGTGAAGGACTTCGGGGATAATTCGGTGTTTGCCACGGCCTACTTTCGGAACGTGCAAAACCTGGTGAACCGGGTCAACACCATCTACAACGATACTATCCTGAACCGCATCTACACCAACGTGGGTCGGGGCCGGTCGTTGGGCCTGGAGGTGGGGTCGGAGTTTAACCCGGTTTCATGGTGGAAGGTGTACGCCGGGGGCAATCTGTATCAGTACGACATTCGGGGCACGTTTGCCGGGGAGTCGGTGAATACCAACAGTTGGATTTATTCGGTGAACGTGAACACCACCGTGCGGCTTTCGCCGACCCTCAACGTGCAGGGAACGGTGAACTACCTATCGGCACAGAATACGGCGCAGGGAGTAGACTCCCGGTTTTTTTCGCCCACCCTGACGGTGCAAAAAAGCTGGCTGGACGGTAGGCTTTCGGCCACGGTGCAGTGGCTCAACGTGGACATGGGTCTGCTGCCCAGCAACGAGCAGCGCATCACCACGCAGCAGGGCGACGGGCGGAGCAATGGCTCGTTCTACACCACGACCAACTACGTATACGAAACGGACGTGATTATGCTCAACCTGAGTTATCGTTTCAACCAACGGGCGGGCAAGGCTAAGTTTATCAAGAGTGAATTCGGAGAAAGTGAGTTTTAGGTTATTCCGAGATCCCCAGCAGTCGTTTCGGATTCACTTTCAGCATTGTCTCTAGTTCGGCGTCGGTGATGCCCTGCTCCCTCAGTTCTCGGGCAAACATTTTCAGACCGTCAGTAGGCAGCGCGTTACCCACCTGCCCCAGGTCGCTGCTTAGCACAAAGTGTTCGGCCCCGATTACTTGAATGACGTTCGCCGTTTGCTTAAAGGAAATTTGATGATCGGATCGGAGGGAAGCTAGAAAAGCGTCCGGACCGTAGAGGTGGCTTAGGTAGGTCAACTCCAGCAGCGCGCCTGATTGAGTAAGTTCTTTCAGTTGATCGATGCCTAGATTGGGTACTTCGGCCATGGGGTGGGTGATGAGTATTTTGGTGATCCCCAAGGTGTTCGCTTCTTGCACCAATAGGCGCACCTCTTCCGGAGAGAGATGCCCGGTAGCCAACACCAGGTCATAATCAGCAATCATTTGTAGCACTTGTCTAGCCGCTACGCTCAGTTGGCCACCTTGCATCACGGTTAATCCTTCACCTGCTTTGCCCATTGTGTTTAGGTGATGGGCGGCATCTCTGGTAGGAAACCAAACTATTTTCCCCCACCTTTTTGACACATGGTGCATCGCTTCCACCGCCGACGGGTTGATGCCCCCTACGGCGTAGTTGAGCGCCACCCCTCCGTACACCCGAACCGTTTCGGCGACTGAGTTGATCAGTTCGACCCGCGCAGCGGTGCTGCTGGCGTGATTTTTGATGACGACCGCCCCGAGTTTTTTCTTATCGGACAAGCGCACCACATTGAAGTCATCGATGCTGCGGTCAACCACGTCCGGGGCGGAATGTACGTGTAAATCCACCGCTCCAATCAGCAGTTCATCCAAATCAATGGCAGAAGAAGATTGGGCACGCAGGTACGGGTCCGGCAGCGTGAGAATACAACAAAACAACAGGCCACTGGCGTACCGATAAAGCATTGCAAAGTTTTTACGAGCACAAAATGATAACGATTGATGACGCGCTTTCCCATCCAAAACCGCTACGTCATTGCCTTGGTCTTGTCTAGCTCTTTAGCGGCAGGCGTATCCTCGGGCAGCGGTTTGCCGCGCCAGTAGGTGGCCAGGCTCGAGCCGGTGATGTTCATCACGGGACCAAACACGGCCGGAGCCAAGCCGACCGTCGCCACTTTGCCCATCTCCAGGGCGATGCCCGAGGCGAGTCCACCGTTCTGCATGCCCACCTCCAGGGCGATGGTGCGACAGTCCCGCTCGTGCATCCCGAACAACCGACAGCCCCAGTAGCCCAAAAAGTAGCCCGACACGTTGTGGAATATTCCGGCCAGAATCAGCACGAAGCCGATGGTAAGCAGTTCGTCGCGCCCCGCAGCGGTGATGATGGTGATGATGTAAGCGATACCAAACATCGATAAGATCGGCATGGCGTCGTCGAGCCACTTGGCTTTGCCGTGGAAGAAGTAGTTGAACGCCAACCCGGCCACCACCGGAATAATCACAATCTTGATAATGCTCCACATCATACCCAGCGTATCGATCTCGATAAACTCCCCGGCCAACAAGCGCATTAGCAGCGGAGTCAGCAGCGGTGCCAGCAGGGTAGATACCGCGGTTAGCGTAACCGACAGCGCCAGATTGGCCTTGGCCAGGTAGGCCATTACGTTGGAGGCGAGTCCGCTGGGCGATGAGCCAATAAGCACAATACCCGCGGCAATTTCCGGGGCCACGCCCAGGCCGGTCGCCAATCCGTAGCCCACGAAGGGCATGATGGTGAACTGGCACACCACGCCTACCAGCACGCCCTTGGGCATCTTAACCACTCCGGCGAAGTCTGTCAGACTCATGGCGGTGCCCATGCCAAACATAATGAGCTGTAGCAGCGGCACGAACAGATTTTTAAGGTCGAAGCCATTGATCTCCTGGAAGTACGACGGGTAGTACATCGCCACCGTTACCGAGGCGAAGATGATCACCGTGAAAGAGAAACCTTTCAAGAACTCAAACCCCCGAAAGCCAATGGCCAGGGCCAGGAAAAAGACGATCAGGCAGGGGCCGGTCAATTGGTTGTAGCCCAGGGACAAAAGCATGACGAATGCTAGCAGCGCAAGAGCGGCAATGCCTAGGGCAACTTTGGCGAAGGGGGGAGCAGTTTTCATAAATGCTATGCGTTTGGGCCGGAGGCCCTCAATATAGTACGCACGGGACGAAGTCCCGCGCGAGAGGTGAAATAATGCACGGGACAGAATCTCGCGCACTAGTGAGAAGGGCCCGTACCGGGCTGAATCCGTTCACGGCGGGCTGGATGCTGGAATTTGCACAGCTAGTTTCTATCATCCAGTATCTGGCCACCCAGAAGATCATCTAGTCCGGCGTGGAACGCATCTTGACCACTTCAGAAAGTCATCCAATCATCAGCTCCACTGCCGGTCGGCCGATTCTACGGTGTTCCATCCGTCGGTGGGAGCAAAGTACTTCGTGCCCTTCTTCAGGTGCTCCTTTACCACTTCTTCGTTGAGCTCCACACCAAGACCCGGCTTTTCGGGTACTGTTACGAAGCCATTTTGCACGATGGGTTTGTCGATGCCCGTCACCAGGTCTTCCCACCACGGGATGTCAACCGAGTGGTGCTCCAGGGCGATGAAGTTCTGGGTGGCGGCGGCGCAGTGCACGTTGGCCATCATCGACACCGGGGTGCCGGCAAAGTGCATCATCATCGGAATGCCGTTTTCTTCGGCGTAGTCGCCGATCTTCTTGGTTTCCAGAATGCCACCCGATGATGCCAGGTCGGGATGAATCATATCGATGGCGCGGGCGTCGATGAGCTTGATAAACTCCTCTTTGAGGTAAATATCTTCGCCGGTGAGCGTTGGAGTATTGATGGCGTGGGTGATCTGCTTCCACTTATCGGTGTACTGCCAGGGCACCAGATCTTCCAGGTAGGCCAGGCGGTAGGGCTCCAGGGCATTGCCCAGCCGGATGGCCTCGTTGGTGTCGATGTGACCAAAGTGATCAGCGGCCAGCGGAATTTCGTAACCCACGATATCGCGCACCTGCTTGACGTATTCAACAATCTTTTCCAGCCCTTCGTCGGTGATCTGAATGCGGGTAAAGGGGTGGGCGGTCGCTCCGTAGGTACCTACTTTTGAGTCCCACTGCTTGCCGATGTCGTACATCCCCTTGTTGATCACCATATTGTCTTCGTCCTTGAGCATCTGGATGCCAAAGTCCATCTTAAGAAAGGTGTAGCCCTCATCGACCCGGGCCTTCATGCGCTTAGCGTAGGCCACCGGGTCGTCCGAACCGGTGGTGTCGCAGTAGAGCCGCACCTTGTCGCGGAACTTGCCGCCGACGAGCTGGTAGGCCGGTACGTTGTAAGCTTTTCCGGCCAGATCCCACAGCGCCATTTCAACGCCACAGACTCCACCCGCCTGCCGGGAGTGGCCACCAAACTGCTTGATTTTCTTAAAAAGCCGGTCCACGTTGCAGGGGTTTTCGCCCAGCAGGCGGCTCTTGAGCATCAGGGCGTACTTGGGGTCCGCGTGGTCGCGCACCTCTCCCAAACCGTAGATGCCCTGGTTGGTGTCAATGCGAATAATCGGGCACGGCATGGGTGCATCCACCACGTGGGCGATGCGCAGGTCGGTGATTTTCAGGTCCGAAGGGGCCGAGCTGCGGTTTACGCGTTGGGTAGAATACTCCATTGTTTCCTCAATGGACTTGTTGGTGAATCCACTGAGTGATAGGCCGCCCAGAGCTAATCCACTGAGGCTGGCTTTTTGGAGGAAGTCGCGGCGGGGATTAGACTTTAAAGCGGGAGGGGCCAGGAGATCGTTGAGAGACTTTTTCATAGGATAGGGTGGTTAATGTTGTTAAATTTTTGGGTTAAAAATTCGGTAAGCCGAAGGCTTTGGTAATAGAACGCACGGCACGGAGCCCCGCGCGAGGCGAGGCAGGGGTTCCTTTCGTTTTTCATATCTCATGCTTCCTATTCTCTTACCAGGTTCGGTCTTTTAGGTAGGCATCCAGTTCTTGGCGCGTCATGGGGAGCTTGTCCGGGTTGTTGTCAACCCACGTCAAAAAGTTTTGCTTAATCTCGTCGGTCCAGCGGGTGTTGATTTGTCCGGGAGTGTACTTGCCTTCGCGCAGCATCTGGTGGCCATACTGGTCTTTCAGGGCAATGAACTCAGCGTTGGCGATCACTTTTTCGGCCAGGTGCGCCGGAATAAATACCACGCCCTCGCGTTTGGCCAGCACCACGTCGCCCGGCAGCACCGTGGCCCGCCCGATGCGAATGGGAGTGTTGAGTCCGCCCAGCATCATGTCTTTAATAAAAGAAGGGTCCCAACCGCGCACGAAGGCATTAAAGCCTTCGATCTTCGAGAGCCCGCCTAAGTCGCGCAGCGATCCGTCAAAAATGACGCCGTTGCCCGATTTGGCATAAATTGAGTTTCCCAGGTTATCACCGATCAGGGTACCGTCTACGATCTTGCCGTAACCGTCGGCTACGTATACGTCGCCCATCTGGAGCGCGTCAATGGGCCAGGAGTTGGAAGCTCCAATGCGTCCGTCAGCTTTGCCTTGTTCCTCAATGGCCGCGGCCATATCGGCCCGGGCGGGCAGATACTGAGCGGTGAGGGCGCGGCCTACGATCGCCACATCGTCGTGGATCATCTTCCAATTGCCCTCAAATTGGTTTTCGAAGCCTTCGTTGCGCAGCACGCCCCAGGCTTCCTCAATGGAGATGTTCTTGGCCCGTTCCAGCAAGCGATCCGGCACCTTGGGGCGACCATCGTCGTAGCGTTCACCTTCCCACTGGCTGGTATACTTTTCCATCAGCTCGCGCGAGATGGTTTGGGCGGATGCGGAAACGCTTAATGTAATGAGCAGTAAAAGAATAACGGATAGTTTCATGTAGGGGAATTGAATGATTGAATAGGTGAGTGATGGAATGATGGAAGGGTTGAATGGTAACTATTATTCTTTACTTCAATCCTTCCATCCTTCTCTTAAGGTCTCACGGCGGTGCCGTCGCTTTTGCGTAACTGCGTCCAGGAGTTAAGTTGTTTGTCGGGCAGCGGGTACTTCAACGCCAGTTTTTCGTTGATATCCACTCCCAGGCCGGGAGCTTCGTTCACGTACATATAGCCGTCCTTCACGTAGGGGCTGCCCGGAAAGATTTCCTGCAAGGTATCCGTGAAGCTCACTGATTCCTGAATACCGAAGTTCCACACGGCAAAGTCGATGTGCGCATTGGCCGCGTGGCCCACCGGCGACACGTCGCCCGGACCGTGCCAAGCGGTGCGCACGTTGAAGAATTCGGCTAGCCGGGCCACCTTCATGGCCGGGGTTATACCGCCCACCTGTGAGATATGGATGCGGATGAAGTTGAAGAGCTGGTCTTTGATCGGGTCCACCCACTCGTGCGGACTGTTAAACAGTTCACCCATTGCGATGGGCACCGTGGTGTGCTCGCGCAGCATTTTAAAGTAGCGCATGTTCTCAGGAGAAAAGGGGTCCTCAATGAAGAAGGGACGATACTCCTCCAGCGCTTTGATCATGTTGATGGCCTCCATCGGCTGCACCCTTTCGTGCACGTCGTGCAGCAGTTCGATGCGCTCGCCGCACGTCTTTCTCACCTGAGCAAACATATCCACCACTCCCTTGGTGTAGGTCACCGAGTCCATGAAGTTATCGTCGGCCGTGCCGTAGCCCGCCTGCTTAAAGTCCGGTTGCTGCGGGCCTTCGCCGCTGCCGTAGCCACCCAGCAGTTGGGAAGCGCCATAGCCGCCCATCTGAATGCGGACGTGCCCGAAGCCCTGGTCCATGAAGCCCTGCACGCTCTCGGCCACCGCCTCGGGCGTGTCGCCGCTGGCGTGGGCGTAGCACGGAATCGCGAAGCGCGATTTGCCGCCCAGCAGTTGGTACACCGGCATCCCGGCCCGCTTGCCCTTGATATCCCAGAGGGCTTGGTCCAGTCCGCTCAGCGCGTTATTCAGCACCGGGCCGTTGCGCCAGTAGGAGCTCACGTAGGCCGTCTGCCACATGTCCTCAATGTTATCGACGTTCTTGCCCTGGCAGAAGTCGTTGAGGTAGTCGTTCACGGCCGACACCACCGGGTGGGCCCGCTGCCGGAAAGTGGCGCAGCCGAGTCCGTACAAGCCGGGTTCGCTGGTCTCTACCTTTACCACAATGAGCTCAATGCCGTGCGGACAGGTGGGAATCGCCTTTACGTTGGTGATTTTAAGCGGCGGGAGTCCCGCGGTAGACTGGGCGTACTGACGGGACGAAGCCGCGTGGACGGGTTCTCCGCCCAGCGCACCCATTGCGCCAGCGGCCGCGCTTAGACTCATGTTTCTTAGCAAATTTCTGCGGTTCATAGGTTGTGTTTTTTCACTTAAAATGGCAATGCGGTTCACCGCGTGAACCAACGGTTTCATTTTCTGGTGAACCTGGTCTTCAACTTAACCATAGCGCGAATCAACCAAAATACCAAACGCGTTCCGTTATTTTCAGTCCACATCCCACCAGACCCGGGTATCCAATTCGTCGGGTCCCTGGCGACTGATTGCCTCACTCAGGCTTCCAGCGTTCACCGCGGCCTCTGAGTCCGGATAGGTCAGGCGAAGAATGAAATCGGTATCGATTTCCCCACCGGGATAAGGGTTCGGAGTCAAGACAGGATAATCGCTGCGTCGGAAGTTAGCAAAGGTTTCAGCGCTGTTCATAAACGAAGCTACCCAGTACTGGGTGTTGATCTGCTCCAGTTCGCGCCCAACCACCAGCGGTTGCGTGGCCAGATAGGCCACAATCTCCTCCTCCGCAATGGCGGCGGCGGGATCATACGCCGCCATCTGCTCCATGTGGGCGCGTATTCCGTTGGAGAAATAAGTAGCAGCATCCCCATCTACCCAGCCCCGCACGGCCGCTTCAGCCAGTAGCAGTTGGTTGAGTGAGTGCGTAACCAGAAAACTAGGGGCGGTTTGCTTGCCCAGTCGTGACCGGTCTAATTGGGAGAAATCATAGAAGCTCGCCAGTCCGAGTTGCGTAGCCACCGGCCCGATCGTGGAGTTGTCAAATCCCATCGGAAAACCAACCTGAACCTCGGGGTCCAACGAAGCGATTTCCGGTTTTTGCGCCGCGCCGTTCGTGGCGCCTACGTAGCGCACCGCGATCGACTCCAGACGGGGGTCGTCGTTCTCCTGCAAAAAATCCACAAAGCTTTCTACCAAGAAGTAGTTGTTCGCTTCCGAACCGTTAAGCCAGTTGCCGACCGGACTACGGTACAAATCGGTGTGCACCACCGCGGCGTTGTCCGCGTTAGATTCCATGATTCCACCGGCTACTGCCTGTTGGGTATACTGTTGCGCCAGGGTGGGATTCACCTCGGTGAGCCGCATGGCCGCGCGTAGCAACAGAGAATAGCCCAGGCGCTTCCACTTGGTGACATCGCCTCCGTACAGCACCTCGTTTACGGGAGGGTTAGCCTCACTGAGCGCGGCGGAAGCCTCACTCAGTTCGGTCAGGATATTGGTGTAGATTTCCTCCTGAGCATCGTATTTCGGGTTAGGAATTTCATCCAAGAACCCCAATCCAGCCTCCGAGAAGGGCACGTCGCCGTACGTATCGGTAAGCACCATCCCGGCGTAGGCGCGCCAGATGCGGGCCATGTTATACAGGTTGACCAGTTCTGGGTCGTCCTGGGTTTGGTCCAGCACGTCCAACGTAGATTTCAGCACCTGCGGATAGTGGTTTTCCCAGTAGCCACCCCGGCCCCGGTTGGCCTGATTAAAGTTGGCCCCCGCCAGTGAAGAACCGTTGGGAGTGACCACCTGCTGCACAATGGCCAGTTCAAAGACGAATACGGAAGTGGGTACCGACGCGTTTATGATCGCATTGTTCATCAAAAAAGAAGGATCAATAGCGGTGGGAAACACCTCGTTAGTATTGAGTTCATCAAACCCATCGTCACAACTGCTTAGCACCATAATGGCAATGAACAGGGAATAAATTTTAGGGTATTTCATAATTGTTGATTTTTAAATGAATGACAAGCCAAGTGACTGCTTTAGAATTTAACGTTGAGGTTGAACCCAACACTTCGCGTAAGCGGTAGGCTGGTTTGCTCTAGACCCACTAAGTTATCCGAGGCCGAGGGCATCTGCTCAGGGTGGATGTTGGGCACCCACTTCTTGAGCAGCAGCACGTTGTTCGCCACCACATTGAACCGCAGTCCCTTGATAAAGAAGTCATCGGGCAACAGGCGGGTGAAGTTATAACCCAGCGTCATCTGCCGTAGTTGCCAAAAGCCTGCGTTGTAAATGTAGTCTTCGTGAATGTTGATCGAGCCCACCGTTTCGTAGAAGGACTGGATGGGCGTTTCTACCGTATTAACTTCTCCTTCTTCGTTCACCCCTTCGCCAACTACAAAGCCGTCTTCCCGGCCCACCAGGGTTTTTTTGTGCAAGCCGTGGCGCGTCACGTTGAAGTTGGTACCCGATGCCATTTTATGGCCTAACTTGAAGTCAATCAGAAACGAAAACTGGAAGTCCTTCCAGCTAATGGCGTTGGTGATGCCCCCAATAAATAACGGAATGGCGGTGCCAAAGGCTCCCTGCGCGGCGGTTCTCAAGGGGCGTCCGCTGGTGCTGCTGTGGATGATCTGTCCTTGATCGTTGCGGAGGTAGCTAAATCCGTACAGCTGACCAATGGGTAGGCCGACCTGCTGCCGCAACGATTCGCCCCGGATCCCACTACCAACGCTGATCACCGTGTCTCCCTTTTCCAAACCCAATTTGAGCACCTCGGAAGTATTATACGACCCGTTGAAGGTCACGTCCCAGCGAAAGTTTTGCTTGAGCACCGGCACCACGTTCAGTAAGAGTTCTACGCCCGTATTACGGCTTTCGCCCACGTTGATCAACTGGCTCGTATACCCGGAAGCGTCTGAGGTTTGGGCTGCTAGAATCTGGTCGCTCGTGATTTTATTGTAGTAGGTAAAGTCAATATTCACCCGGCTATCAAACAAGCGCAGTTCCAAACCGGCTTCCGCTTCAGCTACCCGCATAGGACGTAGGTTAGCGTTCGGAATGACGCTGGTATTGATGGAGCCCACCGGCGACAGTTGTCCGTCCGGATCGGGAAACAGGTTGTTGTTGACGCTGTAAAAGAGCGTTCCCTGGTACGCACCGATGTCCGAGTCACTGCCCACTTCCGCGTAACCCGCCCGAATCTTACCAAAGGAGATCCAGTTCGGGAAGTTGGTGAAGGCCTGCGAAAACACGAAGCTACCGGTGACCGACGGGTACAAGATGCTGCGGTTGGCGGGCGATAGCGTAGAGAACCAGTCGTTGCGGGCGGTGGCCGTCACGTACAAATATTCACGAAACGATAGTTCCATCGCACCGTAAAGTGAATTGATCTGTCGTTCGTCCAGTGTGTAAAGCGGATCTTTCACCCGGCCGTTCATTACCGTGTACAAATCCCGAATTACGAAGTCCTCCACAAACACGCTGTTGCGGTCGGTACGCTCGTACCGTTGGTTTCCTCCTAAGGTGAGGTCTACGCCGAAATTACCAAACTGCTGGTTGGCACCAATCAGAAAGTCTGAGTTGATTTCTCGGAAGCGCCTGGACTCCTGCACGTACTGTCCGTTCACGAACCCATCCGGGGCGGCGGGGATAGACGCTTGTCCCGTAGGAAAATTAAACTCCTGATCGCGCGAGTAGTAATCTTGCCCCACCCGAACCTGCGCGTAGAGCCAATCGGTGAAGTTGTAGCGGGCGGTGAGGTTACCGAACAGTCGATCCCGCTTGATGTTCTCGAAGCGCTCGTTGATCGAGAAGTAGGGGTTGGTCCGGTTGCGGAACCGCGACCAGATAAACTCATCGCCGTTGGCGTTGAGGCGGTTGGCTTCCAGCACGTCCAGCGGCATTGAGTTGGCCAAGGTGTAGAGCACCACGGGAGTGCTGATGTTTTGCTGCACCACAATGGGTGGATTCTCATTATCCTCAATCGAGTAGTTTGCGTTACCAGAGATGGTAAACTTGGAGGTAATATTCTGGGTGAACCCTAGGTTGAAGGTCTGTCGTTGGTACTGCGAGTTAGGCACAATGCCCCGGCTACCAAGGTTAGCAATCGACAAATTGAAGCCGCCGTTTTCCCCGCCGGCAGAAAGCGTTAGGGTGTTGGTCAGGTTGGTGCCGTTGCGGTAGAATTTGCGGATGCGGTCGCGCACCGGTTCGTAGGGCACCACCACTCCATCAAATAAGGTCTGGGTCATGCCTGGCTCAAAACGCTCGCCAAAGCTCCATACCCCCGAAGTAGGATTGGGCAAGGTGGGCCGTTCGCCGTTCTCTCCCTGCCCGTACTCGTACTGAAAATCGGTGTAATCCAGCGGCGTGTCCACCGTGAAGTTGGTATTCCACTCCACTCCGATTCCCTTACCGGACGCCCGAGTCTTGGTCGTGATCATAATGACCCCGTTGGAAGCGCGTGAACCGTACAGGGCGGCCGCGGCGGCACCTTTAAGCACCGTCATCGACTCAATATCGTCAGGGTTAATACTGGTGAGTCCGTCGCCCCCGTCAGAGTTGTTGCCGATGCGGTTGCCGATGGCCTGATCGTTGGAGGATCCGGCCGTGACCCCAAAGTTGCTGTTGTTGATCGGCACCCCGTTCACCACAAACAAGGGAGAGTTTTGGCCCAGGAACGAAGATTGTCCCCGAATTCTGACTTTACTCGTGCTGCCCGGACCGGTAGTGGAGGACGAAATATTCACTCCGGCAATTTTGCCCTGCAGGGTATTCATGAAGTTAGGCGTTCGGTTGGTGGTTATCGCTTCCGACTCCACTTTCGCCGTAGCGTAGCCCAGTTTTTTAGTTTCCTTCTTGATGCCCAGGGCGGTGACCACCACTTCACCCAGCTCCTGGGTGCTCACCACCAGCCCGATATTGATGGTGGAACGTCCTTCAATAGCAACCTCTCGACTCTGGTAGCCGACCGAGGAGAACAACAGCACCTCGGTATCATCGGGCACACTGAGCTGGTAGTTCCCGTCAATGTCCGTGATGGTGCCCTGGGAAGTGTTCTGCGCCAGCACGTTAACGCCCGGTAGGGGTTCGCTCGAATCGCTGTCGGTCACTGTTCCGGAGATCGTTTTTTCCCACACCGTGGTGGTGACGACCGCTGGTTGGAGACGCACCCGCGCTATGGCCGGGGTATTTTGGGCAGAAAGGGTGGCTTCCGGTTCGTCCACTGCGTAGTAGTCCGAAGCAGGATTCGTTTGCTCGACGCGGTCCAGCGGTCGCGGCCGCTCCATAATCACGTAGGTGCGCTCGTCGATCTTTTGGTAGGTGAGTTCCGCCGACCGCAGGATTTTCGATAGGTTGATCTCCAACGGTTGATCCGGCGCTAGTTCGGTTTGAACGCGTTTGTTCTTAAGTAAACTTTTTTCGTATAAGAAGGAGGCGTCGTACTGCTGCTGAAGTTCTTGGATCAAGTCACTAACCAACTGGCCTTCCTGTTGCACCGAAATTGTAGTCGAAGGAGACACTTCTCGGGAAGCTAGCATTTGCGCCGAAGCCGGAAGGGCTAGCAGTAGTATGCAGACAATCAGCCCGCTTCGGGAGCCAATCAACGGTGGGGATGAGTAGAAAAGACGCGTCATAAGTAAAAGATTAGGATGGAAGTTGAAGATGAACAGTATCGCCCGACCGCTCAATAGTAATAGAGAACAAGGTGGACAAAGCTTTAAGAATCGTATCAATTTTTCGCGCGGATATTTCACCGGTTACTCGCTTGAGGCGCAAGGAGGGATCATCGAAAACCACGCGTACGCCGTAGTTTTCTTCCAGCATCAGCGCAACTTCAGAGAGGGGAGTGTCGTCAAATTTAAGGCGGCGGTCCCGCCAGGCGGTAAATAATTCGGTATCTACCGTCTCTTTGTGCACCTGGGTAGCCTGCCCGGCATACTCAGCCAGTTCGCCGGGCAGCATGGCCGTCTTCTCTTCGGTAGGTAGTTGCAGTTCTACCCGTCCGGCGTTTAGCACCACCTGGGTGCGTCCCCGCCGGGTGTTCACGTTGAACTCCGTACCGAGCACGTGCACCCGCAGATCGGGAGTGTGCACCAAAAAGGGGACGGGCGTTGGCTCATCAAGATGCACGACTTTGAAAAAGGCTTCGCCTACGATCCACACCTCACGCTGGGGTAGCGTGTTTGCTTCCGCCCGGTAGGTTAACTGAGAATTAGCGTTGAGGGTCACTTCCGAACCATCGGGCAAGTAAACCGTCTGGGTTTCTCCGTAGGCCGTGGTGTAAACCACTTGTTTCGCCTCCGACTGGGTACTCCACCACGCCAGGGTTCCGGCCAGCACGATGAAAGCGACGGCCGCCGCTACCCGAGTCCGTATTTGGCGGTTAATAGGCAACTTAGCCGAGAGCGGTCTGACACGAGCATCTGGCAAGCGGGTTTGAAGGTTGAGCCACGCTTCGTGAACCTGCGCTTCGGACAGTTGTCGGGCAGCGAATGGGATTCCCTGAACCTGATGAGCTGCCGCCGCTACCGTGTCACCATGCTCAGGATGCTGCCCGAGCCAATCCTCCCAGTAGTCGATCGCCACCGGGTCGGTGCGATGCACCCACCGGAAGAAGGTCTCATCGCGTAGCAGTTGATTGAGTAGTTGGTCGTTGGGTGACAAGGGGCGGCGTAGGTTGTTTATTAGGTAGAGACAAGATGCTGATTTCTATACTCGTCAGGTGCGGCAATTTTCCAAAAATTATAGAAATAGCTGCGCCTAACCTCCGGCTTGTATTGATAAATTCATAAAATAATGATTGTTTCTCTAACACTTCCCATAACCAAAACCGATTATGTAAGGGTTGGCCGTAAAAAACCACGGCAAAAGAAAAAAATGCGGGAAAGAGAATAAAATATTAAGTGGAACCAACCGCCCCCGCTGGTTTGATTGCCGGAAAACAAGCTGATGCCTGGTTAGAGAACGTAGGTGCAGACCAACAACAGAAGCCACTGGCAGTGAGCGACTAGTTGGCGCAGGGCGGGTTGTTGCTTCAACTGCTGGAAAGCTTGGTAGATCAGGTTCACCACCGATTGGTAGTTGATATGCAGCACCTCCGATATCTCTTGGTAGGATAGATCTTCGTAGTACTTCAGATACACGGCCTCCCGTTGCCGGGGGGGCAGGCCATTCAGCACCGTAGCCAACGTATCCTGCCGGTAGGCATCGTCTTCCCGTTGGATCAGAAAATCTTCGGGCGAGAACGTCATTGCGCCGGGCACCTCATCCGCTCTCGATAGCGGGTCGGTCGTTGATAAGGGAAGGCGATGAGTGATGCTCCGCAGTGCCTTGAAAAGATAAGGCTTTACCTGTTGCACGTCGCTCAGGTTTTCGCGGCGGTTCCACAACGTCACAAACATATCCTGGACGCACTCTTGCGCCTGGCTTGGGCAGCCAGTGCTTTTGAGCGCATAAAAATAGAGCGGCGCGTAGTGATGGTGGTACAAATCCGAGAAGGCGGACTGGTTGCCCTGCTTAAACTTTTTCCATACCAGAACCTGATCCGATAACTCAGCCATACGGTTTTAATTGCATCGCCCAGTTTAGACCTTTTTTTAAAATATTCAAAATTAATAAGAATATTATTAACAAATTTCAAGATGCTTTTTCAAATACCACCTTTAGCTCCTATCATTTGACGTGCTTTCCAAAGAAGTCCTTCAGTTGCTTGTTCGCTTTTTATTGCCCCTAGCGTGGCGCTGGTTGCGGCACTTCGTTATTCATAAAAAAAGGGTAGCCCGCGACTCAACGGGGTTGGGCATCGTTTTGTACTACGAACACCCCTTCGGCCAGTACACACGGCCACTGGGGCAATCAGGTCCAACCCCACGATCACCGGGTCGTGGTCCGAGGCACGGAAGGGATCGGGTTCGTACAGCGCGTCCTGGGCGTCTTGCTTGAACGACAGGTCGTAATCCAGAATGTCAGGCTCGTCGGCGTTGGTATGCCACTCGGTAGCTCCACTCACCTGCTCGAGTAGCGATTGGTTCACCAGGGCGTAATCGAGGTACCCAAACTGCCCGTTGAAGACGTAGGAATACGCAAACTCACCGTTAAACTGCTCCACCAGGTCCACAAAGTCATCATCGGTGCCTGATGCAACATCGGCCCCGGCCTTGATCTGATCATTCGTTGACGAATACGGATTGGGCTGAGGCGCAGTAGGGCGCGCACCCTAGCCCGCCCAGCAGCGCCGAGGCGAGTAATAATGTTTTCATGCGTAGTTTAGGTTGGTTGAGTACGGCAGCCAAAGTACGGGTTTTGCCGAAAGCGAAAGAATGGTTGGTGTTACCTCTTCGTTAATTTTTCGGTCGGCGGTGCAGTAGATGCTGTCGGATGAGCGGAGCCACGCTGCGCACCTCCAGAAAATCATCCTGAATGGTTTGCGTTCGCGGATGGGTGTCGGTGCAGATAACGCGTTCAATCAGTCCGCAGTCTTTCAGCGCCTGAAGACCATCGTTGATAAACAAGCCGTGGGTGGTGATAACAATGATGCGTTCGGCCCCGGCAGCGTGATAAACCCGGGCGGCATTGACGATGCTGCCTCCCGAGCGAATCATGTCGTCGTAGATGATCACGGTGCGACCCTGCACGTCGGCGTTCACGGCGCTCACCTCGGTTTGGTCGCCCGATAGGCGGCGCTTGAGCACGAAGGCTGCCGCCACCCCGGCATCGTTGGCCAGCGACTCTACCCACTTGGCGCGTCCGGCGTCGGTGCTGGCCAGCACGTAGTTGTCGCCCCCGTAGTCGCGGGCCGCTTGCAGAATGATGTCCTTGCAGTAGACGTGCACCGGGTACAGGTGATGCTCGAAGTAGTGCGGAATGCCCTCGGTGTGCAGATCAAAGAGGAAGATTTTGTTGCCCCGGTGACTGCGGGGAATAGAGGATAGCAGTCGGGCACGGGTCTTGGCGGTGACCACCTCGCCGGGCAGCACCGCGCGCTCCATCGTGGAGTAGCCGAAGTAGGGTACCACCAAACTCAGTGAGTCGGCTCCGTAGCTCACCAGGGAGGAAGCCAGGTCGAGCAGTTCCAGGGTAGAAGTGTCGTCAACCGTGCCGCCGAGCAGCACCACGTCGCGGTCGTCAACGTCGGTCAGGATGCGCTGGTAGCGTTCGCCGTCGGTAAAGTGCTTTTGCTCCACAATACCTGCTTCGAAACCACCGCCGGCCAGGACTTTTTCGGCGAGGTAGGCGTAATTTTGAGTATGGAGGAGGATGGGTTTCATGGGCTTCTTGTTTCACCATAGGACTGAAGCCCTATGCTAGATTTGATCAGCGTCAAAAGTAGTAATCTGTTATGATCGCCGTTGTTAAACAAAGTTAATTGCTGAGAGAGTATAACTCCTTCATCCGCTGATAATCCGCCTCACCAAACGCTACCAGCGTCACCATTTCGGGCAGATTGTTGGTTTCCAGAAACCGGATGATCTCACGCAACGCGATGGTCGTCGCCTCTTCAAACGGAAAGCCGTAGGCCCCGGTGCTGATAGACGGAAAAGCAATGGTACGCACCTGGTTTTCAGCCGCCACTTCCAACGAACGGCGGTAGGCCGAGGCCAGCAGGTCTGCTTCCCCCTGCTGCCCGCCCTGCCACACCGGTCCGACCGTGTGGATAACGTACTGGGCGAGCAAGCGGAAGCCGTCGGTAATCTTAGCCTCGCCGGTGGGACACCCACCCAACGGACGGCAGGCCTCGAGCAGTTGGGGTCCAGCCGCGCGGTGGATGGCGCCATCCACTCCGCCCCCACCCAGCAGGGAGGTGTTGGCCGCGTTCACGATGGCGTCTACCTTTAGCTGAATAATGTCGCCTTGGATGATGTTGATTCGAGGGGTCATGATGGGTTTGTTTAGACGCTATTGCGAGACTCAGCCCGCGGGTGGAAGAAAAGATGATCCTGCATTCAGATAGTGTAAAGTCAATGGTACAGATTGTGCCGAGCCTAAGCAATCCCGGCATTTCGAAGAGAGAAGTAGGAAGTTAGAGTTCGGATCTTCTCGCGCGCAGTTTCGTTTTAGGGTTTGCTTGCGTTCACTATCTCCGGGATTCCCGCGCTCGTTTTTGTCTTGTCTTTGTTTATTCCGAGCGGTTTCTCGCTCGAAATGACGGTTGAGGGAAGCGTGCCGTTGCTAGATTTTTGCGCGCTCGCGCACTTCTTCGAAAAGTCCACTCTTTGGTCAACGTGCCGTTTTCAAACACGGTGACCAGTTGATCAGGGAGTTCGGGATAATCGGTTTCGGCTACGGTCTGGAAGGTGCCGGGCTGCTTTACCAGTTTCAGGCGTCCGCCCTTGCTCTTCTTGAAACTGCCAACGATGTTTCCTTGCGCATCCATTTCGGTCGGACTTTTTTGCACGATCACGTCTTTGCCGTTTACGGTGGCGGCGCTGCACTTGAGGGCGAACTGCTGGGTGTCGCGGTCTAGTTTTTGCAGTAGGGCACCGCCCATGCCCAGCACCAGGTTTTCGGCGCTGATACCGTGCTCGCGTAGCGCTTGGTACATCCCCTTGATCGCGTCGTAGTTCACTCCGTCGCCCTGAATCACGCGCACCTGCGGGGGCAGCACCCGGTAGCCTTTATTGTTGGTGGTGTAGCCAAATTTGTCAAACAGAATCTCAAAGATGACCAGCAGGGTCATCACTGGGTCGCCGCTGTCGGGCCTAATTACCAGGGTGCCGTCGCGCTCCAGTATCTTGTTCTTCAGTTCTTCGCCCCAGTAAGCTTCACAGGCCCGAAAAATGTTGTAGCTATCAGAAACGCAGGCGATGGTACCCGTCAGAAAAGTATTCAGCACGTGGCGGAAGATATCCGCTTCACCCGCTTCGCCGAGCAGCGTACAGATGCTGTGCTCAGTGGCGGGGATGCTCTTGCCGTACACCTCACTGGTACTGTAGTAACGCTGCGCCAGCACCGATCCGGCCAGGTTATCACTGCCCAAAAAGTTGACCAAATGCGCACTACCGCCCAGCGCCGCGCTCTCCATGCTGCTCACGCCCCGGTAGCCAAAATCATTGAGTACATAATCAATATTAGCTTCGGATCCTTCGTTGGCGGTTTCGGTAAAGCAGTTCGTCACGACCTTCTTCACCTCGCGGCTAATCGTGGCTACGGTGCACGGATACCATACTTGCATCAGCAGCGTTTCCAGGAAGTTGGTCAGCCAGAAGCACCGCGGGTCGGTGTTCTCAATGGTCATCAGCACGTTCTTCACCGGAACGCTTGTTCCCTCGGGCACCGCTCGGATGCGCACCGGCAGGCGGCCGCCGTGTTCGTCCAGAATGTGCTGGAATTTGCTCTTGTCAAACACATCATCACGCCCAAAAACCTGCGGCAGAAACGAGGCCGCTTCGTCCAGATCTTGTTGCGTAAACGCAGCGCCTTCCAGGTATTCTTTCAGAAAGTACTGCAAACCATAGAACACGGTGGAGTCAAACTTACCGCCCCGACTTTCCAGATAACTATACACCTGCGTGATGCCGGGGTAGTAGAGTTTGTGGTGCGAATACTTATACGCGTCGGCGAGTAACACGAGGTTAATTTTCATTGTATGTTTGGTTTGGTGCGAACGCGTTAAAAACGCGCCTGATCTTGTGAAACTATGGTTCGGTTAATCTATCGTTCGATGGTTCAATTGTTCTATTGTTGAATAGCAGCCTGGCTAAACGAGCGGGGCATCAATCCATTCAACAATCGAGCCATCGAGCCATTTTAACAATTGCATCAAGTAGCAGCGGCGGGGTTATATTTCATGGCCGACAAGTCAGCGACGTTGAACCAAGCAAGGTCCATGATGTCGTCTTGGGCCTGGGGTTCTCCGTAATGATAGTCGCAACTGAAAAGCGTGGTCACGATTTTATCCACTTCTTTGCGGTAGCGCCAGTCGTTGATGCGGGCCGGAGTTTCATCGGTGAGTTGGTGGGAGGGATTACATTTTCTATCATCCAATGGCTTGATTGTCCGACTGCTCGATTGTTGAATATAGCAAAGCCAACAATCGAACAGTGAAACAATCGAACAATGTCTATCAACTTATCTTCTAATCTGCTCAACAAACTGATGGATGTCTTGCTTCAAATCCGCGCTTTCAGCTACGGTTTTGATAAACGCACTACCAATAATCGCTCCCTGGGCGTAGGTGCAGGCGGTCTGAAAGGTTTTTTGATCGGAGATTCCGAAGCCAATCAGCGTGGGATGTTGCAGGTGCATGCCTCGGATCCGCTCAAAGTACGCAATCTGCTCGTCAGTAATACCCAACTTGGCCCCGGTGATGCTGGCCGAAGACACCACGTAGATGAAACCGTGCGAGTGCTCGTCAATGAGTCGAATACGTTCTTCCGAGGTTTGGGGCGATACTAGAAAGATATTGTAGAGTCCGTAGGCTTCAAACAGTTCTTTGTACTCATCCAGATACTCCTGCATGGGCAGATCGGGGATGATAAGCGCGTCGATGCCCACCCGTTGACATTGTTGACAGAAGCGTTCCAGGCCGTACTGCATCGCCGGATTCAAATAGCCCATCAGAATCAGCGGCAACGATACGGTGGAACGGATATCCTCCAACTGCTCGAAGAGCTTGCTGATCGTCATCCCGTTCTTAAGTGCCCGCGCCCCGCTCTGCTGAATGGTCGGCCCATCGGCCAGCGGATCAGAGTAAGGCATTCCGATTTCAATCACGTCAGCGCCCGCTTGCTCTAAGTGCTTAGCAATACGCACCGTATCGTCTAATTCAGGATAGCCCGCGGTGTAGTACACTGACAGGATATTATTCTCCTTTTGCTCAAAAAGCTGACGAAGGCGGTTGATAGGCATAGATTACGTGGCTATTGGATGAATGCGTGAGTTGGACAGTGATCAAATAAGCGAATGAGTGATTGGATAGGATTATCTTTTCCAATCACTCATTCATTCCTCCCCCCACTCAATACTTCCCCCACTGAATATAGGTCTCTAAATCCTTATCCCCCCGTCCCGATAGGTTAATCACCACCGTTTCATCGGCTTGCGCGTTCATTTGGGACAGCACGGCGATGGCGTGCGCGCTTTCAATGGCCGGAATAATGCCCTCCAATCAACTCAGGAGAATCCCGGCGTTCATCGCCTCATCGTCGGTCACGGCGTAGAACTCACCCCGCCCCGTGTCGAACAGATGGGCGTGCAACGGACCGATACCCGGATAGTCGAGTCCGGCCGAGATAGAATGCGGTTCGGTGACCTGCCCGTCGGCGGTTTGCATCACCAGCGATTTGCTGCCGTGCAGGATGCCGAAGGTGCCCAGCGCGGTGGTGGCCGCCGACCGTCCGGTGGTAACTCCCTCGCCGGCCGCTTCTACGGCGATCAGTCGCACGTCGGGACGATCTAAATAATGATAGTAGGCACCGGCGGCGTTGCTTCCTCCGCCTACGCAAGCCACCACGTAGGTGGGATCTTCCGAACCGGTTTGCTCGAGCAGTTGCTTCTTAATTTCATCGCTGATCACCGACTGAAAGCGCGTCACCATATCGGGATAAGGGTGCGGCCCCACCACCGAGCCGATAATGTAGTGGCAGTCAGTCGGATTGCTAATCCAGTGCCGCATGGCCTCATTGGTGGCATCCTTGAGGGTTTGACTACCCGAGGTGGCAGGAATTACTTCGGCCCCCAGGATGCGCATGCGCTCCACGTTGGGCCGCTGCCGCTGCATGTCTACCGAACCCATAAACACCTTGCAGGGCATGCCCATCAGGGCGCAAACGGTGGCGGTGGCTACCCCGTGCTGTCCGGCCCCGGTTTCGGCGATGATATATTTTTTGTTCAGTCGCTGGGCCAGCAAAATCTGCCCAACAGTGTTGTTGACCTTGTGCGCCCCGGTGTGGCACAAATCCTCGCGCTTCAGATACACTTGGGTACTGAACTTTTCGGACAATCGCGGGGCGAAGTAGAGTGGCGTGGGTCGCCCGACGTAGTTCTTCAACAAGTGCTGAAACTCCTGCTGAAAATCAGCGTCGTGCATGATGGACAGGTAGTGGGCACGCAGCTCCTCAATATTGGGGTGCAGCATTTCGGGAATAAAGGCTCCGCCGAAGCGGCCGTAATAGCCTTGTTCGCTTACTTGAAAGGATGCGGTGGTGGTTTCGCTCATCGCTGATGAAATTGGTAGTTGATCTGGGGGCGAAAGTACAAAATATCCGACAAGTTATCGGTTCAGCCGCGCAATGAGTTGCTGCAGTTGGTCAATTGATTTTCGTCCGGGCTCGGTTTCAAAGCAACTATTCACGTCTAAGCCGATGAGTTGGGGATGGTTGATCTGCATTGCTTTATCGAGGTTATCCAAGCCAATTCCTCCGCTCAGGAAGAACGGAATCGGTAACTTATACTCAGATAAGACAGACCAGTCAAAAGATTGTCCCGAACCACCGTGCTGCGGCGTGGCCGTATCGAACAGGAAAGCATCAACGTAAGGCTGATAAGGCGTTAGCTGCTTAAAGTCAAACGTCTCGTTCACGCTAAACACCTTAATGATTTTATAACCCATTTGCCGGAGTGCCTGACACTGCTCGGGCGGTTCTTGTCCGTGCAACTGAAGCGCACTGAGTCCGTAGCGGTCCGCCATCTGTTGCACATAATCGGTAGAGGCGTTCACAAATACTCCCGTCCGCTGGATAAACGGCGGAAGCGACCGAACCGCTTCGGGTGGCAGGGTATCAACGAAGTAGCGGGAAGATTTTTCGTAGAAAATGAAGCCCAGGTAATCGGGCGCAAGCGTAGCCACCTCCTTCAGGTTGTCGGCATGCTTCATGCCGCAGATTTTAAGGTTCATGGGTTAAACTTGCGCCACTTCACTGTGGAGGCCCCGAATAATATTTTGTACGGTTTGATCTTGTCTTAATGCCTTAACATCAACTGGGGAGAGCGTATTAATAAAATCAAGCAGGGTTGTGCTTTTTTCTGCTAACGCTTCTTTTAAAGTAGCTTTTGGATCAAACGAAATTTTCTGTTTTGTCTCTACGAGGCCATAGTTGATGAATAATGCTTCGCTGGCGGGGATGAACAGATGAATATCGTAAGAGCGATTAGCAGACATTTTACCCAACTGCCAATTTATAAAATCGTATTTTTCTTGAATAGAAGAAGGGTCCGCAGTATCCGCGTCGAGGACCAATGAGACGTAACTGTCCGGTTTATCATAAAGGACCGAACTAGCTAACGAAATAGCCGCAGAATAACCTCCCCCTACTACAAACTTAACCCCCTCCGAACATTCGTCAGGAATCAGCATTCTTAGCAGAGCAATATCAGTTTCTCCTTCGGCAATCAAGAATCTTTTCATAATATCTCTGCTCTAATGTCATAATTTGGGAAACCGGTTTCTATGCAGTACCTGAGTTTTTTTACGAAAAAGGCTTTTATATGTTCCTCTCGCAAAATAACTTCGATTTCTTTGCCTTCCCAGAGAAGCACGGTTTGGGGCATGGTGAATGAGGCCAGGGTAATAGCCGCTTCGGTAAACCCCGTGCGACTAAACACACTTCCCACCACTCCGGCAGGCCGCCTGAGTAGCTGGTTGCGCAGTTTGTAGATAGGCTCAACCCCTACTTTGTCATCGCGGTAGTCTTTGCTCTCAATAATACAGGACGACGCTTCTAAGTAGACAACACCATCGATCTGCTCCATCTGATCTACCAGATAAGGGTACTTCACGGTAGCGCCATCAAGCTCAAACATTCAAACGACCAAGTATTCAAACGCTTTACCTGCTTCCCAGTGAGGGGTGCTTCTGTTTTCTATCTGCTTCCAGAGTTCTTTCAGAGTTGACCAGTTGCAGTCTTGTATTAACTGCTGATATTCATGAGCAGTGGCCATAACTCTGTTCTTTATTGGGTGTAACTATGGTTAGGTTGTCGGCATGCTTCATGCCGCAGAATTTAAGTTGCATTACTCTTCTTTGTTGAGTTCACCGATCAACTCCCCGCACGCCCCCGCCGGGTCCTTCTGCCGCATAAAGTGCTCCCCGACCAAGAACCCCTGGTAGCCGTGCTGCTGCAACTCCCGAATTGCCGCCCCATTGCTAATGCCGCTCTCTGAAATCTTTACCGCATTCTCAGGCATCAGCTTCGCTAACTGAATAGAGGTGTTAAGGTCCACTTCAAAAGTCTTCAAATTTCTATTGTTCACTCCCACCACGTTAACAAAGGGCGCAATCGCATCTTGCAAAGCGGTTTGCCGCAGTTCTTCTTCGTTGTGCACCTCCAGCAGCACCTCTAACTCCAGTCGGTGGGCGTGTTGGGCCAGCGCCAGCACTTCAGCGGGCGAAAGAATAGCGGCAATCAGCAAAATGGCGTCGGCCCCGAGGGCCTTGGCTTCGGTGATCTGGTAGGCGTCAATGGTGAAGTCCTTGCGCAGAATGGGACACTGGTTGTGCTGCCGGGCCACGCGCAGGTTCTCATCGCTGCCGTCGAAAGAAACCTACGTCGGTGAGCACCGACAGGGCGGCGGCCCCGGCCCGGACGTAACCCATTGTGGTTTGCCGAACGTCAGCCGAAGCATTGATCATCCCCTTGGAAGGAGATTTTCGCTTGAACTCGGCAATGATGCCGGGCGGATGGGCGCGCAAAGCCTCCGACAAAGAATAGGTCGCCCGATCAAATAGTGCGTAGTGCTCCAGGGTATTCTCCGGCAGGTGAGCCTTCCGATCAGCTACTTCCTCGCGCTTGCGTTGCACAATGGTATCCAAAATACTCATGCTTCAATGGGTAATTCTGTAATTATATAATTCTGCCAAAGCTAATAAATTGCCCGCATCCACCCTACCCTGCTGATAATCTGTTCGAAACTCATACCTTTGATCAGAATGTCTAGGAAAGAAAAAGGATAAACTGGATAATTGCGGCAAGGCCGACATTTCTTCATTCGTATCTCATATTTCTCTCAATCAACCTTTACTCAACCATTCCTTCATTCACTTCATGTCTCAAAGTATTCACGTTAACTCAGAAGTCGGCCACCTACGCCGCTTGCTCATTCATCCGCCCGACGAGGGCATTGGCAAAATTGTGCCCCGTATCACCGACCAGCTGTTATACGACGACATCGTCAACCTGAAAAAGATGCGGCAGGAGTATAGCGAATACATGCGCGTGCTGCTGTGCTTTTTAGATGCGGATATGATACAGGGTAAGGGCAACGACCAAGCCTACCAGCGAAAGGTTCGCGATTTGTCGTTTGACTCCGACTACGTACTCACCGTAGAATGCTTGCTTCGGCGTATTTTGAGCAACCCCGATGTGAAGACGTTACTGGTAGCATCGGTGTGTGCTATCGAAAAGTGCGGACTGAAGACACAGAAACTGCTGCTGGAAACCGATCCGACTCCCCTGGCCCACACCCTGATCACCGGAATTCTTCCCGCGGCCGACGGGCAAGAAAACTTTATCTTCGCACCCATTCCTAACCTGATTTTCACCCGCGACATCGGCATCACCCTGCACGATCATATCCTGATCAACAAACCCTACGAGGCGGCCCGCAACCGGGAGTCGTTGCTGTTTAAGTATATCGCCCACTTTAGTTTGCTCAATCAGTCTACCCAGGATAATCCCGATCGCCTGGCCGACCGGGTGATTGAACTCAAGGAACTGGATATGTTCTTCTTTGCCACCGAAGAAGAAAAACGGCGCAAGAACGTGAGCATCGAGGGAGGGGACGTAATGATGATCAGCCCCGGTCACCTGTTGGTGGGCATCAGCGAACGCACCTCGGTGATGGCCATCGACTATCTGGTCGAGCAACTCTTTGACAAAAACCTGATACAAAAAGTGTCAGTGGTAAAGATTCCGCAACGCCGTTCCTACATGCACATCGACACCGTGTTCACCCAGGTGCGGCGCGATCTGTGGATTTTGTTTAGCCCCTTCTCCAAAGAAGCGCTTACCCACCGTATCAAAAATTTTGACTTTGCGGGCAATCTATCGGAGGCCCACACCGGCCCGGTGCATAAGGTGGAAATTACGCAGTTTTTGCGGGAAGACCGGCCGGGTGGTCGCTACGGAGTGCTGGTGAAAAAGCTGCCCTACATCAACGATCTGTTTGAGCAAATCAGTTGCCAGGACTACGGAGCCGAACGCTGCGAGATCATTCCCTGCGCCGGAGGAGAGTTTCCCGACAGTGAACGGGAGCAGTGGACTGATGCCTGCAACTTCCTGGCCATCCGCGAGGGCGTGGTGATTGGCTACGACCGCAATGTGAAGACCGAAGCGGAATTCCGCAAGCGCGGCTTTACCGTGATGCGTTCGTCCGAAATTATTCAACGGGTAGAAGAGGGAGCGGGGATCGACGAAGTGGTGACCGGCGATACGCTCATTTTGTTGCCCTCCGGTGAACTTTCGCGGGCCCGGGGCGGCACCCACTGCATGAGCATGCCCCTATTGCGCGACAACATAGCCGTTTGGGTTTGAAATTAGTCCACAGTTAACAGTCGATAGTCCACAGTGAGTACTCTTTTGTCTGTGGTCTATCGCCTGTGGACCGTGATCTGTGGACTATTGACTAAATCAACTATGAAAAACCAACAACTTACAGATACCCTGCTCATGATTCGGCCGGTGCGCTTTGGCTACAACGCCGAAACGGCAGTGAACAACCACTATCAGCAATTCCTCACGGCCCTTAGCCCGGAAGAAATTCAGCAACGCGCCCGGCAGGAGTTTGATGCGTTTGTGGGTCTGCTCCGCGCGCACGAGGTCAACGTGATTGTGGTGGAAGACACTCCCGAGAAAGATACTCCCGATTCTATTTTCCCAAACAACTGGATCTCATTTCACGACGATGGCACAGTGGTCACGTATCCGATGTGGGCTCCCAACCGTCGCCTGGAACGGCGGGAAGATATCATTGGCATCCTGCAGCGCGAGCATCAATTTTCTATCACCCGAAAAATAGACTATTCGCACTTCGAGAACGAGGAACAGTACCTAGAGGGGACTGGCAGCGTAGTGCTCGACCGTCAGAACCGAATCGCCTACGCCTGCGTATCGCCTCGAACCCACCTGGGCCTGCTGGAAGAGTTTTGCTCAGAGTTTGGATTTCGTCCGGTGGCCTTTTTCGCTTCCCAAATGACCGCCCGCGGGTTTGCGGAGATCTACCACACCAACGTGATGATGAGCATCGGAGAAGACCTCGCCATTTTTTGTGAAGCTGCGGTGCGCAACAAGTGGGACCGCGCCCAGGTGTTGGATGTTATCCGCCAGAGTGGTAAAGAAGTGGTATCAATCACCGAGGACCAGTGCAACCACTTTGCGGGCAATATGCTACAGGTGAGGTCCCGGGTCGGCGAACGGCTGTTGGTAATGTCTGAACAAGCCTACCGCTCGCTCACTGCTGAGCAGGTGCGGCAGATTGAGCGGCGAACCGCCATTTTGCACAGTTCGCTGGCTACCATTGAGTTCTGCGGGGGAGGAAGCGCCCGTTGCATGATGGCTGAGGTGTTCTTGCCCAAAAAATAAGGTTGCCTAAGTCCCAACGGGCAGTGGTTGGCCGAGTTCTGCTGGCTCAGTCGGTGGCGTATTGGGGATAACAAAAGTGAAGGTCGTGCCCACGCCTTGTTTGGAAGCTACCTGCACCTCACCGTTAAGCTTGTCCACCGTTTCCTTTACAATATAAAGCCCTAACCCAGACCCTTGTCGCTCGTTGGTGGCCCGATAAAACATTTCAAAGATTCGGTCGAGGTGCTCCGCCCCAATACCAATTCCGTTGTCCGAAATGCGAACCTGGACTTCTTCTGCATCCACCACGATGTCAATCTCCACCAGGGCGTGATCCAACCGGCTATTGTTATACTTAATCGCGTTAGAGATCAGGTTACTAAACATGACCTGCAAGCGGTTTCCATCCGAATAAAAATCAACTTTTTGAACGATGGTAGACTTTAGATCAACCTGCTTGTCTTCATCCATAAACTGGTGCTGCTCAAATATGGTAGCCACCATCTCATGAAAATCAATACGCTCGTGCTTAACTTCGGTACGGGCATTGCGCGAAAAATTGGTCAAATCCTGAATGAAGTTGTCAAGTTTATCCGCGCTCTTCTTCATCAGGGTCAGGTATTCTCGAATAACCGGGGGCACCTTCTCCATCTTCGATAAGTTGATGAGTCCGATAATGGAGGTGAGCGGAGCACGCAGGTCGTGGGATGCACTGTACACGAAACGGTTGAGCTCCTGGTTGATTTTTAGCAGTTTTTCGTTGCTCTGCAGCACGCGCTCCTCGGCCAACTTGCGTTCGGTGATATCCTGGATCACGCCGTAGATGCGAATGAAATTGCCGTGGGAAACTTCACGTTGTCCCTGCGTTCGCACCCACACTTCGCGCCCCTTTTGGGTAATCACCTTTAGCTCAAGGTCAAAGTTTTCGCCCTGCGAGATAAGGTGCTTGATGGCGCGCTTGATGATAGGCTGATGCTCAGGATGGTAGAACCGAATCGATTTGCGCAACGAAACGTCGGTGTTGGGTGGCAAGTCGTGAATACGGTAGGTTTCGTCGGTCCAGCTCAGATTTTGGGTGAGCGAAGTGAGTTCCCATCCCCCGACGTGGGCCATCTGGCTGGTATCCTCCAGCAGACCCTCCGTCCGAATCTCGTCCGACACATCGCGGCCCACCCCCTGAATTTCGGCCACGCGTCCGGATGAATCAACGATACCGACAAACTCCCACTCGGTCCAAAAATAATCACGCTGTTTGTTGACGCCCCGAATCTGGATAGATCGGCTTTCACCGGGATACTTCACGCAATCGCGCGAGCTGGCGATACACAGTTCCTCATCATCGGGATCGGTGATCAGCGAGAAATACCGGCCCAGTAGTTCGTCTTCCTGGTAACCATACTTCACCAAGCAGGAGTCGTTCACGTAGGTGAAACGTCCGTCAAGGGTAGCCCGCACCAGGTAGCTAGTCTGGGAATTGGCAATGGAGCTGAGCCGCTGTTCGCGCTCCAGTAATTTGTTTTCGGTGTCTTTTTTCTCCGTGATCTCCGCGAAGTTGGCTACCGCACCGTAAAGTTCACCCAAGGAGTTGTATAAAGGAGCGGCGTGAACGGTAAGCCAGTGTACCTGATCACCGTGCTGCAAGCCGCATTCTACCCCGCGTACCGTTCGTTCCTCTTGCAGAGCGATGGCTAGGGGTAGATCCTGGGGTTGGTAGGGCTGTCCTTGGCCGTCTAACCTTTTCCACAGTTTATCGGAAGTAGACTTTCCGATGACTTCCTGCTCACTTACCCGCAGCAAATGACAAGCCACCTCGTTGGCGTAGGTGATCACTCCCTGCGTATCTACCAAAATTACCCCAAACAGCAAATGATCCAAGATATTGGAGAAATCCACACCGGGCAATTTGGTAATATGAACCGGGTTCAGAGGGCTAATCATTCTATTTTGTGGCATTAATTAGAGCGCGATCACTGGCCCACAATTTAACCTATGTAGTTTTATCCACATGCTACATTTATTGGCTAAACGCTCTCGGGTAATGTTTATTCCCGATTTCACTAAAACCACTGTATGCGCAGCCCTTTATCCCTGGTTTTGCGAGAGAGGATGCAGTGGGTGGCTACCAGCAAGCATCTTGCGCTAAGCCCGCTGAAAGTTCCTGCAGAAAGCGAGAGCGCGGAATAGACTCGGCACCCCACTGGGCCAGGTGCGGGGTAGCCACCTGGCAGTTGACTAGGGTAAATCCACGCACCTGTAGTTGACGCACCAAAGTAATAAATCCGATCTTTGACGCATTATTAACCGTAGAAAACATTGATTCTCCGAAGAATAAGCTTCCTATTGCAATGCCGTACACTCCTCCTACCAGAATGCTATCCTGCCACACCTCTGCGGAGTGCGCGTGCCCCAGTTGGTGCAGGCGGATGTAAGCGGCTCGCATTGGCTCGGTGATCCAGGTGCCGGATTGGTTGGGTCGTTTTGTTTGCTGACAGTGACGAATTACCTCTAAAAAGTTTCGGTCGTAGGTAATCTCAAAGGGTTGCTGGTTCAGCACCGACCGCATGCGTCGGGCTACGTGTAGCCGGTCGGGATACAGCACAAAGCGCGGGTCGGGCGAGTACCACACAATGGGTTGCTGCGCATCGTACCAGGGAAAGATGCCCGACCGATACGCCAGCAGTAAGCGTTCGGGCGACAGATCGCCGCCTACCGCCAGGGCACCCTCGGGGTCGGCTTCTTCCACCGGCGGAAATTCCAAACGATTGGTGAGCCAGTACAAAATTATCAGTGGGTTAACCTTTCAAAAGCTTGTAAGGCCTTGCCCGACGCAAGCGCCGCCTGGGCCTGGGCCACTCCCTCCCGAGGGGTTGACGCTGCCTGGGCGCAGTACAGTGCCACTCCGGCGTTGGCTACCGCCGCCTCGTGCTGGGCGGGGGTGCCCCGACCGGACAAAACATCCAGAAAAATGCGGGCCGCATCCTCAACCGAAGTGCCTCCCGACAGGGCTTCGGGCGCGTGGGTGCTTAGTCCCAGGTCTTCGGGCCGAAGCAGTTGCTCTCCCCGGGGGGTAATCATTTTGAAAGGACCGGTAAGCGAGATTTCATCGTAGCCATCCAGGGCGTGCACGATCACAAACTGGGTATCCGTTTGCTGATAGAGGTACGCGTAGAGTCGCGCCAGCTCCAGGCTAAACACGCCGACGAGTTGCTTCTTGGGGAACGAAGGATTCACCATCGGCCCCAGCATGTTGAAGAACGTTTTCATGCCCAGTTCGCGCCGCACCGGAGCCACGTTTTTCATGGCCGGGTGAAACAGCGGCGCGTGCAAAAAGCAGATACCCGCTTCGTCCAAGCTCTTCCTCAGCACTGCGGCATCGTTGGTAAATTCGTAGCCAAAGTGGGCCAGTAAGTTAGAGGACCCGCACACCGACGACACCGAGTTGTTGCCATGCTTGGCCACCTTCTGACCGGCACCCGCTACGATAAACGAGGCGGTGGTGGAGATGTTGAAGGTATCTTTACCATCGCCCCCCGTGCCGCACAGATCGATAGCGTCGTACTCGTCAATCGGTAGCGGCACGCACAGCTCGAGCATCGCGTCGCGAAAGCCTTCCAGCTCGTCGACCGTGATGCTGCGCATGAGGTACACAGTGAGAAAAGCGGCCATCTGGCTGGCGTTGAATTCGCCCTGGGCCAAGCGCGTCAGGATTTCCTTCGCGTCGGCTCGGCTCAGCGCTTGGTAGTCGATCAGGGTGTTGAGGATGTGTTTCATGCAGGGTGGGTTCAGCAGGAACATCATTAATGATGTTCCTACGATTAATCATGCGCTACTGGGCAGTATGTCCGTACTCCCTTTCTACGCGGCAAATTCGGGTTTTATAGGCTGAATACCATCTTTCTCGCCCTAGTTTCTGCGCCAATAGGTGGTCAGTGTGCTGTTTCCACTGCTGAATCGCTTCGGTAGTTTCCCAGTACGAAACCGTGATACCCACGGTTTCCCGGGCAGATTCTACTCCCAAGAAACCGGGCTGCTGGGCAGCCAGCGCGTACATCGCTTCGGCCATTTCGGCGTAGCCCGCGGGGTTATCCTTTTTCACGGAGGTGAAAATCACGGCATAATACGGAGGGGCGGGGGTTGATGCGATCATCGTGTTTGATTGCGTAGCCGCGCGATCAATCGCGCGGCTAGGGTAAAAATTCCAACCACTGCCGGATCATCGCCTTGCCGTGTTCGGTGAGGATAGATTCGGGATGAAACTGCAATCCCCGTACGTCGTACCGCTGGTGCCGCAGGGCCATCACCTCGCCCTTGATATCGCGGGCGGTGACCACTAGATCGTTGCTGATCGAGTCGGCGGCCACGGCCCAACTGTGGTAGCGACACACCCCAAAGGCGTTGGGCAGTCCCTGGAAGAGGTAGTCGGCGGGTTCCTCGATGAACACCCGGTCGCCGTAGCCGTGCAGCACCAGCGGCATATTGTACAGCTTGGCTCCGAAGGCCTCAGCAATGCCCTGGTGCCCCAGGCAGATGCCCAGAATACTTTTGGTAGGAGCGTAGGTAGTAATCACGTCCATCATGATGCCCGCCTCCGTCGGAATGCCCGGACCGGGCGATAGCAAAATTTTATCATAGCGATCCACGTAGGCCACGCTGATTTTATCGTTGCGAATCACGTCCAATTGTCCTTCGTAACCCAGCTCCTTAATGATGTGCACCAGGTTATAGGTAAACGAATCGTAGTTGTCTAAAACAAGTATTTTCATGCTATTTTCAGTATCAATAGTTGGAATTCTTCATCCAGTTGCGCTGCGTACGAAAACAAACAGTGCGAACACAACACCAAAGCAAAAGCATGGTCGGCGAAGGGCAGATCGGGGAGTGCTCCGGTGACGTACCGTTCGGTAGCGTGGTGCTGCTTAAAATCGCTCAGAAACTCATTCATAGCCGACCGGCGGATTTGTACCAGTTGATCCGGCGATTGGTAATAATCCCAACGATAATCAGCCCGATTTTTCTAGTTGTTCAGCAATCACCGGGGCGGTAGCGTCAATCCTTTCTCTGATTTGTTGCGCCGAAAATTGATAAATCGGATCCAGAGACACGTATTTTTTTCCTGGCTGATACAGTTCGGCGTTGACACTGGCCGGACCGTCGGCACAGCCCAGTATTTTTTGCTCGAGATCCTGATTAGTGAGCGAAAACATCGAGCGATATTCACCCAAATTTCTTCCCCAGGGCACGACTTGATCTAGTGAGAATCCCATAGCCAATAAAGTTCAGATGATTAGTAGTCGGATAATAGGTTAGCTAACTTCCGTAGCCTGCTCCAGCGCCGTCCGTAGCGCCGCCAGTTTGTTGTTCACTTCCTGCAGTTCACTTTCCGGACTCAACTTCGCCACCACCCCGGCACCGGCCTGGTAGTATAAGGTATTGTCCTGACTCAAGAATGAGCGAATCATAATGGCGTGGTTGAACAACGGGTTATTCTGCTCAGCGTGGAATCCCATGAAGCCGATGGCACCCCCGTAGAAGCCCCGCTTCATCGGCTCGTAGTCGTTGATCAACTGCATAGCGCGGTGCTTGGGCGCGCCCGACAGGGTACCCGCCGGGAAAGTATCGGCCACCACCCGCACCGGCGAGGTTCCTTCCGACAGTTGACCCGTCACCTTCGACACCAGGTGAATCACGTGCGAGTAGTACTGAATCTCCTTAAAGGTTTCCACCGTCACGTCTTTACCGTTGCGACTCAAATCGTTGCGGGCCAGATCAACCAGCATCACGTGCTCCGAGTTCTCCTTGGGGTCGTCCATAAGTTGCTTGGCCAGTTCGGCGTCGGCCGCATCATCACCGGTGCGGCGGAAGGTGCCCGCGATGGGATAGATGGTGGCAGTGTCTTCGTTAATCACAATCTGCGCCTCGGGCGAAGAACCGAAAATTTTGTAGTTACCGTAGTCAAAGTAGAATAGGTAGGGCGAAGGATTGATCGACCGCAGCGTGCGGTACACGTTGAACTCATCTCCCTGAAAAGCGTGCTGGAACCGCCGAGACAGCACAATCTGAAACACATCGCCCCGGAAGCAGTGCTCCTGCCCCTGGCGGATCACCCGTAAAAACTCTTCGTCCGAAAAGGTGCTGGTCTCCTCGCCCGTCAGGCGAAACTGATAGCTCGGAATATTTTTGTTGCTAATCAACGCCAGCAAGCTCTCCATACCGTCGCCGCCGGTGGCCTTGGGTTCATACTGGTGCTCGAAGAGGTGCAACTCGTTGCGAAAGTGGTCGATGGCAATCACGTAGCGGTACACCGCGTAATGTACTTCCGGAATACGGTAATCGTCATCCGTATCGGCGGCCATCTCGATGTCTTCGTAGTACTGCACGGCATCGTAGCTCATGTAGCCGAACAAGCCGTTGGTTACGAATTTATAGTCGTTAGCTTCGGTTTGGAACTGCCCCACAAAGGCGCTAAGGTACTCTACCAAGTCGCCTTTCTCCTCAAGCTGTTGCGTGGTGGTTTCACCGGTCGGAAGTTGCTGGGTGAGTTGCTGCCCCTTCACCGAAAAGGTAGCAATGGGTTCGCAACAGATGTAGGAGAAGGTGTTGTTGCTGCTGTGATAATCCGAGCTCTCGAGCAGGATAGGATTGGCGTAGCGATCCCGTAGTTTGAGGTAGATACTCACCGGGGTGATGGTGTCGGCCAGCAGTTTTCGATGGTTGGTCTTTAGGGAGAAAGTTTCAGCGGATGGATTCATAAGAAGGGGATAGATTAAACGAAAAAGGCCCACTGCGGGAACAGTAGGCCTTCAAATATATTGAAACAAGACTAATGGTTCACGCTACGCCAGGGACAGGAAGGCCACCACCAATCATTTTTTGCCGGAAGTATGGTTACAAATGCTTTCATTGCGCCAAATATATCACCCGGAGCTTAGTTTTCAAACAGAAATTCGTTTTTTTGATGCGTATGGAATCCTTAGCCGAAGAATATCGAAATCTTAGCCGAAGAAATACCACCCTTCGGCGGGGGCGTAAACGGCTGTCCACGGGGCTTATGTTGCTGGTGGCACTGTTGCTGCTCGCGGTTGGATACATTATCTATATAGAGTTTTTCCCGCCTTTCTTCGGCCGATGGCCGCAACTACAGGCCCAACAAACGTCGCTTCAGCAACAAAACGAGCATTTGCGCAGCGAATTAGACAGTATGAACCGCGTGAACGGGCTTCTACTAGAGCTCTCTCCTTATTACACCGGAGTGTTTTTTGAGGTGCAGATTGGCGCTTTTGAGTATTTTGATCTTACGGACTACAAAGAGGACTTGGTGAAGATGAACATCGACAAGACCGATCAGGTGGATCAGTACACGCTGGGTAAGTTTCGCGACTTAGATCGAGCTTTGGCTTTTCGGAAGGATATTCAGCGGATGGGCATCAAAGATGCTTTCGTGATTGCCAAGGTAGATGGCAACCGGGTAACCGTTAAGGAAGCCTTGGCTGAGCAGGCGCGGCTGAGCGGAGAATAGTAATTTTTTGGTAGAGGCGCGTCGCGACGCGCCTCTACCAAAAAAACCCAACTTGAGCCATCATCGGAGGTTTTGCTAAATCCCAGAAAAAACAGGATTTGAGCTGTCCCAACTACGCAACTATCCACTGTTAACTTTGGGGTCTAAGGAAGAAAGGTACTAAAGCACCTTGCCACCACCAAAGATGCCGCCGAAGCAGCATTGAGGTCCAGTTTTGTAGGCGAACTTCACTCGGCATTGTTTACGTGTTGGATTTAGAAAACTGTCCTAGACCCAAGCGGGTATTTTTTTGCTCTAAAGAGCTTCACTTAGCTTACAAAGAACCGCGGCCAAAAGTTCATTGGCCGTCTTTTTCGCTCGCGAACTAAATGTACAAATATTCTCGTACTTGCAACAGGCTTTCCCCGATAATCCTCGGCACGCATGACGTAAGAATTCTACCGCAGTAGTAGTAAGCCATCTATTTTTCTCGTAATTTTCGGATTAACTTATCCTACATTATGCATTCGTTCTTCGTGCGCCTTGCCCTGAGTAGCATGTTTTTAGCGGGCACTCCCCAGGCTTTTGCCAATGTCGCCGCTGATTCCACGGATACTCCACCCAACAACTGGTTTCACCTCGATCCCGCCTCATCCGATTATCCGGGCATCAGCACCGATCAGGCGTATCAGTTCATGGGTTCCAAACCTAGTCGCAAGGTTATTGTAGCGGTCATCGACTCGGGAGTAGATTCGGCCCACGAAGATCTTCAAGGAAAGTTGTGGGTCAATTCCGATGAGATAGCAGGAAACGGACAGGATGACGATAACAATGGCTACGTGGACGATGTGCACGGCTGGAACTTTATCGGGGGGCCGGACGGAACCAACGTGGATAAGGATACCTACGAGCTCACCCGAGAGTACGTGCGCCTGCAACGCGAACGAGATAATCAATCGCGCAAAGAGAAACGACGCGGGGATGAGTACTACCAGTCGATCGTGCGCGCGTATCAAGCCAAGGTTGCCGAACTACTGCAGCAGCGGGAACAGTTTACGGACGTAGCCACCAACTTTCGGCGGTTTACTCAGCTTTTCAGGGCTTACCTAGCCGTGGACACCCTCTCGCTGGACACCCTACAAGCGGTGCAGTCGCCTGACCCACTGATCACCGAGGGGCAGCGGTTTATGCAGTACGCGCTGCAATCCGGCATTGACCAGAAGGGCATTGATGATGCCGAAGCTTACTTTACCTCGGCGCTTTCCGGCTACGACACCACCTCTAATACCCGCCGTATCGTCGGTGATAACTACGCCGATTTAGCCGAACGTAACTACGGCAACCAAGACGTGACCGGTCCGGATGCTTCCCACGGCACCCACGTAGCGGGTATTATTGCGGCCAACCGAGACAATACGTTGGGAGGGAAAGGCATCTCCGAACAAGCCAAAATCATGATCGTGCGCGCCGTGCCCGACGGAGACGAACGCGACAAAGACGTGGCCAACGCTATCTACTACGCGGTGGACAATGGAGCGAATATCATTAATATGAGTTTCGGAAAGTCCTACTCGCCCGACAAAACCGCAGTAGACGAAGCGGTGCGCTACGCGCAGCAGAAGAACGTGCTGCTGGTGCATGCGGCGGGCAACGATGGTAAAGACGTGGATAAGAAAACCAATTTTCCCAATGCTTCGCTCACCGGTGACAAAATAAAAGCGCCGAACTGGATTGAGGTAGGGGCTTCGTCCTGGACGCTTTCCAACGGCTTACCGGCCGAATTTTCTAACTACGGCCAGAAGAACGTAGACGTTTTCGCCCCGGGGGTAGATATCTATTCTACGACGCCCAACAATTCGTACCAAAAATTTAATGGCACCAGCATGGCGGCCCCCGTGGTCTCCGGCGTGGCCGCCCTGTTAATGTCCTACTTCCCCGACCTGACGGCCGAAGAGGTTCGGGACATTCTTCTGGAATCAGCGATTCCCTACCGGGATCTTTCGGTGAAGCGACCGGGCGACGAGAAAGAGATCAAGTTTTCTTCTTTGTCAACCACCGGCGGAGTAGTTAACGCCCTGGCCGCCGTGAAGCTAGCTGCGGCCCGCTCGGCAAAATAAAGTCAGCTATTGCTATTTTCTGTTACGTTGGCGGGCCAGATCCGCTTCCGCCGCGATGTAGCCAAAGGCGGCCCAGTACTGCCCGTCGATCACGTCTTCCAGTATCTGTTGGCCCCGGGCGGTATCTCCTTCGCTCTGCAAGTAGTTGCCTACTCCGTAGCCCGTTGTGGCGGCGCTCAGCGAACCGTCGCGGCGGGAAGCCCGCAGTAGCGAATCCGGATCTACGTAGCCCGAGTACATCAGCAGTCGCTCGAAGTAGCCTTCGTTTTCTCGGACGTCCATCTCCTCCCGGATCTCCGCCAACGTACGTTCGGCCACCTCGTCTTCTCCTAAACGGCGATAGGTCATATATAACCAATCGGCCACTGCCACCATATCATCATCGCTTTGGGCGTAGGTGAGCGTTCGTTCGTAAGCCTGGGCCGCCGCTCCGTAATTACCGTTCAGGTAGTGGGCCAGCCCGAGGTGATAATAGACGTTGAACTGCAACGAAGAAGGACGGTCGTTCTTGGGCAAGGGAATCGGGATACCGTTGGGCTCAATTTTTAGGGGTTGGTCTTTGAGCAGCGCCGCGCTGCGTTCCAGATCGCGCACCGCCCGGTCGAATTGGCGCAGGGTAATATAGCGGTGCCCCCGGTGACGGTAGAGTTCGGACGACTCCGGAAACCGCTTTACGCCCTCAGTAAACACCCGTATGGCGTCCTGATAGCGCCCCAAGTACCCTAATCGTCGTCCCAGCCACACTATATTGGCTAGCTGCGTAGAATCTTGCTGGTAGCTACGCTGCGCCGCCTGAAGCGCCGAATCATACTGGGCCTGCACCGCCTCGGGAAGTGCGGGAGCGTACAACGTATCGCCCAGCAGGGAGATGGCCTCGTAAGTACGCATCACGATGGCTGTGGTATCGGTAAAAACCGCTGTCTCAGGATCCTTGGCCGAGGGGCAGCCCATTAGGAAAAAACCAGTGATTAAGATAAAAACGGTCGGTACCAATAACCGGCACTGGTGTAAAATACTTTGCGGAAAGTGAGATATTTTGTCCATCAGGCAATCAAGCTTTTTTTGCTTTCCGTTGCAAGAATCAGATAACAATTACCTTACGCCCTTTGATTTTCCCCGGGCAGCACCCAAATTGCCCGACCGCTAACTTAACTTAACCATGAAGCCATTGTCCTCTGACAACCCCGAGCTAGAACGTACCCGCGATTCGCCTGATAACCGCGGCTGGAAGCGCTTCGGACCCTACTTGTCCGAACGACAGTGGGGCACGGTGCGCGAAGACTACAGCGACAACGGCGACGCCTGGAACTATGTGACCCACGACATGGCCCGCAGCTACGCCTACCGCTGGGGCGAAGACGGCATCGGCGGCATTAGCGACCACAAACAGCTGTTCTGCTTTGCCCTATCGCTATGGAACGAGCAAGACTCGATTCTTAAGGAACGCTTGTTCGGGCTCACCAATCCCGAGGGTAACCACGGCGAGGACGTGAAGGAACTGTACTACTACCTGGACAGCACGCCGACCCACTCGTACATGAAGATGCTGTATAAGTATCCGCAGCAGGCGTTTCCCTATCTCCAACTGGTGCAGGAAAACCAGCGGCGTAGCAAGCAAGAAACGGAGTATGAGATCACTGACACCGGGGTGTTTGACGATGAAAAGTACTTTGATGTCTTCATCGAGTACGCCAAAGCCGATCCGTCGGACGTGCTGATCAAAATAACGGCCCATAACCGCGGCAAGCAGGCCGCTCCCCTGCACCTGCTGCCCACCATCTGGTTTCGCAACCTCTGGAGCTGGGGTTTTGATCCGGAAATACCGCAGATCCGCACCGCCAACAACGGTTCTCAGATCGATATCCACTATAAGGACTTGGATTATCAACTGCACTACGAAGGCAGTCCCGAGCTATTGTTCTGCGACAATGAAACCAACCAGGAGCGCCTGTATCAGCAGCCTAATGTTACTCCATACCCCAAAGACAGCATCCACCGCTACGTGGTGGAAGGCGACAAGCAAGCCGTTAATCACCAGCGGCAGGGCACCAAAGTGGCCTTGCACTACGCCACCACCGTAGCGCCGGGCGAATCCTATACTGTCAAGATCCGGCTACAAACTCCGTCGAGCGACCCGTGGAATAATTTTGACCCGGTTTTCCAGCAACGACAGGAAGAAGCGGATCGCTTTTACGCCCATCTGCAAGCAGAGGTTACCGACGATGACCTCAAGCACGTACAGCGCCAGGCCTACGCCGGGATGTTATGGTCTAAGCAGCACTATCACTACGACGTTAACCGCTGGCTCAAGGGTGATCCCCGCACTCCCGAAGTAGCCGACCAACGATTGCACGGTCGCAACAGCCCCTGGAAGCACTTGGTCAACAACAATATCATCTCGATGCCCGACAAGTGGGAGTATCCGTGGTACGCCGCCTGGGATTTGGCCTTTCACTGCGTGCCGCTGGCCCGGCTGGACGCGGCCTTCGCCAAACGGCAACTGGAGCTGATGCTCCGGGAGTACTACCTGCATCCCAACGGACAGATTCCCGCCTACGAGTGGAATTTTAGTGATGTGAACCCACCGGTGCACGCCTGGGGGGCCTGGAAGGTCTACTGCATCGACCGGGAGATGAACGGAGAAGCGGATACGGAGTTTCTGCAGAGAATATTCCACAAGCTACTGATGAATTTCACCTGGTGGGTGAACCGCAAAGATTCGGCGGGGAACAACCTGTTTGAAGGAGGTTTCTTAGGTCTGGACAACATCGGCGTGTTTGACCGCAGCCACCAACTGCCCACCGGAGGTTATTTGGAGCAGGCCGACGGCACGGCGTGGATGGCCATGTACAGCCTCAATATGCTGCGCATCTCCCTGGAGATATCTAAGACCCGACCGTACTACCAGGAGATGGCCTCTAAGTTTTTTAACCACTTCTTGGCCATTGCCGGAGCCATGTTCAATATCGGCGAATCAGAAGTGGACCTGTGGGACGATAATGACGGTTTCTACTACGATGTGCTCCACTTTCCTGATGATCCGGCGCACGTGCTCAAGGTGCGCTCGATTGTGGGGGTGATTCCGTTGTTCGCCGTAGAGGTACTTAATCCCGAAATACTCAAGAAGCTACCCGATTTCACCCGTCGGCTGGAGTGGGTGCTCAGCAACCGTCCCGATCTGGCGGCACTCATATCCCGCTGGTACGAACAGGGCAAGGGCGAAACCCGCATGCTCTCGCTGGTGCGGGGCCACCGCCTCAAGTGTATCCTGCGCCGGGTGGTGAGCGAAGCCGAGTTTCTGTCGGACTACGGAGTGCGGGGATTGTCTAAGTATCACAAAGATCATCCGTTCAAGTACACGCTCAACAACGTTGATTATCAGGTGTCCTACGTACCGGGTGAATCCGACACCTCCATGTTCGGGGGCAACTCTAACTGGCGGGGCCCGATCTGGTTTCCGATCAACTTCATGATCGTGGAGTCGCTGCTGAAGTTTCATCAGTACTACGGCGACGAGTTCAAGGTCGAGTTCCCGACCGGTTCCGGTGAATATTGCACGCTGGAGCAGATCGCCCACAACCTGAGCCAGCGCCTGATTCGTATCTTTCAGGGCAACCAATCGGGCCAGCGAACCTACCAGGGGGATCAGTCACCACTCCGGGCAGACCCGCACTTTCGTGATCATTTATTGTTCTATGAGTACTTCAACGGCGACACGGGTGAGGGGCTAGGCGCATCGCACCAAACCGGCTGGACGGGCCTAGTGAGCGAGCTGATTCGTATGCAGGATGGTGAGCAGAGCCTGACTTCACCAGAGTAGCTCTACTGGATAGTTTTTGAACTGAGGATCACTTGAGATCAAAGTCATCTCTTCTACAATGGCTTGACTGATAATCAGCCGGTCAAAAGGGTCACGGTGCTTGCCGATAAATTCTAAGGACTCTACTGCTGTCAAGTGCTCCACAGTGATAGACAGCAGGTTGATTTGTCTAGACAAAATATCACTTTGGATGTCCTGAAGGCTGGAAGATATTTTAAGCTTATTGATACTGCGCTTAATGGCAATTTCCCATAAGTTCACAACCGTAATTGAAACAGTGTTACCAGGGTTTCTCACTGCATCCCTAACTGATGCAGGCACCCTTTCATCACCATTGATGAACCAGATAACAGCTTGTGTATCGAGCAAGTAGTCCATTATTTCTCGGGAAGCTGCTCAGGCATGTATTCTTTAAAGTCATCCAAAGGCTCATTAAAATCATCGGCCATATAGGTAACAAGTCCCTTCATACTTCCAAATAACCCTCGTTCTTGTCGAGATTGAGGTGGTGAATCAGACTCATCATGTACCGAGACAACTTTAGCAAAACGCTTTTCCTCTTTCTCGGTGATAAACACCTCTTCGCCGCGCGCTAAGGCGCGTTTTACTGCCTCCGCAGCGTCGGGCGAAAGCTCTTGTATATCGATAGTGGTCATACGCACAAATCTGTTAAACGGGCTTCATATGGTCAACCCTATAAACGTATGCCTTGACGACAAAGTTGTTTTTGAACCACAACGAAGGGTGTCATAATAACCAGCTTGGGGGCATTACAAACCGTCTACTTCTTCCTAAACTTATCCTTCAGACGTTCCAGCGAATCCCCCACATCTTCCGGCTTAGCTGCTTTTTTCGGCTTCTTTGCCGGGGAAGACTTCTTCTTGGTCCCCGGTTCGGCAAAAGGATCGGTCTTCATCGACAGGGCAATGCGCTTGCGGGCCAGGTCCACTTCCATCACCGTCACCTGCACGGGCTGGTGCACCTTGACCGCCTGCGTTGGGTCTTTCACGAAAGTATCCGACAGATGACTCACGTGCACCAAGCCGTCCTGGTGCACGCCCACGTCTACGAAGGCGCCGAAGTTGGTCACGTTGGTGATGATGCCGGGCAGCTTCATGCCCACCTTCAGGTCTTCGGGGGCGTGCACCCCTTCGGCAAAGGCAAAGGCCTCAAACTGCTCGCGCGGGTCGCGTCCCGGCTTTTCCAATTCGGTGAGGATGTCTTGCAGGGTGGGCAGCCCCACTTCGTCGTTCTGATAGCGCTTCAGGTTGATGGCCTGCCGCAGTTCGGCGTCTTTCATCAGGTCCTCGATGGTCACTTTTTGGTCGGTAGCCATGCGGGCCACCAGTTCGTAGCGCTCGGGGTGCACCCCACTGCGGTCGAGCGGATTCTCCCCCTCGCGGATGCGCAGGAAGCCCGCCGCCTGCTCGTAGGCTTTATGCCCTAGCCGTGGCACCTTGAGCAGCGCTTCGCGGTTCTTGAACCCGCCGCGCTCGGTGCGGTATTCCACGATGTTCTGGGCGAGCACGGGGCCGATGCCCGACACGTAGCTGAGCAGGTCCTGACTGGCGGTGTTCACCTCCACCCCTACCCGGTTCACGCAACTCACCACCGTATCCTCCAGACCCTGCTTCAGCGCGTTCTGGTCCACGTCGTGCTGGTACTGCCCCACTCCGATGGCCTTGGGGTCTACCTTCACCAGTTCGGCCAGGGGGTCGATGAGGCGGCGGCCGATGGATACCGCGCCCCGCACCGTCACGTCGTGGTCGGGAAACTCGCGGCGGGCCACGTCGGAAGCCGAGTAGACCGAGGCCCCACTCTCGTTCACCGACACGATGAGCAGCTTGGCCAGCTCGGGGATGCTGCGGACGAAGGCCTCGGTTTCGCGCCCGGCGGTGCCGTTGCCAATGGCGATGGCCTCTATCTCGTGCTTTTGGCACAGGGCCACCAGCGTCTGGGCGGCGTCTTTGGTTTGCTTCTGCGGGGCGTTGGGGAAGATGGTGGCGTTGTCCATCAGGTCGCCGCGGCGGTTCAGGCAGACCACCTTGCAGCCGGTGCGAAAGCCGGGGTCCAGGGCCAGTACCTGCTTCTCACCCAGGGCGGGCGCCAGCAGCAGCTGTTGCAGGTTCTCGGCGAACACCCGGATCGCTTCTTCGTCGGCCAGCTTCTTGGTCACCAGGCGCACGTCGGTTTCCAGCGAGGGCTTGAGCAGTCGGCGGTACGCGTCTACCAGGGCCAGTTCCACCTGCTCGGTGCTGGCGTGGTTGTTCTCTAGCACGCGCTTGCGCAGCATCGCCAGGGCCGCTTCTTCCGGGGGACTGATGCTCATCGACAAAACCATCTCTTTCTCGCCCCGGCGCATGGCCAGCAGGCGGTGCGAGGGTATTTTAGACAGCGGTTCTTCCCAGTCGAAGTAGTCGCGGTACTTCTCTCCCGCTTCCTCTTTGCCCTTGATCACCTGGCTGCGCACGGTGGCTTGCTTGAGGAACAGCGCGCGCAGGGCGGCGCGCACCTCCTGCCGTTCGTTAATCCACTCGGCGATGATGTGGCGGGCTCCCTGTAGGGCTTCTTCGACGGTGGTCACTTCTTTCTCGGGGTTCACGTAGGCCTGGGCGGCGGTTTCGGGGTCGGTCTTGTCTTGCTGATAGATCACTTCGGCGAGGGGTTCCAAGCCCTGTTCGCGGGCCACGGTGGCCTTGGTGCGGCGACGCGGCTTGTAGGGCAGGTACAAATCTTCTACCGTAGCCAGGGTGGTGGCGTCGTTGATCTTTTGCTTTAGAGAATCGTTCAGATTGCCCTGTTCCTCAATGGTTTGCAGCACGTAGACCTTGCGCTTCTCCAGCTCTCTTTCCTGGGCAAGCTGGTCGCGGATGCTGGCGATGGCGACCTCATCCAGACTGCCGGTGCGTTCTTTCCGGTAGCGGGCGATGAAGGGCACGGTGGCCCCCTGGTCTAGCAGTTCAACGGTGGCGGCCACCTGAGATTCGGTAACACCGACTGACTGAGCAATGGTAGAAGTTATGGACATACGGGTTGGATCAACTAGGTATGGTTCGGTGCAGCCGCTCGCCACCGGTTCGTCAGACTGAGTCAATACGACCGACGAGCGCTGCGAAGTGAACCTCTTGGGCCAAATCTACGGAATCAATCGGTACGGTGAAAACCGGGGCGAGCGAAAAGCTTTCGGCCCAGGCATCGTAGCGCTCATTGAGGTGGCGCAAGTAGTCGGCCGGGATGTGATTTTCGTTAGCGCGGGCCGGAGCACCCGTGCGGTGGCGCTGCTGAATGCGGGTTTGCAGGATGGGCACACTGCCCCGCAGGTAGATCAGCAGGTCGGGCGGACGAACGAACGATAGCATGGTTTCGTAGAGCCCCCGATAGTTCTGGTAGTCGCGGGCGCTGAGGTGGCCCAACTGGTGCAGGTTGGCGGCGAAGATCTCGGCGTCTTCGTAGATCGTACGGTCCATTACCACGGGTTCATCAGACTGCGCTCACCCGGCGGGCCTGCCGGAAGCGCTGGTTGAGGAAGTAGATTTGCAGCGGAAACGCCCAGCGGGCCATGTCGAGGTAGAAATCGTCCAGGTAGGGATTGTCGCGCACCGACTTCCAGGTCGGCCCGGTAGCCGTAGTGATCGGCCAGTCGCCGGGTGAGGGTGCTCTTACCCGCTCCGATGTTTCCTGATATAGCGATTAGCATGATCGCTTAGTCCACGTTAGGTAGCTAACTGAATTGGAGCCAAAGTGAAGAACTTTCATTGGGTGCGGCAGGTAGTTATGTGCTTCCATCGGCGAAGAAACTGACTCGGTGATTGGATGGTTCCTAAGGGCTTGTTGGGGGGGGGATGAAAAACCACTTGGGCAGCATCCCTTTCCCCCAGTCAGTTACAGTTTGTCCAGCATCATACCGGCGAACGTCAGGGCCAGAAAGAATCCGAACATATCAGTAACGGTCGTCAGAATCGGGCCGGATGCCAGGGCGGGGTCCACATTCATCTTCTTAAGAAACAAGGGAATCACTCCACCGAGCGACACCGCAACCACGGTGTTGATGGCCAAGGCCCCGCCCGCGACGAGTCCCAGGTAGACGTTGCCTTGCCACAGCCAGGCTGCCGCCCCAATCAAACTTCCCAGTACGAGGCCGTTGATCAACCCGACGGAGACTTCTTGTGTCCAGACCCGGACCATCTTCAAACGGACGAACGACCCCGAGCGATAACTCACGCAGGCTGACGGCCACCGCCTGATTACCCGAACAGCCGCTCATGTCGGAGATTATAGGAAGGAAAACCGCCAAGGCGATCACGGCCGACAGGGTATCCTGGTACACGGCAATGATGCTGGCGGCGGCGATGTTGAGTAAGATATTCACGCTGAGCCACGAAAGGCGGCGGCGGGCGCGGAGCAAAATCGGCATCGTCCTCAATTCTTCTCCTCCCACAATCCCCTGGGTCTCTAGGTGTTCGGTATTCACCTGATCAATCTGGGCTTCGCGCAGATCCTTTCGTAGGATCACCCCCTTCATCCGAAGGCTATCATCAACCACCGGAACGCCGTAGAAATCGTGGGTATCGAAGAACTTAATGAGCTCATCCAAGGGCGTCAGGTCCCGGACGGTGAGGGCCTGCCGGAGCACAATTTTAGCGAGGGTGACCTCCGGTTTGGAAAGCAAGAGAGTGCGCATGTTGAGTACTCCGGAAAATTGCCCCTCGTGCGTCACATAGATGTACTGCAGGTGGTATTTGGCGTATTTCTCAGAATCTTCTCTCAGGTTGTTTACCACCGACTCAACGTCATTGGCCTCGTCGAAGGCCAGAAACTCGGTGATCATCAGCCCTCCGGCCGTATCCGCGTCGTACTGGATGAGCTGCTTGAGACTTCGGGCCTCTTCGCGGGGCAGCGCCCCCATGATCGCCGCCACTTTCTCCTCCGACATCTCATTGAGGAAATCAGCCTGATCGTCGCTGGTCAGTTCGGATATGATGGCCGCGGCGTCTTTGCTGTCCAGCTCATTGATGATATCCACGGCTTGCGCCCAGGGCAAATCGTCCACGAGGTTTGCCGCATCCTGGGGAGTGAGCAGCGAGAGGAGCGCCACGCGTTCGCTCTCGTTGAGGTGACTGACCGATCCGACGATTTCTTCGGACCGTAGGGTATCCAGGTAGCGTTTGATTTCGCCTTCTGCTCCCAGTTCAATCTGATCCTTTAAATACTCCCAGGGCCTTGCTTCTTGTATCATTGGCTAAATAAGTGAGCTTGGTAACACCATTTTTTTGGCAATGTACTGATAATCGGATAAATGGTTGCCCTGGTGAAGTGATGCTCTTATCTTTGAAGCCGCTACCTGGTCTAGCCTAACCACAATCTATGCAAACCGACCTTCGTACGGTCAACGTCACCCGCTACGTCACTCCGCTGCGCGAGGGTGGTTCGTTGCCCGCCATTGTTGAGGCCGACGACGGCTTCACGTACGTGCTTAAGTTTCGGGGAGCGGGGCAAGGCCCCGGGGCGCTAATTGCCGAGTTGATCGGCGGGGAGATCGCCCGGACGCTGGGCCTGAAAGTGCCGGAACTGGTGTTCGCCCAGTTGGACGAGGGCTTCGGGCGGCTGGAGGGTGACGAAGAAATCCAGGACCTGCTCCGGTTCAGCACCGGACTCAATCTGGGTCTGCACTACCTGTCCGGCGCGATCATGTACGACCCGGCCGTCAACGTGATTTACGCGTCCCTGGCTTCTAAGATTGTGTGGCTGGATGGCCTGCTGATGAACATGGACCGCACCGCCCGAAACACCAACATGCTGATCTGGCACCGGGAGCTGTGGCTCATTGATCACGGCGCGGCGTTGTACTTTCATTACTCCTGGCAAGACTGGGAGCAGCAGGCCACCAAGCCCTTCGCCCTGATCAAGAACCACGTGCTGCTGCCGCAGGCTTCCGAACTGGCCACCGTGGATGCGGAGTGTCGTCCCTTGCTCACTACCGAACGCATTCAGGCGATCGTGGCGCTGATTCCAGACGCTTGGCTGACGGACGACACCTTTGCTACCAAGCAACACTACCGCGACGCCTACGCCGGTTTCCTGGAGGCCCGCCTCCGTCGCTCAGCCATCTTTGTAAACGCAGCCCAACATGCCCGACAAACACTGGTTTGAGTACGCCGTGATCCGGGTGGTGCCCCGGGTAGACCGCCAGGAGTTCCTCAACGTGGGGGTGATTGTCTACTGCGCTTCCCAGCGGTATCTGCGGGCGCAGTACGCCGTGGACAGGCGTCGCCTCCGGGCTTTTTCGGCGGCGATTGCCGTTGAGGATATTCAAGCGAACCTACGCGCCCTGGAGCTTATCAGCGCGGGGGATGCGCAGAGCGGCCCCATTGCGCAACTGGATACGGCGTCTCGTTTTCGGTGGCTCACCGCCACGCGCAGCACGGTGATACAAACCTCGCCCGTGCATCCCGGTCTGTGCGCTGATGCGCAGACTACGCTGGAGGAGTTGTTTGAGCGGATGGTGTCATAAGTAATCGGTTGCCCGTCTCTATTCAAATCTAAGCAGTACTTCCGGGTTAGGGCACCAGGCGGCATACATTGATCGTTGGGCCGGGGCCACCACGCCGGGGTAGTCGCTCTGCCCGTCCGCTAAGTCGGTGATAATTTGCAGGTGCAGGTGCGGCGGCCAGTCGCCATTTTCGGGATAGGGTCCGATGTCGCCGATGACGCTACCCGCCGCTACGGTTTGACCAACGCGGATAGCAGTCAGCGAAGTGCGGCTGAGGTGTCCGTAGAGGGTGTAAAAGGTACGCCCCGCCAGGTAGTGCTTCAGAATCACCGTGGGTCCGTAGTTGCCGAAGCCCTGGTTGTCGGCTAGGCCGTGCACGGTGCACGGCAGGGGGGCGTATACGGGAGTGCCCGCTTCCGTCCACAGATCCAGGCCCAGATGTAGACTGCGGGGCTCCGCTCCGGCGTAGTGGTTACTGCGGCGGTACACCACGCGGTCTTCGAGGTAGCCGCCGATGCCAATCTTGCCCTGCCGTTGCTGTTGCACCCAGCGGTCGAAGGCGGCGGTGTTGGTGAGATCAATAGCCGCCAGTGATTCGTTGGCTACGGTAAGGTCTAAGAGAGTGATATTGTCGGCACTCAGGGATTTGATGATGGGATGGAAGGTAGGGAGATGAAGAAGCAATGCTTCCTCTAGCAAGGTTTGGTTCATTGTTATCTACGGATTGAGGTTTAATCGGCCTTGCGTGGGGTTCGGAGAACCCGCTTACGTTAGGCCCTGTGCCAGAGGCACTGCGCCAGTGGGTTTATTGAAGTCATTGGGGGAATGTGGTGGACAAACTAAACAAATTCTCGGATAGATTGCTTTAATTGCAACGATGAAGCATTGGTTCACGTGAGAGAACCCGAAGGGCGCAGCCGAGCGTTACGATCCCCACTTTTTGATAATACGTTTTTATAACCCAATGCTTCTAGCAAATTCCACTAACCACTAACCACATGAACCAAGAACTAGAAACCAGTTGCGTTAACACCATCCGCACCCTATCCATGGACGCGGTGCAAAAAGCCAACGCCGGGCACCCCGGCACGGCCATGAGTCTGGCCCCCCTGGCCCACGTGCTCTGGTCGCGCGTGCTGAACTACGACCCGGCCGATCCGCGCTGGCCCAACCGCGACCGCTTCATCTTATCCGCCGGTCACGCCTGCGTGTTGCAGTACAGCATCATGCACCTGACGGGCTACGAACTGTCGATGGACGACCTGAAGCAGTTCCGGCAGCGGCACAGCATCACCCCGGGCCACCCCGAATACGGCATGACGCCCGGCATTGAGGTCACCACCGGTCCTCTGGGGCAGGGCATCGGCAACGCGGTGGGCTTCGCCATCGGGCAGAAGCTGCTGGCCGACCGCTACAATACCTCCGACTTTGAGCTGTTCAATTACCACATCTTCGCCATCTGTAGCGACGGCGACCTGATGGAAGGCATCTCGTACGAAGCTGCTTCTATAGCCGGGCACCTGAAGCTGGGCAACCTGATCTACTTGTACGACGATAACAACATATCGATCGACGGCGACACCGACATCACCTTCACCGAGGACGTAGACGCCCGCTTCAAGGCACAGGATTGGCACGTGCAGTTCGTGGAAGACGTGAACGATCTGGACGCGTTAGAGAGAGCCATTGAGAACGCCAAAGCGGAGACCGAGCGCCCGTCGCTTATCCGCATCAAGACCATCATCGGCTACGGCAGCCCGAACAAGGCCAACACCTCGGGAGTGCACGGCGCGCCCCTGGGTGAAGAAGAAGTGACACTGACCAAGAAGAACCTGGGTCTGGACCCCGACAAAAAGTTCTTCGTGCCGGATGGTGTTTACGATTTCTACCAAGAGCACGTACAAAAAGGCAAAGAAAAGCACCAGGCTTGGCAAGAAATGTTCGATAAGTATAAGCAGCAGCACGGCAAGCAGGCCCAGGAGTATCTGGACTTCACCGAAGAGAAACTGCCCAGCGGCTGGAGCGACAGTTTACCTAAGTACGATCCAAAAGACGGTCCGGTGGCCACCCGCAACGCGGGCAAGAAGGCCATGAACGCCATCGCGCCCCACCTACCCCTGCTGGTGGGCGGCGCGGCCGACTTGGTAGAGTCTACTAAGACCGAGGTAGAAGATTCCGGTAGCTTTGAGCCGGGCAACTACGGCGGTCGCAACATCCACTTCGGTATCCGCGAGCACGCGATGGGGGCCATCACCAACGGCATCGCCCTCACCGAAGGACTCATCGCCTACGGCTCGACCTTCTTTATCTTCACCGATTACATGCGTCCGCCCATTCGTTTGGCGGCCATCATGAAGCTGCGCTCCATCTTTGTCTACACCCACGACAGCATCGGGCTGGGCGAAGACGGCACCACGCACCAGTCGGTAGAGCAGTTGATGTCGCTGCGGGCCATGCCCAATGTGACGGTGATTCGTCCGGCCGACGCCAACGAAACCTCCTACGCCTGGAAGGCCGCCATTGAGCATAAAGATGGCCCGGTACTGATCGTGCTATCGCGGCAGAACCTGCCGGTGATCAGCTACCAGAGCGATATGGGTCCCGACAACCTGGCAAAGGGTGCGTACATCCTTAAGGATTCGGAAGAAACGCCGCAGGTGATCCTGATTGGTACCGGCTCTGAGGTATGGGTTGCGCTAGAGGCCCAGGAGAAGCTGGAGAAGGAAGGCATCCACGCCCGCGTGGTGAGCATGCCCTCGTGGGAACTGTTCGAGAAGCAGGATAAGTCGTACCGAGAAACCGTGCTTCCTTCCAGCGTGAAGAAGCGCATCTCGATTGAGGCCGGAACGACGCTCGGCTGGGCCAAGTACACTACCCACGAAGGGGTAGCCATCGGCATCGACCGCTACGGCGAGTCCGCTCCTGGCAAAGCCCTGCTGCAAGAATTCGGCTTCAGCGCCGACAACGTGGTGAAGCACGCCAAGCAACTGGTAGAGACTGCAGCAGTGTAGAGGGGATTAGGTGTTGGGGATTAGGTGTTGGGTGCCTCCTAAAACCTAATCCCCAATCCCTAAACCCCTTACCCCCCTGAAAGTCCCTAATCCCCTCACCACCCTGAAAGTCACATTCATGAAACTAGGAATTGCCGCCGACCACGGAGGCTTTGAGGCCAAGCAGAAGCTCGTCGTCTTTTTGGAAGCGATGGATGATATCACGCTGACCGATTACGGGGCAGACGAGTACGACGCGTTGGACGACTACCCCGACTTTGCTGCTAAACTAGCGCACGCTGTTTCTAGTGGTGAAGTGGAGCGGGGCATTGCCATCTGCGGTAGCGGAGTGGGTGCGTCCATTGCAGCCAATAAAGTAAAGGGCGTGCGCGCGGCGCTGATCTGCGATACCTACTCGGCCCGGCAGGGAGTGGAACACGACGACATGAACATCATCTGCTTCGGGGCCCGCGTATTCGGTGAAGAACTAATCAAAGTAATGACCGAAGCATTTCTAGGGGCACGGTTTAGTGGGGAAGAACGGCACGTGCGGCGGTTGAATAAGGTAAAAGCTATGGAAAAAGATTAGAGCAAAGACGGATTATAGGTACTTTTTTGCTATTTTGTGTAAATTTACACACAAATAGTGAAAGGCATGAAACTAATACATTACGCATTGACATTTCTCTTACTTCTTTTTTCTGCTTGCCAGAGTGATGATGAGCAATTTCCTGTATCATTGATTTTTGGCGAATGGGTTGATCAGAAAGGCCTGGAATCAATAGTTTTATCCGATGATTATACCTACAGGCGCGCAGAATCTACCAAATATGGATACAGCGGAAGCACTGGAGAGTGGGAGTATCATGATGAGCAAATTGTTTTTGTTACTATGGATCCTGGGTTAGTTCTTGTGTATTTACCTATACCAGGTGATACCACATTTATCAAACCTCCACCCCTTAATATACCGAGTAATGTAGCAAAGGTACTAGCAGCCGACCAGAGCAAACTTACTCTTCAGTATTTTCTACAATACCCGTATCCAGGAGGCAACCTTATAGAAGACACGACCATTGTATACACTCGCAAAGAATAACTAACCCTAAACTATGGAACACGATAAATGTGAATTCGGAATGATCGGCCTGGGCGTGATGGGCAGCAACTTTCTGCTCAACGTGGCCGACAGTGGCTTCTCCGTTGTAGGCTACGACAAAGACCCCAAAAAGGCGCAAAGCCTTAACGACGCCAGCGAAGGCAAAGTTGACGGCGTGACCACCGTAGAAGAATTTGTGGAGCGCCTGGCTACGCCCCGCAAGATTATGCTGCTGGTGCCCGCCGGTCCTATCGTGGACGCGGTGATTCAGGAGCTCAGCGAGCACCTGGAACCAGGCGACGTGATCATCGACGGCGGTAACTCGCACTTCACGGACACCGACCGCCGGATGGCCGAACTGGAACCCAAGAAGATTCACTTTCTGGGTATCGGCGTTTCAGGCGGTGAGGAAGGCGCGCGCCACGGACCGAGCCTGATGCCCGGCGGCAACCCCGAAGCCTACGAAATTGTGCGTCCGATGCTGGAAGCGGCCGCCGCCAAGGTGAACGGCGAACCCTGCGTAACGTACCTAGGCCACAAGTCGGCTGGTCACTTCGTGAAGATGGTGCACAACGGCATCGAGTACGGCATCATGCAGCTCACCGCCGAAGTATACGATTACCTAAAGCGTGGCATGCGCCTGACCAATAAGGATGTGCAGCGCCTGTTCGCCGAATGGAACGAAGGCGAGTTACAGTCGTTTTTGATTGAAATCACCGCCGATATTTTTACCAAGGAAGATGCTGAGACTGGCGACGGGCTGCTGGTGGACCATATCCTGGACAAAGCCAAGCAGAAGGGCACCGGCAAATGGACCTCGCAGGTAGCGATGGACCTGGGCGTGCCGATTCCGACCATTGACGTGTCGGTGACGATGCGCTTTTTGTCGGCCCTCAAGCAGCAGCGCGTGGCGGCCGCGGAAGATTTGCACCTGGGGGATTTAGACGTAGAAGAGCAGCACCTCAACAACGAGGAGCAACTGATGCACGCGCTGTACTTTGCCATTGTAGCCACCTACGCGCAGGGGCTGGCGATGCTACGCGTAGCGTCTGAGGAGTTTAATTACGACATTAACCTGGAGGACGTGGCCCGCATCTGGCGAGGTGGTTGTATCATCCGCGCCAGCTTCCTGGAAGACATCATGCAGGCCTACCGCGATCAGCCTGATCTGGCCAACCTCATTCTGGCCCCCGGCATCGCTAAACTAATGAAAGAACGCCACACCGACGCTCGTCAGGTGGTGCAATTGGGAGTGGCGCAGGGCATTCCGGTACCGGCCCTGGCCTCAGCCCTCACCTATTTTGACGCCTACCGCACCGAGCGTTTGCCCTCGAACCTGACCCAGGCGCAACGCGATTACTTCGGGGCGCACACCTACGAGCGCATCGACCAGGAAGGCACCTTCCATACCGACTGGGAGAAAGACCCGGAAACGCAGGACAAGCGCAGCGAGGACGCCGGAGTGAAAAAAGATGCCAACTAACCTAAGAAATCTCTCTTATGAGTCAAGATAAAAACCTGTCCCCCGTTTCTATCGTCATCTTCGGCGGTAGCGGTGACCTGAACAAGCGTAAGCTGATTCCCGCGCTCTATAACCTGTACATTGATCGCTACCTGCCCGAGAAGTTCTTCATTATGGGGCTGGGGCGCACCGAGTACTCGAACGAAAAGTACTGCACCTACCTCAAAGAATCGCTGGATGAGTTCTCGCGCCGTCCGGTGGACGAAGAGCAGTGGAAGACCTTCTCGCAGCACGTGGTCTATAAGGTGGCCAACGTGAAGGAAGAGTCTTCGTACCGGGCTATTCTGGACGATATCAAAGAGAAAGAAGCGGGGTGGAAGGAAGAAAGTAACCGCATTTTCTATCTATCGGTTTCTCCTTCGCTGTTTGAGGAAGTGGCTGTCAACCTGGGACGGGTGCAAGCCTGCGAGAATACGCAGCGCTCGCGCATCGTGGTAGAAAAACCCTTTGGACACGATCTGATCACCGCCCGCGGACTGAACCGCTTGCTGAGCAAAATCTTTAGTGAGGACCAGATTTATCGCATCGACCATTACCTGGGGAAAGAAGCGGTGCAGAATATCCTCACCTTCCGCTTCGCAAACACCTTGTTTGAGCCGCTGTGGAACCGCAACTACATCGACCACGTGCAAATCACGGTGTCGGAAACGGTAGGCGTAGAGGGCCGGGGTGGCTACTACGAAGGCTCGGGAGCGCTGCGCGATATGGTGCAGAACCACGTGTTGCAACTGCTAGCAATGGTGGCGATGGAACCTCCTATCTCACTGGAGGCCACTGAGATACGTAACAAAAAAGTAGATGTACTGAAGGCCATGCGTCGCTACACGCCCGCCGAGATCAAGCACCACGCGGTGCGCGGACAGTACGGCGCGGGTTGGGTAAAGGGAAAAGAGGTATCCGGTTACCGTGAGGAAGAAGGTGTCGCCCCGGATTCCAACACCGAAACCTACGCCGCGGTAAAGTTCTTCGTGGACAACTGGCGCTGGCAGGACGTACCCTTTTACATCCGCACCGGCAAGAGCATGGCCGACAAGACGTCGGTGATCACCATCCAGTTGAAGCCGGTACCGCACCGGGCCTTCTCCATCGACGGACGCAAGCGGCAGGAGCCTAACCGGATCGTGATGAACATCCAGCCCGACTCGGGCATCAAAATTCGGTTTCAGGCCAAGCGCCCGGGAGTGAGCCAGATTATCAATCCGGTGGACATGACCTTTGATTACGAAGAGGCTTATGACACCCAGTCGCCCGAAGCCTACGAGACCCTGCTGCTGGACGTGATTGAGGGCGATGCTTCGCTGTTTATGCGGGCCGATCAGGTGGAAGCCGCCTGGGAAGTAATCATGCCCATTCTGGATGCCTGGGAAGACACTCCTATTGAGGATTATCCCAGCTACGAAGCGGGCAGTTGGGGTCCCAAAACCGCTGATCGGATGCTAGCGCAGCAGGACCATCGGTGGATCAATCCTCCGGCACGCAACGCCCAGAGCACCCTCATCAATGCCACCAGTGGACGCCGTAAGGGCGGCGCGGTGAACCTACACGTGTTCCAGAGCATTGATGATTTGAGCTACAGCGCGGCCGAGTTGTTCGCCAAGCGTTGCCGCGAAACGGTAAACGCCCGCGGCCGCTTTGTGGTAGCCCTCACCGGCGGGACTTCGCCCAAGAAAATGTACGAACTCCTTACCCAAGATCCCTTTCGTGATTCGTTGCCCTGGGACAAAGTGCACGTTTTCTGGGTAGACGAGCGTCCGGTGGCCATTGATCACGAAGACAACAATGCCCGGATGACCTACGAGACTATGCTCAACGACTTACCTATTCCGCCGGAGCAAATTCATCCGATTCAGGGGCAGTTTCGGCCCGATGTGGCGGCGCAGCAGTACGAGGAAACATTACAGGAGTTCTTTCAACAACAACTACCTCGCTTCGATCTGATGCTGCTGGGTATGGGTGATGACGGTCATACCGCTTCGCTATTCCCCCACACCGTGGTATCCACCAAGAAGATGTCGTGGGTGAAGGATGTTTTTGTAGAAAAGCTCAACACCCACCGCATCACGCTTACGCCCCAGTTGATCAACCAGGCGGGTTGCGTGGCCTTTGTGGCCTACGGCAAGAAGAAAGCCAAGTCGTTGCGGGAGGTGCTCAAAGGCAAATACCAGCCCGACGAATACCCCGCGCAGTTGATCCAGCCCGAAGACGGGGAAGAACACTGGTTCGTGGATAAGGAAGCGGCATCGTTGCTAAACGGGGAAAGCAAAAAGTAAGCTAACAACCTCGCTCTTTCCTATAGAGCATAGGGTCTGAGCAAACACTGGAACGCTGTTCCTTCACCCGGGGTGCTGTCTACTTCAATATTGCCCCCGTTCTTTTCGATCATCTTTTTGACCAGGTGCAAGCCGATGCCTTTGCCATCGCGTTGCTGGGTGAGTCGGTGAAATGGTTGAAATAATGTATCGCCGTAGCGGGTCAAGTCCATGCCGATGCCATTGTCGCGCACGCTAAGCAGTACGCCATTGTGCTCGGCGTGGGTGGTGATGTTGAGCAGCAGAGGTCGCTTCTCGTGGCGGTATTTGATGGCGTTGCTCACCAGATTACGCAGAATACTGTCCAGGTAAGACCCTACGTACTGAATGGTGGATGCCGCAAAGTCGGTGGTGAACTTCGCATCAGCGGCGGTCAATTCGGTAGCGTATTCCTGAGCCAGTTGATCGGTTACTTCCTCAAAATGCAAGGTTTCCACCTGTTCCGATACTTCCTGATCCACATCAATGATCTGCATCAGCCCCTGGATAATTCGGTTGATGGTGAAAGCTGACGATCCTATTTTATCTAGAAACACCACCGTCCGCTCCGGGTCATTGTGCGCTAGGTCTACCAACGCCAGGATGTTGGCTAGGGGGTTTTTCAAGTCGTGCGAAAGCGTGTAGGCAAAGTCGGTCAACTCCTGGTTCTTATCCTTGAGTTTCGTGTTCAGCGTTTCTATTTCAGCAACTTGCCGCGCATTTTCATCTCCTTTTTCCTGCACCCGTTGGTTTAGGGCGATCAACTCCCGGTTTTTTTGTTTAAGCAGGGCGTAGGGCGACTGGGTGTCGTGGGTTGCCCGTAGCGCCTGCTGCCACTGCTCAAGAAGGTGAATGGTGAACGGCGGCGGATGCGGCACCTGTTTCCCCATGGTAATGCTGGTGCCATCGTCCGAAGACTGCACCGTGAAACGGTCTACCAGTTTCTGGGCCGTCGTCATCCCGATTCCTTTTGAGGAATACCGGGGTAAGTGGGTGACTGGCGCCTGAGCTTTTATGCCCGGCCCAGCGTCGGTAACCGTTACTTCTACCCGAGCCGTCAACGGTTCTTCAACCCAGTGAAGGCTCACCTGCCCCTGTGAGGCGTGTTCTAACGTATTGCGGGCAATCTCAGACACGGCGGTTCCCAGCTGGGTCTGGCCCAGACTTGAGAGTCCAGTAAGATGCGCTAATTGCATCGTCTTTTGGTAGGCCAACACCACATCCATTTCCGTGTCAATAGTTATTTCGTACACTTGATGTTTCATAGCAAGTCAGGTAAGGCGGATGGTCAGTATACCACAATCATCCCGTTGGTGATGGTCTTTGTAGAGGACCGCGCTCCACAGGGCACGGTCGTGGTCAAGCAGCAATGGATAGTCGTCCAGTCGCCAAGTCTGGTCCAGTCCGTCGGAGTGCAGCACCAACTGCCCCGCTTCTAACCAGTTATCTGACGTATTTGCCAAGCGGATAGGCTGGGTGCCTCCTAAGATTCCGGGCGCTGAAACGCCGTGTTTGCTTTGCTGATCGCTGACCCGGCGGTAGCTGATGTTGCCCACTCCGCAGTACTCGATGGTGCGCAGCTGCGGGTTCAGACTCACCACCATTCCCACGGTCCCCCGGGTGGTGATTAGCTGCTCGTGCAGCGCCCGGATCAGCGCGACGGGGTCGACCGAAGCGCTACTTCTGAAAATGCTACTGGCTTGCTGGGACGCTTCGTGCGCCTTCGGACCGTGGCCCAGTCCGTCGGTGAGGAGAAAGCAGTGGGTAGGGCCTTGTTGCTTGTGCGCCCATCCGTCGCCGCATACCGTTTCGCCGGGATAGGCAACGAGCAGGGTGGCGAACTCCAGGGGTGGCGGGGGCAACGGAATCGGGGACCCTTTTTTAAAGAGGCGCACCAATAACAGCGTGCCCCAGCCGGGTTTGGTGTAGAGATCGAAGTGATCGGAGAGCCTTCGGATTGCGCCCATGCCCGTTCCCAGCGTGCGGGTGCTCAACACTCCGTCCTGCATCCGGTAAGTAGGATCGAGCATGCCGGGGCCGTGGTCGATCCCAATGATTTCCAGACCCGGATTGGTTTCCGGTTGAACTACCCGGAAGAGTACTTCGCCGCTGGTGTTGGCGTGTTTGAAGAAATTGGAGGCCATCTCGGCAATGATAATGTCCAGCTTACCGAGCGCATGGTCGGAGAGCCCAACTTGCGTACCCAAACGGCGGAGAATGCCTTTGAGCTGATTGACCTCGCTGCGGTCGTTAATCAAAAAACTTTGGAAGGGTGAGTCACTCATGGTTTACAATTAGTCGCGCTATTTTTCAACGCTGCCACTTCGTTACGGTGACGGTGGTGCCGTAGCCGACCGTGCTCTCGATGGCAAATTCGTCCATCATTCGGCGCGTGCCCGGCAGGCCCAGCCCGAGTCCGTTCCCGGTGGTAAACCCATCACGTTGCGCTTTCTCGAGGTCTGGAATCCCCGGACCCTCATCGGCAAAAACGAGTTGGATACCGATTCGGCCCGGTTGATGCAGTTCCACCAAGGCCACCACCCCACCCTGCCCGTAGCGAATCAGGTTTCGGCCCAGTTCGCTCGCCGCGGTCATCAGCTTGGTTTGATTCACCGAGTTCATGCCCAGGGCGGCCGCCCGTTGTTTCACTTCATTTCGCAGGATAATTAGCTGCTGCTGGTCGCGAACCACCCAGGTGGTTTCAGTAGCCAAAAGCATCGTGGTCGGGCGTGCGGGTTCCGAGCTTGGTTTGCGTCTGCTTTTGCAACAGGGCCACGCCACGATCCACGTTCAGCGCCGTGTGCACTCCCTCTAGCGTTAGGCCTAATTCCACCAGAGTGATGGCCACGGCGGGTTGCATGCCCACCACCACGGTGACCGCGTCCATAACTTTAGCCATCTGGGTGATGTCGCTGATCACCTTACCCATAAAGCTGTCGATGATCGAAACGGTAGAAATATCGATCAGGATGCCCCGGGCGTTGGTATCGTAGACGCACTGGGTGAGTTCCTGCTGCAGGCTCAGGGCCAGCTGGTCGTACAGATCGACCTGGATGCTTACCAGCAAGTAGGGCCCTAACTTAAGAATGGGTATTTTTTCCATGCGCGGCACTCGTTTGGGTAGACAGGCGGATGCCGTGTTTCAGGGCGCTGGCCAGGGTAGATTTAGTAATTACCCCTGACAAGTCGATACCGAGTTGCACGATGGTCTGGGCCGTTTCGGGACGGATGCCGCTGATGATGCACTCGGCCCCCATGAGCCGGGTGGCGCTCACGGTTTTGATCAGGTGCTGGGCGGTGAGGGTATCTACGGCAGGCACCCCGGAGATATCCAGGATAGCCACGTTGCTTTCGGTGCTCACAATGGCGTTGAGCAGGTTCTCCATCACCACTTGAGTACGCGTGCTGTCGAGGGTGCCAATGATCGGCAGGGCCAGGATGCCGTCCCACACCTGAATGACCGGGGTGGATATCTCGTTGATCTCGGCGTACTGCCGGTTGATGATGGACTGCCGACTGTCAATATACGCTTCAAAGGTGACGATACTTAGGCTGTCGAGCAGGCGATTGAAGCGCAGCGTCTCTTCGGCCACGCGCAGGGGATCATCCTGGTAGTGCTGCCGGACGTGGTTGAGCACAATTTCCTTAAAACTCAGGACGTAGCTGCCGGTGGTGCGCGGACTCAGACCCAGTTGCGCGCGGGACTGCGAGAGCGTGACCAATATTTTGATCAGCGCCTGATATTCGGCGCTCTGCGTGTCATTGGGTTGCTCCAGGGCCAGAAAATCGGTGAGGCGGTCCAAAAACTCGCTCAACTCCCGACGCAGTTTGTCGGCGGGTACCATTTCGGGCAGGTCGCTGTGCTCGCCGAGAAACTCCAGCCACTCGCGCAGTAGCTCGCTTCGGTAATCTTGTACTAATTGAAACATTAAAAGTTGTTTTTTCAAAGCTACTGATTTTCGGGATAAGCGCAACAATCGTCGTTAATTAGCTAATCCGGGAAGGTCAAGGCATGATTAATCCAAGGCGACCCTAGCGGTTCTTTGCCCTTTGGATAAATTGATCCGCCTCCTGCTTCATCCGCACCAGGGAGGGCTGGTGGATGTACATCATGTGCCCAGCAAGATAATACGACATGGTCACGTTGCCTGACAAGCTATCGCGCAGGTGCATATGGCTAAAAGTGTATTCAGTAGCGAAGTAGGGCGTCGCCAGGTCGTAGTAACCGTTGAACACGTGCACTTTCAGATAGGGATTCTTGCTGATGGCCTCCCGCAGGGTCTCGGCCACGTTCAAGAACTCGTTCTGCACGTTGCTATAGTCCCAGGGCTGCACGCGGCCGGTAAGGATTTCGTAGGGCAGGTCGTTGCGATAATTCAGTTCATCGTGCAGATAGGCGTTCAGGGTAGTTGCGTAGGGACCGCTGATGGTGCCGTCCAGGCTGGGATCAAAATCGTAGCGATCACCTGCGTCGTCGTAGTCGCGCCCGGTGAGGCGGCCGTCTAGTCGGCCCACCGTGATGCCTTCGTCGCGGCGCAGTTCCTTCACAAAGCGAGCAATGTCAATCCGGTAGTTGGTGCGCCGTAGGTAGGCGGTGTCCAGACCGGTGTAGCGGTGCAGGCGTTCCGCCAGGGAGGCCCTACGTCCGGCGGACAGGCTATCGCCTTGCATCAGGGCCAGCGTGTACTCTCCCAGCGCAAACTCCTCCACCTCCTTCAGCAAGTCGCTGAGGTCAGACACCGGCTCGGGCAGCTTCCGGTGGTAGTGAGCAATGGCGGCGTAGGTGGGCAAAAACAAGACGTAGGGCAGGTCGTTGCCCCGCCCGAAGCGGGCCGTCTGGAAGTTAAGGATAGAAGAGATGAGCAGCAGCCCGTTCAGGTACAGGCCGTGACGGTCTTGCAAGTAGCCGGACAGTCCGGCGGCGCGGGTGGTGCCGTAGCTTTCGCCCGCCAGAAACTTGGGCGACGACCAGCGCCCGTTGCGGGTGGTGTAGAGTCGGATGAAATCGCCGACACTGGCAATATCCTGCTTGTAACCGGTGAAGGCCGTCTTCTTCACGTCCTTGGCCGGACGGCTGTAGCCGGTTTCCACCGGATCAATGAACACCAAGTCGGTTTGATCCAGCCACGAATACGGATTATCCACCAGTTGGTAGGGCGGCGGTAAGGGTTTTCCTTCGTCGGTCATCCGCACGCGCCGGGGACCCAGCGCGCCCAGGTGCAACCACACCGACGAGGAACCGGGTCCGCCGTTGAAGGCAAAGGTGATGGGCCGCTGGGCCGCGTTAGGCTCGTCGTTTTTGGTGTAGGCCACGAAAAACAGTTTGGCCCGTGGGGTTTTATCTTCCTTGCGCAGCACCAGGTAACCAGTGGTGGCGGTGTAGTTGATCACTTGCCCGTTGATGGTCACGCTGTGTTGGGTAGAAACCAGCGGGGGGTCGGTGAGGGTATCCGGCGCATTGGCTTTCTTCTGGGCCACTCCCGGAACCGGCATAACCAGCAGCAGGAAGGCTAGAATTACGGAAGCAGTTAGACGGGATAGTATATTTCGTATCATATTCATTCTACAAAGTGACCAGCTCTCAAAGCTCACTCAACGTCTATCTCGAAGTGTTTCGCCAGCACCTCGCGGACTTTACCGGCAGTCAGCGGTTTGTTCAAAAAGTCAGCGACTCCCCTGTTCTTAGTCCGCTCAATGTCTTTGGGATTCAGTGAGGTGGTGAGCATCACAATGATGATGGATTGTCGCAGTGCTTCGTCCAGCTGCTGGTAGGCTTCCAGAAACTCGAAACCGTTCATCACGGGCATGTTGATATCCATAAAAGTGAGGTTGGGGCAGTGCCGTCCCTGCTCCGCCTGTTGCCGGATGATTTGGATGGCCTCCTGTCCATTCTTGGCAACCAGCACCTGTTTGGCGAACCCCAGGTCGTCGATCAGGGATTCGTGCACGAAGTTGGTAATTTCATCGTCGTCTACTAACAAGACGCATTCTAGTTGTTGCATATAAACTCTAAAGTTACTGTTTGAAGAATACGCGAAACGTAGAACCACGGCCCACTTCGCTCTCCACCTCAATGCGCCCTCCGGCGTTTTCTATCACCTTCTTTACGATGTACAGCCCCACCCCGGTGCCTTCCACGTGGTCGTGCAAGCGCTGAAACATGCCGAACAGCTTGGTATCACCGGTTAGATCCATCCCTAATCCGTTATCCACCACCGTAAAGATTTGATAGCCATCGGTCGCTTCGCAGCGCACCCGGACAACCGGCGGTCGTTGGGGGTCATGGTACTTCACCGCATTGGATAGCAGATTGTACACCACACTACGCAGGTTTTTAGGAGTAAACCGAATGGAAAGGCATTCCGTAACGTCAATGAGCACCCGGGCGTTCGCCTTTTCTACGACGGGGGCGATATCCATGAGCACTTCCTGAATCACGGCGGCCAGATCAACCAATTCGGTGGGCTGGTCGGATTGCTTCTGCAAGCGGGTAATATCAGAAAGGTCGGCGATGGTGTTCATGAAGCGGGCTACTGATTTCTCCATCATTTGCAGCACCATTTGGGTACGGGGAGATTCTTTACTGTCGGGAGACAGGCTCTGCTCGAGCAAACCGAGCAGTCCCTTAATGTTAGAGATGGGCGCCTTCAGATCGTGCGAAGCGGTGTACACGAAGTTATCCAAGTCGGTGTTTACCCGCTGAAGGTGGTCGTTGGTTTGGAATAAGTCTTCGTTGGCAGCCCGAAGTTCTTCGTTAATCAACGCGAGTTCCTGGTTGGTTAGGGCGAGTTGTTCGCGGTAGCATTCCAACTCGGCCTGCTTTGTTTCCAAAGCCCGCCGGTTTTCCACTTGCTTGGTTACCAGCGAAGCGATCGCGATCACGCCAGTGGCGATACCCTGTTCGTTCTGCCAGCGTTGGTAGACGAAATTATAGTACTGCACCTCGGAGGAACCGAACTGGTCTAGGCTAATGGGGACTTCATTGCCAACAAACGGCTCTCCGGTGCGCATTATTCTGTCGAGTAGTGCTCTAAACTCAGGGGTATCGGCTTCGGGGATGGCTTCGAAGAGCGGACAACCCAATACTTCCTCCTTTGTCCGGCCCCACATGGTGCGCACCAACGGATTAGCCAGTTCGATGATATACTCCGGGCCGCGATAGATGACAATGGCCACCGGGGCCTGCTCCAGCACCGCTTGTAGTTCTTCCTGCTGCTGATCCGCTTTTTGTCGGCTGAGCCGAAGCGCTTCCTCCATACGCTTGCGCTCGGTGATCTCTTCGGCCACAATGTTGATCCCAATCACCTGATCTTGATTGTTCTTGAGCGGCAGCCACTGTTCCAACCAAGTGCGCTTCACTCCCGGTTGGGCCCGCGTTTCACCGGTGAGCTCAACATCGTGCACCGGTTCACCGGTGACCAGGATTTGGTGAAGCAGCTTCTCCACCTCGTCGGCCAGGTCGGGCACAATCTCCCGAACGGTCTTGCCCAGATGGTCGGCCACCGAAATCCCGTGTATTTCGGCCAGCAGGTTGTTGATGCGCACGTAACGCAGGTTCGTATCCAGCACGCACAGCCCCACCGGCACGGTGGCGTAGATTGCCTCCAGTTCATCTAGTGCGGTAAGCTTAGGAACCCCCGGAGCCGGAGTGTCTTCCTGACCGTTGGGGCGATCAAGAGAAGCATTGGGTGGCCCGCTCATTAACGGGACGTAGGTTTGGTGATTGAAGTAGTCATAAAGAGGTTTGGGACTGATTTATACGTTACAGATTTCTACTCCCTGCCGCAACGAAGCCAACTTATCGTCTTGCTTCGGAATAAACTCTTGCGCCACGTAGCCCGTGAACCCCGTCTCCAGAATAGCGCGCATAATGGCGGGGTAGTAGAGCTCCTGGGTGGTATCAATCTCGGCGCGGCCCGGCACCCCGCCGGTGTGGTAGTGCGAAATGTAAGGGTGGTACTCCCGAATGGTAGCAATCACGTCGCCTTCCATTATTTGCATGTGATAGATGTCGTAGAGGAGTTTGAATTTATCGGAGTCAATCATGTCACATAAGGCTACGCCCCATTCCGTATGGTCGCACATGTAATCGGGGTGGTTTACTTTGCTGTTGAGTAGCTCCATCACCACGATCACGTTGTGTTTTTCGGCCACCGGCATGATGCGCTTGAGTCCTTCGGCGCAGTTTTTCATGCCGGTTTCGTCGTCCATACCGTTGCGGTTGCCCGAGAAGGTGATGATCTGTTTCAGGCCCGCTTCGGCCACCTTCGGGATGGTCTTTTCGTACAGCGCCACCAGGGCGTCGTGGTGTTCGGTTCGGTTCCAGCACTTCTCAATGCCGAAACCGTCTTCCCAGTAGGAGGCCAGGGCGCAGGTGAGTCCGTGTTTTTTCAGCGTAGGCCACTCATCGGGGCCGAGCAGTTCGAACCGAACTGATCCCCATTTTCTTGACATCGGTGCAGAACGTATCCAGGGGAATATCATTAAAGCACCACTTGCATACTGAGTGGTTAATACCCTGTTTTTCAGAAGATTGCATAGTTTTTATGGGTTTGGTCATAGCGTAGGCGATGGGACTTGCGGCAGAAAGCAGGGCAGCGGTGCCCGCCAGTTGCTTCACGGCGGTGCGTCGATTGGTTTTCATAGCGTGCGGGTTTTTAGTTCGCACAAAAGGTACGGTTTTCCGAGCATATCCGGAAACAGTGCGGCCGTTAGACGATAAACATTGAAAAACCGTAGCGGTTATAGCCACCAAACATCCGTTTATGAATCGTACTATCTTTTGGACCCTGGCCGGTAGCGCCGGATTACTCGCTACTCGTTTTATCGCCCGTCGGCAGCGCGCTACGGACTGGGTAGACCGCACCGTGTTGGTCACCGGTGGTTCGCGGGGGTTGGGGCTAGAACTGGCCCGCCAGCTGGTTGATGCCGGAGCCAACGTGGCCATCTGCGCCCGAGACCGGCAGGACCTATCCCGGGCCCGCCGTATTCTAAAAAAGCGGGCCAAGTATAAGGGACAGAAAGTGAAAGTGTTGGCACTTCCCTGCGATGTGACCGATCCCGCCCAGGTGAAAAAAACCGTGGCGACCATCAACAAATCGATGGGGCCAATTGATGCATTAATTAACAACGCGGGTATTATTCAGGTAGGGCCACTGGCCGAAATGGAGCAACGGGAGTACGAAGAAGCCATCAACACCCACTACTGGGGGCCCTGGAACACCATCCAGGCGGTGCTGCCCACCATGCGCGGGCGGGGTGAAGGGCGCATCATCAACATCGCTTCCATCGGCGGCAAGGTCAGTATTCCGCACCTGCACCCCTACAGTGCGAGCAAGCACGCCCTGGTGGGACTGTCGGAGGGGTACCGCACCGAGCTACTGCGGGAAAATATCTACGTGACCACCGTGTGTCCGGGACTGATTCGCACCGGTAGTCCGAAGAACGCCATTTACAAAGGGAAGCACCGCCAGGAGCAGACGTGGTTCACCATCAGCGATTCGTTGCCGGGACTCACCATGAGCAGTGGCGAAACCGCCCGGGCCATTCTGGAAGCCGGACGCTTAGGCCGGGGCACGGTGGTGCTGTCGCTACCTGCCAAGCTGCTGGCGGGCCTCAACGGGGTGGCCCCGCAATTGGTAGCGGCGGCTTCCGGGTTGATCAACCGGTGGTTGCCTGATCCGGGAGGCACTGGCAGCACTCGCGCAACGGGTGAAGAAAGTGCCTCCCGGTGGTCACCGTCGTTCTTGACCACCTTGACCCAACGGGCGGCCCGAAGCAACAATGAGTAAGCAATTCCGTTAGAGCAAGTAATTGACTATTATGCCATTTTTTTGGACAACACTTTGTCCCACTTATTATCAGCAAAGCCGGTGTAGAATAGTTCGTTTTCTTGATTCTTCATCTGCCTACAACGCAACCTATGAAACGCTTTTTCTTTTTGATCGGCCTCAGCCTACTGCTGACGGGCCCCGCCTGGGCGCAGGAATTCTGCACCTGCAACCTGCAACGCCTCACGTCTGCCGATAGCGACACCCTGGTCTACATCGCAGCCATTTCCGTATTTCCTGAAGCCGAAATGCAGGAGGTGTTCTTTGCCGTGGATGGCGATGAGGAGACGGGCGAGTACCGCATCCGAACCAATATTTCGGACAAGGTGTACGCTTATAACAAAGAAACAAACCTAGTCTCTGACTCCTGGGGAGACTTTGGCCGGGCGGCCAGCATCAAAAAGTCACTGATGGAAGTGCTTTCCAAAGATTTGTTGCGGGTGCACTGCAGCAACATCTACCTCAACAAACGCACCTACGATTTTTCTTCCATTCTTTCTTATGCTCCCCGCCACTAGTGGTGGTATGTTGGCCGTGGGTGGTTCGACTGATTACCGGCAATTTTGCCCGGGCCATTGCCCTGTATCCCTTCGTACTGCTTCGCTATTCGGAAGATAGAGACGACCCCGTACTACTTAACCACGAGCGAATTCATTTACGGCAGCAACTGGAGTTGCTGGTGATCCCTTTTTATGGATGGTACCTCACCGAATACGCCTGGCATCGTATGCGGGGAATGAGACATGTAGAAGCCTACCTCCGAATTAGCTTTGAACGGGAAGCCTACGTGAACGAGCGTCAGCTTGATTATCTCAAAAGTCGACCTCGTTTTGCGTTTTGGATATACGCTTGAGCAAAGATATGAGCGGGCGCTCTGTTTGGTCGGTAGGTCGGAGCGACCGTCGCCCGGGACGCCGGGCACCGCTTGCTTCGCTACCCTCCGACCAGTAAGGAAGACAGAATACTTCTAACCAAATCTCCCAAGTTTCAATCTCTCCAAGTTCTGTATCTCCACCGAACTTGGAGACAAAAACGTCCTGGGGCAGGCCCAGGACGCGGATATGAGACGGAGAGAGGTTAATACAACCTAGACCGTTTCTTTCAGCTTTTCGCTGAACACCTGCTTGAACTTATCCACCTTCGGGCGAATCACGAACGAACAGTAGCCCTGTCCCGGGTTGTTTTTGAAGTAGTTTTGATGATTTTCCTCGGCTGCGTAAAACACATCCATCGGACTGATTTCGGTCACAATGGGACTGGCGAACGCGCCGGATGCGTTCAGCTTATCTTTGTAGGCTTCGGCTAATTTCTGTTGCTCCTCATCGTGGTAAAAAACTACCGAGCGGTACTGCGTGCCCACGTCGTTGCCCTGTCGGTTGAGAGTCGTTGGGTCGTGCGTTTTCCAAAACACTTCCAGCAGGGTATCAAAAGAAACCACGTCCGGATCGTAGGTGATCTGCACTACTTCAGCGTGACCGGTGCGGCCTTCGCACACCTCCCGGTAGGCTGGATTTTTGATGTGTCCTCCGGAGTAGCCCGAGACGACCGATTCTACTCCTGCTAAATCCTGAAATACTGCCTCGGTGCACCAGAAACAGCCGGAGCCAAAAGTTGCTTTTTTCATCATTGCTTGACTTAGTGAATAAGTTTTTCGTACTAGTACCCTAAACGCAGGGCACCGGTTGCCCGTTCAAAAAAAGTCACGCTATGCTTCACCATTTCACGTCGGTAGCCGACATCGACGATTGGCCCACCTGGCTGGCCACTGCGCAGTCGGTAAAAGCCGATCCCCAGGCCCAGCACCGATTAGGATCAGGCAAGGCGATGTGTCTTCTTTTCTTAAACCCGAGCTTACGCACCCGCCTGAGCACCCAGCGGGCGGCCCTGAACCTGGGACTGGACACGGTAGTGTTCAACGTGCAACAGGGCGGCTGGCAGCTCGAGATGGCCGATGGCACGGTGATGAACGGCGACCGGGCCGAACACGTGCGCGAAGCCGCGGCCGTAGTCGGACAGTACTACGACCTGATCGGAGTGCGGGCTTTCGCGTCATTGAAAGACCGAGACGAAGATTATCAGGAGCAGGTCATCCGGCAGTTCGTGCACTACGCCGGGTGTCCGGTGATCAGCCTGGAGTCGTCGGTGCGGCACCCCTTGCAGTCGTTCACCGACTTGATTACCATAGAAGAACACAAAGCAGTGGCGCGACCCAAGGTAGTTATCAGCTGGGCTCCGCACCCGCGGGCGCTGCCGCAGGCGGTGGTGAACTCGCTGCTGGAGTGGACGCGCCTCACCGACTACGAAGTGGTGCTTACCCATCCCGAAGGCTACGAACTGCCCGATCAGTTTACGCAGGGTATCACCGTGACGCACGACCAGGACGCGGCGCTGGACGGGGCCGATTTTGTGTACGCCAAGAACTGGTCGGCCTACGAAAACTACGGAAAGGTGCTGCGTACCGACGATGCGTGGATGATCACTACCGAAAAGATGCAGCGCACCAACCAGGCCTATTTTATGCACTGTCTACCGGTGCGGCGTAACGTGGTGGTGGCCGATGCGGTGCTGGACAGCCACCGGAGTTTAGTGATTCAGCAGGCCGCCAACCGGGTGGTGGCCGCCCAAACGGTTTTACAGAAACTACTGGAACATGCCACCAATTAGGGTCATCAAAATCGGCGGTCGGGTGATTGAGCAACCGGAACTGCTGAACGAATTCTTGCAGGACTTTGCGCAATTAGAGGGTCCTAGGATACTGGTGCACGGCGGCGGACGCAACGCGACCCAGCTGGCGCAACGGTTGGGCCTGGAGGCGACGCTGATCGAGGGGCGGCGCGTGACGGATGCGGCCATGCTAGAAGTAGTAGTGATGGTATACGGAGGGCTACTTAACAAACAGATTGTGAGCCGATTGCAATCGCAAGAATGTAATGCGCTGGGACTCACCGGTGCGGACCTGAATTGTATCACTGCTACCAAACGAGCGGCCCAACCGATCGACTATGGCTGGGTAGGTGACGTGCAACAGGTAAACACAGATGCCTTACGACCGCTGTTGCAACAAAAGATAATACCGGTATTCGCTCCGATTACCCACGACGGGCAGGGCAACCTGCTCAACACCAACGCCGACACCATTGCCAGTCGGGTGGCCGAAGCCTTATCCACCCACGCTCCTGCCGAACTGTACTACTTCTTCGAGAAGGCGGGAGTGTTGGCCGACCCGGCCGACGAAGCCTCGGTAATCGATGAATTGTCCGAAGCGGATTATCGTCGGGGGAAAGAAGCGGGGACCATTGCCGCGGGCATGATTCCGAAGTTAGACAACGGGTTTGCGGCCCGGCGGGGCGGAGTCAAAAAAGTGTATATTGCCCACCACCGCGCCCTACCGGCGGTAGGCACCGGTTCATTTAACGGCACCCAACTATGTCTCAATCCGCCTCCGAGCAGCTAACGCAACGCGCCGTTGCCCTGCTCCAACAGCTCATCCGCGTCCCCTCCTTCAGCCGGGAGGAAGAACCGACGGCCGTCCTCTTGCAATCTTATCTACAGCAGGCGGGCAAGCAGGTACATACCCAGGGCAACAACGTGTGGGTTTTCTCGAAGGAGTATGAACCCAACCGCCCCACCCTGCTGCTTAACTCCCACCACGACACCGTGCGGCCCACTGCCTCCTGGACCCTGGATCCGTTTAGTCCCGTGATGCGGCAGGGGAAGGTGTACGGACTGGGTAGCAACGATGCCGGAGGGGCACTGGTAGCGCTGCTGCACACCTTTTTGTACCTCGACGAGCTAACCAATCAATCGTATAACCTGCTGTTTGCGGCCACCGCCGAGGAAGAAATTTCGGGAGTCAACGGCATTGCCTCCATCATCGATGCCTGCGGCCCGGTGGCCCTGGGCATCGTGGGCGAACCCACCGAGATGCAGATGGCAGTGGCCGAAAAGGGTCTGATGGTGCTCGACTGCGAGGCGCAGGGATTATCCGGACACGCCGCCCGCAACGAAGGGGTAAACGCCATCTACGCGGCCATGCAGGACATCGTCTGGCTTCGGGAGTTCCACTTTCCCGAACGGTCGGACCTGCTGGGCGAGGTGAGCACGGCGGTGACCCAGATTTCGGCGGGCACGCAGCACAACGTGGTGCCCGACCGCTGCACCTTTGTGGTCGACGTGCGCACCAACGAGCGGTACACCAACGAACAAGTTTTGCAAATCATTGATCACAATACCGTGTCAAAAGTTACCCCGCGCTCGCTGCGACTAAACTCGTCGAGTATTGCCCTCGATCATCCACTGGTGCAGCGGGGCACGGAGCTGGGACTAACCCACTACGGCTCCCCCACCCTGTCTGACCAAGCCCTGCTAAAGGGTTTTCCTACCCTGAAACTGGGTCCGGGCAAGTCGGAGCGCTCGCACACCGCCGATGAATACATCAAGGTCAAAGAGATCGAGCACGGCATCGCCACCTACTGCCGGTTGCTGGAAGGGCTGGCGCTTTCGTGATTCGCGAAGGGATGAAGAAACCGGCCCTGATTACCCAGCGGAGCTTGAGAACCACGCTCATCGGCATCCTAGTAAGTGCCGCGCTGGCGCTGATAAAAGCCCTGGGGGGCATCTTCGGCCATTCGTACGCCCTCGTGGCCGACGCCATTGAGTCCGGTTCAGACGTGCTAACCTCCACGATGCTCTGGTTTGGGTTGCGCTGGTCGATGCGGCCTCCCGACAAAAACCATCCCTATGGCCACGGCAAGGCCGAAGCCCTGGTGGCGGTAGGAATAGCCGGGGCCCTGTTGCTGGCCGCGCTGGTGATTGTCCGCAATAGCGTTGCTAATATCCAGGAGCCCCACCGGGCACCCGCGCCCTATACGTTGGTCATTCTGTTGGTGGTGGTGCTGGTGAAAGAAGGCTTGTTTCGCTGGGTGAAAAAGACGGGCGAGGAGACGAACAGCACTGCCCTGAAGGCGGATGCCTTTCACCATCGGAGCGATGCCATCACCTCGGTGGCTGCGTTCGTGGGCATCTCCGTTGCCTTGCTGGGAGGGCCGGGTTACGAGATGGCCGACGATTACGCGGCCTTGGTAGCCGCCCTCTTCATTGGGTACAATGCCTACGTGATTGCCCGACCGGCGGTAGGCGAGCTGCTGGACGAATCGCTGGACACCCGCATGCACGAGCGTATTAGTCAGATTGCTGCATCCGTGCCCGGAGTAACTCGGGTAGAGCGGTGCCACTCCCGCAAAATGGGCCCTTCGTACCAGGTAGATTTGCACATCTGGGTAAACGGTCAGCTGAGCGTAAGCGAAGGGCACACGATTGCGCACGCGGTAAAGAATCGGTTGCGCGAAAAAATTGAGCAGATTGCTGACGTTCACATTCACGTGGAGCCGGGGTGAGACAAATTTGACTTCCTGAAAAAATTGTCTCTGAAATTCTTCCTAAACCGGTCAAATACCGCTAGATTTACGCACCAATCAGCACTGCACTCGTAGTTCAACTGGATAGAATACCAGATTTCGGCTCTGGGGGTTAGAGGTTCGAATCCTCTCGAGTGCACTAATATCAACTCATTGATCAAATTCGCCCCTGCCTGCGCGCCGGGGCTTTTTTTGTGCCTATCGCGTAGCGTGTTATAAATGTCGCTCGCGTTTCGCGAGTGACGGCTATCGAACGTTTATCAGGTTTGATAGCCGTCACTTGTCGTTCCACGATGGGCATCAGCCAGGCGACATTTTAATTGACTGATAAATTAGTACCGCACGCACTAGTGTAGATCATACGAATCGCATAGCGTGTTTCAGCAGCGATGGAATTAATTCCATCGCTGCTGAAACGGCATCAATTCAGTTCGCGCTAGCGTACGTTTACCCCAAACAGGCTTCCCCGCGCTTGTAAAGCACTTCTATCGCGTCAGAGCGCACTACGACGTTTTGTAAAGCGGAAATGGAGCTCGATGGCGGGCCGGCGCCGCGTCGTAAGGGGGAAAAGAAGCAATAGTTCCACCTTACGACAAATTGTAACGCGGAAAAGTAGCTACCCGGTGGGTCTGCGACGAATTGTAGCGGGGGAAAGCAGCGATATTACCCCATTACGACGGATTGTTGGGCGGGAAAGTAGTGACCAAACCCCATTACGACAAATTGTCAAGGGGAAAAGAAGCGATAATTCCACCTTACGACGGATGGTAGCGGGCGTAGGAGGTAAAAAACGCTCCTACGCCGCTGGTGGGGGCTTATTTGGAGGGGATTTACTCGCTTACCGGGGTCGGCAGGGCGCGCTGACTCACCTTGAGCTTCGGAAACAGGCGCTCGGCGCGCGTTTTTCCGAACTGCTTACGCGCCTCCAGGTAATTGGTCTCGTACTGACGGCGCAGCGTGGCCTTCGCCATATCTACTTCGGCCCGGCACTGCTTCACCTGCTGTCCACTCGCTTCGTAGGCGGCGATGGCTTTGCGCGAAGCAGCAATCCGCGTGCGCAGCTCCTTAGCCAGCGGAAACAGTACGTGCTCCTGGCCGAGCGACTCCAATCGAAGGGCCACATTGGCTACCGCATCGGGTTCCTGCTGTATGTTCATGTTGATGATGGGACCAAATTTCCCTTGCGGGAAGATCAGCGGCAGTACGGCCGCTTCCGGGGTTGCACGATCGTGCTCCTCGCAGCGACGGAACACGTTCCGTACCTGATCATCCAGTTGGATGTCGGCGATGAGCAGATCATCGTAGCGGTCTTCGCGCTGCTCTTCCAGTTTCTGGGTGGCCACGTGCTTGTTCTTCAGTTCGTGGTAGGGAAGCTGAATGGCATCGACCAGGGGTCCGGTGCCGGTGAGCTGTCGGCAAAGCCGCTGGTGACGACGCGTAGCGTTGAGGTGTTTATGCGAAGCATCCCGCGCGTAGAGTAATTGAGCCATAATAGTTTCGTCTGATTTAAAGGTTGACTACTTGATTTCGGAGCGAATATAAGGCGGGGGTGGCGTGGAAGTAAAGGGGAGGTAAGGTATTGGGGGAGATTGCGGTTTTATGTTCTAAGTTCGGGGTTTAGAGGTTTTGAGTTTGAAGGTTCTAGATTTTGAGTTTAATAAGGTTGGGGCAGATGAGAGAAAGAGAGAAATGGAAAGGAAATTGGTAAAGGCGCCGACGGGGGATTTGCTTTGTAATTTATATTATTATCGCAGCGTACATTTGAGGTATATGTACTATTATAGCAGTTCCAAGATAATTAAACGATATTTCAAGACAAAAACAATTGAATAGAACTACAAAAATATTGACTTTAAAATCGGCTGAACAAATTCCGACAATTGAAGATATACGAGCAATTCCCCGACAAAAGACCTTAAAGCTCATCTTCGAACCATCAATACTAAAAGACCGAGGAACGATTGGCGAAAGCTTAAAGAATAGACTTGATGGATTTCAGGTTGGTATTCATTTGACAAAACCTGAGATTAGTATTGCTAAACTAATTACTGATAAGGAAATTGAAACTAATCAAGAATTCTTTGAGAAGTGTGCAAAGGACTATCGCAAACTATCAATAGAGCTTATCAATAAATTAGCAGATAAATTAAGGGTTACAATTGATTCTAAATTTCCCTTACTTACATTTACCCCCCTAAAACAGGACAAAAGACAAAATGGACAACTGGGTGGATGGTATTATTTTTTACACGGATTTCATTGTGGTTTTAAAAATAAGAAAACAGGACAATTGATAGAAACTCATTTTATATTTGCTCTGGAATTTGGCGATTTGGACCCATATTTCTTCACCAAGTTCATAAAAACAACCCCGGAATATCAACCATTGACAATTGACATTTACGAAGACTATGCAGATGGAGTCAGGATAAATAAAAAAATGTTATCGCTCGGAAAGTTTGAAAGAATAACTTCAACATTGAAAATCATGTTGGAATTGTTGTGTCAGATCGTGACCAAAATTAAAATTTAATATCTACCACTTGGTCGTAGGGGCTCTACAACACATACAGCGTCGCTGATTAGGTCTTAGGACGCTTCGCTACCCTAAGACTAAGGTAAAGTAAAGTTGCTGTGCTATTAGAACCGGTAAATTCGTATTTTTGCCCCAAAAGAGACTTATGAAGGAGCAAAGAGAGAAATACGTTAATCCGTTTACCGACTATGGATTTAAACGACTTTTTGGCGAAGAGCCAAATAAAGACTTGCTGCTTGACTTTCTTAATGAGTTACTCAAGAACGAACAGGGTAGAATTGTAGCGTTGACCTATCTCAAGTCAGATAAGCTGGGCAGCAGTGAAGAAGACCGAAAAGCCGTCTTTGATCTCTATTGTGAAAACGAAAAAGGCGAAAAATTCATTGTTGAGCTACAAAAGACCAAGCAGAAATTTTTCAAAGACCGGACGGTCTATTATTCAACGTTTCCCATCAGGGAACAGGCCCAGCGTGGCAGTGACTGGAACTTCGAGCTGAAGGCGGTTTACACTGTAGCAATTCTAGACTTTATCTTCGATGAGGATAGAAACGAACCTAATAAGTTTAGATACGATGTGAAGCTCACTGATATTGAAACGTGCCAAGTATTTTACGACAAACTGACATTCGTGTATCTGGAAATGCCTAAGTTCCGGAAAGAAGTGAAGGAACTGACGACTAAATTTGATAAATGGATGTACGTTATTCGTAACCTGAACAAATTAGATAGGATACCGGATGAGCTTCGGGAGGGAATATTTGAGAAGCTATTTGAGGTGGCTGAGATAGCCAGGTTCAGTCCCGAAGAGGTGCAGGCTTATGAGGATAGCTTGAAATCATACCGGGATCTGAAAAACTCGTTGGATACTGCAAGAGAAGAAGGTAGAGATGAAGAAAGAAAACAGAGAGATAAAGAAATAGTAAGAAACTCTTTAAAAGCAGGTTTAACTATAGAAGTTATTGCGGTAATTTCCGGGCTTTCTCTTGGCGAGATAGAGGAAATCCAAGACGAGGGGTAATATCAACGGCTGGTGAGAACACCGGCTACAGGTAGAGGTGCTTCGTTCTGAACAAAGCCCGCATTTCAGCTAAAGGCTTTGCGGGGTGTGGATTATCTACAACTCCCGTACCCAAATATTCCGAAAGCTCACCGCATTGCCGTGGTCCTGCAGATGAATTGGCTCCTTGCCGTGCGGTTCGTAGTGGGGCAACCCGATGAATTTGATGCGTCCCTTGATTTCGGTATGGTTTTGCACCAGGATGCCGTTGTGCATCACCGTGATGTAGGCCGGGGTGAGCAGCAGTCCGATCTCGTCAAAGGTGGGAGCGGTGTAGAATACGTCGTAGGTTTGCCATGCGCCGGGCTTGCGGCAGGCGTTCACCAGCGGGGCCTGCTGCTTGTAGATTGACCCGGCCTGTCCGTTCACGTAGGTTGGGTTATCGTAATTATCCTGAATCTGGAGTTCGTAGCGCCCCTGGATGAGTATCCCCGAGTTGCCCCGGCGCTGCCCCTCCCCTTCAGCCTTGGCCGGAGCCATCCACTCGATGTGCAGCTGCATATCGCCAAACGGCTGCTTGGTATAAATGCTGGTCGGCATTTGTTGCTTGGCTTCGGAGGGCTCGATGGTGACCATGCCGTTGTGCACGTTCCAGGTGGTGCTGTCGTGCACCTCCCAGGCGTCCAGGTTGGTGCCGTTGAACAGAACGATAGCGTCGGCGGGCGGTTGGTGGTCTTGCTCGCCGGGCGTGATGACCTCCGGTACTGGTTTCCATACTTCGGTGTCTTCGGGGGTGTATTCTTTCTGGGCGTGGAGAGCGGGGCTCAGCAGCAGTGCACTTACTAATGACACAGACGTCACAAATTTACTCATACTACGTAGGTTTGATAAAGTGAATAACAATAGTTTAACAATTGTTTGGCAAGGTAAGAATTCTTCTGCTGTCTTGGCAGCCCAGTTAAAAGCGACGTCAATTGAAGCTGTTCAAAGCGGGAAAGCCCTAATTATTGCAGGTCTTGCGCCTTACTCAGTAGCACCACTTGGTTGTGATCCCGGAAGTTATGGATCTTTAGGTGCCCTACCGATCCTGAACCTTTAAAGATCACTCCAATCCCCCGGATGGCCCCGAGCGATTGCTGATAGTTCACTGGCTCATAGATAGGCTTTCCGTCTAGTGAGACCAACAACTGCTGGTGCAACACCTTGAGCCGCACGGTTCGCCAGTAGGAAAAATCCTGTCCAAATGCCGACAGATCGTCCTTCTTTCCGTCTCGCTTTGCTTCTCCTATTGTTAGGTCAGACCATACAGTGCAATCAGGCTTCATAAACTCTACTTTTATCCATCCTTGTTCACAAATGATTTTTAGACTGATGTCGTAACAGGAGATCCCCCCTTCCAACGAGTCGTTTTTGACCCGGGCTTCCATTTCAAAACCATCCCCGTCTACCCCAAAATCACGGATGTTGTGGTAGGAAGTCCAGTATACCCGGTCAGCAACTACCGCTCCTTGATACACGGTTTCTGGAGAAGCGTACAACCGATCAGTTTGGCGAAATTGAGACAGCGAGTGCCAGACACTGTCCTCGTACAAAACGGCACCGACCCATCCTTGGGTAGGTTTTCGCACCACCATACTGGCCAGTGGCTCATCATCAGCCATCAGCCTTACCCGATGGACACTAGGGATTTTGTACTCGTGAACGGTCTGGCGGTCAGACTTAGTAAGTTCCTGAGTATTTCCATCTCCGAATTCGATTCGAATATTGTCTGCGTTCAGGGAAGACAAATCATGGTTGAAGACTACTTTAGAAGAATTTTCCCAGTCTAGGTGTCCCGTCAAGACCACATCAGGCTGATCGCTGACGAATGGGTCATAGTAAAGTAACCCTACTACCGCACCGGCCACCACCAATGCCCACCGAATGAAAATACTGTTTCGGTGCCGATTCGGTCCTGGCGATAGCTTCTCAGTAATAGGTGCAGGCGTATCAGATGATTGTTGTCGGACGAATTCGTCCCAGTTGGTGGATCCTGCAAAAGCAGCCAAGGCATTTTTGGTAGCAATCTGTGGATTCTGACGGCGGCGGGCAACGGGAGGCATAAATAAGCGCCGGAGCGTACTACAACTGATGGTAATCCCGGAGTCTGCGGCTATCTGCTCCCTGAGCCGCTCGTAGTTACTTTGCGTCCATTGCTGCGCATCTCCCCATCCGGTTTTGTCTTCTACTAAGCGGAGACAGTATTGCAGGCAAAGAGATTCTTCTGAATTGTTCTCGGTAGATTGCCTATTTTCCATAACAGCAGCGGCTAAACGTATGAATTACTAATAGAGACCGGTATTGAGGGCTTAATTTCACAATTTTAAAGCTTTTGACAAGGTTTTGAAAAGCTTTTTTACCGATTTCTCATGTCAAAATCAGTACAATTGCCCCCTATTTAAACAGATAAACCTGAGCTGCCGAATGCGTACTATCTATTCTGGCAACCGAAACCACTAAAACCCATGAAAAAAAGTATTTACCACCTGCGCCCCTGGACTCACTTTGGGATAGCGCTCTCACTCATTCTCGCTATCACTGGGTACAACCACGGGCTGGCGCATCCAACGCACGTCGCCTACGCCAGTAACAAGGCCATTCATACCTCTTCTAACCCAGGAAAGCACCTTCTAAGGCACATTGAGCAAGGGGTGCAAAGCGAGGCTGTCGCTCCGCTGTTTCCGGTGGCCGATGCCTACGTCCGCGGCGGAAATTTTCGCAACGAGAACTACGGACAGGACACCGTGCTGTTGGTTAAAACCGTAGATAATAACTTGTCCTTCACCCGCCGAGCATATCTGAAATTTGATATTACTGAGCTACCAACTTCCTTTACTTCGGTTGTTCTCCGGCTTCACGTCAGCCGAACCGACGGAACCGATCAGCACAGCATTTCGTTGGTTCCGGATACTAACTGGACCGAAGGGGCTGTCACGTGGAATAATAAGCCTGCTCCCGTACCGGAACCGCTGGTTTCCTGGTCTCCCGGAGCGGCGGAAGAAACCGTGTCCATTGATCTGACTGCCGCCATCCAAAATGAGCAGGCGGCCGGTCGGTCGGTGGTTTCGTTTGTAATATCGGCGGCCAGCGATCGGTTTATCGGCTACGCCAGTCGCCAAGCCAGCGACGCATTGAAGCGGCCCCAGTTGGTTGCTCTTACGGAAGACCCCGACCCAAGGATTGAGGCCGAAAGCCTGGTGGCCGAAGACTCGGAATATCCCTTGGTCGTAGATGACAGCAACGCTTCGGGCGGGAAAGTACTCATCAACAACTTCACCACCAGTTTTGTAATCCTACCCGATATCTCAGCCTCCGGCGACGGAGCCTATGTTTTTACCATAGGATACCGGAACGGCTCGGCCTTGCGTAAATCTTTGATAATCAACGGCACCACCAGTAAGATCACCCTGCCTAACACGAACAACCAACTAGGCGTTTATCAGCAACTCATCCAGTTGGATACGGGTTCTCCCAATACCATCAAATTATTAACCGATTTCGGAGACGATCAATCCGGAGACTACGACTATTTCGAGCTGGCGCTGGCGGCCGACGAGGGTCCCTACAATCCAGTGGTCAACGATGAGACCGACCTGTTTGGCTGGAGTTACGCCGGGAATTACCCCGGTGTGGAGTTTTACGAGTACTCCCTCGACCGGGGCCAGACCTGGACCGAAGCCGCAGAGAATCCGATTTCGGTAGGAAACGTTCCCTACGCCGTGGGGCAGGTGCAGGTGCGGGTCGAGGCCAACCCGGCCACCGACCGCCCAGCCGGACTACCGCTGCTATCGGATAAAGCCTACAGCATCCAGACTACCGCTCCGCCCACTCCGCTGCCGGGCACGCCACTGTGGACGCTGGGCCGGGATGACCGGTCGGCGAGCGAGCTGGCCGACTACGGAAGTGATTCGGTGGACTCGCTGACGGTGCCCGACGACTGGAATTCGCGCAGCGACTGGAGCATCCTTCCCAAAGGGTTGAAGCTGGACCAGAACGGAACGTTGGTGATTAACTATTCGCTGGGTGAGGTGCCTACCGATGGCGTAGAGTTTCGTTTTCGATTGCTGGATGCGCACCAGGTCACTCCCCAACTAGCCGTGTTTTCCAACGAGATACTGGCCGGAGTGATCCAGTTGGTCGGATTGGAGGGCAGCGATGTGGACCTCACGTTCCAAGAGATCTACCGACTTTACATTCCAAAAGAATTTTTGCAAGCAGGAGAAAATAAGTTACGCTTGTCACTGGATCGCGGACTGTACGCCGACGAAACCGGCGACCGGTTTCACCGTTTCGTATGGGATTACCTCACCCTGGAGTCTCTGGCCGAACCGGCCACCGAACCGATCCACGGGCGGTACGTGCACCTGGGCAACGATTTTCGGGCTAACGATGCCAATATTAAGGCACGAACGGCCTTTCTGCTCACCAAGTGGTCGGGCGTAGCGTACAGCGGCAACTGGATGCGGGTCGGGATCACCATTGAACAGAACAATCTAGCGGATAGCAGACGCGCGTACCTGGAAACCCTGCGCGACCTGAATTTTAATACCATGCCGTTGGTGTTTTCCACTAACTTCCTAAATGATGAGGCTGCGGGTGGTTCGGTCACTACGAAGGGAATAAAGCAGTTTGAAACCTATTTGGAGAGTTATGGCGACCTACTCACCGCCCTGGAAATTTCCAATGAACCCGGACTGTTTAATACGGAGCAGGTCAGCAACGTGGCGGTGACGCAACTGGTCCTGGACAAGCGGGCTACCTACGCTCCCCAACTGAAAGTTGTTGCTCCGGGCTGGGCCTACTGGCCGACCAACGGCACTCCCAGTGGTTGGGCCCGCCAACCGGACCAACGCCGACCGGTAGAGGAACTTGCTGACCTGACCAACGGACACAGTTACACCACCTCCGGAACGCAGGGCATCGGCGGATCGCTGGCGGAGACGCTACGTACTTATAATGATTACGACGGGGATGGTTTTCCCAAGCCAATGGTCATGAGCGAAACCGGCGGCAATGACAAAGCCGCAGATAATAATGCCTACGGTACGTTTAGTAATAAATTTGCCGCGGTGTTTGACCGGGAGATGCGCGCTAATATTGGCTACGTGGATCACATCATGTACCACGGCGATTATTCGCCCAAGTCCTTTGCTATGTTTGACTATCCCGGTGATCTCGATGACTTCATTCCTACCAATGCCGTGGCGCACCCGAATGAAAGCGAACCTGAGAACCCCCGCCTGAAAACCTACCGTCGCCTCGCCCTGGCCTACGCCACGCACGGGGCACCGCTCACTTATGAGTACCTGAACCGAGAAGAGCTGGCTGGGAAGAAAGCGTACTTCCGGGCGGTGAACACCGCCACGCTCGGCACTTCGTCTATCGGGGCCCAATCAGATAAGTTGTTGGTGAACTTTACCAATTTCGACACCGAGTCGCTCACCATGTCGGTGCGGGTAGTGATGCCGGAGGGCACCCAGTACGTAGGAGATCGCTTTGGACCGGGAGATTCTTACGCCGCGTCGCACTCGCGGGCGAATATTAGCCCCGAAGGAGACAATAGTTTGGTGCTGACCGAGACGCTCGGACCGGGAGAATCGGTGCAATACATTTTGAACGCTCAGGAATCGGCTGCCCCTTCGGTTCCGACCGATTTGGTGGCCACCACCAAAGACTTTAACCGGATTGACATCGACTGGGAATTGTCAGAAGACAATGTTGCGGTAGCCGGTTATAATATCTATCGGAACGACGAATTTATCAATGTGGTGCCAGCTGCGGTGACCTTCTACGCCGATAAAAACATAGTAGAGAATACTCAATATACCTACACCGTAGCGGCCTTCGACGATTCGAACAATGAATCGGCCCGCAGCACCCCGGCGACCGCTACCACGGACACTATTCCTACAACTCCCGGCGGCCCCAAGTACGAAGCCGAAGACTGTATCCCTCCGGGCGCCAGCTTCCCGAGGGTTATAAATGATGCGCAAGCGTCGGGCGGTAAGATTGTCTGGAATAACTTTTACACCTCAAAGTGCAAGATCTACGGCGTAGTAGCCGAGCAGGAAGACTACCTCATTACCCTGCGCTACCGCTCACCGCGCGACGCCGCGCGCGATTTTCTCATCAACGAAGAGCTGCCGATTGCGCGGACTAAAGCTTCCGTACGACTGCCCAAAACCGGCAATGGCTTTCAGGAAGTGCAGCAGCAGATTAAGCTGGTGCCCGGCGAGAAGAACATCGTGACTATCTACACGCGTTTCGGTCAGGACCAGGAGGTCGTATATGACTACTTCGTGCTGGAACCCGGCACGCTGCCCGAACCGGTGGCGGAGTGGAGGCCCGTCGACGATAACAGCTCCGCAATTCTTTACTCAGCGGGTTTTACGGAGAACGGCGGCGGCACCGCGCACGAGGCGGCCAACGCTGGGGAGCGCGCCGCGTTTACCTTTGACGGAACCGGTATCCGATGGTACTCTAATATTGTGGCCAGCTACGGCTCCGCTGTCGTGTTCATCGATGGGATCGCCACCGACACCGTGGACATTCCATCGGCGGCGTTTGAGGGTCCCGACAAGCAGGTGTTGGAGATCACCGAACTGGAAGAGGGCATTCATACCGTGGAAATCGTGAGCCTGAGCAACGCGACCATCACGTTGACCAAACTGGAGTATCTGGGTATCGACGACATATTGGTGCCTCCGGGGCCGGACGTAATTGTGCAGGATATTAAAACCATTCCGGCGGACGCCCCGGGAGGCGAGCCGATTATCTTCGTGGCGGTGGTGAAGAACATCGGCACCCTACCAACTCCTGACGGAGTGATTACCGGAGTGCTCTTCTCGGCAGATGGCGGAAATCTGGGCTTTTCCGATACTTACACGGCGGCCATCGCGCCCGGCGAAGTGGTGGAAATCCCCCAGGTGAGCAATCCTTGGCAGTCTCCCACTAACGATACGGTGATGGTATCGGCCTTTGTGGATGATATCAATCGGTATAAGAACCAAGGGGGAGTGGACGAGCAATCCCGATCTAATAATAAACTATCGAAAGAGTTTATTTTTGTTAAAGGCAGCAGTAGCACCACGCAAACCCCTTACGTAACGCATTCCGTACCTGGTCTCATTCAGGCCCAAGACTACGACAACGGCGGTGAAGGAGTGGCTTACTCCGACACGGATGCTACCAACCAGGGCGGCGGTTACCGAGATGATGCAGTAGATATCGGTGCCACTTCGGACCCTAAAGGAGAAGGCTATTCCGTTGGTTGGATTAGGGACGGGGAATGGCTGGAATATACCATTGCCAACGTGAGCAGTGGCACCTACGATATCAAATTCCGCGTCGCCAGTGATGTTACCAACAGCAAGTCGCTCACGGTAATATTGAACGGAAATACCCTGGGAACCTTAAATCTTGATAACACGGGGGGCTGGCAGTCCTGGGAAACGGTTACCTTATCCAACGTAAGTGTCCCCGGAGGAAGCAACCAAGTGCTCCGTCTGAATGTCGGTGGTGGAAGTTTTAATCTCAACTACGTAGAATTTGTACCAGTGGTGAATATTATCCAGGAAGCTGAGGAGGCCATTCTTTCAGAAGCATTAATAGGAAGCACCCATTCGGGCTATACCGGCAGTGGTTATGCTAACTATGACAACGTAACGGGTAGCTACGTGGAATGGACCTTGGATGTGCCCACCACCGGGTCCTACCAGCTTTCTTTCCGCTATGCCAACGGCGCTACGGCCAACCGCCCCTGCGCCCTCCGGATCAACGGAACGGTGGTTAATCCCGGCGTGGATTTCAGTACTACCGGTGCCTGGACTAACTATGGCACCGCAAGCACCCTGGTTGACCTGGTGGCCGGTGAGAACATCATCCGGGCCACGGCCAACCTGGCCAGCGGCGGGCCAAATATGGATAACCTAACGGTTACCTCGGCTTCTTCGTTGGCCGCCAGAACCAGTGATCAGAAGACCAAAGCCGGGATAGAAGTATCAGTGGAAACTTCAATACAGGTGTTTCCTAATCCGGCGCAAGGGGTAGTATACTTGCGGGTGGGTAAGAATCGCGTTGATGATCTGTACTTTACGGATATACTCGGCAGGAAATACGCCAGCCGCTATCAGTTTGGTTCGGATAACGCCCTAACCATACCAGTCGATCAGCTCCCGGCGGGCATATACTTCTTGCACGCCACCATCAATGAGCGCTCGTTTGTTAAGCGTCTCATCATTGATAGCCAATGATGCGACTATAATTTGAACGCCGTTCATGTCTCACGAATCAGCCGCCTTATCCACGATGGGGCGGCTGATTTAGTTTAGTGTTCCAAGGTGCCATTCTGGCGAAGCCCCCCCCATTTCTGGTAAGTTCAGGATCACGGGACATTCATTTTAGGTGCTTTAGCTTCGTACGAGCCAACCCCAGGCAGGTAACCAGGGGAGATTATTTTTTGGAATGACCTTTTCCGATCCATCAAGGGCTTAAAAAAATACAGGCGTTGGTGTTTACCTTTTCAATTAGTGTGTATTAACATGTAAACGAACCCAACTATTCTAGGTAACCGACCACCCTATGACCCCTACCCTAGCCCTAGCCCCCGACACCAAACAGGCCATTCAAATCGCTCAAGCGCTGGCCAAAGAGTACCAGAACGCCCAGTTCACTCCCGGCCACCTACTGCACGCCCTGCTGCACCGCGATGTTGGATTGCGCGAACTGCTGGAAGACTTTGGGTCAGGATGTGCCCTACCTGCAGGAGTGGGCCGAGGTGCGGATTGAGAACTTATCTAAGAACACCCAGATTCCCGAAGCACCGGTAGGCGACGACCGGGTGAGTGCCGCGCTGGAAGAAGCGGACCTGATCCGGCTCAAGCTGAACGAAGACGCGATCAGCCCGCTGGCGCTGCTGACCGCATTGGCCAAACCCAACGTTGGCTTCACCGCCGACCAACTCAAGACCTTTCCTCTGCGCTCCGACGAGTTGCTGGCCACCGTGGTAGCCGAACAGGCCATTCAGGAAGCTATCACTACTCCGAGCAGCAACGGAACCTCCTCCCCCGCCGCTTCCGTTAAATCCAAAGCCTTGTTCAAGTACTGCGTCAACCGCACCTCCCTAGCCCGCGAAGGGCGCACTGATCCCATTATCGGGCGCGACCGCGAAACGCGGATGATGGTGGAGATTCTGGGTCGGCGCACCAAGCCCAACGTGCTCATCATCGGCGAACCCGGCGTGGGCAAAACCGCCCTGGTCAACGGCTTCGCGCAGGACATCGTCATGGGACGCGTACCCCAGCACCTGGCTCCGGCCGTGCTGTTCGAACTCGATCTGGGAGCGCTGGTGGCCGGAGCGGCCTACAAGGGTGAGGTGGAAGACCGCCTGAAAAATATTATCAAGGAGGTGAAGTCCTTCGACAAGGCCATTCTGTTCATCGACGAAATCCACCTACTGCTCGACCCTAAGGGACCGGTAGGGACCGGAGCAGCGAATCTGCTCAAGCCCGAACTGGCCCGGGGCGAAATCACCGTGATCGGGGCCACCACGCTGGAAGAATACCGCAAGTTTATCGAGAAAGAAGAAGCCTTTAACCGCCGCTTCGAGGTGCTACGAGTAGAGGAACCCGACCTCACGGTGGCCGAGCGCATGGTACGCACCCTGGTGCAACGCTATGAGCAGCACCACGCCCTGGCGGTGGATGCCGAAGCTCCGAAAGAAGCCGTGCAGCTGGCCCACCGCTACATCAAGGACCGGCGCCTACCCGATTCGGCCATCGATTTGCTGGACCGTACGATGGCCGCCATCCGCATGGCCGACGAGACCTCCGAATCCCGGCTGGCCGAGTTGCAGGAACGCTTGACCGCCCTGGAGCACGAAGAAAACGTGTCGCTGGATGATCTGCGCTGGTTCGAGCGGGAGCTGCACAACAAAATCAGTCCGATCTTGATCAGCCAGCTGCCCGATACGCTCACCGAAGCCGAACCGGACACGGTGGAAGACCTCAGCAACCACCTGCAAGAGATAATTAAGCAGTTACAAGCGTTCACCCAGCAGAAAAAGGGAAGCGTGGACCCGGCCGACATTGCCGCGATGGTGGCCCACAAGACCGGCATTCCGCTGGGTAAGATTCAGACGCAGGAGCGTGAGAAGCTGCTGGCGATGGATGAGCACCTGCGGCAGCGGGTGGTGGGACAAGACCACGCCACCCGGGTGATTGCCGACGCGGTGCTCGAGTCCCGCTCGGGACTGGTGAAGCAGGGGCAACCGATTGGTTCATTTTTCTTCCTGGGGCCCACCGGCACCGGCAAGACCGAGCTGGCCAAGTCGCTCGCTGAGTTTCTGTTCGACGACGAAACCACGCTGCTGCGCTTCGATATGTCGGAGTTTAAGGAGGAGCATTCGGCGGCGGTGCTGCTGGGCGCTCCGGCGGGCTACGTGGGCTACGAAGCGGGCGGCGTGCTGGTGAACAAGATCCGCGAGAAGCCCTACGCGGTGGTGTTGTTCAACGAGATAGAAAAGGCCCACGCCTCGGTGTTTGACATCTTCTTGCAGATTATGGACGAAGGCAAACTGCACGATCGACTGGGCAAGGAGGGCAACTTCTCGAACGCCGTCATTCTGTTCACGTCCAACATTGGCAGTCGGCACATCATGGACGCGGTGGCCGCGGGCTCGTTGCCCAGCTCGGCGGAGCTCATGGAGGTGATGAGCGGCCACTTCCGGCCCGAGTTTCTGGCGCGGGTGACCGAGATGGTACCCTTTGCCCCCATTCAGGAAAAAGACGTCGTGAAAATCTTCAACATCCACCTCAAAAAGCTGCTGCGGCAACTCGACAAGCAGGGCATCAGCCTGGAGATCAGCGAAGCGGCCACCGAGCACCTGGCGCTATCGGGCTACACTCCCGAGTACGGCGCGCGGCCGCTCACCGGGGTGATTCGCAACCAGTTGCGGCGACCCATCTCCCGGCTGATCATTGGCGAGCAGGTGAAAGCAGGTAGTGTGATCTCGCTGGACGTAGATAAAGAAGAAAAGTTGTTATGGAGCTATTAATTTGGTTACGTTTTCATAAGCAGCCTTTACCAATAAATAGAAAGCAACCAAATCGAACAGGTCTCTCTAATGATTAGACTACGTCACCTACTTTCATTTCATCGTTATATAACCCCCCTTTCCTCATGGACCAAGTAGAAATCGGCGGCCAACTGGTGCCCCAGCAATCCTTTGAAGCCATCACGCAAATCTCATCCAACCGCACGCTGCTGGCGCAGAAGCTCACCACCAAACCCACCAAACCCGAACCGGTGACCGGCCTGAAAACCCTCAACGAGGTGTTTGACCACTTCCAGCCCAGCGCCAAGGTGGAGTTCACCACCGAAGACGGAGCTCCGCTCGAACGAAGAGTTCCACTTCAAGAACGTGGGTGACTTCACCAAGCAGGGCATCACCGAACAGAGCAGTTTCCTGAAGGAGCTCAACGCCCAGCAGGACAACTACCACGCCTTTATCAAGCAACTCAAATCCAACAAAATACTTAAGTCAGCCCTGAACAATCCGGAATCCAAAGCGGCGTATTTGGCCGCATTGCAAGCGATGATCCAGGAAATTGATCAGGCCGACGCCGCGTAGACATCTTATTTACTTATACCTTCTAAACTTATATCATGGCTGAAGAAAAACTATCCCCCGAACCACAAGAAGCAGGATCGCCTACTGCGGCAGTCGTCACTAAGGAACGTCCTACCCTTGACAACCCCCAGGCCGTACTCAACGAGAGTGCCGAAGCACTCATTGAGTACGGCGGCTTCGAGCTGCTGGAATCGTCCGTGGCGGGGGCCAAGGTGATGAATCCCGAAGGCAAGGCCCGCAAAAATATCTTCCTTAACGAATCGTCTAAGAAAAAAGACCGGCGCGAACTCAAGGAACAACTCAAGCGCTGGCACGACCTGCTCAGTAGCTCCGACGACCTGTCGGCCATGATTGAGCAAGCGCAGGAAAAGGTAGAATCGGCCGAGTCACTGCTGACCGATAACCTCAAGAAGGCGCTGGAAGAAACCCACGAACTGGAGCGCAACTACCGCACCCTGGCCATGTTCTTCAAGAACGCCGAGGTGGACAAGGTGCGCAACCTGACCATCTTCAACACCGACCTGGAGCGACTCAAGGACCTGGACAACACCGTGGTAATTGACAAAATCACCGAAGAACTCAAGGCCCGGCATGACCGCCTGGATTTGCGCGAGAACTACTCGCTGCTGGTGATTCCCGGCTACCTGGGTTCCAACAAAGTAGTAGAAAAGTGGGCCAAGATTGCCCACCAGAACAAAACCATGCTGGTGACCGACTTTACCCACCTGGAAGACCCCGACGCGGTGATGGAGGAGTTTGATGCCGCCAACCTGACGGGAGGAGAGATTCACCGCTCGAACGCGCTGATGACCTGCAACTGGCTGGTGGGCCGCGACAAGTACGAAGAGCTGGGTGAAGAAGAAGCGATGTACCTGCCCCCCTCCACGGCGCTGGCGGGCAAAATCTATAGTACGCTGATTGCGCAGCCCACGGCTGGCAAGATGCACGGCGGACTCAATGAGGTGGACGGCGTGTCGTTTCCGCTCAAGAAGAGCGAAATTTCGGAGCTGGAGAAGCGCGGCTTGGTGCCAATGGTGAAGGAGTGGGACAAGGTGATGGCGTTTTCGGCCAAGACCTTGTACAGCGGCAACGACATCGGCTTGCAGACCTACTCGGTGGTACGGGTGTTTGACTACGTGGGCAAGGTGATCATCGACTTTCTGAACCGGCAAGCGTTCGTGAACTGGACGCCCAAGGTGCAGAAGGACCTGAGCAAAGAGATCAGCAAGTACCTCAAGAGCATCATGGGCAGCGACAAGATCATTCAGGACTACAAACTAATGCGCCTGGAGCAGGACCCTGAGACCAAACGGATCAATATTGACCTACACCTGACGCCCTTCTTCCCCGCCAAAAACTTCATGATGAAGCTGGGCGGCACGAAAGGAGACACCGCCGAGGAGTGGCAATCGGAATACGCCGAGCAGTAGATCCCTTTTCGGTCGGTGAGGACACCGGCTGGTGGGTTTTTAGAAAATAATTAACAACGATTAACCACATGCAATGAGCTGGACAGTAGGACAACTTGTGAACGATGTTAAAGGGTTTGTCACCGACGAGAAATATCTCAAAGGAGAAACCTTAGGAAGTATAGAGAGTCGTTTGGGATTTCATAAGGGCCGCTTGGCGAAGGGAGCTACTTTTGTGGTCTTATGCACCCCCCCTAACTTTCTTGAGTTTTCACCTAAGGGCTATTCTCAGGTCGCAGGTCACCACTACGATGAGCAATACGGTAAAAGGCAGCTTGATCATGTTGTGCTTAAAAGAAATGTGATACAACACTGGAGAGCTAAAAAAGCGCAAATCATCAAAGTTTATCCTGCCATAAGACATGACAACGTTATGACCGACAACGAACAGTATCCACCGGGTAGCGGGGTCCCGCAGTGGGAAGTCACTACCGGACTTTCTGGGCGAGTGGTAGCAATTCTTTCAAACTTGAGCGATGTATACCGTAGATGATCCATAAGTTGATTGCTATAGATAACTAAAGCATCATAATCTTACCAGGTATGCCTTTTCTTCGGCACACTCATAATGATTCACTTAAACCAATTCAATTCACCCTTTAAATTCAAAAACCAATGGCAGTACGAGCAAGACTTAATCTCAACAAGATCAACGATTCCCGTGTGATCAACTTTTCTTACAGCTTCAACCGTGACATCAACGCCTCCGGGCGTCCGTCGGGAGCGGTGCGCGGCGGCACGGTACAAATGACCATCGAGTTCGACCAAGAGCGCGTTCCTCCCCACCTGGATGGTGCTGGGGCAGGGCAAAACCAAGGAGGGACAGATCGAGATCATGGACGACACCGACGACGAGAAGCCCCTCAAGACCATCAAGTTCAAGGACGCCTACATCGTAGAGTACGGCGAGAACTTTAGTTGGCAGGGCGGCGAAAACATGATGGAAACCTTTGTGGTATCCGCCCGCGAACTCACCGTAGAGGGTGACGGCGGCCCGGCGGTGTACGAGAACGAGTGGCCGGTGTAGTATCTTTAAAGCTCTTCTGGCAACGCAGTAGCATGCTTGCCGGAGGAGCATATCAAATTCAGTTCTTAGAGTGAAAATATTCAGGCATGGCAGTTTACAAAGTTGGATCAAGCGGCAGCGCCGTTCTCAAAATCAAGCAAAAGCTCTATGAGAAAAAAATTCTCACGCGGTTATCCTCAAGTACCGTTTACGATAGAGAAACGGCGAAAGCGGTGGAAGATTTTCAGACAAAAATGAGAATTGGCGTAGACGGCAAAGTTGGCCCCAACACCCTCAAAAAGCTGGGTTTAACCACTGAACCTAAAAGATTCTTACACGTCCATCGCACTGTCGTCAAAAAGACGGTCACCTTAGGTCATCTTTATCTTAACCAACTATCGGACGCTCACCAATCCTGGAAACGTATTGGTTATACCTACGAATTAGGAGATAGAGGGAATCGGCCTAGTAAAAGCTGTGTGCCAGAAGGAAGTTACTCACTAAAAGTACGCAATGATGTGAGCATGGACAGTTTTGATAATGACCGAGGGTGGCGATTAGAATTACTTAACGTACCCAAACGCACCGTGGTTCAGATTCATCGTGCCAGTATAAAAATTACTAGTGCCGGTTGCTTACTTCCTATTGATATGGGCACCTTCAATGCACTAAGGATTAAAGCCGATGACAAAGCAGGTTTAACGGTCAAGGAACGCAAAGGGATTGCCAGCAGCTTTGCCGGAAAAGACGGTATGAGTGGCGGTAGTGCGCTAAGTGCGGTTTCTAGAGGGTACATGGAAGCAATCAAACGGTGGTACGAATTCAAACAGTATGATGCCCTATCACCGGCAATGGTGACCATTAGTAAACACCAACCCGCCAATTTCTACGACAAGCATTAGGGCAGCATTCAAAACACCTTTAAATAATGGCCACGATATACAAGTTAAGCCGCTCCAATTTAGCCAAATGCCTCAACCGGTTAAAAGATACACCGGACGAGAAAGTGAAGACCGACGATGAATTTATGTATTACCACAAAAATCGCAATTTCTTCAACATACGGTACCACATCGATGAGAATGATACAAATTCATTGAAGACATTGAAGCAAATAGACAAAAAGACTTTCCGAGACGACTTCGATCGGAAGTGGATAGAAGAAACCGTAGGCATTATCTACCATCGACCCTTTGATACTGGCCGCCAAAAGTATAACTACGCCCGCGATTTGTTTAGAAAACGAAGTGAACGATTTTGCCGAAAATTTGTAAGCGTCGACAAGCACATTGAAAGCGCTGGCTACGATGGCGTATGCGAATACGAGCTGATTATCCGACAGGGAAAGCGAATGATCGGCGGTCCGTTTATGGAAACCTATAACTTCGGAGGCTCGGCTACCCTAGGGTTTATAGGAAGCATTCATTCTACCAAGTTTGGTCTCCACGGAAAGTACGACGTGAAACCTCATTTTGTCAATAACCAATACGTGACTCAACACTACCATACCCACCCCGTCAGAATTATTGATCTTTAAAATGACTATTTAAACCAATGAAATTTACAAGTCAATCTGCTTGCCCGCTACTATTAGCCCTAGCTTTGTTTTCCTGCACCCCCAACGGCGAAGCCGACGAGAAAGCGATGGACCAGCAGGAAACCATCGACCAGCTCACCACCCAACTCGGCGGCACTTGGTTGATGACGCACCGCTACGTGACCTTCGATGGGCTACCCGCTGACGTGTTTTTTCCGCGTGAATACGACGCCCTCGGAGAACCGCGCACTCCGGCGCAGATAGCCCAGCTAAAAATTGACTTTGATCCCGAAAATTTGGCCGGTATTATCTACGAATTTCGTGAAGACGGAAGCTTTGCGTTGCGACTACCTGACGAAAGTCAGTCGGCCACCACGAGTAGCACCTGGGAGGTGACGGCCGACAGTGTGCTACGGGTGCTGGGCGGCAACAAAATAGATAACACGATCACTGAGATCACAACCACTACGTTGCGTCTTACGGCCGAAAGCACCTTCGGCGCGGTGCAGGCCGGTCGGCCCGACCATGTGTATATTAATGACTATCATTTTATTCGTCAATAAACTAACCACCCCAATCTCATGTACGATCAAGAAATTTCTCCCCTAGTTTACGTTGTCTACTTCGCCTTCCTTGGGCTGATGATCGCCAGCGGGTGGCAGTTGTTCACCAAAGCTGGAAAACCCGGCTGGGCCGTGCTGATTCCCGTCTACAACCTAGTCGTGCTGCTAGAAATTGTGGGCAAACCGGTGTGGTGGATCTTGCTGATGTTTTTTCCGTTGGTCAACCTCATTGTCACCGTCTGGATTGCCAACCTACTGGCCCGGAGTTTCGGTGAAACCGAGTTATACACCATCGGGATGATCTTCCTACCCTTTATTTTCTATCCGTTGCTCGCCTTCGGTGGCTGCCGCTACCAAGGACCGGCGGGCTCGGGAACTACCCTTACCCCTGCTTACTAAAGGCCAATCCAAACCAATTTCTAATTAGCTTAATTCCACCCCGTTCACCCTCACGCTCATGCTCATGAAAAAACTAAAACTCAACTATCTGTTCATAGGGCTGCTAAGCCTCGGTCTGCTGGCCTCCTGCGGCGGCGATAGCGAAGCACCCGACAATTTACAAGGCGACATCGTTGGCACCTGGCGCGCCCAGTCATCCTCGTTCACCGTAGACGGGGTCAGCTTCCGCGATTACGTGAAGAAGTTGTACGCCGACCTGGGAATTCCCATCAGCGATGCCGATCTCGCTGCCTTCACCGATGAGATCGAGTCGGATGGTGACAATCTGGCCGCAGTTCTTGATTTCAACGGGAATGGAACCTTGTTAATCACTGCAGATGACGGCACAACCGAATCAATTCAGTGGAAAATCTCAGGAAATACGCTAACCATTGACGATGGAAACGAAACAACGGCCTTCACCATTGAGCGCCTTACGAATAGCGAACTGCATCTAACCACGCAATTCGATGAGGATGCCGATCTGGGTCTCGAGGGCTCCGAAAACGCCGATTTCCGGTTGCTGTTCACCTTTACCCGCTGATCGGGTCATTAGTCAGTCCCTTTCCCATGAGCCATTCTATTATTCGCCAACTGCCCCGCCTGCGTTGAGAATCCGGCAAGCACTTGCCCACCTCGACGATTTACGGGTTTAGTACCCATCCGGGAGGGCAGACGCGGCTGATTTCACCGCAAGCGCGGCGGGGACGCATCGTGCAGGTGCCCGGGCAAGGCATTGGCAATTTGCTGCGCGGCCTGCGCAGCGTGCAAAAAGTGATGACGTTTACTTCTTCAAATCGAGACTTTATGAATTCGCTCAACGAGGATTTACAAGGCGGAGAAACGTTTCCGTGGTTGCTCCTCGTCCTGGGTATTGGTTTCGCTCCCATAACCGGAGCCGTCGGAGTGGTCGGAGGAATAGTTTTTGGCGCGGCTACCACCGCCATCGACGGCTCCCGGCGAACCACCCAGGTGATGGCTCGCGCCGGTGATGAAATCTGGCACGTAGAAGAGGTGGGCCGCACCTTTGAAGACAACTTCATCAGCGAAGACCGCTGGCTGGCTACCCATATCTCCTCCTTCTTCCTGGTGGACCCGCACCGCAGGCACACGCGCGAAAAAGGATGGCTACTTCATGAAGACCGAAGAGAAATTGAATTAAGCAGTTAAACCGGGCATTTCGCCTAATAGGACAGCTTTCGCATCACCAACATATAACCTAACTAATCTCCCGTGGCTCAGCAAGTACGTGTAAAACTTTCCGTGAACGGCGAACACCTATCGCCCGTGGCCAGCATCAGCCTGTCGCAAGACGTGCACCGGCACCATAGCTTTGACATTACGCTGGCCACCGATGCCTTCCGGCTAACCGGCACCAACGTGGTGGAGCAGTCCAAGCGCTTTATCGGACAGGAACTGCATCTGTCGTTCGGCACCGACTTGTTCCGCACCACCGATCCCGACCACGAGTTCACCGGGGTGGTCACCGAGGTGGCGGTGAACCGGTCCGACAACGGTGATAATACCCTAACGCTGCGCGGCCACAGTCCGACGATCATGCTGGAAGGCTTACCGCAGTGCCGATCCTACACCAACAAAACGGTGGCCGAGATGGTCAACGCGCTACTGGAAAACGTGCCGCATAGTCTCAAGACCACCATTGACCCAACCTACAAAGAACCGCTGTTTTACGTGGTGCAATACCACGAGTCGAACTACGCCTTCCTGCAGCGCATGGCAGCTACGTTGGGGGACTGGTGCTATTATGATGGCACCCAGCTGGTGTATGGTAACTCACGGGACGCCCCTAAACTGGATCTGCCCCTCATCAAAGACTTGTTTACCTTTGACTTTAGCTACCGTTTACGGCCCGTTCGAGGCAAGGACTATAGCTATGACTACGAGGCCAATGAGGTGTTCAGTAGCCGCGCTCAGGAAGCCTCATCACCGCCCCTGGATCCCTACGGAGCCTTTGCGCTGGAACAATCGCGCGCCTTGTATCAACAAGAACCCGTAAGCATCGCCCCTTCCCACATTGATGGGCAAGGATCACTCGACTCTCACGTAGAAATGCGTCAGAATACCACCACCGCCGGGATGGTGCAGATGCACGGCAACAGCGACAATCCGAGTCTGACCATCGGCACCATCGTGAACATTACCGGCGAAGTGGCCAGCGAGCACGACCACGGCGAGTTTATCATCACGGCGGTGGCGCACCACATCAGCGGCACCCGCAGCTACCAAAACAGCTTCACCGCGGTGCCCGCCGACGTGCAGTTGCCCCCGCCGCCTTACCGCCCCCACCCGCGCATCGAAACCCAGCGGGCGGTGGTCACCGACAACGATGACCCCGACAAATTCGGACGCGTCAAGGTGCGGTTTCCGTGGCAGGAGGGAGAGGAAACCACTCCCTGGATTCGAATTATTCAGCCCTACGCCGGGAAGGGCGAGCAGGGCGGACTGCACGGTTTTCACTTTATTCCTGAAATTGGCACTGAGGTGCTGGTGGGCTTCGAGCACGACCACCCCGTTCGCCCCTTTGTGCTGGGCAACGTCTACCACGGTGAGTCTAAGCCCGAGCCCTGGGCCAGCAGCAGCAACTCCACCAAGATCATCCGCACCCGCAACGGCAACGAAATCCGGCTGGTCGACGTCGGCGGCAAGGAGAAGATCCACATCTACCACCGCAAAGATGAAGATCACTACAACGAGATCAAACTAGAGATGGAAGGCGAGGGCACGATTACGATTGAGACTAAAGGACAGCTTAACCTCAAAGCCAAAAATATTAAGATGTTGGCCGAAGAAAACATCGTGATGGGTGCTCAGGGCACAATTGAAATGATCACCGCCACCGACCCGGACAATTATCTCTCTACTGGTCAATACAGCATGTTTAAAATGTCCGACAGTATTGACTTGAAGTCCCAGGAAAACATTGCTGCTTATGCTACGAACGGTTCGATAAGTGTGGAATCAGAGCTACAGGATGTATCGGTAAAGGCGATGGGCAACCTTGCCTTAAAGAGCACACAGAACACAACCATCGATGCCCTTGACGTTGCCATCACCGCCGATACCAAACTTTCGGCGGAAGGAAAGGTTGATGCGACGCTAAAGGGAGGCGCTAACGCTACCTTGGAAGGAGGCGCGATGACCACCGTCAAAGGGGCAATAGTAAAAATAAACTAAGTATGCGTCCTTTCTACCAACTCCCCCTGCGATGCGCGCAACTCACTCGTCCGGGCCGCCACCCGCTGCTCAACCAGGAAGACGCCATCCGCCAGCACATCCACCTGCTGCTGCGCACCCACTACCACGACTGTCGCTACGACCCGGCCTACGGCTGCTACGTGTGGGACAAGGACTTCAACAACATCCAGAGCATCCACCGCTGGAAGGACGAACTGGAAGAACTGGTGCAGCAAACCATCGGCGACTACGAGAAACGGCTATCGACCGTAGTATCGTCCGTCACCGTGGATGAGTTGCCCGTGGCTGACCCCAAAACCGGCAAGATAAACCGCTACAGCAAACGCATAACCATCAGCCTCACCGGCACCATCACCCAAACCAACCAGCCGCTGCTGCACCGCGAATACATGTTCTTTAGTCCCTTATCCTTAGCCTGACCTCCGCCATGTCCCTCCACTTCGATAAACGCGCGTTCAAACGAGACAAGATCAAGCAACGGCTGGTGAAACAGGCCGCCACCCTGTGGGGCTTCGATGAGGCTAAGATCGACGGCTTCGATCCGGTGGTGGACCTGCTGTTCGGGGCCTGCGCGGTGGAGCTGGAGCGCACCGCCCAGGCCTTTCAGCACTCCCACCCGCGCACCATCAAGCAGTTGTCGCACCTACTACTGCCCGAGGTAGCCACCGCCCCCACCCCGGCCCACACCGTGGTGCACGCCCGGCCGGTATCCGCCGTGCACCAACTCAGCGATACCGACTCCTTCACCATTGTCCAGGAGGTGATGATGGCCGACCCCCCGAAGGCGGTTAAGCGAAACCTGTCCTTTGCTCCCGCCGCCCCCTTCCGATTGCACAACGGCGACGTGACGCACCGGGCCAGCGGTCAGCGCCTATTTGCCCAGGAAACGCCCCTGCGCAAGCAAGAGATCGCGGTGGCTTCGGACGGCAAGCGACTACCCGCCCGGGTGCTGTGGTTGGGACTGGACCTGCCCGATGCTATCGAGCCGGGGGGCGAACTCACCGTGTACCTCAACTGGGTCAACGTAACCGACCACGGCCGCTACCGCAACGCCCTGCCCTACCTGCGCTGGTTCGCCGACGAGACGCCCCTGGAAAGTCGGATTGGCTTCGGCAGTACGCACCTCCTTCCCTCCCACCCGACGGAATCGGAACCCGTTGCCATCAGTATGCGCCGGACGGTCCTCCAGGCTTATCACCCCCACTTCGTGACCCTCACCCTGCCGACCCTGCCTCCGGCCGAGATCCCTTCCGCCCTGCGGGAGGTCTTCTCCGACTTCGACCTGGCGACCGACGACCGACCCCGCCGCTGGCTGCGGGTGGAGCTGCCGGAAAGTATTCCCCCGGAGGCGGCCGCTGATCTGGTCTGCGCCATCAACTGTTTCCCGGTGCTCAACCAAAAGCGGGAGGACAGCAACCGACCCTACCGCATCAGCCCCACCAACCGCATCGTGCCGCTCACCACCGCGGACCACTTTCTGGGCATGCACCGCGTGGTGACCAACGCGGGCCAGGAGTATCTCGCCCAGCGGTTGTCGTCCGAAGACGCTACATCCGCCTCCACCTACACCGTGCGGCAGCACGGCGTGGGGCGGTTCGACCCGCGGCAGGCCGCCGACTTGCTCGACTACCTGCTCAACCAGCTACGTGACGAAGCCACGGCCTTCGAGGCGGCCGGAAGCCAGCGGCTCACCCAGGAGATCAGGGCCCTGAAGCAGCAAATTGCTCGGCTGGAAACCCTCACCAAGCAGCAAACTACCAGCGAAGCCACGCACTACCTCATCCTGGAAACCCGCCGGGAAGAGGACGTATGGATCAACTACTGGTCCACCACCGGGGCCGGAGCCAACGGCGTGCCCTCGGGCACCGCTACCCTGCCGCCCGGGGCGGCCGACTTTCGGGGCGCAGCGATCACCCTGATCCCCACGCGGGGCGGACGCGCCAAGCCCGACGACCAGGCCCGGCAGCACGCCCTGCAGAGTGCGCTGCTCTCGCGCCACACCCTGATCACCGAAGAGGATATCAAGGCCGCGTGCCGGGTGTTTCTGGGATCGGGAGTGCAGCGGGTGACGGTGAAACGAGGACTGCGGCCCTCCGCGCACCCGCGCCGCTCCTTCGAGCGAACGGTGGTGGTGGAGGTTATCACCGGTCCGCAGTCCGCCGCGGAACGACCGGTGGCGGCGCTGGAACTACTGGCGCACCTTTCAGCCCGCACCTCACTGCAGTTTCCCCTGGAAGTACTGATGCTCGAGGAAAAATGAACCGACCTACTACCCCAAAAACCACGACCGCGCCCGCACTGCGAAACCTCACCCTGGAGCGCTACGTCGACGAACTACTGACCACCACCGAATCAACTACCTGGCCCGTGCTGGTGTGTCCGCGGGGCTCCTTTCACCGTTCCTACCAAGAAGATATCCTGGCGGTGGCCCCGCCGGTGGGGCGCACGGATACGCTGCGCATCGACGTCGCCCGCGAGGGCCTGTACGATATGCTGCCCGAAGGGGTGTTCCACGAGAGCCCTCCGGGCGGGGCGGGCATCGACACCGAGGCGGCGGTGCGGGAGGTGGAGCAAAACCGGCAGGAAGAGCAGGAAGCACGGCGCTTTTTTCTGCCCGTGGAGCAAGAGTTCTACCGGCAAAAGATTGCGCTGGAGCACCAGGAGCAGGCCTTTTTTCAAGCGCCCCGACCCGGAACCCTCTCCGGCGAGTTTCTGAGACGGCTGTGGGGCATTCCGGCCGAACTTACTCCGCAGCAGCAGCAAGGGTTTCTGTTCTTGGTCCCGCACCTGCACCGCCTGGCCGGGCGTTTGCCTGAGGTAGCGCGCTGCTTCGCGCTACTGCTACCCGTGCCGGTGCAACTCACGCAAGAGTACGAAGATCCTATGGTACTGGAAGACGATTTCCTTGCCCCCCTGGGGGAGGCGGTGCTGGGCCACGATGCGGTACTTGGGGATACGCTCGATGACCCGTGGCCCTACTGGCGGCTCACGCTCGGTCCGATACCGGGCGAGCAATTGCTCCTTTTTCTGGAGGGCGGAGCCTTGCACCGGCTCATTGGCTGGCTGGCCGGTTACCTTTTGCCCGCGGGCATTGACTATCATACAACACTCGAGGTGCAACCCGATGAGCAAGCCTTTTGCTTGCGGGACGACACCCCGTTTATGGGACGTTTAGGACATACTACGTATTTACGATGATTGCTTACTATCTTTCTCTCGGCGGGATGGCGGTAGCCGCTACGGTGCTGGGACTCGCCGCCCGATCGCTACCCTCCTTTCAACTGGGCAAAATCCTGGGCTACGCCCTGACCATGACCGCCCTGCTGGTGGTGGTGGCCGGGCTTCCTCTCCTCTTGGATCTGACGCTAGCGCGCTGGTCCGGACTGCTGGCGGGCTGGGGAACCCTGATGGGCATCGTTCACGTCTTCCTGCTCTACCGGGTGCTGCCCTGGACGCGGTCGGAGCTGTTCTTGCGCGAAGGCTTGCTCACGGTGGTCATTGGGCTGGCCGGAACCCTCGGGCACGCCCTGCTCGTCGGGCTGCTGCAACCGACCGTGCCTCCCTTTGCGCTGAGCGGATCGCTGCTATGCTTTCTACTGCCGTTTTTGGTGCACAAAACCTTTCACCTCTGGAAGGCCATTCCCCCGCCCCTATTCTCCACCTGGCTGTATCCTCAGGACCAACCCGCTCCCGAACTAACGTTTCAACACACGATCCCTATCCGGTTCAATTTCAGTAAGTTGCCCCAGCAGCACGAACCAACCACCTTCACGGTGGTGGCCCCTTCCTACACCCTGTTCGGAGATCTGTTTCATTCGTTTATTCTGGATTATAACCGGCAGTTTGCCGAGCAGCCCATTGAGGCCTACGAACCGCCCCACGAGTGGATTTTCTTCGTGCATCCGGCGCGGTGGTGGCAGAAAAAGAAACTGATTAACCCCGAACTCAACGTGGCTCAAAACCAACTGCACACCAACCAGCTGGTGAGTGCCGTACGAGTTTCTTATCAATAAAGATTATGGTCCCTCGCGTACATCACCAACCGGTGAATTGGAAAGACGGTATGAAAATCCGTCAGGAGCATTTTGTGCAAACCGAAGATGCATGGCTGGATCGCGTGCGCGACGCCTGGGCCGGGGGAATCACCCCCTTCAACTACGGGCTGCTGCCGGTGGCGGTGGGCGATACTCCCCTCGACCTGCGGGTGGAGGTGTCCGATGCCCGGCAGATGGTGGCGCAGTTACACGCCTGCCAGGCCGTGACCTCGGGCGGGGCCCGCATCGATTTCCGGTCCGAAGGCCACCTACCCCTGCGGGCCACCTACCAGCTTGCCTCGAACGAACCGGCGCTCTTCGAGGTGATCGTGAGCGTGAATCCCTTCGTGCGTGTTCCCACGGGCGAGCCCGAGCCCGAAGAGGTGCCTATCCGGCATCCTCACGCGGCCCCCACCTACCAACTCATGATCGTGCCCGCCGACCAGCTGAGCATCACCGAACTGGGTAGCTATCATTTATCGGTGGCGCGGGTGCGCTCGCTGGGGCACGAGGTGAAGCTGTCGGACAGCTACCTGCCGCCCTGCACGACCACCCGGACGTTTCCGGGTTTGCAGCAGTGGTACGATACCCTCACCGAGCGGCTGGTGCGCATCGGAGGAGACGCCCGGCAAGTGGTGCAGAAGATTAAGGTGAAGAGCGAAGTGCGTCCGCTGACAGCGAACCTGCAGGAGTGGTCCGAACGGATTACCTACTTCGTGGCCGACCACCTGGACGAGTACCGGATGCTGGTGCCCCACCAACCGCCGGTTCATTTGCTGCTGTTCTACGTGCGCCTGGCCCGCACCCTCAAGACGTGTCTGCTGTGCATGTCCGACAGTGGCAAGGAAGAGATGCTGCGCTACCTGCAAGAGTGGTCGGATACCCATCCGGGAACCCTGGAAGCGGTGATCAACTCCGCCGTGGAGTTAGAATATGACCACCATGCCCTGTATGAGTCGCTGGACACCATCGGCAAGTTCGTGGACACGGTGGCCACCCTGATGGCGAAGCTGGCTACGCTGGACTACATCGGCAAGGAAAAAACGACGGAGGCACCTTCACCCCCGCCGCCACCCCGCCCTTCGGTGTTCGTGAAGGAAGACCCCAACCAGCCCAAACGCAAGAGCACTTTTTGGAATATTTGATACAACACTACTGAGATGAGACCGATCAACCAAGCTGATATCACCACCGCCCGCACCAAGCTAAGCGTAGCGCTCGTGCTCACCCTGGGCCTGCTACCGCTCTTCTGGTGGATGCACCGGCAACTTCCTCCTCCGGGCGTGGCCACCCTGCCTCCGGCCGGGGCAGTGGCGGAAGACACCTTCGATCACGTCCGCATCCAGGCCGTGGAGCAGCAGCTGACGCAAGCGGTAAGCGCCCTGCAACAAACCAACGTGTTGGTGCTTGTCAACGCCACCCCCGGCATGGAGGCGGGCTTGTCGGCTAGTGCCGATGCCTTACAAAAATTGCTAACGGACGTTTCGGGCAACGTGGGAGCCGGGGCCTACCGCGACGCGGCCGAAGGAGCCTGGCTCTACGTGGAATCCCCGACCGGAAGCGACGTGCCGCGCTGGCTGCGCCGTCTGAGCACCGACGTGCAGTATGACCAGGACGCGCCCGAGGCGGTGTACTACGGCCTGCAACAAGCCCTGCAATCGGCGGTGTTTCAACCCGGGCAGACCAACGTTTTGATCCTGCTGGGCGACGCGGGCAACCACGCCCAGGATGCCCTGACGCAGGTGGAACCGGCGGCACTACGCCAGGAAATAGCCCGTTTGGACGTGCATTTTGCCGCTGTACAACTGCGCCATCCGGAAGGCCCGGCCTACGAAGCGTTCGGTGCGCAGCTACTTCAGGATTTTCTGCGGACCTCGTCGCCGAATAGTCCGCTTGAACCGGCGGCCTGGGAATACGGACTTCGCTACCAGACTGCTTCCTATCCGATGGCGATGCTGGCCACCTGCCGCTTCGGGGAAGCCGTTTCGGCCGCGGCCCTGGAAGGGGTAACCAGAAGTTACCTAAGTGGCGTGCAGGAAGCGGTGGCCGAACGGGTGCGTACATTAGAAGCCGTGCAAGCGGGTGCGGAAGACACGCTGGGGGTGGTGCCCCCGGAATTGCCGTCGGCGGAACTGGCTTATTTACTGGCGTATCATCAGTTTCAGCGAACGTCGGGGGTTGCCGCCGAAGCCGGGCGGGTGGATACGGGGTATTAGGTTACTTAGGTCACCAAAGCCAGTTTCATTACACATTTTCCGGAACCACGAATTCTCCCCGGTAGTCTCGAGCCAGCATTTTATCTGCTTCCGGGTCGTTGACAAACGTTTCGGAACTTGGATTGAAGGTCAACACTCGATCCAGGCGATAAGCGATGTTGCCCAAATGGGCCAATCCGGACGAAAGGTGCGCGGTTTCTACGGGACCGTTCAGGATCGTCTTGTCGTGTTTACGCACGGCCTCGATGAAGTTCGCAAAGTGCCCGTCGGTGCCCCCCGCCCCGCGGTCCATGCCGCTGCCCGATTCCCCACCGTCTTGTCCTGACTGTCCGGGGGTTCGTTCCTGGCCCAGGTACGTTTCGTACTTATCGTAGCCATTTACCACCAGTATCCCCTTTTCTCCGTAGAAAATATTGCCAACCGTGACTCCGGCTTCGGCGTTGGTGCACCAGGGACGCACCTCAAACTGGATGATTTTGCCTTCTTCCGGGTATTTATAGACGGAAGTGAGCACCTCGGGCACCTCCTTGGCGTCGTCCCACAGAAATTTACCTCCCATCGAGGTGATTTTGGTGGGCAAGCCCACGTCCAAACCCCACATGCACAAATCAGTTTCGTGGATTCCCTGGTTGCCCACGTCGCCGTTGCCATAATCCCAGTGCCAGTGCCAGTTGTAGTGTACCAGGTTTTTGGTGAAAGGACGTTTGGGAGCCGGCCCGGTCCACAAATTATAGTCGAGGCCCGCCGGAACCGGGGAGAATCCCTGGTCACCAATACTATCCCGCCAGCGAAAAACCAAGCCGCGGGCCATGTACACCCGCCCGATGTAGCCATCCCGCATGAGTTTGATGGCCTCATTCACCGCCGGTGAGCTTCTCAACTGCACCCCGTGCTGCACAATTCTATCGTACTTTTGCGCCGCTTCAACCATCTTACGGCCTTCCCAGATATTGTGGGAGCCGGGTTTCTCGACGTACACGTCTTTACCGGCCTGGCAGGCCCATATCGTGGTCAGGGCGTGCCAGTGGTTGGGCGAGGCGATGCTGATCACGTCGATATCTTTATTGTCTAGCACGCGCCGAAGATCCTGCTCCAGCGCCACATCCTTGCTGTAGGTTTCTTTAAATGCTTTTTGGCGTTCCTTCAGCAAGTCCATATCCGGGTCGCACAGGGTGGTGACCTGCACGTTGTCCTGCACCATCAGGCTTTCGATGTGGTTTTTGCCGCGCCCGTTCACCCCCAAAACCGCCGCGTTGATGCGGTCATTGGCCCCGAAGGCCTTGGATGGAATAATGGTGGGGGCAACCATGACCACTGATCCGGCCCCGACGGTTTTCTTGAGAAAGGTTCTTCTTGATGCGTTCATGTTTGGCATAGTATGTTTTCTGGGTAGGCTTTCGCCTAGTTAGTGATTTAGAAATATAAAAACAAACCTACTTTTTAGGCCGTTCAAGAAAAAACTATTCCATCCAGCCTCTTATGACTTACCTTCCCTCCTTTGCAAAATGGTTAGTCCTTTTCTCGTTGGCGTGCCTGGCTGCACTGCCAAGCCGAGCGCAGATGGACCAAGCACGCTCGTATCCTGGATACGACCGAGGTAAAGTGGGCCAGGCGCGCGCTGTGGTCTCCTGCCATCGTGAAGAAAGACCAGCGGTACTTTCTGTTCTTCGGCGCTAACGATATTCAGAGCAACCAGGAAGAAGGAGGCATCGGAGTGGCCGTGGCCGATCAGCCCGCCGGTCCCTTTAAAGATTATCTGGGCAAGCCGCTTATTGGGCAGATTCACCAGGGCGCGCAGCCGATTGACCAGTTCGTGTTTCAGGATGCTGACGGACAGTACTATATGTACTACGGCGGGTGGAGCCACTGCGACGTGGCTCAGCTCAACGATAACTTCACCGGATTCGTGCCTTTTGAAGACGGCACAACCTTTCGGGAGATCACCCCGGAGAATTACAAAGAGGGCCCCTTCATGTTCATTCGCGACGGCAAGTACTATTTCATGTGGTCGGAAGGTGGCTGGACAGGTCCCGATTACAGCGTAGCCTACGCCGTGGCCGATTCTCCGCTGGGCCCCTTCGAGCGCGTCGGGAAGATCCTCCAGCAAGACTCCACCGTGGCCACCGGGGCCGGGCACCACTCCGTGATTCACGCGCCCGACGACGATGCCTGGTACATGGTCTACCACCGCCGCCCCCTCACCGAAACCGACGGTAACTCAAGGGTCACCTGCATCAACCGAATGTACTTCGACGAGGACGGGTTCATTCAGCCGGTGGTGATCACCGACGAAGGGGTACAGGCAAATGCGCTTTCCGCTGGGAACTAGGGCGTGTTGACATATAGATTATCGAGGGATAATGCAGAATCAGGCAGCGTTGAGTAGTTGGTTTTTATCTTCAAGAGCGATAAGACGTGATACCAGTCGGCAATGCCATACGCAATAGAAATGTCATAACCGGTCCACTGATCGACTGGCTTGTCCAGATCCATCAAATCTTTAGGTGAAACCTTACCTTAAACTTAAAAGTCCCTTTGGGCGAGCCATCGCTCCTATATTCCATCACATCAAGATGTTTATCACCAATGAGTTTATCCGCTTTCATCAGATCAACAATCGCTTTCTCTGTTTCTCTTACGTTCAGATACCGGTGTCCGCGGTGCCGTAATAGTTGAAAAGAATTAGGATATTATTCCAGAGCTTCGGTATAAACTTGGCCCGTATCGATTGGATAATACTATCGCTTTTGGCGAGCGTAGCCTCTTCCACATCCTTACGATACAGTGGCTTGCCGGTAAAGGAGACAGCTTCTTGCGCAGGCGCTAACTGCTCAGCCTCAATTGCTCCCCTATTCGTTTTTTCATTCTGCTAATCTTGGTTTTTAGAATTTGTACAAGATACAAGCATGCAGCTAAGAAGGGCGATCAATGAACCCTTTGTGATCATCTTGATTTAATTTAGTGAAGATAAATATCAATACCCCAATGCCGTTGCGTTGCCGGTGCGGGTCACGTCGGCCGCTCCTTCGTAGGAGCCGTCCGGACGGACGAGAATGGCTTCCGTCCGTCCCAGCTGCCCAAAGTTGCGCAGACTGTGTCCCATTTCGCGCAGTTGGTTGGCCGTAAGTGAGTCGATGGCTCCCTCTTCGATCACAATACGGTCGGGTAGCCACTGAGAATGGGTCTTCTTCGCATCCACCGCTTGCTGCATCGTCATCCCGTAGTCAATCACGTTGAGGATGTTCTGATAGATGATATTAATAATAGTTGATCCGCCGGGAGTGCCGAGCACCATGTAGAGTTCACCGTTCTTTTCAATCAGCGTCGGGCTCATGCTGGACAGCATACGCTTGCCGGGTTCAATGGCATTGGCTTCGCCGCCGATCAGGCCGAAGATATTAGGAAAGCCTGGCTTGAGGCTAAAGTTGTTCATCTCATTGTTGAGGAAAAACCCGGCCCCGTCCACCATCACTTTATTACCGAAGTAAGCTACCAGCGTGGTGGTGACGGACACCGCGTTGCCTTCTCGGTCCACAATGGAGAAGTGCGTCGTCTCCAGACTTTCAATCCGGTCTACCTCACCGGCTTTGATCTCCGGCGATGGAGTAGCGCGTTCGGAGTTTATATTGGCGTTGCGATCCGCGATGTACTGGTCGTCTAACAGCATGCTGACCGGCACATCGTAGAAGGCCAGATCGCCCATGTGTTCGGCGCGGTCTGCGTAAGCACGTCGTTGAAGCTCGGTCATGGTGTGGATACTCGCCGCCGTATTGTGGCCCAGGGCACTCATGTCGTAGGGAGCGGTTCCCTTGAGCAATTGTACGATGATGATCCCCCCACTGCTGGAAGGAGGCATAGATATAATGTTGAAACTATCGCGGTACACTCCCTCGATGGGGTCTCGCCACACGGATTCGTAATTATTCAAATCTTCCTGGGTGATGATACCGCCTCCTTCCTGCATTTCTTCCAGCAGCAGCTCGGCGGTGGTGCCCTGGTAGAAACCAGCCCGGCCCTGGTCACGAATCCGGGTGAGGGTGGCCGCCAGGTCGGGCTGCACCAGCCGGTCGTCGGCTTTCCAGGTAGAGTCGCGGATCAGGACCATGTCGGGGTCGTTCCACTCCCGGAATTTTTCCATCGCATCGTTGAAGGTTGAAGCGTCGTAATCGTTCACCGCGAAGCCGGTGTCGGCCAGTGAGATCGCCGGTTGGATGAGCTGATCAAAGGACAAGCTGCCGAACTTCTGGTAGACCCGATCCATGCCATCGACCGTGCCGGGAATGCAAGCAGCTAAATGTCCGTAGAGGGCTTCCTGGTTCATCACCGAGTCGTTCTCGTCGATAAACATATCGCGGGAAGCGGCCGCCGGGGCGGTTTCCCGGAAGTCCAGCGCTCCTTTTTCGCCCTCAGCGGTGCGGTATACCAGGTAACCGCCGCCGCCCAGGTTGCCCGCCTTCGGCAGTACCACCGCCAGGGCATACTTCACGGCAATGGCCGCATCAAAGGCATTGCCGCCCCGCCGAAGCACCTCCAGCCCGACTTGTGAAGCGATGGGATGGGCCGTAACCACCATGCCATTGGCGGCGACCACCCCCTCTCCGTCCCGCGGAGGCAGGGTAACGGTCTTGAGATCGTCGGCAGCGTCCGGCGTAGAGCGACAGCTTCCGAACACGACAGCAACGAAGAGAACGAGATACGGTAATTTCATGGGTGGTTGGTTATTGTTTAACGAAGACGACGGAGCTCGGAGCCTTGGGCTCTAGGGGAGCGGACACCTGGTCAATGTCGCCGCGCTCGTTGATATGAAACTGAAATAGGATCGGCGGATAAAATGCATTCTCCGAGGTATTCAGCAGAAACTGATCGTAGTGGTGGTGCGTCAGCGTCTGGTCCAGCTCGTTGACCGAAAGGTGCAGTTGCTTTCCTTCCTGCTCGACCGTCAATTCGCCGTAGGCCGGATGGGTATAGCGGCCTACGTAGTCGGCCAGCGGATGGGTGGGTTGCGTGCCGGTTTTTTGCGGAATTTTGGGCGCACCCGCAGTTTTGGCAGCTTCCTTTTCGGCCCGAAATTCCGCCAGGGCCGGTTGGTGCCAATCTTCTGCTTCAGCGCCCAGCAGTTGGTCGGCAACGGTATTGATAATGACGTTGTTGATGCCGGTGCGGTACATGTTGGTCATCACCATCACCCCGAAACCCGCATCGGGAAACAGCGCGATAGAAGCCGCTCCGTTGATGCTTCCGCCGGTAGTCATCCGCAGGGTTCCTTTGTAATCGGCTAATGACACTCCTAGGCCGTAAAAAGCGTCTTTGGTGATAATAGTATAGGGGGTGCGCTGCTGCTTCATCAGGGAACTGTCGATCAGTTGATTTCCTTCGTAATTTCCCTGGTTTAGCTGAAACTGCATATAGTGCGCCATATCCCGGGCATTGGAGTAGATAGCACTGGAAGGAGCAATGGTGTCGACGTTGAACCAGTAGCGTTCCTGGGGTTGGTCGCCGTAGAGCGTGTGCGGGGTGATGTGGTTGTCGGTCTGGGCCTGTACCTCCGACAGAGCCGTCGCCGAAGCGTCCATCCCCAGCGGATCAAACAGGCGTTCTTTCACGTTTTGGCGCCAGCTTTTGCCGGTGATGCGCTCGATAAGGTCACCGTTAATGACGTACAACATATTATTCCAGGTGAACTTGGAGCGAATGGGAGCTTCCGGCTCCAAGTAGCGAAGTGCTTCAAAAATTTCGGTCCGGGAGATGGGAGCTCCGCGCCAAACCAGATCGTGGCGAATCAGGCCCGACCGCTGGGACAGCACGTCGCGGGTGGTCAGGGAGTTGGTAAGGATTTCGTCGTAGAGCACCAGATCGGGCATGTACTCCTTGATCGGTTTATCCAAATCCAGCGTTCCTTCTTCTACCAGCTCCAGGGCCAGTAGCGCCGTAAAGGCCTTGGTGTTCGATCCGATATTAAACATGGTTTCATTATCCACCGCCCGGTCATTGCTGGCACTGATGGTGCCGAAGGGCTTACTGAATAGCACCCCGTCGCGGTTAACCACAATGACCGACAGACCCGGTACCTGCCAATCCTGCCGAACGTCTTCGATAAATGTTTCCAGGTTATCGGCTAATTGGCCTTCGGGCTTCCTTTCTTGCCCTTGGGTTGGCAGATAAAGCCCCCAGAGCAGTAAACTACTAACAATTGTTCGGTATATCATGGGTTGGGTTATGAAGTGATGGTAATGGTGAGGCTACATACCCCCGGAGTGCGGTTATCGCATACTGAGCCGAAGCCGGTGTTCCACTGGTTCAGGGTGCGTCCGTCATCCAAGGGCAACGCAAAGGTGATGGTGAAGCTATCGTCGGTCGCCAAATCGGCGGGCGTCAGGCCAAACAACGCGGTCATCTCCTCCAGCGTAATACTCACCACGGGCAGCCCCGACAAATCATCGTCGGCCGGAGCTTCCACGGCGTCAATCGTGCGAAGCAGCACCGGTTCTCCGCTTCCCGCCGAGTAGCTTACTTGCAACGCAATGCCGGTAGCGCTCAGGTAGCCGTAGCTCTGGTAACCGATGCGCGCTTGAAACGGAACGGGAGCGTCACGGGCGATCTCGTTACCCTCAACGACCTCCGCCACGACAAAGGCACCGACGCCAAAGTCGGGGATCGGGTAGCTTTCTTCATCACGACAGGCCAGGGCCAGCACGGCCAGCAGGCCAATGAACAGGGTATAAGTTTTCATAGGTTCAGCGGTTAGTTATCCCAGAATACCGGGGTTTGCTGGGCGGTTTGTTGTTCTATGGAGCGGTTGGTATTGAGTTCGTTCACCGAGTATAACAGGCGCTGCGGATACGGCCCCAGGGGCGAAACGGCCAGCGGGATGCTCAACGGGTAGCCGGTGCGGCGGTAGTTAGTCCACGCCTCAATGCCGTTGCCGAAGAGCGCCAAGTACGCTTGCTCCATGATAACGTCCAGCTGTGCTTCGTCGGTGGCGGCCGCGTCGTAGCGTACCATCACCGCCGCCACGTACGCCTCAACCTCCGCATCGGTGGGAGCCAGGGTTTCATCAATTTGGGCGATGGCCGCACTCAGGTTCATCACTTTGCTAATGGAGGCCCGCGTGCCCGCCTCGAGCAGGGCTCGGGCGTCTTCGCCGGTGCCCATAAACAGCGCGGCCTCGGCCCGCAAAAACTTGATCATAAAGTTGGTCAGCATGGGGTAAATCCCCTGGCCCTGCCCGCCGTCTCCTTGCGAGACAATGTCGTAGCTGTCGTCGTCAAACGACCCACCCACCGGGTACACTCCGAAGGTAGCACGGGTGGCTCCGTCGTTGCCAATGATCTCCAGCGTCCCGCCGTCGCGGGCAATGTAGCCATCGCCCTGGTAGCCAAATACGCAGTTGGGCACTCCCGAGCAGGGAAAATCCGACGTGCCCGGGGAAGGGTCTTCGATGGTCTGGCGATAAACGTAGTAGCGCAAGCGCGGGTCGTTTACTTCCACGCCCACCGGCCGTCCTTCGTTCGGATGACGCAGCATACTAATCAGGTAGTTGCTCATGAAATAGGTCTTCCCCGGCTGGTAATGGTCCGCGTACAGGGGATGCTGGTTGGCGGGGTTCTGCGTGGCTCCGAACTGAAACTCAAAGTCATCTCCGTTTTGACTGATCAGGGTTTCTTCATCGGCCAGCAAAGAAGCTAACTGCGCCGCCGCGTCAGGGTTGACCAAGCGGGTCTGCACCAGCATTTTGAACCGAAGGGCGTTTCCCATCTTCCGCCAGCGGGCCACGTTTCCTCCGTAGATAATATCCGTGCTGGCGGGCACGATCGCTTCATTATCCAAGCCGGCAAGGGCTTCGTCGATCAAGCTAAAAATGTTGGCGTAGACACTACTGCCTTCGTCAAAAGTCGGCGCAAAATTCCCGGCCCGCTGCGTTGCCTGCGAAAATGGCACGTCGCCCCACACATCCACCATCACGCTATAAATGTAGGCTTTCTGGAGCAAGGCAATCGGAACCAGTTGCGGAAAGCCCTGCTCCTCCCCGTTGGTAATGATGTAGTCCAGGTCGGGCAACGGATTGCTGTACAGATCATCCCAACCGTTGGCAAAAGAAGCGCCGTCGGCGATGTAGCGGCTGAACGCATTGTTGAAGAAGCCGGTCGTGGTCAGGTACTGCACGTAGGCCATCGGGGCGTAGTTCACGTTGGTTTGAAAGGCCGCCGCGTAACCGACTTGCGCGCCCGGCATCACGTTGAGCACGCTGGCATCCTCGGGCCGCGTAGGGTCAGTGTTGATGTCCAGAAAGTCGTCGCTGCAACCGATCAGGGCACCGATGATTCCGATCGTGACGATTCGGCGAAAGAAGAATATTCGTTGTCTCATGGTGGGTGGGTTAGAAGGTGACAGAAATATTTACCCCGTAGCGGCGGGTGCTGGGCACGCCCATGAAATCCAGCCCTTGGGCGTTGGTATCTGCCCCGAAGGCGGAGGTTTCCGGGTCAAAGTTGAGCGCTCGGGGGAAGTTGGGGGCCAAGTACCAGAGGTTTCTTCCGGTAAAGGAAATGCGGGCCGAACCCAGGGGCGTACTTTCCAGCCAGTCGGATTTGACCTGGTAGGTAAGCGATACTTCCCGCAGCCGGATCGTGGTCGCGTCGAAGACGTTGCCCTCGAAGGGAGCGGTATCGGCGAAGCGACGCAGGAAGTAGTGGCCGATCACAAAATTGTTAGGAATCTGGTTGTCGTCTTCGTCCAGGGTGGCCACGATGCTGCCGTCGTCCCGTTGCTCGCCCACGAAGCCCGGAATAATACGCCCGGCTTCCCGAGGAATGCCCTGATCCAGTTCGTTGGTCACTCCCCGGCCGAGCATCTGCTGGGCGGTTTCCGAGTACATATCTCCTCCCTGACGCCACTCGAACAACGCGCCGAGCGTGAATCCGGCGAACGAAATCGTGTTGGTCACTCCCAAAATGAAGTCGGGGTTAGGATCGCCGATGATGCCCAGGTTCGGCTCTTCGTAGGGCTCGCCGTTGTCAGCACGGATCAGCAGGTTGCCCGCGTCATCGCGGGCGTAGCGCGAACCGAAAATCTGACCGAAGGGCAGACCGGGACGGTGAACGATGCCCAGGTTGCCCCCGGCCAAGCCGCCGATAAATATTTGATCGAGTCCGTCTTGCAGCGATACCACCTCGTTGCGGTTGCGGGTGAAGGCGGCAAAAATGTTCCAGCGAAGGCCATTGGCCAGGGCCAGCGGCGTAACGTCCAGGCTGATTTCAATCCCGGAGTTCTTCACTTTGCCCAGGTTCTGGGTCACGTTGAGTACTCCCGAAGAAGAGGGGACGTCGATCTGGACAATGTTGTCGGTAGATACCCGATTGTAGTAGGTGAAATCCAGCCCGAGGCGACGCTTAAAAAACTGAAGTTCAGTTCCCACCTCATACTCGGTGGTCAGCTCTGGCTTCAGCCCTAAGTTACCGAGTAGCACGTCGTTGCTCACCGTATTGTATAACTGACCGGAGGCAGAAGTGAACGGGAACTGAATGCCGGAGAACGAAGGATTGGTAGTAAACTGGGTGCCTACCCGGTAGGGCGTCGGATCGTTGCCCACCGAAGCAATACCGGCCCGCAACTTAGCGTAATCCAAGAATTTGCTATCCCAATCAAGCGCTTCGGAAAGGATGACCGACAGGCTGGCTCCGGGATAAAAGTAGCTACGGTTGCCCTGCGGCAGCGTCGACGACCAGTCGTTGCGCGCCACCAGATTGAGGAAGTAGGTATTGCGGTACGAGAACTGAAAATCTCCGAACACTCCGTAAAAGCGCCGTTGAATAAAGTCCGACCGAACGGGACGGTGCGTATCAAAGTTGGTAATATCATCAATCCCAAAAATAATCTGGTTGGTCGCTTCCACCCCGGTGGCTTCGGTGGTGCGCTGGTTGATATTGTGGCCAACGATGGCTCTCAGGTTTAGGTCGGGAGCCAGATCGCGGTCGGCGGTGATGAGCAGGTTGCCGTCCAGTTCTTCGCGGTAGAAAGTCGTGGAAATCAGCGTTCCGCTGACAAAGTCGGCGTTGGCCGACCCCTGGGAGACGAAGTCGGTTCGGCGGTCGGTGTAGGCATTGAATCCTGCTTGGTAGGATACGGTTAGCCAATCGAGTAGTTCGTAGCCCAACAGCAACCGGCCGAAGTAGCGGTTCACCTGACTCTTATAGTAGGCATTGTCTACCACCCAGAGCGGGTTGTCAACGCCGTTGCGGTAGAACACGCTGCTGCCGTCCAGCGGATTCTGATACGGAAGGTCCATCCAGGCGTAGTGGCTGGGAATCAGCAGCACGCGTTCCATGATAGACGTGCCGCCCAGAATACCGGGCCGGACGGGAGGGGTGGTTTGATCGGTACTGACGTAGTTGATGGAGCCACTCATAAAGATGCCGTTGGCCAGGGTAGCGTTGCCCCCGATGTTGACGTTGATCCGTTCTACCTCGCTGCCTGGGATAAAGCCATCGTTCTGCATCCGGCTGAGGCCTGCCGTCAGGTTGGTCGATTCGTTGCCCGTGCTGATGCTGATGGCGTTTTCAAACACGTGTCCGGTTCGCAGAAAGTCTTCGGCTTGGTTGCGCCGTGGTTCGTAGGGAATCTCTACGTCCTGGTATTCAGGGAAAGCTTCGGCCAGGGCCGCCTGGTCGTAGGGGTGCGCGATGGTCTCCAGGTCGCTGAAGCGCGGCCCCATCGAACCAAAGAATCCGGGCACCAGGATCTGCCCGCCCCCGGGGCCGAAGGTATACTGGTAGTTGGGTAAGGAGGCCACCCGCTCCTGGCTGTAGGAAGACCGGAAGGTAACCTCCGTGCCTCGCTTGCTTCCCTTCTTCCCCGCTTTGGTGGTGATGATGATGGCCCCGTTGGCGGCCCGCGATCCGTACAAGGCGGCGGCGGCGGCGCCCTTGAGTACCGTCATCGATTCAATGATGTTGGGGTCCAGATCGAAGGCCCGGTTGGTGACCGCGTTGCCGTTTTCAAAGTCGCCTCCCAGGGTGGAGTTGTCGAAGGGTACGCCGTCCACGACGAACAACGGCTGGTTGCTGCCCGTGAGCGAGGAGCTTCCCCGGATGGTGATGTTGGTGTTGCCGCCCACGCTGCCTCCTCCGGCGGTAACGTTGACCCCGGGGATGCGTCCCGACAGGCTGCGCACCGGATCGGGTTCCGATTTCTGCGCCAGCACCTGGCCATCTATTTCCGAAACGGCATAGCCCAGCGCCTTCTTATCGCGCTCAATGCCCACGGCTGTGACGACCACTTCCGACAACGATTGATAATTCGGGGACAGGGCCACGTCCACCACGGTCTGCGTATCTACCCTGATCTCCTGGGCATCGTAACCGACGAATGAAAACACTAGGGTGACTCCCGATTCGGGCACGGTGATTTGGTACTGTCCGTCAAGGTCCGTAATCGTACCCAAGGTACTGCCCTTCACCAGCACGTTGACCCCAGGCAGCGGATTGCTGTTTTCGTCGGTCACCGTACCGGTAAGCGTCTGGTCAACTTCCGTTGGCTGGGTAGTGGCTACCCGGGAAGGCGCGTTGGCGCCGCTTAGGTCGTACGCCAATGGGGATGATTGGTTGATTCGCGCTAGGGTGGTGAGGGGCTTGATGAGGTAATGTTTTGCGTCTAGCTTCCGAAGGGCGAGTTGCGCGGGTTTCAGGGTTTGCGTGAGCGTTGTTTCGGATAGCACGGCGGCTTGCGTATTGATAGATCCTACGCGGAGCGTTTCTAACTGGCTCGGGTAGAAGAAGTAGACACCGTAGCGGTGTTCCAGCGTTTGCGTCAGCTCCCGCAGAGTGACCTTTACGGAACGAACCGACTCCACCGAGCTAGACGGGGTGGTGCGGCTGGCTAAGATTTCCGAGGTGGGGATTTGAGCCCCAGAAGGGATCACCATCCCCACCGTTAATGCGATACTACCAAGTAAACTTGTTCTCATGAGGCGGGGTCTAGTGGGTTCGGCCGAAGCCAATATCTATTTTTTGCTAATCGTAATCGTCTGCCCAACTTGCTCAATCCGCAGATCGAGGGTCGTGGTCAGGGCCTGGAGCAAAATGTCCAAATTATCGGCGGGCAGCGTACCGTTTACCTCCAGGTCGGCCAGACGGTCGTCAGAAAACGTCACCCGGAGGGAATAGGTGTCGGCTATGGTGCGCGCTACTTCTGCCAAGCGGGTATGATCAAAGTACAACTTGTCTCGTCGCCATGCGGAATACCGGATCGGGTCGACCCTGCGTTCCTGTAGTTGCTGACGGTGGCGAGAATAAGTGACCATGTCACCCGGTTTCATGAGCAATTCGTGTTCATCCGGCAGTCGGAGCTTCACACTTCCTTCCTGAAGAACCACCGTAGTGGCGGGCGATCGGGCGTTGACGTTAAACTCCGTGCCCAAAACCTCAATGTCCATGTCTGCGGTGTGGACAATGAACTTGAGTGAACGGGCCGCGGTGATCCGATTAACCATAAAGAAAGCTTCTCCCGTGAGCCATACTTCCCGATCCTCCTGAAGGCTCCAGGTAGATCGCAGGCGTAGCGAAGCGTTTCCGTTAAGCATCACCCGGGTGCTATCCGGCAAAATTATCTCCCGCTGTTCACCTCCCGCGGTGCGGTACAATTCTTCGGGCGTCCGTCCGAGCATGAAAATAATCACCCCGGCCAGTACGACCAGTCCGGCGGAAGCCGCTACCGCCCAACGCGCGCTGGTTTTGCTTCGCGGGGTAGGTCGGCGGCGCTCTCGGATTGTTTCGGTTAGCCGCTGGGACAAACGGTACATTTCTGCTTCACTCAGTTGGTCATCGCGAAAAGAGAAGGCTAAAATGAGGTCCCGGGCCTCTTCTACCAGCGGACGCTGGTGGGGATTTCGCCGTAGCCAGTCCTCCCAGAAAGCGTTGCGGTCGGGGTGCCCCCCTTCGACCCATTGCCGGAATGACGGGTCTTGCACAAAATCCTCTACCTGATCGTAATGCCGCTTCATAGAGTTACCGTTCTACTTACCAAGAGACGGGTCCGGTAAGTTTGTAACCACTACTTCCGTTTTTTTTATAAAAATATCGAAGGAAGTTACTTTACCCGAAGCGAAGTTCTGAGCTTTTGGACTGCGCGGAAGAGCAGGTTGCGCACTCCCTGGTGGCTGATTTTCATTACGTGGCCGATTTCTTCCGGACGCAGCCCCTGGTAGTAGCGCAGGTAGACAGCCTCCCGTTGCCGCCGGGATAAGGCATCAATTTCGCGATTGAGGTAGCGTACTTTGTCGTCGTTGGCCTCTTGGGTGATCAGGGTGAGTTCCGGAGTGTTTGTCTCAATCAAATCCTGGTGGCAAAGAAAGTCATCCAGAGAAATAAATGAGGGGCGAGACTTAAGATGACGGATCAGCTTTCGGCGGAAGGAGGCAATCAGGTAGGCTTCCACGCGGGTGGCGGGCTGGAGGTGCGCGCGTTGTCGCCACAGGTCCAGGAAAAAATCCTGGAGCAGGTCGTTGATCAGTTCCCGATCCCGGCAGATATTCATGCCGTAGCCGAAAAGCCGCTGACTATGCTGATGTACAAGGGCGGTGAAAGCCCGGGGGCTCCCCCTAATAAATTCATCCCACTGAGCCGTCGCGTCGATCACTGAATAAAATTAGTATTGGTAAAATGCTTTTTAAGCAGTATTTTGTTTCATGTAATATTTAAAGCAACGTATATTTTTTATATATTGAAAGTTTACACGGTATAAAATTTTTTAGTGTGTCAAAATTGACAACGCAAAATGCTTTGATATAAAAATTGAAACGCTGGTTTGGGTTTAGTAGACCCACCGTACCACAGTGAGGGTGAGGGCGACGAGCACCAGAATAGATACGATATTCAACAGCAAGCCCGCCCGAGCCATTTGTCCGATGCGGATGTAGCCGCTGGAGAATACCACCGCGTTGGGGGGCGTCGAGATGGGCATCATAAAGGCACAGCTTGAAGCCAGGGTGACGGGGATCGCCAAGTACAACGGCTCAATGCCCAGTCCGTCAGCGATGCCGAATACCACCGGCACGAAGATCACCACCAGCGCCACGTTGCTCATAATTTCGGTCATGAACAGCATAAAGGCGGTGAGCAACAGTATCAGCCAAGCCAGGCTAATCCCTGATTGTTCGGCAATTCGGTCGCCCACCCACTGCACCAAACCGGTGGTTTCCATGCCCTTGGCCAGGCACAACCCACCGCCGAACAGCAGCAGGATGCCCCAGGGCAGGCGGGTAGTGCTTTCCCAGTCCAGCAGGTACTCGGCCCGCCGCACGCTCACCGGCACGATGAACATCAGAATGCCACCGCCCATCGCGATCAGGGTGTTGTTGAGATACTCGTGGCCCAACCAGGCGTTGAGGTTGCTCTGAAATATCCACCCGAAGGCCGTAAGGGCGAACACGGCGGTGACTCCTTTCTCGGCCCGAGACATAACGCCTAGTGCCCGCAGTTTGTCGGCAATGAGCGCCTTGGAACCCGTTAGCGTGCCCAGCCGGTGGGGAAACAGCACGCGGGTTACCAGCCAGTAGGTGCTGCTCAGCAAAATCGTGCAGACGGGAATACCGATGAGCAACCACCGGCCGAAGGTGATTTCTCGTCCGTAGAACTGCTGCATATAGCCTACCAGCACCACGTTGGGGGGCGTGCCAATGATCGTGGTGGTGCCCCCAATATTGGCCGCGTAGGCGATGCACAGCATCAAACCCAGGGCAAAGCGACGGTAGCCTACTTCTTTCTCAGGGGGTAGCGATTCTCTTAGCAGATCAATGACTGAAATAGCAATAGGCAGCATCATCACGGTGGTGGCGGTGTTGGATATCCACATGCTCAAGAAGGCGGTAGCCAGCATAAAGCCCAGGATGATCCCGTTGGCGTCGGTGCCGGTGAGGCGGATCAGGTTCAGCGCGATGCGGCGGTGAAGGTTGCGTTTTTCCATCGCCAGGGCGATCAGAAACCCACCCATAAACAAGAAGACGATCGGGCTGGCGTAGGGAGCAGTAGCTTCGCCGATGGTGAAAATACCCAGCAGTGGAAACAGCACCAGGGGCAGCAGGGCCGTCACGGGCAGGGGCACCGCCTCGGTCATCCACCACACCACCAGCCAGGCAGCTACGGCAATCACCCGGATGGCATTGGCGTCAAGGCCTTCGACCGATAGCACTGAGTTGATTCCCCAGAACAACAGGGGGCCGCTGACCAGACCCATAAGCTTGTATTGCATAAGCGACAGCGTTGTTGAATAAGGAAAGAGACGGGATGATAGGGCGATGATTGGGTTACTTGCTACTTCATCGCTGGCCCAAATCTAACGGAATCGTTGTAAGGCCACAATTTTCGTTGTTCCTTTCCGCGACCACACCGTTCTGAAGTTGTCTATAGTTGCTGCTCTAGACATTTCTAAAAATGAGAAATTACCGATGTGTTGGCTGATGAAAAAAGATCAAGAATGAGCGCATTTCTATGGGTTGCCTACCCCCCGATCAACACCGTGGGGCAGCCGATGGTGATGGTGCCCCCGTGGGCGGTGGGATCGCCCAGTCGGGCGGCGGGCTTGTTGCCGATCATTACCGTAAGCGACCCCATCAGGATGGTGTCGGGCGGCCCCACGCAGGTGCACATGTCGCCCAGCACGGCGGCGGGCAACCCTCCGATGAGTACAGTGGGCACTCCGGGACCCAGCACCGGGCCTCCGACGTGGGGCACCGGCGGCAAACCGGGCGTCACCATCGGACACACGTGCATATCGGTGATACGGGCGGCGGGCTTACTCATAGTGGCTGGATTGGAGTGGGTTCTGGCTGATTTAATAAATAAAGGTCGTAATAGTAATCAATACCGAAGCCCGTAAATATTTGGTTATATCTAATGGCGAGTTCCAAATTTTTGAAGCTAGCTAGTATAGCATCGAACAGTTCCACTAACTTTTGATCATTTAAGTGACCAATATACCTACCATTCTTTTTGAAATCCTTCGTAAACTTTTTCTCCCAAAAGCGAGTCTTGAAGTAGCCTTTTGTGCCCTGTCCCCAGAAGGCAAATGGCGCGGGTGAAGAGCTGATTGGTGCGTACTTAGCAACGGCTAGTGCATAGCTCCAACGGTACGTGAACCCAAAGTGAATTGCCGAAAGCGATTCGCCTTTGTAGGCCTTCAAAAAAGATGAGTAATCTGTGGCGTGCTTGGTTGTTTTGAAATAGTCAAAGTAGAAACCTAAGCGAAACGAGTCCACTTTTGATTTTATCTTACTGCGTAGCTTTAAAAGGTCAGCAACGATCGGGGCTTGGTGCTCAACCTTCTTCCCCTTCGTGGCAGGCGACCTCCGAAAGTCCATTTCTGACCCCATACAGTGAGATAGATGACCGGATGCCATCATATCGCGCACCTCTAGCTTAAACCCAACCGCTTTGGCGTAGTGATAGAGTACCAGCAGCGGCGGAACCAGGGCGAAGGTTTTTAGGGTAGCACTTTTAGAGAACTCAAGGTGGTCGTTCAAATTGATGCTTAGCGTGTCCTTCAGGTAGTTCTCTATTTCTAAGGGCTTAACAATTGTGTACGTCTTCGGTATGGTGCATTTGTTAGACATTTGCTATTTGGATTGATAGATGATCTTCCCGGTAAACTGCCGCGAGCCTGCCGCAATTTGATAGTAATACAGCCCGTCCGCAACGGGATAGCCCCTCGCATCGCCGCGCTCCCACGATAGCCTGTGATGTCCGGCAGAAAAATGCTGCTGCCCCCGCCGCACGACGCGACCAGTGGCATCGGTTAGCGTGAACGATACCAGCGAAGCAGCTTCCGCTTCGGGAATCGTTACCGAAACTGTTACGTCACCGGTAGCGGGGTTAGGGTACGCCGCGCCTACCTGCACCTGCTCCGGCAACATGCGCTCCGACAGCGCATCACCGGGTCCGTAGAACAGTGTAAATGATCGTTTGAGTTGACCAGGACGAAACGTATGGCTGGTCACCTCCCGCAGGTTGATCAACTGCTGCGTTGCCTCATCGCGCAACCACAACTGCCGATCATTCCGACCCCATCCCTGGTTATTCCACTCCAGACGCACTGCTTCGGAGGCATTATCGGTCTCAACGTTGAACTGCCAAGTATACTGCGCCGCAGTGGCCACAATATCTCGCTCTAGTATCCTATTGGTCAGCGAGTTATTAGACTGAAGTTCTACGAAACGTTTAAATCGGGGCATCGGCGACGCGTCGTAGGTATCGTAGCCATCCCGCGCCTGGGGATGCATCCCGAATCCGGCCAGTTGGTTGGTCACCGAACCGTTCGACAGGGAAAGTCCTACGAACCAGGCGTCATCGTCTAGCGGACGGTTGCGGTATTGGCTGATTCCCCGCGGTCCGGTGCCGGTTCGGCTGTTGCGGGCATCCACGGCCGACACCAGCAGGGTTACCGCCCCCTCACTCTCGACGAACAATCCTTCGTAGGGCTTGAGCGTGCCATCGGCCTCCGAGTAACTATCGCTACGGAACACCCGCTGGTCGCGCTCGCCCAACCAGTCCAGACCAATCTCGAAGGGAAACGGATTGCCGATCAGGTTCCACCCGGCTTGCAACGGAATGGCAAAACTACGTTCGGCGTCTACCTCCACGGCGGTGCCCTGCACGGTGAGGGGCACACCCGCGCGCTTCACCAGCCAGTAACCCCGCCCCGGCTCAAACTGCTGAAATCCCGATCCGTACTCCTGGTAGCCTTCGTTGCCGGGCGCGTGGCGCAGCAGCCGGATGCTGTCGGCACTGAAGGCCCCCGCCCCCTGCCAGGCGGTGCGAACGTCCTGCGTCCGAAACGGCACGGCCACCAGTTGATAGTCGGCCTGCGTGGGCACGGCTTGGTCAGACTTGTGTAGCGTCATGGGCTGCGTAGGATACTGCCGGTACACGCGGATCGGGTCGGAAGTGCCGCGGATGGTTGCTCCGTTTTTCACCACGAAGTGATACTCGAAGCCCAGGGGGTCGGTCAGTTGCTCAGCGGTTAGCGAAGCTTCGTAATTATCTTCCCGAAGTTCTGCAACCGCCTCTCGGGAGGCATCGCTGGCTAGTCCGGTGATGATGAGCTGCACCACGTCGGTACCCGTTACTCCCACTACTTTAGCGCGCATCGTCAAGGCATCGGTGGTCAGATTGTAGGTTGTTGGGTTGTCGGAAGCGGGGGTTACTGTTAGATCGCTTGGCGGAACCACCCGCAGCGACAGGGTGCCGATGGCGCGCTGTGTGCCTAGTTTTACCACCACCTTCGGGTACAATCCCTCGGGCAAATCACTGGGCAGCACAAAGGTAATTTCGGTTCCGGCTTCGTTGACCGCGCTCACCGCTAAGGGTTGCCCCTCAATGATTTCTACCGTGATTTGTTCGGGATCGCTTCCCAGGTTTTTACCGGTGATGGTGATGGTTTCGCCCGCACTGGCCTCGCCGCCCGACGACAGCGCGGTGATCAGGGGTTGGGTGGTGTTGGCATCGATCACTTCCAGGGTGAGGTCGCCCGCGGCCAGTTGTCCGTTCACCGTCACCTCCAGGGCATAGGTGCCGATCGGCAGTGGGTCAGGCAGCGTCAGCATTAGTTGGTCGGGCTGCTCCGGGGCTACGCTCAGCGTAGGTACCGGAACGGGTTCCTGTCCCTCCTGCCGTAGATTTACTGACACCAGGTTGGTGCCGTGCGTGGCGTCCACAAAGGCACAGCCGCGGACGGTCACCGTGGCTCCGGGCAGCACGGTGGCCTCGCTGAGCTGGGTGATGGCGGGCAGCACCCGGTAGTTGCCCGCTGGGGCTTCCTGTCCGTTCACCCGCACCCGCACCTGGTAGGTTTCCGGATACACGTTTGGCACCTGCACCTGAAGCTGGGCCGGTGCCACCGCGGACACCATAGCGGGGCTCACTTCGGTACCTCCACGATCAAAAGACACGGCGACCCCGGCCGAGGCCGATCCGAAGTACCGCCCCGCCAGGGACAAGGTTTCCGCACAGGTGCCAGAGGCATCGCTGGGCAGGGTGGTCACCACGGGCGGCACACTTACGGTGCCCTGGTAAAAACCGGTGTAGAAGCTTTTGTCCAGCGTCAAGGGGTAGTCCGTACCTGCCACCCAGGTATCGGGCACGTCGAGCAGCACCTCATTGACCTCGTTACCGCTGGTGATGGTGCCACCAGTACTGCCTTCCCGCAGCTGTGCGCCCTCGCCCATCCGGTAGGCGAAGTCGTTTACATCCGAGCTGAACAGGCGGGTGCCCCGAACGCGCAGACGATAGCGGTCATTGTCTAACACCGAGGCAACCTCCGTGATCCGGGGAATGCTAGGAAAATCGTAGCTGCCAATAAAAATATCGTAGCTACCCGACGTATTGGTAAGCAATGAGGTGCCGTCCAGTCCGAAGGCTTCCTGGTCATACACGAAAGGGATGGTAGTAATGAGGTTGCTTCCGAAGTTGACTACCGACATACCGTGACTGGCGTACAGGTTGCCGGTATTACTGAAACCACTCAGGTATACCAGTCGGTCGTCGGCGCGGCTGTCCCCTCCCGAAGAAAATGCTGCCAGAAACGTGTTTTTAGTACCCGCCCGCGAAAGGCTACGCGTGGTGCCTCCCTGGCTGATGGTGAGGTCGCTCTGGAAGGTACCACTCACGAAGTAGTTTCCTTGTCCGTCGGGCACGATCCGCTTGCTGTCTTCCGTATCCTGGCTACCAATCAGAAAGTGGTTGATCAGATTGCCATTGGTGGCGTTGATTCGCAGTACGTAGGCATCCTTCTCCTGCGGTGATTTGCCGAGTAGCTGCCCATTATAAGTAGGTTCCTGCGTAACGTCTTGCAGCACCAGCAGCTGCTGCGTAGAAATATCAAAGGATAGGTGTCCGTCGGTAGTATACTCTTGGTTTCCCGAAAGCACGGTAAGCCAGCGAGGGGCTAAGGCAGCACTGAGTTTGGTGAAGAAGAGTTGTTTATCACCCGCCGTGGTGGTTTGTTGCTCACCTCGGGTACCACTAAAGATTGCCTCCCGTACCCGAACGGCCTTATTAAACTGTCCCGAGAGATAGATACTATTATCCCCAGCGACGACCATGCTGGTCACTTTGATCTGATCCTCGGGGCCGCCCAGGATGGTAAGATCGCGAATGGAGCCGTCGCCCAGTTCCGGACGGTATTTAGCCACGAATAAATCGCTACCCTCGCTGGTAAAGTTACTGATCCAATTGTCATCGGGATCGAACAGAAAGTTGGTGGTGCCGTTAAAGCGCCCGGCCACCAGCAGGTTGCCATCGTTATCCAGAGCAAGTCGGTCCCCAAAGTCCCGCCCTTCGCTGCCCAGACGGTTGGCGCTTACCAAGTTGCCTTCTTTGTCTAATTGAATCAGGAAAAGATCGGTATCACCCAAGGAGTTGATGGTGGCAAAGTACCTGCCACCGGCATCCTGTACGCTAAGTTCGTCCGAGAAAGAACCTAACAGATACACGTACTCATCACTCACCGCAATATCACTAAAGTAGATCTCTCCTCCGGAAAAACCGATACTGTAGAATGATTGTACTCCATCCTCCAGATGGGCGTAGAAGAACCGGGGTGAATCAAAAAAAGCGGAACGGTAGGTAACGGGCGCGCGCCCCCCTACATTGAAGGTGATGTCGGCCTTCCATGAACCTACTAGGTGCATTACTCCGGTGGCGGGGTCTTCCTGCCTTCGGATCAGATTGACCTCTTCGGTACTGGTAATGGTTACACTAGCGAAAGGTTTGGGAGTGAAGTCAGCAATTTGGGCCACGGCAGAGGTACCAAGCAGCACACCGAATAAGAGCAGCGTTGTTACAAGTATTAATTGTTTCATGAGGGGTAGGTCGTCAGAGAAAAATTACTTAGTTACCGGGCACTCCGGGCGGGTCAATCAACGGTGAGCCAGTCTTAGTTTCATTGGGCTGCAGAAAGTAAACTGCCACGGCGACAGCAGCCACCGACACGCCGACGTAGATGCCCCAGGGGGTTTTCTTTTTGATGCGAAACACGCCGCTCTCCAGGGGCGATCCGGTAGATTCGGGCCGAAGTTGAAAGCGGTAGTTGCCCTTGGGCAGATCTTTCGGCACTTGCCAGGTATATTCGTTACCGGTTAGGTCTTGTTGCAACGGCTTGACTAAGTTCTGTCCTTGGTATAAGTCCAGCGCAAGCGGTTGCTTCGAACTGGTACTCCAGGCCACGCGGTAGGGTTTTCCTTGCGTGTAACGTTTCTTTAAACCGACAAAGCGCCCGGTGAAGGCTTCGGTGGGATTGGTGGTATCATCATCGGGAAGCACTTCGGGGGTTTGCGCTTCTGCTACTGGGGCGTCCTTGGTCTCGGTTACCAGTGGTTCGTTCTGGTCGGGCACGGCCGTGGTGGGTTCCGGGTTCGTGGTATAAGGATCTTCTTGCTCAATATTGAACTTCACGTAGCTGATCAGGGCCTTCCAGCGGTTCTTCTGCTGCTGCAACCGCAGGGTAGCCCGGCGGGGTTGGGGCAGCAGTCCGCCGTACAAACTCTCAAAGTCCACGATGAGGTAGTAGCCTTCGGCGTCTTTTTGCACGTCGTAGATGCGTTGCAGCGAGTAGTAGACCTCCAGGGTTTGCTGGGCGGTGGTGCCCTGGTAGAAGATATTGAAGTCGGTGAGGTAGGTGCGCACCGGCCGCTCTTTGGTATCGAGGGGCGGCAGGTAGTCGCCGTCGTAATCGTAGACCACGTAGGATTCGGGCGTGAAGATCTGCCGGTTGCCAGGCGTGGTAAACTCAGTGACGATGCGGTCGCGATACGACTTGGAAATGCGCGGGTTGATGAGTTCGCGCATCGCGGCGTTGTAGTCTTGCAGCGCCCGCTCCGCGCCCTTCTTCATGGCATAGATGGTGTCATCACCCAGCGAATCTTGCAGGGCCTGTGCCGAAAGACGCGACGTAGTTAGCAGCAATAACATAAAAATAATAAGCCGATTAGCGGTCATAATAATGTATTTAGGGCAAATGGAGTACGTTTTTGCGGTAATCTTGTTTCTCAGCCTCGCTCAGCAGCAACAGGTCGTTGATCAGCCAGCCCGAGTTGGTGGTGGCCCGGTGGAAGTCCTGCACCTGAAACACCCATCCATCCACTTGCAAAAAATGGTACACAATGTGATCCACCTGCCGGAAGGTGAGCTCGCGGCGGTAGAGTTGGTTCAGGAAGGCGGTCAGGGGTTGGTCCACCGCTCCCCGCAGCACGTAGCTTTCCAGGTGAGCGGTATCCTTGAGGGCGCTCACCAGGTTCATAAAATCGGTACCGAAGCTGGTGGGCTGTAAAGTTTTGGTCACATCGTAGGTTTCATCTACGGCAAAAGCCAGTCGCTCGTCGCTCGCTTTGGGCAAGAAGTCCGCGTCCGCGCTGTTAATAATCCAGCGCGAACCGCCCGAAGCCTCGTCTAGCTCGATGGAAAGCACGAGCGTGAAGTGTACCTTTTTCTGGTTCTGCACGCCCTGGCACCGCAGTTCGGCGTACCAGTCAGTATCGTAGAAATCCAGGTACGGCGGGGGTAGGGTATCGCTCACCTCCGACAGAAAGTGAACAATGTTTTGCTTGTTCCACCCCTTCTTCTCGAGGTTAAACAAACTGCGGAGCACGTCGGTCCGGCTTACATCTTCGATGTTGTATTGTTCTTTAACGTACTGACGGATAGGCGTATAGTCGGCATTGTTGAAGCGATCCATGAACTCATCAATCTGCTTCACCTGCCAGGCGAAGTTTTCTTCGTAGGGAAACAAAACCGTCTGGGCGTGCACGGACGGCAAGGCGAACAATAGCGCAGCAAAGGTGAGAAGGTGTTTCATGGCTTATTTTTCACGGGTTTGTTTCACGTTCACGCTGGATAGTAGTACGTCCCACTTCTTCTTCTTCTGCCCCTCGTCGAACACCACGTACTGGTCCAGCACCACTTCGATATCTTTTTCGGTCACGTCCTGGTACACAATCTCATTATCCAGGTAGCCTCGAAAAAGCTGCTGGGCGGCGATCATGCCGTAGTAGCGCCCGTCCATGCCCTTGCGAAACTTGCTCACCATCTGGGCCTTCACCCACAGCAGCTCCACCTTGTCGTAGGGCAGCATTCGTAGTCGGTCCAGATACACCGGCACGGTGTACTGCTGGTTGTCGGATTGGTTGAGCGAGGAAACCTGAATTTTAGACGAGTCGCTCATGAACAGCATCACGGCGTGGGACACGGCCATCAGCTTGTCTTCTTCTACCTCATCCTTGTCAGACACGATGCCGAGGTACTTGCCGAAGTCGTTGGCTTTCACCAGCGCCATTTTCTCGAATTGCTTCTTTGCCTCGTCGTCCAGCACCAGCACCTCTCCCCCGTCAGGGCTCTTCGGAGCAGTTGTGGAGGATGCGGTGGGTTGACTGGCCCCCGATGGCAGTTGCGACAGCCCGCGGGCAGCATCGGCGGCAGTGGCCACTAGCTGGTGGCGACCGTCGCGGTAGATGATGAGCAGCACGTTTTGTAGCGGAAGCGACTGTCGCTGCGGGGCTTCGATGGGCAGGTACGTCAGCGATTCGCCTTCGGTGGTGAGCGAGCGGGCGGTGACGATGCCCCCGTCGCGGGTGATGATGCGGTGGGCTCGGGGGTCGGCTCCCGCCTGCCAGGTGGCCGCCCGGCCGGGCAGGGCAAACTCGCCCGATTGCTTCATCGCCAGCACCCACTGCCCGGACGCTACTGATTGTCCGGCCGAGCCGCTGGTGTAGGTGATGGCCTGGGGGGTGAGCGCCGTGATGGTGCCCGTTACTACCTCACCGTTAGTCAGATAAACCTGATCAGTTCCTGATTGTCCTCGGGACGGAATTGTGGTAATCAGCAAGAAAAAACAGTACACAAGTCTCATAAGCACGGCGCCTTTTGAGTGGCGGATGCTTAGGAGTGGAAGCTAAGGGAAGATTCGTAACCGAGGTGGCTAAGAATTTTTGTAAATATTAGCAATAGTAGGTGGCTAGCCTCCCGGCTGATTCCAATGAACACGGGAGAGTTTTGATTTTTCTGACGGGAAGGAAGGGGTAGAAAACCGCTTATAGAACAATGAAATATATGGCGAAGCTACTTTCAATATCATATTCTTGCAGAGAGAAACCCACGGTGTATTTTCCCCGCAATAGTGGTTCTTGCTTTAAAGCAACAAAATGGTCTACGGTGGCACTGATATTGTTCTCGGGAGCCGGAAAGCTTTCGTTGGGTAGAGTTTGCCAAGGCGCCCGGTATTCAATCTTTTCCTTTCCTCTGATGCCGGTGATCGCCGTGTCTCGAGCTCCCACAATGCCAAGCCAAGGTTTACCGATCAAGGTTGTATCTGTATCGCCTTGGTCATTACTAAGTACCTTGAAAACAGCAAAAAAATTATCTGCCGCAGGCAAATCACAATCACACAACTCTACCGTGTTTTTCCCCTTATTTTCTATTGTGAAATCTAAGATAAAATTTTCACCTTAAAGGCAGATTGAGGTTCTTCATCCATGTTAAGTACTTGGAGCGTAAATATCAAATCACCAGCTTTCTTGCGGACAATGGCGTCAGAATCCGTAGGGAGAGTCTCAATATCTTCTTCACAACTGATTAAGAATCCGCACAGGAGCGTTACAAGCAGAACATTTAATGTTTTCATGGTGGTGTAATTTGATGGGTTTGGGAAGTCCCTACTCAATGATGACCTGCTTCTGTATGGTCCCCTCCTTGTTGTAAATTTGGAGATAGTATGATCCTGCCGGTAGTTTGCTGATATCCAGTTGTACTTTGGCATCTTTAGCCGCTCCGGTGGCTACCACCTTTTGTTGCGTATCGTATAATTCTACGCTAAAGGCAGGAGAAGTTGATGCTATATTCCAGCCGGGAGTGACGAAGGGGGTTTCCGACACCGATGCGGATAACGCGCCGGTCGGACCGGTGGTCTGCTCAATGGTTAACTGTTCGTTGGCCGGATTGGGATAGACGGAGAAGTTGCCTCCCGAACAGGTAACGGTGAAGGATATTGTGCTTATGGGAGACCAACCGCAGGCAGTGGTTCGGACCCGTACGCCCGTATAGTAACTTCCGCAGTTATCTACCGTAAATTCGTGATTATACGAGCTAACTTGCTGAAACTGCCCGTTTAGATACCATTCGTAAGAGAGGGCTCCCGGCACCGGGTCTATTTCCGCATATACCGTGGCATAAGGGCCGTAGTAGGTAGTCTGCGGCATACGCACTGGGCTCATATTGGTATTAATGCTTCTTGTTAATGTTATGGTAGCACAACCGCTATTGAGGGTAAATATGATCGTACCGGTACCAACAGTACAGTTAGCTGCCCGAAGAGTAGCGGTGGCGCCGGTGCCAGAAGCAGGCGAGAATCTGCCAGCAGGAGCGGTAGTCCATGTTGCGGTTACACCAGTTGGCAAACCCTGTAGTACGCTGAAAGTGCTATTTGGGTTATAAATTGTGGAAGGGCCTGCAATAAGATTGTTAGCGGTACGTGAACCGTATATGCTTCTTATTCCAGCAATATCATCCTGGCCAAGAAATCGGTGAGAACCCGTATAATTCGCCAGCATAAGAGAACCGGCAACCATCGTATGCAATAGTCCAAGAGCATGTCCAATCTCATGGGCTGCAACAGTGACCAAATCTATTGGTTGTGCAATGCCAGCTCTAATGTTTAAAGTCCACGTTTCACTTTCATCAAAATGGATGTCTCCACTCTGATTGCCGCAATTATTAGGGGCTGGCCCCGCCATATTATGCGCTAGGACCCCACCCGTATTTGTAAGTGTATTGAAAGGGCCGTCAAATGGACCTAACCCTGGTGCACATGCTGGAACAGGGTCGCCATGAGCAAAAGCCCCCCAAAGGATCACAATGTCAGCATTGTTTAAATTACACGTCTCTATAAAAGCTAAGTTAGTTTGCGCGGCCCATAGGGCAAATCCGTCTCTAACCGCTTGTCTTTCACCATCACCGACAATGTCTGGAGTGCCATTCTGGAAAGCATAAGTTATCACCCTACGATTCCACTGTGTCCCAATAGGCACATAGTTGGTAGTTACATCATCACGGTTTACTTTTGCATTACTCGGTACAGTTGTAGGAAAATTATCGTATACTACTTGGCTGTAAGCTGGTAGAGTAATTCCTAATATCAAGGCGGGGAGGTAAAGTAAAATTTTCATAGTTACTCATCTTTGGTTACATTGATTTGACTTAAGACAGAATAATAGATAGCACTGCTACTGCTCGAAGGACCAAAATCGTCACAGGTACTCTTGAGTTCGCCACTGAAGACAACCCTCAGCCCCTCTACTTCGAGTGTGTCCGGTAGATTGCAGGCCACCACAACATCAGGACCGTCAAAAATAGGCCCTTTTTCACCAACAATCCCATCGACTACAATCACCCAAACGTCTGGATATTCACTGCTTAAAACGCTGATTCGACCTCCTTCATTTTGTGCCACCTTCATCGTTTGCCTTTGGGAGTCACATCCATTATTGGCGCAAATATCTCCATCTTCTTTGCAACTGACAATTAAGCTACTTATCAGAACTATACTTGAAATCACTGTTCTTCTCATATTGCTTTAGTTTAGGGGTTATAGAAAATCAAAAAATATTGGTTATTAGTAAGACCTAAAGTGCTGCATAGCGTCATCAAAGGTTAATATAATCCCTTTACACTTTCCGAATAGAGCAAACACATAAGCAATAGTTTTGTACTGCTTTGCATCAATACCCAAGTTTTCAGTCGCCAAACTGGCAACTTATCCTTATGCTCATTCTTACTTATATATACTTGCTTTTCTCAAAAGGTTGTATATCTTTATTGAAAATATTTTTATGGATTACACCACGCTCACTGACCCGGAAATCGCCCAACGGTACGCGCAAGATGCGAACCCCCGCTTGTTCGCCGAACTAGTCCGTCGCCACCAGCCCAGCGTACTGCGGCAGTGTCGGCACCAACTCAAAGATGCCAGTGCCGCCCCTGACGTAGCCCAGGAAGTGTGGATTCGGGTATTCACTAAATTCAGTCAGTTTCAGACTGATCGCTCGTTTGCCACCTGGCTGGCAGGCATCGTCCATAACCGCTGCTACGACCACAACCGGAGTGATAAGAGCGGCCTGGATCGGGAGTTATCGCGCAACGTTATAAACACCTTGATAAGCGACGAAGTGTTTGACAATGAGCTGGTTACCGAACCTACCGTAGAAGACTTGACCGAACTAGTAAAGCGCCTAAGCGGCGATGAGAAGCTGTTGCTCCACCTGCGGTACAAGCAAGATTGGTCCGTTACCGATATTCAACGCAGCATGCAATTGTCCGAAAGCGCCGTGAAATCCCGCCTGTTCGAGCTTAGAATAAAGTTAAGGAGGCGGTGGGCAGCTTACCAAAAAGAGCGGCGAACCGATTGCCAAGAAGTTTAGCTGAGAACCGGACAAGGAATAAAATAGCGACCTCCCCCCAAAGTTATCATCTATCCGAGTGATCAATTTACCTTTTGATCCGTTATAGGGGTATTCATTCACTAATCTACAGAAACTATGAACCCAACGAAACAAGACTTAATGACCGCCATTGCTGAAAAGCTAAAGGACATTTTGAACAGTCAGGAGGCACTCATCGAGAAGACGGCCGAAGTCCAGATTGATCTACTGGAAGCGGCCGATTCAAAGTTAGAAAAAGCGATTGTCGAGATCCATACGGCCGCCTCGAAGAACCACGATGCGATACAACAGGCGCTGGAGAACTACCAAGAGCAGCTTGATACGCCGGAAAGTTAGTCCCCTTATTGCTCAATATAGTCGACGGATGCACCAGTCTCTCTATTGACAGGAAGAGCGGTACATGCGTAGTACTGAGACGGATCGTCGGCCTACTTGAAGACTTTCGACAGTGGAAATTGCACGCTAATCTTCTCATCTATCAAGGTTTCGTCGCCGCTAAAGAACCGGTACTTACTGGGCTGGTGGTTCCCCGCAATTGCCTCCATGCTGGGCAACACGATCCAGCAGGAAGTCACGCCCATGTCGAAATAGTTTCGAGTTCGTAGTCGGAAAGCGCTTCGACAGTTGTAGACATAGTAATGCGTTTTATAGCAAATATACTCAATCTACTTACACGCACGACCAACCGTCCGGTTCTATGCTACTCTTAACACAAACTACGAAATAAATCGTAATACGCTTGCTCGTACGAAATAAATCGTATATAATTGTGCTACGACAACTATCGTACTTTCTAACTGACTATGAAAAGACTACTCGCTGCCAAACCCACCGAGGCCGAATTGGAAATCCTCCAGGTACTCTGGACCCACGGCCCCACCACGGTGCGGGAGGTGCACGAACAACTGACCGAGCGTCGGACCGTAGGCTATACCACCACCCTCAAGAACATGCAGAACATGGTGCAGAAGCGGTTGTTGCTGCGCGACGATGCCCAACGGAGCCACGTGTACGCCGCCGCCATCCGGCAGGAGGACACCCAACGAATGCTGCTCGACCGCTTTCTGGACACCACCTTCGGGGGTTCGGCGTCCCGGCTGGTGATGCAGGCGCTGGGGCACCAGAAGACCAGCCCGGAAGAACTACAGCAGATCAAAGCCCTGATTGACCAACTCGAAAACAAAAAACCATGATCACTTCCTCCCTCACCGAAGCGCTCGGCTGGACGCTACTGCACAGCCTTTGGCAAGCCACCCTGATCGCCGGTGCTTTCTACCTGGTCCGTCGGGTTATTCGTCACCGACCGGCGCCAGTGTATTCCACGGCCCTGGGTGCGTTGCTGCTCATCCTCGGCTGGTCGGTCTATACCTTTGTGGATTTATACGCCCCCCCCCGCGCTGCTGCCGCAACGGTGGTCACCCGCCAGGCCCCTACCCCACTGTCGACGACCGCGGCACCAAGGGTCCACGAAGCGGCACCGATGCGGGAGTCGGTTGATGCCTCATGGCACGGTACGGCGGTTGCTTGGGTCAGCCACTACATCCGTTTCGTGACGGTGGGCTGGCTGGTGGGCATGGTGCTTTTATCCGCCCGTCTGGCCGGTGGACTCTGGTACCTGGAGCGACTCCGGCACCACCGCGCTTGCCCCCTACCCGCCTGGGAAGCGACCACCGCCGCCCTGGCGGCTCGCCTTCGCCTTCGTCGCCCGGTGCTGGTGGTAGCGTCCGGTTTGGCAAAGGTGCCGATGGTGATCGGCCACCTAAAACCGCTCATTCTGTTGCCGGTAGCACTGATAAGCAGTTTCCCTCCGGAGCAGATTGAGGCCATCATTGCGCACGAGCTGGCGCATGTGCGTCGCCACGACTACTGGATCAACCTGCTGCAGTCGCTCATTGAGATCGTCTTTTTCTACCACCCGGCGGTGCGGTGGCTGTCGTCGGTGGTGCGTGAAGAGCGAGAGAAGTGCTGTGACGATCTGGCGGTTTCCCTGCTGGATGGCAATACCGTTGTGTATGCCAAAGCGCTGTCAGAAGCTGAGTCGTTACCCCGCAGTTCCGCTCCGCTGGTGCTGGCCTTTGCCCCGCGGCGGGGGAATTTGCTGGCGCGTATTGAACGGCTGGTGCATCCCGGCAATTCGTCGGCAAGTATGGTGGCGAAAGGGGTGTCGATACTACCCGTCCTGCTCCTCGTCACGTACTTGGCCGGAGGCGACACCCTGGCGCGTAGGGCGGTCAAAAGTGGACGACCGCTGGCGACCATTTTGGCCACTCCCCAACGCTTGCTCACCGCAGCCCCGTCGGACAGCACCCAGTCTGCTGAACAAGCAGTGGTGATGGGCAGCGAACGGCCGGTGACCGAAGCTCCGACGCCGGATAATTTGCTCCAAGCGGATACCATTCCTGAGAAGAAAAATGAACAAGATCACTTTTCGTTTCAGTTTGGCGACAGCAGTAGCTTCTCCTTCGGGATGAATTTTAGTTTTGATGCTGACGACAGCGTTGGTCAGCAAGGTTTCCATCACTGGCAGTTTAGCGGCAGTGATACGTTTCCCGACTTTACGTGGAACGATTCGCGGTGGAGAGACTCTATGGAGGAATTGGGGGAAACGATGGAGACTTTCTCGGAAGAACTAGCCACGTATCTGGAAGATTCGGTGGACACGAAGAAGGTGCGCCAACAGTTGCGTGCCATGCGCCAGGAACTAGGGCGTATCGAGGAAGAAGTGGAGTCTTCGTGGCAATCAGGTGATTACCAGGAAAAGCTGAACGCGGTGCGGGATAAGTTACGGCACGAAGAAAGTCAACTCCAGCAGAAGTTGAAAAAAAGTCAACGAAAGCTTAGCGAGAAACAGCGGCGCGACGAGGAAAACGAATGGCGCAACGAAGAAAACAAGCAAAAGCTGGAAGAAATCCAACGCGATCTCGAAGAAGCTCGTACGCAGGTTCACACCCGAATTCACAATAATTTTGATGCTACAGTGAATCGTTTGGAAAAGGAACTGTTGGCCGACGGACTGATCAAAAGCGGCAAGGAGTATCGTTTTGAACTCAAATCTAAAGGTCTTTACATCAACCGGAAGAAGCAAGATCAAGAAGTGCTCGAGAAATACCGGGACCTGCTGGAAGTATCGGAGAATACCAGCTTCTCGATTACCAGAACCGCCCGGTAGGGTAGGCAGATAGGTACAACTTGAGAACAAATGAGTATCACTCCTCTCCCGAGCGAAATGAACTAGCGATGATCAGCCCGCTAAAAATCAGTTAGCCGGTAATGCGTACTTCTGCCTCCCCCCGCCGCCTTGCTTAGTATTTTTTTATCAACCAAATCCTGCATGTCGCGCAGAGCAGTGTCGGATGAGCATTTGGCGATCTTGGTCCACTTGGAGGTGGTGAGATTTCCGGTGAATCCGTTCAATAATCGATGCAGCAGCTTGGTTTGTCGCGGGCTAAAAGTCATACTGTAAAATCGTTGGGCAATTCCGTCAGCCCTGGTTAGTAACATATCACCGAGAAACTCATCATATCGAATCAAATTCTCCATCCATGCTACTGTGCAATCCAAAACGTGAGATTTAACCGCGATACTGATCTTTTCGAGCACTATCGCTGATGCGTTCTGAACATCAACTACCCTCCCACAATCTTCCGCAAAATGCTAAACGTAATCAAATAAGTAGGCTTGATACCGTCGCGGCCCAGGCTGCCCGAGGCCAGGGTGCTGCCGGTGAGCAGCGGATTATCCGATGCGTAGTAAGCGTAGCGCAGCCGCACGCCCGGATCGATACTGTGCCGAATCTTGGCGGCCGACTGGATGGCCTTTTGGTAGTGCGCTCCTTCCATCTCCAGGCCGATAGCGCGCCACGACGACTTCATAAAATACCGCAGCACGTCTCGGTTCTGCAACGACGTGCCCAGCACGGTGATCATCGGACCCGCGCACACCGGAATACCGTGCTGCCGCAGTTCATCGTCGTCCAGAAAATCATTGTCCAGCGGATAGTTGTCGGCCGTGCCCTCAAACACGTGCGCGGTGGGTAGCATAATATCACCCTTCTTGCCTTGCAGAATCCCCGCTTTGCCCATAACGGAAATGGACCGGACGTTGAGTGGCTGTTTCTGCTCACCGATCTGGTAGGGCTTCAGCAACTCATCCATGCACTCGAAGGCCTGTTCCCCGAACGCATAATCCATCACCAACAGCACCGGCCGCTCCGCATCGCCTTCTTTCCAGAAGATTCCAGGAGCCAGCTGGTCGCCCGACAACTTCTCCGTGTCGATGATCTGCACCCCAATGTTGGTGCCCGAGGTGTTGACGAGTTCGGTGAGTCCGTGCTTGAGAGCGTAGTCGCGCAGCTTGCGGGCGTACTGCGCGTGATGTTCCACCCCGATGGCCACGGCCAGCTCCTGCAACGCGTCGAAGTTGTCGCGCCCCAGGGCATGGTAGCCGTAAATGATATTGGTGAAGCTGTGCTGGTTGGCACTAATAATGTGCAGCGGCCGGTTGAGGAGCTTCTGACGTTCGAGCACCGATTTGATGCGGTCGGCCCAGCGCTCGCCGTACACGTGGTGGCCAATGCGCTCGCGCAGCGTATTAGAAAATTTGATTTCCCGATCCCGGTTTTCCTGGGATTCTTCCATCGACAGCTTACCCAGGTGATACACCATACGAAACAGACTGTGGCGGTCAGCATCGGTCGCAAACGACGCACTGGCGCGGCGGGTCTCTTCGTACGTACGGCGCAGGATATTGCTCAAATACGAGTAGGCGGCTTCTTCTTCGATGAGAAGTCCCTCCGCCTCCTTATCCACAATTTCGCGCAGCTTGAGCCAATCCTGCGTCGGCCGTTCTTTGTGGTCCAACGCGTTGCGACGGATCTTTTCGGCTTCGTTATACAGAAACGTGAGGTGGGTCAGGATGTCGTAGATATCGCTGCGGCCGCGGGTCATCTCCACGTACATCTGCGATGCGTCCACCCGGTAACAGTTGCGCCGCCGCTTAGCGGGCACGATCAGTTCAAAATTAGCATTTTCGTAGCCCTCGCGCGAGATCAGTTGAATGTACTGGCACTCTTCGATGCCCTTGGGTAGCCGGTCCATCACGTACCGCAGTCCGTCCAGCTCCACCCGCTCGGGATCGTTCACCAGCCCGTAGATTTCCGGCTCCAGCACGTGCAGTGCTTCAATAAGCGAAGCGCCCGAAACCCCCAGTGGCTTGTAGCTCCCCCGGATAAACAGGTGCCGCATGATGATGTAGAGCTTCTCGATGGCCGCGCGCGACTCCTGTGCCCGCGAGCGCGTGAGAGAAGAAGGATCAGGAAGGGTAGCAGACGGTTTCAATGATAGTGGGTAGGTTGGTTGTACAGCGTCCATAGACCACAGTCGACGGTCCACAGTTAGAGGCGTAGAGAAATACCGACGGTGGCTTATGAACTATGGTCTATCGACGGTGGACGGTGTCACGGTTGACTGTCGACTATTACTACTCCACGGTCATCTTATCCGCAGTCACCGCCGATGCATCGTGGTTCACCTCGTCGAGCAAGCGCCCCGAGCGGCTGTAGTACTTCCAAACACCGCTTTTCTCACCCGCCGCAAAGGTTCCGGCCGATTCCACCCGGTCGTTGTCGAAGTAGTACACCCACGCCCCGGTAGCTTGGCCGTTCTCCAGACTTCCTTCGGCCGATTTCTTGCCGTCGCGGTGGTAATACGTCCAAGGCCCGCTGGCCAGCCCGTTCTGATACGCCCCCTTCGACTCGGGTTCGCCCGTCGGATAGTAGGTCAGGCGTTCTCCGTAGCCATTTTCCAGCGTGCCGGGCGAGAGCGTATCGCCGCGGACGGTGTGGAAGGCTCCCAGCTGGCGCAGCAGGCCCATCTGATAGAATTCGTCCTGCACGAGTTGTCCGTTGGGGTAGAAGTTACCCCAGGGACCGTCTTCCTCGCCCATGGCGTAGGAGCCTACGGCCGCCAGTTGCCCGGTATCGTGGTAGCGAAACCACTGCCCGTCTTCCAGGCCTAGCGTAAAGTCTCCTTCGGCCACCAGTCCACCGCGCTCGTTGTAGTACTTCCACAGCCCGTCTTTTAAACCGTTCAGGTACTTGCCGGCCGAATACACCTTACCCGATTCAAAATAAGATATCCACAGCCCGGCTTCAATGCCTGCCGCGTAGTGGCCATCCACGCTGCGCTGCCCGTTGTAGTGATACTCGGTGTAGGTGCTGTCGCGCCGTCCGTCCTTGAAAAAGCTCACGGATTTGAGCGCCCCGTTCACGTAGTAGATCTTCCACTCGCCGGAGGGCTCTCCGTCTTGGTATTCCCCCACTCCCAGCATGCCACCGTACTCGTTGAAGAAGCGCCACTCGCCGGTCTGCTTTCCCTGCTCAAATTCGCCCCGCTGGGCCAGTTGACCCCGGTCGTCGAAGAACATCCAGCGGCCATCACGCTGGCCGTCCACTAACTTTCCTTTGCCTTTGAGGCTATCGGTGGGTAAAATTTCTTCCTGCGCCAGGGCTTGCAGAGATGAGCCCAGACATAGTAGCAGAAAGTAATATTTTAGTCTTTTCATACGGGTTGTGTATTAGTTCTATACGGATGAGCGCTTTTGCTCACTTCAGTTCAATGAGTTCAACCATTTCACCCAGAAACAACGAAGCGGATTGCGGTAGCAGTTCCCAGGCATCCACTGGTAAAAAGCGTGCTAGCTTCAAAAAGTTTGCTTCGATGAACTGGTTTTGTTGTTCTTCGGCGGAGAGCGTATCCAGCGGTCGGTAATTATCCGGCTGCCGGTGGTGCTGCCAGGGGTCATCGTTCACGCAAAGCCAGGTCGAGGTGCCATACAAGTGCGACAGATTACGCTGCACGGCCGGACGATAGCGCTGCCACGAAGCGCCGCCCAGTTGAAAAGTGATGCTGTAAAAGTGGCCCCACCAGAACATGGTGCGCAGGGCCAACACGTCGTCCTGGCTAAACTTACGCGGGTAGTCCAACACCAGGTAAGGAAAGCCCCGGTAGTTCTCGCCCCGGGAGAGTTTGCCCGCCTGGGTTTGCACTCCCTCGGGAAATGTTAGGGGCTGGGTGGCATTGTACTCCTGAAGCTCCTCCAGCGTTTGATTCAGAAGCTGCTGCACCTTTTGGGTCGCCGTGGCTTTGGTACGCAAAAAGCGGGTGTCCTGCAAGCACCGAAGTTCGGGGTCGGTAAACATAGCTAGTTAGCTGCCTCATCGATGCGCTGGATGATTTGCACCACCAAGGTATGCTGATCGCCGTCGTCGTCTTGGATCAGCAGGTTGAGCTTGGGATTGTCGGCTTCCAGTTGGGTTTCAATAGAAACAAGCGTACCGGATAAGTGGCTGCTGAGCGTTTCTCGCGACGACTCGATGGCGCGCGCTAGCGCTTGCTCGAGCGGACTGGGGTTGTATCGTTCGGTTTTCATAGTCGGTTGGTTTTGGATTAGTACCTTTGGCGGTGCATATTGGCGGCTTCGTTCTGAAAAAACAAGCAATCCGTTATTTTTACAATATTTATTTGTCCGTTCGTTATCGCGCACGTTTCTGACAGTCAATCTACTAAACGCATTGTATGAAGTATTACTTCATTGGAGCTGGAATACTTTTACTAGCGGGCGGCTGGTTAGGCTACGCCCTTTCTGAGGAACACCCGCCGGAGTTTGCTACCCGCTCGGTAGCGCGCAATCCCTACACTGAGCAGTATGCCGCCGACTACCGGGCCCTGGTAGAACAGGCCTTTCGAGAAACGGGCGTGCCGGGAGCGGCCGTGGTGCTGGTGCACGACACCAGCGTGCTGATGATGCAAGGGCTGGGCTTACGCGATGTGAGTAAACCCGATTCGGTAGACGTGCATACCGTGTTTCGGCTGGGATCGGTGTTGAAGGGCTTTGCCTCGGTGCTGGCGGGCACGCTGGTGGACGACGGGCAACTGGACTGGAGTGATAAGGTGCAGGCCTACGTGCCCGACTTTGTGCTCAGCTCGCCCGAGCAGGCGCGGCGTATCACCATCAAGCACCTGTTGTCGCACACCACCGGGCTGCCCTACCACACCTACACCAACCTGATTGAACACGGCGAGGCGATTCCGTCGGTGGCGAAGCGCTTCTCGGGTGTGCCGCTCATTGCCCCCGAAGGCGAAATCTACAGCTACCAGAACGCCGCCTTTGGCCTGATTGAAGAAGTGGCCCACACCGCCACCGGCAAGGACTACCCGGCGCTGGTGATTTCCCAACTGCTCTCGCCGCTCAACATGGGCGATGCCTCGGTGACCTACGATGGCATCACCGGCAACCCCAACCGGGCCAAGCCCCACGTACGCACTACCCGTTCGTGGCGGGCTTATCCGGTGTCGGATAATTACTACAACGCGGTGTCGGCCGGGGGCATCAACGCCAGCATCGCCGATATGGCGCAGTGGCTGCAACTGCTGCTGGGCAACCGCCCCGACGTGGTCAGCGCGGCGGCGCTGGATACCATCTTCACGCCGGTGGTGCGGACGCGGAACGAGCGACGCTACTTCCGCAGTTGGCCGCAGGTGGAGGAGGCCTACTACGGACTGGGGTGGCGGGTGCTGGACTGCGGACCCGTCACGCTGGTGTACCACGGTGGCTACGTGAACAGCTACCGCAGCGAGATCGCGGTGAACCGACGCGAGAAGCTGGCGGTGTGCGTGCTGGCCAGCGTGCCGGGACAGTTCACCGGGCACTGCATTCGGGGGGCGTTTGAGTTATACCAGCAGCACGCCGACTCTATCCGGTGGTGGGAAGAGACGCAGCGCTACCCGCTGGTGCGGCGGGACTCTCTATCGGTGCCGTGAGGCTTGAGATACATTACGGCTGGGCAGTGGCTTCTTCTACGTATCCCGTCGTAGCCTGGCTACCCGGTTTTCGCTTCGCCCAACAAGTGGGTTTCCCCGTTTTAGTGGTTCTCTCGCACTTTGCGTGCTGGGGGAAGTCCAAAGCCAAGGAAACAGTACGCCCTCTGCCTACCTCCTACTCGGTGGTATACTCTTTGCGGTTGGGCTGCTAATCGTTTTCCTTTATCGCAAGAAACGCAAACAACGTAGCGTGGTCAATTGAGTCTATAGGATAGTTGATCTTGATGGTTTGTTTCCCTCCAGCCCCCTGGAGTACGGTTTATGGCAAGCGAGTAGGGTATTTCTCATCGTTCCTTAAACCTTTTGGTCGTATCGCGATCAAAGAGGCAAATCCAACAGACAAACTATGAATCAGCTAACAATTTTTCTCTCCCTTTCCTTAGCACTCGCGTTGCTGTCCTGCTCAGACGACCCCATTGTCGGCGACCCTGAAGAGCCACCAACTCCGTCCGAATACGATATTACATCAATTCTTTCCAAATATGAAGGAACGGGACTTTCCTACGAGGTCACTGATGACAATGTTATATTTACTACCCAGGATCTGCCCAATCATACGAGTCCGTACTGGCCCACCGACAACGAATTGTTTAGCGAGTATACGGGCACCAATACGGCCTGGCGTCAGAATCCTAATATCATCGACGCTCAAAATATCGTTCTTACCATTCCACTGCACCCGGCCGAAGCCTCTGATCACCGCGAAACTCCGCTTGGTCCCATTGGAGTCTCTCGCAACGGGGTGGTTTTCTTCAACCAGTACGCCGGACCAGACCAGCCGTTAACCCGGGAAATTAATTCCTTCGACCAGTGGCTAGGGCATCCCCAAGCAACCGGACAGTATCATTATCATATCGAACCGGTGTATCTGACCGAAGAATTTGGAGAGGATGGTTTTCTCGGATTATTAGCCGATGGATTTCCTGTGTACGGTCCGTTGGAAAACGGAAGCATCATTACGAATGACGACCTGGATGTCTACCACGGGCACACCGCCGCGACGGCTGACTTTCCCGACGGGATTTATCACTACCACATCACCAACGAAGACCCGTATCTCAACGGCAACGGATACTTTGGCACTCCCGGAAACATCACGCAGTAGATGCGGAACTCCCTCATCCATAGCATCCTCGGGCTATTGTTTGTTTTTACTTCCTGCGTTCGGAATATTGAAAAACAGACGGTAGAGGCCTCTGACCCTACGTTGGAGCTGGACAATGGGGTGCTGTTGTATCAGGGGAAAGCCTTTGATGGACGCATTACCGCCCGGTTCAGCAACGGCCTGTTACAATCGGAGGTTGAGTACGCCGCCGGGCGAAAAAACGGGTACGAAAAGCACTGGCATTCGGATGGTTCTCGGGCAACAGAACGCTTTTACACCCGAGGGCTCAAAACCGGTATCCATCAGGCTTGGTGGGCGGATGGCACTCCTAAGTTTGTCTATCATTTTAATGAGGCCGGGGAATATCACGGTGCCGTCAGCGAGTGGTACGCATCAGGACAGAGGTATAAGTCCTTTCATTATCGCGACGGACAAGCCTTCGGAAGCCAAAAGTTGTGGAAAGAAGATGGAAGCATCAAAGCAAACTATGAGGTACGCAATGGCGAACGATTTGGCCTGATCGGCCTGAAAAAATGTTATACCGTAACCGCCGACAGTGATGAGATCCACTAACGTAACCTTCCTACTGCTCGTTCTGCTGGTAGCGGTGTTTGCTTCCTGCCAAGGACGCAGCCCGTCAGCCACCGAAGCATCAGACACTGAGGTTACGCAGCTCCCCTACTTCAACTCGGCTGATTTTACTCCCGAATGGACCGCCGGGGAACATAAAATTCCGGCCTTTTCATTGACCAACCAATCCGGTGAGGTGGTTACCAACGACACCTACCGCGGCAAGATCTACGTGGCTGACTTCTTCTTTACCATTTGCCCGGGCATCTGCCCGAAACTCACCAAGAGCATGGCTAGTCTGCAGGAAACCTATGCGGATGACCCGGACATCATGCTGTTGTCCCATTCGGTAATGCCCTGGCACGATAGCACTGAGGTACTGCGAGCGTACGCCGAAGAACACCAGGTTATGAGCGGAAAATGGAATTTAGTGACCGGTGACAAGGAAGCGATTTATACGCTGGCCCGCACCGGATACTTTGCCGATGAAGACTTTACCGAGGCATCGGAGGACGGCGATTTCATCCATACCGAAAACTTTATTCTGGTCGACAAAGAAGGATTTATCCGGGGAGTATACAACGGAACCCTGGGAATTGACGTGGAGCGGTTGAAGCGCCATATTGACATACTAAAGAAAGAACCCTTACCCCAAAAATCATGAAAATTACTCAAGTAGCACTATGCCTTTCCGGCCTCCTTTGGGCACTATCGTGCACCTCCGATTTAATTGATGTGGGAACCGTAAACGAATCGGTAGCGAGTGATTCTGCCACCGCTCCTAATATCCTGCTGGTCATCGCCGACGACATGGGACTGGATGCCAGCCCGGGGTATAATGTGGGGAGCACCAAGCCTACTATGCCGAATCTTCAACGTATGATTGACGAGGGCGTTACGTTTAATAACGCATGGTCTAACCCTACGTGCACTCCGACCCGGGGCACCATCCTGACCGGAAAATATGGATTCAGGACGGGAGTCACCCAGGTGGGCGACGTAATGCTTACCAGTGAGACCTCTCTGCAACGCTATCTGGATGATAATGCCCCTTCTTCGTACGCGCACGCGGTGATCGGCAAGTGGCATCTGTCTCAGTCAGCCACGCACCCCACTGACATGGGGGTAGGATACTACGCTGGCCTGTTGCGGGGCGCCGTTTCATCTTATTATAATTGGGATTTGACAATCAACGGCAACACGGAGACCACCACCGAGTATACGACGACCAAACTCACGGATTTAGCCATTGATTGGGTAGCCGATCAGTCTGAACCCTGGTTTCTGTGGCTGGCCTACAACGCCCCCCATACCCCCTTTCACTTGCCACCGGACGGTCTGCATACGCAGGGTGCCCTACCCTCGGACCAAGCCAGTATTGATGCCAATCCCTTACCCTACTACCTGGCCGCCCTCGAGGCCATGGATACCGAAATGGGGCGACTGCTGGCCTCTATGAGTGAAGAAGAACGAGAGAATACGGTTGTTATTTTTATCGGGGATAACGGCACGCCTCAACGGGTGGTACAGGATTACGGTCGACTTAGAGCTAAAGAAACCATCTACCAAGGCGGGATTAATGTCCCCCTGGTCGTTTCCGGAAAAGACGTGACACGCGCTACTACTACAGAAGATGCTTTGATTACGACCACCGACTTGTTTGCCACCATCGCCGAGATCGCTGGCGCGGACATTACCGAGATCAATGATAGCCAAAGCTTCAAGCATCTCCTCACTGATGGCAGCGGCACGAACCGGGAGTATGCCTATACTGAACTCGGCGTAGGTAGCGATGGTACTGAATACACCATCAGAAACTCAACCCACAAATACTTACAATTTAGCGACGGAACGGAAGCATTGTACAACCTGGTCGACGATCCGTTAGAGGCAGTGAATCTTCTGGATCCTGCGCTGAGTGATTCCGATACCTCAGTTCGAGACGAGTTGCTGGCCGCCTTAGCCGATATCCGAGGATAATATCTCATGTCTCATCGGTCATTGCTCTCATAATTTTAATGAGATGAGAGCCCAATCACTGAAGTTTCTTGGCCCTGGTCTACTCGGAACCCCTCGCTGGTAGGCTTGAGTGCCCAGTATCGACTAAAGTTACAAGTTCGATCGTCGTCGATTGGATACCGAATCGCCGGTTTTCGGGGGCAGCGTATTCATGCATTATCAGTTCTACCGGGGGTTTCTGTTGCACAACGAGGGAGAATCAATGCGTCACCATGTTGTTTCGCAGAAAGACGAAGCTACGCAGCGCTGGCAAACCAGCTGGCTGGTTGGCATTGGAAAAACGTATTCCTTGCCGGGCCAGTGGCAGGGCAAAGTGGTGTTACTTTACAACGTGTCCCACGGGCGGCAGACGCTCTACCCCAAGCCGTGGATGGTGCGATTCGGTTTTTATCGGAAACGATGAACCTACTATCGTACTTTCCCCCTTAGAACGCATAGCCGCGGGCCAGCCAGTAGTGCCAGTCTTCTACCACTTGGTGGGTGGGTTCGTCGGCCTCGTCAGTGGGTTTTAGCTGGGCCAGGGGCACGGCCAGCTCCCGCCCCTGCCAATCCACGTTGACAAACATATCGTGTAGGCATTCGTCGGTAGAGGGCATACCGGTTACCCGCAACTTTTCGCCTACCTGCAACACCGAAGTGGGTTGTGATTGGATGCACTCGGCAGGAAAAGGAAAGGGAAGTTCATCCGCTAGGTAGTAGTACCAGCCCATCGCCCGCTCCGCTTCATCGTAAGCATCCACTACAATTTCCATCATAATGCGCTTTTCGCGGGCATCGTCTTCTTGGGGGTGGGTCATTGTATTGTTGTTTCGTTATGGTCAGCCAGTGCTGCTTTGGCGAGATCATCCAACCTTCCGTTTTTAGCATCTTCTTCTATCTGTCATCCCAAAGGTCGGCATCGAATTCTTCGTACCACGCACGAAACTGCTTTAGCTGGTCGGGCGAGAGTCGCTTCACTGCGTTTTCAATATCTTCTACGTTATCCGTCATCTTTGATTAATTAACAAGTCTGTCATAAAATTAGTAGCTTGGTAAAGTTACCACAACCAAGCCTGTCTCGGAAATTTAACTATGAGAAATTTCTACCGTGCGTTTTTGCTGTCTTGCTTTGTTATTGGTTCTCATTTAGCTGCGGCCCAGCCCCACACCCACCCCGACACGCTGGACCCGGCCCGGCTACGCACGGTCATTATCGCCGAATCGGCCTTTTACGTGGCCGGGATTTCGTATCTGCAATTCGTGTGGTACCGCAACGACGAGCGGGTGCCCTTTCACTGGTATAACGACAACGGCGGGTGGTTGCAACTTGATAAGGCCGGACACGCCTACGCGGCCTACTTCGAGAGCGCCATTGGCTACCGGGCGCTGCGGTGGGCGGGTGTCTCCCGGCTGAAGTCGCTGATTTACGGAGGAATGCTGGGGTTGGTGCTACAGACTCCCATTGAGGTGTTCGACGGGCTCTACGAAGGCTACGGCTTTTCGTGGGGCGACATGGCGGCTAATGCGGCCGGATCGTTGCTTTTTATGGGGCAGCAGGCCCTATGGGACGAGCAACGAGTGCGGATGAAGTTCTCGTACGCACCCTCTTTCTACGCGCAGTACCGCCCCTGGGTGCTGGGCGAAACGCTCGGACAGCGCTTCTTTCAGGATTATAACGGACACACCTACTGGTTATCGCTCAATATACATTCGGTGGCTCCGGACTGGGGCTTGCCCCCCTGGCTCAACGTGGCGGTGGGCTACAGTGGCAACGGGATGCTAGCTGAGTTTAGCAATCCGACCTTCTCGCGGGGTATCCGCATGCCCGAACTGGTACGGCACCGGCAGTATTTCTTGTCGGTCGATCTGGACCTCACGCAGTTCAATCCGCGCAGCCGGTTTTTACGCAGCCTGTTTCAAGCTCTCAATCTGGTGAAGATTCCGGCCCCGGCGCTGGAGTATAATCGGCTGGACGGACTACGGCTTCGTCCGTTCTACTTTTAAGTATGGCTTTTTCTTAGTATCATCGGTTGCGCTTATTAATTATGAATTAACCATTGGTTGAAAGCAATAACCATAAAAAACTAACAATCAGACGACTATGTACCAACTAAAAAGAATCGTTGTATCGCTGGACCTCACCAATCTGGATGAGGAAGTGGTGCGCTACACCTCGGTGATGGCCGAGATGATGGATGCCGACACCATTTATTTTTTGCACGTGGCCGAGAGCCTGGAGTTGCCCGAAGGTCTGTCGGAAGAATACGGCTCAGCACTGGCTCCGGTGGATGAGACCATCAAGCACGAGACGCAAGCCACGGTGGACAAGTACTTCTCCAAGCGCGACACCACCGACATCTCCGTAGACGTGCTGGAGGGCAAACCTACCGAGACGGTGCTCAAGTACGCCAAACGCAAGGAGGCCGACCTCATCGTGCTAGGCAAGCCTAATCGCGACCACCGACCGCGCTTGCACCTGAGCAAAATTGCCGAGTTGAGTCCCTGCTCGGTGCTGTTTGTGCCCAAGAGCGCAGACATCCGGCTAGACGGAATTGGGGTAGCGCTAGACTTCTCGGATCAGTCGTACCGGGCATTACAGCAGGCACAGCGTATCGCCGAGGAGGGCCGAAAGCGGGTGCCACCCGTTCGACGTATACGGACTCCACGTATACCGCGTGCCGAACGGGTTTTCTAAGACGGGCAAGAGCTACGAGGAGTTTGCCAAGATCATGGAACACAATGCCCAGGAAGAGGCCAAGAGGTTTTTCAAAGAGCACCAACTCAAGCCCGACGATTACGAGATGCGCTACCAATTATCGCGCGACAAAGAGGTGCACGACGAATTGCAGGCCTTTGCCGAAGAGAAAGATCTGGACCTGCTGCTGGTGGGGTCACAGGGACGCACCGCCGCCGCTTCGCTGCTGTTGGGAAGTGTTTCGGAAAGGTTGCTGCACTACGAAAATCGTATCCCCCTGTTTGTGGTCAAGGAGAAGGGCGGCAACCTGGGCTTCTTCGAGGCGCTCTTTAAGCTTTAGGCTCTGATAGTTAGCACCCGTTTTTGCAAGCAACGCTTGCAAAGATGAGCACCGAAAGTGCTGATCGGGCCGAAAATTTATCGGTGATTGGGGCGGGCAAAGTGGGGACGCCGAGCGATATATTTCGTAGTTTAGCCGACCGTTTACCGAAAATCAACCTACCGAATGAGCATACCAAAGCTGGGAGGAGAGCGTCCGCCCGGGGACCGTCCTTTCTCGGACAAACCAGGCGACAAAACCCGCGACAAGATCCGCAACGTGCTGGGCAAGGCCAGCGTGAACACCGGCCTGGGCAAGCTCCCTCCGCAGGCCATCGATCTGGAAGAAGCCGTGCTCGGTGCGCTGATGCTCGAGAAGGACGCGCTCACCACCGTGATTGAGATTCTTCAGGTGGATAGCTTCTACCGCGAAACCAACCAAAAGATCTACGAGGCGATTTTGCAGTTGTTCGACAACTCTGAGCCGGTGGATATCCTCACCGTGACCAACCAGTTGCGCAAGAACGGCACGCTGGAGTTTGCCGGAGGACCCTTCTACGTGAGTGGGCTCACGCAGCGGGTGAACTCGGCGGCCAACGTAGAGTATCACGCCCGCATCGTTTCCGAAAAAGCCATCAAGCGCCACCTCATCGGCATCGCCTCCGAAATTGAACGGGAAGCCTACGAAGACACCACCGACACCTTTGCCTTGCTGGATCGGGTGGAGCAGGAAATCTTCAACGTGTCGGAGGTGAACATCCGAAAGAACTACGCCGACATGCGCTCCATGATGCGCGAGGCGATCACCGAGCTGGAGGCCAAGAAACTGCACAAAGACGGCCTCACCGGGGTGCCCACCGGCTTCACCAACCTGGACCGCCTTACCTCGGGCTGGCAGAAGTCCGATCTGGTGATCATTGCGGCTAGGCCCGCGATGGGAAAGTGCCTGGGCAAAGGCACCAAGGTAGTGATGTTTGACGGCACGCTGAAGAAGGTAGAAGACGTTCGAGTGGGCGATCAGTTGATGGGCGACGACTCTACGCCCCGTCGGGTGTTGTCGCTGGCCCGGGGCCGGGAGCGCATGTACTGGGTGCGCCAAAACCGCGGCATGGACTACCGGGTGAACGAGAGTCATATCTTATCGTTAAAAAGAAGCCCCAGTGGATACTGTCGTACCGAGGGGCCTCACACAAATGGAGACGTACTCAACATTTCGGTGCGTGACTACCTGGACAAAGCGCCCAAATTCAAGACGAACTACAAAGGATATAAAGTTGCCGTTGAGTTCGATGAAAAACCGCTGTCTATTGACCCTTATTTTGTTGGGTTGTGGTTAGGCGATGGCGATCACGTGGATACGTCTATTGTTACCAACCTAGAATCGTCATTCCGAAATTTTGCGCAGCGTAGCGTAGAAAAATATCCGGAATCTCCTGATACGAAGACGGTGATTCCGACAGCAGCCACAACAGACAACGGGGTAAACACCGAAAGCTGTATCCCCCCCACCTATCTCTACAACACCACTATCCACCGCTTAGCCCTACTTGCCGGCTTGATCGACAGCGACGGCTACTATCTCGAGCAAACCAACGGTTACGAGATTACGCAGAAGAATAAACGCTTGGCGTATCAGATTAAGTATTTGTGCGACTCGCTGGGCTTCCGTACCTCGCTGCGGAAGAAGAAAGCGGTTATTACTACGATTGGTTACGAGTCGGAGGTGTATCGGGTTCGTATCTACGGTGACGTTTGCCGCATTCCGGTACGCATCCCGCGCAAAAAAGCCTTGCCCTGGAAGAACCGCATCAACTGGCAGGTGACCGGGATAACCGTAGCGTATGATCAGGTAGATGATTACTACGGCTTCGAAATAGACGGCAACCATTTGTTTCTGCTGGAAGACATGACCGTCACGCACAACACGGCCTTCGTGCTTTCGGCGCTGCGCAACGCGGCGGTGGATTTCAAGCACAGCGTGGCGATTTTCTCCCTGGAAATGTCGTCAATTCAGTTGGTAAATCGCCTGATCTCCGCCGAGGCAGAATTGGAAAGCGAGAAGATCAAGAAGGGCAGTCTGCGCGAGGACGAGTGGCAGCAGTTGTACGCCAAGACCAGCCGCCTCACCGAAGCGCCGATCTTTATTGATGACACCCCGGCCCTGTCCATCCGTGAGCTGCGCTCGAAGTGCCGTCGCCTGAAGGCCCAGCACAACATTGAGCTGATCATCATCGACTACCTGCAACTCATGACCGGTGATGCCTCGCGCACCGGGGGGGGCAACCGCGAACAGGAGATCGCCTCCATCTCGCGGGCGCTCAAGAACATCGCCAAGGAACTGGAAGTGCCGGTGATCGCGCTCTCGCAGTTGAGTCGGGCCGTGGAAACCCGCGGGGGTGACAAGCGTCCGCAGCTGTCGGATCTTCGTGAAAGTGGTTCAATTGAACAGGATGCGGATATAGTGATGTTCTTATATCGACCTGAGTACTACGGACTTACCGAAAGCGAAGACGGGCAACCGGTGCAGGGCGTGGGCGAGATCATTATCTCCAAGCACCGCAACGGAGCGCTGGATACGGTGCAACTGAAGTTTATCGGCAAGTTCACCAAGTTCACCAACCTGCACGAGGTGACGCCGGGCGACAACTACGGCAGTTCGTTACAGAGCGCCAGCATGGATGATACGTTCAAAGATCCCGGCATCGTCACCTTCGCCAGCAAGGCCAACGACCGGCAGTACAATCCGGACGAAGAAGGTCCTGGAGATGGTTCCGGACCGGGTGGTCCTGAATCAGGGTTGCCTCCGGAGGATGAGGCGCCATTTTGACGGGCTGTTTTATAGATTGTAAGCAACGGTTTGTTTGGAATGACCTCCTAATGCTATAAGACAAATAAAGGAGACTCGTCTCCGTTATCCGGTTGTTGGCAACAATTTAAATCAAATATAGATCCTTCTGTATTATGACAAAATTTACCTTAACTCTTATTCTTATAGGTCACCTTTTGTTTTCTACCAAGAGCAAAGCCCAAGAAAACTACCTGAACTACCACTCGAAAGTAATTGAATGCGAACAGCTAATTGTTGAAGGAAAACACACTTCTGCAATTAATATGTTTGACTCTCTCTTTAAACAATTTGATTTCTTGTTCCTAAAAGATATCAAGGTTGCTACAGAACTCAGCGCATATGAAAATGATTATAAATCAGGATTGGAATTCACTAGGTTGGGAATCAAGGCTGGCTGGACACTCAAAAGTATCAACAAAAGTAAAAATTTACAATCGTTAAAAGAATATTCTGAATGGTCGAAGATTGTATCAGCATATGATTCACTCCACAAAATTTACTTATCAAAACTAAATTTTCGGCTTAAAGAACAAGTCCATGAAATGTTTAAGAACGACCAAAAGAAGGCACTTGGGGCGTTTATCAGAATTGGACAAAAATCCAAAAGGAGATATTCTGAAAGAAAATTTGCTCCTCATAGTGAAGAACAATTGGAACACCTTAACCAGATTCTTGATGAACAAGGTTATCCAGGAGAACAATTAATAGGCAACGACTGGTGGGTCTCGGTTATTTTAAGTCACCATAATTCAATCTCAAAGGAATACAATCAAAATGATACTTTGTATTTGAACATAAGACCAAGGCTTATTAGAGCCATTGAAAAAGGCGAATTACATCCCTACGAATTCGCTACAATTGAAGATTGGAGAACTGCGGCTATGAATAATCATGATTCAACATCCTATGGTTTTCTAGGAAAAATGAAAGATGAATTAATGTTGGAAAAAGCCGATTTAAATAGAAATGAAATTGGGTTGAGGTCAATAGCACTAAGAAATGATTTGTTAGAAATTGAAAAGGCAACAGGATTAAATCTGTATTTGCCAAAGGGATGGCAGAATGGGAAAATCACAATTGCCAACAAATGATAAGCTCAATGAGCAGACAGAGCTACGAGCAGTATTCAGTACAAAAAAGTAACTTTGAATCAATTTAAAAAGATATGCTCACTGAGCTTATCTAGCCGTTAAGTACAACTAAAAAAAGTCAAAACATACCCAACACTTAACTTGAACTAGGCAGAGGTATTGACAGATTTGTTAGATTTGCCATATGAAATACTCAAAGTATGAATACAAAGCTGATGAGGATTTGCATTTCTATGAATTTGTAAGCGTGGGAGAAAACGGAGAGGTCAAAAAGGTTGTTGAGTACTCGAGGATGAACATAGAAAACTTTTACAATCTCGGTTTTGGGGATTACGACGAGGAAAGACAAGAAATTAATGACAGGGTCATAACCAATAATGGAGATAGCCTGAAGGTTTTGGCTACGGTGGCATTGACAGTATATGCTTTCACGGGCAGACACCCTGAGGCACATATTTTTTCCACGGGTAGTACGGAGGTTAGGACGAGACTTTATTGAATGGGCATCACCAACAATCTAGTGGAGATTCAGAAAGATTTTCACGTTTATGGTATGAAACAAGATGAAACATTTGAAGAGTTTATAGTGGGGGAAGACTATATCGGATTTTTAATCACCAAAAGACAAAAGCAATGAAAGTTGATGAGTTCAATGAGTCAAAGGTACCTCTGGTAAAGATTGACAAAAAATTAAATCGCTTCAAGGGGAAAGTGCTCTTTAAGGAAAAACTTGATAGAGCCAATAAGCTATTGGAAAACGCTGATTTGCCAAAAATTATCAAGGATGAAAGTTTAAAAGGCACCTAACAAAAGCTAAAAATCATAGCTACCCTACGGAACAGTTACGATTTTCAGCCAATCGTCAGGCAGCAAAGATTCAGCTAAAACACAGCAGTCAATCCACCCCCACTGAAAACTGCAGTGTAGTATAAAATGACCGTGGTTCGGCCGGAATGATGCCGGGGCCGGGGTAGCCGGTGGCCCGCCGCGTGAAGTAGCGCGCGTTGAGCAGGTTGTTGATGCCCGTCTCTAGCTTCCACCGCCGGTAGGTGTAGGAAGCAGATAAATCCATGATTCCGTAGGCCGGAATGGTGCCAATCACCCCTTCCCGGCGGTCGCCCGCCCCGGGGGCACGGGAGTTTTCTACGTCGGTGAATTGCTCAGAGAGGTACGTGAACTGTAGGCTGGCTAGCAAGTTCTGGTATCCGGCCCGCAAACCGGTTTTCAGGTTGACCGCCGGGATGAACTCTACCCGCTTGCCCACCACGTTGTTCTCTTCCGAACGCAGGTACTCCGATTGGGTGAAGGCGGCGTTGACGAAGTAGCGCAGTTGGTACTTTTTCGGATCAAGCGATAGCCAGCCTCCCAGATTAGCGTCCACCGAAGTTTCCAGGCCGACAATCAAAGCCTGCCCGATGTTCTTGCGCACCCGGTTGGCCCGGTCGTCCAGGATGATGCCGATGCGGTCGTCGTAGAGCAGGCCAAAGGCACTCACGTCGTACGAACCCTTCTGGTCCCACTGCCCGCGTACGCCCAGGTCGGCAGTGAAGCCGGTTTCATCGGCAATGTCGGGATCAATGATAAAGGTCGGACTCACCACCCGGATGTCGGTGAAGGTGACCGAGCGGTAGTTCTGCGATACGTTGGCGTAGACTTCCAACCGCGTCGAGGGTTCGTAACTGGCTCCCACCCCCAGCAGCGCGAACGAACGGTCGAGCGTGCGGTTGTCGGCCAGCACCCGGTTGGCGATAGGATTGCCTGCGTTGTCGAAGTTCACCTGCTGGTAGGTGCCCCGGCTCTCGGTGCGGATGCGCTCCCAGCGCAGGCCCGGCGTGAGCGAGAAGTGGTCGGACAGAAACAGAATGTGCTCGGTGAAAAAGGCCAGATTGCGGTTCGGAAACGAAAAGTCCGACTGGCTGGCGTAGTCAGGAAACTGTTCGGTCGCCCGGCGGAAGTTGGCGTCGGCGCCGCGGGTGCCCGGGCCCTGCAGCGCTCGGTTGCTGGCGCGGTAGTACTTGGTTCCTATTAGAAACACAGCGTCTCTACGGAACAGTTGGTAGCGGGTGAGCAGCCGCGCCTCGGCTCCCCAATTGTTGTAGTTGCCGCGAATCAGGTCGCGGGGTAGTCGGTAGTTTCCGTCGGCGTCCACTTCGTCTACTTCCGTAACCGGATTAGCGTTCAGGTTGGCCGGATTGCCCCGAAAGCCCACGGCGTTGCGCTCAGCGTCCAGCCCGAACACGTTCACCGACACGTCGGTAGCGTTTCCGAGGCGGTGCTTGAACTTGAGGGCGGCCAGCCGCCAGTCTACGTTAAACCAGTTGCGGGGCCGCGGACTGAAGGTCGGGTCCTGCGCAAATTGGGTATCGGTGAGTCCTCCGGCCTGCTGGGCCAGGTAGTTGAGGTAGGTCACTTCCAGCGCCAGGGAGGTGCGGTCGCTCAAATCGTAGCCCAGGTGCAGGTAGGCGTTTTGGGCTGAGTAGCCGGAGTTCGGTCTAAACCCATCGCCCCGCTTGTGGTGGAAGTAGCCGTAGTAACTCATCCGCCCCAGCGTGCCGCCCACGCTGTTGAAGCTGGTGAACAAGCCAAACGAACCTACCGACTGCCGCGATACCCAGTCTAGCTTGCGGGTAGGATGGGGTTGCTTCATCCGGAAGTTGATCAGCCCGCCGAACTGGGTGCCGTACTGCAAGGAGGCCGCACCCCGCACCACCTGAATCTCGCGCAGCGCCTCGGCGGGGGGAGTGTAGTAGCTCTCGGGATAGCCCAGCACGTCGGCGCTGATGTCGTAGCCATTTTGGCGGGTGTTGAAGTTGGCCGTGCGGTTGGGGTCCAGCCCGCGCCCGCCGATGCTGAGTTGCAGTCCGCCGTCGTTGTTGTCGTAGATATTGAGCCCGGTCACCTGGGCGTAGACCTGCCGGGCGTTGTTGGCGGCCAGGTTGCCGACCACCTGATCGAGCACCACCACCTCGGTTTTTTTCCCGGCGTAGATGGCGGTGCCCTCCACCGGCCGCAGCCGACGAAGACTGAACAGCGCCTCTCGCTGCTGCCGGATCACTACCTCCGATAGCTCCTGGCTGAGCGGAGCTAGCGGCACTAGTAACGTTGTATCGTCGACCAGTATGATTTGCTTTTCCTGCGTTTGGTACTGGTACGAAAAGAACACCAGTTGGTAGGCTCCCGATGGCAAATCAGTGAAGCGGTAGACGCCGCGGGCGTCGGTAATGGCGAGTTTACCGGTGGTTTTGTTGTATACTTCCGCTTCGGCGATGGATTGTTGGTTCTCCGCGTCCCGCACTTCTCCCGTGATCTGGTACTGCGCCCGCAGGGAGGACGCACTCATCAGCAGCCCAACCAACAGCATTAGCAATCGCTTATAGTCCCCAAATTTTGTCATCCAACGGCACTAACCAGGTTTGGCGGTGAAACGATTCGTTTACTTGCGTGAGGTCAACCGTCGGATCCACGTAGGGCCGACTGGGCCTGCCGTTAAGGGCGACGTAGCTATCGACGAACACCCGCACGTTGGCGTGGCCCTGCCGCCGAAAGTGCTCGGCCAGAAAGTGCGCGTACTGCAAGATAAAGTCCGGCTGGGTGGCCATCTGTTTTTCCTGCAGCGGCGTGAGGAAGTCGGCATTGTCGACGTAGAAGCGCTGGCGGGTGGCGGCATCCTCCACCCGGAAGTGGGCGTAGCCCGCCTTTTCCATCAGCATCACCCGCCACGAAAAGCGGTAGCCTTCTTCCGTCCAGAACAACTCTCCGGGATAGGCCCAGTAGCGCCACGGCAGCAGCAGTTGCAGCAGCAGTATCGTGCCTACCGCAACCAAAGCGAAGTTGTTTCTGCGGCCAGGATATTTCTTACCGTTGCTGGCCCTGACCAATCGGTGGTTGAACAGTTTTGCGCCCGCGCTGAGCAAACGATTATGTAGGGAGGCATCCAGAAAGATGAGCGAACCGGCAATCATAATGTAGGGGAACATGCCGATGGGGAACAGCAGCGCGGTGAGCCCGTGAAAAACCACCACCAGCGCCAAAGCCAGGTTGCGGGTGGGTCGGTAAAGCAGCAGAAACGGAATGCTCAGGTCGTACAACATCCCGCCCCAACTGAAGGCGTAGGGTGCCCAGAATTGTTGCAGCAGGCTACCGAGCACCGGCAGTTCGTAGTGCGCGGATAGCCAGATTTTGAGGGGCATGGCGTGCAGTAACCAATCGGAGTTGATCTTGGCTAGTCCGGCGTAGCAGTAGACAATGCCCAGGAGCAACTTCAGTGCGTCGATGGTCCAGCGAGGGACGTGCTGTTTAGCCCGCCGCGGTCGGCGTAACGCGTCCAGGGAAAAATAGGCGTTCGCGGGCAAAAAGATCATTACCAAGCTCAGCACACTCACGAAGTAGTAGTGGTTGAGATAAGTGGTTTTGTCCATCAGCTCGATGTAGGTGAAGCTGAGGAAGAACAGAACAATAGCCGGGCGATAGTAGTACCCGAGTGCGACCAGCAAGGCCGCCCCGGCGCAGAGCGCAAAGGTTAGGTAGGTAAACTGCCCCAGCGGCCGGATGAACCCCAACCCCAGGTAGGTAAAGAAGAACTGAGGTTCAAGGTAGAATTTTTCAATCCAGCCGTTGCTCCAGAAGCGAAGCATACTGACGAACATCAAGCTTCCGAAGAGGATACGGAAGACCGCCAGCGGAGCTACGTCGGTGGTCTGCTGAAAATAAGCGCGAAAACTAACCCACTGTCGCGAGGGCGGGGTGGATTGATGAGACGCCGTAGGTTCGTGTTTGACTTGGGGAGCTGCATTCATACCGTCCGAGGTTTTACCCTCCGGTTAGCACTGTTTAGATACCGCTCATCCCTGACCGAATTCATTCGTTCGTCTAATCGCCGTCGGCATCTGCAAAGTCCACTTGCACGTTGAGGGCCTGGAACATGTCCACCTTCATAAGCACCACGTTGCGTTGCAGCGCGTCGTAGGCACTGAGCATCGCTTGGTTATCGTCCGCAATCTGCTGCCCGAAGTCGGGTTGGAGTTGCTGCGCCGCTACTCGCGCCTGGTCAAACTGAGCGTTGATCCGGGTGCTCAGCGGTTCCGTTGCTGGGGCGGTCTCCACCTGATCCAGGTAGGACTTAAGTCCTACCGAGGCCTGGTCGCTTCCGAAGGCTTGGCCGTTGAAGAATTGCTGCGCGGCATCGATGGCTTCTAATAACAATTCTCGGGAAATATCTCCGGCGTAGCGACCCTCCACGGTGTGCGGCAACGGACCGCCAGAAAACCAGCCGGCCGGGATGCCTACCTTACCGGCGCGCAAATCCTTTTCGTAAGAGAACAGGTAGTCGTTCACCAGCGTGTTGAACGAGCCGGTGGCCGAAGTGCTGGTGTTACTCACGAAGCCATCGCGGTAGGTAGCTTCCCACTCCGCAATCACCTGGGTAGTGAGCGCATCCAGGCGGCTCACCACCTTCTGCAAGTACGTTCGATACCCCTCTCCCCGCTCGGCATCGGTGTAGCGGGCGAGTAAGTCCGCATCCGTCTCGGCTAGTCCGTATAACAGATAGTCAAGGGCGGGGAAACCCTGCTCGTCGTACTTGGAGGGAAGGTTGAAGGTGTAGTTCTTTTCCGCAATGTTCTGCTCAATGGCCGCGGCGTCGGTCGGATAAATATTGGTAAAGTTCCGCAGGGATGCTGCTTCGGCCGGTCCGACCTCGTACATGCTCACCCACTGCCACGCCCGATAGGCATTTCGCCAGGTAGACCGCAGTTCTAATAGCGAAGCTTCGCTGGGGTCCTGATTGAATTTTTCGGTAGCTCCTCGCAGGGTTTGCAGGGCTTGTCCGTAGGACTGGTAAGCGGGAAGGATGATATCATCGGCCCAGTGCGTAAGCAGCGCGCCCCGGTCTACGGTTTCGTTGCCAGCATCAACAATTGGTTCATCGTCGGTGACGCAGGCGGTAAACGATAGCGCGATAATTACTCCGGAGAAAAACTTCTTCATATCTATAATTCGTTAGTGGCGGCTTGTTCTACACTAAAATCGAAGGGTTCGGCAATCGAGGCTGATAATTCGTCGAGCGTTTCGGGAGTCACGTCCCACAGTCCGTTTACACCATCGCTCATCAGTTTGGTGAGAAAGCCGTCTACCTCATCCCGACCGAAGTACGGAACGCTGGTGCCGGGCTGGCGGGTGAAGCGCAGGCTGTAGATAAAGCCGTAGCCCTCGGATAAGTCGTGAAACGCGGTTCCGTAGTTAGGTGTGGCTTGGTCCAGGGCGTTCTTGGCCTGTTGCAGGTAATATACCGCCCGGATACCCACCAGCGCGGATAACTGCCTCTGAAGGATCGCAATTTGCTCGTCCCGAATTTCGTATTCGTCGGCGACAATTGCGGCCCGTCCCCGCAAGAAGGCCTGGAAGATCGCTTCGGCGGTGCCGACAAAACTGGCATCACCCTCTACCCGACCAATGTACTTATACAGGAAGGCATCGTTCTCTCCCAGCGTAGCGTTCGGGTCGGCGGGATTCGGTGCCGTGCCGTACACGTAGCCGTAGGCTTCGTCCCACCGATGCTCCATGTAGGTGTAGTTCTCGCCGTCCTCCAGGGTTTCAGCGGTATTCTCGGCGCGACGGTCATCGCGGTCTAGCACCGCCGGACTTAAATAATTATTGAGTATCTGGTCCAGCGTCAGCGCTCCGAGCAGTCCCTTGGTGACGAGTTGATCGTATTCTAAACCCTCGGCGCTGACGTAACGCACGGCATCACCATCGGCGATCTGCCCTGCTACGCCGGGTTCGGCCAGCGACGCTTCATTGGGAAATACCTCGTTTACCTGCCGGGTCAGCCAGTCCTCAAACTGGCTTTTGATGGCGGTTCCTTCGGCGGTATTGGCCGAAAAGTAATCCTGCGAAGCAGCCACCTTGCTGCGCACGCTCTGCTCGGCCTGGTTCAGCTCAGCCGCGGTGAAAGGGCCGATATTCCCGCCGTCGGGGGCTTCGTTGCGGTACCTACCCAGCAGCAGTTCGGTGGTGGTGCCGTCAAAGTCGGTCATGGCGCTCGTCAGCTCGGTCGCCATGCGCAGGCGCGTGGTCTGTCCCGCAAACGATACGGTGCTTTGTCCGTCGCGCACAAAAATATAGGTATCAGGAACCGTAAGTTGGGGAGTTTCCGGCCCGTCATCGGTGATGCAGGCGGCCAGGGGTAGTAGCAAAACAAACGGTAAACAGTAGCGAGTCATAGCTAATGAAATGTTAACGGTTGGTCTTTTTTTGATTGGCCAAAGATAGGGAGGGTCTTTTGGGATTTCAAGTTATTTGGAACAAATCCAAATAAAATTTACGAAGGGAAGTCAGCGCCCCCGCAACAACATTGTGCTATTGATCGATCGGGCAAATGGTACTACCTTGCCTCCTCACCATTTCAGTGGCGAATTGCCGCTCCGTTTCTCTGACTTCCGTATGCAAACACCCACCATCCTTATCACCGGCGGCGCCGGATACATCGGCTCACACACCGTCGTGGCGCTCATCCAAGCTGGTTACTCGGTCGTTATCATCGACGACCTGTCTAACGCGCAGCCCGAAGTTCTCAGTGGCATCGAGCAGATCACCGGCACCCGGCCCGAACTGGCGACCTTTGACCTGTGCGATCCGGCGGCGCTCGGCAAGTTTTTCAAGAACCACCCCAGCATTAGCGCGGTGATCCACTTCGCGGCTTCCAAGGCGGTGGGCGAATCGGTGGCGAATCCGCTGAAGTATTACCGCAATAACCTTTACTCGCTCATCAACCTGCTGCTACAGATGAAGGAGCACGGCATCCCGAACCTCATCTTTTCTTCTTCCTGCACGGTTTACGGGCAGCCTGACCAATTGCCGGTCACCGAAGCCACCCCGGTGAAGCCCGCCGAGTCGCCCTACGGCAACACCAAACAAATTGCCGAGGAGATCATCTACGACACCGTGGCCGCCGAAGAAGCGCTGCGGGCCATCAGCCTGCGCTACTTCAACCCGGTGGGAGCGCACGCCTCGGGACTGCTGGGCGAGCTGCCGACCGGCCCACCGGCCAATCTGGTGCCCTTTATTACGCAAACCGCGGCGGGCATCCGGGAGAAACTGCGGGTGTTTGGCGACGACTATAATACCGACGACGGCTCCTGCGTACGCGACTACATCCACGTGGTGGACCTAGCGCAGGCGCACCTGGCGGCCCTGCAACGCCTGCTGGAGGGGAAGAACGACGAGCGCTACGAATGTTTTAACGTGGGCACCGGCGAGGGGCAATCGGTGCTGGCCGTGATCAAAGCCTTCGAGCGGGTCAACGGCGTGACGCTGAACTACGAGATTGCTCCCCGCCGTCCGGGCGACATTGAGCAAATCTACGCCGATACCACCCTGGCCAATCAAGCGCTGGGCTGGCGCGCCGAGCGTTCGCTGGAGGAAATGATGCGGTCGGCCTGGCAGTGGCAGCAGAACCTGATGCGTGAGGATTTTTACTTGCGCTGATAAACGCTATCGATAGTTTATTAAGTGCGGGCGTATGTCGTCACTTCTCCAGGATATTTATTTCCTCCGGCTACAAACTCGATCGAAGGGCTATCGGTAGACCAAAATGGTGCGTAACACACATCTTGAAAAAGAGGGGAATATAAGTAGGAAAGGTAGGTGCGTAGTGGTGGGTGAGGGCGGGGGTGAAGGGGGGAAGGTAGGGCGAGGGGTGGGACTATGGGCAGAGGGGTGATGGTGGTGAGGGAGAGGAGGATGGAGGTGAAGTTTATGTAAAAGAAAAACTGATGGCATATATTGGTACATAAATATGTGTCCAGAAAAGAGTTAACATAAGCTTAACACTACAATTTTGCTTTTGTGCTGATGTTTTTTATCATAATTGAGAAGATTTGTAAACCATAACCTCATTCCACATGTACAAGAATTATGTTTTTTCAGTAGCCAAGCTACTTACGCTGTTCGTTTTTATATTTTTCTCCTGTGAAGAAATAGATGATCCTATTAGTATCCGGACTGATGATGAAGACTCAGGTTGGCCTCACATATCTAATGAAAAACCAGAACTAAAAATAATTCAGATTGGCGACGACAAAATTGCGTATCACGCTTATAGTGATGGTACAAACCTCATTGATGGTGACATTGCAATCTCAGACGAAATGTTAGCAAAACTCAATCAGTTATCTAAAGACCCTAGCGCACAAATAGATGATATTGTAAAAAGAAACGGTTTCGCTAATGGGAGAACTAACGGAAACGGATTGGCACAAAACTCCAATTGGAATGGAGGAACATATTACTATTACGTTAATCCTCAGCTACCCGGATCAACTATAGTTGCCATTGACGCAGCAATAGACGATTGAAATCAGAAGCTGTCACTAAACTTTGTGCAACTCAATCAGCCAGGAAACAACCCTTACGTTTATTTTACAGCTTCTTCAAATCCCACTTGTTTTTGGGCAGATAGGTTTAGTAGTGAAGGTATAGGATATATCTATCTTGCACCAGATTGTAGCGCCACAGCGGGTATAATAACCCATGAAATAGGCCATTCACTTGGATTGAACCACGAACACCAAAGACCTGATAGAGATGCTCACATATTTGTTTGGTGGAACAATATGAATGAGAGTGTAAAACCTCAATATAGGCTTATTAATAACCTAGTAACAAATGATAATCCGGGAACGAAGGGATTCGCAACCTTTAATCTTGGTGGCTTTGATTACAATTCTATTATGATATATAGTTCGTTTAATGATAACCATGCTATAGACGATAGTAAGCCCGTCTTAAATAAAGCATACCAAAGAGACCCATATACCAAAAGTGGCAATATCACTCAATCAGACGTCAATACAGTAGAATATATGCTTTCAGGACAGGCAGCAGGTCAATTTGTAGCTGCTCCTACTGTAGTTGCTAATTGGCAGTCTTGGAGTAGTCAGGAAGGAGATGTTGTTGTTACTTGGAATGCTGTTCCTGGCGCGACCGACTATATCGTCTATATTCCTTATTACGTGGGTGAATTTCTTTCCTATCGTTTCGGTGACTCAACTCAGAATCTTTCTTATACGTTTGAAGTAGACACTGAAGATTTAGATGACTTTAGAGTACGGGTAGCAGCTTCTAACAGTTCAGGAGGATATAGTCAAGCTTTTGAAGCAGATTATAGCTGGAAGTAATAATCAGTATGATTCTTCGTCTGTTGACATTTATTGTTTTTACTAGTGGTTGTGGTTGTACTAACTTATCATATCCAAAATATGATAAGTTAGTTGACAACCTATTGAAAGTAGACATGATAATGGTAGAGGAAAACTCAGTATACAATGAGTTTAGGGATAGCTTGTCCATAGACCAATTGGTTAATTTTACAGAACATCGCAGTCCTATCATTAGGTCATATGCTTTTAGCGCACTCACACAAAGAAAATACCCCAAGCTAGAGGAAATATTACAGTCTCACTTACAAGATACAGCACGGGTTGATCATCACATGGCACATGCATACATTTATCATACTAGAGTTGCAAATTTTATGGTTTCTGTAGTTAGAGATTTTAAGTATGGGTTGTCTGAAAAACAACTTACAGAATATGAAAGAGTAGTAGCTAAACACGAGATTGAAGGCTTTGACCAGTTTAATAGGAAAAGCCCTTAGCTATCTGAGCTAAGGGCTTTTCCTTACAACTTATTTTTACAGAGCAGTTGTCAAGCTCGCTCTCTGCACCTAATCCCCACGGATCGGCTTACTCCTGGTGGGTTGCGCTTCCGCATGGCATGGCCCGCGTTTGCTCTACGCACTGTCTCAGTGTTCAGTTTGGCACCTTACCACGTACGCCTAAGAGAATCTACCGTATTGGCTGACAACACTTTCCGTCAGAATAATTGATACATCTCACATCATTCATATTGGTCTTCTTTGATCCGCGGGTCAAAAGCAAAAGACCGCCAGTCAATGATCTTAATTTCACCGTAGGCGCGGTGCTCTGCGTTGAGCACGAAGTTGTATTCCTGATGCACAATGGCCGACGGCACCTTCAGCACTGGCGAACGTTGAGAGGCATACCACTGGCTGCCCAGCAGTTGGCACGCCGGGTGACGGGCCCGGGCAAACCAATCATCCGGAAGCTGACGCCGGACGATTATGTCCAAATCCAGTTCGTCCGGAACGTGAATGACCATGATGGTAAATTGATCCAAAAGCGATTCACCACTGGAATGCACCACGTTCTCCAAGCAGGCCAATGAGCGGGATGAGGCTGCATAGACTACCTTCTCTCCCTTATTGTTCCAACGGTTAGCCCGACCGGAAGCAAAGAGCGTATCAGCGTACTGCTCTTTGACAATGCGATAGATTTCCATGCAGACGATCTGCTTAGGCGAACTCTCCGTTGGCGATCCGCTCTACCTCATCGTTCACTAGGTTAATTCCTTCCGAAGTAACCAGACACGCCAGGGGAACGTCGTTGTCCAAACCGTAGGCGGGTTTACGCAGCCAGCGGTCAAAAGCTTCATCCGATCCGAAGACCTCTTCACCTCGGCGGAGCAAACGATTGTACTTGAGTAATTGCTCGGATTGCTGCGGCGATAAATTACTGGCTTCCCGTTGATAGGTGCGTACGGTACGTTCATTCACCCCAAGCACATAGGCTACGTGTTTGATCGTAGCCAGCTTCTTATCAACCATATACTGAATTACCTCTCCCGAGACACCACTGCGAGCAATACGAGATATTTCTTCGGTGGTAATTTTATGGAGGGCAAGCACACTCTTTCGCGCTTTCTTGGAAAGACGCGAAGTCCTTCTGTTGGTAGTCCGTTTGCTTATCTTTTGCAAGCTCGTGTCCTGTTTCTTAGACGATTGCATAAAGCGAATTAATTATTATTACTTCTAAAATACAGATGTTTTTCCTAAAAGTAGGTAAAAATTTCCGAATTAAAAAGTAGTTATACTCAACGGCTATACCCTAGCTAGATCAATCTTCTCCTACTCAATCACAAAGGGCGCGGGACTAGCGCACAGCACAAAAATCAGCAGGGCCAGCCAGCCCAGCACCTTGCGCGTGGTGTCCAGCGGCGCGTCTACCGGAGCGGCCGGATGATACACTCCCAGCACCCGTCCGATCAGAAACCCAAAGAACAACCACTCCTCAAAGCCATTTATCCCCGGAAAGACCACCGTAAGCGCAAACTGCAGACAAAAAATGCTCACGGCAATCAGCAGGTTGGTCTGCGGAACGGGCGTGAGACGCGAAAAGCAGAGGTACAAAAACCCCAGGTACAGTCCGATTCCCCACAACAAATCGTTCGTGCTCATGTCAGGGGTGATCACGCCCAGACCCGCGTAGCCCACAAAGGCAATAAACAGCACCGCCGATACCCGCCGGTGGTTTTGGTAACCAATAAGTCCGTACAAGATGTGCCCTCCGTCGAGCTGCCCAATCGGAATCAAATTAAGCGCAGTGAAAAACAATGCCAGAAAGCCCGCCAGCAGCCAGGGATAGTGAATGATTTCGTAGACGTTGGGCAAGCGTTCGGCGGGGGCGACGTAAGTGGCAAACCACTCGAACAGCAGCGGCGGATTCACCCGTAAAGACAGCGGTTGGTCGTAGACGTGCTGGGCGTAGTCCAGGCCGTACTGCGCGTACTCGGGATGAATCTCGAAGATGTACTCGGGCGGGGGCAGGTGGGTGAAGCCGTAGAACAGCACGCCCAGCGCCACCACGAAACCCGCCAGCGGACCGGCGATGCCAATATCAAAGTATTGCTGCCGGGTTTGAATCGCCTGCTTGATACGAATAAAAGCTCCCATCGTGCCAATCGAGGGCAATCCGATAAACCCTAGCCACAGCGGAATGTAGTAGGGCAAGGTGACGCGCACCCGGTGCCGGAGCGCGGTGAGGTAATGTCCGAACTCGTGCACGGTGAGTATCCCCAGAAAAGGCACCGAAAACCACAGCCCCTGCCAGAAGTGGTGCATGGTAAGCGGATGCTCTACCGACCCTACGAAACGGCCAAACTGCCACTCCGCCCCTGCCAGGGTGGTCGTCGCCAGGGTGATCAAAAACAACAGCAGTTGGATCAGGCGTTGCCGGGTGAGGTTCATTCCGCAAAAAGGTCTAGTATGCCAATTTCCTGGGTGACCAACTGCGTACGAATGCCTTCGGCCCGGGCGGCCGCCAGGTTATCCTCGCGGTCGTCTAAAAACAGGGTCTCGGACGGCACCAAGCCCTGCTCATCCAGCACGTGCCGGTAGATTTGGGCCTCGGGCTTGCGCATTTTGAGATCGTGAGAATAGTACACTTTTTCGAACAGATGATCGATACTTGGTTGCCCACCGGCCGCCGCAATCATACCGTTGAAAGCCTCGACGTGAATTTGATTGGTGTTGCTGAGCACAAAGGTACGATACTGCGTCTTTAGCCGCGCTAGCAGTTGCAGTCGCTCCGGGGGAATATCCAGCAGCATACTGCACCAGGCCTCATCGATGGTGCTATCCGACAAATCAGGCCGCCGAATCAGTTCACGAACACCCTGCCGAAAGGTTTGGTCATCGGTAAGCCCTTTTTCATAGTCTAAAAACAGCTCGTTGTGCTCCAGGAAATTATCCGTTACAGAAACCGAATTTGGGGCCAACTGCTGAAGTGCCCGAAACGCTCGCGCCGGATCTATATTGATGACGACTCCTCCCAAATCAAAGACAAGCGCACGCGTGGTCGATAATTGCATAGAACAGAAACAAGGTTACAGAACGGTGTTTTCGCGGGGCAATTTATGGGAATATTCTTCATCATGCCCACTAATTTCGTTATGTTTGCTAACGACGCGCCGCTCGGAGACCATCTTCGGATTGCAAGAAGTATGAACCGACCATCATGGGCAGTATTGCTGGAATATTAAAGGATTTTTTTGCTACCAACCAGCAAAAGGTAACGCAAGCTACTGCTTCGGGCTGCCTGGACGTGATGGGCGGCGTCACCGACGTGGCGGGTTGTCTTTTGCTGCAAAAGGCTCTGGAACCGGTGTCTACCGCCTACGTTGCCACGCGGGAGGACCAAACTATTGCTCTCAAAATTGTCCACCAGGGCACGTCAACCCACGACCTGGTATGCAATTATCCGGCGTTGGTCGGGCAGTTTCCAACGCTGCACTACGACTACACCCGGCAACAAATTCAGCGCGTACATCCTGATGAGCTCATCATTGCCCTGTTAGGATGCGTGGTGATGTTATACGCGGAGCGGAAGCTTAAGTTTGAGGGTTTGGCCATTGTTCTGGTCAGTGAGCTGCCCTGGGAAGTGGGAGCCGGAGCCATTGCTTCGCTCGAGCTGGCGCTCTTAAAGGCGATAAGCAGCAGCCTCAACCTGACGGTAGGTCCCTACGAACTGCCCCTCCTCGCGCACCGCGCCGAGAACTGGGTGGGCAGCTTTGGCACCGGCCCGAGTCGGCACATCGTTTCTTACCTCGGTGACCTGCAACACCTGACTCCCCTGCGGTGCCAACCCGCCGAAGTGTTTCATCCCATCAACCTGCCTGATGCGCTTTCTTTTGTTGGGGTGGGAACCGGGAGAGCCGTTACGCTGGCGAACCCCGCCCTGGCCCGGCTGCGCACCGCGATGTTTATGGGCTACAGTATCATCGCCTTGGCCAGCGGCGCCACCGTGCGCGACCTGGAGGTTGCCAAAGAGACCGGTGACTGGTTGAGCTTGCCCTACGGCGGTTACGCGGGAAATATTCCCCCCTCCGAATTTGAGGATAAATACCGGTTGATACTGCCCGAAAAACTCAGTGGACAAGATTTTTTTGAGAAATTTCAGACGAGCATTGATATTATTTCGTTTATTGATCGCGATGAAGAATATGATGTACTCAAGGGTACGCGTCTTCCGGTGTACGAAAACTTCCGGGCGCAGCTCTTCGTTCAGGTTATAAAGAATTACAGCGCGGAGTTTCAGAACTACGCCAACCGCTTGAACTTGATGGGGGAACTGATGTATCAGTCGCACCAAAATTATTCTGACTGCGGAATTGGGTATCCGGGAGCCGACGAAATTGTGGCGCGGGTGAAGGCAGCTGGTCCCCGCAAGGGGCTATACGGTGCCCGGTTGACCTACCCCGGTAGCGGCGGATTGGTCGTCATTCTCTGCGGTGGCCTGTCGGGTCCCGAAAATGCAGTGGCTATCCAGCGGGAGTACGAGCAACAGATAGGAAAACCAGTAGCTTTGTTCCAATGAGACGACCGATGAGTGAGTATTCTACCTGGGAAATCAGCCTGGTGCTGGTGAAGGGCCAGCGCGACCCCAACGATCCCTTTTCGCAGCGGGTATGTCAGATTTTGTTAGACATGCGCTTGCAGCAAGAAAGCCTGGATTCATTGCTTCGCCTGATTTCCAAGTCTTTTAAGAAGTACCCCTCCGCCGGACAACGGCAGTTCTTTACGAATCTCGAGCACATTGCTTTCAATGCTACCCTCCCCACCCACTACACGGACCCGATGATCCAGTTTTTGAAGGAGCATCAGCACTACGTGCCTTCTCGGCAGTAACGATAATGCAAACGTTGCGCTAAATCATTAACAACTGCGTTTCAGCATTCGTAAAAGTCCTCATCGATGCCCGCCCGGTTGCGCGAGTGCAGTTCTACCGGAAATTCCCACAACTGTTGTACGTAGCGCAGCGTTTCTTGAGCTTCGTCCTCTTCTAGCAGCCGCTCGCTCTGAATTTTGTGAATGAGGGTCAGTTTGCTGGTTTTATGGAGATCCACCTGCTCTACCTGAATGTCGGGCACCCGCGTCGAGCGGTCGTACTGCTGGCTTAGCAACTGCCGCAACCGTCGGTAGCCCCGCTCGTTGTGGATAGCGTCAATCTCAAAGAAGTCTTCCTCGTCATCGTCGTATACACTAAACAGGCCCATATCTCGGATCACCTTGGGCGAAAGATACTGGGCAATAAAGCTATCGTCGCGGAAGTTTTCCATTGCGTAGTGCACCTCGTCTAACCACGGGCGACCCACCAGGCTCGGAAACCACTGCCGGTCCTCATCGGTCGGGTTTCCACAGATGCGTTTGATATCCATGAAGATGTTGAACCCCAGGGTATAGGGATTCAGTCCGGAGAAGTGCTTACTGGAATAAGGAGGCTGGTAAATTACCCCGCTGTGGCTTTTGAGAAACTCCAGCATGAAGCCGTCGCCCAGGTAGCCGTCCTCAAACAACTGGTTGATGATGTGGTAGTGCATAAAGGTGGCGAAGCCTTCGTTCATCACCTTGGTCATGGTTTGCGGATAGTAATACTGCCCTACTTTGCGGACGATACGGACGATTTCCCGCTTCCAGATCGGCAACGTCGGCGCGTTTTTCTCGATGAAGTACAGGATATTTTCTTCGGGTTCTTTCGGAAAACGTTCGTGCTTGTTCTTAAACTTCTCCTGCTTACTCTTGAGGGAGGGCGGTAGCGTGCGCAGAATGTCGTTGTAATTCTCGGTTTTCACGCGGGCCAGACGCTTGAGGCGATCCTGCTCCTTTTTGCCCGATAGCTTGGGTGGTTTTTTGTACCGATCCACCCCGTGGTCCATCAACGCGTGGCAGGCGTCCAGGGTGGCTTCCACCTCTTCTTCGCCAAATTCTTCCTCGCACTTCAGGATAAAATCGCGGGCAAACACCATATAATCGATAATAGAATCAGCCGACGTCCAGTCTTTGAACATATAATTGTTCTTGAAGAAGGCGTTGTGGCCCTGGCAGGCGTGGGCAATCACCAGCAGCATCATGCAGGTAGAATTGTTCTCCATGTTGTAGCTGATGCAGGGGTCGGCGTTGATCACCATCTCGTAGGATAACCCCATACGCCCCTGCCGGTAGTTGCCCTGATTGAGCACGAAGTCTTTCCCGAACTTCCAGTGGGGATACGAGGTCGGCAGACCGATGAGCGCGTAGGCATCCAGCATCTGCTCGGAGGTGACGATCTCTATCTGGTTGGGATAGGTATCCAGCCGAAACTGCTCCCGGCCCACCCGGCTCGTCAGTTCATCGGCTACCTGAATGGTCTCAAAATCCCAGTTCGGGGCGCTGAACATTTTTCGTATCTTCTCCTTATCGTACATTTATATAATACTGGTTTCTAAGGATAATTTTCGTCACTGAATGAACGCTAGGTTCAATGGCCCGATTGTTCAATTGTTCGCGTCACCTTTTTTAACAATTGAGCCATCGAACAATCGAGCCATTTTATTTCCCCGGTTCCACCAATTCCTTCTTCTTAAACAGCGCTTTAAACACGGGCCAAATTTGGCTTACGTCGTTGATGTTGCGCATCGAAAAGTTGTCGTGGCTGCGCAGGCGTTTGTAGGCGTGCCACAGGTAACCCTCCAGCCCCCGGTTTTTGATCTCAATGTAGGCCATGTACTGCACGCTGGGCAAAATTTGCTCCTTGAGCAGTTGGCAGCACTCCACCGCGTCACCGTTCGACCACACGTCACCGTCCGAGGCCTGGCAGCAGTAGATGTTCCAGGCGCTGCTCTGGTAGCGCTCGTCCACGATTTTCTTCATCAGTTTCAGGGAAGGGGCCACCACGGTGCCGCCGCTCTCGCGGGAGTTAAAAAATTCTTCTTCGCCCACTTCCTTGGCTTCGGTATGGTGGCGGATAAACACCAGCTCCACGTTTTGGTACTGCTTGGTCAAAAAGATGTAGAGCAGCGTGAAGAACCGCTTGGCAATGTCTTTTTCGTGGAATCCCATCGAGGCCGACACGTCCATGATGCAAAACATCACCGCTGAGGTGATGGGCTCCGGCACCCGCTCAAAGTTATTGTAGCGCAGGTCGATGTCATCGAGAAAGGGGACGGTCAGTTTCAATTTCTCGTAGCGCTCAATCTCGGCCAGCAGCACGATCCGCTCGGTTTCTTCGGTGGTTAGCTCCAGCGCTTCGCGCAGCTTCTTGAGCTTCCCATCATAATAACCCCGCACCGATATCTGGCGGGCGAGCGACTGCCGATAACTGGTTTTGATGTTGAGCCGGGCAGGCACGCTGTGGCTGGTGTATCCTGCCCGCCGAAGTTGGTAGCTTACGGTGCTTTCCATGTACTTCTTCAGCAGATTAGGTAGTTCCAGGTCCTCGAAGAAGTACTTCAAGAACTCCTCGCGCGTCAGGATGACGGTGAACTCGTCTTCGCTGGTGCCCGGACTGTTTGAGCCGCGCCCTTGTCCCGAGCCGCTACCCTCATCATCGGGCTTAGCCACCTGGTCACCTTCGTTGAATTTATCGTTGCCGGGCCGCACGTAGTGCTTCTTGCCCGAGCGGGGGTCGTGCCGAAAGCTGGGCTCCTTCACCCCCCACACCGGCACCTTCACCTTACCGCCGCCGCTGGCGTCTTTGATCCGCTCCTGGCTCACAATGTCAGGGATAGCCTTGCGAATCTGGTCCTCAACGCGCCGTAAAAACTTTTGTCGGTTGTTGGTCGACTTGCCCTTGGTGTTCTTCCGACGGTCAATGATGTTGCTCATACTATTGTCGTTGGTGGAACGCGACGGTCGCCGCGCGATGAATCATTTTACCCCATCGTTTTGCGTACGCGCATAAACCAGTTGACCAGGATGCGGATCTGCTTGTAGGTGTAGCCCCGGTCCATCATGCGCTTGGTGAAATCGCGGTGCTTGCCTTCGTCCTCTTCGTTGGTTTTGGCATTGAACGAAATGACCGGCAGCAGGTCTTCGGTGTTCGTAAAGATCTTTTTCTCGATCACATTCTTGATCTTTTCGTACGAATCCCAGCGCGGGCTCTTTCCCCCGTTGTTGGCCCGGTAGCGCAGTGTGAAGTTGGTCACTTCGGAGCGAAAATCTTTGGGATTAGCAATACCCGCCGGTTTTTCGATCTTCTCTAGTTCATCGTTGAGCACACTGCGGTCGAGCACCTCACCCGAATCAGGATCACGGTAGTCATTATTCTGAATCCAGTAGTCGGAGTAGATGATGTATTTCTCGAAGATGTTTTGCCCGTAGGTGCTATACGACTCGATGTAAGCCTTCTGAATCTCGTCGGCGATGAATTCGGCGTAGCGACTGGCCAGAATTGACTTCACGATGTTAAGATAGCGCTCTTCGGTTTCAGGATCGGCTTCCAGCTTCACCACCGCCTGCTCCAGCACGTAGAGCAGGTGCACCGGGTTGGCCGCCAGTTCTTCATTGTCGAAGTTAAATACCTTAGACAAGATCTTGAACGCGAAGCGGGTTGATATACCCGTCATGCCCTCGTTGATCCCGGCGTCGTCGCGGTACTCCTGAATGGATTTGGCGTTAGGATCGGTTTCCTTGAGCGTTTCGCCGTTGTAGACCCGCATCTTGGAGAAGATACTGGAGTTTTCGGGCGGGCGCAGCCGCGTCATCACCGAAAATTGAGCCAGCAGTTGCAGCGTCATGGGCGCGCAGGGTGCCTGGTCCAGCGAGCTCTCGCGAATCAGTTTTTTGTAGATATTGATCTCCTCGTCCACCCGCAAACAGTAGGGCACCTGCACCTTATAAATTCGGTCCAGAAAGGCCTCGTTCTTCTTATCATTGGCAAATTTGGCCCATTCCGATTCGTTGGAGTGGGCCAGGATGATGCCATTGAAGGGAATGGCGCCGATCGGCTCGGTGCCCTTGTAGTTGTTCTCCTGGGTGGCGGTGAGCAGGGGGTTGAGCACCTTAATGGGGGCCTTGAACATCTCCACAAACTCCATCACTCCCTGGTTGGCCAGGCACAGTCCGCCCGAGTAGCTGTAGGCGTCCGGGTCGCTCTGCTGGTACTCGGCCAGGCGGCGAATGTCAACCTTGCCCACCAGCGTAGAAATATCCTGGTTGTTTTCGTCGCCGGGCTCGGTCTTAGAGATCGCAATTTGGTTCTGCACCGAGGGATATAATTTCACCACCGAAAAGTGGTTCACGTCGCCGTCGTACTGCCGCAGCCGCTTGCTGGCCCACGGACTCATGCAGGCCGGAATGTAGCGGGACGGAATGCCGTACTCTTTCTCCAGTTCGTCTTTGTAGTCGGCAAACAGGCCCAGCGGGCTTTCGTACACCGGGCTGAATTCGTCGTTCGCCTTGAGGACGTAGATCGGGTTAACCTGAATGAGCTGCTTCACCTTTTCGGCCAGCGAGCTTTTGCCGCCCCCCACGGGGCCCATCAGGTACAGAATCTGTTTCTTCTCTTCCAGGCCCTGGGCGGAGTAGCGAAAGAAAGAAACGATCTGCTCGATGGTTTCTTCCATGCCGTAAAACTCCCGAAAAGCCGGATAAATCCGAATAACTCTATTAGAAAAGAGGCGACTCAGTTGGGGGTCGCTTCGGGTGTCCACCGTTTCGGGCTCACCGATGGCGTGCAGGATTCGTTCGGCGGGTTTGGCATACATCAGCGCGTCTTTTTTGCACTCTTTGAGGTATTCCGCTAAACTCATTTCACTGGATGCCGTGCTGTAATTCGTTTTGATCTTGTCAAGTACGCTCATATCTCCGTAGTTAAACGAGGTAAATAATCAATAGGAATAAGCAGAGAGAAGCACCAACGACTTCGGCGCCGGGGGAAGAGGACTGTAATCTTATAAAAAAAGGAGCGGGCTTTTAGTTCACTCCCGGGCAATGTAGAAACCGGTTTGGTTAGCGTAGTTGGTGAGGACGCTTCGAATCAGGCAAAATGAAGCGCAAATTAAACAGTCAACGCGTATGGCTTTCACTCCCTTTAAAACAACTTAATATAGTACAATTAAAGTACTTCACCCACAAATGCAAGCTCATTTATCAAAAAATAGCCGCCAATTTCTGGGGCTGATGGCTCATTATTCTTATCGACTAACAAGAACTATGCCTTTTGCGAAACCAAGGCACCAAGTGGTTCGGTAGCAAGTGATTGGGCGGGGTTAAATTACCGATCGTAGCTAATAAGTGAACGAACGGGGTAGGCTTTTAGTCGGTCGCGACCCGATAAAAACGCTAGTTCTACCAAAAAAGAAACCTGCGCCACCGTGCCCCCGCCCGCTTCTACCAACTGGCAAGCCGCCCGGGCCGTGCCGCCGGTGGCCAGCAAGTCATCGTGCACCAGCACCACCTCGCCGGGCTGGATCGCATCCTGGTGCATAAACAGTTGATCGGTGCCATACTCCAACGCGTAGGATACTGAAAGTGTGGTCGCAGGCAATTTTCCCGCCTTCCGCACGGGCACCCACCCCACCGACAGCCGGTCGGCAATCAGGGGCCCCAGCCAAAACCCCCGGGCCTCCACCGCCACCACCTTTTGCACCCGGGCCGCTTGCGCCAGCTCCGCCAACGCGTCAACGGCCTGACGAACCGCCTCCGGATGCTGAAGCAACGGGGTAATGTCTTTAAACTGAATGCCTTTTTTCGGAAAGTCAGGAACGGAACGAACGTAGGAAGCTAATGGATGATTCATAACAATTTTACGATTGCATATCCCTATTTAAACACAGGGTTTCTCAGGTGCTGAATATTAGGTCGTTGGTGTAAGATATTGACATAATATACCCTTGAATCCCAAGGTAATAGGCTTATGTTTACGAACAAAAGTCTTATGCCGCACCAAACAACCACGCAGGATAAAAAAAGCATTTACGACAATGCCAAGTCGCACTTTTTGGGAAATTTTCCCAGCGACTTGCCTATTGAGCAGGCCTACGTACACATTGGAATGTATTTGGGGTGGGTTATCAACAATGAGCACTACTCGGAGTACTTTGAGGACGAAGCCGACATCCAGATTTACCGGTTCCAGAACCGACAGATCAGTTGCACCATCCTGAGCGAAATTTGGGATGGCTACCTGGGCTACGAACTCTTTAGCGAGACCGGCAACCTGTTCACCTATTATTACTACGGTAGTGGCATTTACCGCAAAGACTATCAAACGTTGCTAGCCAGTTCTCTGCCCTCGCTCTACCACGTCACTGATTCCTGGGAAAACTACGAGCGCATGGCCCAACAAATCAGTCAGCGCTTCATGGAGTGGCAAAATATCGTCCGTTAGCATTATTTTGTTACCTTCGGTCCTATTGTCTCCTCCCGTACGCTAATCTACCCCTTCTTTGGAATCAATCGAGTCTACCCTTGCCTTATTCAGCGAATACGCCTGGGGAATTCCCCTCCTGATCTTGCTGCTGGGCGGCGGGCTATTTTTCATGATTTACTCGCGGTTCTTGCCCTTTCGCCACTTCGGACACGCCATCCAGGTGTTACAGGGCAAGTACGATGACCCCAACGACCCGGGCGACATCACGCATTTCGAAGCCTTGTCCAGCGCCCTAGCGGCCACCGTTGGCATGGGCAACATCAGCGGCGTGGCCGTGGCCATCACCATGGGCGGACCGGGCGCGCTGTTCTGGATGTGGGTGAGCGCCTTTGTGGGCATGGCCACCAAGTTTTTTACCTGCACACTGGCCATCATGTACCGCGGGCGCGACAGTGCCGGACGCCCCCAGGGCGGGCCGATGTACGTGATTGAAGAAGGACTCGGCAAAAAATGGAAACCCTTGGCCGTGTTTTTTTGCCTGGCGGCCTTGCTGGGTCCGCTGCCGATGCTCAACGCCAACCAACTCACCCGTGCTATCAAGGACGTGGCCCTGGCTCCCTTTGGTATTGAAGATAGCTTTCAGTTGAACTTGCTGCTGGGCCTCACCGTGGCGGGAATCGTCTCGCTGGTGATCTTTGGGGGCATTCAGCGTATTGCCAAAGTAGCGAGTCGGCTGGTGCCCACCATGGTGGCCGTGTACGTGCTGGCGGTGGTCTACATTCTCATCAAAAACTACGAGCGGGTGCTGCCCTGCTTTCAACTCATCCTTGAGGACGCCTTCACGGGCACATCGGTGGTGGGAGGAGCCGTGGGCAGTGTGATTGTGATTGGTGCAAAACGGGCGGCTTTTTCCAATGAAGCGGGAATTGGCACTGCTCCCATGGCCCACGGCGCGGCCCGCACCACCGAGCCGATTCGCGAAGGACTGGTGGCCATGCTCGGCCCGCTGATCAACACCATTGTGGTATGCACCATGACGGCCCTGGCGCTGCTGGTCACCGACGTGTGGCAGATCACCGGTCTGGGAGGCATCACCCTGACGGTCGACGCCTTCAATACGGCCTTTCCCGGAACCCAAACGGGCGGGTACGTGCTGCTGCTGTGCGTGATGTTTTTTTCGTTTTCATCGCTCTTCACGCTGTCGTACTACGGCACCAAGTCGTTTTCTTACCTGGCCGGTGCCCACCGGGCGCACTACTTCAACTACTTTTACGTGTGCACCATTGTGCTGGCCTGCGTTACCTCTCTGACTGCCGTGATCAACTTTGTGGACGGCATGTACGCTCTGATGGCCATTCCTACCATGTTGTCGGCCCTGCTGCTGGCTCCCCGGGTAAAGGAAGCGGCGCGCGCCTATTTTCAAAAGATCACCGCCTGATGGAATCTTCGGAGCAACGGCAGCCTTGTACCTTATCATTTTGTTTCGTATCCCGAAGGTAGTGGCAAGCAGCGAAGATTTTCTAACTTCACCGCTTCTGCATCTCTCCTTCTCCTTATACATTCGTTATGCGACTTGCTTGGTCCTGCCTTTTGTCATCCTGCGTGCTGGTCTCCTCGCTGAGCGCAGCCCCGGACCCCAGCATCAACGTGCTCCACTACTCCTTCCACATCGTTCTCAACGATCAGAACGACCGGATTGTCGGCACCGCGGAGGTGGTGGTTAAATTTGTGGTTTCCAACCAGCAGGCGGTTCACCTTGACTTGGCCAGTGCTTCAAAGAACGGAGAAACCGGAATGACGGTGGTGGAAGTCCTCCGGAATGATGTTTCTACGACCTATCGGCACGAAAAGGATCTGCTTACCATTCAGTTACCGGCCCCCTCCCGCGTCAACGACGTGGCCACCTTTCGCATCCGCTACGGCGGAGTGCCCGACGACGGGTTGATCATCTCTAAGAACAAGTACGGCGACCGCACCTTTTTTGGTGACAACTGGCCCAACCGGGCGCATCGGTGGTTGCCCACCAAAGACCATCCGTCGGACAAGGCCACCTGTGAGTTTATCATCAAGGCTCCCGAACACTACGAGGTGATTGCCAACGGCACCAAACGTGAGGAAAGCGACCTACCGCCGGAGCAGGAAAAGAACCTGAAGCTCACCCACTGGGCCACCCTCTACCCGATCGCCACCAAGGTGATGGTTTTCGGGGCCGCCCGCTTCGCCATTCGTTACCATCCGGTATCAGCCCCAACGTCCCTTGAGGACTGGGTTTTTCCCGAGGATCGCGACGTAGGATTCAAAAACCTGGAGGTAACCGCCGACGTGCTGAAGTACTTTGAGCAGCAGATTGGGGCGTATCCCTACGAAAAACTGGCCAACGTGCAGTCGTGTACCCGCTACGGAGGCATGGAAAACGCCAGTAATATCTTTTACAACCAGGATGCCATCGCCAACGAAGCCACCATAGAAAGCCTGATCGCCCACGAAGTGGCTCATCAGTGGTTTGGCAACGCAGTGACGGAAAAAAACTGGCAAGACGTGTGGTTGAGCGAGGGCTTTTCTACTTATCTCACGCACCTGTATCTGGCCCACACCTACGGCGCTGATACCCTGGCCGCGCGCCTGGCCAAGGACAAAGGGCGCATCTTTTCGTTTTACGTCAAGTCGCCGCAGTCGATGGTAGTGGATGCTCAGGAGACGAATCTTTTTAAGCTGCTGAACGCCAATACCTACCAAAAGGGCGCTTGGTTTCTGCACATGCTACGGAATAAGATCGGTGACCCCGCGTTTTTCCAAACCCTGCGAGATTTCTACCGAATCTATCACCATCAGAACGCTTCAACGCAAGACTTTCAGTCGGTCGCCGAACGGGTGTCGGGACAGCAATTAAATACTTTCTTCCGTGCCTGGTTGCAACAGGCGGGCCACCCGGTGGTGAAAGGCACCTGGAAGTACGCCCGGTCGGGTAACAAGCTTATTTTAGAGTTAGAGCAGGTTCAGCCACGGGGCAGCTTTTTCCCGATGGATTTGCAATTTGCGGTTTACTATGACAAAGGTAAACCCGCCGAAACCAAGGTACTTACCTTTACTAAAATGAAAGAAACCTTTGTTTTCAAACTCGATAGCAAACCCACGCAGGTCGTGCTAGACCCCAATCAGCGGCTTCTAATGGAGCAGTTTTTCACTAAGAAGTAGGCCCAAGGCAAACAGTACTGCTACTAGGGTAGCCAAAAAATTGACGCCGTGATTACCCAACTTTCCTGAACGTTCCAGGGTGGCCCCCAGCAGCGAATCGGCTAAATTTCCGATTAATCCCGCTGCTGCAACAATCAGCACCGCACTTCCCCAGCCGCACATCAATCCGAACAAGGCCGCGACCAAGACACTTCCGACTAGTCCGGCCAGACTGCCTTCCCAACTTACCACCCCGTCGTGCCCCCGCGCTCCGGGCTTTCCGGTGAGCACCTCGTAGAACCGGGTGCCGTAGATGTTTCCGAACTCCGATGACCAGGTATCGGACAGGGCCCCGGCAAAACTAGCGGCAATGAGTACGCTGCCCACCGCGATAAACCCTGGCCACGCTAACACCAGCAGCGCTACCGCGGCCGCCACGCCCGCATTGCCGACCACGTTGCGCCAGCCCCGACGCGCATTACGCTGTTCGGCCACGCCCCAGTGCGTTTTTTTTCGGATCTTCCATACCGACGCCGCTGTCCCCAGCACGAAGAATCCGCCGATCAGAAAAACACCCAGCCACCCCAGGGCGGCGTACAGCGTGTACGCAATCATTCCTCCCAAAAGTCCTCCCGCCGGGTCAATCTTCTTGGATAGGATACTGCTGATCACGGCCAGCAGAAGAAAAATGAGTACGTACTGTTCGGTGTTCACCGCGTTGCTGTCAATATAATACCGGATATTCTTTCTGTGAATGGTACAGCATACATTTAGTTAAATTAAATGTTAGAAAAGTTTAAATATGATGCGCAAATTGCTTAATCACCAACCCAATAAGTATGGCTTATCTCCGTCAGATTACCGGAAGTTTCTTACTCTGCAGCACTTTATGGTCGTGTGGCGATGACGATACCAACAATTTTTCTTTGCCTCCGTCCACCGTCTCCTTTGCCAGCCCGTCCGGAAAAGGCGCCGAAGGAGCGGATATTCAACGCGTAGCGGTTCGACTCAACCAGCCGCAGGAGGGCGCCACGGTGGTCAACTTTCTGGTCGAGGGCAGTGCGGTGGTTGGTCCGTCTCGCTATCAGAACGCCGACGTAGCGATGCTGACCGAATCTCCCCTGGTGATCGAAGCGGGCGAAACGGAGGTCTTTATTGAATTTCAGGTGCTGGAAGACCAGCTTTTTGAACCGGAACCCGAAGACCTAACCGTCACGCTTACCGGAGTGCTCAAGGGCAACGCCACGCTGACTTCGCTAACCACCTACCACCACCGGCTGGAAGAAAACGATTACGAACTCACCCTCTCCTGGGACGCCTCTGATTCGGTCGAGCTGATTCTGTTAGTAGATCAACCGAATAGCGTGTCCGTGACCAGCGCTCAGCAATCCCGTGCCGAGAAGCTGCTGCTCACCGACGTTATTCCTCAGCGTGACTATCAGCTCCGGGTGTGGTACTATAAAGGCCAGGAAGATGTTCCCTATACGCTCACCTACCGGGCGGTGGGCACCGGGGATGAAGTGCTGATGCACGGCACTTTTTCGCACGACGAGGCGAGCGCCGACTTCGACGCCACCACCGGGGCGGCCCTGCAAAACTTTCGGCTCTCACAGGTGGGTTCGGGACTAATCATTCGATGATGCTTGGTCTTAATCAAAAAGCCCCTGACAAAAACTAAGCCTTGAAGTTATCCACTTGTTTGTAGGCGTCGATGAGTTTCTGCTCACCTGCCTTGCCATCCATTGAGTTGCCGTGCTCCATACCGCAGATGCCCTTAAAACCCTTATCGTATAAATAGGCAAACACGTTGCGGTAGTTAATTTCCCCCGTAGTTGGCTCCTTACGTCCCGGATTGTCACCAATCTGGATGTAATCAATTTCGTCCCAAGTGGCTTCCATGTTGGTAATTAGGTTCCCCTCGTTCTTCTGCATGTGGTAGATATCGTACAGAATTTTGCAGGCCGGGCTATCCACCGCCTTGCAGATCAGGTAGGTCTGGTCGGAAGTGCGCAGAAACAGGTTGGGTGAATCACTAAGCGGTTCCAGCACCATCACCAGGTTGTGCGGCTCAAAGATTTCGGCACCCCGCCGCAGCGCTTCCACCACATTGGCCGTCTGGATGTTGATCGGAATGTCGCGCTGAAAGTCGCCGGGCACCACGGTCATCCACTTGGCGTTGACGCGTTTGGCCACCTCAACCGCCCGCTTACAGCCATCTAAAAAGATGTCCAGGTAGTCTTGCTTACCCGCCGCCAGGGTGTTGGCCCCGTTGCCGCCCTTGTCGATGACGAACACGCCCATCTCCATGCTGCGGTCCTGCATGGTTTTAACCACCTTGTTCTGCAGGGCCACATCGCGGCCCATCATGCCGTTGTCTTCCAGCGCGGTGAAGCCGACGTCGGCCATAAACTTGATCTGATCGATGAAGTCGTCGCCCGCGTGGTTCTTGAACATGCCCGCGTGCGGGGCGTACTTTAGGTTGAAGGCGTGTTTTTCGACGGGCGGTGCCACACCGGATGGTGCCACACCGGACGATACTGCATTAGCCAGGTGGGGGGCAGCGGCGATAAAGGCGCCTAGGCTGGCACCGGACTTCACAAAGTTTCTTCTTTTCATGGGGTAGGTTGCTTGGTACGTGATTAGGTTATCGCTTAAATATATTGGTTTTTTTAGAATTTGAGTACAGACTGCGTATTTTCGCCGGAGTAAAAACGCCACCATGCCCACCATTAACTTTAAAAAGCAGGTACTTCCTCACCTCCTTGCCCTCTTTACGTTCTTGCTCGTCACCCTCATTTTTTTCGGCCCGGTGTTCTTCGAAAACAAAGCGCTGCGTCAGGAAGATATTGTACAGGGCAAAGGCATCACCCGCCTCACGACCACCTACAACGAGTCGCACGACGACGTGGCGCTGTGGAACCCGCGCCTGTTCGGGGGGATGCCCACCTATCTGGTGGGACTCAACTACGGAGGCGACCAGGTACTCAACGTTTTTCAGCAGTTTTTTTCGTTGTGGCTACCCCGCCCCAGCAGCATTTTCTTTAAATCGATGCTGTGCTTCTACGTGCTGCTGCTGGTTTTTAGGGTGCGCCCTTATCTGGCAATTATCGGAGCCATCGCCTACGCGTTGTCTACCTTTGCCGTGATCAGTCTGGGGGCGGGGCACAACTGGAAAGTAGAAGCGATGGCCTACATGCCGCTGGTGCTGGCCGGGGTGCATACTGCGTTTCGTGGTAAACTTTTGTGGGGTTTCACCCTCACCGCGCTGGCGATGGCCCTAGAAATCGACAGCAACCATCCGCAGATTGCCTACTATCTGATGTTTGTGGTGATCTTTTACGGCATTTCTGCCCTGATCTACGCCGCGCGTGAGAACCGTCTTCTCCAGTTCTTTAAAACCATCGGGGTGCTGGTGGTGGCGGTGTTGCTGGCCGTGGGCGCCAATTTAGGTCGGTTGTGGACCACCTACGAGTACAGCACCTACTCGCAGCGGGGGCCCTCGGAGCTTACTCCCCTACCTACCGCCGACGGCGTTGATGCCACGAACGCTGATCGTGATTACGTCTTTCTGTGGAGTATCTGGAAGATGGAGACCCTCACCCTGTTAATCCCCAACGCGTTCGGCGGAGCGAGCAACCTGAATATTGGTACCGATTCTGAACTCGGTGCCGTGTTGCAGACCAACAACGTGCCCCGACCGCAGGTGCAACAGTACACCGCCAACGCACCGACCTACTGGGGTGGCAAAGCCCCCACCGGCGGGCCGGTTTACGTGGGAGCCATTGCGTTCTTTCTGTTTGTAGTAGGCTGTTTCATCGTGGAAGGCCCACAGCGGTACTGGATGATTGCGATCACGGTATTTTCCGTGCTACTGGCCTGGGGGAAATATTTTCCGGCCTTGAACTACCTGATGTACGATTATTTTCCGCTCTACAATAAATTTAGAACTGTGGAAATGACCCTGGTCATGGCGATGCTGACGATGCCTTTGCTGGGTTTTTTGGCGCTGGAAAAGATAGTATCCGATCCGAAGGCCCCTGGCTTGCTTAATAAACTGCTCTACGCAGCGGCCGGGGTGGTGGGCTTGTTGCTACTGGTGGTTGTCTTTGCCGGTATCGCCGATTTTGCGTCACCACGGGACGCCGGGCAGCCCGACTGGTTCGTAGAAGCACTGCAAAGCGACCGCGAAGCCCTCATGCGGGGTGATGCCTTTCGATCCCTGTTCTTCGTAGGAGCAGCTTTTGCCTTGCTATTTTTCTACCTGAAAGGACGGGTCTCTTACGTACTGCTCAGCGGCATCTTAGCGGTCCTGGTACTCCTAGATCTGGGACTCGTCGACCGGCGGCACTTCAACTACGACAACTTCGTGCGCAACCCGGCGCGCAGCGTAGTCACCGCGACCGAAGCTGATCAGTTCATTATGGACCAAAGTCAACCGCACGACCGGGTGCTCAACCTACAGGTAAGTCCCTTTCAGAACGGCACCACCTCCTACTTTCACTCCTCGGTGGGCGGTTACCACGCCGCTAAGATCAAACGCTACCAAGACCTCATTGACCGGCGCTTGTCGCCGGAGATCAATGCCTTGGTGGCGGAGTTACAGCGTGGACAAAAAGATTTTTCGGGCACTTCAGCGCTCAACATGCTCAATACCCGCTTTGTGCTGGCGGGCCCCACGCCCAACGCGGTGATCGAAAACCCCCGGGCGCTGGGCTCCGCCTGGCTGGTGCAAAGCGTGAAACAGGTGAGCAGTCCGGACGAGGAAATCGCCGCCCTAGGCGACACCAACCTGGCCAACACCGCCGTGGTCAATGCCTCAAAGTTCACCGTGGCGGACACTTATGATGCCACCGGTACCCTTCGATTACTGACCGCCGAGCCCAACGAGATGGTTTACGAAGCAGAAGGGCCCGCCCCCCGCTTGGCAGTCTTCTCGGAAGTATACTACCCCGAAGGGTGGACCGCCACCATCGATGACCAGGAAGTGCCGATCCTTCGGGCCAACTACATCCTTCGGGCGCTAGAAATTCCGGCGGGGAAACACACCGTCCGCTTCCGGTTTGCTCCCCGCTCCTACGAGATTGGGAATACGGTCACCGTGTTCGCCAGTGGACTGTTGGTGGTGGGCGTGTTGTTAACCCTGGGACTCACCTTTCGGGGATTGAAGCAATGAAACGGGTACTGATTATCACTTACTACTGGCCGCCGATGGGCGGATCAGGCGTGCAGCGCTGGCTAAAATTCACTAAATACTTGCCTGATTTTGGCTGGGAGCCCATTGTTTATACTCCCGAAAATCCCAGTTTTCAGTTGCACGACAACTCGTTGCAGCAAGATATCCGCCCCGACCAGGTGGTATGGAAGCACCCTATCTGGGAGCCCCACCACCTGTTCTACCGGGTAAAGGGAAAAAAGAACTTAGCCCGAGTGAACCAGGGAGATATTCTGGATAAAAAGAACCAGTCGCTGTTCGAGAAGATCGGACTGTGGGTGCGGGGCAACTTGTTCATTCCCGATCCGCGGCGGTTCTGGGTCGGCCCTTCGGTGAAACACCTTAAGCAGCGCTTGTCTGCCGAACGCATCGACGCCATTGTGACCACCGGGCCGCCCCACAGTCTGCATCACATTGGTCGTCTGCTGCACCAACGGACCGGAATCCCGTGGTTGGCCGACTTTCGCGACCCCTGGACGCGCTGGGTTTTCCTGCGAAGCTTTCGCGTATCCCCCTGGGCCATGCGCATTCACCGGCAGCAGGAAAAGCAGATACTGCAAACGGCCTCGGCGGTGACCACCGTGAGTCAAGCCTTACGGGAGGACCTTGAAGAGTTGAGCGGCCGGCCGGTTCATTCTTTAACCAATGGCTACGACGAGGATGATTTCCCATCAGCCCCGGAAGCTCCGTCCACCCGATTTTTAATCAGTTACATCGGCACGCTCAACTACCTGCGCGATCCTCGGGCTTTCTTGAGAGCACTGCGTGAACTATGCGGGGAGCATCCGGATTTTGCCGAGCAGGTTCGCGTTCGCTTCGTCGGATACCTGAGCGGGGTGATCCTGAAGGATATTGAGAACGATGCCGTACTTGCCGACCGGCTAACCATTGCTAGTTACGTACCCCACGAGGAAGTGCTGCGGCTGTTACAAAATTCTTACGTTCAACTGTTGTTGCTAAGTGCCGGACCGGAAACCCGGGGTATCCTGACGGGTAAATTTTTTGAGTACCTGGCCTCCGGCAAACGCACGCTGGCGTTAGGCAGAAAGGGCAGCGAGATTGACCAAATCTTGCAGCGCAGCGGGGCGGGAGTGCTGCACGATCCGCAGGACGCCGACGGAATTAAGGCAACCTTGCTGAGCTACTACGAAGATTTTCGGGCGGGTATCCCCCTGCGTACCAGCGGGATAAAACAGTACAGTCGCCGTAACCTTACCCAATCCCTGGCAAAGATTTTAGACACGATCACCGACGTATGAAACCAATCCAGATGGTGGACCTGCAGCAGCAGTACCTGAATCTTCAGGGAGAGATAGACGTGGGCCTGGCCCGCGTGATTGCCGACACTACTTTTATCAACGGACCGGCCGTGCGGGAATTTGCTGAGCAACTGGCTCAATTTTGTCAGGTGAAGCACGTGATCCCCTGCGCCAACGGCACCGACGCGCTGCAACTGGCGATGATGGGACTGAACCTGCCGCGGGGCGGGGAGATTATCATGCCCACCTTCACCTACGTAGCGGTGGTCGAGGTGGCCTGCCTGCTGGGCTTTCGTCCGGTGCTGGTGGACGTTGATCCCGATAATTTCAACATCGACGTGGCCCAGGTGGAGCGGGCTATTACCGACCAGACGGTGGCCATCGCCGTGGTGCACCTGTTCGGGCAGTGCGCCCCGATGGAAAAGATCAACGCAGTTGCCGGGCGGCATCGGCTGCCCGTGATCGAGGACACGGCCCAGAGCATCGGCAGTCGCTATCACTTCGGCGATGGCACCTCGGCGGCGGCCGGTACCATCGGTACGGTGGGCACCACCTCGTTTTTCCCGTCTAAAAACCTGGGGTGCTACGGCGACGGCGGGGCGGTGATGACGCCGGACGCTACGCTGGCGGCCACCATCCGCAGCATGGCCAACCACGGGCAGCGCGCCAAGTACTCCTACGAACGGGTGGGAATTAATTCGCGTCTCGATACGCTGCAGGCGGCGGTGCTGCTGGCCAAGCTGCCGCACCTTAATGATTTTAGTACGCGCCGTCGTGCCGCCGCGGATCACTACGACGCGGCGCTGCGTGATTTGCCCGGAATAAGCATCCCGGCCCGTATGCCCTACTCCGATCATGTATTCCACCAGTATACCCTACGGGTGCCGGAGGGCCAGCGTGATGCTCTGCAAGCCTATCTTAAGGAACGTGAGATTCCCTCCATGATTTACTACCCGTCGCCCATGCACGGGCAAGGGGCTTACGCTGATCTGGGCTACCAAACCGGGGATTTTCCGGTAGCCGAATTATTATGTCAGGAAGTGCTATCGCTACCGATGCATCCCGAACTGACCGAAGACCAGCTAGAACACATCACCAATCACATTACCAACTTCTTCCGTCATGGCTGATTCTATCTACTTTGCGCACGAAACCGCGGTCATCGACCAGCCCTGCACCATTGGGCCGGGGACCAAAATCTGGCATTTTTCTCATGTCATGGCCGATTGCGTGATCGGTGCGGATTGTAATATTGGTCAAAACGTGGTCATCTCACCCCGGGTGGTGCTCGGTGACCGGGTGAAGGTGCAGAACAACGTATCGGTGTATACGGGAGTGAGCTGCGCGGATGAGGTTTTCATAGGCCCTTCGGTGGTGTTCACCAACGTGATGAACCCCCGCAGTGCGGTGAATCGCCGCGGGGATTACGCGAATACCCCCGTGGCGCGGGGTGCCACCATCGGGGCCAACGCTACGATTGTCTGCGGAAATCCGATTGGTGCCTACGGATTTGTTGGGGCGGGCTCGGTAGTCACCAAAGAAGTACTCGCCTATGCCTTGGTGGTGGGCAATCCGGCCCGACAGGTCGGCTGGATGAGTACCTACGGTCACCGTCTGGTGTTTGATGAACAAGGGGAAGCCGTTTGCCCGGAAAGCGGCGAGCGATACCAACTGAACAATGGGCAAGTCAGCCGCCGGGGGGATTTACAATAATTTGTTAGATTGGTAATACGGGCTTTCCGTCGTATTTTCGCGTTCACTTACTTGTTTTTTTATGTCCGTTGTTCAAGAGCGCGTGCGGTTCGCTGTGGTCGGTTGTGGCCGAATCGGGAAGCGGCACGCTGAGATGATCACCCGCCACCCCGAGGCGGAGTTGGTTGCTTTGTGTGACGTTGCTCCCCGTGAATCGCTTCAGTTGGAAAACTACCAAGTTCCTTTCTTTACCCGCATCGAGGAGCTGCTATCCGCCGACCTGGGTCTTGACGTGGTGACCATCTGCACCCCGAACGGGACGCACGCTACCCTATCGCTACTAGCCCTGGAAGCCCGTTGCCACGTGGTGTGCGAAAAACCCATGGCGCTGACCAAGGCCAACTGCGAAGCCATGATTTTCAAGGCGCTACAGGTGTCGCGGCAGGTGTTCTGCGTCATGCAAAATCGCTACTCCCCTCCCTCGGTTTGGATCAAAGAGGTGATCAGCCAGCGGCTTTTGGGCGATATTTATTTAGTGCAGATCGACTGCTACTGGAACCGTGACGACCGCTACTACCAGTCCGGCAGTTGGAAGGGCACCGCCGAACTGGACGGGGGCACGCTGTTTACGCAGTTTTCGCACTTCGTAGACATCATGTACTGGCTCTTTGGGGATATCACCAGTATCCACGCGGCCCTGCGAGACTTTGCCCACCAAACTACCACCGAGTTTGAGGACTCGGGCATGGTTACCTTCGACTTTGTGAACGGAGGGATGGGTTGCTTGAACTACTCTACGGCGGTGTGGAACCAAAATATGGAAAGTAGCCTTACGGTGATAGGAAGCCAGGGAAGTGTAAAAATCGGGGGACAATATATGAACGAAGTCGTATATTGCCACGTGAAAGATTATGAAATGCCCGATTTGCCCCCATCCAATCCGGCCAACGACTACGGCCCGTACAAAGGATCGGCCGCCAACCACCACTACGTGATTGAGAACGTGGTAGACACTTTGAAGGGCAGAAGCAGCGCCACCACCAACGCCCTGGAAGGCCTCAAAGTAGTAGAGATCATCGAACGCATTTACCAATTAGGGAATCATCCAAAGAAGTAGCAGTCTTTGGTTCGGCCCCTTCCGATAACGTATAACTTTCCTCTATCCGATCACTCCTTTATGCTGCTTATTCGGTCTTCTAGTAAGTTTATGCTGGAGAAAGCCTACGTCTGGAAGGTGCTGCTGGATGATTTCTTAGGCATTGCCTACGAATGCCGCTTCGAGGATGATGTCACCAATTACCACCTTCAGCTAGATAACGGTGCCGAGATAATCCTGGAAGACGCCTTCTTTAGCCTACGGGCCGAAGAGGACTACGTAAACGAAGACCTCATTCCACAAACCGTTTCTTTACTCAATCACCCGCTAACCGATCATCGGGATATTCCGGTGATCTACGGACTGCCTCGTTGTCAGCTTACGGAGACGCGTATTGAGTGCGGAGTGGATGTGGTGGCCTCTAGCTTTTTTATGCTTAGTCGTTGGGAAGAATACGTGGTTGAGCAGCGCGACGAGCACAATCGTTTTCCTCTCCGGGCCTCATTAGCGCACCGGGCGGGTTTTTATCAACAGCCGGTGGTGAACCAGTACGTCGAACTGCTCTGGCGCCTGCTACAGCACCTTGATCCGAGCGTTAGTCGGAAGAAACGGGCCTTTCGGGTGGTTCCCACCCATAACGTGGAGCACATTCGAAAGTGGCGGGGGTTCGCCCAGCTCCTCGGCTCCGATGCGACGCCTAAACAAGGCTATCGAACGGCCCTTAGCAACCTGCAGGACCTGGTTGAGGTGAAGCTAGGCAGGAAGGACGACCCCTATAATACGTTCGATTACCTGATGCGCGCCTCGGAGAAGTTTGGGCTACAGTCACGCTTCTACTTTATGGCCGGTGGTGAAACCGAACACGACAACCATTACCAGCTCAACCAACGTAACGTGCAAGAATTGCTCGAGACTATCAACAATCGAGGCCACCGCATTGGTTTTTCTCCCAGCTACAACACCTCCACCCGCCCGTTGCTATGGCAGCAAGAACGGGATAAGCTGCGCGCACTCGCTCCCCAGCGCATCACCAAGGGCAGGCAACATATGCTACGTTTTGAAGTGCCCACCACCTGGCAAATTTGGGATGACGGCGGTATGTTGGTAGACTCTAGTGTAGGCTATCCCGAACAACCCGGTTTTCGATGTGGCACGTGCTACGCGTTTCCGGTGTTCAACTTCCTGACGCGGCAAACGCTATCGCTCTACGAGTCGCCGCTTATTTGTTCGGAGAGTCTGATCGATCACGGGCGACTGTCACCCGAAGCGGCTGAGCAGGAAGTCCGCCAGGTATATACTGAAGTGAAACGCTACCAAGGCAATTTTGTGCTCCAGTGGCCCAACACTGCTCTGTTCACGAAGAAGCACTCTCCCTATCGCCCGCTCTACGAAAAGATACTACGGGGATGGTAGGACGTTGCTATTGAGCAGTGCGGCAGGTAAATTGAGGTAGAGACTTTTCATTTAGTAAAAAAACGTGAATCTTTACGCCCAAGCAAAAATATGAAGAAGATAGCGGTTTTGACTTCAGGGGGCGATGCTCCCGGCATGAATGCCTGCCTTCGGGCAGTGATTCGCGGTGCCATCTACCACGGGGTGGAAGCCTACGGGATTAAGTACGGCTACAACGGACTGATCGAGGGGGATATTTACAAAATGAAGTCCTATTCGGTGAGCAACATCATCCAGCGGGGAGGAACGATTCTGAAGTCGGCACGCAGCCAGGAGTTTCGGACTCCCGAGGGCAGGAAAAAGGCCTACTACCAGTTGCAACGCCGGGGCATTGAGGGTCTGATTGTGATTGGTGGGGACGGAACCTTTACTGGGGCCAACGTTTTTTTTCAGGAATACGGAGTGCCCGTCATCGGTGCTCCGGGCACCATCAACAATGACCTGTACGGTACCGATTACACCATCGGCTTCGACACCGCCGTGAACACCGCCTTGGTAGCCATTGACAACATCCGGGACACTGCCAACTCGCACGATCGCATTTTTTTTATTGAAGTGATGGGGCGTGACGCCGGGTACATCGCCATTCAGTCGGGCATCGGGGGAGGAGCGGAAATGATCATGGTGCCGGAGACCAGCACCACCATCGACGATGTAATTCATACGCTGGGGCAGGGGCGCAACCATGAGAAGACTTCGTCCATTGTGGTGGTCGCCGAAGGAGACGAAGAAGGTGGCGCGATGGAAGTGGTGAACAAGGTCCGCAAAAAGCTCAAGGGTAAAGACTTAAAGGTTTCTATTCTGGGGCATATTCAGCGGGGGGGCGCTCCTACCGCCATGGACCGAATCTTGGCAAGCCGGTTAGGATTGGCGGCCGTTGAGGGCCTGTTGAGCGGAAAGAAAAACATGATGGCGGGAGTGGTGAACAACCGCATTGTATTCACTGATTTCAAGGAGTGCATCAACACTTCCAAGCCGTTGGACCAAGATTTACTACGGATGGTGAAAATATTGAGTATCTAGAGCCGTCAAGCTTACCCTCTTTTCGCTTTCGCTCATCACTAGAATATATTGGCTTTTAATTAACATAGTTTTAGTTACGACACAATTATGGAAGTTTAAAATATTCTCACAGCGAAGTTTACTATTCTTTCTAAATGTACCCTTATACTCCCGGTATCAATATCGAGTGGCTACCCAGGAGTTTGAGGCGCGCCCGTTTTCTTCAGAGGTAGCGTACCCTCAGTTCGAGGATCTGGTGGTGGAAGAAGTAACCATTCCGTCGCACGATGGTACACCGGTGCCGCTGTCGCTCATCTACCGAAAAGACATTCCGCGAGATGGTCGTGCTCCGGCGATGCTGCGGGGCTATGGTTCGTACGGTACGTCGATAGAGCCCAATTTCTCATCTAGCTTCTTGTCGTGGGCAGAACAGGGCGGTATCTACGCCGTGGCCCACGTTCGGGGAAGGGGAGAAATTAGGAGAGGCCTAGCATCGAGCCGGTAAGAAATCCACGAAGCCCAACACTTGGAAAGATTTCATTGCTTGCGCGGAGTACCTCATCCAAGAAAATTACTCATCACCTCAGAAGCTGGCGATTACGGGCGGAAGTGCCGGGGGTATCCTGATTGGACGGGCCCTAACCGAATCGGCGAAGCAGTGATGTTGTTAGTTGAGAGGTTGCCTTGCGCAGCTAACTTATACGTACGGGCCATGATAGTTCAGTTATCGTGGTCCGTAGCTATCTCTTGAGCAAGCTCATCGCAAACCCACCACCCGGTGCCAAATCAATCTCCAAGGTTGTAGCAGCATCGACCGACACTTCCTCGATGGCCAAGCTGGTCGGATTATCATCCCAGTGGGCATCTTCCCCATCGCGGTAGAGCACCGCGGTGTACGCCGCGTCTTCATCTAGAAAACTAAAATCCACCGTCACCGATCTAGCTTCTTCGTCGGTGATGCCGCCCACGAACCAGTTGCCTGTCTTCCGCTCTTCCCGTGCGATGGTCACAAAGTCCCCTACCCCACCGTTGAGCACCCGCGTCTGCTCCCAGTTCACGCCCACGTCACGGATAAACTGCAAGCCCGGTTGATCGGCGTAGCTTTCGGGCAGGTCGGCGGCCATCTGCACCGGACTGTAGATCACCACGTATAAGGCCAGTTGGTGGGCCAGCGTAGTATTCACCTGGTTTTCCGTCTTGTAGGGTTCCATTTTAATGTTAAAAATACCCGGCGTGAAGTCAATCGGACCGCCCAGCATCCGAGTGAAGGCAATAACCGACAGGTGTTCGGGCGGGTTGCCACCGTCCGAGGCCCAAGCGTTGAATTCCTGTCCGCGCAGTCCTTCCCGGGAGATCATATTCGGATAGGTACGCCGCAGGCCGGTGGCCTTGATCGGTTCGTGGGCGTTGACGGCCACCTCGTAGTCGGCGGCTTTGATCACCGCGTGGTTATAATGGTTCACCATCCACTGCCCGTGGTGGTACTCGCCCTTCGGAATGATCGGCCCCACGTAGCCCGACTTCACCGAGTGGATTCCTAATGACTGCATCAGCGCGTAGGCCGTGTCTAGCTGCTGCTCGTAGGTGCGGGGAGCAGCCGAAGTTTCGTGGTGCATGATCAGTTGCACTCCCTTTTCATCGCCGTAGCGCACCACTTCTTCCAAATCGTAGTCGGGATAGGGAGTGATGAAGTCGAACACTCCTTCCCGATCCTCAAAGCCAATCCAGTGATCCCAGCCGGTGTTCCAGCCCTCTACCAGCAAACCCTGAATGTTGTTCTTAGCGGCGAAGTCGATGTAGCGCTTGGCGTTGGCGGTGGTGGCCCCGTGCTTCTTGCCCGTTACCTGCTCGGTGGTGTAGGTCGACATATCCTGCGTACCCTCCATGTCCCAGGTGGAAATGCCCAGGTGCATTTCCCACCAGATGCCAACGTACTTCATGGGCGTGAACCAGGCCACGTCACCGAGCTTGTTGGGTTCGTTCAGGTTCACGATCAGCTTGGATTCGATGAGTCCGGGCGCGTCATCACTGATCTGTAGGGTGCGCCAGGGAGTGCTAAAGGGCAACGCCCGTTTCACCGCGTAGCCGAGCCGGTCGGAACCCACCAAGCCACTTTCCAGGCGCAGGTTTTTGGGGTCGATGCGCAGCGTCATATCGGCGTAGTCGACCAGGGCGGCCTCGTGGAAGCTCAGGTGCAGTCCGGACGCGGTGCGCATGGTGATCGGCGTGTTGACGGCGTTTTCGGGAATGTAGGTGGAGTTTAGATCAGGATGATCCCGCTTGGCTAGCGCGTCAATATCGGTGAACGCACTGGTATTGTACAGGTGCTCGTAGATGTCCCAGTCACCGGGCATCCACCAGCAGGTATGGTCACCGGTGAGGGCAAACTGGGTGCGCTCGTCGGTGATAATCAAGCTATCTACCCCATCCTGTTCGGGAAAGTGGTAGCGAAAAGCCACGCCGTCGTCGTAGGCCCGAAAGATCACATCCAGCCGACGGTTTGGTGCGGCAGTCTCTTGTAAGTGGACCACCAATTCGTTATAGTAATTGCGCACTTCCCGCTGCTCGCCCCAGGGCATTTCCCAGGTTTCATCAGCCGACTCGGTGTCGGTATCGATCACCTCCAGACCAGCCGACAGCGCGGGCTGCCCCTGAAACTCGAAGCCGAGGGTCGAAGGCTGGATCACGGTGTCGCCCCGGTGGGTAACGGTGTAGGTGGGGGTACCTTCCGGGCTGAGGGAAAAATCAATGCTATTAATGTCCGAGGGAGAGGTGAGTATCGCGGTCATTGGGTCAGAAGGCCAAGGTGAACAAGCGGCTAAACCGAGGGCGGTAGCGGTGATCAGACAAAGTAGTTTCATAAATTAATGAATTGATTCTTCCACCCAGTTGTCAAGTTGCTTCTGCTGGGCGCTGAAGTGCATGCCTGGTAGCTTCACTGGCTTTCCGAGGCGGAGGTACGGTTGGGCGTAGTGCTTGGTTTTGATTTGCACCAGGGCCTTCTCCGCGCTTTCGTCTAGCTTGAATTCCATGACGTAGACTGCCGCTTCGGTGTGAACCACCACGTCCGGGCGCCCCGTCGCCTGACTCACTTCCGCCTGGATATACGATCCCATTAAACTGAGTGCAAGGTAGATCACCGAATGATAATAAGCTTCCTGATTTGCAATGAAAATTTGGTAGGGAATGGTAGCGAACAACTCGTTCAACGCTTGAACGAACGCCGCGATATCATTCTCCACCAGCGCATCCTTCATGTGCTTGGCCAGCACGGGAGTGTCCGACGGAAAGGATTGCGTATACTCCGCCAATAGGTATTGCAACAACGAGTCGCGCACTTCTTTGTTGGGGTACGAAAGCGTGTAGGTTTGGTCTTCATCAATCGACCGCAGGGTGATGTATCCGGCCTGGAAAAGCAATGCTTTGGGGTCGATACGGTCAAGCTCGAAGCTGCTGAACGCGGCCTCACTCGCCTGAATGTTTTCAAGATTATACTGCTGCTCGCGGTTAAGCAGTTTAACCAGAAAGGTAGGCGTACCGGTCTCGAACCAGAAGTTACGAAAGCGTTTCTGACTAAAAAAACTCAGCACCGAAAACGGATTATAGACGTAATTTTCCGCGTCCCAGCTGTAGCCGTTGTACCACATCTTAATCTGCCGCAGCAGCTCCGCCCGACCGCCCCAGGCAGGAGCCAGTTCGGCGATTCTATCCGAAAAGTAGTGCTCTAGTTCGGCTTGGGTGTATCCTAATAGCGTGCTGTAGTCCGGATGCAGCGTCAGGTCGAGCAAGTTATTGAGTTCAGAGCAGATCGAACACTCTACTGAATTTACTCACCCCGGTGAGCAAGACCAAGCGGAGGTGCGGGTCGGCATCCTTGAGCACTGAGTAAAATGATTTAAGCAGCTCGCGGTGGTGGGTGGCCTGGGGCAGATCGTCCAAGTAATCGATGATGGGTTTATCGTACTCATCAATCAACACCACAACCTGCCCATAAGAGGCGTCAAGCTGCTCAATGAGTTCTTGCAAGCGCAGTGCGTTGCTTTCCATGCTCAGGCTTAGGCCGTAGCTAGCGGCAATCTTTTCCAGACGGAGTGCCAGGGCTTTCTCCAGCCCAATTTGTTGATAGCCCGTGCTACTAAACCCCATGTGGACCAGCGGGTGCTGCTGCGTCCAGTCCCAGCGGTTGTGAATCCATAAACCTTCAAACAGCGCCTGGTTTCCCTTGAAAAGCTCAGAGAGGGTAGAAACCAGCAGACTTTTACCGAAGCGGCGCGGACGCGACAAAAAATAGTAACCCCCTTGGGTGAGTTGGTACAGCGCTTCGGTTTTATCGACGTAAAGGTACTGACCAGTACGCAGCTTCTGAAAATCTTGCAGACCGATGGGAAGCTTTAGCATCCCCGAAGGTACGCATTCCGCGTCAAAATGCTAGTTGACGATCAAAATCGGGACGATTCTGATTTCATGGGCGGCATTGATGGCGAAAGCGTCGATCAGTGCTGTTTTAGAATTGAGCTCAGGAGAGAAATGTTCCGATTACTGTTATCTTGCGCAGACACGGACCTATGGGTTCTTTGTGCAACTAAATTGCTTACGCTTAGACTTAGACAAAGAAAGGGTGATTATCTAAAATCTGGTACTATCAAACTATCGGGTACTGTTTGGGCGTTTACAGTTCGTAGCACCTGATTAGCGTACGCACTCGTGCCGCTCCGACCGCAGCAGAACGGACGTTTGTTTGGCCTACCAACTTTAAGAGAAAAATATGAATTCATCACCAACCGCAGTAGCGCTTTTGAAGCAGCACGGACTCAAGAAAACCCCGGTGCGTCTAACGGTGCTTCGCCTTTTTATGCAGCATAACTTTGCCCTGTCGGCCCGCGATATTGAATCACTGCTAGACGACAACCATGGCCAAGTCTCGTTAGACGACAACTCGCTGGGCGGCAATCCGCCAGACCGAGTCTCGCCGGGCGGCAATCCGCCAGACCGGGTCTCGCCAGACCGGGTCTCGCCAGACCGGGTCACCGTGTATCGTACGTTGGGCTCTTTTGAGGAGAAAGGAATTATTCACAAAGCTCCCGACGAGGGTTACGGGGTGAAGTACGCCCTGTGTTCGGACCACTGTCCGGACGGTGCGCATGATGAAGGGCACGTACACTTCATTTGCCATACCTGCAATCACACCTACTGTCTGGAAGACACCCACATTCCGATGATCAAGTTGCCAAGTAGTTACGCGATAGAAGGCTTTAGCTACACCATCAACGGAGTATGCAAAACCTGCAACGCGGAAGCGCTAGGTTAGTTAAGGGCCTAGCGGTCCTGCCCGCTAATGACTAACTACTCTGCCTTTCATCCAGCATCAGTTGGTGCTCCTGCTGCATCGCCTGGTGTTCTTCTAACATCTGGTCGTGTTCTCGTTCCACCTGCTCGTACTCCCGCTGCATAAGCTTGGCTTCCTTTGCTATCTCTTCGGAGGTAAAGCTAGCGACGTTCGGGTCGTTCAAAAATGCCTCATCTTTCTCGATAATGGCTGTGTGATCGTTCACGATGGCTTGGTGCTTATTCATTAGCTGGCGATGCTCATTTTCGACCGCCATATACAGCGAGTCGTCCGGACCGGTAAACAGGTCCTGGTGGCTCTGCACCCACTGCTGGTGCACGCTCTCTACACTGTCGTGTTTGGATTCCATTTCCTGGTGCAAGGCCTCCATCCGTTGGAGATTTTCCCGCAGAGAAGCAATTTCTTCTTGTTTGTTATCAGAGGAGGCGCAAGCAATAACTCCGGTGAGCAGCAGTAGGCCAATGATCGTTCGTAGCATAGTAAAAGTGATTTGGTGAGGAAAAGACGGTAGGTCTACTACCGCCGATAAGTACAACCTATATTGTGCAATACTGTTGCGTTTAAAATGATAAGTGGTTAGCTTACCGAAAGTTTTATAAACAGGCCGAACAGCAAAATATAATTTTATGCAAAGTTCCGATACCTATCAATAATATAAGTTATGACCTATCCTGAAAGAAGAAAGTTTGTAAAAACCACCACCAAAGCCTTATCCGGCTTAGCGACCCTGTCTTTTTTTGATGCTTCGGCGATGTCATCCGTTCCGGGCGCTCTACTAAGCCAGCCGGATACTCCTCCTGAAATACTGGCACGCGATGAGAGCTACTGGGGTGAGATACAAAAGGCGTATCGGGTATCTTCGAAATTTATTAACCTGGAGAACGGGTACTATAGCCTGATGGCTGAGCCGGTGACCAATGCGCAAATTGACGATCTGAAGATGATCAACGCCAACCACTCGTTTTATATGCGGCGGCATTATAAAGAAGATCGAGCGCGTATCCTGGACTAGGTGGCGGCACTGACGGGCTGCTCTCCCGAAGAACTGATCCTGTGCCGAAATACCACCGAGGCACTGGATACCATCATCATGGGACTGGATTTAGCGCCGGGTGACGAAGTAATCATGACCAACCAGGATTACCCGAGTGTCCGGCAGTGCCTGGCGATGCGGGCCCGCCGGTTCGGCTCGGTCAATAAAACCATTGCGCTTCCGCTTCATCCCACCTCCGACGAAGAAATTGTTACCGCCTACGAGCAAGCCATTACTCCCAAAACAAAGGTACTGGTGGTAACGCATCTGATCAACACGAGCGGCCAGATCTTACCGGTCAGGAAAATCGCCGACATGGCGCATCGGCACGGCATTGAAGTTATTTCGGACTCCGCCCACGCCTTTGCCCACGTAGACTTCAAAATTTCCGACCTGGACTGCGACTACTTTGGCGCGAGTTTGCATAAATGGCTGGGCGCTCCCCTGGGAACGGGGATTTTGTACATCAAAAAGGAAAAGATCAAAAAGGTCTGGCCCCTGTTCGGTGACGATAGATACCCCGATGATGATATGCGCAAGTTCGGCCATACCGGCACCATTCCGTGCCATGACGACCTGGCCATTGCCGACGCGATCACGTTTCACGAGAGCATCGGAGCCAAACAAAAAGAAGAACGCCTGCGGTACCTTGCCACCTACTGGATCAACCAAGTAAAGGACATTCCCGGCGTTGTCATCAACACCCCTACCGAGTCCCAACGTTATTGCGCCATCGCCAACGTGGGCATTCAGGGCCTAGCGTCCGAAAAACTCGCCGATATCCTCTTTGATACGTACAACATCTTCACGGTCGCCAAAGATAATGGGGAGATGCGCGGGGTTCGGGTCACTCCGCACTTGTACAATACGCTATCCGACCTCGATGCGCTGGTGGTTGCCTTTGAAGAAATAGCTGGGCAATGACAATCTGCCTTTACGGGAATGGCTAATGCCAAATTTTTCATCAAAAAAGCGGCACCCCAGTTTGCCTGCCCAATCTTTTACCAACCGCTGGTTGCAACACATTTGCTTTTATAAAAATTAACTATATTTGCAGTTGTATTGCATTCGTTACACCATCAAACTACCTGACCTCCCTAATATGCAACAAAGTACCGTGCTACTGATTGCCCGACAGTTTTGGGTCAACACTTTCAAATCGCGGGCGATTTTTCCGATGCTTATCCTCGTGGCCCTGATCACGGGATACGCGGCCTACAGCGGCTGGAAGAGCTACACCACCCACAACCACATCCGCACGCACTACCAACAGGTGGCCCGGCAGAGCTGGGAGAACAACCCGGACAAGCACCCGCACCGTATGGCTCACTTCGGCTCGTTTGCCTTTCGTCTCAAGCACCCCTTGAGCCTGTTTGATTTCGGACTGGAAAGCTTTATCGGCAATGCGGTCTTCCTGGAGGCGCATAAGCAAAACACGGTCAACTTCTCGGAAGCCAGCTTTTCTACCGGCCTACTGCGGTTCGGGGAGATCAGCTTGGCCATGCTGCTGCAGGTGATCCTGCCGCTGATTATTTTCTTCCTGGGCTTTGCCTCCGTGGCGGCAGAACGGGAAAACGGAACGCTAAAACTTATTCTTAGTCAGGTAGCAAGCTGGCCAGAATTGCTGCTGGGCAAGTCGCTGGGTCTACTGGCACTGTCCCTGTTGTTTTTCCTGCCCGTAGTGCTGGTCGTGCTGCTGCTGTTATGCTTCACCGATGGTGGGCTGCTGACGGCAGATGTAGGACTGCGCTACGGAAGTATCGTTCTAAGTTACCTACTGTTTTTTGGGGTGATTAGCATTATTACAGTGCTGGTGTCGGCTTTTAGCTCCACCTCCAAAGATGCCCTGATCAAATTACTGGCGCTGTGGTTGTTCTTCGTCATCGTGCTGCCCCGCACCACCCAAGCCTTGGGAAATTATTTTTATCCGTCGCCCTCTAAGATTGCGTTCGAGGCCGCCGTAGAAGAAGAACTGATCAGTAAAGGGGACAGCCACAACCCGGATGATTCGCACTTTAGGGCGCTAAAGGATTCGCTGCTGCTCTCCTACCGGGTGGAATCGGTAGCACAGTTGCCGTTCAACTACAGCGGGTTTGTGATGCGCGAGGGAGAAAGGATGAGCGCGCACATTCATCAGCAACACCGGGAGGCACTGCTGCAAACCTACCAGCAGCAGAACCGCTTCACCCAGCTCACGGCCTTTATCAACCCTTACGTAGCCGTTAAGCGCCTCTCGGTCGCCCTCTCCGGAACCGATTTTGACTCGTACGCCGCCTTCCAGCAGCAGGCGGAAGACTACCGCTACCACCTGGCCCAGGAGATGAACGAACTGCAGATGGAGTTCATCAGCAACACCCGGCCGGGCCCCGACGACCAGCCGCAGCTTATCAGCCGGGATCACTGGGAAGAATTCCCTGACTTCCTGCCGGGCGGCATGTAGATGAACTGCTGCGGTCCGCCGGGCGTGTCCACGCGGGGCGCATCCACTACACTGGTTTGGATATTTCTGAGGAAATGGTGCAAGAAGCGCAGCGGATTAACGCCTCTTGGGTCACGGCGGGTCGGGCAGCATTTACCCTGGGCTCTTCCGAGCACTTACCCTTTGCCGATCAGCAATTTGCCAAAATCCTTTCGGTCAATACGCTGTATTTTTGGAACCCACTGACGGCTCATTTGCAAGAGATCGTTCGTGTGCTACAACCGGGCGGACGGCTGGTATTGGGTTTTGGATCCCGCGACTTTATGCAGCACCTGCCCTTCACCCAGCACGGCTTCAGCCTGTATCAGCCGGCAGAAATGACCGCCCAGTTGCAACATCATGGACTGGAGGTGGTGGATACGCAACACCGGAAAAACTTGGGAGAAGTAGAGGGCTACCCCGTAGAAGGGTATCCCGGACTTCAAAAAGACGCCGTCACCTTAACGGCAGTTCGCACCTAGCAACTCTATATCTACGCAATGCTACAACATCTAAAATCAATCTGGCTACTAAGCATTTGCACGCTGCTGTATACCACCAGCCATGCTCAGCAAGACGGGAACTTCCCCCCGCCTAAGAGCCCACCCGTCATTGAAGCCACCCGAACTACCGATAAAATTAGTATTGATGGCCAACTCGACGAGGCTGCCTGGCAAAAGGCACCCGTGACTCAGGATTTCTTTCGGATGGAGCCCCGGCAAGGCGGGAACTATCAGCACAAAACACAAGTCAGGCTGCTTTTTAATGAAAAGAATCTCTACGTGGGTGTTTTCTGTGAAGATTCATTAGGTAAAAAGGGGGTAAGGGTACAGGACCTCAGAAGGGACTTCCTTTATGGGGAAAATGACATCTTTTATTTGCAACTGGACCCGCAAAACCTCAAACAATACTGTGTTTCGTTTCAGACCACCCCCTACGGCAACCAGCGGGACGCACAAGTTTTTAATGACAATAATGTAGATAACGATTGGAATGCCCTCTGGTCGGTACGGACGCACCAGACCGATTCTGGCTACTTTGCCGAATTTGCCATTCCCTTCAAATCCATTCGCTACGAAAGGCCGGAAGCTGGGGATTCTGCGGCCGGCGATTCTGTTACCTGGGGCGTTACGTTTGCCCGGCTGGCCCGTAGGGATTATGAACAAACGGTTTTCCCGGCTATTCCCCAATCATTTTCCCCCTACCGAATGACCTATGCCGCCAAACTAAAGGGGCTTACCGTGCCGGAACCCAGCGCCAATGTGCGGGTAGAGCCCTACTTTCTGTATCAGTATGAAGATACGGAGGCCGATGGTGCGAGTAGTTCGGATGGGGACGTTAAGCTGGGCGGAGATATCAAGTGGGCGATTAATCCGCGTTCGGTGTTAGACCTGACTTTTAACACTGACTTTGCCCAGGCCGACGTTGACCGGGCCATCAATAACCTGGAGCGCTTCAATATCTTCTTCCCCGAACGCCGACAGTTCTTCCTGGAAAACTCCGGTATCTGGGCTGGGGCCAGCGATTTTTCGGTGAAGCCGTTCTTCAGCCGGACGATCGGCTTGCAGGGTAACTTCAACGCCGAACCCGCCCGGATTGATGGCGGGGCGAGGTATACCAGGCGCGACGATCGCCGCTCCGTGGCCGGACTGTACATGCACCAGGCGCAAACCGCTAACTCGCCAGGGGCCAACTTTGCGGTAGCCCGGTATTTACAGAACTACGGACAGGAAAACAACGTCGGTATCATGATCACGCACCGACTGGACGAGCAGTCCGATGCGCTGGACACGCAGCCGAGTAACAATACCACTCTCACGGTAGACGGGCTGATCCGTCCTAAAAGCGAACTAACAATCTCTTACCTGCTTTCTGGCTCCCGGGATAATTCTAACGATACGCTGGGGTTGGCGGGAAAGTTTTTTGCGGGCTATAATTCCAATAAGTTTTACCTGGGTTGGCTCACCAATTTTGTCACCCAGGACTATAACCCGGACATGGGTTTTGTCTTTCAGAAGAATGTGATCTGGCACAGTCCCGGCGGATACTATATTTTCAGGCCCAAGAACATCCCCTGGATCAGGCGATTTGATCCGGGAGCGTTTTTCAACTACTACCATGATGCGAATGATCCGGGTACCTTTCAGCAGGCCAGTATGTACCTGTTTCCGATTTATCTGGTCCTTACCAATGGTAGTTTTTTGGAATACGCGATCTACCCGACCTGGCAAAACATCAATTTCGACTTTGCTCCGCTAGGAGTAACCATCGCCCGAGATGACTACTACTACACCCGGCACCAGGTGACCTACAATACCGACCAGTCGCGGAAGTTTTCTCTTTCCACTCAGCTGAGCTGGGGAGGCTTTTACAATGGAGACCGTCTGACCGTGAACGGTGGGTTACGGTTGGCGCCCATTCCTCATATTGCGTTCACGGCGGATTATGAATACAACAATTTGGATAATTTGGGAGAAGCATCAGAGGATTTGGAAACGCACCTGGCTACCCTGGGCGCGCGCTTTGCCCTCAATCCTCGGGTGCAGCTTTCTGCTTTCTACCAGTACAATTCGTTTGACGAGCAGGGCCGCTGGAACGTGCGTGGAAGCTGGGAATACCGGCCGTTGTCTTTTATCTATCTGGTCTTCAACGATGCCCGCATCAGTGGCTTTGAGCAGCCTTTTGAGGAGCAGCAGTTGATTGGGAAGGTTACCTTTTTGAAGCAGTTTTGATTCGCCCCCTTCACCAAAATTTATTTTCCAGCATAGCGAGTAGCGACATGCCTGCCGCAGCCCCGGAAACAAAGAGATTCCATTCGCGGTGTTTGACCTTGACAACATTGAGGAACAGAAAGGACACACCAACGATAAAAAATACGACCAACAGTTGCCCAAGCTCAATGCCCAGATTAAAGCCTAACAAGGGTATCACAATAGTAGATGGGTCCATAATCAGTGCCTTAAAGTAGTTAGAAAAGTCCATGCCGTGAATGACTCCGAAGAATAGCGCCATGGCGTAGTTTCTACCCATCTTAGAGGGTTTTTCACTTGAACTCGAGCCGATTACATTGTGGAAGGCGGTGATGAATATAGTGGTAGGAATAAGGAATTTGATAACCCTAGAAGGAATGGTGAAGATGTCTAGGGAAGCAAGAACCAGCGTGATGCTGTGACCAATCGTGAAAGCGGTTACTAAGATGAGCATAGTTCGCCATTGCTCGATGCGGTAAATTGCACAGAGCACGATCAGAAAAAGGATGTGGTCGTAGCCTGCCAGGTCAGAGATATGCTCGAAACCTAACTTTAAATAAAATTCAAAGGGATGCATATCAGAAATCTACCAGGTGCGTAGACGTTTTTTTATTGAGCATCAGACTTTTTGATTCTTTATCGACATGGATATAGACGATGTTATTCTGGTCGTAAAACAAGTCGGTAAAAACAGCATTTTTGATTTCCAACGATGCCAATGGCGGTCGCTGCTGATACTCAAAGTAAACCCACAGGGCCGTGTTATCCCCTTCACCGCTCAGTTTCTTGCTTCTTATCCGAAGGTCTAGCCTTCGGTTGTTAACTTTAAGGTAGAAAAATTGGTCGAGGTAGTCCACTAACATCTGATTCGCCTGCGCTGCCTCGTTGGGCTGGCAAAAAGCGAGTTCGTTGCTGTCGGGATCGAAGACGATGGCTTCGTTAACATCCGTTAAGAACAGCTTGAGGTTGATGGTGAGAAGTTGCTTGCCTGAAGAATACTCAATTTCACACAACGAAAGCCGCAGCGGATGGGCAACCGCAGGCATAGACGTGCCCAAGGTCATTAAAACAAATATCCCGCTCAACACTGCCTGAAAACGTATCACCTAGGACAATTCACCCGATTGTATCTGCTCCGCGGCCGCCTGAACTTCTTTGAAGACCCGAAGCAAATTACCTCCCCAGATTTTGCGAATTTGTTCTTCGGTATACCCTCGTTTCACCAGTTCGATGGTGATATTCATCACCTCGCTGGCGTCGAATACTTCCTCAATGCCTCCCCCTCCGTCGAAATCACAACCGATGCCAACGTGATCAATTCCCGCCACCTCGACAATGTGGTCAATGTGATCAGCTACGTGTTCTACGGTGGCGGGGGGAGCAGGATATTTTTCGTTCAACTCCTGAAAGGATTGCCGAATTGCCGTTCGTTCTTCCTTGGTCATTTCACCGATTGGTTTCATATTGGCGCGAAGCGCAGCGACGGCTGAGTCTCGCTCCGCGTTGGGGGGGGCTTCCCGCAGGTAGTCAGCGAGCATGGTGAGTTGGACCACCCCGCCGTTTTCTGCCATGAGCCGCAGCATTTCATCCGTCATGTTGCGTTCGTGCTTGGTCACCTCCCGGGCGTTGGAGTGGCTGGCGATGATCGGTGCTTTAGATAGGGCAATGGCATCGTAGAACACGCTGTCGTTACCGTGGGAAACATCTACCATGATACCCAGGCGGTTCATCTCCTCCACTACCTCACCCCCAAAAGCACTGATACCACCGTGTTCGGTTCCGTTAGGATCAGTGGCGGAATCGGCCAAATCGTTGTTCGACGAATGGACCAGGGTAATGTAACGCACCCCTTTTTCAAAATACAGAGCAACGTTAGAAAGATCATTGGCAATAGGGTAGCCATTTTCAATACCGATATAAATGGCTCGCTTGCCCGCCTTTTCCAGGGTATACGCGTCATCAGGGTTAAGCGCCAGTCCAACAATATCCGCGTTTTTTTGGGTAGAAGTCACGATTGAGTCTATCATTTGAAGACACAAGGCTTTGGCCCGGGTATTACCGTCGTCATCACGGATATCCTGGGCAACAAAGGCCGCGAAAAAAATGGCATCCAACCCGCCTTCAATCATCCGGGGATAGTCAACCTTAGAACCCGTTTCTCGGGGGTCATGTCGTTCGGACATATCGAAACCCGGCTCAATCATGCGCAAGGGGGTATCGGCATGCGTATCCAGCGTGAGCACGCGCTGGTGGATTTCAAGGGCTCTTTGGGTCAACTCCTCTTCGGTTTCTGCCTCCGGAGCAGTCTGTTTTGAGCTACAGTTGCCTAATAATAGGACGAATAAGAACGAAAACACCGGATAAATCCTAAGCGGTTTGTAAAACATGGATGGGAGGTTAGGGAAGAACTTGAATTCGGCAGATAGTTGGTAAGATGAACTAAGTTGACGGAAATTATCTATAATTCCATAAACTTAGAACAAAATTTTATATTCACCCTAAATCACGATATAAAATTTTAAAGCCAAAGAATCTTACGATTGGCTTTGTAGAGAGTAAAAATAGGCTGTCCTTGAGGGATCATAAGGGGGTATCACTAGGAAGAGTTCTGAATATCCGACCTTTAAGCCAGCCCGCTGCCTGCGACTGCCTTGCCTGCTTCCAATTAGTTAAGTGAGCAATAGCGACCAAGCCCGCTCCGCTGGAAGTAAACACCGCCTCGTAGGCTTTGGGTGCTAAGGAGTGAGCGGTGCCGATCAGCAGAAACCCAACAAAGACGAGAATTAGGGCCAGTGGCTTACGGTGGTACTGCCGATAGCCCGGTATCAGGGCGTAGCAGGCAATACCAAAGCTTAGCAAAATCAGGGCGTACTCCACCCAGGGGGTACTCAAGAACTGTAGTCCGGCCAGCGGGGCCAAAGTGAGCAAGAAGGGTAATGCGACACAGTGTAGAGCACAAAGCAGTGAGGCACTGAATCCCACAAAATCGGGGTGAAGCCCCATGAATTGATTCTTCATGGTAATGGTAATTTAAACGCAAGGTGGTTGCAAATATAAAACTAATTGCAATAAATGCAATTGTGTTGCGTTTGGTAATTTTACATACTTCAGTTGATGTTCAAGACCCACGCCCTGTCATTTGCTTATAACCGGCAGGCTACTTTTCAATTCCCGGATATTGCACTGGAAGCCGGAGAAAATCTGCTCGTACTAGCTTTGGTCAGTATCTCCAGAAATTCCCGTCGGTTGGTTGGCATTGTGCAGTAGGCTACGTTTGCTTGCTCATCGAGCATCTAGAGAATGAGATTACCCAAAATTAGTGAAGCTATTAATAAACGCAACATCATTGCATTTATATTTAGAGAGTAGTATTCTTGCAATCGTGTTACATCAAGCTATTGTCTATGCCCACTCAAGTGTATGATGTTATCATTATCGGGGGAAGTTACGCGGGTTTATCCGCCGCGATGGCCCTGGGAAGATCCCGGCGAAACGTGCTGATCATCGACAGTGGGCTTCCCTGCAACCGGCAAACTCCCGCTACCCACAATATGATTACCCTGGATGGAGCGAAGCCCGGTGACATTCTTTCCGTCGCCAGAGAGCAAGTATTGTTCTATAAAACGATTCGTTTTATCAACGATAAAGCAAAATCCGCCAGAAAGGACGGGGCTGATTTTATAGTAGTCACCGCTTCCGAGCAGTCCTACACAGCCCGGAAGCTCATTTTCAGCTCGGGTGTCAGCGGGCAACATGGCCGGAGCGTTTCTCAACAAAGAACTCATTGAAGATAACTTTTAAAATCAATCCCAAAACCAACCAACCCATTTACCACTGCGAACTATGAAAAACCTGCTGATTATCTTCCCTTTGTGTCTGGTTCTGCTTGCCTGCGAGGAATGCGAAATACCGCCAACGATTACCAACAAATTCAGTCAGGGCACCATCCTGGCCGACCGAGCGGTGACCGAAGGAGACGTTACCACCACCGATATCTACGCCATCTCACCGGACGGCACGGCTACCAAACTGACGGACTCTCCCAAGGGCACTTATTCCTCCCGCGGGATCAAGGCACACAGCGCCGAACTCACCACTTTTTACAGTGATCGGGATGGTACCCAGGATATATATACGATGCGCACCGACGGCAGCAATTTGCAGCGCATCACCGACGACGCTACCCGCGATTTTAATCCCTCCCTGTCGCCCGACGGCCAACGGATCGCCTGGGTGTCGTTCCGGGAAAGCGAAAAGGGTGATATATGGATCATCAATACCGACGGCACGGATGCCAAAGCTTTAGCGGCTGACCCGGCTAGCGACCGGACACCCTTTTTCACCAATGACGGGCAGCGGATTGCCTTTCACAGTTACCGCGACCAGGAGAATGCCCAGATTTTCACGATGGACCCGGACGGCAGCAACCTAAAGCAACTCACCGATGGCGACAACCCCTTCTTCGCCTACAACGCCCAGTGGTCGCCCGATGGGGATGAAATACTCTTTTTCTCGGAGCGCGATGGCACCGTGGACCTTTACCGGATGCAGGCCGATGGCACTGATCAGGAACTTGTTCGGGCGGATAACGGACACTCCTACGCGGTGTACGCGCCTAACGGGCAACAAATGGCCTACAACGGGGACCGGCCGGAGGACGGGCAGTACCGGCAGATTTACACCTCCCTACTCAATGAAGAAGCAGCCCCGCAAAAAGTGAAGCCGCTTTCGGCGGATGAATCAGACTACTACGGACTGTCCTGGTGGTACTAAATATCTGCCGAAGCAGAATAGTTGGTGCTGATTGTTCTATCATCCTCCATCACCGATTTCGGCGTCTTCCGGGCGAGCAAGATGCCGTTGGGCGGCGCAAACAGGAACACCAGCGCAAACTCCAACCCGATGCAGGCCGCCATCGCCCCGGCAATGGAGCCATCGATGGCCACAGCCAAAGCGTAGCCCCCCCCCGCAGCCAGAATTCCGGCCGCGACGGCAATGCCCATCATCTTCCGAAGGTCTTCGGTGAGCAGGTAAGCGGTGGCGGCCGGACCAATCAGAAAGGCCACGACCAAAATGGCTCCGATCGATTCAAAAGACAGCACGGTGGTGAGCGAGACAGCACTCATCAGGGCGTAGTGCCAGAAAGCGGTAGAAATACCGACCGTCGCGGCCAGCATCGGATCAAAGCTGGTGATCAGCAGCCCCTTGTAGCCGAAGATGACGAACGCCAGCACCACCAGCAGGTTGGCCCCCATCAGCCAGACGGTGATCGGGCCCAGGTTGGCTCCATTGTCACTGATCCAGACGTCCAGCGGCACGTAGGCAATCTCACCGTACAACACACAGTCCTGGTCCAAATCGACCTGACCGGCAAAGAACGTGAGCAGAATCACGCCAATGGCAAAGAGCCAGGTGAAGGAGATGCCGATGGCCGCATCCACCTGCAACCGGCCATTCTTGTGCAGCACTTCAATTAGCAGGGTGGTGAGCACGCCGAACAGGGCCGCCCCCAGCAGCATCGGCAGCGAAGCACGGGTCTGGGCTACCAAGTAGGCCAGCACGATGCCGGGCAACACGGCGTGAGAAATGGCGTCGCCCACCATCGTCATCTTTCTTAGCAGCAGAAAGCAGCCCAGCAGGGCGCAGTTGGTGGCGACCAGCGCGCCCGTCAGGATAATCCAAAAGTCATCCATCGTTTCGTTCTTGGTAAGTGATCGGTTGGTTGTGTGGGTCCCGGGTCGGGTACTCCAGCTGACTTTCCAGCTCGCGCTCTATTTCGGGGGTGATGATGTGCTCGATGGCCTCGGCATCGTCGTGCACGTGGTCGGCTGGCAGTTGCATGTACTGGGTGAGGTAGAGCTCCCACAGGCGGTGAATTTTGGTGATCTGCGCTCCCTGGCTCACCCCTTCCGGAGTCAATCCGGCTTGGCCGTCCTGGAGATTGACCAAGTCCTTGTTGCGCAATATTTTCAGGCCCTTTTTTAGTTGAGGAAGTCGGATTCCCCTTCTTTGTTGTATTTCCTGCTGCGTCCTCATCGCCGCAAAATTACCGTCGGCTTCTCCCAGGTGGTAGAGGCACTTCAGGATGTTTTCACGCAAAATCTTGCGCCCGTTGCGACGTTGTTGCAGCCAGCGGTACAGCACGCCCCGCTGCCGCCCAATAACCACCGACACCACGGTCAGCACCGACATCACCGTCACAATCCACGGGCCGGTGGGCATGTTGGTAACCACGTAGGAGACGTAGGTGCCTACCAAGCCCGAAGCGACGGAAAAGGCCACCGCCAGAAAAACCATGACGCCCAGCTGGTTGGTCCAGTAGCGGGCCGCCGCCGCCGGGGCAATCAGAAAGGCCGCCATCAGCACCACGCCGACCGCCTGAATGCCGATGGCAATCGCCAGCACGGTGAGTACCGACAGCGTGAACTCCAGCCGCCGGACGGGAAAGCCCTTGGCTACGGCAAAGTCCCGGTCGAAGGAGATGAGTTTAAACGCATTGAACAGGGCCAGCACAATGATCAGCAGCAGCAGCCCGAAGATCGTGAAGACCAGGATATCATCCCGGGTCATGGCCGCCGCTTTGCCAAACAGAAACTTGTCCAGCCCCGACTGGGCCGCGTTGCCACTACTCTGGATCACCGTGAGCAGCAGGATGCCAACGCCGTAGAACACCGAAAGCACCAATCCGAGAGCCGCGTCGGTCTTGATCTTGGACCGCTCAACAATTAAGTCAATCGTTAAAATGCCCACCCAGCCGCTTACGAAGGCTCCGGTGAGTAGGATCAGCGGGTTTTTAGTTTGGGCGATCATAAACGCCAGACAAATGCCCGGCAGGATGGCGTGCGAAATGGCGTCGCCGATCAGGGCGCGCTTGCGCAAGAAGGTAAAGCAACCCACCACCGACGCGCTGGTGCAGATCAGCGTAACGGCGATCACCACCCAGCGGACGTTGGGGTCTCTCAACAGGACAAAGTCAATCAGTTCGTTCATTTTCTCTCGCGGACCGGGTACTGTTCTTGCTTGAGCTTCTCCCCTATTTCGGTGAGGATGTTCAGGCGGCCACCGTAGGTTTCGTTGAGTTTCTCCTTGGTGAAGATCTCCGCGGTGGGGCCCGCCGCAATCAGGCGGGTGTTCATCAGGATCAACCAGTCGAAGTAGCGGCTGGCCGTTTCCAGGTCGTGGTGCACCACGATGATGGTTTTGCCCCCTTCTTTCATTTCTTGCAGCAGGTCAATGATAATATTTTCGGTGGCGGCATCCACGCCCACCAGTGGTTCGTCGAGCAGGTACAAATCGGCTTGCAGGGCCAGGGCGCGGGCGATGAAGACCCGCTGCTGCTGCCCGCCGGAGAGTTGAGAAATCTGCCGGTTCACAAATTTCTCCATCCCCACTTTTTCCAGGCATTCCCGGGCGATGTTCTTGTCTTTCTGGGTCGTTCTTTTAAACAAGTTGCGCGGGTTGTAGCGGCCCATCAGCACGGTATCGAACACGCTCACCGGGAAGTCCCAGTCGACCGAACTGCGCTGCGGCACGTAGGCTATGCGTCTGCGGGCCTCATCCAGGGTGGTGCCGAAGATTTTCACGTAGCCACTACTGGGGGCGATGAGGCCCATCACGGTGCGGATCATCGTAGTTTTTCCCGAACCGTTCGGTCCAATCACGCCGACCATCTTCTTCTCCGGTATCTCGAAGTCTATGTTCCAGATCGCGGGCTTGTTGTTGTAGGTAACCGTGAGGTTGTGCAGTTCAAGGACCGGTTCTTTCATAGTCGTTATTTTAGGGACGAGGTGATGGTGTTGACGTTGGCGCGCACCATGCCCAGGTACGTACCCGCGTCGGTGCCCGCTTCGCCCATCGCATCCGAATACAGCGTTCCGCCGATCTTCACGTCCTGCCCCCGTTCCCGCACCCCGGAAACCACGGCTTCCAGCGAACGGGTGGGCACCGACGATTCTACAAAGACCGCTTTGATCTTCCGGTCGCTGATAAAGCTGACCAGGTTGGATACGTCCTTTAAACCAAATTCTGACACCGTCGAGATTCCCTGCAAGCCTTTTACCTCAATGTTGTAGGCTTTGCCAAAGTAGTTAAAGGCATCATGGGCGGTGATCAGCACGCGGCCTTCCTTAGGGATGGTGGCGATCTCCGCTTTGGTCTGCTGGTGCAGTTCGTCTAGTTGTTGGGTATAGTCGGTGGTATTTTTCCGATAAAATGTGGCGTGAGAGCTATCCGTCACGGCCATTTGTTGTCCTATATAGGCCACGGCATCCTTCCACAAAGAAACATCAAACCAGATATGCGGATCGTGGGTGTCGCCAGTGAGCGTGATTAAACGGTCTTCGGGGATACCGTCGCTGACGGCAAAGACGGGTTTTTGGGAGGCTAGTTTTCCCATAATGTCGCCCATCTTCCCTTCCAGGTGCAAGCCATTGTAGAAGATAATATCCGCTTCCCGCAGTTTGGTCAGGTCGCTGCGGGTGGCTTTGTACAGGTGCGGATCCACACCGGGGCCCATCAGTCCTTCTACGACGGCCGAATCCTGCACGATGTTGGCTACCGCATCGGCGATCATGCCGGTGGTGGCCACGATGTATAGTTTCTGGCTGGTTTGCTCACGGTCAGCGCCACCGCAGCCCAGTAGAAAAGTAAAGCACAGCAGTCCTAGAAAATGCTTAGGTTTGCGGTATGAGGATATGTTAGACAATGAACTGCATTTTGTTTAGAAGAACTAAATATTCTACTTTTAGTCGGCTAAGTTAGTAATTAATCCGATTTCTCGAACGAAAGTTTAGCGAGTTTTATGTTTTACACCCATTAGTAGCACGTAGCGCATGAAATTTTATAAAATAGCTACCGCTTCACTCCGTTTTCTTATTTTATTACTATCATTGTTCATGAAAAACCTCCTGCCCCTCATTGTTGGTTTTCTCAGTACGGTTGCAATATTCAACCCGAGTCATGCTCAAGAAACGGTAGTGCCCGTTCTTTGGCAGGTTGAGACCAAGGACGGAAACGTGTACTACGGTAAGATCCTAGAACAATCGCAGGAAGTAATGCGCTTGGAAACCGAAAGCCTGGGGACCATCAATATCGCTGTCGGAAATATCAAGAGGGTTAGGGAAGTAAGCATGAAGGAAGTGAAGGATGGTGAGGTCTGGCCAGTTAACGCGCAGGCCAGCCGCTATTTTTTTGCTCCCAATGCCCACGGGCTCAGGAGAGGGGAAGCGTATTATCAAAACGTGTGGATATTTTTCAACCAGGTGAGCGTTGGTTTGACTGACAATTTTACTTTGGGATTGGGGACAGTACCTCTTTTCTTGTTTGGCGGAGCACCCACTCCGGTTTGGATCACGCCTAAATTTTCCGTACCCATCAGAGAAGACGAACTCAGCTTGGGTGGCGGCGTCTTACTGGGAACGATCATCGGAGAAGACGTTGGGGCCTTCGGCATGGCCTACGGGGTAATCACCGTGGGTGACCGCAACACCAACCTCAATCTCGGCGTAGGGTACGGTTTTATCGGCGGAGAATGGGGCGACCTCCCCCTACTACACATCGGCGGAATGATACGGCTCAGTACCAAAGGGTATTTGTTAAGCGAAAATTACATCATTTCGTCGGGCGGTGAGACGGTGGGCTTGATCTCGGTCGGAGGACGTACGCTATGGAACCGTTTTTCGCTGGATTACGGGGCGCTCCTTCCGGTCGGTGGGGAGGGTACATTTTTTGCCATTCCGTGGTTAGGTTTTGTGATTCCGCTGGGAAAGTAAGGGGGGCTACTTCTCCGGCTCCGGCCGCGCGTTGGGCGCTCGTAATCCTTCCAATACTTTTGCTAAGTCCGTCGCGTTGATAAACTGATTGTACTGAAAGACGATCTCGTAGTCAGCATTTAGAAAACAAAGGGTTGGATAAGCAACCACGCCGTTCGTGGTTCCTAATTGCTCGGACAATTCGTGGATTCCCTGATTATTGCCCGAGGGCTTAAAGGAAAAGGTGCGCCCGGCTAACTGAATGTCGGTTTTGCTCTCCGCGTCTAAGCTGATAAAGTAGAACTGCTCGTTGAGTAGATCAACCACTTGCGGGTTACGTAGCGAGGTGTTTTTCAGGGCCGCACAGTACTTACACCAATCGGTATAGATAAAGACGGCCACCGGTCTTGGCGCCTCGGCCTGAAGGCTATCGAGCTGTTCAAAGCTACATTCATTCAGTTGCTGAGCTGGTCCGCGAAGTGAAATCAGCAGGCAGCCCCCAATTACAATTGTCGCCTTCAGCGTAAAAAGTAGCGTCACCTTCATTCCTATAGTCCTTATGGCAAAGTATACCGCACCCCAAAAAATCCGCGGATGCCCTGGTTGGTCGCGTAAACGTAGCTAGGATCAAAAGTGAGGGCGTTCGGATTGTTGGCCGTGGGCACCACCTTTCCGTCCGGACCAAACTCCACGTTCTGATCAAAGGGATCAAATGAGCGGGCAATACTGTTGGCGGCCGGAGTAAAATTGAGCAAGTTTTTCACTCCTCCATATAGCTCCCAGGCGCTGCCCAGCGTTTTGGTGAGCTGCACGTTCTGAATGCTCCACCAGGGCGAGTACGCGTCTCGCGGGTCCAGCTCGCCCAGCAGCGGCAAGCGCATCGGGCCGTACAGATTGCCGGTGTAGTCGGCCGTGAGTCCAATCCGGGGAAAAGTGTAGCCAATGCTCCACACGCCCTGCACCGACTCAGTGAGCAACTGTCGAAACCGCTCTCCGTCTTCCTCCACCGACATGTCCAGCACCGTTACCCCCGCCAGCACCTTGAACCCGCTTTCCCAGGAAGCATCCACGTTGAGGGACACTCCCTTAGAAACCGAGAAGCCGTCCAGATTGCTGTAAATAATCTTATTCGGGTCCGTCTCGTAGTCGGGAAGAATGCGGTTGGTGAAGTAGGTATAAAAGGCGCTTGCATCCAGGGTGATAAAGGTGTTGCGGGCGGTGTAGATGCTTTTCACGAAGTTAACGTTACCGTTCCACGAGGTTTCCGGCTGAAGTTCTCCTACGAACTCCACGGTTCGGGCCCCGGTGAGGGCGGCGTGGTCTTCGGTGAAAACGTTGGCCACCCGGTAGCCGTTGCCGATACTGGCGCGAAACACGTTCTTTTTGTCCGAAGTGTTCCACTTGTAGTTGAGGCGCGGAGTAAGGATGCTCCCGTGGAGGCTGTTGTAGTCGTAGCGCAATCCCAGTAGCAATTTGTTGGTCGCGTTCAGGGTTATTTCATCCTGCACGAAGGCTCCCGGCAAGTGCGTCACCGAGGATTCGTTTTCGTCTGAATCCGGCTCAGAGGTAGCGGGAGTGTTGTCGTCGTAGTAGGTGTAGCGATAGGCCGTACCCACCAGCAGGTCATGACTTCCTAGTGACTTATTCCAGGTGAACTGACCAAAACCGATGTACTGGTCGGCCAGATACCGGGTGTTTCCGTAGACCGAGTTCTGCTGGTGCCCGTTGGCACTGAACTGGAAGTTGATGGTTTCTGACGTCGGCAATTGGTAGATACCGAAGGCTTCCCAGCGGCTGGTGTAGATGCTTTCACCGTAAACTTCATCTCCCCCCCGGTACTCATCCGACCAGTTCATTTCTCCGCCCCAGCGGGTTTCGTAGACGTACCGTCCGGCCAGCGAAAACACCCGATTGTCCCGGCGGTCTACGCTCATTTTATTGAATACTGAAACCCGGTTCTGCAAGGTCAGGTCCGTGAAGCCGTCGTTGTTATTGTCGATGGGGTTTTGGTAATTGAAGTAGTTGATTCCCAGTAGGGATTGCACTTTCTTACCCAGTCGGTACTTCAGCCCGATGTCGGTGTTGATTTCTCCCCAGTTGGTGGCGAAAACATCAACCGAGGCGCGGGCAGCGGAGGAAGGTTGTTTGGTGATGATATTGATCAGTCCGCCCACCGCTTCAGAGCCGTACAGGGTGGAGGCCGGACCTTTCACCACTTCCACCCGCTCGATGAGCGACTGCGGGATGCCGGTGAGTCCGTACACCGTCGACAATCCGCTCACAATGGGCATGCCGTCGATGAGGATCATGGTGTAGGGCCCTTCTAGGCCGTTGATGTGGATATCGCCGGTATTGCACACGTTGCAGTTAAGTTGCGGGCGCACCCCGTTCACGTTCTGCAGCGACTCGAAGATGGACGGCGTGGGATTGGCGCGGAAGAATGCTTTGGAATATACCTCTACTGGCACGGAGCTGTCCAGTTTGGATACTTCCTGCATCGTGCCCGACACCACCACTTCGTCCAGGGCGGAGGTGCGCTCGGCCAAATCAAAGTTCAGGGTAACAGTGGGCTGGCTTTTGGTGAGGGTGATGGTATCCTTCTGCGCTTCGTAGCCAATGCTGGATACCGTGACCCGGTAGCTTCCAAGGGGCACGTTGTCGATGGCGTAGTCGCCCCGGGCATCGGTCGGGCTGCCCAGGGAGGTGCCGACCAGGCCTACGTTGGCAAACTCCAGGCCTTCACCGCCCGAAGTAACTACGCCTGAGATACGGCCGGACTGGGCCAGCGCCACTGAACAACTAGCGACGGCAAGGGTAATAATAGCAAAGATATTTTTCACGAAGCAGTACTTAATGGGTTGACTCAGCTTATAATACGTACAAAACTAGTAAGTTAGATTGCTCTAACAAATTATTTAGTAATTTTTTTTACCTTTGTTCACCGACCACTCCCCCACCCCATGAATTCGCTGACGGAAGAGAATTACTTAAAAGCCTTGTTCACTCTAAGCCAGGGAGAAGAAAAGGTAAGCGTGAAGCATCTGGCGCAGGTGCTTGGCATCAAGATGCCGACCGTGACCAGCATGATGAAGCGGCTATCGGAGAAAGGCTTGGTGCACTACGAGAGCTACAAGCCGCTGTCGCTCACCACCGAAGGACGCAAGCAGGCCGCGCTGATTATCCGGCGGCACCGGCTCACCGAGATGTTTTTGGTGGAGAAGATGGGCTTTGGCTGGGAAGAAGTGCACCAAATTGCCGAAGAAGTGGAGCACGTGCACGTGCCAGCTTTTTTCGAGAAGATGGACGAACTGCTAGACTATCCCAAGGTAGATCCGCACGGCTCGCCGATTCCGGACAAGGACGGCAACATCGCCCACCCGCACTACGTGTCGCTGAGCGAATGCCAAGCTGGAGATATCTTTACCCTGCGGGCCGTGCACCACGCGCAGGATGACTTCCTGGCATTCCTGAACGACCGCAAGCTGTGTTTGGGAGTGGAACTAGCGATTTTGCGGGTAGAATCCTTTGATGGCAGCACCAAGGTGCAGTACGAAAGCGAGGGGCCGCACACCGAAACCTTAAGCCAGCCGGTTTGCGAACGCTTGTTGGGGAAAAGGCAAAGGGCAAAACTAGTACGGATTGAATCCGATTAATTCAAATGCACAATGCCATTCAACATCGGAACAAGTAGACGAAGCTGCTCAGAGAAAGCAAATCAACAAAAGGAACTTCCGATATTTGCGCCTTTTTGTGTATCAAATCGCTTACCAATAAAAAAGCACTTACAAGAATAAACTCGTAAGTGCCTGATAATCAAGTCGGGGCGGCAGGATTCAAACCTGCGGCCCCCTGCTCCCAAAGCAGGTACGCTAACCGGACTGCGCTACGCCCCGAACTACAATAAAAACAACACAGCATTAACGAACTGCGTCCTGGTCGGAAATAAACCCACACCGCGTCCACAATTGACGGAGTGCCGCTCAGCGGAGAGGGGGGGATTCGAACCCCCGGTACCTGTTACAGTACGCATGTTTAGCAAACATGTGGTTTCAGCCACTCACCCACCTCTCCGGTTAAAGTGCTTGCCTCATTTGAAGGGGCAAATATAACACAAGTTTTTTCATCACCCACCCCCATCCCAAAAACTATCTTTTCTTATCCTAAAATTATTCCTTTCTTTGAAATCACAAAGCAGTTCAAGGCGAAATGCATACACTTCTTTCCTTTACCATTCGTTACTCCTTATAATTAACCGGCACCACATGAGTTGGTACAATACCCTAGACACCACCGAGTTTGTATTTCTGGCGACTTTCCTGGTGGCTTACGCACTCTATGTCTTTCGCATTATTCGCATCAACCGATTCCTAAAAGTAGGCATCGGTGCTATCGTCAGTAAAATCTTGCTCCGCACTCTTTATTTTTCTCTTTTGCTCATAGCCCTGATGGGCCCGCTCATGGGGAGTGCTACCAAAGAAATTCAGGCAGTCGGTAAGGATATCATGATTGCCATCGATCTGTCCCAATCAATGAACGCCACCGACGTGCAACCTAGCCGCTTAGAAAAGGTGAAATTTGAACTGAAAAACATTGTCAATGCCTTCGACGTCGACCGCATCGGCATCATTATGTTCTCCTCCGAAGCCTTCGTTGCCTGTCCCCTCACCTACGATCAGAGCGCCCTGATGATGTTTATCGAAACGCTGAACACCCGTCTGATGCCCAACACGGGGACCGATTTTGCCCCTCCCCTGCGCATGGCCTACGACAAATTAGTAGGCGACAACGACGTTCCCGGACAGCAGAAGTCTAAAGTGATTATTCTGATAAGCGACGGGGAAGACTTCGGACAGGACTTCAAAGAAATTTCCGAGGAGATTATCGATAGCGGAGTGAAACTGTTCACGCTGGGAGTAGGTACCGAACAAGGTGGGCAAATCTTGACCCGGGGCGTGCCCAAAACCGACCGCGACGGAAACATTGTGGTCACCCGCCTCAACAGCCAGTCGCTGAAGGAACTTGCCACCCAAACCGGCGGACGCTACTACGAAATCAACAGCCAACAGAATGATACCGCCCGGCTGATCAGCGCAATTGGACAAATAGAAGGTGAATTACGCGACAGTAAACAAATCGATACCGCTTCGAATAAATACGGTTATTTTCTGCTGGCTGGCCTGATCCTCTTCGTAGCCGATCACCTCATCAAACTCCGAACCGTTCGTTTATGAATTATAAATTATTATTCCTGGCCCTGATCACCTGGGTCGGTGGTATCGATGACATCGCCACCGTCAACCGACTAAAAACCCGGGCCAAGTCGGCACTGGAGCAAAAAAACTACGCCCTGGCAACAACTTATTACACGAAGTTGGTTGACTCGCTACAGGTGGATGACGAAGCGGTTCGGCTCAATCTGGCCCACGCGCTGCTGCTATCGGGCGACACTGCACAATCCCAGTTGCGCTATAGCCAACTCACCAGCAGTCAATCATCGGAGCTCAAGTCAGTGGCCTACCAGCAGTTGGGCGTGCTCGCCAGTGGGCAAAAAAAGTATCCCGAAGCCTTAGCGACCTTTAAAGAGTCACTTAAGGCTAACCCTAAAAACGAGGCCGCTCGCTATAATTACGAATTAGTGAAGAGACTGCTGGAACAGCAGCAGCAAGAGCAGAATCAAGAGAATCAGGAGAAAGACGACCAGCAAAAAGAGTCTCAAGAAGATCAGGAGAAGCAGAAGCAGGAGGGAGACAAAAAGAAAGAAGAAGGCGAGCAGGGGGAAGATCAAGAAGGAGAGCCACAAGACCAGCAATCGGGCGAGCAAGAACCGCAGGATGCCGAAGAACAAGAAGCGCAGGAAGGCGAACAAAGCGAAGGAGAAAAGGATCAGGAACAATCAAGCTCTCCCGTCTCCGACAAGCTAAAGGAAATGAATATTAGCGAAGAAAAGGCCCAGATGATTCTGGAAGCCATGCGCAACAACGAGATGCAGTACATTCAGCAAAACCGCCGCAAACCCCAAAAGCCCCGCGACCGAACCAAACCCGATTGGTAGTGACGTCATTTGTGCTACCACCAAACATCATAACCACTCATTCATGAGCGAAGTATTTATCATCTCGGCCGTCCGCACCCCCATCGGCTCATTCGGCGGCAGTTTATCTGCCCTGAGTGCCACCGAATTAGGATCCATTGCCATCCGGGGAGCATTAGAGCGCGCCCAGGTTCCGGTCGAAGAAGTTCAGGAAGTGTTTATGGGCAACGTAGTGTCGGCCAATCTAGGGCAAGCTCCGGCCCGGCAAGCCTCCATCGGCGCGGGCATTTCCTACGATGTGCCCTGCACCACCGTCAATAAGGTATGCGCCTCCGGCATGAAAGCCATCATGTTTGGCGCCCAGTCCATCATGCTAGGGCATCAAGACATGCTCGTGGTCGGAGGTATGGAAAGCATGTCCAACATTCCCTACTACGTACCCAACGCCCGCTTTGGCTACAAGTACGGAGGTGGCGCACTGGTCGACGGTCTGGAAAAAGATGGACTGTTTGACGTATATAATCAATTCGCAATGGGCAACTGCGCCGACCACACCGCCCGCGAGATGCGCATCTCGCGCGAAGAACAAGATCAGTACGCGATAGAATCCTACCGACGCGCCGCGGCGGCCACCCAGCAGGGTTACCTGCAAAACGAAATTGTGCCCGTGCCGGTGCCCCAGCGTAAGGGAGAACCGATGATGATCACCGAGGACGAAGAGTACCAAAAAGTGAATTTTGACAAAATTCCGACCCTTCGTCCGGTGTTTTCTAAAGAAGGCACCGTCACAGCCGCCAATGCTTCCACCATTAACGACGGAGCCTCGGCCCTGGTGCTGGCCAGCGCTAGCAAGGTGAAAGCGTTGGGTCTCACTCCCATCGCTAAAATCAGGGGCTTCGCCGACGCGGCCCAAGACCCGATGTGGTTCACTACGGCGCCTTCCTTAGCAATCCCCAAGGCTATGCAGCGCGCCGACGTAGATCAGCAAGACGTGGATCTATTTGAGGTCAACGAAGCCTTTGCGGCGGTAGCCATCGCCAACAACCGCCTGCTCAAACTCAATCCCGATCAGGTAAACGTGTTCGGCGGCGCAGTAGCCCTGGGCCATCCGCTAGGCTGTTCCGGAGCCCGGATCACCACCACCCTGATCAATGCCCTACAACAGCGCAGCGATCGTTTGGGAGTAGCGGGCATCTGCAACGGCGGCGGCGGTGCTTCGGCCCTGGTGATTGAGCGTTTGTAATAATTTTGCTTCAGCCTTACAGTGTAAGCTTGGTAGAGGTTCAGGCCGTTTTTCTTCGGTCAACTTTTGTTTTTTTGTTCTTTAAACCACAAACGAACGAACCAATGAACTTACAAGCGTACATGCAATCACTGGCCGAAGGCATCAACGGCAGTTTTTCCGAATACGACGAACACACCTCCGTAGTAGTAGTTCCTCTGCAAGATGGCCGCTACCAATCTGTGAAAGGTACTCTGGAAACCTTGGAGGACGGACACACCCAAGTGTTTTGCTTTTCTTCTTACGTCTGCTCCTACCACGATAACCTGAACTTTCGTAACTTCTTATCGGAAAATCAGAAACTGCGCTATTCTAAATTTTCTATCGATGAGGAATTCGTCCAGGTAGAAGCTTCGGTTTTTGTTGAATTTCTTACCGAAGCCAACCAGGAATATCTCATCCGAGCAATCCGTGAGATTGCCGAACAAGCCGACGCCTGGGAACAAAAACTCACCGGATTGGACGTATTCTAGAATAGTTCACCGTTTATCGGTTGATAGTCCCTAGTCCACAGCCAGAAAGTTGGTGGACTGGGGACTATTCAACTGTCAACTAATTCCCGTAACCTTTTCCCTCAGAATCAGTCTATAACATCAAAGGCAAGCGGTCTTGTCGCCTTGGCCTTGGCTAAGGAGGAAAGTCCGGGCAACACAGAGCACCATACTTCCTAACGGGAAGGCTCTTTTTCCGCAAGGAAACGGAGACAGACAGTGCCACAGAAAACAAACCGCCTCCCCGTGGGGTAAGGGTGAAATGGTGCGGTAAGAGCGCACCGCTCCGGTGGCGACATCGGAGGCAGGGTAAACCTTATGGGTTGAAAGGCCAAACAGCCCCGTTGCCATTGCGATGCTTCGGCAGACACTGGCACTACGCGGCTCGCGTAGCTTTCCGCGGGGCGGGTAGGCCGTTAGAGGTGACAAGCAATTGCCATCCTAGATAAATGACAAGATTCCAATGGGATGCTTCGCAGCCTACTGGAAACAGAACCCGGCTTATACGCTTGCCTTTTACTTCTATCCCCGCTATCTTCGGGCATGACAAAAATACTGATCATCGATGATGAGAAACCGATCCGCGGTTCACTCCGCGAAATTTTAGAGTACGAGAAATATACCATCGAAGAAGCTGCTGACGGGGAGGAAGGTCTCAAAATGATCTCCGGTGGGCAGTACGATTTAGTGCTGTGTGATATTAAAATGCCTAAGGTAGATGGCATCAACGTGCTACAACGGGCAATTGCCGACGGCTTCGATGGTCAGTTTATCATGATTTCTGCGCACGGCACCATCGAGACCGCCGTGGAAGCCACCAAAATGGGGGCCTTCGACTTTATCCAGAAACCACCGGACCTCAACCGCCTGCTGGTGACGGTAAAGAACGCACTGGATAAAACCGACCTGGTCACCGAAACCAAAGTACTGCGCAAAAAGGTGGCGGGAGTTAGCGAAATTATCGGCGAGTCGTCAGCCATCCAGGCCGTGAAAGACACCATCGACCGGGTGGCCCCTACCGAAGCGCGGGTGCTCATCACCGGCCCCAATGGCACCGGGAAAGAACTGGTCGCTAAGTGGCTACACGCCCAAAGTAGTCGTGCACAAGCCCCCTTGGTAGAACTCAACTGCGCGGCTATTCCGTCCGAATTGATCGAGAGCGAACTATTCGGTCACGAGAAGGGGTCGTTCACGTCGGCCATCAAGCAGAAAAAAGGACGCTTTGAACAGGCCAACGAGGGCACCTTGTTTCTAGATGAAATCGGCGACATGAGCTTATCAGCCCAGGCTAAGGTGCTACGGGCCCTGCAGGAGCATAAGATTACGCGGGTGGGCGGCGACAAAGCGATCAAAGTGGACGTGCGGGTGATTGCTGCTACGAACAAAGATTTGAAGCATGAGATCAAAGAAAATCACTTTCGAGAAGATCTCTACCACCGCCTGAGCGTAATTTTGATTCATGTTCCTCCCCTCAGCGAGCGCACCGAAGATATTCCCCTGCTCGTCGATAAGTTTCTTCAGGATATTGCGGCCGACTATCAGGCCGTTGCTAAGAAGATCACTCCCGACGCATTGGAGGTGCTTAAAAGCTTTGAGTGGACGGGCAACATTCGAGAACTACGCAACGTGGTAGAGCGGCTCGTGATCATGTGTGACGCGGAGATATCGGCTTCCGACGTGAAAAGGTACACCTAAGAAAAAACTTCCTTGGTGGTGGTTGTGACTCGTTACCTTCGCTAGAAAAACAGTGCGTACTTCAACAACCGACCTACCTGAAGCTCAATCTTACCGTAGATCAAATCTACTAACCGTTGATATCCCTGGCAATTGCTGGTTTTTCTACGGAGTAAGCAGGGCAGGTCACTTTAGGAGCGCAAGCGGCGAATCCTAAAATTGATAAAATCAGTAGTGTAGTCTTGAGTTTCATATGAACTATATTTAGTATAAATCAATACTAATATAGTAAAAAAGTTACATAAGTCAAGTAATTAGCATAAAAGTAATACTACGATTGATGATCGATCATGGTGTTACACCCGCGAATATCCGAATTGTCTAACCTCCCCAGCACCTCAAAGTTTAGATCTTCGTACAAACGTCCCCGGTCCATGGTTTCGATAAAACTGCACGAGTGAGAGTTGGCCAGATCAATGACATTAATGCCTCCTGAGCCGCTAGTGGCCACGGCAAAAGGATCGTTCACTTCGCGAATAAGCACCCGCATCCAGGGTGGAGCACTAAATACTCCCGATTCTGCGGAGTAGGCCTGCGATAGTAACTCCGTCATACCGTATTCAGAAGAAATTTGCTTCACCCCCGTCCGCGCTTGCAACAGTTGGTAGACCTCCGGCCGAGTTAGCTCCCGACGCATACCCTTCATTCCTCCGGTTTCCAATAGCAACACCCGGCTCAGGTCCGGCGAGTAGCGCTCGGCCAATTGCAACAGTGCGAAAGTTACTCCCACCAACAACGTTGGCCGATTGCTTTGCTGGGCTTCGTCAACAGCTTTCAGCAAAGCTTCGTAGTCATCTAAGTAGAAACCGGAAATCAGTGATCGGGACTGCCGAATAAAATGATCAACCATGCTAACCAATGAGGCGTTGCTTCGCTCTAAATAGGTAGGCAACAGGGCCAACACGTGATACGCACTGAGCGACCCAAAGCGCTGCTCAAAAATACGCTGGCTCAATCGATGGTAAAATGCCAGGTGGGTCACGTGGTGCTGGCTTCGCAACTGCCCGGTGGTGCCACTGCTTGCGAATACGGCCTCCACCGGGATATTCTGACTCGAGAGCACCCGGTGCCGTTTAAAGAAATCAATGGGAAGAAAGGGTATCTGAACCGTGCTGGCAACTTCAAGTGGGTTGATGTTTAACGCGTGCAGGTAACGGCGGTATATCGGGTTATGCTTGGCTTGCCAACGAAACTGAGCCAAGGCCCGCTCCTCGAAGTTTTCGGGAGTGACGGTAAAGATTTCTTCTTGGAAATGCGGCAGTTGATACATCCAGAAATATAGGGCAGCTAAGCATTATTTAAAATTTTTGTTCGTTATATTGGTGGTTAATTTAAAGAAACTCACCGATTCATTATTGAAAGGTTGATATATGCTCATGAAATACTTCGTCTATCTATTTTTTTTGGCGGCTTCCTTAATGTTTACAGCCTGCTTGGAGGCGCCTAAATTCGGTGACCCACCCCAGCTCACCGGCATTGAAGTATACTTTAAGAAAGTAGAAAGGCAACCTGATTCGTTGGTGGTACGCGTAGACTTTGAGGATGGGGACGGAGATTTGGGAGTGAGCGGGCGAGAAAGCGACGTTGATGATTATATACCCATCGCCAATCCGGATGGGAGCGGCTACTGGTTTTTCGATGAGAATGACCAAAGTCTTCCTCCCTACAACTGTAGGCTCTACACGGACATTGACCTAAATCCTACCGATGGGGTGTTTGATAGGGACACCATTCGGGCCGACTACAACGAAGCGTACTACAACTACAGCATTACGCTCTACCAGAAAATAAACGGGCAGTACGAAGAGTACGATTTTTTGCTTCGCAGCTGCTCTCCCCCGCTGGGCGGCCGTTTTCCACCCCTGCGCGACGATTTCTCGGTTGATCGGCCACTGAAGGGCACCATTCAGTGGGGCTCGGTGGATTTTTATAATTCACTGTTTCGCAATGATACCCTTCGACTGGACGTCACCATCCGTGACCGGGCGGGCAACGTGAGTAACGTGATTACTAGAGAAGGCTTCACCCTCAGTGACCCTGATATAGATCGAACTGGGCAGGATGGCTAGCTCGTGCCCTGCTGGTAGGCGAAAAATCGCTGTAGCATCTGCTCCCGACTCATGATCACTTCTTCCAAAAAACCGCTTACCGAGACCCAAGAAGTTTGATCTTCTTCCATTGCCTCTAGAACCCGAAAAACAGTGGTTGCCTTGGGCACGCTCACCGGCTTATCATCCGGTCGGTTTCCTGACAGCACATTGTTCGGCTTGGTTGACAAATCATTCATCGTGAGTACTTCCATGGCCAAACGCAATCGTTGTGACCGAAAAAACGAGCGCACAAAATCGTTTTTTGGCCGAAAAAGCAGTTCTTTAGGCGCTCCTCCCTGCTGAACTACTCCCTTATCCAAAAGGTAAATGTAATCCCCGAGGGCGATAGCCTCCAGTACGTCGTGCGTTACCAGAACCACCGTTTTTTCGCGAAGCATTCCCAGGGAGGCAAACTCACGCGTCATCTGCTGTTTAGTAATTGGGTCTAAGGCTCCAAAGGGCTCGTCCATCAATACCAGCGGCGGGTCGGCTGCCAGCGCCCGGCCAATGCCGACCCTTTGCTGTTGCCCCCCGCTGAGCTCGTGGGGGTAGCGCTCGCCGTACTCTTCCGACAAGCCCACCACCTCCAGCAGGGTTTGCACCCGCTGCCGAATCTTATCGGTCGGCCAACCCACCAGGGTGGGCACCAGTGCTATGTTTTCGTATACCGTATAGTGCGGAAACAAACCCGATTGCTGGATAACGTACCCAATTTTTCTTCTAAGTCCTTCAGGTTTTCCTCGGCTGATATCTTCCCCATCAATGTAGATGCTTCCCATCGTGGGTTTCACCAATCGGTTGATCATCTTGAGCAAAGTGGTCTTCCCAGAGCCGCTGGTGCCGAGTAAAACCAAGGTTTTGCCTCGCTCAACGGTGAACGAAACGTCCGAAACCACCGCTTGCCCCCCGTACATTTTGCTAACGGACACCGCGGTAATCATAATTGATATTTTTAAATAACGATCAGAAAATGAATAAAGTAAGCCCATTCCCTACCTGGGTACAGAATGCCTTACTTGTAATTACTTCGACAAAAAAATAGATGCCAACTTGTGAACCGTAGTTATTACCGCTCACCCGAAACGATTGAATACATGACTAAAATTTTACGAACCCTAGGCCCGGTCGGTTGTTTGGCTTTTGCTTCGCTTTGGCTTACGGGTTGCTTGCCCGAAGATGACCTCAGCGAGCTTGAGATCAAAGCACCCTCTCCGTCCATTGCCTTGCCCCTCCTAAACACTACTCTGACGGTGTCGGATATCATCACCATTGATGAAGGAGAAGGGGTACTCACTGAAAACGAAGACCACACCTACCGCGTTGTGTATCGGTCTGAGAAAGCTTCAAAACCCGCTAGTGAACTTTTACCTGAATTACCGGACCAGCGTAGCTCTCAGGATTTTTCTCTGGGAATCAACTCACCCGCTTTCCAAATGAAGTCGCCTACCCAAAAATTCAGGGGAAGCATTGCGATGGACATGGCGGGATTAACGGTATTTACCCTGGAAAGCAAACAGGGGGTAATGAACCTGGCACTAACATCAGAATACCGCCACGATTTGGAGGTCAAGCTCACTTTTCCCGATGTCAAGGAGCGAAGCACGGGCACCCCCCTGGTGTGGAACGCAACGATCAACGCCTGGAGTGCCGGCACCGTTAGCCGCCAAGACGAACTAGCGGACTACGTGCTTGGGTTGGCAGACGGTGAGGTTAGCTACGAGCTTGAGGTGACGGTTGAAGGCTCGGGACAGCCCATCAGCGATGCCCAAAAGATAACGCTGGATATCACCATGGAGGATATTGCGTTTGGTTATCTAAGCGGCAATTTCGTCGGCATCAACGTTCCCATTCCTACTGACACCCTGCAAATCCCCCTGTTGACCGGTGCGGTGGAAGGAACCCTCGGCCTCAATCCAACCCTACGGTTTGAGTTTATCAACTCCTTCGGAGTTGCGGTTGCCGCTGATTTATCCAATAGCTTTGTGGTGCAGAAAGACGGAAGAAACGTGCAGCTGACGGACAAACCTGAACACACTTTCTTTGGTGGTGCGTACGCACTTCCGTTCAAGCAGCAGCGAGACGATTCAATCGCTATCCAAACACACGCGGTAGATGAGTCTACCTCCAGTATCAGAACCGCCTTTGCTAAACTGCCCCGCAGCTTTCGGTACGGACCTAAATTTACGATCAACAGTGCTCCGGAAGACACTAGTTTCATTACCGATCAAAGTCAAATTGCGGTGCATACGGAGATTGAACTTCCCCTTGAAGGCACCTTTGATCTCATCCTTGAGGACTCTATTCCGGTTGATTTCACGGATTTAGAGGATGTGGAAGAGCTCAAGGTGCTGGTTAAGACCGAAAATAGCTTTCCCTTGGCGGCCAACTTGCGAATATTTTTCTTAGACGAAGCCGGACAACTACTCCTGGACGATGCGCAACAACCAATATCACTGTTTGGTGAAGAAAACCAACTGCTGGTGGCGGCCGAACTGATCGACAGCAGTACCGGAAAGACGCGCCCCGCCACCATTGATTTACCGATTGCTGCCACCCTGGATAAAGACAAGTTCGAGCGGGTACGATCAGCCACCCACCTGCTGGTTCGCACCGCTCTCACCAGCGTAAGCGACGCCAATAACCAGATAAAGCTATACTCTTTCTACAACGTTCGCTTCAGCTTAGCAACGCAAATAAAAACTTCCATAAACTAACATCCCGCTCGTTATGAACTACCGTTACTGGCTGATGAGCGTCTTCGGATTGCTCTCGGTTTCGGCTATGGCCCAGCAAGAACTGACCCTGCACTTGATGAACAACATTCAGCAGGCGTCGTACACCAATCCGGCTTTCAGGCCCCGGAATAACATTCATATTGCCCTAGCCCCAATTCTCCCCTCGGTGCAAGTGGGGATCAATAACTCGGGGTTTACCTACAACCAAATAGTTTCTCAGGTAGAGACCGATGAAAATGGACAAAAAACGCTCGATGTCGGCAAGCTTTATCGCAATACCAAGGTAGGAAGAAGAAGCTACGCTAACATGAATGCATCGCTAGACTTTCTGGCGGTAAGCTTTCGCACGGGTGATGCCCGCTTTTCGTTTAACGTCTCGGAGCGATTTCAGGCCCGGATGGGTTACTCCGATGACTTATTACGAACCGCAGTGGAAGGGAATATGCCAGGTGAAACCATTAATTTAGGGGGCTACTGGCTTCGGGGCATGCACTACCGGGAAATTGGCCTGGGATACAACCGCAAAATGCTAGAGGAAGGAAAACTAGTGGTAGGAGGGCGTCTCAAAGCACTGTTTGGCCTAGGCAACATCACCACCCGGAGGGCAGATTACAGTATTACTACCGGAAGCGAGGCTGAGTTGTACGCACTTACCTTAAAGTCTGATATGCTAGTACAGACCTCAGGATTAGAGGCACTGGACGACGACATTATACCTTACGTAACCAATACGAAAAATCTTGGGATGGGAGTAGATCTGGGAGCTACTTATCAACTAAACGAAGAATTATCGTTCTCCGCATCAATTATTAATCTGGGATTCATTAACTGGAGATCTCACGTGATGAACCGTCGCTCAGCAGGATCGTTCTACTTCGAAGGGGTTGACAACGATGATCTGCTTACCGGAGATGGTTTTGAAATTGATGTAACTGCACTAGCGGATTCTATAGCTGACACTTTCGATGTCACCGAGGATTCCACATCGTACACAACCGGTTTGCCAACCCAAATGTATCTTACGGGATACTATCGACTGGCTCCCAATACCAAGGCTTCCGCTACCTTATACACCGATTACATTGGCTCTTTCCGCCGCGGCTTATCACTGGGAATTAGCCAGCAGGTAGGGCGTTGGCTACAGGCCGCGGCCACCTACTCCGTACAGAGCCGATCATTCAATAACCTAGGACTGGGCTTTACCATCACCACCGGTCCGAAAGGATTACAACTCTACTGCGTAACCGACAATATAGTGGCATTTATTAATCCGGGATCGGCCCGGGTGACCAACCTTCGTACCGGGCTTAATCTCGTTTTCTGATCAACTGATAAATCAGTATAGCCAATACGCTACCACCCAATACTCCAGCCAGTATGTACCAGTTTTTCTGGTCGGACAAAGAATTGTCAAACAACAGGGGCGCTAGCTTTGCGTACTTGATCACCGGGTTATCGTAACGCCCCAGAATCACCCAATCTTCTTGGTTAACCCGTAAAACAACCGGTTGTCGCTCCTTCTGGAGGACCTTGTTCACCCGGTTCAGCGAACTAAAATCGGTGCTGAGGGCAAACCGGGTTTTCATAAATTTTCCCAACGTCTGCTTGTTCGGAAAGTTAATGACCAGATCGCCATCGCTGTCATTTGTCACCTTTACTTTGTCCCCGTCTAACTCAATGGTTAGGTCAGCAATCACGTCGATCGTCTTTGCCATGATGATGCTTATTTCTTTTGAGTTCCCTTGTTTTCGTCGTCACTAGTGCGGATGCGTAGGGTGCCATTCATCTTCCAGTGCGCGTGCTCAACGTTTCCTTTCGCTCCGGCTTTGCTAGGTACAAACAGGTCAAAATCATCAAATTCGTAGGTGATCTCAGCATTGCGGCCGGTCAGTTTATCGTACAAGCCAATCGCCAACTCAGGCCAGGTCTTGGTTTCTTTAGTATCTTGCGCCTTGGTATCTTGTGCCATTGTCGTTTGAGGTTAAATTGTGAACTACTTTTATGTACTACCGGCTACGGGTCAAATTGTTTGAGAACCAGCCAAACTACTTTGGTGTTACCTTTACAACCGAGGTAAACCCAACCCGCAAAGGGAGAACTCATCTAAGCTACTCCACCGTTCAACCGCATCTTCTCATGACCTTACCTACCTCAAAAAAATTACTCCTCACCTTTTTCTTTGGAGCCATCGGGCTATCGGCCCAGGCGCAGTTTGAGTTGCGGGGATACGCCGATTATATGCCCTCGGGCTGCATTATGCTCACCCCTGACGAACGTTACGCTGAGGGAATCGCCTACAGCACCACTCCGCTGGACCTTACCGGTTATTTTGAAATTGAGTTTGATATCTACCTGGGTGATAAAGACGCGCTTGGGGCCGATGGAATCACCTTTGTAGTACACAATGATGAGCGCGCCTACGATGCGTTCGGCACCTACGGCGAGGGCTTGGGATACGGACGGTTTAACGCCAACTTTGCGTCGGGCAACTTCATTGCTCCTTCCGTAGCCGTTGAGTTCGATACCTATCAGAACCCCTACCAAAACGACCCGGCCAGCGACCACGTGGCTTTTTTGATCAACGGCAGTAGTTATCACGAAACCTACTGGAACAACGAAAACGAAGACTACGATCTGGAAGATGATCGTATGCACAACTTCCGCTTCGCCTGGAACCCTGACACCAAAGAGGTGACTGTCCGACTCGACAATAGCGTGGTGTATCAGGGACAGCACGATCTAATCGGCGAGATTTTCGACGGCGTCACCGACGTGATCTGGGGGTTCACCGCTTCTACGGGGATGAAGCATAACCTGCAATACTTCTGCTTCCGCCGCATTGCCTACCATCCAATAACGCCTGTTTCCGAGCCTTCTTTGGCGTCAACGAGTCAGTCAACGGGGCAGTAGCTGAAATAACAAAAATTGGTTGATTTGGTACAGCGCGAGGTTTGTCGGCACTTCTAGCAGCGGACTAGTGCGATCGTTGGTATCTTCCGGCAAAAACCGCTATGTTTCGCTGGGTCCCCTACCCTTTTCTCCGGTTCACCCCGGCCCTCATTTTAGGTGTTCTAATCGGATTATACTACTCCGTAACTATCCCGACGGCGGTCGTTGCCGGGTTGGTTATTCTGTACGGAGCGATGGTGGTTGCTTCCCCCGGCCGGTGGCAGCAACGCTTTAGCCCGCTATTCGGCACGCTTGGTTTGTTGATTATCACTGGGGTCGGAGTTGTACGGGTTGGCCAGTATCAGATAGATGAGCAGGCAAACCATTTACTGCACCATCAGACCCCGTATACGCACTACGTAGCCACCGTTACCGCTGATGCTGAGGAACGCAAGAACTCCTGGCGCACCACCGTTCGTCTCCAACAAGTGCTCACTTACAGCAGTAGCGGGACGCTCCATCCCGGCCCCGTGCTAGAAGCAAATATTCTTATCTATCAGCCCCAGGCGGATAGCCTCCGGTTGCTTCGTCAAGGCGACTAAATTATTGTCAAAGGCGTCGCTCGCCCTATCGATCCTCCGGCTAATCCGCACGCGTTCGACCAACAACGGTACTGGGCCAACCAGCAGGTATACCATCAACATTACCTCCGTGCCGAGCAGTGGCACTTGATAAAGCAGGTATCGCCTAACCGGTTTACGCAAATAATCAGTCAGATGCAGCGGCAAAGCAAGGAGCAACTCATCCGGGCGGTTGTAGATCCGCAGGCCCAGGGCATTGCCCTGGCGCTGGTGTTGGGAGTCAAAGATCAATTGGCCGATCAGGTCCGCCAAGCCTATAGTCGAGCGGGAGCCATGCACGTGCTGGCCGTATCGGGGTTGCACATCGGCATTGTGTACGGAGTGATAGCGTTTCTGCTGAGTTTTCTGCAACGTTCCCAGCGGGGGCGCTTGCTACACGCACTAGCCTGCGTGGCCACCCTGTGGTTGTTCGCCCTGATTACAGGAGGCTCAGTATCCGTGATGCGTGCCGCTACCATGTTCACCTGCGTTATCGTGGCCCAAGCCTCTCAACGGCGGGCCAACATCTTCAATACGCTGGCGCTGTCGGCGTTCTTACTGCTGCTGATCAACCCCTACTACCTGCTTTCGGTGGGTTTTCAACTGTCGTATCTGGCGGTGTTGGGCATTGTTTATCTCCAACCACGTATCTACGGGCTAGTAGAGTGCCGGTTCTGGCTCGCTGATAAGCTATGGGCGCTCACTGCAGTGTCGATCGCGGCGCAATTAGCTACGCTGCCCATTAGTTTGTACTACTTTCACCAGTTTCCTACCTACTTCTGGTTGGCCAACATCGTCGTGATTCCAGCGGCGTTTATCATCCTATCGCTCGGACTGCTTACCATTGCGGTGGGGACGCTAATTCCGGTTTTGCTTCCCATTGTCGGAAAATTACTGGAAATGGTTATTTCCGGAGTCAATACGTTGATCTACGGACTAGAGCACCTTCCGCTCAGCTACGTGGATCGCCTGTACGTAGACGTTCCCCAGGTGCTGTTGCTGTACTGTACTTTGTTCACGGGTGCCCTGTTGTTTCATTATCGGCGGTTCTTTTATCTAGTGCTTACCTGTGGCTGCCTGATTGCTTTCACGGGGTTGCGCGTTTACCACCATTGGTCGCAGCAACAGCGGCAGACGATCACGTTCTATCAGGTGAATAAGGAGTCTCACGTCGACTTCACCAGCGGACAAACCAACTTTCACTGGGGTGAATGGACCAAAAAGGCGGCCTACCAGATCGAGGCCAATCATATTCAAGCAGGATTTGCCACAACCCTTCTGGATACGGCCACCTCGGCGCATCATCCACTTCCGCTGGTGAGACGGGGCAATGTGACGCTGGCGGTGTGGCAGGGAAAACGACTGGCTTTCATCGATGGCCCGTTGCCCACTGGCCAAAGTTTTACTTCAGCTTTGCCGGTAGATTACCTAATCGTGAGCAACAACGCAGTTCGCCAGCTTAAAACTTTAGACAACTATTTCACCTACGCGCTACTGGTCATCGACAGCTCCAACAGCCGCTGGCGGGCGCAACAACTGGCTGACGAAGCGCACGATCGGTCTGTTTCCTTTCATTCGGTATCCACCCAAGGAGCGTTGCAGTTATCGCTGTAGCTCATTTATATCGCAAACTTGAGGTACAGGCTACGTTTGTGCTTTTTCTCCCCAAAACGACCAACTCCACAACCAAACATTGATAACATTCAAGGAACAAATGATAAGCCTTTCACCAGCGCCCAAACGCTGACTATGATGGGCAATCACTAAGTGAACAGTGCTTTCTGATCGCAATAGCGGCAGAAAAAAGAAAGTTAGCGGGTAGGAAATAGGCCTGAACTCACAAATAGTATTTTTAAACGCACCGTAATGGTAAAAAATTACTTCTTATCATTCTTCTTCTTGTCGGCGTTAGCAATCGGAGGGCCAAAGACCAACGCTCAGGCACAAACCGTGATTGGGATGGGCACTGACCAACCCAACCCCAACGCGGTGCTGGAATTGGTTCCCGAGAATGGCAACCAAGGCTTTTTGGCCCCCCGACTCACTACCTCACAACGGCAGGCATCCTCCTTTACCGGCAAACTAAGCAGTGCCGACCACGGTTTGCTGGTGTTTGATACCAACGAAGGAAAGTTTTTCTATTGGTTCAGGGGAGAGTGGCGCGCGGGCACCCCCGGAGAATCTACCGGAGCTGATCCTGGGGTAGCAGGAACCACTTGGTATACGGGCAATACCGCTCCCGGTGGACTCGATGCCGCCGAGGGGGATTTTTACATCAACGAAAGCACCGGCGAAGTATTCAAATTCAGTAGCAACGGCTTTGCTTCAATGGGTAGCCTCAAGGCAGCGGCGGGTAGCACGCCTAATCTATCGGAGGTTATACAGCAGGGCGGTAGCGCCGGAAACCAAAAAATTTCTGATCTGGACGATCCTACGCTAGCCCGGGATGCGGCTACCAAGGGTTATGTCGACGATCGAGAAACCGCTATTAAAACGTATGTTGATCAAGAAATTATAGCTCTCCCAAATATCACCGCTCCAAGACTAGAGGATGTGCTCAACAGAGACGATGATGCTAGCGGTAATCAAATTCTTAATTTAGGAATTCCTACACTCGCCAATCATACGGCCACGAAGGCTTACGTAGATTCTGAAATAATTAATGCTTCACTGCCGGGGGGAAGTATGCCTTCGCTCGAGCAGGTACTCGACGAGAACAACAGCGCAGCAAATAAACAGATTACCAACTTAGCAGCACCCTCAGCAGCTAGCCATGCCGCCAATAGAAAGTACGTTGATGACCGTGACCTAGAGAATGTATTGGATAGAGATAATAATGCTGGTGGCATCCAGATCACCAATCTAGGTTCTCCCACAGCGGTTGATCACGCTACCAATCGGAAGTACGTAGATGATCAGAATGAAACACTCAAGCAGTACGTAATTGATGAGAGCATCATCACCAGCATTAGTATTAGTGGCAGCAATACACTCAACATCAATGAAGGAACCACCACGCACACCATCGGTCTTCCTAGTGCGGGTACTCCAGCCAGCTTAAACGAAGGCGACTTTTTCATTGGCAATGGCGATGACGAGCCTATTCCGGTTACCATCAAGGGGCATATTACTATCGACGGCAGTGGAGTAGCCACCATTACTGACGCCATTGTCACCACCGCCAAAATTGCCAACGGGGCCGTCACTAAGGAGAAAATCAACGCCGACGTGGCGGGCCTAGGCATTGTTAAAAACACAACGGATGGTAGCCTTGAGGTAAACGTTGGCAGTGGTCTGGCCGTCACCGGTAATAAAGTGAGAATCACTCCTTTCCCTGATGGATGGATTGGCATCGGGCAAGGACTTGGTAATGATATGAATTTTAAGGAGGTAAAGGGCGACGCCACGCTTAACAAAGATGGCGAAGTAACCGTAAGAGGTCTGCGCGGACGGCGCGTGGCGAATGTTGCTCCGTCTGATAAGCAAGTACTACAGTGGGATGCAACCGCCAACGCAGGTGCTGGTCAATGGGTACCCGCTACCATTCCAGGAGTTGGAAGTGGTACTCCAGCGGTAACTACAGGGACTAGTAGTCCTAGCAGCGGAAGTGGGGAAGCAGGCGACATATATATCATGAATGGCGAAGATATTTATATAAAAGTGAATAATAGCGATTGGGTGTTTATAAAAAGCAAGTGATATACTACAGTTCTTTGAAAAAAGTATTCTTTACTATCCTCTATTCAATTTTGCTCAGCGATATTAATGCCCAAGTGCTGGTGCACCAGGGGAGACTTAGTATTAGCTCAAGCTCTACTGTAAGTGTCAAGGGCGATATGATTGTGCAAGGTGAGCTAGACCACCAAGGCACTCTAATATTACAAAATAACCTGTCGGCAGGTGTTACCTTAGAAGCTCCTTCCGGATCACTGCATTTAGCAGGAAATAATCAACGAATTCAATTACAAGATGCCTCAATTGCAAGTTTGACCGTTAGCGGCGGTGGCACCAAGCAACTTTTAGGTTCTTTAATTATAAACAGTGAACTCTCGCTGGTAAACGGCATTCTGAAAACCAACCAGAGCACTCCGCTTCTTCTCAATACTTCGGCTCAGATTACCGGAGGCTCCCCCCAATCCTACGTCGATGGCGCGCTCTACCACACCGGCACCGGCACTAAATTCTATCCGGTAGGAAGCAACGGCACCTACGCTCCGGCTACCTTGCTGAATGTAACCGGCACCAACCCCACCGTAGGCGTGGCCTACTTCCCTACCCCAGCCATCGACGGCACGCCGTTTCACTGGCAGGTGCAGACCCTACGCGGCACTTATACCGGTGCTCGCGCCGAACTCACCTTTACCCCTCCCAACGCCGACTACACCACCTACCGCGATGAGGTGATGGTGCTCGGCGCCGAGCGTCCCGGTGCCGACTTCAGATCGTTGGGCCAGTCAAGGCTTAGCGTCCAGGGTGAGCGGTTCACCATCAGCAGCGATCAGCCCTCGGCCCTGCCCCTCCTCACCGTAGGCTTCGATATTCGCGAGGATACCAAAAACCTGTATCTCCCGAACGCTTTTTCCTCGTCAGCACCCAACCCTGAAGACCAGTGCGTAAAGGTGTATGGACAACGAATCTCGGCGGAGAACTTTTATCTCACCATCCAAGACGTGTGGGGCAACATTGTGTACGAGACCCGTTCGTGGCCGGAGGCGTCGACGCAGGGCTGGCGCGGTCCGGTGGGCGCGGCCGAGGTAGCCGCCACTTATCGCTACCTGCTGAAGGGCGAGTTCATCGGCGGCAAACGCTTCCAGCAAAGCGGAACCATTCTTCACTACTAATCGAACTCTGTGATCTCCCCCCCGGCTACGTTTGCTCGCTTACTTACTAAAGTGCCAATTCTTTTGGCAATCATATTTTTGATGATCACCCAGGGAGCCACAGCCCAGTCGGCCATGTTTTCGCAGTGCTATTTCTCTCCCCTCAACGTGAACCCGGCCCTGCTGGGCACCCAATCGCACGGCATGATAGGGGTGCAGCACCGTGCGCAATGGCGCAACTTGGCCAACCCCCACCAAGCCAGCGCCCTCACCCTGGCCAAACCGGTTTTTGTTCCCGGAGGGCAGCGGCAGGCCGGGGGCATCGGACTTTCGCTGATAAACGAGACGGTGGGCACCGACCGCTTCTACCGCGCTACGGGCCTCAACCTGGGAGCGGCCTATAATCTGAGTTTGGATCAGCGGCAAACGCGCCTGCTTTCGTTTGGTCTGCAGGGCGGGTTCACCCAACGGCGGCTTTATCTGGATCGTCTGCAGTGGGGTTCGCAGTACGACCCGGCGGTGGGCTACAACCCTGAAATCAGCCCGTCGATCGAGACGCTCAACGACCGGGTGGGATTCGCCACCTTCACGGCGGGGCTAACGTATCACTACAATCCGTCGCGCGAACTGCTGCTACGTCGTCTGAGTGGCTTCACCGGCCTGGCGATAGCCAATCTGAACCGTCCCTATTCCTCGTTTCGACAGACGAACCGAAGCCGCGAAGCATTGTTGCTGCGCTGGCACGCGGGCCTGGAGTTTCCGGTGTCTCCCTCCATCCGCCTCTTGCCCCAAATGCTAATCGCCTACCAAGATACCCAGCAGTACCTCGTCAACGTGGGCACCTACGTGCACTACTCTTTTTCTCCGCCGTACCAGGCGACCGAGGAGCATCTTCGGCTGCTGGCGGGTGTTTGGTACCGCTGGAACGACTCCTGGGTGACCTCGGCGGGTTTATCCTACCAAAATTATCTGTTGGCCGTTAGCTACGACTTCAACACGCAACCGGTGGCGGTGGGGGCCTTTCGGGGGGGAGCTTTCGAGGTGTCGCTGGCCTACCGCTGGTTTGGCAAAAAAGCGAGCTCTCGTAATTTTTCCACTCCCATGATCTGATGCTTACTTTCCAGAAATATCTACTCACCGGAGCCTTACTACTCTTAACCCTACTCAACGTCCGGGCAGGACAGATGCAGCAAATTGAAGCGGATAGCCTGCCTCCACCGGTTCAGCAACCGCCCGGAAAGCGCCTGAAGGCGTTGCTCGAACGTGGGGCAGCAGCTCCTACAAGAGCAGCGGTTTCACGAAGCAGAGGCCTATTTTTTGGAAGCGCTCTCGTTAGATGAGCAGCGGGCCGCGTCTCACTATTACCTGGCGGAGTGCAGGCGGCACCGGTTTCGCTACGCAGAAGCGCTCGAATTATATCGAACCGCCCAACAGCTTACCCCTACCCTGCCCAAAGCTGAGTTTTACCACGCCCTGATGCTGAAATATACCGGAGCCTACCGGGCGGCGCAGCAGGCGTTGGCGGACTTTGCCACTGACTATCAATCGTCGGACGATCCATCCGTTCGACAACTCACCCAGCGGGCAAAAACTGAGTCGGAAGGCATTGCACTGGCGTACCAACTCTTTCGGCAACCCGCGCCTGATTTTGCCTTTCGTCGGCTTCCGGCCCCCGTTAATTCATCTTCTCACGATTTTGCGGCGCACCCGTGGCAGCACGACTCCAGTTTGATTATCTCTTCAGCACGCCCCAGCACGAAAAAAACCGCGAAGGATGAGCGGTACGGAGAAGATTTCAGCAACTTTTTGTGGCTAGAGAAACAGACCGAGTGGCAGGCTCAACCAATTCCGGCGGGGTTAGGTGCCCTTAATTCGCCGCTGAACGAGGGTAGTGGCACCTTCAACCGAACGCGCGACCAGTTTTTCTTCACCGCCTGCGACCAGGATAGCACCTGCCGTATCATGCGTAGTTCGCTCACTGACGGAGATTGGGCGGAACCGGTGGCCCTGGGTGAACTTATCAATCAGCCGGGTTACAATGCCAAGCATCCGGCCTTATCGCCGCAGGGCGACACTCTTTACTTTGCCTCGGACCGGCCCGGTGGATATGGTCAGTTTGATCTCTGGATGAGCATCCGAATCGATGGAACGTGGCAGTTGCCCCACAACCTAGGAATCCCGGTCAACACCGCTTTTCAAGAAGTTTCTCCGGCCTACTTTGAGGACGAACGCTTGTTGGTATTCTCTTCTGACGCTCCCACCGGCTTGGGAGGCTACGACCTCTACGTCGCCAACGGTGCAGCGGTGACCAACCTGGGGTATCCCTTCAACTCCAGTCAGGACGACTGGTACCTACGACTTGGAAACCGCCAGGCATTCATAACGTCTAACCGCGATAATGAAGACGGTAACTTCGATGTGTATACTTTTCAAATTCAGTCCGATACCATTCACGCCCTGGCGCGCCTGCGCGCCCCCGCAGAAGATGACTGGTATGCGGTGCAGTTTGCCTCGACCGATTTGTTTTCGGAAGAAGATTTTTATCACCAATTGCCCTACGCCGATAAAGTAAAGGTGAACCAGTACGTAGACCGACGGGCTTTTCAGGAGGTGCTGACGGATCAGCTTGCCCAATCGGAAAATAAGCCGTACCAGTACGAAAAGCTTTCTGAACGGGATCAGCAACTGGTGCAGCGGCTGGCGCGGGCGAAGCGGCAGTTTCTGCTTCGAGAACCGTTGGAAGATCTATCCGAAGAGGATCAACGCTATTACGAACGGTTGAGCGCGGCCGACCAAAGCAAAATTGCCTACTTGGTCGACGAGCAGTTGTTCAAAATGCTTCTGCAGGAGCGGAGCACAATGGATCCTGAGGCTGCCTTCTTCTACGAAGCATTGCCGACCGCAGACCGGCAAAAGGTTGATCGAGCCATCACCGACCGACGAACTTTTTACCAGCAGACCCTCACCCAGCAACCTACGCTAGAAGATCTATTCCATTACCAGTCGCTGCCGGAAGCCGAGAAAACCGAACTCAACCGCATGATTGCCGCGCAGCAGTTTATGGAAAAAATATGGAATACGCAGCCGCCGGACGAGGAAACTGATTACGTATACCAATCGCTCAGTCTGGCCGAACAGCAACAAGTGGATCGCTACGTCCAGCGGCGCTCTTTTCAGCAGGCCATAACCGAAAGCGCGGTGCTATCCCCATCGGACCAGCAGTATTACGAGAAACTTTCTTCAGCAGAAAAGGATGCAATCGACCGACTGTCTCGAGCCAAGAAGCAATTTTTACTTAGGGAACCTACTGATGAACTATCCCTTGACGATCAGCAATTCTACGAGCGTTTGCCCACCGAAGAACGGACGCTGGTGTCCCGGATCGTTGATGCGAAGGTCTTTTCACTGCTGTCCTCAACCGATGATCCGGGATATCCCGATGCCGAAGCTGCTTTCGCCCAGCTTCCCCCCGAAGATCAGGAGCGGATCAGCCGGGTAGTGGATCGAAAAAAGGTGTTTCACCAGCGGGCGTTTGCGCAGTTGCCTGCCAATGACGAAGTGTTTGCCTACCAGGCGCTTTCGGAAGAAGAGCAAGACCGCGTGGGACGTTTGGCCAACGCCCGGCAGTTTAGCCCACGCCAACCTAGTCTGGCCTCACTCGATGAACCAACCAGGCATTTTTACGAGACCCTGCCCCGGTCGGACCAGGAGAGTATTCAGCGCCTGGTAAGGCAACGGAAGCAGTTTTTGGCAGAAGAGCGGCAGGACAGCCTATCGGCTGAGGATTACTACTTTCTGGAAACGCTTCCTGCTTCAGAAAAAGTGTTGGTCCGTCGTATCATCGACACCTGGGTGCTTGACGAAATCATTGCCGAAGAGTCGCAATCGGTACAACTTGCCTTCCGCTACCAAAACTTAAGCGAACGAGAACAGCGTCGGGTAAATCGCCTAGCACAGTCACGTCGCTTCTTCGAGAAATTGCCTGAGCAAGACAAGAGCACCCCCCCCGACCGCTTCTACGCCCAAGAAATTGCCGAAAGGGGTACCGAGCGTGTTACCCTCAGCGGTCGCCTCACCGCTGATCAGGGCACTTTTCCTCCCAAAGTGTTCTTGGTTAATGCCCAAAACGATACCCTCGCTACGGCTGCGGTTGATGCTTCGGGCGGCTTTACTTTCACTGATATTGCCTACCAAGAGAGCGATCGGGTGGCGTTTCAGCGCCCGTCGCGGTCGTTTACTTCTCGATCGAGTGTCAAACTAGCCGAACTCACCGTGGTTCCTTTGGACGAGTCTACCGAAATTGTGCGCCCCCGTTTTGGCAATATATACTTTGCAACCAACCAGTATACCTTGCCCAGCGGGGCAGCCGCTACCTTAGATAGTTTAGTAGCCTTTCATCGGCAAAATCCTGGGATAGCCATTGAGATCAGAGCGTTTGCTGACTCTACCGGTACGCGCCGGTACAACGAACAACTCACCCAACGGCGGGCCCGCTCGGTGCAGCGTTACCTGCTGGCTAAGGAAGTGGAGTCGTTACAACTTTCTCAACTAGCGATGGGGTCGGTAACCGGAAATGACTTGGCGTTTTGTCGCCGGGTAGAACTGTTGCTCGGCGCAGCGGCGGCACTGCCTCCATCGGCCCAGGTCATTTATATCATTCAGGCCCAGCCCGATCTACGGCAGATTGCCGACCGGTATAATTTGCCACTAGAAACTTTAAAGGAATGGAATGGCGGCAAAGCGTCAGTGCCACCCTACACCCCCGTGCGGGTGATCCCCGGAACGAAGTAGCCTCTGCATTGATATAGCTTGATCCAGGCAGCAGTTGTTTGGTGAAGCCCTACCTGACTACCATAGGTTACTCTCATTGACCAACGTTACTCCACAAATCACTTTGAACGCTTTAACTGGCGAAGGGTGTTTGAAGCTATTATCCTGAAAATAAGGGGTTGAGCGTTTTGGGAAATCGCCTTATCGAAACCTACTTGCTGCTACTGATTGCGTTAATCCGGGCTTGGACCTGGGCGTATTTTTCTTGCTCGTTGAGGTTGTAGTAGATGCCTTCCAGCGCTTTGAGGGCGTTGAAATTGCTGGGGTCAAGTTGGTTGGCCTTGAGCACGAAGGGCAACGCTTTTTGAAAGAGCCCGGCGCAAACGTTCAGCAATTGATCAAACTCAAAAATGTCCTTCTCGAAAACCTCTTCGTTGTTGATTAGTTCCACCCCTTTGTTGTAGTAGGTGATTCCTAGATTATAGTTGGCGAGCAAGTTGTTGGGCTCCAGCTTAAGAATCTTTTCGTAGATGGCTATCCGCTTGGCAAAGTACTCTTCCCGTTTTTTCGGATTGCTATCAAATAAGCGGCCCTGTACGGTACCGTAGAGCAGCATCACTTCCGTATCCTTTTTGTAAGAAGACAGGTATTGTTCAGCCGCCTGGGCCGCCCGTTCGTAGTGCTTTTCCTTCATTAGGGTGTTTAGCTCGGCAATCTTCAGTCCGCGATCATCGGCAAACAGAATTTGTCCCATATCGACCATGGTGCGGGCCTTGCCCACTTCCTGGGCGTTGAGGTAGGTGCTGGCGAGCGTTTCGTAGATCAGGGGATCGCGGTATCCGGCGGTGAGCGCTTGTGAGAAATAGTGTTGGGTAGAGTCGGGCTGGTGCAGCATCAGGTAGGCGTAGCCCGATAGGTAGGATGCTTCAGCGTAAAACTCATTAAATGATCGGCGATCTTGCGTGAGCGATTTTAGTCTTACCAACGCATCTTGGTAGCTCTCACTGTTGAGAAGCGTCACCGTTTGGTTGTAATAGTTGGTGTAGACAAACGAAGCAATGGCTTTGCACTCCTTGTGGTACTTCTCCTGCTGGTCTAGGGTCATGCTGATTTTTGCCGCATTGAGTGCTTCTATTCCGTACTTGGCGTTTTTCTGCGGGTCAGCTTTAAAAATTTCTTTGCTTACGTAACTTCTTACGTACCAGGCCCGGGGGTCCTTAGCGGTTTCTTCGCTTTTGGTGGCCAGCTGAATGGCTTCCCAGCTTTTAATAAGCTCCTTCTTCTTCAACAGATCAAAAGCCTTCTCCACCATCAGCGTCTGAGCGCTTAAGCTAGCGCCCCCGCCAACCAAGCAGAAAACGACAACTATTAGGCTTTTAAAGGTATTATGCACTTGCTTGTTTATCTGGATTGCCACCAAATTTCTATTGGTTTATCAGCGAATGCTCGTCTATATTGCGCACCCTGAATTGAAGTCAATATGGCATAATTATTTCTATGCGAGCTATGGGTTATTGAGGAAAAACTACCTGTGTAATGTTCTGGCTGGTTGTTTAGTTGGCTGCAAAGCATGAAGAAGGAGTTACATCGCGCAAATTCCAGTTTTCATTCGGGCATAAGGCAATTATATTCGTAGATTACGATCTTTTAAAACTCAGCTTGTCTTATGCAACCGTTTAGTTTTAGTGGTAAAACCGTGACGATTACCGGGGGGGGCAGTGGCATTGGAAGAAGCATTTCTGAAGTTTTTGCGCAGCAAGGGGCCTCCGTTCATGTCTTAGACCTTAATCCGGAGGCCTACGCCGCTACGGTAGCGGCTATTCGCGAGGCGGGCGGACAAGCGGAAGGATACGCCTGCGATGTGTCTGATTTCGCGCAGGTGGCGCAGGCATTTGCCGAAGTGCTAAAGACAGCCGACCGTTTGGATGTGCTCATCAACAATGCCGCCATCGCGCACGTAGGCACCGTGGAGACCACCACTGAGGAAGACCTTGACCGCATCTATCGGGTCAATATTAAAGGAGTGTTTAACTGCCTACGGGCCAGCATACCGGTGATGAAGCAACAGGGTGGTGGGGTTATCCTCAACTTAGCCTCGGTGGCTTCAATGGTAGGCATCTCCGAGCGTTTTGCTTACTCCATGAGCAAAGGAGCGGTGCTCACCATGACCTACTCGGTGGCCAAAGACTATCTGAATGATAACATTCGATGCAACTGCATTGCCCCGGCCCGGGTGCATACTCCGTTCGTGGATGGTTTCATTCAGCAGAACTATCCGGGCCAAGAAACAGAAATGTTCGAGAAGCTATCCCGCACCCAGCCCATTGGCCGCATGGGTCGCCCCGAAGAGGTCGCGCACCTGGCACTCTACCTCTGCTCGGACGAGGCAGGCTTTATCACCGGCACCAACTATCCCATCGACGGAGGCTTTGTTAACTTGAATAGTTGATTTACTAAACCCGATCATCAGTAACCTAACCTAGCTAATCAGTATGAAATTATTTCGCTTCGGCCCCTTGGGCAACGAGAAACCGGGGGTTTTGCACCACGATCAACCCCTCGATGTTCGAGAGTTCGGCGAAGACTACTCTCCCGAATTCTTCGCCAACGATGGCCTTGATCGTCTGGCAACCTGGCTATCCGACAATACCGACCGTTGTCCGGCCGTACCCGAAAACGAACGGCTTGCCCCCCCGATCAAGCATCCTGGCAAGATCATCTGCATCGGGCTTAACTACCGCGACCACGCCCGCGAGAGCAATATGGAACTGCCGACCGAACCGATTATTTTCTTCAAAGCAACTTCGGCCATCGTGGGACCCAACGACGATTTACTGATGCCCCGCGGCGGCGAGAAAACCGACTGGGAGGTAGAACTGGCGGTGGTGATCAAGAAGAAAGCAACCTACGTCACCGAAGCAGAAGCCATGAACCACGTGGCGGGCTATTCGCTGCACAACGACTACAGCGAGCGGGCTTTTCAGTTAGAACGCTCGGGACAGTGGGTGAAAGGGAAGAGTTGCGACACTTTTGCTCCGTTGGGACCCTACTTGGTTACTCCCGACGAGCTAGACGATGTGCACAATCTGGGCATGTGGCTCACGGTGAACGGAGAAACCAAGCAGCAGGGCACCACCTCCGACCTGGTATTTCAGATTCCGTACCTGGTGAGCTACCTCAGTCAGTTTATGTCACTATTGCCTGGTGATATCATTTCTACCGGCACCCCGGCCGGAGTTGGATTGGGTTTCGATCCGCCCCAGTTTCTAAAAGCCGACGATGTGGTGGAATTGGGTATTGACGGTTTAGGCAGTTCGAAACAACACGTTCGCCAAGGATAATATCGAGCTATGGTTCGCATCGACAGTCACCAACACTTTTGGCAATACGCCCCCGCCACGCACGGCTGGATCACCGATGAAATGAAGGTGCTGAAGCGGGACTATCTTCCCGCTGACCTAAAAAAAGAACTGAACGCCAGCCAGATAGCGGGATGTGTAAGCGTGCAAGCCGCCCAAATCGAACAGGATACGCAGTTCTTACTGAACCAAGCCAACGAGCATGAATTTATTCGGGGAGTAGTAGGCTGGGTGGATTTGCAGGATGAAGGGGTCGCAGCGCGGCTGGCGCACTGGGCACAACATCCTAAATTTGTGGGGGTAAGGCATATTGTGCAGGGCGAGACAGACGAGGATTTTCTGTTACGACCGGAGTTTCTGCAAGGAGTGCGGCTACTGTCCGAGTTTAACCTAACTTACGATTTGTTAATTCATGAAGGCCAGCTATCCGTAGCCAAATCATTTGTGGATCAGTTGTCCGACACCAAACTGGTGGTGGACCACCTGGCTAAACCCAAGATTGCCGACCATTCGCTGTCGCCATGGAAAGAAAATATTCGAGCACTGGCCCAGCGACCCAACGTGTACTGCAAACTGTCGGGTATGGTGACCGAGGCCGATTGGGGCACTTGGGAGTTGAGCGATATGACTCCATACTTGGACGTGGTGGTGGAATCCTTTGGCACCGAGCGGGTGATGGTGGGTTCTGATTGGCCAGTATGCTTGCTGGCAGCCTCTTACTCCCAAGTACAAGAAATAACGGACCGGTACTTTACTTCATTCACTGCCGCGGAAAAAGAGCGCGTATACGGCCAAAATGCCATCGACTTTTACCAACTAAACCGCTGAGTTATGGATCTTCATCTGCAAGGAAAAGTGATTTTAGTGACCGGCGGTGCCAGCGGAATCGGAGAAGCCATTGTGCGCGGTGCAGCCAACGAAGGAGCTTTTCCGGTGATCGTGAACCGCAGCGCCGAACGAGGCGAAAAGCTAGCCCAGGAGTTAAATGAGCAGAACCAAACCAGTTTGTTCGTACAAGCCGATTTGGCCGACCCCGCGCAGGGTGAGCGAGCAGTGGCAGAAACCATTGCGAAGTTTGGGCGGTTAGACGTGCTGGTGAATAATGCCGGAAATAACGATAGCATTAGCTTGGAGAACGGCTCGCCCGAAGCATTCAGACAATCTTTCACCAACAACTTGCAGCACTACTACACGATGGCGCACTACGCCTTGCCTCATTTGATCAAAGCGCAGGGAAACATTGTCAACATCAGCTCCAAGACGGCGCTCACCGGGCAGGGCAATTCGTCGGGCTACGTTGCCGCCAAAGGAGCCCAGTTAGCCCTCACCCGCGAGTGGGCGGTGGAACTCCTCCCCTACGGCATTCGGGTCAACGCCGTGCTTCCGGCCGAGGTGATGACCCCCATGTACCAGCGCTGGATAGAGACCTATGATAATCCAAAAGAGAAATTGGCCGAAGTCACCCAACGCATTCCGCTGGGGCAGCGCATGACCAACGCCCAGGAGATTGCCGACACGGTGCTCTTTCTAGCCTCCGACCGCGCCACCCACACCACCGGCCAATACCTGTTTCCCGACGGTGGATACACGCATCTAGATCGCGCTATTGGTTCCTAATGGATACTTTTTTTACTAAAAACAAGCATTCTTCCTCTAAAGTGGCCCCCGGGCAGGCACGGGGGTTGGGTACTTTTGGAGGGGTCTTCACTCCCTCGTTACTCACCATCCTGGGTGTAATCATGTACCTGCGCTTTGGTTGGGTGGTGGGCAACGTAGGTCTGGTAGGCACGCTCATCATTGTCACCCTTTCCACCAGCATCACCTTCTTAACCTCCCTTTCTATTGCCGCCATTGCCACCGACCAACAGGTGAAAATTGGTGGTGCTTATTATATGATCAGCCGGTCGCTGGGGATCGAAACGGGTGGGGCGGTGGGCATTCCGCTGTTCTTGGCCCAGGCGCTGTCGGTGGCACTTTACGTCATTGGGTTTGCCGAAAGCATGGTAGAGGTGCTGCCCCAACTCAATGAGAAAGTGGTTGGAGTAGTGGTCACCATTCTGGTCAGTCTGCTGGCTTTGTTTTCTACCCAGGCCACCATTAAGAGTCAGTATTTTATCTTAGCCGCCATTGGCATTTCGCTTATCTCGTTGGCACTAGGACAGCCACTGAATGAACCCACGGCCGAGATTGTAACTGCCCCCGATCTAAAGGAAGGATTTTGGGGGGTATTTGCCGTATTTTTCCCGGCCGTTACCGGGATTATGGCCGGTGTGAACCTGTCGGGCGATTTACGCAACCCTGCGAAGTCGATTCCGAAGGGCACCTTTTACGCGATTGGCGTAGGCTATTTGGTGTACATGACCCTGCCATTGATCCTGGCGTTTCGAGTGGATAGCGCCACGCTTATCAGTGACCCCCTGGTGATGCGCCGCATTTCGCTGTGGGGTAATGGTGTTCTACTAGGAGTATGGGGAGCCACCCTGTCGAGCGCCGTGGGCAGCATTCTGGGAGCGCCCCGCATTTTACAGGCCTTGGCCAAAGACCAGGTGCTGCCCCGCCAGTTTAGTTGGTTGGGGAAGGGCAGCGGGCCCGATAATATCCCCCGGGCGGGCACTATCTTGACCATGGTGATCGCCCTGCTGGCCGTGGTACTGGGCGATCTGGACCTAATCGCTCCCATCCTGACCATGTTCTTTCTGACCACTTACGGCGTGCTCAACGTAGCGGCGGGCACGGAAGGGTTGCTGGGTAGTCCGTCGTTTCGTCCGAGTTTTCGAGTGCCCTGGATATTTTCGCTGTTGGGAGCGCTAGGGTGCATAGCCGTGATGTTTTTGATCAATCCGCTGGCCACCCTGATTGCCATTCTGTTCGTGGCCTTTCTTTTTATTTGGTTGAAACGACGGGGCTTGCAAACCGCCTGGGGCGACGTGCGGCGGGGACTGTGGATGGCGCTCACCCGCAACGCCCTCATGCGGTTGGACTATCATCCGGACCCGAAGAACTGGCGTCCGCACCTGTTGGTGTTGTCCGGAGCTCCCACGAGCCGTTGGCACCTCATCGAATTGGCCGACTCGCTCACCCGGGGGCAGTCGTTGTTATCGGTGGCTACCGTAATCACCTCGGAAGTGACCTACGAGCGTATTCAGTCGCTGGAAAATAACCTGCGCGAGTTTCTACAGGGGCGGGGCGTGCCCGCTTTTGTGCGGGTAATTCCTGATGAAGACCCGTTTAAGGGCGGTATTCGCCTCGTGAACACCTACGGATTGGGGGCCTTGGTGCCTAACACCATTATGCTGGGCGATACCCGCCAACTGGCGCACCACGCTTCTTACTGCGACATGATCAGACACTTTCACACTGCGCAGCGCAACGTGATCATCGTGCGCGACGATGACGATGCAGGGTTTGGAAACCGACAACGCATCGATGTTTGGTGGGGGGGGCTCAACAAAAATGGGGGACTGATGATGATCCTGGCCTACATGCTCCGCAATAGCGCGCGCTGGAAACGGGTGACGGTGACTATCAAAATGCTGGTTCCCACTGCCGCGGCAGCTGAGGGCACCCGGGCTAATTTGAGCAAGATGATCGATAGCATGCGCATCAATTTCGAGCAGAAGATTATTGTCAGCGACGGCCGTCCGTTCTGGGACGTGCTGCACGAAGAATCGGATCAGGCAGATTTAGTGATGCTAGGACTGGCCGAACCCACCGAAGATTTCCAGTCGTATTACGAAACCCTATCGGAGCGTACCCAGGGGTTGCCCGCCACCATGTTTGTGCTGGCGGCTCAGCAGATGGCTTTTAAGGATGTGTTGTTGTAAACGGGTAGCCCTTAGCAGAAAATAAGCAGTAGCGGCGGCATTTACCACTACTGCTCTCGGTCCTCTACATCTTATCCAGCACCTCCATCACCTCGCGCACGTGTCCTTCCGAGGCTTTGAGCAGCTCCATTTCTTCATCGTTGAGTTGCAGTTCGATGACCTTTTCGATGCCGTCTTTACCCAGGATAACTGGTGCTCCGAGGTAGCAATTATCAATACCGTACTCTCCCTCTAGCTTCACACATACCGGAAAAACGCGTCGCTGGTCGCGCACGATGGCTTCTACCATCTGAGCGGCCGCCGAACCCGGAGCATACCAGGCTGAGGTGCCCATCAGTTTCACCAGTTCGCCGCCGCCCTTTTTAGTACGATCCACAATCGCCTCTAGCTGGTCGGCATCAATGAGTTCAGTCACCGGAATACCGCCCACGGTGGTGTAGCGGGGCAGGGGCACCATCGTGTCGCCGTGGCCGCCCATTAGCACTGCCTGAATATCTTTGGGAGATACGTTGAGCGCTTCGGCTAGAAAGGCTCGATAGCGGGCGGTATCCAGGATACCCGCCATGCCCATCACGTGGTTGCGCGACTTCTTCGAGGTGAGGTGCGCCTGGTAGGTCATCACGTCGAGCGGATTAGACACGATGATGAGAATAGCGTCGGGCGAGTGCTGCACCACGTTTTCGGTAACAGATTTCACGATGCCCGAGTTGGTGCCAATCAGGTCGTCCCGGGTCATGCCGGGCTTACGGGGTAGTCCGGAGGTGATCACCACCACGTCGGAACCCGCCGTGCGGCTATAGTCGTTGGTGGACCCCACCGTGCGGGTATCGTATAAGTTAATGGGAGCTTTCTCCCAGATGTCCAATGCTTTTCCCTCAGCAAAGCCCTCTTTGATATCGACCAGCACAACTTCGTTGACGACTTCTCGGTACGCTAGCACGTCGGCACAGGTAGCGCCTACGTTACCGGCTCCTACGACGGTTACTTTCATAATTGTTGATAGTTTTATAGTGAAAAATGAATGCGGGAAGGTAGAAATAAATTTAACCAGTTCCAGGTTAAGCGGTTCGAGGTTGAAAGGTTCTGAATTAGAAGATTTGGTTTTGCTACATAAGGCGATCCATTCGATCCAGACTAAAGAATCCCTTTGATGAGCGGTAGGATTCGTACAGATCGCCCACGTGCTCTTCGTACATGGTAGCAAGCGCCCCAAACATGGCAGCCTGCACCTTGCACTTCTCTCGAAAGATATCGTTGATATTAACGTGGGGAATCACATAAAGCTCGGCCTCACCCGACTGCACCACCGCGCTGTACAGACGCTTGGTTCCTTCGATGAGCGCATTGTTTCCGAAAGATTGTTTGCTACCCACCACGCCCAGTTTCTCAAAGACTTGGTCAACGTCCAACACCAATTCCACCGTCCCCTGCTTAAGCACGTAGAGCGCGTGTGCCGGGTCGCCCCGAAAGAAAACCACTTCTTCTTGTTTGTATTTTCGCAGGTACAGATACGGCAGAAAGAGTGACTTCTGCTCATTATCTAATCCGTGAAACAAGCGCACTTCGGTCAAGAAATTGAAGATACCTAGTTCTTCGGGAGAATACGATCGCTGAAAAGGATTCCTCATGGACGAGCAACTGCGTAGGGCGGTTCAACCGCAATAATACAAGCTTCTGACCACTATTGAGTCGCCGTGCTGGAAATTTCACAAACTTTTTGCGTTTGGTTAGTCACTCGAAACCGGTGGTCGATGCGCCAACCCACCACCCAAACGATATCTTCTCCCGATACAAGAACGTAAACCGAAGTCTTTTGGTGGAGCGGCACTTTTTGGTCGATCAGAAAATCGCTTAGCTTCTTGCGGTGCTCCATCCCCAGCGGGTGAAACCAATCACCGGCTTGCCAGGGGCGAAGGTGCAGCGGAAATCGGAGTCGGTCAACATCCAAGGCCGCCACCTGCTGTTGGCGGGGAAGTTGGTAGCCAAGGGCCGGTCGCGTGGTCAACGTCAGGGTTTGCTGTGGTAGATCAACCCGCACATCAAATGCTCGGATGGTTTTTGTCACCAGCGCTATTTCATTGTTTTCCACAATGATCAAATGTTGCCGTTCAACAAATAGGGTATACCGCGCTGATAAGAACCGCTTTCCAACCGCACCATCGTCTGGCAAACACCTGACCAGATCGCGGGCTTGCTGGTACGAAAATCCGAAGGGACGAATCATCTCAGCCAGGATAATAGCAACCTGCGGATGCTCACGGAGCACCGCCTTGGTTAACCACATTTCATTATTCTTTTCCTGCCGGGCTTCCTGCGCTACGCGTTTCACCTCGGCGAGCAGCACTTGCTCGGTGGCCCACAACCGCTCGCGCGTGCTTTCGTACGTACTGAGTAGGTTCGGATTTAGTTGCTTCAACTGCGGCACCACATGGTGACGGATTTGGTTGCGTCGGTAGGCATTCGATGCGTTGGACTGGTCTTCTCGCCACTTTAACTGGTGTGCCTGCACGTAGGCTTCCAAAGCCTCTCGAGGAGCGAACAGCAACGGGCGTACCAGTGCACCTCGTCGGGCCAGCATCCCACGCAGTCCGGCAATGCCAGTGCCCCGCACCAGATTGAGTAAGGTGGTTTCTAACTGATCATTCTGATGGTGGGCGGTGGCGATGCGGGCGTAACCGTACTCCGTGCGCATTTCCTCTAGCCAGGCGTAGCGCAAGCGGCGGGCGGCCATCTGGGTAGACAGGCCGTGTTCATCAGCGTATTCCTTCGTGAAGAAGCGGTGGGTATGAAACGGCGCTTGATAACGCTTAGCCAATGCGCCTACCCAGCGTTCGTCTTCGTCGGATTCAGCACCGCGCAGCCCGAAGTTGGCGTGGGCGATGGCAAAGGAGTAAGAACTTTGGGCAAACAAATGCGTCAGTACCGTAGAGTCGAGTCCGCCGCTTACGGCCAGTAGCACTGGATCGTTTTGGCCGAACAAACGCTCGTTCTCAATAAATGCCGTAAATTTGTCAAACATATCTTGTACCGAACCATTGTTGCGTTCGTTAAGGTACTAAAATTGCTCATGAACGCTACGCCCGGGTGGGCGGTGATGTTGAATATTATGCCCCCTTTCTTTCGTTGGATGCGTTTTGCCGGACTGCTGCTGTTACTGCTGGGGAAGTCGGTATACGCCCAGGAGAAAATCAAAATCGACCGGGCCGACGCCCTGGAAGGCGGTAAAAATAAGCAAGGGACCGCCTACCAAAAGCTGATTGGCGACGTGAAACTGGTGCAGGAAGATACCCGCATCTACGGCGACTCGGTGATCCTGTACCGCGACCGCAACGTAACTGAGGTGTTTGGCAAGATCGTGCGCATCGAGAAGGGCGATTCCATCACCATCACCGGGGGACGCTTGCTCTACGATGGCAACCAGAAGCTGGCCGAGATGCGCAGCAACGTGGTGTACCGCGACCCCAGCATGACGCTCTACACCGACTACCTCGACTTCGATATGCAGCGCAACCTAGCCTACTACTACGAGGGCGGTAAGCTGATCGATACGGTCAACGTGCTCACCAGCCGCCGGGGCTCCTACCACACCGTGACTCACCTAGCGGCTTTCAAAGACAGCGTGCTGCTCGACAACCCCGATTATGACCTTCGGTCGGATACATTGGAGTATAACACCCAGACCCAGGTTGCCTATACCCGAGGGCCGACCAACATCATTTCAAACGAAGGAGATAAAGCATTTGCCCAGGCGGGTACCGAGTTCAAAACTACCGAAAAACAGTCGGTCTTTAATTTGGGCACCATCGAGACCAAGGCTTACATCATTCGGGCGGATTACCTCTTCGTTGACGATATCAAAAAACAGTATGTGGCCCGCCAGAACGTGGAAATGGTGTCGAAAGACAACGACGTGATTATTACGGGCGACACGGCCATCTACCAGCGCGAACTAGGCCAGGCTACCGTTTACGGGCACGCCCTGATGAAACGCGTGATGGATCTGGACACGCTGTTTATGACCGCCGACACGCTGGTAAGTATTGAGGATTCTATTCCGGCCAACGAGCGCATATTGGCCTACCAGCGCGTGAAAATCTTTCGGGAGGATTTGCAGGGCATTGCCGATTCGCTGGCCTACCACATCACCGACTCCACGCTGTATTTTTATCAGGACCCGGTGCTGTGGTCGCAAGAAAACCAGATCAACGCCGACTCGATCCGTATTGAAATCCGAAAAGGCACTATCGATGCCCTATACACAGTCGATAACTCCTTTGTGGTGTCTCAGGATACCCTGCGCAATTACAACCAGATCAAAGGGCGCGATATGAAAGCCTTGTTTCGGGACGGATCGATTTCTCGGGTCGATGTGTACGGCAACGGGGAGAGCATTTATTACATTCTGGAGGCAGACTCTCTGATGGTGGGCATGAACCGCATCTTGTCAAGCGACATTCGCATCGATTTTGCGGACAACGCGCTGGACATGATTCGTACGCGACCTAAAACAGAGGGCTCACTGATCCCCCCGCACGAGATTGAGAAGGAGAACGAACGACTAAGCGGTTTCGAGTGGCGGGCCGATCGCCGCCCCACTAAAAGCGAAGTGGTCGGGGCTGAATCAGATCCCCGTGAAGAACCGCTGGGAGGAGAAATTAGCCTTCCGCCAGTCAGAAAACCGCCGCCGACACCCAGCAGTCGGTGAGTAGTGAGCTACTCTGGAGTGTTTACTTAAACAATCCCCCGAGTCCGCCCAGGTTCTTGAGCAATCCGCCCAGACCACTGTCACCGCCCATGCCCAGTTTTTCCACCAAGTCTTGCTCGTTGCTGGCCTTACCGGTTTTGTCCGAGCTCAGCATATTCATAATGAAAGGAATAGCAATTGCGGCCACTTGCTGCGCCACCGACTCCGAAATGCCAATTTTGGCGGCCAAGTTGCGCACCAAATTGCTGGTGATGCCGCTCACGATGGGGTTTGAGGTGGTGGTGGGTGCCTTGCCGTTGAACAAATCCATTACCCCACTAAAATTACCCTTCATGAGTTCATCCTTCAGGCCGTTGCCTACGGTATCTCTAGTGACTTCCACCGCTTCGTCGGTTTGGTTACCTTGCAAGCCGGTTTGTTGGCTCAGCATCTTTTGCAGCTCGCCTTTGCCCAGCGAGAGAATGGAATCTAGCATTAGTTTGTAGTTAGGTTTGATGATATTTAATCACATTATCGGTTAAACTATTCACGCGCTAAATAGTTCTTACATCAAACAAAACTAAACCACCAGTACTATGGGACTTATTGATTTTATGAAGACCGCCGGCTCAAAGCTCTTCGGCGGCAACGACGACAAAGAAGTAAAAAAAGAAAACCTTGTCAAGCACGTGCGTTCGCTGGGCTTGCCGGTTGATAATCTCAACATCAGCGTTAACGATGATGTGGTGCACGTAAGTGGCAAAGTAGACAGCGCCGCGCACGCTGAGAAAATAGCCCTGGCGCTGGGCAACGTGGAAGGAGTGAGTAAGGTGGACAACGATCTGGAAGTGGAGCAGAAAGAAGCAGCCACTCCTAAGCCCGCCGCTCCCAAGGCTCGTTTCTACCAAGTGGAGAGTGGCGACAGCCTGTCTAAAATCGCTAAACAGTATTACGGCGACCCGATGAAGTACAACAAGATTTTCGAGGCTAACAAACCCATGCTCAGCGATCCGGACAAGATTTATCCGGGCCAGATGCTGCGTATCCCGCAGGAATAGTTTCATATTTAGGTAGTAACTGGATGCCCGCAGTAACATCATCAACCTGATGTTACTGCGGGCATTCTATTTTTAAAAACGTTGGACTCGCCAATAGAACTACCGCAGTGATTCATCAACTGTTGGCTAATCCCGCGCAACATACCGAACCCAACCATTGGCCTCTACGGGTTTTTGTCGTATTTTTGGCGGGCTACCTTCACGCCCGTACTCATGCGCAACCCAACCATCGAAACCTTATCCAAACAAGTCGCCCGCGTTCACTTTATCGCCATTGGCGGGGCGGTGATGCACGACCTGGCCCTCCACTTGGCGCAGAAGGGCATCCAGGTGACCGGCTCCGACGATGAGATTTACGATCCCGCCCGCGCATCGTTGGCCGCGCAGGGACTGCTACCCGAACAGGAGGGTTGGTACCCCGATAAGATCACCGCCGAGCTCGACGCCATCATCCTGGGCATGCACGCTCGGCCCGACAACCCCGAACTGGCCCGAGCCCAGGAGCTGGGCCTTACTATCTACTCGTACCCCGACTACATCTACGAAAACAGCCGCCACAAGCAACGCGTGGTGATCGCGGGCAGCCACGGTAAAACCACCATCACCTCGATGGTGCTGCACGTGCTCAGCCACCTGAAGCGGGAGTTTGACTACGTGATCGGAGCCCAGGTGGCGGCCCTCGACGGACGCGTCCGCTTGTCAGACGCTCCCGTGATCGTCATCGAGGGCGACGAGTACCTGTCTTCTCCCATCGACCGCACGCCCAAGATACTGAAGTACCACCACCACATCGGCCTGATCAGCGGCATTGCCTGGGACCACTACAACGTGTTTCCGACGATGGACAACTATGTGGAGCAGTTCGAGCGCTTCGCCGACAACACTCCCAAGGGCGGCAACCTGATTTACTGCGAGGAAGACGACCTGGCCGACATGATCGGTCGCAAGGAGCGCTCCGACGTGAACGCCATCGAGTACCGGGCGCACCCCTACGAAGTGCACGACGGCACCACCTACCTGCTCACTGACCAAGGCAAGCTGGCCATTCCCCTGCTGGGTCGCCACAATATGCAGAACCTGAGCGGAGCCCTACAGATTTGCCAGCGTCTGGGCGTAACCCAAGAACAGTTCTACGCGGCCATTCCCTCGTTCACCGGAGCCAGCCGCCGCCTGGAACTGGTGGCCAAGAACGACACCACCGTGGTGTATAAAGATTTCGCTCACGCGCCCTCTAAGTTGCAAGCCACCACCCAGGCGGTGAAGAGCCAGTTTCCGGAGCGAGAACTAGTGGCCTGCGTGGAGCTGCACACCTTTAGCAGCCTAAACCGGGAGTTCATCCATCAGTATCAAGGAGCACTCAAGTCGGCCGATACGGGGGTGGTGTACCACAATCCGGAAGTGTCGCGGCACAAAAAGCTAGAGCCCCTCACCGATACGCTTATCAAAGAAGCTTTCGACCAGGATACCCTCCGGGTCTTTACCGATCCTCGGGAGCTAGAAACCTTTCTACAGGATATCACCTGGAAGAACAAGAACCTGCTCATGATGAGCTCCGGCACTTTTGGTGGCATCGACCTCAACGCGCTGGGCCAAACCGCTACGCAAAGTGAATGAGCGAAGGGATGAATGAGTGAATGAAATGATGCTTATTTCTTCATTCGCTCATTTCTTATCTCAATCATTCAATCCCTCATTCAATCTACTTATCATGATCCGTTTCAACCTTAAAAATCCCCTAGCTTTCTTTGATCTGGAAACCACGGGAGTCAACGTTACCCAAGATCGTATTATTGAGTACTCAGTGATCAAGACCATGCCCGACGGGCAGGTGCATCAACTCACCCAACGCGTGAACCCCGAGCGGCCCATTCCCAACGAATCGAGTATGATCCACGGCATCTATGACCAAGACGTGAAGGATGAACCTACTTTTGGTGCAGTGGCCCGGGAACTGCTCCGCTTTTTGGAGGGCTGCGATTTAGCGGGGTACAACATCATTCGCTTCGACGTGCCGGTGCTGGTGGAGTCATTTGCCCGGGTAGGCATCGATTTCGATATCAGCCACCGTAAGCTGGTCGACGCCCAGAAGATCTTCCATCTGATGGAAAAGCGCACCCTGGCGGCCGCTTACGCGTTCTACTGCGACAAAACCCTGGAAGGAGCCCACGGCGCCCAGGCCGACACCCAGGCCACTCTCGAGGTATTGCAGGCGCAGGTGGATCGCTACCTGAACCAGAAAGTGACTGACGTGATGGGCAACGAGCTGGGCACCATCCGCGACGACGTGGCGGCGCTGCACAAAGTGTCAGTGGCCAATATGGTGGACCTGGCCGGACGCATGAGCTTCAACGATGACGGAGTGGAGGTGTTCAACTTCGGCAAGCACAAGAATAAAGCGGTGTCAGAAGTGCTGGAAAAAGAGCCTAATTTCTACGACTGGATGATGAAGGGAGATTTTCCGCAGGACACCAAGCGGAAGCTGACCGAGATACGATTGCGGGCCATGCGGGCAAAATCGTGATAACAAAACAGGGGTTCGAATGGTCTTACTGATGAGACCGACCACAAGAAGCATAGCAACACTACGCTGAATAAATCAGCACACAACCACTCAACCGATCAACCAACCACTCCATGGGCAAAACCATTATCGTCTCGAACCGGCTTCCGGTAAAAATCCAGCGCAACGAGCAGGATGAACTAGAGTACCACACCAGCGCGGGCGGGCTGGCCACCGGACTTGGCTCAATTTATAAGGAAGGCGATAACCTGTGGATCGGGTGGCCCGGTCTGGTGAGCAACGACGAAGAAGAGCGCCAAGAAATTACCCAGGCGATTGCCAAAGAGAGTATGTATCCGGTGTTCCTGACGCAAAAGGATATTCGCGACTTCTACGAGGGCTTTAGCAACGAAACCCTGTGGCCCAACTTTCATTACTTCATCCAGTACGCCATCTACGAACCCCACCTGTGGGAAGCCTACCAGCGGGTGAACCGCAAGTTTGTGGAGGTCATCAAGGAAAAAGCGGACCCCGACGATACGCTGTGGATTCACGACTACCAACTCATGCTGGTGCCCGGCATGCTGCGCGAAGAGTATCCCGAGGTGAGCGTGGGCTTCTTCCTGCACATCCCCTTCCCCTCTTACGAAATCTTCCGGCTGATTCCCTGGCGGAAGGAACTGCTCAACGGCATCCTGGGCTCCGACCTGATCGGCTTCCACACCTACGACGACATGCGCCACTTTTTGAGTTCGGTGAGCCGCATCGTCGGGGTGAGCAACTCCCAAGGGCGGGTGGTGGTCAACAACCGCACCGTGATGGTGGATTCTTTTCCGATGGGCATCGACTACGCCAAGTACGCTGAGGCGGCCGCTTCGCCCGAGGCGCTGGAGAAGGAAGTCCACTACCGCATCTCGCTGGGCGACCAGAAACTGATCCTCTCCATCGACCGGCTGGACTACTCCAAGGGAATCCCTACTCGCCTGGAAGCTTTTGAGTTGTTCTTCGAGCGCTACCCGGAGTACCGTAACAAGATATCGCTCATTATGGTGGTGGTGCCCTCGCGCGACTCGGTGGGCAAGTATAAGGAACTAAAGGAAGAGGTGGAACGCCTGGTGGGCCGCATCAACGGCAAGTACGGCCGCATCAACTGGACACCCATTCACTTTTTCTACCGCTCATTTCCGCTCGAGGAGCTGTCGGCTTTCTACCGCATGGCCGACGTGGCCCTGGTCACCCCGATGCGCGACGGCATGAACTTGGTGTGCAAGGAGTTTGTGGCCAGCAAGATCAACCGAAAGGGCGTGCTTATTCTGAGCGAAATGTGCGGCGCCTCCAAAGAGCTCTCGGATGCCATTCTGATCAACCCCAATGACCTGGACCAGATGGTGGAAGCCCTGCAGCGGGCGCTGACCATGCCCGAAGAAGAGCAGACCATGCACATCACCAACATGCAAAATTCGTTGAAACGCTACAACATCACCCACTGGGTGAATTTATTTATGGACAGCCTGAAAAACATCAAAGAACTACAGCACGGCATGCAAACCAGCTACCTGGACGAACTGTCGCGTGAGAAGATGCTCAAGCAATTCTCGCACGCTAAGGAACGGCTCATCTTTCTGGACTACGATGGCACGCTGACCGGCTTCCACGGTGACCCGCGCGACGCCAAGCCCGACGAAGAACTACTGAGCCTGATGAAGCAACTGGTGGCCGAAGAGAAAAACAAAGTGGTGGTGATTAGCGGACGCGACAAAGACACGTTGGGCGAGTGGATGGGTCAGTTTCCGATCACGCTGATTGCCGAGCACGGGGTATGGATTCGCGAAGCGGACCAGGACTGGCGCACCGTGATTGCAATGAAGAGCGAATGGAAGAAAGAAATTTTTCCCCTGCTGGAGCTCTACGTGAACCGCACGCCGGGTTCTTTTATTGAAGAGAAAGATTATTCGCTCGCCTGGCACTACCGCAAGGTGGAAACCGGTTTGGGCGAACTTCGCACCCGAGAGCTCACCAGCCACCTGAAGTATATTTCCTCTAACAGCAACCTGGTGGTGCTGGAGGGCAACCACGTGGTGGAGATCAAGGACCGGGAGGTAAACAAGGGCCGCACCGCCCAGCAGTGGCTCACCCAGACGCCGCACGATTTTGTGATGGCCATCGGCGATGACGCCACCGACGAAGACACCTTTAAGGTGATGCCCGAGGAAGGCTACACCATTAAGGTGGGCAGCACCACCTCGGCTGCGCGCTTCAACGTGAACACCTACAAGGACGTCCGGGAGCTGCTCAAAGCCATGATTGCGCACTAGGGGCTATGCAATCAAGCAGTGACCATAGACCGCTAAAGCAATTGCGGCATTTTTGCCTCACGGTAGGGGTGCTGTTAGGGTTCTGGTCGATAGCCACTCCCCAAACTGCTTCTCCCCCCAACATTGTCTACATCCTAGCCGATGACTTGGGCTACGGCGATGTATCAAGCTACAATGAGCAGGGTCGGCTTGTCACTCCCCACATCGACCAACTGGCGCAGCAGGGCGTCCGATTCACCGACGCGCACACCAGCTCGGGCGTGTGCACGCCCACCCGCTACGGCATCCTCACCGGGCGATACAACTGGCGATCGACGCTGAAGAGCTCCGTGCTCAGCGGCTACTCCCGCGCCCTAATCACTCCCGAACGCCTCACGGTGGGCAAACTATTACAACAAAACGGCTACCATACCGCTTTCGTGGGCAAGTGGCACCTGGGTTGGGACTGGACCTTCGTCGGCGATTCGGCCGAAATAAATCAACTGGATAGCCGTCCCAAAGCAGACTTTCGTAAACCGATCAACAATGGACCCGCTGAGCGAGGATTTACCTACTCCTATGGTTTCAGCGGCTCGCTGGATATGCCGCCCTACGTATACGTTGAGGACAGCCGACCCACCACTGTTCCCAAGGACACCACCGTGAGTGTGGACGACAAAGGTTTTTGGCGCAAGGGGCTGGTAGCAGATGACTTTCGGCACGCCGAAGTCCTGCCGCATTTGACCAATCAGGCGGTCCGATATATTGAGCGGCATGCTAAAGGCACAAAACCATTCTTCTTGTACTTCGCCCTGCCCGCTCCCCACACCCCAATTTTGCCTAGCCCGGAGTTTATAGGAAAGAGCAACACCAACTTCTACGGTGACTTTGTGCTGCAAGTAGACGACGTAGTAGGACAGGTAATGGCGACGCTAAAGAAAGAGGGCATCGAAGACAATACCCTGGTGATATTCACCAGCGATAACGGCTGTTCGCCCAAGGCCAACTTTGAAGAACTGGCCGAGGTGGGACACGACCCCAGCGGCGGCTACCGCGGGCACAAGGCCGACATCTACGAGGGAGGCCACCGGGTGCCCTTCGTGGTGCACTGGCCTAAGCGAGCGCGGGGAGGAAGGGTGACCAATGAGATAATTTGTACTACCGACCTGATGGCCACCGTAGCGGAGATCATCGGCGCCCCGCTCCCTCCCGATGCCGGAGAGGATAGTTACAGCTTTATGCCTGTGCTCACGGAAGCTGCTTACGCCAAGCCGCTCCGCGAGGCGACGGTGCACCACTCCATTAGCGGGCGGTTCGCCATCCGACAGGGTAACTGGAAGCTTGTTCTGTGGCCCGGTTCGGGCGGGTGGAGCTATCCCAACACTCCCGAAGACTTACATGGATTGCCCCCGATGCAGTTGTATAATCTGGCCGACGACCCGGCGGAAGAAGAAAACCTGGTGCGTACGTATCCGCAGCGGGTAACCAAGCTCCGGGCGCTGCTCACCCACTACGTGGAAGAGGGACGCAGCACTCCGGGTCCGCCGCAGCCCAACGACGGCCCGGCCCACTGGGCGCAGTTGGATTGGATGAGCGACGAATAGATATAATCCTCAGATAGAAAATTAGCTGCCAAATAGCATCGTTTTCGGGCGTATGACACAAACGCATTTTGGTCTTCCTAGATACTTCTGTTCATCGATAACTGCTTGTTTTGTACGGTTTTTTGCCGTACATTAGAGTCTTATTATTAGCAAGATGAATCATGGAAAAGCAAACGAATAAACACGAGCGAATTGAGATTCGGGTATCTTCTCAGGATAAAGTAATTTTTAGAAAAGCACAAAAACTAAGCGGCGACAGATCACTTGGCAGCTTCGTTGTTCGAACGGTTAAAAAACAGGCCGAAGATATTATTGCTAGCAACGACCGAACGATAGCTAGTGAGAGAGACAGAGCTAAATTTTTCGATACGGTATTTGGTGATAGTGAGCCCAACCAGAACTTGGTCGAAGCTGCCAGAAAGTATCAATCCGAAACAGTTTCGTAGTGACAATTCAGTTGTTGGACAAAGCGCACAATAGAAAAGATTTTGTGTGCGAAGAGCAATCGTTGTCAGATTACATCAAGAATCAGGTTAGCCAAGACGTACGCAAGCGGCTAGCGACCTGTTTTGTTGCCATTGACGAAGCGTAAAACGTAGTTGGCTATTACACACTGACTAGCGAGAGCCTTGGTAGAGATTTGATCCCGGACAAATACATCAAGCAAGTTCCGAAAAACTATAATGCACCGGTCATTTTGCTAGGAAGACTAGCGAGAGACCTATCGAAAAGAAGTACCGGACTGGGTGAGCGCCTTCTTATTGAAGCCCTGTTTCGCAGCTACGATCTATCCAATAAAAGCATTGGGGCGATGGCCGTGGTTGTCGACCCGATCAACGATAAGGCCGTTGACTTCTACCAAAAGTACGGCTTCGAACTGTTACCGGACAGTGGAAAAATGTTTCTTTCGATGAAGGTCATCGGACAATTGATACCATTGAAATAGACGCAATTGCGTCTACGCAATCGTTAGCAGTAATCACAGATACCTCAAACACCAAGTTAAAGCCAATAAATGAAGCCAAAAATGAGTGAGAAAGTAATTGTAGTAGCGGGTGGAACTGGAGATCTTGGCGGCAGAATCACAAAAGCTTTACTTGGCAAATTACTCATTGGACTTCACGAAATTTGATGACGGTGAAAATCGCAATTTAGATCTAAGCTCGACTTTAGCCTTAAGTGGCTCTAGTTATCACATCGTATAGATGCTGCATCAAAGGTTGATTTAAATACTTAACCTCTGCTTCTGATGGGGAGGTTAAAAATTGTTGTTTGGCCCAAAGCTGCTGCCTGACCAAAGCCAGAGCATCTGAGAAGGTAGGATGAACTTTCTGGTACCAAGCACTCTGCTGAGCTTCAATACCTTGCTGCTCTTGTAACTTATGCGTCCACAGGGTAACGATACTGAACAGGCCCATCAGTACCGGGGTGGTTCTAGCAATAGCTAAGTCGCTCCACTGTCTTTGCGACTCTACCCCCAGGTGCCTCCGCACTTCTTCAAAGGTAACCTCTACTGTCCAGCGGCGGATAAAGTAGTTGATGATACTTTGGCTATCCAGTTCCTGGTTGCTACAAAGCAGAGCCACTGGGTTAATGTGTCCAGTAGGGTCTTTGATAAGCACCCAACGCAGGGGCACTAGCGGATCATTGCTTTTATACCATAAGGCCGTTCCGGTAGCTATGGGTTTCCCCCATTTTAGTAGACAATCAGTTAAGCAGCTTTAGCGGTTGATTTCTTCCATTGCTGTTCATAAGCTACTGGACTCATAAATCCGATGGTAGAGTGTTTTCTTTGACGATTATACCATACCTCGATGTACTCAAAAATGTTCTGTCTGGCTTCGGCGTGCGTGGTATAATAGGTGCGGTACACTAACTCGCGTTTCAGTGTAGCGAACCAACTCTCGGTAGGTGCATTGTCATAACAATTTCCCCGTCTGCTCATGCTACCTACTATTCCCTTTTGTTGGAGAATATTCTGGTAATCATAACTAGCATATTGGCTACCCCGGTCGCTATGATGAATGAGTCCTTTGTCTGGATTGCGCGCCACAACAGCCATCTGCAAAGCATTTATGACTAAAGTCCGTTCCAGACTGGGAGCCATCGACCAGCCCACGATCCGACGAGAGAACAGATCCAAGACGATCGCCAAGTAGAGCCACCCCTGCTTTGTCCAAATATACGTTATGTCTGCTGTCCACACTGCATCTGGTTTATCCACTTCAAAGCACTGATCTAGCCGGTTAGGGGCAACAGGCAGAGAATGATTGGAATCTGTAGTCCGAGCAAACTTCCTTTTCTTTTCAGCGGTAATACCATGTTCGCGCATCAGGCGCGCCACACGATTCTCACCGCAGTACACCCCCCGATCTTTAAGTTCATCATGCACGCGCGGACTTCCATAAGTCCGTCTACTCTGCTCGTATATGCTCTCAATATGCTTCACTAATTGCTTATCCTCTTGGCTATGCAGGCTTTCCGGACGCTTCAACCAAGCGTAATAACCGCTCCGGGATGTCTGCATTACTTCGCATAGTAGAGATACTGAAAAATTATCTTCTTGCTCCTCAATAAATCGGTATCTTTCTAAGAGCGGACTACAAAGATACCGACCGCTTTTTTTAGTATCTCTACTTCCTGCTGAAGCCGTCGGTTTTCCTTCTTCAGATGAACCATCTCTTCGTCTCTAGGCTTCCCATGCCCTGGAAATGCTTTCTTCCCCTCGGATTGTAAGTCTCGTTGCCATTTACCAATCATGGTAGCATGGACGCCTAGATCGCGGCCACCGTGGCGCGGGCTACCTGGCTCTTGTTACCACTGGCTTCGGCCAACCGAACGGCTTCTTGTTTAAATTCTGGGCTGTGATACTTTTTCCTACTCATAGGTGACACTTGGTTTAGATCATTAAAGTTAAGCGTTTATCCGCTAACCTATGCTCTTTTAAATGTCTACTTTAACGGGGGAACTCCAGACCACTTAGCTTTGCTCAACACGCGATGGTACTTGTGAAATTGCTTTTCCTGGCTCAGGCCCATTGCCCGCAGGGCACCACACACAGTGCGCCGTCCTACTACTAACAGAGAGCCCATGAGTAAAACTTTGACATGAGAAAAAACTTTCCTAGCAAACAACGGGGCAAATACTGATATTTGATCGGAGAACTCTTCGGGAATAATAAGCATAGATTTGAATCGTAGAACAATCCAAAACTACCCATTCCTCTTGAGTTCTTCTTCTTTTTCATATCTGCAAAAGGCTAAAGTCGAGCTAAGAAGGGGTTTTCATAAGCACTTAGATTCCGCTCCAATCGCTGCCACAAGTATTTTTAACGGGGCGTTTATGGATATGCTTACTGATGAAATTCCAATGATAATTTTCAAAAAAAGACTGGTGCTTTACTGGGGCAACGCAGACCATAAAATAGGCTTCACCACTATAGACGATACCGCAACGTTTACGGCTAATGTAGCTCTTGACGAACGTACACCGCGTTATTTAAAATTGACTGATCATATAAATTAGATCGGACATCTAAAAACTCTTACTGACAATGGCTATAGTTAAGCTGAGCAGTCCCAGGTGGTTGCTATTCTTTTCTGTGAATGTCATCAAAAAGATTAAACCGTGAATCACAAAATATCCTTTCAGAAGAGGACCAGGTTAGCTACGGAGCACTTATCCAAACAATTACCCGTTACCTTAGCCCAGGCGCGTCAGCAGGCTCAGTAGCCGAAACAGACGAGCACAACAAACGCCAAGAAACGGAAAGCTTGAATGCTTACGCCGAGCACAACAAACTTTGGGTAACCGATATTGACTTTTCAGACCATCACTCCAAAAAACTCGGCATATCCAGCTTGGTGGCAATGCGGTAGGCGGCGTTCACCAGCCCCACGTGGCTGTAGGCCTGCGGGAAGTTGCCCCACTGACTGCCCGTCTCGGCATCCACGTCCTCGCTAAGCAAACCCAGGTGGTTGCTGTAGCCCAGGATATTCTCAAACGCTTCCACCGCTTCCGACACCCGACCCACGCAGGCCAGGGCTTCCACGTACCAGAAGGCGCAGATCAGAAACGTGGTTTCCGGTGTACCAAAGTCGTCTTTGTGCATGTAGCGATAAAACAAACCGTCCTTCGACCGTAACTCCTTTTCCAGGTTGGCCAGGTGCTGCTGCGCCCGGGGCGAGTTGTGGTCCAGGTAGTTCATCATGATCAGTTGCAGGGTGCTGGCGTCAAGGTTCTTGGTTTCCACCGCCTGCGTGTACACCTGCCGTGAGCCATCGTAGCACTGCTCGATATAGCCCGCGGCGGTGCGCTTTAGTTTTTCAGCTTTACCCAGCAAAGTTTTATCTCCAAGAAAGTTAGCGATCTTCTCCGCCGCCAGGCTACCCGCCCAGTGGAACAGATACGTATAGCAATGACGCTGGCTTTTGTCCCGAAACTCCCACAAACCGGCATCGGGTTCGTCCATGAACTTCTCGATGCGCGCCAGCACTTCGGAAGCCAGTCGATAGGAGCCCGCCCGCTCCTCCTTATTGAACCGCTGGTCCACGTAGAGCGGCAGCAACGACAGCAACACCTGTCCGTACACGTCGTTCTGGATATGCTCGTAGGCCTGGTTACCAATGCGCACCGGCTGGTTGCCCAAGTAGCCCTTCAGGTCGAGGGTCGTTTCGACCAGCTCCACCCCGCCGCTCACCGAGTACAGTGGCTGGTAGCGCTCGCCCTCCTTGGCCGATACGTTGGCAATGTAGTTGAAGTAGCGCTCCAGCTCCTCGAAGTGCCCAATGTTGTTGAAGGCGGTCAGCGTATAGTAAGTGTCGCGCAGCCAGCAGTAGCGGTAGTCCCAGTTGCGACCGCTACCGGGGGCTTCGGGCAGCGCCGTGGTGGCCGCCGCAATGATGCCCCCGGTGTCTTCGTACTGGTGGATCTTGAGCACCAGCGCCGAGCGGATCACTTCCTTCTGGCGAAAGAGTTTAATGCTGGTGCTCTTCACCCAGTGCTGCCAGTAGGCAATCGTCTTCTGTAAGAAGCTCTCGCTGGTGCTCTCCACCGGAGCCTCGAGTGGCGCGCCGTAGGTAAGGACCAAATACTTGGTGTCGTTGAGCACAAAGTACTGGTTCTCCATCATGTAGGTGAGTGAAATGTTGGTGGTGAGGCGAATTTCCGCCCCCGATCCCAAGAACTTGATGTGGTTACTGGCCTGGTTCTTCGAGGGGCGGAAGTTACCGTAGTCGCCCACCGGCTCGCAGGTCACCTTCACCCGGGGATTGCCCGACAAAGGTTCTATCTTGCGCACAAACATCAGGGGTTTGAAGTAGCGGTCGTACTGGAAGAAGCGCGGCGCAAAATCGGTGACCCGGAACTTGCCGTTCTCGTCTTCAATCTCGGTGCAAAGCACGTTGGTGTTCTCGATGTAATATTGGTGCGAGTCAAACGATTCGGCCGGAGAGCACACACTAAACTCGCCGCCCTTTTCGTCGTCGAGCAGGCCGCCAAAGGTGAAGCTGCTGTCGAAGCGCGGCCAGCAGAGCCAGGCCACGTTGGTATCTTTGCCGATGTGGGCCAGAAAAGCGCAGTTTCCTACGATGCCATAATCATACGTGTGTTTGTTCATACTGCATAGATAAGCAGGCAACCAATAAAATAAAAGGGTAGCAACGGAGGAAGTACTTTTGATGGGTAATTTAACTATTTTTTGTTATCTAGCTGCTTCACAAATTTAGTGCATCAAACAAGCGAAATCCCTTACTACTTTATGAAAATACTGGCCATCGGTCGCAATTACGCCGCCCATATTGCGGAACTGGACAACGAACGGCCCACTGAGCCGGTGGTGTTTATGAAGCCCGACACCGCCCTGCTGGAGAACGACGACCCGTTCTATTACCCCGATTTCTCAACCGATATTCACTTCGAAGTGGAGCTGCTACTGAAGATATCGCGCACCGGAAAGCACATTCAAGAGAAATTTGCTCACAAATATTACAATGAGGTAGGCATCGGCATTGACTTTACGGCGCGCGATTTGCAACAAAAGGCCAAGGAGAAGGGCTTGCCCTGGCTGCTGGCGAAGGGGTTCAACGGCTCGGCCCCCGTATCGGGTTTCCAGCCCAAAGAAAACTTTGCTGACCTACAAGACCTTGACTTTTCGCTGAACGTGGATGACGAAGTGCGGCAGCAAGGTAACACCCAGCTGATGCTGTTTAGCTTCGATGAGATTGTGGCCTACCTGTCGCGGTTTTTCACCCTCAAGCGAGGCGATATCATCTTCACCGGAACCCCCTCGGGAGTAGGTGCCATTCAGCCCGGCAACGTGTTAACCGCTTACATTGAAGAACAAAAACTGCTTACCTGTGAGATTAAATAAGCCTTTCGGAGGATTGCTGCTTTTAGTGCTAATCGTAGCCCTCTTTGTAGAGGCAAAGTTAGAAGACGATTATTACCTGTTTCCCATCAAACCCGGACTAAGAAACTACCTGTCGGGCAACTTCGGGGAGCTGCGCTCCTCGCACCTGCACGCTGGTTTGGATATTAAAGTAGGAGGAGTGGTGGGAGCGCCGGTGCAGGCCACGGCGGCGGGCTACGTGAGCCGCATCAAAGTCTCTACCGGAGGCTACGGCAACGCCCTGTACGTGCAGCACCCCAACGGCACCACCAGCGTCTACGCCCACCTGCACGAGTATAACGAGGATATTCAAGCCTACGTAAAAAAGGCCCAGTACCAAAAGAAATCATTTACCATCGAGCTGTTTCCCGGCAAAAACGAACTAACCCTGAAACGGGGCGAAGTACTGGGCAAGGCGGGCAACTCAGGCTCGTCGGGCGGACCCCACCTGCACTTTGAGATCCGCGACGCCAACCAGCGACCCATCGACCCGTTGCAGTATAACTTTAAGGAAATTGTGGACCGGGTGGCTCCCTACGTCCGCAAGATCAGCCTCACCACCCTGGACCAAGACTCCCGCATCAACGGTCAGTTCGGCCGCTTCGAGTTTGCCGTCACCCAACGGGGCGATCAGTACGTTATTGACGAGGCCATCGACGTGCAGGGCACCGTGGGTGTTGAGATTGCGGCCTACGACAAAGCCACCGGGGTGCGTAATACCTACGGAGTGAAGCGCACCGAGCTGCGCATGGACGGTGAGGCGCAGTACTCGTGCGAGATAGATAAGTTTTCGTTTGCCCAGAACAAAGATATCCACGTGCACACCAACTATGAGGAGCGCTACCGGCAGAATCGCACTTTTTATAAGCTCTACGTCGACGATGGCAACGACTTTTCATTTTACACCACCAATGCTCAGCGGGGAGCGCTCACCGTTCGCGACGCAGAAGCCCATCCGGTGAGTATTGCCCTCACCGATATCAACGGCAACGAGGCCGTAGCCAAGTTTACTTTGCAGGGCAAAACCTCATGGCCCGAGCGCCTTAGTGTGCGCTACTTCAGCAAGCCCTACACCACCAAGAACTACCACGTGCGCAACAACGTGCTGCAACTATTCGCCCCCGCCTCCACGAACCCCGAGACGATGAACGAACTGCAACCGGCCACCTTCTACGCCAACCGACTGCCCTACGACGAGCGTCCCGCCTATCTGGTGAACGATGTGGCGGTTTACTTATGGGACCTGCGGCAGGGTATTCCGGATTCCATCCGCATTGATGATGCCACCCAGGGACTGAACCTCAAGATGCGCGTGCCCGCGGGCCGGGCCTTTAGCTACTACCAACCTACCATGAACGTGACCTTTCCGCGCGGTTCGCTCTTTGATACGCTCTACCTGGAAACTGACTACTACGAAGAAGATGGTCGGGAAATATTTCGGATTCACGAGGGCAGCGTTCCCCTGGAGCGTAGCATATCGGTGGAGCTGAAGCCCCGGCGCACGCTCGACGCTCCGCGCGAGAAGACGGCGGTTTACAGCCTGAGCAACGGCGGCAACCTGGGCTACGCCGGAGGCACCTGGAAAAACAACACGCTCACCTTCACCACCCGCAGCTTTGGCAACTACGTGCTGGCGGCCGACACCGTGCCCCCGGTGGTGACGCCCCTGAGCGTGAGCAGCAACCGCATCCGCTTCAAGATAGCCGATAGCATGTCGGGCTTGGACAGCTACGAGGTGCGCGTTGGTGACGAGTGGGTGCTGATGCACTACGACTACAAACAAGACCTGATTTGGTCCGACCGCTTGGACGAAGACCAGCCGTTCGTAGGAGAACTAACGCTGGTAGCCGAAGACAACGCGGGCAACCGCACCGAGTTTCGGGTGCCGATTGATTCGTAGAAATGTTCTTTCTGCTCTCTAAGACTATCTATTTCCTGGCCAAGCCCTTTACCTGGATCATGCTGGCGTTTCTGCTCAGCGTGTTGGTGAAGCGCCACCGGCAGCGCTTTTTCTGGATCGGATTCGGTTTGCTGCTTTTCTTTAGCAACCCCTTCCTGAGCAATGCGGTGATGCGGGCGTGGGAAGTGGCCCCGGAACCCATCGCCACGTTGCCCCTTCACCGGGTGGGCATCGTGCTGGGCGGCATCACCACCGACAAAGAACCCCGCGACCGGGTGCACGTGGCGGGTTCGGCCGACCGGGTGCTGCACGCCGTGCAGTTGTACCGGCAAAAGAAGATCAAGAAAATTCTGGTAAGCGGCGGCTCGGGCAAGCTGCTTAAGGATCAGGTGCCCGAGGCTGAGTTGCTGAAGCAACTGCTGCTGCTCAGTGGTATTCCGCCGCGCGACATTCTGGTGGAAGCTGCGTCGCGCAACACGCGAGAGAATGCCCTGAACTGCGCGGCTCTGCTCAACGCGCAGTTTCCCGACGAAGCGTACTTACTCATCACGTCGGCCTACCACCTGCGCCGCGCCGAAGCCTGTTTCCGAAAAGCAGGGCTGGAGGTATATCCGTTCGGAGTGGACTTCCGCAGCGATGCCCCGAAGTATACTCCCGATGAATTACTACTGCCCAGCGCATCGGCCATCGAGGGCTGGGAGGTCGTGATGCGCGAGTGGGTAGGAATGGCCGCCTACGCGGTGGCGGGGTATATTTAAGAAGGATCGAATGAAAAGAATATTCATTCCTTCAGTCAATCAATCCTTCTACTTCTCTAACCTTTCTAATAATCCCTGACGATAGGCATTACCTACCGGAAGTTCATGCCCGCCAATCACCACCATCTTGCCGTGCGCCCGGTCCACCTTGCTCAAGTTGATCAAATACGACTTATGAATGCGCTGAAAGCGGTCCGATGGTAAGGTGTCTTCCAGGTTCTTCATGGTGTCGGCTACCATATGCTTGCCTGCGGCGGTGTAGATACGTACATAATTACCAAAGCTATTCACGTAGAGTAGGTCAGCATAATCGATGCGCTTATTCACCCCATCTTCTTTCACAAAAAAGTGATCTTTGGTGGGTAGCGCCTCATTTACACTGGTTTCAGGGGATGAAGTTTGCTTAAGCACCTTGTTTACCGCCCGCAGGAAACGGTTAAAGGGGATCGGCTTTAGCAGGTAATCCAGCACGTTGAAGTTATAACTATCCAGGGCAAACTCCGAGTGGGCTGAGGTGATAATTACCCGGAGTGGGCGCTCAGTGGGCGGACTTTGCAGCGCTTCCAGTAACTCTAGTCCGGTGAGTTCGGGCATTTCAATATCCAGAAAGAGCAGGTCTACCGAATTGTTTTGCAGGTAGCTGAAGGCTTCCACCGAACTGGTGGTGCTATGGGCCACCTCTAGTCCCGCCACTTTATCAATATAGCTTTTGAGCACCACGTGGGCGCGGGGTTCGTCGTCGACGAGCAAACATTTTAGGGTCATAGGTTCACAAATAAGGTAACTTGATAGGTAGTAGGCTGGCGCAGCACGTCGAGGTAGTGGCGGCCTGGGTACACCAACTGCAATCGCTTACGGGTGTTGGCCAGGCCTGTCCAGGTCGAGGTGACGGGACGCGTCGGTTTGCTGGGCAGGCTATTCACCACCACCATCTGGAGCCGCCCGCCCGCAATATCGATGCGGATATTGACAAAACTTGCTTCGTTGGTGGTGGCCACCCCGTGCTTGAAAGCGTTTTCCACGAAGGGAATCAGCAGCATCGGCGGTACCGTATGGTCATCGGCATCACCGTTGATCTGGAAGTCGATCGTGCAGCGCTCGCTGTAGCGGGTTTCTTCCAGCGACAGAAAGTCGTGCAAAAATTCCAGTTCGTCGGCTAGGGGCAGCATTCCCTTGCGCGAGCTTTCCAGTTGGTAGCGGGTGAGTTGCGAGAGTTGGATGATGAGCTCCGCCGCCCGGTCTGAGCCCTCTATAGCGTAAGAATAGATACTGTTGAGCGCGTTAAAAAGGAAATGGGGGTTCATCTGGCTGCGCAGCAGTTGCATTTCCATATCACCCTGGCGCACCAGCAGCTCGAGCTCGCGCTGTTTCTGAAAAGAAAACTTGCGGGACAGATACAAACTCATGGCCGCCAGCAACAACACCGCGTGCAATCCCCACTGCACTCCGGGGTCCGACTGCGGAAAGGGAAAGTACGGATAGAACCAGTTGACAAGGGCAACAAACGTGACGAGCGCGGCCAAACTGGCCCAGTACCAGCCGGTGCGCTGGGCGGGCAGCAGCCGGGGGATCAGCAGATAATGGTTCGCGTAAACCGCCGCCGCCAGCGGAAGCAGCCCAGCAACGATTTGAAACAAGGCTAAGGCACCGTCGTTCGGCTGGGCCAGACCGTGACGGGTGAAGAAGATGCCGAGCACCGCCGCCGCCCAAAGCAGCAGTTGGTACGCGGGCAAGGCCACTAACTTTCGGGTAGATGCCATACCGCAACATACGGAGATTCCGGGAAGGATGCCAGAGATTGGGTATCGCAACGAAGGGCTGAAAGCACCCCGCTGGCGGGATGGTGAACGTCGTTGGTCATGTCCCGATGATCGTTCGTCCTCCTTTCACGCCGTTCGTCATTCATTTTTGGCGTTGCCGGGCCAATCCTGCACCTTTGGTTCGTACCGTAGGATCATGATTAATCATGATCCTACAATTAATCATGGTCCTACAATGAATCATCTACCAGCCACCAACCAATATCTGGCCGTTCAGAAAGTCATAATGTCTATCAATTTCCAAATTTCCAATATCTAACCAACCAGAAAATCTATGCAACTCAACATTCAGAACCTTTCCAAAACCTATCCCAACGGCACGGCCGCCCTCAAGAACGTGTCGCTCACCATCAACAAGGGGATGTTCGGACTTCTCGGACCCAACGGGGCGGGCAAATCCACCCTGATGCGCACCATCGCCACCCTGCAAGAAGCCGACGGCGGCAGCATTCAGCTGGGCGACATCAACGTGCTCGACGATAAGGTCGCTCTGCGCCGGGTGCTGGGGTATTTGCCGCAGGAGTTTGGGGTGTACCCGCGCATCAGCGCCCAGCAGCTGCTCGACCACATGGCCGTGCTCAAGGGCATCACCGACAAGCAAGAACGCAAAGCCCTGGTCGACGCCATGCTGGAGCGGGTAAACCTGCACGACCACCGCAAAAAGAGCGTGAGCAGCTTCTCGGGCGGAATGCGCCAGCGCTTCGGCATTGCCCAGGCCCTGCTCGGCGAGCCGAAACTCATCATCGTGGACGAGCCCACGGCGGGCCTCGACCCCGGCGAGCGCAACCGTTTCTACAACTTATTGTCGGAAATTGGCGAGAATGTGATCGTGATTCTGTCGACCCACATCGTGGATGACGTGAAGGAACTCTGCTCCGACATGGCCATCATCCACGAGGGTGAGGTGCTGTTCTCGGGCTCGCCCCAACTGGCGGTGGATTCGCTGGACGGGCTGATCTACGAACGGACGGTTGAGAAAGCCGAGATGGAGGACTATCAGCAACGGCACACCATCATATCCAATAAGCTGGTGAGCGGCAAGACGCGCATCCACGTCTACAGTGAGGAACCACTGGCTGACTTTAGTCCGGTGGAAGCTGACCTGGAAGATGTGTTCTTTGCCAAGATTATGGGGGTGAACGTCGCCCAGGTTTAACTGATTCAAACCTATCGGTGCTATTTAGAGCATGTTTAAAAATTTTCAAATGTTATTCTGTTACGTGACTTTCTACCTTGTTCATTTTTGTCTTGACACAAAAACGAACCAAAAAAGTCAAGAAATTCCAATGCTTCTCCGCACAGGGCCTCCGCACGCCCGCCTGGAATTTCAGGCCAACGCGCTTAAATACAAGAAACTATGAAAGCTATACATGCTATCCCCAAGTTTTGTGTCTTCACAGCCGCTAGAGGTCGGTGAAGACCAAACCCAATGATCTTATCAACATCCCTTCTTCCGCTCGGGCGCGTTTGCAACGCGTTCGTCTAAAATCCAACCATCATGTTCAAAGAAATATTCTCACTCGAGCTTCGCCAGCACTTCACGCAGTACATGGTGTATGTCTTCTTCCTGATCATCGGGTTGCTGGTCTACGGGGCGGTCGTCAGCGACAGCGTCAGCATCGGTGGTGACACCGGCAACGTTTATAAGAATGCGCCCTACGTGGTTGCCCAGTACACCGCGATCATCGGTATCCTCGGTATGGTGCTCGTCACGGCCTTTATCAACAGCTCCGCCCTGCGCGATTTCCAGCACAAATTCGACCAGATCCTGTTCTCTACCCCAATCAGCAAGGGCAGCTTCCTGTTCGGCCGCTTCCTGGGTGGTTATCTGGCGGCGATGGCGCCCTTTTTAGGAGTGTTCGCGGGCATTCTCATCGGCTGCGCCATGCCGTGGATCGAACCCGAACGCATCGGCCCGTTTATGCCCGGTGCCTACCTGAACAGCCTGGTCATCTTCATCCTGCCCAACACCCTACTGGTGGGAGCGGTGGTGTTTGCCCTGGCCGTCACCTTTCGCAGCACCATCGTTTCGTTCATTGGTATCATCGTTTTGCTGGTGCTCTACCTTGTGAGCCAGTTGCTGGTGGGCGACCTGGACAACGAGAACCTGGCCATGCTGCTCGATCCGTTTGCGATCCGCACCTATAACATCGCCACCAAATACTGGACGGTTGCCGACAAAAACATCCTCACCGTAAGTTTATCCGGCTATATGCTCCTGAACCGCCTGCTGTGGATTGGGGTGAGCCTGGTGATTCTGGCGGTTACCTACGTCTCGTTTAGCTTCACCGGACGAAAGCAGCGACGCACAACCGCGGCGGCGGAGCCCGCCAAAGAGCTTAAGCCGGCCTTTGTGCAGCTCGATCCGTTACCGGCGGTGGCCCTGCACTATGACGCATTGGCCCGCTGGCGACAGTTCGTGAACCAGATCAAGATAGACTTTCTGGGCACCGTGCGCAGCACCCCGTTCATCATTCTGCTGTTCGTGGGGCTGGTGAACACCTTGCCCAGCCTGTGGTACGTCACCGAAGCGGCGGGCGACGTGGTGAACTACCCGGTGACCTACAACGTGCTCAACACCCTGAAGGGGTCACTTTTTCTATTTTTATACGCCATTATCATTTACTACAGCGGGGTGCTGGTGTGGCGCGAGCGCGACGCCCGCATGGATACCTTCTACGATGCCTACGCCTATCCCAATTGGATCATGTATTTGGCCAAGGTACTTAGCCTGATCGGACTCATTGCCATTGTGCTCCTGATCAGTATCTTCAGCGGGGTGCTGGTGCAGTTGCTGCATGGTTACACCCGTTTGCAGCTCGACCTGTACCTGTCCGACATGACCGTCGAATGGGTATCGATGTCCTTTATCGCGGTGCTGTCGATGTTTGTTCACGTGCTGGTCAACAACAAGTACCTGGGCTACTTGACCATTGTCGCCTATCTGATCGCGCAATACTTCGTCTTGCAGGACGCCTTGGATATCCATAACCTACTACTGTTCGGAGCCTATCCGGCCTACACCTACTCCGACATGAATGGCTTTGGGCCCGCCGTCACCGGATTAGTTTGGTTCAACATCTACTGGTTGCTGTTCTGTGGCTTGCTGAGTGTCGGAGCGATCTTGCTGTGGTCACGGGGCACAGAAACAAACCTGCGGAAGCGGCTCCGAATTGCCCGCGCCCGATTTACCCCGACCACCCGAACCGTGACGGTCGTGATCGGCGGACTGTGGCTGATGGTGGGCGGCTTTATCTTCTACAATACCAATATTCTGAACGATTACGTGAACCCCGAAACGCGGGAAGAACGGCAGGCGGCGTACGAACAGAAGTATAAGCAGTACGAAGGCATCGCGCAGCCGCGCATCACCTCGGCCAAGTACTTCATCGATCTGGAACCTTATGAGCGCAACCTATCTACCAAGACCGACCTAGTTCTTAAGAACAAAACGAACCAGCCCATTGACTCCCTGCACCTGACCTACGCCACTTCGGGCATCAGACTACGGCAGGTGGAGCTTCCGGGGGCCGCGGTGGTGCTGGATGATTCACTGCTCGGCTACCGCATCTACCGCTTGGCGCAGCCCTTACGTCCCGGTGATTCGCTGACCATGACGGTCAAGAGTGCCTACGCGTCCCGCGGGTTTGAGAACACGGTTGGACTCACCGAGGTGGTGCACAACGGTTCGTTCTTCAACCATAACCACTTCTTGCCCGCCATCGGCTACGAGAAAAGCCTAGAAATTACCGACCGTCAGGACCGCAAGGACCACGACCTGCCCAAGCGCGACCGCATGCCGTCGATTGACGACCGCCGGGCCACCCAGCAGAACTACCTCAGCAACGATGCCGACTGGGTGCACTCCGAGACCGTGATGAGCACCGCCCCCGACCAGATTGCCGTGGCCCCCGGCACCCTCATACGGGAGTGGGAAGAAGATGGCAAGCGATACTTTCACTATCGTCTGGAGTCAAAAGTGCTGCACTTCGCCTCGTTTATCTCGGCGCGTTACGAGGTGCTGCGCGAGCGGTGGCAAGGGGTGGACGTGGAAGTCTACTACCAGCCCGAGCACGCCTACAATGTGGAGCGCATGGCCGAGGCGGTGAAGGCTTCGCTGGCCTACTACTCCAAACACTTTGGTCCTTATCCGCACGCGCAGGCCCGCATTATCGAGTTTCCGCGCTACGGGTCGTTTGCCCAGGCGTTTCCGGGCACCATGCCCTACGGAGAAGGTATTGGCTTCATCGAGAACCTGGAGGATGAAGACAGTAAAGACCGGGTTTTGCACGTGGTGGCCCACGAAATGGCGCACCAGTGGTGGGCCCACCAGGTGATTGGTGCGGATGTGCAGGGAGCGACACTGCTATCGGAAACCATGTCGCAGTATGCGTCGCTGATGGTGATGAAGCACGAAAAGACTGAGAAAAGCGTGGGCGACTACCGCCGCTACGAGGTGGATAACTACCTGCGTTCGCGGGGGGCGGAAGAACTCAAGGAAGTGCCCCTGTGGTTAGTAGAGAACATGGGCTACGTGCATTACCAGAAGGGCAGCAACGTGATGTACGCGCTGCAAGACTACATCGGCGAAGAGAAGGTGAACCAGGCACTGCAAGACTACGCCCAGGAAGTAGCCTATCAGGAACCGCCCTACACCACGGCGCGCGACCTGCTGGCCCACTTTCGCGCCGTGACGCCCGATTCGTTGCAGGGCTTCGTTACCGACTTGTTTGAGAATATCACCCTTTACAGCAACCGCACCGAAGAAGCAACCTATAAGGCGCTGGACGATGACCGCTACCAGGTGGACTTCAGGGTGGTATCTGAGAAGTTCTACGCCGACTCGTTGGGAACCGAAAGCGAAGTGCCGGTGAACGATTGGATCGACATTGGCGTCTACGCCGAAGATCAGGCGGGCGAAGACTCGCTCATCTACGTAGACCGGCGGAAGATCACCCAACGGGAGAACACCTTCACGGTGGTAGTGGATCACCTACCTACCAAGGCCGCCATCGATCCCAACGCGCTATTGATTGATCGGGTGCCGGATGACAATGAGAAGCAGGTAACCGCGCAGGAGAAAGCAGTGGCGGGGTTGTAGAATGAATGGATATAATGGTTAGTGGGTACGCGCGCGTACCCACACTCAACCCTTTTACCTCAACCAAAAATAGCGTAACTTCGTTATTCAAGGTAAGTACAAAACAAACAAGATGGAGAAGGTAGTATATAGGCCTTTAGACGGAGATAGCGGCCTAATCTTACTGGTACTGGCTTGGTTAGGATTACAGGAGATTAGTCTGATTGGCGGGTTGGTGGCTAGTATCGTGGTGGCCTTTGCTGCGATTTGGCGGATTGTGATGGATACTAAAAAGTACAAAAGGGATAGCGAAAAGCACCGCATCGAGATGATGAAGCTGGAAGAAGAATTGAAGAAACTGCGAAAAGATAATCAGTAGTGAGTACGCACCGCGGCGTACCCACTGTGTTTACTGCGTCCATTTATCCTAAGTAAGAAAATCTACCGAAAGCGTCGGTTTGTTGCCACCCCTTTAATTATCTTGTACAAAAGAAATCTATCCCCTCAGCTCCGGCCCCGTCGGAGCTTTTTTTGTGCCCGTAGGGCCAGAAAACCCGGGTTTGGCAATCAAAAACGTCCCGTTGTTTTGGTCGAAACGTCCGATGTTTCGAGCAAAACGTCCTGATGTTTTGGTCGTTTCATCCCGATGAAATTGAAAAACCCTCCTGACGCGCGCTTTTAGCCAATTCCTTACTATTTTTAGGCAGTGCCGGGAGCCCCTCCGACCGGCCCGCTCGCGTACCTTTTATTAACGAGTTGGTCGCTAGCCCGCAACGGCTTCGTTTCATCCTGGCGCCTTACGTGATTCTTACGTACCTTAAGAGACAAGGAGTCGTCCAGTTGCTAGAGTGCGTTGATAGGTACCAGCGATTTTGAAGGCGACGGTTTCTTTGCGAGAAGTCCGTACAGTTGGATCGTAGGACGCTATCGCTACCCTACGACCAGAAATCTAGAATAAAACGCACCAGCAATGGTAGCAATCAACAAACCATCCAAACCCAACGCACTCATTCACCATTTCCTTCACCCATTCAATCCCTCACTCATTCACCAACTCACTCATTCATTCCCTCCTTCATTCAATTCCCCATGATCCATACCCTTGACCTCAACTTCCTCGGTATCCCGCAGGCCATTGCGGCTTACCTGGTAGAAACCTCCGACGGCCCGGTGTTGATAGAGAGTGGCCCCTACTCCACCTACGACCACTTGCAACGGGCCATCCGGCACACGGGCGTTGATCCGGCCGACATTCGGCACGTGCTGCTCACCCACATTCACTTCGACCACGCAGGGGCGGCCTGGGCTTTTGCCGAACAAGGGGCCACCGTCTACGTGCATCCCGTGGGGGCTCCGCACCTGGCAAGTCCGGAAAAGCTGTGGAACTCGGCCCAGCGCATCTACGGCGACGAGATGGAGCGGCTGTGGGGCGAGATGCAACCGATTGCCCCGGAGCAACTGCGCGAGGTGGCCCACGAAGAGGCACTCACCTTCGGCGACACCACGTTTACGGCCTACCACACGCCCGGCCACGCCACCCACCACATTGCTTACCACCGGGGCGAGGTAATCTTTACGGGCGACGTGGGGGGAGTGCGCATCAGCGGCGGACTGGTGGAGCCGCCCTGTCCGCCGCCCGACATCCACGTGGAGGACTGGCAAGCGTCTATTGAACTGCTGCGGGGACTTCGGGCCGAAGCCCTCTACCTGACGCACTTCGGCCGGGTGGACCATCCGGCTGACCACTGGGATCGGCTGGGCCAGCAGCTCATCAACTGGGCCGACTGGGTGCGGACCAAGCGGGAAGCGGGGCAGTCTACCGAAGCAACCGTGCCACAGTTCACCGAGTACGTTGCCAACCAACTGCGGGCGCAGGGCGCTACCGAAGAACAGATAAAGCAGTACGAAGCGGCCAACCCCTCGTGGATGAGCGTGGCCGGCCTAATGCGCTACTGGAAGAAGCGGGATGCGAACAGTGAAAAGTAATTGTATATTTACGGAAAACACTTGTTGAGCGTATGTCCGCCGTAAACTTCAACACCGCCAATCAGACCTATCGTCAGCTCTTGGGCAACGGGCTTATCTATCAGGTTCCCATGTTTCAGCGTGACTATAGTTGGAGCGATTCGGAGTGGGATGACCTGTGGCAGGACATCGATATCATGCTTGACCCGGCCGAAGAACCGGCGCACTACATGGGTTATCTGGTGTTGCAGTCAAAGGATCAAAAGAACTTTGATATCATCGACGGCCAGCAACGGTTAACCACTATTAGTATCATTATCCTGGCGACGCTGTATCACCTTCAGGAGTTGGCAAAGCGGGGGATAGAAGCCGAACCGAACGAGCGGCGACTTCAGCAGTTAAGAAGCTCGTTCATTGGCTACCTTGATCCGGTGACGCTGATCCCTCGTTCGAAACTAAATCTGAACCGAAACAACGACAGCTTCTACCAACAATACTTAGTGACTTTTCAGGAAGCTCCCCGACGTAACCTGAAAGCCACCGAACACCTCATGCGAAAGGCGTATGATTGGTTCAAAGAGAAAGTGAAGTCTAGGCACATTGGTTCCGGTGCCGCGCTGGCGCAGTTGATAGAATCGATTGCGGATAAGCTTTTCTTCACGGTGATCACCGTCACCAATGAACTCAATGCATTTAAGGTATTTGAGACGCTAAACGCGCGTGGGGTTCGCCTTTCTTCTACAGATCTACTAAAGAACTATCTGTTCTCGGTGGTCTACGCAGAGTCCAAAACAGAACGCGAGATGCACGAGTTGGACAATCGCTGGGAAAAGCTGGTTGGCATACTGGGAGGGGAAAGCTTTCCGGACTTCTTGCGGGCTCACTGGAATAGCAGAAACAAGTTTGTTCGGCACATTGCGCTATTCAAAGCCATAAAGTCTACTATCATAACCCGGCAACAGGTGTTCGAGTTGATGAGGAGCTTGGAACAAGATGCCAATGTTTATATCGCTTTGCCCAGCCCGGAAGATAAATTGTGGCAAAAGAACCAAAGCAAGTACATCAGCGAACTGAGGATGTTCAACGTTCGACAGCTTTAACCCCCTACTTTTAGCCGGTTATCGCAAGCTTCCCGAGGAAGAATTTACGCAACTACTGCGGGCCTGTAGTATCATATCTTTCCGGTATAACGTGATTGGCAAGCTGAGCCCAGGTGAGCAAGAAGGGGCGTACAACAGTGTGGCTATCCGGGTGGAAAGGAAAGAACTAGTGACGATGACCGACCTCTTGCTAGCACTGAAATCCATTTATCCCAACGACGAACAGTTTAAAGCTGCTTTTTCCGAGCAGGAGGTTAAAACTTCTCAGACCAGGAAGAAGAGAATTGTGAAATACATCTTGTTCAGCATCGAGAAGCACCTCACCGGAGCGGACTACGATTATGACTCAGACGTCTATAGTGTTGAGCATATTTTGCCGGAGAACCCGGAAGATGGATGGGAACAGTTCAACGACGCGGAGTTTGAGCAGTCGGTGTACCGCCTCGGTAACATGACTATTTTAAACAAAAGTGAGAACCGAAAGATCGGTAACCTACCTTTTGAAGAGAAGAAATCAGCCTACGCGGCCAGCGATATAAAGATCACCCAAAAGATTAGTGAGGACAATAGCGCGTGGAACGCTGAAAGGATTGGCGTCAGGCAACGCTGGTTGGCTACGCAGGCCATTGCGATTTGGAAAATCTCCCAACTGTCTTAACTGATTCTTTGTCCTTTATCCGACTTGCTGTACAGCTTTCTTTACCGCGTATCCTCTGCCGCTTTGCGCTTATACACGGTGGTGGCGGGCATATCGTGCGGATCGACTTCGGTGATCTTTCCGTCGCGCATCACCACCATTGGGCGGTTGGTTTGCCGTTTGTGGATGATAAGCCTTCGGTAGGTCTCTTCCAGGCCCTTTACGATTTTGTCCCTTTCTTCCTTGAGCGAATCATTTGTTATCATCGGACTTCTTCTTTATCTGGTTCCAAAGTGGTTGGTTGGTGACGGTGGTGCTATCCGATGTTCCTTCGGCAATGATCTCATAGGCATCCCCCGAGTTATCAACGAACATCCAGCTATCAACAACTGGTAAATATAGCTGAAAGAAATTACGCAAGCCCCGCTCGTATCTTCGGTGGATAACGTCTGCCGGAATGGCGTGTCCCCCGCTGGCCACGCGATCTTTGACGCGGCGTTCGGCCAACTCCGGCGAATTTAGCCAGAAGAATAACAGAATAACCTGGTATCCGGCCCGTTGGGCAGCGGCGATGGTGCTCACATAACTTTTGGTGGCTAGGGTTGTCTCAAAGGCAAAGTTCGCGCCCGCGGCAAGCAACGATTTGATACGCATCAGCATCAGCCTGCCCGCCTGAAGGTGAACCTTGTCGGCTTGAAAGGGAGACAACCCCCGGGCAATTTCATCGGCATTGACGAACTCTTTGCAATCAAGTATTTCGGGTAGGATTGTATACGAAGCGGTCGTCTTTCCGGCCCCGTTGCACTCCGCGATCACTTATAGTTTCCTGGGTTCCATGCTACTTGGTGTCACTTTTCCCTGCCATTCCTTTCTACGAACTCTCCGGGGAGATAGCGGTCTCCTTGATGATCAGTCAAACAGGTTAATCCACCCGGTTCATCCTCCTGAAGTATCAAAGTCCCTCGGTGCGGCGATAAATATCAGCCAGCGTCAGGGAGATACCCAACGACCGCAGGGTCACCTCCGCCGTTTCGCCGCTGAACCAATCCAGTACCCACCGTTTGTCCGGGCTACTGCGGTAGCGGGTTTCTACCCGCCAGGCGTGCTGCTCCACCAGCACGTACTCCCGCAACGAAGGAAGCTCGCTGTAATAGTGAAACTTTTTACCGCGGTCGTAAGCTTCGGTGCTATCGGACAATACCTCGACGAGCAGGACAGGATTGGTGAGCGCCCGCGTATCTTTCTCCGAGCGCTCCGGGGGGCCGCACACCACCGACACATCCGGGTAAAGCGAGCGGTTGATCGAGGGGATGTGGTACTTTAGATCACTAGTGAAAAGGGTGCAGTCTTTGGACACCAGTCCGTTGCCAATAAGGCGATTAAGATTACCCGCGATAGCACTATGCTTGGGGTTACCTCCCGCCATGGCAAATACTTCACCGTCGTGGTACTCGTAGCGCGTGTTCGTTTCTTCTTCCAGTTGGTTGTAATCAATCAAGGATAAATAATTTTTAGTGGCAGGCTCCATAGAGAATGAATTGATGGTTGGTGAAAATGTGAGTGCGCTGTTGTTTTGCTTCTTTATACGCATATTCTACGTATCAGGATATAAGCATTAGGCTTCCGATCGTACGGATGTTTCTTCTTGATGACAGGGGGGAAACGCTTTGCTTTTTTGTGGCTCTTCACCTACCAACCGTTGATTGATTGGATCGTTTCGTTCACTTGGTCTATAAATTCGTGCAGATAGGAGGGCACGTCGGCCTGGTTCTGATCGATGACCCAAACTCCGTGGGCAAACCCTCGGCGGTACTCAATGAACAAACCGCCTTGATCGACGCAGTCGGGGCACCCAAAGGTTGCACCAGACTCGGCGAACGTTGGCTGGGGAAGACCGATTGTTTTGTAACCGCTGCCCAATGGGCCGAACGGTTGCCGCCCACGCCCAGCGAAAAGCTGATCGGGAAAGGAAATCAGCAGCTTCTTCGCCTGTTCGTAATCCGCCTGATCCAGTACCTGGTAGCTATTTTCAAAGTTATAACCGTCTCTTAATTGTTGCGTGGTGTCCTCCAGCAAACGATTGCTTTCTAGCTTAAACGTTTCCACACAGCCTTCGCCACCGCACTCCCCGTAGAAATGTCCAAAGATCAAGTAGTCCCCTCTGGGCAATTCCGGCTCTTCTTCACAGGAAGACAACCCAGCTAATACCAGTACTAATAAAAACCAAAGCTTCTTCATAACCCTTTATTTTAGACGACCCTTCTGATTACCATTCCTTTCTTCACTTTTACCCTACCTCAGGCACTGGATTGTTGTGCCTTCCCTTTATTTACCTTGTCCAGAGCACACCGTTTATTCGCTGATAAGCCGAATAGTTTCGTTCACCCTATCCATAAATTCGTGCAGGAAGGCAGGCACTTCTTCTTTATCCTGGTCGATATACCACATTCCGTGGATGTCCTCCTGGCGATACTCAACGTACAAACCGCCCTGGTCGCGGCAGTCGGGACAGCCAAACGTGGAATCGGGTTCATTTAAGAGCTGGCGAGGAAAAGCGTCCAGCAACGCTTGGGCCCGCTCAAAGTCCTCCTGGCCTAGCACCCGGTAACCCGTCTCAAAGTTATAAGGTCGCTTAAAACCTGTCTGGGTATCCTCCAGCAGATGGTTTTCTTCCAGCTTGAAAGTTTTTACGCACACTTCACCGAGGCACTCGCCGTAAAAGTGACCAAAAATCAGGTAATCACCTTCGTATAACCTCACCTCCTCCTGTTTGCAGGACACCAAACTAGCCAGGACGAACGCCCAAACGATCCAAATTTTTTTGCTTTTCATACCAATTTGTTTTGAATGATGTACCTTCTTCTTTAGACCCCCGAACGGCCAATAACGTTGGAAAGGTCCGACCATCTATTTTCCTCATTCACGCATTCAGTCCTTCAATCATTCATTCACTCAATTTCACCTTCTCCCGAATCACTTCCTCCACGGTGCAGCCCCGAATCTTGCTCTCTAGCCACGAGATAATGTCAAAGTAAGTAAACGCCCGGTTCTCATAGGGACGGTCAATGAGGGTGAGCAACTGCTGGCGCAGCTCCCGGAAGCGGTCAATGAGTTCCGCTTCGGTGGGCTTGCGGTGCAGGTTTTTCAAAAACACCAGGATATACTTCTGGTACGCTCCCAGGTCGTCTTTGAGCAGCAGAAACCGGTACGTAGACTTAATGTAGTAGTCAATCACGTCAGTATTCCCCAGTTCGTAGTGGCTGATCAGGTTCAGGATGCGGGCGAAACAGTGGATGTCTTCGCGCAGGTCGGCCGGGTGCTCGTTGATGATGCGCTGCAGCCAGTGCAGGGCCGCCCGGTGCTCGCTGGCCCCGAAGTACATGCAGGCAATCTTATAATGAAAGATAATAGTGGCGTGCTTGCCCAGCCGGTCCACCCAGGGGGCCAAGTCCTGCTCCAACGTACGCACCAGCGAAACTCCCCCCGTGAAGTCGCCCGTGAGGAAGTGCCCGTTGATGCGGTGGATGGTGGTGTACTTGAAGAGCAGGGCGCGCAGGTTTTCGTTCATGCCGATGCCCGGCAGGGTGGGTACGGCCCGCAGCCGCTCGGTGGTGGCCAGGTAGTCGGGGTAGCGCCGCAGTTTGTTCTGGGTGATGAGCAGCTTGTGGAGACTGCGCACGTAGGTAAGCGGCCAGCGGGCAATGCGCTCGGGGTGCCGGTCAAACAATCCTACCCACCGCTGCGCGTAGGTGTGGGCCTGGGCGAAGTCGCGCAAGAATTGGTGGTAGGTCACGTATACATCGTACAGACTGAGCTTCTCCTGGAACGACAGCGTTGCTTCGTCAAAGGCGGGTAGGTTCTCGTGCATGTATTGCCGGATTTCCTCCCGGTGACGCGGCTTCCGTACCGAACCGGTGTGGGCGTACCAGTTGTTGAGCCGCACCTGGATGTTAGATAGCACGTTGATGTTGTTAATCTTGGTGTTGACTTCCTGCACCTGCCGGATGATGGTGTTCACCGCCTCGGGATTCTCGCCGCCGATGCCCTGGGCGATAACGCGCTTCTCGAGTTTAAGCACTTCCAGCCGCAGTTCCAGGTTGTCGTTCTGCTCAGCCATCCGCTTGGCCTTGCGCAGCAGTTTACTGCCGTGGGGGTAGAGTCCGCGGTTGAGCAGCAGTTGCGCCTGGTTGATCGCTTCGCGCGTCTGGATGTCGCGGTCGTGCCGGGTGTGGAACTGGCGCAGCCCTTGCAGGATTTTATCGTAGAGATGGGCCTTCAGGTTCGAGAGTTGTTTGCCCTCCAGCGTAGGTTCTTTGCGAAGGATGGCGGCTTCGTCGGGAGCAGCCTGTCGATCCAGCGCCCCGAAGAGGACCATCATCTTGGCGGGAGCAGGGCGAGCAGCCTCCCAAGCGAAGGTTAAGTAACGCTTTTCGCTCTTGCTCAAGGACTTTATGAGTTGGAACAGCAGGTCAGAACTCGGCTTAGGCATCGTAGTTATTTTAGCGAAAATAAGAAATTGTGCAGAAAAAACCACATAAGTAGTCAATCAAGATTCATTGCAAAAACCACCTTCTACCAACTGTTAGTGCGCGTTTGCAACGCGTTACAAACGCGCAATAACAGCTATAAATTATTCTGAGCTAGCACTTAAGACAAAGTTAAGCACCGTAAATTAAGACAAATTAGGGTTGATATGCCCGAAGTATTCGTCTAAGTTGCTTACTTAATCATTAAACACCCACCTGCTACCGATGCCCGATCAGGTTTATATCTTCGACACCACCCTGCGCGACGGCGAACAAGTGCCGGGTGCCAAGCTCAACACTCCCGAAAAACTCACCATCGCCCGCCAACTCGAAACCCTGGGGGTGGACATTATCGAGGCCGGTTTCCCGATCTCCTCTCCCGAAGACTTCAAGGCGGTGAAGCTGGTGGCCGACACGCTCACGCAACCTACCGTATGCGCGCTGGCCCGCGGCCTGGACCTCGACATTGAAACCGCCGCGCGGGCGGTGGAAGGAGCCGCCAAACCGCGCATCCATACTTTCATTTCGGTCTCCGACATCCACATCCAGTACCAGATGCGCAAGACGCGCGAGGAAGTGCTCACGATGGTGGAGCGCGCCGTGCGCAAGGCCAAGAGCTACTGCGACGACGTTGAGTTCTCACCAATGGACGCCTCCCGCGCCGACCTGGACTACATGATCAAGTTCACGCAGGTGGCCATCGACGCCGGGGCGACCACGATCAATTTTCCCGACACGGTGGGCTACGCGGTGCCCGAGGAGTGGGGCGACTGGATGCGCCGCATCGTGGAAGCCATTCCGGCCTTTAAAGACAAGGTGGTGATGAGCATGCACACCCACAACGACCTGGGGCTGGCTACCGCCAACGCCATTGCCGGAGTGGTGAACGGGGCGCGTCAAATCGAGTGTACCCTAAACGGAGTGGGCGAACGGGCGGGCAACTGCTCGCTGGAAGAAGTAGTGATGATCCTCAACATGCGCTACAAAGACCGTTTCTACACCAACATCAACACTCCTGAGATCATCAAAACCAGCCGGATGATCTCGGAGACCATGCGCATTCCGGTGCAGCCCAATAAGGCGATTGTAGGCGCCAACGCCTTTGCGCACTCCTCGGGCATCCACCAGGACGGCATCATCAAGCACCGCGAGAACTTTGAAATCATGGACCCGAAGTCGGTAGGCGCCGACGGCTCGGCCATTGTGCTCACCGCCCGCAGCGGCCGCCACGCGCTGCTGTACAAACTGCGCAGCCTGGGCCACGAAGTGAACAAAGAAGACGTAGACGACCTGTATCACCGCTTCCTGGAACTCGCCGACCGCGAAAAGCAAGTCTCCGACGAAGCCCTCAAAGACCTCATCACCACCGTACCGTAGATTCCGTAAAGACGCGTCGCGACGCGTCTCTATCCGCCACTCCATGACCCCAAAAACCCTCTTCGATAAAATCTGGGACGCCCACGTGGTCACCAGCGTGGAGAACGGTCCCGACGTCCTGTACATCGACCGGCACTTTATCCACGAGGTCACCAGTCCGCAGGCCTTCGCCGGACTCGACCGCCGGGGCATCCCGGTGTTTCGTACGCGGCAGACCATCGCCACGGCAGACCACAACGTGCCTACGCAGAACCAGCACTTGCCTATCCAGGAAGCGCTGTCGCGTATGCAGGTGGACAAGCTCACCGAAAACTGCGCTACCCACGGGGTGGAACTGTACGGGCTCGGCCATCCTTTCCAGGGTATCGTTCACGTGATCGGTCCTGAGTTGGGCATCACCCTGCCGGGCATGACCATCGTTTGCGGTGACAGCCATACCTCCACCCACGGAGCGTTCGGTAGCATTGCTTTTGGCATTGGCACCAGCGAGGTGGAGCAGGTGCTGGCCACGCAGTGCGTGCTGCAACCCCGACCCAAGAAGATGAAGGTTGAGATCAACGGAGTCTTGGGCGAAGGCGTGACGGCCAAAGACATTATCCTGTACATCATCGCGCAGATTTCGGCCAGCGGGGGCACGGGCTACTTCGTGGAGTACGCCGGATCTACGATTCGCAACCTGTCAATGGAAGCCCGCATGACGATCTGCAACATGAGCATCGAGATGGGCGCCCGCGGCGGACTCATCGCTCCCGACCAAACCACCTTCGACTACGTGGAAGGTCGAGAGTTTGCTCCTAAGGGAAAGCAGTTTGACGAACTTGTAGACTACTGGAAAGCGCTACCCAGCGACTCCGGGGCCACTTACGACAAAGTGCTCACTTATGACGCCAACGATATCGCTCCTATGATCACCTACGGCACCAATCCGGGCATGGGCATCAAAATTACCGGACACGTGCCCGCGTTGGACAAAGTCCGGGGGGAGGATCAAGACTCTTTTAGGAAGTCATTGCAATACATGGACCTGAAACCCGGACAGGCTTTGCTTGGTAAGAAGATCGACTACGTGTTTATCGGCAGTTGCACCAACGCCCGCATCGAGGACCTGCGGCAGGTGGCCGCGCTGGTGGCCGGACGCCAGAAGGCCGATCACGTGACCGCCATGATCGTTCCGGGCTCCCGGCAGGTGGAAGCGCAAGCGCGGGAAGAGGGGCTGGACGAGGTGCTGCGGTCGGCCGGTTTCGAGCTGCGGCAGCCGGGCTGCTCAGCCTGCCTGGGCATGAACGAAGACAAAGTGCCGAAGGGAGCCTACTGCGTGTCCACCTCTAACCGCAACTTCGAAGGGCGACAAGGCCCGGGCGCGCGCACGCTGCTAGTGAGTCCGCTCACGGCGGCGATAACAGCCCTCAATGGATACATCAGTGACGTGCGGGAAGAGATGACAATTAGCCAATGATTTTCAAAAGATGAAGATCCGTACAGACGCGATGCATCGCGTCTCAACGCGTCTCAATGATATGCAAGAATTTCACACCCTTACCTCGACCATCGTTCCGATGCCCGCGCAGAACGTGGATACCGATCAGATCATCCCGGCACGCTTTCTCAAAGCGACCACCCGCGAAGGCTTCGGCGACAACCTGTTTCGGGACTGGCGCTACGACGAGCAAGATCAGCCCAAACCTGACTTCGTGCTGAACGACCCCAGCGTGCGGGGCAAGATACTAGTAGCGGGGAAGAACTTTGGCAGCGGGTCGAGCCGGGAGCACGCCGCCTGGGCCCTCTACGACTACGGCTTTCGGGCGGTGGTGTCTAGCTTCTTCGCCGACATCTTCAAAAATAACGCCCTGAACAATGGCTTGCTGCCGGTGCAGGTAACTGATACGTTTCTGCAACAAATCTTTACCCGTTACGAACAAGAACCTAGTGTGCAACTGCGCATTGACCTGTCTGAGCAACGCATCTACTTCGTAGATACCCAGGAAGGCGAGACTTTTGATATCAATCCTTACAAAAAATACTGTTTGGAAAACGGCTATGACGATATTGATTACCTACTCAGCCAGCGCGAGGCTATTGCGTCGTTTGAGCGGCAAGCGCGCTATCATCTTAGTGAAAAATAAGAACGATTTACCATTATGAATAAGAAAATAGCAGTATTAGCCGGTGATGGCATCGGCCCCGAAGTGACCAAGCAGGCCCTCAAGGTGCTACGCGCCGTGGGCCGGGCCTACGACCATCAATTCGACTTTGAGCCGGGCCTGATCGGTGCGGTCGCCATCGACCAAACCGGTGACCCTTTTCCGAAGGAAACCGAAGCGCTTTGCCTGGAGTCAGACGCTATACTTTTCGGAGCCATTGGCGACCCCAAGTACGACAACGACCCCAACGCCAAGGTGCGCCCCGAGCAGGGATTGCTGGCCATGCGCAAGAAACTCGGCCTGTACGCCAACGTGCGGCCCGTGAAGAGCTACGCGGCTATTAGTCACATTTCACCGCTCAAAGAACATATCATTGCCGACGTGGATTTCGTGGTGTTTCGTGAACTTACCGGCGGCATCTACTTCGGCGAACCCCGAGGGCGTAACGAAGCAGGGGATGTTGCCTTTGATACCTGCGTGTACTCCAAAAAAGAGATCGAGTGCATCACCGAGCAGGCTTTTGCCGCGGCGGCGAAGCGACGCAAGGTGGTGACATTGGTCGACAAAGCTAACGTGCTGGCTACCTCACGACTGTGGCGCGAAACGGTGCGGGAGTACAGCAAGGAACACCCGGAGATCAAACTCAACTTTATGTTCGTGGATAACGCCGCCATGAAGTTGATCCAGAACCCCTCGGTGTTTGACGTGGTGCTTACCGAGAACATGTTCGGAGACATTCTAACCGATGCCGCTTCAGTAATCACTGGTTCGCTCGGCATGTTGCCCTCGGCGTCAATTGGTGAAAAGGTGAAGTTGTTCGAGCCCATTCATGGATCCTACCCTGAGGTGGCGGGGCAGAATCGGGCCAACCCAATCGGAGCTATTTTGTCAGCGGCTATGCTACTGAACTACGCCTTCAACCTCACCGAGGAGAGCAACGCCATCAAGGCCGCGGTCGACCAATCGTTGCAAGAAGGCTACGTAACGGAAGACATCGACCCGGATCACCCCCGCACCACCGACGAGGTAGGTGATAAGATTGCTACATTGGTGTGGTCGAGCAAGCAAGTGACAGCGTAATAGATACTGGTCATTGGATGTTAGATATTGGCTACGGAGAAAATCATCTAATATCCACTATCTAACATCTGGCCCCTCAGAAAGTCGTCTCCCTCTTGCAACCCGCTCAATTTATTCGTATGTTTGACGCCTATTCCACAGAATATTATGATGCAATTTGTAGCCGTGCTAACCCTCACCGTCATTTTGGTGGTGATTCCTATTCCTACCCGGGGGTGAGCCAGCATCGTATTGCGTAAACTGAAGGCTCTTCTCCCCTGGGAAGGGCTTTTTTTGTTCAACCGACCTATATGAAACCGCTAAATAAATACAGTGCCACCATCACCCAGGATGAGTCGTTGCCCGCCGCGCAGGCCATGCTCTACGGGGTAGGGTTAAAGGACGAAGACTTTGCCAAAGCCCAGGTAGGCATCGTGAGCACGGGCTACGAAGGTAACACCTGCAACATGCACCTCAACGGCTTCGCCCGCACGGCTAAGGCATCGGTGCAGATGAACGGTTTGATCGGCTTGATCTTTCACACCATCGGCGTGAGCGACGGCATGTCGATGGGCACCTCTGGCATGTCGTACTCCCTACCCTCGCGCGACATCATCGCCGACTCCATCGAGACGGTCGTCAGTGCGCAGTGGTACGATGCGGTGGTGGCGGTGGTGGGCTGCGACAAGAACATGCCGGGCGCCATGATGGCCATCGGACGGCTCAACCGCCCTGCCCTGCTAGTCTACGGCGGCACCATTAGTCCCGGACACCACGGCGGCCAGACGCTCGACATTGTATCAGCTTTCGAGGCCTACGGGAAGAAAATCACGAAAGACATTACTCCCGAAGACTTTAAGGAAGTGATCCGGAACGCCTGCCCCACCGCCGGAGCCTGCGGGGGCATGTATACCGCCAATACCATGGCGTCGGCCATTGAGGCAATGGGCATGAGTTTGCCCTACAGCTCGAGCAATCCGGCGACCAGCGAAGCCAAGCAGGCTGAACTGGAGCGGGTCGGCACGGCCATCTATCAGTTGCTGGAGCGCGATATCAAGCCGCGCGATATCATGACCAAGGAAGCTTTCGAAAACGCTATAACCCTGGTGATGGCCTTGGGTGGCTCCACCAACGCCGTGCTGCACCTGCTAGCGATGGCACAGACAGTTGATATTCCGCTCTCGCTGGAAGACTTTCAGCGGATTAGCGATAAAACGCCCTACATCGCCAACCTAAAACCCAGTGGTAAATACCTGATGGAAGATTTGCACAACGTGGGAGGCATTCCCGCCGTGATGAAACTACTGCATCAAGAAGGCTTTCTCCACGGCGACTGCCTGACAGTGACCGGCAAAACCCTAGCCGAAAATCTGGTCGAGGTGCCGGAGCTATCGAAAGACCAGTCAATTATCCATACCCTGAGCAACCCGCTGAAACCAAGTGGCCACCTGCAAATTTTGTACGGCAACCTGGCCGAACACGGGGCGGTGGCCAAGGTAACCGGCAAAGAGGGACTCGCCTTCAAGGGAGTGGCCCGGGTGTTCGACAGCGAAAGCGATGCGAATGCCGCCATCACCGACCAGGAAATTGTTCCGGGCGACGTGCTGGTGATTCGCTACGAAGGGCCCAAGGGCGGGCCCGGCATGCGGGAGATGCTCAAGCCCACTTCGGCCATCATGGGAGCAGGCTTAGGCGATAAAGTCGCGCTGATTACCGACGGTCGGTTCTCCGGCGGCACGCACGGTTTCGTGGTGGGTCATATCTCACCCGAGGCCTACGAAGGCGGAATGATCGCCCTGGTGCAAGACGGCGATACGATTACCATCGACACCGAAAACAATACCATCGACGTTGAGCTAGACGTAGAAACAATATCACTGCGGCGCAAGCAGTGGCAAAAACCTGAACCTAAGGTGACGCGCGGGGTGTTGTTCAAGTACCTGCAAAGCGTGTCACCTGCCTCCGAAGGATGCGTCACCGACACTGATACCCTGTAGGCACGTGATTCATCACTTGCCGAAACAAAACGAAGACAAATATCTAACTGATAGAAACATGCCCATTGTCACCGAAGTAAAGCACCCCAGTAAAATTTTGTACGAACATCCCGTCCACCACAAGCACGAGGACGAGAACGTGCTAATCAGAGAGACTGATAAGACTGTGAACGGGTCGGAAGCGTTGATGCTGTCACTCATTGAGGAAGGAGTGGACACGATTTTTGGTTACCCCGGCGGAGCCATCATGCCCATCTACGATGCATTGTATCATCACCGCCACGAACTCAACCACGTGCTGGTGCGTCACGAGCAGGGCGCTACCCACGCGGCGGAAGGCTACGCGCAAATTGCGGGCAAACCTGGGGTGTGCTTCGCCACCTCCGGACCGGGCGCTACCAACCTGATCACCGGCATCGCCGACGCCATGCTCGACTCAGTGCCGATCGTGTGCATCACCGGCCAGGTGCCGAAGGCTTTCTTAGGTACCGACGCCTTCCAGGAAACCGACGTAATGAGTCTGGCCATGCCCATCACCAAGTGGTGTTATCAGATCGCCGACGCCGACGAAATTCCCTACATTATTGCCAAAGCCTTCTACATCGCCCGTTCCGGCCGACCCGGGCCAGTGCTTATTGATATTACGAAAGACGCCCAGTTTGCGGACATGAACGAGCCCTTTCGCTACGAAAAACGCAAGCAGATCAAGGGCTACAAACCCGCTTCTAAACCCCGCGAGCAGGACGTTGTGAACGCAGCGAAACTCATCAACGAGGCCAAAAAGCCGTTTATGTTCGTCGGACACGGCATTTTGTTGTCTAAAGCGCAGGAAGCCGCCCTTCGGTTCGTAGAAAAGACGGGTATCCCCGTAGCCAGTACCCTGCTGGGCTTGTCGGCCTTTCCTACCGACCACGAATTGTACGTGGGCATGCTGGGCATGCACGGCAACTACGCGCCCAACATCCTGACCAACGAAGCCGACGTGATTATCGCCGTAGGCATGCGTTTTGACGACCGGGTTACCGGCAACCTGGAAAGCTACGCCCGTCAGGCCAAAGTGGTACACATTGACATTGATCATGCGGAGATTGGCAAAAACGTGTTTCCGGCCGTAGGCATCATCGCCGACGCCAACGAAGCCCTGAATGCGCTGCTGCCGCACGTAGAAGAGAAGCAGCATGCAGAGTGGCGAGCGGAGTTTGATAAGTATTTCGAGCAGGAACACGACAAGGTCATCAAAAACGACTTTACGGCCGAAGGCGAGAACATCCGCATGGGCGAGGTGGTACGCCGCCTGTCCGAACGCACCGACGGCCGGGCCATCGTGGTGGCCGACGTGGGGCAGCACCAGATGTCAGCCGCGCGCTACTCCCGCTTCCAGGAAACCGACAGCTGGCTCACCTCGGGCGGACTCGGCACGATGGGTTACGCTCTGCCCGCGGCGCTGGGCGCGAAGATGGGAGCTCCCGAGCGGGAGGTGGTCGCGATCATTGGCGATGGTTGCTTTCAGATGACCATTCAGGAACTCGGCACTGTTGCTCAAACGGGCATGGCCGTGAAGATCATCGTGCTCAATAATCAGTATCTCGGCATGGTACGTCAGTGGCAGGAGATGTTTTTCGACCACCGCTACTCGTTCGTGGAGCTACAAAACCCTGACTTCATCACCATTGCCAAAGGCTTCGGTATCGAGGGCCACCGCTGCTCCCACGCCGATGACCTGGGAAGCTCAATCGACACCCTAGTCAATGCCAAAGGCGCTTACCTATTAGAAGTAATGGTAGAAAAAGAAAGCAACGTCTTTCCCATGATCCCCTCTGGCTCAGGAGTAGGACAGATGCGGCTAGAATAAATACTGGTTTACGCAATTCTTATCTATTTGTAAGTATTATCCAACCAGCATTTATATGAAACGACGCTACACCATCATCGTATTCACCGAGAACAACTTTGGGCTGCTCAACCGCCTCACCATCGTGTTTTCGCGCCGACGTATCAACATCGAAAGTCTGGCGGTTTCGGAAACCGAGCGCACCGGTATCTCGCGCTACACCATCGTGATCGACTACGAAGACAGTCGAATCCAAAAGCTCATCCAGCAGATCCGGAAGATCATTGGGGTGTTGATGGTTTTCCATAACGAAGACAACGAGGTGTACTACGGGCAGATCGCCTACTATAAGGTGGCGGCCACCAGCTTTGCGGAGCGAGAAAAAATCATGGAGATCGCTCACCGCCATCGTGCCACCGTGGCCTTCTCCGACGAAGAATACATTGTGATCGAAAAGACTGGCAAGGAAGAAGACCTCACCACTATGCTGCACCTGCTGCAACCGCACGGAGTGCTGGAGTTTGTCAAGTCGGGCCGCATCGCGGTGGTCAAGGATCAGTACCGCTTCAGCCAGTACGCCAAGAACCTAGGACCGGAAGGCTGGTATTCCGACGAAGAATTTCACGATATGAAGGGCCCTGCGCCCTATATGCCCACATAAATGAAGGTGGGATGAACACTGCCCACCTTTCCATTAACGTTTACCTTCATTTATTAACTAACTAACTAACACAATCATGGCAACCATCAATTTTGGCGGAGTAGACGAAAAAGTTACTACCCGCGACGAATTTCCCCTATCCAAAGCGCGCGACATCCTGAGCGACGAAACCATTGCCGTAATCGGCTACGGAGTACAGGGTCCTGCCCAGAGCCTTAACCTGCGCGACAACGGCTTCAATGTGGTCGTGGGACAGCGCAAGGACTCAAAGACATACCAGAAGGCAAAGGACGACGGCTGGAAGGAAGGCGAAACCCTCTTTTCGGTAGAAGAAGCCTGCGAGAAAGGGACCATCATCGTCAACCTGCTCTCCGATGCGGGACAGATCGCGGTGTGGCCTACGATGCAACAGTACCTCACCGATGGTAAGGCCCTGGTATTCTCGCACGGCTTCGGCGTCACCTTTAGCGAACAAACTAGTATCGTTCCCAAAAAGAACATCAACGTGATGCTCGTTGCTCCCAAAGGCTCGGGCACCAGCGTGCGTCGCCTGTTTCAGCAGGGCAAGGGCATCAACTCCAGCTACGCGGTGTACCAAGACACCACCGGCCGCGCCGAAGAGCGCATCCTGGCCCTAGGCATCGGCGTTGGATCGGGCTACCTGTTCGAAACCGACTTTAAGAAAGAAGTGTACAGCGACCTCACCGGCGAGCGCGGCGTGCTGATGGGCGCCATCGCGGGCATCATGGAAGCGCAGTACGAACTCTTGCGCGAAAAAGGACACTCGCCCAGCGAAGCCTTTAACGAGACGGTAGAAGAACTAACGCAAAGCCTGATCCGCCTGGTGGGTGAGAACGGCATGGACTGGATGTACGCCAACTGCTCTACCACCGCCCAGCGCGGTGCCCTCGACTGGAAAGGAAAGTTCAAAGAAGCCACCCAACCGGTGTTCAGGGACTTGTATGAAAGCGTGGCCAGCGGCAACGAAGCCCGCATCACCATTGAGGCCAACAGCAAAGCAGACTACCGCGAAAAGCTCGAAGAAGAACTCAGCGAGATTGAGCAATCGGAACTCTGGCAGACGGGTAAACAAGTGCGTAAGTTGCGTCCGCAGGAGGATTGAGGCAATTGTTAAATGGTTCGATTGTTCAATTGTTGAACTAGTAATTGTCGCTACCAACTTAACGATCGAGCAATCGAACCATTGATTATGAAAACCCTGACCAGCTCCATGATTCCGGTAGAAGACATCCTCAACGCCGCCCAGCGGTTGCGCGGAGTCATTACGTCCACTCCGCTGATGTACAACATCAATTTGTCGGAGCAGTATCAGGCCAATATCTGGCTAAAGCGAGAAGACTTACAGGTGGTGCGTTCTTACAAAATCAGGGGTGCCTACAACAAGATGTCAACGCTGACCGAGGCAGAACTAGCCAATGGGGTGGTGTGCGCCAGCGCGGGCAATCATGCGCAGGGCGTCGCTTATGCCTGCCAGCGCTTGCGGGTGCGGGGCACCATCTTCATGCCCATTCCCACTCCCAAGCAGAAGATCAAGCAGGTGACCATGTTCGGCAAAACCTGGGTCGATATCCGACTGGTGGGCGACACCTTCGACGATGCCAGCGAGGAGGCCCAGCGGTTTTGCCAGGAGCAGGGGGCGCAGTTTATTCCTCCCTTCAACGACGCTAAGGTCATCGAGGGACAGGGCACCGTAGGCTTAGAGATTCACCGCGAGGCCACCGAGCCGATCGACTTCCTGTTTATGCCCATCGGGGGTGGTGGACTGTCGGCCGGGGTGGGCAGCTACTTCCGGCAGGTGAGCCCCGACACGCGACTGATCGGGGTGGAGCCGCTGGGAGCACCCGCCATGAAGACCTCGCTGGAGAAGAGGGAGAACGTCACCCTTGAGACCATCGACAAGTTCGTGGACGGGGCGGCGGTGCGCCGGGTGGGTGACCTGCCCTTTGCCATCGCGCTGGAGATATTTGAACCAGGCGACGTGATCACCGTGGCCGAGGGCAAGATCTGTGATACCATTCTTCGGCTCTATAACGAAGACGCCGTGGTGGTGGAGCCCGCCGGAGCCCTGGCGATCGCGGCGCTGGATACGTTCCGAGAGGAGATCAAGGGCAAGACGGTGGTGTGCGTGGTGAGCGGGGGCAACAACGACATCACCCGCATGGAAGAGATTAAAGAGCGCGCGCTGCTCTACCGCGGGCTGAAGCACTACTTCATCATTCGGTTTCCGCAACGGGCCGGAGCCCTCAAGGAGTTCGTGGCCGACGTGCTGGGTCCCGACGACGACATCACCCACTTCGAGTACACCAAGAAGACCAGCCGGGAGAAGGGCCCCGCCCTGGTGGGCGTAGAGTTGCAGTCGAGCGAGGACTTCGACGGACTTATCCGGCGACTAAACGACCACAAGATCGCCTACGAACTACTCAACGACAACTTCGAGTTCTTTAACTTCTTGATCTGATAGATAACCGAAGCCCACGTATGATCGTTGATACCCTATCACCAACCTGACTCGCTATGAACATCGGCATCATTGGCTCCGGCCACATCGGAGCCACCCTTGGAAAACACTGGGCGGGCGTAGGTCACCCGGTGATGTTTAGCTCCCGCCACCCCGAAGAACTGCAGTCGATAGCCGATAGCGTGGGTGCGACAACCGGCACCGTAAACGAGGCGGCTGACTTTGGTGAGGTGATCCTGCTGGCAATCCCCTTCGGGATGAATGCCGCGACTGCCGAGCAATTAGGTTTGCTGAACGGAAAGATCCTGATAGACGCTACCAACCCGTACCCGCAGCGCGACGGTGAGATAGCCCAGCAGATCATTGATGATGACAACCTGACTTCTACCGAGTGGACGGCGCAGCAATTTACCGGAGCACGGGTGGTGAAAGCCTTCAACTCGGTCTACTTCAAAGTGCTCGAGGGCCAAGCCTTCCAAACCGGCGACGACCGCATTGCCGTGCAGATCGCTAGCGACGACGAAGGGGCCAAGGAGGTTGTTAAGCAACTGCTGCACGACATCGGCCTGGTAGCGCACGACCTGGGTAAACTAGCCAATGGTAAGTACTTCGAGCCCGACGCGCCCCTGTACAACAAAAACCTAACCCTACCCGACGCCCAGGCGGTGTATCAGGGACTCATCAAATGATAAAACAATGAGCAATACACTGACTGCATTAGCCCTGTCCGCTCTTTTCTTAATGGCAAGCTGCGAGAGCGAAAGTGTCGCTGGGAAGCCTTGCGGAGTAGAGAATCCTACTACCAATTTGCGCTGGTTAAATGAGCTGATATCGGAAGCCGAGAACGACCAGCGCGGCAACCACCGGGGCACCATCTGGATAAAGGCGTACCAGGGTCAGGACTATGTGGTCACTAATATGGCGTTGGGCTCGGGCGGATTAGCATTTCATTGCTTCGACTGTGGCGGCACCCTTGATCCGGTGGATGACATTGAATTCTACAACACGCTCGCTGATCGCGAAGTAGTGTTCTTTAACGTAGAATAAACCCGCTTAACCCCATTCGTTCGGCTACGAGGGTTCTGATAGCCAGACGTTGAAACCGGTCATGGGTCGGTGTTGGTCGCTACAACCTGTATTGACGGCGGTCGTAGAGGTTGGACACCACGTGCTTCGCTCATCTATAAACAGAGAAACCTTCATTTGCTACTCGATGGCTTCATTAGGAAGAGGTTCCGGAATAGCGCCAAGTCCTTTAATAATCCAGCGCTCACCGTATACCGAAGAATAGATAATCTCCAACCGAGCCAATTCAAGATGCTCTGATGAGCGACCAAACCACGCAAAGAGTCGGTCTCTCTCCTCAGGAGAAGAGGCGTTAGTGTACGCGGTTAGCATAGCAGTTTCCCTTCCGGCAGGGATTAAGTTTCCTTAGTAGACACCCCGCGTGCCTAAATCTATCTCCACTGTGTCTTCTACTTGCAGAACCACGGTTCGATAGAAGTAGAGAGGATCACCAGGGTATACTTGATCATCGTACACTATTCTTACCTCCTCAATGAATGCAGGACCTACGCCATTGTTGTACAACGTAAGCTCAAACAACCGATCTCCACTGTTAGTCCCTACCGTAAGTTCCTAAATAGGGCAGCACGGAGGCGTACTGTTGCTTGCGTACCAGCTCCTGTTGTCTTTGGGCTAGCTCGTTCTGCTTCCCCGACAAGCGAATCTGATACATCAGCGCCAGTAGCGTGGCGATACTAACCACGAAAGCCGACAGACTGATGATCTTGTCGGCGTTCCAGAACTTCTTGTCTATTCGAATGGGCCATCGCCTCGATGGCTTGTCTCCTGTTTCGGGCGTATTGGTCATTGCTGCTGATTACCCGCCCAAGATATTGTTATTTTCCAAACATCACAATTTGGTTATCCACCGCGCCCACCCAACGTGTAGCGTCTAGCTTGCCAGAGTTCAGTGCGCACTTCACCCTCTTGCGGTGCTGCGTATAAGCGCTGACCAACTTAGTAGAAGTATAATATAAGCGGCCCTGCTAGGGTCGGCAACAACGGATGAGGCGCAACAGTATTAAATTGAGCTTTGCAGAAGATACACCCGAAAGGTGGAGCCTATCCCAAGCTCACTTTCCACAGAAATGCTTCCTTTGGCCTGCTCTACCACGCGCTTCACGTAGTACAATCCCAAGCCACGGCCCGAAGAAGAGGTATGTACCTTAGAAAACATCTCAAAGATATTGTCCTGCCGATCCTGAGGAATGCCCACCCCGTTGTCCGAGACTTCTATCTGAATTCCGCGGCGGTGCGCGTGAACGTTCACCGTGATCTCGGTGACCCTATTTGGATCGCTGAAGTTGACCGCGTTGAGCAGCAACTGCTGGTAGATTAGGTGGATATGCGTACGCACAAACCTAAATGACTTCACCGCAAAATTGCTGCTTACCGACGCGCCGCTTGCTTTTAGCTCGTCTCTTGCCATGTACTTCACATCATCAAAGAGCTTCCCGAGGTCAATGTCTTCCGGTTGCTGCTGCTCGAGGCGGTGGGTGAAGTTGGCCATCTGACATACCTGGTCAACCTTCTCCTTAAGCACCGACAGTGAACTGCGAAGATAGCCGGCAATCTGCTCAACTTCCTGCTTGGGCCGTTCCGCGTCCAGCACGTTGAGTAGCCCCTCAATGTTGCAGGCCGGGGCACGCAGCTCGTGCGACGCATTGTAGATAAACTGGTTGAGGTCGTGCTTCACACGGGCCAACTGCTCACTCTGCTCGTAAAGCGAATCCTCCATCTGCTTGCGCTCGGTCAAGTCCTTCACGATCTTGGTGTAGCTCACTAGCGTTCCATCTTCGTCGTGCACAGCCGTGAGGATGTTTAGGGCCCAGAACTTTTCATCACCCTTGCGAAGGTGCCACTCTTCGGCTTCGTACTTTCCGTCGCGGGCGGCCACCTCTAGTTCGTACTCGGGTAGGTTTCGCTCGCACAGATGTTCAGGAAAGATGAACTCAAAGTGCTGTCCGTCTACTTCGTCGGGCGTGAAGCCAAACATCTTCTCAGCGCCTTGATTCCACGAGGTAAAGTACCCCTGGGTATCCATGGTGAAGATTGCGTAATCTTTGATCTCATCAACTACCTGATTAGTGTAGAAGCCCGTCGTTACGAAGGGGAGAGTCGTCTTAGTAGTACTTGTATTCGACATAGTAGCAGTATAGTAGTAGTAGGGTGTTGTTAGGCAAAATAGTGAAACACCGCGAGCGAACAAAACCAGTTCGCTCGCAGCGAATGGCTGATCAGTAATTAATCTTGGTGTTAGGCAGCATTACGGGCCACTAAAAGCGGCACTTGGCGCGTAGTAACGGTAAGCCCACGCTTCTAGCCCCTAAAAAGGCATGTAGGTAATTGGCCGTAATAGGGGATTCACCAACGGTGGAACAGCTGCCGTTCCCGTCGCAAACTAACCGTAGCTAGGTTAAGTCTCAGTACGAATTCGGTCAAATCTCCTTAGCCGTCAACGATCCTGACGCTGCGCTCGGCTGAGCAGAAGCCAGTCCTGCTCATCGGGAGTGGTGAGCGTGGGCGAGTCGGTGGTAGCGTACGTGCCTAACGAGGTCTCATCACCCGTGCGGGGATTGAACCACGCTAGCTGGAAGCGTTCTTCGCCTAGCAACGACAACGCCACCTTGACGGTGCGTCCTGAGAGAATGTACGTGACCGACCGAGACGAATCAGAAGCAAAAGCCGTAACGGCGTAGTCGTTGGTAGCGTACCCGCCGCTGCCCTCGGTCACAAACGCGCTGTGCCAGTTGAGCTGCAGATCGGGCCAGCCGACCGACACCATGAGGGGTGGTAAGTATTGCAAGCTTCGGGCGCCGGGGTACTGGATCACCTTTCGCCAATCGTCGCACAGATGCCAGTTGGGAGAGCCATAGGCGTGGCCCGTAGCTCCCGACAACATCGCCCAGTAAGCTTGCTTTCGCACCTGGCGGGCCGAACCAAGCTCATCGTGTTCCCCCTCGTAGGTAGACTCTCCCAGAAAAAACGGACGCGCTTGAGTCTTCCGGTACTCGTCATAACTTACTTCGTACACGTCAGGCTGAATCTTATTCCAGGCTTTGCCGAATCCGCGGAAGTAGGTGTACACCATGGATACGTCGAGCCAGTCGGCTTCCGGAAACACGTCGGTGCTGCTGTGGGTCGAGGCCGCGTGGTAGGTAAAGAGTTGGTTGCCCGCTTGCTGGTGCAATCCGTCGGCCATGGCCTCAATCTCTTCCAGCGCATTGAACGGATCATTGCCCCCCCCGAGTACTGGGCTTCCTGCACCACGCTGTCTACCCGCTGAAAAAAGCGTTCGTTGGGACGACTTAGGTCGTAATTGCTCTCAGAGGGAAGTTCTCCGTACAGATTTTTCAGCCCTTTCCCACCGGTTAACATCACCTATAGCACGCTAAAGCCCTGCTCTTTTCGTATATGCAGGTAGTCTTTCACCTCTTCCATCGTTAGTTTAAAAAACAAGAACCAGGGAGTGTCGGCTTGGTAGAGAAAGGCCTCGCCCTGGGCATCCACCAGATAGCGCTGATTGTCGCTGACCGACAGTGGGAAGGTTGGCGACGGGTTGGTAGCCTGACCCAGGCTGCTAAGACTCAGAAAGCAACCAAGAACGCTGAGGATGGCATACTTTATTTCTAGGAAATGTAATTAGAGAGTAGCCACTTACTATTGATTAAATCACGGCCTTTTTATAAAAAAAAGCAGGAGCAACGTGCGGGCGGCTACGCGTCGTGCTTCGGGAAGCTACGAAGTATCTGGACGAAGTATGACGTGTAGCCGTCAGTTCTCGGCTGTGCGCAGCGTAGCAAAGCTAAGGCCGGGGACTGACGGCGGTAGCCGCCCGCACGTTCGCGGCGATGTGTAGCGCAGCGTAGCATTGCCGCGAACGATTAGTATAGCAATCGTGGCCGTCCCGCAGGGCGGACATGATTTGCTATACAGTGTTACCTGCTTTATTTTTTTCCTTTGTCCAAATTCTGTTTAAAATCAGCAAGCGTTTTAAGCCCTTTTGAAGAAATAGCTTGTTCGTTGTTAATAGCTTTATTCAACTCTTGAATCAAGGCGATGAGCGTAGCATAAATTCGCTTTACTTGGCCAACTCTCGTGTCAAACCTATTATCAATAGCCACATCTAAATTTGAAAATAAGTTGTCAACCTTCTTTAACCATTCACTTTCTTCATGCTTAGTTGAAAAATCAGAGAAACCAATAACATCAAAATACCTATAGCTTCCTTCAAGTCTGAAGAGCATTTCATCACCTATCGCGCTTTGCCAGTCTCTGTATATCCAACAGAACTCTCTTGCTATTTCGTCAATTGCTACATCAATTTTACCTTCAATTACATTTCTATCCAAGGTGCCTTGTTCAGTCTTTTCTGAAATCAATTTTAAAATGGATGAAACCATTTTAATCTTGTCTGTTTGCTCAAGGCTAGAAACATTCTTTTTCACCTGGTCAGGAATGTACTCAAAGACTATTTTTTCAATTCCTACTCCGATCTCCTGTCTAGTTTGATCAGATATCGTTTTTTCTTCTAACCCATACAGTTTGCTTAATTCTTCAAAAATGGAAACTTCAACGTGTGAACCATCAGCTAATACCTTTTGAAACTCACTTACTGCATCTCTAATATCTGAATTTTTAGCATTGTCAAATCCTTCAAGATACGAATGTTCTTTTTGAGCTGCTCTAATCCAACCAATCAAAGCGCAGAGCCTATAAACTGTACTATCAAATTTGTACTTGAAGAATCCATTCATAGGTGCATCAGGAAGTAAATAAGCTCCATTAAACATTAAAACTTCCCTTAATCTCCAAGCTAAAGTTTCAGCGGAAAGCATTATCGGTTTAGCGTATTTTTTGTATGCATCATATTCAACTTGTTGCCTATCTCTTTCTCTTCTTTTCCCTTGAATGTATAATGTAATTAGAGCTGTAACAGAACCAATAAAAGCACTTATCAACACGTTCAGTAAAGCCCAATATTCTGTTTTCATTATTTATTGCAGGTAACAAGTTGATAACGGAAACCAGTCTCCGTTATTTATCATATAGCATCTGTATCATTACATTAACAATAAGCTCAAAACTGCCAAATTATTGTTCTATTTGTATCTTCCGTAGTAATTTTCAAGTAGATTGCCTGCAGAAGCAGACTAAACGTTAGCAGTTAGCTAAACGTTTACAAACGACTACAAACGTTTAACCACAGGACCATGGAGGGCTTGTCGCTGCTTCCGCCGCGCCTGCGGTCCGATCAACTTAATCAAAAGCTACCGCATTTTCAGTAACAAGTTTTATGTAAAGGCCGTGTTGATTAAAAGATCAGCGAAGAAACATACCTTTTGCTTGGTATACAATACGCTCACTGAATAGGACGTAGATCGATCTAGTATTATACCGCTAAGAAGCTGTTTTAAAACTAGTTTAGGCGTCTAATCATTAGCGGTAGCATAGCCAGGTAGACCATGCTTTGACTGTTTTTTCTAGTCTTTTCGTAGTCCACACTCAGCCTACGAGCATTCAATATCCAAGCGAAAGTACGCTCTACGACCCATCTTCGGGGTAATACTTTAAAGCCCTTCTTCTCGTCGGTTCGCAAGACCACTTGCCAAGTCCAACCCCATAGTTTGCGTACGTAGTCAAGCAAACTGGGACCGCGGTATCCCCCATCCACCCAAACTAGCTCAATACGCTCACATAAGTTGTGTAGACAGTTGATACGTTTAATATAGCGCAGCAAATACATAGCACCCGCTTTCTCAGAAATCCCGGCCGCACATGTCCACACGGCCAGTAGTAAACCTTGCGTGTCGGTGAGAATAAATCGTTTGCGACCTTTTACCTGCTTGCCGCCGTCAAAACCTCGGTGTTCACCCCCACTAGCGGTAGTTTTGCTGGATTGAGAATCTATACAGGCAGCACTGGGACGTTTATTGCGCTTCATTTTCTTTCTTACCTTCTTAACAAACTGGGTGTGTATCCATTGCCAAGTACCATCCTTACTCCAGCGATTAAAATAGCCAAACACGGTGGCATAACAAGGAAAATCATGAGGTAAACAGCGCCAAGGGCAACCGGTCTTCACCACATAAAAGATGGCATTGACCACCTGATGCAAGTCAGCAGATGGCCTTCCCCCCCGGCTAGGGTCAGTCTCTTTTACCGGTAGAAGTTTGCGTAGGTGCTTCCATCCGTTTTTACTGATATCGCTAGGATACCTTCTCCTTTTACTATTCTTTTGTTCAGTACTCATGGCGGTCTTTGTTATGTTGTCTCTCAACTCTATAACTGTCCTGTCATGAGTACGTTTTTAGTTTGACCTCAAACTTCAATAGGTTTTAAAACAGCTTCTAAGAGACAAGCAAGCACAGGACAGTCCACCAACCGCCTATCCCGCCTTCTCTCGCTCCTTGATCTGCTGCTCGATCTTCTTGAAGTCTACGGTGCTGCAACTGCCGCAACCGCTGGGGCACCCGGCGTCCGTGGTAAGATTACGGTACAGCAATCGGCCCAGATAGGCCACGGCGGCGGCGAAGATGAGGATGACGATTATCTCTTGCATACAGATGTTGATTTCATTGCTCGATTGTTCAATTGTTCAATTGTTGGGTATAGCAGACTTAACAATCGAACAGTAGAACAATCGAGTAGTATAATAATTCACCCCATCACCTGATACACCACCAAAGCTGACACGTACGCCAACACCGTCATGTAAATTGTCTGTATCAACGGCCAGCGCCAGCCCTTGGTTTCGCGGTAAACAATGGCGATGGTGCTCATGCACTGCATGGCGAAGGCGTAGAACACCAGCAGCGAGAAGGCCACCGCCGGAGTGAACTGCCGCTCGCCAGTACGCGGATTGATCTCCTCGCGCATGCGGCTCTTGATGGTGCTATCGTCCTCAAAGTCGGCCCCCACGCTGTAGAGCGTAGCCATCGTGCCCACGAACACCTCGCGGGCCGCGAAGGAAGTGATCAGGGCGATGCCGATCTTCCAGTCGTAGCCCAGCGGACGAATCACGGGCTCAATCCAGTGGCCCAGCCGCCCGGCGTAGGAGTGCTCCAGCCGCACCGTCGCTACGGCATTGTCGAGTTCTTCGGAGGTGCGCTCCGCGGTAGGGTTAGCGCGCAACTCGGCTTCGGCCCGCTCCATGCCGTCGCCCGGACCGTAGGAGGCCAGCACCCACAGCACCACCGACACGGCCAGGATCACCCGCCCGGCTTCCCACACGAAGGTGCGTGACTTCTGCACCACGGTGAGGCCCACGTTGCGCCAGCGTGGCCAGCGGTACTCGGGCAGCTCCATGATTAAGAAGCCCCGGCTCTTTGCCCGGATCACGTACTTCATCGCCAGGGCGGAGATCATGGCGGCCGCGAAGCCCAGCAGATACATGCCCATCAGGGCCAGGCCCTGTAGATTGATGAAGCCCATTACCGGTTCGTCGGGCACCACCAGGGCGATTAGGATGGTGTAGACCGGCAGACGGGCCGAGCAACTCATCAGCGGGGTGACGAAGATGGTGATCAGCCGGTCCTTCCAGTGGTCGATGCTGCGGGTAGCCATGATGGCCGGAATGGCGCAGGCCAGCCCGGAGATCAGGGGGACCACACTGCGGCCGTTCAAGCCCGCCTTGCGCATGATCTTGTCCATCAGAAACACCACCCGCGCCATGTAGCCCGACTCCTCCAACAGGGCAATGAAGGCGAACAGGATGGCAATCTGCGGAATGAAGATCACCACCCCCCCGATGCCCGGCACGATGCCCTCGGCCAGCAGGTCAGTGAGCACCCCGGCGGGAGCGGTATCCTTGATCCAGCTACTCAGTTCGGAGAACAAGTAGTTGATAAAGTCCATCGGCACGGTGGCCCAGGCGAAGATGGCCTGAAAGATAAGGAACAGCAGGGCGAAAAAGATCAGGTAGCCCCCCACCCGGTGGGTCACGATGCGGTCGATGCGGTCGGTGAACGAGATGCGCGCTTTCGAGGGAAGGGTCAGGGTATCGTCGAGCAGCTCCCGGATGAGGCGGTAGCGCTCGGTGGTTTCTTTGATTTGCAGGTGTGCCGGATTGATCGGGTACTGCGTACGGATGGCGGCGAGGTACTGCTGCTCATCAGCGGAAAGGGACCGCATGCCGTGCCCCTGTTGCAGCAGCAGGTAAGCGGCGTAGTCTTCGGACCGATCAAACTGATCGCGCACGGCCTCGATGGCATCGGGAGCTAGAGGCCTTACGTTGAAGAAGCGCTGCCGGGCGGGAGTTACCCGGTGGCGAAGCACGGCCTTGAGGTCGTCGAGCCCTTCGCCCCGGCGGGCGTTCATCACCACCACCGGCACGCCACCCAGTCGCTGGGCCAGCGCTACGGTGTTGACTTCCAGCCCCTGCCGCCGGGCCACGTCGGCCATGTTGAGCACCAGCACCACGGGCAGGGCCATATCGATGAGTTGGGTGGCCAGCAGCAGGCCCCGCTCCAGGTTGGTCATATCGATCACCGCCACCACCGCGTCGGGGGGGTTGCCTAGCAGGTGATCAAGCACCACCTGCTCATCGGACGAGCGTGGAAACACGCTGTAGGTACCGGGCAGGTCCACCACCGAGGCTAAGCTTCGGGTGCCCAGCACGCAGCGCCCCACCTTCTTATCGACCGTCACGCCGGGGTAGTTGCCCACTTTTTGGTTGAGTCCTGTCAGGTGGTTAAACAGGCTGGACTTGCCCGCGTTGGGGTTGCCCACCAGCGCGATGTTGAGCGTTCCGGTGGCGAGGGCGGGGGGGACAGTGGTAGTTCAACTCATACCAACTCGATAAGGTGGGCCTCGTCGAGGCGTAAGGAGAGCTGGTAGCCCGACACGCGGATGGCAATGGGATCGCCCAATGGGGCCCGAAGCTGAAACACGACTTCTTTGCCGGGCAGCAGACCCATCTCGATAAGCTTGGGGGTGATCTCAGAGGAGCGGATAGCGCGAATCACGCCCCGCTGGCCGGGCTTCAGTTGGTCTAGGGTGGTCATGCGGGTAATGGACGAATCAGAATGCAGCAGCAAGGTACTAACAATTTAGATTAGGTCTAAACAAAAGTAAAGTTAAGCGGGCAACAATTTCGTATATTGGCTCCGTTCCTTGTATCATACCAATCAGTTAGTTGCTATGGAAAATGCGGCAAAAAAGTATCTATCTCTGGCTGAGTATAACCAGCTAGAAGAAGAAACCAACCAACGCTACGAATACCACGATGGTGAGGTATTTGCTATGGCGGGTGCCGCAACGGATGTTGGTGATCCGGTGCACGGGGCTATTGCCGGAAATCTTATTCACTTGGTGGGTAATGGTTTAGTTACTAAGGATTGCACGGTTCTGACCAGCGACGTAAAGTTCTATATCCCCTCAATCAACCGTTCGCTTTATCCCGACGTGTCGGTGGTCTGCGGCCCTTCCGAACGGTCGAAGCAAGACACCAAAGCCCTCACCAACCCTATCTTGTTGATCGAGGTATTGTCCGATGGCAATGCATCCTATGATCGCGTATCCACGGCGGGCGGGACTAAATTCCACTATTACAGCGAGCTCCCCTCGCTGCGGGAGTACGTGTTGGTGGAGCAGCACACTTGGAAGGTAGAGACGCGCTACCGCAGTAGTCCGGAGGAGCCCTGGCAGATGGACTGGTTCAGCGGTGAGGACGCCGAAGTCCGGTTGCGCTCAGTCGATCTCACCCTACTGATGGCCGACCTGTACCGGCGCACCGAAGGGCTATAGGATATCGGACGAATTCTGACCGGAACGCTCCTGGATAATACCGAAAGATGATTATCTTTGTTGGGTCAATTTTCCAGCCGCCCTAGCTCAGTTGGTAGAGCAACGCATTCGTAACGCGTAGGTCGAGGGTTCGAGTCCCTTGGGTGGCTCAATAAGTGCTTAGTCTATGGAGCACTTTCTCTTCGCCCTTACCCCCCTTGTTCCTGTCATCCAGGAAGGATCTATTTGGGGGTGAGCACCAAACTCAAACTCTAGCAGACTTTTTCTCGAAGCACCGTGGCTGTTCGTATCCGTATGTCTATCAATGACACCCGTCGGGGTTTCAAGCTACCAATTTAACAAACTTTAACTCCTCCCCTATTTCCCCCCACCCCCCGGTTCCCTACCTTACTCACGCTCTAATCCTCCAGTCACCCAATCACTCATTCCCTCATTCATTCAATCTCTACTATGCTCCTCAACTACCTCACCATCACGCTGCGTCACTTTAGGAAGAACTACCGCTACGCTACGCTGAACGTGCTGGGACTCGCTATTGGCTTTGCTGCCTGCATCCTGATTGCCGTCTACGTGCACTACGAAACCAGCTACGAGAACTTTCATAGCAAGGCGGATCGCATCTACCGGGCCACCTACCGCTTTCAGTCCGAGGGCGACTTCGGGGTGCACTGGGCCCGCGTGCCGGTGGACTACGTCAACGAACTGCCCAACGACCTACCGGAGGTGGAGGCCCTGGTGCGCTTTCAGAACCACGAGCAGAAGTATCTACGAATCGGCAACGAGAAGTTCCGGCCAAAGCACGCCTACATGACCGATCCCGAGGTGTTTCGGGTGTTTGACTTTCCTCTACTAAGCGGCAATCCTAAAACGGCCTTGGTGCTTCCGCGTTCGGTGGTGCTCACCCTAACGGCGGCGCGGCGCTACTTTGGCCGCGAGGACGTGTTGGGCCGGGAGGTGTTAGTGGCGGGCGGACTGGACGAAAAAGATCTGACCTACACCGTGACGGGCGTGATGGCCGACGTGCCCTCGAACACCCATCTACCCGTGGAGATGCTGCTGTCGTACCGCGACACGGACGAGCGCAGCGGCTGGGCCTACGTGTACACGCTGCTTCGTGAAGGGCCCGACCTTGCGTCGCTCGCCGCTAAACTGCCCGACTTTGTTGATAAGTACAATAAGACAGCCGGTCCGCAGGATGTTTCTTTCGTGCTTCAAGCCCTGCCCGATATTCACCTGGATTCTGACCTGGCCCGCGAGATTGTGCCGAACGGCAGTCGGTTCTACGTGCGGGTTTTCTCGGTGGTGGGCGGGTTTATTCTGCTCATCGCCCTGCTCAACTACGTGAATCTGAGCAGCGCCCTAGCATTAGGCCGATCACGGGAGGTGGGCGTCCGGACCGTGTTGGGAGCCAGTCCCCGGCAGGTGATGACCCACGCGTGGGTGGAGGCCATTGGCTACAACCTGGTGGCGATGGTGCTGGGAAGTCTGCTGGCCTACGGACTGTTTCCCTACTTTCAGGCGCTCACCGGGGTGGAGCTTCTGATTCCTCCAATCGCCTTCGCCGGAGTGCTGCTCCTGGTATCGGTTGGTAGCGGCCTATTGGCGGGGGTGTATCCGGCCTGGATGTTAGTTTCGGTGCGCACCCTGGAAGCGATTAAGAACAGTTCAACCTTCGCGCTGGCCCGGCGGACGGGCGGGTTTAACGGGAAGCGAGTCATGGTGACGCTGCAATTTGCCACCTCCATGCTGCTCATCGCCAGCGCCCTGGTGGCCTACGATCAGTTTTGCTACCTGCACCAGAAGAACCTGGGCCTCACCACCGAACAAATCCTAGCCCTTCCCAACCTCCCCAACGCGGTCACGGAGCGCTACGATACGTTTCGGGAGCGGGTAGCCCAACTGCCCGGCGTGCAGCAGGTGGCCGCCTGCATGGAAGTGCCCTCCCGCGAAATCCGCGACTCGGGTCCGGTGTTAGTGGAAGGCGTCAGCGACGATCCCCAAACCGCCCCCATGATGGATATGCAGGTGATCGATTCGGGGTTTGTTAACTTGATGAAGTTGCAGCTTCTAGCGGGGGAAGGGCTTGCCTACCCGCCGTTTGCTACTGGTGCTTCAGGCAAAGCGTACAATGTCACGAACCGGCCGCGCAGTTACCTCATCAACGAGACGGCGATGCGGCAGTTGGGCTGGTCCACGCCGCAGGAGGCGATTGGGCAACGGATTAGCTGGACCATCGATGGGTTTCAGTTGGCGACGGGACCCATTACCGGGGTGGTCAAGGACTTCCATCAGGAAACGCTGCGCAACGCGGTGGATCCGACCGTAATGACCTACGAGCCGATCTGGCTGCGCACCTTTCTGCTGAACCTGGAAACCCAGAATATCTCGGCCACCGTAGCCGAAGTGCAGCAGGTGTGGGACGAGCTGTTTCCGGCCTACCCAATGGAGTATCACTTTCTGGATGATCTGTACGAACGCCTGTACACCCGCGAACGGGTACAACTGCAACTGCTGTCGGTGTTCAGTGGACTGGCGATTCTGGTGGCCCTGCTGGGGTTGTTTAGCCTGACGGCCTATACGCTGCGCACCCGGGTGCGGGAGATGGCCATCCGCCGGGTGCTGGGCGCGAACTTGATAGTGCTTATCCGGCTGGTTGGTCGGGAGTATCTGGGGGTGTTGTTGGCGGGCGGGTTACTGGCCCTGCCGCTGAGCTACTGGGCAGTGACACGGTGGTTACAGGGGTTTGCCTACCGGGTGGAAGTGTCGATGGGCTGGTACGTGCTCACGCTGGGCGTGGTGAGTGCCCTGTTATTATTGATTGTGGGTTGGCAAACCCGGCTCAGCACGGCAGATAACCCGGCGGAGGTGCTGCGGGGCGAGTGAAAACGCTGACAATGGGTGGGCCATTCTGGTGAAGCACCTACCGAAACTGAAACAAGAAGAGAGTGGGTTGCTTGGTGAATAGATTGATCTTATCTAAACCCCTTACTCACTCGAGCCTTGAGTCAGTACTGACTCGAGGCTCACATCAACACTGACTCGAGCCTCGAGTCAACCCGGATGGGAGGCTTCGGTCAATACTGACTCGACTCGAGTGAAAAAGACCGCCCGTCATACGCATTTAAAGATGCTTGCTGCATCTATATTTTACGCACCCGCCACTCGGATAGTGCCACCAGCTAATAATGTCCCTTTGCAGAAAGAACAAAGATCCTATCGTCAAGCACCTCGTATACCAACCGATGTTCTTTGTTGATTCTCCTGGACCACGTACCAGACAAATCATACTTCAGAGGTTCGGGCTTCCCAATGCCGGTAAAAGGATCTTGAAGCGTAGCCTCAATCAACTGACGTATTTTCCTTAGTATATTAGGCTGTCCCGACTTCCTGAAAGACTCAATATCCTCGGTAGCCTTTAAAGTATACTCGACTACTCTTTCCATAGGTCGTCTAATTCAATTTTTACCGTTTTTCCCTCCTTTGCTTGTTGTCGGCTCTCTTGAATTTTTGCTACGAAATCAGGATCGTAATGCTCTTCTTTCGTCACTTCAAACTTCATCTTAAGCGCTTTAGCAAAAGCTCTTAATGCATCTGCTTGCTCGATGGTCTCTGGATAGACGATAAATGCGTTGTCCGTTTTCATAAAATGTTCAAATTCAAGGTAAAACTAGTTAGTTGTCTCCATTACGACAGCAGATAACGCTGTCAAAGGCTAAAGCAAAGATACGAATACGAACCAAGCGTGGCAAAGTGAAATTGCTTCCAATGAGATTATTCACTCTTGACACCATCCTTCCTCACCTCTCACCAGCACCACCGGGCGCAGCCCGAAGGGTTCGGGGATCACGTTGCGCTGGAAGCTTAGCAGTTCCATCCGCTCGGCCCGTACCCGGATAACCGCGTACGCATCACTCTGTGGACCTTCCGGAAAGAACAGTCGCCACGCACTTTTCCAGTACGCTGCCTTTAAATCCGCTTCATGGTGGATGGTAGCGGTGCCGTAAACTACCAAGCTAGCGTCTTCGTTGGCTTTGTTGAAGGCCAGTGTTACTGCTGGGTGGGCAATAATCTCAGTCACTTTCCGGGATTGAGGATGCGTACCAATGAAGAACTCGAGGTCGTTGGCCCCAAAGATAGGTTGCACTAGTCGGGCACTTGGTGCGCCGTCTTTGGCCGTAGTGACCAGAAAGGCGTATTTGGTGCGCGAAGCGGTGAGACGGGCCACCCGCAGACAGTGCTTCAACGAGAGATCGGCAGTGGCGCGCTTTCGGCGTTTGTAGGCGTTGAGTACCACATCACTTACTCGTTTCGGAAGGCTCATGGGCGGGGGGTTATGAAGAAGTACCCAACCGCTCGGGCGTTCGGAAGGTGTCGGCCCGCTGCCGCTTGATTTCCTGCCGCAGAAGTTGCTGTGTACTCTGATACGCGTTAGTGGAAAAACCGATCAGGTTGCGCAAGCCGTTCAGTCCCTTGAGTGGTGAAGCCAACAGGGCCGGAGGCAACGTGGACGCCGGAATATCCAGCACGTCAGCCACCGCATCGCCCAGCAGCAAGCGCATGTAGGCCGGGGCCACCGCGCTCAGGTTGCTCGGCGCGTTTTGCTGCAAGTAGGCGAGCAACGACTTAGTAAGGACGCGTCCGGCTTCCGAAGGACGGTGGTGTCGCTCACTAATGAGTTTAGTCAGCCAGAATCCTTCTTTACCAGTATCGGGCAGCAGGCGCTCGTCCACGCCCATCAGGTAGCTCGCCACGTTCCACAGGTGCACGTAGGCCAGCAGATCGTCAGGCGCCACCTGAATACCTAACTGACGCATGCCCCGCACCGGCAGCAGCGACATCGATAAGTTCGTTCCCGCCATGTCTTCCTGATTCACCGGCTGCCCCCAGTCGAAGTTCCACTGATCACCTTTTAGCAGATGGTAGCGGATGGCGGCGTGGATGAGCCGCACCTTCTGCGCGCTGCATACCGCTTTTCCCTTCGGGCCAAAGGCACCTTTGCTGCCCACGTTCGAGCACGTACTGCCCGGTTTCGGCCAGGCGCTTGCCGGGGTCGTTGCGCAGTCGTTCGGATAAATAGAGCACCTGCGCGCCATCGGCAGCGGCGTAGTCGTAGGGCAACGAGAGCAGTCCGAGCATCATGAGCAAGTCCGGAGTATGACGGGCAAAGAAGTTGTGTCCGCGCCGCAGCAGTCGCTCGTCGGCCCAGCTAGGCAGCATACGGCTTTGCTCCAGAAAGTGGGTCACTTCGTCAGGCAGGTCGGCGGGAATGGTGTAGTCGTTGGTGGTGAGGGTGGCGATGGTTTCGCGAAAGTGCCCGCCCGACGGATGCTGGTACATGGCGGCCACCGCTTGGTCGGCTAGCGGGTCCATCTGCTGCCGCATCTGGGTAAGGAAGGCGTCGTTGTACAAAGAGAGTTTGCTCATGCAGGGGTAACAATTGCGGGGAAAGGTTAGTTTGGGAAGATGTTAGATTGTAATTCACGCTATTGCTTGATTGTTCAATTGCTCGACTGTTCAATTGTTAAAAGTTAGTGGAAAATACGCTACAGTCGTTAACATCTAGTATCCAGCGTCCCAGCCACCCAGCAAATCACCTAATGTCCAATACATGATCGACTACGACAAGATTCTTATCCCGCCAAATACCACCATCAATCTGAGTGATTACGAGACCGATGACACCGGCAAGTTAAAGAACAAGGACGACGGGAAAGACTTGCAGAAAGACAACCTTAAGAAGCTTAAGGATTTGCAGGAGATGTTGTACGCCTTCAATCGTTACTCCGTACTGCTGATTTTTCAGGCGATGGATGCGGCGGGCAAAGACAGCACCATTGAGCACGTGATGTCGGGCGTGAATCCGCAGGGATGCCAGGTGTTTAGCTTCAAGCAGCCCAGCACCAACGAACTGGAGCACGACTTCCTGTGGCGCACCTACAAATCCATGCCCCAGCGGGGCCGCATCGGTATCTTCAACCGCTCGTACTACGAAGAGGTGCTGGTGACCCGCGTGCATACCGAATATATCCTGGGCCAGCGCATTCCGGGCATCCAGACGGTGCAGGACATTGACGAGGCTTTCTGGCAGAACCGCTATCGTTCGATCAACGAGATGGAGCGCCATCTGCACCACAATGGCACGGTGATCCTGAAGTTTTTCCTCAACGTGTTGAAAGAAGAACAGAAGCAGCGCTTCCTGAAGCGCATCAACCGGCCCGATAAGAACTGGAAGTTCACCATGAGCGACGTAGAAGAACGTACCTACTGGGACGACTACCAACGAGCCTTCGAACAGGCCATCAACCACACTTCTACCGAACACGCGCCCTGGCACATCATCCCCGCCGACCACAAGTGGTTTATGCGCGCCGCGGTGAGCGAGATCATCGTTAAAAAGCTACAATCGCTCGACCTGCGCTTCCCCCAGGTGAGCGAAGCGCAGCAGGAAAATCTACAGCAGGCCAAGGAGATGTTTGAGAACGACCCTACGGCCTAGTTTCTCAGGCGTCAGTCTATCTTAATCAACCTAGAAGTGGACACCCATCGATAGACTTAAGCGACGTAAGGTTCTTCTTTCGTCTACTTCAATGGTGCCTCCGTTCCAGTCTTCCCAGGAGTAGGACAGGCGCGCCCGCTGCACTTTGTAACCGACGTTGAACAGTACGGCGGATTTGCCAACGTGACACTGGTAGCCTAAGCCGGGGTAGATCATTATCCCTCCGGTGGTGCGGCGGCTGGTTCCGCTATTAAAGTAGTCGTTTCCCCAGGCAGCGCCCCCACCAACGTTTAAAAAGTACATAGGAGACCATCGTTTCTGGGCCATCAGCCCGCGCACGCTCACAAACAGGGGGGCGGCCGTCACGTTACCGTATCCGTAGTGATCCAGGCCAACTCCCAATCCTACCATCAAGTAAGGATTGAAGGTATACCCGTGCGTGGTAGCGATGCTTATTCCGTTGCCCCCCCCGGAATAGGTGCCGTAATACTCTCTGTTTTGCACCAAGACGGCTATATCAATCAGATGAAAGAAGCCACGTTTCTCGATGGTGAAGGCGTTTTTCTGCTTAGACTCACGCCCCTTCACCCGCTTGATGTCGCCCACCGGACCGAACACAATCTGCCGGATATCAGCGTAGGCAATGTGGGTTTGGGTAAACGCATCCGCTTCCAGGGTGAGGTATCCCTCAAACATCGACAGCGTCGTCATGCCCTTCACCACCTTGCCGTCCTTGAAGAATACCGTCACCTCCTGTTGCGTTGACGTCTGGGCGTACCCCACCACCGTCACCGTCAAAAGCAGCAATAGTAAGATCCATCCCCTTCGAAGGCTACCTATCATACCGCCGCAACCGTTAGCTTGCTGAGCAGACGAATGTTGGTCAGATCAGAATAGTCGTACTGATAGATGCCATCGTCGCCAATCACAATCAGTATGCCGTTGAGGGGAATCACGTCGAAGGCGTGGATATCGGTGAAGTGCGCAATCAGGCGCTGGTCGATGGCGTAGCTGTCGGTGATGTCAAACACCTTAAGTCCATGTTCTCCTTCGCACAAAAACATCGTCCGGCCATCAACGCCTAGTCCGTGCGGGTTTTCCATGGCGTAGCTGGCCAACAGGGTGGGGTTGTACTCATCGCGGATGTTTACCACGTCCAGTTGGTTCTGCACGCCCTGGCAGGTCGTGCCCGTGCGCAGTGTCACGTAGGCCATCGAGTCGTTAGCCACCACCGGATCGCAGCTGGTGGCGTGGAAGAAGCTGGAAACGGCGGTGGGACTTTCTGGCTGAGAGTTGTCGTAGATGTACATCTGGTTCTGGGAGCCAATGAACAGGCGGTCGTTGTGCGAGAAAATCGTCTCGATCAAAAAGCCAATGGACAACTCATTGCCAGGTACGGGGTCGGCCGATTGAGTAACGTTCGAACACTTGCATGTTCTGGTCGTTGATCGCGTACAGATGCTGGTTGCTCACCGTGAAGCGGGCCAAAGAACCGGCTTTGCCGATAGGTTCGTTGGCTTGGTTGAATACCGCTACATCAGCCTGGCTCGCAAAGTCACTGAACGCACTGTTGTTCATAATCAGTCCGTCGTCGAAGAGGTAGGCTCCGGAACCGTAGGGACTGAACCCGCCAAGTTCGCCTTCGTACACCTGAACGGTTTCTTCTTCTTTCCAGGAAGTCACGATGCCCCGTTCTTCGTCAGGATAAAAGCCGTAGCTGTTGTAGCGGGGAAACACGTTTTCTACGCGCTTGGTCACCGTTACGTTCAGTGGATCGCTGATGTCCAGCGCCAACAGGTCGATGTAGCTATCGGCGTAGAGCACGTCGCCCTGCGCGGCCAGGTCAAAGTTGCCCGGGATATTGATAAAGCTGATGGGACGCGGATGGGCCGGATCGGTGTTGTTGATGATGTGGACGCCCTGGCTCGGTTGATTGAGAAACAGGTAACCTCCGTGGGCGTAGATCTTGCCGGTCCCTTCAATGGGCCGGGGGGGCATCACCGCCACGGCGTTGCGCAGCACGTCGGTGGTTTCGTACACCGGCGTGACCTTGGTATAGCGGATGGTGGCCTCCACCTGATCAGTGCAGCGGCTAAACAGCGGTAAACAAAAAAGCAGGGCGACGAACGCCAGGGGGTGCATCTGCCGGTGGGGCAGCGTGACAGGAGTTTTCATGCGAATAACGGTTTAAGTGGCTAAACAAAAACAAACGATGATACCCTGCTTTCTGGGCCTGAACGTCGGAGTGCGTTCGGCGGTGCTGATGATACCAAGCTAACGAAAAGTCAGTAATAAAATGTAAACGGCCCGTAACTTTTTTTAGCTTCCGGAAGTCAGTCAACTAGGTTCTTCAGGTACTTGCTGCTCTGCGCAATCGCCGCCAGCGGGTCGGGCGACTGGTCCTGCTCCACAAAGGCATACGTTACTCCCGCTTCTTGAGCAGCGCGCAGAATCTCCGGGAAGTCGAGCACTTCCTGACCCCACCGGCTGGAAGGCATCCGGCGGCAGGGTGCTGTCCAGAAACGAAGTGGAAAGTCCGTCTTTCTTATCTTTTAGGTGCAGCATCCGCACCCGCGCGGCGTGGTCGCGAATGAACTCCGTTGGGTCAAGACCGGCCACACTCACCCAAAACACATCCACCTCGAAGGTGACGAGCGCGGCATCAGTACCTTTCCACAGCAATTGAAAGGGCGAGGTGTCTTCCATCGTCTGAAACTCAAAGGCGTGGTTATGGTACGACAGTTGAATGCCCGACCGTTGGCATACTTCGCCCGCCCGGTTCAGTTTCTCTGCCAGCGCTTCATAGACGTCAATGCCGCCGCGATCCGGTGGAAACAGGTAGGGAAAAACCAAGTCGGTGAGTCCGTACTCGGCGGCTTGTTCCACCGCCCGCTCGAAGGTGTAATCGGCTGGGGGTTGCTTCACCCCCATCGACACCAAGGGATTCCAGTTGCCGGTGATCAGCGGCGGCAGCACGTGCGAACTATTGATAGCGATGCCTAAGCCTTTGAACACGGGATGCAATTTGGGCAGCAGTTGCGTATCAAACAGTTCCACCTGCCGGTAACCCGCCGCCTGAATCGCCTCGATGGTTTGCTGAGGCTGGGCCGCCAACGCATCGCGCACGGTGTAGAGTTGCAGACCGAGGTTATCGATCAGGGGGTGCTGGTGATTCCGAGGGTGGGAAAAGCCCGTCAGGCTCATACCTGCGGCAGCGGCGGCCGTGGCCTGTACGAACTGGCGCCGCGATAACCTCCCGTGCTCTTTATTGTCCTTCGACATTCGATATTCTTTGTTCATTATCCGGTGGTTAACTGCTTCGGAAAGATAAGCAATTGTCTGAAATAACGGTACTAGCGCCCCCCAGCAAATTAATGCAGAATGAAAGACAAGTAGCAACGCGCTGCAAGTGGGCGGCATTCCGTCGCACCCCAGTGGATAACATTAACCGCCCCGCCCGCTCACCGATCCTCCTTCATGAAACTACTTTCCACCGAGGGGTCGCCTACTCCGTCGTAGACCGCGCGGGTAGGATACGGAAACACCGGGCGACTGAGCACTACGCTTCCCTCCTCTTTCTTGGTGACTATTACCCGCTCGGGCGCGGTGTCGCGTTCTACCCACTCCTGCATAAGCTGAATCCAGTTGGTGCCGCTCGGACCAGGACCGCCGCTACAGTGCAGCACGCCGGGTAACAGAAACAGCCGTACAGATTCTGATAAGGACGAATCCTGCGCGACCGCAGTCTCGTAGTGATTGATCGAGGTGTAGGCCGACAGCGCCGGATCACTCCACCCGTGGTAGATAATCATCTTCCCACCCCGCTCCCGGAACGCCCGGTAGTCGGTAGACGTAGCATCCAGATAAGCCGACGCCTCGCGCGACTGCGCGCTGAAGTGCGTGAAATCGTAGTGCGCATAATCCCAAGTGGAATCTTGATATACCAGATACTTCAGAATCCCTGTGCCGATAGCGTGCTGGAGCGTAGGATATCCCAGCTTCATCGACGCATCGTGCGGACCCGTGATCCAAGTATCCCAACTGCCCGCCGCCGCCTCGTTGCCAAAGGGGAAACCCGGATAGATCATACTATCTTGGTTAGTGACCCCGGCGTAGATGCGTTGCACCGCCCGCACTTGCTCAGCGGTGAAGCAGTCCGAGTCTGGCGCGTCCTCCGGGCACTGGGGCAGGGCGGCGAAATCGAACGCGCACTCCCGCGGGTCGTTTAGCAGGCTGTCGCGTATCCCGTCCAGCGTGTCGCACTGGGCCAGCACGGCCGCCTGGAGCAGCTCCAAGTGCGCCGCAGTGATCAGCGGTTTATCGAGTTGATTAGGGTCTGGATACACCAGGGCGGTGTTCTGCACGAACTCGGCCCCGGTGGCGGGCCAGTTGATGATGGGCGCGGCGGCCACGATGCCGTCGAAGTCGCTGGGATACCGCTGCGCTTCGGTCAGGGCCTGTCCGCCCCCGCGCGAGCAGCCGCTGAAGTAACTGTACGAGGGCGCGGCGCAGTAGTAGTACTCGATAATCTCCTTAGAAACCACCGCCGTACGGTGCACCGCCACGTGCCCGAAGTTGAGCCGCCGCTGCGGGTGGTCTAAGGCCCAATCGGCCTCGATGGTCTCGCCCGCGTGACCAGTGTTGGTGCCCACCGTGGCGAAGCCCTGCCGCACCAGGTAGCGCAGTCCGTTCTGGATGGAACCCGAAAAGCCCGCGCCCCCACTCATCGCGAAGCGGGTGTTCCAACGGGTGGGAAGCAGTAGCTCGAAGCCTATCTCTTCTCCAATGACGCCCCGCACGCGACAGTGCGCTTCTTCTTGGGTGACGGCTACCGCCTCGGAGATGGTTACATCAGCTAGCGATAAGTCCGCCAAGCCTCCGCAGGGCCGACAAGGCAGCTGGGCCGAATCGAGCGCGGGTTGGGCGATCAAAGAGGATACACCGGAAAGGGTGAGCGTGAGCGCCAAGCACAAGGACACAAGTATTTGCACCCCTCAATAATGAAAAAACCGGCAACGAATCCAAACCATCGTATTTTTCGCTTACCTTTGCCCTTAAGTTAAACCAACAAAACTTGTACTGACCCGCTGGCTACTAGTCGACGGGTCTTTTATTTTAGCGGGGCCGGAGTTACCCGCTGGCAGCTTCAGGGCCGGAGCAGGTACTTTTACGTATCAGCCCCCACCGCCGGGGGGCAAAACGTACTTACTGGACGTACATGTAACGGGAGCATCACCTCCGCGCAACGTGTTCTAAGTACATGCAACGGGAGCATCACCTCCGCGTCACCCCGACGAGCCACGATGCTCCGTAGTTTTACCCTACAAAAGGGGGGCTCCCGCGGTGTTGCACCAGGTGCGGCGGGGCAAAACCCTGGGCCGCGGTGGTGAATCGGTCGTGTTTCAGCGCTGCGCTGCGTAGTTTTACCGTGATGCTCCGGGAGCAGGCAGGTATTTTTACGCTGCATTGGTATATTGCAGGCGTCTTCTCGCCTCAAACCCACCCGATGATCCGTTCGCTTGCCTATTGCGCCCTCCTTGTCTTACTATCAGGTTGTCAGTCCCCCGAACAGCTTGCCAATTTAGCCCTGTATTCTCCCGACCAGCGCATCCGGGTAGAAGTTTCGCTTGATCCTGCGGATAGCAGCGTATCGTACCAGGTAGGGTTGAAACAAGGTGATGGCTACGTAACCGTGGTCAAGCCCTCGACCCTGGGGCTGGTGGCCGAAGCGGCGAATGGGCAACAGCTTGACCTTTCCCAGGGCTTTGCTACCCTCACTGCTTCCGAAACTACGGAGGGTACCGAGGCTTACGAGATGCTGATTGGCAAAAGTCGGCAGCACGAAGCGGCGTATCAGGAGAAATCCTACACCCTCACCCACCAGGATGATTCACTTACACTACACTTCCGGGTGTTTGACGACGGATTGGGCTTTCGCTACGCGTGGAGCGGCACGGGGCAGTCGTATACGATTCAGGACGAACGGACGGCTTTCAATCTGCCCACCGACGGACAGAAGTGGTTGCAGGCTTACGACTCGGTGTGGATGTACGCTCCGGGTTATGAAACATTTTATCAGGACGAACTGCCCATTGGCGATCCCGCCCCCGCCAACAAGAACGGCTGGTCGTTTCCGGCCCTGTTTCACACCGCCGATGCGTGGCTGCTGCTCACCGAAGCGGCCCTCAACGGCTCCTACGTGGGCATGCACCTCAACGCCGACCCCGCCAACGGACACTACCGCCTGCGCTTCCCCGAACCCAACGAAGCCCAGGATTCGCTGCACCAGCGCCCCGAAGTCACGCTACCCTGGACCTCGCCCTGGCGGGTGATTCACCTGTCGGACAGTCTGAACGGCATTGTCACCTCCGACCTGGTACACCACCTGGCGAAGCCCAGCACCGTGGCCGATACCGACTGGATCAAGCCCGGCAAGGCTTCCTGGAGCTGGTGGTACTACAGCGACAGTCCGCAGGACTACAACCAGCTCACGCCCTACGTGGACTTCGCCGCCGAGATGGGTTGGGAGTACTCGCTGGTGGATGCCAACTGGAACCGCATGAAGAACGGCGACCTGGAGAAGCTGGCCGCCTACGCGCAGGAGAAAGGCGTGCGATTACTGGCGTGGTACAACAGCGGCGGGCCGCACAACGTGGTCACCGAGGAGCCGCGCGACCAGATGCACGAACCCGAGGCCCGGCGTAAAGCCTTTGCCATGCTGCGCGAGCTGGGCGTAGCCGGGGTGAAGATCGACTTCTTCCAGAGCGACAAGCAGCCCATCATTCAGCAGTACATTGACATATTAGAAAACGCGGCCGAGTACGAACTGCTGGTTAACTTCCACGGCTGCACGCTGCCCCGGGGCTGGTCGCGCACCTATCCGCACCTGCTGGCGATGGAGGCGGTGTTCGGGGCCGAAGCTTATAAGTTTGCCGAGCGCTATCCGGACTACGCCCCGACGCAGAACACCATCCTGCCCTTCACCCGCAACGTGGTGGGGCCGATGGACTTCACGCCCGTCACCCTGTCGGCGTCCACCTACCCGGCGCTGACCACCGTGGCGCACGAGCTGGCCCTGCCAGTGATTTTTGAATCGGGCTTGCTGCACCTGGCCGACCGGCCGGAAGCCTACCGCGCCCTGCGTCCCGAAGCCATCCGGTACCTCAAGGACGTGCCCGTAGTGTGGGATGAAACCCACTTCGTGGACGGCTACCCGGGCGACTACGTGATCCTGGCCCGTCGCTCGGGCGACATCTGGTACCTGGCGGGCATTCATCAAGCCGAAACTAACCAGGCCTACGCGGTGAAACTGGACTTTCTGCCAGAAGGGTCTTACATGCTGTCGTTATTACAGGATGGGGCAGAAGAACTGGCGTTTCGGCAAGGGACCGTCGCTCTTGATCAACCGCTCTCGGTAGAGATGGCTCCGTACGGAGGTTTTGTGGGGACTTTGCGGGCGGAGTAGTATCGCTAGCTTGGAGCACTTATCTAATCACTATGAGCACAACACGCGGAGTCTTACCATTATGTTATAAGTACGTTTACGAATGGGTCGTAGGACGTTACACTACCCTACGACCAGTTTCCTATTTGTGGTTAGGGCAGCGCGAAGGCTGCGTAGGTGTCGCCCGAGGGGGTGCCGTTGCGGTTGCCACCTCCGGCCGCGATCACCACGTACTGCCGTCCGTTAACGGCATAGACGGACGGGGTGGCGTATCCTCCGGCGGGCAGTTGGGCTTCCCACAGCACCTTACCGGTGGCGGCGCTGAACGCCCGAAATTTCTCATCGGCCGACCCGCCGACAAAGACCAGTCCCCCGGCCGTGGCCACGCAGCCGCCGAAGTGCTGGGTGCCGGTGGGCGGAACGCCCCGCGCCAGCAGTTCCGGATAAGCTCCCAGCGGCACCTTCCAGAGCAGCTTGAAGGTGGTCATGTCTACGGCGTTCAGGGTTCCCCACGGGGGCCGGGTGGCGGGATATCCTTCCTGATCCAGAAACAACTTGAACCCATCCAGCACGTAGCGATCCGGGGTTTCGGTCGGCGGCGTCTTCACTGGGGTGTTGGTGGTCACCTCAAAGAGGAAGTCGATGAGGTTTTCTAACTGCGGTTCGCTGAACTGCGGATGGGCGGGCATGGTTCCTTTTCCCTGACTGATGATGGTGGCTACCTGCGGGCGTTCCAGTCGCTCACGCAGGCCGGTGAGGGCCGGAAAGGCGTTGGGCACTCCCTGCCGCTGGGCCCCGTGGCAGTTCGAGCAGTTGGTCAGGTACAGGCTGCGTCCTTCTTGGTTAACAGCAGCAATTAGCTTCCCTTCGTGTCCCATCGTTTGGTCGGCCCCGGCTTCCGCTACCGGGTTAATCTTCAGGATGAGGGCCACCTCGTTGGCGGTGGCGTACAGCATCTGGTTCGCCGGATCGTACGACGCCCCACCCCATCCGAAGCCACCGCGGGTGCTCGGCATGGTGAGCGTACCTTCCCGACTGGGCGGAGTGAAGAAGCCGTCGTTTCGGTACTTGGCAAACTCCTGCCGGGCGTAGGCCTGGGCTTCCGGCGAAATATTGGTAAGCCGGTCTTTCTCCAGCCCCTGCTCCACAATCACCAAGTCTGATTGCACAGGTTGGGTCGGGTGCGCCTGCTCGCCGGGCACGTCCGAAGCCGGAACTGGGGTCTCTTGATTATCGGTGAGGGGCTGGCCCGTTTCCCGATCCAGCACGATCAGGGTGCCCATCTTGGTGGGCTGCACCAGCACGTCGACGTCTTGCCCCCGGTGGGGAATCGTCATGAGTGTGGGCGCGCAGGCCAGATCGTAGTCCCACAGGTCGTGGTGCACGGCCTGGTAGTGCCACTTCCGACGGCCGGTGACGGCGTCGAGGGCAATCACGCAGTTGCCGAATAGGTTTTCGCCGTGGCGGTTGGCCCCGTAAAAATCGTAGGTAGGCGAGCCGGTGGCCACGTAGACCACCCCCCGGGCTTCGTCCAGGCTGAGGCCGCCCCAGTTATTGGTTCCGCCGTAGTTTTCGTCCGCTTGCCACTGCCAGGTATCGTGTCCGAAGGCACCCGGCTTGGGCAGGGTATGAAAGATCCACTCCAGCGCACCGCTACGCACATCGTAGGCCCGAATGTGACCGGGAGAAGCGTTATAACCCTCACCGGTAGCCGAGCCGATGATGAGCAGGTCGCCGTAGATGATCCCCGGCGTGGTCAGCGAAATACTTAACGAAGCCGGGTCCGCATCCAGATTCTCCCGCTGGTCTACGCGGCCGTTCTTTCCAAATGCTGCCACCGCTTGGCCATGCTGCGCATCCAGGGCGTACAGCATCGCCCCCGCTCCGTAGAGAATACGCTGGTCGCTGCCGTCCGCCCAGTAGGTCACGCCGCGGTTCACGCCCGAAGCATCCGCGGGAGGCTGAAACCGCCACCGCTCCGCTCCCGTGGCCGCATCCAGCGCGATCAGGTCCAGTTGCGGGGAGGTAACGTACATGAGGTCGTTGATGATAATAGGATTGCACTCGATGGTGGTGCGCTCACCCGCGTCGCCGGTGCGGTAGGTCCAGGCGGGCTGTAGCTGCTGCACGTTGGTGGTGTCGATCTGCCGGAGCGAAGAATACTGTAGGGCATCGGCGGTGCCCCGGTAGGTGCGCCAGTGGGCGTAGGGATCGGGCGAAGTAGTTTCGGGGGGTTCATTCTTCAGAACGTATTGTGCGCACAGAACCAGCGTACCAATCGTTACGGAAAACAGGAGTAGAATGCGTTTCATACTAATAGCTTAACGACGGAAGGTAGTGCATTTGTCGGGCAGGAGCAAGACGGAGACCGGAGGACGGAGACCGGAGACCGGAGACCGGAGACCGGAGACCGGAGGACGGTTAATATTATCGCTGTCTAAGAATTTGGTAATGTGGTGCCTCGGCTGTATCTTCTGGTTTTCGTTTTAATTTTCTCGTTAACCGACACACAACCTACGCATGAAAATTCTCACACTCTTAACCTCCGTTGTTTTTTTGATCGCTATCAGTTCCGCCGCGCAAGCGCAGCAGCAAGACTGGGTAGGCTCCTGGCAGTATACCGCTACCCAGGCCGATCCGCCCTACCAAAAAGGCAATATTATCTTTACTAAAGAGGGCGATGAATTGCAGGCCTTCATCGAGATCAACGAGAGCCGCATTACTGCGCAGCAGGTAGAAGTTTTGGAGGACAGTGCCTCGTTTAAGGTGTTTATTGAGGGAGAGTCGATCAAGATATCGCTGACTAAAGTAGACGAAACGTTGTCGGGAGAGGCTACTTACTCGGGCCAGAAGATCCTAATCAAGGGTGAGCGGGCGATGTGATGGCGTACCGAAGCGGGTTTCTGCAATGTCACCGTTACCTTTTTGCTGGTGTCTACGCTTCGGGAGTTGTTCCTAGGAAACCGAGAGCCCTTCGCCGGACTCTGGATTGAGAACAAGGTAGACTGGAAACCCTACCCGGTGATTTATGTGGATATGAATGCACTCAACTACCGCATGAATCATCTGGAAGAAGAAATTAGCGGGCAGATAGCGGGTATCGCCCAAACCTAAGGACTATCGTTACAGGCTACGGATTACAAAAACCGCTTTACCGAACTAATCCAAACCCTGTCGCGCGACGGCCAGGGATGCGTGGTGCTCATCGACGAATACGACGAGCCTATCACCGATCTGCTGGAAGAACCAGAGCAGGCAGCCGAGCCCATGAAGACGCTCAAGAATTTCTACGGAGTGCTTAAGTCGCTAGACCGGCACCTGCATCAGGTCTTTATCACAGGAGTATCGAAGTACGGTAAGGTGTCTATCTTCTCAGACCTCAACAACCTACTGGACGTGACGCTCGACCCGGCCTTCGCCACGCTCACCGGCTATACCGCCGAAGAGGTTCAGTACAACGGCTACTCGTGGGACGCCGTCACCTCAGTGTATAATCCCTTGACAGTTTGCTAGCCGCTGACTGGGACGCATTCTTTGCGCTGGTTCAGTCGGTTTTTGCTTCCATCCCCTATACCTTGTTTAGCCAGCAGTGGAAACGCCCGACCGCACCCTGATTTTTGAGTTCAAGGTGGATCAACCAGCGGCTACGGCGATGCAACAGATTCGAGACCAGGGCTACGCCGAACGATTTGGTCAGACTAACAAAGATATCCTACTGATTGGGGTGTCGTTCGACGCGCAAGCGCGGGGCGTGGGCGAGTGGAAGGTGGAGGGGGCTTAGGGCACCGCAAGCTAATATTTGCTATTCACTAGCTAATTTTCCCACTGCTCCAGCCACCGGGCCGCCCGCTCGGGCCAGGTGTGCACGGGACTGTCCACCCTGCGCAGTCCGTAGCCGTGTCCGCCGGTGGCGTACAGGTGCATCTCAGCGGGCACCCCCGCTCGCTTAAGCGCTAAGTAGTAGAACAAACTGTTTTCTACCGGTACATTATCGTCTTCGGCCTGCACCAGCAGCGTGGGTGGCGTGCGCTCGGTGACCGTCACCTCGGCCGCTAGCTCCGGGCCTTGCTCCAAAGCGGTCAGGTAAGCAGGATACACCAGTACCGTGAAATCAGGACGGCTGTTCAGGGTATCGGCAGCACCGATGCGTTCGTAAGTGCGATCGGTGGTGTTACTCAGGGTGGCGGCCAGGTGCCCTCCGGCCGAGAAGCCCAGCACTCCCACCCGCAGGGGATCGATGCTCCACTCGGCGGCGCGGGAGCGGACGATTCTCATCGCGCGCTGGGCATCTTGTAGGGGGCGCTCATGGCGGGGCACACCCTCGCGAACCGGCACCCGATACTTCAACACCACGGCGGTGATGCCCAAACCGTTGAGCCAATCCGCCACCTCCGTACCCTCCAAGTCCAGAGCTAGGATATGGTAACCGCCACCCGGACACACCAACACCGCCGCGCCGGTGGCTTTGTCACCGGGCGCGTGGTAGACGGTGATGGTGGGGTCGGTGACATTAGCCAGGCGGATGAGCCGCTCACCGGCCACCAGGTTGTCATCGGGCTTGGTCGCATCGGTTTCCGCACTGGTGGCTTCCGGCTCACCGGGAGCACCGTTGGGCCACAGGGCGATTGGGCCGGTCACCTCAGCCACTACCGGGTCGGTAGTTGGGGCCGATGGGGCGTTTGGCGAGGAGGTGCAACCAAACTGAGCCAGAGCGAACAGGGTCAGAAGGGTAAGGGGGCAAGAATTCATAGTAGGATATTTCAAATAGGGCAAACACAAAACGCAAAGTTGCAAGTTTATGCAAAATAAAGAAAATCCTTACCAGTGCTTCCTCCATCAGTTTGTCCGGCAACTTGTCATAGGATATCCTACAAACCCAGTCAGCGATGTGGCAACTAAGAATTATTGAGTTGTTGCCTCAACGGCCTTCGTTGTGGTCAAAAGCCACTTCCAGTACCGTGTCTTTGAGGGTAATCAAATCACTGGTATCGCCTAGCACCTGGTCGATGAGCCCGTACGACTGCGCTTCGCGGGCGTTGAGAAACCTATCCCGAATGAAAAACTCCTCGATTTCTTGCCAGGAGTGCCCCGAGTGCTTTCCGATGATGTGGAACAATTGCACTTGCAGGCGCTCTTGCTCGCGGGTAGCGATGCGCACGTCTTCGGTGTAGCCCTTGGCCCCACCGCCGGTGGGGTGCATGTGCACCGTAGCGTGCGGCAAGGCGTAGCGCTGTCCCGGTTGCCCCGCCGCGAGCAAGGCCGTGCCCATGCTTCCCGAAAAACCGACCGCCACTGTGGATACCGGCGCCGAGATCATTTGCATGGCATCGTAAAGGGCCAGTCCGGCGTAGACGCTGCCGCCCGGAGAGTGAATATAAAGGTCAATCTGCCGCTTTTGGTCCTGACTGTTAAGATAGAGCAACTGCGCTACCACCAGGTTGGCCACCCGGTCGTCGATGGCGCTGCCCAGAAAGATGATGCGCTCCTTGAGCAACATGCTGTAGATGTCAAAGAGACGTTCGCCCCGGCCGCTGCTATCGATAACGGTGGGGATGATACTGGCGTGAATAGACATAGCTTAACGTTTAGTGAATAGACGACGAATCGTCTGTTGGAAACGGCGGTGTTCGGGTTGCTGAAACACTTTCTGCTGGGCCGACTGGATTTCGCGGCGCAGTTGCTGACGGCCGTAGGCCCGAACCAGATCGTGCGTTCGCTGCTGCCAGCGGAACGTCTCCTGCAACTCCGGCTCCAGCACCAGCCGGGCCTCGAACAAGAGGGCTTCTTCGGGATTTAACTGCTGCCGTAGATAATTATCCAACTGCTTGGTTTGCTTCCAGGAAGTCTTCATAGTTCAGGGATTTTTCTTGGACGGTAGCGCGCACTTTTTCCAGGCATTTGTACTTCTGCACGGTGGCCGAACGCACCCCGGCGTAGCCGAAAGTGTGCGCCATCTCGTCGAGCGGAAGCTGATCGTAATAAAAAGCCCGCAACAGGTCCATGCATTTCTTCCCCGCCACGGTCAGCAACCGCAGCAACTTCTGGCTCGAGGGCAGCAAGATATCCTCTTCGGCCCAATCTAGCGCTTCCGCGTCGTCTAACGGCACCTCTAGTCCGAAGCGTCGGCACATATGGATCCACCGGTGGCGAGCGATCCCCAGCAGGTAGGCTTCTTCCTGCTCGGGAGGGTCAGCTGAGGAGGTAATTCGCTCGTAGTAGATGACCAAAGCATCCTGAAAAACATCCTGCGCTTGCGCTAATGAACCACCGTGCTGGCGCACGTACCGGGCGACGGTCGGAAATACCCGCTGATACAGATCGATAAACCACCGTTCCCGCCCTCGGGGGGTGGCGTAATTGACTTGCTTAGTGACCATACGAACGTTACTTTTAGTGAAGATAACTGCCTACTTGTCACTAAGTGCCTATTTTTGGCCAACTATCACCCGAAATCCGTCAGTATTTTCGCATGAACTCACTAAGCTTGGGTGTCAATCCGCCCTACACCCACCTCACCAAACCAAGCTCCTGCCGGTGGGCCAGCCCTTCGCGCTGGGCGAATACCCGGAATCCGTAGTCGTAGACGCCCGAAAAGGGAATTTTTTCGTCACAGACAAACTTCACACGGGTGCCCCGTGGTTGTTCTCCTTCTGCCAGCGCTTTCTTCTTAAGGCGCTTTTGCTTGAACTCCTTTACCAGAATAATATCGTGTTTGCCTTCGTGCTGCTTGGCGATGAGCAATTCCACTCCCACGTCTTCCGGACGTAAGTCCTGGATATCGAGCACCAGTTCAGCCTTAAAGGGCTTGCCCAGCGGCAGTGGGTCGTTATCAAAGTTATACACCTCCTTGCGCACCACAATAATCTTATCCCAGGCACGATGCACCTCCTCCTTCCACTGCGCCACCGTTCTGGCCTGCGCAAAATCGTTGGCACGCACGGCATCGTGGCTGGCGTGCAGCTTGCGGTAGAACTTATTGTGGTAGTCGTCCATCATCCGCTTCATGGTGAACTGCGGCGCAATGTTGGCGATGGTGTTCTTCATCCGGGTCACCCACCTTTTAGAAATACCCGCTTCGTTTTGGTCGTAGTATTCCGGAACGATTTCGTTCTCTAGCACGGAGTAGATGGTGGCAGCATCCAGTTCGTTCTGCACGTCCTGGTTCTCGTAGGCCCGTTCTTCGGGCAGCGACCACCCGGAATCAGCCCGGTATCCCTCGGCCCACCAGCCGTCGAGCACGCTGAAGTTGAGTCCGCCGTTCAAGGTCACCTTCATGCCGCTGGTGCCGGACGCCTCCAGCGGACGCGTGGGCGTGTTGAGCCACACATCGACACCCCGCACCAGCGCACTGGCCAGGGTCATGTCGTAATCTTCCAGAAAGATCACCTTGCCAATAAACTCGGGGCGACCCGACACTTCCATGATGTGTTTGATGAGCGACTGTCCGCCCTGGTCGGCCGGATGGGCCTTGCCCGCGAACAAAAACACCACCGGATGATCAGGATTATTCACCACCCGTTCGAGTCGTTCCAGATCGGTGAACAGCAAACGGGCTCGCTTGTAAGTGGCAAAACGGCGGGCAAAGCCCAGCAGCAGCGCGTCTTCGTTGAGGGCGTTGATGGTGCGCACAATCTTCTGCGGACTTTCGTGCCGCAGTTGCATGTTCCGTTCCAGGCGTCCCCGCAGCATAGCGATCAGGTTTTTCTTCTGCTGCTGCTTGATGGTCATGAGCTCTGCGTCGTCCACCTGATGAATCTTGGCCCATACGGTGGGGTCCGACTGCTTGTGCAGGAAGTCTTTGCCAAAAGTTTTGCGGTATAAGATTTGCAAATCGGGGGCCGTCCAGGTGGGATAGTGCACACTGTTGGTCACGTAGTCCACGTGTAATTCTTTTGCCTCAAAGCCCTGGTAAAGGGGTTGGAACATCTCACGCGACACCTTGCCGTGGATGCGGCTCACCCCGTTGATCTGCTGGCTCAACTTAGCCGCCAGATGACTCATCGAGAAGTCTTCGTCGCGGTTGTGCGGATCGATACGCCCCAGGGCCACGAACTGCTCCCAGGTTAGCGTGGTCGAGCTGGCAAAGTCCGAGAAGTAGGGCCACATCATCAACTCGGCGAAGCTGTCGTGTCCAGCGGGCACCGGGGTGTGGGTGGTGAACAAAGACGAAGCGCGAATCACCTCGATGGCTTCGTTCACGCTCAGCCCCCCCTCCACGTAAGTGCGCAGTCGCTCGAGTCCGATGAAGGCGGCGTGCCCCTCGTTGAGGTGATACACGTCGGGCTCAACCGCCCCGGCGGACTGGCCAATGGCACGGATGGCGCGGATGCCTCCGATGCCCAGCAGCAATTCTTGCTTAAGCCGCATCTCGCGGTCGCCCCCGTAGAGCTGGTGGGTGATGCTGCGGTCGCTCTCCTGGTTTTCGTCAATATCGGTATCGAGCAGATACAGCGGCACCCGCCCCACGTTGGCGCGCCACACCTTGGCGTAGAGCGTTCGCTCGGGCATGGCCACCTCCACCCTGATCCAGGTGCCCGCTTCGTCGCGTACGGGTTCCACGGGGAGGTAGGTGAACCGCTGCGGATCGTAGTAGGCAATCTGATCGCCGTGGTACGAAAGTCCCTGCCGGAAGTAGCCGTAGCGGTAGAGTAGTCCTACGCCTACCATATCAACGTTCTCGTCGCTGGCTTCCTTCAAAAAATCGCCAGCCAGCACACCGAGTCCGCCCGAGTAAAGCTTAAAGGATGCGTGCAGCCCGTACTCCATGCAGAAGTAGCTGATGCGGGGCTGCCCCGGCTTTTTTTCCTTATCCAGGTAGGCATCAAAGTCTTTCAGCACCTGCTTGAGTTGCTTCATGAAGGCCGGATCACCGATCAGGTTGGTGTAATCCTGCTGATTGAGTTGATCCAGCAGGGCAATGGGATTTTGTCCCAGGGCGTGCCACTGCGCTTCATCGATCGAAGCAAAAAGTTGGGTAGCCTCGTAGTTCCACGACCACCATAAGTTCTTGGCTAGTCGATCCAGGCCGGCTAGTTGTTCGGGAGTATTGGACTGTACGTATAATCTTTTCCAGGGGGTGGAGGTGTTTTCCATCGTGAGATAAGTTCGGGGTTAGTAAGCTGCCCGCAAATATAAACGAGCGCGTAGGGGATAAAAAGAAAAGAGAAGAGAATGAGTGAATAGGGGTGAATGAATGAGAAAGGTGGTAAATGAGCGGTTTGAAATTTACTTCATAATTCAAATCACTCATTTCTCCATTCGCGCATTCAGCTTAGGCAGTGAGCGGTTGGGTAGCCTGGTCGAAATCCTTAATGAGTTGCTGCATTCGAATGAGTTCGGCTACGCTCCAGGCCTGTGAGATGGCTCCGCGCGCTTCGTGCGGCACGTTACCGTCGTAGATCTCTGAAATTGAACTGATGCCGTGCTCGCGCATGGTGGGTTCAAACCCTTGATAAAGCGCCGTAGCGAAGGGCAAGGCTTCTCCCCGTTCGTGGACTTTGAGATAAGCCTCCACAAAGTGGCCGGTGAGCCAGGGCCATACCGACCCCTGGTGATAGGCCCGTCGCCGGTCGTTCTGCGCGCCGCGGTAGTGACCCCGGTAGCGCGGGTCGTGGGGCGACAGGCTGCGCAACCCCCGCGGGGTAAGCAGTTTTTCCTCCACCACCTTGAGCATCGATTTGATCATAGGTTCCGAGAGTGGGGAGTAGGGCAACGAGGCGGCCAGCACCTGGTTGGGGCGCACCGACCAGTCGGTATCCGAACCGTTCACCACGTCGGCCAAGTAACCCTTGTCCTTGTCCCAAAAAGTATCTTTAAACGATTGCCGAATGAGGGCGGGTATATCTTTCCACTCGGCCAGGATCACCTTGCCTTCGGTGGAGCGGGGCCCGGCGATTTCCAGGGCGAACCTAATGGCGTTATACCAGAGCGCGTTCACCTCTACGGGCATGCCGATGCGCGGGGTCACCGGCACGTCGTCCACGTAGCTGTCCATCCAAGTGAGTGCCTTGCCCTCCACGCCGCCCGACAGCAGCCCGTTGTCCTGCATCTTGATGTTGTAGTCGGTGCCGTCGCGAAAGCTCTCCAGAATTTCGCGGATCACGCCGCCGTAGCTTTTCCACACGGCCGATGCGTCGCCCAGACGACGGGTGTAGTGCTGCAGGGCCCAGAAGAACCACAGCGGGGTATCAATGGCTTCGTAAGAAAGTTGGGAGTCGTTGTATTTCCAGAAGGGGAAGAACGCGCCCCGCCGGTGCTTCAGCATGGTATCGAGCACCGCCTTATAAAGTTTCAGATCGGGATGCACGAGCGATAGTCCGGGGATGGCCACGAAGGCATCGCGGCCGCCGCGCCGGTAGCGCTGGTAGCTGGCGATCACGTTGGTCTCGTCGTACTTGCGGGCCTCGGGGTGGCTGCGGGTTTTGAGCACAAACTGGTTGGCCGCCACCTTCAGGCAGTTCTCGTAGGTGTTGCGCGAGGTGCGGCGGCGCGTTTGGGTGTTGAAAGTGCGCAGCAGGTTACTGGGTTTGATTTCGTCAGCCCCGGCACTAAACACCACCGTATCGCCCTTTTCCAGCGTTAGCTCGAAGTAACCGGGCACGTAGAGGTCTTCCTGGAAGTCGTAGTTGCGATCCTGATCGTCGGGATACTCCACGTTGTAGTACCAGTTGGCGCGCTCGACAAACGAGGGCTCAGGAAAAACCTGCAAGCACACGGGCTTATACTGGGGATACAGGCGTAGCGCGATCCCCTGATCAATGGGTTGGTAGGAGGCGTCAATGTCTTCGTTGGCCTGTTGCAACTGGTCCACGTTGCGGAAGGCCAGGAAGGGCGACAGCCGCAGTTTGACCGGGCCGGGCGATTTCTCGAGCACGTAGCGCACCAGGAAGCGCTCTTCGTGCTCCACCAGTAGTTTCTCTTTGGTGAGCAGCACATCGCCAATGCGGTAAGAAGAACGCGGAATGGGATCGGCCACGAAATCTTTCAGGTACAGGTAGCCCTTGGGGTCGTAGCCACTGGGGTACTTGTGCACTCCCAAATCAAAGGACGCATTGTTGACAATTAGGGTTTCATCGAGCGACGAAAGAATCACGTGTACTCCTTCCAGGCCGGGCTGCGGCGCAACCAGCAAACCGTGGTAGCGCTTGGTGTTGCAGCCGATGATGGTGGTTGAGGAGTAGGCGCCGGACTTGTTGGAGCGGATAATCTCTTTGCTCAGCGACTGAGAAAGGTCGATGAGTTGCTTTTTATCAAATTGAATATAACTCATGAGCGTTGGTTAGTTTTTGTGGTAGGGTCGGCTGTTTTTCTGGAAAGAAGCACCGGTTCCGTTGTTAATTACCTCCGCATTGGTTGTTGCATACTGAAGTACCTGATCTGGGGAGGATGCGCTAAATGCTATTACGCCGCTAAAATTACAACTTCTTTCGTGATTTGCGCCAACTGATTGCGTAGAATTTGGAACGTTACCGCTAAAAACGAAGATGATTAGCCACCCCTTTCCAGCTGGTTGATTTGTTCTGGGTCAATTGCTCACTAACGAACTCGGCGTACGAAGGGTTTAACCTACGTACGTACCTAATTCAATCAGAGCGACGTGCGTTATTCGTTGGCAACCTTCTATATTTGCCCGGTCTGTTCCTAACCACCATTCATGCGTAGCCCGTCCGTTTTTGTTCTCAACTCCATTTCATCCGTGGCCAGCGGCTTCTTGGCCGACCTGAGAAACACTGAGCGACAGACCGACCGGCTTCGCTTCCGGCGCAACGTGGAGCGGGTGGGCGAACTGCTGGCCTACGAACTTTCCAAGACCCTTCCCCACACTTCTGAAACGATTATCACTCCCCTGGACCAACTAACGGTCGACGCGTTGGTGCAGCAACCAGTGCTCATTTCGGTGCTGCGGGCGGGGATTCCGCTCCACCAGGGAGTGCTCAACTACTTCGACCGGGCCGACAGCGGCTTTATCGGAGCGTTTCGGCGGCCTACCACGGAGAACGCCTTCACCATCGAGGCTTACTATCAGGCCCTACCGCCGGTCAACGGTCGGCCCGTGGTGCTTATCGATCCCATGCTGGCCACGGGGCGCACACTGGTTAGCGCGCTAAATCTAATCGCTCAGCGCGGCACTCCGTCGGCGGTACACGTGGTGGCGGTAATTGGTAGTCCGGAGGGTATTGCCCACGCGCAGGAGCGGTCGCCCTTCCCGTGTTCGTTCTGGTTGGGAGCGCAGGATAGCCACCTCAACGAAAAGTTTTACATCGTGCCCGGCTTAGGCGACGCCGGTGATCTAGCTTTTGGGCCCAAACTATAAAAACCATCTATGACGCTCTCTATTTTCTTGTTGATCCTGGGGTTAGCACTGCTGGTAGGCGGAGGTGAGTGGCTGGTGCGCGGCGCATCGAGCATCGCGCTGCGGCTGCGGCTGTCACCCCTGGTGGTCGGACTCACCATCGTGGCCTTTGGCACCTCGGCGCCCGAGCTATTCATCAGCGTTCAGGCCGCCCTGGAGGGCAGTCCGGACCTGGCGATGGGCAACGTGATCGGTTCTAACATTTGTAATCTGGCGCTGGTGCTGGGCATCACCGCGGCCATCACCCCGGTGCCGGTGCGCAAAGATAGTATGCGCATTGACTGGCCGGTGACAATGGGCGCTTCGCTGTTGTTGTACCTGGTGGTGCTTGATAACCTGATTAGCTGGCCCGAAGGGCTGCTGTTCATCGGCCTGTTGGTGACGTATACCTACTTCATCATTCGTAAATCGCGCCGCGAGACCAAGTCGGCCGAAGAACTCGCCGAGGAGTTGGACGTTCCGCCTCCCACGGCCAGCCTGGGCAAAGACCTGCTGCTGATTGGGGTGGGGACGGCAGGATTGGCGTTCGGCTCGAACTGGTTCGTGGATGGAGCGCAGGATTTAGCCATCACCTTTGGGGTGAGCGAGCGGGTGGTAGGCATCACCGTGCTGGCGCTGGGCACCAGTTTGCCCGAGCTAGTCACCGCCGTGATTGCCGCTATGAAGAAGGAAACCGATATTGCTTTGGGCAACCTGATGGGCTCGAATATCTTTAATATTCTGTTCGATCCTGGGCATCACCAGCGTGATCGCTTCCATCCGGGTGAACGACGTGATCATCCACTCGGACATGATTTGGATGCTGCTGATTACTTTTTTGATCTTACCGATGATGCTCTACCGCCGGGTGATACAGCGGCTGGAAGGAGCCATTCTGCTGGCGATCTACGTGTACTATATTTACAGCGTGGTGTCGCCGGGGTAGGTAGGTGGACACTTAGTGTATGAAGCGTAACATCCCGTAGGGTGCCATGATTTTACATACAGTGTTATGGATTCTTTTTCTTCTTAAATTGATATGCCACCCCAAATCTGGTTCGTAGTAAACCACCGTCAAGCTCTTTGTTTACGTAAGGCGATACTTCAAAAATTAGTTGAAGATTATTTGTTTTTTCCAGAGGTTTTATTCTTGATCCAATATGTAAGGAATAACCATTGACAATGGAAATATTGTTAGCTGCATTAAAAAAATTAAAGTTCATTCCTGCCCCCCCATAAAAGTTTATCATCTCCTTTCTCTTTATGTTAGCTACTAAAATGGGTTCTGTAGTTATGTTTCCAAAAATTGTATTGGTAGCAAATCGCAAATCGCCCCAAAAAAGACGCTCCGAGTTAGTACTGAATGAAAGCTCTGATTGGATAGGGTAGTATCCAATAGAAATTTGAGCCATAATTGGTGTCGATAGATAGAAGAAAAACAAAAGCAATATTAGCTTTTTCACAAGTTCAAAATCAACTTACAATACGCAGGCTTAGGTTGATAATTATCGTCAAACAGTAATGGAAAGTCGTTTCTGTTGTAGTAATACCTTATCCAGGAATCATTATCGCTAACTCCCCAGATTGTTATTCCAAACTTGTACCGTTCAGGAATTCTATCGTAGGCCTTAAAAATATAAAGATATTTCTCTGCTTGTCTCCTTAGCTCATCTTCGGAGGCTATTTGCATTTCTTGAGACAATGGGTTTATAGAAATATCTAATTCTGAAATATGAACTAAGTAGTTGTTCTTCCATATTTCATCTATTGTATTTGATATTTCTTAGGGCAAACGCATCAAATGACGAGGACCTGTTTGAGATAGTCATTATTGAGCGAAGCGCGGTATCTTCTTTTCTTTTTGCTAAGCTTATCTTTCATCTGAGTGATTCGCTGCAAAGCGATCTTACGCAGGATATTGAGGTTTTCCGGGGCATTCTGCGTCCGGGCGCGAGAGGCATCTTCACCGAAGGTAACGTCCAGATGCCAGTGTAGCTGGTTTTCAATACTCCAATGACCCCGCACCACTTTATTGAAATATGCCGGATCACTCAAGGTGGCATTGCTTAGGTAGTAGCGTGTTTCATAGGTAGTCCCTTTGCTGGTTTGTCGGCTGGCCTGTATTCTGACCAAATGCCGTAAGTCTTTCCATTGAGAAGCTGTTTTAAAACCTATTGAAGTTTGAGGTCAAACTAAAAACGTACTCATGACAGGACAGTTATAGAGTTGAGAGACAACATAACAAAGACCGCCATGAGTACTGAACAAAAGAATAGTAAAAGGAGAAGGTATCCTAGCGATATCAGTAAAAACGGATGGAAGCACCTACGCAAACTTCTACCGGTAAAAGAGACTGACCCTAGCCGGGGGGGAAGGCCATCTGCTGACTTGCATCAGGTGGTCAATGCCATCTTTTATGTGGTGAAGACCGGTTGCCCTTGGCGCTGTTTACCTCATGATTTTCCTTGTTATGCCACCGTGTTTGGCTATTTTAATCGCTGGAGTAAGGATGGTACTTGGCAATGGATACACACCCAGTTTGTTAAGAAGGTAAGAAAGAAAATGAAGCGCAATAAACGTCCCAGTGCTGCCTGTATAGATTCTCAATCCAGCAAAACTACCGCTAGTGGGGGTGAACACCGAGGTTTTGACGGCGGCAAGCAGGTAAAAGGTCGCAAACGATTTATTCTCACCGACACGCAAGGTTTACTACTGGCCGTGTGGACATGTGCGGCCGGGATTTCTGAGAAAGCGGGTGCTATGTATTTGCTGCGCTATATTAAACGTATCAACTGTCTACACAACTTATGTGAGCGTATTGAGCTAGTTTGGGTGGATGGGGGATACCGCGGTCCCAGTTTGCTTGACTACGTACGCAAACTATGGGGTTGGACTTGGCAAGTGGTCTTGCGAACCGACGAGAAGAAGGGCTTTAAAGTATTACCCCGAAGATGGGTCGTAGAGCGTACTTTCGCTTGGATATTGAATGCTCGTAGGCTGAGTGTGGACTACGAAAAGACTAGAAAAAACAGTCAAAGCATGGTCTACCTGGCTATGCTACCGCTAATGATTAGACGCCTAAACTAGTTTTAAAACAGCTTCTGAGAGAAGATTTCATTTTTTTGCTCAGCATCACTGAGTTTGATGAGCGTACATTTGCGGGTCTCGTAGCGTCCGTGATCATATTCCCATTCTTCGTCAAAGTAAGCACTGCCGCTGAAACGAAAGCTGTCTTCTACCTGCTCAAAGGTTTGTTTCTGATTCTTTTTGAGGGAAAGCAGATATTCAGCTTGCTTGTCTACAATCTTAGTGGCAATCTCTTTTTGGCATCCAATAGCATCAATACTAATGGTAGCCCCTTGAATATCCAGACTGTCTAAAAGTTCAGGAATTGCTGTTATTTCGTTGCTTTTATCTTCTACCTTAGTTTGGCCTACGCACAAATTGTTCTCACCTACCCAAGCACTTAGAATATAAAGTCCGCTATTGCCTCTACTCGTGGGGGAAACACCCCGTAGCTTCTTGCCATCTAGACTGACCTGCTTCTCGTTAAGCGTATCTAGCAATGCCTGTCCATCTTCACTCAAACACTTTTGTAAAGCTTTCGGCTCTATACGTTGCAGTACTCGGTTGAAAGTGTCATGCGAGGGAATTCCATCAGGAAGCTCCAGAATCGTACTTAGCCAGTCGTAGCGTTGATGGGCAAACTCTACCATATCTTCAAAATCTTCCCCGTTACAGATCAGTGTACTGAGCGCAATAAACAGAATGTCAGACAGTTTGTGACTACAACGGTTCACTACCCGTGGGTCTGGAACCCTAGAAAATAAATCCTGAATGCACTTTCTCATCCACAAACATAACTATTTGCTACCTTTCAACCGTTTGATGCGTTTGCCCTAGATATTTCTAGGTTTTCGGGGAAGGCATTAAATATATGCATCTGCATTCCAACCCCATCAATGGGTGTTCCTTTTGATTTTAAACTGTTCAAATAATTTAATATTGCTGTTCTTTTTACAGGGTTAATTGCCAATGAGTGGTCGTTATAAAATAGTTTGGCGGTTGAGTCAGCTTGACGAGCATAAAAAAATGCTTTCTCGATATACGAAGCACCTAAATTTTCTTTCCATATTGAGTTTCGCAAAGTCCCATCGTCATTAAAAGCTTCATTTACGACATCCCAACTGGCAACTTTCCCTTTAAAATGGCTAACTATCCGAAAAATGTGTTCTTTCAATAGGTTTTCCCAATCAGCACTAGAACCTTGATAATTTAATATCCAGTTTGGTAACTGTTGGTGCCATATAAGGGTATGCCCGTGTAATCGTTTGGAATTGGCTACACAATAATCAGCAAGTTGATCAGCCTCCGTCCAATAATATGTGTTTTGGGTTGGGTGCAGATAAGCTGGTTTCATAACGTTTTCAGCAGTTACACTATTAAATTGACTGCTCACAATATGGCTGTAATTTTGATTGTTAAGTATTTTTGGAAGATCTACCGCAATACCGCAATAAAAACCCACTCTATCAGAAAGGTTACTACTCAAGTTTTCGCAAAGAGATAGGTTTTCCTTTTGGCAGGAGAAGAAGAGGAGAGTACCAATAAATGCTATTTTCAGTGATCTATTCATATTCTATAATTGCCCATAACTTGTTTACATCAGCACATTTATAACGTATCACGCATCGTAGCGAAAGTAACCCGCCACAAAATAGCTATTTGCCCCGGTTGTTCATAACCAAACTTTTCCTCAGTAACTCTTGCCAGAACTTAGTCTCAGAGACTCAGCTTAAACCACTAATTCATTTGCTCAGCCCTACAAATCGTTTTCCTGGGCAAAACACCCTACGGTAGCAATCTAACCGCTAAAGGCAGAAACTTTATGAGCATCAAACGGCTTAGCTTAGCATGCTCCGACTACTTATCTCCAGCGTACAAGCCACCCTGCGCGCCCGGCCCCAGCGCGGACGTCCTTATCCCCGGGTGGCCCCGGCCAATCCGCTGCTCAAGAACGCGGCCGTCTTCGGACGCGACTTCTTTACCTTTATGATCGACAACCAGCGGCGCTACGGCGACTTTTACGACGTGCACCTGCCCCACGTGCCGCTGTTCGTGCTCTCCCGGCCCGAGTACGCCAAGCACGTGCTGGTGACCAACAACAAGAAGTACGGCAAGAGCTTCGCCTACGAGTTTCTGCGGCACCCGTTGGGCAACGGACTGCTCACCAGCGAGGGCGACTTCTGGCTCAAGCAACGACGCATCGCCCAACCGGCCTTCCACCGCGAGCGACTGGCCACCCTGGGTGACACGATTACCAGCGCTACCCAAGAAATGCTGCAAGAATGGGAACAGGCTGACCTGAGTGCGCCGCGCAACGTGAGCCATGATCTGATGCGGCTCACCGCCCAGGTGGTGGCCCGCGCCCTGTTCGGCTCCGACATCGGTGCTTCCGCGCCCGCCATCGTGCGCTGCATCAACGTGATCAATCAGCATATCACCGACAAAGTGTTCGAACCCCTTCCGGCTGCCGCTGTGGTTGCCCAACGAGAAGAACCGTACCTACCAAGCAGCCCTGCAAGAGCTTGACCGCCTGGTATACGGCATCATCGGCGAGCGACGGGGTGCCACGCAAACGCACCATGATCTGCTGGCCATGCTCATGGATACCGAAGATGCCGACACCGGAGAGCGCATGAGCGATCGGCAGGTGCGTGACGAGGTGGTGACCCTGTTCATCGCGGGCACCGAAACCTCGGCGGTGGCCCTGTCGTGGGCGCTCTACCTGCTGGCCAGCCATCCCGAAGAAAAAGAGCGGGTCTACGATGAGGCGCAGCACATTGAATCAAACGGCATTCCGACGGGCAATCCCATCACCGACCTGCCGCACACCAACCGGGTGGTGCAAGAAACCATGCGCCTGTATCCCCCGGCCTGGATCATCGGACGCGAGGCCCGCGAAGACGACGAACTGGATGGCTACTTCATTCCCCGGGGATCGCAGGTGTATATTTGCCCCTACATTATCCATCGGCACCCAGACTTGTGGCATGAACCCGAGCGCTTCTGGCCCGAGCGCTTTGCGGACGATGACTCGGAGCGGCATAAATTCGCGTTTTTTCCATTCGGCGGCGGACCGCGCTACTGCATCGGTAACCACTTTGCGCAATTGGAGATGCAACTGGTACTGGGTCAGATCATTAGGAAGTTTGATATTCAACGAGTTTCGGACGAAGCCATTTCCGTAGAGCCGCTCATCACCTTGCGACCCCGCGGCGGCGTAAGCTTATTGCTGAAGAAGCGAAGCGAGAAATAACGAACAGCTCGATCCATGATTGCGTTTTTTTCTTATTTTTGCTAGCCTCAGCCGTTCGCCAAACCTAGCCTCCTATGTCTACCAAGCAGCACCGGGTACTGATCGTCGACGACGAGCCCGACATCCTTGATCTACTGGACTATAACCTGAGCAAGGAGGGGTACCGCGTGAAAACCGCCAGCAACGGCAAGAAGGCCGTCGACCTGGCCGCCAAATTTCTTCCTGATCTCATTCTGTTGGATATTATGATGCCCCACCAGGACGGCGTGGAAACCTGTCGACAGATTCGCGAAAATCCTGATCTCTACAACACCTTCATCGTGTTTCTGACCGCCCGCTCCGAAGAGTATTCGGAGGTGGCGGCCTTCGATACCGGGGCCGACGACTACATCACCAAGCCCATCAAGCCCCGCGCCCTTATTAGCCGCATCGGGGCCATGTTTCGGCGGGAAGCCAAGAAGGGGCAAAAGAATACCAAGATTAACGCGGGCAACCTGATCATCGACCGCACCAGCTACACCGTGACGGTGAACGGCGACCCCGTTACCTTGCCCAAAAAGGAGTTTGAACTGCTCTACTATCTGGTGCAAAACCCCGACAAGGTACACAGCCGGGACGACCTGCTGCAGAACATCTGGGGATCGGACGTGTACGTGCTGGCGCGAACGGTGGACGTGCACATTCGCAAGGTGCGCGAGAAGATCGGCAGCGACTACATCGTCACGGTGAAGGGAGTAGGCTATAAATTTGAGGCTGGCGAGTAGCTGAAAGCCGCTGGGCTCATCCACGCGCGTTGCTTCGTTAGTAACTGACTTTTGGTTTTTTTAACTACTGATTCGTTCGTATGCAAATGCTATTTAACTCGAAGGGAGTAGCCGTGCTGCTGGGTGCCTGCATCGCCCTGATCACCACTGCATTTCAATCTCTGATGGACGGCATATCCGACACCGCGCTGCTGGTGGGTTTTCTGTTGGCTTTTTCTTCTTCCTATATCCTGATTAGCGTTACCCTGGAGTTTCTGGTCTTTTCGAGAGGTGAACAAGATTTACCACATACTCAACCAACTCAAGCGCAAAGACCTTTCGTTCGTTGAAGACAAAGAAGAGCAGACTCCCCTGGCCAATCCCTTCCGCCGGATCACCCAGGAGATCAGGGACTACACCGCCGACAAGCAGCGCGAGATCAACGACCTGAAAAAGATGGCTGAGTTTCGCAAAGAATTCGTGGCCAACGTGTCGCACGAACTAAAGACTCCCATCTTTGCCGCCCAGGGGTTTGTACATACGTTGCTGGACGGCGCGGTGGAAAACCGAAAGTTCCGCTACAAGTTTTTGAAGAAAGCCGCCAAGAGCCTCGACGGACTGGATATTCTGGTGCAAGACCTGCTCACGTTATCCCAGATGGAAACGGGGGGCATCAAGATGCACTACGAGCACTTCAATCTCAGCGATATGGTCACCGACGTGTTTGACCAGTTGGAAGCCGACGCCGAAAAAAAGGATATCACCCTGGCGCTAGACGCCACCCAGAGCAGTTTCATCCACGTATACGCCGACCGGCACCGCATTTATCAGGTACTGATCAACCTGATCAACAACGCTATCAAATATACCAAGCAGTCAAAAACCACCGTCACCGTTCGTTTCGAAAGCGACGCCGACGCGATCACAATATTCATCCAAGATCACGGCCGGGGCATCCCTCCGGAAGACATCGAGCGCATCTTTCGAGCGCTTCTACCGGGTAGAGAAGAGCCGATCAAAGAACAAGGGCGGCACCGGCCTGGGGCTGGCCATCGTGAAGCACATTTTGGAGGCCCACCAGTTGAAGGTGAGCGTGGTGAGCGAAGTGGGGGTTGGCTCTACCTTTAGCTTTCAACTGCGCCGCGGCAAGGCCACGCGACGGCGGGTGGTGGTCGAGAAAGAAGCCCACGATGTTAGCGCCCCCACCGGCTAAAGCCACTTTCCCCAAAACAAATACCAGCCTTTGCGGATTGGTTAGGATAAACATTCCGTTCCATGCCCCGTATCAAGTTCACTGACCTAATTCTCCACGAAGACGATGACTACATCATCATCAACAAGCCTTCGTTTATTGCCACCCTGGATGACCGCAACGACCCGGTTAGCATTTTGTCGCTGGCCCGGCAGCACGTGGCCGACGCCCAGGTGGGGCACCGCCTCGACAAGGAAACGTCGGGAGCGCTGGCCCTGGCCAAGCACCCCGAAGCCTACCGGGCCCTGGCCATGCAGTTTGAGAAGCGGCAGGTGAAGAAAACCTACCATGCGATGAGCGAAGGGATTCACGATTTTCAGGAAGTGATGGTTGACCTGCCCATCCATGCGACCAGCAAAGGAGTGGTACGGATCAGTCGCCGCGAGGGAAAGCCCGCCCAGACGCTGGTGCAAACGGTGGAGGTGTACCAACGCCATACCCTGGTGTGTTGCCAGCCCATCACGGGACGCATGCACCAGATCCGGGTGCACCTCAGCAGTTTGGGCGCTTCCATCGTGGGCGACGAGCAGTACGGCGGTCACTGGTTCTACCTGTTCGAGCGTCAAGCGAGATTTCCACCTGAAAAAGGGCACCGAAGAACTGCCGCTGATCAAACGGGTGGCGCTGCACGCTTCGGCCCTGGGCTTCGAGGGCATGGACGGCAAGCCCCTGGAAGTGACAGCCCCCTACCCCAAAGACTTCGCGGTGCTGCTGAAGCAGTTGGATAAGTATAAGTAATTGAGTTATAGAATTGATGATTTGATATTCTCTACTCACTCATTCAATCCTTCTTCCTTCACTCATTTTCCTATTCTCCTTGCATTTCAAACAGATACCTACTACTTTTGTGTTCCTTTTTCGGAAGGCAATTTTCATTAGTAAAAAAATAACGTGGATACACTTAGTTACAAGACCATTTCGGCCAACGCCGCCACCGTTGAAAAAAAGTGGTATATCGTTGACGCGGGCGAAGCTCCACTAGGGCGCTTGTGCAGCGATATTGCCTCGGTGCTGCGCGGCAAGCACAAAACCAGTTTCACTCCGCACGTGGACTGTGGCGACAATGTGATCGTGGTGAATGCTGACCAACTGGTGCTCACCGGCAAAAAGATGGACGACAAGGTGTACATCCGCCACACCGGTTATCCGGGCGGACAGCGATTTTCTACCCCCCGGCAGGAGATGGCCAAGTCGTCGGCCCGGGTGATTGAGAAGGCCGTACGCGGTATGTTGCCCAAGAATAAACTCGGTCGAAAGATTTTTAAGAATATGCACGTCTACACCGGTGCCGAGCATCCGCACGAAGCGCAGCAACCTCAAACTTTAGAACTACGATAATATGGACGTTACCAACACGATCGGAAGGCGAAAGACCTCCGTAGCCCGCCTGTATATGCAACCCGGCAACGGCACGATCACCATTAATAAAAAGCCGCTCGACGCTTATTTCCCCCCTGAGATTCTGCAGACCATCGTGAAGCAACCCCTCACCCTGGTGGAAGAGGTAGGAAATTACGACCTGAAGGTGAACGTAGGCGGTGGCGGCTTCAAAGGACAAGCCGAAGCCATTCGTCTGGCTGTGTCGCGCGCCCTGGTCAGCATCAACGCCGAGTACCGTCCGCCCCTGAAAAAGGAAGGCTTCCTCACGCGGGACCCCCGCATGGTGGAACGTAAAAAATACGGTCGCCGCAAAGCACGTTGAGCCTTCCAATTCAGCAAGCGCTAATCACTATTGCATCGCAACCCCTTATTATGGATAAATTAGAGTATAAAGACTTATTAAACGCCGGTGTTCACTTTGGGCACCTTACCCGTAAATGGAATCCTAAAATTGCTCCCTACGTGTTTATGGAGCGCAACGGAATCCATATCATTGATCTGAACAAGACGCTGGTGGAGCTAGACCACGCCGCCGACGCCGTGAAGAACATTGTACGCTCGGGACGCAAGATCATGTTTGTGGCCACCAAGAAGCAGGCCCAGGAGGTGGTGTCCGAAGAAGCCAAGCGGCTGCGGATGCCCTACGTGACCGACCGCTGGTTGGGAGGCATGCTCACCAACTTCGCTACCATTCGCAAGTCGCTGCGCAAGCTATCTTCCATCGAGAAGATGATGAAGGAAGAAGAGTACAAGAACCTGGCCAAGCGCGAGCGCCTGATGATGAGCCGCGAGAAGGAGAAGCTGGAAAAAGTGCTCGGCGGCATTGCCGACCTCACCCGCCTGCCCTCCGCCCTGTTCGTGGTGGACATCAAGCGCGAGCATATTGCCATCAAGGAAGCCATGAAGCTGAACATTCCGGTGATCGGTATGGTAGATACCAACTCCGACCCGACCAGCATTCAGTTCCCCATCCCCGGCAACGACGATGCCTTTAAGTCTATTTCGCTGATCGTGAAGTACATCGGCCAAGCCGCCGAAGAAGGACTGATTGAGCGACGAGAACAGAAGGAAGAAGCAAAACTGAAGGAGGAAGAAGAAAGCAAGAAACAGGCCGACGAAAAAGAAGCGCTGGAAGCTAAGGGAGCGGCAGAAGCCAAAGCAACCGAAGAATCTAAAGAGCCAGCTTCAGAATCATAGGCTAACCCTTAATTGTTCTTCGTGAAACCATCCGGAACATCGGCCGTTCTGTCTTGATAAAGACGCTCGCCGGTGTTCTTTTTTATGACCAACCCTAGAAAAAAAATCAACTTAACTATGGCAATTACTGCACAAGACGTTAACAAACTCCGCCAGATGACCGGCGCCGGGATGATGGACTGCAAAAAGGCCCTCACCGAAGCCGATGGCGATTTTGATAAAGCGGTAGAGAACCTCCGCAAAAAAGGACAGAAAGTATCCGCCTCCCGCTCCGATCGCGAAACCAGCGAGGGAGTCGTGTTCATCAAAGCAAGCGACGACCACCAAGAAGCGATGCTTATCTCGCTGAACTGCGAAACTGACTTCGTTGCCAAGAACGACGACTTCTTGCAGGGCGGAGAAGATATCCTGACGGTGGCCTTTAAGGAGCACCCCGCTTCGGTAGACGAACTGAAGCAACTCAAAGTTGGCAACCTCACGGTAGACGAAAAACTGTCGGAGCTGGTTGGCAAGATTGGCGAGAAGATAGAAATTGGTGCCTACAAAATGCTGAAGGGCGAGCTAGTCGTTTCTTACATCCACGCTAACAAAAAGCTGGGAGTGCTCGTCGCGCTGGCCAACACCGACGGACAAGGCGAGGAAGCTGGCAAAGACGTCGCCATGCAGATTGCGGCCATGAACCCCGCCGCCCTTAACGAAGAGCAGGTCGACCAGGCCACCATCGACCAGGAGCTGCGCATCGGCCGCGAGCAAGCTGAAGCCGAGGGCAAGCCCGAAGCGATGCTGGACAAGATCGCGCAGGGACGACTCAAGAAGTTCTTCAAAGACAATACCCTGGAGAACCAAGCCTTTGTAAAGGACAACAGCATAACGGTGAGCCAGTACCTGGATAGCGTAAGCAAGGGCATGAAAGTGACCGAGTTCAAACGCGTGTCGGTGGGTGGGTAGAAGTTGAGTCCACAGTCGATAGTCCACAGTCGATAGATAGTCCATAGTCCATAGTCAACAGTTGATAGACCATAGCCGGAAGCACCGATAGCAGTGGACTGTCGTCCATCGACTATGGACCGTGGACAGACCCCAGGAGCACCGATAGCAGTGGACTGTCGTCTATCGACTGTTGACTATTTCTTTTCCTTTCGAGGTGGATTCTTGATTAATCTTTATATTTACCCCCCGCCATAAAATGGCCGCACCAGGCAGATCGTAGGCAATTGTCTTAGAACGGTATCTTATCTGTAGGGTGCCTCTTATCAACCTAATCCACCACCCCATGAAATTCGTTGTCTCCTCCTCCGCCCTCCTCAAGCAGCTTTCGGCCATCAACGGGGTAATCACCTCCAATCCGGTGGTGCCTATCCTGGAGAACTTCCTGTGCGACATTCAGAACGGAACGCTTAGAATAACCGCCTCCGATCTGCAAACCACGGTGATGACCGAACTGCCGGTGGATACGCAGGAGAAAGGAAGCATTGCGGTACCCGCCCGTATCCTGATCGATACGCTTAAGAACCTGCCGGAGCAACCCGTCACCTTCACCGTGGATGAGTCTACCTACACCGTAGAAATTCAGTCGGAGAACGGCCGCTACCGGCTATCGGGCGAGAACGCCACCGACTTCCCCAAGGTGCCGATGGTGGAGGACGGGCACGAGGTGGAGATGCCCTCGGACGTGCTGGCCAACGCGGTGAGCAACACCATCTTCGCCACCAGCACCGACGAGTTGCGCCCGGCCATGACGGGCGTGTACGTGAACCTGAACGGGGCCGACAGTACCTTCGTGGCCACCGACGGTCACCGGCTCATCCGCTACCGCCGCGACGACATCGGCTCCGGTTCCAAATCGCCCATCATCATTCCGCGTAAGGCACTGACGCTGCTGCGCTCGGTGCTTCCCGCCGAGAACGTATCGGTGAGTGTGAAGTTCAACGCCTCGAACGCCTTCTTCAAGTTTGCCGGCGCGTCGGGCGGCACAATCCAGATGGTGTGCCGCCTGATCGACGAGCGCTATCCCGACTACGAGAACGTGATTCCGCAGGACAACACCAACACCATGACGGTGAACCGGGCCACGCTGCTTAGCTCGCTCAAACGGATTGCCATTTACGCCAACAAAACCACCCACCAGGTGCGCTTGAAGGTGACCGCCAACCAACTGCACGTTTCGGCTGAAGACATTGATTTCTCGAACGAAGCCAATGAGACGCTGGAGTGCGAACATCCCGGGGAGGATATTGAGATCGGATTCAACGCCCGTTTTCTGATTGAGATGCTTAATAACCTGGATGCTAAGGAAGTGGTATTCAAGTTTTCGCAACCCAACCGGGCGGGACTCATTGAGCCCAGCGAAAAAGAAGAGCACGAAGACGTGCTCATGCTGGTGATGCCCGTGATGCTGAACAACTACGTGTAGTCAACGCACTAGCGCAGAATCCTAGCGTGCAGGACTCCGTTCTGCGCCTGCTATAATCAGGGCCTCCGGTCCAATCACTGATCTTCGCTACCTCTCACTCGAGAACTACTGTATTACAGCGAGAATTTACCATCGAAAAGGCATTCAAACTAGTCCGCTGCAAATAGCCCCCTCCCGGGCAACGAGAAGACTTAACAGCGATCTATTTGCGTTGCAGTAGGCAATTTTTCGGTATAATTGCTACTTTACGAGATATACAGCGATTTGCTTATCACCCTAACCTAATCCTTATGAAGAATCACTACCTGCTGGGCTTACTGACATCACTAATGATAGGCCCCATCCTTCTAGTCACGGCGCAGGCCCAAACGACGGTATCCGGTACCGTCACCGACGCCAGAAACCAACAAACGCTGGCCGGGGTCAACGTTATTGTGAGGGGAACCACGATCGGAACGGTAACTGATATCAATGGCAACTACCGCTTGTCGGTGCAGAACGTGCCGGCCGACCTTACCTTTTCGTTTATCGGCTACCTGTCACAGACGGTTCCGATTTCCGGTTCAACGAATACCCAGAACGTAGCCCTTTCGGAAGACATGACCAACCTAGAAGAAGTGGTCGTCACCGGTTTGGCTTCGTCGGTGAAACGGTCTAACCTGGCCAATGCGGTATCCACCATTTCGGCGGAGCAGCTTACCGGAGTCACCGAACCACAGACGGTAGACAATGCGCTGTACGGAAAGATGCCAGGCGTGAACATCACGGCCAACGACGGTGCCCCGGGCGGCGGGGTCAGCGTGCAACTGCGGGGCATCTCCACGCTGGGGGCCGGGTCTTCGCAGCCGCTCTACATTGTAGACGGGGTGTACGTAAACAACAGCACGCTCCGAAGCGGCCGCACGCTGGTGAGCGGCGCGGGAGCGGGCGAAAACGCATCTTCTCAGGACAATTCTTCCAACCGGATTGCTGATCTTAATCCCGATGATATTGAGTCGATCGAGGTGCTTAAGGGGCCGTCGGCCGCGGCCATCTACGGAACGCGGGCCAACGCGGGAGTGATCCTGATCACGACCAAAAAAGGCGAAGCGGGCAAAACGCAGGTCAACCTGCAACAGGACATTGGCTTTGCCTCGGCCCTGAACCTCCAGGGCTTCGAGGGTTGGAATCCCGGAAAAATCGTCACCTACTTCGGAGAAGACGCGGCGGCTCCCGAACTGGAACGCTACAACCAAGCCCTGGCCGATGGCGCGATCGTGGATTGGGAAGAAGAGCTGTACGGGGAACAACCGCTGCTCACCAGCACCCAACTGAGCGTTTCGGGCGGTAGCGAAAAGACCCAGTTCTACGTATCCGGTCGCTTGCAGTCAGAGGGCGGGATTATCAAAAACACCGGCTTCGACCGTTACTCCATTCGGGCTAATGTCGACCACGCGCTGTCGAAGTCCGTTAACCTCAACGTGAACGCCAACTACTTGCGCACCAACTCAGACCGGGGGTTCACGGGCAACCAGAACAACACCGGCGGTAGCCTGGGTTATAACATTGCCTACACGACCACCTACGCCAACCTTCAGCCTGATGCGCAGGGCAACTATCCGAACAACCCCTACTTCAACGACAATCCCTACGCCATTCGCGACCTGTCGACGAACAACTCGCTGGTGAATCGTTTTATCACCTCCTTTGCCCTGGACATTGACATCTTTCAGACCGAAACCTCGTTCCTGAAATTTACCGCCAACGGGGGCATCGATTACCTGAGCAACACTTCGCTTATCTACTTCCCGGAGATCCTCCAGCACCAGCAGGCCCAGGCCAACCCGGGTGACGCGGTGTGGGGCAATCAGAACGCTTTCAACACCAACGTGCAAGGTTTCTTTCTCTTCAATACCAACCTAGGATCAGTTAACCTCAATACCCAGGTCGGCGGAGTGCGTCTGGATCAGGATG
>CAWBZE010000002.1:0-464784 GCA_963793215.1 uncultured Cytophagales bacterium | reverse complement strand
TCTCACCGTACGCCATCGGGAAATTTTTCAGACAGTGGCGCCAGGTATCACAGCAAGCTCCCGTTAGACTTACATTTGCTGGTCACTATTTGGGGTGACACGCCCGACACTCAAAATCGGTTGGTTGGTTGGGTTTTGCGGACGTTGGAAGATTATCCTATTATTCCACCTTCTATCCTGAATCAGAAAAGACAAACGCCTGCATTTGAGCCCTGTGAAACGGTAGAACTGTTGCTTGGCGAGATGTCGGGCGAAGAAATTTTGCAAGTGTGGGATACGCTAGGCTCGGGCGGCGTTCAGTATCAAATCACGATTCCTTACCTGGTACGAAATTTGATGATTGACTCGAATCGCACGACTGCTGATGGGGCTGACGTACGGTCTCGCGTGATGGATATGCAGCGGATGATTGAGGGGGCAGTGGCTTCATGAAGCCTGTGGCAATGGAGAAAGATAGAACCGATACGCTGCTGGGTTTGCAGTTTTGGGATCGGCTCACTAACAGTATTGTTGCCAAGGGGTTGCAGGTTACCGCGCAGAAGCTAAGTAATGACCAGAAGAAAAGCGTCGGCAAGGCTGTGGTGGGCCGCGCTACCCCGAATGGAGTGATTGCTTTTTCTGGGCTGGTTTCTGAGGAAAAACCTTCGTCTAGCGACAAAAGGTTGCCGTGGTCAAAGCTTCCGACCACACAAGAATTTGTGTGGGTTGAGATCCATATGATTGATCGGCAGCAACGGTTTTTGCCAATGGCGTTTGTGACTTAGCTCCGGTTAAAGACGTTTATAAAGGGGAAGATATGCTTGCTTTGGGGGCTGTTACGGTTGCAGCGAGGGGCGTTCAGCTGTGGTCCGCGCCGACCAGAAGCGTGCCGCCGGGTAGTGCGGTGGTTCGTGCTGAGGTAGTCGTTGGTACAGGCGATGAGCCAAAGCCAGCAGCTTATGCTTTGGTGAAAGTGCGATCGCAAAATTCCGTGGCATTTCAGGTCTCTGAGCATTACGGGCTAACAGACGACCGAGGCATTTTAGCGCTAATGATGCCCTATCCTATCCTAGAGGAGTCCAGCCAGCTGCCTTCACTAAAGGAACAAACTTTTCCGATCAGCGTAGAAGTTTTTTGCCAAGAAAGTCAGTCGGCTAGTCGGATAGCTGACTCGGTACCTGATTTGTCAGGATTACTAAATCAACCTCAAGCCAGAATTATTACAACGTACGATCAGAACGTAGTCGATTTTGTGGACAGTTGGCCGCGTGTCCTTGTATTTGAACGACCGCTGGTTCTGCAATCAGTCTTGCGATCAGGTTTGCAATCAACGGCTCCCCTCGAACCAGAGTCGGTGTTAAGAATCGGCCCTGCTCCATAAGACTGATCGCTATTTCCTGATACTCAAGTGCCAGGGTCTTTCACCCTAATCAAACAATTCTCACAACAAGGAGACCTCTCATGCCAGAATATCTTGCACCAGGTGTGTATGTTGAAGAAACGAGCTTTCGGGCCAAATCGATTGAAGGGGTGGGAACTAGCACAACTGGGTTTGTGGGGGCTACTCGCTATGGTCCGACAGAGGGTGAGCCAGAGTTGCTCACTAGCTTCAGCCAGTTTGAGCGCATCTACGGCGGCATCGATCCGCTCAGGTATAACGATGCCGATAGGACTAACTATCTAGCCCATGCGGTCAGAGCATTTTTTAACAATGGTGGCTCTCGGCTGTATGTAGCAAGAGCGTTTTCAGTGCCAAGCACGGATACTGAAAGTGAAAAAGTCGATGTCAAAACATTGATAGCAAATGCCGTGGTGCCAGCACCCATCGCAGAAATTGAAGGTGCTAAAGCAGCTGCAAACGACGCCACAATTAAAACAATAGCCGCGCTTAACGCTGGGAGAAGCTCACTGCTAGCAGCAGAACAAGCGCTACTGACTAGCAAATTGCTGGCAGAAAATCAGAGTTCTCCGTGGCAAGACGTCATTGATGCAGTTGATACTCAAACGGCTCGGCTCTCTGGCATTCGAGCGAACTTAGACTTGGCGCAAGGCAGCGTTGCAGAAGCTTATGCAGCAGGTATAAATGCAGCGAAACAGGCAAACACGGATGTAGATACTGAGAATAGAAGTCCTGCGAATATACTTTCATCTCCCATTAGTAATGCTCAAGCTATTAGCGTTACTGCCGCTAATACCGTTCAGACGTTTCAAAGCGCAGCGCGTAGTATAGCCGAAGCTGCCGAGAGCCTTGCGACTACAGCCGATCCGCCAGAGCGGAAAGGAGCCACCGACAAGGTTGTTGCAGATTCTACTGGGTTGATTAATGCGGTAGAAAATTTGGTAAACGGTAGAGATAATATTGCTAACACGATTACTAACACTGCGCAATTAGCTCAGACAGAGCTAGCGATTGCCCGCGACAAGGCAACGGTTTCCTGGCGGGCTCGCTTTCCTGGTGAGGCCGGTAACATCACAATTGCAGTCAGCGGTAGGCTTCATAACGTACTGACAGAGACTAGGAGCGAGTCTCCTGCTGAGCGTAAGCTCAAAGTTGGACTACAGAGTGGCGATCTGGTTATTATTCAGCAAGGCAACCAAATAGACACGTATAGTGCCGTTCGCAACCAGGGCAAGTGGGTATTTACCTCATCTGTGGGTAATGAAACTCGACCGGTTGATTTGGATAGCAGTACCTTGGTTTATCCGCTACAGATTTCACTTAGTGCCACACTACCCGGAAAGTTTGCGCAAGTTCTGGATTGGAATGAGCTAACTATTTCTATGCTCCAGGGAGAGCCCGTAATAGTATTACTACGCTGTTTTCTGAAAATATTTGTCGATCGTTAACAGTCTAGAACGCCTCTTGTATTTAACGTAGCGGCTGATAGTGAACCAGCAGCCCTAGCTGATAGCTTACTTAATTTGTCGGACGAAACAGCAAAAGATATTGTCTGGCAGAACTGAAAGAGGAAGTGTATTTGCTCAGTGGTGGCAGGGACGGTATAGAACCTACCGTACAAAGCTATGAAGGTATTGCCGATAATCAGACGACCATTAAAAGCGGGCTGAAATCGTTAGAAGATTTAGAAGAGATTGCAATTGTTGCCGCGCCGGGCTACTCAAATGATTGGGGGCGCAGAGAAGCTAGTATTGGTTCGATTAGCCAAGCGCTTATTTCTCGTGATCGCCTGCGTTACCGGGTGGCTATTCTCGACAGCCCAGAGAATGTTGCACTTTCCGATGTTCGCAAATACCGTGGCTTGCTAGACACTACTCGCGCGGCGCTTTATTATCCTTGGATTACGGTAGTTGATCCGTTAACCAACCAGCAGATAAATTTACCGCCCAGCGGATTTGTTGCAGGCATTTACGCCCGTAATGACGTTGAAATTGGCGTGCATAAAGCGCCTGCTAATGAGGTCGTGCGTGGGGCGATCGCGCTTGAAACCACCATCAACAAAGCTCAGCAGGATATCCTCAACCCACTGGGCATCAACTGTATTCGCGCTTTTGAAAATCGAGGCGTTGGGTATGGGGCGCGCGCACGATTAGCTCTGACCCCAGTGGAAGTATCTCAACATTCGGCGGTACTTTGCCTATTTGGAAGCGTCTATTGATAAGGCGACGCAGTGGTCGGTGTTTCAGCCAAACGGCGAGCGGCTATGGGATAACGTGCGGCGCTCGATAAACAGCTTTTGGAGAATGAGTGGCGAGAGGGGCATTTGGCCGGTAGCAAAATTGAGCAGGCGTTCTTTGTAAGGTGCGATCGCTCTACGATGACCCAAAACGATTTGGACAACGGTCAACTTATTTGCTTAGTGGGCGTGGCACCGGCTATCATCCGGCTGAATTTGTGACTCCGAATTGGTCAGTGGACAGCCGATCAGCGGTAGTAGATTGATGGATTTGTTGTGGAGCGTAAGTTTTAGAGAGATAAGTTTTAGAAAAATAAGTTGTAGAGCGTAAATAAAGGAGAGAGTTGATATGGCTGTTGAACGCGATCGCCCCTGATAGTGCCTTTCGATATCTGGTGAATTTGGGCGACGGTACTGATGGTGCCAAGGCCGGATTTCAGGAAGTGACGGGCCTGGGTGTGGAAATTACGACGAAGAGTACAGAGCCGGAAACGATGTGCGTAACGCGCCGATCAAGATTCCAGGGCTGTACAAGGCCACTGATATTTCGCTTAAGCGCGGTGTGCTGGGGGCGTTAGACCTAACGAGCTGGCTAAACCAGGTTCGCAGCGGTGAAGATGCCCGGCGAGATATTATCGTTCAACTACAAAGTGAAGACCGTACCACTATCGCCATGACCTGGCAGCTGGTGGGTGCTCAGCCGATGAAATACACTGACCCTTCTCTCAATGGTAAAGGCACCGATGTCGCCGATACGAAGGGCTGGGTCTTTCTGTTGAAGATATCAAGTTTGAGTAATCAATTGAGTTACTGATAATGCTTACTCGCCTCTTCCCTGGTATTACCTTTCAAGCAGAGGTGCCCACGACCACCGCTCTGCCGCGAATGGATATTGCAGCTTTTGTCGGCTTCGCTCGGCAGGGGCCGCTCAACTTGCCGGTGGTAGTGGAGAGCTATCTGGATTTTGTCTGATGTTTTTGGCGATCGCTATCCGTTGGCCTGGGACAACGTTGCCAGGCTACAGCAAACTGCCTGTCTGGCCCCTTGTGTAAAATCTTTTTTCGCTCAGGGTGGGCGGCGCTGCTGGATCGTCCGCGTTGCTCAGGCCGCGACGGCTGAAACTGCCGTATTTTCACTTGCAGGACTGCTAAAAACAGCTGCAAACGGGTACGTACCGCTCAGCGCACAGGCACGGTCTCCTGGTAGCTGGGCCGATCGGCTTCAGGGCAAAGCCGAGCTACTGGTGAGCAGGCAAGCTTTTATTTCTGCGACTGTCGAATCTGGCACAGAAGCCGCTATTCAATTGCCGCTGAGCGAAGCCCAGTCTTTGCAACCGGGCGATTTGCTTCAGCTCGACTTTCAAGATCAGCGTCACCGGGCGTATCTCGCTGTGCCAAGTATTGGAAACCAGCGGACGCTTCTTTAGTGAAGCTTTAAAGAGTCAGAAGCTCCACTGGTTTCATCGGCCTTCTGTGCAGTCCCTGAGCTAGAAGGGACTGTTCATGTGCCAGGTTCAGTGGCTGCTTTTCCTGGAAGAATTGCACTGGCGATTGATAAAACAGCTGCCCTACAGATACTCAGTCTTCTGTTGTGAGTGTGAAAGCAGGAGACTGGCTACAGTTCCAGAGCGCTGATAAAACGCTGTGGTTGCTAGTGGCGTCGACTGTAGAAGCTGCTGAGCAGGTAGAACTGAGCAGTGTGTGGGTAGAAGGGATTGACGCAGACGACCGCAATCTCAGCGTTGGATAGCGTTCATCGTGTGCAGGTTGTGCTGCGCAGTAAAACAACAGAAACCTCAATAGAAGGCTACGCGGAAGGCTCACCTCAGCCTGACAAGGCAACATTAGAGAGTTTGACCAATGCCACGCCGCATTCTAGCTTTCCGTTCGAAGTACCGCTATCTGCCGATGAGATTGTTATTCCACTTGGACTAGAGGCTGCTGTGCCTTGGCGGTCTGCGCAGATTTCTGATGAGCCAGCGCTGGTGAGAGATGGGTTGGCACCCAAGGGTAAAGACTATACACAGCTGACTCAGCAGGACTGGCAAGACTTTGTGGTCGATGTCTTTTTGGACCCGGCCTTGAGACCAAGTCGGCAGCGATCGCTCATAGCAGAAGCAAGTGATCGCCTTTATGTTCAATCCAAACCGCTCACAGGTATCCATAGCCTGCTCCCCATCCATAAAGTCAGCATCATCGCTATACCAGATGCTGCTCATGTAGGATGGACGCTCTCTGAACATCAAGTAGACAGAATCGGTTGAAGAAAAACAGAAAGAACTTCGTCCAGACTGCTGCCATAAGTCTCAACTGTTCTACGCCTGCCAAAAGCCTGACCAAAGCGGAAGACACGAGAACAACTCTCTGCGGGTAGCCCCTTCTCCGAATATGGACTGGCAGCTGTTGCTCTCTGAAGGCACTGACTTATCTGGACTGCTGAGAGTGCAAAGAGCACTTGTTCAGTTTGCTGCGGCTAGGGGAGATGCGATTGCCCTTCTAGGACTACCCAAAGACTACAGATCGACTCATGCTCTGCGCTATCAGCAGCAGCTATCGCAGGTACTTCGCACCGATGGCGACACTACCGACAGCTACGCCGCGCTCTACCATCCGTGGCTGATTAGCCGCGAGCCCGATGGCGTACTGTTGCAGACTCATCCGGCGGGGAGTATGGCTGGCATCATGGCAAAGCGAAGCTTAAGCAAAGGTTCCTGGATCGCCCCAGCCAACGAAGTCATCCAGGACGTACTGTCAACGGTAGAATCGCTGGACCTAGCCCAGAACAAAATTTGCACGCAGTGGGTATCAACCCTATTCGGCTCAGACCGCAAGGTCAGTGACTTGGAATAACGCTACCTTGAGCCTTGATCCCGACCTGGCTAGTATCAACGTGCGGAAGAGGTTGCCGTGATCCACTGCGGCCGGCTAGCACTTACAGAAGGCCAGCGGTATGCATTTTCACCCCATAGTACGGCTTTCAGGCGGCGGGTAAAACAACACTTTGAGCAGGTGCTCACCCGGCTGTTCGACCTCGCGCATTTTCCGGCAGTAGCCCAGCTGAGGCTTTTCGGGTTGTGATAGAAGATGCACTCGAATCGTCAAACCGCCATTGAGCAAGGGCAGCTAACCATAGAGCTACGGATTGCGCCCTCGCAGCCCCTCACTTTATCACCGTGCGGCTGATTCAAACCAACAACGGACTTACCGTACAGGAGGGCTTGCTCAATGGTGGCTAACCGAATCTTTAACTTTCAACTTTTTAGTAGAAATCAGCGTGCCGGATGTTTCAGATGAGCTATGTAAAGCCACTTTCTCTGAGTGTGAAGGATTGGAGATGAACATGGAGTCCAAAACCTTTCATCAGGGCGGACAAAACAATCAGCAAGTGCATTTGGCAGGGAAAGTATCTTACGGGCAGCTCACACTCAAAAAGAGCATGAGTAAGGAACTTCGGGTTGTGGCGATGGTTTAGTGAAGTCATGAAAACAACGCAAAGGGAGATTAGAGGGCAAGGAATAGTTGTAATGCTAGATGGCGCCCAGCAAAAGCAGATTACCTTTAAAGTTAAAAGACTGTTTACCCATTAAGCTCAGGGCCCCATCACTTAATGCGCAGAGCGGCGGTATCGCAATTGAGGAGATGCAGCTCGTGTATGCAGCGCTGAGAATCGATTTGACAGCCCACAGCCGAGGCACCGTGATTCAACAGACCGCACGCGACACAGTTCAAAACGTTTTGGGGATAAATCTATGAGCTTAGAGAGAAAGCGCGACTCGTTGAAATTGAATGGAAAAAGCAGGGGGCAGCACCGAAGAAAAACGGCAAGATTGTACAGGTACAGTTCAACCCGGCCTCCTTGCAGGTTGGCTATTCCAATCAGGTGCAGGCCAACAGCCAGACTAGATGGATCCGCGACGTACGTCGGCAAAGGTGATTCTAAGCTGGCATTGGAGCTGATTTTTGATGTGTCTGGCACAGACTCTACTCACGATAGAGACGTGCGACGCATGACTGAGCGAGTCGCTTACTTTATGGGGACATCAGCTATGCCAGGGACAGCAAAAGTACCTGATGATAAAAAGAAAAAAAAAGAGAAACCCAAATTCCAGGTGCCTGGCCTTCGATTTCAATGGGGCAGCTTTTTGTTTGACGGGATACTCCTTTCGATGAATGAGAATTTAGAGCTGTGGTCGGAAACGGGCAATCCGCTAGATCTGTTGTTTCGCTTAGCTTGAGTCAGCCCGGCATACAGTTTGAATTCACGCCCGGCCTGACCTCTAAGGTAGACGCTGTGCAGTCGAAGCTTCAAGTCGGTATTAAGCCGTTTGTGGGGCCGGTTCAAGGAGCCTCGCTGCAAAGCTTGGTGACCAGAGCCGGACGCACCGACTGGAAGAATATTGCCGCTAGCGACGGCATTGAAAATCCGCGTAATTTAGCGCCAGGTCAGCTGCTAGATTTAGCGCCCATAGCGGTGTACACCAGATCTTGTACCCCTTGTTCTTTACTTTGCTTGCCTTATGCCCGTTATTATCAACAATCTCGAGATAGTGGCTCCGTCTGTCCCGACACCTACTGCGCCTACTATCCCAGAACCGCCGCCCCCTCAAAAGCAAAAGCCTCGCGATACCTATTGGATAACGCGCCACTGGATCAATAGACAACTGCGATCGCACGCCCGCTAACCCTTTACCGTCTTCCCCCAGCTATGCCCGCCCTCAGCACCCACGTCGGAATTGTTAATGTTGAACCCGTCATCACCTTGGACGGGCAGCGCCAAGATGTGCTGACTCAGGGGCTGCGATCGCTCACCATCTCCGAAACCATCGAAGGTATGTACCGCTGCGAAGTTCGCCTGAATAACTGGGGCAATCGGGGCCAGGGGCCAGGCTTTCTCTATTTTGATCAAGACGCCTTTCAGTTTGGCCAAACCCTGGCTATTAGCCTGAACGCAGGCGGTACACATAAGCCCGCCTTCAAAGGCAAAATCAGTGCCATAGAAGGTCAGTTTTATTCGGGAGAGGCACCTCAAATTCAGCTGATGGCCGAAGACGCTGCCCAGACTATGCGGCAAACCCGCCGCACTCGCACTTTCGAAGAGACGTCTGACCAGGAAGTGATGGAACAGATTGCGGGTGAGTACGGCTTACAGACCGATATAAAACTGGGTGACCATCGGTATGCTGTAATCGCTCAGCTCAATCAGAGCGACCTAGCCTTTCTGCGAGAAAGGGCCCGTCGCCAAGCAGCTGAAATTTGGATAGAAGATGACAAGCTGTATGTGCAGGAGCGCCAGAAGAGATCGCCAGAAAAGGAGGCACTGACGCTGACCATGAATGCAGGGCTGTTGGAGTTTGGTGTGCTGGCCGACACCGCGAATCAGTATGGCCGGTTACCGTCAGTGGTTGGGATGTGCAAACAAAAGAGAAAGTAACCTATACGGCGACAGAAAGTGCGCTGGGCAGCGAAGGGGCTGGGCAGGTGAGTGGGGCGACGATTGTGAAAGATGTGTTTGGTGATCGCACTGACCGCATCGCGCAGCAAATGCCACTGACTTACGAAGAAACAAAGGCGATCGCCGAAGCGAGCTTTCGCGCTCAGGCTAGGCGGTTTGTGGTGGGTAAAGGCGTAGCCGTTGGCGATGCGCGTATTCGGGTCGGTAGAGCGATTACCTTTAAAGCTTTGGGTAGCTGGTTTAGCGGTACGTATATTGTCTGCGAAGTGCAACATCAGTTCTGTCGTGGACCTGATGGCGGCTACACTACCGAGTTTGTTGTAGAACGTGCTGGACTGAACGATAACGAAAAAACATAAGAACCAAAAACAACCTTTAACTTCATGATTTCACCTTCCCCTTTTCCTACGCTCATGCCCCCACCACCAATTAGCGGTGAAGGAGGCCCTTACTACGGCCTTTACACCGGCTTAGTGACTGACGTGCAAGATCCTGATGGGCAGGGCCGGGTGCGAGTGCGATTGCCCTGGACGACCGATCCGGACGGCGATCCGTTTGAGATTTGGGCTAGGCTGGTTACCCTAATGGCCGGGTCCAATCGTGGTAGCTGGTTTGTTCCTGAGCCCAATGACGAGGTGATGGTTGCTTTTGAAGGCGGCTGCCCTTTGGTCGGCGATGGTGGTGGGGTCGGTGTGGAATGGGGTCAATACACCACCCGAAACGATGGATGGTAACAACAACATTCGCTCTATTACTTCTCGTAGCGGTATCCATGTTCGATTCGATGATACTGAAGGTGGTGTACAGTTCACTGTTGAAACGCCGGGCGGGCAAAAGATTGTGTGTGCCGATAGCCCGGCTACGATTGAAATGACTGATGCTAGCGGTAATCAGGTAACGATGGACGCTGCTGGAATTTCGCTGACTAGCGGCAGCAAAGTCTCTATTAGTGCAAATACGCTAGAGGTGTCGGCCAGCTTGGTGAATGTGAGTTCGGGCATGAGCAAGTTTAGCGGTGTGGTGCAGTCGGATACCAATATTACGAACACCACGGTGAGCACGACTTATACCCCTGGAGCTGGAAACATATGGTAGCGCTGCCCTTATCTCGCAATCGCCGTTCGGTGCAAAGTCGCTTGGCTCAAAGCCATGTTGTGCAGTGGCGGACTGCCTCTCCGCTGTGGTCGCAGCTGGTAGCGCAGCCGGATGATCGCATCTCCCAATCTCAATCCCGGTTCAATCAGCCTGCCATTTTGCGCTTTACTACAGATCGCTTTATGGAAGACTTTTTGGCGATCGCTAAAAACACCCCGCAGCGGCTGAGCAAGTGGCAGGCTCAGTGGGAATAGTGGCGAGAGCCGGCCCCGGTGCCTGCGCTGCCTGAGGTGCCTTCAACCCAACCGGGAAATCCCTTTAAACCGGCAAGCAGCAACCCGCTAAAGCTTTACCAGCCTGCCCATCAGCGCTACTACTTGATAACGGCAAATTTGGTGTGCCGGGTGCCGGGCTTTCCTGATAAAGCGACGAAAATCGGCGAAGAGAAAGTTTCTTTTGTGTTACGGCGAAATCTAGAAACAGAGAAAGGAGATGTGAAAGAACATGCCTTTGTCAATCAATACTGGCAGTTGGTAGAAAGTCTGTCGCTGTTGCCTGGCGAAGAGCAGTTTCCGCTGTTTCCGACGACTTACCAAGAACAGGGTAGTCGGCGACGGCGGATGTTTTCGGGGCTGATTCCGGTGGGAGAAAGAGAACGCTACTTGACTGCGCCGCGTCAACCAGTGGACGCGATGGAGACGCCTGATCCGCTGACTGAAAAAGAAGCGCAGCTCAGAGACCGGTTGATGATGTTACTGATGATGGATGTGCTAGTACCTTGGGACTCGCTGCTCTCACAGACAGGCGACTACACAGTAAACGAAGTGGCAAATAATCCGAAGGGATTACTCACGCGAACAATTCGGAGAGTTTGGCTGATGGGAATACGCCAAGAGAGCAGCTGAAAAAATCACTGATTGCGCAGCGAAATCAGCTACAGCTAAACAGCTGGTATATTCTGTTGGACTTAACTAATTTTCTTCAAACTTACCTTCCTAACATATGGAGCGCTAGTCACCGACCTGTCGACCGGCGAGGGCCTGCCCGGAGTGAACGTGGTGGTGAAGTCAACCACCGTGGGCACGGTGACTGATATTGACGGCAACTACCGCCTGACGGCTCCCGATGATGCCGAAACGCTGGTGTTTTCTTCGGTGGGTTATACCAAAGAAGAAATTGCCATTGGCAGCCAGACGGTGATCAACCTGGATATGGCTCCCGATATTCAGTCGTTATCAGAAGTCGTCGTCGTCGGCTATGGTACCCAGAAGAAAAGCGATCTGACGGGGTCGGTGGGCTCCGTATCGGCCGAAGAAATCAAAGCCATACCGGTTACTTCCGTAGACCAAGCCTTACAAGGCCGCGTGCCCGGCGTGCAGGTTACCCAAACCTCTTCGGCACCAGGCGGTGGCGTCAGCATTCGGGTACGCGGGGCAAGCACGTTGCAAGGAGGCAACGAGCCACTCTACGTCATCGATGGTTTTCCGGTCTACAGCAGCAACGGGCAGGCCTCGCCCAGTGGGATAAGAGGAGGAACGGTGGCTAGCAACGCCCTGGCATCTCTCAATCCTAATGATATTGAGAGCGTAGAAATCCTCAAAGATGCCTCGGCGACGGCCATCTATGGCTCGCGGGGGGCCAACGGGGTCGTGTTAATCACCACCAAACGCGGTGCAAGCGGCAAACCTCAGGTAGACTTTGAATCTTACTACGGCACCCAGCAACTGGACAAGAAGTATGAGGTGATGAGTCCGGAACAGTTGGTACGCTATGCCAACGTTTTTGCTAATAATCGGGGAGAGGAATCTTACTACCCCAACCCGCCGGAGTTTTACCGTAGTAATAATACGGACTGGCAAGAGGAAGTTTTTCAAAATGCTCCTATTCAAAACTACCAATTAGGCATCTCCGGTGGCAACGAAAACACGCGCTACCTGATGTCGGGCAACTACTTTAACCAAGGCGGTATTGTTAAAAGGTCTGGGTTTGATCGCTATTCCTTCCGATTGAACCTGGATACCGATATTACCGATAAACTCAAGGTGGGCAATAGCCTGACCATTACCCGATCCAAGTATACCGTAGTGCCTACCGAAGGCGACCAGGGTAGAAATACCGGGGCGGTACTGGCAGCGATCTTCATGGACCCTACGCTGCCCATCCGACGTGAAGATGGACTTTTCTATACTACCAACGGCAACGACTCCCCGCTCCCTAACGGAAGTGGCCTTTTCAACCCGGCCGCCCTGATCAATGAAGTGGATGATGTGACCATTTCCAACCGTATCTTGGGCAACCTGTTTGCTGAGTATACCATCACTGATCACCTGTCTTTCCGCACCAGCTTCGGTATTGACCAGGATAACCGCGATCGTGACCAATACTATACCCGCTACACCCGCATCGGTCGCGATGGTCCCAACAGTTTGGCAGAGATCTCTTATACCAAGAGATTGTCTTTACTCAATGAGAATATTTTAAAATATAACAACACCTTTAATTCCATTCACCAAGTGGATATCACCGCCGGATATACCTGGCAGAACCAGGAGTTCTCCAACGGGTCGATAAGTGCCAGTAATTTTGTGTCGGACGATACCCGGACTGCTGCCATATCTGCCGGGGCTAATCCGGGAATTCCACAGTCGTATGAGTCAGCCTGGGTTCTATCTTCCTGGCTGGGTCGGATAAACTATATCCTGGATAACAAATACCTGATCACTGCTACGGCCCGAGCCGATGGTTCCTCTAAGTTTGGGGCAGGCAATAAGTGGGGATTCTTTCCTTCCGCAGCCATTGGCTGGCGCCTGAGCGAGGAGGAATTTATCAAAAACACGGGCTTATTTACTGACTTAAAGCTGAGAGCTAGCTACGGCATCGCCGGAAACCAGGAAATTGGCGAGTTTCTTTCATTAGCCTCGCTTGGCGTAGTGAATTATAATTTCAACAACTCCGTCGTGGTCGGTCAGGCTCGGAATAGGTTGAGCAACCCAGATTTGCGTTGGGAAAAAACCTCCCAACTGGACATTGGGCTGGATGCCTCTTTCTTCCAGGGTAGGTTAAATTTCACCGGTGACTACTACGACAAACTTACTACCGATCTATTATTAAACGTAACTTTGCCCTTTACTTCCGGATTCGGAAACATCACCAAAAACTCGGGTGAAGTTCGTAATGTAGGCGTGGAATTATCCCTTACTGCTGACGTTCTCACTGGGGAATTCACCTGGTCTACCTCGGCCAACTGGTCTCAGAATAGAAACGAGGTAGTTAGCCTGGGAGAAGGTTCCGAGTTTTTTGCCGGAGAAGCACTGGTAGGCCAGGGGGGGGTCAACGGCAGCATCGTGCGGGAGGGCGAACCCCTGGGTTCTTTCTTTGGCTTTAAAGGGGGAGGAATATTTCAGAACGAAGCCCAGATCGCGGAGAGTGCCCAGCCCGATGCCTTGCCCGGCGACGCCATCATTCTGGACATTGAGCCTGATGGAGAAATCAATAACGATGACCAGACTATTATCGGCAACCCCAATCCTGACTTTATCTACGGTTGGTCTAATAACTTCACATACAAAAACTTTGACCTCAATTTCTTTATCACCGGGGTACAGGGCAATGATGTGATCAACCTTAACAACTGGGAATCGGCCAACCCCAACCAGGTACGAGGCAACAAGGCAGCTTCCTTGCTGGATGGGTGGTCTCCTCAAAACCCTACTAGCCAAATTCCCCGCGCCGGGGGCAATGGCTACGGCAACCGCTTTGTGGATAAGCGTATGGTAGAGGATGGTTCTTTTGTCCGCCTGCGTAACATTACCCTGGGTTATAACCTGCCTGCTGCTGACCTGAATATTGGCTGGCTGCGACAGGCCCGGGTTTACTTCACGGCGCAAAACCTATTTACGATTACCGATTACAGTGGCTTCAACCCGGAGATCAATACCCAGGGTAACTCATCTATCTCTTATGGATACGATGCCGGAGGCTATCCGCTGGCCAAGACTTTTTTGGTAGGACTTAACATTGGACTTTAACACTTATACCCCATGAAAAATATTAGCTATATCATTGCTTTGCTGGGAGCTTTCGTTTTCCTAGCTTGTACCGACCAGTTGGAAGAGGACCCTACTTCCTTTGTGGACCCCGCATCCTTTTACCGCAATGCTGCCGATGCTGAGGCAGCCATCATCGCTGCGTACGGTCCATTGAATGATGTCCCTTACTATATTAATGGAATTGCCGGCATCAACAATTATGCTTCCGATGAAGCTACCACCCGGGTGGAAAACGGCAACCAGAGTGATCTGGATTCTTACCAAAATGTGAACAACGAAACCAATGGTTTTTTGCTCTCTTTTTGGCAACAAGCCTATACGCTGAATACCCGGGCCAATGCGGTCATCGAACGGATATCTAATATAGAAGGTATGGACGAAAACCTCAAAAAAGAGATTGTTGCCGAGGCTAAATTTTTGCGGGCACTCAACTACTTTAATCTAGTTCGGCTTTTCGGAGAAGTTCCTTTGATCCGGGAAGAGGTGACCACGGCTCAAGACCTGAACGTAAGCAAATCCCCGGTAAGTGAAATATACGATTTGATCATCGCTGACCTTACCGAAGCAGCAGCTACCCTTCCCGAATCCTACTCCGGACCGAATTTGGGTCGGGCCACCCGGGGAGCGGCCCAGGGCTTGCTGGCTAAGGTCTACCTGACGCGAGAAAACTGGGCCCAGGCGGCTAGTTCTGCCCAGACAGTCATTGCTAGCGAAAGTTATTCCTTAATTCCCGAATACGCCGTCATATTCACTGCCCCTGACGATAACCCGGAAATAGTGTTCGCTGCCCAGTTCGCCCCGCAGCCAGGCCAAAGTACACGCATCAGCTTCAACTATGCCCCCCGGGGTACCAGCGGGGTTACTAGCCCTACCGCCTGGGGCGACCGGCAAAGTGAACTGTTATTCTATACCAATTATCCGGATGACGATCCGCGCAAAGAAGTAACTTTCATGACCGAGTATGTGGATAATGAGGGGGAGACCGTAAGTTTTGAAGAATTTGATTTTCCTACCCCTCATATTAAGAAGTACATCAGTCAGAATCCGCTGAACGATATTAATTTTCCTATTCTGCGCTACGCTGATATACTGCTGATGGCAGCCGAAGCGATTAACCAGGCAGAAGGACCTACCGAGGAAGCCTACCGCTATATCAACCAGGTCCGGGAAAGGGCGGGAGTAGCGCCTTTGGCAACGGGCTTGTCTCAAAAGGAATTTGACGAGGCAGTTTTTGCGGAGAGGCGGCTGGAACTTCCCTACGAGGGCCATGCTTGGTTTGACCTGGTACGGACCCAACGGCTGAAAGAATACGTAGAGCGGTCGGCTGAATTTAATAAAACGTACGAAGCTCAAAATCCCAATGAACGCTATACTCAACCACAAAACGTAACGGTGCAGGTGCCTCTCAACTACGTATTTCCGATACCCCGGCGTGAACTGCTGGTCAATCCGGCCCTTACGCAGAATGAGGGCTTCTAATTGGTCGCCGTGGCAAAGTGGAAGCAGATATCACTCATCGGGATTGCTCTTGCTGAGTGTGCACTAAGCCTACTCCTGGGCTGTTCGGCCGGAAACTCAGAGGATGCTCTGCAGGAAATGCCTTCCGGGCCAACCGAAGGTATTTCCCTTAACGGAGAGCAGTTGGCCCTCCGTCATTGCCAGTCGTGTCACCAATTTCCTGATCCGAAATTGCTTGACAAAACCACCTGGAAACAAGCGGTGCTGCCCAAGATGGTCTACCGTCTGGGACTGTATCTTGATACGACGCGTGCTGCCCTGGTAGAGGAAACCCGAAATAATCAAACTGTCGTGCTGGAAAGCACCTTTCCGAAAGAAGCCCAGCTAAGTCGGGAAGACTGGAAAAAAATGGAAGATTACTACCTTACACATGCTCCGGATCGTTTGCCGAGCGACAGTCTTCGTCCTGCCATCCGGGTTGGCTTGCGTCATTTTGAGACCAGGATACCATCGTTTCGGTCCGACCCTCCTATGTCAACCCTGGTTAAAATTGATCCGGAAAAATCATTGATTTACCTGGGCGATACCAAAGCTGATTATAGTACCGTGAACATCCTCGATGCCCGGGGAAACCTGATACAATCGGTAGCGGTGCAGAGCGCGCCTAGCCAAATTATTCCTGTTGGGGATGCGCTGCATGTCCTGACCATGGGCCGCATGTTGCCCACGGATATTGCCACGGGAAAGCTACTACGGATATTTAAACGGCCCATGGAGACTACTTATCAATCGTTTACTACAACCTTAGACAAATTGCAAAGGCCGGTACATACCACCTTCGCGGATCTTAATCAAGATGGTGTAGATGACGTAGTGGTGTGTGCCTTTGGCAACTATACTGGCCGCTTCGCCTGGTACGACGGTGCCACCCAGGAGGAGCACGTTCTTGATCCCCGACCGGGTGCCAGCCGGGCAGTGGTAGAGGACTTTGACCAGGACGGATGGCCCGACCTTGCCGTGCTGATGGCACAGGGCGACGAGGGTATCTATTTTTATTACAATCAGGGAGACGGGACCTTCCGGGAAGAAAGAAAACTAAGATTTCCCCCTTCCTACGGGTCTACCTACTTTGAGTTGGCCGACTTTAACCAGGATGGCCATTTGGATATCGTGTATACCGCCGGAGACAATGCTGACTACTGGCCAATCCTGAAGCCTTATCATGGGGTGCGTATTTTCCTGAATGATGGACAGCAGCATTTTGAGGAAGCCAAGTTCATCCCCTTATACGGAGCGTATAAAGCAGTGGCCCGGGATTTTGACCAAGACGGAGACCTGGACATTGCTGCGGTATCTTTCTTTCCCGATTATGAGCGAACGCCTTCTGAGGGCTTTGTCTACCTGGAAAATTCTGGAGGCCTGACTTTTGAGTCCAGCACTTTCACTCAGGCAGATGTGGGGCGCTGGATCACCCTGGATGCGGCTGATCTGGATCAGGACGGCGACCAGGATATTGTACTGGCTTCTTTTGCGGCCCTGGAGGTAGCGGATTATAAACAACTGAATGAACGGTGGATTGCCAGTGGCCCCTCGCTCATTATCCTGGAGAATACAATAGTACCAGTAGCCAGGCCATAGAATTTTAAAACAACTTACACCCTTAAATTTTTTCCCATGAAAAAGATTACCTACGTTCTCGTGTTATTTTTGATGACTACCGCCTGCGACGATACTATTTTGGATACAGATGATGCCAATCCAACAAAAGTTGCCCTGGAGCAGAGCGCACGACTTACACCAGTCAATCCACAGATATCTGCTGAGGCGCAGCAGGTATTGGATTACTTGGAAGTGGTGGTTGCCAACGACAAGATTCTGTCAGGCCAACAACTGGAAGGACCACGCAACAGTCTTTATTCTTCGGATTCCGAATACAAGCGTCTTTATGATATAGTCGGGAAATACCCGGCAGTATTGGGCCAGGATTGGTTTGGTGAAAAGGACGGAAGTTCACCAAGTGAAGGCGATGCCTTACGGAACGTCAAAGTTCAAATGTCCATTGATCACTGGGAAAACGGTGGGATTGTAACATTTACCTGGCATCACCAATACCCCGGGCACATCAACGATGGCTGGTCGTGGGTAAGACGTTCTGCTACCCAGGCGGAGTTTGATCAAATTGTGACACCGGGTACTCCCATGTACAATCTGTGGCTATCCGAAGTAGACCTGATTGCGGGGTATTTGCAGCAACTTGAAGACGCCGGGGTACCTATTATCTTCAGGCCCTACCACGAGATGAACATAGGAGGTTTTTGGTACGGAGGAAAAACGCCCAGTTCTTTCATCCAATTGTGGAACAACTTATACGATCGCCTGGTAAATTACCACGGATTGAACAACCTGCTATGGGGTTGGTCGCTGCATTTTATTAATTTCGGTGGAGCATATTATCCAGGTGACGATAAAGTGGATATTACGGGTGTTGACATATATAATTCCACCAGAAATACCGGCCGTTATGCTTTTTTTGATGAGAGGCTTGATAATCTTTCTAACAAGCCCAGAGCTTTGTCCGAAAATGGATTGCTGCCTACCAATGCTATCCTCAATTCTACAGAATATGCCTGGTTTATGACCTGGCATACGCAATGGTTTGATAATACGCACTATGGTATGCCTTCGTCCAATGGACCAGGCAACTCTCCCACAGAGATACTGGATGTGTATAGCAATCCCAGGGTCATCACCCTGGATGAGGTCAATATGGGTGGTTCGGTAGCAACGCCCATCCGGCAAGAAGCCGAAGACCTGCCGGTGTTTGACAGTGCCCACCCCAGTGTAAATGCCAGTTCCATCATGAGCGACGGGTATTATAGCTTCATCAGCACCTGCGTGACCGATGACTTTATTGAGTACACAGTTAACGTTCCGGCGGGAGGCGTGTATCCGGTGCAAATTGGTGTTTCCGAAGGGCCAGTGAGAGCGATGTGGCAATTTTCTATTGACGGAAACGACCAGGGAGGCACATTTGATGCTTACGATTCGGATTTTAAAGTAACCGATTGGTCAGCAGGTTCGCGGTCATTCTCAGCTGGGGAGCACACCTTCCGCTTCACCATCGTGGGTAAGAACAGCCTGGCCACAAAATGGAACATAGGATTTGATTACATCAAGGTAGGCACTACCAAGTTTGAGGCCGAGCAACTGGAAATCTTTGACAGTGCGCATCCGGATACCAAAAACAATGCAGCGATGAGCGGAGGAAAGTACAGTTTTGTCGGCACTTGCGTACTCAACGACTTCATAGAGTACACAATAAATGTACCCAGCACGGCCAACTACAGTATCAGGGTAGGCTCTTCGGATGGACTGGTAAGGGCAAAGTGGCAGTGTAGCATCAACGGAACCAATGTAGGCACTCCGCACGATGCCTACAATACCGCCTTTCAGGTGAACGAGGTAAATGTGGGTTCCAAAACCTTATCAGCCGGAGAGCATACGCTACGCTTTACCATTGTAGGCAAAAACCCCAGTGCTTCCAAATGGAACGTAGGCTTTGACTATTTTGAGTTGGTACCGGGTAATTGATCATAGATAATAAGTAGACAATCATTCAACATAGCCCTCTAAATTTTTTATTATGAAAAAGATCATAGGTATTCTCTCATTGCTTATCCTGGCTACCGCTTGCCACGACTCGGTGCTGGATATAGAAGAAAGCAGTTTACAAAATAATGCACTGAACGAAGCACAACTACTAACAGTTGATCCGCAAACGTTGTATGTATCCGGACAACCGGCAAACCCCAATATTTCGCCAGAAGCAAGGGACCTGTGGTATTACCTTAGTGGGTTGAATACTGGCACATCAAATCGTCTGCTTTCCGGTCAATTTGCCGATTTCAGCACCAGAATAGTGCCTCTTGATGATCCTACCAACGAGCTGAAACAGGTGTTTGATGCTACCGGTAAATGGCCTGCTCTTATTGGATTTAAGTATGATGGTACTCGAGGTCCATCCATTCCGCTTGAAATTGATATTGTGAACCAGCAAGCTATTGAATACCATAATCTAGGGGGTATTATCCATATCAACACTAATTTGTTCAATCCGGCAGACCCAACAAAAGGCAGACTAGGCTCAATGGATATCAATACCGTCCTCTCTACTACCTCGGGGCCAGGCCAAGCCAACTATGATACTATCTACAGCCAATGGGACAAAGTAGCAGCAGGACTTAAAGAACTGATGGATCTGAAAATACCGGTCATTTTCCGTCCCTATCCTGAGATGAACGGTGCTTGGTTCTGGTGGGGGAAGCTAAATTCCAGTCCTGCTCAATACATGCAACTATATCAAGATTTGTATCACTACTTTACGAATGTGAAAGGTCTTAATAACTTATTATGGGTCTATGAGCCCAGTGCCTTAGAACCTATGAAAACAGCATTCTATCCAGGGGATGCTTTTGTTGATATTATCGGTTTTTCTGCCTATACAGCTCCGGATCAGCGCTTAACTAGTAATTTCATTCCGGCTGATGAATATAACTTACTCAAAAGTAAAGGAAAACCTCTCGGCTTTACGCAGTGGGGACCTATCAGGGATTTTCGTGAAGTTAACTTTGTGCAGCGGGATAACATGAAGCTGCTTATTGGAGGACCGAGGCATCCTGAGGATGGTATCAAGAATGCTTATCCTGACATTGTGTTATGGATGTCTTGGTCTGATAATTTCGCGATCCATCGGCATTTGAATGCCACCCAATTGATGAACGATCCGTGGGTCATTGACCGAAGTGAAATCAATATTACAGGGGGGGGCAATGGAAACATTGCTACAGTAAATAATCCAAGTTTTGAATCGGGCAATCTTTCGGGCTGGACAGTGGGTACCAATGCATCAGCGGTATCCAACAATGCAAAGTCAGGAACATACGCTGCCAGACTGGGCACCGCCACTTCCTACGGAAGTATACAGCAAACGGTTTCCGGTCTTTCGCCTAACACCAATTATGTTGCTTCCGCTTATATAAAGGCAATAGATGGGCAAATATTTTTCAAAGTTGAGGGTTCGGAGGGTTCCAGTCCTTCGGTTGGTGTCCAGAACACGCAATACCAGAAAGTCGTCATTCCTTTTAAAACCGGCAGTAGCAGTACTAATGTTGATTTGATAGCGTGGTCTTCAACGGCCACGCCCAATTCTCACGGCTACGTAGACGATTTCGCCGTAGAGCAGGCATTGGATGTGAAAAATAGTGGATTTGAAAATGGGCTAAATAATTGGACCGCTGGCGGAGAAGCTTCTACCAGCGCCTCAAATGCACGGACCGGATCATACGCGGCCAGCATCGGTACTTCCTCGGCAAACGGCAAGGTGCAGCAGACAATTACTGGACTTACACCAAGCACAACCTACACTGCCACGGCGTACATCAAAGCGGCCAATGGCGCGATATTTTTCCGTGCTAACAACTTTGGTGGTACCAATACTTCGCAAAACACACAAAGTACTTCCAGCCAAAGTTATACGCCGCTGACCGTTACCTTCAAGACTGGCCCGAGCAGCACCTCAGCGACCTTGCTGATATGGAGTTCCACTGCGGTCAACAACTCATACGGTTTTGCGGACGATGTTTCACTCACAAATGATTAAACCTCATATTCAGATTAATTCTGGGGTAGTATGATCAGAAAGCTATGTGCAATTCATCCACTATTAAATAAAGTGTTTCCATATGCTAAGGCAGAACCAACGCCCAAGCAGTTATTCGATACGCCTAACTTTATGAGATGAAAGTAGATATACGAAAGATAATAGTCATTGCACTGCTCACCGGGTGGTCCACGCTGGTGCTTGGTCAGGGGTACTACAATGTATCCGATTTCGGGGCAGTAGGCGACAGTCTGACCTTGAACACCGCGGCTATCCAACATACTATCGACACTTGCCACGCGGTTGGCGGGGGAGCCGTGCTGGTTGCTCCGGGTGTCTACTTGACCGGTACCCTGCAACTTAAATCCAACGTGATGCTCCGTTTGGAAGCCGGGGCTAAGCTACAGGCCAGTAGCCGCCGACAAGATTACTCGGAAGAACATCCCAACGTAATCTACGCGCTAAATGCCAGCAATACCGGCGTAGAAGGCTACGGCACCATTGACGGCAATGGTCCCCGGTTCTACACCAAAAATCCCGACGGTTCTATTGTCTGGGAAACGGCTAAAATGAACTGGCGTCCCCAGGAAATGATCCGCCTGGAGAAATGTGAAAACGTGCGCCTCAAAGATATTACGCTGCAAAATAGCGCCCGCTGGACGGTGCATATCGTAGACAGCTACCGGGTGCTGGTGCAGGGTATTTCGGTAGAAAATGCCGTAGACGGCCCGGACCGCGGCCCCAACACCGACGGAATTGGCATTGACGCCAGCACCAACGTGCGCATTTCAGATTGTTCAATCCAGAGTGGCGACGACTGCATTGTCCTCAAGATCACCGACCGGGACGACGGTTTGAAGATTTGTGAGAACGTGACGGTGACCAACTGTACCCTGCACAGCACGACCAGCGGCCTGAAGATTGGCTCGGAAACCTACGGTACCTTTCGCAATATTGCCTTTAGCAACTGCACCATCAAAGAAGGTTCCAACGGCATTGGCCTGTGGATGCGCGACGGGGGCACTGTGGACGGCTGGACGATTGACAACATAGCGATGACCCTAACGACCGGTCAGCCGATCTACCTGTGGTCGCACCGCCGAAATGAGGAAACTGCTTTTGGTACAGTGCGCAACGTGCGATTCTCCGACATCACGGCTACCGGAGACGGAGGTATCTTTATGATGGGCAACCCGGAGCAGCCTTTTGAGGATGTCACCTTTGATAATATCCGACTGCACAGCCGCAGTGAGGAAGTAAAAGAACTGCATGCTGACCCAACCTACCCCTTTCCGATCTGGGGCTATCACCAAAACCCGCACGACATCTACGTGCGCTACGCCAGGCACCTCTCCTTGCAGGATGTCACCTTCACCTGGGCAGCGCCGGAGCAATCGGGATGGGGAAGTGCGATGCGTTTGATAGATGTCGAGCGGGTAAAGATTGGAGGTTTTGAGGGGCGGCAGGTGCAGGGATCGAACCAGGCAGCAATCCAGCTTGAGGATGCGCGAGAAGTCTTTATTTACGACGCCTATGCTCCTAAGGGCACAGGAGCCTTCCTAAATTTGCAAGGTAATACTGAGGAAATAAGTATAGTAGGCAGCCACCTAGGGAATGCGGGTACCTTATTGCACAGGAAAAGTCAACCTTTGACGAAAATAAAAGAAGAAAACGTTAATATACTACCAGTGAGAACCAGCAAAAAACCCTAGCGCAAAGATGCACCGAAGAAAATTCGTTCAACAGACTGCTCTAACCAGTATTGGCCTTTCCCTGCTGCCCGCGCCCCGCTTTGAACGGGCTATATCCAAAATCATAGACCTCAGTGGCAAGCTGCCCATCAAGCCCATCACCACTGGCCCCCGGCAGCACTGGTTTGGTTACTATGACAAGCAGCAGATCAGCACTTCGGGCCGCTATGCCTTGGGTAACCAGGTAGACTCGTTCTTACGTTCGCCCACGCCCCAGGATACCTTGCAGGTGGGCCTGATTGATTTGAAAAACAACAACCAGTGGACAGGTCTGGGAGAGAGCAGCGCCTGGGGCTGGCAGCAGGGTTGTATGCTACAGTGGCTTCCCGGAAGCAGTGAAGAGGTGATCTGGAACGCCCGTCTGGAAGACGGTTTCGTGAGCATCATTGAGAACATCAAGACGGGGCAGCGGCGCATCCTGCCCAAGCCCATCTACACCCTGAGTCCAGACGGCAAGACCGGCTTTGGTATCGACTTCGCCCGCTTGCAGTTCTTCCGCCCCGGCTACGGCTACGCGACCACAGAAGCATCCATACCGACCAAAGCCCCCTCGGATACGGGTATCTACCGTATGGATTTGCAGAGCGGGGAAAACCAACTAATTTTATCCTACGCTGATCTGGCTAAGCTGGATCGTCCGCTAGGATCAGTCACGGGTAACTACCACTGGATTAATCATTTGCTGGTGAATCCCTCAGGCAGCCGGCTGGTGTTTCTGAACCGATCTCGGCCATATCCCACCCCGGAAGCGTGTCGCAAGGGCACCGGCCAAGACTTGCAAGGGGACGAGCTGTACGTGACCCGCGCCATTACGGTCAATACCGACGGCAGCGATTTCTATGCCCTCAACGACTCCGGACAGTTCTCCCACTTCATCTGGAAAGGGAATGATGCGCTCTGCGCCTGGGCCGCTCCTGAGAACAAAGATCAAAAAGCGTTTTATTTATTCCAGGACAAAAGCAAGCAGTACCAAATCGTCGGGGAGGAAGCCATGACCGTGAACGGCCACAATACCTACGTGCCCAACACGAACAACGAATGGATTTTGAACGACACCTATCCGGACGGAGAAGAACGGATGCAGGAGCTGTATCTCTACCATGTGCCCAGTGAGCGCAAGGTGATCCTGGGCCAGTTTCACGAGCCGGAGAAGTTCAGTGGCGAGTGGCGCTGCGACCTGCACCCCCGTTGCAACCCACAGGGTACCAAAGTCTACTTTGACTCTACCCACAAAGGGGGTAAGCGCCAGATGTACGAAGTAGACATTCAAGATATTCTCAACGCCTGAACCCAACCATGTCCAAATTCTTCTTCCTGTTTCTCTTTGGGCTGCTGCCCTCGTTTCTATTTGCCCAGTCTACCGACAGTCTCATCACCCAAGACTGGCGGTTTGTGAAGGGCTATGCGTACAATATGCAAAAGCAGCCACCCTGGCAGGAAGTAAACTTGCCCCACACCTGGAACGCCGAGGATGCCCTGGCCGGTCAGCTGGATTACTACCGCGGTCCGGCTTGGTACGAAAAAGAAATCAGCTTGCCCACTGCCTACCAAGGCCAGCGTCTGTTTATCCAATTTGAGGGCAGCAATGCCGCTACCGACGTGTTTGTTAACCACCGCTTCGCCGGTCGACACGACGGGGGCTATACCGCCTTCTGCTTTGAGATCACCGATCTGGTCAAGCTGGATACTACCAATACCTTATCCGTCAAAGTCAACAACGCCTACGACGCTACGCTGATGCCCCTGACCGGGGACTTCAACCACTACGGCGGCCTGTACCGCCCGGTGCACATGCTGGTGAAATCCCTGGTGTGCATCAGCCCACTGGAGAACGCTTCACCCGGCGTGTTCATCCGGCAGGACAGCGTCAGCCAGTCGCAAGCGCGGATCATCGTCACCACCCTGGTGTCTGGTGGTTCGGCCACCAACGACGCCGCTAACATTGCCTACACCATACGCACCCTAGTGCAGGATGCCACCGGCAAGACCGTGGTCCAGGCTGAGAAGTCGCAAGCGGTTAGGGCCAATCAAACCACTTCGTTTGCCCAGGAACTTATCATCCCCCAGCCTCACCTGTGGCAAGGGCGAACTGATCCCTACCTGTACCAAGTCAAAGTAAGTCTGCTGAACCAATCCGGAGAAACCCTAGAAGAAAGCGTTCAACCGCTGGGGCTGCGCTACTTCCGCTTGGATCCGAACGAGGGCTTCTTCCTCAATGGGCAGTACCTGGACTTACAGGCCGTGAACCGCCACCAGGACCGGGCTGAGAAAGGCTCGGCCATCAGCAAAGCCGACATGCGCGAAGACCTGCAGATCATGCTGGCGATGGGGGTGAACGCCGTGCGCCTGGCCCACTACCCCCACGCCGACTACTTTTATCACTTGTGCGACTCGGCCGGGATGATTGTCTGGACGGAGATCCCCTGGCTGGGACCGGGGGGCTACCTGGCCCAGAGCTACATCGCCTCGGAAGCCTTTCATGCGAAGGGAAAGCAGCAACTACGGGAGATGATCCACCAGCGCTATAACCACCCCAGCATCATCTTCTGGGGGCTATACAACGAAGTGAAATCCGACTGGGATGATCCGTATCCCTATCTAAAGACCCTTGATAGCCTGGCCCACGTGCTGGATCCAGATAGACTTACCGTCGGGGCCACCTTCCAGGATAACCCCACCAACGAAGTGACTGATGCCATTGGCTGGAACAAATACTTCGGCTGGTACGGGGGCGACCCCAGCGAGGTGGGAGCCTGGTTTGACGATCTGCACGCGCGTGAGCCCGACCGTCCGATCAACATCAGCGAGTACGGGGCGGGGGCCAGCATCAACCACCACGAGGATAGTCTGAAAGCCCCGGCTCCGGGCGGGGAGTGGCACCCGGAAGGCTGGCAGGCGCACTTCCACGAGCAGCACTGGGAAGCCTTGAAGCAGCGACCCTACATCTGGGGCAAGTTCATCTGGCTGATGTTTGACAACGGGGCGGCGCACCGCCGGGAGGGCGACCGCATGGGCATCAACGACAAGGGGCTGGTGAGCTTTGATCGGAAGACCAAAAAAGACGCCTACTACTACTACCAGTCGCAGTGGAGTGAGCAACCGATGGTCTACCTGGCCGATAGAAGATACACCGAGCGTAAGTTGGCAGACATCGAAGTGAAGGTGTATAGCAACGCGCAGCAAGCCCCGGTGCTGTATCATAACGACAAAAAGGTTGGTGCGATGAGGGAAAGTCAGCCGGGGGTGTATCGGCATCCGCTCACCTTGGTAGCCGGTGAGAATGAGGTGAGCGTCAGGATACAAGCCGGACGAAAACTGACCGACTCGGTCGTCTGGCAGTACCGGCCTTGAGGATAGGAAATCTATCCTCTGTTTCTAAAAACGTCGTCCCCTAGGGTGAACCTATAAAGCTGGATGCAATAAGTCTTGGTGTTTAATCGTACAAAACACACCAAACTTTGTTCATGCCTAACTATTGCGTATAATCGCGAAGAATGTTATACATATCAACCAACCAGCTACTATTTTTATGAGCGCCCCTTGCGTACTAGGCATTGACTACGGCACCGACTCGGTGCGCACGGTGGTGACCGACACCTCCGACGGTACCATCCTCAGCACGGCCGTGTTCCCCTATCCGCGCTGGCAGCAGGGGCAGTTCTGCGATCCCCACCGCAACCAGTTTCGCCAGCATCCGCAGGACTACGTAGACGGACTGCAACAGAGCGTCCGGGAGGCCTTGGCCCAAGCTCCTGCTGGAACGGCGGAACGGGTAACTGGCATTGCTATCGACACCACCGGCTCCACTCCCTGTGCTTTAGACCGCACCGGTACTCCCCTGGCTTTGCTGCCGGATTTTGCCGAGAACCCCAACGCCATGTTCGTGCTCTGGAAGGACCATACCGCCGTGGTAGAGGCGCAGGAAATTAACGACTTAGCCAGGCGTTGGAAGACGGACTACACCCAGTACGAAGGGGGCGTGTATTCTTCCGAATGGTTCTGGGCCAAAATTTTGCACGTGCTGCGCGCCGACGAAGCCGTACGCGAAGCGGCTCACTCCTGGGCCGAGCACTGCGACTGGATTCCCTACCTGCTCACCAGCGGCACCGACGGGCACCGGATGAAACGCAGCCGCTGCGCCGCCGGACACAAGGCCATGTGGCACCCCCGCTGGAACGGCCTGCCCGACGAAGAATTTCTAACCACGCTCGACCCGCTGCTGGGCGGACTGCGCGCCCGCTTGTTTGAGCAAACCTATACCTCTGACCAAGTAGCAGGTAATTTGTCCGACGAATGGGCCGAAACGCTTGGATTGCCTACCGGTGTGGTCGTGAGCGTCGGCGCTTTCGATGCCCACATGGGCGCGGTGGGGGGGCAGATTGAACCTTACTACCTCAGCAAGGTGATGGGAACCTCCACCTGCGATATTCTGGTAGTACCAAAGGACGAAATGAACGACCAACTCGTGTCCGGCATTTGCGGGCAGGTAGACGGTTCGGTGATTCCGGGGATGGAAGGACTGGAGGCGGGGCAGTCGGCCTTTGGCGACGTGTACGCCTGGTTCAAAAGCGTGCTGGCCTGGCCGCTGGAGCACTTAGTAGCAAACTCACCGCTGTTGGATGAAGCGACCAAACAGCAACTACTGGACGAAACGCTGGACCGGATCATTCCGGCGCTGAGCGAAGCGGCGGCCCAGATTACGCCCGAGCAATCCAGCGCCCTGGCCATCGACTGGATGAACGGACGGCGCACGCCCGATGCCAACCAGCGCCTGACGGGAGCGTTGTTTAATTTAAGCCTGGGCAGCGATGCGCCGGTGCTCTTCCGGGCGCTGGTGGAGGCCACCTGCTTTGGAGCCAAGCGCATTGTCGACCGCTTCCGTCAAGAAGGCGTACCCGTGAAAGGGCTCATCGGATTGGGCGGCGTGGCCAAGAAGTCGCCCTTCATCATGCAAACGATGGCCGACGTGATGAACATGCCCATCAAAATCGCCCGGGCCGAACAAACCTGCGCGTTGGGAGCTTCCATGTTTGCGGCCACCGCGGCCGGGCACTTCGCTACCGTGAGCGAAGCAATGGCCACGATGGGTGCCGGGTTCGACGCCGAATACCAGCCCAACCCTGATCATGTGGCCCACTACCAAGCCCGCTACGAACAGTACCAACGCTTCGGGGAGTTTATTGAAACGGTAACCGAGAACGGAAAAGGGAGAACGGAGAACGGAAAATAATCTGCCTTTTCCGTTCTCCCTTCTCCGTCCTCCCTCTTTTCAGATCGAACAATGAAGCAATCGAACAATAATTTCAGAGATATAAAAGAGCAAGCCTACGAAGCCAACCGGCAACTGCCCCAACTGGGCCTGGTGCTTTTCACCTTTGGCAACGTGAGTGCCGCCGACCGCGACCGCGGCGTGTTCGCTATCAAACCCAGCGGGGTGCCCTACGCCAAACTCACTCCCGACAAGATGGTGGTGGTGGACTTCAACAACAATATCATCGAGGGAGAAATGCGCCCTTCGTCCGATACCAAAACGCACGCGGTGCTCTACCAACAATGGCCGGGCATCGGCGGCATTGCCCATACGCACTCCACCTACGCCACCGCCTGGGCGCAGGCGCAGCAGGACATCCCCATCTTCGGCACCACCCACGCCGACCACCTCACGGTAGACGTGCCCTGCGCCCCCGTGATGAGCGACGAGATGATCCGGGGAGACTACGAGTACGAAACCGGGTTTCAAATCATCAATGCATTTAAAGATCAACACTTATCCTACAAGGAGGTAGCAATGGTGTTGGTGGCCAATCACGCCCCCTTCACCTGGGGCAAAACGGCCGAAGAAGCGGTTTACAACAGCGCGGTGCTGGAGGAGGTGGCCCGCATGGCCCTGCTCACCCGGCAGGTGCACCCCGATGCCCCCCGCCTGAAAGAAGCCCTCATCAAAAAACACTACGACCGAAAACACGGCAACGACGCCTATTATGGACAATAGGAAAGGAAAATGGAAAAGGGAAAACGGAAGAAGGAAGAATGTACGTCTCTTTTCCGTCCTCCGTATTCCGTCCTCCTTCTCCCCTCAACACATAGCACGTTAATATGATCAATCTCGAGAAATATGAAGTCTGGTTCGTCACCGGCAGCCAGCATCTGTACGGCGAAGAAACCCTACAACGGGTTGCCGAGCACGCTCAGCAGATCGCGCAGGCGCTGGACACCTCCGACGTGATTCCGGTACGCGTGGTTTATAAGCCGGTGCTCACCACTCCCGACGCCATCTACCAATTGTGTCTGGAGGCTAACGCCGCCCCTGACTGCGTTGGGGTGGTGGCCTGGATGCACACCTTTTCCCCGGCCAAAATGTGGATCCGGGGCCTGAGCGTGCTGCACCAACCGCTACTGCACCTGCACACGCAGTTTAACCGCGACATTCCCTGGAGCAGCATCAACATGGACTTTATGAACCTGAACCAGTCGGCCCACGGCGGGCGGGAGTTTGGGTTTATGCTGAGCCGGATGCGCATCGAGCGCAAGGTGGTGGTGGGCTACTGGCAGGATGAGGAAGTGCAGCAACGGCTGGCCGTCTGGTTACGCGCCGCTGCTGCCTGGCACGATGCCCAAGGGGCGAAGATCGCTCGTCTGGGCGATAATATGCGCGAGGTGGCCGTCACCGAAGGCGACAAAGTAGCTGCCCAGATGAAGTTCGGCTACGCCGTGAACGGCTACGGACTAGGCGACGTAGTAGGTTACGTGGATCAGGTGAGTGACTCCTCCATAGATCAGCTAATTAGTGACTACGAAGACCAGTACGAACTGGCCCAGGAAATGACGGCCGATGGCTCGATGCGTACTTCGCTGCGGGATGCGGCCCGCCTTGAACGGGGGCTGACGGCTTTTCTGGAAGCCGGAAACTTCGTTGGTTTCACCGATACCTTTGAGAACCTGCACGGGCTCAAGCAACTGCCCGGCTTGGCGGTGCAACGCCTGATGAAGGCCGGTTACGGCTTCGGAGCCGAGGGCGACTGGAAGATCGCCGCCCTGCTGCGCGCCGCTAAGGTGATGGGGCACGGCCTGCCCGGTGGCAACTCCTTTATGGAAGACTACACTTATCATTTCCGGCCCGACAACCAGAGCGTGCTGGGGGCGCACATGCTGGAAATCTGCCTGTCGATTGCGCAGGGCACGCCATCCTGCCAGGTGCATCCGCTGGGCATTGGGGGCAAGGAAGACCCAGTGCGGCTGGTGTTCGACGTGGCCCCCGGTGCGGCGCTGAATGCTTCGGTCATTGATCTGGGCGACCGCTTTCGCCTGCTGCTCAACGCCGTGGAAGCTATTTCGCCCGAAGCCGATCTGCCCCGCTTGCCGGTGGCCCGGGTGCTGTGGAAACCGCTGCCCGACCTAAAGACGGCGGCGGCCGCCTGGATTCACGCCGGTGGAGCGCACCACACCGTGTACAGTCAGTCGCTGACGGCTGAGTACTGGGAAGACTTTGCTACCATCGCGGGAATTGAGTATTTACTCATCGACCAGGATACGCAGCTATCGAGCTTCAGAAAAGACCTGCGCCACAACGAAGCCTATTATCGGATGTGATTCATTGGAAACGTTAATATTAGAAACTGATCGCGCAAATTCCGGTCTCCGGTCTCCGGTCTCCGGTCTCCGGTCTCCGGTCTCCGGTCTCCGGTCTCCGGTCTCCGAATATCATACATCAAATCCCGAAATCCGTACCAAACCGGGCAACCAGCGCCTACTCGATGGGGTTTATAGAGATAGTACATCAATTATCTTCAACCCCTAATCATTTTTAGTCATGCGACAAAATCAAGAACTTATTCAACACCTCGCCGACTGTGCCGCGGCCTGTCAGTACTGCTCCGATCAGTGTCTGGACGAAGACGACATCAAGATGATGGTGTCCTGCATTCGGCTCGACCGCGACTGCGCCGATGCCTGCATCACGGCCCTCAACTTCGTGGCTCGCGGTAGCGACTCGGCCAAGCAGGCCGTAGAATTTTGCCTGGACTTCTGCCAGCGCTGCGCTGAGGAGTGCGGCAGCCACGAGGCCGATCACTGTAAAGCGTGCGCCGAAGCCTGCCGCGCCTGCGCCCAGGCCTGTAAGCAGTTTTTAGGATAACCTAAGTGCACAGCGTTGTTCTCTGATAGAATTAACGCTGCTGCTTCGTTGTTTATCCGGTAGCAACCACAACCAACTTCTCATGAATCACGAATCAGCAACGCTTGATAAGCAACCTGATCCCGATACGCACTCCGAAAGTCAAACCCGGCGGCAATCGTTTCCCGTCATGGGCATGAGCTGCGCCAGTTGCGCGGCCAGCGTAGCGTCTATGCTCAACGATACCGACGGAGTGAGGGATGCAGCCGTGAACTTCGCTACCGAATCGGTGCAGGTGGAGTACGACTCCCGTCTGTCTCCGATTGATTTGCAGAATGTGGTGCGCTCGGTGGGCTACGACCTGATCGTAGACGTCGAAGATCCGCAGCAGCAGCAGCGGGATCTTCAGCAGCAGCACTACCAAGCCCTGAAGCGCCGCACCATCGGGGCCGCCCTGCTCACGCTGCCGGTCTTTTTGTTGGGGATGTTCGCGATGGACTGGGCACCCGGCCGCTGGATTTCGCTGGCGCTGAGTGTACCGGTGCTGTTCTGGTTCGGACGGAGTTTCTTTGTTAACGCCGCGAAGCAAGCGCGGCGCAGCACCGCTAACATGGATACGCTGGTGGCGCTGAGCACCGGCATCGCCTTTCTGTTTAGTTTGTTCAATACCCTATTTCCCGAGTTCTGGCTACGGCAGGGGCTGGAGCCGCACGTTTATTACGAAGCGGCCACGGTGATTATTACCTTCATCTTGCTGGGGAAGTTGCTGGAAGAACGGGCGAAGTCCAACACCTCGTCGGCGCTCAAAAAGCTGATGGGCCTGCAACCCAAAACGCTAAAAGTAATCCGAGACGGGCAAGAAACCGAAATACCGATTAGTGCGGTGCAGACGGGTGATACCATCGTGGTGCGCCCCGGTGAGCGGGTTCCGGTCAACGGGCAAGTGTCGGAAGGCCGTTCGTTTGTGGACGAAAGCACGATTACCGGTGAGCCGGTGCCCGCCGAGAAAAGCGCGGGCGCTCGGGTGTTCGCCGGAACGGTGAACCAACGAAGAAGCTTCCGCTTCGTGGCCGAACGGGTAGGGGGTAAGACTCTGCTCGCGCAGGTGATCCGGCGGGTGCAGGAGGCCCAGGGTAGCAAAGCCCCGGTTCAGCGCTTGGTTGATAAGATCGCCGGAATCTTCGTGCCGGTGGTGCTGGGCATCGCCGTGCTCACCTTTGTCGTTTGGCTGGTGGTAGGCGGCGAGGACGCCTTTTCCCGCGCCCTGCTCACCTCCGTCTCGGTGCTGGTGATTGCTTGCCCCTGCGCGCTCGGACTCGCCACTCCCACTGCCATCATGGTGGGCATCGGACGAGGCGCCGAGAACAGTATCCTGATCAAAGATGCCGAAAGCCTGGAGCTGGGCTACCGGGTAAACGCGGTGGTGCTTGACAAAACCGGTACCATCACCGCAGGCCGTCCCGTGGTCACCGACGCGCATTGGGCCGACAATACCCAAGCTGATTCCTGGAAGTCCGTGCTGCTGGCCCTGGAGTTACAATCGGAGCACCCGCTGGCCGAAGCGGTGGTAAATTACCTGAAAGAAGACGGGGCACATCCGGCCAACTTAACCAACTTCAACAGCCTGACCGGCCGCGGCGCGGAGGCCACCGGTGCCGACGGAACGGTCTACTGCGTCGGTAACCGGAAACTGCTGGAGGAACGCGGCATTCGTCTAGACGACGCGCTAGCGCAGCAAGCCAATCAGCTTCAGCAACAGGCCAAGACGGTGATGTTTTTCGCCAACGATCGGGAAGCGCTCGGCGTGCTGGCGATTGCCGACCAGATCAAAGACAGTTCGAAGGCCGCGATTGCCGCCTTGCAAAAACGTGACATTAGCGTATACATGCTCACCGGCGACAACCCGGCGACGGCCGAAGCGGTGGCCCGGCAGGTGGGATTGACGCACTTTCGGGCCGAGGTGCTTCCGGCAGACAAGGCCGATTTTGTCAAGGAATTGCAGCAGCAGGGCCGGGTGGTGGCTATGGTGGGCGACGGTATCAACGACTCCCAGGCGCTGGCGCAAGCCGACGTGAGCATCGCGATGGGCCAGGGATCAGACATTGCAATGGACGTGGCCAAGATGACGCTCATCACCTCCGATTTGCGGTCCATTCCGAAAGCGCTGAATCTGTCGCGCAAGACGGTGCGGGGTATCCGGCAGAACCTATTCTGGGCCTTTATCTACAACCTGATCGGCATTCCGATTGCGGCGGGCGTGCTCTACCCCCTCAACGGCTTTTTGCTGGACCCGATGCTCGCCGGGGCCGCGATGGCCTTCAGCTCGGTGTCGGTGGTACTGAATAGCTTACGACTGAGAAACACTAAAATATAAATTTATGAAAACCCTTAAATTCAAAACCACCATCAACTGCGGCGGCTGCGTGAAAGCGGTTACGCCCAAGCTCAACCAAGTGGATGGTATCATTCACTGGCAGGTAGACACGGATAGCCCCGATAAAATTCTGGAGGTGCAGTCCGAAACGGGTGATCCGCAGCCGGTGGTGGAAGCGGTGAAGCAGTCTGGCTTTGAGATAATACCCTTGCTAAATTTATGAGTTTGTTGTGAACAATTGGTGGCGGAAGCTAGCTTAGTAAGTACAGTAGTTATCTTTTAGTGTTTTTAGCCGAAAGGCCCTTTTTTTCCACAATAACTAGCGCTTCCAATGAACAATATCGAGAACACGTTCAACTACACCGCCCGTCAGTTTGAAACAATAGACCACTTATTTACCATGGGGGTCGGTGTCCATTTGGCGGCACTGGTATTTTTTCTGGTGGTCGCCAGTTTTGTTAGTCCGCGGTATCGTGTCGCTACCGCCTTATCAGGAATAGTGATGGTTTCGGCAGGACTTATCCTGTTCAGTCAGGCACAAATGTGGACGGATGCTTTCTCTTGGAACGGAACGCAGTACACGCTTGGAAACCTCACCTTTACCAACGGGTACCGTTACGTGAACTGGATGGTGACGATTCCCTGCTTGCTGACCCAACTGCTGATCGTACTGGGCATTCGCGGAAATCAGCTTTTCTCTGACGCTTCTAAATTGATTCTTGCTGCCTGGGGGATGATCATCACCGGCTACATCGGACAGTTATACGAAGTAGAAGACATCACCAAATTACTTATCTGGGGAGCCATCAGTACCGTCTTCTTTGTTTACATGAATTATATCGTAGGGATGCGTATCTTCAAGAGGAAGCAGCTTCTTCCGGAGAATGCGCGCCACGTATTCACTAAAGTATTCTGGCTGATGATGTTCGCCTGGACACTCTATCCAATCGCCTATCTGGTGCCGGTTCTCGAGAACACCTCCGACGGGGTTGTCCTCAGGCAGTTATTATTTACCGTCGCTGACATTAGCTCCAAAGTGGTGTATGGCCTGATGATTACTTATACGTCGGTCCTGCTTTCAGCTAGTGAGGGATACGCTCCGGCGATGAAAGCCTTGGGGCTCGCAGCAGGTGACGAGGTATATAGCTAGAACTAGTGGGTAGTGTATCAAAGGCGTGTATTTTATATATTTGTGTAAAATGGAAAGAGTTTTCAACGTAGCTACACGTACAAAGCGCATCAGCTTGGTATCAAAAACAAATTGACCAGCAAACGCTCAATAGTAGTGGGGTGCGAGATATTGCCCGTAATCTAGGCATCAGTCCTAGGGCGTGTTGACATATAGATTAACGAGGGATTTTGAGGGCGGTTTTCGTCTGATCAAGGCGCTTGAGAAGCGCGATGCTGAGGCATCGGGCGCCGAAAGCAACGCAGAACAGGGGGAAAGCGTACCAAAATCGCCGTTTAGGTTATATGTCAATACGCCCTAATACAGTACGCAACCATCTAAAAAAAAAGTCGCCTAGTGAAGAAAAGTAGCGCTGAAAAAGTGAGCTATCCATTCGGTTGGACTCGAGCCGAATTTTTAAATTTTTATTGTTAACTTCATTTGCCGAACGTTTGGCTTTATCAGCTTTTATATACTCGCTAATTGCTTTTTTCTCTTCCTCAGTTAAGGGCCTTGAGTCCACTATGAAATCAACTCCCAAAGGTTCTTTTATCAGTCCCATAATTTTATGTTTTAAAAGTTCGGTCCTTACGTATTTCGGGGAGTAGAAGTCATAATATTCTTGGCCGTTGATTAGTATTTGGCCGATATTACTGTTCAGGTTAAGGATTGCGCTGAAAAGAATATTCGAATCTACGATTATTCTATCCATCGAGTCCTGTTTCTTTTTTGAACCTGTCCAATCGCCCTTTTTTCGCCTCTTTTAAGAGAGAGTTCAAGTCTTTTTGGGTAGCTTCCGATTTCGAGGTGAGTTCCTCGTATCTTAAATAGTCCAAAATAGATTGTATTCTGGAGGCATTGTTGCCTGCGGGAAATCTCACAAGAATCTCGTTGTTCTGTCTCTCAACTATCATTTCTTTTGGTTTATTTCAAATTTAGCCAATATTTCTCAATTCGGTGTTGTATGGTAGCGTTTAGTATAAAAGCAGTAGCGGATTAAGCGGCACCTTACTCTACCCGATGGTTTTGTAAAAGAGGTTAAATCTCATCCAGGCCATTTCAATGGCCAGTTGTAAAGGGCTGCTTATTTGCCGTTTATAGAACTGTCTCATCAAGTTCAACCCTCTTCTAAAGACGCTATACTGCGGGTAACCGTGTTTTTTAGTTCTGACGGGATTGACCTTTCCGTCCTCAATACCGGTGGCCCAGCAAATGGTATAGGCTATAGAAACGATAGCAAACAGTTTTCGGTACTTGACGATACAGCGCAGGCAAGAGTCCTCTAAGTTGAAGCCTCGCTGTTTGAGTGCTTGAAAGAAGACTTCTATAGCCCAACGTCTTTTATACCAAGAACGCAGCGTCTGGGGTAGAGTGGTACCAATCAGATAGAGCAGTTCGCCTTTTTCATCATAGGAGAGCGAAAGGTTAACAGCCACTCCATCTACCACTACGTCCTGTTGATAGCATTCTATATCGTCGTCGGTAAAAGCTTCTTCGGCCCAGACTCTTTGCCCGGTCGCTAACAGGATGGAATGGTGCTTAGGTACTCGCACACAAAAAGGAATACGCTCGCTTTTGAGCCAACTTAGCCATTTTTGCCCAATGAATTCCCGGTCCATTACCAGCATTTGGATACGTTGTTTACCCACAACAGCCACCAATGATTGGAATAGAGCAATGCGCTGATCTGCATTACTATTGCCGCTGTTGTTGTCCAGCATCTCAAAGTAAACCGGCACGGCCATCTTACCAATGCTTACTACTGCGCACAAAACGTTGACCTGTGTCTGCCCGAAGTCCCATTCCGTGCGGTCGATGCTGAGCGTCAACTGAGGGTGAGGAACAAAACTCATCAGAAAAACCGCTACCTGTTGATAGTCCAAGCTAACTTTGGCGAAAAAGTCTTGTATTCTGCGCTCAACAGAACTCACTTGAATGGGCTTATCTGTTTTATCAGCAATCTCTGAGAAGATCACTGACCGACTGCTAATTATTCCCTGAATCATATCGCAGAGAAATTCTTGTCGCTTTTTATGCCGCACCACTTTGGCCGTTCGTATCAATTCATATATCTTTAGTACCGGATTCTTATCCATTGAAAAAGCTGGTTTTGTTGTGTAGGAACTACAAAATTCAGCTTTTTCTCCCTCTCATTCAACCCCCACCCAAAACCATCGGGTAGAGTAGCGGCACCTAGTTTCGAATAGTAAGATACTTGATTAAAAGCAAAAACGATTCGAGTACGCACCACGACAGCTATTGCTTTTATACCTTGTTAGGTGCTGGCGAATTTATGGATACCATACATTTCAATCAAAACATCCCATAATTTTAATCCTATTAGGGTCATTTTTAAAATCTTGTTTACTTAAAATTTCACTAATATAAAACTCAACTTCCAATATTTCACTTTCTGATGAAATGAATACTATTCTAATTCCCTTAGAACGAAGTACAAAATGTTTATGAGATGATTCATTAATTTCGAATCCTAAGCTATTTTCAAAAAAGTCTTTCGTTTCACTGAGTTTAGAAGTTCTAAGTGCAATTGACTTTAGACTCGTATCCATTATTTCCCTTTTAGGTCAAAAGAATAACCAATACTTATATTGAAAATTAAAGGTGTGAATCCAATACCAGGATCAAGTACTTCAATTGTCTCGTCCGCCTGTGTATTTTTATTATTATAGGTAAAAGAATCACCATCCAATGTTGAGGAAACTGTTGGCCAAAACCGCACACTTGGCGCAACCATTATACCTTTAAGAAAGGAAGTATTATTTTTGAATGGCCTAAAATTAGCATATAAGCCCAAGCCAAGACTAAACGTATTATATGAGGTTATCTCATTTTCGCTGGTTTGTGGTTCGTCATCATAGTAGAATTTGAACCGATGCCATTTAGGTTCAACCCGTAAATTTAACCATTCATTAAATCGGTATCCAACACCAAACCCTGTGGTCCATGGCATATGAACTGCTACTCCCTGCTCCATCAATTCAGTGGTAACAGAATTTCCGGAAAAATCTAAAGATACACCATGGGAGTAATCAAAAATTAGCCTGTTATGGATATAATTACCTTCTATATTAAACCCATCAACAAGTAAAGGTTGTGTCAAACCGAAGAGTAAATTAACCCTCTTTTCTGTTTTCCATTCTTGGGCTTGTGAATGAAATGAAATTGAAGCTAATACGATTATTAGCATTGCTTTGAATGATTTTTTAAATTTTGAAGTCATCTTTATTTATTTTAAATAATTAATGACACAAAATTCTAGAATTGGAAAAACCTATCCATTCACATTTGTTAATTAATGCGCTTTACTTCCTCAATCTGCTTAAAGATTGTGGTTTAATACCCAAATAAGCGGCAATATAATATTGAGGAATTCGGTTTAATAACTCGGTATGTTCTTCCATAAATTTATAGTAGCGTTGCTTAGCATCTAGTGTTGCTAGGTTAGCTGTATGCTCTGTGTTTTTTATAAATGACTGCTCTGTATAATAACTTTTTAGAGCCATAAATTTAGGTTGCTTTTGGAAAAGCTCACTCATTTTCAAATTTGACAAAGTCAATAAATAGGTGTTTTCTAATGCTTTAATATTCATATCGGAAGGAATAGAGCCTGTAAAGCTTTTTAAATAAGCTATCCATTCATTTTCTTTAGTGAAATCGGCTGGTATTTCAACACCATCAACTATCTTGAAATGCATCATTAGGCCATCTGTAATATAGCCGATTTGATGACTTATCTTTCCTTCTCTAAGAAAATATTCACCTTTCGCCACATACGATTCGTCTAATGATTCCATAAATAGCTTTATATCTTCATCTGAGAAATTAGCGATTTCCTTTATTCCATTAATCAGGACGTCTCTCATTTTACTTAATTTATCAACTGTATATTGTAATATTTCACAGTTCTAGAATCAATCTTTGTTTTAGCATTCAGCTTGCACCTAACATTATAATACGCAAACTTAATAAAGTTAGCGCTGGATAACAAGTCACAAGCAGTTGTATAAGAACACCTTTATGCTCTTATTTGTATAACTAAAATTTAACTGGTTATGCAAACTTTTGATTCTTTCAAGCAACTTATGGCAATCAAGCGTTATAGTTCGTCTACAATTACTGCTTATATCGGATTGCTACGATCTTTTCAGGCTTTTCTAGCGAACAAACAAACCATCGAGCAACTAGAAACGCCGTCGTTACTGAATCATATCATACGGTTTGTCGCGCAAAAGCAGTACGCTTATGCTTCCCACAAACAATTGATAAGCGCTATTTCTCTTTATCTCAAGGAGCTTCACCAAAGATCCATCAACGTCACCCCGGTTTACCCTACCCGAAAACCCCATCCGCTGCCCGCTATCTTAGCCGTATCCGAAGTAAAAGCACTGCTCCACAGCCTAACCAATCTCAAGCATCGCACAATGCTTACCACGATCTACGCCCTGGGGCTACGCAGTGGCGAATTAATTAATCTGAAAGTTGCCGACATCGACGGTGAAAGAAACGTGGTTCATATAAAAAACGCCAAGGGCCAGAAAGATCGTGTCCTGCCACTATCAGATAAGCTACGCGATCAACTACGGATCTACTACACGCAATACCAACCCTAGGAGTACCTGTTTAACGGACAAAAGAAAGGGCCTTACTCTCCCCAAAGTCTGCGGAAAGTGTTTGACCAAGCGTGCGTCCGGGCTAAAGTGACCAAGAAGGTAACCCTGCATAGCCTTCGCCATGCCTACGCTACCCACCTGCTTGAAGCAGGCACCGACGTACGGGTTATTCAACAACTGCTCGGGCACAACTCAATCCGCACGACGATGATCTACACCCACGTTACCACCCCTCACCTGATGAAAGTACCTAGTCCACTAGATTTTTTGGAGAATTAATCACCCCTCGTATATCTTGAGGGGAACCTATGTTCTATTCCTCTACCAGATCACCCGTGATCACTGATCACCTCGAAGCGGTGGGTGAGCGATTTACCCTGCTGGTCAACCACGTGCAGGGTGTGCGGGCCCATTGATGGGTGCAGGCCCCACTGGTGCTCACCGGTGGTTTTGCCCAGAAATGCATCGTCTAAGTGCCAGTAAAGCGTCGCCGACTGGTCCTGGTGGGCAATCTCAAAGACGGCGATGCCGGGCGTGCCGTCCAGTTCGCGGGGGATGAACAGGCGGGTTTGGTGGCGGGGATAGATGATCTCCATCTCTTCCCGGGCCACGGCCTGCTGGCAACTCGGGTCGTAGGGGGGGGAGGAGCGTAATCCAGGTGGTGCTGTCGGTAGTAGTAGGCCTCCACGGGCGGTAGCACAAACCAACTGCGGGCGGTCATCTCGCGTACCGCGTAACACGAACTGTTCACCTGGCACCGCTCGTCCTGGCGCACTTGTAACCGCTGGTGATACGGGCACGCCCGCCCCTGGTTGCGGGGCGAAGCGTATACGGTTTCGGTGGCTTCGCAAAATTCTCCGGCCGCAAAGCCGCTCTTCTGGCAAACGCGCACCTCGGTGGTGGCGATCACGGGTTCGGCGAAGTCCATTGTGCCGTCCAAATCATCAAAGATATCGAACAGCAACGGAGCGGCGGCCCGCACACCGATCAGGTCGGGCCGACCTTCACCATCGGCGTTGCCGAGCCATACCCCCACCACGTAGCGGTCGTTGAGTCCCACGGCCCAGGCGTCCTTGAAGCCGTGGCTGGTGCCGGTCTTCCAGGCGATCTGGCTGGCCGACGGAAAGCGCTGCCACCCGGCTTGCTCTTCCGGCCGGTTCACCTGCTGCATGGCCTGCACCGTATGCCACACCGCCGAAGGGGCAATCAGTTGCTGACTGGTTCTTTCTGTCGGCCCATCCGACAAAATGTAGTGATTGGCGGAGTACAGCGGAAGCGTTGGCGCGGTTTGGTGCGGTGAGCGTCCGCTACGGTGCAGGGTTCTGGCCAGGCCTGCATACAAAGCGGTTACCTCCCAGAGCGAACTCTCGGCCCCGCCCAGAATGAGCGACAAGCCGTAGTGTCCAGCGGGTTTGTTGAGCGAGCGAAGTCCCATCTGCTGCAGCTTCTGATGAAATTTTTCGTAGCCATACTCGCGCAGCAGGTGCACGAAGGGCACGTTGAGCGAACGCATGAGCGCCACGTCGGCCGGAACGGCTCCGTAGAACTTCTGGTCGAAGTTTTTGGGCGCAAAGCCCTGGTAAAACACCGGTACGTCAGGTAGTAACTGCCGGGGAAGCAATATGCCCTCGTCCAGCGCGGCGGCGTACAACACCGGTTTGAGCAAACTGCCGGTACTCCGGTTGGCGGTGATCATGTCTACGTACTGCCCGTGGTCGCCGGTGGGATTGGCGTTGCCCACGTAGGCCAGCGCCGCTCCGGTTTGCAAATCTAGCACCAGGGCGGCGGCGTTATACACGTGGTTAGCCCGCATGCTTTGGTGGTGGCGCGCCACTTTGCGGTTGACGACTTCCTGAAGGCGGGCATCGAGCGTGCTGCGAATCACCTGCCCCTCGTAGCCATCGCTGATGGAGCGGCTCAGCAGGCGCGGCGCTTGTTCGGACAAATCTTGGGGTGCCCCCGGCAGCGATTCCAGCAGCGCCAGGCGGTAGGTCATCGAATCGATCAGTTGTTTTTCCATCAGCTTGCGCAGCAGAAAATCGCGCTTCCGGCGGAGCTTTTTCTCGCGTTTACCGGGGTAGATCATGGCCGGGCGGTTGGGCAACACCGCCAGCGTGGCGCACTCGGCCCACGACAGTTGCTCCGGAGGTTTCCGGTAGTAGCGCCAGGCCGCCGCTGAGAGTCCGACCACGTTGCTCCCGAAGGGAGCGTGGGCGACGTACAAACTAAAAATCTCGTCTTTGCTATACCGCATTTCCAGCCGGAGGGCCAGCAGCAACTCCTTGACTTTTTGGAGGTACGTCCGTCGGGTAGCTCCTCTGGCCATCCGCACCACCTGCATGCTCAGCGTGCTGCCGCCCCGCACCACCTTTCCCGCGCGGACGTTCTGCACCAGGGCTTTACCCAGCGCCACCGGATTGACGCCCGGGTGCTGGTAAAAATATTCGTCTTCGTACAAGCGCAGGCAGTGCCGAAACTTCTCGGGAATGCTATCGGCCACCGGAAACCGCCACTGCTCGTCCCGCGCGATCCGCGCTCCCAGCAGGCTGCCGTCGTTGGCTTCCAGCACGGTGGAGTAGCTGACCTGAAACAGCGGGTCGGGTAGGGGATAGACGAGGAAAATGATGGCCGGAAGGAAAGTGATGAGCTTCCAGCGCCATTGGTACAGTTTGTTGGTAAATCTTCCCTTCAACATTTCCTTGATCTACATTCGTTATCTCATATTGCTGAAGCGCGTTTGGAACGCGTTGCAAACGCGCTTCAGCAATAGGCGCTGCGTTCACAAACGTACGTTAGCTACTTCTCAACCGCCACCCACTGCCCGGCCGTATTAGCGTGAATGGTATGATCATACATCGCCTCCACCGAGGCGGCCGGTAGGTAAAACTCGCCTTGGTAACTCGCGTTGAGCAAAATTTTAAACACCTTCTTTTCGTTCGCTTTCAGGTCAAAGTAGGTGTACACCCGGTCGTCCCGGATGTCCTGATACTCGGGTTCGTCCTGCTTCGGCCCCGCGCCGCCGTCCAGCCGGGTGTTGATGATTTCCCAGCCCGAGGGGAAAATCTGCGTTAGCGCCAGCTCGGTATAATCTCCCTGGGTGCCCGGGTTGCTCACGCTCACTTCGGCCACAAAATCCTGGCCCGAGGGCAACTGCTCCACGCTCACCGGTCGGCCGTCCTTGGTTTTATAAGTCACCTGCATCTTGATCTTCTGGGCATCGGGAGTTTCGTTACCCGCCAGCGGCACGCCGCGCTTGATGAACTGCGCGTAGACGGCCTGCTGTCCGTTGTTGGTCACTTTGACTGGCTGCTGCTTATCGGCCTCGGCCAGCTGCACCTGGGTGATAAATTCATCAGAAGTGTAGCGGTTGTTAACGCTCCCTAGCGCCACGTTCACGTTCAGGTTGCCGTCGGTGGTGAAGCCCTGGGCGTATTCCGAAATAGCGATCAGGCAGTAGGCGGTGGTCTGGGTGCTCATCCACTGCTCACCATTGCTCATTCTTTCCGACAGCAGCTTTACCAAGCCGAAGGCTTCTTCCTGCCGGTTCAGGCCGATCAGCGTCTCCAGAATCATGGCGTAGTCGCGCTCCTGGGAGCCGTAGGTGCGCTGCGACGAGGACGACGCATCCACCGTTTGGCTGAGTCCGGCCACCAGTTGCCTGGCCGGCTCCAACTGGCCGATCCGGGCGTAGGTGATGGCGAGTCGCCACTTGGCCAGGGCACCGCTTTGACCGCTTTCGCGCAAACGGTTCATGGCGTCTACGGCGGGCTTATCGGCCAGCGCCAGGGTATAGAGCCGGTAGGCCTGGACCAGGGCGTCGTCGTCCTGCGAACTGGCCTCGGGGTTCCACTGCCGGGCACGGGTGGTCTGGTAGGTGACCCAGTTGTCCAGCAAGCTGGCGGGCACGAAGTAGCCCTGCTGCTTGGCCTCGAGCAGGAAGTGCCCGGCGTAGTTGGTGCCCCACAGGCTGGCCTCGCTGTTTCCGGGCCAGTAGGCAAAGCCGCCGCTGGCCACCTGGAACGATTTGAGCCGATCAATGGCCGCGTCGACGTTTTGCTGAATACGGGTCTTACGCTGATCGTCTAACTCGATGAGTCGGTCCAGGTACAACTGCGCAAACACGCCGGAGATGATCTGCTCCACGCAGCCGTGCGGATAATGGATGAGGTACTGCAACCGCTGCTCCAGGTTAAGCGGCGGCAGGGCCGACACCTCCAGCACCGCCTCGTTGGTACCGCGCATGCCCACGGGATCGTAGGCCAGATCCAGCGATTCTCCGGCCTTCAGCACCTTGCTCACCACGCGCGACACGGTGGGGTTGGGCGCCCGAACCTCCAGCGCCACCGCGTAGCTACTCCGGGCGCTGCCCGACGATACCTCGACCGTTACCTTGGCCGGTCCGAGCGCCGGGGCGGCCTCCAGATCGAAGAATACCATTTTCTCTCCGGCTTGGCTGAACGTAATTTCCTGGGTGCTGCTTCCCCAGATTTTCAGCAGGCGGGAGGTGGTCACGCTCACTTTCGTGCGTCCCACCACGTCGTCGTCGGCGAACACCGTGACGGGCAGGGCGATTTTCTCGCCCGGACCCACCACGCGGGGCAGGGTGGGCAGCACCATCAGCGACTGCTTCACGGGGGTGGCCTGCTCGGCAAAGCCGTAGGCCCCGTCGTGGGCGGCCACCAGCATGGTGCGCACGCTGCCGATGTAGGGCGGCAAGGTGATGCTGTGGCTGGCCTTGCCGCCCGCCTTCAGGAAGAAAGGGCCCAGGTGCTTGACCACCGGCTTGAAGCGACTTTCCTGCTTCTCTTCCACCGCCTTGATCTCGCCGTCGCCACCGATGCTCAGCAGCTTTTCTACCCGCGCTCCGTAGGCGCCGATCACCTGGTCGTACATGTCCCAGGTCTTGATGCCCAGCGCCTCGCGGGCGTAGAACTTCTCCCAGGGCGAGGGCGTGGCGAAGTTGGTTAAATCCAGCAGGCCTTCGTCCACCACCGCCAGGGTGTAGGCCATCGCCTGGCCCGCTTGCTCGGTTACCTGCACGGTGAACGGCCGCTCGGGGGCGAGGGTGGCCGGCATGGTGATCACGGGTTGCAGTTTGGTGGCCGGATCTTCTACGGAGATCGTGTTGACTCCGTACAGGCGGATGGGCAGGTCGTTGGTGGTCTGCGCGTGGGGTTGCAGCAGGCTCACGTGCACGAATACGTTGGGCGTCATCGCTTCGGTTACCGCAAAGCTGACCGTGCTCTTTTCGTCCTGGGTTTCGGCCCAGAAGGCGTTGATTACCCGGGTGCCCGACTCGATGCTGATCAGGGCGCGTCCGCCCGCGGCCGCAGGCAGGTGTACGGTGGCTTCCTCGCCCACCCGGTAGCTTTCCTTATCGGTGGTGAAGCTCAGCATGGTGGCTCCGCCCATATCGCCCCGGCCCTTGCCCGCCCAGCCGGGCCAGTCCATGTAGAATACCGTTCCGGCACTGTGCCCCGACACCGGGTCGGTGACGCGTAGGTAGTAGCGACCCCACTCCGGCTGGTTCACCCGCAGTTTCCACTCGGCCCGTCCGTTGTTCACCGTGACTATATCTTCCTGTAATGACTCGCGCTGCGAGCGGCCCACGTAGTTGCTCAGGTCTTCGTAGGCGTTGTCCCACCACCATTTCCAGTTGAGCTTGAACAGTTCCACGGTCACCTCGGGTCGGCTGATCGGCTGACCGGCGGCGTCCACCGCGGCGATCTGCACGGTGTGGTCCTGGTCGGTGAGCAGCATGTTACGCTGGTCGCCCTCCGGCACCTTCACACCCACGTAGCTGGCGTAGGGATAGTAGGGAATGGTGACGGTGTTGATGCTAAAGTCGCCGCCCGCTTCGAACACCTTGGTGCGGAATAGGGCCTTCAGCACGCCGGGTGCGTTTTCGCCGGGCACGGTCTTGATGCTGATGGTGGCCTTGCCCTCGCCGTCTAGTCGGCCCGAGAACACTTCTTCGGTGGAGGCCGAAAATTCTTTGGTGGGATCGTCGAACGAGAAGTTCAGGAAATCCTTGAACTGCGTGGTGGCGGGCGTGGCGCTCATGTTGACGGTGGCCTTGAGGTTGCCCGCCGTGGCTCCGTGCAACCAGCGGGACGACAAGGTGGCTTTTATTTGGTCGTCGCTGGCGCGCAGTGCTTCTTGTCCGAAGTCCAGCTTCACCTTCAAGCGGTTGGGCTTCACGGTCTCTATCTTGATCGACTTACGGAAGGTGGCGCTGCCCACGCTCACCTGGGCCGACCAGTTGCCGGTGGGAGCGTCCGGCGGGGTGCTCACCTGGAAACTGTATAAACCACCCACGGCCGACTGGCTCACGGTGCGGGTCTGCACCTGTCCCTGCGGATTGGAGAACTCCAGCACCACCGGGTGCTCGGCCGGCAGGGTCTTTTGTTTATCTTCCAGCATAAAATCGAGGTGCAGGGTGTCGCCGGGCCGCCACACGCCGCGTTCGCCGTAGATAAATCCCTTGATGCCCCGCTGAACTTTCTCGCCGCCCACGTCGAAGTTGCTCAGCGACAGGGCCGAGCCGTCGTCTAGTTTCAGGTAGCCCGACTCCTCACCCGCGCGGGCCACGATGGCGAAGGGCTTGGCGTTGAGGGGCAGGCTCACCATGCCGTTTTGTCCCGAGGTGGCGCTGCCGATGGGCTGCTGCTGAAAGTCGTAGGCCGTGATCTCCACGCCCGCCATTGGCTCGGTAGATCGGATATTGGACACGAAGATAAGCAGTTTGCCTTCCTCCCCGCGTTTGGCGATCAGCCCCAGCTCGGAGGCAAACACCAGCTTGGAAGCTTCGCGGCGCGCGCCGTAGTACGACGGGTCGCAGGGGTTGTTGCGCTGTTCCCAGTCGTAGTCCTCCCCGTAGTAGTCGTTGTCCCAGTAGCTGCTTTCCTCTTCCTGCGTCCAGTCTTCGAGCGATTGCATATTATCCGGAGCGACGCCGCCGGGGCAGAAGAATAGCGAGTATTCCTGCCGAAAGTTGATGCCCACCTGGTACACCGCCCCGGGCTGAATGTCGATCAGCGATGATAAGTCCAGCGTGAAGCGGTTCCACGTACCAAGGTTCATCACCCCGGCGGCTTGCAGGTCAATCTTCTTGCGCTTCACCGGACGCGCCACCCGCTTGAGCTGGTCGGTTTCTCCCAGCGCGTTCACCTGTAGGTACTGCAGCACGTTGTCCTCAAAAATTTGCACCACGTTCACGTCGACCGCCCGGAGGCCCACCGCGCGGAAGGGGAGAATCATCTGGTCTTTGCCCACCATGATCACGCCCTTGTTGGCCACTAGTTCCACCTCGGGTTTGGTCTTGGAAAGCGCAATGGTTTTTTCGAACGAACTGGTTAGCTTTTGTCCGTCCCAGCTCCGCACGTCCTTCGATACCTTCACCACTAGATCATCCAGGTTGGTGAGGATAGACTGGGAAGGAAAAATTTTGATCTCATTTTTGTTGACTACCCAGCGCGCCGAAGCGTCGGATTGGGACGAGCTGCCCACGTAGAGCAATCCCGATAAATTTTGCTGATCGGAGACCGGATTAGAAAACAGCACCGAGACGTACTGCTCTTCGTTCTGCACCAGTCCTACCGACAGGATGCTGTAGTCGCCCAGGGCGGGGATGGTGACGCGTTCGCTGCCTTCCGAATCCACGTCGATGGGCTCACCGTCCCAGCGCACCTCCATGGTCTCTTCCTCTTCCCGGCGGATGATGTTGGTGATCTCAAAGCGGTGCTCCGTATTTCCCTGGTGGTTCCAGCGCACCGCCAGTTCGTCGTCGTTTTGCTTGGCAACAACCATATCTTCTACATCGGCGGGCTCGGCCACGTCGGCGGTATGTACCACGCCGAATAGCCGGTACTTTTCTTTCTCCTCACGGCTTTCGGTTTCTAGTCCCAGCAGTTTCACCTCGAAGGCCTGCGGGATGGTCTGGAAACTAAATCGGAAATCTTTTAGGTCATCCGTCACCTCCACCAATTTGTGCAGCGCAAAGGCAACCTCGTAGTGGGTGTCGCCCGGAAGTTTTTCCTCGGGCTCAAAAATAATGGTTCGCTTGTCTTCCCAAATGGTCGTCCCGTTGATGGAAGGACTGAAATCAAACACTGATTTATCAACCGCTTGTCCGCTGCGGGCGGCCTCGTGGTCTCGGGCCAGGCGCACCTTGATGGGGCTGTTGCTCTTGACAACCCCCGAAGTATACGCACTGATGTATTGGGTGTACCGGGTGGCTTGGCTGTCGGTAGAAGAATCTCTGGAATCTGAACAGGCCAGGATGCTGGTCAGCCAGCCAAAGACGATGAGACGGGTGAGAAGCGCGGTTCGTTTCATAAAATTAATTGAGCACGTGCGATGTTACGAAAAATGTAATAGTTTTGCGCGCAAAAATAACCGAGTCGAGGCCCTTTTTTGTCGGTAGTGACGTTAAGTATTACCTGCGTAAGGGATCATAGATTTTGAAAGAATAATGACTTCATTATTGACGGCGGAAGAGTGAAATTGCTGCGCGTTTCACTGGTTAGCCTATCAAAAAAACTGTAAAATGTGCTGATCAATTTTAAACGAATTTATTTTCTTCACGTTAGTGAGTAGCACGAAGCAATACTTAAATATGATGACTGTTCATTTTTTAAAATTTAGTTTGGTCATTTCCTAAATGAGAGAGTTCTTTTTACTTCTGGCTATCCTCTGGTCGATCGGAAACGGTCAACAGTTCATACCCGCCTCTCAAGAAAACTTCGGCTGTTCTTCGTCCACCGAACTGAGCAGATCGAAGGCCGTCGTCCTAGATCTATCAGAAACCAGCCATACTGCAACCGTTAATCCTGCCTCTTCCACTCCTGAAAGAATAAGCCTAAGCGCAGAGGTCGTAAAAATTACCGAAGAGGAGGATGAATGCTCATCTCACAAAAAGCCGCTGAAAAGTAGCAATTATCCGCTTGCTCTTGGCTTCTCGTTCTCCGGAGCTCTTTCCGGTTATACCATCAAAAGCTTGTCACTCGATAAGCAGTCTTATTTCCCCGCTTGTCCCCGGTATCTCGTATTCCGCGTACTCAGAATATGATGTAAGGCCCCCGTCGGTACCCGTTTCCGGCTTGCTTTCCCCACTTACCCGAATCCAGTAGCCCTAAGTTACCTCGGATACCTCCGTGTATGATGCCATGCACTCCTCCCCCCATTCAATTTAATTACACCGCTTTAAAATCAAACCCATCATGAAGAGAACCCTCATGCTCCTGAGCCTCATGGCCCTGCTGTACCATACCCGCTGTACTTCAAGAGGAGAAGAACTAAATGAAACGAAAAACGAAACCAAATTCTTGGTGACCAGCCCGGTGAAAATGGATACCGCCATCACCGAAGACTACGTGGCTCAGATCCATTCTATCCGCCACATCGAGCTCCGCGCTCAGGAAAGAGGCTACCTGGAGAAGATTTTCGTCGACGAAGGGCAGTCCGTTAAGAAGGGGCAACTGCTGTTTCAGATTATGCCCAAGCTCTACGAAGCCGAGCTGAAAAAGGCCCAGGCCGAAGCCGAGTTCGCCAACATCGAATACCAAAACACCAAGGCACTGGCCGATAGCAACATCGTGGCTCCCAACGAGTTGGCGATGGCTAAGGCCAAGGTCGATAAGGCCCAGGCCGAGCTGTCGCTGGCGCAGGTACACCTGGGGTTCACCAAGATCACGGCCCCCTTCGACGGCATCATCGACCGCTTCCACGTGCGATTGGGCAGTTTGGTGAACGAAGAAGAGTTGCTCACCAGCCTGTCGGACAACAGTGAAATGTGGGTCTACTACAACGTGCCGGAAGCCGAATACCTGGATTATAAGTCGGAGGTGCAAAGTGATGATAAGGTGCAGGTGCGCTTGATGATGGCCAATAACAAGCAGTTTGAGTACCCTGGCGTGGTGGAAACCATCGAGGCGGACTTCAACAATGAAACGGGTAATATTCCCTTTCGGGCCACTTTTCCGAACCCAAAGGGATTGCTACGGCACGGTGAAACCGGCAATATTCAGATGACGGTACCCCTCAAGGACGCCCTGATTGTTCCCCAGAAAGCCACTTTTGAGGTGATGGACAAGCGCTTCGTCTTTGTGGTCAACGAGGACAATGTGATCCAATCCCGAGAGATCACGGTTGGTGCGGAAATGCCCCACCTCTACGCCATCACGCAGGGGCTGGACGAAGACGATAAGATTTTGCTTGAGGGACTGCGGCTGGTTCGCGAGAACGAGGAGATCGCCTACGACTTCGTGAAACCGGATTCGGCCCTGGCGCACCTGGATTTATACGCTGAGTGATCAAGCACCCTAAAAAACAAAACTATGTTTAGCAAAATAATTCACCGACCGGTCTTCGCGATCGTGATTTCGGTCGTGATCATTTTCCTGGGAGCCCTGGCGATTGTGCAGCTGCCCATCGCCCAGTTTCCCCAGATTGCTCCCACCACCGTTAACGTGGCCATCGCTTACCCCGGAGCCAGCGCCGATGTGCTCATAAAGTCCACCATGATCACCCTGGAAAACGCCCTCAACGGGACGCAGGACATGCGCTACATGGCCACCGACGCCACCAGCGCCGGAGAGGCCACCATTCGCCTGGTCTTTGAACCGGGCACCGATCCCAACCAGGCGGTGATCCGGGTGAAAACCCGGGTGGACCAGGTGATGCCCCTACTGCCGGAACTTGTGCAGCGCGAGGGCGTGGTGATCAACCCCATTCAGCCCAGCATGTTGATGTACGTGAACCTCTACGCCGAAGACGAGAGCATGGACGAAAAGTTCTTGTACAACTACGCCAACGTGCAGATGATCCCGGAGATCAACCGGACCAAAGGGGTGGCGAGCGCCCAGATTCTGGGCAGCCGCACCTACGCGATGCGCGTCTGGCTAAACCCGGATCGCATGCGGGCCTACAGTATTTCGGTAAACGAAGTGATGGAGGCCCTGGCCGAGCAAAGCATCGTGGGTCGCCCGGGCCGGTTGGGGCAGAGTTCGGGGATCGCCGCGCAGTCGCTGGAGTACGTATTGACCTACAAGGGCCGCTACAACAAGCCCGAGGAGTACGATAATATCATCATCCGGGCCAACGCCGAGGGAGAAAGTATTCGGCTGAAAGACATTGCGCACGTTGAACTGGGAAGTGAGTTCTTTGATATCTACTCCAACCTGGACGGGCACCCGTCGGCGGCCATCGTGCTGAAGCAGAACTACGGCAGCAACGCCAGCGACGTGATTGCCGAGGTGAAAGCCAAGCTTGAGAACATGAGAGCCTCTTTTCCTCCCGGCATGAATTATAAGATCAGCTACGACGTGTCTCAGTTTCTGGATGCCTCTATCGAAAAAGTGCTCCACACTTTGGCAGAAGCCTTCGTGCTGGTGGCCGTGGTGGTGTTCTTATTCCTGGGCGACTGGCGCTCTACGCTGATCCCCACGCTGGCCGTGCCAGTGTCGCTGATCGGAGCGTTTTTCATTATGCAGTTTTTCGGACTTTCCATCAACCTGATCACGCTGTTCGCGCTGGTGCTGGCCATCGGTATTGTGGTCGACAACGCCATTGTGGTGGTGGAAGCGGTGCACGCCAAGATGGAGGAAAAAAATATTTCCCCCTACCGCGCTACCCAGGAGGTACTGCACGAGATCAGCGGAGCCATTATTGCCATCACCGCGGTGATGACGGCGGTATTCGTGCCGCTGGCCTTTATGACGGGCCCGGTGGGCATTTTCTACCGACAGTTTTCTATCACCATGGCCTCGGCCATCGTGCTGTCGGGCGTCGTGGCGCTTACCCTCACCCCCGTGCTGTGCGCCATGCTGCTGAAAAACACGCACGGTCAACCCAAGAAAAGGACGTGGCTGAACCGATTCCTGGACAGCTTCAACCGTGGGTTCGAACGACTCACCGGCAGCTACGCGAACCTGCTGCGCCGGATCGTGAGTCGACGCGTGGTCACCTTTGGTATCTTGTTGATCTTCTGCGTAGGAATTTACGTGGAGAACCAAATTCTGCCGTCCGGATTCATCCCCGGCGAAGACCAGGGGACGATCTACGCCATCATCCAAACCCCGCCCGGTGCCACCCTGGAACGAACCAACCAAGTATCCCAAGAACTCCAGAAAATCTGTGAGGAGATTGAAGGGGTAGAGTCCGTTTCCTCTTTGGCCGGATACGAGATCATGACCGAAGGACGCGGCTCTAACGCCGGAACGTGTTTGATCAACCTGAAGCCGTGGTCGGAGCGTAAACACGGGGTTCGGGAAATCATGGAAGAGCTGGAGGAAGAATCCAAGGGGCTGGGAGCGATTGTGGAGTTCTTTGAACCACCGGCGGTGCCGGGCTTCGGGTCTTCCGCGGGTTTCTCGCTGCGTCTGCTGGACAAAACCACCTCCACCGACTATCAGCAGTTTGACCAGATCAACAAGGACTTCATGGACAACCTAGGCAAGCGCAAGGAGCTCACCGGTTTGTTCACCTTCTTCGCCGCCAACTACCCGCAGTACGAGCTGGTGATCGACAACGAACTGGCGATGCAGAAGGGCGTGTCGATCGGCGAAGCGATGGAAAACCTCAATATCCTGATTGGCAGCACCTACGAGCAGGGCTTTATCCGGTTCGATCGCTTCTTCAAGGTATACGTGCAATCCGACCCCAAATTCAGACGGCTTCCTTCCGACGTGCTCAAGCTATTCGTCAAGAACGAAGCTGGTGAAATGGTGCCCTACTCCGCCTTTATGAAAATTGAGAAGAAGCAGGGACCCAACGAGGTGACGCGCTACAATATGTATAACTCAGCAGCCATCCGTGGACTTCCCGCCAAGGGATACACCACCGCCGACGCCATCCAGGCCATCCGGGAAGTGTCTCAAGAATCACTACCCAAGGGGTATGACATTGCCTGGGAAGGTCTTTCTTACGATGAGGCGCTCAGCGGCAACGAAGCCGTGTGGATTTTTGTCATCGTACTGGCCTTTGTCTACTTCGTGCTGGCCACCCAGTACGAGAGTTTTCTGCTGCCCTTTGCGGTGATCCTTTCCATTCCGGTTGGGGTGTTTGGGTCCTTTATGATGCTCAAGCTCATGGGACTGGACAACGACATCTACGCCCAGATCGGACTTATCATGCTGGTGGGCTTGCTGGGCAAGAATGCGGTATTGATCGTAGAATATGCCGTACAGAAGCGGAATCAGGGAGCCACCATCCTGGAAGCCGCCATCGAAGGGGCCCGGACGCGTTTTCGTCCGATCCTGATGACGTCTTTCGCCTTTATCGCGGGATTGATTCCCCTGGTGATCGCCACCGGTGCGGGAGCCATTGGCAACCGCACGATCGGGTCTTCTGCCCTGGGAGGGATGCTCATCGGAACCCTGCTGGGCGTAATCATCATTCCCGGATTGTACTACTTCTTTGCCAAACTCTCCGATGGACGGCCGTTGATCAGAGATGAAGATAACAGCCCATTCAGTGAGCACTACGCGCCCGAAGACGAGGGTGCCCTAGACCCAGTTTCACCCCAACCCATTACCAACCATGTTTAGAAGAATCGTATATCAATGGGCGGGAGCCGTGGGGCTAATGCTCGCCGTTTCGGCCTGTGCTCCCTCCTTGGTCGAGAGAGCCGCGGATACCAACGTCCCGGCGCAGTACGCCAACGTGTCGGACACCACCAATTCGGCGCAGGTGGCGTGGCGGGATTATTTCACCGATCCTAACCTGACGGCCCTGATCGATACGGCGCTGGGCAACAACCAGGAGCTCAACATCACCCTGCAGGAGATCGAGGTGGCCCGCAACGAAGTGCGCGCCCGCAAGGGAGAATACTTGCCCTTCGTGGATATCCGCGCGGGCTCGGGGCTCGACAAGGTGGGGCGCTACACCTACCGCGGAGCGGTAGAAGCCACCACCGACATCGAACCCGGAAGAGAGATACCCGACCCCTTGCAAGATTACTACGTAGGGGCCTTCGCCACCTGGGAGCTGGACGTATGGCGCAAGCTGCGTAACGCCAAAAAAGCCGCTGTGTACCGGTACTTGTCGAGCGTGGAGGGCAAGAACTTCATGGTGACCAATCTAGTGGCCGAGATCGCTAATTCTTACTACGAGCTGCTGGCGCTGGACAATGAACTGGATATCGTGCAACAGAACATCGAGATTCAGAACAACGCTCTGAAGATCGTGCGGCTTCAGAAGTCGGCCGCCCGGGTAACCGAACTGGCGGTGCGCCGGTTTGAAGCCCAGGTGTTTAACACGCGGGGACTACAGTACGGCATTCAGCAGGACATTGTGGAGGCGGAGAACCGGATCAACTTGCTGGTCGGCCGCTATCCGCAACCGATCACTAGAAATACGAAAACGTTTGTCGATCTGGAGCCGGGAACCATCCGGGCCGGGATGCCCGCGCAGTTGCTGGCCAACCGCCCGGATATCCGGCAGGCCGAACTGGAACTGGAAGCCTCCAAACTGGATGTGAAAGTAGCCCGCGCCCGGTTTTATCCCTCGATTGGCATTTCGGCGGGAGTAGGTTTTCAGGCGTTCAATCCGTCGTATCTGCTGAGAGCCCCCGAGTCGCTGCTCTACTCGCTGGTGGGCGACCTGGCCGCGCCGCTGATCAATAAGAACGAGATCAAGGCCACCTACTACGGCGCCAACGCCAAGCAGTTGCAAGCCGTCTACGACTACGAGCAGACCATCCTGAACGCCTACCTTGAGGTGGCCAACCAGGTGTCCAACATCAGTAATTTAGAAAAGAGTTACGACCTAAAGGCCCAGGAGGTGCAGGCGCTCACCCAGTCGATCACCATCTCGAACAGCCTGTTTCGATCCGCCCGGGCCGACTATATGGAAGTGCTGCTCACCCAGCGGGACGCGCTCGAGTCGAGGTTTGAGTTGGTAGAAACCAAGAAGCAGCAGATGAACGCGATGGTGGATATCTACCAGGCGCTGGGCGGCGGATGGCACCAGTAGTAGCACGAATTTTCGGTGATTGAAGAGCGAACAACCAAGAACCACGTTGCTAAGGGGTAGCGTGGTTCTTTCTTCAACTGAAGTATCTCTTCGTCTCGGGCATCCCATGATCCGGAAGCGCTTTCCTTTCGGCTTGTATATCCTGTTGCCATTTACCGATCATCGTAGCAGGCGACGATCACGTATGGTGATGGCCACAAACCGTCGCTAAAGGCTTCAATCCTTTTAAAATCCATACAGACTTCTTAAATTTACTTCTACAAAATTTGCCGTCGCTTTTGCGGGCAACCTCCCACTGATGATACACCGAGGCTATTCAGTGAATATTCTCAAGAACAGTTCGCCTAACTGACAGAACATGTACCGGTTTTTCCTATTGCTCTTTCTAGTTACGATCCTTCCGCGTTGCCAAAGTAATCCGAATGCCGGTGGCAATCAAAATGGGGAGCCGATTGAGCCGACGGGGGTGAATAACCTGGCTTACCGGTGGGGAGAGATGGCGCTGACGGCCACTGCCCGTGACACCGAAAGATTTGCCCCCCGTCCCACCATCACCGCGCGTTACCTGAGCCTTATCTTTGTGGCTGGGTTCGACGCTTGGTCCAGGTTTGATGAAAAGGCGGTGCCGGTGTATCTGCAAAATTTGGAAAGAAGACCGGACCAGGAGCAAACCCTGGGCAACAAAGAGATCGCCTTCAGCTATGCGGTCTTCCGGGCATTAAATGAATATTACCGGGCGGACAGTACCTTGTTCAAGGACTTCATGCTGACTTTGGGAATTGACCCGGCGGACCAGTCATTGGACCCCACTACGCCGCAGGGCATCGGCAACCGGGCGGCCCAGGCCGTGATTGCCGCCCGCAAGGGAGATGGTGCCAATCAGTACGGAGAGGAAAAGGGCTCCGGCGGTCAAGCTTACTTCAATTACGTAGGCTACGAGCCGATGGATCAGGCGGCCGAAGATGCCGACCCCAACCGCTGGCAACCCAAGTATTTCGCCAACGGAGAGGGCGGGCAAGTTGCTCCTGGTTGCCTAACTCCCTTCTGGGACAAAGTGCAACCCGTGGCCCTGCAATCGGCCGATCAGTTTCGTCCCGGCCCTCCCCCGATGATCGGTTCCCAACAACTGGAAGCGGAGGTGCGGGAAGTGGTAGAAATGCAGACTAACCTGACCGATTACCAGATAGCCTTGGTAGAATTTATGCGAGATGGCCCCCAATCGGTTCAGCAAGCCGGACACTGGTTAAAGTTTGCCCAGGATGTATCCGAAAGAGATCACCACACGCTCGATCAGGACGTGAAGATGTACTTCCTCAATCAAGTGACCGCCATGGATGCGTTTATTGCCTCGTGGGATTCCAAGATGTTCTACGATTACGCCCGTCCCTACGCCCTGGTCCATCAGTACTACGAGGGACAGATCATTCGGGCGTGGGGTGGCGAAGGGAAGGGGATGATGGAGCTAAGGGGCGAGCAGTGGCGTCCTTATTCGCCCGAAACCTTTTTGTGTCCGCCCTTCCCCAGCTACGTGTCGGGGCATAGCACCATCAGCGGAGCGTGCGCCGAAGCGCTGAAGTTGTGGACGGGCAGCGATACCTTTGGCGAAGAAACAACGGTAGTCGCCGGAGCCTTAACCGACCCTGACTATTCGGGAGACACGGTTACGCTGGTGTTCCCCACCTTCACGGAGGCTGCCGAGATGGCCGGTATCTCCCGCGTGCTGGGGGGCTACCACATCCAGGCCGACAACGTGGCCGGACTTAAACTAGGAAGGGACGTGGCCCACGAGGTCTGGAAGTTTTACCAGCAGCACGTTGGTGCGGAGGAAGCTAGCAAGGACAAAGCAAGCTTTTATCCTTCGCGATGAAAGGTGCTTCCCCTACTTGATATGGTTATTGATCATCATCTCCATCAGCTCGATCTTGCCGCTACGCTGCTCGGGTTCGCCGTTTTGTTCGGCTAAGTCGCGCAGGTCTTCCATCGTAAGCTCACCCTTCTCAAAAGCAGCGCCTTTTCCGCCGTCAAACGAGGCGTAGCGCTCCTCCAGCATCTGATTGAACTTCGAGTTTTCCATGATGTCTTGCGCAATCAGCAGTCCGCGGGCGAAGGTGTCCATTCCGGCGATGTGGGCGATGAACAAGTCTTCCATATCGGTGGAGGTACGGCGCGCCTTGGCGTCGAAGTTGAATCCGCCCGGGGCAATACCGCCCTGCTTCAGCACGATCATCATGGCCTGGATGCAGTCGTAGAGGTCGGTGGGGAAGTAATCGGTGTCCCAGCCATTTTGCACGTCGCCCTGGTTGGCGTCGATGCTGCCCAGCATGCCCGCATCCGAAGCGGTTTGCAGATCGTGTGCGAAGGTATGTCCGGCCAGGATCGCGTGGTTCTGCTCCACGTTGATCTTGAAGTCGTCGGCCAGCCCCTGGTCGCGCAGGAAGCCCACCACGGTGGCTGAGTCGAAATCGTACTGGTGCTTGCTGGGTTCGGCGGGTTTAGGTTCGATGAGGTACACACCCTCAAAGCCGATCTTGCGGCCGTAGTCGCGCGCCATGCGCAAGAACTGCCCCAGGTGGTCCAGCTCGCGCTTCATGTTGGTATTGATCAGCGAAGCGTATCCCTCGCGACCGCCCCAGAACACGTAGTTTTCGCCACCTAGTTCTACGGTGGCCTCCAGCGCCGCCTTCACCTGCGCGCCGCCGTGGCACACCACCGCAAAGTCGGGGTTGGTGGAAGCGCCGTTCATGTAGCGGGGGTGCGAGAAGAGGTTGGCCGTGCCCCACAGCAGCTTCACGCCAGTGGACTGCTGATAGGCTTTGGCCCGCTGCACGATCTCCTGTAGGTTCTTTTCCGATTCGGACACGCTGTTGCCCTCCGGGGCGATGTCGCGGTCGTGAAAGCAGTAGAAGGGCGCAGTGATCTTGGTAAAGAATTCGAAGGCGGCATCGAGACGGGCGTGGGCGGCGTCCATCGGGTCGCGGTGGCTGTCCCAGGGAAAGATGCGGGTGCCCGGCCCGAACGGATCGGCCCCGGCGTTGGTGAAGGTGTGCCAGTAGGCAACGGCGAAGCGCAGGTGATCCTTCATGGTTTTGTCGCCGACCTGCCGGTTTTCGTCGTAGTAGCGAAAGGCGAGGATGTTATCGGTATCGGTGCCTTCGAAGTTGATTTTGTTGATTCCAGGAAAAAATTGGGATTGGGTGGCCATAGTGGGGTGGGGTTAGAGACGCGTTGAGACGCGATGCATCGCGTCTGTACGCGAATTTTTATTTGAAATTTGATTGAGATGCCATGAATGGCGTCTGTACGATTGTGAAAATGGATAATTAGGTTTCCAATTGTTGGTTCAATAGCGCTAGCCAGTGCTGGTAGGCATCTTCGTATTGGAGTTGTAGTTGTTTATTGGGTTCTATAATTTCTAATTGTTGCAGGTTGTCGAAAGCTTCGGTGGGAGAGGCGTAGATACCAGCGCCAATGCCGGCGCCCCGGGCTGCGCCCACTGAGCCGTCCGTGTTGTATAATTCCAGGTGGGTGCCGGTGGTATTGACAAAGGCCTCGCGGAAGAGCGGGCTCAAAAACATGTTGGCCTTGCCGGCCTTTACCCCGTTGATTGGCGTTCCCATGCTTTGCATAATGTCAAAGCTGTAGCGTAGGGCGAAGACGACGCCTTCCTGGGCGGCCCGTAGCACGTGGGCGTTGGTATGGGTATTGAAGTCCAGCCCATAGATTTGAGCGCCTAGCTCCACGTTACCCAACGTTCGCTCGGCACCGTTGCCGAAGGGCAGTATCCGCACTCCGGCCGAACCGATCAGGGCCTGGGCGGCGCGTTCGTTCATAGCTTCGTAGGACAAGTGGCCATCCAGCAGGTGGTTCTTGAGCCAACTGTTCAAACTACCGGTGCCGTTCACGCAGGCCAGGATGCCGTACACCGGTTGCTCAACCGAGTAGTTCACGTGCGCAAAGGTATTTACGCGCGACTGTGCATCATATTCTAACTTATCGCTCACGCCGTAGATCACCCCGGAGGTTCCGGCCGTAGTAGCCACCTCACCGGGTTGCAACACGTTTAGCGATAGGGCATTATTGGGCTGGTCGCCCGCGCGGTAGGTTACTTTCGCGGTAGCGGGAAGCCCGAGTTGCTCCGCTATATCCGGGGCTATGGTTCCTTGATCCGCGAAAGTGGGCACAACGGTAGGAATCAGATCTGGGTAGAAGCCGTAGTGATCGAGCAGCGTGTGCGCCACGTCTTTTTCCCGGAAGTCCCACAGAATACCTTCGGAAAGTCCGGAAACGGTCGTCTTCACTTCGCCGGTGAGTTTCATAGCGATGTAGTCGCCGGGTAGCATTATCTTATCAGTACGCTCGTACAGTTCGGGTTCGTTTTCTTGCACCCACTTAAGCTTCGAAGCGGTGAAGTTGCCGGGCGAATTCAGGAAGTGAGACAGGCAATAATCATGTCCTAAGTCGTCCCAAGCCTGCTGACCAATGCTGACCGCGCGGCTGTCGCACCAAATAATAGAAGGGCGAAGCACCTGTTGGTTTTTGTCAACCGCCACCAATCCGTGCATTTGATAAGCAATGCCGATGGCCCGCACCTGAGAAAGGGCCTTGGGGTGTTCAACACGCAACTGGGCGGTGGCCTTGATCAAATGCTCCCACCACAGGTCAGGATGCTGCTCGGCCCAACCTTCCTGAAGCGCGCTCATGGGCAGCTCTTGCGCGGGCGAAGTGGCCGTCCCAATCGTTTCACCGGTATCAGCCCGTACTAGGCTGGCCTTGATAGACGAACTGCCAATATCGTATCCAAGTAGAAATTCGGCGGACATAGCGTAGCGCGGTAAGTTAAACGAACGGGCTACAAGGTTATAAAAAATAAAAAAGCGAACAAGATATCTTGTTCGCTTCTAAGCGTGTAGTGTAATAAAGTTGATTATACTGACCGGTCGGCCTCGTACACTTCGCCCTGCTCGGTGAAGTATACCGTTGAAAGTTCTTCGCCGTTCCAGAGTTGTAGCTCGTAGAGCAGACGGGGAACCAAGTCGGTTCGTTGCGCGGTGGCATGTCTGAGGGCTCGGCCCCGTAGAACGAACACTTCAGCGATAGTCACTCCTTCGTAAGTGCCTTCGTCGAGGGCACGTACCACCGAGGAAGGGAGCTGCGAGTGATCGATTTCATGTCGGTCTGCCTCAACGACAGACTCATCGCTGATAACATTTTCGGCGAGAACCATATCCTGCGCAAAGATAGGGGCAGCAATGATGGTTAATGTAAAAAGGAGAGTAAAAACGCGTTTCATGGGGCGGAGAGCGATGTATGTACCATTCACCTTAATAAAAACAATACCAAATGCTAATCACCTGATAGTCTGCATTTTATAGTACTTCGGGAATAGACCAATTGGCTAGTGTTGACCCATGTCGGGGAAATATTCCCCAACAATCGCGCTGTTGATCGGAAATGGTAGCTTTGTGCAAAAAACTGCCTCGCCGTCTTTACCAAAAGTCAAACCGCGGGGCAGTTCCAGTTTCTACTTTCCAGACACCATCTTCAAAAACGGAGTGCCGCGTCGGGCAGGTGCCGCCGACAGGCCCAGCCATTCGCTCACCGCCTGATAGTCCTCAAGGTCTACCGGACTGCTCGTTCGGGCGTTCGCTGAGTAATTGGCCGGGACCACCACAAACCTAGCCAGAAAATTATCGAACACGTCGCGGTCAGGGTCCAGAGGGAAAGCCGCTTCAGCGTACAGTTTCACATCGGTAGCGGTGAAGTCGAAACCAAGCTGTAGGGTTCCTTCCGCATAGAGATAGGAGACGGGCAAGGGACGCCATACGTCAATGAGTTCGCCGCCGTCCTGCGGTTCTAACTGGTCCCAAAGCAGATAGCCTAATACGACATCTTCCAGATAAATCGGATCTTGGGGGGGGAATTCGTAGAAGGTCTGCCACTCGTTCTCGGCATTAAGACTAAACTCTACTTCGTACATCAACCCGGTGCCGGGCGCACCATTTTGGCCGGGCAGTCCGTCGCGGCCATTGAGGCCGTCAAAGCCATCGAAACCGGGAGGTCCCTGGGGACCCGGAATGGGTTCGGTATAACATCCTGACAGTACACTAGCCAGTGCTATTATGAGAAGAATATATCTATAGGGTTGCATAAGATAAACGGTTAGATGAAACGTGGCGGAAAATACCGCGATTGAGGCTACTTAGCCCATTAAGTACTCTAAATACAAAAAGAATGCCTCACGTAATAAAATCGCAAAAGGAGCTTAGAATCTACGACAGTTATCGTTTTTTTGGCAATCCAGGCGTATTTGCTTTTAGAAATTTTGTTCTGGGAAACTTGTTGCGCTACCTTTGCTGTTACAAAAAATGAGTTTCAAGGGCGGCAAGTAGCCCTATCATCATTCTGCATTCGTATACCAACATCTTATTGCAACAACTACTTATGAAGTCGAATCCCGTTTGCCTTGGTGCTTTGCTCTTCCTCGGATTGGTGGCCTGCCAACCGCCCGCCAGTGACTTCGATACGGAGAATCCGGACCTAATTCATCAGTCGATGAAGAAGCTTACTGACGTGATCGTATACGATATTTTTTCTCCCCCGGTCGCTAGTCGCATTTACGCCTACCCCAGCATTGCTGCCTACGAAACGCTGATTCATGAGCATCCGGAGTACCAGACTTTAGCCGGGCAGCTAAATGGTTTAGAAGCTGCCCCTGCTCCAGAACCCGGGCAAGAGTATTGCTATCCGCTGGCCAGTTTGCACGCCTTTCTGATCGTAGGAAAAGCCTTCATTTTTTCCGAGCAAGATATTGATGAGTTTGAGCAACCCTTGTACGCCAATTACGATAATGTGCTATCGGATGACGTATACGAGCGGTCCATGGCCTACGGGGAAGCGGTGGCTAAGCATATTTTAGCCTGGTCTAGCAAAGATCAGTATAAAGAGAGTCGGTCGTATCCGAAGTTCACGGTAAACGATGCGCCGGGCCGCTGGCAACCTACTCCTCCTGACTACATGGACGGTATTGAGCCTCATTGGGCCGCCATTCGTCCTTTCGTGCTGGATTCAGCCGATCAGTTTGTACCTCCGCCCCCTACTGCGTTTAGCATGGAAAAAGACAGTCCTTTTTTCCAAGAGGTCAAAGAAGTGTACGAGACGGGAGTTCAGCTGGACGAAGAGAGGACGGAAATTGCCAGTTTTTGGGACTGTAACCCGTACGTGTCGCACCACCAGGGGCACGTGATGTTTGCTACCAAGAAGATCACTCCTGGTGGGCACTGGATCGGTATTGCGTCCATTGCGGCTCGGCAGAGTGGAGCAGATTTGATGAAATCAGTGGAAACCTACACCGTGACTGCAGTGGCGCTGATGGATGGATTTATCAGTTGCTGGGACGAAAAGTACCGTAGTAACCTGATTCGTCCCGAGACACTCATCAACATGCACATGGACGAGGATTGGGTACCACTGTTACAAACCCCGCCGTTTCCCGAGTATCCCAGCGGCCATAGCGTAATTTCTTCGGCAGCCGCCATTGTGCTCACCGACTTGTACGGTGAAAATTTTCAATTTACCGATTCTACCGAGTATGAGTACGGATTGCCGCCCCGGGATTTTGACTCGTTCATCCAAGCTTCCGAAGAAGCGGCCATCAGCCGGTTGTACGGGGGCATTCACTACATGCCCGCCATCGACAACGGGATAAAACAAGGGAGAAAGGTGGGTGAATTGGTGGTGAATCGCCTCAAAACCAGGAAAGACGGATCGGTAGCGAAAAATTAGACTCTTTCTTCTTTTGCACCGTCTCAAAGTTGAGAATATTTACTATGCCACCTTTGGAAGGTATAACGTAGATCTTTTTCAGTGATCCTGCTCCATCTGCTTGAGCGCTATATCGGTTTGGACAATAAATTGGCCGAGGGTCGCTTCCCGTTTGCTTATGCGCTCTTCTACTTCTTCCGCAGGAGATTAGACGGTCATTTCACGGCGAGAGGTTTTTTTCTGTCCAGCCGTCCTAGGTTTCTTCAGGTCTTCACCTGGCTTCTTCAGGTCATTGTACCGGCGGTAGACAGATATTCCGAAGCCAAATAGCATCACCAAGGTACCAATCCAAAGCACATTGATAAGCGGTTTCTGGATGGCTTTGAGCACGATATAGTCTTTTTGGGTGGTTTCCAATCCGAAAGTAAACGAGTTGGTCTCCGGCGAAATGGTCATTAGGCTAAGCCGTACTCCGAGTTCGCTCTGGGTATCGGCCACGCGCCCCACCATGCGGTCGCGGATTAGGTAAACAGGGTTGAGCACAAACGCTTGGTTCTCGGCCTCCACCCGCACCACCGCTTGCACCGCCAAATCGCTTTCTTGCAGGTTGATGTCATCTGATTCGCTGATGCGCTCTACGCCTTGCAGGGTGGCTACGTAGTCGTTGACAAAGAAGGGTTCGCCCATTTTCACGACCATCTCCTTCATGTCGCTCCACTGCTTCTCATCGGCTTCGTTCGACATGGCGCTGACGTGCGTGTACATATCCTTGGTAACTTTATGCAGAATATCGGGCGACGCGATCACCCCCATCGAGGGATTGTTCTGGGTACGGGGATACAGCGTAAATTCGTTGCCGCCTGCGTTGTCTTGGTAGACTACCTCGTGGTAGGTATTCTCCGGTTGGACGGCTGCCGTGTCGCCTTTACTGAGGTACTTCTTGCCGTCTACCAGAATATCCTGTCGGGCAGTAGCAATGTACTCATCCTCGGTAGGGCGCATCAGTTTGCGGTCAACATAACCGGGCACGCCGTCCACTTCCATGCGTCGGCCGCGGTAAGTGAGCTGATAGTCGAGCATCTGCCGCGGTTCGTTGATCCATAGCACTATATTCTCAGCATTCTCTTGCACGGGTACATCCTCACTAAAGATCAGTTTCCCCGATTGATTGAGCGACACCACGTTAGAGTATCCGGACGAAAATAGAATGCCGATGAACATCAGGGCCACTCCGATATGTGCGACCGAACCGCCCACGAGCTTCACCTTACGGCGGGCGAGTTGCACCAGCACGGTCGCGTTGGCCACCACCGAGTAGAGCGAAGCAGTGAGCAAGATGATATAAACCGGGTCGGTCACTTTGCCGATTAGGATAGCGGCCGAACTCACCAGCAGGGTGATGATGAAGGGCAGGGTGAGCGCTTCCCGCAGGCGGGCAGCGTCCATTTTCTTCCAGAAGAAAAACTGCCCGGTGCCCGAGAGCAGCGCCACGACCACGGCAAACCACAGCTGAAACCTGGTGTAGAAGCCGATCTGGTCGGCCGGAGGCGCCACGTTGGAGACGCCTCCCAGCAGTTCAATGATGGTGTTGTACACCGGAATAGAGGTGGGCACCAGCACCTGAAAACTCATCAGGCAGAGCGTGGTGGCTCCGATAAAAATCCAGAACTCCCGGCTGTAGGCCGAGGCTTCCTTTTCTGAGGTGGGCACCTCTTTCCAGCGGGTGGCGGCCAGCACAATAGCCCCCACCGTGAAGAACAACATATAAATGAGCAGTTGACCCGATAGGCCCAGATCGGTGAATGAGTGCACCGAGGCGTCGCCCAGAATACCGCTGCGCGTCAGGAACGTGCTGTACAGAATGAGCACGAACATGCTGATCACCAGCACCATCGATGTCTTGAGTGCGGTGCGGTTGTTTTTGAAGATCAGCAGGGTATGGATCGCTGCTACCAGCACCAGCCAGGGCACGTAAACCGCATTTTCGACGGGATCCCAGTTCCAGTAGCCGCCAAAGTTGAGGGTTTCATACGCCCAAATAGCACCCATGATGATGCCCAAGCCGAGCACGGCGGCCGAGAACAAGGCCCACGGCAAGGTGGGCTTTACCCAATCTTCGTAACGTCGCTTCCAGAGTCCGGCGATGCAAAAGGCGAAGGGCACCAGGGTAGTGGCAAAACCCAGAAACAGGGTGGGTGGATGAATCACCATCCAGTAATTTTGTAGCAGGGGGTTCAGTCCGGTGCCATCTTCGGGTACGAAGTCGGGATTGATAGCAAATACGGGTGCTTCCATCACGTCGCGCAGCAACAAAAAGGGCGAACTACCGATCTTCACGTCACCAATCACTACTCCTAAAATCATGGAAGCCAGAAAGGCTTGCACCAGCGCAAACACGGCCATGACCGGGGCTTCCCAAGCATTGCTGCGGTTGGCGTAGATCAATACTGCACCGAGCACCACGTGCCAGAATATCCACAGCAAGAAACTTCCCTCCTGCCCTTCCCAGAAGCTGGAAATCATGTAGTAAACGGGTAAATTGCTTGAGGAATGCGTCCAGGCGTAGTGGTACTCAAAAAGGTTATTGTAGATGATGTAGAAAAGACTCACTACTATACCGAGCACGAGGGCCCCATGCACCAAGAAGGCGGTACGTGCGAAGCGCCGCCACGCAGGAGCTTCAAGGTTGAGCGAATTAGCCGCTTTTATGTAGGCCCAAGCAGCTACTAGTGCGCTCACAAAAGAGGCAATAACGAAAAGGTGACCGAGATTTCCGGCGAAGGTATTGATCATGAGTGAGCGTTTAGCTGCTGTTGCAATTCTCTAACGTAATCGACCGAGACGTGGGCGTAAATGGCGATCTTCTCAAGCGTTAAGACACCATCGCGAAGCATTTCCAGTACTACATTCTCAGTAGTTTCTTGCTTACCTTCCTGCTTGCCTCTCTTGTAGATTACGTCGGTTTCAATATCAAAATCAAAGGGCATCTTTTCTATGTTTATGAGCGTTTCCTCCTGTAAGTTACGTAGTTTGGACATGACCACCAACTGGCGTACGTAGCGCTTCAACGCAGTCAGATCTTGGCTCGATCGTTGCAATTGTCTTATTATTTTAGCAACAACCACTCCCGGGGATTCGTTCTGAAAATCACCGAGTACCGCCAGTAGAATTTCTTCAGGAGTGTCAGAAGAAAGCAGACATTCGTAATCATAGATAAACGACGAACTGCCGAACCGGTAGTTGATGAATCTCCTGCAACAGCGCCCGATAGGTTTGCATGCGCAGTATCATCTCAATTTCGTCACCTACCTGAAACTCAATGTGCAGTATACTTTGCAGACCGTCTTCGTCGGTTATCCGCCGCGTAACATCTGGCTTTCGTTCTGTAGTGAGGTGAAGATCGACAGTGAGTTCTTCCATGGTCTCCGGTCGGATGCCAAAGCTACCCAATTTCTTCCTCTTGGTACTTAGAAGGACACTTGAGCAGAATCTGATCGGCCACGAACAGGTCGTTGTGGTAAGAACCGATCACCACCGTTTGTTCAGACCGAACCAAGTCCGAAGGCATAGGTTCGTTATAGTACACCTGCTGCTCCTGTCCGTCCTGATCAACCATAACGAACGACACTGAGAGTTTGTCGGACGAGGGACTCAACCCCACAATGTGTCCTTGCTCATCTTTTTTGAGCTGGCCCACCACGTGGATCATTTTGTCCTGACCGGCGGTCGCCATTTCCTGAGCCTCATGAAAGGTAACGTACGAACTGGCATCGCCCGCAGTGGTCATGATGATGGCCGCGCAAACGGCGATAACGGCAATAGCAATAATGTGTGTCTTTTTCATAGGGTTTGGTTATGTAGTTCTTTCTCAAGTCGGCTCACCTTGCGGTCGATGCGGATGGCGTAAACCACAAAGCCTGAAAACAAAAGCAGGATCACAGCAACCACCACGTAGATCTTCCCTTCTTGCCGCATGACATCCGCCATTTCTACCTGATTACTCTCATCAGACCCATTAGACTGAGCGCTCAACGGCTGATGAATTGTCAACAGGGCGAGGACGATTAGCGCGAAAAATCGCGTCTTCCATTCTTTCATTGATCGTATCTTTAACAAATTGCAGGCGAATGCGTAAGCTGGTGAGCCAAACTCCGAGCAGTAACCAACCAATCACCGCAGGGTAAAAAACCATGCGCAACTGACTGTCCAGATCGTAACTGCTAAAGCCCGGATTGCCCCCGTTGCCCGGATGCAGCGAATCCGTCATGCGAGGCAACACAAACAGCAAGGGAACCAGCGTCGCGTAGGCAAAAATATTGTAAATGGCGCTGATGCGCGCCCGCTGCTGCTCATCGGTTAGCGAACCACGGAGAATGAAATAGGCGGAATAGATGAGCAGGGCAATAGCCGCGGCGTTCAGTTTCGGATCGCTCGTCCAGAACGTACCCCAGGTAAACCTAGCCCACAGCGAACCGGTGAGGATGCCCAAAACGCCCAATAACATGCCCGTGTTGGCAAACTCAATGGCATAAACGTCGTTGCGGTGCATCGGCTTTCGCAAATACTTCACGGAATAGACCACCGATACGGTGAACAAGCCCATCATGCCAAACCACATAGGCACGTGGAAGTGCAGCACCCGAATGGTTTCGTTTAAAATAGGCAAGCGGGGCACATCGGCTAGCAATCCGGCTACGATCACATAGCCGATTAATAACACGGTCAGGCCTTTCCACCACTGCTTTTTCATTGCGTATTGTTTGCTTGCAAAAGTAACACAACGAAGACCGGTTTTGTCCATTTAGACCCAGAAATTTATGTTTTAGCGAAGGGATCTATGTACGTCCTTCTACTTTGCCCTAATCTTAACTGTTTTTGCTTAACTTACCAAAATCCTTGTCCTACCTGAGTAGTTACCAAATTGATTTAACTAGAGAGTTTACGATACGTATTGTCAACTAAGTACCTGAACCAAATTAAGTTACGGATAGAATAACTGAGTACAACATTATGTATGAAATCATCGCCGCATAAGGCAGACGTTACGTACTATCGCTACAATTCATGTACCTGCCCGTTGGTCCACTACTGTCTTCTCTTCTTATCCAGCGCGTCGCGGATGCGGGCGGCGCTTTTGTAGTCTTCTTTGGCCAGCACCTTGGCTAGCAGCACTTCCAATTCCTCGGCCGGATAATCAGAGAAGGGGCCCTTCTTCAGATCGGCTTCGCCGGGTTCACCGGTGATACCGGCCACGCTAAGCACCGCTTCGTAGGTATAAATAGGGCAATTGAAGCGCACGGCCAGCGCAATAGCGTCCGAACTGCGGGCTTCTATCGTTTTCACTTCCTGCTGGGTGTCAACCAGCACCATCCGGGCGTAAAAAATGCTCTCGACGAGCTGGTAGATGATCACTTCCTGCAGTGAGGTGCCCAGCTCCCGCAACGTATGCTGGAACAGGTCGTGCGTCAGCGGGCGCTGCGGACGCATGTTCTCCAGGGTCACGGCAATGGCCTGGGCCTCAAAGCTACCGATCACCAGCGGGAAGCGGCGCTTTCCCTGCTGCTCTTCCAGAATAAGGGCGTAGTTGCCAGGGTGCGACTCACTGTTGGTCAAGGCCACCACGTCTAGCGCGATCTTATCCATGAAGCGCGGGGTCTGACAGGACAAACTCGCACAAGGCATTCGGGTCTTCGAACGGGGCGATCACCGATCCGTCGCACAGCAATTTGTAGAGCAACGGGCCTTCCACTTCCACGCTGTAGCCGGCCGGTAGTTGCAGCACGTTGTCGCGCTGGCTTACCACCGGCAACTGGTGTTCGTCTAGCGCCTGCTTTAGCTGATGGGTTGCTTCGGGATGGTTCATGGTGGTTGAGTTATACCGCTAAATTTTTAAAGATAATCCAAGCACCGTAGCCGATGCACAATAGGGAAGACAAGAGTATCAGGCCGGTGCGCCAGGAGGTATGGCGGTTGGCAAATTTCTGGGCAAACGGCAAGCTGAACACCCCGGCCGCGGTGAGCATCCCCCCGACCGAACCAATGCCGAAGATCAGCAAGTACAACAAGCTCGGGCCGACGCCCTCCATCTCGCTCATCACCAGCAGCACCATCGTGCCGCTGCCCGCCAGCCCGTGGATCAGCCCCACGCTGTAGGCCAGTTGGTGCCCCGACCGACCGGCCGTTTGCATCGCTACCGGTTTGGGATGCTGCCAGCGGTACAAACGGTGGACGCCCAACGCGATCAGTGCTACCCCTACCAACGCCTCAAACTGGTGAAAGTGCCCGTTCAGCAGGGTGGACTTGCCCACGATCATGATGAGGCCGACCAGAAAGATGGTAGAACTGTGCCCCAGGCCCCAGTAGATGCCGTCTTTAATCGCCGAGCGGGTATGCTGACGCTGGGTAACCAGGTTGCTGACCGCCAGCAGGTGGTCGGCCTCAAAGGCATGGCCGAAACCGACCAGCGCAGCAAAGAGTAAAGAGACAAGTAGTTCCATAGGATTATTTGGTACGGTGAATAAGCACAACGCGGTGGTTACCCGTGTCGGCTACCGCCAGGTGCGTCGGTGAAACCGCTACGCAGAACGGCCAGTACAAAGCATCTTCGGTGCCGTGAATCGTCGCGGCGTTTTCGCTGCTGGTAATGAAATCGGCCGGTCCCCACACGGCATCAGCGGCTTGGTTGGTTTGTTCGGGCACTTGGTTGAACCACAGCATACGGCTGTTGCCCGTATCGGCCACCCACAAACCTTCCCCGTCGAAGCCGGTGTCGTAGCACCAGTTGAGCGTATTGGCCTGGGGCGTAGGGCCGAACTGGTTTTGTCCGTTAGCCCCCCGGTCGGGCTGACCGATGAGGGTGGCGGGCGGTTGCGCAAAGGCATCCTGCCAGTGCGACCAGAGCAGCACCCGGTAGTACTGGGTGTCGGTGATAGACAGTTGTCCCTGAGGACCCAACTTCACCGAATAGGGCCATACGGCGTTTTGCGGATCATAATCCCGGGCGCTGAAGTCCTCCTGACCAATCACCCGGTCGGCGGGGGCGTACGATTCGGTGGGGATATGGTCGTAGTACAATACCCGACGGTTGCCGGTGTCGGCCACCCACAGCCGCGTGCCGTCCGAGGTGAGTCCGTAGGGCCAGTACAGGCTGCGGGCCGACGGCGCCTGCCCCACTCCCCGGACGTTGGGAGCACTGCCTACGAAGTCGGGTTGCCCCAGCACCACGTCGGCGGGCTGCCCCGTCTCCGTAGGCCAGGTGTGCCACAGCAGCACCCGGTGGTTCCAGGCGTCGGCCACGGCCAGCCGCTGCCCGTCGGTCCACAGTCCCGAAGGATACTGTAGGCTGCGGGCAGTGGCTTCCTCGCCCTGGTTGCGGCCAGTGCCGTCGGTTGCGGTTTGCCCGAGCACCACATCGGGTTCCTGGTGCTCGGTAGTGGGCAAGTGGTTCCAGATAAACACCCGGTTCTGCCCCGTATCGGACACCAGCAGGCGTTCACCGCTCAGATGCACTCCCCGGGGGGCCAGTAGCGGACTGTTTGAGGATCCCCGAAAGGTCTGCCAGCGCGTGGTGGGATCAACTAAGTACATAGGCTAACAGATTCGGGGCAACTGCTCACCCACTAACATATTAACCACCCGCCGACCGCCGATACCACTGGTGAGCACCACCTGCCGGGGATGCGCGTCGGTCACTTCACCCAGGCAGGTCGCCTGCGGCTGTTCACCCACGGTGCGCAGGTGCTCTAGCGCGGCCTGATGCACCTCGGCGGCGACCACCGCCAGAAATACGCCTTCATTGGCCACGTAGAGCGGATCTAATCCCAGCAGTTCGCAGGCGCTCGCCACCGCCTCATCCACCGTGATGCCTGCCTGTGTGAGCGCAATGCCCAGTCCCCGGTCGCGGGCCATTTCGTTGAGCACGGTAGCCACCCCGCCCCGCGTGGGGTCGCGCAGCAGGTGCACATCGGATCCGAAGGCGTCGAGCAACCCCCGCACCGTGTGGTTCAGCGGAGCCGTATCGCTTTCGATGGTGATATCAAACTCCAGCTCCTCGCGCACCGCCATGATGGCCATGCCGTGGCGGGCCAGCGGTCCGCTCACAATAATTTTGTCCCCCACCGCCATCCGGCCCAAACTAATATTAGCCTGGGGATGCACCGCGCCCACGCCGGTGGTATTGATAAATAGCTTATCGCCCTTGCCCCGCTCCACCACCTTGGTGTCACCGGTCACCACCCGCACCCCCGCTTGCGCGCAGGCGGACCGGATGGTCAGCAGAATCTCCCACAGTTCGGTCAGGAGCAAGCCTTCTTCGATGATCAAGCTCAGCGACAAGTACTGCGGGATGGCTCCGCACATGGCCAGATCGTTGACTGTGCCGTTCACCGCCAGGTCGCCGATGTTGCCGCCCGGAAAGAACACTGGTGACACCACGAAGCTATCGGTGGTGAAGGCGGTGGGCCCGTTCAGCTCCAGCAGCGCGCCATCGTGCCGCTCACCAGCAACCTCGTCCGACAGTCCCTTCATAATGACCTTATCGAGCAGCTGGTTGGTCAGCATCCCGCCGCTGCCGTGTCCCATCGTCACGATGTTGAAGTCTAGCTGAGGCAGGGGGCACTGAAGTTGCATACGGAGGCTCATGAGCAGGATGTTGAACGGTTGGCGGCTATTCGCTGGTGGCTAGGGCGTAATGGAAGTAAGCGGCGCAGGCTCCTTCGGAAGATACCATCGGGGCGCCCAGCGGGGTGGCAGGGGTGCAGGCTTTTCCGAACTGCGAGCACTGGTGGGGTTTTTTTAGTCCCCGGAGCACCTGCCCGGCAATGCATTCCTTACTTTCTTCTGCGTGGCCGATGTTAACGGCAAACTTAGCGTTGGCGTCGTAGGCTACCAGTTCGGGCCGCACCTCGTAGCCGCTCTGCGGAATGTTGCCGATACCCCGCCACTCGCGGTCGGCCACCTGAAACACCTGCTCGATCACCCGTTGGGCGGCCAGGTTCCCTTCGGGACGAACCACCCGTTTGTACTGGTTTTCTACTTCGCACTGCCCTTGCTCCAGTTGCCGCACCGTCATCAGAATCCCCTGCAACAGGTCTACGGGTTCGAAGCCGGTGATCACAATGGGAATCTGGTGCTGGTCGGCGATGGGATAGTAGGCGTTGATGCCCATGATGGCGCAGACGTGTCCGGCGGCCAGAAAGCCCTGGATAACGTTCTGCTCGTCGTCGAGCACCGCCCGCATGGCCGGGGGCACCAGCACGTGCGAGGCCAATATAGAATAGTTGGTGAGGCCCGCCCGCTGCGCGTGAAGCACCGACAGGGCGTTGGCCGGGGCGGTGGTCTCGAAGCCCACGGCGAAGAATACCACCTCCCGGTCAGGATTCTCCTGCGCCAGTTTCACGGCTTCCAGGGGTGAGTAGAGGATGCGCACGTCGGCCCCGTTGGCTTTGGCCTGCAGCAGGCTGCGCTGCGAACCGGGCACCCGCAGCATGTCACCGAAGGAGCACAGGATCACGCCTTTTTCTTCGGCCAAATACACTGCCTTATCGATGAGGTGCAGTGGGGTGACGCACACCGGACAACCCGGGCCGTGCACCATCGTGATTTCGTCGGGTAGCAAACTGAGTAGACCGTTTTTGACCAGGCTATGGGTTTGTCCGCCGCACACTTCCATGATCGTCCAGGGGCGGGTCACGGTCTTTTTGAGACTGGCCAGATAGGAAGCGGCTAGTTCGGGGTCGCGGTATTCGGATAAGAATTTCATAGGCTATTAGGTTTTTCGATGGTCAGGAGGAAGAGCATGCTTGAGTAAGCTCAGATAACCTCCGGGTTGAGTTCATCGAGTTCGCCGAGCTCCTTGAGGTACTGAAAAGTCGTTTTTGCTTCCACCTCGTCTACTACGCTGATGGCCACTCCCACGTGCACCAGCACGTAGTCGCCCTCCTGGGCGTGGGGCACCATCTCGAGGCTGGCATCTTTGGCAATGCCGCCGAACTGCACCGAGGCCATGCGCACCGTGCCGTCGTACTGGTACGAAATAGATTTGATCTTACCGGGAATCGCTAAACACATGAATTGAGGGATTTAAATGAATTAATGGACTTCGGCGGTTTGAAGGCGTGAAGCCGTTACTGTTTGTTTTTGCTGAATGTGGTAGTGCGTGAGCTGACCAAAGGAAATATTTTCATCGTTGGGCGACAGTTGCCGGTGAAAGTACAGTTTGTAGTCACTCAGACATTGAACAACCATATCCACCAGCAAGGCGTTCTGAAACACGCCGCCGCTGAAGGCCACCTGGCGCACATTGTGTTGCTGAGCCACGCTTTTGATTACCCAAGCTAAGGTGTAGTGAAAGTTAGCCGCTATTTTCTCCGGCGTCTCACGTGCCAGGTCGGCAACCGCTCCGGCCATGATCTGCTGTGTAGAAATCTGGGATACTATTGTTTCGGGCAGGTAGCTGCGCAGTGAAGCGTAGCCGTGCTGCTGCACGTAACGGGTGGCCAGGGTTTCTAGATACCCGGCGGCTTCGCCCTCGTAGCTCACGCTGTTCACTCCGAGCCAACCGGCCACGGCATCAAACAAGCGCCCTACGCTGGAAGTCTTCAATCCGTCGTGCGCTAGCTGCTTATGATAATACGACCACTCCGGAGCGCTAAACCGCGACCGTAAGTGCAATTTGGCGGCGTCTGCCCCGGGGGCCAGCGATAGGGCCGACAAGCGAGGCTCACGCGCCATCTTATCCCCCAGCAGATGCCGGAAGTAGCTAAAGTGCCCCACGCGCTTGAAATTATAATCATGGTACGCAAAGAACTCACCGCCCCACACCTGCCCGTCTTCGCCCCGCCCGGTGCCGTCCCACACCACGCCCAGGATCACCTCCGGCGCATCGGTCAGATCGTGCTCGCCTAGCACCGCCGCGAAGTGCGCCTGGTGGTGCGGCACGCTCACCAAACGCGCCGCGTAGCCTCGGGCGAGTTCCTGGGCGTAGGCGGTGGTGAAGTACTGCGGATGCTGGTCGTGAACGATTACCTCCGGACGCGATCCGAGTACCGAAAGTAGATGATCGAGTACGTGTCGGTAGTTCTGCTGCCCGTCGTAATTGTCCAGATCGCCCAGGTGCTGACTCACGTAGGCGGTGCCCCGGTGGGTGTAGGCAAACGTGCTCTTCAGCTGTCCGCCCGTGGCCAGTACGGATTCGTCAGCCCACGGACGCGTCGGCACGTAGGTGGGGGCGAGTCCGCGCGACCGCCGGAGCACGATCCGCTGCTGCGCCACCGGACTGTACTGCACCACCGAGTCGTCCTGCGGCACCACGATGGCGCGGGGGTGGGTGAGTCGGTAGTCCGCCAGGGCGCTCAGCGAGGGGTCGTTGTCTTGATAGATGATGGGCGAGCTACTCTCGTTCGCGCTGCTCGCCACCAGGGGGCGGTTCACTACGTGCATCAGCACTTCGTACAAGGGCGCGTAGGGCAACATCACCCCGAAGCGGTCGAGTTGCGGGGCCACCAGATCGTGTGCTACGCGGCGGCGCACCGCAGCAGTGAGGGGTAACAACACAATGGGCGAAACCGGCCCGGTCAGTTCTTCTCGCAGCGTGGCGCTCAGAGGCACGTCTTCGGCCAGCATCGCCAGTGACGGATACATCAGGGCCAGCGGTTTACTCGGACGCTGCTTGCGGAGACGGAGCGTGCGAATCACCTCGGGTTGTGCAGCGTCGCCCAGCAGCAGGTAACCGCCTATTCCTTTGATGGCGACGATGGCTCCCTCGTTGAGTGCCTTGGCTACGCGCCGCACCGCCTGGGCCGGATCGTCGGTAAGAAGTCGGTTTTTTTGATCGTACAGTTGCAGCGGAATGGCGCAGGTGGGGCAGGTATTGGTTTGGGCGTAGTACCGCCGGTCGGTGGGGTCGTGGTACTCGCGCTGGCAGGTGCGGCACAGCGGGAAGGGGGCCATCGTGGTGATTTCGCGGTCGTAGGGAAGACCCTGGATGATGGAGTAGCGCGGGCCGCAGTGGGTGCAGGTAGTGAAGGCGTAGTCGTGCCGACGGTCGATTGGTTGCCGCAATTCTTCCCGACAGGCCACACACAGCCCCAGATCCGGGGTGAGCAGCACGTTGGTGCGGTCGGTTGCTTGGCTGGGCACGATGGTAAAGTCATCAAAGTCTTCCCAGGGCATCGCATCTACCGTGTGCCGGGTGATACGCGCTATCGAAGGGTGTTCGTTCAGCAGATCGTTCACCAGCGAACGCAGCTCCTCTCGGGAGGCGTTCACCATGATACGCACCCCATCGCTGCGGTTGCTCACGCGACCCGACAGCCCGTGCCGGTGGGCCAGTTGGTACACGAACGGCCGAAAGCCCACGCCCTGCACCTGTCCCTGGATATGGATGCGGTAGGTGCGCAAACTAAACGGCTACGGTTTGCGCCTGCTGCTGCTTTTCGGCTACCTTGCCCAGTAACCATTCGCACCAGGCGTTGAGTCCTTCTCCGCTGGTGCTCGACACCTGTAGCACCTCAATGTCGGGGTTCACCTGCCGGGCGTCCTGCACCACCGCCTCCACCGAGAAGGGCACGTAGGGCAATAGATCAGCCTTCGATACCAGCATCAGGTCGCTGGTCAAAAACATGCGCGGATACTTGCGGGGTTTGTCGTCGCCCTCGGTGGTGGCCATCAGCGTGACGCGGTAGTCTTCCCCCAGATCGAAGGCAGCCGGACACACCAGGTTGCCCACGTTTTCTACGATCAGCAGCTCCACTCCGTCCAGGTTAATCTGCTCCATGGCCTGCCCCACCATCTGGGCCTCCAGGTGGCAGATGCCACCGGTAACAATCTGCATGGCCTCCATGCCCGCTTCGCGGAGACGATCGGCGTCGCGCTCGGTTTCCAGGTCACCCACCAGTACTTTCATTTTTACCCGGTCGCCAATGCGTTTGCCGGTTTCCTGCAGCAGGGTGGTCTTGCCACTGCCCGCCGAAGAGGTGACGTTGATCATCAGAATATTGCGGCGCTGCATTTCGCGGCGGACACTGTCGGCCACGAAGTCGTTGGCCTTGAGCAGGTTCAGCGAGGTGTTTTCGCACTGCACACTGCCCCGGGCAGCTTTGGTTGATTTTTCTATCGGCATGGGTTGCGTTGTTTCAATGGTTAAAAAATTTATTCGCTGTGCTGAAGTAGCACCTCCTCGCTTTCGTGAAAGTGCACCTGGTGAATCAGCAGTTCGGTGCCTTGCACCACGTTGTTGTTCAGTTGCCCGCAGGTTTCGCACACAAAACGGTACTGCCGCACCTCAGAGGTATGGTCGCAGGCGGCGCAGTAGATCAGCACGGGCACGGTTTCGGTTTCCAGCGTCACCCTGCGGTACCGCGGTTCGGCTTCGGTTAATGCCTGAAAGGCATTTTGCATCAGCACCGGCTCCACGTTCGCCAGCAAGCCCACCTGTAGGTTCACCTGCGCCAGGCGATCCAGCTTTTCGGCGGGAAATTCATCCTCCAGCGTGCGGAAGATACTACGTACCAGGGACACTTCGTGCATCGCGTTAAGTTATTTCTTGCAGATAAGCCAACTGCTCCAGATGCCGGTCGGCTTCGGCCCGCAGGTCGGGAGCTTCCACCAGGGTCTTTATCTCCTCCGCCTTGCGCAGCATATCGTCGTAGCGGACTTGGTTAAAGCCTTCTTCGTCGTTGCTAACGCGCCAACTGGCTTCCAAAAAGTTAAGCAGCGTAAGCGCCCGCTCGTAGGGATAGTCGGGCGTACGCACGCGCAGCGCTTCCTGATAATATTCTATCGCCTTTTGGTAGTTATCGCCGCGCAGGGCGGTGGGATACTTGGTCAGGGCATTTGCGTAGTTGTTGCACGCTAATCCGTACTCATAGGGCGTTTCTTCTGCACTGAAGTAGTTGAGTGCCTCCTGAAACGAGGTCGCTGATACCGCCGCCCACAGCGCTTTTTTAGGGTGTTGCGTAGCCATCTCGGCATACAATCCGCCCAGGTGCAGGTGGATGTGCGCAAAGGTATGGGGCACCTCGTCGCGCTTAAATACCCGCAAAGCCTCCTGAAACGTGTCGATCGCGGATTTGTAAAACTGCGGATTGTCGTTCTGCGCCCAAGTGTACAACAGCTCGCCCTTGCGCAGCAAACTGCTGCCCGCTAGCTCCGGCAGGTCTTCGGCCCGGAAAAGGTTCAGCGCTCTATTAATGTAGCCCAGCGATTCGGCGTAGCTTTCCGAGATATTGGCCACCTCCGAGGCGTCCATCAGCAGCCACCCCACCTCGGCCGATTGCTGTTGCCCTTCGTAGTACGCCAGCGTATCAGCCAGTAGGTGCTTGAGTTCATCGATTTGCTCAGGATCGTAAGGAACCGCCAGCTGCGCCATCTGCACGCTAATCAACAGCGATCGCAACGCAAAGGAAGCCGCTTCGGACAAGGTCTGCGGAATGTGCGCCCGGAGCAGCGTCTCCGCTTCCTCTAGTTGCTGAGTATCTAGCAACAGGGTAACGTACTGCTTTAGCATGAAGGCGTAGTGTTCGTCGTCGGGCGCGGTGTCCAGGGCCCGTCGGTAGCCCTGCTGCACTTCTTCCGGGGTCACCGAGCCGGGCCATAGTCCGTACTGCTGCAGCAACGCTACGTTGTGGTGGTGACGGTAAATAGATTCGGCTGGCCTTCGTTCCAGCTCCTGCACCAGGAAGGTGGATACCGGCAGGTTTTCGCGCAAGCAGTGGCGAATGGCCAGCTCAACCCGCAACGTCGGATGCGCTTCCAGGTACTGCTGCGCCCGCTCTCCGTTGCCTAGGGCGTTGAAGACCAGTGCCAGTAGGGTTTCGGTTTGCAGCGGCAGCGGACTAGGGAGGAGAAAGGGCAGGGCGGCATCGGCCCACCGCAGCGGAACCACCGTGCCCCGGTCATCCACCAGCAGGTCGGCCGAAGCAGCAGTCTGATCAGATGCCTGCACCGAACAAGCTCAGATAACCGGGGCACCTGGTTGATGACTTCGGTTATCTGGGTAAAGTGCGAAGGTTGGGTGATGACTCTAATCATACTGAAGGTTGTTCTGGTAATTTTAATAAGAAATTCTCGCGTAGATTCGCTATAAGACGATTTTTAGGATACCGGTTTTTTCTTGAATCGTATAGTCCAGCGAACGGTCTTGGTCATCTAACGCGTTATCGATCAGAATTTCGTGCAGGGCCACAGTCCGATCGCCCAGTTGGTTGCGCATCTTTAGCATGTACTGACTGGCCTTGTGCATCTTTTTGAACCACTGGTACGACGCTGGGGACAGCAGCAGGGCCGACCGCTCGGGATCATACGCCACGTAGGCCCGAAGTTCGTCCCCGAATATCCGGGCAGCCACGCTGGCGGGCAAGTAAAGATGCGATGTTTTTAGGGTGATGGTGTCCATGCCACTTCGTCTAGTATGTACTGCACCACCCGGTCGCCCGCTTGTTGCACCGCATCCGAGAGATTCACTTCCAAACGCGTATCATCCACGGCAATCAGGTACACCTGAATGTTGTCGGGGTAGTCGTCGCCCAGCAGTTTCTTGGCGTACGACAGCGCTTGATCCCAGCGCAGGCTGTGCAGAAACACCATGGGGTCGTCCTGCGGAGCCCGCCGCACCTCCTCGGCCGGCACGCGGTACAAGGTGCCCACCGGGTCGCCGGAGTTCACCACCGCATCCACCAGGATAATCTGCTGGTGGCCCTTCAGCTGAAACAGCACTTCGAAGGCCGAGGTACCCATATCGAACACGCTGATGTGCTCGGCATCCTTCAGCCGTTGCTGCAGCTCCTGAATCACGTAGATGCCTACTGCGTCGTCGCTGCGCACCGGGTTACCGAACCCCATCAGGGCCGTCCGGGGAGCCGAATCCTCTCGACTCATATTTTTACAATTTGAAGCGGGCCAGTTCGCGCTCGTCTTTGGCGTCGTGGGCGTGCACGGTGCACACCAGGCAGGAGTCGAACGAGCGGGCCACCATGCCCACTTCCACCGGGTCGTGGGCATCTTCAATCTCGGTGCCCTCCAGGGCCGCCTCGATGGGGCCGGGTTTGCCCTCGCCGTCGTTCGGACCCACGTTCCAGGTGGTGGGGGCCACCACTTGGTAATTTTCGATCACGCCGTTTTTGATCTCAATCCAGTGCGCCAGGGCACCGCGGGCCGCCTCAGTGGCTCCCCACCCTTTGCCATCCCGCTCTTCGGGCTTGATGTAAAATTCCTCGTCGAGATCGATCTGGCCAAGCCACTGATTGATGTACTCGTAGATGCGCGGGGCCTCGTGCATGCGAGCCAGTGCCCGGGTGAACACGTTGGCTCCCTTCTGCTTCATCACGTCGCCGAACAGGCCGTCGCGGTTCTGGTGCTCCCGGTTCTCGGGGTTGGAGGCCATGATCACGCGGGCCAGCGGACCCGCTTCGGCCGCGTGGTTCATGTAGCGGGGCGCTTTCGACCAGCTGTACTTGCCGTTGAAGTCGGTGTGCGATAGCACGGTAGAGTTAGCCACGGGGGTGGGCACTGGCTCATCCCAGGGGTGCGCTGCCTTATGGTCTTCGAACCAAGTGTGTTCCACGTGTTCGGCAATCTGCATGTGATCCAGCGGATAGTATTTCTCGCCATCGAAGAAGCCGCCGGGACTCACCACCGCGGCCGCGCGGCTCTCGATGGTGGGTTGGTTATACATGTCTTTGTGCAGATAGGTACCGTAGGCGATGAATTTGCCTACGCCCTGCCCGAACTTATCCAGTCCAAACTCCTGGGCCGCCCGAATGAACAAGCCCAGATCACTGTTGTGCTGCGATTCATTTTCATGGACCCAGGCCATCAGGTCGTCCCAGGTTTTGATCTGCAAGTAGCGCTCTACCGAACAGCCTAGCCAGATAGGTTCCAGCCAGTCGTTTCGAAACTGGTTCATGATGGCGTGGGCGCGGGTGATATCCTTTAGCGTGGGAGCACACATCACGCCGCCGGGCACCATATAGCTCGAGTGCGGCCACTGTCCGCCGAACAGGGCGTAGACCTCTACGGGTCGACCGCTGGCGGTAACGCCCGCCTGAAAGGAGGTGCCCACGTAGGCGGCGAAGCGCTTCACCACTTCCTGGTACAGCGGCTTGCTAGCGAATTTCTTGTTGGCCATGTCGGTGGCGAAGATCGCGTAAAACCAGCGGGGAATGCTTTGAATGGTCTCGGTGGCCTGCCCAATGGCCCGCAGCAGCAAAGCGTTGGGCGGTAGTTGGGTTTTCCAGGCGGTATCCAGGGCCGAAGAGGCGCAGTAGAGGTGCGAACCACCGCAGATGCCGCAGATGCGGGGCGTAACGATCAGGCCCGACTGGGGGTCTTTGCCTTGCATAATTTTCTCGAAGCCCCGAAACATGGCGGCCTGGGTGTGGGCGCGGGTCACCACGCCGTTCTCCATATATACTCTCACGTCGAGGTCACCCTCTACCCGACCAACGGGCGATATATTTAATTCTTTCGATTCCATTAGGTTACTATTGTGGGTTGATTACTTGGAAGTTTCTATTAATTCGGAGTTGCTGGGGAATACTTTCTGCATTCCTGCCTTGGCGTAATAGCGCAGCTTTCGCTCGCCGGAAGGCACTTCCTTGGGAAAAATACCCAGGTAGCGCATGGTTTTGAATACGCTGCCCCTCACCAGATCGTTGTGGGGGAAGCCCGGTTCGGTGCAGCCCAGGCAGGGGTGGTTCACCCGGGTTTTGCTCGACTGTCGGTTCCACAAGATACGGTTGCAACTGGCGCGGGTCATGGGTCCGCGGCAACCCACTTCGTAGAACAGGCAACCGCCGCGCTTCCCGAAATGGCCGTCGAACCTTCTGCATAAAGTTGGTCACGTTGGGGCAACCCGACTGCACAAAGTCGGTGAAGAAAGTCTTGGGACGGTGGAAATCGTCCAGCAGAATGTCTTTGGCGCGTCCGGTGGAGATTCCTACCAGAATCTGGGTGATCCAGTCGGGGTGGGCCGGGCAGCCCGGTATGTTAATAACGGGCAAGCCGGATCGAGACTTGTAGTCGCTTCCCAGAAAGCCTCCCTTGTCGCGTTTGAGAAACTGCACGCCGGTCGACTCGCTGGGGTTGGGGGCCACGGCCGGAATACCGCCCCAAGTGGCGCAATCGCCGATGGCCACCACAAACTGGGCTACTTCCGACAGTTCTTTGACCCAGTCTTTCATGGGTCGGTCGGCAAAGTAGTTCATGGTGCCCTTGCCGTGCGGCCCCTGAATGATGGAGCCTTCGTAAACCAGAATGTCCAGTTTCGTTTTCTCCGAAATACAATCCTTGAGCAGATCAACCACTTGCTCGCCAATCTCCAGACCAATTGAGGGGTGCCACAGGATGTTGATTCCGAAGTCGGTGACTAACTCGACCACGGTAGGTTCTTGGGCGTTGAGGAATGACATGGTGTTGCCACTACAAGCTCCCCCCTGAAGCCACAGTACATTTATCATAATTTGAGGTATTGGTTGCATGAAAGTTATAAACCGAGACGTACAAAAAAATGCTCGCTTTAACGAATTGATAATGTAGAGAAAGCGATCGTAATTAGAAAATATTTTCTAAGTTTTTCACGTATTCACTTAAGCCCAGTCAGTTATGGTAAAACTTTACGGAGAATAAATAATCTGTTAGGAAGAAGGGAACAAAATCGGATGGATGAGGGCTTGATATTCGGCCCGACCCTTGGCGGTGAAGTGGGGGTACAACTGCGACCAGACCAGGGTCTTGAACGCCCGCTCGTCGGCTACGGATTGGTTACGAACGGTTCGGTACCGGGGCCAGTGAACGATTATCAGCCCAACGGCTTCGGCTACCGTAGAGTAGGTAATTCCTTCGGGGGCCGGTTGAATCGTGAGTCGCTGGGCGTGGTATTCTAGGCGCTTGGTGAGTTGGCTGAGCAGGCGGGACAAGAGCGTGGCGCGCAGCTGCGCGGCTTCGTCGACCGACTCGGGGAGAAGCGCCACAAAGTAGAACGAGTAGTAGCGCTGAAACGCAAACCAGCGCGTGAGTTGGTTGTCAAGATCCAGCAGGGTGGGTAGTTGCCGGAACTGCTGGAGGATACTGCTTACTTCTTGTCCCTGTTGTTCATAAACCGCAAGAATGATGACCTCCTTGGTTTTGAAATGATAAGCCAGGTTGCCCACGCTTACCTCAGCCCGGTTGGCGATCTGCTGCAAACGCACCGAAGCCACTCCGTGCTCGTGAAACAGCTCGGCCGCGGCCTGAAGTATTTTTTGTTTGGTGTCCAGCATAAACCACAGGAGCGTTGCGTCGTTTCGATCAGTTGCCGTTAAAGCGGAACAAGCTACGGTCTACCGTGAGGGTGCCGCGCTGGTCTTTGGCGGCCTGTCGCCTCATGTAATGCGCGTGGATTTCTGCTTTTTCCCGGCCCACGCAGGTGGTGATGCGCCGCTGAATGAGCCGGTACGGATTTTTGTAGTGCGCAAAAACCAGCAGCACGTCCCACTGCCCGCGGCGGTATACCAAGTTTTCGATGACCGCCGAATCCTGTAGCCAGTGGTCGTCGAACAATAGATTAAAATCCAGGATACTGCCCACCACCTCGGTGAAGTGTTGGTTGTTGAAAAGATTAAGTAATTCCTGGTACGCCTGCTCGTCGAGATGAAAGTTAGCCATTGCGAAAAAGTTTGCGATCGACCCCAAGGTACCTAAAAGCAGATTGCGAATCCAGTATTTTTTGCTATTTACCCGGTCCTGCAACCACCGCACCCACTTCCTCGGCCAGTTGGTGCATCTCGGCCCGCAGTCGGCTAACCACTTCCGGTTCGGTTTCGGCGCGGTTATACCGCTCGCCCGGATCGGTCTGGAGGTCAAACAGCTGGGTTTCGCCGTCCACCTCCCGCAACTTCCACTTGCCAACCCGCATTCCCTGCATGGTGTTGTTGAAGTAGCCGAACGCTTGGCGGGGCGATTGTTCGGCTTGGCCGGTGAGAAACGGCATCGCGTCGTAGCCGTCTACCGGATGGTCGGGAAGGGTGCCTCCGCCTGCCTCCAGAAAGGTGCGGTATATATCCAGGTTAGCCAACAGCGCGTCCGACACCTGCCGGGGAGCAATGTGGCCAGGCCAGCAGATCATCGCTGGTACGCGCGTTCCGCCCTCGTAGGTGGTGGCCTTATGGCCGCGCAACGGACCCGCCGAGCCCACGTGCCAGGGCTTGTTGCCCGCCCCGCGCTGCTCCCAATTGCTGCCCTCGGGAGTGGTAGGAATCTCAAACATGCGGGGCGGAGCATTTTGCCAGGGCCCGTTGTCGGAAGCAAAGAAGACAATGGTGTTCTCCGCCAGTCCCTGGTCCTCTAAAGTTTGCAATACCTGACCCACGCTCCAGTCAATCGTTTCGATCACGTCCCCGTAGAGCCCTGCCTTTGAAGTGCCCATGAATTCTTTGGTCGTGTGGATTGGCAGGTGCGGCATGTTGTAGGCCAGGTAAAAGAAGAAGGGTTGCTCGTTTCTGGCCTGCGCTTTGATGAACCGAAGCGCTTCGGCGGTGTACTTCACCGTTATCGAGTCCTGGTCCACCGGATACTCGGCCACGGTGGTGTCGCGGTACATCACCAGCGGCTCGTCGGTCTGCACGTAGGGCTTCATATAGTCATTAGAGTAGGGCAGCCCCAACCAGCTATCAAAGCCGTGGTTGGTGGGCAAAAACTTCTTGTCTTTATAGCCCAGGTGCCACTTGCCCGCCATGCCGGTGGCGTAGCCCGCCTGCCGGAGTCCTTCGGCCAGCGTTACCTCACCGTCGGGCAGCCCGCCGGTGCCGTCCGACCCAGTGCCGCCCCCCAGATCCACGCGGGCCATGTAGCGGCCGGTCATAAGTTCGACCCGCGAGGGCACGCACCAGGGGGCCGCCTCGTAGGAGGTGAACCGGATGCCCTGGGCCGCCAGCGAATCGATGTGCGGGGTGCGAATGGTGGGGTTGCCGTAACTGCCCAGGTCGCCGTAGCCCATGTCGTCGGCAAACAGAATAACGATATTGGGACGGGCTTGCAATGGGGAGGTAGACTTGTTGGCGCGTTTTTGGGCGCTAAGTTGAGTGGAGAATAGCAGGGTAAGCAATAATAGGCCGATAAAACGGAAGCTTGAGGTCATCATTGGTAGCGTACGTATCACTTGAAACATAATTTTAAGTTCAGACAACTTTTGCGAAGGTGCAAAAGACCAGCGGTCCATTCGTTGTCTGTAGGGATGGGTTTCATCGGTCCGAAAAAAACTGGTGATTTAGGTTACTTTTCGCCTTTAGCAGCCACTAATAAACAAGAAAGCCTTCAATAAGCTGTTCTTTCGCGTAAAAAAACGCTAACTTAAATCAATTATCCACCTAACCCCATCCACTATGTTTTCTTCACAAAATGTTCCGGTACTATTTCCTGCTTTCTTTCCCGAAGGAAAGGGCAAAGATGAAGAGCCACCGGAAGGTGACAAGAAGTAGTAGTTAGAGGGGGCCATGTAAGCCCCCCTTTTTAAGAGTGTCCTACGCTGTTAGCAGCGGCTTGAAGAGAGCGCGCTGGCTGGGCCCGGCGAAGCCAAATTCCCAGGCCAAAATAGATAACCGAAAGCAATACTATTACGGCCTCAATGCGGTGCGTGGCCCGGTAATTCATCACCGGGGCGGTGGTGCCTCCCACCACAAAGGCCGACCAGAAGGCCGGATGGGCGTAGAACGAACTGCACTGCTCCCGAAATCGCACTTTAGCCAAGCGCAACGCCTGGTCTACCGAACTGCCCGAGTACAACTCTCGGTAAAATGCGGGGATCAGAGTAGAGGTCTGTTGGTCGTCCACCTTCCACAGACTCATCACCACCGTGGGGCAGCCCGCGTAGGTAAACCCCCGGGCCAGACTGTATACTCCCTCGCCCTGCTGCAACTTGCCCGTTCCGCTTTCGCACGCACTGAGCACGGCCAGATCGGCCTGCAGTTGTAGATCGTAAAGTTCGTAGGCGTACAAGTATCCGTCGTCAATGCTATCGCGTTCGTTGCGAAATACCAGGCGACTGTTATTGGGGTGCAACGTATCCGCCCGGCCGTGCATGGCCAGGTGAATCACGTCGTAGTGCTCGACTTCAGCCTTGAACTGGCTTTCGGTGGCGTCCATCCCGGTGTAGAACGTTCCTTCGGCCATTTGCCCCAGGGCGGCAACTTCTCGCGCCGTGCCGGGCAGATTTCGCCAGCGACTACTGGTTGCTTCTTGTTTCGAGCCAGAGTAACCAAAAGCCAGGAAGCGCATGGCGTTTCGGACGTGGTTGGGCCGCTGGGTGAGCACCTGCGACGAGGGAGCGTAGCTTACCGCCAGCGTATCCACCACGTAGGCCAGCCGCCGGTAATTAGGCCGGGTTGCGGAGGGCAGCCGGGTGATCAAAGCCTCGAAGGGAAGGTAGGAAAGCGGACCGTCCGGAATGATGGTTAGCGCCGGGGGATGAATCTTCTGCTGCGCTTCCTGAAAACTAGCAAACAGTCCCAACGACTGGCGATTGGTGGGTTGTTCCAGCGACGGTTGAAGCAGTCGTTGGTAGAGCAAATAGGCCGCTTGGGTATAGCGCTGAAAGTCATCGGTGCGCTGAATAACTCCCGGAGGCTGCTGCAGGGCAGTCAGCACCGTGGCCAGCGCCCGTTGCACCGAGTCGGTGAGCAGCACCTGCGTCAGCATCACCCGCCGCGGCGAAATGCTCAGACCATACACGTGCTCCTTTCCCCACAGATACTCCACCAAAGTGGTATTGGCCGTAGCGGTATAATCGCGTGCTTGGTCTAACGTATACTGGTCTTGACTGTATTTGATGCGAAAGTAATTGGGATAGGTTTGTTGCAAGCGGAGGGTTAAATTTTCTTTTTGCCGCGCCAAGGCGAACTGCTGCGCTCGCAGCTCAGTCACGGTAGAATCGACTCCGTTGTTCTCAGCCGCCTGCAATTCGTTATTCACGTAGGCTAGTTCCACCTTGATGGCCCGCTCCCGTTCCAGCAGGGTGTCCGGTATGCCTACGCTGTTTTTAGCCTGGCTTTCTACCAGTGCTTCCCAGAGCACCACCGCCTTGCTCTTTTCCATGAAGTGAAATGCCCAGGCCAGGTAGCGATCGTCCGGGTCGGATTGGTACAGACGGTAGGCGCAAACGACCGCCTGCTCGTACACCTGCCGGTGGTCCGCCAGAAAAGTCAGCTTGGCTGCTTCCCGGTCGTAGAGCATCCGGCACGAATCCATCAGTGAGTTGACCCGGGCAAAGCAGTTCAGCGCGGCGGTAAGCCGGGCGGGGCTTGGTGACCGTTGGTGTTGGGCTAACAGCACCTTTGCCTTTTGGAAAAGTAGTTGGAACCGCAACGGATCGCCCATCATGGTGCGCACCGGCGGGTTATGTAGTTGTTCGGTAGGCTCAAACTCAGGCACCACGGTGTGCAGGGCCCGTTGATAGTAGTACATGGCTGAGTCGTAGCTTGCTTGTTGGTAATAGAACTTCCCCAGTGTGGAGAGAATGTCGGTGGTGAGCGGGTGGTTCGGGCCGTGTACACGTTTATTGATCGCCAAACTTTGGTGGTAGGCCTGGGTGGCTGAGTCAATCTTTCCTTCCTTCACGTAGGCGTCGCCCCGAAACTCGTAGGTATCAGCAATATCATCCTGGCCCTGTCCGCCGGAGCTTTGGTAGATCCGCAATGCGCGATTCAACAGGCGCACGCTCGCTGGCAGGCTATCAACTTCTGTGTATACAGCGGCTAGGTTATTGAGCCGGATAATAAGTGAAGGATTATCGCTGCCCAGCCGGTCGATGCCCAGCGCCAGCGCCCGCTGGAAGTTGTAGATGGCCACAGCATTGTTTCCTTGATCATTGAGAATGTTGCCGAGCATGGTGTAGCACACCTCTTGATAATCTGAGGTGAAGGTTTTAGCCAAGGCGGCGGCCCGGTAGCCGTAAGCCAGGGCTTGTTCATGATCCTTCTTCATCCGGCTGGTGGTGGCCAAGCTGTACAAAACCCTAAAAAGGTCTTGTTGGTCGACTACTCCCGACTCTTCCAGCAGTCCCAGGGCTTGTTGATAATACTGCTGCGCCGTGATGTAATCAAAGTAGGTGTAGCGGTAAATAGAACCCAGGGCGCTGTAACTTTCAGCCAAAGGGAGTGAATCGAGGAGCGACTTCTGGATCGTGACAGCCCGTTGAAACATTTGAATCGCCTGCGCGGGTCGCTGTATGGACTTATAGTAGTCTCCCAGATAATGATAAACCTGGGCCCGCGTGGTGTCTTCCACCGGACTGCTGGTGACGGCAACCAGCGCTCTTGACAGGTAATAGAAAGCAGAATCAGACTGCCGTTGGCGTCGGTAGAGGTCGCCCAGCCAACTCAGTGCGTAGGCGTGTTCGTTCCACTGCTGCTGCTCAGCGGCCGCAATGGCTTGGCGGGCGTAGTGGGCCGCGCTGTCGGGGCGGTCGTTCTGATGAGCAGCTTGCGCACGAGAGAACAGACGGGAACCCTGGCCGGACTGGGCAACCACCGGTAAAGAAAGAATTAGCGTCCCAACGCTCAGTAGCAGGAATACAGTAGACCTCATAGAGCGATACGATGAAGAAATTGCCCTAAGTTGCGCAATTTCCGGCGGATAGCAAAGGGTTGCTCGGTATCCTTCGATTGGCGAGCTGGCGTAGATGCTTTTAGATCATCCTGCCCGTTGAGATACAAGCTGAAACTTGATCAAATACGCTGCCAGCAGAACGCTACTCCATCTCACCTACTAACTGGGCATCTTCCAGGATATACATTAATTGATAGGGGTCGTTGGCATTGAGCACCAGTTTGCCCTTCATTTCAACGGGTTTTTCGGTGAAATCCACTTCTTCGTCAGCGTATACTTCAATGACGGATTCGGCTCCCCCGGTACCGCAAAAGAAGCAGGCACTGAGCGGTAGCGAAGACAGAATGAAGTGCTTGGGTTGAAACGTGCCGTTCAGTCCATCGGTTGGGACAATGTATCCGGGTACGGTAATTTCCTGTCCGTCCATTGCCTTGATCTGCTCGTCGAATACAGGAATGTTTACTTCTCCGTAGGCATCTTCTCCTATTTCGTAACTGACCGAGGCCAGGTCTTCCCACGTTTCAAAGGAAGAATACCGGGTTTCCTGTCCGTAGGCAACGTATCTAGAGCAAGTAAGGCCAATGAGTACGGTGAGTAGCGAAAATACATTTCTCATCATGGTGGCAAATAGTTGATTCGTAAAATTAAGAATAGTGCGTCACGCTCCCCCGGCGAGCACTTTAGAAATATTGATGCGATAGGCCTGAATGGCCGGAATCAGTGAAGCAACCAGCCCCAAGCCCAGACAAAGCAGCAGAATGTACAGCTCATCCCGAAAGAAAACCTGACCGCTAATACCCGCCTCGCCGGACTTTTCGTACGTGAGGCTCAGCACTTCTATGGCCCCGTGCCCCAGAAAAAATCCGAGTAGGCCACCGATCACGGTAATGATAATTCCTTCCAGCACCACGTGAACAAACAGCTTCGTTGGCGAGCTACCCAAAGCGCGCATAATCGCCAGATCATACTTTCTCTCCTTCAGGGTGTTATACAGCGCCACAAAGATGCTTAGCCCGGAGATCAGGATAATCAGATAAGCAAAACCCTTGAGCAAGTTAACGCCCACTCCTAATAACGAAAACAGGCGTACAATCTCGAAGGCCGGAGAAGCCGCTTGCAGGTTGCTCTGGCTATTCACGTAGCGAGGCATCGTCACGGTGGCCATCGGCGAGTTGTACTGGATCAGCAGCGAGGTGATCTCCTGGTTGTCCGCTCCTTGGGGAAAATTGGCCGTGGCCCGCCGGTCAGGATGTACAGATTTTTTTTCGGATTCGGCGACAGGTATCGCCATTTTTTCGGCTTCCGCCCCCTGATGTTCTTCTCCCGCGTGTTCTTTGTTAGGCTTCTCCTCGTGCGCATGCATCCCCCAGATGCTCTCGATGCTGGTGAGAATCAGGTTGTCCACCACCGTGTTAGTTTCCGCTAAAGTACCCACAACCCGGTAGGGCGTTTCCTCGTGGGTTTGCCCCGCAGCAGCCATACCGTGCTGGCCGAAAAAGTCATCGCCTACGCGAAGGTTTAACTCCCGTGCCACGTTTGCCCCCAGGGTTGTTTCAAAATCCTTCTCCCAAAGTGTCCCCTCCTTCACGGTGGCTTTGTAAAGATCGGTATAGTCGTGATTGGTGCCCACGATACGATAGGATCGATAACTATCACCCAGGGCCAAAGGAATGGCTCGCTTGATATACCGGTTGCGGGTGATCTTTTTAGCTTCGGCCAAGGGTATATTTCCCGTAGGATAATCAATGTGAAACACACTGGCCAGCATCAACTGCAACGGACTTCCTTTGGCCCCCACCACCAGGTCAATACCTTGGGAATTATTGGTCAATTTATCCCGTACCTGATAACTCAACGAAAGAAGCACTGCAATGATCGCTATCCCAAAAGCCAACAGCAGCACGTTTAGTGCGGTGCTCAGGGGCTTGGCTTTGAGGTAGTGCCAGCTTAAAATAAGTAGGTTCATGCCACTGTGCTTTTGTCCAATGCCCACCGTTCCGGGATACGGTCTTTGATGCGCTGATCGTGCGTGGATATGATAAGGGTTGCGTAGTACTTCCGGGCCTGATGCTGGAGCAAACCGATAACCCGGTCGCAGTTATCATCGTCTAGGCTGGATGTCGGCTCGTCGGCCAGAATGACCTTGGGCTTATTGAGCAAGGCCCGAGCAATGGTAATCCGTTGCGCTTCTCCCTGGCTGAGCGTGGCGATGGGGGCTTTCTTTTTCCTTTCCAATCCTAAATCACGCAGTGTTTCATGAATTCGAGCCTCATCGTTAGGTAATCCCGCCACGTACTGAGCCAATCGAAGGTTTTGATGCACCGATAAGGCACTAATCAGATGCGGTTTTTGGAACACTAACCCAATGTGTTGCCCTCGAAAGGTGTCCAGAACCGTTGACGGCATTTGCGTAATATCCTGACCGGCAACCGTAATGGTGCCCCGCCGCGGACGCAACAGTCCGGCAACGAGGTGCAGAAGCGTGGTTTTGCCACTTCCCGAATTTCCTAAAAACAAGAAGTGCTGGCCCTGGGCCACTTCCAGACGCTCAATATCCAGAATATTTTCACGGTCGTAACCAAAGCGCATACCCTCAATCAGAATCATAGTCCGCGTTATTTACCGGTAGCGGTATCAGACCCTAGGGTGGGGTACTCAATGCCCAGTTGTTCCAGGTAAGTATCGTACTTTTCGGGATTAAAGTAATATTCTTCCAGTTGAGGTCGATACTCTTCCATAATCGCGGTATTTAACTCAATAGCGGGCCTATCGTCGGGGTTGAGTAGGGGTTCGTACGTCACGTCTTTGGTTTGCTTGTCTTTGTAGTACGTCCAGGCTTCTTCCAACAACTCCGGTTTCACCATCATGTCAAGGAGGGTAAGGGCTTCGGCTTTGGCTCCGGCCGTGGCTCCTTTGTGGGCAATCGGGGTAGCCATGGTGATGGCGCTCGACCAGTGGTGTCCCTGGAGACCGGGCATGTTGGAAGGAAACCGCAGCACGACAGTGGGCACCTTCCACGAGATGTCCGCGATATCATCCGAGCCGCCCCCCAGTGAAAACTCAACCGGTAATTCTAACGAATCCAGTTCGATGGCCAGTCCTTCCACTTCCGACTCTACTTCGGTTTGCACCGCTTTGGCCAGGCTTTGGTCATCTTCCGTCCATTCGGGTAAGCCCACGGTTTTGATATTTTCGTACATGGCCTCGGCAATGGGCTTGTTGAAATGGCCGGGCCAGGCGCTGCCCAGGTAGCGGTACGACATCTCGGTGTCCGTCATCATCGCGGCCCCGTCGGCGATCTTGATGGCGATATCGTACATCTTTTTGATATCGGTGTAGGTACGGTCGCGCAAGTAGTACCAGACCGAAGCCTTGGCCGGCACCACGTTGGGCTGATCGCCGCCGTCGGTGATCACGTAGTGCGAACGCTGCGTAGGTTGCAGGTGCTCGCGGCGAAAATTCCAGCCAATGTTCATCAATTCCACGGCATCCAAAGAGCTTCTTCCTCGCCAGGGCGATCCGGCGCTGTGGGCCGCTTCGCCGTCAAAAGAAAACTCTACGGAAATCATACCGTTGCCCCGGGGGCTACCGTAGGAGACGCTCAGGTTATCGCTGACGTGCGTGAAGATGCAGGCATCGACCTCGTTGAAATAGCCGTCGCGGACGAAAAAGGCTTTGGTCGCCAGTTGTTCTTCGGCGACGCCGGGCCACAGCATAAGGGTGCCGGGAATGCCTTCCCGTTCCATGATTTTCTTCACGGCCAGGGCGGCAGTTACGTTTACCGCCTGCCCCGAGTTGTGTCCCTCACCGTGACCGGGAGCGCCCTCAATGATCGGGTCGTGGTAGGCGACGCCGGGTTTTTGTGAAGCTTTAGGAATACAATCCAGGTCGCTGCCGATGGCAATCACCGGCTTTCCCGAACCCCAGGTGGCCGTCCAGGCCGTAGGAATCCCGGAGATGCCCTGCTCGATGGTGAATCCGTTTTCTTCCAGCATACCGGTGACGTACTTGGAAGTTTCGAATTCCTGCATGCCCAGTTCGCTGAAACTGAAAATCTGGTCAACCATCACCTGGGTCATTTTTCGATTATTCTCAATTTCTTGGCTGATTTCTTTTTTAAAGCCATCAATCTGTTTTTTCGTAAATTTTTTGGATTGGGCCAGCGCATTCGGAGCAAGCCCTCCCTGAAGCATCAGCAGCATCAGTCCGAAAATGAAAGTTGTCTTGTAGTGTCTGTTGTGCAGCATAAGGATAAGGTTTACGGTTTTTGTGCGATTAATTTAATTTTCGATGCTATAGCCATTACTCAATCACGGGAATGACCAACGAGCACGTCCCCTCTAAAGGAGTGGCCGGAGGGTTGATCGCCGTACCGTCCGGATTGAGAAAAGGAAAGTGCAGGGGGTGGACAATCGTGTTGCTGAAGTTTTTGCCACAGTTGGGCGAATTATAGCCCGAAAAACTTCCCCGGGCGCTACTGAAGACAAACCGAACGATAAACTCGTCATCGCTCGCTAGGTCGGTCGCTTTCTTCTCAAAGAGTGCGGCGGCTTCGGTTGCTGAAATGCTGACGTTCGCGGGAAATGCCGTGTGGTTCTCGAGCGTTTTAAAGGCTGAGGTGGTGCTGGTAGACCCATCGACGTACGCAACTTCTACCGCTACCGCGTCGGTACTGGCATCCGGTGAAAAATCTCGTTTGTCCAACGTGAACGTAAACGCGTCGTTTCCGTCGCTAGCGATGGTGCCTGTGCTAAAATCACGGTCATCAGCACTAGCGGTGGCTTCCGCGATAGCAGGATTTAGAATGTAGGCTTCCAACGTACAGTCCCCAATCACCCGAATGAGGTTGCAGATATTGTTGTTATAAATTGTGTGGTGCCTTCCTTCAACGGTCTTCACCGAAAAACTGAAGGTGAACACGTCACCCAGTTGCAGATCACTTACGGGTATTCCGAATAAATCAGCGGCCTCGGTTCCGGTGAGGCTAACTAGCTTACCGTTTTCAAGCTCACTTTGCGCGTACTCACCGAAAAGTAGGGGAGGCCCCCCGTTGTAGGCAAGGTTCACCACCACCGAAGCCACTTCGGCCACGGGCTTATCAAAATCTTCGCTGCTCAGTTGGTAGGCAAAGGTCGAGTTGGCAATGTCGGTCGCGTTGATGAACGACATATCGGGGTCTTCCATGAAACTGACCACCGCCACCGGAGCCCAAATAGGTTCGGGAGCCGGAGCCAGGTCCTCGTCCCGGCAGGAGTTGAATACCACGAGGGTGATCAATAAAGAAAAGGGTAGGTGAATGGGTGCTTTCATAGTCTCTAAATGGTTTGAAATCTTATTCCGTGTTCAGCGTCTGGCTGTCATGCTGATCACTGTTCAATATCCCAAAAAACCGGGAGGTTGGTATTGTCGGCCTGTGGCACGTTGGCGTTGGCTCCGAGTTCGTCTACCACGTAGACCAGGCGCAGGGGAAATGGCCCCACGGCGTTGTTGTCTACCACGTCTTGTAATACCGGATAGCCAGTTCGGCGGTAGTTGTTGTACGATTCTATCCCGTTGCCGAAGTTAGCCACGTAGGCCTGATCGATGATGATCTCTAGTTTTCCGGCCGCATCGGCTACATCGTACTTCGCCAGTACCGCCGCCACGTAGCTATCGGTAGGCGTAATTAGCGGGACCACGTTCTCAGCCACGCTGCTTTTGGCGGCACCGAAGGCTTGCACTTTGGCAATGGATGCGCGCATACCTTCATCCAGTAGCACGCGCGGGTCTTCGCCGGTATTTAGGGTCAGCGCGGCTTCGGCCCGGATAAACCGCATCATAAAATTAGTAAGCATAGGGAAAATCCCCTCCCCGGTGCCGTCGTTGCGGCCCACCGGACTTTCGTTGCGGTCGGTGCCGTTCACGATAAGATTATCGAAGACCCCTCCGGCCGGATAAACCCCCCACTTGGTGGCTACCAGAATGTCGGCCGGACCCACGCTGTTGTCACCCCGGTCGCGACCCAGATAGCCCCGGCCCGGGTAGAAGTAGTTGCAGTCGATGCTGTTGAACAAACAGGGGACGTTAGAATCGCCGGGCCGTTCGTAGGTTACTTGTCGGCGGAAGTAGTACCGTAGCCGAGGGTCTTCAATACCGTACTGCACGTTGCCGCTCAGCAGTTCGTAATGATCACCGCGGGGAGTATCACCGCTGGGGTCTACTCCACCCATCATTTTCACAAAAAAATGATTGGCAAAATAACCCGACCGTCCCGACGCAATGTAGTCATCAATCCAGCGAGGGTGCGCGTTCTGGGGGGCGAAGCCGGAGCCGAACGGTAGCTGAAAGTCATCTTCGGTATCGCTGATGTATTCTCCGTCGGACAAGATCGCGGTGATGTTGCTCTGCGCTGTAGCCGGATCAACCAGCCGAGTTTGGTTATACATTTTCAGTTTCAGGGAGTTGCCCATCTTGATCCACCGACCAAGATCGCCCCGATAGATGATATCGGCGTTGGTTGGCACACTCCCTACCGCTTCGTTTTCTCCTCGTAGATCAGCCAAGCCTTCATCGATGAGCACATAGAGTTGTGCGTAGATGGCTTCGCCGCTATCATACTGCGGATTATCGTTGACGAAGGCCTCTGAAAAGGGCACGTCGCCCCATAAATCTACCAATAGCAAATAGATATAAGCTTTTTGCAGTTTGGCAACACCAGAGTAACCCCTGATACCTATCTCGGAGTTTTCGGCGGTAGCGTTGAGAATCTCCTCAATATCGCGCAACGATTCACTGTAATACCCTTTCCAATCGCTGTTGAAATCACTGGCTTGTTGCTGAAAGCGTCCGTAATCAAAATCGTGTACCTGATCCACAAAGGAGGCGGTGGCCCGGTTCACGTTGCGCAGGGTCGCCGAAACGTAGCCCACCTGCACCGCCGGTAGTATCAACGACAGCTCAGCTTCCGATGGGTTATTAGGGTCGGTATTGATATCGAAGAACTCCTCGCCGCAAGCAGTAGCCAAGGTCAAAATGATGCCTAAGGTCAGGCTGACTTTAGAAGGTAGGTTATAGCGTATTTTCATAGTTGTTCATTCTATTATTCGTTCACTTATTGGCCGATAGGCAGGTTCAGTCTACTTAAAAAGTAACGTTGAGGTTTACCCCAAAACGGCGGGTGGTGGGCACGCCGATAAAGTCTAGTCCCTGAAAGTTAGCCGCACTCGAGGCCGCCGTCTCGGGGTCGAAGTTCAGTTGTTCCGGGAAATTGGGAGCGAAATACCACAGGTTACGTCCCGAAAGGGTGAGCCGCACCGAGCCAAAGGGCGTTTTCTCCAGCAGCGTAGCGGGCAAAGCGTACCCCAACGTCACTTCCCGCAAGCGGATCACCGAAGCATCGTAGGTATGCACGTCCCGGTAGTCGGTAGAACCGAAACTATTGGTAAACCACCAGTCGTAGTTGGCGAGCACAATGTTGTTGGGCACTTTGTTGCCATCTTCGTCGAGCAGCGGTCCGGTACCTTCGGCGTTGCCCAGTACTCCGGGAACCACCCGGCCAGCCTCCCGGTCACCCAAATCTACCACGCCCCGGCCTAGCACCTGCTGCGCCGTATACGACCACATATCGCCGCCGTGTTTGTAGTCAATCAGGGCCGACAGGGTAATTCCCTTGAAAGTGATCGTATTGGTGACACCGACAATGAAATCCGGGTTGGGGTCGCCGATGATATCCAATCCGCCGGGCAATGGTCTTCCTAACTGACTGTTTTGGATGACAATGTTTCCTTCGTCGTCCCGCAGCATCTTGGGGCCGTACAGTTGGCCGAAGGGTTGGCCAGCTTGGTGCACAACGAGGATATTGTATTCGGGGCGCCCCCCGACCACAATCTGGTTCGCTCCGCCCAAATCCTCCACCACGTTGCGGTTGCGGGTAAAGGCGGTGAAGATATTCCAATTGAGGCCGCTGGCCAAGCTGATCGGGGTCAAGTCCAAACCAATTTCAATGCCCGAATTGCGTAGTTCACCAATATTGGTCAGCTTGGTGCTGAAACCCGACGACGGAGCCAATACCACTTGAGCAATGCTGTTGGTGGTGAGCTTGTTGTAGTAGGTGAAATCAATACCTACCCGGCCGTTGAGCAACTGTAGTTCGGTACCCACTTCAAATTCAGTGATAAATTCTGGTTTAAGGTTCGGGCTTCCTGAGTTATCCGATAGCGTGAGCGCATTGTAGGTGGTGCCGTTGGCAGTGAAGGGAAACTCCGATTCGTTGAAGTTGCTGTTGGTAATAAAGGGAGTGCGGGTTTTGTAGGGTTCGGCCTCGTTGCCAACCCGCGTAATACCGGCTCTGATTTTTCCGAAGTTGAGGAAGCCTGACTGGATGCCTAACGCATCGGTGAAGATCACCGAAGCACTGGCGCCTGGATAGAAATAGCTCCGGTTGTCGGCGGGTAGGGTAGAAGACCAGTCGTTGCGCGCCACCAGGTTCAGAAAGTAAGTATCCTTGTAGGCAAATTGCAGATCTCCGAAAACTCCCTGAAAACGCTGCTTGAACTGCTCGTCGCGCAGTACGCGCTGAGCGGCCGTGTTGGTAAAATTATTGTTGCCGAACACGATGATGCCGTTACCTTCTTCGGTATTGCGTTGGGTGAGCCGTTGGTTCACGTTGTGCCCCACGATGGCCCGTAGTGACAAGTTATCGGTTAAGTCGTGCGTGGCGGTCAGCAAAAGGTTGGCATCCAACTCTTCCCGATAAATATTGTCGATAATAATGCGGCCCAGGGGAGTGTTGTACGAGCCCTTCTGAATCACATCTTTTCGCCGGTCGTTGTAAGCGTTGAAGCCCACCTGGTACGAGACGGTCAGCCAGTCGGCCAAATCATAGCCCACCTGTATTTTGCCAAATACCCGGTCTACGTCGCTGGTATAGGGTGCATATTTGGCTACCCAGTAGGGATTATCTACGTCACTGCGGTTATAGAGATTGGCGTTCGTCACCGGATCTTCAAACGGTAGTCCGGTTAGATCGTACATAGTAGGAGTAAGCAGCAGCCGTTCCACCACCGAGGAGTTTTCGCCCACGGCATTACTTACCTGCGGGGTCGCCTGATTGGTTTGTACGTAATTGACGTTAGCATTGACAAACAAACCGTTTTCCAAGTTGGCCCGTCCGCCTACATTCACACTGGTGCGGGATATTGCGCTATTCGGAATAATCCCCTCATTGTCCATCCGGGAAAAACCGCCCGTAAAGCTGGCCTGCTCGCCCCCGTAGTTGAGTTGGATAGAATTTTCCAGCAGCGAACCGGTGCGCAAAAAGTCTTTCGCATTGTCGGGATACGCCACGTACTCCTGTAGCGCCCCCTGATATTCAGGCACCAGGTTGGCCAGATGAGGAGCGTCGTATACGTGCCGAACCGAGTCAAATTCGTTGAAGCGAGGACCAAGGCTGCCGTTGAAGCCTACCACCAGATTTTGGTGCTGTCCCGACCCGTAAGTATCCTGATAGTCGGGCAAACCGGAAACTTGCTCAATAGAATAGGAAGAATTGAAGGTTACCTCAAACCCTTTGCTGCTGGCTCCGGCTCCTGACTTAGTGGTAATCACCACCACGCCGTTGGCGGCCCGGGAGCCGTACAAGGCAGCGGCAGAGGCCCCTTTGAGTACTGTCATTGATTTAATATTGTTTGGATCAATGTCAAAGGCTCGGTTGGTGTATTGTGCCCCGCCGTCGCCGTTGCTTCCCGACGACTCGAACACCGAGTTGTTGAAGGGCACGCCATCAACCACGAACAGCGGCTGGGTATTCTGGGTAAGGGAAGAGTTGCCGCGGATGGTGATATTGGTGCCCGAACCGACGGCTCCTCCCGAACCCTGAATGTTAACGCCCGGAACTTTGCCCGATAAAGCACGAACCGGATCTGCGACCGATTTTTGCTGTAAGGCTTCCCCCTCAATATTGGTAACAGCATACCCCAGGGCTCTTTTATCGCGCTCGATGCCCACCGCAGTGACGATAACCTCAGAAAGCTCCGAGACATCCGATGCTAAAGATATATTGATCGTCGACTGATCGCCGATCGCTAGTTCGTGCGATACCAGTCCAATAAAGGAGAACACAATGGTTTTTGCTTCCGATGGGACCGACAAACTATAGGACCCTTCAATGTCGGTGATGGTGCCGGTAGACGTGCCTTTAGCTATTACATTAACCCCCGGTATGGGTTGCCCATCTTCCTGAGAAGTCACTACCCCGGTAACGACTCTTTCCTGAGCAATGAGCGGAGAGAGGGGAAGCAGTAGAAACGCAACGATGGTAGGTAATTTGGGAGATAATTCTCCGAGGAAGAGTGGTAAGGAGGGATTCCTCATAAGTTGGCCGGTTAGTGCAAGAATACTGTAATATTGAGCTTCAAATAAAGAAAGTAATTCTGTGAAATACAAAAATTAAATTTTGTAATAAGCGTTTTTCACAATATTTTATTTTAATAAAATTTAAATTATTAAAATAAAATATAAAATGAATTTATTCACTTTTTTCCATTTCATAAACAATTGTTGGTTTTACGGAGAAACTAAAAAATAAAGTGTAATCGATGTTTTCTAAAACTTTACGGAATATATACGCTACCGTATCTACAAAATCAGAAGGATTGTAGCAGACTATCAAATCAGAAGATATACTTTCCGAGAAGATCGTACTCACTGGAAGGAATACCCTCCAAACGGAAGCTTTCTCATTCAGCACTTTAATGCTTCGCTAAATCCCGGCAATCGGTTACCTTGCGGCTTTTGAACCACGCTTAACCACCCAACGCTATGAAAACCGTCGATGACATCAACTTTTCCGGCAAAAAGGCCCTGGTGCGGGTCGACTTCAACGTACCCCTCGATGCCGATCACTCCATCACCGATGACACCCGCATGCGGGCTGCCGTGCCGACCATTCAAAAAATCCTGAACGACGGCGGCGCAGCCATCCTCATGTCGCACCTGGGGCGACCCAAAGACGGTCCGGACGAGAAGAACTCGCTCAAGCACTTAGTAAATCATCTGTCGGAGTTGCTGGATGGAGTGCTGGTGCACTTCGCCGACGACTGCGTAGGCGAAGAAGCCGAACAAAAGGCCAGCGACCTGCCGATGGGCGAGGTGCTGCTGCTCGAGAACACCCGCTTCCACGCCGGAGAATCGAAGGGCGACGAAGCGCTGGCCAAACAGATGGCGAAGCTGGGCGACGTATACGTGAACGACGCCTTCGGATCGGCCCACCGGGCGCACGCATCCACCACGGTGGTGGCGCAGTACTTCGACGAAAAGGTGTGCGGCTACGTGATGCGCAGCGAACTGGCCAACGCCGACAAATTGCTGGCCGACACCAAGCACCCCTTCGTGGCCATCATGGGTGGAGCGAAGATATCCGACAAGATCGGGGTGATCGAAAACCTGCTGGACAAGGTCGACGACCTGATCATCGGGGGCGGCATGAGTTATACATTCTTCAAGGCGATGGGCGGCCTGATCGGCAGTTCGTTGGTAGAAGAAGACAAGCTGGATTTGGCCAACGAACTGATCAAAAAGGCCAAGGACAAAAAAGTGAACCTGCACCTGCCCATCGACTCGGTGGTGGCCGACAAGTTTGACAACGATGCCCAAACCAAAATTGCCAACAACCACGCCATTGAGGACGGCTGGATGGGACTAGACATTGGTCCGGAAGCCCAGGAAGTGTTCGCCAACGTGATTAGTAAGGCCAAAACCATCCTGTGGAACGGCCCGATGGGCGTGTTTGAGATGGAAAACTTCGCCGCGGGCACCAAAACCGTGGCCGACGCGGTGGTGGAAGCTACTCAGAAAGGAGCGTTCTCGCTCATCGGTGGGGGCGACTCGGCCGCGGCCGTCAACAGCCTGGGCTACGGCGATGACGTGTCTTACGTCTCCACCGGCGGTGGCGCGCTGCTCGAGTATATGGAAGGCAAAGAGCTGCCGGGCGTAAAAGCGCTAAAATAGGAAGACGGAGGAGGGAGAACGGAGGACGGAAAATCCGTTCTCCCTCCTCCGTTTTCCCTTACCAAACAGAAGATAGTATGAAACTGTGTATTGTGGGAACGGGCCTGATCGGCAGCTCCTTGGCAATGGGAATCAAGCACCGGGCCAACGATCCCAATCTGGTCGTGCTGGGAGTGGATAATAACCAGGAGAACGCATCCACCGCGCTGGAGCTAGGGATTATCGACCAGATTGTTTCTTTGGAAGCGGGGCTGGAGCAGGCGGACGTGACCGTGCTGGCCATTCCGGTGGATCATATTGTTTCCATTATCAACCACTGCCTGGATAGGCTGCCGAAGCAGGCGGTGCTGCTGGACATGGGATCGACCAAAGCAGCCATTGCCGCGTGCGTGAAAGACCATCCGCGGCGCGGACGCTACGTAGCAGCGCACCCGATTGCGGGCCGCGAGAAAGCCGGTCCTGCCGCGGCCCGCCACGACCTGATGTTTGACAAACCCATGCTAATCTGCGACCGCGAACGCTCGGACCCCGACGCTCTGCAGCGAGCGGTTGCGCTGTTCGAGACGCTCAGCATGCGCATCACTTACACCAGTTCGGCCAAGCACGACCGCCGACTGAGCTACACCTCGCACCTGCCGCACCTGCTTGCGTTTGGGCTGAGCAACACCATTCTGGCCGAAGAAGAAAACACCGAGATGCTCGACAGCGCCGGGGGCGGACTCAAATCGGTCGTCCGCCTAGCGCTGCACTCTGCCCAGATGTGGACTCCCATCTTCGTGCAGAACCGCAATCACCTGATGGAAGCCAATAGCAGACTCATTGCGCAGCTACTGGCCTTGCAACAAGCGCTGGAAAGCAACGACGCCGAGGCGATTAATGCCCTCATCGCGCGGGCAAATAGCATAGAAGACCTTCTCCGTAGCTAATAATTGGTATATTCGTCCTGAATGAACGGATGTAACGCACCAAAGCGATTTACTAGATGCTCTTGGGTACACAAGCGGTTGACGATCAACCCGTCCCCGCTTATCGGCGGGCTGGTGCTTGTCGTGGTTCTGTTGTTCCGCGGGGGCTTCGTGCACGGACAGTCGGTCGACTCTTCGTTTATCCAAACCTTTCCGCGGCAAGTTAACCTCCGCTTACTGTACGTGACCAAGGGCGGTGATTTGCGGGTGCGTCATCCGCAGCAGCAGGGGCGACTGCTCTATCTGCCCCGCTACCAACCGCGGGTGGGCGTGGGCGGCTTTCTGTGGAACGTTGGTTTTAATTTGCTGCTACCACTTCCCCTTTCCTGGCTCGGACAGGACCAACGCGTTCGCCGGTTTGACTTTCAGACGTCGGTCTTCGCTACCCGCTGGCTGGTTGACGGTATTTTTCAGCGGTACCGGGGGTTCACCCTCCGCCGTGCCGGGGTGCCACCCTCCCTGGAGATGGACGAATTCCGTCCGGAGCTGGTGACCAAAAAGATGTCGGTGTCCATTACCTACTTGCCCGGGGGTGACCGCGTGTCACTGCGCACGCCCTACAACCAGGGGGTGCGCCAGCGCAAATCAGCGGGCTCGCTGCTGCTGTCGGGCAGTGGCACCTACCTCACCGTGCGCGACCCCGCCGTGGTGGTTCCCGCCGTCGGACTGCCGAGCGCACTACCGCTGGAGCGGGTGCGGGTCTACGCCCTGAGCAGCAAGGTGGGCTATACGGCTAACCTGGTCTACCGTTCGTGGTTTGTGCACCTGTTGGCGATGACGGGGCTGGACTGGCAACAGACGTATTCCGTGCAGGGAGAAACGCAAGCGGCCTTTGCCGTGGAACCAGCCTATGATCTGCGCGGCGGATTGGGCTACGACAACGGACGCTGGTATACTGGTTTGTACGGAACGCTCGACTATAACCAGTATCAGGCCGGGGACTGGCAATTTCAGGCCACCAGCGGACAGTTGCGCTTGTTTTTTGGCTTTCGCTTTGTTCGAACCGAGCTGGTTGCAGCGCCGAAAACCCAAGTTCTTGGAAGATTGGCAGAACAGCCCCAGCATTCCCCTGCCCCCCATTTTCGGATAAACATTCGTGAGCCGTGGCTGGTTAAGCAACCTAAACAACCTTTGCATTTATGGCTATCAACGAAAAAGAACTACAAGAAATGAAGGAGTACCGCGATCCACTCACCGAGAAACTCGCGGAATTAGAAGAAGAGGGCTATAAAGCTGACTTCAAACTGGAAGAAGGCAAACTAAAGGTGGTGGATGGTGAGCAGTCGTTCTCAGCCAATGAACTCATTATTAAGGAGGACTTCCGCTTTGAAGGGGAAAGCAACCCGGACGATCTGTCTATTTTGTACGCGCTCGAAGCCCAAGACGGCACCAAGGGAACGGTGGTGCACGCCTACGGTCCGGAGGCGGCCGATGCGCTCGGCGAGTTTATGAAAGGCGTGAAGGAGGAGGACCACTAGTGCTGCTCATTGGTTCCTTTCTTGACCTTCAAATGTTCCGGTTTTCAGTAAGTCCTCCAGGAACTCGTCCTGCGTATTTAAGCTACGCAATCCCTGAATGATGCCGGTGGTTACCTCGTAGTCGCTCATCCCTTGTAATGCGTAGGGCGGCGGCATGTGTGAGGCCGTGAGTTGCTGCAACTCGCTGGCACTCAGATTACTTACCGCTAGTGCTAATGCTTGATAGCGATGCGTCATGGCCTCCCGAAGCGTACGTTGCTGCGTTTGCGCTTCTTGCTGGGCAACCAATTCCTTAACCTTCTTTTTTTGCTGATACTCGCTGCTAAACAAGTTGGCAAAGGCCGTTACCGCTCCGTCTAGCGTAGCGCCGTTGGGTCCGACGCCCACCTGCACCGCTTTCTCCTCGGCGCGCGGTTTTCTCGCGAACATGGGTTCTCCCCGGGGGCGGCGCATGTTCACTGTGCTGTCGTAGTCGCGGCGAATATACTTGGTGATGTCGCCGTACTCCTGCACCCGCACTTCCTGAAGCATGGTGATCTGCGGAAGCATTCGGATAATTAACTGCCGAAGCTGCCTGTCGGTGCTGTCGGCTACGATCAAAGCGTAGGGTTGGTAGCCGACCCGGGTAAACAACAAAGTGTCCTGTCGGACTATCCGCGTTTTGAACCTTCCGTTGGTTTGGGTCACTCCGCCCCGGTTGGAATTCAGCACCCGCAGGTGCACGGAACCTAAAGCATAGGTACTATCCGCATCCACCACCCTTCCCTCGATCACCACCGTGTCCTGACTTTGCCCGAAGGCTAGCTCAGCACACAAAAGAAGAAAAAGTAGGCACCTAAAAGGCATATAATCAGATTGCGGTGAGTAAACCACCGAAAGATACAACGATTTTGCGGCACTTTAGTGCGCACTCGAGGCAACCCTTTTGTAAGTAGCTTCGTGTTAGCGCACGAATAACGAGCCATTGGACCAACAACTTATTACCCTTATCCAGGCGTGCCAGCGAGGGAAGTCGGCCAGTCAACGCGAACTCTACCAGCAGTTTTACAGCTACGGGATGAAGGTGGGCGTGCGCTACGCCCAGCACGAGGAAGAGGCCCGCGAGATGGTCAATGATGCCTTCGTGAAGGTGTTTCAGAAGATTAGTACCCACTACGACCTTCAGTACTCGTTCAAGGCGTGGTTCAATAAAATACTAGTGCGCACGGCCGTTGACTATTATCGCAAGCGGCAATACGATCCCATCGTCGTAGACATCGCTCCGCTTCACATTAGCTACGCAACTGACCCGCTGGATCAACTTTCGGCGCAGGAAATTCTGCAACTGGTGCAGACCCTTCCTCCGGCCTACCGGATGGTATTCAACTTATTCGCTTTGGAAGGGTACAAGCACTACGAAATTGCCGAACTGCTCGGCATCACCGAGGGCACTTCCAAATCTAACCTCGCCAAGGCCCGGAAGCATTTGCAGGCCAAAATTCATCACCTGTACCAGGAAAAGAAAAGCAACTATGGATGATCAATCGTTTGATAAGTCATTATCCGACAAGCTAAACGCGTTGGACGACTACGCCCCGCGGGAGTCTGACTGGCGGTCGGTGCAAGCACGGCTAAACCGACGCCGGTTGTTGGTGGGCGGTTACTGGTGGAGTGCTTTGCTGCTGTTGCTCTTGTTGGGAACCAACGGCTGGCTGGGCTACCAGTGGCACCACACCCAGCAGCAGTACGATACCTTGCGCTCGGCCGTGGATCAACTTCGGCGGGTACCGACAGAAAACGTCTCGGATACCGTCTATCAAACGGTAGTGGTTCATCACTACGACACGGTGTACCGCACGGTGGTTCTTCGGGAGGAGCTTGCGTTGAGCGAGAGTGAGGTGAGGAAAAATCACTCTGGTTATAACCTTGGCCCGGAGAAAGAGGATGCCTCTACTAGCTTACTACTTACCCTCGATGATACGACAAGCAACCGGATGCCAGAAAGCCGGTTGGTGGCTACCGATAGCGCCTATCTACAGCGCGCTAAAATAGCGCAATCCGATAGTAGCTTGATAAAGCAACCTTTTGATTCTCTGCTGACAATGAATACTGGTTTGTTAGCCTATTCTTCCGCCTTAGTTTCTCGAGAGAGCAATGGAACTGTGGAGAATCCTCGTTTCCGTCTTGGCTTCGGAGCCCAGCTTGTGCAATTGCGGCATCTGGGAATCGATCAGCAAGCTGGAGTTGGGGGAGGAGTGAGCGGTAGTTGGCTGTTCACTCGACGGCTAGGACTAGTAGCACAAGTGAACTACCTGCGTTCTGGATATGCTCTAATGACCCCTGACGAATCGTTGGGCGTTGCCGACGTTCTGTCAGGATCGGTGTATCAGAACGACCAGTTGCAAGAAGTCCAGAACCGACAGTCGCAACTGCAGTGGAGCGGAGGCGTACAGTACCGTTTTGCTGCGGGGAGAAAGTGGACACCGCTGCTTGCGGTCCATTACGTGGTGGAAACGCCGTTGCAGCGTACCCTTACCTACTCGCTGCGCGATGTAAATACCAACAAAGTATATGTGGAAGAGCTTACGGGCCCTTTACCAACGTTTCGCCACATTGTAGACGGTGAGCTAGGGGTAGAACGCAACCTGACGTATCGCTCTATCTGGCAGATAACCGGATTTTATAACACCCAATTGACTACGCAGGGCCAAGTGCGACCCAACCAGATCGGGTTGCGCGCGCGCATTCACTATGAGTTCAAATAATTCTGAGACGGGAGGCAACGGTTTGAGAAAAGACTGCGTGTTAGGGGGAAATTAACCTATAAAATTACTAGCTATGAAAAATATCTTTGTTCTGTTCGTTGTTACACTTTGCTTTGTATCTTCTGGGTTTGCCCAAGACCAAATTGAGCCAGTTCGCTATCGTCATCACATAGGCTTCAACACTAATTTTATCCTAGGAGGGCTTTATGGTTCCACTATCAATGCTCCTTTTGATTTTATGTACAAAAAGCAAAGTGACCATCAACGGGCCACCCGTTTAGGGTTTTCCCTTTCTGGAAATGGGCAAAAAGACGAAGCGACAAGTCAAAATAATATCAACAGTATTTCCTTCGATGTGGCGCTGGTGATAGGACAAGAATGGCGAAATCGTATTGCTGCTCGCTGGGAGTGGTACGGTGGCGCTGACGTGATACCAAGTTTTGGTACTTACTCATACAGACAGTCAACCGCTGTCAACTCGGAGTTTAGGGAGGAACAGACAAGACGTTACGGCATTCAACTAAGACCTTTCTTGGGACTCGCTTTTCAAATCAACGAACGCTTGTACGTGGCCACTGAAGCAGCCCTTTTATCCGGTTTCAGCTTTCAGCGAAGCGAACGAACGCCCTTCATGAATAGCGAAACAACGCTGAAAAAGAGCACAAGCCGGACCACTACTGCCTCGGTTCGAGCATTACCCAGCTCCGGTATTTCCTTATTCTATCAGTTCTAGAAATAAGTCGATTCATTAAAACTATAGTATCCATTTGGACTCCTATGCCCACTCGAGAAGATTTCTTACGAACCACCACCGTCGCCCTGGCGGGGATTCCGTTCACCACCCTGTGGCAGTGCCGGAAAGAGACGACCGACGGTCCGGTTACCTGCGTGACCGGTGAAGACATTCTAGGTCCGTTCTACCGGGCCGAAGCTCCCTTTCGCACCGCCCTGAACGTGCTCAACGAATTGGGTACTCCGATTCTTATCCGGGGAACGGTGCTGAGCAACACCGATTGTACCACCCCGCTGCCAAACGCCATCGTCGACGTCTGGCACGCCGACGACGAAGGTCGCTACGACACGACCTCGTCGGATTATAAGTTTCGGGGCCGGATGACCACCGATGAGCAGGGTCAGTACGAATTCATGAGTATCCTTCCGGCCCGCTACGACAACGGGGGACAACTGCGTCCCCGCCATATTCATTTCAGGGTGCAAACCGCGCAGCACGAGGGCTTGGTGACCCAATTGTACTTTGCGGGCGACGAATTCATTGCCGCCGACCCCTGGGCAAGTCGCGCCGATGCTGGACGGATTATTCAGTTGGTTCGAGCGGGAAGAGGTATTGCAGGGAGCGTTCAATATCTACCTTCATCCTTTATGAAGGGTACGCTACCTTTTCCTCTTACATATTCCTTCAAATCACTGATCGTACTCAAACCCAACTGGTTGGCTTGCTCTTCGCGCATCATCAGGGCGGCGGTGTTGTTGAAGCCCAGGGGCGATAGCAAAGTCAGGTTGAACCGCTGCTGTACCTCGCGCTGCACGTAGTCGTAGACCCGGTCTTTGTCGCCGGTCAGAGTGTCCAGTACCTCTGGAGATGGTTGCAGCATCACCAGCAGCACCGTGCCGGTGTACTCGGGATACAGGTCCACGTCGCCCAGCTTGATGGCATCCATGAGCAGTTTGGTGCCGCCGAAGCCCTGCTTGAGTTCTACAGTCAGATTGCTGTTGCTCTCGATAAGAAGCGTGAAGAGTTCGGCCAGGATAAAGTTCTCGGTGAAGTTTTTCGAGCCGACCACCAGGTCGGCGGCACCCTGCTTCTTGTCCACCGTTGCCATGCCCTGCTGCTCCAGAAAGTCGCGGGCGATATCTCGGGGTGAGCGTTGGTTCTGGTCCACCTCGAAGTTCATCTGCATCATGTCGGTAGCCGAAATTTTGTCGGCAATTATCTCGAATACTGAGCGCAGCGACGGATAGCGTTGCAGGGTAGCCTGTCGGATCAGGGGAGCCGCGTAGTAGGGCGGAAAGTAGTTGAGGTCGTCCTCGAGCACCCGCAGGTTGTAGGCCCGGATGCGCCCGTCGGTAGAAAACCCGCTGATCACGTCCACCCGCTGGCTCTGCAACGCCTGGTACATGAGTCCGATCTCCATTTCCTGGGTGGGCATCGAGAAACCGTAGACCCGCTGCAAGCCCCGGTAGCCGTCTTCCCGTTCCATAAACTCCGAATTAAACCCCGCTACCAGTTCGTTCCGCCCAGAATCTTCCGTGCGGTAAAACAGAAAATAAGCCAGTCCGATCAGTACCACCACCCCTGATGCTGTCAGCAACACTGACCGACCGTGTTGCCGAAGCTGCCGCGACACCGCGTTGGATTGCAACCCTCTTTGCAGGGTGCCGAGCAGCACATCCAGGATGATGGCCAGCAGCGAAGCAGGCACGGCCCCCGCCAGAATCATGTAGGGGTTATTCACCGCAATCCCCCGAAAAATGTACTCGCCCAGTCCTCCGGCCGCAATCAGGGCGCAGAGCGTGGCCACCCCGATATTGATCACGGTGGCCGTGCGCAGTCCGGCGAAAATCATCGGCAGGGCCAGGGGCAGCTCCACCTGTTGTAACACTTGCCGGTCGGACAAGCCCAGTCCGCGCGCCGCCTCTACCACCAAGTAATCTACTCCCTGAATGCCCGAGTAGGTGTTGCGCACGATGGGCAGCAGGGCGTACAAAAACAGCGCGATGATGGCCGGGGTAACGCCAATGCCAAAGAAGGGTAACATAAAACCCAGCAACGCGATGCTCGGCACGGTCTGGATGATGTTGACGAAGCCCAGCACCGGGCGGGACAGCGGCCGGTAGCGGGTGAGCAGAATACCCAGGGACACCCCCACCAGCGTAGCGATCAGCAGCGCTACCGAGGTGATCCACAGGTGCTCGTAGGTCTGCTGGAGGATCTCCCGGCGGTGATCGACAACGAAGGTGAAGAAATTTGAAATCATGATGCCGGTGGCGGCGGATTGCATCCGCCGTTACGGATTGATCATTTGGTAGAACAGCCTGGTCAGTTTGGGTTCGGCTTCGCCCGCCACGCGAATGATGTCGCTGATGTCCACCGGTTCTAATTTGTCAGGATCGCACAAGTCGGTGATGATGGAGACGGCCAGGACGCGCAGGCCCATGTGGTTGGCCACAATCACCTCGGGCACGGTTGACATGCCCACCATATCGGCTCCGATGGTGCGCAAGAAGCGGTACTCGGCGCGGGTTTCCAGGTTGGGACCGTTCACCGCGGCGTACACGCCCTTGTGGATGCGGAAACCGGCTTCCTTAGCCACCTGCCAGGCGCGGTGCATCATCTCCGGATCGTAGGGCTGGCTCATGTCGGGGAAGCGGGGACCAAATTCGTCCAGGTTCGGACCAGTCAGCGGGTTGGCGGTCTGCAGGTTGATATGATCTTCGATGATCACTAGATCTCCCTTCTCGTAGCGGGTGTTGATGCCGCCTGATACGTTGGATATGTAGAGGGTGGTGATGCCCAGCAGCTTCATTAGGCGGATGGGATAGGTGATCTGCTGCATGGAGTAACCTTCGTAGTGATGAAAGCGCCCTTGCATGGCAAGTACGCATTGGTTGCCCAGCGTGCCGTAGATCAGCTTTCCGGCGTGGGTTTCCACGGTGCTCACCGGGAAATGCGGCAGGTCGGCGTACGAAACCGTATGCTCCGCCTGGATTTCCTGCGCCAAGCCGCCCAGCCCGGTGCCCAGCACAATGCCGATGGTCGGGGGAGTGGTGATTTTGTCAGCGAGGTGGCGCTGGGTTTCTTGAAGTTGGTCGGTCATGGGGGTAGTTTGTTGAGACGCCATGCATGGCGTCTTACGTACGATGGATTTAGAATTTCTGAATAGTATTTTCGATGATATCGCAGCATTCATCAATTTGCGCTTCGGTGATCACCAGCGGCGGGGCAAAGCGGATGATGTTGCCGTGGGTGGGTTTGGCGAGTAATCCGTTCTCCTTCAGTGCTAAGCAGATATTCCAGGCCGTATCGCTTTCTTCGGTATCATTGACCACGATGGCGTTGAGCAGCCCCTTGCCGCGCACCAGCGTGACCAACTCGTGCTGGTCGGCCAGTTGCTGCATGCGCTGCCGGAAGCGTTCGCCCAGGGTTTGGGCGCGTTCAGACAGTTGCTCTTCTCGTACCACCTCCAGGGCGGCCATCGCCACCCGGCAGGCCAGCGGGTTGCCCCCGAAGGTGGAGCCGTGTTCGCCGGGTTTAATGGATAGCATTACCTCGTCGTCGGCCAGCACGGCCGAGACGGGCAGCACGCCGCCCGATAGGGCTTTGCCCAGGATGAGCACGTTCGGTCGCACGCCTTCGTGCTGGCAGGCGTAGAGCTTTCCGGTGCGGGCGATGCCGGTCTGCACCTCGTCGGCCATGAAGAGTACGTTCCTTTGCTGGCACAGTTCGTAGGCCGTGCGGATGTATCCCTCGTTGGGCACCACCACTCCGGCTTCGCCCTGGATGGGTTCCACCATAAACCCGGCTACGTTGGGATCTTCCAGCGCTTTCTCCAGCGCCGATAAATCGTTGTAGGGAATAATTTCGTAACCGGGCATGTAAGGACCAAAACCCTTCCGGCTGCTGGGGTCGGTGGAGGAAGAAATTGCCCCGAGCGTGCGTCCCCAGAAGTTGCCCTCGGCGAAGATAATCTTCGCTTGGTTGTCAGGAACACCTTTGACGGTGTAGGCCCACTTGCGGCAGAGCTTCACGGCGGTTTCGCCGCCTTCTACGCCGGTGTTCATGGGCAGCACCCGGTCGTAGCCGAACAGTTGGGTAATGTAGCGCTCGTACGCGCCCAGCACATCATTGTAGAATGCCCGGGAGGTGAGCGTCAGCACCTGGGCTTGCTCGGTGAGGGCCTGGATGATTTTCGGGTGGCAGTGCCCCTGGTTCACCGCGCTGTAAGCGGATAGAAAGTCGTAGTAGCGACGGCCTTCCACGTCCCACAAGTGCACGCCCTCGCCCCGGTTCAGCACCACGGGTAGGGGGTGATAGTTGTGGGCTCCGTATTGTTCTTCTTGCTCGATAGCCTGCTGGCTGCTGGTGATCGTCTCGGTCATAGGGTGCGTTTGATTTTTTGTACCTGGTGTAGGGGAACGTTCTGGAAATCGGCAATTTGCTCGTCGGTTAGCAGGCCGGAAGTGAGCATTTTCGCGATGGCTTCTTCTTTGTCTAAAATTACTTCTTGCTCTTTCTGCTTGATTTCTTCTTGGGCCTTTGCTTTTTCTTCTTGGGCCTTTGCTTTTTCTTCTTGGGCCTTTGCTTTTTCTTCTTGGGCCTTTGCTTTTTCTTCTTGGGCCTTAACAATTTTTTGTTTTGCTTCGGTAATCTCCTGTTCCAGATCTTCAGCAATTTGCGCTGCCATGCGATACTTAATCAGCGCTTTCTGATAGGCAAAGCGCTCCTGAGGAGTCATCGCGCGTAAATTTAACTCTTCTACCGCTGCCTTCATCCATTCCTCATCCCAAAACTCGGGCGGATTAAATGGCTCCAATACACTAGTTTTTTCGGTCGTCTTCATCGTGTACAACAGTTTTTCCAAATCTGTTTTTATTTCCTCTTGGCGAAGGTTAAACTTACCTAACTCCACAATAACGTGGGTGATTTGGTTATCAATCTCTTCACCGTGTTGGTTTCTCAGCGTACCGAGCTGATGGTACTCCTTCGTTTTATACGTTTTTCCGGCTAGTATGGATATGACGTAGATTGGCGGTAAGTTGTTAAAGCGATAATCTCCTTTCATCACAAACTCATTGAGCTTGTGAAAGGCATAAAACTTGGCGCGGTGGATAAAATGCTTGAAGTTACGCAACTGCATTTCTACAATGAACACCCGCCCCGACTCATCCTGACAAGCCATATCAAACAAACCGCTGCGACTCTCTTCTGTGAGTCCGGGAGCCTCATTGCTGATAAAGTTGACGTGCTTGATAGGGGTTGGCGAATCGATAAGCGCCTGCACGGCCTTCTTGGTGAAAGCCGGTTTGGCTTCGTTGCCAAACGTTACCTTAAAGCCATAATCGGATAACATAGAAATGAACCGCCGCTCGTTGTCCTTCATAACGGGCAAGCTACTAAAAAAAATATGCTTATGAACAAAGCGGTAGTTGACAAAAAACCGATAGCCCTTTTGATTCATAATAAAATTTAAGATATTTGTCCCCTTGAATTTTTAGAGACCCCCCGAAACGAATATCCGTTATGGCCCGAATTTGTCAAGTATCCGGCAAAAGACCCCGCGTAGGAAACAACGTATCCAAGGCGAATAATAAAACGAAGCGCAAGTTTTATCCCAACCTGCAACGCAAACGCTTCTACCTACCCGACGAAGACCGCTGGGTGACGCTGCGCGTGGCGACCTCTACCCTGCGTACCATCAACAAGAATGGGATCTCAGCCGTGCTGAAAGAAGCGCGGGCCAAAGGAACATCCTTGGTATAAACAGCGTTTCAGCAAAATCTCGTTAACGAACACTTATCATGGCCAAGAAAAGCAAAGGCAACCGCATTCAGGTGATCATGGAGTGCACTGAACACAAAGACAGTGGACTACCCGGCACCTCGCGCTACATCACCACCAAGAACCGCAAGAACACCACCGAGCGGCTGGAGCGTAAAAAGTACAATCCAATCATGAAAAAACAGACTGTCCACCGAGAAATTAAGTAATCATGGCTAAGAAAACCGTTGCAACCCTCAAAGACAAGAACGCGAAGAACTACGCGAAAGTGATCAAGGCAGTGAAGTCCAGCAAGTCAGGGGCTTTCACTTTCCGGGAAGAGATCATCCCCCTGGAAAACGTGAAAGATCACTTGGCAAGCTAACCTTCTTTGTTCGTAATGATAGTAGTTTAAGCCCCTCGTGGGCTTTTTTTGTAGTCTGCCCTCATTTTTCCCGCGAAGTTACTTCCAGCCACCTAATTACCTTTCGCATGGCATTCGGTTTATTCTCTAAGAATAAGAAAGAAACCCTCGACAAAGGGCTCGAAAAATCAAAGGATAGCTTCTTTTCGAAGATGGGCAAAGCCTTGGTGGGCAAGTCTAAAGTCGATGAAGAAGTGCTCGACGAACTGGAGGGCGTGCTGGTGAGCAGCGATGTGGGAGTGGATACGATGATCAAGATCATCAAGCGCATCGAGGAGCGGGTGGCGCGTGATAAGTACGTGAGCACCAGCGAGTTGGACAAAATACTGCGCGAAGAAATTGCTGCGCTGCTCGCTGAAAATAACGATCAGCCCGAAGCCAGCAGCGCTGACGATTTCACGCTGCCCGCCGGGCATCATCCGCACGTGATCCTGGTAGTAGGAGTGAACGGCGCGGGCAAAACCACCACCATCGGCAAACTGGCGCACCAGTTTCAGAAGCAGGGCAAGCGCGTGCTGCTGGGCGCGGCCGATACCTTCCGCGCCGCCGCGGTGGACCAACTCATCCTGTGGGGCGAACGCGTGGGAGTGCCGGTGGTGTCGCACGGCATGAACACCGACCCCGCCGCGGTGGCCTACGATGCGGTGAAGCAGGGAGTGGAGCAAGGAGTAGATTTGGTAATCATCGACACCGCCGGGCGCTTGCACAACAAGGTGAACCTGATGAACGAGTTGTCAAAGATCAAGCGGGTGATCCAGAAATTTGTGCCCGAAGCACCCCACGAAGTGCTGCTGGTGCTCAACGGTAGCACCGGACAAAACGCCTTTTTGCAGGCCAAAGAGTTTACCCGCGCCACCGAGGTAACCGCCCTGGCGATCACCAAACTCGACGGCTCAGCCAAGGGGGGAGTAGTCATTGGCATCTCCGACCAGTTCAACATTCCCGTGAAGTACATTGGGGTGGGTGAGAAAATGGAAGACTTACAAACCTTCAACAAAATGGAATTTGTAGATTCATTGTTTAAGCAGTAGCGTCACCGACATGCTATCCAGCGGTTTAAGTAGTCAGCTACATACATTATAGCTTACCCTCTTTACTTTTAAAGTCCGTGATGGTCTTTCCATCATAGCGATACACTCCGTCCATAGATCCAAACCAAATACTTCCATCGTTAGCTTCCAAAATTCTTAATAAAGCAGCTGGTCCTCTTGACATTATTTCGGTTACAGTGGGCATTTCATTGTACAGCGACTTTGCATCATAACGTGAAAGTGCCCAGACGTTCCCATAGCGTTTGATTTCACCAGTAGTCCAGATGTTTCCTTTCCTATCTTCGATGATAGCATAAGCACCCCGCTGCGATACCTTTGCAAAGGTACTGCCGTCATAGCGCCAAAGACCATCGGCGCCGAACCAAATATTGCCTTTTCTATCTTCGATGATTGACCAAACGTTGTTAAAGGCTTTGCCATCGTTGTTCTTTAAAACGGTAAATGGTTTTCCCTGTCCGACTTCGCCATTCAGGCGGGCATCGTAAACGAACATATCTTCGCCTTGTGCACCAAACCAAAGCTTGCCGGTCTTGTCTTCAAGAAGTAAACGAAAATTGTTACTGGGAAATCCATCTTTTGTGGTAAAGGTCCGAAAAGATTTTCCATCGTAACGGCTTGCTCCGAACCAGATATTACCGGCTCTGTCTTCATAAATATTAAGCGCTGAACTAATGCCAGTCCTATCCTTTGCTTTAAAATGCTTAAAGCCTGTCTGTCCGGCAGGCTGGAAGTAAACACCCGAATCTTGGGAAGCCAACCAAAGGTTTCCTTTTCTATCTTCCAACACATCCCAGAAGGTCGGCCACGCTATTGCACTTGTCATATTGGTAAAAGATGTTCCATCGTATCGATAAACACCTACATAAGAAGCAATTAAAATGTCCCCGTTTTTTGCTTGCCTTACATTCCGAACCATACTCATAGGTACCTTCGAAGCGGCCGCCTCTTTAAGTTGAGACTCGGTTAATCCTGAGTTATGGTTCCTGTTATTTTGTTTTGGTACGCTTGTTTGATTTTGTCCACAGGAAGTGCAAAAAACAAGCATCAAGAACAATGCATATCGGTGAATATATTTCATAAATTTGTCTTTTGGGTTAACGCAAATAGTAGAGAGCAATAATGATTCTGATGTCAGTTCCAACCAGCAGGTCTTCCTTGATTTGCTTCAAACCTAATCATCCGTGAGGGCTGAAATCGTAAAATGTGTGTAAAAAAAGTGTAAATTGAAGGTAAATTCTGAGCAATGAGACGTTCTTCTCTGGTAAACGCTACTCGCGTGAAGTATTTCTTTGGCATTGCTATCCTATTTTCTATCAGCACCCTGCTTATCTCCGCAGTAGCAGTGTACAATACCAGTGATGACACCGAATTGCTGGAAAGTCGAGCTGCCCTGGTGGTTAGAAAAATCGGTCACTCCTTACTACTGCACGCCGGTGATTCTTCTTCGCGGGTATTACCGATCAAACAGTTAGATGAAACCACCTTTCAGCTGACGTTTGAAACCCCCTTTTCTTTTATGCCTGATTCATTGGTGAGCATCGTTCGTAGTCAGTTGGCTGAGCATCGTCTTCCCGCCGATTATGTAGTACGGGTCGTTGAATCCTCCTCTCAGGATATCGTCTATGGTTTTGCTGTTGGTCCTGATCAGGACGATATTATTCCCTGCAAAGGAAGAGTGCAGCCCCGCGCTCACTATACCGTGCAGATCGCATTTACTAACGTTGACGCGTCAAAACGTGCCACTGAATCCTACTTCTTATTCTTTCTGGCACTTGCCAGCTTAGGCAGCATTGCCTTTGTCGGAAAAGCGTGGGTAAGACGGCAAAGACTTGGTCAAGGGTTCGAACAACCTACCGTCTCGGTGGGAAGCTATCGCTTTGAAGAGAAGCAAGGAACATTAAGCAACGATATTGAAACCATCACGCTTTCGGCTAAGGAAACTAAACTGTTGCGTATTTTTGCGGCTGAACCTAACTCTTTGATTGAACGAGACCGCTTGCTGAAAGAAGTATGGGAAGATGAGGGCGTCTTCACCGGCCGTAGTTTAGACATGTTTATCTCTAAGCTCCGAAAAAAGCTCAAGAACGATACTTCACTGCGCCTGATCAACGTACGTGGTAAGGGATATACCTTAGAGACAGACATTTAAGACAATAGACCGAACGGCGTTATTCCGAGACAAACTAGTCAGATAAGAGCAAAAGCTGCTTCAGATGCAATTACGGACGCGGGTCAAATTGCCACCAAAGCTGCTTATCCTAACGACGATTTCGTCTGGGGAACCCTATCCCCTTGGGTAGCGGAACCCGTCAGTTGTCTCTATTTTCCAGTATCCAGCCGCTAGTAAGGATCCACGTCAATAATCACCGAGGTCTTCTTCAAATCCTTCACCTTGGTCAGCCTCGTGCATTCCTCGCGGATAATCTCCTTCACGGCGGGCACGTTCAGGCCATCGCGCTCCAGCTTGATCATAAGCTGCATCAGGTACTGGTTGCGTAGGCGACTGATTAACGGCTCTTCCGGCCCCAGCACCCGCTGACTGCCCAATTTATCCTGTAACACATAGGTCAACTGCACGGCAGCGCGCTGGCTGATCTTGCGGTCGGGGTTGCGCACTGTCAATCGAATCACGCGCACGAAGGGCGGGTAGTTATACACCTCTCGCTCGCCAATCTCCTCTTCGTACAGGCCCTGGTAATCGTTCGATACGATCTTATACAGAATGGGCTGCTTGGGGTTGGTGGTCTGGATCACCACCTTGCCCACCTTATCGCGCCGACCCGAGCGCCCGCTCACCTGGGTGATCAGTTGAAAGGTACGCTCGTGCGACCGGAAGTCGGGAAAGTGAATCATCCGGTCGGCATCCAGAATGCCCACCAGGCTCACGCCGTCGAAATCCAGCCCCTTGCTCACCATCTGGGTACCCACCAGAATGTCCATCTCCCGGTTGGCGAAGCGGTTGATGATGTCCTCGTAGCTGTTCTTTTTGCGGGTGGTGTCCAGGTCCATGCGCTGCACCCGGGCGGTGGGCAGCAGTTCGCCAATTTCCTCTTCCAGTTTTTCGGTGCCGTAGCCCGCGCTCTTGATTTTGCTCGATCCGCAGGCCGCGCAGGCGGTGGGTAGTCCTTCGTGATGACCGCAGTAGTGACAGCGCACTTCGGCGGCGTACTGGTGGTAGGTAAGGCTCACGTCGCAGTTGAGGCACTTGGGGATGTTGGCGCAGTCTTCGCAGAACAGGTAGGGAGCGTAGCCGCGGCGATTCTGGAAGATGATCACCTGTTCCCGTTGTTCCAAGCGGTGCCTCATCTCTTCCAGCAGCACCGAGGTAAAGTTCTGCTGCATGGTCTTGCGCTTGCGCTCCTCTTTAATATCCACCAATTCAATGTCGGGCAGTTGGGCGTTGCCGTAGCGTTGGTTGAGGGCCACCAGGCCGTACTTTCCTTGCTTTGCGTGGTAGTAGGATTCTATGGAGGGCGTGGCCGAGCCCAGCAACGTTCTGGCGTGGTGCAGGCGCGCTAGCATCAGGGCGGCGTCGCGGGCGTGGTAGCGGGGGGCCGGATCAAACTGCTTGTAGGAGGTTTCGTGCTCTTCGTCCACGATGATGAGCGACAGGTTGTCGAAGGGCAGCAGCACCGCCGAGCGCACTCCGATCACCAGGGGATACGTACCCTGTAGCACTCCCTGCCACACCTCCACGCGCTCATTGTCCGAGAAGCGCGAGTGGTAGATGCCTAAGCGGTCGCCGAAGATTTTCTTCAGGCGCACCACAATCTGGGTGGTCAGCGCGATTTCGGGCAGGAGGTAGAGCACCTGTCCACCGCCGTCGAGCAGTTGCTGAATGAGGTCGATATAAATCTCGGTCTTGCCACTGCCCGTGATGCCGTGCAGCAACACCGTGTCGAGCGTCTGGAAGTGCTCCAGAATGTGCTGCTTCGCCCGTTGCTGCGCCGCGGTGAGGGTGAGATTAAATTCGGGCAGTGGTCCGCTGGTTTCGAAGCGAGACACCACTTCTTCAAAGGCTTCGAACACCTTGTTTTTCACCAGGGTGTTCAGTGACGAGCCCGACACGCCCCGTGCCAGCACCTCGGATTTGAGTACTCCCTCGGCGTTGCGGCTGGCGTCGTGGTAGTAGGGCAACAGGTGCATGTAGGCTAATAGCGCGTTGAGTTGCTTCGGACTTTTTTCTAGTTGTTGAAACAGCTCTTCCAGACGCGACGAATCCTGGGCGTAGGCCGAAGCCAATCGTAAGCGCTTCACGATCTTGGGTTTGTACTTTTCCTTAACCTCCTCGTAGATGAGAATCGCTTCTTTGGCAATAAGCGATTTGATGGTCTGGTAGAAATTCTTGGCTTCTAACAGTTCGCCGATCTCATTGTAGGTGAGCGTGCTTTTCTCTTCCAGTGCCCGCAGCACCCGTTCTTCCTGTTCGGAGAACTCGTAGGCACTATTATCGGGATCGAACTCGGGATTGAGTTGCGCTTTGGACTCGCTGCTAAGCTTCAGGCCCGAGGGCAGGGCAATGTTGAGCACCTCTCCGGCCGTGCACACGTAGTAGGTGGCAATCCAGCGGAAAAACTTGATCTGCACTTCCTGCACGATGGGATGAGGATCGAGCACCTCCAGCAGATAGTTGGCGGTATAGTCTTTCGGCGGTTTGGTATGCAGCTTGCCCACCACGCCCGTGAGCACCCGGCGACTACCGAACTGCACGATCACCCGGCTGCCCGTTTGCACATCGTCCACCATAGCGCGCGGAATGCGGTAGGTGAACAGCTTCGGAATGGGCACCGGCAGGATAAGGTCGGCAAACCAGGTGACCAACTCGTCGGGAGCCTCGGTGTTTAGTTCAAACGACTGCGACAACAACTCACTCATGCCGTAAATATAGGAAGGTTAGTTGTTGGATCGTGGGTATTGGATGACTTTCCTAGGATTGAATGACTAATGCGGCCATCTGACCCACGCGTCACTTCACCGCTGTGTTTTGTTCCGGGGCTACTTTCTCCACACTTGAAGACGATCCAGGTACAGATAAGATTCTACGAACTTTCGATGTTCGCGGCTACTCATCTTTTCTACTAAGTTCAGGGCAGATACGTAACTGGCCAGGTTCCCATTGGAGGAACTGAACTTGCCATCCTCCACGTAGGTGACCGAAGAATCGTTTTGTACTTTAAGGTTAGGATAGTCTTTTTGCAACTGTTCGCCGCCGCCGATCCAGGTAACAATTTTCCTCCCATCCGCAATGCCGGAAGCACCAATGAGTTGCGCCCCCGCGCAGTTGCTGACGGTATACGTCGTCTCCTTGTTTTTCTCTTGGATGAACGCCACTAGTTTCTCGTTATGAACCTGCGCGTACATATCGTACGCACTGGGTACGAATAGCACCGCTAGGCGGGGGCAATTCTCAAATGTATAATCAGGAACGATTGCTAGGCCTTCTTCGGTAACGATTGGTTGGCTTGTTTCAGCAATCTCGATGACATTGAAAAGCGGCTGGCCTTCTTCGGTTGGCTTGGTAAACACGTCGGCGGCAGCGGTAACCTCGGTCGTCAGCACTCCATTGTACGTGAGTAATCCGATTGTTGGCAGATCTGGCCGAAAGGGTTTAAGATGCGTGGTCAAGGTATCGCTTTCTGCGGCCAGATGGCTGGCGATTTGACTTTCATTTGTGGTTTCTGACGGATCGGATTGGCAACTGCCTAATACAATTGCCAGGACAAAAGGAAATAGGTTTAACGTCTTCATTTTCGAGGATACATCGTGTTCGGAACAAAAGAATTCTTCTTGATTTTAGAAAAAGCTAAGCTGCTCTAGGAGTAAATAGTTCAACAAGTGCTTACGCGCAGCTCTTCAAACCTACCCTCCGAACCACAGCATACTCAGCAAACTCACCCCAAACCCGAGCCCCGCTCCCCGCCACACTCCCGGCGACGCGTGCAAGTCCAGGTACAGGCGCGCCGACATCACGCCGCCCGCCAGTAATAACGATACCAGCAGCGGAATAACAAATGAGTTTTCCGGATAACGAACACCCAGTCCCACCAAAAACCCCACTAGGGCACCAACTCCCGTAGCGTGGGCACTCACTTTGGTAAATAAGGTAGTCGCACTCACCGTCAAAACCAGAGCCGTGGCCGCTGCTAGAATAACCACCAGTACCAGGTTGACCTGCAACTTAACCAGAAACAGGTAGGTGGTGATGAGGTAAAATAGACCGGCGAAGAAAAAGGGCAACACCCGCTCCTGCCGCGTTGGTAGGGCAAATACACCGGACAAACCCGCCGTTTGCAGTACTCCCAAACGAAGTGCTCCGATGCTGATCACCGGAAGAACAAAAGTGGTGATCCCCAGCGCCAGCAGCACCTGGTTGGCGGCTCCTGAGGGCAGCGGTTGCACGATGGTGGGAGCGTAAAAAAACAGCAGGGAAAAAAGGTAGAGCGTGATCAGTAACGGGTGCATTACCACCGAAATACCAATCGCTAACGTTCGGATCATTAAAGCTCTTTTCTGAGGCGGGCCACCGGAATCTGTAACTGCTCGCGGTACTTGGCCACCGTGCGCCGGGCAATGTTGTAGCCCTTGTCTTTGAGTAATTTCTCTAACTTATCGTCCGACAGTGGCTTGCGCTTGCTCTCGTTATCGACTAGTTCTTTGAGGTAATTCTTCACCTCGCGGCTGCTCACGTCTTCCCCCGAGTCGGTGGCAATGCCTTCGGAGAAGAAATATTTTAACGGATAAACTCCGTATTCGGTTTGCACCGATTTGCTGTTAGCCACCCGCGACACCGTCGAGATGTCCATCCCGATTTCGGTGGCAATGTCTTTCAGAATCATCGGGCGGAGTTTGCTCTCGTCACCCTCCAGAAAAAAGTCGTACTGATACTTGATGATGGTCTCCATCGTGTTGAGCAGAGTTTGCTGCCGCTGCTTGATGGCGTCAATGAACCACTTGGCCGAATTGAGCTTCTGCTTCACGAACGACACGGTTTCCTTGAGCTTTTTGTCCTTCTTGTTGCTCTTGTCGTAGGCCTGCAGCATGTTAGAGTACGAACGGCTGATCTTGAGTTCGGGAGCGTTGCGCGCGTTGAGCGACAGCTCCAGCTTGCCGTCGTCGTTCTCCAAGATAAAGTCCGGAATGATGTACTGAGTACGGGCCAGGATATCGGGGCCGCTACCTCCGGGTTTGGGGTTGAGTCGGGTGATAATGCTGATGGCTTCCTTCAGCGTGTTTTCGTCTACTCCCAGCTTGCGACAGATTTTATCGTAGTGCTTCTTGGTGAACTCCTTGAAATGTTCTTCAATAATTTCGATGGCCGCACAGGTGTAGCGCTCCCGGTCGGACCGACGCTCCAGTTGCAGTAACAGGCACTCCTGCAGGTCGCGGGCCGCGATGCCGGGCGGGTCGAACTTCTGAATCCACCTCAGAATCTGCTCCACTTCTTCCAGGTTGGTATCGATGTTCTGCGAGAAGGCCAGGTCGTTGATAATAGCCTCCAGGTCGCGCCGGATGTAGCCGTCGCTCTCGATGCTGCCGATCAGTTGCAGACCGATGCGCTCTCGCCGGTCATCGAGCCCCAAAAAATTGAGTTGGGTGATCAGCTGCTCGGTCATCGACACCGTGGTGGGCATCGGCATCGATTTTTCTTCCTCGTCCGAGTAGTTGCCGTCGCCGTGCATCTTGTAGCCGTTGAACTCCTCCTCGGCGATATAATCCTCAATACTGATCTCCTCGCTGTAGTCTTCCGGTTCGTTGTCGTCGTAATCGTCTTCGGCGGTGGGCGTCTCCTCTTCGTCGCGCCCCTCTTCGAGCGCCGGGTTAACTTCCAGTTCCTGCTCGATGCGGGTATCCAACTCCGCGGTGGGAATCTGCAACAGCTTGATGAATTGAATCTGCTGCGGAGATAGCTTCTGACTTAACGATTGGTTTAATCCTAGCTTTTGCATCCGGCTACGTTGTTAGTTTTCAACGTGTTTCAAATGTATCATAATCTCACAAATCTTTGATAAAAACCGCAAATTATCGTTGCTTTACCCCCGTCTTAAGTACAGATGTAAGGTATGCAGTCAACGCGCAAGAAAATAAAAATGTTGTTGTCGGATCCACCGACCGACCAGGAGGTAACCGCCAAAGGCTGGGTACGCACCCGGCGCGGCAGCAAAAACGTGGCCTTCATTGCCCTCAACGACGGGTCCACCATCAAGAACCTGCAGGTGGTAGCCGATCTTCAGCAAATATCCGAAACCGTGATGAGCCAGATCGCTACCGGGGCCTGCTTGTCGGTGACGGGTACGCTGGTTGCCTCGCAGGGGCAGGGACAGTCGGTGGAGTTACAGGCCACGACCATTGAGGTGCTGGGTGCCGCCGACCCGGAGGCGTACCCGTTACAACCCAAGAAGCATTCGTTTGAGTTTTTGCGTGAGATAGGGCACCTGCGGCCGCGTACCACCACCTTCGGAGCCATCTTTCGGCTGGGCCACGCCATGAGCTTCTCCATCCACCAGTTCTTTCACGAACGGGGCTTCTTCAACGTGCACACGCCCGTCATCACCGGCACCGACGCCGAAGGAGCGGGCGAAATGTTCCGCGTCACCACCCTGCCGCCGACCAATCCGCCGCTGACAGAAGATGGGCAAGTAGACTTTAGAAAGGACTTTTTCGGCAAAGAGACCAACCTGACGGTGTCCGGTCAGCTTGAAGGAGAGTTATCGGCGCTGGCGCTGTCGGAGATTTATACCTTTGGACCCACCTTCCGGGCCGAGAACTCCAACACCTCGCGCCACCTGGCCGAGTTCTGGATGGTGGAACCTGAGATGGCCTTCTGCGACCTGGAAGACAACATGAACCTGGCCGAGGCCCTGCTCAAGCACCTGGTGCAGTATGCCCTCGATCACTGCGCCGACGACCTGGAATTTCTGAACCAGCGGGCGCTGGACGAAGAAAAAGACAAGAAGCAGGAAGAACGCAGTGCCCTGTCGCTGCTGGAGCGCCTGCGGTTTGTGCTGGAAAATGATTTCGCGCGCGTGACCTACACCGAGGCGATTCAAATTCTGCGCAATTCGAAGCCCAATAAGAAAAAGAAGTTTCAGTTTTTGATCGACGCCTGGGGCGCTGATTTGCAGTCGGAACACGAGCGGTTTCTGGTCGAGAAGCATTTCGGGAAACCAGTGATTCTGTATAACTACCCCGCCGACATCAAGGCGTTCTACATGCGGCAGAATGACCCGGACGCCGAAGGACGGGCCACGGTAGCGGCGATGGACGTGCTATTTCCGGGTATCGGCGAGATCATCGGTGGGTCGCAGCGCGAAGAACGACTAGACAGACTTCAAACACGCATTCAGGCGATGGGCATTCCTGAGGCGGATGTTTGGTGGTATTTGGATACCCGGCGCTTCGGCACCGCTCCGCACAGCGGCTTCGGACTGGGCTTTGAGCGACTGATGCTGTTTGTGACTGGCATGGGCAATGTCCGCGACGTTATCCCCTTCCCCCGTACCCCCCAAAACGTGGAATTTTGATCAGGATGGGCGGGATGTTTTAGGATGATACAGGATAAAGGCGGATTAGTAATAGTGATAATGAGTGAATTGGTGAACGGGTGATTTGAGATAGTGCCATCTTCAAATCACTCATTCCTCCATTCTTTCACTCACGCATTCAATCATTCTATCGGTATGTCCAAACCCTCTGAGGTGATTGCCGCCCACTTTCCCCACCAGCCCACGGCCGGACAGAAGCGGTTGTTCTTGCTGTTTGATATCTTTCTGGCGCAGCGGGAGGATCGCCGTAACGTGTTGCTGCTCAAGGGCTACGCGGGCACGGGCAAAACCACTGTGGTGAGCGCCCTGGTAAAAGCGCTGCCCACCTTTCGGGTGAAGCTGTTTTTGATGGCTCCCACCGGCCGGGCGGCCAAGGTGATGGCGGGCTACGCGGAGCGCAACGCTTATACCATTCACAAAATTATCTACCAGCGCGCCGCCGACCCCATCACCGGAAAGTACCAGTTCAAGCGGCGGCGTAACCCGCAGAAGAACGTGCTGTTTGTGGTGGATGAGGCATCAATGCTGGCTGACGACTCCGGTGCCCGCCGGTCGGGACTGCTCACCGACCTGCTAGACTACGTATTTGAGCAGCCCAGCAACCGCCTGATGCTGATTGGCGACGTGGCCCAGTTGCCGCCGGTAGGGCAGGAGCTGAGCCGCGGACTCGACGCCGACTACTTACAGGACGTAATGCACCTCAATATCATGGAAACTGAGATGACCGAGGTGATGCGGCAGGAACAGCACTCGGGCATCCTTTCTAACGCTACCGCGCTGCGCGATCAATTGGGACAAGAAGTACACATCAAACTGCGCACGCGGGGGTTCGCCGACGTGTATCGTATGACGGGCGAGCGCCTGGAAGACGGGCTGCGCTACGCCTACCATAAGTTCGGTAAAGATAATACGGCAATTTTGTGCCGCTCGAACCGCGAGGCGGTGGAGTATAATCGCTACATCCGGCAGCAGATTTTCTTCTACGAAAGCGAGATCGACGCGGGCGACTACCTGATGGTGGTGAAGAACAACTACTTCGTGCTGGACGACGACTCGCCGGTGAACTTCATTGCCAACGGCGACTTCGCTGAGGTGATGAAGATCGTTACTTTCGAGGATCTCTACGGCCTGCGGTTTGCCACCCTGGAGCTGCGCTTGCTGGATTATCCTGACCAACCGGTCTTCGAGGCGAAGGTGATGCTGGACGTGCTACACTCGGCAACGGCCGCCCTGGAAGAAGATAAGTACCAAGCGCTGTACGAACAGGTTTTCGCTGACTACCAGGATCAGGGCACGGCGTCCGAACAGCGCGAGGCCATTCGGAAAGACGCCTACCTCAACGCCCTACAGGTAAAGTTTGCCTACGCCCTCACCTGTCACAAAGCGCAGGGCGGGCAGTGGGACGCCGTGTTTGTGAGTCAGGGCTATCTGATCGACGAAATGGTGAACCAGGAGTACCTGCGGTGGCTTTATACGGCCATCACCCGAGCCAAGAAAGAATTATATCTGATGAACTTCAAAGAGGATTTCTTCGCGTAGGGTAAGAAGTATTAGGTGCCTGCTGAACACCAAATACGTGGCAAAAGCGATTAAACACTACGTTTGCCAAAAAAAACAGGCTTACACGAAATCTTTTGAGGAATAGTTTTTGTTACTTGCCCAGTGGAACTCATTCAAAATTATACCTACAAACTTATGAAAAAATTAAGCATTCTTTTCCTCTCTCTGTTGTTTCTCAACGCAGCCTACGCCCAGGAAGCCCCGAAGGTGGAAGTAACCGACGGACCAAAAATTGTTTTTGCTGAAGATACCCACGATTTCGGTGACATTGAGCAGGGTACCAAGGTGAGCCACGTGTTCGACTTTGAGAACTCCGGTACCCAGCCGCTGATTTTGTCTAACGTGCTCACCACCTGCGGTTGCACTGCCACCGACTGGCCGCGCGATCCCTTAGCTCCCGGTGACTCCGGAAAGATCGAGGTATCATTCAACAGTGCCGGGAAAATGGGTAAGCAAAACAAAGTGATCACAGTGGTTTCTAACGCCGTAAATGCGCAAGAGCGCGTGAAGATCATCACCAACGTGCTGCCGAAAAAAGAGACAAAGTAGTAATCTTCTTTTGCTACCCAAAGGATAACCTCGCTGAGTAATTTTGCCCGGTGAGGTTTTCTTATGCCGTAAAGGTTAAACCAACGCGGGTGCCTCGTTGGAGTTCGCTGTGTACCTCCAGTTGACCATTGAGTTGCTTGGTTAGCGTCTTGACCAGTTGTATTCCCAAGGTGGTGGCCTGCTCTAGGTTAAATTTGGAAGGAAGTCCCTCACCATTGTCTTGCACCACCAATAAAACCCGACCGCCTTCCACCAAACCGCTTACCGCTATTTTCGGAGGCCTCGGCGGATGCCGAAAGGCGTACTTGAAGCAGTTGGTAAGCAGTTCATTGATAATCAAACCACAGGCCACCGCCTGGTCCACATCCAACTGAATAGGCACCACATCTACCGTGAGCGTTACTTCCTCACTGTCTTGATACGTAGAGCGAATGGTGGAAGCCAGCAAGGGCACGTAACGACTCAGTTCAATGGTAGCGTATTCTTCGTGGTCATACAGCTGCTCGTGGATGATAGCCATGGCCTTGACGCGACTCACGCTTTCCTGAAAAAGCTGATAAACCTGGGGTTGGTCCTTGATACTTTCGGATTGTAGGTAGAAAAGGCCGGAAATCACGTTCAGGTTGTTCTTCACCCGGTGGTGGATTTCCCGCGCGAACGCGTCTTTTTCAGCCAATACCACTTGTAGTCGCTCGGCCGCTTGCTTCTGCGGCGCGGTATCAACGAAGGTGGTTACCTTGAAGACCACGTCATCGCCCAGCAGCGCGTGTTGCACACTGATCGTTACTTCTTTGGTCTTCCCCTGCTGATCGAGGATCGTCCAAGTGCCACCGCCCTCTTCAGTACTGCCATTCATAAACTCTTGGTGGAGGTTGGCCGCAAAACCTCGGATATTCGCCGGAAAAAAATCCGTGAATGGCCGACCCAGGGCGTCGGCTTGGCTACAGCAGTGCAAATCGCAGAACGCTTCGTTCACCGACACGAGCTTCCCCGCTTCGTCAGTGATACTTGTTCCAACCGCGGGAGCGCGAAGGGGAGGTAGGGATACAGCAGGATTTTCTACCAAGGTAGTATCGGCAGCTACGTAGTTGAGTGCCTTGCTGATGGTCTTCACCAGCACTTGCCGGTCATAAGGCTTGTGAATAATGGCATGGGGGTGCGCGTTACGCGCCCGCTCCAGAGTGCTTCGATCCGTGTTGGCCGTTAAGAAAATCAGTGGCAAGTTGGGCCAGTTCCGCTTCATCTGATGAGCAGTGTCAATGCCGTCCCAATCACCCATAATCCGAATATCCAAGAACGCAAGCGCAACCGAGTGTTCATCGGCCATCGCAATGGCTTCGCGACCGTTGTTCACGGCCAATGAGCGAGGAAAACCCAAATCTTTCAGGTAGCGAGCCAGCGTAAGCTGCGCAATAGCGTCATCCTCCACAATAAGAATACAATCATCCATAGGTTAAAAAATCAAATCATCCGCACCTTACGAGATATAACCGTCTGCTCACCGGAGTGTTTGCCAAATTAAGCGGAACGGGCTTTCTCTGCATGGCTAGGATGTTTATTTTAAGTATATTGCCGACTGAATTTGAACGCGTTGAAAACCCAATTGATAAACCTTGCGAATACTTTATCTTTATGACTGATCAACCAGAAAGCGACGTAGTGGAGCAACGCATCACTGAGCTTGAACAGGAACTGGCCGCTCGAGTTTTGGCCGAAGACATGATGATCCATGATGTACGTAATCCGCTTTCGTCGATCATCAGCATTGCTGACATGATGAGCGCCGGTGCCGTTAACGAAGACGAAAAGCTATGGCTGTCGCGGATCCTGGCTTTGGGGCACCGTGCACTGAACATCCTGAAGGCTACGGCGGGCTACGCCCAGATGGAACGGGGTGAGCACGAACCGGAGGTAAGTCGCTTCGATCTGCTCTCGTGCTTGGCGGCAACGCTGGATAAGCTAAGCCGACTTAAAGACAGCCGGTCGCTCACCTTCGAGTGCCTCCTCAACGGTCGTCCGGTCGCCGAAGACCACTGCTGGGTGGAGGGTGATCGGTTTTTCCTGGAGCAACTCCTTCATAACCTGCTCACCAACGCGATGGAGGCTTCCCCTCCGAAGGGCCGCGTGCGCATTGATGTTCAGCCTGGTCAGCCGCTGCGGTTGCTCATTCACAACCAGGGAGTGATTCCTGCCGCGTTGCGCGACAAAATATTCAACAAGATGTCTTCGTACCAATCGAGCCGGGGCGGGGGCTTAGGAGCATACATCGCCAAATTGACTGCCGAACAGCACGGAGGCACTGTTGATTTCATCACTGGGCAAGACGAAGGAACCACGTTTACCGTAACGTTGCCAATTATTTCTGAATCGTAGACCACCCAGTAGTTTTAGCCGATCATTCGTTATGATTCAATTTACCGTAGGTGGAGTACCCGAATATTTTAACAGGCCCTGGCACCAGGCCCTGGAAGATGGTTCCTTTGCCCAGCGGGGCCTGGAGGTGACCTGGAAGGACTACCCGGGCGGCACGGGAGCCATGATGCACGACCTGCGCGAAGGAGTGATCGACGTGGCCGTGGCCCTGACCGAGGGCGTGGTAGCTGAGATTATCAACCGGCAATCGTGTCGCATCGCGCAGTGGTTTGTCACCAGCCCGCTTCGGTGGGGAGTGCACGTGGGGGCCACCGCATCCTATCAGCAGATTGCCGATTTGCAGGATAAAACGTTTGCGGTGAGTCGGCACGGCTCCGGCTCGCACCTGATGGCCTACGTGCTGGCGCAGCACCACGGCTGGTCTCCCGAGCGATTGCGCTTTGAGATTGTAAACAATCTCGACGGGGCGCGGCAAGCGCTGGCCCAGGGGGTAGCCGATGGTTTCTTGTGGGAGCAATTCACCACCCAACCTTGGGTTGACACGGGTGAGTTTCGGCGGGTGGGTGTGATGGACACCCCCTGGCCGTGCTTCGTGGTGGCCGTGCCCGCGACACGCTCGGATGCGGGGCTATCGGTGTTGCTAGAAGTTGTGAACCGCGCGGCGGCGCAATTGAAGGTTAGCCCCGGAGCGGCGGTTCAGGTAGCCCAGCGATACGTCTTGCCCATCGCCGATCCGGAACAGTGGTGGCAAGGGGTGCAGTGGGCCACTGACCAGCGGGTGGAGCGGGTCACATTAGAGCGAGTAATGCGCACCCTGGCCGAACTAGCGGTAGTGCCTGACGTGGTGGATCCGGAAAAACTTTGCTGGGATGGATGCCGGTTAGTGTAGTTTACTTAGGAACGACCTCAGGGGGAGCGGTGGCACCAAACTTTTGTAGCCGGTAGATATTGCGCTGGGTTTCGTCGCTGTATTCATATTCAATCCGGTCCATAATACGCTTCACCAGCAGCAAGCCTACCCCACCTTTCTTTCGCCTTTTAATAATATCTTTGATGCACGGTTCGCGGTAGGCCGGAAAGTCAAATCCCTTCCCTTGGTCATAAATCTCAAAAGTGATCTCGCCGGACTTTTTCACTGAAATGGCCAACTCAATGGAGTGGTCCGGATTGCAGTCGTGCGAGTGAATGATCAGGTTGGCGCATATCTCGTCTACTGCCAAAATTAATTGGTTAAGAACAACGTCTGATAGTGCGTGCTTTTTTAACTTGTCGTAGACAAAGTCCCGGATGGTTTGTAACTCACCCGTGCAGCACGAAACCTGTATGTTATAGCTCATTCAATACTAGCTTAGCCTCTTCCTGAGAACCCACGATGGTGAGCACCTGGTGTAATCCTAATATTTCAAACACCTTGTACACTTTCTCGCTCATGTTGAACAAGACCAATCGTTTGTTACTCGTTTCCAACTCCTGAATATACGACATGAACACTCCCAGACCCGCTGAAGAAATATAGTGCAATTCGCGGCAGTCTACCAGAATCCGTTCTGCATCCGAACGAAAAGCCTGCTGAAGCGCTTCGTCCAGATAGATAGAGGAACTGGCGTCCACCTCACCCTGAATAAGAATGAGGCACTGATTCCCGTCAAAATTGACTTGCACGTTGACCATAGTAGTTGGGTATACGCTTAATTGGGCCAAAAAGTTGGGGCGCTCTACTTGAACTTGATGATGAATGCCGTATAGTCATCGTCCAGCGGAGTGCCGTCGCAGAAGTCGTAGAGCGACTGGATGAGGGCCTTCTGAATCATGTTGGGAGCCTCGTGGGCGTGGGCTTCCACCACTTGCTTGAGGCGGTTGAAGCCAAATTCGTCTTTATCGGCATTGGTAGCTTCGGTGATTCCGTCGGTGTAAAGCACGATTACGTCGCCAGTCGCGTACGTCACGCGATTCACTTCAATGTACTTATTGAAGTTTTCGTTGCGAATGATGCCCAGCCCCAGCCCTCGAATCTCAAAGTAGGACGCCTGCTGCTGCTCGGCTTGGTAATAGAGCGTGGGCGTATGGCCCGCTCGGGCAAACTCCACTTCGCGCCGCAGCGTATCCACCACAAAAAAAGAAACGGTAATAAACGAGGTCTTCTCCAGGCAACGGCCCAGTGCGTTGTTGGCGTACACCAAAAACTGATCCGGCGAAAGGTCGAGCTGGGCCAGACTGTGAAACACTCCCTTCATCTGCGACATGTTGAAGGCGGCCGAGGTGCCCTTGCCTGATACGTCGCCAATGATAATGATAAATTTGTGCTCGTTGATCTGATAAAGATCGTAGTAATCTCCACCCACCTGGTCGGCGGCTTCCGAGAAAGCTTCCACGTCGAAATACTGATTAGACACCGGTTTTTTAGGAAGCAGGCTCCGCTGCACCCGGCTAGCGATGTTCAGTTCTTCCTGGTAGCGCTCGTTGATCAGCGTTTCGCCCAGCAGCAAGAAATTCTCTACCGAAATGCAGGCCTGGCTGGCAAAGGTGCTCACGATCCCTACCGTTTCTTTGTTGAATCCGTCGGAGACCTCCTTGAGCACGACCAGCGTCCCGATGGTAGCATTCTTGACCACCAGCGGAATCCACAGTACCGAGCGGTAGTCGGTGAGCCGAAGCATGCGCATTTTTTTGTTGGCCGGGATGGTGTTTTTTTTACGCAGCAAGCGCGGGGGGGCGGGCAGCGGGTTGATGATCTCGGGTTGCTCGCTGCGCCGTTGCAGTTGCTCCTTCATCAGCGCTATTTTGTCGGCATCGATGTTTTTGGTGAGTAGCAGAGGTTCGTTCTGATGGGTAGCTTCCAGCCAACCCGCATCGGCTGCTACTACTTTGGTGGCACTCTCCAGCAGAATTTCATAAATCTGCTCTACGTCGTAGCCCGCTTGGTTCGATTGGCTGAGTCGCTGAAAGTTGATAACCTCTTCCAGCTTCTGCTCGAAAACCGAGGAGGTAGGCAGGTTGAACAGAATCACCAACAGCGAAAACAGGCTGTAGATAAACGTGAAACCGAGCGCGGCCAGCAAAAAGGGGTTAAAGATCAGAAAAGTGGTATTGCGGGGCAGCCCTTGTTCCAGGGAAGCGTAGAGTTCCAGGGCGTAATACGTCAGAAACACCACCACGGCCAGCATAATGGTGATGCTCTTCCACTTTTGCCGAAAATTGAGATAGGCAACCCACTTTAGATTGATAGAGAGCACCAAGGCCAGCAACAGCAGCGTGGCCAGGATCGCGGCGTAGAGACCCCCAAACTGGGTGATGGGAAGAAACTCTATCAGCACGCTGGCCAGTAGGGCCCCTTCGAACACATTCCACAGGGTTACCAAGCGCGTAGAGCGTTGGTAGAGCACCAGTTGCTTCCACACCATCAGCGTAGAAAGCACAAAGATGACAAACAAGCCAAAGCGAAGGTGAAAGAAGAAGCTAAGCAGGATGAGGTTTACCGATAGCAGACTGCCCTCAATTGAGTTGTAGAACAGGCGTACGGAAAGCGATACAATGGTGACCAACAGGCCGAAGGCAAACACGCGCCACAGTAAGTCGATGAAGTTGAACCGCTCGGCGCGTCCGGTAACGGTCCGGTAATAAAAAAAAATGGCCGCGAAGAACAGGCTAAGCAGCAAGGTATGCACCTCATCGGGAATGGCGGTGGGCAGCCCCTTGCGAAGGCCAAACAGTTGCACCAGGTCACTGGCTAGCAACGAAAGCCAACTGATGATGCCCAGGGCAAGCGCGAAGCGAACGACGTTTTGGGAATAACGCATGCAAGTAGGTTAGCGCAAGGGATTAAGCCCCATAAAGAAAGCTACGCCCAAAGCTAACAAAATCACGGACTATAGTTAGGAGCTTCGCGGGTGATGCTAATATCGTGGGGGTGGCTCTCGCGCACTCCGGCAGCGGTGATCTTCACAAACCGAGCATTTTGTAATTCGCTGATGGTGTTCGCGCCGCAGTAGCCCATGCCTGCCCGCAGGCCGCCCACCAGTTGGTAGAGCACCTCGTTGACCAGCCCCTTGTAGGGCACCCGGCCCACGATACCCTCCGGCACCAGTTTCTTAACATCATCTTCGGCATCCTGAAAGTAGCGGTCCTTCGATCCTTCTTCCATGGCCTCTACCGACCCCATGCCGCGGTACGACTTAAATTTGCGCCCTTCGAACAGGATCATTTCGCCGGGCGCTTCGTCGGCCCCGGCCAGCAGCGAGCCGATCATCACGGTGTGCGCTCCGGCGGCCAGCGCCTTCACCACATCGCCCGAAAACCGAATACCACCGTCGGCAATCACCGGAATGCCCGTGTCGCGAACGGCGCGGGCGGCTTCGTAGACGGCCGACAGTTGAGGCACTCCCACTCCGGCAATGATGCGGGTGGTGCAGATGCTGCCCGGTCCCACACCCACCTTGATGCCATCGGCTCCTGCCTTCACCAGGGCGAGCGCGGCCTCGGCGGTGGCGATGTTGCCCACCACCGTTTCCACTTCCGGAAACTGCCGTTTCACCTGTTTACAGGCCTCAAGCACGCCGCGCGAGTGGCCGTGGGCCGTGTCGATGCTGATCACGTCGACCCCGGCGTTCTTCAGCAGGCCAACGCGCTCCAGAATGTCGGGGGTGACGCCCACCGCGGCGCCCACCCGCAGTCGACCGAATTCATCCTTGGAGGCATTGGGACGGTCTTTGTTCTTTAGGATATCCTTGTAGGTGATCAACCCGCTGAGGCGACCATTGGGGTCGATGATGGGAAGCTTCTCGATTTTGTGCTCCTGCAAGATCTCTTCGGCGGCCTCCAGGCCGATGCCCGCTTCGGCGGTCACCAGGGGGTGGTGGGTCATCACGTCGCGCACGGGCACGCTGTTGCTCTTCAGAAAGCGCAGGTCGCGGTTGGTCACAATGCCCAGCAGCTTGCGGTCGGCGTCCACCACTGGGATGCCGCCGATCTTGTTCTCTTTCATGATGGCCTTGGCGTCCGAAACGGTGGCGTTGACATCCAGGGTGATGGGGTCGAGGATCATACCGCTCTGTGAGCGCTTCACCTTGCGCACCTGGTAGGCCTGGGCTTCAGCCGACATGTTTTTGTGAATGATGCCAATGCCGCCGGCCAGGGCCATGGCGATGGCCAGTCCGGACTCGGTCACGGTGTCCATAGCAGCCGAAACCAGGGGGATGTTGAGCCGTACGCGGGCGGTGAGGGCGGTGCTGGTGTCGGTGTCGCGGGGAAGAACTTCGGAGTAGTTCGGCACCAGGAGCACGTCGTCATAGGTGAGCGCTTCGTAGAGGAACTTTTCGGCGTGGTTCGTCATAGCAAATAAAAGAAGATTATTTGCCGGTCAAAATTACTGACATTCCTCCGGATAATAAAATGCTTACCGGCTTTTGTTAGTTGCTAAATTTATCTTTGAGCTGAAGCAGGCGCTCGTCGTGGATGCGGGGCATTTGCACGTCCTCAAATAGGTTTCGGTAGTTTTCTAAATCCAACTTTTCTAACTGCTGAATCTGTCGGGCGCATTCGTTGAGCATGCCCAGCTCGATAAGATCAAACTCATCCTCCGAAGTAAGCACAAAAGAAACTTCTTCGGCTCCCGACGAATCGTTGCCATCGTCCGATAGGTAATTGTATTGTTTGCTGAATGCGTAGCCGTATTCGTTCAGTAAATCCTCGAACTTTGCTTCCACAAATCTGTTGATCGTCACACTAACCGTTTGCATAGAACTTATATTAATAACCAAAGGTGAGACGCTAATCTACGGGCTTGCCCGCAACAATCGCAATCTAAAAAATGGGTTGACACTACATTGTAAGGTGTGCTACCAATCAAAAACATTTTGCTAAACCGCACCCTTCGCCTCTGCTTCTTACAACTTTTTTAGGAAAAAGTCAAGGTTCGTTACTCCTGGCCAAGGATTTCGCGGGCCCGAATGTAGACCACCCGGGGAAGGTAGTCGCCCTGTTGTTTGGCGTTTTCCAAGAACTCGGCAATCTTTTCTTTGCTGGTCATCTGCTCCAAGGCGGCAATAAGCTGCTCTTCCCGCTGGCTTTCGGTGACGGCCGCGAACAACTCGTCTTCGTTGGGGAATATCTTCTGAAAGTCGTTTCTCAGACTATACCGCCGGTTAAAGGTGGCGTAGGTCATGGAGTAGAACGACAGGGCGTCGATCCAGCCCACCACCACCGGAACCAATGTCCAGCACAAACCGAGGTACCACCACGCGCGGCGTTGCCCCAGGTAGAAGCGATGAACGCCGAGCCCCCCCAGAAACGCTGCCAGCAGGGTAGCCAATGTCTTATTTTTCATGGTCTGCTCCTTATTTCTCGCCAGGCTGTCGTTTAAACCCGGTTAGTCTGATGAATGTAATAAAGCGTAATAATACGCACTACGTTTGATATTTGCGCGTCCTTCGAATCAAGAAAACAACCGAACTCAGTGGTTAACCCCTCGCTCACGGCGCAAAATCATCCGGCTGATAAGTGATTGAACGCGAGGCCAATCAGCCCAGCCGCCGCCCGACACCAACCGGATAATCAGCTCAGTGGGTTCAATATAGAATACAAATTTCAAACGCACGCGGGAACACTTGCCGACGATGCGTAAGAAAAAGGCGGGTTGCGCGCTATTCGATACCAAATTTTGGTAAGCTTCGTAGTAGTAGGCAGGTGCCCCCGTTCTCGCCGATGCGGGGCTATGCGGACTGGTTTTTCAGGTTTTTTTGGCACCTTCGGTTTTATTTTTAAATTTTAGACGATCGATAGATAAACCATGAAAAATCAAGCGCATCATCCGGCCAAAGGCGACTTGTTGCTGTCGGAACCCTTTTTGGCGGATACCAACTTCGAGCGGTCGGTGGTGCTCATCTGCGAACATACCGACGAGGGGGCGCTGGGCTTCGTGTTGAACAAGCCTTCGCAACTCACGCTGGCTGACGTGGTGGAAGAGGCCGCGGGCTTTGAGCCGTTGGTGTATACCGGGGGGCCCGTGCAGCAAGATACGCTGCACTTTGTGCACCGCTCGTCGGCGCTGCGCGAAGGTTCGGACGATCTGGGGGGAGCGCTTTATTGGGGAGGGGACTTTCGAGCAGCTCCTCAGTTTGATCAACACCCGGCAACTATCCTCGGTGGACATACGATTCTTCGCCGGTTATTCCGGCTGGGCTCCGGGGCAATTAGCGGCTGAGTTAGCCGAAGAGGCCTGGATTGTTTATGAACAAGCAACCATCGAACAGGTTTTTGATATACCGCCCGAGCAGTTGTGGCGCGAAGTGTTGCGCACCATGGGTGGAAAGTACCGTATGTTTTCAAATTATCCGACCGACCCCCGCTTGAACTAAGGGAGGGGTCGCTACCAAAATAACGCATGCCAGAAGACCAAGATAAACCTATTCCTGCCTCCGAGTCGCCTGAAACTGCCACCGATGAGGCGGCTACCGAGCGCACTGATTCTCCGGAGCCTGTCTCCGAAGCTCCTTCGGCCCCGGACGATTCGCGTGAGCCCGCCGTTGCGGAGAACGAGAAGGAGCTGAAGGATGAGGATGCCTCTCCCGAGGTGGTTTCCCAAACGGACGTTTCCCGAACGGATGTTTCCCGAACGGACGTTTCCGAGGATGATACTCCGGAAGCAGCCGCTCTCCCTACTGAGGATGCTTCAGCGGTTGATCCACTTCCGGAGCAGCAGTCCGAGGCGGAGGAAGTGGTCACTCAGGAGGCCACCGTCAGCCCCTCGGGTGATGTCGATGCCAACCCTGATTCAACCCCGATTTCTTCCTCCGATATTTCCGCTGCGGCAGGTGATCCTGCGGCTAGTATGGATGCCCTTTCCCCGGCAACCAACGATGCGGAGCAGGCAGAGGCACCGACCGATGCTGCGGAGGAAAAGCCTCCGGCCGGTCCCGACTATCAGACGTATACCAAGGAAGAACTGGCGGTGGCCCTGGAAACCCTGGTGAAAGAAGGAGACGTGCACCGGGCCGAAGCCGAAGCCCAGCGCATGCGGCCCCACTTCGATTTGCTGCTGGACACCGAGCGGGAGGTGGCCCGACAAAAATTCATTGCCGAAGGCGGTGAAGAAGAAGGCTTCGACTTTCGTCCCGATTTTGTTTACGAACGTTTCCTGACCGCCTACCAGCAGGTTCGTTCCAAGAAAAAGGCATTGGCTACCGAGCAACGCAAGCAGCGGCAGCAAAACCAGGAGATGAAGCAAGAACTTTTGGAGCGCTTGCGGGCGCTGGTCGACAGCGAAGAGACCCAGGTGAGCCTGGAGCAACTGCGCGCGTTACAGCAGGAGTGGCGCGCGTCGGGTCCCGTGCCGGCTGCCGGAAGCCGCAACTTGTGGGCCAACTACCATGCGCTACTCGACCGCTTTTACGACCAGCGTAGCATCTACTTCGAACTTAAGGAGCTAGACCGGAAGAAAAACCTGGAAGCCAAGCAAGCGGTGGCCGAACGGGCCGAAGCCCTGGTAGAAGAACCCGACCTGCGCAAGGCGGTGTCGGAGTTGGACGAACTGCACGAAGAGTACAAGCATTTGGGGCCGGTGCCTAAGGAAGAGCAAGAACCGCTGTGGCAGCGTTTCAAAGCTGCTTCGGACCAGGTGCACGACCGACGGCGCGAAGAGGTGGAGAAGTTCAAAGGCGAGCTCAACGAAAACCTGACGAAGAAGCAGCAGTTGGTAGCCGAAGCCCAGGAGCTCAGCACCTTTAGCAGCGATAGCATCAAGGAGTGGAACCAGAAAACCAAGCTGGTGCAGGATCTCAAGCAGCGCTGGGAAGCTATCGGCAGCATGCCCCGCAAGCAGGCCAAATCGGTGAACCGGGACTTTTGGGCCCATTTTAAGCAGTTTTTCGCCCACAAAGGCGAGTTTTTCAAGCAGTTGGATGCGGAGCGGAGCGAAAACTTGACCCAGAAAGAAGCCTTAGTGGCTCGGGCCGAAAGTTTGAAGGAAAGCGATGACTGGAAAACCGCCGGGCAGGAGTTTAAAGATATGCAACAGCAGTGGCGCACCATCGGCCCGGTGCCCGAGAAGAAGCGCGAGGATGTCTACCGCCGCTTCAAGGCCGCGGCCGATCAATTTTTCAACCGCCGCCGTGGTGAAAGCAAAGAACAGGAAGCCGAGCAGGTGCGCAACCAGCAGCAGAAAGAAGCTGTCTGCCAGCAGATTGAGGACTTGGCGAAAGTGGACAAGGCCAAGCAGGAAGATTTGTTGTCACTCACGGACAGCTACGCAGAGATTGGCTTTGTGCCCCGCGAGGTGATGCAACCCTTGCAAAAGCGTTTCGATAAAGCCGTGCGCACGGTGATGCAGCGCCTGAAACTCAGCGACCGGCAGAAGCAGCGAGTGGTGGCTGAGGTGGAACTCAGCAGTCTGAAGGCGAGTCCGGGAGCCGACCGCAAGATCGACAAGCGCGAGAACCAACTGCGTCGACAGATTAGCCAGATGGAAGACGATATAGCACTATGGAGCAATAACATTAGTTTCTTTGCGGCTTCCAAGGGAGCGGACAAGTTAAAAGCGGACTTCGAGAAGCGCATAGAGCAAGCGCAGCAGGAGGTAGATGAGCTGAAGTCACAACTCAACGCCTTGCAAGATATCCGATAAATTAGCAAAAGATAGACTTGGTGCGTTTCGGGTATTCTACTATCTTTGTAATCCTTACGCCCCCGTAGCTCAGCTGGCCAGAGCAGCTGACTTGTAATCAGCTGGTCGGCGGTTCGAATCCGTCCGGGGGCTCTTCCCCCAAAAGCACTTACAAGAAATTGTGAGTGCTTTTTTATTTTAAGCGGAATAGACTCCTCCTTATACGCGTAGACGCAGAACGCCTTCCCGCGCAACAAATACGAAAGACAGCGCGATATCCCAGCACCGAACCGGTCAGCCTATAAATCAAGAACTAACCCCTAAAAAGCACATTCGTCGGCCCGACTTTCAGTTTTATCCTAAGTTTCACTACTTTTAGTCAGTCACAAAACTTATCATCATGAAAGAAACCACGTTTGAATCCCGCGCCAAAGAAGCCTTCGGCGATCTGTACGGAAAAGTGAAGGAGATAGAAGACAAGGCCAAGCAGCTGCGCGCCGAGCTCAACCGCAAAATGGAAGAGCAGGTATGCGACCTGAAGGACAAGAATACCAAAGCCTACGGCACCTTTGAGGACGTAAAAAACTCGAGCGCCGCGGCCTTCTACGATATCCGGCAGGGCGTGGAGCAAGCCTCATCAGCGCTGAGCGAAGCCATTAAAAAAGCGTCGTACCACTTCAAATAATCCGCACCTCCAAACGCCTTGTGCCCGAAACCCGCCTGCCCTCGCCCGCCCCATCGTCTCAATTAGCTGCTGCCGCCGAAGCAGAAGTAACCGCTGCGTCCGCCCCGGCTTCGCCCCGGCACCACGTGCCCGATGACCTGGAACAACGCGTGCGCACCCATTTGCTGTCGGTGCTGCGCGAAGCCATCGAAGAGCAGCGGGCCCTGGTGCGGGCCGTGGACGAACTGGTGAAGGAAAAGTACCAACCGCTGGACCAGGCCCGGCAGGCCGAGGACCAGACTACCTTCTTCAGAGCCTATACCGAGTATAACCAAGCGATGTACGCCCTCATCGAGCACCGCTACGAAAACAACGCGGGCCGCTCGTTCGATGAGGTGTTCGCTACCTACGCTGCGGAAGCCGATCAGCTAACCCAAGAATTGCCGCTGGTGCACGTGGCCACGCAGCCCGAAGAGCGCTTCGTGGCGCTACCCGGCGAGAAACCAGCGTTGCGGGTGCTGAAAGCAGTAAAGCGCTACCACCGCACCGCCACCCGGGGGCCGTGGTGGGTAAAAAATTCGTTTCGTAAGTTGCTCCGCAACCCCCCCCGCCCGGCTCCGGTGCGCACCTACCGCGTGCCCCTGCGACAGCTCACCCAGTACTGGTACCGCGAAGCCTGGATCACCCAACTGCTGCCGGTGGTAGAAACCATTTACCAGCGAACGGCCGCCAATACCCAGCGTCTGTGGCACTTCGAGGATCAGGTGTATACCCGTTGGTATACCCACCTGATGGAGAACTACGCCGAACAAGACGACTGGCTGGCCCAACTGCCAGAGCTGCCGCAGGAGGAGTATGAGTCTACCGTAGCCGACCTGCTGCAAGACCTGGACGAACTCGAGCAAACGGTGATTGCCGAGGTAGGAACCCGGCTGGCCGACACCCGTGCGCAATTCGTGCACGCCTACGAGCGCGTGGGCACGGCCGAGCTGTCTACGCGCCGGTATGGTTCGCGGGTGTTGCGCCGCCGAAGAAACCAGGGTGGGCGCAAGTTCCAGTCGGTTACCCAAGGGTGGCGCAATACGCTGTACGCGCTCTACGAAGACTGGCGCATCGACCAGGGAATTAACTTATTGTGCACCACCCTGTTCAACGAGCATACGCGCCTAAAGGCCAGTCTGCACGAAAAGATCGAAGGAGCCACCGTGCCCCAGGTAGATCGCATGGTCGCCTACATCCAGGAAGTGGAACAGGCCATTCATCAACAACCCGACGCCCAGCTCCAGCAAACCCTGCAACGGCAGCAGGAAGCCGTTGACCTCCAACTGATCCGCTCGATCATCCCTTCCACCGTGGCGGTGCTCTACCGACAGTCGCTGCCCGCCGCCGTGACCGAGGTGTTCAAGCGTATTCAGGAGGCGGTGGATACCGTAGCCGACCGACGCGCCCTGGTGGGGACGAACGAATACGATCGCCCGCTGCGGACGGCGGATATCAATTACGTGTCGCCCCGCCAAATTGTGAGCTTTGAATCATTACCAAAGTTGCGTGCCGCCATCGAGGAAACCAAGGACAACACCGGGCAGCGGGTGCTGCAAATTCAGAAAATGATCACCGAAATCGGTCAGGTATCGTACTTTAACCTGGATTCGGCGCTGTCGCTCTACGAGAACGAGGAGGAAGATGCCGGAAAGGCCAAGTCTATCGCCGAAGAAGGGCTGCAGCGCGCCATCAAGAGCGCCGAAAGCGCCCAAGAACAGATACGCACGGTGGGAGCCGAGGTCAACACGGCCGTGTGGCAGGCCATCCGGCAGTTTAACAACAATTTGGTGGCGCTCAAGAGCAACGACTACGCTCTGGAAATTAAGTTGCGCATCGCCAAGGCCAAGGCAATAGAGCGTACACAAGCCCTCAAGCAGCAGTCGTTAGACTACCTGAAGCACGGCATTCCCCACGCGGTGCGCTACGTGCAGCGACAGTACACCACCCTGGCCGAAACGGCTGGTACCTACCGGCAACGCTTCGGTCTGGCACCGGCTGCCACCGCGGTAACCACCGAAGTGTCAGACTTCCTAAACGATACCGAGGTGGCGGTCGACCGCTTGCCCTACGTCTACCAGCGACTGTATAGCAACCGCCCGCTGGAGGAGGCGGTGTTCTACGAAGAGCGCACCCCCGAAATGGCCCTGCTACAGAAAGCCTACCACAACTGGGGCCGACAGCGCTACGCCAGCACCGTCTTGATGGGTGAGAAAGGAACCGGCGCTACCACCCTCATTAACTTTTTCCTGAAAAAACTGCCCTCGGTAGAGCTCGACCGCTACGAGATTATTCGGGTGGATACTGCCCAGCGCTATTATACCGAAGCCGATTTGCTCAACTGCCTGAGTGCGCTTATTCCCAATGTCACCTTTGCCCACCTCGACGAAGCAGTTGATTACTTTGTTAGTAGCCCCCGCAAGTACTTGGTCGTGTGGGAAGACATCCAGCACTTTTACCTGCGTAAGGTGGGTGGTTTTCAGGCCCTTAAGTCACTCTTTGAACTTATTTCGCGCACCCACAAGCAAGTGTTTTGGCTGTGCGCCTGCACCTGTTACGCCTGGGATTTTCTGGACAAGACCACCCGCATTTCCGACTACTTCGAGTACATTATTTCACTGGAGAAAATCAGTGCGCACCAACTGCAGGAAGCCATCCTGAAGCGACACCGGGTGAGTGGTTATCACATTCAGTACGCCGGGGCGGTGGCCAACCGTTCGCGCAAGAAATTTCAGAAGATGACCGCCGAACAGAAGCAGCAGCACCTCGAGGCGAACTACTTTGAGGATTTAAACGACCTGACCGCCGGAAACTACAGCGTGGCGCAGTTATACTGGTTGCGCTCAACGCAGCAGGTGCTCAACGACACCATTACCATCGGCTCATTAAACGCTGTGGATTTTTCGTTCACTAAAGCCATTCCGTTGTCCCAAATGCTCGTATTGCACGCTCTGCTGCTGCACGATGGCTTGAGCGAAGCGCGCTTCCAGGAGGTAAGCGAACACCGGACTACTAAAAACACTGCCGCAACCCAACTGGGTCTCCGTCAACTGCGCGACGACGGACTGGTGACGCTGAAGGATGAAGTCTATACGATCAACCCATTACTGTACCGGCAGATTGTGCAGCTGCTGCGCAGCAAAAACTTCTTACACTGATGATGCGTAAATACTTGCTTTTTTTAGTGGGAGGATTGCTTCTGATGAGCAACGCCCGGGCGCAGGATGATTCGTTGGTCAATACTACGTTGGCCGCCACTAAGCTAGTCGAACACTGTGCTGGTTCGGGTTGATACGAGTAGTAGCCTTTCCTCGGGTAGCGTGCGCATCAGTGCCCAGACGCTGGTTATTCGAGTAGACAGTATGGCAATGCCCGTTGCGCCAAGCGTGGCAAAAGCCGATTCGGTGGTGCAGAAGGCGGTTAACATTACTACCCCCCCCGCAGTGAAAGACATTTCCATCTATAAAATTGTGTGGAGCGTACTAATTTTCGGCATTGGCTACCTGATCATTCAATTTCTCATCCGGTTAGTAGAGTTGATCGGCGAACGAAGCACCAACTACCGTATTATGATCAAGGGCTTCGCACCGGTGGTGCGGATCATTGGGTGGATCATAGTCATCTTTATCATTATTGCCGGGGTGCTGCAACCACGCATCGAGGCCGTACTGGCCCTCACCGCTTCGGTGGGGGTGGCGGTGGGCTTTGCTTCGCAAGACATTCTAAAGAATATTTTTGGCGGGGTAATTATTCTGCTAGACGCGCCCTTTAAAGTAGGCGACAAAATTGAAATTGGCTCGCACTACGGAGAGGTAGTTGAGATTGGCCTGCGGTCAACGCGTATCGTCACTCCCGACGACTCATTGGTGTCGATTCCGAACGGGGAGCTGATGAACCAGTCGGTGTCAAACAGCAATGCGGGAGAGCTAAATTGCCAAGTGGTGGCGGAGATTTTTTTGCCCCTCAACATCGATACCGAACGGGTGCGTAGCATCGCGCGGGAGGCGGCCCAGACTTCGCGCTACATTTTCTTGAACAAACCCATTACGGTGCTTTTTTTCAATGAGGTGAAGGAACGACGCCCGTACTATAAAATGCGGCTAAAGGCCTACGTGATGGATATCCGCTACGAGTTTATCTTCAAGAGCGAGCTTACGGAGATCGTGATTCGCGAATTGCTCCACGAACAAATCATCACCACCGAGGACTACGCATAAAAAAACCCGGAACGCATAGGTACCGGGTCTTTTGTGCACATATAGTGAGACGGATTACTAGATTTCAGCGTCGATCTCTTCCATTGTTTCGTTGATGTCGGCTTTCACGTCCATCCAGTTGTCTTCGGTAGAGTTTTCTAACTGATCCAGATCACTCTGCAGCATATCAACTTTTTCTTGATACTCGTTTTTGGCAGCGCCAGTGGCTGTTGCCATTTCGTTCTGAAGCTCGTTGATTTTGCTCTGAAGCTTCGTCTGAAATTCTCCTTTCTCGGTTTCAAAATTTGCCGCCATATCATCAGCCGCATCTTCCATATCATCGCCCATGTCTTCCATGCCTTGCTCAATATCATCACCGGCTTGCTCAGTTTCATTCTGAGTCTGCGGAGAACAATTGGTTAAAGCAACAATGCTGAAGCATCCGGCAACAATAGCCACTAGGTATTTTTTCAAATTGAGGGTTTTCATAATCTAAAATTTAGTTGGTAAAAAAAAATTAACGTTTGGTTTAATCAGTTGTCGTGCACTCCGTTGGAATGCTGAAGCGTCATCTCTGACAACTTCTCGCCCCCTTTGATTCCAAAGTCCAAAGTTCGGATAGGGAACGGTATAGTGATATCATTTTCATCAAAAACTCTTTTTATAGCCATAATTCCATCACTCTGAGCGAGTAGAAACTCAGACTGTCCTGCTGACTTGGCCCAGAATCTAACCGAAAAGTTGATAGAACTGTCGCCGAATTCGCTGTAAAACAAGCTAACCTCACGGCGGCTATCAATACTACTCAACTTCTCAATTGCTCCGACAGTCAGTGTTTTCACCTTTTCAAGGTCGTCACCATAAGATACGCCCACCGTTAAATCTACTCGCCGGTCGTGGGTGTTCGTATAGTTCTCAACAACCTCCTGGAAAAGATTTTTGTTTGGAATAAGTACTTCTATCCCCTGAAAGGTGCGGACGGTAGTGGTTCGAAAGGTTGATATTGGTTACGGTTCCAAAATTATCTCCGGACTTGATAATATCACCCACCCGAAAAGGCTGCCCAACAGCAATTAACACTCCTGAGATAAAATTAGCCGCAATATCCTGGAAAGCAAAGCCCAATGCCAATCCAATGATTCCTACTCCTGCCAGCAAAGATGTCACGGCTCCATCAAGACCTACAATCGTCAGCGCAACAAAAAACCCGATGGCTAGGACAGTGGCATAAATCACCGTGATCAGCAGATTGTTAACCGCATGATTGTTTGAGATGCGGCGAAGTACTTTTCCGGCTACATTTCGAATCACTTTTGCCAACATGATAAACAAAACAGTGACAACTACTGCGATCACCAGATTGGGCAAAAGTACAATCAAATCCTTTAACCACGTCTCAATCTTGTCAGTGATTAGCGTTACTGCGTCAGCAATTTTTATATCCAAAGTAAGCAAGGTTTTCTAAAAAAATTGATGAAAAAAAGTCACCGGCTAGAAGAAAGAGTTTTTCTTTTTCTTGGCTTTTTTCAACGACTGCTTACTTTGTTTAGAGTATTCGTCAACCGCTTCACTGATCGTGTTCAGAAAAGTGTCTATGCCTCGGTTTAACGAACCTTCAAAGTCATCTTTAAAGTTGCCTCCTTCTTCGGCTAGCTTCTTGCGAGTCTTCTCGCCACTTTCGGGGGCCAATAGAATACCTGCAACTACTCCGGCAAATGCTCCTACTATAATTCCTGGTAATAATTTCATAATGCTGATTGGTTAAGAATAATTATAAAGTTAGAAGTGAAAATCTTGTGCCAATGTAAAATAATGTAAAAGTTGATAATTATCGTCGGACATAATACATTAGTTATCAGTCTTTTACAGTAATTAAGTTCGTTACTGGCGCAAATCAGAAATATAACCCAAGTAAGATCAAAAAGTTATTGCGAATTTTTTTCCCCAAAGTGTAGAAATCTTTTGGACGCCTCTCGATTGATGTTCAGAACAACCGCTTTGTTGAACATATTGGACGACTTTGAGTTAGAAATATAGTAACGTATAAATCTTATTTTTTTAATCTAACCACTTAAGTTATGTCAATTCTCAGTATTGTTCTAGCTATTTTCCTTCCCCCCTTGGCCGTAGGTTTGCAAAAGGGCATCACTGGTTCTTTTTGGATCAGCGTCCTCTTGACACTCATTGGCTGGGTACCCGGAGTCATCCATGCTTTCTACACACTTAGCAAATAGGTAATCTAATTTCTACCAACCAAACTACACGTTTATGAATACCGTAACCAATAAAGACAAAAACAAAGCTATAGAGAAACTGGCCCGTTTTGGCATGGGTGCCAAGGGAGTCGTATTTGTTATCCTGGGTGTGTTGACCGCGATGGCTGCCTTCAATGAAGGAGGGCAGAAAGCCGGTCAGAGCGACGCCCTGAAGTTTATTTACAATCAGCCATTTGGGCAAATATTGTTGGCACTACTCACCGTTGGACTGATTGGTTACGTAGTGTGGCGCTTTGTGCAAGCGTTTCGCGATCCGGAGAACGAGGGCGATGACAAGAAAGGTATTGCTAAGCGGATTGGTTACGGAGCTAGTGGAGTTCTCTACGGATTTTTAGCTTACGAAGCCATCAAGATGCTGATCCAAAGTGGCTCTTCCGGTGGCGGTGGCGGAAATAAGCAAGTTGTTAGCATGTTGCTGGAGCAACCTTTTGGCCAAATACTGGTTGGGATTGTCGCGGTGGCCTTATTTGCTAAGGGCGCACTTGAGATCCGTAAGGCTATCACCGAAAAGTTTATGGAAGACATTAATGTTGGTCAACTGAAGCAAAAAGTGAGAGATACTATAAAAAATGTTGGAAAAGCAGGTCTTATCGCGCGAGGAATTGTGGTAGGCATCATTGGCTATTTGTTTTTACGGGCTGCTATCGAAGCCAACGCAAGCGAGGCGGGGGGTACCGAGGGAGCATTTAGCTTTATTCAGAGCTCTTCTTACGGGTCTATTTTGCTGGGAATTATCGCTATTGGGCTGGCCTGCTACGGCGTATATATGATTGTGAAGGCGCGCTATAAGGCGTTGCCAGCAAGTATGTAAATCATTAACTACTTAATAATACGAACACTATGGATTTCGACTCAATTACTGATAAAGCAAAAGATTATTTAGATGATGAAGACGGCTTCAATGGCTTGCTCGTGAGTGGCCTGGCCGCTGGAAGTGCTTTTTTAGTACGAAGAGCACTGGGATACGGCTGGAAGAAAACGATGAAGACTGACCCTCCTAAAAACCCCGCCGACCGTAATGTTTCTCTGAAAGAAGCTTTAGCCTGGACCTTAATTTCCGGAGTAATTGCCGCGCTAGTGCGCTTGCTGGTCCGCCGAAACGTGGTAGTTGGTGCGCGAAAGGCATAACTTTCTCTCACATTTTTCAGCACAAAACTTTTTTAGCGATGATACAAAAAGGATCCACCGTTCGATGGAAATGGGGAAACGGAAGCGCTGAAGGCAAGGTCAAGGAAACCTTTTCTGAGGAGGTCACTAAGACGATTAAAGGCAGCAAGATCACCCGTAAGGGAGAAAGCGGTAACAAGGCTCTGCTTATTGAGCAAGAAGACGGCGATGAAGCGCTCAAGCTGGAAAGTGAAGTAGAGAAAGCGTGATGAGTAGTAGCGAATGGCAGTACCCTTGATTGGCAACTTACCGGCAACACTTACCTACAGCAGCGACGACGAGCCAGGTTTCACCCGGGTGCGTCGCGGGCGGGGATTTAGTTACCACACCGCTACCGGTGATCGGGTGATTGTGTCTACCGATTTGTCGCGGATCAAGGCACTGGGCATCCCACCAGCTTGGAAGCATGTGTGGATTGCTCAAAATCCTGATGGGCATCTGCAGTGCACGGGAATTGACCTCAAAGGACGCAAGCAGTATATCTACCACACTAATTGGAATGACTATCGCAGTGTGGCCAAGTTTCGTAAGCTTGCTCAGTTCGGCCGATCCCTTCCTGATATTCAACGCACCACCGAACAGCACTTAAAGGACAAAGAATGGTCGCGATCAAAAGTGCTTGCCCTGGTGATTCAGATTCTGGATACTTATCACATCCGGATTGGCAACGAGTATTATCGGCAGCAAAACGAGACCTACGGACTCACGACACTACGGCGCAAACACTTTGAGTTTGAGAAAGGGACCGCTCGATTAGAGTATAAGGCTAAAAGTGGAAAATACCGCAAAATAAGCATTAAGAACAACCAACTGGCCAAGTTAGTGAAGCAAAGCTCTGAGTTGCGGGGCTATGAACTGTTTAAATACCAGGGTCAAGACAAAAAATTTCACCACATCAACTCGCACGATGTGAATGAGTATTTACGTGACATCTCGGACGAGGAGTTTAGCTGTAAAGACTTCCGCACTTGGGGTGGCACCGTCTTGGCGGTAGATAAAATAGCCACCGCCCGGAAGATGATTGCTGATAATCCCCGCCTCAAACTGGAAACCACCCTCGTAAAACTAGTGGCTGAGGAACTGGGTAACACCATCGCCATCTGCCGGAAATACTACATCCATCCGCAGGTGCTGGAAGTGGTTCTGAAAGAGAAAGAGGATCAATACCGTAAACAAAAGCCTGAACACTTATCTGTTAAAGATGGCAAGGTGCTGAGCGACAGTGAGTTAATGGTATTGAATATTATCGGAGAGTAGCTTTCTCCGCTAAGGTCTTTTTAAAGAGACAACAAGAGAGCTTTCAGCCCCTCGTTGCTACAACTTTTGTAAGCATTACTGATATCCCACCACGACCGTTTCCTTTAAAGTTCCTTCGCTATTTGCTTCAGGAGTTTTGTTGCTTGGGCCGATGCTAACCGGAGCATCTCTACGGTCTAGCTTGAAGGTAATAGGCATCACCATCCGCACGTTCACCGCCTGTCCATCGGTAGTTCCGGGCATCCATTCGGGAGCTTCTTGTAGAACTCGCGTTGCTTCTTCATCGCACCCTCCGCCAATCCCTTTCAGAACCTTAGTCTGAGTAATTTGGCCGTATTGATCGACCACAAATTGCATAAATACTTTACCCTCAATGCCCGCTTGCCGCGCTTCCTGGGGATAGCGCATGTTGTTGCCAATGTGCTGGTAGAAAGCTTTCATCCCTCCCTTTGGTTCGGGCTGGTTTTCTACCACTGTGTATACTCCGTCAGCATCGGGCAAGTCACCTAGCTTATCACGTAAAGCATCTCTGCGAGCAATTAATTCTTTCAGTTGATCAGTCTCAGCAAGCATATTCAATTCTTGAAGTAGCTGTTCCTGACTCGGTGGTGGACCAGGGTTACTATTGAGGTAATCTTCTAATGCTTCCGTTAATTGCTGATGAGCTGGATTAGCCCGAATTTCTCTATCAACTTGTGCTATCTCGGCTTGCACCTCTTCGTACGACTGGGCCACCGCTTCGCGGGTAACCTCTTCCTCGTCGGGTTGGCACGAAAAAGTGAGAAATAAGGAAGCGAACACTGGTACGATCAGCACGTAGCGGTACCAGGGAGTTTTCTGCGTTGCGTAGATCATGTTAATTCGGTTTAAGATGAGAGATGGATAAAAAAAACGGTTCACGAGCAGAACGTTGCGACTATTTAAGGTGTGTCGGCTGAGTAATCGAGCGTAGGCGCGTTGCTCTACAGTGGCCACCCGAAGCACTCCGGCGTCGGCGGCAAATTCGTGGGTGTGGGTCAGCCCCCGCTCGTAGAGATACACCAGCGGATGAAACCAAGCGAAAATTTTTAGTAGCGTAAAGTACAGCACGTCGTAGCTGTGGCCCTGCCGAATGTGGGTTTCTTCGTGCAGCATCATCTGCTGGGTTTCTTCCACCGTGAGCGACTGGGTATTGTCCCAAAATAAGTAGCGAAAGAACGAAGCAGTCGGAAACCGACCGTCGGTATACAGGAGCCGGTAGCGCCGGTGCGGAACCACCTGCTCTTGGCTGGTTTGCACCACGCGGTATAACCGGTAGAACTGACAACCGTGATAAACCAATGAGACGACAACTCCAACGCCGTAGCCCAGGGCAAGCCAGAAAAGCCAGCCTCCGCCCGAAGTTTCAGCAGCTCCCCTGACCTCAGCGGGAACAAGAAGCAAGTATGCTGAACCTACTCCAGTGGTCGAACCGCTTCCAAGGGTGCCTAAGGGAACCTCCAACAGGGGAAGGAGCCAGCCCAGGGCAGAAGTAGTCAACAAGTAGACGCGGTTATACCGAAAGGTCGGTTGCCGGTGCAACACCGCCAGATAAAACAGGTAGAATACTCCCAGACACACGCTGGCTTCTAGCAGATAGATGGTGAACGCGTTCATGGGTTGGGGGATTGAGAGGATAGATCTTTTAGCTTACTGACATCAAAGGTAACGCGCACCTTGCACTGCACCGGTTGGCCATCCTTCTGCGCGTGCCGCCACCAGACCTTAGCCCGGTTGATTGCCTTGATAAATTCTCCGTCGGCGCGGTAGGCCTCGTAGGTATCACTCCGGCTGCTAAATCCCCGTACCAAGTTGGGAGAATGCGTTCGGTGCCCCCACACGGTGAATTCTACTTCCACCGTGCCGGTATCGTACAGTCCAAACACCTCAGCCGATTGCACCTCTTTGAAAATAGCGTCTCGGAAGTAGTCTATCCCCCGAACCGGGCGGGGGAGCGTGCCCACTTCCGAGGGAGTGTACACGGTGAGGTCGGGCGGACCGTAGTAGCGTATTGAGCTTTGCGCCGTGGAATCTTCCACAATAGCCACCCGCAACTGCTTAAAATCCGCCGTTTGGTCGGGAAGAACGTAAGTAATGGTTTGTCGGAAGTAAGGAATATAAACCGGTGGTTGGCCCTGCCGTCTGAACATGGTAGTATCCCAGGCCGCGTAGATTCCGCTCCGTCGGTTTTTCACATCGTAAAGTTTATCTTCAATGAGTGACAATACTTCTTCATTCGTTACGGGCATTTCCTCAATCACCCTTAGTCCCGGATCGATCATATAGAAGTGCCGGTTGATGTAGTCTACCTGAAAGTAGTAGTAAAAATTGAAGTGTCGGTTGACGTTCGTGTGGGCCAGATGATCCATCGAGTGCTTCAGCTTTTCCGGTAACCAATCGTAGTCGGCGAATCCCGTGGAGGGATAAGCGGCTTCTGGTGAGGTAGAAGTAGTACCTACGCGAGATTCTTTTTCACATCCCACCAACCCTACCGCAATAACCGATAGCGCTATGTACCCTCCCCAAGTCATTCCTCGCTCTTTTCATCTGTGTCATCTACTTGCCTCAAATCAACTCTGCCACCCCCATCCGTGAAATCTGCGTCATCCGTGTGCAAATCATCCTCTACATACCGCATCAACCGCTCAAAATCGTGGATGTCCATGTCGTTCTCCTTCGCAAAAAACGAAACTAACCGCGAAAACGACCCGCCGAAGTAGTTGCCAATAAAGCTTTTCAGAAAAAAGTGGCTGTAATCTTTCTTAGCCACCAGGGGGTAATACTCGTGGGTTTTGCCGTAGGCTTGATACGATACAAAACCTTTCTTTTCCAGAATACGCACGATGGTTGATACCGTGTTGTAAGCCGGTTTCGGATCGGGCATTTTGGCCAGGATGTCCTTCACAAACCCGCGCTTGATTTGCCACAGAATTTGCATCACTTGCTCTTCGGCTTTGGTAAGTTCTTTCATTGCAGTTTAAAGGTTATGGGCACCACCATGCGCACCCGCACACTTCGTCCGCGTTGTTTGCCGGGGTTCCAGCAGGGTGAGTTTTTAACAACACGCAGCGCTTCTTCGTCACAATCCGCGCCGATGCCCTTCGCCACCCGAAGCTGACTCAGCGAGCCATCTTTATCAACGACGAACTCAACGAACACCTTCCCCGATACTCCGCGGCGAATTGCTTGCTTCGGATACGTAACCGTTTCGCTTAGATAACTATAAAAAGCCTCTATACCGCCGGGAAACGAGGGTTGGGTTTCGGCAAAAATGAGTACTTCTTCGGCAGTTTCTTCCGGCGGTGCGGTGGTAGCTAGATAATCTTCCAGATCATCATCCGTGATTTGCACGTCAATAATGATTTCTACGTCTACCTTCACTTCCTCATCATCCGGCACGGGAATGATTTCGGGCTGCACCAACTTGGGCTTGGGCGGTTCATGGACGGTGATGGGAATGGGCGGCAAGAGCGGTTCAATAAATTCGGTTGGGGGCAAGACAACAAGCGGCTCCACCCGGGTACGCCACTCGAAGGCAACGGTTACCAGCGATAGGCTGAGGATGAGGCCAATGACCAAGTGAAGATTTCTTCTGCGTTCCAAATCGTAGTGAGGATTCTTTTTAGGTTCCATAGAAGTGTAGCGATGATTGATGAGTCCAATGTAAAACTATTTAATTAGTTTAACAACTATTTAATTAGTTATAATACCAAAAAAGAAGAGCCAGCTCCTAGGAGCTGGCTCTCAAGAACTATTTCGTCGGCGACTAGGCGCTCTTCAGTTTCGCTACTTTGATAATCTTCATCGTCTCCAGTGCCTTGATCAGCGGGTAGGTAGGATCAATTTCAAACCAGCGCGCCGCGAAATCCTGTCGGTTGGGCAGTTTGTGGTGGTTATTCTGGAACAACTCGCCCAGCATCAAGAAGTCAAACGCCAGCGTGTTGCGTGACTTGTCGTTGTTGTCGAAGTTAGAATAACCGTACTTATGACCGCACCAGTTCACGATCGCTCCGTGAATGGGCCCCATCAGATAGTGCAGGGGCAGCAACGCGTACATCCACCAGTGGGTGCCGGGCAGTTCGGCAATTGAGATTGCCCAGATATAAAATAAGGTGTACAACGTCCCCCAACCAATTCGGGAAAATTTGCTTCCACCAATTTTGTCAATTAACGGCCAATCGGGCACATCTTTGGTGAAACGTGGCTCGACATCGCTGGTGTGATCAAGCACCCCATTGTAGGTGTTTTTGGTCTCCCACATCATCGTAAATAAGTTCTCGGTGTGGTGCGGAGAGTGCGGATCATCCTCCGTGTCGCTGTAGGCGTGGTGCATACGGTGCAAAACAGCGTAGGCACGCGGGCTCAAGTAGGAAGATCCCTGGAAGACCCAAGTGAGCACGTAGAACGTTTTTTCCCAGAAAGGACTCATGGTAAACATCTTGTGCGCCGAATAACGGTGCAAGAAGAAGGTCTGAAAGAACAGCGACAGATACCAGTGGGCAATAAATAAGGCAATAATAATCACTGAGGTGTGGGTTTAGTGAATAAGAGCAAAGATAATCGTTTGATCGCGGAAATTGTTCGGCATTAAGATAAATAAGTGAAAAACAATCACCTAAGCACTGAAAACAAATCAATCAGCATTTTCATTCCCGGCGGTTCCACTATTTGCGGCGGTGGGTCGAAGTTAACCAGTAGACTTTCTATTATTCCTGCGTAAAAGCGTAGGTCACAATATTCGCGCCCATCTGCAGGGCCTGTTGCCGCTTCTCCTCGGGGTCATTGTGGATGCGTTGGTCTTCCCAACCGTTGCCCAAATCGGTTTCAAAACTGTAAAAACACACCAAGCGACCTTTGTACAGGAGTCCTAGACCCTGGGGCGGCTTGCCGTCGTGCTCATGAATTTTCGGAATTCCCTGCTTGAATGCGTATTTCTGCCGGTAAATCGGATGATCGGGCGGTAAGTCCACAAATTCCAGCTCGGGAAACACCTTTTTCATCTCCAAGCGCACGAACTCATCCATGCCGTAGTTGTCGTCGATGTGCAAGAAACCTCCAGCCAGCAAATACTTGCGCAAGTTCTCAGCTTCTTCGTCCGAAAACACCACGTTTCCGTGCCCGGTCATATACACGTAAGGAAATAAAAACAACTCCGGACTTCCCACTTCCACTACGTCTTCTTCCGGAGCCAAACCAGTCTTTAAATTGGCATTACAGAATGAAATCAGGTTCGGCAAAGCTGTTTTGTTTGCGTACCAATCTCCGCCGCCATTATACTTAAGCTTACCTAGTTTCAGCCCCGAATCTTGGCCGTAACCAATCACCATTATGCCCAATCCTAATAATACTAACCAAACCTTTTGGAAAACTGCCATACCATTGTTCTTTATCGCTATCACTAACCTGATAACGTCAAAACCATTGATCATCACGCAAGCATTCTGCTCGTTGTGAAACGGTTGTGGGTTCTTCTATAGTGAGCCTATGGCTTACGAAAATAAACCAAATCCCTTCAAAACCATTTTTTCAGCATCCAACAACCCCTACAACGCTTCTAACCTGCCGGATATTTCAGGCATCTGCTGCTTATACCAATCGCTAGGCGATGAGCGGCGAAGGTCCACCGGACGCAGCCGTACTTGGTACGAATAAGTCGCCGAGTCCAATAAGTATTCCTTATGCGTGGCGGGCGTCCAACTGTCGTCTCCGCCCAGTCCCATCTGCGCGTAGTTCAGGTTAAGCGTGACGTGGTCGGTGTCTTTCACTTGGTAGGTGTGCGTTGCCTGATTAAATGCTTTCAGATCGTACGCGTGCGCGCTGACGTTAAGTTTATTCGTCGATCCACCGCTGGCGAATAGTCCAACCCCGTTGGCATTGGTGAGCGTGACCCAGCGGACGTCTGTTTTGTTGCCGTTTTCTTGCGGTAGCACATAAGGAGTGTACTGCTCGGCTACGCTGCCCGCGTAGTGACCCACTTTGGCCCCGGTAAACCGATCGGAGTAAGCCTCGTGGGGGCCACGTCCGTACCACGCCAGTTGATCCGTCGCGCTGGGTACCTGCAAACTCAACCCGACTTTGGGCAGGGGAGGAGCGTCTTTATTCACCTGAAAATGGTTTTCCAGCACGATATCACCACTTCCGTAAACGGTGTATATTCCTTGGTAGGCTAAAATTTCATCAGCGGCTTTTTCCTTTTCCCGCAGGCTTCCTCTCACGGTTACGCGAACCATCCGCTCGCTCAATTGCTGGGCGGTGAGTGACTCCGGTACGAAAGTAGCCCGGTCGAGACCAGCCTCGTGCCAGCGATGGGCAAAAGACTGTTCGCCCCCGCCGGAGTCGTTGTCCGTGGGAGCCCGCCACACGTTGGGCAGTAAAGGGGCGGTCATGAGCTCCTGTTGCTCGTATACCAACGACACAAATCCGCCTACTTGCTCATCAAACGTCGCGGTGAAATTGCTACCGGTAATCCGAGGTTGCCCGCTAGTCTGTTCAAGACTAAGTGATGGCATAGCGGTTATATCCACTACTGAGGCGAGCGGAGGTAGTTCGTTGAGTGAAAACTGCTCCCAGGCCACCTCGTGTCCCGCTTCAGCCCAGGAAGTTGCCTCCGTGACAGAAAAGCTAAGCGTCAGTAGATACTCCGCGTCGTTCTTTTGAGCACCGGGTTTCACGGGAACGCGCACCACCTGACTTTCGCCCGGAGCCAGATCCAACGAGCCCAACGTCCCGGTTTGCCAGGATTCTCCATCGCGCATCACCTCCCAATGTGCTGTTAGCGCGTTCAGGTTCGTGAAATCATACGCATTGGTGATGCGAAACTGCCGGTTAGGAAGACTCACGGGGTCTACCTTCACGTACTGAAACACCTTTTTAACTTCCAGAATCTCAGGCTGCAGCGTGCGGTCGGGGAATACCAGTCCGTTGATGCAAAAGTCGCCGTCGTTGGGCAAATCGCCAAAGTCGCCACCGTAGGCCCAGTAGGCGGTGCCGTTGTCGGTGGTTTTCTTCAGTCCCTGATCCACCCAGTCCCATATAAACCCGCCTTGCATGCGTGGATAGGCCTCGATCACGTCCCAGTAGTCTTGCAGGTTACCTAAACTATTACCCATCGCGTGCGCGTACTCGCACAGAATGATGGGCCGGGTGGTATCCTGGGCATGGAAGGCAATCATTTGGTCGGTGCGGGCGTACATGTTGGCGATCACATCGTAGCCACTGGGCACTTTTCCGTACGTTTCGTTATTCCGGCTCTCGTAGTGAATCGGTCGGGAGGGGTCCAGCTTGCGCAGCGTATCGGCCATCGCTTGGGTGTTGGGTCCGTCGCCGGTTTCGTTGCCCAGTGACCACATCACAACGGAGGGGTGGTTCTTGTCCCGCTCGGCCATGGCCACCCCCCGCGCCACAAACGCTGGCTGCCAGGCCGTGTCCAGCACGGGCGAGCGGCCTTCGTTCCACAGTTGGTGGCTTTCCACATTGGCCTCGTCGATCACGTACAGTCCGTATTCGTCGGTGAGGGCGTACCAGCGGGGGTCGTTGGGGTAGTGCGAGGTGCGCACCGCGTTGATGTTGTGCTGCTTCATGAGCTCAATGTCCTTTCGCATCAACGCTTCGCTGATCACCCGCCCCTTTTCCGGATCCAACTCGTGGCGATTCACTCCCTTGAAGTAGACCGGCGCGCCGTTGACCAAAAATTGCCCATTCTCAATAACTACTTCCCGAAAGCCCACCCGGCTACTGACTACCTCGGTGATGCTTCCTTCCGCGTCTTCGAGCGCGAGGGTGAGTTGGTACAGGTTGGGCTGTTCGGCACTCCACAGCGCTGGATTTGGCACTTCGTACGAAGCTTCAATAACCATCTCTTGGCCTACGGGAACCGGCTTTTCCACCACAATCCGGTCTTGCAACACCGTGTCTTGCTGGTTATCTAGCAGCAGCACCCGAACATTGTGCGTCCGAAAGTTAGAATCGGCGTAGTTGGTCAGGTGCAACCGCAGGTTGGCAGTGGCGTCCGTATAGTTTTCGTCCAGGTCGGTCGAGAAGGCATAGTCGCGCAGGTGCACCGCCGGGGTGGCGAATAGAAATACGTCTCGGAAGATGCCGCTCATGCGCCAAAAATCCTGATCCTCCAGATAACTGCCGTCCGACCAGCGGATCACTTGCACCGCCAGCGTATTCTCGCCGGGCTGAACAAACTCCGTAATATTGAATTCGGCGGGGGTCATGCTGTCTTCGCTGTAGCCCACCGACTGTCCGTTCACCCACCCATACATGGCCGACTGCACTCCCTCAAAATGTAAAAAGACCTGCCGTCCCTGCCAAGTCTCCGGAAGCTCGAAGCTGGTCCGGTAGCTTCCTACGGAATTGGTATCAGTAGGAACCCACGGTGGGTTGACCGCAAAAGGGTGGTTGATGTTCGTATAGATAGGGGAATCATACTTACCCAGTAGCTGCCAGTTAGAAGGCACCGGAATCTCGTCCCAGCCACTCGCATCGTAGTCGCTGCGATAAAAATCTTCGGGAGCATTATTGGGGCCTTGCGCCCAGTGAAACTGCCAGGTGCCGTTGAGCAGACGGAAGTAGTCCGATTGTTGCCGCTGCCCGGTTTGCGCCGAAGCTTCGTCCGCAAAAGGGACCAAGGTGGCGTGCGGAGGTTCGGTATTCACATCAACGATGGCCGGGTTTTGCCATTCGACGCGCGAGAAATCCCGCTTCGGAGATTGGCACCCCAGATGCACAAGCAACAGAACAAAACTACAGTAACGCATATTTTTCAGTTGGGTGGTAGTACGGAAATTTGGGGCTACGTCAGTGCTTTCATGAGCTTCTCCACCGTCAGACCCTCAAAATTATCAACCACGTAGTCAGCTTCGGTGGCGGCTAGTTCTTCCCGGGTGTGGGTAGTAGCCACTCCCACCACGCGCATACCCGCGTTCTTGCCCGCTTGGATGCCTAAAATCGCGTCTTCAAACACGATGCACCGCGCTGGAGGCATCTGCAACTGCTCGGCCGACAGCAAGTACACCTCCGGGTCGGGCTTCCCTTGCGTGACCATCGTATCGTCCACAATCACCGGGAAGTAGGCGCGTAGCCCCGTATGCTCCAGGGTAAACTCCACGTTGGCGGGCGGTGCCGAGGTGGCGATCGCGCGGGGAATATCCTGCTGCCGCAGCTCCTTGAGAAACGCCACCAGGCCCGGAGTGGGTTGAATATCCGCGCGATACGATTCCCGATACGCCGTTTCTTTCTGTTCACCAATGGTGCGAATTTCTTCGGGCGACAGCTCCCGACCCAGCAGTTGGGGCAGAATGGTGTGCATCACGCGCCCGTTCACCTGCTCTTTGTACTCAGCCTCGGTCATTTGAATGTTGTGCTGCTCAAAAAAAGATAGCCACGACTGCAGGTGATAACGGTGGTTGTCCACAATCACCCCGTCCATATCAAAAATAATTGCTGGTGTTTCCATGTAAAAATGTCTACTAGTCTTGTTTTGTCAATGAATACTGATACTATCTCTTTATGCGATCGGGATGATCGGTGACAAAGGCGTTCCAGCTTCTGGCGTGGTGCACCGGCGAGGCTTTCTGATAATGATGACACAGGGCCACGGCCACCGCGTCGGTAGCGTCGAGCAGCTGCCGTTCGTCGGTACGATCCGGAAACTTTATCAGGCTTTTCAGCATCTCGGCCACCTGTTCCTTCGAGGCATTGCCGTTGCCCGTCACCGACTGCTTCACCTTTTTGGGAGCGTATTCTACGATGGGAATCTGACGACTGAGCGCGGCCGCCATCGCCACGCCCTGCGCGCGCCCTAGTTTGAGCATCGACTGCACGTTCTTTCCGAAAAAGGGAGCCTCCAGCGCCATCTCGTCGGGAGCATACTGGTCAATCAAGCCGATCATCCTTTCAAAAATCTTTTCCAGCTTTTGCTCGTGACGCGCGTATTTTTTAAGATGAATCACGCCGTACTGCAGCAGGTGCAAGGAAGTGCGCTGGACAGAAATGGTGTCTATTCGAATAAGTCCGTACCCCATCACGCTGGTACCGGGATCCACACCTAGAATGATCTTCTCACGAACAATGACGGGGTTGGGTTGGCTCATCCGCCTAAATATAGGGTTTGTGCAAGGGGATCACAAAGCTCTCGAATTAATTTCAGTATGTTCGTATTTCCAGACGATAAGTTTCTCCGCCATGATACTACTGTTTTCGGTGATGAGCGTACTCTACGTTTCCCTACTGCTCTGGCTATTCGCGCACTGGAACCGGATTCCGACCGCAAGCAGGGTGCCGCTTCTGCCCAAACAACTTCCTTCCGTCACCGTGGTGATTCCGGTGCGCAACGAGGCCACCACCCTGCCTCATCTGCTGCACGATTTGGCAGAGCAAACCAACGGCGCAGGCGAACCGCTGGCCTTCGAGGTGGTGGTGGTCGATGATGCTTCTACCGACGATACGCTGGCCCAAGCCAATAATTTTCAGCCCTCGGCAAATCTTCGATTTCGGGTGCTTTCACTGGAAGTGCCCTCCGGATTTGTCGGGTCACACAAGAAACTGGCCCTACAGCAGGCCATCAATACCACCCAGAGCGAAGTGGTCGTCACCACCGATGGCGACTGCCGGGTGGGCCCGCAGTGGTTGTGGACCATTCAGCAGCATTTTGCCCGTCACCAACCGCTGCTGGTGTTGGGTCCGGTCACGTTCACGCACGAACGTTCGCTGTTTGAAAGGTTACAAACCATCGAGTTTGCTAGTCTGGTCGGCACAGGAGCGGCGTGTTTGCAGGCGGGACGCCCTACAATGGGCAACGGCGGTAACTTGGCCTTTGCGCGAGCTGCGTTTTTGGAGGTGGATGGCTACGCTGGCAACTTGCACGTGCCCTCGGGCGACGATGAATTTTTGCTGCAAAAAATAGCGGAGCGCTTTCCTGGCCGGGTGTTTTTTTTGAAACAAACGACGGCCACGGTGCGCACCTACGCGAAACCGTCGATGAGCGAGTTTTACCAGCAACGAAAACGCTGGGCCAGCAAGTGGCGTTTGCACCGCCGCTACTCGGTGACCGCCCTGGCAATATCTATCTTCGTCTACCACCTCAGTGTGCTTTTGATAGTTTTATTAACGCTGATTGGCCAATATCCCGGGTGGGTGTTAGGATTGCAATTGCTGCCCAAAGTTATGCTTGAGTACTTTTTCTTGCGTTCAGTGCTGGCGGTGATGAAAAAACGATTGTCCGGGAGCCTATTTCTGCTGATGCAACTAATTTACTCGCCCTATGCCGTCTTTTTCGGAATGCGTGCTAACTTTGGGGGTTACACCTGGAAAAATCGGACCTATCCCTGATCGTGTTATGACTGAGTTGGAGTATGATGTGTTGGATGAACTATATTTCGTGGTTTCTTTTTCCGAACTGCGCAATACGCTGGATTTGGAAGCTGACGAACTGAAAAATGTGCTGCAAACCTTGTTGCGCCGGGGTTGGGTCAAGTGCTTTAGTAGCCAAACCGATGAACTAAACCAAACCGAAGTCGACTTTGAGCACAACCATCAGGCGTACTTTTACCTAGCGACCAAATCTGGCTTGTTGTCACACCACGGCAAGTAGCGACGCAGCGCCTGTCTTATCCGCTCAATTTCTTTCAATTCTGCCCTTTATGCCCCTAGATCGATCAGTGGCTCCCCCTTCGCAGCCAATCCGGCACGTTAAACTAGTTCAGGCGGTCACCCACCAGCTTTCCAATGAAGTGCCAGCGCATATCGTACGCGCGGGCCAGCAGCCGGTGGTGGGTATCGAGGTTATTTTTCGGCAGGGTGGTATCAAGCATGAGGCCCAGGATGCTGCCTGCTTTTTTGCCCTGAAAATGCTGAGCGAAGGCACCAAGAGCCGCACCGCTTACCAAGTATCCAACTTCGTTGATTCCTTGGGTGCTTACTTGCAACTCGCTCCAGGACTAGACCGCTCATCCGTAGAGATATATTGTCTAAGCAAACACGCCGACCAGTTGTTGCAGCTCTTGCAGGAGATACTGAGCCAACCTGCCTTTCTTGAAGCAGAACTTAACAAGCTCAAAGACCGGCAGAAGCAGCAGCTTCGCCTGAGCAACGAAAAAGTAAGCACGCTGGCTTCCAAAGAAATGAAGGCGCTGCTATTTGGACAAGACCATCCCTACGGAAAGTCTCTCACCGAGGCATCCATCGACACGATAACCAGAGAAGACGTGGTCGCTTTTTACGAAGAATGCCTTCGAAACTCCTGGGAGGTGGTCTTATCGGGGGACGTCAACCCCACGGTACTGGCTTCGGTTGAGCGGCACCTGGGCGAGCTTCCGGTCGCTGAAGAAAAACTCCGGTTACCACCCCCTCCGGAGTTTCAGCCAGTGGCGCAGCGTTTTGTAGAACGAACGGATAGCCTTCAGTCGTCGCTGCGCGTGGGGCTGCCCCTTTTTAAAAAAGATCACCCCGACTACCACGCGATGCGGATCGTGAACACTATTCTCGGTGGGTACTTTGGATCGCGTTTGATGCGAAACCTTCGAGAGGAGAAAGGACTCACCTACGGGGTTAGCTCCGGACTGGCTACTTTATCGGACGGAGGATACCTGATGATTGGAACTGAAGTGAAGAAAAAATTTACCCAACTCGCGCTGGACGAAATCTATAAGGAGGCCAACCTGCTTTGTCAGAAGAAAGTAGCCAATGCCGAATTAGAGACCGTGAAAAGTTACTTAGCCGGACGATTGCTCAAATCGGTGAACACTCCGTTTGCCCTGGCCGAAAAATTCAAGAATATATACTTGTACGGCCTCACCTATGATTTTTACCAAAATTACCTAAAAACGCTAGAAACCATCACCCCTCAGCAGGTACTAACGGTGGCTAACCAGTACCTTGTAGCCGACCAGTGGCGGGAGGTAGTCGTGGGCGGATACGCCTAGGTTACCTTCAACCCCCAGATTTTCGTTTTTATTTTTCTCCGCAAACAATACCTGGGTTCCCTCCGGTCGGCCTCCCGACAGAACCGCTGTTCAGTAATGATTCTCCGTCTAGACGGGTGAATGTGACGGTGGATTCTCAATTTTTACCACAATCTGTCAAGATAGTACATTGTTCGCCTTGCTCCTGGTATCATGTATCCGAGTGGCTTCCCCTTTTTTCACGTATTTTGTTGCCGAATCACTCAGCCAAGTAATCCGAAGAACTTTTGATCGACCACAAAATGCTAAATAGTCAAAATACACCGGTAAGTATTGCTGATGTAACTACTGCTAAGGGTAAGAAAATAGACGTAGAGGTTGCCGACTTGCGAAGAATCACTGAGGTGGTTAAGAACAAGTACCGGTACGATTTCTCCAATTATGCCATGTCTTCGCTACGGCGTAGAATTCAACGGATTCTGGAGTTGTACAAAATGGAATCAGTAGGTCAGCTTATTGAGAAGATCGACAGCGATGCTACCTTCTTTGACCTGTTCCTTTCGGAGATCACGGTAAACGTAACCGAGATGTTTCGAGATCCTTCGTTCTGGCGAGAGGTAAGAGACCATGTGATCCCCAGCATCCTCCTTAATCACGAGTCGTTCAGCATCTGGCACGCCGGCTGTTCCTCCGGCGAAGAAGTGATTAGCATGAGTATTCTGCTGCATGAGATGGGGATTGCCGACCAAGTAAATATCATTGCTACCGATATTGACCGGCCCATCCTGGAGAAAGCCAAGACGCGTGAGTATTCTCTGAAAAACATGGAGCTTAATGAGAAGAACTACATACGCTTTCAGGGCGCATCTTCGCTACAAGATTATTACACCGAGAAAAATGGCAAGGCAGTGATGAACGCCTCACTGCTGGACAAAGTATCGTATCGAAGCTTTGATCTGGTGCAGGGAGCAGTGTTCAACAAGTTTGACCTGATTCTTTGCCGCAACGTGATGATCTACTTTAACCAGAACCTGCAAAATACCGTACTGAAACGATTGCACGAAAGCCTGTTCAAGTACGGCTATCTGGCCGTAGGCTCTAAGGAGTCGCTGATTTGGTGCGAGATTGCCAACAAGTTCATTGTCGTGAACAACGAAGAAAAAATATATAAAAAGATTAAGGAGTAGCCCCTCACTTTAGTGTGTCAGGAGAAATATATGAGTAAGTATCAGGTGAGCAATCAGTACAAGGCCATCGTTATTGGTGGGTCGGCGGGCAGCTTTCAGGGAATCACGAAGATCCTGTCAAGCTTGCCCGAAGACTTTGCCCTGCCTATCATCCTGTGCTTGCACCGCCTGAAACACGTGAGAAACGGATTTGTAGAGGCTTTATCCATAAAAAGTATCAAGCCAGTGACCGAACCAGTTGATAAGGAAAGTATCAAACGAGGGCAGGTATACTTGGCTTCCTCAAATTATCACCTGTCGGTCGAGCTGGGCAACTTCTTTTCGCTGTCCACCGAAGAAGCGGTCAATAATTCCCGCCCGTCCATTGACATTACGTTTGAAACGTCAGCCTACGTTTATCGGCAAAAACTTATCGGGATCCTATTATCGGGCGCCAACCGTGATGGTGCTTGGGGAATGAAACGGGTGCACGACCTGGGGGGACTCACTATTGTGCAAGACCCCCAAGAGTGCGTCATCGACACCATGCCTACTGCTGCCCTGCAGCTTTCTAAAATAGATCACACCCTCAAGATCGACCAAATTGTTGACTTTCTTGGTGAGCTAAACCTACTCTACCCGATGGTTTTGGGTGGGGGTTGAATGAGAGGGAGAAAAAGCTGAATTTTGTAGTTCCTACACAACAAAACCAGCTTTTTCAATGGATAAGAATCCGGTACTAAAGATATATGAATTGATACGAACGGCCAAAGTGGTGCGGCATAAAAAGCGACAAGAATTTCTCTGCGATATGATTCAGGGAATAATTAGCAGTCGGTCAGTGATCTTCTCAGAGATTGCTGATAAAACAGATAAGCCCATTCAAGTGAGTTCTGTTGAGCGCAGAATACAAGACTTTTTCGCCAAAGTTAGCTTGGACTATCAACAGGTAGCGGTTTTTCTGATGAGTTTTGTTCCTCACCCTCAGTTGACGCTCAGCATCGACCGCACGGAATGGGACTTCGGGCAGACACAGGTCAACGTTTTGTGCGCAGTAGTAAGCATTGGTAAGATGGCCGTGCCGGTTTACTTTGAGATGCTGGACAACAACAGCGGCAATAGTAATGCAGATCAGCGCATTGCTCTATTCCAATCATTGGTGGCTGTTGTGGGTAAACAACGTATCCAAATGCTGGTAATGGACCGGGAATTCATTGGGCAAAAATGGCTAAGTTGGCTCAAAAGCGAGCGTATTCCTTTTTGTGTGCGAGTACCTAAGCACCATTCCATCCTGTTAGCGACCGGGCAAAGAGTCTGGGCCGAAGAAGCTTTTACCGACGACGATATAGAATGCTATCAACAGGACGTAGTGGTAGATGGAGTGGCTGTTAACCTTTCGCTCTCCTATGATGAAAAAGGCGAACTGCTCTATCTGATTGGTACCACTCTACCCCAGACGCTGCGTTCTTGGTATAAAAGACGTTGGGCTATAGAAGTCTTCTTTCAAGCACTCAAACAGCGAGGCTTCAACTTAGAGGACTCTTGCCTGCGCTGTATCGTCAAGTACCGAAAACTGTTTGCTATCGTTTCTATAGCCTATACCATTTGCTGGGCCACCGGTATTGAGGACGGAAAGGTCAATCCCGTCAGAACTAAAAAACACGGTTACCCGCAGTATAGCGTCTTTAGAAGAGGGTTGAACTTGATGAGACAGTTCTATAAACGGCAAATAAGCAGCCCTTTACAACTGGCCATTGAAATGGCCTGGATGAGATTTAACCTCTTTTACAAAACCATCGGGTAGAGTAAGCTAAACCAGTACCATTAATCAAATAACATGAAAAAAACTAGCGCTATCTTTTCTTTATTGTATTTCGCAAGCTTGGTCGCTTCGTTCTATACGCTCTATCAACTACCCGCTTACCTAGTGGAAAGTCAAGCAGTAGACCTAATACAGTTGGAAAGAGCTCAGTCGGTTTTCTATCAGACGAACGCTATTCTAGCCTTCTCGTTTGTTTTAGGCGGCATTGCTTTGGGTTGTTTGTGGTTACTTCGTAGCATTCCTATAACCGCGGCAAATTCGCCGATTGAAAGAGTGGCAGCAACGCCCGTTGCTAAAGATCACGACAGAGAGGAAGAAACCAACGGCCCAGTCTTAGCTGAAGAACTCGACGAACTACCAAGCCACCTAGCCGATGAAGAGACACAGTTCACCCAGGTGCTTGCCCAACTTTGCCGGAGAATAGAAGCCAGCTTGGCGGCAGCCTATCGAGTTAAACACGCCGATGAGTATGCGTACGCCGAGCTGTTCGCTTCCTACGCCTATTCCGTTCCGGAAGGAGATGCGGTTGTCTATCGCTTCGGAGAAGGACTAGTCGGACAGGTAGCCAAGCAAGGCAGCGGGATTCTAATTGACGAGGTGCCCGATGGATATATCAAGATTCTTTCGGGACTGGGCCGCGCTACGCCAACCTACCTAATGATCCATCCGCTAAAGTGCGATGATCGCGTGGTGGGAGTGGTGGAAATTGCTTCGTTTACAAAATTTACGACGCAGCAAAAAGAATACGTAGAAGTAGTTCTTGACCGATTAGCGCTAAATTTAGCGAATACCGACAATGTAAGTTTACCAGAAGCTGCGCATTAATTTTTGGTAGGGAATGTAGCATTTTGCGGCGCAAACGCCAAACCACCAATAGATGGAGTACTTGGTGACGGGGACATTAAAAACGGCAGTTTAAATGATGTTTAAGCGAGTAAATATTGGTAGTAAAATTACCGCCTTGGTGCTAACCTTGGTTGCTCTGGCAATTATTGCGATCAGTTTCATCGCCAACGTCCTGGTCACCGACTCCCTGCAAAAGCAGTATACCACTAGCATTTCCACCATCAATCAGTTTAAAAAGAACCGGATCAGTGACTACTTTGCTTCGGTGGAAGGCACCCTGGAAAATTTAGAGCGGTCAATTATCGAAGACAGCGTGGGCATAGAAGTCGCCGAAGTGGCGTTCGGTGAAGAAAAGGAAGTGTCATTGCCTATCGCTACAGAAAGTCGGCCTCTAGATCAACTCATCAAGTTAAATTCTCTCATTCATCATATCTACGTAATCTCTCCTACCGGGCGCATCACGTACGCGAGCAGCCATACGGACAAAAAGAAGGGAGAGAGTTTTTACGAGCTCGAAGGGCAAATTATAAAGAATGCGTTACAAGGAAAATACTATAGCGGAGTACATCAGCAGGATAATCAGGCATTTCTCTACGTAGGATTGCCCCTGAAAGGTCGCGGCGACGTGCTTCTGGCTCGCGTGGAAGTAGATCCATTGTTCAAAATTATTAACGACTCAACCGGATTGGGAGCCACGGGCGAAACGGTGATTGGCCGAGCGTTCAAAGACAAAATGGTTTTTCTAAATCCACTGCGGCATCCGGTTGGTCAAGTGCTGGCCGGTAATGATGAAAAAGGTGGCCCAATGCTACGCGCGCTGGAAAAAACTTCGGGTACCACGCGTGGCACTGACTACCGGGGTGCCTCAGTTTTGGCATCATGGGATCATATTCCTACGCTAAATTGGGGAATCGTTACAAAAATTGACACCTCAGAAATTGAGGGGCAACTCAGTGGATTATTCATCCGATTCTTGATAGCGGGGGTGCTTATCCTGATCCTTGCCCTGGTGGTGAGTCTGGTTTTCTCACGATTTCTTATCGAGTCGCTCTTGATTCTCCGTAACACACTAGCTCAACTGGGTCGGGGGGTGCTGCCCAGCAATGCGCTAAAGAACGGAAAAGACGAGATCGGACAAATGGGTGAAGCCACCGACCAACTGATTCAGTCGCTGCGACGAACGGCCAACTTTGCGCACAAGATCGGAGAAGGGGCTTATGATACCGACTTCACTCCCCTAAGTGACGAAGACACGCTCGGCAACGCGCTGCTTAACATGCGTGATAGTATTCAGAACGCTGAAAAACGCGATGCCGAACGCAACTGGATCGTTACCGGCGTGGCCGAAGTTGGGGAGATTTTACGATCTCACAACAATCTTGAGGAACTGGGGAACGAAGTTGTTGCCTACGTAGCCGACAAAATTAACGCCATTCAGGGTGCCTTCTATGTGATCGACGACCAGGATAAAGACAACGTTCAGGTAGTGATGCGCGCCAGCTACGCTTACAATAAGCAGAAACACCTAAAAGCAAACTTTAAAATGGCCGAAGGCCTGGTCGGACAAGCAGCGGTGGAGCAAGACACCCTGGTACGCACCGAAATACCCTACGACTACGTCACGGTTACCTCCGGGCTCCTTGGCGACCAGCGACCCGAAGCGCTGATGATTGTCCCCCTAATCACCAACGAGCAGGTATACGGGGTGCTCGAGTTTGCGGGCTTCAAGAAGTTTAGCACTCGAGATATTAAGTTTGTGGAAGAGATTAGTTTGATCACTGCTCGAACGGTGTTCAATATAAAGGTGAACGAACGCACCCGGAAGCTACTCAGCGAGTCGCAAACGATGAGTAACGAACTGCAAGAACAGCAGGAAGTGCTTCGCCAAAACGCCGAAGAAATGCAGTCTACGCAAGAAGAACTGCAACGCACCAATAGCGAACTCGCCGATCAAGTTCAGGAGGTAGAGCGCACGCAAAACAGGATGGCTTCGCTTCTGGTCAACGCCTCAGAGGTGATCACGATCTACGAAGGAGATGGACGAATCCGCTACATCAGTCCCTCCGTAGAGCGTATCTTTGGCTATCAGCCCGACGAAATGATCGGCCAGAGCGACATGCAGCATATTCAGGGCGAAGGCATCAAGGTGTTTAGCAACATGTTCACTACCCTGATTGGTAACCCTAAAGAATCGGTCACGGTGCAGTATTTATACGAAACCAAGCAAGCCGGAGAAGTGTGGGTAGAGGCCACCGGAACTAACTTGATTAACGATCCGGCCGTGCGGGGCCTTATTGTGAACTCTCGCGATATCACGGAGAAGAAGCGGGCGGAGCAAGAGGAACGGATGCGTAGTAAGATGCAGGCGCTTTCCGAAAATTCGCCCGATTTGATTACGCGAATGAACCGGGAAGGTACATTCTTTTATATCAACCCCACCATCGAAACTTACACCGGAAAAGAACCCGCTCATTTCCTGAACAAAAACCTAGAAGAATCGGGCTTAGGTGAAAGCATTGTGGAAGAGTGGAAGAAGGTGCTCTACGAAGTGGGAGCCACCAAGCATAAAGTGTCGCGCGAGATTGATTTTCCCTCGGAAATGGGCGACCGGGTGATGAATGTCAACGCCATCCCTGAGTTCGATGAAGACGAAAAGCTAGAGTCCGTCCTGGTGGTTTCTCACGACATCACGGACCGAAAGCTTATCGAGTTAGAGGTTCAGAATAAAAACCGGAAGATTAACGACAGCCTTAACTACGCTAGCCGGATTCAGGAAGCTATTCTTCCCGATAACCGTATCATCAAGCAGGCGTTTCCTGAGTCGTTTATCTACTATAAGTCACGCGAAACAGTAAGTGGCGATTTTCCCTGGTTTGTGCAGCAAGGAGATGATATCTTTATTGCAGCAGTAGATTGTACGGGCCACGGAGTTCCGGGAGCCTTGATCTCACTGATAGGATACTTCTTACTGAATGACATTGTGAAAAGCAGAGGAATTACTGACCCTGGCATCATTCTGGACCAGCTGGATGAGGGAGTTACTCAGACGCTAAGACAAGATAGTGAAGACGCCAAGACCAAGGATGGAATGGATATTGCCCTCTGTCGAATTAATAAGAATCAAATCCAGTACGCTGGTGCCCATCGGTCGCTGTACTTTATGCAGCAGGAAGAATTGGTTGAAATCAAGGGCGATAAATTCCCTATCGGTGGGGGAATCTATAAAAACCAAACGAACTTTACCACGCATACGATTGAAGTGAAAAAAGACGACGGAGTATATTTCTGCTCCGATGGCTTCCCCGACCAGTTCGGTGGACCTGATAACCGCAAATTCGGTTCAAAGCGAACGCGAACCCTTATCCAGGAACAACACCCTCTTCCGATGGCGCAGGTGTATAAAAACTTCGCTAACATTTGGGAGAACTGGCGGGGCGATGAGCGACAAACGGATGATGTCCTCATGATTGGCATAAAATTTTAAGGAATCGTAATTACCATTAAACATCTATAGACATGAAGTATGTGTATGACTTACACAAAGCCATGCGAGAACAAAACCTGATTCTGGTTTACGAGGGCGAGTTCACGCAGGAAATTACCAAATCGGTGCTCGCTATGGCCGAACGCAACATGGACTCCATGGGCGAAGAATCTACCACCAAGCGCAAGGTATTTAACGTGATGGTAGAGTGTCTACAGAATATTGTGAAGCACGGAGAGAGCTACGAAAGCGGGGAAGGGTTTGAGTACAATGCTGTGTTCATGATTGGCAAAAAGGGGGAAGAGTATATCATTGCCTCGGGCAACCCGCTCTACAACGAAGGTATTGAGGGACTCAGTCAACGACTTGACAAGGTAAATAGCCTCGATAAAGAGGGGCTAAAGCAACTCTACAAAGATATTATTAAGAATACTTCTATCTCAGAGAAAGGGGGCGCTGGCCTTGGCTTCGTAGATATGGCTCGAAAGTCAGGACAAAAGCTTGAGTATGGCTTTGTGGAAATGGATGATGAACGGTCTTTTTTCTCTCTGAAAACAACTATTTCTCGGTAATAATAAAATCGGACAAAATATCTTTTCAAAAAATACAGCTATGGAAATTATTAATCTGGAGGGTACGGAAGACACGCCCAAAATTTTGCTCGACAAAAACAACGGAATTTTCGAGATATCAGGGCGATCCCTGCCCGAAGACTCGGCGGAGTTTTATCAGCCCATCATCGACTGGTTAGACGGATACTCCGGAAGTCCCAACGAGAGCAGTACCTTCGTTTTTAAACTAGAATACTTTAATACCGCATCTTCTAAACTGATTCTGGACGTACTGTCTAAACTAGAAGACATTCAGAGTTCCAAGGTGATGTGGTACTTTCACGAAGATGACGAAGACATGGAAGAAGCGGGCGAAGAGTTCTCAGAGTTAGTAGAAGTGCCCTTCGAGTTCAATACCTACTAGCTTACATTTTAAGCTGGTAGAGCATCCATCAATCCCTTACAATTTAACGTTCTCACCAGTAGGTAGCAAGTAGGCTATTGCGGTGCTCCTTCGTCTGCGCGCGTCAACTCAAGCAGATACCACGTACGTAAGCCACTATGAGTGAAGAAATACTAAAAGCCCTTACCCAACTGTTCGCCATCATCACCAAACAAGATGGTGGAGTAACGGAAAAGGAAAGAGGCTACGTTATCAATTTCTTCAAATCAGAGCTGGATCAAGACTCGGTGGTGGAGTACGTAACGCTGTACGATGCGTTTGCCGATTACGGCAAGGAGGAAGAAGATGGCGGTGAGGTGAAGGTGAAAAAGCGCAAACTGACCTCGGTGCGTGATTCGGTCAAGACGCTGGCGATTTGTAGAAAGATCAACAAAACCCTCACGCAGAAGCAGAAAGTCTTTGTTCTGGTGAAAATTCTGGAACTGGTAGCCTCCGACGGCAACCTCACTGAGCAGCGGGTAAGCATCATCGATACGGTGTCTCACACCTTCAACATGGCCCGCGATGAGTTCAAGACTATTGAAGGATTTGTCTTAGAGCGAGAAGAAGTTTACCAACCATCAGCCGATGTGCTCACGGCCAGTCGCGAAAACAACGGAGAGGTTAAACACGTAGAGACTGCCGTCGACGGAAAAATTCTGTTTCTGAAAGTTAGTAGTGCCGAGTTGTATTTCGCCAAGTATTTAGGTGCTGATGATATTGTGCTGAATGGGTTTATTATGAAACCCCACCAGTGCTATCTTTTTTCAAACGGGAGCACCATCAAAACTCCCCAGGGCAATGCCCTCTACTACAGCGATCTGATCCGGCATTTTCTGGCGAAAGACACCATCCAAACCATCTCATTCAATGTAAACAACCTGTACTTCCGTTTTCCAAACGGTGGCACTGGGTTGCGAAACATCAATATTTCAGAGGGGCCGGGCAAACTTATTGGCATCATGGGAGCCAGTGGAGCCGGAAAAACCACCCTGCTGAACGTGCTGGCGGGTATCGAAGCTCCCTCCGAAGGGGAGGTTTTAATCAACGGATTCAACATCCACTTACAGAAAGATCAAATCCAGGGGGTGATTGGCTACGTGGCCCAGGATGACCTGCTCATTGAAGAACTCACTGTATACCAAAACCTCTACTACAACGCGAAACTGTGTTTTGCCAATAAAAGCGATCAGGAAATTAGTGAGTTAGTCACCAAAACCCTGTTGAGTTTAGGACTAGAGCATCGCCAGCACCTAAAGGTAGGAAGCATACTGGACAAGACCATCAGCGGTGGCCAGCGAAAACGGCTGAATATTGCCCTGGAACTGATCCGGGAACCAGCAGTAATGTTTGTTGACGAGCCCACGTCGGGCCTCTCTTCCCGCGATTCAGAAAACGTGATTGACTTACTAAAGGAGCTTTCGCTCAAGGGCAAGCTCATCTTCGTCGTCATCCATCAGCCCTCGTCCGATATCTATAAGATGTTCGATAAGATGTATTTGATGGATACCGGCGGATACCCGGTTTTCTACGGCAATCCCGTAGAAGCAGCGACCTACTTCAAGCGCGTTACCGATCAGGTGGATGCTGACCGGGGACAGTGCCGCGAGTGTGGCAACGTGAATCCCGAACAGATCTTTAACATCATCGAGGCGAAGGTGGTTGATGAGTACGGCCAGTTTACCAACAAGCGAAAGGTGTCGCCGAAGAAGTGGTACGAGATGTACACCGAAAACTTTCAACTTAAGAAAGTCGCTGACGTGCAGGAAGTGCCTCCCAAGTCGCTTAGCATTCCCTCGCGATTTAAGCAAACCGCCATTTTCACCATCCGCGACACGCTGTCTAAAATTAGCAATCGGCAGTACATGCTGATCAACTTTTTGGAAGCCCCGTTGCTCGCCTTGTTTCTTTCGTTCATTATTCGCTACAAAGACAGCAGCGCGGAGGCCTATAGCTTCCGATTCAATGAGAATATACCGGCGTATCTGCTCATTAGCATCATCGTAGCGCTCTTTATGGGCCTGACGGTGAGCGCCGAAGAGATTATCCGGGACCGGAAAATACTGAAAAGAGAGTCTTTTCTGAACCTGAGTTGGAATAGCTACCTCACCTCTAAGGTGCTTATCTTGTTTACCTTATCAGCCGTTCAAACGCTCTGCTTTGTGCTCATTGGCAACACCATTCTGGAGATTAGTGGAATGAACCTGAGTTTCTGGCTGGTGCTTTTTTCGGTCTCCTGCTTCGCTAACGTGCTGGGCCTCAACATTTCTGCGTCATTTAGTTCCGCCGTCACGGTTTACATTTTGATTCCGTTAATACTGATTCCGCAAATGATTCTGAGTGGATTGCTGTTTAGTTTTGACAAATTGAATAGCGCGGTCGGGTCAAAAGGGGAAGTGCCAATAATTGCTGATATGATGGTTTCCCGGTGGGCCTACGAAGCCATGGCCGTGCACCAGTTCAAAGAGAATGCTTTCCAACGCCCTTTTTATACGCTTGAGAAAGAAGAACGACAAGCTGACTTCAAGGCTGCTTACCTGGCTCCGCAACTGGAGGCCAAGTTGCAGTTGGTGAGCAACCACTTAAGCACCCAAAATGATTCGTCAAAAGCGGTAGTCCGGACAAGCCTAGCTACGCTACGGAACGAACTGCGCAAGGCCCCTTTTCAGCAAGGCGCCGACACCACCAATTGGGAAGGCCAGTTGCGCGAAGAAACCATTACTCCCCAAATCATTGAGCAGCTACGTACCTACTTGAAGAGAAGCAGTCAGCACTATGTAAGTCTCTTTAATAAGTCGGTAGAAAACCGAGAAAAGCTGGTTTATTACCTCGAGAACCAACCCGATGTTCAGTATGATTTAAATGAGTATAAGGGTGAATATCATAACGAGAGCTTATCTGATCTAGTCAGAAATGTAAACAGTCCCCACCGGATCATTGAAGACCAAGGGAGGCTATTACAAGCGGTGGATCCGGTATTTAATGACCCAACCACAAAAACAGGCTTCTTCAACTACCGTACTCACTTCTTCGCTCCCCGCAAACAACTTGGGGGAGTGCTCATTGATACCTATCATTTTAACATCGCAGTGATCTGGCTGATGACCATTCTGCTCTATGGTTGTCTATTCTACGGAGTGTTTCCTAGGATTATTGCCAGGTTAAGCGCACTAAGGGTAGCCGAAGGTAAAAAATAATTACTATTCGCGGAGAATGAGGCACACGTAATAAAAGTGCTCAATACCGATTGGGTACGTTAACCCAGTACAATACTTTTGTCACATCAACTGGTACCCATCCCCATGAAACAATTAACAGTTTTAAGTATTATCCTGATAACGCTTGGCGCCTGCGATTCGGAAACCAAGCTGAACGAGCAAGCTTTTCTAGATAGCTTAAACACGGCACAGGCATCGCAACCCGTAATATCCGACGAAGTTCTCGAAAGTATACTTCAGCAAATTCCGTCTCCGCTAGAAATTGCAGTATTACTGAAGCAGTCGGGAACCGATTATGATCAACGCTTGCTCAATAGTGCAAGCAACACTTCAGCGTACAACAGCAACTTCAAGAAAGCGTTGAATCTAGGAGTCTACGGAACGGACCTTGGCTACACCAATATCTACGAAAAAAACCAAGATGCACTTTCGTACCTGACGGCAATCAAAGATTTGTCGGAGGGTTTGAGCATTGGGCAGTTTTTCAACTTCGGCACCATTCAACGGCTAGCGACCAATAGCCGAAATCTGGATTCGCTGCTGCTGATCACCACCCAAAACTTTAATAATATCAATGCGCATCTGCAAGAACAGCAACGGGCTAATTTAAGCGTACTGTTGCTCACCGGGGGATGGTTAGAAGCCGTGCATATCATCTGCCAAGTGGCCGAACGAAATCCTGACAACCAAGAATTGCGGGAGCGCATCGGTGAACAGAAGATCATCATGGAAAACATCATGCTTCTGCTTTCATTCTACAGCGACTCTAATCCCAACATGAAAGCATTAGCCGAGCAAATGGCAGTACTTCAAAGCGAGTTTGAGGACATTGAAATCACGCGTACTTACGCTGAGTCCACCTTAAAAGAAGTGAATGGTATTGTAACAATTTCTAACAACAGCACCAGCTCGATTCGTATCACCGACGAAAACATTCGCGATATATCGAACACCACTGCGTCAATCAGGGAGTATATCATCAACTAAACCATTGCCCAGGTACATGAAATCTATTAGTATTTTACTTAGTGTTGCTTTGATTGCGTTACTCGCTAGTGTCGAGGTAAACGCCCAATGCAGTCCCTCGCAGTATACCGAAGCGTGTATTCCTCAACTGGCGGAAGGGTTCAATTTTGTGAAGAGTTACGAAGTGAACGGTGAAGGAGGGGCGAAGGAAAAGATTGAATACTCTTATGTGTTTGCTAAGGGCACGCAGTATTTTCTGAATATTTGCGCGGCTGGTGAAAGCACGGATGGAATTGTGGTGAGCCTTTACGACTCCAGTCGGAAGAAAGTAGGAACCAGTTTTGCGAACGGCAATTTCAACCGAGGAATTATTTATCCCTGCAACGCTACGGGCATCTATTACATCACCTTCACTTTCGATGGGTCAACCAACCACTGCGGAGGGGCAGTACTAGGCTTTAAACGGTAACACTCGACAGTAGGGGCAAAGGGAAACCTGCTTGTCATTGCAATTGGTGCTTTTGGTGGTTATAATAAAGGTCTCATACGGAGGCCTTTTTTTATGAAAGAACATTTCATCACGACCAACTACACCGCCCGGTATTATACCCTGGGCGAGAGAACTGTAGACCCAAAGCAAGAGGTTTGGATCGTGCTGCATGGCTACGGCCAGCTAGCGCAGTACTTTATCCGTAAATTTGAGCCTTTGCTTCAAGATAATACTTGGGTGGTGGCTCCCGAAGGGCAATCGCTTTTTTATCTGCAAGGAACCGAAGGTCGCGTAGGAGCGAGTTGGATGACCCGCGAGTTTCGTCAGCAGGCCATTGAAAATTACTCCGTTTATTTGCAGACACTTTACCAAAACTTAGGGTTGCAGAACAAGCGCGTGGTGCTTTTCAGTTTTTCGCAAGGAGGAGCCACGCTACTACGTTGGGTTGTTGAGCAACAACCTACTTTCTACAAAATAATTGTATGGGCCGGTGGATTTCCTCCGGAGGTGGATCCGGTGGCCAGTCGGAAGATATTCACGGGCAAGATACTATACTATGTTTACGGCAACCAAGATCAATACATCACCGCTGAGCGTATTGCAGACCAAGAAATATTGTTTGAACGATTCGGTTTTCATCCACAAATAGTTCGCTATGCGGGAGGCCATACCATTGATCCGTCCGTTTTGCGACAGGTACAACAAAAAAGCCACCCCGAACAGGATGGCTTTGCTGACTAGTAGGTGCTAAATATTCATGCCTGACCGTTGGTAGCAACCGGAATTGCATCTTCTTCTTTAACCTTCTCTTTGTCTTTGGGGTCTTCTTCCACGCCCTTAACTTTGTTGCGAATTTTAGTCTCGATCTCGTTCATCAGTTCAGGATTGTCGAGCAGAATCTTCTTCACCGCATCACGACCCTGGCCTAGCTTCTCGTCGCCGTAAGAGAACCAGGACCCTGACTTTTTCACGATTTCCATTTCTACTCCCAGATCCAGTATCTCGCCTACTTTAGAAATACCCTCTCCGTACATAATGTCAAACTCGACCACCTTGAAGGGAGGAGCCACTTTGTTCTTCACTACCTTAACCCGGGTCCGGTTACCAATTACATTGTCGGCTCCCTCTTTGATCTGGCCAATGCGCCGGATGTCCAGCCGCACGGAGGCGTAAAACTTGAGGGCGTTACCGCCGGTGGTGGTCTCCGGGTTGCCGAACATTACCCCAATTTTTTCCCGCAACTGGTTGATAAATATGCAGGAACACTTGGTTTTACTGATGGCGCCGGTAAGCTTTCGCAGGGCCTGAGACATTAATCGGGCCTGGAGGCCCATCTTGCTATCGCCCATGTCGCCCTCAATCTCGCCCCGCGGGACTAACGCCGCCACCGAGTCGATTACAATAATGTCAATGGCTCCGGAACGAATAAGGTGCTCGGCAATCTCCAGGCCTTGTTCTCCGTTATCCGGCTGAGAGATAAGTAAGTTCTCGGTATCAATACCCAGCTTTTCGGCGTAAGAACGATCGAAGGCATGTTCAGCATCTACGATAGCGACCATACCGCCCTGCTTTTGCGCTTCGGCCATGCAGTGCATAGCAAGCGTGGTTTTTCCCGAAGATTCGGGGCCGTAGATTTCTATCACGCGTCCGCGAGGAATACCACCAATGCCTAGAGCAATATCCAGCCCGAGTGAGCCGGTAGAGATAGCAGGGATATCAACCACGCTGTTGTCACTCAATTTCATGACGGTGCCCTTGCCGTAGGTCTTGTCTAACTTATCAATGGTAAGCTGTAATGCTTTTAACTTTTCCGTTTGATCACTCATAAAAGGGTAATTAAGGTAAATATTTGCAAATCAAAGATACGTTTTAAGTATACTTATTCCAAGTACATTAAACTATTTATAACACTGATGCCTGCCAAATGGCTGCTAAGCCAAATCGAAGGATAAGTAACCTTTGAAGTAAATCTACGCATAAAAGTAAAGGTAGCAATCACTTATGAAAAAGATAGTTATTGGGAGTGGCGTTCTGCTGCTCTCCTTCCTGGTTTGGCAGCACAAACTGGTAGGGTACGGAATTTCTCAAGCGAAGGGCCAACTCCGCATCATTTGGAACGCCAGGCCCATTGAAGAAGTGATGAGCGACCCGGCGGTGGCGGATTCTCTCAAACAAAAGATTGCTCTGGTGCAACGCGTAAGAAAGTTTGCGATCGACTCGTTGGGCGTGAACGATTCGGACAGCTACCGCACACTCTACGACCAGCAGGGGAAACCGGTGCTGTGGGTGGTGACCGCTTGTGCGCCGTTCTCTCTGGTAGATAAAAAATGGTCGTTTCCCATCATCGGCACGTTCTCATATAAGGGGTTCTTCGAGTATGATCGGGCGGTGGCGCTGCGAGACGAACTAACCGGTCAGGGCTACGATACGGGCGTTCGCACGGTGAGCGCCTGGAGTACGTTGGGATTCTTTAGTGATCCTATTCTGTCTGAGTTGCTGTTCCGAACCGAAGGACAGGTGGCCAACACCATCGTTCATGAACTCACCCACGCCACAATTTTCGTAAAGAACGACCTAAAGTTCAACGAAAACTTGGCCTCCTTTGTGGGCGATAAGGGGGCTGAGGCATTTTTGGAGCACGCCTACGGACGAACTTCTGCCCCTTACCGAGCCTATGATAACTACCGGGCGGACCGACAAAAGTACTCCGAGCACATGCTTCGGGGAACGCAGCAGCTGGATAGCCTATACGAAGGATTGGCGACCGTGAGCGACTCAGTGATCAAAGCCAATCTAAAAAAGCAACTCATCATGCATATCTTGGAAAAAGCCGATACCCTATCGCTACGTTCATCGCGTTACCAAAAATTACTAAAACAACTACAACGGCCCGACGCCCTGCCGAACAATACCTTCTTCAAAGCGTTCGTGCGCTATCAGGGCGCTTCGGATAGCCTGGAGCAAGTGTTTCAAACTCGCTTTGACGGAAATATCAAGAATTATTTATTGCATCTCAAGGACCAGTACGGAGATGTTCTTTAGACGAAGTTGAACGGTGCAAAAGGCAACCAGAGGCCATTGTGGCCAGAAAGCAATAAACGTCAGTGTCTTACATTTGGTCAACGCCGGGTACTTTTATTCTTCTTCTTTCGTATTAAGAAACAAAGTAGTTCGCTAACTAGCATGGTTTTTTCTAGCAATACCAGTACCATGATACGTCGCCTGTTTTTTACGTTAGGGATAACCCTGTTGCTCGCCTTCGCTTTTAAAGCGCGTGAGTATCGCTACATTCCGAATGAAAGTTTTTCTACGGGTGAAGTACTCACCTACCGCGTGCACTGGGGCTTGGTAAATGCCGGAGAAGCAGTGATGCAGATAAGCGATACGCACTTCACGGTGAATGATCGCCCCTGTTACAAGATTGACGTTTTCGGAAGCACCACCGGACTGGTCGATGTGGCCATCCGGGTGCGCGATAACTGGGGGGCCTACGTGGATACCTCCTCCATTGTGCCCCACAAAGCCTATCGTTACATCCAGGAAGGAAAGTACCGCAAGAACGAAATGGTCAATTTCGATCACGAAAACGATAAGGCTACGGTGCTGCATCTAGATAAGGAAACGCGTAAGCTTAAGAAAAAGGAGGCTTTCACCGTGCCCAACAATGTGCTTGATATCGTGGGCGGCTATTACTTTCTGCGTACTATCGACTATGACAACTATGAAGAGGGTGATATCATCAAAGTTGCTAGCTTCTTTGACAAAGAGGTGTACAACCTCGAGATTCGCTTCCTGGGCCGTGAAACCATTAAAACGCGGGTAGGCGAAATAAACGCCCTGGTAATGGCACCATCGTTGCCAGACAACGACTTCTTTAGTAAAGGCGACCCGGTGAAAGTTTGGATATCGGACGACAAAAATAAGGTGCCCCTCAAGGTGAAAGCTGAAATTGCGGTCGGCGCTATTGAGATTGACATCAAAGAAATGAAGAACCTGCGTAACTAATTCTGTCGCATTTCTTCTCTACGCATGGGCATAGCGTCGATCAGAGCGTACAATTCACCAAGAGGCACAATCACATCCCTTCGCAACTTCTCCGAACCGTCTTTCCCGATCAGGATAATCAAAAATTCTCTCTCATCCACCTGGTAGCGCTCACGTAGCGCAGCCGCTCGCTCAATATCTGCGGAGTCTTTTCTGACCGAATCCACGTCGTCCACCACCCGATCGGGTAGCACCCTGAAAATGAGCAGATCACGCTCGTCAAGACCAGTTTGATCAGCACGGAGCAGGTCGTGCTGCCGCTGACCCAGCGAACTATCATGCTGAGAAGAAAAGAGTAGAACCAAACGGTTTTTCCAACGGTATTCAGAAAGATCAGGCATAGCTTGAGCAAGAGCGCAGTGGCTGGACGTCAGAAATAATAAGACAACAACTAACCATTTCATTTAACGAAACAATATTATCCAAGGAAAGGGCTATTAAAAATAAAAATTTAATGAAACTGCTTTAAGGAGAATAATATTTTGTATACTTTGGATTCAATTGATAATTACAAGTCTATAACCAAGTGATACAGTAAATAGTTTGTTGCGAATTTTATTTTATTTCAGGTTATTTTTGTATATTTCTAATAGATTTATAAGTTATACTAATTAATTTCACTCAAGACACAGTTTTATGGTAATGCTCAACAACCTTATGGTTCCCCAACACACTGACAGCAAACAGCAGAAGTACGCTTTGCTGCTCCGCCAAATTAGAAATGTAGTCTACAATGAGGAAGACCTGATAGCAAACCTAGCGAACGTAGCCGCCCTACTGCACCACGGAATGGGCTTCTCCTGGACCGGATTTTATCACGCCCGCGATGGTGAACTTGTTTTAGGCCCTTTTCAGGGACCAGCCGCTGTATCCCGCATTGGAATGGATCAAGGGGTTTGCGGCACGGCATTTACCAAAGAATGCACTTTGGTGGTAGACGACGTTGAACAGTTCGCGGGTCACGTGCCGGTGACCGATGATGACCGGTCCGAGATAGTGGTTTGCGCCTACCGAAAGGGAGACGTAGCCCTTCTGCTTAATATTAATAGCGACCGAATCAAGAACTTCAGCGAAGTAGACCGGCAAAATTTAGAAGAAGTGATGCATCTGCTGGAAGAAGTGCTGTAGTAGTCAGATTCAACGCCTTGTTATTGATGGCCATCCCCAGGGATGGCTTTTTTTGTGTAAGTTTGCCAACCGTCAATCTAATCCCCATCGCAATGAAACTACTGGAAGGAAAAAACGTGCTGATCACCGGCGCATCGAAAGGCATCGGAAAGGCCATCGCCCAGACCTTTGCCGAGCACGGTGCCAACGTAGCGTTCACCTACTTATCCAGCACCGAAAAGGCAAAAACCCTTGAACAAGAATTGCTAACCCAAGGCGGAAAAGTTCATAGCTATCAGTCTAATGCAGCTGAGTTTGCGGCGGCCGAACAACTTATCAACGACATGGTGCGCGATTTCGGGTCGCTGGACGTGCTGGTGAATAACGCCGGAATCACCCAAGACAATTTGCTCATGCGCATGAGTGAAACCGCGTGGGACGAGGTGATTAACACCAACTTAAAATCGGTCTTCAATACAGTAAAAGCGGCTACCCGTTCGTTTCTGAAGCAGCGAAGCGGCTCTATTATCAATATGACGTCGGTGGTGGGCCTCAAGGGTAACGCGGGGCAGGCTAACTATGCGGCTTCCAAAGCAGGCATTATTGGCTTCACCAAATCGGTGGCCCTCGAACTGGGGTCGCGTAACGTGCGTTGTAATGCGATTGCTCCGGGCTTTATCGAAACCGAAATGACTGAGAAACTAGACGAAGCAACGGTGAGACAGTGGCGCGATGCAATTCCTCTGAAACGGGGCGGGCTGCCGCAGGACGTTGCGCACTGCGCTTTATTTCTGGCATCCGATCTGTCAGCGTACGTCACCGGACAGGTGATTCAGGTGGACGGAGGGATGCTTACCTAATTATCGTTTATGCAAGGAATGCAATTGCTGTTTGAGAACTCTCCCTGGTGGATCTTATTGTGTGTACTGGCGGGCGCTTTCTACGGACTGCTGCTCTATTCGCGCGGCAAGCAGTTCAAGCACCCTTCCTGGGGAAAGCCGATCAACTACGTGCTGTTGGTGTTGCGGGCGGGCTTGGTTTCGCTGCTGTGCTTCTTGGTGATTGGCCCGTTTGTCAAGCAGATCAAGAATACCGTTGAACCACCCGTAGTGGTGGTGGCCATCGATAATTCGTCATCCGTGGCGGCGGTGATGAATAGCGTTCAACTTACGGCGCTCAAGCAACGAATAGACAGCACTACGGCTACACTGCGCGACCTAGGTTATACCACCGAAATACGTGATTTTGAGTCGCTCATTCCGCTAGACTCCTTAGACTTCGATTATCCTAGTACCGATCTGGACGGAGCTCTACGAACCATTGCTTCGGACTATGAGGGACGCAATCTCGCCTCGGTGGTGCTGTTTTCCGATGGTATCTATAACCAAGGAAGTTCGCCGACCTATCGCCCGTATCGCTTCACCATCAACACCATCGGGCTCGGCGACACCACCGCGCAGCAAGACGTGAGCATCAGCAACGTATTCTATAACAAAATTGCCTACCAAGGGAACAAGTTTCCGCTGGTGGCCGAAGTGACGAGCACTGGCCTTGAGGGTGAAAACCTGACGGTTAGTGTCCGCCGAGGAAGTGTGCTGCTGGACACCCGAACAATTAACCTAACCAAGCGGCGCGCCGTGAACTCCGTTGAGTTTTTGCTGGAGGCCGATCGGGAAGGAATGCAGCACTACGTGGTGACGGTGGCCAGCCAGGCAGAGGAATTCACTACGCAGAACAATGAAGCCCACGCCTACGTGGAGGTGATTGAGGGCAAGGAGAATGTTCTACTACTGGCGCAGTCGCCCCATCCGGACATAAAAGCGCTGCGATTGGCGATCACCAATAACCAAAACTACAACTTCACGTCGGTGATCCTCAGCACCGATCAGATCGCCGAAGGCCAACTTGCGGGGACCAAGTTTGATCTAGTGATTTTGCATCAACTACCCGGAAAAGGAAGTCTGCCGAAAGAACTGCAACCCTACCTGGAATCGGCCGGTGCGCACTGGTATATCGTGGGTGGCCAAACTGATCTGATCGCCTTCAACGCTACCAATGACGTGCTTGAGGTACAAAGCATGGGCAACCAAAACGATGAGGTGGGCGCGGCTTACAACAGCGACTTTCGGGGGTTTCAACTCGTGAATGACCAGCGGGCGACCCTTCGAAAAATTGCTGCCCTTGCGGGTTCCCTTCGGCGAGGTGACCCTAAAGAACGGAGCGGCTCCCGTGCTCTACCAGCAGGTCGGGAAGGTGAGAACCAGCAAACCCTTGTTGGCCGTGGCGGACACGGACCAGGGCAAGTCAGCGGTGCTGTTAGCCGAAGGAATGTGGAAATGGCGTCAGCAGGAGTACGCGCGCGCCGGAAACACCGAAGCCTCGGACGCACTTTTCACCAAGTTGATTCAGTACCTATCGGCCAAAGAAGACAAGCGACGGTTCAAGGTGTATCCCATCAAGAGCGAATTCCAGGACAACAAGCCCGTTGTTTTCGAGACCGAGTTATACGACGAAGTGTACGAAGAGGTGTATGGCCCCCCCGTGAAACTAGTGATCACGGCCGAAGACAGCACCCGCTTCAACTTTAACTATACGACGAACCAGAACAACACCCAGTACCAAATTAGTAATCTGGCGGAGGGTGTTTACCAGTATACCGCCCGGGTCACTGTCAACGGTGCTACGCTATCTAGCAAGGGCAATTTCACCGTCCGCAGCCTGCAGATTGAGTCGCTCAACCTCACCGCCAACCATACCATCCTGCGCGACTTGGCTCAGGAGAACGGGGGTGCTTATTTTGATGAGGCCGACCTAGCAAAACTAGGCGTTGCCGTGGCTGGTCAATCACCCCAAGGAAAGATTTATACCAGTGAACTGTTCTTACCGCTCATCAACCTCAAGTGGCTGTTCTTTCTTCTACTCGCACTCGTGGCCACTGAATGGGGCATTCGTAAGTATATGGGAAGCTACTAATTTAAGTTCTTTTCGCTGGCGAAATCAAACTGATTGGGTGGAGGTAGCAATCACCTTGTTGTTGTTCAGAAGAACAGGGTTTAAATTGATGCCAAAACCGTTGATGAGCAGGGCTACGGCCACAGAGATATTGAGATGTCGGCTGTCGTGCACCCGAAGGTAGATTTTTCCATCGCTCACGAACGGCAGACTAGCGCTTAACGACATAATAGCCATTTGCCGACCCTCCGTACTAAGAATACACTTGATGCTGCTGTAGCGATGCACTTCCCAACAGCAGTCGTTGCTAGAGCATACCCAATAACCCGGCGAAACTTTTCGGATAACAATGTCTGAGGTCTCCGAACCGCTCATGAGATAAGTAGGAATAAAGGGTTGGCTTTTCTTGAGCGAAAAGACCGAACTCTTGTGAAGATCTTTTACTGTTAAGCTTCCTAACGTTAAACTAACCGGACGCTGCACGGTGTAATGAGGCTGATCATCTACCCAGATGCGTTGTGGCGACCAGGGGAAGATTGAGCGAGCACCGATGGTAACACTATAGCCGGTTATTGAACTCATACTCAGTATTTAGACCCCTAATGTACGAATTTTAGAGAACAGACAATTCTCGGCAAAGAAAGAAAAAGCCTTATTATTGATCAAAGAGAAGTCGCTCACGGCTACGGATACCAAAATAACCGTGGCCCAGGGCTAACAAACGAGCAAAAGAGACAGGAAGGAAGCTTAGGAAGTGATTGTGATGGTGGTATCCAGACGCAATTTTGAAAAAAGACGATCACGGACATCCACCTCCGCAACGATAGCTCTGGGAGCAACCTCACAGGGCAAAAAGTAACAGAGCGTTTGTTCTACCTTTCCCCCTTTCAATTGTTTAACGATCAAGGGCGGATTATCCGAGGGAAGCTCGTTCAACGCATTGATGGAGATGAGACTAGGACTGTCTTCTTCTTCAACCTTCTTAAAAAGATAGACTGAAAGCGGCAACAGCAGCGCAGCAATACCAATAATAACTAGCAACATTGTAGTGATTTTAAGCGAAATTACAAACTACCCCTGAAAGCTTAACAATTTAGTAATGTAAATCAATACTTAATAGCGATAGTTCACTAAATGCTGGCAAAATGTTAAAACCCATCGAATGATGCTATTTATTCAAAGTTGGTTTTTATGACATCTCAATAATTTTCTGCTTAGCAAAAAATATTCGAGGAATAAGTCAATCTGACTCATTATTCTGATTAGCCTTTTTAACGTCAATTATTTTTTTGACCTTCTGTCGGTCCGTTGAAGCATCTACCATCAAGTGCCAACTCACTTCTCTGCCGTCTTTCTCCGACCGGTACGTGAGTCCTTTCTCAGTGGTGATTATCTGACAAACCCCCAACCCGTAGCGCAACGACTCCACAGTGTCTCCGGGTGATAGGGGGTGCTGGTTTAGGTCCTCCAGCACCGGGTGGTTCGCTGTTTCAGAACGGTGCGGTTTGGCCAGTAGGCGTTTTAGAATAGAGATCATAAGACAGACAGGTGAGAGCTGTTAGTGACTAACGAAATCTTGCCGCAAGCGTTTGTTCATTATTTCATAATAATTTGAATCTTTTTCATAACCGACAAAATGTCGCTTTCTTTGTAAGGCAGCCACTCCGGTGCTTCCGCTCCCCGCAAACGGATCCAGAATCGTTTGTTCCTCAAAGGATACCAAATTTACCAAGTGCTCCATCAACTCAACTGGTTTTAGGGTGGGGTGGTGGTTGAAGGCTTCTTTATGCTGCCGCACCTTAGGGATCATAAAGAACTTATCGTATCCGTCCTGCAAGGGTGCAGTTCGCACTTGGTTAGCACAAACCCGACCCAGGGGATGGGGATTATGGCCCACCGGTAATTCGTCAACTGCCAAGGGAATACGCGTTTCTTCCAAATTAAGCGCGCCCGTTCCGTACTTTAGCACGTTCTGTACCACGGTTAGGCCGGTTGCCCGGGGTTTTTGCACCAAAATAATTGGCTCGTAAGCGGGTTTGATACCCAGTCCCGCCCCTTGGTAGCGTTTGGCTTGGAGCGAAGTGGGCCGAAGTTTCCGCTTGGGTTGTGCCACGCGGTAGTGACCCGTATCGGACTTTTGGGTGCCGCTTTTTTGACGGTCCGCCGTCCGGTATCCCTGCACGTACTGATATTCTCCCACCACCTCACTTTCGCAACCCAGCTCGCGGTCTATGCCCAATGAGATATCTCAACTCTTGGGCATGCCGTTTAGATAGGCCCAGAAAATCACGTCCCGGATGGCAAAGCCCGAATCTTCCAGGGCGACCATCAATCGGTGCATCAGCCGAACCGAAGAAAATACCAGTCCGTAGGCACCGGGCTTCAGCACCCGTAGGCTGTCTGCCCAAATTCGCGGATCGGGCAAGGCCTTGTCCCAGGCGTGGTTCTGATAGCCAATTCCGTAGGGCGGATCGGTGACCAGGGCGTCCACTGACTCATCTGCTAGTGGTTGAAGCTGGTAGCAGGAGGTATTAAATATACTAAATCGACTGTCTTTCAATGAGTTACAAGCATTTGGTTAAAGCTACAGTTCGGCTAATATAAGATACGTCTCTAATTATCGAAAGGTTTCGACTAGAAATATCTTTCTATTGACATACCTGCTCACCAAACCGTTGGCTACCGGCAGGCACCGCCCGAACTTATTGTCCAATTTATAGGGAGCACTAAAACGAAAAAGCCATAGCAAGGACTGCTACGGCTTGGAAGCACAAATTTTACAGGCTAGTGGCTCACTGGCTCGGCTTCGGCTTGGCTGTTAACGTTTCGCTTGCCACGCAGCTTCACCGGGTTGCGGCTCTTGCGGAAGCGCATGTTAAGGACTTCTACCAGCAGTGAGAAGCCCACCGCGAAGTAGATATAACCCTTCGGCACCTCGTAGTGCAGGGCTTCTACGATCAGCATGAAGCCAATCAGAATCAGGAACGACAATGCCAGGATTTGCAGCGCCGGGTGGTCGTTGATGAACCGGCTGATGGCCCCGGCAAACAGCATCATGATGCCAATGGAGATAATCACGGCAATGATCATGATGATGACTTTATCGGTGAGCCCCACGGCGGTGAGGATAGAATCGAACGAAAACACCATGTCCAGCAGCACAATCTGCACGAGGATAGCAGCTAGGGTGACCTTCTTGCCCGAGTTAGCTTCGGCGTGCTCTTCGCCCTCGATTTTATGATGAATCTCCGAGGTGCTTTTGGCCAGCAAGAACAGTCCGCCCGCCGCCAGAATCAGATCCCGACCGCTCACGTCGTGGTTAAACACGGTAAACAACGGCTCGGTGAAGCCGATGATCCAGGTGATGCCCAGCAGCAGCGCTATCCGAAAGATCATCGCCAAGCCCAGCCCGATGTTGCGCGCTTTGGCCTGCTGGTCGTGCGGTAGTTTGTTAGAGACGATAGAGATAAAGATGATATTGTCCACTCCCAGAACGATCTCTAAAAAGGTGAGGGTCAACAGGGCAACGAGGCCTTCGCCGCTAAAAAGTGCTTCCATAGGTTAAATGGTTCTAGGTTAAAGGGTTCTGAGTTCTGGGTTGAATAGTTCTGGTGTTGGGTTTTAGGTATTGAGTTTGGAATTTTTAACCCCCAAAACCCAATCCCCCCACCACCCAGAAAGTCTTCTAATCCCCTGACCACGCTGAAAGTCTATAACCGTCTTACTGATTTTATTGTTATTGTGTTTTTGTTTTCTCACTGCGATGGAACGGATTCAGCCGGATAATCAACTGCGTATCGCACTGGAGGGACTGGTGCTGCGGACCTGGACGTCGGGCGACGAGACCTCGCTGGTGCGGCATGCCAACAATCGAAGCATCTGGCGCAACGTGCGCGACCGCTTTCCGCACCCCTACACCGAGAACGACGCCAAGTTGTGGATCAAGATTGCCAACCGCGACACCACCATGCTCAACGTGGCGATGGAAGTGGACAGCCAAGCAGTGGGCGGAGTGGGGGTGGTGTTTAAGGACGACGTGTACCGGCGCTCGGCTGAGATCGGCTACTGGCTGGGCGAAGCCTACTGGAACCGTGGGCTCACCAGCCGGGCGGTGGCGGCCGTGTCGGATTACGTGTTTGCTCATTTTGACATAGTGCGGCTCTACGCAGGGGTTTTTGCACCCAACCGCGCCTCGGCCCGAGTACTCGAGAAGGTCGGCTACACCTTGGAGGCCCGCTTGCGACAGAGCGTCACCAAAGACGGGCAAACGCTGGATGAGCTTATCTACGCCCGGCTGCGGGAAGAGCGCGCTGAAGGGTAGCGCGTTGCAAGGCATTTATTTATTCAGCATTTCCCTTTTGAAGTACCGCGAATAAATTAATCTTGTGCCGACTTTAAACTTTTTCACTTAACTCCAATACGCATGACTAACAAGCTTACCCTATGGACCATGCTGGGCATGCTATGCCTGGCCGGTGGCTTCTTCGGATGCCAGTCGAGCAAGATCGCCTACGGCAACTCCTACTACTTCAAGCAGAAGCCTCGGGCGGTGAAGCCGCCTACGGCCCAGGAGAAGGACAACCTAAAGGCCTCGCTGGAGAAACAAGGCCTCACCGAGGAAGCGCTTACCAGCAAGATGGCCGAAGCGCGGGAGCAACTCGACGCGGTGGTAGCGGAGAACGGTAATCCAGCGTTCCAAGCCAGTGTAGACCGCACCAAGCAACTGGCCCGCGAGATGAAGGGTGAGCAACTGACCCGCAAGGAAGTACGCGGCAAGCGCAAGGATCTGCGGCAGGAGATGCGTACCCTGGCCAAGGAATTCCGCAGTGCCTCGCCGGAGCAGACGCAGGCGATTGACCGCTACCTAAAGCTTTCCTTGATCTTACTGGCGGCGGCATTAGTGCTGTCTATTCTAGCCGGGGCCGGTGGCACTTTTGGAATCTTAGGATTGTTAGCCAGCCTGGCCCTGATTGCCGCGGTGATCTTCTTCATTCTGTGGTTGGTAGAAGAGGCGTGATGCGCAGTTACTCAGCTATTGTATAATAAGAAAGCCTGTCTGGATTTCCGGACAGGCTTTCTTATTGGTTGATGGCTGAGTATGTTGCCAGCGGTTACAAATGAATGGCTAATCCGATAGTTCCGTAGCCAAAGGCACCCCGTCCGCCCTCAAAATACACTCCGAACTTGTCGTTGAATTTGTACTTAAAGCCCAGTACGGGGCCTAGTCGGAAGCGAGAGTTGTTGCCATAAGCATCGCCAAACAGGCCACCAAATTCGTCACCACTAAACGTCTGAAACTCCATGCCCACTAGCAGCGAAACATAGAAGTCAAATTTCTCTTCGTCTAATGACAGATCGAGGGCCTCGTTAAGCACCGGCACGTAATGAAATGAACCTCTAACCCCTACGGCCAGGAAGTTCCAGCTATAATTGAAGCTTGTATAATCGTAGTTCCAACTAGCGTAGCCTACGTAGGGGCCAACGCTGAAGTTCTCGTGGACGCCAAATTCCAGAGCCGCAGTCAACGGGGGGATGCTAACGCTGCGTCCGCCCAAGTACCCGTAACTGTAACCTCCAAAGCTGATACCGGCCATAAAGATTTTGTCGCCTTTGTTGTAGGCCAGTCCGCCGCCGCCGGAGTCACCGACGCGGACGGTGTTTTGGGCCTGGGCAGTGAGGGCCAAGCTGGCGATTAGCAAAGTGAGTGTGCAAAGTTTTTTCATGATTGTGTTGGTTTGGGTGTGAGTAAGATTAAAGTTACGAAAATAGAGAATTTCTGGGATTGATTCAGAAGAAAAGAAAAATAGCAGTGGCCCGCCCGAAGATAAAGGCCACCGCTGGGAAGTTACGGCAAATTGGTTGCCCCTGAAGTGTTGTCAGTGAAGGTATTTGCACCTTCCACTTCGGCGTTGGTGGTCAGGGCAACGCCAGTTGCGTTAGTCACTTGGCTACTACCGCCGCTTTCCACAAACACCCCGAACGCCTGGCTGTTGGTGATGGTACTGTTGGCAATGGCTACCTTTCCAAACCTATCAACTCCAATGTTAGCGGCATCTACCCCAAAACCAAAGCTACCGCGGCCTCCGTACGAAATGTTCGTATAGATCATTTTGTTGGCTACGGTATTGGTGAAGAAAATAACCCCTAACCACCCATCCGCCGGAACGCGCGCTGCGAAGGTGATCAGACTACCGGCCGTTCCTTCGGCATCCAAAAACCCATCACTGCCACTCACCTCAATGCGGACGTCCTTGTTAAACTCCAGCGTGGCTCCGGGCTCAATCTCTAGGCCGCCGTCAATATCCAGCCGACCGCTCACGTAGTAGGGTGTGCCATCGGCAAAAGCTACCAGGGTTTGGTCATCGTTGGTAGCCGCTAGCGTAGAAGCGTAGATTTCCACGCTGTTATCACCGTTGCCCGAGAAGGTCGTTGCCGCGTCTAGTACCCCGGCGGTACTGATATGCACTCCGATAGGCAGTCCGTCGTTTCCGGTGAATCGGTTCTCGCTAAACTCGGCAATCGTGCCCCCCTCCTCTAAGTAAAGTCCGTAGTCGCCTACGCTGTTCGAGATCACTGAGTTGGTAATTTTGACACTACCAAACCGTTCTACTCCTATGTTGGAGGACCGAATACCGAAGCCAAAGTCGCGGCCGCCGCCGTACGAAACGCGCGCGTACTTGAAGGAGTTGTTGCTGTTGGAAGTGAAGATTGAGAAACCTCCCCAGCCATCGGCGGGATTGCGGGCCGTGAATGTGATACTGTCGGCCGCGGTTCCTTCGGCTGAGAAGTAACCGTTGGTGCCCGATATTTCAATTAAAGCATTGGTGTTAAATTCAAATGATGACCCCGGTTGGGCCTTGATTCCCGAATCGATGTCCAATTTTCCTGACACGTAGTAGGAAGTGCCGTTAGAGAGTGCCGGAACAACCAGTTCTTCGTCCTGAGAAAGGGTTGAGGCAAAAATCTCCACCGTATTGTCGGTGTTGCCAGAGTAGACACTCTGCTCATCCAGGCTACCCACCTGGCTGATGGACAGTGCGATAGGATTGTTATTATTGTCACTCAGCGTATTGTTTGCTGACTCCCGCAGGGTTCCTCCGTTTTCCAGATAAATACCGTAGTTAAAGCTATTGGATACGGTTGAGTTACTAACCTTCACTCCTGCGGATCTTTCTACGCCAATATTAGCCGCCAGCACCCCAAAGCCAAAGTCAAGCTGCCCGCCGTACGATACGTCGGCGTAGTTGAACTCGTTCTGAGCGTTGTTGTTGAAGAAGACAATACCATCCCAGCCGTTCAGGGTGTCCTGGGCGGTGAATACCACCAAACTGTCCGCTTTGCCAATAGCGACCAGCGCTCCGCTGTTGCCCTCGATAGACAATCCGCGGTTGGGTTCAAACATCACCGTCACACCGGGGGCCACGGTGAGTTGAGCCGTCACGTCAATGTCGGCCATTACGAAATAATCGGGCAGAGCAGGGTTCGCAAATACGTTTTTCCAGACGGTGGTTTCCGTAATATTTCGGCTAATGACCACCGGGTCAGCATTAGACTCGATGACCACCTCGTCCGTAGCCACGTTGCCCTCGGGGTCGCTCACGGTGAGTCGGATGGTGAAGTCTCCCACCACGTCGGGCACAAACACGGCTTCGTCCGGGTTGCCCGATACGGCCGTTACGCGGGCGGTGCTGCTGCTGGCGGGCACCCTGGCAACCTCCCATAAAAACGTCAGGTCTCGGCTGTCAGTATCAAGGTCGCTGCTGCTACTACCGTCCAGCGCGTAGCTGGTGCCCACCGTCATCTTATTGTTGTTGTTGTCCTCCCTGATGATCCGGCTGTCCTGGTCAAGGATTACCGCCACGGGTGGGTCACCGGCCGCTTCCGTCACGGTGATGGTTGTGGCGTCGCTAACTTTGTTGTTGTCGGTGTCGGTCACCGTGAGGGTGGCCACGTAGGTGCCTTCCACGTCGGGAGTGAAGGTGGCCGTGGCCTGGGTAGGATTGTTGACCGAGGCGCTACTGCCACTGGGAACGGTGGTGAGGGCCCAGGAGTAGGTGATGGCTCCTTCAGTATCCGAAGAGCCGGTGCCGTTGAGGGTGACCGAACTGTTGACCTTGGCGTCTAGATCCGCTCCGGCGTTGGCAATGGGCGCGTTGCCCACCGGTTCGGGATCGTCTTCACCGCAGGCTGAGAACAGTAGCAGGGAAGCAATGAGTGCATAAGTGATGTTTTTAAAATAGTGCATAGGGGTGTTTGAATTTAGGGGTATACGATACTTTTGTTTTGCCCCTTAATGCAGTGGGTTAGAAATAAGTAAACAGAAACAGAAAATATTTTAACTTTATGTTTACCCGAACAGTATACTAAGGATTAAGGAGGGAAAGGAAACGATTGGCGACGTTAAGAATTCACTTACCACTATCTACTTATGCAAGACCATAACAATGACCATACGTTAGACCGCTACCTGCGCGACGAGATGGACGACCAGGAACGAAAAACCTTTGAAGAACAATTCAGCACTGACGATGCGCTAACCGAAGAACTGGCGCTACACCGCGATGCTATGGAGGGCATTTGCCTCGATGGGAGCCAGGAGCTGAAAAAGCGTTTGCAGGCCGTAGAGGCCGAACTAGCCAATCCCGCTCCAGCCGTGGCTGATACGAAAGAGACGAACCAGCGCTTTTTGATCACCTGGGTGGCCATTGCGGCCTCGCTGCTCACGGTGCTGCTGCTGGGCTATCTGTTCGTGCCCAGCTCTTCGAGTCCTGGAGAACTGTACGTGGCCTACTACCAGCCCTTCCCCAACCTAATCAATCCAGCGCAGCGGTCTACCGAGGTGAAAGAGGAAACCTTTCTGGAGCAGGCAGTGCGGGCCTACGATGCGCAGCAGTACGACCAAGCCATCGCGTTGTTCGAGCAGGGCGATGCCTTATCCGCGCCGGGCTACAATTTCTACTATGCCGCCAGCTATCTGGGAATGGATCAGCCCGAGCGGGCCATTTCGTTACTAGAACGGGTGGTGCAGGAGAAAACGGATTTGTTCTACGAACCGGGCGTATGGTACTTGGCCCTGGCGCACCTGCAGGCCAACAACCCGGAGGCGGCCCGGCCGTATCTGCAAACGCTGGCGGAGCGGGAGGGTGATTATACGGAAGAAGCGCGGGAGCTTTTGGAAGAAATCGGCTAACCAGGTAAATGCTATTTGAAGAACTTGAATAACCCGCGGCTTCTTCTGTTGCCCTCTGGGTGCTCTTCGGCCCGAATGATCAACTGAACTATCCAGCCCTGCGTACTGAACGAGGCATCGTAGAATTTCACATCCCTGAGCACCCACGATTTGCTCGTAGATAAACGGTATCCCCCGCTCAGTCCAACGAACAGCACACCATCGCTCAACTTGATTACCCGCTCAACCCCGGCCCCCAGTTCGCCAAAAAGCATGAGTCCGTCCGTATGGTAGCGTCGTTGCACCACTTCCTCGATACCCGGGTTGGCCAGGCTGGTTTGGAAGTTAGCGTTGCTCACCACCGAGGAAACCGTGAGGCGGGCGTAATTGACGCCCACGCCCAGGTACGGATAGACCAGCCACTTGTCGTTGGCTACCAAGTCGTAGTGGCCAAAACTGGCTAGCTCGCCCATAATCAGCTGCGTGTCTTGGTTACTGTTAAAATCATTATCCTCGGTCGTGAAAAAGCTTAATCGGGAGCTGCTGTAAGAATTCTGATCCTCGAAGCGGTTGGTCACACCAAAACTTATTCCAATCAACGCCTCCGTCAGCGGCAATTGATTTGCTGCCTGAAGTTGGCGGTTCAGCGCCGACAATCGACTGGGAAAGGATACCGTAGAGCTAGCGTAAAAGCCCGTCTTTAACGGAGGGATACTGTCTTTCTCCTGGGCCAACAGTGAAAGGGGAAGGAGAAGGGTAATCAGAAGTAGCTTTTTCATGGTTGGGATTTTGTGGGTTGTCTCATTTTACCAACGTAGGGATGAATCCCTGCGCTGATAGGGCTTCGTTGCCGAGGTATGAATTAAGCAAATAGTACTGATTTTCTCCTCCTTCTACTCGGATTTATTCACCAACGTAGAAGGACTCTTAGCGATTAGCTGTACTTTGCTGTTTTAACCGATAATGCACTACGTCATGCACCTACTCAGCTTCCTGCTTTTAAACTTCTTCATCTTAGCAAGCGCACCGCCACCGCCCAACGAAACCCAAGCCTCGTGCCGGGTGCGCCTGCCCGATCTGGCGGGAAGCTACGAGGGCGAATGCCACCGCGGCAAGGCCCACGGACAAGGCAAAGCCATCGGGCGCGATACCTACGAGGGGGAATTCGCTAAAGGATTTCCGGACGGGCAGGGCACCTACACCTGGGCCAATGGCGACTACTACGAAGGCGCATTCGTGAAAGGGGACAAAGAGGGCGAAGGCAAAATGGTGTTTGCCTCGGCAAAGTCCGACAGCGTACAGACGGATAGTGTACAGGTAGGCTTATGGAAGAACGACCTGTTCTTATACGAGGAGATGTGATGGTGAGCAAACGATGAGGGGACCAGTTATCCAAACCGAAGCCGAGCCCGAGGTTCTCGATCGCGTGACCGGACGGGTGGTCTACGTACTGCTGGTGATGGTGGCACTGCAACTAACCTACCCCTTCTCGCTGCTGGGAACCTGGCAAAACGCTGTTTATTTTTCTTTTTACATAGCTTTGCTAGCCAGCGGGGTGTACCTGTTGAGCGTGAACCGAAGGCGAATGATCGCCACCGCCATTGTGGCGGTACTCAACGTGGGCGTTGGCATTCCTTGGGTGATGACCGGCGGCGTCGTATGGTTGGCGGTGGCTAGCTACAGCCTGCTGATCATCTTTCAGAGTATGATTATCGTGGTGCTGATAGAGTACATTTTCGTCACCGAACGGGTGAACCGCGACGTGATCTTTAGCGCCAGCACGATCTACCTGATCCTGGGCAACGCCTTCACCGGACTTTATATGCTCGTCCAGACCGTGGACCCCAAAGCGTTTGTCTCCAGCACAATGGACACCCCGCTACCCTGGCAACGCATGATCTACTTCAGCTACGCCACCCTCACCACCCTTGGCTACGGCGATATCACCCCGGTTTCGCCCTGGGCCCAATCTATCTCTTCGCTAGAGGCCATCCTGGGCCTACTCTATATCGCCATCATCCTCGGCCGCATGGCCAGCCGCTACGGCGCAAAAAATCCTCAATAGCATCAGCGTACAGCCGCGATTTATCGAGGCTCAAATCATAAACTTCACCACAAACAGCCCTGCCATCAGATACAAAGTAACCGGCACCTCGGCGGCCTTGCCCCGCACCAGCTTGATCACCACGTAGAAGATAATGCCTGCCGCAATGCCGTTGGCGATGCTGTAGGTGAAGGGCATCAGCACGATGGTCAGAAAGGCGGGCAGCGCGTTCTCGAAGTCCGCAAAATCGATGCGCTGTACTGACTGCATCATAAGCATGCCCACCAGGATAAGCGCGGGAGCCGTGGCCGCCGCGGGCACCATCCCCGCCACCGGAGCTAAAAATATAGACAGCAAAAACAATACTCCCACCACCAGCGACGTGAGTCCGGTGCGGCCCCCCGCCGCGATTCCCGCGTTGCTCTCGATGTAGGTGGTCACCGTAGAGGTACCCACCAGTGCTCCGAAGGTGGTTGCCAGGGCGTCGGCCAGTAGCGAGCGTTTCATGCGGGGCAGATGCCCATCTTTATCCAGGAACCCGCCCTTGTCGGCCGTGCCGATGAGCGTGCCGATGGTATCGAACAAATCCACCAGCGAGAAGGAGATGATCACCACCACCAGCGTGGTGAGCACGCTTAGCACAGAGTCATCGCGGTCGAACAGTCCGGCAAAGTCGAGCTGAAACAGCGTGTCGCCCAGGTGAATGTCGGTGAAGCTGAAGCTGTCGGGCACCGACGTGGCTCCCAGCGGAATGCCAATCAGGGTGGTGAGCACGATACTGAACAGAATGGCTCCGGGCACGCGTCGGGCGTAAAGCACCGCAATCACCAGTAGCCCGATGCCCGCCAGCAGCACCGACGGACTGCGGAAACTGGCCATCTCCAGAATCTGCGCCGGGGCGCGGCCGATCTGCTCCAGCAAGGCGCCCGCTTCCAGGGTTTCGGCCGACAGGATAATATCAACAATGGGTCCCTGGTTCACCCGCACGATGCCCGCGTTGTTGAACCCAATCAGGGTGATAAACAAACCGATGCCCGCTGGAATGGCGTAGCGAATGGAGCGGGGCAGGGCCTCCACCACCGCCGAGCGCGCTCCGGTGAGCGTGAGCACAATAAACAGTACTCCCGAAATGAACACAATGGCCAGTCCCTGTTGCCAGGTGAAGCCGTTCTGCAGCACCACCGCGAAAGTGAAAAAGGCGTTGAGTCCCATGCCCGGTGCCTGGGCGAAGGGGTAGTTGGCCAGAAAGGCCATGAGCAGGGTGCCCAGGGCGGCGGCCAGGCAGGTGGCCACCAGCACGCTGTTGTAATCCATCCCGGCCTTGGCAAGAATGCTGGGGTTCACGAAGATGATGTAGGCCATCGTGAAGTAGGTGGTGAGGCCCGCCACCACTTCGGTGCGTACGGTGGTCTGGTTTTCTCGGAGGCGAAAGAGGTTCATCCGCCAAAATTATCAATTCTACTGTTTCTTTTAGCCGTTTTGTACTAAACTGCGTGCGGTTTAATCAACAATGCCAAATCAAGAAACCCAAAACGAAGCCAGTGCGCGTTGGTAACGCGTACGGTGCAGTCTACAAACTTAGCAGCCCATGTACCTACTATCTCACCTACCTTCCCCCCGGTTATTGTCTTCACTAATCTACAAACATCTTGCCCTTCGCTGGTCGACCGGATTTGCTCTCTCCCTGTTGCTCTGCCTAACCGTCCTCCCCACGCTTGCCCAAACTGCCTACGAGCCGCTCGGTCCAACCGTCAACTCCTACGCCGACGAGCAGCACCCGGTGATGAGTCCCGACGGGCAACGGCTCTACTTCACCCGGCGCGGACACGCCGACAACGTAGGCGGACGGCGCGACCCTGGCGATATTTGGTACGCCGAACGCACCGACGACCAAGGCTGGTCCGCCGCGCAGCACGCCGGGGCGAAGCTCAACAACGCGCAGTACAACGGGGTGTTGGGCTTCGACCGCGACGGGCGGATGCTGGTACACGGACATTACCAACCCAATGGCACTCCGGCCCGCACCCAGGGGCTGTCCGTGTTCACCTCCTCGGGTGGTGGCTGGAGCACCCCCGAAGCGCTCAACATCCCCTACTTCTACACCAAGTCGGCGCACCGCAGTGGCAACTTGCACCGCAGTGGCGACATCCTGATTATAACGCTGCAATCGTACGATACCCGCGGCGGCGAAGACCTGTACGTGCTGTTTCGGCAGGGCAACGGGTGGACCGAACCCCGCAACCTGGGCCCTACTATCAATACCGCCTACCAGGAGATGACGCCCTTTCTGGCTCCCGATGGCAAGACGTTGTACTTCGCCAGCAACGGCTACGAGGGTTTCGGGAGTCGCGACATTTACGTGTCGGTACGGCTCGAACGACACCTGGAAGAACTGGTCGAACCCCAAGAACCTGGGGCCGACCGTCAACAGCGAGGGCACCGAACTGAGCTACTACGTGCCCAAGGAGAGCGATTTTGCTTATTTGAGCACCACCCAGAACAGCGACGGATTGGGCGATTTGGTGCGGGTGCGCATCAGCGAGGAGCAGACCGAGCAACTGGCGACGGTGGACACCACTATTGCGGTGCCGGTGGTGCCAGCGCCCGAGCCCGAACCGGCACCCGCCGATACGGTGGCAGTCACTGAAGAACCTCCTGCGGTAGTCACGGTGCCCGTGCGCGGAACCATCACGAACAAAAGCGCTCAGCAACCTATTGTGGCTGAGCTCACCTTCCGCTCGCTAAAGAAAGACACGGCGCAGGTAACCGAGGTGCAAACCGATTCTGACGGAAGTTTCAGCGTGTCTCTGCCCCCCGACGACGACTACACCCTTACCGTAGCCGCCGAGGGTTTCATCTCCGACCGCGATCGGATGTCAACTGGTTCTGCGGGAACGGAAGCCTTGGTGCGTGACTACGCCCTCACGCCGCTGGAAGTGGGGGCTACCGTGAATCTGGAGAATGTGCTCTTCGACCGGGGCAACGCCACCATGCTGCCCGGCTCCTACGAAACGCTCGACGAAGTGGTAACCCTGCTGCAAGAAAACCCCGAACTGGAGATCGAGGTGGCCGGACACACCGACAACCAGGGGCGCGCCGACCTCAATCTGGCGCTATCTGAGGAGCGGGCCGTGGCCGTGAAGCAGTACCTGGTGGAGCAAGGGGCAGACGCTCAGCGGATCACCGAACGGGGCTACGGAGGTACTCGTCCGCTGGTGAGCAACGCCATTGAAGAAGAACGCAGCAAAAATCGCCGGGTGGAGTTTACGATTTTGAAGAAGTAAACCGTCTCGTATGTGGTCGTAGGAAACCCCTACGACCAGCTTCCTTTTTCAATGCTTACCTCACGAAGGCACTACGATGCCCAGCGACTCTAGCTGTTGCTTGTCTTCGGCAAAGGCGTAGCGGGCGGCACGGATGAACTTGGCCATCCACTGCTGCAGGGCTTCGCGTTCCCGGTCGCGGCGCACTTTGGCCACTTGCTTGTCTCCTCGATGACGGTTTTGCTCCACCCGCGCTTCGGCCACTGCCTCAATCATCGCCTGCGTCTGCGTGAGTTCTTCCGGGGTGATGCCCCGCTGGGCCAGCCGTTCGGCCACGGCCGGAGCGTGCTGGTAGAACGCCTCCGTCTGCATCATCCACCCGGCCAGGTCTTTGCGACGGCGACCGGTGAGTTGCAGGTTGTTCCAGGCTTGGCTGTCGGCAGGCACAATGAGGCGTGCCAGCTTCACGTGAGCGAGGTAACGTGCATCGGCTTCCTGATAGGACTGGCGCATGGACTGCGTGCTCGCCTTCTGACTGTTCTGCCCGCTTTCCCGCACTTGCTGCTGGGCCTTCATCCCGAGCAGGAGCTGTTGCCCGGCCAAGATGGCCTTGCGGTCGTACCCTAGTTCAGCCAGCTTCTTAAGAATCGCGGGGTTGGCCAATGCACCGCTGATAATCAGGCGGTACTGTTCGATTTCTTCGTAGATGCTTTTCTTTTTCTTCATAGCTTTTTTTTGGAGCAAAACTAAAGCGCAGCGCAGTAGGGTGCCGGGCAGAAAAAACGGCGATCTTACGGACGTAAGGTTGGTGCGTAATTGGCCTAAAACACCGCTAGAAGGCGAAACAAACCCTACGTCAGATACTCCGAAAGGGAAAACACCGGGGTTATGCGTACGGAAAAACGGGGGGCAATAACATAGCACCGGTATTTCTTACGTAGAAGGAGAGTAGCCGTAGCATTTCACCGGCGCAACAGGGTTAGGAAGGTAAGGTGCACGTAATGAACACCGGAGCTATTCGACGGCGGGTGTAGGGTGCACGTAATAAACACCGGAGGTATAGAACTGCTACCCAAGGTAGCAACTATAAATCACCGGTGAGATGCCCCCGCCTCTTCATTACCGAACGCCTAGTACGCGTGGTCAATTATTGGGAAGATAGCATTGAATAAGATCCTTGCCAATAGTCAACAACCTAAGGCAGACTGAGAGGCAACCCTATTAAAGCTTAATTATTCAGCTCAATATTATATTATGGATAGTTGACTACATATTATCGGGAAGATTGTGGTCGAAAAGGTAGAATTTTTGGTAATTTTTGGTAGATTTAATTTCTCACTAATTACTTGATGTTTATGAAAAAATTTACTCTTGGTACAGCACTCTTTTGCCTGGTGGTTGTAAGTCCATTGCAAGCCCAGATCAATCCTTACCAAGCCATTCAAGCTGAAGCGTACAGCGCCCAGCAGGGCACCCGCCTTGGCGGAAGCGGTCTTGCGGTTGGCTATATTAACAACGGCGACTGGCTTCGCTTTGATGACGTCAATTTTGATGAGCCTGCGCTTACCGTCAGTGTACAAGCTTCTAGTCAGACGGCCGGCGGCACCATCGAGTTTCGCCTGGGTAGCCTTACTGGCTCCCTGATCGCTGCTGTAAGTGTGTCTAATACCAGTGGGTGGAACAAATTTCAGGAATTCTCTGCGGACATCATCCGGGGGACCACGGGCCAGCAACCTCTTTATCTGGTGTTCAAAGGGGGCAGTGGGTACCTGTTTGACGTTCAACAACTTCTCGTTCCAGACAGAGACTTTCGCCACAGGCCTAGCCTTTACCAACTGCCCTGGCACACTAGCGGTAGGAGAGACCTTTCGACCTAGACGTAGCGCTGACCCCAACCAACACCACCAACGACTTCGTGGCCTTTTATACGAGCGACTACTCAGTAGCGGAGGTCGACTACATTTCCGGGGAAGTGACTACGGTAGGGCCGGGTACGGTAGTAATCAATGCTACGAGCTTCAGCAACGGGGCCGTTGGTGCTAACTGTACCATTCAGGTGGTGTCGCCTACACCGATCAATCCCTACCAGACTGTTCAGGCTGAGTCGTACAGTGCTCAGCAGGGCACCCTTCTCTCCTCGGGTGGCACCGCCGTGGGCTACATCAACAACGGTGATTGGCTCCGCTTTGACAACGTGGATTTAGGAGGCCCACTCAGCGCCACGGTGCGCGCTTCCAGCAACACAGCCGGGGGCACCGTTGAGTTTCGGGCCGATGCAGTCGACGGTCCTCTCATCGGTACGGTGGCCATTTCCAATACCGGTGGATGGCAAGCCTTTCAGGATTTCAATAACTTCATCGAAACCGATCTGCCTCCCGTGACCGGGGTTCGCTCGTTGTATCTGGTCTTCAAAGGCGGTAGCGGATACTTATTTGATGTTAACTACTTCTACTTTGCGACGGAAGTTAGTGCCACGGGCCTGGCGTTCATCAACTGCCCCGACACGCTGGCAGTGGGAGAGACCTTTGATCTGGACGCAGTGATTACCCCAGCCAACACCACTAATCAGTTCTTAGCCCATTACACAAGCGATTATGCGGTGGCCGATGTAGACTACATTTCTGGGGAGGTGACTGCCATAGGGCCCGGTACGGTAGTGATCAATGCTACGAGCTTTAGCAATGGGGCTGTTAGTGCCAACTGTACCATTCAGGTGGTGCCGTCTGCTACCACCGCTCGGGTGGCAACTACTGTGTCCCGGACGCCAACAACCGAGTTTGCTGATGGCGATGCCTTCTCCCTTGATGTTTACCCCAATCCGAGCGCGGGTACGTACCGAGTGATGCTACCGGAACCCACACACGTGCGCGTTACCGATCTTATTGGCCGGACGGTACTCGATCAGCAACTTGACGCTGGGAAGCAGCAACTGGACCTCACAAGCCAACGGTCCGGTATCTACTTACTTACAGTCGGGCAGCGGCGCGTCAAACTGATTAAGGAGTAAGCGCCTGCTGGCGTACGAGGCAAACTTCACCGTGAAGACCAGTGCTATGTGTAGTCGTCAAACGCCAACTCCGCGTTCACGCGCTCGTGCCAGGGTAGGCCGTACTGGTTGAGCGCATCCATAAACGGATCAGGATTGAACTCTTCTACGTTGTAGACTCCGGGTTGCATCCACTGGCCCTCCAGCATCAGTTTGGCCCCGATCATAGCGGGCACGCCGGTGGTGTACGACACGGCTTGCGCCCCCACCTCGCGGTAGACCGCTGCGTGGTCACAGTTGTTGTAGACGTAGTAGGTCTTCTCCCGCCCGTCCTTCACTCCTTTGATCTGGCAACCGATGGAGGTTTGTCCTTGATAACCTTCGCCCAAGCTGGAGGGCTCCGGCAGCACGGCCTTAAGGAACTCCAGCGGCACAATGTCCTGCCCCCGAAACTTCACCGGGTGGATGCCCGTCATGCCCACGTTCTCCAGCACCCGCAGGTGGGTGATGTACTCGGGAGAAAAGGTCATCCAGAAGCGGGCACGCTTGAGGTGCGGTATGTTCTTGGTGAGCGATTCCAACTCCTCGTGGTACAACAGGTACGATTCTTTCGGACCGATTTCCGGATAGTCAATGAGCTGGTGGATCTCCAGCGGGTCGGTCTCCACCCACTGTCCGTCTTCCCAGTAGCGGCCCCGCTGGGTGATCTCCCGAATGTTGATTTCAGGATTAAAGTTGGTGGCAAAGGCCTTGCCGTGGTCTCCTGCGTTGCAATCCACAATGTCGAGGTAGTGGATCTCATCGAAGTGGTGCTTCTGCGCGTAGGCGGTGAACACTCCGGTGACGCCCGGATCAAAGCCGCAGCCAAGTAAAGCCATCAGTCCGGCTTCTTTAAAGCGCTCCTGGTAGGCCCACTGCCAGTGGTATTCAAACTTAGCCACGTCGCGCGGCTCGTAGTTGGCCGTGTCGAGGTAGTGCACCCCGGTTTCCAGGCAGGCGTCCATGATGGTGAGGTCCTGGTAGGGCAGGGCCACGTTGATCACCATTGCCGGGGCGAATTTCTTTATCAGGGCTACCAGTTCGGGCACCTGGTCGGCGTCTACCGGGGCGGTTTGCAGTTTCACGTTGGGAAACCGCTTGCGCACGTCGCGGGCAATGGCTTCGCACTTATTTACGGTTCGACTGGCCAGCATTATCTCGGAGAATACTTTGGGTACCGCCGCGCACTTGTGCACCACCACGTTGCCCACGCCTCCGGCGCCAATGATCAGTATCTTCATGATTTGTGTTGCTTTACAGGGTTTTAGGAATTGGGTTTTGGGGAGTGGGAGTTAGTTTTTGGAAATCCAACACCTAAACCCCAATACCCAAAACCCCTAACCACGCTGAAAGTTATCTCGGCGGTCAACGAAACCTTTGCTAATCACAACCGTTGTCTATACAACAAATAATGAAGCACGACTACTATGCGCCTGGAAGAAGCCATCAAACAGCCTCGATTTAAGCACCCGTTCGAAAAAGCCATTCTGAATATTCGTTTCACCAACGGCTGGCTCGATCAGATTATTCTTTCGGTGCTCAAGCAGTACGGCTTGTCCGAAGAGCAGTACAACGTGCTGCGCATTCTGAAGGGGCAGTATCCCAATCCTTCTCCCCTGCAACGCATCAGCGAGCGGATGCTTAACCGCATGTCGAACGTGACCCGCTTGGTGGAAAAGCTGCGCCGCAGCGGACTGGTATCGCGCGAAGTGTGCCCGGCCAACCGTCGAAAAGTAGACATCCTGATCACCCGACAGGGCTTGGATCTTCTAGATGAAGTAGCGCCCCAGTTAGAGGTCCAGCTGCGCCAGCAGCAGCACATCACCGATGAAGAAGTGGCCGAGCTTAACCGTATTCTCGATAAATTCCGCGGACCTAATCCCGATCATGATGCAACTATCGAATAAACCCGAACCCCACGTATATCAGAGCCAGCCCAGTCAGGTCGGCGACGGCTTCACCATTCGGCGTCCGCTGCCCAATCAGGGACTCAAGCAGCTGAGTCCTTTTCTGTTGCTTGATCACGCGGGACCCACCCAAGTGTTACCCAGTAATTGACAGCGGGGCGTAGATGAACATCCGCACCGGGGCTTTGAAACGGTGACCATCGTGTATTCCGGCTCCATTGAGCACCGCGATTCGGCGGGGCACGCTGGCCGCGTCGGACCCGGTGACGTGCAGTGGATGACGGCCGGGGCCGGAGTGGTTCACGAAGAAAAGCATGGTCGGCAATTCTCGCAGCAGGGAGGCACGCTGGAGATGATTCAACTGTGGGTGAACCTGCCCAAAGCGCATAAGATGACCCGTCCGTGCTACCAGGAAATCACTGCTGATAGAATACCCGAAATCAACGCTCCGGGCAGTTTGGTGCGGGTGATCGCGGGCAACTACCAAGATCATGTCGGACCGGCGCAGACGTTTACTCTGTTGACCATGCTGGACATTCGCCTGGAGGCCGGAGCCAGTCTGGAGGTGCCATTAACTGACGGGAATAACAGTGGGGTCTACGTGCTTCGTGGAAGTCTGCGGATGAACGGCGCGGAACTGAATGAAGCAGAACTAGCCGTGTTTGGTGAGTCCGAAAAAACCGTTCACTTACACGCAGACAACGATAGCATTGTATTACTGCTGAGCGGTGAGCCCATTCAAGAGCCGGTGGTCAGTTACGGGCCCTTCGTGATGAACAATTCGCAGGAGCTGACGCAGGCCATACAAGACTACGAACAGGGCAAAATGGGCACCCTGGCCGCATTGAACCATTTTTAGCTTCTAATCTGCCCATCTCCGTAGATCAACCACTTGTAGCTGGTGAGTTCGGGCAGAGCCATCGGGCCGCGGGCGTGTAGTTTTTGAGTGCTGATCCCGATTTCGGCTCCCATGCCAAACTGGGCCCCGTCGGTGAAAGCGGTTGACACGTTGGCGTACACCGCGGCGGCATCTACCGACTGCATAAACGTATTGATGGTTTCAGCGTCTTCGGCCACGATGGCCTCGCTGTGTTGGGAGCTGTGCTCGGCGATATGATCCAGCGCTTCTTCCAGGGTAGCCACCGTTTTGATCGACATTTTGTGCGACAAGAATTCGGTGCCGTAGTGCGAGGCATCGGCCCGATGCAGCAACCCCTCCGGATAGTGATCAGTCAAAGTTTCGTAGGCGGGCGTATCGGCAAACACCGTCACTTCTGATTCGGGTAGCAGGCGCACCAATTCGGGCAGATCGCCCAAGCGGTCGCGGTGAACGATGAGGCAGTCCAGGGCATTGCATACGCTCACGCGGCGGGTTTTGGCGTTATTGATGATTTGCTTCCCTTTTTCCGTATCGCCACTCTTATCAAAGTAGGTATGCACGATGCCCGCTCCGGTTTCGATCACGGGCACCTTGGCATGTTCGCGCACAAAGTTAATCAACCCCTGGCTGCCGCGGGGGATGATGACATCAATGGTTCCTACGGCCTCCAGCATCTCCCGGGTGGCCTCCCGTGACGTGGGCATCAAGTAGGCCAGGTGTTCGTCCAGTTTATGCGCTCGAAGCACCCGGTGGATGATCGACGCAATGGCGGCATTAGAATGTTCAGCGTCGCTCCCTCCCTTCAGCACCGATACGTTACCCGCTTTCAGGCACAGCGCAAACACGTCGAAGGTCACGTTGGGACGCGCCTCGTAGATCACTCCCACCACACCCAGCGGCACCGATACTTTACGCAACTGCAAACCGTTGTCTAACTGCTTCTCTTCCAGTGTCTTACCTAGAGGCGAGGGCAGTTCGGCCACTTTCCGCAAATCTGAGGCGATGCCCCGCAGTCGTGATTCGCTCAATTGAAGTCGGTCGTACTTCGGGTCCTGTGGGTCCATGCGCTCCAGGTCCCGCTTGTTCTCCGACAGAATGAAATCAGTTTGCTCTTCGGCAGTGTCGGCCAGGGTGAGTAGAACATTGTTGATGGTGTTGGTATCCAGGCGCAGGGCGCGGCGGGCGGCCTGTTTCACGTAATGAAAATGTTGAGAAATATCCTGAGACATAGAAGGGTACCTTTTGACGTAAAAGTACAGAATCTGTTCAAAAGACAGCACATTACCCTCGAGTTTCTACGCGACTGCTTGCTGACCTTCTAACTCCGCGATTTTATTTTGATAGGCCTGTTCCTTGCGATGCATCTCTTCCTGGGTAGCGGCTAGCTCTTCCAGATTCTGACGCATCTCCTCTTCTTGGGCGCGCATTTCCTCGGCTTGCTGTTGGGCCTCAGCGAGCAGTATCCGGGTTTTGGTGTTGATACGGTTCATCTGAATGAACGCGGCCAGACTTTCGCCCGCTTTTTCCAAGAAAGCCAGGTGATGATCTTCTACGGCCTTAAACGTGGCAATCTCCAGAATGCCTTCTACCGCTTCATTCACCATCAGGGGCACAATCGCCAGCGAACGCGGAGTGGCCTTTCCCAAACCGGAAGTGATGGTGACGTAGTTTTCGGGAATTTCGGTCAAGTGCATGGGCTGCCGTTCCAGAAAAACCTGTCCTACCAATCCTTCGCCGGGAGCGATGGTTTTCTGTAGGTACTTCTTGCGATCATAGGCGTAGCAAGCTTCCAGACGAATTTCCTCTTCTTCGTTCTCTCGATTGATAGTATAGAGTCCGCCCTGGTTGGCTTCCAGATACTTCACAAAGTGAGCGATCACCCGGTCGTAAAGCGCGGTAGCCTTTTCGTTCGATTGGGTACGCGTAAGGTCGGTCAGTTGGGCGATGCCCTCGGCCGCCCAGCGGCGTTGGTTTTCGGTATGCTGCGCGTCTTCTAACTTCTTGAGGGCTTCATCGGCAATTTGCTTTTCTTGCCGCATCGCCTCGCTTTTCTCTTCAGCCTCCCGCCGGGCCACTTCGCTTTCTAGTTCGGCACTGCGACTAATTTGCGACAGACCTAGCAAGGCCGAACAGGCCGCTACAATCGCAACAAAATAAGAAACATGACTCATCCATCCTTTCTCTAGCAGAGCAACAAATGCCAGACGCGCTGCCGTGTGCGCCGGGTCTACTACCACCCATTGCTTAACCACTGGAAGCAATAAAATAGCCATTCCGCTGCTTAAAACGGTCAAGATGAGCAGTGTTTTTTCTCGGGTGTCGATTACCACAAATGACTTGATAATAAATACCATGCTTATGAAGGTGAGCGTAGTGAGCGGTTCGCCGTTTGGACCGCACAGGGCAACATTATAATAGCATACCAAGAGAGCAGGTCCCATCACTACCAAGAACCGCGCAAAGCGCGTGTGCCCCGCCGCCGTTAGCGCAAAGTAAATACCACAAACCGCTCCCCCCAGCAGAGGCAAAACAGCAACAGGAGGAAAATAGACCCACGACAGGACCGTAAACGGAATTGCCATCGTTCCTATCAAAATCAGTGCAACCGAGTTGGCTGCTCTCACGCGGCGTTGCTCGTAAACCGGCATCTCTTTTTTTAGACCGATTGAGAGAATATTCTTCAGCATGTTAAGTGGGTTTTTGATACAAGCGCAAAGATGTACCGTTGGCTTCGTATATGGCGAAAAGAATTGGGTGTTTTGTTACTAATGTACTAATTCAGTAGATCTTCGTGGTTGGCGGTTTGAAAAATTCGGTAACCAATCAGTTAGTTTGTAAGCAGATGAAACGTATATTGGAGACTTTTCCAACCTATCTTATATCCGTGCAACGACGATCATTTCTCCAACAAACTGCTCTCCTTTCGGCGGCCGGATTTCTATCCGTTCCATCATCGCCCGGTTTCGCCGCGTCTCCCCGTCGCTTCACCATGAGCCTGGACCCGGGGGCCATTGGGGTTCAGGTAGATCAACTGAGATTAATCGAACTGGCGGCGCAGTACAAGTTTGAGGCAATTACCCCGTATCCTGCGTTTTTAGCCGATCAGGATGCCGGAGCAGTGGCCGATCTGCTCGCTGACATGCAAAAGAAGAAACTCATCTGGGGCGTAGCAGGACTGCCGATTGAATTCCGCCAGGACGACGCAAAGTTCAAGACTGACTTGGCTGAGTTGCCGCGCCTGGCCAAGGCGTTGCAAGATGCCAAAGGCACCCGCATGAGCACCTGGATCATGCCGACCCACGCCGAACTAAACTACCTCAAAAACTTTCGACAGCACGGGGATCGGTTGCAGCAAGTAGCTCAGATTCTGGATGATCACGGCATCCGCTTGGGTCTGGAATACGTGGGTCCGAAAACGTTGCGCGACCGTGATAAGTATGCTTTTGTGTCTACCCTGGAAGAAACCCGCGCCCTGATCGCTGACCTCAACCAACCCAACGTGGGAGTGGTACTCGACAGCTTCCACTGGTATACCGCCGAAGAGAGTATAGATGACATTTTGACGCTGACCAACCAGGAGGTAGTAGCCTGCGACCTGAACGATGCCCACCGCGGACGTTCACCCCGCGAACAGATCGACGGCGAGCGCGAACTGCCGGTGGCTACGGGGATTATTCCAACGAAAGATTTCCTACAAGCCTTGGTCAAAATCAATTACGACGGGCCGGTGCGTGCCGAACCATTCAACAAGGCACTCAACGAACTGGAAGATGAGGCTGCTGTGGCGGCCACCGCAGCCTCGCTGCAACGGGCTTTTAAACTGCTGGGGTAGCCAGAAAGCGGTTTGCTCAACTCCGCATGTTTCACAGAATTATTCTGAACTTTTATTCGTAGGCCGTGGTTATTATCGTACATTTGTCAATGGTCTGTCTATTTTCCGCCCGAGTAAAATCCGGCGGATTTTTGATGCGTGAGCCTGTACTAAGTAGTTAACCATAGTTTAAACATATTTTCTTTATGAGCACGACAGCGGTAAAAAGTAAACAGAGTGATTACCTGGAAAAAGCCATTGAATTGTTAGAGAGCAAGGGTTACGATAACATCAAAGCCGATCATCCTGATTACGAGCTTCCCGGCAAGTTTATTCGCAAACAAACCGACGAAGAAGTGATGCCCGATCTTACCGGAAAAACCACCCTGGGTAAGGATTACTTCAAGATCGTAGAGGGCGATAAGCACAACGAGCAGCAGGTCGTGAGCAAGTGGAAGTTGTTTTCTAACTTAGCCAAGATGAAAAGCGGCAAGTTTTACCTCATCGTACCCTACGGTAAAAAGAAATACACTACGGAATTGATTAAGAAGTATAACATTGAGGCGGATATGCTGAAGTTGCCCAACAACTAATTATCGCTTGCTTTCTCCTCATTAGCTTTAAAGCTGGATTTATTCCGGCTTTTTTTGTTTAAAGCCGCCACCGCACCGCCACCCACGCACTGCGTCCGTAGCCATCAACCCCCGAACCGTGCGTACGATACGATTCATCCAGCAGGTTTTGTAATCCGATATTCACCGCCCACGGGCCGTGCGTGTACCCCGCGTAAAGGTTAACCACCTGCCAGCCATCTGTGCCTGCGTCGGCAATGCGGTGATCGTTCAGGTCGCCCCCTGATAACCGCCGTTGTGCCCCGGCGTAGCGCCATTCGGTCCGGGCGTTCCATCCCGTAGCGGTTTCCCACTGTAGTCCTACCCGCCCGTGCAGCGGCGGAATCCGGCGCATGGGTTCGTTGTCCGTAGTGTTCTGACCGTAAGTAAACACCACGCTGCCGAAGGCCGTCCAGGCATTGGTCATCCGCCACGCCGCTTCGGCTTCTAGGCCCCGCAGGAACGCAGCGGCCACGTTCTGTTTCTGAAACACCGGGTCGCCCTGCCACCGTTCACTGCCCTGGTACCGGGCCGGGGTGCGCTCGATCAGATCCGACAAACGGGTGCGGTAGGCCACCAATGTGCCCGAAAACTGCTCGGTCTTGGCTTTTACGCCCGCTTCCGCCGTTACTGACCTTTCCGGGGCTAAATTACGGATGGGTACCTCAAAACCGGAATCAAAGGAGCCAAATTTGGTCAGGTCATCCACGTTCGGAGCGCGAAACCCGGTGGAGACCGATGCGACCAGTCGGTACTGCGGACCCAGGGCGTAGGACGCGCCGAGGTTGCCCACCCAGGTGTTGGGCGTGTTGTCAATGGCTCCGAAGGTTTCGTCCTGCGCTGATACCCGCACCCGCCCGCCCCGAATTCCGTAGTTGAGCGTCCAGCGATCCCGCCACCAGGTGTGCAGGGTGAACAGGGCCCAACTGCTGGCCCGGGCTCCTTCGGGGTAGGTGCTGCGTTGCTCCGCTACGGCTGCGGTTGCGATGTCTTGCTCGTAGGCTCAACTGTGCACCCGGTCGGCGTAGTACTCAAATCCGCTGACGAAACGATAGCTGGCCGACGGTTCCGATACAACTTCCAACTGCGCACCGTAGGTGTTCACCGCCTCCCGTTCGTGACGCCGGACACTCCCCTCCTCTCGCTGCGTTACGCGCTCCTCTACCGAGCGATTGAGCGAAGTGGTGGCCCGGATGGTTTTGGCCCAACGGCGGTCTGTCTGTCCCTCCCAGCGCAGGTAGCCGAGGTGCCGAATCTGCGGATCAAACTTCCACCGGGCGTAGCCCCGCTGCGCCACCTGGTCCCAGCGGTGCACGTCGTTTTGTTGCAAGCGCTGGTAAGCGGCGGTCAGCCGTTGCCGGTCGGTAAGTATCACAATCGCTTTGCTGTCTACCGAAGCCTCCCGGTAGCCCGAGGGTGCCAAGCGCTGTCCATCTCCGGCGATCAAATCCCCGAAGTTCCGCAGCGATAGGCCTCCGTACAGCGCCACCCGGGGACTGCTCACCGTCAATTCTCCGCGACCGCTGCGCTCCATGTTGCCGCTCATATATTTGCCGTACAGACCGCCCCGCACCCGCCACCCGTCCGGACTCAGCGTAGGACTTTTGGTGAGCACCTGCACCACTCCGCCCAGCGCATCGCTGCCGTACTGCACTGATCCGGCACCACGAACCACTTCCACCCGCTCCACGCTGTTGGGATCGATGGTGTTGAAGTACTGGTTGGGACCGTAGCGTGAGATCGCGTTGTTGAGCCGGATGCCGTCAATCATCAGCAGGGTTTGGTTGCCGGTGAGGCCGCGCACGAAGGGCGAGCCCCCGCCGTGGTTGGTCTTCTGCATCCAGACGCCGGGCAGTCCTTCCAGGGCCTCAGCCATCGAGCGGGGAGCGTACTGTAGCAGTTGGGCGGAGTTGAGCACCGATACCGGGTAGGGACTCTCGAACTGCGCCTGCGGCATACGCTGCACGGTGACCACTACCTCTTCGTTGAGTTGCACCACCTCGGGCAGCAATCGGATAGTAGGTAGGATCTGATCGGCACCCGAAGATACGATCAGTTCGGTTGGTCGGTAACCTACCTTGGTGATTCGGAGCGTGTCGGCGGTGGGAGACACCTTGCTCAGCGTGAACGAGCCGTTGGCATTACTCACTGCTCCGGTGGCGGACCCGTTCACTCGAACGTGGGCGTCGGCCACCGGCTGGCGGGTGTGCGTATCCTCGATGGTTGCTCGCACGGTTTGCGCTTCCGCGTGCGTAGCGTACAGTAAGAATACCAGGACGAAAATCGTTGTAGTGAGCAGTAAATACTTACTCGTCATGTGGATAGGTTAATTGATAGCGGGGGTGTTCTTTAGTGGCTACTCGCCCCCCTCCCGAAGGGCTTCGGAGTCGCGCCGGGCCGCTGCCCGCGCCAGATCCGCCGGATCGTCCAGCTGCGGCGAAGCCAGCACCGCCCGCCAGTCGAAGTTTTTGTCGAACGGGTCCAGTGCTTTCTGCGGATCAAAGATGCGCGGGTCCACGGCGGAGGCGTTATAGGCACTGTCGGTGGGCGTAGCTGTGAACAAGTCCGCTAAACCAGTAGCGCCCGCGTCGTACTGGTTGAGGTAGGGAATGCCCAAGATGTTCCAGAAAGTCTTGAAGATGCTGCCGAAGCTGTAGTGCTGGTGGCCTACGTAATTCCGCTTCGCGTAGGGTGAGTACACCATCAGCAGACTGCGGTGCGCATCGATGTGGTCCACACCGCCCTGCGAATCGTCTTCGGTGACCACTATCGCCATCTCCTTCCAGTAGGGTGTGTGCGACAGAAACTCCACCAGCCGACCCAGCGCCAGGTCGTTGTCGGCCATGTAGCTCTCGGTAAACGGGTACCCCGCCTCCGGCCGGTCGCCCGCCCCGTGGTCGTTGGGCAAAATGATCGTAAGCACCTGCGGCAGCGTATCTTGCCCTTCGCCCCAGCGTTCGTTGAACTCCTCGATGAATGTCTCCACCCGAAACTGATCAGGAATCCCCATGTTGTAGGTCGCGTACTTCCGGGAGGTACGGTCGTATAAGGGGCCCGGAATGGGGTAGTTAATCAACGGACGCACCCCAAAGTACTTCAGGGTAGAGTCCGCGTAGCTGTTGGCCAGCTCCACCCCGAAGCCGAAGTTAAAGAAGCTCACGTTGTTGCGCTCCATGTGGTCCCAGATCGATCCGGCCTCGTTGTAGTCTTCCGGATAAATGGCCCCCGACGAGCCCACAATGCCGTAGTTGCCCGGAGCCTCGGAACCGGGCACCGCCCCCCGCTTGCCCCCGTAGGAAGCCGCTACCGAGGTCTCTACCCACTGGTTAGGATAGGTATTCACCAGCCAGCGGTGCCCGTCGGCCGAGTGGTCGGCGTCCACGTAGAAGTTATCGGCGGTGGCGAAGTGCTGGGCGAGTTTCAGGTGGTTCACCATCACCGTCGCCGTATCGACCGTCTGATCACCCGCCTGGTTGCTGAAAGTGGCGCGGTAGCCGTAGCGGGCCAGCGCCGGTTCGCCCCGCCCGCCCGCCAACTGGCCGAACACCTCGTCGTAGGTACGGTTCTCCTTGGATACAAACACGATGTGCTTGATGGGCGACGAGCGTCCGCCAGGATACGCAGGAACCGGATTGTCGGCCCGTGCTTCGGTGATCACTTCATCCGCTTTCAGGAAGCGAAAGTTATTGCTGACTACTTGCTGTGTGGTCTGCGCTAGCTCCTCATCCGTCGGGACGTCCATGACGCTGATCGATCCGCGCATCAGGCGACCGATGTAACTGCCTTCGTCACCGAGGGCGAAGTCGGGGCCACCGTTGGGACCGCTGCCGTAGCCCTTGGCGTTGGCCACGATTAACTGCGAACCGTCGGGACTCACCGCCAGCTTCAACGGAAACCAGCCCACCGGAATATGGCCAATGGTTTTCATCGAGTCTGTATCGATCACGCCCACCGCGTTGATTCCCGATTCAGCTATGTATAGCCGTTTGCCATCAGGTGACAGGGCTAGTCCGAAGGGAATGACGCCCCGAAAACTACCCAACCGCTCATCGGGCTGTAAGTAAATAGTGTGCGCCACGGTGTCCTGCGCGGTACTGATCACCGACACGCAGTCGTTGTTGCCGTTGCTCACGAAGACGTAGTTGTCGGTAGCTACCAGCGAGTTCGGACTCGCACCGCCCACCGCCGGAAAATCTTCCAGCATCTCGCCCACCAGCACGCCCGTTTTGGTCCGGGCCGTCACGGCGTAGTCCTGGGCTACGCTCACCGTCCACACCGAAAACGACTCTGGCGCGTTGGGATCGCCCAGGGCGGGGATGCTTACCGAGTCGTTCTGCACTCCGTCGCGCATCGCGTCGCTGCCGTAGGCCGAGGCCGGAAAGCGCAGCGCTCGTTCTTTCAGATTGTCCGGGGTGAGTCCGCCGATGGGTTGGTAGGCGAACATCCCCACGTTGGCCACATATACTTTCTGCTCGTCGGGCGATAGCGCCACTCCGAAGGGATAGCGGCCAACCGGTACGCTGCGCCTCACCGTGCGGCTGGGTACGTCGATCACCAGCAGGCGAAAACCGACCTGGTCCACCACGTAGAGGGTTTGTCCGTCGCGGGTGAGCTTCATATCGCCCAGGTAGCCGTCCGTATAATCCGTTTCGTCGCTACCGGCCACTGCGCCACTAATCTCCCCACGGGCTTCGCCGCTAGCCACGTTGAAGAGGAATATTTTGTTCTCTTGCCCACCGGCCACGTATACGGTTTGGTTGTTGGGCGAAATCGCTACGCCCATAAACACGGCCCCCAGCAGGTCGTCGTCGGTGTTGGCCCCTTCGGGAACTTGCCGCACCGTAGGCTGGCCCAGTACATCATCAATGATGGAAATAGAGAACGGGGCGGTGCCGGAGTTGGCGCTGACGGCTATTTGTCCGTCGCGGCTCAGGGTGAGACCGTAGGGATGCGGGGCCACCCGTAGCGTTTTCCCCCGCGGGGTGAGCAGGCGGCCGTTGGGCAGCACGGTGGTTCCGGCGGTGTCGATCTGGGCGTACCGGTCTCCGGCAGGAGCTTGGGCGATCCAGGGAGCGGATGCGTCGGGTTCTTGGTTCGAGGTGGAGTTGCAGGCGTTAAGGACTAGCAGGATGGCGAAGAGTAGGTAGAAAGGCTTTCTAAATAAATATTGATGCTCTGTGCTAGTTGACACAGAAAAGAGCGATTTTGAGGATAATGATTTTTCCGAAGTGTGTTGGTACAATGGGGTCGTAGGACACTTCGTTACCCTACGACCAGATTTGTGATAATAATCAGAGTGACGCAGCAGGTCAGGGCATCTTAACGGTAGACGGGGGGGCATAGGCATTAAAACAGAGGTGATAAAAAAGAGCGTGAGGCTACCAGAACCTCACGCTCGCTAGAATAAGAAATTGTTAGGTTTCTTCCTATCAGATTCAGCGGTTAGTACGCAATCTGGTACCGGGTGGTGAAAGCCCGTCCGTCGGTGTTCTGCGCGCTAAACCGAATAAGGTTAGCGGTGCCCAGGCTGCTTACCGGCACCACCAGCGTGGCCTTGCCATCGGCAAAGTTGAGCGCTCCTAAGTCAATCGTTTGGTCACCGCTCACGGCACTGGCGGTGGCCGTTTGCAAGCCGGGAGCTGTCACCTCGATGGTCACCTCGGCTGTCGCGATGAGCTCACCGGCCTCCGTGCGGGTCACGTCGGTGAAGTCTCCGCCTTCCGGACTAAAGGTGAGCTTGGTAAATGGTTCGAAAGCTTCGGTTTTATCCAGCTCGTCGTAGCAGCCACTGAGGGCAAATAAAACCAGTAGCAGTAAAATGCTTATCGTATTTTTCATGAGAATATTGTTTAGTGATTTTAAACGGGCGCGTTACAAACGCGTCCCGCGTGAAACGCCTGATTAAAGGATAAAACTACTGCGCATCCCACCACACCGGGGTGGTGATGTTGTCTGGTCCTTGGGCGGAAATAGCGGCCCGGTAATTTTCGCCGTTGAGCGCCTGAGCTTCCCCGGGGTACATGAAGCGGACGGGCACTTGGTCGATCAGCGCGTCGGTGCCTGCGCGCAGGCCCGCCGGATAGCCGGTGCGTCGCCAATCGGCCCAGGCTTCCAGGCCGTTAAAGAACAGCGCCAACCATTTCTGGGTACCGATCTTGGCCAGCTTCGCTTCCGTGGCTCCGGTATAAGCCACGGCGTCCTGCGCAAAGTAGCCTTCGGTGGGCGCCGCCGCTTCGCCGATTTCCGGCGAGATGAGCGCCGACCGATCTTCGTAGTAGTCGTACGATGCCTGAATCCCGTTCAGGTAAAACCCTTCGGCATCTCCGGTGATAAAGCCCCGTTCGGCGGCTTCGGCCAGGATAAACTGCAACTCAGCGTAGGTCATCACCATGCCCTGCCGCGCGGTGGGCGAAGCGTCGTCGTCGCACACCAGGCAAGCGTAGAGCAGCCCGACCTGCGAGACAAAGTTAGAGCCACCGTTGAAGGTCAGCGCACTCTCGTCGGCCAGTCCGTTGGGTACTCCCTGGTAAACGCTTTCTTCGCCGACCAATCCGGCTTCAGAACTAGAGGTGGGTTGCGCGTATACGTGTAAACGATTATCGCCTAAACTTTTAAGCGTGTTTTCCATCAGTTTACTCAGGCGATACTCATCGAAAGAACCCGACCGGGTGGTGTAGAGCGGCTGCTGGTTGGGGGCCGAAGCTAGGTAGTCGAACACCGCCTGATCATCGTTGCCGGTGAATACCGGGGCGTTCGCATCGTTCAGGATCGCCGACATGGCCGCCGAGGGATCTACTTTATTAGACTGCCGCAGCAGCACCCGCAGGCGCAGGGAGTTGGCCAGTTTTTGCCACCGCGCTAGGTCACCATTAAACAGCACGTCGCCCGCCACGGGAGTGGGGTTGGTGTTCAGGATTGCGTTGGCGCGCTCCAGATCCGCTAGGATACCGGCGTAGACCGTCTCCTGTTCGATCAAAAGCCGGGGTGAAATTGCTCTCGGTCTTGCCCTGAATGGCTTGGCTGTAGGGAATGTCACCGTACAGATCGGTTAGAATCTGGTACATCCACGACTTCATGATCAGCGACACCGCCACGTAGCCATTATCCGTTTCTTCAATCGTCTGAATGTTATCTACGTCGCGCAGCAGGTCGTAGAACTCGAACCAGGGGTCGCCCTCGGGGCCCCAGTCGTAGCGGTCGCGGCCGGTGAACTGAATCTTTGCTGTATACTGTGCAATCACGTTGCCCTCGCCCCAGGCCATGCCGTCCATTTCCCGTACCGACTCATAAATGATGTTGGTCAGCAACAGGTCGGAGGTCACTTCCTCCGGTTGGTTGGGATTAGAATTGAGTCCATCAAAATCTTCGGTGCAGGCCGTAGCAAGCAGCAGCAGCCCGGCAAAGCACCCCGTGAAGAGAATATTTTTCATAGTCTTACTATTTATCAGTGCGTTCATTATAGTTTAAAGTTCAGGTTGAACCCGATGCTACGCGGCGTGGGGTAGGCCATGTTTTCTACGCCGGGCACCAGGGTGCCGCCGCTCATCGACATGTTTTCGGGATCGAAGTGCGGGTTCTGCGTCCACAGGGCCACGTTTCGGCCCACCACGGACAAACTGACGTCCCGGAAGGGAGTAGACCCGAACAAGGTGTTCGGGAAGGTGTAGCCGAAGCGAACCTCGCGCAATTTGGTAAACGAAGCGTCCCAGGCGGCCGCCTCCACGTTGTTCTCCCGGCGGAAGTACTGGTAGTTCCAGTCGCGGGCGGCCACCACCACGTCGTTGGGGCGCACGGCGGTGATGTTACCGCTCTCGTCGCGTTGCGTCACAATCACGCCGTCTCCCACCATGCCGTTCTCCCGGCCTAATATTGTTCCTTCCAACTGCCCGGCGTTGCGTCCAATCCAGGTGGTTTGCGAAACCATCACGCCGCCCTGCCGGATGTCCAGCAGCACGCCCAGGTTAAATCCCTTGAAGGAGATGCTGTTATTGATGCCGAGCATCCAATCGGGATTGTAGTTGCCGATATTTTCTATGTCCGAAGTCCGCAGCGGAAAGCCGGTTTCGCTGTAAACGATCTGCCCTTCGTGTCGCTGAAACACTGAGCCGTAGATGTCGCCCATGCGTTCGCCGGGCACCGCCAGAATGGTAGCTCCCCGGTTGCCAGCAATTCGGTACGACGGAATTTCTTCGGTCAGTTCCAGCACCTTGCCCCGGTTACGGGTCCAGTTCAGGTTCACGTCCCAGCGCAGGCCGTTGGCCAGTTCTAGCGGGGTGCCGGTCAGCATCAGCTCCACTCCGCGGTTCTGAATCTCTCCGGCGTTGATGACCGTCTTGCTGTAGCCCGAGGTGCGGTCCACGTCAATCTCCAGAATCTGGTTGCGGCTGTTCATGTTGTAGTAAGTGAAGTCCAGCCCCAGTCGTCCGCCAAAGAAGCGTAAGTCGGTGCCTACCTCAAACGAGGACACAATTTCGGGCTTCAGGTTCGGATTGCGAATCACGTCTGATTCGGTTACCCGCTGAAGGTCGCCGAAGGGCTGTAAAAATTGGTATACGTTGCGCAGCTGGTAGGGATCGGTATCGTTGCCCACCTGCGCCCAACTGGCCCGTAGTTTAGCGAAGGCAAAGGCCGAAGGTAGTTCCACCATGTCGCTGATCACCGCACTGGCCGAAACCGACGGGTAGAAGTATGAGTTGCTACCTTCCGGCAGGGTGCTCGACCAGTCGTTACGGGCCGTTAGGTCCAAAAACAGCACGTTCTGATAACCGAGGGTCACTAGTCCGTACAGGCTGTTGATACGCTTGCGGTTTACGAACTCTTCGGCTTGCAGGGCCACCCGCGAGTTGCCGAAGTTGTATACTCCGGGAATGGATAGCTGCGGAGCCACCAGTTCGTTGTATTCGTAGGTCTGGTCCATGCGGTTGCCGCCCACCGAAGCGCCCAGACTCCAAATCTCGTTCACCGTCTTGTTGTAAGAGAACAGAAAGTCGGTGTTGCGCTCTTCAAAGAAGATATTGTCTTCCCGGTACATGCCGAAGGGAAACCGCTGGGTGCTAAAGGCCCGCTTGCGGTCGCGCAGCTCCCGGTAGAAGTCCGTTCCCGAACGAATCATCAGGCTCAGATCTTCGGTGAAGTCGTAGGTCAGTGAAATGTTACCCAACAATCGATCTTTGGCCTGTCCGTTGGTATTCTCGTACGAGGTGAAGTAGGGGTTATCGTGGTAGTTATAGTTGTAGTTGAACTGCTGCTGTCCTTCCAAACCGGGCTGCCAATAGTCGCGCAGGTTGTCGGTATTGATCTGACGGCCGTACCATATCCACAGGTACATGAGGCTTTCGGTGCCGTAGCTGATTGAGGGGCGGTTGTCGCTGCGCGAGCGGATGTAGTTCACGGTGGCGTCGGCCTTCAACTTTTCGGACAACTTATAGCCTCCGCTAAACAGCACCGTGTTGCGCCCCAGGTCGGTGTTAGGCAGCATACCGACCTGATCGAGGTTGGTATACGACAGCCTAAAGTTGCCCGATTCGTTGCCACCCGACACCGCCACGTTGTTGGTGAGCGTGAGTCCGGTCTCAAAGAAATCACGCACGTTGTTGGGGTTCGCCTGCCAGGGGGTGGGGGTGATGGTGCTTCCGTCGGGGGCCACGTCAATGTCGCCACCGCGGAATCCAGGGGTGTTGCGGGGCGAATCGAACTGCGGAATGGGTTGCCCGTTCAGTCGGGGGCCCCAGCTTTCGTCCACTCCGTCGGCAACGCCGCTTCCGCTACCGTCCACGAAAGAAAATGCGCCCCGGTTGCCTTGTCCGTAGGTATCCTGCCAATCGGGCAAGCGCAGCGGGCTCTCGAAGGTGGCCGTCGAGTTGACGCTCACTCCCAGTCCCTTGTTGTTTTTGCCTGATTTGGTGGTGATGATGATCACGCCATTGGCGGCGCGCGAACCGTAGAGCGCCGCCGCGTTGGGTCCCTTCAGCACGCTGATCGTCTCCACGTCGTCGGGGTTGATCTCACCCGCGCCGTTGCCGTAATCGGTTTCCAGGTTGCCCGAACCCGACGAACCCACCACGTTGTTGTTGATCGGCACGCCGTCCACGATGAAGAGCGGCTGGTTCTTGTTGATGTTGAGCGACGATTCGCCCCGGATGGTGATGCGGGCCGAGCCGCCGACGGTGGTAGACGAGCCGGTGACATTTACTCCGGCTACGCGTCCTGACAATGAGTTGACCAGGTTGGTTTCGCGGGCCTGGGTGATAGAGGTGCCCTGCACTTCTTCCACGGCGTAGCCCAATGCCTTGGTCTCTCGTTCCACGCCCAGGGCGGTCACCACCACCTCGCCCAGTTGGCGGGCGTCTTCGGTGAGGTCCACGTCAATAATGCTTTTTGTGCCGATGGGCATCTCCAGGGTTTCGTAGCCAACAAATGAGAACACCAGCGCTTCGGCCTCTTCGGTGACGCCGAGGCGGTACTGTCCCTCAATGTCGGTGATGGTGCCCTGGCTGGTGCCCTTCACCAGCACGTTGACGCCGGGAATGGGGTTGGTTTCAGCGTCAACCACCGTGCCTTCAATGGTGCGGTCTTGCGCGTACGCGCTGGCAATAATACCGATTAGTGCGATCAGGCAGGCGGTGGCGTGCCGAGCGAACGCGCCTACGGGGGGTACATACTTCCTCATAATTGCAATAGGTTAGTGGATAGTGAATTCAGCAGACAAAAGTACTGAATCGCGTTTGCCTCTCGTTCAACCCAATTTTAAGTTTAGGTTAAGCATTTGCCAAAAACGCAACATAGGTTTAATATTGAGCAACTTAGGGAAAAGGAAATTGGCTGTTCTCTGGGAGATTAAGTGGGCTTTTTCGCTTCTTTGCGGGTTTTCTTAACTAGCAGTGTGTTAACTTTATGTTAAGATTTAACTGGGGGTTCGCCGTGGTCGCGTATTTGTATAGCTTGGCGCAAATTTTTCCGTATGCACGATCCTATCCTCGTAGAAATTGCCAAGAAGATTCGTAGCCTGCGCCAGGCGCGCAACCTCACCCTGCACGAGGTGGCCGAGCGGGCCGAGGTGAGCAAGAGCCTGCTCTCCAAGGTAGAAAACGGCCGCACCGTGCCCTCGCTACCCGTGCTGGTGGCGGTGATTCAGTCGCTGGAGGTAGACATGAGTTCGTTTTTTGAGGACATTGGCTTTGGCCGGGGACTGCACCTGCCCTACATTCACCAGCGGGCCGCCGACTACCAGCCCTTCGAGCGAGAGCGGGCCCAGGGCTTCTCTTACCGGCACGTGCTCAACCAGAGTCTGCAAGACATCACCCTAGAGGTGGTGATCTTGGACTTGCAACCCGGTTCCCAGCGCGAGTTGCTCACCACCGATGGCTTTGAGTATAAATACGTACTACGTGGCGAGGTGGAGTATCAGATCGGAGAAAGCACCGTCACCCTAGAGACCGGCGACTCGCTGTTCTTCAACGGCCGCGTGCCGCACGTACCCATCAACCGGGGCGCAGAAGTGGCCTCGATGCTGGTGGTTTATCTGTTGGCGATCAATTAATATTGATGAGGTCGCCACGACTCATAAAAAGTGCCTGCGTTGGTGCACAGTCGGGAAGAATCTTCCTGGCACTGCCTACGTTATTGGTCCAAGCAGGATGGTCACCGCGGCGCGGCCTGCGTCACTATCCTGCCCAGGATTATCTTGCCAGGACCGCCCGCATCGCTATCCTGCCCAGGATTGTCTTGCCAGGACTGCCCGCATCACCATCCTGCCCAGGATTGTCTTGCTGGGACTGCCCGCATCGCTAAATCCACTAAAAAGCCCTTTAATCGCTCGCCTCGGGTCCATTAAGTTAGCGAGGGGTTACCGCATCTTTATAGTTTTCTTCGTAGTGAGGCAAAAAGGTACTTCCGTACCTACGGAGCCATTCTTGCCCTTTTATCGCCGACCAACTCCGTTATTTTTGCTGCTCGTTCACCATTTGTCAGCGCATCGTTTACCCTCATATCAAAATAATATGAACCAGTCTATTCCCGAGCAAATCAAAGAAGCCCGAACCCTTATTAATAACTCCCGCCAGCACGCTGGTATCCAGCAGGCCCTGGTTGCGTTTGGCTATCCGATTCAGAACCTGGAGAAGGGGCAGGCGGTGCTAGCGCACTTTCTGCTGTTGCAAAGCGCCAAACGCCAGAACTACGGGGCCAAGCTCAACGCCACCGAAGTGGTGGTCACCGAATTGCAGCAGGTGAAGGACACCTACGACGAACACCTCACCCTGGCCCGACTGGCCTTCAAGCAAGACCGCGGTCTGCAAAAGACGCTCGGACTCAACGAAGCCTATCCAAGACGTCGCACGGCCCTGGTTGCGCAGATCGCCAATTTCTACGAGCAACTGCTGCCCAACCACCAAGCGGTGAAACGCTACGGCCTCAGTCGTGCTGAGATTGAGCAGGCGCAGGCCACGGTGGCTGCCTTCGTCCAGTCGCAGCAGCAGCAAACGCAGCGCAATGGTGAAGCCCAGGCCGCTACCCAGCAGCGCAACCAAGCGCTCAAGAACCTTCAGCAGTGGGTGCGGGGCTACCGGGCCATCGTGCGCGTGGCCTTGGCCGACAACCCGCAGTTGCTAGAAGTGTTGGGACTGCTGGTGCGGATGTAGGTGCTTGAGAACTATTTTGTCGTATCTTTAGGGTAGCCAGTAACTCGTCACTAAACAGAGAGAATAATGACTACTGTGAAATTGACTATTCAGGATGACGCCAAAGCGCAGACCCTGCTAAACATGCTAAAGATTTTGGATTTTGTGGAAGTAGAAACAAAGGGTTTCCCTGATGAAGCGCCGAATTTTTGGGAGGCCGCCGGTGAGGAGGTTCTCAAGGAAGAATGGGACCAACCTGAAAACGACCATTGGGATGAACTCTACCAACAACAGCTATAAGCAAGGTGACATTGTATGGGTAAAATATCCGTTTTCTGATCAACCTAACAAAGCGAAAGCTCGGCCCGCCGTGGTGGTGAGCTACGAACGTTCCAACCAACTGGACCACGATCTGATTGTGGCTCCGGTGCCCTCTCGCCTCCGGGGGGATGCTTTTTCTTTTTTACTAGCTCCGGACGATACCGATGATGCCCTGCCTCAGATGAGCGAAGTACGTAGCAATAAGGTGGTGACTATCCGCAGCATGCTAATGGAAAAGAAGATCACCCAGCTTACATCGGAAGCTTTAAAAAGATTGATTCAGCAAGTTTGTAATGTCTTTTGGTTGGATCAGTGAAAGGGGAGTGGGGTATCGGAAAGGATCATAATCATCAGGGGGATGAACTACTTTATGATGACATTACTGTTCTCAATAGCGGTTGTAGGCTATATTTCTTGGTGGCAATCTGGATTTGACCATTGACTACTACTTCAGCGGATTGCGCCGAACGTACCCTCCGTCCTCGAAGTGCACCACGTAGTCCGATGAGAAGTGGGTGCTTTTCTGGTAGTAGTCAGTGGTGATGATCTGCGCTCCTGACTGCTTCGCTGCCTGAAACGTACGCTGATCGTTGGTGCGGGCTTCCTGCGTGTTGGCATCGGCCCGGGTGCGCACGATGTATCCTTCCTTTACGTACTTCTGAATATCCGATAGTTCTTCCACCGCTTCGTTCATAATGAGCCAGGCGGCTTCGGTAGTGCCCGGTTCGGCATTGGCGAACATCAATCGTCCGCGCAGCGATGGGTGGTCTTTTACGTAAGCCGCCCGTTTGTCGCCCACTTCGTCCAGGATGAACAGAAACCGCCCGCGGGCCTCGGCCAGCGTGGGCCAGCCGCCCTGCCGCACCGCCTCTTCCAAGGTTTCGTAATCGCCCCGTACCTCGTCCGGACTCAGCAGGCGCGCGCCCAGCGCTTCCCGAATCTCATCGTCCAACGCATCGAGCACCTCTGCCGTGAAGGGTTCGGGCGCTGTGAAGCCGGGCCGATCAATAGGGTCGTCTTTGGCGTTCATTGTCACGAACACCGGCAGGTGGTTGGGGTTCGCCGCCGACCAATCGCGCAGCTCCCCCAGGCACTGCGCCAGCGTGAGGCAGTTGCTACGGAAGTCTACCTCTTGCACGTGCAGTGCCTTGAAGCCGGGAGTTTGCATTACTTTATTCGGATCGTAGGGTTGCGCCGAAGGGGCGTCTTTCACCCAGGTGAGGCCCAGTGGCTGCGCGTATTTTCCTCCCTTAGTGTCAGCGTAGACATCGAGCTCCAGGTTGCGCAGTCCCAGGCTGAGCTGTTCCGACAACGGGATGTGGCTGTAGTCGAGCGCGTTGGCCATCGCCGAATCGGTTTGGCGGAGCAAAGCCATCAGGGGTGGATCAATAGCCTGCTTGTAGCTGTTGTGCGACCCGATGAGCTGAATCTGATTGAGGCGTAGCGCGTCGTCGAGGGGTGGGGCGGGCTGGGCTACGGAGAATGCGTAGTAGTGCCAAAGCATCAAAAAGGCGGGAATAAATTTTAGGAACACGGGCGGATAGGTTGGTGTAAAATGCAACGGCACGTTTTTACGTACCCAAGGGCAAAGGTACACCGTTAGCTTATGTCAGCATCAGCAATCCGTTTAACAAATTGTTAAGAATTGGTTACTTCATCACCTCCCCATCCACCAACCGCCAGATACCCAACGGATTATTGTCCTTGAGCTCTTCGGGCAGGGCGAAGGCGGGGAAGTTCTGGTAGCATACCGGGCGGCTAAACCGCTGGATCGCCAGGGTGCCCACCGAACTGGTGCGGGCGTCGGTGGTGGCGGGGTAGGGGCCGCCGTGCACCATCGAGTGGCATACTTCTACGCCCGTAGGGAAGCCGTTGATGAGCAGTCGGCCCACCTTGCGCTCCAGAATGGCGATCAGGTCGGCGTACTCCCGCAAATCATCGTCGGTGGCGTGCAGCGTGGCGGTGAGGTGGCCGTCGAGTTGCCGCGCCAGTGCAAGCAGTTCTTCCTTATTTTGGGCCGCTACGTGCAGGGTGGAGGGGCCGAACACTTCTTCCGATAGATCAGTATTTTTCATAAAGTTTTCTGCCGTCGTGCGAAACACGTAGGCAGTCGCGGGGGCCGCAGGGGATGCTGCTTCTCCGTCGGAAGATGATCCTTGGCCCAGGGTTTCTACTCCGTCGGTTTGGGCCATCTGGTCCGTCCCTTTTTGGTAGGCTTCGCTGATGCGACTGGTGAGCATGGTGCCAGTTTGCGTAGCGGCAATGCCCTCCTGGGTTTTGGTGAGCAGCGCATCGGTGTCGTCGGAGGCGAGCGAAGCGACCAGGCCAGGGTTGGTGCAGAACTGTCCCACGCCCAGTGTCACCGAGCCGACCAGGCCTTCGGCAATCTGAGCACTGCGCTCCTTGAGCGCTCCCGGTAGCACGAACACCGGGTTAATACTGCCCATCTCGGCGTAGACCGGAATGGGTTCGGGCCGCTGGTTGGCCGCATCGAACAGCGCCTTTCCGCCCCGAAACGAACCGGTGAAGCCCACGGCTTTGATCAAAGGATGCTTCACCAGGGCTTGTCCGACGGCTATGGTGGTGCCCTGCACGAGTGAGAACACTCCCTCGGGCATGCCGGTGGTTTCGGCGGCTCGTACGATGGCGCGTCCGATTAATTCACTGGTGCCGGGGTGGGCGGGGTGTCCCTTGACCACCACGGTGCAGCCCGCCGCCAGGGCTGAGGCGGTGTCGCCCCCAGCCACGGAGAAGGCCAACGGAAAGTTGCTGGCCCCGAAGATGCCCACTGGCCCCAGGGCAACCTGCATCTGCCGGATATCGGCCCGGGGCAGGGGTTGCCGGTCGGGCTGGGCGGGGTCGATGCGGGCGTTGACCCACCAGCCGTCGCGCAGCAGTTGGGCGAACATTTTGAGCTGATTCACGGTGCGCCCGCGCTCGCCCTGCAAGCGTCCGGCGGGCAGGGCGGTTTCTTGTTGACAGCGCTCAATGAGTGCATCGCCCAGGTTCATAATTTCTTCACCGATCCGGTCCAGAAACTGTGCTTTCTCCACGCCCGATTTTTTGCGGTAGATCAGAAAGGCGGCTTCGGCCTGCGTTACGGCTTGGTCAATTTCCGCTGCGCTGGCCTCGTGGAAGTCGGTAGGCAAGGTTTCGCCCGTGGCGGGGTTAGTAGCTTGGAAGGCGTTGCCGTTGCTTTTAGTGAAGGTGGATGCGAGGATGTGTTCTCCGGTGATGATCATGGGATGGGTTGGTGGTTTGTGTAGGTTATCGAACGGGTACTTTTTAGCTACCGTTTTGCTGATTAATAAAGTCAATATCTACATTGCCGAGAGTTGCTCCGCTGATTCTCTCAGATCAAGTTCTTCTATCTTTTGATGAAGCACTTTCTTGTCAACGATTCAGGCTTCTTCATAAAATCTGTAGTACTAATCTCATGTCATCACGCAGAAAGCTTTCCGCAGTGGAGTTGTTGAATGAAAGCACTACTTGCGCTCGAAGCGACAAGATCCCTACGGGATGACATGATAAAGAAGATTACGTTTAGACAACTACAATCATATTCTATAAAACTAATTCACACAAAAGGTTTTACGAAAAGGGTGTGATCCTTGGTTTCTAACTCACTTACTGCTATTCCACCTCATTCACCAACGTCCCTATCCCCTCAATCGTTATGCTGACCACGTCTCCGCGCTGCAACGTGAAATCGTTCTCTGGAATGATGCCCGTGCCCGTCATCAGGTAGCAGCCGTGCGGAAACGAGCACTCCCGATAGAGATACTCCACCAAATCCTCAAACGAGCGCTTGATCTGATCCACCGTGGTTGATTCTTCAAACACGGCCTTGCCGTCGCGCTCGATGCGCAGGCTGATCTCGGCATTTTTTGGAAAAGGCTCGGAGGTGATGAGCACGCCCGGCCCCAGGGCGGCGCTGCCGTCGTAGGACTTCGCCTGGGGCAGGTACAACGGGTTCTCGCCCTCAATGCTGCGCGAACTCATGTCGTTGCCCACCGTGTAGCCAATAATCTCGCCCGATGAGGCAACCAGCAGCGTCAGCTCCGGTTCGGGCACATTCCACGAAGAGTCATTGCGGATACGAACCGCCTGGCCGTGTCCTACTACGCGGGCGGGAGTGGATTTCATGAACAGTTCGGGACGGTCGGCATCGTATACCCGGTCGTAAAAGCTGCCGCCGCCCGACTCCTTGGATTCTTCCATGCGCGCGTCGCGGCTGCGGTAGTAGGTCACGCCCGCCGCCCACACCTCCTGCTGTCCGACGGGCGGCAACAGTTCGTTCTTGATGAGCGCCTCGCCGTCGTCAGCTTGCTCCCACTGCGGCAACGCTTGCTCTAGGGTGCGGTACAAACGGGATTGGTTGATCAGCGTGTCCCACTGGACTTGCGAATTACTGTAGTACTGATCATTGTGGTGTACCACGACGCCCGAGGTGGTTCGGTAGACTTTCATAGATAGGTTGGGTTAGTAGATTTGTAATTTAAGCAGAGTTGGCTAATATTGAAAACGGAAGACCGGAATACGGAGACCGGAGAACTTAACCCTCTTTTCTCCGTCTTCCGGTCTCCGTCCTCCCTCTCACCAATAACATTGACTATGCCTACTGACAACCAACCCACCGAAGAAAAGAAACACCTGCGCAGCCACGGCTGGTTCGGGCGCACCGATATGTCGGGCTTTATCTACCGCAGTTGGATGCGCACGCAAGGGCTGCCCGACCACGCCTTCGACGGGCGGCCCATCATCGGCATCTGCAATACCTGGTCGGAGTTTACTCCCTGCAACGCGCACTTTCGCGAGCTGGCTGAATACGTGAAGCGGGGCGTGTACGAAGCAGGCGGTTTCCCCTTCGAGTTTCCGATCATGTCGCTGGGCGAAACCCTGCTCAAACCGACTGCCATGCTGTTCCGCAACCTGGCCAGCATGGACGCCGAAGAGTCGATCCGGGGCAACCCGATGGACGGGGTGGTGCTGCTTTGTGGCTGCGACAAAACCACTCCCTCTACGATGATGGGAGCCGCCAGCGTCGACATTCCTACGCTCGTGGTGTCGGGCGGACCGATGCTCAACGGCAAGTTTCGCGGACAAGACATTGGCTCGGGCACCTCGGTGTGGCAGTTTACGGCCGACATGAAAGCGGGGAAGATGACGCAGGAAGAGTACTTCTACGCCGAAAGCTGCATGTCGCGCAGCCGGGGCAACTGCATGACGATGGGCACGGCCTCCACGATGGCCTGCATGGTGGAAGCGCTGGGCATGGGACTGCCGCAGAACGCCGCCATTCCGGCCGTAGACGCGCGCCGCCGCTCAATGTGCCACGCCGCCGGGAGCCGCATCGTGGAAATGGTGCACGAAGACCTGCGCATGTCGCACATCCTGACGCGCGAAGCTTTCGAGAACGCCATCGTGACCAACGCGGCCATCGGCGGCTCCACCAACGCCATCATCCACCTGCTGGCCCTGGCCGGCCGGGTAGGAGTAGCGCTCACCCTGGATGACTTTGATCGCCTGGGGCACAACATTCCGCTGCTGGTGAACCTGATGCCGTCGGGCAAGCTGCTGATGGAAGACTTCTACTACGCCGGGGGCCTGCCCGCCGTGCTGGCCGAACTGAAAGAACGCCTGCACTGGGACGCCCCGACGGTGAACGGCCGCACCATTGGCGAGAACTGCGACGCCGCGCCCTGTTACGACCGGGAGGTGATCGCTACCTACAACGAACCCTTCAAGGAGCGCTCGGGCATTGCGGTAGTGCGCGGCAACCTGGCCACCGACGGGGCGGTGATCAAGCCCTCAGCGGCTACGCCCGCGCTGATGCAGCACCGCGGCCGCGCCGTCGTGTTCGAGACCATCGAAGACTACCACGCCCGCATCGATGATCCCGACTTGAATGTCGACAAGGACTGCGTGCTGGTGCTCAAGGAAGTGGGGCCGCGCGGTTACCCCGGCATGCCCGAGGTGGGCAACATGGCGCTGCCCAAGAAGCTTATCCAGCAGGGCGTCACCGACATGGTGCGCATCTCGGACGGGCGGATGAGCGGCACGGCCTACGGCACGGTGGTGCTGCACGTATCGCCCGAGTCGGCCATTGGGGGCACGCTGGCGCTGGTGCAGAACGGAGACATGATCGAGCTAGACGTGGAGGAGCGTCGTCTGCACCTGGATGTTTCGGACAACGAACTGGAGCAGCGCCGCCAGACCCGACAAACGCAGGAGGCGAAGTTTGTGCGCGGCTACGCCCAGTTGTACGTGAACCACGTGCAGCAGGCCCACCTGGGAGCCGATATGGACTTCCTGCGCGGCGGTTCCGGCGATAAAGTGACGCGGGATTCGCATTGATGTTGGTGGTGTAGTATCAAAGAGGTGATCTACTACGCTGAGGATTGTGTGAAACTGCTTCTGGCGCGCATTTCCTTAAAATACGCCGTCCGCTCTCTGGGGGTCATCTTTGCCAGTTCGCTATTTATGTTAGGGATCATTGAAGAAATAACCTACCCACATAGTAAGAGGGCTTGATCCAGACATCCCATTTGGGAAGCGATTGGCTTCTGAGTAGGTACTGTTCTCGCCGTTGCATTTGCTTTTTATTGAGTTTAATTCCCTTCTGATAGGCTTTGTCTAAGAATATTACCAAGGGGGTAATGCCTTTCCAGGTCATATTCTGGATGGTATTGATGACTTTAGTGACTGAGGTGAGCAGCGTGCTGTTCCAGTAGTTTTCCAGGGCAGCCCAGACTCGCTCGATGGGATTATATTTGCTGTGGTAAGGGGGGTAGTAAAGCAGGTGTATCTTGAGTCCGGTTAGGCAAGCAAACTCCATAATGCGATTAATAAATTGTGTACGGTTGCTGGCCACTGCCGGGCCATTATCTAGATAGAGTTCCAAGGTATGGTAGCCAACGAGTTGGATTTTGTGCAATTCGTACCATTTTTCTAGGCCGTCCACAATAAAATCGCTGGTCTCACAAGAGTTGCCCAGCACTATAGTGCTTTGTCCGGTTTCTATCTGTAGAATACCTAGCGGCACTAAGGTTTCCTGCCAATGTTGATCTTTATCTAATGCTTTGACGGCTTGCTGAGTGCGTGAGTAACCCTTTCGGGACTGGAGTTCCCCCGTTAAAGTAGACATTTAAAAGAGCATAGGTTAGCGGACAAACGATTAACTTAGTCACCTAAAACAGTGTCAATTATGTGCAAGAAAAAGTATTACAGTCCGGAATTCAAACGGGAAGCCGTTCGGTTGGCCGAAGCCAGTGGTAACAAGAGCCAGGTAGCCCGCGCCACGGTGGCCGCGATCTAGGCGTCCATGCTACCATGATTGGTAAATGGCAACGAGACTTACAATCCGAGGGGAAGAAAGCATTTCCAGGGCATGGGAAGCCTAGAGACGAAGAGATGGTTCATCTGAAGAAGGAAAACCGACGGCTTCAGCAGGAAGTAGAGATACTAAAAAAAGCGGTCGGTATCTTTGTAGTCCGCTCTTAGAAAGATACCGATTTATTGAGGAGCAAGAAGATAATTTTTCAGTATCTCTACTATGCGAAGTAATGCAGACATCCCGGAGCGGTTATTACGCTTGGTTGAAGCGTCCGGAAAGCCTGCATAGCCAAGAGGATAAGCAATTAGTGAAGCATATTGAGAGCATATACGAGCAGAGTAGACGGACTTATGGAAGTCCGCGCGTGCATGATGAACTTAAAGATCGGGGGGTGTACTGCGGTGAGAATCGTGTGGCGCGCCTGATGCGCGAACATGGTATTACCGCTGAAAAGAAAAGGAAGTTTGCTCGGACTACAGATTCCAATCATTCTCTGCCTGTTGCCCCTAACCGGCTAGATCAGTGCTTTGAAGTGGATAAACCAGATGCAGTGTGGACAGCAGACATAACGTATATTTGGACAAAGCAGGGGTGGCTCTACTTGGCGATCGTCTTGGATCTGTTCTCTCGTCGGATCGTGGGCTGGTCGATGGCTCCCAGTCTGGAACGGACTTTAGTCATAAATGCTTTGCAGATGGCTGTTGTGGCGCGCAATCCAGACAAAGGACTCATTCATCATAGCGACCGGGGTAGCCAATATGCTAGTTATGATTACCAGAATATTCTCCAACAAAAGGGAATAGTAGGTAGCATGAGCAGACGGGGAAATTGTTATGACAATGCACCTACCGAGAGTTGGTTCGCTACACTGAAACGCGAGTTAGTGTACCGCACCTATTATACCACGCACGCCGAAGCCAGACAGAACATTTTTGAGTACATCGAGGTATGGTATAATCGTCAAAGAAAACACTCTACCATCGGATTTATGAGTCCAGTAGCTTATGAACAGCAATGGAAGAAATCAACCGCTAAAGCTGCTTAACTGATTGTCTACTAAAATGGGGGAAACCCAGGACAGCTTGCCTACTTTCACTTTATCTTTTACATCTATAGAGAGCTTGAGCGTACCGCTCACCTTTCGCTTCCTATGCTTAGTAATGTTCTCAAAAATAGCATCGGTCTCTGCAACACGCTTCAAGGGCAGGGTCTTCAGTACTTTTTTGAGCGTGTAACCGCAACGGTTCAGAATATTGTTGAGCGTACCCTGGCCAAAATCAGCAGGGGCATATCCTTTCTCTTTTACCAGATAGTCTTTCACCATACCTTCGGTGATCTTTAGATATCCTTTCGTATCGTTGTGGCAGCGATCCGATTGACTATTTACTTCAGCAATCGCTTCTATGTCAGTTACTAAGTTAGGCATCAAATCTTCTTTTTTTTGCGCCCTCTCAACGGGTAGGCATCCTGACACCGGATACCGGTTTCTTGCTCTTTCAAGCCTAGTTCAACCATCTGACGACTCACCGATAAACTACGTTCCGCTTTACGTGCTGAACCATCAAAATGGGTAAGAGTCAATGCCGCTGCGTAGGCTCTTCGTTCGTAGCCCGTAAGCTTCTCTAGTGCCAAATTGAAGCTCTCAATATTTACACTAAATTTCTAAGATATTGGGCATCATAACCCGTGATGTCTATCTATAAAACCCACTTCTAAACTGGTCGGAGGGTAGCGAAGCGTCCTCTGACCCCAATCAGCGGCCTAATTCCAAACTGGTTATAGGATAATAACGTGCTCCGCACGGGGTGCCCAGCAACCGGCGACCTATTCACTGTATAGAGCGACCGCTCGGCCTCTCAGTTAAGACATAATTTCTATTGATGCTGCATGTGCGTGTGCGTTAAGGTCGTAGCGGATGCTACGACCAGTTGAGGGTAGTTCAAATGCATTAGATCTTTACTCCCAATTTAAGCATAATCCCTGAGTTGATATCTCCATTGAAGTAGGGCTGAGTATAAAGCTTTAACCCTAATAACAAACGTTCATTGAGCCGATATGCTACTTCAGTTATTACACTGTATCCAAGTTCTCTTCGTCTATCGTAGAGATACCCATCTACGAAGCAACCATCCGGACCACAGCTAGTGGATTGGGTGATAAGATCAGAAACTAAATAATAGGATAAACCACCGCCTAATCTAAAATCCAAAACCTTAGTATTCCTGAATGGCGAAATGAACACATTGGCGTTTCCCTGTACGTAAGAAGCCGTACCGATGGTTTGGTCGTCACCTATTCCATAATTCAGGCTGATCGCTGTGGTGAGAAAAGGATTAACCTTGTAGTTAAATTCAGTTTCAAATGTTGTTGTTCTTATATCACCAGTACCTAAGAGCATGTTTAAATTTTGAAAAGAGCGGGTCAGTGCTTAAACTTTGGGTCAACCAAAACTCAAAAGTTTATGCAAACTCAATACGAGCAGCTCACCGACCCGCAGTGGGAAGTTATCAAAGAGAAACTACCTATCCAAAGGAAACGGAAATATGATTTACGCGCTATTGTTAATGCTATTTTCTGGATACTACGTACGGGTAGCCAATGGCGAAATTTACCGGATTGTTACCCTAAATGGCAGTCCGTTTATTATTATTTTAGTAAGTGGAAGAGAGATGGGACATTGGTGGGACTCAATAGCTCTCTGAATATGATGCTACGAAAAGAATTAGGCAGGGAAGCCACTCCGAGTGCGGTATCCATTGATAGTCAGTCTATTAAAAAGGCGCCGTTTGTCAGTGAAGATACCGGTATCGATGGGAACAAGAGCATTAACGGACGCAAACGCCATATCCTTACTGACACGATTGGCTTAGTATGGGTAGCGGTGATTCATGCGGCCAATTTGCACGACGGGCTGATGGCTCAACGAGTAGTCAGCCCAATACTAGGCTATCTTCATCGGGTGAAAAAAATCTTTGCCGATATGGCTTACAAAGTGAATTTGAAAGAGTGGTTGGACCAGATGTATACCAGTATCGAACTAGAAATTTCTTCCCGTCCCCCTTCTTCTGAAGGCTTTGTGCCGGTGAAGATACGATGGGTCACTGAGCAGACTTTTGGTGTCTTTAATTTCCAGAGAAGACTAGATAAAGATCACGAAAAAACAGCAAACAGTGCTGAGGCTTGGATATATTGGGCCAATTGCCAAAGAGTCCTTAACCGATTGAAGCTCAAACCTATAGAAAATTTTTAAACATGCTCTAAGATGGTTCTTGCTACTCCAAATCTAAGATCAGTTTTTGATTCGAGTTGAGCATATAAACTTATAATCGGCAAGAAGAGCATAATCAAAACGATTCTTAATTTCTTCTCCATATCGTTTTTTTGAGTGAGGGCTGACGTTCAACGCAACCGACTGCCGGGATTATGAGACGCTATCTTCCAAGGATCAATATGCTGACTTAAGGAAACCAAACCCCTATGCGCTAGCTTCACCCGGCTGGCGGCGGCATGATGTTGGGCGCTGGCTTTCACTTTTTCCAAATCAGATCGATGTTGTAATCCTTGAAGACGCTGTCCTTTGAAACTACCGTTAATCCTTCGCTCTTTGCCTGGGCAATAATCAGACGATCAAATGGATCACGGTGGTGAAATTCCAGCGTCGTATTAGACAGAATGTGCGTGGTGGTGATCGGCAAGATCGTTAATCCGCTTTGGTCAATGAGTTCAAATATTCTTTCAAGTCCTACTTTCAAATCCAGTTTTCCTAAAGTATGCTTAATGCCCATCTCCCAGAGAGAAGCAACACTGACAAAACATAGATTGGAAGAATCTTCTATCAACGCTTTTACGTTAGTAGGCAGCGTTTTGTCCTCAGTTATAAACCAGATGGTAGCATGAGTATCTATGATTAGATTCATGTCATGTATTCTTTGAAGTCATCCAGAGGCTCATCGAAATCTTCTTTCATCTGAATAAGCCCTTTGGCCAATCCCGCTTTCCTGGAGGCCTTGATTTCTGTTTTGCCTTGGGCTTTTGATTTGAGTAGATCAACGAAGTTATTTACCTCGTTTTTCAGTTCATCAGGTAACGTAGCCAATTTTATATAGATGTCAATATCATTCATGATGAACAAGATAGTTAATTTTTTGTATTTCGGCTTGCGCCCAACGTCTAATGCAGCCGTCGGGCCGGAGATTTGTGAGCAGTTATCCTCCGAGTATCAACCAGCTGACTTGGGGAAACTAGATTGCAATGTTTTCGCTTCCCCGGCTGGCGGCTGCATTTTGTTGGGTGTAGTGTTTATTCTTTCCAGGTTATTTTAGTTACAGGATCTATAATTTCATCAACACCAACAATTAAATTGTGAGTTAAAATCTTTCTAATTAATTTAACTAGATCGGCGATAATAAATGTAGTGAATTCCCAATCAATAAAGTTGATTGGATAGCTGTTGCTAAACTTGTAAGTAACTTCTTTATACGTAATTTCTTTGTCCTGTTGGTTGAAGGGGTAAAATATACCAGAATTATGAATACTATTCCTTATTTCTTGTAGCAGTTGGATTAAATTTGAGTCCTCCAATTCGAGTTCTAGATAGCTTTCTACAAAACTTTTTCTTATAGTGTAGAATTTCTCGGTTCCCCTCAAGCACTTCTTCAAATTTTCTTTATTTGGAACGTTACTTAGCACTCTAATTATATTTCTGATTTTAGTTTCAAATTCATGAAAGATGTTTAACAATAAATTGTCTTTTTCTCAATTCAGGATCTTGGTTTGCCTGTCAGAAATAAATTTTTTGAAATCTAATTCAGAATCTGGTTCAAAATTCAGCTTGAAATGAGGAAGTCTTTTTGACCACCATTCTTTTTGGCTGTATGTGTCTATAGTTTCAGCCAACATGCTTAGGGCAAAAATTGCTGTTAATATATTTTCATGAATATTAACTTTAAGAATCTCTCTTGAATCTTCATAAGGTTTCCAGTTATAAACTTTAGTAGCCTTCATGACTTCAATAATTTCTAAATCAATTTTTCTTATTGATTCAAGAAGCATATTTATCGTGACTTGTTCCTGTCTTATAATGTCTCTGCTTACACTCATTTTTGTATTTTACATTACCCCCAACATCTATACAAACGCAGTTGCGTCTATCTGCAGTATAGCAACAGGACGACTATTTAGCGATTCATCGTTTTGAAAATAGTTTCTGGGAATGGTCAAAACAGCTTCGTGTCCTATTCTAGCCATGCCGCTCAGGCCACTTTCCGCTCAGAATCCAAGCAAAACACCGCCAGATTTGAATTATTCTGGGGCGCACCTATATACAATCCGGCGATGCAATCCTATTGCCGCCCCGAAGTTAGATGAAATCGAGGGGACTTTGCATTATCCTGACCCGTAAGTACGTATAATCGAGCTTGAACAGCAGGTTGCCGCACGGCAATTAGATAAAATTGAGCGGACTTTGCATTCTGCCGACTGGCAACTGCTTGGGTCCCCCGCCAATCATAAGGTTGCCGGGGTGAAACAAGACAATTGGTAGCCCAATTGCCGCCCTCCGGCAGAAATAATGCTATTTTGGGATCAATTCAGTTCATCAGCCCGGCGCTTTATGCCTTTTTGAGCGTGATCAATAAGAACATTACACGCGTTAGCCCTCGGCCGAAAGTGGCTTTTAATTGGTGCGCTGCTTGGCCAAGTTTGTCCCGACAAGATCAAACCACAAACCAGACATACGCATGGGAAAGCAAACCATTGACAACAGTTTAGAACGAGCGCGCATCGCCATCGAGGGTGCTATGGCGCAGCCCGACCTGATGAAGAAGTTGGCCAAGCACGGCTACGATGTGCCAACGATGAAAAAGGGCTTATCGCTGCACAGCCGGATAAAGTTGCACGATACGGCCAAGTCGGAAGGCATCGGCGGACAGAAGAAATTTACCCAGGACTTCGCCCGTATCCGCCAGGATATTGACACGGCGTATGACTATCACCTACAAGTGGCCCGCCTGGCGCTGCGGGATGATGCCACGCTGTGGGATGTGCTGCAACTGAACGGCGCCCGTAAAAAGACCGTTGCCTCGTGGCTATTGCAGGTGCAGGCGTTCTATGACAACATCCATCAGGTGATGGCGGCCATGAACTTTCGGGGAGTGAGCAAAGAGGAACTGGAACAGGTGCAGGCAATGGTGGCGGCCGCCGCTACCCTACGGATTCGCCAGGCTTCTAAGAAGGGCGCGACCCAAAGCGCTACGGCGCAGAAAACCCAGATGAGAAAAGAACTGAAGGTCTGGATGCGCGACTTCCTCTACATCGCTCGCTTCGTGACCAAAGAAGACGCGCAGCAACTGGAAGCCCTGGGCCTGGTGGTGCCTTCTTGAGGAAGTGGGGCTATTTTTCGCTCTTATTGGAGTGGATATCCAAGTCTTCAGGAACCGCTATTCCCATAAAATCTCCCAGCTTTTTCCATTTTTCATCGTCGTCCAAGCTGCAAGTGAACAGGCAGTCTGATCCTTTTTCCGCAAAAAAACTGATGATTTCCCGGTTTCTCACCTCGTAGATATCCTTGTGTTGTATGAAGTCTCACCCTACCGGAATACCGTACATCGTATCCGAAATTTCGTACCAACGATGAAATCTTTTGGTCCGCTTTGGTCGTTAGACGTAGATAGAAGATCATAATTTCTAACAACGTGCGTCAAGCAGCTTCCGTATTCCTCTTGCTTTTGGTGCTGATGAACTCTACTGGGTTCACGCTGGCCAAGCATTTTTGCGGCGAGACCCTGGCGCACATCTCGCTCAGCGATGAGGCAAAAACCTGCTGTGGCGACGAAGAAGAGATGCCATCCGATTGCTGTCACGACGAATTCAACCAACTTCTGCTCGACAATTCGCAGCTCGACCACCAGACGCTGCAACTTCAGCCGCTGACGTTCTTTACGCTTAGTGTGCTTACCCACTTCCTGTCATTTTCTCCCGAAGCCGTCGTTCCGGTCTCCCCCTGGACGGCCGTCCACTCCCCTCCCTTGCCCGGCACTGATGTCTATCTGCTGGTGCAATCCTTCCTTATTTAGCGTAGTAGCTTTTTAGTCGATGGTCCACAGTCCGTAGTCGACTGCTGCTAGTCGATAGCCTGGCCGTTCCTATCGGTGGACTACTGTCTACGAACTGTGAACTGTCGTCTGCGGACTCATCTCCATCTCCTTTGTCGATTTGAATGCGGTCGTTAAACGACGCTACTATGCTTAATGCAATCATCAAGTTCTTCTTAGAAAACAAGTTAGTCACGCTCCTGCTCACGGTAGCCTTCGTGGCCTGGGGCATAGCCGTAGCCCCCTTCAACTGGACCCTGGACGCGCTTCCTCGCGATCCGGTGCCCGTAGATGCCATACCAGACATCGGGGCGAATCAGCAGATTGTGTTCACTGAGTGGATGGGGCGCTCGCCGCAGGATATGGAAGACCAGGTGAGTTATCCTCTCACTTCCGCCCTGTTGGGTATTCCCGGCGTGACAACCATCCGCAGCAGCTCCATCTTCGGGCTGTCCAGCATCTACCTGATCTTCGACGAAGACGTGGAGTTCTACTGGAGTCGCTCCCGTATTCTGGAGAAGCTCAACTCCTTGCCCGCCGGCACGCTGCCCGAAGGTGTGCAACCCGCCCTGGGCCCGGATGCCACCGCGCTGGGACAAATCTTTTGGTACACCCTGGAAGGGCGCGATCCCGACACGGGCGAACCCACCGGCGGCTGGGACCCGCAGGAGCTGCGCTCGGTGCAGGATTTTTACGTGAAGTACGGCCTGGCCACTGCCGAGGGCGTATCCGAGGTCGCTTCTATCGGGGGCTACGTCAAGGAATACCAGGTGGACATCGACCCCACGGCGATGAAGAGCTACGGGGTGGACGTGGGCAGTATTATGCGGGCGGTGCAGGAGAGCAACCTAGACGGGGGGGCGCGTACGCTGGAGTTAAACCGGGTCGAGTACCTGGTGCGTGGCTTGGGCTACATCAAGAGCATCGAGGATTTGGAAGAATCGGTGGTGGCGGTGAACGACAACACCCCGATGCGGATCAAAGACGTGGCGCGGGTGCAACTGGGACCGGCCACCCGGCGGGGCGGACTCGATAAGGGCGGAGCGGAAGCCACGGGGGCGGTGGTGGTGGCCCGCTACGGGTCCAATCCGTTGCAGGTGATCAACAACGTTAAGGAGAAGATTGCGGAGATTGCTCCGGGGATGCCCAGCAAAACGCTGGCCGACGGCACGGTTTCTAAGGTGACCATCGTGCCCTTCTACGACCGCAGTGGCCTGATTCAGGAGACGCTGGGCACGCTGGAAGAAGCGCTGAGCCTGGAGATTCTTATCAGCATCCTGGTGGTGATCGTGTTGGCGCTCAACCTACGGGCTTCGGTGTTGATTTCCAGTCTGCTGCCCATTGGGGTGCTGATGACCTTTATTGCGATGCGCTACACCGGAGTGGATGCCAACATCGTGGCCCTGTCGGGCATTGCCATTGCTATCGGGGTGATGGTGGACGTGGGAGTGATCTTCACCGAGAACATCATCCGCCACCTGGAGATGCCCGAGAACCGCGACCGGCCCAAGATCGAGGTCATCTACGAAGGCACTACGGAGGTGGCCTCGGCGGTGATCACGGCGCTAGCCACCACGGTGATCAGCTTCATTCCGGTGTTTGCCCTGCAGGCGCAGGAGGGGAAATTGTTTCGTCCGCTGGCTTTTACCAAGACCTATGCGCTACTGGCCGCGCTGTTTGTGGGCCTGGTGGTGATTCCGGCCCTGGCCCACGCGCTGTTTTCTTTCAACCTGGGAAGAGACCGCACGCAAAGACTATGGAACGGCTTGCTGGTCGGGCTGGGGGTCACGCTGCTGTTCTTTGTGCCTTGGGCTGGTATTGTGCTGATCGTTCTGGGAGTCTATAATCTTCTCGAGCGATTTATTCCTGCCCAGTATCGTTCGTATTCCAACTACGTCATCATTGGGATTGTGTTGATCGGAGTGCTCTACGTGCTCACCAAAGCTTGGCTACCTTTAGGAGCCAGCCGGGCGTACTTCACCAACTTCCTATTCGTCGCGGGTATCATCACGCTGGTGCTGGGTGCGTTGCTGCTGGTGGTGCGTTATTACAGCCACATTCTGCGCTGGTGTCTGGCGAACAAAGGTGCTTTTCTAAGCCTTCCGCTGGTTGTGCTACTGTTAGGAGTCCTGGCTTGGCAGGGATTTAACCGCACCTTCGGGTCGGTGGGCAGAAGCCTGGAAAACATTGGACTCGATGTGCGTCAAACGGCTTTTTGGGGATCGCTCAGCGCTACCTTCCCCGGCATCGGCAAGGAGTTTATGCCGCCGCTCGACGAAGGCTCGTACCTGCTGATGCCCTCGACCATGCCCCACTCCGGGGTAGAAGAAAACGTGGAGACGATCCGGCTGCTCGACCAGCGCGTGTCGGCGATTCCCGAAGTGGAGATGACCGTTGGCAAATGGGGACGGGCCGCTTCGGCCCTGGACCCGGCCCCGATCTCCATGTTTGAGAACGTGGTCAATTACAAACCGGAGTATATCCTAGATGAAGATGGTTACCGAAAACGGTTTGCGGTGGATGGAGAAGGAAGATACCAGTTGAACGTGGATGGGGAAATATTTTGGTATGACAAAGATGAGAATAAAACCCTGAGAGAAGTTAGTGGAAATTATGACATTACTAATTTCAATCAATTTCCAACTTCCAATTTCCAAAAATATCTCGTTTCTAATGAAAGTGGAGCATACTTCCGGCAATGGCGCGATCATATTCATTCTCCCGACGACATCTGGGATGAGATCGTAGCGACCACCAATATTCCCGGCATGACCTCCGCTCCCCAACTGCAACCCATCGCGACGCGCTTGGTCATGCTAGCCACCGGGATGCGCGCGCCGATGGGCGTGAAAATCTACGGTCCCGATCTGCCGACCATTGATCGGGTGGGGTTGCGGATGGAAGAACTGCTGCAAGAAGTGCCGGGAGTAAAGGCTGCTTCGGTTTTTGCCGACCGGGTGGTGGGCAAGCCGTACCTGGAAATCAACCTCAACCGCCGGGCGCTGGCCCGCTACGGTTTGTCGGTGCAGCGCATGCAAACGTTCTTGAGCGTTGCGGTGGGCGGGAACAAGCAGACCACCACCGTGGAAGGGCGCGAACGCTACGCCGTGCGGGTGCGCTACGCCCGCGAGTTTCGCGACAACCCCGATGACATCAAGAACATTCTGATTCCTACCCCCGCCGGTGCGCAGGTGCCCCTGGGCGAACTGGCCGACCTGGAGTACGTGCGCGGTCCGCAGAGCATCAAGAGCGAAAACACGTTTTTGGTGGGCTACGTCATCTTTGACAAGCAAGACGGCTACGCCGAAGTGGACGTCGTGGAGCAAGCCCAGCGGTACCTGGACGAGCAAATTGCGGCGGGTGCGTTTGTTGTGCCACCCGGAGTAAGCTACCGGTTTGCCGGCAACTACGAAAACCAGGTTCGGGCAACCAAGACGCTGTCTATTGTCATTCCGATCAGCTTGCTGGCGATTCTGCTGATCCTTTACTTTCAGTTCAAGGACTTGCCTACCACGCTGATAGTATTTTCGGGAGTGTTTGTGGCCTTTGCGGGGGGCTTTATTCTGCTCTGGCTCTACGGGCAGGACTGGTTTTTAAATTTTAATATTTTCGGTGAACCGATGCGTGACCTGTTTCAGGCGCATACTATCAACCTGAGCGTCGCCGTCTGGGTAGGCTTCATCGCGCTGTTCGGCGTGGCCACCGACGACGGGGTGATTATGGGTACGTATTTGAAACAGGTGTTCGCCCGCGCAGCGCCGCAGGACATCGCCGAAATACGCCAAGCCGTGCTGCACGCCGGACAGCAACGGGTGCGCCCCGCGATGATGACCGCCGCGACCACCATCATTGCCCTGCTGCCCGTGCTCACTTCTACCGGAAAAGGCGCCGATATTATGGTGCCGATGGCGATTCCTATCTTCGGGGGGATGCTCATTCAGGTGATGACCATGTTTGTGGTGCCGGTGCTGTACAGTTGGTGGCGGGAAAGAAGCTGGAAATCTGAAACGTCTAACGCTAAAGTATTGGTGAAATGAAAAAACGCAATAACTCATTAACAAACCTCCGTCACCCTTTTAGTATCCATAGCCCAGGGTCGGCCGCCGACGCGGTTAAACCGTGGGCTATGGATACGGAAAGACCGGAACGTGCTTTCTTTTTTCCGGGCTCAGATTCGCTTTGTTGTTTACGCTTTGTAACTGGTCGATTAGTGCTTGTTGTGCTTCTGGCTCTCCCACTTTTGCTTTCGGCGCAAGGAGTTGAACCAACCCACCAATATTTGGAAACCGCCGCCGAAAATAACCCTCGCCTCAAATCGCTATTCAATCAATACTTGGCCGCCCTGGAAGAAGTGACGCAGGTGGGGACACTGCCTGACCCCCAGGTATCGTTCGCGGTATTCATTCAGCCGGTAGAAACCCGGGTCGGAGCGCAACGGGCTAATTTTATGGTAAGTCAGATGTTCCCCTGGTTTGGGACGCTCACGGCGCAGGAGCGAGTAGCGGCTGAGCGGGCCAGAGCGAAATTGCAGCGGTTTGAAGACGCCAAGCTGGAACTGTACAAGCAGGTAAAGGTCACCCACAACGATCTCTATTACCTAAAAAAAGTAACGCAAATCACGCAGGAGAACCTGGTTTTGTTAGCTTCCTTTAAGGAACTGGCGCGGGTGAACTTTGAGGGAGGACGCGCTGGTTTTGCCGACGTGCTGCGGGTAGAGATCGAGGAAGCAGCGTTACGGAGTAAGCTTCAGTACCTGGAAGAAGGCTGGGTGCCGCTCCTCACCAAGTTTGAGCAGTTACTCAACCAACCCCTGTCCGAACCCATCGTGCTTCCCGACTCGCTGGGTCAGGAAGTATTAGCACTGTTCAAGGACAGCATCTTTCAAATCATCTTAGCCAATAGCCCACGGTTAGAAGAATTGCACCACGAAGCTCGGGCGTACCAAAACCAAACAGTTGTAGCGAAGAAGATGGGACTACCCTCCTTCACCCTCGGCGGTAGCTACACCAATATCGCCGAACGTACCGACATGGAAGTCCCGAACAACGGACAAGATGCTATCCTGTTTCCGCAGGTGGGCATTCGCTTGCCCTTGTACCGCAAGAAGTATCGCGCGATGGAAAAGCAAGCTTCGTTGCAGCAGGAAGCGACGCTACTAATGCAGGAAAGTGCCCAAGACCAGTTACGCACCGAACTGGAACAGCTTCATCGCAACTACCAGGATGCGCAACGCCGGGTGGCACTGAACCGCCGACTGGCCGATTTGGCCGACCGCACCTTGGGTTTACTACAGACCGAGTTCACCACGGGAGAGGCCGACTTTGAGGAGATCATCCGGCTCCAGCAGCAGCTACTGGACTACCAACTGCAAGAGGAACAAGCCCGGGTAGAGCAGAATAACTTCGTGTATAGCATTGAGTACTTAATGGGAAAAACATTATGAACAAATCAATAAACAAACAATCATTGTACACAGGCCTAGGCTTCTTGGTAGTAGGCCTCTTTCTTGGCTGGGCTTTGTTCGGTGGGAGTGACACCGCCAATATTGAAGCGCATGAAGAGATTGGCAAAGTCCATACTCACGAAGCCGGAGAAGTCTGGACGTGCTCCATGCACCCGCAAATCCGAGAAGGCGGACCGGGGCAGTGCCCCCTCTGCGGTATGGATTTGATTCCTATGACGGATGGTCGGCACTCCGATGGTCGGTACTCCGATGGTCAGCACTCAGATACGGAAGCGGATATTGCCGCGGAAAACGCTGTGCAGATGACCACTACGGCGATGCAAATCGCTAATGTGCAAACCGTTACCGTTGAGCGGGCCAGGCCTACCACCGGAGTGCCGGCCAAAGAAATCTACCTGTCGGGCAAGGTGGCGGCCGACGAGCGTAATATCACTGAGATCACCGCTCGCTTCGGAGGACGCATCGAGAAGCTGTTGGTTAACTTCACCGGGCAGGAAGTCAAACGCGGACAAGCGTTGGCCAGTGTTTATTCTCCTGAATTGCTCACTGCTCAGAAGGAACTGTTTGAAGCAGCTAAGTTTCACGAGACCAATCCCTCGTTTTACGAGGCCGCGGTGAATAAGCTCAAACTGTGGGACTTGTCTGACCAGCAGATACACAATATTCTGGAAAATAAAGAAGTGGGTTACAATTTCAACATTCTGGCTCCGCAGTCGGGCACGGTGGTAGCCCGCAACGTGAGTGCCGGAGACTACGTGCAGCAAGGGCAATCGCTGTTCAAGGTGGCGAATCTCAACCAGGTATGGGTGATCTTTGATGCCTACGAGAGTGACCTGCCCTGGATTAAGGAGGGTAATGAGGTTAGTTTTACGGTGCCTTCCCTGCCGGGGGAGTCTTTCACCAGCAAAATCACCTTCATTGATCCGGTGATCAACTCTCAGAAGCGCGTTGCCGAAGTACGGGTTGAAGTGAAGAGTGATCAAGCCGCGTCCACGGTGGGCAAGCTCAAGCCCCAGATGTTCGCCCAGGGAGTATTGCAATCGGCCATTCTGCCCGATACAGAAAACGCACTGGTGATTCCCAAATCAGCCGTGCTCTGGACGGGTAAGCGGGCGGTGGTGTACGTGAAGGAACCCAGCATTGAGCAACCCACCTTTGCCTACCGGGAGGTGATTCTCGGTCCGGAAGCGGGAGGGTACTACATCGTGAGCGAAGGGTTGGAAGAAGGCGAAGAGATCGTGGCCAACGGAGTGTTCAAGATCGACGCGGCCGCTCAGTTGCAAGGAAAAACAAGTATGATGAATCCACTATGAAACGTCTGGAATTACACATTAAAGGCATGGTTTGTCCCCGGTGCGAAACCGTGATCCGTCAGGAACTGACAAAATTAGAGGCACGGGTGGTTGCCATTCGGCCCGGATACGCTACGGTGGAGGCGCCGCTTGCCCTCAACCGAAGCACCATTGCCAACCAACTCCGCCCCCACGGATTTGCGTTGCTGGACGATCCTGACCAGCAGTTGCTCGAGCAAATAAGGACCGCTACGTTGGACTATCTTCACTGGCGAGAAACTGCTGCCAGCGCGAAGGAAGAGGTGGTAACGCGATCAAAGTTTCTGGCCCGTACGCTCGGGCGAAGCTATTCGCACCTCAGCAAACTGTTCTCTCAGCACGAAGACAAGACGCTGGAACAGTATTACATTCACTTGCGCACAGAACGGGTGAAGGAGCTACTGGACCACGGTGAACTCAACGTGAGCGAAATTGCGCAGAAGTTAGGATACAGTAGCGTCCACTACTTGTCGGCTCAGTTCAAGCGCGTGACCCAACAGTCGATTTCGGAGTATCGTAAAAACCCTAGCAAAGCGGTGCGGAACCACCTTGACAAACAGTGAGAGCGACTATTTTTGCGATAAGGTGGGATCGCCGCTCTCGATGATTTTTACCAATGAACCCTTTTTCACGGCCTCGGTTAGCTCCATACCGTTTAGCAAGGCCAGTTCTTGCATTTGTTGGGTAGGAACATCCAATTGCTGAAAGGCTTGCTGTAACGTGCCGTTCTGAATAACTGATTTCACCCGTACCCGGTCGGGCTTGCGGTTAAGCTTGGCCAGATCGGTGAGTTTGCGGAAGTTATTGATCACCGAGTTGAAGGTGGGATAGTACTGCTGAAATTCTGGTTGGGCGGCGTAGCCCAAGAAGTTATAGATGTTTTGCTCATCCTGAATAAAGTAGGCCAGCACCCGAATGGGTGGGGCTTGTTGCTGCTGTTGCGTTTGTTGTTGTTGCTGCTGCTGCTGGTCGGCTACCACCGCCAGGGCCGAGTAGCCATTCACGTTCACTTGGTTTGACTCTACGGCGGTAAGACCGTTGGCCGATAGGGTTTGCTGGGCTGCTTCGCGCAGGGATTTGCCGGGTGCTAACCGAAAAACCATCGCGGCCTGCCCTTCTTTGTTCGCCATCTGCACCTGAGCGGGAGTGTTCTGGAAAGCCCACCCCTGCGGAGTGGGAAACTGAAACTTAAGCACCGGGTGGTAAAAGATATTATTCTCTACAAAGCCCTGCCGCGGGTCGTCACCGTACACAATGCCGTCAATCATTTTCAGATAACCGTCCCGGTCGGTTTCCAGGTTGGTTTTGTTTAACTTTTTCTGCCACTTATCGGCCAACTTCGTCACGTTGTTGTAGCGATCTCCCGGTTGGGGATGGGTCGACATAAACGTGGGCACCGCTTCGCCTCCGCTTTGTTCTTGCAAGCGTTGCAGGGTTTCAAAAAAACCGGCCATTTCCTGGGCGTCATAATCTATTTTGGTAGAGTATTCCACTCCTAGCCGGTCGGCCTGGTTCTCGGCGTCGCGGCCGAACTTCAGGAAGAGCAGGCTCACCCCGGTGTTGGCCAAGTCGGCAAACTGCCGAAACTCGGGCGACAGCACCATGCCCGCCACCATGCCCACCTGCGCCAGCATGGCCTTGCTGTACTGCTTGGCCGAGTGCCGGGCCGTCACGTGACCGATTTCGTGCCCCAGCACTCCGGCAAACTCCGCCTCATTATTGAAGTGGGCCATGATGCCCCGCGTAAAATAGACGTAGCCTCCCGGCACCGCAAAAGCGTTCACCACCGGCGAATCTACGATCTTGAACTCGTAGGGCAGGTCCGGGCGGTGCGAGATCGCGGCCATCGCTTTGCCCTTCTGCTGAATGAATTTCTGCAACGGATCATCGTCGTATAGTCCGAAAAAACTCTTAATTTCGGGGTCCGACTGCTTGCCCATCGCGATCTCCTGGCTTTCGGACATCAGCATAAAGTCGCGCTTGCCCGTAACGGGATTGCGGGCGCAGGAGGAGAAAAGGAAGAAGGTAACAAGCAGGAAAAAGGCGGGTTGGGTTGGTTTCATAGCGATAAATGGTCAGAATATTGACAAAAAATAGAATTTCTGGATAGTGAAGGATTCCAGGGGAATTGGAAAGACACTATTGTAACCGGTAAGAAGTCAATTTAGTTATGACAATGGTCTTTCAAGCGTCCTGAATCACCATCCACCCGAGGCCCCACCGCCGCCAAACGAGCCCCCGCCTCCCGAGAAACCGCCTCCGCCCGAGAACCCGCCACCAAACGAGCCACCACCGCCGCCGCCGAATCCGCCGCCGCCCACAATGACGGTAGTTTGCCGCTGCAAGCGGGGAATGCGGTAGCGTTTGGTGTGCGTATGATTACAGTTGCGGCAGGCATAGTTGCGCACGCCTTCGCCATCACGACCGTAGGTGGCACTGCGTAGCGTATTGCTTTCGGCGTGGTAGTAGGTGCGGAACCCGCAGTTGGGGCACTCCGAATACTTTGACAGTGAACTCCGGTAGGCCAGGGTCATCACGTCGTCCGGTTTGTCCGACACCCATACGTCGTAGTCCACCGAGCCGATTTCTTCTTCTACCTGCTGCCCCCGGCTCAGATGTGTATCTTCCTCTTTTTCGCTCAGCTTCTTCATGGGTAAACCGGTCTTCTTGCTCTTGCGGGGAGCGTTGCGACGGCGCTTTTTGATGATAAAGAATCCGGCAATGGCCGAAAAGATGCCTAGCAGAATGGTTCCAAAGCCAAAGCCCTGGTCTTGTTGCACCACCTCGCGCTCGCTGAGTTCGTCGATGCCTTCCACCTTTTCCAGGATGGCGTTCACCCCGGCGGCAATGCCCGCGTCGTAGCCGTCTTTTCTAATCTGAGGGGCAATCACCTCCCGAATGATGCGGCTGGCGTAGGCGTCGGGTAAGTAGGGCTCCAATCCGTAGCCCACTTCAATCCGAATTTTCCGGTCATCGCGGGCCACCAGCAGCAAGATGCCGTTGTCCTTTCCTTCCTGTCCCACCTTCAGGGCTTCGGCCACCCGCAGCGAAAATTCTTCTAGGCTTCCACCTTCCAGACTAGGCACGGTGAGCACCGTCACTTGGTTGGTGGTGCGTTCTTCATGATTTCGGAGGCGAGATTCTAACTCCTGGGTGGTTCCGTCGGTGAGTAGGTTGGCGTAGTCGTTGATGTATCCCGAGAAAGTGGGTACTTCCTGCGCCAGCGCAGTTGTCGTAAGAAACCAAAAGAAAATCCACCAGGGGTAACGAATAGGCATGGTTGAAGCGTAGGGCTCTAGTAAGATATTTGATTCTAAATCATTCTTGCACGCGAACCTCATCGGAAAGCTCGTTGTCGTCATCCACCGCGCGCTGCACGCCGCTTTCCTCCAGTAGCCTACCGCAGGCTTCCAGCGTGGCGCAAATGCTCTCCGTCCGCCGACCTGCTTTCAATCCGCCGGTCAGTTCATCAATCATCGTTTGCCAGGCATCCTGAGGAACTAGTTCGTCGATGCCTAGGTCAGCTAGAATTACCGCTTGGTGCTCAAAAAAGCTAATGTACAGCAAGATGCCGGTTCGCTGCTCGGTCGTGGTCAGTCCGTGATCGTAGAACAGCGTCTTGGCCTGGTCCAGCACCCGCGCTTCTTGGGTAGCCCGACCGATGAAAAGGCGCTTCACCGCTGGGACGAGCAGTGTGATCAAAGCGCCCAGCAAGCCGCTGGCCAAGACAGCGAGCAGCCACAGATGGGGCGGGGCAAAAAGTAGAAAGTCAGTGGTGAAGTAGAGCACGGTAAGCAGCATCCCCGTGAATAGAGCCAGCAAGAAACCGCCACGCCAGTAGGCCGACTCGTAGAACGACGACTGCCGGGCCAGCACCGGTACAATCTCGCCCCCTGAACCAGCTTCAGCGCGCTGCACCGCCTGCTGAATTTGGGCTAGTTCTTCGGGGGTGAACAGGGGGGAGGCCATAAGCAGAAATCAGGTGAAGATGATCAGGAGAATGGGTAAATCGACTCAAAATTCAACCTTAGGAGCGGTAGCATTTTCGGGATCAGACGAAAAATAGGGTTTGGCGTCGAACCCCAGCACGTTGTAGGGGAAGCGACGGGCCCGGGCGTTGTAGGTCTGCACGGCCTCATTAAAGCGCTTGCGCTCCACCGCGATGCGGTTTTCGGTACCTTCCAACTGCGCCTGCAGGTCGCGGAAGTTGCCGGTGGCCGTAAGGGTTGGGTAGTCTTCAGCCACGGCCAGCAGCCGACCCAGTGAGCCCGACAGCGCCTGCTGCTTCTCGGCAAAATCTGCCAGGGAAGCCTCGCTCAGGTTGCTGGCATCAACGTTCGCGGCCGTAGCGGCGGCGCGCGCCTTCACCACTTCGTTGAGCGTCTCCCGCTCAAAATTGGCGGCACCCTGCACCGTTTCCACCAGGTTGGGAATGAGTTCGGCGCGGCGCTCGTACTGGTTTTCTACCTGGGCCCATGATCCGTTCACGCCTTCTTCCAGGCCCACCATGCTGTTATACATGCTGAAAAACCCGACCGCCAATAGCACGGCCACGCCGGCGATAATTCCCCACTTGGTGAGTTTGTTGGTCCGCGTCTGGCTCGCCACTTCGTTCTTATGCACCCGCTGCTTGTCGTTCACTTCGCCCTTGAGGCGGAGCGCCTCCTGATGCTGCGGGTTGATGCTGATGGCCCGATCGAGGTAGTAATCAGCCTTGCTAAAGTCGGCGCTCTGCTGGTGGCGGCTGCCCCGTTGCAAAAAAGCCTGCGCGGCCAAAACGTTCGTCTCGGCATCTTGGGGGCGCAACGCGGCGGCCTGCTCCAGTTCGGGAGCGGCGTCTTCGTAGTTACGGGTTTCCAGGTAAGCCTTCCCCCGCTGCTGGTGCTGCCGGGCTTGGTCCTGCGACTCCTGCCAGGCACGTTCGGTGAGCCCGGCATCAAGTGCAATGTTTTTTAGCTCTTCTTCGGTAAACTGTTGCTCGGTGTCGGAGTTGTACTGAAGCTCCATGAGTTTCTTCAGATAGTCTTCTAGCGAGCGATCTTGGGTGGGCATGATGATTCGGTTGGTGCTTTTGGTGCTATTAACCGCAAGAAGTATATCACTGTTTATAATCTTAATTGCTATCTTCACTGGCATGAAAAAACGTCATCTTGTTCCCTGGCTCTCGTTTGCGGTGGGTGGTCTGCTAGCCACCGGTTTGGGGTTAAGCCTGTTTGGTGATGCCTTATCGGCCAAACAACAGAAGAAACCCTGGTTCTGGCGTGGCACGCTGAGCTTAGTGGTGTTCAATTCCGGTCTATCACTCATTGGAACTTCGGTGGTTCATCGGGTGCGGGGATTGCTGGACCAATAGCGATGGAGAATCACGACCGCTTGCTATTTCGTCGCAGTTGGTTGTTCGCCGGGAGCTTCACCCTGTTGCTATGGTTGGTGCGCGCGGTGGAGTGGGGCACCTCGAGCAGCTTCGGGGGCCTGGGTATTTTTCCCCGGCACGCGTCGGGCATGGTGGGCATCCTGACCGCCCCACTGGTGCACGGGGACTTCGTACATTTGTTGTCGAACACGTTTCCGATGCTGCTACTGCTGACCGCCGTGTTTTTTATCTATCCCAAAATTGCCCTACAAGTATTCGCCGCCATTTACCTGATCACCGGATTCTGGGTTTGGATTGCCGCCCGGGAGGCGTATCATATCGGGGCAAGCGGACTAGTTTATGGTTTAGCCGCTTTCTTATTCTTCAGCGGGGTATTCCGGCGTGACGCGCGCTCAATGACTGTGGCATTGGCCATCACGTTTTTGTACGGTGGGATGTTGCCGGGCTTACTTCCGGGAACAGACGTATCTATTTCGTGGGAGTCGCACCTGCTGGGAGCAGCGGCGGGTGTTTTCTGTTCGTTTTATTATCGGCGGAGCGACGTTGCGGAAGCTACTTCCTTATTAAGTGCACCGGTACCGGACCATTCCGTGAGTAGCACCTACGCGTCGTACGGATTCAATTCCTCAGATAGACCGGCACCGTATTCTTTTCACTCCAATGAAGACGACCATCTGCCGAAGCATTATCAATACCGGAAAAAGGAGTAGCAGATTACTGCTTGAGGAATTTGTGAATCTCTTCGTAGTGGTCTTGCTGGTCGCTGCATCGTTCGCACTGCAATACCAGCAGGTAATAGCCACTGGGATAGTCGGACAGATTAATCCGAAACTTGCCGCCGCTAATGGATTCTAGCTGAACCGGCATCTTATTACCCAGGATATTACGAATTTCAACGTTGATGTTCTGACTACTGATAGGGGCAGTTTCGGCCAGATGAAAGATGATGTGGTCGCGGGCCGGATTGGGATACACCGGGGCGTCTTGATTAATTGTGAATGTGTTCTTCTTGCCAAAGGGCGTAGGATCGTTCGGTTCACCAGCGATAGCCAGCGAGACACCGATCGTTCCTAGACACAAGACAAGTAGAAGTTTTTTCATGGGGCACGTAAGTACAATGGCACTTACGTATAAATATACTGTAAATGATCAATTTATGTTTGGAAACGCGCATCATTTTCAATAAAATGTAATAAAAAACGTTAAAAGCAACGGATAATTTGGCTGCTAGGATAGAAAAATTTAAAAAAGAGCTTTTGCTAGGGCGTATTGACATTCAGATTGATGAGGGTGTTCGGGTGCGTTTTTTGTCCAATCAAGGCGCTTGAGGCGAGCGATGCGGGGCATCGGTCAACGAAAGCAACGCAGAGTGGGCACAAAACGTCCACCGTGGAACGGCCGAAAATACCGTCTAAGCTTGGATGTCAACACGCCCTAGGATTCGGAGAGTCCTCGTTAAGAAACAGCGCTCAGCGCTTTGGTAATACTTTCGGTGTTGAGTGGCTTGGTGATGTAGCCCTTCACCGACGGGTATTTAGCGGCCATAGCTTTGTCCCGTTCGTCCAGCGAAGAGGTAAGGATGAATACGCGTTCCGGTTGGTAGTTTTGCTGTTTAACGGCTTCTAAAAACTCCCATCCGTTCATGCCAGGCATGTTCAGGTCAAGAAGCACCAGATCAGGAGGCGTCTCTTCCGTACGCTGCAGGGCTATGATTGCCTCCTGGGCTTTGTTGAACTCGATGACCGTTAAATCGCTGTTGTGTTTGGAAAGAAGCTTGCGACTAATCAGTAGGTCTATGGTATTATCGTCAATAAGAAAGATTTTCATAACTAGCGCAGAACGCCTTGAAACGTACATTTCCCTCTAAGGTACAAAGGTTATAGAATAAAAAAACCCACAAGTAAAAACTTATGGGAAAAAATGGTGAATCAGCTGGGGCTCGAACCCAGGACCCACGCCTTAAAAGGGCGTTGCTCTACCAGCTGAGCTACTGATTCGTGATGAGGATTAACTGGTTTGGTTGACTTTGAGGGGCGGATACCCGTAATTGCGTTGCAAAGGTAAAATATGACTATGAAAATCCAAAGAGGGCTCCGTAATTTTGTCTTTTTTTTTGTGCTAGGCTGTAATCTAGGTATTCTTCCAACTACCCAAGCCCAAACCAGCTTCGAGGCCTTGTTGGTTCCGGCCGACTCGCTTTTTGCCAACCGGCAATACACCGAATCGTTTGGTGTATATGAGCAGCTATTTGCCAAGCAGGAGGTTGTTTCGCCCGCCCTGCTGCTGAAGATGGCATTCATCAAGGAAAGTATGGGCGATTTTAGCGAAGCTCTTTACTACTTAAACGAATACTATCTTCTCACTTCCGACGAGGCGGCGGTGCAGAAAATGCAGCAGCTTTCGCAGCAATACAATCTGCGCGGATATGCCTACACAGACTACCAACTGTTCTACAATTATTTGCGAGAGTATCGGCATTATATCATCTACGGACTCATCGTCTTGGCCATGGTGGGTCTGATCGTCTTAGTATTGTCCCGCCGCAAGCAAACGGATGCTTTAGCCCAAGCCTCTCGTCCCTACGGTTGGGGGATCACCTACCTGCTGGTGCTGGCTTTGCTTGGGTTTATGACCAATGCTCCGCTCGCGCCGCGGCAAGCCATCATCATGGGCGACCATACTTACATCATGGCGGCCCCTTCGTCGGGTTCGGAGGTGGTGTACATTTGCGAAAAAGGACACCGGGTGTCCATTGGCCAGCAGCAAGACGTGTGGACGCAGATTGAGTGGGACGGGAAACCGGCCTACGTACGTCGCGGAAATCTTCGTGAGATCGCGCTCTAGCGAACTTTCGTGGCAATTTTTGGCTTTTATAAGACGGTATCTTTTTCAACAACCCAACCTATGATTGAACCTATATCGACAGCGGTAGAACCGGAAACCGCGGTTTTGGTGGCCCTGATCACCCAGCAGCAAAATGAACACAAGGTGAACGAATATTTAGACGAACTGGCTTTTTTAGCCGAGACGTCCGGAGCGATCACCCTGGAGCGGTTCACGCAGCGCACCGACAAGCCCGACGTAACCACTTTCGTGGGCAAGGGAAAGCTGGAGGAGATAGAACAGTACGTAAAAGAGCACGAGGTGGATATGGTTATCTTTGATGACGACCTAACGCCCTCGCAGGTGCGCAACATTGAGCGGACGCTAGAGTGCAAGGTGCTGGACCGTAGCCTGTTGATCCTTAATATATTTTCGCTACGGGCCAAAACCGCTCAGGCGAAGTCGCAGGTGGAACTGGCGCAGTATCAGTACATTCTGCCCCGCCTCACCAAGATGTGGAGTCACCTTTCCAAGCAGAAGGGAGGCATCGGTATGCGGGGACCGGGGGAGAAAGAACTTGAGACGGATCGCCGGATCGTGCGCGACCGCATTGCGCTATTTAGTGAAAAGCTTGAGAAAATTGATAAACAGAGCATCACCCGCCGCAAGTCGCGGCAGAAGGTGGTGCGGGTGGCCTTGGTGGGTTATACCAACGTAGGCAAATCAACCCTGATGCGCCTGCTGTCTAAGTCCGACGTGTTTGCCGAGAATAAACTCTTCGCCACCGTCGACTCTACCGTGCGCAAGGTGGTGGTGGGCAGCATCCCGTTCTTGCTCACCGATACGGTTGGTTTTATCCGAAAACTACCCCACACCTTGATCGAGTGCTTCAAGTCTACCCTAGACGAGGTGCGGGAGGCCGACGTGTTGCTGCACGTAGTAGACGTATCACACCCATCGTTTGAGGAGCAGATCACGGTGGTGAACGGCATTCTGGCCGAACTCGGAGTATCGGAAAAACCGACACTGCTGGTGTTCAACAAAATTGATAAGCTGATAGATGAGTTGGCCGACAACGGAGCTCCTTCCGAGGGACAAGAAGACGAGTTGGACTATCAGCCTCCGGTCACTTTGGAGCAGCTAGAAGCTACTTATCTGAACAACGGTAAGCACGATGCGATCTTTGTCTCTGCCGAAAATCGAACGAACTACCGCAAATTGCGGGAAGCTATTTTCGAAAAGGTGGCGGATAAGTACTATAAAATTTATCCCAACTACGAGCGCGAAGCTTTTTGGTAGAAGGTTAGAAAGTTCTGGGTTTGGGGTTCTAGGTTCTAAGCCTGGGCTGTTGAACCTAGGGCGTGTTGACACATAAGCTTAAAAGCTTAGTTGGATGCCGTTGGTGACGGAGTAAACCAGTTTGGTGATGGGCACGATTGGCTGGTTCTCGTAGATAAAGCCCGCGTAGGTGCGGAAGGCAAGGCGCGTGGTTATCTTCACCAGTACGTTCGTATCCAGACTCGCCCGGTGGCGAAAGAACGCTGCCTGCGGATCATAGCCCGTTTGGAAGTAGGCGATCGCGTTGAAGCTGATGAACTGGTTTAGGCTCACGTTGGTGGTCAGGTAGTTGGTGCTCTTCCAGATATTGATTGATATAATTTCTCCGTTTTCGTCGGCGACCAAACCGCTGGGAATCTCCCACACTTCTCGTTCCCGCATCGCTCCGATGCCTACGTACAGGTTGGATCGTTCTTCCTCGTAAATACGCAGCCGAACGTTTCCTCCGATTAGCCCTCGAAGCACCATGCCGCGACCCTGGTCGTATTGTAACTGGGCAAACGTCTCGTAAGAAAGTGGTTGTTTGCGCCGGAAAGTGGTACGGAAGTGTCCGTAACCCGTGCTATTGATATTCTGTTCCGAGGTGGCATTATACTGAAACTGGCTCAGCAGAAAGTAGCTACTGTGTTCCGTAAGGTAGCCCACGTCAGAGGTGGCAGCCAGGCCAATGAAGTAAATTCCTTCGCCGGTGTCGGATAAATTGCGGTTGTTGATGCTGAAGTTCACGCCTATGTTTCCCACAAAATAGTTCGCAGAATCGCCCTTGATGCGGGTTTTTTCTACGTTCAGAATTTGGGCACAGACTTGTTCGGGCCAACTCGTTATCAAGAGTAGGCTACCGGCCAGGAGGCAAAATCGCATGGAAGTACGAAAGTTTGGGTGGTGATGAGAACGAAGGGCAAAAGTAGGAAAGAAACCCGAAAGCCAACCAGCGAAGCGTGACTAAAAGCGAATACCGTCGGGCATAATGTATCGTTTCTGAATAATCTCGTCAACCGAAGCCGGGCGCACCCGTAGGATTCTTCCCTTAAAGTACAGGTCTTTGTCCACCATCGCGTGGTTCAGGTCAACGGTGAGCTCGGTAGCCGTTTTCTTAATGACCTTGCCGTTCTGCTGTTGCCCCTGATCGTCGGTCACGGCTACGTACTGTCCCACGTCGCGGATGGTATCGGCACCCTCGTGATCGATGACAAAGCGCTCGATGGGGATAACCACCACTTGGGAAGACTGATGCGTGCCGTAGGCCTCCGAAGCCGCTAGCGTGAAAGCAAACGCATCGCCGTGGGCCAAGCCGTGAATATTTTGTTGAAAAGACGGCAGCAGGTTGTCAGAAGGGTAGAAAAATATAAACGGATAGGCGATGTCCATCACCTCAAGCACCGCGCCCTGTTCGTTTTGCTCACGCAGTTCGTAACTCATGGTGACAATGCAGTGGTCTTCAATGCGCATAGGGAAGATGATTGACGGAAAGATTAAGTGATTAAACGGATGCTTTCGTTGACCCACTTTCTAACGACGCGCGGGAGGCATTGTTTGCTTGAGTGCTGACACTTCGGTTAGACCGGATGGCCTACGATGAGCCGGAGCATAAAACTGGCCGGGCGGGGGGTTGAAGAAGGCCAGGAAATGCCGTACTTTTGGGGGTAGCAAACCAGCCCTTTAGTTCAACGGATAGAATAGGAGTTTCCTAAACTCTAGATCCAGGTTCAATTCCTGGAGGGGCTACAATAGTTTACTAATTTTTGATTTTAAGTAGTTAAATTTCAGATAGTTATGTAGCGTATATAATAGTACTTTCTGAAGCCTTTCTCTGTTATGCAAATCTAAAGGGCGGCCCGGCTGCAAAGCAGGTGGATTTTTAAGGTGAATTAAAATCAGGGCCCTACGGCAAGCGCAATGCCCCTTTTTCCTTCGGCGGCGGACTTCCGCGAGAAGTACACCCACGACCCGGCCATCAGCACCACCCCGAGCCCGGTCACGGTGTAGCCCGCTCCCACGAAGAACTGTAACCAGCTCAGCTCCGCCTGTCCGAAGTTGCGGTAGAACAGCACCCCCACGCTGCCCAAGTACCCGAACGCATCGGCTACGTAGATCAGAAATCCGGCGGTGCCTACGTACTTAAACGTAGCTAATAAGCGATCAAACAAAATGCTGTTGAAGGGCACGTAGGCCAGGTACACGCCCAGCCCGATCAGCGTCATGCTCACCGGCGGACTCAGCCACTGCGCTTCCAGGGCGGTGATGCTGACGCCGATCAGGGCGAAGCCCAGGGCAATGAGGGCGTGATACATTGACAGGGCGCGGCGGTTGCTGCGGACCAGCACCAGCAGGCTCATCACCCCCAGCACGCTGATGGCCACCGGCACCTCAGTGAGGGTGAACAGCAGGGCGTCGTCGCCGTAGCCCAGTGCTACCCACAGTTCAGCCATGAAGTTGTCGCGGAAGTCGCGGAAGGCGGTCAGCAGCACGTAGGCCAGAATGAGCAGCACCAGGCCCGGCGCAAAGGTACGCAGCAGTTCGGAGCGTTGCCGCCGGTTCATGGGGGCGCGGCGGGTGCGCAGGCGTTCGTCTTCGGCCGAGGGCGGCGGCAGTTGGTGCAGCAGATACACCGATACCACCAGCGGTACCGCGAACAGCAACCCGGTGAACAGCGGCATCCAGAAGGGCGACACTCCGGCCAGCAGCAACCACTTGCCCACCGTCTTCACCCAGCCCGAGGCCACGATGAAGCTCACTGACAGACCCGCTCCCAGCAACTCGGTGGTGCGCCGCCCCTCCAGGTAGCCGAACACGAGCCCCCACACCATGCCCAGTGGCAGTCCGTTCAGAAACAGGAAGAACGCATTATAGGGCGTAGGTACCAGCGCAAAACCCAGCAGGGCCAGTCCGGCCAGTCCGATGAGCAGCAGGATGCCTGCCGCCCGCCGCCGGGGTGGCAGCTCCGACACCACCTTGATGCCGATAAACTTAGAGCAGGTGTAGCCCAGCACCTGCGCGGTGATCAGCACGATTTTGTAGTCGATGCCCAGCCACGCCTCTCCCTCGAAGGTGGCCACCGTGAAGGGCTTACGGAAGGCGTACATGCAGGCGTAGACCGAAAAAGAAGCCACCATCGCGTAGACGGAGAACAGACTGACGGGTGCCCGTTGCAACCACCGGTTGAGGCGACTCATAACGAAGTAGGTAAGGCAACCTCAAACGGAACCCCCTGCCAGCCATCGGGCCGCAACTGCTGTTCTTCGTGGTAACCCATCTGCCGCAGGCGGGCGATCATCTCGGGGAAGAAGGCCGTTATCTCGTGCGGATGGTGGGCGTCGCTATTCAGCGTGATCGGAATACTCAGCTTTCGCATCTCCTCCAGCACCCACCAACTGGGGTACAGCTCGGTGGTCTTCTGCTGATACAATCCCCGCGTATTCACTTCCACGATGACGCCCCGCTCGGCGATTACCTCCAGCGTTTGCTGCACCGCGGTGCGGTACCAGGGCGCGGCCTCGTCGAACAATTGTCCGCCTTCGCTCTGTAGTTTGATCTTGTCCAGATGCCCCACGATGTCGGGAGTATCGTCGGTCACCATCTGCCGGATCAACGCGTAGTAGCGCTCTACCGCCCGTTGAATATCGCCGCTAAAAATAGCTTCCAGCCCCGCCAGGAACACCCCGTGGTCGCCGTCGATCTCCCAGGGCCGTCCGTCGGAAAAGAAGTTGACAAAGTGCACCGAGCCGATGGTGTAGTCGAGCGCCAGCTCCTGCCAGCGCGGGTGGTTAGGGCCGGTCACCGGCGGGATGTAGTCTATCTCCAGACCGCAGTAGATGGGCAGTTGGTCGGCATACCGTTGCTGCAGCGCCGCAATATCCTGCCGGTAGGCCAACAGCCGGTCCGATGGCATGGTCCACGGGAGTTCGTAGGGCAGCGGCGCGTGCGAGGAAAAGCCGTAGCCCCGCATGTCCTGCGCAATGGCTGCTAATACGTACGCTTCCGGCACTTCTTGTCCGTCGCAGTAGTGGCAGTGCCCGTGGTAGTTGGTGTACATGCCACCAAGATAGGGCGAAACGAGGAAACGTAGGTTACGGCAATGTTAAGTTTTATCTCTTACTTCCCGGTTCGTGCGGAGTGCCCCGGCGAACCGGGAAGTAAAACTTAACGATTTCTTAAAGCTGAGTGGCTACGTACTACCCGGAAAGTTGATACCTTGGCCGCACTTCTAAACTAACCAAATACTTCTCCCGGTTGATGTCTTCACCAACCGGGAGAAGTAATACCTTAACCAACCTAATTATCCGTCTATGCTGCGTTTCTTCTGGTGCTTCATTCTCCTTCCTTCCACCCTGCTCGCTCAACCCCGCCCCGGTGTTGAGCACGTGGTCGTTATCGGCATCGACGGGTTGAGTCCCGCCGGTATCCGGCAGGCAAACACCCCCGTGCTTGATTCGCTTATGCAGCGGGGCGCGTCCACCCTGGCCGCACAAGCGGTGATGCCCTCCAGCAGCAGCCCCAACTGGGCTTCCATGATCATGGGCGCCCCGCCCGAACGGCACACCGTTACCAGCAACGACTGGGAGCCGGCCGACATCCGCGACTCCACCTTCTGCGGCAACGCGGCGGGGCAGCGCTGGCCCACCATCTTCCGGGTGCTGCGCGAAGCCTATCCCGGGGCCGACCTGGCCTGCTTCTACGACTGGAGCGGCTACGGCCGCTTGGTGGAGCCCGGCGTAGCCACCGTGCTGTCCGACACCCGCGGCGAAGACCGCACCGCCCAGGAAGCAGCCGACTACCTGGTGCAGCATAAACCACTGTTCACCTTCGTGCACCTCGACCACGTGGACCACGCCGGACACGCCCACCGCTGGGGCTCGCCGGAATACGTGACCGCGGTAGAGAAAGCCGATAGGCTGATCGGACAAATTGTGCAAAGCTTGCAGCGGGCCGGCATCGCTGACAACACCGTGGTGCTGATCACCTCCGACCACGGAGGCACGGGTACCAGCCACGGCGGCGACTCGCCCGCGGAGATGACCATCCCCTGGATTGTGGCCGGACCGGGCATCCGGGCGGGAGCCACCGTAGCCGATCCGGTGCGCACCTTTGACACCGCCGCCACCGTCGCTTATCTGCTCGGGGCCACGCCGCCCGACTGCTGGGTGGGCCAACCCATTACTTCCATCCTAACCGCCGAAGGCTATGCCACCCAACCCCAAAACTGACGTTGCCATCGTGGGCGGGGGCATCGTCGGACTCGCCCTGGCCTACGCTGCCGCCCAGCGCGGACAATCCGTCGCGGTGTTCGAGCGCAATAGCCGCGCGGTAGGCGCATCGATCCGCAACTTCGGACTGATCTGGCCCATCGGGCAGCCGCCCGGAGTGCTGCTGCAACGGGCGCTGCGGAGTCGGGCTACCTGGCTCACGCTGGCCGAGGCCGCCGGGTTCGGAGCGAAACACAACGGCTCGCTGCACCTGGCCTACCACGCCGACGAGCAGGCGGTGCTGGAGGAGTTCTACGAGCAGTCGGGACCGGCCGACTACCAACTGGAGTGGCTATCGCCCGAAAAAGTAATGGGACGCAGTCCGGCCGTGCGGCGGGAAGGCTTGCGGGGCGGACTGTTCAGCGCGACCGAGCTCACCGTCGACCCGCGCGAAGCGCTCGTGAAGCTACCGGCCTACCTGGCTGAGCAGCACGGGGTCACCTTCCACTACGAGCGGGCGGTGACCCGCATCGAGGGGACGCGGTTGTTCGTGGGCAACGACATTTTTGAGGCCGCGCGCATCTTCGTGAGCAGCGGCAGCGACTTTGAAACCCTGTTTCCCGAGCAGTTTGCCGCTACTCAGATCACCAAGTGCCAGTTACAGATGCTGCGCACCGCCCCCCAGCCTACTGGCTGGCAGCTCGGTCCTACGCTCTGCGGCGGACTCACCCTGCGCCACTACGCTGCCTTTGAGGACTGCCCCTCCCTGCCCCAGCTCGACGCCCGCTACGACCGGCAGAACCCCGACTTCAAGCGCTGGGGTATCCACGTGATGCTCGCCCAGAACGGCTCCGGCGAACTCGTGATCGGCGACTCCCACACCTACGGCCGCACCCTGCTGCCCTTCGCCTCCCAGCAAATTGACGACACGATTCTCAACTACCTGGACACCTTTGCGCAAGTTCCTGACCGCCGCATTGCCGAGCGCTGGGTGGGCACCTACGCCAAGCTACCGGGCCACACCGAGTTCGTGGCGCAGCCCACCGAGCACGTCACCATCGTGAACGCCCTGAGCGGCGCGGGCATGACGCTGTCGTTTGGACTGGCGGAGGAAGTGCTGGATGCCGAACGTTTTTGGTGAAGTCGTAGGAGCCAAACCAACTTCCGGGATTGCCTTAGCCTGGCTAGCCGGGTTCAATAAGCGTGTTCTCGTAGTTCGTGGTGTGGGTTTTCATTCGTGTTCCTTAGTTATGCCCAACGACCAAAGCGAGCTGCTGGGCGGGGTTGTTAGCGTTTGTCTTTCAAGTTATCAATTTTACTGCTTGGGGCAATTAGCTTTCCGACTCAATCTAATAGGCCTAGCATCTGCTTTTTGTTGTACGTAGGCTATTTTAGTTTCCTCTTTAATTTTTCAAAGTCTCTATCATCTATAAAGTGACCATCAATTTTAGCGATTCTCCCTCTTTCACCGAGTAATTCAAGCTGTTTCATCTTTTTGAACTTCTTATTCCAAAGAATCAGCATTAAGGGATTATTCACATGCGCAGGCAATTCTTCATTTTTGAATTTCACCTTTTTTATTTCTCTTAATAAAACTGTCTTTCAAGTCAATCCGAAAATACTTCCCAATTCAAAGTATTCATCAGTCAACTTAAATCTACTTTTCGCTAGCAATCCAACCGCTATGAATACCATGCCTGAGATTATAGTAAAGGTTGTCCAAATCAGTTTTCCTGATCCTTCCATTTTTAAATACGCTAAAACGGATAAAGCCAATAGAGAGAAGCCTATTGTTAGAATCGCGATTAGTTTTCTTGGATCAGTTCTTATTTCCATTTCAGCTTACGGTCTTTGCAGCCGTCAGGCCGGGGGTTGGTAGTACTTATTTTCCGGGTACCAACAGACTTACTTAGGAATTTAAACTACCATTCTAACAATTCCCCGGCTGGCGGCTGCATGGTGTTACCCGTTTTAGTATGCGTTCAATAAGCACGCATAACCTAAATTCCACTGTGAACTCAACAGAACATCCGAATAATACCGGTTAAAATGGTTTTAAGTTTAACTTTCTATTCGTTCGGAAAAGGCTGTATGATCTCGTGCATTATAGCCCAACCAGTCGGGCTTTTATCGTATCTTACGGAGATTACCAGTGTCCTACCCCTAAATAACCAAGATTCCCCACCTTCTTTCGGCGTCCCTTTCAAGCTAAAAAGAATTTGTTTAAAGGACGTGTCTCCATTTATTCTTTGATTCTCAACTTCATTTTTTATAAACTCTAAATCAAAGTTTTCTAATGTTTTTCTCAAGTCAGATTCAACAGCATTTCGGCCGACTAGAAGTTTATCAGGACCAATAGCTTTTATTACATCGGGATGATGATATCTCATAACGGTTTTGACATCTCCATCAAAAAAGGCTGCTCGCACAGAATCTGCTGTTCTTGTCAATTCCGCCATACTATCATGATGTAGTTCAGTTTGACCAAACCCTATAGAACTTTGAATTACCAGTATAACTAATATTAAGTAGGTTTTTATTTGAGCGTCTCTCATGTTTCAGGCTTTTAGATTTCTAATCTCGGATTTTATTGGTCTATTACAGCTAACGGACAGCGGTATGTTTTTGTTGCCGATTTCGGAGCACGTCACTATCAAGCTACGATGAAGTTTGAAGCGAGCCACTGCCGTTGATTTCAGCATTATCTCGGCAATAAAATATACCGCATGTTATGCCACGTAATTTATTCAATCCAAGCTTGTATTTTATTTATTAATTTTTCTTCTAATTCTTCAAGAGTTTCATAAACAATATGAGGATAATGATTTGTGTCAAAATGAGTTTTATTAAAATCACTTTGAGAACAAGTATAAATAACTGGTCTATTCAATCCTAATGCAAAACCCGCTTCGAAATACACACCATGTTTTTGCTCTGTAAAATCAGCTATTAAAAATTTACTTTTTTTAATGTAACGAATAATTGCATCATTAATAGTTAAATCACTTTCATAATGGACTTCATCGATTAATAGTGGGTCAAAACCAGATTCTCTTACCGCTTTTTTTATTACAGTTCTAATGTCCGAAGTCGTTTCTGAAAATGACATGGCAATAAAACAATTTTTAGAATTTTCACCGCTTTCTTGCAATTCGATTATATACTCAAGTCCTTGATATGTAAGTTTAATGTCAATTGCATCATTTCCGTCTTTACTTGAAACGTCAATGAACTTAATGAAACCGTATTCTTGAAGCGTGTTTAAATAAAACCAATATTCAGCATGGTTTTGAAAATATAATTTATTTAAAACCAGTTCCCATTTACCTAAATTATTTAAGTCAATTGCTGCACCTGCATATTTTTGATTTTCAAAAAGAGTAAGAATTAAACTGTCAAGTTTACTTTTTGGTGATTTAGGAACCTGAGCTTCTCTAATTATTTTTTCAAGTTTTTCATTATCAAAGAATCGGTCGTCCTTTGATAATGGAAATTTGTCATTTAACAACAATCCTTTTAAAATGTACTTATTACTTTCAACAAATTCAGAATTTTGGTGATTCCAATGGAAAATGAAAAAATATCTTTTACCATTAAATTCTACAAAATACTCAACCGCATCTACTGCTGAAGGTTTGTTTTCTGTTGGCATGTCAGTTATATGACATTTTTCAGGTGCATTCATTATTCCCATATTCGTATATTTTTATGTGGCATAACACCTGTATAGACGCAATTGCGTCTATATTCAATATAGCAAGCGGTTGATTAATTGGCGATTATTTGCCGAATTTCTTTCTGTTACCTGGTTTTTTATCGTGCGGATAGCATTTTTTACGGTAAATATACCAGTAGAACGCGCAGAAGATCGCCAAACTAACTAAACGTTTGCAAACGACTACAAACGTTTAACCAATAGCTAGCCACCGCTGGTTATCTAAGCCCTCAGAAAGTAGATTGCAACGGTACTTAGCTTATTAAAACACCGACGCGCTCAAATACGACTTCCCTACCCATTCGTAATATAATCATCCCCCGCTTCCTGGCCTACCCATTGCCGAATTTCTTGGCCCCGTCTGCCATTTACCGGGCTGAACTACTTCATGGCGTCCGTACGCCCACGTTTGCACGTGCTGAACTACTTCATGGCGTCCGTACGCCCACGTTTGCACGTGCTGAACTACTTCACGGTATCCGTATGTCCACGTTTGCACGTGCTAAACTACTTCATGGCGTCCGTATGTCTACATTTGTACGTGCTGAAATAGTAAATCTTAAAGATTGGCGGGAATTGCGGCCATCCGACAGAAATATCCGACTAAAAGTGACTTTCTCGACGCGATCTTACCTTGGTAAGGTTTTCGTCCAAGCTGTCGAGCACCGCAGTGCTGCTTTGGCGTACTTGCCGTCGTACTCAATAAACCACGAAGACGATGAACACCAATCCCATTTCCAAACTCCTCAAAGCTACGCAATTAGCCATCCAAGGACTCTCTGAAGATAAGGCGCTGCAAAAGCAGATGGCTGCCTTCGGATTCACCCTCAAGCAAACCCAGGACGGGAAGACGATCCTGGCCCGCGTGAAACTCATCGCCGGCACCCGCGAAGAAAACGCCAACACCATGCGCCGCTTGTCGCACCAGATCAACGAAGACGGCAAGGCGACGATGAACGTCTTCCGCGACCACGCCGCCATTGCCCGCGCCGCCTTCCGGCAGGAACCGCTGGTGCTGCAAGAACTCAAAATCAGTAAGCTAGACCAGAGTAAGTGGGGCTGGGTGCAGCAGGCGCTGGACTTCTACGAGCAGGCCCCGAAGCACCTGGCGCACCTGCAAAAATTTGGGGCCACGACCGAAGCCTTTGGGCAGAACCAGGCGGCCGCCCAGGCCCTGTTCGATATGCGGGCGCAGCGACTCAACCGCAAGGGCAAGGCCGAGCACAACACCCAAGAGAGAAACGCGGCCATCCGGGAGCTGCGCACCTGGTACAGCGACTTCCGCCGACTGGCCCGCGTGGCGTTTCGGGAAAGTCCGCAGTTGCTGGAAACCTTCGGCATCGTGGTATCCACAAACCCCCGCAAGCGCAAGTCGGCGGTCAAGGCCTCCGCTGAAGCGGTCGAAGTGCCGGCCGAAGCTGCCGAAGCGCCGGTCACTGAAGCGCCTGTTTCCGAACAGCTTTAGCGCTGCTTGTAAACCAAAGTACGGCCTTTTCATAAAAACATCTAACGTTGAATAGTGCTATAAAAAATGGCTATAATTATTTGAACGTAAACTTCCTCTTTTTGTCATCCCGCAGGGATCTTGTTAGGGGCTTTTGAAGAATAAATGCACCCAAGCCCATACTTGTCCTATCATTTCCATAGCCCACGAATTAACCGCGGCGGCGGACCGCTCTTGGGCTGTGGGAATGATCCGGAACGGGCTAGCCAGATGTCTCATTGGCGTGGTTTGCTACCACGCGCTCGATCCTGCGGTCGGGCAGGAGCCACATGATGGCGACTACGCCGTAGAGCAGTCCGGCCAGCCACGGCCGCACGAACGCCAGCCCGATGGCCAGTGCGTAGATCGCGACCGACGCCTTTCCCTTCACGTGCAAAATGTGGTGGTGGTTGTTCCAGTAGATGCCCAGGAAAACAAAGCTGAGCACGTAGCTCACGAACACCGGCAGCAGCGGTTGCAAGTCGGCCAGATCGGTGCCGTGCGGCACCTTCATCTCCAGCACCATAATCGTGATGATAATGGCGAGCACTCCGTCGCTAAAGGCTTCCAGCCGTCCGGTTCCGGTCATAAGGCTCGTCCATTTTTATGGGTGGTAGCGTTATATCCATCCAACCTTTTTTCTCCACGCACCAAACGCAGCATCCTTGTGCAGGTCGTTTAAATTATCTGAGGGTTTAACTTCAACAACACTGCCAACAGGATGGGGCTTAAGCCCAAGCGTTCTTCTTAATTGATTTAATTCAGTTTTATTTTCCACCAACCTAATCGCATTTCCTTTGTGCACTTCCTCCATTTCTGAATTGTAACCGGGTGTCAATTTATTTGCTTTTAGAAGCCTTTCTCTTACACTTAAGTCGTGCTACGCTAACCTAAATCATCATTTTGGCGTATAAAAAATAATGTTTGCTCGGAGGTTTTTCACTAATAGCGCAGCTTTTCAGGTATGAAAACAATTAAGATTGAGGTGAGCGAGACGGATTATGATAGGTATAGCTTGTCGAGCGATGAGGTAATCAAATTTGCTGATCTGGTCGAAAGGATAAGTCTTGAGTACGCCAGAAAGGCGCTTCAGGAAGGTCATGAGATTGCCAAAAGCGTTGGTCTTTCTAAAATGACCTCTGAAGAGATTGACGCGGAAATACAAGCGTTGAGGAATGCAAAAAATAATTCTTGATACAAACGTACTGGTATCAGCACTGATTACCAATGCTATACCGGCTAAGATTTTGTACGATCTAGTTCTCCGACAATCAGTAGCGCTTTGTCTTTCTGCCGAGGTTTTTGAAGAGTATACCGAGGTTCTTCGTAGAGATAAATTCAGTCGTTTCCGCTTGGGATACTTGTTCACAGTGAGTAGAGACAGTCTCTCCCTTTGGCACATTCTCGCTAATACGCGTTTGTAACGCGTTGCAAACGCGCACTAGCAATCTTAATGTTGCCGCTGTCACACAATATCGTAAATCTGTACTACTCCCACTAGCTGCGGGCCATCGGTGACCAGCAGGGTGCTGATCTTGTGCTGGTTCATCAGCCGTTCGGCCTCGGCCAGCTTGGCGGTGGGGGTAATGGTTTTGGGCACCTTGGTGGGGAAGTCGGCGGCGGTGAGGGTGAAGAAGGCCTGCTCGTTGCTCTCCATCGCCCGGCGGATGTCGCCGTCGGTGATGATGCCCGCCAGCTGCTGCGCGGCGTCGAGCACGATGGCCAGGCCCAGCCGGTGGTTGCTGATGCGGTGGATGATCTCCTTCACGTTGGTGTCGGGCGGCACCAGCGGCAGGGCGTCGCGCTGCATCACCTCCTCCACCCGGGTGACCAAGCGCTTGCCCAGCGAGCCGCCGGGGTGCAGGCGGGCGAAGTTCTCGGGCTGAAAGTTTTTCTCCTTCATGATGGCCACCGCCAGCGCGTCGCCCAGCGCCAGGGCCGCCGTGGTAGAGGAGGTGGGTGTGAGGTTGAACGGACAGGCTTCGGTGGCCACGGCCCCGTTCAGGTGCCAGTTCGCGTAGCGGGCCAGGGTGGAGCGGGGGTTTCCGGTGAGGGCAATCAGCACGTTGCCGTTGTCCTTCCAGAAGGGAATCAGCCGCAGGATTTCGTCGGTTTCGCCGGAGTAGGAGATGGCCAGCACCACGTCGTGGGGGTCCACCATGCCCAGGTCGCCGTGGTAGGCTTCGCCGGGATGCATAAAGAAGCTGGGCGTGCCGGTACTGGCCAGGGTGGCGGCGATCTTCCGGCCAATGATGCCCGACTTGCCCATGCCCGACACGATCACCTTGCCGGTGCCCTCGATCACGCAGCGCACGGCCTGCTCGAACTGCTCGTCGAGCCGGTCGGCCAGTTGCGCAATGGCAGCGGCTTCAAGGGCTAGTACGTCGCGGGCGTGCTGGAGGGGGTTCATGAGCTAGGTTTTGAGACGCGCCGCGTCCACGGTGGATGCATCGCGTCTGTACGATATGATCAATTTAGCTGATTCTATCTTGTTTCTTTAAACAGGCAAATACCTGCTTGTCCACCTCGGCCACCAAGCTTATATCCTTGAAAGATAGCCACCTAATCTCCTCAATCTCGTTGCTTTCTTTTGGTACGCCGGAGTAATCCGCTTCGTAGCAAATCATCCGAACGGTCACGCCTTCGGGATGTCCGTCGGCCGGTGCCTCAAACGTGCCTAAGTATTGTACGGTATCCGGAAGGATATTGACGTTTAGTTCTTCTTTAATCTCACGGAATAGGGTTTCCTCGTCGGTTTCGCCCTTTTCTCTCTTGCCCCCGGGAGTGTAGTACTTTGTCTTTCCCCTCGATCGGGCGGTCAACACCTTCCCCGCATCGGTCTTTACCAGCGCAACCTTGTCTATTACTTCCATTATCGACGTATTGTTGATCTAGGCCGTGCTAACGTGCGACCATCAGCAGTACTGCAAAAATTAGTCTCTTACTCGGTAGCAAAGGCTCAGTTGAGAAACCAATGTTTTGCTCTGCCGAAGCAATCAGCACGGTAGCAACGGGCACTGGCTTATTACGTCGGGCTGTTACTCAGACTTGTTGCCTTTTTATCAATTGTTTTTAGAAGCGAGTAAACTACGGTTTCTATCTTCTTTCTGGTCACAGCGTCCTCTATATCTCCGTGTTCGTCTATCTTCCCCTTAGCTCCTTTAATCAGGAGAGTAGACTCCTCATTCACTATCGATTCAATAGTAGTCATGATCAAGTGTAGCGACTCGAGGGCTTTCTCTCCCGAAGCTGCGGCAATGATAATGCCTACTGGCTTGTTAGAGAAAAGCGTGGTCGAGACCGTCCATTCGATAGCATTTTTCAAACTGCCGGGCAGACTAAAAACGTATTCAGGGCTGCAAAACAGCACACCATCCGCCCACTCAATTCGGCTTCTCAAACTTTGTACCGAGTCGGGCAAATGGTCTTCATCGGCATCGGAGGCAAAATGCGGCAACTGAGCAATTTCTGTGTAAAGATCAACTTCCAGTAGCTCACTGTAGGTCTTGGCGACAAAGGCTAAGATCTTTTCGTTCGGCGACTGTTTCCTGGTGCTTCCCGATATAGCCAAAATTTTCTTCCTCCTCATAGTTCATTCCAGCGCCCAGAGCGAGTCAGTGAACAAACGCGCATCATCAAAGAAATTACGGATCACCCGGAAGCCGGTTTTTTCGGCCAACTGCTCAATATCCTGTTCGCTATACTTCTGCGAACGTTCCATATAAATGGTTTCCCAAGCATCGAAGTGCACCACCTGGTCCAGCGCTTCAATGGTCACCTCCTGGGACTTGTTACTCACCAAATAGCTCAAGATGCTACCCTCGGCGGGATGATAGATGGGAAAGTACTGAAAAGCATCTACGTCAAAGTTTCCGCCCAGTTCTCGGTTAATTCGCTGCAGCAAGTTAAGCTTAAACGACTTGGTGACTCCGCCCTCGTCAAAGTAAGCGTCCAGGATACGCTGGGGGTCTTTCTTTAGATCAAAACCAATCATCAGCCGATCATCGGGCGACAACTGCTGCGCGATCTTCTTGAGAAAAGCAACACTCTCGGTAGCATCAAAATTGCCGATGTTCGCTCCCAGAAACAACACAACTTTACGCGCGCCCTCGTCTTCAGAGCTCGCCAACTGATCAAACGCGCGAAAGTAGTCATCGCAGATTCCCCGTACTTTGAGTCCCGGTAACGTTTCCTTCAGATCGTTAGTGAGTTCGCGGATGATGTGGGCAGAAATGTCAATGGGAACGTAGGTGAGGCCCGACGACTGCTCCCAAAAGTGCCGGAGCAGTACCTTGGTTTTGGTGCCGTCGCCCGCGCCGAACTCAATGAGCTGAAATTTTTTCCCGCCTTCCCCAAAGTAGGTCAGCAGTTCTTCTTTGTAGGTACGGAAAATCTCGTCTTCGCTGCGGGTAGGGTAGTAGGCGTCCATCGCCATAATCTCCTGAAAAATAGCGTCGCCCCGCTGATCGTATAGGTACTTGGAGGGAAGAAATTTAGCCGGAGCGGTCAGCCCTTCGTACACGTCGGCCGCAAAGGCCCGATCCACTCGTTCGGCAATCGCATCAGTATCACTGTTTTCCACGGAAGGATGATTTAAAAGGTAAAAAAATTCAGTTATGAATAGTCAGCCAGCCGAATGCCGGTGAACTGCCATCGCTTGTCGGTCTGAAAAAAGTTTCGGTAGGTGATGCGCAGATGGCTTTCCGGAGTGGCGCACGAACCGCCGCGCAGCACCATCTGGTTCACCATAAATTTGCCATTGTACTCGCCCAGCGCTCCCCGCACCCGCTCATAATACGGATAGGGCAGATAAGCACTTTGGGTCCACTCCCAAACCTCACCGATCAGCTGGGCAGCAATCAAATCCGTTCCGGCCATTTGCAGCGGCGTGGGTTGGTACAATTCACTTTCTACTAAGTTGGCGGGAGCTAGGCGGTGAAAATCCTGCTCGTAGCCCGAGTAGCGGCCGGCCACTTCCCACTCAAACTCAGTGGGCAGGCGCATGCCCCGCCAGCGGGCGTAGGCTTCGGCCTCAAAGTAACTTACGTGGGTCACCGGCGCGTGTCGATCTACCGCTTGCAGACCGTGCAAAGTGTAGTGGTGCCACTGCTGATCGATACGGTGCCAGTAGGCGGGCGCTTTAACTTTATTCTCGTTCACCCAGGCCCAGCCTTCGGCCAGCCACAGGTCGTAGTTTTCGTAGCCGCCGTCGTCCATAAAGGCTAGATACTCCGCGTTGGTCACCAAGCGGTTGAGAATCCGAAAGTCGGGCAAGTAGACCTGGTGCGCCCCTTCCTCATTGTCGAAGTGAAAGCCTTCACCCTGATATCCAACCGTATGAAGTCCGGCCGAGATCTCAACAAATGCTTCACCCGGAGAGATATTGTCGGTGGGACGGGCGATCCGTTGCTTTTGATACACCGGGAACAGGGGGTTGTTGCCCAGAATGAATTTGATATCGGTGAGCAGCAATTCCTGGTGCTGCTGCTCGTGGTGCAGTCCGAGTACGATAAGCGAACGCAGTTCCTCGTTTTCCGACCGCTCCAAACCATCAATCAGCGCGTGCATGTGCTCGTCTACGTAGTCGCGGTAGCGATAAACCTCTTCGGTGGAGGGGCGGGTCATGTTGCCCCGGTGCAGGCGCAGCATTTTCTCACCTTTGCTTTCGTAGTAGCTGTTAAAGATGTAGCTAAACTGCTCATCGTACACCCGGTAGTTCGGTAGGAAACGGGTAAGCAGAAACGATTCAAAAAACCAGGTGGTGTGCGCCAGATGCCACTTCGGCGGACTCACGTCTTCGGTGGGCTGCACCACGTAGTCTTCGATCTTCAGCGGCTGGCAAAGGTGGGCCGATTGCCGCCGCACGGCGGTATACTGTTCGTGCAAATCAGCAGCCGACCTCGTTTCGAGCGGGGCAACCGCCAGCATTTCGTTATTCATAGGTCAGGGACGTTTTGTCGTGCTATCAATACACCCAGCGTACGCAAAATGTTCGTAAAACACGCCAAATTTTAGCAATTTAGACGGTAGAGGCCTAGCGCGGGAGGCGCTTCAATCATCTCTTTTTTATCGCTACCTTACGTCTTTGAAAAAGTATCTAAACGCTGACAACTATGTCAATCTCCAGGGTTCTACTCGCACTGCTTAGCGTTGGTCCGCTAATGATCGCTTGTCAGTCTTCTTCCGAAGAAACCAGTGCTTCTGCGGCCGACCGTCGGCCTAATATTCTGTTGATCATGGCCGATGACATGGGCTACTCGGACGTTGGCTGCTACGGCGGTGAGATTCGCACGCCTACCCTGGATCGCCTAGCGGCTAACGGACTCCGCTTTTCGCAGTTTTATAATACGGCCCGCTGCTGCCCCACCCGGGCCAGCTTACTGACCGGCTTGTACCCCCATCAGGCGGGAATCGGCCTAATGACGGGCGACCGCGGCACCGAAGGCTACCGGGGCGATTTGAATGAGCACAGCGTGACCATTGCCGAAGTGCTGAAGAATGCGGGCTACCGCACGTTTATGAGTGGTAAGTGGCACGTGACCAAGCACCTGGGGCAGTGGACCGGAGACAGTTCAAAGACTGATACCCACAACTGGCCCCGGCAACGCGGCTTTGATCAGTTCTACGGCACGATTCTCGGCGCGGGAAGCTTCTATGACCCCGTAACGCTGACCGAAGGCAACACGCCGGTAGATTTGCAAGATTCGAACTACTACTACACCGATGCTATTTCAGACAAAGCGGTAGCCTACCTTCGGGAGGCCCCGAGCGACACCCCTTTCTTTGGCTACGTTGCCTACACGGCTCCCCACTGGCCGCTCCACGCACTGCCGGAGGATATTGCCCGCTACGCTGGTCGCTACGACATCGGGTGGGACAGCCTGCGCCGGGAGCGACTAGCACGGATGCGGGAGATGGAAGTCATTGATGCCGACTGGCCGCTGAGCGAGCGCAATGAGGAAGTTGCTGCCTGGAGCGAGACGGATGAAAAGGACTGGCAAGCCCGTCGGATGGAGGTATACGCCGCGCAGGTTGACCGGATGGACCAGGGCATCGGGAGGATCGTGCGCGCACTGGAAGAAAGAGGGGCCTTAGATAATACGCTTATCTTCTTTTTAGCCGACAACGGCGGTTGTGCCGAAGAACTTTCGGAAGGCTGGGGGAAGCAACTGTTTATCCCCGAAGAAACCCTGGCCGGAGAACCCGTAGCGCTAGGAAACAGTCGTACCGACCTGATGCCCGGTCCGGAAAATACTTACCAAAGCTACGGAGCCGCCTGGGCGAACGCTTCAAACACGCCCTTCCGAATGTACAAGCACTACGTGCACGAAGGCGGCATCGCTACGCCGCTGGTGGTTCACTGGCCCGCTGGCATCAGTGCAACCGGAGCGTGGCGGCGCAGTCCCGGTCATTTGATCGATATCATGGCCACCTGCGTAGCCGTGGGGCAAGCGCAATATCCGCAGGAGGTTGCGGGGAATACTATAAAACCGATGGAAGGGATCAGTTTGCTAACGGCCTTCGCCGAAGACACCCTAACCCGGGAAGCGATCTACTTCGAGCACGAGGGCAACCGGGCGGTGCGCCGTGGCCCCTGGAAACTGGTCGCGCGGGGGCGGGATGGCTCCTGGGAGCTGTACGATACGGAACGCGACCGCACTGAAACTAATGATTTAGCAGAAAAGCATCCTGCGGTAGTGCAAGAACTAGCCAGCTTGTGGCAACGCTGGGCGGAACGGTCCAACGTTTTGCCCTGGCCCAAATAGAATTATTAAAGATTCAACCATGAAATACTTACTCCTATTCATTCTCGGAACCGCCCTAAGCGCCTGCCGAACCAGCAATTCATCCGATGAGGCGCCTCCACCCCGCCCCAACATCCTGTTCTGCATCGCCGACGATGCCTCGTTTCCCCACATGGGAGCCTACGGCAGCACGTGGGTGAACACGCCCGGCTTCGACCGCGTGGCCCGCGAAGGGCTGCTGTTCACCCGGGCTTATACGCCCAACGCCAAGTGCGCGCCCTCGCGCTCGTGCATTCTAACGGGGCGCAACTCCTGGCAACTGGAAGAAGCCGTGAACCACTGGCCCCACTTCCCGGCCAAGTTCACCACCTACGCCGAAGCATTGACCGCGCACGGCTACCACGTGGGCTATACCGCCAAAGGCTGGGCCCCGGGCAATCCGGGTGTGATCAACGGCCAGCGCCGCGAACTGGTCGGCACGCCCTACAATGCCCAAAAAACCACGCCGCCCACCGCGGCGATGTCGGACAACGACTACGCAGCCAACTTCGCTGACTTCCTGGAGGCGCGGCCCGATGATGCGCCCTTCTGCTTTTGGTACGGGTCTACCGAGCCGCACCGCCGCTACGAATACGGTTCGGGTATTCGGCAGGGAGGCAAGCAACTCAGCGATATTGACGCGGTGCCGTCTTTTTGGCCCGACAACGACTCGGTGCGTACTGATATGCTGGACTACGCCTACGAGATCGAGTACTTCGATCAGCACCTGCAACGGATGCTGGCGCTGCTGGAAGAGCGGGGCGAACTAGACAATACCCTGGTGGTGGTGACGGCCGATAACGGCATGCCCTTCCCGCGCATCAAGGGGCAGGAATACGAATACTCGAACCACTTGCCACTGGCCATGATGTGGAAGGACGGAATTGTTAATGTTGGCCAAACCGTGGAAGCAATGGTGAGCTTTATCGATTTCGCTCCCACCTTTCTGGAGTTAGCGCAAATCTCGCCTGATTCAAATAGTATGCAGCCTATCACGGGCAATAGCCTGACCGACATTCTGTTCGCCGCCGACCCAACGGCCCAACTGGCGCAGCGTGATCGAGTGCTAATCGGCAAGGAGCGGCACGATATCGGGCGACCCAACGATGCGGGCTACCCCATTCGTGGCGTGGTGACTGAAAAGTTTTTATACTTACAGAATTTCGCGCCCGACCGCTGGCCCGCTGGCAACCCCGAAACCGGCTACCTGAACACCGACGGAGGAGCCACCAAGACCGTGATCCTGAACCAGCGCCGCAGCGGAAATGCGAAATTCTGGAAGCTGAACTTTGGGAAACGCCCCGCCGAGGAACTGTATCAGATTCGGCGTGACCCGGCGTGCATAACCAATTTGGCGAACAACCCCGAGTATGGCGGACTCAAGGAGCAATTGCGCACGCGAATGCTCACCGACTTAAAAGCGCAGGGCGACCCGCGGGTGCTGGGCAACGGGGCGGTGCTGGAGGCTTACGAGTACGCCGATAGTGCTTCGCAGGGTTTCTACGAGCGCTATATCGCCGGAGAAGACCTAAACGCTGGTTGGGTAAACGCTTCGGATTTTGAGGACGAACCTCTGGAGTAAGCTAAAATGCGCTAGCTTGGTAGGAGAATTTACTTTTTAGGAGTTCAGATGTCTGGGTTGAACGCGATTTTCACCAATACTTTACCAAGTATGGTAATGCCCATTTTTCTCTAAAAAGGTGATGAAAAATGACTTATTGTTGGGGGTTAGTCATTGAATGAGGTGACTTATAAACCCTTAAACGACAAAGTATGATCCTTTACAGTAAACCTTACGTCACCATTGAGCGAGATGATCAGCTAAAATGCCTAACCCAGAACTGGAAAGGCTTCGCTACCTCTGAGAAATTTCGTGAGGGAATCAATGCCACACTAGACATTTTTAAACAGGGCGGTATCGAGAAACTTATCAGCAATACGAAAGAATTTTCCCTGGTCAAAAAGGAAGATACGGATTGGGTTGCTCAGGTAGTTGTGCCACAGATGGTGAAGCATGGTCTCCACTACATGGCTTTCGTAGTTCCAAGCAATGTGTTCTCTAAGGTTTCTGTTGATAACTTCAAAGAGAAAGCTAATAAAGTAGTAAGCATCCGTTATTTTGAAGACTTAAACAAGGCGTTGGAGTGGTTCACCCAAGTAGAGGAAAAGGTATAAGCTCATGCGCTAAATTAGGCATAAGCTTACCCCCTCTATCAGTCATTACAAACAAACTAAACCGCTTGAAGCTAAGCTAGTAAGCAACAAACATTGCTACCATTGGCACCTGCTGATAGCGAGTAGTCATGAATCTCCGCTGGAGATTGTGAGATACCTCGAGCAGATCGTCGCTCAATAAATGACGGATACTGGCTTGATTCGCTAAGCAATGCGTACTGAAACCGGTTTTCTCCAGGCGATCAGCCCAGTGAGAAGCCGGTTCGTGCTTTTCTGACCTTTTCGCCTCCTCGTTGCTTAAAATATCTTCTATCTCTCTCCCAAAAAAGGTATACTTTACCGCTTGCGCCTCTGCTAAGGACACTCTTTTTTGGTCGATCAATTCGAAGATTTTCCCAAAGTGATTCCAGCAGTTAGCTACGCGCTCACTCAGATTCGGCGTGAAATGATTAACGTCTGGTTCTAGCAGGACAAATAAATCAGCAGCACACTGATTAACCTGAGAAAGCACCGTTTCGCGTTGAGTCTGCGTAGGAATATGGTGCAGCGTGAAGGCCGAAATAACTCCTAGGGTATCCGTATTGTGCTCCTGAATGGCTTCCCAGGTTTCGGTGGTAATGGCTTCGGCAAAGGCAAAGATCGGAGTATACTCAATGACCGTAGTTTTTGGAAACAGCGTGCGGGTAATTTCCTCAATAGCTTCGCCGGTTTCTCGCAAAGATTCGTTGTCAATATCAATACCAACGATCTTGATAAGTTTCGGCATTTTGTCGGGACCCAGTTGCGCTAATTCTCGCAATAATGCTATTTCGAAGTGGCCCTTCCCGATACCAATGTTAAGATGCGTAAAGGAGGAAAACCCTTGGCCATAGTGATCTTTCATCACCTGAAGGGCCGAAGAACTTACGATGCGCACCGAAGGGACTGCCCGAAGAATTACGTCGAACACGTTGATCTGCTTGTCGTCTTCTTGCAGATCGCGCCGGTACATGGGCAAGTTGGTCTGGCTTCGATGCCGCAACGCCAGGGCGCAGAGTTTGGTGATGTCGTCTTGTGGGTCAAGGGAAGCGAGTAGATCGTCGAGCAGCGCGTGGGCTTGTTCCGTCTTGGCTTGGGCAATGAGATCTCCGGCGGTAGTAAGCACCGCAAGGGGCTCACCTACCGCGATGGGGTAGTTTTGCATGATAATACAATTTAGGTACGATAATAAAAGAAAATAAAGTACAAGCGTACTAAAAGTTACTAAATGGTAGATTAGTAACGGTAGCACTAAGATAAGGAAGAAAGAGAATATTATTCAAATAGAGTAGGTAAAAAATTAAATTTTGCTTGAACGTTAAAATCGGTGTTTTATTTGTTCCGTAGATAAAAAAATAACGTTTTGGTTTTAGGATCGACCATGTTATTCGTAGCGAATGATTGTCTGACGGTAATATACTTCTCTGAAGAGGATGTAATAACTTAAATATTATTGGCATATTTGCTTTCTTATTTGTTAACAAAGCAATTTCGCTATGCCTTCCTGTCGTTTCTTAATTATCGGGCTACTGGCCTGCCTATTCGTTCGCTGTAGCTCTCCTTCGGAGTCTGTGGAAGCAAGCAGTGATTCCCCGGCCGATTCCACCGCCTGGCCGCACGGCATCACCTACGAAATATTTGTGCAATCGTTCTGCGACTCCAACGGCGATGGCATTGGTGACATCAACGGTATGACCTCCAAACTGGGCTACCTCGACAGCCTGGGCGTAGAGGCCGTGTGGTTGATGCCAATTCACCCCTCGCCGTCCTACCATAAATACGACGTGGTCGACTACCGCGACGTGCACCCCGACTACGGTACGATCGACGACTTTCGCACCTTCGTGAAGGAGGCGCACGCGCGTAGCATCAAGATCGTAATCGACTTAGTGGTGAATCATTCCTCCAGTGAAAACCTCTGGTTTGTAGAAGCTTCTAAGGGGCCCGACAATCCGTACCGCGATTATTACGTGTGGGCCGAAGAAGCCGAGATCAAAGACGAGATCGAAAAGAAAGAAACCCGCCTCGATTCGGACAACATCACGCAGTGGCACCAAGCCGCAGGCAACAATGAACTGTACTACGCTTACTTCATCGCCGGGATGCCCGATCTCAACTTTGATAATCCCAAGGTAAAGGAAGAAATCTTCGAACGTCGGCCGCTTTTGGCTCGAGGACGTAGGCATCGACGGTTTTCGACTGGATGCCGCCCGCCACATCTTCCCCGACGACCGGCCCACCGATAACCACGCCTGGTGGGTGGAGTTTCGGGCGGCCATGGAAGCGGTGAAACCCGACGTGTACCTGGTGGGTGAGGTGTGGGCCGATGCTGCCACGGTGGCTCCCTACATGAAGGGATTGCACGCCCTGTTCAACTTCGATTTGGGCTACGCGGTCACGAACACCGTGCAGCAGGGCCTGGACACCGGACTGGTGCAAACCCACAAGAAGATCATTGACTTCTACCGCTCGGTGAACCCGGAGTTTATCGACGCTATTTTCTTAACCAACCACGATCAGAACCGCATCCTGAGCGAGCTGGGTGGCGACATTGAGAAAGGTAAGGTAGCCGCTAGTTTGCTGATGACGCTGCCGGGCGCTCCCTACATCTACTACGGTGAAGAAATCGGCATGCTGGGGCAGAAGCCCGACCCTAACATTCGCGAGCCGTTCTTATGGAGCCGCAACGATCCGGGCATCGCTACCTGGATTACGCCGGAATACACGACGGCAGAAACCGTGACTCCGCTGGACGAGCAGAAAAAAGACCCCAACTCCATGTACAACCACTACCGCAAGCTGATGGCCTTTCGCAAGGACTCGCCGGTGCTCACCTTTGGTGACATTGACACCACTGCCTACGACGTGCCGGGGCTAAGTGCGTTCTACCGCGGTTACGAAGGCGACACGCTGCTGGTGTTGCACAACCTGACGGACCAACCCCTGCGTGTGCCTCGCGACGGTGCCTATCCCCGGGAAGTGTTTGCTACCAAGCCGGGAGGGCAGGTTTCTGAAGCGGAGATCACGCTGCCCACCTACGGTTCGTACGTACTCGCTAAAGAATAAGCCCATGACTCCCACCACGACCGCCGCCGCCATTGAGAAGCCCCGCCTGGGGTTTTGGCAAATCTGGAACATGAACTTCGGCTTTCTGGGCATTCAGTTCGGCTTTGCCCTGCAGAACGCCAACGCCAGCCGCATCTTCGAAACGCTGGGCGCTAGTCCCGATGAGATCCCAATTCTGTGGCTGGCCGCGCCCACCACCGGCTTGCTGGTGCAGCCGCTGATTGGCTACTTTAGTGACCGCACTTGGTCGCCCACGCTGGGCCGTCGTCGTCCATACTTTCTGGTGGGGGCCATTCTGGCCAGCCTGGCCCTGCTGGTGATGCCCAACTCACCCGTGCTGTGGGTGGCGGCAGGGATGCTGTGGATTCTAGATGCGTCGATTAACGTGTCGATGGAACCCTTTCGGGCGCTGGTCGCCGATATGCTGCCCTCGGCGCAGCGCACCACCGGCTTCGCCGTGCAGACGTTCTTTATTGGGGTGGGAGCGGTGGTGGCCTCGGCCCTGCCGTATATGCTGACCAACTGGTTTGAGGTGAGCAATACCGCCGCCGCGGGCGAAATTCCCGATTCGGTGAAGTGGTCGTTCTACTTAGGCGGATCGGTCTTTTTCACCGCGGTGCTCTGGTCAGTGCTGCGCACCCGCGAGTACCCACCCAAGGAGTTTCGTCGCTACAACGGGGAAGAGGGCACCGATCTGGTCGACGCCGGACTGAAGCAGATCTGGATAGACTTCCTGAATATGCCCAAAACGATGCTGCAACTGGCGGTGGTGCAGTTTTTCACGTGGCTGGCGCTGTTTTGCGTCTGGATTTACACCACTTCGGCCGTCACTGCCCACGTGTACGGCACCAGCGATCCTACGTCGGCGCTGTACAATGAAGGCGCCGATTGGGTCGGCATTCTGTTCGCGGTGTACAACGGCTGCTCGGCGCTGCTGGCGTTTCTGTTGCCGGTGCTGGCCAAGCGCATCAGCCGGAAGGGAGTGCATACCCTGGCACTGTGCGTGGGTGGCGCAAGTTTGCTGTCCATTTACTTCATCAGCGACCCTACTTTGTTGATTCTACCCATGATTGGGTTGGGGTTGGCCTGGGCCAGCGTGCTCACTATGCCCTACGCCATTCTGGCCGGTTCGTTGCCGCCCGCCAAGATGGGCATCTACATGGGTATCTTCAACTTCTTCATCGTGATTCCGCAAATCATCGCCTCGGCCCTGCTGGGCTGGGTGGCCCGCGCGTTCTTCGATAGCCAGGCCATCTACGTAATCATGCTGGGCGGGGTGTCTATGATTCTGGCCGGACTGCTGGTCACCATTGTGAAGGATGTAGATGATGTGGCCTGACGGTTGATCCTGCTCATAGCGTTATTATTTTGAAATTACGTTTATTATCAAAATTTTATTACGTTAATTGCCGTAGGTACAAACTAAAACCTTATCCTATGGCCCCCGTTCAATCTCGCCGTCACTGGCTTAAATCTACCGCGCTGCTCACCGGACTAGCCGCTATTCACAGTCCCTTTGAGGCGTTCACCGCCGATATTCCGGTCCCGGCCTTCCTGCCTCCCGGTGCTTCTCCGTGGGACTTTGAGAACATGAAGGCGCGGCTTACCTCCAACGAAAATCCGTTTGGTCCCTCGCCGCGGGCGCAGCGGGTGATGACGGACGCCATTCAGGACAGTTGGATGTATCCCAAACTGGGCAAAGACGAATTCAAGAAAACGCTCGCCGAGCTATGGAGTGTAACCGAAGACCACCTAATCCTCGGGGCGGGTTCTACCGAGGTGCTCATGGCGGCGGCCCAGCACTTCGGCCAGGCCGGTAGCTCGATACTGGCCGCCGACCTCACCTACATGTCGCTGATCAACCGCGCCTGCCAAGATTATGCGGCGAACCTGGTGACCGTTCCCCTCACCGAAGACTACGACTATGATTTTGACCAGATGTTAGATAAGATCACCGCCGACACCAGCCTGATCTACGTCTGCAATCCGAACAACCCAACCGGACGGATTACGAACTCCGACCAACTGCGTGAGTTTTGTCGGCGGGCTTCCCAGCGCAAGCCGGTCTTTATCGACGAAGCCTATATCGATTACCAGGAAGATGCCGCCGCGCACTCCATGATCGATCTGGTGCGGGAGGGCTACCCGGTGATCGTGGCCCGCACTTTTTCCAAGGTGCACGCGATGGCCGGGATGCGGGTGGGCTACGGAGTGGCCCCGCCGGAACTCATCACCCAATTGAAGAAATACGGCACCGATGGCAACGGCATGAGCCGTCCGGCGGTGCTGGGAGCGTTGGCCACCCTGGAAGACGCGGAGTTTATGGATTACAGCCGCCGGATGAATGCTCAGTCCAAAGCCCGGTTGTACAAGACGCTGGAAGCCAGTGGCTACGAGTACATTCCGTCAGATACCAACTTTGTGCTGTTCCCCATCCGCATGGACGGCGACCGCTTCGTGGCCGAGATGATGAAGCGGGGTGTGGGCCTAAAGCGGCTACTATACCGTGATCAGCACCTCTGCCGCGTCAGCATTGGCACCAAGGAAGACATGGCCATTTTTGCGGAGGCGTTTGAGGATATTGCGTGACGAAAAGCTAGTGCATTACTCCAATTATTTTAAGCTGCTGTTCGGACGTAAGGATTAAACGACTTGGTTTTTAGTGTTATACTGAATATAGTGATTTAAAAGGTAAGATGTTTATAGATACAATTTCAAAGCTATAATCCCTCACACCAATGGTTAAAATAAGTGAAGTACCAAAAACGTTTACCGTACAAATCGGACATTATTCGAAAAGAAGAGGGAAACGTTAGGTAATGTTCTTTCAGGCTATTGCGCCGTTGGTGGAGTTCAGAGGGCCGGGGTCATTACATCCGGTTTCTAACTTCCTCAGCCCCCGTTTTGCGCTGCCTTTTGCCGGAAAGTTTTTGATTGCCAAACAAAAAGGTGTAGGTAACCCGCACCTGCCGTTCTGAGAAATCATTGTTGCCAAACGTCCTGATTCCCAATTCCGGCTGGTGATATTTCCATTCACGTTTTCCAGCGGTATTGGTGATGTCCTGCCCAGTAATGCTTAAGGAACTGCCGGATGGAAATTTCTTCCTGACTCCCAGATTGAGGTAAGGATAGTCATATCGGCGCTGGTCGCCCACCAGGAAGGGGCTCATATACCTTCCGTCCATCCCTATTGACCAGTCATTGCCCAGTAAAAAGGTAGTATTGAGCTGCACAGCATAGGTGAAAATATCATTTTCAAACAGAATGGGTCGGCTGGATTCGTCCTTTACCTGATGATAAAAAGCATTTATGTTCCAGTTCATTTCCCACCAGCGGGCTGGGGAAAACGGAAAACTCAGGTTGGCTTCTATGATACTTTCCTGATCAAGATTAGTGGGGAAACTGGTTTGAAGGTGGTTTTCTTTATCTACCGTATTGTAAAAATAAATTTGGTTGGCCCTGTTAAAATAGGACAGGGAAAAAATGGCCGAATTACGCTGCCAGGAAACCTTAAAGGTGTTGGTAAAAGTAGGCTGAAGCTGGGGGTTGGCATACACAATTAAACTGGGGTCAAACAATGCAAGAAATGAGGTAAGGTGGAAAAAAGAAGGCCGGGTAATGGATCGGTTAAAGCCCAGCTGAAGAGTGTTTACTGAATCTATTTTATAGTTCAGTCTGAGTACCGGGAAAGGCTTCTTGAAGGTCTTGTCAAAATCTTCCTGCTCTTCCCTATCCAGGCGGTAAGTGTAATGTTCGTACCGTATTCCTAGCTCAGCATCAAGCTTTTCTGATAATTTTCCTTTGAAAGAAAGATAGGCTGCCAGAATCTGCTCCCTAATGCTTTCCTCGCTGGAAAACAGGTCGGGATCTGCCCAATTTTCATCGTTGAGGCTGTGAAAGGAAGTGGTATTGAATGTGTTGTTAAACGTGCCCTTTACCCCGGTTTCCAGGGTCCAAGCAGTACCTAACTCATTCACATTGTCCAGGCCCACGATCCAAAACTCCATAGGCGTGTCGCGTTCGTAGGCGATGGCCTGGTCTGGGTCATCATTGTTTTGGAGGTCACCGGAGTTTCCATAGCGTATTTTGGCATAATCCAGGTTGAAATTCAGACGGCTGCTCGCCCCGATTTTTTGGAGCAGGTTCACATTGGCTGTTAAGTTTGACATATCGGTTTTTGTACCAAACAGGTAACTGGCTTCCCCAACCAACGCATCATTCACATAGTCAAAAGACCTGCTGTCAGCCCCTGATCCCCATACCAGTTCGGATATGGAACCTCCCACCAAAAAGCCGATCACCGTTTTACCTTCAAAATCTATATCAAGGCCCAGGTTAGCTGCATGTTGGTTTGCACTGTAATTACGGAGCGTCACAAAGTTTTCGTAGTAATAGTCATCTCCCTGGTAGTCATATTCCCTGAAGTGGTTTACCTCGTAGTTATTCGCCCTACCCCGGTTGTAATTATAATCTCCAACCCAATTCATTATTCCTTTGCGGGAGTTGAGGTTCAGGCTGAGCCCGGCCTTTTCGCGCTGGCCATTTCCTCCTGTAATCGCCACGCTGCCATTGGTACCCAGTTGGTCATCCTTCTTTAAAACAATATTGATAATACCCGCCGCACCACTGGCGTCATATTTGGCCGGGGGCTGGTGGATGATCTCAATTTGCTCAATATTTTCGGCCCGCATGCCCTGCAACTGGGCCATCAGCACTGCTCCCGACATCCGTTGTATTTTATCATTGATCATCACCAGCACTTCTCCCTTGGCATTCATACCAACACTGTTATTCTGCCTGTCCACAATCAACCCCGGCACTTTTTGCAACAGCTCCAGGCCGGTATTTCCGCTCATCGTCGGGTAATCGCCTACATGCATAATCATTCTGTCCGATGCTAACTCATACAAGGGTCTGGTGCCGGTAACGGTTACCTCCTCCAAGTTGATTCCTTCTTTCAGCGCAATCACAGGCAATTGCGGGGAAAATCCTTGCTGTACGGTAAAGGATTCGGTTTGGGTAGTTTCGTAGCCTACCATGCTCACTGCTACGCGGTAAGTGCCTACTGCAATATCTTCAAATACATAGCGGCCGTCTTCGTTGGTATTGGCCCCTTTTACCATTGCAGAATCTGCATTCGCCAGTAAGATGGCCGTGGCATACACCAATGGCTTATCCTCAGCACCGGTCACCTGGCCGGAAAGGGCATAATGATTCTGCGCCTGAGTGGTAAAAAAACCAAAGGATAAAAGGGCAGTAAAAATATATATTCTGGTCATCGACGTGAGTCTTGTTTTTATTAAAAGCTCAACTTTTTGCTTTGTGATGTTGAGAGTATACACACACAAAGGCTTTCTGGACTCAATACTTAATCACCCCATCTCCGCCATCTTCTTCCCGATGTGCCCCATCACTTCACCGAACGCTTGGGTTGGATTGAAATCGATCATTTTCAGATTCTCTTCCACGATAGCGGTATGGCCGGGAGGCATGTAGAACACGTCGCCCGTCTTCAGCACTTCTTCCGCGCCATCGTCGTAGACTACCCGCATCGCACCCTGCACGATGTACCCCCAGTGGGGGCAATGGCAACTGTCGTTCTCTAGTCCCTGTAGCAAGGGCCTAAAATCGGTACCGGCGGGGATTTCGTTGAACGCCACCGTCATCCCTCCGTAGCCGGGCAGGTTGCGCATAATGGTGCCGGGGGCCTCCATGACTACCGGAAGTTCTTCTTTCTTAATTTTCATGATTTTAGGGGTTCGATAGTTTGATTAACTTATTTATTTTGGTATCAGGCCGGGGAGTCTCCCTACTTAAAAGTCCGACTAAGGAAGATTTGAGGACACCTTCTAATAATATTGTTCCTGTTTTTTTTGACCGGCTTCGGCTTTGGGAAAGGGTACTATACTGGGGGTGGTTTTCTGATACTGGAGATAATCGTTGCCATACAATTTTACCAAGTCCTTTTCTTCGTGGTAGATCCCTATAAAAATGTAGAGGGTCATGCCAATAGCAAACAGCAGGTGTCCGGCAGTCATTACAGGCGTAGCCCAAAATGCGATGAGAAAACCCAGATAGAGCGGGTGCCTCACCATGCGGTACAGAAAGGGGGTTCTGAAACTCAGTATCTTCTGTTCTCTACTGCTGGCGTATTGGTACACCTGGTGCAAGCCAAACAAATGGAAATGATTGATAAGAAAGGTGCTGAGCAGTACCATTCCCCAGCCCAGGAATGCAATGGCGAGTAAAATAGGGCCGGCAGAGGTATCTGCAAAGTCCCAAATAGCATAAGGAATGGGCTTCCAAAAATAAAACAAAAGTATAAGTACGATACTGGAAAATAGCACATACGTGCTTCTCTCAATAGGTTCCGGAACAATTTTAGTCCACTTTTTTTTGAAGCTTTGCCGCGCCATCACACTGTGTTGAATGCCAAACAAACTGATTAGGCCAAGGTTGACCAGTATGGCAATAGGCATAGCGGTTACTTCTCTCGAAGAGATTGATTTTGGAACAAAGAAGTTGCTGACAAAACCGATGAGGTACAAAAATGTAGCAAAGAAGATAAGATAACATACTGCTGCGAAGAGAAAATAAAATGTCTTTTTCATGGGTGTTGAATTAAGTGAATTAGCTTCCCATTGAGCGAGTATACTCAAGGTTGAGGCAAAGATGGATGAAAAGGGCGGGAGGGGGTTAGCAGAGATGTTGCAACATCTTCAAAGTTTTTTCTGAAGGGCTTAAAGCACGTTGCAATGCTTTTGTGTGCGTTGCATTTGGGATAAAAATGGAGTGAAAACAGTAGTGTTAGATTGCCACTGTCTACGGAAACCCCACCTTCTCTACCAATTCCTGAAACTCAGTTTCATCGTGCAAACCGTAAAACTGAGGCTCGCTAATCAGCCAAGGCATTTCCATTTCGTGTTCATCGTAGGCTGCTTGCAGCCATTGTAATGCTGCCGGTTTTTCGCCTAGGGCGGCATAAACCACGGCGATAAAAAAACGGATTGAACCGGCATCGTTGACCGGTATTCTGGCCTCCAGTTCTTCCAGTAGTTCCACTGCTTTTTCCCGCTCGCCGGAGTGAGCATAAGCCGCTCCCATCCAGCCTAGCATGCGGGGATATCGAATCCCCTCGATATCCATCACCTGGTGGAATAATTCAATGGCTCTCAGGTATTTACCAGTATTGAGCATCAAGAAGCCGTAGCTATCCAATGTAAAGTAATTAGTGAACATTTTTGCCCGTGATTCGGCGAATGCAGTCGCCTCATCGTAATGCCCGGCGTAATAAAGGGATAGTATCATCCGACTATTAGGATAATAAGGAGCGGTTTTATCTAATTTTCGCGACAAAAAGAGTGCTTCTTCGTGCCTTCGCGTAAAGTTTAGAAAGTCAGCGTATAGTGCCAGGGCTTCGGGATAGTTGGTCACCACCGCTTTCCGGTATTCTTGCTCGGCCCCCTCAAAGTCCCAATTATGGTAGAGTAAGTAAAAAGCATTGAAGGCACGGGCCTCAACCAGTGTCGGATCAAGGGCTATTGCCTGATCTAAAAAAGGTTTGGCCAAGCCTAGCCCCTCCAGCGCACTTAATTCAGCACCGAAAATAGCAGCCCGGGCAATGTAGCTGATGGCCATCCCGGCGTGGGCCAACGCAAAATTAGAATCCAGGGCGAGTGCTCGTTGGAAATACTTCAGCGAACGATGATTGCCTTCCGTAGTATAGGTTTGGTGTTCATAAACACCCTTCAGATACAGATCATACGCTTCGGCATTGTCGGTCATGGTTTGGCTAAGCACCGCCTTTTCCTCGGGGGACAAGGTGGTTTTTAGGGCCAGGGCCACTTTTTCCGCGATCTCACTTTGGATCTTCAACAGGTCTTTGAGTTCGCGGTCGTAGTTTTCTGCCCATAGCTGATGCTCGGTCCGGGCATCGATCAATTGCACTTCGATCCGCACCGTGTTATCGTAGCGTTGGATACTGCCTTCCAAAAGATTGGACACCCCTAGCGTCGCTGCAATTTCTTTGGCAGACTGACCACTAGCTTTGTACCTTTCGGTAGATGTACGGGAGATCACTTTCAGATCGCCCATTTTGGACAAATCCCTACTGATCGCATTCATCACCCCTTCGCTCAGATACAAATTTTCTTCACCCAGGTTTAGGTTTCTAAAGGGCAAAATGGCAATAGACTTGTCGGAGGGTGTATTGATTACGTCCTGGCCATCGGAACCGTTTATCCACTGCTGATACAAAAAGAAGCTGATAAACAGCCCCAGAGCAAGGAGGCCACCAATGACAATCTTGCCAATCCTTTGGGTTTTATACTGCTTTTCGCCAGTCTGATGGTCCAGGGAACTGTCGGTCGGGGGAATTTCACGCCATTTGTGCTTCGCCTCCCCCGGCGGGTAGCCGTAGTACTCGGTAAAACAGGTAGTAAAGTAACTAGGGCTTCCAAAGCCTACGGCATACGCAATGTCGGCAATTGCTTTATCTTCTTCCTTAAGCAACTCCATCGCCCGGTGCAATCGATACTCCCGGACAAATTGGTTGGGGGACTGGCCAGTAGCCTTTTTCAACTTGCGATGAAGGTGGGAGCGGCTCATATTCATCCGCTCAGCTAAGTATTCCACGCTAAACTGTTCATTCTCTAAGTTAGCTTCAACCTCCTCGTTCAGTTGCTTCACCAGGGCACAGTCTGTTGCATTTTCAGGAAGTTTATTAAAAGAATGAGCCACCGGTATCATCTTGGTTATAGCTTAAAGAACGCTAAAAAGATCAGATAAACAACAAATCTGGAAAACTCTTATCACCTAACCGAGGGTAGCACCACTTCTTCAGATTATTATCGTAATAGCTTTTTGTCTAATGTTGGTGCTATCCAATCAGTGAGCTTCAAAAAAGACAAAATGTCTATTTCGTGCTCGTAATAGTACTGCTTGGCAAACGTATGCATAGCCTGTAGCAGCCTTTTATCGCGCACGTTCGAGCCCTAGCACCTTGCCCCGCGCCAGTTCGGTCCGAATAGCTTCCGGGGCACTTGGGTCATCAAAGCAGAGTTGAATGCGTTGGTACTGATTCTCGGTGCCGCTAGTCTTGAGCACCTGCTGCACGTAATAATCCGAGGTCTGCACGTTGGACTCGGTGAGCAGGTCGGGCAGGTATTCAATCCACTGGAAGTTTCCCCAGTCACCTCGCCGCTTTCGGCCAATCACTTCGGTGGGAATCCGGTTGCGGTTCGAGGTGCCGGTGCCCAGGGAAAGCACCTGTAATTCGTGCAAACTTTTGCCCAAACCCTTATTGGCCCCGTCCAGGTAACGATACTCTGGTTTCTCGGAGGTGTTGCGGTTGATTGCGAAGGCCACGGCGGCCATGGCCGGATGGTTGATCGACACGCCCCCGTCGATGTGATTCTGATAGATCGGAAAATAAGTGGGACCGGCCGAGGTGCGCAACGCCAGATCAACCAGCGAAATATCTCGGTCGCGGATGAAGTTAGAGTGGTAGATAGCGGGGCGAAAGTTGATCGGTTGCCCGTCGTCTTCAGGATTCAGGTGAAAGCAACAGACCATCAACGATTTTTCGCCCTGCTGCCGCAGACGTTCGTTAACGTCGCCCAGGGTAGCATCGCCGAAGAGCGCGGTAAGAATTTTCTGAAATGGTTTGTTGGAATAATCGGCCCCGAAATTTTTGCCGAAGCCGTCGCGCAGGTCGTCCAGCCGGGTATCGTGGAAAACCTTGCCCGACTGGTTCAAGTATAGATCAACCAACTGCGCTGGTTCCAAACCGTAGGCCAGACCAATACTGATGATCCCCCCCGTGGAGGTGCCCGCCAATAGATCGAACAATTCAGCAGGATGTCGGTCCGTTGCCCGATAGATACAGTCGAGCAGGGTGGCGGGGATGAGGCCGCGGGTGCCGCCGCCGTCGATCGATAGAATGCGAAAGGGTTGGGTCATGACGGTGGTTTCTAGGATAGTACATCCTACCAAACCCCTTGTAACCTACCTTGAAAGATTATCCAGATTACCAGACAGGGTTAACTTTGGTAATAGCGCACAACCCCAAGCAAGATCAGCAGCGCCATACCTCCGCCGACCAACCACCACCATGCCGAAGTGCTACTTGCTGACAAAAGCGGATCACTATCTCCCACCTGCACAAACGCAGCCCAGTAATAAGGATGCGCCTGCGCCGATCGGGCCTCATTCAGATAATCCAGCTTTGCTGCGCGAAGCGCCCGGTCTTTGGCGACTCCGTCGTGCAGATGCCCAAAAAAACGTTGCATAATCTGGCTGGTTGACTGGTCGTCGGCGTTCCACAGGCTCATGGTCACGTTGGGGCATCCGGCGTACTTGAAGGCCCGGCCCAGACTCATGATGCCCTCGCCGGGAGCCAGGGTGCCAATGCCGGTTTCGCAGGCACTGAGCACCGCCAGTTCGGCATTGAGCGAGAGATCATACAGCTCGTTGGCGTTCAAAAACCCGTCTTCCTGCACCGTGTCGGACTGCTGGGTGAAGATAAGTCCCGAAAAGTTGTCGTTTTCGCTGTTTGCGTAAGCGTGCATCGATAGGTGAAGCACACTGCTCTGCGGCGCATACTGCTTGAACTGGGCTTCGGTAGCGGCTTCGTTGACCAAGGTTTTGCCGTGGAACAGCTGGGCGGCGAAGTCAATCTCTTCCCGGTTATAGCGCAACTGCCCCAGTCCCAACCGCTTTCCGTCCAGGGTGGTGCGCACCTCCCGGCTTTCGGCCAGGGGCGCTTCGGGATAAGAGGGAGCAAAACCGAGGTAGGGGTAAGGGCTATCCTCCGGCGGCGGCGCGATGCTCGTGAGCAACGTTGCCGAGTATTCGTAGCTGACCGGAAGCTTTTTAACCAGGTAAGGAAGGCTTTGATAATCAACGCGGGTGGGAGACGGTGCTTCGGTGAGCAGCACGTCGAAGGGCAGGTAGCCCAGCAAGCCATCGGGGATGATGATAAGCTGCTCGGTTTCGGTTTCCGCGTTCAGCCAGGGGGCGAGCAGGGTTTGGTACAAGCCGTGCGCATCTTCGGTGAACGTCTTAAAGGCTGATAGGTCGTTGGCCTGTTGATAATCATACTGACTCACGGAGCGCAGCACGTTGGCTAAGCTTTGATGGAAGCCACTATCCAGCGGGGTGGTTTGCCACTGCACCTCATCCGATCGGATGGCAAACGTGTAAAGCGTGCTGTCGCCGTAGGAAAAAGACAGTAAGGTGGTGCCCCAGGGCAAGTGGTGCTGAAGCTCCCTGAGTCCGGCCACTTTGGTATCGTACTTCAGTTGGTAGTAGTTGGGGTATTCTGTCTCTAGGCGTTTGATCAGCGCGTTGTAGGCTTTCCTCGTTTCAAAAGCTCGGTTGCGCAGCATCTGCTGGGTAGCGTCATCTTCAACCTGATACCGTTGATTTTCCCAGTAAGTTAGTTCTCGCTTTAGTTTATTTTCTTCTTCCAGCAGTTCGTCCGGAACAGCCGAGAAGGAGCGGGCTTCGGAAGTTCTAACGGCCTCTAGTAAGGTTGTGGCCTTACTCTTCTCCGAAAAGTAGAACGCTTCAGCCAGAAAATCGGCTTGCGTAAGCTTCAAGCTAACTGCCCGTAGGGAGGTTCGGATTGCCTGTTCGTACAGACTAGCCGCCTTTGCGGAGATAAACTGCTTGTATTCCAACGAAGGGAAAGTTTGGCGCATTTGGTCCGTTACCTCAATTGTCAATCGGTAAGTGTCCCAGGCTTGTAACAAACTGGCAGTGTCATGAGGTGTCGCCTCGTTCTTAAGATAAAGAGACCAGGCTTTTGAAGACAGCGACTCCAACAAATCCTTAGTAGCGTTCACCTCATTCAGGGTAGGATTACTTGCCAAAGCCAACTTATCAAAACCGTCTACTTGCTGGATCAGTGCTTGCTGAAAATGCCATAGTGCAGTATCCACCTGATTATTCTGAAAATGTACCTGGCCCATTCGATTATAAATTGAAGCCTTTTCTACGTGTTTGCCTGGATAAAAATCATTGGTAATAACTAGAGCCCGCTGGTAGTGCTGAAGCGCCAGCGCGTGATTGCCTTTCGCTAAATAAATATCTCCTCCAAGAATTACATTAGCCGTCTCTTTGGCGCTAAGCGCGTGCCAGCGAGCCAACTGATCTAATTGCCAGAACGCGCTATCGTACTGATGACGCGCCAAGTGCCATTGGGACAACTGTCGGTAATTGGCACCAAGTGCTCCTTGAGCTTGACTGGGAAAAGGGTAACTTTTTAATATCTTTAATGAACTATCATAAAATTTTTTGGCCTTTAGCGCTTCGGGCGAATTCACGCTAGCGGCCAACTGATCGTAGCTTGATCCTATGGCCAACTGTAGCAGCGCTTGATGATACGGAAATTCTTCCTGGAGCGTTTGTCGGGGAAGCCACTGCAGTGCCAATTGGCGATAAACAACCGCCTGGGCGTAATTTTCTAACTTGTGGTAGCAAAGCCCCAGCTCATAATAGGTATCAGAAACCAGCATTGAGTCCTGATATTGCGCTGGGTTGACAACGATGGGTTGAAAGGAATTGATCGCTTTGAGCGGATCACCCATGCTCTCATCGTAGAAAAGGCCCCACGTATAGGGAATGTTTACCCGCAGCGCACGTGTGGGGTCGAGCGTGTCCAGGGCCTCCTGATGGTGTTGCTCGATAAACTCGGCCCGATGAAGAAAATACTGGAACGAATCTATCCAACTGTGTTGCAAGGCACACCAGGCCATGCGTAGATGTGCATCCAGATAAAGATCATAGTGACCACCTTGCTGAGCCGCACTGGCCGCTTTCTGGTATAATTGAATAGCGCTGTCCGGATCAGCAAAGTAAAAATTCTGATCCACTTGATCGAGCTGCGCACTAATACTTAGCGCTGGTGGTGTTTGGGCTAGCGCCCCGGCAGATAAAAACATAAAAATACCAAGCAGCCTACCAATGGTAGATCGCTTGGTACCATTAAATACCGAAGATAAAACTTTGCTAGCGCAAGAAATCAACAATATCAGAAGTAACTTTTCCTTCAAATCCAACCTGTTCAATCGATTTACCGGTATCGTACAGAGAGCCAAAGGTAACCTGAAGTTGATCGGATACTACCTCAGCTTTTTCGGTTGGCGAGTAAATTAGGGTAACCGCTCCGGTTTCAGGATTCTCGGAAATATCCGTTAGAATAGCTACCACCGAACCGGTCTCAGGATCGCTGATCAAACCGTCGTATTCTTTGTAATTAAAGCGTGTCGGATCTATGCCTTCGAATCCATTAGAGAAAAATCCAAGGTCAGGATAACAGAGTGGGCTGATTCTCACTGGGCAACCCTTTGGCCGTCGTCGTATAACATAAGATATTTGCCCTTGCTGTCCCAAAAATTCGGTTGTCTGTTTATCGGAGTACAAGGTTGCTTTAGCTATGATCTCAGATTTATCTGGGTTGCTAGCTTCGTATTTGTCAATGATTTTTGGTGAGTTGCTGAAAATACTGGCATCCTCTTCTTCCTGGCAGGCAGATAGGAAAGCAAAACAGGTGAGTAACAGGACAAGCGAAAGTAAACGAGAATACGTCATGGGGATGGGTTGGCTAGGGTGAATGAATTTATTCGTTTGGTCATTTATACCCGTTGTTTCGGTAAGGTAAACAATAAATCACGCGAAATTGAAAATATTCTGAATTTATTCTTTTTCCGATAAATCAGTTAACTATTACGTTATCTGGTAGGAGTAAATTTCGTCATTTAATCTAATTATATTAGTATTCCAGAAGGTGGATTTTAAGTCGACGGTCTTATGCCTCTCCCGAACGAATCAAGTAGCCTCCTAGCCCCGCACCAATCGCCTAGCCACCGGAGCGTTGCCCGGCACACCAGTAAAACCTGAAGCACCGGTTGGTCGAGTCTCCGGTAATTTCCGTACTTTCGCCCCGATCCTGCGCCAGGAGAATTATCTTACCGCTGCCTATATGCCACCCGACGTGAGAGAAATCATTAACCAAGCCATTGCGCAACATACCTACGGCCACCAACCCGCCGAACTCTACGAACCCATTCGCTACATCATGGCCCTGGGCGGCAAGCGACTGCGTCCTACTCTCACCCTGCTGGCCTACCAACTCTTCCGCGACGATGCCACCAATCCTGCCGTGCTCAACCCGGCGCTAGCCGTAGAAGTGTTTCACAACTTCACCCTGATGCACGACGATATCATGGACGAAGCGCCGCTGCGCCGGGGCAAGCCCACCGTGCACGAGCACTGGAACCGCAACGTGGCCATCCTGTCGGGCGACGTGATGCTGGTGAAGGCCTACGAACTGCTGATGGACACCCCCGCCGCCCAAATGCCCGACGTGCTACGCGCCTTCAACCGCTGCGCCACCGAGGTGTGCGAGGGGCAGCAGTGGGACATGAACTACGAAACGACGTCGGAGGTCAGTGAGGCCGACTACCTGCGCATGATCCGGCAGAAAACGGCCGTGCTGCTGGGCTTTAGCCTGCAACTGGGCGGACTGCTGGCCGAGGCTGACCCCGCTACCGTCGGCCTGCTCTACGAACTGGGAATAAACATTGGCATTGGGTTTCAGCTGAAAGACGATCTGCTCGACGTGTACGCCGACCAAGCAGCCTTTGGCAAGCAGCCCGGCGGAGATATTATTGCCAACAAGAAAACCTATTTGCTCATCAAGGCGTTAGAAAATGCCCGTGCCGAGCAGCACGTGCAACTGGTAGACTGGATCAGCCGCCCCGCCTTCGATAAAGTCGAGAAGGTAACCGCCGTAAAAGCCATCTACGACCAACTCGGCATCCGGGCGCTCACCGAAACCACCATGAACCAGTATTTTCAGCGGGGACTGGAGCAGTTGGAGCGGGTGCCGGCCGACCAAGCGAGCAAACAGGCCCTTCGGGCGTTTATTGAACCGCTCATCCACCGCGTAAAGTAACCAAACGTATGTCATTTTCGATTACCATTCTTATTATTGCCGTCACCGTGGGAGTGAGCCTGCTGGCCTGGAACAAGCCCGAACTCATGCAGCGGTGGATCTTCAATCCTTACGCTATCCAGAGCAACCGAGAGTATTTTCGCTTTATTACCTCGGGTTTCATCCACCAGGATTATATGCACCTGCTGTTTAATATGCTCACGTTGTACTTCTTCGGTACTCTGATTGAGCAAGTATACGCGTATCTCTACGGGGCCAGCGGGCCGTATATCTACGTCGGTCTGTATCTCGTAGCCATCGTGGTGGCCAGCATTACCACCTACGTGAAGCACCGCGACAACCCAGCCTATAATTCGCTGGGCGCTTCGGGCGGAGTGTCGGCGATTCTGTTTGCGGCAATTCTGTTCGATCCGACCAGCACCCTGCTCGTGTTCTTTATCATTCCGATGCCCGCTTTTCTGTTGGGCGCGCTGTTTCTACTGTACTCTTACCAGCAGGGACGAAAAGGGTTGGGAGGCATTAACCACGATGCGCACCTACTGGGCGCGCTGTTCGGAGTAGCTTTCACCATTGCGTTGCAACCCTCGGTGGTTGGCAGCTTTGTGAAGCAGATTTCGCAGTATAGTCTGTTTGGATAAGCGGCGCGCGTGACTGAGCGTAAAGACGAAGCCACCTCGAACCGACCAATACGGTGGTTAGGGTGACCTGTCAAGATTAAATCGGTTTGAGAATTAAGCGCTTCAGAACTTTCGGGCCGGGGGCGAGGTGGAAGAACTTACGTCTGATACCACTGCGGATTGTCGAATTTCCTGGCCTTCATTTCCTGGGCCATCAGCGGGGAGCCAATTAACATTCGATAGCTTATTAGGAGTAATCCGGCGACCGTTGAGGCCTTGCCGAACCCGGTACAGCATCAGTCTATCGGTCATCACCGGGGTATCCATCACGCTGAACAGTACATTAGCCAGCTAAAATAGCACTGGGATGCCGCAACTCATAATAAACCAGCCTACTGGTTACTATTTGTTCTTCAAAACATACCAACCTCAAAGATTGCCACCTGCCCCTGACAAGGCGGCGGGTAGTCAGGCAATAGAGTTAGTATATTTCTCACCACAACCACCAATCCTATGGCAAGCAAAAAAACGTCTGAGCCGAAAGTTCCCAAAGAAATCTTTGCTCAGGTATCTCCCAAATCTATCGGCGGAACGTCGCTCTTCGAGTACGGCACCCTGGCCACCAGTGAAAACTTCGGCGACTATTATTCTGAAAAAAGAGTAACGCTAAGGGCAGTAGAAGCTTTGAAAAACGCCGGGTTCAATATCCTTCAGGTCACCAACATGACCGTTAATATTTCAGGGACTGAGGCAGCGTATAAAAAAGCCTTTAACACCGAGATTTATGCCAAGGAAGTGCTGTCGATGAAAAGTGGCCCCGAGGAAGAAAACGTTACCTATCTGGATACCAAAGGAACGGATGTTGACGGCCTGATCACTCCCAAGAGTGGTGCTATCGCTGATTACATAGAAGGCATAGCCATTGAGGAGCCTTATTACTATTTTGCTCCGAAGCCCTACCCCCCGCTTAAAGAGTACTGGCACTTACAAGTGCCGGCGGGAGTGTCCCTGGCGTGTAATGCCGATAAGGCTCACCGTGCGGGGATTACGGGAAAAGGCGTGAAGGTGGCGATGGTAGATTCCGGATGGTACCAACACTCCTTCTTTACCCAGCGCGGCTACCGGACCGCTCCGGTTACCCTTGCGCCGGGCGCAGCAAACCCCACAACCGACGATAACGGACACGGCACTTCAGAGTCGGCTAATATCTTCGCTACCGCTCCTGATACGATGCTGTATCCGGTGAAAATGAGTTTTGTGAATACTACGGCGGCCTTCAATGCGGCGGTAGCGCTCAATCCCGACATTATCACCTGCAGCTGGGGTTCCAGCATCCGAAACCCGCCCCTGAGCGCGGCCAATCAGGCGTTGGCTGCCGCCATTGCCGCCGCCGTAGCTTCAGGGATCACCGTCGTCTTTTCGGCAGGAAACGGTCACTATGGTTACCCCGGACAGCACCCCGACGTGATCTCGGCCGGAGGGGTCTTTATGGATGAAAATCTAAACCTACGTGCGTCTGATTACTCCAGCGGCTTCGACAGCAATATCTATCCCGGCCGAACCACTCCCGACGTATGCGGCATGGTGGGGATGAGACCTCGAGCGGCATATATTATGCTACCACTCCAGGAAAATAGCACCATAGACTCGGGTAGCTCCGGCGGCAACCATCCCAACGGGGATGAAACCACTGGCGGCGACGGGTGGGCCGCTATCAGTGGCACCTCAGCGGCCGCTCCGCAGTTGGCCGGGGTCGCCGCACTTCTAAAGCAAGCCTGTCCCCGATTGAAACCGAGCGGCATACGAAACCTAATGAAGAATACCGCCATTGATGTGACCCAGGGCACTAACAACAACGGAAACACGTCGGTAGCGGGCCCGGATAACTCTACTGGTCATGGGCTAATAAATGCCCAAAAGGCAGTGATGAAGGCCAAGTTGCAGTGCCTCTTTCCCCAGCCCATCATACCCGTGGTGCCCGTGATTCCAACTCCAATTGTGCCCATTACGCCCATCACTCCGGTGCGGCCGGTGGTTCCGCTACCTCCGGTACGTCCGGTAGTTCCCTTGCCCCCCGTATCGCCCGTCACTCCGATTGGCCCCCGAGATTTGGAAGCAGCAGACCCAGCAGTGTCGCCCGCTGAGGCAGGATCCGGTTACCTAACCGAAGAGGATGTTCATACGTTGATGACTATGGTAGACAACAACGAGCTAGACCTCACCGATTTGGAAGAATAGTATGAATGATACGAGAAAAATGGACGGCACGCGAAGGATTGGCCGGTTGGCTACAAAGATTCTTCTTGCGCTGTCCATTTCTTTTTCGTGTACCAACCAGAAAAAACGTATGGCACATAGTGATACTACGGTGGTGACTGAGATTGTTTTTTTTGCCCCCCAGCAGGTAGACCCTACCCAGGAAATAATTACCAGCGAAAATATTGGTCGGCTAACGCCGGATCCTCAGTCCGTGAAGGCGGTGTGTGATTATTTTATCTCCCAGAACTTTACGTGTACTTATTATAACGGAATCTCAGCCACGCTCGAGGGGAGTAAGTCCGATTATGAAACCGCATTCGATACCCGTCTGCAGAAGCAAGGAATCGGGTGGGTAAATGAGCTTAATCAGGGTATCGAGTTACCGTTGGAAGCATTACCCCCCGCTATTCGGGAAAGAATTGTTGCAGTAACGCTCGAGAAGCCCATCGATTTTCCCTAATCATCCTTTGTTATGTACGAACGATACTATTACACAATTGATCGGCTATTTGATCCCATCCTGCTCTCGTCGCTTACCGAAGAGGCCACCGCCCACTACGAGCTGTCTTTGCCGAATGTTTTGCACGAATCGTCGATAAAAGAACGAGGGGGGAAACCCCGACGCAAGTATCGAAGTGCCGAAGGGGGAAGCGTTCAGGCATCGCTCTACCATGCCAAGGCGCTGTCTCAGTACCTGGAAGAATTACTCGGAGAACCGGTGACCCGGTCAGGAGAAGCCGGTTCGTTCTCATACTACTGCGAAGAAGGTGACCATCTGGATATTCACCGAGATATTGAAGTGTGCGACCTAACGCTGATTACGGCATTAAAAAGCAACATCCCTGCGCATTCGTCGGGTGGAACTTTGAATATCTTCACGGGGCGAACGCAAAACCGCATTGACGCCATCTACCAAAACCCAACGTTCGGCTACGAATCAATAGCGCTGCAAAAAGGACAATCTGTCCTGCTTCGGGGGGGCATTGCACCTCACGCTGTCAATCCTCTTCTACTGGGGGAACAACGCATCATATCGGCCCTCTGCTTTCGCGTAGCGTAGCGACATTACCACCTACCTCCTTGAGCAAGTAATGCAATACCCTAATTGTTGCCCCATGAGCTAGAAAGATAATAGCTGCGCCTCTTTTCCCCCCTTCCGGCCAGCTCGGTGAAAGCTTGGTGTAACTTTACTGCTTTACCAGACGCCAGTGCTGATCGGCGAAATCCAGGTACTGCGCCCAATCATAATCGGTGATGCCGTGTTCACCACGGCGGACGTGGTAGCCAATGGTGCCCACGATGGGTTCTTCCACAGCGGGCATTTTTTTCACCGGTAAACCAGTGGTACCCAGTAGCTGATACACTGAATCAGCCTGGGCCGCCGCCAAAAACTCACCCCGCGGGTCGGCCCAGCGGTCCTCTTCCGCACTGGCCACGTACACCGGCCGGGGAGCAATCAGGGCAATCAGCTGGTGCTGGTCCACTGGCAGTTGCTCTTCTCGCCCGTTATACTGCGTAAAGTTGTTGCAAAACCAGTGGGGAAACGAAGTGTTAATGGTGCCTACTGTCTCCCCGAACTTTCGTCGGCTGAGCGCTGCTCCCCCGCAACCTGATTCGTTGGAAATCACCAGGGCGAAGCGCTCATCTTGCGCTCCGGCCCATAAGGCGGCCTTGCCGAGTCGCGAATGGCCCAGCACCGCCACGCGCTGCGCGTCCACCAGTGGATCGGTCGCCAGATAATCCATCGCCCGCTGCAGGCCCCACGCCCAGGCCCCGATGGCTCCCCATTCGTCGGCTTTAGGCCTTGTCTGTCCGGGTGCGTAAAAGAGAGGATGTACGCCGTCCTGAAAATCAACCGGATCGTTTTTATCCGGGTCCAGGTCGCCGCAGTAGATGGTGGCCAGGCCGTAGCCCCGGGCCAGCAGTTCTTCCACCGGCCAGCGGTTGGCCCGCACGCCCCGCGAGGCTTCAGTGGCCCGGTGGTCCACGATGCCAAATTCTTCACTAGCCCTCATCCACCGGTCCGAAAGCGTGATGCCCGGGTCGGGATGAATGCTGTGGTTCCCGTAAAAATTGAGTCCCAGAAACAGGGGTACCGGTACGACAGCCTCTGCTGGCAGGTACAGTAATATGGTCATGGACGGTTCGGCCTGGTCCGGCGTGAAGTAAACGGCTACCTCGCGGCGAATGGTGGTTCCGCCTGCCTGTCCGGTAGGCAGCTCCAGGGCGTTCGGCACGTCGCTGATCACCTCAAAGCGTATCGAGTCGGCAAGTTCAGGCGTACGACCGTAGATCTGCTCCGCAAAAATAGCCAGCAACTCGATGCGCCGCGTTCTCCACTGTTCAGGGTTGGTCACGGCTTGGCCACCAGAAAGACGCAGCAGCGGCGGCAGTTCGTAAGCAGGCACGTTGGCCTCGTCGTAATTAACCGAATCACGCTGGGCAAAAGATGGAAAATAACTCATACCAATGAAAAGTAGGGAAAGAAGTCGGTTCATGTAGCCAAGGTTGGGTGTAGCCAAATCATCAATTGGGTAATATTACAAATTTTGTGGTAGATGTTCTACCGTTAAGGCCAGTTGCTTGTCCCCGTGAACGTCCGGTAGTTTAACCCAGCATAAATCAGTAATTTTGAAATCCAATCGCTTTAACCTAACCATCACCGCCTGCGCATGAAACTAGCTGCCATCGACATTGGTACCAACTCTATCCACATGGTGGTCGTCGAAGTGAACGCCCGCCACACCTTCAACGTGATCAAGCAGGAGAAAGAGATGGTGAAGCTCGGCTCCGGCGTGTTTGCCACCAACCATTTATCGTCCCGCGCCTACCAAGCTGGCATAGAAACCATTCGCCGCTACGTGAGTCTGGCCGACCAACTGGGAGTAGACGAAATCATCACGGCCGCCACCAGCGCCATCCGCGAAGCGCGCAACGGCGGCGAGTTTCTAGACGAGGTGATCGAGAAAACCGGGCTGTCTCCCCAGGTGATTTCCGGTAAAGAAGAAGCGCGGCTGATCTTCCTGGCCGTGCGCAACGCCATCGAACTGAAGAACGAAAACGCGCTCGTCATTGATATTGGCGGCGGAAGCACCGAAGCCGTGGTGGGCAACACCACCGAGGTGCTGTACCGCAGCAGCATGAAACTGGGCGTGCGCCGTCTGCTCGACATGTTTGACAACGAGGGGCCGGTGGGCCAAGAGGCGCGGGGAGTGTTAGAGTCCCACATCAAATACACGGCGCGCGAAGTGATGGAAGCCGCCAAGACCGAGGGGTTCACCCGGGTGATCGGCACCTCGGGCACCATCCGCACGTTGGGCGAAGCAGCGCACCTGAACACGGGCGGCAAAGACCTGCGCTCGGTCAATGCGGAGGTGGTCTCCCTGGAAGACATCGAGCAGCTCACCGACCAACTGCTGGAAATGTCGCCTAAAAAACGTGCCGAGATCAACGTGATCAACAAGCGGCGCGCCGATGCGATCCACCTGGGCGGCGTGCTGCTGGTGCAACTACTCAGGATGGCCGAAGCCACCCAACTTACGCTGTGCGACGCCTCGCTGCGCGAGGGCCTGATCATCGACTACATCCAGCGGTACTCAAGCAAAGGACTGTCAATTTCGCCATCCGAAGATCTCCGCCACCGCAGTGTGGCCCAGTTAGCGCGCAAGTATAACGCTGACCTCGAGCAACGGGCGCACGTCGCGCACCTGGCCGGACAAATGTTTGATCAGTTGCAATCGGCGCACGGGCTGGATAAGTCCAGCCGCGATCTGCTTCAGCACGCAGCGATGCTCTACGGTATCGGGCAGTATATCAGCTTCGAGCGCTACCACAAACACTCGCGCTACATCATTTTTCACTCCGGACTGCGCGGTTTTACCGATGAAGAGGTGCTGGTTATTGGCCATGTGGTGCGCTACCACCGCAAGGCCGTCCCCAAGAAAAAGCACGGCAAATTCCGTAAGCTGTCCAAAGAGCATCGGCAAACGGTATCGATGCTGGCAGGCATCCTACGAATCGCCATCGGACTAGACAACACCAAAAACCAGTTAATAAAAGAAGTAGCCTGCGAGATGACGGGCAAAAAAGTGACGATTACCCCGGGTGGGGCCGATCAGATTGATCTGGAAGTGTGGGAAGCGCGTCGCAACCGCCATCTGCTGGAGGACGTGCTTCGTCGTGAGGTGGTCATTCCATCGGTCTGAGGGGGCCTCACCGCTTCAAGAGGCGGCTCTCTCATTGGGGCCGATCTAGAGGTGCTGCTTACCCGGCAAGTAGGATTTCAGGTAGGCGCCGGTTTGGTTGGATTTGGCACGGCGGTTAACGTTCACCTGAAACCTACCATTCGCGGTTCCATGATTTCGCTCAGTTACTGGAACCAAGGAACCGGCCAATCGTTCGCGCAAAATGCAATAGACCCATCTTTTGTCTACCGAGTTGAGAAGTGGTTTACTGCCCAGATCGGTTTAGGCAAGACGTTGAGCAACCCCCTGTGATACTACTCTATTCTATCGGGGACTACATTCCTTTTCAGTAATAGTTCATTGAGCCAGGTTCGGTACCGCATCCAACAAGCTCTCCAGCAGCCAGCGCCCGTCGGTGTTCCCCAGGGCCTCGTCGGCGGCTCGCTCGGGGTGAGGCATCAATCCGAACACGTTTTTGCGCGCATTGGCAACTCCGGCGATGTTGTCCACCGAACCGTTGGGATTGCTGTTTTCGGTAGTCTCTCCCTCAGCGGTGCAGTAGCGGAACAGAATCTGATCATTGTCGACTAACTGGCGAACGGTGTCTTCCGGAGCGTAGTAACGTCCGTCGGCGTGGGCGATGGGAATTTTGTACGCCCGTTGGGGATCGAGCCCTTGGCTCATTTGCGCTGAACGGGAGACGGGCTTGAGGTAGACGTTCTTGCAGATAAACTTTTGCTGGACATTGGGCAGCAACACTCCGGGCAGCAGTTGCGCCTCGGTCAAAATCTGAAAGCCATTGCAGATTCCCAGCACGTAGCCGCCCCGCTCGGCGTGCTCGATCACCGACCCCATAATGGGAGAGAAGCGGGCGATGGCTCCCGAACGCAGGTAGTCACCGTAGGAAAACCCGCCCGGCACCACGATAAAATCGCACCCGTGCAGGTCAGTATCCTTGTGCCAGAGTTTGGTGACTGACTGCCCCAGTATCTCGCGCAGCACGTAGAAAATATCTTCGTCGCAGTTGGAGCCGGGGAAAACGATAATGCCGAATTTCATGCCGCCAAGGTAGTGAAAAACCAGGGAAGATAATACGCCAAAATAACCGCTTTATCTTGCGAAGCGACCCACCTTAGGCCATCTGATCGGTCTTGGTATGGTAAAACCGGTAGTGCAGATACACTTTGTTAACCCGCAGGATGCTGAGTAGGTGCGTCCAGAGCTTTTGGTAGGGCACCACCTCTATTTCGGTAGCGATCTCGTTGGGGATGGTGTTGCGCGTTAGTTTCTTGTAGTAGCTGTTGCCTTTCTCGCTCACGCGCTCGAAGTCAAACTCCTTTTCTACCATAATCTCAAGCAAGCGAATAAAGATGCTGCTGCGGTAATTGTGTCGCTTGTCCAGGTGCGCTGATTTGTGTCCCGAGAGCTGGGCAACGCAGGCCTTTACTTCTTCAACCTGTCCTTCGCGCAGCAGGAACAAGCACTGGACGACGCGCGAGGCAATGGTGAAACTATCGTTGTCAAAACGGGGAGGCTGCTGCATAAACTCTTCCAGATTAAAGCCCCACCGCAGAATTCTAGCATCGTTGAAAAATATCAGGTATGCCCGGTAGATGAACCACCGTTGCGCATCTGCTTCTTCCAGCGCACCAAAGCTCTTGTTGGTGCGCACCTTACGAAACAGTGCCTGCGCTTCATCATACTGCTCCTCCCGCATCAACAGCAGAAAGTAGTGCTCGGCGAAGCTGAACCAATCCAGACCACTCGGTCGAAAAAAGCTTCAGCGCTGACTTGGCGTAGGCAACTCCGCCACCGCTGGCGGGGGCATTGAGATACGCATACGCCTTCATGAAAGCGATGTGCTTTTTGGACAGGGGCACCCGCACGCAGTCGTTAGCGCCCTTGAGGTACTGCTTCTCCAATTGAGAACACAACATGATATTATCGCTAAACCGGCGTTCCATGCCGTTGAGCACCAGTTCCAGTTGACTGGCCAACACGTCCAGGGTGCGGCTTCGGTGGGCTTTGGCTTCTTTCCGAATGTGCTCGATGGACTTCGGAATCTCATCCAGAATGCGCTTCTGGGCGCTCACCGACTTGTTCACGTGCACCAGCGATTGGTGAAACAGGGTTTGGCAGTGCTCGTAGGCCGCCAGCTTCTTTTTCGAATACCCGCAACTCATCGTTCGCCTCCTCGAAAGGAGTAAGTTTGCCAAGCAGGGCGTATTGGTCACGGAGTAGGCGTGCCGCATCCACGGCTAGCTCGTAGAGTTCAAACTCTTTGGCCGTACGCAACAGGGAGGGAAGAATCCGAAGGGCAATTTCGGCAGCCCCTTCGTTGATCAGGATCTTGCTCTGCAGCAGCGTTTTTTCACTGTCGTAGCGCACCCGTTCGTAGAGGGTATACGAAGTCTTTTCGTAGTCCAGAAAGAACAAGTGGTTCAGCAGCTTCGCGCGGAGCTTGCCCTTGGCATTCCGGTAGTTGCGGTTGCCCGGATCCACCTTGAAAATCGCCTTGGCGGCATCCGCATCCGAATGGAATGCGGTGTTGACAATGCCTTGATAGAGAAGATTATCCTTGGAGGTTTCTTTCTTTCGGAAATTGAAGTTCACGAGTTGTAAACTCCGTTGGCTTTTTTTCTTGACAATCTTAACGAGGTGCTGTAAGTCTTCCATAGAGCGCGCTGCTACAAGTTATGTGCTGCTGCTAAAGGTAGGAAAAAAGTGGCGTTCCCCAAATAAACTTACACAAAACTATGGGGGTATAGTGTAAAATATCCCTAAAAAAGTGATGTGAAAAACAATTAAAAGCGTTGTAGACGGTATTTCATAACTAAAAAATTAACAAAACGAGGCTATTTATTACATCGAAATTACAGAGCCGACTGGTCAGCAGGGACCGATGATGCTCGGAGAGCATGCCAAGGAAACCCATTGGGCTACTGCATAATCAGTAGATCAGGGTGATGTAGGCGGATACTGCCATCAGGTGCCTGGCAAGCGGCTAGGTCAACCGGAGTGGGAGAGAACCCCAGCCGGAAGTGATCCAGGAGACCTCTTCGGTGGACCGCCTGATTCGCTTTGCTACGGATGCAACGGGCAGCGGCGCCGACTTAACGGTACTTCTTAATAATTTCTAACGCCTCCGCTGCTGTCTTGCGGAGGGTATCGTAGTCACCGTTGGAAGTCACCTCCTTGGTGATTAGCTTGGAGCCCATGCCTACGCAGTGCACGCCCGCCTCAAACCACCCCCGCAAATTTTCTTCGGTGGGCGCTACACCCCCGGTGGGCATGATGCTCGTCCACGGACACGGCCCCAGCACCGCTTTCACGAAGGCCGGGCCGCCCACCTGCGTGCCGGGAAAGATCTTCACCACCTCCGCGCCCAGCTCTTCGGCGTACGAGATCTCGGACAGCGAACCACAACCCGGCGACCAGCCGATCTTGCGGCGGTTGCACACCTTGGCGATGTCGATACTCAGGATGGGCGATACCACAAACTCGGCTCCCAACTGAATGTAGAGCGCGGCGGTGCCCGCATCCATCACCGAACCTACGCCCATCAACATATCGGGCATTTCTTTAGCGATGTATTTATTAAGCGCGCCAAAGATTTCGTGGGCGTAGTCGCCGCGGTTGGTAAACTCAAACACGCGCACGCCCCCCTCGTAGCAGGCCCGCAGCACCTGTTTTCCCACTTCCAGATCGGCGTGATAAAATACCGGAACCATCCCGGTGTCATACATAGTATTTGCTACTTTAATGCGAGAAGATCGAGCCATAGAGATTTGGTTGATAAAGGTTAATGACTGTTCAAACGATAGAGATTAGGATTTTTTTCAGAATGGCGGTGGTTCTAGGTTCATGGTTCTAGGTTTGGCTGCTTCTGCTTTGCGAACCCAGAACCTTTTAACCTAGAACCTTCTGACTTATCGTGATACGCGTCCCGAAGCGTCGCCGCCCATGAGTTTTTCTACTTCGCCGACCGTCACCAGGTTGAAATCTCCTTTGATGGTATGTTTGAGGCAGGAAGCGGCCACGGCGAAGTTGAGCGCTTTCTGCGCGTCGTCCTTATACGTCAGCAGGCCATAAATCAGGCCGCCCATGAACGAGTCGCCGCCGCCCACCCGGTCCACAATGTGGGTAATCTGGTAGGTGGGCGCTTCGTAGAGTTTTTGTCCATCGTACAACACTCCCGACCAGCTGTTGTGGCTGGCGCTGATGGAGCCGCGCAGCGTGATGATCGCTTTGTCGGCCCGCGTGAAGCGCTCCAGCAACTGCTTGCCCACCGACTCGTAGGCCGCCCCTTCCACGTGCCCCTGCGTCACGTCGACGCCCTCGGGATGGATGCCGAACACCTTCTCGGCGTCCTCTTCGTTGCCCAGGATCACGTTGCAGCCGTCCACCAAGTCGGGCATCACCTCGGCGGGAGTTTTGCCGTATTTCCACAGGTTCTTGCGGTAGTTCAGGTCGCACGACACGGGGATTCCCTTGCTGTTGGCCGCCTGGATACCCTCCAGACACACGTCGGCGGCCCCTTGCGAGATGGCGGGCGTGATGCCCGTCCAGTGAAACCATTCGGCCCCATCCAGTGCTTCGTCCCAGTCGATCATGCCCGACTGCACCTGCGCCAGCGCCGAACCGGCCCGGTCGTAGACCACCTTGCTGCCCCGGCTCACCGCGCCCGACTCCAGAAAGTAGATACCCAACCGCTCGCCCCCGATGGCGATATGGTCGGTGCCCACGTCGTGGTGACGCAGGGTGGCCAGCGCCGCGCGCCCCAGGTCATTGTCGGGCAAGCGCGTGACGAACTGGGGCGACAGCCCGTAGTTGGCCAGCGACACGGCCACGTTGGCCTCGCCCCCGCCGTAGGTGGCCTCAAACTCGGTGGCCTGAATGAATCGCAGGTGATCGGGCGTGGCCAGCCGCAGCATAATCTCTCCGAAGGTGACAACTTTCTTGCTCATAGTGGTGGATTGGTAGGTGATTGTTTAGAGTAAATAACGGTTACTAGAGCGCGTTTATAACGCGTTATAAACGCGCTCTAGCAATAGAATAGGAGGCTAGGCCACCGGAACGGCCGTTGGCTCAAACTGGAAAAATTTTTTCGCATTATAATAACAAATGTTCTGCACCATGCTGCCCAGCAGGTCCAGGTCGTGGGGCAGCTCGCCGTTCATCACGTCGTTGCCTAGCAGGTTGCATAAGATCCTTCGGAAGTACTCGTGGCGGGGGTACGACAAAAAGCTGCGCGAGTCGGTGAGCATGCCCACGAAGCGACTCAGCAGCCCCAGGTTCGAACAGGGCGTTCATCTGCCACTCCATCGCTTCTTTCTGGTCCAGGAACCACCAGCCCGAGCCGAACTGCATCTTGCCCGCCACCGCGCCGTCGTTGAAGTTGCCCAGCATAGTAGCGATCAGGTAGTTGTCGCCCGGATTGATGTTGTAGACGATCGTTTTAGCCAGTTGGTCGGTGCTGTCCAGCCGGTCGAAGAAGCGCGACAGCGACTGGGCGTGCGAGAAGTCGCCGATGGAATCGAAGCCGGTGTCGGGACCGAGCGATTTGAGCAGGCGCGTATTGTTGTTGCGCAGCGCTCCCAGGTGAAACTGCTGCGTCCAGCCCGCCGCGTGGTCCATCACCGCCAACTGATAAAGTATGGCCGACTTCAACTGCTCCGTTTCGGAAGGACTCAGCGGCACGCCCGCCCGCACCTTGCGGAACTGCTGGCGGGCCGATGCCTCGGTGAAATCGGCCGCGTAAACGTGCTCCAAACCGTGGTCTGACAGGCGGCAACCCAGGCTGCTAAAGTAGTCGTGCCGCTTTTGCAGGGCGGTGTACAGGTCGTCCAACGTTTCGATGCTCACGTTCGATACGCGCTCCAGCCGCTCCAGATACCGGTTGTAGGTTTCCGGATCGTCCACCGCCATCGACTTATCGGCCCGGAAGGTGGGCAGCACCGTCACCTCGTAGCCATCGGCGCGCAGCTTGCAGTGGTGCTCCAGCGAGTCGGCCGGGTCGTCGGTGGTGCAGACGGTCTCGACCTGCTGTCGCCGCAGGATGTTGCGGCAACTGAAGCGGTCTTCCTGCAACTGCGCTGTGCAATTGTCGTAAATGTCGGCCGCGGTGTCGGGATTGAGCAGCGTATTGATGCCGAAGTAGCGCTGCAACTCCAGGTGCGTCCAGTGGTACAAGGGGTTGCGCAGGGTGTTGGGCACCGTCTCAGCGTACTTCATGAACTTCTCCGCGTCGGGCGCGTCGCCGGTGCAGTAGCGTTCGTCGATGCCGTTGGCCCGCATGGCCCGCCACTTGTAGTGGTCGCCGTGCAGCCAGATGGCGGTGAGGTTGCTAAATTTTTTGTCGGAGGCAATCTGCTGGGGCGGCAGGTGGCAGTGGTAGTCGATGATGGGCAGCTCCCGGGCGTAGTCGTGGTAGAGTTGCTGGGCCACCGGACTGTGCAGCAGGAAGTCTTGGTCGAGGAAAGGTTTCATGAAGGGCGTCGCGTGGGTCGGTCGCACTAAAAGTATAAAATGTTTCGGGAATGTGAAACTCGTCTCCGCTAAATCAGCCCATCAACGCCGGTTCTTTAGCGTATCCCGCCTTTTTCTGGCCCTTATTCCTCGTCGACACCCCAACCACGGCGTGGGGAAGGCGTCGATGCGCGTTGACGGCCCAATCGCTGCGTGGTGGGGCTGTCGACGGTGATCGACGGCCAGCCCACAGCGTGGAGAGCCTGTCGACGGTGATCGACGGCCCGCCCACGCCGTGGAGAGCCCGTTCAACGGCCGTCAACCGTCCGCCCACGGCGTGGGCTAGCCGTTGAACGAGATTTTTGCCGTCATTCTACGCAAAATTGCGGTTCATTCTGTTCGTTTTTCTGTCCCAAGTAAGTTATGCGGCCTTAGCGACGATTTCCGCTGATGATTTTGTCCGGCTTTTGCTTCGTTCCCCGGAGTATTGTTTTTTTCACTTAAATAACCCATTGTTATGATTACTACGGCGTATCTTTTCCGTTACCGCATCAAGGAGTTCATTCAGTTCATGCGCAATGCGCTGCTGATTGTCAGTCAGCACGGCCCCGACCAGCTGCGGATCAAGGCGCAGTACCAGGCGCTCAACAAGCGCTACCAACAACTGGAAGACAGCTACCAGCAGAGCAACGACGGCACGCTCACCCAGGAGCTGATGCAACTCGACGCCGCCCGCGACCAGGCCATTGTGTGCCTGCGGATGCTGAGTGACGGATACGTCCGCCACCCCAACCAGGGGCACCGGGAAGCCGGGCAGCGGCTGCTGGATTGCATCGATAAGTACGGCTCACGGCTGTATGACCTGAACTACGGTGCCGAGACGGCGGCCCTCAAGAAGGTGGCGCACGATTTGCAGCGCGACCCCACTTGCGCGGCGGCGGTGCAGCAGTTGCACCTGGAAGCGGTGGTGACGGAGATCAGGCAGACCAACCAGGAATTTGAGCGGCAGTTTGTCCGGCACCTGGAGGCGGCCAGCCAATCGGATGGCCCTCGGATGCGGGAGCTGGTGCAGCAGACGGCCGATGCCTACCGCGCGTTGGTGGAGCACGCAGCGGCGCACGCCCTGCTGGCCCCCTCGACCGAGTATACCCTGTTCGGCCACCATTTTAACGAGAACGTGGAGCACTATAACCAGCTTGTGGAGCGCCGCAAGCCCAGCCCGGGAGAGGTTGATGAGGAGGAGATAACTTCAACTGACGTTAGCGAGGCGGCAAACGAATAGCATTTTTGGGGTTGGGCAGTGCGCTTGTTGTGGAAGGCCGAATTTCTTATCTTTGGTAGGCAGCAGACAAGATCGAGCGCTCGCATGCGCAACTATTGATCCTATGGTTAAACGTTGGCAGTCGTTTACAAACGTTTAACCATAATTGGTTATGCGTTGCCTACATGCTTAAACAGAAGTGCTGTTCTCACGATGAAAAACTGTCCAGAAAGCAGTGAAACGAGGAATAACCAGCAAATAATCAACCACCTGCTATATTGGATATAGACGCAATTGCGTCTATACGGATGTTAGCAGCAAGCGGAAAAACCACTAGAAATCTTTTACGTACTTGAAGATATGAAAGCAGACGTAATTAATATAAATCCTGAAATTCTGGGTGGCACACCGGTATTCAGAGGAACCAGAGTGCCGGTAGAGATACTCTTCGACCATCTGGAAAGCGGAATAACGATTGACGCATTTCTAGATGACTATCCGACGGTTTCCAAAGAGCAAGTTGTTCAAGTATTGGAATTGGTAGGGCAGTTGTTCACTACTGACAAAATCAAACAGTTCTATGAAATTGCTTCTTGACGAGAATATTCCAAGACAGTTAAAACGAGATATTGTAGATGATCATGAGGTGTTCACGGTAAGAGAAAAGCGATGGAACGGTAAGCTCAACGGCGCATTACTGACGCTGATGTTGGCCGAAGGATTTGAGGCTTTAGTTACCGCCGACAAGAACTTACAACACCAACAGAATTTCAATAGATACCCTATTCCAGTGCTGGTCCTGCATACCTACCGAATCACCTACGATGATTTTAAACCGCTAGTTCCAAGACTACTTGAACTTTTAGAAACGGATTTACCTAATGGGGCAACTATCGTTGAGAGTTGAAAAGCCAGCCGCTAACATCATGCAGCCGCCAGCCGGGGAATCGTTAGAATAGCAGTTTTTTTGCTTTAAGTTAGCCGGTTGATACTCAAAAGTAATCGCTCACGATCCCCGGCCCGACGGCTGCATTTGACGTTGGTGGGCATTGTAAAAGGCAGCTACAATATGTTTTTAAATATACAGAAACAAGATGAAAATTAATGTAAACAGTGCTTTCAAAAGTGGACTTGTAGCGGCAATTGTAATAATCGTGATAGGCTTTGCATTGATTCCTATACTAGGTGACCAAATGAACGAAGTATTAGCAAGTCGTTCTTTGCCACCTTTAAGCAATGAGGCAAAGGGCTTCTTTGCATTTGTATCCATTATATTTGGAATCTCTCTTATTTGGCTCTACGCTCTCATACTGCCTAGATTCAAATCAAAATTAAAAGCAGCAATTGTAGCCGCCCTTATTTTTTGGGTTTATGCTTATTTGATACCAAACGCCGCATTGGTAGCGTATGGATTCATGCCTTTCTCACTTTCGGCAATAGGAACAATTTGGGGGCTATTAGAAGTATTAATAGCAGGTATTGTCGGTTCTAAGCTATATAAGGAAGTTAAACCAACCCTTGAAGAAGTAGAAAACGCCCGCTAACATTATGCAGCCGCCAGCCGGGAAATAGTAAGCTTGAGCACTTGTCGCGCCAAGTTCGTATATTGATACTCGGAAGACCAAGGCCAACAAGCCCGGCCTGACGGCTGCATTAGACGTTGGTGGTCATCTGGAAAGAACAAAAAGAATAATGCCTAAATTATACGAATATCTGGGAATTGTCATTTTCTTTTATGTCAATGAACATGAGCCGATTCATGTTCATGCCAGGAAGGGAGAATACGAAAGCAAAGCTGAGATTATACTGAAAAATGGAGAGATTGAAGAGATTGTTATCAAGAACGTAGGAGGAAGAAAACCGTTGAAAGGAAAAGAACTAAAAAATTTGAAGACCTTTTTACAGCACTATGCCGATGTAATTGTAACCAGATGGATTGACTACTTCGTCTATCGCAAAGAGTTTGACTTTGAAAAGATCACTAAGAAATTATGAAGATTACTGAACATTATACAGAACAGGCTGAGCGAGATACATTGTCTATAACAAAGGCAAATTATATTGGCGACTTTGCTATCCGATTGTCTTTTACTGATGGAAATCAGCAACTGGTTGATTTTAAACCATTTCTTGAACAAGCTAGACATCCTACTATTAGGAAATATTTAATTGAGGAGGAATTCAAGAATTTCCAAGTAAAAGACGGTAATCTAGATTGGAATGATTTCGATATGTGTTTTCCAATAGTGGATCTCTATAGAAACTTCATAGTGAAAGAAAAGACGACCACTAACATCATGCAGCCGCGGGGCGGCGTGGCCGACCAGGCCCCCGCAAGCCGGATAAAGCGTTAGAATGGCAGTTTGGTTTCCATGAGTCAGCCGGTTGATACTCAGAAGATAATTGCTTCAAGTCTCCGGCCCGACGGCTTCATTATACGTTGGCAGGCATAGAATTGACAAAAGGTGTTAACGGATTGAGAGGTATTTGCTAGATTTGTCGGTACGAGCAAGCATGAGAAAATATTAGTCAAAATACTGCGGGGAACTTCTGACAAGAATATCGGCTTTGAAGAACTTTGTAATCTACTAGCGCGACTAGGATTCGAAGAAAGGATTAAAGGGAGCCACCATATCCTGACTAAAGAAGGCATGAAAGAAATCTTAAATGAAGATGTAAAATAGTCACAAACCGGAAGGGAAATTGATGTACGCTTAATAAAGGTTATTCTGATAATTTATTAGGCAGTTCTGGCAGCCGTTCTAAGGTTGTGCAATCCACAAGTCAGTATTTTTTTGTTTCTGTTGTTTTGTTAACTCGCCGTTTTTAGGCTTTTTATGGGGTATCAATACGCTGATGTTGTCTAAATCATGGCCCTAATAGCCTAAATCTTCTATGAGCACCGTTTCATCGGGATACCGATGCCCGGCTTCATCAGCTAACCTTTTGTCATGTACACTGCGGCATCGGCCGTCCGACCGGATAGGTACTACTCAAAAACAAGATTTGGCGTTGCTGATCTACGATCAGATTGTTTTTGATGGAGTGGGTTTTCTTTTTACCGCTTGCTCACCCGGGGCTGTTGCGTACCAAAAAGTTCGCCTTGAAAGTGTTGACGCGGGTTTTCTCGCTCGGCGATCCGATTCATATATACCAAGATGAAAAGCAGCTTCTTAGTGCTACCTGATAAGCTACAGTGGGCATCCTCTTGGAACTTAGGGATGCGCCGAGGCTTGCCTTCCAAATCATGATGCTGAAAGTAGTTTCGGCACAGCGGATCAAAAACAGCGAGCAGTCGCATAAACTCAGTGCTACAATCAACGTCCGAAAACGGTCATTGCTAGATGAGTTGTCGCACATTTTATCGACTAATTCTCAGGTGATTGCAGGAGGAGAAGTTGGTTGCCCGAACCTGAGCCGACTGGCTACTTACTATCTGCGTCGATCGACTAGTAAGGTAAACGACGTATCGCTTCCGAGATCTTAAGGAAACTCTAAGTAGATGTGAATTCGGTGAAAAGTGGCCACCAAAATGGCAACAAGCTAAAACAAAAATGTCTTAAAGCACTGATTTACAGTACTTTAAGACAGATAGAAGCGGTCCGGACGGGACTCGAACCCGCGACCTCCTGCGTGACAGGCAGGCATTCTAACCAACTGAACTACCGGACCTTTTTAACCTTCCTGCCCGTGAGCATTAAGGAAGTGCAAACATAAAATCATTTGTCCTCTTTTACAATGATAAGAGAAAAATTCTTCGGCCCTAAATTCCTAGTGCTCCGGTGCTTGCCCTTCCTAAAGTCGGTATTAGATTATCTAAAAATAATATTTTAGCTTTACCGCCCTGATTATACTACTATATCGCTATGTTGCTGGAATTTGAGAAGCCCATCGTCGAACTGGAAAACAAACTGGAAACCATGCAACGCATGGCCGACGAAAGTGGAGTGGACGTATCGGAGGCTGTCCAAAAGCTAGAAGAACGCATCGATACCCTGAAGCGAGAAACCTTCGCTAACCTCACCCGCTGGCAACGCGTGCAGCTCTCTCGCCACGCCGATCGTCCTTACACCCTCGACTACGTCTTTGCGTTGTGCAATGATTTTATTGAACTGCACGGCGACCGCACCGTACGCGATGACCGGGCCATGGTGGGCGGACTCGGCCAGATCGATCAGCAAACGTTTATGTTCATCGGGCAGCAGAAGGGGCGCAACACCAAGCAACGGCAGGACCGTAACTTCGGCATGGCCAACCCTGAGGGCTACCGTAAGGCACTGCGACTCATGAAAATGGCCGAAAAATTCAACAAACCCATCGTTACCTTTATCGATACTCCCGGTGCCTATCCGGGCATCGAGGCCGAAGAGCGCGGACAGGGCGAAGCCATCGCCCGCAACCTGCGCGAAATGTTCTTACTCAAGGTGCCCGTCATCTGCATTATTATTGGCGAGGGAGCTTCCGGAGGGGCGCTGGGTATTGCCATCGGCGATCACGTTTATATGCTGGAAAACACCTGGTACTCGGTGATCTCGCCCGAGTCGTGCTCGTCGATTCTGTGGCGCAGCTGGGAGTATAAAGAGCAGGCTGCCGAAGCCCTCCGGCTCACCGCCGAGGATATGCTGGAGTTCAAACTCATCGACGGCATCATCGATGAACCGCTCGGTGGGGCCCATACGGACATGAAACGCCAAACCGAAATCCTCAAAAAACAGATCCTCAAAAGCTATAACGCGCTCAAGAAACTTACCCCGGAAAAGCGTATTGAAAAACGCATCGACAAGTTCACCCGCATGGGTGTGGTGAAATAGGGCCTATGAAAATCGGATTGGTGTTGTCGGGAGGAGGTTCGCGGGGCATCGCCCACCTGGGCGTGATGAAGGCGCTGGAAGAAGCCGGAGTCACCTTCAGTATCATCGCGGGCAGCAGCTCCGGAGCCATCGCCGGAGCCTTGTACGGGAGCGGGTATAGTCCCGAAAAAATCCTGGAAATCGTACGGGAAATAAAGCTCTTTAAACTCATTCGCCCCGCCATCAGCATCTCCGGACTGCTCAAGATGGAAAGCGCCGAACTGCTCTACCGCCAACACATCCTGGAAGATACCTTCGCCGCCCTCTCCGTTCCGCTCATCGTGGCGGCGACCGACCTGGGACTGGGAAAAACCGTCTTCTTCACCGAAGGGCCCCTCATCCGGCCCCTGATGGCTTCCACCTGCATCCCGGTGGTGTTCGATCCCATTGCGGTGAACGGAAGCTTCTTCGTGGACGGAGGTGTGCTGAACAACTTTCCCGCCGAAGTGCTCGTGGGCAAGTGCGACAAGATCATCGGTTCGCACTGCAATCCGGTCGACGATAATTTCCGGATGGGCAACTTCCGTAGCATACTGGAACGTACGTTTCTGCTCACCATCAACGCCAATGCCTACTCGAGGCGCAAGTTTTGCGATATCTTCATCGAACCGCCGGGCCTCAAAACATTTAAGGTATTTGACATCGCCCGCGCGGACGAAATCTTTCAGATTGGCTACGACTACGCCAAAACTATGCACGATCAATTTGTAGCATTAACTCAACAACAGTAGTCCAAAAGTTTTTGGGTTAAATGGGTTCTAGGTTCTGGGTTGAAAAGGTTCCAGCCTCTCCTCAAGATATCCCCAAACCTATAACCAGCGAACCTATAACCAATGAATTTAGAACCTCTAGCATGCTAAAATCACTCGCCCGACTTATTTTCTCCGTTTCCGGCTGGAAACTTGACCCCACCTCGCCCCGTCATATCCGCCGCGCGGTGATGATTGCCGCCCCCCACACCAGTAACTGGGACATCGTGTACACCCGCGCGGCCTTCGAACTGCTAGGGCTACCCGTGAAGTTCACCATCAAAAAAGAGTGGGTAAACTCCCCGATGGGCCTCATCCTGCGTCCCTTAGGCGCAATTCCCATTGAACCGGGAGTACCGCGACGGAAAAAAGGTAAGCATGACCCAAACGATGACCGAACTCTTCGACCGCTACGAAGAACTGATCGTGTTGGTGACCCCCGAAGGTACCCGGCAGTACGCCCCGGAGTGGAAAACCGGGTTCTACCGCGTGGCCGAAGGGGCTAAGGTGCCGGTACTGCTGGGCTACCTCGACTACGCAGAAAAGATGGCGGGCGTGGGTCCGGCGATCTATCCCACCGGCGACATTGACGCGGATATTGAGACGATAAAAGACTTCTACCGCACCGTCGTGGGGCGCTATCCCGAACGCGGGGTTCGCTAGACGATATGATTGTCGGCTACCTGATACGTTTGCGGTCACTCTTTTGGTGGCCAAGCATCGGTGCGGAACGGAATGGCGGGTAGGTTTGCCCGATTGTATAAATTCACGATGGGGTTTTTCGCCCAGCCGTAGCGCACTGCTACCGGGGCCACCACCGAATCGCTGGTTACGGTGACCGTAGTGCCCGCAATCGTTGCCGCTGCCGGATAAAACACCCGGTCCCTCCCGGCCAGGGCAAAGCCTCGCGGTTTTTCGCCACCAACTGCCCGTAGTCCGTCCGCATGCGCGAAGTTTAACTTCACTTGTCTGCCGCTGATCGTATGCGATTGATAGGTGGGGCCGATGTAGGCGGTGTCTTTTTTATAAGCGATGGCCAACGCACCGAGGGCCAAACGTTCGCCCACCGTGCGCTTATCTTTTGGATGAATATCATACGGATCGCCCACATCGATGGCAGAGGCCATACCGGTGTGGGGTAGATAGAGCGTTTGCGCCTGCGCTTCCCGCAGCCACGGCCAGCCCTGCGACTCCACCTCCGCGGTGGATTCGCCAAAGTTAGCCAACTGCACGAACAAAAAGGGAAAGTAACCCTGCTGAAACCGAATGCGCCACGCACTGATCATGGTCGGAAACAGCCTTCCGTAGTCCAATCCGTGGTTGCCGTTGCTCTCGCCCTGGTACCAGATCACCCCGGCAACGCCCAGGTCCAGCAGGGGAGAAAGCATGCCGTAGTACAGCCCCGAGGGTACGTGTTGCAGGTCGTAAAAAGTAGGCACCCTTTTTTCCAGCGCATTGCTAAACCGCCATCCCGAATCGAGCCGAGCCACCACCGAACTATCCGCGCGCCGCAGGGCCGCCGTCTCACCGGCCAGCACGTAGGGGTTCCACCAGGGGTTGGCCAGCCGAAAGGTTAGCACGTTCTCTCCCTTTCGGAATAAGTCGGGGGCCAGCGTGACCTTTGCTGGGTCGATCCGGCGGTGTAGCACGGGTGTGCCGTTTAAGTAGACGTGCATCTGCGAGCCGGGTAGCCCCAGGTTGAGCTGCAGCGAATCGGTCGGCAATTCCGCCAGTTGAATCCGCTTGCGGAACCAGTAGATCTGTCGATCCGGCGCGTTCCAACCGGAAAGGTTCGTTGCCGCCCAATCAGTATCATCGAAGGAGCGTTGCGCCACACCGCGCTTCAATCCGGCAAATGCACTATCCGTAAGCGCAACCGCCAGCGCGATGTTGGTCTCGTTGATCGCACGAAGGGCTTCCAGCGAATACTTTTCCGAGCGGATCTCCGGGATCTCGGGGCCCGGCAGATGCGGCAGGTGGGCCAGGGCTTCGGGACTCATCCAGGCCTCAATGGTGCTGCCTCCCCAGGTGGCGTCGATGATGCCGATCGGAACGCCAACCTCTCGCTGCACGGCACGGGCGAAAAAGTAGGCTACCGCTGAGTATTCTCCGACGTTTTGGGAGTTGCACACCAGCCAGCGTAGCGAATCGGTCAGCGGGGTAGGAGAGGAAGCGGGGCGCTTGGGCACCTCCAGATAGCGCAGGGTGGGGTGGTTGGCCTGCTGCACTTCGGCCGCAGTATTCAGCACTCCCTCCCGCACCTTGTACTGCATGTTCGACTGCCCCGAAGCGAGCCACACGTCGCCAACCAGCACGTCGGCGCAGCGCACCGAATCGGCGCCGTCGGTGATCGTGAGGAGGTAGGGTCCACCGGCCGGACGCGCGGGAAGCGTCACGCGCCAGTTGCCGGACTGGTCGGTGTAGGCCGCTACGGTTTGCTGGTCGAGCGTGGCGGAGACAATGGCTCCGGGAGTGGCCTGCCCGAACACGGCAATGGGTTTATCGCGTTGGAGCACGGCGTGGTCGGTGAAGAAAGGTGCCGGGCGCAGCGCTTGGGCGGACAAGGTTCCTCCGAAGACGCTTATGAGCCAGATGGTGGTTAGAATGGTGCGTAGCATGCTTTCATTGACAGTGAATCCGAATGATCGTCAATAATGGGCGAAGCACGAAGCGTTAAAGCCAAAAAATTGCAGTATATGAAAATACGGCGCACGGTAGTCGCTAGCGAATCGCCTCCAGCACCAAGGCCGTCTCCTGACTGCGCACCACGTCAAAGTTGTTCTCGCGGTGCGAAGTCACCGGCTCCCCGTTCACCCGCCACTGCTGGTACGTACCGGCCGGAAGCGCCACCTCAATTGTCCAATCGGGTTGGGTTTGATCGATAGTTAATTGAAAAGTCTTCTCACTGCGTTCTATCGCTACGCTTAGCTGATTGTTGCCGACCCGCACGTTGTTGACCCGGGCCGAGTCCCAGGCCGTCGGCAGTTGGGGCTGAAGACGCACCCTTCGCTCCCCCGCCTCGGGACGGATGCCCAGGAACTGCTGCACAATGGGCAGCGCGTAGCTATACACGTTCCAGGCCTGGGTCACCATGCCGTAGTCGGGCGACACCTCGTAGATGGAGCCGGGCAGGGCGTAGCCGAAGCTGCGGGTCATCCGTTGCAGGTAGTCGAGCGCCTGGTCGGGACGGCCGTAGTTGTTCTCGGCGATGGCCTGCACCCCGGTGGGCAGCGTCATTACTGCCCCGGTGTACGAAAAGGTTTTCTTCACCCGCGCGAATGAGCCCACGTCTTCTCCGGCCGACGCATCGCGGTCGATGCCGGTGACGAACATCCCGAAGGGATTGGTGAAGCGGCGAGCGGTTTCCAGGGCGACATGGGCCTGGGCTGCGTCGGCAATGGCCATCTCCATCGGCGTGTTTACCACCCAGTTGTGGTGGAGCACGAAGCCTTGCTTCCCCGCCGGTGGGTTGGCCCGCAGTTGCTGCTGGGTAGTCCGCAACTCCTCCACCGCCCAGGGTTTGTTCGAGCGAATCGGCCCGCTCCAGGGCGTCGGCCAGCAAGTACTGCGCCTGTGGGGCGGTGCCGATAAAGTCAGCGTACGAACCGTAGGCGGGTACCCAAAATTGGGTATTGATCGTCTGCTTCAGCCGCTCGGCCCGCTGCTGGTACGCGTTCGCCTGCGTACTATCGCCCAGCGTCCGGGCCATTGCGGCGGCGTTGACCAGGGCGCGCTGGGAGTAAGCGGCCACGTCGATCATCTCGGTGTCGAGGCCGTGAATCTCCATCATCCCGAAGCCGTCGGGCAGCCCGTTGCCATCGGCGTCGTTCTCTCGCCACAGCCAGTCCAATCCTTGCACCACGAAGGGATAATACTTCTCTAGAAAGGCCTGGTCGCCGGTCCACTGGTACACCGCGCGGATGAGCGAGGCAAACTGGGGCGTCTCGTTCACGTTTCCCGGATTAAACACCGCCCCGTTGGTGGAGGCTTCGTGCATCACCCGCCCGTTGCCGTTGGTGACTTCCGACAGCCGGTGCACCAGATCGATGGTGCTGTAGACAATGTCCCACTGCCCCACGGCCAGCGCTCCCTGTAGGGCGTAGGCATTGTTGACGCCAAACCACCAGGGGTAGTCGGGCAGTCCGGCCGACAAGCCGCGGCCCTGTTCGGGCACGTCGCGCACCAGCCAGTCAGTGTTGTACTTCACCCAGCGGAAAGCTTGTTGCAGTTCTTGGTCGGGCACGGTGAGCTTGGTTTGCTGCGCCAGGGTGCGGTAGCGGCCTTGCTTCTGGTGCAGCAGGGAGTCGGTGGCATTTTGAACGCGCGCGTAGGTGGCCTGCGCCTGCGCTTCCGAGACGTAGGAGCCGACCACGGTGATCGGCACGCGGACGGTGGACTGGGCGGGCACGTCCAGGTCGAAGCGCAGCGTGGTGGCTACGCCGCTTCCGGCCGGGTCGTAGGGGCAGTGTCCGGGGGCAACGGTATGCTCCGCCACCGGCAACGGGGATCCGAAGGTCACGTACCAGGGGTTGCCCGTGTCTTTGATCACCCAGCGCTGGTCGGTCAAGTGCCAGAATGCGGTGTCGGGGTGGTCTACTAGGCCGGTGCGTCCGCCCAGCCACACCGGACGCAGGTCGCTGTAGGCGGCAAACTCGAGACTGAGTACCCGGGCGGTATCGCTGGTGTTGGTCAGCATATACTCGATGGCGAGGGCTTCCTGGGCGTCGGGCACGAACTGAAACCGCTCGACGCGCACTCCTGGCACCGCCCGAGCGTAGACGTGGCGGTTGGCGAAGGGGTAGTTGATGAACGAATCGGCCGCGGCCAGGCAGTAGGCCTGGTCTTGTTCGGTTACGGTGGCGGTGAAGCCGTCCAACAACTTGATGGGATGGTCCCACAGCCCGCCCATCTCACCGGCAACGTGCCAGCCCAGGTCGGGGAACTGCCCGTTCTGGTGGCCCACCAGGTAGACGCGATCACCCGCCGTGACGAAGGGGGAGTTGAGGTACTCGGCCCGCCCCGGCAGTTGTTCGGTATCGGCTAGCTGGGCAGACAATGCCCACGAGACCTCGGCCGGGGGAGTAGAGGTGCACTGCGACAGTAGGAGTAGCAGGGGAACGAAGAGGATACGGAAGTAGGGTTGGGGCATCGTATGCGAAGGTACGAATAAATTATCACAGGGCGGGGAGCCCTGCGCTAGTTGAATGAAAATTAGAAGAACTCGCAATGAGAGATACCAATACCGGTATGATCGAGTTACGGAACGCCTTTCGTGAGGCGAACGGATGCTCATCCCTGGTTCGGCACGAGATCGGCGGATCGTTTATGAACCTTCGCTTTGCCATTCATCCACCGGACTACGGACGGCTGAAAAGGATCGTGCAGTTTAGGCCCTTTGAAGACACCGGCGTGGCTCCGTATCGCTATTTCTTCCCGCTGTCCTATCTCCTCACGGCTGATAAGAACCTGGTTTATACTACCGTTCGGGTGGAACAACTGAATCGGCACAAGCAATTTGAGTTTGAGGTAAGTCGGGCCTATATGGCGAACCTTCTTTGGTTCAGTCAGCTAACCGACGCGGAAGATATCCGTCGTTTGATCGTCCCGGAAGGGGCTTGAACACGCGCTCGTATCGCAAAAGCAATCGGCCGTTTTTTGCAGACTGCTTTTATTGCGCCAAAGCGCGTCGAGAAGTTTTGCAAAGTGCTTTTATAGCAGTAAAGCGTTTCAATACATTTTGCAAGATGCTCTTCGAGCTGCTGTTTGACGCTACAAAACAATGCAGCGCGCTATTAAGACAAAAAAACGGCCTACAGTTCATTGTAGGCCGATGATATTGCGCTAAAGCTAGCCGCGAACGTGTGAGGAGCGCTCATATCGCTAAGAAGCACAGCGCAACGCCGTGGTGAGGCCATGATGACCTTCGTATTGCTATCCCATCAGGATGTTGTGAACTTTGACGTTACGAAAGGTCCGATAGCCGCGTATCAGGCCACTTCTTCGTCGCTTTCGTCTTCTTCCACCAGTTGGGTGCTGCGATTGGTGTTGTTTAGCTTAGGAAATAAGCGCTCGGCCCGGATTTTCCCCAGTTGCTTGCGGGCGTCCAGGTAGTTGTTCTCGTACTGGCGGCGCAGCGTGGCCTGCGCGATCTCTTCGTCGGCTTCGCAGTTCTTGAGCTGCTTAATCACGTCTTCGTAAGCTTTGATTGCTTTGCGCGAGGCGGCTACCTGGTTGCGCAGCTCGGCCGCCAGCGGAAACAGCGGATGGTCTTTGCCCAGATCCTCGATGCGCAGGGCGAGTCGCTCGACGGTGCCGGGCTCGTCTTGCAAATTCATGTTGACGATGTGGCCAAATTTGCCATCGGGAAACACGCGGGGCATCACGGAGGCGGCCGGGGTGGCCCGATCGTGCTCCTCGCAGCGGCGGAACACCAGCCGCACCTGGTCGTCGAGTTGGTTGTCGGCAATGAGCAGGTCGTCGTAGCGATCTTCGCGCTGCTCCTGCTTCTGGCGGGTGGCGGCGTGTTTGTCTTTCAAAGAATTGTAGGGCAACTGCATCTGGTCGACCAGAAACTGGGTGCCGTTGAACTGACGGCACAGGCGCATGTGGCGGCGGGTGGCGCTGAGGTGTTTTCGGGTGGAAACGCGTTCGTAGAGTAGCTGAGCCATGATAAAGTGGGGGTTTAGGGGTGAGAGGATGTAAGCAATGGCCGAAATATACCGATTTGTCGAAAGTGGGGCCGACGGATGTAATGAATTTGCCGCAATTGCACCATTTCTGGTATGATCTTCTGGCGATTCGGGGGGAATTGGCCGCAGTTTTGCCGGGGAGTTGCCGATTAGCCACCTATATGTTGTATAGACGCAACTCCACTTGATCTTATGGCGACTACCCTACTGCTGCACAGAATGACTCACCGGGGGGCTCCCCGCATCCGGATCGACTTCCCCTACGACGCGGAGACCATTGCGCGGGTGAAGGAGTTGCCCGGCCGCAGCTGGAGCCAAAGCAAAAAGTGCTGGCATATGCCTGATACGGCGGAAAGTCTGCGTCTGCTCCAAGAACTGGGAGGCACTTTGGCCAACACGCCCCCGGAGGAACCAGTCAATCCATTACCGACTGCAAGAAAAAAACCCGAACCGGAGCCTGCTTTACCCTCATCATTATCCTCGAAACCCCTCCCATCGGCCGAATTACCCGGGGCCGGGCAGATTTTGGTATATGCCAGGGAGGGTCGGTTGCGGCTGAGCTTTTCTTACGATAAGGAAGTGGTTGCTTTTGTGAAAACGCTGCCCTACCCAACCTACGATCAGGAAAATCGCTGGTGGAGTGTTCCCGATACGGAGGTGATCAGAAAGGATTTAGCCACCTTTGCTGAGGGGAAAGGTATAGCATTGCGCTACTCAGACCGTCCTACCGAGCGACAGCGGCAGGCGCGTCCGCGCAAGGCGGATAACCCGAACTACCGGACATGTCCCGAAGCGTTTGTGAACAAACTGAAGACCCGGCGTTACAGTCCGAACACCGTTCGCACCTATACCGATTTGTTTGAGGAGTTTATCAATTATTACCCAGAGTTGGACCCCAAGGAGATCAGCGAGCGGGACATTGTGCAGTATTTACGCTATTTGGTGGACGAGCGGCAGATATCCGTTTCGTACCAGAACCAGTCGATCAACGCCATAAAATTCTACTATGAACAGGTGCTCAAGGGCAAGCGTAAGTTTTACTTTGTGGAGCGTCCCAAGAAGGAAAAGCGGCTTCCGGTAGTGTTAAGCGAGGAAGAAGTGGTACGCATCTTCGCGCAGGTAGACAACCTGAAGCATAAGTGCTTGCTGATGCTGATCTACTCGGCTGGCTTGCGCATCGGGGAAGCGCTAAACATCAAAGTAGCCGATATTGACAGTACCCGGGGGCAGGTAATCATCCGAGGCGCGAAGGGCAACAAAGACCGCGTCAGTTTATTGTCGGCTAGTCTGTTGCCAATGCTGCGGGAGTACTATACGCGGTATCAGCCTAAGAAGTACCTGTTTGAGGGGATAGGCGGGGGCCAGTACTCATCGCGCAGTGCCCAGGCGATACTTAAGCGAGCGGTTAAGAAGGCCAAGGTCACCAAAAAAGTGACGTTGCATACCCTGAGACACTCATTTGCCACGCATTTATTGGAAAATGGCACGGATTTACGTTATATTCAGACTTTATTAGGCCATAACTCAAGTCGGACGACGGAGATCTACACGCACGTAAGCACCAAGGCACTGCGCGACATTCGGAGTCCGCTGGACAAATTGAATTTAGGAAATGATGGGAAAGACAAGTGAAAGAAAGGCTATTGAGGGCAAGCAGAGACCATTTTTGATCAAATCAAATTCCCAAAATATATAAGGTATATAGACGCAATTGCGTCTACACAGATGTTAGTGGTCAGCAAAAATGAAAATGAATATTGTCAATTATATACAACAGATTCAAATCCATCTGATTGAAACTCATGCACTAATCTTTGCTTGGTTCCGAGAAGAGGGCGAAATTAAAAATTATAAACCGGTTGATGGTGGATGGACAATTGCAGAGATTTTGGAGCATGTTTCCTTAACGAGTCATTACCTGTTGATTTTAATTGATAAAGGAGCAGATAAAGCAACTAGAAATGTCCATAATTTAAGCCTAGAAGATGAAATTGAGAATTTTGATTGGGACTTGGAAAGATTTGAAAGGATTGGCATTCTAAAGTCTTTTCCTTGGACGAGACCAGAACACATGGAACCAACCGGAGAAAAGACCGAATATGAAATAAGATCAATTTTGGTTAATCAGTTAAGGAAGTGCCTAAACCATCTGGAGGATTTAACTGACGGGACAGGATTACTTTACAAAACGACTATGACTGTCAATGATTTAGGCAAGATCAATGTCTATGAATATATCTATTTCTTAAGTAAACATGCCGAAAGACATATTTACCAGATGAAAGAAAACAAGGCAGAGTATTTAAGAAAGTGAAGCCGACCACTAACATTGAGCAAGCACCACGGCTAGAAAATGAGCGAAAAGTAACATTAATGCATACAAGAAAGCTAAACGAAACTCGGACAGAAAATGCACAAAAGACGCCGCGGTGCCTGCTCTAGCCGTTACCTGCAATAAATAATGAAAACAGAATATTGGGCTTTACTGAACGTGTTGATAAGTGCTTTTATTGGTTCTGTTACAGCTCTAATTACATTATACATTCAAGGGAAAAGAAGAGAAAGAGATAGGCAACAAGTTGAATATGATGCATACAAAAAATACGCTAAACCGATAATGCTTTCCGCTGAAACTTTAGCTTGGAGATTAAGGGAAGTTTTAATGTTTAATGGAGCTTATTTACTTCCTGATGCACCTATGAATGGATTCTTCAAGTACAAATTTGATAGTACAGTTTATAGGCTCTGCGCTTTGATTGGTTGGATTAGAGCAGCTCAAAAAGAACATTCGTATCTTGAAGGATTTGACAATGCTAAAAATTCAGATATTAGAGATGCAGTAAGTGAGTTTCAAAAGGTATTAGCTAATGGTTCACACGTTGAAGTTTCCATTTTTGAAGAATTAAGCAAACTGTATGGGTTAGAAGAAAAAACGATATCTGATCAAACTAGACAGGAGATCGGAGTAGGAATTGAAAAAATAGTCTTTGAGTACATTCCTGACCAGGTGAAAAAGAATGTTTCTAGCCTTGAGCAAACAGACAAGATTAAAATGGTTTCATCCATTTTAAAATTGATTTCAGAAAAGACTGAACAAGGCACCTTGGATAGAAATGTAATTGAAGGTAAAATTGATGTAGCAATTGACGAAATAGCAAGAGAGTTCTGTTGGATATACAGAGACTGGCAAAGCGCGATAGGTGATGAAATGCTCTTCAGACTTGAAGGAAGCTATAGGTATTTTGATGTTATTGGTTTCTCTGATTTTTCAACTAAGCATGAAGAAAGTGAATGGTTAAAGAAGGTTGACAACTTATTTTCAAATTTAGATGTGGCTATTGATAATAGGTTTGACACGAGAGTTGGCCAAGTAAAGCGAATTTATGCTACGCTCATCGCCTTGATTCAAGAGTTGAATAAAGCTATTAACAACGAACAAGCTATTTCTTCAAAAGGGCTTAAAACGCTTGCTGATTTTAAACAGAATTTGGACAAAGGAAAAAAATAAAGCAGGTAACACTGTATAGCAAATCATGTCCGCCCTGCGGGACGGCCACGATTGCTATACTAATCGTTGTAGCGCATTAGAGAAAAATGGAACAGAAATTAAGACCAAGGATTACTGATCTTTACGAAGATAGGATTGTAACTAGAAATGAACGGAACGAATATGGGCAGTGGGAAACTGTTCATAAGGAATTTAGATATAAAAAGGAAATTAACGATTTATCAACAGGATTGAGATTTGTCAACTTTTTCCTTGATCTGATCTTCTACAGAATCTTAGCGTATTTTTACACAGAAATTCCAATAGTGAATGAGAGTGCGATACTCGAGTTGGTTTTTATATTTTCATATCCGATCTACTATATCCTTTGCGAATATTATTTTCAGCAAACGGTGGGTAAACTTTTCACTAATTCTGTAGTGGTTGATGAGTTCGGTGAAAAACCTGGATTTAAGACAATAGTGGTAAGAACAGCCATTCGATTTATACCCTTTGAAGCTTTTTCTTTCCTTAATCAGAATAGAGGGTGGCATGACAGGTGGACAAAAACCTTTGTGATTAAAAAATCAGAATTAGAAAAGATCCAAGAACTCATGAAAGATCCTGAGAACTTGGAAGCATGAAAACGCGCTACAACAACGCTCAGCCCCCAGCCTAGCAAAAATGAGCTAGGATGTTAGTGGCTCTAAGTAACAATATTGATTAACGAAATAAAAATGCCAACCAGTCTGCCGTGGGCTGCCCTAGGCGTTATGTACAATAAGATAAAATGAAATTACCTCTTGAATATAGATGGCTTAAAGCTCACAATTTTGAAGGATTTACACCTTGGTATATTGTGGAGCCAGAAAAGTCAGAAGGGATTCGTAAAGAGTATCAATTAGAGACAGGGAATGATATTATTCCATTCGCAAGGAGACAAGATAATGATGACATAGCCGGATTTGATGTTATAAATGGAAATCCAACTTCTAAAGTTCTTACTGTTCACTTAACTTGGAGTAGTAAGAATGAATCCAATGGATATCCGATAGTCAAAACTTCTGAAAATATATTTGATTGGATTAAAAATGTTGTAATTCCAGCAACAGAAGATTGGATGAGCGAAGAGGACTTAGAAGATTTGATAGACAATGACTAATGGAGATATCTAAGGACATAAGTATTGGTGAAGAAGAATGGATCAAATGGATTGAATTTGATGCAGAATCCGCAAACCCAAAGAACATTGATACATTTCTTGAGCCAACTAAAGAATTTTGGAAACACTTAGAAATAGAATGTGTAGCGGAATGTTGTGGAATAGATGCCTACTCGTTTTGGAATGAGGATATCCAAAATGCCGTTAATAAAGCAGGAATTCCAAATTTGGAAATTTTGTTCGAAAAGATAATAGGTGAAGTTGAATCACTAACTGGTGAAGTAATTATGAGCAGTCAGTTGAATCAATTAATGAATCGAGATATGTTTTTAAGACTACTTGAACACTTAAAAAAGAATATAAAAAGTACATAACACTGTATATGAAATCATAGCACCCTTCGGGATGCTACGCTTCATATACTTAACGTTAGCAGGCATAGAATTGACAAAAGGTGTTAACGGATTGAGAGACATTTGCTAGATTTGTCAGTATGAGTAAGCATGAGAAAATATTAGTTAAAATACTGAGGGGGACTTCTGACAAGAATATCGGATTTGAAGAACTCCGGAATCTATTGGTGCGACTAGGATTCGAAGAAAGGATTAAAGGGAGCCATCACATTCTGACCAGGGAAGGCGTTGAAGAAATTTTAAACATACAATCAAAGTCAGGTCAAGCCAAAGCTTATCAGGTTAAACAAGTTAGAAACCTCGTGGTCAAATATCAGCTAAATTTAAATGAAGATGAAAAATAGTCACAAGTACGAGATTATTATCTATTGGAGTAAGGAAGACGATGCCTACATTGCTGAGGTGCCAGAATTAGCGGGATGTGCTGCCGATGGGGAAACTTATCAAGAGGCTTTGTCTAATGTAGAAGTAATTGTAGATGAGTGGATTGAGACCGCTAGAATGAAAGACAGGAAGATTCCAAAACCGAAAGGGAAATTGATGTACGCTTAATCTGTAAGAATTGAGAAACGCCTGCTAACACCATGCAGCCGCCAGCCGGGTGGAACGTTAGAAGGGCAGTCACATTTCCCTAAGTCAGCCTGTTAATAATTGAAGGATAACGTCTCAGAATCTCCGGCCTGACGGCTGCAAAGACCGTTGGGTGCAATAAGGTAAAATGTTAACTTTGGATAAATGACAAAGAGACCATTATGATTAACGAGGCCGAATTAAAAGTAGAGCTATTTAGACTCATTGATGCTCAAAAGGGCGAATCATTGCAAGAAGTCTACGATTGGTTGTCCGATAAGCTAAAAGAAGATGAACTTGTGCCATTGATAGAACAAGGATACAAAGATATGGCAGAGGACAAAGAGCGAGAACAGGAAGCCTCCGAATGGATAGAAGGTACGCTTAATACCAGTGATCTGTGAAAAGAAGAGGTGAGATTTGGTGGGTGAACTTCGATCCGTCGGTAGGACAGGAAATCAAGAAGAAGCGTCCGGCTGTATGGGTTTCCCCTATTTTAGTAGACAGTTGGTTAAGCTGCATTAGCGGTTGATTTTCTCCATTGCTCTTCATAAGCTACTGGGCTTTTATACCCAATAGCTGAGTGTTTTCTTTGGCGGTTGTACCATACCTCAATGTACTCAAAGATGTCCTGTCTGGCTTCGGCATGCGTGGTGTAATTGGTGCGGTACACCAACTCACGTTTCAGCGTAGCGAACCAACTTTCGGTAGGGGCATTGTCGTAACAGTTTCCCCTTCGGCTCATGCTCCCTACTATTCCCTTTTGTTGAAGTAGCTTTTGGTAGTCATGACTGGCGTATTGGCTACCGCGGTCGCTATGGTGGATAAGTCCTTCACTTGGATTACGGGTTGCAATAGCCATTTGCAGGGCATCTATCACCAAGATGCGTTCCAGGGTCCTGGCCATTGACCAACCCACAATGCGACGAGAAAACAGGTCTAGTACAACGGCCAGATAAAGCCACCCCTGCCCAGTCCAGATATACGTGATATCGGCGGTCCACACGCTATCTGGTCGGTTTGCTCCAAACTGCTGATTCAACAGATTCGCAGTAATAGGAAATAGGTGGTTAGAATCCGTGGTTCTCATAAACTTCTTCTTCTTTTCAACGGCAATACTGTGCTGTCGCATCAGGCGGGCCACGCGATTCTCACTACAGTTTACCCCGCGGTCCCCTAGTTCATCGTGCACTCGCGGACTTCCATAAGTCTGTCGGCTCTGTTGGTGTATTTCTTTAATGTGCTTCACTAGCTGCTCATTTTGTGTACTACGGTCGCTCTTTGGCCGTTTAAGCCAGGCGTAGTAGCCGCTTCTAGAAACCTGTAGCACTTCACATATGAGGACAATAGAAAACTGATGATGATGCCCCTGGATAAATCGGTATCTCTCTAGGAGCGGACTGTAAAGATACCGACCGCCTTTTTTAGTATTTCCACCTCCTGCTGAAGACGACGGTTTTCTCTCTTCAATTGAAACACTTCCTCATCCCTGGGCTTTCCCTTCCCAGGAAAGGCCCTTTTACCTCCCTCTTGTAAGTCCCGTTGCCATTTGCCGATCGCTGTAGCGTGAATACCTAAATCACGGGCCACTTGACTCTTGTTACCACTGGCTTCGGCCAACCGAACGGCTTCTTGTTTAAATTCTGGGCTGTGATACTTTTTCCTACTCATAGGTGACACTTGGTTTAGGTGACTAAATTAAACGTTTGTCCGCTAACCTATGCTCTTTTAAATGTCTACTTTAACGGGGGAACTCCAGTAATTGTTAGCAGCGATACATCCAACAAGTATTTTAAGAGATACCAAGTGGTGCCTATGAGTACTCAGACCAGTAAGTTATATCCAAGTGAAGTTATGGTGCAACTAGCTGGGAAGCAAGGCAAGGTCATGGCTGATCAACTCACTACGGTTAGTGAATTGAGATTTCTCAACAAAGGGGGTACTGTCACTAGCGATGAATTGGTTGAGATAGAACAGGTTATCAAATTACAGTTGGGTTTGAAGTGAAAGACACGGCGCACAACACCATGCAGCCGCCAGCCGGGAATGAAGAGCTTGAGCACTAGTCGCCCCAAGTTCGTATATTGATACTCGGAAAATCAGAGCCAACAAGTTTGGCCTGACGGCTGCACATACGTTGGATGCAATTAGAACAGGGGGCACGAATCATTAGATGGCGGAAAGCGTATACTTTAGTATGGAACAACACGTAATTAATATTGACTCGGAAATACTGGGGGGAACTCCAGTATTTTCAGGTACCAGAGTACCTATTAAGAATCTATTCGACTATCTGGAGGAAGGCGAAGCAATGGAAGAGTTTCTAGAAGATTTTCCTTCGGTGAAAAAAGAGCAGGTCATCAAAATATTGGAGATGTCAAGAGGGTTATTGGAAAAAACAAGCCAGCTATCGTATGAGAATTCTGTTGGCGGTCCGCCGCGCGGATGAATGTCTTACTAGGAAGGCGAAACGACACCTTAATGAATTTGAAGTTGTTACCGTTCCAGAAGCATCATTCAGTGGTTTGAAGAACGGCAAACTACTTAAGGCTGCTGTAGAATGCGGCTTTGACATTTTGCTAACAATAGACAAAAACATTGACTACCAACAGAATGTAGGCAAGTTTGCCATAGCCATCGTAATATTAGACGTCCCTCGCAGTCACATCAAATACGTTGAGCCGTTAATTCCAATCTTCAAAGCGCAAATCAGATCTTACAAGCCTGGAAATGCTTACACCATAGAATCGGTTGAATGAAACTGCACCCAACACCATGCAGCCGCGGGGCGGCCCCCGCCAGCCGGGGAAGCGAAAGCATGAAAGTTTTGTTTCCCCAAGTCAGAATGTTGCTGCTTGGAAGGTGAAAACCCACAAGCCCGGCCCGTCAGCTAGCTAAATCGTTACCTGCCATACAAAAAAGACTAAAATAGTTGAGACCTAAATTCAGTATCTTTGTTTCATGATTAAACGATTATACATCGACACTTCTGTCTTTGGAGGACGCTTTGACGATGAGTTTGAAGAAGCAACCAAACCATTTTTTAGGGCGATTCTGCAACAGAAGATACAAATCATAGTATCAGAAGTGCTCGAGTTGGAGCTGTACAAGGCACTTGCGCATATTATCGACTTTTACGAATCCATTCCAGAAGAAATTATTGAAAGAGTGGAATTAACCGAGGAAGCAAAAGAATTGGCTAAAAGATATATCGAAGAGAAAGTAGTTGGAAAAACTAGCCGTGCTGATTGCCAGCATATTGCTATGGCAATAGTATACAGAGCGGATGTGTTAGCTAGTTGGAATTTCAAGCATATTGTTAATTTAGAGAAAATTAGAGGGTACAATGCTATCAATTTTCGTGAAGGTTATTCAATGATAGAAATCCGAACACCTAAAGAAATATTTGGAAATGAAGACGACTGAAAAAGAGAGCATGGTTATGCGTATGCGACAAATTCGCGACCAGTTGAATGAGAAAATTATGGATATGAGTTTTCAAGAAGAGAAAACTTACATCAGGCAAGAATTAGCGTCGCTGAAAAAAAAGAGGAAAACGGCAGGTAACACCATGCAACCGCCAGCCGGGTAAATCGTTAACTTGGCGGTTTAGTTTCCCCAAATCAGCCTATCGAAGCCTGAAAGTTAACGTCTCACAATTCCCAGCCTGATGGCTGCTTCGACCATTAGGCGTAATTCTAAAAAAATAACTCGATGGTTTTAAAAGAAAAGATCAGAGGTATGCTCAGTAAGTTCGAGATACTAATTGAAATCATCATTGAAAAAACCGTTGTAGATGAATTTGAAAAAGAGACGCTACTGCTGAGAGCGGGGCAAATTCCGAAAAAGTGCTATATGGTAGTAGAAGGCTGTGTTAGAGAGTATATAATAAAAGACGGAGAAGACAAATCAACGGCTTTCTTTACGGAAGGCGATACATTCACCCCTCATTCAGGTGACAGCAAACCCTCAGAATATTACTGGGAATGCGTGGAAGCGTGTATTTAATAGGAATAAAAGGGCGGCTTGCTGGCTATTTTAGTATGCAAACTATCCAAAATAACCTAACAGACCACCGTGCGACGGTCGCCCTAATTTACTAGCATTAACGCATTTACACCTGGCTGAGTTTATGAGAATATTAGCGTATTGATCCCGCATAAAAAGCCTAAGAACGGCGAGTTGATCAAGCAGCAGAAACTGGAAAACACTGATTTTCCTTATCAAAGCGCTCAAATGAATACAAGTCAGACCAAGCATCGATGATATCGTACAGGCGCAGTACGGTCTGGTAGAGGGTGCGGGCTTTTTCAGGATTGGCGGAAGTTGTTGAGTCGGCCCAGGCCAGGAAGTAGTCGGCCAGGGTTTCCAGGTGCGCGCTGCTGAGTTTACGCTCGGCCAGATAATCCTGGAGCTCAGGCGGGTTTAGCGTAAGAATAAGGTTCACGTCCAGATCTAACTGACTCTGCAACGACTCGTTGGCGATCTCAATGCCTTCGGTTACGTTGCCCGCCGCTTTAGTGCCGAGAAACCGGGCTAGGATGGCCCCGAACACCCGGCCGAGTTGCTCAATCTGGTCTTTGATCAGGTCTCTTCGTTCCATACGCAGGGGTATAATCTGCTACACTGTGGGTCTTTTGGCTGCAAGTAGCTACTCTCTCTAACGCGGCACTTCCGTTGCCGGTTGCGGTTGGACTTCCCGCTCCAAAAACGTCTCAATCTGATCGGTCGAGTGATACAGTTGCTCGTAAGAGTCAATCACGAAGTAGCGCTCCTGGAAAACGTCTTTGCGGTAGGGAGTTTGCAGGATGGTATCCACGTCGTAGTCAAGGTGCGTGGCCTTATCACTAAGGCTGAAGGCAGTTTCTCCGGCTGATGATAAGATGCCCGCTCCGTAAATCCGCATCTGCCCGTTTTCCCGGATCAGCCCAAACTCCACCGTGAACCAGTAGAGGCGCGAGATCAACTGGATGGCCCCGGCGTTGTTGATGTGGCGCAGCGCTATTTTGCTTAGTTCCTGCAGATAGTTTACGAAGGGCTGGTTGGTAAGCAGCGGCACGTGGCCGAATACATCGTGAAACATATCGGGCTCCTCCAAATAATCGATTTTGCCCAAAGCCCGCAACCAAGTGGAAGCCGGAAAGCGCCGGTTGGCCATCAACTGGAAAAAGTCATCGTCAGGAATCAATCCGGGCACCACGTGGATCTGCCAGCCAGTGAGTTCGGTCAGAAAGACGTTCGTTTCGTGAAAATTAGGAATCTTATCCGACCGAAAGTGAATGCGTTTGAGTCCTTCCAGATACGCACGCGATGCGGCATGGGGCAGGTTGGCAAACTGGTGGTCGTAGAGCAGTCGCCAGACTTTGAAATCTTCTTCGGTGTAAGCTTCGTAATCCTGGGTCATCATACCTTGATAAGTTAACGTTCCAACCAATGTGAAGGTAAAATTATGAAAACGATACTATTTAACTGTTTTAGCGCATTAATATTTACTATAACGCAAAATAAGCGGATAAGATTAGTGATTAAAATGTTTTTACTCCCTGAGCAGCGCCGCCCAAGCCTTCATAACCTCACCCTTCCGAAGAAAATCCTGGGCCAGTTCGTGCATCTTCTTTGGTAGCTGGTCGGGAGTAAGGGAGTACAACCTCCACATACGGTCAATACGCGGCTCGTCAGCATATTCTTCCAGAGCGGCAGTATCGGGTACCCGCGCTACGTTGGCCAACTGAGCCAGGTTGCTGCCCGTGAGCACGTTGCTCTCGCGAATGTTTTGCGGCAACTGATCCACGCCGATGCCCTTTTCGCGAATAGGACGGGCAATTTCAAAGAGGGCGTCGCCGCTGGCCCGGCAGTACAGACTGCCGCCCATCCGACCGATGGCGTCGAGCCGCTGCGGGTCGATGCGTTGCTCACTATCAAGCACTGCTTCGCTGACGTGGGCCAACAGAATTTCGCAAACGACCAAATGACCGGCCCCGCCCTCGCTGCCCAGCGGAATCACCTGCTGCACCCGGCACTCGAAGGCCACCGGACACTCCGCTACCCGGGGCGGACGCACCCGCTCCGAGGGCAGCGGAGTGAGTCCGGCCTTAACAAATTCGTCAACTCCTTGCTCGTATTCGGTGCTGGTCAACGACATCTGCTCGGCCACGGCGTAGTTCACGATATTAATTACCACCTCGGCCTGCGCCTGCACGTTGTCAAGCGTATGCTTGCGGGTATTGTCGCGGGTGCGGTTCACCGGGGAGAATATTAATACGGGCGGATTGGAGCTCACGGCGTTGAAGAAACTGTAAGGACTCAGGTTCACGCGCCCGTCGGTATCCACCGTGCTGACGAAGGCAATGGGTCGGGGCACCACCGCCTCGATCATGTACTGGTAAAATTCGCTGGTGGTGAACGATTGGGGGTCAATGATGGGCATGGGCGGGTAAAATTTGGGTACGTACTTCTCCGAAACCAACCCGCATGCCCGCTTGTTCGGCGTAGCCGCGCAGGATAACCGTGTCGTAATCTTCTACAAACGTGCGGGCGCTACCATCGGCCAGGGTAATTGGCTGCTTTCCGTTCTGCGTCAGTTCTAATAAAGAACCGCTGGCGGATGGTTCGGGTCCACTGATGGTTCCCGAGGCCATCAGGTCGCCCACCCGCACGTTGCAGCCATTCACGGTATGGTGCGCCAGTTGCTGCGCCATGTTCCAGTACAGGTAGCGGGTGTTAGAATAGCTAAGGGTAGTGGGCGACTGCCCCTCCGCTTGCAAGGCTACCTCCAGTTGAATATCAAAGTTACAATCGCCGCTCGTTTGCAAATAGGGCAGCGGTGCGGGCGACTGCTTCGGACCGGCTACCCGAAAGTCGCGCAGCGCCTCCAGAGGAACCACCCAAGGCGAGACAGACGAAGCAAAGTTCTTGCCCAGAAAAGGTCCTAGCGGCTGGTACTCCCACTGCTGAATATCGCGGGCCGACCAGTCATTAAACAGCACCAAACCAAAGATATGATCCTCCGCTTCCGCTACGCTAATCGATTGCCCCAGCGAAGTCTCCTTGCCAACCACAAAAGCCATTTCCAACTCAAAGTCCAGCTTCTGCGTAGGTCCAAACATCGGCTGGTCAGCGCCCGGGGGCCTTGTTTGTCCCGGCGGACGTTGCACCGGGGTGCCCGACACCACGATGGAGGAAGCGCGTCCGTGGTAGGCAATGGGCAGGTGCTTCCAGTTGGGCGGCAGGGCGTTTTCCGCGCCTCGGAACATCGTGCCGACGCGCGTAGCGTGGGCTTCGCTGGAGTAAAAGTCGGTGTAGTCGCCTACCGTGACGGGCATATGCATTCGGGCCTCGGCCTGGGGAACCAGCACGGAACCGGCTACCGCACGTAAGGGAGAGGCAGGTTCGGTAAGCAAAGATTGTAGTTGCTGGCGCAGCGATTGGGTGACGGGTTTGCCCAGCGCGATCAGCGGGTTGAGCGAGGCTTGACTAAGCACCAGGGGATCGATGGAAAGACCGGGCAGCAATTTGTGCATGCTTACCGCTGCCAGGTTGATAATCTGATCACCGATGGCTACGCCCACCTGGGGTTTCTGGCGGGAGGTGGAGTAGATGCCGAAGGGCAGGTTGTGAATGCTAAAGTCGGAGTGCGGTGGGATGCTGAGCCAGGAGTGCATAGTTTCTTTTTAGTGGCTTGAATCAACAAAATTTGTGACGTGACTTGGCATGTCCTTGTCAATCTCGCCTAATGCCTTGATTATAGCCACTACGGCCTTTCTATACTCTTTAACTTTGTCTATTTCTATAGTGTGCTTTTGAAAAGATTCGTCAGGGAAATCACCAATCGTCTTAGATTTATAGTGTATAAGGCTGTTGCGATCCTTTGTCAAACTATTCAACTTATCTAGATGCCTCTTATCCACTCTCTTTCCACAAGCAAGTTGTGGATAAATAATCCATTTATTTTTTGTGCTCAAATTCTGCTCAAAAGACTTCCTATTGTCAATACTTCTAATGACAGCATAGAAGTTTACGAAAGACTCTAAAGTGAGATAAAAGAAGACAACAGAAACGACTAGTTGATCTTGCAAAACGCCGAATTTCACTGCACGTTCTGTCACCTCCTCCCGCCCTTCCCCTTTGATCATCTCAATGATATTTTTTTCCTCAAGTACCACCCTATCTAGAGTTGTACTAGCTATTCTGAAGTACTGGCGGTGCTTTATTATCTGCCCATTTGTTGCTTCAATCATATCTTCAAGGTTAAGTGAGAGTATATACTTGTTAAGGAACGAGGATTAAATAAATCACTTCTTTTGAATCGTGAACTTGTTGAAACATCTCTGGTGTGAGATTTCATTACCATTTCCATAGCCCACGAATTAATTCGTGGGCTATGGAAATGGTGGGGCGCAACTTATAGTTCTAGTCGTAGCATCTGCTACGACTCAATTCCAGCGATGCAAATTGGGTCGTAGGACCGCTTCGCTTAACCTATAACCAGGAATGGGTTACTTGGCGTAACAAACACACGAACTCACTATTTTTATTCTATTGTCAGCACTTTAGTCAGTGCCTCTTTGATTTGATCTCGTTGAACAAGAGTTAGTTCACCGAGCTTTTTCACAAATCTCTTCTCAGAAACTGACCTTACCTGGAAGCAATCCATACTGGAAGCTTTGCTCAATCCATTGTTGGCATCCGGAAGTATTTGAATCATCCAAACGGCCATTTGGTAATGAGCTTTCCAATCGGTAATCGGAACAATAACTTTAAGAGGGAGTTTGCCCAAGTTATCATCGTTCACAATGACAGCAGGCCTAGTCTTTCTCATCTCCGATCCAATCGAAGAGTCTAAGTTTATCAACCAAATCTCACCTTGCTTCATAGAAATCTTCTAAGTCTAGATCAGTGAACGCTGTCAATTCAGTATCATTCTTGTAGTCGTTATAGAGTTGGTCGGCTGCTTCTCTCATTTGCCCCTTTTCATTTTCTATCTGAATGGTTCTAGCCGTTCTCTCTATGATCTGAAGCCGTTCTCGAACGGTAAGCTTTTCTATCTCCCTAATTATTTCTTTAGTCTCCATAGCTAAAAATAGGCATTTGTTTCATCAAATACATTGACCCTTTTTCAATATTCCTATTGTTTTGCTCGTACCTTACGTCTTTCCAAGAAGAAGACCAGCTTATTGCGACAAAATTTGCATTCTGCTGAGGTGAATGTACGTACATTTTGACGCAACAATCCTACTGCCGACCGTCAACCAGATAAAACATAGCGTACTTTGCATTCTGACGGAGTGATATTACTCAATGTCTCGGTTGTCAACCATGCTGACAGGCAAAAACTAAACAAATCTGAGCGTACTTTGCATTCTGCGGCACCGTAAGTAGTTGCGTTCTGTCAGAATTACTAGGCTGCTGAGGGATAAATAGTTAATTGCTCGGATAAAGAGTATCAGTTACCACCAATCAGCGATTCACTTTCCACGAATACATATAGTTCTGGTCCTCTACCTCCAGCGCGGCTTGCGTGAGCTTGAGAGGCCGGAAGGTGTCTACCATCACGGCCAATTCTTCGGTACCTTCTTTGCCCAACGATTTTTCTACGGTGCCGGGGTGCGGACCGTGCGGCAGTCCGCCCGGGTGCAGGGTGAACGAGGCGCGACTTACTCCCTTGCGGCTCATAAAGTCGCCCTCGGCATAAAAGAGCACCTCGTCAGAGTCGATGTTGGAGTGGTTGTAAGGAGCGGGAATGGACTGCGGGTGATAGTCGAACTTGCGGGGCACGAACGAGCACACCACAAAGTTGTGCGCCTCGAACATCTGGTGCACCGGCGGTGGCTGGTGAATGCGCCCCGTGATTGGCTCAAAGTCGTGAATAGAGATGGCGTAAGGATACATATAACCGTCCCAGCCGACCACGTCGAAGGGATGGAACTGGTAGAACAGCGACTGTAGTTGACCGTGCTTGAGCAAGCGCACCTCGAACGCACCTTCCTCATCCTGCGGCGGAATTGGTTCGGGGGTTTTCACGTCCCGCTCGCAGTAGGGACTGTGCTCGAGCAGTTGTCCGAACTGGTTGCGGTAGCGCTTGGGCGGGCGCACCTCCGAGGCACTCTCGATCACCAGAAAACGGGTGGGCTGATCAGTATCAATTTTCCACTGGTGCGTAATAGTACGAGGCACATGGACGTAGTCGCCCGCTACAAACGAAACCTTACCCAACGGACTCAGTAGCTCTCCTTGGCCCTCGTGTACGTAGACCAGTTCGTCGCAGGAAGCGTTGCGGTAGTAGTAGCTCATGTCTTCGGTCGGAGCGCAAAGGGCCAGGCGCACATCGGCGTTGCCGAGCAGATACTGGCGTCCGCTTAGCCAATCACCTCCGCTAGGCACATCTTGCCCTACCAAGTGACGATGCGTCATGTTCTTATCGTCGGCGTAGGTAACGGCATAGTCCACTGGTTCTTCTACCCGTACCACTGCGGTGGGCGGATGAAGATGATAAGCGATGGACGAGATACCGCTAAAACCTTCGGTGCCAATCACCTCTTCCTGGTACAGCGAGCCATCCGGCTGTCGAAACTGGGTGTGGCGCTTGTGAGGGATACTGCCGTGTTGTTGGTAGTGGGGCATAAGATGGGTGTTAGGTATTGGGTTTTGGGTGACCGTAGCGCGGGATTAGGCTTTGGGGACAGCCTAAAACCTAATCCCCAAAACCCAATTCCCAGCTACAAGTTTCCTCGCAATTCCTGTTCGCGCTCGATGGCTTCGAAGAGGGCTTTGAAGTTACCCTTTCCGAACGAGCGGGCTCCTTTGCGGTCGATGATCTCGTAGAATACCGTAGGACGATCTTGCACCGGCTTCGTAAAAATCTGCAACAGGTAACCTTCTTCGTCGCGGTCCACTAAAATGCCCAGTTGGCGCAGTGCCTCAATGGGTTCCTCGATCTTACCAACGCGTTCTCGCAGATTATCGTAATAGGTATCCGGCACGTTGAGAAACTCCAGTCCGTTGGCCCGCAGTTTGGTCACCGTCTCGATGATGTCGCCCGTGGCCAGGGCTACGTGCTGCACTCCGGCACCTCCGTAAAACTCAAGATACTCCTCAATCTGGCTTTTCTTGAGCCCGGCAGCCGGTTCGTTGATCGGAAATTTGATGCGCTCATTGCCGTTCAACATCACCTTCAACATTAAGGCCGTATACTCGGTAGAAATGTCATGATCATCGAAGGACACCAACTGCTTGAAGCCCATCACGTCGGCGTAGAAGTTGACGCACTTGTTCATATCGCCCAGGGCCACGTTGCCCACCAGGTGGTCGATATACTTGAGTCCTACCGAACGGTTTTGGAGGTGCTCGTTTTTCCATGGTCGGAAGCCCGGCAAGAAGAAGCCGTGGTAATCGTGGTTCTCTACGAAAGTATGAATCGTGTCACCGTAGGTGGCGATGGAGGCGACCGTCACTTCGCCGTCGTCGTCGCGCCGCACGTTGGGTTCTTGCACCGGTTGGGCCCCGCGCCGCACCGTTTCTTCGAACGACTGCCGGGCGTCATCCACCCACAGCGCAATGTCCTGAATGCCGTCGCCGTGGCGGTACACGTGGTCGGCTATCTCATTATCGGGTTGCAAAGCGGTGGTCAGAATCAGCCGTATCTTTCCCTGGCACAGCAGAAAGCTAGCGGCAGACTTATAACCAGTTTCCGGACCGCGGTAGCCGGTGATATCGTAGCCAAATACGTAGTGATAATAGTAGGCCGCTTGTTTGGCGTTGCCCACCAGATACTCAACGTAGTAGGTGCCCTTGATCGGTAAAAAGTCCTGCTGCGTCGGCGAGGTTAAAACGGATGGTTGCATAACTAGTATTATATTATTCTTAAAATATACGCTTACCGTAGAGAACGACGTATCGGTAAGAAGGTTACTAGTCGGTTTTTTGCTACATCAGCAAAACTTGGCCATCAGTGTCTTTTTACTTGTCTTCCATCGCTGCTAGCTCCTCTGCCGTATAATCAGTAGGAAGTCCCAGGTGCTCGAAAGCATCGATCTCCTTCAAAAAGTCCTGCAATTTGGTTCGCACGCGCCGGTAGGCGGGTCCGCCCAGCGGCAGGTGCATCGGCGGATGGTCGAGCTGCACTAGGTCAAACATCGCCTGCGCGGCTTTCACGGGATCGCCGGGTTGGTGGCCACTCACCTGCTCGAGCGCGCGCAGGTTCTCGCCCGCCGATTCGGCGTAGTCGTCGATCTGGCTCTGAGTATACGTGGCCGAGCGTCCGGCCCAGTCGGTGCGAAAGGGTCCCGGTTCCACGTTGGTGACGTGGATGCCCAGGTGCTTCACGTCGGCCGCCAGGGTTTCGCCGATGCCTTCCAGCGCAAACTTTCGAGGCGTTGTAGGCACCCACTCCCGGGTAGCCCTGTAGGCCAGCGATAGAGGTAATGTTGAGGATGCGTCCCGAGCGCTGCTTCCGCATGGTCGGCAGCACCGCCTTGATCATGTTGATGGCCCCGAACACATTTACCTCAAACTGCTGGCGGATCTCTTCGTCGGGTACTTCTTCGATCGCGCCCAGCGAACCGTAGCCCGCGTTGTTCACCAGCACGTCGATACGCCCGTGCCGCTCGAGGGCTTGTTGCACACCCGCGGCGATCTGCTCAGGTTGGGTCACGTTCGAGCTTCACGCCCATCGTGTGTTCGGGCACTAGATAATCGAATGCCTCTGCCTGCTCGTCTTGCCGCAGGGTGCCCACTACCTGGTCGCCCTGCTGGGCAGCAATCTGGGCGAGTTCGCGTCCGAAGCCGGTAGAGCAACCGGTGATAAACCATACTTTATGATCGGCCATGTCTTTTGGGTTAGATGTGGTAACTTGTTGGGGTTAATTAACGATTAAACAATTGTACAGTTCAAATTATACAAAAGTATGGACACACTAGTGATCAAACCGAGTAACGAAGCTGAATTAACCCTGCTTCGTCAGTTATTGAATAAACTAAACCACTACCAGCTGGAAGCTGGTAGGTTTTGATTACGACTAGAAGTCGGGACTTATTCTAAAGAAATAGTGTTCTGATTGTCACTTTTATGAGCATCCTTATGATTGTCAATGTACTCGTTAAAAAACTATGAATCGTTTTTCTGCTTTTTCCTTGCTGTGGCGCACCGCCGGACTGGCCGCCCTCACGGGCGCTCGTTCCATGATGGGACCCGCTCTGGTGAGTCGGCAACTGCGCAAGCATCCATCTCGACGGTTGGGCCGCTCGCGTTTTGCCTTCATGCAATCCGCGCGCACCGCAAAAGTACTCACCCTGCTGGCGGCAGGCGAACTGGTGGGCGACAAACTGCCCGGCACCCCAGACCGTATCAGCCCCCCGGCCCTTATCGGCCGCGGACTGTCGGGAGCGCTGATAGGCGCCACGCTCGCCATTCGGCAGCGGCAATCCCGCCGTACCGGAGCGGCCGTAGGAGTGCTGGGTGCGGTGGCCGGAGCCTACGCTACCTTTCACCTGCGCCAACGACTAGCCCAAAGCACCGGCTTTCCCGATCCCGTATGGGCGTTGCTGGAAGATGGTTTGATGATCACAGCCGGGCGACGGTTGTTGCGTTAGGGGGGGGGCTATTCTGGCGTAGCTTGCAACGCATCAAGCTGACTTTGCAGTCGCTGGGTGGCCATCTGAAGCATCCGCTTGTCTAGTGGTTGAGATAACGCAACGTACCGTTCCCACTCCGCTTCGGTGAAGTGCCCGATGACAATTCCCTTCACCGTGTTACGCAGCACCGCGTCTTTTTGCAGCGCCCGCTGTACGTAGGTTGGCCGTTGCGGCTCCGGCAACTGATGAAATTCGTTCTTGCGTCGCTTGATGTACTGCCGGAAGAGGACCAGCAGCAAGGGGTTTTGCAGCTTTAAAATGGGACGCAGCGTTTCGTTCTGAAAGTTTTCTTCCTCCGATATGGTCTCCGTGAGCAGCGCTGCCGGAATAGAGGGGCGCAGGGCTAGTAGCTGCTGGTCGCGGTCAGTCATTGTGGTTGTTCTATCACCTGCACGTGAAACGTAAGGTAGTGCACCGCCGCCACTAGTCGATTAGCCGCGCGGTTGAAGTCTACCTTATACGTATTAAAGCGGTCAAAGTATAAGCCTTGTAGGATAGGAGACAGAGTACCACTTTGTTGGATCGTAGTAGTATACCGCCCGAGTTGCTTGTCGGTTTCCGATAAAGCGAGCAGAAATTCCCAGTACGCATCGTGCAGCTTAAGGTCAATGCCCGGTACAATTAGCCGAACGCTGTCGCGCGACCGGTAAGTGCCATAACTACTATACGCCCAAGTGCTGTTCCACACCGGTAAGTTGACTTGGGCGAACATGACGCGGATGGTATCTAGCGGCATGGCAAGCGAAATATACTCTTTGGCTGCCTGTTGCTTATTAAACGCTTCGTACGCCAGTTGTAAATCACTTTCGCCTGTCTGCCGGATAACATAATCATCAAAGAAATCGACTAGAATAGTCAACTCCTCCAGTTCCCTTTCTGAGTAGTAATTGGTCAAAAGCGAGTCTCCAAAGAGCGAAGTCTGGGCTTGTGCCGGGAGTGAGGTCACTAGAAACAGCAGAAAGCAAAATTTCATTGGGAGCAAGGTCGGATAGTAGACTATCTACCAGACAAATATAGGCAATTAACAAATGACTAGCGGCTACTTCTGCAACGAGCGCACCCGAATGCCGAAGGCTTCTAACCGCTGGGGATTATCCTTCAGTGCCAAGCGGGCGGCGGTATGAAACTCCCGAAGCCACTCTTTGAGTTGCTGCCGCAACTGGTTGCGGCTTTGGGTGGTGTCTTCGGCCACGCTCTTTTTAAATGCGTAGTCGTCGCGTAGTTCCATCAGCGCTTTAAGGGAAGCCCGTGCCTGCTGCAATTCTTCGGGTAAGATACGATCAGGCTACTGAGCAAATGATGCTACGCTACTACAGCGGTCTGAAAGAGAAGGATCGCCGTCACTATGCAGCCCTTGAAGCCCAAAAGTTGGGCTACGGGGGCAAGCGTTACATCAGTGGTCTATTAGACGTTAGTCGCAAGACCATTCTGAAGGGGGAAACCCACTATCCTCATATCTTTGGATTGTGAGATAAAGGTGCAATTTTTATTGAAACAACAGGTAAGCAGGCATGGCAACTTGAGGCTATCCTAGATACGCTACTGATTGGCGATATTGCGTCGTAGGTTTATCCGGTCTGCTTTTCCTTCTTTAAGTCTGAACAGTACAGAAGGATGTGCTTTCAAATGGCACAATCTTGTATGAAACCATGAGAAAAGACTTAGAAGGAATTACTTGATTTTCTTCCACTAACCCCCCTTCCAGATGAGCCAAATCCTTAAGCAGTCCGTCGGCATTGATATCTCCAAAGACAAATTCGATGCCTGTTTCTCGGTCATTGACCACCAGCATAAGGTCACCGTTAAAGCTACGCGAAAGTTCAGCAATAGCAAAGCTGGCTTCAAAGCCTTTGATGAATGGGTCAACAGAAAAGCCGCTCTGGAAGTAAGCCTGGTGTTTGTGCTGGAGGCCACGGGGTCTACTACGAGCAACTGGCTTGGCATCTCTTTGAGCAGCAAGCCCAGCTATCGGTGGTATTGCCCAGTCAGGCCAAACACTACTTTAAGAGCGTAGGTCTGAAGAGTAAGAACGATAAAATAGACGCTAAGGGGCTAGCCCAGATGGCAGCTGAACAGGCCCTGGGTCGCTGGCAACCGCTCTCGGCTGACTTCTACGCCTTGAGGACTTTAACGCGTGAGACAGAGCGTCTTCATCAGGCCAAGACAGTGCTCAACAACCAAGCCCACGCCCTGCAACATGCTCGCATTCAGGGCAAAAGCTCTCTGAGAAGAATAGAACAGCACGTCAAGCTCATTGACAAGCAACTGCTAGCCATTGAAAAAGAGATAGAGAAAACAGTGAGCCAAAACCCTGAACTCAAGCAGAAAATAGACCATATCATCCAGGTGAAAGGCCTAGGGCTGATGAGCATCGTCACGGTGCTCTCCGAGTGCAACGGTTTTGCGCTGATCAACAACCAAAAGCAGTTAGTCAGCTACGCGGGCTATGACATCGTAGAGCGCCAATCCGGAACCCGCCAGGGCAAAACCCGCATCAGTAAAAAGGGCAACAGCCACATCCGCCGAATCCTACATATGCCCGCGCCACGGTGGCCGCCTTCAACGTAGTCAAGTACGAGCCAGGTTTCACTGCTTTCTATAACCGACTCATTGCCAAAGGCAAAACTAAGATGCAGGCTTACGTGGCGGTGCAGAAAAAGCTGCTGGTGCTCATCTATACCCTCTGGGAAAAAAACGAGCCCTTCAAAAGCGAACCAGCAGTACAAGCCCCTACCGGGGCAAATACTTCCAGCAATAAAGAGCTTAAGTCTCTCTTTCCGGGGGGGGTCCAAGAAAACTGGAAAGGTAGCACTGATGGCAAAAAAATAGCCCTGACTGGCAGGGCTACACAGGATGAGCTTCCGTGCAATGAACGGTTCGCCGCGCGATCGCTTGAAGCTCTCCTTCCGGTAGAACAAAGTTAGCAAAATAATTATACTTCCTCGCTTGACTTTTAAGACAGTACCTACGACCAGAATAGAAGTGCACTTCATCATTCGGTGTTTTTTATTCATTATTCGATATTCTTTTCCAACGCCTCATACAGCACCTCCACCGGGTGCTTCGCCACCCGGCCGGTGCCGTCCTTGATCTGGTGGCGGCAGCTGGTGCCGGGGGCGGCGATGATCACCTCGGCGGGTTGCTTCCGCACCGTGGGGAATAGCACCAGCTCGCCCACCTGCATCGATAGGTCGAAGTGCTCCTTCTCGTAGCCGAACGAGCCAGCCATACCGCAGCAGCCCGACGGAATCAGATGCATCTCGTAGTTGGCAGGTAGCGACAGCATCTTCTTGGTGGGCACCAGCGACGACAGCGCCTTCTGATGGCAGTGCCCGTGCAGTTTGATGGTGCGCTTCTCCTGCGTGAACTGCGCGGCGGTGATGTGGCCCCGGTCAATCTCGCGGGCGATGAACTCCTCCAGCGTGTAGGTGTGGTCGGCAATGCCGTGCGCCTGCTGCTGGGTTTCGTCGCGCGTGAGGTCGATGTACTCATCGCGCAGCGTGAGGATGGCCGACGGCTCCACGCCCACGATGGGAGTGGCTTCGCTAACGATATCCTTAAGCAGCGCGATATTCTTCTCGGCGATGGTACGCGCCTGCTTGAGCAATCCTTTGGACAGGAAGGTGCGCCCGCTCTCCACGTGCTCAGGAATCTCCACGTCGTATCCCAGCTTCTCAAGCAGCAGAATCGCCTTGACGCCAATCTCCGTATCGTTGTAGTTGGTGAACTCATCGCAGAAGAAGTAGACCTTACCGCGTCCTTTGGTTTGCTTCGCCGGAAGATCGGTAGACGCATTGCCGGTGAGGGTAGTCGCTGGGGCAGTTGAGAAGCCACTGGTTTGTACCAAGCCCCGCTGGTGCTGCCGGTACCACTTCTGGAGGGTGACGGTGTGCAGTTTGGGCATGGAGCGACCGGGCGCAAAGCCGGTTACCCGCTTGATGAGGCTACTGACAAGGGCGTTGGTAACCGCCCAGTTGTACAAGCGGGGCGTGAGCGCCGCCAGGGCAGTCAGCTGAGTGAAGTGCGCAATGATACGGGTACGCAGCGGAATGCCGTTGGCCTCGTAGTAGTGCTGCAAGAACTCCGCCTTCATCTTGCCCACATCCACGTTCGAGGGGCACTCGGCCTTGCAACCCTTGCACGACAAGCACAAATCCATCACCTCCTTGATCTCATCGTGGTCGAAGCGATTGGTCTTCTCAGAGTTGGTCAGGAAGTGCCGCAGGATGTTGGCGCGGGCCCGGGTGGTGTCCTTTTCGTTGCGGGTCACCATGTAACTGGGGCACATGGTGCCGCCGCTGATGTGGGTCTTGCGGCAGTCGCCCGAACCGTTGCACTGTTCGGCCGCGCGCAGCACGCCCTGGTTCAGCCCGAAGTTGAAGACAGTGTCGATCTGGGGCGTGGGGTGGCCCGGCATATAGCGTAGTTGCTCGTTCATGGGCGGGGCGTCCACGATCTTGCCGGGGTTAAAGATATGCTGCGGGTCCCAGGTGGCTTTGATCTCCTTGATAAGTTCGTAGTTGCGCTCGCCAATCATGAAGCGCAGAAACTCGGCGCGCAGCCGACCGTCGCCGTGCTCGCCGCTGAGCGAGCCGCGGTACCGCTTCACCAGCGTAGCGATCTCCTGGGCGATGGTGCGAAACAGTTCGTTGCCCTGCTGCGTCTTGAGGTTGATGATCGGACGCAGGTGCAGTTCGCCGTCGCCCGCGTGGGCGTAGTGCACGCACGATAGGTCGTACTTAGCCAGAATTTGGTTAAACTCCGCGACGTAGGCGGGCAGGTCAGCCACGGCCACGGCGGTGTCTTCAATCACCGGCTGCGCCTTGAAGTCGCCCGGCACGTTGCTGAGCAAGCCCAAGCCGGCCTTGCGCACGTTCCAGGCGATCTTAGTTTCTTCATTGTACAGCACCGGAAAGTGGTAGCCCAGTTCCTGAGCTTGCAGTTCGGTACGCAGCGCGTCGATGGCCGCGTCGACGGCTTCCTGGGTGTCGGCCGCGAACTCGATCATCAGCACCGCTTCGGGTTCGCCCTCAATCCAGTAGGTGTCGGGGCGGTACATCAGGTTGGCGCGGGTGCGCTCGATCACGTGGTGGTCCATCAGTTCGGAGGCGCGGGCGCCGTGCTGCATGGCAATGATATTGGCCTGTAGCGATTGGTCTAAGGTGAGAAAGTGCGGACACGCTAGCCCTACCACGGGCGGGGGCAACGGCTCGCAATTCAATTTGATCTCGGTGATAAAGGCCAGCGACCCTTCCGACCCGCACAGCAGGCGGCAGAAGTTGAAGGGCTCGTCGCCCCCGAAGACTTCAGCGGCCAGCAGCCTATCCACCGCGTAGCCCATGTTGCGCCGCCGCGGAATCTCGGGCTTAGGAAACTCCCGGACGATCTCCTGCTGCACCGCCGGGTCGGACAAGCGATCGCGCAGGCTGCGGTAGATCGTGGCCTCGAGTTCACTCACCGCCGATTCGCCGCTGCACTTCCGATTAAATTCATCCGGCGCTAGTGCTTTAAAGGTGGTGATACTGCCGTCGCTGAGGATGGCACGGATCTCCAGGGTGTGCTCGCGGGTGGTGCCGTAGATGGGCGAGTGCAGTCCGCACGAATTATTGCCCACCATACCGCCCGCCATTGCCCGGTTGGCGGTGGAAGTTTCGGGAGCGAAGAACAGGCCATGCTCTTTCAAGTAATGGTTCAGGTCGTCGCGGATCACGCCGGGCTGCACCCGCACCCAGCGCTCGGCGGCGTTGATCTCCAGGATATTGGTCATCGTCGGCGAGATATCCACCACGATACCGTTGCCCACCACCTGACCCGCCAGCGAGGTGCCCGCCGCCCGCGGAATCAATGAGGTGCCATTCTCGCGGGCGAAGCGCACCAGCCGCACAATGTCGTCTTCGGACTGGGGAATGGCCACGGCGAGGGGCATCTCCTGGTAGGCCGAGGCGTCGGTGGCGTACAGGATGCGCATGGTGTCGCTGTGATGCAGGGTGCCCTGTAGTTCGTGGGCCAGCTGGTCTAAGGCGGTGTGTGTCATGGGGTTAAGTAGCTTGAAACGATACGTGAAAGGCGGTTAGGTTCGCTAAAGTACAACTCGTAACAAGGAAATACCTAATGCGGTGCCGTTTGGTGGCGATAAATAAAAAAGCAGTTGATAGCTTCAGCTGACAACTGCTTTTTGTTTATTGAAGCTCCTCCTCTTGGACTCGAACCAAGGACCTACTGATTAACAGTCAGCCGCTCTAACCAACTGAGCTAAGGAGGAAGGTTAGTCTACCTGATACTAGGCAGAAACGAACTGCAATATTAGTAGGTTCATCACTTAATTGCAAAGCTTTCTGTCACAATTTGTTTTGTATATCAGCCAACATCCTGTATATTATTTCTCCATTCGAAAACACCTCGGGCAACCGTCGGTTAGCAGTTACGTAACGTAATATCAGATATGAGCAAGGGACAGTTTTTTTTCGGGATTCTTTTGGCGGCCCTGTTGGGGGGAGCAGTTGCAGTGGCCTTGCTCAGGTACTTCAACGACACCCCCGCCAAACGCTACGCCAACCTAGATACTAGCAATAACGTAGCCTTTTCTAACTTCCTGGCCGACACCACCTTTGTGGTTCCTGAGGGGATCAACTTTGTCTACGCGGCACAACGCGCCCGGCCCGGAGTGGTGTTTATCCGGTTGACCTACCGCGGAAAAACCGACAATCGGTACGACCTGCTGGAAGACTTCTACGATTACTTCGGGGATCGTGAGGGCTCAGAACCAAATCCTCACCAGGGACAACCTTCGCGCTCATCAGGTTCGGGAGTACTTATCTCGGAAGACGGCTACATCGTTACCAACAACCACGTAATTGAAGACGCCACCATCATTGAGGTCACCCTAAACGACAATCGCTTCTACGAAGCGAAACTTATTGGTACCGACCCCACAACCGACCTTGCCTTGCTCAAAATCGACGACACCAACCTAGTCTTCGTCCCCTTCGGCAACTCCGACGATATCCACGTGGGCGAATGGGTACTGGCGGTCGGCAATCCCTTTGGCACCCTCACCTCTACGGTAACCGCTGGCATTGTGAGTGCTAAGGCACGCAATATCAACATTCTGCACGACCAAAACAACCACCAAATCGAGGCCTTTATCCAAACCGATGCCGCCGTGAACCGGGGCAACAGTGGCGGCGCGTTGGTGAATTTACGGGGCGAACTAGTAGGCATCAACACGGCCATTGCCACCCAAACGGGATCTTACGCGGGCTACTCATTCGCCGTTCCGGCCACCCTGGTGCAAAAGGTGATGGGCGATTTGCTGGAGTTTGGTTCGGTTCAGCGGGCCTTATTAGGGGTCTCTATTCTGGATGTGAACGCTAACTTGGCTCGCGAAAAGGGCCTGGATGTGGTAGCAGGAGTATTCATCGATGGCGTGGCCGGAGGAAGTGCCGCCGCTGAGGCTGGGATTGAGCCCGGTGACGTAATTGTAGAAATCAACAAGCAGCAGATCCGAAACATTGCTCAGCTGCAAGAACTGGTGGCCCGTAATCGTCCCGGCGACGGGGTAAAAGTGACATATTGGCGGGATGGGCAGCTTGAAGAGGTAGAAGCCGTACTCAAGGGCACGACGGGCAACACCAAACTGATCCGGGAACCGCTAAAGGCTACGCTAGAGGGCAGCGTGTTTGTTGATCCTCCGGCCGAAATTTTGAAGGATCTTGAAATTAAAGGCGGAGCACTACTGACCGAATTGGGCACCGGAAAGTGGAAGGAGGCGGGCCTGCAAGCCGGATTCGTGGTTACTGCCATTGATAGAGACCAAGTGGGCAGCGCACAACAGTTGGCCGATATTATGGAACAGAAACAGGGCGGTATCCTTATCGAAGGGTATAAGCGCGACGGTAGCAAAGCCTTCTACGGCTACGGATGGTAAAGTAAAGCACAAAACGTGATCTTTCTAAACGTGTGCCTTTTTAGCGCGAATTTATGGCCGCAAACCAAATAGCGCCATAATACATAGCTTTAGTCTTAATTATTATTAGTAGAGTTTATAAATTAATGAGTAAGTTAAAGTGTCAGCAAAGCAATTTATTACCAATAAACCTATTATTTTTGCAGGGTAAGCTCTTGAACTACATTCGCTACGAATTTGTGGTATATTGCTTGCTTAATAATAGTGATGAAGATTTTTGCAACAATTAACTTACCACCAAAGTAAACGTTCTATGTCTGAACAAGATAAAAAGCACCGCGCCGTAATGCTTATCGATGACAACGAAATCGATAACTTAATCAACCAAAAGATGATTGAGGCCACCAACATTTGTGACAACATTTATACGCATTCCGGAGCTAAAAGTGCGATTGAATTTTTGAAGAACATTGAAAAGCTAGGCGCAGCCGGACACTCAGTGCTTCCGGAAGTGATTTTCTTGGATATTGATATGCCGCTGATGGATGGTTTTCAGTTCTTAGATGAATTTGATAAACTAGCTGACGATACCAAAAAGTATTGCAAAATTGTGATGCTCACTTCCTCCATCAACCCGCAGGACGTGAACAAGTCACACAAGTACGGTAGCGTAAAGCAGTACATTAATAAGCCTCTCACGCAAAAAAACCTTGAGAAGTTAGCGATTTAGTTCTCAAGCTTTTGCGCAACATTGCTAAGCCATGCCCTTCAAGGCACGGCTTTTTTTATAGTAATCAACCATTGCCCAATAAAAAAGCCGAAGATAAATCTTCGGCTTTCGTGGTCTGAGCTAAACGGAACTTGCTAGCAGAGTTTGTTCACAAACGAATCGTCCATATTCACCAGCATGGTGGGAGCAAAATGATTCATCTCAAAGCGGGTGAACCGCTCGGTCAACGCCTTAATCTTATTGTACTTATCGCGCTTCACGTCCGATACTGATATCTTCAGAATCTTAGTGAAGATCACAATCGAACTCACAGTTTTCTTTGCCCAGCAAACGCACCTGCCGCTGAATGCTGTTAGTCAACTGGTTGAACAAGTCGTAGTCGTTCATCAGGCAATACTGTAGGGCCAGGACGGCCTTTACCTCCAGTTGCGCCGATGGATACTTCTTAAGGCTGGTTTCGTTGAGCAGGTTATTGATCCAGCGCGATGCCTCGTTGTACTGCCCGGCGTAGTAGCACGAAAGCGCCCGGTAGCAAACGTAGGTCACGTACTTAGGAATGTCATCGGTGTCGCACTCAAAATCGTGAAACAACAACTGGTTTTCCTGGTGCAACGCCTCCTCTTCACCCATACGGTGCGCCCGCTCAATCTTGCTCACTAAATACTGGGCGGGATACGTATGCAGACTATAATTCGTCAGCAGCGTTGCCGTCGCATCGTTCACTTCCTCGTAGAAGTCTTCTGCCTTGCGGTATACTTTGTAGTGATTATAGTATTCCAAACGGAGTAACTCGTACACCAATTGTAAGTGGTGATAAATCGAGTCTAAATAATAATTGCTCAGCGTATCCTGCATGGTGTCCAGAATATCCTCAATGGGCTGCTGTTCGTTGCTGCTTTCGTAGCTTTCTTCTTCCACAAACAACCGGAAGAAGATGTTCAAACAACTCTGATAAATGTACAGGCGGTGCGAATCGTACAAGTTGCACAGGTTGTTCATCTCCTCGTTGAGCAGGGTAAGCTCCAAGCGGTTGGTCTCATCGCGCGACAGGGTGTACTCTCCGTATTTCTTGAAAAACTGCGCCAGCAGTTCTTCGGCCTTATCCACCGCTAGCATGTAGGCTACGTGCTTGTTATACTGCTGAGAGTAGCTAAAGTGATCCGGCGTATTGATATGAAGCTTACGAAGAGTTTTGTAGATAATAGTAAGTTCGCTGGGCAGATCGTAGTCCAGCAACTCCTTCTCAATCTTTTTAAGCGTAGCAATGGCAATGGCTCTTTTCTTGGTAAAAATCACCTCATTGATGTTAGCCACTTTCTTGATCAAGTCAGTACGAGGATTTTCCATCTGCTGCAACAAATACTCCTCAATCTTCTGATTAAGCCGCGAACGCAGGGTGTAATACGCATTGGTATTTACGCCTAATTCATCCATGATTTTGTTGTCAGACAGCGAACGCTCCCGCATTGCCTTAAGCAGATGGGCCGACTTTTCAGCACTGTTCTCGATGAGCGACTCATGAATAGAGGTGTAGTCGGAATCAGACAGTTGCTTAATAATATTTTTCAGTTTTGCCATTGGTAATTAATTAGTGTTGACGAGTTGTTACGATCTATTTGCCATAAACAATAGTAGTCAAATTTTGCTGCATCTGCTACCAATAGCCGTTTTGCTACGAAATGCCTTCCGAAGATAACAAGTACCAAATTGATTGTATTTGTACAGAAATTTACCGCGAAAATACGGGGGGGGGGCTGCAAATTATGCTTTATTGTAGGTAGAGTTTCACTTTTCAACCAAACCAGGCAAAATTCACTCTTTACAGGGAAAATATAGTCCGTGTAATAAAACAACCATACACTCACACGTTTTCACCGCTATTATGGTGCCTTTTTCACATCAAGCGGTTTATTTAAACAGAGTAAGCAACCGAGCGGCTCTTGCTTTTAGAAGCGGGCCGTTATGCTTGGGGTACGAAGGGAAGCAGCATCACATAAAAAAACCGCTAGCGCTTTAAGCTAAAGCACGTAGCGGTTTGGGTGGAGAATATCGGATTCGAACCGATGACCTCTTCGCTGCCAGCGAAGCGCTCTAGCCAACTGAGCTAATCCCCCAGGAACAAATATGAAACCATTTGTTTCTAAAATTTCTCGTTTCACATTTTCATCATGCGAATTTACTAAAATTGGTTACAAGTCAAAAGGGACGACGCGCTTTCACGAAGCTACGGCGATAATAATCCGAAAACAGGTTACTCTCGATAACTCCCAGTGAGCTAGACGAATGAATAAAACGCACATCTTTTTTGCCACGCACCTCGGTAACCATACCGGCGTGCGATATTTGCCGCCCCCGTGGGGCAAAAAATACCAGGTCTCCGGGAGTCACCTCGTGCAAATTTACCAATCGTCCGGTTTTGCTCTGCTCAGCCGAGGTGCGGGGCAACGCAATGCCGCCGCGGCGGAAGGCCGTTACCAGCAAGCCCGAGCAGTCCATGCCCGCCCGGCTCGTGCCTCCCCAGCGGTAGGGGGTTCCAATAAACGAGCGCGCTTCCTGAATGGTGACTCGAGCTTGTTCGTTATCGGTGGCCGTTAGGCGCTTATCGGAAGGTCGTGCTACTGCTTTCCGTACCGGTGCGTTTCGTGCCGACCGGCTAGGAGGCGGTCCATACTTCCCGGGGGTTCGCCGCATGGTCTTCGTTGGCCTTTTACTGGTGTAGTCCGAAGTTTTTCGCGACGACGAACAGGCAGTAGTTAGGACGATGGCCACCAAAAAAGCGAGAGGCGTAAATCGACGAGAAAGAGCAAAATGAAGTAGTACCGATGGGGGCATAAAACGAAGATAGTGTATCTTAAAGGCAAACGACCTAGCCCATCCTATATTTTGCCGATGCCCTCCGACCAGACCTTCAGCTTTTTCGACGATGTATACGCCGTAGTTCGCCTGGTGCCCGAAGGGCGCATCACCACCTACGGAGCGATTGCGCACTACCTGGGTTCGCGCGGCAGTGCCCGCATGGTGGGCTGGGCCATGAACCAAGCCCACACCCGTGATGTTCCGGCCCAGCGGGTGGTAAATCGCGTGGGTTTGCTCACCGGCAAGCACCACTTTGGTTCCCCCGACCGCATGCAACAACTGCTGGAAGCAGAGGGCGTAGCGGTAAAAGACGATCGCGTGCGGGACTTCAAAAAACTATTCTGGGACCCTTCGGTTGAACTTATTTAATCAATTGCTCCATTGTTCGATTGTTCAATGGCTACGTTAACAATTGAGCCATTGAACCTTATCTACACTGTAACGATTAGTATGATTTACCGAAACATCCTCTTGTTTACCTTGATTTTTGGGTTTCTCACCGCCTGCTCCCAACCTACGCCATCTTCTGGTCTCAAAACAGAAACCACTTCTTCCGATAGTATCTACTCCTACGGTTCGCCCAGCAGTGCCGACGGGACGGGCAAATTCTACCAAGGACGCGACATTGCCCAGGTGATGGGACACCAGGGAGCGAGTTGGCTCGAGCGTTCGGGCCGACAGGAAGAAGAGGGAACCAACCTGCTCATTGATGCCCTGGATCTACAGCCCGACGACGTGGTTGCTGACCTGGGGGCGGGTTCGGGTTACTTCACCTTCCGCATCAGTCCGCGGGTGCCGCAGGGCAAGGTGCTGGCCGTCGACATTCAGCCCGAGATGCTGGAGATGATCCAGCGGAAGCAGCAGGATGAGGGGGGCAACAACGTAAAAACTATTTTAGGAACCATAGACAATCCGCAATTGCCCACCGATTCGGTGGATTGGGTGCTCTTGGTGGATGCCTATCACGAGTTTTCTCATCCCTACGAAATGATGCGCGACGTCGCCCAAGCCCTCGCCCCCGGCGGGCGCGTAGCCCTGGTCGAGTACCGAGAAGAAGATCCTAGCGTGATGATCAAACCCCGGCACAAAATGACCGAGGCCCAGGCCGTCAAGGAAATGAACGCGGTGGGATTGAAACTGATAGAAAACAAAGATGTGCTGCCGCAGCAACACCTGATGATTTTTGGAAAAGAATTGTAGCCGCGTGATCAATTGTGGCAGCGTGATTAATCCATTGTGGACGCGGCACGCCGCCACTGTATTTACACCCGCTGTTTTTTGCCCTCGGTTCCCGAGCTCGTGCTCACCGCTGGGGTTTTTCGCCGGGTGAGGTCTACGATAACCGGCGAGGCGATGTAGATCGATGAATACGTACCCACCAAAATTCCAATAAACAGCGAGAACGAAAATCCACGGAGCACTTCGCCTCCGAACACCAGCAGCACAAACACCACCACCAAGGTCGTCAGTGAAGTGATCAGCGTCCGCGACATCACGTTGTTGATCGATTCGTTCACTACCTCATCCAGCGGGGTGCGGGGGCGATATCCCATCGTCTCCCGGATGCGGTCAAACACAATCACCGTATCGTTGATGGAGTATCCTACGATGGTCAGCATGGCCGCGATAAATACCTGGTCCACTTCGTAGTTGATGCCCAGCAAGCCCGCGATCGCGTAGGCTCCCAGCACGAACAGCACGTCGTGAAACAGGGCGATAATGGCCCCGGTGCTGTACTGCCAGCGGCGGAAACGGATCAGAATATACAAAAAGATCACTATCAGTGAGAAGAAAATCGCTTCAATGGATGAATTGCGGATGTCGTCGGCAATGGTCGCGCCTACCTTGGTGGAACTGGATATGGTGAAGCTATTGTCTTTCACCGCCACTGCATTATCTTCCTGAAAGGTGAAGCTCGTGAACTCGCTCACTCCGGCAATCATTCGGTCACGCACTTCCGAGTCCGCTTCGTCTGATTCATCGTCTACCCGGTAGCTGGTAGTCACCTTCAGCACGTTGTTGGCGCCGTAGGTTTTCACCTCGGCACTGGTTCCGTCAAAGTCATCATCCAGTGAAGTCTTCAGATCGGAGGGCACCACAGGTTGAGCAAAGGTGATCACGTACGAGCGTCCGCCCTTGAAGTCTACCCCCAGGTTGAGCCCGTTGATCATTAAGGCAACCATGCCTAAGGCGATGAACACTCCGGAGAAAGCGTAGGCAATCCTACGCTTCGACATAAAATCAAAATTCAGGTTAGAAAGCGCATTGCGCGATAATGGAGTGGCGAACGATACGTTGCTCTGGTCGCCCTTGCGGGTCATCCAACTGATGATTACCCGGGTGATAAACACCGCTGAGAAGAACGAACACACAATACCAATCATCAAGGTGACGGCAAAACCCCGCACCGGACCTTGTCCGAAAACGAACAGAATAAGCGCAGTCAGGAAGGTGGTCACGTTAGAGTCAATAATCGAACTATAGGCCTTGCTGTAGCCCGAATCAATGGCTATTCGCAGCTTAGAACCGTTGCGCAGTTCTTCGCGTATTCGTTCAAAGATCAGCACGTTGGCGTCGATGGCCATACCGATGGTCAGCACGATACCCGCAATACCCGGCAGGGTCAGGGCGGCGTTGATGGTGGGTTGTGCCAGAATACCCAGCACAAAGAAGATATTAAATACCAGCGCCACGTTGGCCACCAATCCGCCCTTGGCGTAGTACAAGATCATAAAGATCACTACCAAGCCTAGTCCGGCCAGGATAGAAGTAACGCCCTGCCGCTGCGCTTCCTTGCCCAGGGTTGGGCCGACAATAGCTTCTTCCACGATTCGGGTAGGAGCCGGCAAAGCTCCCGCTTCCAGAATGTTGGCCAAATCGCGGGCTTCGTCGATGGTGAAGTTGCCCGAGATCGATGAGTTGCCACTGGGAATCTCTTCGTTCACCACCGGGGCGGAGTACACGCGCCTATCGAGCACGATGGCTACCTGACGACTCACGTTGGCGGCGGTAAGGCGACGCCACAGGCGGGCCCCTTCGGCGTTCATTTGCATGCTGATGGCCGGACGCGAGTTTTGGTCATAGTCCTGCCGCGCCTGGGTGATCACTTCTCCGGTGAGGGGGGCTTTGCCACCGCGACCCCGCTTCACAGCGTAGAGTTGCAGCAGTTCCAAATCGCCCTGCAAGCGGGGACTCACTTCCCATACGAAGTCTAGGTCAGAGGGCAGTAGCGACTTTACGTCAGAGCGCTTCAGAATACGATTGATGCGGGAGGTATCTTCTACATCATAGACCAGCCCGTACTGCGGCGGCGACTTCAGCAGACTGTACAGCGGCGAGAGCTGATTGTTGCCTAGGGAATCCAGGGCGGTGGAGTCAGTTCCGGCCAACTGGGCTTCCAGATCGCCGTCGGGTACGGTGTCCAGGTCTTCGGCGGTACCCACTTCGGTTTCCGTCAGCACATCCAGATTGTCTTGCATATCATCCGCCGAAAGGCTTTCTTCCAAGCCTTGCAGATCGGCGTTGGTGCCGTCTTTGTCCTTTTGTTCGCTCACCAGCAATCCATTGATTTGCTCAAGCGACGGGCTGATATCCTGCACGGTATACACTTCCAAGAACTCTAGCTTGGCCACGCCCTGCAGCAGTTTGCGCACCCGCTCGGGGTTGTCCACGCCGGGCAGCTCCACCTGAATGCGTCCGGTGCCCTGCAAGCGCTGAATGTTGGGCTGAGAGGTGCCGAAGCGGTCGATGCGCGTGCGTAGGATATTAAAGGAACGATCAATGGCTCCTTCCACTTCTTCGTCGATCACATCAATGATCTCGTCGTTGGTAGAACCCAGGCTGATCCGCCCCCGGTTGGCCGCATTGGCAAATATTTCGCTCAGGCTTTTGTTGGGTGCCACTTCATTGAAGGCTTCGGCGAACAGGCTGGTAAAGCGGGCCTGGCTACTGGCCCGCCGCTGTCGCGCCAGCTCTAGTGCCTTCTGAAAGTCCGGGTCTTTGCTATCGCCCGACAGGCTGCGGATAATTTCTACGGGCGACACCTCCAACACCACATTCATACCGCCCCGCAGGTCAAGCCCTAGGTTGAGTTCGGTTTCTTTCACCTCTTGGTAGGTGTACTCAATGCCCAGAAAGTTATACACCGGCTGGTTCCATACCGAGTCGAGGTACTGTTGCTTCTTACTAAAGTCGATGTTTCCCTCAGCATCGGTGGCGTAGACCTGCGCGTCTTTTTGCACGCCGTTCAACACCAGGGTAAAGGAAAGATAATACAAGCACAGCAACGAGATGACTACCGTGAGAATGATGATACCACTTTTGTTACGCATAACGGAATGAAGTTTATTCGGGGATGTGAAGAATTGATAGAGTTAGCCATCGCGATGATAAACTAACGAAGCGGCGGTTCTGATCGTCTATGAGGATTTCGGATCGAAGCTGCCTACGGGTTAGCGGAGGCGCTAGGGGGCGTTGGCCGGGGTGATCAGTCGAAACAAGGTACGGAGATAATTATTCGGAGGCACAAGCAGCGCAATACGCACCGGAGCGGTGATTTCGGGCATTACGCGGGGCGGCACGAACCCAACTAGCAGGGCCATCTGGAGCTTGGCGACCGGCACAACAACGGCTTCCAAACTGCTCAGCACCGGGTGGTCGCCTTCTTGATCGCTCGTTCCATCCGCTGCGTCGGGAATAGAATTTGCCCCGCACTGAATTGGTGAGACCGCTATCTCCACGGCGGCCAACAAGGTCGGACCGCCCCCAATCAGCGTTAGCAACGCGATCAGCAGTGCGCCGGAAGTCCAGCAGTTTTTACGCAGAAGCGTTCGTAGGGTCCTCATACTTTTGTAATAGTCCGCGAATTTACGCCTTTTCCCCCGTAAAGCAACAAACCAAAACAATATCTACCGCACGGGAAATAATTGAACAAAGACCCCGGTTGTAAAAGTAAGAAGCGCACCTATTTGGCATCATACCGGTTTTTATTATTTTTGGAAGTGGACGATTCGTGTAGATCGACCTAACTAAATCAAAACAACGTAGCGTGGAATCTGTAAACGATACTGCCCCCGAAGCCCTTGCTCGTGAACAATCGGTCGACGAAGTACTGAACGACTACCGCATCGCGTGGGAGAGTCGGCACACTAGTTTACTGGGCCGCAAGGAAGTGTTTATGGGCAAGGCCAAGTTCGGGGTTTTTGGCGACGGCAAAGAGCTGGCGCAGATTGCGATGGCCAAGGTTTTTCAGCCGGGCGACTTCCGCTCGGGCTACTACCGTGACCAGACCTTTGTGTTTGCCCTGGGCGAAATCACGCTCCAGCAGTTTTTCGCTCAGATTTACGCCCACACCGACCTGAACGCCGAACCAGCCTCCGGCGGACGCATGATGAACTCCCACTTCGGTTCGCGCCTGATCGACCAGCGCACCGGTGAACCCGTCATCCAGACCGACAACTATAACTCCGGCTCCGACTTGTCTCCCACCGCCGGGCAAATTCCCCGGGCGCTGGGCTTCGCCTACGCCTCGAAGCTCTATCGCCACAACCCGGCCCTGGCCGATATGACCAACTACTCACGGCAGGGCAATGAAGTCACCTTCGCCACCATTGGCGACGCGGCCACCTCCGAGGGCATGTTTCTGGAAACCGTTAACGCCGCCGGAGTGCTTCAGGTGCCGCTGTTATTTTCGGTGTGGGACGATGGCTACGGCATCTCGGTGCCCAAGGAGTATCACACCACCAAAATGAGCATCTCGGAAGCCCTGGCCGGTTTTCAACGGTCCGACACCGCCCTCGGACTAGAAATATTCACTGTGAAGGGATGGGACTACGAGGCGCTGTGCGATACCTACCGGGCGGCCGCTCAGGTGGCGCGGCAGCACGTGCCGGTGCTGGTGCACGTGGAAGACCTCACCCAGCCGCAGGGCCACTCCACCTCCGGCTCGCACGAGCGCTACAAATCGCGCAAGCGCCTGGCGTGGGAACGCGCCCACGACTGCAACCGCAAAATGCGCGCGTGGATCTTAAGCGAAGGCCTAGCTTCGGAAGAAAAGCTGGATACGATCGAAAAACAAGCCCTCGAGGTGGCCCAAAACGCCAAGAACGCCGCCTGGAAAGCCTTCCGAGCGTCGGTTGACCACGAACTTCAGCAGGTCGCTACGCTCATGACAAACGTAGAGAAACAAACTACGCATTCAGCGCCCGTGCAACGGGTGGTACAGGCTTTCCGCAAAAAGGTGCATCCCATGCGGCTGGACGCCATGCGGTCGGTGAAGCAGGTGCTGCGACTCACGCGGAGCGAGACGGGTGAAGCACGTCAGCAATTGCTAGCCTGGCAGCGCGAATTTGCGCAATCCAACCAGCGTCGTTTCAATTCCTTACTGCACAACGAAACCGGTTCTTCGGCCCTACGAATAGAAACGGTGCCGCCCGTCTTTGAAGAAGGTGCCAAGAAGGTAGACGGGCGCGAGGTGCTCAACGCCTGCTTTGATCACGCGCTAGCGCGCGACCCCCGGGTGTTTGCCATCGGCGAAGACATTGGTGAAATCGGGGATGTGAACCAAGGCTTTGCCGGTTTGCAAGACAAGCACGGCAAGTTGCGCGTCACCGATACCGGCATCCGCGAAACCACCATCATCGGGCAGGGCATTGGCACGGCCATCCGCGGTTTGCGCCCGATCGTTGAGATTCAGTACCTTGACTACATCTACTACGCCCTGGCTACATTAACCGACGATTTGGCCAGCTTGCACTACCGTACCTCCGGAGGGCAACGGGCGCCGCTCATTGTGCGCACCCGCGGGCACCGCCTGGAGGGAATCTGGCACTCGGGATCACCCATCGGCACATTGGTGCACAGTCTGCGCGGTATGTACTTGCTGGTGCCCCGCAACATGGTGCAGGCCGCCGGATTTTACAATACCCTGTTGCAATCGGAAGACCCGGCCCTGGTTATCGAGACCCTCAACGCCTACCGCCTCAAGGAGCAGGTACCGACCAACGTGGGCGAATTCACCGTTCCCCTAGGACAACCGGAAATCCTGCGCGCTGGCTCTGATGTAACCATCGTGACCTACGGAGCCATGTGCCGCATTGTGCTCGAAGCTGCGCAGCAATTGGCTGAAGAAGGAATTTCGTGCGAAGTGATTGATGTGCAAACGATGTTGCCTTTTGATATTGATCATCGTATTGTGGCATCGCTAGCCAAGACCAACCGCGTGGTGTTTGCCGATGAAGACGTGCCGGGTGGGGCCACGGCCTACATGATGCAACAGGTGTTGGAAGCACAACAGGGATATTATCATTTAGACTCACCGCCGGTTACTATTACTGCGGAGCCCCACCGACCGGCTTACGGCTCGGACGGTGACTATTTCTCGAAGCCCAACGTTCGAAAACGTTTTTGACCGGATATACGCGCTGATGGCAGAGGTGGAGCCTAACCGATTTCCGGATATTTACTGAACGAAGCAGCCCACCAAAGCTTTGTAGGATGAGCTAGGAACCAACTACCTCCGGCTCAAAGGAGATATTGAGTAACTCTTCACTGATTTCCCACAGCCGTTTGGCGTTGTAGTCGCTGCTGGCGGCTTTGCTGGGCTCAGTAATTTTCTTGCTGCTAAAGTACTTGCCACTCACGGTGTATCCTTCTCCACTGGTAGCCAAGTAGATGCTGGTCTCAGCCCCCTTTTCTTCGCTGATCATGAACGGACGGATCATCCGCATCAGCACGCCTCCTACCCCAGACACGCCTTTGCCAAAGTTGGTGGCTACTCCGCCCGGGTGTAAAGAATTGGTGACTACGCAACTGCCTTCCAAGCGCCGACTGAGCTCGCGGGTGAAGAGGATGTTGCACAACTTCGATTGGCAATACGCTTTCCATCCGGCGTATCCACCCTGGTTGTACTGCAAATTTTTGAACTTGATCGAGGTGAAACGGTGGGCTTCCGAGGCCACGTTGATAATGTTGCCCCGCCCGCTAGCCTTCACCTGATCCAAAAGCAGGTGCGTCAGCAAAAAGGGAGCCAGATGATTAACCCCTAGAGTCATTTCAAATCCGTCTTGGGTCACCTCCCGCTGGTTGCCCAGTAGCAGGCCCGCGTTGTTGATGAGGACGTCTATTTTTGGGTACGCTTGCTGAATGTGGGCCGCCGCTTCTTTGATTTGCTCGGTAGAGGCCAAATCAGCCAGTACGATGTCTACCTGTTCATGCCCGTCCGCTTGGACGATCTCTTCCCGCGCTTGCTGCGCTTTGTCCTCGTTGCGGCACACCATAATGATGTGGGCACCCTGCTTGGCTAACTCGAGGGCGGTTACTTTTCCGATGCCCGAGTTGGCTCCGGTGATCAGGCAGACTTTATCCTTCATAACGATTTTACTTTGCTAAACCCCCTAAAAGTTATTCTGTTCAGTTGTTGTTCAGCGCTTCCTTAAAGGTTTGGATGGCCCGCTCCCGAGCCTCCTGGTGGTTGACCATCGGTTTAGGATAGTCATCCGTGCCGTATTCGGGTACCCACTTACGAATGTATTCGTCAGCCTCGTTGAACTTCTTCGCCTGCGAATAAGGGTTAAAGACACGGAAGTACGGTTGGGCGTCCACTCCGCTGCCAGCCGACCACTGCCAGCCCCCGTTGTTGTTAGCCAGTTCGTAGTCGAGTAGTTTCTGGCCGAAGTAAGCCTCGCCCCAGCGCCAGTCGATGAGCAGGTGCTTGGTCAGGAAGCTGGCGGCGATCATGCGCACCCGGTTGTGCATGTAGCCGTTCTTGTTGAGTTCACGCATGCCCGCGTTGACGATGGGATAGCCGGTTCGCCCTTCGCACCAGCGCTGAAAATCTTCTTCGCTGTTACGCCAGGGGATGTTATCGTACTTTGGTTTAAATGAAGTATCTACCACCTGCGGAGCGTGATGAAGCACCTGCATGTAGAATTCGCGCCAGATGAGTTCGCTCAGGTAGGTGGCATTGATGTCGCGCGCGGCCCGGGCCAGCTTACGGATGCTGAGCGTGCCGTGCCGCAGGTGCACACCCAGGCGGGTGGTGCCGTCCTGCGCCGGATAGTCCCGCTTCTTTTGGTAATGATCGATAACTTGCTCGTCGATGTGGTTGGGAGGAATTTCAATATCAGCTCGTTCGAAGCCCAGGTCGTTTAACGAAGGCATCGCGATGGGCTTCGTCTGGTACCAGTTGTCAAAACGCAGTCCCGAGGTGTAGGACTCCAGCATGGCATCGTCTAGCTTGTCCAACCAGGCTTTCTTGTAAGGAGTGAATACCTTGTAAAAGCCCCCTGATTTGGTCATGATCTCGTCCTTCTCAAAAATCACCTGGTCTTTGTAGGTTTGAAACGAGATATCCTGTTCGGCAAGCAGTTTCCGAACGGCCTCGTCCCGCTCATTGGCGTAGGGTTCGTAATCGTGGTTGGTGTAGACCGCTCCGATGTTATAGTCATGCAGAATTTCCTTCCACATCTCCTGCGGCACACCGTGTTTGACCAGTAGCGATGAATTCTTTTCCTCCAATCGCTGGTGCATAGCCGTCAGCGTATCGTGCAGAAACATGACGCGGGCGTCGTGCTTCACCTCCAGTTCGTCCAGAATATTGGTATCAAAGATAAACAGGGGCAGCACCGGCCGGTCGCCCTTGAGGGCGTGATACAGTCCGGCGTTATCCTCAAAGCGCAGGTCGCGGCGGAACCAAAAAATTGCGATTGACTCGGTTGGCATATACTTTCGTTTTTCTGAAAACCTAGCGTCGCGAGGAATGTTTGGGAAAAAAGTTCTGGGTTCTAAGTTGTGTCAACCCCGAACCCAGAACCTCTCAACCCAGAACCTTTTATTAAGGAGTGCGTCCTCGCCAGATTTCTATCCAGCCGTTGTGTATAGTATTATCCGGCAGGATTAGGTGATAGAAGTATACTCCGTCCGAGTAATTTCCCCCGTCCCAGGCTTCGACGTTGGTATAGTTTTTAGACCGGTAGATCTGCCGTCCCCAGCGGTTGGTGATCGTTAGTTGCACTCCGGAATTTTCTCCGAAATCTTCTAGGTTCAGAATCTGGAACGTATCGTTCTCCCCGTCACTGTTCGGCGTAAAAATATTGGGAATGTACAGTTCGGCGGTGTAACCCACTTCCACTTGTTTTTGCACCACGCAACCGAAGCGATCGCGGAGTTCAACGAAGTAAGTACCTACCACTTGGTCCAGGTATTCGTATCGATAGGGACGAACAATCGGATTCTCGTTGATTACTTCCACCCAGTCGGTGCTGTTGCCACTCGGATCGGCAGCGATCCGCACTTCGTAGGGTGCTCCGCCGCCCACGATACTATCGATCTCGATCGTACCGTAGGGATAGTTGACCGTCACCTCAACGTAGCTACGGATCGAGGCGGCTAGTTCCTGCTCCGGGCCGTCTACGGTAAAGGTGGCCGAACGCTTTTCCTGCACCGTGTTCACGCAACCGCTTTGCGCCTGCACCAGATGCACCAGGTACTGCCCATTGGCAATGTCATCAAAGACGAAGCTTTGGGGCGTGGTGCTAAACTTACGACTCGCGTATTCCTCTTCCTCGCCACTATCCACCCGGTAAAGGTAAGCGTTGAAGGGGGTGTTATCTGCCACTACGATATTCTGGATTGTCACCTTACCCCCGCCCCGGGTCTGGAAACAGGCGGTGCTGTCCAATTGATAGGTAAACTGTAAGGCTGTGGTGCCGGGTGGAGTAACGTCCACCGTCCGCCGGGCAACGCAGGCATCCGCAGCGGCCGCCATGATCACCACCTCGTAGCTTCCGCCTACCGCCACGTCAGCAAAGGTGGTCGTGGTGGAACCCAACGGCAAGCTGGTTTGCGCCAGCGTATCGGTTTGGTCTATCAGGAAGACCGCATAGGGACCGGCCGCCAGCGTAGCCGCCGTATCCACCGTAACGTTGATCTGCGTAGTTACGTCATCGCAGGTGATGGCTTGCGGTACGGTAGCCGTGAAGCTCACCGACTTGGTGCCCACCGTGAACTTGCCCCGGCACGACTGCGACAGCGCATCGTAGATTTCGTAGGTGTAGCGGCGACTCGGCAGATTGTCAAAGGTGATACCGCTGCTGCCTTCCTTGGTTTCAAACACCACGCCGCCCGCTTCAATCACGGTGAAGGTGAACGTCTCGGTGGTATTATTGATGGCCGTGAAGGTTACGCTTCCTTCTCCGGTGTCGCACGCTGCCAGGGTGGTTTCGGGAATGAAGGTAATGCCGTTCAGATTGCACGCCGTGGTGGGCTCAGCTCCGGTGGAGCAGTTGTTGGGCACAAAAACCGACAGCGTATCGTACGATTCGTTGGTAAAGAAGTCAAAGATTTCTACCTGGTAGTCGCCCGCGGTTAGCCCGGAGATGGTTACCATTTGGTTATCTCCGTCGGCCTCGCCGGAGCCCACCCGGGCCCAGTAGTAACGGTCCGGAGTATTGCAAGCCCCCGGGAAGTTAATCACTACTTGCCCGAGCGAGTCGCAGGTTTCGGCTTTGGCCACCACGGTGATTTGGTTCTGCAAACTGATGGTGGTGGTGAAGGCGACGGTATCTACGCATCCCGGCAGGCCGAGCGTATCCCACACCAGCACCTGGTAGTCACCCGCCTTCACTCCGTTAAAGAAGTGAGGAAGCGGGGGCGAACCGGGTTCACCGGCCTCCCAGGCCGAAGTATCGGCAGGATTAGTCAGCGACTGATACCGGTATTTGAAGCGGCTCATATCGGGAGTCGCTGTGACGCCCTGCTTTCTGCGCGACAAGATAGTGAACGCTCCGTCGGTGCTACCGGGGCAGGTGGCGTTGCTGGTGGTCACCGTAAAGGCTACCTGATCGTGTCCGCACCCGCACTCATCGGCTACCTTGGTGGAGATACTACCCGCACCGTTGGTGGCACTACCCTCCCCGCAATCGTTCACGGTGATCACCCGGTAGTTATAGCTAGTTTCTACCGAAAGGGTGGTGAAGGTGTAGGTATCACCGTCCACTTCGGAGGAGCGTTCTATCACGGAGGTGAAATTATCACCGACCGGCGAAGCCTCTACGAAGTAGCGGATGCCGGGCTGCGCCGTCCAGTTCACGGTGAATCCGGCGCACGAAGGCGCGGAGGCGGTAGGAGAAGTAGCCAGCGCCAGAGGAACGTCATTGGTGGTTATGTCAATCGGTGTTGTGAAGGCGCTTTCGGTACACCCTCGGGCTCTCACCCGGTACTGGTACGTGGTGCCCTGGGTTAGCGTATCTAGCACGATACTCAGGCTGGTAACTGTATCTCCGACAAAAGTAGCAAAGTTATCTTTTGAAACGTGCACTACGTAATCGTCGGCATCCGTTACCGCGGGCCAACTAAGCGTAAATCCATTACAAGTGATATCAGAAGGAGAATTTACTACGGGCGTAGTTGGCTCACTGCGGGTGGTGAAGGCATCAGATACGGCCATTGTGGTGTCGCAACCGTTTAGGATCGCCAGCACGTGGAAGAAGTAAGTATCACCTGCGTTAGGTACGCTCATAGTAGTAGCCGCTACTATTACTTCCTGATAGGTGGGATAGGGAGTACCGTTAGTAAGGTCATCATCATCATCTAAAAATACTTTGTAGCGACTTACTGAACCACTTACGCCCTGCCAGCTCAACTCGGCGGTGGTGCAACCAGCAGCAGCAACTAGATCAGTGGGCTTGTCGCTATCTTCTAGCCCGTCGGTGGTTACGCTGGCAGCAGCCGAGTAAGCTGAACTTCCACAGCCAGCGGTTGTTGTCACGCGATAATGATAGGTTTCTCCGCCAGTGAGTCCGCTGATGAGCAACTTGTTATCACTGCTTCCTACTGCCACGGAGTCGTAGCTAGTCAGTACGTTGGTGAAGGCGGCGTCGGTGGCCACCTGCACGGCGTAGTCGGTGGCGCCGGGCACGGCGGTCCAGTTAGCAGTAAACTGATCGCAAACGGTGAACGTTGCCTCCTGGATACTGGGCACGTCGCCCGTTTCGGTAGTCACCGAAATCACGTTCGAGTTCTCCGACACGCAGCTGCCGTCAACCGACCGCACGCGGTAGAAATAGGGCGTGCCGGGGGCCAGTCCGCTCACCGTAAAGGTGGTGACGTTGGCGGCAATCACCCCGTTATCTACAAGGAGCGGAGCAGTGAACGAAGCATCTTCCGAAACATCGAGGCGGTAGCTGATCCCGGCTCCTACGTCGCTCCAGCGAGCGTTGAAGCTGCTGCATTGCACGCTGGGGGCCAGCGGGGTGATCGCGGTGGGGCCGGTGCTGGTGTTCTGCGGCAGCACACTCACCGGACCGAAGGTTTGGGTGCACGTTCCGCCGTTGTAAGTGATATCTACCGAATAGTCGCCCACTGAAATATTGATTAGGTCTTGGGCATTTCCTACGACTGCCCCGCCGCCATCCCTCCAGGTATAGGTATAGGTATCGGGGATGGTGCTACTCACGTTAATATCGATGCTCCCGTCGATGGTGCCGGTGCAACTAGGCTGAATAATATTATTTAAGGACACGTTGACAGGAGTGAACGCTTCCACCAGTGCTTCTTTGTAGAAGCGGCACCCCAAATCAGTTGGGTCGGGACTGGCGGTCACTTCTATATCCAAGAAGTAGCTTCCTATCGGGAATCCACCGACTACCACATCCGTGTCAGTAGTCGCATCGTACGTTGCGCTAACCGGCGGAGACAGCGGATCACCGTTTTCGTCGAGATAGGTGATGGCGTACTGGTACTGATTGGCGGCAGGATCAGAAGATCGTTCGGCGGTGATTTCACCGTTATTCCCCGTACCGCAGGCGTTACTCGTGGAGACAAGCAGCAAATCGTCAAACTTTTGCACTCCAATGGCAAAGGTCACCGTAGTATCACAACCGATGTTGTTATCAGTGATAACTAGAGTATGGATTCCAGCGGGCAGACTGTTTCTATACTGTATTTCCCCTGCCGCTGGGGGCAGACTAGAATTATATACTTGTCCATCAACAAACGTGAAGCCTCCTGGTCCTACGTTTCCAGCGCTCCAAACAAAGGTAAAGTCGCCACTCCCCCCCCCTGCAGCAAATACTTTATATCCATCATCGGCGCTACAATCTCCGGTGCCGAGATAGTTTGGCGAGACAACCTCGATAGCGTAGTAAAATTCAATCGCTACCCGATCCGATACCGAGCAGCCGCCTTGGGTCACCGTCCACTCAAACTCGTAGAGGCCCGGATCGCTTACGTTTGCCCGCGCGTTAGGATTATTAAAATTAGAGAAGGTTGCCGTCTCGGTTCCACTAGGCGTACTCACTACCGCCCACGCACCGGTGGCCCCGGTCGCCGGAGCATTGCCCGTCAGGTCGTAGCGCAGTCGGCACGCCACATCGTCGGCTCCCGCATCGGCGGTGATGTCGTTGATGGTAATGGCTACCGAGTCGCGGCCGTTGCAACCCGCCGCGGTGGGTTCGTAGATAACAAAGTAATTACCGGCATCGCTACCGTCTACGTCAATCTCACCGGTATTGTTATCCACTAATAAGTTCAGAGAATTCGCCGAAAATACTCCGGGACTAATCGCAATCGAGCTAGGTAATACGCTACCGGTCCCCTTACAAAAGGTCGTGGCCGGATAGGTGAAACTGGCGTCGGTGGCTACCTCAATTTCTACTGTCACCGTAATATTATCGGGGCAGGGCCCATTGGTATCAAACCGAATATCGTAACTGCCGGGATCAGTATCGCTTAGGTCGATTAGTCCGGTGGTAGACACGATGGTGATGTCCGCGGCATTGGCGCTGGTCACCGTAAATGTTCCGGTAGTAGTGCTTCCGGTAGCGAAAACCGGCGTCGGATCGGTGGTTTGGCTCTGGCAGATGGGGTTTCCGCCATTGTAGGCAATATCGGCCACGTCGGGCGCAAAAATCTGCACCGTTTCTTCGTGGGTGACACTCGCACAGGTGCCGCCCGAACCGGCGATGAAGTTGGACACCCGGTAGGTACCCGGATCACTGGTTGCCAGATCGATGGTTCCGTCCGCCGCCAGCGCTAGAACGTTCGGACCGGCGGGAACGGGTTGGTACGAGAACGTGCCGACTGTGGCACCGGGAGCAAATACGGGCGGAGTGGTTCCGGTTTGCGTGCAGTACTGCGCCTGATTGTAGTTGAAGGTGGGGTCAGGGGTACTATTGATGATAGTTATCTCAAACGATTCGGTAGAAATACACGATCCGCTACCGATGGTATAGCTAATGGTGTAAGGTCCGCCCACCGTACTGCTTGAAACACCTATTGTTCCGTTGTCGGGGTCCAGCGTAACCGGGTCCGTAGTGCTGAACGTGCCTCCGGTGGCGTAGCCCGGTTCGGGTACGGCATCGGTTCCATCGAAGCAGTAGGTGCCCGAAGCGTAGCTGAAGGCCGCGGTCTGACTACCCACAATCGTAATAGGGAATACTTCGCTCACCGGACAGGTTCCGCCGGTGGTATACGTCACGTTATAGGTGCCCGCCGTGCTACCCAACAAATCAATCTCACCCGTCGCGCCGTCCGCAATAACCAGCCCGGCAGGACCGGTAAATGTTCCGCCGGGATCACCGGTGATGGTAGCCGTCGGGTTCGGGTCGGCTTGGCAGTATGAACCGCTGGCATAGTTGAAAGTGGCATCGTTGAAATCTTGAATCGTCAGGTTGAACGTGCTGCTGCTGGGGCACGGGCCATTGGTGGTGTAGGTGATCGTATACGCTACGCCCGCCGTACTCGCGGACAAATCCACGGCACCGCTGGCAGCACTAATAACCAATCCGGCCGGGATAGCCGTGAAAACACCCCCCGGAGTTTCAACAAACGATGGACTCGGGTCGCTACCGTCGGGACAGTAGTCGGTAACGGCGTAGCCAAATCCGGCATCGTCTTCGGCGTTGATAGTAATATAATTAGTCTTGGTGGCGGTGGTTGGTCCGTCTACGGTCAGGGAAACCGTTGCGTTACCCGCCGTGCTGTAGGTTACGGTGTGCGGTCCGGGACCGGTTTCCGTAGCGGGCGTGGCTCCGGCGCCGAAGTCCCAGGCGTAGCTGGTGATGGCTCCCGACGACTGGTTGGTGAACGTAACGGTATTTCCTTCGCAAACGCTGGTGATATTGGCCGTGAAGTTCGGGGTGAAGGGAGCGATACAGTCGTTGACTACTACGGTTTGCGTAGACTGATTGGTACAGCCTGCCCCGTTACTGAAGCTGTAAACGATGGTATGCGTTCCCTCACCCGCTGATGCCGGATCAAAGGAGGCGGTACCATCGCCGTTGTCGGTGACGCCGGGTCCGGTGAAGCTGCCGTTCGGGCTCTCGCTACCGGTGAGCGTGGCGGCCGCGTCGGTGAGACAATAAGGCGAAGTCAGTCCGGAGAAACTAGGAGTGGGTGACGACTGTACGGCGTAGGTGACGGTAGCCACCTGCTGGCAGGAACCGTCGCTGGCGCGGGCGAAGAAGTCGTCTCCGTTGCCGGTGGTTACACTGCTAGGGTCGGCCACGGGCGTGGTGAGGGTTGCGTCGATAAACCAAGCGTAGGTGTAGCCTACTCCGCCGTCGATAGTCGCTTCCAGGGCCGTCAAGCTTACCGTGGCCGTGCCACTACCGGCAACGCCCTCACAGATTGAAGGAGTCTGGTCAGCCACCGTAGGAAGGGAATTTAAGGTGTAGGTGACCGTGGCTACAGCTTGACAAATACCATCGTCCACTTGGGCGAAGAAATCGTCGCCATCGTCCACCATTACACTGGCCGGATTGGTTACCGCCGTGGTCAGCGATGCCTCTTCGAACCAGTTGATGGTGATGCCGGGATTTCCGTTGATTGCGTTTTCCAATACCGTCAGGTCCACCGTGGCTCCGCTGCCCGGACTATCCTCACAAACCGCCGGGCTTTGATCGATGGCGGTGGGAGCCGCGTTGATCGTGATCCCGAAGGTAGCTGAAGCGGGGCAGGCACCGTTGGGATCGTAGGTAATTGTATAAGAACCAGGAGTACTTCCGGTCAGGTTAATTTCACCGGTGGCTGCGTTAAAGAACGACAATCCGCTGGGAGTTGCCGAGAAAGTGCCGCCCGGAGTGATAACTGAACTCGCCGCGGTGGTGCCTTCGCTTTGACAGTACACCGCCTTCGCGTAGCTAAACGCGGGGTCGGGTACGCTATTGATGGTTACGTCGAAGCTGCTGTTAGAAGCGCAGGTTCCGGTGGTGGTGTAAGTAATTGTATACGTAACATCGGCCGTGCTGGCAGCAAGATTAATCTCGCCGGTGCTGGTATCCAGAAACGCTAAGCCACCCGGAATTGCCGAGAAAATTCCGGCATCGCCGGTGATGGTTGCCACCGGATTGGTATCGTCCTGGCAGTAGGCAGGCGCATAGGAGAATGCGGCATTGTCTTGTTCTAATACTTCTACGGCAAAATCATCGGTAGTCACCGGGCAGGTACCGTTGGCCGCAATGGTGTTGGTCACAATGTACAGACCGGGCGTACTAGTTAGCGGATCGATTTCGCCGGTCGCCGCATCAATTGCCAATCCGGCTGCTGCTGAGAAGGTGCCGCCGCTACCGCCCGTCGGGAAGACGGGGAACTGATTGCCTGCGTCCTGGCAAAACTGGCCAGGGGCGTACGTAAACTCAGCGTTGGGCGCGTTGGTGATGGTCACCTCAAAGGTGGAGCTATTGGGGCAGATGCCGCCGAAGCTGTAGGTCACCGTCTGCGGAGTGTTGAGCGGGGCGGTGCTGGCGGCGATGTCTATCACGCCGGTGGTTGCGTTAATCGCTAAGCCTGGGTCAGCGCTAAACGTGCCGCCGGAGGTGGTGGCCGTGGGAGATTGCGGGCTGGCATCCTGGCAAAAGGTCCCGGAAGCGTAGTTGAAGGTTGCGTCGGGAGTGCTATTTACGGTGTAGGTCACCGTGGCCACGGCTTGGCAAGGGCCGTTGACTACCTGGGCGAAGTAGTCATCGTTGTTATTGGCCGTTACGCTGGCGGGAGTGGCCACCGCCGTGGTCAGCGATGCCTCTTTCGAACCAGTTGATGGTGATGCCGGGATTTCCGTTGATCGCGCTCTCTAATGCTGTCAGATCCACCGTGGCCCCGTTGCCCGGACTGTCTTCGCAGACCGTTGGGGTTTGATCGTTGGCGGTGGGCAGCGGGGCAATGGTGATTGTTGCCGAACCCGTTCCGACCACTTCGCAGCCGTTGGCGTCGGTCACTAAGCCGCTAATCGTATAGGTGACGTCGGCGGTGGGCGTTACGGAAATGTTATCGCCGCTGGTATAGTTAGCCACTGGGATAGTGTTGGCGTCTATCGAGTTGGCAAGGGTGAAGCTGAACGGCCCTACCCCACCGGTGAGGGCTGCCGTCAGGTTGGTACTGCTTCCGGCGCACACGGTGGCGTCGCCCGACAGCACGGCCTGGGTAGGTGATGGGTTTACTGTAACGCTGGCCTTGTTGGTAAGCTCGGCCTCGGTGCACACTCCGTTGTCGGCGATGATGTGAAACGTGGTGGAGGTAGCTAGGATGCCGGTAGGAAAAGATAGATCTCCGCCGGTGCCGGTAATCACCGACCCGACGTTGCTGTCATCGGCGTCGTTGCGCAGTTGATAGTCAACGTTCAATTCGCTGCTTTCCAGCAGAATGTTGGTGCTTTCTCCTGAGCAGAGCGGACTGGTTTGGGCGCTTACCGCCAGGGTGAGATCCACCGCATCGACCACGGTGACGGTGGCCTGGTCGGTGAGCTCCACGTCGGGGCAGGGGCCGCTGACGCTGCTGACGAGTACGTTGAAGGTGGTGGTGGCGGTAAGGTTTCCGGTGGGTAACATCAACGCAGTGGCCGGACCTTCTACCGGACCGCCAATCGGACTATCGTCGGCGTCGTTGCGTAATTGGTAACGGTACCCCGCCTGGGCGCTACGAACAATTACGCTGGTTGATTCGCCCGCGCAGATGGTGTTGTCCGTTTCGTCAACGATAAGACTTACCATGATCGGGTCAACCACCGTGATGGCAACGGAGGAAGTGGCGGTACAGCCCTTATCGTCGGTGACCTCGTAGGTGAGGTTGTAGGTGCCCGGAGTAGCGGAGTTGAAGGTAGGATTTTCTACGTTCGTAGCCGTCAACGTTCCAACGTCGCCCGTCCAGAGGTGCGACACGTAGACGCCAGTGCCTCCGGTGGGATTACCGTTGAGCGGCAGGTCGACGGCCGCGCAAGCGTCAGGATTGTTGGGAGTGATGGCGGCGGTGGGAGGAACCCGACCGTCGGGAACAGTCACGTTAACGGTTTTAGTACAGTTATCACCGACGGTGGTGCTGTTTTGGTCGATGACCGTCACCGTGTAGGTGCCGTGCTCCAGGCCGGTGAAGTTCGGACTGGTCTGGAAGGTGGTGCCATCGATGGAGTATTCGTAGCCACCGGCCCCGCCGCTCACCGCGCTGTTCATGTTGATTTCCCCGTCAAAAGGGGCGGGCAGAGTACAGACGGTGTTGGCCTGGGTGGTGATTTGGGCGGGGTCGATGATGACTTCAGGGGCGGCAACTACTGTAATTCCAGAGGGGCTTTCCTTTGCAGGAAACTGCTTACTGTTACCTGTCTCTTCGCAGTCCCCACCTACAATAACTACCCTATATCCAAAACTACCTTCGTTAGACGGCAATCCACTGAACGTAATTTTATTCGGTGCCTCATAACTCACTGTGATACTAGGAATGACCGCAGCGCCAGTTGAAATGCCAGACTCATCGTATACCCACCCCTGACCGGAATTGAACAGGTTGTATTTGTAGTCTCCAGAATTTGGTGTGAAGTCGCCTAAGCCTGTAGTATAGCTTCCTGTGGCATCAACGAATGAAATTTCTATTTTTCCATCCTCAGCCTGATAGCACTGCTCAGGGGTTACAGAGATATTCAAACTACTCTGAACCACGTCAGGGCATGACTGGGCATAAGCAGTTCCACTAAGTAACAGAAAGTAAAGTAATGCTAGCGGAGCAATTAGTTCTATAGCTTTATGCTTCATTGTTCAGATGCTTTTACTGTGATTCCTTCTGCAGTGGAATTATAAAGCTTCTGACAGGAAGGGCTAGTAAGTACTATAGTGTACCCGGATTGAGGAGGTAAATTTCGAAATGTGAGGGTACCGGGGGGGCGAAAGTTCAGCGTGATCCGAGAATTCTCATAAAAGTCCGGACCAAGTAGTGCAGGATCATAAAGATAGCCTCCTACTTCTTTGTTGAATAAACTATATTGAAAATCCCCCGCCGCCGGGTCCATATTGCCGTGCAATCCGGAAAACGTCACCGTGATTTGCCCGTCGTTGCCGCCCGGAGATTGTTCATCAGTTACCTCGAAGGTGGCCTGGTCGGGGCAGTCCTGCGCCCGAAGGGTCAGCGACAGACCCAGTAAAAATCCACTATAAAGGAGCGCATTGCGTAAAAATCTTTCACCCATCGTACTTGCGTATTGCGTTGGCATTTCACTACCCACATAAATAGCACAATACTTAGCGCGGGGAAGGAGGAAAGGAGGGCAAATGGTACACCGCCTGTCTTTCAACGAAAATGGCGATCATCTCACCATCGCTGGCAGAAAAAGCAAGTAGTAGCAATAAAATTAGTGATAGGTAAAATTCGTAATGTTATACTAAAGCCTCTATCAAGTAGCGTCTTGAGCAAATACAGGCGAGAAGAAGGCAAAAACGGAGAGGACGGCACTTGGTCGCAAACAAATTTCTGATGACAGAAAAGTGGGTAACTTGGTCAATTTACCAGCCGTATGCTGGCAATCGGGAAGTAATTTGACGGCGCAACAGCCATTAATTTCCAGATCGGCACGCTGAGCACGTCAGGTGGGCCACTAGCAATTGAGGAGTTTTTTCGGAACAGGGAGCGTTTCTTACGTGCTAAATCACGGCTTTTCCACAAAACGTGCAACGAGCGTATCGGACGCTTTACTAGGTTATTACTGTCACCCCGCAGGGGTCTTCTTACACTTTAGTATTGGACCCCTACGGGGTGACAGTGGTGAGAAAAGCGTACAGTGTCACTACAATTTTTACGAAGGGGCCACGCGTGCTAATTTAAGCTCTATGGTAAATATAACGCGTTACAACGCACCCCAGGAAGGTGATATTTTCAGCCATGCTATAGCTCCCTACGAATGCGCTCAGCTACCTCCACCATTTCCTCATCCGACAGTTGCAGTTTGGGACGGCTGAAGTTGGCATCGTCCATGGTGTTGATGGGGATGAGGTGCAGGTGGGCGTGGGGCACCTCCAGACCGATCACGGCGGTGGCGATGCGCTCACAGGGCACCGCTTTTTTGAGTCCGATGGCTATCTCTCGGGCAAAGCGGTTGAGTTCGAGATAAAGCTCCTCCTCTAGATCAAAAAAATAGTCCACCTCTGTCTTCGGCACCACCAGCGTATGGCCTCGCGTTAGCGGACGGATATCCAGAAAAGCGATGACCTGATCGTTCTCGGCCACAATGTGTCCCGGAATCTCACGGTTGATGATGCGGGTGAAGATGGACATGATAGTTCTAAGTTAAAGGTTCTAGGTTACAATGTTCTGAGTTCTAGGTTAAGGAAAACTGTGAACCTAGAACTCAGAACCGCTTAACCCAGAACCTAATTAATTAAGAAAAATATCCAGAATCTCAAAGCTGATCGTGCCCGCAGGAGCTTGTACTTCGGCGGTTTCGCCTATCTTTTTTCCTAGCAGACCTTTGCCGATGGGCGACTTCACCGATATCTTGCCAGATTTCAGATCGGCCTCTTCTTCGGATACCAGGGTGTAAGACATCTGGGCGCCGTTTTGCTGGTTCTTGATTTTTACGGTCAATAGGATAGACACTTTAGACGTATCCACGTTGGCCCCGTCGAGCACGCGGGCGTTGCCGACCACCCCTTCTAGTTTGGCTATCTTGAGCTCTAAGTGGCCCTGGGCGTCCTTAGCAGCATCATACTCGGCGTTCTCGCTCAGGTCTCCCTTATCCCGGGCTTCGGCAATCTGGTGGGCCATGTCGGTGCGCCCCTTGGTTTTCAGGTAGTTCAGCTCGTCCTTGAGTCGCTGTAAGCCTTCTTTGGTGTAATACGATATATCTGACATACTTTGTTGGTTTAAAATCACCTCACTGCCCAAAATAAAAGAACGGCTCCCGAAAGCAGCCGCTTATGTAAAACCAGTCTTTTGTTTGGTAGAGGTGGGTCTTTTACGCGCTGGGGCGCAGAAAACGGTGTTGAAGATTGAAAATACTAAGCACAAACATAACCAATTTCTCAATTCCTTCCAATAGAGAATCAGTGAGTCAATAGTTGAATTCTGTAACATTCAATTCTTTTCCACAGTGGCTGTTCCACAGTGGCTGTTCCACAGTGGCTTCTGTCTTCCTACCATTCATACGCATTTTTTTACCAACCCCTTTGCTCGAAAGGAGCTACTTCTGAGTAGCACGCCTCAGGTACCAGCATCAGAGGAGGTACCAGAGTCAGCCATCTGGCTAACAAGCAAATGAAAAAGTTGCTACACCTGGCAGCACTATCTGTAGTGTCTGGAAAGGGAGAAATGGCTGATTATTATCATAAAAAAGTAAAGCAGGGCAAGAACAAACCGGGGGGCCGGGCCCTGCTCGTGATAAACGCGGTACGCAACAAGATTATCCATCCCGGCGGGGAACCGCGCGTGTTCGTCTGTATCCGAGATGACCGGAAAGGGGAATACTACAAAATATGTGCACGTGGTCGCTGGACACCACACCATTAAATATCTTGACATGCATTTCATCAGCAACCTGCGCAATCAGGTCGCGAACGCGTTACTGCTAAGCACCATGTAGCGATACTTGGTGATCCATACTACAACTATTCCCCACTACGCAAAGCCTGAAGGCTCTTTCGTCTGAAGACGAGGGTTTCTACCATTTAAAAGACTCGGAAGATGAGTGGTAAGTAGCCGTTTGTCGATGAGCTTGACAGGTTGTTCTATTGTTTTAATGGAGCTTAGGCTCTGAGAGCATGTTCATGCCATTCATGAATATATCTTTTTTGTCATCCTCCTGGGAAATCATAATCTGAGGAACTCTTCCCCTCAAAAGCGGTTCTTCCCCATGAACATCGTTGCTCTTCATGCTCAAGATCGCCTGGACCCCTAGCTACGCGCACTCCCTGCCCGAAAACCACCGCTTCCCCATGATCAAGTATGATCTGTTGCCCGAACAGCTAATCTATGAGGGTACGATCACCGAGGGCAACCTGTTTGCCCCCCACCCCCTAGAAGAGCGCTACATCACCAACACCCACGACGCGCACTACTGGCAACGCCTTAAACAGCAGCAACTCACCAAATCAGAGATTAGGAAGATGGGTTTTCCGCTGTCGGAGCAACTGGTGCAGCGCGAGATCACCATCGCGCAGGGCACCGTGCAGGCCGCGCGATACGCCCTAAAGTACGGCGTGTCGGGCAACGTGGCGGGCGGCACGCACCACGCCTTCACCGACCGGGGCGAGGGCTTTTGCCTGCTCAACGACAGCGCCATCGGAGCGAATTACCTGCTGGAAAACAAACTGGCCACCCAGGTGCTGATCGTCGATCTGGACGTGCACCAGGGCAATGGCACCGCCCAGATCTTTCGCGCCCAGCCCACCGTGTTCACTTTCAGCATGCACGGAGCCAAAAACTACCCCATGCACAAGGAGCAATCGGACTTGGACATTCCGCTACCCGATGGCACCGACGACCAAGCCTACCTGAATCATTTGCGGAACACCCTGCCCCGTCTGTTGGATGAAGTGCAACCCGACTTTATATTCTTTCAGTCGGGCGTAGACGTGCTGGCCACCGACAAGCTAGGGCGGCTAGGCCTGACGATGGCCGGTTGCAAAGAGCGCGACCGCTTCGTGCTGCAGACCTGCCGCGACGCGGGAGTGCCGGTAACGATCAACATGGGCGGCGGCTACTCCAAGACGATCGCTCACATTGTGGAGGCCCACGCCAATACGTACCGGCTGGCGCAGGAGATATTCTTCTGAATTACCGAAGGTCTTACGCCATCAACCTAATTGCTAGAGCGCGTTTAAAACGCGCTCTAGCAAATCATATAGTGCCTACCCAGTGGCATTAAATGCCCGGAAAGCCAGGAAGGCCCGATAATTTACCATAACTTTGGGCTTCAACTGCATCAAACTAACGAACATTATGCTACGAACGCACACCTGCGGCGAATTACGATTAGACCACGCGGGCCAATCGGTAACGCTCACCGGCTGGGTACAGCGTGTGCGCAACAAGGGCGGCGTGCTGTGGATTGACCTGCGCGACCGCTACGGCCTCACCCAGCTCATCTTTAAGGAAGGCGAAACCGACGCCCAAGCGATGAAACAGGCCCAGCAAGTGGGTCGAGAGTACGTGCTGGAAGCCAAGGGGAAGGTCATCGAGCGCTACGCCAAAAACCCTAATATGCCCACCGGCGACATTGAAATTGACGTGACCGAACTTAAGGTGCTCAACCCCTCTAAAATACCTCCCTTTACCATCGAAGACGAGTCAGACGGGGGCGAAGACCTGCGGATGAAGTACCGCTACCTGGACTTGCGGCGTAGTTCCGTGCGGCAAAAGTTGCAACTGCGCCACCGCATGATGCAGCACACGCGTATCTACCTCGATCAGCAGCAGTTCATCGAAGTGGAAACGCCAGTGCTCATCAAGTCCACCCCCGAGGGCGCGCGCGACTTTGTGGTGCCCTCGCGGATGCACCCTGGTGAGTTCTACGCCCTGCCGCAGTCGCCCCAAACCTTCAAGCAACTGCTGATGGTGTCGGGCTTCGACCGCTACTTCCAGATTGTGAAGTGCTTCCGCGACGAGGACCTCCGGGCCGACCGCCAACCCGAGTTCACCCAGATCGACTGCGAGATGTCGTTCGTGACGCAAGAAGACATCCTCAATACCTTCGAGGGACTCACGAAGTACTTGTTCCAAGAAGTGAAGGGGATAACGGTGGACAAATTTCCTCGGATGAGCTACGACGAGGCGATGCGCTTGTACGGCAACGACAAGCCGGATACACGCTTCGCGATGACGTTTGTGGAACTTAACGCCGTGGCGCAGGGCAAGGGCTTCAGTGTGTTCGACCAAGCCGAACTGGTGGTGGGCATTCGCGTGCCCGGTTGCGTCGACTACACCCGCAAGCAATTGGACGCGCTGACCGACTTTGTGCGCCGTCCGCAGATTGGAGCCAAGGGCCTGGTGTACGTGAAGTGCAACGCCGACGGTAGCTTTAAGTCGTCGGTAGACAAGTTCTACGGTCAGGAAGATCTGCAGCAGTGGGCCGACGCGATGGAAGCCCAGCCGGGCGACCTATTGCTGGTGCTGTCGGGAGACACCAACCCTACTGGGCGGCATTCCGTACGCCGGGCCTTGTCAGAGCTGCGGCTACATATGGGCAGCGAACTGGGGCTGCGCGACCGCGCGGTGTATAAACCGCTGTGGGTAGTGGACTTCCCGCTATTAGAATGGGACGAGGACACGCAACGCTACCACGCGATGCACCATCCGTTCACCTCGCCCAAGCCTGCGGACATCGCTAAACTGGACAGTGATCCGGGCGCGGTGCGGGCCAATGCCTACGATTTGGTCATCAACGGAGTGGAGATCGGGGGCGGCTCGATCCGGATTCACGACCGGGCCTTGCAGAAGCTGATGTTCCAGCACCTGGGCTTCAGCGATGCCGAGGCGCAGGCGCAGTTTGGCTTTTTGATGGAAGCTTTTGAATACGGAGCCCCACCCCACGGCGGCATCGCCTTCGGCTTCGACCGCATGTGCGCCTTGCTCGACGGGGCTGACTCCATTCGCGATTACATCGCCTTCCCCAAGAACAACGCGGGCCGCGACGTAATGATCGATACGCCCTCACCCATCTCGGGGGAGCAGCTGCGTGAGTTGGGGATTGAGGTGAAAGAGAAGAAGGATTGAACTGATGAAGGATAGAATGAGTGATTTGATACGCTAAAATGATACGGCTATGTTACCATCCTTAAGCATTCGTAACTATCGCAACCTCAAAAGCCTGGACATTGAGCGACTGGCGCGGGTAAACCTGATTGCGGGAAAGAACAACACGGGGAAGACCTCGCTGCTAGAGGCGGTGTCGCTGCATGCGGCGGGGGGAGATATTCGGTGGATAAGACAAATACTTGTGGAGAGAGGTGAAGTAGCACCAATACGGATGATAAGCGCACGAAATCAACTAGCTAGAAAAGTAAATCCAAATTCATACGCTTCTATCCTCTATGGCAGAAAGACTAGTTTTTCAGATAGTGATATTATACTTATTGGTCAGTTATCAAATGGAGAATTGTTTGATGATACACTAAGCGATACTAACCGCCTTTTGATACGTTTCGTCCAGTTGAGAGAGGAAAGAAGTGTGTCAGATTCAAGCAACAGAATATATACGAATGTTATTAAAGACGTATCTGATAGCTATGGTGATGTTGATCTGGGTATAGAGGTGAAATTTGACGGATCTGGAAGAGTTTACAGTATGGACAGGGAGATGATGAGAGGGCCGTCTTACTACAATGGTAGCAATGTCAGTAATTATAATTTTCAGTATGTAAAGACTGGAGATATTGGAAATGATATCAATAGTACTTTATGGGATAATGTAGCTCTGACTGAGGAAGAAGCTTACGTGATAAAGGCCCTTCAAATTATTGAGATAGGCGTTGAACGGATTGCATTTGTAAGTAACGAATCTGATCGCAAGAGAGATCCAGTCGTTAAACTGTCATCTGTAAAAGAAGTTATTCCCCTCCAGAGCATGGGCGACGGTATGAACCGTATCCTTACCATAATTCTAGCCTTGGTTAACGCTAAGGATGGCTACCTACTCATTGACGAATTTGAAAACGGACTACATTACACCGTGCAGGAAGACTTGTGGAAGATGATCTTCAAGCTGGCTAAAGAACTCAATGTACAAGTGTTTGCTACCACCCACAGCGATGATTGCATCCATGCTTTTGAAAGTGTGCTGAATAGTGAAGGTAATCAAAAGGAAGGGCAGTATCTGCGCTTGGACAACATTGACGGTCAGATTATACCAACCCTGTATAGCGAAAAAGAATTAGATACCGCGGCTGATCAACGCATAGAAGTTCGCTGACAATGGACGTAAGAGAAAAGTTTAATCAAAAGCTATTAGTAGAAGGAAATGACGATCAACACGTTGTTTGGTCCATCTGTCAACAGTTCAATATATCCGAAACATTTGACGTGGTTGATATGAGAGGAATCACCAATCTCATGCCTGCTATTCCGGTGCGGGCGAAGCAAAGAAATATTCAATCACTAGGCGTGTTGGTCGATGCTGACTTTAACCATAGCAACCGTTGGGAGGATACTGTCAAACCACTTCGCGACCTTAAATACGAGGTTCCCAAAATCCCTGATGCATTAGGAACGGTAATCCCTTCACCGGCTCCCAACCGACCACGGGTTGGTATCTGGCTGATGCCCGATAACCAAGATACGGGAATGCTCGAGGATTTCATCCGCTCTCTGGTTCCGGAAGCAGATCAAAGACTCGTGTTGGCTGAAGAAGCAGTCACTACACTGGAGGAACGTAATCTACGGCAGTATGTCCCTAACCATCGCGCTAAAGCATTAATCCACACTTGGCTAGCGTGGCAGGCCGATCCAGGCACTCCGTTGGGATTAGCTATCACCAAGAAATACTTTTCTACCAACACCGCCCTCTGCCAACAGTTCGCCGCCTGGCTCAATCAATTGTTTAACGAAGCGTAGTTTCAATCATTGAACAATCCATCCGCTAGCAATCGAACAAACGATCCGTCATCTGATCCACTAACAATCCCCCCCGGTGCGGGTTAATCCCCAAAGTACTCACTCGTGTCCACCGCCCCCGCTACTCCACTCTCCCCCGCCGAAGACTGGTTCGCCCAGCAGGGTTGGACTCCCTTTCCGTTTCAGCGAGAAACCTGGGAAGCCTATCTGGCGGGTGAAAGTGGCCTGCTCAACGCTCCCACGGGCAGCGGCAAAACCTACGCATTGTGGACGCCCTGCCTGCTGTCCTTCATCCAGCAGCATCCCAACGATTATTCCACTACCCAGAACAACGGACTGCGGGTGCTGTGGATCACCCCGTTGCGGGCCCTGGCCAAGGACCTCCGCGCCGCGATGGAACGCGCTTGCGACGGCATGAACGTGCCCTGGCAGGTGGCCGTCCGCAGCGGCGACACCTCCACCAAAGACCGGCAGAAGCAACTACGCCGCTTGCCCGAGTGCCTGATCACCACTCCCGAGAGCTTGCACCTGCTGCTGAGTCAGAAAGACCACCGGCGGGTGTTCCGTCAGCTAGAGTGCGTGATCACCGACGAGTGGCACGAACTGCTGGGCACCAAGCGGGGCGTGCAACTGGAACTGGCGTTATCGCATCTGCGTACGTTGCGCCCGGGCCTGCGGGTGTGGGGAGTGTCGGCCACCATTGGCAACCTGGAGCAAGCCAAAGATATTCTGCTGGGTCCGAACCACGCCGGGCCGAGCCGCATCGTCCGTTCCAACCTGGAAAAGCGTATCGAGGTGCACTCCATCATCCCCAAACGGGTCGACAAGTTTCCGTGGGCGGGGCACCTGGGCATCCGGATGCTACCGCAGGTGCTGCCCATCATCCAGCAGAGCAAAACCACCCTGCTGTTCACCAACACCCGCGCCCAAACCGAAATCTGGTACCAGCGCTTGCTTGAGGCAGTGCCCGACCTGGCCGGACAGATGGCCATGCACCACGGCTCGCTCGACAACGAAGTGCGCACCTGGGTAGAAGACGCGCTCCACCAAGGCATTCTGAAACTGGTGGTCTGCACCTCCAGCCTGGACCTGGGCGTAGACTTTCGACCGGTAGAAACGGTGATTCAGGTGGGTAGTCCGAAAAGCATCTCGCGCTTTTTGCAGCGGGCCGGACGCAGCGGTCACCAGCCGGGAGCCACCAGTAAGATGTACTTTTTGCCCACCCATTCGCTGGAGCTACTCGAGGCGGCGGCCCTGCAAGAGGGCGTTCGGCAGCGGGTGGTGGAGTCGCGCAAGCCGCTGGAAAACTGCTTCGACGTGCTGGTGCAGTATTTGGTGACGCGGGCCGTAGGTGAGGGCTTTCGAGAAGCGGAAGTATATGAAGAGATTCATTCTACCTACGCCTTTCGTCAGCTTAACGCGGAGCAGTGGCGGTGGGCGCTGCAATTTATCACCACTGGCGGCGACAGCCTGGGTGAATACGACGAGTTCTCGAAGGTGGTGGTGGAAGACGGAGTACACAAAGTGACTAGCCGCCGCACGGCCATGCGTCATCGCCTGTCGATGGGCACCATCGTGAGCGACCCGATGCTGCGCGTGAAATTTTTGAGCGGCGGCTACATTGGTATTATTGAAGAGAGCTTTGCTTCCCGCCTCAACAAGGGCGATAAGTTTTGGTTCGCCGGACGTAACCTGCGGCTCGAGCGCATCAAAGACATGACGGTGCTGGTGAGCAAAGCCCGCGGCAAAGACGGCCTGGTGCCCCGCTGGAGCGGCGGACGGCTACCCTTGTCCGCCCAACTGGCCGACATGATTCGTCTTAAGCTGGATCATTTCATTCAGGGCGACAACACCGATCCGGAGCTTCATGCGTTAGCACCCTTACTCAACGTGCAACAGTCGTGGTCGGCTTTGCCGAGCCGAGACGTATTTCTCATCGAGTGGCTTTCTACCCGCGAGGGCAATCACGTTTATATGTATCCTTTCGCCGGGCGGGCGGTGCACGAACTGCTGGCAGCACTGGTGGCCTGGCGCATCAGTCAGATTCAGCCGATCAGCTTTTCTATTGCCATGAACGACTACGGCTTCGAGCTGCTTTCGGATCAAAAGATTCCGTTGGAAGAAGCTTTGGAACTCGATCTGTTCGGCACCGACCACTTGGCCGACGACCTGCTGGCAAGCGTGAATAGCACCGAAATGGCCAAGCGGCGCTTCCGTGAGATTGCCGCCATCGCCGGACTCATCTTCCAGGGCTACCCGGGCAAGTCCGTCGGCAACCGCCACCTGCAGGCCACCGCCCAAATCATCTACGACGTGTTTGCCGAATACGATCCGCACAACCTGCTCATGGCGCAAGCGATGAACGAGGCGCTTTACCAGCAAGTGGCGCACGCACAGTTGGGTGAGACATTGCATCTGATTAACCAGCAACAACTTATCATTCGGTATCCCCCGCAGCCTACTCCCTTCGCCTTCCCGATCACCGTTGATCGACTGCGGGAGAAGATAAGCTCCGAAAATTTAGAAGATCGTATCTTGAAAATGCAGCAGCGGCTAGAAGAATACGCCGCGAACGGGGAAGTCTGATCCTTTTTGCTAATTTTGCTTTCCATCTAACCGATTGATACCTATGAAAATTGCCATTTTGTCCCGCAATGGTAACCTCTACTCTACCAAGCGCTTAATTGAGGCCGCCAAAAAACGAAAACATGAGGTGCGTCTCGTAGACACCCTGAAGTGTGATATCCAGATTGAGAAAAAAAAGCCGTCTATCATTTATCGGGGCGAAGACTTAAACGACATCGATGCGGTGATTCCTCGCATCGGGGCCTCGGTCACTTTCTACGGCACGGCCGTGGTGCGGCAGTTTGAGATGATGAAGACTTTCTCAACCACCGAATCAGTGGCGCTGGTTCGCTCGCGCGATAAGCTGCGTAGCCTGCAAATTCTGGCCCGGGCCGGACTGGGCTTACCCAAAACGGTATTCACCAACTACTCCAAAGATGTAGATCAGGTGATTGAAGCCGTAGGCGGTGCGCCCTGCGTGATCAAGTTGCTCGAAGGCACCCAAGGGCTCGGCGTGGTGTTGGCCGAAACTAAGAAAGCCGCCGAATCGGTGCTCGAGGCCTTCAACGGACTTCAGGCGCGGGTAATTGTGCAAGAGTTCATCAAAGAAGCCAAGGGTGCCGATATTCGGGTGCTGATTATTGGTGACACAGTGGTGGGTGCCATGAAACGACAGGCCAAAGAGGGCGAGTTTCGATCGAACCTGCACCGCGGAGGCACCGCCCAGGTGGTGGAGCTTTCGGACGAAGAAGAAAACGTTGCCCTGCGTGCCGCCAAGGCTATGAATCTCAGCGTCGCCGGAGTAGACTTACTGCAATCAGCCCGCGGTCCGCTAATTCTGGAAGTAAATTCTTCGCCCGGTTTGGAAGGTATTGAAACTGCCACGGGCAAAGACATTGCCGGAGCCATTATCAAGTACATCGAGCGCAACGTAGACGTTGATTAGTCTATATTCATTTGGTCGCTGGTCATTGGTGTTGGGCAAATGACCAGGGACTAAGAACCAATGACACCTTATCCGACGTCCAATCCTGCATTTCTAAGGCCAATTCTAACTTATACCCCCCCTTCTTTGCCCTATCGTCCGCTCACTATTTTAGGTCACGACATCAATCCGGGCACCTCGGTGCAGTTATCAATGGACATTGCCCGGCTACCCACCCGTACCCACGTGGAGGTGCCGGTGTTCATTAGCCGGGCTAAAAAGGAGGGCCCTTTTGTGCTACTGCTGGCCGGACTGCACGGCGATGAGATCAATGGCATCGAGATTTTGCGCCGCGTGGTGCGGCAGGGGTATCATCATCCGGATCGGGGCACCATTGTTTGCATTCCAATCATGAACACCTTTGGCTTCATTAGTCAGTCGCGCGTAGTGCCCGACGGACGCGATCTCAACCGCGTTTTTCCGGGTTCGCCCACTGGGTCACTGGCTAGCCGGATTGCCTATACGTTACTCAACGAAGTGGTGCGGCACGTCGATTACGCGCTGGATTTCCACACCGGAGGAGCTAGCCGGTCTAACTACCCCCAGGTGCGCTCAGTGCTACAAGACGAAGATAGTCTGGAGCTGGCCCAGGTATTCGCTCCTCCGTTCATCTTGGCGTCGAAGTATTTGGACAAAACGCTGCGCAAAACGGCGCACTCTATCGGAAAGTCTGTACTGCTTTACGAAGGGGGCGAATCGCTTCGTTTGGATGAATTTTCGGTGCAAGAAGGGTTGAACGGTGCCCTGCGCGTGCTTCAATACCTGGGAATGCGCTCCGAAGAAATCCCCACCACCCAATCGCCGGTTTTGCTTAAGAGATCCACCTGGATTCGTGCTAAGACCTCCGGATTGTTTCTGGCGACTGTCAAGAACGGAGCCTACGTACCAAAGGGGGCCACCCTAGGCACCGTGATGGATCCCTACGGTGAATTTGAGCGCAAGGTGCGCGCCCCGGCCAACGGGCACGTTATCTGTATCAACAACCATCCCCTAATCAACCAAGGCGAAGCGCTTATCCACCTCGGATACGAAGGGTAACCGACAACCCACCGGAGTTTACCTCTTTTTTCGCTCATGTAATGATCCTCGCAAAAGCGGTTGTGAATCGTTCTGTCTGCGTAGTACATTTATTGCGTTTGCTCATTGAGCAGTCCAATACACCACGTAATACTCATTTCTGTTTACTATGCGTAACGCACTCGAAAAAATTCGATTTTGTCTGCTAGCTATTGCTTTAGGAACCTTGGTTGTTTCTTCGTGTCGCAGTCGCGCCATTCCCTGCCCCTCTTTTTCTCAGGCCGTTTCGCCAGTGAAAGCTCCGGCCACCGCTAAAGAAATCGCTAGCTACCCCTTCGCGTCCTTGTCCACGCGGTAAAGAAGGGCTCGCCCTTAGCACCACATTTATGCAGCATCGCCGTAAAAAGTACTTCCGTTTTCCCTTTCATCACTTTCTCGTTGGGTTGGTTGGAATACTGTTACTTACCGGACAGCCTGTTTTGGCTCAGGACGGCGGAAACACTCCTACCGTGAAAGTGCGCCGGAAGAAGAAAAAGGTCAAGAAAGTGAACCCCAACCGCCCGGCTCGGCCAACGAAAGACAAGTACCAGCGACCACTCTCGCTACCGGCTAGCTCTTCACCCAAAGATACCTACCTACAGCCCCGCTCTATTACCAATTCTGGAAAAGTAAAGGACAATTACGCTCGTCCCCCTTCAAAAAGTCGCTCCGAAAAGGTCCGCGCCTCTGATGCTGATCCTATGAGTGCCCCAGACGCGGAAGATGGTCAGGACAAAGCCCACCTCCCCCTGCTTGATCAGCTCTTTAACCGCTACGACCGACACCATCGACAAAAAGAACGTTATCTTCAAAACCTATCTATCCAACTCAACGGCTACCAGGGCGACCTTCGCGTGCGCAAAGATCGAAGAGAGCCTGATAAATCGGTGGGTAGTTTCAAGGGGCCGGTAACCATTCCGTCACGGACCGCTCAGCGCAAAGCGTACAAAAAAGTTTCGGCCGACCACGATGCGTTCGCGGGTCACCAAAAGCAGCTTCGGCCCTATCTGCAGCAAAAGATTGAGAAGAATAAAGCGTACTACATGGCTGAGTATCAGGGTCAGTTTCGGGTACGCACTCCGAAAGGACAGATCCGCTATCACAAAAAGTTAGCCGCGCAGGTGCACCAGTACGAGGGAGGTATTCGGGTGAAAAAACGCTTTTTTGGTGACGACAAACATCCCAGCGTGCACCACTTAGCGCAGAAGAGCAAAACCTCGTACCAGCAAAAAGAGCGGCACCGCAAGCGTCGGGTTTGGATCACGCATATTTTTAAATCTAAGGAGCAGCCCCAACATTTGAAGGAGAAAGTTCGTAAGCCGAGATACGACGATAAAGAATCTGAAATTTGGAATTACTAGAACGATGAACTGGAAATCTCTGGAAGACGTGGGCACGGTGGCCCAAGTGCAAGAAAATTCGCGTGAACGGCCGGTTATAATTTTTAAGCACAGCACCCAGTGCAGCATCAGCAGCATGGCCCTGAACCGTCTGGAACGCGCCTGGAACGAACAAGAAATGGAAAGGGCCGACGTGTTTTTTTTAGACCTGATTCGCCACCGCGACGTGTCCCAAAAAATTGCCGAGTCGTTTCAGATATCGCATCAGTCTCCCCAACTGCTGCTCATTCACCACGAAAAATGTGTATACAACACCTCGCACATGAGCATCTCCTACCGAGCCCTCAAGGAGCAGCTAACGCAATTATAGACCCTCGCTGCCTCAGAAATAAAAAGTAACTTCTTGACGAATGGTTGGATTCAGGCTCAGTGCCACCGGACAATGCAGGGCGGCATCCTTCAGCATCGCTCGTTGTTCTTCGGTGGCGTTGGTATGCGCCAGACGAAAAATAACGTCAATCTGGGCAATCTGCCGTGGGTCAGACGACATGTGCTTGGTCACGTCGGCTTCCAAACCTTCTAGTGTGATATTGTGTTTAGATGCACGGATACCCATAATTGTCATCATGCAACTGCATAGGGCAGCACATACCAAGTCGGTCGGGGAGAAAGCTTCACCTCGGCCGTGGTTGTCGGTAGGTGCATCCGTGATGAGTCGGCTAGACGACTTTAGGTGAATGGCTTCCGTACGCAGTTCACCTTGATAAGAAGATTTGATTTGCGGCATAATAAATCTTAGATTTATGCTTTGTACTTATGTGTAAACTTACTTTTTCTTCATGAGCGGGAAATCTACAAAATTTTGCGCACGCTTTGGCTACCTACTGGTATGTTTATGCGGCGTAAGCGTTCAACTCCGGGCGCAAGATGATAACGTTTACGAATATAATCAGGAATATATCTGGGGTGTGAGTAAAAACTCTAACTCGGGCCTGATCGGCGGCGTAGCCGGTAAATATAGTTGAACAAGTTAGCGAAGGGAAGTTCCAGTCCTTCGGGTTGGAGATTGTGAACGTTAAAAATCCGAAAGAACTTCGTCAGGCCTCAAATGCCACGGGCAACTCTTACCTTTTTGGCAAAACGAATTATCTCTTCTCAGTGCGCCCGCAATACGGTCGGGAGTGGGTAGTATTTAAAAAAGCCCCCCAGCAGGGCGTGCAGGTGAACTTCATTGTGGCCGGAGGGCCTACCCTAGGTCTGCTCACCCCTTATTACGTGCAGTATGGTCGTGACCGACGCATAGAGGTGATTCCGGCTCGGGATATCATAAAGCAGGGCAACACGGGTTCGGTCGTTGGGTCCGGACCCTTCCTGCGAGGTATTCGCGAAGGAGAAGTCAACCTAAAAATTGGAGCCAACATTAAAGCGGCGCTGGCATTTGAGTTTGGCACCTTTAAGAACGATGTCACGGGCTTCGAGGTGGGATTTCAGTTTGAAGCATTTCCGGAAGCTATTGAAATTGCTCAGGTTGCCGAATCACAGCGTTTCTTTCCCTCCGCATTCATTATGCTCTTCTACGGCAGCCGAAGATAGCCCGTTGGAATTTATCTCATCCTCTCACTGTTTAGGCAGTAAATTACCCCACTACGCCTTCTTAACGCTATGATTGACTTACCGGTCGTTTCTGATAAAGCGCCACGTACCGCCAAACCCAACTGGTTGCGGGTGAAGTTGCCAACTGGCAAAGAATACGCGCGCGTGCGCACTTTAGTAGACCAACACAAGCTCCATACAATTTGCGAAAGTGGCAATTGCCCTAATATGGGCGAGTGCTGGGGCAGTGGCACCGCCACCTTCATGATCTTGGGCAACGTATGCACCCGGAGCTGCTCTTTCTGTGCCGTGGCCACCGGTCGGCCGCCCGAGTACGACGAAGACGAACCCCGCCGCGTGGCCGAAGCTATCCAACTCATGCAAGTTAAACACGCCGTTCTTACTTCTGTCAACCGTGACGAATTAAAGGACCGCGGCGCTGAAGTTTGGTACCAGACTGTGCGGGAAGTAAAACGGCTCAGCCCCGCCACTACCATTGAGACCCTCATTCCCGACGTTAAAGGCAACTGGGACGCGCTCTACCGAATGATCGACGCCGGTCAGGAAGTGGTCTCGCACAATGTGGAAACGGTTGAGAGATTGTACCGTCCGGTACGCCCGCAGGCGAAGTATCCCCGTAGCTTGGAACAGATCCGGCGCATAAAGGACTACGGCAAGCGCACTAAGTCCGGCATCATGCTCGGCCTGGGCGAAACCGTAGATGAAGTGCACCAGGCGATGGATGATTTGGTTGCGCACGGCTTGGATATTTTGACCCTTGGTCAGTATCTGCAACCTACCAAGATGCACATTGCCGTGGCCGAATTTATTCATCCCAACCAGTTTGCCGCCTATCGAGAAGAAGGACTTCGCCGTGGATTGAAGTACGTTGAGTCGGGGCCCTTGGTGCGCTCCTCGTATCACGCCGAGCGGCACGTCAATGTTTGAGTGATGCAATCGGTATCGGGCAACCTGCTAAAAAAGAACGCGCTAAATACTTAAACATCACTTCCCGAGGCGCCACGATCTTTTTGGCGGTTACCCATGGGGCGGGCGCGATCGGTTTACTAAGCTCCGCAAGGTTACTATTTCAGTGGGCAACTCCTTTTCATCTACTGTTAACCCTGTCCCTACTGCTTTATTTTCACCGGGACTGGCGTTCCTCTTTTTGGTGGTTCGTGGTTGCGGTGATACTGATTGGGTATTGGGTAGAGGTGTTGGGGGTACATACCTCACTTATCTTTGGTGCTTACGCATACGATACAACGCTGGGCGTCAAGGTGCTAGACGTCCCTCTTATGATTGCCATAAATTGGCTGCTACTTACTTACTTATGTGGCACTGTAGCCCATCGTCTTCCGGTTAGCACCTTTGCTAAAGTTTTATTTGCTGCCACCCTCATGGTCGCGATGGACTATCTTATCGAGCCGGTGGCGATCAAGTATGACTTCTGGCACTGGGAAACGCTTCATCCTCCGCTGCACAACTACCTAGGCTGGTTTTTCACCGCTTTACTTGTGCAAATAATCTTTTTTGTAACACTGTTTAAAAAAGATAACCCTTTGGCTTTGCCTCTACTAATTATCCAGTCGCTTTTCTTTCTGATTTTGCAACCTTGGTAACCGGCACCCTTGAACAAATTGCATAATTTAGGGTTAGCGCTACAATCACCTTCGTAATAAAGTAAATCAGAAATTAGGCTGTTGAGCACCTATTCAATCAAGGATTTAGAACAACTTTCTGGAATAAAAGCCCATACGCTAAGAATTTGGGAGCAACGCTACGGTTTTATCTCGCCCAAACGTACTGAAACCAATATTCGGTACTACGACAGTGAGGATCTAAAGCTGATACTAAACGTTGCTCTGCTGAAAGATAATGGCTACAAAATTTCTAAAATAGCCACCATGGGCAGAGACAAGTTGAACGAAACCGTGGTTCAACTTACTGAGAAAAACTGGCGTTACCCTGATCAAATCAACGCATTGCTGCTCTCAATGATCGATCTAGACGAGGGGAAGTTTGACGAAGTCATCCAATCCAACATCAGTAGAATTGGTTTTGAAAGCACCATTCTTAACGTGGTATACCCTTTTCTATCCAAAATCGGAGTTCTTTGGCAAACCGGTGCCGTCAATCCGGCCCAGGAGCACTTTGTTACGAATCTGATTCGGCAAAAGATGATTGTGGCTATTGACGCGCTTCCTGCTTCCCGCCATAAAGCAGCGAACAAATACCTTTTCTATCTTCCGGAAAGCGAACTGCACGAACTAACGCTGTTATTTGCTAGCTACATTGTGAAAGTGCGCCAAAATCGAGCTATTTATTTCGGCCAAAATCTTCCTTTTGATGACGTAGTCACCATTTATGGCATTCTCAATCCCGAGTACATCGTCACGGTGATCACCACTAGTCCCCCCGCCAACCAAGTGCAAGATTATGTGAACCGGCTTGCTATCTCCTTTCCCCAAGCCACTATCCTCCTAAGTGGATATCAAGTGCTCAGTCAGGATATAAATCTGGCGGCCAACGTCACGGTCTTTCATCGCATAGAACACATGATCGATTTCGTGGATGCAAACTCAATAAAAGGAGATTCCTCCGAGGCGATCAACTAGCTACCTATCGATTATTTCTCGGCAAACTTTATGGCATCCGTCTTCGGCTGATTAAGCAAAGCTACTTTCATGGCTAGTTATAAGTACTCATTTCAATGCTTCCCGGCTATCTTGTTTGATTTTTTTTACTCAAATATTAAACAAACTTTCAAAGCTTACGTAAGCAAAAACAAGCGTTACCCTAAAGTGGATCGTCTTTCACCTGATGCAAACAGCCAGTTCTTTGCTTATACTGACTTTTTTCTTAGCAGACATTACTTTTTCACCACTTTTACTAGAGTTACTTTTGGTTTTTGTCCACAAGGTATTTTTTCAGCGCTTGTTTAACCTTTCTTGATCACAGTTTCAACAAAAAATCCTAACCTTTACGTTTATGACTGCATTAGAATTCAGCTATTCACTAGACAAAATGTCCAAGTCTTTGAAGCCCTTCGCGCTTAAGCTCACCAAAGACATGGAAGAAGCCAACGATTTGTTGCAAGAGACTATTCTTAAGGCCTTCACCAACCGCGATAAGTTTACCGACGGCACCAACCTCAAGGCGTGGCTCTACACCATTATGAAGAACACGTTTATCACCAACTACCAGCGGATGGTGCGTCGGAACACATTTATTGACACGACAGATAACCTCCACTACATCAACAGCTCCAGTAATACCACTGAAAACCGTGCTTACTCTAGCTTCGCACTGCGTGACATCAACCAAGCCATCGCTAGGCTAGACGATGCCTACAAGACTCCGTTTATGATGCACTTCCGGGGTTTTAAGTATCATGAAATTGCTGATCGTCTGCAAATTCCGATCGGTACTGTAAAAAACCGAATTCACATTGCTCGCAAGGAGTTGAAGTCAGTATTGAAGAACTATTCGGTTAGAGACTAGCGAGTGAATGCGTAAACGAGTAATCGTTATTGGGGCAGGCTTTTCGGGTTTATCCGTAGCAAGCACGCTGGCTCACCAGGGTTTTGACGTAACCATTCTTGAAAAGAACAGCTCGCCCGGCGGGCGGGCTCGTTCTTATTCCGAGGATGGTTTTGTGTTCGATATGGGGCCCAGTTGGTACTGGATGCCCGACGTTTTCGACCACTATTTTGCTACTTTTGGCAAGAAAGTATCCGACTATTATGAGCTGATCCGCCTTGATCCTTCCTACGCCATTTTCTTTGGTGAGAAAGATACCCTAGCGGTTCCGGCCAGCCTCAAAGAACTGCACATGCTCTTCGAGCATCATGAACCCGGCAGTAGCGCTCGACTTGATACGTTTCTGCAGGAGGCGGAATACAAGTACCGTGTAGGCATGGAAGAATTTGTGTATAAGCCAGGGCTCTCGCCGCTGGAGTTTGCCGACACCCGCGTCTTTCGCTCCTTGTTTCGCCTTCAGATGTTCACCTCCCTTGCTGAGCACGTGGACCAACTGTTTCAAAACCCCCGTCTGCGCCAACTGCTTAAGTTTCCGGCGTTGTTTTTAGGAGCCACCCCCGAAAATACTCCGGCCATGTATAGTCTGATGAACTACGCTGACCTGGTCCTGGGCACGTGGTACCCCAAAGGGGGGATGCACCAAATCATTCGAGGTATGGTAACGCTGGCCGAAGAACTGGGCGTGAAATTGCTTACCGACCAGCCCGTGCGCCGGATCCTCACCAGCGGTCGTTTGGCCACTGAGGTGTTCACCGAGCACGGTCGCTTCGATGCTGACGTCGTGGTTTCCAGCGCCGACTACCACCATACCGACCAAGCATTGCTTACCCCCGCCACCCGCAACTATTCAGAAACTTACTGGAACAACCGCGTGATGGCTCCTTCGTCGTTGTTGTTCTACTTGGGAGTTAACAAAAAGTTGGATAACTTGCTTCACCACAATCTATTCTTCGACGAAGACTTCACCCGGCACGCCGAAGAGATCTACGCGTCGCCCCAGTGGCCTTCCAACCCTTTGTTCTACGTATGCTGTGCCTCCAAGACTGATCCTGACTGCGCCCCGCCCGGCCATGAAAACGTATTCGTGCTCATTCCGGTGGCTCCCGGACTAGAAGATTCTTCCGAAACGCGGGAGCACTACTACGAACTGGTTATGAATCGGCTGGAGCGGCTTACCGGACAGTCGGTTCGGGATACGGTGGTTTATAAACGAAGCTACGCCCACCGCGATTTCGTGGCTGATTACAACGCTTTCAAAGGAAACGCCTACGGACTAGCCAATACGCTGCGCCAAACGGCTATCTTAAAACCTAGTTTAAAGAACAAGAACGTTAAGAATTTATACTACACCGGGCAGTTGACCGTCCCCGGGCCGGGCGTTCCGCCGTCGCTGATATCAGGACTGGTTACCGCTCGGGAAATTGCCAAGCGGTTTAACTAAGCTTATGAATTTATTTGATCTGACTGCTTTCCGATGCAGCAAAATTATTACCCAGCACTACAGCACTTCCTTCTCACTGGGTATTCGCAGCCTCCATCAGCGATTTCACGATCCCGTCTACGCCATCTACGGCTTTGTGCGCTACGCCGACGAGATCGTCGATACCTTTTACGATCATGACCAGGCCCGCTTGCTAAACGACTTCAAGCAAGAAACTTACCGCGCTCTTAAGGACAAAATTAGTTTAAATCCCGTGCTCCATGCTTTCCAGAAAACCGTGAATGGATACGCTATTGAAACTGAACTGATCGACGCGTTTCTGCACAGCATGGCGATGGACCTGCACCCGCAGGTGTACGACGCCTCAGGCTATGAGGAGTACATCTACGGTTCGGCTGAGGTAGTGGGATTGATGTGCCTGCGGGTGTTTTGCGAGGGCGATGATGCCTTATATCACCAACTCAAGCCCCCCGCCCGGCGGCTGGGTGCAGCCTTCCAAAAGGTAAACTTCCTGCGCGACATCAAAAGCGACTACCAAGACCGGGGTCGCGTTTACTTTCCGGACGTTGACTTCAACCACTTTAGCCAGTCGGCCAAGGCCACGATTGAAGCCGACATTCAGGCGGACTTTGACGCCGCTTACCAGGGTATCCTGGGTCTGCCTCCGGCGGCCCGCTTGGGAGTATATTTGGCCTACGTCTACTACCTGCGCTTGTTCAAAAAGATCAAGAATTGCTCCGCCGCCCGCATTGCCAACGAACGCATCCGTATTCCCGATAACCAAAAGCTCATGCTACTGCTGGGAACCTACTTCAAAAACCAGTTTAACTATCTGTAGGGTAGATCGAAGCAGCGCTCAATGGGCGACTAATCCGGTGGTCAGGAACTTTTGCGGCTATTCTATCCTTCCTACATTCGATCATTCTCAACCACATTTTCTTACAGCATGCCCCTACTTGCGAAGATTGCTATTGTCGTCGGCACGTTTTTGTTCATGGAAGGCTTTGCCTGGTTCGCGCACAAATACATCATGCACGGCTTCTTGTGGTCGTGGCATCATTCACACCACGCGCTCCGACACGGTTGGCTCGAGCGCAACGATCTGTTTGCCTTGGTGTTTAGCCTGCCCGCCGTGGCGCTTATCGTCACTGGCTACGAGGTGCCGTCGCTCTTTTTTCTGCGCTACGTTGGCTTCGGCGTAACGGCCTACGGCGTCTTCTACTTGCTGTTTCACGATGTTTTGGTGCATCAACGCATTCCGTTCAAGTTCAGGGCGCGGCATCCCTACCTCAAGCGCATGATTCGAGCGCACTACATCCACCACGCCAAGCATACCAAAGAAGACTGCGAAGCCTTTGGTTTCCTCTACGCTCCCCCCAAGTTCGACGAACGAGCGGAAAAGAAGGAAAAAGTGGTTGATTGATGAAATGAGTGATTTGTGTTCAACCAATCACTCATTCTATTATTCACGTATTCCTTCCTTCAAGGGATCCTTTCCTCCCCAGCTACCTGCTGAACCGACGGGTACGAAGCGGGCAAACAAGTCTTCGGTGAACCAGTCGTGCTGTCGGGTGTGGCGCACCGCCTGCCGATGGAGATCGCTACCGTAGGCAAATTGCTTCATACTCTCCGCACTTTTCCACAGGCTAAAGGTGGCCTGCTGCACCACCGGCCACTCGCCCACGCCTAGCGATAGCCAGCAGTCGGTGTGCTGGGCAAACTGTTGGTTGATACGCAGTGCCTGCCGCCAGAACGGACGCAAGCGCGCCAGGTTGATCGTCGCGCGGGTGAGCACTGCTACGGGTTGATGCGCGCCCGGAGGCGGGGTCGCCGTCTCAAAGGGCTGCTTGCCTGACCAGTAGCCGTGCGCTTGGTAGCTTTTCAGGTACAACGTCCAGTGCTCCTGGCTGCGCTCGACGAACGTGCGAAAGCGATCATTGTCCGCAAAGAAACGTTGTGCCGCCCCGTCATCGTCCCACACGGCAAGCAGGCAATACACCGAGAAGTCAGGGAAGTAATGAAACCGGCGGCCGGTCCCTAGCATTCGAAAGAATGATAATCCAGGTACTTTTTGCAGCGGTGCAAACGATAACTGCATCTGTGACATGCCCCACAGCTGGTGCTGCCAGCCCGAAAAACGAAAACACGTGAGGGTAACTACCTGAGAAGAAACTACGGGATCGGACACCTAGTCGCCTTTTCCGAAGGCTACAATGAGGGCAACCCCGGACAAAAAGAAAAATAAACCAATGATCACGATCCAGCTATTGCCCACAAAAGGAAGGTTGCGACCGTAACCGGCCTCTTCAATCAATGAGAGAATAACCAAAACCAGGGGAATGATTCCTAAAGTAACCATCACAAAACCTGCTTTTCTCATAAAGTGCGTAGGTAAGATCGGGCAGCACCGCCCGGATGGCAAAAATACGATTTGACGACGAGAAAGAAAAGCCCTAACGATGAAGAAATGCCAGATCCGGCAGGTTCTTGAACCATCGTTCCGGGCTGGATCGCCCTAACGGATAAGTAATCCAATGAGCAACCCCGTCCCAATTCCGCTGGCCCCGTAGGCCAGGCGCTGCACCAACGACCGCCGCCGGGCCGTTCGCGTCTGCGCTTTGGCTTCGTCCAAACTACGGGCGGTCTGCGCCAACGCGTACTGCGTTTGGTCGAGCGAGCGGCTGAGCTGGCCCAGGGCCAGTTGGGTGTTACGCAAGGTTTGGGCCGACACGCGGTCGCTGGCTTGGTAGCGCTCGAGCAGCGTTTCATAAGCCCGTTGCGTTGCTTCCAAGCTGTGGGCGTAGGAGGTGATTAGCGCATCGCTTGCCCGGGCGGTGGTATCCAGGGCGTAGTGGTGCAGTTGCTGGTAGAACCGATAGCGCGCAGGACTAATCAGATAGGCCGAGTCGGCGAGGAGTGGAAGCGGGGTGTAGGGAAGCACCAATTGAGGTGCGTCTGCTCGAGGGTGTTTTGCTTGCGTGGGCTCCGTTATCAGACCGGCCGGAGGCAACGCGGTTTGGGCAATGGCCAACCCGGCCCCGCTCAGCAGCAGCAGTATGCTAGCCAGCCCTTCATTCTACGGCGTACTGCTGCGCCACCTGCTGCAACACCCGGCGGGCCTCCTGTTCCGTTTGCCACTGCTGCTGCAGCGACTGCCGGTGTTGGGCATCCGCCGTCCGCTGCGCTTCGTGCTGCAAGTGCGCTTGCCGAACCTGGTCGCTAATGATGCGCAGCGCCCGCTGACTATTGCCAATCTCCTGCACCATATAGTCAATCTGAACCTGCGCCCGCACCAGACTGTCGCGGGCTACCGCTAACTCCTGCTCGGCCCGCTGAAGCGTTTGCTTCAATGCACTGGAGGCCGACCAGGCTTGATAAAGAGAAGTGAGCGCTAGCACCACCACCAACCCTACCAACCACCGACGCACAGAAAGGGAAATTGACATGATAAATTTGGGGGTTGGGGGTTGCTAAGCCAATTTCTGATATCCAATATCCTTGCCTTCTAGAAAGTCATCTGATATCCTCACCACTCAGAAGATCATCCGGTAACCATTTGTACGCCAAACATCTCCAGCATCTGCGGATGACTGCGTAGTGCCACCCGGGCCACCAAGCGGAACTCTACCATCCACGTCCGCAGGGCCAGTTTTGCACCCCGCACCTCTTTGGCGCGCTCATCGACCAGCGCTTTCTTTTGCACGCGTTCTTCTTTTAGCGCCAACAGTTGCTTCACCTGCTCGTGCGCGTGCAGCAAGGTCACCGTAGAAACTCCGTAGGCTTCCAGCGACACGTCGCGGATGTGCAGTTGCTGGTAAAAACGGGCGGCCTGTCGCACGCACTCCCACCGCCGGGTAACCAGGGGATTCGCGCCTAGCGCATTGAACAGGGCGGGGTTGGCGTAAAAAGCCGCCTGGGCAATGCCCACGTGCGCCCGAAACTGTTCGTTGACTGCCTGCAGGCTGGCGTTGATCTGCTGTGAAATGGCGTACCGATCTTCCCGTACGCTGGTGTGCGACTCGTGCAAGTGCGCCAGCGTGCGCCACCGGAGCTTGCCAGTTTGCAGTTGCGCCGAACTAAATCCGTACGCCTCCAGCTGCTGGCAGGCACTGGGGTTGGTCAACGCACCTTCAATGGCCAGTTCGGCAGCGTGCAGCAGTTCGTCGGTTTTGTATAAGTTCATGCGGGGGAAGTCAACGAGGGTTTGAATACGCAAAGGAAAATAATGGGCCGCACTATTTTGGTGCAAGAAACCCCGGGGCGGTACTCCGTACCGTTTGAGCCTAAAAGAATGATTTTCACTGTATGGACAGTGGCCTATGCGTTCTACTCCGGGCTTCGTTTAGTGATTCAGTGAGCGCTATTCGTTAGTGCGTGTTTTGAACGCGTTAAAAACGCGCACTAGCAACGTTTGCCTACCTCTTCGCCGGATGTTCTAGGCCGGGGCTTTTACCCGGATACCAAACATTTCCAGCATCTGCGGCTGGTGCCGGTAGGCCAGGCGCGCGTTGGCTCGAAACTCCATGGCCCACTGCCGCAGGGCGAGGGTTGCCCGACGCACATCCTGGGTGTTTTGCTGAACCATTGCCTTGCGGCGGATGCGTTCCTTGCGTTGTTTTAACAAATGAGTGGCGGTGTTGAGCGCGTTCTGCACATCTTTGGCGCTGATTCCAAACGCTTCCAGGGATACTTTTTGCTCCTGAAGCTGCTGATAAAAGAAGATCGCCTGATCGATCACTCCCCAGGTAGATTGATCAAACCGATCAATTTGCAGGGCATGCAGCAGTTCCGGGTTATCCTCCAGGGCAAACCGACTGGCTTTCGCAAAGTGACGAAACTGATCAATGGCGGCCCCGCGGCCCGCCCCGATTTGGTTCGAGATTGCCCAACGCTCTTGCTTCAATTGCGTTCGGGTTTTTATGCTGGCCTCGGCGTTTTGCAGCAGTTTGGTTCCTTCCTGCTGCTGGACGGGGCCAAAGCCTACGGCACTCATTTGCTGTTGGGCCACCTTGTCTTCGGACAAAATCTCGGTGATCAGCCGGGCCGACTCCACCAGTCCCTTGTTGTTGTACAGTTTCATAACACTAAATTTGATGAACGGCAAAGATAATTAGCCCGAAATTGCTATACTTAATTATAATTAAAGTAACATTACTTTGTCTTATTAAATAGTTTTGTAGATAAAACCCGGTTTTCAATAAGGTTTGATGACTCGAAGTGAATAGCTACCGTATGTTTTAGTCGACTTATGGTACCCCGACCATACATACCCGGGTGTTTGCGTTAACAAATGGTACACGGAGTGGACTAAAAAGTAGTGTTTACGTCTACTTTGAGGGGTCGGAGTTGATGCAAACGGGTAGTTTGATAGTGCTCAGGGCCCGCTGAGGCAATTTGAGAAGAGTAAATTTTACGGTAGCAGATTTATATCCCAGGGTAATCGATTGGGCGGCTACCGTCAAATAATGCGCTATTCATGTCGACTAGTTGCGCGCTGCATACTTTTTGCTGGTTACCTTGGAAAGAACCACGGTCGCTGGTGTAGCGACCGGTTAAACCTTTAGTTAACGTATGGCAAACTACTTCGATCAGCTCGTTCAACGACATCCGCAAGGCGGCCAAGGACAACAAGCCCAGTGCGGACCAGCACATGCCCGACGCCATTGTGCCCAACGAATGGAAGGAGCGCTATCCCGGAGCCGATTACATGATTAGCCGCCCGCTGCGCCACTGGTTCGGGCTTGAGAAAGAGATGTTCCCTCCGGCCGACTTCTGGGACGAAGAGCAGCTGGATTTCATGGTGCGCATTCTGACCCATCTCTACCTGGAATTCAACTTCGAGCCGATGCTCTACCAGTACCATACTCCCGACGCTCCGCCCAACGAACTGGCCTACGCGGCCCTCGTCCGGGGGTTCGACGCGATAGAAACCTACTACGAGGATAACCAGCAACCGATTTATCTTTGCGATGAGGATCGGGACACCTGCCCGTTCGGTGAGGATCACTGCTACTGCCTGGATAACTAGTGCTGGGAGCGAGCGACGGAGGGGCTTACTTCAAGGAGGGCAAGATCACCGTGAAGGTGGTTCCTTGGTTGCGTTGTGAACGCACTGTTATCTCTCCCTTAAGCATCTGCACGGTTTCCTTCACCAGGTATAGCCCCAGACCAGAACCGCTTACGTGATCAGTGGCTCGGTAAAACATATTGTATATATTTTTGATGTGCTGCTCATCGATGCCGATGCCGTTATCCTCGACGCAAAGGGTGACTTGCTGCGCACTGACAGTAGCTGTGATTTTAACGTAAGGGTGTTCCTGATTAGACCGGTAGTAGCGGATTGCGTTGGAGATCAGGTTATTGAGCACGGTACTGAGTCGTTGTCGGTCGGTATACAAGGTTTCACCGGGCTTGATGTCATTGTGAACCACCACCTGGTTTTGATCGGCGGTCTGTTGTTGAGAGGAAACTACCTCGCTTACTATCTTATTGAGATCAACCTTTTCGATAGCAAGGTCGGTGCGCGCGTTTTGGGTCAGACTCATAACCTCCTGGATGAAGTTATTCAGTTGATGCAGACACTGCTCGGCCAGTTTAACGTAGTGGGCAGATTGGGCGGGGTCTTCTTCTGTTTTCAGCAAGTGCATCAACCCCAGCGCCGAAGTAAGGGGGGCCCGCAGGTCGTGCGACACGCTGTAAGAGAAGCGGTCTAGCTCGGTGTTTATCCGCTTTAGCTCTTCATTTTGTCTTAGTAACTCCTCTTCATACTCTTTCTTTTTGGTTATATCGAACAGCACTCCCTGAAAGTACTGTTTGCCCTCTTTCACCACGTTGGCTCCGTATTCTTCTATCCAACAAGTATGACCCTCGCGGTGCTGAAGGCGGTAGGTTAATCGGTAGGGGTGTCTGTTGGCCAGGGCATCCACCACTCCCTGCTCCGTCGCGTCCCGATCATCAGGATGGATTAGGTTGGAAGCCGTAATGCGTCCTTCCAGAAAGTCTTCTACCAGATAGCCGCACAAGCCGGTGATATTCTGGCTAATGTAAAGTACCTTTCGTTTTTGGTCGTTGGTACTTAGGTATACGGCCCCCGGAATGCTTTCGGCTAATGTGCGAAACTGGGCTTCGCTTTCCTGCGCCTGCCGCAAAGCAGCTTGCTGCACTGTGATATTTTGCGAAACCGCCAGCACCCGGTTGACCGTTCCGTGGATAGAGGTGAGCGGACTGGCCGTGATCAGATAGGTTTCATCTCCGATGGTAGTGTCGGTGAAGCAACGTTTGCCTTGTAACACCCCCTGAAGCTCAGTTTGCAAACGGATTGCTTCCGTAGGCGCAACAATAACGCCGAGGGGCAGCCCAATGAACTGCGCTTCGGTGAGCCCGAGCTGGTGAATTGCCTCCCCCGCCACGTGCAAGTAGGTCATATTGCGATCCAGAATAGCCACTGCTCCATTGGGGAAATTTTCAGCAACCTGTCGGCAGAACGAATCGTATTGGCTCGGTACAGCAGAATCGATATCCGTAGTTAGCCAGTTGGCCTGCTGCTTCAGAACAATAGCAACTAATTCATGCTGAGAGAGTTCGGATAATTCCTGCGCAGAAAAATGTTTGGCAAGATCGGACATAAGCGACGGTAATAATTTTCATGAGAAAAAAAACGATATTTTTGGTAGTAGTAAACAGTAGGGGTACGTCTGTAACCAAGCCTGTAATTTAAATTCAAGTCAATATAAGGAAATGAACATAAATAGCAACGCAAAGCGATGTATCCAGGGAAGAACTGACCGGATATTTCAATTTACGCCTACGCATTCACCTTGCGTTAATACGTTTTCCGCCTTAAATCATATCACCCATGAATAATCCGATATGGATCATGAGTTCAGTCTTTAGTGGGCTTTCGCTCTCCGAGGCGATTGACCGAACCCAAGGGGTGGGAGCGCAGGGCATCGACCTCTGCGTGTTTCGCCGCGACGGCACCCGCACCGACCACGTGGCCACCCACCTGGATTACGAAACTTTTGACCTGGCCGCAGCGCAACAAACTATTGATGCGTTCAACGCAGCAGGGCTGCGGTTATCACTGGGTGCCTTTGAGAACTGCATCGGCGGCAATACTGAGCAGCAAGTGCTTAACCAAAACCACCTGCTGCGCCTGATTCGCATTGCCTACCTGCTGGGGGGTAACGACAACGATGTGACGGTGGGTACGTTCGTGGGCTACAACCACGCTCTAGGCGACCAGGAGGGCGGCTTCCAGAAGAACCTGGAGCGCTATCAAGAGATCTTCACGCCCATCATCCGCTACGCCGAAGACCTGGGGGTGACGGTGGTGTACGAGAACTGCCCGATGGAGGGCTGGCGCTCGGCAGGCTACACTAGCACGTTCAACAACCTTACGGGGGTGCTGGCCGCCCGCAAGCTAATGTACGAACTGATCCCGAGTGCGGCCCACGGTGAAATCTACGACCCATCGCACGACGTGTGGCAGCACACTGATCCGGTGGCAGTGATTGAGGCGTCGGACATCAGCCGTATCAAGCGGGTGCACGTGAAAGCCACGCGTAACCGGCACAACAATACGCAAGTGCACTGGGGAGGAATGTATCCGGTGCAGCAAGTGGATGGGGCGCTGGCCCAGCGGGCGGGCGTTCCGCAAACCAATAGTGCGTGGGACCGCCACAACTACGAGGCCATGCTGCCCGGCTTCGGAGGCTCCGATAGTATGGATTGGCGGGCTTTTGTGGACACTTTGCTGACGAAAGGCTTCAATGGCCTGTTTGAGATCGAGAACGAGGCGAAGCTATCGAAGGGCACGGGCCGCGACGGAGCTATTGACCAGGGCCACCGGGCCGCGGTTTTGTTTCTGGCCCCGATGCTCTGGCCACTTACCAACGAAGGGTATCAGTTTGACGCGCGCGACCAGCCACCCCTGCGGTCGGGAACGGCGAAGGATGTGCCAGTGGTGACGATGAAGGAGTTAGCGTAATGCTTGGGGGGTGTTCGTTGGGTTAGCTAAAGTTTCAACAAGGCAAAAGAGCTACCGCACTTTGATGCGGTAGCTCTTTCTTTATACTATCCTTGCGTAGTTAATACTACTGCCTACCGTACCGTGATCTCGAAGGTGCGGCGGGGAGTCGTCAGGGTAATCATATCGTCGCACGAACCATCACCGAAGCTGGTGGTATACTTCTGGTTACGACCAGTCACCACTTCTTTGACTCCGCTTACCCGAGCGAACTTGTCGCATCCGGTGTCCACCGTGATAGGTTCGGTGATTACGCTGGTAAAGGACTGTCCTGCTCTGTTTACCCCGGTGGTGGTTCCGGTGACTTCAAACACATCGTTTCGGGGGTTGCCGTCGCCGCGCCCTTCTACCCACTTTCGCTGTTCGGTACCGTTGAGCACGGTGGTCTTTCCGTCTTTATAGGTTACCGTCAGGTTCGTCAATTCACGGCTAAGCAGCGAAGAATTGCCTTCTACGACGCGTTTGGTTGCTATCTTGCCTGAGATGCCCCGCTCGTTTACAAAGTAACCGTCAAAAGTGATGGTACGGTTCGCATCTTCACCCCGTTCGCCTTCGTAACGAATGATGACTTTTCCCTGGCGTAGTCGACCGTAGACCGGACCGGTGCATCCATCGCCGAAGTTGAGGGTAACCGTGTTGGTGGCTTCATCAACCGTTCGGGTGGCACAATAATTTGCTTGGGTGCGGCCGTTTTCAGTGCTGGTCGCTGCTTCCTCGCTAAATTGTAACAGTTCGTCGGTTTCGCTCTCTAACAAGGCTTCACTTTCGGCCGTTTCGCTGGCGTACGAGTCGTCCATGTTCTCTTGTTCTACGTCATCCTGGCAGGCAACTAATAGCATGCCCCAGGTTCCTAGTAATAAGAATTTTGCAAAATTTTTCATCGTTTTTCAAATTTAGTTTAACGTTTATCGGTGGTTCAAATGAGGCAATAATCGTGACGTTATAGTAATATATTCTACAAAGCCTTTCATTTTTCAGTCAAAACGTTAAATTTTATCAATAAACGTTTTAATTATCTGAATACAGCTTTTGGTTTAAGCAGACCAGCTAACCGATGGGATTAATGAGCAGTTGGTTGATAATATTACCCTAGTTGTAGAACAAACAGTAGCTTTGTCTTCTCAATGTTACGTTGCTCGCCATGATTGGAAGACAAGTAAAATTACGGATGCATCTCATTTTCTGGGGTATCTACGTGCTTCTGTCCGGCTTGTCGTTTGCCAACTTTTATCCGCTACCGTACGCATTCTTGCGAACCTTACTAGCCAGCAGTTTCTTTGCGATAATCGCTTATACCAATATCTTTGTGCTTATCCCCCACTACTTAGCGCACAAGAGATACGTGCCTTACGTAGTCTTTTTGCTACTCATTATCTTGTTGTGCACTGTGCTGCGCGTGCCTACTGAGAAAGCATTACTGCCGGAGGTAACGCTAGATTTCTTGCCCCCCAGAGATGCCTTGCGTACCCGTCCGTTTCGTTTCGTTTTCTTTGCTAATCTGATGGCGGCTTTGCTTAGTATGCTTATGCAATTCGGGGCTGATTGGTTCGAGAATTTGCGCACACGTGAATTGCTCCGCAGCGAGAGATTAGAGAAAGAGCTTAAGTTTTTGAAGATTCAGTTGAGTCCTCATTTTCTGTTCAATACGCTTAATAATATCTACACCCTTGCCTACCTGAAAGACGATCATGCAGCACCGATGATTATGAGGCTGTCGGATAGTATGCGCTATATGCTCTACGAATGCAACGAAGCGACCGTGCCTTTGGAAAAAGAGATCAGTTTTTTACAGGACTTCTTAGGACTGAGCAAGCTTAAAAGCGAGACGATGAAAAATGTTACCTTTACGATGAGTGGAGTGCGGGCTACGCATCGGATTGCCCCGCTGTTGCTACTGCCGTTTCTTGAAAATTCTTTTAAGCACGGCGATTCGGATACCAATCCTGACGGATGGGTGCGGTTTGAGCTTACGGTGGATAAAACCAATGAAATGCATTTTAAGGCCGAGAATACGAAGCGAAAATCTCCTTCTACCCAACGAGAGGCCAGCGGTATTGGATTGGATAACGTGCGACAGCAGCTCGAGCTATTGTATCCTCAGAAATACCGATTGACTATAGAAGATTGCAAAGAAACGTTTGTAGTGAGTTTGAATCTCCAACTGGATCTGTTATGAAATGCGTTATTGTTGATGACGAATCGTTAGCGCGACGGTTGCTTGCTGATTACGTGAGCAAGGTCCCGGAACTGGAACTGGTGGGCGCTTGTGACAGCGCTATTGCGGCCAAGACGCTGGTGCGGCAACAAGAAGTAGATTTGCTATTGTTGGACATTCAGATGCCTGATCTCACGGGGATTGAGCTACTAAAAATTCTTCCAACGCCACCCATCACAATCTTCACGACGGCCTACGCTGAATACGCCCTGGAAGGTTATAGTCTTGACGTTATAGACTATTTACTTAAACCTATACCCTTCGATCGGTTCTTTCAAGCGGTTACTAGAGCGCAAGAGTTTTTACGCTACCGCTCATCCAAAACCTCAGAAAAAAAGGCACCATCGGCTTCTGAACCGGCGGCGGTTCAGGATTACTTTTTCGTCAAGTCAGACTACAAAATTATAAAGATCGATTTTGCCGAGGTGATCTTTGTTGAGGGTATGCGAGAATACGTACGCATCCATACCGAAAGACACAAGGTGATCACCCTGTTAGCCATGCAAAAAATGGAGGAGATGTTGCCGTCGGCCATGTTCGCCCGCATTCACCGCTCGCACATCGTGAATCTGAGTAAAATCAATGAGATTCAGGGCAATACGGTCTACCTAGGAAACCATCAACTCCCGATCAGCAAGGGGTACAAAGAACAATTTTTGAAGCAAATCAATCGCCTTGATTTATTTTAAGCAACATGGGTGAAGTAGCTTGATCTGCCGTCTGCTTGGGCTTCGTTGATCAAATTTCGGTTCGCTGATAGTTGATTTTGTGAAAGAATGCTGTGTCTTCGGTGAACTAACTTACGCTTTTGAAGAACGATAAAAACTATCGATTCCTTCCGGTGTTTAGTTGGGACAAAATAGTTCTGCAAAGCTTTTACGATACAAGATTAAATGAGTCCGAAAAACTTTTTGTTTGTTTCTTACGACGCACTCATCACCGACGTGGCCTGGCAGGTGGTGAAAGAAGGTCACGCCGTGAAATACTTCATCAACACCGACTACGCCAAGGAGATTGGCGACGGCTTTATTCCTAAAACCGACGACTGGCGCCAAGAAGTGGACTGGGCCGACGTGATTGTGTTCGACGACGTGCTGGGCCACGGCGAACTGGCGCACGAACTGCGGCAGCAGGGCAAAGCGGTGGTCGGCGGCACTCCCTACACCGACCGGCTGGAAGACGACCGCTCGTTTGGGCAAGAGGAGCTTAAGAAGCACAAGGTCACTATCATTCCCTACCGCAACTTCACTTCGTTTGATGAGGCCATTACCTACGTGAAGGCTAACCCGGCCCGCTACGTGATCAAGCCCAGTGGCGAAGCGCAGAACATCAAGAGCTTGCTCTTCGTGGGTGAAGAAGAGGACGGGCAGGACGTGGTGCGCGTGCTGGGCGACTACCAACGCGCCTGGGCCGATAAGATTCCGGTGTTTCAGTTGCAGAAGCGAGTCACCGGGGTGGAAGTGGCCGTAGGAGCATTCTTTAACGGCAAAAAGTTTATTGAACCCATCAACATCAACTTCGAGCACAAGAAGCTTTTCCCCGGCAACCTGGGTCCATCCACCGGTGAAATGGGCACCACCATGTTCTGGAGCGGCCCAAACAAGCTGTTCAACGCCACGCTCAAGAAGTTTGAAACCCGGCTGGCCGAAGAAAATTACGTCGGCTACATTGACATTAATTGCATTGTGAACGGTAACGGTATTTTTCCACTGGAGTGGACCTCGCGTTTTGGCTACCCCCTCATCAGTATACAGCAAGAGAGCATGGTTACTCCCATCGGAGAGTTTTTTTACGGCATTGCCACCGGGCAGGACGTTAAACTCAAGGTGAAGAGTGGGTTTCACATCGGAGTGCGCCTGGTGGTGCCGCCCTTCCCGTATAAGGACAAGAAGAACTTCGAGTCGATGTTGAAGAATGCGGTAGTGTTGTTCAAGCGGCCTACGGATGGCGTGCATCTGGAAGACCTGAAGCTAAGCAATGGCGAGTGGATGATTACCGGGGCGGCCGGAGTGGCCCTGATCGTCTGCGGCAACGGCCCCACCATGGCCCAGGCCCAAAAACAAGCGTACACCCGCATTAAAAATATCCTGATTCCCCACATGTACTACCGCACCGACATTGGCAACCGCTGGCTTGAGGACAGTGACCGCCTGATGAGTTGGGGACTGCTGCGTGAAGTGTAACGAATGACTTGCTGGTAGATGAGAACCGGAGACCGGAATTTGCGCAGCCTATCTCTAATGTCCAGCATCTCTGCCGCTCAGAAAGTCATCCAGTTGCCAGCATCTAGCTCACGGTTTTATGATCTGTTTGCGGTAGTCAAAGGGAACAATATGATTGCCTAGGGGAACGTATACGGTATAGAAGACCGCTTCCGGCTGGTCGACGAAAATCACGTTGCCCCGTAGGGCGGCTCCGGGCGGCAGCGACGTCTTTCGTAGCGCCTGATACGTCCACTGCTGCCGCACCCGGTTCAGGAATACGATATCATTGTCACTGCCACTGTTGAAATAGACATCCACTCCCCCTCCATAATTTCCGATTTCTCCGTCGCTGTGGCCCTGAGTAGCCAGCTCAGCAGTAAGTACTACTGCAGTGAGTGCCACGTCAAAGACAAAGGCATTGCGACGGTGGGCGCGCTCGCGCGAGATGGCGCGCCGGATGTCCATGATTTCGCGCTCCGGGTCCAGCGCCCGCGTCACATTGCTTAGGGTAGTGGTATCAGGGCGGAAGGCCTCGTAGAAAAAGGTTTCGGGCGACACCAGCACCGTGTCGGACGAGCGATTGATGATTTCCGTAGCAAACACCAATTCGTGGTCAACCCACCGGTCGAAGATCAGGGACACCCGTACGCTGTCTACTTCACGGGTGAGCACCTCTTTGCCGTAGAACCAGGCCGAGGGAGCGGTGGCGGGTTGCAGTTGCAAGATAGGTCGAGGAGAGAAGCAGGCGGTAGTGGTTAGACCTAGTAGCGCCACGCTCCACAAGTAGGTATATTTCATCGGTTGGTTGCGTTAAGTATAATAAATAGAATGACAAAAACCTTGCAGAAATTATCCGAACCCATCGGCCTTGTTTGCGGTTTAACAAAGCGTTCTTCCGAAGCGCTTCCGCAAACCAACTGCACCACTAGAAGGGCCTTGGTTGCCTGTTCGGATCTACTAACAAACTCATGAAACACAACGAAAGCACCCTTCACCAGCAAACCGGATGGCTTAGTCGGTTCGAGACCTATTTGGGAGAGTTTGTGTACGGAGGCATCGATGGCTGCGTGACCACCTTTGCCGTGGTGGCGGGGGCCGTAGGGGCCGACCTGGGCAGTTCGGTGATCATCATCCTGGGTTTTGCTAACCTGTTTGCCGATGGTTTCGCCATGTCAATTGGGGCATATTTATCCACCAAATCGGAGAAAGACAACTACCAAAAGCACAAGCAGGTAGAATACTGGGAGGTGGAGCACCTGCCGGAGGTGGAGAAGGCGGAGATTCGCGGGATCTATCAAGCAAAGGGCTTTGAAGGAAGGTTGCTGGATGAGGTGGTCGACGTGATTGTGGCCGATAAAGACCGCTGGGTGGACGTGATGATGAAGGAGGAGCTGGAGATGGTGGAAGAGCAGAAGTCACCCATCGTGATGGGAACGGTGACCTACGTGTCTTTCATCCTGATCGGTTTGATTCCGTTGCTGATCTACGTGTGGGATTACTTTGCTCCGGTGGCCGGAAGCCTGTTCTTGTGGTCTTCGGTGTTCACCGGCCTGGGATTTATCATCATTGGCGTCCTGAAAACCTACGTGACCCAGACCAACATCTGGCGGGGAGTGCTGGAGACGGTGGTGCTGGGCGCGATCGCGGCCCTGGTGTCCTACTACGTGGGTGATCTATTGGAAGGGTTAGTCTCTCAATAATGCTTAGAGCTCACTGCCAACGCATCTCGCCCCCCTTCGGTATTCCATTATGAACGAAGAAACTCACATTCTAACCTCGTGGCACCAAAACGCAGAAGCCTGGACGCACGCCGTGCAGCAGAACCAGATCGAGAGCCGCCGGCTAGTCACCAACCAGGCGGTGGTAGAAACAGTGCTAACCTATATTCCTCAGTCGGTGCTGGACCTGGGGTGCGGCGAGGGATGGCTAACGCGGGCTTTGGCGGCTCACGGGATTCAGGCGCTGGGGGTTGATGCCGTGCCCGACCTTATCGCCCAAGCGCAGGCCGCGGGCGGTGCTAGTCATCAAGTGAGTAGCTACCAAGAAATTATTGCGGGCAGCCTACGAGACAAAGCACCCTTCGATTTGATCGTCTGCAACTTTTCGCTGTTCGGAAAGTCGTTGGTAGAACAACTACTGCGCTACCTGCCCCAGCTCCTTTCACCGGCGGGTCATCTGATCATCCAAACCCTTCATCCCGTAGTGGCGAGCCTTGACCAACCCTACCACGACGGATGGCGCAGCGGTTCGTGGCAGGGCTTCAGCGCTGATTTCGTGAATCCGGCGCCCTGGTACTTCCGTACCTTATCCAGTTGGATAAACTTGTTGCAAAACAGCGGTTTTATGCTAGCTGATCTACGCGAACCCCTTCATCCGAAAACCCAACAACCCGTTTCTTTAATTCTCGTAGGTACCTCTGTTAGCCGTTCGCCGACAAAACACCCGTAACCTACCAACCTTCATGCGCCTTCTTCCTCTTCTAGCTATAATCTTCTTCTTAACCCAGTGCGTGCCCAACCGTGAGAACTCGGCCTCGCCCGACGACCTGCCCGCCGCTGTGATGAACGACGCAATTCCGCTACCTGATCAGGTGGACGAACGGGTATCGGCCGCGCAAGAACGGCTCGACGCTTCTGAGGCGGGACATCGCCTTTGGCAAGCGATAGAAGCCCACGGCGGACTCGCCCGCTGGTACAGCAACGGTCCGCTGGCCTTTCAGTTTAACTACCAACCGCTGGACGATGGCACGCCGCGCAATACCTACGAGGTGGCTAACTACTGGTCGGCCCAAACCCGGCACCAGTTGGTGGGCGACACTACCGTGCAGTACGGTTGGGACGGTCAACAGGCTTGGGTGATGCCTACCGATACGCTCATTCCCTACGACGTGCGCTTCTGGTCACTCACCCCGTACTACTTCGTGGGCATTCCCTTTGTGCTGGCCGACGAGGGTATCACCCTGAGCCTACTGGAACCCGACACGCTGGGAGGAAACACTTACGATTTGGTGAAAGTGACTTTTGGCACAGGGGTGGGCGACGCTCCCGATGATTACTACGTGGTCTATATTGCCCAGGACGACAACCAAGTGGAAGCCATTCGCTACATTGTTTCATATCCCGGCTACTTTCCCGACGGCGGGCACGCTCCCGAGAAGCTCATGACCTACGAGGGGGCACAGACGGTGGAGGGCGTCATCCTGCCCGAACGCTACCGTACCTTTTGGTGGAAAGACGAGCAGGTGGCCGAGCACATCACCAACATTAGCCTGTCCGAAGTAGCCTTCCGTCCTGATATCACCGCTGACTACTTCGCCGCTCCCGCGGAGGCTCAGATCGTTAATAAGCAGTAAGTCTTCAATACAATGGCTTCGTTGGAAGATCCCCTCGTCCTCACGCTAACCCTAAATACGGAAACGGCTGCGCTTTTCAACCAACTACGGCAGCAGCACTTTCCGCCCGAGCGCAACTACCTGGAAGCCCACCTTACCCTGTTTCATCAGCTCCCCGGCGGCGAGGTAGACCGGCTGGTTTTGGATTTGGAACGCGTGAGTCCGCAGTACCAACCCCTGCCCCTAATGGTAAAAGAAGTGCGACTGCTGGGCCGCGGGGTGGCCTACCGGCTAGAAAGTCCAATATTACTGCAACTCCACCGGCAGTTACAGAAACAATGGCGCCCCTACCTCACCGCCCAAGACGAGCAGAAGCTATGGCCCCACGTGACGGTGCAGAACAAGGTATCGGCCAACGAGGCGAAGCGTCTGCACGAACAGCTATCTAAAGACTTTACTCCCTTTGGAGCCGTGGGAACCGGCTTGCACCTGTGGGAGTACCGGGGCGGGCCTTGGGAGTCGGTGCAGCAGTTTGGTTTTGGGCTTAAGCGCTAGTCGGTGTCTATACGTCTGGATTCTCCGGAACGTTGGGATTATTGGCCCGTTCGGTATCCGGGTAGGGATAGAAGTTTCGGTTTCTTAGCTCCACGCTGGCCGGAGGGCCAGGTTGGCCGAATCGCTTGCTGTCTCCTAGTCTCAATCCGGTTAGAAACAACTCAATGTTTCGGTTCTTAAGGATCTCGTTTAACACGGCTTCCTGGGTGACCGGTCCGCTGTAGGCAGGTAGTTGGGCATTAACTCCCGCCGGATCGTTGGTTTTGGTCAGCACTTTATTCAACTCCGTAACGGCTGCCGGGAGTTGATCCTGTCGGGCCAGTGCTTCTGCCTTGATGAGCGTGATTTCGCCCGGCAAATACACGGGAATGCCCTTGTCTAAGGCGTCATAAAAGCCTCTCAGCAAGGAAAAATTGATACCAAACTGCCCGGTAGAGTCAATCGGGGTCAGGTAAAAATTTAACCTCCCGTCGGCGGGGTCCACGTTCCCAATGCCGAAGTTATCAATGGGGGAGTAATTTAAGGTGGTGGCCTGGCTGGTGTTTAGGTACACCGGATTTTGGTTCTCAGAGCTGAAGGTAAAGTAGGAAACCGACGCAAGGTCCACCGCGTTGGCGGCACTGATCGCCTCGGCGTAGTTGCCTGCCTGCAGGTTCGCCCGCGCCCGGTAGGTATTCACCATATTGGGCAGGTCAAAATCATTGCCGAGGGCGCTGACCAGCGAGGCGGGTGGGGGCGTGGCCGCGAGTAAGGTACTGGCTTCGTTTAGCAGACGAATGGCCTCGGCCAGTACTTCGGCTCGAACTTTTGAACTCCGCCGCACCATCGGCTGAAGTACTGGTTGGAGCCGATTCAAAAGATTCAATCAGGTAGCTCAAAGAAGCAGCTTTGTAGAAGTGCGCCACGGCCAGCACGCCGGTGCGTACCGGAGCGTCTTGAATCGCTGCGGGAGCGTTCTCGATGATCACGTCGGCCGTGCCGATCACCCGGTACAACCTTGACCACAAGCTGATGATGTTGCCATTGTTGTCGGTGAGCACGGTGCCTCCTTCGCCTAGCTCGAGCAGGTTGACAAATGTATTGGTAATTTCCAGTTCTCGCGCCGTGGTTCCGGGAGTTAGCAGAACACGCTCCAGGGCATTGGTGTAGGCAATACTCAAGCCTCTGGTCATGGCAATCAATCCGTCCTGACTCTGCGAAGCTTCGGTCAGCGTGCTGGCGTTGGGATTGGGGATTTCGTTGTCGCACGAAGCAAGTAGGATTCCTACCAATAGTATCGCCAGCAAAGGCCTTGTTATCAAGTTGTTCATAAGTAACTAGGTTTAAAAGGTAGCCGTGAAACCGATGGAATAGGTTCGGGGGATGGGCACTTCGTTAAAGTCAAAGCCGCGCACCACTGATTGCCCGGCAGCGTTGGTTTCAGGATCGCGGCCCGAGTAGTTGTCAAACGAAAACACGTTTCTTCCGGACAGGCTCACGTTTAGATTAGAGATGCCCAGTTGCTCCAGCGGGGTGTTGTAGCTGATTGATATCTCCCGCAGTTTCACAAACGAGCCGTCTTCCACGTAGCGATCAAAGGCGCTGAAGGTGGCTGCGTTGTATCCACGGGGCAGCTCACCCCGCAACTCTTGCTCAAACAGGTCGCTGTTGCCAAACACCTCTAGCGCTCCGATCCGGCGGGTGAAGTTGAACACATCAAAACCCTGAATGGCGTCGAACTGTAGCTTGAAATTAAACTTCCCGTAGCTCACCTCATTGATCAACGAAGCGGTGTAGTCGGGATTAGGATCGCCGATCACTTTTTCGGCCAGTGCGCCCGTCGGTTGCCCGCTGTCGTCCCGGTTCAGGCGATCGCGCTGTGGCAGTCCGCCGGGGGTTAGCAACAGCGAGCCGTCGGGGTTGCGGGCGGTGTAGGTCGTATAGAACACTCCCAGCGGCTCGCCATTGAGCACGGCCGATTGGCCGAAACTGCCGGGCAGCAGAATGAAGTCTTCTTCCAGACCACTGATCTCGTTCTGGTTGGTGCTAAAAATGGCGGTCACGCTCCAGGACAAGTCCTTTTTCTGCACGGGAGCCGCCCGCACCAGCAGCTCGATGCCGCTGTTCAGCAGGGTGCCCACGTTCGAGCGCTGCGTCAGGAAGCCGGTGGTGGGCGCCAGGGTGCGGTTCAGCAGCAGGTCCTCTACTTTTTTGTCGTAATAGGTGAACTCAAACCCGATACGGTTCTCCAGAAACGCCATATCCAGGCCGACTTCAAACTCTTTCTGCCGCTCGGGCTTCACGTTGAGGTTGCCACGCCGCTCGTTAGGGAGCAATCCTGATCCTCCCTCCACTGCCACGTTCGTGAAGCGGTCGAAGGCCCCGATGCCGGTCAGGTTACCGGCTTCGCCGTAGGAAGCACGTACCTTGAACAGGGAAATAGTTTGTTCCAACCCCTGCCAGAAGCTCTCTTCGGAAAGCAGGTAGCTACCGCTCAACTTGGGGTAGAACTGGGTGCGCTCGTCTTCTCCGAATACCGACGAACCGTCTACCCGAATGGCCCCGGTGACGAACAGTTTCTCCTGATAGCCCAAGGTCTGCTGCAGATACGCTCCCTGCACCACGCGCTCCGTCCGCGTGTCGCCCCGAGCGTCTAGATCACCCCCGACGGATGTGCGCACGAAGGGTACCAGGTTGATGGCGTTCAGGGCAATGGTCTCTACAACGTCATACTGTAGCGTGGCACCCGCTGAAGTGGTAGAAACGATCGACGCCCCCAGGTCGCGCCGGTAGTAGACCGTAAGGTCGTTGTTGAGTTGAAAGCGGTTGAGGTCGGCTCGACGGGAAAATCCGTTGCCAAAGCCACCCACGGTGGTACCCGGGGGAATAAAGGCCTTGCCCTGTTCCGTATAAGTATCGATCCCGAGCACGTAGTCGATGCCGAAGCCCTCGAAGGGGGTGAGGTTCAGTTGCAGGCTACCGATGTAGCGTTTGGTAACGCTGCCGAAGTCGAAGTTGGCCAGGGCATCCCGGTGGTTCACGAAGCCTCCCAGGCTAGGGAACTCTCCCGTCACCGGATCGCGCCGCGGATCGGTGATGTTGTTGTTGAAGCTGATGGCCGTCAGGGCTCCGTACGATGCGGCAAGGCCACCGTTGGGCACGTCGTTGCTTTCGCTATACGTGAAGTTGGAGCCGATGCTCAGCGATGCCCAGTCGTTGAGCACCTGGTCGATGCGCAGCCGCAGGCCGTAGCGTTCGTAATCCTGGTTCTTGATGATTCCTTGGTTCTTCAGGTAAGAGCCCGACACAAAGTACTGCGTGGCATCGGTGCCGCCGCGCAGGCTCACGTAGTTATCGGAACCCAATCCGGTTCGGAACACGTCGCCGTAGTAGTCGTAGCGCGTAACCGGCACCAGCGATTCTACCCCGGTGTCGGCATCGGTTCTGAAGATGAACGGGTACTCGTTGAACGCAATGGCTTTTCGGCGTTCGTTCACGCGAAAGGTTGAGCCGACGGTGAGCTGCGGCTTGCCGCTTTTGCCCCGCTTGGTGAAAATTTGCACCACCCCGTTGTTGGCCCGCGAGCCGTAGATGGCCGCCGCGGCCGCTCCTTTTATGATCTCTATACTCTCAATATCGCGGGGGTTGATGTCCACCAGGCGGTTCTGCGAGGCACCACCGATGTCCACCAGTTCGTTGGAACTGTTGTCGATAATCACCCCATCGACAATGTAAAGAGGATCAGAGCTTCCGGCCAGGGTACTCACTCCGCGCAAGCGTACGCTCACGCCCCCGGCCGGGTTGCCGGAGTTTTGCTGGATGAGCGCCCCGGCCACCTTGCCGGTGAGGGCCGAGGTGACGTCCACCGCGTTCGAACTGGGCGATGTCTTCACTGCTAACGGTAGAGATAGCGTTTCCTAACTGTTTCTTGGAGGTCTGAACGGATGTGCCGGTCACCACCACTTCGTCCAGGCTAAGCAAATCGTCAGACAGCGCAACGTCGTTGGTTAGTTCGGTGTCTGCGCCTAGGGTGACGGGAATTTCTCTGGTGAGCAACCCCAGCGACCGGAAAACCAGCGTGTAGTTGCCGGGGGCCACGGTGGCCTGCAGGGCGTAGTTGCCCGAAATGTCCGTTACGGTGCCGGTGGTGGTTCCTTGCAGTTGCACGGTGGCTCCGGGCACGGCCTCGTTGAAAGCGTCGGTCACGGTGCCGCGCAGGGTGTAGGCCGTTTGGCCATAGCCGGTGCTGGCCAGGAACAGGAGCACCAGGGTGCCCGGCAACCGGAAGATTTTCCGCCGTGATCCGTTTAGTAGAGTCCGCATAAATCGAGTTACTGGAAGTAGGGAAAAGATAAGCGGGGCAAACATAAGAAAAGATTGCCTAAAATCAGGTAATCCCCAAATATTCAACGCCCCAGCACATGTGCTTACTTAGTTGGTCGTAGGTACTGTCTTAAAAGTCAAGCGAGGAAGTATAATTATTTTGCTAACTTTGTTCTACCGGAAGGAGAGCTTCAAGCGATCGCGCGGCGAACCGTTCATTGCACGGAAGCTCATCCTGTGTAGCCCTGCCAGTCAGGGCTATTTTTTTGCCATCAGTGCTACCTTTCCAGTTTTCTTGGCCCCCCCCGGAAAGAGAGACTTAAGCTCTTTATTGCTGGAAGTATTTGCCCCGGTAGGGGCTTGTACTGCTGGTTCACTTTTGAAGGGCTCGTTTTTTTCCCAGAGGGTATAGATGAGCACCAGCAGCTTTTTCTGCACCGCCACGTAACTGCCCCTACAGCTGCTCTTCGCCCGCCGTAGATTCGGTCGCGGGCACTTCAGTTGCTGGCACTTCAACGGCAGGTGCTTCGGTTGCCGGGGCCTCGGTCGTGGGGGCTTCGTTGGGGGCCTTAACGGCAGACTTGCGCTTGCGGGGCCTCGAGGGCACCACGATGCCGAAGGTTTCTAGCAGTTGCAAGTCTTCTTTGAAAGCAATGCGGGCCAGTCGGCGGAAGTCGCCGTACCAGGCGCGTAGCTCCTTGATCTTTTGGTCTCTGCGTTGGGTGTTGCTCTCCACCTTACCCTTCCGATCCAGCCGCTGGGCTTTCAGGGCGAGTATTGCCTGAACGGCCGCCTCGTTCTGGCCGAACGCTTCGGGCGTAGCTCCGAACTTTTGCAGTTGGGTCATGTGCTTCGGTGCCTGCTCGTAGAACTCCAGCGCCTGCTGCACCCCCTCCCACTTGTTAGAAACCAGCTTGGCGATCTTCAGCTCCTGCAGCGCCAGCGAATCCTGGCGGAAGGCCGCGCGGGCAATGGCCACGTGGTCGCGGAACGTCTGGAAAGCGGCCTTTCTGTCTTGCTCAATCTGCTGCGAAATGCGGCGGGCCTCGTCGGCCTCCTGGGTGCGGGTGCTGCCCACCTGGCGGACGTCGTCGACCAGCTTTTGCCCATCGCGTACGCGCTGGGGGGTGAACCCAAAGACACTCATGGCCTTTTGCAGGGCCTTGTTTTGAGAAAGGTGGAGGATGACCAGCCCGGCGGCTTCCAGGAGCGCTTTGATGGTGGATGTTTTCATGCGATAAACGTTTAAATGGTGAGGGAGCAAGATAGGGGAGGGGGATGGGACGTTGCTCGGCGAAATGAACCGAAAGCTTACCGGGGTAAGATATGCGTAGCACTCGCACTTTTTAACCCCCCGTAAGGTTTAGCCCGAAAAGCAAGCGAACCGTTTTGGTAAAAAGTGCTCTGAGCGGCTGGAAACGGACTTGCTCAGGAGCCAATCTCTAAAGAGCGGCGGAACGAGCAACGCGTTTGCCGTGGCGAAGTAGTTCACGACGCCTGATTCTCCGGATTTCTTACGCCGAACAACGTTTTGGTCAGAAATTCTCCGAATTTCTCGTCCCGAACAATGTCGGGGTGACTGATTCTCCGGATTTCTTACGCCAAACAACGTTTTGGTCAGCAATTCTCCGAATTTCTCGCCCCGAACTAGTTTTTGATGAGAAAATCCAACTGTTTCCCGAGCGATGACTTTGAAATAATAGCCTACCGAAGGTTAGTTGGCATCATGTGGATATTGCGCGTTGGTGATGGTGGCGTGGCGGATGTTCAGGCGAGAGCAGGGGGGATGAGTAGCGGGTTAAGGCGAAGCGGGGTTGATAGGAAGAAAGACGAGGGTTAGTTACATTGCAGGTAGATGCAATTGCGTCTGTACAGATGTTGTGGCAAGCAAAAATCAAATCCGATGAGCAAAGTCAAATTTACTGGAATTCCTACTTTTAGGATTCTCGACTACGAAAAAGCGTTAAATTTTTACGTTGACTTTCTAGGATTCAAAATTGATTGGGAGCACAGACTTACTCATGCGGAACCGGTTTACATGCAAGTATCAAAAAATGGTTTGATTTTGCATCTATCCGAAAATAAACGATTTCAAATAGGTGTTATCGTTTTTGTAGATAGTAAGGGGTTAAATAAATATCAAAAAGAACTATCCGACAGAAACCTATCTGAGATGGTTTGTGAAGTATTAGAAACTGACTGGGGGACTTTACAAATGGAAATTGAAGATCCATTTGGAAATTTACTGCGTTTTAATGAACCGAGTTAACAAAAGGCAGCATATAACACCATGCAGCCGTGGGGCGGCCCCCGCCAGCCGGATGAAGCGATAGCATGGCAGTTTGGTCTCCCCAAGTCAGTCTGTTGATATCCTATCCTGGTCGTAGGGTAGTGCAACGTCCTACGACCCAATAAGCAACGTTCGTGTAGGTTGGCAGAGAGATCTTACGATTAGCGTAGTAGTAACAGACTATTGGGGTCGCAGGGTAGCGATAGCGTCCTACGACCAGCGCAGGGCATAGGTCGCCAAGCATCGTGTGCTACCGCTGATGTCTTGAAGCCAAGGGTTGTTTTCCCCCCAAAGCCTTCCTCGCCCTGCTGCTCTCCTGGTCCACGCCGCAGGGCACGCAATGTAAGAGGTCTTTTTTATGCCACGCGGCGGCGCTTGAACTCCTTAAGGTACTTCCGCTTTTCCAGGTGGTACCAAATGGCCAGAGCCACGGAAGCAATTGAGATGACGACGGATACGGTAGTCACCACGGGGTTGCCCGGTTCGGCGTAGAAGTACAGGATCAGAAAAGAGCCCAGCAGCGACAGCGAGATGATCATCCCCCGCAGCGAGTGCTGCCGGAAGCGCGCTTGCAGTGCTTCGTCGGAGAGGTGGGTGAGTTGGGGCATAAGGGTGGAGGGTTAATCTATGACTATTGGCGTTTAAACCAGGGGCGTGCTTCGTTGTTCAGGGTGAAGCGGTGACCCGGATGGTTGACCGCCGTGGCGGTGGCATTACGAGTGTCATCGAAACAGCGTTAGGGTCAGCGTAATTGTTATAAAAGAGTAAGGTTTCTGGGCGTTTTGCTTGGATATATAGAATTATGCCTATATTCGCCTTTGGATTTTAAGTCAGTACTTGGTGGTTCTCTTACTACTTGCTGCTTCCGTACCCAGTTTACTTATCTACCCTTTCTAAACTTATGCGCATCTCTACTTTTTGTCACCGACTACTGTTAAGCTGCCTAGCTTTTCTCGTCATCCACACCACCCACGCCCAAGACCGTACTGTTTCCGGAACCGTCACTTCCGAAGAAGAAGGAGCGCTGCCTGGGGTTAATATCCTGGTGAAGGGCTCCACCACCGGAACCGTCACCGATATTGAGGGCAACTACCGGATCACCGTAGATAGTGAGAATCCTATTTTAGTATTCTCAGCGGTGGGCTACTCCAGCGAAGAAGCCGCCGTAGGCAACCAATCCACCATCGACATGCTCATGTTGCCCGACATCAAATCGCTTAGCGAGGTGGTGGTAATCGGCTACGGTACGCAAGAACGACGCGACCTTACCGGGTCCGTATCGTCGGTCGACGGCGAAGACTTCAAGAACATGGCCATGACCTCGGTAGAGCAAGGCTTGCAGGGCCGGGTGGCGGGAGTCAACGTGGTGCAGCAGTCGGGGCAGCCCGGCGCGGGCATGCAGGTGCAAATTCGGGGCATCGGCTCCATTGGCAACTCGGAGCCGCTATACGTTATTGATGGTATTCCGGTGATCAACGACAACGGGGCCACTGGTTCGGGCAATATCAACGCCATGAGCACCATCAACCCCAATAATATAGAGTCGATTGAAATTCTAAAGGATGCATCGGCAGCGGCCATCTACGGAGCGCGGGCGGCCAACGGGGTGGTGCTGATCACCACCAAGCGCGGTAAAGCCGGAGAAGCTGTAATTCAGCTCGATGCCTATACCGGTATTCAGGAGCCCTGGCGCTTGCTGGAGCTCACCGACATCAACGGTTACAAAGAAATCTCGGACGAACTCACCGACAACGCCGGTCTGCCCCGCGTGGTGGCGCTGCAACGGGAAGAAGAACTGGTGAACAAGACGGATTGGCAGGATGAAATGTTCGGCACTGCCCCGATCAATAGCGTGAACCTGAACATTTCGGGTGGTAGTGAAGCCGCTCGGTTCAGCGTGTCGGGCAACTATATGAAGCAAGAAGGGATAATCCGGGAAACCGACTTTGATCGCTTCAGCCTACGGGTAAACACCGACTTTAACAAGGGCAAATTTAAGTTCGGACAATCGCTGGCGGTGAGTCGGACGAAGTCCAATGACTTGACAACCAACTTCTTTGCTATCATCCACTACCCCCCGAACCGACCCGTATTTGATCCAGAGAACGTGGGAGGAAGTTCTGGGCCTAACCCCAGTCTCTACTCGGGCAACCGCATCATTGACGAGCAGGACGCTAACAACCCGGTGGGCGAGGCCGACCTGTTTACCGATGAACTCACCCGATACCGTATCCTGGGAAATATCTACGGAGAATACGAAATCATTAACGGTCTTACCTACCGAATTAACTTAGGTACGGACTTTATCTACGGGAATCGCTACCAATACCGTCCTCCTTATAAGTTTGGCGACCGTCGCACGATTCCTTTTGCTGAGATCACAAATAACAACGCTTATTCCATATCTCCCCTGATTGAGAATACGCTTAACTATTCCAAGAGCTTCGGTGAGCACAACCTGGGGCTGCTCGTTGGCTACACCCGCCAGTCGTATACCCAGCCCTCGGCCAACGCCAGCGGCCGCAACACTATCAATTCGGTGGTTCGGGTGCTGGATGGGGTAAACGATGTGCCCAACGTGAGCGGTAGTATTGATCAATTTGCGCTGGTATCTTACTTAGGACGACTCACCTACAGCTACGCGGATCGCTACTTGCTCACCGCGAACATCCGTCGTGATGGTTCTTCCCGCTTTTCGTCAGGCAACAAGTTTGGCGTCTTCCCCTCCGCTTCGGTGGGCTGGCGCGTTAGCGAAGAAAGCTTTATGGAAGGGGTGAGCTTCGTCAGCGATCTGAAACTGCGCGGTAGCTGGGGACAAACCGGCTTCCAGGAAATTGGCGACTACACGTCGCAGACTGTATTAGACCCCACAGTGAACTACCTATTTAACGGAGGAGTTGCTACGGGAGTGGCGCAGCGCAACCTGGCCCCCTCTGACCTGCGGTGGGAGACCTCAACCCAAACCAACGTTGGTATCGATCTAGGCTTGTTTAATAACCAAATACTTATCAACGCCGACTACTACATCAAGCAGACCGATGATATCCTGGTGCCTATCCCGCCCACGCCCAGCACGGGAGTGAACAACTCGCCTACGCTTAACGCCGGGTCAGTTCGCAACCAGGGGTTAGAATTTGCGCTTACCTACCGCAAGTCAGCCGGTGATTTCCAGTACAGCGTTTCCGGAAACTTTGCTACCCTCAACAACGAAGTGCTTTCGCTGGGGGGCGGACAGCCCATCATTGACGGAGGAGTGAACGTTACGCGGGTAACCCGGATCATCGAGGGCTTCCCCATCGGTCACTTCTTTGGTTACCAGACCGATGGCATTTTTCAAACCGAACAAGAAGTAGACGCACACGCTAACCAACCCAACGCTGAACCCGGTGATATTCGTTTTATAGACCAAAACGGCGACGGAGAGATTAACACCGAAGATAAAGTCTACCTTGGTGATCCCATTCCTGACCTCACCTACGGCTTGACACTGGACGCTTCGTACAAGGGCTTTGACTTCAATATGTTCTTGCAGGGCGTTCAAGGGATTGAACTCTACTACGGCTACCGCTACTTTGCCGAGGGTATGCTGCGTCCGTTCAACTTTGAGCAGCGCACCCTGAATCGCTGGACGGGGCCGGGCACCTCGACCGAAATCCCCCGTGCCATTGGGGGCGACCCGGCCAACAACACCCGCGAGTCGGACCGCTTCATTGGCGATGGCTCCTTCTTGCGTTGCCGCAACCTGACGTTCGGCTACACGGTGCCCTTCAATGCGCTGGAAAGAATGGGTGGGTTTATTGCTAACGCTCGTATCTACGCCACCGCTCAGAACCTGTTTACGCTGACTAATTACGAAGGATATGATCCGGAAATTGGCTCTCAGAATAGCGATCCGGACCGGGCCAGCCGGGGCCGCGGTATTGATGGTGGCCAATTTCCCCAGGCACGTACCTACATGCTGGGCATTCAGGTAACTTTTTAAGAAGACAATCAATAAGATAAAGACAGTCAAAACGAGCGATATGAAAAAGTATAATGCAGCCTTTAAGTTTGTGCTAGTCTTCGTGCTGGCCAACCTAGTGATTGTGGTGTCGTGCAAGCGGGACGAAGAATTGCTGGAGATCGATAACCCCAACCGGGCCACTCCGAACACTTTCTATCAGACCAGCCAAGATGCGCTGCTGGGGCTCACTTCGGTGTACGCTACCTGGCAAGCCACCAACCTGGCCCAGCGCTTCTACTTCTTTGGCAACGATATGCCGTCGGACGAAAGCATCGGTACCAACAACCTGCAGGCCACCCTGGCCCAGATGCTCAACTACACCTGGGACGCCAACAACGAGGTGATTGCCGGGATGTGGGACGCCTACTACACCGGCATAGGCCGAGCCAACCGAATTCTGGTGCAGGTGCCGGAGATTGAGATGGATGAGGGTTTAAAGAACCGAATCCTAGGAGAAGCCCGCTTCTTGCGCGCCACCTTCTACTTTGACCTGGTAAACAAGTGGGGCGACGTTCCGCTAATCACTGATCCGCCCGTGTCCTCTATTGAGCAGCCCCGGGCCCCCGCCGAACAGGTATATCAACTGGTGATCGAAGACCTGCAGTTTGCCCAAGCCAACCTGCCTACCAAAGAAGAGTACGGGGGGGGTGATCTAGGGCGCGCCACCAGCGGAGCGGCCACCGGCTACTTGGGCAAAGTATACCTCTACCGGCAGCAGTGGGCCGAAGCTGAAGCGGAGTTTATGAAGATCATCGACGGCCAGTATGGCAGCTACCGCCTGGTGGATAACTTTCGCTGGAATGGTATTGGTGAAGAACAGGTTGCCGAAGCAGAAAACAATGCTGAGTCGCTCTTTGAGGTACAGTTTCAGGACGGGCTGGGCAACCAGTGGAACACCGACAACGCGGGCGGCGGCGAAAGCACCTTCCGCGGCGTGGAGTACGCCTTCGCCAGCTTCAACAACGTGCGGCCCAAGCAGGCCTTTGCCGACCGCTTCGAACTGGGTGATCCGCGCTACGAACAGACCTTTTACGACGACGGCGTGGAGTGGTTCCGAGGCACCTTCACCAAGGCTCAGTTCGGCGGACTCATCGCTTGGCGCAAGTACCACAACTACGATATTCGCGACGACAGTAACCAAAGCTCGGGCATCAACTTCCGCCTGATGCGCTACGCCGACGTGCTGCTGATGGCCGCTGAGGCCAAGCTCAACAATGGCAAACCCATTCCTGAAGTGCTGGCGCTGGTGAATCAGGTGCGACAACGCGCCATTGCGCAGAAGACCAACCCCGCCATTGATCTGTATATGCCGCGCACCCTTAGTAACGTGCTACGCCCCTACCCGAACGCCGCCTATCCGGCCAATACTCCGGAGCAGGTAATGACGCTCATTATGCACGAACGGGCCGTAGAGTTGGCTGGTGAGCAGCACCGCTACAATGACCTGCGCCGCTGGGGACTGGACGATGACATTGCGCTGGCCGATAGCAAGCCCTATGCCGACCGCTTTAAGCTGTGGCCTATTCCACTACAGGAACTGGAGACCAACCCTGAAATCAACCAGGCTGACCAAAACCCCGGATACTAGCCCCAACCCAATGGCTTGTTGGTGGTTTGCTGCTGACGAGCGCTTGGTTGCCTATCAAAAAGGCCACCTTTCTACTCACTTACTATGTTTACTATTCAACCAATGAAATTAATCAATTTATATAAAATAGCGGGAGGAACCTTGCTGTCTCTGCTGTTCTTTACTGCCTGCCAAGAAGACGTGGAGGTACGTGACAAGGGCGGATCCGGAGTGATCGGAGTGTTAAACTCTATGGAAAGCGAAGGCAAATTCACGCAATTTTACGGTGCCATTGGCTCCAACGGACTGCGGATCGCCGATGAGTTTAACGGCAGCGGCCCCTCGTACGAGTATACCATTTTCGCGCCGACTAACGCTGCCTTCGACGCTTTTCTGGCCAAGTACGATACTTACGATGAGCTCGGCGATATTTCTGACGAGATGCTGCGCAGTTTAATCAACTACCACGTGGTGCGCGGTAGCTATAGCTCAGCCGAATTGGGCTCCGTTCCCGCTACCGAGCAGGGCGGACAGCTTACCTTCAACGGCACCACCGTGACCGGGGCCAACAACGCTGCCACCATCACCACCGCCGACCGGGCCGCGCGTAATGGTTTTCTGCACGAACTCGATGCCGTGCTAGTTCCGCCCACCTTCCCTACACAGAACATCTTGCAAATTGCCGGGGGAGCGGATTTCACTTCCCTGGCCGCCGCCGTGGGCCGCTTCCCGGATCTGGTCGATGCTATTGATGGAGGCAGCGGGGCCTTTACCGTGTTGGCACCTACCAACGCGGCCTTTGCAGCTTTCCTCACTAGCCAAGGCTTTGCCTCACTGGCCGACGTGCCCGACCCGCTCTTGCGCACCATCTTAGAGTATCACGTCATTGAAGGATCCGTTGACGCTGCAAACGTTGTTGGTTCGCAAGTGACCCTGAGCGGAGAAAGCCTTGACCTGGATGACAGCACTAAAATTATTACCGCGCCGGATGTGGCGGCCACCAACGGAGTGGTGCAGGTAATCAGCGAAGTGCTGGTGCCGCCTAGTTTGAACACCATCGCTGGGCTGCTGCTCACCAATCCTAACTTCAGCACCCTCGCTGCCGCCCTAGTTGCCAAAGACCTGATCACCCCCCTGAGCCGAGGAACCCTTACCGTGTTCGCTCCCAACAACGCGGCCTTCACTGCGGCCGGAGTGACGGATGCCGGAGCAGTAGCGGCTAGCGTACTTACCTATCATGTGGTTGGTGACTCATTATCCGCGGCGGCAATCACTCCCGGCTTCGCCCGTACGCTCAACGGGGCCTCGGTGGTGCTAGGCACGACCGGTGGAGTCACCGTGGATGGCATTCCGGTGATAGCCGCCGACCTGAAGGCAAGCAACGGCTACATCCACGAGATTGGATCCGTTCTGAGTGCACCTGTCAAGAATATTGTTACTCTGGCTTCCGAAACGGCGGAGCTATCTTCCCTGGTAGCCGCCCTGCAAAAGACCGGGCTCGATACAGTGCTCGTTAACGACGGCCCCTATACGGTGTTTGCTCCAACCAACGCCGCCTTCATTGCCGCGGGCATCGACGTGGCTGCTACTGAGGGAGAACTGCTGCGCCCCGTACTGCTCTACCACGTGCTCAACGGGCGTCTGCTTTCTAGCGACCTGCCCAATGGTGTAGTAGAGACTCTATCAGGGGGAACTATCAACGTGAACAATGCAGTGTTTACACTGGCCACCGGCAGCGGACAAACCGTAGACCTAACTACCAATAGCACGCTGGATGTGCAGGCCACCGATGGAGTGGTGCATATCATTGACACGGTGCTGCTTCCGTAGCGCCAAGAAGTACAGCTGATGCATTGAAGAGGGTTCGCTAGTTGCTGGTGAACCCTCTTCTTATTTCCACAACGACCTCAGCGGGGCTACGCAAGCTTGCTGCCATTTTGCTTGCGTCGCTTTGTGCCTTTACGGATTGTTTTTGCTTGTTTTATAAACTCGGCACAGCCCGTCCCGCTTCCCTAAATACCCCATCATACCCGCTGCCCATGTACGCTCCCCATTCAATCCGGTCCGGTAGATAGATTTCTTTTTCCAGGCGATGCACCGTAAGTTGCTTGGGGTGGTCACTGTTGTTATCTACCACTTGCGCTACACAGTAGACCACATCGAGCCATCCGTCGTCGTCCAGGTCGCCCACCCAGGGAGTGGACGATACGTTGATGCCCGCCTCGGGTTCGTTCAGGCGAAACACCTGCTGCCGTTGGAAGTCGAAGACCACCAGACGGCTGTAGGGAACCTTAACTTCAAAACGCTCCTCCACGTAGTTCACGCTGAGTAGCACGTCATCGTAGCCATCCTTATTCACATCGACCACCACCGGCGAGGCGTACTGGAAGCGGCCTAGCGTATCTTCCTGTAAAATATTCCCCGACTGGCCATCGACCAGGAACTGAATCGGGTCGCGCAGCGTGGGCCATACGCCTTTACCATAGTTGGCGAAGAAGTCGGGGGTGTCGTCGCCGGTGAAGTAGCCCACGGCCGGGGTGGTATAGGCTTCGGCTCCCGCGATGGTAACCTCCCATAACCGGGTGTTGTTGCTACCGTCAAAGGCCAGCATCCGTCCGTCCACTGCGTTTGCCACAATGTCCAGCGCGCCGTCGCCGGTGATATCCACTAGCACCGGGGGGGCGATAAAGCCTTTATCTGATCCACTGTCCAGCACCACCGAGCGGGTGAGATCTTCTTCCAGCACTGCTGCTAGGGTAGTGCGGTAGAGGTGGCCACCCATTGTTTCGCCTCCCGTGCCGTAAATCACGTTGAGGGTGCCGGAGCCATCCAGGTCCGCCACCACCGCTGACAAATACGTCTCCTTCCCATCGGGAACCGGCGCGCTGGCCAATAGCTGACCGGTGCGGCTGCTTACCACCATCAAATGCCCGACCGGGCGGTTGGGGTCGTGGGGTTCGGCCAGATAGTCACCTCCGTTAGCCACCAGCAGGTCGTCGTAGCCGTCGCTGTCCTGGTCGGGAATGCGCTGGGGATTGTAGAAGTTGTAGAGTCCAGCCGTGGGGCCAGGGTCCAGCGAGTCACCGGCCGCGTAGAATTCCCACAGCAGGGTTCCATTGGTGCCGTTGATGGCCATCAGCTCGGCACGTCGCCCCCCGATAAACACCTCATTCACGCCGTCGCCGGTCACGTTCGAACAGAGTAGCCGACCCCACAATCTGGTCGCGGGCGGCCACGTGCCACAGTAGTTGCCCGGTGGCACCGTCCAGAGCAATCACGGCGGTGTCGCTGGCCAGTAATTCCTGGCGTCCGGTGCCCAGCACAATGTTGAGCACCCCGTCGCCGGTCAGGTCGGTGAGGCGGGGCGACGAACTGCTGCCGATGCCCGGCAGCGTGCTGCTCCAGGAATTTATTTTCGGACTACGATACTGGAAAGCTAAGCCGGCGGCGGTAAGCAGTATGAGTCCAACGAACACGATGAGGACCCACTTCTTCATGGGGCCAGGGTGGCATGATGCTGGTGAGACGACTTCGGTGCAAAGAAGTGCAGGCGCTCCAGCGGCAGAGGGCGCGCCTTGGGGTTGCCCTCGGTGATCTCGTAGAAGGTGTTCATGGCCAGGTCCTGGAAGTGCTGGGGGTCCGAAGCTTGCCACTGGATAGTCACCTCTTTGAGTCGGTCGGCATCACCCAGTCCCACCTCCAGGCGCAGCGTAGAGGCACCGAAACTGCCCCCCGAGCCCACGTCGCGGTAGAGCTTACGTTCTTCCCCTTGCGTTTCTACCGTTAGCACCACCCGGGTGCCAATGGCCGAGCGATTGGACTCCGTGCCCACTAATCGCAGGGTGACCCAACGGTGGTCATCTTGGTAGGGGTTCTCGAAGAAAGCGTTCTGGAAGACATCGCCCTGGTAGGCACCACCCATCGACATCAGCAGATCCTGATCACCGTCGTTGTCCAGGTCCGAAAATGATACGGCGTGACCCTTCTGCAGGTGACCGGTACCGGTAGCGGTGGTCACGTCCTGGAAAAAGCGCCCTTCGGCGTTGCGAAACATACGGTTGGGCACCACCGAGCGCAGCGTGGGGTCGCCGGTGCCCAGGTACATATCCAGCCAGCCGTCGTTGTCCAGGTCACCGAAGTTGGCCCCCATGCTATAAAGGATACGGTTGAGGTGGGTTAAATCCGACACGTCGGCGAAGGTGGGGTATCCATCCGGGCCGTTGCCCTGGTTGCGGTAGAGCCGCCCGGTGGCAGCGTGGTGGGGTAGGCTAAGCGCTTCGGCGGCCATCGCGCTGGTGATTGAGGGTTCGTCACCCTTCCAGTAATTAGCCGCGAAGATATCCAGTCGGCCGTCGTTGTCGTAGTCCCAAAACCAGGTGGTGAAGGTGGAGTTGGGTGCTGCCAGCCCGGCCGCGGTAGTCACATCGGTGAAGATGGGAGTGCCCTCGGCGTTGGGACCGTTGTTGCGGAACAGGAAGTTGGCCGTGATGTTGTTGCCCCCGCCCGTGGAGACATACAGGTCGGGCCGGCCGTCGTTATCGTAGTCGCCCGAGGTCACACCCTTTACAAACAGCGGGGCAATGCGGGTGCCGATGGCGCTCACCGCCACCCCGGCATCCTGGGTCACCTCCCGAAAGGTCCCGTCGCCATTGCTAATGTACAACTCGCTGTAGTGGAAAGACGTGGCACTGGCCGTTTCGTTACCGATGAACAGGTCTAGCCAGCCGTCGCCGTTGAAGTCGTTCCAGGTGGCGGTTTGGGTGGGGTGGAAGGAGAGCAGTCCGGCGGCTTGGGTCACGTCGGTAAACGTGGGATATCCATCCGGGCCGACGCCGTTGTTCCTGAGCAGGGAGTTAGGGTGATGGCCGTAGTCCTGTAGCCAGGCACCGCGCAGCACCAGCACGTTGAGCCAGCCGTCGTTGTTGTAGTCGGCCGGTAGCAGGTTGAGTCCACCATAAAGTCCGTCAAGATGAGCCTGGGAGGTGGTTTCTAAAAAATTGCCATCGGCCTGGTTGGTCAGCAAACGCAGGGGACGGTCTTGTCCCCACTCCGAAACCATAATATCCAGGTAGCCGTCGTTGGTGAAGTCGTCCACCACCAGCCCGCCCGACAGCCCGCGCATATCAAAGCCGATGCTGGCCGCGCGGTCCGGAAACCGCTTGGCCGGATATTCGGAGCGGAAACTGCTATCGGGAATGAGCCAGGCGGGAGGCACCTGGTCAGGATACTGCCCTAGGGTCATGTAGGCGATGTTGAGCAGCCAGCGGGCGCTCAAGTCGTTGGGATTCTTTTCCAGCATTTCAGTGTAGTTCGAAATGGCCTGCTGCGAACCCTGAGGTTGCTGATGAAACCCGGCCGGTTGGATTGGGAACAAGCAGGAGGCCGAGGTGTGGTTGATGATACAGTTTTCTTGCTCACCCAACCGCAGGTAGCACAGGGCCAGGTAGCCTTCCAAGGATTCGCGCTCGATCGGGTTGAGGTAGTGGTCTAACTGCCCGGCGTCTCGCTCCCGCACGAGTGCTTCCAGCTCCTCGGCCGCTGCCAGGGAAGAACCGTAGCGCAGCAAGTCCAGCGCCCGCTGGTAGCGATAGGTGGCATTATCCGGGTCGCCCTGCAAGAGGCTATCGAAGTGGTGAATTCGCATGGCGTTAGCGTAGAAGTTGTTGGGATGGGCCGTGGCGGTTTGCACTTCTTGCAGCAAACGCAGCATGGTGGCGTGGCTTTGTTCCTCGACCGACGGCTGGCAACCTACCAACCCACCCAGGCCGATGGCACTTCCGACCAGCCAGAAAAGAACCTTACAATGGTAAGCCGCCATATCATTTGTTTGCTACTTTGGGCCGATGAGTTTCCGTCGGGGTTTTCGTAAACACCCGCAGGCTATCGTTATTGCTAGCAACCACCCAGGCGGACTTTCCGTTCCGATTCAGTTGAATGATGTCTTTGACATCGGTATCCACGTAGAAGCCGCTTTCTTCCAGAGAAAGCGGACGGAACTTCCCGGCGCCATCACCCCGCAGAGCCTGCCCGATGAAGGCATCGTAGCGACTCACGTGGGCGTCGGGAGCGTAGCTATTGCCCACCATCAGCAAGTCGCGGATGGTGAAGGTAGGATATCCATCCGGGCCGTTGCCCTGGTTTTCCAGGTAGCTGGTGGTGAGGCGCTCGGCTTCCAGCACGTAGGTGTAGTCGATCACGTTGAGGCTATCGCTTTTAACAATAGTATTGGCAAAGGTGATCCCAGTTTGAGAAGAAGGGACTTGGCGAAACAGGGTAGCGCCTGACTCGCAGGAGAGTAGGGAGGTAATGCATCCCAGCAGAAGCAGGCAGTGTTTGTGTACAGTAATTGGGAGAATGTGACAAACACGAAATTAGCAAAATTATCCTCGGACGAGGAGATTTCTGCTAAACTTCTGCCGGATGCAGCATAGTACAGCGAAAGAACGCTATCGGTTATCCAATACGGCTTGCAATTCGGTGATGGCAAGGGTGGTGTCCTGAGTAACGTCCTGAACCAAGCCGTCCAGGCGTTCGCGGCAAATTTCGCCGTTGCGGCACGCCAGTTCAATGGTCTTCGTTTTTTCCAGGGTATCGTCCATCCCCACAAATTGTACGGAGGGTTTCATCTTGTGAGCGAGCTGACCCACCGCTTCCCAATCTCCTTCTTGCAGCTTGTGCTGAATGAGTCGCAGCGTTTCGGGCATTTCCTCGACGAAACTGGCGATGATCGTGTTCATAAAGTCATCGTCCCCGTCGCAAAGCGCTACCAGGTAGGATAAGTCAATCAAGGATATATTCGTCTTCATACGTTTTGTTTTATCGCGTTAAACTGCCAGGAGCGCTGCTTCTTGCGCCTCCGATTCATTTTCTTCCATCTCTTTCAAATACCGATAAATGGTAGATTTGCCGATATCCAACTTCTGAGCTACCAGCAACACGTTGTCGTCGTGCATTTTCAAAAAGTGCCGAATGATCAAAAAGGTATACTCTCGCATGGTGAGTTCTTCACTGGTGAAATTGCGCTCTTTGGCCAGGCTGTTGAAGTTGATGTTGTCCGCCTCGATGGTATCGTTCTCGGCCAAAACCGCCGCCAGTTCAACGATCGACTTCAGTTCGCGCACGTTGCCTGGGTAGTGATACTTCATCAGTTTCTCCTGCGCTTCGCGACTTAGCAACAAGCCCTTTATGTGGTTTTCCTGACAAAACTGGTTCAGAATAAACTTGGTCAGCAACAGAATATCGTTGCTGCGCTCGCGCAGCGGAGGCAAGTGCACGGGCAATCCCAACAAGCGGTAGTAGAGGTCTTCCCGAAAAGTACCCGCCTTCACTTCCTCGGCCAGATTGCGGTGGGTTGCCACCAGAATGCGGGTGTTAAGGGGCACGGTTTGGTTTCCGCCAATGCGGGTAACCTCACGCTCCTGCAGCACGCGCAACAACTTCGCCTGCAAACTGAGCTCCATCTCGCCGATCTCATCCAGAAAGATGGTGCCTTCCTGGGCTTCTTCAAACTTACCGAGGCGGCGACTTACCGCTCCGGTAAAGGCTCCCTTTTCGTGACCGAACAACTCGCTTTCTACCAAATCTCGGGGGATAGCCGCTAGATTGACCGGTACAAACGGACGGTTCTTTCGATCGGAATTATAGTGAATGGCCTTAGCCACTACTTCTTTGCCCGTGCCGGTTTCGCCGGTGATAGACACGATGATGTTGGTTTTTACGGCCTTTTCAAGGAGAGAAAACACCTTCTTCATGGGGGCGCTGTTACCAATGATGCTGTTAGCGAAGTGGTACTTTTGGGTGATCTCTTGCTTCAAAAAGTTCAGTTCATTCACCAGCCGAACGTTCTTGAGCGCATTGTTGATGCTGTTGATGAGCCGGTTACGGGCGTCCTCATCCTTGTTAATGTAGTCGTAAGCTCCTAATTTTAGCAATTCTACGGCGGTGGTGATGTCCTCTTGGGAAGAAAGAATAATGACCTGAATGTCCGGATTGTGCGCTTTTATCTTTTCCAGCAACTCGCGGCCGGTCGTGTCGGGCAAAGAATAATCTAGGGTGATAATCTGGGGTTGGCGGTGCAACTGGGCCAAGCAGGCCTTCCCCGTGGTAAACACTTCGTAGTCGAAGTCAGGATTCAGACCCAGCACGTAGTGCAAGAACTTCACGTAGGTGGGATCGTCTTCTACCGCAAAAATCTTTATCGTCCGTTCTGCGTGCATACTGTTTAAATTCGGGTTCAACCAATCGGACCAAAGACAAGCAGTGCGACGCATAAAAAAAGCCAACATCGGAGTCGATATTGGCTTTTGTGAGCGAAAGTGAGAAGGTGAGTTACACGGCAAAACTTTCGCCGCACCCGCAGGTGCGCGTAGCGTTAGGGTTCACAAACTGAAAACCCTTGCCGTTAAGTCCATCGGAAAAGTCTAACGTGGTACCCAGCAAATACAGCAGGCTTTTTTTGTCAACCAGGATTTTCACGCCCTGGTGTTCATACACGTGATCACCTTCCCGAGAGGCATCGTCAAAGTCTAAATCATACATCAGACCCGAACAACCGCCGCCCTTCACTGACACCCGAACGTTATGATTGCCCGAGTGCCCTTCTTCTGCTCTTAAAGCACTAATCTTTTCTTTTGCTCTGTCAGTAATCGTAATCATAGTAAAATAAGGGGTATTCCTTGAATTTCTTTTTGAAAGTTCTGGGTGAACCTTACCCATGTAGAATCGGAATTGTTTATAGTAATCTAATTGATAAACGGATAAAACGTAGGATAGGTGCCATGTTCTCACAAAAGTACGTTTTTACCCGTCAGCAACCGGCCCTAAACCTAAAAATTTGCTGTACCTTGCCCATCATCACCAATAACTGTATGATTCTTCGGGTAGAACATCTAGGAATTGCGGTGGCCGATCCGGTCGCCAGTCATCGCGTATTTGACCGTCTGCTGGGCCAAGCGCCCTATAAAACTGAGGAAGTGCCCTCCGAGGGCGTCCGTACCGCCTTTTACGCCATTGATGACACCAAACTGGAACTGATATCCGATACCGCGGAAGGAGAAATCGTGAAAAAATTCGTTTCGAAGCGGGGGGAGGGATTGCACCATATCGCGCTGGAGGTGGACGATATAACGGGAGAAATTCAGCGCCTGAAAGCCGAAGGATTCGAGTTTATCAACGAAACCCCCAGAGCGGGAGCTGATAACAAACTTATTTGTTTTTTGCATCCCAAGTCAACCAACGGAGTGCTGGTGGAGTTGTGTCAGGAGAAGAGCTAACCCCTACTATAACAATATGAAAACAGTGATTCTTAAACTCTTAGCGGGAAGCCTGCCCGATAAAATTCGGGTAACACAAGCACTGGTGAAGTATGATCAGGATGCAGGACTCAAAGTAGCCAAGCAAAAAGTAGATCTACTGATGAGCGGCACTCCCGTGAAATGTGCAGTTGAAGAAGCAGCGTTGAGCAGCTTTGAAGCAGCGCTGAGTACCCTGAAGATCAAGTATGAGACAGTCTGATAACAACGCATCGCCCTCCAGTGGGGGGCCACGCACGGAGATTAGTAGCCTGGGAGAGTTTGGGTTGATCGACCGTATTCGCCAGCAGTTTTCCCTGTTCAATCCCAGTTCGGTGCTCGGTATTGGCGACGATGCGGCGGTAATTAGTTCAGGAGATGTCTACCAATTGGTCAGCACCGATATGCTGGTGGAGGGCATTCACTTTGATCTGTCGTTCACTCCGCTGGAGCATCTGGGATACAAAGCGGTGGCCGTGAACGTGTCGGATATTGCGGCCATGAACGGCATTCCGCGGCAGATCACCGTGAGTTTGGGACTCAGCAACCGCTTTTCGGTCGAGGCCGTGGATGCGCTCTACCGGGGCATTGGCTTCGCCTGCCGCGACTACGGAGTGGACTTGGTGGGCGGCGATACCACCGCGGCGCCGTCGGGTCTGCTGATTTCGGTGACGGCATTAGGAACGGTTTCGCCAGCGCAACTGGTGCGTCGTTCGGGTGCCCAGATAGGAGACATTCTGTGCGTTACGGGTGACTTGGGTGGTGCCCACGCCGGGCTACAAGTACTGGAGAGAGAAAAGATTACCTTTGCCGAGAACCCCGCCGCGCAGCCGCAGCTAGATGCCTACGATTACGTGGTGCAGCGGCAACTAAAGCCCAAGGCCCGCACCGATATCGTCCACGATTTTCACGAGCGATCCATTGTGCCCACGGCGATGATCGACGTGTCGGACGGACTGGCCTCCGAGGTGCTGCACCTGGGCCAGCAGTCAGCGGTGGGCCTGCGGGTGTACGAAGACAAACTTCCGATGGACGAGCTCACGGTGAAAACCGCCGACGAGTTTCAAATGAACGCTGTTACGCTGGCCATGAACGGGGGAGAAGACTACGAATTGCTCTTCACGCTGCGTCCGGCTGACTTTGAGCAACTGAAAGAGCATGCGGACATTCATCCGATTGGATACGTGCAAGATGCGACGCTGGGAGCGCAACTAGCCACCCAGCGCGAGCAGTTGGTGCCTATCCAGGCGCAGGGCTGGAACCACTTTCAGCGTTAATGACGCAAGTTGACCGGGAAAGAGGGAAACCTTTCATCGCTCAGTAAGTTCTAAGCGCATACTAACCATACTTTATACCTACGCTATGCTCTATTCAATATTTTCGGCACTATTCCTACAAGTTGGCGACCTTATCGGTGACATTTTTGAGGCTGGCTTTTGGGTCGCTATCGTCCTTATTGTTTTGGTGGTTGGGGGCGGCTACTGGCTGTTTCAGAAACTCAAGGGGCGCAACCGCCACTGATTAGTCTTCCGGATAGGGAATAAAAACGAAGTTGGTGAAGTCCTGGTCCACCACGAACAGGCAACAGAACTCATCGGGGTCCTTGTAGGCTTTTTTAAACTCCTGCTCGTCTTCCACTAACTTGCGTTGCACAAACTCATCCAAATAGGTGATGTAGTAGTTCCAATGGGTCGCCATTTCTCCCCGACCCACCAGCAACTGTCCAATCGGAATTTCCACCTTTGCCGTTGGAAAGATTGGATAGTCCGAAAACTCTTGCTTGCGCACCTGGTAGGCCGCTTCCTTTAGGGTGTCAGACACCACCACGAAATCCTGCGTAATGCTGCCCAGGTATTTACCACTCAGTTCCGGATCGTTGTTCATTGGTTTTGCATAAAAACGGTCAATCATTTACATTACGCGGGCCTATCAAAAAAGTTTGTTTCGACGGTCCTCTAGCCGCAAAACCATTTTCACGACCTATTCCTTGCTCGCTTTATGTTCCCCACCGCACCTAGATTAATAAAGACCATCTGCTTGTTGACCGGGCTGAGTCTTACTGCCTGCGTTTCCCGACCTGGGGTGAGTAGTCGTGATTTCCGCCGGGCGGTAGACGAGTCGCCAGTTTTTGGTCAGAGTTTCACGGGTTTTGTCCTTTATGACACCGAGCGCCAGGAGATGATGCACGAGTATCAGTCGGACAAATACTTTACTCCCGCTTCCAATACCAAAATATTCACGCTTTACGCCAGTCTGAAGCTGCTGGGAGATTCTATTCCCGCCCTTCAGTATCAGCAGCGGGGCGATACGCTCTTTTTCACGGGCACCGGTGATCCCACGTTCCTGCATCCGGATATTACCCACATTGATACCACTTATAGCCAGCGCGTCTACAGGTTCTTGCGGGAACACTCCGGGCCGCTGATTTACGTGGAACGCCCCACCCGCGATGCGTACTTTGGTCCGGGCTGGGCCTGGGACGATTATGGCTACTATTATTCGACCGAAAAATCAGTGATGCCTATTTACGGGAATGTGGTGCGGTTTCAGTTTAAGAAAAATCTCCCTAAGCCGCTGGCCTATCCAGCCTCATTCACGGCCAGCATTCAGGGGTTTGCCGACGCCAGTCTTTACCCGGAGTATCTGCAGCGCGCCCAGCACGAAAACACTTTTTTATACGGCCCGAAGGACGATACCCTCGCTTTCACCACTGACGTACCCTTTATTCAATCGCCAACCATGCTACTGAATTTGTTGAAAGACACTTTACAAAGACCGGTAGAAAAATACGTCGGCTCGCACCGCGGTGGGTACCAAACCTACTACAGCCTTCCCACCGACAGCGTGTATCGGCAAATGATGCAGTTGAGTGATAATTTTATGGCCGAACAGTTGCTGCTGCTGGGCTCCTCCACCCAGCGGGATACGCTTAGCACGCAGTGGACCATTGATCACGTAACCGAACGCTACCTCGCCGACCTGCCCGACGCCCCCCAGTGGGTGGATGGTTCGGGACTGTCGCGTTACAACATGCAAACCCCCCGCAGCATGGTGGCAATACTGCTTAAGGTGGATAGCCTATTGGGCGATGATCGTATTCGCACCATTTTTCCGGCGGGCGGAGTGTCGGGCACGGTGGAGGATTGGTACGCCAGCCCGGATAATCAGCCCTACGTGTTTGCTAAGACCGGCACGTTGAGCGGCAAGCACTGCCTGAGTGGGTTTCTGTACACGCAGGGAGGAAATAAACTAGTTTTTAGCTTTATGCACAACAACTACGTGACCTCCTCGTCGGTGTTCAAGACCGAGATGGAGCGCATTCTCCGGCAAATCTACGAGGAGTATTAGTCTAGTTTTGGGAATTACCCCGAGGTTTTCCCAATAAGAGACATCTGTGCTATTGAAGCGAAAGATACTTTTTGCTATATTCTACTGAAAATCAGATTATTACAGTGAATATTAGTTTGTTTGTACGAAATTCGTAGCTAGTCTAGTGTACCCAAAACTACTGATATGAACTTTATCTCTTTCCTTCGCAATACGTTACGCATCGCTCTTACTCTAGCCGCCGCAAGCACCATTGGCTACGGACAAACTACTCCCCAACTGCTTCATTTCCAATCCGAAGTGCAGGGCCAAACCATCGCCTTCGATTGGTCGGTTTCGGAGCAAAGCGCCGTTAAATCCTTCGGTTTGGAACGCGCCGGAATGGACATGCAGTTCAAAACCGTGGGGGTGGTTTCGGCCCAAGCTAACCAAAAGGGTAAATTAACGTACCGGTTGGCCGATCAGACTCCGTTAGCGGGGGTGGCCTTCTACCGCTTGAAGGTAGTAAACCAAGCGGGTGATATTGCCTACGGCAAGGTGGTAAGTCATCAGACGGATGCTGCGGTAGAAGTAGGGCGCTAAGCGAAAGAATTTTTCATTACCTTTGTTTTCTGTTTGTTTGAGTTTGAAATCCACCTTTGGGTGGATTTCTTTGTTGTCAGCGGATTTGTTACGCTAATCAGAAAAAGCGTCCCCCTCTTTTGCTACCCGCAAAAAGTCCGTACTTTGGCTGCCTAACCAACGACACCTATGGTTCGGTATTCCTGGGTACTTTTAATGCTACTGATCAGCGTATCCGCACTGGCTCAATCCAGTGATCGGCCGGAGACGCTTCGCTTCACGCTAACCGAGTGCGTGGACTACGCGGTGAAGAACAACCTATCGGTGCGCCAAAGCGGCTGGGACGTGGTGCAGAACGAAGTGGCCCTTCGCCAATCCAAGGCTGACTTGTTGCCCTCACTAAATGCTAATACGAACGTGAGCTATAACGTGGGGCGGACAATCGACCAGTTTACCAATGATTATGTGGAGGCTCCGGTACAGCTGCAGGACTTGGGCGTTACCGCGTCGGTTACTTTATTCAACGGCCTGCGGCGATTAAATACCATTAAGCGCAACCGCGTTGGGGTAGGGGTGAGTGAATTGAATCTGGAGGCTACCAAAAACGACGTTACGCTCAACGTGATCGCTGCGTACACCCAAATTCTGCGTAATATTGAGTTATTAGAAACAACCCGGTTTCAACAACGGACCGTTCAATCACAACTGCAACGGAGTCAAAGGCTGGTGGAAGCAGGAAGGTTGCCCCAGGCCGATGCTTTGCAATTCGACGCTCAGCTGTCGCAGCGCGAAGTGTCGGTGGTGGAGGCCGAAAACAACCTGGCTTTGGGCCAGCTTCAACTAAAGCAACTGCTGCAAATTCCGGCGGAGCAATCGTTGGAGGTGATTATTCCAGAGGTGGAGGTGCCGGAAGAAGCCTTGCTGCCTGCCTCAGCGGAAGGGGTTTACCGGAAAGCCGCCGTCAATCTACCGGCGATTCGCAGTGCCGACCAGCAAGTTACCGGAGCGCAGTACGACATTGCTATTGCCCGGGCCGATTATTATCCATCGCTCTCGTTGGGAGGAGGCTTGGTATCGCGTTACTCTAGTTTGGCGCCTCCGGTTATTCCTCAGGCAGGTACCGAAACCCGAGTGGTTGAGCGGCCCATTGGTTTTTTCAGATCACCTACCAATTTAGGAGGGGTACTGGCTGGCGATCCTATTCCGGTAATTGCCAACAGTGAAGTGCCTGTCCAAACCACCGAAAACACTTATGTGAACCAACTCGACTTCAACCTGAATCGTTTTGTACGGCTTAGTTTGAACATTCCCATCTTCAATAATTTGCAAGTGCGGTCAAGCGTGGCTAACGCGAAGATCAGACTGGAAAACGCACGGATCGACGCGCTGAGTCAGCGCAACGTAGTGCGGCAGAACGTTGAGCAGGCTTTTCTAGATGCCAGGTCAGCGGCGAAAAGCTACACTGCTACCCAGCGGCAGGTGACTTCCCTACAAGAAGCGTTCAAAAATACCGAGGCGCGTTATCAGGCCGGAGCCATCGACGCGGTAGACTATAACCAAGCGCAGAACGATCTGAACGAGGCCGAATCGAATCTAGTGCGCACCAAGTACAACTACGTGTTTAGCCTGAAGGTACTGGATTTCTACCAGGGCAAACCTCTGAACTTCTGATCGGCCAATGACGACGCAAGACCTACTGATCACTCCGGTCGTCCTTTTTCTCGCGTACTTGCTCGCCTACGCGACCCGCCCTTACTTCACCAATGCCGAAACCCGACGCTACTTTCTGCCGGGATTAACGGTGAAGATTATCGGAGCCGTTGCCGTGGGGTTTATCTACCAGTTCTACTACGGCGGCGGTCGGCCCAGCGGTGATACCTTTAACTACTTTGCCAACGCGGCGATTATTCACGAAGCCTTCGGCGATTCGTTCAAAACCGGAATCAAGTTGCTGTTGGCCGACGGCACCTATACGCCCGAGATTTTCCCCTACGCCACCCGCATGTACTGGTTTCGCTCCCCCACCGAGTACTTCGTGATACGGGTGATTGCCGTGCTGGGGATGTTCACCTTTCATACCTATTCGGCCATTGCGGTGCTGTTTGCGCTGCTGAGCTTCAGTGGGGTGTGGGCCTTGTTTCGCACCTTTTATAAGTTCTTTCCGGCACTGCATTTGAAATTAGCCATTGCGGTCCTATTTGTGCCTTCAGTAGTGTTTTGGGGGTCAGGAATCCTGAAGGATTCTATCACGCTGGGAGCATTAGGCTGGGCGACTTGGGCCATTGTTCGCCTATTTTTGGAACGAAAGGGTATGGTGGTGGCCACGGTGATCTTGCTGCTGGCGATTTATACGATCTACGCCGTTAAGATCTACATTGTGCTGTGCTTCTTGCCCGCGGCACTGCTCTGGGTTTTCCTGGCCAACATTCAGCGCGTGCGATCGGTGGTGATTCGCGGCTTGATGGCTCCGTTTATGCTAGTGCTGGTGATGATACTTAGTTATCTCGCGTTGGTGGAAATAGGGAAAGACAACAACCGCTACTCAGTAGACAAACTGTCGCAGACGGCCGAAATCACGGCGCGCTACCTGACCTACGTGGGCGAAAAGCAGGGGGGCTCGGTTTATAGGTTGGACGAAGATTTTGACTTTAGTCTGACCGGAATGCTGCGCAAGTTTCCGCTGGCGGTGAACGTCACCCTGTTTCGTCCGTATCTGTGGGAAGCCCACAACCCGGTGATGCTGCTTTCGGCCCTGGAGAGTTTAACGACGCTGTTGCTTACGCTATACATTTTGTTTCAGGTGGGAGTGGGGAAGACATTGCGGTACGTGGTTTCGCGTCCGATCATTTTATTTTGCTTGCTGTTTGCCATTGCCTTCAGCTTTTCGGTGGGCATCAGCACCTACAACTTTGGCTCGTTGGTGCGCTATAAAATTCCGATGTTTCCTTTTTACCTCAGTGGATTATTTATTTTGCAGTATTTTGCGCAATATCGCGCTTATCCCCTCACTCAGAACGCCCGCCCCGCGAACGCATGATGCCTCGGATCATCCTTTCAATTCTATGCTGCTTAGCAACCGCTGAGAATATTTTGGCCCAGAGCAGCTACGCTCCGCTCAATGAAGATTATTATCACCTCATCGAGCGGTATGAGATTAGGAGAGGACAGCAAACTACGGACTTCGAAACTCCTCTAAAGCCTTATCGCCGCCGGGCCATCGGTCACTTCGTTGATTCGCTGCGCTTAGACAATCCTTCGTCCCAGGATAACTTCAATCAACACTACTTGGCCAATGACAACTGGGACTACGCGAGCACCGCCGATTCGGTGAGCGGAAAACCGTTATTGACCTATTTTTTTCGGCGACCCAGCGACTTCTGGCACGTGCAACGCAAGGAAATTACGCTGCACGTGAACCCGGTGCTGCACTGGGAACTGGGACAGGACGATAGCGGGGAAGGACTGGTCTACACCAACACCCGGGGTATTCAGATGCACGGCACCATTGATGGGAAGGTGGATTTTTACAGTTACCTAGGCGAGAACCAGATCGTGTTTCCTAGCTACGTGAACGACTACGTGCGGCGCACCCTGACGGTGCCTTACGAAGGATTCTGGAAGGGACTGAGCGGCGGGCGCGGGGTAGATTTTCTGACCGCCCGCGGGCACATTGGGTTTCAGGCCACCCGGCACATTCATTTTCAGTTGGGACACGGAAAGAACTTCGTAGGATCGGGCTACCGCTCGATGATTTTGTCGGATTTCTCGAACAACTACCTGTTCGTGCGCATCGACACCGACGTATGGCGCCTGCACTACACCAACCTGTTCGCCCAACTCACCTCCGACATTGTGGGCAACCCCACCGGACTCTTCGGTACGGTGGAATTTGTTCCGAAGTATCTGGCCTTTCATCGGCTGGGCATCAGGCTGGGCAAGCGGGTGAGCGTAGGGGCCTTCGAGGCGGTGATCCATGGCAATGCCTCCGGCAGATTTGATTTTGATTATATCAATCCCATCATCTTTTACCGGGCCGTGGAGCAGCAGGGAGGAAGCAGCGGCAACGCCCTGCTGGGTCTGGATGTCAACGCCATTTTGGGTAACAGCATAGAATTGTACGGACAGGCGGTGCTGGACGAACTAATTATCAGCGAGCTTCGCTCGGGATCCGGTTGGTGGGGCAACAAGTACGCCCTTCAGTTCGGAGGAAAATACATCAACGTGCTGAGCGTGCGTAACTTAGATGTGCAACTGGAGTACAATCGAGCGCGGCCTTATACTTACGCCCACGAAGACCTATACCGCAGCTATACCCACTACGAGCAGCCGCTGGCCCATCCCCTGGGAGCCAACTTCGACGAGGTAGTGGGAATTGTGCGCTACCAGCCGCTGAACCGACTCAGCCTGAAGGGGAAGCTCATTCGTGCGAACTCCGGAGCCGACCGCGATAGCACCAACTGGGGTAGCAACGTGCTGCTCGACAACCGGGATCGGGAGCAGGACTACGGCAACCAACTGCGGCAGGGGGTAGCTACCGAACTGATCGTAGCCGAACTGATTGCGTCGTATCAAATTTGGCACAATATCTTCGTTGACCTGCGCTACCTGCACCGTAGTCGCTCGGCCCAGGAAATCGGATTGGATGAGAAAAACCGCTTCGCCTCGCTGGCCCTGCGCTGGAACATCCGACAGCGTAACTATGACTTTTAATCGCGGAATAAGTCTAGAAAATTGTCGCTATTAGAGCGAACCGAGTATTGGTCTACCACCTTCTGCCGCCCGGCCTTCCCCATTCGGATTCGTAGCTCAGTATCGGTCAGCAGTTTATCAAGGTAGTTATACCAATCTTCATCGGTAGCGCAGTGGTATCCTTCCTTCCCGTGCTCTACAATCTCAGTATTGACTCCTACCGGCGAAACTAGCGCGGGAATGCCCAGGGCCAAGTACTGTAAAGCCTTGAAACCGCATTTGCCCTGCGCCCAGGCATCGTCCGGAAGCGGCATTAGACCAATATGGAAACGAAGTAAATCGTCTATTTCGGTGTTTAGCTGCCACGGCACAAACTTCAGTGAAGGCAAGGCCACGGCAGGGGGACGATCAGCAATCACCACCAAATTGAAGTCATGCGTGCGCTCCAACTGCTGAAAAATGGGCACTAATGGTTCTAAATACTTCAACGTAGAGTGCGAGCCCGTCCACCCAACCACCGGCCGCTCGGTTGTTTGATCTTGCAACCGGTTGTGCTGCTGTTCGGTATCAATCGTAGTGGGGTTGACCACCACCCGCGGCGCGTGCTGTTGAGCAAAGTTAGCTAGATACTCATTGCCTGCACTCACTGCGTGGCTCCAGCGACAAACGACGGGCACTTTGTTTTGCCATTTTAGCAATGTGCTCACCGCATTCACCGAAGAGGCATCGCGCAGCCAAATAGCGTCGTCGAAATCATAAATGATCTTTTTTCGCAGCACCTTCGCCAGCAACCACTCGGCCCAGGGTGGTCCTATGGGAGTGGCTTCCCGGTGAATAAACACGTAGCTGGCTTGCCTCGACCAGAACAAGTGAGCCCACCGACGCAGAAAACCCCGCAGGATTCCGAATATTTTTTGCGGAATGCGCCCTGGCTGATAGAGAATCCGGTTGGTGCGCTCATCCAGAAAGGAACAGACTTCGTATGAAACACCTTTTTGTCTCAGCATCGGCAAATACTGCTCGTAGCGAAACCGCTGACTCGGAGCACCCCCCCGCGGATAGGGGCACCAGAAAACGACGGACAGGTGGTTTTCGGAAGAGCGCAAGAGTGGGAAAATTGGTTAGTTGTCTGCAAGCTACGACGAACGCCATTGGTTAGCAACTAGTTGTTAATACCTACATCTTTGGGAGTTCGCTTGGCAGCAACAAGCGAAAGGAGTAACTTTCGCCATTGGCGCAAATCAACCCGCGTCTTGTTTTTTAAGTAACATGGCTTCTTTTCTTCATAACCCCCGCTTACCATTCGTGCGTCCCGATTTTCCGGGTAATTTCTTTCGGGACGGTCAGTTTCACCACGCGCAGTACGCGAGCGCGGAGGCTCCGCTAGGTCGAGTGCTCCGCTGGCAACTGTCGGGCAACCCCCAGAAGCAGGAAAAGGTCCAAGATCCGTTTCAACTCCGGTGCGTATCGGATAGCGGGTTTCTCAATAGCTCCGAAGATACGCTGGTTTGGTTGGGACACGCTTCATTTTTTCTGCGGATAAATGGAGTGACCATGATTACCGACCCCTGCTGGGGCGATCTTCCGCTACTGCCCCGGCAGGTGGGGCTGCCCGCTCCAATGAGCGACTTTCGGAATATTGACTACCTGCTGCTCTCGCACGGCCACCGCGATCACTACGATACCGATTGCGTGAACCAACTTATCGATCAGAATCCCCGGATGGAGCTGTTGTTGCCGCTGAAACTGAGCCAACTACTGGGGCGTCGCCGGGATACGGTTCCGCACCAGGAAGCCGCCTGGTGGCAGCGGTTTGAGACGCGCTCCGAGGTGGAGATCACGTTCCTTCCGGCCAAGCACTGGAACCGCCGCTGGCTGCACGATTTCAACCAGCAACTCTGGGGAAGCTTCCTGATTCGCGGGGGAAGCCGTTCGGTCTACTTCGGGGGCGATTCGGCCTACGCCGGTCATTTTACTGAAATCAGGCAGTGGATGGGTGCCCCCGATGTGTGTTTGCTACCGGTGGGAGCTTATAAGCCTCCGTTTATGATGCAAGAAGCCCATATGAACCCCGCTGAAGCGGTTCGGGCGTTTCGCGATCTGGACGGAAGCACGCTGATTCCCGACCACTATGGCACCTACGATTTGTCGGACGAACCCCCGGGAGAGCCGGTACGCCTACTAAAAGTAGCGCAAGCCAATGGGGAAACTACTTCTGACGAACTTCGGTTTTTAGAAGTAGGCGAACCGCTGGCGCTATAGTTATTCCTCCGTTTCATGGGAAGGAAGGCTAGAAAAAACAAAAGGCGGAAGGTCGCTCCCTCTGCCCTTTGCGAACGTCCATTATGAAAATCAAATCTACAGCAGCAAATATACGCGGTAGATGTTGCTTGCAGGTTAAGCCAATGTTAAGTTACTATGAACGTTTGACGATGCGGAGGAGAAAGATCAAATCCGAAGAATCTAACCGTGGCCCCAATCAACGCTGAGATGCTTGATCAAATGGTGATACGAAAGCCTTAATTTGCTAGTCATAAAGTACTAATTACGGTACAGCGTCTTGCTAAACCTCTTAGAATATACGTCTTTCGTCCAGTGCCGAAGATATTTTTTATTGGGTTGCTATCTATTTTTTGATTGGGCCTTTTCGTTTGAACTTTGAATTAGTTCAGACACAGCAACCCCCCTCATCTTCTCATCAAATTTTTTTTAGGACGTGCCCTTCTGAGCGCGTCCTTTTCTTTTTGCTACTTTTGCTCGGTGAAATCTCCTGACGTGCTAGGCGATGCTTGGCTAGACTACTGGCAAAAGCATCCCGTAGCTCCTTTGCTATTGCATACCAGCTACGGTCCGACAGAAGAAATGCCGGTTGACTACTTTTTTCGCGACGCCGATACGTTTCCTCCGATCGAGCAGTATGCGCTAAACCTCTGCCAAGGGCGAACACTAGACGTGGGAGCGGGCGTGGGAAGTCACGCCTTGTTTCTTCAGCAGCAGTGGTTACCGGTCACCACCCTCGAGATATCAGCGGCGGGAGTACAAATTCAGCAAGCGCGGGGAATTAAACACGCTATTCAGGCTGACTACCGCAGCTACGACGAAGGCGGATTTGATACGGTGTTGTTGCTGATGAACGGTATTGGGGTGGTGGGTTCCCTGGCGGGTCTGCGTGACCTTTTCCAACGCGCCAAGGATTGGATCGGTCCGGCCGGGCAGTTGTTGTTTGACTCGAGCGACATCGCATATCTGTACGAGGGCATTGACCGTCCTACGGATCGCTACTACGGGGAAGTGCGCTACCAGTACGAATACCGGGGACATTTAGGAGAATGGTTTTCCTGGCTCTACGTAGATGAGGAAACATTACAACAAGTGGCGCAGGAAGCCGGTTGGCAGACGCAGATCGTCTTCCAGGACGATCAGGACCAGTATTTGGTGAGAGCGACGCTGGGTGCTTGATGCTCATATTTTTCTGGCTACTCCTTGCCGGACTGCACCAAAAGTGCCCCAGCGATTAGTAAAACTACTCCTAGCAGGCGCTTAAGCGATACTGGTTGCACGGCGAAGCCCATCCATCCGTAGTGATCTACCACCAAAGAAAAGATAAGCTGGCTGGCAATGATCAATCCGAACAGTCGAGTAGGCCCAATTTCGGGGGCCACGAAGATCACCGACATAATGAAAAAGGCACCCATCACGCCGCCAATCCACATCCACCAATTAGTTCGTTGCACCGAGTGTATTCCCAGCACCGTGAAATCCGACTTAAAAGCAACGTTGATAATTATCAGCGTGATCAGTCCTACGCCAAAGGAGACTAGTCCGGCCAGAAACGGATTGCCCAAGATCGACCGCAGTTGGGTGTTGGCACCGGATTGAACCACTACTCCCATACCGACCAGCAGAGGGATTATAAACAGAAGAGACCGCATACTTGGTAAGATTAGTAGGCGGCAAAGGTAAAATAAACGAGAGAGGGGCAAGAGAATAATAGCGAACAATTTCAACGATGTGCTAGTGGTTTTGGGCTACCGCCGAAATCAGCGTTTTAAAGGATTCTATTCGCGGAGAAGCGTACCAACGCTCGGCGTGCCCCAACAAGCGAACCGCGCGCTGAATATTTCGCTGGTTGTAGTTCGCTACTGCTTCGTTGAAGTAACTGAGCCCAACGAGCTGGGATAGACTGATCGTTTCCGCTATGGTGAAATCATACTGAAAGTGTTCTTGATTCTCTTGTTCAGTTACCTGACTATAAAACGCAATACGTCTCCTTTGCTCGGCCTGGTTAGTAACCCATCCTCCTTGCGGGTCGGTACTTTCTATCAAAAAGGTGTCGGCTTTGGTAGTAACCACGCTGAGGTAGACATGGTAGGGGAATTCATTGACTTGGTACGAAATGCCAAGCGCGTCCAACAGCAGTGCGTAGAGCGCCGTACCGGTGACGCAATCGTAGCTACCCTGTTCTAGCAGTTCGTGAAAGGTGGTGTGCGGACGGTACTGCTTGAGAAATTTCCGGTGTACTTGATAAAAAAAGTAGGCAAAAAAGCGTTTTTCGGATCGGTATTTTTTCTGTCTGTGCTTTAGACGTGCCAAAAATTCGTTGAGTTCGTAGTAATGCTGATCGATGGCACCTTGGGTTGTTTCCAACTCAACCTGCATCAGCGCAGCGAATGCCTGCTTAGACAAATTGGCTTCATCAGAAGGGGTTTGGGAAAAACTCTCATTGCTGGCAATGGAAGCGTTATTTGTATCAAAACTAGTAGAAATAAACAGTGCTGCTGCTAAAAAAATAGACTTAGTGAAAAATATTTTCATATCCAACCAATTTGCTAATGTTACTCAATGTTAACATAAACTTAACAATTTGTTAACATTAAAACAACGCAACATCGGTACGGATGTTACTTTTTTTACAGATTTCCCCCTTTCGTAGAACAAAAAGGGTAGCACGTTAAACAGAACAATTAGCTACTTTACTGCCGAGAGTGCTTAGCGTATCACTGGTGTTCTGCCTACTCGTCGCGCAGCGAATCAACCGGGTTGGCCCGAGCAGCGCGTAGCGACTGAACGCTTACGGTCAAACCCGCCACCAACAGGGCCGCTCCGCCCGCCAGCGCAAAAATGCCCAAGCCTACCTCCGTACGGTACGCAAAATTCTCGAGCCACCGCTCCACCGCCCAGTAAGACAACGGAACCGCCACGCCAAAAGCAATCAACACCAACCGTAAAAAATCCCGTGACAGCAGCCGCGTGATCTGACCCACTGACGCCCCCAGCACCTTACGAATGCCAACCTCTTTGGTACGTTGGGCCGTAACGTAGGCCACTAGGCCCAGCAGCCCCAAGCAGGCAATGATAATAGCCAAAGAAGTAAAAACACTAAGAATACCGGCCAGTCGTTGCTCAGACCGGAACAGGCGGTCAAAGTCTTCGTCCAAGAACGAATAGACCAGCGGATTGTCCGGCTCGAACTGCGCCCAGGCTTTTGCTACCTGTTCTACGCCACCCGCCGCGTTGCCCGGAGCGAGCTGCACCAGCACGTAGTCGCTCACGAAACTGGGTGAGAAGTACTGAAACGCAATGGGCTTCACCCGCTGGTCGAAGGTTTCTACGTTAAAATCCTTGATCACTCCCAGCACCCGCAGGCGTTGCTCATCGTCTTCTCCCTTGTTTTTGATAACCGTTTGCCCCACCGGGTTCAGCAAGCCCAGCGCCCGAACGGCTGACTCATTAATCAGCACGCCGCTGGTTTGGTCTGAAGCCCGGTCCTCCTGGAAGCCCCGCCCCTCCGTCACGCGTAATCCTAGGGTCGCAACGTAGTCCGGATCGATATAAAACCAGTTCATACCTCGGCCCTGCTCCGATCCTTCCGTCCGAATGTCACGCATCGTAGCCATCGGTTGGGTAGGAACCCCCGTAGCAAAACTAACCCGCTGCACGGACGACTGCTGGCGGAGGGCCGCTTTGAAGTCTGACCACCGGTCCTGAATTTCTTTATCATTGTTGATCACCAGCACCTGCTCCCGCTCGAATCCAACATCCTTTTGCTGGATAAATCGCAGTTGCTGCACCACCACGGCGGTGGAGACCACCAGGGTGATCGAAACCACGAACTGAAAGACGATAAGCACATTTCGTAAGCGGCCCGCCCCACGCGACGAAGTGGATTTGCTCGATAAAACAGCCACTGGACGAAACGAAGAAAGATAAAACGCCGGGTAACCGCCCGCCAATCCTCCTACCAAAAAAACTCCTATTCCCACGGCTACCAACAGCATAGGATTCTCAAACCAGTCAAAGGTTAACTGCTTGCCAGTCAGTGCGTTGAAGGGGACTCGCAGTGCTTCCACCAATCCCAGAGCCAGCAGCATCGCCATCAGGCTAATGGCTACCGATTCCGATAGAAACTGGGCGATCAACGACGGCCGAGAGGAACCCAGCACCTTGCGTACGCCCACTTCCTTGGCCCGGCGGGTGGCCTGGGCGGTCGACAGGTTGATGAAGTTGATGCAGGCCAGCAGGATGATGAGCAGCGCCACCCCCGAGAGCGTGTACACCGTGGTGATGCTGCCGTTGGCCTGATGCTCGCGCTGCAAATTGGAGTGCAGATGAATGTCGGTTACCGCCTGCAACTCGTAGTGCATTGTGTCGCTGGGGGCAGGGCCAATTTCCCGCGCTTCCAAGTACTGCTGGGCGCGCGTTTGGGCGATGTGGTCAATTTTCTGGGACAAGGAGGCCAGGCGCGCCGCATCCTCTTGTAACTCAGGGCGCACCTTCAGATAGGTGTACATCACGTTCCATCCCCAGTCACCGCCGTCGGTAATTTCCTGATACCCCTGCTGGTCCACCAGCATGTTGAAGGAGAAGTGCGTGGGACCAGGGTCCACCACGGCCGTCACCCGCCGGACCGAACGACTGCCTCCGAACAGAATTTCCTTACCCAGCACCTCACCCCGCTCCACTGAGCCTTGGCCGAAGTAACGGTCGGCCGTTTCGCGGGTCAGCACAATAGAACTAGCTTTCTTCAGCGCGGTCTCCGCGTCTCCGGCCACCACGTTGAAATCCAGCACCTGCAAAAATTCCGGGTTGACGATGTAGATGCTGGTCTCGCGAAACATAGTTTGCCCACTGCTGTCTTCCTCCACCGGCAGGCGCATGGTAGAGTGGTTCCAACTAAAGGCCCGCGCTACCGCTTCCACTTCGGGGATATCGTTTTTGATGGCTTCGTAGAGGGGTGGGGGAGTGGTGGCCAGGCGGTAACCCTCGCCCCCGTTGGTGGTAACGCGGTACACCCGGTCGGCATCTTGGTGGAAGCGGTCGAAGCGCAGTTCATCGAGCACGTAGGCCGCAATGAATATGCTACTGGCCAGCCCCAGGGCCAATCCAAACACATTGATAAAAGTATAGAACTTCCGGCGGCGAAAGTTGCGAAGGATGATGGTGAGGTAGTTAGTAAACATATCTTGTAATTATTAAAGGTGTATTATCCTGCCTATCCCGTCCCACAGAGAGCAAAATCCTGCTCGCTATTCACTCCGCAATGAATCTACCGGATTGGCCCGGGCGGCATGCAGCGATTGGTAGCCCACAGTGAGCAGCACCAGCAGTAAGGAAAGAAGCAAACAGGCAACGAACATCCATCCGTTGATTGCAATGCGGTAGGCAAAGCTTTGTAGCCACTGCTGCATCAGCCAGTAGGCCAGCGGAGCGGCCAAACAAAACGCGATGACGAGTAATTTGACAAACTGCCCGGAGAACAGCACCAACAGCTGCTGCACCGATGCTCCCAGCACCTTGCGAATGCCAATCTCTTTGGTGCGTTGCTCGGCCATAAACATGACCAGACCGTACAACCCGAGGCAACCAATGAAGATAGCAACACCGGAAAAGAGTTGAATAAGCGCGAGCAGACGCCGGTAGTCCCGATAATAATTTGCGATTTTATCGTCCAAAAAATTGTACTCAAACGGAAAGTTCGCATAGCTGGTCTGCCAGGCTTTCTGAAGTTGCTCAATCACTCCTTTTGCTTGCGCTAAGTTCACCTTTAGATTAAGGTACTGGTACTGAGCCCGTTGGTTGGTGATAAGCAGCGGCGGAATCTTAATGCCGAACGTGTTAGTGTGATAATCGGCCACCACTCCCACAATCGGTAGCTCCGAGCCATACAGCGAGACGTACTTGCCCAGCAGTTCGTCAGGATGCTTGGCCCCCACTTCTCGCATAAATGTTTCATTGGCCACCCAAGCACTGCCCGAGTCAGAGGGGGGATACACCTGACCGGCCAATAAAGGTATCTGATACGTTGCGAAAAAATCGGGGTCGGCATACTGAAGGTTGACCGACCGCTGGCTTTCTTTAGCGCTTTGCCCATCGTACCCATACACGGTAGCGTGCATCGACCGAGAAAGTGCCGGGGTCAGCGAAAGCGAGAGCGATTGCACTCCCGTATAGTTTTGAAGTTGCTCTTTGATCCGTTGCTGCGCCGGGGCGCCTTGGTCCGGAAACTCCACCGTAAGCACGGCTTCCTGGTTGAAACCCAGGGGAGCTTCCAGCAGATAAGCGAGTTGCTGCCCGACCACCAGCACGAACAAAATGAATGTTTGAGCAACCAAGAGTTGAAACACCACCAAAGCCCCTCGTGCGCCCCAACGGTTTTGCCGGGGATTTGCAAGCGTGCCTTTCACCAGTTGGGCGGGTTGAAATCGCGATAGCAGCACGGCCGGATACGCTCCGGCCAGCAATGTGACCCCGGCTATCAAAACTAATAGAAAAGCCACCGTAGAGGCATTCAGTCCGAGGGTCACCGCCCGCAGATGATCGTATAACTGTTGCAGTTGCAGCAGTCCTACCTCAGCCAAAGCCAGGGCCAGCCCGGTGGCCAGGGCGGTGACGAGCAGGGCTTCTCCTAAAAAGTAGAAGATGATCTGCTGGCGAGAACTACCTACCACCTTACGGATGCCCACTTCTTTGGACCGACGCCCGCTAATGGCCGTGGTTAGATTAATGAAGTTGACAACAGCCAGCATAATCAACAGCCCGGCGAGTAATCCCAAACCGGCCAGCATCTCCCGGGAAACTGTCCGGTAGGGAAATCCCCCGTATTTGCCCTCAAAATGAACGGAGGACAGTGGTTGCAGGTGCAAAAACGTATCCCATCCGTCGTCGTCCTGGGGGGCGTACCGGCTCAGGTAGTTGGTGAGTTGATTCTGCATGACTTCGGGCGATACGGAGGGGGATAACAATACATAAGTCTGGAAAGACGAGTTGAAACTGTCCCATTCCTGATCCACCTCCCGGTTGCGCGCTAGGGTGTTGAACGAGATCAGCAGGCCAAAGGTGAGATCGGTATCCGGCGGCAGATCGGCTAGCACGCCGGTGACCTTGAGTTCGTGCTTACTGTCCAAACTGATGACCTCGCCCAGCACGTCTCGTGAGCGTCCGAAGAGCTTCTTGCTGAGCGAAGCGGTGATAACGACTTCGTTGGGAAGGGCAAGCACCGTCTGCGGATTTCCTTCTTGCAGGGGAAAGGCGAACAGCTGTAAATAACCGGATTCGGTGTAAGCCACCGGCTCGTCCAGAAAAAGTGGTTTGTCGGCCACCTGCACCTGCCGATGGTCTTCGTATACCTCTAACGGTACCACTTGGTTGAGGTCATCGGCAAAATCTTGCCGCAACGCTTCGGGCAGTGGGCGGGGCACTCCCGCATTGCCACTTTCACCATCCGGACTCTTAAAATCGGCCACTACTCGATAGATGCGGTCTGCCCGTTCGTGGAACCGATCAAAACTAAGTTCGTAGCGAACGATCAAAAAAACGATGATGGCACTGCCAATGCCCAGCGACAACCCCAGCACGTTGATCACGGTGCTGGTTTTGCGTTTCCAGAGGTTGCGCAGTGAGATTTTAAAGTAGTTTCGCAGCATCGTAAGTGGCCGCCGTAGGGCGTTTTTCTATTGATTGTTAATTCATTCGGTGATAGCGGTTCAAGCTTCTTGCCAATTGGTTTTTGTTACATAAAACTTTGAATATCAGAACGATAGAAAAAGAATGTGCCTGGATGCTGTATCGTTTTCGTACACTCTTCTGTCCGTTTTTGATACATCTCTAGTGCGTTTCTAGAGATTTCGGCAGAAGAAACTTCTAAAAGTAGGATGAAACTCAACATTTCATTTTCTCTGAACTTTCGCCGTTGGTTCAACCAAAACGCTCATTCCGATACCCGTAAATACACGCTAGTTTTTGCCTTCAAACTAGGTAGTTGTACGTGCTTCCCCGCGTAAAGTGTCAGTTGTATAACAAGTCAGTACAGGTAAGTCCGCTGACCAAATGGGCGATCCGTGCAGTAGCAATGGTAAGGATGTTGACGCCTTTTGTCCGAACAACTCCAACGATTAGTATGGCCCGAATGACTAAGATATTTGCCGTGGAAGACGACGTGATCTTTGGCAAGATGATCAAACACACCTTAGAAAAAGAAGACACCCACGACGTAACCGTATTCACCACCGGCGAAGAGTTCTTCGACCACCTGCACGAGCAGCCCGACATTGTCACCCTGGATTATAACCTACCCGGTATGACGGGCCTGGATATTCTCAAACAAATCAATCAGTACAATCCGGATATTGCCATTGTGGTGGTGTCGGGGCAGGAAGAGGTTGCGGTAGCGGTGGAGGCTTATAAGCACGGAGCCAAGTATTATATAGTAAAGAATAAGCAGACCTTCGAAGAGTTGACGCACTGCGTCAAAACCCTGGCCGCCCATACCGACCTGAAAAAAGAGGTAGAGGTGCTGCGCGAACAGATTATCGACCGCCACAACTACTCCAGCATCATCGGTGAGAGCGGAGCGGTGCTCAAGGTGATTCGGATGATGCAGAAAATTGAGAACAGCGACGTAATGTCCCTGATCACCGGTGAGAGCGGCACCGGCAAAGAGGTGGCCGCCCAAGCGGTACATTATAACTCCCGCCGTCGCAAAAAAAGCTTTATCGCTATCAACGTGGCGGCTATTCCCGAAGACCTTATCGAGAGCGAGTTGTTCGGGCACGAAAAAGGGGCCTTCACCGGAGCCAACGGTCGGCGCATTGGCAAGTTTGAAGAGGCCAACGGCGGTACCATCCTACTCGATGAGATCGGCGAAATGGATATCAATTTACAGACCAAGCTACTGCGGGTGCTGCAGGAAAAGAAAATCTGTCGCATCGGTAGCAACAAAGAAATCAGCCTCGACGTGCGGGTGCTGGCCGCCACCAACAAAGATTTGGGACAGCGGGTGAAGCAGGGTAAGTTCCGCGAGGATTTATACTACCGGATTCAGGGCTTCTTGATTCACTTGCCTCCGCTGCGGGAGCGCGGTAACGATATCATCGTGCTGGCCAAACATTTCCTGCAGGAGTGCCGCGGACCGTCGGCTTCCTTTACCAAAGAGGCGTTGGAAGCCATGCTGGCGCACGACTGGCCCGGCAATATTCGCGAACTGAAGTCTTTCGTAGAGCGCGCTGCCTTGATTAGCGAAGGCGAAAAGATTGAAGCCTCAGATTTGGTGTTCTCACCCACTATTTTGTAAAAACCATCCAATACATTCACTAGAAACGATACATTATGGGATCAAAGCGATCAATGAATCAACGGGTAACCGTGAAGTCTCAGTTAACCCTGCAACATGCCGCCGCCGGCTGTGTGTTGGCCGCTCTGGTTGGAGTGGCCGTATTTGCCTACCTCAACGTGGGTAATAGCGAAGAAAGTTTGGCCGCCAACGCACGCTTCTACGCCATCCAACCCGGCGAATGGTCGGAGTCGGCGGTGTGGGAAGGAAGCGTGGCGCCGCCCGCCGGACAGATCAAGCACGACGTTGAAATTTTGGGCTATGTGGTGCGGCGAGGCCACCTAAGCTTTAAAAAAGGCTCTAAAAAAACGTTGACCGTGAAGGACACCCTAGTAATTGAGGGAAACCTCACCTTAGGCAATAAATCAAACCTGGTTGTGAACCAGGGAGGTGTGCTCATCGTGGCCGGAGATTTTACGATAGATAAGAAAAGCGAAATCACCAATGAAGGCGCCATTGCGGTAGGAGGAAACTGGCAGTTGAACGCGCTATCGAAAATTGACTTCCGGGGCGATAGCAGTCAGCTGTATCATTTTGGTGAAGTACACACCCACGACGAGAAAATTACCTTCGGACGGGGAGCCAGCGAACTGGAAGAAGCCCACGCGTCATTATACAAACTGGTAAAGAAAAAAAGCGATGCGCTGAAACCCATCTTTTTCACCGCCACCTTGCAACAGGGGCACGTGGTGACGCAGTGGGAAACCGGTAGCGAGGCTGCCTACACCAACTTCATTGTGGAGAAAAGCACCAACGGATCCGTATTCAACGAGTTGGCTGTGATCCCCGGCGGGGCCAACAGTATGATACACGCGCCAGATGCCTATACCGACCCTAACCCTCCGGTAGGCATGAGCTACTACCGTCTCAAGCGAACCGACCTGGATGAAAATATTACCTATTCGCAGTTGGTGCTGGTGGCCAACTGGGGAGCCAGTTCTTTCGGCAACCAAAGCGTGAGCGTGGGGCAGTAGCCTCTATGGAATAGTTAAAGTACTGCTCTTTCACGATCTGCTTTTATAGTACTCACCACCCACCTCCCGCAGCGTTTGAGCCGCTGCTTCGGCGGTGATGTCACGCTGGGGCTCAGCAAACATCTCGTAGCCGACCATAAACTTTTTCACGGTGGCCGAACGCAGCAGAGGCGGATAGAAACTCATATGCCAGTGCCAGCCCGCGTAGTCACCCTCATTGGTGGGGCGCTGATGGATGCCCATGCTGTAGGGAAAGGAAGTCTGAAAGATATTATCGAACCGAATGGTGGTGGCCTTGAAAATTGCCGCAAAGGCCTTGATTTCTTCTGGCAAAAGCTGGGTAATGTCGGCTTGCGGGCGCCGGGGTACAATCATTGCCTCGTAGGGCCATACCGCCCAAAAAGGCACCAGCGCCACGAAGTGCTCGTTGGTCAGCACCACCCGTTCTTCATGCTTCAATTCTTGCGCCAGGTAGTCGCTTAGCAAACTTCGTCCCTGTTGCTGATAGTAGCTGGTTTGCGTCTCGGTTTTCTTCATCACCTCCAACGGCACCGCGGCCTGCGCCCAGATCTGCCCGTGCGGGTGCGGATTGCTACAGCCCATCACCGCTCCTTTGTTCTCGAAAATCTGTACGTGGTTAATAAAATCCTGGCTACCCAACGACTGATACTCCCTTCTCCAAACCTCAATCACCTTGCAAATATCCGCTTCGTCCATTTCAGGAATAGTGAGCGCGTGGTTGGGCGAGAAGCACACCACCCGGCAGGTGCCACGCTCACCCCGGGCGCGCAGCAACCCTTCCTCGAACGAAGCTTCCGACGAATCGGATAATAAAGCCGCGAAGTCGTTGGTGAAAACGTAAGGTTCAGTATACGCCTCGTTGATGTGCCCCCCGGCGCGCTCGTTGCCTGGGCATAGGTAGCACGCCGGATCGTAGGTAGGGCGGTGCTCGTCAGTTTTCTTTTCTATCTTACCTTGCCAGGGGCGCTTGGTGCGGTGGGGCGACACCAATACCCACTCGCCGGTTAAAATATTGTAGCGACGGTGGGGGGCGTCAGTAAGCGATAAGTCGGTCATTGCTAGTGGTTGTTTGTTACTTATCATTGGTCCTTGGTCATCTGTTTGACTTACCAATGACAAATTGTTATTCTTACATAGGTAGTAACTATTTAGGTACTCTTCAAATCACGTAAGAAAGACCATCCGTTGAGCGCACGGCTTAATTCGGCGAAGGCCTGCTTTTGCTGTTTGCGGGCTGTTGATACAAATCCTCGGATACGCGCCACAATAATCCGCCCCGTACATACCTTACGCTCGCTTTGATGCTTAGTGAGTACAAGTGCTCGGGGCGGCAAATGAAATACCTGACGTTTGACACTTACTCGCCCGGCAACTTGAGAAAGATCACCACCACACAAACACTGATCAACCACTTTTGTATAATCGAAGAACAGAGTTGGTCGATGATCGTTTGAAGGAGCCCGCTTAATATTCGTAGCACCATTGATAACGCTGCGGATAACTAAAGAAACTTCCCACCCCTCCGCTAGGTTGTAGTAAGAAATTTACGCAACCCATGCCCATCAACTTTCATCGCGTGCCCACGGCCTGCTTTGTGCTGGAAGAAGCCCGCTTGCGACGCAACCTGGAAACATTACAATACGTGCAGGATCAGTCTGGTGCTCGAATTATCCTAGCCCTCAAGGGCTTCGCCATGTTCAGCACCTTCGGCCTCATCCGGCAGTACCTGCACGGCACCACCGCTTCCTCGCTCTACGAAGCCCGCCTGGGTTACGAGGAATTTGGCGACGAGGTGCACGCCTACGCCCCGGCCTACTTTGAAAGCGAGTTCGAGGAACTGATGGGCTACTGCAACCACATCACCTTCAACTCTCCTGCTCAATGGAAACGGTTTCGGTCGAGGGTGCAGCGCTCTCCCAAGAAGATTTCCTGCGCCATTCGCATCAATCCCGAGTATTCGGAGGTGGAAACCGATCTATACAACCCCTGCGCTGTCGGCACCCGTCTGGGCGTGACGGCCGACCAAATCGGCGACCGACTGCCCGAGGGCATCGAGGGCTTGCACTTCCACACGTTGTGCGAAAGTGATTCGCACGCCCTGGAACGCACCCTCAAGGTGGTGGAAGACCGCTTCGGCCACTTACTGAAGCAAGCCAAGTGGCTCAACCTGGGCGGCGGCCACCTGATGACGCGCGCGGGCTATGATCTGGAACACACCATCCGCCTTATCAAGGGGCTGCGCGAAAAGTACGATTTGGACATCACGATGGAACCCGGCTCGGCCGTGGCCTGGGAGACCGGTTACCTGACCAGCACGGTGGAAGACATTATCGACAGCCGGGGTATCCGGGCGGTGGTGCTCGACGTGAGCGTGTCGGCGCACCTGCCCGACTGCGTGGAGATGCCCTACAAACCGGTGGTGCTGGGCGCGCGCGATGCCGAGCCGGGCGAACCGGCCTACCGCCTGGGCGGACTCACCTGCCTGGCCGGTGACTACGTGGGCGACTACGCCTTTGATCCTCCACTGCGGGTAGGTGACCGGGTTATATTTAACGACATGATGCACTATACGATGGTGAAAACCACCTTTTTCAACGGAGTGCGCCACCCCTCCATTGGCATCTGGCACGAAGATGATACCTTCAAGCTGGTGCGCGAGTTTGGGTACGAAGATTATAAAAGGAAGCTCTCTTAAAACGGGTAAGTCCAAGCGGTTGGTCTTTACTAACTGCCCTCCTTTGCTGATGGATACCACGTTGAAGCAACCAACCCACCAATGAGCGCATTAATCTCTTGTTTGATCTGAAACGGACTGTCCTGAAACAACGCCTGCAAATCCAATTGAATCTTGTCGCTGACTTCATCTTTCTTACCGTCCACCAAGTCGCTGATCTTTTGACGGTAGTCAGTATTGAAACGAAGACGTTCTTTGTCTACCACCCCCTGCCGGACCAGCGCGCGGGCCTTCTTGGGACAGCGACAGGGATTGTTGGGGTTGATCAAACCGCACCGGCCCGCCACAAAGTTGAGCAAGTCTGCTTTTGCCCGGTGCAACTTCACGCGGTAATTGGCGGGAGTGATCTCAAAGAGTTCGGCGCCCAAGCGGTGATCCGCTTCAAAAACTTCTCCCACAATATACAACAGCCTTTGCTCGCGGTTGAGGCACATTAACATGGCCGTCGCGCACAAAATGCGCACCTCCTCGATCTCTTCTTCACTCACTTCGGGGGCGGTCACCTCAGACCATTGCCTCGATGCACTTGCGTGGGCCTCTAAAAACTGCTCGGTCTTCTTAGGGGGCGCGTTTAGAAAGTGGTTAAAGGCAATTCGGTAGAGCCAGGTACGAAACTGACTATTTCCTCTGAAGCTCTTTAGGCTTGTGACCACTTTGATCAGCACCTCTTGGGTAGCATCCTGCGCATCTTCCGGATCAGAAAACAGCTTGAGTGAAACGTTGTAAACGTAGTCTTGATGACGCTTGATGAGTAGTTCCAGCGACCGGGCATCTCCGGCCAGCGCGGCACCAACCAGCACATTGTCAGCATCGGGTGAGTAGTCGGGGGAGAATACCATAGCGGTTCGGGGGATTAATGCACTAGCGGGCATTGTTCAGCCACACCGGAACGTCGAAGGATTCGAGGCGGCCCGCTTTATTATCGAAGTAGGTTTCAGCCACCTCCTGGCTTGTCCATACCGAAATATAGCAAGTTTCTCCGTTTGCATCGAGCAGCGTCAATGCCGCCACGATGGCACCGCTCGGGCTGTCGATCGCCAACGGGACTTCGGTTTCGTAGGATAGCACCGCCCACCGGTTGCCTTCTTGGGCGAGGGGCGGGGGCGCAACGTTCATCTCTTTCACCTGATAATAGGCTACTGTACCCGGTTGTCCGTACTTTTTCTCGGTTCTGTTCGAACCAGGCGGGGCTAAACCAGTCTTTTGCCTGATGTTCGGTTTCCCACAAGTAGATGCCTCCCGCAAACTTATGATCTTTGGTTAGAGAAAAAAACTTATACCGCAATCCGGCCACGGCCTGATACTCAGGAGCGGATTGTTTCATCTTGCTAACCACCAGGCTTCGCCAGGCGTACCAAGGTTTTTTCACCCGGGTGATAGTCAGGGTCTTGATGGTTGGCGGATTATTGGTAATGAGACTTACGGAGTTAACAAGGTTTTTGTCATCCGGCAAGTTTTTGTTGGTGGGGCTAAGGGTGGCAGCGATCAATAGCGCCACCGTCCAGATTAAGATTGTCATGGGGTATTGTTTAAGAGGAAAACAACCCTTAGACCACAGAACCAAGATGTGTTACAAGTCCGACCGGCGAAGCGATGCCGCTACCGGAGAGCAACTACCGCAGATCCACCACCTCCACGCCCTTGTGCTGGCGCTTGTTGAAGGTGAACACCTCGTCTTCTACCGCCGCTTCGGGGTTGAAGTTGTTGATGTCGTAGGTGTAGCGGGTGCCGTTCTTCTCGAAGATTTTCCAGCGCTTGAGCACGTTGTCGTCTTTGCCGATGTGCAGGCGAATCTTGAAAAACTGGTTATCATTGTTCTCGGGGATCAAATCCACCACCTGATACTTTTTGCCGTTGATGGTTTCATCTTCCACGTACACGTACTTGAAACCGCGCTGGTAGGCCTTGTAAATCTGGGTAGGGGAGATGTCGCCTTCTTCGGGCTCGTAGTTGTTGATGTTTACCTCGTTGGCTTCTTCCAGGTACGTCCACACCGTGGTGCCGTCATTAATCACCTCTTGCCCGCCCATGTTCAGGCGAAACTTATCGCCCTTCACAGCAATTTGCCCCTCAAAAGTATCCGGCTGGGGCTGATCGGGAATTTCCATGCTGCACGAAAAGTCCGCTTCGTAGGCTCCGATGGCCTGATAATGCTCGCTCATGCCGTCCAGAATCTGGCGTGCCTGTTTGTCATACTCACTCTGGGCCAAGGCTGCCGAAAGGGGCAGCAAGCCAACTAATACTCCGGCTAGGATATGTTTCATTGCAAAAATAGTTACGTAGGTATTGTCTAATCCATATTGTTCAACAATTGTTCCAAACTATATTCATCGTTGATCAGCACCTCGCGGGCTTTGCTGCCCTCGAAGGGCCCCACGATGCCCGCGGCCTCCAGTTGGTCGATCAGCCGACCGGCTCGGTTGTAGCCTAGCTTTAGCTTGCGCTGAATTAGCGAGGTGCTTCCCTGCTGGTGGCGCACCAGCAAGCGAGCGGCATCGTTGAACAAGACGTCGCGGTTCTTCAGGTCCACCTCCAGGATATCATTATCTTCATCACCCGAAAACTCGGGCAGCAGGTAGGCCGACTCATAAGCCCGTTGCGAGCCGATAAATTCACAGATATTGTCTACCTCGTGGGTGTCGATGTAGGGGCACTGTATTCGGAAGATATCCGAGTTCACCGACAGCAGCATATCGCCCATGCCCACCAGCTGCTCGGCCCCGCCGGTATCCAAAATAGTGCGCGAATCCACCTTCGAGGTCACCCGGAACGACAGCCGCACCGGGAAGTTGGCCTTGATAATGCCGGTGATCACGTTGACCGACGGCCGCTGGGTGGCCACCACCAGGTGAATGCCGATGGCCCGGGCCAACTGCGCCAGCCGCGCGATGGGGGTTTCCACCTCCTTACCCGCCGTCATCATCAGGTCGGCCAGCTCGTTGATGATCAGCACGATGTAGGGCAAGAAGCGGTGCCCCTCGTTGGGGTTCAGCTTGCGCCGGACAAACTTCTGGTTGTATTCTTTGATGTTGCGGCAACCGGCGTCCTTGAGCAGGTCGTAGCGGTTGTCCATCTCGATGCACAGGGAGTTCAATGTGTAAATCACCTTCTTGGTTTCGGTGATGATGGCCTCCTCGCTGTTTGGAATCTTGGCCAGAAAGTGCCGCTCGAGCTTGTTGAACAGCGATAGCTCCACTTTTTTCGGATCCACCAGCACGAACTTGAGCTGGGAAGGGTGCCGCTTGTAGATCAGCGAGGTGATGAGCACGTTGAGTCCGACCGACTTGCCCTGCCCGGTGGCCCCGGCGATGAGCAGGTGGGGCATCTTGGCCAAGTCGGCGATAAACAGCTCATTGGATACCGTCTTTCCCAGAATGATGGGCAGTTCCTGCTTGGTGCGCATAAACTTTTCGGTGAGCACCACCGAGTGCATACTCACCACCTCGCGGTTCTTGTTGGGCACCTCGATGCCGATGGTGCCCTTGCCCGGAATGGGAGCGATGATACGAATGCCCAGGGCCGACAGGTTGAGCGCGATGTCGTCTTCCAGGTTCTTGATCTTCGATATCTTGATCCCCGCTTCGGGCACGATCTCGTAGAGCGTCACGGTGGGGCCGATGGTGGCTTTGATCGACGAGATGCCGATCTTAAAGTTGATCAGCGTCTCCACGATGCGGTCCTTGTTGGCTTCCAGTTCCTGCGGGTCCACCTGAACCCGTCCGGACTGCGAAGCATCGAGCAGGCCTTGTTCGGGGTAGCGGTACGACGACAAGTCCAGCGTAGGGTCGTAGTGCTCAATTTCGCTGCCGCCCGCCTCATCGACCACGGACTCTTCGATCTCCAGCGATAGCTGCTCGGCGGGCGGCGGCGGGGCCACGTCGAGCGGAATGTGGTTGGGTGATTTAGGTGGGGGAGGAGGAACGATCTCTACGCCTACTTCGGTCGCCCGATCGAAGGGATTGGTCGGCTCGGGCTCCGAAGCAGCAACGCTTTCTTCCATGATCTCGGCGAAGAGCGCCTCGTTCGGGGGGGCGGGAGTCCTTGCCGGGGCCGGGGAGGTCGTGAAGTTAAACCAGTGGGTGATGTCGAAAAAGAAGATTAGAAACACCGCCAGCGCCAGCGCCAGCAACAGAAAGGTGCCCCAGCCGATGAGGCTATTGCTGAGCACCGCCATCTCGTAGCCCACGCCGCCGCCCAGGAAGCCCCACTCCGCCACGGTTTCCTGATAATACACCCAGTAGCCCAACAGCATACTCGTCCACACCAGAAAGAACGCTACCCACTGAAAGGCACGGTGCGGACGAACGATCTGCTGCCGAAATACGATGCGCGTGCCCCACACCAGCAGCAGGGGGGGAATCAGAAACGAGGCCACGCCGAACCAACGGAAGATGAACAAGTAGGCCGCAGTAGCTCCCACCAGGCCCAGCCAGTTCTTGATCTCCAGTCCGGCCGATTTCACGCTACTTTCCAGCACCGACTCCACCACGCTTTGGTCGGCTGGTCCGTGGAAGAGGAAGGCCACGAAGGCAATGAGCAAGTACAGGGCCGCCACGATAAGGAAAAAACCGATGGCCAGGTGGAGACGACGATCCTTCAGGGGGTTTCTCCACGGCCGGGACTTGCGCCGTGGGGCAGGAGTTGGTTTCTTCTTAAACTGATTGCTTTTTTTGGTTTTTTCCGCCATGATGCTGGGTATAGGCCGCGTCCGATCACGTGGGTAAAACTAGAAAATATTTGCACAAATAGCATGACGGGGGGCAAAATCAAAAAATTCGCAACGGCGGCTAATTTTTTTTGCCGAATTGGTGTTACCGAAACATTGCCGAGTTTTAACGATTTTCAACAGCCTTCGTCTTTCATCGATGCAACAACCTTACGACACTGTGCTCTGCCGCTCCGCGCGGGGCTGGGTGGCCGGACTGCCCCACGGCCTGGCCTACGCCTTCACCTACCAAAATATTAGCCTGCACCTCACCGAAGAGGAGATCAGTCGGCTAAAACAGCGGCTCGAGTCCCTGGACGAACGCGAGTGGTTTTGGTCATCGGACGACCGGTTTATCCTACTGACCATCCCCCGCTTAAAAGGATGCTTCTATCTGGAAGAAGCGGAAGTGAGCGAGATGATAGACTTGTTGCGCGAGGCGGCGGCGATGGTGAAGGTGCACCAGTGTTTGCTGAATCGGGTGCGGTGAAATTCGGAGCGAAGTAACACTTGGTGATGCAGTACTTTGAGGAGTGCCCCTAACATCTATATAAACGTAGTTGCGTCTGTATTGAATATACCAAGTGGATGACTATTGACGATCATTTGCCGAACGAGCAGATGTCTTAAGGCGACGCTACTCACCCTCCAGCTTAGTCACCACCCGCGCTCCGCCCTCCAGGGTTTTGTGCACGGGGCACTTGTCGGCGATCTCGGCCAAGCGCTGCCGTTGCGGCTCGTCGAGCGGGCCAGAAAGCGTGATGATTCGCTCTATCTGGTCGATCTTCTGCTGCGGGTCCTGGCAGTTCTCGCAGTCGTGGGTGTATACTTTTTGGTGATGGAGCCGTACCTGAACTTCTTCCAGCGGCCAGCCCTTGCGGTCGGCGTACATGCGCAGCGTCATGCCCGTGCAGGCGCCCAGTCCGGCAGCCACCAGGTCGTAGGGCGTGGGACCCAGCTCACTGCCACCTACCGAAGCGGGCTCGTCGGCAATCAGGTGGTGTGGCCCCACCTGCACCCCGGTGGTGAAGCTGGCTTCGGTGCGGGTCACCACCGCCTGGTCGGAGTCGGCTGACTGGTCGATAGCCAATCCCACGTAGCGCTGGGCCCAGGTGCCAATCATAGTGCCTGCGTACACCGCGTCGGCTTGGTTGGATAACAAATGGTCGGCTCCGTCCAGGGCGATGAACGACTTGGGGTGCCGGGCCTGCCGGTAGATATCCGAGGCGTTGTCGATGGACACGGTTTGGTCGACTGGCGAGTGCAGAATGAGTAACGGCTGACGGATACGTTCGTAGTCGTGCTTCTCGTGAGCGTGCTGTAAGTCGTCGATCAGCTGCTGGGTGATGGTGAACGTACGTCCGCCCAGGTTGATCTCGGCCTTGCCTTCTTGGCGGATCGTCTCCCGGTCTTGGGTGAACAGGCGTTGCAGGTGGTCGGGACGCGCCGGAGCGGCCAGCGTAGCCACGGCCTGCACCGACTCGATCTTCAGACTGGCCAGCAGCACCGCGGCTCCGCCCAGCGAGTGGCCCACCAGCAGTTTGGGAGCTTCGTGGTGTTCTTCCAGGTAGGCCGCCGCGGCCAGTAAATCTTCTACGTTCGACGAGAAATTGGTGTTGGCAAACTCGCCTTCGCTATCACCCAAACCGGTGAAGTCGAAGCGCAGCACCGCAATGTCGTGCTGGGTGAGGGCGCGGCTGATCTGCCGTACGGCGTTCAGGTTTTTGCTACAGGTGAAGCAGTGGGCGAAGATGGCGTAGGCCTGCGGAGCGAAAGCGGGCACATCCAGTCGGGCCGATAGCTCGTGTCCGTTGGCATTGGTAAAGGTGATGGCGTGGGTCATGGCGACAGTGGGTTTGCGGGTAGCAAGGTACGTCTTTTAGAAGTACGATACGTAGTTACTGAATTTAGCCTGAAAACCCTAGAATTTCACTATTTCCTCAAAAAAGTACGGGAGTGGTTAAGTAGCAACAATCACAAAAAACCATCAACCCTGGCCAGTCTACTTGCCCCCCTCGAGTTTTTGAGTTATCTTTCCAGAACCTACATCAACTTAACCTTTTTATGTCTCAACAATCCGATAATGCCCGCCGGAAATTTCTGAAGAAACTGAGCGGCACGGCGGCGGTTCTGGCCACTGGCCCGGCGGCCCTAGCCTCTGCTTCCCCCCATACCTTTCACATCCTCAAACGAAGAAGTGCCATCCCAGCCAACGACCGTATCACCATCGCGGGCATCGGTATGGGTATCATGGGCTTTGGCGACGTGGACGCGGCCCTTACCCAACCGGGCATCGAGCTTATATCGGTGGCCGACAGTTATAAGGGACACCTCACCCGCGCCAAAGAGGTGTATGGCGACCAACTAAAAACCACCATGAACTACCAGGAGATCATGAATGATCCGGGTATCGATGCGGTGGTGATCGCTACTCCCGACCATTGGCACCAGCGAATGGCGATCCAGGCCATGGAAAAGGGCAAGGCGGTCTACTGCGAGAAGCCAATGGTGCAGTTCATCAAGGAAGGGCCCGCGGTGGTTGCGGCTCAAAAGAAAACCAAGAAAGCCTTTCAGGTGGGCAGTCAGTTCGCCAGCTCGCTGGCCCACCGCAAGGCCAAGGAGTTCTACGAAGCCGGAGAGATCGGGCAGATGGTGCTCGCCGAAGCCTTCTTCGACCGCTACGACGCCCTGGGCGCGTGGCAATACTCCATTCCGCCCGATGCCTCACCCGAAACCTGCGACTGGAAGATGTTCCAGGGCGGCGTCTCGGACCTTCCCTTCAGCGCCGAACGCTTCTTCCACTGGCGCAACTACCGCGACTACGGCACCGGCATCCCCGGCGATTTGTTCGTGCACCTGTTTACCATGCTGCACACCATCACCGGCGCGATGGGTCCCGAACGCATCTACGCCACGGGCGGACTGCGCTACTGGGAAGACGGCCGCGACGTGGCCGACGTGATGATGGGCTTGTATGACTACCCCAAGACCGAGCAGCACCCCGCCTTCAACCTGGGGCTGCGCGTGAACTTCGTGGATGGCTCGGGTGGCCGGACGGGCATCCGTATCGTAGGCTCCGAAGGAGAGATGGATATCGGCTGGAACAGCGTGACCGTGCGGCGTAACAAGCTGTCTAAAGCCCCGGGCTACGGCGGGTGGGACACCTTCGGTACCTTCCCCGAAGCCACGCAGAAAGAATTTGAGAAGGAGTATAAGGAGAAGTACGCCGATGCTATGAAGGAGAAGTTTAAGCCGACGGAAGAAACTTATACCCCGCCCGAAGACTACGGCGGAGAGGGTATGCGGCGCGATCACTTTGCCGACTTCTTCAACGCCATGCGCACCGGCGAAGCGACAGTAGAAGGCCCCGAGTTTGGGCTTCGTGCCGCCGGTCCGGCCCTGGCCTCCAACGCCAGCCACTACGACAAACGCGTGGTGTACTGGGACGCGAAGAACATGGAGGAGATTAGTGGCGAAAAGGCAATGGGTAACCGAGAATGAATCACACTGTAAGAACGTGATTAATCACGTTTCTAATCAACCAACTCTATGAAAAACCTACTGATGATTGCGCTGGATATTCTTGCCTTTATCGCCGTTGCGCTCCTGTGGGGCTGCTCTAGTCCCAACGCCACCACCGAACAAGCATCCGTGACTCCCACCGAAACGGTTGCCGAACCCGTTGAACGATTGGGAGGTGCTCTTCGACGGCACTAACCTGGATCACTGGCATGACTACCACGGGGATGGTATCAGCTGGAAGGTAGAAGATAGCACACTGACCACCGACGGCGGCAAGGGCGACATCGTGACCAATGAAGCCTATCAGAACTTCGAGATGGAGTTTGAGTGGAAGGTGGCCGAGGCGGGCAACAGCGGGGTGATCTACCTGGTGCAGGAAGACGAGCAGTACGAGCACAGCTTCGAGACCGGGCCGGAGTACCAGATCATCGACGCTGACAACTTTACCATACAGCATGACTACCCGCTGGATGAATCACAGAAGACGGGTGCCAACTACGCCCTGCACGCTGCCGAGGGTGCGATGATGAAACCCATCGAACGAGTTCAACCAGGGCAAGATCATTGTCAACGGCGGACATGTGGAGCACTGGCTCAACGGCAAGAAAGCGGTAGAATATGACCTGTGGACCGATGCGTGGAAAGAACAAGTAGCCCAAACGAAGTTCAGCGAGATGCCGGACTACGGATTAGCCAAAGAAGGCCATATCGCGCTACAAGATCACGGCGACCGGGTATGGTTTCGCAACGTGCGGATCAAACGACTGTAGGTTCAAGCGTTCTAGGTTGCAAGGTTCGGGGTTCTGAGTTCCAGGCGTCAGTAACCCGGAACATAGAACCTTTAAACCCAGAACTTATTGCAATTTATATATACACGTCGCATGACATTTCGCAAACTGGCGGTTTTACTGGGTTGTTACTTCGTTCATTCTTGTTTTGCCTGGGCACAATCGGCTGACGACCGGGCGGCCATCCAATCCATTATGGATCAACAGGTTCGCTGCTGGAACGCGGGTGACCTGGATTGCTTCATGGAAGGCTACTGGCGCTCGGATTCGCTAATGTTTATTGGCAAGACCGGCATCACCTACGGCTACGACAGCACGCTGGCCAACTACCGGAAACGGTATCCCGGCCGCGCCGCAATGGGCACGTTGCACTTTGACTTACTTTCGCTGGAAGCGCTGTCGGAGGAAGCCTGCTTTATGGTGGGTCGCTGGTCGTTGCAACGCAGCATTGGCGACCTGGGCGGACACTTTACCTTGCTGTTTCGCCGTTTGGGTGGGCAGTGGCGCATTGTGAAGGACCACTCGAGCTAACTAATAACAATAATTGCCACCCTAAGGAGCTTCGTTAGGTTGGCCAAACAAGTAGAAATATCCTCGCTGGATGATGGGGAAGGAAACATTATTCTATGAGACAAATATACTATGCTATCACTTTCCTGGTTTCTGCAGCCGTGCTACTGAACGGTTGTGCGCCCCCAAATAGCGAAACGACGACCGCCGTCACTAGCGCGTCTGCCGACCTTTCGGAGGGCTTGCCGCCGGTGTTCGCGCAGGCGCTGGAAGCCCACGGGGGATTGGTCCGGTGGCAAGCGCAGCAGCGGTTGGAGTATGACGTGCATCGGAAGGGAACATTGCTTGACCACCAGCTGATCGCGCTGCGCCCCCGCAAGGTGCTGCTCACCAGCGATACCTACACCATCGGCTACGACGGCACGCACCACTGGGTAAGCCCTGACACCTCAGCCTTCGAGGGCGACGTGCGCTTCTACCACAATTTACAGTTTTACTTCATGGCCCTACCTTTCTTGTTCGCCGACCCGGGTATCCGCTACGATCCGCTGGAGCCCCGCATCATCCGTGACAAAACCTACGACGGAGTTCGCATTAGCTTTGAACCGGATGTGGGTGATGCTTCCGATGACGAATACCTGGCTTACTTTGATCCTGATACCCATCACCTCACCTGGCTACTGTATACGGTGACCTACTTCAGTGGTACGCCCAACGAGAAGTACAGCGCCCGCTGGTACCAGGCGTGGCACGAGGTGAACGGACTGCTGCTGCCCGAGCGGGTGATCAGCTACCGCTGGGAAGGCGATACTTTGGGAGAGGTGCGCGACACGACCGAGTACCGCAACGTGAAGCTCAGTGAAATTCCGCCCGACGAGAGTATGTTTCTGATGCCTACCGAAGCAATGGCAGTGAGAGAATCAGCAGAAGAATAGTCTGTAGCTAACGTTTAGGCGTACCCAACGTGTGACATCTAGCTACTCTGGGCGCATCTTCTCGCTTTTTCTGCCTGTTCCTCGCTTACCTTACAAGCCACTTACGCAGCATAAACGGTCAGCGCCCCGTAGCTTAGCCCGCCTTCATTCGGATTCTGATGGAAATGCGGGATGCTAGGTGGCACTAACCAACCGTGGATCCGCCTAAACCCTTCGGTCTGGACCACTTTTTGGCCATTCGGGTCCAAGTCTCACACGAACCGTCTGCTTCCACTTAACGATTTTACGACTGGGTAAACTTAGCGTCCTTAGCGGCTAAACCCAGTTGCTATGCTAAAATTCTTTACCCTCACGCTTGTTATTGTTCTTCTAAGCTTTCTGAGCTACGCGCAATCAACCTATTACGTATCTGCCAGTGGTCAGGATGAGGCCAGTCGTGATGGGCTTTCATCCGCTACTGCCTGGAAAAGCCTGGCTTACGCCTGCGAGCGCGTAGAGGAAGGAACATCTACCATCCAGTTGGGCGAGGGCACCTTTGTCGCTACCCAAACCGCCGTGCTCAAGAGTGGCTTTACCGTGATCGGTCAGGGGGTCGGCAAGACTACTTTGACCAACGCAGTCTCCTTCACCGCTTCCCCCGATGCTTACTGCAGTTGGGACAAGCAGGCTTCCAACTACCTGATCTCGGTACCTTCCAAAAGAAAGAACGTGATTATCAAGGACATACTTTTCAATTCTCCGGATGAGAACCCCCTTTACGGAGCCATCCACGTGTGGGACAGCGACCAGATTGAGGTCAAAGACGTGACCATTCGCAATTTTAGTTGGGCGGGGCTTTATTTGAATCGTTCGGGGCAGATCAACGTGCAAAGTTGTTCCTTTGAGGATGCTAGCTACGAGAAACACTGTAGCGAGTGGGGAGGTGGAATGAGAACCCGCTACGTGAAGGATATTGAGGTGGTCAATTGCGCGTTCAAAACCACCAAGGGCGGGGGCTACGGCTACAAGGCCAGCGGCCATGAGAATGCCAAGATTCACGACAACATCTTTCACAACAAGGTGACCCTGGACAGTACCTCAGGGCGCCCCTTTGATTTGGAGTCGGCGCATGAGATGGAGTGGGGACTGGAAATCTATAATAACGTGTTTAACGGTATGGTGTCGGTGCCGCGGGGCGGGAACCAGGGTTTGAAATCTAATTCTACCGACCAGACCTACGCTTACTCTATTCGCATCCACGACAACGTGTTCTACGGTTCAGGGGGAGTAGAGGGGCCGAGAAGTCACTTGGAAATCGATCACAACTACTTTGCTCATAAATGGGGTAACAACGGACGCGTGTTTGAGATCCACGGGGGCAAGAATGCCGGACCGACCACCATTCACCACAACGTGGCCGAGTGCTCGATGGGCTTTATGTTCAAGAAGGGAGACCTGAACGAGAATATCAGCATCCTCAACAACACGGTCTACCTGGTGAACTCAGATCGGAATAACTTCCCCACCAGCTTTCTGGAAGTGAGCGGGGCGGTGAAGAACTGGCAGGTCAAGAATAATGTGGTGTTCTCGGTGGATGCCCAAGCCCCTAATAAACCATCGGGATTCAGTCGAGGTAGCCTGCCGGAAACGGGCATGGATATCAGTAATAACGTGACCTGGAAGGTAACGAAGGTTCCGGCGGGTACCAAAGAAACCGATCCGCAATTAGCGCTTCGTGGCGCGAAACCGGAAGCGTACTACGCAGCGGGCGGAGCGGAAAGTTACGTGGTAGACCGGGGCACTGAGGTAGGCTTTCCCTTCGAGGGAACCGCTCCTGACCAGGGAGCTTACGAGTGGAAACCCGCTGAGCAGCCCAAGCCTACCGCCGAGGAAGAACTAAACCCTTCTCAGCCCGAACCCCACGACACCACGGTGGTTACCAGTTTAAATCCGGCAACGGGTGCTCGCCAAGAGGAGTATATGATTTATCCCAATCCCGCCAGCAACGCGCTAACGATCAGTCGGACGATCAGTTATCCAGATACTTTCAGTGCCGAGCTGATCAACGTGTTAGGAGTGATTTTGGTAGACCGCCAACTTTCCTCTGCTAACCAGGTTCAGTTCGATCTATCCACCTACTCTCCCGGAATCTACTTCGTTCGGTTGCATAGGGCCGGAAAAGAAACTATCCAGCGGGTGATCAAGCGGTAGCTTCTTTCAGGCCAAAGGATGGAGCCAACGAATCATCACCAGCACCGTGACCAGGTAAATCACCGTCACCGGCAAGCCCACGCGCAGGAAATCTCGGAAGTTGTACCCACCGGGGCCGTACACAATGAGATTGGTTTGGTAGCCGATGGGCGTGAGGAAAGCCGCCGAGGCGGCGTAGGCAATGGCTAAGTAGAAGGGGGTGCCATCCACCTCCAGGCTGTTGCTCAACGAGTAAGCCAGCGGAAAAGTGATAGAAACCGCTCCTACGTTGGTGATAAATGAGGTGAGCAAGGTGGTGATCAGCAGCAGACTTCCCAGAATTACCGTCGTATTGGCTCCGTCGGTGATGTCTAAAATCCAGCGAGCAATCAAGTCGCCGGTTCCCGTCTTGATCATGGCCTGCCCTATGGCTAATGAGAATACCAAAATACCCACCAGGTTGATGTCTACTTCCTGTTTTACATCGGGTAGGGTGAGCATCCGCAATCCCACCATGGCCGCGAAAATAATCAGCAACCCCACGAACAGCGACAACTGTCCCAGAACAATCAGCGCCACCGTACCAAAAGCTACTCCCAGAAACAACCCTACTTTTTTTCGGTTGGGCTGCAAGCGTTCTTTTAGTTGCGAGATGATAAAGATATCGCGGTACAGATTAGCCCGCTGTCGGAAGTCCTTGCCCGCGTAGAGCAGCAGCAGATCACCCTGCCGCAGTCGGATCTCGCCAATTTTGCCACTAATGCGTTCTCCGTTGCGGTGAATGGCCACAATAGCTGCGTTGTAACGTTCTCGAAAATCAATTTCCTTGGCCGTCTGCCCCACCAAGCTCGAATTAGCCCCCACCACCGCTTCGATCACCTCTATCTTATCCGTGTTACGGGTATCGGCGTGCTGGGGCAAGGCAAGCCCCGGCCGGTTATCTACCAGATCGACCACGTAATCGGTTTCTCCGGCAAAGATCAGTATATCATCACTGCGCAGCTTCTCTTGCGGGCCCACCGGCGAGATGGTCTGCTGCTGCCGAATAATTTCGACCAAGTAGATACCGCGCAAACTGCGTAGTCCGGCGTCCAGCACGGTTTTTCCTTCAAGCGAAGAGCCGGGCGAGAGGATAGTCTCTACGAGATACTCTCGCTTGTTCTTCTCGAAGCTTTCCAAAATGTCCCGGCGGTCGGGCAGCAACCGATGGCCAACAAATCCCAAAAAAGTGATGCCCGTAACGCATACCGCCCCCCCGATGAAGAGCAACGACGTACCCGGAATCTCGCCCACGCCGCGCTCGACCATGAAGCCGTTGAGCACCAGGGTGGTAGAAGTGCCCACCACGGTGATCATTCCTCCCATAATAGTAGCATAAGAAAGGGGAATCAGTAGCCGAGAGGGCGACACCTGGTTGATGCGGCCCCAGCGAAATACGTAGGGCGTCATCAGGGCCACGATAGGAGTGTTGTTGATAAAGGAGGAGAACAAAGCTACCTGGGTCATCATCCGAAACAGAAAACTGCGGTAGCCCAGCGGCCGCCCCCGGGTTCCGAGTCGATACACGGCGTCGATGAGTGACTCAAGCGGGAAGTTTTTGCGTAGGGCGGCGCTTAGCACGATAAGCAGCACCACGCTGGCAATCGATTCGTTGGCAAAACCCGCCAGCATCTCGGAAGGAGTGAGGATCCCTAGCACCACAAAGCCCAGCACCGCCAGTAAAAACCCCAGGGCCGGGCGCACCCACTCCTGGTAGATAGCAACGAATAAAAACAAGATGGTCAGTAGGGTGATGGTCTGTTGAACTGGGATCGAAAGCATACTGGGGAGAAAGAGCGGTTACGAACAGAAGGCGGATAAGCAGTGCCGCTTGCGGGTGTAGATTATGATAAGTGCAGAGGGCCTTTCAAATATTCAGCGTTTTACCCATCTTAACAGCCATATCATTTGGTACGCATGACAGCTCTTAACCTACCCCCTTTTCAGCACCAACTGCAGCGTCGGGCGGGCAAGGTAGCCATTTTTGATATTATCCGAAGGAAATACGTTGCCCTAACTCCCGAAGAATGGGTACGCCAGCACTTTGTGCACTATTTAATTCACCAACTTGCCTACCCGAAAGCGCTGATGAGTATTGAAAGCGGGCTACACTACAACCAAATGGCGCGCCGATCGGATGTGCTGGTACTCGATCGGACCGGAGCGCCGTTTATGGTGGTAGAGTGCAAGGCCGTTACCGTGCCGCTGTCTCCCCAGGTGTTTGAGCAGGTGGCCGTATACGGCCAGTCGCTGCGAGCCCGCTACCTGACGGTGACCAACGGACTCGACCACTACTGCTGCCGCATGGATTACGCCACCGGTACCTATGCCTTTCAGGAGACGCTGCCAGATTTTGAAGATTAGGGAAATAACGAGGCGTTGACTACGCTACGTACTCTTTCACGTCCACGTGCCGCAGCCCAAAAGCCTCAGCCACGCTTTGGTACACCACGTCGCCCCGGACAATATTAAGCCCAAGCGTGAGTGGCGTGTACTGGGCACAAGCCTTCTCCCAGCCCAGATTAGCCAGCAACGCGGCGTAGGGTAGCGTGGCGTTGGTCAGGGCCAAGGTAGAAGTGTAGGGCACCGCACCCGGCATGTTGGCCACGCAGTAGTGCAGCACGTCGTCCACCAGGAAGGTGGGGTCTTCGTGGGTAGTGGGGTGGCAGGTTTCGATGCAGCCGCCCTGGTCCACCGCCACGTCGACCAGCACCGTGCCTGGTCGCATTTCCTTGAGCATGTCGCGGGTGATCAGCTTGGGAGCTTTCGCGCCGGGAATGAGCACCGCGCCTACGATCAGGTCGTGGGTGGAGATAAGCGAGCGGATGTTGTACTCGCTCGACATGAAGGTGCTCACGTTGGCGGGCAGGATGTCATCCAAGTAGCGCAAGCGGTTGAGATTATTATCCAGGATGGTGACGTCGGCGCCCAGTCCGGCGGCCATCTTGGCGGCGTTGGTACCCACAATGCCCCCGCCCAGAATCATCACCTTGGCCGGGCGCACGCCGGGCACGCCGCCCAGCAGGATGCCGCGCCCCCGCATGGGTTTCTCCAGGTACTTGGCGCCTTCCTGAATCGCCATGCGCCCCGCCACTTCGGACATAGGCACCAGCAGCGGCAGCGAGCGGTCGGGCAGCTCCACGGTCTCGTAGGCCAGGCACACCGCGCCGCTTTCTTGCATCGCGCGCGTCAGCGGTTCGCTGGAGGCGAAGTGGAAGTAGGTGAACAGCAGTTGGTCTTTACGCACCAGGCCGTATTCGCGCTCGATAGGTTCTTTGACCTTAATGATCATCTCGGCTGCTTCGTAGACCGCCTCGATAGAGGGCAGCATTTCGGCCCCGGCGGCCAGGTACTCCACATCGTCAAAGCCACTGCCCACGCCCGCCTGGGTTTGCACCTTGACGTGGTGACCTAGTTTGATAAGTTCTTGCGCGCCACCGGGGGTGAGGGCCACGCGGTTTTCGTTGTTTTTTATCTCTTTGGGTACGCCGATGATCATGGGTTAGGTTGTTTGATGGACTGAGAAATGATGAGGCAAATATAGGGGTTGGCGGGGGATAAATCTGCGTTGAGGAAAAAACTATACGCGCGAATACGAGGGTGTCAATCGGGGGCGTTATTCTAAAAAATGGTTCATTTTACTCGTTATACTAAATCCAAACCGTATGAAGCGATTGGTTGGCTTATTAATGCTTGCACTGGTGACTTCGTCGGCCTTTGCTCAGTTGAACTATGGCATTAAAGGCGGGGCAAGTCTGACCGGGATGGCCCTAGAATATTTGGGAATAAGCAATGCGCAGTATCGCCTATCCTATCAAGCGGGAGTTTATGGCGTACAATCGGTCAGCGAACGCGTGTTTTTCAGACCTGAACTGATGTACGCCAACAAGGGGTTTCGTGCGGAAACTCCTTCGGTCACGGTAGGAAATCCGGATGAGTCTTTCACCATGCGTTTGCACTATCTAAGTATGCCTCTTCTGGCAGGATATTCTCCTTCGAAGCGTCTCTTTGTACTCTTGGGACCTGAAATAAGTTACCTCTTCGCCGCTCGGTCCAGATTTGGCTCGGAGAGCAATGATGCGAGTGCGTTGTGGGATGAAAAGCTTGATATTGGACTAGTTGCCGGGGTAGGATATGCCATTAACAGTAAGTTAAGCGTGGACTTGCGGTACGTACGCGGGTTTCGAGACGTAGCGCCGACAAGATATGATTACCAAGCGGCAGACCCCAACGATCCGCTAATAATACTCATAAATGCGGCAGATATTCGATCTAGAAACCGCGTGTTTCAGCTATCCCTGGGCTATCGCCTGAACTAATCCCGCAAAATCACCCCCGCCGCCTCAAACGAGAGCTTCACCTCGGGCTCGGTGATGGCTTCAATCTCCGCCTTCGGCTTTCCGGCGTCTTCGGCGTAGTGGCGCAGCGTGGCTACATCTACCGTGTCGATCTTCGCCTGCCCCTGCACCACGGCGGTTTTGCCCGCCGCGTCCTTGGGCACGAAGAAGCCGTAGTCCTTGAAGCGCACCATCATCTCCTGCCCGTCTACGTTCATGGTCATCCAGCAGCCCTTCACGGCGCAGACCTTGGTGACTTCGCCCGCCACTTTGGCTTCGGCGGTACCCTCTTGGGCCACAGTGTTGACTAATTCCGTAGAGGAAATTACGTTTTCTTCGTCGATGCGCTCACCAAAATGCTGCGCCGACTGCGCCCAGGTGGCAGTGCTGATGAATACGGCGATGGCAAAAGAGGATAGGTATTTTTTCATGATGAAGTGTTGTTTAGAAGAAAAGTGAAAAGATGGATCTGCTCGAAGAACGATCGTTGAGCACGGCTTCGTACTTACTAAACACTGCTTTTACGAAAATTACCACCCCCACGTTCCGGCCCCGCCCTTAAACGGTCCGACAATATTAGGGGTGATCCACCCGCCGTAGAAATCGCCTTCCTGCGCCTGCACGCGCTCGTCGCCCACGTAGCAAGCGTCCGTTTTAGAAGGATAAAAGGCCAGGTGGTCTTTCAGCGCGGCGTAAGCAGGCACCGGATCAGGATAAAACCAGGCGGCGTTGGTCACGCGCTGGCCGTCCACCTCCAGGTCGTAATAACCCGCCATGCCCTTAAACTCACAGAACGAACGATGGGAGTTCTTTTGCAGTAGGTCCATACGCAAATCTTCGGGGGGCAAGTAGTAAACCGGCGGATGGCTGGTTTCCAGGATGCGTTTGGCTCGGTTGGTATCAGCCACAACCACGTCGTTGAAGACGATGCGGACGTGCTGGCTGACGGTCTCGAGCCGGGGCGGGCGGGGATAATCCCAGACAGATTCTTGTCCGGCCTGAGATCGAATGTGCTTCCTGTTCATTGGCTTTTTTTTACGAACGCCACGCTGTCCTAAAAGGTTTCTGCCGACAGTTTGATGGTTATTTAGG
>CAWBZE010000001.1:0-220725 GCA_963793215.1 uncultured Cytophagales bacterium | reverse complement strand
CAATGCAAGTAAGGCAATTTACCGTCACCGTTCTGAGTAGCGCGCTCATCAGCATGGCTACGCTTCGGTGCACCACCCAAAACAATGCGAGCCCGTCCGATGCCGCACTACCTCCTCCCAACATCATCTGGCTAGTGGCCGAAGACCTTAGTCCCCGCCTGGCTCCCTACGGCGATTCGCTGGCGCATACTCCGCACATCAATGGCATTGCCGACCGGGGAATTGTGTTTGAAAACGCCTTTACCGTGTCCGGAGTGTGCGCTCCCAGTCGCTCGGCCATCATCACGGGCATGTATCCGACCAGCATCGGCACCCAGCACATGCGACAAAAGCCCAGCGTGATTCCCATGCCTGGTTTTCCTCGCTACAATGCCGTGCCGCCTCCGGAGGTGAAGACCTTTCCCGAACTGCTACGGGCGGCCGGATACTGGACCGCCAGCTACCGAAAGCTAGACTATCAGTTTGGTGAGCCCTTCACTATTTGGGATTCCGTATCGGACTACCCAAGCTGGCGCGACCGGCAAGGGGCCGACCAGGAGCGCCCGTTCTTTATTTATTACACCTTTGAGATCACGCACGAGATCAATATCTGGCCCGACTCAACCAAGGCCCGCTTCTTTAAAGAATTTAACCTGGATGAAAAAACGCTGGCTCCTGATGTGGTGGAACGACCGGCGTTTGATTCGTCGTACGCGGTTGATCCGGCCGACGTGGCGGTGCCGCCCTACCTGCCCGATACCGAACTCAGTCGCGACCATATTGCGCGGCTCTACGACAACGCCAGTCGAATGGACGTGCAAATAGGCAAGATCCTAGCCGACCTGGAAGCCGACGGTTTGCTAGAGAATACGATCATTTTCTTTATGAGCGACCACGGCGACTGCCTGCCCCGGGCCAAGCGGTGGATTTACGACAGCGGCATCAAGGCTCCGCTCGTGGCGCATATTCCCGAAGCCTATTTGCCGAAGGGAATTAGCCAGCCGGGCCGAGACGCTCGCTTGTACAGTTTCGTTGACCTGGCCCCTACGGTGCTAAACCTGGCGGGGGTAGCTATTCCCGATTGGGTGCAGGGGAAAGCCATCTTTAGCGAACTGCAAACGGAGCCACGGCAATACGTATACGCCGGGCGCGACCGGATAGACAATCGCTACGATACGCGGCGGGCCGTGCGCGACAAACAGTACAAGTACATCCGAAACTACGCGCCCGAGGTGGCTTACTCTCAACCGACCACTTTCTTGCACCAAATGCCGCTTATGCAAGAAATCGTTCGATTAGATCAGCAGGGCAAGCTCAGCGATGAGCAATCTTACTGGTTATTTCGGCCCAAAGATACGGAAGAAGAACTGTACGATCTTAGCGCTGATCCTTACGAACTCAATAACCTGGCGAGCGATACCGCTACCTACGGGAAAGTTCGGCAGCGAATGCGTGACCAATTAACGGCCTGGCAGCAGCAGTACGGCGATCTCTATCAGGAAGAAGAAACCGACCAGGCCGAACGCATGTGGCCCGGCGGAGTACAACCCGTAACCGCTCCTCCGACGGTAAATGCCAATGGCCCAGAGCTAACTATTCGCTGCGCTACCCCTGGTGCCAGTATTGCCTACCAGCAAGTAGGTGAGAAGCGTTGGCACATATACACCCAGCCGCTGCCTTTAGTGGCCTCCGACAGCCTGCGGGTAAAGGCCGTACGCTACGGATATCAGGAAAGCGAAGTAGTCCGATCTCCCAAATGATATTCATGAGCACAACCTAGTCGTTAGGCGAAATACTTCAGAGCTCCGAGCGTAGAAATGGTCATTTGTAGAGAAACCTTTAAAGTGCCACTGCCGTGCAAAAACGCTCACTTGATCCTGAAGTACCTAAAGGTTCGGTAATCATGGCGATTCGGACGGAATCTTAACCAGAATATGCCGGGCATTGAACTGATTTTCGGTCCGATCCACCAGTTGGATGAGATGGTAACCAAATGGAGTACGTACCGGCTCAGAAAGCTCGTCCGGCTTTAACTGGGCAACAGCGTCTTCAAACTCCGGTACAAACTGTCCCCAACCTACCCAACCAAGCTCCCCGCCCAGGGGGGCTGAACCCGGGTCGTCGGAGTACCTTCTGGCTGTATTATAGAAATTAGCTCCTTTAAGAAGGCGTTTGCGAAGCTTCTGAGCTTTCCGTAGGGCTATTTTATCCTTTTGCGAGGCAGTGAGCTCTTGTGCCGCGGCGGATGGGGGGCTGCTTGCGCAGAAGATGACAAGAGAAGCGATCAGCAGTTGTTTCATGGTTTATTTTGATTGAATCCGCGCTTAGCTAGCAACTCGGCCAGGTTGCACACCACGCCGGGCATCAACGTAATCGGCTTGCTCCAGTCGCTGATAATCCAATCTTGTCCGGCATTGGCAACCATCACTTTTCTACTGGCGGTGGTGATCCAAATCACCTGCGCTACTCCAAACTTCAAAAACATGTTGGTCTTCTTATTAAAATATTCCTGAGGCTCGGCAAACCCGCTCAGATCAGCCTTGGTGTCTATCTCAATAGCGATGAAGGGAGCGATTTCAAGATACTTGTTCGTGATGGACCCTGGCGGCAATGTCTCTATCTTATAGATGCCAATATCAGTGGCGAGATTGTTTTTTTTACTTAGATGCAGCCCGGCTTCATTGCTTAATACTTCGTACTGGTCTTCCGGAAAGTGTTTAAACACGAAGCGCAATATGTCGGTCGCTACGACCGCTTGTAATCCGCTGCTTCCCATAATATCTTCCAGGGTTTTTTCTTTACCAAGCACTTCTCGGAAGCCCCGGTACGGAATAACCTGACCGTCGAGGATCTCATACGCCAGGTACTCCGGGATGGTGATGGTTTCGGGCTTTTTTTCTAGAATCACTTCCATACTGCTTTCTCTTTTTGCTTAAGCTACTAAAAGTCCGCCAAAACAGCAACTACCGCGCAAACGCCCAGGGCTGGTTGATCACCTCGGCTTGGTCCAGCGCCTCGTACAGCTCCTGGTCGTCCTTGAACGAAAGTTGTTGAAGCCGAAACACGTCTACTTCCACCGTAAAAGTATCCGCTTCGAACGGCCAGGGAGCTATCGAAAGGGTTTCGTCATCACGCTGGAAGATGTAGGCGGTTTGCTGATCTGGGGTGGCGGCTAGCTCCAAGCGGTTGCCGTTGCCGGGCACTTCATTCTTGCACAACACCAGCGAACAGGCGTCGCAGAAGAAAACCAGCCGGTATATCCGCTCCGCTTCTTCCTTGCGGATACCCACGTTCCGACGAAGCTTCTGCTGGTAGTCCTGCTGATCGTCCAGAAACTGATCAAGTTCCGGATCCGTACCGCGCCGGGGCTCGTACAGGGCCGAGGTGTGCATGGAGGTGAGTAGTGCGATCCAGCGCGAGCGGTAGCGGGCGTTGTTCACCGTGCGCTTTGCCTGCGCAAGGTCAAGCTCCTGATAGGTGAAATCGAGCGGTGCTCCGGCGTCGGTGAGGTGTGCCCGGGTTTGCCAGTCGCGTTGCCCGTCGTCATGATCGATGATGGCCGACAGCACATCCGTCCAGGGCTCGGGGCGCTCGCTAGTTTTCCACTGCATAGCAATTTTGCCCGCCAGCAGCGCATGGGCTCGCTGGAAAACAATGTCCCACCCTACCTTACTCTGGTTCACAATCATAGGTCAGAAAACAGGTTACTCACTGACTCTAGTAGAGTAGGATGAGAAATCATCGCGTCGCGCAGCTGCTGATAGGTCACTCCGCCAATCATCGCGAACAAAAACGCGCCGGACAGTTCGCCACCTTCCATGCCTAACACCGAGGCACCAAGCAAGCGGTCGTCGTCGCCCACCAGCACCTTCATGAGTCCCCGAGTGTCGCCCATCTCCTGGGCGCGGGCCACCTTGCTCATCGGCATGGCGGCTACGCGGTAGGAAACACCCTGTTTCTTCGCTTGCTGCTCGTTTAGTCCTACTCTCCCGAGCTGCGGGTCGGTGAACACCGTATAGGTGAGCGTCCGGTCGTCGGTGGTGGCGTTGCCATCTTCAAAGAGGTTCTTCTTCAGAATCAGGTAGTCGTTGTAGCTCACGTGGGTGAACTGCGGACCGCCCTTCACGTCGCCCATCACGTAGACGCCCGGCGCATCGGTTTCCAGTTTATCGTTTACCTTAATGTGCCCTTTGTCATCAGTTTTGATGCGGGTGTTTTCTAATCCAAGTCCTTCGGTGTTAGGCTTTCGGCCGGTGGCAAACAGAATGTGACTGCACTGGTAATCTTCGCTCAGTCCGCCGCCCTGCTCACCCGAAAGAATCACCTCGTTTCCTTCGCGTCTGATTTTAGTGATCTTGCAACTGGTGTGGACGTTGATGCCCTCGTCGGTCAGGATTTTGGTCATTTCGGCACAGATGTCCTCGTCCTCGATGTCCAGAATGCGGTCGGGAGCGTGAAAGATGCTCACCTTGCTGCCGAAGCGGCGAAACATCTGCCCGAACTCCAGACCGATATAGCCGCCGCCCACAATGATGAGGTGTTCGGGCAGTTCGTCGAGCTCCATGATCGTTCGGTTGTCGTAGATATCCACCTGATCAAGGCCATCTACCGGCGGAATCAGGTTATCGGCTCCGGTATTGATAAAGATACGGTCGGCCGTAATCGTCCGGTTGCCGCCCTCGTTCAGTGCCACCTCCAGCGTCTTGTCATCGATAAAGCGGGCATCGCCGTAGATAATCTCCAGGTTTTCGGTGCTGCCCAAACTTTCTTGCTGGTTTTCGCGCGAGTGGATGACCATATCGTCCTTGCGCTTCATCACTTTAGAGAAATCTACTTCCACATTGGAAACGTGCACCCCGAAGCGTTCGGCATCGCGCGCATCGTAGGCGGCTTTGGCCGAACCAACGAGCATTTTGGTGGGAGTGCAGCCGGTATTCACGCAGGTGCCTCCCAGGTAGCGCCGCTCGATCAGCGCGGTTTGCATTCCTTGTTTAGAGAGGTATTTGGCCATCGGGCTAGCGGCTTGGCCCGAGCCGATAATGATCGCATCGTAGTGTTTTGTATCAGTCATGTTGAAGGGTTATTTGCGTAAAGAGTAGTGCTACAACCGGCTTCTGGGGGATATGTTGGTCGATATCGGGGGAAGTTCGGTTGTTTGGCCATCCATTGATTCTGACACTAGGCACCGTTGGCCCTGCTAGAAACAATAAGCCCCATTTGTCTGGTTATGTAGGTGGCCCAAAGCCTATTTTGCGGTCAGTATTTTTTATCTTATACGAATAACCTTTTTCAACTATGAGCAAGTCGAATGATGAAGTTTACCAGGAGTTTTACGACAGCGTGAACATGAGCCCATCCGAGATAGAAGATTGGCTGGAGACCGACCACTCCAAGTCCGTAGGCCAAGACAGCGGCGATGGGGAGTCGAAGGGAAGAAAATCCGCCAAGAAGATTATTGAGATCAAGCGCAAGAAAAAGGACGAGCTCAGCGAGGCGGATTATGAACACATGCAAAAGGTGAACGCGTACGTGAGCCGGCACCGGGCGCAGAAGCCATCGGGAGACACCAAAGATACCAACTGGGCATACAGCCTAAAAAACTGGGGACACGATCCTTCAAAGTAGTTCTAAATGGCAAAGTTCTAAGTTCAGGGTTTAAAAGGTTCTGAGTTCTCTAGGAACCTAGAACCCTTTAACCTAGAACTCTTCAACTTCGACGGAGGGATTTGATATTTTCACGCGCGCGTTCGTGCACCCGGCTGCTGCGCTTGGCTTCCTTTTTCACCAGCTGATAATAGTCGCGGGCTTTCTTCTTCTCTCCTTGTTTTTCGGCAATCTCACCCAGATTCAGCAAGGAGTAGTGATAGTAACCCGACTCGTCGGCATCCACTGCTTGGGCAAAGTCGATGGCTCGTTGGTAGTAGGTCTTGGCAGCATCAAGTTCACCCCGCATCTTGTATATTTCTCCCAAGAAGAAGCCCGCGTAGCGTCCGCTGGTGGCTTCGTAACCGATCATCCCGCTGTCGATCCGATCAACAATTGCCAGTGCTTGGGCTTCGGCCTCACGGTGGCGTCCCCGCGAATAAAGTTGGCGGGCGTAGTAGCGGTGGAAGTAGGCGTTGTCAGGAAAGGTTTGGTACAGGTATTCAGAGATGCGAAAGGCTTCGCGGGGGTCGTCTTGTTCCTCGGTGAGGATGCGCATCAAAAAGTACTGCGCTTCGGTGCGGGTATAAAACGCGTTGTTGGCCACCGTTTTGAGTTGCTTGATGCCCAACTCCTTGTTGCCGTCGGGGAAAAACATCAAAATAGGTCGCAGGATGGCGTAGTTCTCGCTGATCCACTCGGCGTAGTAGTTATACAGGCCATCGCCAAACAGCAGTTCAGGGCTGAAATCTTCTTTTCCCTTGCAAATTTCAAGGTACTTGAGCGAGGTTTTGCCCGCTCCGGCCGCCCGGCGCCAGTCGCGCCGCTCGGCGTGCAATCGCCCCTTAAAGGCGTAGGCCGCCGATAAAAAGAAGGCCGACTCAGGATCTTGCTCATTCTGATCCAGCATGCGTTCCGCGTAGAAAGTAGCCGTGTCCATGTAGGCTAATAAGCTCTCATCGTAGCGGGTTTCGTAGATATTGGGAACGATCTTCCACCACTGGCTGAGGCCGAGCAGAAAGTAGGGCAACGGGTGGGTCGGATGGGCCTGTTTGATCCAGCGAAACTGCCGTTCGGCGCGCGCGAACTTGAAATTATACATATCGTTGACCGCTTCGGTCGCCTCGATCTGCATATTCATGTCGAGCAACAGCGGCTCCCGCTCCTTTTCTTCGGCGGCAGGGGCTGCTGTTTGGGCCTTAGCGAGCGCCCCCCCCAGCAGGCACACTACAACCATAAGATTGGCGTATCGTATCATAATCACCTTAACTTCTCCATCGAGTAACCAACCAGTAGACTATTTATTTCATAAGCCGGACGAAATAACCGCTTCATGTAAGTTTATCGGGCAGCAAAAGGTTCCCGGATGCCTGGCGCCGCTTGTCCGCTTATTCGGAGCAAACCCTTCGTTTATTAGAATTATATCCTTAACTTTGCCGACCTAAAGAAAAGCGGGGGTAGACGTGACAAATTTACAAGATTTCGCCATTGATATTTATAAGCTGACTAACAAAGTTTATGCGTATCAATTTGACATTGATGAGATGTTCTTCGCCCATTTCGAGGGAAGTCAGTTAGAGAAGGGGCAGTTGGTGGCTAACGTAACGTTAGACAAGCAGGAGGCCCTGATTGTGGCCCGGTTTGTTATCGAAGGTACCCTAACGCTCGTTTGTGACCGGAGTCTGGAAGAATTTGATTATCCCCTGCGCACAGCACAGACGTTGGTGTATCAATACGGGGAAGAGGAAGAGGAGCTAACGGATGAAATTGTGGTGATCACCCGACATATGCAGCAGATCAACGTGGCCCAACCGATCTACGAATTCGTAGCGCTGGCGGTCCCGATGAAACGCTTGCACCCGAAGTACGCGCAGGATGATCAGCCTTTCGTTGAAGGAGAAATTGTTTTTTCTTCGCAGTCTGAAGGACCGACCGACTTAGCAACCGAAACAATCGCCGACCCGCGCTGGGAGGCACTTAGGAAACTGAAAAAAGATTAAGCGTACTATACAATATTAAATAGCACTAAAGCTCATGGCACACCCCAAACGGAAAATATCCAAGTCGCGGCGCGACAAACGCCGGACCCACCTCAAGTCCACTCCCAAGCAAATCGCCGTTTGCCCCACCACCGGTGAACCGCATATCTACCACCGTGCACACTGGTACGAAGGCAAGTTGTATTACCGCGGCAAGGTGGTGATGGAGAAAGAGGAGGCCGCCTAGCTTATGCGAGTAGCCCTAGACGTGATGGGCGGTGACTTTGCCCCCCCGGCGACGGTGGGCGGAGCGGCACTGGCCATCGACGCGTTTTCGGAGCACGATCAGCTGGTGCTGGTGGGCGATGAGGCCCTCATCGAACCGGCGCTTCAGCAACGTGGAATATCCTCTTCGCGCATTCGGATCGTCCATGCCTCCCAGACCATCGGTATGGAAGAGCATCCCACCAAAGCTTTCAGTCAGAAGCCCGATTCCAGCATTGGCGTGGGGTTCAAGATGCTGGCCGAAGGTACCATCGACGCGTTTTGCGGAGCGGGCAACACCGGTGCCATGCACGTGGGCGCTATGTTCTCAGTAAAGGCCTGTCCCGGAGTGCTTCGCCCGGCTATTGCGGGTTTCGCCCCGCGCGAAGACGGTAGTTACGGGGTGATCCTCGATGTGGGAGCCAACGCTGACGTGAAACCCGAGATGCTGGTTCAATTTGGCGAGATTGGCTCGCTCTACGCGCAGCACGTGTTTGGCATTGATCGGCCTAAGGTGGCCCTGATCAACCTCGGTGAGGAAGAAACCAAAGGGACGGTGGTTACCCAAGCGGCTTATCAGTTGTTCAAGGATTCGCGGGTCAACTTTGTGGGAAACATTGAAGGACGTGATATCTTCTCTCCGAAATCCGACGTGATGGTTTGCAATGGCTATGTGGGCAACGTGATCCTGAAGATGGCCGAATCTATTTACGATTTGCTGCACAAGCGGGGCATTTCGGACACTTTCTTTGCTAAACTTAACTACGAGGCTATTGGTGGTAGTCCCATTTTGGGCATCAACGGCAACGTGACCATCGGGCACGGCGTTTCTAGCGAAGTGGCCATCAAAAACATGCTGCTGCAGGCCATGCGGATGGCGGAAACCAACATTCATTTGAAAATTCGCGACGCTTTCGGTAAATAGCATCCGACCAATATTCTGCGGGCATGACCAAACTAAGAGCAGTGATCACCGGGGTAGGCGGATACGTGCCGGACTACGTGCTGACCAACCAAGAGCTAGAAACCATTGTTGACACCTCGGACGATTGGATTACTAGTCGCACCGGGATCAAGGAGCGGCACATTCTGAAGGGGAAAGACCAGGGCACCTCGGTGCTAGCTACCGAGGCCGCGCGCCAACTGCTGGCCAAAACCAACACGGCGGCTACGGACATTGACCTCATCATCTGCGCCACCACCACTCCTGATATGTCATTTCCAGCTACTGCCAACCTGGTGGCCGACCGCATTGGGGCAGTGAACTCGTTTGGGTTCGATTTGCAGGCGGCCTGCTCAGGATTTTTGTACGGACTCGTCACCGGGGCGCAGTACATCGAGGCGGGCACCTACCAAAAAGTGATGGTGATCGGAGCTGATAAAATGTCGTCGATCATCAACTACGAAGACCGCAGCACCTGCATCATCTTCGGCGATGGCGGGGGAGCGGTGTTGCTCGAACCCACTGAAGAACCACTGGGAGTGATGAACGCGATTCTTCGCTCGGATGGCAGTGGCGCCAAGCACCTGCACATGAAGGGTGGAGGCAGCATGCGCCCCACCTCGCTGGAAACGGTGCTGGCCAAGGAACACTTTGTGTACCAAGAAGGAGCGGCGGTGTTCAAGCACGCGGTGAAACACATGAGCGAGGTCACCGCTCAGATTATGGAAAATAATCACCTCACCTCTGACGATATTGCCTGGCTGGTACCGCATCAGGCCAACATGCGCATCATCAACGCCACTGCCGAACGCATGGGCGTAGAAAAGGAACGGGTGATGTACACCATCCAGAAGTTTGGCAACACCACCAGCGGCACCATTCCCCTCTGCTTGTGGGATTACGAATCAAAGCTCAAGAAGGGCGATAACCTGATCCTGGCGGCCTTCGGGGGCGGCTTCACCTGGGGCTCACTCTACATGAAATGGGGATATGATGGAAAATGATCATCCCAAAAAATCGCACAGACGCGATTAATCGCGTCTCCACAGTTTTGAAAATATTATGGCAACCACCGCAGACTTTAGAAATGGCCTCTGTATGGAGTATAACAACGACTTATACTCCATTGTAGAATTCCAGCACGTGAAACCGGGCAAGGGCGGCGCCTTCGTGCGCACCAAGCTCAAGAGCCTCACCTCGGGCAAGGTGATCGAAAATACCTTTAACGCCGGAGTGAAGATTACCACCGCCCGCATCGAACGGCGTGCGTATCAGTATCTGTACAAAGACGACCTGGGCTACCACTTTATGGATAGCACCACCTTTGAGCAAACCGTTATTCAGGAGGGACAGATCAACGCCCCCGAATTCCTCACCGATGGGCAAGCGGTGGACGTGATTGTGCACGACGAAACGGAAACCATCCTAGGCTGTGAATTGCCGGCGTTTGTAGAAATGACGGTTACTTACACCGAACCCGGCCTGCGGGGAGATACGGCCACCAACGCTACCAAACCAGCCACAGTGGATACCGGCGCTGAAATTCAGGTGCCGCTGTTTATCAACCAGGACGAAAAAATTCGAGTAGATACCCGTACCAAGTCCTACTCCGAACGCGTAAAATAACCTCTTGTCTCTATGGATTACCACGAAATTCAATCTTTGCTGGACTTTATTGCCAAATCGGGCCTCGAGGAGGTGAAGATAGAAACCGAAGAACTCACCCTTAAGGTGAAAAAGAGCGTGCCGTTGAAGGTTCATCAGAATATCATTCAAGCCCCTGGTGTGACCATGCCCCACGATTCTACCGGTTTGGTGGCCGCCACTCCCGCCAGTCCAAGTCCTCCGGTGGCTCCCGGAAAAACTTCCGAACCGGGCAGCAACAACCCGGCAGTTGCCTCAGAAAAAAGCCGTCACGTGCCCATCACCTCACCGATGATCGGCACATTTTACCAGGCATCTAGCCCCGAGTCCGATCCGTTCGTGAAGGTCGGCGACCGGGTGAGTGCTGGGAAAACCGTTTGCGTCATCGAGGCGATGAAGCTCTTCAACGAGATAGAATCTGAAATTTCGGGCACCGTAGTAGAAATACTGGTGGAAGACGCTTCGCCGGTGCAATACGATCAGCCGCTCTTTCTAGTGGACCCGGCCTAAGCCAGTACTCCGGTCTTGTCATCCGGAGGTCTATGCTGCTCAGTGACAACGTCCGGTAGCCGAACCGCTGCTTTGCTACACAACCCGTTCCGTCCATGTTCAAAAAAATCCTCATTGCCAACCGCGGAGAAATCGCGCTGCGGGTCATTCGCACCTGCCGCGAGATGGGCATCCGCACCGTGGCGATCTATTCCACCGCCGACCAAGACAGTCTGCACGTCCGGTTCGCCGACGAGGCGGTATGCATCGGCCCCCCCCCCAGCAAAGCTTCCTACCTCAACATTCCCAGTATCATCGCCGCGGCCGAAATCACCAACGCCGACGCCATTCATCCCGGCTACGGATTTCTGTCGGAGAACGCTGAGTTCTCGCGCATCTGCGATGAGTACCAGATCAAGTTCATCGGCCCTTCGCCCGAGATGATCAACAAGATGGGCGACAAAGCCACCGCCAAGGCCACCATGCAGGCGGCCGGGGTGCCCACGGTGCCCGGTTCCGATGGCTTGGTGGACACCATTGACGAAGGACTGGTTATTGCCAAGGAGATTGGTTATCCGATTATTCTGAAGGCCACGGCGGGGGGCGGGGGCAAGGGGATGCGCATCGTGCACGAGGCGGCTGGTTTCAAGAAGGCCTGGGACGATGCGAAGCGCGAATCGGGCTCCGCTTTCGGTAACGACCAATTATATCTGGAGAAGTTTGTCGAAGAACCCCGGCACATCGAGATTCAGATTGTGGGCGACCACACCGGCCGGGCCTGCCATCTGTCGGAGCGCGACTGCTCTATCCAGCGGCGGCACCAGAAGCTGGTGGAAGAAACACCCTCCCCGTTTATGACCCCTGAGCTGCGCGACAAGATGGGCAACGCCGCTATCGCCGGGGCCGAGGCCATTGGCTACGAGGGGGTAGGAACGATCGAGTTTCTGGTGGACAAGCACCGTAACTTTTACTTTATGGAGATGAACACCCGTATCCAGGTGGAGCATCCCATCACTGAGGAGGTAACGAGTTACGACCTGATCAAAGAGCAGATCAAGGTGGCGGCGGGCATAGAAATTTCGGGTAACAATTATTATCCCAAGATGCACGCCATCGAGTGCCGCATCAACGCCGAGGATCCCGCCCACGATTTCCGCCCTTCGCCCGGGCTGATCACCAACCTGCACATGCCGGGGGGCCACGGGGTGCGCATCGACAGCCACATCTACGCCGGGTACACCATTCCGCCCAACTACGATTCCATGATCGCCAAGCTGATTGTGAGCGGGCAGTCGCGCGAGGAAGCCATCACCCGAATGAGCCGAGCTTTGCAAGAGTTTGTCATCGAGGGCATCAAAACCACCATTCCCTTCCACATCAAGCTGATGAACGACCCTAAGTTTAAGAAGGGAGACTTTACGACGGCCTTCATGAACGACTTTGACCTGTCGGATATCAAAGACTACGAGCAGGGGTAAAACGTGCCTGAATTAGATCGCTTTTCCGGTGAAATCTTCTCCGGCAAGTAGCACTACTCGAAGTCAAAGATTAGCGATTTCTTGGGTTAGCCGGTCTTTCTGAATTTCGCCCCGCCACTGGTGGCTAACCGCCTTGCCTTTATGAACGACGATCGTTTGCGGGCTCTGGTGCTCTACGTTCAGCTTATCGGCAATCTCGTTCTTCAAATCCACGGTATACTGGAGCACGATTCCGTAGATATCAATGTCGTGTTTGGCGTTGGCTACCTCAATCTGCGCCGCGGCACTAAAGGGGCAGGTTGCGGAGTGCTTAAATATCACGATTGGCTTTTTGTGGCTGGCAGCAAGGGCTGCCTCAAAATCCTGAGCGGTGTGCATAACGTTGAACATAGTCGCGGGGGGTTGTTTCGTATTCAATACAGCGTAATGGCCGGGCTAGTTCTGAATTGTTGTTCTTTTTCAGATGTCAGCGCGCACGAGTGGGTCCCAAATAGATATCTACGTTATCTAAACCGAAAGTCAAAATTATGGTGAATTGGCGAGGGTAAACTGGCATGACTTTAATTCTCCAAATCATCTTTCTACTTACTTACTCGGTTGCGGGTAAGACTGCGGGTTTATGGGTCAAAACCGCCTGCACGAACGGATCGCTAATAATCGCCTCCACCGCATAACTACTTTTACCGGTTGAATTGTGATAGTCAACTGGTGCCGCGACAGGAATCTCAACACTATCATGATATACACCTCTTGCTGTTAACGAATTGCTAATATCTAGCAGTGGCTCCATCCGGAAGAGAAGGCGGCTATTTGGCAATTCGAAGATCATAGGCGTAGTACCCTTGCCTAGCAACCTGCCGGTAGACTTGCCAACTGAGAATATTTGGTCACTGTACTCAGCATACGCCGCTAATGTGCCGGCCGCAGAAAAAATGTTTTCATCCTGTATAATATAGATTGCCCCGTCATGATGGATAGAACGCGAATCGGGAAATACGTTTTTGTAGAAGCTATATATTTTCCAGTATCTTTCACCATCTATAAAGGGTATATCGACGATTTCAGCAATGGATAAATCCTGGTCTAGATAGCTAGCAACCTTTAAAGATGGATTAGATAAAAGGGTTATCTCGGTATAAAACCATTGTTCAATAAGCAGTTCAACGATCTTCTCACCCACCCAATCACTACCCCCGCCGTTATCGCGTATATCAATAGCAACCTTGTCAATAAGATGGTTTCGATACTCGGTAATTTTACTTATGTAAAAAGTAGTATCATTGATATCCATTGATGGGACACGAATGTACAAGAAGTTAAGACTATCAATATAAAGAACAGCTTTTTCGTCGCTAGGTATGTTCTTGTTTTCAGTAGTATGTAGGCTATCGTAGAGACTAAAGTTTTTTGAGGTGAGTTTACCACTAGAACTCTGAAAGGCTAAATTTACTTCTCCGTCGCGGATTAGATTGATAGCAGATAGGAAATCTTCGTGATAATATCGCTCGTGCTGGTAGTCCCACCGAAGAAATCCCTGACTTACTAAAGACTGAACAAATGAGTGAATTTCCTGATTATTGCACCGTACGAGTTCGTCTCCTTCACTAAAGGGCTGACTACCATAGCTAAAATCCATGGTAAGAAGATACCGACCATCGATATACTGAATAGGCAGATTTAGTTTTTTTAAATCAGCTACTGAATCGAGATACGCTCGATACAGCTTGGTGTTATAAATAGCTTCTTGGGATATTGAATCAGCTATGCTTGGTCGAATAAGCCGGAGATCTTCAAAAAAGAAGTCTGGTAGAATGTTAGCGTGCCCGTCTTGACAAAGCGCGAGTGCTTGCCTAACAACATCATAAAACTCATCAGTAGAACAAGTGTCAATAGCAGAACGAAGTATATTTAGCCGTTGACGAATGTTCAAGCCAGTGACTTTTTCACGAACAGCAATTTGAGGATTGATTTCTTCAATTAGACTAATCAATGTATCATAGTCCTGATACATATTCTCTTTGCTTAGTTCTTGAGTAGGAATGAAGCGGATTGTATCTCGCTTCGATTGGCAAGTACTGATAAAAAAAGATAGAAGGGCTAAGATAAAATTCATTCTTTGGCACCTTGTAAGTAAAACAACCATATTCAGCTTTGATTACTCCATCTATTATAAGTAGTATTCATCTTGTAGGTATGCATAACTGCTCTTCAGTTGATATGGGTGCCAGGTGCTAGGAAGCATTTACCGACCGGTCGCCGAGTTGTCAGCCAGCGTAAGTCGTTGTCCATCTTTGAGTAATCGTTGCTTTAGCATTTCGTAGTCCACCTCCTGCACCGCTACTTCGCTGTCGATGGCCTGTACGGCGGCGGTGGCGGCGCTCTGCCCCAGGATCATGAACACTGGCTCCATGCGGATCGATCCGAAGGCGATGTGAGAACTGGAAGCGCAAACCGGCACCAGCAGGTTGGCGCACTCTTCCTGCTTGGGTACTAGCGCGCCGTACGAAATCTCGTAGGGTTCGGGCACCGGAGCGCCAATATCGCCCTCGTTCTGCACGTAGCCGTCGGGCTTCACGTAGCGCTGCACGTTGTGCGAGTCCATCGTGTACGAGCCCATCCCAACCGAGCGGGGAGTTTCTCGTTTGTTCAGGATGTCGTTTTCGGTCATCACGTAGTCGCCGATCATACGCCGAGCTTCACGCACGTAAATCTGGTGCGGCCAGTGGCCGTTGTCGGTGAATTCATCCTTCGCTAGTCCCCACGTGCTCATTTCCACCCGCACCTCGGTGGGCACCCGCGGATCGTTCGCGATGAAGTAAATCAAGCCCTGCTGGTAGGTTTCGTGCTGCTGGATGATCTCCTTCCGCTGTTCGTACGAAGCGTTGGGATAGTCGTAATTCATCCCAATGTTGTCGGTGCTCACCGGGCCGTGGTTGTTGGTGTCGGTTTTCCGGTTCGGAATCACGTCGAACTTATTGAAGGTATCACGCCAGCCGCTTGCAAACACCCGGGCGAACAGTTCGTACTGGGTAGAGTCGTAACCGGCGGGGCGGGGAAACGCTACGCGGTTGTCGGGATGGTTGCTCAGGCACATCCGGAAGCAGTAGGCCTGAATTCTATCGTCGCCCGCTCCGTATTCGCCGGGATCTTTACCGGAGATGAGCGGTAGCAACCCGCTGCTTGCGTCGCCCGGCACCACGTACGGACTGATGTCGCTTTCAAAGTGATGGTGGTGGTGCAGCACCCCGGTTTGCACGCCGTTCCACTCTTCGTCGTAGACGCTGGTAGCTTCTCGCCCCACGTGGTAGCTTACTCCGGCGGCCGCCATCAGGTCACCCTCGTAGGTAGCGTCGATAAACATCTTTCCGCGAAAGGTTTTTCCACTCAGCGTAGTAAGCGAAGTGATTCGTCCGTCTTCCGTGGTGACGCCGCTATCGCGGTCGAGCCACTCGTCGCGGTAGCGTTCGATCTCATTTTCGGCGATGAAATCTTCAAAAACCTGTTCGGCCACGTGCGGCTCGAAGATCCACATGGTTCGGTTAGCCCCGTCGATGGCCGGAGTGCCCTGCCCGGTGTTTCCGTACTCATTCTTCTCCTGCCACTGCCAAGCCTCGGGTTGCTGGTAGGCTTGGTAGATTTGCTGATAAAACTCCCGCGACAGCCCACCGATCACTTCCTTGTTTCCCGTATCCGTCCAGCCGAGTCCTCCCGACGAGAGTCCACCCAGGTGGTTATCGGGCGACACGATGATGACGGACTTTCCCATACGGACGGTTTGCACGGCAGCGGTGACGGCGGCGGCGGTGCCTCCGTAGATGATCACATCGGCAGAATGAACGGATTGATCTGGCGACTCGTCTGGTTGCGTGCTGCACTGAACGAATAAGACACCAACAACTAAGAGGATGAAGGGGGAAATGGCTTTGGTCGGGAGTGTCATAGATAGGGTAAAGGTTGAAAATTTATGGACTCAATACGAATGGTTTAGCTTCAGGGTTTTGCGGCAGAATTATGCTTCAAAATCTGCTGATTGGCCTCCAGTTGCTTTCGCAGCGCTGAATAGCTGACTTCTTGCACGCTCTGCTCGTTGTCGATGGCCAGTGCCGCGGCCGTGGCGGCGGATTGCCCGAGCACCATAAAAACCGGTTCCATCCGGATGGAGCCGAAGGCAATGTGGCTGGCCGACAGGCACACCGGCACCAGCAGGTTGGCCGCGTCTTCTGCTTTGGGAACAATGGACCGGTAGGAAATCGGATAGGGCGGGAACCCGCCTACTTCTACGTTGCCTTCGTTCTTGACCATCTTCTTGCCGTTTTTTTCTACAACAATGCGCTGGCAATTGTGCGAATCCATCGTGTAGGCGGCCATGCCTACCGGGTCGGTCACCGTCTCTTCTCCGACGCAGTGGGCTTGCGTCATCACGTAGTTGCCCACCATACGGCGCGCCTCGCGCACGTAGAGTTGGGGCGACCAGTGGTTGTTGCCAAGGTACTCATCTTTCGGATATCCCCAGCGCTGCGCTTCCTGCTGAAGCTCGGCGGGCACGCGGGGATCAGTTGCGTAGAAGTAGAGCAACCCCTTGGTATATTCTTCGTGGGCTTTTACGATGGTCTCACGCCCGGCGTAGCTGGCCTCGGGGTAGGTGTGGTTTTCGTTGATCATGTCGGTTGAGAAACCACCCCGGTTGTTGATGTCCGTCTTGTCGTTGGGCATCTGGCTCCAGATAAAGTACTGGTCGATTTCTCGTTTACTAGATTGATCGGCAAACAGACGCGCCAGCAGTTCGTAGCGCGTAGCGTCGTAGTTGTCCGGTTGGGTAATTGGCACTTGATTTTCTTTATTATCGGTGAGGCAAATGCGGAAGTTGTAGGCTTGCACTAGCGTGTCGCCGCTGCCTTGCTTGGCTAGCTCTCCGGGACTGATGCCCCACAGGAGTCCACTGCCCGGATTACCGGGCTTGACGTAGGGATCAATGTTGTCAGGAAACTGATGCCCATCAAGCAACTGCACGCCATTGTAGGTTTCGTCGTACACCTCATTAGCTTCCCGGCCCACAAAGTAGTCCACCCCGGCGGCAGCTAGTAAATCGCCCTCGTAGGTGGCGTCGATGAACATTTTGCCTACGTAGGTGGTGCCGTCTTCGGTGGTGATCTTTGTAATCTTGGCCCCTTCTTTTTCGACCCCGCCCGCACGGTCCAGCCGCGCACCGCGCACCAGATCAATGGTTTCGTTGGCGATCATCTGCTCGTAGACGGCCAGGGCGGCCGAGGGCTCGAAGGTCCACATGGCGTCTTCGCCTACTTTGGTGCGGGTTTGTCCGCCGTCGATGTAATCGGACCGTTGTTGCCATTTCCAGTTCGACGGATCGTCGTAGTACTTACGAATGTTCTGATAAAACTCTCGCGAAATTCCTCCGATCACTTGTTTGTTCCCAATATCGGTTTGGCCCAGTCCGCCGGTGGTGAGTCCTCCGATGCGCGGGGTGGGCTCGATCAGCAGCACCGATTTGCCCAGGCGCGAACTCTGAATGGCCGCGGCGATTCCGCCGGAGGTAGCCCCGTAGATGACGATGTCGTACTGATCTTGAGGTTGTTTAGAAGATTGCGCAGAGGAGGCTAAAAAAGAGAAAGATAGGATAAGGATAAGTAGGGTTTTCATTGATTTTGCGGTCAGTGTTTATTTGCCGTAGCTTCGTTCTAATGCTTGTAGAGGAATTAAATGTTTTTTACGCTGATTAAAGGTTAGTTGAGCTAACGGAGGGGGATTTTTAATTCGGTTTCTCAACCTTCATCACCTTGCGATCCCATCCAGTCTGTTAACGCTTCGTCAAGTAGGCTCATCACATTTCTATAGTTGGCATCATACGCTAAATTAACCATTTCGTGGGGATCATTTTTCACGTGGTATAGTTCTACCGCTGGCCGTTTCTGGTATCGCTCCCATAGCATATAGGCCATCTTATCACGTGCCGCTTCCTCACGCCACGATTGTATCCACCCTAAGTAAGTAGTTCGTAGTGGCGACCACTGTTCCGGGTTCATGGTTAGTGCATTCTCAAAGCGGTTTTCGGGAAATAGGTTGACGATATATTTTAACGAATCGTTTCTTACTGAGCGGATGCCGTATGCCTGGGTAGCATTGTTTATGCCTCGGGTAGTCTGTATTCCAAATACGTATTCTTTGTGCTCCTGCTTTTTGCGAAGCAACACTTCCTTAAAGCTTTTTCCGTTGAGTTCAGCTACGGACGAAGTTTGGGCCAGATCTAACATCGTAGGAACTATGTCAACATACTCCACCATCGCGTCGGTTTCTGTTCCTGCTTCAACTACCCCAGGATAGCGCACGATCAGCGCACTGCGTAAGCCCGCATCGTAACAAGTCCATTTTTCAAAAGGAAAGAGGCTGCCGTGTTCGCTTAGCACGATAACTACCGTATTTTCTTGTACTTGATGTTGATCAATAAGTTGAAGGATTTGCCCTAGCTGCTGATCAAAATAGCTGATTTCAGCTAAGTATTTGGCAAAGGCCCGACGGGTATCCTGAGTATCGATTAAATAGGGAGGAAGATGAATATTTTTAGGAGGGTATTTTGAAGAGTCACCGTACGTCCAAGGCACATGGGGTGAACTGCACATGGCAAACAAACAAAAGGGTTGATTGGCCTTCTTACTATTGGCGATGAACTGACTGATGAAGTTCATATCCGGATCATCTTTACTTTCGGAGTACACAAAGGGATAGACTGCTTTGGGTCCAATATGTCGTTTTCCGCTTAGCGCTGTCCGGTAATTGGCTGGTTGAAGATGATGCACAACACTTTTTACCCAAGCGTGTGAACTACTGTGGTTGGCGTATGCACCGGTTTTGACGGGATATAGACCCGTTAGTAAACTTTGCCGGGTAGGAGCGCACATCGCGGTAGACTGAAAGCAACGGTTAAATTTCATTCCTTCCTTGGTTAGCTTCACCAAGTTAGGCGTTCGGGCTTGCCCACCGTACACTTGCAGGTCGCGGAAGGTACAGTCATCCGCCATAATTATGATAAAATTAGGATACCCCTCAGCCTTATCGCGAACCACGATCAGCAAAAATAGAGTAGCTAACCATAGCATTGTTACCGGGTGGTTTTTCGGAGTAAATCTTTTCATTGATCATGCGTTGATTGCTGCCAGAGCTTTTGCTAATTATCACTTCTCTCGCTTGTCAATATCGATTTAAGTCTTTGTTCTAACTCCTTCGCTACTGCCGGACGTTCCGCATGTAGATTGGTTGATTCTGATTCATCCATCGAAAGATCGTATAGCTGGGGGGGATCATCTTTCTCTCCTTCAACGTACTTCCAATTATTCCATCGTAAGCCGTAGGTGCCATTACTCGCCTGCACGACTACCGCTGTACGTATATTTTCATTTTCGCCCTTCAACACCGGAAGCAAATCATAGCTATCCTGGGCGGCATCATCCGGCACTGGGTAATCTACCACAGCAGCCAAGGTAGCCATAACATCGTTGAGTGCAAAAAGCTGATGACTGATTGCTCCCGCCGGAAAGTGTCCGGGCCAGCGGGCAATCAAGGGCGTCCTTACTCCACCCTCCCAAGCGGTCCACTTCGTGCCTCTCAAAGGAGCGTTCGGATAATGCCCGTCGATGCTTTTCGTAGCCTCAAGGTCCTCATTTCTACTATTGCTTGCTTGGCTAAGGTCAAGCTCGTTGCTGGTGATCACAAACTGAGAGCCGTTGTCGCTGGCAAACAGCACCAGCGTATTTTCGGCCAATCCCAGACTATCCAAGGTGCCCAACAGTTGGCCGACGCAATGATCCAACTCACTTACGTAATCGCCGTATTGTCCGGCTTCGGTGGTTCCTTGAAACGCTGGGCTAACCGCCAAAGGAATATGCGGCACGTAGGGAGCGTAGTATAAGAAGAACGGTGTGCCGCTGTCTTCAGCGGCGCGGTTTCGTAAAAATTCCAGACTCTTGTTGGTAATAAACGGTAGGTAATCCTCCAGGGGAACCTGTCTGAGCCGATCTGCGCCCGGAGCAGCATCGGTAGTGTACAAATCGTGCTGCAACGCTCCTATCACCTGTTTTCCCTCCAGAATCCAGCATTCGCTGGCGCAACTGAAGCCCAGCCAGTGATCAAATCCGTGGTCGAGCGGCCCGTCACTGACGGGTTGACTGAAGTCGAGGTTGGCCCCGTTGTTTTCTGCTTTGAACTTGCCGTAGCCCACCGGTTTCTGGCCATCCAGCGTTGGGAAAGTAGTGCCCAGATGCCACTTGCCGAATCCGGCGGTGAAATAACCGGCTTGTCGCAGCATTTCGGGCAGGGTTAGTTGCCCCGAATCAATCATCGACGGCTCATAGTTAGTCATTACTCCCGATTTCTTCCAGCTTCGCCAGGGATACGTTCCGGTCATCAGCGCGTAGCGGGAAGGCGAGCACACCGACACCGGACAGTAAGCATCCGTGAGGCGAATACCTTCGGCCGCTAGTTTATCCAGATTGGGGGTGGGAACCAGGGAATTGGTATTATATGATTTCAGGTCGCCGTAGCCCAAATCATCAGCCAGGATAATAATTATATTAGGAAGGGGCTCTTGCGGTGCCTTGCCGCACCTAATCAATAAGAGAGTACTTGCCAGAAGCAGAAAGCCCATCTTAATAAAAAGCCCTTGATGATGGTTTCGCATCAGTATCCTGGGTTTTGGTCGGCTTGGGTGAGCGCTTCGTTATTATCAATTTCCTCTTGGGGAATTGGCCAAAGCAGCACCCGAGGATTGTACTCAAATCCGGAAGCAATTAGCAACGCTTCCACCCGGTTGTAGCGCAGCATATCAAACCATCGCTTGTCCTCCAACAAAAACTCTTTACCCCGCTCGTCAAAGATAATGTCCAGGTATTCTTCGGAAGATAAACCTGCCGCAAAATCTACCGACACATCCGGGGTGTTAATGTCCCGTCCGTAGGCTCTTCTTCGCACCATGTTAATGTATTCTAGCCCCTGCGCCGATAAACTGCCGCTGCTGCGTAGTTCTGCTTCAGCGTGGACGTACAGCGCGTAAGGGTAGCGATATACCGGAAAATCGTTTCCGTGGTCGCCCTGGGCTTCCCGATCAATATATTTTTTGAACAAAATGGGTTCGCTGGCTGTCAGAAAAGCCGAATCTTCCGGAGTGGAATACAAGTTTAAATTCCGTCGGCGGTCGTCGGCATCCCAGGTAGACAAAAACGAATTGGTGTTGCCCAAAATTGTTCTGAATCCGGCGGACGAGTAGCCTGCGTTGACGTTGTGAGTAAAAACCGGCAACAGACTACCCAACCCTTCAATGCGCGCAAACTTGATAGAAAACACGTCTTCCGAACTGGTTTCTCGGTTTACGTCGTAGACATCCGACAGTTCGGACTCCAGCGAGTATTCGCCGGAAGCGATCACGGCTTCAGCCTTTTGTTGAGCCTCCTCGTAGCGCTCCAGGGTGAGGTACACGTCGGCCAGCAGCAATTGTGCCGCGCCAACCGTAGCCCGAAACAGCTCAGTAGGAGCGGTTTGCTCCGATTTCAGTTTCAGTCCGGCTTCAGCAATTTGTAAGTCCTCAACGATCAGTTCGTAGATCGCATTCACCGGAGCGCGGGGAAAGGAAAAGTCGACGATAGCATCAATTTCTTCTTCCTGCAGCGGCACCGCTCCCCACAGGCGCACCAGGTTAAAGTAGTTTAGGGCCCGCACGAAGTGGGCTTCGGCCAGCGTGCGGGTTTTCAGGTCTTCGCTGATTTCTATCGCTGGGATTCTAGCGATGGCAGCATTGGCCCGGTTGATAGACAGGTAGGCCAAGCGCCATATACCGGCAATTCGATCTGTGTTGCGAGAATCCAGCTCATACACTCCCGGGGGTTGGTGCGAACCTCTTCCCAGGCAGTATTCGGCCTTCATTTCTACCTGCACGAAAAACTGCGAACCGTAGTAACCGTTGGTGGCAAACGGCTCATAGGCAGCGTTTACTACGGCAATGGCGTCATCTTCGGTCTGGTAGAACTGCTCCTCGGACAAAAAGTCAATCGGCTCTTCATCAAGGTAGCTCTCGCAGCCCATGGTTATTGCGAGCGGTAGTATCAGTAGTATTTCTTTCATCGTTGTCGCTTTGAGATTCATATTCTTGTTGTTAAAAACCGAGATTAATACCAAACGTGTAGGTTCGAGCTGATGGGTAGCTAGATAGGTCTAACCCAAGACGCAGATCTGACCCTCCCCCTTGGGTGTTTACTTCCGGATCGTACCCAGTGTAGTCAGTGAACGTGAGCAAGTTTTGAGCGCTGGCGTACACCTTCAGCTTACGCAACCACGACACTCCCAGGGTGGTGAGGGGGAAGGTGTACCCAATCTGCACGTTTCTCAGCCTCAGATAAGAAGCATCTTCTACATAATTGTCGGCTCCCCGAAAATTGATTCCCGACCGCGGGCGCGGATAGCGGGCATTGGTGTTTTCGGGAGTCCAGAAGTCGGTTACCTCCGCGAGTTGGTTATACCCGCGGGTCAGAGAGTTAGCACTACGAAAGCGATCGAGCCGGATCACATCCACTCCCTGCACTCCTTGGAAGAAGATGTTGACGTCAATTCCTTTATACGAGAAGTTAGAGTTCAAACCGTAGATAAAGTCCGGGAAGAAATCGCCCAAAATGGTGCGGTCTTCGTTATTGATCTCGCCGTTGCTGTCCAGGTCGCGGTAGGTGATATCTCCGGCTTCATCTAGTCCCCCTTCAACGAAGCCGTAGTAGGAAGCCAGCGGCTCACCTTCCCGGACAATGTGGAACGAGCCAGCCGATGCGCCCCCCGGTAGGCCCGCCGCAAAAACGTCATTTCCCCCTTTAAGACTCACTATCTCGTTGCGATTGCGCGAGAAGTTAGCCTCCACCGACCACTGAAAGTCACCCACTAAAATATCGCCTCCCAGCCCCAATTCTACCCCCGCGTTTCTGAGTTCGCCAATGTTCTGGATCACGTTACTAAATCCCACCGAAAGGGGCAACTGAACCTGGGCCAGCAAATTGGTCGTGTTCTTTACGTAGTAATCGGCGGTCAGCCGTATTCGCTCGTCGGCAAAACCCAGATCCAATCCTATATTCGTTTGGGCGGTCACTTCCCAGTCCAGTTCCGAACTGGGCAGGTTTGTGGGTGCTAATCCTACCACGATCTGCTCACCCGACGAAAAGGTGTTGGAACTGATGCGCTGTTGCGATAGGTAAGAAGGAATTCGGTCATTGCCTGTTTGCCCCCAACTGGCGCGCACCTTCAGGTTAGAGATAGCGTCGAGGTTCGCTAGGAAAGGCTCCTCGCTCACCCGCCACCCCAGGGCAAACGACGGAAAGAACGTCCAGCGATTTTTCTCCGCCACCCGCGAGGAACCATCGTAGCGACCAGTGAAGGTAAACAAATACTTATCCTGGAGCACGTAGTTGATTCTACCCAGCACCGATTGCTGGCTCCAAATGGTGCCTCCGGAGTTAGGCACGTCAATGGTAGCTCCCGAGGCGAGATCACCGGTTTCCAGGGCGTCGGTCACAAAATCTCGGGAGCCAGCGTTAAAAAACCGGAATTCGTTGCGCTGCGAGGTGAATCCTACCACCGCGTTGATAGTGTGAATTCCGAGCTCTTTACTATAGTTGAGGGTGTTCTCGTTCAGGATGTCAATCGTTTCTCTATTATCTATAGATGCTACTCCGTTGACATTGGTGCCAGGAATGGTTCGGCGCGTGTAGTTATCCCGGCGACTATTGGTATAGTTTACCCCCAGAGAAACCTTAGCGGTAAGCCCTTCCAAAAGTTCATACTCGCCGTACATCACGTTAAACAACCGGGTGGTCTTCAGTTCCCGCTGCCGCTGGGTGATTTCGGCCACCGGGTTGTTGATTGGGTCATTGAAGCCGTTGTATTCCAGAATATCCATCTGGGCAAACGCCCCGTTTTCTCTCACCGGTCGGGTGGGATATGCCGACAGGGCCGAGGCCACTGGTCCTTTATCCTGCCCCTCCGGAATATCGTTCTCAGTTACCCGGCTGGCCTGAAAGCTGTTCGAGAGTTTAAACCGCCCAATCTGCTTGTCGATATTAGCCCGTACGGTTCCCCGCACAAAGTCGGTTTCTTCGACAATCCCGGCTTGGTCAAAATAGTTGGCCGAAACCAGGTACTGGGTGGTTTCGTTGCCTCCGTTCACCGACAGCGCGTAGTTTTGAATTGGGGCGGTACGGAAAATCTCGTCTTGCCAGTCAGTATCAATAGGCAGGTTGCTGAGGTCGGGGAAGGGCACTTCGGTGCCGCCATCGTTGAGCACCCGGGCGTTGGCGATCTCGGCAAACTGCCGGGCGTTCATCACGTCGATGGTGTTGGCCACCTTCTGAACTCCATAGAATGCGTCAAAATTGATCGCGTCACTACCTTTGCTGCCCCGTTTGGTGGTAATGATGACCACGCCGTTGGCTCCCCGAGAACCGTAAATGGCGGTAGCCGAAGCATCCTTAAGTATTTCAATAGACTCAATGTCGTTCGGGTTGATACTATTGAGCCCTACTCCTCCAATGAAACCATCAACCACGTAGAGCGGATCGCTACCGCCCAGCACCGAGTTGGCCCCGCGGATGCGTACGCTCAGTCCGCCACCGGGCGAATGGGAATTTTGAATGACCTGCACTCCGGGCGCGCGCCCCTGCATAATCTGCTGCACGTTGTTGACCGGCAGCGCCGTGATTTCTTCCTGCGAAATAGAAGAAACCGAACCGGTAAGGTCGCTCTTCTTCACCGCTCCGTAGCCAACGACCACTATTTCGCTGAGTGCTTGAATATCCGGAGCCATCTCCAGATCAATGGTTGTTCTGCCATTGATGGTCACTTCCTCACGCGCATAGCCCACCGAAGAAAACACCAGTGTCTGGGCATCGTCAGGAGCCGTGAGGCGATAGTTGCCATCAATATCGGTGACTGTACCCACCGTAGTGCTCTTGACCACAATGTTGACCCCCGGCAGGGTTTCGCCCGTGGATAGATCCGTGACTTGGCCGGTGATGACTTGCTCAGTGGGTTGCATAAGCCGTTCTGGTAACCTATCTATCGTGCCGGGGGCATCTGAACCAGCTATAAATCCCACCTTATCAGGAGAGCCAGGGGTTACTTTGTTTATCAAGACGTCGCGGACTCTGTCTGGTTGGATAACGTACACGTTATCCACTCTAGTGAAGGTCAACCGCAGGGGGCGTAGAACGCGTTGCAACACTACCTCCAATTGGTCAGCACTGTCTTGCGTGATTGCCGATACGGTTTTGTCCGTCAGCAAACGACGCTCGTAGGCAAAGTGGACCCCGTACTGCTTCTCCAAACGATTTAGTACCTGCTCTAGCGATTGCGCAGTCTGTTGGTGCGTTGCGTATGATTGCGTCGTCGCCGGGTGGTTGTGCGCTACCAGCTTTTGGGCCTGGGCTTCTTTTGCCAGGCAACCCAGCGCCAGTAGTATTCCCAGGCATTTTGTGAGCGATAAATTTGACTTCATGTGACTTTTGGTTAAGTGATACCATTAATGGTTTCGATTTTGGAAGATAAGCTGATCGTCTTGCTGAACGATATCAATGCCGAGCGTCTCCTTCAAGATGGTGAGCAGCACGACCAGTTCAGTGCTTGGAATGGTGGCGGTGATTTCTCGGGTGAGCAGCGCAGGGGAAGTGATGATTACCTCCTTGCCGTAATTATTCTCGATGAGGTCTCGAATATCTTCAAGAGAGGTGTCTTCAAACACGTAGCGGTTTTCACGCCAGGCAGTATAGACTTCAGGGTTCACTTTAGCCTGCGCTACCCGGTTAGTTTGGGTTGAGTACTCTACCAGTTCGCCGGGCACCATCGTTACATTCACCGTGTTGGCGGGATTGTACAGTTGTACTTGTCCTTCGGTGAGCATCACCCGCACGGCTTCACCGCGTTGGTTGACGTTGAACTCGGTTCCTAATACCGCAATGGTTAAATCTTGCGCGTCGACGGTGAATTTAACCGAGCTACCCGCTGGGGTTTGTCGTTTTGTTACCTCAAAGAAAGCTTCGCCTTCCAGCTGTACCGATCGAGCCTTAAAACCAGCTTTCGTCTCCCACGGATCGGCGTATGAAAGGGTAGAGTTTGCGTTGAGCGTTACCCGCGTGCCGTCCGGAAGGGTTAATCGCTTCGTTTCGCCGTAGGCGGTCGTGTGGGTAATTCGGTGGGGCGAAAGGATAAGCTGTCGGTAAAGCAGGGCAAACAGAACCACCGCTAGCAGGCTGGCTGCCACCGCCATTGTTCGCCGGAGCTGGCGAGCGTGCGTGGTTTTCGAGGATATTGTACGAAGCGGCTCAACCGCGCGCCTTTCCTCCCGCGTAGCTTCATGAATTGCTTCCCAGGCAGAAATAAAATCGGCATTGTCCCGCGATTCGGAGCGAAATTCCAGGGTTGTAACAATTGCACGGGCTTGGTCCACAGTTTCCTGCTGACCGGGGTGCTCGCTCATCCATTGCTCCCAGAACGCAAGGTGCACCAGTTCCGGTTGAACAACCCACTGCTGAAAGAAGGGGTCCCGTACGAACTCTTCTACGGAGAAGCTACTGTAGTCAGGCATTGTAGATGGTCTTTATCTACTAATGACCGACCTCAAGCAAACCTCATCACTTTTGGGAAATTTATTTTCAGAAATCTCAGGTGGGGTACAAAAAGAAGAGCGATTTAAAGGAAGAAGACCAGCGACAGCGCCGCGCGTTTCAGATTTTGCCGAAGCACTTTCATCGCTTTGGACAAGGTGTTGTACACGGCCTTCTTGGAGATTTGCATGGTGGCCGCAATTTCATCGTTAGTGAGTTCTTGGTAAAACTTCAGTTCAACTACTTCTCGTTGGCGTGCTGTCAGCAGTTGCAGCAAAGCCTGATGGATTCTTTTTCGCTGCGCCTGACTCACTTCTTCCTCGATCTGATAATCTTCCCAGGGAAGTTCAATAGCAACTGCTTCACGATCAGATCGCGGATGCGGTTCTTTGGCCAGTGCTCGGTATAGCTTATACTTGAGGGCGTTGGTTAGATAAAACTGAATGGAGGAAGTATCTGACAAGCGCTCTCGGCTGTTCCAAAGTTCTATGAATAAGTCCTGAATCGTGTCTCGCACCAGTTCCCGGTCGCCGCCTATCTTTCTGCCGTAGTCTAGCAGATAGAAGAAGAACCGTTGGTAGATAACCGCATAGGCTTCCTGCGAGCCTGCCTTAAATTGACACCAAAGCGAATCGGATGAAGAAGTTGAATTTTTGCTGGTCGACTCCCTAACGTTCATGCTGCCTTTGAAAATACGGTAAAGATAGGTACCAAGGTATCATTATTTTTTAAGATGTAATAAAAAGCGATGAAGGAATTCCCAACGAGCAGGCTGATGGGCAGTTGATTGGTTTAGGTCAGACTTCGTCCAACACCTCCAGCCGCTGATAAATTTTCAGGCACACCCGGACGTCGGTAGCGGTATAGCACCGCTACTTTTTGGTGAACCAGGGGCTTCTTCAGTGAGAAACAACAAATATAGGGTTTCATTATTCCATTACTATTAGTAAACAACGGTAACTAGTTGCTACTTTTTAGGTATTCTATGCAATAAGATGGATTATATTTGAACCGAAAACTATTCTGGATCGATGTGAGCCACAGCGCTAATTGAGCCTATGAATCTGATTACTACACGACTGATCTTGGCAGTATTGATTATCCCCCTGTTGATATCATGCAACGAAGAGCCTGCAACGTTACCTTCTAGTGCAGGTGGTTACTTAGAAAATGCCATCGGCATTGATGCTGAGGAGAAGATATTTTTGTATAACGGTGAAGACCTACTACCTCAAGAAAAGCTGTTTCTAGATAGTGACGAAATATTCTTACGGGTTGACTCCTCAAGTCAAATCACGTTAGGTGAGCCCTATGTTTCAGAATGGAAGAACGATGTTTACACTTTCTTTCGGACAGAGTTACCAATAATAAAGATAGGTACGAGAAACGGTAGAGATGTTCACGAGGTATACGAAAGTTCTCAGTTCACTTTGATTGAAAACGGACAAATTACCTTGACCGGAGATTTAGGTATCAGACTCCGAGGCAATACCTCGTTATTTTTTCCAAAAAAATCGTACCGTATAGAATTATGGGAGGATAACCAAGGGCTACGCAATTGAAACGCATCCATACTTAATATGAGAAGTGACGATGATTGGTTACTGGATGGGATGTGGAATGAACCCCTATCGATTAGAGATAAAAGTGCTATGGAATTATGGCTTGACTTCGGCAGGGTGCATTATGCCGATGTAGAGGAAGATGTCGTATTAGGTGCTGCCAGAGAATACTGTGAACTATTCATTAATGGATCATATCAGGGGGTATACTACATCGGTGAAAGGTTAGATCGCAAACAACTGAAATTGGAGACTTATACCGATTCGTTTAATGGAGGAGAACTATACAAAGCAAAGGGATGGGATGAAGCGGTTATAGCGTTTTCGTCACCAGAATTTGATAACAACAATTCAAACTGGGGAGGGTACGAAATTAAGTACCCCGAGGAAGTTGGCACGTATGACTGGGGGAAACTAAAAGGGTTTATAGAATTTTTTAGAGGTAGTCCCCCTAGTGATTTTGATGAGACTTATGCTGAGAAGATAGATGTTGACAACATCGTTGACTACTTTATATTTATCAACCTACTTAACGCGTACGATAATACCGGCAATAACATTTATATAGCAAGAAGGAATCAGGCAAGTCCTCACTACTTTGTTTCGTGGGATTATGACGCGACGCTAGGATTAGATATTTCTGGCGGTGAGTTCACTGGGTCAGATGATTTTTTAAATCATGTAGTAACCAGAAGACTCCTGGGGAGTGCTACTTTTCGAACTGAATTGAAAGCAAGATGGGAACAATTGAGGAGTGGTATACTAGAGAGTGGTAACATTAAATCTTATTACCGAAGTAACTACGCGAAGTTATTGAGAAATGGAGTATACGAAAGAGAGGAGATAATTTCCAGGTTAGAAAAAGCATCTCCGGATTCTACATCAATACGTTATCTGGAAAGAGTACTTGACGAAAGACTTCAGTATCTAGATGAAGCAATTGGAAAATTATAGCAGGAAAATTAAACCTACTTTTACACTACAGATGCCCCAATTTTTCTAACTGCTGATAAATCTCCAGGCACACCCAGGCGTCGGTGGCGGCGTAGCGCTGCTGCTTTTCGGTGAGCCGGGGGTTCTCCCAGTTGGTGGTCTGCTGCCCCTTTGACACCCGAAAGTCCAGAAAAATGCCCGTAAGCTTCTTCACACCCATGTGCGGCACGTTGAGTTGCTTGGCCGTGTCGTTCAGGTTGAGGGTATTGGCCGGGTCAAAGCGAACGCGGTGCTTCTTGGCCAATTGGTCCAGATGGCGCAGGTCGTCCTTGATGCTGATCCCTACTTTCTTGATGCGTTCGTCCGCGAAAAAGGCGCTGAGCGCATCCGTGAATCCCACGTGATTCAGGCGAATCAAAAACGCTTTTCCCGGAACTGCCAACTGGACGAGCGATACGTCGTGGTGCACGCCCCGCTTGAAGACCGGTTTGGTTTCGGTGTCAAAGCCCACCACCGCGTGCGCGGCCAGTGCTTCCAGCACCGCTCGCTGTCGTTCTTCGCCGGTGACCACCTCAATGGGGCCTTCGTACTGACGCAGCGGCAACTCGTTAATTTCTTCTTTGGTGATGTCTTTTCGAAACATTAGGCATTTTCTAGTTGATGTTCCGCTACCTCTTCATCCGAGTAACGCGCAATTTTGATGTTCAAGTAGCCAAACAAGACCGTCATAATCGGACTGATGTAGCAGAAGAAGGCGTAGGGGCCGTACACCAGCGTATCCACGCCCAGCACCACCGACTGCGTGGCCCCGCAGGTGTTCCAGGGGATAAGCACCGAGGTGACCGTGCCCGAATCTTCCAGGGTGCGGCTGAGGTTCTCGGGTTTCAGTCCTCGATCGCGGTACACGTCGGCAAACATGCGCCCGGGCACCACGATGGCCAGGTACTGATCCGACGCGGTAAGGTTAAAGAAGATTGACGTACCGGCGGTAGAAGCAATCAGCGAACCGGTAGAGTGGGCAAACTGCACGATCGACCGCGTGATGCGGGCCAGCATCCCGGCCGACTCCATCACCCCGCCGAACACCATTGCGCAGATGATCAGCCATATCGTATTGAGCATGCCCGCCATACCTCCGGTAGAGAGCAACTTATTCACCATTTGGTCGTCCGTGACAACGCTGATATCAGTAAACATGGCCTGCATCACCGCGGTGTAGCCGCCTACCAATCCGGGCACGCCCCCGGAGATCTCGCGCAGCACCTGCGGTTGAAAAATCACGGCGCACAGCGCTCCCAACAGCGTACCGGCCAGCAGGGCCGGAATGGCGGGCACTTGGCGCACGATCATGCCAATAACCACCACCGGAACCAGAAACAACCAGCCGTTGATGGTAAAGGCGCTATCGAGCGCGGCCAACACCCCTTCTATGCCTTCTGACGAGGTCACATTATCTGCGGTGAAGCCCATCACCAAGAAGATAATCAGCGTGATGGTGATAGAAGGAACCGTGGTGAGCGTCATGTAGCGAATGTGGGTAAACAGGTCGGTGCCCGCCATGGCCGGAGCCAGGTTGGTGGTGTCGGACAGGGGCGACATTTTATCGCCAAAATAAGACCCGGATATAATGGCCCCGCCGATCACACCTTCGGATAAACCCAGCGCCTGGCCGATGCCTAGCAGGGCGATACCGACCGTGGCCACCGTGGACCAACTGCTGCCCGTGGCCACCGCCACCACCGCGCACACCACCACCGCGGCGACCAGGAAGATCGTAGGATTCAAAACTTGCAGTCCGTAGTAGATCATGGCGGGCACGATGCCGCTGAGCATCCAAGTGCCGGCTAGCGAGCCGATGAGCAGCAGAATCAAAATGGCCGACATGGCCGAGCTGATGCTCTTCACCATCCCGTCCTGCATGGTCTCCCAGCGGGTGCCCGTGCGCAACGCCACCAGCGCGGCCACGGCCGCCGCCAGGATCAGGGCAATCTGGTTGGCTCCTTGGGTGGCATCGCCCTCGAAGATCAGCACGTTGGCGAACAGCAGGGGCACCAGAAACAGAATGGGGATCATAGATTCCAGCAGCGTGGGCTGGCGGGCGGTGTCGGACATAGGAAGTAGTTGCGTAAGGTGCCTACTATCGGCAAATAACAGAACCGGTAAGTTACAAAAAATCATTTCAATCGTAGGCATTATTTGGTAACTTGCCCGGCATGGAACAGGATACTTTTGTGGTCTCAGCGCGCAAGTACCGCCCGATGGGCTTCGAGCAAGTGGTGGGGCAGGAGCACATCACCACCACCCTGCAAAACGCCATCGACGGCAACCAACTGGCCCAGGCACTGCTGTTTTGCGGTCCGCGGGGAGTAGGTAAAACCACCTGCGCCCGCATTCTGGCCCGGCAGATCAACGGCTTCGACGAGCAGCAGACCAACGCCATGAACATCTACGAGCTGGACGCTGCCTCTAACAACTCCGTCGACGACATCCGTAACCTCATTGACCAGGTGCGCTACCCGCCGCAGCAGGGCACCCACAAGGTGTACATCATCGATGAGGTGCACATGCTCTCCAACCAGGCCTTTAATGCCTTTCTAAAAACCCTGGAAGAGCCGCCGCCCTATGCGGTGTTTATCCTGGCCACCACCGAGAAGCACAAGGTAATTCCCACCATCTTGTCGCGTTGCCAGATCTTTGACTTCAACCGCATCCAGATCAGCGACATGGTGCGGCACCTGCGCAAAATTGCTGAGCAGGAAGGCGTGGAGGCCGAAGAGGAAGCCCTGAACCTGATTGCCCAGAAAGCCGACGGGGCCCTGCGCGACGCGTTGTCGATCTTTGACCTGATCGTGACCTTCTCTACCGAGCGGAAGATCACTTATCAGACCACTATCGAGAACCTGCACATTCTCGATTATGATTATTACTTCCGCGTCACCGACGCGCTGCTCACCCAGAACCTGCCCCAGGTGATGCTCACCTTCGATGATATTCTGCGCCAGGGCTTCGACGGACATAACTTTGTGGTGGGCCTGAGCGAGCACTTCCGCAACCTGCTGGTCTGCAAGGATGCGGCGACCATTCGCCTGTTGCCGGTATCGGAAAGTGTGCAGCAGCGCTACCGGCAGCAGGCCGAGGATGCCCCGTTGTCGTTCTTGCTCACGGCCCTGAGTTTGTCGGGCGACTGCGATTTGCAGTACAAGAACAGCAAAAACCAGCGCTTGCACGTGGAGCTGGCGCTCATGAAGATGGCCTACATTCAGGCCGCCGTGAACCTAGCGCGGGTGGCGCAAGCCCCTCCGCCCTCCGCCGAAGAAGACAAAAAAAAAGCTGAGCCGGTAGCTTCTGTAGCCGCTGAAGCAGCGCCGAGCTTGTCTACCAACGGGGCGGTGAAGTCTGTCCCCGCCCTGAGTGCGCTCAAGAACAAAAGCACGGTGAAAATCCCGAAGCTCATGGACAATGCATCACCGGCCGAGGCAGATCCGGTTGTGACTTCTCAACCAAGTGCGCCCCAGTCAAAGGAAACCATTGCTATCGCCCCGCCGTCCGAAGCGCCATCTTCGGTAACCGCTACCGCTGTGGCACCAATATCGCTCACCAAGTTGCGGGAAGCCTGGAAAGCCTTTGCCGACGAGCGGCGCGCGGCCGGGAAGGACAGCGAGTACCACGTGCTCAACCAGCCCATCACCCTGGCCGACGACGGAGTCACTATTCCGCTTACGCTGACAAATCTTTTGGAAGAGGACTCGCTCAATGGCGTCAAATCCGAACTGTTGCAACGGCTTCGGGCGCAATTGGGCAATCCCAGCATCACCCTGTCGGCCACCGTGAACCGAGAAGAACACCAGCGTCGTCCGTACACTCCGGCTGAGAAGCTGAATTACCTGGCTGAGAAATACCCGCAGGTGCGTGAGTTGACGCAACGGTTGGAGCTGGATCCGGATTTTTAGATTGGTTTGGTAAGCTACCTAAAGAGGCCGCGGGACGCTCGAGTAGCGCATTCCACACACCCAAAAACAGCTACGCCCTCTCCTTCACGCTCGTCTCGAAGTCAGTTTTTCTAAAGTTAGGAAACGCTTGGCCAAACTTCTTATCACTCAGCCGGTAGTCGTGCTCGTACTGATACAGCATCTCCATGCTTTCGCGGATAACCGGTACGAAAAGAGACAATCCTTTGAATATCCACCGGGGCGTAACGCTGTAGCGAGACTTCACTCACAGTGCTGAGGCGGTGCGCTCTACCAATGCTTGGTGGTTATAGGCATCCATCACCGGCAGGTGCCAGGTTTGGCCGTAGGCGGTTTCGGTATTGCCTAATAACGCTACCGCTCGGGCTACGTCTTTGGTGTAGGCGTAGGTATGGGTCGTGACAGCGCTTACCATCGGTTGGGCTTTATTACCGGCCTTCAGCTTATCGATCACCATCAAGTTGAGCACGCTGTTGGGAGTGCCCACCGGGCCGTAGAAGTCGGCGCAACGGGCAATCAGGGCCGTTACCCGCTTTTCTCCTATCGCTTCCAGCAGCATCGTTGCAACCTGCGCTCTCACTTTGCCCTTCTCGCTGCACGGGTTGAAAACCGTTTGCTCAGTCATTTCTCCGCGCACCAGTCCGTACATATATACGTTGTCGAAGAAGACCAGTTTGGCCTGATGTTTCTGGCAGGCGTCGATGACGTTTTGCATAATCGGCAGCCACTGCGCTTGCCAAATTTTGGTGTCGTAGGGCAAGCCTACCGTCAGGTACACTACCTCAGATCCGGCTACCGCTTGATCCACCTCAGAGGGGTTGAGCAGATCGGCGGTGATCAACTCATCAGTGTCGTTTACTTTTTTGGGGTGCCGACTCACCAGCCGCAGGGGGTTATTGTTGGCGTTAAGCACTTTGGCTAACTCCGTGGCGATTACTCCGCCCGATCCTAATATCGTTTGCATATTGATGACGTTTAGAAGTGAATAAATAAATAGCGATGATAAGGAGCCAGATGCTCCATAAGGTGTTTCCCATAAAACTAAGCTGGGCAAATACCGGGGCGGACGGCCCACCAAAATGCTCAGCCACGCTCACGATGAGAAGTGCGCCAATCACAACGCCCAGGTATCCTAGCCAGCGTTTGAGGGGCGATCGCAGTAGTAACCAAGACAAGACAATTGTCCAGGCACCCATCGCGATAAACCCCAGGTGCTCGCCGATGCTCATACCGGCGTACCGGTTCAGTATCTCGTAGATGGTAGTAACAGTGTCTCTCAACTCCAGATGCGCGTAGTAAGTAGCCGTCAGATAAGGCATGGTAAAGATCCACCGGACGAATCCGATGGCTTGAAACACGGCCGTGGCGATGCCTAGTCCGACGAGCAGTCGCTGACCGACTGCTTTATGTGCTTCCAGGTAGCCCGTCAGGGCGTAGGAGAGCGGAATGTAGAGCAGTGAGGAAATCAGAAAAACGTAGTACCCGGTGATAATGGGCGTAGTGTGCAGGTGAAACAACGCAAAAGCATTGGCGGCGGGCTGCCGCAGGATATCCGGGAAGTTGAAGAACTTACCCAGGATGGCGACGGGGGCTACCACGGTGAGGCATTCGGCCACAAGCAGGACAATGCTCATTTTACGATAAGGGATGGTTGATACTGACATGGTGTTTCGATTAAAAGGAATAGATAAGATTACCACCGAATTGTCCGCTGTTGAAGCGCACGCCGTCGCCGTCGCCCGTAACCGTTCCGTTGCGGGATGAGTACTCAAACTGGGCCTCCAGACTGAGCGCGGAATTGTTGAACGGAAGCGTATAGCCAACACTGCCGGTAAAGGTGGTGCCAATAGCGTACTGGTGGAAATAGCGGGCTTGCGCCTCATTTTCGCGCTTGGAGGTAAACTGCCCAAACCCCACTCCGCCCCGGCCGTAAAAGCCCTCGTTAAATTTGCCGGAGGGGTAGAACTTGGCCGAAAGCGCAAGGTTGTAGTAGTTAAAAATGTAGTTGTCGCCAAACTCACCCGTGGTGGGCCCGCCGAAGGTGCCGTGAATCCGGGTGCCGATGCCCAATCCTTTCCAGCTTTCGGGCGACAGATAAAAGGCAGTGGAGACGTTTCCGCCCGATCCGGGATCAAAACCACCACCCAACGCTTCCGATAATCGATCTTTAATGTCTCCAAAGAATAAAGTCTGTCCGAAACCAAGTCCTACTTCGGCGTAGACAGTTCGCTTGTTGGTCTGGGCCAGTAGGCTGGGACTGGCAGAGATAAAGATTAAAGAACTGATGATTAGCTTTTTCATGATTTTGGGTTTTTAAAATTTGAAGGATTGGATTTAGAATACGAGTCCAACGTTGAAGCTCATCTGGCTATTGATAAACTTGACGGTGTCGGCACTGCCGGTGATATCGGCGTTGCGGTTTGAATATTCGTATTCCAGGTCCAGGTTGATGGCTGATCGACCAGCACCCAGGGGGATCGCATAACCGAATCCGCCCAGCACGGTGTAGCCGGAAGCATTCTGAAAATCATGCGTGTCCGTACTGCCGTAGCTGTACTTCTCGGTGCCTTGCCCCCAGCCGAAACTGGTTTTGAAGCAGAGCCCTTCATTAAATTTTTTGCTAAGAAAATAGTCGCGGATGCCAATACCGACGTGGTAATAATTGTAAGTGTACGTCTCCTGGTTGGTGCCTTCGTTAGGACGGGCCACGAAGGCTTTGATGCCGGTGCCGATCCCCAGACCGCGCAGCTTTTCGGGAGCCCAGTAATAGAAGGTGGCCAGCGTGATACCGTCGTTGCGACCGAAGCCCCGCTTGTCGTTGATCTCTTCTTTCTCAGATAGTGCTCCGCCAAAGAAGGTGTTTCCGTACCCGGCGCTGATGCTTCCGTAGACGGGTAGTTTTTTCTGAGATGAATCTTGCGCGTAGCTATTTCCGCACAGAAGCAGGGCAAAGCATAAAAGGAGAGTGATTGTTAAGTGTTTCATTTTGTAACGAGTTTAGGTGAATAATAACTTCGTTACAAAGATGCGGGCGGCGGCAGGGCCAAGCATTGACTTTGGTTAAGAACGTCAGCGTTTGTCGGCGATGCGCTTGCGGATGCGGGAGAGCGATTCAGGCTTAATGCTCAGAAAGGAGGCGATGTAGTGTTGCGGAATGCGCGCGGCGATCTTAGGCCGATTCCTGAGCAGACGCAGATAACGTTGCTCGGGGCTTTCGTTGAGGAAAGCGTTGTTTCTGGATTTGACGCCCATGTAGGCCTGCTCGGTGATCAGACGGCCGAACCTTTCAAATTTGGGGTGCTCATCGTACAGTTCCAATAAATTCTGACGCGATAGCGTCCAAAGCTCACAGTTCTCTAATGCTTGGATGTTTTCTTGGGAAGGCTGCCCGGAGATAAAGCTGGCGAAGTCGGTGTACCAATCATTCTCAAAGAAAAACTGTCCGGTCTTTTCTTCCCCATCGACCAAGTAAAAATACCGCAAACAGCCCTGATTGATAAAAAAAACCTGCTGGCATACCTGCCCCGCGTTGAGTAACATTTCGTGCTTGCGGAGCGAGCGACTAGTGAGCCTTGCGGTGATAGAAGCCAACGCTTCTTCGGTCAGTTTCACGTAGCGCAACAGGTCATTTTCTATCTGGGTATACATGGCTCGTCGGCAAATTGAATAAACCAAAAACAACCCAGAAGAGGGTTTGGTTATTCTAAGCGACAATTTCTATTGAAAAAGTAGCGTAATTGCCCAAAGATTTTGTAATTATACGCATAACCTTTTTATCGTAAAACTCATCTAGCCAACTCCACCCATGCCTACCAACCAACCCTCCTTCCGCTACGTCGATTACCTGTGGGACGACGCGCAAGCGCAAAAATTACAAGACGACCAGGTAGCCCGGTTGCTCTACCGATCCAACCTGCTGGGAGCCGACCTGCGCATCACCAACTACGGCGGTGGCAACACCAGCTGCAAAACTATCGAGCGAGATCCCCTTACCGGCGAAGAAACCGAGGTGATGTGGATCAAGGGCTCGGGGGGCGACATTGGCTCGCTCAAACGCAACGGACTCGCCGGTTTGTACGTCGACCGGCTCCACGCCCTCAAAAACCGCTACCGCGGTCTGGAGAACGAAGACGAAATGGTGGGCCTGTTCTACCACTGCTTGTACGACCTCGACTCCCGCGCCCCCAGCATCGACACCCCCCTGCACGCGTTTTTGCCCTTTAAGCACATCGACCACCTGCACCCCGATGCGGCTATCGCCATTGCGGCCGCCAAAGACGGTGAGCGCATCACCGAAGAACTCTTTGAGGGACAGATCGGCTGGGTCGATTGGCAACGGCCGGGCTTCGACCTGGGACTGCAACTGGAAAAGTGCCTGCACGACAATCCGGGCATCCGCGGTATTATGCTGGGCAGCCACGGGCTGTTCACCTGGGCCGACAATGCCTACGACTGCTACATCAACAGTCTGCAGGTGATCGAGAAAGCCTCGGCCTACATTGAGGAGCACGCCGGAAAAGAACGCCCGGTGTTCGGCGGCACCAAGGTGCAAGCGTTGGGCGAAGAGCAGCGGCAGAAGCAGGCCGCGGCGCTGGCGCCCGTGCTGCGGGGCCTGTGCTCGAGCCACCAGGCCATGATCGGCCACTTCGCTGACAGCGATCGGGTGCTGGAGTTCGTCAACAGTGAAGACCTTGCGCGGCTCGCTCCGATGGGCACCAGCTGCCCCGATCACTTTTTGCGTACCAAAATTAGTCCGCTGGTGCTGGATCTACCCGCCGACCGCGACCTGTCCGACCCGGTGGCGCTGAAAGAAACCCTCCACGGGGCCTTTCAGGAGTACCGGGCCATGTACGCCACGTACTACGAAAACCACCGGCACGATGACAGTCCCGCCATGCGCGACCCCAACCCGGTGGTGATTCTGTGGCCGGGAGTGGGCATGTTCACCTTCGCCAAGAACAAGCAAACCGCCCGGGTGGCCAGCGAGTTCTATACCAACGCCATCAACGTGATGCGCGGCGCCGAAGCCGTGTCCGAATACACCGCCCTGCCCACCCAAGAGGCCTTCGACATTGAGTACTGGCTCCTGGAAGAGGACAAATTGAAGCGCATGCCGGCTGAAAAACCACTATCGCGCCGCGTCGCGCTGATCACCGGCAGCGGTGGCGGCATCGGCCGGGCCATCGCCGAGCGTTTTGTGCAGCAGGGTGCCTGCGTGGTGCTGGCCGACATGAACGCCGAACGCCTGGAAACCACGTTGGCGGAGTTTAAAAAGGTCTACGGAAAAGACGCCGCCATTGCCACCACGATGGACGTGACCCATACCGACGCCATCGCGCAATCGTTTCAGGATACCTGCCTGGCCTTCGGCGGGGTAGATATTCTGGTCAACAATGCGGGCTTGTCCATCTCTAAAACCCTGGAAGATACCAGCGAAGCCGACTGGGACATACTCTACAATGTGATGGTGAAGGGGCAGTTTCTGATGACCCAAACGGCGGTGAAGATCATGCGGCAGCAAGGGTTGGGCGGCGACGTCGTCAACATTGTGAGCAAAAACGCGCTGGTATCGGGGCCCAACAACGCGGGCTACGGAACGGCCAAGGCGGCGCAGTTGCACATGTCGCGTCTATTGGCCGCCGAACTGGGCAAAGACAAAATTCGGGTCAACGTGGTGAACCCCGACGCGGTGATTCAGGGCAGCAACATCTGGGCCGGAGGCTGGGCCGAAGGGCGGGCCAAAGCCTACGGAGTGAGCGTGGAGGACCTTCCGGCGCACTACGCCCAGCGCACCCTGCTCGGTGAAGCGATCACGCCCGAAGACATTGCCAACGGGGTGTTTGCACTGGTGGGTGGGTTGCTCAACAAAAGCACGGGCAACGTGATCAACGTAGACGGAGGACTACCCGCGGCCTTCGTCCGATAGATAGGTTCTGAGTTAAAAGGTTCTAGGTTCGGTTAACCCAGAACCCAGAACCATTTAATTCACTCGTTCGAAGCTATCTACCGGGCATAAATCATAGAATGAGAGGCTGGGCTGTCTGAATAAATTGGCAATTAAACGGGCGTGACGGGGCAGTTGACTGGCTTGTAAAATATTGGTGAGCATTCGTTGTTCTGATTCGGCGCAACGGTCTTGCACGATTGATCGGTAGGCGAGGGTGAAGATGTCTGTTTGATCCATAGTGAACGCTTTTTAACCTAGAATTAGCAATTTATACTACTATTCAGACGACCGATGTTTCATAAAATTGTCCTTTTCACATCTTTTACGCTCTTCTTCTGCCAATTGCTCGCCCAGCCGGTTTCGGTGCCAAGCGAGCTTCTCGAGCGAGAATGGGCGGCCCGCTGGCTCGCCCACCCGACCGCTTCGCTCACCGACTACGGCGTGTATCACTTCCGTCACACCTTTACCCTTGCCACTCCGCCCGACTCATTCATCGTGCACGTGTCGGCCGACAACCGCTACCGACTGTTCGTCAACGGCACGTCCGTGGGTTTCGGTCCGGCCCGGGGCGATCTGCTGCACTGGCGCTACGAGAACTACGACATCGCGGAGCTGCTCACTGCCGGAGAAAATACGCTGGCGGCGGTGGTATGGAACTTTGGGGAGCATCGACCGGTGGCCCAGCACTCGAAGCACACGGGGTTTATTCTACAGGGCAACCCCGACCAGCAGCCCACGGTCAACACGCAGCCCGACACCTGGCGGGTGGTGCGCAACGAAGCTTATCAGCCGCTCACCCAACAGGACTTCACGGTGAAGGGCTACTACGCCGCGGGAGCCACCGATCACCTGCGGGGCGAGCAGTACCCCTGGGGGTGGGAAACGACCAATTTTCAGGAGGGGACGAATTGGCAATCACCGCGCAATCTAGGTCCGGGAAGGCCCTACGGCTTGGTATATAGCTACGGCGACGGTAACTACAACCTGCTGCCCCGCACCATTCCGATGATGGAAGAGCATCCCGAGCGGTTTCGGCGCGTGGTGCGTACCGAGGGAGTAGCCGTTGACTCAGATTTTCTGGCCGGTGAGCAATCCGTTGCGGTGCCCGCCAACACCACCGCTACGGTATTGCTCGATCAAACCTATCTGGTAGCGGGCTATCCTGCGCTTCGCGTGAGCGGCGGGCGGGGCAGTACGATCAAAATCACCTACGCCGAAGCGCTGTATGACGAGCAAGAGCGAAAGGGCAACCGCAACGAAACCGCGGGGAAGCATATTTTGGGTTACTACGACATATTTGAACCAGATGGTGGAGACAATCGCACGTTTCAGCCCCTGTGGACCCGCACCTACCGCTACGTGGAGTTAGCCATTGAAACGGGCGATGCGCCGCTTACCCTGCACGACTTCCTCGGTACTTACAGTAACTACCCCTTCGAGGAAATCGCTTTCTTTGAGAGCAACGATTCGGTGACCGCTACCGTCTGGGACGTGGGCTGGCGGACGGCCCGGCTGTGCGCCACCGAAACGTACATGGACTGCCCCTACTACGAGCAGTTGCAGTACATTGGCGACACCCGCATTCAGGCCCTTATTTCGCTCTACGTATCGGGCGACGAACGGCTGGTGCGCAACGCCTTGTTGCAGTTTGACCACTCGCGCGCGCCGGAGGGCATCACCATGAGCCGATATCCCTCCTCGGAACCCCAGTACATTCCGCCCTACTCCCTGTTTTGGGTGGCGATGGTGCACGACTACCACCAACACCGCTCCGACACCACCTTTGTGAAGCATTTTCTACCGGGCATTCAGGCGGTGTTGCAGTGGTTCGAGGCGCGACAAGCCGACAACGGCATCCTCACCAACCTAAAGTGGTGGAACTACGTGGACGTGGCGAAGGGCTTTCCGCGGGGTGTGCCCCCCGGGGCCGAGGGCGGACACTCTACGCTCATCACGCTCCAGTGGATTTACGCCCTGGACTACGCCGCCGATCTGTTCGACTACTACGGTCAGTCTGACCAAGCCCGGCACTGCCGAAATTTGTCAGCCACTACCAAGCAGGCGGTGGTGCGCACCAGCTACGATACGGGGCGGCAGTTGCTGGCCGATAATCCCGAAAAAACCTCGTTTAGCCAGCACGCTAACATTATGGCAATCTTGACCAATACGGTGCCGGAAGCCGAACAAGCGGCGCTGCTGGAGAAACTACTGGCGGATTCGTCGCTGGTGCAGTGCAACATTTACTACCGGTTTTACCTGACCCGAGCGGTGCAAAAACTCGGACAGGCCGACTACTTCGTGAACCACCTCGACACCTGGAAGGACATGCTGGCCGAAGGACTCACCACCTTTGCCGAGCACGAAGAAAATACCCGCTCCGACTGCCACGCCTGGAGTGCCAGTCCGAACTACGAATTTCTGGCCACGGTGTGCGGCATTCGGCCCGCCGCTCCGCACTTCGCGGCAGTTACCATTGCTCCGGCGCTCGGCTACCTAAATACCGTTTCCGGAAGCATGCCGCATCCGCAGGGAGAAATCGCCGTCCGGTTTACGCGGCGGGGAAAAGACGGACTGGCGGGGGAGGTGACGTTGCCCGAAGGATTAACGGGTGAGCTGAACTGGCAGGGGGAAACGATAAAATTGACGGGAGGAAAGCAGCCTATTCAATTTTGAATCTGCTCAAAACCTAGTTAGCCGCAATTGGTTTTTTGCCCGGAACCTGCTAGTATTGAAGAAACAAACACAACCTACCAATATGGAAAAGATCAAAGTAGCCGTGGCCGGTCTGGGCTTCATCGGCCCCGCCCACATTGAAGCCCTGCGCCGCCTACCCAACACCGACGTGGTCGCCATTGCCGACGTAGGCGAAGACCACGCCCGCCAGAAGGCCGAACAATTGGGCATCGGTGCCTCCTACGGTGACTTCGGTGACCTGCTGAAGCACGACGGAGTGCAGTGCGTGCACATTTGTACGCCTAACTTTTTGCATTTCGAGATGGCTAAAGCGGCGCTGGAAGCCGGGAAGCACGTGGTGGTAGAAAAACCGCTGGCCACCACCTCGCAGCAGGGCGAAGAACTGGTAGCGCTGGCCAAAAAAACCGGTCTGATCAACGCCATTCACTTCAACCTGCGCTACTACCCGCTGGTGCGGCAGATGCGCGCCATGCGCGAGCACAACGAACTGGGCGATATCTACTCCGTGATTGGCACCTATTTGCAGGACTGGCTCTATTATAATACCGACTATAACTGGCGGCTAGAGCCCGAGCAATCAGGCGATTCGCGGGCCATTGCCGACATCGGTTCGCACCTGCTCGACTTGGTGGAGTACATCTCGGGGCAAAAAATCACTGAAGTACTGGCCGATTTCTCCACCGTGCATAAGCAGCGCAAGAAGCCGCTGAAGCCAGTAGAAACCTACGGCGGCATGACGCTGAAACCCGAAGATTATAAAGACGTGCCCATCACCACCGAAGACCACGCCAATGTGCTACTGCGCTTCGACAACGGCAACAAGGGCGTGGCCACCGTGAGCCAGGTATCGGCGGGCCGTAAGAATCAGCTGAAGCTAGAAATCTCGGGCTCAAAAGAAACGGTGGCTTGGAATTCAGAGGCGCCCAACGAGGTGTGGATTGGCAAGCGCGACGCACCCAATGGCCTGCTGATGCGCGACCCCGGTTTGGTGCACGACGCGGCCAAATCAGCCATCTCGTTTCCTGGCGGACACAACGAAGGCTTCCCTGACACCTCGAAGCAACTGTTCAAAGAGGTATACGCCGCCGTGGAAGCGGGAAAGCAAAGCGACAATGCCTATCCTACTTTCGCTGACGGATTGCGCGAACTGGTGCTGTGCGAAAAGATCATCGAAAGTGATAAGCGGCAGGGGTGGGTGAAGGTGTAGAATGATTTGCGGTGTGGCTAGGGTATTGGGGATTAGGAATTGGGTTGATTTGCGAGAACGGTCGAGCAAAGGGTGATTGGATGACTCTCTACATGGTCAGATATTATACGCGTTCCACGCCGGAGATGATTTTCTGTACGACCTCTTTTCTTGTTACCCTGGAAGGGTCTTTTTGCTAAACGGCTAGGTAAAGATAACTAGACGGTAGTATAGGACAGCATCCAGAAGTAGGTCAGCCACGTGATTTGGATGTCAGAAGCATGATGACCAAGAGCGTTTCGTAGCTCCGCCTCCGCAGGAAAATTCTTGAGGATCATATGCGCTTCGCCAGACTGTAGCACTCTTTTTTGGTAAGTGTTTACAGCAGCGTCTTGCTTTGCTACTGGAGTGCTGCTTTAGATTGGTATTCATGTCGGATCTAGTTCGTCAATACCTATTCCCATCCACCAAGCCGGTCGCCCAACCACCAGCATCCTTCTAATTCTGCAAATCATCTAGCATCCATCATCTGACCATACAGCATCTTCACCTTCTAGCAATTCCTCTACGCCTCATCCCACACCGGGGCCCAATGCGGGTTCACCAGACGCTCGCGGCGGCTCAGGCCGTGCACCTGTTCCATCTCATCGTCGGTGAGCGAAAAGTCAAAGATATTGAAGTTGGCCACCCGGTGCGCGTGACTACTGGCCCGAGGAATGGCCGCCACGTTGTCCTGCTGCACCAGCCAGCGCAAGGCTGCTTGGGTAGGCGATTTTCCGTAGCGTTCGCCGATGCTGCGTAGCGTTGCGTCTTCCTGCACCGCTCCCTGCGCGATGGGCGAGTAGGCGGTGAGCATGGCGTTGTGCTCGCGCACAATATTGATCAACGCGCTTTGTCCTAAATACGGATGGTATTCTACCTGATTACACACCACCGGAGCCAGTGAAAAGGCCTGTTTCAGCATCGCAGGAGGAAAGTTACTCACTCCAATCAGCCGGGCTTTGCCTTGTTTCTGCACCTCTACCAAAGCATCGAGCGTTTCTTTGAGTGGCACCTGCTCCGAGGGCCAGTGGACAAGTAGCAGGTTCACGTAGTCGGTTTGCAGTTGCCGCAGGCTATCATCAGTAGCGCTTAGCACCTGATCTCGCTTCAAGTCGGTATACCAGATTTTGGTAGTGACAAACAACTCGTCGCGCTCGATGCCCGACTGCTGAATACCCAGCCCCACGTCCTGCTCGTTGTCATACATCTTGGCCGTGTCAATATGTCGGTAGCCAATGTCGATGGCGTCGACGACGGCTTCCTGACACGCTTTGCCTTTCAAAGAAAAGGTGCCTAGTCCTAGCGCCGGAACTTGTTCGTGGTTGATATCAATGTGTTTCATAAAATAAGAAGTGGAGTGATACTGCTGCAATCCAGCGTAACGGTTACTTCTTATTTTAATCAAAAAGCGAGGGAAAGGTTTTCGTCAGGGGCAATTCCGCAGACGGTAAACGAGATGCGCCCCTTTGATGACGATTGTCTCGAAAATTCGTTACATTATTCGCTTAGTTCACTGCCTGATACTTATTCTATTGCTCATGATAATACGACCTGCCCTTCTGCTGTTCGCCGGATGCTTTCTTTCGCTCCTTAGTCGCGGACAAGGCCAAGCTCCAAATCAGCCTAACATTATCCTCATCATGGCGGATGACCTGGGCTTCTCCGATCTGGGTTGCTACGGATCTGAAATCCAGACTCCCAATCTGGACCGCTTGGCGCACGAGGGTCTGCGGATGACGCAGTTCTACAATACGGCGAAGTGCACCCAATCAAGGGCCATGATGCTGTCGGGTCTCCATCATCAGCAAACCGATGACCTCACCCGCCGCGATAACAACGTAACGCTGGCCGAAGTGCTGCAAACGGCTGGGTACCGAACCATTATGAGCGGCAAATGGCACCTGGGTAACTGGCAAAGCGAGCGGGATGTGCCCAACAACCGGGGGTTTGACCGCTACTTTGGCTTTCTTAACGGGGCGAGCAATTTCTTTACGGGGCGGGACTATGGCTCGGATCAGAACTATATGCGCCTGGATACGGCGGTCTACGAAGCTCCTGATAACTTTTACACGACCGACCAGTTCACCGATTTCGCCATCGATGAGGTGGCGCAGGCAGCCCGGCGCAATCAGCCATTTTTCCTTTATCTGGCCCACAACGCTCCGCACTACCCGCTTCAGGCACCCGAAGAAAACATCCGGAAGTACCGGGGGAAGTACGCAATGGGGTGGGACAGTTTGCGTCAGCAGCGCTACCGGCGTATGCAGCAGCTAGAAATTGTTGATCCGCGCTGGCCGCTTTCACCCCGGGATACCCTGGCTCCGGCCTGGGCCAGCCTCACCACCGCGCAGCAACAGAAAGAACAGGCCCTGATGGCGGTTTACGCCGCGATGATTGATCGGCTAGACCAGCAGATCGGTCGTTTGCTGGAGCAACTCGAGGTTTCTGGAGTGACTAACAATACGCTCATTATGTTTCTGTCCGACAACGGTGGTTGCCCCTTCGATGCCAACCATTCCCCTCTAGAACCGCCCGGCCCGGCTTCTTCGGCCCGCACCTACGACACCGAGTGGGCGCAGGTATCTAACACTCCGTTTCGCCGTTACAAGCAGTGGATTCACGAGGGTGGCATTGCCACGCCCATGATCGTTCGCTGGCCCGGCAAGATCGCTGCGAACACGCTTTCGTCGGTGCCCGGACAAATTCTGGATCTGATGCCTACGCTACTGGAAGCCGCCGGGGCGACCTATCCCCAGCGATTTGAAGATCGCACGTTGCTGCCCGCCGAGGGAGTGAGCTTACTGGCTAGCTGGCGGGGCAACTCTTTGCGCCGGGAGCAACCCGTGTTTTGGGAGTATCGGGGGAGCCGGGCGGTGCGTGAGGGCGACTGGAAACTGGTGGGCGAACGCGGCCGGGCGTGGGAGCTGTATAACCTGCAAGAAGACCGCACCGAAATGAACAACCTGATCGCTCAGGAAAGAGAGCGAGCGGAGAAAATGATCGATGCGTACGATCGTTGGGCCCAGCGAATCGGCGGCAGAACGACCGAGGCTGCCATGCAGATGCCGGTGAACCAGCAGGATCGCTATTTATACGAGGAAGAAGCGGTGCGCAAGCGGGAGTAGCTACCGTTCTGGATCGCTTGGAAGCTATAAAGCGTCTATTGCTTCCTCGATGGCGCTCATCTTTTTGCTCGAGTGGGCTCCGGACGTAGCGTAAACGATCTGTCCGTCCTGATCGAGCAAGAACAGGTAAGGAACGTCTTTCTTATCGAACTCTAAAGCCTCTTTATACGGCTTTAGCTTGCCTTTGTAGAACAACACGTAGGGGACCAGTCGCGCATCCAGGTTCTTAGCGGCCTTGCGTTTGGCGGTGCCCTGGGCGGCGGCTTTGATCCCCGTGAACATGGGCACGATGTACACGTCGATATCGTGGGCGAAGCTGGCGAACAATCCGCCGTCGCTCACCTTCTGCTTGATGAAGGTGTTGAACAGCGGACTGAGCCACGAACTCAAATCTTTTTCGGCCTTCTTAGAGTAGGCCATCGCCACCAACGTAACTCGACCCTGCGCGTCTTGCGGTAGGGTGACCACCTTATCTTCCACCGTTTCGGTCTCGATACTCGGGAAGGTGGTATCCAGGAGTTGGGCGTTGGCGGACGTGAAGCATCCGGCCAATAGGGCGAACGTGAGCAAACAATTCTTCATCAGGCTTTTCTTTTTCGGATGACTCGTACAATTAGCGTACCTATTCCAATAATCTCCCCAACTCTTCCTACCTTTGCCGCCTCAGTACAGACGCCATTAATGGCGTCTCCACAATGTTTGAAAATATGACCAACATCAAATCCACCCTCGAACAACTCAATATCCACGACCACAATCCGGCCTACAGCACTGGCCAGAAATTCGGCCCCGGCGGTACCAGTGAGGGTAGCACCCGGGCCATCCACTCTCCCGCCGACGGCTCGCTGATCGCCTCGGTGACGATGGCCACCGAAGCCGATTACGAACAGGTGATCGGCCAGGCGCAGGAAGCCTTCGCCCCCTGGCGCATGATGCCCGCTCCGCAGCGGGGCGAGATCGTTCGGCAGATTGGCAACCAACTGCGCGAGCACAAAGCGGCGCTCGGTCGGCTGGTGACCTACGAGATGGGCAAGATCTACCAGGAAGGCCTCGGCGAGGTGCAGGAGATGATCGACATCTGCGACTTCGCCGTGGGGCAGTCCCGGCAGCTGTACGGCTACACCATGCACTCGGAGCGACCCATGCACCGCATGTACGACCAGTACCATCCGCTGGGAGTCGTCGGCATTATCTCGGCCTTCAATTTTCCGGTGGCCGTGTGGGCCTGGAACGCGATGCTGGCCGCCGTGTCGGGCAACGTCTGCGTGTGGAAGCCCTCGGAGAAAACGCCGCTCACCGCCCTGGCCTGCCAGCGTATCGTGGCGCAGGTGCTTAAAGACAACGGCCTGCCCGAAGGCATCTTCAACCTCATCATCGGCGACGCTGAAATTGGTTCGCTGATGGCGCACGACCGGCGGGTACCCTTGGTGTCAGCCACCGGCTCCACGCGCATGGGTCGCAAAGTGGGCGAAGCAGTGGGAGCGCGCTTGGGCCGCTCATTGCTGGAATTAGGAGGAAACAACGCGATCATCATCACCGAGCACGCCGACCTGGAATTGGCCATTCGGGCCACGGTCTTCGGCGCAGTAGGCACGGCCGGACAACGCTGCACCAGTACCCGACGCCTGATCGTGCACGCTTCGCGCTACGAGGAAGTAAAGGAGCGGCTGCTCAAGATCTACCCTTCGCTTTCCATCGGCAACCCGCTGGACGAGAAGAATTTGGTGGGGCCGCTTATTGATCAGGAAGCGGTGGAGAACTTCACGAAAGCGCTGGAAACCGCCCGGGAAGCCGGGGGCAAACTGCTCACCGGCGGAGAGGTGCTCAGCGACGACGCACACGCCGGAGGCAACTACGTGACACCCGCCCTGGTGGAAGCTGAGAACCACTACGACATCGTGCAGGAAGAAACCTTTGCTCCCATTCTGTATCTGATCAAATACGAAGGCGACGTGCACGCGGCCATCGAGCTGCACAATGCGGTGAGCCAGGGACTGTCGTCGGCCATCTTCACCACCAACCTGCTGGAGGCCGAAGCCTTTCTGTCGCAGCGCGGCTCCGACTGTGGCATTGCCAACGTAAACATCGGTACGTCGGGAGCGGAGATCGGTGGTGCGTTCGGTGGGGAGAAAGACACCGGCGGCGGTCGCGAGTCGGGTTCGGATGCCTGGAAGGTGTACATGCGCCGTCAGACGAACACGATCAACTACAGCACCGAACTACCGCTGGCGCAGGGAATTCGGTTTGATATATAATTTACAAAGCCCAGCGAGTTTCGCTGGGCTTTGTAAATTATAAGGTAAGCAACTGCTAAGCTCAGGCCATCTCCGCTTCCTCCAACGTCGGATAATCCGTGTAGCCTTCCTTGCCGGGCGTGTAGAACGTGTCCTGGTTGGGCTCTTGCATGTCAGCGCCCTCTTCCATGCGCTTCACCAAGTCAGGGTTGGCAATAAACGGTCGCCCGAATGCCACCAAGTGACCCATTCCGTCGGCTAAGTCCTGCTCGGCGCGCTCTTTGTCGTAGCCGCCGCTGATAATAATGGTGCTGCCAAAGGCATCGCGAATCTTTTCCTTGATCGAGCGAGGCACCTCGGGAGCACCCATTGCCGTGTGATCTACCAGGTGAATGTAAGCGATACCGAGTTCACCGAGCTCCTTGGCCAGATACTCGTAGGCTTCGTCTATTCCCTCGAACGGGCCGGTGTTGTTGAACACGCCGTAGGGCGACAGGCGAATGCCGGTGCGCGCATAGCCGATGGCTTCGCCCACCGCTTGCGCCACTTCCAGCGCGAACTTTGCGCGAGCTTCTTTCGAGCCGTTGTACGCATTGTCCAGCTCGTTCACGTTGGGGTTCAAAAACTGCTCAATCAGATAGCCGTTGGCTCCGTGCAGTTCCACTCCGTCGAACCCCGCTTCGACGGCGTTCTTCGCCGCCTGTACGTACTCTTGAATGGCCTGCTGAATATCATCTTCGTCCATTAGGCGGGCCGAGGGATAGGCTTGCGGACCGGCCTCGTCGGTATACATTTCGCCGTCTACGGCCGTGGTGGTGGTGCCGACTACCTCCGCTTTCTCCGGCAGGTTGTGCGGATGCCCTACCCGTCCGGTGTGCATCAGTTGAAGAAATATCTTTGCGCCGCCCTGGTGCACGGCATCGGTCACCTTTTTCCAGCCTTGCGTTTGCTCGTCCGAAAAAGCACCCGGAATGCGGGGATAGCCCAGCGCGTTGGGCGAGGGAGCGGTACCTTCGGTCACGATAAGGCCCGCGCCCGAACGCTGTCCGTAATAATCGACCATCAGGTCGTTGGGAACGTTATCGGTAGCGCGCGAACGCGTCATGGGGGCCATCACGACCCGGTTTTGCAGCGTCAGGCTGCCCAGTTGAAAAGTTTCGAAAAGCATCGATAAATGAGTTTAAGTATACACTAATTCTAAACAGAAAGATCCTTAGCAACTACGCAGGCTTTAGATCAGCCAACGTATTGTGCCTGTTTATTGTATATACAATAGTCCGGGAATAAGGTTACGTACCAAGGCAACTATATTTTTTTAGGGGCGTCCTGATGCTTGCGTCCCCAGTGGGCCATCTCGTTGAGAATGGGCCTCAGGCTTTGCCCGTAGTCGGTCTGGGTATACTCTACCCGGGGCGGCACTTCGGCGTATACTTTTCGATGGACAATGCCATCCGCTTCCAGCTCCCGCAGCTGCTGGGTAAGCATCTTTTGGGTAATGTTGGGCAACGCCCGTTTCAGCGCTCCGAACCGCCGGACCCGATGCTGACTTAGTTCCCACAGAATGGCCGGTTTCCACTTGCCGCCAATCACCTCCAGTGTGGTCATCACCGGACAAACGGTGGTAGCATTTTCTTCTTTTACTGGGGCAAGCACTTTTTCTTTAGCCATAACTATTTGATTATCAGCAACAGTCACCTTTAGGATACTATACTACTTCCGGGTGCCTACTTGCTTTTAGATACTTAGTGTCTCAAATTTACAAAAATTAATCATCACTAAAAGACCCCATAATGGCAACATACTTTGTAACCGGAGCAACCGGCACCGTAGGAAGCGCAGTCATAGAAGCGTTACTAAACCAAGGAGAAAACGTGAAAGCCGGTAGTCGGCACCCCGAAAAAAGTCGCGAACGATTTGGCGACCGTCGCATCGGCGACCGAATGAAAGCGGTTCATTTTGACTACGAGAACCCGGAAACTTTTTCGGCAGTAGCTGGTACCGACGGCGTATTTCTACTGGGGCCGCCCCTGTATCCTGACCTTTTTAACTTGGTTTCGCCGTTTGCGGACTACCTGAGTAAAAACGGCCCTTCACGGTTGGTGTACCTGTCGGCCTACGGCATGGAAGACCTTAAGGAACTGCCGTTTCACGCCCAGATGGAGGAAAAGCTCCGGCAGTCGGACCTGGACTGGCGGGTGGCGCGGCCAAGCTTTTTCGCGCAGAACTTCGGCAACTACGAGCGCGAAAACATCGAGCAACGTAAAATGATCTTTGTACCCGCAGGTGACGGCAAAACCGCTTTTATTTCGGCCAATGATATTGGAGCAGTGGTGGCGGTATTGCTGCAAGAGGACCCTCACCGGCACCAAACCGTAGCGCTCACCGGCCCCCAGCCTTATACTTACTCTGAAGCAGCGGATTTGCTCTCGCGCATCACTGGCCAAACCATCACCTACGCCAACCCGGACGAAGAAACCTACCGCCGGGTGCTGGCCGACGCCGGAGCGCCCCCGATGGTGGCTGATTACATGATTCCGGTCTACGGCATGATTAAGCACGGAAAAGTGGAAGGGATTAACGGCAACGTGGAGAAGCTGACCGGCAAACCACCCGAAGCACTGGAAATGGTGCTCAAGCGTGATTTTGCCTAAGCCGGGACTTTCGCGGCGGGAAGCCGCTGAACGTGTAAAACAAAAAGCCCGACGGAGTTCGCCGGGCTTTCTGCATTATTAAGTTAAACCACAAAAAGGAACCCTCAAGGTAGCTCCTTTTTGATAAACTTGCAACTATTGCCCCTTGTCGGTGCTCTCGAAAATTTTGTCGGCCGAGGTGGCTACAAAGCCCTGGTACAGTTCGCCGCTGGGCAGCGCGTAGCGCTGGGCAAACTCATAGTAACACGCGGGTACCCGTTGTGGTCCGTCGGCGAAGTCGACCTCCACCGTATCGGCCAGGGTCGATGATTGCTCCAGGAAAACTTCGGGTGAGCCCTTGATCTCTCCGCCGCTGTCGTTCATCTGGAAGCCCGCGCTCTTGATAAATTCGTTCACCGCCACTATGTCGTTCAGGGTACCCAGCTTATTCACCAAAACCGTGAAGTGGTTGGGCCGGTAGCCGTGGGCGGCCATCCAGGCGGCGTACTCGCTGGTTTCGCGCAGCGTTTCGTAGGTCTCGTAACTCACCGTCCACGGTCGCCCCTGCGAGCAGAAATCGAACTCCTGCGGTTGCCCTTCCGGAATCTGATCGATGAGCTCCCGCACCGTGCTTTGCAACGCTTCGTCAAACTCCTCAAGCTTCAATTCGCTGATAAAAATCTTCGGATACGACGCGTCGGGGTGCTGAAAGTGCTTGGCGTACAGCTTCTTTTCGGTGAAGTGGTAATCCTGCCCGTAAACGTAGCCGCTGTCCAGAAAGGTCTGCGCCAGCACGTCGATGCTCACCCGCGGGTCGTTGAAGGTGCGCAACGCAATGTGGTCGTTCTGAACCTGGTCGCCCTGCTCCTGAAAAAGCTGGTGGATTTTCAGCGCCTGGGGGTTCATGCCGGTATAATCGGCCCACATTTTTTCTAGCAGGTCTGGTAGGGTGTTGATAGCCATAGTTTCTAAGGGTTAGATGAGATAGTATCTGATTCTTCGTACTGGCGCAATATACTACACAAGTAAGATATTCGCTTGGGTTTGCGCAACGGATAAAGTAGAGGATTCTACTTTCGCGCTAAATATTTTTACGGTTTTAACACCTTTACACTATGTCTAAGCAGCTTTTATTCTTGGTTTTCTTTCTGGTAAGCACCACCACCTTCGCCCAGCAAAGCAAAAACTGGGGCATCGGCCTCCGACTGGGCGACCCCGTTGGACTTAGCGCGAAGAAGTACCTGTCGCGGCAACGCGCGGTAGAATTTAACGTGGGACGTACCTGGGCCTATAATTACTCCAACGCATTCTATCGCCGCGACCAGTACAACCGCGATTTCTACGACTACCAGTGGCACCAGGCCCGTTCGGCGGTGAGCTTGCAGGCGCGCTACCTGATCCACAAGAACCTGGGCGTGAAAGATGCCCGCGGGCTGGACTGGTACTACGGCATTGGGGCGCAACTGCGCACGTTCAGCGTGGACTATCGCTACCGGTATTATCCCAATGGGGGCAAGAAGAACGGAGTAACCAGAACCGAACGAGTCACCCATACCGACGTCGGGGTTGATGGCATCGTGGGCCTGGAGTATTCGTGGCAAGAGGTCCCCATCACGGTCTTTGCCGACGTGAACCTGTTTTTAGAGCTATTGGATGACCCTTTTCTCCCGTTTTTTCAGGGCGGGGTAGGCTGTCGGTATTATTTTTAAGTGTGTTTAGTGGCCCTAGACCGGAGCCGCCGAAAGGTTAGGCGTTTTCTGAGCGGGTAGTGGTCCTTCACTTTCGGTGAAGTGAATGTTCCATCGGGGCAACTCGGCCAAGATCGGCTCGTAAATTTCTCGGTGAATCGGAATCAGCAACCCTTTCTTCTGGATCTGATCGTTCAGAATCAAGCGCGTGGCTACCGCCATTGGGTAACCTACCGTTTTGGCCATTGCCGTGAGGCCCGACAGTTGCCCGGTCACCACCAACGAAGTGGTTAACTGCCGTGGTTGACCGTCCTGCTGATACTCAAACTGATGCTGCATCACCACCATATCTTCATCGTCTGGCTCAGCCGTCCACTTGCTTTCTAACAGCTTCTGAATCACGTCGGCCGGGGTGGCTTTTTTCAGGCCAATAGGAATTTCGTCGAGCAAGCCCAACCACCGAATGCGCTGCATGCGCTCGGAGTTGATGTCTTCGCCAATGTAACGGCTAAAATTCGTTTTTAAATCGTCTTCGCTATAGGGCAGATAGGCCCGCACAAAGTCGGCATAGGTCATGTTGGCCACGTTGCGCACCGGGTAGCGGTCGTCGGTGAGGCCCAACTGCACAAAGGCGTGCCAAGCCGAACAGAATCCCGGGCGGCGCAGGGTGCCCCGCAGGATGGTTTGGGCATCGTACAGGCCGTACAGCTCGCGGTAGTGCAGGGAGTCGCGGTTGGGATACGACTCAAACTCCCCGTAGCCGGGCACGCTGATTTCAGTGAGTCGCTTAAATAGTTGGTGATGCGGAATGTTTTTGTAGCGGCCTCTATATAAGTACTGCGCGGTGCCCATCGTGCCGGCCAGCACCACATTGCGCGGGTTCCAGGTAAATTTATAGCGCCACGGATTATCGTCGGAGCCGGGAGCCATCAGCCCGCCGCAGAACGATTGAAACGAGTGAACGGTGCCTCCCTGATCGCGGATGTGGTCGATGGCTTGCATGGCCGACATATGGTCCAGTCCGGGGTCCAGGCCGCACTCGAACAGAAAGATTAGTCCTTTTTCTTCGGCCTGCGGGGCTAGTTTTCGGATTTCGTCGCTCACGTAGGAAGCCGTGATCAGGTGCTTGCCTAGCTCCAGACAGGTGAGCGCCACGTGGATGTGGAAGCGGGCGGGCAGCATGGAGATCACCAGGTCGGCCTCGCTGAGCAGTTGCCCGCGGGCGGCGGGATCGAAAATGTCTAGCGTGAGCGCCCGCACGTTGGCGTAGCGCTGGGCGTAGGCGGCAATGGTTTCTTCCACCGCATCCACCACGGTGATCGTCCAACCCTGCTGCTGCCCGGTGTGGCTGAGTTCATCAATCAGGGCAGTGGCCGACCGACCGGCTCCGAGTACGAGTACGTTTTTCATGACAGGGTATCTTGCAATTAAAACGCCAAAGGAACGAAGAAGCGCGTCAAGTTGGGAGGAAAGATCGATATAAAAGGAAAACAGAAAACAGAAAACAGAAAACAGAAAACAGAAAACAGAAAACAGAAAACGGAAAACGGAAAACGGAAAACGGAAACGGGAGACGGGAGACGGGAGACGGGAATACGGAGAGGGGAGAACGGAAGAATGTACATCCCTTTTCCGGTCTCCGTTCTCCGTCCCCTATTGCCGATGCCAAATGTTTTTAGTTATTTGAGGCAGCTTAAATTCGCGCTTCCTATGAAAGCTATGCTCTCCAATTATTACCAAACCACTACTGCTGGTTTTTTCTTACTCGCCGCTGTCCTGCTCTCCGGTACCTCGCTCCGGGCACAGTCTACCGCCCCCACCCAGCCCAACATTCTGCTGATCCTCACCGACGACCAGGGCTACCACGACGTGTCGTACTACGGCACCAAGGACATTCAGACTCCGCACACCGACCAACTCGCCACCGAGGGAATGCGCTTCAATAACTTTTACGCCAACTGCCCGGTGTGCTCCCCCACCCGGGCCGCCCTGCTCACCGGCCGCTACCAGGACTACGTGGGCGTGCCGGGCGTGATCCGCACCCACGCCGAAAATAGCTGGGGCTACCTGGACCCAGCCGCGGTGCTGCTGCCCACTCCGCTCAAGGAAGCCGGTTACCACACCGCCCTGGTCGGCAAGTGGCACCTGGGCTTGGAGAGTCCCAACACGCCCAACGAGCGCGGCTTCGACGAGTTTCACGGTTGGCTGGGCGACATGATGGACGATTACTACTCCCACCGACGGCACGACATTAACTACATGCGGCACAACCGCGACACCATTGATCCCTCGGGCCACGCCACTGACTTGTTTACGCGGTGGTCGGTTGATTATATCAAGCAGCGGGCCGAGGAGGAGCAGCCGTTCTTTCTGTACCTGGCCTACAACGCCCCCCACTTTCCGGTGCAACCACCGTCCGACTGGCTGGCGCGGGTGAAGAAGCGCGAACCCCAGTTGTCCGAGAAGCGCGCCGCGCTGGTGGCTTTTATTGAGCATCTGGACGATGGCATCGGGCGGGTGGTGCAGGCGCTACGGGAAACCGGGCAGTACGAAAACACCCTGATCGTGTTCACCAGCGATAACGGGGGGCACCTACCCAGCGAGGCCAACAACGGCCCGTGGCGCGACGGCAAGGGGACCGTGTACGAAGGAGGCCTGCGCGTGCCCACCTGCCTTACCTGGCCCGGTATGATCTCGGCCGGGACGGTGTCGGGGCAGATGAATTTGTCGATGGATTTGTATCCCACCCTGCTGGAGGTAGCCCGGGCGCAGCCCACACCGGGTATTGAGGGACGTAGTTTCTTGCGCGTACTGCTGGGTGAGCAGCAGGCAGAAGCCGACCGACCGCTGTTCTTCACCCGCCGCGAGGGTGGTGTGGCCTACGGCGGCAAGATGATTAACGCCGTGCGCCTGGGCGACTGGAAACTGCTGCAAAACAGTCCGTTTGCCCCCCGCGAGTTGTATAACCTCAAAGAAGACCCGCAGGAGCAGAACAACGTGCTGGAGAAGTACCCCGAGGTGGGCCGCAAACTCGACGCGCTAATGCGGGGGCACCTGCAGCGGGGCGGCGCCGTGCCCTGGCAACCGCCGGTGCAACCGTCGGCGGAGAACTGAAATGTTGCCGCCACTAATCCGTGACCGCCGGATTCAGCATCGTCCCGGCGAACAAAATCGCTTCCGTATGCCGCTCGCGAATAAAGTACACGAAGGGCCGGTCTACCCGGATTACTGCGGGTTGGGGCTCACTTCCTAGTGATAGAAGACCAATTGCTACCGCAGTAGCAGCGGCGGCTTCCGAACCGGCTTCGTTCACCTCAATGAATGCCTGGTGAATCACCCGGTCGATGTAGAGTCCCTTCTTTTGGTCCCCAAAGAATCTACTGAAGTCAGTGTCTCCCTGCCTCGAGAATGGCAGCTTCATTCCCAGCGTCTGAAGTGGCTCGCTTAGCTCCATCTTAAAAGAAGTCTTAAACTTCGGCAGGTACAGCTGCGGAGTGAGTGTGTCGGTTTTGGCAATCCACTGGTTCAGGTCAGTGACATTCAACTGGCCAATCACGTCAGCCACGCTTCCGGAAGCGGCTTCGGGTAGCAAAATCACCAAGCTGAACTGCCCGTTGCCGTAGGGAATGTCCAGTAACCGAAACGCGGGGTCGTAGTACTGCCGCAGCTTCACGCCCTCCGAAAACATGGTCGGCACAGCCACGGTGCTGCCGTATTCCAAGCAAAAGGGAGCGTCTTGCGTCTGCTTCGGATCGAGGCGGTACTGCCAGTCGGCTTTAAAGTAGATGGCGTTGATGAGGAACATCACGTCGTTGTCCTTTATTTTCTCTAGCAAGTTTTGGATCTTGCTCTGGGTCTTATCTTCTACCCAGCCGTTGATGCGGTCTTTGGTGGCGGGCTGGTCAAAATCCAAGCCCTCGATGCGTCCGTCGTAGTAGGTTTGAATCAACGCGTCGAACCCGGCTTGTGGGGTAAACTTATCGTAAAACCAGATGCTGTTGGCCAACGAGAGCGTCACCTTCCGGTCCATGCTCAGCAGTTGGGCGCTAAGGTCGCGCGCCGTTTGGTTAATCTCATCATCGCTGGCGTCGGCCACGCCCAGCGTCTGCTTCATCTCGGCTTTGGTGTCGCCGGTGGCCCTGTTGGTAGCCATATGCAGGGCCACGTCGATGCTCAGGGGCGAGAGCACCACGTTCTCGGTGGGGTTGGCCTGGTAAACCTGCCGGAAAATATCAAGGGCAAAGCCATTGCTGCTCTCTACCAGCGTGCGGGTTTCGCCCGACAGGGGAGCCAGGTTGGGCAAGTTGGCGGGGGCGGCATCCTGATTGTCCGAGCACTGCCCGAACAATCCACCAATCAAGAAAAGACCTACTGCTTTTTTCATCGGAGTAATTAATCTTAGGTGAGCTTCTAAGACCCCCAAAGGCAGTAAATTGGTTGGAACGACCAGAAAGATAAGGTGGATTAGGTGCCAACCATACCACCCTTCAACTGCGCTACTTCTTCTTCTTTCTGGTGGAGAAGTTCTTCGTATGCCTTCATCTTGCGGTCGGCTTCTTCCTGGGTAGCCTGTAGTTCTTCCATGTTCTGACGCATCATTTCTTCCTGGGCGCGTAGGTCTCCTTCGTTCATCTGAGCCCGGTCTAGTAGTTGTTTGGTCTGCTGGTTGGTCTGCACCGCCTTCACCGAAGCCGCGATGCTCTCGGCTAGTTTCTCCAGAAACTCGATTTCAAAGGCCTCGAACGGTCGGAAGGCCGCGAACTCCATCACCCCCACTACCGTTTCGTTCGACTTAAGCGGGACAATCAGGACGCTGCGGGGAGTTGCTTGGCCTAGCCCGGAGGTGATGTTGATGTAATCTGCCGGGACGTCCGTTAGGTGAATCGTAGCTTTTTCCAACACGGCTTGGCCCACTAGCCCTTGGCCCACCGCGATACGGCGCTCCAGGTACTTTCTGCGCTCAAACGCGTAGCAGGCAGTGAGCGATAGATACGAAGGTTTCTCATCATTCATCAAAATGAACATGCCTCCCTGGTTGATCTTGAGGTAGTTAATGATGTAGCGAATGGTCTGGAGCGAAAGCTCGTTCATATCGCTGGCCGAGTCTCTGAGAATGGCTCCCACTTCTGCCAAACCAGTGCTCCTAAATTTTTCTTGCTGGTCTTTATCTTTCGCCGTTAACAGGCTGTCCCGCATCTTAAACAGCGAGCGCCCCAAATCGTCATCTTCGTGCAGTTGGTAGTCCATTTGCAGATTGCCCTGGGTGATCTCGCTGGCGAACGTGATGTTGTGGTTCATCCGAGCGAGTTGTTGCTCCACCTCCTCTCTGTTCTTAAAGTCTTCAATGGTTCTTTTCTGAAGCAGAATAGCCCACCATCCGCATACCAGCGCCATAAATGCGGCTAACCCCAGGTGAAAGAAGATGATCGTATACGTCATTACATCGACGTCCACCGCGTAGTTTTGCACATCGGCCCCGGCTTTTTGCAGCACGAACAGCACGCTGTGATGAACTACGACCAGCGCGGTATAGGGAACCAGCACCCGCCAGTCCTGATACATCAGCAGGATGGTGATATTGATAAAGAAGAAGAAGTGCATTTCGTACATACCGTGCATCTGCCCGATGAACTGAAACATATACACCGCGAAGATCACGCTACTGGTCATGCGGGAAGCCATTGTTCCGGGCAACCACTGGGTGCTGATAAAACAGGCCAGCGTGCTGAGTCCACCAACGCCAAGGGCATACAGCCAAGTATCATAATAAAAAGAAAGTAACAAGCCCAGCGCAAAGTAACCCAAGATGAAAAAGCGCACGCTGCGGTCCGCAGCCCGGTATCGTTGCTTCATAAACTGAGCAAGCTTTTCGTCTGCGGTTAAAAGATTTTCTTGAGAGATGTCCATAGTGACACTATTGATCTGTTGGAGATATGAGATTGAACCACTGGGGCTTGTGCTGGGAAGGCAACGGGCAGCCGTACGATTGCGAAGCCAACTCGGCGAAGTAGGGCGGCGGTGCGCCTTGTTCCAGCGCTTTGATGGCGAGTTCGGCGTAACTGGTGCCTTTGGCCGTGCAGTAGCGCGCCCGGTTGTAGTTGCCCCGAAAATACAGTTCGTTCTGATCGGTGATGATTGCCGTCTGTGGGGTGGAGTATACGCCGCAGGACTTCGCCAGTTGTTCGTTTCGGTCAATGAGCACCGGTAACGTCAGGTCGTATCGGTCCTGGAATTTTGCCGCCACTTCCTGCGTATTTTCGCCGGGTAGCACCACGTAGAAGTCGATGCGGTCGCCATAGCGGTTCACCAGGTAGCGAAAGTGGTCGATGTTGAAGCGAGAGCAGGGGCAATCGGCGCTGAAGAAGTGAAGCAGCACCGGTTTGTGAAGCGGTTGATCGAGATACTGGGTGAGATCAACCGGCTGCTCAGGGAGCACCGGCTGGTAGCCCGATGGCACCGGAGTGGGCAGCAAGTACCGCAGCTCCTGCTGCCAGAAAATGACAACGATCCCGCTGAATAGCAACGCTAGGATACTGAAGATTAAGATGTTCTTGATAAGCACAAGCCGACCCGGGTTTCCGTGGAAAGCGTGTGCAAAAAGTAATCCCTTGTTGATTGAATGTAAGCTATTCGCATAAGATCATCGAATATCGCCGCTTTCAGGAGGGAAGCCTCTAAAATATCCGCCTCACAAGCATAAAATTGCGAGAATCACTACGTCTCCGGTAGTTAATTGCGCTTGCGATTAAACCTTTTAGGACAAAAAAGGGTCTAACAAGAGGGGCATACGTAGCCGAACGAACCAAACAACTCAGAAAAAGCAATTACCTAACTATTCTGCACCCTCGGCACTATTTTCCCGTTAGTTTAGCTACCTTTCCTCTCTCTGATCACAACCTTACCGATGAATAAACAAAAGCTGATTGTCCTGGGCGTTTTTGCGCTCATCTTGCTGGGAGGCTACCTGCTGATGCGGCAGTTTGCCAGCATGAAAACCCTGCCCCCCGAACGCCCGAAGACGGTTTCCTCCAATTTCGTAAAGGTAGATCAAGTCACCTACCGCGAACTCGACACCGAAGTGGTGGCCTACGGCCGGATCACCTCAGCGCAACCGCTGACCCTGATCGCCGAAGTAGGCGGACGCCTGTTCCGGGGCAGCGTGCTGCTGAAACCGGGCGTCAACTTTCGCCAGGGGCAATTGCTCTACCGCATCAACGACGCCGAGGTGCGCCTCACCATGCAGTCGCGCAAGAGTGAGTTCCTAAACCTGATCGCCTCTAGTCTGCCCGACTTCAAGATCGACTTCACCGACGATTACGCTGCCTGGCAAAACTACTTCGAGAGCCTCGAGATTGATCAGCCCCTGAAAGAACTGCCCGAAGCGAGCAGCAGCAAGGTGAAAACCTTTCTGGCCACCCGCAACATCCTGCGCGACTACTACAGCATCAGGAGCGCCGAAGAAAATCTGCGCAAGTACTACGTCTACGCTCCCTACGACGGCAGCATCGCCACCGTGAACCTGGAAACCGGCACCGTGGTGAACCCCGGAGCCACCATTGCCACCATCATCCGCACCGACGAACTGGAGCTGGAAATCCCCATGGAAGTGGGCAACGTGAAGTGGGTGAAGGAGGGCGGCACCGTAGAGGTGACCTCCGAAGACGGCAGCCGCTCGTGGCCGGGCACCGTGACGCGCGTGGCTGATTTTGTGGACCCCAGCAGTCAGTCGATCAACGTGTATATCAGGGTGGAAGCCGGGCCCGACAGCGGCCTGTACGACGGTTTGTACCTGCGCGCCATCATCCCGGGTTCGCGGCTGGAAAGTGCGATGGAGATTCCGCGGCGGGTGCTGGTAAACGACGATGAGGTGTTTGTGGTGGAAAAAGGCGTGCTCAAAACCCGCAAGGTAAACGTGCAAAAGGTCAACCAGGACCAGGTGCTGATTAGTCCATTGGAGGCCAATGGCCTGAACGAGGGCGACAGCCTGGTGGTGGAGGCTCCTTCCAACGCCATCGAGAACATGCGCGTCACCACCCAAGTGATCTCTCCCCAACCGGCCGCCAAGAAAAACCAGCGCGATACGGTAAACATTGAAAACCAGCCTTCCACATGAGAAAAGTAGTAGAGTTCTTCGTGCGCTTCCCCATCTGGGCCAACGCCATTCTGGTCATTATTGTCATCTTCGGCACGCTGGGCTACCTGAACATGAAGATGTCGTTTTTTCCCGAGTTGCCGCCCGACGAGATCACCGTGCGGGTGGCCTATCCCGGCGCTTCGCCCGAGGAGATGGAAGAGGGCATCACCATCAAGATCGAGGAAGCCCTAAAGGGCATCGTAGGCATCGAGGAGGTTACTTCTACCTCTTCAGAGAATACCGCCACCATCGACATTGAAACCAGCGACGGCTACGACATCGACGAGGTGCTGGCCGAGGTGAAGAACGCCGTGGACGGCATCAGCAGCTACCCGGTGGGGGCCGAGCCGCCCCTGGTGTCGAAAGACCGCATGGGAGGCAGCTCGCGGGCCGCTTTTCTGAACCTATCGGGTGGCTCCGACCTGCGCGCACTCAAAGAGAAGGCCGAGATGGTGGAAGACGATCTGCTCAACTCGGGCGTGATCTCGCAGGTGACCGTGTTCGGCTACCCCAACCTGGAAATTTCGGTGGAGGTGCCCGAGGCCAACCTGTCGCGCTACGGACTCACCTTCAGCCAGGTGGCCAACGCCATTCGTTTTAATAACCGCGACGTGTCGGGCGGCTCCATCAAAACGGTGGAAGAGGAGATTCGCATTCGCGCCAATGCCCAGACCTACGCTCCCGAAACCATCGGCCGCATCGTGTTGCGGGCTAACCCCGACGGCAGCAACCTGTTGCTGCGCGACATCGCCACCCTCAAGATGCAGTTTGCCGACACCCCCAACCGCTCGTATACCAACGGGGAGCTCGCGGTGACGGTCAACGTGGAGAAACTACCCGAGGAAGATTTGCAGGAGATATCGGAGTGGTTGGACGGGTACATGGATACCTTCAATGCGCAGAACGAGCAATTTAAGCTGACCACCACCTTCGACTTCAACAGTTTGCTGCAACAACGGGTAGCCCTGCTCACTAGCAACGGCGCGGTGGGGCTAATCCTGGTACTGGTAGCCCTGGGCTTGTTCCTGAGTCTTCGGTTGTCGTTTTGGGTGGCCATCGGCATTCCGATTTCGTTCTTGGGCATGTTTATCGTGGCCAACCTGGCGGGCGTCACCATCAACATGTTGTCGCTATTCGGGATGATCCTGGTGGTGGGTATTCTGGTGGACGATGGCATCGTGATTGCCGAGAACATTCATACCCACGCCGAGGGAGGCAAAAGTCCAAAGCAAGCCGCCATCGACGGCACCGTGGAGATGCTGCCCGCCGTGTTCACCTCGGTGCTCACCACCATCATCGCCTTCATTCCGCTCATGGTGCTCGACAACCAGGGGTTCACCACCGAGCTATCCATCGTGGTGATTGCCTGCCTGGCGTTCTCACTGGTAGAAGCCTTTTTCGTGCTGCCCTCCCACCTGGCCATGGGCAAGGTGGCTAAGCCCGGAGCGGCACCTAAGAAAGACCGTATTCGGGGCGGATTGGACCGCGGTATCAAGTACGTGCGCGATGTGCTCTACGGCGGAGTACTCAAAGTGCTCATCCGCTGGCGCTGGATCGCCTTTGCGGGCCCCATTGTGCTGTTTATGGTGGTGTGGGGCATGATTCAGGGCGGTATTATCCAAACCACTTTCTTCCCCTCCATTCCCTTCGACGACTTTGAGGTGTCGCTGGTGCTGAAGCCGGGCACCCGGGAGAACATCACCGAGGAGTATCTGCGGGAGTTTGAGGAAGCGATCTGGGCCGTGAACGAGGAGATCAAGCAGGAGCGGGGCAATGACCAATCGCTCATCGAAACCGTGAGCCTGAACGTGGGCAGCAGTGGCGGTCGGGGTGCTTCTGAACGGGGCAGTCACACCGGTCACCTGCGGGTAGATTTGGCCGATATGGAGGGTATTGAAGATATCTCGAGCTTCAACATCTCCACCAAGGTGCGACAGAAGATCGGGCCGGTGCCCGTGGCCGAAAAGTTCAACGTGGGCGGCTCGAACCGCTTCGGCACGCCCTTCTCGCTGGCGCTGTTCGGCAACAACTTTGAGGACCTGATGGCCGCCAAGGAAGAAGCCAAGGAGGGCATCGCGCAGTTGTCCTCGCTCAAAGACCTGGTGGACAACACGGCCTCCGGGCAGCGCGAACTGCAACTGGAACTGAAGCCGAAGGCTTACTTCCTGGGCTTCTCGCAGGCCGACATTACCACCCAAATCCGGCAGGCGTTCTTCGGCGAGGAGGCGCAGCGCCTCATCATGGGCACCGACGAGGTGCGGGTATGGGTGCGCTACCCCGAAAAAGACCGGCTCTCCGTGTCGCAGATGGAGTCGATGAAGATCAAGGACCCGCAGGGCAACGAGTATCCCCTGCTGGAGCTGGCCAACTACAACGTGGGCCGGGGGGTGATCAACATCAACCACTTCAACGGCAAGCGCGAGGTGACCATCGAGGCCGACCTGGTGGACCCCTACGAGCCAGTGCCGCCCATTGTGGAAAAGGTGAAAACCGAGATTCTGCCGTCCATTCTGGCTAAGTACCCCGGCGTGACTTACTCTTTCGAGGGGCAGCAGCGCCGCTCGGCCCGCACCGTGAACTCGTTCATGAAGGTTTTTCCGGTGGCTTTTATCATGATGGTGCTGGTGATCACGCTATCGTTCCGCTCGCTCTACCAAGCTACCCTCATCCTGTTGCTCATTCCGATCGGGTTGGTGTGTGCGGCCCTGGGCCACCTCATTCACGCCCAGCCGATCTCGATGCTCAGTGCCTACGGCATGATCGCCCTGTCGGGGGTGATTATCAACGACGCGGTGGTGATGCTGGACAAGTACAACCAGAACCTACGCGAGGGGCTCACGGTGGAAGAAGCCGCCTTTGATGCCGGGAAGGCGCGTTTTCGGGCCATCTTACTCACTTCAATCACCACGGTGGCCGGGTTGTTCCCGCTCATTCTGGAGAAGAGCTTCCAGGCGCAGTTTCTCATTCCGATGGCCATCTCGGTGGCCTACGGCGTGATGTTTGGCACGTTTATGATCCTGCTGTTCTTCCCGGTGATCATCCTTACCTTCAACGACATCAAACTGTACTTCAACAAGGGCTGGGTGAAATTGCAGGGCTACATGAACCCCGACGAAGAGCACCTGATGCCCAACCACGAGGAGGTGGAACCGGCGGTGCGGGAAAAGCGGCGGTTGTTACGCACGTAGAAACGCAACGGTAGCGGCGCAATTAATCGCGCCGCTACCCCGGCCGGGGGCGCAAAGGCTTTGCGACCTCCGTCGAACGACCTATGCGACGACCGTCGAACGATCCATTCGACCACCGTCGAATGGTCTATGCGACCCGGGTCGAATGGATCGTTTGACACAAGTAACCCGAACCAACTATGCAAGCTATTCCGTTTATCCTCTTTCTGTCACTGTTGCCGTTCGCTGCCCTGCGGGCGCAGGACCCGGAGCCGTTGTCGCTTTCCGACGCCATCCAGGTGGGGCTGTCCGAGAACTTCGGCATCCGCATTGAGCAGCAGAACGTCGAGATCGCCCGCACCAACAACACCTGGGGCGCGGCCGGGCGCTGGCCAACGATTTCGTTCAACGTATCGCAGAACAACAACTTTCGGGACGTAACCAACCCGGCTAGCTTCTTACAGGGGCTCAGTATTTCTAATGATATCACTCCTTTCGTAGGCGTGAGTTGGATCTTGTTCGATGGCTTTCGGGTGGTGGCCAACCGCGAGCGCTTGCAGGCGCTGGAGCGGCTCAGCGAGGGCAATGCCCAGGTGGTGATCGAGAACGCGGTGCAGGGCATCATCACGCAGTATTATCTGGTGCAACTGGAGCAGGAGCGCATGTCGGTGCTCGATAAGGTGTTTCAGTTGTCTAAAGACCGCTACGCCTACGTGAAGCTGCGCAGCGAACTGGGCAGCGCCGTCACCTTCGATGTGTTGCAGGAGCAAAACGCCTTCCTGACCGACTCATCGAACTACGTGACGCAGGAGATCACCGCCATCAATGCCCTGCGTAACCTCAATTTGCTGATGGGGCAAGAAGTGGGTGAGCGCTACGAACTCACTGATAGCCTGGAAGTGACGCCCAGTGCGTATGAAATAGAAGACCTCTACGAGCGAATGATCGCCAGCAACAGTAACCTGCGCAACCAGTACATTAATTTGGAGATTGCCCAGGCCGATACCCGGCTGGCCCGAACCGAGCGCTATCCTCGGCTCAGTTTGGACCTGAACGGCTCGTATAACGTGAGCCGACAAGACCTTAGTAATGCCGAACTGTTGCGCCCTATTGAGGACCCGATCACTCAGGCCCGTACCCTCAACTACTCAGGAGGACTTACCCTAGGATACCTGTTCTTCAACGGCGGACGGGTGCGGCGGGCGCTGACTAACTCCCGCACCCAAGAGCGCATCAGCCAACTACAGATCGACGAGCTCAAAACCTCGCTGCGCAACGACTTGGTGGCCACTTATGACCTGTATAACGTGCGGCAAAAATTGCTGAGTATCTCGCAACAAAACGTAGAGAGCGCCGACCTGAACCTGAGCCTAGCCGAAGAACGCTTCCGCAACGGTACTATCAACTCTTTTGATTACCGACAAATTCAGGTGAACTACTTGAATACCGCCCTGAACAATGTCCAGGCCAAGTATGACCTCATTGATTCGGAGACCGAACTGCTGCGCCTCACCGGGGGCATCACCAACGAATACGATAACGTGAATTGATATGGGAATCAACATCCACCTCGGCCTTTTAATCCTCCGCATTGGCATTGGCAGCATGTTTATGCTGCACGGGGCGCCCAAACTGATGGGCGGACCCGAGCAGTGGGAGAAAGTGGGTGGGTCGATGGCCAATCTAGGCATCACCTTTATGCCCGCCTTCTGGGGGTTCATGGCCGGGTTTGCCGAGTTTGTGGGCGGACTGTGCCTCGTGCTGGGCATCTTCTGGGTGCCTGCCTGCTTTCTGCTGATCCTCACCATGATTGTGGCGGCCATCATGCACATCGCACAGGGCGACGGCTTCCCGCGTTACTCGCACGCCGTGGAGTCGGCCATATTATTCATTAGCCTGATCTTTATTGGGGCCGGGCAGTATCGGGTGAGTCGTCGGCTCTAACCACATCCTGCGAGGCCACCCACTGGTCCACCTGTTCCTCCAGCACGTCGAGCGGCAAGGCTCCCTGCTTTAGGATCACGTCGTGAAACTGCCGGATGTCGAACTGCTCGCCCAGTTGCTCTTTGGCCTTAGCCCGCAACTCCAGAATCTTCATCATGCCGATCTTGTAGGCGGTGGCTTGTCCGGGCATCACGATGTGGCGCTCCACCATGCGCACGCACTCACGCTCGCTGGCCGAGGTGTTGGTTTGGTAGTAGGCGATTCCTTCTTCTCGCGTCCACTTTTTGTCGTGGATACCGGTGTCGACCACCAGCCGACAGGCGCGCCACAGCTCCATCGCCAGCCGTCCGAAATCGGAGTACGGATCTTGGTACAAACCCATCTCCTTCGGGATTCTCTCGCAGTACAAGCCCCAGCCCTCAATGTAGGCCGTGTAGCCGCCGTACTTGCGGAACTTGGGCACGTCTTCCAGCTCCTGGGCAATAGCAATCTGCATATGGTGACCCGGAATGCCCTCGTGGTAGGCCAGCGCCTCCATCTCGTACTTGGGCATGTTCTTGGTGTCGTGCAGGTTGGCGTAGTAGATGCCCGGACGCGAACCGTCGGGGGCTGGTCGGCTGTAGAACGCTTTTCCGGCTGATGCCTCGCGAAATTCTTCTACGCGCCGCACTTTCATACTGGCCTTCGGCTTCACGATGAACAACTCGTCTAGTCGGTTGCGCATGTTGTCGATGATGGCGGTGGCGCTGTCCATGTAGTTTTGCTTCCCGGCATCGGTATTGGGATAATAGAAGCGCGGGTCTTCGCGCATAAAGGTAAAGAATGCTTGCAGGTCTCCCTCAAAGTCCACCTGCTTCATGATGCCGCGCATCTCGTTGTGGATGCGCTTCACCTCGCGGAGTCCGATCTGGTGGATTTCGTCGGCGGTGAGGTCGGTGGTGGTGGTGCGGCGCAGGGCGTTGGCGTAGTAGGCTGCCCCGTCGGGCCACTTCCAGGCACCGTCGTCGTTGGTGGCCCGTTGCTCCTGTTCTTCCAGAAAGGCAATCAGTTTTTGGTAAGCGGGTTGTACCGACTCCTTCAGAGCACTTTCGGCCTGCTTCAGTAAATCCTGCTTCGTGGCATCGTCAACGTCCAGTTTGGCCACCTTTTGGTGGATGTCCTGGAACAACGCGCTGCTGTCGCCGCTGGTGGAGAAGGGCAGTCCGGTGATGATGTTCTGCGCGTCGCTAATCACGCGGGGGAAGACGAACTTAGGCGGTAAAATGCCCCGTTCTTCGGTGGTTTCTAGCTCGGTGATGAGTTGATCGAAGTAAGCCGGAAGCTTGCTTAGCCGGGCAATGTAGGCATCGGCGTCTTCTGGGCTGCTCCTCACCTGGTGCATATTGATCAGAAACGAGGGCACCCGCGAGTGGAAGCCGAACATCTGGTTCACCGGGTAGGTGTGGTAGCGGTACTTGAAGTCGGCCACTTCGTTTTCGGCTTTCTGCACAAATAGGTCGTAGCTCAGTTGGGTCGCCGGATTCAGGGCGTCGTAGTCGATAGAATCCTTGAGCCACTGCGAATCTTCCCTCGTGATACCAAGCTCCATCTGGGCGAATTCGTCGGTAGGGTCGTCCCACTGGTCGTAGTCCTTTTTGATGCCCAGGTAGGTTTGCATCACCGGATCGCGGTCGATGGATTCGTTGTAGACCCGCTCGAAGAAGTCGTTGGCGCGTTGCGATTCGTCGGCAATAGTAGCGGGTGAAGGATGATCGGTGGTTCGAGGGGTGAACTGGGTCGTAAGTAGTAGCAGTCCGGCTAGGGTAGCGTAGCGTAGATTCTTCATGAAGGCTGGTTTTTTCGAGATATAGTAGCACAACCGCGATTAATGCCTTAAGGTTTACCGCGTTGCTAGAACCGAGCGATGCGTTAGTATGTTCGTTTATCCAAAGACTCATCTAAAACAGTCTATTGTTGCGCTTCACTCACGTTTGTTTGCTATTTGGTGGGTGGCTCTGCTTCGCCTGCCAACCCACCGACCCCACCGCCGGGTTGCCCGACGCCGCCTTATCGAGCGATCAGCTAGCGCAACGCTACTGCGCTTCGTGCCACGTGTTCCCCGAACCTGGCTTGCTGGATAAAGCCACCTGGACCAGCTCGGTGCTGCCCGCGATGGCGTGGCGACTGGGCATCCGCGACACCACCTATCGGCCCCCGCTGGGAAGAAACATGCGCGAGCAGTTTCTCATCCGGCAGACCGGCATCTTCCCGGATAGTGCTCGGCTAAGCCTGAACAGTTGGCAGCGCATCGTAGACTACTACGACTCTTTGGCTCCGCCAATGCTGCCGGTGCCTGCGGTAGCTGTCTCAAGCACTTTGCCCACGCCTTTCGCTTCACGCCCCGTTTCGCTCGGACTCAGCACGGGCGGATTAACGACCCTACTGCGGCAGCATCCCGAAACCGGTGATATCTACCTCGCCGACGGCACCCAGATGCTCTACCGGCTGGATGCGGTGGGCAAGACGAAAGATTTCTTTAATCTGCCCAGTCCGGTATCCGACATTAACTTTAGCGCTGATGGAAGGCTTCATCTGCTCACCATCGGCAACCTGAATCCGCACGACGAACCCTTGGGCAAATTGCTGGCTATGGATGCCAATAGCAATTATCAACCGGTGATCGAAGGTTTAAATCGCCCCGTGCATCTGAACGAACACGATCTGGATCAGGACGGGCGCGAGGATTTCATCATTTGCGAATTTGGCAACTACGTCGGTCGCTTGTCGTGGTTTCGGCGCACGGAAGGCGATACGTTTGAGAAGCGTGTGCTGTGGGAGAACCCCGGGGCGGTGAAGACCGTGGTGCGCGATCTGGACCGGGACGGGCGGCCCGACCTGCTGGTGCTGATGGCGCAGGGCCGCGAGGGCGTGTACGCTTTCTACAACCAGGGCGAGGGCCGGTTTGGGATGAAGCCGTTGCTGCAATTTCCGCCGGTGTACGGCTCGAGCGACTTCACCCTGGCGGATGTAGACCGGGATGGCGACGAAGACTTATTATTGGTGCAGGGCGACAACGCCGACCTTTCTCCGGTGCTCAAACCCTACCACGGGCTACGCATCTACCGCAACGACGGTGACTATCGTTTTACTGAAGCCTACTTCTACCCCATGCACGGAGCCACCCGGATCATCAGTGAAGACTTTGATGCGGATGGTGATATAGATGTCGCCGTATTAGCTTACTTCCCGGATTTTGAGGCAGACGCTCCGCGTTCGTTTATCTATTTAGAAAATACCAGCACCGATTCATTAGCCTTCGTTCCTCATTCACTCGGCGGACTGAACGTTGGCCGGTGGCTCGTGATGGAGCCCTTCTGGCAGAACGGCCATCCCGCGTTGATGCTGGGAGCGTTTAACTTGGGGATGGGTAGGCAACCAGCGGAGACGCTTGAACGGTGGCAAACGGCCAACGTGAATATGATGATCCTGAAGCGCCTCGATCACTCAGACCGCCAGTGAGTCAGCGTAACGGGGGAGTTTTGTCTATCTTTACCGAATGTCCCGACTGGCCCGGCTTTTTCAGGTGAAGCAGTTTCTGCTGCTGAACGCTTTGTTCTGGAGCGGGTTGGCTACCGTGGCGCTGGCCCAGCACTACGCGCGTACGGCAAGTCTGGGCCATTCATTCGCCTGGGAAGAAACCATCCGGCATCCCGGGGCTACCTACCTCACGTTCTGGATACTCAGCTTCTTCGTGTTTGATCTTTACCTGGCTACCCGCCGCCGACACGCCCGGCAGCCGCCGGTCTTCTGGCTGATCCACTGTCTGGCCGCCCTGGGGTTCGGGATACTACACAAAACCCTGAGCTACGTGGCGGGGCTGCTGCTCGAGCGCCTTTGGTTGCCCCACGAAACCAAAACGTGGCAGGAGCTGATCCCGCTGTGGCAGCAGACTTTTCCTGATGTGTTGCACGGAGTACTGATGTATTTTGTGATTTTGTTAGGGCTGCTCATCCTCGACCACCGTCAGCGGTTTCGCGACGAGCACGTGCGGGCGCTGGAGTTGCAAAACCAGCTAACGCAATCGCAGCTCCAGGCACTGAAGTCGCAGTTGCAACCCCACTTTTTGTTCAACGCCCTCAACACCATCGCCATGATGGTGCGCCGCAACCGAAGAGACGAAGCGGTTAGCATGATTGCCAGCCTGGGCCAGATGCTGCGCAGCCACCTGGACCGAAAGCAGCCGTGGGTCACTTTGCAGCAAGAACTGCACTTGGTGGATCAGTACGTATCCATTGAGAAAGCCCGCTACCAAGATCGCCTGCGGGTCACGCAGTGCATTGCTCCCGACACGCTAACCCTGCGGGTCCCCAACCTGATCTTGCAACCGCTGGTGGAGAACGCCTTCAAGCACGGCATCGCGCACTGCCTGGGGGTGGCCCACCTAAAGATCAGCGCCCGGCAGGAAAAACGACGGCTGGTGCTGGAGGTTTTTAACAGCGGGCAACCGCTGCCCGGCGGCTGGAACCTACAGAGCCACCAGGGCGTCGGACTGGGCAACACCGTGAACCGGCTGATGCGTTTGTACCAAGGAAACTTCCGCTTCCAGATTAGCGAGCAAGACGGTGGGGTGTTGGTGCGCATGGAGCTACCCGTGGAGGAATTGGTTGTCGGCCGGTCGTTAGTTAGCGGTGCGTTGTGAGTAGTTGTAACCTCTTGTCAATTGCAGGCCTTAAATAATTCGCTAAACTATGGATGTTGTTGGACAAGTTTTATGGTTCTCTATCTTCATAACGCCACTGCTGACAGTTCCCCTTGTTTGGAAGATAAGCAACCAGAAGAAAGCAGTGAAAGTAGTCATTGGGTTTTTACTAGCAGGGTTCTTATCTTTCCTCCTTTACGTTATAAGCTTATTGATAATTTTCAGAGATGGTATGGGACCTCAATAGTAAGTACACCCTTGATTATACAAGTGAACTCGAGCCTATTGTCAACCCATGACCACTACGCCTACCAAACTCACCGCCATCATCGTCGACGACGAACCCGAAGCCCGGGAAGGCGTAGCGCTGCTGTTGGCCGACGATCAGGAAGTCACCGTGGTGGCCGTCTGCGCCAACGGACTGGAGGCAATTTCGGCTATTGAAACTCACACTCCGGACTTGCTCTTTTTGGATATTCAGATGCCGCAGGTAAACGGTTTCGAGGTGCTCAACAGCTTGGCCCCCGAACAACGTCCGGCGGTTATTTTCATCACGGCCTACGACGCGTACACCCTCCAAGCCTTCGAGGTGCACGCCATCGACTACCTCCTCAAGCCCTTCACCGACGCGCGCTTCTACCAATCCTTGAACCACGTCAAACAACTTATTCGCGCGCAGCAATCTTCCGCCCTGCAATCTTTGCTGCAAGAACATCAGAGCAAAACCGCGGATCAGTCCACCCTGATTCAGGAAGAAGGTCCGGCAACGAAGGGCAAACTGGTGGTGAAGGCCGACGGACGCGTACACTTTGTCTCTCACGCCGACATCATCTGGATAGAAGCCTACGATTACTACGTGAAAGTGCACGTGCGCGACCGCTACTTTCTGCTGCGCGACAGCCTGAAGCACCTGGAGCGCCAATTGCCGCCTGAGCAGTTCGTGCGCATCCACAAGTCCAGCATCGTCAACCGCCGCTACGTGGAGGCCCTGCTGCCCCAGGAGCACGGTAGCGAGTTCGAGGTGGTGCTGCGCCACGGCCTCACGCTCCGCAGCAGCCGGAGCTACCGGGACGGAGTGAAGCGCTTGGCCCGGGGATAACGGAGTGCCAATGTCATTCACTGCAAAATAGCGTCGCTTCACTGCAAAAAGCTTGGTAATGATGCGTGGTTGACGCATCATGGCGCATTGTTCACCCAACCGCCCTTCTTATGCTTCGCGAATACGTCACCATTGCCTACCGCAGCCTTACCAAGCACCCCTTCTACTCGATCATCAACGTGCTGGGGCTCGCCCTCGGCACCGCCGCCTGCCTGCTTATCTTGCACTACGTGCGCTACGAACTTAGCTACGAGGGTTTTCACCAGCAGGCCCCGCACATCTATCGCGTCACGCTGGACTCTTATCAGGACGGTGAGCTGCTGGTGCAGGATGCCGAAACACATCCGCTGCTGGGCCCCGCCCTCAAGGAGCAGATGCCGGAGGTGCGGGACTTTGTGCGCTTGCACGACGAAGAAAACGTAGTATTAGGGACGGAAGCGTATCGCCAGACCGAACGGCGGTTCTACTTCGCCGACCCTTCGGTACTCTCAATGTTTTCTCTGCGGATGGTGCAGGGTGACACGGCAACTGCCCTGGACGATCCTTTCGAGATGGTGCTGACCGAATCAAAGGCCCGACAGTACTTTGGCACCACGGATGTCGTAGGCAAAACGCTGAATTTATACGGGGCAAGCTACCAGGCAGACAACGGCAAGAAGGTCACCAAAATCACCGGGGTGATCGCCGACCTTCCACCCAATACCCACCTGAAGATTGACTTCTTGCTGTCGTTCGTTTCTCTACGGGATAAATCAATTGACTACCCAATGGGGTGGAATGCTAACAATGAGTTTACCTACTTGCTGGTGGCTCCGCAGACTAACTTATCGGCGTTCAACGAGAAGATGAATGAGATTGCCCTCCGCTTAAACGAGGATCTGGACGAAGATCGCTACTTAGCCCAACCGATGGCCGATATCCATTTATACTCGCACAAAACCTACGAGCCGGAGGCCAACGGTGATGCCAACACCGTGTATTTTCTGTCGGTGATTGCCCTGTTTATTCTAATCATTGCCTGGGTGAACTACGTCAATCTGGCCACCGCCCGTTCGGTGGAGCGGGCCAAGGAAGTAGGGATCAAGAAGGCCGTTGGGTGCTCGCGGCGGCAGTTGATGGGACAGTTTCTGTTTGAGTCGTTTGCCATCAACCTGATCGCCCTACTGCTCGCCGCTGTTTTGGTGCACCTCAGCTTTGCCGCTTTCAGTAACCTGAGTGGGCAGCCGCTCACTTTCCGGCTGTTCTCCGACGCGTATTTCCTGCTAACGATGGGGGGGCTATTGCTCTTTGGTACCCTGCTCTCCGGGATGTACCCGGCCTTCGTTTTATCTTCGTTCCGTCCGGTGGCCGCCATGAAGGGGGTGTCCCGCAGCAGCTCCCACGGGCGCTGGTTGCGGCAGGGTTTGGTGGTGTTTCAGTTTCTGGCCTCGGTGGTGCTGATGGTGGGCACCTTCACGGTCTACCAGCAACTATCATTCATGCGGCAGCAGGAGCTAGGAATGGACATTGACCAAGTGCTGGTGGTAGAAGTTCCGCTAGACATTCTAACCGACTCATTGGCCAGTACGCAAGTCAGTGCCCTTCAGCAGGAGTGGACCCGCATTCCGGCCATAGAAAGCGTGGCCAGCGCCCAGTCGGTGCCCGGAACCGGCTATAACTTTCTGAGTTCTAACACGGGAATTCGCCGGACGGGTCAGGACGAGGAGAGCAATCAATTTACGTACTATTTCTACCGGATAGACGATCAGGTAATGAACACCCTCGGTATGCAACTCGTGGCCGGACGGGGTTTTCAAGCTGGTTCGGATAACCGAAGAAAGGTAATTGTGAACGAAGAAGCGGTTCGTCTGTTGGGCTTCGCGGATGCGGAAGCGGCCCTGGGCCAAACCATCACCTTTGACTCATCGGTCATCATTGGAATTGCCCAGAATTATCACCACTTGTCGCTAAAGGAGCCCATCGTGCCCTTCATATTTCCTTACGACGACGAAAACGTGTACCAGTACCTGCGCCTGAGCACCGCCGACCTACCGCAAACCATCGATGAGGTAAAAGCCACCTTTCAGCGCGTTTTCCCCGGCAGCACGTTTACGTATTCCTTCCTGGACGACACCTACAACCAGCAGTACCAGGCCGAGACGCGCTTCGGTCAGGTGTTTGGCCTGTTCGCCGGGTTGGCCATTCTGGTAGCTTGTCTGGGTTTGTTGGGGCTGTCATCGTACACCAGCATTCAGCGCACCAAGGAGATCGGGATTCGAAAGGCCCTGGGAGCTACGGTGGTCCACATCGTCGTGCTGCTCACCAAAAGCTACTTCCGGCTCATCTTCATCGCCCTGCTGATTGCGGTGCCCGTGGCCAACTACGCGATGAGCGAGTGGCTAAATCAGTTTGCCGCCCGCATCGGTATTCAGTGGTGGCTATTTGTCATCCCGGGCCTGCTAGTGATGCTTATTGCTCTGCTGGCCGTGGGCGGCCAAACCCTAAAAGCGGCTCGACAAAACCCGGTGGACAGCTTGCGGGATGAATAAACCGCCTGGTCTTTTCGTTAGTAGAAGCATAAATAGTATCTTTCGTAAAAACAAAATGATGAGTATAGAAGCACAAAAGATTCGGCTGATCGAGCGGATTATTCAGGTAGTTGACCCCTCGGTCATTGATCAAATCAATGCTATTCTCGAGCAGGATGAAAATGATTTCTACGACGAACTGACGGATGAGCAGAAAGCCTCTGCTCGACGGGGATTATCACAGGTGGCATCCGGCGAAACAATCCCGCACACTGAGGCAAAGAAGACGTATCAGCGATAGCTTTAGAAGTTATTTGGACCAAGAATGCCCAGGAGCAACTGATTGAAACGATCGCATATTTGGAAGCTTCAGGAAACGAGTCACTCTTGCGACGGTTTAGCCAGCAGCTAGAGGCAAAGCTGGAACTCGTTAAAGACTATCCCCAACTGTACCAAAAGTCTGATCAATTAGATGGTGCCCGCCGTTGTGTGGTGAACAAACACTATAGCGTATTGTACAGTCACGATCGTGTTTGTGTGTACATACTTTCGCTGTTTGACAACCGAAGGCGAACGGAATAGCATTTCGTAACTGACCCGCTTCGGGCAACTTTGCAAAAACCCGCACTTCGCATGGTCTTCCCCATGGGAAGATTGTCGTTCACTGCAAAATAGGGACGGGTTACTGCAAAAAGGTTGGCATTAGGCGGGCGGTGGTGTACTTTTATATGCACTACTCAATCCCCCGCTATGCTCTTTCAGCCCCTGAGATCGGCCCTACGAAACCTGCTTCGCCATCGGCAAAACGCGCTCATCATTATCCTGAGTCTGACCATTGCGTTTGCTTTTTCCAACCTGCTGCTGGCGTTTTTGCTGCACGAACTGGGCACCGATTCGTTTCATACCAAGAAAGACCGGGTTTATAGGTTGCTGAGCAGCGACCCTTGGGGAGACGAAAGCCGGCTGCGGTATACGCTGAGCGAAGCGGCCCAGTTTATCGCAGATCGCTACCCGGAAGTAGAAGCCGTTTGCACCATCAGCAAGTTGAACAACGGCGGGGTTACTACCTCAGAATCAGCGCAGGTATTTGATGAGGTGCAGTTGATTGAGGCCGATACCACTTTCTTCCGCCTGTTCGACTATCCGAGCGTCGAGGGAAGTTTGACTGACTTCCACCGGCAAGCGGGAGTGGTACTGACCGAAGCTACTGCCCGCCAACTGCTGGGCGAATCTCCCTACACTAGCCGAACGATTGAAGTCCACGAAGACACCAGTGTGTATCAGTTGCCCGTGATCGCCGTAGTCACTCGGCCCAAAGAAAATACACAGTTTCAGTTCGACGGGGTGGTTATGCGGCACCGAGAAGATGAAAGCCGCGGCGGAGCATCGTTTTTGCTGGTGCAGCCCGAAACGGATATCGTTCATCTTACAGATAAAGTTAATAGCAACGGTGATATGCCTAGCTTAGTCGGCCCCGGGGGGCTAACCTATTTTACGGAACCCTTCGCCCGTTCTTACTTTAGTAGCGACGACCGAAGCCAGCCCTTTGAGATCAACCGGAGCAGCTTGCTGGTGCAGGTGTGCGGGGTGGTGATTGGGCTGCTACTTCTTTCGGCGGGGTTCAACTTTATCACTTTGCTGGTGGTCGGGCTACTGCACCGAAAGAAAGAAATCGGACTTCGGAAAACGCTGGGAGCTTCCCGCCTCGGACTGGGTACGACCGTGGGAGCAGAGGTAGGAGTGTTCATCACTGTCTCCTTTATCCTCTCTCTGCTATTGACGGTTCAACTACTTCCTCACTTCAATACTGCCTTTGAAGCTACCCTCACTTTCTCGTACCTCACGCAGGGTAAGGTGCTGGCGGTTGCTGGTGGAATAATTCTGTCAATCGGACTGCTAATCACCGTTGGCCTGGGCTATTACCTTTGGAACCTCAACACCATCAAATTGCTGCGTGAGCAGATTCACCCTCGCCTCCGGATGAACCGCTGGTTGTTCACCATTCAGTTCTTAGTGGCCACTACCCTGATGGTGTGCTCTTCAGTGATTATTCGGCAGATGGACTACATCAGGACTAAGCCGCTGGGATTTAACCGAAACTTACTGGAATTACGCGCGCCCGACGAAGAGGGGCAAAGCCGGTTGGCTGCGCTTAAGAATCTACTGCTTCAGTACCCAAAGGTCTCTCGGGTAGCGCTATCCACGAGCAACCCAGTCTCAGGTAACTGGCTGGTCCGATACGAACTGGAAGATGGTAAGTTTTACGCTCCGTACCAGATGTCAGGAGATGAGGACCTGATCGAAACGCTAGGCTTGACCGTTACGCAAGGCAAATCCTTTCAAGCCGGTGATCCGTCGGGAAAAGTGGTGAACGAAACCTTTGTGCGGCACTTCAGTATGAAAGATCCGATTGGAGGAAAGATACCGGGCACTGACGATCACATTGTTGGAGTCGTCAATGACTTTAACGCGGTATCGCTCAAGAAGGACATTCCGCTCTTCATCCTCTCTTATCAGGACACGCTACCCCGCCTGCTGATGGATATTGCGGCTGCTCCGCTTAGCGATTTGTTGCCCCCCGTGCAAGCCGCCTGGGAAAAGGTATATCCCGACGAACCCTTTACGTATCGACTGATCGATGACCAATTGCTGGCTCAACACCACGACGACACCTTCTTTTACCGTATCATCATCAGTTTTACCATCGCCAGCATTCTGATTAGCTGCTTTGGGTTGTACGGTATTACTTCATTTACCAGCCAGCAACGCACCCAAGAGATTGGTATTCGTAAAGTGTTGGGGGCAAGCGTATGTAGTGTGCTCTTGCTGCTTAGCAAAGATTACATCCGTTGGCTACTGATTGCCCTGGCGATAGCCATTCCCGTAGCCAACTACTTTATGAACGAGTGGCTGCAAAGCTTTGCCTACCGTATTGACGTGACGGCCTGGGTCCTGCTAAGTCCGGGCTTGTTGATCATCTTGATTGCCTTGCTAACCGTTAGCCAACAAACCCTGCGGGCCGCCACGCGCAACCCGGTGGATAGCTTGCGGGATGAATGATGATCAATGGCTCAATTGTCCGATTGTTCGATTGCTGCGTACAGATACGATCAACAATCGAACAATGAAACAATCGAGCCATAACCATTCAGAAGAACCATTAATCCAAATCCACCCGCTTATCCTTCGGATACTTTACCGCGTAGCCAAAGCGTAGCTTCTTGGTTTCAGCCGCCGGACCGCCGGCCGCCGGAAGCTCGAACGACCAGCGGAGCAACCCGGTGGCTTCGCTGTAGTCAGCACTTGAGGATTCTTCAACTTCCACCCGGATCTGCTCGTTGGTCGACACCGGCACCTGGTCTTCCACCACAATGTTCACCGCCTGGGCCTTGTTGCTACGCAGCGCGATCTCGTAGCCGACCTGCTCGCTGCGCGTGGTGCCGAAGAAGTTCTTCTCGGAGTAGTCGGCCACGCGGGTGCGCGACACGCTGATGCCCCGGTCCTGGCCCAGCGACACGGTGAGTGTATCGTCGGGCTGGTCCACGTCGAGCACCGAGCGGCCCACAAAGGTATCCTCAAAGAAGATGCTGGCCTCGCCCGCCATCAGGTTGTAGGGTTGCCAGTCGGTGATCAGGGCGGTCAAGAAGACTTCCTTACTCACCTTGGGCGCGGTAAAGTACTCGTAGGTGGCGGGAATAGACAAGTCCTGCATTTCCACGGTGTAGTTCTCGCCATTGCTGGGAATGGTGTAGGGAATATCAACCGCAAAGCTCACCGTGGTGGGCTGCACCACCGCCGACACCGGAACCGGCTTCTGGCGCTCTTTCTTCTTCTCTACTTGCACTCCGGCAACCCGTCCCTGAAGCTCAGAACCGTAGCCTGTGACTACCACTTCTTCCAGCGCTTGTATATCATTTTCCAGCGCCACGTTGATTTCGGCTCCGTAGATGGGCACTGCTTGGGAGACATAACCAACGGAAGAAAACACCAGCGCTTGCGCGTTCTGAGGCAGTGCCAACTGATACTGCCCATCTACGTTGGCGACCGTGCCCACGGTGGTTCCCTGCACCAGCACATTGGCTCCCGGAATAGAATTTCCGTCGGCCTGGTCGGTGACCCGCCCCCGCACCTGGCCCACCGAAGCATTAGATAAAGAAGCCGCCCCACGGATTCGTTGAGCCACGGGCTGGTAGAAATCCAGGTACCACGGACTCAGCGTTGGCTTGGTGCTGTTCTGCTGCGGATTAGCGTTAGAAAAGGTGAGCTTCACCTCGGTCCAATCTTCGCCGGTCTGCTGCTGCACGTTGGCCTGATACAGCAGCTGCACCGGACTCGCCACGTCGGCCACCCGCACGTCGTAGGTGGGGTACCAACCGGCTTGCGCCACCGTGTAGCTCACTTCCAGGTCCACCGTCCCTCGTTTCTCGGCCCGAACCGTAACGATGATTTCTCCCGACGGTTCTTCCCGCTCAGCATTTAGGCCGTTGCGCTGTCGGCTGAGTCGCTGCTGCTCGCTTTTCAGGTCTTCGATGGCGAAGCGCAGCGTGGTTTGCTGCTGCTTGAGCTCGGTGAGTCGCTCCCGGAAGAAGTCAGCCACCGCTTCCAGTTGGGCCGTGGTCACGGACTCGTTTCTGCCGCCCAGGGTGCGGTTGGCGATCAGCAAAGCCTCTTCCTCTTCCAGCACAACCAGGCGGGCCCCCTGCCGGGCAATCTGTCGCCGCAGTTCTTCCAGTCGAGTCGTTAACGCCTGGTTCTCGTCGCTCTGCTGGGTGGTGTCCAGGTAGTTGCGCTGGTAAAACACCGACTTGATCATCAGATCACCGGCCGCGCGCACGCGGATGCTCTGGGCGTCGACGTAGGGCGATAGCTTCTCCAGGCGGTACTGCGCTTCGCCACCGGGCAAGGTGATCGTGGTAGCACGCGTCACCTGGGCTCCGTTCAGGAACACCGTCACGGCCATGACGCGGGAGGTGACGGGGGTGGGCAATCCGTTGACGTAGCCAGTGCAGACGATGCCCAGCGCAAGTGCGATTAGTAGTTTCTTCATCGGTAATTTTGTTAGCCGTTGGTAAGATGCGAGAACTAGCCGATTGTATCAACTGTGCTGGAATTTCTTTCTTGCCGGGCTCCCATCAACATCCTGGCGTCGGGCGACATCCACGACCACAATACCCCTGTTCGTTAAGCGGCCATGAGAACGTTTACATGAAAACGGCCCAAAACATAAAACTCTCGTAACATCCTCCTCCTCGGTTTTCTGTTCATTTGTAGCAGTACATAAACTGTTGTTCTTCAACCAAACTGAAAGCCGATGAGAGTTCAATTTTTTACCCAACTGCTGGGACTTTCCCTCTTGCTCACGATCTCTTGGTTGCCAAGAGCCGCCGCACAGGGCACCGATGCTTCCATCTCGGGGCGCGTGCTGGAAAGGGCGTCGGATGAAGCCCTGCCGGGAGCAACGGTACTAGTCAAAAACCAGTCGACCGGTTTCACCGTGGGCACCACCACTGATCTGAAGGGTAAGTTTTTCTTGAAAGAACTGCCATTGGGAGGGCCATACGAGGTAACCATTGACTACGTCGGTTATCAGCCGGTCAGTTTAACGGGCTATCAACTCAACCTGGGAGACCACGTGGTGATCGAGACAATTAACCTAAGCGAAGGAGAGACTTTGCTAAAAGAAATCTTGGTGAACAGCAATTCTTTTCAGAATCGCCGCGACCGGCTGGGAAGTGCTACCGCCATTTCTAGCCAGGAAATGCAGAAACTGCCCACGCAATCTCGAAACTATACGGATTTGGCCGCTCTTTCTCCCCACACCCGGGGCGGGGCCATTGGCGGCAATAAGTCCGGCACCCAGGGATATATGCTGGACGGGGTGACCAACCGAAGAGCGGTTTTCGGCGGAACCTCGGGAGGAGCGTTCCCCATTTCAATGGAGACCATCCGTGAGTTTGAAGTGGTGACCAACTCCTATGATGTGACCAACGGCCGCGGTTCGGGCGGGGTGATCAAAGCCGTTACCAAATCGGGAACCAACGACTTTCACGGAGCGCTTTGGGGATATTATGCGGGCGACTTCCTGAGCGGCAACAAAGACATCAATGGCAATGAAATTAGCAGTGACTTTACTACCGGGCAGTTTGGCGCCAGTTTGAGTGGTCCGATTTTTAAGGACAATATGCACTTCTTTGTGTCGTACGACGAGTACCGCACCACCTTTCCCTACCGGGCTTATGACTTCAGTTATGAGGGGGCCAGCTTAGAAGAAGCTGAGAAAAACCTGGGAATCACGAAAAGTAATTTAGATCAGGTAGTGTCTATCCTGGAAGATGACTACGGCGTCCCCCTCGTGCAGCAATACGGTGAGATTCGGATTGCCCGAGTCACCAAGAACTTCTTTGGCCGCCTCGACTGGAAGCTCAACCGCTTTAACAACCTCACCCTACGGTATAACTACCAGAGCTTTAACGATCCTGCCAAGAAAAGAAGCGACGGGTTGCTCTCTACCCAGTACAAGGGCTACGAGCGGGACCACAGCCTGATGCTGGCGCTCAAGACCCAGTTTTCGGAAAAGTTTTTCAACGACCTCAAGTTCAGCGTCATGGACAACCAACGCCTCAATCAGCTGATTTACCGCCGGGCTCCCGAAGGCTTCGTGGAAGTGGCCTCCACCTTTGCCGATGGCAGCGACAATGTGCAGACGGTTGGCTTTGGCAACCAGAACTGGGTACCGGAAATCATTGCTTCCACTTCTTTTCAATTGGTCAATAACGCCACGCTGCGAAGCGGCAATTTCCTGTTCACCGTTGGAACGGATAACATCTTCACCCAAATCAAAGATCAACTGACCCATCGGCAGCAAGGGCAGTTCTATTATCGATCGATAGAAGATTTACAGAACAACACTCCCTGGAGGTTTACCCGGAAAATTCCGATCGGTGATGCCGGTGGCAAAGTGTACCCGCAAATGCTCGAGCTCGGAGTCTATGCCCAGATGGAAACCGATTTGAACCCAAACCTCCACCTTTCGGTCGGCCTGCGCTGGGATGCGACCGTGTTGCCGGTGGCCCCGCAGTATAATGCCGTGCTAGAACAGGAATTGGGGATCAGAAACGACGTGGTGCCCTTTGATGCCAACAACATCCAACCGCGACTAAACCTGACCTGGGACGTTGCCGGTGACGGAAGGAATATTCTTAAGGCGGGGGCCGGTTGGTTTGCTTCCCAGTTCACCACGCAGGCCTTTACCATGGCCCAGATAGACAATGGAATCAGCTTCAAGGAGGTGGACGTGAGAGGGGATGACGTTCCAATCCCCGACTGGCCGAAATATTACGAAAACTTCAACGAAGTGCCCGGTGAAGCCTACCTCAATTCGCTGAACCTGGAAACCCCTCCTGCCTTTGTGGTGGCCCTGGATAAAAACCTGGAGACACCCCTAACCTTCCGCTCCAACATCAGCTTTCATCGGTATCTCACGGATTGGTTTAGGGCCGGAGTGGGCGTGTACTATAACAACACCCAGGACAACTTTTATTACGTGAACCGAAACCTGGTGCGAGAACCTTATTTTGATCTGGCCAACGAGGGGAGCCGAGAAATATACGTACCGGCCGAAACCCTGGACGGAAAAGACCGCGCGGACTACAACGATGCCCGCCGCTCCGATAAGTTCACCGAAGTGTTGCAATACACCAACGCTGACTGGAGCAATACCTACCTTGCCTTCACCTTGGAAGGGGCTATTGTAGTCCGAGATGGCTCCGTTAATTTCTCCTATACCCGGGGGCGGTCCAAAGGTGGCCCTACCTATAATTCAGGCAATGCCAACGACGATTTTGCGGTGGCCGATTCTTACTGGGGCTACGGCAAACGGGCCGCCGGATGGTATGACGGCGAGGACATGCGCCACAAGGTAGTCATTAGCGGGGTTTCCCCGACCTTCTACGGTTTTAATATCAGCACCAACCTGATTCTTTACCAGTGGGACCGCTTCAGTGCCGGGGTCAATCGCGACATTAACGGCGACGGCAATACCACTGATTTGGCCTTTATTTTTGATCCCGACAATCCCGCCACCCCGGAAGGCATTCGGGAGGGTATGCGCAACCTGTTGGGCAACACCAGTGCCGAATACCGACAGTACCTGGAAGATAATATGGATGGTTTTGCCGATTGGAACGGAGGCCTGATGCCCTGGCGACAAACCTGGAACCTGAGCGTCTCCAAAGAGTTTAACACCTTCCGTGATCAGCAACTGATTCTTCGGGCTGACATTTTCAACGTGCTGAACCTGTTTAACTACCGGTGGGGTGGGTACCAGGAAATTATCAATACCGGACTGTATAACGTGGAAAGCTTCGATGCCCAAAGCCGGTCATACGCGTATAGAGTGAACGAAAACGCCGGAACGAAACGAAAGAACGGTGACCCCTTTAGTGTGCAGTTAGGCATAAAATACGTATTTTGATCCGGGCGTCTTCGCCGGGAACGCAGGGGGAGATTCCTGCCTTCTTCCACCACTACTCACCACGCCCATGCCTTTTGTAAATCACGTGCTGCTCACGTTGGTGCTAATCCCCCGGCTGCTCAGCGGACAAGAACTAGGCGAGCAACTCCCCCGGTGGCAACCGGGGATGCTGGATATCCACCACATCAACACCGGCCGGGGTGATGCCGCGTTTTTTGTTTTCCCCGACGGCACCACGCTGCTGGTTGACGCCGGTGACATGAGCCCCTTCGGACAACGGGTCGGCACGCCCCGCAATACCCGCATCCATCCCGATAGCACCAAGACTGCCCCCCAGTGGATCGCGGATTATATCTGGCAATTGGCCCCCTCGGGAAAAGAAACGGTAATTGATTACGCGCTGATCACCCATTTTCACTCGGACCACTACGGTGATCTGCACCGCGATTCCAAAACTGCGCAAAACGGGGCGTATCGGCTAACGGGCATCACCGAACTGGGCGACCTGGTTCCTATCAAAACCCTGCTGGATCGGGGCTATCCCGATTATCAGTATCCAACTCCCCTGAAGGGGGCGGGGCGAAGAACAACCACCGCCTTTAACCCGCTCTACCAGCCCTGGCTGGAGACCTTCGACAACTACCAGGACTTTATTGCTTATCATAAAGAGCAGCACGGAATGCGGGCGGCCAGTTTGCGGGTGGGTAGCAAAGATCAAATCGTACTCAACAACGATCCGACCCGGTATCCGGATTTTGCGGTTAGAAACATCAAATCCAACGGCACCTTCTGGACCGGAACGGACGACGAAACCTACGAATACTTTCCTGATTTTAGCAGCACCCCCGTTGCGGAAAGGCCAGGAGAAAATCCCCTGAGCAACGCGGTCCTGATCAGCTACGGAGCGTTTGACTACTTCACCGGCGGCGATATGCCCGGCATTGCCGACTTAGGAGCCCCCGACTGGTTGGACGTGGAAACGCCTACGGCCCAAGCCGTCGGCCCGGTAGATATGGTGGCCATGAATCACCACGGCAACCGGGACTGCTGCAACGCCTATTTTGTGAAGACGCTACAGCCCCGGGTGTGGATCGAGCAAACCTGGTCTTCCGACCACCCGGGGCACGAGGTGCTTCGAAGAATTACTTCCGACTATTTATACCCCGGCGAACGCGACTTATTCGCCACCAACATCCTGGAAGCCAACCGGCAAGTCATTGGCCCTTCCCTGGAAAATGCCTACCGAAGCACAGAAGGCCACATTGTGGTTCGAGTGGGTGAGCAGGGGAACAACTACCGGATATATACCCTGAACGACAGCAATGCCCAACGAGAAATCACCGGCGTATTCGGCCCCTACGCATCACAAAACGTAACTCCTCTCCCCGCTAACGCCCGCAAACCATGAGAATCCTAGGAAGCCTTTTACTGATTTTTGCCTTCGTTAACGGTGATCCGGCCCAGTATCATCTCATTGCCCACCGGGGCGGCGTGGTGGAAGCGCTACACCCGGAAAACAGCCCGGCGTCGGTAGCCGAAGCGATTGAGCGGGGATACTGGATGGTGGAGATCGACATCCGCGAAACTAAGGATGGAAAAGCCATTGTGCAGCACGATCCCGATTTTCAGCGCTTCTACAACGACCCCCGCCCCGTGGCGGAGATGACGCTGGCCGAGGTGAAGAGACTCAGGTCGAGCCCGGGCGATGAGGCTCCCCTTACCCTGGAAGAAATGCTGCGCCTTTGCCAATCAGGCAACCTCAAGCTAATGCTAGATACCAAAGACCCGCATTCGGAAGCCTTTCTACCCCAGATTGAAACCAGTCTGAAAAAATACGGTCTGCTGGCCACCGCCTACGTGATTGGTACGGAAGCCTCCCGCCATTATTTTATGGGAAAGGCCAAGGTCGGCGCGCCCCGGGAAGCCATTCGACACGCCCAGGAAAGCGGTGAAGATGTTGCCCAAAAGTATTTTTTGTTTGAGCACGGCAACGAACTGGATGAGGATATTGTCCGATGGGCCCAGGAAAACCGGGTCACGGTGGTGCCCTCGGTTAATAAGTTTCACTACGCAGAGAGCACCGCTATGATGCAGGAAGCCAAAGACGACATTCAGTGGCTCAAAGCGAGCGGGGTGACTGAGTTTCAGATTGATTCGGAATTTGACCAGTGGTTTGATCCGGACCCTGAGCTGGTGAAGCAATGACTTAACAAAAAGATAACTTTCCGTTTTACCGTTTGTAGAAAAAATGTGGTAGGATTGTTCCTTACGGAAAAAGGAACCCTATGGCGATGCGGCCGGTAACTATCAAGGATTTAGCCAGAGAGCTAAAAATTTCTACGGCCACTGTTTCGCGCGCCCTGCGCGGGGTGCCCGAGGTGAGTCGACCCACCCGGGAAGCCGTGCTTCACCTGGCCGGAAAACTAGACTACCAACCCAACCAAATAGCCCGCAGCCTTGTGTGTCGGAAAACCAAAAGCATCGGTATCGTCTTCCCGGAGGTCAGCAATCTTTTCTTCGCTTCCATCAACCAGGGCATCCAGGACCTGGCCCATAAAATCGGCTACCAACTGGTGGTAAGCTACTCCGGTGAAAATGCCCGGCGGGAAGCTGAAATTATTAAAGACATGATCTCTAGCCGGGTAGAAGGACTGTTGATTTGTCTGACGCAGGAATCGGATCAACTGGCGTACCTCGAGGAAATTAACCAGGGAGGCTTTCCCCTGGTATTCTTTGACCGCATTCCCCAGAGCCTGCGTTTGTCTTCGGTGCGGATTGACGACTACGAAGGGGCTTATCGGGCGGTAAGGCACCTGCTGGAAACCGGACGCCGCAAGATCGCTCATATTGGGGGGCCACCGCAACTCAAGAGTTTCAGGCACCGCGCTGAAGCCTACCGGGCCGCGCTCAACGAATACGGTTTGCCGTTTATTCCCGAGCATTTGATTTGCGGAGGCTTCCTCTCCCAGGATGGAGTGCGGGCTGCCCGCAAGCTTATGGCGTTGCCCGTCTCCCCCGACGCAATTTTTGCAGTGAGTGATACCGTCGCCCTGGGAGCTGCGTCTTATCTCAAATCTATCCACAAAAACATTCCCGAAGATATTGCCCTAAGAGCATGTTTAAAAATTTTCTATAGGTTTGAGCTTCAATCGGTTAAGGACTCTTTGGCAATTGGCCCAATATATCCAAGCCTCAGCACTGTTTGCTGTTTTTTCGTGATCTTTATCTAGTCTTCTCTGGAAATTAAAGACACCAAAAGTCTGCTCAGTGACCCATCGTATCTTCACCGGCACAAAGCCTTCAGAAGAAGGGGGACGGGAAGAAATTTCTAGTTCGATACTGGTATACATCTGGTCCAACCACTCTTTCAAATTCACTTTGTAAGCCATATCGGCAAAGATTTTTTTCACCCGATGAAGATAGCCTAGTATTGGGCTGACTACTCGTTGAGCCATCACCCCGTCGTGCAAATTGGCCGCATGAATCACCGCTACCCATACTAAGCCAATCGTGTCAGTAAGGATATGGCGTTTGCGTCCGTTAATGCTCTTGTTCCCATCGATACCGGTATCTTCACTGACAAACGGCGCCTTTTTAATAGACTGACTATCAATGGATACCGCACTCGGAGTGGCTTCCCTGCCTAATTCTTTTCGTAGCATCATATTCAGAGAGCTATTGAGTCCCACCAATGTCCCATCTCTCTTCCACTTACTAAAATAATAATAAACGGACTGCCATTTAGGGTAACAATCCGGTAAATTTCGCCATTGGCTACCCGTACGTAGTATCCAGAAAATAGCATTAACAATAGCGCGTAAATCATATTTCCGTTTCCTTTGGATAGGTAGTTTCTCTTTGATAACTTCCCACTGCGGGTCGGTGAGCTGCTCGTATTGAGTTTGCATAAACTTTTGAGTTTTGGTTGACCCAAAGTTTAAGCACTGACCCGCTCTTTTCAAAATTTAAACATGCTCTAATTGGTTTTGCCAACGAAAGTTTTTCTTCCTTTTTATCTCCTCCCCTAAGCACCGTGGAACAGCATCCGTACGAACTGGGACAAACCGCTCTACGCCTGCTGGTGAAACAGTTGCTCACCGACAAATCTTCGTACGCTCCGGAGCAAATTATTATACCTCCGGCGCTGATCATTCGGCAATCTTCGGTAGGGAGTACTTGATTAAGGTGAGCATAAACGAGAGTAGGACTAATTTTCACGAGTCGGGCCGGAGGATACGGTAAAAAGCGTACAATTCCGTATGTTCGACGCAATGTACAAACTCTGCTCATCATGACGAACTATCAAATTGCGCTCATCCCCGGCGATGGCATCGGCCAGGAAGTGATCCCCGCCGCCGTGCGGGTGCTGAACCATGCCGCCGCGCTGGGCGGATTCTCGCTCACTTATCAATCGTACGATTACTCGTGCGAGCACTACGCCCGGCACGGGCGGATGATGCCCGACGACGGCCTGGACCGACTGCGCGATTCGGATAGCATTTTTCTGGGAGCGGTGGGTTTCCCCGGGGTGCCCGACCACGTGTCGCTGTGGGGCTTGCTGATCCCGATCCGACGTACCTTTCAGCAGTACGTGAATTTGCGTCCGGTGCGCTTGCTCAAAGGCATCGAGTCGCCGCTGAGAAATCCCGGCGACATTGATTTCTATATCGTGCGCGAGAACAACGAGGGAGAGTACTCATCCATCGGCGGACGCCTGCACGAGGGCACCGACTACGAAATGGTGGTGCAGGAAAGCGTGTTCACCCGCCGGGGCGTGGACCGCGTGATGCGGTACGCTTTTGAGCTGTCCCAGTCGCGCCGCAAAAAGTTAACCAGCGCCACCAAATCGAACGGTATTATCCATACCATGCCCTACTGGGACGAGCGCTTTCGGCGGATGGGCGAGCAGTACCCGGAGGTGACCACCGACCAGTTTCACATCGATATCCTGGCCGCCCACTTCGTGCAGCATCCCGACTGGTTCGACGTGGTGGTGGCCAGCAACCTGTTCGGCGACATACTGTCGGATTTAGGTCCGGCGGTGGTGGGTGGCATGGGCATTGCCGCGGGGGGCAACATCAACCCCGAGCGGGAGTTTCCCAGCATGTTCGAACCGGTGCACGGCAGCGCGCCTGACATCACCGGGCGGGGCATCGCCAACCCTATTGCCGCCTGCTGGACCGGGGCGATGATGTTGGATCACCTGGGCGAAACCGAAGCGGCCGATGCTATCGTGCAAGCCATTGAAGCGATAACCGAAGAAGGCAAGGTGCTCACGCCGGACTTGGGAGGAGCAGCGAAGACGAAAGATGTGGTGGAGGCGGTAGTGGGCGGGTTGGGGTAGTGGATTTGTTGAAGAGCTGCAAACACTTTTCGTCGATGACTAAATCAAAACCCGGAGCTTCCGGCACGTATAAATACCCATCAGCAAAAGTATGTCCTGATCGAACATGGCGGTGACGGTCGGAAACAGATGCCGGTCAATGTATTCTATAAAGAGACCGGCGTGGGGGATGGAGGCTATCAGATGCAGGGTAGCGCCGTTTCCTTGTTGGTTTCTATTTTTACAAACACCGCTTTGTCCTTTCCCTCCTCCCGCTGATACACTTTCACATCCGTGATTTTGATGTCAGAACGGACTACGGAATCCTGACGGCGGGTGGAAGCGGTCATTGACGGAACACTTCCCGCCACCATGGCCGAAGCGGCTGCTCCGGAAAGAAATAATTTTCGGTTCATCAGGGCTTTTTATTTTGTTCAGCCGCTGATTGCGCTTTCTCCTGCTGCTCCCGGATGTAGTCGTGTCGGCGGGCATTGGTGTCGGAGTCTTCGCCCATCCATACCCAGAGTTTAATTAGGCCGTTCTGGTGGGCACTGACCAGAAAGCTGCCGTCCGCATTGAAATCAATGTACTCCGCATGGTCACCCGCCCAGGTTCGGTGCGCCACCGGTATGGCATCGTTACCGAACTGAAGAATATCCGCTACCCGGTACACGTAAATGTAGGGATCGTGTCCGGCGTAGGCGATATATTGTCCGTTGGGATGCCAGGAAACCGACTCGATCTTCTTGCCGGTGTGGTTAAACATCTTGAGCAGCTTGCCGCTCTGCCACTCCCACAGGTAAGCGTTGCCGCGGGACGTGCCGCCCTGCCCTACGGCAAACACGTGCTTGGCATCGGGCGAGAATACTCCGCTGGTGAAGATCGTGAAATAAGCGGGGTCAAGCGTCTGCACCAGCGACCAATCGGCCGCTTGGTATACCTTCACCGCCCCATGCCCCACGGCCAGCAGGTACTGGTCATCCGAGGAGAAAAACAGTTCGTTGACGGTATTGCCGAAGTCAATGGTTTTGATTTCATTTCCTGAGGGCATATCAAACACCCGTATCATGCCGTGCGTGTTGTCGTCCGCGTCGGTGGTTTTTTCTTCGCCGCTTACCAGCATACTTCCCTGGTTAGACCAGGTGAGTCCGTCGATGCCCTGGGTATGCTTCAGCGTATGAACCACGTCCCCGCTCATCGCCTCGTAGACCGTCACCAGAAAATCTTCACTGGCGGCGGCCACGTACTGCCCATCGGCCGACCAGCCCACCCGTTCTATCTCCTGGGCGGCGTACTTCCTCCACAGTTCGGTGCCGTCTGAGGTGCGCCACATGATGACGGAGTTGTCGTACTTGGTGCCGCTGATAATATGCTTTCCGTCGGGCGAAAAATCGACGCTCTCTACCGAGCCGATCTCGCCCAGGGCATCCGCCACCCGCGACCACACCGGCTCCAGGCGCAACTGGTAGTCGAGGTACTGCTGGGCGCTAGCGGAAGTGATGAGAGTCAGGGGGAAGGTTATACTAAGAATGATCATCCCTAACATCTTCTCTAAATTTGTCATATACTTTTTTGATTGTATCATTTTAGTAGAATCGCTTCGCTAAGTCAGTGAGCGGAGAGGAATATTGCTACTTAAAGTCTATTTCTTCGGTTTGTTCAATTAGCTCAGCTCCTGATTCTAAGTAAATATTAACGGTAAATATTGAAGAATTAGGGATGTTCTGATACTGAGTTAAATCTAGTTGGAACCCATCATGCCAATCAGCTCCATCGTCAAACAGTTCACTTATCGTTGTTTGTTCGCCGTCGTGTCCATAGGCCGAAAAGTTATTGGTGACTGTTTTTTCTTCTTGATTCTCCAAATTGGTAACAGTATTTTTTTACCCCAACGCAAAACGTGGCTGAGGCAAACGACTTCAGCAAAAGTGACGCCCACTATTCCACCCCAAACCCCTCCGGAAATCCTTCCGGCACAAAATCCCACACCGCAGGCAGAAAGAAGTAGGCCAGAACCGTGAGCAAGATAATCGACAGCACGTTCATCCAGATACCCGCCCGCACCATATCGGGGATCGTCAGGTAGCCCGAGCCGAACACCACCGCGTTGGGCGGCGTGGCCACCGGCAGCATAAAAGCGCAGGACGCCGCCACCGTGGCTCCCACCAGCAGCAGGTAAGGATGCACGTTGAGCACCACTGCCATGGAGGTCAGAATGGGCAAGATCATCGCCGTGGTAGCCAGATTCGAGGTGATCTCGGTGAGAAAATTGACCGCTGCAATCAGGATAAGCATCAGAAGAACGATATTGATGCCCTCTACCAGGCTCATCTGGCTGCCAATCCAGGTGGCCAGGCCGGTACGCTGAAAACCTTCGGCGATGGCTAGGCCGCCCCCGAACAGAAACAGCACGCCCCAGGGCAGCTTCACCGCCTCTTCCCAGTTGATGAGCGCTCGCCGTTCGGCCCGAGCGGGCAGCACGAACAGCACCAGCGCCCCGGCCACCGCGATGATGGTGTCGTCGAGGTTCGGAATCAGCGCTTGCAGCAGAAACGAGCGGGTGATCCACGCCAGCGCGACGGCGATGAACACCACCAGCACCGATTTCTCTTCGAACGACATCTTGCCCAGTTGTTGTAAGTGCTTCCTAATCTCAGCGCGACCGCCCGCGAACTCTTTCTGCCGAAAGGTGAAGGCAAACCTTACCAAATACTGCCAGCAGATGACCAGCAGCAGCAGCGACAGGGGCAGACCGAATGATATCCACCGCGAAAAAGTAATCTCGATCCCGTAGGTTTCCTGCACCACTCCGGCCAGCACCAGGTTGGGCGGCGTGCCGATCAGCGTAGCCAGACCCCCGATCGACGCGCTGTAGGCGATGGCCAGCATTAGCGCCTTGCCAAACGTGGTGGTTTCGTCCTCTTCGGTCTGCGGATTGTCCTTGAGTTGCAGCACGATGGCGGTGCCAATGGGCAGCATCATCACCGAGGTGGCGGTGTTAGAAATCCACATCGACAGAAAGGCGGTGGCTACCATGAAGCCCAGGATAATGCTCTTGATATCCGCCCCAATCAGGTTGATGATGTTGAGCGCGATGCGGCGGTGCAGGTTCCACCGTTCGATGGCGATGGCCACAATGAAACCTCCGGCGTACAAAAAAATATAAGGATGCCCGAACGAAGCGGCGGTGCTCTTGATGTCCAGCGCGCCGGTGAGCGGAAACAGCACAATGGGCAGCAGCGACGTGGCCGCAATCGGAATGGCTTCGGTGATCCACCAGATGGCGATCCAACTGGTGCAGGCCAGCACCCGGCTCGCCTCCTCACTCATGTCGGCCGGATGCAGCAGGGTGAGAATAAGAACAAAACTGAGCGGACCGGCAATCAGGCCGATGGTGGAGGCGGTTAGCTTCATGCGGGTGATTGAGAATCAATGGAGACGGCGAAAAGCAAATGAATGCAATAAATGACCAATAAAGCAAGACTACGGTCAACATCCGGTAGCGAGCTAACAGAAAGTAGACTACGGATCGGATATTACCTATGGCTGTTAGTTACCGGATGAAGCGTTTTTGGAATAGCACATTTGTTTAAAAGATTTTCCGATTTGTTCAACAATCACCCAAGCTTTCGGTTGATACGTCCACGACGGAACGATAAAAACTGAATATGAGACGATTTTTTTTACTACTGACAGCAAGTTTATTTTCTACTTTAGTATCAGCCCAAGATCCGTATACTATTACGGGAAGCATCACCGACCAGAAAACCGGTAAGGCGGTGCCCTTCGCCAACGTGGCCCTGTATGCCCAAGGGGAAAAGGCGGTTGCCCAGGGAGGAACGTCCAATGCTCAGGGCGCGTTTACGCTCAGCGACGTGCCCCCGGGCACGTATCGGCTAACAATCCGCTTCGTTGGCTACGCCCCCTACAAGATGCCCGAGATTCAACTGGATCAGGACACCAACCTGGGCACCATCAACATCAAAAAGCAAGCCACCGAACTAGACGCGGTGGTGGTCGAAGGAGCCGAGGTAGTGAAGCCCATCGAAACCACGCTGGAAGGCATGACCATTCGGCCCGAGCAAAATATCTCGAACGTGGGCGGCAGTGTGCTCGAACGTGCTGCGCAACACTCCTTCGGTGAGCGTGGGGCAAGACGGCGGACTTGCCCTCCGGGGCAGCAGCTCCACCAACGTGCTTATCAACGGGCGCAACTCGGCCCTCAGCGGCGACCTGTCGCAGATTCCGGCCAGCGCCATCAAGAACATCGACATCATCAACAACCCCAACGCCAAGTACGATGCCGAGGGCACGGGCGGGGTGATCAACATCAAACTGAAAAAAGGCGAGGACGAAGGCACCCACGGCAACGTGGAACTCACCCTGGGCAGCCGGATGCGCACCAACGCCTCGGCCCGGATCAGTCACCAGCAGGGGCGGGTCAACGCCTACGGGAGTTACAGTTACCGCCGCTGGCCCAGCGTGGCCGACGTGAGCGTGGAACGGGAGACGTTTGGGGAAGACGGCACCCTGCTGCTTCAGGATCGTGCCGTGGAGCGTGATGACTTTAGCCACACGGCCAACTACGGGATAGATTACTACTTCAACAAAAGCAAACTCACCTACGAAGGCGTGTTTGAAACCGAGGGCGAAGAGGATTCGGAAATCACCTCCAGCCAGCGGTTTGATACGGATACCGACCGGCGCACCCTGTATAACATCCGCGACAACGTGGAAACTGAAGATAACTACACGCTGGACAATTCGCTGATTTACGAGCGGGTGTTCAATGAAGAAGGTCGGGAGTTCCGGGCCCTGGCCAGTTACTCATACCGCGACGGAATAGAAGCTCAGAACGCGGGTACGCAGTCGCTGAGCGACGACGGCACCCCCAACGAAGACCCCGCCGACCGCCAACGGGCCAGCACCGACGAACTCCGCCGCATCGCGGCGTGGCGCAGGTGGATTATACCCATCCTTTCGCGAACGACAACAAACTGGAAGTGGGAGCGAAAACGATTCTACGCAGCCTTAGCACCGACTTCGACTTTGATAATTATGACAATGGCACCCAGCAGTGGCAGGCCAACCCCGCGGTGAGTAACCAGTTCTTGTATCAGGAGCAGGTCTACGCTGCTTACGCGATTTACAGCCACAAATTTGAGCGGATTGATCTGTCGGCGGGCGTCCGGGTGGAGCAGACGCTGGTTGATACGAAGCTGTACAATACTGGCGAAGAAAATCAGCAGCGCTACCTGAACCCGTTTCCGAGCTTTAGCGCGCAGTATCACCTGGGCGAACGGCAGTCGCTCAAATTTACTTACAGCCGTCGCATCGACCGGCCCGGCTCCTGGCGGTTGAACCCCTTCCGCGACATTGCCGATACGCTGAACGTGCGCTTCGGTAACCCGAATTTGCAACCGGAATACATTCAATCGCTGGAGTTCGGACACAAGATAGGCGCTAAGAAAGTTGACCTCACCTCTACCTTATTCTACCGCCGTACCAACGGGCTGGTCGACTGGGTGGTGAACGTGACCGACAACGGAGTATCGGAGCGTCGTCCCGAGAACTTAACGAGTGGCACCACCTACGGCATCGAGTTGATCAACACCACTAAGATCAACCCCCTGGTGGAACGTGAACGTGAGCTACTCGCTGTTCCGCGCCCTGATCGACGGTACCAACCTAGACGCCGATTTCACCAACGACGCCCTGACCTGGAACGCCAAGCTGGTGTCTAATTTCGTGCTGCCCGGCGGCGTTGATTTGCAGTTCACCGGCAACTACGAATCTCCCGAAGCGGAGGCGCAGGGCTTCGACGACGCCCGCTACTATCTGGACGCCAGTGTGCGGAGCAACTTCCTGGACAAGAAGGGCAGCGTGAGCGTAAGCGTGCGCGATGTATTCAACACCTACCAATTCGGCAGCAACGCCGAGACCGAGCGGTTCCGGCAGTACTTCACCTACAAGCGCGACTCACGGATGGTGCTGGTGACGGTGGGGTATAAGTTTTAGCGCGTGGGTTGGTCAGACGGTGGGCGTTCTACTACTTCAAGGCAGGTAATCTGTACGATAGGACCAGCCATGCATACGCTAGCCTGATCGGGTAATACCTCATAGGCAATGCGCACCTTCATTCCATCTTGCGGATTGGCGTCGTACCACAACTGAGTATCATAATACGGCTGATTTCTGCTATCGGGGTACGCAGGTCCGCACCAGAGCGGGTCGTTGTAATTGCCGTAGACTAGATAGGGCTCCAAACGCTCGCCATTCTCAAGTTCCAGTACCCAACCGCAGCCGCCCAGTCCGGTGAGATCGCGAACGGTTGCCAGGGTGGTGCATTCGGGAGCGGTTTCGTCTTCTTCGCAGGCTGATAGTGCTATCAAGAAAGCGAAGCTGGTGAACAATAATCGCAGATGGTTCATAGTGTTGCCGTATGTTTTTTATCAAGACACGCACTAGGGAAAGATGGTTGGAATGGGGCGGCTATTTAAGCTGCAAAAAGGCAGTGAGTTCGTTTACTACTTGCGCGTTGAGTAGTTGCCAATGGCTGTAAACGACCGGAAATGCAGTGAGCCCCACCCGGTGCAAGACTTTGTAGCGTTCGATCGAGAAGCTTTCGGCAAAATCTCCCGGATACCCAATGGCATCAATGCAGTACGTGCTTTGAGAATGTGTTACCAATAGATCAATCTCTACTCCGGCAATTGAATAGGCTCGATAAATCTCGGTGATTCCTAAATTTCGAATAACTTCCGTAATCTCGTCTAAAAAAGCATCCTTGTTTTCTCGAGGCAAAGCCGGTGTTTTTGCTTGACGGACAACAGATTCTAAATACTGCCTTACTAGCGAGTGAGGTTTGAGCTGTGAAGCATCCAAAGAAGTAAAAACGTGCTGCTGCGATCGCGCTCGGGTTATGCTCACATTGAAGACATCAGGCTGGTTGAGATAGCGAAACGCGGTAGGATGATCGCTAGCGCCGAGTACTAGCGAGATAAACATCATATCGCGTTCTTCGCCCTGAAACGAATGAGCGGTTCCAATCAGTATTCGATGCCGGTCGATAACGTCCAATGTGTATGTCTTCTGAATTTGTTTCTGCAAAAAGTCTACCTGCTCACGAAACGGAGAAAGAATGCCGATGCTTTGGCAGGTAACTGCTTCCTGCTGCGCCTCTTCGCGAATGAGTTGGTCGACACCCTGTAAAATCGCGCTGGCCTCGGCTTGGTTGTAGCCGGTTTCGCTTCGCTCTCCTTCACACTGATGAACGATCACTTGCTGCTGACGCTTGGTGTGCGGAGTGGTAGTCATGATTCGCAGTGCGCCTCGATAAAAAGCTTGGTTGCTAAAATCGATGATAGAAGGGGTGCTTCGGTAGTGCTCATCCAGGAAGATAACTTGCGACTGATCTTGAATGCTTTCCTGTACTTTGTCCAGTAAGCTGTGCTCGCGGAAGTTTAGCGTGCCGTATTCCTTTTCTATCAATTGATACTTTTGCCGCAAATGCTGTTGTCGCGCCTCGGACAAGAACGAAACGTGACGTAACTGTTGGGGGTCGCCGACGACAACCGCTCGTTTTCCCCGTTGCAACACGGGCAGTGCGCTCGCTATATCGCACTGCGTCGCTTCGTCGATGATGACGAGATCGAATATCTCTCTTTCCAAGGGCAGCACGTTGCTCACGTCAGATAAGCTGGTAAGCCAAATCGGAAAGGCTTGCTGTAGTTGGGCCAAATTAACAGACTCAAACAGAGATTCTTTGCGCTGTGCGGTCCGAGCGCGGAGTGCTTGCAGAAATGATTTGAGCACGCTTCGGTGCAAGCGCAGCGTAGTAGCCAGTTGGTTGTGAAAATTCAGCACCAAATACTTTTTGATAGTTTGCTCCCGCTGATGCTGAGCACTTTTCAGTTGGCTTAGAAGCGTATAATACGAAACCGTTTTCGTGATGCGCCACCGCAGATATGCCTTCCGCCCGCGGGCGAACCAACCGCTCTTTTTTCGCGACAGCCATGCTCCTTGCCGTAGCTCAGTCCGCTCGCGCTGCGCTATTTTCTTTTCTAACCGATAGAGTGTTTGTGCCAACGCATTTATGGTCTCACTGTGCTGTCCCAATACTTCCGAAGAGACCTCTTCTACTCCGATGCCACTCAACATATCCTGTAGCCGCTTTTTAAGCACTCTCTTATAATCCTGCCTCCCGCCCCGCACCACCACGTCCGGCAGGCCGAAGTCTTTCTCTATTTTATCCGCAATTACATCTACCGCTTGGTTGTTGCTAGACGTAATAAGTACTGATTTGCCGCGACTCAGATAATCTACGGCCAGCGCAGCAATAGTAAATGACTTACCAGTACCGGGTGGACCAATCACCAATGTCTGGCAATGCGCGTGGCTGGATTCAAAAACTTTTTCCTGCGCCTGACTGAGTGATACAGGCACTAATGGAGATGCTCTAGGTAGAGAATTACCAGAAAGAGGATGAGAAAAGAGCGCTCGTAGCGGAGCCGACCAGGAGTCAGTTTGAGCAATCTCCTTTAACTCGCTCAGCACACCCAGCGTAGTTGTGGATTTCCGGACCACGCACAAACCCGCTGCCGGAATCAACGAAAAGCTTTCCGGCTGATACAGCTTTTTGTGAAACTGTTTGGTAGCGGCTTCATCATACAACTGAGGGAACATGAGTAATTCTTGGGTATTCAAAGTCGGAAGAGCCTGACTAAAAAGCCGCTGAAGCTCACTGCATAATCCAAAATCTATAAAGCCTGCCGGAAGTTGCTCAATCAACTCATCATACGTGTCCGTTTCAGAAGACAAAGTCGCTTTGACGGCGGCCGGATTAATGATTGGTTGGTGAATGTTGATACTGACGTAGAATTCGCCCTCTTTTTCGGTTAGTTGCGCTGGGTGAAGATAGAGCGGGGCACAAACCCTTCTCTTCTTTTCGGCAACCGACGTATGACCTAGCATAAACAAAGAGCAGCAGTACAGTGCTTTCTCCTTGGTGTAAATTTTCAGGTCCTTCAGTGTGTCAGTTGCCCAATCCGGGTCAACGGAAACTTTAGGCAAGTTGCCCGTGATAAGATCGGCATCCGACAGCAGCAAACGGTGTTCTACTTTGTTGCTAAAGAAGTTAGGTAGCTGCAACGTCCGGTTGTCGGCCTGATAGCACGCCCGAAAATAAGAGATCGCCTTAGAAAGCATAACTAGCTCATGAAGCACTACGGAGAACGCTGTCCAAAGAAATCCGCAAAAAACAGCAGATGATACGGCAAGGCGTTGCGCCAGTAGGGCCACGTATGCCCGCCTGGACGAGTGATGTAGTCGTGCGCGATATTCTGCTCTAACAAGGTGCGGTGCAGTTGCTGGTTGATCTCGAAGAAAAAATCTTCGGTGCCGCAGTCGATGAACAGTGCCAAGCTATCGGGCGGACGCAGCAGCACCAGGTTGACGACCGACAACGAATCCCAGCGCAATGGATGCTCCTCGTAGCGGCCTAGCTTTTCACTAATCTCCCAGGCATCCGTATCGTAGGTAAGGTCTACCCCGCCGCTCATACTGCCCGCCGCCCCGAAGGTGTCCGGATGGCGCAGCGCCAGAAACAACGCCCCGTGCCCGCCCATGCTCAGCCCCGTGATGGCGCGTCCGGTTCGGTCAGCAACGGTTCGATAGGTTGTATCAATAAACGCGACCACTTCTTTCGCTACGTGCGTCTCGTACTGACTGTTGCTGTCCACCGGATTGTCCAGGTACCAGCTGTTGTAGCCGCCGTCGGGGCACACGATAATGAGCTGATGCGTGTCGGCCAAGCCGGTGATCCCCGGCACGTTGGTGATCCAGTCCCGATCGTTGCCACTGTAGCCGTGCAGTAGGTACACTGTCGGGTAACGTCCCGTGTCGGAAACGGCGTAGCGCTCGGGAGTGATCACTGCTACCGAGATCTCGCGTTGCATGGCCGCGCTGTAAATGCGCACGGTGTCTACCTGACCCGCCTGTGCCCCAAAGGGACCCGCGAGTAGCGTGGCGATCAGCAGAATGTGTTTTTTAGAAAACGATCGGGCGGTTCGATGGATAAAGACCAGCGACAGTTGGAGTGAAGCAATCATACAAGCAGGTCGGAGTGCCATCAGGCGAAAGCTACTCAGCGGGTGGTTGAGGTTTTTCAACGGTAAAAGAGACAAAGCAACGGCGGTCTGTTGGGTAACCTACAGTTTGTCCTCAATGGCGCGCAGATAATCGGCACTCTGGTTGATACTCTGAAGGGGATCGGGCGACTGATCCTGCTCCACGAAGCACTGTTCTACCCCGTTTTTCTCCGCGAGTAGGAGGATCTTCTTGATATCGATCACCCCGTCGTTCAATTCCTGAAACGCATCGGCGGGCACGGTGGCTTCGTCGTAGATCAGCGGGGTGCCCTTTTGCTTGTTCTTCAGGTGCAATAGGGTAACGCGCTTGCCAAGCTTCTTCATGAGCGGAATGGGTTCGTGCCCCGCCAGGCTCGACCAGAACACATCCAACTCAAAGTGCAGTTTGTCCGCGTCGGTTTCGTCGATCAGGATATCGTAGGGCACTTGGCCGTCGATGGGCCCGAACTCAAAAGCGTGGTTGTGGTAGCACAGCTTGATGCCCGCTGCGTTGCACTGCTCCCCGGCCTTGTTCAGTTCTTCCGCTAGTTTGCGGAAATCATCCAGGGTTTGGCGCTCTTCCTTGCGCATATAGCCAAATACCAGGTAGTCCATGCCCAGCTTCTGGGCACTTTCCACCACTCCGGCGAAATCTTTCTGCGTTGGCTTCATGCCCTCGGCCTTTACCAGGTCCCACCGCCCGGTGAGGTAAGGCCAGGGGAAAAAGGTGCTTTTGGAGGTGAGGCCCGCGTCTTTGATCATCGGCATCATCTGCTCATAAGAAGCCGGGTCGCCGCCCTCCACCTGGGCGTAGCCCGCCGCTTTGATGGCTTTGAGCGTGGCTAGTGGGTCCGCCGCCATCTGGTTGCGCACGGTGTAGAGTTGGATGCCAATCTGATCCACGTAGGGATGCTGCACTTTGCCGAAGGCCGACGGAATTAACGGAAGGCTAAGGCCGACCGCGGCCGAGGTGCGGATAAAGTCTCTTCTTTTCATAATGCGCTAGGTTGCTGCTGTTTTTATCCCCCAAAGTAAGAATAATTGTTGAACGGGCCTACTCTGATGTTTTTCAATGTGCCGAATGCTCCCGCAATTTTGCCCATAACGTTTCAACCCGTATTTTTAGGGCTTCTACTTTCTATCTATGCTAAAACTAATTCCCGGTTTGGCGCTACTACTAATCGCCGTAGCCTGCCAGCCTTCCTCCCCCGTCGCCGATCTAATCCTTCAAAACGCCACCGTCTACACCGTCGACGAAGACAATCCCCGGGCGCAAGCGGTTGCCATCGTGGGCGATACCATTGCCTTTGTGGGTAGCGATGCCGACGTACAAGCCTGGATAGGCGAAGACACCGAAGTGCTCGACATGCGGGGCAAAACCGTGACTCCCGGCTTTATCGAGGGGCACGCCCACTTCTCGGGCGTCGGCGCCAACCAGATGAACCTTGATCTGATGGCCACCCGGAGCTACGCCGAAATTATCAAACAAGTGAAGCGCGCAGTGCGTGACACTCCGCCCGGCGAGTGGATCGTGGGGCGCGGCTGGCACCAGGATAAGTGGGATTCGCTGCCCGCCACCATGGTGCAGGGCTTTCCGGTGCACGAAGCCCTCAGCGCCGCATCTCCCGACAATCCCGTTTACCTGAAGCACGCCAGCGGACACGCGGCCCTGGCCAACGCCAAGGCGATGGAGGTGGCTGGAGTGACAAACATCGATAAGGAAGGAATGCAGGTACGCGACGTGGCGGGGGGCGAAGTGTTCCGCGACGACCTCGGCAATCCTACCGGACTCTTCAACGAAACCGCAATGGGGCTGGTCGCTCAGCACATTCCGGAAGACACGCCCGAACGACGGCGGCGGACGGCCGAACTAGCGATGCAGGCCTGTCTGGAGAACGGCATCACCAGCTTCCACGATGCGGGCGCCCCGCAGGAGGAGGTGGAACTGTATAAGCAAATGGCCGAGGAGGGCGAGCTCAAAACCCGCCTGTTCGTGATGCTCAGCGGACGCGACACCAGCCTGCTGGAGCAGTACTGGCAGTCGGGACCGGAGATCGGACTGGGCAATAACTTCCTGACCTTGCGCTGTGTCAAGCTCTACGGCGACGGGGCGCTAGGTTCGCGGGGCGCTTGGCTACTTAATGAGTACGAAGACATGCCGGGAGCGTACGGCCACGAAACCACCCCGATGTCGCGGGTGTACGAAGTGTCGGTGCAGGCGTTGCAAGCCGGGTTTCAGGTGGGTACCCACGCCATCGGCGACCGGGCCAACCGCGAGGTGCTGGACCGGTACGCTGCCGCCTTTGCCGAATATCCCGAGAAGGCAAAAAATGCCCGCTTTCGGATTGAGCACGCCCAGCACATGAGCGCCACCGACATTCCTCGCTTCGGACAGATGGGCGTGATCCCCGCCATGCAGGCCGTCCACATGGCCTCCGACCGCCCCTGGGCCATTGATCGGCTGGGGAAAGCACGCATCGAGGAGGGAGCCTACGTCTGGCGCAAGCTGCTGGATTCGGGAGCGATCATCGTGAACGGCACCGACGCGCCGGTGGAGCCGCTCAACCCGCTGCCCAGTTTCTACGCGTCGGTGGCGCGCAAAACGCTCAAGGGCGAACCCGAAGGAGGCTACGAACCTAGCCAGAAGATGACCCGTGAGGAAGCCCTGAAATCGTATACCATCTTTCCGGCCTACGGTGCTTTTGAAGAAAACATCAAGGGATCGATTGCGGTGGGCAAGCTGGCTGATTTCACGGTCTTCTCCAAAGACATTATGACCGTGCCGGAAGAGGAGATTCTGCAAACCCAGGTAGATTACACCATCGTGGGCGGGAAAGTGCTGTACGCCCGGGATTAGTGACGTTACTGGCTAACTCCTAGAGCCATATCAATTGAGAGACTGACTTCACGGCGTAAAAATCCTTTTAAACTTAAGTCCTCATCTACTTCAGGCCAGTGAATTCCAACACCCTTACCAATAAGCTCATAATTGTTTCGTTGATTTTCGGTTGCTTCTGATAGGCGGCGAGATGAAGATATAGGATAAGAAAGCACTTTTTTGTTATTAAGCACAATAAGCATGAGGTCCATATCGCCATGAAAATGCAATGCCTTAATCCGTAATCCTCCGGTATAAATTCGCTGTTCCAGTTCGTCCATACCAATGGCGTAGATATCAACCACCTCATCCTTTTTGAACCCAGCTAATATTCGCCTAATATTTTTTATACTAGTATCTTCAAGAACGAGAGAAGTATTCATACCAACTATTTTTCAGAATTTCACAATGATCTTCAACAATATCCAGGATTTTCTTTTCCTCTTGGTTTTTGAAACCTACTAACTCCTGAACCTTAATCTGCGGTTCCAGCCAAATCTTTCCGTAGCCATCCCCTTTGCTCACGTGGATATGAATCGGCTCCTCTCCATCACCAGCAAAAAAGTAGAAGCGGTAGCCATCAAAGCGTAAGACGGTAGGCATGTGGCAAAGTTACCGATTTTTCGCGAAGGTTTCACGCGTTCCCGAATGATTCCTCTGATCACAAAACCGACGGTCGCAACCGGTACCGACCCACCACTCCGCGGTGGTCAGAACCTCCGGCGGATACGGCGTAGAAATCTAGGCAGGTGAAGTCTTCGGAGTGAAAAACGTAATCAATGGGTAAACCACCTCCCCGAAGGCGCGCCGGATAGGTCGAGGTAAAATTTTGCCGACTGTCGTGCACCCGAGCTTCCTGCTTCATGGCCACAATTGACGGGTTCCAGGGCACCGCGTTGTAGTCGCCAATGGCCAGCACCGGTCCCTCAACCGATTTCAGGTAGTCGGCAATGTGCCGGATCTGCTCGTTGCGGCGGCGGTAGCGACTCTCGCTGCGGGGCGAGAGGGTATGTGAAGCCACAAAGTGCACCAGGGTATCTTCGCCAAAGATACCACCAGCATTTTTGTCCTTCGCCACGCGGCCGGTCAGGTCAATGTCACCGGTGATGTTGGGCGACTTGGTCCAGTAGTGCGTTTGCACGTTCTTGAGCGGGTAACGAGAGAAGACGGCCACTCCCCGCGTATCCCAGGGATCAGTCACCACGTGGTAGTAGGGATACGTATCGCGCAGTTGCTCAGTGAGCTGATCGGCCCAGTGGGGAGCCACTTCCTGAAAGGACAACAGATCGGCCTTAGAATCCAGGGCTTGTCGGATCATCGAATCGTACTGCCGGTTGCTGGCCAGCACGTTGAAGTGCGCCACCGTGAAGGATTGCCCATCGGCGGAGTGGGGCAGCGCGGGCGGGAGAATGTAGGGGTGCAGGGATAACAACAGGATAGTAACCGCCCCACCTGCGCCCCTAGCTAACCATTTGGCGCGAACGAGAAGGAACAGGCCCGCTAGCAAGGCGTAGCCCACCAGTGCGTGCATCGCAAACGATTGCAACAGATCAAGTTCGTAGAACCAAGCCGGGAGCACAAAGGCAAGAGATGATATGAGCAGGGCAATCGCGGCGAAGCGTTGCCCCCCAGACTTTATCTTTTTCATAGTTATATTAGTTTTCCGATTAAAATAATGCTGCCCACCACGGCGGCGGTGATGCTGGCGACCAGCACGGCCCCGGCGGCCAGATCTTTGATCATTCCTACGTCGGGGTCTATCTCCGGATGTAGTTTGTCCATCAGTTTCTCAATGGCGGTGTTAAATATCTCGGCGGCATACACCATACCGATCAGCATCAGCACGATGCACCACTCGATTCGGGTGAACCCGGTGAGCCCGCCGACGATCAGCGTGCCCACCGTAGCCAGCAGGTGATAGCGAAAGTTATTCTCACGGCGCAACGCCTGCACTACCCCGCGACCGGCGTAGCGAAAACTGTTGAGCATTTTGATGAAACTTCGGAGCATACATGGTGTATTTTAGGGTAGCACAGTGGTTGACTACGGCGATGAATGGCTACCTGCTTCGGGTAAGTCCTTGGTACATACGATAATCACGGTAGTTCCACGACCGTAGGTCCGTTCGCTGTTCCTGCTGAATGAAGGTGTCGATACGCTCTTGAATGCGTCCCTGCTCCCGTAGCGGAACGACCGGATTGTTTTGTACGGAAGCGAGCAGATCAAGACTGACATCTGATAACGAAAGCAAATATATCATATGGGGTGGATGCTCTTCAAGCCGCGCTAGGCTATGATGAGTGATTACGTGACCCCAGTTCACCATACTATATACCACCAGCACCACGTAAAATGCCCACGCGTTGCGCCGTAGTAAGAACCAATTGCTTTTTATGTCCCGTACTTTTATCCACGTTGTAGCAAGGCCAATAAGGGTAAGTAATAAGTAGACGTAGACGCCGATACGCCGGTGGGTAAGGCCAAACCGTTCAATATATTCAGTGTTCTTCACTACGGTAGTGCCTACCAATACTGCGTTTTGGGCAATCCAACCGTACACAGTATACTTGAGGTGCTGTTTGTTGGATAAAAAGTTAAGACCGCCTCGCAGAAAATACATCACTATTGCGATAGCTAACACCACTGAGATGATTAGCGCGCTCACTCCCTGGTGTAAAAACTCCTTGTAGGTCACTCCTGCGGGCAACCGTCCGGTACCGAGATACGCTATATCTACTGCATTAAAAACGAACAGTAGTGCGTTAAGCAAAACAAACGCTCGCCAAGCTGTGCGGTATTCGTAGCGCAGTCCCACCGGATTGAATCCGTACGGATGGGTGCGCCGCTGTCGAGTTAATTCATTGGCCGTTGCCAGATCAAAGTTGACCAGAGGACGGATGGTGGTTGGGTAAAAGAAGGTCAGCAGCAGATAGCCTCCAAATAGCGTAAAGATTACCCACCACACCGAAATGAAGTCAAGCGATAGCTGATTGAATAGGGCCGAAAAGGCCGGACTCGCCTGCGTATACAGCAAGAAGAACAGGGCAACGATCAACAAAGGAGCAAACTGAGAGACTACTCTGCCCGCCGTGATTCCTGCGGCGGCTGGAGTTCGGGAGGTGACTTGAGGGCTATCAGATGCTGAGGTGGGCCGCAGAATCATCCGTCCGATGGTATTCTTCCAAAATGAGGCAATGAGCGAGTATCCGCCGTTGACCCAGGCTACCACCAGGGAGCTTTCGGGATGAGCGCTCAGCCCCGCTAAGCCTAGCAAGGAGACAAGGTTCATTAAAATGGCGGGCCAGGTGGGATGCCACACCACGTTGAGGGCCGTCAGCAAACATCCGGCTGCCATTGCCACCATCGTGCGTCGCTGAAGCAGTACGGGGTAAAGCGCAAAGAGCGCCCCCAGTAACGCAACGTTAAACAGCAAAAAGTTAATTCCGGCGGATTGATCGTAGAACAGATAGCCGTACAACAACGTGGCGCCTAGCCAGCATTTGAATTTCGTAATACGCATAGTTAGTAGTTTATTGGTTTGAAAGTACTTTGAATTGCAAAGCTATTAGACAAATTTTTTTACGCTTGTTGTTTCTGTACTTTAAGCAAGGCTTCCAGTGCGTTTAAATGATCATGAAAGGCTTTTTTTCCCATCTTAGTTGCTGAGTAGCGCGTGTTGGGCTTTCGCCCCACGAATTGCTTCCGCACGTCAATGTAATCTACCTTTTCCAACGCTTTCAGATGACTAGCCAGATTGCCGTCTGTCACCCCCAGTAGTTCCTTGAGCCGATTGAAATCCAGCGCATCATTCACCATCAGGGCCGACATCACTCCCAGGCGGACTTTGTTTTCAAAGGCTTTGTCAAAGTTGTCAAGTAAGTAGTTCACCGTTCGTGCGTATAGTACATAAGGGTGCCGTAGATAATGTGAAACACTCCGAAGCCCAGTGCCCAAAACAGTAAGCTGTAACCGGGGATTAGTGCGGCGATCAATCCCAAACCAATCTCGGCAAATCCCAAATAGCGAATGTCGGTCAGGGTATATTTGCTGGCGTTTACCAGCGCCAGGCCGTAGAAGATGAGCATGCTGGGCGCGATGATGCCAACCATCCCCCGAGCAATCAGAATCAGGCTGAACAAGCCGCCCACCACCAATGGAATTAGCAGGTTGATAAGCAGTCGTTGCGCGGTGGCGTCCCAAATCATAGCCCCCTGCGTCCGGGCGCGTCGGGTGGTTAAATAAACTCCCGTACCCACGGCAAGCAACAGAACCACGGCGGCGTCGGCCATCAGATAGGTGATGACCTGCTCGCGAGAGATGGTATAGTCATGAAGTATTACGTGCGCTACGTAGGCTCCTACTAAGGCGTATACTCCCGCCATCACACCCGAGAGTCCGCTCAGGGAGATGAACCGCGACGAGCGCTCCATGATGGAGCGAATCTCGGTGATGTCCTTTAGATAATCAGTTTGCTGCATATCGAAAAGTACTTTGAATTACAAAGTAAGCTAAGAAATTGATAAAATGCAATAGCCAACCAGGAAAATACCGTTTGCCACAAAAAAATATCCGACGAAATGCATCGTCGGATAGATAATAACGGTGAACGAAAGAATACTACTGCACCTGCGCCGGGGGCGAAGTGGCTTCCACCGCGGTGAAGGCTTCCAGAATTTTGTAGGTGTGCTTCGCGTCCTTCGGTACTAAGTACGAGTCTCCTGCTTCCAGAATGATCTTCTGTCCCTCGGAGTGCAGTTCGGCTTTGCCCTTGATTACGTAGCCCACGGTTTCGTAGGGGCTGCTGTGCTCGGGTTTGTCAGCCCCGGGTTGCTCGTCTTCCCATAGGCGCATAGAAACGTTTTTACCGGAGGCTAAAAATTTCTCGGCTCCCTTGGTGGGAGAATGCGTCCCGTCTACTTTCTTAATGGTTGTATCGGCCATGATTTTCTAATTTCTACTGGTTAAAAACTAATTGTCAGCTACTGAACCGTGCTCATCGTAAGATGTTCAGGGCTGGAGCACCACCTTCACGCAACAGCACTTGCTCGTCGGTGAGGCCTTCGGGCAGCTTGCGGGGTCCCACGTCGGCGTAGGGCACACGCACAAAATTGACTTGTCCGCCCTCGTAGCCGCTGGTGTAGCCGAACAGGCCACCGCTTTTATCTTCTATTGCAATAAAGTATTTGTCATTTACTAAAGCCCAGACGTCAATATTGTTCCACTGCCGTCCTGACACCACTGTTTCAATTGCGAATGAAGCATCTTTTTCTAAAAGCTTCTGAACAAATGAAGTAGCACAGGCATTCAGGTGGCTTTCTACTTCTTGATAATCCCTATCTGCCCATTATATTAGCCAAGTCAAAAACGCGTCTTGTGAAAGTTCGGAAGTTGCGTAGTCAAAAATATTTGGCCGTTTCTTCATTATTTCAACAGAGAATTAGAGGGCGTTACTTGCAGGAAGCTTTCTGAGAAGAAGCACTTAGTTGACAGAAGTCTTCCTAAAGGTATGAAACAGGGTAAAGGGAAGATGTAGCGGGCAAGAGACTAACGCGTCATTAATCAGTTTCTTCTCAAAGAAACCATTTTTAATTTCGTGTACCAGCACTTTTCCTACCTCATTGCTTTGAGAAACCTGGCTGCCGCCGGAGAAAACTCTACCGACAATTCGGTCTTGGTGACTGAGCATCTTGACAATCTTTTCCATAAGTTTCAGAATTTAGCGGGGCAATTCGGTTGATCGCCACCGTAAAGCCTACACAAGAAGCGCACCCAATCAGCCGGTTATTTCCGCTAGTTACGCCTGAAACTTAGTCGATTCTTACGTCACGTTGATTTGAGAATTATTCCCATCAGTAGGTTCAGGAAGCGCCGGTGAACAAGCGTAGGCCGCATTACCCCAGCCACCACTCATCTCGGTCCGTTGGTCAGTATACTCGGCAGTCGGAGTAATTTGCAGGGCGTAGGTTGAAAAAGAGACGGGCACTTGGTCCGACAGGGGCACTCCGTTTTGGTAGTTATCACCCGACAAACGAAGGTTCTGGCCCGTAATGCCAATGATATTGATGTAAGAAGGCACACTGCCACAGTCGTCGGTTTTGCTACAGCCTACGGGTAATACCAGCGCCAGTAGGAACACCACTTTAAGTAGTTTCATGGGTATACATCTTTGCCTGATTAAGCACAAATAGCGTGCTAACGCAATCGCGTGGCCACCTGAAAGCTTTTAGCAAACAATTTACGCACCAACGCTTTTATATACCCTATGTACGAAACTCCGTTGCGCGTTATCTTTATGGGCACTCCCGAGTTCGCAGTCGCCTCGCTACAAGCGCTGGTTGAGCAGGGCATTCAGGTGGTAGCCGTAGTCACCGCTACGGATAAGCCGCAGGGACGGGGACGCAAAATGGCGCACTCGCCCGTGAAAGAATATGCATTAGCGCAAAATCTACCGGTTCTGCAACCACCCAACCTAAAGGCCCCGGAGTTTCTGGCGGAACTGCGCAGCTACCAAGCCGACCTGCAGGTGGTGGTGGCCTTTCGGATGCTCCCCGAAGCAGTGTGGGACATGCCCCCCCGGGGCACATTTAACCTGCACGCCTCGCGCTTGCCGCAGTACCGCGGGGCGGCACCCATCAACTGGGCCATTATCAACGGAGAAACCGAAACCGGCATCACCACCTTCAAAATCCAGCACGCCATTGATACCGGCAACATTTTGTTTCAGGAGCGCGAACCCATTGCGCCCAACGACACGGCCGGGACGCTCTACGAGCGACTGATGCACCGCGGGGCAGCGCTGGTGGTGCGCACCGTGCGGGCCATCGCGGCCGACGACTATACGCTGTCGCCTCAGTCCGAAGCAGACGAACGCAAGGAGGCGCCCAAGTTGCAGCGGGAAACCAGCCGCATCGATTGGCAGCAACCGGCCGAAGCCATTCGTAACTTTGTGCGCGGATTGTCGCCCTACCCCGCGGCCTGGACTACCCTGAACGGGCGGCAGTGTAAGCTGTTTGAAGTAGCCGACACCGGTACTGCTGACGAGTCGCTGACTCCCGGAGAGTACGCTACCGACAACAAGACCTACCTGCACATCAAGGCGCTTGATACGCTGGTGGCGGTGCTCGATCTGCAAATAGAGGGAAAGCGGCGCTTGCTTATTGAAGAATTCTTACGCGGAAACTCGCTATGATCAAATCCATTATGGTGGCCCGGTCGGATAACCGGGTGATTGGCCGAGATAACGACCTGGTATGGCACATGCCCGCCGACCTGAAGTATTTTAAGGAAACCACCACCGGCCACTACGTGGTGATGGGACGCAAAACCTACGAGTCGGTGAACAAGCCGTTGCCCGGGCGCTTGAACATCATCGTGACGCGCCAGCCCAATTACTACCGCGAAGGGTGCCTCGTGGTGCACGACGTGGAACAGGCCTTCCGGCTGGGCGAAGAAAACGGACAGGAGGAACTGTTTGTCTTGGGAGGAGCACAGATTTACGAACTCACGCTGCCGCAGGTGGACCGCATTTATCTCACTGAAATCAAAGCTGACTTCGAGGGCGACACTTACTTTCCGGAGATAGACACTACGCAGTGGAAGGAGGTGAAGCGTGAGCAGCACACAGCCGACGAAAAGAACCCACATCCTTACGCGTTCGTAGTGTTAGAACGCGCTTAAACTACTGCTGGTCGTTTCACCACCGTCAGTATCAATAACCACTTACCTCGGCCAAGGCCCGACTTAGTGAGGCATCCATTTCATCAAAACGCAGCAGGGCTTCCTGTAAAAAATCACCCTTCAGCATTTCCTTGACATCGCCATCGCCGGTTACCTCGAGCTCCGGCACCTTGAAGGTTTGCTCAATTAGTCCTCGCTCCAGCTTAATGAGGTATTTTGCATTCCACGCGAAGAGCGTGATTTTGCACGCTGGGTGGGGTATTTGTCCAATAACAAGCATCAGTAGCAGTAATTATGAGTCGCCTTCTCTTTGCCGGAAATCCTTACACCGAAGAGAAGCGACGTTAAACAATTTTTATAATGTATATAACGAAATTAATTTTGTTGTATGCGTACGCTCCGGCTAATTCTACTATTTCTCGTCATTTTCTGCTCAGTGAGTTGGTCCGTGCGCGCCCAATCCGACCCAGCTCAATCATCTGCATCAGAAGTCATTTGGCTCGCATTGGGCGCGGATTCACCGGACGATCCGTCCGCCCGCACCACGCTTCCTCTTCCTGCCCGCCGTGCTGCTACGGATGCTTCCTTCGTTCTGCACCATCAGGCAGATGCCGTGCTGTTACACCTAAAAAACGAACGTAATTACGTAGCCCTGCAAGTGATGAGCGCCACGGGACAAGTGATACAAGCAACCACTCACACTAACCTCTCGGGCGGATTCCACGAGCTGACCCTACTAAATAGCCCCACTGAGCCAACATTTTACGTACTCAGACTAATTATCAACCAGGAAGTAATTGCCTTCTCCGCCACTTTGTGAGTTAGAGTATCGCCCTGATCTTAGTACTTGCCAGTTCTTGCTCTTCCTCGTTGGCCGTCTCCTGCATCTCATCGTTATCGGGACGCGGTTCATAGTTCACTGACAAGTACATCGGAAAATGATCCGAACCATAAAACGGTAGCCGTTTAATGTCTAATAACCGAAAGTGGGGTGAAAGAAATACGTGATCCAGTGGCCAGCGAAAAAAGCGATACGCGGCATGAAAGGTATTGAAGAATCCCCGTCCCATACGCGGATCAAGCAGTTCACTGATTTTGATAAACAAGCGCGTGGTGTACGACCAGGCCACGTCGTTGAGGTCGCCCGCCACCATCGTGGGTTGGTTGGCATCAACCAAATCCTTGCCCAATATCAAAAGTTCGGCATCACGTTCGGTAGAAGTTTCGCTTTCGGTAGGACTCGGCGGTTCGGGATGCACGCAGTGCAGGTTGACGATCTGACCCGACCGGAGCTCCACTTTCGCGTGAAAGGAAGGAATATTGGGCTTTACCAAAAATTTGATGTCACAACTGGTGATCGGCAGTTTGGAGTAGAGCAGCATCCCGTAGGTATTGTCCAAGGGGTACTCAACCGCGTTTGGATGGGTCTCCTTCAAGGGCTGCATCTGCTGGCACCACCAGTCGTCGGTTTCTACCATCAGCAGCAGATCAGGATCAACATCCTTTACTATGTCCAAGCACTCCTGAGCATTACGGTTAGTCATCAGCACATTAGTGACCATCAGACCAATGCTGTTTTCACCGACGGACTGCTTGCTGTTTTTTACTGGCTCGGGGGCCACGTAGGTGTAAGGGTAGATGATATAGCACTGATAAACAATACAACCCGCTAATGCCACCAAAAAAACCGTGGGCCACCATCCTTCTATCGGAACAAAAATCAGGAAAGCAACAAATATAGCGGCGTTGAAAAAGGTAATCTGTACGTGCGGAAAATCAAAATCTCGAACGAGCCAGTGGTCGCTCCGGATGAGCGGAAGCAGGGTGGCGATAATAAAAAAACTACCCAAGACATAAAGGGCTATCTCCATCGGTTGTACAGTAGTGAATAGTCTGTTGCGCTAGGTAATTCGGTCAAAGCCCGTGTAAGGAACCAGCACCTCGGGTATACTAACGTAGTCGGGCCCCTGGTTGTTTTCGAGCAGCGCCGCCACAATGCGGGGCAGGGCCAGTGCACTGCCGTTCAGGGTATGAAGCAGTTGGTTCTGGTTATCGTCATCCCTGTAGCGCAGTTTGAGGCGATTGGCCTGGTACGTCTCAAAATTACTCACCGAACTCACCTCTAACCACTTCTGCTGGGCGGCTGAGTATACTTCCATGTCGTAGGTGAGCGCCGCGGTGAACCCCAGGTCACCGGCGCAGAGTTTGAGCACTCGGTGGGGCAGTTCTAGCTTCTCGAGCAAGCGCCGCACGTGCAGGGCCATTTCTTCCAGGGCAGTATACGAATGCTCCGGTCGGCGGATCTGCACAATCTCCACTTTGTCGAACTGATGTAAACGATTGAGGCCGCGCACGTCGGCTCCCCACGAACCCGCCTCCCGGCGGAAGCAGGCGGTGTAACCCGCGTTCATAATCGGCAGCTCATCCTGCTTCAGCAGCACATCGCGGTACATATTGGTGATGGGCACCTCCGCCGTAGGAATAAGGAACATCCCCCCCTGCACTTCATACATCTGCCCTTCTTTGTCGGGCAGTTGCCCCGTGCCGTAGCCTGAGACTTCGTTCACCAACAGCGGGGGCTGTACTTCGGTGTAACCGGCCGCGCGGGCCTCGTCCAAAAAGAAGTTGATCAACGCCCGTTGCAGTTGAGCGCCCTGCCCCTTATACACCGGAAAGCCCGCTCCGCTAATTTTGTTGCCCAGCGCAAAGTCGATAATGTCGTACTTTTCGATCAGCTCCCAGTGGGGCCGCGCATTTTCTCCCAGTTCGGGCCGCGCACCGTATTCGTAAATTACTTCATTGTCGTCGGCCGATCGGCCGTCGGGCACACTGGGGTGGGGCACGTTGGGCAGTTGGTAGAGCTGTTGCTGGAGCGCCTGCTCGTGTTCCCGAAGCCGCTCGGTTAAACCCTTGCTCCGTGTTTTGAGGTCCGCAGTCTGCTGCTTGGCAACTTCAGCTGCTTCTTTCTGGCCCTGACGCATCAACTCCCCGATCTGCTTTGATATCTGGTTCGACTGCGCCAGCACCTGGTCGAGTTCGGTTTGGGTGCTTCGCCGCTGGGCGTCGGTTTGCAAAAGCTGGTCAATCGCTTGGCCTGCCTGTGGAACCCCCCGCCGGGTGAGTCCTTTCTCTACCAAGTCTCGGTTATCGGCAATGTGGGTGATCTGTAACATTCTGATGGGTGGATCGTTAGGACAAGGAGAAAAACCAAATAACTTTCTTGACCTATTGGGGACATTTATAATTTAGCGGGCGCAAAATAATTTTTTTTCTTGATAATTAGGATTTCTTGCTCTATTATTGCGTCAGCATTCCTCGAAGGTAGGCGGGAGTCCATTCCCCATTGCTACGTTTTCAACGCATTTCCCTTTTGAAATTTTATCCTCACCCCTAATCCAGTGTTCTTGCTGGATATCGATCATTTACCATTTTTCCTATGTATACCATTGATGAGTTACAAGTGATACTGCTCTCCGAACTGCGCGAAATTGCGGAGCAGATAGACTTGAAGAATTACAAAAAACTGAACAAGGCAGATCTGATTTACAAAATTTTAGACCAGCAGGCGGTGCTTCCCGAAGATAAACTTCCTCAGAAAAAGGCTCCGGTGGCCGTGGCAGAAGAAGAACCAGCGCCGAAGGAGTCTGGCAGAAGACAATTTACGGAGAACAAACGAGACAAATCCCCCTCTCCCACCCGCAAACGTGTCAACGTTACTGAAACCAACGATGACGATAGCAGAGAGGCAAGCGGTGACCAAGAAGATACCAGTAGTAGCACAGCCAAATCATCAGCCAACGAGTTGATGGAGTCCTTCAACGTGGAAGTAGAAGGAGGCAAGAAAACGGAGTCCCGCAACAACGACCGTCGGGCTAGCAACAAGAAAAGTGAGGACGATAGAAAGAGCGAGGACGATAAGAAAGGAGAGGGCGATAAGAAAAGCGAGGGCGACCGGCCGCCGAACCAAAAGAATGATCGCTCGGCCAACGATAAGCGCTCTTCTGGCGGTGACACCACTACCAACAAGACGAACCGCCGCGACAACAACAACCGGGGCGACGACCGCCGAAACGAAGATCGGCGCGATAATACGCGGAACGAAGACCGCCGTGATAACGATCGCGAACGGCGCAATGAGAACCCCGGCAACCAAAATAACCAGCGGAAAAACAAGAACAACGATAACAGCATGACCGTGCCCGTTAAGGAGTTTGACGGCCTGATCGTGAACGAAGGGGTGCTGGAGATGATGCAGGACGGCTACGGCTTTCTGCGCTCGTCCGACTATCACTACCTGGCGAGTCCGGACGATATCTACGTATCGCCCTCGCAGATTAAACTCTTCAGTCTCAAAACCGGTGATACGGTACGTGGACAGATTCGTCCGCCTAAAGAAGGAGAGAAGTACTTCGCTCTGCTGCGCGTAGAATCTGTGAACGGCAAAACCACCGAAGAAAACCGCGACCGCGTTCCCTTCGAGTACCTCACGCCTCTGTTTCCCAACGAACGCCTGAATTTATCGACCAAGGCCGGACACTACTCAACCCGTATTCTGGACTTGTTCTCGCCCATCGGCAAGGGACAGCGCGGTATGATCGTGTCGCAGCCCAAGTCAGGAAAAACGGTGCTGCTGAAAGAGATGGCCAACGCCATCGCCGAAAACCATCCCGAGGTGTACCTGATCGTGTTGCTCATTGACGAGCGCCCCGAGGAGGTAACCGATATGGCCCGCAGCGTGAACGCTGAGGTGATTGCCTCTACCTTTGATGAGCAGGCCGAGAAACACGTGAAGGTGGCAAGCATCGTGCTACAAAAAGCCAAGCGTATGGTGGAATCGGGCCACGACGTGGTGATCCTGCTGGACTCGATCACTCGCTTAGCACGAGCTTATAACACCACCGTGCCGTCGTCGGGCAAAATTTTATCGGGAGGGGTTGATGCCAACGCGCTGCACAAACCGAAGCGCTTCTTCGGTGCGGCCCGCAACGTGGAGAACGGCGGCTCGCTCACCATCATCGCCACTGCTTTGATCGAGACTGGCTCCAAAATGGACGAAGTGATTTTTGAAGAATTCAAGGGCACGGGCAACATGGAACTGCAACTCGATCGTAAGCTAGCCAACAAGCGCATCTACCCGGCCATTGACGTACCGGCTTCCGGCACCCGCCGCGAGGATCTGCTCATGGAGAAAGAAGAACTATCACGCATCTGGATCCTGCGCAAGCTGATGTCGGACATGAACTCCAGCGAGGCTATCGAGTTCTTGCTACAGCGTATGAAGGGCACCCAGGACAACGACGAGTTCTTGATCTCGATGAACGGATAACGTTTCCCTCTTTTCCCAACCAAAAAGAGCCGATTTGATCGCAACCGGCCGGTTAACCCAACCACTGCGATTTCCATGCGCCCTATTTCTCTTTTGTATGCCCTTTTGGTAATAAGCAGTACAACCGCTTCTGCCCAACAACCCTGGTCCGCAGTCACCTATCCGGATGAAGGAGGCTACCAGCGCAGAATCTCCGGCAAGCTGTCTAAAATTGCTGCGCAAGCCTTCGGTGAAAAGAGCCAAGCGCTTTCTCAATGTCCTGATACCGGTTTGCCGGTGCGCCACTGGGCGTTAGAAGGCGAAACCATTGCCTCCCCCTATACCGGACGCGCCTACGTGCAAGGTGAAACCGGCTATTTCGGTCCCAAAGAGCGCGGACCCGACGGTCGGATTATCCGCTTCGGAGGCGATCCGCTGAAGCGTGATTTGCCCCCGGCTACGGCGCACCTGATGCTGCATCCAACGGATACGGCGGCGCGGGCCTACCTGAGCATTCCGGGCAACCTGCGACAACAGTACCACTTTGCGGCCAAAAATTGGGCGCGCTTCTATCCTTTGTTCGAGCAAGAGATGGGGGCCAGCTGGCAAGCCGACTTTCGAGAAGCCGTTGCCAGCTACCGTGAGGCGCGTCGCCCTTCGGATGGACCCGCCCGTCAGTATCTTGATTTATCCGTGCCGCACAATTTGGTAGGAGAAACCGGTAAGTTATTGGGCGGCAACAAAAAGGATGGCGGCACCGAAAACCACAAAACCATGTGGCGCACCTCGGGTTTGCTGTACGCACAACTGTTTCCGCTCGAAAGTGAAATATCTGGCTACCCGGTTGCCGAAGCAGAAGAGAAAATCAGCTTCATGCTGAAGGATTATCTGCGCAAAATGCTCACCACCAGCAACGGGGAATACGATTCGCAAATCTACTACCCACACTCCATCGAGGCCTTTCTGAACTTATACGATTTTTCGCCCGATCCCGAAACCAAAGCGCTGGCCAAGCTAGCGCTGGATTATTACCTGGCAACCTACACGCTCAAGGCATACGACGGAGCCATCGCCGGAGCCCAGAAGCGCGGGTCGTACGATTTGAACTACGCCGGAGAGATGCGCGAAATACTTCACCACTGGTTTGGCAGTTCGCTAGGCGGGCAGGAGAAGTTTCACACCTCGCTGCACCAGATCACCTCGTCGTACCGTCCGAACCGGATCATCTACAACATTCTGCACAAAAACATCGAGTTGCCCTTTGAGGCCCGAATCGCCCGTCCCTTTTACCATATGGATGTTCCCAATGCCTTCCAGGAGTACTTCTACGGTAGCAAAAACTTTGGTCTGGGTAGCGTGTACCTCACCCAGGTGGATAATCCCAACCAACAGATCAGCTGGTCGCTGGTGGTGAAGGGAAAAAACGGTCCGCTGAGTTTTGGTGGCTTGCAGCCCTACCACCGCGCACCGGGGGGCTACAGTCCCTACACCCAGACGCTGCAGAGCAAAAATGTGGTGCTGGTAGCTTCGGCTCCCACTGCGGTCACCGAAGGCAAGAAAAACGACGAACAGGCCAGTCGGCAGGGCTCGATCGCTGACCAGCCATTGCAACCGATGGCTAAACCCTTGCCCGATTCACTGGGAGTCTTTTTTCAGCAAGCGAAGTGCCAAGCCGCTACCTGGTTGTTTGTCCCGCGGGCGGTGCGCGAAATTCTGGAACGGGATGGCAAAGTATTTATAGACGCCGACTCCGCCTACGTAGCGGTGACCCTCACCACGGCGGATTATTACTGGCTCGACGCCGGAATCGAAGCAGTAGCCGCAGCAATTCCGATAGACAAACGCGCTGCTAAGCTGCTCGACAACCACGTGCTGGTGGTTCCCGGTGCGTTTTCGGGCTACGCGCTGGAAGTGCACGAGAAAAAAGGATTTGGTAGTCTGAAAGATTTTGCGAACGCTGTCGGAACAAAAAGCAGCCTTTTGGTAGACAATAAAAAGCAACAACTCCGGTATCAAAGCACCGCCGGGGTTGCACTTCGTATGCAGTACCAGGCGGAAAGCCTTCGCTGTACGGGAAGCATTAACGGTCAGGCGCTTGATTTCAGCGATTGGGCCAGTGGCGGAGGCTACCAAAGTCCTTATATTACCACCAGCGATGGTAAGATGACCGTCACCGACGGCCAAGAGGGCTACACGGTTGACTACTCGAACCTAACGCCGGTGTACCGGGAGTTGAAGTAGCTACTCCTGCCACCTGATACTCCCCAAAATTATTATAACTTGTTCCAAACCCCGCCCTGCTATGCCCAACAAGTTACTGCTGACACTTTTTCTGTTTCTGTCTTCTTTTTCCGTGGTGCTGGCGCAAGCGAATCATGACTTTCGGCACGAACTATACGACCAACGGAACGACTCGCCCCAGCAGCAGAAGTTCAGAAAAATAGCCCCGATGCCCGCCGGGGTGGTCTACATCCAGCGTCCGGGCGAAGGTGAACTGGAAATCCGCGCCCACTTCCGGCAGATGAAGGACTTGGGCTTCACCAACCTGAAGCAGATCATGGCCCTGCCCGACTGGACGGACGAACAGATCCAGTTGATCGCGCTGGAAGAGGGTATTATTCCGTGGTGGTACGGCGAAGGCGGCTGGGAACCCATCACCGACGCGCTACTCAAACAGTTAGGACTTTCTAAATTGAGCATAGAAGAAGTGCGGCGGCATCCCAAAATGATTGCCCATCAGAACGAAGTGCTTAGGCAACGCATTGAGCGAATTATCGCCCGAAAAAAAAAACGGGTGAACGAGCTCTCACGGGGAGCAGCACCGCCTATGATCCAACGGTGGGGCCGCGGGGACTTGAGTTAAGCGACAAGGGCAAGGCGCTGTTCGTAGCCTGGGCGCAGCAAACCTACGGCTCCATCGATACCCTGAACTACGCCTATAACCAGCACCACCACGGCCTGCAAGCCGCAGGCGGAGCCTTCACCTCGTGGGACGACTTTACCCAGCGCTGGGAACAGTATAATCACCGGGAGTACCGTATCCGTCGGGACATTCTGCGCTTCAAAGCGGACCACGGACTGGAAGAACTGCAAAAGAAAGTGGATGAATTTCAGGGCCTTTACACCGACGCGCCCTACCGTGCCGGGGGCGAGTTGGGCTTATTTCGTCCCCACGCCTACTTCGGAGTAGATTTCCCGGGCATTGCCGACGTGATGCGTAACGCGGGTTCTTTCTACCCGTCTATTCACTTCACCTGGCACTTTGACCAGGTGCAGAACGAACTGGGGCCAACGCTGTATATGCAGGCCAGCTACATCAACGATATGTTTAAGGGTGGCTGGAGCGGAGGTTGGGAAACCTCCGGCGGGCCGCAGCAGTTTGGCGGCGAAAGCACTGGGCGAAGCGACAAAGGCTTCACCGTAGATGCCGCAACGATGCAGCAGTTTACACTGAGCATGCTGGCGGCAGGCTTCAAGGGCTGGGGACTGTGGAGCTGGAGCATCCGCACGGCCGGAGCCGAGGTGGGCGAGTATGCTTTGCTCGATCACCAGAATCAGGTGACCGACCGGGCCATGGCCGTTGGCGAGATTGCCCAGGGCATGCAGCGCTACCGCGAGGAGCTGTGGGCTGCCCACAAGGAACCAACGGTAGGCGTGTTTTTTGACTGGGACAACGAAGCAATGTGGACCGCCATGTCGTTCAAGGGGCAGGACAGTCTGCGCTACCGACCCATGCAGGCCCGGGTGGGCGTGTCGCGCGCGCTGATCAACGACGACATTCCCTTTGAGTACGTTACTCCCGATGATTTGCGGGCCGGACTGGCTCCGCGCTATCCGGTCATTTATCTGCCGGGGGTCATTGCTTTGAACCAAGACTTGATTCCGATCTTAACCGAATACGTGAAGCAGGGTGGTCGGCTGGTGCTCGATATGCCCGGCGCGTGGATGGATACGTATTCGGCCCTGCTGCCCCGCGGGGAAGGCTCACCCTTTGCCACGTTGTTTGGCGTAGCGCTGCGAGAGTATCAATATTCGGGACCTAACCGCAGTTGGTTCTTGAACGATGAGAAACTGGCGGGATCAATCGCGTCGCTGCGGCTTACCGGAGCCGAGACGCTGGCTACCTTTGGCAACGGCAAACCGGCGATCACCGAACACCCGTTGGGCCAAGGTTCAGCCGTGATTCTAGGCTACGAGGCCGCCCGGTCGTGCTTCAAACCGGGTAACGTTGCGATGGAGGATTTGTTGATGAAGCACGCATTAGGAGCGCTAGAACCCACCTTTCAGTCGGAAGACGCCATCGTGTACCGGCTGGCAAGTCCCGAAGCCGATCACTATTTCCTGTTGAACGAAGGAGAAGAAAAGGCGGTGGATTTGACTTTCGAAGGCTATCAGTATCAACGAGCTGGCGATGCGGTGAGCGGCGAGGCTATTCCACTGACCGAAGGTATCTTACTGCCTGCTTACGGAGCGCGCTGGTTGCGGTACGAAAAGTAGTGACTTAGTGCGCTACCGAAGCCACGTAATTGCTCAAATACTGATACGCTTCGGTGAGGTGCCCATCTTCAGTGATGGTGGCCCGCTCAACAATGCCGGCGTCACCGTCGCCCAACAGGCTGGGTATCACGTGTTGCATCAGACTCGCGCCGAACGATTCGGAAGCGTCGCGGGGCAGTTCAGAGGGCAGATTGTCTACCGCCATCACCGATAGGTAGGCCGGATTCTGATACAGCGTATCGACCACGCGGTCCTGCTGGGGGTCGTAGTCGTATACCGGGTCGGCAATGGTGGAAGGCTGCTTGGTCGACGGGATAGACCCCTCGATGTCGCAGGTGATGTCGGCGATCACGCGGATGCTAAAGTCGTCCTGCAGCATGTCTTCGCGACGAAACAACACCGGTGCCCGGTGGTCCCAGAAGGCTCCGGCGATGAACAAATCTGTCACTTGCGCGAAGGGCTGGAAACCGGGCACAAAGCGGTCAGGATGCTCGTAGAACTCCTGAGCAGTGAATGCACTACCATCAGCCTTTTGGTTGTAATCGGTCACCTCCAGTTGGGTGTAAACCGGTTCCTCAAAGGTTTGCTTAAGGTAATCATCGGACGATACGCGGCGGATGCCCACGCCCTCCAGCACCTCAACGGCACCGTTGGCCACCCGTCCGCCCCCGGTCAGGGCAATCTTGATTGGGGGCAGCGTGATTTTACTAAACTCGCTGCGCATATCGTCCATATCGAAGCAGTCTTTGGCCCGGCGGATGTCGTATAAACCCAGCTTCTTACCGTAGGTGTACAGTCCGTTGTAGGCGCCCACGATGCCCGCGAAGCGTCCGAAGGCTACCACCCGGTTGCCCCGCTCGTCGGTGAAGCGTTCGTAATCGATGAGCCGGATATTCTTTTGCAGAATAGTACGCAGCAGCTCGCGGTTGTAGGGCTGCTTCTTGATGGTGTGCGAGAAGAACAGGTAGGTCTTGTCGGCGATCAGGTTGGGAATGGGCACTTCCTTCACGCCCATTAGGATATCACAGTGACGCACGTCGTCGACCACCTTGATGCCTGCGATGTGGTAGTCCTGGTCGGGGAAGCAGCGCCGTCCGCTGCTTTGGCAGAAGACGGTGACGTGCGGAAAGTGCCGTTGGATATCGGCGGCCTGCGACGGAGTGATGGGCACGCGGCGGTCAACGGGCACTTTGTCTTCCCGGATGAGGGCGAGGTTGATTGGATTCATGGATTAAGTAAGGTTAAAAGGTTCTGAGTTTAAGGTTCTGAGTTTTGAGCTACCTAAACCCAGAACTTAGAAGCCCAAACCTAACGATCAATTCTCCTGCATCTGTAACTTTACTAGATTGCTGTAGTCTTGGTCTAACTGGTAGAGTTCGTCATGGCTGCCTGACTCCACAATCTGGCCGTCGCGCAGCACGTAGATGGTATCGACCTTGCGGATGGTAGCCAGGCGGTGCGCAATGATGATCGTGGTGCGGTTTTCCATGAGCGTATCCAGCGCCTGCTGCACCAAGCTCTCCGATTCGGCATCGAGCGAGCTGGTGGCCTCGTCCAGAATAAGGATTTTGGGATTCTTCAGGATGGCGCGGGCAATGGCGATGCGCTGCCGCTGGCCGCCCGACAATTTTACTCCGCGTTCGCCGACCAGGGTTTCCATCCCCTCAGGAAACGACTCGATGAAGTCCAGGGCGTTGGCCAGGTGGGCTGCCTCACGGATATCCTCAACCGAAGCGCCCTGTCGGCCGTAGGCGATGTTCTCGCGGATGGTGCCGCCGAACAAAAGCACCTCCTGGGGCACAATGCCAATGTGCTGCCGGTAGGCGGTAAGATCGTACTGCCGGATGTCTTCGCCGTCTACCAGAACACGTCCCCGGTCTACTTCATAGAAGCGCAGCAGCAGTTGGGTGATGGTCGACTTGCCCGCCCCGCTGTGCCCCACCAACGCCACTTTTTCGCCCTGCCCAATGGAGAAACTGATACCCTTGAGCACCGTCACGTCCGAACGGCTCGGGTAGGAGAAGAATACGTCCTCAATCTCGATGCTGCCCCGGATGGGTAGCTCGGGCAATCGTTGGTAGTGTGAGGCGGGGTCCAGTTCGCTCTGCTCTTCTAAAATAGATAGGATTCTTTCTGAGGCTCCGAAGGCGCGCTGTAGCTGACCGTACATATCTCCTAACCCGGCAATCGATCCCCCAATGAAGGTTGTGTACAGAATAAACGAGACCAACTCGCCGATGGTAATGGCTCCCTCCTGCACCAGCAAGGCTCCGTACCAGATCACCGCCACAATGCCGCCGAAGAGTACAAATACCACGAACGAGATGAATAGTCCGCGAAACACGGCGGTCCGCAAGGCTGTTTTCACCACATCGTTTAAACTTTTGTTGTACTTGCGAATCTCGAACCACTCGCTGGTAAACGACTTCACCGCCTGCACGGCCTGCAAAGTTTCTTCCACAATCACGTTGCTAGCGGCTAGCTGATCCTGGGTAAGCTTGGAGAGCTTGCGGATGTAGCGTCCGAAGAACAGCGCTGCCACAATTAGAATAGGAAAGGTGGCCAGCATAAATAAGGTAAGCTTGGGTGCCATAAAGGCGATGATGCCCACTCCGACCAGCAGGGTCAGCGTCTGCCGAAGGAACTCGGCCAGGGTCACCGAAAAAGTGTTTTGCAGCAGCGATACGTCGGAGGTGATGCGGCTGATGAGTTCGCCGGTGCGGCGTTGATCAAAAAAGACCATTGGCAACGACATCAGCTTGGTGTACAAAGCCAGCCGAATGTCGGCCGTGGACCGTTCGTTGACCTGCGCGAAGAAGTAAACGCGAATGAACGAGAAGATGCTCTGCACCACAAAGATGCCGAGCAGCACCAGCGCAATCACCGTGATGTTGTCAGACAGTGCCGACTCGTTGCCTGCCGCCACGTCCAGTAATTGTCCGGATAAGTAAGGGAAGGCCAGTAGCATAACGCTCGACAGCAGCAGCGCGGCGATACCGATAGCAAAAAGGCCTTTGTAGGGAACAATAAATGCGTAAATTCCGGCTAATTGTTTGAATCCTTCGCGCGGTTTCACCTTTTTTTCGGGCTGATCCGCCGAATCGGGAGAAGTAGGTTGTGCCATAACTACAGAAATAACGAAAATCGGGTTTTGGGGTTCAACAAATGGGGTTAGAATGCGCGATTGAATTAACTTGCCAGCGCATTCGTTGCAAGATCATTCGCCGCTCTGGCATTCATCCCGCTACCTAACACCACTATGACCATCTTCGTCACCGGAGCCACCGGTTTAATTGGAAGTTTTATTTGCCGCCGCCTCATCGAGAACGGCTACGTCGTGCGGGCACTGCGGCGGGCCAGCAGCGCCCTGTCGCTCGTGGATGACATCAGTGACCAGATCACCTGGGTGGAAGGCGACATTCTGGATACCGTAGCCCTGGCCGAACAACTGGCGGGGGCAGACGGGGTGATTCACTGCGCCGCGCTGGTGTCGTACGACAGTCGCGACGAGACCCGGATGCACAAGGTTAACGTGGAGGGCACCGCCAACCTGGTGAACGCCAGCCTGCGGTTAGGAATAGCCTACTTTTTGCACGTGAGTTCGGTGGCGGCCATCGGCCGGGGAAAGGCTGAGAATAAGGTTGACGAAACCCACCAGGCCAACGCCGAAGAGTTTAGCACAGCCTACGCCCGCAGCAAACACCTGGCCGAGTTGGAGGTGTGGCGCGCCTCGTCGGAAGGCCTTCCGGTGGCGATCATTAATCCTTCGCTGGTGCTGGGGCCGGGGGAGTGGAGCCAAGGCAGCACGAAGATTTTTAAATATATCTGGGACGAAAACCGTTTTTATATCAACGGACTGGCCAACTACGTAGACGTACGCGACGTGGCCACCGTGGCGCTGCGGTTGCTAAAGTCGCAGGTCACGGGCGAACGTTTTATTACCAGTGCCGGCAGTATTCCGTACGCTGAACTGTTTGGTATGGTCGCTCGAGCGTTTAGCAAGAAGCCTCCCGCTACCCGCGTAAACCCCAATCTGATTCCGTTGGCCAGTTTGGCCGATTCGTTTCGAGCCAGACTTACCGGTCGGCCCCAGTTAATTACGAATGAGCTGAAGCAAATTGCTAGTAATACGCACATTTTTGATAATACTAAAGTGCAACAAACCACCGGCATCACGTTCAATCCACTGGAGAACACGGTGCGCTGGTGTTGCCACGAATTGGCGAAAAAAAATCAAATGGTACAATCATAGCCGCCAGATCACAAACAATTGGGCATCCTCCCAGTATTTTCTATATTTATCGGCATGGACGAACGATTTAAACAGCACGAAGAAGGCAAAGAACGGGCTAAGTGGTTCGAGGATCAACTTCGAAACAACACCCTGCAGTTTTTAGACCTGCCCGTCTACCTCAACATTATCGACCATTACCTGGACGAAGGGATGAACCAGAAGGCGCTGAAAACCTGCGAGGTGGCCCGGGAGCAATATCCTTACTCGGCCGAACTGCTCGTCAACAAGGGGCAGATTCTGACCAACCTGGAGCGCTACGACGAGGCCCTGATGGTGCTGGAGCAAGCCGGCAGTCTGCAGCCCAACGACGCCGAGATTGTCACCCTGCAGGGCAATATTCTGCTGGCCACGGGCCGGTTTCGTGAGGCCATTGCCGCCTTCGAGCACCTGCTCAGCTTCACCGAAGACCGCGACGAGGCCTACTATAGCATGGGCATGGCCTATCAGAACGTGGATAAATACCGCGAGGCCATCGAGCACTATAAACTGGCGGTAGAAGAAAACCTGCACCACGAGGAGGCAATGTACGAAATGGCCTACTGTCTGGATATTATCGGCGAACTGGAGAGCAGCATTGCTTACTACCAGCGCTTTATCGATGAAGACCCCTACTCGCAGTACGCCTGGTATAACCTGGGCATTGTGTATAACAAGCTTGAGCAGTTTGAGAAGGCCGTGGAAGCATACGACTACGCGATCCTGATCGACGAAAGCTTCGCTTCGGCCCACTTCAACCTGGGCAACACCTACATGAACCTGAAGAAGTACGCCAAGGCGGTGAAGGCGTACAACAAAACCTACAAGCTCGAGGGACCCAACCCCGAAACCTACTGCTGCATCGGGGCGGCCTACGAAAAGATGGAGGAGTACGAAAAGGCCATTCGTTGGTACCGCAGCGCGTCCAAGCTCGATTACTTATACGATGAAGCTTGGTACGGCATCGGCTCCAGCATGATCAAGCAGACCCGCTTCTACGAGTCGATTCATTTTATCAAGAAAGCCATCAAGCTCAACAAGGGTAACTTTCGCTACTGGTTCACCCTGGCCGAGGCCGAATACTACACCGGCAATCTGGTGTCGTGCCTGGAGGCCTACCACGAGGCCAGCCTGCTGGCGCCCGACGACCCCGAGGTGTGGATGGATTGGTCGTACGTGTTCTACGAGCAGGGCGACTTCGAGCGCGCCATTGCCATTGTGATGAGTGGACTAGACGAACTGCCCGACGATCCTGATCTGTTCTACTACGTGACGGCGTACCTCATTTCGGCCGGTAAATACAAAGAGGCCTTCCATTATCTGGAAAATGCGTTAACTTTGGATTTTGATAAGCACGAGATTCTGTACGAATTTTTTCCGAAGCTAGAAACCCAGAAGGCACTCTTCAAGATTATCGATCAATACCGAAAGTAGATGAATTACCCGCTCAATAATATTCCGGAGCGCACGACCAAACCGCGCGTTTCCGGATACACGATGGCAATGGACAAGGGGCTGAGCCTGCGCGAAGTAGAAGATTTTATCAGCGTGGCCGAAGGCTACGTCAACGTGGTGAAGCTGGGCTGGGCCACTTCATTTGTCACCCCCCACTTAAAGGAAAAGGTGGCCTTGTACCACGCAGCCGACATTCCGGTTTACCTCGGCGGAACGCTGTTCGAGGCGTTCATCGTCCGACACCAATTTGATGAATACCGCCGCACGCTAGACCAGTTTAACCTATCGTTTGCCGAAGTGTCGGACGGTTCCATCGAGCTACCGCACGACCGCAAGTGCGCGTACATTCGGCAATTGTCTGAGCAGGTAACCGTGCTATCCGAAGTGGGCTCGAAGGACGAAACCAAGATCATGCCGCCCTACCAGTGGATCGAGCTCATGGAGGCCGAGCTGGAGGCCGGAGCCTGGAAGGTGATCGGTGAAGCGCGCGAAGGCGGCAATGTTGGCTTGTTCCGCTCCACCGGCGAGGTGCGCTCGGGCTTGGTGCAGGAGATTCTGACGAAAATTCCTAACGAGAAGATCATTTGGGAAGCCCCTCAAAAGGAGCAACAGGTGTGGTTTATCAAACTAATTGGGGCCAACGTAAACCTGGGCAACATTGCTCCCAACGAGGTGATTCCCCTGGAAACCATCCGCATCGGCCTGCGGGGCGACACCTTCAATCATTTTCTGGGCACCAACGGCGTGGCATTATAGAATACGCATTGTGGCGGCGCGCCGCATCCATGGTGGATTAATCGCGCCGCTGCGGTATATTAAAAATATTTTCATGAACCAATCCCCCCAAACGCCCCGGCAGTACGTCACCTTGTTCCTAAAGGGCATGGCGATGGGCGGGGCCGACGTGGTGCCCGGTGTGTCGGGCGGAACCATCGCCTTCATCACCGGCATCTACGAAACCCTGCTCGACTCCATTTCTTCGGTCAACGCGCCAGCGCTGCAACTGTTGCTTAAGGGTCGCCTAAAGGATTTCTGGCAGCACATCAACGGCAATTTTTTGGTCACTCTGTTCGGAGGTATCTTCCTGAGCATCCTTACCCTGGCCAAACTACTGGGTTATTTGCTGGAGGCCTATCCCATTCAACTGTGGTCATTCTTCTTTGGGCTAATCATCATTGCCGCTTATTTGGTGGCCAAAGAGATTAAGCATTGGTCGGTCGGGGTGGTGGTATCGGCGGTGGTAGGGATTGCCATTGCTTACTACATTACCCTGGCCACGCCGGCTGAAACGCCTACCAGCCTGTGGTTCGTGTTTTTGTCGGGTTCGTTAGCCATCTGCGCCATGATTCTGCCCGGAATTTCGGGCAGCTTCATTCTGCTGATTCTGGGGAAGTACGAATTTATTCTGGAAGCCGTGAACGAACGTAATTTCGCGGTAATCGCGGTTTTTGGGCTGGGTTGCGTGGTGGGAATTCTCACTTTCTCTCGCGTTATTTCCTGGTTGCTAGATCGCTATCACGACATGGCCGTGGCGCTGCTGGCGGGCTTCATGATCGGTTCGCTGGGCAAAATCTGGCCCTGGAAAGAGGCGGTGCTCACCCGCCTGGACAGCCACGGCGAAGAAGTGCCCTTCGTGACGCGCAACGTGCTACCCGCGCAGTTCGAGCAAATCACCGGGCAAGACGCGCTACTGGGGCAAGCCATTCTCTTTATGCTCGTGGGATTTCTGCTGGTACTGGGCATCGAGCGCTTCGCCAACTACCAGCAGAAGAAAGGCGAACGCTCGGCTTCAGTTTAGTAAGTTTGCCATTTTAGGCAAGTTGGATTCTACCTGCGTTGTTTCGCTTCTGTAATCTTATTGACTTCATCAAAGAGAGCCTCTTTAAAGTTAACCAAATCCATCCCGGTAGCAACCAACTCTTTGTCGCTGGTATGCTGATCAACTAGCGACATTATATCCTTGACAAACTCTCCAACTTCGTCTCTGGCGAAGCCCTTAGCGACAAGAATCTCGTACATCCTATCGATACTCGTCACGTCGTCATGTTTTAAATAAAGCCAATTATGTGAGTAACGCGTTCAACCTTCCTTCACAAGTTGGTATAAGCCATAGTTTCAAACTTAAGATTAACATTCTCAACGAAAAAACCAGCGGCCGGTTCATTCCACCCCTTTAATCCTGATCTGTTTTACTTTCTAATTATACGTTTATCTTTGCGGCATGGAAACAACGACCGACGATACCACTAAGAGTGCGCACCAGGAGAAGATTCAGCAAGTGTTCCACGAAGTGGGCAAAGTGGTGGTGGGCCAGCAGTACATGGTGAACCGCCTGCTGATCGGGCTGTTCACCAACGGACACATCTTGCTTGAAGGCGTGCCTGGCCTGGCCAAGACCCTTACCGTGAACACCCTGGCCAAGGTGCTGCACCTCAACTTCAAGCGCATTCAGTTCACGCCCGACCTGCTGCCCGCCGACCTGATCGGCACGATGATCTACAACCAGCAGCGCAGCGACTTTGAGGTGAAGAAGGGGCCAATCTTTGCCAATCTGATTCTGGCCGACGAGGTGAACCGCTCGCCCGCCAAGGTGCAGTCGGCCCTGCTGGAGTCGATGCAGGAGAAGCAAGTCACCATTGGGGAAACCACCTATCCGCTTGACCGCCCCTTCCTGGTGCTGGCCACCCAAAACCCGGTAGACCAAGAGGGTACCTATCCGCTGCCCGAAGCGCAGGTAGACCGTTTTATGCTAAAGGTGCACGTGGACTATCCCAGCAAAGAGAACGAACTGGAGGTGATGCGCCGAATGGCCAATATGTCGTTTAACAGCACCGTGGAGTCAGTGCTCACTAAGGAAGATATCTTCGCCATCCGCGACGAGATCAACGCCGTCACCATCTCCGAATCGCTAGAGAAGTACATCGTCGAGCTGGTGTTTGCCACCCGCGACCCCAAGAACTACGGTTTGGCCGACATCGCGCCCTACATTCAGTTTGGGGTATCGCCCCGGGCCAGTATCAACCTCAATATCGCGGCCAAAGCGGTGGCCTTCTTCGACGAGCGCGACTACGTGCTGCCCGAAGACATCAAGGAGGTGGCCCACGACGTTTTCAACCACCGCATTTTGCTCAACTACGAAGCTGAAGCTGATGGGGTGCGCACCGCTGATATCATCGACAAAATTCTGCGCAAGGTGCCGATTAATCAGTAGGAACATGATTAATCATGTTCCTACTGATTAATTTTGACGTATCTTCGTATCGCACCTAATCAATGATAGTATGAACGCCCAGGAACTACAGGATTTGCTCGCCGATAAAATTGGCCGCACCGAAGCAATGGAGCTAGTTCGGTTCATCGAGTTTAGGCCCGATTTAGCCGCGTCACGGTGACAATTAAGCACGATGTAGAAATGCTTATAAAAGAAATTGAGCATTTGGTTAAAATTTCTGTCACCGAAGCTCAGATGGAGAAGGCCATTGGCAATTTAGCCTGGAAAGTCGCCTCCGTGGCGCGGCAGGATTTCTGGTTGCGCAGGCAGCGGTTATTGTCACGCTGGTCAAGTTGCTTTAGTACTGGTTTTCGCCTTATCCTCACGCGTCGTTCGATAGCGTTTTATTGGTGACCTCGTCTACGTGTTCCAGACCTAAAGTGGCGGCCCACGCCACTAAGTTGAGGCTGCTTCTCTTTTACCGAAGAAATACTAAAAAGAACCGGTAACTGCTTGTCTATCAGAATAGTTTGCCGACTTGAGTGTAATGTCAATTCTTAACATTGCCGTAACACTGCCGTAACTTTCTTAACAATTTGTTAACACTGAATACGCGATGAGTTAACAATCAATGCTCAATTTTGCAAGGTGTAATGGATGTACCATTCGCGTAATAAAATTTGCAAGTTTTAACAATTCGAAAACAAGCTATGAAAAAATTATCATTAAACTTTTTGCTGATGCTGGGCCTGATGTCCACGTTATTTTTCGCCTGTGGCGACGATGATGCTCCCGATCTGGCATCGCCTACGGTGACCAACCCGGCGGCAGTAACCGTTGAGGCTGGTGCTAGCACGTCCCTTTCCTTTAGTGTAAGTGCACCCGCGGGATACGCTTCTTCATCAGTGGCAGTTAGCCCGGCTAGTGCTGGAACAGCTACGGTAACTACTCCTCCGGCAGCCGGAGCCACCGCAGGAGCGGCTACCGTAACTTTTACCGCAGGCGCTGCGGCCGCAACGGCTACGGTAACTTTAACTGTAACTGACAGCGAAGGAGACACCGGAAGTGGAAGTGCTACGGTGACTGTCAATCTTACTGCCACCCCCGTTGACCCGACTGGACCTCCTGCAATTAGCGCAGCAGTAATGGATACCGTAGAGAACGGGAGTTTAACCGTCCTGAGCGATGCGCTAGAGGCGACTGCTCTCTTCGCTCCATTGGCGGCCCTTGATAAGGTTACTATTTTTGCGCCAAACAATGCAGCCTTCACTGCGCTACTGAAGAACCAGAACGCCGCTGATCTTAACGCGCTGGTAACTGCTCTAACCCCTGACGTAGTAACCGCACTATTGCAGAGCCACGTAGTAGCTGATTCATTAGGTGCTGCTGAAGCGGACGCTGCTGCTGGCGGTGCTCCTTTACCAACGCTGAATAGCGGAGCTACCCTGGCAATCACCAAAGAGGGTAACAACCTGTTTGTTAACGGTGCCCAGATAATCGCTACCGACATCAAGATTGCCAATGGGGTGATTCACATCATCGACTCAGTAGTCAACTTGCCTACCGCACGCATAGACGTCGGTGATGCTAGCTTGGTAGCAGGTGAAACCTACAATTGGACGTCTAACAACGAGTACTTCCTAACGGGACTAGTTTACGTAGAAGACGGAGCAGTACTTAATATTCAGGAGGGAACAACCGTTCGTTTTACGGCAGCAACCGCTGGAGACAACACCTCGGCGCTGATTATTGCGCAAGGTGGTCAGATCAACGCGATAGGAACCGCAACTGATCCGATTATCTTCACCTCAGAGGATGATATAGAGGGTGCCAATTTGCTGCCTACTGACTGGGGCAAGTGGGGCGGTTTGATTGTTCTGGGCAGCGCCCCCGCATCTAAGGGTGGAGTCACCTCAGGCATCGCTATCGAGGGGATTAATTCTACCGAAACCCGCGGGGTATATGGCGGAACCGCATCCGACGACAATTCTGGTACGCTACAGTACGTTTCTATCCGCTACACCGGGGTTGGTATTGCCCCTAACAGCGAAATTCAAGGATTGACCCTTGGAGGCGTAGGTAGCGGAACCACCATTGATCACATCGATATCTACTCTAGTGCCGACGACGGTATTGAGATCTTTGGCGGCACGGTAGACATCAGCTACATCAGCGTAGCCTTCGCCACGGATGATTCTTTTGACTTTGATGAAGGATGGGTAGGAAGTGGCCAGTTCTTGTTTGCGCTACAAACCGATGCTGATTACGATCAGGGGGGAGAATGGGACGGCGCGGTTCCTGACGATGCGGCGATCTACTCAGCTCCCAATATCTACAACGCTACTTTTGTTGGCCCCGGACAAACTGCCACTGGTGCTCAGCGAGCCCTCATCATGCGCGATGCGTTTGCTGGCAAGATTGGTAACTCAATCTTTGAAGACTTCCCCGGAGTAGGTGTTCAGGTGGAAGATATTGCCGGTGACATTGATTCATACGCTCGTTTGCAAACCGCTACTGCCGAGGGCTACCAAGTAGAGATTCTTAACAATACTTGGGCAAGATTTGGTGGATACGTAGAAGCCGATGGTCTGTCAAGCTTAGTGGAGGTCACCGAAGTGGAAGATGACCCGGACACTGCGGCAGACGAGGCCTTTACCGGTGTAACCACCGCTACGGTAGCTGAACTTGCTGACAACAGCAATAACTATTCGGCTACTGCGGTGCTCACTAGCATCAACCGTACCCCCGGAAGCAACGGCCTGGACCCGCGCCCCGCTGCGGCGACGCAGGCCACCACCACTGTGCCCGCTGGCTTAACCCAAGTACCCTATCGCGGAGCGTTTGCTCCCGGTGAAGCAACCTGGTTAGCTGGCTGGTCTACGCTGGCTAAATTAGGAATCCTGGTTGAGTAACAGAGGTTCATGAACATAATACCAAAAAGGAGGCCTACCGGCTTCCTTTTTGTGTGTTCTAACAATTTATCCTAATCTTAAAACTATGACGCTAATTTACCGAACACTATACCTATTCATAACTAGTCTGCTTAGCTTTAGCATTGTGAACGCCCAAGGCACAGTGAGCGGACAAGTGATTGACGCTCAATCCGGCGAAGAGCTTATTGGCGCTACCGTGCAGGCAGAAAGCACCGGCGCAGGTACGGTGACTGATATCAGCGGAAACTATCAACTCAAGCTAGAGCCCGGAACCTACACCCTAGTTTTCAGCTACATCTCCTACGCGAACCAAACCATCGGAGAGGTAATGGTTGCTGATGGTGAGAACCAAAGCATCAATATCGCGCTGAATGAAGAAAACACCGAGCTTCAGGAAGTGGTGGTTACTGCCCAAGCCATTCGGGACAACGACGTCGCACTTCTCAAAATTCAGAAGAACGCCTTAGCCGTGCAAGACGGGATATCGGCTAAAGAAATTGCCCAGCTAGGAACCGCCAATGCCGCTGAGTCTATGTCACAGGTAACCGGTGCTTCCATCGAGGATGGCAAGTACGTGGTGATGCGCGGTCTGGGTGACCGTTATTCCATATCGCAGTTAAACGGAGTTACGCTACCCAGTACCGACCCCTACCGCAATAGCTCTAGCCTGGATCTTATTCCTTCGGACGTGGTAGAAAACATCGTGACGGTAAAGACCTACACCCCCGATCAACCGGGTAACTTCACCGGAGGTAAGGTAGATATCACCACCAAGTCTTTGCCTGAAGAATTTTTTATGAACTTCGGCTTATCCGCTACTTACAACACCCAATCTTCTTTTATCAATAACTTTCTCACCGACGGGGCAGAAGGAGAACTTGACTGGTTAGGATACGATGATGGGACTCGAGCCCTGCCCGCCGAATTCACCGAGTACCGGGAGGAGGTGGGTAATTCAGCGCTGGCCAATGCGTTGGTCAGTTCGGGCCGTAGTCCTGAGAATGAGGAGGCCAGAACAATAATAAATCAAACGTCTAAATCATTTGATACTCCCTTCCTCGCCACTGAGCGTTCGGTGCCTCTCAACTACGGCGCTGACTTCTCAGTAGGTAGCCGAACCACGCTGTTTGGAAAAAATCTGGGCTACAGCGCGGCAGTAAGCTACAGCAAAGGATACTCGTTTTATGACAACGGTCAGTACGGGTTATATTTTGATGGTGGGACCGACCAACTGCGCAATGAGCAGCGGTATAATGTAACCAACGGAGACGAAAATACCCAACTAGGTGGTATTGCTAGCGTATCGTATCAGTTTTCGCCTAACCAAGAAGTGACCCTAGAACACTTGTATAATCATGACAATCTAGTGACTGCCCGCACTTATCAAGGCTACTGGCAATCCTTTCGAGGAGGTTCTGATTTTGAAGATCGTTTGATTAGCTTTCAGGAAAGACAACTGAACAACACCCAATTACGGGGCAAGCATTACTTCCCGGGGCTACTCAACGGGATGCGCCTGGAGTGGACGGCGGGTTATGCCAACGCCATCCAAGAAGAGCCAGATATTCGTCTAACTGGATTTGGAGTGCCGACCGGAAATCTGGGGTATTCACTCAACCAATCGGAGATTGGTATTCTGCCATCGCGGATATTCAGAAGCCTCCAGGATAATCAGGTGAGCGGAAAGTTAGATATCACCATACCACTGTCAACGGAGCAAACAGACAATCAGTTGAAGTTCGGCGGAGCCTACTCAAACAAGCAGCGTGATTTTAATGAGGATTTCATTTCGTTGGTTAGTCAGTCGCGAAACTCGCTTAACCCTGATTTCCTTACGTTCAGAGAGGCGGGGGAAGATGGCGACGTTTCAGACTTTTTCGATTTGTCTAATTTCGGCATCGTAAACGCCCCCGAAACCAATGGAACCAATCTGTACGGAGCGGGTAACTTCTACTCTGACCAGACGCGCCCGGGTAACATTTACACTGGCCAAGAAACAATCATTGGCGCTTACGCAATGGCCGCTTATAATGTATTCTCGCGCCTCAAATTGGTAGGTGGTCTTCGCATGGAGTCAACTGACTTCTCGGCCGAAGCTTCTAGCGGTGAAACCGGTAGTATCGAGGCGGTGGACTTCCTTCCCGCGCTAAACGTTATCTACAAAATCAATGAGAGTTCGAACGTGCGAGTAGCGGCTAGCCAGACCTTGGCCCGTCCGAATCTTCGTGAGGTTTCACCCTTCACTTCGTTCACCGCTATTTCTACCCCCACCTACACGGGTAACGTAGACTTGCAACGAACGCTAATTCAAAATTATGACCTTCGCTACGAGATATATCCCAGCGCCGGAGAGCTGTTTGCCGTAAGTTTTTACTACAAAAACTTCGATCAGCCGATCGTCTTGCAATTAACTCCTACGCAATCCACTCCCGAGATCAAACCCATCAATGTGGAGAATGGGCGCGTCTTAGGGGCAGAAGTAGAATTTAGAAAGTCGCTGGGATTTATCAGCCCGGTACTGGAAGGGGTACGGTTCTCAATTAATGCCAGTCTCATCAGCTCACGAGCAGATCGCTCGGAGGCAGAACTAGCCGCTATTCGAGGAGCTAAACGTCCTAACTTGGATGATACCCGTCCTTTTCAGGGACAGTCGCCTTACATTGTTAACGTAGCGTTATTCTATAACAACAATCAGTTGGCCTGGGAGAACTCACTGTCGTTCAACGTATGGGGTCAGCGTTTGGCCTTTGCCACCGGGGCGCTTGACCCGGACGTATACGACCAACCCCGTCCCTTACTGAACTTTACCTCACGAAAGCGACTGGGTGAGAAGTATGCGGTAGGCTTCAGAGCGGAGAATTTATTGAACCCATCTATCGAGCAAGCGTATGACTTCACCGATGAACCGGTGTTTGAGTCATTTACTCGTGGAGTCTCCTTCTCGCTGAGCGTCTCTTATAATCTCTGATCGAGAAATAACAGCCAATTAAAGTCTAAAAGGCAGCTCGTGAGCTGCCTTTTTTTATTTGCTCCTCTCCTAACGTTACACTCAAATTTCCACTGATTTCCTTCGCACAGCCTACCTAGAAACCAAATCACGAAGCAAAATGCCTGGCACTCTCGGTAAAAAGAGAGAATATTACCCCAGCCAACCCCAGCCAACCCCAGCCAACCCCAACCAACCCCAACCGCCGAGCAAATAACCGCAAGTTTGCCGCAAACAACCCCGCCGTTGACCCTTATTACTCCAACTACTGAGCAGATAACCTCAGCATCGACTCTTTTGCTACCCCATTGACTCTCCGAACTCCGAATTTCACTGTCTTTATGTCTTTTTACCAATTTATATTTGGTAGCGTAACGCTCACCAGACGGGTTGGTTCGTGGAAAACTACGCGCTGATACGTCCGGAAGGTACCCACGTACGTTTTGCCTCAAACTACATTTCTCGATTCGGACGGCCCAGCTATTTTTACCGGACATATTAACCCAAAATCCACAAGAAGATGAGCGAAAAAACCGTATCCTTCGTCGAGAAGGCCATCAACTACGCCGAGTCGCGCCCCGAGTCTGTGCCCTTCTATTTATCGGTCGAGGAGATGAAGATCGACTTCCGGGCGGTGAACGACCTCAAGCAAATCCTGCGCGAAGCGCAACAACTGTGCACGGCACTCAACAACACCATCATCCTGTCGGGCAGCGAGGCCTACACCGCCGCGCTGGCCTACTACAGCGCGGTGAAGCAAGCCGCGGCTAACAACGTGCCCCACGCCCAGGCCGTCTACGAAGATTTAAAGAAGCGCTTCGAGAAGAAGTAAGTCTTTCTAACTCCCACAGTGGTCCCTGAAATGCAATTTTCTCATAAAAGTTCGTTCGTGTAAATCTACCTCTTTTGTCATCCCGTAGGGACCTTTTTACAATTTGTCAATATAGTAATTATAGATGCGATGAGACCCCTACGGGGTGACAGGGGGTACGTATGGATGATGGAGGATTGATGAGCGTACCTTGGCTATGTTCTCGCTATGCTACCGGGTAACTACTTCGTTTACATCATTACTGACCCCCGCAAAACTGTGTTGTACACCGGGATAACGAAAGACCTACCCACCCGTTTGCAACAACACTACGACAATCGGGGTAGTTGGCAGACCTTCGCTGGTCGTTACCACTGTTACAAACTGCTCTACTACCAGCGTTTTTCAGACGTGCAACAAGCCATTGCCTGGGAAAAAGAGATCAAAGCCATGCGTCGCAGCAAAAAGAAGGCTCTGATCAACGAGACAAATCCCCAGTGGCACTCCCTGATACCCTAAGCCTAGCATTATTGCACTACGCATGTAGAGAGTTTGATTGATAAACTGAATTATGATTGTGAATAAGTACCTACTTTTTCTAATACCCTTCTGGCTAATTAGTCATCAGGGTAATGCGCAAACATTTAGCACATACGAGGGCACCGTTGTCACTGCGACGGGGGACACGCTGGTGGGGCTGATTAAAGCCCGGACTAGCATGAGTGAGCAAATCATGTTTAAGTTGACCGCTCAGGCCACCTTCCAAGCGTATACCCCCCGCGAGCTAAAGTCGTTTCGGTATGCTGGGGGATACTACTACAAGACGATGGAAGTACCGGGTCAACATCAGGGAGCCCCGCCAGTATTTTTGTTGTGCCTGGTGGAAGGAGAAGTGGGATTGTACCAAGGTCCCGAACATTTCTACGCTGAGAAACCCGCCGGTACCCTGCACCGGTTAGAACAAATTGATCAAGTGCAGGGAGACGGAAAAGTATGGCACAACCGACGGTACGCCAACACATTGAACTACCTGATGGCTAATTGCTCGACCATTCGAAAGGATATAGAAACGTCTCGTCTGAATGCAACAAGTCTGGCCAAGGTGGTAGCTGCTTACAATTACTGTATCAATCCTTCGGAAGATAGTGGGCTGACAACTGAACCCACCAAGATTAAACTTCGGGCAGGCATCAAGTCGGGCGTAGCCTCAAGCCGAATCAACTATTTCATAGAGGCACCCCTGACCAGGGACTATCAGTTTGATCGCCACCTGGGATACGTAGGGGGCTTGTTGCTCGATATTTCGTTCAGAGACAAGTTTTCAGTGCGTCCTGAACTGCTGGTTACCCAAAGAGGGGGATACTACCGAAGGGTTCTCGCTGGCACTTGCTATGAGCAAATCAACTTCTCTATCACCTCAATGCACCTACCACTTTCGCTATATTACATGATTCCTGCCCAACGGCTACGCCCCTTTGTTTTGGTAGGAATGTCGTTTGACTACGCCATTGCCAACGACTCGTACCGGGAGTTCTCGTCCTCACCCAGGAAGATGGATCTGCCGACCGATAAGGACCAGTACGGACACCGAGTAGGAGGGGGAGTATCCTATGAGTTTGCGAACGAAAGCAGATTAGGGCTTGAGTACGTATACGAACGCTCGCTGACCAACGGCAATTATTCGCGCGTGCAAATCCATTTCATTACCCACAGCATCACGGCTACTTACCAGTTTCGCGAGAGGAAAAGGTAACTGCTTTCCCCTTCTTGCAATGCCTGCCTACCGTTCGTTTATAGCGCGTCGTTCACCCAATCCTTACCATGATGTGCTGCTTGTACGATGACGCTGCTTTGATTGGATTTCAAACCACACTTTCTTATTTTTAGGGTTAGACAAAAGCAATCTTGTCATCCGCATGAACGCAACCCTCAAGAGCAAAGTATCGGAGGTCCTCACTAAGTATAACTTCTCGCCGGAAGACGCCCGATTTCTGTCGGACGTGCTCCAGGAGATTGACGACCGGCAACGCAGTGAGTTCGAGGCCAACCTGGATCAACTCCTTACGCAAAAGGACAAAACCGAACTGATTGACCGTATTCAAAAAATGGAAGCGAGTCTCGTTTATCGAATGCAGCAAGACAAAACCGAAGTGCTGGATCGGATACAGAAAATAGAAACCTCTTTGACCAAACAAGTCTATATCGTGGGCCTTATTCAGTTTCTGGCATTTGTTGGGGCATTCATCGGAATCATCAACTTTGCGCTGAAGTAGATTTTGTTATCGGACGTTCCACAGCGCTAAACAAAAAGGGAGGTTGCAACGGCTTGCCAATGCCGCCATTTGTCCTATTTTTGTGAAAATTCTAACCCACGATTCCATGAGCGTTTTAGTCAATAAAGATTCCCGCGTGATTGTCCAGGGCTTCACCGGCTCCGAGGGCACCTTCCACGCCGAGCAGATGATCGAGTACGGCACCCAGGTGGTGGGCGGCGTCACTCCTGGCAAGGGCGGGCAAACGCACCTCGAGCGGCCGGTGTTCAACACCGTGCAGAAAGCCGTGGAAGAAGCGGGTGCCAACGTGTCGATCATTTTTGTGCCCCCGGCCTTCGCCGCCGACGCCATCATGGAAGCGGCCGACGCGGGCATCAAAGTCATCATCGCCATCACCGAGGGCATTCCTACCAAGGACATGATGATCGCCAAGGACTTTCTGAAGTCAAAGCGCGACGTCACGCTCATCGGGCCCAACTGTCCCGGGGTGATCACTCCCGAAGAAGCGAAGGTGGGCATCATGCCCGGTTTTGTGTTCAAGAAGGGCAAAGTGGGGCTGGTTTCTAAGTCCGGAACCCTCACCTACGAGGCGGCCGACCAACTGGTGAAAGCCGGACTGGGCATTTCTACGGCCATCGGCATCGGCGGCGACCCGATCATCGGTACCTCCACCAAAGAGGCGGTGCAACTGCTCATGGAAGACCCCGACACCGAAGCGGTGGTGATGATCGGCGAAATTGGCGGACAGTACGAACCCGAGGCCGCCCGCTGGATCAAGGAGCAGGGCAACCCCAAACCGGTGGTGGGCTTCATCGCCGGACAAACCGCTCCTCCTGGCCGCCGGATGGGTCACGCCGGAGCGATTATCGGCGGCGAAGAAGACACCGCCGAAGCCAAGATGAAGATTATGGAAGAATGCGGCCTACTGGTGGTTAAATCACCGGCCGACATCGGAGAGACGATGGCGCAGGCGTTGAAGTAAGCTACTCATTCTGCACAGACAGAACTAGCTGGTTTTTCCGTTAGTCCCCTTGTATTTCTTCTTCTTTGCCGCTGTCACCTCATCGGGGTCGCCGTTGGCATTCACAAACTGTACCTGCTGTCGCGGGTACACCGACTTAATTTTTCCCTTGTGCTCCATGCGGTTGAGTTCTTCCATGATCTTGAGCGACAGCTGACTTTTCCACCCGCGGCGCTCGCGGGCTCCCACCAAGTAGCGCACGATCACGTCGGTCCACGACTCGTTGAGCGAGATGTAGATCTGGGGCTGGGTATCGATGTCATACTCCAGATCAGCATCTTTCAGGATGCGTTCGTATCGCTCAGCGGGCTCTCGCATGTAGTCGCCCAGCAGGTCGTTGGCTACCCGTTTGATCACTTCCATCGATACCGACAGGTTCGATTCGTTGGCTACGGCCACGGCTAACTCATCCCACACGTAGGGGAAGTCGCCGGTGAGGTTCACCACCGTGCCGGTGAGCACCTCGTTGTTGGGGAAGGTCACCAGCCGACCGGTGGGCTGCTCGGCCTGCACAAAGCCGTCGCGGTAGGGAGCGCCGATCTCCCACACGGTGGTGGTCAGAAAGTCGATTTTATACACGTCGCCAAACACGTCGCCCACGCTGATGCGGTCGCCCACGCGGTAGTAGCCCTGAAACGAGTTGAGCAGCCAGCCAGTAAAGCTCTCGATGGGAGTCTGCAACGACCACGACAGCGCCAAGCCCACCAAACCCAGGGAGCCCAGCAGCGCCCGAATGTCGCCCGCCACCACGCTGATGGCCAGGCCGATGGCCAGCAGCCACAGTGAAATGGTGGCTAGGGTGATGATGGCCCCGGAGTTTCGCCAGCCGCCAATGGTACGACGCAACAGGGTCTGCACTAATTTGACCAGTCCCCAGGCGACCAGCAAAGCGACCAGCGCGACCAGCAGTTTAGGAAGGTTGGCGTAGAACCCGTCCCAGAGGTTGCGTAGGGTGCCTACGGCCTCGTCTTTGGCCGCTCGGCCCACGTCTTCGGGTCGCAAAGAAGCGCTATCTTCCTCCGCCGTTGTGTCTTCCGAAGGAATGAGTTCTTCGGTGGCAACCTGGTCGACGATGGCCACCGAATCGGGAATATCTTCCTGCTCGACGGCCGCTTCTTGGGAGTAACCGGCCTCGCTGGGAGCTAATAGAAGCAACAGAAATCCGGTGATGGCGACGGTGAGGATCGAGGCTTGGGCGAAGCGCTTCAGCCGGTTCTGAGCACCCTGCGTCGCTGACCCGCGGCGGCGAGTAGAAGTACGCTTACGACGACGCTGACGGGAAGCGGGCCGGTCGGCGGTGGAGCGACGGCGGGGCGAAGGGTGGTTAGGTACGGAGGACGATTGTTTTCGGCGGCGACGATAGGGCATAGGTACGGAACGATTGAGTTGGTACCTGGTACAATCGGTTTAAGGGGGTGCTTGTTTACTAAATGAAATTAAGCACCTGCTTGGCTTTGCGCTGCGCTTCACGCGGGAAGATGAGCAGCGATTCACGTACGATCAGCGACAGCTTTTTAATGGCCGTACGGTTGGCCTTGACCCGTAGTTCGCGGCGCGACAATCCCTGGTTGGCCAGCGCGTAATAGTTTTTGGTGATGTAGCCCACGCGCAGCGTAAGAAATGCGTTGCCCGTGCCCTGCAACAGCGAGGAGGATAGTGTACCCAGGCCCGGAATCACCCCCAGGAACCCCTTGCTCAGCATCGGGAAGATTTCTGCAAACTGGGTGTCCTCAATGCCGTCGGCAATCAGCGCGGCCGACAGCACTTTAGTGTAGGTCTTCACCAACTGCGGATACGTCGGTCGGTAGCCGTAGTGGCTAATCAGCTCCTTGAGCATCCGAAAGTTGATCGCCAGCACCAGAAAGGCGTCCAGACGACCGTTCTGCGACAGGGCAGTAGACACAAACACCTGCTTGGCGTGGCGGTGCACGATATCATCCATCTGGTCGAGCCGGGCGTTCGAAGATCTTTCCCAGGGCGTCCGAAGGGTCTTGGTTGGTCTTGAGAAGTCCTTTGAGGGCGATTTTCTCGTCATCTTCTAATTGCCCTTGGCTGAGCAGTTGCTTCGCTACCTTGGTGGCTACCTTAGCCCCGGGGTCACTCTTGTTCTCGTCTAAAAACGCGCTGGCCTGAATCTCAGGCAGCGAGAAAACGGCAAACAGGGGGCGAACGATTAAGAAAAAGAGCAGTAGTACGGTGATACCGTAGAAGGCGTAGCTAACGATGGGGTGAATCTCGGCGAGGTTGTCACCGATGGTAAGGATATTGCCGACGATGATCAACGTGAGGATGAATAGTACACCGCTGCCGATCAGTCCCCAAAAAATAAACGACTTGTTCTTCATGAGTAGGTGGTTATGCCCACTTAGTAAGACATCATTGAAGTCAATTAAGTTGCATCCTTTTGTTTTCCGCTGGAAAATTGCTCTGGTTATCAGATGAGCAACATCTTTGATTCAATTTTCTGCGCGTCGATAAGTTTGTTACCTTAGTGACCGTTACCCTACTCGACAAGGGCACTTCTTAAAACCACAGATTAGTCCTCGAGTAGCACTGCTTATCCGAACCACTAGCACCACCTCGCCGCCACCATGCAACCCCTTACCCCCTCATCCGCCCCTGCTGAGTCCGTCTCCGGCATCGTGAAGCGGGTTACGTTTCATAGCGTGGAAACCGGCTGGTCGGTGCTCAAGATCACTCCCTTCGATAAGCCGCACGAGGAGATCGCCGTCACCGTGCACCAATCAAAAGTATTTGCCGGAGCCACCATGGACTTCTACGGGCAGTGGACCAACCACCCCACCTACGGACGGCAGTTTAAGGCCCAGCGGGTGGAGGAGCAGAAACCGGCCTCGGCGCACGCGCTGGAGAAGTACCTGGGCTCGGGACTCATCAAGGGCGTTGGTCCCAAAACGGCCCGCAAGATCGTGAAGCACTTTGGCAAGGATACAATGGCGGTGTTTGAAAAGGATATCGACCAGCTCACCGAGGTGGCGGGCATCGCCGAGCGCAAGCTGGTGTCTATCGCCCGCGCCTGGAAGGAGCACCAGCACATCCGCGAGGTGATGATGTTCTTGCAGTCGCACGGCATCAGCACGCTGTTTGCCGTCAAGATTTTCAAGACCTACGGGCAGGAGTCCGTCCGCATCGTGGAGGCCAATCCCTACCGGCTGGCGCAGGACATCTACGGCATCGGCTTCTTGTCGGCCGACCGCGTGGCTTTGAGCATGGGACTGGCCCAGGATGCCACCGAGCGCATCCAGGCGGGCATCAGCCACGTGCTGCAAAGCGCCCGCGAAGAAGGCCACTGTTACCTCACCCAGGCCCAGATCGTGGAACAAACCAAGAGCCTGCTGTCCATCGGCAGCGAAGAACGCATCCTGAACGAACTAGCCGCGCTCACCCAGGCCGACGAGCTGAAAACCCGCCACCTGCGTCAGAATGACGAGAAGATCACCGCCTACTACGCTCCCTCCTTATACCACGACGAAACCTTTGTGGCCCAGCGGGCCCAGCAATTGGTGCGTAGCGGCTTGGTCGCGCCGCCCGCGGAGCAGCGCATCCGGGCGTGGGTGAAGCGCTACTGCGAGAAGCACGAACTGCAACTGAGCGACGAGCAGCAGGATGCGGTGCAGCGCGTGGTGAGCGAGCCGCTGAGCATCCTCACCGGCGGGCCGGGCTGCGGCAAAACCACCACCACCCGGGTGATCGTAGCCCTGCTGCGCGCTATGAAGAAGGAAGTGCTACTGGCTGCCCCCACCGGACGCGCCGCCCAGCGCATGGGTGAGGTGATCGGCCAGGAAGCCAAAACGCTGCACCGCCTGCTCGACTGGAACCCCGCCTACGGAGGCTTCCGCCACAACGAAGAGGTGCCCCTGGCGGGCGATTTCCTGATCGTAGACGAAACCTCGATGCTGGACATCCACCTGGCCGCTTCGCTGTTTCGGGCCATCCCCGAGGGAGCGCAAGTGCTGCTCATCGGCGACGCCGACCAACTGCCCTCGGTGGGCGCGGGCAACGTATTGCAAGATTTAATCGCTTCCGACATCATCCCCGTGGCGCGGCTCACCCAGGTGTTCCGACAGGCGCAGCAGTCGCAGATCATCCGTTACGCCCACCAGATCAACGCCGGGCAGGTGCCCGAGGTGGGTTCGCCCTTCCGCACCCCCGCCCTCTGGCAGCAGCACGACTGCCTGTTTGTGGACTCCGAAGAAGCCACCCAGGAGCAGCTGCGCTTCATCCGACGCATCAAGCGCCTAGCCGATCACCTGCCCGACCTGGAAGCCAGTCTGCTGGAAGAACCCAACGAGATGGCTCAAGCCTACCTGGCCCGACAACCGCTGGCCATTCCCGAAAAGTTTCAGCACGTGAACCTTAACGAGCTGGCGGTGGCCGAGCAGCACAGTGAGGAACTCAAAGCGGTGTTGCAGCGGGTGCACCCGTTCTCGTCGTTGCACTGGGGCTTCTCAGCGGTGGCGATGGTGGAGAAACTCTACCGCGAGATCATTCCCAAGTACTACGGCTCCGACGTGGAAGTACAGATTCTGAGTCCGATGACCAAGGGTAGCCTGGGTACCCAGCAGCTCAACGACACCATCCAGCAGTCGGTGAACCCGGCGCAGGCGGGCAAGGCGCAGTTGCAGATCGGTGGGCGCCTATTCCGCGAGGGCGACCGGGTGATTCAGCGGCGTAATAACTATACCCTCAACGTGTTTAACGGCGACATCGGCAAGATCATCCGGCTGGACAACGAAAGCATGAGCGGCGTGGTGGCCTTCGGCGAGGACAAGGAGGTGGCCTACGAGCGCGAGCACCTGCCCGAACTGGAGTTGGCCTACGCCATCACCATTCACAAGTCGCAGGGCAGCGAGTTTGGGGCGGTGATTTTGCCCTTGCTACCGCAGCACTTCACGATGCTGTACCGCAACCTGATCTATACCGGCCTCACTCGGGCGCGCAAAGTGGCGGTGCTGGTGGGCAGTCGCTGGGCGCTGCGCCGGGCGGTGGACCAGCAGAACACAGCGCTGCGGCAGACGGCCTTACGGGAGTTATTGCGGTTCTAAAAACATGCTCAGTCAGCACCACTTCCCTACACAACTGTATGATTCATCTATCAAGTTCTTGAAGAAGCTATCAATAGTATTACAAAAATCTAACAGTAATTTTCTATCAGTAATATAGAAGTGGCCAGTCATTTCGTCGTAAGCAAGGTGCTGATTGGAAGCAACTATCTTCGAAGAGTTCTTCTTTGCTTGTTTTGTACATGAGTCGTAATGTACAATTAAAGTTCTAATCTTCTGGTAGTTTCTTAGCTTACTCCATTCGGAATCTATCTTAGCTACGTCTATTCCTAAGGGGTGTACGAATAAATGCAGGAAGATGTTAAATTAGGCAAAAAAGTTATGGACAATCAATCAGCAATAGCCATTTTAACAAAGAAGCTAGAAGAATGGGAGAGCAAACCCAAAGAAGACAGCTACCAGTACGAGAAGAGTTTTGTGGGGGTGATGCAAGGGTTGAGTGAAGAGCTTTTGCAGCTGAGTGTGGGGGAAGTACCCCAAGATAGGAATCAAAAAAAAGTTCAGACTCAGGTAGGGCAGATCACGGTCAAGAAAGGGCATGTTCTTGAGCCCAAGGGTCACTTTCGCCAAAGTCCTTATCTGCAAGAAACGGCTTTGCATTTAGGGCAGGGACACACCTTCAATGAGTCGAGCCAGTTGTTGAAACGCCTTTGCGGGGTAGACTTAAGCGATAAGCAGGCGGAGAACTTGTGCCACCACTACGGGGGACAGCTAGAAGATGTAGCGGTTGAGGATATTGTTGAGGTGCCCGAAGAGCCAACCTCATTACACTACGCCTTAGTAGATGGGAGCTATATATTGAGCAGGGAACAGGGATGGGCGGCCACCGCCTTTAGGTTTGTGGTGTAGTAAAATTCTAAGAAAGCAGTAGTTGCTATTGAGTTGTGAATATGTGGGCAACTTGATAGAGTTGTCCATATATTCACCGCTTGACCACACCAGCCTAAGTGCACTAGGGCCGCCGCCAAGTTAAGACTTATCCCGCGATTCAGACTTAGGCTGGTTTTTATCAAGACAAGCTTCAGATAGAAATTCAGGTTTTAGACCTATTATTAAGGTTTTGCAAGTGTCTTGATTGTTTATTAACCACTAATCTCAAAAGTATGCATTATTCTTTTTTCATCGGCATTGACATCAGCAAAAAGACGCTGGACTTTGCCGTCAGAGACCGAAATGGGCTTCTTTTTCACATTAAAGTTGCCAACTCATCAGCAGGCTTGATGCAGTTCCAACAAGAATGCCTGGTCAAAGATATTGATCTTTCCAAGAGCCTTATTTGCTGTGAGCATACAGGGATTTATAGTCAGAATATCTTAGCATTAGCTACCGAGAACAATTTTTCTCTTTGGCTAGAATCCTCTTTGCGAATCAAGCGATCACTGGGACTACAACGAGGCAAGAGTGATAAGATTGACTCGGTAAGAATCAGTGAGTATGCCTTTCGCTACGCTGACCAGGCTACAATCTGGCAACCAGAGCGGCAAATTATTCTCAAACTACGTCAACTCGTAGCCCTTCGCAAAAGTGGGCCCCACCGGGACTACTTAATGCCAAAAATACCCTTCGGATTCCTCTTGATGAGGTGGCTGCTTTTCAGGACAAGAAGCTTCAAAAAGAAATGGAAAAGCTCAATAAAAAACCCATTGAAGCTTTAGAAAAGCAGATTGCAGAGGTTGAAAAGAAAATCAAGCTTCTTATCAAAGAAGATGATTCACTCAAGCATTTGTTCAATTTAGTCACTTCCGTAGACGGGGTTGGAGAAGTAGTCTTTTGCGAAATGGTGATTGCCACCAACGAATTCAAACTCTTCAGTTGCCCTAGAAAGTTTGCTTGCTATTCAGGCGTAGCACCCTTCGAGCACAGTTCCGGAACCAGTATCCGAGGCGGCACCAGAGTGAGCCACCTAGCCAATAAGCAGATGAAGAAACTGCTGCATATGGCAGCACTCTCGGTGGTCTCTGGTAAAGGAGAAATGGCTGATTACTACCACCGAAAAGTAGCGCAAGGTAAGAACAAAATGCTGGTCTTGAATGCTGTGCGCAACTAGGGCAAACGCATCAAACGGTTGAAAGGTAGCAAATAGTTATGTTTGTGGATGAGAAAGTGCATTCAGGATTTATTTTCTAGGGTTCCAGACCCACGGGTAGTGAACCGTTGTAGTCACAAACTGTCTGACATTCTGTTTATTGCGCTCAGTACACTGATCTGTAACGGGGAAGATTTTGAAGATATGGTAGAGTTTGCCCATCAACGCTACGACTGGCTAAGTACGATTCTGGAGCTTCCTGATGGAATTCCCTCGCATGACACTTTCAACCGAGTACTGCAACGTATAGAGCCGAAAGCTTTACAAAAGTGTTTGAGTGAAGATGGACAGGCATTGCTAGATACGCTTAACGAGAAGCAGGTCAGTCTAGATGGCAAGAAGCTACGGGGTGTTTCCCCCACGAGTAGAGGCAATAGCGGACTTTATATTCTAAGTGCTTGGGTAGGTGAGAACAATTTGTGCGTAGGCCAAACTAAGGTAGAAGATAAAAGCAACGAAATAACAGCAATTCCTGAACTTTTAGACAGTCTGGATATTCAAGGGGCTACCATTAGTATTGATGCTATTGGATGCCAAAAAGAGATTGCCACTAAGATTGTAGACAAGCAAGCTGAATATCTGCTTTCCCTCAAAAAGAATCAGAAACAAACCTTTGAGCAGGTAGAAGACAGCTTTCGTTTCAGCGGCAGTGCTTACTTTGACGAAGAATGGGAATATGATCACGGACGCTACGAGACCCGCAAATGTACGCTCATCAAACTCAGTGATGCTGAGCAAAAAAATGAAATCTTCTCTCAATGGAAAGACTTACGGCATTTGGTCAGAATACAGGCCAGCCGACAAACCAGCAAAGGGACTACCTATGAAACACGCTACTACCTAAGCAATGCCACCTTGAGTGATCCGGCATATTTCAATAAAGTGGTGCGGGGTCATTGGAGTATTGAAAACCAGCTACACTGGCATCTGGACGTTACCTTCGGTGAAGATGCCTCTCGCGCCCGGACGCAGAATGCCCCGGAAAACCTCAATATCCTGCGTAAGATCGCTTTGCAGCGAATCACTCAGATGAAAGATAAGCTTAGCAAAAAGAAAAGAAGATACCGCGCTTCGCTCAATAATGACTATCTCAAACAGGTCCTCGTCATTTGATGCGTTTGCCCTAGTGCGCAACAAGATTATCCACCGCGTTTTCGCCTGCATCCGTGATAACCGAAAATATGAAAAAATTTATGCCACTGCCCTTGTTTAAACCATAGAAATCGTGGTAGAGACCAAAGTAGGACGGCTTTTCAAGGGGGAAGACAACTTTGCGGTGAGCGAAAAAAGGAATATGATCCGCACCTCAGACTATGTAGCCCACATCGGGGGCCACCTTGATTTTGTGGATAAATTTTCTGGGTTATTGAACGGGCTTACACGCCTGGTTTTCTTGGCTGATGGCGCTCCTTGGATATGGCCGCCATGGAATGGAAGTGGATGAGCGATTGCTATCCGCAGGCCGTGCAAATACTGGATTTCTATCATGCCTATGAGAAGCTATGCCAGTGGGCCGTACTGGTAGTCAAAGATCAGCAAGAAAAGAGCCTTTGGATAGAGGGTGCCAAGACGTTGTTACTCAACGATGAGCTAGCCGAGGTAATCATCCAGATACAGGATATCTCTTGCCAAGGTGAAGGCCTGGACAAAAAGAATGCTTTACTGACTTATTTGAACAACAATGCGCATCGGATGAGGTACAAAACGTTTCTGGACCAGGGATACCTGATTGGCTCCGGGGCCATAGAGTCTGCCCAGAGAACCGTAGTGCAGCAAAGAATGAAACGCTCCGGGCAGCGATGGACACTGAAAGGAGGACAGCAGGTATTGAACCTTAGAACAAAGATGCTCAGCAACCGATGGAATGACGTTACTCAACTCGTCAGACAAGCTGCCTAACGCAAACCTGCATAGTTTCGTACACCCATCTATAATGGTTAGAATCTGCCTCGACGAAATTTCTGCCTCTTCGATTTGCCAAGTAAACCAATTTCATTGAGTCCCCAAGCAGTGCGTACTTTTGAATCAAATCAGGTTCTAATTTGATTGTATCGTCCACCTCAAACGCAGCAACTACAGTCCGAATAGTCACAGTATCGCCCTCAAACTTGTAATGCGAATTGAATGTCCATGAAAGTTCGCACATAAAATATTCAACCTCGTGCTCACTGATAAAAAACAAAGAATCATTCGGAAAATGACTGGTTTTACTATACCAACGTGTTCCCACAATTTCACTGGTAGATTTAATTTGATTGGTTTGAACTCCATTCTTTATTCGGAGTCCGAATAGCCCAATGATTATCACAAGCCATATGAAATACTTGATCTCTGTAAACTTCAGTTTGTACATATCTTGCAACCTAGTTACTGCATCCCCCGCACCCGCATCTCCAGCGTGTACAACGATTTCATCGCAGTAACAAACAGCGTCTTCCGGTCTTTGCCGCCGAAGCAGACGTTGGCCGTCCATCCTTCGTCTACTTCAATGTGCTCCATCTTCTCGCCCTGTTGATTAAACACCGTTACTCCCTGTCCGGTCAGGTACACGTTGCCTTGGCTATCAAGCGTCATGCCGTCGGAACCCATATCGGTAAACAGTTGCTTGTCTGACAGGCTGCCGTCGTTGTTGACCCGGTAGACGTAGGTCTTCTTGTCACCAATATCGGCCACGTACAGTTGCTTTCCGTCCGCCGTGCCCACGATGCCGTTGGGTTTCACCAGGTCGGTGGCGACCGGTGTTAGGTTTTTTTTGTCCGGAGCGAGGTAATACACCCGCTCGCTCTCCATCTCCTTTTCGGTATGCGACCAATAGTCGCGCTGGTAGTAAGGGTCGGTGAAGTAGATGCCGCCCCGTGGGTCGATCCACAGATCGTTAGGGCCGTTTAGCCGCTTTCCCTGAAAGTCGTTCACCAGCACCGTTACCTGTTTGTCGGGACTGATTTGCCAGAGTTGGTTCTTCTCGTCGGCGCAGACAATTAGGTTGCCCTGCGGGTCGAAGAACAGACCGTTGGCCCGTCCGGCATCTTCCATGAACACCGACACCGTACCGTTGATGTTCCACCCCATAATGCGGTTGTTGGGCTGGTCGGTGAAGAACACATTACCCTGCGCATCCACTGCCGGGCCTTCGGTGAATTTATAGTCGGCCGCCACTTGGTGCAACTTGGCTCCCGGGGCAATGATGGCGCTTTTGTCCTTGGTAGTTTGAGCATGGGTCACTGTAATGCTCAATAGAAACAGACAAACGCAACCAGTTGATAACAGGCTATTCATTTTCATACTTTATTATCTAAGATTTTCTGTTAACCTAACTTTTCTCCCGGGTGCTGCCAGGGTTCTCGGTAGGGGCGGCGCAGCAGTTGGGTCGCTTCGGGGTCGTCTACCACCTTATGCTGTTGCGGATCGTATACCAGCGGCCGTCCGGCTTGCATGGATAGGTTAGCCAGAATGCAAGAAGACGACGAGATGTGTCCCTGCTCTACCGAAGCTACCGGCTGACCTCCGTTTTTAATAACCGAAAGTAGGTCAAGCATGTGGCGGCGGGTAGCGGGGGCGGCGTGCAGTTCAATGTCCTTCTCAGTCAAGTCTTCCGGATACTGTTCCCGCTCGTATACCGCATCTCCGTGAATGAGTTTTCCGTCGCCTTCGGGGATAAAGTCATAGCGCGCCACGCTGCCTTTTAGGGTTCCCTTGTCACCGTAGAGCGTGAAGGCCCAGGGGTAGTCGGGATCAGCGGGAGTGCCCCAACTGCGGTGTTGCCACACACAATTGAGTTCGTCGTACTCAAACACGGCGGTTTGGGTATCGCTGACCGTTGATTTGCTGTCTTTTTGCACGTAGATGCCTCCTTCCGAGCTGATGCGCTTCGGCCAGCCCAGGTCGAGCATCCAGCGCACGGCGTCGAGCATGTGCACGCACATGTCGCCCACAATACCGTTGCCGTAGGCCGTAAAAGCCCGCCACCGCCGGTGCGGCAGCCCGTCGTAGGAGCGCATCGGCGCGGGACCCGTCCACCGGTCGTAGTCGAAGAAAGCGGGCACCGCTTGCTCGGGCGGGTGGTCGGTGGCCCGCATGTGGTAGTAGCAGCACATCTCCACGTGCGACACCTTGCCCAGCAATCCCGCGTCCACGATGTTTTTCTTAGCCTCAATCAGGTGCGGAGTGCTGCGCCGCTGGGTGCCGATCTGCACCGTCCGGTCCGACTGCCGGGCCTTGGCCAGAATAGCTTCCCCCTCCAGCACGTCGACGCTGATGGGTTTTTGCAGGTACAGGTGCGCCCCGGCGTCCAGCACATCGATGGCCTGCAAGGCGTGCCAGTGGTCGGGCGAGCCGATGAGCACCAGGTCCAGGTCGCGCTCGGCCAGCAGGGCGCGGTGGTCGGTGTAGGTGCGGGGCTTCTTGCCCGACTTCTGCCGTTGGCTGATCAGGGTAGCCGCCTCAGCCAGCATATTTTTATCCACGTCACAAATGGAAACCACCTCCACCGGAGCCACCTGGATCAGTCGAAAGATATCGCTCTTGCCGTACCACCCGGTGCCAATCACGCCTACCCGCATGGGTTTGCCCTGATAGATAATGTCCAGTCCTGAGGGGCCAAGGGTGGACAAGGCCAGTGAAGCCGAAGCGGTTTTTAGAAAGTGGCGGCGGTTGATGTGGAAGTTGTGCATGGGGAAATGAATGACTGAACGGTGGAACGATTGAATGGGGGTAGTAGAGGCTCGATGAGTTAATATATTGGGTTGGTGGGTATTTACCAAACGGATAACACAATTCTAGGGCAAACGCATCAAATGACGAGGACCTGTTTGAGATAGTCATTATTGAGCGAAGCGCGGTATCTTCTTTTCTTTTTGCTAAGCTTATCTTTCATCTGAGTGATTCGCTGCAAAGCGATCTTACGCAGGATATTGAGGTTTTCCGGGGCATTCTGCGTCCGGGCGCGAGAGGCATCTTCACCGAAGGTAACGTCCAGATGCCAGTGTAGCTGGTTTTCAATACTCCAATGACCCCGCACCACTTTATTGAAATATGCCGGATCACTCAAGGTGGCATTGCTTAGGTAGTAGCGTGTTTCATAGGTAGTCCCTTTGCTGGTTTGTCGGCTGGCCTGTATTCTGACCAAATGCCGTAAGTCTTTCCATTGAGAGAAGATTTCATTTTTTTGCTCAGCATCACTGAGTTTGATGAGCGTACATTTGCGGGTCTCGTAGCGTCCGTGATCATATTCCCATTCTTCGTCAAAGTAAGCACTGCCGCTGAAACGAAAGCTGTCTTCTACCTGCTCAAAGGTTTGTTTCTGATTCTTTTTGAGGGAAAGCAGATATTCAGCTTGCTTGTCTACAATCTTAGTGGCAATCTCTTTTTGGCATCCAATAGCATCAATACTAATGGTAGCCCCTTGAATATCCAGACTGTCTAAAAGTTCAGGAATTGCTGTTATTTCGTTGCTTTTATCTTCTACCTTAGTTTGGCCTACGCACAAATTGTTCTCACCTACCCAAGCACTTAGAATATAAAGTCCGCTATTGCCTCTACTCGTGGGGGAAACACCCCGTAGCTTCTTGCCATCTAGACTGACCTGCTTCTCGTTAAGCGTATCTAGCAATGCCTGTCCATCTTCACTCAAACACTTTTGTAAAGCTTTCGGCTCTATACGTTGCAGTACTCGGTTGAAAGTGTCATGCGAGGGAATTCCATCAGGAAGCTCCAGAATCGTACTTAGCCAGTCGTAGCGTTGATGGGCAAACTCTACCATATCTTCAAAATCTTCCCCGTTACAGATCAGTGTACTGAGCGCAATAAACAGAATGTCAGACAGTTTGTGACTACAACGGTTCACTACCCGTGGGTCTGGAACCCTAGAAAATAAATCCTGAATGCACTTTCTCATCCACAAACATAACTATTTGCTACCTTTCAACCGTTTGATGCGTTTGCCCTAACACAATTCTGTTAGATTTCAGCGCTAGACCTTACACTACTTGCCGGTACGTAACGACGACGAAGCTTACTTTCACCGAGCCGTGCCGGAAAAGCCCCGCGATAAGGCATCGACCGGCCTACCTTTACTAAAAAAAAGCCTATGCCCCTTCCTTACACCCTGCATCAGAACGCCATTCGCAAAGCATCGGGTGCCGATGCACCGTCGGCCGACAAGTCTGCAACCGACGAAACCACCCCCGAAACATCGGCGTCGCCCATCACCTACCGGGCGGTGGCCAAAGACGTGACCTACGTCGGGATTGAAGACGCAATCCGGGCCCTCACCCGGTCCGGTTCCATCCTCAAGCATACCGAATGCTTCGCCGTGATTCACAGCTTTCTGGACTATCTGAACGAGCAGGTGGCCGAAGGCAACGGCTTTCTGTCGCCCTACTTCCGCCTCACGCCGGGCATCCGAGGGGTGTTCAGCAGCGACGAGGATGCCTACGACCCCCGCCGCCACCGGCCCAGCGTTAACTTCCGCCCCGGCAAGCGGATGCAGCAGGCCATGCAACGCATGAAGGTGCGGTCTTTGGACGCCCAACTGCCCGCCCCGGCTCCTTCCGGCTTTCAGGACTGGAAGTCGGACGCCAGCAACCGGACGGTGACGCCGGGCCACTCGGGGGTAGTGACGGGCGAACGGCTCAAGATCACCGATCCGTCGGATTCCGAACAAGGGGTGTTTTTCATTCACCTGCTCACCCGGCAACGCTACCGGGCTTCGGACGTTCACCACAACTACCCCCAGCAGTTGCTGATTTCCGTACCCGAGTCTCTGCCTCCGGGCGATTACCGTCTGGAAGTACGCAGCGCCTTCGGCACCATCGCCCCGGTGCGCACGGGCATTCTCGCCAAGACGCTCACGGTTGAGGCTCCCTTGGCCGAGCAGTAGTCCCTTATCTACGTACGCTACTGAGGGACCAACACGCCGTGTTGCGGTCGTTAACACGGCGTGTTAACATTATTACCACGGCGTGTTAACGGTGTTGACACGACTTGGCGATGGGTAAGGTCAGTGGGCACTTTAGCCTAAACCGCGTACGAAGCGGAGTCTATCATCCGAAAGCCTACTTGGCTGAGAGGCGGTTGAGGGCCAATCGGTGGGTTTCAGACGGCTATTCCTTACGGGCGGAATAGCATTTTCTACGCGCGCTTACAATAAACCATAGTATACTCACAACCAGGCTACGGGGAGCGTTGTACCAACTGCTTCCGCCCTTGTTTATCTATTGCGTCAAACATATCTTTAAACGCTGATACTAATAACTGGGCTTGCACCAAGCCCAATCCCCCCTCTCTAATGCGTGCCAAAGAAATTGAAACTGCTATCACGAAGCTCACCACTCAAGACGTTGAGAAGCTGGCTGTGTGGCTGGCTAACTACCGGAATCGTGAGTGGGACGAGCAGATCGGACGCGACCTTGACGAGGGCCGTCTCGATAACTTCCTTAAAACAGCCGAGGCAGAGTACCAAGCCGGGAATACCCGCCCCCTGTGACCCATACCACGCTCGTCAGTTTTTGGAAGCACTTGCGGAATATGATAGGCTACTCAGTTAGAACTCTGCGCTCTGATATTCGTTTTAAGAAGAAGCGCATCGTATCTTCCATTATAGACAACGTGCCCGGTGCGGTTCATACTATCGACGATCCAACCTTCACCTTAACTCCGCAATCCTATGACCTTATTTGATTTTAGTAACGAAGAAGACGTGCAGCAGTGGTACACTGAAAACGACGTGGTGATGGGCGGCGTGTCCAGCAGCCAGGTTACCTACCTTGTTGAAGAAGGTGACCAGAAAGGCATCGCCCGCTTCGCCGGTGAGGTGTCGCTGGAGAACAACGGTGGCTTTGCGCAGATTCAGTACGACCAGAAGACCCTGGACCTGAGCGGCTTTGAGGGTATAGAACTACACGTGCGGGGCGACCAGCAGACCTACCAACTGCGACTGGATACGGATGCCGAGCGGGTGACCTACGCGCAGTTCTTCGAGGCAAAAAACACCTGGCAACGGGTGCGCCTGGCCTTCGCTGACTTTGAGCCTACCTATCGCGGCGAAGACGTACCCGACGCTCCCGCGCTGAACTTAGCCGCTATCCGCACCGTCGGCTTCCTGATCGGCGAGCAGGAAGGCCCCTTTGCGTTGCTGATCGATGCGGTGCGGGCTTATTGAGGCTGAAAGTTTCAGGTATAAATACACGGGTGATAAGTATACCTCAGATTAGAGCGCTTAAACCAAACTAAGATGAAGCGAGATTATAATGTTGTTATTGAACGCGATGGTGAAGGATACTACGTTGCCTCGGTGCCTAGTCTTCCGGGCTGTCATACCCAGGCCAAGTCACTTGACACGCTGATGAAACGTATTCTAGAGGCTATAGAATTGTGTCTTGAAGTAGAGCAAGCAGCGGGGGAAGAACTGGAAAAGTAAGCTACACCACCACTCCCAACAACTCCCGCACCGCTTGCGCGATACCTTCGGGGTCGTAGCCGCACTCGCGGTGCAGTTCGAGTTGTTCGCCATGCTCCACCACTCGATCAGGAATACCCAGCCGCTTCACCGAAGCCGAATAACCGTGATCGACCATAAACTCCAGCACGGCGCTGCCCATACCGCCTATCAGGCAGCCATCCTCCACGGTGATCACATGCTTGAACTGACCAAATACCTCGTGCAGCAACTCCTCGTCCAGCGGCTTCACGAAGCGCAGGTCGTAGTGCGCCGGGTGCACGTCTTCGTCGGCCAGTGTCTTACAAGCCGAAACGGCGTAGTTCCCGATGTGGCCGATGGTTAGGATCGCCACCTCTTCTCCTTCCTGAATCAATCTTCCCTGGCCTACCGGAATTTCCTCCATCGGGGTGCGCCAGTTGGGCATCACGCCCTGCCCGCGGGGGTAGCGAATTGAGAAAGCCCCGTCTTTGTACTGCGTCGCGGTGTACATCAGGTTGCGCAACTCGGCTTCGTTCATGGGCGCTGAAACTACCATATTGGGCAGGCATCGCATATAAGCCAGATCGTAGGCTCCGTGGTGGGTAGGTCCGTCCGCTCCGGCTACTCCGGCCCGGTCGAGGCAAAAGATCACTGGCAGCTTCTGGATGCATACGTCGTGCACCACCTGATCGTAGCCGCGCTGCATGAAGGTACTGTAGATGTTGCAAAACGGAATGAGTCCCTGCGTAGCGAGTCCGGCCGAAAAGGTGACGGCGTGCTGCTCGGCAATACCCACGTCGAAGGCCCGGTCGGGCATAGCCTTCATCATAATATTCAAGGAAGAGCCGGACGGCATAGCGGGCGTGATGCCGACGATCTTGTCGTTCTGCTCAGCCAGTTCTACGATGGTGTGACCGAATACGTCCTGATACTTCGGAGCTTGCGGTGTGTCGTATACCTTCTTGCGGATCTCACCGGTGAGCTTGTCAAACTTTCCGGGAGCGTGCCACTGGGTTTGGTTCTTCTCGGCGGGTAAGTACCCTTTGCCCTTCACGGTGAGACAGTGCAGAATCTTAGGACCGGGAATCTTCTTTAGGTCTTCCATCACACTCACCAGGTGATTTACGTCGTGCCCATCAACCGGACCGAAGTAGCGTAGGTTAAGCGACTCGAACAGGTTGCTGTTGCGAAGCAAGAAAGTTTTGATGCTGGTATCTAGCTTGGAGGCAACCTCCTGCGCGCTCTTGCCAAACTTGCTCACTTTACCGAGCAGTTTCCACACGTCGTCTTTTACCTTATTATAGGTCTGCGAGGTGGTGATATCGGTGAGATAATCCCTAAGCGCCCCCACGTTGGGGTCGATCGACATGCAATTGTCGTTCAGGATGATGAGCAGGTTGGAGTTGGCCACGCCCGCGTGGTTCATGGCCTCGAAGGCGATGCCCCCGGTGAGCGCACCGTCGCCAATCACGGCAATGTGCTGTTTATCAGTGACTCCTTGATATTGCGAGGCAACCGCCATGCCCAGGGCCGCCGAAATGGAGGTGGACGAGTGGCCCACTCCGAAGGTATCGTACTGGCTTTCGCTACGTTTGGGAAAACCCGACAGCCCCCCGTAAAGGCGGTTGGTATAAAAGTTATCGCGCCGCCCGGTCAGGATTTTGTGCCCGTAGGCCTGGTGCCCCACGTCCCACACCAACTGGTCGTAGGGAGTATTGAAAACGTGGTGCAGGGCCACGGTGAGCTCTACCACCCCCAGGCTGGCCCCGAAGTGACCGCCGTAGACCGAAACATTGTCTACAATGAACTGCCGAAGCTCCTCGGAGAGACGGACCAACTGCTCGGCGGATAGTTTCTTAAGATCGGAAGGTTCGTTGACTTGGGCCAGCAGGGGGCCGGGTTGGATAATCATAATACACCTGTTCTGACTAACATGTAAAAAACGGACCTGATCAGCGAATGTTTTTCAGCCACTGTTTCAATCTTCATTAGCAACGTTCTTTTCCCTTATTTTTAGGAGGATTGCCTGCAATATATAATAAATTTGCTACGCTTCGGTGGCTTTCCGCTGCGTTGATCAACCAACCCTGCCGCAATTTCGTTCAACCCCGGAGGCAGTGCCTATACCATGAACGTAGGGCGTATCTCCTTCATCCTTATTCACCAATTGCTGTATCGTGAGCTTTGAAATTAAACTTCCCCTGTTTGAAGGCCCCTTCAATTTACTGCTCTTTTTTATTGAGCGCGATGAGCTAGATATCCATGACATTCCGATTTCAACCATTACCAACGATTTTCTGGGGTACTTACACGATCTGGAGCAGCTAAACATCGAGGTAGCCAGTGAATTTATACTGGTAGCAGCTACCCTCATGCGGATTAAGGCCAAAATGCTGCTACCCCGGCCAGTGGTAAATGAGGTAGGTGAAGATATCGACCCCCGCGAAGAGTTGGTGAAGCATTTGCTGGAGTATAAAAAGTATAAGTCAGTGGTGCAGGAGCTGGCCAACATGGAAGACGAAAGGCTGTTGCGCTATACCCGCGGCAATCTGGATAGCGAGTTGGCAATGTTATCGGCAGAGGTTAACGAAGAGGCGGAGTTGCAGGACCTAACGCTTTATAAGTTATTAAAGGCACTGCAGAAGGTTACGCAGCGCTACGAACTCAAGCAGCAAGAGCAACCGCACCAGGTGGTGCAATATCCTTATACGATCGAGAGCCAGCGTCTGTTCATCCTGACTGAATTGCGTCAGGCTACCGAACCAGTCTCTTTTGTGCGTATTGTTCAGAAAGACCGCACGAAGATGGCGGTGATTTTTAACTTTCTGGCTATTTTGGAGTTGCTGCAAGTAGGAGACATTATCCTTCGTATTGGCGAAGGTTACAACAATTTTTGGATCAGCTTAAGAGAAGCCGCGCGCGTCGTTGATGGAGATTAACCCAAAGGAAATCGTCAAAACTCTAAACCCTAACAAGATCTGGATTCCGGTTCTTATTGGTTTGGCGATTGTGGTGTACCTGTTTCTGAGCGACCCCGACGTCACCATAGATAAGCTCAAGCTAATTCTTGACGCCCGATGGCTTCCTCTGCTACTGGCCGTGCTGGTGATCCTGGCCCGCGATACCGGCTATCTGTACCGCATCAAGGTACTCACCAACCACGAACTCAGTTGGGAGAGCAGCCTATACGTAATTATTCTGTGGGAATTTGCCTCGGCGATTACTCCTTCGGTGGTGGGAGGAACCACCATTGTGGTGCTGGTGCTCATGAAAGAAGGCATTAAGTTTGGCAAAGCGCTGGCCTACGTGATGCTCGCCTCGATTCTCGATAACTTATTCTTTCTGCTCATGTCTCCGGTAGCGTTGATCTACTCGAAGGACGAACTCTTTCCACCGGCGAGCGAAATGCAACTACCGCTCGGAGATAGCCTACAGGTGCTGTTTCTCATCAGCTACCTGCTCATTGCCGCCTACACCGCCGTGATGATCTACGCTTTGCTGATTCGCCCGCGGGGCTTCAAGTGGTTTTTGATAAAGCTGGGCACCATTGGTTTTCTGAGGAAATGGCGCTATACGCTGAGCAACCACGGCGACGAAGTGATTTTGGCTTCCCACCAGCTGCGCAATAAAGGGGCTAGATACTGGATCACCATCTTGTCGGTGACATTTTTTGTGTGGTGTGCCCGCTACGCGATGCTCAACTGCTTGGTGGCCGCCTTTGTGGAGCTAAACTGGAGCACCCACCTGCTCATCTTCTCCCGCCACCTGATGATGTGGATTGTGATGCTGGTATCGCCCACGCCCGGAGCCAGCGGGGCCGCTGAGTTCTTCTTTTCTCAGTTTTTCACCGAGTTTCTGGGTGACTATACCTTTGTGACCAATATCCTGTGGCGGTTGCTCTCTTATTACCCTTACTTGTTGCTCGGAGCGATTTTCTTGCCCAAGTGGATTCGTCGGGTGTTCTTCCAGAACGACGACCAGAAGCAGCCTAAACCCGCTCCAAAGCCCAAGATGGAAACGTGAGAGAGAAGGACTTAAGACATCTCCTCGTCCTCAAAAAAGAATTCGGCTTCCTTCTCGGCGTTGTCGTCCGCATCCGAGCCGTGGACGGCGTTTGCTTCTATTGAGGTGGCGTACAGTTTGCGAATGGTGCCTTCCTCGGCTTCAGCGGGGTTGGTGGCCCCAATCAGCTTACGAAAGTCGGCCACGGCGTCGTCTTTTTCCAGCACCAGTGCCACGATTGGGCCTGATGACATATAAGTTGTAAGGTCTTCGTAGAAGGGGCGCTCCTTGTGCACTTCGTAGAACTTGCTGGCGCTGCGTTTGGTGAGTTCGGTCTTCTTCATCGCTGCGATGCGAAAGCCTGCCTCCTCTATCATCTTAAGGATTGCGCCAGTATTGCTTGCGGACACTGCGTCCGGTTTAATCATCGAAAAAAGTGATCTTTCCTGCCATGGGTTGTATGCGTTATTGTACGAATTAAGTAAAAGAAAAATGAGTGAAACATGAAATGGGTGATTCAGAAAAGTCTAATCACTCATTCAATAACTCACCCATGCATTTTTGTGCCACAAAACTACGAGTTTAATCGGTATCTACGAGCGATTTTTTGCAATTTGTCCGCCAATTCCCTTGTATAACCTCTCGTCGATGCACCGAAGAAAATTCATGAGTTCACTGGCGGCAGCCACGACGCTGGCCACCCTGCCCGGGTCTGCTCAAGCTCCCCAGGTTTTGCCCACCAAACCCCCTCGTCTGAAAGCAGGCGACACCATTGGCTTGGTTACCCCAGCCACCTACCTGACGGAAACTCAGTTACGCACATCCATCGAACAGTTTGCTCAGTTAGGCTTCCGTGTACGCTATACTCCTAATATGCTGGTGCGCAAAGGCTACCTGGCAGGTACCGACCAGCAGCGGGCCGATGATATCAACCGGTTTTTTGCCGACGACACGATTGACGGCATCATCTGTGGCCGCGGGGGCTACGGCAGCGGCCGCATCCTGCCCTACCTCGACTATGATTTGATCAAAAACAACCCTAAGGTTTTTGTGGGCTATAGCGACATCACCGCCGTGCTCTACGCCCTGTACGGCAAAGCGAACCTGGTGGGCTTCCACGGCCCGATGGGCACCTCCGACTACAACGATTTCACCACCCGCTACTTCCAAGAGGTATTAATGAACCCCAGCAACTCGCTCACCTACGAGAACCCGGCGGCAGAGGCCGTGGAGCCCCTCACCGCCGACGGGCAGGAACTGCCCGTTCCAACCGTGCTGCCTGACCGTTTGATTACCCTGGCATCGGGCACCGCTGAGGGCGTGCTCGTGGGCGGCAACCTTTCGCTGGTGACTTCGCTGTGCGGCACCGCTTACGACGTTGATTTGCGCGACAAACTGGTGTTCATTGAAGAAGTGGGCGAAACGCCCTACCGGGTTGATCGTATGCTCACCCAGCTGCTGCTCGACCCCGATAAGCTACCGGCCGCCGCGGGCGTGGTGCTGGGCGTGTTCAGCGACTGCGAAGCCGAGGACGAAAGCACCTCACTCTCGCTGGCGCAGGTGCTCTACGACCGGCTGGCCGGGCTGGGCATTCCGGTGTTGTACGGCCTGTCGTTTGGACACATCAAGCAAAATGCCACCCTGCCCGTGGGAGTGCGCGCCCGCTTGGATGCGGATAAGAAAACCCTGACGTTGCTAGAAGCAGCGGTGCGATAGCGATGCTTATTCGGGGGACGGCTCCCCACAAATCCATAAAGATTTATCACGACAACCTCTAATTGACAACCGAAAGATGGCCTTACCTGAGTCTCCATTTGATGAGGAAGCCCAGCGGCGATGGGAAGTGCTTCGCCAGCGCCGGGGACGGTACGTACTTACGCACGGCGTGCTGATGTGGACGTTGGTGGGCGCGGTGTTCTACGTTATCGAGCTGGATTTTGACTGGGGGCGCTTTAGTTGGTTAGACTTTATCATTCGTCTGCTGGTGGCGGCGGTAGTAGGACTAGTGGCCGGACACTTCTCGTACCGGCGGCGCGAACGCATCTATCAACGGAACAAGGGCAATTCATGAACTAGCCTAAAATTCTCAACCTATCGGTAACAAGATCGTTTACCCTTTGACAGACACGTACTCACTTTTTAACCTAGACACTATGTTGACCATCAAAAAAATAGCCGCCCACGTAATTCGCTTGGTCATCGATGGCGAAGTGAAGCAAGCCAACATCGATCAGGCCGCCAGCGTCATGGAAGATAGCCTGAAAGAGCAGAGTAAGTTGCGGCTACTGGTGGAAGTGAAACACCTGGAAGGTTACGATTCCATTGCCGCCTTCCTAAAGGACGCGCAGAAAACCTTCCAGCACTATACCGACTTCGAGAAGATAGCAATAGTGACGGAAGAAAAGTGGCTAGCGGGCGTGGCCAGTCTTGGCGACCTCATTAACCCGGCTAACATCAAACAGTTCTCCTTATCCGAACGGGAGCTGGCCGAAGAATGGATTGAGGCGTAATATTTTTTACCCTTTTTTGCGCGAGCGTTACGCCCGTCATGGAACGATTGTGCGTATTGTTTGAGTAAGCCTCCGGCCTATCCAACTTACTCTCCCCCCTCAGGCCGCCACACCCGCACCGGATCCGGCGGTTGCGCCATCAACTCAACCGGGTTCTTCTTGAGCAATTCCAAAGCTATCTTAACCGCTTTCTCGAGTTGTGGATCACGGCCCTCAACCACCAACCTGGGCGTTTGCTCCACCAGCGAATCGGGGGCGGTTCCGATATTCTCTACGTCCCACTCCCCCTCGGTGTTGAAAAATCCACCCCGGGGTGCCGTGATGGTACCTCCGTCTACCAGCGGGGGCACGTCCCAGATGCCCACCAATCCGCCCCAGGTGCGGGTGCCCACCAGCGGCCCAATGCCCCTCTTCTTGAACATATACGGCAGATAATCGCCCCCCGACCCTGACATCTCGTTGATCAGCATCACTTTAGGACCCCAAATCCCCGCTCCCGGACTGGTAAAGGGCGTTTTGTCGCCAATTGGATTGCTAAAGTAACCCATCAGCTCGCGCGACAGCAGATCGACGATGTAGTCGGCGGCGAACCCGCCGGTGTTGAAGCGCTCATCGATGATCGCTCCCTGCTTGTCCTGCTGGGCAAAGTAGTAGCGGTTGAAATTGCGGTAGCCACCGCCCGCCGTGTTGGGCAACCATACGTAGGCCAGTTTGCCGCCCGATAGCTCGTCGACACGGCGACGATTGCTTTCCATCCAGTCGAGGCGGCGCAGGGCGGTCTCATCCTCCACCGGTACCACGGTTAGTTCGCGCGCGCCCTTCAGGGTGGAGGTGCTGTTCACCGTAATGCGCGTGGGCTGGCCTGCCGTGTAGGCCAACTGACTATATATGTTCGTGCTGGCATCTAGCGGACGACCATTGATCGCCAGCAAATACGCTCCGACCGGCACGTTGATGCCCGGCGCACTCAGCGGAGCGCGCAGTTCGGGATTCCAGTTTTCTCCGGTATACACTTTCTCTATTCGGTAATAGCCATCGGTTGTGGTAAAATCAGCGCCCAGCATACCAATCGGCACCTGATCTATCTCAGGATAACTGCCGCCCCGGACAAAAGAGTGCCCCACCGCGGTCTCGCCGCCCAGAATATCCAGCACGTAGGTGAGGTCGGAGCGGTGGCGCACGTGGTCGATCCAGGGAGCGTAGGTGGCGTAGGCCCAGTCCATATTCAGGCCGTGCACATTGCGCACGTAGAAGTAGTCGCGTTGGTAGCGCCAGGCTTCGCGAAAAATCTGCTTCCACTCGGCCGCAGGGTTCACGTAGGCCCGCATCCCCTGCGTATCAATGGTTCCTGGCTCGCTCTTCAGCGCTTCGGGGTCGGCAGCTGCCTCCACAATGCCCCACTGCTGATCGTTGTCTTCATAAAGTAGCTTCTTACCGTCGGCGGTTACGTGATAGGATTGAATACCGCTCATCAGCTTCTTGGTTTTCTGGTCTTCCAGCGCGTAGCGGTGCAGGGTGAGTCCGTCTTCGTTGGCAATGCTCTCGGTGAAGAACAGGGTGCCCGCTTCACCGCTGCGCAACGAGGTGTAGCTGCGTACCGGAATATCCAGCGCCACGATCCGCTGATCGATGTTCGGCAGGTCAATGTCTACGCGAGGTATTTTCTTAGAATCCTCTCTCTTCTCTTCTTCCGTTTCTTCATCGCTTCGGGGGCGCATCGGCGAAGGGTCGGCGGCGGAGAGCACCACGGCGTAAACGGCCCGGTCGAGCGGGCGCTCGATGCTGCTCATGTCGAGCCAACCCACGTTGAGGCCGTAGTTGGTGCTGGCCAGAAAATACAGGCATTTGCCGTTGGCGTCCCAGGCGGGCGCGCGGCAGTCGGACATACCGTCGGTGAGCTGGTAGCTTTTCTCATCGCGCAGGGAGTAGACAAAGACAGCATTGTACTCGTTGTCGAGCTGCCGGGCGTAGGCCAGCCAACGAGAATCGGGTGACCAGGCGGGATAGAGCGTCCGTTCCGGATTGGCGAAGCCCTCGTTGTCTACCCGCGTAACGGTGCCCTTCGCCACCTCCACGACCCACAGGGTGCGGTCGGCGTCGGTGAAACTGAGGTATTTGCTGTCGGGTGACCAGACGGGAGTGTAGTAGAAAGTGGGATTGGCCAGGGCGATGGTCCGAGTATTTTCTCCGTACTGATCGGCAATCACCAACTGGTATTCTCCGTTGGCGTCTGAAAACCAACTGATGTGCTCTCCGTCGGGCGACCAGGCAGGACTGCGCTCGGCCACGCCCGAACTCTGGGTGAGGTTACGGATGCCCCCTTCCTTGGCCGGAACGGTGAAGATATCGCCCCGCGCTTCAAAGACGGCGCGTTGCCCGGTGGGCGACACCCCAGCCTCCCGAATGTCGTCGTGCACCTCCGCCCAGTGGGGGCGGGCCCAGGCGAAGTCCCCGTCGATGCGCACGTTGATGCGTTCGGGTTCGCCCTGCTTCGAGGTGAGCAAGTACAAGTACCCTCCGCACTCGAAGATCAGTTTGCCGCCGCCGCTGGCCAAATGCTTGCAGTCGAACTCTTTGAAGAAAGTCTGCTGCTGCACCTGTTTGTTCACCGGATCAAAAGACCACACGTTCATGGTGTAGTCACGATCCGACAAAAAGTAGACGATGTTGCCGATCCACACCGGATTTTTGTCGTTGCTTCCGTCCCAGGGCACCTTTTCTTCCTCCAACGTTTCCAGCTCGATGATGCGGATCGGGCCGTTTTGCCCACCCCGGTAGTTGCGCCATTCCGACTCCCAGGCATCCACCATCTGGTAGGCAAAGCGCGCTCCGTCAGGTGCGTGCTGCCCCAGCGTGACGCGGGGCACCCGGAAGGGTTGCGGCAGCGCCCCCACCCGGTCTAAAGTCCAAAACTGGTCGTTGGTGGCCAGCGGAGCGCGCGTGCGGTCGGAAGCGAGCAAGATGCGCCCGGTGCTGTCGGGCGTCCAGCCGCGGGCCAGGTCTTCGCCCGGGTGCCAAGTCATCCGCTCCGGCGCTCCGCCCAGCACCGAAACGGTGTAGACGTCGATGTTGCCGTCGTACTGCCCGGTGAAGGCCAGCGTTTGCCCGTCGGGCGAAAAGTAGGGGTCGGTTTCCAGACCGGGATGGGTGGTGAGTCGCCGCGCCTCGGAGCCGTCGTGGCGAGCCACCCAGAGGTCATTGGCGTAGACGAAGGCGAGGTGATCTTGACTAATAGCCGGGTTCCGGAGCAAGCGGGTGGCGGTAGTATCCTGACTGTGAGCGACGGGGGAAATTAGTATTGCTACGGTGAAAAAAAGAACAAGCGTGGGTCGAAGTAGAAGCATATTTAGATAAGATTGTATCGGGCAAGATAAAAAAAATGTAGCAAAGAGCGGGGGTTGCCTGCTTCAATAAGCATACGGTACGTTACGACAATAAAGGGCTAGAAGCCCCTCGCTTGATGCTTAACCAACCCAGTGCGTCCTTTATTTGAAACTGAGTTACGCATAAAGCTTACACTTCTTTGGCCGTTTCCATAGCTCGTTTACTTTCATGCGCTTATATTTGTTGATCTCATTTGGTATTTCATAGTCTCAGCTACGCCTCGCAAAAATGCACCTTTCTCTTCATCCCTTCACCCTAAAACTGCGAGAACCCTTCCGCATCTCCTACGAAACCCGCGATCAGCAAGAAATTCTGGTGGTGCAACTCTCCGACGAGGACGCTCAGGGCAATCCGGTAACCGGTTTGGGGGAAAGCACCGAAAATAATTACTACGGAGTGTCTATCGCCCGGATGCAAACTGAGCTAACGGCCTTGCGCGAAACGATAGAAGGCTACAAATTGGCCAACGAACCGCGCCCCGCCGGAGAAACGGGCACGCCTGAGCACCTGTGGCAGACGATGCATCCTCATCTGCCCAGTAGCCCGTTCGCCCGGTGTGCGCTTGATATTGCCGCGCACGATTTGTACGGCAAAAAGATCGGTCAACCGCTGTACCAACGCTGGGAACTGGACCCGGCCCAGGCTCCCGTATCCAACTACACCATCGGCATTGATCGTATCGAGGTGATGGTGCGCAAGCTGCGCGACACCCGCTGGCCGATCTACAAAATTAAGCTGGGCACCTCCGAAGACCTGGGCATTATTCGGGAGCTGCGCAAGCACACCGATGCCGTGTTTCGGGTGGACGCCAACTGCGCCTGGGGCGTGGAAGAAACCATCACCAACGCCCAGGCACTGAAAAAGCTGGGCGTAGAATTCATCGAGCAGCCGCTGCCTGCTGATAATCTGACCGGAATGAAAGAAGTGATGCAGCACTCCGCGCTGCCGCTGATGGCCGACGAAAGCTGCATCTCCGAAGCCGACGTGGCCCAGTGCGACGGCCTCTTTCATGGGGTTAACATCAAGCTCACCAAGTGCGGGGGACTCACTCCCGCCCGCCGCATGATCGCCGAGGCACGGCAGCGCAAGCTCAAGGTGATGGTGGGCTGCATGACCGAGTCGACGGTCGGCATTTCGGCCATCGCCCACTTAGCTCCGATGCTCGACTACGTGGACATGGACGGGGCGCTGCTGCTGGCCGAGGACGTGGCCACCGGGGTGACGGTGACCGAAACCGGCGTGGAGTTTCCGGCCGTGAATGGCACCGGGGCGCAGTTGCTTCCGGAGCATGCGTCGCTAAAAACCTAGTCTGATGCTGGTCACCCACCAACTTCCCGGACGCACCATTGTCGTCGACGGACGCGAGCGTTTGTACTTCAGCGGCACGTCTTATTTGGGAATAGGACACAGTGACGACTTTCGGGCGCAGTTGCAGGAAGGGATGATGCGCTACGGCACCGTTTACTCGAGCTCACGCTCCTCGAACGTGCAGTTGGCAGTGTACGAAGAAGCCGAAAGTTTACTAGCCGAACTGACCGCCGCCCCCGCCACCCTCACGTTTTCGTCGGGCTACCAAGCCGGACAGGCAGCAGTTCAACGGTTGTATGACAAATCAAGATTTTTGTATGCTCCGGGCACGCACCCGGCGGTGTGGCGCAACGCGGCGGATGCGGCTTACGGAGACTTTGCGACATGGGCGAACACGGTTGTTGAGCGGGTAGCCGAAACCGACGGAGAGACAGTCGTTGTTGCTAACTCCTTAGATCCGCTGTTTGCCCTGGAGCACAATTTCAACTGGGTGGTCCAGCTTCCCGAAGACCGCGTTATTACCTTGTTGGTAGACGATTCGCACGGATTGGGAATTACCGGCCGCGACGGAGGAGGAATCTATACTAGCCTACGGAAGTTAGCCAAACCCAACGTGCAGGTGGTGGTGGTGAGTTCGCTGGGCAAGGCCTTCGGGGTGCCGGGCGGCGTGGTGCTGGGTCCGGCGAGCTTCATCGAAGATTTGAAAAAGAGTACTTTTTTTACCGCTGCTTCCCCGGTGCCTCCGGCCTATTTATACGCCTTCGTCCGCGCGCAACCGCTCTATCAGCAAGCGCGGCAGCGGCTTTTTGCTAACGTAGCCTACTTTCAGCAGCAAACGAACGAATTTTCTCTCTTTCGCAGCATAGATCAGTATCCAGTATTTTATGCGGCCGACAACGCGCTGACGGAGGCGGTGGCTCCTGATTGTGTGCTGTCTAGCTTTCCGTATCCTCGTCCCGATAGCGCTCCCATCACCCGGGTGATTGTAAGCAGTTTGCATCAGCAAGGAGACCTGGAGGGGCTGCTAAGTTTGATAAACGATTATGGCACCTAAAAAATGTGAGGTAAAAAAGATACGTGGGCCATTTTACCAAAGCGAACCAGAACGTGCCAGTGCGCAAAATAGCTGCGTAGTAAATCAGTCTACCTATGGAGAATTCTCAGATAAGTGACTTCCTGGATCACTACGGTAGTTCATCGGCGTTTACTGAAGCTGATAAGCAAGTAATAAAGAGGCACCTAACGCTTCTGTCTTTAGAGAAGGGCGCGGTGCTTATCCGCGAAGGGCAAACGCACCACCACGTATACTTTCTGGTGCAAGGAGCGGTAAGAGGCTTTTACCTGAAAGAGGGCGTTGAAGTAAGCACCTGGTTTGCCTTCGAAAATGAAATTGTCGGGTCTTTTCAAAATTATTTAGGTAACCCGTCTAAAGAAACCATCGTGTTGCTTGAAGACTGTCGCCTGATTGGCATCAACCTGTCTACGCTGAGGCCCCAGGTTGAAAAAAGCTTGCCCATCAGTAGCTTTGTTCGGCGGATAATAGAAGAATATACCGCCTTTCTGGAAGAACGTCTGGCTGAGCTTCAGTTTACCAACGGCGTAGATCGTTATCACTACCTTCTCAAGAACGAACCGGAAATCTTCCAGCGCGTTCCGCTCACCTACATCGCTTCTTACTTAGGATTTACGCGTGAGACACTGAGTCGGATACGGGCCAAAGCCATTTTGTGACATTTATCAAATGACGGGCATCGCGGAACAGTGAGCTTTGTTAAAAAAAGCGATGCAACGATCCATGTTCTTACAATTAAGTACCCTAGGGCTGGGAGCTTGTTTCTGGCCAAGTATCTTGCCTGCTCGTAGCACTCCCGATAGAAAGGTAATCGTGGTAGGTGCTGGTGTGGCCGGGGCCAGTGCCGCTAATATGCTGAGACAGGCCGGACACGAAGTCACCGTACTAGAGGCTCGAAACCGCAGCGGGGGACGAATTCATACCTTTGAGCAGTGGGGCTTCCCGATTGAGTTAGGAGCCAACTGGATACACGATGCTGGTAATCTCAATAATCCCCTGGACCAACTAGCCGAGCAGTTGGCGGTTGCTCGAAAAAAGACGCGGTATGCCAGTTTCCGGGCATTCGATTCGGAGGGAAAGAAAGTCGGTCAGCTCCGGTCTCTGCTATTCGCCTGGCGATTGGAAAAGAAATTGGGTCATCAATTAGGGCCCGCTGGTGCAGCCGATGTTTCTATTCAAAAGGTGTTGGATGAGTCTTTGGCCGGAGAAACGTTTTCGTCGCGGCAGACCACGCTCAAACACTTTTTTGAGGATATGCATGAAACCAGTCTGGCTACTGACCTTCGACGTGCTTCTTCTCGCTATTATCTAGATGAGCGTAGCAAGAACGAAAGTAGCGACATTGACGATGACTATCTGGTAGTTGGAGGCTACCACCGATTGGTTGAGCACTTGTTGGATGACACTGACGTGCAGTACGGCGAAGTGGTAAGGCAGATTCAGCAGAAGGACGGACGGGTGGTTGTAGTGACAGAAAAGGCGACCCATGAAGCCGACCACGTGATCGTTACCGTACCCCTGGAGATGTTGCGAAGGGGTAGTATCCTCTTCAACCCAGCGCTTCCGGAAGTTAAGCAAAACGCGCTGACGAGAATTCGGACGGGTTTGTTCAACAAGGTCGTGATGCGATTTAGCGAGAAGTTTTGGCGGGGCAATACCGATTTTCTCGCTTTTTTGGAACTGCTAAAGAAAGACACAGGGGTAGTGGTACTCAATTACCACCACTATACCCGCGAACCCATTCTGATTGCTTTATCAGTAGCCGCCGCGGCACAGTGGGTGGAAGAACACCACGAATCCGCTATTCAGCAGTGGTGGACGGAGATACTGCACCGAGCCTATCCGCATCGAAATATTGATTTTCAGTCGATAAAAGTAACCCGCTGGGGAGCTGACGCTTACTCCCGAGGTTCCTATTCTTACGTACCAGTAGGGGCTACCGCCGCTGACTTTGTCGCGCTGGCTACCCCGGTAGGTCAGATCCACTTTGCGGGAGAAGCCACGATCGCTCAGTATAATGGCACGGTTCACGGGGCGTATCTATCCGGGATAAGAGAAGCCCAACGCATCATTGGCTACTGATATGAAGTGGTTGCTTATCGCGCTTAGCAGCATTTCGGTGAGCGGTTTTGGCCAGAGCGCAGATACGGTTCCGGGGAACTTCCTGACTAAACTATACTTTCCCTTCGACGCAGGCTGGACCTTCTACCAGGCCGACGCCCTGACTACTGCCCTAAACGTTAAGACTGCGGTAGAATACCGGAGGCAGCCCGGCAATGCTTTTTTGGTTCGCTTAACCGTGGGGAATCAGTTTGTCGCTTACCAACTACCTCAGCCCGGAATGACCAACGCTGTCGCAGGAAAGCTGCGCTTTACGGACTATTACGCCGGGTTGGGCTACCGCCGGGGAAAGAAAAGCGTTCGGGCTTTCGTTATGGCCAACGTGGGACTTTCTACGTACGTGTTTCCGGTGGTGGAAGCACGGAAGGGCTCATTGGCAGTGAAGGAAGTTCAGCAGGCTACGTTGTTATCCGTACTTATCTTCTGTATTGAGTATTACCTAGACCGGAAGCTAGCGCTGACCCTGGAACTATCCCGACCGCAGCTTTGGACTAAAACCGACTTCTGGGCCGATCACCCCGGCGGAGTAGGATTATCGGTAGGCATTACCACCCCGCTATTCTAATCGTTTTCGTTCGAAGTAATGATTGTTATCAGAAACCCTTCGGTGGTCAACGGTTGCCGCTATTCTTCACGCTTTGAGCGTAGAAATTCAGTTTGCCAGTCCCCTGATGACCGATTATGAGAAAAGCACTGGTGAAAATACACAACGTTGATGCGGGAGTTCTCAACTTTGACGGCTTATTGCCCGAAGGAATACAACTGGAGGGCTTGTTGAAAGTCTATAAAAAGGCTGTCAACCTTGAATGATTTGCCCTTCACCGCGCAGACAGCGCCGGGCGGCGGCTACCCGAGCGGCCAAGATGTCTATTCAGGGAGTACAACTGGTCGATGGAAAAGCTGCTGCCGGTTACTGAAGCCCATTGCACCTTTCCAATGCTAGAGAAGCAAAAGCTCTTCCGAATACAACCATTGCGGTAGGTGAAGTACAGGAAGAACTAGCGTTGCCATTAGCCGGAAAAAAGAGAAAAATCAGTCGCTAACTTTTATTTGAATACTACGGAAAAGAACGAATGGGACTCTCTGAAAAAACGCTGGTTTCAGAAAAGCAAAACCTGGAAGGCAAACAAACTGCACTAGAGGATCTAATCAGCGGATCGTTTCTGGAGGTAGAGATGAAAGAGCGGTATTCAGTTACATTGGCCGAGCGATACGGTAAATTAGCGATGTAGTGCAACTGTTCATGTTTCTATCGTTTCGCTACTTCTTTCATTAAATCAACCAGAGAAATTGCCCGCACCCCTGAACCTATTGAAAAGTTGTCCTGCCCGGAATAAACCACGTATTTTCGAGCTGCTTTAATATCGTCGCAAGCAATGTGAAAGCCTTTGGATAATGAAGGTGATGAACTACGCTTGATTTCAATAGCCCAGCGTTCGTTCACTCCGAACTCGAGTACCAAATCCAGTTCGGCCCCGCCGGAGGTGCGGTAGAAATAAGGCTGTACCCCCGAGGGCACCACCGAAAGAATATTTTCAATGACAAATCCTTCCCAGCTTCCTCCGACCACCGGATGCCCCAGCAGATCGTTCACGGTTGGTATGTTTAATAGCGCGTGCGTGATGCCACTATCCCTAATGTATACTTTCGGAGAACGAACCAGGCGTTTTCCCGCGTTGTACGTCCACGATTTAAGTCTCCTTACCAACAGTAAATCTACCATTAAATCCAGGTAGCGGCCAACCGTTGTTCCGGATACTTCCAGGTTTTTGGCCAACTGGGCAGCGTTGAGGGTCGTTCCTTGGTTGTGGGCCAGCATGATCCAGAACCGCTCGAGCGTTTCAGCCGGAATGCGCCCCCCGAGTTGTGGAATATCCCGCTCTAGGTACGTCTTGATAAAGTCTTTGCGCCAGTCAAAACTGTTTGCTTCGGAGTCGGCCAGCAAACTCTCCGGAAATCCACCGCGTAGCCAAAGCGTATTCACCGAAGTGGTGCTCAGTAGCTGGTCTTCGATGTACTCCAGCAAATTGATAGGAAAGAGCTCGAGGTAAGCGATACGCCCAGCCAGCGATTCGCTGGATTGCTGAAGCAGATCGATAGAAGCGGAGCCTAAAAACAGAAACTGTTGCGTTTTATTTCCTCTACGACGTTCGCGATCAATAATGCCACGAAGGGTAGGAAATATTTCAGGCAGACGCTGTATTTCGTCCAAGATGATTAGTTTGTCTCCGTTCTCTGCGTGAAACGTGGTGATATCGTTCACTTTTTGTAGATCAAGACGATCTTCCAAGTCCAGATACACGGCAGGCAGCGTATCGGCAATATCGAGTGACAGGGTGGTTTTACCCACTTGCCGAGGGCCCGTGAGTGCCACCGCCGGACTACGCACTAGTGCCCCTATAACCTTATTTTCTAACTTTCGCTTAATCATAACCATGCAAATCTAACATTTAATGTTAGATTTGCATGGTTGCTGGTCTATAAATTCAACCAGTAGTTCAGCTTCAGCACCAGCGCTCGGTTCTTCACTTTGAAAGGTTCGGGAAAGTAGTTGTCCGTATACACGATGAACAAATCGGATACCGGCTGGAAGCGCCACTGAAAACGGCTGTTGATATTCAGGTTGTCCGACTGGTTGTTATACTGCACAAAGGTGGTAAAGAACAAACTCCGCGTGAAGGTGAGGTCGAGGCGCGGGCCGATGAGCCACAGGTTGGCCGTGGCGTAGGGCTCGGGCAGCCGAATGCGGTTGTAGTTTAAGTTGAGCGTGATCAAGCCGTAGGGTTGCCAGCGGTAGTTGAACTCCCCCTCCAGCGAATGCAGGTAGCCGCCGTAGTACTCGCCGTGGTAGGTCTCAAATTCGTAAGAAAACAGCCGACGCCCATCGGACTCGTACCCCAGTGAGAGTCCCTTCGCCAAAAACTCATCGCCGGTCCCAAAGCTCTCGCCCTGTCCGGTGGGATTGAACCTCCGAAGCAGTTGCACGTAGGTTTGCTCAAGCGATGCCATCAGGGTGCTGGTGTTGAGGAACTGAACTTCATAAAACAGCGCGGTACTATGGTCAGTCACTCCCGCCTCGGGGTTCCACTGCACCTGCTGCCGCACTCCCGGACCGTGCCGGTTCACCGCGGCCGAGCGCGGATAAAAGGTACGTTGTGCCAGCAGCGCCGCCTGGCGAATGCCCGTCCGAGGCACAAAGCCCACTTCCGCATTGAAGTTGCGCCCGGTGAGCGTGTGCTCCCAACTCACGTCCCAGTTCGGCGTGCTGTAGAGCAAGTTCACCCCGTGTGAGTAGGTGTCGCTCGATTGCTCTGAATCAAACGAGCGGTGGTAATACGCCTTGCCCGTCCACTTGCTGTTGGCCGACGCCAGGTTGTAGTCCACCCCCGCCAGCCGGTTAAATGCGTTGGGTTGAATACCAAACTCACCGGTGGCCATCGCCTGCTTGTTCACGAACAAAGCGGCGATGTTGGAGCGGGCGAACACCTGCCGCTGCACCGCCGCCACCGAATAGTTCACCGACGGCTGGTTGATACCCGCGTCGCGGCCGGTCTGCATATTCATCAGCCCCACGCGCCACTGCTTGTTCACCCGGCCGCTTAGGCGCGCCCCGCCCAAGATCTGGTTTTGCACGTTCACCCCCGTACTCGAGTTCGATGGCCACCCCGATGCGCCGCGAGAAGAACGGACGCGCCCGCTCGGAGCCGAAGCTGCCAAACAGGTCGGCGTTTTCCAGAAAAAACTGCCGTCGCTCGGGAAAGAATATCTCGAAGCGGTCGATGTTGGTCACCTGCCGGTCCACTTCTACCTGCGAAAAGTCGGGGTTGATGGTCAGGTCAAGGTTCAGCGAGGAAGTCACGGCGATCTTGGCGTCGCCGCCCACGCTGAAGCCGGTATTGGTTTCGGTGCCTTCCAGGTAGTTTTTGCTCACGTTGCCCGCCATGTAGGGAATCAGCGACACATTGGCCCCCGGCTTGCGCAGCCGAGCGTCCCACCGCAATTTGCCGGGAAAAGCCAGCGAGAAGGGCGGGAAGTTACGGGGAATGCGCGACCATACCGAGCGTTCGTTGATGTAGCTGTCCTGCCGAAAGGTGTTCAGGTTCCAGGTGGTGCTGCCCTCCTTGAAGCGTAACGTTTTGAAAGGAATGGCCAGCTCCGCCAACCAGTAGTCATTGTTCACCTCGACTGCTGAGTACCATTTATTGTCCCACGACAGATCGAAGTCTTCCGAGTTGGCCCCGCCGTTGGAGATCAGCCCCTCGCGTTGCACTCCGAAGGGATTGATGCCAAACAAGAAGGCGGTGGTCCCATCCTGAAAGGGGTCGATGAGGAAGGTGAGCAGATCGATGCTTCCGCCCCGGAAGTCGCGCCGTAGCGAGGGAGTGACAAAGTAGTCTTGTTCGGCCGTTTTGTAGCAGACCGCCGCGATGTAGATAAACTTATCGTCGTAAGTCATCCGAAACTCTGTTTTAGCGGTGGACAGCGAGGTATCCATCGGGAAAGTCTGCCAGTAGTTGCCCGTCACCTCGGCCTCAAGCCAGGCTGGTTCGTCGGCGATACCGTTGAGAGTGATCGGCGAGCTGGCGCGTTTAATGCGTACTTCGGGGGGGAAAGGATTCTGAGCCAGTAGCGGAGCGCTTGTAAAAAGACCGGTAAAGAGAAGAATGCAGAGCGATGAAAAGAGCTTCATTTTACGAGCGAAGGCAGCGGAAGGTTGAATGAGGAAATTAAATCACGGAACAGTGGCGAACATACAAAGTATTTTGCTATAATTCTATTACGAAGAACTTTTTAGCATAATATTACTAATTAACTGGTTATAAATTTTGTAAAAATATAATTCTTGTTCTTGTCTGTTATCATTTGCATAATCATCCGCCTGGGCGATATTCTATTCTAAAAAGTGAGCCTGCCACCGGTTCCGGCGCTCAAGTAGTAATAACCTACCGCATCATTCGCATCCCAACCAAATATCTCCTAAATTCGCCCAATTTGCTTGTTCTGGATACTGGATGATCTTCTATACGAAGAAGATGCTAGCAGCTAGTCTCCAATCCGACGTGGAACGCATCCGGTAAACAGCATCTACTTAACCCTGAAAGTCGCCCAAAATCTAATTCCCAACACCCTTAGCCACCCAGAAAGTACCTAACTCTCACCAACCAACCTCCCCCGTTCATGCCCAAAGACGCTAGTATCAAGTCTATTCTCATCATTGGCAGCGGCCCGATTATTATCGGCCAGGCCTGCGAGTTTGATTATTCCGGCACCCAGGCCGCCCGCTCGCTGCGCGAAGAAGGCATCGAGGTCACCCTCATCAACTCCAACCCGGCCACCATCATGACCGACCCGCTCACGGCCGATCACATCTACCTCAAGCCGCTGGAGAAAAAATACATCGTAGAAATCCTCAAAGAACACCCCCAGATCGACGCCGTGCTGCCCACCATGGGCGGACAAACCGCCCTCAACTTGGCCATCGACTGCCAGACCGCCGGCATCTGGGAGAAGTACGACGTGCGCATGATCGGCGTGGACGTGGGGGCGATTGAGACCACCGAAGACCGGGAGAAATTCCGACTGAAGATGAAAGAACTCGACGTGGATGTGTGCGAAGGGCGCATCGCCACCTCGTTTTTGCAGGGCAAAGAAATCGCCCAGGAGATCGGGTTTCCGTTAGTGATCCGCCCTTCCTACACCCTGGGCGGCTACGGCGGCGGCTTCGTGAACAAGGCCGAAGACTTCGACCGGGCCCTCAACGCCGGACTGCACGCCTCGCCGGTGCACGAGGTGCTGGTGGAGAAGAGCATCCTGGGCTGGAAGGAGTACGAACTGGAGCTGCTGCGCGACCGGCTGGGCAATATGATTATCATCTGCTCGGTAGAGAACTTCGACCCGATGGGCGTGCACACCGGCGACTTCATCACCGTGGCCCCGGCCATGACGCTGCCCGACACCGTGTACCAGCGCATGCGCGACCTGGCCAAGAAGATGATCAACGGCATCGGCACCTTCGCCGGGGGCTGCAACATCCAGTTTGCCGTGAACCCGGCCGACGACCAGATCATTGGCATCGAGATCAACCCGCGGGTGTCGCGCTCGTCGGCGCTGGCCTCGAAGGCAACTGGCTATCCCATCGCCAAGGTGGCGGCCAAGCTGGCCATTGGCTACACCTTGGACGAACTCAAGAACCAAATCACCGGCACCACCTCAGCCTTCTTCGAACCCGCCTTGGATTACGTGATCGTGAAGATACCGCGCTGGAACTTCGCTAAGTTTCCGGGAGCCGACGTGAACCTGGGCTTGCAGATGAAGGCGGTGGGCGAAGCGATGGGCATCGGCCGCAACTTCCAGGAAGCATTACAGAAGGCTTGCCAGTCGCTGGAGATCAACCGCAACGGACTGGGCGCCGACGGTAAGGAAGAAACCAACCAGCAGGTGATACTGCGCAAACTGGAGCACCCCAGCGACGACCGCCTGTTCCGCATCTACGATGCCTTTAAGCTGGGCATTTCGTTTTCTACCATTCAAAAGCTGACCAAGATTGACCAATGGTTTTTGCGGCAGATCGAGGAGCTGATCGAGCTGGAGAAAGAAATTGAAAAACACACGCTCGACACCCTGCCGCAGTCACTGATGCGCACGGCCAAGGAGAAGGGCTATGCCGACCGACAAATTGCCCACCTGCTGGGCTGTCTGGAGAGCAAGGTGCACCAGAAGCGTCACGAAATGGGCATAAAACGCGTCTACAAACTGGTAGACACCTGCGCCGCCGAATTCGAGGCGCAAACGCCCTACTATTATTCTACCTTTCAGGAAGAAAACGAATCGACGCCTTCGGACCGTAAGAAGGTGGTGGTGCTTGGATCGGGACCCAACCGCATTGGGCAGGGCATCGAGTTTGATTACTGCTGCGTGCACGGGGTGCTGGCGGCCAAGGAGTGCGGTTATGAAACCATCATGATCAACTGCAATCCCGAGACGGTATCTACTGACTTCGACATTGCCGATAAGCTCTACTTCGAGCCGGTGTTCTGGGAGCACATCTACGACATCATTCAGCACGAGCAACCCGAGGGCGTGATTGTGCAACTGGGCGGGCAAACCGCCCTGAAACTGGCCGAAAAGCTGGATCGCTACGGCATCAAAATCATCGGCACCGACTACGCCTCACTCGACCTGGCCGAAGACCGGGGCAGCTTCTCGACGCTGCTCAAGGAAAATAACATTCCCTACCCCGAGTTTGGCACCATCACCGATGCGGAGTCGGCGCTGGAGCTGTGCAAGACCATTGGGTTTCCGCTGCTGGTGCGTCCGTCCTACGTGCTGGGTGGGCAGAGTATGAAGATCGTGATCAACGAGCACGAACTGGAAGAGCACGTGGTCAACATCCTGCACGAGATGCCCGGCAACCAAATCTTGCTCGATCACTTTCTGGAAGGGGCCATTGAGGCCGAGGCCGACGCTATCTGCGACGGGGAGGACGTGTACATTATCGGTATCATGCAGCACATCGAACCGGCGGGCATCCACTCGGGCGACTCGTACGCCGTGCTGCCGCCCTACAATCTGGGCGACTTTGTGATGCAGCAGATTGAGGCGCACACCAAGAAGATCGCGCTGGCGCTGAAGACGGTGGGCTTAATCAACATTCAGTTTGTGATCAAGCACGACAAGGTGTACGTGATCGAGGCCAATCCGCGTGCGTCGCGCACGGTGCCCTTCATCTGCAAGGCCTATCGCGAACCCTACGTGAACTACGCCACCAAGGTAATGCTGGGCGAAAAGAAGGTGCGCGACTTCAACTTTGAGCCGCACAAGCAGGGCTACGCCATCAAGGTGCCGGTGTTCTCGTTCAACAAATTCCCCAACGTGAACAAGGAGCTCGGTCCCGAGATGAAATCAACCGGAGAGGCCATTTACTTCATTGATGACCTGATGGATGATTACTTCCTGGACATTTACAGCGAACGGAATTTGTACTTGAGTCGGTAATGGATTGGTGTAATGGAATTAATAGAGGCTTTTTTATCACTCGCTGTAGTGAAGGTTGTCACCATACCAATTTTTCTCTTTGTGTTTAAAAGCGCATGGGATTTCACGAACAAACGAAAAGAGAGGCTAAGGGCAGACTATAACTTCGCTGAAAAGTTTCTGACCGATAACCGTTGGAAAGATATGTCAGACTATTCGCTACGGCGTGCGTATGAAGCTCTTTCAGGAATACGAGTTGAAGGATCCACAATCCGTTTCTTCCTTTCGCGAAGAAATTCTCTTGAGGAGTTGTTCAACTACGCAATCGGGAAAAACTTCCTTCTCACACATGAACGCGAAGGAAACCTCATTGGTATAAAACTGAGACGGCGATTTGTATGGAAGTGGCTATGGATATGGTTTACTTATTTTCTTTTAGCTTTCATTGTTCTATCGCCTCTCATTTTTTTTAGGACATTGTTTGAATTGAAACTAAGTGCTTATTACATTCTATTAATTGCTGTTGTAGTACTCTATTCTATGATGTTGACGTATTTTAGAGTCAAAAAAATAGTAGCTTTAAATGCAGCAAAACAAGTTCATGATACATTTAAGATGGTCCCCCAGAAAGAAGATATATTGAATTTTTTGAAGAGCAAAAAAGGTGAGTTAGTTCAACACCTTAACGTCACCAAACTCGGCCTGTTCGGCTCCTACGCGCTTAATAAACAAACAGAAGACAGCGACATTGATCTACTAATTGAGTTCGCCCCCAATACCGATGCCTTGGCCGAAAAGAAGGAAGCAATTAAGAAAGCAGTTCAATCAGCGTTCGGAAAAAATGTAGACCTATGCCGAGAAAAATACATCAAACCGTACTATAAAAAGCAAATTCTTGACTCAGTGATCTATGTCTGAGAAAGATTCGAGCAAATCTCCTTAGCATTATTGATTCTGCCCAGAAGATACTGGATTTCACCGAAGATGTATCAAGTGCAGATGAGTTTTACAATGATGTCAAAACGTTCGACGCGGTGTTGATGAACTTCGTTGTGATTGGTGAAAGCGTAACCAAACTGAGCCAGGAAATTAAAAATTTACATCCACACATTCCCTGGGCCAAGATTAAGGACTTTAGGAATATCGTAGCGCACAACTACTTTGGTGTAGATGCAGAAGAGGTTTGGCAGATAGTTCAACACAGTATCCCGGCTTTACTGGCGAATATAAAAGGCATTGATAGGGTAGAATAATAACCTGAATGAATCGTTGAGTCTGCATCATATTATCATGCTTGCCACCCTACCTCTTAACTGCGTTCGGAGGATTAGCGTTCGGTCTTCTGCCTGCCTGCCGCGACCGCGACACATTACCCACTCCCGCCGTAGCCTGGGCCACCCCGACCGAGGTGCTCGGAGCGCGCCCCGACATTATCCGACCCCCGTGGCTGGTAGCGGATGGGGTGATGGTTATTACAACTGACGCCGAAAGGTCATACAACCGCTCTTTTGTCAAACTAGACCGGGAAGATGGTTCGGTATTAGGGCGCTGGAACCCGAATGATGGTTACTCGGTGGGCAATGGCAATAAGTACGTGCACGGTTCGGTGATGGCTTACACCAGTTACGACAACCGCTCTATTCGCATCTTCAATACCGATCGAATGGACGTGGTACATGATTTCCCGCTACCCGGTACGGCTACCTACATTAGCGGTCTGGGCCCCAACGTGTTCGCGCTGCAAGCGGTGAACTATACCACGAGTCGGGTCTGGCAAATAAGCCTGGATACCTATGCCGCCCGGCCCCTGTTCACCACGGCTGTTACGGATACTTCTTTTTTCGGCTTCGTTACCTTACCGGTACCCTACTTAAACGATCAGCTAGACACCGGTTTGCTGATGCTTACGCGCCCGGCGGGTCGTGTTTCACTCAATCGCTTTGCCCTCATCAATTATTTGGTAGCTCATCCCGAGCAGAGCGATACCATCTGGCTTCCCCGTTACTTCGACACCGATAATCCCCCCGTGTTCACGGTTTATGATCAGGGTATGGCGGTGTGTAGTGATCTGGAAAACAACCAGCTAATCGGAGTGGATATCAACCGAAAGCAGGTCGCGTGGGTCAGAAAGACCAATAATTGGCAAGGTTCAGACTGGCCCGTAGCAGGCGACGGTAAGTTCTACGTGGCGGCCTCTTCCTTTATCTGTTTAGACATCACCACTGGCGAAACCATCTGGGAGAACCAAGAAGGAGATTACGGCATCCAGTGGGGAAGTAATACGGATTTAACGTACTCCTTCCCCGTGATCTTCTTAGGAAATATTGCACTTAGCGCGTCAACGGGCGCCCCCCTGTGGGATGCATTGGATGAGTACAACGCGGATAAGCTTCCCTTCTGGGGCAAGGCTACCGTTGACGATCTTAAAGAGCGGGTCTATTACTCGGGAAAGCATAGCGTATACGCTATTTATCACCCATAACCCTATCCCTGCTCCACCTTATTCGCGTAGCGCTTGCGCTCGTTTTCGTCCAGGTAGATCTTGCGCATGCGCATCGAGCCGGGTGTCACCTCCAGGTATTCGTCCTTTTGGATGTATTCCAAGCCTTCTTCCAGCGAGAACTCTTTCTTGGGCACCACCCGCACGTTGTTGTCGGAGCCCGAGGCGCGCATGTTGGTGAGTTTCTTGCCCTTCAGGATGTTCACCACCAGGTCGCTGCCGCGGGTGTGTTCGCCAATCACCTGCCCGGCGTACACGTTCTCGTTCGGATCCACGAAGAAAATGCCGCGGTCCTGGAGTTTGTCTATGGAGTAGGGCGTGCCTACGCCAGTGTCCATTGAGATGAGCGAGCCGTTGATGCGGCCCGGAATCGGTCCCTTGTGCGCAGCGTACTCCTTGAAGCGGTGCGACATCACGGCTTCTCCGGCGGTAGCGGTGAGCATGTTGTTACGCAGTCCGATGAGTCCGCGGGCCGGAATATCAAATTCCAGGTGCTGCAAGTCGCCCTTGGGTTCCATAATCAGCAGCTCACCCTTTCGCTGGGTCACCAGCTCAATGACCTTGCCGGCCACGTCTTCGGGCACGTCGACCACCATCGTCTCGATGGGTTCGTGGCGTGCTCCGTTGATTTCTTTGAAGAGCACCTGCGGCTGCCCCACCTGAAACTCGTAGCCCTCGCGGCGCATGGTTTCCACCAGCACCGACAAGTGCAGGATGCCCCGCCCGTAAACCAAGAATTTATCTTCGCTGTCGGTGGCTTCCACCCGCAAAGCGAGGTTTTTCTCCATCTCCTTGAACAAGCGCTCGCGCAGGTGGCGCGAAGTTACAAACTTGCCTTCCTTGCCAAAAAAGGGTGAGTTGTTGATGGTGAACAGCATGTTCATCGTGGGTTCGTCGATAGAAATGCGGGGCAGCGGTTGCGGGTTTTCAGCATCGGTGATAGTATCGCCGATTTCAAACTCATCCAGCCCCACCACGGCGCAAATATCGCCGCTCTCCACTTCCTCCACCCGGGTGCGTCCAAGTCCCTCAAAGACGTACAGTTCCTTTACTTTCGTGCGCTTTATGCTGTCGTCGCGCTTGCCCAGGGCCACGGTGTCGCTTTCCTTGATCTTCCCCTGAAGTACCCGTCCGATGGCGATGCGGCCCACGAACGAGGAGAAGTCGAGCGAGGTAATTTGCATTTGCAGTATTCCTTCGCGGCGCTTGGCGGCCGGAATATGCTCGATAATGGCATCGAGCAGCGGAAAGATGCTGTCGGTAGGCTTCTTCCAGTCGTCCGACATCCAGCCCTGCTTCGAGGAGCCGTACAGCGTGGCGAAGTCCAGTTGCTCTTCGGTGGCATTGAGGTTGAACATCAGGTCGAACACCTGCTCGTGCACCTCGTCGGGACGACAATTAGGCTTGTCAACTTTGTTGACCACCACGATGGGAGTGAGGCCCAGGGCCAGCGCCTTGCCCAGCACGAAGCGGGTTTGCGGCATCGGCCCCTCGAAAGCATCTACCAGCAAAATTACCCCGTCAGCCATCTTTAGCACCCGCTCCACCTCGCCGCCGAAGTCGGAGTGACCAGGCGTGTTGATGATGTTGATCTTGACGTCTTTGTAGCGCACCGACACGTTTTTAGACACGATGGTGATGCCGCGTTCGCGTTCCAGGTCGTTGCTGTCAAGCAGCAGTTCACCCATCTCCTGATCGTCACGGAAGATTTTTGAGGCGTAAATGATTTTATCCACCAGCGTGGTTTTGCCGTGGTCTACGTGGGCAATGATGGCCACATTTCGGATATTCTGCATAGAAGTAAGCTAATTTCTCAATGAAAGCGCAAAGGTACGAAATAAGGTTCGGTTTCGGTTCGGAAATAACGGCAATTATCGATCCTCCGGGACGCTGGCAGTTACTTGGGTCGTATCCACTGCATCCACGACGGTGGTTGCCATATCCAGGGGGACCTGCGCCAGGGTGAGCAGCAGGTGCTTGCTGATCTCCTGGGCGCGGTCGTAGTTGGGCCGCAGCAGGGTGAATACGTAGGAGCAGACAATCTTTTCGGTGGTGATTTCCCGAACGATCAGTTCGTAGCTGCTGGGCTTCACCCACTGCTCGTAGGGGCGCATCGCCTCCCGCAAGCGCGTTTCTGAGTTGGCCAAGCCGTGCTCACGCTTCACTTCGAAGGGCACCGCCACCCGCCCGGCCCGCTGCTTGCCGTAATTGATCACGTCGGCGGCAAACACGGTGTTGTTCGGAATAGTGATCAGGTGGTCTTCATCGTCCACCAGATACACGTTGCTGAGCGTGATGTTGACAATCTTTCCTTCGTGTCCGTTGATCCGCACGTGATCGCCCAGCGACAGCCGGTCCGACATCATGTTCACCAGTCCGTTGATGGTGTTGGCGATATAGTCTTTGGTGACCAACACCGTGGCCACGGCCACCAGGCTAAAAGTAGAAAAGAAATCGTCCCACTTAAGGTCAAACAGCAGAAATGCTGCTACTACCAACGCGCCCCGCTTCAGTAGCGTGGCAATGCGGTTGATGGCCAGCACCACACTGCTTTGCTTGGGTTGGGGATTCTGGCCCTTCAGATAAAAATAAACCAGCAGCGTCCGGCCCAGCGATACCAGTAGGTTGGCCGACAGGTAGAACAGCAGCATCTTGGCCGCGCGCAGCACCAGGGTCTCCTGCGCCCGTAACCAGGGATGGTACTGGACGTATACATAGACCACCACCAACAGCAAAGCCACCTTCAGGCCGAATAGGGTTCGTCGCTTCAGCTCGTGTCGCTGAATGCGTTTCTTATCCGGAAGCGATGTTTTGACCTGCATAGTGGGCGCGAAGTTACGAAGAAATCCATTCCGGGAATTCTATTCAGGTGAGGAATGCTGGGAGGAATCTGCAAAATTTTCTACTTTGCTACCGCGGAGCCTTCCTCTGGCAATAAATAGTCCTCTTCCTACACCTTTTCCTAAGCATGCGCGTTTAAAAAGCGTCTTTCTTACATGAGGCACTTCGCCGAATATACGGTCTTGCTACCTTGATCAAGTTTTCTATATTTCGGACTCTATCTCAAACCACTTTATGAAGAGATTATTCATTATCCTCGGAGCCATTCTGGCAATCATCGTCGTTGCCTTGATCGTTCTTCCTATTCTATTTAAGGACGATATCCAGAAGGCTATTGATCAGGCTATCGCCGAAAACGTGAACGCCGACGTCTACTACGACATTGACCGTTTCAGTCTATCTCTTATCAAAAACTTCCCGGACGCCACCGTTTCACTGGGCGACTTCGGAGTGGTGAACCGCGAGCCCTTCGTCGGGGACACCCTGCTGGCGGTAGACGCCTTCAACATTTCCGTAGACCTCGGCAGTATTCTGTTTGGCGACCGGCCGCGCATCAGTGGCATCACGCTCAACGAGCCCCACGTGCACGTGCGGGTGTTGGAAGACGGCCAAGCCAACTACGACATCGCCATTGCCAGCGCGGCCGACACAGTAGTTCAGGCCGACACCACCGCCGCCGAAGTGGCCTTCAGCATCGACCACTGGGAAATCAATCACGCCAACGTGGTATACGAAGACCTTACCCTACCAATGGTGATGGCGATCCGTGATATGAACCACACGGGCAGCGGCGACTTCACGCTCAACGTGTTCGACATGAAAACCAACACCGAAATCGACGCCATGAGCGTGAATTACGACGGGGTGGAATACCTCAGCAACAAGCAGATCGCGGCCGACGCTGACCTCAATATCAACCTACTCGAGTCAAAGTATACTTTCCTAGAAAACACCTTCCGGGTCAATGACTTTGCGCTGGGCTTCGATGGCTCGGTGACCATGCCTGACGAAAATATTGAGATGGACCTCACCTTTGCGGCTAAGGACAACAGCTTTAAGGGCTTGCTATCGCTGGTACCGGGAATGTATTTGGAGGGGTTCGAAAACGTGCAAACCGATGGCACATTTGATTTCAGCGGATTTGCCAAAGGCACCTACAACGAAGAAAGCATGCCCGCCTTTCAGCTGAAGCTGCTCACCGAAAACGCCCGCTTCCAGTATCCCGACTTGCCCACTCCCGTCACCAACATCGCGGTCGACCTGCTAGTAGACAACCCCAGCGGGGTGATTGACAACACAGTGGTGAACGTGAAGTCGTTCCACGCCGACCTGGGTCAAAACCCCATCGACGGCCGCTTCTTGCTTGAGGGTTTGTCTACCTACAAAATAGACACCGAAGTGCGGGCCAAGCTCAATCTAGCCGACATGATGAAGCTTTACCCGATGGACAGCCTGGAACTGCGGGGGACGTATGCGCTTGATCTAGTAGCCAAAGGGGTATACGACAGCGCCACGAACCGAATTCCGACCATCGATATGGACATGGCCCTGAAGAATGGCTACGTGAAGTCGGGCGATTACCCGCCGCTCGAGAACATGCGCTTTACGTCTACAGTGAGGAACCAAACCGGCCGCCTGGCCGAAACCACCCTGCGGGTCGATGACTTTGACATGACGCTGGCCGATGAACCCTTTCATGCGGATTTAGTAGTTACTAACTTAGACGACTACACCTGGGACTTGGCCGCCAACGGCACGCTGGATTTGCAAAAGCTTACCCAGATTTATCCGCTGGAAGGCACCCAACTGGCGGGCATCATCAAAACCGATATCCAATCAAAGGGCAAAATGTCGGACGTGGAAGCGGAGCGCTACGCGCAGTTGCCCACCAGTGGCACAATGCAGGTGAGTAATCTCAGCTACGTGAGCGAAGAACTGCCGCAGGGCCTGAAGATCAGCCAGGCGCAGGCCAAGTTCAATCCGGAGCGCATCGCGCTCGATAATTACCAGGGAACGGTCGGCAAGAGTGACCTGCGGCTGTCCGGTTACCTGTCTAACTATTTGGGCTACGCCCTGGCCGACGACCAGACCCTGCGCGGACAACTGGATATGAAGTCCGGTAAGTTCGACCTCAACGAATGGATGACCGATGAGGAGGCCCCCGCCCCCACGGAAGAAGACACAACGACGCTGGCGGTGGTGGAAGTGCCCAAGAACATCGACTTCACCATGAACGCCAACATCGCCGAAGTACTTTACGACGACATGAGCCTGAGCAACATGAACGGCCAGATTGTGGTGCGCGACGGCGTGGTGCGCATGAACGACCTGGACTTCGCCTCGCTGGGCGGGCAGTTTGCCATGAACGGCACCTACGACACCCGCAACCTGGAGCGACCGGCCTTCGATTTCAACCTGGACATTAAAAATCTGGGTATCCGGCAGTCCTACCAGACGTTCAACACCGTGCAGGCCCTGGCCCCCATTGCGCAGAACATGGACGGTGACCTCTCGACCCGCTTCTCCATTGCCGGGCTGCTGAAATCCGACATGTCGCCCGTACTCAACAGCATCAGTGGCAAAGGACTGCTGGACATTGTGAACGCGGCCGTAGCGGATTCTAAGGTGGTGGGCGCGATCACGTCGGTGACCAAGCTGAGCAACACCAAAACCATCGCCCTCAAAGACACCCGACTCCAGTTTGAAATCAAGAACGGGCGCGTGTTCGTGCAGCCCTTCGACGTGAATATTGGCAACTTCAAGACCGTGATCGCGGGCAGCAACGGCATCGATGGTTCGCTGGACTATAAACTGAAAATGACCGTGCCCGCGGGCAGCGTCGGCACGGCGGTGAACAGCGCCATCGCTAAATTCACTGGCAGCGGCGGCAATGTGTCGTCCGATATTCTGCTGAACCTGAATCTGGGCGGCACCTACGATGATCCGAAGGTCGGGCTGGACGGGGCCGAAGCTGGACAGGGCGCCAAAGAAGCCGTGAAGGTGGCCGTGAAGGAGAAAGTAGATGAGCAGAAAGCCAAGCTGGAAGCGGAGGTGAACCAGAAGAAGGACGCCGCCGAAGCCGAAGGCCGCCGCCGTGCTGAGGAAGCCAAACAGAAGCTCCAGGCCGAAAAACAGGAAGCCGAACGCAAGGCCAAGGCCGAGGCCGACCGACTGAAGCAAGAGGCCGAGAAAAAGGCCAACGAAGCTAAGGAGGACGTGAAGCAAGAGGCGAAGGAAAAGTTAAAAAAGCTGTTTCCGCCGCGGTAGGTCACTTTTTTTGATGGTATTCTCAATGACAGTTTACCTAGACTTCGTCGCAAATTCCATAGCCCATTGATTAATCGCGATTTCTATGGTTTAAACAAGGGTAGCGGTATAGTTTTTTTCATATTTTCGGTCATCTCGGATGCAGGCGAAAACGCGGTGTATAATCTTATTGCGCACAGCATTCAAGACCAGCATTTTGTTCTTACCTTGCGCTACTTTTCGGTGGTAGTAATCAGCCATTTCTCCTTTACCAGAGACCACCGAGAGTGCTGCCATATGCAGCAGTTTCTTCATCTGCTTATTGGCTAGGTGGCTCACTCTGGTGCCGCCTCGGATACTGGTTCCGGAACTGTGCTCGAAGGGTGCTACGCCTGAATAGCAAGCAAACTTTCTAGGGCAACTGAAGAGTTTGAATTCGTTGGTGGCAATCACCATTTCGCAAAAGACTACTTCTCCAACCCCGTCTACGGAAGTGACTAAATTGAACAAATGCTTGAGTGAATCATCTTCTTTGATAAGAAGCTTGATTTTCTTTTCAACCTCTGCAATCTGCTTTTCTAAAGCTTCAATGGGTTTTTTATTGAGCTTTTCCATTTCTTTTTGAAGCTTCTTGTCCTGAAAAGCAGCCACCTCATCAAGAGGAATCCGAAGGGTATTTTTGGCATTAAGTAGTCCCGGTGGGGCCCACTTTTGCGAAGGGCTACGAGTTGACGTAGTTTGAGAATAATTTGCCGCTCTGGTTGCCAGATTGTAGCCTGGTCAGCGTAGCGAAAGGCATACTCACTGATTCTTACCGAGTCAATCTTATCACTCTTGCCTCGTTGTAGTCCCAGTGATCGCTTGATTCGCAAAGAGGATTCTAGCCAAAGAGAAAAATTGTTCTCGGTAGCTAATGCTAAGATATTCTGACTATAAATCCCTGTATGCTCACAGCAAATAAGGCTCTTGGAAAGATCAATATCTTTGACCAGGCATTCTTGTTGGAACTGCATCAAGCCTGCTGATGAGTTGGCAACTTTAATGTGAAAAAGAAGCCCATTTCGGTCTCTGACGGCAAAGTCCAGCGTCTTTTTGCTGATGTCAATGCCGATGAAAAAAGAATAATGCATACTTTTGAGATTAGTGGTTAATAAACAATCAAGACACTTGCAAAACCTTAATAATAGGTCTAAAACCTGAATTTCTATCTGAAGCTTGTCTTGATAAAAACCAGCCCAAGTCTGAATCGCGGGATAAGTCTTAACTTGGCGGCGGCCCTAGTGCACTTAGGCTGGTGTGGTCAAGCGGTGAATATATGGACAACTCTATCAAGTTGCCCACATATTCACAACTCAATAGCAACTACTGCTTTCTTAGAATTTTACTACACCACAAACCTAAAGGCGGCGACCGTCAATGGGCTATGGAATTTGTGGGATGTCTGGGCACTAATTAGTTTTCCAGATCCTAATTATCGTACGGAAATGGAAAATTTACGTATCTTCCCTTCCATATTATCAACCCTCACAACCTATGTTACGCTCAATCCTGTTCATCTTCCTATTTGCCGTCTCTCTACCGGTTCTCAGCCAGCCACTAAAAGTATCGGCCGACCAGCGCCATCTGGTGCACGACGACGGCGCCCCCTTCTTCTGGCTGGGCGACACCGCCTGGGAGCTATTCCATCGCCTGAATCGTGAAGAGGCAACGCAGTACTTGCAAGACCGGGCCGACAAGGGCTTCACCGTGATTCAGGCGGTGGTGCTGGCCGAATTAGACGGCCTTAACACTCCCAATCCCTACGGCGATGCGCCCCTGATCGACAACGACCCCACCCAACCCAACGAGGCCTACTTCGAGCACGTCGATTTCATCGTGAATAGGGCCGAAGAACTAGGGTTATACATCGGTATGCTGCCCACCTGGGGGGATAAGTTCAACAAGAAGTGGGGGGTGGGCCCCGAGGTGTTCACTCCGGCCAACGCCCGTGCTTTCGGCGAGTTTCTGGGGGAGCGCTACCGCGATGAGCCGATCATCTGGATTTTGGGCGGCGACCGCAATCCTGAAGAGGAAGACGACTTTGCCATCGTGCGCGCCATGGCCGAAGGACTGGCCACCGGCGATGAAAACAATCACCTGATGACCTACCACCCGCAGGGCGACTACAATTCAGCGCAGTTCTTTCACGACGATGACTGGCTGGACTTCAATATGTTTCAGTCGGGGCACGGCAGCCGTAACAAAGAAAACTTTCGCTGGACGCTGGCCAACTATAATCGCGTGCCCACCAAACCCACGCTCGACGGCGAACCCAGCTACGAAGACCACCCCATCGACTGGAAACCTGCTAACGGTTGGTTCGACGAATACGATGTGCGCAAACTGGCCTATTGGTCGATGCTGTCGGGAGCGCTGGGTCATACCTACGGCGACCACAACATCTGGCAGATGTGGCAACCGGGTCGGGAACCCATCTCCTCCGCCCGCACCCCCTGGCAGGAAGCGCTGAAGCACCCGGGTTCCGAGCAGATGGGTTATGTGCGGCAGTTGTTCGAGTCGCGCCCCTTCACCACGTTGGTGCCCGACACCACCCTGGTGCTGTCGGCCGAGGGTTCCCTGCCGGTGCGGGCCGCCCGCGGCGACGGCTTCCTGATGGTCTACCTACCGCAGCACGCCAGCGTGGAAGTTGATTTGGGAAAACTATCGGGCCGACAGGCCAACGTATGGTGGTTCGACCCCCGTACCAGCGACAGTGTGAATCTGGGCAAGGTGAAAAGCAACGGCCGCCGGGCCTTTAATACCCCCAACGCTGAAAAAGACTGGGTGCTGGTGGTGGACGACGTAGCGCAAGATTTTCCTTCTCCCGGCCAATCGGTGTTTGTTCGGGGCAAATAAGCGATCGCTATACTGCGACACAGCATGGACTTTACGCAGACGATTAACTAACTAGCAGAAATCAAGTAATCGTCTTTGTAAATCGTCCGCTTACCGTATATTTGATGGTGTTTTTCCATCTTCCGCTACTATCGTTATGCATAACTTTACAAAGATTATTAGCCTTGCCGCACTGGGTAGCCTGCTGGCTTGTGGCACTGGTTCTGATCCCGATTCGTCCGAGGGGCCCGCTCCCCCGGTTGCTTTTAAACAAGATTCGGTGCTCACCCTGCACGGCGACACCCGGGTGGATCCTTATTTCTGGATGCGCTTAACCGACCAACAGAAGCGCGCTGCTAACCCTGATGAGCAAACGCAGCGGGTGGTTCAGTACCTGGAAGACGAAAATCAGTACACAGACCAGAAACTGAAAGATACCGAAGCGCTTCAGCAGCAACTCTACGACGAGATGGTCGCCCGCATTGACCCGACCGACGAATCGGCTCCGTACCTCAAGAATGGCTACTGGTACTACACCCGCTTTGCGGATGGTCAGGAGTATCCCATTTACGCCCGCAAAGAAGGCACCCTGGAGGCAGAAGAACAGATTCTGCTCGATGCGAACCAACGAGCCGAAGGCCACGACTACTATGCTGCCGAAGGTTTGGCGGTGAGTTCGGATAACAAACTGCTGGCCTTCGCCGAAGATACGCTAAGCCGTCGGCAGTACACCGTTCGGTTTAAAAACCTGGAAACCGGTGAACTGCTGGCCGATGAAATTCCCAATACGCAGGGCGATGGTGCCTGGGCTAACGACAACCAATCGTACTTCTACGTCACCAAAGACACGGTGACGCTACTGTCTAATCGGGTTTGGCGGCACCGCTTGGGAGAATCGCTCAGCGACGACGCGCTGAAGTACGAAGAAGAAAATCCTTCGTTTTACATGGGAGTTGGCAAATCAAAGTCGAACGACTACATCATGATTTATGAGCAAAGCACATTGGCTAATGATTACCATCTGCTAAAGGCCGACCAGCCCGAGGGAGAGTTTCGGCGGTTCACTCCCCGCGAGCAAAAGCTTCGCTACCAGATTGAACACGTGGGGAACCAGTTCTACGTACTCACCGACTGGGAGGCCCCTAATTATCGCCTAATGGTCACGCCAGAAGCTGCCACCGACAAGAAGCAATGGCAAGAGGTGATCCCGCACCGCGAAGACGTGTTTTTGGACGATATGGAAGCGTTCGACCGCTACTTGGTGCTCACCGAAAAGGCCAACGCTCTGCCCAAACTGCGGGTCATCGACCGCCAAACCAACGATGAGCACTACATCCAGTTCGATGAGCCGGCTTACCTACTGTCTTCCGCCGAAAACCCCGAGCTAAATACCGAGACGTTACGTTATGGCTACGCATCGCTCACCACCCCACTTTCTCTCTACGACTACAACATGCAAACCCGCGAGCAAACCCTGGTGAAGCAGCAGGAGGTGATCGGTGGGCACCGCCCGGATGAGTACGTCACCGAACGTCTGACGGCTCCCGCCCGCGACGGGAAGCAGATTCCAATTTCGTTGGTCTACAAGAAAGGTGCCCGACAGGAAGCCAACACTCCGCTGCTGCTGTACGCCTACGGGTCGTACGGATACGCTACTGATCCTTACTTCAACAGTGCCCGCCTGAGTTTGCTCAACCGCGGCTTCATCTGGGCCATCGCCCACGTGCGGGGCGGACAAGACCTGGGGCACGCGTGGTACGAAGACGGCAAGATGTTCAAGAAGAAAAACACCTTCACCGACTTTATCGACTGCGCCGAGTACCTCACCGAGCAAGCCTACACCTCGCCGGAGCATCTGTACGCCATGGGCGGTAGCGCTGGCGGCTTGCTAATGGGTGCGGTGGCCAACATGGCTCCCGAGCAGTTCAACGGCATTGTGGCGGCGGTACCGTTTGTGGATGTGGTTTCTACCATGCTCGAACGAGTCAATTCCGCTCACCACGGGTGAGTTCGACGAGTGGGGCAATCCTCAGAACAAAGACTCATACGAATATATGCTATCGTACTCGCCCTACGACAACGTGCGTGAGCAGGCGTATCCCAATATGCTGGTGACCACCGGCCTGTTCGACTCGCAGGTGCAGTACTGGGAACCAGCCAAGTGGGTGGCCAAACTGCGCGACAAGAAAACGGACGATAACTTGTTACTACTGGAAACTAACCTGGAAGCCGGGCACGGCGGCGCCTCAGGCCGCTTTGAGCGCTACAAGATAACCGCGCTGGAGTATGCTTTTATGCTGAAGCTGGAGGGAAAGGTGGATTAGGGCCACTACTTCGTAAGGTTGCGGATCGCCTCTTCTGCCCTGGTGAACTGAAACGCAAACCCTGACCCCAGCAAACGCTCGGGGCACACGTTGCGGCTCTTGAGCAGTAGCTCGGTCTCAGTGCCCAGCAGCCACGCTCCCAGTTCTAACAGGGCTACCGGTTGTGGTATGCCCACCGGCACGCCCAAAGCCGACCGAATTTGCTTCATATAGTTGCAATTAAAATCAGCCCTAAAACCACGGTACGAAACACCATCCACGAGCCGGTGACGGCCAGCGGCAGCCCCAGCAGGCGACATCGTCGTAGGTGTTCCAGAAGCATAAAGCCTACCACCAGCGCAAAATACGCTAGCAGCACCAGTGGCGGTACGGGCACCCAAGTAGCAAGGAACAGCATAGGCAACAACACGATGGCTCCGCCCAGTGAAACCGTTGACATGTTTCCTAAGTAGGCCAGCGATTTTCTCCGATCAACTGCTAAAATCACCATTCCTTGACAAATAATCTGTCCTAGGCAAATCGCGTACTCCCGCCAAGGATGGTGTCCCAAGCCCCATTCAGCGGTCATCAAGGCAGCGTAGCGGTTTGAAATTACCCCGGTGAACAGGGCCACGAGCAAGATATACAGCCAGCGATAGGTTCGATCAAGGGGCGGGGTGCAGTCGCGTAGTCCGGATCGCGGGGCCGCCGGATAAATCACTTTTCGGTTGTAAGAGATAAAGTGATAGAGTACGCGCAGCGGATTATAAATCCAGGGCCAGTGAAGCAATTTCTTGAGCCAGGGGTGCCCGTCTGCTACGATGGCAATCATCGCGTCGATGCCGTAGACCGTTTGCGCTGTGTCTTGGTTAAACAGGGCAATCTCACTGCGGGCGCGTTCCATATCCACCTGGCAAGCCAGTGCCTCTTCGGTTAGTTGATAAGGACGTACCGTCTGCGCATCAATCATTCCAAATTTGGTAAAACCAGCTCCGTAGGCAGCGCACATCGGACAGTCTTGGTCAATCAATAGTTTATTATTTTTCAACATGATTAAAGTTTTAGAAATTAATGAAAGTTTAGGGGAAATTTTTTAGCGTATCATTTTGATCATTTTCTTAAAGAAAGTATTGTCGTTGAGTTTAAGCAGCAACTCGGAAAGCTGGTCCATTTGGCTGACGAAGTCGTGCAGCTCATTGATGATTTTTTTGAAGTGGGCCACCTCGTCGTCCTCGCCTTCCAAAGTGGCCTGTTTCAACTGAAGAATCAGCGCTTGTACCGGCTGAAGTTCTCGTTCTTTACGCTCCCGAGCAATATTTTGAGCCACACTCCAGATGTCGTAGTTGGCGGCAAAGAACTCTTTCCGTTCGCCTAGTTTGTTCTGTTTGGCCACCAATCGCCAGTTAACCAACTCTCGAAGGTTGATATTCACGTTACCCCGCGACAATTGGGTAGCCTCCATCACCTCTTCGGTGCTTAGCTCGGTAACGCTCGTGAGTAACAAGGCATGAATTTGCGCCATAGACCGAGAAATTCCCCAGGCGCTGCCCAACGAACCCCAAGTTTGAATAAATTCGGTTTTGGCATCTTTTAGTTGCATAACTCAAAGCTATATAAAACTTTTTAAACTTTCAATAAATTATGAAAATTACTTTTCATTCTTTCTTTTAGTCACCTGTATAGTGTGACGATCCGTTCAAAATGACCAGTGGTGAAGATTAGCCTCAGCCGAACGATCATTTTCTAACAGGTGCAAGCGCAACAGCCCCGCCACGAAGGCGTTGGTTCCTAGCTTTGCCTCATAATACGGGTCACCGGGCTGCCGCACGAACAATTGGCCGCTCCACAGTCTCTCTACTCCGATAGCAGCGTAGTTGTGGGCGGCGCGGAGCAGGCGCTCATCGGCCAGCACTTCGTAGGCATCCAGTGAAAACTGAAGGGCGCTGGCCAGGCTGTTGATCACAAAATCGTCGGGCCAGGAAGTGGCCAAAAGCATATCGGCCGCCCGTTGCACCATCATTCGGTAAGCGGGGTCGCCCGTTGCCTGATAAAAATAGCAAGCAATGCGTCCGAAGGCCAGAATGTCGGCCCCTCCGTAGCCCGTAGCCACTACCGATATCATTTCATCTCTCGCCGGGCTTCCGTCCAGTTGCAAACGACGGTAATATCTCTTCCGGTCTTCGCTCCAGGAGAATCGTTCGGCGGCCTTTAGCATCGCTTCAGCCCGCTCTCGGAATTGGCCGAAGGTCGGGTGCACCTGCCAGGATTTAAGTAGGTAGTAGCTTAGCAACCCCGTCTGATTCAGTGACGCGTGTCGGGCGCTTTCTCTTGGATCATCGAGACACGACACCGTCAGGTTGGTGGTCGGATCACGGTAGTTCCAGTAGAGCGAACCGGTTCCTTCGGCCCACCGGTCCCACTTGGGGTTTTGAGTTTGTTCGAGCAGAAGAGTAAAGGAGTAGCACTGCAATCCGCTGTGTTTGATCCAGGGCTGGCCCCCGTCCTGGTACTGTGCCAGTCCGCGGTATTCTTGCTGGTCCACCGGATGCCAGTAGGCGTGCCGGTTGAACAAAAAGGTTTGCGTGGTGGAGCTCCGGAAGTGGTAGCGAACGCCCGCGATAGCCCGCTCCGTGACGGCCGAGTCCACCTGCCACAAAAGCGGCCAGGGAGGCGTTTCTTCTAAGAATTCGTGGTAGTTGTCCGCGTGAGGATGCGCCAAATCTCCCACCATCACCGAATCGGTGTAGAAGTTATAGTACAAGTGTTCACCCCAGGCCAGCAATCCGATCGTCGGATTCTGGCAATAGTCCAGAAAATCTTGGGCGTAGGCGAGCGCGGCCTCTTCGTAACGTTGGTCTCCGGTGAGGGGGCTGAGTGCCCGAAACAGTCGGATCGTTTCTACGTCATGGTAAAAATTGCTTCCGCCCACCGCCCGGTCGTGCGCCCGCGTGCCGGAGGTAGGGGGCACGTCGGCCCGGGGCACACTCAGGTCGCGGGTGTCGATGACAGAGGCCAAAATCGCAGTTTTCTTCGAGCCGTAGCGGTCTTGGCCGTGCTGAATCAGGTTATCGCAGTGGGTTGTCACGTAAGGCAGGTAGTCAGCACGTTGCGCCCAGCCGCTAAAGGAGATCAGCAGCAATCCAATGAGAAAAGGGAGATTATTCATGATAGTCAAAGTTCAGCTATGATCAGTAACATCCCGCAGGATGTTATTGCTTGCAGGTTTTGTTGGCTGTAGTTGCTTGTCATTCGCTTCAGGTGTAGGGGTGTTTGAATTCTTTACTCTACCCAACTAAAAATAGGGGTTTGAAAAGAGGAAAGGAAACGAGAGTTTTGTGATGCTTATTCAACAAAACAAATCGTTTCCTAACGAATCGGACCGCCGAGCGACAGAGCCTCACCACCGAAGTTACAGAAATTCTGTCTGGGTTTACCCGATAAGCAGAGCTCGATCGGGCCACGACGGCGACGGCCATTATTTTGAAGGCCTGATCGAAATGTCTCTTTTCTTTTCTCACGTTGGCTAAGTTAAGGTTTTCAGGCTTAACTTAATGTCTACTCAATGGTAGCAAGTACAAGTAACCGCAATACGATTATGAATACAGTTATTGAAGTTCCCGAACTACGCAGGATAGATTTTACCGCCGACGATCTACTATCGGTGCATTTAAGTAACGCCCGGACGGTACTGGTACCATTGGATATGTTTCCGCCGATTGCTCAACTCAACAGTGAGCAACGAGAAGATTTCGAGATCATTGACCGCCAGTACCTTTCCTTTCTGGCAATAGATGAGGTTTACGGACTGGAGGAATTGTTGGGTATTACTTCTTTGGTGGCCTCCTGAAAATCCAATTTTATTCCAGTCACTAGGTGACCTAAAATTAATTGCCCGTGCTAACGACAAACAAACAGTTTACCAGGGCCTTTCGGAAACTAGACTCCCGACGACAATCTGAAATATTCATGGCCCTTACGGAGATAATGACCAATAGCAACCCCGCGTTGATGGAAACCATTATCGACCAGATAGAGGCCGAACGGGGCGGGGACTGGTGGGACGATTTGACCGAAGAAGAAAAACAACGGTTGGAGCAGTCGGTACGCGAAGGGGAGGAAGGAAAGATCATCAGTCACGAACAGGTACAACGGGAGGCACGTACGCAAATAGCTAGTCGTGGCTAAAACAATAGAAGGGACGCGGACAGCTAGTCACTGACGGCGCAAACGCGACACCGCGAAATTGTGAGCTACCTTATTGACAATTGGTTAAGAACTTTAGCAAAATGAAAGCTGACTATCTTTAAATAATACCTGCTATGCTTCAGGTCTGCCTCAGTTAGAGCATGTTTAAATTTTGAAAAGAGCGGGTCAGTGCTTAAACTTTGGGTCAACCAAAACTCAAAAGTTTATGCAAACTCAATACGAGCAGCTCACCGACCCGCAGTGGGAAGTTATCAAAGAGAAACTACCTATCCAAAGGAAACGGAAATATGATTTACGCGCTATTGTTAATGCTATTTTCTGGATACTACGTACGGGTAGCCAATGGCGAAATTTACCGGATTGTTACCCTAAATGGCAGTCCGTTTATTATTATTTTAGTAAGTGGAAGAGAGATGGGACATTGGTGGGACTCAATAGCTCTCTGAATATGATGCTACGAAAAGAATTAGGCAGGGAAGCCACTCCGAGTGCGGTATCCATTGATAGTCAGTCTATTAAAAAGGCGCCGTTTGTCAGTGAAGATACCGGTATCGATGGGAACAAGAGCATTAACGGACGCAAACGCCATATCCTTACTGACACGATTGGCTTAGTATGGGTAGCGGTGATTCATGCGGCCAATTTGCACGACGGGGTGATGGCTCAACGAGTAGTCAGCCCAATACTAGGCTATCTTCATCGGGTGAAAAAAATCTTTGCCGATATGGCTTACAAAGTGAATTTGAAAGAGTGGTTGGACCAGATGTATACCAGTATCGAACTAGAAATTTCTTCCCGTCCCCCTTCTTCTGAAGGCTTTGTGCCGGTGAAGATACGATGGGTCACTGAGCAGACTTTTGGTGTCTTTAATTTCCAGAGAAGACTAGATAAAGATCACGAAAAAACAGCAAACAGTGCTGAGGCTTGGATATATTGGGCCAATTGCCAAAGAGTCCTTAACCGATTGAAGCTCAAACCTATAGAAAATTTTTAAACATGCTCTTAGTACAAACGTTCTCAACATCTCTACCCTATACTTTTTTCTCAGTTCTTTAAATGCTCTGCTCTTTTTCTTTCTTAAGAGGCATTTTTTCTGACTCCATTCTTCGTAAGTATACACTTCACAGAAGTATGGTCTAAATTTGTCTTTAGCAAAAATTTGATGCTTGATCAGAATGATAACGTGAGAGTAGTCACACACTTCGGGTTCATGAACGGTGAAACAAGACAGAACATGATGCCCCCCAAATTCGGCATCTTCTATATCTTGCTCTACTTTGAACTTTGATAAGCTGTTATAGAAACAAAACTTAAAGTCTGTCCCTATAGTAGGCTTCACCCTTGATACGTCGTTATGCTTTATCAATTTTGACCAATTACACGAAAGTGCATTGAATGAACTATCTGGTACGAGGGGATGAGTAGAACTCTCCAGACGATATATCTTGTGATACAATCTAAACTTACTTTGCTCAAGAACTTTTCTATCAACAGTATGTAAGTACTTTGGAATATCTGGGTCTGTACACTTGCCAGAAGGCGCAGGATGGCTAGTTACTTCGCTGCATTTCATTAAATACCTTCTTGATCGTTTCAGTAGTAGTTTCCTTCACACTTTGAAGAAGTCTGTTCTGTGATTTTCTTCTGTCATCTGGGATATACATTATCTCGACCTCAGAATCTTCGTCTATCAGTATATTGAACAAATCTCCTTTCCTTCGCCAATATATCAATAGCTCATCGTCATCGGTAGTGGCTACATGTGCTTCAGAACCAAATTTTTGATCAAAGTAAGTAACCCAAGCGGTAATATTTCCCTCAACGGCTGACGCATCGTTATTGAAGCAGTTCAAGTACTCTTGAATTTTTTGTCTAGCTAAACTCCGTGTTGATTGAGGTGCTAAGCGAGAATATGTGTGTCTGCCCTTCAGAACTAAATCCCAATTTGTCATTGAAGGCCAAGCATCACATGCATAAATATAGTTATAGTTAGGTTGTGAAAAATCGCGATAGACACCAGCGCCATCTTCGGAGGAGTGAGTAATAGGTTGCTCAAGAAGTTCCATAATAAGCCTATTGGTTAGTAAGTTGGAGTTAGACTTTGAATCAGGTCATCTTTAAGAAGATTAAAAAAGATTTCCTTCTCTACTGAATGACCCCTTATGACAATACGTTGTGCATCTTCAAAAAAATTCCTCATATCACGATTGTAAACAGTATCAATATCAATCAAAGTACCATTTTGTGTTCCTTCTTCTGTTTTTCTTTGTGAATCTCCCGAAATCTGAACTCTACTAGTATAGTAATCTCTCTGTATGGATGTTACTATAGTAGTATCCTTCGAGCTCACTATCTCATCGGTAATAGAAATCACTAATTCTATATTATCTAAAATGTTGGAGGGAAAAAAGTTTATGTACCGAATCCCAATTCTCTCAACGTAGTCGACAACACCCGAATTTTGTAGGTATTTGATGTTTGAAAATATCTCCTCCGAAAATACTTCCCAACCTGGATAAGATTCTGTAGCTATTGTGCTAAATACATCTGGGCCTATGTGACATGATAGATTATCTTTCTGGAGTTTATAATAAGGTCTATATTTCAATCCTGGATCATTGGCTCTTATATGATCGGGAAGCTCTAGTATTGGTAGCTTTTGAGGAGGATTAGGATAACTTTCCCTAAGATTATTGTATAGAATCCCAAACACAGCACTTCGATCAATGTTTGGAGCAAACCTAACCTCTACAATTGCTTCATTAATAGGGCAATCACTGATTTTTTTTGGGATCTCCTTATTAAACTTCATTGGCGTTCGCGTCAAGGGTACAATAGCGTTCGGCGGTAAATTAGTACTCGGGAGAGCAGAATAAAAGAAGAATTCAGAGTAGTATCATATAAAAGTTATTGACCTAAGTACCGCTCTATGCATATGTTTCACTCACGACTAATATCGTCTAATATACAAAGTTAAATTCTTTCGAAGAAAGAAACCCCGTAAATCATTGTTCTTCAACAACTTACGGGGTTTCGTAGTAGCGGGGGCAGGACTCGAACCTGCGGCCTCCGGGTTATGAGCCTTGGCGTTATTGGTTTCAAATGATTCAATATGGCCTTTAATGACATTTAAAGCTATATTTACTATTTTTTTGGAACCGTTGATTGCCATCATAAATCGTCATTTGTTGTACCTATGTTGTACCCATTCTGGTTTATTTTTCTTATCTTTAAGGATAAGGAACAATCACTAAAATATACGCTATGGCTTCCGTGAAACTGGTTTTACGCAAAAATAAGAAAAGAAGTGACAACACATGTCCCATCGCGATCCGTATCACCAAAGATAGAAAAACCCGCTACATCTTCACCGGTAAGTACGTCCAAGAAAAAGAATGGGATTCAAATCATGCTCGCGTCAAACGGTCTCATGAGAACTCTGCCAGGCTGAACGCATTCCTGCGTAAGAAATTATCGGAAGTCGAGGCGATTAATGACACAGCCGAAATCACTGAAGAAAGTCTTTCCGCAAAACAAATTAAGAAGAAGGCCAAACGACAAAGTAGTACCGTATCATTCTTTCAGTTAGCGTGTGAGCGGATCAGAAACAAAAGCTTGGAGGGTATTTATTCCGTTGCTAAGTCCGAACTTTCTATTCTCTATAATATTCAGGAATTCTTGACCCAGAATACCGCCCTTTCCAAGCAACAAGCGATTGCAGAAATTAAGCAACGTCGAAAGGTACGCATATCAAATGCCGTCAAAGGTATACAGACGATGGAGAGCGACCTCAACGTATTTTCAGCCGACACTAGCTTGGGCTTTGAAGATATTGATATGGCATTCATCAATCGCTTCAAAAGCTTCTGCGCGGCGTACCTAGAACAAAAGAAGCGAACGATCACTAATCAACTGATCTTTATTCGCACCATGTATAATCTGGCCATCAAGGAGAATATCATTGACGGGAAGACCTATCCGTTTGGTGGCGAAAACGAAAAGATCAGAATTCGTTCTGGTAATAAGATCGGATTGACGAGCGACGAGATTAAAAGAGTAGAAGCGTTAGCGTTGGAAGAAGGTTCATCTATCTGGCATACGCGCAATGTGTGGCTTTTCGCATTCTATTTTGCGGGCGTACGGATCTCCGATGTATTAGAGATGAAGTGGTCGGACTTCATGGATGGACGGCTGTACTACCAGATGAATAAAAACGAAAAACCGGTCAGTCTAAAAATTCCGGAAAAAGCGCACAAGATTCTGGCGTTTTATGCGAAAGACAAAGCATCAAATAGTGATTTCGTTTTTCCATTCCTCAAAAAAGCAGATATTACGAACAAACGGGACGTCTACACTAAAGTCCGTAACGCAACAAAACTGCTGAACAAGTATTTGAAAAGAATCGCTGGCATATGCGGTATTGAGAAAAACCTTTCCAACCATATCGCCCGACACTCCTTCGGGAATATCGCCGGAGATGCTATTCACCCGCTGATGTTGCAAAAGCTATATCGTCATACAGACCTAAAAACAACAATTAACTACCAAGCGAATTTTATTCATAAGGAAGCCGATGATGCTCTGGAAAGTGTGTTAAATTCGTAATCGTCCCGATCGCTCAGAATGAACGTCATCTGCATAGAAGAAGAAGCTTTTTACGAACTGATCGAACGGGTCGTAGAACGATTGAGTGAACAGCACAACACCCCTGTGGAAAAATGGATTGATGGTGAGCAAGCCATGAAGAAGCTTCGCATCAAATCAACGACTCTGCAAAAACTGAGAGACGAAGGAAAGATAGAGTTTTCAAAGATGGGTAAGATCATTCTTTACAATCGTTTTTCAATTGACGAGTACATTGAGAAGCATAGAAAATCGACATTCTAATGGAAGATAATCAAGAACTACTCAAAGTCTCTGAGGACTATAAAAAGGGGTTTAATCAAGCGGATATGATGTGCACCTACATGCCGAATGTCGTTAAAAGTATAGAGATACCGAACGAATCTGAAAATGAGTATACTAATGGATTTCGGGATGGAATTTTGCAGTGCAAGGCGAAGCAAAGAGCGATGAAGAAGTTTTCCTTTAAAAAGGTTTTAGAGAAAAAAAGCGGAGATACTACTACACATGATAAAAGCCGTACCAAAAAAAACTAGCTACGCCTTTGCCCTTCCAAAACAACGATATACGGCCCCTTCTCAAAACTGAGTAGGTTTAATCATAAAGCCAGTGGATAAGTCTGTTATTGAATTTGAGGCTCATTTCAGTAACACTAAGAAATAGATTCGATCATTCTGATCGGATTGCTCAATTCTGCGTTTTTCTAAACTCTAGGAGACTAACCACGAACCCATAAGAAAACCCGCCAGGGGCGGGCCTCTAAAATCTAAATTACGATTGCTCTAGCTTCAACACCTATGAGCATCGCCTAATATTCTCCGCGATGCAAGAAAAAAATGACTTCTTGTAACAGATTTTTTTGTGCCTAGTGTTTGGCTGGTTTTCCGAACCAAAGGAAAATCTATGTACTCACATGCCGAACATGCCGCGCATCAGGCGGCAGATGTCTATATGAAGAACTGGAAGGCGCAGCGCGTTGCCGTCCGCAATAAAACTCGCAAGCCCATTGACTATCAGAAACCCGCTTTCAATTCGCCGGAGTACTGGCAAGCGGTTTCGCTTGGATGGATTTGCGCGGTTGAACAGCAAGAGGACCAAGCCAGCTATAACGCTCGTAAGAAACGAGCACTTGACTCAAAATACAATAAGGCCAATGCACCCTCTCGGCACGAGCGCCCTGCCCCACGGGAAAGCAAACAATTTTCAAAGGCAATGGCGACGACGGCCGCACGGGATGATCGGCTCACTCCACAATCCAAAGCTTTGCTTCAGATAATTACCGCTCGTACCGGCAACGGCCGCAGCACCGATACCACGAAAACCACGCTCGGTAGAGTGCTAAACCGGTGTCCGCGGTCTATACAACGCTATATTGCGGAACTCATAAAGTTTGGCTACATCCGGACACAACGCCTCAAAAGTGCCCGCTCCGGATTATACGTCGCCATGCGTATCTGGATTATGAACAAAGTGCTACCAGCCTTTAAAGCTCAAAACCCACAGTACGAGCCAAATATGTGGATCAATATTCTGGAGAATCCCAGAAATTCAGAGAGGACAAAAGAGTCCCCTACAAATATTAAATATATATTAAATAGCATTAACAGCTCAAACAAACCGCCGTGGTTTCAATCATACGCCTACAAATTTGAGCGTAAAGCCTAAAGTGACCGAACGATCATTTGTATTTGAGCACCGCTTTTTATAGCGGAGACATTGTTATGGCTTACCAGGGGGTAAGAGCGTTTGGATCACTTCGGTGATCAACCGCTACCCGATTAGATGTGGCACACCTAGCTGCTTTTATTCAGTGGAGTACTCTATCTTGTTGAGATAGTACTAAAACTTCATAAAATTGTTTATATTTGGTTGATAGTACATTATCCTATGAAAAATCTAAAAATCAGCGGTATTGTTAGGTGTTCTATACACAACATGCAAAGCATTCGTGTAAATGCTCAAGTGGATACTTTTCGTTATTGTAAAGCACTTAATGACGATGATCACTTATACCACTTTCGGCATGAATTCTATTCTATTGCCCAATTAGCTCTGGCTCCAGATCAAGACTATAGCCAGATAAGTAAAGCGATTAGTGAGTGGGAAGAGAAAAATATCGGTGACTATTTCGAGATGGTCGACTCTCACGGGTATGACCCTTTTGATCCTGCGAACGAATGGCGTTTTAAATGACCTTCATCCTCACATGGACAAGACTAAGCTTTACACCATGATGACCGCAGGGGTAGAGATCAAGCGCATCAAACGCGAGCCCGTCTATCATAGCGCGGCCGACGAATACGCCGCCTAAGGAGAAGATGATGCCAAAATATCACGTTGAATTTACGGTGGAGGAACGCTTTACAGAAACCGTAGAAGCCAATACTGAAGACGAAGCTATTGAGATAGCCACCCGCGCCCATGAAGCTGAGGGCGTATTCATTGATGTAACGGACGTGACCGAGCAGTGAAGCCCTTGCTCTTTTTTGCGATATTCTTATTTGTCGCTTTGGTGACTGTCGCAGTCACCGCCTATGCCAAGCAGACTGATAAGCTTCTACCCAACCGTAACCGTTCGTTGCAGGATTACCGCTTTTAAATATTGAATATAGCGACTATCGGTTTCCGTCATGGCGGCGAGTACGGCCACTGTTATCTTTTTCTTGTGGTACTTTGCTGATATTATCCGCGATAAATCGTTTATTGCAATATGGGGTTAATCTGTATCCAAAGCGAATTCAGCAAGCCAAAACGGTATCTTAAAATTGACCCGGAGACATTGCGACCAATTGGCGCATACTGGAACGGTCATGATTTTGTCATTGATCGTTTGTTTGGCGGAGATGATTGGTACGACTTTGATGAAGACGATGTAGCGGTTAAATCCGATCAAACCGAGGGCGACACCCCAGCCCCGCCTCAAAGTGAATACCAAGCCGTAGAAGACGCGGCGCGATCCTATTGGGAAAGGGTGCAAGAATGGTCAAACAAAGCCGAGCGGTTTGATGATATTATGGGTACGGGTGCGTGATAAGATCAATTATAGCTAATCCGATTTGACCGGATTTTCTTAGGTTAGTGATGTATTCTATAAATCATACCGTATGGATGATTCAGCCGAAAAGTACCTAATCATCAACCCTAAAACGTTTTGGCCTGAAAAAGCACTATGGAACGGCGTAGAGTATCATTTTGACTATCTGCCCGACCAATATAATTCCAAAGGGGAGTTTGTAGAATGTGCAGATATTCCGATTATACAGTGGCCTTTGGATAGAAACCCGAACGAGAATATTGACGACCACCAAGAAGCAAGACAGGCCGTAAGCGACTATATCAAGACTATGAAGGCTCTTTTTGAAAAGGCCGAGAAATACGATGATTTAATGGGTTCAGGTAATGCCTGATAACGGATTGTATGGAAATGATGATCATATGAAGCTGTACTAAAGTTTCAATTTTCTTTAGTAAGACGATATAATATTCTGCTAACTAGTGCAGCGGGAAGCATAGAAACGATTGAAACTGCTACTATTTCGATATTATATACAGAAGACCTATCACTAATGTAAAGAGACACGAAAATTAGGCAGCTTAACCCAGCTACAACAAAGATAATAGCAATCGCTGTCGAAGAAACAAGGACCCCAGAAATAAGTGCGGTGATGATTACAATAGCTATTGCCCAACCATAGGATAAAACTCCATCGTAAAGAAAACCATTGGTAGCTAATGGAAGAAAAATATATACTAATAAAGTCAATAAAACGAATGTTGATGCACATCCACCCGCCGATTCTTCATTGGTTGGTTCTTCATCGGTTGGTTCCATTAAACAAAATATTGTAATGGTAAATTACCAATCGTAATATCACCAATAAAATTAAGGATTCCAACACTGAAAGGGTGTAGGACAAGTTTGGACAAGGAGTTAACTTAGGGCAAAAAAGAACGAGATGGAAGAGTGTAATCAAGAAGAAGCCCAATTCAGAGCGATGTACGATCAGTATTTGAGTTGGAAGCGAAGCCAAGAAGGGCAAAAAGATGCCTATGAGTTCGAGCGTAGCTTCGATGTATTTTGTCAACAGATGAACCAGCAAATGCTAGAGATGGCCAGTCAGGGTGATGGGTTGGGCAGTAAAAAAAAGTCCATACCAAGTTCGGCTCGTTAAGCGTGAGTACTTTTCATTGTCTGGCACCGTCAGGCAAACAAGGTTTTCGGATGAGTCCCTACTACCAGGAATTGGCCTGTTTACTGGGGCAAGCTCTTCCTTTTGATGAAGCTAGCACACTGGCTAAAAGGCTACTGGGCCGCTCTTTGAGTGACAAACAGATTGAGCGACTCTCTCATCACTACGGAGAGGTGTTAGAGCAAGAGGCTAAACAGGAGCCGGATTATCAGTTGAATGAAGCACTACACTACGGACTAATGGACGGTTCTATGGTTTATGTACGCGGGGAAGGCTGGAAAGAGATCAAGCTGGGAAGGGTTTTTCAGGCGGGGGAACGTATCCGGGAAAAGCAGCGCAGTAGCATCCGAGAGAGCCGTTACGCCGCTCATCTAGGGGGGCACAAAGCATTTTTAGAGAAGTTTGAGCCTTTGTTGTCAGGTAAGAAACAACTGGTCGCTATTGCCGATGGGGCTCGCTGGATATGGGATTACTGGGATAGCGAGCATCCTGAGGCCGTTCAGATTCTGGATTATTACCATGTAGTAGAAAAGATTGGGCAATGGGCTGTTACGGTGTTTAATGATCCAAAGCAGTGCCGAGAATGGATGGATCAACAAGAAGAGTATTTACTGAACGATCAGGCCGAAGATGTTATAGAAGCGGTTCAGTGGGTTTGCTGTAGCCGGGCCCAGCAGAAACAGCAAAGTCAGTTACTCACTTACCTGAACAACAACCTGATTCGTATGCGCTACCAAACCTTTCGGGAGCAAGGGTATTGTATCGGCTCAGGTGCCATTGAAGCGGCCCATCGCAATGTTATTCAGAAAAGACTTAAGCTATCCGGACAACGATGGACGGCACAAGGACTACAACAAGTTGCTAACTTGCGCGTGGCCTACTTATCAAATCAGTGGAAACAAGTACAACTAGCTATTCGTAACGCCGCTTGACAAACTTGTCCTACACCCCACTGAAATGGAATACATTTCAGATAGCGTGATAATCTTCATTACGAAAACTAACTTGAAGTATTCAGGAAGCATCTAAGCGCCCTTATGACAACGGAAAAGTATCTATACTGATTTACCGTCTGTATATTCCCGTCTTTTTATTTTAGCTAGCAAGTAAAATTCAATTTGTGGATACCGGTATTTCCCCCCTAGCATTCCGAATTTGAAGTCCCTACCCCTATTACATAGCTATTTTCCGCATTGAAACTTTCCCTTCATATTCTCTTCAATTTCCCCCTTTTCTACATTAACTTAGCCCCTCCTACGAATTTACCTTACGCTAATGTCTACTCCACTTGACCTGTATTATGTAGTACAAATTTGCTTATCTGCATTTGGAGTCATATTCTTTTTATCAGCTTTGAGCATTATTCGTAACGAAATTGAGAAAAAGAAGAATGATGAATCTGTTCAACAAGACAAAGGATTGCTATATATATCGATAGCGATCTCTTGTTGGATTTTAGCTGGTCTAGCCTACTTTACAATAGGAGACTCTTACCCTTTGACATATCAATTACTCAAAAGTGGAATATCTACACTGAATAATGCTTTTTTTTTAATGGCTGTGCTTTACTTTGATAGTATACCTAGTTGGGTACCATTCATAAATTCTGTAGGCCAAAAAAGGTGGATATTACTAGTTATTGTTTTTAGCATCACAACATTCGCTACAACAATAGTATTATTTAGCAAGTATAGGACAGAAGTTCCCTATCTTATAATGCTTCCAGATACTCTTTTGTCAGCTACTGTTATACTTCTCATATTACTCATACTTTTGCACAACTTTCTTTGGAAGGACCTATGGTTACTAGCTTATGTTGCTACACCGGTTTCTGTTGTATTAACTTTATTTACTACGTTGGTTGAAGTACTTCCTTCTCTTGGTTGTTATCGCGGTGGATATTTACACGTAACTTGCCTTATCCTCTCTAAGACCTCTCTCACGTCTTTGATCTTCATTTCTTTGATGAGCTGGTTAGCCAAAAAGTCAATTATTCCACCTCGGGACCAGTTGTTTCTTAATATTCGCAGAAACAGCGACGGCTCCGGGAAAACAACTTTAAAAATTAATAGGACATTAATATCAAAAGCTATTCACACAAAAACTAGAATGGCCACCCTTAATGCTTTTGTAGAAGCATTACGCAAAGGGAATGGCAAATTAGATATAAATAAAGATGATCGAGTCTTGTATGCTTCTTATGTCAGAAGAGTCTCGGAGGACATGAGTAATGGAAGAGAAAACAGAATGTTTAAGTCGGTAGCAGACTTTCAATTGTTGCTGTTCGATAACTACAAAGGAGGTATATATGAGCTACGAGTACCTGAAGAGAATATAAAGGAATCAAGTTGTTAAATAAATATATTAATAATGTTCCTGAGCAATGCAGACTTATCCGCTCTCACATCCACCTTGGCAAAGCTGCTCTTAGGCTTAAATTGAGGACATTTTGGCGACTTGTTTGAAAACATTCCGGCATATGACGTATCCTATCAGGAAATAGATATGTTAAGTTTACGAAAACAGTGGTATCCCGCTACTGGAAGTTCGAAACTAAATTATATGTGCTATGAATGAGATAAAATATGTGCTACCAGGACTAAGTGGAGTCGTACTCCGCCACCACATAGAAGACATCGTAGGAGTATGGCAAGGCTACTTCAAGTATCCTTACAGCTATTTTAAAAAGGAAAATAGCGACTTTTCAATCGATATATTTGAGCTTTTGAACGATGAGGAATTCATCGGAATCGCCAGCGACAAGGTTGGAAATCATCAAAGTTCTATTAGGGGCAGTTTTATTGACTCAGCAGTTTCGTTCAAGAAGACATACTATACGACTCCGCCATCAGTCAATTCCAAACTAAAGCAAATCGGCCAAAAACAGCACGTGTATTACAAAGGATACCTTGCTTCTGGTCGAGAGTTCCAAGGGACTTGGCGAAACGGATCTGACAAAGGATACTGGTTTGCAGTGAAAATGAAATAGTTATTCTTTTAAAACATACCGTTAAGCAACATTAAGCAAATAGTAAACTCGTACCTGGTGAAAGGTGCTTAGCGGTTAATACTGCTCAACTCCAGGTAGTAAGCTTTTTTCCTCACCGTTAATTTAAACCCCTTTCCCTATGAAAACTGAAGCAAAAACCCGTAATGCGATATACTGTGGTGCCTTCATAATAATTAATTTTATGCCGCTGATGGCAACGGCACAGTGCCAAAACGTCTACATCCAAAATCGTGGTTGGGCTGAAATATCTGGCTACACTACTTATGAAGGTGGCGAGACGAAGTCCGTCTACATTTGCGATGACCTACTCACCCACACTGGCCTTAATGGAGCATGGATTCGCTTGAAAGAACGTACCACAGTCTATTTTCACCGAAACACCGCCATTAAAAGCGGTATTACTGCTAGTGATAAGCTATTTCACTTCATCTCTGGATGGAGGAGAGTTGAAGAGGGCACTCGTATCTACTTTAATGAGAATGGAAAGCCAGTTAGTACAGACTAAATTTCTGAGAAAGAACAAGTAAAGGGAGGTATTTCGCTTCCCTTTTCACTATCAGAACTAGTTGGCATAACTGACACTAAACAAGAGATTATTTTCCCGAAGTGAGTACATTAAAATGCATTAGTCTACCAGAGAATCTTTGCTCTTGCTTCATCCGCTCATCTACTTGATCGTAGGCCCCTTTTGCTTTCTTGACAGCCGAATCATCCAGCTGATACCCTTCTACGGGCAAACTACCCCGAGTAGGTATAAGACGAAAGGGAATCCACAGATGGCAACCAAACCGGAGTATTACGACCTATACGGCTTTATTGGCAAACAGCGCACTAAGATCGGCTATGCCTTCAAAACCAAGCGCGGGACGATCCGAATAAAAGCCGAGCCGAGTTCAGATAAAGCTAAACTCTACAAAGCCCTGATATTCGGAGCCGAAGTAACCAAGCGCATGTCGCAACCGACATCCGCACCGAGCGTGACGTACAGCTATGATCTTTGGGGATGGCTAGATAACAGATCTGAGCGGATCGGTCATGTACGCCATACAGAGCGCGGTACACTCTGCGTTCAGGTAAGCCCGCATATTGATAAGGCCAAGCTTTACGCCATGATGGTGTCAGGGGCGGAAATCAAGCGTAGCAAAGATAAACCTGTCTATCATAGTGCTGCCGATGAATACGCGGCATAGACCTCTGCCCTTCTTCGTTGGCGCTTTGATGATTTTCACTGCCACTAGCTATGCTAAAAAGGCCGAACAGCTTTCGCCAGAGAAAAATCATTTATCATACGAGTACCAACATTACATCGTATCTTATGTTATCGAACGGGGATACCTTCAACACGCCGAAACAACGCATACGGCTTTGGGGTGTTGATGCACCAGAGAAAGACGAGCCGCTTTATCAGCAAAGCCGGATAGCCCTAAAAACCCTGATCGGCCGCAACCGGCTAGAGTGTAAGTTTATAGAAACCGACCGCTACAACCGCGCGGTGATGCACTGTCATATTAATGGTGAGGATTTAGGCGGGCTTATGGTCAAACATGGCTATGCCCGCGATTACACCCGCTATTCCAAAGGCTTTTACAGGCGCGAGGAACAGTTTGCTAAAGAGTATCACGCCGGAATGTGGCAATAGACACTTAATCGTATGTACGCTTGCTGTTGCTCAATCACATCATTCTGATCGCAGAAGGCTGGTCATTGTTCTAACGGACAAAATCAATTTTTCCGAGCCGGACGGTGACTCCGCCCGGTTCTTATTTCCATTTAATAGGTCGATTTCACTACTTTGCTGTATGAAAAAAAACTTCCCCGATTATCGAATGCTGCCGGAATATCAGGTCTTCGTTCCGGCCGCTAAAAGTTTAATCAAAACCGGACGGTGTTTATATCCGCTTGATGATATGGATTTTATCAATGGACTAGGGAGTTTCATTTTAGGCGCAGAAGAAATTGCATCGCAAGCGTATGATGGTCCGTTTCCTCATCCGGCCCGTCAGTATTGCGACGAAAATCAGCAGGAAGGATGGATATTCTATAAGTCCCTCGGTACACCGGATCAACCCGTCGATGCAGAAATTCACTTAGCCATGTTCATTATGAAGACACTACACATCGCCCATTTTTATACATCCCGCATGCCGATGCTGGCATACTACGTTAATCGTCGTCCGGTCTTGTTTGATCTCGTGAAGTATTACTTTGGCACGTCTCCGCAAACAGTGGCTTCCTTGATAATCTGATCCGCGATAAGCCAGAGCCGAAAAACAGACAGTCCTATCAACCCCACATCCGCGCGGCAATTTCATCTTCTTCGCGGCCGCCCGCATCGGCATAAATCGCAGTCGTCGTAAGTTGGGCATGACCAAGCCACTTTTGCAGGATGTTGAGCGGCACACCGCTCACAACCGCATTGACCCCGAAGCCGTGCCGCAGCCCTTTCGGGCACCGGTGCGCCCCGTCCGGAATTTCGGCCTTCATCATAATCTGTTTGATAATCTGAAACCCGCGTTGCCGCGTCCAACCCCAAAGCGGTTCATCTTTCAGGTTCTGGCGTTTTTGGGCTTGCCGGATATTGAAGGCCAGATCGAGCCGCTCGATAAAGTCAGGCGGCACCGGCACTTCGCGGTAGGCGATCTTGGAGCGCTTCTTTAACGACCGGAAGACGATCCGGTTGGTCGACAGTTCAATTCGTGCAGGGGTGATCTGGCGGCTCTCTGATATCCGGCAGCCGGTATGATGAAGCAGTTCAGCAAAAAGCCGTTCTTTGGCTGGATAAAAACTTGCCGCCTTTAGGAAGGCTTCGCGCTCGAGCGCATCCAGATAAAGCCGGTTGCCGTGTTCATCGCGTAATCTCATTTCAGATGCCATATTTAACACTTTACATGAAAAGCGTTAAATTGCAAAATCTAAAATTATAACTGACTGTTTATCTTGTGTTTAAATACCGGCCGCAGCGTACCGGCACCAGCTCGGCCGGCCGACCAGGTAGGGCATATCATTTAACACTATTACTAATAGTGTTAAACGGCTTTGCAAGCTAGTTACTGATGGCTTGCTAAAATCCATATTTATCTTGTCTTAAACGAAATGCTCTTTCACCGCCTTCCATTACAGAGGTAATTTCATCTCGCACAACTTTCTTATCAATAGCGCCTTCAGCAACTATTACCCCTCTAGTTTGACTCATAGCATCTCTATAATCACAACAAACAACTAATTCAGCATCGCCATTTACCACGAGATTTGCGTTGTGACTCGTAAAGAGTAACTGTCTTTTTTTCTTAGCATTCCAGATGTTACCTATGATTTGATCAATTGCCCTGTTATCAATGTCGTCTTCGGGTTGATCTATAAGGAGTGGTATACCAGGCTGGTTGAGAAGTACTGTTAACAATGCTGTCGCTTGCTGGCCTGCGGAGGCGTCAGCAAAAGGTATTACGTCATCATGGCGATTATCTGTTCTATAATAAAACTCGGGGTCAAACTCTAATTCTATAGTAGCTAACGTAAGCCAATCGTCTGGGGTGATTTTTTTACACAATTTAGATTTCTGTTCATTGGAAAATCCGCATTCGCTTAAAATATGAGTATCCGGAATATCATAGTTCTTGTCCTCTGATACTTTTACTTCCCCTAATGATCTTAGCTCCTCTAATAAAGAAACATACTGACTTATAGGATCGTCGGATTCCTTGACATAATTAATCAGGTCATCAATCCTATCTTCTCTTATTCTGAGTCCAGTAAAAAGATTCTTTAGTATTGTCTTTACAGAAGCAAGATTAATATTTTTCGCAACTTCCGCTTTTATCTGCTTTCTTGATAGCTGAGTGAAAATCTTCGCTTGTTCATTTAGAAGATCAACTTTATTGTAATGATATTCTTGCCACTTATCCCTGAGTTCGCTAAAAATATCATTTGTTTCACCAATATCTTTAAGAACAAATTTCCTTTCAGCTATTAAAATATTTATCTCGCTCAGCCTCTCTTCTATCTTGCGTATTTCTTGGAGTTGTTGCTGACTAGATTTTGATTCTGCTTTAGCAGTTTCATAGGAGATTTCAAACTTTATTTTTCTACTATTCCACAGATCAACCTTAGCATTAAACTGCTTCATGTTTTCAGAATGAAACGCATCTTCAAGTTGAGATGCTAATAACTTAATTTCATTGAATACAGCTCCTTGTTCCCTCTCTAAATCTTCAATGATGTCTTTATTAACCAACTCTAAACCTTCCTCTAAAGGACTAGGGTATGTAGCAAGTACCTTTGACAATTCTTCTATTTTATTTTGAACTGATGAAAGGTCATGCTGGAAGTTAGAAACGAGTATGGCTTCTCCTTCGTACTTTGATTTTTGATCGATTATTCTCTGGTTTTCGGTAGAAAGCCCAGAGATAGATTTTCTGATTTTATTAGCCTGTGTGTTAAGCGATTGAGTTTCTAAACTATAATCCTCTATCTCTTTTTTAATTTCTCGTTTTCTAACTTCCTCGCTGTATGAAACTTTTAATTTTGATCCATTCTCTTTAATCTTTGATTTCAAAGTAGCAAGCTGCGTAGATATAGGTTGTTCTATAAAGCGTTTTAACTCTTCAATTTTAACACCTACATCACTTAGCTGTTTCTGGCTATAAGCATGGATAGGTAGAATTTTCCTGATGTCATCTTCGGTAGCTTGTTCAAAATCACTCTCGCCAATTTTCAATAGAATTTCTCTTGAATTCGACTTCCTTTTGACGATATGTTGAATACCGTTTTTTTCCATTGTAATTCGTACTTCACCATCAACCGATTTTAACGTTTTATCAATTAACGCTTCTCTTCTTTTTTCAATTAAAGAAAGGTCATCCGCCTCACCCAACTGCAAAGTTTGATCGCAAAGTCCCCAACGTATATATTCTAAAATTGTAGATTTTCCGGTACCTCTACCACCAATTAATGCATTGTATTGCCTGTTCAAATTGATATCAAATGATCCAAGAAATTTGGAAGTAGTAATATCAACTGATTTAATAAAGATTTGAGGAATTTCGGGTTTATTCTGCGATATTCTTGACTCCTTAGCTAGACACGCTTGACGCAATGCCTCCGCTGTTGGCTCAGCCCATTTTATCCATGTTGAGTATTTCCCTAGCTCTCTTCCATCTTCGTGTCGGTTATCGGAAGTACTAATTACAGCTATGGATTTATTGCCATAATTTACGTCACCCCCATTTAGTTTATTCTGATACCCGCTATCATTTGATATGTCTTTGTCTACATATCCGCCTTTACATGGCATCGTTCTATAATGCTCATGAAAGCCACGTCTAAGTATAGAATGAGTTCCACTGTTGCTAACATTTGGAAGTACAATATATCGCCCTTTGCAATATGCCAGATGGTCTAGCTTTGTATGCAATGCAGATAGGTCGTTAACATGTTGTTGAGATATTCTCTCAGTTTCAGCTGTTCTTTCTTCTAGCTCATCGGATGGATTTAATCCAAGAGCTAATAATACGGCATCTAAATCTCTGTCACTAAAATCTGCATCAAAAAGCAGTAGACATTGACACACAGGATTTGAAAGTGTTAGCTCAATACCAGGGAATACTGTGATAATCTGACTGGAGCTTTTATCATACTTTTTGTTTTCATCTTGTGCGACTTCACGAATGATTTTTGAAAAGCATACATCATGATGATCTGTTATCGCGACTGCATTTAGTCCCTTATCTCTAATCTTAGCTAAATACTCTTTTGCGAACTGTTTTCGTCGATCTGATAGATTCTGTATTTCCTCATCAGTAGCTTTTTGTATCTCACTAGGAGATAATCCATATTTACTACCGCTCCACGATCTATCCCGGGGGGTGTGAACCTGAAAATCACATTTGTAGAAATGCGCACCTTTGTCCATGTATACTCTGTGTCTTGTTTAAATTATGTGATGATGAGTACAATTATATTAATATGTATGGTATTACAAGTAGGGCCTGGGCAATAGACATAACAATATCTCTCTTGTGTAATTGTATTCTATTGAAGCTTATTCTTTACATTCTGACTCCGGAAAATCGTCATTATTTCTACCGCCTCATCGCCTAGACGGTAAAGCACACTATGCTTGCCGTATACACACCGGCGATAGCCATGCCGTATATGATCGACAGCCGGATATAAAACCGGATTGTCGGCAATGTATTGAAATTGGTCGATCAATCCGTCGTAGTATTCATCGGCTTGCCTTTGGCCGTGCTTGCGTACGCCATAGCGATAAATATCCCGAAGATCGGAACGCGCTTCTTTCGTAAGCTTATAATTCGCCATTAGCGCGCAGTTCTTCCCGTACTTCTTGCCTAATCTGTTCAGGGGTTTGATCGGTGAAACCGCTTTGCTCTGCTTTATCCAGCTTTGCACGTATCCACTCGATTTCTTCCTGTTCACGACGGGCTTTACGGATAAGATCGTTTACCGCTTCGCTTTTAGATTTGTATTCCTGACTCTCTACTTGCGATTTAAGCCAGCTATCATTGGGTTTTGTAAATGAAATTGTTTGTCTAGTCATAGGTGCGATTTTACACTATATACGCACCAATCGCAACCTTTGTTCTTGTCTGTAGATTCAAATAACCCGTATATCGTTCCAGTCCGTTGTATAGCACGGGCTCACAAAATCGCGGTTCATCAGCCATTTCCGCTTGATACCGGCACCAGCAAAGGCCACCGTATGTTTGCCCATCTTACGATTAATCGTATCAAGTGCGCCCATGAGCCGCGTATCTTGCACCGGATCACGGGCAGCGATGAACAAATCATTTTGAGCATAGCTTTTATCTTCCAGATCGGAAAGCATGATCCCGCATTTTGCAAACCGGTAGCCGCGCCGGTAGATCGTTTTTAAAAGCCGTGTAGCGTAATGGATGAGTTCGGGCGTGTAATCGCTGTGGTGTGGCAAGCGCATACCCGTAGCGTTGCTATAGTAACGTCAGTTATTCTAGAAGTTACTGATTGAGAGTAGATTGAGTTGCGTAAAAGCGCAAAAAGGTCAAGATTTGCGAGTGTGTAAAATACTCATTGTACAAAACAAAGAATATGCAAATCTTGACCGAGACAAAACTAACAGAAATTTTTGTGGAAACCGATGACTTCCTCTTGGATTTAGCCTGGCAAACGGCTGCTCAAGGGCTGCCAAAACCAGAGTGGCATTCTTGTTTTTCGCGTAGCGAAGTAATAACTACTCTGATATCCTATCATCATTCCGGCCGCAAGTGCTTCAAATACTTCTACTGCCAAGACGTATTGAAGACCTACCGTAGCTGGCTGCCTGATGCCCCTTGCTATGAACGCTTCGTGGCCCTGATCCCGCACGTAGTGCTAGAACTTTACTTACTACTCAAAGCCCGTTGCCAGCCCGCTCTAGCAGAAAACTATGTTGACAGCAAATCTCTGAAAGCTTGCCACATTAAACGAGAAGCACAGCACAAAGTGATGGCGCACTGGGCTAGTAAAGGAAAAGGTACTTTAGGTTGGTTCTATGGTTTCAAGATGCACGTAGTCATCAACCGGGAAGCGCAACTGGTCAACTTCCTGCTCACGGCGGGCAACATAGCCGATAACAATCACAAAGTGTTGACCTACCTGCTCAAAGAAGTAGAAGGAAAAGTATACGGCGACAAAGGCTATCTAAGTGCCTTAAAGGAAGAGTTGTTGGGCAAAGGCGTAGACCTGATGGCCAAGATGCGCCGCAACGGAAAAAAAGATGCTGTTGTGCACCAAAAGGACGCTTATTATCATCGGCATCGTGGACTCATTGAATCAGTCTTTGGTCAGTGCGTGGGCCTCATTGATTTAGAGCACACCCGCCACCGTGCACCCATCAATTATCTATGCAATGCCTTTGCCGCCCTAGCAGCATACACCTTCCTAGACACTCATCCGCACATCATTGCCTTTGAAGATCGTAACCGACTGCTTAATGCCGCTTGATTTTGTACTATCCCTAGAAACGTAGAATAACTGACGTTATAGTAGCCCTGCTTTGCAAATTTAGACGTGTGCAAGAACACTTGCATATGTCCGGCCTTTAAATCCCTTGCCCGTAGCTTCTCTCCTGCCCTGGTTGCATAATGCACCATCGCTTGCTTGATCGGTTGCCAGTCTTCCAGCTTTTGACCGAACGACCGGGTCACAGCCAGCCCTTTCTGCGCGGGCGGTACATCCTCAAACGGGATGCAACAGATTCCCCGCAGTTCGTAGGCCAATCTAAGCCCCTGTACGGTCATTTCTTGCCGTATCCACTTATCGGGCTTATCCATTAATTCCATTGCTGTATGTACCCCGAACGCGGCTAATTTCTTGGTATATTGCCGCCCTACTCCCCATAGATCATCAATCGGATAGGTGCGCAAGATTTCACGGGAGAAAGCCCCGTCTGAGATCACGCAAACGCCTTGCGATAACTTCGCCTGTTTGTTGGCCACCTTTGCCAGTGTCTTTGTCGGAGCAATACCAACGCCTACAGGTATGCCCGTCCATTGGTGTACCGTAGTCCGGATCGTCCGCCCCAGCTCAAGCAGGTCTTTGTGCTCAAAGCCTTTCAAGCACAGAAAACATTCATCAATGGAATATACTTCCACGTCCGGAACGAGCATCCGTAAGCATTCGGCCACGCGGTTGCTCATGTCCGCGTACAGCTCGTAATTGCTTGAGAATAAAGCGACCCCCTGCTTTGCGAGTTGGTCTTTAAATTTGAAGTACGGCGCACCCATGGGAATGCCGAGGTCTTTAACTTCGTTCGAACGGGCGATGATACAGCCGTCATTATTGGAGAGCACGGCCACCGGTGTATGTTGTAGTTCCGGACGAAAAAGCCTTTCACAGCTTGCGTAGAAATTATTGCAGTCGACGAGCGCGAACATCTTACAAATGCCTGACAGAGTGTTTGACAACGCCCCAGACCTGCATTTCATCACCTTCGGTAAAGGTGATGGGCGGGTACTTCTTGTTCTCTGCCTTCAGGATGATTTTGCCCCCTTCGACGCAATAGCGTTTGAGCGTAAAATCATTGTTGATGATGGCCAGCACCACGTCCCCATGTTTGACCGGAATCGACCGATCAACAATAATCAAATCATTCGGGTAAATCCCCGCCCCTATCATACTGTCAGACGTAGAGCCAAGCCGCGCATAAAACGTGGCCGAGGGGTGTTTTACCAGATGCTCGTTAAGATCAAGCCGCGTTTCCATGTAGTCATCGGCTGGAGATGGAAAACCGGCAGAGACACTACAGCCCATGAGCGGGAGCGCAAGTTTTTCTAAGAAGCTGTTTTAAAACTAGTTTAGGCGTCTAATCATTAGCGGTAGCATAGCCAGGTAGACCATGCTTTGACTGTTTTTTCTAGTCTTTTCGTAGTCCACACTCAGCCTACGAGCATTCAATATCCAAGCGAAAGTACGCTCTACGACCCATCTTCGGGGTAATACTTTAAAGCCCTTCTTCTCGTCGGTTCGCAAGACCACTTGCCAAGTCCAACCCCATAGTTTGCGTACGTAGTCAAGCAAACTGGGACCGCGGTATCCCCCATCCACCCAAACTAGCTCAATACGCTCACATAAGTTGTGTAGACAGTTGATACGTTTAATATAGCGCAGCAAATACATAGCACCCGCTTTCTCAGAAATCCCGGCCGCACATGTCCACACGGCCAGTAGTAAACCTTGCGTGTCGGTGAGAATAAATCGTTTGCGACCTTTTACCTGCTTGCCGCCGTCAAAACCTCGGTGTTCACCCCCACTAGCGGTAGTTTTGCTGGATTGAGAATCTATACAGGCAGCACTGGGACGTTTATTGCGCTTCATTTTCTTTCTTACCTTCTTAACAAACTGGGTGTGTATCCATTGCCAAGTACCATCCTTACTCCAGCGATTAAAATAGCCAAACACGGTGGCATAACAAGGAAAATCATGAGGTAAACAGCGCCAAGGGCAACCGGTCTTCACCACATAAAAGATGGCATTGACCACCTGATGCAAGTCAGCAGATGGCCTTCCCCCCCGGCTAGGGTCAGTCTCTTTTACCGGTAGAAGTTTGCGTAGGTGCTTCCATCCGTTTTTACTGATATCGCTAGGATACCTTCTCCTTTTACTATTCTTTTGTTCAGTACTCATGGCGGTCTTTGTTATGTTGTCTCTCAACTCTATAACTGTCCTGTCATGAGTACGTTTTTAGTTTGACCTCAAACTTCAATAGGTTTTAAAACAGCTTCTAAGGTACAGGCTTCAAAAAAATCAAGTTCGGAGAATAGGCGGATAACCGTACAATCCAATGGATTGCCGCTATCCCTATCAGCTTTACGCATAAGAGGGTCTTTCTGCTTTGGTTTGGTGGTTTCGTTTTTTACTAATAGGGCGTAGCGCACCCGATTGTCAAGAAGAATGTTTCTCTTTTGTTCTTGTCTTATATTCCGTGCAGATATGAGCGTAGTTGTTTAACTTCGTTCTAAAATGTCTCAAAATAGATGCAACGTAACCGAGAAATCACCGCTTATTTAGAAACGCTTGATACGTTCCCGCAGCAAATTCCGACCCGTGTACATGTGAATTTTCAGGGGTATCGTAGAACCCGCCTACTCATTGCCGGAATCGTAAATACCCGCCCTGCCCGTCTTTTGCTTAGACGGTTTTCAACAGGTAGCGCCGGACGCATTCTGGAGACGCTTACCTTTACCGAGCGCACGACAGAAGCAGAGGTAAAATTGATGATTGAGTTTTGCCGGTTGGCTGAAAAGATGGAACAGATACTTACGCCTGAATGGGTAGAGCGGATACGTAAAGCTGAGAAAGAACCCGAATACGATATTGGCTAAAGGCGTAGACGCAGTTCTGGTAAGGATTTCCCCCGTATCAGCATGGCAATTTATGCGCTAAATCACGTATCTTTACTGCAAAAAACATATATGGATTGTCGAGTTCGCATTGAGTTTGACCGAAGCGGCATTGATGGTGTTACAGGTGAGCTAACAGGGTTTATTGTACCTCATATACTACCCTACATCCCGCCTATTGGTCAGTTTAGTTTTGATCCCACCGGATTGATGAAAGACAAAGAACAAATAAACCTCTATCAGGAAATGGAAGAGCGTTTAGGTACAACTTGTGTATCCAGTATCTTGGTCAGTTTTAAGGACGATGTGCAGACGATTATTCTGGTATTAGAATTCGAGAAGGACTACGAAAGAACTATTCGCTACGAAGAGCAGGATCGCCAAAATATTCTAATGGGAAAAAGATAACAGTACACAGATCAGATCCAGACGAGTTGTTCTACCAAAGTATCTTCACCGGATAGTGCTTAAAGTGCGGATCGTTTGAGATCAGCGTCATATCTTCTACAATAGCCTGGCTGATGATCAACCGATCAAACGGGTCTCGGTGTTTACCTTGGTATTCTAAAGCTTCCACAGCTTCTAAATGATCTACGGTGATGGGTAGCATACTAACCTGTCTGGATAGTAGCTTGTCTTGGACATCTTGAAGACCGGTGGCAAGTTCAAGCTTGTTGATGCTGCGCTTGATGGCAATTTCCCACAAGCTTACCATTGTGATTGAGATAACGTTATTTGGATCGTGCACCGCTTCTCTTACGGGCAGTGGCACCCTCTCATCACCGTCAATGAACCAGATGACGGCTTGCGTGTCGAGCAGGTAATTCATTATTCTGGCATGTATTCCTTGAAGTCATCCAACGGCTCGTTGAAGTCATCGGCCATATAAGTGACAACTCCTTTCATGCTACCAAATAGATTTCGATCCTGTTTAAGTGCAGATGGTTCTGCCGCTCCCGCGACCGAGACAACTTTCGCCAAGCGTTCTTTTTTATTATCCGTAATAAAAATCTCTTCCCCACTAGCCAGGGCGCGTTTTACAATCTCCGCTGCACTTGGGGAAAGCTCTTGTAGATCAATCGTTGTCATAGTTTTATTATAAAGGAGAACGGGTCATTTTTCAATTTAAAACGTAAGCGCTGCCTATTGAGTTTTTACAAACACCCAAATAAACGGTATACAGGAAAGTTCTTACTACACGCGCCGGTGCGCATCAGGATGTTTTTCTTCTTCCAATGGCCTCGTCGTTTCAGTGTACGCGGCCGAAAACAAGAGAACAGCTATATAAGCAAACACTCACGTTGTGAGTAAAGCGCAGATCCCGCTAGCAATCGTTCAAGAATTATATCTACACTAAATCACGTTCCTACTGCTTATCTTACTTCAACTATATACAGGGATATTGAAGGCATGGATGATAATACAGCCAAAATAGCCGCCTTAAATGATGCGTTTCGCCAAGCAATGGGCGAAGGGGTTTATAAGACACAAGGTATAAACGCCTTGCCGGTGGCTGATCAACAGCAAATCTCCGAGAAGATCAAATTGCAGCAGGATTTTGGCGAAGCCAACGATCCCTACGGCGAGCATAATTTCGGAGCCATTCAGCATAACGATCAGAAAATTTTCTGGAAGATCGACTACTACAATAATACCCGCAGCCGGGCCAGTGAGGACCCCGCCGATCCGAATAAGACCAGCCGGGTAATGACCATCATGCTGGCCAACGAATACTAATCCCCTTCCCTTTTATTTATCAGTTCAAAGGAGACCATATCCAATGACGTCGTTTTTCACCCCCGACGAGTACGCACAATTAATAGACAATCGGCGCGAGGAAAACATACATCAAGACCCAGTGCCGGTCGTCAAATTGTCTCTTGCCGATGATCCGACTATCTGGCTGATTACCGGTTTGAAAGAAGACAATCCTTCAATAGCTTTTGGGATGACCGACTACGGCAGCGGTGAAGAGCCGGTGATCGGAGCGATAGACCTGAACCAGGTGCGCAGTCTTAAAGGGGCCTTTGGTTTTTCAGTTGGGCGGGACAAACATTTTCAGGCCGAGCGGCCGCTATCGTACTATTTTAAGCAAGCGCAAGATCGCGCCGCAGAGCACCGCTGCGAGCAATCTTTAGCCATAGCCGATGCCGATTACTATCCGGACGGGTTTAATCCGATAGTTTACGATTTATAGGCTTATTTGACCATATGGAGTATTATGAATGACTTCAAAGCATACAAAAGAAGAAGGTTTGAAGAGATTAGAAGGGTTAGCGCGGGGAATACCGGACGCAACTTTAGAGACAAAATTTGACAGCGTGACGTTTTGGTGGACCGATGTTTTTACGGTTGAAGAAAGTGAACAGGCCTTTGAAACTGTACTTCAAAAATTGGAAGCCGAGGGTCAGGAATGTCATTACAACTTTATTTCATACGCTATGGAGTTCCTACCCAAAGGATACGACTTTACGGGCGATACAGGGATGTACAACTCGGAGAAAGTCATCTATTCAGATAAAGCTCTGGCGTTCAAATTCCACAAAGGCAAAACCATTAAAGATGAGATGAAACGCTAATAGCTTATTGCTTTGGTCAGCACGGTTATTTGGTGCTTTCCCCAAGCTTCGCAAGGGGCCGGGCTCTCGCTCCTCAACAGCCACCGGCACCAGGCCGTCAGGTCTCAAACAATCGCTCCATCCCTAAGCCGGGAACAGCCCCCACCGCACAAGAGAGTAGTAGCACATGCTTTTGAAGCAAAGGTAGCGGTGTTGTTCCGACTTCCGCAAGAGACTACGGCATATGCTCCTTTCGCTTTGCTCCAGTCCGCTATTCCGTTTCCTCTTGCTCCGGTCGGCCCAAACCGCTGATGACGCATAAAAATCATGTGTCACTAAACCCCTTACGATCATGAAAATCTTTGAGAACAGCTACGGCAAAACCGCCCGGCAGCGGGAACTAATCTTCCCCTCCCGCATTGCCGAAATCAGCGTCCGGTACTCGCGTAAAGTCAAAGACTTGGACCGGGTACAAATCACCGAAGCAGATACCGCCGTGGAGGTGCTACGCCTCAAATGGAAGAAACGCCGCATCCAGTACGTCGAGGAATTCAAGGTGATCTTACTCGACCGGGGCAACCGGGTGCTGGGTATTCACAATTGTTCCCTAGGCGGGCAAGCCGGATGCGTGGTTGATCCGAAAATCATCTTTGGCACCGCCCTTAAAGCCAATGCCGCCAGCCTCCTGGCCGCTCACAACCACCCATCAGGAAGCTTAATTGCGAGCGATGCGGATTACAAGCTCACCCGCAAATTACAAGAGGCGGGCCGATTGCTGGATCTTCCGATTGTCGATCACATCATATTAACGGCAGATGGCTATTGGTCTTTTGCCGAAAACGGGGTGCTCTAGGGCACCCTCCTACCATTTCTCTAATTCTTTTATTCACTTAAATAATTTTCAGCTATGAAATCTGATTTCAATGAACGCCGCGAAAATCGCAAAGCCCGCTACGAAGAGCTGGCCGAGAAAAACCGACAGAACGCCGAACAGCGTTACAAGGCTGCCAAGCAGACCAGTGATCAAATACCGATGGGTCAGCCGATCCTGGTCGGCCACCATTCGGCAAGCAGCCACCGGGCCGCTTTAAAGCGCATTGATAACAACATGCGCAAATCTATCGAGCACGACCAGAAGGCTGGCTACTATGAAGACCGGGTGGCCAGCATAGAGCAAAATCGGGCCATCTATAGCGATGATCCGGAAGCCATTGTCAAACTGAAGCACCAGCTCTTAGAACTGCAAGGCGGGCAGGACAAAATGAAAGCGATCAATCGCATCGTTCGCTCCAAGAAGCTCTCGGATGAACAGATCACCGAAAAGCTAAAGGCGACGTACGGCTATCCCGCTTCCCTCATCCACGAGCTGCTTCATCCGCAGTATAGCTATCAGAAACGAGGTTTCCAGAGCTGGAGGCTCTCTAACAATAATGCCAATATCCGGCGCATCAAACAACGAATTGAGCAATTGGAACGGGCCGAGAATGAACACACTACCGAACGGCATGTCGGCCAGGTCACGATACTGGATAGTGTGGAGCATAACCGGCTCCAGCTTTTCTTCTCAGGTAAACCATCAGTGGCCATCCGCGACCGGCTGAAGGCGCGGGGGTTCCGGTGGTCCCGTAGCGAAATGGCCTGGCAGCGGCACCGTAGTTCGGAGGCAACCTATCAGGCAGAGCAGATCATTGCCATGTATAACGCCGAAATAAA